>CAWDPH010000012.1:0-230676 GCA_963804135.1 uncultured Acidobacteriaceae bacterium | reverse complement strand
CGCCGGGGAATAAGTCGACGACGGTATTTGTTCCGATGCTCTACCACTGAGCTACATGGCCCGAAGCCATGGCAGGAATCGAACCTGCGACTTTCGGAGTCCGAAGGAACCCTCGTCTTCACCACCGGCGAAGCTCATGCAAGGATCCCGTGACTTGCCGCCACTCGATCCGAGCCTTCGTCTCGCCGCTCGAACGACTTCACCTCCAAGGCAAGAAGCAGGCCTTGAAATTCAGCCATCGTTTCCGCGGACCCCGAGGCCTCTACAAATTCCCACGCCGCGGCTTCCGAAGACTCCGGGAAGAACCTGCGATACAGCTCTACCTTTTGGCGATCGCTCGCTTTTCCCAGGTAAAGCTTGTAGTCAATTCTTCCCGGACGCAGAAGGGCTAGGTCCAGTTTTTCAACATGGTTCGTCGTCATCACAAACAGGACGCCATTGGGCGCAGCAAAACCATCCAGCACATTCAGCAACCCGGAGAGCGTGACGCCATTCTGGTTCGGAGCAACCTCTTTTGCGCCGAGCGTCGCGCCACCATTTTGCCCAGTGCCCGAATTTGATTCGATCCGCGATTGACTGCTCTTCATGCAATCAATGTCCTCAAACAGCAAGACTGAATTCGCCGGAACGTTGTTGACCGCACTCATCAAACTGCGATCGTTGAAATCCGCCAGATTGATGATGTAGATCGATAGGCCGAAGTGCGCAGCCAGTGCGGAGACCAGAGAGGTCTTCCCTGTTCCCGGCGGCCCGTAAAGCAAATAGCCACGATGGTAAGGAACTCCCAAGCGCTCATACCGTTGCTTCGATCTCCGGAATTGCATCATGTCTCGCAGCATGTGGTCTTTTTCTCCCGGTTCCAGAACCACTGATTCGAGCAGGCGCGGCGAATACCCTTCCACGTAATCCCAACCGTCGTTGTACGCATACAAATACGACTGCACGCCCTGTCTCTTGAGATGACACTTCACAACGTCGTCCACGAACTGTTGGAGGAAGAACCGTCTTCTACCCATCGTTCGGAACGTGAGCGACTCGATTCGCCTGCCACTCCGTTCGTGAGTGTTTTCGGTGCGCGAGAACCATACCTCAAAAGGTCTGCCGCCGTACCAGAACCAATGTTTTCCTGGCGCCGGAATCATGGCGATCCGCTCATTGCGAAGCGAAGCGGTCGTGAGCCTTGACACGAGCTGCGCCCCGGCCATCCTGCTCTGCTGTGGGGATCTGTAGGAGCCTAAAGAACGGTTAGTGCGTCGGGCCCTGTGCTCGAGCAACCTGGCTTAGCACTCTGTCCGCCGCATTCACGCCCCGATATTGCGCTTCCTCGAAGATAGAGAAGCCGCTGAGATCCGAATTGGCGAATAGAATTCGTCCGTGTGCTTTGGCAAGATTGCGACGTTCGGCGGAAAAGATTGCTCCGACCTTGGGGCGGGCCATAGCGTGTCCCATGCGCATAATATCTATGCGCGACACGCACTTCCGGATGTCATGATGCACGCGTTCGAGGTCGTGAAGAATCGCTTCCTTCCAGTAGTTCCAATCCTTGTTCAACAGCAACTGCCGATTCTCCGATGGCAGTCCATCGGCCAAAGCCCAATAGAAAGTCCAGACTGTGCGTTCCACGTGAGAGCGGACACTCTGATGAGTCGCATCTACGTAGCCGAGTGTCGGGGATTCCATGAAGACGTTGTCCCATGTAGGGTCAGTACCATAAGAGTCGGGGAACTGTTCGAGTGTGAGATTGGCAGTCAGCCACGGCGAATATTCGAAATCATGCAGTGGAGCCATGCCCTCCACCAAGTACGACGCTAGAAAGGTAGGCGCTGCGAAGATTATAAATTCTGTCTGGTATTCGGTGTCTCCAGCCAGAACGCTGAACCCCTTTCCCCGTCGCGAGATTTTGTGCACCATTCGGTTGGCCTTTACAAAGCTTCCGACTCGTTCAAGTAGTCGGCGGACGATCCATCCGTTTCCCTCGGGCCAGGTTAGAGGTCCCTTTTCTTCCGGCTCACGAGATGCGAAATACTGGATGCCTGCCCATGCGGACGTATTGTTGGTCGTTGCGCCATAATCGTCGCGGCAACAGTAGTTCATGTACCAGTTGAGAATGCGAGAGTCCATCCGCTGTGCGCGAAGCCAGTCAGCAAATGAGAGTCGATCTAGATCGGCCGTGGTATCGGACAACCCGATCTCCATGGGCACGGTGAACTTGCCTGTAGCGCGGAACTCATGGATGCGGTCTTCCAGTCTTCGGAACTGATCGCGGTCGGCTGGTGTTAATCCGACGGCTGGCTCTATCCCTTCTTGCCATCTTCCATACAGAAACAAACGCTCCTGCGGAGTGAAGCAGAGATAGCGTTCCTCCCATTGGCCGTTTTTCAGTACCCCAAGGTCCTCAAACAGCTCGCGGACATAGATAGCTTTCGGCCCCGGTACCGGAACATAATGCGCAGCCCACGGGTATGCAGTGATTTCGTTTTCACCCCAACGTGAATTTCCGCCGGGTTGATCGTTCATCTCAAGGAGAACGAAATCGGTGAAACCTTTCTTGTGAAACCGCCACGCGGAGCTCAGACCTGCAATTCCACCGCCGATGATCACGACCGTTTGCTTCGCGACCTGTTTGGGTTGAGAAAAGCTTGCCCGATCACGCAGTTGATGGCCCATCTGAAATGAGTCGTTCACGAATCTGCCAACAACGGGCCGGTCTCCTTTGATCGAGAGGCCAATTAGTGCCGCGCTTGCCGATTGCAGGAATTGGCGCCGTGAAGTCCTCAATGACTGATGTCCTTCCAGTCCTGATCGTAGGCGCGAACCAACACCTGATCATTCAGCCGGTTCGGAGGCATCGGCAACGGCGACATGTCTGGGGGGAATTGAAACAGCGCAGGTAAGCCATCGACGTTCACAAAACGAAGACCTTGTGGCAGAGAGGTTGGGATCTGATAATCGCGGAAACTTGCAATCACGAATCCCCACTCCCCAAAGGAGGGGACGTACACGTGGTACGGATACGTTTTGAGTCCTGCCTGCTTCAGGGTCTCAGCAATGCACCAATACGAATCGCGCGCAAACATCGGGGACGTGCTCTGGACTACCATCAATCCCTGAGCGCTAAGGTGGCGGGCCGCGGCTTTGTAAAAAGCGGTCGTGTACAGCTTTCCTAGCGAATAGTTTGTGGGGTCGGGAAAGTCGATCACAATGAAATCGAAGCTGTCGGCGTTCGAATCGACCCAGGGAAATGCGTCGGCGTTGGTGATGTGCACTTTCGGCGATGAGAATGACTTCTGGTTTAGCGCTGTGAGCATCGGATGAGTAGAGAACAGCCGAGTCATCTCCGGATCGAGATCGACCAACGTAATGCTTTCGATCTGCGGATACTTGAGAATTTCACGCACAGCCAGACCGTCACCACCGCCCAGCACTAATACTCGGCGCGGAGCAGGAACGGCCGATAGTCCGGGATGGACCAGTGCTTCGTGATAGCGGTATTCGTCGCGCGAACTAAACTGCAGATGGCTGCTCAGGAACAGGCGGATGTCATTCTTGAATCGCGTTAAGACGATGTGCTGATATCGCGTGTCGCGAGCAAAGATGATCTCGTCCGCATAGATGTTGTCTTCGGCCGCAATCGTGATGCGTTTGGCCTGTGCCAGTCCGATTCCCAAACCGCACAGCACGACAACGCAGATGATTCGCAGGGCCTGCACCGAAGCGAGCTGTTTTGCAAATAGGAAAGTACTCCACAGCGCGACCAATACATTGACGATTCCGAACAACATGGCGGAGCGGACCAGCCCGAGGTAAGGAACAAGAAGAATCGGAAACAGGAGCGATGCTCCCAGCGCACCGAGATAGTCGAACGTCAGGACATGGGCAACAACGTCGCGGAAATGATAACGGCCGCGAATAATCCGCATCAGCAGTGGAATTTCCAGGCCGACGAGAACACCTATTACGATGACCAGGGCGTACATCAGAAGCTGAAACCCCTGAGTGTAGGCGAAAGCCAGAAACAGCAGCGCCGACGAAAAACCTCCAATCACACCCAGCAGCAGCTCGATCCACACAAATCGGTACGCAAGACCACGATCAATGTAGCGCGAAAGAGCGCTACCGATCCCCATGGCGAACAAGTAACAGCCAATGATCGTGGAAAATTGAAGAACGCTATCGCCGAGAAGATAGCTGGCGAGCGTTCCCGCGATGAGCTCGTAGATGAGCCCGCAGGCGGCAATGAGCAGGACCGTGATGAAGAGCAGTATCCCCAAAGCTTAGTGAACCGCGGACGCAATGATAATGCAGATGCCGATGGACATCGTCCCAAGCAGGATCGCGAGAGCAGTGTTGTGCTCCTGGACAATTTCTTTCCAAAGATTATAGGGGGTCACCTTGTCGATGATGAGAAACGCTGCGGCAAAAACAAAGATACCCAGCGCCGCGTAAACAACTGCGTTCACCACGTTGCCAATTTGGATGCCCATTTACTTGCCTCCTGTGTAGTGATGGTAGTAGCCGTACACTGAACGATAGGAACCGGGGTTGTCGCGAACGGACCTGGGGACGTTCTTCACTTCGTCGACAGAATCGAGGCTCCACCCTCGGTATTCGGCCATTCCGAGCGTGCCCAGCACAATGATGCCGTAGAGAATGTACAGATTTCTGATCATGAGTCATCTCTCTTCCCGGATAAATTGCCGAGGCTCATTGGCCGACCGGCATCTTCAGAGTCGTTATCGTCCGAGCCGGTTGATCCGTAATCGCTCTCAGCCCATCGCAAGTGTTCGAAATTCATGGAGCGCCATGTGATGAGCCCGGCCGGGATCAGCAAAGCCAGTAGGGCTATCCCAAGGAAGCTCGCCTGGGGGACGTCGCGCCTGGCGGAAATCGAGTACGAGATGATTCCATGGCCAAAATCCGACTCTGGTTCGACCCTGAGGTAATAATTCCCGGGCGGTACCCTGGGAATTACTACGCTGTCCGCGCGGCTGCCTTCCGACCAAGAACCATCCTCGTCGTAACCGTAGTAGTAACTGACCTCGCGCCCAAAGTCGTAAGCCTGGCCCGTGTCCTGGCTGATAAGCGCGTAGTTCAGGTAGATCCAGTTGTTGTTCACGTCCGATGTGGTTTTTAATTCAAGATCGGAAGTGTGCCCTTTGAGTTGAAATACATCCGTCACGAAAGACGCTTCGCCTCGCTCGTTTGTGTTGAATGCGTAGTTCCCTTCGACTACCTGCTCGCTACGTGCGAAGGACCAGAACAAAATCATCATCACGAAAAGAACCACCATGAACCCGCCAAACGCAACCCATATCGCAGTAGTCTCCGCGCTGAGGGGAGACGGCTGGTTTTCGTAAACACCGATGCGCTCTGGGGGCTCTCCTTGGAGACCGAAAGCCTTCCAGATGTCGCGGCCCGAAATGTACTCACCCATGGACCAAGTAACCTCTTTGCCGGTCCGTTCGCTCGAAATCACGCGGGGTGGAGAAACGTAATCCGACACATCTGAGGATTCGCCTACTCGGACCTGCCATGGGAACTCCCCAAGCACAAAACTCGTCCCGGCCTTTGCGGTTTGAAAGTGCTTGTAAGTTTCTCCGAGGTAGCTCACGGTCGCTGGGCTGACATCGTTATTCACGGTTGGCAAGGACCGCAAAATGCTGGTGTCGTTCCAGTGACCGTTGTATTCCGTTAGGTAGCGAAATCCTTTGTATGGGTTGAAGAGAACGTATTCGTGCCAACTGTACGGGATTCCATCGACATGGATGGTTCGACGCTGGAAACCAACCGCCTCGTAGTCTGTTCCTCGAATCTTCCCCCTCGTGCCTAGCGGAATCAGCGGCGGATCTTCGTCTACAGCGGCCGTGAACTTCTGCAGAATCGTCAGCCGTGGATCCTGCGCGTCCAGAATGGAATGGCAATGATCGCAAACGACCGTCACAGCTTGGCTGAGAGATCGGAGCGTAAGCGCAGCGCCGCACCCTGGGCAATTGAGCGACCTCACTTGCGGTTTACCGGGCGGATTGGGGCCGCTTGTGCTCATGACCATCCTTCGAAGTTTCGCAAGTTCTTGAAATTCAATTCTTCAAACTCAACTGCCTTCCCCAAATACAAGGCAGGGTTCTCGTCGCTGTAATCAATCGTGGCAAACTTTCCGCTTGTCGCCATTAAGTCGACGAAGACCACATCGTCTTTGTCCCAGTACTGAAACGGTAATTCTCCTTCAACCCCGCTATAGTGCGCTTTCGTGACCGTGGTTACGGTGTAATCGTCGCTGTCCCAGGTGTAGCGCTGGCCGACCTTGCACTCAGATGGCAACTTCCGACCCTGCGCCGCGAAGGTCACCACATACTCATCCTGCGCGTCGGAGAGCCACGCACTGCAGTTGTTCATCACCAGATGCCACTCGTTCCAATTCCCCTGATCGTATTCGTAAATAATTCGGCCAACCGCCACGAAGGCCTGGCGGTTGTAAACGCCCTCCGTGCCAATCTGGACGGGAGAACTGTTCGGCGGCAGGTCCGCAACTTGGCCGACTTTCTTTAAGTCGATATCAGTTCGGACGAGGATGGATTTGCAGTATTCGCAAACGGTCTGAACGCTGCTAGACCAGCGAAACGTAATCTTGGCGCCGCAGTTTGGGCAGTTCGCGGTAGGCTGAGTCATCCGTTCTGACTCTCTTGCGAAATTTTGCTAGCCACACTGGCGGGCTCAAACATGATTGCATCCGCCGGGCCGTAGGGCCTTGTCACAGTCCGTACGGTCACGGAGGTAGCCCCAAAACCCCGTGTCAACTCACCCTCAAAATCCCACTTTTCTCGAGGAACACAGCAAAACAGATTGAGACAAAGGGAGCCGAATTCAGGAAAGGTATGACACGCAAGATGCGATTCTGCCAATAGACAAAGGCCGGTGATTCCGCCAGCGTTGGGGAACTCATGCCACTGCGTTACTCCCACCGGCCTGAGGCGAAGGCCGGAGATAATCCGCTCAAATAATTCGCGGAGAAGCGCACCGCTTCGAAGCGATTCGGCAGAGCACCCGTGGGCGTCAACGACCCATTCGATTCCATTCATATGTCGCATGCACCTACTGCTGAGCGTGTCCGCACTCAGAGCAGAATTTGCTGAGTTTTGGAATTGGCTTCCCACAGTTGAGGCAAAACTTCGTATCTGCCCCGGTTCCGGTCCCGGCTGTTGGGCCCGCCACAGGCGCGCCTCCGGATTCTCCACTTGCGGGCCCGGCTTTCTTCAGGGCATCAATCATCGCCTGCCCCATCGCTACGCCCGCGCCAAGTCCAGCGCCTACTCCAGCAGCGCCGCCACCTTCGTTCGCCGCCGCAATCGGAATGGCCTGTGCAACTTCGTACTGCGTATACCGCCCCATATCGCCGACCATATTCATGTTGATTCGTTGATCAAGGACCTTCTGAAGCTCGTCTGGGAGCGACAAATTCTCGACGACGAAACTGTCGAGCGATAGCCCGAATTCGGCAAATCCCGGTTTGAGCTGCGCGACAATTTTCTCGGAGAGCGCCACCTGATTCGCCGCCATATCCAGGAAGGGAACGTTGCTGCCGGCAAACGTATCCGTAATGCGTCCGACAATTGTATTGCTCAACTGTCCTTCGAGGTCTGCGACGAGATAGGTATCACGGGTGCCGCTAACCTTCGAATAAAACACTTTAGGCTCGCTGATGTGATAGGTGTAGATCCCGAATGCGCGCAGGCGTACTGCGCCAAACTCCTTGTCACGAATCGTGATGGGGTTGGGCGTCCCCCAATGTTGGTTAGTCTGAATTCGAGTCGAGAAGAAGTACACATCCGACTTGAACGGAGACTGGAAGGCTTTGTCCCAGTTCTGGAGGTAGGTCAGGATCGGCAACGTATGAGTATTAAGCGTGTACAGGCCCGGCGAAAACGCATCGGCGACTTTGCCCTCGTTCACAAACAACGCCATCTGGGAGTCCCGAACCGTAAGCTTGCCGCCATTCTGGATCTCCCGATCCTGCATCGGATAGCGGTAAGCAAGAATTCCATCGCCGGGTTCAACCCAATCAATAACGTCAATGAACTGCTTGGACAGAAAATCTCGAAGGCTCATGGGTGCGCTCGTTTCGTAGCCATGCTTTGGGCTTCAGGAATTCGCTGAAAAAGGATGCTACGGGCTGCACTGGTCTCTGTCAACAACGGCACATTGCACCTCGGTCGGCCCATATTGCAGATCGCAAATGGCGCGCAGTCAGCAACTTACCTCAGTACCCTAGAACATTTCGCTAAGTCTTTCGCAAGAACCGATCCGTGTCGGTAGCAGGCGCAAAAATATTTTCGATATCTTTTTCCTGCTACATGTTCCTTACATACATAGAGGGAAAAATCTCCCGACGAAATCAACGGAGCCGTCTCGCAAAAGAGGCGGTCGGTCGAGTGCGGCCATTGCTCTGTTCCCGTGGATTCCCGACACAGGCCCGCGCCGAATGGGGCAATGGCTGTTCACGGGCCCCCAGGAAGCTCCCCTTATGCACGGCATCAGCGAATCGATGGCGGGCCGCGCTGCCATCCTTCAACTCCTGCCGTTCAGTCTCGCGGAAACCGAGAAAGTGAACCTGTTACACGGAGGATTCCCAGAGGTGCTCGCCCGGCCCAAGTCAAGCCGAGGATTGGTGAGGGCGTTCATTTCGCCTCCGCTGCCCCAATCCCCACTGACTAGATTCTGTTCATGGGAGGTTTTCTGTCTTCCTGCCATCGAGTCGAACGGGTCTGGGACGCAAAGCGAACAGAGTCGAACCCGGTTCGACAACGTGCGAATCCACAAAAGAAGCACTTCAATCGTAACAGGACACTATCTTGCCGGGATGGATATTATGTCCCTCCGCGTCTGGTCGTGGGTGATGCGCTCTTCGATCTTAGACAAGAACTTCGGTGTGAGGCCCTTTACCATTTGCCGGATCCCAGGCCTAAACTCGTGGAAAACGTTGATCCCCGCGTCGCCTCCAATCGTCGAACCAAAATTGTTGAATGTCTCTGAAGCGGATCGTGCCTGATAGGGACGGTAAGCAGCGTGCATAGCGACCGAAGACAGCACACCGAGGAAGTAGCGAGTGTTCAGCCTCCCCTTTCCGGAGTCGTCACGCGTGACCAAAACGCGCGAAGCTGCGTAGGAAGCCCGGCCCACAAAGCTGTCGCTGGTCGAAGCGTAATAACGTGTGTCCTGCTTGAGCAGGGGCGGATACAGGTACTTACCAAGAAAAGCGCTGGACTCTTCTTGAATAAACGCCACTTGATAAGGAACTGTTGAGCTGCGCTGCGGTCCGGGAATGAAGGGTCCCAGTTTTGTCTCATGCATTACGCCAACGCCAAGCGCGCCAAGTGTCGAAGCCGGCCCTGCTGCATTGACGAACGTGAAGAATCCTTCCACGTGTGTTGGAGGCTGTACCGTCGACGGAGCATCCGGAAGCGATCCCGCCGCACCCATCTCCTGGCGCTGCACTTCGGGTGGGTTTGAGCCGTCAAACTGCAATCCCTGAAGCCAGTCGGCTGAAGGAGGTTTCTGGCACAATGCCCCGCAAGCGGCCAATAGAACGAAAGAAATGACGCGGATTGGTGCCGTTCGCTTCACCACAGCTCCCTCCCGCAAACCGGCAAGCGACTTTCCGACTCCTCGGCGATTCGGCTGGAAGCACACTTTGACGCTAGCACTTCGCATGGCACTGGTCTGAGCAAGAGTGCTCACTCCAGGAGGCGCGGGGTCCTGAACTCATGTGTGGTTGTTGCAGGAACCTCAGCATTGAACACGGGGCAACTTGGAACGATTCGGCGTGTTAGCAGACAGTACCGGAAACCCTTCTCACGATAGACATCTTCGCCCGGTGACAAGCAAGAGCCAGAGTCCCTTATGCTCCCGCCGCGCTGCCCTGGCTCTGTTCGTCCGAACGTGGTGAGCGCCGGAGCGCGCTTTTCGACGATCGGCACCAGCCGTTCCGGCAGTTCCTCTTCATCACGTATTCATCCACCAACCACAGGATTCGCTCGGGCATCTCGGAGTACGATGACAGCAGGATGATCGGCAGGTCGGGAAACCGTTGTTTGATATGGGAGGCTACGGCTTCCGCGTCCATGCCTTCCAGTTTGTAGTCCAGTAGAACGGCGACCACCGAGACTTCCTCCAACATCTTCATCGCGGCGTGGCCGCTCGACGCGATCCTGACGCAATAACCATGAGATTCCAGAGTCGCTTTGCGAAGCTCCAAAGCTTGCGGAAGGTCATCGACGCACAACACAGTGGGGGATTCCATGGCCACATTCTCCTCTGGATGGTTACACGCCAGAAAGTTCTACGCCCCGTTAGGTCGCCGCCACAACACACCGGCCGCGACCTGTTGGCGCAAGCGGAGTTGAAAATAGCCGTGCGTCAGGGGACGGCCATCACCCACAAAATAGGCAACGAAAAGACGCCCGTCTGTTCAAAATTGATCACTTCCCGCAAGACGCTCTCTGGCGTGGCCGCCTTGAATGGAGGACAGTCGGGACCTATCAGACACCAGTCTCCGCGCCAATCCGGGCCTCCCTTGACTTGGAACGATCCAAGAAAGCGCATGGCGGGCCTAGTGGTTTTCGATTATTCACGCTGTCCAGGAAAGTGATAAAATATACACCTAGGTGTGTAGGCAGAAGGAGCTGCCTAATGTCTCCCACTGGCCAACCTAGAGGTTCTTCGCAAAGAAGGACGCTCGCCCGCGCAAACTCGATCCCCCCGACATTCCAAACAGAGCGCAAGGCCATACGTCCAAACGTAGCCGTCAAGAATGGACGCGCTTTCGATCCCCATGCCTTCCTCGCAACCATCGGCGAAGGTCGGAAATCTGTGCTTCTCCAGAGAAAACAAGAAATCTTTGCGCAAGGGGACAGTGCGGATGCGGTGTTTTATATCCAGACGGGCAAAGTAAAACTTACCGTTGTGTCGAAGAATGGCAAGGAAGCAACCATCGGCATATTAAGCGACGGAGACTTTTTCGGCGAAGGTTCGCTTGCGGGCCAGACGCTCCGCATGGAGTCCGCCACCGCCATGACGGATTGCTCGGTTCTGCGCATCGACAAGAAAGCGATGATGGAAGCGCTTCATCGGGAACACGAGTTTTCCGACCTGTTCGTGGCCTATTTGTTGGCGCGGAACATCCGTTACGAAGAAGATCTGGTCGATCAGCTTTTCAATTCGAGCGAAAAGAGGCTGGCCAGGATCCTTCTATTGCTCGCTCATTTCGGCAAGGAGGGCATTCCCGAAACCGTGGTTCCCACGATCAGTCAGGAGATGCTGGCGGAAATGATCGGCACAACCCGCTCGCGGGTCAGCTTCTTCATGAACCGGTTCAGAAAATTGGGCTTCGTCGACTATGACGGCGGGAGTGGATTGCGAGTTCATAGTTCACTTCTAAATATCGTCCTTCACGACTAGATTCCGCTCCCGCGAAACTCGCCAGCGGCGGCGCATCATTAGTTTGCTGGATCTAATCCTGTGAGTGGCACCATCTTCGTCGCTACCAGCACTTCCAACAGAGTGGCGGTATTGCGAACGCTTCCCGAGATGATGAGGAGCGCTTCTGAAACGAGCGAATGTTGCCCCGCCAGTGAGTCAAGGCGGTCACTCACGCCGTAGAGTCGTTGCACTTCTTGCAGGATTGCGGTCGAAGGCATTTGGCTACCGACTTTCCTGAGAGCCTAAGAGGGGAGAACTGCAGATGGACTGACTTAGTTCAGAGAACCTGAAAGAGGAGAAAGTGGTGACCGCCTCAACCAGAAGTATAGCAGGTCCATCCCGCGCAGTCGCTGGCGCACCATCCCCTCAGCCAACCGACCCATTGTGCACCAGAAGGGCTAGAATTCATCGCTCGACGTCTCGACGTGATTCCCACATATTTCAGAATTGAGCAATTCTGAACAGATTTCGGAATTGGCGCTGGTGTATCTTCGTCCTCATCGAACATGAGGAGATGTTGTAGGAGCTACGCGGCCACCGCTAACCCCGGTCGTTTTTGCTCCCCTGGTGGCGCAGCGGCAGAAAAGTCTGCGCCACCTCTTTTTTGGAAGTAGCAACCCACAATACCCCTTGATTTTAAGACTGTGCAATTTTGATCAGATTTCCGAATTGGCACTCTTGTAAGTTTCTTTCTGACGAGCTATGCGGCCCGAGAGGTCGCCGGGGTCGTCTGCTCGAATAATGGCGCAGCTGTTGAGGCTGCGCCATTTTTCTTAAGACGCTATTGCACAGGACGACCGACGCGCCCTTCACTCCTCTCGGTGGATCACATCCGATGAGTTCTTCCGCCTGACACGTGTGGAATCCACGACATGTGCATAGTTGAGCAATTTTGAACAGTTTTCCGAGCCCAAGTATTGAAAATCGATTCTTGAAGGTGAACCATGCCCCTTTCGGTTTATCCGGAACTCTCCAGCGGAGTAGTTCTGTGCATCGACGACAACCAGGATGTGCTGGAATGCGAAAAGGCATTCCTCGAAACCTTTGGGTATACCGTCCTGACCGCGCCCAGCGGCAGCAAGGGACTGGAACTGGCTTCCGCCCATTCGGTTGACGTTGTAATCGTCGACTATTTCATGCCCGGGATGAGCGGACCAGAGGTTGCCATCGAAATGAGACGGCTTAGGCCGCAAGCGCCAATCATCATGCTTTCCGGGGCAGTGGATGTTCCGGAGCAAGCCTTGAAACTGGTAGATGCTTTCGTCGCTAAGGATCGTTTGGCCAGCCAGTTGTTGTCCGCGATCGCACAATTGCACGGATGCGGATCCATCCCTCCGCCTTCTTATGACGCATGATGACAGAGAAGCCGCTGGTTAAAGCGGCGTGCAAACCAGTCACAGTCAGTGCGTGTTGCCAATCATTAGTGCGGTGCCGATCGCAGGCGGGATCGCGCGGCTCCGTGAGGATGACACAGGCGAGGTATGAGCATTGGAGTGGAAACAGGGCTCTGGCTCAAAGCAAGGCTGTTCGTACTGCATCCTGCCTTCGACTATGGTGTGGTTCTTGTCGATGGTGATCTTCCGGGCCCGACCGAGATCGGAAATCTGTATGTTTTTCAGCTGGATGCCGAAGTCTCCGGTGATGGCCCTGCCTCCGGTGAGGCGGGCGATGTCCTGCAACATACTCTTGCGCTGACCTCCGAAGCCGGGAACCCTGACGGCAGCAACTTGCAGTGAGCCACACAGCTTTTTCACGACGAGAGTGGCCAGTGCCGCGCCCTCCACATCCTCTGCGATGATGAGCAACGGTTTGCCACTCTTTGTGACCTGCTCCAGCAGCGGGAGCAGATCTTGCCTGGAGCTGATCTTCTTTTCGTGAATGAGAATGTAGACGTTCTCGAAGGCAACCTCCATGCGTTCAGGGTCAGTGATGAAGTAGGGTGAGAGGTAACCGTACTCGAATTGCATGCCGCCCGCCTGCGGTTTGTCGCTGGAGCCGCGGGCCATGGTGCTCACGGCGCGGATAGTGGCAGCTTCTTCCATACGAGACAGAATGCGCTCGTCTACGGTGGCAAGTTTAGCAGCCATGATTTCAGACCTCCGTTGGCCATGCTTCTCGAGCGGGAGGGAGTAAAAATGGGCACCCTGTGAAAACTCAGGATGCCCAGAGAATTACATCCCATGTTTGATCCAAGCTAAAACCTTGTCGTTACTGCGGCGGCTTTTCGTCTCGCTTCGGTTTTTCCTCCGGTTGCTTCTTCTCTTGCGGCTTCTGCGCTGCGGGCTGCGCGTGTTGTTGCTGCGGTGCAGGCCGCGCTTCCGCAGGAGGAGAGGTGTGCTGGGGCTGCGCCCGCTCGCTCGGCGGAGGAGTCTGTGGCCGCTGAGCAGGCTCGTTCCGACTGGGCTCCGGCCGAGGAGCCGGCTGGGCCGTCGGCGGACGGTTCGCTTCCGGCTGCTTGTTCGGCTGCGCGGTCAGCGCACGGTTCGGTTCCGGCTGCTTGGTCGGTTGTGCGGTCGGCGGACGGTTCGCTTCTGGCTGTTTGTTCGGCTGCGTGGGGCTAGCGGCGTTGTTCTCTGGATGCGCGGCTGGCGTATTGGCCGCTGGCTGAACTGGGGCATGCTTGGCCGGAGGGTTATAAGGCGCTCCTGCCGCTTTGGCCGGTACAACGGCGCGATCGCTAAATGCTCCAGGCTTCGGAGTAGCAGCGACTGCTGGTTTGCCATGATTCACGGAAGCCCGCTGCTCCGGGTTCGTGCGGGCCGCCTGCGCATGTTGAGTCTGAACGGCTACAGCCGGAACATGCTTCTCACGTGCCACAGCCTCATCTTGAGACGTTGGACGCGCGCTGATCCCACCAGTGCCGCCGTTGAAGCTGACCCGGTTCACCGTGGTGCTGTTGATCACCGTGGTGTTGTAGACGTTGTGAATCTCGGTGACGTTCACGTTGTTCACGGAGCGGTTGTAGAAAAAGTGTCCGTTATCCCAACGTCCACCTTCATAACCTTCGCCGAAGTATCCGTAGCCGTAACTAATCCCGCCATAGAAACCGACGTGCGGACTCCAGTAGCCGTCATAGAAGACATATCCGTTGCCGCCCCAACCCCAATAGGCTGGAGTCCACAGGAAACCAACTTCCGGAGCCATTACCCATGTCCCCGGCACCCAGTAGTAATCGTCGAAATCATCGCCGTAAGCCCAGTACCCAGGTGTCCAGAGATAACCGTCGCCGGGACAAAGAGGCTGCTCGTATACGGGCAGTTCCGGCGGGGCGAAGCTGATCGATATGCCGATTTGTGCAAACGATGCTGCCGACAGGCATAGCATGACGACCGCGAACAACAGCGTACGAATGAAACGAATATGCATTTATTCCCTCTTGCCCGATGATCCTTCGCTTACCCGGTCTCGCTCTACGGCTGCGGGTTGCGCGGATTGAAGGCACGATTTCCGCGACGACACGTACTGAGGTGTCCGTCTAGCGCGCAAATAGTTCTCGCCGAAACCTTCTCATCTCGGAGATTATGAAGTCTGTGCAAAAAAGCTCACTTTCGGGCTGCGTTCCATAAGTTCCTGGAACCCGGTCAGAAGCGGACAGTTCCATTTCGTATGCTTTCCCAAACCCGCGGCGAAAAGGGTACATCTTTGTCATCAGTTGCTAATGGAAGAGTGTTGCTCTGCCCACGGCAGGCGTTTTCCCGTGACCTCCCAAGCCGCCGCAGATGTGCCGGCGTTTGAGCTCTCTGCGTTTGTTCACGAAGTTGGACCGGTCTTACATTCAGAATGAAATGAACAGTCGCCCACAGGAAATGAGCCCCGTCGGATTTGGCCACGATTGCGTCTACCGACTTCAAGGCACCGTCAGGCAATTCCAGGTGATCCACGAGCATGACGATGGGAATCGTCGGCCGGACCCGCTTGATCTCAGTCGCGAGGACTGATCCATCCAAAAGGCCCAGTTGGTGCTCCAGCACAACAGCGTCCACGGGCCGCGACATGAAGAGCCGCAGACCATCGGGAGCGGTGGTAGCGGTTACTAGCTCGTATCCACTTTCCTTCAACAAACTCAGTTGGGCTGGATCCCGGTGTATACACAACAAGGTGCTGCTGATACTCATAGGGGTCATGTATATAGGTAGCCTTGCCGCAAATCTGTTCACATTTGCTCAATCCAGAAGACGGAGGGAAGCCGGGCAGCTTCAGTCGGTGCTCTCACGAGCCGCGGGAGAGACCTATCTATATCTCACGCCGTGATTCTGGTCTCTTCGGAACCCTGAGGATTTTCGCCGCAGATTCTGGTTAGCACAGGCAACAAGCGGCTGGGTGCTTCGTTCTTGGAAACGAACGCATCGACCACCTGTAACGCGTGTGCTGCAATTTCTTCGTCACTGGAAAGCATGATGATTGGAGTATGTGGCCGGAGGCGCTTAATTTCGGTGGCGACCTCGTGCCCATTCATCTCGGGCATGTGGTAATCGACGATCACCGCAGCAAGCACGCATGCAGCCGCAATTTGCAATCCCTGTCGAGCGGAGGCGGCAGTGAGCACGGAAAATCCACGTCTCTCAAGCAGAGCTCGTTGGTAACGCAGTGTGCTGTCATCGTCGTCGATGCACAAAATCGTTTTGCGTCCCAGGTGATTGGACATGGCCTACTCCCCCCACGTCACATGATCGGTGATCTAACCCGGCAAGACTGTTCAAATTTGCTCACTTGTTACTTTCTATCCAGTTAGTCTTCTGTGAGTCAATTTCTTTAGATGGCATTTGTTGAGATCACGCTGCAAACGGTAAGCGGACTCTATCGCTATCGGGTGGACTTCACCAGAGTGGTTGATCCTGGCAAGATGCGAGTGCTGGATAATTCCGATGACGCAATTCTGACCCTGGTCACCTGTTACCCGTTTTCATATTTAGGCCCCGCGCCGAAGAGATTTATCGTTCGCGCGCACAAACTGGCGGCAATGGCAGCTGGGCCTGCCAGCACCGACATCATGGCGCGAGGAACGCGATGAGCAGCTTTTCGCACACTGCAATCCTTTCAGGTGCGACTTGAATTATTCAGAGTTTGCGCTCTTGCCTCTGGGATGATCGGCGCAAACGTGCAAAGCAAACTCTTTGTCGCGTTGCAACTCGAAGTTGTGCATCATTTCATCGAAAGATGTGCCGGTGGGCGCTCCCGTAGGGATGAAGCGCCAGCTACACTCCGAACAACCAAAACCCCGAAACCGCTTTTGCTCAATCCATACCAGCTTCCGGCTCATGGCCTCCTCTCTCGCTGCGCCCCAACGTTGTCTGACTGCATGCCTGGTACCCGCTTGGCGTCAAGGAACGAAGCGTTCTCCTCTCGCCGCGGCGTACGGCGTCATTGCAGCAGAAAACCGTCACCCGGTCTGTGGCGTGGCGGAAAAATGCGTCAAGGGACGGGCGAAGTCTAAATGCGCCATTTCTGGATGGTCTGTAGGGCGTCCTACATATATGGAAGTTTTTTTCGTGCGCACGCCCGATTTTCGGAGTCTCGGTAAAGCGGCGGAATCGTTTCAGGTGTCGGTCAGGTTTCGTAGGTCTTGAAGCGGTCAGTATTGCTCAGTATCAGGGTTCGTATCCACAGTAGTGTTGATAGGTCTCCTAGAGGGATTCATCATGCCCTCCGAAAATCCCACGCCGTTTCGCACGGCATGGCGGGCAAGTTCATCCCCGCATCGGCGAGGGTGTTCGGTCCTGATTCTAGTCTGGTGAGGATGGTTGTGGAAAACAAAGGCCTCCAAGTCGTACAGTCTGGCGAGCGGACGAATACCGAAGGGAAACCCGTCAGCAACCTGATCCTTCTATCGATCTCCGATAGCGACTACAGCTCGCTTCGTCCTCATCTCGAATACGTCAGCTTGCCCAACCATCTAGTGCTTCACGAGGGGGGTGGAAAACTGGAATTTACGTATTTCCCGAATCGAGGTTTGATTTCTCTTGTAGTCGTAATGAAAGATGGAAAGACCGCCGAAGCCGGCATCGTAGGCAATGAGGGCTTTACCGGAACACCGGCATCCGTTGGCCTTAGCAGGAGCCCGCTTCAAGCGGTGGTTCAAATCACGGGGGATGGATTCCGGGTAGAGGTCGCGGCTTTACAAAACACTTTGGAATCCACTCCGCACCTGCAATTAATGTTGAGCCGCTATGCCGTAGTTCAGGGAATGCAGGTTGCACAAACAGCCGCGTGTAATCGGTTGCACGATATTAAGCAGCGCCTGGCACGGTGGTTGCTAATGACTCAGGACAGAGTGGATTCGGAGTCGCTACCCATCACCCATGATTTTCTCGCAACGATGCTGGGAACCGATAGGCCTAGCGTGAGCTTGGCGGCGGGCGTCTTGCAGAAGAAGAAGCTCATCGAGTACACCCGGGGCGCCGTGAAGATCGTGAACCGCAAGAAACTTGAAGACTCCGCCTGTGAGTGTTACGGGATTACCCAACAGTACAATGGCGAGCTCGGCCTGAAATAGGCCTGCGAGTGAAGACTCGCCATTTTTTTGTTGCCGACCGAGCGCGAATCGGTCACGGACTTGAGCCCGGATTGGGCGCTCCGCGCGTATTGCTTAGCGTCCATATTGGACGCGCTTCGCTTCGACGCCATTCAACGATTTTGGTTCGACGATTGGCGGCGACGCGAGGATCAACGTCTTCCACGAATTTGGGCCCGGCATCCGGCAAATGGTGAAGGGCTTCACCCCGAAGTTCGTGTGTAAGCGTCTGACCAACACACCTGTTCGAGAGGCGGGGTCTGTGTTGAAGTGTCCGGATGACCGCAAAAACAGAGTTGTCAGCGCCCAAGCGACGTACCCGTGCGGAAGTTCAGCAGTTGGTGGCCGAGTTTGTGAGCAGCGGTATGCGGCGGAGCAAGTTTTGCGAGAGTCGAGGTTTGAGCTTCAGCACACTGGATCGCCATCTAAAGAAACTGCGTTGGAAGAGAAGGCGTAAGCCAATTTCCTCGGCCGGTCGTTTGGTGCCGGTGGAGCTGGCCAAGAAGTCGCTGACGCAGCACGAATCGAGTTGCGGGCTGGCCGTGGTGCTGGCGGGCGGGCGCCGGATCGAGGTACATCCTGATTTTGATACGAATACGTTCGAGCGCTTGGTGAAGGCACTGGAGCGGGTGTAAGGCGTGTTTGGACTGGGTCCAGCCACAAGGATCTATCTGGCCGCCGGGGTCACCGACATGCGCAAGGGTTTCGAGGGCCTGTACGGTCTCGTCCGCGATCGTTTGTCGTGTGGACCCCTGAGCGGGCACCTGTTCTTGTTCTGCAACGCCCAGCGCAATCGGCAGAAGGTCTTCGTCTGGGATGGGAGCGGACTCTGGGTCTGTGCCAAGAGGTTGGAGAAAGGGCGTTTCACCTGGCTACAATCCGGTGATGCGCAGGGCAAGGTCATCCTGAGTCACGAAGAGCTTTCGCTGTTGTTGGGTGGGATCGATCTAACCAAAACCAAGCACAAGCGGTGGTACCGGAAGGCTTCCCCCGAGGGACACGCTGCCGCATAAGTTGCGTGGTGTTTGAACCTTTCGATCGACCTACAACATGCCGGTTTATCCCGGCGCTCTCCGCATTGCCGACAATCCGCTCACTGGCGATCGGGCCGACTTACCTCGCTGCGTTGCAGTCGCACGCCTGCCGACAACCTCGTCGGTTAACGCACGAGGATTGGTTCCGTCGTCATTCACTTGGGTTGCTTCTGGCAACACGATTACGTTCCGAGGCGACCCGCAAGAGTGGGCAACGCAGCGCCTAAAGGTTATTTACAAACCGTTTATCTTGCGTTGGTAACGTGCAAGAGTCTGTGGTTCCGTTACAAAGGTTGCGTGCAGTAGGGGTGCTTGTGCTTTGCCGCCTGCGTGCAACGGCCAGTAGGCACTTGGTGTAATGGATAGTGAAGCAGGAGCGAACAATGAACGACCAAATGGGTAGCGACACTTCAAAGAAGGGCAGATCGCAACCGACTCCATACTTGGGCGCGCCAGAGCTGGTGATTCCGATGGCCACGCTACAGCTTCCACGCTAGGTTCGCGCCATGTCCCAGTCTCCAAACCCAGCCGCGCCGCAGCAGGTGGCGCCTCTGCTTGCGTTGGCCACTAAGTTTCTCCGGGCCGGGCGACCAGCCGATGCGATCGCGCCGTTGCGCGATGCAGCGCTGCTGCAGCCGTCCAACCCCATGATCCAGCACGATCTCGGCCTCGCCTGCCTCGAGGTCGGCCGCGTACCGGATGCCATCGCGGCATTGCAGCGGGCCGTCGCCAGCAACCCGCGCTACACCGATGCATATTTCCGCCTGGGAATCGCCTTGGAGAAGCTGGGCAACATGGGCGAGGCAATCGCTGCGTACGACCGCGCCACTAAGCTGCTCCCATCGCTGACTGAGGCGTGGTTCCGCGCCGGCGCCCTGGCCTATACGCTGGGCCATCGCGACCAGGCGATCGGCTGTTTCCGGCGTGCGGCGACGACCGGAGATAGGAACAGCTTCAGCCGCCTTGGTAAGGCGCGGGCGCTGCTGACCGAGGATCGCAATCAAGAAGCCGAACAGGTATTGCGAGAGACGCTGGTGGCCGATCCGAGGAACGCCATGGCGTACGATTTGCTGGGCAATCTGCTCTCTGAGTTCGGCCGTTTCGGCGAGGCCCGTGCATGCTTCGAACGCGCGATCGCGATCGCGCCGCTGCTGGCGGGAAGCTACTACGATCTGGTCCGGTGCCGCCCGGTCACGAGCAACAACGACGATGACGGCCTGCTTCAACGGATGCAAGCCGCCCTGGCCACGCCGGGACTGGAGGCGGCGCAACGCCTGCGGCTTCACCTCGCGATCGGCAAGGCGGCGGAGGATCTTGGCGACTTCGCATTGGCCATGCAGCATTTCGACGCCGCAGACGCGGTGCGCCGGGGCACTGCGCCGTTCGACTCAGCCGCGTTCTCCACCGAGATCGACCGCCTGATTGCACGCTGCACGCCCGAATGGATCGCGCGGGCGCCCGAACTCGGCAGCTCGGATGCGACGCCGGTGCTGATCATCGGCATGCCGCGGTCCGGCACAACTCTGGTCGAGCAGATCGTCTCCATGCATCCCGAGGTTGGGGCCGGCGGCGAGCTGCATTTCTGGAACGAGCGCGGGGCGACGTGGCACCGCTCGGGCGCGGACGGGAACGAGACGGCGTTCGCTTCCACGGAGTATCAGGTCTCGGAGTTCTTGGCCAAGGCGGCGGCAGACTATCTCGGCGTGCTGCGCGCGATCGCCCCCAAGGCGGCACGAGTGACCGATAAGATGCCATTCAACTTTCTCTGGGCCGGGCTGATCCACATGGCATTCCCGCGCGCACTCATCATCCATTGCCGCCGCACTGCAATCGACACGGCGCTGTCGATCCATCAGACTCATTTCCGTCCAGGCCTGGCGTTTCCGACCGGAGGCGCCGAACTGGTCGCGTATTTCCGCGACTACCAGCGGCTCATCGACCATTGGCGGAGCGTGCTGCCGGCGGATCGCTTCATCGAGGTCGATTACGAGGACCTGACCCGCGCGCCCGAACCAGTCATCCGGCGGATCATCGCGGCCTGCGGACTGGCGTGGGACGACGCATGCCTGCGCCCCGAATCGAATCCGCGCGCTGTGAACACCCCCAGCAAGTGGCAAGCCCGGCAGCCGATCTATCGCACCTCGGTCGCGCGCTGGCGACGCTACGAACCCTGGCTGGGGCTCCTGCGCGCGCTCGCCGGCGACCTGTCGAAAGACGACGGGGCGGAACTGGACGCGGGTATCGCCCGATCATGATTGGCTGAAGCAGAGCATCCTCAGTAAACCACCTCACCGGAAAGATACGAAGACAACGTCCACAGAAACAGACTCTGCTTAACGTGGAACTGCGCGCATCACGATCCGCGAGAAGAAGTTCAGCCCTGTAACAGAAGTTTCACCCGATCTTCATAGGCCCGTAATAAGCCCGTAACGATTGCTGGCTATTATCGCTGCTCGTATTCCCACCACCCCAATGTCTTACCACACCAATGTCGCATGGCCGATCCCGGTTCCTGATAAAAAAAATCCAACGAGGAGAACGGTATATGTCCCGAAAAGCATATCGAAATGAGTCTCGAAGTAAGTCTCGAAATAGGTCTCGGACCAACCGTCTGCGTCCACTCACCGGCCTGCTGGCGGCGGGGCTGAGCCTTCCGGGGCTCGCCGCTGCTCAGTCCAAGCCCTACCCGACCTACGTCACTGGCCCGCAGCCGAACGGCTCGTGGGTCGTCAGCGATGGCCAGATCATCACGCCAGCCGGTACCCAAGTCAACCTCGGCATCCGGGTCCGCGCGAAAGCCGTAGCGCTGAATCCCAATCTCCGCACTCACACCGCCGCCGTGCTCACCCAGGGTACGTCGACGAGCGACGGCAACGGAGCCGTCGAGGTGTTCGACATCAGCACCGGCGTTGTCCTGCAGAACTACAGCCCGTTGGGAGGAAATGATCCTAGCGGCAGCTATAGCGGCATAACCTATTCGGCCGACGGCAAGTACCTGGTGTTCAGCCAGGACAGCAGCAATGTCACCATCGCCAAGGTCACTGCGGCGGGCTTGTTGGAAGATGACGCCCAAGTGAGCGTGCCGCCGAACAACTCCTTCATCGCCTGCTTTCCGAACTCCCCTCCAGCCTCGTATGGCAACCCCTGCGGCTCGTTCTATTCTGGGTACACCTCTTATCCTGGAGGCGTCGCGCTCTCACACGATGGCAAGAGCGCCTATGCCCTGCTGAACCAGAACGATACGCTCACTCAGATAGACCTGACTGCGAACCCGCCGGTGCAGGGTACGCAGATCCGCGTCGGCAACGCGCCGCACAGCATCGTAATCAACAACACCGGCACGACCGCCTACGTCAGCAACGAGGGTGGCCGGGCTGCTTTGCCGGAAGACTTCCAGGTCAACTCCGCCGGCACTGAAATCGTCGCCGACCCGGTGGTTGGCGCCGCGATCACCGGTACCGTTTCTGTGGTTAATCTGGCCACGATGACGGTCACCGATACCATCTCGACTGGTCTGCACCCGACCGGGATGGCGCTCCACGGAGAGTCCCTGTTGGTCGCCAATACCTATAGCGACACCATTTCGGTTATCAACACGGCCACCAACGTGGTGACGCGGACGATCAACCTTGGGCTGCCGATCGGAGTGCCCGGCGCAGGCCAACCGGCCTATGGCGCCGCGCCTAACTCGATCGCCGTCGATGGCAGGAATGGCATTGCCTACGTTGCGCTTTACAATGCCAACGCGATCGCGGTGGTCGACCTCAGCCCCGGCGCGGAGAATCCCGTCTTGGGCATGATCCCGGTAGCCTATGCGCCGAGCTCGGTCGTGCTGGACGCGGCCGCTAACGTGCTCCTCGTTGCCAACGACAAGGGCATCGGCACGCGTGAATCGTTCGAGTGCGACCACGGCGTCTGCGGCTACAACACCCACCAGGACAATGGCATCGTCAGCATCGTCCCCATACCGAGTGGCGGGACCCTGGCGTCGATGACGAGTCAGGTTTTCACAAACAACCACTGGGATCTGGCGCAAAACATCGCGTCTGCCAGCGGTGGCAAACCGAGTACCAAGCCGGTCGCAATCCCGGCTCACATCGGCGATCCGTCGCTGATCAAGCACGTGTTCCTTATCGTTCGTGAAAACCGCACCTATGATCAGATCCTGGGCGACGTGGCCGCCGGCGATGGCGACCCCTCGTTGGCAGTGTTCGGCGACGGCTCCGCAGCCGGGGGCATTCCGGTCACGCCGAACGCGCACCTGTGGGTGCAGCGCTTCCCTCTCCTGGACAATTTCTACGACCCGAGCCGCCAGTCGGCCGACGGTCACCAATGGATCCAGGAGTCCATGGCGCCTTACGCCGACGACATCCAGTCGCCGGACTGGGTCCGCAGCTACCCGGGCGGGAACGCCGGCGATGCACTCGCCTACCAGAAGACGGGCTTCCTGTTCTCGGAAGCCGAGGCCGCCGGTCTGCCGGTGAAGATCTACGGCGAATACATCGAGAACGATGCGTACCTACAGCCGGACGGGTCGTACGGGCCGACCGGCGAACCGAGCTGGAGCCAGTTCTACGCCGACTCGCAGTGCTTCGAGGGAGGGCCTGGTTGCGCACCACCTGGGACCAAGGGCGAGAAGACGCTGTTCTACCAGAACGAGATCCAAGCGCAGTCCTCTATTCCGGCCGTGTCTGACCACATGGTCCAGAACTTCCCATATTTCGATCTGGGCATCCCCGACCAGTTCCGCGTCGATCTGTGGGTGCAGGACTTCAACAACGATGTCAAGAACGGTACGGTGCCTGCGATGGAACAGCTGTGGATCATGTGCGACCACACCACCGGCCCGCCGACCCCGCAGGCCGAACAAGCCGATAACGACCTGGCCGTTGGGCGCATTATCGACTACATCAGCCACAGCCCCGTTTGGTCCACGTCGGCGATTTTCATCGAGGAGGACGACGCGCAGAACGGCGTCGACCACGTGGACGGTCATCGCAGCCCGGGCTTTATCATCAGCCCATACGCGGTGCAGAACGGACCCACCGACCACACCTACTACACGCAGGTCAGCATGACTCGGACGATCGAGCAAATCCTCGGTCTGCCGCCCATGAACCAGTTCGACCTCGTGGCATCGCCCATGAGGACGGATTTCGTCAAGGGCGCGCCGCCCGCGGATAACTTCAAGCCGTGGACGCACGTGCCGGAGCAGATCCCGCTGGACCAGGGCGTTACAGACAGCGTAGCCGACACAACGAGCAGCCCTGCGGTCAAGGCCCTGAGGGCGGGTTGGCTCCAGAAGAAGGCAGAGATCTCCGCTGGCAAGATGCACAAGCCCGACTCCGAAGACCCGGACACTGTCAACCATTTCGACTGGTACATGTCCACCGGGTTTACGCGGCCCTATCCTGGTGAGAAGACGGTTCGCCCAGCGAGCGAATTCAACAACCCGGCACCCACCGGAGACGGGGACGACGACTAAAACACGTTACGACTGCAACGGCCCTCTCCCCGATCACCGGGGAGAGGGTTTCTCACAGACACCAGCTCCTTCAACCCACGGGATGAAGGTCAGTCCCAGTTGATAATCGCGCTTTGGTCGGGCTGGCTTCCCAAAGCTGGCCCGAGTCAAGGCTTATGGGATTCCAATATCCCTCATCTAAGCTGGCAAATAACGCGGTACGGAAACGCGTAGGTTAAGCAGGCTCGGAGTTCGGCAGTGAAAATCGTTGGAGGAACCACGTTGAGGCAATCCGTCACTCGATTCAGCGGGAGAATGACGGTGGCCAATCGTCTGGCTGTGTGCTGCGTTTTGGGGGTATTGGCGAGCTGCGTAATGCTGGCCGCTCAGAATGTGGTTTTGACGGGCGCGCTCAGCGGGCGAGTCACAGACCAGAGCGGGGCCGTGGTGCCGGGAGTGTCGCTGGTTGTGCGTAACCTCGCGACCGGTGTGCAACAATCTGCCGAGACCAACCATGCCGGACTTTACTGGTTTCCAGCGGTCATGCCAGGTTCCTATTCTGTTCACGCCAATCCCAAGGGGTTTCGCGAGGTCGAGGCCTTGGTACGGGTGCAGGTGGGAAACACCACTTCGCAGAACATCAAGCTTCAGGTGGGACCCAGCGCAGACGCAATCAAAGTAATCGGGACGACGCCACTGCTGCGGCCGACGGAATCTTCGGCCAGCACCGTACTGGAGCGGTCGCTAATTGAGGAACTGCCGCTCAATGGACGAAAGTACACCGACTTCGCAAAGCTGGCACCCAATACCAGCGACGACGGCGACACCGGCCTGGTAAGCATCGCCGGACAGCAGGGCGGCGAGGACTCGGGATACGCCAATGGAAATGGCTCGAATGCGTTCACCGTGGACGGAACTAACGCCACCAGCAACTACTTCGCCGACATTATAGGCCGTTACCGCATCCCCTACCTGTATGGCGAGGACGCGATCGAGGAATTTCAAGTCTCGATGAGCCCGTACTCGGCGATCTATGGAGGTGGAGCCGGCTTCGTCAATGCCGTGACCCGCTCGGGGAGCAACGCGTTCCACGGCAGCGCCTTCTACTACAACCGAAACTCCGTGACCGGAGCCAACGATGCCCTCGACAAAGCCAGCGGCTTCGCTAGACCGGAAGATGCTTTGCAGCAATTCGGCGCCGGGCTGGGCGGGCCGATCCGGCACGGCCGTTTATGGTTTTTCGTGGACTATGAGCAGCAACTGCGGAACAATCCGATTCCCGTCATCAATTCGGCGTTGGCCACGTCGCCGGCAAACTTAACTGACTTTTTGACTGCTAACTTTGGAATTCCCGCCGGGACGACACTACCTGCGCCGAACGGGCCCTGGCCGGTACCAGGCAGCGACACTGCGATTAGTGTCCAGGCTGACCCCACCAATGCGGTGTACCTGCACCAAGTGTCGAACACCGTGAGCGCGCTGAACTCCAATCTTGGCACCAGGGCCAGAAAGCGCAACGATCTGGCGATTACGCCCCGGCTGGACTATCAGGCCAGTCCCCGCGATGGCCTGTTCCTCAGCTTCAATGTCAACCGCTTCAATTCGCCCGGAGGCGTCATCACCGACCCAACGACCGGAAATTACGGAACGCAAACTCTGGCCAACGACTATGTGCATGCTTTCCAGGCCAGTTTGGGATGGACGCACACCTTTTCCCCAAGACTGCTGAACGAATTTCACGCCGGCACCTCGCAAGATAACCAGATCGCGACACCAACCGGCCTGGCTCCAAACATTCCCACGTTGATTCTGGATAGCCCAGCCCCCTTCATTCTAGGCAACGCTCCTTTCTCGGTGGGAAGGGTTTTTGAAAGACAGTGGTCTCTGGCCGACCGCGTGGACTACGTGATTGGCAAGCATACGTTGCAATTCGGTTTCGATATGAGCCGCGCCCGGGAAGCGGACAACAACGATGGCGGCGCCGACCCGAACGCCGCTGTCCAGTTCGGGTCGCCCCTCGGTAGTTATGAATTTTCGAATCTGGAGGCTTTTGCGCTCGGCGAATACAACCTCTTCAGTCAGGCTTCGGGAAACCCGACCTTTTCTTTTGCCGTGCCTTACTACGGATTCTACGTGCAGGACTCCTTCCGCGCTTTGCCGAAGCTGACGTTCGAAATGGGCTTGCGCGAAGACTTCCAGGTTTACCCGCAGCCCGCGGAGAATCCGGCCTTCCCGCTCACCGGCCAGTATCCCAACCAGTTTCTGCGTTTGGCACCGCGCTTTGGCTTTGCCTGGCAGCCCACATCGAAGACGGTAGTGCGCGGAGGTTTCGGGCAGTTCTACACCAATATGAACGGCCTGAACTACCGCAACTCGGTGGTCTCGAACGGACTCGCGTCACAGCAGTCTTCTGCCAGTGTCGGTTACAACTCGACTCTTGCGCCGAACCAACAGGTGCCAGCGTTTCCGGCTATCCTCCCTGCGAATTCGCCGCTATTTTCGGCTCCGGACATTTCGCTGGTTTCTCCGCAGTTCAGGGCGCCCTATATTTTGCAGGCGAGCTTGCAGATTGAGCGCGAGATTTTCGAGAACACGACTGTCAGTATCGGCGCCATGTGGAATCACGGCGTCCATCTGCTTTCCGGCAGCGCCTATGACTTGAACCTCGAACCGCTGCAAGGCGCAACGACGTACATCATCTGTCCTCCGAGCGCAACTACGCTGCCCTGTAGTGGACGAACGATTACCCTGCCGACAATGGACAATGGTTTGCTGACGGAAGGGCGCGTCAACACCAACTTCAACGGAATCAACGAACTCATCAGCCCCGGGCAGAACCACTACAACTCTTTCTTCGTGCAAGTGCAGCGCCGCATGTCACATGGGCTTTCCTTGCAATTTTCTTACACGTTTGCCAAGAGCATCATGCTCGACGGCATGGACTTCAACAATCAATTCGATTTCAGCAATACCCATGCTCCCTCGCTGCTCGACCAGCGGCACCGCATTACTTTTGCCAGCGTCTACCGGCCCCGGCTGGAAAGACTGACCAGTTCCGATACAGGGCGCGCCCTGCTCGGGGGCTGGAGGCTTAGCAGTGTTATGGAGTTCTCTTCCGGCCGTCCCTACGCGGGTCTGCTGAGTCCCGCGTGCACCAGTTCGAACCTGTCATTCGCGAATTGTGACGGCGCCAATGGAAATCTGAACGACACCGCCTTTAACGAAGGCACCGCGAACACAGCGGCGGGTATCAATGGCGGTGGCCCCACGCCGGGAGTCGGCCTGAATTCTTTCTACGGGCCGTGGCTGGAAAGGGTCGACGTCGGACTGGCCCGCAGTTTCTCGATCAAGGAAGGCAAAGAACTGCAATTTCAGGTGCAAGCGTTTAATTTGTTCAACCACGCCAACTATTACGTGCAGAACGGCAACGGGATCAACCAGTTGCAATACAACCCCATCGGCACCAACTGTGGTGATGGCGCAACGCCAAATCAGACGTGCTACCTGATGCCCAACTCGGGCCCGGGCAATTTCGGAGCCCTCCAGGAAATTAGCCCAAGCGGTCTTCCACGCGTGTTGCAGTTCGCCGCACGATTCACGTTCTAGGGGCGCGTGAATCTCCCGAAGACTTTAGCCAGAGGAAGGATGGGGGTCCCGTTGCGGAGGCGCTTCCATTAAGGTCCCCATAATTAGGACAGCCACCTTGGACAGGTGTGCCGGGAGTGAATCCCGACTTGCTGCCCATCGTCATCGCCAATTGCTGCCTTACGGGCAACTCTTCCCCAATCCGGTTATGGAAGAGTCGACGACCGTGCCGGAGTTGAGAGTTGTGCCTTAGGACACCTGAGCCCGGTCGGCCCGGTGGCCCCCGAATGCGTGGATCGTTCTGGTCCCAGCAAGGACCTCACCGCCGTGCGACACACCGCGCGGGATGAGATACTCCTCCCGGCCTTCACTGGAATCCGTTCTCCATTGATGATTAGGGTATAGCAGCCTTGCACGACGATCATGTATTCGTCGTAATCGTGGGCGGGTGTCGCCGATGCCGCAGTTTCACGGCAAGTCCAAAACGCCAATGGCTCCCATCTACTCCGTCGAAGACGTAACCCTCAACGCCGGGAGTCGCTTGGTTAAGGATGGGTTATGGATTTATGAAACCTTATGCAATTTTCTTGGTCGCGCCTGATGGCGGGGAGTCTCTGTGCCTCAAAGAATGGCCCCCTCTCGGGGAGGGGGCCACGCAGGTTTTGGCTGACCAATTAGCCGTCAGGTAGTCGTCGTCCGCCCGAGCCGAGGGCCCGAGCTTCGCACCCATCCTGACAGCCCCTACTGCTGTTTTTGCCCCACAACAACCGCCGGGTGCCCGTTCAGCGGCGAAGTGTCGATGTAGAAGAACTTCGATTGATTGGCCACCATGTACGTATTGCCGCCCCAGGTGCCGGTGCCGTCGGCGCTCCAGGTGTACTTGAAAAGCTCGAACTCCTGAAGTGGAAACAGCCCCGTCAGGTTGCTGGAATCCACATAATAGTTGTCGGCGGTGGGGATTGTGGCACTAAGTCCGACATTCGCAACGGCGCCAATCACCGTGGATTGTGGATCCAACATTTCCTCGGTGCCCATTCCGTAGGTTCCACTGATCGGCCCAAATTGATACCCGGGCGGATATGAATTTGTTTGGAACTCCATCGTGCCCGAGGCTGCCGACGCGCCTGTGCCCACCACATATCCGGTGATGCCGCTGGCGGACGGGACAGCGTATCCAACCACTGGAACTCCGGTCCCGGAGAAGCTGAACCGGCCAGTGGAGGGATCCACCGAATACTGGGCCGAGATGGTTGTGGCGCTTGTGGTACCGCCGCTTCTTTCGTAGTTCGTACCGCTCACTGCGGCGGACCCGTCAAAATGCAGCACGCCCACGCCGACATCGGGGCTGCCGGGAACTTCGCCGCCGAAGCGGTAAATATGGCTGTTGCTCAGCGTTGCTTGCGAGAAAGGACCCTGGCTTGCGCTGGCTTCTCCGGTGATCAACGCTTGGCTGGAGATGGCCCGTGCCGAGTTGAAGATCAAATGGTTCGTGTCCACGACGTAGTAGATCAAATCGTAGTTTGTGCCTCCGACGCTGAGCGTAGCGGCGCCCCGCCCATTCGAGTCGGGAGCGTCGATTGTGGCGCCTCCCGTTAGCGCTGCTGAAAACGATCCGCCGTCGTTGACGTCGGCGGAAACGGAGAACGATCCATTCTGCGCCCCAGGCTGCGCCGTGCCCGCCATGGCGAAATGGTTTGCGCGTGCGTTCCTACCGGAGAAGCGAAAGGCAAACGCGCTGGCGGGCGTGGTGAACGCCGTTTGGTTCTGAACGTGGAAGTATCCCGATCCCCGGGTTCCCGTCCCATTCGTGTCATCAAACTCCAAGATGTTCCCATCCATGTAAGCTGTCGTGAGCGTCGTCGGGGCGAGGCTGAACTGGGCAGTGGAACTTGAAGTATTCAGCGTCAGGCAACCGCGGCCGTTATTAGCGAACAAGACGAAACTTCCAGAGGCAAGCGGCTGTGCTAACTGAGCGCCGCTTGACCGGATAATGTCCTCGGTTCCGGTGAGGTTGCCGCTGGTGTCCGCGGTAAAACTGCCGGAGAATGTCACCGGACCATTCGTGTCGAAGCCGCTGAACACGAAAGCATAAGGCGTATTCGCCTGCACAGAAGTGTTGCCGCTCTGGCAGGTAATGGAGGACGGGATCTCGTCGCCGGGAGCGGCGAGAGTGACGATACTGCCGCCAGACGCCGCGGGAGTGGGGAAGACAGCCTGAGCCGGAACCGGGCTCTGACTGTCCGTTACCTGTACCGCGAAGCCGTAGCTCGCGGAAAAATCCTGGGGTGGTGTTCCGGAGATTACTCCGCCAGGACTAAGACTCAACCAGGACGGCGGTGTAGCGCTGCCAGTGGCAAGAGTCCAGGTGTAAGGAGGGACTCCGCCGCTTGCCTGGAGCTGTATCGGCGCATAGGGCAGGCCCGCAATATAAGTCATCACCGTGGGTGTGGGTACGTTCAGTTGCGCGGGCGCCACGTTGATGTTGAACGACGCCGTAGTGGCGTTCCCGGTCGCGTCGGTGGCAGTGAGGCTGAACGGGTAGATGCCTGATGCAGTCGGTATCCCGATGATCTCGGTCGAGGACGTGGTGCCGGGTGCGGGCGTTGGCGCGGGTGCCAACTGCAGTCCAGGCGGAAGAACGCTGCTGCCTAGAGACCAGGTGTAGGGACCGACTCCTCCCGCTACGCTCGCGAGGCACGTAATTTGATGGACAGGGCCGCTAATCGGCTGCTGGATGCAGGTGTAATTCGTTTTCAAAAAGGCGGTCGCGAAGTTTGCGGAAGTTGTGACCTCAACCAGCGGAGGATAGATAGTGATGGGAATCGCGGCCGAGCGCGTCGGATCGGTTACCGAGGTTGCCGTGACGGTCGCCCGCAGGGGAAAGGTGACGCCGGAAGGCAATTTGCTGTAGTCGGGCGGTGTGTAAGTTGCCGAAAAAGCCGTCTGACCGGTTAGGGTTTCCGTTTGGTTCTTCAGGATGGCGGGCGTAAGCGTCCAAGTGACGCCGGCATTCGCGGAGTCGTTCGTGACCTTCACCGTGATCGCCAGGGTCAGGTTCGGGTTGTCATCGATGGCGGCGGCTCCAGCCGGCGAAACCACGTCGACATTGATCCCCGGCACGCCGCAGCAGCCACCGCCAGGGTCGCCGCTCTTGCTGCCGCCACAGCCAATCAGAAAAACACAAGTGACGAGAACGAAGCCAAGATATTTCACGAAATCTATCTCTCCCACTCGAAACTCGGCGCTAGAAGCTCAGTTTCAAGGCAAACTGCATGGTGCGCGGACGATGAGCGTTGACCGGATGCAGAAACGCGTTGCCGGTGAGGCAGTCGGTTTGCGCGTCGCCGGCCGCATTGAACGCCTGAATGCCGTAACAACTGACGGTGTTGTTGGCGCCATTTCCGAAGTTCGGGCTAGGGTCGTAAACCCGGAACTGGGTGTGGTTGAAGACGTTGAAAACCTCCGACCGGAACTCCAGGCTGGTGCCTTCCTTTAATTTGAAATTCTTCAGCAGGGTCATGTCGAAGTTCCAGCGGCTGGGATTGTTCATTAGGTTGCGTCCGGCATCGCCGAAAGTCAGTCCACGCGGCGCCACAAATGCAGACGCATTCCCCAGCGCCGGCCCAAAACTCTCCGGATTGTTGGCTCCGACTGGCGCCGCGGCGCGAGGGTCGCCGACCACATCGGGGAAGGAAGCGACCGAAGAAATTCCGCCGGCAACGCCGGCGTTGTCGGGAACGGAAATTCCGAGGGCGCCGTATCCGCTGTTGATCACGGTAAAGGGAGTTCCGCTCTGAACCGTGGTTACGCCTGAGAGCGCCCAGCCTGAAAGAATGCCCGTTGCCAGGCGGTCGAAGAAGCCCGCGGAGGCGGGCGCCGCGGGTGCCGGTTCGTCGTTTGCCCACGCCCGCACCCGGTTGGAGTCAAACTTGAAACTCGGCAGCGTCCAGGTGTAGTTAAGGTTGAGCAAGTGGCGCTGATCGAAGTTGGAACTGGCCTTGTTGGCTGCGACCACCAGCGTATTCACGATCGTCGTGTCATTCCGGTCGGACGAGTCGTCGATAGAGTGGCTGTAGGAGTAAGACAAATCCATGGTCAGCGGACCGCGGGTGCGGCGCAGCGTGGCCTGAAAAGCGTGGTAGTTAGAATCGCCCACGTTCTCGAGAGCGAAAATCTTCTCCAGTCCGAGGTAGGGCCGGTAGGCGTTGATCGGCAGCAGGCCCTGGGTGGTGCCGCGCTGCGTGTTGAGGTACTCGCAAGCGGCCAGGAGATTGATGAAGGCGGGCTGAGTGTCGTTGACGGCCACACCATTGATACCACCAACGGTGAAAACCGGTTTCTGCGTCGTATTCGAATTTGCGCAATCGGTGGCGCCCAACAGGCTATTGTCGATGATCGGCTGGTGCGGACCGTAAGGATTGCCGTTGAGCACGACACCGCTATCGGGTTGCGAGGGTGCGGGCGAGAACGAATTCGGCTGGAGTACCGCGGTCAGGTGCGTTCCTTTGCTTCCGACGTAGGCCAATCCCAGCACCAGACTGTGGGAGAGTTCGCGCTGCACGCCGAAGCTCCACTGCTGCACGTAAGGCCAGATCGTCTTGCGGGGAATCGAGGTTACGTCAATTGGATAAGCGCCCGTTCCTGCCGGACAAGTGACAGCGATGCCGCCGATGCATGGATAAGCGGAAACCGCGCCGCCCGCCGAGGGCGCCAGTTGCGTCATGGTGAAATTGAGAGGAGCGCTGCCGACCAGCGAGCCGGTGTTGGCCTCGCTGCCGGTGCCATGCTCAAAGAAGACGCCGTAGCCGCCCCGAATCGACGTGCGGCCATTTCCTCCGGGATCGAACGCGAATCCGATTCTGGGTGCGGGATTGAAACGGTGCGGCTTCATGCAAGTCGAGGGCACGCCCGAAGCGAAGGTTCCGCATTCGACTAATCCATTGATCAGGAATTGACTAACATCGCTGGGGCCGGTGGGAATCGGAATCGCCTTACCCTTGTACAGCAGGCGTCCGTCCTGAGCGAACTTCAGATGGTTGTCGGGCGTTACGTATTGACTAGGGTCCCAATTCCACGCTTGCTCATTATTTTCGTGATAGTTGCCGAAGATGCTGAACCGTATTCCCAGGTTCACGGTCAGGTGGGAGTTGACCTTCCAGTCGTCCTGGATGTAGGGCTCATAGATTTCATAACGGTTGTGATATTTCCGCTGCGCGCTGTCTTGCTGGAACGAAGTGATGGCGCCGGCCAGAAGGTTGCCGTATTCGTTTCCAGTGGCAAAGTTGGCCAAGCCGAAGTTGCTGAAGCTCAACAGGCCCTGCACGTCGCCCGTATTGGGGCCGTTGGTAGCGTTGATCTCGTTTCGTTGGCCGAGGATCGCCTGCACTCCCATCTGCAGGTTGTGCCGGCGAATGACCTTGCTGATGTCGTCCTTTGCGCTCCAGGTTGGATTCGCCAGCTGCCAGGGAGCGTAGCCTGGATCGACCGAAAAACCGCCTCCATAGGCCAGGTTACCGGGGGCGAGCGAAATGCCCGACAACTTGCCTCCCTGGCACGTGCCGTCGCTCTGCTGCGTGCCTCCAAAGCAATTGTTGAAAAGGTACCCTTGGAGTCCACTGATGGCATCCGGGCGCTGGATATTTACGCCCGCCGCCGGACGTGTGGTCATACTGATATGCGACGCCGTGTAGCTTACGACGACTTCATTGAGCAGCGTGCTCGATAAGGTCTGCGTCAGATGAGCCACGGAACTTGTGCCCGGCCCAAACAAGCGGCCTTGGACGGTCGGAAAGCTGTTTCGTACATAACCCCAGATCGGCCGAGCTTCTGTCGTATCCCACGAGTCGTGGATGTAGCGAAAGCTGGCCCGCAGCTTTCCCGGCTTGATGTCATGGTCAATGCGGAATAACTCCTCACGCCAGTAAGTTGGCTGCGCGAAAGCAAAGTCGTAACAGGAACCTACGGTGGAGTTACACCCACCCGAAGAATTGGGCAGCGGGATCATGCCCGAGCCGTTGAACTGTTTGACGGTGGTGGGGTCCGTAAACGTTGTCGTCGTCGCGCCGGCGAGAGCGGCACCAACGGGGTCGATCGCGGCATTATGCGAGATCGGCAGGGAGCTGTCGTAGTAGCCGAGGATGTTATAAGGCAAAGTCGTGCCGGAGGTGACATGAGGACAGTCGGGAAACTGTACCGGGTTAAAGGAAACGATTGGAGTGTTCGGAGGCAATTGCGGACAAACATCGCTGAAATCGGCGCCGATATACGGGTTCCCGTCCGCGTTGGTGCGCATCGAAGGCCGCTCAGCGAGCGAGGGCACCGCCTGATTGAAATTGTTGTCGGTGGGATCTTTTTCCAATCGGAACTCTTCCGAGAAGAAGAAGAACGTGCGGTCTTTGTGGGGATAGAGTTTGGGAATATATATAGGACCGCCGATGGTGCCGCCGAAGTCGTTCTTGCGATAGAGCGGAGCGCGCGTTGTTTGATCGAAGTAATTGCGGGAGTTGAACATTTCGTTGCGACCGTAGTAATACGCGCTGCCATGCAGCGAAGGGCCCCCCGTCTTGGTATCGACCAGGATGGTTCCTGAAGCGCTGCGGCCGTACTGGGCTCCATAGTTTGAGGTTAGTACCTTGAGTTCGTTAATCGCGTCCAGGCTGGGATAGACCACCAGGGTGCTTTCGCTGCCGTGGATGCCGGCGTGTAACACGTCGGCGCCATCGACGCTGAAAGTGTTGTATTCGACGCGGCCTCCGTTCACGCTGAACTTCACGCTGCCTTTCACGCCGACTAACTGCTCGTCTTGTCCGCTCTGATTGCTGACGCCCGGCGCGAAGGTCAACATGCCGACGAAATTACGCCCGTTCAGGGGCGTCTCCTCAACTTGCTTCGCGGTGATGACCTCGTTGACCTCGGCCTTTTCGGTTTCCACGTGGCCAACACTTTCGCCAACGACATCGATTTTTTCCGGGCTGGCGGCTGCCGGTTCGAGCGTGCCATCCACCTTAATTTCCTGATTCGCGCCGAGAACCAGATTCTCCGACGTGAAGTCCTTGAAGCCCTTGACGGCAATCTTGAGGGTGTAGGTGCCGGGCGCCGCGTCGAGGAAGTACTGGCCCTGCGCATTGGTGGTGGCGGTTTGAGTTGCACCCGATGGGCTGGTAAGGGTGACGGTTGCATCCGGAAGGACCGCGGTCGACTGGTCGGTGACGGCGCCGAAAACCTGGGCCTCGCCCTCTTTGTGAGGGGGGCGTTGGAGCGGTGCGGCGGCCACGGTCGCCGGCGTGCTGGGCGGCCTTGCGCCGGTTGGCGGCTCGGGAACCTGCACTGTCGCTGGAACCAGATCGGGCCCGATCGGCGCCTGCGCGATCGCCAACGGAGCCAGCACCACCACAGCTAGCATCAGAAAAAGGAAAACACAATGCAATCGATAAAGCAGGGTCTTCACAAGAAACACACCTCAGAACCAAGAGCCTTTAACAAGTAACGGAGAATTGTTAAGGCAGTGTGACGCTTGAGTTAATTTCAAATGAAGATCACAAATGGAGTGCCGCCATCAATTCCAAGTGGATGCGTCCTGCTCTGTGCGCTCTGTGCGGCGAGCCGGGCGCCACAATTCACGATTCTTTAATCTAGCCGTAATCTGGCCATAACATCGATCGCCGATATTCAGGGGCTTGAAAGCCAGTCGTCACCGGAGAAAACGGTGTCCAAGTCCCGAATTCGACTCATCGCTCTTTGCTTCCTCCTTCTGCCTGCGCTATCGGAGGCGCAGACAACGGCGCTTGTTACCTTCGGAGGCTTAAAGAACCTGGAGTTCATCAATCAGTTTTACGATGGCGGAACGGGCAGTCTGGGATCCGGGCCGGGCCCGAACTACGGGCTGCAATTCCCAGCCAACGCGCAAACCATTATCTCGGCCAGCAAAGGCGGTTCGGGTAACTTCATCGGCAATCCTGGAGGTTCTCCGGTGATGTTTTTCCAGACCGGAACAAACGTGACGATGACGGCCACGAATGGCATTCAGACTGCGTTGTGGTTCTACTATTCAGCGCTCCAGACGGGAAGTGCGACCGTGTATGGCGGGCCCAACGGTACGGGCACCATACTCGCCCACGTAAGTCTGCCTCCGAATAACTCGGGATGTAATGGTTACAAGCTCTGCGTTTGGTCCCCGGTGGGCGTGCCGCTGAGTACGACTGCCGGATCGATCAGTTTCGCCGGCGTCCCCGATTACCTGGCGATCGGCACGATACACCTGGGCCACGCCCTGCCCACGTCGATGGTCTTAGTTTCCTCGCAGAATCCGTCGGTCCTGGGCGAGCCAGTCACTTTTACCGCGACCGTGACCGCCACGGGCGCAGCGCCCGTCGGCAACGTGACTTTCAAAATAGGCGCTGTAGTCAAGGTCGTCCCGGTGGTCAACGGGGTCGCCTCGGACACGGAGTCTTCATTGAAGGCAGGTTCGACGGCGATTAGCGCGAAATTCCAGGGCACCGGATTCGCCACGGTTACGAGAAGTCTGGTTCAAGTTGTGAACTAAGTCGTGAACCAGGCGGGCGGAAAAGTTTTGCAGTTCGCGGGTCTGGAATTTAACTTGCCGTTCATCTTGCTGTCATTTCCGATTAACAGCCGTCGTGGATAGTTCTCTCGCACGCGAACCACGGAAATTCTCGCTCCCCCGGAGTTCTGGTGGTGTGCGGCGCAAGAAGGGTCTCGGGAAGCGGCAGCATCTTGCAGCGTCCAGAGATAACAGAGAATTCAAGCGGGCGCATGGCGTGTCCGAGCTTCAGGAAACGCACCAGCAGTGCAAATCACTAACCAAAGCTCTAAGGAGAATATCGATATGAGAGGAACAAGAGCAATTTTCGCGGCCGTGGTTCTGACCGCAATCGTCGGACTGGTTTCCGTAGCCAGCGCCCAGGTACAGTTTGTGGGCGTCGGCTCGTCAGCTATGTTCAACACAATTTCCGCCGCGGCATTCACCGATCTGTGTTCTTCCCGCGTCGGCAGCGACTGCCATCACTGGAGCGCCAAAGGCAAGAACTCCAACGATGGCCAGAACTGGGCCCAGGGAGCCGATAGCCGCAACAGCTCCATTCCGCCTGAGGCAGGAAGCTTCTTTGTGGCGTGGGACAACAAATCCAGCCCAATCAAAATCTGGTCTTACCTGAACGTGGACACGATTGTGGGCGAACGCCTGTTCTTTGCCGTTCCGCGTGCGACGCAGCAGATTGATTCCGGTGCGCTCACCACGGGCGGCCAGAACCTTGTTCCAGCTGCGATCCTCTACAACCGGCAGACGAGTGCGGATCAAGCTGATGAGACGACGGGTATACCTTCCGCCGTCCTCTCCGCCATTCAGACCACCTTCACCGCGGCCATCAGCGACGTTCGTCCGGAAGACGCCAAATTCGAAGTCAACCGCATCCTGGCGACATTCGCCAGCAGCGGTAGCGGATTGGGCTACGGCAACCCCGCTAACGTCACTTGCTTCCAGGCGCCTGACAGTTGGACCGTCAGCAACATCCTGGGCTGCCCAATTTACGGAACCTGGGGCGGACGGTCAGTTCCCGTACAGTACTCTCTCAGCGGCACGGATCCATTCACCGGCAAGGGTGCCTGGAAATACACCACCATCGAGGTCGGTGCGGAGCCCATCATGTTCGTGTTCAACGCGACCAACCCCAATGGTTTGGGCGCGCTTAATGGCGCGGGCAATCCGGCCTTCACGAACCTGAATCGCTTTACCGCAGCTTGGGCGTTCAATGGCAACCTGGGTCGTGCGCAAGACCTTGATGCTTCGTTGGCTTTGGCTCTGCGGGGTCTCAGCGTCAACCCGCCGTACTTTCCCATTCTGCGCGAACCCCTTTCGGGCACAATGACCACCACTGAATTCAACGTATTCCGCACGACGGAGACGCTGAAGGAAATCCCGAACGCGGCTTCGCAGGAAACTGGTGTCAACCTTGGCAATGCGTGCACGCTGAACGTGAACTGCCCCGATCCATTGTATCTGCCTGGCCCGGGTGGCTCGGTCCGTTATCGTGCCATCGGTACCGGCGCCGTAATCAGTGGTCAGAGCGGCGTGGGCGGCATCAAGAACCTTGCGGACACCATCGGCTACGCCTTCTTCTCCTTCGGCAACGTGAACCCCATCTCCGGCTCCTCCGGGGTTGGCCGGTACGTCACGCTGGATGGAGTGGATCCCATCAACCAAGCCTACGGTCCGTACATGTCCGGCGGCGTGAGCTACGGACCTGGTCAACTACCATCGTGCATTGCACCGTGCACTGCTGCTGGCGGTACGTCTCTACCGAACATTCGCAACGGTTCTTACGGCGCATGGTCGATTATTCGAGCGGTCACCGACAAGACGGGCGTGAACCTTACCAACACGCAGGCCTTGGTGACGGCGGCGCAGAACGAAGTGAACAATACAACTGCCGATTTCGTTCCGTTCGTCTGCCGAGACACTACCGGACTCTGCACGGGCGAACCGGGTCTGCACGTGTTCCACTCGCACTTCGCACCGAGTGGCGTCGCCGGCGCTGCCCACAACGGCAACGTTACCTCGACCGAGAGTGGCGGCGATGTGCATGGCGCGGTCTTCACCGACCAAGCCGATCTGGATTACCACACCGACACCGGCAAGGAGATACTTAGCATTCGCCAGTAACTTGTCTTGGTTGAAGCGATAAGTTGAAACTCAAATTGAGGCAGGCTGACCTCGGAGGCTAGCCTGCCTCCTTCTTGAACCAGCAACTCCGATTGAGAATGTATTCGTTATGAATGGTGCGGACTCCAGGTTCACGGCGGTTGCGCTTCTCCTTCTCTTCCTTTTGATTTTCTCCCTGGCCAGCGTGGGCCAGGCAATCGCCACTATCGATCCCAACGCCGCATCGAGCAAGAGCGTCGAGGATATCTCTAACGCTTCGCTCAACGGCAGCCATCTGCATGCCGACCCGCCGGAACTGGTTGAAAGAGCCGAGAAGAAGGACTTCACTCGCGAGTTTATCGCGGTGCAATGGCGTCCAGCAGACCGAATTTATCTTTATGTTGTTCGCCCGGCGAACGTGCCGAAGCCGCCGGTTGCGATTTATCTCTACGGTCATCCCTCCGACACGGATCGCTATCAGGATGATGGCTGGTGCCAGCGCGCAACCAGCGGCGGTTATGCGGCCGTGGGTCTGGTTCCGGCGCTTACCGGACAGCGCTATCACGACCGGCCTATGAAGCAGTGGTTCGTCAGCGAACTACAGGAAGCGCTGGGTAAGTCGACGCACGATGTGCAGATGGTGCTGGACTATCTTGCTGGGCGCGGCGACTTCGACATGAGCAACGTGGGGGTGTTTGGGGTGGGAGCGGGCGGGACGATCGCAGTGATGGCGGCGTCGGCCGATTCGCGAATTAAAGCGATCGACTTGCTCGACCCGTGGGGAGACTGGCCGGTCTGGATGCAGAGATCAGACGTGATTCCGGATGAAGAGCGGCCCGCTTACGTGAAACCGGAGTTCCTAAAGCGAGTCGCGGATTTCGATCCTGTCAAGCTGCTGCCCGGGTTGAAGACGCCGCGCATCCGGCTCAACCAACTGAACGACGATTTCCCAAGCACGCCCGAAGACGCGAAAAAGCGAATGGAAGAATCTCTGCCAGCAACGGCGGAGCATCACCGGTTTGAGGGCAGCGCGGCATTCTACAGTGAGGCCGCTTCGGGCGGGCGGGTTTTCGATTGGCTGAAGCTTCAGCTCAAGGCCCCGGACACGAAGGTGCGCGAAGCGTCGAAGGAAGCGCCGCCGGAGGCGGGTTCCGGCTCGGGCAAGTAGAGAGGACGGGCGAGAGCGCCCGTCCCCACAGAGTGAGTTTGATGCAAGAACGCTAATTTGAACGCGGGGTGACTGGACCACGCTGGCAGGTGCTTGGAATGTTGCGACGTTCGATTCTGTTCACTTCGATGCTGGTGTGCTTCCTGACCGCTCTCTGCGGGTGCGGAGGGAAGAACGGGTTGATCGGAAATGGCGGCGGCGCGACCTTGACTAGTGTCTCGCTGACACCATCCAATCCAACCATCGCTTTGAGCACGTCCCCGGCGGCAACCCAGTCATTCGATGTGATTGGTCATTACAGCTTCGGCAATCCGCAGGACATCACCAGCCAGATGACTTGGGCGAGCTTGGATGCGACCGTCGCGACCATTGACAGCAAAGGCGTGGCAACCGCCGTCGGTTCCGGAAGGGTCGTCATCGCCGGAACGATTCAGGACCCCCAGACTCTCAAGACATTTCAAGTCAGCACCATTCTCACCGTTGTTCCACAGTTGACAGGGATCACGATTAGTCCGGCCAGCGCCCAGATCGCGAAGGGAACGACTCAGCAATTCACGGCAACCGGCAAGTACAACGACGGAACTTCTCCGGACATTACGTCGCTAGTGGCGTGGAACTCCACTCAGTCTGCGGTCGCGAGCGTGAGCACGTCGCCGGGGACGCAAGGCGTGGCCGCGGCTGCGGGTCCGGGTTCGACCAGCATTTCGGCATCGCTTGGAACCGTGAACAGTTCTCCCTCAACTCTGACGGTATCGAGCGCGAATCTGGTTTCCATTTCCGTGACGCCCGCCGGCTCGACCGTGCCCTTAGCAACCTCGCAACAACTAGTTGCTACCGGTACGTTCGACGACACAACCAAGCAGGACATCAGCCGCAATGTGGCTTGGGCCACCGTGACTACTCATTCCCGCGTGGCAAGAGTTTCCGCCACCGGAATGGTTACGGGTCTGGGCTTGGGAAGTGAGACCATCACCGCGACCGATCCTTCTTCCGGGATCAGCGCGAGTGCCGTGGTTACCGTCGATGAAAGCTCGGTGGCGGGAATCAATGTTCTTCCGGTGGGGATGGTGCAGTTTCCCAGTGCGCAATCTCCAGTGCCAGTCATGGCGAACGGGACCGAACAGCAGATGCGGGCCATCGCGACCTTCAAAGACGGCAGCACCCTGGATGTCACTGGCATTCAGGGCATCGCCTGGAGTTCCACGGACACAGCGGTGACGAGCATCGTACCGGAGACCGGCCTGATGGCGACGACGGGCCCAGGATCTGCCACCGTCACAGCAGCATTGGGAAGCGAGCAGGGGAGCACTTCCGTGAACGTTTTGACGGCGGCGCTGCAATCGCTCGTAGTGGCGCCGAACAACGCTCAGGTCGCGCTCGGTGGCATTCAGAATGTTGTTGCCCTCGCTACTTTCCTGGCGCCGGACAACATCACATGGTTCCAGCAGGACGTCAGCAACGCTGCTACTTGGAGTGTCGACGCCAATGCGATGGTGAACTATGTGAACGGACTGCAAGAATTAGCCACCGGAGTTGCAACCGGCACCGCGAATATCTCGGCCAGCCTCACGGTCCCCGGAGGGAGCGCGACCGGGGGACCCGCCATCCTGAATGTCAGCAGCGGCCAGCTAGGCACTATCAGTCTGGTTCCCGGAAGCGCCGCGGTTCCCCTGGATGGGAGCCGCCAGTTCCGCGCGATCGGCAACTATACCGATGGCACACAGGTAGACCTAAGTCTCCTCGCGACCTGGGGCTCGTCGGATGAAACGATCGCTACAGTAAGTCCGTTTGGATTTGCCAGCGCGACCGGTCCCGGCCAAACCAGTATTAGCGCCATCTTCACCCCGGCGGTAGGTTCCGCCGTGGCCGGTTCGGGCTCGGTGGCCGTCAACCCTGGAGCACTCGCGAGAATCGATATCTGCGCTGCCACCGTTGCCAACCCGATTGTAAACTGTCCTCCCCTCGATCCCGTTACTCCCCCGCCTGCCATCGGCTTTGCGAACCAGACTCAATTCAGCCTGGTGGCGATCGGTACCTACACCGATGGGAGCCGGCAAGATCTAACCGACGCCGTGAGGTGGAGTTCCGCCAGTCCTAACGCGGCGACCGTCAGTAACGATCCGGGTATTCCCGGGATCACGACTGGAGTCGGCCGACGTGGAGTCATGACCGGAGGAATTCAGGGAGGGACAGCCGTCATAACCGCCACGGCCGGCGGAATCAGCGGCAACGCAATCGTTTCGGTGACCGCTGCAACGCCGCAGTCGTTGAGCATCACGCCTGCGAACGGCATTGTGGCGCTAGGGACTCAGCAACAGTGCAATGTCACGGGATTGTTCAGCGATGGCTCGAAACAGGATGTCACCTCGACGGTCGAGTGGAGCAGTCTCAATCCCGATATTGCCATCGTGTATCCCGGCGGTTTTGCCTATTCGACGGGCAAGGGGATCGCAAACCCATCGCAGGACCCGTCCCGTCTGGTGGTGGCCCCGGGGCTAGTCACGCTCACGATGGTGAATCCTTCAACTACGAATGTGTTCCCGTGGCCGATTGGATCGGTTTTTCAGCTTCACGGACTCACCGTAAGTTCAGGAGACGTTTCGCTGTTGAACGATACTCCCTTTACCATTCTCGCCGAAAGCGATCCAGCCGACAGCCAACATATTCAGCCGTGCAAGGTCGGACAGAATTGCGACATCAGGTTCGTTCCGCCATCGGTGCAGCCAGCAGACGGAACCTACACCGTGACCGGCGGAACCGGGCAGGCTTCCGCTGTTATCCAGGCGTCGATGAACGTTATCGTGGACTCCACGTTGACCCAGATTTCGGGTACCACGACCTTGACTGTTCGGTAACGCTGCGGTTGGTTTACTGTGGGTTTCCAATCAAGAAGTTTCCGGCCTGCAGTACCATTCCGACCCCCTGGGTCCCAGATCTCTGACACACATTGAGAGTTAGTGGAAAGTGCGGTGGGACCGACAAATGTGGATTGCACAGAAAGCATACCCGAGTGGGACCTCGTATCGCTACAGCCTATTGCTCAAGGGTCCTACAGTGTGCGCGGCTCACTGACGATTTCAAAGTTTCAAAGATGAATTCGCAGCCCATCCTCCAGGAGGGACACCCCTGGCGACTAAGTTCAGACAGTGGTGGCCCACGCAGCGGAAGTAAGGTTCGGGAGGCGCTGGATGGGAAGATCGGCAAACCCAGGGAGAACCGCAGCCAAATAGTCGCGCACTGGGAGTTTCAACCTGCGGCAGCTTTCCACGACCGAGAGAATCGCCGCCACCTTCGGTCCCGCCTGTGGACTGCGATGTGTATCCAGTTCTTCCAACCCAGAGCCACGGGACGCATTGAATTTTCCGCGAGGTTGTTGCTTAGCTCAAGTTCCGGATATTCCAGGAACCGTGTAAGTTTCCTCCATACGATGAGCGCGTATTGGCAGGCCTTGCTGAGTGCACTGGAGGGCAATGCAACGGACTGTGCTGCCTCGATCTTGCTACGGATATCATTCAAAAGAGGCTTGGGTCTTGCCTGACGCAGAGCGTGCCGCTCAGTGAGACCAATTACTCTGCGGCGAGCTTCCGCGTCGACGGCAAACAGCTCGTCCATCCGCGCCACAATCGGAGTTGCAAGCGGGTCTCGGGGATTTAGCTGAACCGCTTCGGAAAACTGTCTTCTGGCATGCGCCCAGCAAGCGGCGTGCACTATTCCTGGCCCACCGATCTGGTCATAAGCCGCGTAGCCGTCGGTTTGGAGAATGCCGTCGAACTGTCCCAGGAACTGCCTCGGCCCGTCGCGTCCACGCCCTAGGCGGAAGTCGAACACGACGCTCCCTCCGGGTCGGCCGTACTGCCACAAATAGGCTTGATGATTCTTTCCTCGGCCCTCGTGCGCCTGTACATCGACCGGGGTTTCGTCCGCCTGAATGTAAGTTCCACTGATTAACTCTCGCCTCATCGCAGCGACGATAGGGATCAGCAACTCGCCGACTTTGAGAACCCAGCCGTCCAGGCTCGCTCGGCTCATTTCCAAGCCGGCGTCTCTTTCCATAATCACGCTCTGCCGATGCAGCGGTGTGTGATTGCAATATTTACTGACGACCGTGTCGATGACGATGCGGTCACTCGCCAGGCACTTCTCGATGATCCGTGGCGGCAGTGGGGCCGAAACCACGCCAAGTTCCTCACACGACCGGCAAGCCCGTTTCTCTCGCTTCGTGACCAGTACGAAGTACTTCGTCGGCTCCACATCCAGCTGGGAACTCTCCTCGTAGCCGATCACGACTGTTTCTTTGCCGCAGCGTTTGCACATGCGCTGATCCGGCGTGCAAGGCAGAACTCGCTCTACGCGAGGAAGATTCGGAGGCAATTCCTGGCGGCCCGGATGCTTGCAGGATCTGTTCGTCGAGCGCCGCACCGGCGCGAGCTCACTTTCCCTCTGCACTATCACTTCACCGACGACAGGCTCAAGTTCGAACAATTCCATTTGCGCGCGGGAGAGCTTTTCGCCGGCCGCTCCATACTTCTCGATCCGCATCAGCCGCAAACGCTCTTCCAGCACGCGAATCTTCAGCTCCGCGTACTCCAGTCGGCTCTTCAGTCGTGCGATGAGTTCCAGATCGGCTGGTGCTGAAGGAATGGGAGCTACAGTCACAATGGACTACTGATTTAACAGAGTCGATCGAGGCGTTCAAGCGATTTATGCGGCAACATGTCCTCCTGGTGGTGCCTTCCGGTACCACTGCTTGCTCTTCGTTTCCGCCAGATCGATCCCGCCTAGTAATAAGGAGAGCTCTTCGTGAGTCAGTACGACCTTACCCTGCGCATCACCGGATTGCGGCCAAGTAAAACGCCCTTTCTCTAACCTCTTGGCACAAACCCAGAGTCCGCTACCATCCCAGACGAGGACCTTCAAACGATTGCGCTGGGCATTGCAGAACAAGAACAGGTGCCCGCTCAGCGGGTCGCACAACAGTCGATCCCGCACGAGACCGTAGAGACCCTCGAAACCCTTGCGCATGTCGGTGACTCCGGCGGCCAGGTAGATCCGCGTGGCTGGACCCAATCCAAACACGGATTACGCCCGCTCCAGTGCACTTAGTGCACTCACCAAGCGCTCGAACGTATTTGTATCAAAATCAGGATATACCTCGATCCGGCGTCCGCCCGCCAGCACCACGGCCAGCCCACAACTGGGTTCGTGCTGCGTCGGCGATTTCCTGGCGGCCAACTCCACCGGCACCAACCGGCCGACCGAAGAAGCTACTCTACTCTTCCTCTTCCAGGGTTGCGTCTTCAGATTACGATTCAGCGTACCGAAGCTCAAACCTCGACTCCGGCAAAACTCACTGCGTCGCATGCCGCTGCCCACAAACTCCGCCATTAGCCGCTGAACTTCCGCTCGCGTACGTCGCTTGGGCGCTGCCAACTTCTTTTCTACGATCATCGAGCTACTTCAACACAGACACGACTCCGGGAACAGGTGTGTTGGTCAAACGCTTACGTTCGTGTTCGGAATCGGACAGCATGACCCGCGGCCAGATCCCGAGGGACGCCGTCCCCATCCCGGCAAGGTAATTTCTCGTGGTCGGTTAGGGCTGGGTTCACTCCATTCCGCCGCTGGACGACAGGCTGAGTTCTTTCCCGACAAGCTTTCGGCAGTACTGTGGCAAGTGAGCATTATTGCTCAGACCTTTGGAATCCCCATTTGCTAACGTCGGACTCGACCTGGTGCGCCAGAATTTCTACCCGGAATTGTCTGGATTGTGCACACAGCACGAAGCAAGCAAGAGATGCGGCGCAGAGGCAACAGAAACGAGGATGCCATGAAAAAAGTAATGTTCGTACTTGCGATGTTGGGTCTCGGCACGCTGTGCTGGGCGGGATCGGCGCGGGAAGATGCCACCGAACGGCTGGACAATGCCACCAGTGTGATGCACGAAATTATGGGGATGCCGGACAAGGGAATCCCGGAAGAAGTGTTGGAGCACGCCAAGTGCGTGGCCGTTATCCCACACATGGTCAAAGGCGGCTTGATCTTCGGAGCTAAAGGAGGCAAGGGCGTCGCCACCTGCCGCACCGCGAATGGCTGGAGTGCGCCGGCGTTTATCACGATTTCAGGCGGAAGCTGGGGGCTGCAGATCGGTGTGGAAGCTGTGGACGTGGTATTGATCATTCAGAATGACAAAGGGGTGCAACGACTGCTCGAGAGTAATTTCCAAATTGGAGGGGACGCTTCCGCGGCAGCGGGTCCTGTGGGACGCCATGCCGAGGCCGGTACGGATTGGAAGATGGATACCGAGATCCTGACCTACTCCCGTGCCAAGGGTGCGTTCGCTGGACTCACGCTGGAAGGTGCGTCGCTCCGCCAAGACACTGATTCGCGGCATGCGATGTACGGCGACGTCACAACTCGTGCTTTGCTGTTGGGCGAAGTGCCAGTTCCAGACGCAGCTCGGCCGTTCCTTGCCGAAGTTCGCGGCGCAAAAGCTGAGGCCAAAGAGAAAGAGCACGAGCAGAAGTAGAACTGCAGAATTGGGATTGCCGCTGTTTGTCATTCAGTGACCCTGCGTGTTCAAGTAGCGGCACAGTCCCATCATTTGTTCTCTTATCCGTTCGCGCGAGGCAGTTCTCCCGCAAATGTTGGATGAGATTCACATTCGTGGGATCGCGAATGAGAGCAGGAGGTTGAGATGCTTTGGACGATTTTCGTTGTTCTTATTATCTTGTGGCTTCTGGGTTTCGGTTTGCATATCGGCGGAGGTCTGATCCACTTGCTGCTGGTTGTCGGGTTGGTGGTTCTGGTCATTAACTTACTGAGCGGACGACGAAGTGCGATTTGAACAAAGGCAGTACGCGTCCCAGCGCCAGGGGGCCCCGGTCTAGCCCCCTGGCACCTGTTCCACCCTGCGTCTGGTCCTCACGGTCCTCCTCCAACCGGACCCTATCGTTAAGGAGCCTGTGAATGTCCGCACCTGAGAGAAGATAGGCTCATAGACAAGTTTTGCCAGGGCGGACGGACACTGTGATAACGGTTAACGCACCGGGGCAGGCACAACATGTTCGCTACTTTGTTAACTTTTGCTCGACCACTCGAAAGCTAAGGATCTTCTCAGGATGGGTGGAGTAGGTCAGTATCCCGTGCATCCCTTCTAGTACCAAAACGTCCTTCCCAGGAGTCCACACTTCGATCAGTTCCCCGTCGTCCGTCTTGTACTGGACCGCGTAGCGCGGCTCGATGAAGGGTAAGTCTAGAAGGTGAACGGACAAAACAGTACCAGGTCCTACGATGGAGACCGTGCTGGGCTGTGGGATGAAGGACAATTCCGAAGTTGATTTGCCCCAAGCCGGAGTCAGACACGCAGTCAAAGCCACGATCTGAAGGAGTTTGCTCAGCATTGCAGTTTCTCACCCACTCCGGAATTTCCCTTCCAGACTCGAAACGGGAGGCATGATTATGCATATCTTTGGTCGATTTTTCAACGGAGAGATCTACGGACCCAGCACTCAAGTAATCAAGTGCGGGCGGAGCGGGTTGCACCCGCAATTTCAGTGGGATTACTTTCTGGCTTGCTCTCTTCCAGCATGTTCACCCTTCCGGCCGCGGCGGCAGCGGGACCGATGGGGCGCCGGGCTCTCACATCTACCCGCTTCACAGAATGTGGTAGACGTAATGAGCAAAGAGAATCGCCACCAGCAAAACTCCGATGCCACAAGCCCAGAAGAGAAAATGCTCGGTCAACTTTGGGGAATTGATCTCTTTCTTGTCCATGACTGAAGCATACTCCCGGACCTCGTTGAATCACATTCAGGGCAACCGAAAACACTCGCAGCCAAGGTCCACCGCGCGGTCCCCGGTCCCGCGATGAGGGCGGCGAAGAATCCATCGAGTTGCTCGACATCCCTTGCCCTGCCGCCCTCGCAAGTCTTAAGGCGAGTCTTGCGGAGAACGGTCTGTATTGACCAGTTATCTACGAGCCGGGGCCTGATACTGAAGATATAACTTTCGATCAAAAGCGGGAGTTCCGGAGGATAACAAATGTGGCAATTCAAGAACGTGGTTCACAAGTTTGCAATGCGCAGTCTGCTTCTGGCCGGTACAACAACCTTACTCGCGTCTTTGGCCCTGGTGCCAACGGCCAGCGCACAAATTGCCATCAGCATAAATCCGCCCATCTGTTCATACGGCTACTACGACTATGCGCCGTACGGCTGCGCACCCATGGGCTTTTATGGGCCTGGCTATTTCTTTAACGGGATATTCCTAGGTGTGGGCCCCTGGGCCAACTGGGGCTATGGCCACGGCTGGGGTGGTCATCGCTTCAGTGATGGTGGAGGAGGAAGATACGTCTCCGGCCGTGGAAACGGCGGTGGACATGCTTATGCAGCCAATCGTGGGCGTGGGCCATCAGTAAGCGCGAGGAGCAGTAGCGGGTCCCACGGAGGTGCCTCCGCACGTGGCTCCCATGCCGTAGCAGCGCGTGGTAGTTCCTCTCATGGTGCCTCCCATGCCACGACAGCGCATGGTGGCGTGTCCCATGGTGCCTCTCATGCCACAGCAGCGCATGGTGGCGCGTCCCATGGTGAGTCTCACGGCGGCGGTGGCGGGTCGCATGGTGGCGGCGATCACCACTAGCCGGTAGCTGCTGAATCTAGCGGCGCACCGAACAAGAAGCGGCGGAGCGTAACAACTCCGCCGCTTTGCATTTTTCTCGTGTCCGTCGCCGGGCCGTTACCGGCTGTTCTCCGTTCGTGCCTACTTCAGCACAAATCCCGCTCCCCATACCACGAACCCAACATTGCGGGAGAGTCACCGTCGCTGATTCCACAAAAGGTTCGGTTCGGACAACACTTTCCGAAGAACAGCAGGCTCGTTGACAGGCCAACGCCCCTAAATTGGCGATTGGCGAGAAGGACGCGGCTTCTTCGCCGGGCCGTGGCGAAATATGAAGTTTGAACCTTAAACATCTCGATTGTCAGTCAACGCGGTAGACCACACGTTAAGAGTCGGTTTCGGGTCTTATGGCGCCTTGGTGACCAGTTGTGCCGGCGATGGGAGTTGTGAGGCGTTCCAACCTCCACCAAGCGCCTCGATCAACCCTGCGCTGGCCGTCATCTGCTGAATTCGAAGATTGACCGCGGTTTCCTGGTTGGATAGCAATGAAGTTTGCGCGGTGATCACGTTCAGGTAAGGGTCGATCCCTAATTTGTAGCGATCCGTGGCCAGCGCGAGTGTTTTTTCCGCCGATTGGACCGCCGCGTCCTGATGTTGAATCTCCACCGACAGGACTCGCAACGAAACCAGGTTGTCTTCCACTTGTTGAAAACCAGTCAAAACCGACTGGCGATAGTTGGCCACTGTCTCGTCGTACTGCGCCCTGAACTGCATGACCGTAGCCCGGCGCAATCCGGCGTCAAATAAGGCTTCCGCGGCCGCCGGGCCGAGCGAGAAAAAGCGGCTCGGCCAGGTGAACCAATTCGCGAACGATGTGCTTTCGAATCCTGCCGCTGCGCTTAACGTAACCGTCGGGAAGTATGCGGCTCTGGCCACGCCAATCTGTGCGTTGGCTTGCGCCATCAGGCGTTCGGCGGCGGCGATGTCGGGACGCCGCTCCAGAAGCTGGGACGGAACGCCGACGGGAATCTCCGGAGGATTTGATTTGAGCGGTTCGATCGGAATTGAAAACGCCGAGGCCGGTTGGCCGGTCAGCATGGCGATGGCATGTTCAAATTCCGCCCGTTGGATACCAAGATTGTCATCCTGTGCTTTCGTGGCTTCGAGTTGAGTCTCGGCTTGCGCTACGGATTCCTCTGAGTCGATGCCGGTTTCGTACAGAGCTCTGATACCGGAGACCTCGATTGCATCCGCTGAAGAGAATCAAAGCGCCCAATAAAGCCGCTAACTTCAGGATGCCAGGCAGAGAGAATTGGTGACTCTTTGTTTTCCAAACGGTAGTTGTTTCGGGCATCCTGGTCATCGCGTCTCTCTCTGTCGAATCAATTCGTAGTGCTGGGGGCTGGGCCGGATCCATAGTTAAGGATGCCATGCTGCTTTCCTTGCATGCGCAGCCGCAGGCGGTCGAACGCCAAATAGACGACCGGCGTTGTATAAAGCGTAAGCAACTGGCTCAAGATCAGCCCTCCCACAATAGTGATGCCCAGGGGGCGGCGGAGCTCATACCCCGTGCCTGTCCCCAGCGCCAACGGCAAAGCGCCCAATAATGCTGCCATCGTCGTCATCAGGATGGGACGGAACCGCAACATGCAGGCTTCAAAAATCGCGTCGGTTGTGTTCTTTCCCTCATGGCGCTCGGCCTCCAGCGCGAAATCGATCATCATGATGGCGTTCTTTTTCACAATTCCGATCAGCAGCACAATGCCAATAATGGAAATGATATTCAGATCCTGTTTGAAGAGCATCAACGCGAGCATCGCGCCTACGCTCGCCGACGGCAGCGTGGAGATGATGGTCACCGGATGGACCAGGCTTTCATACAAAATACCGAGCACGATGTACACCGCCAGCAGCGCCGTTAGAACCAGCAAGGGCTCCGTGCCCAGAGATTGCTGGTAGGCCAGCAGCGTGCCGGCAAAAAAACCTTGCAACGTGGAAGGCGTGCCGAGCCGCTTTTGCATCTGGGTGATGCTCAACGTGGCGTCGCTCAAAGATACGTTCGGCGCGAGGTTGAAGGATAAGGTGACGGAAGGGAATAAGCCCGTATGGTTGATGGACAGCGGGGTTGTGTTGGCTTGGCTCTTGGCCACTGCGATCAGCGGAATGTTGCCGCTGCCGGAGGTATGAAGGTAGATGTCTTTCAATCCTTCCGGGCTTTGCCAGTATTGGGGAGCAACTTCCAGCACCACGTAATACTGATTCAACTGCGTATAGATGATGGACACTTCCGACTGGCCGAATGCGCCGTAGAGTGCCGAGTCCAGCGTCTTCACGGTAAGGCCGAGCTTGGCCGCAGTGACGCGATGATAGGTCATCAGCTCATCCAGGCCGCCATTCTGCTGGTCTGAGCTTACGTCCTGCAGACCGGGCAGGTGCTTCATCTCGGCGAGCATGATCGGCGCCCACTTCGAAAGATGCTGCACCGTGTCGGATTGGATGGTGTACTGGTACATCGCATTACTGGACCGGCCGCCGATGCGCAGATCCTGGACGGGTTGGAGGAACGCGGAAGCCACGGGAAGACGGTTCAATTGGGGGCGCAGGCGATTGATGATCTCAGCGGCGCTGACGTTGCGCTGTGCCAGCGGCTTAAGCGCAATGTACATTGAGCCGTTATTGGTTGCTCCGCCGCCGCCGGTGAACGCAATCACATTCTCGACGGCAGGATCGTTCTTGATCACCCGGCCGATCTGCTGAATGGAATCGTTCATGGCCGCGAAGGATGAATCCTGCGGCCCGCGCACTGAACCAGAGATCGATCCCGTGTCCACCGTCGGGAAAAAACCCTTGGATACCTTGTAGATCAACACCACATTGAGCGCTATGGTGACGAAGAGAACGACGAGGGTGAGGGTCGGATGGTCGAGCACCCAGTGCAAGCTGCCGCGATACCACGACAGCATCCCGTCAAAGAACTTTTCGCTGGCCACATAGATGCGGCCATGTTTCTCCGTGCGCTCGTTCTTCAAGAGGTAAGCGCACATCATCGGCGTCGTGGTCAGCGAGACGATCATCGACACGAACACGGCGGTCGAGAGAGTGACGGCAAACTCGCGGAAGAGACGGCCAACGATTCCGCCCATCAACAGAAGAGGGATAAAGACGGCAATGAGCGAAATGCTGATGGTGAAGACGGTAAAGCCGATTTCTTCCGCGCCCTTCAGCGCCGCGGCAAAGGGCTTCATGCCGCTTTCCAGATGGCGCGAGATATTTTCCATCACCACGATGGCATCATCGACTACAAACCCCGTCGAAATGGTCATGGCCATCAGCGAGAGGTTGTCCAGGGTGTATCCGAACAGATACATCACGGCGAACGTACCGACCAGCGAGACCGGCACCGCGACCGCCGGAATGAGCGTGGCGCGGCCGTTGCGCAGGAAGACAAACACCACGAGGATGACGAGGCCGACAGAAATCATCAGCGTCCTCTCGACGTCACTGACCGAGGCGCGGATGGTAGTGGTGCGATCCAGAACGATGGTGGTATCGATGCCGAGCGGAATCGAGGCCTTGATAATTGGAAGTTCCGCGCGGACTCGGTCGACCGTCTCAATGATGTTGGCGCCGGGCTGGCGGAAGATGATGACTGTAACCGAGCGCTTGCCGTTTAAATAGCCGGCAGCACGGATGTTCTGCACGGAGTCTGTTACCTGAGCGACATCGGACAGACGGATCGCCGCGCCTTTGTTATAACCGACGATGAGCGGCTTGTAGTCGGCTGCGTGCGAGATCTGGTCGTTGGCAAGGATGTCCGCGGTCCCCGCGCCATCGGTAATTTGGCCCTTGGCCAGGTCGGAGTTCTGCAGGCTCAGCACGGACTGCAGATTCTCAACGGTCAGCCCATAGCCGGCCAACTGTGTGGGATTTGCATCCACACGCACCGACGGCAACGCGCCACCTCCGACCGAGACCTGCCCTACGCCTTGTATCTGCGACAACTTTTGCGCGAGGACGGTGGAGGCTTCGTCATAGATTTTGTCGGGACCGTATTTGTCGGAGGTAAGCCCGAGGATCATGATCGGCGAATCGGCGGGATTGACTTTGCGATAGGTCGGATTGCCCGGCAGGTTGGCGGGCAGATAGCTTCGCGCCGCATTGATGGCAGCCTCTACATCGCGCGCCGCTCCGTCTATGTCGCGGTTGAGGTCAAACTGAATGGTGATCGAGGTGCTCCCGAGGGTGCTGGAGGAGGTCATCTCCGTTACCCCGGCAATATGACCCAATTGTCGCTCCAGGGGAGTGGCGACGGACGACGCCATAATGTCGGCGCTGGCTCCGGGCAAGCCTGCGCCGACGGAAACAGTTGGAAAGTCGACTTCCGGCAGGGGCGCTACCGGCAGCACCACATACGCAATCGCCCCGGCAAGGGCAATCGCCACCGTGAGCAGCGTGGTAGCTACTGGCCGGTGAATGAAAGGTGCGGAGACGTTCATGCGGGCCCTGCCTGTTCTCCGTCCCCGGTTTCCGCTTTGTGCCCAAAGCGCTGCGCCAGATTGTCAAAGAAGATGTAAATGACAGGCGTCGTGTAAAGCGTGAGCACCTGGCTCAGCAGCAGGCCCCCCACCATGGCGATGCCCAGCGGTCGGCGCAACTCGGAACCGAAGCCAGTTCCCAGCGCCAGCGGCAGCCCCGCCAGCAGCGCGGCCATGGTGGTCATCATAATGGGGCGGAAGCGGAGCAGACAGGCGTCGTAAATTGCATCGGTCGCGTTCTTTCCGTGCTCTCGCTCCCCTTCCAGCGCGAAATCGACCATCATGATGCCGTTCTTCTTCACAATACCGATCAGCAGGACGATGCCGATGATAGCGACCACGCTTAAATCCTGGCCGAAGAGAAGGAGCGCGAGGAAAGCGCCCACGCCCGCTGACGGCAGCGTGGACAGAATCGTAATCGGGTGAATAAAACTCTCGTACAAAACACCGAGCACGATGTACACCGTGACCAGCGCGGCCAGAATGAGCAACGGCTCATTGGATAACGAAGCCGTGAATGATGCCGCCGTGCCCTGAAAACCCGACTGCAGGCTGGGAGGCATGCGCATGTCTTTCTGCGCTTTGTCGACCGCGGTAATAGCCTCGCCCAGCGCAGCATTCGGCGCGAGATTGAACGATACGGTGATGGCTGGAAATTGACCCTGGTGGTTAATGGAGAGCGCCTCGGTCGTCTTCTCAAAGTGCGAGAAGGCGCTCAGCGGCACGGCACTGCTGGTGGCCGAACTTGTACCGCCTGCGGAGTTTGCTCCCCGGCTCGACGTCGAGGAGGCGCTCGCCGAAAGCGCGTTTCCAGGAGGCGCCATAGTATTTGCCGATGGAGTGTACAGCGATGAAGTCGTCAGCGCATTCGACCCCGCGGCGGATGCTCCCGAGGACGCGAATGAGGTGGAGGCTCCCGCGCCGGTTGCTCCTGAGGACGCATTGGACTGGATGTACAGATGGTTCAGCTTATTCGGGTCCTTCTGAAATTGCGGTTCACTCTCCAGCACAACGTGGTACTGATTCACCTGCGTATACATCGTGCTGATCTGCCGCTGACCGAAGGCGTCATAGAGCGTGTTGTCGATGGTCGTCGGCGCAATGCCAAATCGCGACGCCGTGACCCGGTCAATCACCAGAGATACGGCCAGCCCTCCCGTTTGTTGATCGGTGGCGACATCTTCCAGTTCCGGCAACTGCTTCAGACGGGCGACGAAACGGTTGGTCCAGTCATTCAGTTCGTTCGCATCGGGGTCTTCGAGCGTGTACTGGTATTGCGTGCGGCTCACACGATCGTCCACAGTAATGTTCTGCACCGGTTGCATGAAGAGTTCGATCCCCTGAACCTGATCGAGTTTCGACTTGAGCCGGCGGATTACGTCGGACGCACTCATCTTGCGCTCGGCGAGCGGCTTCAGATTGATCGACATTCGGCCGCTGTTGATCGTTGTGTTCGTACCATCGGCGCCAATAAACGACGAGAGGCTTTCGACCGCGGGGTCAGCCAGAACCAGCTTTGCCAACTCCTGCTGCTTCGCTGCCATGGCCATGGAGCCAATCGTCTGCGGCGCCTGCGAGATGCCCTGGATTACGCCCGTGTCCTGCACCGGGAAGAATCCTTTGGGGATGATGATGTAAAGGAAGACCGTAAGCAGCAGTGTGGACACCGCGACCAGCAACGTAATCGTCTGGTATCCCAGGACAAACTTCAGCGTCCGGCCATAGAAGGCGATCATCCCTTCAAAGGCGCGCTCCGAAGCTCGATAGATGCGTCCCTGCTGCTCTTTGGGCTGGCGCCGCAAGATGCGCGCACTCATCATGGGAGTAAGCGTAAGGGAGACCACGGCCGAAACGATGATGGTGACGGCGAGGGTCACGGCAAACTCACGGAACAGGCGCCCCACAACGTCGCCCATAAACAACAGCGGAATCAGTACGGCGATGAGGGACACGGTCAGCGAGAGAATGGTGAAGCCGATTTGCTCCGCACCTTTGAGAGCCGCTTCCATGGGTGGATCGCCCGCCTCGATGTAGCGTGCGATGTTCTCGATCATCACGATGGCATCGTCCACAACAAAACCGGTGGAGATAGTAAGTGCCATCAGCGATAAGTTATCGAGGCTGTAACCCAGGATGTACATCGCCGCGAACGTACCCACCAGCGACAATGGCACGGCCACAGCCGGGATGATGGTGGCGTATACACTCCGCAAGAAGAGGAAGATGACGAGCACGACGAGTCCGACCGTCAAATACAGCTCGAACTTAACGTCGGAAACCGACGCTTCGATGGCGGTGGTGAGATCGGTGAGCGTGGTCACCTGAATGCCCGTGGGCAGATTGGCCTGAAGCTGCGGCATGAGTTGCTTGATGCTCTTAACCACGGCGATCGTGTTGGCTCCGGGCTGGCGTTGTACATTCAGGATGACCGCGGGCGTCTGGTTCATCCACGCTGCCTGGTTGTTGTTCTCTATGCCATTCACGACGTTGGCCACGTCGGTCAACATCACCGGCGCGCCGTTACGGTAGGCGACGACAACCTTCCGATAGTCGTCGCTGGTGATCAGTTGATCGTTGGCGTCGATCTGATAGTCCTGGCGCGGCCCGTCGAAGTTCCCTTTGGCGGCGTTCACGCTGGCATTGGTTAGCGCCGTACGCAAGTCTTCCAGGTTCATGCCGTAGGAGGACAGCGCCGTAGGGTTGGCTTGAATGCGGACGGCGGGCTTTTGGCCGCCGCTGATGGTTACCAGACCGACCCCGCTGAGCTGCGAAATCTTAGGCGCAAGCCGTGTGTCCACAAGGTCCTCGACCTGAGAAAGCGGCATGGAACTTGAGGTGATGGCCAGGGTGAGCACCGGGGCATCGGCTGGATTCGTCTTACTGTAGATCGGCGGCGAGGGCAGAATGGATGGCAACAGACTCTGCGACGCGTTGATGGCAGACTGTACCTCTTGTTCAGCTATATCGATATTCAGACTGAGGTTGAACTGCAGCACAATGACGGAAGTGCCACCGGAACTGGTGGAGGTCATCTGGCTCAACCCCTGGAGTTGGCCAAATTGGCGCTCCAGTGGCGCCGTCACCGTCGTCGACATCACCGTCGGGCTTGCTCCGGGATAAAACGTGACTACCTGAATGGTCGGATAGTCGACTTCCGGCAAGGCGGAAACCGGCAGTTGCGTATAGCCAACAATGCCGACCAGCAGGATTGCAGCCATCAGCAAAGAGGTGGCAACGGGCCGCAAGATAAACGGACGAGATGGACTCACGGGGCGCTGCTCCCATTCGCGCCGGCCGCGGCAGGCTTAGTCGACCCTTTCTTCGGAGCTTGACTCGGAACAACGACTGCGACGTTCTCCTGCAACTTATCGAAGCTGCTGTTGGCGACAACGTCTCCAGAATTGATGCCGTCAACCTGCGTTAAACCGCCGTCTGTAATTCCCGGCTTTATGCCGCGCATGTGCGCGATATTGTTTTGAATCACATACACGAACGATGCTTGACCATTTTGTTGAATGGCGGATGCTGGAACCAGCGTCACCCCCTGCAACGTATTCACCAGCAGCCGCGTGTTGACAAACTGGTTGGGGAAAAGCGCATCATTCTTATTGTCGAAGACGGCTCGTGCTTTGACTGTTCCGGTCGTGGTGTCAATCTGGTTGTCGAGCGTCAGCAGCTTCCCGCTGGCAATCTTTGTCTGCGCGGTGCGATCAAAGGCATCGACGGTGAGCTTAGCCTTCTTGAGCAGTTGAGCTGCGACTGGGCCGAGACTGTCTTCCGGTATGGTGAAAATTACGGTGATGGGCGTCAACTGCGTGATGACGGCCAGAGTTGCGGTTCCAGAAGATTGCACCACGTTGCCCGGATCCACCAGCCGCAAACCGACGCGGCCAGCGATGGGAGCGGTGATGTGGCAGTAGTCGACCTGAACCTGGTCGTATTGCACCGCGCCCTGGTCGTTCTTTACCGTGCCCTGGTCCTGCAGCACGAGCTTTTCTTCGTCATCCACGATCTGCTTTGCAATCGCGTTGCGTGCCAATGCGTCACGATAGCGTTCCAGGTCCATCTCTGCCTGGGCGAGCAGATTTTCGTCTCGCTCCAGCGACCCTTGCGCTTGTAAAAGCGTTGCGCGGTAGGTACGCGAATCGATGTCAATCAGCGGATCGCCCTTGCTTACCAGCTGACCCTCCTTAAAGTGCACGGCGACGACCAGGCCATTCACCTGGCTGGTGATCGAAGCGGTATAGACGGGAGTGACCGTGCCGATGGCGTCAAGGTAAACGCCGATGTCACCTTGGTTAGCGTTCGCGGTTGTGATCGTGATCTTCGGTGGAGCAGGCGCGACTTTTGTTGCGGCCTCGAAGTGTCGCCATACCAGCACGATTACAAGCGCAACGACGAGTACCAACAGAATCCATATGACGGCCCTCACTACTTTATGGCGGTGAGCTTCCGAACCGTGGGTCGAGAGTTGATGGTTGCGATCGATGTGGGGTTGCTCACTGGTGTCAACGGACAATCGGAATCTCCTTTTCGCTCCGAATAGCCCGACATTATATGCCTCAGCGGCGTTTTCGAAGTGAGCTGTTCTGCACAGTCATCCGAACGGGAATCAGCGGACCAGCAGCCGTTTGGCGTGACGCCCTAGGCACCGACTGCGCCCGGCAGCCATACGATTAGCCGGGCGTGAGTGACGACGTCGTGATGCGCACGATGGCGTCGCCCGGATCCTGGATGGTAGGGCGCGGCTTGTCTTCCCACGCATACTTGGCCGGACCGTGATAGACCAGCGCTTTCATGGTCGTGTTGGTGCTTAGAGTCGCGGTACCCGCAGTCGGCAGTTCGAGTTCAGCGGTTGTCCATGATCGACATGGACCGCAAGCGACTGGCGGTCGCAGAGAAGTTCGGCGCCCAGTTCGCCGAACCACCCAAGAAACTTGTTGTTCGGGTCCAACGAGAAGCTCACCATGGGGACATCAGTAATGCCCGCGGCCCCGGAAGTGGCGAGTCTATGCCCGCGAGCGCCATGGATTCCCGGCCGATCGCGGATTTGAGCCCGGATTGGCCGCTCCGTGCGAATTGTTCAGGTGCATGCGGGAACGCCATGAGTGTGGCCCGCTATAGAGGAATTCCAAAGCGATGTTTCCACCCACGTACCCGAGCACGCTGTAGTTGCCCATTCGGAAACCATCCTTGTAATTGTAGCGGCCGGGATACCAGCCATAGACGGCCGTCATGGTGCCGGCATACGGAGCAACCAGATCCGGAAAAGAAAAGACGCGATGGCCATCGTCGCCGCGGCGTGCTGTAAAGGTCGAAATCACGGCATGGCTCAGCCGCCGAAACACGCCTTTACACTCACAGCGGTAATACAGTGTGTCTTCGTGGAAGGCTTCCGAGAGCGCATAGCGCGTCGTCGTAGTCACCGCCGCGATGCCGAAGTCGGACGTGAATCGCTTGCTATAACCCTTTGCGCCTTGACCCCATTCCGGAGGTGTCCTGTCCGCCTGGTTGATGCCCGCAGCAAGTCCGGCGCCGACGATGGGATACGGCCCGAACGCATCAAAGAGGTAGTTGCGGAGCTTCGTTGTCTGCGGCGGCCGCATGTAAGTCAGATCCGGTTGCGGGGTCGCCGTACTTACTGACAAGTCAACCGTGCCGCTGGAGGACTCTCCCGAATTGACCAGTGACTGCGCCTTCGCCAGCACGGGTACGGCCGCGAGGGCCGCGATTACCAACAGCAAGAGCACAATTCGGCGCATCTTCATGAGATCCTCCCTGGTCAATCCTTCGGTTAATCCTTAGTCAATCTAAGACCCAGCCCGTACACCACAGCGTTACTTCATGCGGTAAGCGGACAAGTTCCTTGGTCGCACTGGCACGCAATCTCGACCTCTCCTACCTACGTTTCATCATCCAGCCAATCAATGTCCCTGCGGTGACGCCGATAGCAAATGACGTCGCCACGGTTAGCACTGGGTGTCGCTGGATACGCTGTGTTGTGTCATTCAAGAATTCTTCGGCAGCATCCCCGCCCTGCTTTGCGGCCCGCCTCACTACTCCCACTCCATCGTCGATCGCATCGGCTATCGCACTGGTTGCGCGAGAAGCCTGGCGAGCTGACTCACCAATGTGTTCGGCTGTTCTTTCCATTACGGTTTGTGACATGGTCCCCTCCTGTGTATTCTTACGAATCAGGCTTACTACATCTTTATTCTCCGACGGCCTTTTCAGCACGGCCGATCCACTTTTGAACTTTGCCGGCCTTCTTTTCGGCTTTTCCGGAGACTTCCAGGTCGGGGTCGTTGGTTGCCTTTCCGACCTCTTCCTTAATCTTCCCCTTCACTTCGTGAATCTTGCCTTCGGCCTTGTCTTCCGTACTCGGTTTCATGAGTTTTCCCTCTCTTCTTGTAATGAGCTTCGCTGGTGTCTCCACCCCCTTCCCAGGGCGTACTTGTGGCGCGGCCTGTCGAAAGAGTGTTCGTCTTTACAGCTTCAGCAATCTGTCAAAAAAGGAACGATAGCGCTGCAGGGCAACTCGCAGGTCCTCAGTGGACACGTTGTCGCCGCAGTCCCATTGCTTCTCCAACCCCGATCGCTCGTTGGCGAAACCTTCCGCGAGTTTCTGCATCACCGTTGCTACCAGCTTGTCTGCGTCTTCCACCGTCCGGCGTGGCTCGTCCACGAAACCAGTCTGTACCTTGCTCCACTGCGAGCGGAAATCTTCCATCTCCGATTCAGAAAACAAGGGCATGGGCTCTGAGACGGCAGCCGCTTTATCCAGAGTTTCCGGCTCTGGGCTTTTCACCAGCTTGGGTCCCTCGGGCTGCTTTTCCGGAATGCCGTAGCTCGCCAACTCGGCCGTCGTAAGCTCCCCTTCTTTTGTCTTCAGTAGAGCCATTACGCCACCTCTCTCCTTTCCACCGTCGCCGGTACCTGCACCAGTTCCTCAAATAAAGAGCGGTAGTGAATCATCGCCGTTCTCAGATCTTCCGTGGTTGCCGCGTCTTTCCCAACCCGCAGCGCAATCTCATGCGCGGACCGGTAGTTTTCCACCACGCGGGAATGGTCGACAGAAATGTCGGCGGTGCGCTGCTCGAAATCGGATACGGGATAGCCACGAGCCTTCATTACCGAGGACACCAGGTCATCGGCTTCAGTGACCGCGCCTTTAGGCGAATCGACAAAGCGAGACTGTACAGCCTCCCACCGTTTCAAATAACGTTCGTGTTCCAGCGGATCAAGATTGCGAATATTGAGCTTTTCAACCCGCTTCTCGCGATCCTCTAACTTCGATTCTGCTTTTCGTCCTGCCCCATGCACCAGCACCGCGTGATCGTACTCGGGCCCAAATTTCTTTCGCAGGACTGCGGTTGTATTCCTGCGTTTTCGCATGTACAGCCAGGCAAGCGCAGCGATGATCACAATCGCCACGGCGGCGAGCACAATCAGGTTCGTATCCATCAGATGTAGATTCATCGAAACCTCCAGGCATCAAGAATGTTCACAAATCCAACGTCGTTCGCGGACTTCCCTCCGGCGTCAGAACCTTGTGCGTTGCCAGTATTGAACGTTTGGGCTTCGGAAGACTGGTCAGAATTGATCGCTTTCTAAATCGGCGCTCTGTTATCCCGGAGACGATGCGGGACGCAATTCCTCGCAAAGTGAGCGATTCTGCACAGCACTGCCGAAGCAATTGAGCCAATCTAAAGATTGTCTCCACAGGGAGAAGTTGCTCATTCTCCGGATGCAAATCTAGATCCGATCAAAGGAAAAATATGAAAACGACTAAATTGCTCTTTACCGTGCTCGCGCTGCTCGCCGCCGGGATTCTGGCCGGATGCTCAACCACGACCGCCAAGTCACCCGATGTTTCCGACAGCATTCGCAAATCGCTCGATGAGGCAGGCTTCAAGAGCGTCTCCGTCAGTCAGGACCGCGACAAGGGCATCGTCACCCTCAGTGGACAAGTTGCCAGCGAGAACGCCAAGTTGGACGCCGAATCCCTGGCAAAGTCCTTGGCTGGCGTCCAGGTTGTCGCGGATCAGATTGTCGTGATTCCCGTGGGCGGAGAAAAAGATGCCAAAACGGTGAACTCCGATCTGGATAAAGGCATCGAGCAGAATCTGGACGCTGCGCTGATCCAGAACAAGATGCACGACAACGTGAAATACGAAGTGAAGAGCGGGGTAGTCACGTTGAGCGGAGAGGTGAACTCGCAAGACAAGCGGACGCGCGCCGGGAGGGTGGCGAGCGGGGTTCCGAACGTTCAGCAAGTGGTGAACGAGTTGCAGGTTAAAGATCAGAAAGCCAGTTCATCACCATCAATGTAGGAATTAGCTGCGTAGTTGATGTGTGCCAGAGGACGGAGGGCGACCGCATTTCGGGTTGCTCTCCGGGCAAGGTAAGTAAGTCGAGTTGCCCGGCGCAAACCGCTGCGGCGCACTCGACAAGGAGATGCTATGTCGTTCGGAATTTACGCGATCGGGTTTGCGATCTTGATCGCCGGACTGGTTTACGGCGCGCACCTGGTGCACATGCCCACCCACTGGATTGTCGTGGGCGCGATCGTACTCTTAGGCGTTGGGATTTTATCGGGTGTAAAAGCGACGCGGCAGAAAGATCCCGTGGAATAGTTGCGTGGTCAGAACCTGACTCTCCCTCCATGAAATCGCCGAGCGTGGCGGCCTAGACAACAAACATGGCGACGCCCGCGGCGAACATTGCCAACGTGGTGATCGCCACGACCGTCCATGCCAAGCGTGAACTCGGTTGGCCCTGCATCAGTTTCTTGTCCGAAGCGACGACCAGGATTGCGGCGAGAAGGAAGGGCGCTAATAATCCATTGATGACCGCTGTCCAGTAGAGCGCCTTCACGGGGTTAATGCCTACGAAGTCCAGTCCGACGCCCACCCCGGTCGAAAGCAGAATGAGGGTGTAGAACGCGCGGGCCTGCTTCAATTTCTTGTCCAGGCCCTGGCGCCACCCCAGCGTCTCCGCGAATGCGTACGCCGCCGATCCCGCCAGCGTCGGGATGGCAAGAAATCCAACTCCGACAATACCGACGGTGAACAGGGTCGTCGCAAACTTTCCGGCAAGCGGACGAAGGGCTTCGGCGGCCTGGCGAGAAGTCTCGATGTGGGTGATGCCATGGCGGTTGAGTGTAACCGCGGTTGTCAGGATGATAAAGAACATGACCACATTCGAGAAAAACGTACCGACGCCCACATCCATTCGCCTCAGCTGAAGTTCTGTGGCGGTTGCTCCTCTCCGTTCAGCAAGCGTGCTCTGACCGGCTGCTTTTTCTTCTTCAACTTCTTCACTCGCTTGCCAAAAGAACAAATAAGGACTGATCGTGGTGCCGAGAATCGCGACCAGCATCGACCATTCATCTCGGGTGTGCGGCATCGAAGGTACGAGGGTATCGCGGGCCACTCGTGTCCAATCCGCTCCGACCACAAACGCGGTGATGGGATAGGCGAAGAGCACCAGCACCAGCCATTTGAGCACGTTCGCGATCTGGTGATAACGGAGCCGAACCGTTGCCCACGATATCAAGAGTGCAAAAACCACGACCAACAAGTGCGCGTTGGCCCCGGACAACATTGCCGCTGCCTCCGCCATACCCGCGAGATCCGCCGCAATATTAATCGTGTTGGCCGCAAGCAGGGCCACGATAAAGACGCCGAGCAGCCACTTGGGAAATTGCCGCTTAGAATTTCCGGCCAGGCCCTGCCCGGTCACCATTCCGATTCGGGCACACATCATTTGAACCGCCGCCATCAGCGGCCAAGTCAGGAGCGCAGTCCAAAGAAGCTTGGTTCCAAGCTGCGCGCCCGCAACCGAGTAGGTGGCAATGCCGGATGGGTCATCGTCGGCCGCCCCGGTGATAACGCCCGGGCCCAGCGACTTCAACAGCAGTCGCAGCCATCGTACTGGGGCCAAGGTCGGCGCGACAGAGTCGGGGCGGGCGGACTTGTTCATCGCTATCGGGAGCTCTGCTTGCGGGATAGGTGCGCGGATCCTAGTCGTGAAGAACGATATTTAGAAGTGAGCTATGAACTTGCAGTCCGGTTTCACCATAGTCAACAAAGCCTAACTTTCTGAACCTGTTCATGAAAAAACTGACTCGAGACCGGGTTGTGCCTATCATGTCTGCGAGGGTCTCCTGACTGATCTTGGGGATTACCGTCTCGGGCGCGCTTTCCTTGCCGAAATGTGCCAACAAAAGCAGAATCCGAGCTAGTCTTTTTTCACTGGAATTGAAAAGTTGGTCAACTAAATCCTCTTCGTATCGGATGTTCCGCGCCAGCAGATACGCTACGAACAGATCCGAGAACGTGTGTTCCCGGTGCAGGGCAAGCATCATCGCCTTCTTATCAATGCGCAGAACTTCGCAGTCCGTCATGGCGGTTGCTGACCCCATGCGGAAAGGCTGTCCCGCCAACCCACCTTCTCCGAAAAACTCCCCCTCACTCAATATGGCCAGGGTGGCTTCTTTGCCAACTTTGGATACGACCGTGAGTCTAACCTTCCCCTCCTGGATGTAGAAGACTGCGTCAGCCGCTTCCCCCTGCGTAAAGATTGTTTGTTTCTGAGGAAAAGTCACGACTTTCCTGCCCGTGCCGATGGTGGCAAGGAATTCCCTCGGGTCGAAGTCGCGCTTGTTCATGACCAAATTGGGTACTGCTGCCATCAATAACTTCTCCAGGTCGGGAGCTACACTCCCGACTATCTTGGCAGAATGGAATCACCGAAGATGTTCAATTTTGCTCACAATTGGAAAAATCCCATAGGTGACCCAGAATGGGACTCGGCGGCTGGCAAAAATGTTTGGCAAGTGAGCAATATTGAGCATCCTCCCCACAGCGGAACGTTGCATTATGCAGTTGTGAAGACCAAAGAACTCACTCCGAAACAAATATTATTCGTGCCTTGTAATACCTGTGGCGCGGCGATCGGAGAGGCTTGTGAATTGCACACCGGGGCCCCGCGCACCGAGCCACACCGGGATCGAAAACTCTCCGCAGCCGAGGCCGCGGAAACCAAGCCCCGCAAGCGGTGACAGGCGGTGAGGCGACGGGGTTTTCGTGCGTAGACGGATGGTCCCGCCGGCACTCGTTCTCTGTTCGTGTGCTTCCTGCGATCAACAGCGGGTTGGCCTCTAGCCGGGCAACACAACTGCCAATTAAGATTGCGTGTTGCCGAACGCAATTCTGCTCCAATAACGAAAATGCACTGGCTTGCGATCGTCCTGCTCGTGTCGAAAAAGAGCGCCCTGCGATGGCTGGTTCATCTCGGCGGCCCCGGCCTGATTTTGCTGGGCCTCGCCGACAACTCGCTCATTCCTCTGCCGGGTAGCACGGATGTCGTCACCATCCTGCTGGCCGCCCACCATCGCACCCTGTGGGTCTACTACGCGATAATGGCGACCGCGGGAGCCGTTCTCGGCGGTTACCTTACCTACCGCATGGCTCGCAAAAGTGGCAAAGAAACTCTGGAGAAAAGGTTCTCCAAAAAGAAGACCGACAAGATCTATGCGATTTTTTCACGCTGGGGCTTCGCGGCGGTCGCCATCCCCGCCCTGCTTCCGCCGCCGTTTCCCATCGTGCCCATGCTCTTGGCCGCCGGCGCCATGCAGTATTCCACCCGGAAGTTCTTAACTGCTCTGGCCGTGGGGCGCGGCATTCGGTACACCATTCTTGCTTATCTCGGGTTCCACTACGGCCGGCACATCGTGAGGCTTTTTGCGCTGTACTACTGGCCCGTGCTGATTATCCTGACCGCATTCTCGGTGCTCGGTGCACTGTTCGGCCTGTTCGAATACAAACGGAGACAGAAAGCGAACGCCCCCGAAGCGCCCCGCCAGAGATTGCAACTTCGTCGCCGGGGGGCCTAATCGCTCCAGGTCTCTTTCTTGCTGTTTGCCTCTCACGTATGTTCAAAACAGCATCGGTAATGTCATCAACGCGTTAGAGCTACGGTCCCTTTTGTTGGGGGCAGGTTTGACCGTATCAGAGACTCGGCTTGCTTCCACACCTCGGGATCACATTCAATTTGGGTGTGGGCCTTCCCGAAAATGCGATCGTACCAGGGATACTTGCCGCAATTATATGGGCTTGCTTTGTATTCGAATCGAAAATTCCCGATGATTCTCGTGCGTGCTGGATCGACAGCGCGAATCTCAGACTGGCCGTGGAGAAATCCATTTGGTTGGTAGAAATTCGCGGCTTGGGCTACGTTCGCCGGGATGAGCGCATCATTTTGGTGAAGCTTAGAGATACTATCCACTTGAATGGTCAGCAGGACTGGAATGCCATCCTTCTCCAGTTCGCGTGCCAGGGCGATGGCGTCTGAGCCACCCCAGCTATGCCCGTAGATGATGATGCGGCCATTCTGTTTCTCGTCGGGCGTGAGAGTCCCGTCATGGTTCGTGTCCAGCAGACTCAGGACTTTCTTTCTGGCTCTTTCCCCGTGGTAACTCTCAAAGGTCTCCACGTCCACGCCTGTGGGGTAAGCCTCGCGCAGGCGCGCCGCGAGCTGCACTTCACTGTGGACGAGATTGTCGTGCTTGATGAACCCGCCGACGAAACCGATGACGATTACGGGCGGCATCGTGCTGGTCAGATTGGGAACAGATTGTGCAAGGCCGGTGTGGGCAATCGCAAGGACGGCGGCGAGGGAAAAGATCGAAGTGCGAAATTGTAGTAGCCAACGACGGGTTCCCGGTTGCGGCAACCCTGGTCTTGGGCAGCGATCGGGATCAATGTGCAAGGCTGCCCTCCACCGTCGACACCGGCGGCACCGGCGCCGCGGACTTCAACTGGTCTAACTCTGTCAGTACGTTTTTCCAGTCATTCTGGTCTTTTTTCGTGTTGATCGAAGCCGAGGGGTCGGAATAGAAGTCGAGAATATTGGCGCGCAGCTCCGGCGTCGTCCGATCGAACTTCCGGCCCGACAACTGCCCCAGCAACTTTGCATAAGTGTCATCGGTGAGCGAGTATTCCGCTGCCTTGGTCGGTTGGCCACTATCAAGATCACAATTGGGAAGTACGAGCGAGTCAGCGCGCACTTCTTCGAGGAAGGCCCGGTATTGATCGACGGTCAGATTGATGCTGTTGAAATACAGGTCCTCGGTCTGCGGCGTTGGGTTCTTAAAACCCAATCCCTTGAATGGGCCGATTCTCGGCATGTAGCGCAAGAGGGTTGAGAGGATCCGCGTTCCTGGTCCAGGCTTGGTGTAGTCTTTTCCCCACTCCTTTTCATAGCTGGTTCGCGAAAGACGGTACAGGAACTTCTTTTTCGCGAAGTCGGGGTGTTCGCGCATCATGTCTTTCTTGTGGGCCTGAAGCGCGACCTGGGTCATCTCCGGGATCAGCCGGCCGACGGCGAACCGATAGGAGCCGATGGCGAGATCCTCATGCGCAAGCACATCTCTCAACTCCAATCCGTACACCACTGGGAAGGCTCGCTCCAGCAGGGGCTTTGACACTTTGAACCCGATGAAATCGTGGTACTGCTGCGAGGCGTAACGATTCTTCGCCACCTGCAGCGTGTCGAAGCCGAACTCGGTTTTCAAATGCGCGGTCTTGTCCTGTGCATAGGTCACCGACTTGCCGAACTTCGCTCGCAACTTTGGATACTCGATAGGCACCGCCTGATTCACTGCCATCCCGTGCCCGTTAATATCCGACGCATAGTGTGCCAGCGCCCCCAGAGCGAAGGCATACTCGTTGGCATCTTGGCTTTCGAACAACAGCTCGCGAACAAAGTCTCCGCTGCGAACGTAATGCACCAGGTTGCTGAAGTCTTTACTGCCGAACGGGTAATAACCCATGTCCTGGATGACGGCGCCACCGTAAGCGTAGGCGTGCGCTTCCTTGATTTGATCTTCCGAGAGGTCCGGGTAGCGCTTGAGCAATAGGGGGCGGATCTCGTCGGACCAGAGCAGGTCCACGATTTCCTCGTGGGTCAAAACCGAGTAAGCGAACGCACCGCTGCGGCACATGAGCACGACGAGAAGAAGTGCCAACGCGCGGACAGAAAGCGCGCGCCAACCCCTGGCGATGGCGCCTGGCGAGATTGCCGGGTGGCGCATATTTCAAATCCGACCGAGGACGAGGAGAATAACAACGATACAAAGGATAAGTCCCAGTCCTCCGGACGGAGCATAGCCCCAGTCTCGACTATGCGACCATCGTGGTAATACACCCAAAAGCGCTAAGATCAAAATCACGATCAATATAGTTCCAAGCATGTTTCACTCCTTTTCGTCAGCACTGAGACGACGTTCATCCCTAGTCGCAGGGGACGGCCCTAACTCTGTGTTGTTCCAGCGCGGCGCACCCGAATCCTGCGGAAGAGACGCACTGGAAGCAATCTTGAGGGAGAGCCAGTTATGTTTATAGGCGTTCTGCTGGCTTCCTTACTGGTCAAAACTGCTCAATGTAGAGAATTGGGTCGAAAGGGCGCGTGTGGCGCCTCCTGGGGAATGCGGGCGATGATAGCGGGTGGATCGCATCTCCACATCGACGGGCGATCACTTCGATCGCTGCGTACCGCCGGAAAAGAGATGGCGCGAGCCCACGGAGTGGACCCGCACCAATGTAAGAGTTAGCCAACTTTCCTATACCGCAAGCCACGTGACGCAATGCGTCGCAGTCAACCCGCTCACTGGCGAGGCTGTCCTTTGCCTCCAGGGGCTTTTTTCTCAGGAGCGCTCGCGGGGCGAGCCTGAGGGCGGGGTGCAGCCTGTTGGCGAGGGGCAGGCTGTGCATGAGCTGCAGGCTGCGCGTGGGCTGCAGGCTGCGCATGAGCAGCCTTATTCTCATTCGAGCGAGTAGCGGCTGCCTTGTTCTCATTTGAGCGAGTTGCCGCCGCTCTATTCGCAGCCGCCTTGTTCTCGTTCGAGCGGGTAGCCGCCGCCTTATTTTCAGCCGCCTTGTTCTCATTCGAGCGAGTGGCTGCGGCCTTATTCGCAGCCGCCTTGTTCTCATTCGAGCGGGTAGCCGCTGCCTTATTCGCAGCCGCCTTGTTCTCGTTCGAGCGGGTAGCTGCCGCCTTATTTGCAGCCGCCTTGTTCTCGTTCGAGCGAGTGGCTGCGGCCTTATTCGCAGCCGCCTTGTTCTCATTCGAGCGGGTAGCCGCTGCCTTATTCGCAGCCGCCTTGTTCTCGTTCGAGCGAGTAGCTGCCGCCTTATTCGCAGCCGCCTTGTTCTCATTCGAGTGAGTAGCCGCCGCCTTATTCGCAGCCGCCTTGTTCTCGTTCGAGCGGGTAGCTGCCGCCTTATTCGCAGCCGCCTTGTTCTCGTTCGAGCGGGTAGCCGCCGCCCTATTTGCAGCCGTCTTGTTCTCATTCGAGCGAGTAGCTGCCGTCCTATTCGCAGCCGCCTTGTTCTCGTTCGAGCGAGTTGCAACCGCTTTGTTCTCGGTGGCCTTGGTCTCCGCTGCCTTGCTCTCGGTGGCCTTGTTCTCGGCTGCAGCGCCCTTCGCTGCCACCACGCCCTTGCCGCTAAACTCTCCCGGTTTGGAGGTTGCAGCGATAGGCGGCTTGCCATGATTCACCGACGCCAACAGTTCGTGGTTCTTGCTGGCGGCCTGTTGATGCCCTGTTTGTGCGGCTGTTGCCCCAGAATGACGCTCATGTGCCGCGGTCTCTTCTGCAGCGGATGGTCGAGCAGTGATTCCACCAGTTCCGCCGTTGTAGCTAACGCTGTTTCCCGCTCTTTCGTTGATTACGGTTTTTTCGTAAGTGTTGTGAATGTTCGTCACATCTACGTTATTAACCGAGCGGTTGTAGCTGAACTCGTTGTTTCTCCAGTATCCGCCTTCGTAGCCGGAACCACCGTAGCCATAGCCATAGTTAACACCGCCGTAGAAGCCGACCGTGGGACCCCAGTAGCCGTTGTTCCAGGCGAAGGCATTGCCGCCCCAACCCCAATAACCAGGAGTCCAGAGCAGGCCCACTTCGGGCGCCTCGACCCATGTGCCCGGCACCCAGAAATAGCCTTCATCGCCGTAAGCCCAGTAGCCGGGCGTCCACAGATAACCGCTCTGCGGACACATAGGTTGCGAATATGCCACCAACTCGGGCGGGGCGATCGTGATCGACATGCCGAACTGCGCCAACGAGGTGGCCGGTATGGCCAGTATCAGAAAAGCTAGAAATAGCAAACGGATTTTGCGCATTTTGAACCACCTTGCCAGATCATCCTTAGGGTGCCCGGTTGTGCTTTAGCTGCTGCGGGCTGCTTGGATTGAACGGCGACGCGTCGACGCAAGGATTCCACGGTGGCACGGCCAAGTCTGTGCACTAAAGCTCACTTTTTGTGGATTTTCCTATTCGATCTGCTAAACGACTTTTTCGAGATGACATTGCTGGCGCCGAAAGAAAAGCGGCGCGAGCCCAAGGATTATGGACTCGCGCCAACCACAGTTAAGCGGGTTGCGTCCGCAGACGACGCCGGACAAACTGGCTATGGTGTGAAGCTGAGTACAAGGTTAACGCCAGGAAACGATGCGTTGCATAGGTAATACACGCCGTTAATCTCGATAACATAAACGTCTTGCGTGTAGAGCCAGTTGCTTGGCCACGCGTCCGCGAATCCGAACCAATAGCCACCGTATTGGAAGCGGTGATTGCTGTAGTCGCCTTGGCTTACGTGGAACGTGTGTTCCCGTCCAAAATTGGCCTTGAAACGGTCGTCGGGAATGCGGCCTCCACCGTTACCAGCGGCACGCTGTTCCGGCTGCGCGTTCTTCTCCGCCGGCTTGGCGTTCTTTTCCTCTTGTTTTGCGTTCTTTTCTTCTGGCTTGGTGTTCTTCTCCTGTGCCGCGGGTTTTACCTCTGGCTTTGCGGACTTCTCCGGCTGCGCTTTTTTCTCTTCGGGTTTGGCTTTCTGTTCCTCCTGCTCGTGCTGCTCCTGGGCGTACATTGGAGCCGCGGCTACGAGGGTCAAGGACAGAACTGCCGTGGTCATAAATCCAACTAGGTTCATAGGTGTTGCCTCCATTATTGATCGCTGCGTACGCTTGCTCTACTGCAAGCTCCCTGTGGTTGCGTTCACCGGGCTGCCGATGGCTTCGCCGGACACAAGAAGTTCCACTCTCCGGTTCTGCTGGCGTCCGGAGGAGTTATCATTCGTGGCTACCGGCAAAGTATTGCCGAAGCCTCTGGCCGAAACCGAATTCGTCAACACCCCTTGTTGCACGAGGTAGTCGCGCACGGATCCAGCACGATTCTCAGACAGCGTTTGATTCATGGCATCGCTGCCCACATTGTCGGTGTAGCCGCCGACTGCAATGTCGAGTCCAGGGTAGGCGAGCAGAATCCCGGCAACTTTCGCCAGTTTCTCTCTTGCACCCGGCTTCAACGAATATTTTCCAGTGTCAAACAGAACATCGGACATGCTGACGATCAGCCCGCGCGCGCTATCGCGAGTCTGGAGAATTTCATTCAACTGTACGGACAATCGCGTCCGCATAGCCGCTCTGTCGGTTTCCGCTTGTTGCGCGGTTTGCTGTAATTGCAGCGCCGCTAAACGAGACTGCTCGGCATCCGCCTGGGCCGCGGAGACGGCATTGGCTGACGCAGCCTGGCTGTCCGCCATATCGGACCTGGCCTGTGCGGTCGCAGATTGTGCATTCGCAGTGTCGGCACGGGCCATGGCTGCGTCGGATTCTGCCTGAGCCTTGGCGGCCTGGGCATTTTGCGTATCCGACTCTGCTTGAGTCTTTGCCGCTAGAGCTTGCGCGGTATCGGACTGGGCTTGGTCTCTCTGCCGAATCGCGTCATCGGCTTGCCCCTGCGATTTCGCCTGAGCATCGGCCGAATCCTGACGTTCGTTTGCCAGGCGCATCTCCTCCAGTTTCTTGACTGCGATTTCGCGGGCATCTTCGGAAGTCTGCACTGCCTCGCGGGAAACTGCGATCAGCCGCTTGCCCTCGATGTGTCTACTGGTGGCATATTCATCGGCATTGTTCATCAACTGGACAGCATGCTGATAGCTGTCGCTGGCATATTGCTCGGCTCCCTCGGATTGAGCGATGCGCAGTGCATTCCGCGCCTCGAAGAATTCCAACGGCAACCTGGCATTCAGTACCACAGGGTCGAACTTGTAACCGGTGGGAATGTAGCCGCCGCGCTCCATGAGTTCGTACTTGGCATTGACCGCCTCGGTGGTTCCTCGAGTGTCGTCGCGAACCACATTCTCAAGCACTACCGCGTTGCTGGGCTGCCGCACGGCATAATAAGGTTCCGCGGTAACGATCAACGCGAAAGCCTGAAGATCCGTGGTGACATTCAATTTACTACGGTGGTTCTCGCCGACTAACACTTCACCCACGTTCACGGCCCGGCCTTCGGGAGAAATCGCCCACAAGACGTAGGTCAGATACTCATTGCCGAAAGTCGTCGGTCGTTCCAGATTGCCAAATTCGGCCTCGATCTCGATGGATCCCCGCTTGCTGTTCACCTTGGCGTCACCATTCGCTGAGGGCATCAAGTCCGTGCCCGCAAAATCCAGCTTGGTGGCTCCGCTGCGATGCCTGTAGTTGACGGCCTGCACGCTGCGGCTGACTACGTTCACCCGGAATATCGGTGTCGGACTCACGGTCCCGACTACCATGGTTGTTTGGCGATTGGTTTGAGCAAATGCGCTCACACTGAGGGCAATGCCGACGGTCAGCAAAATCTTGGTATTCAAAGTATCTCCTTCTTCAGGCAAACGTTCGTCTGCCGGGTTGCGTTGTATCGATCTTGTGTCGTTCAGTTTTCTTGCTGGTCTCTCTTGCCCTCATCCTTTACGTTCCAACGTGCATGCCGGAAAGGGAGTGAAAGAGTCCGAAAACATTTAGGAGCCACAGAACCACGGCAATGATCACGACGCCGTTCAAGATGGACTTGATCGTCCCCTGCATGGGAATGAAGCGGTTCACCAGCCACAGGAGGACACCCACCACGATGAGAACTTCCAACAGTTGAAGTAGAGGCATAATGTTTGGCCTTCCTTGTTTCTCGAGCTAACTCCTCTCATTCGCCGAGGTGTTGCCCTGACTCGACGTGCGAGAGTGTTTAGGGTCGAATCGTGTCCCGCCGCGAGGTTTCGCGGCGCACACACGGATGAAGAATGCCGATTGACTGGATGTGGCCGCTTCGCCGCCGCTTGATCAGAAGCTCACGGTCAGCGGCCTAAGAATAAGAGCCGGGAATCGGCGTTCGCGGCTCTGCCTACACACTCAGGAGAAGCAAGAATGACAGCTTGGGACTTTCGCGTCTGAGCAAGACAGCTCACTTCTTGAGACCAACGTCGCGATGCCTGTTTCGCGACCGAATGAACTCACCGGCGTTTCATTTGGCCTGGCATTGTTTGGCCTGACAAGGTTCGACTTGACATGGTCCAGCGGAAGCGGCAAGGGCAGGCTATCGGCAACGCTCGGCCGTACGGCGTGCATCCGCGCCCTGGAATACTCGAATTCCTGGCCACACTTCAAGCAGACCTGATACGTTCGCTTCTTGATGGTGAACACAGCACTCCGTTGGCGGGGACGGCGCCCAAGGGAAAACTGGAAAATCCGAAACAGAGGTGTCATAAATCCTCCGCCCGCTGCCGCTCACCAGGTCTCGAAGCGTTCTAGCGGAGTTCTGTGCCGAGCCGATCGGAAAGGTGCTGGATTCCTGCAAGGGTCTACTGCCGAATGAAATCCCTGAAGTGTTCAAAATTGCGCAGTTTTGCCAAACGTAATGGCGTACAAGCGGACCCAGCGGATTCCAAAACAATGGAGTCCCGCTTAAGGAGAAATACATGCGACTGCATCGGTATCTAGGTTCGCTTCTGGTGGGTGCGGCCCTGATTGCGCCCGTGAGCATCCAGGCCAGAGATAAAGATAAGGATCGAAACTGCCCCGACCACGGATACTACGACCGCGACCATAAGGATTGCCACAATTGGGACGACCACGAATCCCGTGCCTACCAGGCCTGGGAGGAGGCTCAGCACAGAACACATCGGGAATTCTCCAGCCTGAAGGCTAAAGAACAGTCGGAATACTGGAAGTGGCGCCACGAACATCCGGATGATGACCGGGACCGTCACTAACTCATCCTCGCCGTAAACTGCCATCCTGGCGCCGCTGTCCGCACGAGCGGCACGACGCTGAACCTTTGCCTAATGCACTCTGAAATTGCTGCCGTCGATACTATATATCGCCTTACGATTTGATTCGCCAACTACCCTTACGTTCTGTCGAACCAGATATACTGGCGGGCCGGACACGCCCACAACCATGCTAGTGGGAACGCCTCCCTGGAATGGAGAAATGTGTGAGAGGCTGCGAAAAGGCGAGGCTATGGCTCAGTGTGGTGCTGTGTGTCGGTGGACTGTCGCTAGCGGGCGAACTGCAGCAACTCCGGCGAGAAGACTCCTGGCAGCGGGAAACTGGGCGGAGTTCCAAAGCTCTTGCGAAATATCCAGATTTCCGAATTGTTCTAATTCTGATGAAAAGCGGCACACGAATGCGACAGCATAGAGCAGAGGGACGGATATCCATTCAGCAATTGAAGGGACCGGTCCGTATCCATTTGGCCGATCGAAAGGTGACCCTGGCGACCGGCCATTTGTTGGTGCTGGACTGCGGTGTATTACACGACGTCGAAGCGCTGGAAGAGAGTGCCTTATTGCTGACCATCTCTTGGCGACGAGAGAAGAGTAACGCCCCAGAATCCTTTTCATCCACTCAGCAGCATTTGGACGAAGAGGCTGTATCACGCATGGACGATGAAGGTGGCGCACCTGACGTTGCCAAATGGGGGAACTGGGCGGCGACGTACACGAACTGTGCTACTCGGCCGGAGTGATGGTGCTCTCCAAAGAGCATCCGCAAGTGATTCGCTATCGCTGCACGGAGCCGGTGTTGACGCCGGTGCTGCCGCAGGAACGCCACGGCATCATCGCCAACGTAGTGTTCCCCACGGGCATCGACCAGCGCAACGATCTCGGCTCACCGAACCGCTTCGACGTCTACTATGGGATGGCCGACTACCGGATTGGCGTGGCACGCCTTGATGTCCCAGATTTCTTGCCGTCAGAGGGAGTCGCGGACCCAGCGGAAGCAAAGGTCTAAACGACCGATTTCCGGACGAGGCTGATGGGATTCTGGTCGATGAAGTCGTGCCGCCTCGCGTGGTTAAAGAGGACACTCATCAGATTTCGAACCGACTCGCTCGCAGGTTGCGCAACAGAGAGAAGACTCTTGTTCTCTTGGCTGCTGGTACCGGACTGCGCATGAGCGAACTCTTCGGTCTAAAGTGGCAGGATATTGACTTCACTGGACGACAGATTAGCGTCCTTCGATCGATCGTGAAACAAACCGTCGGCCCGTGCAAGACTGAAGCATCGCAAAAGCCGGTTCCCCTCGATCCACACCTGGTTCGAACTCTTCGTGCTTGGCGTCGATGTGCGCGATTCCGGCAGTCGACCGACTGGGTCTTCGCCAGTCTGGCTACTCAGGGTAGGCTTCCCTTCTGGGGGCAAGCGCTGATGAGACACTACATCCGGCCTGCAGCACTCAAGTTGGGCATAACTAAACGAATCGGCTGGCACACGTTTCGTCATTCGTATTCAACGCTGTTGAAGGCAAATGGCGCAGACATCAAAGTCATGCAAGAACTGCTTCGGCATGCCTCCACTCGCGTGACCCTGGACACATACACACAGGCTGTCACGCCCGCCAAACGAGCGGCTCAAACTGCCGTCGTTGCCCAGTTCTTCCCCAAAGGGAAGCCGGCGACCCGCACTGCTGCCTAGACGGGTCGTGGGAAGCGTGTCAGGAATCTGTGCCTTTTTGTGCCTATGAGTTTTCTGGCTAGCGGCTACAAGTTGTTGTTGGTTCTAAACTGGCGTCCCCGACGGGATTTGAACCCGTGTTACCGCCGTGAAAGGGCGATGTCCTAGGCCAGGCTAGACGACGGGGACGTTTCTGGGTGAGATGGTAATCTTGCCGGCGAAGTCCATAGTAACAGGCCGGTTTTCCTGCGTCAAAACCAGATGCGCTCGCCCCTTCTCCGCCGAACCCAACCGGGCTTCGATTTAGAATACATCCATGGGCGATTCGCTTTATTTGAGCCTGTGGTTTCCCAGTTTCGATGAGTCCGAGATTCTGCCGCGAACGGTCAGCGTGCTCCGGCAAATTCCGTTTTCTGCGGCGCGAGATGGGGTAACCTACGCGGCGATCCAACCGGTCTCGTGGAGCGAACCAACCATTCTGGAGCGCCGCTTCCATCCCGGAGTGGCGCCGGAAGAAGCCGTGGCCGAGGTCGCGGAACTTCTCCACGACGACTACGCCTACCTGTTCGAGGCCTATTGGGATTTGTGGACGCCTCCGGAGGGGGCGGAGAAATGGGTGTTGGAGCCGTCGCTCGTCCGTGTGATCGCGCATGGAACAGAATTTGAAGAGCACGCCGCGGAACAAGCGGGACACATTCAACTTGATTTCGGGTTGGACTCGTCCTTCCTCCACGAAGAAGTCGCGTTGACCTCCGAGGGGGAGCGCAACGTCCGGAGCAACGTCCAAAAGCTGGTGGAGCTTACCGCCAGGATGGAAAAGAACGCTGGGGCGACGGGGCGCCTGCTATGGTCCGAGTCGGAGGAAAATCTGGCGCAGAAGCTGATCGCACGGCTGCAAAGAGTACAGTGAACGCCGCCGTGACAGTTTCAGCGGGAGGCTGGCAGCCCGTGGTGCAAGTACGATTTGTATCAGGGTATGCCTTCAGGCATACCGGAAGCGCCGTGTTATAAATGCGCCTTTAGGCGCTGGCTCTGGACGCTGGAGTTTCACCACAGGCTGCTAGGACTCGGTTCCAAACAAAAAGGGCATCGAGACCAGGATGCGCTGGCCTCGATGCCCTTCGAAATTTACTTTGTTCGTCCAGCATCAATCTGCAGCTTCTCGCCGGCTGCTGCCTGCGCCGCCGCCAGCCGCGCGGTGAGCACGCGGAACGGTGAGCAGGAAACGTAGTTGAGGCCGGTCTGGTAGCAGAACTCCACCGACGATGGTTCGCCGCCATGCTCGCCGCAGATGCCAACCTTCAGGGTCGGACGCGTCTTGCGTCCGCGCTCAGTCGCCATCTTGACCAACTGCCCAACCCCTTCGCGGTCGAGAACGGCAAACGGATCCTGCTTGATGATTCCATCCGCCAGATAGGTGGGCAGAATCTTGTTGACGTCGTCGCGCGAGAAGCCCCACGTGGTCTGCGTGAGATCGTTGGTGCCGAAGGAGAAAAACTGCGCTTCCTTCGCGATCTCATCGGCGACCAGGGCGGCCCGCGGCAACTCGATCATAGTGCCGACCATATACTCGACGGTGCGTCCTTTTTCTTTAAAGACTTCTTTCGCCACCCGGTTGACGATCGCCGCCTGGTTCGCCATTTCGTTCAGCGTGGCGGTGAGCGGGATCATCACTTCGGGATAGACCTTGACGCCGTCTTTCGCGACCGCGACGGCCGCTTCGAAGATGGCGCGCGCCTGCATCTCGGTAATCTCCGGATAGGTAATCCCGAGCCGGCAACCGCGATGTCCGAGCATGGGGTTGAACTCGTGCAATTGCTCGACGCGCTTGAGCAAGTCAGGAAGCAGTTTTTTCAAATCGCCAGCTGCCTTTGCTCCGTAGTCCTTGTATTTGGCAACGAGTTCTTTTTTCTCCTTCGCGCCCATACTGGAAAGCGTGGCAATATTAACCATCAGTTCTTCGCGGCTTGGCAGAAACTCGTGCAGCGGAGGATCGAGCGTTCGGATGGTTACGGGGAATCCATCCATAGCCTCGAATACGCCTTCAAAATCCTTGCGCTGCATCGGCAGTAATTTCTTGAGCGCCTTGCGGCGATCTTTTTCGTTGTCGGCAAGAATCATCGCCCGCATGTGCGGAATTTTCTGCTCGCCAAAGAACATGTGCTCGGTGCGACAAAGGCCGATGCCTTCGGCACCAAACTCTCGTGCCTTCTTCGCATCACGCGGGATGTCGGCATTGGCGCGCACCTTCATCGTACGGTAGGGTTCGACCCAGCCCATAAATTCTCGGAGCTTTTCCAGATCGCCCGGGTCTGGCGGAAGTAGTTTCTTCTTGCCGCTGAGTACGCGACCGGTCCACCCATCCACGGTGATCCAGTCGCCTTCCTTGAGCGTCTTCCCCTCCACGCGCACCTCCTGTTTCCTTTCGTCAACCGAGATGTCACCCGCACCCGCGACGCAGGGCTTGCCCATGCCACGAGTGACGACTGCCGCGTGGCTGGTCATGCCGCCCTGAGAAGTCAGAATGGCGGCGGCGATTTCCATGCCGTCGATGTCTTCTGGCGTAGTTTCTTTGCGCACAAGAATGACGGGGTTTTTCGTGGCGCCATGTCCGGCCTTTTCTACTGCTTGATCAGCGGTGAAGACGATCTGGCCCGCGGCTGCCCCAGGGGAAGCCGGCAGACCCCTTGAAGACAACACGTCTCCAGGCTTCACGTCCTTCTCATCCAGTCGTTGCAGCAAGAAATCTAACACTTGGCTGGGTTCAACCCGGAAAATAGCTTCTTCCTTCTTGATCAGCCCTTCCTCCACCATTTGTAGCGCGAGCCGAACTGCAGCCAATCCGGTGCGCTTGCCGTTCCGCGTTTGCAGCATGTAGAGCTTGCGGTCCTGAATGGTGAACTCGAAGTCCTGCATGTCTTTGTAATGCGTTTCCAGACGCGTGGTGATGTCGCGGAGCTGGGTGTAGACATCGGGCATGATCTTTTCGAGTTCGAAGATTGGAACCGGAGTACGGACGCCCGAAACCACGTCTTCGCCCTGAGCGTTCATCAAGAACTCGCCGTAGAACTCTTTGGCACCGCTGGCCGGGTTGCGGGTGAACCCGACGCCGGTGCCGCTAGTGTCGCCCAGGTTGCCGAAGACCATGGCCTGTACATTGACCGCAGTGCCGAGCATGTCATCGATGTTGTTGATGCGGCGATAGCTCTTGGCGCGATCGTTGTTCCACGAGCGGAATACAGCGTCGCGCGCCAACACGAGCTGTTCGATCGCGTCCTGCGGAAAGTCGCGCTTGGCGTGCTTCTTGACCGCTTTCTTGTACTCCGCGATTACCTCTTGCAGCGCCTTGGCGTCGAGGCCGGTGTCGAACTTCGTCTTCTTCTGTTTCTTCTTGGCGTCGAAAATTTCGTCGAATACCGGTTTCTCGATGTCGAGCACGACGTTGCCGAACATCTGAATCAGGCGGCGATAGGAGTCGTAAGCGAAGCGTGGATTGTTGGCGCGCTTGGCGAGCGCTTCCACGCTCTGATCGTTCAGTCCGAGGTTGAGGATCGTGTCCATCATGCCCGGCATCGAAAACTTCGCGCCCGAACGCACGCTCACCAGCAGCGGGTTTTCTCCCTTGCCGAGCTTCTGGCCCTGAAGACTTTCGAGTTTGGCCAGCGCCTCTTCCATCTCGCGGTTCACTTCTTTCGACACCGCGTTGTGGCGCATGTACTCGCGGCAGGCCTCGGTTTGGATGGTGAAGCCAGGAGGCACGGGCAGTCCGGCGTTGGTCATCTCGGCCAGCCCAGCGCCCTTGCCGCCGAGAACGTCTTTCATCTTGCCGTTGCCATCGGCTTTGCCGCCACCAAAGAAGTACACATATTTTGTGCTCGCGGATTTCGTTTCCGTGGGCTTCGTTTCCATGATTTCGGTATTAGGGAGAGTCGTCGTTGCCATGTGTGTCCTCTTTTCTAGTATTTCCTAGATGTCATTTCGTAGATTCCTTGCCTTCGGTCACGATCTCGGAAAAGTCCGCGATCGTGGAGAATTCCTTAACCACGGTCTGCAATAGAGATAGGCGGTTGGCGCGAAGATTCTCATCGTCCACCATGACCATGACCTTGTCGAAAAACTTGTCGATCGCGGGACGCAGCTTTGCAATCTCGAGTAGCGCCCCTTCGTAATCGCGAGCCGCCCGCAACTTCTCGACCGTAGCCACCGTCTGCGGGATGAGTGCGGCCAGTTCCTTTTCGGATTCTTCCTGCAACCCGGAAGGATTGACGCGTAGAGCAATAACATTAGTCTTTTCAGCTGCCTGGCGCAGAATGTTCTTCATGCGCTTGAAGGCGATAGAGATGGATTCGAAATCCGCCGAGCCCCGCACTTTGCTCACGGCCTCAGCACGGGCGGCGGCGTCCACTACGTCGTCGGAATCAACCGCGAGTACGGCGCTAACCACGTCATATGCAAAACCGCGCGCATCCTTCAAGTAGAACTCGATCCGCTCGCGGAAAAACCCGCGCACCGACTCGGCGTAGGCGGCATTGGAAAACTTCTTCTCCGCCTCGGATCCCTTATAGCGAATCCGCGCATCCGCCATGATCTCCGCGAGGCGCAACGGCAGCTTATGTTCGGCAATCGTCTTCACAATGCCGTTCGCCTGGCGGCGCAGCGCAAACGGATCTTTCGATCCGCTGGGGATGAGCCCCAGCGCGAACATTCCGGCGATCGAGTCGGCTTTATCGGCGATCGAAAGCACCGCGCCCTCGACCGTCGCCGGCGTGTTGTCTTCCATCGATTCGGGCTTGTAATGATCGTAGATGGCCCGCGAAATTTCCAGCTGCACATCGGGCTTCATGCCTTCATCCAGCTGCTGCACGCGCGCGTAAAGGCCGCCGACAATTCCCTGCAGTTCGGTGAATTCCTTGACCAGTTCGGTGGTCAGATCGGTTTTCGCGAGCAGCGCCGCTTTATGGACAATGCCCGGTCGAATTGTCATGCCACTCTGCTTCACGATCTCGGCCAGCCAGCTGGCCATGTGTTGCACCCGCATCGTCTTGTCGTAGTAGCTGCCGAGATCTTTTTGAAAGGTAACGTGGCGCAGCAACTCGACGCGTTGGCGGAGGCTCTGCTTCTGGTCCGTCTGCCAGAAAAACCGCGCATCGTTGAAGCGCGCCCGCAGAACCCGTTCGTTGCCGTGACGGATTAAGCCCAAGCCGTCCAAATCGGCAGCCGTGTTGAGCACCGCCAGGAAGTGGGGCAGCAGTTTCCCATTCGCATCTTCGATAGCAAAATATTTCTGGTGGTCGCGCATCACCGTGACCAGAACCTCTTCCGGCAGAGCGAGAAACTCGGGATCGAAGCTGCCGAGGACGACGGAAGGAAATTCCGTCAGATTGACGACGGTCGCAACCAGCGGCTTGTCTTCGCGCCAGCGCGCTCCGGGGATAGTGCGAGTGGCCGCGTCGAGCGCTTTGCGGATCGCCTGCTCGCGTTCGGAGGCGCCGAGAACCTTCGCGCCACGCAGGGCTTCGACATAAGCGCTCGGCTTCGAGACGGCTACCGCTTCGCTGCCGGACTTGCCACCAATGATGCGATGTCCGCGCGAAGTTCTGCCCGCACGGATGCCAAACAATTCCAGCGGCACAACCTGCTCATCGAGCATCGCCACCAGCCAGCGCACCGGACGAACGAACACTTCCCCGCGCTTGCGCCAGTACATGTTCTTCGGCCAGTAAAGCGCGGAGATTTCCTTGGGAAGAGTCTCGGCGAGAATCTCGGCGGCGGTGCGGCCTTTCCGCGTGACCGTGGCCGCCAGATATTCCCCCTTGGGAGTGCTGACTTTCTCCAGCTTGCCGACGTCCACGCCGACTTTCTTGGCGAACGCATGCGCTGCCGGAGTCGGCTGCCCATCCTTGTATGCAACCTGCGCCGACGGTCCATTCACCCGCTCGGTAATGTCCGGCTGCGAGGCGGGAATTCCGGAAGCAAGAACCGCCAACCGGCGCGGCGTGTCGAGGGACGAAACCGCTCCGGCAGGTTCGAGGCGCTCGCGCCGCAACAGCGTGTTCAGACGTTCGCGCAACTCCAAAGAAGCGGAGTCAATCATCCGCGCCGGAATCTCTTCGCATCCGATTTCGAGTAAAAAATCAGGCATCGGGCAGTTCCGTCCATGTTCTCAAAACCGCAGCAAACTAAATGTGCGCGGGATCACAAGAGAACCTTCGATCGGCGAGAAAGAATTCCCTGTGAGCCCCTGTGTCCCCTGTGGTTTAATCCTTCATCCCACCGGAGCGAGCTTCCCTTTCTTCTCCTTGGCTCCGGCCTTTGAGCCTTGTTCGTTCTTCTCAGTTTTTTTGTCGGCCGGGTACTGCTGATCCATCCAGGCCTTGGCAATCCCCACGGCCAACGCCCGCACCCGCGCGATCACGCCGACGCGCTCGGTCACCGAAATCGCACCCCGAGCATCGAGAATATTGAAGTAATGCGAGCATTTCAGGCAGAGGTCGTAAGCGCCCAGCAGCGGATAGCGGGACTTTTCACGCGCCATGCCGTCAACCTCGCTCTTGTCCTTGCCTAAAGCAGCATAACCCTCAATCAGCTTCGTGCACTCGGCCTCGCAGAGTTCGAAATGCTTCCAGGTTTTCTCCACGTCCGCCGCTTCGAAGTTGTACACCGAGAACTGCTGCTCATCGGCCAGACGCACGTCGCCGTACTTCACTTCCCTGCCCGTCTTCTCTCCGCCGATCGTTGGATCGCGCGCCCACACGATGTCGTAAATGGAATCCACGTCCTGCAGAAAAGCGCACAGCCGCTCCAGACCGTAGGTGAGTTCCACAGAGATAGGGTCGAGGTCCACCCCGCCACATTGCTGGAAGTAGGTGAACTGCGTAACCTCAAGCCCGTCGAGCATCACCTGCCACCCAATGCCCCAAGCCCCAAGCGTAGGAGACTCCCAGTTATCTTCTTCAAACTTGATGTCATGCTGCCGCAGATCAATGCCGATCGCGCCCAGCGATTCCAGGTAAAGTTCCTGAACATTCTCCGGCGGCGGCTTCAGGATCACCTGCAACTGCAGGTGCTTGAACAACCGGTTAGGATTCTCCCCGTAACGCCCATCCGCGGGACGCCGCGAAGGCTGCACGTAAGCAACTTTATAAGGATTAGGCCCCAGCACCCTAAGAAACGTTTCCGGAGCCATAGTCCCGGCGCCCACTTCAACGTCGTAGGGTTGCTGCACGACCGCCCCGCGCTCAGCAAAAAAAGCCTGCAGCTTGAGGATGAGCTGTTGGAAGGTCAGCGAATTGGGGTCAGATGAGTTCACTTCTTAATCCCGGATTACCATCAGATTTTGTCATCCTGAGCAAAGCGAAGGACCTGCTTTCTTATCGGCGCCCGAGACAGCAGGTCCTTCGCTTTGCTCAGGATGACAACCCATGCTTGTGTTGCCAATCTTACTGAACACGACACTAAGAGCTGCCAGCTAACTGCTGATCTTCTCCAGCATTCCCGCCGTCACCAGCTTCTTCTCGATATGCCGCTCCAGAATCTGAAGAAGAAACTTGCGCAGGTCGGCACACACCGCTTTCGGCCAGTCGATCTCCGCAAAGTCGGAAACTCGCGATCGCAGCATCTGCGCCGCAATCTTTCTCGATTCCGACGACAACTCCGACGATGCGATCCGCTTATCGTCGACGCAAACCAAGCCGTCGGCGAGCGCGTGATAGAACACCCGGCTGCCGTCGCCGCTGTCATCGCGGTTGTCATCAAATGATCGTCCGCAGACCGCGCACTCCGCGAACTCCGGCAGAAATCCCATGAGCCGCGTCATCCACAGCTCAAAGTACGTGAGCGGCATCCACATCGCCCGGCCGCGCAGTTCCTGCAACACCGCCAGGCTCAACCGAAACACCGCGTCGCTCGCCTCGCGGTCAGGCATCAACTCGTCCAGCAACTCCGCAACGTGTGCCAACGCCGCAGCCCGCGGATAACTGACCTCAGTGGCCATCGGCGATTCGATCACTTCACAGGAATCGAGCCGCGCCAGTTCCTGCCCTTCGCGGTCGTCGTAAAACGCCCGCACATACGTGAGCGGCTCAAGAGCGCCGCCGAAGCGGCGTCGAGACTTCATGGCCGCGCGCGCCACGCCTTTCACCTTGCCTTCCATGCGGGTAAACAGCGTGACCAGCAGGTCCGACTCACGCAGCGGATACGTGCGCAGAACGATCGCTTCCGACTCCTTCAGCGCCATGGAGGGTCTACAGGTTAAGCAATGATTGTAATGGAAGGAGCTGTCAGCCGTCAGCTTTCAGCGATCAGTTGAGTCAAAAGCCTAAAAGCGCCGAGCTGGTTTTACTGAAAGCTGATAGCTGAGAGCTGACAGCTGTCTCACCGCCCGAAGTACTTCGCATTCCGCTCGGTATACTCTTTCCACTTTTCCGGCAGATCGTCGAGGGCAAAGATGGCCGAGACCGGACACACCGGGACGCAGGCGCCGCAGTCGATGCATTCCACGGGGTCGATGTACAGCATCTCTTCCGTGGCGAACTTGTCGGAGTCCTTCTTGGGATGAATGCAATCCACCGGACAGGCGTCAACACAGGCGGTGTCTTTAGTACCAATGCAGGGCTCGGCAATTACGTAGGCCATAGAATCTGATGCTCCTCGGCGCAGGGAGTGTGCTCAACTTCACGATTTTAGCAAGAACGCAGCTATCGGTACAGGCAGCGCCAATCAGCAGTGACTTTCCAGGGTCGAGAGGTGCATAAGCGGCTTTCAATCGGCGGGAACCGCAATCGCCCGCCCCTCGCCACCCGATTGTGAGAACGCGTCTGCCTCAACCGCGGGCGTAGGCATGGCCGGAATTCTCGCTGGCGCGCCGCGCCAAGCACCCGGCTTGAACCCTTCCCTCACCAGCTTGAAGATGGTACGCCGATTCTGCGCAATCACCTTCACCCACGCCATCTTCCCCAGCATCGGGAAATAGATGCCGCGGAAACAAATTCGCGCCAGGAAGATGTTGACGCGATAGCCCAGCGGTTGGTCGTTCAGCGATTCGACCGCAGCCGCCAGCGCCTCCGGACTATAAGCCTCGGCCCACCCGCGATTCACTTCGGCGTGAGCTTCTTCAATCGTCATTTTCAACGGCGTGTGCGCCATGGCAAACGGGATGAACTCCTGCCAGTGCTTCGGCCGCGTAAGCCGCCCAGCCTTCTCCAGCCGCTTGTAGAGTGGAGTCGCAGGCAAAGGCGTAAGCAAGCCAAAAATCGGCAGACCCGGCGGCCAGGTCCGAACCTGTCCAAGCGTCCGCTCGGCGACTCCGACGGTGTCGTTGTCCATGCCAAAAATAAACGACGTGATGGCGTACACATGGCGCGCCGCCAGCCGCTCCAGCACCGTCGCGTACTCACCCGGCTTATTGAATCCCTTGTTCATGTCTTTCAGATTGGCCGGGTCGATCGACTCCATGCCGATAAAAATCCACTTGCCTCCAGAATCCGCGATCAGGTCGACGAGTTCTTCGTCGCGCAACAAATTGGCGGAGATCTGCGCCACCCAGTGCACCTGCGCTTTGGCGGCAATGATGTCACGCAGCAGCGACTTCGTGCGCTTGATGTTGATGGCAAAATTGTCGTCGATGAAGAAAACCGCCATCTGGCCCTTCTCTTTGCGGGCGCGGGCCTTCAACAACAGCAGTTCATTCACCACGCTCTCGTTGGTGCGGAAACGAATCGCGTCCCCGAAAAATCCAGTCACGGTGCAGAACTCGCAACCATAAGGGCACCCTCGTCCGGATTCGACTGGAATAATGCGAAATGATCCCCAGCCTTCTCCAATTTTCTGCAACAGGCCGGTCGCGGCCTTCGGCACCAGATTGAACTGTTTGAGATCGATCGACTGCCACGGAATCACCGGATATTCCTTCAACGACGGCTTGCTCTCCTGCCCAAAAGCATCCACCGGAGCGTAGACATCCTTAAGCTGGCCGCGCGCAGCATCTTCAACAATCCGCGGCCAGGTCGCATCGGCTTCCCCCAGTGCAACCGCGTCGGCGTGGCGCGGTCCGCCATCTCGACCCAAAGCCTCGTCGGCCATCTCCGTCACGTGCGGTCCGCCCATCACCACCGGAATTCCCGTGGCCCGCACCGCATCCGCCATGCGATACGCCTTGGCGATCATCCGAGTCATGGCGCCGATCCCGACCAGTCCAATATTGTTGTCGCGCACATATTGCGCGATCCCCGCTTCATCCATGGGTTGCGCATTGCCATCCACCAACAGCACCTCGTGGCCCGGCGGAGTGAGCGCCTGCAGCAGAAACATCCATAGATGCGGCATGAAATTACGCGTGACACCGTTGTCGGGGTTATAGAGGAGGATTTTCATAGGGTGTTAGTGATTCCGTAAAGCGCGGCTTGACTGCGTTCTCGGTTGGGTGCAATCGATGGCACCGGGGCGTATTCCTCCCCCGGTGCTTCTTGAGTTGGATGTGCTCGTTAAAACGACCCCAATATATTGTACACCGCGATCGTTAGCAAGCCGTGCGTCGGCGTCATCGCCAAAGCGATACCCTGATACGAATCTCGCACTGTCTGCAAACCTGAGCGATGTCCGAACAAGCCCGGATATTCTATGAACAAAGGGCGGCGCGGCGCTGTCCAAAATTGAACACTAGGACACAACCGTCGCGTTCGAAGGTTCGTACTCGACAATGTACCCGGCCACGGCGCTGGCGGCCACGGTCAGCGGCGACGCCAAGTACATCTGCCCCGGCCCGCTGCGTCCGGGAAAATTCCGGTTCTGCGCGCTGATCACGACTTGGTCAGGTCGCGTCGATACCCCCGGCCCGGCATTGATGCACGCGCCACAACTAGGCTCGAGCACACACGCGCCAGCCTTTTCGAAGATCTCGATGTAGCCGCAGCGCTTCGAGTACTCGCGCGTTTCCTGGGAGCCGAACTGGATCCAGAACTCGACATTCTTCGAAACTCGCCTGCCTTGTTTCAGCGCATCGGCGAGAACCGCCGCGTACATGTCCATGTCTTCGTTTTTTCCCGCCGTACAGGTTCCGCCGTAGGCAATTTCAATCGGCACGCGAGCGCCCAGTTCGCAAATGTACTTTCCGTTGCCCGGGTCGCCCGGCGTCGCCACCATGGGTGTGATCTCATCCGCGTCGAGTTCGATCACCTGCGCGTATTCGGCATCGCGATCGCTCTGCAAGCCCTCGATCAACTTCTCGATCTCGGCGCGCTTCATGCCCCGGCGCTCGATCAGAAACTCGACCACCTTTTCATCCGGAGCCACAATGCCCGTGAACCCCCCGATTTCGGCCGCCATATTCGTCATGGTCGCGCGCTCGTCCACCGAGAGCGCCTCGACCGCTTCCCCCGCATACTCCATCACCTTCGCCAGCGCCTTGCCGCTGCGTACGTAGTCGAGCGAAAGAATCTTCAAGATGAAATCCTTCGCCGTGACGTTAGGATGCCGCCTGCCCCGAATCACGATCTTGACCGACTCCGGCACTTTGACGCGAACGTCTTTTGTAATCCAGGAGTTGAATACGTCGGTCGTCCCAATGCCGAAGGCGATGCATCCGATAGCGCCGACATGCGGCGTGTGCGAATCCGACCCCACGTTCACCTGCCCCGGCAGCGCATAGGTCTCGAGCATCACCGAGTGGCAGATGCCCTCCGATCCTTTCCGGTCGGTGAGTTCGCCGTGCAGTTTGATTCCCTGCTGCTTCGCGAAATCAGCCTGCTTCAGCTTGAGCTGCGTGGCCAAATCAAGCAGCCCCATTTTCTTCTTTTCTTCGGAGATCACTTCGTCAAGAAAGGTGAGATGGTCGCGGAAGAAGCGGATGCTCGAAGCATCATTGACCGGAACATCCTTGCCAACGTATTGCTCGTAGAAAATGGAAGCCATGGGCGTGACGTACTCATGACTGAAGCGCAAATCGACGCGAGTAAACCCGGTGTCGCCGGACCGAACCGCACGCGTAGGCGCAGCCGCACCCGGCTGTCCAGCCAAGCGAAGCTCGGCAGCCCCCGGTGCCGCCGATAACATATGCGCCGCAAAAATCTTCTCCGCCAGCGTCATCGCACGCGCCTGAGTCTTTATCGCCGGCAGCAATACCTTCCCCTGCATCCGCGCCACATTAAAGGGAAACAATCCTCCGTGTTCGATCACCTGCCTCGTGATCTCGTCTTCCCCGGCGGTAAACTCACTGAGCGCGATCTCTTCCCCACCCCGAATCCGGTCAATCAAAGAAAAGTTGGTCGAGGTCAGCAACCCAAGATTCTGGCAGTTCTGCTGGTAGATGCGCTCAATATTCTCCCCAATCGCGACCTGAATCCCGGCGCACATCTCGGCGTAAGGCGACTGCTCGCGACTTGATCCCTTGCCGCGGCGCTTGCCGCTCACCGAGCACACGAAGCCGCCTCTCTTCACATCGCCGCGCCCAATCGGCAGAGTGTCGCCACACCTCAAGCCAACGTACGGAATCTCGCCCAGCGTCCGATCAAAGTAGAAGCAACAGTGCGCGGGAGTGATCTCGTCGGTAGAAATGTCGTCGCGGAGCTTAGGATTCTTGGCCGGAGCATTCGTATCCCACGGCAAATCCCAGCCCGCCAGTTGCTTCCTGATTAGCTCGGGGTCTTCGGTGAGAAATAGAATGCGCCCCCGCAGACGCACCTTGCCGGGACGCTTTTCAATCTTGCGTTCAAGAAGAGACGAACCCACGCCACTAATTGTATCGCGAGAAGGCTACGGAAAAACTCGATCGCGCGCCTGCTTTGGGGCGGCGCAGCGCTTCAGCGCTGCGGTAACGCATTACTTTGAATGCGCCTTTAGCCGCTGAGGTTAGACTGTGCGGCGCACAAAACACATGCTCCGCGGCCACTAGAATTTTCGCTCCTTCGCGTAGGCAACCGGACTCGCCAACTCTTCCATTCCGCGTCCGGCGAAGATCTCCTGAAACTCCCGCACGAGCGCGTCATGCACCAGCCCATTCGACGCCAGCGTTTCGCGGCTGGCGATTTGGAACGCGCCGCCCGAAAAGTCCGTGACCTTCCCGCCGGCTTCTTCGACCATCAGCACGCCCGCCGCCGTGTCCCAGGGATTGAGGTTAAATTCCCAAAAGCCGTCAAACCGGCCCGACGCAACATTGCACAGATCCAGCGCGGCCGACCCGGCCCGCCTCACCCCGTGGGTGCGCAACGTGAGCTGGTGATAGAAATAAATATTGGGGTTTTTGTGCCGCTTATGGCTGGGGAAACCAGTGGCCACCAGGCACTCCCCCAGATTCGCCGTGGCCGACACGTGAATCGCGGCGCCGTTCAGCCGCGCGCCGCTACCGAATTCAGCGGCGAACATCTCGTCGCGAGTCGGATCGTAAATCACTCCCGCGACCCGTTGCCCCTGGCGTTCTACCGCCAGCGAAACGCAAAACACTGGAAAGCCATGCGCAAAATTCGTGGTGCCGTCCAGCGGATCGACGTACCACTTGTATTCGCCGCCCGTTTCGATGCGCGCTCCCTCTTCCCCCATCACGTCATGAGTCGGAAACTGGTGGCGAATCCGTTCCAGAATCAGCGCCTCCGACTTCCGATCGGCCACCGTAACCAGATCCACGTCGCCCTTGTATTCAATCTTCACGTGCTGCCGAAAATATTCCATCACCAGGCTGCCAGCCTCGCGAGCCATAGCCTGCATCGCAGAAATCAAATCCAAAGACTGAAGGGATGTCATGAGACGTCAAGACTTTCGTGTTCAGGATTAAAGCGCGGGCGCCGGGTACTGGGTACTGGCTACTTCTTCTTACTGTCTTCCGAGATATAAACAATCTCGTGCTTGAAGATGAACAGATTCGGGCCATCCTCGCGCGTCACGCGCACCATGTTCTTGTCGTAGTATTCAATCCAGCCTTGCACCACTTCGCCGTCGGCCAGCTTCAGGCTCACGACCTTCTGCTTTTCCCCCAGCGCTTTCAGATAGGCTGCTTCTTCAAACGTCTCGTCCGGAGGCGGAGTGCGCTTCTTGCCAAAGTTGGAACTTCCTGGCGGTAACGGCATGTCGTCATTTTACAACGTCAAACCGCACGCTCAGGTTTTCTTCGTAGAGATAAAGGACGCCGCTGAGATGAATTGTCAAAACGATTAGGTTTCTAGATCTGATCGTCGCGATCTTCGATGATTCGCTGCAGGGATTCGGAAGCCGGCTCGCTTCCGCCCGTGCCTTCCAGTTGACGCACTCGCTCTTTTAACTTGTTCACCTCAGTCGCAACCGCGGACAAGGCCGCAGACAGCGGGTCGTTGATTTGCTTCGGGTCGGTAATCACGACGCGCTTGCCTTCTCGAAGAATAATATGTCCCGGCACGCCGACAACTGTGGAATTGTCGGGCACGCTGCGCAGCACGACCGATCCGGCGCCAATCCGGCAATTGTGCCCCACCGTAATGTTGCCCAGAATCTTCGCGCCTCCGCCGACGACCACATTGTCGAGCAGCGTCGGGTGCCGCTTTCCTTGCTCCTTGCCGGTTCCGCCGAGCGTCACACCCTGGTAGAGCGTAACGTCCTCGCCGACAATCGCCGTCTCTCCGATCACCACGCCCATCCCATGGTCGATAAACAAACGCCGTCCGACCTGCGCTCCAGGATGGATTTCGATGCCGGTGAGCCAGCGCGCCACCTGCGACAACCAGCGCGCCAGCAGAAGAAAATTGTGGTTCCACAACCAGTGGTTCATGCGATAGAACCAAACCGCGTGCAGGCCGGAGTAGCAGAGATAAACCTCCAGATGCGACTTCGCCGCGGGATCGCGCTCCAGCACGGTGGCAACATCCTCGCGAATTAGCGACAACAAATGTGGCATGGGGTCAAACAGTCTAAAGACTAAAGACTGAAGATCAAGCCGGAAGTTGCACTGTCGGAATCTGCAGCGCCTGGTTCCGGAGTCCTTCAAACAGAATACTACTCAGGTAGCGCTCGCCGAACGACGGCATAATCACGACGATCAATTTCCCGGCATTTTCAGGACGCCGCGCCACCTTCAAAGCCGCCACCACCGCCGCTCCCGAAGAGATGCCCACCAGCAACCCTTCTTCGAGCGGAAGCCGCCGCGCCATCTCGATCGACTCGTCGTTGGTAACGGTAATGACCTCGTCAATGTAATCCCGGCGCAAGATGCTCGGAACAAAACCGGCCCCGATCCCCTGAATCTTATGTGGCGCTGGCTTTCCGCCGGAAAGTACCGGGCTATCGACCGGTTCCACGGCTACCGCTTTGAACGACGCCTTCTTGGGCTTGATGTATTCGCAGACCCCAGTAAGGGTCCCGCCGGTGCCGATCCCGGAGATCAGAAAATCGACGCGCCCGTCCGTGTCTTCCCAAATCTCGGGACCCGTGGTTTCGAAGTGAATCTTTGGATTTGCCGGGTTGTCAAACTGCTGGAGCATGTATGCGTTTGGAGTCGAGGCCAGCAATTCCTCGGCTTTCAGGATTGCGCCCTTCATTCCCCGCGGACCCGGCGTCAGCACAATCTCGGCGCCCAGAGCGAGCAGCAGCACCCGCCGCTCCAGACTCATCGTGTCGGGCATGGTGAGGATGAGTTTGTAGCCCTTCACGGCCGACACGAAGGCGAGGGCGATTCCGGTATTCCCGCTGGTCGGTTCGATCAGAACGGTTTTCCCGGGCTGAATCTTGCCGGCGCGCTCGGCATCGGCAATCATGCTCACCCCGATACGATCTTTTACGCTGGCCAGCGGATTCTGGCTTTCCAGCTTCGCCACAACGTCGGCCACCGCGCCCTCGGTAACCCGGTTCAGCCGCACCAGCGGTGTATGCCCAATAAGTTCCGTCACATCCTTCGCAATTTTCATAGGCTTTAGATTATCAACCCTCCGATAAGATTCTTTCGATTGCCTGAATCAGGTGTCAGGTGTCAGGTCTCAGGTCTCAGGTCTCAGGAAAGGCAGAATCATTCGTAGGTCTTCCTGACACCTGAGACCTGACACCTGATTCCTAGCGTCCACCCGGCTTCCGCCGTCCCACCCGCGCCAGGACCCGCCGCACCTTCTTGGGAGAAATCGACAGCCGCGCCGCCACCCGCGACACTTTGCGGCCTTCGCGCTCCCACACCCGCGCGATCACAATCTCCGCAAATTCGTCGCTGATTTGCCGGAACGTCTTCTCGCCCACCGCCCCTTGCGACCACGCCTTCAGCGCCGGATGGAGACTTCCCTTCCGCAGAATTCTCGCGCCCAGAGTCTGCAGATCCTGCCACATGTTGTTGTCGGGCTGATTCGTCCCGCAAGACGCCCGCGCCAGGTCATACGAAACGCGCGCCGCTTCCGGATTGTCGAAAAACGAATTGCACTGCGTCAATCCCTGCCACAGATGCGCATTCGCGAGCAGCAGATGATGCTGGGTATGCTTCGCCAGATCGATCGCCTCTTGACTGAACTCGAACGCCCGGCGCGCATGGCTTCCCGGATCGGCGCCCCCGCCGATCTCTTCCTCCACCTTCGCATTCTCGATCATGCACTCCAGAATGCGCGCCCGGCCCATCAGAATGTAGTCCTGCTTCTGTTCGGCCACTTCGTACGCCGAAGCCGCTTCTTCCTCGGCACGCTGAAAATCTCCGCCATCAAGGTGGATGTACGCGGCATTCAGGTAAACCGTGCCGGCTCCATGAGTGTTCGGGCGCTGCTGGTAGATGGCACGGGCGGCGTCGAGGTGTTCGAGCGCTTCGCGGCGAAGCTGGGCCAATCGACTGCGATAGTCATGACTGGTTCCGCTGGGCTTGCCGTCGCCGCTGGCCGGCGTCTTCCGGCGCCGCTCGGCGTCGCGGTCCACCCGTTTCTGCAACTGCAGCGCGATCCCGCGCTTGGCGAGCGCCATATTCGCCAGCGATCGCGCCAGGTTCAGGTGCCGCGGATCGCGCTTGCCATAATAGCGAATCGCGTTCTCGAAGAACGTAATCGCCTTGTCGAAGCGTCCTTCCCGGCGTGCCATCCGCCCGTGGAAGGATTGCAGGTTGCCGAGCGTCACATAGTCGTCGGTCTCTCCCAGCACACCTTCCGCCGCTTGCGAGAGGCGCACCGCCTCTTTCCATTTGCCCTGCTGAAATAAAAGCCAGCTCTCCAGCACTTGCATCACCGCCGCCATGCGCGGATGGTTTAACTCGAGCGCCAGCTCTTTTCCTTTGCCGGTGTAGATCAGGGCCTCGTCGTACTCGCCGCGTCGCCGCAAGCAGCGCCCCTTCCAGTAGTAAGCGATGGCCAACAGGAACCGGTCGTCCAGCTCTTCCTGCAAGCTCAAGACAAAATCAAAGTGAGCAATCGCCGCTTCCATCGCCTCTTCCACCATCGCAGCCATTCCCTCGGCCAGGCGCAGGCAGATGTAGTCGGCGATCGTGAGTTTCGACCGTGACCCGGGCTTCAAGTGTTCAAAGCGTCGCAGAAGTTCTTGCAGTGGCGGCCCGCTGAATCCGATGTCCGTCCATATCGCAAGCTGCGCCAGCAGGCGACCGGCATTTCCCTGGGAAGGATCGAGATTGGCGATCAGGTCCTGATGCGATCGAAGACACGCAATTCCGCGTTCAATCTCACGCGCCGCAACATGTTCCCGTAACTGCGCGAGCAAGCCTGCATCAATCTGCAGGTTGGTGGAAGTTCTGCGTGCACCCATGCATAGACGTTCTAATCCAATAGATCGTAACTGGCAAGCGTCAGAAACTCCGCAAATTCCCGGCTCGTCGTCAACTCTTCGAGGACGCGCGCCGCCTGCCGCAGTTTTTCGTCACTGCCTGGCACGCCGCCCGCCTCGGCGCCCAGCTCCGCTGCCCTCTGATGGATGATCTCCTTCACCATGCCTTCCGTCACCAGCCTGCCATCTTTAAGGTGCGCGCCGTGCTTCACCCACTGCCACACCTGGGCGCGGCAAATTTCTGCGGTCGCCGCATCTTCCATCAGGTTGTAGATCGGAACACAGCCCGATCCCCGCAGCCACGAATGCAAATACTGTAATCCCACGTCAATGTTCCATCGCAATCCTGCGTCGGTGATATCGCCGGTGGGAACGTCGAGCAGGTCCTTCGGCTGCACCATCCGGCTGCCGCCCTGAGTCGATTCGTTCTCCGTCGACTTTCTATCCAAAGAAATCTGATTCGGCTCCGGCATGTACTTGTCGAAAATTTCCTTTGCCACCGGGACGAGCCCCGGATGCGCAACCCACGTGCCGTCATGGCCCGCGTGCACTTCGCGAAGTTTGTCGCGCCGCACTTTCTCCAGCGCCTGTTCGTTGGCCGCCGCATCGTTGCGAATCGGAATCTGCGCCGCCATTCCACCCATGGCATGAATGCCGCGCCGGTGGCAGGTTTGAATCAGCAATTCGACGTAGGAGCCCAGAAAATGCCGCTCCATGGTGACCAGCGACCGGTCCGGCAACACGAATTCCGGATGCGCCCGAAACTTCTTGATGAAACTGAAAATGTAATCCCAGCGCCCGCAGTTCAGCCCCGCCGAATGTTCGCGCAATTCGTAAAGGATCTCGTCCATTTCAAACGCCGCCAGAATCGTTTCGATCAGGACGGTGGCGCGAATCGACCCGCGCGCGATGCCCAGTTCGTCCTGAGCAAAACAGAAAACGTCGTTCCACAGCCGCGCCTCCAGATGATTCTCCAGCTTCGGCAGGTAGAAGTAAGGCCCCGTGCCTTTGCCGAGCAAGGCGGCAGCGTTGTGAAAAAAGAACAGGCCAAAATCAAACAGCGACGCCGAGATCGGCTTTCCCTCCACCAAAAAATGCTTTTCGTCCAGGTGCCATCCGCGCGGCCGCACCATCAGCGTTGCCAGTTTCGACCCAAGCTGATATCGCTTTCCTTCGGGACTCGCGTACTCGATCGTGCCGCGAATCGCGTCCCGCAGATTCTGCTGGCCTTCAATATTGTTAGTCCAGGTCGGCGAATTCGAGTCCTCGAAGTCGGCCATGAAAACGCTCGCGCCCGAGTTCAGCGCGTTGATGATCATCTTGCGATCGACCGGCCCGGTGATTTCGACACGGCGATCGCACAAGTCTTTCGGAATCGCCGCCACTTTCCAATCGCCCTGCCGGATTCCAGCCGTCTCCGGCAGAAAGTCTGGAAACTTGCCATGATCGTTTTCCTGCTGCACGGTTCGCCGCCGCGCCAAAAGTTCCTGCCGCCGCGGCTCGAACCGGGCCGCAAGTTTTAACAGGAAGGCGCGAGCATCCGCGGTAAGAATGCTGGTCTCGGTCGGGGTTGGGCTCTGACTCTCAACGGAATTGGTTTCAACAAAAGTCGTGTTCATGGACGGCAGCATAAGCCCTTTGCGGGCGCAAGTCCTGCACACTAGGTCATTTTGTCCTAGTAGGCCGGGACGGACAGACCGGTTTGTCGGAAAAGCCCAGTCCGCGGTCTACTGCACGTGGGACGTAAGACGCAATCTCCATGGAGGCGGAAAAGTGTTAACCAGCGCTGAGAACCAGGAATTCACCACGACTATGACAATGTTCGACCAACAGGTCGCGGCCGCCAAGCAGTGGTTCGCCCGCCCCCGATTCGACGGGATCGTCCGTCTCTACTCCCCGCGCCAAGTGGCCGAGCAGCAAGGTACGATTTCCGGCGACTACACCGTAGCGCGACAAGCGGCGGAGGAGTTCTACAAGCGGTTGCGCGAGCTCTTCGAACAGCGCCGCCAAATCACTACCTTCGGTCCCTATTCGCCGGGCCAGGCAGTGATGATGAAGCGGATTGGGATGGAAGGCATTTACTTAGGCGGCTGGGCGACGTCCGCCAAAGGCTCGCAAGCCGAGGATCCGGGTCCCGACCTCGCCAGCTATCCGCTAGGCCAGGTGCCAGACGAAGCCGCTGGACTGGTGCGGGCACTTCTCACCGCCGACAAGAACCAGCACTTTGCCCGCATGAGGATGACCGAGGAACAGCGCCAGGCCACACCGGCCATCGACTATCGCCCTTTCATCATCGCCGACGCCGACACCGGTCACGGCGGAGACGCGCATGTCCGCAATCTCATCCGCCGCTTCGTCGAGGTCGGCGTACCCGGCTACCACATCGAAGACCAGAAGCCCGGAGCGAAGAAATGCGGCCACCAGGGCGGTAAGGTGGTTGTGGCCGAGGACGAGCAGATCAAGCGCCTCAACGCCGCCCGCCTGCAGCTCGACATCATGCGCGTCCCCGGCATCATTGTCGCCCGAACCGACGCCGAGTCCGCGACCTTCATCGAGAGTCGCAGCGACGAGCGCGACCAGCCCTTCATCCTCGGCGCCACCAACGTCGATCTACCCAGTTACAAGGCCGGTTATCTGGCCATCTTGCGGAAGCTCTTCGAGCTGGGCGTCGAAGAGGTCCGCGGTCACCTGCTTTTTGCCGTGTCTGAGGCCGAGTACTCGGCAGCCTTCGATTGGCTGGAACGGGTTGGGCTCATGTCCATAATTACCGAGCGCGCTCCGGCTCTCAGGAATATGTCAGCAACCGATCTCGACGCCGCACTCGACAAAATCGACACGCGCTATGTGGAAACCTGGCAAGCCGAAGCGGGGATGAAGACCTATGGCCTCGCGGTCGCCGAGGTGCTCGAGTTCCGCGCGGCCGAGGGCGAGCGTTTCGACATGACCCTCGAGCAATGGCTGGCCTTCGCGAAACGGGCTTCCTTCTACGAGGCCCGCGAGCGCGCAAAATCGATGGGCATCCGCGTCATCTGGGATTGCGAGCTGCCCAAAACTCCCGAAGGCTTCTATCACATCCAGGCGGGCATCGATTACGCCATCGCCAAGTCGCTGGCGGTTGCGCCCTTCGCCGACGTGCTCTGGATGGAAACCAAGACCGCCGATCTCGAGGACGCCGAAGAGTTTGCCCACGCCATCCACGCGCAGTATCCCGGCAAGATGCTGGCCTACAACCTCTCCCCGTCGTTCAGCTGGGACACCACCGGCATGAACGACGAGGAGATGAAGCGCTTCCCCGAGGAACTCGGCAAGCTCGGCTTCGTCTTCAACTTCATCACCTACGGTGGCCACCAGATCGACGGCTTGGCGGCCGAGGAGTTCGCAACCGCATTGAAGCAGGACGGAATGCTGGCGCTGGCACGCTTGCAGCGCAAGTTCAGACTGCTGGAGTCGCCCTACCGCACGCCGCAGACTCTGGTCGGAGGCCCGCGCCTGGACGCCGCCTTAATGGCTTCGTCGGGACGCACCGCCGCGACCAAAGCGATGGGCAAGGGGTCGACGCAGTTTCAGCACCTGGTTCAGACCGAGGTCCCCACCAAGCTTCTGGAAGAGTGGCTCGCGGAGTGGAGCCGGCACTGCAACTATGCCGAGAAGATTAGCGTTCGGCTGCGTCCGCACACGGCTGGTTCGGACCTGTTGGAGCTGAGCGTGCTGAACGAGCCCAGCAAGGAGAAGCTAGCCAACGTGATCTTCGCCTACATCCAGGATCGTCGCGGCCGCAATATCATCTCAGTTCGCGATCAGAACACCCTGGCGCCAGTGCGCAAGAAGCGCCTCATGACCGTTACCCAACTGTTCCTGATCCACCGCTACAATGCGAGTTCGGTGCACTACGTCACCCCGACCGAGGACAACGAGTTTCAGACACAAAGGATGAAGAGCGTGGGGATCTTCTCCGATGTGCATACCGAGATTGGACAAATCATCGTCGCCCAAGTCAACAAGGAACACGTCGCCGAATTGCTGAAGCCCGACCGGCTGCTTCTGTTGGAGATAATCCGCAAAACGTCGCCGTCATTGCAAAGCCAGACTGATGCTTGCGGAGAGACATCCGACGAACTGATGCCGTCGGGAGACTAGAACAGGAATCGGGTCATCTGACCATCGGGTGATGGGGTGATCTAATTCAAAGGCCTTTGACTTTCGATGACCCGATCACCCGACGACCCGATCACCCGATAAAGCTCTTGTCCGTTCGCGCTTGTCTTCGCGAAGTTGCGCGGCCGTAAAGGCGCTGCCGCACGTGCCGCATCTCCAGCTTGTAAATGCGCTGGCCCCGAAGCTTGGCCCATCGTTACTCGTCTGGGTCTGGCTTGCGCGCACCGCCAGAACCAGCTCACCGCCACACTGCGAACATTCACGTTTTTGCATTGCGAGACCTGATACCGAAAAACCCTAGTAGGCTGCGGAAAAACTCGATGTTGCACTTGATTTTGGGTGGCGCAGCGCTTCAGCGCTGCGGTAACCGCATTACTTTGAATGCGGCTTTAGCCGCTGCGGGCCGCCGCGTTTTGCAGCGCGACTTTTTCCGCAGCCTCCTAGGCACTAACCCGTACGGATACTAACTCTGGGTTACAGTGGGAGGTTTGCATGGATTTAACCGCGTCTTCCGCTGTAAATCTCCCCATCACCAGCGCCAGCTTACGGTTGGTTGTGGTCTGGATGGGCACCTTATCGACCCGCAGCACATATTGAGGGACATGAGCTCCCCCGCGGTTAACCTTCACTACAAACTTAATGTTTTTCATGGTTCCTTCCTGGTTCTATCGATCCGCCAAAATCATCGAGCCGACAAAGAGAGGCCGGTAGCGTCGTGACTCGAACTTCCCCTCGGAGCAATCGAAGAGGAAATAACTTTTAGATAGGCTAACTAATTAGAGGACGCGAAAGAATAAGAATAGGTACTTACTCAATTTTCATCGTAGTCTTCTTCGCTGCCATTGTCAAGTTTGCAAACCAGCCATGCCCACTAGCTAAGCACAACGACAGCAATGCGGAAGCTGCCTCAGGACCCGGTACGCGAACCGGCAATGCTCAGCGCGATCCCGCCCGCGATCAGCACGACACTAATGACCGGCGAAACCCGCTCGCTGTGGCTCGTTTGAACCCCCAAGTTCGCATCTCCAATCTTGATTCCCTGCGACTCGGTGTGAGGGATGGGCACCACCAGCGACGCGATGCCAAGCGCCATCAGGAGCAAGCCTGCGTACAGCAGCATTTTCATATCAACTCCTCGTCCTCTTGGAATTTGCGCCGCTGAGAATAGCGAGCCGGGCAGATGCCTCCTGCTGCTTGGCGCGTGGAAGGAATTTTCATGCTGAAAAATTTGGCAGCCCGGCAGGGATTCGAACCCCGATACGCAGCTCCAGAGGCTGCAGTCCTACCGTTGAACGACCGGGCTGTTAGCAGAATTCTAAATCATTTTGCGGTGACTGCAAAACGGCGCTCCCCTCCCGCACACGCGCATCGTACGGCACCCGCGTTACAATCTCTGACAGCAGTGCGCGGAGTCGCAAAGGAGTCGCGATGACAAGGACGATGACCGGAGCGAACTTTCCCCGAAACTTTCTCCGAATCGATGCCCGTTGAAACCGGCTACGCCGAGATGGCGCGCCGTCCCCTCGAGGCCGAGCAGTGCGCTCTCATCGTCGTCGACATCCAGGAGAAACTGCTGCCGCCCATCTGGGAAAAAGAGCGGTTCGTCCGCAACGCGCAGCTGTTGATTCGCCTGGCTGGAATCTTGAAGATCCCGGCGTTGGTAACGGTTCAATACGCGAAGGGCTTGGGCAACACCGTTCCCGAGGTCGCGTCCCTGTTGCCCGACAGTACGGCTATCGACAAGCTGACGTTCTCCTGCTTCGGCAGCGACGTATTCTGCTCTCTGCTGAAGCGCCTGCCGGGCCAGCGAACGACCGCGCTGCTCTGCGGCATGGAATCCCACATCTGCGTAATGCAGACCGCGCTGGGAGCGTTGCGCGAAGGCTATCTGGTGCACGTGGCGTCGGATGCCGTCAGTTCGCGCACAGAATTAAACTGGCGGATCGGCCTGGACCGCATGAAGGCCGCCGGAGCCATTCTTTCCTCGACCGAAATGATCGTCTACGAACTGCTGCGAGCCTCGGGCACGCCCGCGTTCAAAGAGCTGCTGCCTTATCTGAAGGGCTGAAGGCCTTTCATCACGGAGACACGGAGAAAATCAAGAACGAGAAAAAGCAAGAACTCGCTTTTCTCCGTGTCTCCGTGGTGAATCGACTCTCCGTGGTGAATCGACTTTGCTAAGACCCTGGCGCCTCTTCTTTCTGTTTCACCCGCACCACCGTGATCTTCGAAAACCCCTCCTCAAACGTCGGAGGCTTCAACTTGCCCGCCATCTTGCGCATGACATCTTCGGCGACCACGCGGCCACGGCGCTGGTGGCGTTCCATGCAAACCTCCACCGGCACATCGAAGAACAAGCCCTGTACATCGTAGCCGTAATCCTTCGCCAGCTTGATCCAGCTATGGCGGTCGTGAGACGTAAGGTTCGTCGCATCCACGTAATTCATGGGACGCCGCGCAATCAGCCTCGCCTTCAGCATCGAGCGCAGGTTCGAAAACACCAGATCCTGAAAGCGCTGCTCCTGCGCGTCGTCAAAAAGCAGTTCGCGCAGCAGATCGCTCGATAGCGGATGAATGTTGTGCCGCTTGAACCACGAACTCTTCCCCGATCCCGGCAACCCAATTGCCAGCACCACCGTTCCCTTGCTGGCGCGGACGGGAGCCGGCGCAGCCCCAGCATGCGCAGCCCCAGCAGCCGCAGGAGCCGGAGCAGCCACAACCTGAGGAGGCACAACCTGGGGAGGCACAACTACGGCCGGCAACATCCCGGCAACCACCGGTTCCGGCACCGGCGGTTCTGCCGCCAATGGTTCTCCTACGGATGGTTCCGCAACGACTGCGCCCGGGGCCGCCGCCGCACGGGAACGCGATCCCCCGCGACCTCCACGTCCACGACGGCGGCGAGACGTGCGCGGTTTCGGTTCCACGGCCGCGGATGCAGCCGAGGCGGACTCTGGCGCGGCCTCAGGCTCCGGTCTCGACGGGCGCTGCGACTCGACCACTGGAGCCTTGGCGGGAACTTCTCCAGGCGCAGCGACCGGCGCCACCGGCTCATCGTCATAGAACCTCGGCTGCAAGGGCTCGGGCGCCTTGGTCGCTTCCTTGCTGGAGCTGTCTCCGGGCTTCTTGCGACGCTTTAAACGATCACTCATCCATTTACGCATATAGCAGCTTGTAGCACACCGGTGCATCTTGGAGCAATCGCGTCCGTGACGATCGGGGTACCGGCATTGGGCCATTGAGTCATTGAATCATTGAAGGTCAAAGGCTTTTGAGTTTCAATGATTCAATGACTCAATGCTCATCACCCGATCGATTCAATACCCAAGTAATCCATGAATCCAACCCATCCCGCAACTCTCCAACTTCCCGCCGTACCGCTGACGCTTGAAGGCTACGCCACGCTTCATCAGATGATGCGCTTCCGCTGGACCGCCTGGCGCGCGCTCGCCGAGAACGCCCGTCGCGAGATCGCCGCCGAAGCCGCCAGCCTGCTCGCCGGGATGGAAGCTCCTGAAAGTCCGATGGCCAGTCTGCGCTGTTCTCGCTGCTGGGCCACAAAGGCGACCTGATGCTGGTCCACTTCCGCGAAAGCTTCGACCAGCTCAATCAGGCCGAACTCGACCTGGCGCGGCTCCGGCTCAACGATTTTCTGGAGCCCGCAACTTCCTATTTATCCGTGATTGAGCTGGGCCTATACGAGTCGTCGCTGAAGACCTACAAAGCGCTCGCCGATCGCGGCGTCGAACCGCACTCGGACGAATGGAAAAAGGCCATCCAGGAAACCATCGCGCGCCAGAAAGAAGCGATGAAGCCGCGCCTGTTCCCTGCCATGCCGCCGAACCGCTACATCTGTTTTTATCCCATGGATCGCCGCCGCGGCGAAGACAAGAACTGGTACACGCTTCCCATGGAAGAACGCCAGCGCCAGATGAACGAACACGGCCTGGTCGGACGCCGCTATGCCGGAGAAGTAAAACAAATCATCACCGGCTCCATCGGGTTCGATGACTGGGAGTGGGGCGTCGACCTCTTCGCCGACGATCCCCTGGTGTTCAAGAAGCTGATCTACGAGATGCGCTTCGACCACGTCAGCGCCGTCTATGCGCTATTCGGAAGTTTCTATATCGGATTGCGCTGTCCCGCCAACCGCCTGCACGACCTGCTGGAAGGCAATCTGCCGCAGCAAGACCAGTTGACCATTCCCCGTCAGTCGAGGATTGCGTCAGAGTCAGGACTGACGTCGTTCTGAGACGCAACTGCCTCACTGATCAATCCCTCAACTGCTTCAAAGCGAAACTCGTGTCGTTTCATATCCACGCGCGCCCCGCGGAAGATCACGCCCTCCATTCGCAGACGGAATCTTTGTTCGGCGCCACCTTCTCCACCCAGCTTGATGGCCCCGCCCGCGCCGACCACGCGATGCCAAGGCAGTCCCGGAACTTGCTGCAAGATGCGCACCACTTGACGGGCGGCTCCAGACCAGCCCGCAGCCCGCGCGATCGCCCCGTAACTCGACACCATCCCCGCCGGCAAGGCGCGAATGCAGCGCACGACGCGGGCGCGCTGATCCTTCGGCGCGCTCCTTTTTCTGCCCGCTAGATTGCGTTTTCCGTTTCACAAATCAGCCGCCGATGAACCGCAAACACTGTTTTTGCCAACGACCAAGACGAACGACCAACGACCGTCCCGCGCACTCATGTTAACCTGGATTCACCAATACAAAAATTTACACAAGCCCGTAAAACCTGGGATTACGATAAGTGCATCTCATGTGGTTGCCCACCACCAAAACTGCCTTTTGGAGAATACTATGCTTCGCTGGTTGAAAGCCCTGCCCCTGACCTTGGCCATTGCCGCCCTGATCGTCTTTGCCACCTTCGCCGCCAGTTGTGGTTCCAACAATTCGCAGGCTCGTTTCGTCAATGCCATCTCAAATGATACCGTCTCCTTGGATATCGATTTCAACGGAACGAAGGTGTTTGGCGGTGTAGCACCTTTCACGGCTTCGGGGTCGACCTATGTGAGCATACCGACGGGTAGTGACCAAATCCAAGGGTTTGCAAGCGGCACCACCACCAGTTCTTCACCCGTAACCAGCCCCGTTAGCTTCAACTCTGGGTCGCAATACACGGTGGTTGCAACTGGAATGCTTGCGGGCACCGTTACGATCGTGGCTCCCGTTGAAAGCAACACGGCGCCGGCAGTTGGCCCCGTGAACTTCCATGTCATTAACGCATCGCCCGCCGGGGTCGGCGCTGTGGACGTTTATATCATCCAGAACACGCCGCGGGCACCCCTAGTTGTTCACTTCGGTAATTATTGCACCCCTCCCCATCCCCGACATTTTCTCCCCTCTATCATCCATCACGCCATATAGCGGCTACCCCCGCAAACGTGTCCTATAATTCCCTCGGCTTCGGCTACACGATGTACGTGACGGAAACGGGGCAACACCGGCGATCCCATCCAAGGTTGGAACGGCGGCTATCCCATCCCTGAATCGGCAGCGTATCGGTTGGCTCGATTCGTACCATAGTGCTAGTGGACAATCCAGGTGGAAACAATGGGATGAGTGGGGGCCCATAGTGTTGACTGACCTCAACTAACCGCGGGCAAGTCGTTCCGGCCTGGCAGGCGTCCAGTTGCAGAGTTCAGGAAAGACGTTCAGAAAAACGATTCAGGGAAAGGACCCGGGCCTCGACTGAGGCCCGGCGAACCGGGATCGGGGTTATCGGGCGCATCCTGCCATCGAAATTCAAAAACAAATGCAATCGCACTCCCGATCACCCGATGGCCCGATCACCCGATGACCCGACCACAAGCTGCTAAAATCCTTCTTGCTCACCACTAAACTGACTCTCGGAGAATTAAGGATGTCTCGCTGCTTCAAAGCCCTGCCCCTTACCTTGGCCCTGGCGGCCTTGAGCATCGTCACCGCCAGTTGTGGTTCGAGCAACCACGTTCCAGCGCAGGTTCGTTTCGTCAATGCCATCCAGGACACTGTCCACTACGGCACCGCCCTCGATATCGATGTCGCCGGAACGAAGGAGTTTACCAACGTACCCTTCCAAGGTTTTCAGCCATCCTCCGGCTATACGAAAATCGTTTCCGGCGGCGCCGCGCTCCAGGGGCTTCAAACCAGTACCCCACCCCGGTCTTCATCGCCGACATTAGCTTGAACCCTTCCACCCAATACACTTTGGTTGCGACTGGATTTGCCACCAGCGACAAGGTCGTCCTCATTTCCGCCCTTGACAGCAACCTCCCGCCGCCCAATGGCCAGGAGAAATTCCGCGTCATTAACGCTTCGCCCAGCGGCCCCGCCGGCGTCGATATCTATATCCTCCCGGTCGGGTCCACTACCCCCCTAACCCCACCCGCAACCATCCCAAACGTTGCCTACCGAAGTGCAAGCACATACGCACCCCTTGCCTATAATCCCAATTTTGTACAGGGCTTCAACTACACGATGTTCGTGACTGCAACCGGAACCACGTCACCCATTCTCTTTAGCCAGACCCTCAGTGCCGGAAGTTCGTCTGCCGGATCGATCCGTACCCTGGTGCTCACCGACCAACCGAACATTAATCAATTGAATCCGAGTGCCATCGTGTTGAATGACGTCAATTAACCACGCCCAAGCCGGTTCGACCCCGCGGCGTCGCGCTGCACCTTTTAAAGGGGTCCGGAAGACGCCCCCGGTACTCGACCGAACCCGGGCAGACCACCGAACAAGCTGTTAAAATTCTTCCTGCTAACCAGCAAAATGCTTTTGGAGAGTTCCGGATGTTTCGCTTGATGTCTCGCTCGTTGAAAGCCCTGCCCTTAGCGTTTGCCCTGGCGGCCTTGAGCATCTTCGCCGCCAGTTGCGGCTCCAACACTCCAGCGCAGGTTCGTTTCGTCCATGCCATCCAGGACGCCCCCACCTTGGATATCGATGTCACCGGCCCGAATGTCGCAACCATGCCGGAATTTACCGATGTATCATTCCTCGACGTCCAGCCGGCCCAGCCCGGTTATACCAGCGTACCGTCGGGCAGTGACACCATCGCTGGGGTTTTGGCCGGTAACACCTCCCCGGTCTTCAGCGACACCGTTGGCTGGGGCGCCGGGGCGCATTACACGGTGGTTGCCACTGGATTCTCTCAAACCGGCACCAACGGCAGCAACGTTGTCCTCTTGTCGATCCCTGACAACCTCCCGACGCCCCCATCCGGCGACGTCGAATTCCGCGTCATCCATGCCTCGCCCAGCGTACCCAAGGTGGACGTTTATATCGAGCTCAACCCCAACACCGGTCCCGGGCTCCCCATTACGATTCAAGGCCTTGGCCTACATGCAGGCCAGCAATTACGTAACCTTTGTCTTCAACCCCAACAATGCCACCCCTCCCCCAGGCTTTATGGTTTACGTCACCGCATCGGGAAGTACGACACCAATCTATATTGCCGAGTCCCTCAGTCCATCCACTGCCGGAGCGGTTCGCACCCTTGTGCTTACGGACGCCCCAACCGGAGGTACAATGAATTCGACTTTCCTGGAATTGTCCGATCTCAACTAATTGCGAACGCTGGATTTACGCCGCATTCCTCTTGAACGACTTCGCGGCCGCTTCTTCATCGTCGAACACTTCAAAAATAGTAAGCAGCTTGGTGACCTGGAGCAGGTCGCCGACGCGCTGGCTCACGCGCGCCAGCTTCACCGCGCCGCCGGCGTTGCGCGCAGTCGTATAAAGCGAAACCAGCGTTCCCAGCCCGCCGCTGTCGACGTAATTCACTTCGTGCAGACTCAACACCACCTTCGGGCTCTGGGACAGCAGTTTCTTGACGGTATCGCGCAGACTGGCCGATTCCTCGCCAAACACAACCCGACCGCTGCAATCCACCACCAGCACGCCCTGCATCGATCGTGTGCTCATTCTTAGTTGCATGGGCCCTTCTCCACGATTCGCGGTAAACGCAATGCTGAGCGTACCCCGCCTGCCTAGGCCGCGCAAGCGCCGACTGTAGAGACGGGGCTTGCCCCGTCTCCCTCGCGGCCGGAGCGCAGCAAGCCGCGTCTCTACCAAAGAGTCCATGGCAGGGTCCATGCCCGGACAATTCGCACCTGGTGAAGACTGTATAATCAGGGTCTCGCATGAGCTACCAGGTCCTGGCCCGCAAATACCGTCCGCAGAAATTTTCCGACGTCATCGGCCAGGAACACGTCACCCGCACCCTGCAAAATGCCATCGCGCAGGAGCGCATCGCGCACGGCTACATCTTCAGCGGACATCGCGGCATCGGCAAGACCACGGTCGCCCGCATCCTGGCCATGGCGCTGAACTGCCGCTCGAGTCCAAGAAAAGCCGGTGGCCGAGCCCTGCGGCATTTGCGATTCCTGCACCGAGATTCGCAACGGCAACTCCGTCGACGTAATCGAAATCGACGCCGCCACCAATCGCGGCATCGACGAGATCCGCGAATTGCGCGAGGCCGCGCGCTACCGCCCCGCGCGCGATCGTTTCAAGATCTACATTCTCGACGAAGCCCACCAGATCACCGACGCCGCCTTCAATGCCCTGCTCAAAACGCTGGAGGAGCCTCCCAGCCACGTCATCTTCATGATGGCCACCACCCAGCCCGAAGATATTCCCCAGACCATCCGCTCGCGCTGCCAGCATTTCAGCTATCGCGCCATGAAGTTCGACGACATCATGGGGCAACTCCGCGACATCGTGGCCAAAGAGAAGATACCCGCCGACGAGGACGCCCTCGCCCTGCTCGCCGAAGCGGGCGACGGCTCGATGCGCGACGCGCTCTCCATCCTCGACCAGGCCATCGCCTCCACCTCCGATCGCCTGACCGTCGATTCGGTCCGCAGCCTGATCGGCTCCGCCCCGGCAACGGCGCTGGAAACCGTCATGCAAGCCGTCGCCGAAAGTTCAAGCGAGAAAATTCTCGTGCTGGTCGACGAACTGATTGGCGAAGGCCACAGTCCTACGCACTTCGCGCGCCAGTTGGTGCGCTTCCTGCGCAATGTCACCGTGGCAAAGATTGCAGGCAAAGACTCGCCGCTCCTGCAGATTTCCTCCGATGAGCGCGCCCGCGTCAGCCGCATCGCCGATCTGTTCACCGAAGAAGACCTGACCCGCCATTTGCAGATCATGTTGCGCACCCATGGAGAACTCGGATACCGCCAGGAACAGCGCTTTCACCTTGAACTCGGATTGTTGAAGATGGCGCATGCGCAGCGTCTGCTGCCGATCGAACAGTTGCTGAGCGATGCGGCGGCATCCACCTCTGGACCAGCCCGCACCACCCCGAGGCCGATTCTCGCTTCGCCCGCGGAAGCCCGCCGCACCGAGCCTCTTACGCCAGCGCGATCAAGTTCGGTGTCGCCGTTCGCCGCCGACTCCGCGCGCAAAAGCATTCCCAAAGCCGAATCCGCCGGCGGAATGAACGCTACCAGCGGATCCCAAGCACAAACGTAGTCATCATGGGATCGGCCGCGCCCGCCGTTACCGAAATCTCTCCGGACCCGCGTTCTGAACCGGCGATGCTGGAACCAGCCTCGCGCAACCGGTAGAGACGGGGCTTGCCCCGTCTCCGGCCGCCGCCGAGTCCCTGCGCGACGCGGTTCTCAACGCGCTCAGCAATCAGCAAATGCTCGTTTCCATTCTGGAAAACGCGGAGTGGACGCTGGTAGGAAGCTCCCTGACCGCAAAAGTAGCGGCTTCCGGCACAATGATCGAAATGTCATTCACCGCCGAAGCGCGCCGCATCGCCAGCGCCGCCGCCAGCGGCCAAGCCGGAAGGCCGATTAAGATGCAAGTCGAGTCCGGAGGAGCGCCGCCAGCGTCCTCCGCCCCGCGAAGGGCATCAAACGGAAGCGCGCGCAGCCGCGCCGAACAGGACCCGATCGTGCAGCGCATGAAAGAAAAATTCGGAGCCGAAATTCGCACTGTGATCGACTATCGGGAGAAAGGATGACATTGATTTGTAATTCGCGGGTAATTTGTAATTTGTAATCGAAAAAGCCACTGCGCGTGTTTGGTTTGAAATCTACCATTACAAGCATCACCAATTACAAATTTTCTTATGGCCGGATTCAATTTGCAGGAACTCATGGCGCAAGCCAAGCAGCAGTACGAGACGCTGCAAAAGAAGATGGAGCAGACCGTGGTCGAGGCTTCGGCCGGCGGCGGCACGGTCACCGTCAAAATGGATGGCCGCAAACAGGTGCTTGCCATCGTCATCGATCCGGAAGCGATCAAAGCCGGCGACGTGGAGATGCTGCAGGACTTGGTGATGGCCGCCATAAACGAGGCCGGGCGCAAAGTGGATCAAGCGATGCAATCCAGCCTCGGCGGAATGCTCGGCGGACTTGCGGGAAATTTGTAATTTGCGATTTGTAATTTGTAATTGAAGAGCCCGCAGCGCGATTTGCACTTCCAATTACCAATTACAAATCACCAATTACAAATCTCTATGTCCAAGTTTGCCGAACCCATGACCCGCCTCATCGACGAGCTCAAAAAGCTGCCGGGAATCGGCAACAAGAGCGCGCAGCGCCTCGCCTTTCATATTCTGCGCTCGAGCGCGGATGACGCCGAAGCCCTAGCCGGCGCCGTTCGCGATGTGAAAGCCAAGTTGCACCTGTGCTCGATCTGCAACAACATCACCGACGTCGATCCCTGCGAGTACTGCGCCAGTCCTACCCGGAATCAAAAACTGGTCTGCGTGGTCGAGGAGCCTACCAACATCGCCGCCGTCGAAAAGACGCGCCACTTTAACGGCGTCTACCACGTGCTCCACGGCTCGATTTCGCCCTTGCACGGAGTGGGACCCGAACAATTGCGCATCGCAAATTTGATGACTCGCGTCGCCGGCGGCGAAATCGAAGAAGTCATCTTAGCCACCAATCCCACGGTCGAAGGAGAAGCCACCGCCACCTACCTCGCCCAGCAACTGAAGCGGCAGGGACTGCGCGTAACCCGCATCGCCATGGGCATTCCGGTAGGCAGCGACATCGAATACACCGACGAAGTCACCCTGCTCAAGGCCATGGAAGGCCGGCGGGAATTGTAGTCTCGACCCCGCCGCTCGCAAGCGAAGTTCCATACCTCCGGTCCGAACCCCATCCGGAGGGTTATCGAAGGGCACTAGCTGATGGCTACGCCCCCTCGTATAATGGCCCAAATCCGACATTTTCTTCGAGGGATCGACTTATGGGCCGTGTCTTCCGCTTTGTGCAACCAGTCCTTTTCTGCGTCGGCACGTTGTTGGTCGTAACCGGCACGCTCTGCGCACAAGATGCGCTCCCAACGCCAAGCGCCGGAAATCCGGCAGTGGATCCGGTAATACAGCGCAACATCGACGATTGGGCGGTCCAGGAGCGCGGTTTGCCCGACGATTGGAGTCACCACTATCTGATTTTCTCCAATCCCGGCACCCGGCAACAGGCGATCGAGAGCGGCAAGTTTGAAGAGTGGCTCAAGATTATCGACGATCCCCGCTTTACTCTGCAGCAGATCAAGCGGAGCGGGGGCGCAAAGGCGCTGGAAGGCATGGGCGTCTCCGCCGCCAGCACGCCAAACGCGGAAGTTTCAGGGGCCGGTGCGCCAAACAAGTTGCCGGGCAGTGTTTGGCCGTTCCCGCCGAAAAAACGGAGAGTTGCTCTGAAGAAAGACTGGGCCGTGGCGTTCGGCGGGGTTGCGGCGAGCGGGACGGGCACCGTCACCACCAACAACGCGAGCGGCAACTCAACCCTGACCGTTGACGGCCAGAACTTTACCGGGAGCGCGCCGACAACGGCGAGCGGCACGGGAATCTTCACGGGTACGCCCGCCCCCGGTCAGGGTGTCACGATCACCAACGGCGCAAACGTGTTGAACATTACAACCAACGCAACTGCGTCCTCCGTCGTGGGCACGGTGTCAGCGGCGCCAACGTCCACCACGGCTCCCACCATCACCCTCACCAACTCCGCGGGAGTCATTCCCAATACATTAAGCCTGACGACCAGCGCGACCGGGGCGACGGCCACCGGCACTGTCTCGGGCGCCGGCCCCAGTATCAATCAGACGATTACCATCAAGAATGGCGCCAATACGCTGATCCTAACCGCGAAAAACGGAACGTTGGGAACGGGGACGGTGAGTGTGTCAAATGCTATCGGTGCTGCGAATGGCGACGTCGGTACCGTAGGGTCTGTCGAGTACGTGTTCGAGGAGACGACCACGGCATTTGCGGGCGAGCAATTTGTTGGCCCGCAATTTTACTGCCCAAACACGACCACGCCGTGCGTGTGGTGGGGAACCACCTCGGCGAACACTGCGCAGGCTCTCTTGGCTGCGCTCACGAATAACCCGGCAGCGTGCCCGACGGCCCTCCAGGGACTCTACGGCAACTGGCAGCAGACGTGTTACTCGTATGTGACGGCGGCGAATCCCAGTATCACGGCGACCCGAGCGGCAGGTGTGGTCACGTTGACCAACATCACGGGCAACAACATACCCTTTAGCTGGTACTCCATACAGAACGCCTGGACGTTAGTGCCGAATACGGGCTTCATTCCCGGTTATGCGGCGGGCACGAATGCGTGTACCAGCGCCACCGCCGGAACTTTTAGTGTCAGCTCCAACCCGGCCATTGTGGCCTCGAACCTCGCAAATGCGATTAACGCTTGCAACAGTTCGTATTCTGCCGTTGGGGTCACCGCATATGCGACTGGCAACGTAGTCACCATCGCCAGCACCACGCTGGGAAGTCCGGCCAGCTCCCTTACGCTTAGCAAAACCGCCAGCAACTTCGTTTGGAGTGTCGTGACCGCGGGCTCCCCGGGCAGCAACAGCTGCACCAGCGCCACCACCGGAACCTTTGCCGGCGGTGGTAGCACGGCGGTCGAGGCCGCAAACATTGCAGCCGCCATTAATGCCTGCAACAGTTCATATCCGGCCGTTGGGGTCACGGCGAGCTACACCTCTGGCAATACGTTTACGGTTTCCGGCGTGGCTACTGGACCTTACCTGGCAGTCGGAGCCGCGAACAATGCCGGCCTCTTCTCATGGGGAACTGTCACCGCCGGAACTGCCGGTACAAATACTTGCCCGAGTTCGACCACGGGGACCTTCGCCGCCAGCAATAGCACCGTAACGCTGGCGACAAACCTGGCAGCGGCGATCAATGCCTGCCCCGCCGCGGCGGGTGTTACCGCAATTGCAGCCGGCCCTGTCGTCACGGTGACGGCCAGCACTGCCGGGACGGGTGGAGACAGCATCGCGCTTGGGAATACGCTGTCGAACTTCACCTGGTCAGGCGCTGACCTGAGCGGCGGCACCGACGGTGCGACCTCGGGGACGACCTTCGCCTACTCGTCAGGCCCCACTGCCACTGCGGCTACCGCGGCGCAAGTGGCCGCTAATATCGCCTCCGCCATCAACCAAAACACCACGCTGCAAGCGCTTGCCACGGGCGTTTCCGCGACTTCGAACGGAAACGTGGTTACCGTTACGGCCAACACTCCGGGGACGGCTGGCAACAGCTATGGAACCACGGTAGCTAATTTCTCCGGTTTCGCCTGGGGACACGCGACGCTCACCGGCGGCGTAGCGGGCGCTGTTGTGCAGCCGAACATGTATCCTGCCAAGTACTCGTTTAGTGCCACCACCGCCAGTTGCAGCGACTTTGTCGTGTATCCCATGGGCACGGCGGGTGCGACCGGAGCGGCGACGATTGTCGCGTTCTCAAATCTTTATACGGGCGGATGCTTGGGTACGGTTCCGTCGGCCTATTGGGCCTATAACACCGGCGGCATGGCCACAACTTCTCCCGTGCCCTCCCTGGATGGCACACAAATCGTGTTCGTTCAGGTTAGCGGCACTACCGCAAGCCTGGTTCTGCTGAAGTGGTCGGCGAACAGCGGGACGCCCACCCTGCCTGTGACGCCTACGGCGGCGACGCTTGCCACGTATCGGGCTTGCACAGTTCCCTGCATGGTGACCTTGGCCTTTAGTGGCAACCATAACGACACGTTCTCTGCGCCCTATTATGATTACTCCAGCGATACGGCTTATGTGGGCGATGACAGCGGCAATCTCCACAAGTTCACGGGACTGCTTGCAGGAACCCCAGCCGAGGCGGGGAGCCCTTGGCCGGTGCCTTTGGGCGCGTCGAAACTCTCGTTGCCTGTCTACGACAACGTTACCGGAAACGTGATTGTGGGCGACTTTGGAGGTGTCCTGTATTCCGTAGCAGCGTCGAGCGGGACCGTACACAAAACGATCAGCGTTGGGGATGCCATTGCCGACGCGCCCCTGGTGGATAGCAGTGCGGGCAAACTCTACGCCTTTGTCACCACCAGCACTGACATTAACCCTGGCGACAACGAGGTGTATGAACTCTCGACCAATTTCACTAGCATTGCCGGTGCGAGCGCCCAGCCAGTTGGCACGGGCGGCGCGGGATATTTCCTTTACCACGGCATCTTCGACAACGTGTACTACTCGTCGGCAACGTTTACAGGAAACCTTTACGTAGTAGGAAACACCGGCGTGACCACCGGAGCGAATCTGTACCGGATACCCATCACTGACTCAGTAATGATAACTCCTGTAGCCGCTGCTAGCGTGCTTAGCGTTGCCGGCGGCGATCGTCCGTGGCCATCTACCCTTAATGAGTTCTGCAACAACGGTCTGAGCGCGTGCACCAGCAATGGAACAGGGACTACCGCAGGCACGGACTATATTTTCTTCAGCGTCTACCGCGGGACTGGGGCCGGGTGTACGCCGAACACTGCTGGACACGGCTGCGTGCTGTCCTATAACGTGAGCAATCCAGCGGCAGTCACCCAGTCCAATTCCGGCTTGAACGTTCCAACTCCGGGTGGAAATGGTTGTTGGCCGACGGGCGGAATTGTGATCGACAACAGCAGCACCTTGGCAGGCGCTTCCCAAACTTACTTTATAGGTTTAGGTGGCAACACTGCAGGCGGTCCCACTGGTACCACCCAAACCAGTAACAACTGCGCCGCTGGCACTGCAGGTACGATGTCAGCCACCCAGGCGTCACAAGCGAACCCATAATTGTGGGTGACGACACGTGGGCCGATCACGGGCCGCGGAATTTTGGGTTCTACATCTAGCTCAGTGAATTGTCCGAGCAACGCGGGATGTCGGGCATCCATTAGGGACGATCGACGATCATTGTGCGGCGCTGGCTTAGTCTGACAGCGGGTCTGCAGGCTGGCTAGGAAGCATTGCGGTGAGCCACACAAGGCCCAGTCTGACCCTGAAGCTTTCCGCAACTCAGCGCCTGCGTCTCAAACACTCGCTCGAACCGGAATGCGGGTTTCGTGTAGGGTTTCTTGGATTGTTTTTTCTGAGCCCGTCGCTTGCCTTCTGGTTTCACCGGGTTCCCATTCGCCATCAAACATTCACCTCGAAGAACAGACTCTGCCCAAGCGACTGGAAATCTCTTGCCGGAATTATACAGTTTCGTGGTCTTGGTCGAAAGATAAAGATCATGATTGGGGCATTCGCCGTTCCGTACTCGGAACTGTGCACCATTTTGAACCACTCCCGCGGGCCAAAATTTGGAACCGGCCGCGCCCACCCAGTGAACCCATCAGTGAACGAGTTTTGTTTTCTTTAATTTGCGGAAATAAAGTCAGACCATTCCCCGGAATCCGCCTCTGGCCCTACAGTTGCTCTCTTGGTCATGTCTGTACCCTCGCTCCTTTTGAACGCTTTGCTGGCGCGAGAGGCACAAGCGGACGTGAACCACGCCCGCGCATTCTCCAAGCCAGCCCGCGCCGCGCTTGCGATGTAACCGCATCTCAACCGACGCTTCCGAAACCGGGCTCAACCGCCCGGTTTCATTTTTTATTGGGATCGTGGCTTCTCTTGTCGGGAATCGTGGGTTCTTTGCCGGAATCGTGGGTTCTTCGCCGGGATCGTCGGTTCTTTGCCGGGACCGTCGGTTCGTATCAGGGCATCGCTTCAGCGATGCCGCAAACTCGCAAAATACTGACGCCCCTTTAGGGGCTGCGCAATCACAGCCACTCCTCAGTCGCCCGCCGTCTCCAGCAAAAATCCGTTGGCTTCCTCTTCCGCGGCAACCAGTCCTTCCGGCAGCCGGCCCCGGTTGTACTCTGCCAGGCGGTTCTTCCACTTGAGAAAGTCGGTGATGCTCTCGGGTTCAATGCGAATTTCTACCCGGCGCAAACTAGCCAGCAGCAGATTCATCTCGTTCTGGAACCCGGCCTCGGAACGCAGGTTCTTCGCCGACGGCTTCACCCGCTCGATCTCGCGCCCACACACCTCCAGCATCCCCCAGCCCGCCGGAAGTTCCTCGATCCGAATCAATCCCCGCGGCGCCAGGTAATACCGCTCACAGCCAACGCCGGTCTCCGGCTTCTGCCGAAACGGCTTGTCGCGATCCGCCAGAAAATCCGCGCGCGACACCTTGCTCTCGACCAGCACCGAATGGCACGCCCTTTTCCAGCCAATAGCGTCCGGCATCTCGCCACTCGCGCAGGCCTGCTCGCTGAGCACCACACCGCAGCGATATCGTCGCAACCATCGCACCGCCATCGAAACTAGGTTTGCATGGGTCACAGATAAGAGCTTGGAAGCAGAACGTCCTCTTGAGAAGTGTCAGAGTAGCTTCGAGCACGTTCCGCGAAAGAATCACGCTCTGAGAAAGAATCACGTTCTGAAAACGAACCTGGTTCGTATCAGGGCATCGCTTTAGCGATGCCGCAAACCGCCCGTGATCAATGGCCCCTTTAGGGGCTGCGTCGGACCCGTAACCCCCGCACCAGCACCGGCCGCCGCAGCACCGTCTCCAGCAAATGCCGCGCCGCGGCGATTTCTTCCGCCGAACGGTCCAGCGCCGAGTATCCCGCCGCCCGCACCACAACGAAGCGGTCCTGCACGCTGACTTCGAGCTGCGGAGATCTCGGGCTTGCGTTCTCGTTCCCCATACGCCCCTGGCGCATGTTCAGCGCGTTAGCCAGACGCAGAACTCCAGCCAGTTCCATGGCGATCCGCCGATCCGCCAGTTCCAGCGTCTGCATGGATTTTCTCCGCGGACGCGGCAACGCCCCGCGATGGTAGCGCGCCACCACCGCCGCCAGTTCCAGTTCTCGCGCGCTCCAACCCAAAGGCCGCACCAGCCCGCGGATCATCCGGTACGAATGCTTTTGATGATTTTCCGCGCCTTTGGCCTTGCCGACATCACGCATCAGTGCCGCCGCCTGCAACACCGCTCGCCAATCGTTCGGAACATCGCCCGCAACGTCGCCCGCAACCAAGTCCGACGTCTCCGGCTTCGTCGTCATCGTTCCCATCCCGAGTCCCGCATTCTTCAACCCGTCATACAGAAGAAGCGCCAACCGGGCCACGCGCTCGGAATGCGCGAAGTCAGGATCCCGATATCCCGCCCATACGCGCAGACGGCTCATCGCCGCCGCGCGCAACCGCGGACCCGACGGCAACTCCGCCCGCCACACGCGCCATAGCGACTGCCGTCCCACCATTTTCTCGCGATAGCGCCCGATCCGCTTAGCGCGCTCCGCGTTCACTTTCTCACGCCAGCGGTTGCGGCTCTCGACATCGGGAAATGCCTGCGCCTCGACAGCCATGGCCCACAGCACATCCAGATCGTGCACCTCTCCCAGCAGATCCTGAAGTTCTTTCAGATCGTCGCCCCACAGCGCGTGCTGGAGCGGCAGAAAATTTTCCACCGTGTAACGGAATCGTTTGATGCCGATGCGCAGTTCGTGCCAGGCCGCCTGCGACCGCATCCGCAGAGCGTGTTTGTGCAGGTCGTAGGCCGCAGTCCATTTTTCCAGCGCCAAATGCAAGTACACCACGCTCCCCGGACGCACCCGCACCGCGCGCCGCGGCAGCGTTCTCGTCCACTGCCGCCATTGCTTGCGGTCAAACTGATTGAGATCTTTGAAGGCGTGCTGCTTGCATTCGCCTTCGCGCCCGTGCACGCGATCAAGCAGTCTGGCGACGACCGGTTCACCCCGGCCTTCTGTAGAGACGCGGCTTGCCGCGTCTCCGCCCAGCTTCTCGATCCACTCCGCCATCACCTGCATGTCGCGCAACTCACCGAGCGCCTGAAAAAGCTTTCTCCCCGCCTTCTTCATCTCCTTCCATGAAGAATCGGAATCGATCGCCATCAATCCATCGGCCAGAGAACGGCAGCGCCGCAAGGCAACGCGAAGGTCGTGTACCGCGTCGGCATCGAAACCGATGGCCGCACGGTCACACTCCATCAGCACGCGCTCCATCCAAGCGCGCAGCCCAAGCTTCGGCTTGGGGTTCACAGGCTTGGGGTTCACAGGCTTAGCACTGGGTTTCAGAATCGGGCTGGCTCCCAACCGTGGCTCCTTTAGTTGACGGGAACCATTGTCGCCTCTTTGCGCGGATTCTTCTAGGAGCAGCTGTCAGCTCTAGGGCGGTCAGCAAAACCGGACGACTCGAGTTGGCTTGGTGCCCGGAGACGGAATCGAACCGTCACGTCCTGTTAGGGACCCGGGATTTTAAGTCCCGTGCGTCTGCCAGTTTCGCCATCCGGGCAACGCGATGCAATGACTGAATTCTACGATAATCGCCCGCGAAACTCTCTTCACCTTTCCATGCAACTTCTTGCGAACTTCCGGGTTCCATAGTATGTAGGAGAAGTACGTAAGGGTGTGATTACCGGGAGGGAACCTTGAAAGGATCACGTTCGGTTCGTAAAGTTTCGATTCGTAAAGCTGTGGGTTCCGGGTTGGCGGCGAGAGCCGCTCTTTTCTTCGTTGTGGTGGGCGCGGCGGCATTGGCTTGCGCCCAGACCGGCGCCATGAGCCCCTATCAGGACGAGGCGGACGGGGTCAGTGCGGGAGGAAAATGGCTGGAATTCCACTCCACCGACAAGATGACGGGCGCAAAGAAAGTGCGCTTTGAAATCCAGTCGGATAACTATTTTCGCGAAGACCCGGAGTACAAGCCCAGAGTGAATCTATTCTGCAGCGACGGCAAGTTCAAGCTCGCGGTATTCAATCCCGGAGTCAAGCTGGGTCCGCCGAACCGCCCCCCCGGCTGGTGGGGACAGATGCAGTGGGAGGTCATGGTTCGCGTTGACGATTCGCACTACTTCAAGGGCTGGAACTGGATGCGCAACCACTCCCTTTCCATGGACAAAGGCACGGTTCGGGGCATGATGGGCGCCCAGGTCTTCAAGGTGGAGCTCCCCACGCGGAGTGGCCGGCAGATCGCTGAGTTTTCTCCCAGCGGGTTGAATCTGGATCGTGTCAAACAAGCCTGTGATCTGACCGCCAAGAGGCCGAGCAAAGACTAGCCCATCACCCACGCTTTTCGCAAAGTACGCGAAAAAGACGGGGTACCCGCCCGAGCAAAGACTAAATGCGCTGGCACCCGTGAAGTGTGGGCATCGCAGGCCGAGGAATGTGCATCAGAGGTGAAAAGGTCATTTGGGGTTAGTCGTTTCCTTGCGTTCCTTTTGGCCCGCACTGTCGAATTCGGGTGAGGTGAAAGATGTTGAGGACGATCTTTCGCAACCAGCATCGTGCCTTCCCTCCTGGTCTCATTTCTGTTTATCTGTTCACTTTCTTGGCTGCGTCTCTGACAGCTCAGACGGCTGGAATGGGAGCGTTGACGGGCAGGGTTACCGATCCGTCCGGTGCCGGGGTAGCGAATGTCACGGTGACGGCGACGAGCGCAGACACGGGCCAGGCGCGAAGCACCACCACGGGGACGGATGGCACTTATAAGCTTGACGGGCTCGCGCCTGGCAACTACCGGGTGAAGTTTGAGGCTTCCGGTTTCAAGTCGTTGGAACTTCCTTCCGCAGCGGTCAATGCAACTGAGGCGGCGGTTCTGGATACGAAACTGGAAATCGCCGAGGTAGGCAATGCCATACCCGTTAACAAACCACCGCCGGGGTCACAGGAAGATTTGCCGAACGCCCCTTCCAGCAGCACCCCACCGCCCTCGCTACAGGATCTCGGGTTTCCCGCAGAGCAGTCCCAGGGCAACGCCCGCGAGCAAGCGCTGCTCGATAAGCGGACGCACATGCTGAAGATCCATCAGCGGCTGGGTTTGATCACAACCATTCCGTTGATTGCCACCGTTGCCACTTCCCTCAACGCCGGAGGCAAGACCACCAGCACGACCTCGCGCGATCTGCATGTGGCTCTTGGCGGGCTGACGGGAGATCTGTATTTCATGACCGCGTACTATGCCATCCGCGCGCCCAGGGTGCCCGGAACTGAAACGCGCGGGCCGATCCGTTTCCACAAGGTGATGGCCTGGATCCATGGCCCGGGAATGATCCTGACGCCGATTCTCGGAGCCATCGCCTTCGATCAGAAGAGCAAAGGGGAGAAGGTTCACGGCATCGCCTCGGCGCATGGGCCGGTGGCCATCGTAACCGCCGGGGCGTTTGGCGCATCTCTTCTGTCGGTATCCCTTAAGTTTTGATCCGCGCTTATGAAAAAGACCATCCTGATGGCCTTCGTGCTTCTGGCGCCGCCTTCGCTTGTCGCAGCGGACGGCCAGTGGGTTCTCGAACAGTGCACTCTCACCTACCATGTATCCCATCCGCTGCATCAGAGCGAGGGTGTGAGCCACGCGGCACGAGGCAAGGGAGTTTGCCATGCCGGACAATGCGATTTTCTGATCGCGGTGCCGGTCAAGTCGTTTGATTCCGGGGACAGCAACCGCGACATTCATATGGTCCAAGTCACGCGGGGGGCGGAGTTTCCCATGGTCACCGTGCGAACCCGCCTGCCCGAATCGGCCGCCACATCAGCGACCATTAGCGCCGATCTGGAAATTCAGTTTGCCGGCCAGACTGCCCAGTACAAGCAGGTTCCTTTCAAACTGGTTACGCAAGGCGGCGAGACCCATCTCACAGGGACAATTCCAGCCACACTCGCTGATTTCAAAATCGATCCGCCATCGTTGCTGACCATGCCCGTCAAAAACGACATTCCAGTGCGCGTGGAAATGACCTGGCGGCCGCAGTGAATGGGCTCGTCGTCTGCTTCTGATGAGGCGAGCAAAAGGACCCCATGGCAGGTTCAGATCGGCACTCTACCCAAGGCCACGATGAACTGGATGCCGTCAACCTGCCTGCCCTGCAGCCGTTCGTCATTGGTCACAAAGAGATCGACGTTCGCGCTTGCGGCGCAAGCCAACTGGATGGCGTCGGGCGCCTTCAGTGACCTCTCTGATCGAAGCGCCGCATATATCTTGGCCGCTTTCACATCGAAGGCAATCATGGTCGCGGTGCTTGAAATTGCGCGTTCGTACCTTCTGCAAAGTTCGGTGTCGTTCCGCTCGGTGGGTTTCACCAGAATCTCACCCAGCGTGAGTGTGGAAGTCAGCAGTTGATCGCCGCGGTCGAGCATCTTGGAACGAAACTGCGCGACCGCATTGGAGAGCACCCCGTAATCCTCGAACAAATAAATGAAGAGGTTGGTGTCCCAAAAAATGCGGCTCATTCCCACCCCTCACGCAAGCGGCGTACATAGTCGTCCGCGTGCTCGTCCGCCCAAAGTGCTTTTCCAGAGCCACGGAGAGCCATTAAGGGATCGTCTTCGACTGCCCGCTCTGCGGCCTTTGCGCACCAACCGCGATACCACGAGAGAACTCCTTTAAACCAGTTCTCGGGCAGATCTTCAGGTTTTGGCGAGATCTTCCCTCCTTCGCGTTGAGGATGATACGCGTCGCCAGGCCGAAACAGACGGCGGCGTCCGGGCGATGTTTCGAAGAGCATTCGGTAGCGTCCCGGGTTCGGAGGCCGATTGGCGACGCAATGCTGCACTACGTGGACATAGAACCCCGGCCGCAGTGGTCCCATAAGTCTGAGTTCTTTCGCGGATCCCGCGAATTCCACAATCTCTTCGATTGAAAAATCTAGCCGCTCCGGGTGCCGCTGGTGAAGCATGAGTGTCGCCAGCCAAACTTCGTCGGCCAATTTAATGGTTGGCTCAATCGTGGTCGGCTTGGCAGTCGCTGTCTTCATGGCAGGCACTTGACACTTCCCAGCTCTCGATTACATTATTACTTGGTATCGTGTAATTGTCAATAATAAGTGTTTTTAGCAGGAAACTGATTTAGGACGGTTGCCATCTGTAGCTCATTGATTACGGAACATTTGATGACCCCACTCCTGCATCCCCAGCCCTTCCTGCGAATCCAATGGGTGGTATGGTGGGAGGCGCATGAAGATCGGGATCACCTGTTATCCAACCTACGGCGGCAGCGGCGTTGTGGCCACTGAACTGGGGCTCGAACTCGCGCGCCGGGGCCATGAGATTCATTTCATCTCCTATTCGCAGCCCATTCGCCTGACCGGGCCGGAACCCAACATTCACTATCATGAGGTCGAGGTCACGCGCTATCCGCTGTTTGAATATCCTCCGTACGATCTGGCGCTGGCGACGCGCATGGCCGAAGTATCGCAGCTCTACGAACTCGACCTGCTGCACGTACACTACGCGATCCCGCACTCGGTGAGCGCGATGCTGGCCAAGCAGATGCTGGCGGCAACTCCGCCGCGCCGCCGCTTACCGTTTGTCACCACCCTGCACGGCACCGACATCACTCTCGTCGGCCTCGACCGCTCCTATCTTCCGATCACGCGTTTCTCCATCGAGCAGAGCGACGGCGTGACCGCCATCTCGCAGTATTTGCGCACCCGCACCCTGAGAGTTTTCGACATCAAGAACCACATCGAGGTCATCCCCAACTTTGTGAACTGCGACGAGTATCTGCGCAAACCGGAATGGCTGGAAAAGCGCAGCGAGTATGTTTCCAAAGACGAGCGCCTGTTGGTGCACCTTTCGAACTTCCGCCCGGTGAAACGCGTGCTGGATGTAATCGAGATCTTTGACCGCGTGCGCAAGAAAATCCCCTCCAAGCTGTTGCTGATTGGCGACGGGCCCGATCGTTCGCAGGCGGAGTGGCTGGCGGTGCAGAAAGGCATTCACGAGCACGTGCTGTTTCTAGGGAAACAAGATCAGATCCGGGAAAAACTCGCCATCTCGGACGTAATGTTGATGCCCAGCGAACTGGAAACCTTCGGCCTGGCGGCTCTGGAAGGAATGGCCTGTGAGGTAGTCCCGATTGCCGCCCGCACTGGAGGAGTGCCGGAAGTGATCGAGCACGGGGTAACCGGATTTATGGCCGATGTCGGCGACGTGGAGACCATGGCGCGTTACGCCATCGAACTGCTCAGCGATGAATCCGCTCTGCGCGCCATGGGAAAACGGGCGCGCGCCTCGGCTCAAGAGAAGTACTGTTCCACCAGGATTATTCCGCTTTACGAAGACTTTTACCGAAAGGTGCTGGAGCGGTCATCGCAGTCGGCGCAGCCGTCATTAGCTCTTCAGGGTTAGGCAGAATCGGCAGGCGCAAACGGATCAGCGTGCCGCCGCCGTCGCGGGCTTCGATTTTCATCCGGGCAGCATCGCCGTAGAGTACCTTGAGCCGCTCGGCCACGTTGGCCATGCCGATGCCGATGCCGCCCAAACCATCGGGTTGCTCCAGCAATTGCGCCGCCCCCATGCCGACACCGTCGTCTTCCACTTCCACCACGAGCCGCGATTTGATCAGGCGGCTGCGCAGTGTGATGCTGCCACCATCGATTTTGGGAGCGAGTCCGTGCTTGATGCAATTTTCGACCAGCGGCTGCAGCAACATGCTGGGAACCATGGCTTCGAGCGACGCCGGATCGAGATCCTTGACCACCTTGAGCTTGTCGCGTCCAAAGCGCACGACTTCAATGTCCAGATAATTGTCGATGAACTCGACTTCCTCGCGCAGCGGAACGAACGAATCGGTGCTGTGCAGCAGGCGGCGAAGAATGGTAGCAAGCTTCAGGATCATCTCGCGCGCCGTATCGGGATCGAAACGTACCAGCGACGAAATGGAATTCAGCGTGTTGAACAGAAAGTGCGGATTGATCTGATTCTGCAACGCCGCCATGCGCGCCTGCAGCAGCAGTCGTTCCTGCTCCTCGAGCTTGATCTGGATACGGACGCTGTTGAAGATTTTCAGTTCCGTGCCCACCACCATGACCACGGCCAGGTAGATCGCGCTCTCCACCAGATATCCGTTCGGGGTTCCGTACTTTCCCCAGAGGCCAGGACTTTCCAGGCTGAAGATCGAGCTGGGCCAGAAATGCCAGATTTCGGTTTGCAGAAAACGCAGGCCCACGATGGTCGCGAAAAATGCCACCTGCCAATCGAACACGCGGGGACGCGGCAGATTGCGCCGAATCATGCGATAGAGGGTGAGATCGATGAACGGCGAGAACGACCAGATATCTTCCTGTTCGGGCGCAAAACGGCGCAACTGCCCGGCGATAATTCCGGCAAACACATTCAACGGCAGGCTCGCCCACTCGCCATGCATAGAAGCGGGCAGCGAGATCAGCGCTCCGCCAAGCCCTCCCGACAAGCGCCCGCCAATCACGCCCAGCAGCAATGCCGTTTCGAGAGAAAGGTCGCCGGCGAGGAAGTTCTTGGCGCTGAATCGGATCCACACGCCGAGGGCGATGGGAATCGCCATCCACAACGCCAGATAGATTTTGTGCCGGGTGGTGCGCTCTTCGCGAAAGATCGAAGTCTTGAATTCTTTGGAGCGCACCAGGGCGCTCGACACGGCCGCAGCCACGCCCAGCTTGATCAGGAGGTTGACGAGTATCAGCCGCGGTTCCAGCATCGAAGTGACTAGGTTGTGGAGAGCCGGGCGTCCCCGCCCGGCCGCCGCGCTGCCGGACGGGCGAGGACGCCCGTCGCTCCACCGTGTAACTTTATTCCCGAACAATGTGCAGCCGGGATCAGGCTCCGATTGTACCCGCTGCCTCGCGCAAAAGCTGCTCAACATTGATCTTCGAGCTTGCCGGAACTCCGCCCTGGGCGAAATCGCGGCCGCCGCCGCCGCGTCCTCCGACCGACGACAACACTTGTTTGAGCAGCGCGCCCATGTCGGCTGAGCCGCCCGGAGTCTGCGCGAAAACCAGCCCCGGCGGACCGAGGGCGCTGGCTACAAGCGCGATCGCGGGCATACCCACTCGCGTCACTTTCTGCGCAAACAACTTGGCGAAACTAATGTCGCGATCGGAAAACACCCGCACAACAATCTTCCGTCCGTGCGTCTCCGGTTGGTCCCGAAGAGCGGCCGATGCCAAAAGCTCGGCGAGTTGATCGAGCGCATCGTCCTTTTGTTTGCGCAACAGCTTGCTCTCTTCGACACTCTTGCGGATCTGCTCCGGCACATCCCAAAGCTGTGCCGAGAACAGCGCAGCCGCCTCGCTGAGCGCACAATAGTCGCGCCGCGCCATGCGCACCGCGCGATTGCCGCAGACAAACTCCACCCGCGTACCCTGCCGCACCCTTTCGCTTTTCCGAAGAACGATCGCGCCGATCTGCCCGCTCGAGCCGACGTGCGTTCCGCCGCACGCCGACAGATCGAATTCCGCGACCTCGATCAGGCGCAGCTCGTCGCGCTCCGCCGGAGGAAGTTTGCGCAGGCCAAGCTTCTCCGCTTCCGCGCGCGAAACATAGCGAACCCGCACCGGACGGTTCTCAAACACAATCTGATTGGCCCGTTTCTCGGCCCCGGCAATCTGTTCGGAACTTACTGACCGCGTCGCCAGATCAATCGAGCAATAGTCTTCGCCCATGTGGAACGAGACGGTCGGCATCTGGTAAAGCTCAACAAAAGCCGCCGAGAGAACGTGCTGTCCGGTGTGTTGCTGCATGTGGTCGCGGCGGCGCTCGAGATCGACGCTGCCGTGGACCGCGGCGCCCAACAACGGCAACTTCACCGGCGCTTCCAGGTAGTGGACGATCCGGCCGTCTTCCGCCTCCGCAACTTCCGTCACTCGCAAGCGCTCGGCACCGTCAAGCGTCAACCATCCCGTGTCGTGAACCTGACCGCCGCTGGTGGGATAGAACGCGGTTTCCCGCAGGATAACGGACGGGCGCGCTTGCTCAGGCGAGAGAGGCACCGCGTCCTCGACAACCGAATCGAATTCGTGCACTTCAGAACTGTCGTAGTAAAGGCGCTTGGTCATGATGGGAAGAGCGCGCAGGGCAAACAAAAGTCAGGCACCGGCGGTCCACTGCACACGAAAGAGCCCGTTACCGTTGCTTCCTTCCGGACCTGGCGGGGTTGGCGGGAAAACGTCGCGCGGAACCGATGCCTGACTCTTTATCTTAGCAAGAGATCGCCGGAAACAGGAATGGCCATGGAGACACATCATCGTAGAGACGCGGCTTGCCGCGTCTCGGCACCGGCAACGCTCCGAGCTTTTCAATTATCATCACGCTATGGCTGAGTCGGAATGCGCCACCTACAAGAAATTAAAAGATCGTGAGACGAGCGCCCACGCCGCATGGACTTCCCATCTCTTCCGCAATGAAGTCAAGCCGAAGCTTTCGGAAAAGGCAAAGCGGAAGCATCAGAAAGAAGAAATGGAAGCGTATCAGCAAGCTCACAAAGCGCGCCTGGCTCACGCGAAGACGTGTCCAGCCTGTAAAGAGATCAACGCCTGATATTCAGGAGTGGATGAGAAAAGCCGTCAGCGCACGACCAGCACTTCCCGTATCGCGTCGCGCGCCAGAAAAAACTTGATCGAAGCGAAATCGCGGAAGAGGTTTTCAATGTGCCGGTTGTTGAACACGCGCTGCAGCCGCGGAGATTGTTTTTCAGACGCAGGCCGGCCGGGAGGTGCGAACTTTACCTCTTGCATCTCCAGCAGATCGGTGCCGGTCACGTGATAGCGATAGCAGGTCGAGTCCGGGCCGGCGTCGCGGGTGTGAAAGAACGCGAGCAGGTACCCGCCCGGCTTCATCACCGACCACAAACGGTCGATGGTCGGCTTCACCAGGCTCTCTTCCATGTAGTCCGGCAGATTCCAGCAGAGCACCACGTCGAAGTGAGCGTTCGGGTACACCAGGTTCTCATCCAGAAACTTCTTGCTGTCGAGAACGGAGGCGCCCGCGCTGTCCTGAATGCGCAGCGCGGGATCGAGCGACGACCACAGCAGATCTTCGCTGTAAATCTTGTGCCCCTTGCCAGTGAAGAAGCGGATGTTGCTGGCCGAGGTCGAGCCCATGTCGAGCACGCACAACCCCTCCTCGGAATTCAGCAGGCGTGAAATTTCCCCGATGCCGCTCGACCGGCGGGTTAACTTCTGCGGGACCGCGGGGCCGGCGGTCCGGTTCGAAGAGCTGCGAAAGAATTTCATTACGTTGTCGGAAACCGATGCCATTCTAAGGATCAAGGACCCTGTGCGCCCGAAGGCTTCACTTGGACGCGGGCGTTGCCGCCCTTCCCGCTTCTTTCTGAATATCGACCTTCCCTTTCAGGAACGCGCCCTCTTCAATGGCGATGCGTTGCGTGGTCAAGTCGCCAGTTACCACCGCCGATTTTCGCAACTCCACGCGATCCGAGGCGTTCACCGCCCCATCCAACTTACCCTGAATCACCACGGCTTTCGCGGTGACGTCGGCCTTGATGTTTCCGTTCGGCCCGACCGTCAGGCTGTTGTTGCGGAGCTCGATTTTGCCTTCGACATTGCCATCCACGTACAAGTCTTCGGATCCCGACAGCTCTCCCTTGATCACCACCGACTTGCCAATGTGGGCGAATTCTCCGGTGTGCGGAGCATCCATAGCTTGGCCTCCATCTTCCTCGCGCTCTGGTCGCCGCGAATCCCCCGATTGTAAATCATCCGCTCGCTTCCAGTTCGGATTGCTGGCCCGAAATCATTCTCCGTCAGGAACTTACAGCACCCGCCCCGGCGCACCTCCGGTTTGCTACCATCGTCTACATGAGGTCAGCGTGCCCAGTCTAGTCATGGCGGTCGTCAACTCTGGTTCGAACTCGATCTCGCGCAACTCCACCGCCCACTGCATTGCACAAACCAGCGCCTGGATTCTGCTGCTCACCGCGGCTGGTTTCGGAGGCCAGCCAGCGACTGTTTCTTCCTCTCCGGATCCGGCGGCATTGGTGCGCAAAGCGGTGCAGAACGAAATTAACGCGGCCAACGACGACAGCGCCCACTTTCTGTTTCGCGGCACCAAGACTACCCCTAAGGGATCCACGACAAAACTCTACGTCGAAACCAAGGAGGCCACGGCCGGCCTGGTGATCGCCAACAACGGCAAACCTCTGACTCCGGAACAACGCCGGGCGGAAGCGGCGCGCGTGGAACGTTTCGTCAACCATCCGGAAGAATTAAAAAAGAAGCGCGAGCAGGAGCGCGACAGCGCCGAGCGCACTCTGCGCATCGTGCGCGCCCTGCCCGATGCCTTCCTGTTTGAGTACGCAGGAAAAGAACCGGGATCGGAAGGCATGGGCCGGGCCGGGGACCCTCTGGTCAAGTTGGAGTTCCGCCCGAATCCCCGCTACCAACCGCCCTCGCGCGTGGAGGAGGTCCTGACCGGCATGCAAGGCTACGTACTGGTGGACCCCGTCCGTTACCGCATTGCCAGCATTGACGGCACGCTCTTCAAGGACGTCAGCTTCGGCTGGGGGATCCTCGGACGCCTCGACCGGGGCGGCCGCTTTGTGGTTCATCAGCAGGTGGTTGGCGGCAACTTCTGGGAAATCTCAAGCATGAACTTGAGCTTCACCGGAAAAATTCTGCTGGTAAAAAATCTCTCCATCATCTCGACGGAAATTTTCAGTGGCTTCAAGCAGGTTCCGTCGGACCTGACGTTCGCCCAGGCGCTGGAACTGCTGAAAAAGGAAGAATCCGCTGTGGCCGACCACCCTGCTGCCACCCGGCTCGCTCACAGGTGATGGACATCCGCTGTAGAGACGGGGCTTGCCCCGTCTCCCGCTGCCAGTCAGAGACAGCGCGATGCGAGCGGAGACGCGGCAAGCCGCGTCTCTACGGGAAATTCACTCTCTCCTTATTTTCCGGCGCGAAACGTTCCTTCGCGCACGGTGAACTCCCGCACCAGATCCTCGCGCACGCTGTAGCCCGTCCCCGGAGCATCACTGATGGCAATCATTCCGTCGGCGCGCACTTCCACTTCGGGTTCGATGATGTCCTGTTTCCAATAGCGCTTCGATGCCGACACGTCTCCGGGCAAGCGGAAATTTTCGAGCGTCGACAACGCGATGTTGTGCGCCCGTCCCACCCCCGATTCCAGCATCCCGCCGCACCACACGGGAAGGTTATGCCGCACCGTGACATCGTGTACCTTCTTCGCCTCGCCGAAGCCGCCCACGCGTCCTACCTTGATGTTGATGATCCGGCACGCGCCCGTCTCCAGCGCAAAATCGGCGTCGCGAGCATTCAGAATCGATTCGTCCAGACAGATTGCCGTCTGGATCGCTTTCTGCAACCGCGCATGAAGATAGATTTCGTCGTTCCACAAAGGCTGCTCGATCATCAGCAGGTTGAAGGCATCGAACTTGCGCAAGTGCTCGACTTGGTCAAGCGTATAGGCGGAATTCGCATCCACGCTAAGAACAATATCCGCCCAGCGCGCGCGGATCTTCTCCAGCACATTCAGATCCCATCCTGGCTTCACCTTGATCTTGATCCGCCGGTATCCCGCCGCCAACTCCGTTTCGATCTTCTGCAGAAGTTGTTCGGGCGTGTCCTGAATGCCGATAGAGACGCCGCAGGCGATCTCGCGCCGGGTTCCTCCCAGCAATTTCCAGAGTGACAGTTGCTTCTGCCGCGCCTCCGCGTCCCACACCGCGTTTTCGAGCGCGGCCTTGGCCATGCGGTGGCCGCGGATTCTGGCAAACCGCGCGGCGCAATCGCGGCCGGCCGCCAACTCGCTCTCGAGCAGTAAAGGCGCAAGATAATTCTTGATCGTGGGCCACGCGCTTCCCGTCCATTCCGGGCTGTAATACGGATCTTCCCCGGCGACGCACTCGCCCCACCCGCGCACTCCATCGGCCTCCACACTCACCAGCAGGATGCGGCGGCTGTAAACGCGGCCAAAGCTCGTTTCAAAAAAATGCACGAGCGGCATGTGAATTTCACGCAGAGTTACAGATTCGATTTTCATGACTTAGTCATCGCTGAATTCAGACTTACCCTGGAGCAGGCACCCAGAATTTGGACCCGCAAGTATAAAAGGGCGCACCTGCAAGAGCAAGAAGATATGCTGTGGAGACGGGGCTTGCCCCGTCTCCTTTGGACGCTGCGGGATTCTTTGGACGCCGCGGGAGACGCGGCAAGCCGCGCCTCTACAGCAGCTTGCTAATACCGCCAGGCTTCATCCCACGTCCCCAACACGAAGCGGCCATTCCCATGTTCGTCGCGCTCATACCCGAGCACACTCAAACCCTGGGCAAACGCCCGGCTGAACCGCTCACGATTGCTTGCCTGCACCGCCAGCGCCTGCGCGCGCGTCGCCGCCGCTGCCTTCCATGCATAGATTTCCGCCGGCACGTCGATGCGGGCGCGGCATTCGAACTTCGCGCGCGGAGCCTCCGCCAGAACCGCCTCAACCCGCTTTGACCTCATCCACCACTCCGCGACCAGCCGGTCGCTGGGCAAACCGCCCTGCAGCGGGGACGACGTGATCCCATACTGATTCATGCTGTAGCGTCGCGCGATCGCACCCAGCTTCTCGATATTCAAGTACGCGTTCTTGATCTCCAACGGATCGAACGTCCACTCCATCAGCTCGATACCTCGCGCCAGCGCATCGTCACGCTGATAGAGTTTCATCCGCCGTCCCAGGCCGCCATTGCGATATTGCTGGCGGACGGCCAGCATCTGCGAGTGCAGATAGCAGTGCCCGTTTCGCATTCCCGGGAGCGCGAGTGCGAAGCCGATCAGTTCCTTTTTGTCGTCCCTGCCGGCGAAAGCTCCAATGACCTGCCCGCCGATCTTCGCCGCCACCACGAATATCCGCACGGGAACCAACTCCGCATCCGAAAACTTCCATACCTCTTTTTGCAGCGCAAAACAGGCCTGCATCTCCCCAAGCGCTTCACACTTGCGAATGGTCACCGCACCGGGCATTTTTCCGAATGGAGCGTTTCCGGACGGTGTTCTTCCAGACGGCGTTCCCGTGCCCGCTCCGGTCACGGTTTTTCCTGCTGCTTCGCTTCTTGCCATAGGCTTTCCAGTTCGTCCATCGACGCCTGCTCCGGCGTTCGGTCGCTCGCGCGCAGACGCTCCTCCATCCATTGAAACCTTCGCTTAAACTTGCGATTCGTTTTCCGCAATGCCGACTCGGGGTCGAGCGACAAATAGCGCGCAACGTTCACCAGCACGAAGAACATGTCTCCCACTTCATCTTCGACGCGCGCGCGCAGTTCGGGCGGAAGCTGGGGTTTTCCCGACCCGGCAATCCCCGTCCCCAGCGATTTGCCTTTAGAAGATTGCCCCTTGGAATGAAGCGTCGGCACAGCCTTCAGTTCCTCCCGCAGTTCCGCCGTCTCTTCTTCAAGCTTGGCAAAGAGGCCTTCCATCTCGGGCCAATCGAATCCGACCTGCGCCGCGCGCGAGCTGAGCTTATAAGCTTCCATCAGCGCGGGCATTTTCGACGACACGCCCGCCAGCACCGATTGTTCGAAGCTAGATTGTTCGGAGCCAGTTTGCGCATCCACAACTTGCGCGCCATCAGCCTGTTCCGCTTGCTTGTCTCCGCGCGCCGCCAGCCGCTTCTTTTTCTCTTCCGCCTTCAACGCCTCCCAGTTGCGCAGCACTTCGGCGGGAGTGTCCGCTTTCACATCGCCAAACACGTGCGGATGCCGGTCGACCAGTTTGTTAGAAAGCCGGTCGAGCACGTCATCCACCGAGAAATAGCCCTCCTCGCTGGCCATCTGCGAATAGAAGAGCACCTGCAACAGCAGGTCGCCCAATTCGCCCGTCAGCTCCGGCCAATCGCGACTGTCGATGGCTTCAAGGACTTCGTAGGTCTCTTCCAGGGTGTAGGGCTTGATGGTGTCGAAGGTCTGTTCGCGATCCCACGGGCATCCGCCCGGAGCCCGCAACCGCGCCATAATCTGAACCGCTCGCTCGAATCGTTCGCCTGTAGTGGACATCCTGTTCAATGTAAATGACGCGAATTGCGGGAGCAATGGCGTGATCACGTAGGGACGGCCGCCCTCGGCCGTCTATGCCGAGCGAACTGTTGGCTTGACGGGGTGGAGAAGCTCGGCAGCGCTCTTTGCCGGGCGATTCGTTAGATTCACTCACGCCTGACCGAATGGACCAGCAGTTCCGTCTCGTCCGAGATGATCGCATCCACACCCCACTCTGCAAACTCACGCATGCGCTCTGCGCGATTCACCGTCCAGACCATGATTCTCTTCCCTGCCGCATGAACCAGTTCAACCAATTCCCTGTCCGTCAGTTTGAACTGCGGAATCACCCACTCCGTCGCCATTTTGTGCCAACCTCGAAGTTGATCCCGCGAATCGCAAAGAAATCCCAGCGGAATCGCCGGATCGAGATCGTGGATTGACGTGAGCACATCAGGAAGGAAAGACGAAACCACGTATCCCTTTTGCGGCGGATATTTGCGCAATTCGGTGAGCAACAGCGGCTCCAGTCCAGCGATTTTCAACTCGATATCAAGGAACGCACGATGCGCAAATTGCCGCAGAACATCTTCTAGCGTGGGCAACGACAGGTTGTTCGCCGCCGTGTTCTCAATCCGTAGCCCGCCGATGGTCGCATCGTGACAGATCACGGCTTGCCCGTCGGCGGAAAGCCGCACGTCAAACTCAAACCCGTCGCACCCATGCTGTAAGCAAAGCTCGAACGAAGCCAAAGTATTTTCAGGAATTTGCCGGCAAGCGCGCGCCCCACGATGTCCCAGCAGAAGTGGTTTAGTCATTCAAGGTTTTGCACTTCTCGGCGTACTCGGCGTCTCGGCGGTGAGCAAGCAGCAAGAACTTAGTCCAAATCGAAATCCCGGATCGGCTTTCCCGTATCCGGCGTTTCTTTGGCCTTCTTTACCGCCTCCTGGAATTTTTTCTCCAGCAACTCCGAAGCATGCTTTTGCGCTTCGATGGACTGGCGGAAAATCGAATCGCGGCGGCTGTCCTGCTCTTTCATGGCGCGCGCCGCTTCTTCCATGTCGTTGAAAGTTTTCGGCTTGACCGGCGCGGTGTGCGCAATGACGCTGCGTGTCGCGGCGTCGATTTTCATGACCGCGCCGCAGCACGGGCAAGTCACGTCAAAATTGGATTCACGAAAATTGGATTCGCGTTTCACCACACGCGATCATACCGCAATCGAGGTCAGCGCGGGGTCAGCGCGGCGTGAGGCGAATCGGCAGAATGTGGAACAGATACAGCAGCTCCCAACCCAGCAGCACGATCGACACCACCACCACCAGGATGGCCAGAGTCTCGCCGAAGTTCAGACCGGTCTTTTGCTGCTCGAAACGGCGCGCCCCTAGGCTCAAAATGTTCAGCGTGGCAAAGCCAAACACCAGCGCCCATAGGATGTTGTAAGTCTCGTCGCGGCTCGATCGCAGCAGGAACACCGCGGGCAAGACCCCGGCCGCCAGCGCATGCAGCGCGCGGCCAGAGAATCCTGCCCAGACGCGTACGTGTCCCAGCGCAAGAAATAACGATGCGCAACTTCGGCGCGCGGCAGTGGCGGATCCCGGTTTCATGCAAGAATCTGATACTACCGTGTTTGCCTTGCCAAAGTCAGCCAAAACCCAAGAAAACGAACCTCCCAAGTTCACTGCGGTTGATTTTCTCCGGACTGTCGCAGAGGATAGTACGCGATGATCGTGAACTTCGCCGAGCGGGCGCACAACCACAACTGGGAACTGGACCCGGTCATCCGGTCCCTCCTCGATACCGATTTCTACAAACTGCTGATGCTCCAGTTCATCTGGAAGCATTACCCGAAAACCCGTGTGTCGTTCTCCCTGTTGAACCGCACGACTTCGGTGCGGCTGGGGGACATGTTTGCACGCGAGGAACTTCTCCACCAGTTGGAGCACGTTCGCAGCCTCCGCTTTCGCAGGTCGGAACTGGTCTGGCTCGCTGGCAACACGTTCTATGGCCGCAGCGGAATTTTTGAACCCGCGTTTCTGGAATGGCTGGAACGCGATTTTCGATTGTCCGACTATGAACTCTCGGTCAAGAATGGGCAGCTCGATCTTACCTTCGACGGCCTTTGGACCGAGACCACGATGTGGGAGCTCTATGCGCTCTCCATTCTTGACGAGCTCAAAACGCGGGCAGGTATGAAAAAGCTGCACGAGTTCGGTCTCGACATCTTGTATGCCAGGGCGAAAACCAAACTCTGGAACAAGATCGAGCGGCTGCGCGGAGTCCCCGATCTTGCCGTGGCCGACTTCGGAACCCGCCGCCGCCACAGCTTCCTGTGGCAGGAATACGTAGTCGAGGCCATGGCGGCGAATCTAGGCGGGGCCTTCACCGGAACTTCCAACGCCTTCCTCGCCCATAAGCACGATCTCGAAGCCATCGGAACCAACGCGCATGAGATCCCCATGGTCCTCGCCGCGCTCGCACCCGACGACGAGGCCAGGAAGGCTTCGCAGTACCGCGTCCTCGAGTTGTGGCAGACCACCTACCATGGCGCCCTCCGCATCATGCTGCCGGATACTTTTGGCACCACGCAATTTCTCGACCACGCCCCCGACTGGGTGGCCGATTGGACAGGCCAACGCATCGACAGCAAGAATCCCTACATCGCCGGCGACGAATATATCGAATGGCTCAAAGCCCGCGGTCGAAATCCGCAGGAGAAGCGCCTCATCGCTTCCGACGCGCTCGACGTTGATGACATCCTCGGCCTGCACGCCTATTTTGGTGGAACGCTCGCAAGCGGAGCCAACATCAACGACTTCGGCGCCGCCGCCGATTTCCACGACCCGAAAAAGTGGACGCTGGGCCGCCGCATTCGTTTCAGCGCCGGTTGGGGCACGTTGCTCACCAATGATTTCCGCGGCTGCGATCCCGCCGGCAGCAGCGACTTTGATCCCGTCAGCCTGATCTGCAAAGTTTCCAGTGTGGAAGGCAGGCCCGCGGTGAAGCTCTCCGACAACTACGCCAAGGCGCTCGGCACGACGTCCGAAATCGAACGCTATCGCCGCGTGTTCGGCACCGCCGGAATCAGCGACCTTCCCGTGATCACGTGAGGCCCTTGTGGCCGGTCCCGCAAGTTCGCGGCACAAATCCAAATTGTCATCCTGAGCGAAGCGAAGGACCTGCTGTCTCTTGCGTCCACAAGAAAGCAGGTCCTTCGCTTCGCTCAGGATGACAACTCAAACTTACTTGCAAATTGACGGGACACAACACCAGTAAACTTGCGCAGTTACCGCGCCTCCGCCACCGCCTCGCGTTCGCCAACCTGCTGCCGCCACATCGCGTAGTACAAACCTTTCTGGTCGAGCAACTCCGAGTGCCGTCCAGATTCGACGATGCGTCCACGCTCCAGCACGTAGATGCGGTCGGCGTGCATCACCGTGGACAGCCGATGCGCAATCAGAATCGTGATCGCCTCCTGATTTGTCGCGACCTCACGAATCGTCCGGCTGATTTCCTCTTCCGTCAGCGAATCCAGCGAAGACGTCGCCTCATCGAACACCAGCAACTGCGGATGCCGCAACAACGCGCGAGCAATCGAAAGCCGCTGCTTCTCGCCTCCCGAAACCTTGACGCCACCTTCGCCGATCAACGTGTCCAAGCCGCGGTCGGCGCGCGAAAGAAGGCTGTGCGCGGCAGCTTGATTCAGAACTTCCATGCATTCTTCGTCCGTCGCCTTCGGATTCACAAAGAGCAGATTCTCGCGAATCGAGCCCGAAAACAGCTGCGTGTCCTGCGTCACAAATCCGATCTTCTCTCGCAGCAAATCCAGATCCACGCGATGCGATGGAATCCCGTTGTAAAGAATCTCGCCTGCCTTCGGTGCGTACAAGCCCACCAGAAGCTTCACCAGCGTTGACTTCCCTGCCCCGGACGGCCCCACAAAGGCAATCGTGTCTCCGCGAGCCGCGCTGAAACCGATTTCATCCAAGGCGAGAGCCGAAGAACTCTGATGCTGAAAACTAACCTCTTCAAACTGCAGCGTCATAAGTTCCTCAACCGGTTCCGGATCGGACGGCTTCGGATCCCGAGGCGTGTCGAGAATCTGTTGAAAGTTCTGCAGCGAAACTTCCGTCTCACGATAAATATTGATGACGTTCCCCAACTCCTGCAACGGCGTAAAAATGAAAAACGAATAAATCATCAGTGCAAAAAATTGTCCGACGGTGATCTGCTGGCGAAAAATCAAATAAAGCATTAGAAACAAAATGCCGGTGCGCAACCCATTGACGGCCGTTCCCTGGATGAAACTCAGGCTGCGCAGGTATTTCACTTTCTTGAGTTCGAGCTTCAGAATCTTTCCCGTGATTCCGTTGAGCCTTCCCACTTCCTGATGCGCCAGTCCCAGGCTCTTCACCAATTCAATATTGCGCAGCGACTCGGTTGTAGAACCCGCCAGCGCCGTGGTCTCGGCAACAATGGTCTTCTGCATCTTCTTGATCCGCTTGCTCAGCACCGAACTGATTATTCCGAGCAGTGGAACCGTGATCAGAAACGCCGGAGCGATGCTCCAATGCACCCGGAAGGCGTAGATCATCACAAAGACGATGCCAATCAGCGAAATGAACAACACATTGATGGCGGCGGTAATAAACCGCTCCACGTCGCTGCGAACTTTCTGCAATTTGCCCAGAGTCTCGCCGCTACGCTGGTCTTCGAAAACCTGGTAGGGCAAATCGAGCGAATGCCGGATCCCGTCCGAGTACATGCGCGCGCCCAGTCGCTGCACAATCACGTTCACGAAATAGTCCTGAAAGTTCTTAGCCACGCGCGACACAAACGCCACGCCCACCGCCGCCAGCAGCAACAGCCCCGCCCCGCGGATGAACTGCCCTTGCGTGTACTGGTGATATTTGGTGGCGTAGCTGTCGATCACATGCCGAAAAATCAGCGGATCGAGAAGCGAAAAGATCTGATTGGTCGCGGCCAGCAGAAGAGCCGCCACAAACAGTTTCCAGTACTGTTTGGAATATTGGTAAAGAAGATTCATAGGCGTCAGCGCGCAAAGCTAAAAGTAGGCGCGAGCAATGCCGTTTAGATGGCACGCCAACGTTTTCGATTCAGGAAACCGCCCCGTCCGAAGGGCCCGCAGCGGCAATGTTCAGAATAGAAGCTATCTCATAAATGATTTTGGGAAGGGCACGGCTAGCCGTGCCACCCAGCGCCAATAGAGACGCGGGCTTTAGCCCCTGAGGACCCCTGCCAGCTTACCGATTCGGTTCATTCTGAGATGACCTCTAGTTTTCCCATGCCCCGCGAGTTATTGGCCGGACTGGCTGGCTGTGAGTTGCTCGATCTGTGCCTTCAGCTGCCGGATTTCAGCCTGTTGCGCTTTGACCGCCTCGATCAGCAAGGCCGCCAGCCGGGAGTAGTCTACGCCCTGAATTTCGTGCGTCTTCGGGTCGCGCGAGACTACTTCGGGCACGATCCGATCCACATCCTCAGCCACCACGCCAATTTCGCGCTTTCCATCGTCCTTGCGCTGGTAGGAAACTCCCTGGAGCCGTTCAACCTTATCCAATGCTCCATCGAGCGGCTGAATGTTGTTCTTGAAGCGGCGCGAGCTGCGGACCGACCAGGAGTCAGCCAGCGTCGTCCCTCCCACCCTCACTTCCAAGGTGTTGCTCGGGGACTTCGTTCCGACGCCGACCGCGCCCATCCCGTGGACCGCCAGAATAATGTTGCCAGGATTACTACAAAGAAGCGCACACGCGCCGGCGAATCCCGGCTGTAACGTAATCCAACCGCCGGGGCCGGCAAGTTCGCTGCTCACACCGCCGTTACCAGCGGTGATCGTGATATTCCCGCCCCCACCGGCGTCTTGGGAGCTGCTGCCTCCATCGCCCGCCCTCAGCCGGATTCCACCGCCCGTCCCTCCGTTTTCATTGTTCACGCCGCCAGTTCCGCCTTGGCCTCCTTTAACCTGAAGAGCCACCGGGGCATTTTGACCGTCAGCGCCTCCACTCGGACCATTTATTTGGACTGCGGCGTTAAAGACTTGGGTGAGAGCCGCAGCGGAACTCTTTGCTCGCCCGCTGCTCCGCTGCGCTGCCATCGGCAGAAGCAGCGACAAAAACAGAACGATCAAATACTCAACACGATGCTTCATGGGAGACCTCCATGGTAGGTAAATCGCAGCCGGAGTCGCAGAAATCCCGGCAACCGACTGGCCATTCCGTGCCTGAAACGCGCGCGCGCCCGCTGGGTCGGGCCGCTCTTAAGCCGTCCCGGTGTTAGCCAGCGCTTCCACCGCTTCCCACGTCGTGCCAAACATCACGAAAACATCTTTCACTTTGGTGATTTCCATGATCTTGCGCACCCGCGGTTTCAGTCCCGTCAGCACCAGGTATCGTCCCATCTTCTGATGGGATACGTGCGCCTTCACCAGCGACCCCAAGCCCACGGAATCGATGAAAGGGACATCCGACAAATCCAGGATCATCGTCTCCGCGTTCTCGTGGCCCACCGCCCGGTCGAACTGCGGCGCGGTTTCCACCGTGATCGGCCCGCTCAGCAGCAGAATCCGCTGATCTTCCGCCACCCCTTCATAGCGCTCGACGGTGAGTTCCTGCAATCCCATGGCACGGGATTGTAGGCCACAACCCTTTCCCTGTCACTGCCGCAAATGTAACTTTTTGTATTCGTTTTTTCCGGACGCTCTTGCCGCTTCGCCGCGACCGGCACGTCACTGCGGCTTCTTCTCGTCCCCGTGATTCTCATACACCGAGTACTGCCCGCCCGGACGCTTCAGCTTTACCGTAATCTCCATCTCGGCTTTGTTGATCTCGTAGTCTTCCCCAAACGTCTGGAAATGCGGCGCCAGCACCTGCACTCGCAGCGGACCATACGGGATCCCATCAACATTGGTCCGCCCCTCCGCATCCGTCTTCAGTTCAATCTCTCCCTTAGCCTGCTTCCCCTTGCGCTTCACGGGATGCAGTACCACCTCCGCATTTCTCACCGGCTTTCCGTCGGAGTCGCGCACCACCACAAACCGCAAAGCCGACGTCGGCCCCTCATCGTCCTGAGCCCACGCCCACCCCGCCATGCCGACCCCAAACACGATCGCCAGCGCGGTTACCATCATCAAATTTTTATTCATTGGAAATCCCATCCCGACGAACCCTCCTGTAGAGACGGGGCTTGCCCCGTCTCTGGTCGCGCCACGCGGGAAGAAACGGCAGAGACGGGCAAGCCGCGTCTCTACAGGAAATTCATTTACTCTTCGCGCCATCGCTACTATCGCTGCCCACTGTCTACTGCGGTTTCTGCTCCGCCGGTTTCTTGTCGTCCGCCTTCTTCGCCTCCCCCTGTTTCTCATACACCGAGTACTGGCCCCCCGGACGCTTCAACTTCACCGTAATCACCATCTCCGCCTTGTCGATCTGGTAGTCTTCCCCGAACGTCTGGAAACCCGGCGCCAGCACCTGGATCCGCAGCGGACCATACGGAATCCCGTCAATATTCGTCCGCCCATCGTTGTCCGTCTTCAACTCCAACCCGCCGCGCGACTGCTTGCCCTTCTTCACTGGATGCAACACCACCGCCGCATTCCTCACCGGCTTGCCGTTGTAATCGCGCACCACCACAAACCGCAAATCCGACATCGACCCTTCGTTATCCTTCTGAGCCCGCGCCAACCCAATCATGCCCACCCAAAGCACAATTACCGCCGCAATCCCGATCGAAATGCGCTTCCTCATAGTCGTTCATTTTAGAACTCATCTCCTAAACAAGCTACTGAGCACGGCGACGAGCAGGATGGGGGAATCGGGAAGGGCACGGCCTTCACAGCCTGCGGAAAAACCCCAGTTCAAGCAGGTTTGGGAAGGGCACGAGTTTACTCGTGCCGTTAAGTCCTTGAAAATGTGTCCGCGCTTCAGCGCCTGAGGTGAGCTTCTTACGCGCCCGGCGAGTTTTTCGGCAGCCTATTTTAGCCGTGCCGTATTGCCGGCCACAGTTTGCGGCTTCACCGCTGAGGGACGCGCTGGAGTCATCCTGTTTGATTTGCGGCCACGCTGGCGTTGACGGTTCTGGGTGGCACGGCTGAAAGCCGTGCCCTCCCCGATTCTCTCGCTTAATGAACACCCTGGTCCTAGGCCCGGACCATGTTCTTCAATGCCGAGTGGTTGTGGATAATCAGCGTCGACCCCTTCAGTTCCGCCATATCGTTTCGGCGGAACTCGGACATCAGGCGGGTGATGGTTTCGCGGCTGGTGCCGACCAGTTGCGAGATTTCCTCATGGGTCATCGCCAGCCGGACACGCACACTTCCATGGCTGACCTTGCCATCGGCGGCGGTTTCCAGCAAGAATCTGGCAAACCTCTCGGAAACCGAGTGTGACAATCCGATCGTGCGCACCACGCCATAGGCATCGGAACAGTCGCGAGCGAGATGCTGGGTGGCATGGAAACAAGCGTCCGCGTGCTCTTTGAGAAAGCACAACATGTCTTCCCGCCCCACGAAGTTCAGTTGGCAGGGCTGCATGGTTTCAACCGTCAACTCGTAAGGCGTGCCGGTAACCACCGCGTGCAGTCCCAGAATTTCACCGGGTTCCGCGATTCGCACAATCAATGTTTTGCCTTCGCGCGAGGTGGTTGAGAGTTTGGCGCGTCCCTGGCACAGTATGAAGATTCCACAGGGACTCTGTCCCTCGACCAGAACCACGGCGTGCTCAGGAAAAACCGCGGCGTGTTTTACGATGTTGAAAGCCTCAATCGACTCCTGGGAGAGGTCGCAGAAAAAATGGCGCGAACGCAGATGGCAATCCAGACAGCTCTCGACGCAGCGCAAGCCGGACATCATGGTTGCTCCTCCATCTCCCGGCAGTAAACAGGCCCCGCGACGGGTGGCGAGCAACGATGGAAAGCAGTGAATATTTAACAGGCTGCGGAAAAACTCCAGTTTCGTATCAGGGTATCGCTTTAGCGATACCACAAGCCCTTCGAAATCAATCGCCCCTTTAGGGGCTGGGGACCAATTCTGAGTTTTCCCGCAGCCTGTTAGGTCTCGTGGCTGGCCAGATCGCCGCTTGCGGAAGGTGACAACCGGGTAGTGCACGCCGACTGCCACGTTGGGACGTTCCATTTCGGGCCTGAAAGTCAATGCTTGCAGCATTCACTCCGGTCAGGGCCGGCCAAGGCTCGCCGGAGGGCTGGCAAGGCTGCCGTCAGTTGGGCAAGTTGGCGGTACTCAGTTCCTTACTGGATCGTCAGCGTCAGCATCGTTGTGTGCTGCGTCGAACCCGCCGCGCCGGCAACCGCGACGGTGTACGTGCGTGCCGAGGTGCCACCTCCGCAAGCCGCCTGTAACAAACAGCCTCCCACCAGTAGGAATGCGAGCCAGCAGCTCAGCAGTTTTCTGCGCTTGGGCGCAGCTATCCCCACCATGCCCAGGAGCATAGCGGGCAGCACCAACCATATTGCGTACAGCGGATTGGAACGACGACCAATCGGCGGCGGCGTGAGGGAGGCAGGTACTTCACTTCGCGAGTTCCCGGACCCGGTCAGGATGACTTGCTCGGATACGATCTATAATATTGATGCTAAAAGACTTGTTTTATACTCGTGACGTCCGCTTGACGATTGCACGCTCACACTCTTATAATTAGCACTCATGGGCATCAAGTGCTAACAGTCCCCATTTCCGGGGCGCCTCTGGGTTCGATTCAACCTACTTAACCACTCTCGAAAGGAGTACGCAACTATGGCAACTAAATTTACCCCGCTGCATGACCGCATCCTGGTCCGTCGCGTGGAAGAAGCCGATACCACCCGCGGCGGCATCATCATTCCCGACTCCGCCAAAGACAAGCCGCAGGAGGGAGAAGTCATCTCCGCCGGCAAAGGCAAGATCAGCGAAGAAGGCAAGGTTCGGCCGCTCGATGTGAAGGCCGGCGACCGCATTCTGTTCGGCAAGTATTCCGGCACCGAGATCAAGCTCGATGGTGAAGATTTCATCATCATGCGCGAAGAGGAAGTACTCGGCGTTCTCACCGGCGCGACCTCGGGCGCAGCCAAAAAGGAAACCGCCGCAACGCGTAAGTAGCTGTCAGTTATCAGTTGTCCGTCATCAGTTAAACCCTGAGACCTAAGACCTGACACCTGAGACCTTATTTCCAATTTCCGCAGGCTCAGCCTGCACACATCTTAAGGAGCAAACAACTATGGCAAAGCAAATTGTTCACGGAGAAGAGTCCCGCCAGGCCATTCTCCGCGGCGTCAACCTGCTGGCTGACGCTGTGAAGGTTACTCTCGGCCCCAAGGGCCGCAACGTAGTTATTGAGAAGAAATTCGGTGCGCCAACCATCACTAAGGACGGCGTAACCGTAGCCAAAGAAATTGAATTGAAAGACAACCTCGAGAACATGGGCGCGCAGATGGTCCGCGAAGTTGCTTCGAAGACCTCGGACGTGGCCGGCGATGGCACCACCACCGCCACCGTTCTTGCCCAGGCCATTTACCGCGAAGGCGTGAAGACGGTTGCTGCTGGCGCCAATCCGATGGCGATGAAGCGCGGCATTGAGAAGGCCGTCATGCTCATCACCGGCAAGCTCGACAAGGAAGGCAATCACGAGAAAGGCGAGCTCGACAAATTCAGCAAGCCCGTGACCGGCGAGATGATTGCGCAGGTGGGCACGATCTCGGCGAACAACGACGAGACCATTGGCAAGATCATTGCCGAAGCGATGAAGAAAGTCGGCAAGGATGGCGTCATCACCGTCGAGGAGTCGAAGACGCTCGAAACTCAGCTCGACGTGGTCGAAGGCATGCAGTTCGATCGCGGCTATCTGTCTCCGTACTTCGTCACTGACCCGGAGCGGATGGAGTCGGTGCAGGAGAACGCCTACATCCTGATCCACGAAAAGAAGATCAGCTCGATGAAAGACCTGCTGCCGCTGCTGGAGCAGATCGCCAAGGGCGGCAAGCCGCTCCTGATCATCGCAGAAGACGTGGAAGGCGAAGCGCTGGCGACTCTGGTCGTCAACAAACTTCGTGGTACGCTGCAAGTCTCGGCCGTGAAGGCTCCGGGCTTCGGCGATCGCCGCAAGGCCATGCTGCAGGACATCGCAACGTTGACCGGCGGCAAAGCGATCACGGAAGATCTGGGGATCAAGCTGGAGAACGTGACCCTGGCCGATCTAGGACAAGCCAAGAAAATCACCATCGACAAGGACAACACGACCATCGTCGAGGGCAAGGGCAAGCCAGGAGATGTGCAAGGCCGCGTAAAAGAAATTCGCAGCCAGATCGACAAAACCACCAGCGACTACGACCGCGAGAAATTGCAGGAGCGGCTGGCGAAGCTGGTAGGCGGCGTGGCAGTAATCAAAGTAGGAGCCGCTACCGAAACCGAAATGAAAGAAAAGAAGGCGCGTGTGGAAGACGCCATGCACGCGACCCGTGCAGCGGTCGAGGAAGGCATTGTCCCCGGCGGCGGCGTGGCTCTGGCGCGTTGCGTGGCAGCTCTCGACAAGCTGAAGCTGGAAGGTGACGAGCAGATCGGTGTCAACATCGTGAAGCGCGCACTGGTCGAGCCGTTGCGCCAGATCGCCGAAAATGCCGGCGAAGAAGGCGCGATCGTCCTCGGAAAGATCACCGATTCCAAGGACCAAAACTATGGCTTCAACGCTCTGACCAGCGAGTACGAAGACCTGGTGAAGGCGGGCGTGCTCGATCCGACGAAGGTAGTGCGCACCGCACTGACCAACGCAGGCTCGATCGCGGCGCTGATGCTGACGACCGAAGCCCTGGTAGCGGAGATCCCGGAAGAGAAGAAGGGTGCTCCGATGGGCGGCGGCCACGGTGGCGGCATGGACGGAATGTACTAAGGGCAGCTGTTAGCTCTTAGCCTTTAGCTGTTAGCTTGAATCTTAGCCCCGCTCTCACGAGCGGGGTTTTTTTGCTTGCGTGGCGCGGACACTCTTGTCCGCGGGTATCGATCGTTCAGATTACATATTGCTTCCGTCGCGGGTGACTTTGGCGCGGGCGAATCTGGGTTTGTGGTCCTGGGCGATAACAGGCCTGGATTGTGCCGGGCGGAAGGTCTTCGCCGTTGACCTCGCCAACTTTTTGACTGCCATTTGTTGGGGGCGCGCTGGCTGAAGTTTCGCTCGCAGTTTCGGCGGGGGCGGCCATGGGAGTTTCCGATGCCGTGTCGAGATCGGTGACAACCTGCTCTGGTTGCGGCTTCTCTAGCTCCATGCGCTTGAGGTTCGAAGACGCGATCTGGAGCGCGTAGAGCAGGAGGCTGGCGGTTTTCCGCTCGATTCTCTTTTGCAGGGCCATTTGCACGACCTGGCGAATCACGGTCTGAATGGAGTGCGCGTCTTCAAAAACGGCCAGGTCGATTTCACCGGTCGCATACTCTCCCTCGGAGTAACATTCGACGGTCATGGGACGATCGTGTTGATGGTAGAAACAGAAATTCTCGTTGCGGAGAGCGGGCGAACCACATTGGGTTCCGCTGACCTTGATGTGTCGGCAACGAGCTGCTGCGATGGATGACATAGATGCTCCTAAGAAATTGGGACGTTATCGGATGGAATCCATCCGTCGATCGGTGTTAGTGGGGTACCCCCCCGTTGTCCGGTATATTAGAATCATTGACTTAGCGTCGCGCCTGCGGCAAAGTCTTGAAACGAAGATAGTTAGAGGTAAAGTCTTGATTCGGCATGGGTTGGTGGAATCGCATCCTTCTCTGCCGGATAGGTCACGGCTGGCGCGGAGTTATAAGTGGGTAGGCCGCGCGTCTCTCGACTGTGTTTTGCTCTTACTTTTATTATAAGACGGCTTGTCAAGGGTTATTTGCGGGAAGGTATCACGCGCACAATGGAATCGGCGGCACCGCGGCCCACCCTTGCAAAGAACGCAAGGATGGGGCACCCTCATTTCGTTGGGGGAAAAACAAAACAGTGCCCGGAAGAAGGCTGGACCACCCTCTATCGCTCAGGGCAGGCTTTCTCGAAAAGCGCGAGAAGTGGCGCACTCCCGGCTTATTTGGTGTCAACGTTTGGAAACAGCGGCGTTATACTTGCCGCGTTGAAGTGGCCCGAAGACGAATCCTCAGAAGGCACAAGGTCTCCCAAGATCAACAAAGTCTTTTTGGATAAAGGAGCACTGAAAGTAGCCGGGGGTTTTCGCTTTCAGCCCGCGGGGGCAGGCTGCGGAAAGCTTCGCACCCGGACAGGTGTTGGCGTATCTGAACCCAACGCAACCGCCGGTAAGTCCAGAACTACCCACTAGACAATAACCGTGACTGCCATGCCCCAGGGGAAGCTCGTTGTCGGCTTCCAGGTAGTCGGTGGCGGCGTTGACAGGGAGCGTTTGTTTCGCATCTGGTACCGCCATTCTCAAGCCCGTGGTCCGCTGAACACCACGAAAACGGTTCAACACTCCGGGCATTCGAGTGCGTGGAGTCAATGCTGCCGGGCGTTGCATTGTAGGCGCTGGACTGACGCGAGCCGTCGCGGTCGCGGCCTCTATCAGGTCGTAGTTGCAGCCCTCGACGTCGGGATGATTCTCGTCGCACGGGATCAGCACGACTGCGTGTTGATCGCCATTGGAGAGCACACCGCGCGCGGTGATCTCGCCTTGATCGTTGATGAAGAGGGCGTTGATCAGTGTCACGCCAGAGCCGGGAGGCACCAGCGTCTGCAGGTCGATCAAGGGGCCGCCATTCTCCGACAAGAACGCATGGTCTTCGTTATTGCAGTCTGCCGAACCGAACCCTACGACTTGACCCCGCGAATTGATCGAATTCCCCCCACTGCAGGTCTCACCGGCAAAGGCTCCCAGATCGGCCATTACACCGTTTTTCCAGAGAAACGGATGCCATTCAGCGTCTGTAGGAGTGGTGGCAACGCCTACGATCTCGCCAGCATCGTTGATCGAGTTGGCATAGGAGTAACTTCCCCCCACGGTACCCAGATCCATCAGCCGCGGGCTGTTGTGATGGTCCCAAAGGAACGCATGGAACGTTTGATCCCCTGCCAGGTTCGAGCTGCCAACGACCTGGCCGCGATTGTTCATCCAGCCTGGAGAACCGACAGTGCCGCCGAGAGTGCCAATGTCCACCATTTTGCCGTTCTCCCAAAAGAACGGATCCTGGGTAGGAACGCCAGTCGAGGAGTTCGGTGTGAAGCTGGTAAAGAACTCGCCCGCAATCTGTCCGCGCTGATTCACAAAACTAGCCGAGCTGTCGGGCCCGCCCAGGGCACCCAGATCCTGCATGCCCCCAGCTTCAGTCCAGCGAAACGCGTGCGATTCGGTTGCTGCTGGGACAAAGAGGAAACATTGAGCGAATGTGCCACAGTTTGTAAAAGGCAGAGGGCTGTTCGCAAAAGGATCGGGAACCGCATTGAGCGCGGCTCCCGCCACCTGGCCGCGATCATTAATCCCATTGGCAACGCTCTGATTTCCACCCAACGTCCCAAGGTTGATGATTCCATTCTTCCAAAGGACGGCGATGCCCTCAGGGTACGCTGTGAGCGGATCGATTTGGCCGTTCTCCGCAGCGCCAACAACCTCTCCGCGCGCATTGATGGCAGAGGCGAAGCTGCTATACCCGGCATTCAATCCGCCCAAGTCGGTCAGGACACCACCCTGCCATACAACGGCGTGGGAGACGAGACAGTCCGGGTTGAAGCAATTGGGGGCGAAGGGATCGGGAACCGTAGTATCGGCGTAGAACTCGAACGCCCCGCGAGGGTTAATCATGATCTCAGCTGGGCTCGATGAGATGTAGCTGTTGGGCCCGCCCAGCGTGCCGGGGTCGATCAACTGGTAGTGATGGTATTGGTGGTGGTCTGGATTCGCTTTCTCCTGCCCGGCCACCTGAACTGGCAACGCCAGTGCGGCGAACAAAGTCAGAGCGATGATGCGCGTTAATGTCCTAGAATTCATTTTCTTCTCCTTGTAGTTTTCTGCGTTGCCCCTCGAAACTATCTGCTCGGCGATTGCAGGCCGGACAGGTGATACCGATTGCTCCACCGCGATTGCGGCGCACGCTGTGTCGAGTTGGGGACGTAGCGAGGCGCCGCACTCCGTGTCGCCGCGGCCGCATCCACCAGGCTGTAGTCGCAGCCTTCGACGCCGGGATGATTTTCGTCGCACGGGATCAGGATGTAAGCGTGTCCCTGAGTTTCGTAATCTTCCGGCGGAACACCGGGGGGAACGCCGAAGCCCACAATCTCTCCGGCATCGTTGATGCCCACCGCGTAGGTCAGTTGCAAACTCGAACCGGGAGGAATCAGCGTGTTCAGATCGACGATTGGACCGCCGCCCTCCCACAAGAACGCGTGCTCGCCGACGCCGATCAACATGTGGGCCCGATCCTCTGAGGTGCCGACTACCTGACCACGGGAGTTGACGTTGTATGCATTGCTGGACGTGTCCTCCGGGAAGGCACCGAGATCAATTGCGACGCCGTGTCTCCAGAGCACCGCGTGGTGGTCCTCGGGTGACTGCTGCTGCAGTAAATCCGCCTTGCCGGCAATGTCCCCGTTGTCATTGATCCAGTTCGTGACTCCGGTATCTCCTCCGAGAGTGCCCAGGTCCTGCATGCCCCGGGCCTTCGTCCACAGGAAAGGATGGGAGATGAGGTCTCCCACCAAGTTCGACGCACCGACGACCTGCCCACGGTTGTTGAAGGCACTAGGATTCCCAATTGTGCCGCCCAGCGTGCCGAGATCCGTCATCTTGCCGTTTTCCCAAAGGAACGGATCAATGGTCGGGATTCCGGTAGTAGGGTTCGGAGTCGAGTTGGTGTAAGAGTTCCCGGCGATTTGTCCCCGCTCGTTGATAAGGATAGCGGTGGCGTCGTTTCCGCCCAGTGTGCCTAAATCCTGCATGGCGCCGTGCTGCCAGAGAAACGCGCGCGACTGCGTTGGGAAGAACCCTGGGCCGTTGATATTGAAGGGATCGGGCACTGTGTTCATCGCGAGGCCCACCACTTGGCCGCGGCTGTTGGCGGTGCTGACGAAGCTTTCATATCCGCCTTGCATAGTTCCGAGATCAACGATCTTGCCGTCGTTCCAAAGGACAGCACGAAATTCCCCCCAGCCTGGGAACAATGGATCAATTTCACCGTTCTGGGAATTTCCTGCGATCAATCCGTTCGCAGTGATCCAAAGGGCTTGGCTGCTGGCGCCTCCGGGGAGCGTGCCCAGATCGGTCAGGTTGCCCTTCTGCCATTGGAATGCGTGAGAAACGAAACTGTCTGGGTTAAAGGGAAACGTAGGGAACGGATCTGGAGTGGACGTGTCGGCCCAGCCCACCGCTGTCCCCCGGCTGTTGAGGATTCCATCAAACCCATTTGCGAAGTAACTCACGGGCCCCCCGAACGTGCCGAGATCAATAAACTGGTAATGATGGTGGTTGTGTTTGTCTTGTTTGTCCTGCGCGGCCAGTTGAAGGGGCAACGCCAGCGCGGCGAACAAAGTCAGAGCGACGATGCGCGTCCATGTTTTGGAATTCATATTTTTCTCCTTGTAGTTCTCTGTTCGCCGCGCCGGAACCCTATCTGTCCGGCGATTGCTGGCCGTTGATGTGATACCGATTGCTCCACCGCGAACGCGACAGATTTTGCGTTGTGCTGGGTACGTAGGGACGCGCCGCGCTTTGTGCGGCCGCCGAGGCCGCGTCCACCATGCTGTAGTCGCAGCCTTCGACGCCGGGATGGTTCTCATCGCAGGGGATCAGCAGGACGGCGTGGTAGTTGTTATTGGCGTCCACACCGATGGCGGATATCTCTCCGTGATCGTTGATTTGTCCCGTTTCATTCAATTGAATCCCGGAGTTGGGAGGAACCAAAGTATTCAGGTCCACCATGGGCCCGCCATCCTCCCACAGGAATGGGATATTCCCGTAGCCAATGACTCGCTCTGAGGCGTTGATCGAAGTGGGTACGGAATCAAATCCGATGTCCGTTTTCTTCCATTTCCCTCCCGTCTTATGCCACAGCAAGGAATGCCAGCGCTGTGATGCGTCCTGCTCCCCGCTAGCCACAACTCCGGCTTGGTTGATCGTCACCTGCCAATAGGCGGTCGCTCCAGGGGACCCGGCCAGCAAGTCGGTCATCCCGTTCCCGGCCTCCCAAACAAAGGGATGGAGCACCAGGTCCCCCGTCGGGGCGGATAGACCGACGACCTGGCCCCGGTTGTTGAGATCGATGGCGAGGGTACAGGTGCCTCCGAGGCCGCCGATGTCTCGCATCCCATTCTCTTTGTCCCAGATGAAGGAGCCGGTGGTTAAGAAGAAACCATAATTGTAGAAGCCGGCACAAATCGCGCTTGGTGTTGAATTGGTGTACGACCACCCGGCTACTTGTCCCCGTTCGTTGATCAGGGCCGCTTGTGCATCAGTGCCGCCGGGAAGGGTGCCTATGTCCTGCATCACTCCATCTTTCCAGTAGAACGCCCGCGTTTGAGTCCCTAACCCCAACATGGAGTTGGGATCGGGAACCGTGTTCTGAGCAGCTCCGACGACCTCGCCGCGGCTGTTGCCCCCATTCGAATAGCTAAAGTATCCGCCCGGCAAGGTTCCCAGATCGGTCATGCTCCCGTGATCCCAAAGAATCGCATGAATCTGCGGCAGCGGGAACGGCGGCAAAGGGTCAGGCTGACCGTTGTCGCCAGCTCCCGTCATCGCGCCGCTTTCACTGATCCAGTTGACCTGGCTGTTGATGCCGCCAGGCAGCTTGCCCAGATCGGTCGTGACACCGTCCTGCAACTGGAACGCGTGACCGGCATCGCAAGGTGGCCCGAAGCCGCAGTATGGGTCCGCCGCGGCAGTATTCGCCCAGCCGACCAGTGTGCCACGATTGTTTAAGACTCCAGCGCGGGGCACGGGTGGAAGTTGCAGTCCGCTGTCCGGCCCGCCGAAGGTGCCGGGGTTAACGAGCTGGTAGTGATGGTATTGGTGGGGGTGATGTGGTTTGGCTGCATCCTGTGCGGCTAGTTGAACCGGGATCGCCAGTGCAGCCAACAACGCCAGAGCGATGATGCGCGTCCATGTTTTGGAATTCATGTTTTCTCCTGGTAGTTTTCTGCGTTGCCCCTCATAACCTATTTACTCGCCGATTGCAGGCCCGGGCATCTAATGCCGATTGCTCCACCGCGACTGCGAAGGACGTTGCGCTCCGCTGGGCACGTAGTGGGGCACGGAGCTTTGTGTCGCCGCGGCCTCGGCGTTTGCGCTTGCATCATCGCCAACCGGGACCAGCAGGACGGCATGTTGGTCGCCGTTGGAGAGCACTCCGGTGCAGACGATTTCTCCCCGCTCGTTAATCTCCGTCGCATCCTGCAGGTGAAAACCGGAGCCGGGCAGCGCCAGATCGTTCAAGTCGACCATGGGTCCACCGTTTTCCCACAACCAGGCGCGGCCCCCGACGAAACATACCCCCGCATCGCCCACCACCTGCCCACGGGAATTGACGCCGCTCCCGGTGCTGCAAGCATCGCCATCGATTACACCAAGATCGGTCATCACGCCGTGTCTCCACAGAAATCCGTGGTGAGCCAGACTGCCGGGTACGTCCGCCCTGCCCGTAACCAGGCCAGAGTCGCTGATCCAATTCGCCTCCGAGTTATCGCCTCCCAGAGTGCCCACATCAGTGAGCGTCCCTCGATCCCAGAGGAATCCGTGATGGGTTGCGTCTCCGGCCAGGTTCGAGTAGCCGACGACTTGGCCGCGGCTGTTCAGCCAATTCGGGATCCCAAATGTGCCTCCGAGACTGCCAATATCCGTCATCGTGCCGTTCTGCCAAAAAAACGGGTTCAGGGTCGCGTCCGAGTTTGTATACGAAAACCCAGCGATCTGGCCCCGCTCGTTGATGTCGAACGCCACGCCGTCAGTTCCGCCCAACGTGCCCAGATCCTGCATGGCTCCGTTCTGCCACAGAAATGACCTCGCTTGTGTGGGCAAGCCGGCCAGGGAGACCGGATCGAGTACATCGTTGTTGGAAAAACCCGCTACCTGGCCTCGGCTATTGACAGCGAATGCCACGCTCTCATTCCCTCCGGGCAGCGTTCCCAGATCATTCACCTGACCATCCTTGGTCCACAGGACAGCTCGGGCCTCCGGCACACCCAGTGCCGGATCGATGACACCGTTCTCTGAAGAACCGACGATCAGCCCGCTGGCACTGATCCAAGTGGTCTGACTGTTCACCCCACCGGGAAGCACGTCCAGCGCAGTGACGGAGCCGTCGCGCATTACAACGGGGTGCTCGACAAAGCAGTCGGGGGGGCTACCGAAGGCATTCCCGAGGGGTTCGGAGCAGCCGGGATTAGGATTGGCAGCCGAGGTATTCGCGTACGCCGCGAACGTTCCCCGGTTGTTCAGGATTTGGACAAAGCCCGAATGGTAGCTGTTGGGACCACCGAGCGTCCCCACGTCCACCACCTTGTACTGGTGGTGCTCTTGCGCTGTCATGGTGATTGGCAAGGCAAGGGCGAATAACGCCATTGCGAGGATGCGGGTAAGTCTTGTGTTTTTCATGCGCACTTCTCCTTTTGAGTTTTTGCGTAGCTACGGCTTCAGCATGATGACTGGCGGGAAGTGCCGAACCCACTTTGGTGCGCAACTATGGGCCCGCCCGGTTTTGGCGTCAATGGCGTGCGCGTGACCTCCGCGTGACATTTTTGTTCCCTGTAGCAACTGGGGAGTTCTCAGTCACTTAGGCGGAAATTCTTACCCGTCGCTTGGCGAATCCGTGCTACACTTCCGGCACGTTTCTTCCCCATCGCAGGGTCGCCGATGGCGAATTCAACCGAATCCAACCACATCGTCCGCTTTGGCGAGTTCGAACTCGACCTGCGCACCGGCGAACTTCGCAGCCATGACCACCACGTCATTCTTCAGGAAAAACCCTTCCAGATTTTGACGGCTTTGCTGGAGCGGCCGGGCGAGATGGTCACGCGGGAAGAACTGATCAAGCGACTCTGGCCCGCCGGCACTTTCGTGGACTTCGATCTCAGCCTGAACAAAGCCGTGAACCGCCTTCGCGAGGCGCTGGAGGATTCCGCCGAGCAGCCGCGGTTTATCGAGACTTTTCCAAAGCGCGGATACCGCTTCGTGGCTGAGGTCATTTGCAACGATGCGGCACCGGCAGAGGTGTCACCGACTTTCCCGGCACAACAGAGTAACAATGCTGCCCTGGCTTCGGGCACAATTCGATGGCGATCCGCTGTGGCTGCGGGTTTACTCGCGATCATGGCGATGGTGAGCTATGTTGCGTGGCGCCGGCATTCCAGGGCGCCCGCACCGACCGGCCGGATCATGATGGCGGTGCTGCCATTCCAGAATCTCACCGGCGATCCGGAGCAGGAGTATTTGACGGACGGCCTCACCGAAGAGACGATCGCCCGGCTGGGAGGGCTGCAACCTGAACGGCTGGGCGTGATCGCGCGAACCTCGGTCATGGGATACAAGCACGGCGACAAGCGACTGGACCAAATCGGCCGTGAACTCGACGTGCAATATGTTCTTGAGGGCAGCGTCCGCCGCGACCGGAACCGGTTGCGCATCACGGCACAGCTCATTCAGGTGAAAGACCAGAGTCACCTCTGGGCGCAAGAATACGATCGCAGCTTGCAAGACATCATCGCGTTGCAGGACGACGTGGCCGCTGGAGTCACGCAAGAAATCCAGGCGCGTTGGGCCATCGAGTTACGAAACCATCCGGTGCGCCATCAGCCTGCGAATCCGGAGGCTTACGACGCATATCTTCGAGGCCGCTACAGCCTGAGCCGGCGAACCGAGGCGGGACTCCATAATGCGTTGGGTTTTTTCCATGTGGCGATCAAGGCCGATCCGGGATACGCGTCGGCTTATGTCGGCTTGGCCGACTGCTACGGCTTGATGCTGAGTAACTATGACATTTCGTCGGAAGCCACCGTCCTCCAGGCCCGGACCGCAGCCAACCAAGCCCTGGCGCTCGATCCGGGGTTGGGGGAAGCGCACGCCGTGCTGGGGTTGATTGCAAACAACCACGACTGGAACTGGCAGGAATCCGAACGGGAATTCAAGTTGGCCATGGCCGCCGACCCCGCGGATCCGACCGCCCATTTCTGGTACTCCAACAGCTTGATGGCGAGGGGACGATTCGATGAGGGCTTTCGTGAAATGGCAATTGCCAGGCGATTGGACCCCATGTCGTTGCCGATCCGGATTTCTGAAGGAGCGGAATTCTATCTGACACGGCGGTACGATGCTGCGTTGGGTGCGTGCGACCGAATCCTGGAAATTGAGCCGAACTACGCCCAAGCCTATCTTTATCGCGGTCTTTCGTACGTGCAGAAAGCGAAGTGGAAAGAAGCTCTCGCCGACCTTGAAACCGCGAAACGGCTGGACGACAGTCCGCCCAGCGCCGCGATGCTGGGGGAAGCCTACGCGCTCGCGGGAGACAAAACCCGCGCTCGACAAATCCTGAGTGAAATGCAAGTCCGCGCGAAGCGCGAACATGTCAGCCCTCTGTATCCCGCGATTCTTCATACCGGACTTGGAGACAAAGACTTGGCTTTCTCGGAGTTGGCGGCAGCAGTCGAAGAGCGTGACACCAATGTCCTCGCATTCAAATTCGCTGCCATTTATGACCCGCTGCGCTCGGACCAACGTTTCACGGATCTCATTCGCAGGGTCGGTCTGCCACCCAACTAAGCCGGGACTCGGGGCTTTCGCATTGTAAGGGGTGTCCAGCGTGAGGTTTTGTTAGGCGCTCTACACGAGCCAAACAAACGCGAAGGGGGCTGGCCCACATCTCCGACGCGACGCTCACGCAGCTGGTACTGCTGGCATCAGAGTGATGGGGGTGCCGCACTTCTCGCGCTTTTCGAGAAGTGCGCCGCGACTGCCCAACTCATCGCGCCCTCTGGGATGAGCGGGCCTCCACCCCCGCCCGACCGCTGCCGGGCCCACATATCCCCCTAACTACCACATTCTTAAATACTTTACCTATAACTCCAATTTCCTCAAAGACTTAGCCAAAACAATCCCCCTAAGTCTTTGACTTTAAAAGACCGCGATCGGGGGGGCTCCAACCCTCCTCCCAACGTTTACGACGCCTTCTGGGCGATAGTAATCGTGTAACCGTCAACGTCCTCGAAAGCGAATTCCCTCATTCCGTAGAACTGGTCGGTGACGGGCATGGAGATTTTCGCTCCCAATTTCTGGACGCGATCAAGGACGGCTTGCAGGCTGTCCACTTCCATGTAGAGAGTCAGGCTTGCGCCGATGGTTGCGGCTAGGTTGGGATATTCGGCAGCGACGGTCTTCTGGTCGTTGAAGAAGATTTCGACCGATCCGTTCGAGACTGAGGCGAAGACGTAGGGCGACTGCTCGGGGACGGTGATGGCTTTTTCGAGGCCGAGGACCTCGCGATAGAACTTCAGGCTGGCTTCGACGTTGCGGACTACTAGATTGGGCGTGAGTTTCTTGATTTGCATGGGCTTCTCCTCTTTTTCGTAAATTGGGTCGTGAATTGGATTCCGGACGGTGTGCGTCGTGAAGGACGATGGCGCACACTTCCGGTGTGCTCGCATCTCCTCCATCCACGACCCTTGCGAGGAAGGACGTAGGTAGGAACCCTCATTGTCGGTGGCGCCGCTCCAGGCTATCGAGATCGGCGCGCGGGTTCCGCGAGGTACGGCGGAAATAATAACACGATCCTCAGTCGCCGTGACAAGGGGTCAGTTGTCGATAGACGAAGAAAGGAGTTGTCCCATCATATTAGTCCGCGATAGGTGTTCAACCATTGTTCGCGGACGGCTTCCCAGGTGTACTTTTGCGATTCGTGGTGGGCGTTCTGGGCGAGGCTTGCGGCTAGTGCGGGGTCGCGCAACAAACGGATGACATTTGCGGCCAGGGCTTTTTCATCGCCTACGGGTGAGAGCAATCCGGTGCGCTCGTGTTCGACAAGATAGGGCATACATTCCGGCGAGGTAGTTACGACGGGAGTGCCTGACGCAAAGGCTTCGATGACCGAGAGCGGCATGTTGTCGAGCCACGAAGCGTTGATGAAGATGTCCGCCTGGTCGTAATACTGGCCGATTTCCTGACGCGACGCTACGCCGGTGAAGTTGACGCCGGTTAGATTCAAATCCGCAACCAGTTTGCGGACATCGCGTTCGAGCGGGCCGTTGCCGACCAGATCGAGCTTGGCTTCCGGATATTCTTTTCTTACTTCGGCAAATGCCCGGACTACGACATCCACGCTGTAGTACCTGGAGAAGCCTCGGGTGCAGACCAGGTGCGGGCGCAGCGGGGCGCGCTCGCGATAGCGGAACTGCGAGAGGTCGACGATGTTGGGGACAGCGGAGGCGGGCAATCCGAATTCGCGGAAGACATCGACGAGGTAGCCGGAGGGAACGACAATTTTATCGACGCGCGAGAGAACGAACTTGGCCGAGCGGAAGCGTTGAAGGTGGTCGCGGGCTTCGCCACTGTGGTAGTTGATCAGAGTCTTGGCGCCGCGCGGCTTCGTCTTCATTTTTGCAAAGAACCATCTTGCCAGGAACCATGCGGGTGCGGGTGCGAGCAGGAACGACCAGTACGCCGCGGAGAAGATGTGAGCTACATCGACATCTTTGAGGCCTTGGCGGAGGCGCGCGAAGTAGATGGGTTCGCGCAGAATCGTGCGCAGGCCGGGAATGCGTTCGGCCCAGGCGAGGACCCGGGGCAGCGGCGGATCGACGGCTACGAAGCTGATGTCGATATCGGGATCGTTCCGCCAGTTGCGCAGGAGCAACTCGGCCTGGGCGGATTGTCCGCCGACGTAGCGCAGGCTGGGCGCCACGATCGAGACTCGCAGGCGTTTCGCTGCGCTTCCCTTGGGCGGGCTTGTCGGCGTGGGCTCCCACCCTTCCGCAAAGTACGCGGAAGGATGGGGCACCCGCCTTTTTTTCTGGAGAAGCGTGACATAGAGTTCCGCGTAACGCTGGCGCACACGATCGAGGCTGAAGTTCTCTTGTGCGAAGCGCAGAGCATCGCGGCCCAGTTGCTGGCGGAGCGCGGAGTCGGCCAGAAGTTTCTCAACGGCATCGGCAAAGACGGCTTCGTTGCCGGCGGGGATCAGGGTTCCGCGTTGCGGGCTGAGCAGTTCCGAGTTGCCACCGACTTCGTAGGCGACTACGGGCAGGCCAGCGGCCATCGCTTCGAGAATCACGTTGGACAAACTTTCGGAATCGGAAGTGTTGACGGCGACGTCTAGGGAAGCGAGAACGGCGGGCATGTCCTGACGGTCGCCGAGAAAGATCGCGGACGCGCCGAGGCCGAGGCTCGCCGCTTCTTGCTCCAGTTCCTGGCGCAGCGGGCCATCGCCTACGAGAACGAATTCTACGTTTGGCATGCGCTGATGGATGCGCGCGGCGATGCGGAGAAATCCCGACTGATTCTTGTAGCGATGATTCATGCGCGCGACTATGCCGACGCGGAGTGCACCGGGGCGCTTGGGCAGAGCGGCGGGCGCGGCGATGAAAGCCTCGGCGGGCAGGGCGTTTCCGATGACTGCAATTTTCTTCGGCGAGAGGCCGGTGGCGATGAGGCGATCGGCGGCGGCTTGCGAGTTGCAGACCACGGCGTCCGACCAGCGAAAAGCGGCGGCCTGCGCGCGGAACTGCGCCGGGGTCAGCAGGTCTCCTAGTTGGCGATGGCTGCCGATGACGACAGGCACGCGGGCAAGCCTGGCGGCGGGAATCAGCGTGAGATTGGTATAGAAGTCGAAGGCGTGGGCGACCTGCACACGATGCTGGCGCAGATGGCGGGCCAGGTTGAGGCGAGTGCGCAGCGACTGCCATCCGTAGAGGCTGCCTCCGAGGGGAAATTCGGGAGCGTCGGGGAAGTTGTGGGCTAGCGGGCCACGGCGGCTGATGCATCCGAGATGAGTTTGGAATTGTGGAGGCGCGAGATTCTGGGCGAGGACGGTGAACTGGCGCTCGGATCCTCCAGTTTCAAAAGTATTGACCATGAGAAACAGGGCGATCGGCGGATCGGAAAGACTGGCGGAAGGAAGACTGTTGGAGGAAAGACTGGCAGGGGGACGATCGGCTAGAGGAGTTGTGGCGGAGCTGGCGGGTTCGGTGGCGGGCACCCGATCATCCTCCCACCGGCGCGGAGGCCAGGGCGGCGGAATCGGGCGACCGGCGGCGCGAGTCGGCGACCGCGGGGAGCGAGAACAGCCCGGCGGGCTTGATGAATTTTTCGAGGAAGTTGCGATGCCAGAGCTCGAACATCAGCAAACGCCATATACGCGCGGTATTCCCGCGGTGGCGGACAAGGTGATCGTCCATCAGTTTCCGGACCCCGGCGGCGGCGAAGTAACCGCGATCGAGGGTTCGGGGCTCGAGGAGAATGGTCAACATGTCTTTGAGTTCATGGTGCATCCAGTGATTGAGCGGAAGCGCAAACCCTTGCTTTTTACGGTAGAGAGCTTCCCGCGGCACGCCGACGCGTTCGGCGAGTTTTAACAGGATGTACTTCTGCCGGCGGCCGCGCAGCTTCCATGCGGCGGAGAGGCTGGCGGCCCATTCTACGAGTTCATGGTCGAGGATGGGGACGCGGACTTCGAGCGAATTCAGCATGCTCATGCGGTCGACTTTGGTGAGGATGTCGCCGACCATGTAGGTTTTGGCATCGACGTAGAGAAGCTGACTGACCGGGTCGTGGGCGGGACTGTGGGTAAAGTAGCGGCGGAGAGCGTTGCCGGGATCATCGCTCGAGCGGAGAACGTCGCGGAAGCCATCGGAGAGCAGCGGCAGGTTGCGTTCAAAACCGGGGACGAACGAAAGTTGATCGATGTAACGCTCCTGCCAGGGAAGCGAAACGTTGTAGGCGAAAGCGCGTCCGCGCATGGTACGGGGCATGCGGGGAAAGATCTGATTGCGAAACAAGCGGCGTACCCAGCCGGGAATGTGCTCGAAGATGCGCTGGGCGGCGTGAATGCCGTAGCGGGTGTATCCGGCAAACATCTCGTCGCCGCCGTCGCCGGAAAGGGCGACGGTGACATGCTGGCGGGCCATCTGCGAAACGTAATAGGTGGGCAGCATGGAAGAATCGCCGAAAGGTTCTTCGAGCGAACTGGTGAGATGCTCGACGGTTTGGACCACGTCGGGTTCGAGGATCATCTCATGATGATCGGTCGAGAACTTCTGGGCGACGATGCGGGCGTAGTGGGCCTCGTTGAAATCGTCGTGCTTGAAACCGATGGAGAAGGTCTTGACCGGGCCGGAACTGGCGCGCGCCATCATGGCAACGACAGTGGAGGAATCGATTCCGCCGCTGAGGAAAGCGCCGAGCGGGACGTCGGAGATGAGGCGGATGCGCGTGGCTTCGAACAAGCGGCGTTCTAATTCTTCCAGGCACTCTTCTTCGCTCTTGGGGAAATAGGTATCGTAGGGCGGCAGGTCCCAATACTGGCGGATGGCGATTTTTCCGTTCTCGAATTCGAGCAGGTGTCCGGGCGGAAGCTTATGAATTCCGGTGAACGCGGTAATGGGGTCGGGAACGTATCCGTAATAAAGATATTCGAGCAGGGCTTGGGAGTTCACTTCGGCGAGTTCGGGGGCGACGGCCAGGATCGATTTGATTTCGGAAGCGAAATAGAGATTTCCGCTGTGGAGCGCGTAGTGCAGCGGCTTTTTGCCCAGGCGGTCGCGCGCGAGGGTAAGTTTGCGCTTCGTCTTATCGTAGATGGCGAGGGCGAACATGCCGCGCAGTTTCTTCACGCAGTCGGCACCCATTTCTTCGTAGAGATGAACGATGACTTCGGTGTCGGTGTGGGTGTAGAAGCGATGGCCGCGGCTTTCGAGCTGGGGGCGGAGTTCGGGAAAGTTGTAAATCTCGCCGTTGAAAACGATCCAGGCGTTGCGGTCTTCGTTGAAAACGGGCTGATGGCCTCCGGAGAGGTCGATGATGGAGAGGCGGCGCATGCCGAGGCCGGCGCCGTCGGCGACGTAGAGTCCCTCATCGTCGGGGCCGCGGTACACGATCTGTTGGCACATGTGATGGATGAGAGCTTCGGTGATGTTGCTGTCGCGAGTTGCGCTCACGGCTCCGGCGATTCCACACATAGTGCTCTAACCTATCATGCCCTCAGGGGCTAACGGGCTGCGGAAAAACTCATTCCCGAGCAGAGCCTGCGCCCGCAGCGGCTAAAGCCGCATTCACAACAATGCAGTTAATGCAGCGCTGAAGCGCTGCTCCACCCAAAACCAAGTGCAACACCGACTTTTCCCGCAGCCTATAAAGCCGTGCCCTACCCAATTCCTACAGGGGAAGAACTCGATTTCTCCGCCTGTAGCGGCATTTCGGCGAACCGTTTGAAGCGATAGTCGCGGTAGTCGCCGGGATTGCCCTCGCGGCCATCGCACGCGGCGAGCAGGATGTTGGCCATCTCGCGCGCGGCAACAAAGTGCAGCGTCTCTTTTCTGCCAGCGGCGCCCCCGACCAGGGCGGCTAGAAAGGCGCGGAAGCTGTCGCCGAGCACGGCGTCATTCTGGGTCGGGTCCATGCTATGGCAATGCAGTTTGACGAACAGCCAGTCGGGACGGCCGACGACGCGGACTTGCGCCTGCTTCCAGAGGGAGTACCGGTAGAGAGTCGCGGGATTGGCTCCGGTAAGGGAGCCGTTGTCGAAAGCGGGCCGGGCAAAACGCAATGTGCGCCGGAGGTCGGTTACGAGCGGACCTTGGACGATGAGAGGGAAGGTTTCGGGCACGCGTCCAGCAGCCAAGTCGCGTCCCTTGCGGTGCGGGGCCGCTTGATCGAGCGGAAGGGCGCATTCGTAGAGGGAATTAATTTTCTCGGTTTGTGCCGGATCCCAGTAGGCGGCGGGCAGGGTCATGTCGGCATAGCAGCCCGTCTCGGCTAAGATCTGCATTTCCGAATCGACGCCGCAGAAGCGGCCGGCGGCGGAGTTCGCGAGCGCGAAGTTTCCGTGCACAAACGCGTAGCGGGGACGAGTTGAGCCATCTTCGACGGCGAGGCAGCGATGGCGGAAGGCCAGCCGGTCGCGGAATTCAGTGAGCAGTTGGCGAGTATTTTCAGCGGTGTCGGGATGCGGGATGCCGTGGTGCAGATGGACTTCGACTTCTCCCCAGCCGGCGTGGCAGTGAGCGGCGAGCATCTCGAGCAAGACTTCGTCGTATTGCTCGGCGGGATAGAAATAGGTATGGACAAGCGGGCGGCCATCGTGGTCGCGCCAGAGGTCGACGACTTTGGGATATTCGCGCGACCACGATTCCAGGCGACGCTCCTGCTCGGAGCGAGGGGCGCGCTTCTGGCCGTCCTCGGGAACGATGGCCGGTTCGAAATGATCGGCCAGGACAAGGATCAGGTGCACGGGTCCGCGGACGGGTGATGTCAGCGCGCGCCAAGTCGCGGATGGCATGACTTTTCTGGCATAGGCGATTTGTTCTTTGAGACGCATGTCACTTTGCGATGCCCAGCCCCTAAAGGGGCATCTAATTTCGAAGACATTGCGGTATCGCTAAAGCGATACCCTGATACGAAGCCGACTTCGGTATCGCTAAGCGATACCCTGATACGAAGCCCCTTCCGGAGCCTGCTAGCGTGCTTTTGCCGGTTTGCGGCCACGAACGGCGATGGAGATCTCGCCGACGCGCATGTCTTCCATGCCCATCGCTTCATACCATTTGAACACCTGCTCGTAGGTGTGCTTGGACTGATACTTCGGAGAATACCAGTCGAAGGTATCGAGCATGCGGGCTTCGGGATCTTTCTGGCGGTTCACCGGGAACACATGATGAACAATGCCCGCCGCTGGACGACCTAGCAGGGGCACGTGCTGCAGGCCCTGATTCAAGTTGTAGAAGAACGGGACGGCAACTTTCAAAATTCCATGCAAGGTCTCGGGCTTCATCTTGTGGGTATAGCGGCGCCAGAAATCGCTGAAGCGGTACCACTTGTTGTATCCGCTGTAGAGCCAGACGACGAGCAGGCCGCCGGGCTTCAGATACTTGTCGAGCGCTTTGACGGCGGCTTCGCAATCCGGCGTGTGGTGAAGCACGCCAATGCTATAGATGACGTCAAAGCTTTCGGGAGCGAAAGGCAGGGCAAAGACATCGGCCTGAAAGGCGGTGAAGTCGCGGCCGGCAAGGTTCTTGGCGGCAACTTCGGCGGCGGCGCTCAAGTCGACGCCCACGACGCGGGCTCCCCAGCGGGTCGCGACCTCGGCGAAGCGTCCCATGCCGCAACCGACGTCGAGGACGAGTTTGCCTTTGAGGTCTTGGGGGCGGAGAGCGGTCTTCGCCAGGAAATGGCGCTCGGACTCGCGCAGTTCGTCTTTTTCACTGTCGAGTTGCGTCTTCTGATAACGGTGCCACTGAAAACCGAAACTGGCGGCGTAGTGTTGGGCGTCCACAAAGCGCGCGATGCCTTGCACGTTGGGATAGACGCGCTTGCAGCCCGGGCAGAGGAAGCCTCCGGACTGGTCGCTTTCAAGTTTCGAGCCGCAACTGAGGCAACGCAAGATTGCCTGCAGGTCAGCGGACAGGGGAGACTGCACCGGTGGTTCCGTGATCGGCATAAACCTCCAGGAAGTGACGCGGCTTTTTCGGCGGGGGCGCCGTGCCGGGCACTAGTTCTGGTTGTTGTTCTTGGATCGTCCGCAACAGGGTTGCCGTAAACGCCACGGCAAAATAGGGGAAGTACTGGTAGGCCTCGGGGGCAAAGCAAGCTCCCACGACGAAGCCGACCAGGGAACTCTGCAATGCCCAGACGTACAACACGATGTCGGGATCGAGATTCTTGGCGCCGCGAAGGATTTTCAGATTCTTAAAACCGCGCCAGAAAAACATGAGGAAGAGAATAAGAACGGCGATACCGCCTTCGGCGCCAATCTGGAGGTAGGTCATGTGCACGTCGTGCCAGATCAACGAGTAGGTGGGGAAGTCGTGAACGCCAACGCCAAAGATGGGGTAATGTTCGATAGCATCGAGGGCGCGGACCATAAGGTACTTGCGATCCTCGTAGGAGCCGTAGGCGGACTTCACGTCGGTGCTGCCACCTTGCATGGCTTCGAAACGATCAATGAGTTTTCCACCGAAGGCGCCCATCACCACTGCGCCAACCAGGAAAGTGGCCACGAGCAGGTAAGAGCGCCTGCCCTTGATGGCGAAGAAGTAGAGGGCGACACTGCCGGCGATGATGAGGTCGATGAAGCCGGCGCGGGACGCGGTCATAAAAATGGCGACCGCCATCACCAGCATTCCGCAGAGCCAAAACACTTTGACGGCAACGTTCTTGGACGTGACCATGAAAGCCAGCGCGAAGGGCAGGGTTAACACGATGGCAAATGCGAGATCGTTCGGGTTCGAATAGATGCCACCCAACGCACCCTCGAGGCGAGGCAGGTTGTGGCCCTTGACGATGGCGACGGCACAAACCATGACCACCGAAAAGGTCTGGATGAAGATAATTCGCCGCAAGCGGTCGAAGGAGGTGATGAGGAGAAAAACCAGCACCCAGGCGATGCCGACCTTGGAAAAATCAATGGTGTGATTTACCGCACCGCCGATCCAGATCGGAGACAAGAATGCCCCCACATAGAGAAGGCCGATCATGAGCAGGAGGATTCTTGCTTCCCTGGGCAGATCCTTTAAGGTGCGTTTGGTTCTCCCCATGGCGTTGAACAGGCCCCACATGGCGAGGATGGCGGTGATCTTGGCGAGCGGGAAATACTTGAGACCTGGGACCCAGTCTTCCGGGCGGGCGCAATAGACGACGAAGAAAGCGCTGAGCCAGAAGAACGCCATCTTGGTCGGGTCCGCGAGCCGGAAGGATGTACGCCTGCCCGAGACTTCCGCGGGTACTGGGTTGCCGTTATCGCCGATGACCACAAATTCCTCTTTTTCTCTTGAGCTTTCTTTTCCGCCCCGGCCCCTAAAGGGGCATCGGAGTTGGACGACTTACGGTAGCGCTAAAGCGATACCTTGATACCAAGGCCGTAGCGGCTAAAGCGGCGCCCGGATACGAAGGCCGCTTTCAGCACAGCCGGCCAGAGATCTCTTTGCCGCGACCGCCTGCAATACTTCGCTGAAACGCTCGCCGATCGCCGGCCAGTCGTAGCGGGCGGCGGTTGCGGCGGCGGCGGTTTGGTAACGGCGGCGCATTTCCGGATCGCGCAACAGCCCAATCACGGCTTGGGAGAACGAACGGGCATCGTCGGCCAGCATAATGTCGCGGCCGTGATGAACATCCAATCCTTCCGCGCCGACGGTGGTGGAGACGACCGCTTTTCCGGCCGCCATCGCCTCGTAGATCTTCAGACGCGTTCCGCCGCCGATGCGCAGGGGCACGATGACCACGGCGGACTGGCGCAGATGCTCGACGACCGAAGGCACACGGCCGGTCACTTCGATCGAGGCATCGAGGGAGGCCCACTTCTGAACCCGGCGGCCCGGATTGCGGCCGACGATGCGGAATCGCGCTTGCGGCACTTCGGCCTTGATCGCAGGCCAGACCTCCGCACAGAAATATTCGACAGCGTCGACGTTCGGCTCCCAGTCCATCGCGCCCACAAAGGTGATGAGGGGCGCGGACGAATTCGGATCGGAATTCGGATTTGCCGGATCGGGGCGATACTCGGCGAGATCGACTCCGGTGGGGACGACGGTAACGCGGTCTCCATCCACCCACTGGGTCATGAGGAAGCGATCGTTTTCGGAGACGGCAATTACATGCTGGAACTTCGAAAGCGCGGCGCGCTCATAGCGAAGCATTTTCCGGAATTCCATGCGGTACATCATTTTCTTGGCGGGATCGCCCGCGGTGGCGGCGTGGCGGCGCCAGATTTCGCTTTCCACGTTGTGTTGGAAGAGCACGCTGGGGATGTTGAGCCTTCCGGGAAAGTTAACCGCGGCATCGAGGAAGTCGCAAACGGCGACGTCGAAGCGCTGCTCGCGGAACCAGGTCCGGAGCTGCTTCTGGACTTTGGCGTCGGCGAAGCGGCTGACTGCATACGGCGGGCGGGCGCCGAGATGCGCCAGATAATCGAGACCGCGCGCGGCTCCGGAGAGTTCGCGCTTGCCGGTCGAGACCGCCACGGCCCCCGGCAGTTGCCGCTGTAACTCGCGCTCGTAATCCGGATCGGGCGTCCCGGCATAGTAAGAGTAAAACGTAAGTTGGTGGCGCGCCGACAGATATCGCAAGACGTGGTACGTGCGGATGTTGCCGCCGTTCTGCACGGGGAGGAGCTTATCGGCTTTGACCCAGAGAATTTTCATAGCAGACCGGCAATCATTGTTCAGCGAATCATTGTTCAGCGAACCCAGACTGCCTTTCTGCCGGTGGCAAAGTTAATGAAGGCAACCAGGGCGGCGCAATTGAGAATGACGAAAGTGCGGGCTGGATCGGCAATGCGCGAGAGCGGGCCGAGCTTGACACCGGCAAGAGCGGCCAGGCTGAGGGCGTAAAACGCAAGCTGCGCCCCGAGCGCCGCGCGATAGACCGGCTGGGGCAGGAACACGGAAGCGATGAGAAGCGCCAGCAAGGCAAAAGGCACGGCCAAGCGCGAGAGTTTGTGGCTGATGAATTCGAATCGAATCGTATTTTGCGAGCTCAACAGCCAGGGAGCAAGCTGCAGGAGTTGATAGTTGCCGCTGAGGGTGCGAACCTTGCGGGAAAATTCACGGCCCTCGCCCAAGTCAGGCGAGTCCCAGGCGCGGGCGCGGGCGTCGAAGATGACGCGCGATCCCTGGCGCACGATCTGCATGGGCAACAGGACGTCGTCGAGGATGGCGCCTTCGGGCAAGGGCGACTTGTCGAATAAGCTCCGCCGGGCACAGTAGATGGCGCCGGTCGCGCCGGCGACCGAACCTGAAGCGGACTCCATTTCGCGAATCTTTTTTTCGATGCGCCAGTACAACCCCATTCCCTTCCCGATTTCTCCGCTGGTGGGGTCGCCGAGCATCAATTCGCCACTGGCAGCCCCGACCTCGGGGTCGGCGAAATTCTCGATCAGCAGCCGCAGGGCGCCGAATTCGATATGCTGACGGGCGTCGGTAAACAGCAGCACTTCTCCGGTGGCCAGTTTGATTGCATCATTGAGGCCGGCGGCTTTGCCCTGGGATACGGGCTTGATCGCGGTTCGCATTCGGGTTTGCAGGCCAGAATCGCGGGCATAGCCGGCGAGAATGGCGGGGGTGCGATCGCTGGAACCGTCGGAGACGACGACGACGTCGAGCTTGGCCGGCGGATAGTCGAGGGCCAGCAGGTTATCGAGCTTGCGCGCGACGATGGCTTCTTCATTGCGCACGACCATCACCGCCGTGACCGCGGGGGCAGTGGAGCCGTCGACCACGCCGCGGCGCACCGGACGCGGTGACCATTGGCAGCGCAACCACAACCACGCGGGATAGCCCAGGTAGGAGTAGCCGACCAGCGCGGCCGCGAGCCAGAAGACAATCTTCATCTTCATGACGATTGCGCTCATGATTGCGCTCATTACTGGGCACCCCGGCGCAATAAAACGGTCTTGACCGTCTGGAACACAATCAGCAGATCCAGGCCAATGGAAGCGTTCTTGATGTAGAACAAGTCGTACTGAAGTTTTTCGCGCGCATCTTCGACGGTACTGCCGTACTTGTACTTGACCTGGGCCCATCCGGTGAGGCCGGGCCGCACCATGTGGCGCACGCCGTAATAGGGAATCTCCTGGGAGAGCCATTCGACGAATTCCGGGCGCTCCGGACGCGGGCCGACGAAGGCCATATCGCCTTTGAGCACACACCACAACTGGGGAATCTCATCGAGGCGCGAGGAGCGGAGAAACCTGCCGACGAGGGTAATACGGGGATCGTTGTCGCCCGACCATTGCGGACCGTTCGCGGCTTCGGCGTCCTGGCGCATGGTGCGGAACTTCACCACCTTGAAGACGCGTCCGGCCTTGCCCACTCGCGCCTGGGTATAGAACACGGGCCCCTTGGAATCCAAGAGGATGGCGAGCACGATCAAGGGATACAAAGGCAGCGCGAGGATGAGACCCATCAGCGAGATGATTACGGAGAGTATGCGGCGGGCGAGGAGGAGAGTGGAGCCGAGGCGAAAGCCCTCGCCGAACACCAGCCAGCTGGGATAGAGATTCTCGACCTCGATCTTGCCCGACATTTTTTCCAGGTAGGTGGTGGCTTCCTCGATCTTGACGCCTTGCATGCGCAGTTGCAGGAGTTCGGGCATGGGGATGGTGCCGCGGCGATCGGGGGTGGCGACGATGACGCGATGAACTTTTTGTTTTTGGACGGCTTCCATCAGATGGGCAGCCATGGATTCGCGGGTGACCGGACCATCCATTTTGCCCGTCCAGTTGGCAATCTCGACGCCGACTTCCGGATTCTGGCGAAGGCCCTGGACCAGGCGCTGGGCACGCTCGCCGGTACCGAGGACGTAGACGCGCTCGACCAAAATCGGCAACTGGACGAGCCAGGTATAGCCCAGCCGCCACCCAATCAGCGCGACGGTGAGGATGAGCAGGCCTATGGTGGCGGAATTTCTCCCCAGCAGGTAATCCGGCCGTACGTAGGCGACGCCCGCCAGAAGGAAGGCGAGGACGCCGGGAACCATGAGCAGGCGAAAATAGAGTTCGCCTTTGGTGTTCAAGCGCGCCGTATCGTAAAGGTCCAGCCAGTGCGAACAGAGCAACACCAGCGCGGTCACGGCGAAGATCTTGTAGTAGCCGCCCTCGAAGTTGAGCACCAGGTAACTGTCCTGGCGGAATTCGAAGACGGCCCCGAGCAGGAACGAGGTCCAGACGATCAGGGCCTCTCCGATCAGCAGCACCAGCGTACGGATTGGGTAATAGACGTTAAAGAGCCGGATCAACTGGGCCTCGGTTCATCTACCTCTTCAGATCTTTATCTTCAAGATCTTCCTCTTGAAGAACTTCCTCTTGAAGATCTCAGGCTTGGCTGCCGACGGTCTCGCCATAGTAGTACTTCGAATGCGCATGTTTTCCGGCTGGAGCCCCGTTCAGCACAACACCGAGCAGGAGCTTGTCCGGGAATTCTTCGCGGGCGCGCCGAGCCAAATCGGAAGGAGTTGAGTTGGAGCGCACGACCACGAGGATGCCGTCGCAGAAATTGGCGACCAGTGTGGCATCCGATACGGGGATGACGGGCGATGTGTCCATAATGATCCAATCAAACAAGGGCTCGACGCGCTGCAGCAACAGCTTCAGCCGGCCGTTGGAGAGCAGTTCGGGGGCGCTCGGAACGGACCGGCCGGCGGGCATGAAGAAGAGGTTTTCCATGGGCCCGCGTTGCATCGCGGCGAACTCGTCGCATTCGCCCAAAAGGTAGTCGGCCAATCCGGGCGACTGGGTGGCTCCGAGGTGGCGGTGCATGCCGGGGTTGCGCAGATCGGCGTCGATCAACAGAGCGCGGCGCCCGTGCTGGCGCACCATGACCTGGGCCAAATTGGCAGCCACGAAAGACTTCCCTTCTTTGGGAAGCGCGCTGGTCACCATCAGGCGTTTGAGCGGCATCTTCTCGCGGATCTGGTAAAGGCGGGAGCGCAAGGTGCGGAACTGTTCCGCCCCCAGGCGGCTGTCGTCTTCCTGGAAGAAGAGCATGGTGCGCTCATCCGGAGTCCATTCGGTCTGGGGGCAGCGGGCGAGAAGGGATTCGTAATTGAACCCGGAGGCCATGGTGGACATCGCGGCGGACGCCGAGGGCGGCGAGGGAGGAAGGCCCTCGCGCAGGGGTTCGTTTTGCAATTCGGGCTGGTCGAAGGTGGGCTCGACGTGCGTCCCCGTGGAGGTTGCTCGTTCCTGCTCGGCGCGTTTCAAAGCGTCATGGATGCGGCTCATAGTTTCCTTTCCTTGGGGAGATCTTGTGGTTCGGATTGGCGCAGCCGGTCGGCCAGGGTTGCCAGGGTGCGCAAGGCTTCGACCAGATCGAACTTTTCGGATGACGGAACCGGCGCCATCATGGCGGCGGAGGCGTTGCCATCGGACAGATCGAAATCGCGGGCGACCGAATCGGCGATTTCGACCGAAACGATCTTCTTCTGATCGACGAAGGCACTGACCAGACAGTGCTCGCAGAGCAGATTGATGATGCGGGGAATGCCCAGCGAATAACGAAAAATGGCGACGGTCGAGTCGGTATCGAAAATCGGCTCGCCGTTGGAGCCCGCGATGCGCAGGCGCTGGACGATATAGGACTTGGTTTCCTCAAGATTGAAAGGATGGGTTTTGGCGCGCAGCGTCAGGCGCTGACGCAACTGGCGCAACTGGGGCTGCTTCAATCGCTGTTCGAGTTCCGTCTGCCCGACCAGAACGATCTGCAGGAGCTTTTCGGTGAAGGTCTCGAGATTGGTGAGCATGCGAATTTCTTCGAGCACTTCGTCGGTAAGGTTTTGGGCCTCGTCGACGACCAGGACGGCGGTCTCGCCGGCACGATAGCGGTCGAGCAGCCAGTTGTAGAGGCGCTGCAAGAGCTGGCTCTTCGACATGCCATCGCAGGGAACGCCGAAATCGGCCATCATGTAATCGAGGAGCTGGGGCACGTCCATGCGCGAGTTGAAGATGAAGGCGGTGGCGACCTGCTGCAGCCGGAGCCATTCCATCAACTTATTGATGAGAGTGGTTTTGCCGGTCCCCACCTCCCCGGTCAACAAGACGAAGCCCTTGCGGCTTTGAATGCCGTAGGTAAGGCAAGCGAGCGCCTCTTCGGTGTGCCGCGTCAGAAACAGGTACCGCGGGTCCGGATTGACGTTGAACGGGTTGGCGCGAAGTCCGAAAAATTCTTTATACATAAGCGTGCGCTAGACCTTGACGTTCTCGTGATCTTTATCTTTGGATGAGCCGGGATCCCCCCGGCCCCAGAAACGGCGCCGGGCGTGGCCATTGCCGGAGGCGCCGGCATCCTCCTCGTCCTCCCCGAGCCAGGGCACGGAAATCAGGAGGGGCAGATCCATGACGGCGGCATCTTTTTCGGTGCGGATCGACTTGTCGCTAAACTCCAAGAAGACGGCAATGACGAAGCCGAGCGCCAGGCCGGCGCCCAGACCGCCGGCGGCAAACATCGGGCGGTTGGGGAAGCTGGGAGAGTCCGGCAGGCTAGCGGTCACTAGAATGTGCATCTGCTCGCCCTCCTGCTGGCTCTCCATGCTGGTGCCCAGAGCGGCGGAGCTTTTCTTGGCCAGCAGATCTTTGTAGAAGGCCTGGGCGTTCGCGTTGTCGCGGGTGAGCTCGTTGTATTGCTCCTCGACGTTGGGGCTCATGGCGGTGCGGCTCTGGTAGACGCCAATCTGGCTTTGCAGCTTCTTCTGGTCGAGGGTGGCTTGCTCGATTACGCTCTGGTACTGGTGAATCTGCAAACGGAGCTGGCGAATTTCAGGAGGTTCGGCAGCGTTAGCCTTTTCGCTGCTGTCGGCGGTATTAGCGGCTGCGGCCGCATTGACTTCCTTCAGCTTCTCTTGCACCTGGGCGATGTCCGCCTTGGTTTTGATTACGTCGGGGTGATCGGGGGTGTAGCGCGCCTGCAGGTCGAGCAATTGCGCCTGCAGTTGGTTCAATTGTTGTTCGAGAGTCTGCGGATTGGTACTGGACTGCGAACTCTTCCAGGCGGCGATCTGCTGCGCCAGCATGCTTTCGGTGTAGGCCTTATCCTGTTGGGCGCGGCTCAGGGTCTGGGTGGTGGCATCGAGTTGCGAATTCAGCGACATCAGGATGCGCATGTTGTTGTCGGCGTCGGTGGGCAGCTGACCCATGTATTGTTTCTTGAAGGCGGCGAGTTTGGCATCCTGCTCGTCAATGGCGCGTTTGGCGTCTTCGACCTGGCGGCCGAGAAAGTCGGTGGTGCTCTGGGAGACCTCGGCGCGCGAGCGCAGGTTCTCATCCACGATCAGCGAGGTCATGGCATTGCAGATCTTTTGTGCTCGGGCGGCGTCACTGTCGGTGTAGTTGACGTTGAAACCGGGCACCGGTGCGTTGCTGGCAGAGGGTTTCTTCTTGGCGCCGGCGAGCCCCGCACCGGCGGCAGCGCTCATCGAGGTGATCACCGGCTCCACCGTCATATTCTGCTGAATCTCGGAGATGAGCTTAGCCTCGTCGTCAGGCTTGGCGAGGTTGAGGCTCTGGATCACAGGACGTAAGCGGGTCGGACTGAGGACCTGCTGGCTGAGGGTCTGGATGCGCTGGGTAAAATCGGCCGTGATGACCGACTGCACCAAGGCATCGGGCACCTTCTGGCTTTCCACCAGCACGGTGGACTGCGAGGTATATTTCGGCGGGAAGACATAAGAGACCAGGAAGCCTGCCAGCGGGGCGAGCAGGGCCGGGATCAAAATGACTTTCAGGCGCCGCCGCAGCATCGCCAGATAATCGTCCATCGTCAGTTCGCGATTCTCAGTCATACAGTTCACCAATCCGGCCGCCCGAGGCGGCCAAAAAACTATTCGATACGAGTCGGCCTGGGGTGCCACTCCACCCCGATGCTGCCGATGTGCCGATGAGCAATCCTGCCAATACCAGGGACACCACCTAGGTCAGGCGGGGCATTGAAGGCCACATCGCTGAAGCGATAAGCGCTAAAAAAGTCGTAGGAACGTCCCAGGTGCTTACGGAGGACGGCTCCGGCAGAGCCTTCGTCGTAACTGCCCGCGCCGCAGGCCCCAACGGGTGGCGCAGAAGAGCACGGTATGTCCTGGAGTTTCTTGTTATGGGAGTAACCTACATCGGCATATAGAGTCCAAGTGCGTCCCAGGGGGCGGGTATAGGCGAGCCGCGCCGCTTGGGTTTCGGCACCGGCGAAGAAGCCCGATCCTGGCGAAATGAATCTTTGGTAGCCGGCAATTAGATACGAATGGGCAAACTTGTAGCGCAGTTGAGCGTGCCCGCTCACCGACCAATGTTTGAACTCGCCCACCTGTTCCAGGTCGGTATACTGCGGACCGACTCCGGCAATAAAGCTCAACCTGCCGGTGATGGTATGGCTCCAACGCACATTAAAGATGTGGTCATAAACCTCGCCGCCAGCAACTTGCGGAAATTGAAAGAGCTGAAAGCCGTAGATTGCGCCGATCTGATCGTGACGGGAAAACAGATGGCTGTATCCGCCCTGAACCGTGTACTGGTCGCCGTTGAGGAACGTATTAGTGGGGTCGTAGAAATGAGAGTTGGTGAAGCCACCCGCCACGGTGATGGCGGAGACCGGATTGAGAGCCTGGACCACATCGACAATCGCCGTGTTGGCGAGCCGGGGAATATTTCCGACCGAACCCAACGCGCCGTGGCCGAAGCCGGGCAGACTGCCGCCCATACCGGCGTTGGCGATACCCAACCCTGGGTTGCCACCATAGCCGCTTAGGAAGGAACCGTCGGGCAGGTAGCTGAAAGAGTCGCGCAGCGTGACCTGGCCAGTCCGCCAGCGCGTAACGGCCTCGAGGCCAGCCGCGTGCATCTGTCTCACTTCATAAGGACTGGAGTAGAATGCTCCACCCCCGAGATACTCGAGAAAGAGATCGCTCTTGGGCCAGAATTGCTGGAGGTCGAAAGCTCCGAGAACGTGGCTGACAGACTGCACGTTGGAATTGCCGAGTTGGTTGGCCCCGTTGGTGTCCGCCGATTCACTCACCTGCAAAGCGGGCGAGATGAAGCTGCGGCTGGCGGTGCGCAGTTCGAGCGTGGGTTCGTCCAGACCGGAGACCGGAGGATTCTCCGGGCTCAGCACCGGCGCGTTCTGGCCGAAGGCCGGCGCCGGAGGGGTCGTGGGCTGAGATTGAGAACTATCTTGGGCGACCACGCAGACGCTCATGCCGAAAACCAGCAGCGCCAACCGGATTGTTCGCGTTCTTGCCATGCTTTTCATCCGTAGATTCCCTTACCGAACCACCCATCGTTTACGGGACAACAATCGTGTCCCCGGGCTGCAGCAGATAATTCTGTTCGATCTGCTCCCCTTTGACCAACTGGCGATAATTCACCGGCAGTTTCCGCTGTTTACCGTTCTCGGTGCGCAGGACGTAAATGCGCTTGGTGTTGGCAAACTGACTTAATCCGGCGCTGGACAAGGCCTGGAGAACGGTCATGTTGGGCAACATGGACGCAGCCCCGGGATGCAACACCTCGCCGACCAGGAAAATCCGCTTGCTGTTGATCGCGGTCACGACCACGGTGACGTGCGGGTCGGCGATGAATTTCTTGAGCTTCTCGGTCACCGATTCGGCCAACTGCTTGGGCGTCAGGCCGGCGGCCTGCACGTCGTCGAGCAAGGGAAGAGAGATTTTGCCATCGGGACGCACGGGCAGAGTGGCGGTAAGGTCGGCTTCTCTCCACACCGCGATGTGAAGAACGTCCTCGGGGCCGATGACATACGTGGGTCCGGCTGGACTGGTGGAAGGCGCGGGCGTGGGCGTGGTTTTGTCAGAAGCGGTTGTGTCAGAAGTGGTTTTGCCGGAAGCGGGACTGGCGGCGGGCGGGGCCGGCGCATCCTGCGCCAACGCAATGCTGCCGATCAAAACGAGTGCCGCGGCTACCACTTTCCATGTCGATTTCATATCTTCCTGTTCCTCTCAGGTTTCACGGTTTGAAACCTTGAAACTTTACAGCCTTTCTTTCGCAGCCATCATGCTCCGTACTCTTCGCACCCGATCTGTTTCAGCTTGTAGAGAAGCGCCTTGTAGCTGATCTGCAACTCCTGCGCGGCCCGGCGCCGATTCCAGCGGGTTCGAGTCAAGACGTGAAGGATCAGTTCCCTCTCGGCTTCGCGGGACGCGGCACGCGCCGCATCTTTCAAAGAAATTTTCTCGCCCTGGCCGCGATCGGCGCGCCGCAAAAGGGAGCGCAATCCTCCCATGGCGAGCGTTTCATCGCCGAGCGCGACAATGGCTCGAGCCGCATCCTTCAGTTCGCGGATGTTTCCCGGCCAGTGGTATTCCAGAAAGAAGCTTTGCGTCTCGCGGCTAAGCGCCGGCACGGCCCGGCAAAAATCACGGGCGGCGGCGGAGAGAAACCAGTCGCGCAAAACGGGAATATCCTCTTTCCGCTGGCGCAAAGGGGGCAGCCGCAAACAAACTCCGCTGATTCTGTAATAGAGGTCCTCGCGGAACTTGCCGGCCTTGACCTCGGGTTCCAACTCGCAGGAGGTTCCGCAGATGAAGCGAGGCACGCGCCGCTGGGCTTCGTTATTGTCATGGTCTTTGCTGCTGCTATTGCCCTTGCCACTCAGCCCGATCTGGCGAACCAGTTCTTTCTGGGCGGCCGCCGTGAGTTCTCCCACTTCCTGAAGATAGACGGTTCCACCTTCACCGCTGCCCGCTGCCAGAACTTGATCGGTGGCTTCAGAACCCTGATAGGACCGAAAAGGCTCCGCAGCCCGGCCGGAAAGAACATGGATGCGCTCTGCCGCTGCCGCTTTGCCGGAACCGTGCTCCGCTACCACCAGCACGGGAACGTCATTCTGCGACAGCTCGCGGATCACCGCTTCAACGGTGCGCATGCCGGCGCTGACGCTCTCCAGCCAGACACGACTTCCGCCGTTCTGGGGTGTTCCGGTGGTTGCCTGGATTTCGCTTCTGTTGAGGTCCATGCTCTTCTTTATGGTTCCAAAGCCAAGACAGTGGGGAGACGTCTCGGGCAGATGCTCAGACAGTCTAGAGCACACCCGCTGCCAATCCGGTGTAAGGTGGTTTCCTGCCAATATGGAGTTTATGTTTCAATAACTTGCGATTATAACCCCGGATCGTGACGCGAACCATACGTTACCACGTTGCGGACAAATGGGAAATTAATTGCCCACATCCCCAGTAACCAATGGGGCATTACTTGCCACCTGTCTTGGGGATAAAGACCAACCTCGCGGGCGGCGCAGGTGAGAACAGGCGAGGTCTTCAAGGCTTCAAGATTTCAAGGTTTTACTTTGCACGGCGACCCAGTTTTCGCATATTCTCAGATGCAAGCGCGCGCGCCATTATGGGTAACTCAGCCGAGGTAGCTCCGCTCGTTTCGACGAGGGAGGGTCGCTTGTCGTCCAGTTTGCCGCGTTGGCAGGCGGTGGCGTTTTTGCTGCTGCTCGGCTGGCTTTACGCCTCGATTCTCGCCCGCCTTTTCCTGCAGTGGGTCGGGCCCAACCGCGATCCGAACTTCGAGCACGGGATCTTTGTCCCCCTCTTTGCTTTGTTCGTTCTCTGGCAGGACCGCAAGAAGCTCGAACCCATCGTGCCGGCCCCATCCTGGACTGGTCTCCCGCTGGTGGTGTTAAGCCTGTTGATGCTGGTTCTGGGAGTCCTGGGCGCGGAATTGTTTTTCTCGCGGGTGTCGCTGCTGATCCTGCTAGCGGGGCTGATCGTTTTGTTTCAGGGATGGACTCTGTTTCGCGCGGTCCTGTTCCCCTGGGCTCTTCTGATTCTGATGATCCCCATCCCGAGCCTGATCCTGCAGCAAATCACCTTTCCCTTGCAGTTGCAGGCCGCCAGGTTGGCCACTGGGCTGCTGGAACTCGTCGGAGTTCCGGTGTTGCGGCAGGGGAATGTGATCGTGCTGGCTTCCATGCCGCTGGACGTCGCCGAAGCCTGCAGCGGAATCCGGTCGCTGCTGACTCTGGTGACACTGGCCATCATCTACGGGTATCTGGCGGAGACTCGGACATGGGTGCGGGTGGTTCTGGCGCTGGCGGCGGTGCCCATTGCAGTGGCGGCCAACAGCTTTCGTATTTTTGGCACCGGACTGCTGGTGCAGTACTGGGATCCGGATAAAGCGGTGGGATTTTTCCACGCCTTTTCGGGGTGGCTGATCTTCGTGGTGGCGCTAATCATGCTGTTCGCCGTGCACCGCGCGATCACGCTCCTCTGGGGCAGTCCGGAGAACCGCAGCCCGGAGGTGAAATCCGCATGAACACCGGATCGCTTCGCTTCGGGATTGCGGCTACGCTTATGTTGGCCACCGCGCTGGTGCTCCAGGCCCATTCGCGCAGCGAGATCGATCCCCCGCGAGCGTCGCTTGATTCCCTACCCTCGCAGATCGACGGTTGGACCGGAAGCGACGAAGTGTTGGATCAGCAGACGCTCGACATCCTTGGGCCGGGCGAGTTTCTCGTGCGCGAATATGAAAACGCGAGCGAGCCGCAACCTGGGATCAATCTTTACATTGCATATTTTCCAACCCAGAAGGCGGGCGATACGATCCATTCGCCGAACCACTGCCTGCCGGGCGCGGGATGGGTTCCGACTTCGCGCGAAGTGGTGCAGATTATGCGTCCCGACGGTTCGTCGTTCCTTGCCAACCGCTACGTGGGTTCAAAATCGGGAGAGCAGCAAGACCTGGTACTGTACTGGTTTCAGGCGCATGGCCGCGTCGTGACCAGCGAGTGGTGGGCCAAGTATTATCTCGTGTCCGATTCGATTCGCCTGAATCGCAGCGATGGCGCGCTCGTGCGCCTGATGACGCCGATGCTCGGCCGCGAGTCTCCCGCTGCTGCGCAGGCGCGCATGATGAAGCTTGGGTCGCAGTTCCTTCCGCTGCTGGATAGCTACATTCCACGATAATGCTTTCGGCCTCACGAATCTTTTCGAATCGCTCGTGTTTGTGTGGTGGCGGGGCACAGCCCCATCACCACACGGGCTCCGCCAACGGCTCAAGCCTACCCGTGAATGCGAATTTCCTCAGACTTCTGCTTCCGCATCTCTGCGACCGCCTGGGGCAGGAAGTGCACCAGATCCGTCGCCACTAGAGAATTCTCGCCGACGGACTCGCTGGCCAGGTCCCCCGCCAGTCCATGCAGAAGAACAGCAAGGGCGGTTGCCTCAAGCGCATGCTGCGGATGTTGCGCGATCAGTCCGGCGACCATCCCGGTTAGGATGTCTCCCGTGCCCCCGGTTGCCATGCCGGGATTGCCGGTGGGATTCACCCAGACGGTGCCGTCGGGCGCTGCGATCAAGGTGCGATGTCCCTTGAGCACGACAATCAACTCATGCTCACGCGCGAAATTTCGCGCAACGTCCAGGCGATTCGCTTGAATTTCGGCAATGCTCATGCCGGTCAAGCGCGACATTTCTCCGGGGTGCGGAGTGATGACTACGGTGCGTCCACGGCCGGTCAACTTGTCAGCGGCTCCTTCGAAGGCATTGAGCCCGTCCGCATCTATCACGATCGATTTGTCGCCGCGGGTGACGACGGTGCGCACGAATTCGGCGGTTTCGGAGTTACGCGAGATACCTGGGCCAATGGCGACGGTCTTATGTTCCAGCAGCGCATCGAGGCCTAGTCCGACCGCTTGCAATGAGATCGTGCCATGTTTGGTTTCCGCCAGCGGCTCGGTCATGAGTTCAGGATGAAAAGCGGCTACGATGGCGAGCACGGATTTTGGCGTTGCCACGGTCGACAGACCCGCGCCCGCACGGAGCGCCGCGAATCCCGCCATCGCCGCCGCGCCCGCTTTGCCGAGCGATCCGCCGATTACCAGCACGTGTCCGTAGCTGCCCTTGTTGGCGGCACGCGCTCGGGGGGCGAGCAGGGGAGCGAAGTCGACCGGGGTACTCAGGTGAAGTCCAAGCTGGGAGGCGATGGCTTCGGGCGGCGAACCGATGGGCGCGATCACTGTGGGCCCGCTCGTTAGCGTGGCGAAAACGTGCGCCGGACGCGGCGCGGTGAAGGTCACGACGGCATCGGCACGGGCTTTGTTGCTTATGACATCACCAGAGCCGGGCGCGCTCTGCGGTTGCATGGCATCGGCATCGGCGCCCGAAGGAATGTCGACGGCGACAATCGGAGCGGCAGACGCATTCATCTTCATCCTGGCGATTGCGGCGGCGTAGAGCGGGCTGACCGGCGGACGAAAACCTGTGCCGAGGATTGCATCCACAATCACGTCGGCGGCAAAAACCTCCGCCGCATCGGACGAATCGAGCCCACTCGCCTCGCGCACGACGAGGGGCGCGACATTCACTGGATGGAGGGATTTCACCATGTTCTGAAACATGACGGCGGCGTCTCCCCGAAGTTCTTCGGGATCCGACAACAGCAGAACGCGCACGGCGCGGCCCGCTTCGACGAGCTTACGGGCCACGACGAATCCATCGCCGCCGTTGTTGCCTTTGCCGCAGAGAATGCCGACGCGCTCGGCATGCGGGTAATCGGAGAGAACGAAACGGGCGACGGCCGAGCCGGCGTTCTCCATCAAGGTGATGGAAGGCACTCCGAAGCGCTCCGAGGTGGCGCGATCGATCTCGCGCATTTCCGCCGCGCTCACGATTTTCATACTTGCGACCCGGAGGTTGGCGATCCAGATGTTCGCGCCCCGGATGGTTCGGTCCCGGCCGTCAGTTCCAGTTCGCGAAGTTGTTGGGGCTCGCCCATGGCGATCAGAAAATCGCCGGCTTCGATGCGATCGTCAGGCGCGGGGTTGAAGCGCATGCCCGCCTCGCGCTTGATGGCGAGAATGATGACCCCGCGGTCCTGGCGGATGCGCGAGTTCTCGATGGTCTTGCCGGCAAACGGACTGCGCGGGGTGATGGCTACTTCGCCAATCTCCAAGTCCATGCCGAGATGCGTAGTGGCGGCATCCAGAAAACTGACCACGTGCGGACGCAGGAAGGAATGGGCAATACGCTGTCCGGCAAAAACATAGGGAGAGACGACCGAATCGGCGCCCGCGCTCTGCAGGTGCTTGGCCGCCATCGCTTCGCTGGCGCGGGCGATGATGCGGAGGTTGGGATTCAGACTGCGGGCGGTCAGCACGATATAAAGATTGGTGGCGTCGGTGGTGGTGGCGGCGACCAGGCCGCCCGCGCGCTCGATCTGCGCGTCGCGCAGAGTCTGTTCCTGGGTGGCATCCCCGACGAGCATGAGCCAATCCTCGCTCGAGTATTTCTGCGCCTTGGCTTCGTTCTGTTCGACGATCACGAACTGAGCGGGACGGCGCGCCAGTTCGCGGGCGGTGCTGCGGCCGACGCGTCCCGCGCCGCAGATGATGTAGTGACCGGTGAGACGGCCTATGTCGCGCTCCATGCGGCGCCTTCCAAAAAAGTTCTGCAGCTCGAATTCTAGCAAAGCCTGGGTGAGGGAGCCGATGGCCAGAAACACCAACCCGACTCCGATGATGATGATGATGACGTTGAACACGCGCCCGGCGTGCGACAGCGGATGCGTTTGATCTCCGATGGTGGTCAGCGTGGTGATGACCATGTAGAAGCCATCGAACCACGTCCAGCCCTCGATGTAGTGGAAGCCCGCCGTGCCGAGACCAACCACAACGGCCAGCGCGACCGCGAGGAACTTGAGATTGCGGAAAGTCCTCATTCGTCCATCGTTCCGACGTTTCATGCCGGCAGGATGGGTGATCCAGTTCCCGCGCGACAAGCGAGTATAGCTCTGGGCGTCGTTGAGTGCAGTGACGCAGCAATCGGCAACGCGTGCCGCAGAAAGGCTGGGTCCGATTTCTTGTCGATTCCGTTGCGCCAACGGCCTAGAATGACTGGTTAAGGGGAGGGGGAGGGAGCTTCTTCCCTATGGGCAGCCGAGGGTTAGGCCAAGATTCACGCGTCGGGGTTGAACTAGGCCATTACCGCATCGTCGAGAAGATCGGCGCTGGTGGGATGGGAGAAGTTTATCGCGCCCGCGATCAACACCTGGATCGGGATGTTGCCATCAAGGTGCTTCCTCCTGGCACGCTCATCGACGAATCCGCCCGCAAGCATTTCCGCAAAGAAGCTCTGATTCTCTCGCAACTGAATCATCCCAACGTCGCCACCATCCACGACTTCGACACGCAGCAAGGCGTGGACTTCTTGGTGATGGAGTACATCCCCGGAATCACACTCAGCGAGAAGGTGGCTGCCGGACCGCTGCCGGAGAAGGAAGTGCTTCGTCTGGGCGTGCAACTCGCCGAAGGGTTGTCTGCGGCCCATGAACAAAAAGTCGTTCATCGTGACCTGAAGCCCGGCAACTTACGGGTTACGAATGACGGATGGCTGAAAATTCTGGACTTCGGGCTGGCCAAGCTGTGGCATCCCGTCACGGACAGTGCCGCGACGGAGAGCTTCAGCGAGACGCAAACCATGGCGGGGACGCTGCCCTACATGGCGCCGGAGCAGTTGCTGGGCGAAAACGTCGACGCTCGCACCGACATTCACGCGGCCGGCTCCGTGCTGTACGAGATGGCCACCGGGCAACGCCCGTTCGCGGATGTGGAACGCTCACAACTGATCGGCGCGATTCTGCGCAGGCCGCCACTGCCACCTGCCGCTCTCAATCCCACGTTGTCTCCAGAACTGGAGCGGATCATCGGGAAGTGTTTGGAGAAGGAACCGGAGAACCGCTACCAGTCCGCGAAGGAGCTGGCGATTGATTTGCGACGGCTGCTTACACCGAGCACGGTCACGCGCCCGATCTTCCGGCTAAGGCCGGGTGCGGGCAAGACAATCCTGGTTGTGGCGGCGTGCTCGGTGGCGGTGTTGCTCATGGTAGTTCTGGGGCTCAATTCCGGCGGCATACGAGACAAGCTGTTCAGCGGAACGGCCGATGCTCCCATCCATTCCCTGGCGGTATTGCCCTTGGCGAACCTTTCTGGCGATCCTGAACAAGAATACTTTGCCGACGGCATGACCGAAGCACTGATTACCGATCTCTCCAAGATCCGGGCCCTGAAGGTGATCTCGCGAACCTCGGTGATGCAGTTCAAGGGCGCCAAGAAGTCGCTGCCCGAGATCGCGCAAGCGTTAAGAGTGGACGGCATTCTGGAGGGCTCGGTGCAGCGCTCCGGTGGGCGAGTCCGAGTCACGGCGCAGCTCATCCGCGCTGTAACCGACACTCATCTTTGGGCCGAAAGTTACGAACGCGACACTCGCGATGTGATGTCCTTGCAGGCCGAAGTGGCGCAGGCCATTGCCCGCGAGATAAAAGTTGCCGTTTCACCCGAGGAAACAAGGACTCTGGGCCGTGCCAGTCCGGTCAACCCCGATGCCTACGAAGCTTATTTGAAGGGTCAGTCGCACTGGTACCATCTCTCGCGCGAGCACCTCGACGCGGCTCTCGGATACTTTGAAGCGGCGCTGCAGAAGGAGCCCAACTACGCGCGCGCGTATGTGGGCGTCGCCAACGTCTGGTTAGAACGCGCAGACGCCGGGTTCATGCAGCCCCGCGAGACGATACCCAAGGCGAAAGCCGCCATTGCAGAAGCCTTGGCGCTCGACGACACACTTTCGGAAGCGCACATCGCCCTCGCCAATATCGCAGGAGAATATGACCACGATTGGTCCGCCTCCGAGCGCGAGTTTCGGCGGGGCATTGAACTCAACCCCAACAGCGCCGATGGCCACTTCATGTACGCGGATTTTCTGATCTCGATGAGACGAACGCAGGAGTGGAACACCGAAATTCAGCGGGCCCTGGAGTTGGACCCCTTCAACCCCTTTTTCCCGTGCTTCTATGGTTGGCACCTGGTGTACGTGCACCGGTATGGCGAGGCCATCTCGCAGTTGCACAAAGTTCTGGCAACGGAACCAGACTTTTCGTCGGCGCACATGGGCCTTTGGGGCGCCCTGTACAAAACGGGAAAGCACAAGGAAGCTTTGGCGGAAGCCATAAGGTTCTTCGCGGCGCTGAGTGACCACGAAGTCGAAAGTGCCCTGACCCGTGGCTATGCGGCTGGCGGATACACCCAAGCGATGCATCTTGCGGCGGAGACGCTGGCAGCGCGGTCCACGCACACCCACGTTCCGGGGGTGCGCATCGCGCGATTGTATGCCCATGCTGGAGACAAAGATCAAGTCATGAAATGGCTCGAGAAAGCCTACGAGCAGGGTGAAACTCCTTTGACCCATCTCAACGTGGCCTGGGATTGGGACAACCTGCGGGACGACCCGCGCTTCCAGGATTTGCTGCGCCGCATGAACTTCCCGCAATAGGCTCGTCGCCCTCTCTGCTTGTGGAAAGGGCTTCTTTCTCTGAAAAGGAGCCGACCCCCACATCCCCGTCCTGAAGGAAGCCAAGGCGGAGTACGCGAAGCTACAGGAGCACCAAGAAGTCTTGCTAGTCGCTTGCTGTTGACCGATCGTCGTCGTAATCGGGCAATTACCCTCACGACCGCGCGCCACGCTTACTGGTTATAGCGTTTCTTGTAGAACTCGATCTGCTGCTTCATCTGTTCGGGCGTGAGGCCCTGGGTCCATTTGTGGTCGTCGCTCTTCATCACGTCGGCGGTCACGCCCGGCATGAGTTTTTCCGCTTCGGGGATGAACTCGGTGTAGAAGGTCTTCGACACCTCGTAAAAACCGTGCCACTGTGTGTAGTCGGGGCCCATCATGGCGGTCCCCATGCGAGCCCGCCGGCCCTGGTGGTGCCACAGTTCGTAGTAGGTCCACTCGATTTTTTCGTCGAAGGGAGTTTTGGTGAGCTTGCCGCTGGCGTAGAGCTTGTCCATGATGGCCTTGGCCGGCTTGGCGAACTTCTCGTTATAAAGATCGACCGTACTATCGTACTGCTTGTAGAAGTTCTCGATCCATCCCGTGGCGTGACAGTTGGAGCACACATCCTGCATGGCGGCGCGCCGTTTCTCCCAATTTTCCAGTTTAAAACTCACCACCGGACGCAGGGTGTAGCTGATGCGATCGCCGGCGTCGTGAGTGACTTTCTGAGTGGAGGTGGCGCTCATGTGGCAGGTGGCGCAGGTGGGGGCGGCGGAGTAGTCCTTGCCGACGACCCAGGACTTGGAATCGAGGTTCATTTTGGCGATATTGTCGCGGAACTGGATGCCGTGCTTGGACTCGGCATAGATCTCAGCCTGGGGATGATCGGGGCCCAAATGACACTTGCCGCAGTTTTCGGGCTGGCGGGCCAGGGCGGAGCTGAAAGAATGCCGCCCGTGACAGGCGGCGCAGCTTCCCTTGCTGCCGTCGGGATTGATGCGTCCGATGCCGCTGTTGGGCCAGGTAGAGAAGTCGAACTTGCCGCCGCCTAGATATTTCACTTCACTGCCGTGGCACTGGCGGCAACCATTCATGGCGGCCGGGCCACCTTCCACGATCTCGCCCAACATGTTGTCGAGAGAGCCGATGAAGTGGGCGGCGTCGGCGTGCCGGCTCTTTTCGAACTGGTCGGCCTCGGCCTTATGGCAGCGGGCACAGTAATAAGGAGTCACGATCACGGCGATCTTCAGGCCGTAGTGGTCGAAGGTGGCGGGGTCACCCGGGTTGGCCTTGTGGCAGGAATAACAATCCACGTTCGCCTTGGCGTGGGCGCTTTCGCGCCACTGCTCGACGGCGCCGGGGGTGCTGCTGCTGTGACACTCCAGGCACTGCTGGCCCTCCTTGGAGATTTTGGGGGTTGACTGGGAAAAGGCGCTGACGCAGAAAAACAGTACGGACACGCAAAAGAAGTAGGAGCGCATCTTGACCTCCTGGGAATTTCCGGCGACCCGCACCGAACTGCGGCGGCGCCGGCCCAGACAGTATGCTGAAAACGGCTGAGCTTGTCTGTGACATTTGTCCGAGATTATTTTTGACTTCGAAACGCGTTTACCAAAACGCGCGGTTTACAATCGTGATGGATTCAGGAGGAGTCTCGCCGTCAACCGGAGCGCCATGAAACTTTCCGTCGTGATGCCGGTGTATAACGAACGCGCCACGCTTCGGGAGGTGGTCCGGAAGGTTCTCTCGGTTCCGCTGGAGATCGAGCTGATCACGGTGGACGACGGCTCGCGGGATGGCTCTTGCGAGATTCTGGCGGAGTTGCAATCGGAATATCCGCAGATCCGCGTCGTGCTTCAGCCGCACAACATGGGCAAAGGAGCGGCGCTCCGGCGCGGCATTCAGGAAGCCACGGGCGACTTCGTCATTATTCAGGATGCCGATCTGGAATACGATCCGGCCGAGTATCCGCTGATGATCGAGCCCTTGATTCAGGGTAAGGCCGACGTGGTCTATGGCTCACGCTTTCTGGGCGGCGGGGCGCATCGCGTGTTGTACTTCTGGCATTCGGTCGGCAACCGGTTTCTCACCCTGCTTTCCAATTGCCTCACCAACATCAATCTTTCCGATATGGAAACCTGCTACAAGGTTTTCCGGCGCGAAGTGATTCAGGCGATTCCGATCGAGGAGAATCGTTTCGGGTTCGAGCCCGAGATCACGGTGAAAGTTGCGCGGCGAAACCTGCGCATCTATGAGGTGGGGATCAGTTACTCCGGGCGTACCTACGCGGAGGGCAAGAAGATCGGATGGAAAGATGGCGTACGCGCCTTGTATTGCCTGTTGAAGTACTCCTTGAAAGAGCCCCGGGCGAGCGCCGTTGCGGAGGCAGTCACGCCCCCGGACCGATCATCCCTGTAGCGCGTTTTGCGATGAAGCCGGCGTGAGTCTCTTCGATGAGTTCTTACCGGCTGCCTTTCTGCTTGAGCCGCCCTTTGTAGGGGTCCGAACCTCGATTGGTCGATCGCGCGCCCTTGCCGCCGCCAGTCCCGCCGAAATTGATTGGCGGATTGGGTTTGTTTCTTGCCGTCTTCGGGGCAGGGCCCTTTCCCGTCCTGGGTCCGGCAGATCGAGCGCTTGCGAGCGGCTTGGCGCTCTGACGCTCCACGTTTTGCAATTCCTTGGAGGCGGGGGTGGACGCCGTTGGACTCGCTGTCGTCTTGCCTATGGGAGCGCTTCTTGGGGCCTTAGTGGGCGCGGGCTTGACCTTGAATGTGTTGTTTTGCTGCGCCCCGCCGCTCAGGCTCATGCCCACCAGTGCGACCGCAACCGCCAAAGAAAATCTCATCTGCTTTTACTCCCTGCTCCGGAACTTCAGCTGCCTGATCTTCCAGATTAGATGCACGCACCCTGCCATCGAGCGCTGGCTCTTTAATCTATGTTAAACCCGCCCCGGCGGGAAAGCACTCGCGAGAATGGCAAGCGGGCGAATGGGTTAGCGAGGACAGCGGTTCGCTGCCACGGGGCGGCGATGAGCAGGATGTGGCGGATATGCAATGTTCTGCACACTTTTCTGCGTTCTGCACATTGCAATTGCCGTCGAGTTCCTTTTCGCCGGACATTTTTCGGAACATTTTCGCGGGGCAAGGGGAGACGCGGCAAGCCGCGTCTCTACCCTCGGCCTGCGATTACGGCGGCGATTCGTTCGCCGGCGTGACCGTCCCAAAGCGGAGGGACAGTTCCCTTCTTGGACTGGCCGGCGAGGACCCGGGAGAGTTCGGAGCGCAGTTTGCCGGGATCGCGTCCGACCAGAACGTTCGTCCCCAGGGAAACCGTGACCGGGCGCTCGGTGTTCTCGCGCAGCGTGAGGCAGGGAACGCGCAGATAAGTCGTCTCTTCCTGGATGCCGCCGGAGTCGGTGATGACTACGGTGGCGCGGGACTGCAGGGCAAGAAACTCGAGATAGGGGAGGGGGTCGAGGATCTGCAAGCGGCCGGCCTGCAGTCCGAAATCGGCGATGCGTTTTCGGGTGCGCGGGTGCGCGGGAAATACGACGGCAAGATCCTCGCTGACCTCCAGCAACGACTGGAGGATGCGCTTCAGAATTGCGGCGTCGTCGACATTGGCCGGACGATGCAAGGTGACCAACGCATAGCGCTGGGGTGGAGGATGACGAAGGCCGTTGTGGCTCTGGCTCTGGGCGGCGGGCAAGAGCTTCACCAGGGAATCGATCATCACGTTGCCGACGCGGAAAATCTTCTCGGCGGGGATTCCCTCGTTCCGAAGATTCGCGTCCGCGTCCTCGGAAGGCGTAAACAGCAGGTCGGAGAGTTGATCGGTCAGCAGCCGGTTGATTTCCTCAGGCATGGTGTGGTCGAAGGAGCGCAGTCCGGCTTCGACGTGGCCGACACGTACTCCAAGCTTGGCCGAAACCAGAGCGGCGGCAACCGTTGAATTGACGTCGCCATAGACCAGCACCAGGTCGGGCTTGCGGTCCAGCAATACGGGCTCGAAACGAGTCATGATTTCGGCCGTCTGCCGCGCATGGCTGCCCGAGCCCACCGCCAAGTTCACATCCGGAGCCGGGATGCCGAGCTGCTCCAGGAACACGTCCGACATGTTGGCATCGTAGTGCTGGCCAGTGTGAACCAGCGTCTGGACGATGTGCTGGCGCGTTTTGAGCGCGTTCATCACGGGCGCGACTTTCATGAAATTTGGCCGAGCTCCTACGATGTGAAAGACGTTCACGGATTCTCCTTCTGGTGCTGAACGGCACGGCTGAACAGGCTGCGGAAAAACTCCGGCGCCCACAACCAGCGCGCCTGAAGGCGCTCTCATAACACCGCACTTACGGTATGCCTGAAGGCGTACCCTGATACAAACCTAACTTCCGCCAAGGCTGCTAAAGCAATCCATCCCTAGCTGGCTGCGGAAAAAGTCGTTTCTGGCCAAGGACCTTTACCTCGGCGGCTAAAGCCGCGTCCAAAGCAACGCAATTACTGCAGCGCTGAAGCGCTGCTCCACCCAAAATCACCAATCCATACTACTTTCTTCCATCGCGATTGTGCCGACTCGTTTGACAATCTTCCCTGCCTCCACGTAACGTCGAATTTTTGGTGTTCCGTCGTGGAGGCAGGATGAAATTCCGCACAACCCTTCTACAAACCATTGCCGTCTGTTTCGTGCTCAGCGCGCTCGCGCTTGGACAGGATGTGGCTTCGTTCGAGAAGCGGACCACGGTGAAGAAGCTCGCCAATGGACTCACCATCGTCATCTGCGAGCGGCCCGAGGCGCCGGTTTTTTCGTTCTTCACGCACGTGGATGCGGGCTCGGTGCAGGACCCGATGGGCAAGACCGGCCTGGCGCACATGTTCGAGCACATGGCCTTCAAGGGAACGGACACGATCGGCACGCGCGACTATGCCGGCGAAAAAGTTGCGCTGGTGAAAGTTGAAGAGGCGTATGCCGCTTTCATCGCCGAACGCGACAAGCCGGTGGACCGCGACGAAGCGAAGCTCAAGCAGCTTGAGCAAAGTTGGAAGGACGCGATTGCGGCGACCGACAAGTTCTCTGCCGCCTACAACAACGAGTTCGGCAAGATTGTGGAAGGCGAAGGCGGCGAGGGCGTGAATGCCTTCACCGATTACGATGAGACCGGCTACCACTACTCGTTCCCCATCAATCGCCTGGAATTGTGGGCCTATCTCGAATCGGAGCGCTTTCTGCATCCCGTGATGCGGCAGTTTTACAAAGAGCGCAACGTGGTGATCGAAGAGCGGCGCATGCGGGTCGACAGCAATCCGATCGGGCGGCTGCTTGAACAATTCACGCAAGAGGCGTTTGCTGCCCATCCTTATCACCGGCCGACGATCGGTTGGATTTCGGACCTGAATTCTTTTTCGGCGGCCGACGCGCAGAATTTTTTCGATAAGTATTACGTGCCTTCGAACATGGTGGTTACCGTCGTTGGCGATGTGAAGACTTCGGAAGCTATGCCGATTGTGGAGAAATATTTTTCGCGGATTCCGGCGCGTCCCAAGCCCGACACGGCGACGACCAGCGAACCGGCGCAGAATTCCGAGCGAACGGTCGTGCTGCACGAACAGTCGCAGCCTCTCTATCTCGAAGGCTATCACCGTCCCGATTACCGCAGCCCGGACGACCAGATCTATGACGCCATCGCCGACCTGATGTCGAACGGGCGGACATCACGACTCTATCGGGCGCTGGTGCGCGACAAGCAGATCGCGTCGGACTCGGCGGGATTTACCGGGCTGCCGGGAAATAAGTATCCGCATCTGTTCGCGTTTTATGCGTTCCCGATTCCGGGCCACAAACCGCAGGAGATGGCCGACGCGATTCACGCCGAGATTGACCGGCTGAAGAAAGAAGACATCTCGGATGAAGAACTGAAGATGATCAAGACGCGAGCGAAGGCAAACCTGATCCGCTCGCTGGGATCGAATGAGGGACTGGCGTCCGAGCTCGGGCTGTATCAGGCGCGCTATGACGATTGGCGGGAGTTGTTCCGCTCGGTCGACCGGATCGACAAAGTTACGAAGGCCGACATTCGGCGAGTCGCGAACCAGACGTTTACAGCCGATAACCGGACGGTGGGGATTATCGAGTTTGCCCCTCCGCCGCCTGGACCGCCCGGCGAACAACCGACTACTGTTACGCCCCCGCAAGGAGGTGGCCAGTGAAGCGCGCACACACTATTGCCTCTCTTGGTTTTGTGCTGACACTCTCCCTGCTGAGCATCGGCTGCACTGCCAAGAAACCCGTTTCGGCTGCGGTTCCCCCGGCACCGACGACTTGGGAAAGCATCAAAATCCCTACGCTTCCCACATTCAATCCGGCGCAGCCGAAGCGCATCGAGTTGCCGAATGGCATGGTGGTTTTTCTGCAGGAAGACCATGAGTTGCCGACCATTGACGGCACGGCGCGCATTCGCGGCGGCGAACGGTCGGTTCCGGCGAACAAGACAGGGCTGACCGATATTTATGGTGAAGTGTGGCGCACCGGCGGCACCAAGTCCCAGACCGGCGATCAACTGGACGACTATCTGGAGCAGCGCGCCGCTAAGGTTGAAACCGGGGGAGGCGTCGATTCGACCACGGTGAGCTGGTCGTGTCTGAAAGAAGATTTTGACGACGTGTTTCGCGTGTTCGAGGACCTGCTGAAGAATCCGGAGTTCCGCGCCGACAAAATTGAAATTGCGCAGAAGGGGATGTACGACGGCATCTCGCGGCGCAATGACGATCCGGGACAGATCGCGGGACGGGAAGCGGCGAAGCTGGTGTACGGGGCCAACAATCCGTATGCGCGGGTCGCTGAATATCGAACCGTGGCGGCGATCACGCGGCAGGATCTGGTCGAGTGGCACGGCAAGTACGTGCACCCGAACAACATCATCCTCGGCGTGGCTGGCGATTTCGACTCGGCAAAGATGGAGGCTCGTCTGCGAGGGGCGTTCGCGTCTTGGCCAAGAAGCGAAGCGGCGAAGGATGCGGAGATTAAGCCGGAGCCCGCGAAGCCGGGATATTACCAGGTCGACAAAACCGACGTGAATCAGAGCAATATTCAAATGGTTGCGGTGGGCATCACGCGCAAGAATCCAGATTATTTCGCGGTCTCGGTATTCAACGAGGCTTTCGGCGGAGGATTTTCATCGCGCCTGTTTGGCGACATTCGCACCACGAAAGGACTTGCCTATGCGGTCGGCGGTGGAGTCGCCGCGGGCTGGGATCATCCCGGCATGTTGCGGCTGATAGTGCTCACCAAGAGCAAGACCACGATCGAATCCATTCAGGCGCTCGATGAGGAGATTGCCGGCCTCGCCCGGCGTCCCATCGACGACGAGGAAATCAAGCGCGCCAAAGACTCGATTCTGAATTCGTTTATCTTCCGTTTCGATTCTCCGGGAAAGGTGCTACAGGAGAAGATGGCCTACGAGTTTTACGGTTATCCGCTGGATTTTCTGGAGAACTTTCAGCGAGGGATCGAGAAGGTTACGAAAGAAGATGTGGCGCGGGTCGCGGCGAAGTACATCCACCGCGAGCAGATGGCGGTGCTGGTGGTGGGCAACGTCGGCGAATTCGACAAGCCGCTGTCGTCTCTGGGCGCGGTGAATAAGGTGGACATTACAATTCCGGCGCCGCCGCCGGGACTGGTTCCGGAACCGGGCGAGCATCCGTAGTTGTGTGGGGCGGACACTCTTGTCCGCCAAAAGCTGGGATCGGCAGGTAAGCCGAGGGTCAATCCCAATAGACTGAATCCAAGTCAACGGCGGCGGACAAGAGTGTCCGCCCTACACTTGCGGTTGAAGTTTCTGCTCCTGCAAGAAGAGCAGATACCAGTGTTCCCAGAACGGGAGTTGCGGCAACTGGCAGGCGGTTTGACGCGAAGATGGCAATGACGGCGATTGTCAAAATTTGTCAATCGGGGTCTCTAAAGTTGTCATACTGGAAGCAGTAAGGGGTGACTCCGAGGTGACTCTCCCGCAGACTCATTGAAAACATTGAGGATACCCCGAGGAAGACGTGACTTCCGTCACTTGGGCCGGTGGCCATTGAAGTGCCATAGTTACGAGCGTTAGTCATCTAACCAAGATAATAAAACGGAGACGAGGAAAATCCAAATGCGGAAACAAAAGGGCTTCTCACTGATCGAATTGCTGATTGTGGTGGCGATCATCCTGATCATCGCCGCTATCGCTATCCCGAACCTGCTGCGCGCGCGCATTGCGGCCAATGAGTCGTCCGCCGCCGCCACGGTTCGCACCATTAACACAGCGGAAGTAAGCTACATTACCGCTTATCCGTCGGCCAATTATGGAATGCTGACCGTCCTCGGCGGAGTAGGCCCCTGCGCACCGACCTCTGCCACGGCATGTCTGATTGACAACACCCTGGCAACCGACAATGCTGGCAAGGGCAAGAGCGGGTACCATTTCACTGCTGATGGCAAGACTATAGTCGGCGGGTACACCGCAACTGCCTACCCAATCGCGGTTGGGAGCAGCGGTGTCAACAGCTTCTGCTCGATTGAAGATGCGGTGGTCCGCAAGGACTCAGCTGGCGCGAATGATGCAGCCAGCGCAACCTGCGTGGTCTTCCCGTCCTTGGGCAACTAACACCGACTTGGTCTGAGGCCTCGGGGGAGAGGCAACAGGCGGGGAGCAGTGGGCAACCACTGCTCCCTTGTTTTATTTTGGTGAGCACATCCGAAGTTGCCCCACCTTCCGCACCGAGCCATTCGCCGAATTCGTAGTTCATCTACCGCCGAGACGCCAAGGACGCCGAAAAGAAGCGAGGAAGGTCAAAACCTTCACTTTCAATGCCTAAGCCACAACCTCTGATTGGGAACTTGCAATCTCTTGTTCTTCCTTGCTTTTTCTCGGCGCACTCGGCGTCTCGGCGGTTGAGCTTTCTGCGGACACAAGAGGAGCAGATGCCAGCGTTCCCAGAACGGGAGTTGCGGCAATTGGCAGGCGGTTTGACGCCAAGATGGCATTGCGGGGACTGCCAAAATTTGTCAATCGGGGTCTCTGAAAGTGTCATACTGGGAAGAGCAAGAGGTGACCAAGGGGGTGACTCTCCCGCAGACCCCGCTGAAAACATTGAGCATACCCCCGAGGGACGCGTGACTTCCGTCACTTGGCCCGCTGGCCCTTGAAGTGCGATAGTTCGAGCGTTGGTCATTCAAGGAAGATCCAACCAAGACAGACAAAGGGAGACGAGGATAATTTCAATGCGGAAACAAAAAGGCTTCTCACTGATCGAATTGCTGATTGTGGTGGCGATCATCCTGATCATCGCCGCTATCGCCATCCCGAACCTGCTGCGCGCGCGCATTGCGGCCAATGAGTCGTCTGCGGCCGCCACGGTTCGCACCATTAACACAGCGGAAGTAAGCTACATTACCGCTTATCCGGCGGCCAATTATGGAATGCTGACCGTCCTCGGCGGAGTAGGCCCCTGCGCACCGACCTCTGCCACGGCATGTCTGATTGACAACACCCTGGCAACCGACAATGCCGGCGCGGGCAAGAGCGGGTACCATTTCACTGCTGATGGCAAGACTATAGTCGGCGGGTACACCGCAACTGCCTACCCAATCGCGGTTGGGAGCAGCGGTGTCAACAGCTTCTGCTCGATTGAAGATGCGGTGGTCCGCAAGGACTCAGCTGGCGCGAATGATGCAGCCAGCGCAACCTGCGTGGCCTTCCCGTCCTTGGGCAACTAACACCAACTTGGTCTGAGGCCTCGGGGGAGAGGCAACAGGCGGGGAGCAGTGGGCAACCACTGCTCCCCTGTTACTTTGGTGGATACATTCAGAGGTTCCCCGGTTCGGCTATGGCGTTGGTGTGATTAAATTTCAAAAGCATGGCCAGCGCGGTTCAACTCGCGGAAGTCCCACAATCGAAGACGGAATTTTTCAGTTCGGCAGGCAAACGCGCCGCTGTGCTTTCGCTGCTGCTGGCCTTGCTGACGCTGCTGACCTACAACCCGATCGTCCATAACGATTTTGTCAGCTTCGACGATCCCGCCTACCTGACCGGCAATCAGCATGTTCGCGCGGGGCTGACCTGGGACACAGTGAAATGGGCGTTCCGGAGCACGGAGCAGGCGAACTGGCACCCGCTCACGTGGCTATCGCATGCCCTCGATTACCAACTCTTTCATCTCAAGCCTGCCGGACATCATTACATGAGCGTGCTGCTGCACGGGCTAATTGTGGTCCTGCTGTTTCTCTTCCTTGAAGCGGCCACGGGCATGGCATGGCGCAGCGCGGTCGTGGCCGCCCTGTTCGCGGTGCATCCGATCAATGTTCAGTCCGTAGCCTGGGCTTCGGAGCGAAAGAACGTTCTGTGCATGCTGTTCTTTGTGCTGACGTTGCTGGCCTATCGTTGGTATGCGCAGAATCCCAGCGTGCAACGATACGGGTTGGTTGGACTGCTGTTCGTGCTCGGGCTTATGTCGAAGCCCATGGTTATAACTCTGCCTTTTGTGCTGTTGCTGCTGGATTATTGGCCGCTGGGGAGGACGTGGACGCCCGCTGCTACACAGGGTCAGGGGCGGGCTTGGACTCGGCTGGTGTGGGAAAAGGTGCCGCTATTCGCGCTCTCCGGCGCGAGTGCTGTGATCACCATGGTTGCGCAAAAGGCAGGCGGCGCAATACACAATGAATATCCATTCTGGGACCGGCTGCTGAATGCGATTGTTTCCTATGCGCGCTACGTGGAGAAAGCGATCTGGCCATCTCGTCTGGCCGCCTTTTATCCTCACCCAGACCATTCACTGCCGGCGTGGCAGGTGGCAACCTCGGCGCTCCTGCTCTTATCCATTACGGCAACGGTCCTGATGTTGCGAAAAGAACGGTATCTGGCCGTGGGCTGGTTCTGGTACCTGGGAACGATGGTGCCGGTAATCGGACTGGTGCAGGTGGGCGAGCAAGGCATGGCGGACCGATACGCCTACATTCCTTTTGTCGGGCTATTTATCGCGGCAATTTGGGGAATTGCGGATTGGGCCGGCGCCCGGCGCATTCCGGCAATCTATCTCGCGCTGGCAGCATCCATCGCGGTTGCTGGGTTCTCAGTCGCCGCACATGCGCAACTAGGCTACTGGAAAAACACCGAGGTGCTTTGGTCGCACACGCTCAGCGTCACGCAGGGCAATTTCGTCGCCCATGACAGCCTGGGCGCCGAGCTTATCAACCAAGGAAAAATCCAGGAAGCGATGGCACACTTCGAAGCTGCGGCCGCAATCAATCCGCGCGATGCATTTAGCCAGCTCGATCTCGGCGTCTGTGAAAAACGGCAAGGCAACATCAAAGGGGCGGTCGAGCGCTACGAAACGGCACTGCGACTGTCGGCGGATGCCTCCCTGAGGGCCACGGCTTTCGGCAACCTTGGGTCAATCTATCGCGCTGCAGGAGATTACGTGCCCGCTCGTGAGAACTACGAATCCTCGCTGCGGCTGCTGCCCGACAACAAGTTTGCCCTGGTCGGTTTGGGGCTTATCGCGCAGAAAACCGGCGACTTGGCCCATGCGGTTGACTATTACACCCAGGCGGTCAAAGCGGACCCGTCGGATGCGGAATATCTTCTCCTCGCACAGGCACTGACCAAGGCTGGACGAGCCAGCGAAGCCCAAGCAGCTTACGGTCAGGCTCAAAAGATCTCCCGCGATTGGAGCGCAACCGAACAAGCGGTACACCACTTACTTCAGGAGTAGGTTGGTTACCCAAGTTTCGAAAGCGGCAGGTTGTTTTCGGAGATCGCGGCCTCATAAGTGCAGCCAAGACTTTGGTGAGCAGGCGCTTGCGGCCCAGACGAGAGCCTGGAGCGAGCCAAATCGCAGGGCATCTCACCTTAGCGGAGGCTACCCGAATGCGAACGTCCGTGCGAACATCGAGGGGCTTTTCCCTTATTGAATTGCTGATCGTGGTGGCCATCATTCTGATCATCGCAGCCATAGCGATTCCGCACCTGCTGCAGGCCCGACTGTCGGCCAATGAGGCCGCTGCCGTTAGCGCAGTTCGAACCATCACCACCGCCGAAGTGGGCTACCTGACCAACTATCCGAGCGTCGGGTATGCGGCACAACTCTCCGATCTGGGAGCTGGCGGGGCCGTACCTTGCGTACCCTCATCGGCGAGCGCCTGTCTGATTGACGATTCCCTGGCCACCGCGAGTGCCCCTCCTGGCAGGGGTGGTTACGTCTATACCGCGACCGGCAACTTGGGGACGTTCCTCGTCACTGCGGTACCGGTCTCGAATACCGGCGGAGCCCGCAGCTTCTGTGAGGTTGCGGACAATATCCCGCGCGTCAATCTTGCCGGGACAGCCATCTCGAATGCCGCCGCCTGCGTGGCCTTGCCATCCATCAACTGATACTTCGCCTGGTGTGGGGCGGACGCTCTTGTCCGGCGCGGTTGACTTGGATTCAGTCGGTTGGAATTGACCCTCAGCTTTATCGGCCGATCCCGGCCTTTGGCGGACAGGAGTGTCCGCCCCACACGACTACGAAGGGTTACCTTTGTACTAGCCGCTACGCCCTCTCGCTTGCTTATAATTCTTCTTGATCCTCAACCGGTTCTCTGAACGGCCATGATTGCACTTGAAACAACCAATCTAGAAAAAACCTACGCCGTGGGCTTCTGGCGGAAGACGCCGCGCGTGGCGCTGCGGCCGCTGAACCTGACGGTCGCGGAAGGCGAAGTCTTCGGCTTCCTGGGACCGAATGGCGCCGGCAAAACGACCACGCTGAAGCTGCTGATGGGCCTGGTGTTCCCGACCGGGGGCACGGCTCGCATCCTGGGAAAAGACATCAACGATCCGGCCATCAAGGCGCAGATCGGTTTCCTTCCCGAGCAGCCCTATTTCTACGACTACCTGACTGCCAAGGAACTTCTCGAATACTATGCGCGGCTTTCCGGCATGGAACCGAAGGAGCGCGGCCGCAAGGTCGAGGCCATGTTGGCGCGCGTGGGCCTGAAAGACGCCGCGCGGGTACAACTGCGGAAGTTTTCCAAGGGAATGCTGCAGCGGGTGGGACTGGCGCAAGCCGTCCTGCACGACCCGAAAGTAGTTTTCCTCGATGAGCCTATGTCGGGACTCGATCCCATGGGACGCCGCGAGGTGCGCGACCTGATGGAGGAACTCAAACAGCAAGGCAAAACCGTTTTCTTCTCCACCCATATCCTTTCCGACGCCGAGGCGTTGTGCGACCGGGTCGCGGTGATCCATCAGGGGGAACTGCGGGGCGTGGGCCACGTGGCCGAACTGACCTCGTCGGTGGCGGCCAAGGTGGAGTTGATCTGGAATGGAAGCGCGGTTCCGGCTGGGTTGAGCGCTCTGGGAGCCGAATGCCGTGTAATTGGGGAGACGATCCGCGCGGTGCTGCCCGAGGCACAGCAGGAGGCGGCGCTGGAAATCCTGCGGCGGGAGCGGCTGCGGCTCATCTCGCTGATACCGGTGCGCTCCTCGCTGGAACAGTACTACTTGCAAAAAGTGAGCCCGGAAGCCCGGCCGGCAGTGGGGGCGAGATGAATCGAGTGACGCACATCGCCGCGAACACGTTCCGCGAAGCGATCCGCGACCGCGTGCTTTATAACCTGATCGCCTTTGCCGTGCTGCTTTCCGGGGCCGCGATTTTCGTGGGGCAAGTCTCCATCAATATCGAGCGGCTGGTGGTGGTGAACCTGGGACTGACCGCCGTGTCGCTGTTCGGCGTGGTCATCGCCATCTTCATCGGTATCGGCCTGGTCTCAAAAGAGATGGAGAAGCGCACGCTCTACACCGTCCTGTCGCGTCCCGTGCGGCGTTGGGAATTCATCGTCGGCAAGTTCTTCGGGCTTACCGGGACGCTGGTGGTGAATACGTTCTGCATGGCCATTGGAGTCTTCGCGGCCCTGCTCTATGTCTCGCACAAGTTCCAGTCCTCCGATGCCTGGATCCTGGTCGCGTTGTTTTTCATCGTGCTGCAATTCCTGATTCTGTGTTCGCTGGCGCTGCTGTTCTCGTCCTTCTCTTCGCCACTGCTGTCGGCGGTGTTCGCCTTCTCTTTATTTGTGATTGGCAGCTTTGCCGAAGATCTGCGCGGGTTCGCCGGAATGTCGCATGGGCTTACGCGGTGGCTGGCGACCAGCGCCGCATACCTGGTGCCGAACTTCTCGGCGCTGAACGTGATTGGGCAGGTGGCGCACGAACAACCCATCGCTACGCGTCTGATTGCCTACAATACGGCTTACGCGCTGGCCTATTCCGCGATGGCGATCTGCGGGGCAGTGCTGATTTTCGAGCGCCGGAACCTGAAATGACAATGAACGCCTCGCGCAAAGTCACGGCGGCGGCGAGCATCCTGCTGCTGCTTTCGCTGGTAAGTTCCGTGCTGCTGCTGCGGCGGCTCGACCAGGTACGCGCCACCGCTACTCTGGAAGACGTCCTCTATTTCAACTCGCCGAAGTTGGTGAAGCGGCTTAGCCTGGGCTACGACGGGTTGCTCGCCGATATCTACTGGACCCGCGCGGTGCAATATTTTGGCGCCAAGCACGTGACCAGAACCGCGACCGATTACAATCTGCTGGCCCCGCTGTTGGAGATCACGACGGCGCTCGACCCCAAGCTGATCGTGGCTTACGAGTTCGGAGCGAACTTCCTGGCACCGAAACCGCCGGAGGGTGCGGGCCAACCCGACAAGGCGATTGCTTTGCTCGAGGGCGGCATCCGAAGCAACCCAGACAACTGGAAACTGTATTACGACCTTGGATTCTTTTACTACATGGACCTGAAGGATTACGCGCGAGCCGCCGAGGCATTCGAGCGCGGCGCCAAAGTGCCAAAAGCGCATCCGTTCCTGCGTGCGATGGCAGCCCAGATGGCGCAGCATGCGGGCGAAATCCAGACGGCACGCATGCTGTGGCAGGCTACCTATGCCACCACGCAGGACGATTTGATCCGGCAAAACGCGGTCGAGCACCTGCGAGCCTTGCAGGTCGATGAGAACATCACGGAACTGGAAAAGAGGGTCGCTCAGTACCGCCAACAGACGGGGGTGGCGCCGTCGAGCTTCAACGCGCTGATCGGCGCGGGCATTCTGCGCGGGGTGCCGGTGGACCCAGACGGGATACCCTACGAACTGTTGGCGGACGGCCGTATCGAGTTGCGCAACCCGGAGGACTTCCCGTTCGTGGAGAAGGGGCTGCCGCCCGGATACAAGGCAGGGCCGCCAAAATTGCACTGATGCCGCGGGCCGGATGATTTTGTAGCGCCGCCGTCTCGGCGGCTGTCCGGCGGGCGCTACACGACCGACCGCCGGATTCCACACGGCCGATTTGTTAGCATGACAGGCGTGCCGTCGTCTGGCTTTTCCCGACAACTTTGGACCACATTACGCCGCTGGTGGCGCGAACAGGCGAGAGCGAAGGGCGCTGCCGGCGCGACTTCTCTGCTGGTTCGCAATTTGTGGAGCTTTGTGCGCGAGTCTACGCCCGAGCGCCGCCGGCAGCGCTACGGCGACATGGAGTACGACTGGGAGCATCGCGTCAACACGACCAGCGGCACGGTGGGATGGCGCGCGCGGCTGCTGGGAATGTTTCATTCGCCCTATCAAGCGACCGATCCGGCACTGTTTCGCGAGATGATGGCGAGTCTGCCCATCGAGCTCGATCCCTTCACCTTCGTCGATCTCGGTTCCGGCAAGGGACGAACGCTGCTGATGGCTTCCGAGTATCCCTTTCGGAGGATTGTGGGAGTGGAGCTGATTGCCGAACTGCATCGCGCGGCAGAAGAAAATATTCGCATGTACCATTCCACGACCGAGCGATGCACTCAGATCGAAGCCTTGCTGGGGGACGCGCGCGAGTTCGAATTCCCGGAGGAGCCGCTCGTGCTCTATCTTTTCAATCCGCTGCCGGAGCGCGCATTATCTGAAGTTCTGCAGCGGCTGGAGAAATCGCTGGCACGAGTTCCGCGCCCAGCGTGGGTTGTCTATCATAATCCGTTGCTGGAGCGGGCGCTGAGTGGAAGCACGGGGCTGACGAAGATGGGCGGGACGCAGCAGTTCTGTATCTACGCTTTTAGAGGAGAGTCCGGCTAGTAGCGGTTGAAGCGCTTGGCGTCATAACTGAAGTCGACGAGGGCGTCGCGGTAATCGATCTTGATGTCGAGGAAACGAAGCATAACGAAGCCGAGGAATCCGGAAATCTCGGTGCCGCTGTTGTCGCTGAGCGAAGTGGTGTCGAAAGACAGCATGTCCTGATTTTCCTGGCGCAAGCGGCCAAATTGCAGGACGGCCTTGTTGGCGCTGTAGACCTTCTTGACCGATCCGCTGATGCCTTTCACGAACATATCGGGATCGCCGCTAACCTTCGTGACTTCGCGCGCCGCCGCGGGCGATATGGCATTGGTCAGCGCCCCTGTGTCCAGCAGAAACAGTTTGCTCGGAGCGTCGCCGACCCTGGTCGGGACCAACAGATCATGCCCGAGCCGGAATACCCGCGTAAAAGACTGCATCTCAGGCGCAATGTAGCGGCCTTGCGGCCCCGCGGAGTTTGCCACGGATGCAGTTCCCTTTGCCCCCGCTTCCGTCTTGCCCGACGTGTCCTGATCGCCGGAATCGTCCTCCTCGTCATTCTTCAAGGCCAGAGGCTGATCGCTTTGGCCGGGCCGTTTGGGCAACTCGCTAAGTTTCAGTTTCTCATCCGGGAAATTGATTTCCACCAGAAAGTCCTCGAAAACGTCAGCCCCAATCAGCCCGTCTTCCTCCGCCACCGATCGGCTCTCCATGACCTCTACCGGGCAGTCGTGGAATTCCAACTCGCCGATCCGGATTGTGTCGGCGGTCCCGATATAGGCATTCTTCAGGCCTTTGTCCCCGACGCCCCCGATCTTGGTTTCGGTCAGCTTGGCGATCCCCGCCTTTTCCGCGATGTGGCGCTTTACCACAATTCCGCCCGCTCCGGTATCGAGCATGATCTTGGTGCGGGTGCCATTCAATTCCACAGTCAAGCCGTAGCCCCGCAGGTGGCTCGGATCTGCCAGCAGGCGTACCAGCGGCGTCTCCGTATTCTTGACCTTGCTCACCAGCCGGCAAGGGCGGCGGTGTTGCTTCGCTCGTTCCTTCAGGTACGACAAATAACTTTCCGTGTCACGGTGCTCGTCCGCGTCTGAGTCGTTGGCCTCTGCCAGGTAGCTCTCGTAGTATCTGATCCGTTCCGAACGCGGCAGCGTCCCAATCCAGTCTCTCTGAATATCCCGGTCGTGGGGATCGAGTCCATGGGCCTTATCAATCATGGTTTTCGCCGACTTGTTCATGGCAATGGTCCATCGCACTCGGGCCAAGCCAAGGTAGGCTCGCGCGGCCTCATGCCCCGAATTGATCACGCCGACCCATTCCTTTTCCGCCTCCGGGATCTTTCCCTGACGAAAGTACACTTCGCCAAGGGCAACACGGATCGGCCATGCATCGTTGATCTGCAAGCCCTTGGTTACCGTTTCGAAGGCTTGCGTCACATCTTTCTTTTTCAGGTAGCAATACGCCAGACCGGCATAGGCGTCAGGGGACTTCGGTTTCTCCTGAAGGACTTCCTGATATTTCTTGATGGCAGCGTCGTAATCCCCTTTGCGGGCAAGAGCCATGGCTTCGCCGAGAGGAGTCTGAGGCGCATCCAGAGGTGGGGCGGCCGAGGAAGTTGCCGGCACCGATGGCAAAGGCGCCACTGGCTGATCTTCTGCGGCTGGGGCGGGCTTTGCCTCCTGAGGAACGCTGGGCAAGGCATAGCCGAAAAGTGCGACAAGCAAAAACCAGCGGCGAATTGACGCGTGGTGCATCATAGGGTGGTACATCATGGAAAGTGAAAGTCTGCCATGCCCGCGGGTCGTACTCAAGGATTAAGAGCTGCCGACCATTCATGTGTGATTAACCGCACCCGAGAAGACACCGAGTAGAATTGAGAAGGGGAAAACCACCGTTGAATTGCCGCTTCTTTTTTTGCTGGCTGTTCCTGGCAGCAACCGCTTCCGGGCAAGCCGCCGACATCCAGAAGCTCGCCCGCGCGGTCGACGACCACTACAACCACTTGCGCAGTCTTGAATCGGACTTCACCGAGATCTACCGGGTCGACGGTGCCGAGCGTGTGGAATCGGGCACCTTGTGGTTGAAAAAGCCGCGCAAGATGCGGTGCGAATACCGTTCTCCGAAAGAGAAGCTGTTCGTCAGCGACGGCCAGGCGGCGTGGCTCTACCTGCCAGCGGAACGGCAACTCAGAAAAACGACGCTCCGGAAGCTGGACGACCTGCGGTCGCCACTGGCATTCCTGCTCGGTAAGACCAAGTTGGAGAATGAATTACGGGGGCTTTCGAAAGTTGTAGATCAATCTCCCCTCGGAGCTGGAAACACCCTGCTACGAGGAGTTCCGCGGGCGATGGCGGGCCAGGTTAACGAGGTGCAGCTGGAGATCACTCCCTCCGACCAGATTGTCCGCATGGTATGGCTAAAGGCAGACGGGACGACGATGGAGTTCCGCTTTGCGGGCTGGAAGGAGAATCCGGAGCTGAGCGATGGCCGCTTTCAATTCACTCCGCCGCCGGGAGTGGAGACGGTGGAAGGAGAATTGGGACCGTAGTGCAGGGCCAACGGCCAGCCCCTAAAGGGGCTTTTCATCGAAGCTCTTTCGGCATCGCTAAAGCGATGCCCTGATACGAAGCACGACTGATACGAAGCACGAAATGATACAACGCACAGGAATCATGCCCGGGGACAAAACGGTTCGGTTACTTGCGTACCGCGCCGCTGGGCTGCTGCGGTAACTTCTTTGGGGACAGAATGTTACACTTGGCCTGAGAAAGCTAGACAGCGGGCGCTCGCAACCAGATTCCTCAGCATCAGACGAGATCGAATGCCACAATTCCTGGTCAAAGTCGCCGACGAACAGGGCCATCTGCGGCAGCAGGTGGAGCACGGGTATTCCGAAGCCGAGGTCCACGACCGGTTCACGCAGCAGGGATACCTGGTGTACTGGGTCAAGCCCCGGACCATCCTTAGCCGGAGCGGGGGACAGGGCGGCAGGCTGCGACAGTCCACGTTCTTGATCTTCAACCAGCAGTTTCTGACGCTGATTAAAGCGGGACTGCCGATCCTGACGGCGCTGGATCTTCTGATCAAGCGGCAACGGGACAAGTCGCTGTTACGGCCGCTCGAAAATGTACGCGAGCGGGTAAAAGGGGGCGAGTTGCTCTCCGACGCATTTGCCGCCCAACAGGTGTTTCCGAAGATGTACACAACCACGCTGTTGGCCGGGGAGAAGAGTGGCGGCATGGAAGAAGTTCTCGGCCGCTACATCGTGTATCAGCGGATGGTGCAGACTTTCCGCAAGAAGCTGCTGGTATCGCTGGTGTATCCCGCGCTGCTGGTCTCGGTGGTAACGGTGATGCTGATTTTCCTGATCACCTACGTGGTGCCGAAGTTTGCCGACCTGTTCAACAACCTGGGAGCACAGCTGCCGGCGATCACCGTGTTCATGCTGGCGGCCGGCCTGAACGCGCAGAAGTATGCGTGGATCGTGCTGCTGGCCGCTGCGGTCGCGGTGGTTTTGTTGTTGCGGTGGAAACAGAGCGATCGGGGGGCGGAACGCATTGACCGGTTTCTGCTGCGGCTGCCGCTGATCGGGGAAATCCGGCTGAAGTATCAGGTGGCGAATTTTTCGCGCATTCTGGCGACGCTGCTGCAAGGCGGCCTGCCCTTGGTGCCTGCGATGGAGACGGCCGGCGAATCGATGAGCAGCCGGCAAATGTTGAACGGGGTCGCCGCCGCGGCGGAGCGGGTGAAAGAAGGACAGAGCCTGGCGCATAGCCTGGAGGCGCAAAAGTTGTTTCCCGATCTGGCGGTGGAAATGCTGGAGGTCGGCGAAGCGACGGGCGCGCTGCCGGCGATGCTCGGCTCGGTGGCGGAGTTCTACGAAGAAGACGTGCAGACGGCGCTGAGCGCGGCCATGGCGCTGATTGAGCCGTTGATCCTGGTCGTCATGGCGGTCTTTGTCGGCGGAATCCTGATCTCTCTGTATATGCCGATTTTTACCTTGGGAGCGAGCGTGCATTAGGTGTAGAGACGGGGCTTGCCCCGTCTCCGCCGCAAAAGGAGACGCGGCAAGCCGCGTCTCTACAGCAGGGATGGAAAGGGCTGTAGACTGGAATGGGCATGGCGGATAAGAAGACAGCGCTGGTCAACGGCGGGAATGGCGGGAAGCTGGCGCCGGAAGCGGCGGCAGTTCCCGATGAACTGGAACGGGCGCGGGATATCGCGCGACGTTACCGCTGCGAATTCGTCGACCTGAGCGATTTCCAGTTGCACCACGATCTGTTCGAAAAGATCCCGGTGCACCTGATGTTCCGCTATAAGTTCGTGCCCTTGGCCGAAACCGAGGACGGGCGGCTGGCGATCGCCATTGCCGATCCCAGCCAGTTGATGATGATCGACGAAATCAGCCTGCTGCTGGGCAAGCGGATCGTCACCAAGGTTTCCACTCTCAAGCAGATCTCCGACATTCTGCAGAAGACCGAGCAGTCCAAGCGGGTGCTGGAAGACGCGAGCGAGGGATTCACGCTCGACGTGATCCGCGAGGACGAAGCCGGAAACGACGAGACCATTTCCATCGACAAGTTGACGGCGACGGCGGGCACCGACATGAGCCCGATCATTCGCCTGGTCGACACCACGATTTTCACGGCGTTGCAGCGGCGGGCGAGCGACATCCACATCGAGACGCGAGACGACTCGGTGGTCATCAAATTTCGCATTGACGGCGTGCTCACCAACGCCATGCCGCCCATCGGCAAAGAGCACCACTCGACCATTATTTCGCGCATCAAGGTCATGAGCGAGCTCGATATTTCCGAGCGCCGCGTGCCCCAGGACGGGCGCTTCCGGGTGAAATACAGCGGCCGCGCCATCGACTTCCGCGTATCGATCATGCCCTCCATCCACGGCGAAGACGCCGTGCTCCGCGTGCTCGACAAGGAGTCAATGAGCGAGAAGTTCAAGAAGCTCACGCTCGACGTGGTGGGGTTCGAGGAAGACGACCTGCGCCGCTTTCGCCGTTACATCAAGGAACCTTACGGCATGGTGCTGGTCACGGGACCGACGGGCAGCGGCAAAACCACGACCCTCTACGCCGCCGTCAACGAGATCAAGACCGACGAAGACAAGATCATCACCATTGAAGACCCGGTCGAGTATCAAATCCGCGGCATCACCCAGATTCCGGTCAACGAGAAGAAGGGATTAACCTTCGCCCGCGGTCTGCGTTCGATCTTGCGTCACGACCCGGACAAGATCATGGTGGGCGAAATTCGCGACAACGAAACGGCGCAGATTGCCATCCAATCGGCGCTGACCGGCCACCTCGTGTTCACCACCGTACACGCCAATAACGTGGTCGACGTGCTCGGACGCTTCCTGAACATGGGCGTTGAACCTTACAACTTTGTGTCGGCGCTGAACTGTATTCTGGCGCAGCGCTTGGTGAGGGTGATCTGCGATTCCTGCCGGACGGCGGTGAAATATCCGAATGATGTGCTGGAAGCGAGCGGCCTGGACCCGCAGCAATGGTCGCAGGTTCCTTTGTATGAAGGGCAAGGCTGCATCGAGTGCGCGGGCACGGGCTTCCGCGGCCGCACGGCGATTCATGAGCTGCTGGATTTGACCGACCGCATCCGCGAGATGATTCTGGAGCGGAAGCCGACGTCGGAGATCCGGAAAGCCGCTCGGGAAGAGGGCATGCGGTTCCTGCGCGAATCGGCGCTGGATAAAGTGCGCGCCGGATTTACCACTCTGAAGGAGATCAACAAGGTCACCTTTATCGAGACCATGCGCTAAGGCGATTCGTATCAGGGTATGCCTTCAGGCATACCGCAATTCGCTGCAAACGGTTCCGGCTTTAGCCGCTGGTGGTCGCTGAGAGATTTTGATTCAGGTAGGTTTTGGGAAGGGCACGGCTTCAGCCGCGCCGCCCAGAGCCAATAACGACGGGGGCTTTAGCCCCTGAGGGCCACAGCAGTTTGCCCCTTCTGTTCGTTATGAGATCGCTTTTAGTTACCCTCGGCAGTGCCGCTGGTAGTGCCGGCACCCGCAGAGGTAACTACTCTCATCCTGAAAGTACGGGCTATCATCGAGGTTACCGGAAACGTTCAAATAGCGATGGTTTCCAACTCCAAACACGTTCGCCGTCCAACGCTGGCCTGCGAAATCGCGGCCGACCGTGTTCTCGCGGGCCGCGCCGCCGACACGGGGCGGATGGTGGAAATCGCATCGGCGCGGGAACTGGCCCCGGGCACCGTGGTGCCCGATTTGATGGAAGCGAATCTGCTCGACGGGAGGGCGGTCCGGCAAGCGATTGAAAGCGCGCTCGGCGGCGTCGGCGGGCGGTCGCACGACGTGATCGCGATTCTTCCCGACACTGCGGTGCGGGTGGTGCTGCTGGATTTCGAAACCCTCCCCTCGAAGCGGGAGGAAGCCGAGGCGGTGGTCCGCTTCCGGCTGAAGAAGTCGTTGCCTTTCGATCCCGACAGTGCCCGCGTCTCGTATCACGCACAGACGACCGGTAAAGGCGTGCGGGCAGTGGCAGCCGTGGTGCTGAACACGGTGCTAGAGGAATATGAGTCGGCGTTTCGCGACGCGGGCTACAACCCCGGCATGGTCATGCCGTCGATGCTGGCCGCGCTGGGAGCCGCGGACGCGGAACGGCCAACCCTGGTGGTCAAGGTGGACGCGCATACCATCAGCATTGCGATTCTCGATCAGGAACAACTGCTGCTGTTCCGGACGCTCGAAAATGTGCGGGGCGTGACCATCACCGGCGATCAACTGGCGGAGGAAGTCTATCCCTCGGTGGTGTTTTTCCAGGACACTTACAACCTGAACATCGAGCGTGTGTATGTGGCGGGACTGCCGGAAGTGGGCGGCGCCGCGCCGGCGCTGAAGAACCAGTCCGGAGCACAGGTTGAGGAACTGGTGGCGGCGTCGCAGATCGGCTCGACCACGGGAGCGGTCCCGCGCTGGCGCATGGCGGGAGTGGTGGGGGCGCTGATTTCGTAAAGCGCTGTTAGCTTCTAGCTACTAGCTACTAGCAATCAGCCTGTTCGCTAGTAGCCAGAAGCCAGCAGCTAGAAGCTTTTTTCAAGAATATGCGTTTGGATATCAATCTCGCGACCCGGCCCTATGAAGACGCCCGCGAATTCTGGCAGCGTTGGGGATTGGGCGTGGGCCTGCTGGGCGTGTTGACTCTGGCTCTGCTGGCAGTGGCGGCGCGCGGCTGGACCCACGCGGGAAGAGATCGCCAAAACATTGCGCAACTGCAGCAACGGATCGCGGAGCGCGACCGGGAACGGGCGCAGGATCAGGCCATCCTCGACCTGGCCGTCAACCGCAGCACGCGGGACCAGTCGCAGTTCCTGAATGGACTGATTCAACGCAAGGCGTTTTCCTGGACGCGCGTGTTCGAAGATTTGGAGCGGGTCATGCCGCCGAACCTGCATGTGGTCTCGCTCAAGCCGGAATTGAACGATCGGAACCAGATGCAGTTGGACATGAGAGTTGCCGGCGACACGCGCGCCGCGGCCATTGAACTCGTCCATCGCATGGAGGGCTCCAAGCATTTTCAGGGAGCGCAACTGGTGGAGGAGGGTCAAGGCATGGAGCCGGGAGCGCCCGTGTCCGCTACGGTGGTCTCGATTTACGTTCCGGGCTTGACGGAGGGGAGCGGAAAGTAATGCCGGACTTGGGGAATTCGCGGCGCAAGCTGAAGATTGCGATTGGGGCGATGCTGGCGGCCGATCTGGTTGCGGTGGCGGTTCTGTTCTCGCCGCTGGTGGGTTCGGCGGATTCGCGGAAGCTGCAATTGAACCTGTTGCGCGCGGAATTGACCAGGAAGACCCACGAAGTCGAACCCCTGCGCGGCATGGACACAAAGATCGTGCTGGCGAAGAAACAGATTGGCGGGTTTTATCAGGAGCGCTTTGCCGCGCAGGATTCCGATCTGCTCAACGAACTGGGGAAACTGGCGGCGGCGAATGGCGTCCGCATGCAACAGGCCAAATACAAGGAGGAGGACGCGGCGATCTCCGGTGTGGTTCCGGTCGAAATCGAGGGAAGTTTTTCCGGAGACTACTTGCAACTGGTGCGGTTCATCAACGCGCTGGAACGGTCGAAGCTTTTTTTTGCGGTGGACAGCGTGGATCTGGCGGGCGAAAGCACGGGACCGGTCAAGCTGCAAATCACGATGCACAGTTATCTGCGGTTGGGTGCCTGAGTGAAACTGGGAATCGAAAATCGGAAGCAAGTCATAGGGCTGGCCGTGTTGGGCGGGTTCGCGCTGCTGATGCTAGGCCGCGCTCTGTGGCCCTCGTTGCCGGAAACGGCGCCGGTTACGGGATCAACGGCGACGACCGCGGGCCGGACCGGCATGCGGCGCACGGCTTCGGGAAAAATGGTTCCCCTGGTGGAACCGCGGCTGGATCCTACGCTCGACCTGAACCTGCTCGCCCAAAGCGAGGAGATCAAGTACGCGGGCAACGGAAGAAATATTTTTGTCGCCGGATCTTTGCCCATCGAAAAGCCCAAGGGAACCGGCGCCACCGATCAACCGGCTGCGCTTCACCAGCCTCCGCCAATTCCGCCGCCGCCGCCGATCACGCTGAAGTTTTTCGGCTTTGCCAACCGGCCGGGAGAGACCAAGAGAGTGTTCTTGTCCCAGGGCGAAGACGTTTTTATCGCCGCCGAGGGTGACATTGTGGACCGGCGCTATCGTATCTTGCGCATTTCGCCGAACGCGGTGGACGTGGAAGATGTGATCAACAACAACCGGCAGAGCCTGCCCTTGACCCAGGGTTGAAACTGGATTTTGTAATTTTGTAATCTGTAATCTGGTAATTTGAAAAGGCGATTTATGCGGCGTGGTTTGAAATTGCTAAATTGCGAAATTGCAAAATCACAAAATGCCCAGCGCGGTTACATGATGATCACGCTCATGTTGGCCCTGGCCATGATTGCGATTGCGCTGCTCACCGTCCTCCCCGAAATTGGCCAGCAGATCAAACGCGATCGCGAAGAGGAGATGAGACATCGGGGCACGGCCTATATGCGCGCGATTCAACATTATTTCAAGAAGTATGGCGCATATCCAGCGAGCATCGAGCAGTTGGAAGATACCAACCACCTCCGTTTCCTCCGCAAGCGCTATACCGATCCGATGAACCGGGACCCGGCCACGGGCAAGGAGAGAGACTTCAAAATTCTGCATCAGACCGATGTCATGCTGAACAACGGACCGGTATTGGGACAAATCCCCGGGCAAAGTGGACCGCAGGGCGGACTCGCCGGCGCCCCTCAGGGCGGATTGAACGCGTTACAAGGGGGACTTGCCGCTCTGGGAGCGCAGACCGGCGGCTTGCAACCGGCGGTCACGCCGAATTCCGCAACTGGCGACGCTCCACCCGATGCGGAGGGGAATTCGAATTCGCCGGGATCGCCTTCCGCTTCCACTCCCAATGCGAGTTCCAATTCCAGTTCCGGCTTCAACGGGCCGACGTTCGGCGGAGGACCGATTATCGGGGTCGCCAGCATGAGCAAAGAGAAACCCATTCGCGTGTTCTACGGAAAGAACCACTACAAGGACTGGCTCTTTATTTACGTGCCGCAGGCGGACCAAGGCGGCCTGCTGAAAGGACCGGTGAATCCCGGCATGCCCACTCCGAACCTGAACGGCGGCAATCTGAATCCGGCGGCAAATACCGGTGGTTTCGGAGCGAGCGCCAATCCGCCCCAAGGCGTTTCGAACCCGGCGCCTCAAGCCCCTGCGCAAACACCACCGCAACAGTAGATTTCAACCCCCGGCGGCGACTCTCATCCGATGGAAAACGAAAAACGAAAAACGGCACTATGAAAGCGCCAACAGAAAAGCCCCGCGTAAAGCGGGGCTTGACCGGAAACCGGAGCCACCGAACCGTTAAAGCTTAAACATTGAACGAGGAGCCGCAACCGCAGGTGCTCTTCACGTTCGGGTTTTCGAACTTGAAACCGGCGCCTTCCAGGGTCTCGACGTAATCGACATGCGCTCCGCCAAGATACATCAGGGAAGTTGCGTCGACGTACACCTTCAGACCGTCGAAGTCGAAAACCTTGTCCATCATGCCCGCGCCGTTCTCAAAGGCCATGGAGTACTGAAAGCCGGAGCAACCGCCGCCGACTACGGACAACCGCAATCCCGACGGAACCGGATTCTGGGCAGCCATAATCTCTTTGACTTTGGCAATCGCGGCGGGGGTCAGGACGGGCGCGGTCTTGGGTTGAACGTCCTTGGGTTGAACGTTGGGTGCGGTGGTGGTCGCCATTCGGTTGATCTCCTTGGTAATAGCTTATTATAACAAAGGCCGAAACCGGTCCGGCAAGGCTTTTCCGGACCCGGTCCCATTTCCCGAGCCTGCCAGTTAGATGCTCGGCCAGGCAAGAAGTCGCGGCCCCCTCTTGCCAAATGGGTCTATAATCATGCCGAGTAGGAGCCGGTTCCCGAACGCCAGCGGATGCCAGGACAGATTTCGCTGGGGCTGAAGGCGGCAACTTCGGGATGGGCTCGATCTCAGCTCCGAGGTGGCGTATGTCTCCTATGTACGGGCTGCTTGTCGCGTGGGGTATTCTGACGGGGGTCCTCATCATCCTCCTGATCTATCGCAGCACCCTCACTATGCACGAGGACGATTCGATCTTCCTCCATGAAACCGAATCCCAGATGCACAAAGATCAAACGGAAGTGATCTCCAAGATGCAGAAGATCACACCAATCGTCAAGGTGCTCGGCGCCTTGTCGGGGGCGATGATCCTGGTCATCGCGGGATTGTTCATCTACCAGGGTCTGAACATCGCCACCACGCCGCAGTAACCGGGGAGGCCGCGGCGGATTCGCGGGAGTCCTTGCCAGGAGTCCTAGCTAACCCCGGCTCGGGGAGAACTTCGCCAGCGCAGCGGCAGTGTGCAGCCGCTTGCTGGCGAGCCTGTTTCCTGCGCGGAAAAATCCGTGATCAGAATATGAGGGCGCAACGCCCCATTGCGATTGTCGGAGGCGGTCCGGCTGGCGCTCTGGCCGGTGCGCTGTTGGCCGCGGATGGCAGACACGTCCTTCTCTTTGACGAAAAGCTTGCCTGGGAAAAACCCTGCGGCGGCGGACTCACGCACAAAGCTTTGCAGCGGTATCCGTTTTTGGCGGATGCCGGCGGTGAAAGCAATCCGGCAGAAAGCAATCCGGTCGAGAGTAATCGGGTCAAACAGTGCGAGCTGATCAGTCCGTCGGGGCGCCGGGTACGTTTCCACCTGCGATACCCGGTCGCGATCTTCTCGCGCCTGGCGTTGAATCGATTGTTGCTGGAGCGAGCCCGGCGCAGCGGCGTCGAGCTGCACCAGGAGCGCGTGACGCGGATTGCGCGAACCGGCGTTGCGGAAACCGGCGAAGACTGGCAACTGGTCACACCCCAGCACGAATACCGAGCGTCGTACGTGATGCTGGCCGCGGGCGCGCGTAATCCGTTCCGCTCTCAGTTTTTCTCTCCGATTGCCCCGCGCGACTTGATGGTCACCGCCGGCTACTTCATTGCCGGACGCAGTTCTCTGATGCAGATTCAGTTTCTGAAAGGGATCACCGGTTATCTCTGGGTCTTTCCTCGCGTGGATCATGTTTCCGCCGGGATCACGGGCAAGATGGGCGAAACCTCTACTTTGGAGCTGCGCCGCACACTGGAGCATTGGCTTGAAGGAGAGTGGCTCAAAGAGCACAGCCTCCGTCTCGACGGCGCCCGTTTTTACTCGCACATTCTTCCATCCTTGCGTCCGCAGACTTTCGAAACGCTCGAAGTCTGCGGGAAAGATTGGGCCATGATCGGCGACAGCGCGGGCCTGGTGGACCCGATTACCGGAGAAGGTCTCTACTACGCGCTGCGATCGGCGGAGTTGTGCGCCGGCGCGCTGTTGGCCGGACGACCTGAAGATTACCGGGATCTGCTCGAAGAAGAGGTGCTCCCCGAATTGAGGCTGGCCGCGCGCGTCTCCGAGCGCTTCTACCGCGGACAGGTATTCGGCGACAGCGTCCTCGAGCAGATGGTATCGCTAACCGCAAGAAGCGCCAGTTTCCGCGATCTGATGAGCGACCTTTTTGCCGGGATTCAAGGCTACCGCGATTTGCGCGCGCGCCTGTACCGGATACTGCCCGCGGTGATGGCCGAGGGCCTGGCTGGAACGCTGAGCTTGAGCTTACCTTGGAACAGCAGCGGCGGGTCGTGCTTCGCCACCGAGCCGCTCGCCAAATAGCATAAAGACGCGTCTTGCCGCGTGCCTGCTCTAACGATTTGTCTCTTCTGATTCTCTACGCAGCCTTCGCCTGCAACCCTGCGATGTCGCCCAGCAGCACTCTCTCGTGACCTTCGGGGCTCACTTTCTCGTACACCTTGCGGATCACGCCCTTGGGATCGACCACAAAGCTGGTGCGCTCCCAGAACTTCATCCCTTTCCATTCCGCCTGGCCGATGCCGAGCGACTTCATCAGGCGGGCATCGGTATCGGCAAGCAAATCGATGGTAAAGGCGAACTTGTTGCAGAAGTTCTTGTGCGAGGCCACGTCGTCGGCGCTTACACCGATAACTTTGATTCCAGCGGCGTCGAAATCGGCCTTGGTCGCCGTAAACGACTTGCCCTGGATGGTGCATCCCGGCGTGTCGTCTTTCGGATAGAAATAGACGACCAGCCAGTGTCCGGTGAAGTCGGAAAGGTTGATGGTCTTGCCGTCCTGATTGGGAAGCGAAAAATTCGGGAAGGGGTTGCCAGCGGAAAGCATGGAAGTGTCCTTTCTAGGTTAGTGCTGTCAATGAGAGGTCAGAGGTTCGAGGTCAGATTGCAGAGGTGAAAACCCGTGAAACAACAGTTCTTACCTCTGTAATCTGACCTCTCACCTCTGACCTGTTGTTAAGCGGCTTTCGTCATTTTCCGGGCACGTTCCTCCAACTCTTGCGGCGACACGTCTTCCTTGTGCGTCGCGACACCCCAGAGATGTCCAAATGGGTCGCGGATGAAGCCCGAGCGATCTCCGTAGAACTGGTCCTCGACCGGCTTCAGGATTTTCGCTCCCTCCGCAACCGCTTTGGCGACAACTTGGTCGCAATCGGGGAGGTACACAAGCAGGCTCACCGGAGACGCGCCGATGGTCTCGGCACTGTGATGGCCCATCTCGGGACACTCGTCCGCCAGCATGATGCGCGAGTCGCCGATCTGCAGCTCGGCGTGGCCGATCCGGCCGTCGGGACCAGGCATACGCATGATTTCGGTCGCTCCGAAAACGTTCTTGTAGTAGTCGATCGCTTTCGCCGCTCCCTTGATGATCAGGTAGGGCGTGATGGAATTGTAGCCTTTGGGAATGTAGTGGACTTGGTTCATAGTTTTCTCCTCTGAGGTGAGGTTAAGGGTTGAGGTTAAGGCGCGCACGCGAGCCCCCACGGCCTGCGCTGATACTGATAAGGATATGAGAACACAAGTTGGGATAGGACTCAAGGCTACATCAGAATCGATGGGAGATCCGCTTTCGTTTTAGTTCGGCGAGCCTGGAACGAACTTCGTCGGGGCCGATCAAATCGCCGCGCTGCGCGCTGGCGTAGCCTTGGTCAATCTTGTCTCGAATCTCGGCGCGATTCGCGGCCAGCCAGGCTTCCTGTTCGTGGAGCATGGAGACCGCGTGCTCGAAAATTCGTCGACCGTTTCGTAGGCGCCGCGCTGGACGTCCTGTTTAACCAACTCCTCGAGTTCTGGCCGAAGGCGGATTTCCATGGGGGTATTCTAACGCACGCCGCTCTCCCAAGCAGATTGTAGGCAGTCGACGATCAGTGGCTATATTGTCGTTCCGATGTTGCCGTTGTGCGTTTGTTTCGCAACCATCCGCCGCCGGGTTTACTGCTTGACTGAGAAGGTCACATTTACGTGGGTGCCGTCATCCTCGGTTCCGAGGGTTACCACGACGGCGCGCTTGGTGGCTTTGTCTTCACCGGAGACCATGCCTCCGACTTTTCCATCGGAGTTGCTGGTCATGTTGGACACGGCAAAGCCCGCCGCTTTCAGAGTGTCACCATAGAAGGAAATGACCTTGTCGGCCGCGTCCTTGGTGACAAAGGTGTAGGAACCGGTTTGCTCCGCGCCGCTGCTGGCTGAGAATGTGTTTTGCGGAGAAGATCCCGGATACACCGGCACCCAATCGGGCGCTTTGTCGGAGCCGCTGCCGATCTTCATGGTGCCTTCGGAACTTTTCATCTCCATGCTGGCGTTTGCCCCCTCACCCGCCATTGTCATGGAGGTGGTTTTGCCGTTCTCGTCGGTAATAACCATGGCCTTCTTCTGCGGGTCGAACTTCATGGTTCCGGCATTGTCGTCGCTGGAAACGATCTCCGTGTCAGGGTTCAGGGCGACGGCCATCTTCGCGGTGGCCAGACCTGGGTTCTTCTTCATCAAATCGGAATCGAAGCCGGCTTGCTTCACCTTGTGCATGGCATAGAAGCCGAGTACGGCGCAACTGGCAAAAGAAATCAGGATGAGCCCCACAACGATGCCGACAACCCACAGAAGTACTTTGGTTCCTGAACTCTTCTGGGGCGCGGGCGGGACGCCGCCGGGTGTTTGCGGACTGGACGGGGTACTGGACATGGGAGTCTCCTCTGCTTGGAAAATGGCTTGCACGCTGCGACGGACGGAAGAAAGCCGCGCGTCTAAAGACCGCGCCATTATACGCGCAGGGAGCAGTACCCGGTACCCAGTAGCCAGTACCCAGTAGCCAGTCGCCGCCTCGATGGCGGAGTACGAAGACCAGATCGCTTTCTACTCGATGCCCAACTCTTTCGCCAGCGCCTTCCACTTGCTGTCCACCAGCGCACGGGTCTTCGCGTCCATCACAATCTCGTCCGGCCAGGGACGTGCGAAGCCTTCGGTCGACCACTTGCGCGTGGCGTCGATGCCCATCTTCGATCCGTAGTTTGCGAGGCGGGCGGCGTGGTCGAGCGAATCTACTGGGCCTAGCGTGAACTGGATGTCGCGCTCGGGATCGATGTGGTTCAGCACTTTCAAGGTGACGTCGGCCACGTCCTGCACGTCCACGTCTTCATCGACTACGACGATGCACTTCGTGAACATGGCCTGGCCTAGCGACCAGATGGCGTTCATCACTTTGCGGGCTTGTCCGGGATAGGACTTGCGAATGGAGACGAGCATCAGGTTGTGGAACACGCCTTCGATGGGCAGGTTGATGTCCACCAGTTCGGGGATGGTCAGCTTCATCAGCGGGAGGAAGATGCGCTCGACTGCTTTGCCCATCCAGGCGTCTTCTTGCGGCGGCTTGCCTACTACGGTAGTGGCGTAGATTGGGTCTTTTCTGTGGGTCACGCAGGTGACGTGGAAGACCGGGTATTCGTCTTCCAGCGAATAGAAGCCGGTGTGATCGCCGAAGGGGCCTTCGGTGCGGAGTTCGTCCAGGTTCACGTAACCTTCCAGGATAATTTCGGCATTGGCTGGGACTTCCAGGTCGACGGTCTCGCACTTCACTAACTCGACCGGCTTCTGGCGCAGGAATCCGGCGATGATGAACTCTTCTACGTCCGGCGGGGCGGGGACGATGGCGGAGAAGGTTAGGGCGGGCTCGGTGCCTATGGCTACGGCTACTTCCATTTTGCCGGAGGGGCGGTCGCCGGGGGCTTGCATTGCTCCTCCTGAAGAGCGGGCCATGATATCGACGGCGGCGGCGTTCCCACCCTTCGCAAAAGACGCGAAGGGTGGGGCACCCAGGTTCATTGCCGCAGCCCGCATGTGGTCGCGGTAATGTTCCGCAGCTACTTTCTGCCTTTGCCAATGCATGCCGGTGGTGCGCTCGTCGTAGACTTGCATGCGATACATGCCTACGTTGCGTTTGCCGGTTTTCGGATCGCGCGTGATCACGCAGGGCAGGGTGATGAACCGTCCGCCATCTTTGGGCCAGCATTGCAGGATGGGAAAATCCAGCAATGAGAAATTGTCGCGCTTGATTACTTCTTTGCACGGGCCGGTGGCTACGGTCTTGGGAAAGAATTTGCCCATCTCGGCGAGCATGGGCAGCATCTTCACTTTGTCGAGAAAACCTTGCGGAGACTTCACGTCCATGAAGCCGCGGATGCGCTCGGCGATTTGGTCTAGCGTGTCGACTTCCAGCGCCAGTCTCATGCGGCGGGCGGAACCGAACTGATTGATGAGAAGATGCGAGCCGGGATAGCCCTTCAGGTTCTCGAACAGCAGGGATTTCCCGCCGACCGTTCCCTGCTGGTTTTCATTCTTACTTTTCGAAACCCGATCGGCAATTTCAGCAATTTCCAAAATTGGGTCCGCTTCGGTGCGGATGCGCTTGAGTTCTCCGGCGCGGTCGAGGGCTTGGATCCAGTCCCGCAGATCGTCGTAGGCCAAAATTCCTCCCAGAAGGACAGACGATTATATGACGACACCGACGGAAACCTTTAACCACAGACGACACTGGGGAACACGGGGGAAACCCACGGGGCTCACTGCCATCGCCGCTTCCACTCTTCCACATTTCGCGCACTGCGACTAGGATATGGAAATCAATTTTGCAGCCTCCGTACCTAGACCGAGGGACGACCGAGGGACGAATGATCCGTTTTAAGGTAAACGGGCAAGAAAAGGCGTTCGACGGCGATCCCGACATGCCGCTGCTTTGGTATTTGCGCGACGTGGCCGGACTCACGGGAACGAAGTTCGGATGTGGCATGGCGTTGTGCGGCGCATGTACCGTGCACCGGAATGGCGCGGCCATCAGGTCCTGCAGCACACCCATGAAGGCGCTCGGCGGCTCCGAGATCACCACCATCGAAGGCATCGCGCCCATGCATCCGGTGCAGGCGGCGTGGATGGAAATTCGGGTGCCGCAATGCGGCTACTGTCAGAGCGGCCAGATCATGCAGGCCATCGCGCTGCTTAAAAAGAACAAAAATCCGAGCGACGAGGAGATTGACACGGCCATGTCGGGGAATCTCTGCCGCTGCGGAACCTATCAGCGGATTCGGGCGGCCATCCATCAAGCAGCCAAGCATCAAGCTGCGAAGCATCCAGGTGCGAAGGAGACGGCATGAAGCTCATTGAAAATGTCAGCCGTCGCGGATTCCTTGAGGGCACTCTCGCCACCGGAGTGTTCATACTCGGCGCCAGATTGATTCACGAACCGCTTTGGGCTTCGGAAGGCGAAGCGGCGGCCGCGCCTCTTCAACCTAGTTTGTGGATGGCGATTGCGCCCGACGGCACGGTCACTATTATTGCGCACCGCACCGAGATGGGGAATGGGATCAAGACCTCACTTCCGATCGTGCTGGCGGATGAACTCGGCGCCGCCTGGAGCAGGGTGAAGGTGGAGCAGGCGCTGGGCGATCCAAAATATGGAGACCAGGAAACCGATACTTCGCACTCGGTCCGCGATTTTTTTGACTTGATGCGGCAAACCGGAGCGGCGGGACGTTTGATGTTGATCCGCGCCGCCGCTGCCCATTGGGGAGTGCCGGCCGCTGAGTGCAACACCGGAGAGCCGCACTTTGTTCGGCATCGCCGCAGCGGCCGCAAGCTGGGCTTTGGTGAACTGGCGGAGGCAGCCGCCAAACAGCCGGTACCCAGCCGGGAAGAATTAAAGCTCAACCCGCGGAGTGCGTGGCGATACATCGGCAAAGAGAATCACCATCTTTACGATTTGCCCGACATGATCGACGGCAAGGCGCAATATGGAATCGATCAGACCGTTGCAGGAATGGTGTATGCCGCCGTCGCGCGTCCGGCGGTGCTGGGCGCCAGCGTCAAATCGCATGACGACACGGATGCGCTCAAAGTTCGCGGCGTCAAACAAACCGTCGTCATCGAAACCTTTAAACCTCCTCATGGCCACCAGCCCATGGGCGGGGTGGCGGTAATCGCCGACAACACCTGGGCCGCGTTTCAGGGCCGGAGGAAGCTGAAGGTCGAATGGGACAACGGCTCGCACGTGGGGTACAACTCCGAAGAATTCCGCAAGACTGCGACCGAGACCGCGAGAAAGCCTGGGCAGGTGATCCGCAACATCGGCGACGTGGACGCCGCCTTTCGGAATGGCGGAACCATTCTTGAGGCCGAGTACTACACTCCTCATCTCGCGCATGTGCCCATGGAGCCGCCCGTCGCTGTCGTCGATGTCCGTGACGGAAAGGCATACTGTTGGGCGCCGACGCAAGATCCTCAGCAGCTTCAGAAGACGCTCGCAGACCTTCTCGGAATCAAGCCGGAAAACGTCATCTGCCATGTCACTTTGCTGGGCGGAGGCTTCGGGCGCAAGTCGTTTCAGGATTTCGTCGCCGAGGCCGCGGTGCTTTCGCAGAAGTTGCATAAGCCGGTGAAGATTGTCTGGAGCCGCGAAGATGACATTCGCTTCTGCTACTACCACCCTTCCGCAGCGATGTACCTCAAGGCCGCTGTCGGCCGCGACGGCAAACCGTCGGCATGGCTGCAGCGTTCGGTGTTTCAAGGAAGCGCCTCCATGACGGATGCGGAAGTCCTCTACCCCGGCCAGGACGAAATCGACAACGGCTGGACTGACGTTCCGTTCGACATTCCGAACCACCGCGCCGAGAGTGGGCCGGCGCGGGCCAATGTCCGCATTGGATGGGTGCGCAGCGTAACCAATATATTTCATGCCTTCGGCGTGCAATCATTTGCCGATGAACTGGCGCACGCCGCCGAGAAGGACCCGGTGCAATACCAGCTTGCGTTGATTGGTCCGGATCGAAAGATCGACTTCACGGGTACCAAGTACCAGAACTACGGCGCTTCGCTGGATCAATTTCCTTACGACACGGCGCGGCTGAAGCGCGTGATCGAAATTGCGGCTGAGAAATCGGGCTGGGGCAAACGATCGACTGGCCTGGGCAAAGGGAGCGGGCTGGGTATCGCCGCGCACCGGAGCTTTCTGACCTATGTTGCGACCGTGGTTGAGGTCGAAGTCGACAGCCGGGGGCAGGTGCATATCCCGAATGTGTGGACTACTGTGGATGCGGGGACGGTCGTCAGCCCCGACAATGTGCGCTATCAGTTCGAAGGCGCCGCGGTGTTTGCCGCGAGTTTGGCGTTATTCGGCGAGATTACGGCAACCGATGGCGCCGTGCACCAGAGCAACTTCCACAATTATCGGATCGCCGGCATGAACCGCGCTCCGCGGCACGTCGAGGTGCACATTGTGGAGAGCGAAGCGCCGCCGGCCGGAGTGGGCGAGCCCGGCGTGCCGCCGTTTGCGCCCGCTCTGTGCAACGCGGTGTTTGCAGCCACGGGTAAGCGGGTGCGGGAGTTGCCGTTATCGAAGACGAAACTGGTATAAACAGGGGACCAGCGGGCCGTGGCGCAAAGTGAGAAGCCTTCCAATGCTCAGCCCCTGAAGGGGCATCGGTTTCGAGAAATTTGCGGCATCGCTAAAGCGATGCCCTGATACGAACCTTAAATCTCTACTATATATCTCTACTATGAAACACATGTTGGCGCTACTGCTCTTGCTCATAGGAACCTTTGCGACCGCCCAAGAAATCGTCGTGGCGGCGGCGGCCGATATGAATGCCGCGCTTCCGCAACTCGTCGCCGCCTATACGAAAAAGACCGGGCAAACGGTGAAGTTCTCATTCGGCTCGTCCGGCGATTTGGCCAATCAGATACGAAACGGCGCGCCGTTCGACGTCTTCTTCTCCGCCGATGAAGACTATCCTCGACAGTTGATCGCCGAGGAACTCGCGGCCAAAGATACGCTGTACCGCTATGCCGTCGGCCGGTTGGTACTGTGGATACCCGCCGATTCGCCACTGGACTTATCCAAGCTGGGCATGAAGGCGTTGCTCGAACCGTCGATCAAGAAGATTGCGATTGCGAATCCCGCGCACGCGCCATACGGGCGCGCCGCTGAGGCGGCGCTGCGGCACTTTGGAATTTATGATCAGGTTTCCAGCCGGCTTGTGCTGGGAGAAAACGTTTCGCAGGCGGCGCAGTTCGTCGAATCGGGCAATGCCCAGGCGGGGCTGATAGCGCTGTCGCATGCGCTCGCTCCCGCGCTGAAAGACAAAGGCCGCTATTGGACGCTTCCGCTCGATGCCTATCCCACGCTGAACCAGGCGGCGGTCGTGCTCTCCCGATCCAAGCAGCAGGATGCGGCCCGCAGATTTCTGGAATTCTTACGCAGCCCCGAAGCTACTTCCCTGCTCGGCAGTTACGGGTTCAGCATGCCGGTCGAGACACACTGATATGGAGAGCCATTGAAATGAACTGGGAGGCGTTCTGGTTGACGGTGCGTCTGGCAGGCATCGTCTCGACGCTGCTGGTGGCCATCGGAATTCCCATCGCCTATTGGCTCACACACTCGCGCTGGCGCTGGAAATTTCTGGTTGAAGCCGCGGTCGCGCTTCCCATTGTCTTGCCGCCGACGGTGCTCGGTTTTTATGTGCTGGTGGCGCTCGGTTCGCGGAGTCCCCTTGGCCGCTGGTGGGAGTCGCTCACCGGCCATACCCTGGCCTTTACTTTCGAAGGGCTGGTGATCGGATCTTTGTTGTACAGTCTGCCGTTCGCTGTACAGCCGTTCGCTGCGTCCTTCGGCGCGGTCGATTCCAAGCTGCTTCGCGCGTCGGCTTCGCTGGGCCATTCGCCGGTTCAGACCTTTCGGCGCATCGTGCTTCCGCTCTCGAAAGCGGGGCTGGTCACGGGATTTGCGCTCAGCTTTGCGCACACGCTGGGCGAGTTTGGCGTGGTGCTGATGGTGGGAGGCAATATTCCTGGCGTGACGCGCACCATCTCGATTGATATTTACGATCAGGTGCAGACCGCGAATTATTCCAGCGCGAACCAGACGGCGCTGGTGCTGCTGATACTCTCGTTCCTTGTATTGTCGATTGTGTACGGCTTGAACCGGCGTCCATGGGCGGTGGGTCCATGGCGGTGAAGATCACTCCCGCACTACAGACCGCGCTCCCAAGATCGCCGCAGGCAATCTCTTCCGAGCTCGAAGTCCGTATTCGCAAGCGCTTTCCGAATCCCGAGGGCAGCTTCAACCTGAATGTCCATTTCCGCGCGCTGGCCGGATTCACGATTCTGTTCGGCGCTTCGGGCGCGGGGAAAACGACGCTGCTGGATTGCATTGCGGGGCTGACCGATCCCGACGACGGGCGCATTGCGGTTGGCGGTGAAGACCTTTACGACTCGGCGAAGAAGCGGAACGTCGCTGCCTGGAAACGGCACATCGGGTATGTGCATCAGGACCTGGCGCTGTTTCCTCACCTGACCGCCGGGGAGAACGTCGCTTACGGTCTGCGCACGCTGAGCGCGGGCGAGCGGCAAACGCGCAGCCGCGAGATACTGGAGGCGTTCCGCATCGATGGCTTGCGCGACCGGCGGCCGGCGCAAATTTCCGGAGGCGAGCGCCAGCGCGTTGCCCTGGCGCGCGCGCTAGTGACCGAACCCCGCGCGTTGCTGCTCGATGAACCATTGGCTGCGCTGGACCGTCCGACGAAATCGTCTCTGGTTGGCGATCTGCGCCGGTGGAATCAGCATCACCGCGTTCCGATTCTTTTTGTGACGCACAATGGCGAGGAAGTGTTTGCCCTCGGCGATGAGGTCATTGTGCTGGATGCGGGAAGGATCGTGGCGCAAGGGCGTCCTCATGAAGTGATGCGCGCTCCACGACTGGAGACCGTCGCAAACCTGTCAGGGTTCGAAAACATCTTTGACGCCACGGTACTGGCACTGCACGAGGATCGCGGTAGCATGACCTGCCGTTTGGGAAGCGGTCAGGTGGATTTAGTAACGCCGCTGGTTCGGGCCGAGGTTGGCTCGCACCTGCGCGTGGGCGTTCGCGCCGGCGATCTGCTGCTGGCGACGGAAGAACCGCGCGGGCTGAGTGCTCGTAATGTTTTGCCGGGAAAGATTCAGCGGCTGGAGCAGAGAGACGTGACTGTCTCGGCGATGGTGGATTGCGGCGGTACGGAGTTCGAGGTGCACATAACGCTGGCGGCGCGCGATGCTCTCCAACTCGGCCCCGGCAAAGCAGTCTGGGTCGTGGTCAAGACGCATTCGTGCCACTTGATGGGGATATGAACGCTGTTTCCGCCGGTTGAGAACTACAAATAGTAGCCAAGGCCCGAAAAGATCGTCTTAAAAGAACCGCCCTTCATGCTGTCCACTTCAATCCAGTGATCCTCATAAGCGTCCCCTTCCAAGATGACCTCGATTTCGCCATCAGCATTTACATCAGCTAGGTCGAGTGGAGACCAAGTAGTCACAGTGTTCTTATCCGCATCAGTCTTTTGGAATCGCACCTTTCGGAGCACGGAAACGCGAGAATTCTTGTCGATGACCGCAATCACCTCGCACAGCGTCACGTCGGCCCCCGCAAGATGGTCGTAATACGCTTCCACCAGAGACCAATCCAAGCCACTTGGCTGCCAAACGGTGAAGTAGATTTGTCCCTTCGCTTTGGGCGGCAGACCAAGGCGTTGCAGTTCGCCTACGAGAAGGCCCCGCTGTTCAGAAGACGGCTGTCCATGCTGCTGGCAATTTCGTTCCCCATCAACCCATTTACACTCGTAGTCAGCAGTGACCTTTATATTAGGACGCTTTTTCGGAATGCGAATCTCGCAGCCATCATCAGGGCCGTTTCCTTCCGGCGCGCCGCAGTAGTGGATCTTTACGAACGATTTCACTTTCCGACACTGAGCACCAGTGCAAGGAGGACGGTGCGGATCTTTCGTGTCTTGCCCCACGACCTCTACGCTAACGGTTAGCAATGAGATTAAACCTGCGGCAACAACACTCTTGATCGCCCATGAGCAGTGGGTGAGCTGCATAAAGTCTGTACCTCGAATGAGTGATTCTGATGACACTCCGAAATATATGTCCTTTAGCTCCCTTCGTCTATATTGCTGCTCACCGCTCCACGGCAATCACAGCGATCCACTGGCCGTTGCGTTCTTTGCGATAGGAAATGCTCCCGCCAAGACGTTGGGCGATATCTTCCGGCAGCAAGTCGCGATGGTAGCCGAAAAATCTCTCCTTGATGCGCCGCCACGCATCCCAGTTCTCAATTCCAATTCCAAAGAGTGGATGCGGCGGTTGGTACTTCGTGGAGAAGACCAGGGCCACGTCGAAGTGGCCGCGAGCCCGGGCCGCGAGGTCGATTTGGAAGGCTGAGAAATCTTCGACACGCACGACGCGGAAAGGCTGACTGGCGTTGGCATTGATATAGCCGAGCCATGGACGGGTGAGTTCGTCCGACGCGGGCCAGGCGGTGAGAACGCGCTCGCCGGGATATTGCATCGCCAGGAAGCGGCTGGCTTCCGCGTGCATCACGACGTAGTCGCGGTAGGCAAGATTGTCTTCGAGAGTGAATCCATAGGGTGGATTGCTGAACCAGCCTGCGACGAATGCGGCCGCGACCGCTCCCACAATCAATTTCCAATAACGCACGCGCCGCCAGAGAGTCGAGACCAACGCCAGGATTACCAGCGGAACCACCGGCAACATGTAGCGAGCCAGCACCGCTCCGCCCACTGCCGACATGAACACGAGATAGGCGAGCAACACGGAAAGAAATGCGGCTTGCATCCAGAACGGAATTCGCGGACGGGCGCCCGCGTTGGTTTTTTGCGGCGGACGAAGCATGGCCAGCAATGCCGCGAGCGTGAGCAGATAAAGACCGAAATATCCGAAGAGTTGCCAGAGCCGCATTCCCAACGCCAGCGGGATGCGCAGAGGGTTGAGGGTGGCGGCAACGTTGTAGCGAAAGAATTCGGGGTTGCCCAGCAGGAAGCCCGTCTTCGCATAGTGGTAGGCGTACCAACCGGCTAAGGGCACGACGGGAAGCAAGAGATGGAGCCAACGCGTTAGTCTGCCCACGGGCGGAAGAATTTCTGTCCCGCGAATTTCTTTCGAACCTCTTGTCGAACTTTCTCTCGAACTCTCTCTCGAGCTTTCTTGCGAGCGCGTCCGAATGAAATCGCCCAGCAGTTCCCAGGCAAACAGCGCCAGTGGAGCCAGGATCGCGGTCTCTTTCGCCAAGGCCGCCAGCGAGAACCAGAGTACTTGCCTCCAAGGACAATCTTCCAGATACGCGGCCAGTGCCCAGAACGTAAATCCGGCGGCCGGCAAGTCGACCTGCGCCATGGAACTCTGCGTGAAGTACACCGGATAGAGTGCGACCAGCGCGGTTGTCGCCCAGGCCACGGGCAAATTGGCGGCGATTCGCGAAAGGCGAAACAATCCCAGCAGCGAGAATGCGGACAGGGCCAGCATGGCCGTGCGCGTGACCAGCGTGGAGTATCCGGCAACGCGCCAGGCCAGCGCCAGCCACACCATCACCAGTGGTGGATGCGCGTTCGACGGCGTCGATTGCGGAATGAACGTGCCGGTCAGAAACAGATCGCGCGCGGCGGGAACGTAGTAGCCGGCCTCATCCCAGAAATAGGGAAGGCGCAGAAGGGGCGCGTGCAGGAGCATGAGTCCGGCAAAGAACAGCGCGAAGAGAAGAAACAGCTGCGCCCATGCGGATGGCGGCGGTTGAGATTGTGTTTTCAGATCGGAAGGCGCCGCCCACCGCGCAGCCGTTGTTGAATAGTGCATCAGTGAATTTGTCCACCCGGAGCGCGTGGATCAAGCTTGATCTCGCCGAACGCGGCCTCGTAGTTTGACACGTTCTGCTGCAGGAGCGCCATGAGCGCCTTGGCCTGTTGCGGACTGAGATAGATCCCCTGAAAATTGCGCAATTCCACCTGCGTCTCCGAGCTTTGTTGCATCGTCCCGAAAACCAGGAAGAAATCCCACACATTCACGCGGATCTGTACGCTGTTGGAGTACGCGTCGCGGTAATCGGGGGTTTGCACAAACTTCACATTCGGTTGGTTCGCTGTATTCATGTCTCGCAGTGTAACGCCGCGGCGGATCACAGAGCAAAAGAACCGGGCAAAGGGGGAGGGTCACCTCTCGCGAATGGGAGATCAGGCGCAAGCGAAGCGAATTGCGCGCCCAGTGGTACGATGGAAATCTGAGCGGGGCTGGCGGAACTGGCAGACGCGCTGGCCTTAGGAGCCAGTGGCCGCAAGGCCGTGCAGGTTCAAGTCCTGTGCCCCGCACCAACCTTTCCTCGATCTTGCGGGCGGTTTTGCGGATAGCGGTGTGGCGCTCAGATTTCTCTTGCCGTTTCTTTTCTCGCGACCAACTCCGCGGTCGCCTTTTTCGCCACCCTTTCCTGGTAATGCAATACACGGAGCCCGCTTGCCAGCTGCAAAAGTTCGCCCGGCTCCAGCAGGTGCGCCGGGTTCTTCGGGCCGCCCGGCAGTTTGGCCTGTGCCAGGGTATGCGTCTTATAGATGAGCAGGCCGCCGGGTCGCACCGCTCGCACTATTTCCGAAAAGATCTTTCGCTCCAGAAAGAAGAACACCATCACCACTTCGAACGTTGCGGTTTGCGAAGCCTGGAAGCGGGTGAGATCATCTACTACAAAGTGAATGTGGGGGGCGAGCGGTCCGACATTCTGCTTCGCCTGTTCGACTCCGGTCTCGGAGATATCGATGAGCGTGACTTTCCAACCCTGTTTCGCCAGGCAGATGGCGTGGCGTCCGGCTCCTCCGGCGAGGTCGAGCGCGCGGCCTCCGTGTGGAAAGAGCGGCAGAATATATTGGGAGAACGCCCGCTCCAGGAAGGGATCGGGGACCAGCCATGCTTCGGGCGCTTCGCGATATTTCCGGTTCCAGCGCTGGCGTTCATCATCGTCATAATCAGAAGAAGACATGGCCTTTGATTCTAATCTCGGTGATTCTAATTCCGGCCGGCAAGGCGAGCGATGGAGATGCCGCGCGTGACGCCCATCTCGACGCGCCAATTCGGCCACAACGGCGCCTCGCTCCCGCCCCGCACCGGCGGCGGTGGCCGCGGACGCGACGGCGGCGATGGCATGCCGGAATCGATTCCGGACTCGATTCCGAATTATGGCGAGCGCTTGCGCCGCGCCCGGATGGAACTGGCCGTCGCCATGACGCCCGTCTGCATGCTCTTCATTTCCTTCACGGCGGTCTATCTCGTCCGACGCGGATTCCTAAGCGTCAATGGGGACGACGCTGCCTACATCCGAAGCTGGGTTCCGGTGCGATTGCCCTGGATGTTATTGTTGGCCAACACGGCCGTCCTGATCGCGAGCAGCATCATGATCGACATGGCGCGGCGCGAAATTACGCGAGCAGCCGCGCTCGCCCCGGTGCAATCGATTCCTGGCATTTCGCTCGGCGAAGAGCGCCATTTCCCCTGGCTCGGCCTGACCACCGTTCTCGGTCTGCTGTTTCTTGCCGGGCAGCTTTTTGTTTGGAGCAAGCTTTCCGCGGGAGGCTTTCATCTGGCTGGCGGCACCAGCAGTTCGTTCGTTTACATTCTTACTGCGATGCACGGGCTTCATCTGGCCGGCGGTGTGCTTGCGCTTTTGTTCGCCCATGTCGCGGCGGTTCTCGATCGTCCGATCGAAACCCGCCGCATCGTCGTCGACATTACGTCGTGGTACTGGCATTGCATGACGGGGCTGTGGATATACATCCTGGTGTTGTTCTCGTTGGCGGCGGGGTGAAGCGGTCGTTAGTCGCTAGTCGTAAGTCGTTCGCGAGCGCCGAGAACTTACCGCATACAGAGCGGAGGTATGCCCCCGATTGCTTGCTGGCGACAGCAGGTCCTTCCCCTTCGGCTCCGCTCAGGGTCAGGATGACAATTCGTCTCGCCCGTCTCGAGGGGAACCTATTTCGCGGGTGTTGGTTTCAGCGCCGCCTGTAAATCGGCAATCAAGTCGTCAGTGTCTTCAATGCCAACCGAGTAACGGATCAGCGCTTCGGGGATGCCGCTGGCTTTGCGCTCCTCGGGCGTGGACTCTACGTGGCTGGTGGTGGCGGGAGGGCCGGCGATGGTTTCGACCGCTCCGAGGTTGGCCGCGAGATGGGCGTAGCGCAGTCGCGGAAGCAGTTTCTTGACCGCTGCGAAACCGCCCTTCAGAACGAAACTCAGAACGCCACCATACCCGCTCATCTGGCGGCGAGCGATGTCGTGATTTTTGTGCGACTCCAGGCCGGGATAAAACACGGTTGCAACCTGCGGTTGCGCTTGCAGGAAACGGGCGATCTTGAGCGCGCTTTGGTTCTGCTGGCGAATGCGGAGATGCAAGGTTTTCATTCCCCGCAGCAGCAGGTAGGCGGCCATGGGGTCGAGGCAGGCTCCCGTAATTTCGCGGAAGTGGTAAATGCGGCTCACCAATTCACGGCGGCCACAGACCACTCCGCCTAGAGCATCGGCGTGTCCGCCTAGAAACTTAGTGGCGCTGTGAACGACAAGGTCGGCGCCGAGTTTCAGCGGCTGCTGATTGATCGGCGTGGCAAACGTGTTATCGACAACGACCAGAGCGCCATGGCGATGTGCGGCGGCCGTCAGGCGAACGAGGTCGATGACTTTGTTGGTCGGGTTGGTCGGGCTCTCCAGATACAGGACCTTGCAGCCGCGGGCGATGGCGGACTCAATCGCCTGGTGATCAGTCGTATCGCAGAGGGTCACGCCGATCTGAAACCGTGGCAGAAATTCGATGAAGAGTTTGTTGGTGCCTCCGTAGGTGTCGTTCACCGATACCAGACGGTCGCCGGGCGAGAGCAGCGTAAACAGCGTATTGCTGATCGCCGCCATGCCGCTGGCGAAGCTGGTGGCGGCTTCCGCGCCTTCCAGGGTCTTTACCTTCTCCTCAAACGCGGCTACGGTGGGATTCGTATTGCGGCCGTAAATGTGTCCGGGTTTCTTGCCTTGCGCGACCTTCAGCCATTCGTCAACGTCCTTGTAGCCAAACGAGACGCCGTGCGCCACCGGAACTTGGGTTGAGCCCATCCAGTGAACGGTTTGCTCTCCTGCCCAGACCGCGAGCGTTCCCTGGCCCGGTGCAACTTTGTGAGTTTCTTGAGATGAGGGCTTACTATTCTTTTTCATGTCGTGGGTTACTTTGACTGGACCAGCCTGGCCGCTCGCTCAGCATCTTCGGCGCGCACCAATAGTCACGCGCCGCCCATCGAGAGGCCGGGATCTGTGCCGCCAGCGTCGTCAGCCGAGACGATGGACTCGATCTCGGCGGCTTCCAACGCTCCTTGCGCTATTTCCGCCTCGACCCTGTACAGAAACGTGCCGACCACCACCAATTCAGCATTGTTCATAGTTGCCCTAACCCGCTCTGGCATACCCAAGTATTGCACGCCTCGAACAGGTCCGCCTGAGCCTTTCCAAAAGAGCCCACTACCAGAATTCCCTAGCGCTCCGGCTGCACCAAAGAATGCAGGGGTCCTTCGACTCCGCAGGGACTTCACTTCGTGAAATCCCTGCTCCACTCAGGATGACAACCTTGAAAGGCTGGCCACAGAAGATCTCCACAGCACTCCCCCGGCGAAGCAGGATTTATAATAGAAAGATTCGGTTGCGCGTTTTGATCCGTCTGTAGTGCCAGGGGACGATGTCGACAGAAAGCATTGTGGTTCGCGGGGCCCGGGTTCACAACCTCAAGAACATCGATTTTGAGATCGAGCACAACCGTCTGACTGTCGTCACTGGCGTCTCCGGTTCGGGCAAGTCGTCGCTTGCCTTCGACACGATCTATGCCGAGGGACAGCGGCGTTACGTGGAGTCGCTGTCGGCATACGCGCGGCAGTTTCTGGAGCGGATTGAGAAGCCGGACGTCGATGTGATCGACGGGATCGCGCCCGCGGTTGCCATCAAGCAGAAGAACTCCACCCGCAATCCGCGTTCTACTGTCGCTACCGCTACCGAGATCTTCGATTACCTGCGGCTGCTTTTTGCCCGCGTCGGACGCACTTACTGTTTGCTCTGCGGCCAGGAAGTGAAGAAGGATACGGTCGACGAAGTGGTTGACCGCCTGCTCGCTCTGGGCGACGGCACTCGCTTGCATGTGTTCTTTCCGATTCAGGCGCACGTACCGGCGCCGGAAGAGAGAAGTGCTAAGAAGTCTGGCGCGAAGAAGAAGGCGGCCAAGCCTAGTCTGCCGTCCAGCGCGATTTCCGACGCCATGAGGGCGCGGCTCTTCGATCTCCGCAAACGCGGCTTCAACCGGCTCTTTCAGAAGGGGCGGGTGTTCGAGTTTTCGACTCCGGAATCGCTGCTTGACGTCAACTTTTCCGAACCTGTTTTTGGGCTGGTGGATCGGCTGGTTGTCTCCGCCGAGCAGCGCTCGCGCATCGTGGATGCGGTCGAGATTGGCTATCGCGAAGCGGGCGAAGTTATTTTTGAAAATGCCCCTGGCGTTGGAAACGGGGACAGCGATGGCGAGACCCCTCGGCGAATGCGTTTTTCCCAGCGCTTCGAGTGCAAGAACGACGGCAGCCGCTCCGACGAGCCTGAGCCGCGCCTGTTTTCATTCAACAATCCTTATGGGGCCTGCCCGCGTTGCCAGGGCTTCGGCAACACCATCGACATCGATCTCGACCTCGTCATCCCGGACAAAGGCAAGACCCTGAACGAAGGTGCGATTGAACCCTGGACCAAGCCAAAATACAGGCCGTTGTTCACCGAGCTCAAGCGCTTCGCGCGGCAAGCGGAAATTCCGCTGGACGTGCCCTGGTATGACCTGGACACCGAGCAGCAGAAGATGATTGTCGATGGTGCCCGCGGTTTCGGCGGCGTCCGCGGCTTCTTCCAGCATCTGGAGCGCAAGAAATACAAGCTGCACGTCCGCGTCTTTCTCAGCCGCTATCGCGGCTACTCGCTTTGCTCGACGTGTGGCGGAACCCGCCTGCGCGCGGAAGCTCGCCAGGTGAAAATCGATGGCAAGAACATCTGCCAGGTGTGCAGCATGACGGTGGAAGAGGCCGCCCGCTTCTTCGATCGACTCACGCTCTCGACCGAGCAAGCCGCGATTGCCGACAGGCTGCTGATCGAACTTCGGGAGCGCCTGCGTTTCCTTAACGAAGTCGGCCTTGAGTATTTAACGCTTGACCGTCTCGCCTCGACGCTCTCGGGCGGCGAAGCACAGCGCATACAGCTTGCGACCTCTCTCGGTTCGCGTCTGGTGGGCACGCTCTATGTGCTCGACGAGCCTTCCATCGGGCTGCACAGCCGCGATACGCATCGGCTCATCAAAATCCTGCACGGCCTGCGCGACCTGGGAAATACGATTCTAGTGGTCGAACACGATCCCGACATCATGCGCGCCGCCGATCGAATTCTCGACCTCGGTCCGGGCGCCGGGGAGAATGGCGGAAAAGTCGTCGGCGCGGGCACTTACGACGAGATCGTCAAGATGCCGCACTCGCTCACCGGCCGCTATCTCGCCGACGAACTTCGCATCCAGATTCCAGCACGACGGCGTCAACCCGGATCGCACAAACTCCGTATCACCGGCGCCCGGGCGCACAACCTGAAGCGCATCGATCTGGAAATTCCGCTGGGAATGCTGGTGGCGATTACGGGCGTTTCCGGCTCGGGAAAATCCTCGCTGCTGCATGACGTCCTCTATCAGGCGCTGGCCACGGCCAAGCGGCAGATTAGTGGCGCCGCCGCAGCCAAGTTGTGGGATAACATCGAAGGCGACGAGTTTCTCGACGAGGTCGTCCTGGTCGATCAATCGCCCATCGGCCGCACGCCACGCTCGAATCCGGTCACGTACATCAAGGCGTTTGACATCATCCGCGAACTGTTTGCTTCGCTGCCGGAAGCGCAAAAGCGCGGCTTCCCTGCCGGATACTTTTCCTTCAACGTGCCCGGCGGCCGCTGCGATACCTGCCAGGGCGATGGCACGGTCACGGTCGAAATGCAGTTTCTGGCAGATGTGGAATTGATTTGCGACGAATGCAAGGGGGCGCGCTATAAGCCGCAGGTGCTCGAAATCCACTACAAAGGCAAGAGCATCCACGAAGTGCTGAACCTCACCATTCGCGAAGCGCTCAAGTTCTTTGCCGAGGTTCCGCGGCTCACGGACAAATTGCGCGTGCTGGACGAAGTGGGCCTTGGATACCTGCGTCTAGGGCAGTCGGCCACGACGCTCTCGGGAGGCGAGGCGCAGCGCATGAAGCTGGCCGCGCATCTTCAGCCTGGAACTCGGCCGGTTAGCCGCGCCGCAGAGGGCGGCGACGGGCCTAAACGCAAGCGGCACCTACTTTACATTTTCGATGAACCTACTACCGGTCTGCATTTCGACGACGTTAGCAAACTCCTTTCCGCGTTTCGCCGTCTAATCGATGCGGGAGGGTCCATTGTCGTCATCGAGCACAACCTGGAAGTGATCAAGACGGCGGACTGGGTTATCGACCTTGGGCCGGAAGGGGGCGATCGGGGTGGAAAAGTGGTTGGATTCGGGCCTCCGGAAGCGATCGCGGAGCTGAAGGGCTCTTACACTGGACAGTATCTGAAGCGGGTGTTGAACGGAAATAGCGTGCGCAATGGCGACCGGGAGGATTGAGCTGGTGTCACAATTGTTCAGGGAGGGAAAGCGCGGCGGCTAAAGCCGGTCTCGTTTTCAGCGATCTGCGGTAGGCCTAAAGGCATACCCTGATACGAAACCGAAGTTGCCCCGCAGCCTGTGAAGTTGTGGCCTTCCCCGAACCATTCGGCCTATGTATGAAACGCAGGTTTACCAACGCGATCCTGCTCATCGTTCTTACGGCCTGGCTAGCCGTCAGCGCTCTTGCGCAGACCCATACTACCGTCCGCCATTACAAGGAGCGCATCGATGACACACCTCCGGAAATCGCGCAGGCCGAAGATGCGATTCAGAAGAACGATTTTGCTGCGGCGGAAACGCTGCTGAAAAAGGCGATCGACAAAGATCCCCAGAACTATCAGGCGTGGTTCGATCTGGGATTTGTCCTGAACCGGCTGGGCCACACCGAGGAGTCGATCCACGCCTACCGGCAGTCGGTCGCCGCCAAGCCCGACGTATTTGAATCGAACCTCAACCTGGGCTTGATGCTGGTACGCGTCAATAATCCCGACGGCGAGCAATTCCTGCGCGCCGCTACGGGCCTGAAACCCACAGCTCACGTCGAAGAAGGTCAGGCTCGCGCCTGGATCGCGCTGGCGCATCTGCTCGAAAACACAAAGCCGGAGGACGCACTGCTGGCTTACCGTAAGGCTTCCGAGCTCATGCCGAAGGACCCTGAACCCCATCTCTCGGCGGGATTGCTGCATGAGCGGCGAAAAGAATTCTCCGATGCCGAAGCCGAATACAAACAGGTGCTGACGCTCGACCCGCGTTCCGCCGATCCCCACAACAATGCTCCGCACAATAATGACTCGCACACCAATGATCTGGCCACCACGGAAGCCGCCATCGGCCTCACCAACATCTACATGAAGTCCAACCGCCTCGGCGACGCCGAGCCCTTGCTGCGTACGCTGGCCGGCGAGCGCGCCGATGATTCCGGGATTCATCTACAACTCGGGCGCGTGCTGGAGGCGGAAGGAAAGAAGGATGAAGCAATCGCGGAGTTCCAGACTGTGGCGAAACTGGCTCCCGCGGACTCCGACGCGCAGCGTGAACTGGCCGACCTGTACTCGAGTGCCGGAAAAAACGATCTCGCGGAAACCGCATATCGCGCTCTGGTCGCCACGCAGCCGAAAGACCCCGAACTGCATCGCGGACTGGGGAGGGCTCTGTTGTTGCAAAAGAAATTCCCGGAAGCCGAACAGGAGTTTCTGGCCGCGGTCCGGCTGAAGCGCGATTGGCCCGATGTCTACTTTGATCTGGCCTTTGCGGCCAGCGAGAACAAGAACTACGAACTCACGGTCAGAGCCCTCAATGGGCGTGAGTTGTTGAACGCGGAGATGCCTGCGCTCTATTTTTTTCTTCGGGCCACCGCTTATGACCACCTGCATGACAACAAACTGGCTGCGGTCGATTATCATCACTTTCTAGAGGTTGCTAATGGGAAGTATCCGGATCAGGAGTGGCAGGCTCGACACCGCCTGATCGCGATTGAACCGAAGAAGCGTTGACTGCCATGCGCCGACTTGCCTTGTATCTGCTTCTGCTCGCACTCGGGTCCGCCTACGGCGCCGCCAAGGACGCCACCGTGGCGGAACTGAAAGCGCACCTGGAAAGCGCGCGTGCCGAGGACCGCCCCGAACTCTGTATGCAGATCGCGCGGGATCAGCTGCGCAGTGCCGACACGTTGTACAAGGATGGCAACGTCGCGCAAGCCGCTGCCGCCGTCGACGACGTCGTTGCCTACTCCGAGAAAGCGCGCGACGACGCCACGCAGACGAAGAAGCACCTCAAGAATGTCGAAATCGATGTGCGGAAAATGGCGGAGAAGCTGCGGGACATCAAGCGCACTCTCGCCTTCGAGGACCAGTTTCCGGTGGAGCGGGCCATCCGCCGCCTGGAAGACGTCCGCACCGCGCTGCTGCAGGAGATGTTTGCCAAGGACAAGAAGAAGGAGAAAAAATGAAGCCGGACGTCTACTGGCACTGGCGTCGGCGCACTATGCTCGGTCGCATCATGCTCGGGCGCACCATACTCGGTCGCACCAGGCTCGGGCTGGCCCTGTTGTTGGCGCTCGCGGCCTGCTTGCCGGTTTGTTCGCCGCTTTGGGCCCAGCGCCGCCGCGATCCGCTCAATCCGCTGGAGATCGATCAGCTCCGCGACGCCATGCTCGACCCCGATATGCGCTTAAAGCTTTACGTGAAGTTTTCACGGGATCGCATGATCAAGCTTGAACAAATGCGCAGCGATCCGAAGACGACCGAACGCGCGCGCCAGACCCATGACATGCTGGAAGATTTCCTTGCCGTCTACGACGAACTGAACGACAACATCGACATGTACGTTGGCCGCAAGGACGATATTCGCAAGCCGCTGAAACTCATCATCGAGGCCGACACCGAATTTCAGGCGAAGCTGCGCGCCATCAAGAACTCCGCGAATATAAATGTCGACGAAGCGAAGCAGTACGAATTCTTGCTGACCGACGCGCTCGATACCGTCGACTCCAGCGCCGACGACCACCGCAAAACCGCCGCCGAAGTTGAGGCCTACATGAAGCGCAAAAAGAAGAACTAGGCTGGCGCGGCCAGCGGCAAACTTCTTTACCACAGGGTACACAGAGGAACACAGGGGAAAGCATAGGGGTTCCCTTGTGTCCTCCGTGGTTAGCTTTTTGGCTTCGGGCGCTCTCAGTTAAGATAGGCCGTCATGCAACTTTGGTTCGCTCGCGGAGGTGAAGTTACTATCCGCGAACAGCTCGTAACCCAGGTCATCCTGGGTATCCTCAGCGACGACCTGGCTCCGGGCCAGCGTTTGCCGAGCACGCGAGAACTAGCGCGGCGCTTTCGCCTTCATCCCAATACGGTCAGCGCCGGATACCGCCAACTCGAACGGGAGCGGTGGGTTGAGTTTCGCCATGGCAGCGGCGTGTATGTACGGGAGCGCAAACCTGAGTTGGCCCCCTCATCGGCGCTGGCGCTCGATCGGTTGATTTCGAGGCTCTTTGTTTCAGCGCGCGAACTGGGAGCGCCGCTCAGCACCGTGCGCTCCCGCTTGCGGCAGTGGTTGGAGTTGCAGCCGCCCGACCATTTTTTGTTGATCGAGCCCGACGAGGACCTGCGACGAATTCTGGCGGCGGAGATCGGGCAGGCCGTGGCTTTTCCGGTCCAGAGTTGCGATCTGCACGACTGCCCGAAGACTCCAGACGGCGCCATTCCGGTCGTGCTTCCGAACCGCGCCGCGGCCGTGCGGCAGGCTCTGCCCGAAGGCGCCGATGTACTCACGCTACAGGTTCGGTCCGTCCCAAGTTCGCTTGCGGGATGGCTACCCGCCCCCTCCGGCACGCTGATCGGGATTGCATCCGCCTACCCAACTTTTCTAACCCTAGCGCGCACCATCTTGCAGGCCGCCGGTTTCCATCCGGATGCCCTGGTATTCCGCGACGCGCGCAAAGCGAACTGGCAACGCGGCTTGCAGCAGACCGCAGCGGTCGTCTGCGATTCCGTCACGGCAACGTTGCTTCCGGCGGGCTGCCGGGCCATTCCCTTCCCGTTGCTATCTGAGTCTTCGATTGCGGAACTTCGACGCTACGTTGAGTTCATCACCCGTCCGCTTGAATCGTTGTGACACTCCAGGTTGTGACACTTCAAGAAGTGTCTCAGCGTTGCGCCTCCGACCCAGGGCGAGCGCTACCATCCGCTCATGAAATCCCTCATGACGCGCATCCCTCAAACTCGCGCTCTGCTTTTGAGCTGTTGCCTCCTCGTTCTTGCGCGCTGGAGTGCGGCCCAGAGTGGTTTCCTTACAGACACGGATCGCACTTCCAAAACCGCTGCACCGGTTGGCGAGGTGGGCGCCGGCGAGCCTAAGCCGGAACCCATAACGATTCCCGCAGGCACGCATCTGCTCATGAAGCTGATCAGCCCGCTGCACACCACGTCCTCGACGCCTGGGTCAGGAGTCTATCTCGAGACTGCGTTTCCAGTCATCGCGGACGATCGCGTGGCGATTCCCGACCATACACGCGTGATGGGGGTAGTGGCAGATGAGCGCAGACCGGGCCGCGTCCGGGGCCGCGCCCAAATTCGTCTCCGATTCACGCAGCTGATTCTGCCCGACGACCGTGAACTCGCCATCGTTGGAAACCTGCAGAGCCTGCCGGGATCAAACAAAAATCGCAGCGTCGACCGCGAAGGCACGGTTGAGCCCGTGGACCAGATCGATGCCGACGTCTACACTATGGCCAAAGCAACCGGCGCCGGCGTTCTGATCGGAGCGCTCAGCCGTTCGGGTCGTGCTGGTCTGGGCTATGGCGCGCTGATTGGCGGCGGGCTTGCCTTGGCCAAGGTGCTGTTCACGCGCGGCGATGAAATCTCGCTGCCGGCGGGTACGCGGGTCGAAATGGTATTGCAGCATCCCTTGTCCGTGTGACCCGCATCGAATGCGAAACCTGTCGATTCCGTGAATGCCGCAAACCTTAATCCGCCTCCCTCGAACGGGCCCAGCACCAGGAAGTCGCCGAGCGACATTCCTTGCCTTCGTGACGGCGTGACCATGCAGTGTGTTCAATAGGCTGTTTACCTTGACAGGCTGAAGAACAAATCGAAGTCGCAACGGCAGCCCCTGAAGGGGCGGTTGGACGATGACGACTTTTGGCATCGCTAAAGCGATGCCGATACGAGACCTGAGTATTTGCGCAGCCGGTTGAACAGGGCGCGCTGGATACTGGGTACCGAGTACTGCCCCGTGCTACTCTTCCCTCAACGTGTCCCCAAAGGTCGCCGAAATCTTTCACGAAGCCTATCGCGAACTTCGTCCTCGCACGCCCGCGCCGCCTATGCACGTTCGTTTTTATGCTTTCGTTTCCATCAACAACACCATCCGCTTGCGCCAGGGAGAGCTCTACATTCGCCTTTCCGACCTGCTCGAAGGCGCTCCCGAGGCCGTGCTGCATTCGATCGCGCACATCCTGCTCGCCAAGCTTTACCGCAAGCCGGTCGATCGCATCCACAGCGCGCGTTATCGCCGCTATGTTGCCGGCCACGACGTTGCCGCCAAAGCGCGGCTCGTCCGCCAGATGCGCGGACGCAAGCACATTCGCTCCGCGCGCGGCCACCACTACCATCTGGAAGAAATCTTTGACGACCTCAACCGCCGCTTCTTCCACGGACTCATGGGACGGCCGCAACTTACCTGGAGCCAGAACCACGCCCGCAGCAGTCTTGGCCACTACGACCCGGCGCACAACGCCATCGTCATCAGCCGCGTCTTCGACCATCCGCGCGTGCCGCGCTACGCGGTCGAATACATTCTTTTTCACGAGATGCTGCATTTGAAGCACCCGGTTAAACTGCGTGGGAGCCGGAGATGCGTGCACTCGCGGGAGTTCCACGCCGAGGAGAAATTGTTCCCGGAGTTGGAGCAGGCCCGCAGATTCCTGCGCATGGTTTAGTGGAGCGATGGGCGTCTCCTCCGTCCGCCGGGCGGGGGG
>CAWDPH010000011.1:0-202046 GCA_963804135.1 uncultured Acidobacteriaceae bacterium | reverse complement strand
TTCCCCGTGTGATGCAAATCACGTCCATCCGTGATGCATTGCGTTGACCGGGCCCCGCTCCAACCCGTATCCTATTGATATTGAAATTGAAATTCATTTTCACTTAGAAAGCGGCACGTTTTTCCATGCTCCAGGCATTCATCATCACGCTCCGCGAAGGCGTTGAAGCCGCGCTCATCGTCGGCATCACTTTGGCTTATCTGGCCAAGATCGGGCGCAACGATCTGCGCAAATCCGTCTACGCCGCCCTGGCCGCGGCTTTTGCCGGATCGATCGGCGTGGCCGTCGTGCTCTCCCGCTTCAAGTTGAATGAGGACATCTTCGAAGGCTGGGTGATGCTGGTGGCCGCGGTTTTCGTCGTCACCATGATCGTCTTCATGATGAAGACCGGGCGCAAGCTCAAAGGCCAGATCGAAAGCAAGGTGGGCTTGTTCGCCCGTGGCGATGCCTGGATCGGGCTGTTCATTTTTGTCTTTCTCATGGTGTTGCGCGAGGGCGCGGAAACGGTTCTGATCCTCTCGGCGGTCACGCTGAATTCGAGCGAACTGATGAGCTTCATCGGCACCGTGATGGGCGTGGTGGTCGCCATCCTTTTCGGGGTGATGTTCGTCAAGGGCAGCGTCAAAATCAATCTGCAGAAGTTCTTTAAGGTCACGACCGCGATTCTTTTCCTGGTGGCCGGGCAACTCGTGATCTCCGGGCTGCACGAGCTTTCCGAGAACGGGGTGCTTCCCTCTTCCCGGCAGGAGATGGCGCTGATCGGCCCCATCGTGCGCAACGATTTTTTCTTTTTTGTGACCATCTTCGTGCTGGCCGCACTGATGGTGCTGTTTGAAATGAAGAGCCGCCAGCCGCTCGAACTGCCGGAGGCCGGCGCCGCCCGCCGCAAAGCGCTTTGGACAGCGCGCCGCGAGCGTATGTGGATGGCCTCGATTTACGTCTTCTCGTTCGTGTTCATCGTGATGATTACCGCCAGCTTCATCTATGAGAAGAGCGCCAGCGCGCTCTCGCCGGCCACGGAAGTCACGTTCGTCGACGGCAAAGTTTCCATTCCGCTAAAGCAGGTTTACGACGGCGAACTGCATCGCTTTGAAGCTAAAGAAGGCGGGGTCGAAGTCCGTTTCTGGCTTTACCAGAAGCCCGACGGAAAAGTTGCCACGCTTTTCGACGCCTGCGAAATCTGCGGGCCCGTCGGCTTCTATAAGGGAGCGCAGGGCGTGATCTGCAAAAACTGCGCCGCTCCCATCAATCCGCAATCGGTCGGCATGCCGGGCGGCTGCAATCCGATCCCGCTGAAGGCTCAGGTCACCGACGACGCGGTCATCGTCTCCGAGGCCGACGTGGCGGCGGGCAGACACTACTTCGAGCAGAAATAATGTTTCCCCGCCTCGTCTACGAATCGTTTCGCCGCCAAGCGCGCCGCAAGCTGCTGGCGGGCATCGCAATCACACTCGGCGTAGCCGTCGCGACGGCCATGATTGCCGTGGCCACCGACATCGGCGACAAGATCAACCGTGAACTGCGCAGCTACGGCGCCAACCTGGTGGTTACGCCGCAGGAAGACACGCTCGACGTGGAAGTCGGCGGCGTTAACCTGAAGCCTCCTAGCGACGGCGCGTTTCTGAGCGAAGCGGATCTTCCGAAAATTCGCGGCACTTTCTGGCACCACAATATCGTCGGCTTCTCGCCTATGCTGCCGGTTACGGTGAAACTCGGCGGCGGCAATGAAAAAGACCCGAAAGACGTCATGCTCGTCGGCACCTACTTCAATAAGCCGCTCAGCTTCGGCAAGGAAGACTTCACCACTGGCGTGCGAATCACGCATCCATGGTGGAAGGTTTCGTGTGGGGACAGCAAAGAGTCTGCAAATTGCGTTTGGCCGGCCGACGACTCGCAGAATGTGTTGCTGGGCGAACGCCTGGCAGCAAAGCTCAACCAGAAACCCGGCGGCACACTCGATGTCTCCGGACGCCAACTGACCATCTCCGGCATTCTCTCGACCGGCGGTGCCGAAGACGACCAGATTGTTGCGCCGCTCGCCCTTGCGCAACAAATTCTCGGCAAACCTGGCGCCGTACGCCGTGTCTACGTCAGCGCTCTAACCAAGCCTCAGGATGCACTCGCCATCCGCGACCCTAAGACGATGACTCCCGAGGTTTACGATCGCTGGTACTGCTCGCCTTACGTGCAGTCGATCGCCTTTCAGTTGCAAGAAGTCATCCCGCATTCGCACGCGGAGCAGATCCGCCAGGTTGCGCAAAACGAAGGCACGGTGCTATCGCGCATCAAGGGGCTGATGCTGCTGGTCACGCTCGCGGCCTTGTTCGCATCCGCGCTCGCCGTCTCCGCCGCCATGGCTACGGCCATCTATGAACGCCGGGTGGAAATCGGGCTGATGAAAGCGCTGGGCGCGGGCGATCTGGTGGTTTCCGCGCTCTTCTTTGCGGAGGCGCTGCTGCTGGCGCTAGTCGGCGGCATCGCCGGATTCTCCGCCGGAGCGCTGCTGGCGCGCCAGATTGGCCGGTCGATTTTCAACTCGCAGATCTCGATTGAGCCCGTGCTATTCCCGATCATCATGACCATCGCCGTCTTCGTGACCTTCGCTGGAAGCGCTGCCGCCATTCGCCGCGCCGTGAAGTTCGATCCCGTGTTCGCCCTGCGAGGTGAAGGATGAACACTCCCGGCACGCTCCACAGTCCGAAGCAGGTTGCCGATCGCCGCGCTCAGGCGCCGCACGTTTCCATGTTCGCTCGGATGCTTCTGCGCGCCGCCGTCCTGCGTCGCAGACGTGCCGCTTCCGCCTTGCTTGCCATGATTGTTGCGGCCGCGGTCGCCACGGCGATGATGAACCTCTACGTCGACGTGCAAGCCAAGCTGCGCACCGAGTTTCGAAATTACGGCGCGAATGTGGTCATCGTTGCGAAAGAGGGCCAGGCCTTGCCCGGCGACGCGCTGGCTGAGGTCGAATCGGTTCTCGGCGCAAAGACGCTGGCTGTTCCTTTCGCTTACGCGGTCGCACGCACCCGCGACGGACAATCTGTAGTCGTCGTCGGCACCGACTTCACCCGCGCGCGCCAGTTGAATCGCTGGTGGAAGGTGAGCCATTGGCCCGACGCACCCAACGAAGCGCTGATCGGAATGCGCGCGGCCGCGGTCGTCAGCCCCAAGCGCCAGCCCTTCGAACTGACCTTTCAGGGCAAAGCGATCCAGCTTGCTCCCGCCGGCATGCTCCAGACGGGAGCGGGAGAGGACAGCCGTATTTATCTCGATCAATCTGCATTCCAGAACTGGACCGGTGTCGCGCCCTCGACCATCGAAGTCGCCGCTAACGGAACCGCCGCGGAAGTTGAGGCCTCGATTCGCCAACTGGCGCGGCTTCTGCCTGGGGCCAACATTCGTCCCGTCCGCCAGATTATGGAAGGCGAAGCGAACGTGCTGAACAAAACGCGCGCCACGCTCTACGCCTCCTCGACGCTGGTCGTGCTCACTTCAGCGCTCTGTGTGCTGGCAACTCTCATCGGATGGGTCTTCGACCGCCGGCGCGACTTTGCCATCATGAAAGCCCTGGGCGCTTCCGAGCGTCTGGTCAACGGATTCTTCGCGGCGGAAGCCGCGGCGCTAGGCGTTGTCGGCGCGATTGCCGGGTTTTTCATCGGCATTGGCGTGGCCGCCTGGATCGGACGCGTCAATTTCCACGCGCCCGTCGTGCCGCGCTTCAGCGTTTTCCCGTACGTGCTTGCCGGCAGCGTTGCCGTGGCCCTCATCTCGGCCATCCTGCCGATCGGACTGCTGCGCCGCGTGCAGCCCGCTATTATTCTGCGGGGAGAGTAGGAACGTGATTGAGTGATTGAGTCATTGAGGTATTGTTTCAATGGCTCAATGTTTCAATGACTAAATAATTCAATGTTTCAATGCCTTTTAGAAGGAAACAACCAGGATGATTCAACTCAAGAACGTCACCAAGAGCTACCCCGCCAGAGAAGAAGGGAATAATGGCGGCCGCGGCCTCATCAATGCGCTCGACGACATCTCTCTCTCCATCGCACCCGGCGAGTGGGTCGCGATGATGGGTCCCTCGGGCTCGGGCAAGAGCACCATGGTCAATCTCATCGGATGCCTCGACCGCCCTACCCGCGGCGAGATTTGGCTCGACGGACAAAACGTCGCCAGCCTTAACGCGTCCGACCTCAACCATGTGCGTGCCGAGACGATCGGCTTCGTCTTCCAGCAATTCCATATGATCCCTTATCTCACCGCGGTCGAGAACGTCATGCTCGCTCAATACTTCCACAGCATGACCGACGAAAAGGAAGCTCTCGAAGCCCTCGATCGCGTCGGCCTGAAAGACCGCGCCGGCCACCTGCCTTCGCAGCTTTCCGGAGGCGAGCAGCAGCGCGTCTGCATCGCCCGCGCCCTGATTAACGATCCTAAAATCGTGCTTGCCGATGAGCCCACCGGCAATCTCGACGCCGTGAACGAAGAAATTGTTCTGCGCCTGCTGCGCGAGCTTCATCAACAGGGACGCACCATCGTCATGGTGACGCACGATCCCGTGGTCGCACGCCTGGCCGACCGCCGGGTTGAATTGCATCATGGCAAAATCGCAGCCCAGGAACTTTTTGCCATGGCCGACGAGGAGCAGTTCGATGAAGTGCTGGAAGAACTATTTGCTTTGGAAGAGAACGGCCAAATCGCGGAGATTGGCCGGATGGAAGTGCACGGCGCCCTGCCCGTATCGATCGCCGTGGAAAAAATGGCGGCCATGGGGTTGGTGGCCACGCACCCGCATCCGCCCGAAACGCACGATCATAAGGCCTTCGTCAATCCCTGCCACGACGCGCTGAAGCCGGCTGGCTTCTCGATTGGCGAAGGCTCGGCGATCGTCGAACTCACCGCGCGTGGACATCAGCGAGCGGCCGATATCATTCGCCGCCACCGCCTGGCCGAGCGCCTCTTCACCGATTCGCTTGCCATGGACAGCGAAACCGAAATCGAGCAACAGGCGTGTAAGTTTGAGCACATACTCTCGCCCGAAGCCACCGACAAGATCTGCACCTTCCTCAACCATCCGGCTACGTGTCCGCACGGCGCGCCCATTCCGCCGGGGCCGTGTTGCGGACGGCGGGCGGAACCGAGGCCGGCCGCGACTTCGTTATCCCATCAAGGGTAGTGGAGTGTAGAGGCGGGGCTTGCCCCGTCTCCTTGGACGCGGGAGACGCGGCAAGCCGCGTCTCTACAGGAACGCACCGGCTACTTCTTCCCGAAGAACTTCCCAAATCCCAAACGCACTTGCACGGTATTCACTCCCGGGTTCGGGACGGTCAGGCCGGCATTCGAAATGTGCATGTAGCGGACATCCACCGACCACGCACGCTCTCCCAGAAAATGCAGCCCGAAGGCTGCGCCCGAGGTGAAATTGATCGTCGATGTTCCCGTGGGCACCTCATGCGTCGTAAATAGCGTTCCGCCATTTAACTCGAGGTAGGGAGCAACCTGTCCGCGGGTGGCGAAAATCCATTTCAGCCCCACGGGATTGACTCCCGCACCGTATGCAGTGTTTGCTCGCTGGAATACAACAAACGCCGGGACCGCGTCCACCGCATACTCGAATCGTCCGTTGAGAAAACCGGGGCCGTGCGGAGCCGTCAGAATCCATCCATAGCGGAGTCCGGCGTTCCACACGCTGGTATCTTTGGTTCCGCCCGGAACCGAGCGTCCGCCGCCCGTCCAAACCTGGAGTTCATGACCGCCCTCCTCGGGACGATCCTGGGCGACGGCGAGAGAAGCGGCCAGAAAGAGAGTCAGAAAGAATGTGAGAAGAACAGAGACCGCATTCCGAATGGATCGTGTCATAAGTAGGGTCAAGGTAGTATGGCCAAGGTCGAAAAAGGAACGATACGCGAACAGAAGCCAGGAAACAAATCGTTAGCAGGCGGCGTAAGACCTCGGATGTCAGTCTCTCAGCCCCTAAAGGGGCATTTGATTTTGGAGGGGTGCGGCATCGCTAAAGCGATGCCCTGATACGAACCGTAGAAGCATCGCGGTCTGCCGGTCTACAGCCCCAGCCCACCATCCACCGCCAGCACTTGCCCGGTAATAAAGTGCGGGGCCGTGGCGAAGAACATGACCGCCGCGACAATGTCCGCCGCCGTTCCCGCGCGTTGCATGGGGGTTTGTTTCGACATCCTCTTCATGAACGCCGCCGCCGATTTCTCGCCCAAATCAATCATCCCCGGAGCCACCGCATTCACCGCAATCTGCGGCGCCAGGGCCTTCGCCATCACTTTGGTCAGCATGTGTACGGCCGCCTTTGACGAGCAATAATGGGCATGCGTCGCCCAGGGACGCAGGCCGCCCAGCGAGCCCATATTCATGATGCGCCCTCTGCGCTTTCTCAAATAGGGGAGCGCCGCGCGCGACACCAGAAACGGCCCGCGCGTGTTCGACGCAAACATCGCATCCCACTGCGCTAGCGTGATCTTCTCAAACTCGACGGTCTCGTAATTGGCGGCGTTATTCACCAGCACGTCGATCCGGCCCAGTTCGCCCGCAACCTCCTTCACCATCTCCTGGACATTTTTTTCATCGGTCACATCGCAACGCACGGCCAGCGCCTGCACGTCATGCCGCGCCAACTCTCCCACCACCGCCCGGGCTTCGCGCGCCGAGTCGCGATACGTAATCGCCACGTCAGCGCCGTATTCGGCCGCGGCCAAGGCAATCGCGCGCCCCAGTCGTTTCGCCCCGCCCGTCACCAGCACGGTCCTGCCAGAAAGCGGCCGTGCGTTTGTCGTCGTCGTCATCCTGAGCGTCGTCATCATCAGGAAATTCTACGCCCGTCTTTCTCTGGCATCCCGTGTCTGGCATTCCGCATCTTGGAGACCCTGCATCGAAACTGCTACACTCCCTCGAATGACGCAGCCGGGTGAAGTCGTCGTTTATACCCGCAAGGGATGCCATCTCTGCGAAATCGTCAAGGAGAGCCTCGACAAGCTGCACAAGCGGGGCGGCTTCACCTGGCGTGAAATCGACGTCGACTCCGACGCCGAGATCCGACGCCTCTATAACGACGAAGTCCCCGTCGTCTTTATCAACGGGCGCAAAGCTTTTAAGTACCGCATGGACGAACAGGAATTCCTGCGCAAACTAAGCGCTTGAACTTGGCTGCATTCCCTTGGTGAGGGGTGGCTTCGCCGGTGTCGCGCTCGGAACCCTTGTCATCCCAGGGATTTCGCTGCATCGGGTGACGCCAGTTCAGCCTTCCGGAGCTTTGAGGTTGCAGTACCGGCGTCTCACGGGCCATTCGGCGGGATAGGCTGATTGCCGCATTCTGCTTGCCCGTCAAGGTGCTACACTCGCTTGCGATGCGGACGGACATCCTGCCCCTTTGCGACCAGCACTACCGCACCATGGAGCCCGTGTTAGCTCCCTACAACGCCGACTATTCCATTGAGTTCTTTCGCTGCACCGACAAGTTCTGCCACCGCTGCTTCGGCGAGCGCGTCGGCTACACCACGCCCAAGCGCGGAGACGCGCCGGTGCTCACTCCCAACCAGCCCATCTGCGAGCGCCACGGACGCCCCATGTTCATCATCAGCCTCGACCGCCAGCGCAACCACGTGACCTACGCCTGTCCTGAATCCGACTGCGGGGAGCGGGTGGTGCGGACGTAAATTGGCGGCATCCGACAAACCCTAACGATTCATTCCACACTTACGCAGGATTGTCATCATTGGGCACCAGTTGGTCAAAGCCGACTGGAATAGATTCAGACCGACGAAAGCGGTGAAAAGGTACCAGTACGCGTTCACCCAGTGCCCGAGTGCCAGCGACAGCAGAATGAAAATCCCGGCAATCAAACGAACAGCGCGTTCTACGGTCATAGCTCAGCCTCCTTAGATCGTCAAAAAAGTCATTACAAAGCGCTCTGCGGAACTTCGCATTGCGGTGTTTCGCATTCGGCGATGTTTTCGGGCGAATGCGGATGCCCGGGTGGAACCGAATCTCTCGTCTTCCTTTTGGACAGATAGTAAAGAACGGGCACGGCCATGCGCGACAGAACGGTCGACGCAACTTCTCCCGCCATCAGCGACAGAGCCAAGCCCTGGAAGATGGGATCGAACAGGATCACGCTGGCACCGACGACCACCGCGGCAGCGGTCAGCAGCATGGGGCGGAAGCGCACTGCGCCGGCATCGACGACGGCGTCCTCGAGTGCCATCCCCTGCGAGCGGCGGAGTTCGATGAAATCGACGAGGATGATGGAATTGCGCACGATAATTCCGGCACCGGCGATGAATCCGATCATGGATGTGGCCGTGAAGAACGCTCCCATCAGGGCATGCGCGGGCAGAATGCCAACCAGGGTGAGCGGAATGGGCGTCATGATGACCAGAGGCGTTATGAAGGACCGGAACCAGCCCACCACCAACACATAGATCAGCACTAGCACAGCCGCGAACGCCAGTCCGAGATCGCGAAACACTTCCACTGTGACGTACCACTCACCATCCCACTTCAGGGATAACCGGTCGGTGCGGTCGGGCATGGCCGTTCCCTTGTACTGCTTGACCGCGTAGCCATTGGGCAACTTGATCTGGTCGATGGCGTCGCTCATCTTCATGATGGCGTAGACCGGGCTCTCTTCCCCGCCGGCCACGTCTCCGGTCACGTACACCACGGGTTGCAGGTTCTTGCGATAAACGCTGGTGTCGATGGTGGTCTGTTGGAGGTCGGTGACTTCGCGCAGCGCAATTTGTCCCCCGGATGGGGTGGGCAGTTTGAGGTTCTCCAGGTTTTCGATTCCCGAGCGATCGGGGCGCGCCAGACGGACTTCGATGGGAACGTCTTCTCGGGAGTTGGGATCGTGCAGAAGGCCAGCATTGGCGCCGGCCAATCCAATCTGCAGGGTACGCGTGACGTCGGCGGGCGAAATTCCGTGGAGGGATGCCTTATCTAGATCCACGTTCAGGTTGTATTTGGTTTGCGGATCCTGAACGTACCAGTCCACATCCACGACTCCCGGAGTCTGCTGAAAGATTTTCTTGATCTGCGCGGCCAATTCGATTTGGCTTTTGTAATCGGGGCCGTAGACTTCCGCAACCAGAGTCTGGAGCACCGGCGGACCTGGAGGAACTTCCGCAACCTTGATGCGCGCCCCGAACGGCTCGGCAATCTTGTCCAGTTCCGGACGGAGGCGGCGCGCGATTTCGTGACTCTGCGCTTTGCGGTCATGCCGCGAAAGCAGGTTGACCTGGATGTCGGCCTGATTGGGCTGACGGCGCAAGAAGTAATGCCGCACCAGGCCATTGAAATTGTAGGGGCCGGATGTGCCGGCATAAATCTGGTAATTCGTGACTTCGGGCTGCTGGCCGAGATAGCCGCCGAGCGCCTGGGCTACGCGGGTCGTTTGCTCGAGGGGAGTTCCGTCGGGCATGTCGATGATGACCTGGAACTCGCTCTTGTTATCGAAGGGGAGCATCTTCACTCGCACCCATTTCAACGGCACGAAGGCCACGGCCGCGAGCAAGAGCACGACGACCCCGCCTAGAAACATCCAGCGGCGACGGGGATTCCGTATCAGCGGGTTCATCATGCGGCGATAGAGACGCGTCGTCCAGCTTTCGGTCTCATGGGTAGAGTGGCCGCCTTCGTCCGCATAATGGCGCAGCAAACGCAACGCCGCCCAGGGCGAGACCACAAAGGCCACTATCAAGGAGAAGAGCATGGCGGCCGAGGCTCCGACGGGGATGGGGCGCATGTACGGGCCCATCAGGCCGCGCACGAAAGCCATGGGCAGGATGGCGCCGATGACGGCGAAGGTGGCAAGAATCGTAGGGTTGCCGACCTCATCCACCGCCTCAACCGCTACGTCGGCTAGAGAACGCCCGCGACTCGCCGACAAACGAAAATGGCGCACGATGTTCTCGACTACGACGATGGCGTCATCCACCAGAATGCCGATGGAGAAAATCAGCGCAAACAGAGTGACTCGGTTGAGGGTGTAGCCATAGAGATAAAAGACGGCCAAGGTGAGGGCCAGGGTGACGGGGACGGCCAGAAGCACGACTCCGGACTCACGCCACCCGAGGGCCAAGGCAATCAACAAGGTGACCGAGAGCGTCGCCAGCAGAAGGTGCTTGAGCAGTTCGTCCGACTTGTCTTTCGCGGTCTCGCCATAGTTGCGCGTGACGGTGACGTTTAAGTCCTGGGGCAGCACATACCCGCGCAGGGAGTGGACCTTTTCCAGAACCCGTACGGAGATGATGGTGGCGTTGGTGCCTTTGCGCTTGGCGAGGGTAATCGTGACGGCGGGATATTCTTGTGGGGTGACGGGGCTCTGCCCCGCCACCGCACTGCCGCGGGCGCTGGCGAACATGACATAGCTGTCCGGCTCAGCGGGGCCGTCTTCCAGCTTCTCTACCACGTCGCGCAAGTAAACCGGGCGGTTCGAATGAACCCCGACTACGACTTGCTGCAAATCCTCAGGGCGGGTAAAGAACTTCCCCGCCTCGACCTTGAACTCGCGGTTGTCGCGGCTGAAGCTGCCCGCCTCAGCACGGCTGTTCGCGCTCTGGAGTTGGCCCACGACTGCCGCCGGAGTGAGGCCATAGGCGGCCAGTCGCTCGGTATCCAAAACCACTCGTACCTGGCGGGGCTCGCCTCCGATGATCTCGGTTTCGGAAACATCGTCCAGCTGTTTGAGGGAGTTTTCCAGCTCGCCCGCGATGCGCCGCAGGTGGTAGGAGTCGTAGTTATTGCCCCATAACGTTAGCGCCAGGATGGGAACGTCGTTGATGGAGCGGATCTTGATAATCGGCTGCGAAACCCCCGGCGGGATGCGGTCGAAGTTGGAGTAGAGCTTGTTGTAGGTTTCTACGATGGCGTCTTCTTCCTTCGAACCAACGTAGAAGCGCACGATCAGCATGCTCATGCCGGGCTGGCTGATGGAGTAGACATATTCGACGCCGGGAACTTCGCGCAGCAGCTTCTCCATGGGGAGGCTGACGCGCTGCGAAATTTCTTCGGGGGATGCGCCCGGCATCTGCACGAACACGTCGAGCATGGGGACAACGATCTGCGGTTCTTCCTCGCGCGGAGTCTCGAGAATACTGAAAGCACCGAGAAGCAATGCGGCTACGATGACGAGCGGCGTCAGCTTCGAGTCGATGAAGCCGTGCGCGATGCGGCCGGCCAGGCGCAGAGTGGGCGCGGGCGTGGTCTTGGAGCGGGCTTCTCCCTCCGTCATGGCTGGGCCTCGATGCGCTTGCCATTCAGATCGAGCCCGGCGGGGTTCGCCACCAAGCGCTCGCCTTCCTGAAGACCGGCGAGCACTTCCACTTCGCCCCCAGTGGTTTTTCCAAGCGTGATGTACCGCAGGTTTGCGACCTTACTTGGGTCGAGGACGTAAACACCCTGCAGTTGTCCACGCGCCACGACCGCGGTTTGCGGAATCAACAACGAGGGCCGCTTACCGCGGGAGAATTGCGCTCGGCCAAACAAGCCGGAACGCAAGCGCGCATCCGCGGGCAGTTCGATCTTCACCAGAAAGCTGCGGCTGCCGGGGTCGGCGGCGGGCACAATTTGTGCGACTTTTCCTTTCAGCTCCGCGTTTTCCAGGGCGTCCACTACCACCGGCACCTGCTCTCCCATCTGGACGTAGCGCAGATCGTTTTCGTTGACCGTGGCTTCCAGTCGATAGTGCCCCAAGGCTTCGATGGTGAAGATGGGAAGGCCAGGATTCGCAAACATGCCGGGGTCGGCTTTCTTCTCGGTAATCACGCCATCGAACGGCGCCAGAATGCGGGTATAGGAGAACGATGTGCGGGCCTGCGCCGAGGCTGCTTTGGCCTGCGCCTGCCCGGCGCGCGTTCTATCGCGATGCGCGAGCGCCGCCTGGTAGCGTGCCTTTACTTCATCGAATTCCTGCGGACTGACTGACTTCTTGTCGTAGAGATTCTGGTAACGGTTCAGGGTCGATTGGGCGAGAGTGAGGTCGGAATCGGACGCAGTGACTTCCTGCTCGGCGGCACTCTCGGCAGCCGTAGCGCGGTCGACAGCAGCCCGCGGCTGGGCGTCATCGATGATCGCCAGCACTTGCCCTCGCTGCACACGATCCCCTTCATGGGCGCGGAGCTCGACGATGTTGCCCATCATCTGGCTGGCGAGTTGGCTGGTTTCGGCGGCGCGAACCGTTCCCACCGCTTCCAGCAAATCGGGTACGTCGGCCCGCTGTACCGGGAGCACGGAGACATTGCGCACGGTCTCGATCGCGGGAGGTGTTGCGGCTCGTTCGCCGGAACATCCGCTGAGTCCGCCTGCGAGAACCAAGGCCAGCATAAGAAGGATCGCGAGCGAATGGGTACGAGTCATGGCGTCACCACAGGAGATTGAGAGTTCAGATTCCCGCTGGCCAACTCCAGATTGGCGTAGCTGGTGTGAAAGCGATAAACAGCTTCCCAATAATCGGCCTGGCTGCGGCGCGTCGTTTCTTCCGCGCCCAACAAGTCGGTAATGGTGGTCAGGCCGCCTTCGTAGCGGTCCTGGTTGATGCGCAAGCTTTCTTGCGCCTGGACGATGGCAGCTCGCGCCACTTCTACCTCCTGGCGCGCAGAGTTCAGGTTGTAATACGCGCGGCGGACCTCAAGGCGTACGCCGTCGGTGGCCACCTGCTTCATGGCAGTCACTCTTTCTTCGAGAGCACGTTCGCGCGAGAGTTCCGCCCGTTTTGCGCCACCTTGAAAAATGTCAAACTGCACCTCGACTCCGCCCAGCCAGTTGTTGCCACCACGACCGGCAACAAAAGTAGGGTTGTCCATTTCCCAGCCCGCGAAAGCGTTCACGCGCGGGCCAAAGGCTGACTTCGCTATCGCAACGGTCTGCTGTTGCGCCGCTTCCTCGGAGTGAATGCGCTTCAAGTCCGGCCGGAGTGTGAGTGCTTGCTTTTCAACTTCCTCGAGAACGGGAACCGGAAGCGTGCGTCCCCTTAATGCTTCCGCGGGCTGGAACAACGAGTCCACCGGCACTCCCATCGCGGTGTTCAACTGGGCGCGTGCCAGATCCAGATTGTTCCTGGCCCGAATAAGTTCCTGCTGCCGCCCTGCCATGCGCACCTTGGCGGTCAGCAGGTCCGACTCTACTACTAACCCGCTGTCGAACCTCGCCTGACTGCGATCCATGATGGACTGGGAGGTTTTCGCAGCCTGCTCGGCGACCTCCAGTTGCTTCGTGGCCAGCAACACTCCGTAATATGCATCGACCACACGGTAGACGATCTCCTGTTCGGTGCGGCCCAGTTGATGTCCGGCGGCCTCGTTCATCTGTTTTGCGCGGCTCATGCCGTGCCAATTGGCAAACGAGTCGAACAGATTCCACGTCCCGCCAAAACGCGTGCTGAAGTTTCCGATGGGCGTGGGAGTGTTCAGCTTGTTCAGTGCGAAATCGGCAGAGGTGAAGCGTTGCTGCCGCAGCTCGCTGCCAAACACGTACACTGGGTCGTTCCCGCGCGTCGCAGTCTCGGAGAACGTCAGCCGCGGCAGGAATACCGATCGCGCTTCGCGAATGTCGGCGGACGCCACTTTCGTGTCCGCGAGCGCCACCTTGCGCAGCGGGTTCTTTTCCAGCGCGATCTTGACCGCCTGCTGAAGGGTAAGGGCTGCGGGCTCGGCTGGTGGCTGAGCCGGCGCCCCTTGCCAGAACGCCAGTACGGCTATGGCAGCCAGGACGAACTTGAGGTGAGTTCTCAACTTAGTTCTCAACTCTGGACTCCGGCAGCAGGAGAAACGATCGACTTGATCCACTCGGTTTTGTCTTCGACGATCTCGTAGGTGGTGTGAAAGCTTGCCGTCTTTTTCACCATCGCCCCCACCGAGCAATACTTTTCTTCGGAGAGACGGATGGCTTCCTCCAAAGCCGCCACGTCGATTCCGTATCCGGTGACCACGTGATGAATTCGAACGGCGGTGAAGACTTGCGGGGGACGGTCAGCCTGGTCGGCTTCCACCCTCACTTCATATCCGGTGATCTTCTGGTGATACTTCTGGCGCAGAACCGTGATGACATCGAACGCCGTACATCCAGCCAGGCCTGCGGCGACCAGTTCGATGGGCTTGGGGCCGGTGCCTCCGGCCGCGTCGTCGAGCAGCAGATGATGGCCGCTGCCGGTCTGAGCCACGAATTGGCGCCGCTGCATAAGTGGTTGCGTGAGTTCGACTTTGGCGCTGATCATGATTGCCTCCCGGGATTATTTTTGGAGAACCACACGAATAAATGCAAGAACTCCCAATTTGTTACAGGAAACTTCAGCGCTCTCTGCGATCGCAAGCCGGCGGTAGTGGTCAGTTTGCGAACCTGACCCACCACCAAACCGGCTTCTGGCTTGCGAGGTGCGCGATGGCGATTTAATAATGATGAGGTGAGAATTCCAATGAATGTTTCTTTCAAAAAGAGGTATGTCCTTTTCGCTGTCGCGGTGCTGGCGTTGATATCTGCTTCCGCTGTTTTAGCATTCCAGGAAACCTCGATACCCGCTTCACGCCTGATCAACCCGGAAGAACTGGTCAAAGTCCTGCAATCGCCCAAGGGCGAAAAGCCACTGCTGATTCATGTGGGGTCGCACGTCATGTACGAGCAGGCACATATTCCCGGCTCCGAGTACATCGGCCCTGCCTCGTACGAGAGCGGGTTGCAGCAATTGCGGCAACGGGTGCAGGCGCTGCCCAAGAAAAAATTCATCGTGATCTATTGTGGATGTTGCCCTTGGAGCCATTGCCCGACGGTCAAGCCTGCCGACGACGCATTGCGCGCGTTGGGTTTCACCAACGTGAAGGTGCTCTATATCGCCGACAATTTCGGCGTGAACTGGGTGAATAAGGGCTACCCGGTTGCCAAGGGAGATTAGGACCGGCGTGCTTGGTCGTTCAAAGATACTGCTGGTCTTCGGGACCGCGATCGCTTTGGCGATTGCGCTCCATTTCCTGAATCTGCATCGCACCGTGCCCGCGGGTTCCGGGGTTACGAGCATCGCCCGGCATCCGTTGGCTCCGGAATTCTCGCTCCCCGAATTGGGCGGACAAACGCTTAATCTCTCTGCCTACCGGGGCAAAGTAGTTCTCCTCGACTTCTGGGCCACCTGGTGCGGCCCGTGCCTGGAGGAAATCCCGCATTTTGTGGAGTTGCAAAACAAATACGGGGATCGGGGCTTGCAGGTCATTGGCATTTCCATGGACGACGGGCCTGCTCCTGTCCGCGACTTCTACCAGCGTTTTCACATGAACTATCCGGTGGCCATGGGCAACGCCAAGACGGGCGAGCTTTACGGGGGAGTGCTTGGCTTGCCGATCGCTTTCCTCATCGGCCGCGATGGCCGGATCGAAGCCCAACATATGGGGGCGACGGACGTATCCGTTTTCGAGCGGGAGATTCAGGGTCTGCTGCAACGTCAACGAACTTCCGTAGTGAGGAATTGAATCATTTGAGTCATTGAATCATTGACTCAATGATTCAATTTCCTCAGCGCCATATCATAGCGATCCATCACTTCCTTGCGCAGCTTGACGGCTTGGGCACGATCCGGGACTTGACTTGGCATTCGCCGGCACTCTTCTATGGTGGCCTCCAAGCCCGCGAGAAACGCCTGGCACGGGTTGCAACCCCCTAAGTGCTTCTCCAGTTCCTCACACATCGAGTCATCCAATTGTTCGTCGAGATAGTTCGAAAGTTCCGCGAACATTGCCTTGCACCGGGCGGGCCTCGGCTCGGCGCTGGCAACGCCTCGAGACGCGATGGACTGGACACGCGAACCGCCAGGTTGCTTCCGCACCCTCATCAGTTCCTTTCTTACGAACAGCCGGGCCCGGTGCAGACGGACGCGCACGGTTCCCGGACGCAAACCGGTGATTTCCGCAACCTCCTCGTCCGTCAGTCCCTCCATATCCCGTAGCACCAAAACGATGCGATAGGGCGGTGGGAGCTTCTGAATTGCCTCCCGCAATCGCCCCGCCTGCTCACTTCGGATGGCGAACATTTCGGGGTTGATGCCATCCGCCGCGAGACGTTCGAGTTCTTTCCGGTCGGGCATTAGTTCTTCCAGAGAAAGATCTTGTTTCGGCGCGAACTTGCTTCTGCGGCGGCTCATCAGGCAACGGTTCTTTGCCACCTTGTAGAGCCACACCACGAGTGCCTTGGGACTCTCGAACTTCGGCAGGTACGGAACCGACTTTACCAACACCTCTTGCATGGTGTCTTCGGCATCTTCGCGCTGGCCGCAGACCTTCATGCTGAAAGAGAAAACTGTGTTTTGCAGCAAAGCCAAGGCTTGTTCCAGGGCTTGGTCATCGCCACGCTGCAACAGGAGAACCGCCCGTTCGATCTCGGAACGCATTGCGGTAAATGTAGCACGCCCCAAGGGTCGGGTGGCGGCGAGGCTGAGGCCATGCCCCTGCAAAGCATTTCCGCCACACTCATTCCGTCAGAATCCGATTTGATGCTAAGATGCTGGCTTGATTGACTCGATGCGGCGCCGTTTTTTTCCGGGTTTCCAATAGGGTATGAGTGAGCCCAAGGTTCCGAACAGGGCAGATTCGGAAAGCCCCACCCTTGTCCCACAGGGGAACACAAAACTGGAGTCAGCCCCTCCATCGCCGGACTCATCCGAGAGCCCAACCCTGGTTGATGGAGGCAGAGGCAAGCCCGGCGCGTCTGACGCTCCCACAATTCTGGCGGGGGCGCCCCAGGCTCGCCAGCCGGCCGCCTCGGATGCGCCAACCCTGCTCGATGCTGGCAAGCGGAGCGGCCCACCGTCACCCAGACCCTCCGCTAGTTCGATCTGGCAGCTTCCGGCCTTGCTCCCGGGGACGAGGCTGGGCGGACGCTACGAGATTCTCCAGACGATCGGCGAAGGCGGCATGGGGGCGGTGTACAAGGCCGAGGACCGCGAACTGAGCCGCACCGTCGCGCTAAAAGTGATCCGTCCCGAACTGGCCAGTAATCCCGACATTCTGCAACGCTTCAAGCAGGAGCTGCGCCTCTCACACCAGGTCACTCACAAGAACGTAATCCGTATCTACGACCTGGGCGAAGGTGATGGCATCAAGTTCATCACCATGGAGTACATCGAGGGGAAAGATCTACGTTCCCTCATCCGCGAGAAGAAGCGATTTACTCCAGAGGAAGCGGTATCTGTCATTCAGCAGGTGTGCCAAGCTCTGGATGCGGCGCACAGCGTGGGGGTGATTCACCGGGATCTCAAGCCGCAAAACATCATGCAGGACCGCTCGGGCCGGATTCTGGTGATGGATTTCGGCCTGGCCCGCACCCTGGAAGGCGACGGGATGACCCAGACCGGGGCGCTGGTCGGCACCATGGAGTACATGTCGCCGGAGCAGGCTCTGGGCCAAGAACTCGATCAACGTTCCGACATCTTCGCGCTCGGTCTGATCTTGTACGAAATGCTGACGGGCAAAATGCCGTTCGTGGCGGAGAGTGCGCTGGCGAGCCTGATCAAGCGAACGCAGGAGCGCGCGATTCCGGTGTCGGATATCGATGGTCAGATTCCCGGGGCACTGAGCGGGATCGTGAGCAAGTGCCTGGAACGCGATTTGAACCAGAGATACGAGAGTGCGTCGGCCATTCTGGCGGACCTGGACACCTGGCAAGACAAGAGAGCCGCAGGCACAATCAAGCTCGACGCTAGCGTCAAACCCTGGGGCCAGACTCTGCCATGGCCGCTCATTACTGGGATTGTAACCGTCCTGGTGCTGGCGATCACCGGTTTCGTGCTGCGAGGGAAGTTGTTGGGCCCGAGCACCAAGACGCCAACCGCGCCGGCGGTCTCGCTGGCCATTCTGCCTTTCCGGAATGCATCGGGCGATCCGAACCTGGATTGGATTGGCCCCAGTCTCGCCGATATGTTGAGCACGGATGTGGGCCAGTCCGCGCGTTTGCGCACCGTGAGCCCGAACAGTCTGCACCAGATATTCACCGACCTGCGCATTTCTTCGGCGACCGTGCTGGATCCTGCGACGATCGGCCGCGTGGCTGATTTCAGTAAAGCCGACCGCGTGCTTTGGGGGCAGTACGCCAAGTTCGGGGACCAGATCCGCATCGATGCCACATTGCAAGACATCAAGAACGACCGCACGGTTCCGCTGAAAATCGATGTGCCCAGTGAAAAGGAGATTCCCGGCGCGATCGATCGCCTGGCGGAGTCCATCCGCCAGAAACTTGCGCTCCCGGAGAATGTACTCAAGGAGCTGAAGGCCAGTTCCTTCCAACCCACTTCACAATCGGTGGCTGCGTTGCGCGACTACAACCAGGGCATCGGGTTGCAACGGGACGGGAGGAATCTGGACGCGCAGAAGCAATTCGAGGCCGCGACCAAGGAGGACCCCACCTTCGCGCTGGCATTTTCCAGGCTGGCACAGACCTACAGCAGTTTGGGCTATGACAGCGAAGCCGAGCAGTCCGCCAGGAAGGCCGTGGAACTGAGCCAGGATCTCGCGAAGGCGGAGAAGTACTTGATTTCTGCCATTCGTTTCCAGGCGACCAAGAACTATCCGGAAGCAATCAAGGCCTACGAAACCCTGGCCAAGGCCTCGCCTGATAATTCTGACGTGCAATCGGCACTCGCTGGCCTTTACCAGGATTCCGGCGATCTCGTGAAAGCCCGCGCCTATTACCAGAAGCTCCTGTCCTCCAACCCCAAGGACGTAGCCGCAACTCTTGACCTCGGCCGCATCGAGATCAAGAGCGGCAACTCTCAAGGCAGTTTTGATCCCCTGAACCGCGCTTATAGCCTGGCTGTACAGGTGGACAACCAGGAACAGAAGGCCACCAGTCTGCACCTCATGGCTGTAGCTTACAGAAATTTGAGCAAGCCTGAGGAAGTTCTGCGCAACGAAAAGGAGGCGCTCACGATCTGGCGTCAAATTGGTCAAAAGCGCGGCCTAGCCTTCAGCCTGAACGAAATGGCCAAGGCCCAGGCTTCGCTTGGCCAGACCAAAGATGCCCTGTCCAACTTCCAGGAGGCTCTGCAGATTCGGCGTGACATCGGTGACAAGCGCGGCCTCGCCGACACTCTGATCGATATGGGCAATTTCTCCAACGACCGCGGCGACCATGACCAGGCGCTCAAGATGTACAAGGAAGCCCTGCAGTTGGAACGCGACATTGGCAATGAAAGTTTGCAGGCTATCTGTATGAACAACATCGGAGCTGTGTACTCCGAAAAAAATCAATACGATGACGCTCTTACCTATTTCCAGCAGGTGCTGCAGCTGCGCGAAAAATCAAAAGTGCCGCAGGATATCGTCGAAGCGGTTTATAACCTCGGTCAAGTCCTGTCTAATATGGGTCAGTACGATCAGGCGATTTCCTACTACATGCGGGCGCTGGATTTGCGACGCAGCATGAACGACCCGCATGGTGCGGCTCTGGCATCCTACGGCTTGGGAACTCTGTTTGATTACCAGGGACGGTTCGGCGCGGCAATCAGCGCCAAGCAGGACGCTCTCAAGATCCTCCGCGATCTTAAGGACGGAACCTCCTGGATGCCCGAAATTCTCGGGAGCTACGCAGACTCGCTCATCCTCGCCGGACGGGGAGACGAAGCCAAGGCCTCTTTGGACGAAGCGCTCAGTTTGTCTCACGCACTGAAGAACGACGGCTTGGTAGCGGAGACGTTAGGATATCAAGGCGATGCATTCTTCTATCAGGGGAATTTCAAGGCCGCTCGTTCCCTTTACGACCAGGCATTGCAGGCCGCTGCACGCAGCAAGGATGGGCAAGCGATCATGGTCGCCAAAATGGGCCTGGCCAAACTCGAAGTCCGTGAAAAGAGCGGACGGCAGGCCATTCCGAGCCTCCGGACACTGATCCAGCAGGCGGATGATTTGGGCCTGAAATACTCTTCGGTGGAGTGCTCGATTTTCATGGCGGAAGCGATGGTGCAAAGCCATGACTATACCCATGGCCGCCAGGAGTTGCAGCGTGCTTTGCTGATTGCCGACAAACTGGGACAGCAGCCGCTGAGCGCGCACGCGCATTACCTGTTAGCGACGATCGCACGCGAATCCAACGACAATACCGAAGCCCAGGATCATTACCGCGCGGTTGTTCGCACCCTGGACACGATGAAAAAAGAGGCTGGTTCGGAGAAGTTGCTGCAGCGCTCAGATATGAAGCTCATGTACGAAGACTCCGCCCACTGGTCGCAAGCCGGGAAAGGCTAAGAACACAAAAGTAAGAGCGTGTATATCTGTTTGCGACCCTTCTTCCTGTTTCTACAGGTCACTACTCCGGCGCTCATGATTACGGGTCTGCGACGATTAAGACCGGCAGCCCCTAGCAGAATTGCGTCCTTGACGATCGCATCCCGTAAGAATGCTCCGCTGTTCGCCTGAAGCGGCCCGTCGTTTTGCGGAGTAAGGCAAAGGCGGTGGCAGCCGGTCAGCACCACCGCTTTCGCCATAACGCGTTCCTGAGATTCGAGGTTCAGGCTGCTCTTACCCAGAGAGCAGCCTGAAGATTCGGTTAGTCAGACTTGCCGTTGAGGATGGTCACGAGCTGGTTGTACGGCGACGGCGCGCTGTCTTTAACCACCAATTTGGCCGTAGTGCCTCCTCGATCGTCGCTGTCTGCATAATACGTGACGGTGATGGTGCATTTTGCCCCTGCCGCCAAGGTTGAGGGGCAACTTGTGGCAGTAAACTCGTCACTGTCAGACTCAGAGACCTTAACGCTGATGTTCGTCAATGTGACATTCCCCGTGTTGGTCAGGGTCACTTGGGCAGTGGAAGTCTTGCCCGCCTTGGTAGTGGGGAAGTTCACGGTAGACGGCGTCAAGGTCACTGGGGGGCCGACGGTGACGGAATCTGTCACCGTAGGCGCAGCGCTGTAGTTGCTGTTGCCTGCCTGGTTGAACATCACGGAGCAGGTGCCCGTACTGCTGGTTATCGTGATGGTGGCGCTGCCGGTGCCGGAGCCAGAGCAGGATCCAGAACTCGTGATCGCAACTCCCAGGCCCGAGGAAGCCGTCGCGGCCACCGGGAAGTTGCTGCCATAAGTAGCGCTCGCCGGGGGCGGCGTGGTGACCGTGATCGTCTGCTTGCCCAGAGTCGCATTTAAGGTGGGCGCGAGCGTAGGCGCAGCCGAGTAGTTGCTGTTGCCCGCCTGACTTGCCGTCACCGTGCACGTTCCGGTGCCGCTGGTCATCGTGATCGTCGCACTGCCCGACCCGCTGCCGCTGCACGACCCCGAACCCACGATCGAAACCGTCAAGTTCGAACTGGCAGTCGCCGCCACGTTGAAGTTGCTCTTGTAGGCGGCGTTGGCCGGCGGGGCTGTGGTGAAGGTGATGGTTTGAGCGACCAGAGTCGCATTTACGGTGGGCGCGAGCGTAGGCGCAGCCGAGTAGTTGCTGTTGCCCGCCTGACTTGCCGTCACCGTGCACGTTCCGGTGCCGCTGGTCATCGTGATGGTTGCACTGCCCGACCCGCTACCACCGCACGACCCCGAACCCACGATCGAAACCGTTAAGTTCGAACTGGCAGTCGCCGCCACGTTGAAGTTGCTGTTGTAGGCGGCGTTGGCCGGCGGGGCAGTAGTGAAGGTGATGGTTTGAGCGACCAGAGTCGCATTTACGGTGGGCGCGAGCGTAGGCGCAGCCGAGTAGTTGCTGTTGCCCGCCTGACTTGCCGTCACCGTGCACGTTCCGGTGCCGCTGGTCATCGTGATCGTCGCACTGCCCGACCCGCTACCACCGCACGACCCCGAACCTACGATCGAAACCGTTAAGTTCGAACTGGCAGTCGCCGCCACGTTGAAGTTGCTGTTGTAGGCGGCGTTGGCCGGCGGGGCAGTAGTGAAGGTGATGGTTTGAGCGACCAGAGTCGCATTTACGGTGGGCGTGAGCGTAGGCGCAGCCAAGTAGTTGCTGTTGCCCGCCTGACTTGCCGTCACCGTGCACGTTCCGGTGCCGCTGGTCATCGTGATCGTCGCACTGCCCGACCCGCTACCACCGCACGACCCCGAACCTACGATCGAAACCGTTAAGTTCGAACTGGCAGTCGCCGCCACGTTGAAGTTGCTGTTGTAGGCGGCGTTGGCCGGCGGGGCAGTAGTGAAGGTGATGGTTTGAGCGACCAGAGTCGCATTTACGGTGGGCGTGAGCGTAGGCGCAGCCAAGTAGTTGCTGTTGCCCGCCTGGCTTGCCGTCACCGTGCACGTTCCGGTGCCGCTGGTCATCGTGATCGTCGCACTGCCCGACCCGCTACCGCTGCACGACCCCGAACCCACGATCGAAACCGTCAAGTTCGAACTGGCAGTCGCCGCCACGTTGAAGTTGCTGTTGTAGGCGGCGTTGGCCGGCGGGGCAGTAGTGAAGGTGATGGTTTGAGCGACCAGAGTCGCATTTACGGTGGGCGTGAGCGTAGGCGCAGCCAAGTAGTTGCTGTTGCCCGCCTGGCTTGCCGTCACCGTGCACGTTCCGGTGCCGCTGGTCATCGTGATCGTCGCACTGCCCGACCCGCTACCGCTGCACGACCCCGAACCCACGATCGAAACCGTCAAGTTCGAACTGGCAGTCGCCGCCACGTTGAAGTTGCTGTTGTAGGCGGCGTTGGCCGGCGGGGCAGTGGTGAAGGTGATGCTCTGGCTCGCCGGGTTGACCGTTTGGCCGCCGACCAGCGTCCCCGGGCTTGTGCTGTTGTAGTTGTCGCCCGAGTACGACGTCGTAACCGGGTAGGGAGTACCGCTTGCTGCCAGGCTCGAGGTAGTGCACGTCGCTACGCCCGAGGAATTCAGCGGGGTCGCCGCGACGCAGTCCGGGATCCCGGTCCACGTCACTTGCCCCGTCGGAGTCCTCGCGCCCGTCACGGTCGCGGTGAACGTAACGAGTTGGCCGTAGGTCGAAGGATTCGGGCTGGAACTGACCACTGTGCTCGAACTCCCTTGTACGTTGTAAGTAATCGTCGAAGTAGAAATGGTGTTCTCGGCGGAGTCCATGACAGTCGCAACTAAGGTATGTGGACCCGGGTTGGACGTGTCAATCGCGCCGGAATCGGTGGTTGATGCGGACCCTGGTGTGGCCGTGATGGTCGCAGGGTTTCCTGCTCCGGTATAAGTATCGGTCAGGGTGCAGGAATTCACTGTCAAAAACGGTCCGTATGGAACAGGAGGTGGGGTCAAGTTTTGCGGGTTGGTGTTTACCGCGGTGCACGTGAAGGCCGCATTCAATGGTGTGTTCAGGGGGATGTCTTGATTATTCGTGGGCCCGGAAGTGATGCTGACCGTCGGCGCCTCATTCGGCATGTTGTACGCGATGAGCCAACACGAAGCCGTGCCTGCGCTGCCGCCGGTAGCCGGCTTAGCGCCCGGATCTACGAAATTGAAGGAAATAACCTGGTTGGTCGGGGACGGCGCCGTTTGACCCGTGGGTAAGTAGCAAGGGTGATACGGATCGGGGCCCTCGAATTTCACAACGCCAACATACGGATTGCCTGTGTCGTACTCCAGAATTTCGTTTCCTCCAACGATCGGCGTCGTGAGGCCAGGGTTCTCGGAGGTGACATCGAAAGTGAAATCGGAGCTGAGCGCTGCAAAGAAAGTCGCGGCTTCGACCGAACCGCATGTCCCGCCCGGAAGCTGAGGGCACGTGAGCTCGAACATCTGCGCCATGTCCGTCGACGAGTTCGGCGTAGAACCTAGCTGATACACAAAGCAATAAGCGTTTTGGAAGGCGGCGTCAATGATGAAGTTGCAGATTTCTGGGTTTATGGGTACCGCATTGACCACGCCCGTGGTGGATGATGATCCCTGCGTCAGTTGCCCGGTAAAATCAAAGCCGCCAGATCCGTTGTAGCCGCCGTTGAACGGGAAGGTGGTCAGTGAAGTCGTAAGGGTCTCGGCAGCGGCTTGCCCCTGCACCACAAAAGCCGCGGTAACGCTTTCCGCCGAGTTCATCGTCAGGTTGCACTCCAACGGGTTCGTCTTGGTGGGCGAGCACACGCCGCCCCAGCCCGGGATCGCTAAGACTTGGCCGCTCGCCGGCGCCCCGAAGGTGGTTGAGGGCGTGGTCGGAGACGGCACGTCCGGTGCCGCTGTCAATGTCACCTGGGTTCCGGCCTGAACGGTGGCCGTACACGTTCCTGAGGTCTGTACAACCCCGTTTTGGTATACGATTCCGGCTGCTTCATAGCAGGTTCCGATTCCGTTCGCTCCCAAATTGTCGGTCACAGTGCCGGTGCCGCCGTCCAGCAGGGCCAAAGTCAGCGTTTGGGTTCCCAGCGGAGTTCCCCCCGCGACATAGACAACAACATCGGTTCCGGAAATTTTGGGTGACGAGGCGGACGAGATGTCGGAAAAATTACAAGTAAGACCGTTGCCATTGGTGCTGCAAAAGCTGTTCTCGGCCACGAAAAAACTGATCTGGTAATTGTGCCCCACGACCGTGGTAATCGCCTGGCTGATGGTGTCATAGCCTTGCGAAGAGCCGTCGTACCAACAATAGAGTTCTGTGTAGCAATAGGAGGAGCCGGTTTGGACAACTCCCTCGTAGCCTGTAGCGGATATGTTGGCCCAAGTCCAGGAGGTCGGCGTCGAGCCAACTACACCTTGAGAAAAGTCATTATTGGCCAACGGCACGGCGCTGTCCGCGGTCACGTCAACCACCGATACGTTGGCGAACGAGATGTCCGCCACATCGTCGCGAAAGGCAAACGTGATGGTTGCGTTGGTTTGTGTGGCAGTGAAATCCGCCGTGTACTGCACGTAAGTCTCCCCGTTGCCACCGCCGGGGAGCGGCTGACCGCTCAGGTCCAGAATTTGAACGGAAGGCAGAGTCAGACTTCCACCTGCAGGCGGAGGATTGTTCTGTGAAAACGCAGTTGCGGGCGCGAACAGAACCATCAGCAGAACCGCCACTAGAACCGGCGTCAAGGCAGCGACCGGGATCAGAAGTCTTTTCATAGGAAACTCTCTCTTTTTCTCTCATCAGTGTCAAACGATCAAACCATGTTTACGTTTTGGCCCGCCCGCGACACCTGGGCGGACGCGAAGTAACAGCACGTGCAACCCGACAAGCGCAGAATCTCAACGGCGATGGCGAGGCGCATCGAATCTCCAGCAACACTTAATTCCTATCTTCAGTAAAACCCCACGAAATGAGGAGGACGCGGCTGCGGGGAGGGTCGGCGCGCCAAACCTGGTGACACATCTTATCCCACAAACTGCGAAAAGCAACAAGATTTTTCTTACCGCCGATGGGCGAGTTGCCCGGCAGGACGGGGCGGTACGGGCGGATTCGAGCCTGCCCCGGGTCATGCCAGCGGTGAAAAAGTTTTCCTGTTTGTAGAGCTATCCCCGGCCGGGTGAGGGCACCCGTCCTCGCGCGTGCCTAGAAGCGGTGGACGACGCCCAGACCCACGTAGTAGTTGTGCTGCCGGCTTCTGCCGGTATCAACGTTTAGATTGGGAGCTCCCGAGTAGAAATCGCGCGCCTCGAAGCGCGCTCCCCAACTATGCCACACCCACACATCCAGTCCCGCTCCGAACTGGACGACGCCGGTATTGCTGCCGCTGCCAGGGTTCGGGTTTTCATAGAGTGTAACTGGGGCCACTCGGAAGCGACCGTAGCCGCCGCCAACGCTAACCCACGGGGTAACGGATTCGCCGGAAAAAACGTTCAGGCGCACGGATGGAGTCACGAACAACGCCCCGATATCCTTGGGATTCGTTCCGAGGTTGTAGTTCACATCCATCCGCGGATAGATCGCCACGGGCAATTCCGCGTACAGTCCGAACAGCGAATGGCTCTTGAGCAGACGCCCGTAATTGAACTCGATCGTTTCCTCGTTTCCAAAATGAACGGGCAAACCCGTACTCGAAACCTTCTGCGTGCTGACGAAAGCCCGCCCCGCCGTGATGGAGAACTCATTGACTTGTGCCAACGCGCTGGAAACAAGAATTAGAACCGGCACGACTAGAGCTGCGAGACGCTTGGCCGACATCTCTCCTCCGGAGTATTGAGGAACGTAGTTTTTGTTTCCCCAAGCTTAGCACGGGCCGCCCCGAACGGCGGAAAACACAAGGTACTCTCTTTGATGCTCGGGTTCCGGCGTTTGATCGGGTGCGGCGATACTTGATGAAGTTCCATGGCTGCTGATGTCCGGTGCCAGCGTAACTCAACCCAACCTTCCCACCCTGCGCCCTTCCGGTTGCCCTGTGACACCGGCGAAATGTGACACCGGTCACAGATGGACGTGATGGCAACAGTGGGGAGCCTTTGCGAATCCTCTCGGCAACCGTCGGTGAGAACTTTAGGCTTCCTGGCCTCCTGGACGTTACGTGGGTCATTTAACCCAGCTCCAAGGTGGGAGAAAGCCCATCCGCCCTCCCGCACCGCCTGGTGCGTTCCGCAACAGTTCACACCATTTCCACTAACCAATTTACATTCAGTCACTTACAAAATAGTACAAAAATCTGTCGTTACCCAAACGGTCGGCAACTCCCGTGCACCTGTACCAACCGGAGAATTAGGTGACCTGCCTTCCACAGTTCGCGAACCAAACCCGGAAACGGGGCCCAGAATTGGCCGGGCGTCACAACGCCTTGGTTACCGGGATCGCTATTCCCGGCCTGGTTCTGCGCCTGGCTCTCGCTCTGAGCTTCGCCGCGATCTGCATCCCGCGTGCCTCCAGTGCGGTTCACCCGGTTCCGCTCGATCCGAAGACCGACGGCGCCAAGTGCATCGAGTGTCATGAAGATAAGACCAAGGGCGCGTCCGTGCACTCCGCCATCGCCACCGGCTGTCTGAGCTGTCACGAAATCCGCGTCACCAAAGACACGACCCGCGTCAAGCTGATCACCGCCACTCCTTATAAGCTCTGCCTTTCCTGCCACAGCGACAAAGATGCCTCTCAGATCAAGGGACACGTTCACCCGCCAGCGGTTCGCGATTGCCTGACCTGTCACGATCCCCACACTTCCGCCAACAAGAATCAACTGCTCAAGCCGACCACCGGCGACAAGAAAGACAATCTCTGCCTCACCTGCCACACCCAAGGCACGAATGTTCCCGCCAAGGGCAGCCGCCACGCCGCGCTCGATATGGGCTGTGAAACCTGCCACACGACGCACAAAACGGGCGCGGATCTCACTCCCGAAAATCAGTTCCATCTGACCAAAGCCGCCCCGGCGCTCTGCGTGGATTGTCATGATCCGAAAGATGCCGCGTTGCAGCAGGCGCACCAGAACCAGCCCTTCGGCACGGCGAACTGCCTGAGCTGCCACGATCCGCACCAGTCGGCGGCGCCCAAGCTGATGGCAAAGTTCGCGCATCCCCCGTTCGCCGACAAGCAATGCGAAGTCTGCCACGCTCCGGCGAAGGATGGGAAAGTGGTTCTGACGCAAGCGAACGTAAAGGATCTCTGCGTCACCTGCCACGACGACAAGGCGAAGCTGATCGAGACCGCGAAGGTGCAGCATCCCGGAGCAGCCGGCGATTGCACCGACTGCCACAGCCCGCACGCCAGTGCGTACCCGGGCCTGCCGAAAACGGATCCGGTGAACATCTGCCTCGGTTGCCACAGCGAACAGCAAGACCAGATGAAAAAAGCGCACCTTCATCAGCCCGCCTTCGTGCAAGGCTGCTCGACCTGTCACGAGGCACATGGCGGCAACAACGATCATTTGCTCCGAGCCGAGGGCAACGCTCTGTGCCTGGAGTGCCACGGCCCCGATGCGAAGCCGGTCCGGGACGAGAGCGCGCACCTCGTCACCATCTTCAACGGCAAAGTGAAGCTGCCCGAGAACTACTTCGGCAAGGTGACGCGGCTGCCGCTGAAGTACGGCATCGGCCATCCCATACAGAATCACCCGACCTCGGACCTGTTTGACCCGAGAGAGAACAAAGTCACGGTCAAGTTGGGCTGCCTGTCCTGCCATCAACCCCATGCTTCAGCAGAGGCCGGGCTCCTGGTGAAGGATCAAGCGAACAACCTGGCATTTTGTGGCACCTGCCACAAGCCCAGCGATTTCCTGAAACAAGGTAGCGGGGTGCGTTGATAGGAGTGGAGGACGAGATGTTTGAACTTGGCCCGAAATCGATGCTCAGGAAAGCGGTCGCGGCGCTGGCGATGCTGATGCTGGCTCTGGCAATGTCGGGCCCCGCTTCGGCAAAGAAGAAGAAAGTGGCGCCGGCCCCCGCTCCAGCCCCCAAGCCGATCGACTATTCGAGGCTGCAATATCCGCCGGCTCCCGAAATCGCGCGGGTCAAGTACCTCGACGCGCTCTATGGCGCGAAACTTGAACCTCCGCCCCCCAAAACCAAGAAGAAGAGCTGGATGGATGCCATGGCGGGCACGCAGGAAGACCAGCGCAAAGGTCAGCGCCGCGTTCCCCCGCAACTGGTCTTCCCCATCGGCTTGGCCGTCGATTCCAAGGGCCTGCTCTATGTGAGCGACCAGAAGACTGGTGGGATTTTCATCTTCAACACCGAAACCAAGGATACACAGTTTATCCGCAACGGCCGGGACGCGAACTTTAAGCTGGTCAATGGCATCGCCATTGACGACAACGACCGCCTGTTTGTCGCGGACGGCCAGTTGCACCACGTCCTGGTCTTCGACGCCCAGCACAAACCGGTGGACGAGGTTAGCCAGGACATGCAGGATCCCGTCGGCTTGGCGATCGACACCGAAAACCGCTTCCTCTACGTGGTCGATGAGGGTCTGGACCAAGTGCTGGTCTATGACGCGGATTCCTTTAAGTTGCTGCGCAAGATCGGAACCACGGGCCATAACCACGAACTTACCACCGAGGGAAACTTTGGCGCACCTTTCGCCGCCGCCGTGGATAAAGACAGCAACCTCTACGTCAGCGACATGCTGAACAACCGCATCGAGGTCTTCGACGCGGATGGCAATTTCGTCCGTACATTCGGCAAGATCGGCGACGGCGTCGGGGAATTCGGTCGGCCCAAGGGCATGTCGGTCGACAGCGACGGCCACATTTGGGTGGTGGACGACGCGCTCGACCGGGTCACGATTTTTGCCAATGACGGCACCGTGCTGCTGGGCTTTGGCACCCACGGAAAAATTGCCTCGCAGTTCAAGGGAGTGGTCGGGATTGCCATCGATAAGACGAACCGGGTTTTCACTGTGGAGCAATACCCGACCGGCAAAGTGCAGATCTTCCGTTACGTCACACAGGCGGAGGCGCAAGCCGAGTTTGAGCGTCGCCAGGCGGAACGGGAAAAGAAAACGGCTGCCCGATCGGGGGACAAGCCGAAGGATGCGCTGGTGCAGGCAACGGATGCGCCAGAGAAGGCGCCCGTCAAGGAGCCGCAATGAGTTTGGAGGCTTTAGGCCGACAAGCGGAGATCAGCAGTTCATCTCCGGTAGTAGAAGCAATTACACAAACTAAATGGAGGAATATCGCAATGAAGAAAGTAATGTTAGTTTTGCTGGCTGTGATCTTCGCCGCGAGCCTGGCCGCTGCGCAGCTCAACAGCAATTACGCGTCGCCCGTTGACGTTCTAGGCGCGCACAAGAACCATGGGCGCGGCTGCACGGGCTGTCACATTCCCCACAGCGGCCCTGCCGGCAACGGTGGCGTCGACCAAACCAACTTCCAGGGCGACAAGGCCCTATGGGGTGAGGCTCCCGGAGCACTGGCGGGCGCAACCCTCAACTTCGGCGACGCTGGCGGCTGGGCTGAGACTCTGCCCTCCACCGACCAAGCCACAACCCCGGACCTGAGCGGCCTGCTGCTCTGTCTGACCTGTCATGACGGCAACCTGGCGAAGGGCGCCATGATGACCGGTATCGTGGACTGGGCGGCTGAAGGTCTGAACCCGACCCTCTTGGGCTATAAATCGGCCAACGTTCCCACCTGGCTGGGCAATGATGGCAGCACCACCGGCGTCGGCAATTACCAGAACGACCACCCGGTGGGCTTGAACGCTGTGATCGGCTGCGGTGGACACAGTTGGGATTGCACCATTGCTGCTAACGGCCATATCATACCCGGCCCGTTCATGACCCAGTTCATCGCTAACTACGGCTTTACGGTGAGCCCTTCTTATTACAACAACACACCCGTGGTAATGTGCACGACCTGCCACAACCAGCACGTAATGACCGTGTACAACGGCACGATTGCCGGAGTGGCTGGCTACTACCAGACGCAGTTTGGCATTCGTGGTTACTACAACCCGACCAACCCGACAGGTAACTCGGTCGCGCAGTTCTGCCGCAATTGCCATGGCGGCGAGGCGAACGAGTTCAACAATACAATGCACATTCCGACCACGTAGTTCTTTTCACGGGGGGGACTTCAGTCCTCCCCTTATTTTTCAGGGCGCCGGTTCAGGGTGCCTGATGAACGAATAGGAATCCTTTGAGAGAAAGATCGATGAACAGATTGTCAAAACGCGCGAGGCTGGCGATGGTGGTTCGGCTGTCAGTGGCCCTGGTTTCGGCGCTCCTGGCCGGTCCTCTTCCGGCACAAGTCGCCTCGCACGCTCCGACGGTGCTGGCCACCGAACCAACCCCGAACCCATTCGCGCAAGGCCCCGCCCCAATCGTGACGGGCAAGCCGGTGGCACGGGTGAACGGAGTCGCCGTAACCGACCGCGACCTGTTGCGCGAAATGTACACCATCTTCCCGTATGCGCGCCAGCACAGTGGCTTTCCCAAAAGCATGGAAGCCGATATCCGCAAGGGCGCGCTCGAAATGGTCATCTTCGAGGAGCTGGTCTACCAGCAGGCGCAACGGCAAAAAACAACCGTGCCGGACGACCAGGTGAACCGCGCGCTGTTTGAGTTTAAGAAAAAGTTCCAGTCCCGGGCGGAGTATCAGAACTACTTGCAGACGGAAGCTTCCGGTTCGGAACGGGTGGTCAAGGATAGGATTCGGCGCTCGCTGGCGATCGACGCCTACTTGAAAGCCGAAGTGAAAGATAAGTCGGCGGTCTCCATCGCCGAGGCCCGCGAGTATTACGAGAAACACCCGGAAAAGTTCGCCTACAAGGAAAGTTTCCTGTTCCAATCCATTTCGATTATGCCGCCTGAAACCGCTACCCCAGAGGTCATGCAGGAGGCGCGGCGGCGCGCCGAGGACGCTTTGCGCCAAGCCAAGGCCACCCAGAGTTATCGGGATTTCGGCTTGCTGGCGGAAAAGATTTCGGAAGACGATTTTCGCGTGAATATGGGCGACCACAAGACAGTGGAGCGCGAACAGCTTCCCCCAGAGGTTGTCAAGGCCGCCCTGGCGATGAAGCCGGGTGAAGTCAGCGATCTTATCCCGCTGGGCAAGACCTTCACCTTCTTCCGCCTGAACGACCACGTTCCGGCCGGGAAGCGGAAGTTTGACGAGGTGAAAGACAAACTGCGGACGGATCTGCAAAAGGAAAAGGAAGACCGGTTACGCACCGGACTGGACGCGAAGTTACACAAGAACGCCAAAGTGGAAGAGCTTTAGCAAGCTGTCGGAATAACCGGTGTTTTGACTTTGTTTTGAAGGGGCGCGGCTTTACCGGCTGCGGAAAAATGGGGCTCCATATCGGGCATCTCTTTAGCGATGCCGTAAGGTCTTCGCAGTCAGGCGCCCCTGTAGGGGCTCGGCGTCGACATCCTATTTTTTTGCAATCTCTTAGGGAGCAGTTATGCGGGGTCGCACGATAGCGGTTCGGCTGGTGTTGATGGGATTGTTGCTGCCGGTGCTGCCGGCCGCGGCCCAGTACCAGTTCGGCGACACGCAATTCTCGAAACTCAACGGCATTCTCGGGGCCGGCTACTCCGGAGCCTTTGGCAACGAAGAGACATCGAGTCACGAGTTGGGCTTGAACGGCAGCGCCTCCCTGGCCGGTTTCTATTACAATCCTAACTTCCTCAGCTTCAGCTTGACGCCCTACTATGACGAGAACCGGGCCAACTCCGACTACCGCTCGGTGGACAACTCTTCGGGTGTCGCTTTTTCCAGCGCTATCTTTTCCGGCAGCCATTTTCCTGGAGCGGTGAGCTACACTCGGGATTACAACAGCAGCGGCACTTTTGCCATTCCGGGCACGCCCAATCTTACCACGCATGGGAACGCCGAGAACCTGGGTGTAAGTTGGGGCGTAAACCTTCCGGACCTGCCTACTCTGTCCACCTTTTACAACCGGTCCAGCAGTTCAGCCTCGTTGTACGGTACCGACGCTACCACTGACTCGGCGAGCCAGACTTTTGGGTTGCGCTCTCTCTACAATTTAGATGGCTTCCACCTTAATGCCGCCTACAACCATGCCGGGAGCCACTCGGAGTTGCCGGCGTTTCTGCAAACTCAGGCAGAGAGCTCCAGCTCGACGAGCGACGGTTACTCATTCGGCGTCTCTCACAGGCTGCCCTTCAATGGAGGCGCATCAGCCGGCTACAACCACTCGGACTTCAACGCCGAGTCTTCCGGTTACAACGAGAGCGGTTCGGTGAACAACGCTTTCGCAATCGTGAGCCTCAATCCCACTTCCAAGCTCGGGCTGATTGGGAACGTGAATTACGTTGACAATCTGGCGGCGAACCTGACCGAGACGTTGATCAATTCCGGAGTTCAGGATCAATTCTTCAACTCCTCCGGTTCTCATTCGCTGGACATGACTGCCATGGCTACTTACAGGTTGCCCGCCAATGTCTCGGTCGATGGCGTGGTCGGCCGGCGGGACCAATCGTTTCTTGGCCAGACCTACTCCTCCACGATGTTTGGTGGAGGGGTTACGACTTCCGGCACCTTACTCGGGGGAATGGCTTCGGGCGTGTTCCGGCTGCTAGACTACAGATCGAGTGGCTTGGCAGGAAGTCCAAACACCAGCGCGCTTTCTTTGATTGCCAGTGGCAATTACTCGCGCGATGTTAGGCGGTGGCGCTTCACTGGCAACCTCAGTTACTCGCAAAACCAGCAAACCCTGCTCATCAGCTACCTGACCTCTTTCTATAGTTACGGGGCTGCCGTTTACCGCCCCTTCTGGAAGCTGCGCTGGACCGGTTCCTTCACGGGAAGCCATAGCGGGTTCGTGCAGCAGGTGGGGAGTTCGAACAATTCGCAAAGCTTCTCGACCGGCTTGGGTTCGCGCCACATAACGTTTGGCGCAGGCTATTCAAACTCGACCGGGATTGGCGTCCTGACTCCAACGGGGATTGCGGCGCCGCCCGTGCCGATTCCGGGCCAACAGATCCTGTTCGGCGGCAAGAGCACCAACTTCACTGTGGGCGCCTCGCCGATACGGTATCTGACCATCACAGGGTCCTACGCGGTCTCGCACGGCAACACGACCTCGTCCGCCCTCGCTACTTCCTACCAAACCAAGAGCCTGAACGCGCTGGTACAATATCATTTCCGGCAAATGGGGTTCACCGCTGGCTACAGCCGGCTGCAGCAAGGATTCGGCCAAACTGGCGTGACACCGTTCGATGGAACGACGTTCTATGTGGGTGTGAACCGATGGTTCAACTTCTTCTAAAGCAGCCGTGCCGAGGAAGTTCGGGGACGATCGGAAGACGGCTTTCTTTTTTTCTGGTTCTTCTGCTGGCATCTCCCGCCTGGAGCCGGACTAAGGAAACGCCCGCGCCGCTCGTTGGACCCGAACTGCAGATGGATGGCGGACGCAGGCTTACCTACGAGGGCTTCTTCAGTTCCGAACGCGAATTGCACGCCAAGCGCGGCTTCTGGAAGAAGGTGCTGGACGTGGTGGTGGGCGCGCCCGATTACCGCCGCCTGCTGCGCCCATACAGCATTGCCGCGGATTCCCGCGGGCGCGTCATCGTAACCGATCCGGGAGCCGCCGGCATTCACATCTTCGACTTCCGCGAGAAAAAGTACAAGTTTCTCTACCGCTGGGACAAAGATAAGGACCCCCTGCTGACCCCGCAGTGCGTCGCCGTGGATGCGCAAGACAACTTTTACGTGACCGACTCGGTCTCCGGCAAGATCTTCGTCTTCGACGCCAGCGGAAAGTTTCGCCACGTGCTCGGCAGCGTCAAAGGCGGGGAAGGTTACTTCAAGCGGCCTACGGGAATTGCGGTCGATTCCGCCGCGCAACGGATTTACGTCACCGACACCTTGCGCGACAAGGTGTTCATTCTCGACCTGCAAGGCACCGTGCTGACAAGTTTCGGAAAACGCGGCACGGGTTCGGGAGAATTTAATCTGCCCACCGAAGTTCACCTGCAGGGTGACAGCATCGCGGTCGTGGACACGATGAACTTCCGGGTGGAGGTCTTCGACCGCGCCGGTGCCTACCGCTTCAGCGTTGGAACTATGGGAGACGGACTGGGACTGACATTCCGCCCCAAGGGTGTCTCTTTCGATTCCGAGGGGAACCTCTACGTGGTCGAAGGCTTCGCGAACATGGTGCAGGTGTTCAATCACGAGGGCCAACTTCTCTATTACTTCGGCGAGCGCGGATTGGGCGCGGGGCAGTTTCAGTTGCCTGCCGGGATGTTCATTGATCACGACGACCGCATTTTCGTGGTGGATTCTTTCAACCGCCGCATCCAGATTTTCCATTACTACGGGTTGCCCAAACGGGCGGCCTTAGGAAAACCATGAAGTTGAGATTGCTCATCGCCGGTGGGTTGATTTTGGCGGGGAGCAGTGTGCGGGCCCAATTCAGCGGCGACGTGCTGGGCCAGCACCAACTCACCGTGGGCAGCGGTTCGCCGGTCACTGGAGTGGCAGGAACGGGTTGCCTGTACTGCCACGCCCCCCACTCGGGATATGCCCCTGGAACCGCGGCTTGGAACCAAAAACTCGCGACTACGACGTACGTGCCGTACGCCAGTTCCACCTATCACCAGAAGGGGAATCCGAATCCGTTGCTGGGCACGGACAGCACGCTTTGCCTGAGCTGCCATGACGGAACCATAGCCGTGGGTCAGACCATCGCCTACGGCCCCATGATCATGAACGGCACGATGAATGGCACCGACTTAGTGGGTGCGGCCGACGTGAATAACCAGCACCCGTTGCAACCGCAGCATCCCTTCAGCCTCGTGCTGCCGCTGCAGGATTCCCTGGATTTGATCTCAACCCTGGTAACTCAGGGGAAGACCAGCGATCCCACCGTGAATCTCATCAAGGGCAACGTGGAGTGCACCAGTTGTCATGATCCCCATGTTCAGAACAAAGACAAGGTGTCCACAACTTTTCTGGTTCGTGACGCTTCGAAAGGCCAGGTATGCCTGGCTTGCCATGACCCGACCCGCACAGTATCGGGTCAGGTTGGCCCGGGACAGTGGCAGAAGAATCCGCTTATGCTCTGGGCGACCAGCATTCACGCGCTGGCTGCGAATCAAGTGGCATCGAACGCGAATGTCGGGGACTACACAACCGTCGCCCAAAACGCGTGTATCTCCTGTCACATGCCGCACAACGCGCCAGGGCCTACGCGCTTGACGCGAGCCCCGAATGAACTGGATTGCGTGAACTGCCACAGCGGAGGCGCCAACGTCTCGCCCGCCGCCCCCAACGTGTTCGCCGAATACACTAAGGCGGGAAACGTTGGTCATCCTTTTCCGCAGGGCACGAACAACCACGATGCGGCCGAGGATCTGATCGGACAAAACGTTGTCCTCAACAACAATCGCCACGCCACCTGCGTTGACTGCCATAACGCCCACTCGTCGTTTGCGGTCGGTTCGTTCACGACTCTGCTGCCCCCGTCGATTCGCGTGTCGCAAACCGGGATTGCCGGCGTCAGCGCCGACGGGACGACCATCATGAATCCGGCGGTGAACCAGTACGAGAACTGCCTGCGTTGCCACGGGAATAGCAGCGGAAAAGTCGTGAATCCTGTTTTCGGATACTTGCCGGTGCGAGCGGTTGCGCCGGCCGATGCCCTCAACTTAATCCCGCAGTTCGCCTCGGCCGCGACCTCGGCGCACCCGGTCATGTATCCGAGCAGCGCCTCGGCATTACCTCAACCGACGCTGCGGACTAATATGTTGTACTTCGACGGCACCACCAACGGACGCAGCATGGGGTCGCAGATTTTCTGCACCGACTGCCATAACTCCGACGACAACCGCGAGTTCGGGCTCACCGGGCCGAATGGTCCCCACGGATCGAAGTGGCCCCACATCCTCGAGCGAGCGTATCCCTTCGCGGAGGCTCCCGCTCCCGGCCAGCCAATCCCGAGCCAATACTTGTACCCCAATCCAATCCTGGATCCGGGACCCACCGGGACCTACGCTCTCTGTGCCAAGTGCCACAACTTGAACAATCTGTCCCTAAGTTGGGCCGGCCACACTAATCACGTTGTCACTGACGGTTTCTCCTGCTCCGTCTGTCACACCCCGCATGGCATGGGATCGACGTCCGCGACCATTTCCGGCGAGCGCCTGGTTAATTTCGATGTCAACGTCGTCGCGCCAAACGGGACAACTCCAATCACGTATTCCTACAACGGTGGCAGCGACTCCTGCACCCTCACGTGTCACGGAACAGCCCACAACGCAGCCATGGCCACGGTCAAGCGTGGAGGGAAAAGACTCAGGTAGTCGAAATCCGTCCTGCGGAAGGCAGGCAATGTAAAGCCGGCTTGTAGGTCAATTTGCGAAACTCTAACCACAAAGGACACGAAGTCACCCAAAGGAAGTCCCCGCACTTGGAATCCTTGGCGCCACTTCGTATCCTTGGTGGTTCATTGGTTTCTGGACGTCGAAATCCGCTGGATACGGCGGGAGTGCGGATCGCCGTGCTGCTTGGACTTTTTACCGTCGCCGCCCTGTATCAAGCCAGTCATCTAAGTGCGTTGACTGATCCCGACATCTGGTGGCACCTGCGTACGGGGACGTGGATGCTGCAGAACCACGCGATTCCCCATGACGGTCTATTCTCGCAATCCGCGTCCCTGCCTTGGGTTGACCCTAACTGGGGTTTTGACCTTCTGGTGGCAACCTCATTCAAAGTCTTCGGGCTGCGCGGTTTGCCGGTCTTGTTGATGGCGCTGCAGGCAGCAATCGCGGCCGCTCTCTTTCTGCTGGCGGGCGGCAGGCAGAAGAATTTCTGGCAGGCTGCCCTTCTTGCCGCCGTGGCTCAGTATTGTATTTCCGGCCTCAAGCCAAGTCCGGCCCTCGTCTCCGTTTTGTTCTTTGCCCTGGAACTAACTCTGCTGCTCGACGCCAGCCGCTCCCGCCAGATACGAACACTGTTCTGGATGCCGCTTCTTTTCATGGTCTGGGTCAACCTTGACCGCCAGTTTGTTTACGGACTGCTGGCACTCCTGCTGTTCTATGGCGCGATGGTCGCAGATCACCTGGGGCGGAAATTTGGAAGTCCTGTTATTGACAATCCTTGGTTTGACAACCATGGTCCCCATCTTCCCCTCGGAGCAACTACAGCAGTTCTCTGCGTGTGCATGCTCGCCACACTGGTTTCGCCCTACACTTACCACCTTCACGAACTCCTATGGCAGGGCGCCACCAACACCGCAGCCGACCACTACCTCCCTGAGTTCCACAGTATGCGCTTTCGCCAGCCTCAGGATTATCTGCTGATGTTGCTGCTGATGACCTCTTGTCTCGCGCTTGGCCGCCGCCGCTCGCGCGACCTTTTCCAGATATCCCTGTTAGTCGTTTGCGCGGCGATCTCCTTCCGATTACAGCGCGACACATGGCTGGTTACTCTTGTTGCCGCCGGTATCATCGGGAGAGCGTCCCCCACACACGCACAGCAAGAGGAGCCGGCCTGGCACTGGGAAAGGCTGCTGACGACCGCACTGGTTCTAGTCACGCTGGCCGCCGGTACGCTGCGCCTTCCAACCCGAAACGGAGCGCTGATGGCCAAGGTGGGAACAACCTTCCCGGCGCGTGCCAGCGACTACATACGCCAGAACCGTCTTCCTCAGCCTCTGTTCAACACCTATTACTGGGGCGGCTTTCTGACCTGGTACTTGCCCGAATATCCCGTGGTCATTGACGGCCGCATGGACCTCTACGGTGAGGCCAATAACCTGCCCTACTTCAAGCTGACCGAAGCAGAGATTCCTCTGGAGTCTCACCCGGGTTTCGCGCAGGCGCAGACCTTCCTGCTGGAAACAAAATCACCGATTGCAGAAGCGCTGGCCACGCTTCCTGGCTTTCGGGTAGCCTACCGCGATGATCTGGCCTGCGTGCTGGTGAGGAGAGATTAGGCGGCCCTGGAACCTGGAAGCGCGAGGTGTCCTGCAAGGATCCTATGAACGAAGACAACACCGGCATTTCCACTGGGGTCGAGAATCCTGCCGTAGCGGCGCAGGTCTCCTGGTGGCGGATCGCCGATTTCGGCGTGCTCGGCCTGTGGATCGTGACCGTCGGATTCACGATTCAGTATCACGAAAAATGGGCGGACGAGGCACAGGCCTGGCTGTTAGCCCGCGACCTTGATCTCCGCACGCTGTGGTTCCACGAGTTGCGATACGAGGGCACTCCAGGCCTTTGGCACACGATTCTGTGGGTGGCACAACGCGTTTTTCACGCACCCTACGGCTCGATCAGCTACATCGGGATGGCATTCGCGACGGCCGGGGTGGCCCTCGTCCTATTCAAAGCTCCCTTTCCCGGGCCGCTTCGATGGCTGCTCGTGTTTAGCTACGTTTTGGTTTACCAGTACGCCGTGATCGCCCGACCTTACACGCTCATACCGCTGCTGGCATTTGCGGCCGCCATCCTGTTCAAGGACATCCGGCATCCCGAACGAATCACCGTTGTACTGGTTCTGCTGGCTAACGTCAGTCTTCACGGGACCATAATTGCGGGCTGCCTCGGGCTGGCCTACCTGATCGACGGAATCAAGTCCTGGGTCACGCTGGAAGAGCCTGTGCGGCGACGGTACATGATGTCTCTCGTCACCATGGCACTCACGTTTCTGTTCCTGTTCGTAATCCTGAAGCCGACCCCGGACATAGAAGTATTCGCGGTCAAGAAGGACCCTGCGAAGTACCACATTGTTGAGCCACCCAAGCTGGCCCGCGTAGAGTCAATCCTTTCGGGCGCGTTTCTGGATTATTCCTTGCCTTCTGGCGTCTTCTTGCTGCTTGCTGCGGCCTGGTGTTACATGCGCCGGAGACTGCTGACCTTCGCCCTTCCGACTGCGTTGCTCATTCTCCTATACACCATGGTGCATGGCGCTGGGCATCATCACGGCACGCTGTTTGTCGCGGCGATCATGGGACTCTGGATTGCCTGGCCCACGGAAGAAGAACAGACAAGCTTTACCATCGGTGAGCGCCGGGCCACGCAGGGCCTGATTGCGCTCCTCGTATGCCTCTTCGGCGTTAACATCTGGGATGCTGCTGTGGCCATTCGAAATGACTACCTCTACCCCTATAGTGGTGCGGAGGACGCAGCCAACTACCTGAAGTCGGTAAATGCCATCGGCAAGCCGATCTTTGGCTATATGTATGGAGTAGCCGGAGTGCAGGCCTATTTCGACCACAACATCCTTTCCAACATGTCAACCACGTACTACCACCACGGCGAGCCGCTGGAGGGGCGGATCCTCGACTGGGAACAAATCAATGCCGTAAGGCCGGAGTATCTGATCATCCACTCCCTGGATCCGGACGTTGATTACCGCATCGTGAACACGCTATTGAACTCACAGGGCTACAAGCTGGCACATCTCTCTGACGGTTATCTGTTCTATAAGCGATCTGTCTACGAACGTCAGGCGTATCTGATATACCGGCGATTGGTTCCCTGACGAGTCCGATGTCCGAATGGGACGCGACCCTAGCGTCGCACGAAAATCGTCGCCAGCTCATCTTCGTAAATTCTCTGGTAACCAGGGTCGAGATTCAATGAATAGACCAGGCCGTCGGTCTTGCGCAGAAAGATCAGGTTCGATTCGTTCAGGGATGGGTCGGTTTTGTAGGCGAGGTCGCCACTCTGGGTCCGGTAGAAGCGCTCGTCCATTTCGTCGCCGTAGAGATCATTGCGTCCATCAATGGCGACGGGATATTGCGGCATGTACCACATCAGAAATCCGCCCCAGTCGAAGGTGTTATACAGCGGTCCGGGTTGAGGATTTCGGCGGAGGAAGTTGACCGCCTTCACCGGGAATGTGCCGGTGATCGCCCGATCGAGACCGCGACTGGTGAACTCGGTTTCACGGGCAAAAAGCACCATCGCCAGGGCAGCCATGGCAAATACGCCAACCAGTTCGAACGGCGTCTCCTGCACCTCGCGATCAGGTTCCTCACCCGGCGCATCAGCCAGGCACGCCGCCGCCGGGATGCAGAGAAACCAGGCATCGCGCATCGTACGAAACGCCGCCACGCTGCCAATCACCAGCAGGGCAAGTTTGAACAGATCGATCCTTTTTTGCCATCCGACCATGTAGAACGCTGCGCTCGCCAGCAATAACTCCACATAGTTACTGTAGGCGCGAAAACTCAACGCTTGCAGTTCGACGATCATGGAGTAGGAGACTTTCGCGCGCGAATAGTTGGCGATAACTCCATACAAATGGTAGGAATTCGGCCCGGCCAGAGTAGCCGTCACGCACGCTCCGAAGACCGCCGCCAGAGCCCCGGCAGGCAGGATGGGCGGCGCCAGAATGGCGATTTCCATCCCCAGGCGAGCGCCCACGCGCTGCACGAGGTTGACGCCGAGTAACAGGCCGACGAGGAATAACCCATAGATGAACTGGATATGAAGGTTGGCCCAGCAGAGAAAGATCGCGGGTAACCAATAGAGCGTCCCCACCTGCCCACTGCGCTGCGCCTTCAGAATCAGCGCGAGCGTTACGGTGAACAGCACGATGGATAGGAAACCCGGCCGGGGCATCATGTCGAAAAGAAACGCGCTGCACGTAACCGCCGCCAGCAGCCAACCGATCCAAAACCGGCCGGAAAGCCGCCGCGCCATCCAGTACACGCCCAACGCAACCGCGACTGTGAGCAGCGTCCCAAACACCCCGACACCCAACAATCCGAACCAGGCAAAGGCGCGCGAGAGCATCACTTCATAGCCCCAGCTGTAAGCTACCCACGGACGGCCGGCGGCGGTTCGGGACAGGATGCCAGTGTGCGGAACCGCTAAGTGCTGGACGATCCAGTCGCCAACTTTGAGATGCCACCAGATGTCAAGGTCGAGAACCGAGAATTTAAGCTGAAAGGATCTCCATGCCACGCCCGCCAGCAACATGACCAGGGCAAACCGCTGAAGCACCCGCAAGCGCAACAGTCCGCGCAACTCCTGGGCCGTGCTCATGGCTTTCGATTCCCCTGGACCTTTGATGGCGTTGTTTGATTGCCTTGTTCCGCGGCGCATAGCACGACGCGAGGTGACCGGAATCTTACGATAGGAACGCGCCAGACGCTACTGCGGCAAAGGCTTTGCCGGGGTCCCGGGTTTGATTCCGGCGTGTTGCTTGACCTGCGCGATCAGCTCCAACACTTTTCCCTTGCCTTGATAGTTCGGATTCGTATCCAGCAACTTCTGCCAGGTGGCCAGGGCGCCGGCGCTGTCCATCTTCCCTTGCCATTGGACAATGCCCAAATTGAAGAGCGTGTTCCCGTTGTTCGGTTCGTAGCCGAGCGCTTTCTTGAATTCTGCGATCGCCGTATCGGCGTTGCCCGTATACCAGTACGCCGTGGCCATATCCGTGCGGAGATTGGCGTTGGCAGGTTGCACCTTCACGGCGCGCTCGTAATATTCAATCGCGGTGGGATACTGCTGGGCGTCATAGTAGAGGTTGCCGATGTTGGCGAGCAAGTCCCCGTTGTTTGGGTCTGATTTGAGCCGCTCGATCAGTGGCGCCGCTTGCACATCGGCCATCTCCTTCAGTCGAGCGGGAGACGGCATTGCGGACGCGGGGTTTGCTCCCATCTCCGCCGGCCCAGCTGCATTGGCAGTCTCGGCGGTTCCGCTTACGGCGGCCGGCTGCGATCCAGGTTGCGAGCCGGGTTGCGAGCCATGGATCAACCAACCACCCGCGATGCCGACGAGCAAGCAGATGACCGCCAGGGTATAGGCCTGCATGCTCGTCCACTCGGTTGAACTAGTCTGACTTGTCTGGTTCTGACTTGTTTGGTTCATTGCTTCATCCTCTTCCAATCTCAAAGCCAATTGCAGCCCCGGCTATTGGGCTTTTGTGTCGGTCAACGCGCCTGTCCCTGCCGGTTCGCCCTTGGCGCCGTTCGTACCCGATCGCTTGGCTTCCTCAATCAGTTTCTGGACGTTGGCTTTCCGGCTGGCGCTCAGCTGGGGGTTCGATTTCAGGAGTTCGTGCCAAGCCGTCAGCGCTCCCGCGGCATCCTGCTTTCCCTGCCATTTCATGATGCCAATGTTGAACAGCGAATTCGCATCCTTCGGGTCGTAGCGCAGCCCCTGATTGAGCTGTTCGATCGCTTGATCGACATCGCCGTCATAATACAGGCAGGAAGCGTATTCGGAGCGAGCTGCGACGTTCTTCGGATCAATTTTCAAGGCCTTGTCGAAGTACTCGCCGGCTTCCTTGAATTGGTGCGTCGCTTTGTAGATGGCCCCTACCTGGATCAGGAGCGCGCTGTTGTTCGGATCGCTCTTCAGCTTTTCGAGCAGCGGCTCTGCCTTCTTCTCGGCCATGTGCTTCATCTGCTCTAGAGTTGGCATTCCGCCCGCATGTCCGGCCATTCCTCCCGCCGTGCTGGTGGAGTGCTGCGTGTCCGAGATTGCGGGCGCAGGGGACGCCGACCCCCGGAACAGGTATCCGATCGCTAACCCTACCACCAGGCAGACGGCCGCCATCGTGTAAACCTGCTTGGTCTGCCAAGTCACAGCAGATCGCTGATCGAGTGCTTCGTTCGGCATGTTTCCAGGACTCCCGGAACTCAAGTTGCGCAGGCCGAGGTGAAGGTGCCATCTCGAGAACTGATTGCGCCGCCATTCGTTACCTGTAAGACTAAGGGCCCAGAGCACTTGCGGCAGCACCCGTCATCACAGCAGATTGTGATACAAGTCACACGCAAGCCGCTCTGGCCAAGCTGCTCTCTCGCAGAGTGGTGCTGCGGAGTGTCTAGAGCGTGTTTCATAAATCGGTTTTGGAGAGGGCACGGCTTCAGCCGTGCCGTTTAGGGCCAAGGAAAATGCGGGCTTTAGCCCCTGAGGGCCGCGCCTCCCGACCTGAAAAGGGTTTATGAAACACACTAGCCAGTCTTCCGAACCTTGAGACTCACGACAAGAATATCCGACCGAACCGCCATCATAATTGGAGCTGGCCCAGCTGGCTTGACCGCCGCCTATGAGGTGCTAACGCGAGCGGGAATTCGGCCCGTGGTGTTGGAGCGTTCGAACTACATGAGACTTGCGCGTAGTGCGTCGGGAAACCGTTGAAGTAGAGATGGCTCTTGGCCTGTCTTGCTACCCGTGTCCTCCGCCGAGCTCGCGCACGATGCTGCCGACAAATGCCTTGGCGTCGCCAAACAGCATCAGGGTGTTATCGAGATAATAGAGCGGGTTATCGATGCCCGCAAAGCCCGGATTCATGCTGCGCTTGATGACCATCACGGTATGAGCTTTGTCCACGTCGAGGATCGGCATCCCGTAGATGGGGCTCGTAGTATCGGAGCGGGCAGCAGGGTTGGTAACGTCGTTGGCGCCAATGACCAGGGCAACATCGGTCTGCGGGAAGTCGCCGTTGATTTCGTCCATCTCAATCAGGCGGTCATAGGGGATATCGGCTTCGGCCAGCAGCACATTCATGTGGCCCGGCATGCGTCCGGCAACGGGGTGAATGGCGAAGCGCACGTCCACTCCACGCTTACTCAGACCGTCGTAAAGTTCGCGCACTTTGTGTTGCGCCTGGGCAACGGCCATGCCGTATCCGGGAACTACGATGACACGGTTCGCGGCCGAAAGGATGGCTGCGGCTTCTTCCGGAGTCGCGCTGCGAACGGGTTTAGCTTCTTCTCCCGCAGCGTGCGAGGTTTGCACCTGGCCAAAGGCTCCGAACAAAACGTTGGTGAAGGAGCGGTTCATGGCCTTCGACATGATGATGGAGAGGATGAGGCCCGACGATCCGTCGAGCGCTCCGGCGATGATCAGCAGCTTGCTGTTGAGCACGAAGCCCATGGCCGCCGCCGACAGTCCGGCATAACCGTTCAATAACGAAATGACGGTCGGCATGTCCGCGCCGCCGATGGGAATGATCAACAACACACCGAACGCCAGCGCGATCAGGATCATGAACGGAAACAGTGAATGAGCTCCCGGATTCCGCACCAGAGATACGGCGATCGCCAGCGCGCAGGCGAGCAGCGCAAAGTTGACCAGATTCTGGCCTTTATACGTCAGCGGCCGTTGCGGCAGAATTTCCTGCAGCTTGCCGGCAGCCATCAAGCTCCCGGTTACGGTCAGGCCGCCAAGAATGACTTCCAGCGACAACACCGCCATCATGAATGGCGGGAGCTCGGATGGTGTGCGCAGGTAATATTCGGCCGAACCGACCAGGGTTACGCAAAGCGCGCCAAAGGCGTGGCTGAGCGCGGTTCGCTGCGGAACTGCCGTCATCGCCACTCGCCCGAGCGGTATGCCGATGATGGTGCCGAGCACCAGCCCAATGGCGATCAGCCGGTAGTCCACAATGCCGCGGTGCAGCAGCGTGCCGCAGATCGCCAGCAGCATGCCAATTTCGCCCGCCCAGATGCCGTGGCGGGCCGTGGTCGGAGAACTCATCCACTTCAGCGAGAAAATAAACAGCACGCTCGCGATGAGATAGACGAGCTCGATGACGATTTGCGACCCTGCCAGTTCGGGCGCCATTATTTGGCCACCGGTTTGGCCGCGGGACGGCTGGTTTTGAACATCTTCAACATGCGGTCGGTGATGAAGAAGCCCCCGACGATATTGCTGGTGGCGGCGATCACGGCGATGAATCCGAAGACGGCGGAGAGCGTGCTCTTGTGCTCGCCCACCAGCATGATCGCACCCACCACCGCGATCGCATCCAGGGCGTTGGTGAGCGACATCAACGGAGTGTGCAGCAGCGGCGAGACCCGCCGGATGACTTCAAATCCGATGAATCCGGCGAGCACAAAAATAAAAAGCGCGTTGATCAGGTTCGAACTACTGTTCATCTTTCCTCCACAGAAATCGAGTAGCCGCCGCGTCCCTCAGGGGCTGAAGCCCGCGTGTTCATTGGCTCTGGGCGGCACGGCTAAAGCCGTGCCCTTCCCAAAACCAAGCGAGCCAGAGTTGTTCAGCAGTCTAAGACGGAGCAAGCCCCGTCTCTACGAAACCTGAGTTTCTCCGCAACCCTGCTGAAGCCACGCCCCTTTCCCAAACGATAATCAGCCTTGCTTGACCAGCGCGGGCAACTTAAAGAACTCGCGCACCCGAGCCTGCACAATCTCACCACCGTGGGTGAGCAGAGTCTCGCGAACAATTTCATCTTCCAGGTTCAGATTCAACTTCTGATCCTTGATCAGGTGAGTGATGAACGCAGTGATGTTGCGGGCGTACATCATGCTGGCGTGATAAGGCACGCCCGTAGCCACGTTGATCGCTCCGATGATGGTCACGCCGTGCTTGACCACGGTCTTGCCGGTTTCGGTGATCTCGCAGTTGCCGCCACGTTCGGAAGCCAGGTCGAGGATTACCGAACCCGGCGCCATTCCCTTCACCATGTCTTCGGTCACCAGCACCGGCGATTTTTTTCCCGGAATCACTGCCGCGGTGATCACCACATCGCTTTCCTGCACCGCTTTTCCGAGCAACTCGCGCTGACGGCGGTAGAAGTCTTCATCCTGCGCGCGAGCATATCCGCGAGCGTCCTGTGCGTCTTTGGCCTCGATGGGAAGCTCGACGAAACGCCCGCCGAGACTTTGCACCTGCTCCTTCGCCGCCGGCCTTAAATCGTACGCGGAAGTCACCGCTCCCAGGCGGCGTGAGGTAGCTATCGCCTGCAGTCCGGCAACGCCGCAGCCGATCACGAACACGCGTGCAGGTGTGATAGTTCCCGCCGCGGTAGTGAGCATAGGAAAGAAGCGCGGGTGGTGGTTGGCTGCCATCAGAACCGACTTGTATCCGCAAACGGTTCCCATGGAGGAAAGCGCGTCCATACTTTGGGCACGGGTTGTCCGGGGCATCAACTCCACCGAGAATGCGGTGACGCCAGCGTGTGCGATTTCCTGCACCACGTCCGCCGAACCGAACGGACGCAGAAATCCAACCAGGATCTGATCGCGGCGATAGAGCGGAACGTCCTGCTTGCCGGTTACGTCGTTGGACCCGTAGCAAAGAATCTGCACGACAATGTCTGCGGCGGCAAACACGGCGGCGCGATCGGCAACGATCTTCGCGCCTTTGTCGGCATATTGGGAATCAGGATAGCCGGCGTCGATTCCGGCGCCGGATTGTACTTGGACTTCGAATCCCGCTTTGGTCAGCGTCGGGAGGACGGACGGCACGAGCGCGACCCGCCGCTCCTCCGGATAAATTTCTTTCGGCACACCGATGATCACAAGGCCCTGCCTGTCTGGCGATTCTGTATCGCGATTCCTAAGATTCGGAGCCGCCCGGCTCGCATCAAATCACGTTCTCGCGGCCAACATCCCACGAACTGAGGATTCTAGTTGAGCGGGTGGGCGCGCGCAACAAGGGGTCGGGCGTCAGTCTTAGGTGTTACGTGTCAGGACTTTATTTTCCTGAGACCTGAGACCTACCACCTGAGACCTAGCCGCAGCCCGTCGTCATCAATGGAAGCGGCGATGTCAGCGCAGTTCTGCACGATCCAATCGGCGCCCGCATCTTCGAGGTCGCGTCGGGCCATCGTCGTCAAAAATGCAATCACCCGGGCGCCCGCAGCCTTTCCGGCGCGAATTCCGGCCGGCACATCTTCCACCACGATGCAATCGGAGGCGGCAAACCCAAGTTTCGCCGCCGCCTTCAGGTAGGGCTCGGGATCGGGCTTGCCGATCTTGACGTCGCTCGACGTAGTCATTGTGTTGGGAATGGGCAGGCCCGCGGCCCGCAAACGCACCTCGGCCAGCGGGCGCGTACATGACGTCGCAATGGTCCAGCGTTCCGGAGGCAGAATGTTCAGCAGTTCCCGCGCTCCCGGCAGCAGGATTACACCATCGAGGTCCGCGATTTCCCGGCGTTCGACTTCGCGATCTTCACGGTCAATATCAATATCGACGCCGGGTAAAAGCTCGCGGATGGTGGTTCGACTGGGCCGCCCGTGCGCCATGCGAACCACCGTCTCTGGATCGAGGCCACGTTCAACCGCCCAGCGATGCCACACCCGCGACACCGCGGGAGTGGAATCGATCAACACACCGTCCAAATCAAACAACAGGGCACTGCAGCGGATTGCGATCATCTCTTCTAATTTACATTGCCCCGCGGAAATAGATCAGCGCGGTTCGCCAGTAGATTCAAAACTGACTCCGCCCACAGCCGTCCCCGACGCCAGCAGGTTGCGAATCTTTTCGCGGTTCGGCCCGGCGCGCTGGATGGCTTCCGCGAGGCTGCCGAGCGCCTGTTCGATTGGTGTACCTTCCGGCAGGCGGAAGATCCAGGGAATGTTGGTCGTGGTGAGAGCACGGTCGGAAGAAATGGCGACCACGGGAATAAACGACTTCACCGCGATTTGTTCCGCCAGGTGACTGGAAGGGCGGTCGAGTGCGATCAAGGCCAGAGCATGATCTTGATAGACCGCCTTGACCAGTTCGTTGGAAGCCTTTCCCCAGGAAAGCTGCGAGGGAATCGCAATCAGAGATATGGTAGCTCCTGATTTAGCTCGGCCTTTGCCGTTGATCGTACTTAGTAAGTGCGCCATCTCGGCGGAGTGGACAATTTCATCGGCGCGCGGCCCGAAGACGCCGATTTGCAGGTTGCCCGTTTCTTCGTCGGCCAGCGACGGTCCCGCGTACTGCACTCCGTCCTCGCCTACGCGGGCATACGGCTTCTCCATGGTGATGCGGCGGTACTCGACGCTTCCATTGTGCACGCGGGCAAGAAAGAGCGGAGCGATGTTCTTGCAGTTCGGATCGAAGACCATGTCGCCGGTCACACCCTTATGGTTCTCGATGCCGGTCAGTGCGTCGCGAATTCGGCCCTTGTTCAATCCCGCGCGGCAGATCGCGTCCAGCAGAATCTGCATCGCATCGTAAGCCAGAGCGGCGAAGTGATCCGGCTTCTCGTGAAAGCGCGCCTCGTAGCGGGCATTGAAGTCGAGCCATCGGGGGTCGGTGCGGGTGGGATCGTAGGGAAACACCGCCTCGAAGCCTTCCGCGCCGGGTCCGGCCAGCTTGACCAGTTCATCGCCACTAGTTCCGGAAATTGTGCGGTGGCTGCCGAAGACCCTCTGCTTCATTCCCAGTTCGCGCATCTGCCGCAAGATGGTTGCGGCGGGGCCAACGTCGGTCCAGAGCACGATCGCGTCCACGCGCGAATCTTCGATCACCTGAAGCTGGCGCCAGAAGTCGGTGTCGCCGGGCATGAATTTCTGCTCGATCACTACGGGGTGGCCGAGCCGCCGCGAAGCGTCGCGGAATTTGAGCACTCCGAAGCGGCCGTAGCGATCGTTCACGCGCAGGATCGCGACCCGCTTCAGTCCCAGTTCGGTGTAGATGTGGCGCGCCAGCGTATAGCCCTGCACGCGGTCATCCTGCAGGTCGGTGAAGTACCAGGGGATGATGGTCTCGGGGATCGTGGGATCGGTGGACGCGCTGTTCACTAACGGAGTTTCGGCCTTCAGCATCAGGCGAAGTGCGATGTGCGTGGACTCCGAACTAATGGAGCCGAGCATTGCCCAAACCTTGTCGTCATAGATCATCCTGACAGCTTCGCTAGAGGCAGCGCCCCAAATGGCGGAATCTTTTGCAACGCCCGCCGCGGCCGCGCTGCCGTTCTGCCAGTTGTTATAGTCGTTATGGGTGACAAGGCGGAAAGGCTTGCCGCAGTAACCGCCGGTAGCGTTCGCTTCGTCAATCGCCATGTTTGCCCCATTCAACATGCGATTACCGATCACTTGGTCGGGGTGGTCGTAGAGGGGCGCCAGAACGCCAATACGAACTTCGTTCAGGTCCTTGAGGTCAGGGTCGGGGATATCACGAGCGGCGCCGTTGTACTCGATCAAGTCCTGATAGAACTCGAAGTACGGGGTAGTGTACTTAGAAAACGGTCGTAAGTCGTCGGGAGCGCCGGTGTAGGGTTTCAGGGAGCGGATCGCAGGCCGGCCTGGAGGATTGCTTCCGCAGGCGCATGGCGACGTTACCTGGGCCCACGCCGTAGACACCAGCACAACCGCGACGACGGCAACGAGATAGACGACAACACGGCGCATACGCGCTACTCCTTACTCATTCCTTCTTATTCGGCGGAAGACTCGCGGCGAAACATGGCAATCGCTTCGATTTCGACGAGTAAGTCCGGTCGGCAGAGAATCGCCTGGATTCCCGTCGAAGCCGGCAGAGGATTGAGACCTTGCTCTTGGTAGAATGCGGTGCGCTCCTCATTGAAGGCCTTGTAATCGCGTTCAATGTCGCGGAGATAGCACGTGGTGCGCACGATGTCATGCCAGGTCGCGCCTTCGGAAGCGAGCAGGGCGGTGATGTTGTCGAACGTGCGGCGCGTCTGGGCGCCAAGGTCGCCTACGTGGACCGTCTTGCCCTCGTCGTCAATGCTGGCGGTGCCCGAAATCAGCAGGATGACAAGTCCATTCAGATCGATCCTCATCCCGCGAGAAAACGCGCTGCCATAAGCGTAGGCCTCGTTCAACACTTTGTGGTTGGTGATGGCCCGTTTTGTAACCGAACCGGTCGTAACTTCCGCGAGCAGCTCTGCGACGTTCATAAGTAAGACTCCTTAAGGCTTCACTTCTTTGGTATTGACTTCCCTCGCACTCGGGCCGTCTAGCTTGTTAGTGGCGAGCTGGGCGTCCCCGCCCGGCCGGACAGGCGAGACACCTGTCCCTATACGTTCCAGACCATGTTGCCGAATGCCGTGGCTCAAGCCCCTGGCGGTTGCTACCCACAGGTCGTCTCCCTGGAAGTCGACCCCGAGGATGTAGTTATGCGCGGGCGCGCTTTCGACTGCTACCTGCTTGACGATGCCTGCGGCGTCGCGAACCAGCATCTCGGGCTTGTGCGTGTCGAGCGCAGGCCGATAGACAGCCCAGTTTGCGCCGTCGTAGTAAGCCAGTCCCTTATCGGTGGAGAACCAGGCGCGATTGCCATCCACGGCCTTAATCTGGTTGAGGAAGTTACTCGGCAAGCCGCTGTCCTTTTGCAGGAAGTTATGCCAGTATCGGCCATCGTAGCGGCTGGCGCCGAAGTAAGTCGCCACCCAGAGGATCTTGTCGACGTAGCTGACCGATGTCGTGATCTCGTGGATGAGTCCCTGGTCCTTCATCAACACCAACTCGGTTTCCCCGTCGGGATCGTTGTAGTCTTTCCAGCGTTCGGTCTTGACGTCGTATTCGAGCACGCCGCCGCCCCAGACCGCGTAGTAAACCTTGTCTTCCGCGGGACTGACGGCATAAGTCCAGATCTCATACATCGGAGTGTTGCGCTCGTTGAAAAGCGCCCATTGGCCGGTGCGCGTATTCAGCCGGCTGGCCCCGGCGGCGGTTGCGGTCCAGACAAATTCGCCCTGCACGCCGACTCCGTACACGATGTCGTTGCTCAAGCCTGAGTTCAGCTGCGTGAAGTTATCGATGCGGCCAGCGGAGACCCGGCTCAGCCCGCCCATCGTGCCCACCCACAGGTCGCTGCTGCGTTTGTCGAGCGCGAGCGAGAGCACGGCGCGGTGAGCCAGACCCTCGACTGGGCGAAATACTTTCCATGTGCCTTTTTCGTACAGGCCAAGCCCATTCTCGGTGCCCGCCCAGATGCGAGTCCCGTCCACCAAGACGCAGAAGACGTGGTTGTCGGGCAGGCCGTTGGCGGTGGTGAAAGTCTCCCAGCGAAAGCGGGGCATGCCAAGATCCTGGGCAGCCGCAAGGGAAGCCGCGAGTGAAACCACGAGGATCGCGGCCAGCGTTGCAACGAATGCTCTCGGCTTCATCTTCATAACGTTTTCACATACTCGACAAGATCGTTCAATTCGTCTTTCGTAAGATCGTTGCTCACGCCGTGTGTATCTTTCGGATTGAACACGGTCCAGATTTCTTCGAGCGAGCGCGCCGACCCATCATGCAGATAGGGCGCGGAGTAAACGACATTGCGGAGGTGAGGCACGTCGAGGATAGGCGACCGATCCGTGGACTTACCGGTACCAACGTCAAGTTGCTTCTGGTTCGTGAACTTAGGGCCGCTGTGGCAATAGGTGCACTGGTTAGCCTGAGGAATGGGCTTGCCGTTCTTATAGGTCGTCCTCTCGAAGATCGCCTTGCCCCGCTCCTGCGCCGGGGTTCGCTCTCCATTGGCAAGGCGATAACGATTCGGGCGATAGGGGAGCGAGTAAACAAAAGTTACCAGGTCGGTAAGTTCGTGATCGGTGAAACTCTGCGAACGGAAGAAAAACTTCTCAGTGCGGGGGCCGCATTCGGTCGGCATGTCGGGATTGCCGCCGTTCCACTTGAAGGGCTCGGTGCCGGAAAGATCTTCGAGCGAGCGATTGTCGACAATGTCTTTGCCGAAGCCGTCGGGCTCCAGGTCCCACTGCAGGCCGTCGATGGTCGAATCCAAATGGCAATTGGAGCAGCCGAACTGCCCCTGAAAGGCGTAGTCGGCCGTGAAAAACAGACGTTCTCCGCGGCGGAGTGCATTGATGGTTTTCGGGCCGCCAAGGTCGATGGTGGAAACGACTCGGTTGGCGGCAGTGTCGATGACGGCGATGTTGTCATCCAGCCGGTTCGCCACATAGAGCCGCTTGCCATCCTTCGACAGTAAAACGCCGCGGGGATTGTGCCCGACAGGAATTCTTGCCATCACATAGTTGGCCGAGGCCGAGAGATCGTTGACGAAGGGCTCGCTCCGGGAGTGCACGAAGTTGAGCAGCCGCGCGACATCGATGACGGTTACGCTCTCCGATGCGGCGGTGGTTACAAATATCTTCGACTTATCCGGCGTGATAACTACGCCCCAAGGCAGCGAGTAATAGCGGTCGAGTTCGTCGATTGGGACTTGGACCGTTCCGTCTAGGTCGTCGCCGAACAGCGTGAGCGAATTGCCGAACACCCAGCCGTGCTCGACATGCGCGAGCGGAACCAGATTCTTGGGACGAAGCTGTGCAGCCACGCCGAGCTTTCCGTCCGCTGACAGCGCAACGTGGAACACTCCCGCCACGTTGTGCAACGGCTTACGCTCGACCACCGTCTGCCGCTCGGTGTCGATGACGGTGATCTCTGAATTCGGTGGGGTTCGAAACGCTCCTGGATTCGGATAAATGTGCGTGCCGTAAATGAACCTGCCGTCGGGCGAGAGCGCCAGATAGCTTGCCCCGCGGCCCGCGAGAAGGCGCTTCGTTTCCTGCCCTGTCTTCACGTCGATCACGGAAATGTCGCTGCTTAGCCGGTTGGCGACGTAGAGCGTCTCGCCCGTCCGGTCGATGACGATGCCAGCGGGTTCGAATCCGGTGGGCAGCGTCCGCGTCACTTTCAGCGTGGCCGCGTCGACGACCGACACCGTATCGTCCGTGGAGTTGGTCACGTAGATCTGCGTGCCGTCCGGCGATAACGTAATGCCACGCGGCGCACGGCCAAGAGGTACGACCGTCACAACCTTGCCTGATCCGACATCCACAACGCGTAGCTCGTCGCTGGCCTGGCAGATAACGTAGAGCTGGCGTCCGTCCGGCGAGAGTAGCATTTCCAACGGGGACAGGTAGCGCTCGCCGATTTCAGACTTAGACCGCGCTGATGCAGGCTGGGCCGTGGACGCAAGCATCATTAGTGCGAGAGTTACAGCCACAGTCACCGCTAACAAGGGAGCGATACTCGCAATCAACCTGGCCTTGCCGCGCAATGTAGCCACCAGTCGCATCTACGGCTCCTCCACCGTGAGCACGCGATCCACGGCCAGATTTTCCAGAACCTGCTCCTGCCCGCTGGGCCAGTGGATGGTAAGTTTGTCGGCCTTCGTCGCACTGCCCAAACCAAAATGGACGCGACCGTCGTCTTGCGAGAGATAGCCCGATCCGGCAATGCGTTCGGCGATCTGCTTTCGTCCCCCGGGCTGCAACTCCAGATGCGCGCCAATTCCGTCGCGATTACTCCTCTTTCCCTTCAGTCTCACCGTCAGCCAATGATTGCTGTTCTGGGTGACGTTGTGCAGCAGCGTGCCGGGCGCACCCAGATTCACGACGAATGCGTCGATTTTTCCGTCGTTGTCGTAGTCGGCAAAGCAGGCGCCGCGCGAAACCGTCTTTACGTCGAGCGCCGGACCGGCGTCGCGCGAAACATCGGCAAACTTTCCATGGCCCAGCCCGCGAAACAACGACTGCTCCTGCGGAACCAAGTGGATCAACCCGCCGTGAAAGACCAGAATGTCCAGCCAGCCGTCATTATCGAAGTCGTAAACGCCCGAACCCCAACTGGTGTATTGCGCCGTGGCCTGCGAAATTCCCGAACTCGGCCCAATATCTTCGAAGCCGTTCTTTCCCGTGTTACGCATCAGGCGGTTGTACTTCGAGTCGGTCACCCAAAGATCCATGCGCCCGTCGCCGTCAATGTCGGCGAACACCGGGCCCATGGCCGAAGTGTTCTCCCCGTTCTGCCCGTAGGCGACGCCGAGATCGGCCGCGATCTCCTCAAACGTCCCGTCGTGCTTATTGTGAAAAAGGAAGTTTTCCGTCTTATCGTTGGCCACGTAAATGTCGGGATACCCATCGCCGTCAAAATCCGCAGCCGTAACTCCCATCGTCCGGCCCTTATAAGCACCGATTCCAGACTTATCGGTCACGTCGGTAAATGTTCCATTGCAGTTATTGTGATAAAGACGGTTTGTATCTGCCGCGTAATCGAGTGGGCCGGGATAGTTATCGGCGGGGTAGTAGTTGCGATATTTGGGATCGAACTTCACATAGCGGCCGACGAATAAGTCGACGCAGCCATCGCGATCGTAATCAAGCCACGCGGAACCGATCGACCAGCCGTCGACCTTGATTCCGGCCTTCTCGGTCACATCTGTGAACGTGCCGTTGCCGTTGTTGTGATACAGGATCGCTCGTCCATAGCCGGTAACAAACAGATCGACGAAGCCGTCGTTGTCGAAATCGGCGGCAATAGCGGCCATTCCATAAATGTTGGCGGCAACGCCAGCTTGCTCGGTGACGTCGGTGAACGTGCCGTCGCCGTTGTTTCTGTAGAGATGATTGTGCGGGGCAACGGCCGGAGGCTGTTTCAGCGGGTAAGGATGCATTCCCTCTTCGAGCGGCTTTCCGCTGACCACGTAGAGGTCGGGCAACCCGTCGTTGTTGTAGTCGAACCAGACGCACCCAGCGCCGGTGCTTTCGAGCAATGAGCCCAGTTGCTGCGCGCCGAAACTGTGCGTGAATTGAATGCCCGACTTCGCGGTCGCGTCTTCAAAACGAATTGGAGCCGGAGGGCTCGCCGGTGGCGATTGCGCAAGCAGACCGGAAGACAGTAGGAGGAAGATGAAGAGTCGAGTTACCATCTAATGTCCTCCTGAAGAAACATGCGTACCCGTCATGTCTGCCGGGGTCGTGGACTTCAGCAGAATCATCGGCACTGCGTTCTCGGGCGCCGTTTCGGGACCCGCGTGGCATCCGACGCAGGCCCGTTGTTCGCCGCGGCGCATCCAGAACCAGCCAGCTTGCCGCTTTAAGGTTTTGCCGGAACTGTCGAGCAGTTCGATCTGCAACGGCTGATCGGCGGGGACTTGAAGAAAGAACGATCCGTCGCGCTCCACCGGCGCCGCCCCCAGCAGCTTTGCGGTCCCCGCGCTATCTCGTGCGTAGAGGCGAACCGAGTGCAGTGATCCGGCAGCGAACCTGTACTTCGAGGTGTAGGCATTCAGGCAAAGCAGATTGGCATAGGTCCAGTCATGCAAGCCCGAGGGATGCCGCTTCGGAACGGTGCGGCCCGTAGCCAGCGTGGGCTGGATTACATCCGAATTCGAATTCAAATCGGAATCTGCCGCTGCTGAACGCAGGGCGCCAGCGCCCGGTCTCCACCACATCAACTGAAATGGAGTCTTCCCATTCCGCCACGCCAGCAGCCAATCGCCCGACGAAGTCTCGGCGATCTCTCCGGCGTATTCTCCAGCCGGCGCCGCGATGCGAACTTCCTCCGCCCGCGCCGACGTAAACCGTGCCAAGCCATGCGAGGATGCGAAGACGATGTCGCCGGAAGTGGTCTGCTTGCCGGAGTAACGCGCTGGGCCATGATCGCAGCGATAGGATTCCACTCCACTGCCATCGGAATAGACGGCATAGAGTTCCGGCGCGCCATGGGTTCCAAGCGGATACGTCGCTTCAAACAAAATGCGGCCGTCGCGCAGAACGTCGGTGGGCAGGAAGTTTCCTGGGCCATAGGTTAGTTGGAGGGTCTTGCCCGACGCCCGGTCGGCGGCCTCAATAACGAAACGGCCGGCGCTTTTCTTTGCATATACAACGCGATCTTCCGGCAGGTAGAAGGGACGAACGCAGTCGTCGGCGCAGGACGTGACGCGGCGCGCCGCGGCGCCGGCGCCATGCGTGGTTGCGTCCAAGGCAACTTCCCAGATCTGCCAGTGATCGTCGGCCTTCAGCTTGCCGGCAAACAACGCACTCTTGCCATCGAATGAAACCGAGGGATCGGCGGAAGCCGCGAAACGTGGGAGCAGCGGACGGCGGCCGTTTGCGTCTTGAAGAAATATGTTTGCGCCGGAACTGAATCGGTCGGCGCCGCGCACCCATGCCAGCGGCTCGTACCGCTTGGCAACGGTGAAAAGGAATGCGGGGGAATCCGGGCCCGACGAGAGCACGGAAAACGTGGGCCCGAATCCCATGATTCCGGGCATAATGATTCCCGCCATAACGATTCCGGCCATGATGACAAGCGAGGGCAGGCGCAACGCGATGGACCGCATCCGCACTAGTCTGCCGCTCCCATCGCGACCAGTTGCGGAGCCGTCAGCCGGCCAGCGTCGCGAATCGCCAGATAGGGCTGCAGGTCGTCCATCATGTCGCGGAAATTGCGGAAGGTGAGCGACTGCTCTCCATCGCTCATGGCCTGATCGGGCGACGGATGCACTTCGACCAACAGCCCATCCGCGCCCACGACCGCCGCGGCCCGCGCCAACACCGGAACCAGGCAACGCACTCCCGCGGCATGACTGGGATCGACAATGACGGGCAGTCGCGAAACGGTCTTCAACACCGGCACGGCGGCGATGTCCAAGGTATTGCGCGTCGCCGTCTCAAACGTGCGGATACCGCGCTCGCAGAGAACAATCTGCGAATTGCCATTCATCGCGATGATTTGCGCGGATTGCAGCAGCTCTTCGAGCGTGGCCGTCATCCCCCGCTTCAGCAGCACCGGCCGCCCACATCCGCCCAGTCGTTCGAGCAGCGCGTAGTTCTGCATGCTGCGCGTGCCCACCTGCATAAGATCGGCGTACTCGGCGACCAAGTCGACATCTTCCTCGCTCATGGCTTCGGTGACGATCGCCAAGCCGGTCTCTTCCCGCGCTTTGCGCAGAATCTTCAGACCGTCGAGGCCCAGACCTTGAAAGGCATACGGTGAAGAGCGCGGTTTGTAAGCGCCTCCGCGCAGAACGCGCGCGCCCGCTTCGGCCACGGCTTCTGCCGTCCGCAGCAATTGCCGCTCGGACTCGACCGCACAGGGTCCCGCCATGACAACGAAATCGCCGCCCCCGATCTCGACCTCGCCGGCGCGGACGACGCTGGGCACGCCATCGCGGGTGCTGGCTACAAGATCGAAACGCGAGAACTGGCCATTCCACTTAGGGTTCATCAATTGCACGGAAAAATCATACGCAGCTCAGAGCGATCAATCACTACTGCGAAACTACTAAGCTCTAAGAAATCAACAGTTTGTGATGTATGTCACAACTTACTGTGATGGCGCGGGACTTCGGGTGGGGAGAACTTGCGTACAAAATAAAGGCCCTCGCGAAGAGGGCCTGTTGATTCGGGTCTGAGATTGGTGAGCGCGGCAGGATTCGAACCTGCGACCCACGCCTTAAAAGGGCGTTGCTCTACCACCTGAGCTACGCGCCCCACCCTGTTCAATCTAACATATTTTCCGGCGCGGGTTTGCCCAGCAGGCGCTTGCCGCGGGCTGCAGTCTGGGGATGAAATCGCACGCTAGCGCGACTCGACGCGGCTTCCATCCTCGATCCCGTGCGTGGTGACGTTGCCCTCGCAAGAGGATACACTTTGCATTCATGCCACGTCCACGTTGGTTCTGGAAAAAACTTGGGTTCGCTGTTGGCACGGTTCTGTTTTGCATAATTCTGACGCCGACGCTTGCTCGCACGGGGAAAAAGCAGTTGCCCGCCGTGCGCTGGACGGCGGGCGCTCCCGGTTGCACGTTCGAACGCGGCGATGACGGACGCTATCGCTGGACCATGACCGGAAATGACCTCAAGGTAAACCTGCTGGTGGATTCGCAGGAATTGACCAAGAGCCGCCGCCGTTTCTATCGCCTCCTCGGCATGTACCTGAGCGTGACTTACACCGGTCAGGGCAAATTTGAGTTTCCGGCGGACGTGCGCATCGACTTTGTTCGTCATCACGACGTTCTTGAGGCCTACGAAGATCCCACGGAACTCTCCAATAAACTGCAGAACGACGTGGATACGCTGGTCTTCGATACCGAGCGCCAGATCAAGAAGAATCCACAAATTGCCGAAGAAAAAACGGCGCTCTTGCGAGAGCGCGAAAAGTTAGCAGCCGAGTTCATCGAGTTTCTGAGCACGCAGAGCCTCGATCCCACCACCGTGACGCTGACGCCGGGCAATCCCGAAGCCCACGGCTGGGTCTTCTTCGCGACCAGCAACAAGTGGATCGGCCCGTGGAAGGAACGCGAGGATTTTATTGTCGGCGTCTGGATGAAAGACAAGGTCTGGCAATTCCCCGTTTCGCTGCCACCCGCCGAAGGCGACCTGATTCTGCGGAAACCACCCGAATAGAGCACACGTAGGGACAGCCGCCCTCGGCTGTCCAGCCAAGCGAACCGGGGCCCCCGCCAAGCCCGGTGTTGGCTTGGTGGGGTGGAGAAGCTCGGCTGCGTCTTTGCGCGCCAGGTTGGGTGGAACGAGAGCGCCCCAGAAAATTGTGTTACAGTTTCGTGCTCCTAGTTAATGACCATGGGAATCGCTCCAAAACCAGCGCCGGAAGCCAAGAGGCCCCCAGTTGTTTTCTACTGTCCGGTATGCGCCACGGAAGTCAATGATCCTCTGACCTGTGGCGATTGCTCGGCCGTCATCTGCCGCCGCTGCGGCACGCCGCTGGAATCTTCCGATGAATTAGGGATGGGATAATTCAATTGCTCATGCAGACCCCTCCCGCTTCCCTGCCGCCCGAAACCGAAACCTCCCCGCAAAAACCGACTCTCGTCCGCGGGCTTGGTTTGCTCGACTCCGTGTTGCTGCTGGTGAGCGGCATCATCGGCTCTTCGATTTTTCTCACCGCCAAAGATATTGCGGGGCCCTTGCCCAACCCGAAGTTGTTTTTCCTGGTGTGGGTACTCGGGGGAGTGATTTCGCTGTGCGCTTGCGTCGCCTTCGCCGAACTCGGCTCCATGTATCCCGACTCCGGCGGACAATACATCTACCTGCGCGAAGCTTACGGCGACTTGGTTGCGTTTCTTTACGGCTGGATGCTCTTCGCCGTCGCCAACGGCGGCACCATCGCAGCCCTCTGCGTTGCCTCAGCGGCTTACATGGGCAACATCGTTCCCTGGATGTCGCAGCAGCACGTGATGGCGAACATCAACCTGCCGTACCCGGCGCTGGCGCACGGTCACTTCGTCTGGGCTCTGTTCACAATCGTTTTCACGCGGGCACATGCGGTCGGGCTGGTGCTGATCGTCATCCTCACTTGTGTCAACGTTTTCGGACTGCGCTGGGGCGCGCTTCTCCAGAATGTCTCCACCTTAACGAAGTTCACCGCCATGGCCGCCTTCGTGATCCTGGGATTCGCCATCGGCAAGGGACATTGGTCGAACTTCAGCGCGCAGGCCCCGGGCGGGTTAAGCATGGGACTCGGCCCCGGACAATTGATCTCCGCGCTCGGCGTGGGCTTGATCGCCGTGTTCTGGGCTTACGACGGCTGGGTCTACATCACGTGGGTGGCCGGCGAAGTGAAAAACCCTCGGCGCAATGTGCCGCTGGCCATGGTTTTGGGAGTGCTCGCGGTGGGCGCGATTTATCTCGCCATGAACCTGACCTACGTTTACGCCCTGCCGCTGAATGAAGTGGCCAAATACGAAACCATCGCCCACGCCGCCGCGACCCAACTTTTCTCACCCGCAGCGGCCGTGTGGCTGTCGGCCACGATCGCGATTTCATGTTTCAGCGCGGCCGCCACCTGCACGCTTTCCGGCGCGCGCGTCTACCTCGCCATGGCGCAAGACGGTGTCTTCTTCAAACGCATGGCCGTCATCCATCCCAAGTGGCGCACGCCCGCCTTCAGCCTGATCGGCCAGGGCATCTGGGCCGCGGCGCTGGCCATGAGCGGACGCTACGATCAGCTTTACACCTACGTCATCTTCGGCATGGTGCTCTCCTACACGCTGACGGTCATCGGCCTGTTCGTCCTGCGTTGGAAACGACCTGATATTCCCCGCCCGTATCGCTGCACCGGATACCCGTGGCTGCCCGCGATCTACGTTGTGGTTGGAGTTGCGTGGACGCTGAACACGATCATCACCCGTCCTGCCGAGGCCTTCTGGGGCGCGACGATCATGCTGGTCGGCGTACCGGGATACTGGTATTGGAAGTGGAAGAGCCGCGGCAAACTCGCCGCCTGAGATTCGACTTGCCCATCGTCGAATGCAAGTCTTCTAAAGTGACCAAAACGCCGGTGACCGCCGACACAGACAGCCCCGAAACATCCCGACTATGGTTGCGCCAGCACCAGCTCGAATGTGTGGTGCCTGCGCCAACCCAGAGCAGACAACACGCCGCCGCGATCAGAGGTACACCAGCCGCGAAGCGGCGGAATAGGATAGCCCGGCACGGCAGTGCCGGGAAAGCTCGTTAGGACGGCCCGAGTCCCGAAGGGACGGCACCGATGGCGCACAAATTCCCGAACATTCTCATCCACCTCGTTTTCAGCACGAAAAATCGCCGCGACCTCATCCCGGACGAACTGCGCATTTTGTTATGGAAATATCTCGCGGGTATCGGTCGCAATCACAAGATCCCCGTTCTCGTCGTAGGTGGAACCGCCAATCACGTCCACGCTTTGGTCGCATTGCCCACGGATGTGACTGTCGCGAAGGTTGTCCAGGTTCTCAAAGCGAACTCGTCCCGCTGGATGGGGGAACACGGCATCGATTTCGCATGGCAGGAGGGCTATGGAGCGTTCAGTGTAAGCGCCTCACATCTCCCAGTGGTACGCGACTACATTGAGCGCCAGCAGCAACACCATGCCAAGCGTTCGTACGAAGATGAGTTCCTCGCGTTGCTTAGGAAGACCGGCGTGGGATTCGAACCGGAACAGGTGTTTGGCTAGGGTGCCGTCCCTGGCGGGACTCGCGTCTTCTGCCCTCATGTTCCCGGCACTGCCGTGCCGGGCTATCCTGTTCCGCCGCTTCGCGGCTGGGTTGCAGTGAATCAGAGCCTCTCCGCGAACTCATTCAGTCTTGTGTTGACTGCTAGCCCTCGCGACAAACAGACTCCACTCTGCCCTTCTCCGCGCAAGTGCTCCCGAGTAGAAACTGGAAAGAGCGTAGAGTGCAGCTGAAACAGCCAATCCAAGAATCAGAGGTACCAGCATATAGGCAGGACTACCGGCGACGTCGAAGTCACCATGCACCGGATATCTTCCGCTCTGTATTTCTGTAAGGAACCTCATAAAGTCACAGGACAAGACCAACCCGGAGAGAACTAGAGTCAGGACTGCGAGATTCCTCATTGCAGCGACTCTCGTAACGTTTTGTTCCCAGAGATATTCAAATCTGGGCACGGCTCGTTCCACCACCTGCCAAGAAGTTTCAGTAGTCTTATCGTTGTTCGGGAGCTTGTTGGCCAACGCAATTGCAGCTAACGAATGGGATGGGTCGGATTTGGATTGATCGGAGGGGACTCGACTAGCCGAGGAGAAGAATCCGAGTCTCCAAACCAAACGCAGCGATCTCACGAGTGAGAACATAAAGATCAGCGTCAGGTAGACTACGAAAATTCTGTCCCTTCCGGACATTTGCTTATATAGCGAGATTGGATCCCAGCAGTTCATCGAGTTCCTAGTTAGATTAGACACCGAGTGATCGCAAATTGGGCCGCAAACAAAACAGGCACCGAGAATCCTTCTCCGTGCCTCGGTGACTTCGTGGTGAAAAGAATCCCTACACCGGCACCGCCGTCTTCCTCTTGGGATTGAAGAACGGTAACGTCACCACCGTCGCCGTGGTCTTCATCCGGTGTGCTTCGATGGTCAACTCCATTTGCAGCTTCGTGCCGGGCTTGGAATACTCGGTGCCCACGCTGGCCAGCGCGATCAACTTCTTCAGCAGCGGAGAGAACGCTGTCGTCGTGGCCTTGCCCACATGCTTGTCGCCGACATACACGGGCACCGCAACGCGCGACGCCTGGCTGGGCGCGGCCGGAGAGAGTCCGAACTTGTCGAACTGCTCTTCCACTTCCACCCAATCTACTTCGAGGCCAACCAACTGCCGCGCCACGCCCTGCTTGTGATCTCGCGCCAGCGCGCGCTTGCCGATGAAGTTTTCTTTATCGAGATGCACCATCTTGCCGAAGCCCAACTCATACGGCGAGTACTTCTGCGATGGAATCAGCGCTTTCTTCGAGCTGATGTAATCGACCTCGATCAGCAGCAGTCCCGCCTCTACGCGCGCCACATCGAGCGCCAGCATTCCGGCGGCATGAATATCGAACTGCTTGCCTTTGTCCATCAGCGCGTCCCAGACCGTAACCGCATCATTCCACGGGATCCAAACTTCGTAGCCGAGGTCGCCCGTGTATCCGGTGCGCGAAATATCGACGGGCACACCGGCAATCTTGCCGGAAGTCTTTCTAAAATACTTCAGATTCGTAATGTCGGCTTCGGCCACCGTCTTCAAAAGTTTCGCCGAGGCCGGCCCCTGCAGCGCCAGCGCCGCCGTTTGCTCGGAGATGTCCTCGATGTGAACGTCCATGTTGAGGCCGTTCTGGCTGAACCAGCGCAGGCTGGGATCGGCGGCCGTCCAGCGATACTTGTTCTCTTCCAGGCGGGTGATTGTGCCATCGTCGATGACCTTGCCGTCTTCATCGCACCAGTTGGCGTAGATCACCTGACCCACGGCAACTTTGTGGATGTCGCGCGTGATCACGCGGTTCACCAGTTTGGTCGCGTCTTTGCCGGTGACCAGATACTTGTAGAGGGGCGAAATATCGATCAGCGCGCACGCGTTGCGGATCGCGTTGTACTCGTGCTCGTGGTGCACTTCGTAGACACTGACCGTGTAGTATCCCGACCACTCGCGGTAATTCAGACTGTGGCAGAGTGCGAACGTTCTCTCGTGAAATGCGGTTCCAATGGGCAAGGCGGCCTCGCGTGGATTCCCCCGTGAAACCCTGTGTCCTCTGTCGTAGAGATTCTTCTTAACCACCGAGGACACAGGGTTTCACAGGGGAAATCTCCAAGAACCTCTGACGCCGGATTATATGCACCGCTCCGCCTCCGCGGCAAGCGGAGAAAACCATTGACCACGAGTCATTAACTACACCTAAGTAGAGACAAGCGGTTAGTTTCTCGATAGAATGGCGAGTCACTTTACCCTGAAAGTTACACGTCGATCTGGATCCGTCTAGGTCAGTCTTTCTAGGTCAATTTATGGCTGCTGCTGCGAGCGCTACCAAGTATGACGTCATCGTGGTTGGCGGAGGCCACAACGGCTTGGTCAACGCCGCCTATCTGGCGAAAGCGGGAAAGAAAGTGCTGGTGCTCGAGCGCCGCTACGTCCTCGGCGGTTCGGCCTGCACGGAGGAAGTTTTTCCCGGCTTCAAGTTTTCCGTTTGCTCGTATGTGGTCTCGTTGCTGCGGCCCGAGATTATTCGCGACCTCGAACTTCCCCGCCACGGACTTGAGATTCTGCCGCTCGACGGAACTTTCACTCCCATGCCGAGCGGCGATTATCTGTGGCGCGTGAACGATCACGGCAGGACGCATCGCGAAATTGCCCGCCACTCCCGCGTTGACGCCGAAGCGTATGACGAGTTCGGCAAGGCCATGCAGGCGATGTGCCGCTTCGTGAAGCCCATCCTCAGCATGATCCCGCCCGACCCGATGACGCTGAATCCTCGCGAACTGATGAAGTTGCTCTTCATCGGACGCCGCTTCCAGGGCATGTCAAGCGGGGACAAGTACAACCAGATCCAGCTCATGACCATGAGCGCCAGCGCCTTTCTCGATCAGTGGTTTGAGACCGATGTGCTCAAGGCAACGATGTCGGCCTCGGGCATTATCGGAACATTTCTCGGCGTGCGCTCACCCGGCACTGCCTACGTTCTGCTGCATCACTACATGGGCGAGATCGATGGAGCCTTCCGTGCCTGGGGATTCGCACGCGGCGGCACTGGGGCAATTTCGAATTCGATTGCCGACGCCGCTCGCGAGGCCGGAGTTGAAATCCGCACCGAGGCTCCGATTGCGCGGATTATCGTCAAGAACGGACGCGCCACCGGCGTCGTGCTGGCAAACGGCGATGAGATTTACGCCGACGTTATTTCTTCCAGCGTCGATCCGCGGCTTACGTTTACGAAAATGATTGAGCCCGGCCATCTACCCGATGACTTCATGGAAGGCGTACGGCGTTACAAGTTCCGCGGGTCGTCCGGCAAGGTGAACATGGCGCTCGACGGCTTGCCGAATTTCAAATGCATGCCGGGAGTCGGCCTGCATCTGCGCGGAGCCATGTCGATTTCGCCCGCTGTCGAGTACATGGAGAAGGCCTACGACGAAGCGAAATACGGGCACTGGTCTTCGCACCCGTACATCGACATGGTGATTCCGACACTCACCGATACGTCGCTGGCTCCGCCGGGCAAACACATTCTCTCGTGCTTCGTGCAGTATGCGCCCTACAAGCTGGCGCCCGGTCTCGACTGGGATACGGAAAGAGAAAAATTCGGCGACGCCGTGGTCAATACCATCGCCGAATACGCGCCCAACATCAAAGACATCATCCTGCACCGCCAGGTCGTCACCCCGCTCGACCTGGAGCGCGAATGGGGGCTAAGCGAAGGCAACATCTTCCAGGGCGAACTCTCGCTCGAGCAACTTTTCTTCCTGCGTCCGGTGCCCGGCTGGGCGCGGTATCGCACGCCCATCAAGAATCTCTACATGTGCGGGTCGGCCACGCATCCCGGCGGCGGCATCATGGGCGCCAACGGACGCCTGGCGGCGCTCGAAATCTTGAAAGACGGAAAGGGGGCATAAGACCATGTCCGAAACGCGCGATGTCATCATCGTCGGGGGCGGACACAACGGCCTGGTCGCCGCCTTTTATCTCGCTAGAGCCGGATTCAAACCGCTGGTACTCGAACGCCGCGCCCAGGTGGGCGGAGCCGCCATTACGGAAGAATTTCATCCCGGCTTTCGTTGCTCGACGCTCGCGCATAACACCGGCCCGCTGCGCGCCGATATCGTGCGCGACATGCAGCTGGAGAAGCACGGCCTCAAACTAACGACTCCCGACGTGAGCACCGTTTCGCTGCTGCCCGACGGGCGGTCGCTTGTCCTTTACTCCGACGCGAAAAAAGCCGCGCAGGAAATCGCGGCGTGGTCGCAGAAAGACGCGGCCTCCTACCTGGAATTCGGCGCAGCACTCGGCAAGATCGGCAAGGTCATGGCCGAAGCGCTCGCCCTCACGCCGCCGGACATCGACAGCCCCAGCAGCGGCGATCTCTGGGGAATGCTGAAGACCGGCCGTTCTCTCCGGAAACTAGGCAAGAAAGATCTGTATCGCGTGCTGCGCTGGGCGCCGATGGCCGTCGCCGACCTAGCCTCGGAGTTCTTCGATACCGAACCGCTGCGCGCCACCATAGCCGCACGCGGCATTTTCGGAACCTTCCTGGGGCCGTGGTCGGCGGGCAGTGCGCTGGTGTTGATGTTGCGCGCCGCAGCCGATGCAACTCCAGCCGGAAGCGTTCAGTTCCCTGCCGGCGGCGCCGGCGCGATCACGCAAGCCATGGCCGCCGCTGCGAAACAGGCGGGCGCGGAAATTCGCACCAATGCTTACATCGCGGAGATTCGCGTAAGGGATGGCGTCGCCACTGGCGTCGTGCTCGCATCCGGAGAAGAAATTTCCGCGCGCGCCGTAGTCTCGAACGCCGATCCCAAGCGCACGCTGATGCGCCTGGTCGATCCCTCGCATCTCGCGCCAGACTTCGTACAAAGAATCAAGAACTACCGTTCGATGGGGACGGTCGCGAAAATCAATCTCGCGCTCTCCGCGCTTCCCGAATTCACCGCGCTCAAGGCCAAGGGTAACGGCAACCTGCTCCGCAGCCGCATCCAGATCAGCCCGGAGATCGATTACCTGGAGCGCGCCTTCGACGAATCGAAATACGGCAGCTTCTCGCGTCAACCCTACCTTGAAATTACGTTTCCGTCTCTTTCGGATCCGTCGCTCGCGCCGGCTGGCCAGCACGTGATGTCCATCTACATGCAGTACGCGCCCTACAAGCTGAAAAACAGCGACTGGGAAAGCCAGCGCACCGCGCTAGGTGAAACCGTAGTGAAGACGATCGCGCAGTATGCGCCGAATCTGCCGCAGTCCATCCTCGACGGCCAGATCATCACGCCCAAGGATCTGGAAGAAACCTACGGCCTCACCGGAGGGCACATCTTCCACGGCGAACTCGCGCTCGATCAGTTCTTCACCATGCGCCCGCTACTCGACTGGGCGCGCTATCAGACGCCGATCGAACGCCTGTATTTGTGCGGCAGTGGAACGCATCCTGGGACGGGCCTGACCGGCGGCTCGGGCGCCAACGCCGCGCGCGAGATTGCGAAGGCGCTGAAAAGGTAGTGCCGTCGTCCCGGTGGCCGAAGCAGCCGGCGAGGACGCCGACGCTACACTTATTTATGCACAACTCCGCCATCCTCCTCGTCTCCTGTCCCGACCGCAAAGGCGTCGTCGCCGCGATTGCCGAATTCATCTTTCGCCACGGCGGCAACATCCTGTTCAATGATGAACATGGAGACGAGGCATCCAATCTCTTTCTGACGCGCGTCGAGTTCGATCCCGCGGAATTCGATTTTGACCTGGCCGAGTTTCCCGACCGCTTCGCTTCCATCGCTCGCGACTTTCAGATGGACTGGCGGCTCGCCCGTTCCACTGACCGCCCCCGCATCGCCATCTTTGTTTCCAAGCATGACCATTGCCTGCAAGACCTGCTCTACCGCCACCAGAGCGGCGAACTCCACTGCGAAATCCCGCTGATCGTTTCGAACCATCCCGATAACCAGCGGATTGCCGACTTCTACCGCATCCCCTACTTCGTCGTGCCGGTCACGAAGGAAACCAAGCGGGAAGCGGAGCAGAAGCAGATCGCGCTCGTCCGCGAACACCAATGCAGTCTGGTCGTTCTCGCGCGCTACATGCAGGTGCTCTCGGACGAGTTCATCGCCACGCTCGGCTCCGAAAACCTGATCAATATTCACCACTCTTTCCTGCCCGCGTTCGTCGGCTCCAAACCCTACCACCAGGCGTTTCAGCGCGGCGTCAAGCTGATCGGCGCCACCGCCCACTACGTTACTCAAGTACTCGACGACGGCCCCATCATCGAGCAGAATGTCGTTCGCATTCATCACCGCGACACGGTCGAGGACCTAGTCCAAAAAGGCCGCGATATCGAAAAAATCGTGTTGTCGCGCGCCGTCCGCTGGCACGTGGAAAACCGCATTCTGCTGTATGGAAACAAGACCGTGGTCTTTCAATAGCCCCACAAGGAAACTGATTCCCGTAGTGACGCGGCTGGCCGCGTTTCCTCGCACAGAGTGAGACGGAGCAAGCCCCGTCTCTACACGCGGTTACTAGTGCAGTCACTTCCGTAACCTGGTAACCAATTGCGCTGCCGTTGCCGTTTTACTAGGCTGTACTGAAGGACATCGCCCATTTGGCCACGTTACTGTCCGATCTCGAAGGAGCTCATCTTGGTTGAGGATCCCAAATGGGAACTGGCGTTGCTCGCCACCGTGCAGAGCTTCTACCAGAGGCTGCTGAGCGACCAACTCGGCGGCGAGATGCCTGCACCCGCCGAACTGGCCCCCGACGCCATCAGCCACACCAGCGACGTGCGTTCCACTCTCGATCGCATGCAGCTCTGGATCCAACTCCTCGACATGGCGATCACTCCAACCATGCTCCGGCTCGGGGTGCAGTCCGACCTTGATCCCGAAGTTGCCGAGGCGCTGCTGCGCTACTTCGCGCGCCACCGCGACGATTCCGGCGCCAATCGCGACAAAACCGATCTGGTGGCAACCTTTCTGTTTCGTCATCCCCGTGTGGCCGGCCAGTGGGAGCAGCGTGGCTACGGCCTCGACGGATCGATTCCTCTGTCTCCGTTTGAAATCGCGCTGCTGGAAATCCTGTCCGAGTCCGACGTGCCGGTGCTGTCGGAGGCCGATGTGCAACTGCTCCGCGAATTCGGCCCCCTGCTCGACCAGGCGAATCGCTTCCAGGATTTCAGCGCGCTCATGGACTCCGGCATCATTCCGCGGGTTCGGCAGTTGAAAGCCTCGCTCGGCGAAGCGATCTATCACCCGGGAGTGCTGGCGACTCTCGCACCTTACAATGTCGCGTTCGGCGATCGTTTCCATTCCCTGTTCAACGCCGCCGCGAAAGAGATCAAGGATTACGCCCAGCGCCTGGAAGAACTCGGCGGCAGCATTCTGAGCACGGTCGACGGCGTCGAAGTCACCGTCGAGCACGTCGCCGCCCTGAATCAGGAGACCTTGCTGAAGGTTGATTACAGCGCGGCCCTGGAAAAGTTCCGCCGCGTCGCCCGGCTGAAAAAAGAATTGGAGCGCAGGCCGCCGATCCGGCGCAACAGTCCGGACTCCACGCATTCGGCGCACGCCGTGGGTGCCGGCGGAGCGGCTGCCGCTCCCGCGCTGGCTCCGGTTGCGGTTCCGAAGTACGCTCCCGCCGCCATCACGCCCCAGGCACTTTCAGTCGAAGAAGCGAAATTGCGGAGAGTGGAAGAATCGATTCGCATCTTTGTGCGCGTGGCCGATCCCAAGTTTCGCCAGATCGTGCCCATGCGCTATTTCAACCTGATGCTCAGTCCCGCCGAGATTGAGGCCTACACCGCCGACTATCTCGAACAAACGGGCCCGCGCGCGGACGCTGCCCGAATGCTGCTACGGGTGGTCGCCGTAACCGCGCGCATCACCACCGAGGTGGAAGAACTCAAGCGCTCGCGGAATTCCCGCTCGGTCTGGAAACTGCACGCCGATTCTTTGGTAGTCCTCGTCGACATGGCCAAGAAACTGGCCGAAGCCGTGGACCGGCTCGCCTTGACCATCGGCCAGCAAGCAGAAACGCAGGCTAACAGTGAACCTCTCCGCGGCTCGCTCGAAAAGCTGCGCGAGCGCACCGGCGAGGCCGCCAAGCTTATCGCCGAGGCGTAAGCTTAGCTTTTTTTTCTCCGACGGCGCCATCCTGCCCAACACTTCTTGCTCCCGTTCCTTCCGCACGATTTCGATGGTCTCCCTAACAACGGAAGCTTTAAGCGGCGCTCCTGTCCGAAAAACCCAAATGCCCTGTTTCTTGCGCGCCGTCGCGCGGTTCTTGCCAATTTTGGCATTCATAACTGAGATCCAATCTTGCTGGTGGAGCGCCGGACGCCCCCGCCCGGCAGACGGGCGAGACGCCCGTCCCTCCCTCTCTAGTGAATATCGAACTGCTCCTGGTGCAGCGCCGGGTCCGACTTCACGATGATCGTCTTCTTGGTGAGCTCTTCCATCTCGTTCAGCAACCGCGCGTTGTCCGCCTTCAGCGCTTTGGCAACGTCCGGGTTCACTCGCAACATCACATCGCTGTGCTCCAGATGGCGCGAGATCTTGCGCATCTCGACATACACCTCGTTGCAGATGGTATTCACGGCTTTCACGAAGCCCGTGGCCTGGCAATACGGACACGGCGATCCAATCGTGCGTTCGAGCGACTGCTTTACCCGTTTGCGCGTGATCGCCACTAGGCCAAAATCGTTGAACTGCAGCACCTTCGACGGCGCCCGATCAAGCCGCAACGCCTCCTCCAGCGCTTGCATCACTTTCTGCCGGTTGCGCCGCTCGTCCATGTCGATGAAGTCGATGATGATGATGCCGCCCAGATCGCGCAGCCGCACCTGGCGCACGATTTCCTTGATCGCGTCGACGTTCGTCTTCACGATCGTGTCTTCGAGGCGGGCAGTTTTGCCGACGTACTTGCCCGTGTTCACGTCGATGGCGACCAGCGCCTCGGTCTGATTGATCACGATGTAGCCACCGCTCTTCAGCCAGACTTTCGACTTCAGCGCCTTGTTGATTTCCTCGTTCAGCCCGAACTGTTCGTAAAGCGGCGTCTCTTTCGTGTAGAGCTTGACGCGCTTGACCAGCCCCGGCTGGAAGCGATTCGCAAACCGCACAATGCGCTCGTATTCCTGTTCGGTATCGACCCAGATGACGGAAAAGTCCGAGCTCACCTGATCGCGCAGCACCCGCTCCACCACGTTCAGATCGTGATAGATCAGCGCCGGCGACTTGCTGCTTTCGGAGCGCGTCTTGATCTCGCTCCAGAGGTTCTTCAGAAAGTGAATATCGGCTCGCAGTTCCTCGTCGGTGGCGCCGGCCGCCGCGGTCCGCACAATGAACCCGCCGCCGCCGTTTTCACGCTCGCTCTGGATGATCCGCTTCAGCCGCTGCCGCTCTTCTTCCGATGAGATCTTGCGCGACACGCCGGTGTGGTTCACGGTCGGCATGAAGACCAGGAATCGCCCCGGCAGCGCGATGTGACTGGTGATGCGCGCGCCCTTCTTGCCGATCGGCTCCTTCGCAATCTGGATCAGCACCTCCTGCCCTTCTTTGAGCAGTTCGCTGATCTGCGGCACTACCGTATTCTCGCGGCTGCGGAAGCGCCGTCCAGTGCGGCGTCCGCGGCGCCGGTCGAGATCGCGATCGGGACCGCGACGCTGCGTTCGCTGCAACAACCTCGCCTCCGGTGCGGGGCCGCGAACTTCCGCGCTCGCATCCACGGTGCCGTCGCCAATCGCTTCGGCCTCCAGCAGCGCCTCCGCTTCCGCTTGTGCCTCTTCCAGTTCCAACTCCTCCGCTTCTCGCTCTTCAGCTTCGACTTCGGCTTCCAGCACGGCTTCGGGAACCGCTTCGCCATTCGCCGCCGGTTCGCCGCCAGCCGCCCGCATTGGAGTCACATCTCCAACTCCGGACTCCGACAACTCGCCGCCCGCCGCCCGCGTCTCTTCCTCCAGTTCCTCGAAGCCCTCGTCGTCTCCTAGTTCTTCCCCGTAGGGCGCGAGATCGGCTTCCTCTTCCTCGATCTCCTGCTCCTCCATTGCGCTGTGCGCAACCTCGCGCGTGACTTCGTGCGTGACTTCGCTGGTAGCTTGCGGAGGCATCACCGCGTCCGTTTCCGGCAACGTTTCGTTCACCGTCGTCTCCGGCGCCGAGGAAGTCTCCAACACAGCTTGCGCATCGTTTCGGAATTCCGCTGTTTCCCGTATTGCGTTGGAAGAGGCGGCGTGCTCTTCTTCTTCAACTTCCGCTTCCGCTACGTGCTCATGCTGTTCGTGCAGAGGCTCGGCAAGCTCGGCCGCGAAGATCGGCTCATCTTCAGGAAAGATCGATAGGATCGATGCCGACGCGGGCGCCGGCTGCTCCACCGCGGCCACGCTCTCCGCGGGCAAGGCCGGGCGTTCGGTCTGCCCCTGACTCTGCGCCTGCCGCTGGTACTTCGAGATGGATTCGCCGGGAAGCACCATCGGTTGGTAACCCGGAGGCGGCCCGTAATCGTAGTCGTGACCGGTGCGAGCGGCCGGCGGCGCGGAGCGCTGGAATCGCGAGTCCGACCCGCCCCGTCCCGGACGGTCGCCGCGGCTGAAGCGGTCGTTCCGAGGTTCACTCCGCGGTTCACTGCGAGGCTCGTTGCGGACTTCGCTACCGGTTTCAGTGCGGATTTCGCCGCGGTTCTCGTTGCGGTTTTCGTTACGAGGTTCGTTTCGAATTTCGCCGCGTTCGGGACGGTCGCCTCGATCTGGACTTCGATCCGCACTAGGTCCGCGCCCGATCTCTCCCCGACGTCCGCGACGACGTCGGCGTCCGCGAAAGTCGCGCGATGGACCCGTGGCGTTGCCCGACGCTTCCGAAGCAGCCGCTGCCGGCTCCTCCGCGTCGCCCGCTGCGCCGTCCGCCTCGGCAAGTTGCCCTTCGTTATGAGTCGCTGGACCACCCGCTTCCAATCCGGGGCGCGGACGCGCCTCCATCACTGGACGGTTTGCCGGGATGGCTTCATCCAGGTCCTCGTCCTGCTGTTCCAGATCCATGAAGTCGGAGACGTAGAGAAACGCGTCGCGCTCCAGCCCAATGTCCACAAAGGCGGATTGCATGCCGGGCAGCACGCGAGTTACTCGGCCCTTATAGATCGAGCCGGCTAAGGTGTATTCGTTTTCTCGTTCGAGGTAAATTTCCGCTAACTGATCGTCTTCCGTGATCCCCACTTTGGTTTCGTGGGGCGTGGTCGATACGTACAATTCCTTGTTCATTTCTACTCCGGTTTTTCTTCACCGGACCAGAAGCGCAAGGCGGACCAACGGATCGATGGCGTTCAGCGCCGCTCCGGGTAGGGGCGGGCGCGGTCCCGGAATTCTTCCCGGGACCTACACTGCAGTGAATTGTTCTTACTCGTCTGCACTGATCGCGTTCAGCCTTCCGTCAGGTCTGTGGCCACTCTCTCCGGTTCCGCTGAGGGGGCCGTTCCCCGCCTGACTGGCTTCAATCCTGTCCGGCTTTGACTTCTGCCGGCATTCTGCCCTCCTTTTTCGCGAGGGCCTTCGTAATCTTGTTTCGTGCCTGATCTTGTTCCGTGGCGCCGTTCTCGTTGTTGGTAAGACCAGTTGAGAAGGGCGCCCCAACTTCTGCCGGCCGTCTCAGTTCACGAAGCGGCGCATCCGGACGTTCATCACTATCCCCAGCGCCAAAAACATGAAAAGAACGGAAGACCCACCGTAACTCATGAGCGGCAGAGGTATTCCCGTGACTGGCATAAAGCCAACCACCATGCCGACGTTGACCAGAATGTGAAAGCTAAGCACAGCCACCACACCCATCACCAGAAATGCCCCAGCGCGGTCGGGCGCTGTTTGTGCATTCTGGGTCAACCGCATCAGCACTATAAAGTATAACAGCAGAACCACCAGAGCTCCTACAAACCCGTGTTCCTCGGCAAACGCGGCAAAAATGAAGTCGGTCTGCGGCACCGGCAGAAACGCCAGATGCGTCTGCGATCCCTGTCGGCTGCCAAAGATCCCGCCCGACCCCACCGCAATCAACGATTGATTCACTTGATACCCGGAGCCCTGCCGATCCGCATCCGGGTTCATGAAACTGGTCAACCGTTCTTTCTGATACGGCTTCAGTACCTTCATCCAGGCCACCGGGACCAGCAGCCCCATAATCATCAGCACGATGAGCGCCTGCTTCCATCGCAGCCCGCCCAGGAACAAGCCCATGACCGCCACCGGCAGATAGGTCAGCGCCGTGCCCAGGTCCGGTTGCGCGAGCACCATCAGCATGGGAAAACCAACGATCGCGCCCGCCTTCATAAAGTCCGGCCACGACAGTTCGCGCTCATGCAAATCCGCAAAGTACTTCGCCACCGCCAGAATCAGGATCAGTTTGACCCACTCCGACGGCTGAAAATGTCCGCCCCCCGGCATCTTGATCCAGCGCCGTGCTCCCAGATATTTCTGCCCAAACAGAATCACCGAGATCAAAGAAGCCAGCGCTGCGATGTACATCCAGTGGATTTGTTCGAGCAGAGCGTGATAGTTCAGCAGGCTGATCAGGAACATCGCGCCCACGCCCGCCAGAACCCAGTAGATTTGCTTGAGGTAGAGGTGGGACTCGGCAAATTTGGTGTGCTCGGTCGCGCTATGAATCTGCACCACGCCCAGCGCGCAGATCGCCAGCACGAAGCCCATCAGGACCCAGTCGAAATCTCGGTAGGAAACGTAGCGCGACATGGATTCAGTCGCCCACCCCGGCACTCATTGGCAAGATAACACGGCCGGCGCCGGGCTGGGGACACCCAACCAACGTCTCCCCGTTGACCTCTTCGACTCTTACATTCATCCACCGGTTCGCCTCATGAAGCCCGGAAATTCTCATCTTCAGGTAATTCTCCGTCAGCGCCTCGGTAAAATTCGTTCCGCCCGTTTGCAGCGTGATCGCCTCGACTACCGTCCCCGCCAGCGAACGCATGAACCGAGCTTTCTTCTGGGAGGCAATTTCCCGCAGCACACGATTTCGTTCCCGAGCCACGGCCACGGGAACCTGCCCCGCTTGCTCCGCCGACGGCGTCCCCGGACGCGCCGAGTAGGTGAAAACGTGCAGATACGTAAACGGCAGCTCTTCGATCATGCGCCGTGTCTCGTCAAACTCCGCTTCCGTCTCGCCCGGAAATCCCACCATCACGTCGGCGCCGATGGCCGCCGTGGGCATGGCCGCTCGAATCTTCAAAACCTTTTCCCGGTAATGCCACGGCCGGTACTTGCGATGCATGCGCCGCAGCACCGCATCGCTCCCCGACTGCATCGGAACATGAGCGTGCTTGGCGATCCGCCCGGACGCCGCCACCAGCCCGATCAGTTCATCGCTCCAATCCATCGGCTCGACCGAACTGATGCGCAATTTCTGAAGGGAAGTCCGATCAAGGATGGCGCGAATCAGAGCGACGAGCCGCTGGTCGCCGGTCGTCGGATTTGGCTTTAACTGAGAGCTGAAAGCTGAGAGCTGAGAGCTGCTCTCCAAGTCTCTTCCCCACCGCCCCAGGTTAATTCCCGAAATCACCACCTCGCGATAGCCCGCCTCCACCAGCGTCTGTACTTCCGCCAGGACGCGCTCGCGCGGCAGCGAACGGCTCAGTCCCCGCACATACGGAATCACGCAGAACGAGCAGCGGTTGTCGCACCCATCCTGCACCTTGAGGTTCGGACGCGTCCGCTGGTTGGCCGCTTCAAATACCGGAGCCGCCAGCAGTTCGGTATGCGCAAAAATATCCCCCACCACAACGCTCGGGTGCCCCATCCTTGCGCGTTCTGTGCGCAAGGGTGGAATTTCCGGGTGCCCTGCTCCTGTTGGGTGTCCCACTCTTTCGTGTTCGTTGCGAAAGAGTGGGATTGGCTCTTTTTGGCCGGAAAGCTGCGCTACTGAAACAAACCCCGCCGAAGAAGAAGTCGCAATCTCCGCCGCCTGGTGCTTGTGCGAATTGCCCACCACCCACGTCACGCCCGGCAGGGCTGCCAGCTCTTCCGGCGCCCGCTGCGCGTAGCAACCGGTCACCAGAATCTGGCAATCCGGATTCACCCGCTGCAACCGCCGTATGGAAGCGCGCGCATCTTTGTCCGCGCCCTCGGTCACGGTGCAGGTATTCAGCACGACAATTTCCGCGTCCCGAGCCGCCCCGGCGCGCTCCAGTCCGCGCTCCAGAAATTGCCGTTCCAGCGCCGCCCCGTCCGCCTGGGTGGCGCGGCAGCCAAAATTTTCTATGTAGAAGCGAGCCACACTCCTATACTAAACGAGTGGGGGCTGCGGCTGAAGTTCCCGGCGATTGCGCGCCGATTCCGCAGTGCACTGCATCTCGGCTCCGCTCGAGTGGTGCACAATGAAACGCCGCATTCTACTTGTCGACGACGACCTCGCTGTCCTGCTTACCCTCAAAGCCGTGCTCGAATTGCACGGGTTTGAAGTCGAAACTGCTGGCAGTTCTGCCGAGGCCTTGGCCCGCATGGAGTCCGGCGTTTACCAGATGGTAATCAGCGACTTGCGCATGGAATCCGAAGAGTCGGGACTGAAAGTCCTCCGCGCCGCGCGCCGCCAGGCATACGATCCCGCAACCGCTCTGCTCACCGCCTATCCGCCATCCGGCGAACATTGGCGCACCGAACACCAGAACGAGCAACATCGGAACGGACAAGAGCGGAATGGGGAAAATCAGAGTGGGGAGAACTCAGACTCGTTGCTGGTGAAACCGCTTGGCACCGCGGAGCTTCTGCGTCAGGTGGAAGCCCTGCTAATCCGCCACGCCGACAGGCAAGAACGCCAGCGAAAGTCCGCCTCTTGAGCACAAGAAATCGGCGGCTCGGCGCGATAAGCATCCCGTCGGCCAACGCTTCCCTCATCTTTCAACGGATCATCAGCAAAGGACTATCAGGCGCTCGCCCGTTGCCGCCCCTGCTGAAAACACTCGCGGCACAACACCGGCCGTCCTTGCGTCGGCCGGAACGGAACCGTGGTCTCTTTCCCGCATTGCGAACAGTTCGTCCGGGTCTCCGTTTTCGCGTACGAATGCCCGCGCGCCGGTGAGTGCGACGTGGCTCCAACCACTGCTACTCGCTTGCCCTTGCAGTTCTTGCAGCGTTTGGGTTCGTTCTTGAATTGCTTGTCATGGAAAAACAGCTGTTCACCCGCCGTGAACACGAAATCCGTGCCACAATCGATGCACTTTAATACCTTGTCCTGGTATTCCATTGAAGAGGCGCTCCCATTCCGCGTCCCTGCTCTGCACGGGAGACCCGAATAGGGAAGGATCCGGTTCACAACGTGGGCAGGAGATTTACATCCCCCTCGTGCTGACCCTGTGGATTCGGCCCGCCATGCGGTGTGCACCGCATGGTTACTGATTTACTGATTAAGACAACTACCGGGGAAGTAGCTTTTGAAGGTTAGGGAATGTGGCCGCCCCCAAAAGCGAACGGCCCGTTTTCCTCAGTCCTGTTCCTTGCGCGCTTTCTTGCGGCTGCGTTTGCGAGCCAGCGCTTCTTTGACTCGCTTCCTCTCGCCGGGCTTCAGGTAAAAGGAGTGACGCTTTACTTCCTTGATGATGTCCTCGGTTTGCACCTTCCGTTTAAACCGCCGCAGCGCGTTCTCGAGGGATTCACCCTCTTGAAGTCGAACCTCCGCCAACGAACTACACCCCCCCGCTCGTCCCAACTGGACTGGTTAGTTATGGCAAGCATTGGCCTCCTAAGTCAAGTGGAATGTGCGGAAATTCTCGCCCCACCTTAGAAATTAAGCCGCAGCGACAATTGCAACTGCCGCGGAGCAAACGAATTCATCGGCCTCATGAAACTCGTAGGTTGCTGAAAATAAGCCGGATAGTAAGCCTGCCCCGCTTGTTGCGTGTACTTCACGAACTGACCCGCCGAATTGTAGAAGCCGTTGTCAGTCAACCCGAGCCTCTGATTATCGCGATTGAGCAGATTGAACGACTCCGCCCTCAACTCCAGACGATACCGTCCACCCAGGTTCACCTTCCTTGCCATTCTCAGGTCCATGCTGGCATAGTCCGGACCGAGCAACGCATTGCGCCCATATTTTGGCAACCGGTCGTTGTCCTCGTTGCCATCCTGATTGGGATCGCCCGACACGGTCGCGTTGGCCGGCCGGCCGCTGCCATACGTCATGATTCCCGAAATTTTCCAGTGATCGAACACCGCTGCCAGAGCGCCTGCCGCAAACGGGTTCGGCTCCTCAATCGCCGAAATCGTCAGCCGCTGCCGCTGATCGGTTACACTCGGCCCCCGCTCACTCTTCGTCGAGTACGAATTCTGCACCGTTGCCGGCGCTCCCGCCACCAGCGCATCCTGCCCCGTGTCAATGGCGTGCGCCCAGGTGTACGCCAGCCGGAAATACATCCCTCCCGACATCCGTTTGTGCAGCGACACCGTCATGCCGTGATACACGCTCGACGCCGCACTCTCGAACTGGTCAATTGCCCCCAGTTGCGATATCGGGCGCGCCAATGGATTGATACAAGGGGGAAACGGACAACTGAGGCTGGCACTGTTCTGCCACGTAGCAAACGACGCCACGCTATAGAACGCGTTTTGAAAAGTATTGCCGGTCGGGTCGAAGATGGGATAGCTGTAATACGTCGGCGGCGGCAGATTCACATCGCGCGCCCGAATCATGTCCACCCCGTGCACATAAAGGTAGGACACCGTCCCGGTAAACCCGTCGCTTAGTTCCCTCTCCAGACTCAGACTTCCCTGCTGCACCCGCGGCGTCTTAAAGTCCGGCGCAAAGGCCGCGACTTCGTTGGTCGCATACTGCTTCCAGGCATCGGGCACCGTGCATGAAACCGGACCCCGCGGACAGTTCACCGCCGCATTGGGGTACGTCGGAAACACCTGGTGCTGGTAGTAATCCGTGTTGTCGAGTTCAAGAAAGCTATTGGTCATCCCATTGTCATTCGTCACCGCCGACTGATATATCCCCGGAATACGGGTATAGAAAATTCCAAATCCTGCCCGCACCATTAGCGGCCGATCGTCGCCGAGCGCATACCCGATTCCCACCCGCGGCGCGAAATTCGTCTCTCGCAGCGGCATCTTTCCCGCCGCCGGCCACAGCGGATCGCTCACCATCCCCGCCTTCGAAAACGTTTGCAAATCGTAGCGCGCTCCCAGGCTCAAGGTGAAATGCGGCGTCAGCCGCGCCGTGTCCTGCACGAACCCCGCGTAGTCGCGGCTGTCCGGATGCGACACCGGATTCCCGAAATTCTGTACGTAATAGCGCGCCAAATTGGCCGGCGGTCCCGTCCAGCTGCCAGCGTCCCAATCCCAGCTGGGCATGATGGTGTGCGCATACGCCCGCAGCGGCGTCAGCGATACCCCCCCGTGCATGGGCACAAAGGTAAGCGGATTCACCACGATGTTGTCGAACAAATACTCGCCCCCATAGAGCGACGGAAAGTAGTTGTAGTCCCAAGTCGACATCGTGTCGCCGCCGAACTTCCACTGGTTGCGCCCGCGGCTCAGGCTCAAGGTCTCGGCCAGGTGCAAGCGGTGTTCCCGCGTCTGCCGCGGCAAGATCGACGATTGCCCAAAATCCTGCAGCCAGTCGTAAATGCTCGTCCGCGCCCCCGTCGTGTTGGGAAACGACTGTTCCAGGTCGCGTGAAAACTGTGCCCGCAAATGGCTCGTCAGCCGCGGCGTGATCTCGCTCAGCAAACTGAGCGAGCCGCTTTCCGTCTTTACATCCTCTTCCCCATTCCCGCTGATCGCCGTATTGGTAATTGGACTCGCCGGATCGAGAAACACATTGTTCGTCCCGTAATACCGCGACGTACTCAGCCGCGCCGAAAGCTGCTGATGCGGTGTCAACACCCGATCCAGCTTCAAGAATGCCGCGTTCCCCAGCAACTTTGCGGGAAATGTCCCTCCCTTGGTCGAAAGCAGCGCCGCCGCCGGGGACACGTTCGCCGCCGTGCAAAGGCCGGCGGCGGCGCTTTCCGGAGTGCAGCCCACCACGATCGCCTCGTCGCAGGCCGACCCGCCTTGAGCGTTCGGACATGGGGCACTGGGAGTACTGGGAGTGTAATCCAACGCCAGGGTCTCCGTGCTGGGTTGCGGCACAACTACCGTCGAACCGTTCTCGAACTGCACCACCGCCGGCACATGAAAAATCTCCTGATCGTATCCCGCAAATAAGAACGTCTTGTTGCGCTGGATCGGCCCTCCAATGGTCGCGCCAAACTGGTGGCGCTGCTCGCTAGGGTTGGAGCCCACAAACGCCGGGGCCGCGCCTCCCAGCGAATTGTCGCGCAGATAATAGAACGCGCTCCCGTGCCAGGTGTTCGACCCCGACTTGGTCACCACATTCACCACCGCGCCGCCCGCCCGTCCCGACTCCGCCCCATACCCGCTCGACTGCACCCGGAACTCCTGCACCACTTCGTCGGAAAACTGGTAAGGTGCGCGATATCGTCCCAGCGCCTGGGCAAAGAACCCGTTATTGTTGTCCCCGCCATCGACCAGGAAGCTGGTGTTGTATCCCCGGATTCCGCCATAAGAAAGATCCCCGTTCGATCCCGACGTCAAGCCTCGCGGATCCTGCGTCACCCCCGGCACGAGCAGCAATAAATCCGTGTAGCGGCGCCCATTCAACGGCAAGTCCCTGATCGCCCGCTCCTCCAGCAGCGCCGACACCGAACTCGGATTCTCATCCAAGATGCGCGGCGCCTCCTACACGGTGATCGTTTCCATCGGCCCCCCCACCTTCAACTTGAACCTCAACTCCGTCGTCGCTCCTACCTCCACCCGAATCAGCGGCGAAATCTGCGGCGACATCCCTTCCGCCTCCGCCCGCGTCGAATACTGTCCCGGGGGCAGCAGGTCGACGGTGAATCGCCCCACCGAATCCGTGGCCGTGTGGTATCGGGTCCCCGTATCCACCCGGATCGCCACGATGTCCGCGTTGGTAATCGCCGCTCCCTGCGCGTCCAAGACAACACCCCGCAACACGCCCGTGGACCCATCCTGCGCCCACAGGCTGAGCCCCCAGAAAGAGAAGAGGACGATAGAGAAGAGGTTGCGAATCGCAACGTTGCGAGTCGTGACTAGGAATGACCCAACTAGGAATGGCTGGTGACGGCGGCACATACGAATCCCCTCGCATCCGAGACTTCGGAATCGGAGGGGATTCCAGAAACCCTGCTCATCTATATAGCATCGCGCATCTCACGCGGCGTGTGACGCATGTACACGGAATATGTTCAGTTATGTCGGGTCGTTGGTCGCCAGTCGTTGGTCGTTGGCAGGCAAAAGGCTTTCTCGCTAGCAACCGGAGACGAATCGCGAGCGACCAACGACTAAAGACCAACGACTGCACTACGCGCTCAATGCGCCGGCGCCGTCGCCGGAGCAGCCGGCTTCGCGCCAAAGTCCACCTTCGGCGTCGCGCGCGACGCCTCTGACGCCTGGAAGTACGCCGGGTTCTGCTTGTAGCCGGCAAACCCCGCATACAGATTGTTGGGGAACTGCAGCACATAAGTGTTGTAATCCTGCAGCGTGTCGTTATAGCGCTTGCGCTCGACGGCGATTCGGTTCTCCGTCCCCGCTAGTTCATCTTGCAAGCGCAGAAAGTTTTCATTCGACTTCAGCTGCGGATAATTCTCCACAATCAGCAACAGGCGTCCCAGCGCTCCATCCAACTGCCCGTTCGCGGCAATCTTATCGGACGGAGTCTGCGCCGAAAGCAGCGCCGACCGCGCCTTGGCAATGTCCCCAAACACGGTCACTTCCTGCTGCGCATATCCCTTCACCGTCTCTACCAGGTTCGGAATCAAATCGGCGCGCCGCTGCAGCACGATGTCCACCTGCGACCACGCCGCCTTCACCGCCTGGTCCTTGGCTACCAACTGATTGCGCACACCCACGTACTGTCCAAAAAGCGCCAGCACGATTACCACCAACACCGCCAGTACAATCAAGACCTTGCTCATATCGATCTCCCGAATACAGGATTAATTCACAAACTTGCCGGTGGAGAGCCGGGCGTCCTCGCCCGGCCACGCCCGACTCTGACGGGCGAGACGCCCGTCGCTCCACCGTCGGATTCATCACGCCGCCGGATCCAACGTCTTGTCTACTGCCGCCGTCACCTGCTCCACCAACGTCAGATAGCGCGCAAACATCTCATCTACCTTCACCGTTTTCCGATCCTTTTTCCGCTCCCGTATATCCAGCAACTCGCCAAACACGCTCGTATCAATCCCAAACTTACCTGCCAGCGCAGCTGCAGCTTCCCTCTTCGATCCCGTTCCCGCATCGCCCAGGGCAATCAGCGCATGGCGGAACAGCGTCCCAAACGCCGGTAGCGAGCGCAGCAACAGTTCCCACTTCGCCTCCGCGTTGCCCGCCGCCGTCAGCAACCGCTGCCGCAGCAGGATCGTCTTCTCACGCAGTTCGTACTCCACCTGTGCCCGATGTAAACGCATCGGGATCTCCAGCGTTTTCAGAACGTCTTCGCCCCAGAGCACGCGATAGTGCCGCCGCATGTCCAGAAATTCGATGGAGAAAACGTCCGCCGACCGCCGCATCTCTTCCGCAGTCATCAGCAGCGGCACGCGGTGCTTCTGTTTTTTCAACCATTCGATCACAGGAGCCAACGCGGCAATCGCAGCGAACGAAGTTTCCCGCAGCACACACAGCAGATTCACGTCCGAATGATCGGCAACATAATCTCCGGCCGCTACCGATCCGTAAAGAATCACAGACAGCAGATTCGTACCTGCCGTCGTTCGCATGCGTTCGACAAACTCGTTAATCAGTTTTTCCGGAACCATTCCTCGCCTCTCATTCTCAGGCAGGTGGAGCGACGGTCGTCTCGCGAGTCTGCCCTGAGCGAAGTCGAAGGGTCGAACTGGGCGGGGACGCCCGGCGCTCCACTACCAACTTCCTCCGGCTCCGCCACCGCCCGTGCTCCCACCGCCGAAGCCACCGAACCCCCCGCCGTCGCCACCGCCGCCAAACCCTCCGCCACCAAATCCGCCGCCGGATCCACCTCCGCCATATCCACGGCCTCCGCCCATGCTGTTCAACAATATGAACCAAAGCAGTCCCGACCAAAATCCAGAGCCGCCGCGAAAACCACCGCCTCCACCAGCAAAACCGATGAATATCACCCGCAAGATGGCGATCACAATAAAGACAATAATGAGGATAACCACCACCCCCAGTCCGCCAGACTCGGGTTGCTGGCGAGGCGCGGCCAGACGGGGCTGATTGTCCAGCGTCACGCCCGCATCCTGCGCAATCACCGAGGCCACGCGCGCCGTCATCAACGTGACCGCGCCCGCATAGTCGCCGCCGCGCAGCAGGGGCACCATTTCCCGTCCGAACCCGCCCACTTTCCCGTCGGGAAGAATGGGCTCCAGCCCGTATCCCACCGTGGTCCAATATTTGTGGTCTTGGGTCGCCAGCAGGATCAGCACCCCGCGATCTTTCCCCTTGGCGCCGATCCCCCACTTCTGATACAGCGCCACCGCGTAACTCACCACGTCCTGCCCATCCACCGACTTCACCGTGACCACGGCAATCTGAGCCTGCGCCTTTTGATCGACCTGCTGGCACAGAGCGTTCAATCGCGCCTGCGTAGGCGCATCCAGAACTCCGGCAAAATCATTGACGTAATTGCTCGGGCGCAGAGAAGCAATGGGCTCGGCGACAACCCACACCGCCGCCCCCAGCAAAATCCAAAGGATCGCCGAAACTTTAGCCTGCCGCTTCATTCGGGGAAATTGTACAGGAGGGCACTCCGCGAAAGGTTGGACACCACAACTCGTCTGCTCAATGGGCGGTGCAGAGGCTGCTGGCGAAATGGCAATTTTGCCACAACTACTGGCCGACAGCTTTAGCCCCAAGTCTCGAAGATGTACCAATTCTGGCCGAGTTTACGATACGAGTAGCCCTTATCGCCTGCTTCCTCGACCTGACCGCTGTCCCGCTGATCTACACAGGGAAGAAACGCCTTGTCGCGGTCTCCGAAGTTAACGCAGTGCACGAATCCTTTGGTCGCGCCGCCACCAACGAAATCCGTGGCAAAGGCAACAAAGTAGACGTTCCCGGCCTTGTCTTTATCGAATCCGCTCAGTTCGGCCTCGCGGAACAGCCGCCGATATTCGCTCCACTTTTCGCGGGTAATTCCCCTCTTCGACTTTGGTCTCGCCCCGCCCCAGTCGTCCTCAAGCCTCCGAAAATTGTCCGTGATCCTGATTCCATCCGCGTCTTCCTGAGACATGCGAGCCAGGACATCGAGTTCGGAACGGTGACTCTCAAACTGACTCCTGAGAGTTGTGTCCGAGGGACCTCCGCATGACCACATGAGAAACATGAGCAGGAACGAGAGCGAGACGATGCCGAGTAACAAGCGGCCCAGTATCTTCGACGCAGCGACCCCGACTCTTGCCAGATCGCCGCGAATGACTCTTTGCGCCGAATCCGCGCCCACAACACGTGAGGGTGAAGGATACTTTCCAGAGGAAGGTTGTCTGAGGTCAGACTGCGGCGGTAAGTTTCTGAAACCGTTGATTTCACCAACGGAGAGTTGTTGCGCCATGGCGGATTCTTCGACAAATCTGCCCATCAACCTTAAGGAAATGTTTGTCGATGTGACTAGAAGCGATCCCATAAATGGGAGCAGGGTTGCTGCGGTAACGTGGCGATTCTCTGCAAATCCACTCTGCAGATTCACCCGCGCTTCGGAGCACGCTTTTTCTTGGTCCCCGCATTCTTTTCCACGCGCAACTTCCACGCCGCGCGCAGCGCGCCGGTCAGCACATCCTGGCTCGCTTGCGAGAGGCGGATGTGGGTCGCGCCCATCCTTCCCCATCCGCCATGAATGGGTAGGAAGACTTCCGGCAACTCCCGCACAAATTCCGTCTGCAACTCCGGCGTGAGCATCAGGTTACCGTAGCCCTCGTCTTCGGCGGCCAACGTGGCGAAGATCCTGCCTCCCACACGGAAGTCGGGCGCCCCCATGTGCGAGCTTTCAACCGCCCCTTCGAGGCTTAGAGCAATCCGTCGGAAGTCTGCAGCATTCATCGCCAAGAACGTATCACCGAAAGCCGAATCTTACACCGGGAAAAAGAAGGTGTCAGGTGTTAGGTTCCCGCATCCTAGCGGTTTTTCCTGAGACCTGACACCTGTACCATGGAAATCCTATGATCCGCTCCTATAAAGGCGTCACCCCCCAGTTCCCGGACACCTGCTACATCGACGACTCCGCCCAATTGATCGGCGACGTCATCCTCGGCGAACACTCCAGCATCTGGATGAACGCTGTGCTCCGCGGCGACGTCCACCAGATCCGCGTCGGCCACTATTCCAACATTCAGGACAACTGCGTCCTCCACGGCATGAAAGAACAGTACGGCGTCTACCTGGGCGACTACGTCAGCGTGGGCCACAACGCCATCCTGCACGGCTGCACCGTTGAAGCCCGCTGCCTGATCGGGATGGGCTCCATCATCCTCAACGGCGCGGTCATCGGAAGCGGCTCCATCATCGCCGCCGGCACCCTGATCCCCGAGAAAACGATCGTGGAACCGAACTCCCTCTGGATGGGCTCCCCAGGGAAATTCCGCCGCCACCTGAACGAAAAAGACCAGGAAATGATCCTCCGCTACGCCGACAATTACCTCGGCTACAAAGAGTCGTACTTGAGGGAGAGAAGAAGCTCTTAGCTTTTGGCTTTTTGCGCTTGGCAGGCTGCGGAAAGACTCGGGCTTTGCACGCTTTGGCGACGTTGAAAGCTCTACCGGATGAATTGCCGTCGAGGGGCAGGAATCGATTGGGAACAGTCTCCGCCTCGGGTGAAAGATTGCCCGGCCCGCCGCTTGGGTGGCGGCTGTGTGGGGTCGTGGGGTGAGGCCGGGCTATCTAGGATTGCAACTGTCCACTTTATAGCGCATCCGGCCTTGCCTCGACTGTGACGGTCATCACTATACCGTGTGACTGCGCCACAGATGCCTGTGACGCAGGTCACCGCCAAGACCGGTGTCACTGGCTAAGGTAACAATGAAACTACTCCAGCAAACAACTCAGGAGAAGCACTCATGGCCTACGTAATCACCGACACCTGCATCAAGGACGAGCTTTGCGTCGAAGTCTGCCCGACCGACTGCATCCATCCCAAGAAAGACGAGCCGCAGTTTGAGGCTGCGACCCAGCTTTATATCGATCCCGTTGGTTGCATCGATTGCGGCGCCTGCATTCCGGCCTGCACCTCGGATTCGATCTTCACCGCCGACGACTTGCCCGAGGACAAGAAAGAGTTTCTGGATAAGAACGCCGCCTATTACGCGAACGCGTAGCCTCCCGGCTGCGACGGTCTGAAGGGTGCCCCGTCCAAGCTCCCGCTTGGGCGGGGTTGTTCGCTCTTCGCGGGGTTGTTCGTCCTTCAATGACACCCATTGCTCCCCTTCCCTCGAAACTTACTTCCTCCCAGGGATCTCACTTATCGTTTCCTTCCATAGCCTGGTGATCTACGTCCTTTTCACGAACGGACAACTCGTGCATACTGCGAACGCTCTTCCATACAGGAGGCTCTTGTCCGCCATGGCTTCTCGTATCTTCTTTGCCGCCGCGATTCTGCTGGCATCTTTTTCTCTTTATGCTGCCGATAATCCCCCCGCTGGCCCTAACTCCGACCCTACTTACCAGCAACTTCGTAACCTGACGCTGGGAGGCGAGGCGGTCAGCGTCAGTAACTTTGATCTAAAGCGCGACGCCGGCACCTTCCATCTGCATTCAGGAACCGTGTGCTTTGTGATGCCCGTGCAGGGCAAGGTCACAGGCGCGGTGTTCACGGGAGACGGCAACTTCGTCCTCGACCCGCCGCAGGAATCCGAACGCAAGAGTCTGAAGCTGCTCACGAAAACAGATGAGTTCAGCGAGAAGTTTACACAGGCGGTCCTGCGCTTCACAGACTCGACCTACGAAGAAATCAAGAAAGGCGGCAGCCCCGCGTCCGGCGGTTGCGATGCGAACTTGCTGAAGGACAGCCAGAATACGACGCGCCACAAACTCAAAAACAACCTGGAGGCCCGCATCCTGGAGGATGTGTTGAGTCCCGAACCGGGCGGGTTGTTCTATGCCTTCATCCACGGCAAGCGTTACAGCGACAAGGAAATCTATGAGATCGAGCCGAACCGGGGGTCCGATCAAGTCAACTTCCGAACCTACGACGAAAACAAGTGGGGACACTGGGCGTCGTTCAGTCTTTCCGGAGAACACGCGCACGGCAGCGTTGGCAGGCTGATGCGGATTGAACATCAGCAACTGGATGTGACGTTCGAAAAGAATGGCGCCCTCTCCGGGAAGGCTACGACTGACATGGTGGCGCGCCGAAACGGTGTGCGGGTTGTGCCCTTCGATCTGTTCCGGCCCTTGCGCGTGCAGAGTGTAACCGCGAACGGGCAGCCCTTTTCTTTTATTCAGGAGGACAAGAACGACGACGGCAACTTCGCGGTCATTTTGCCCAAGGCTCTCGGCGCCAACGAGAAACTCACGCTCACCACAACCTATGGGGGGAAAGAGGCCGTGAGCAATGAGGGCAACGGTAACTATTTCCCGGTGGCCCGGGAGAATTGGTATCCCAACGATCCCGGTGCGAGATTTGGAGAATACGCGCTCTATGACATGACCCTCCGCATTCCCAAGGGCATGAAGATGGCGGCGACTGGAGTGCTCGTCTCCGAGAGCAACGAGGGTGGTCGGAATGTGACCGTGTGGAAGAGCGAAAACCCGCAGACCGTGGCGGGATTCAGCTTTGGCCGCTTCAAGGAAGAGGAAGCCAAGCTCACCAAGCCCGAATATCTCATCCAGTCCTATGCCAACGAGGAATCTCCGGATTGGGTGAATTCGCTGCAGCACGCCGTCAACAATGACCTGCCCTCGCAAGGCTCCCACATGGGAGCGGGCGTCGCTCTGGGCACGATGAGCACCACTTCCCTGAATAAGAAAGCGCTGGCGGAAGGCGAATTGGCCGTGCAACTCTACACCGAGTATTTCGGCCCTTCGCTGTTCAAGCACATGCAACTCACGCAGCAGACGGCATGCAACTTCGGACAATCATGGCCTGAACTCGTTTGGATTCCGATCTGCTACTACTTCGACACGACCGTGCGCCATTCCCTTGGACTGGACCACGCCGACCACGGCTACTGGAAGGCAGTCACAGCGCACGAAGTCGCCCACCAATGGTGGGGACACACAGTCGGTTTCGCCTCCGGGCGCGACCAGTGGATGAGCGAAGGCTTCGCCGAGTTGTCCGCATCCCTCTACATCAGCATGATCGAGAAGAATCCGAAGAAATTCATCGAGTTCTGGAACGACGAGCGCGAGCTGCTGCTGGAACGAGATGCCCAAGGTTTTCGCGCCATCGATGTCGGCCCCTTGACCATGGGATACCGGGCCAGTAATTCGCGAACCGGATTTGGCGTGACGCGGCGTCTCATCTATCCCAAGGGCGCCTACGTTCTGCACATGATCCGCATGATGATGTGGGACCGCAAAACCGGCGACCAGAATTTCAAGGTTGCCATGCAGGATTTTGTGAAGACCTATTCCGGCAAGGCCGCCACCACCGAAGATTTCAAAGCGATGATGGAAAAACACATGACCCAGGAAATGGATCTCGAGGGCAATCATCGCCTGGACTGGTTCTTTAACGAATACGTCTACGGCACCGCCCTGCCCACCTACAAGATCGACTCCACCTTCGAAAAAGACGCGAACGGCGATGTCCTATTCGGCTTCAAGGTCACGCAGTCCGGCGTGGACGATAAATTCCGCATGATCGTGCCGGTCTATTTGGAGCTCGCCGACGGCCGCACCGTAAACCTGGGCCGCGCACATCTCACTGGAAACACTTCGGTGGATCAGAAGGTTCCGCTGAAGGGGTTGAAGGATACACCCAAACGCGCGCTCTTGAATTACAACGACGATGTGCTGGCGTCGAATTAAGTCGGGCGCTTTTCGAGCAGTGGGACTCAGGATCGACGACTCCATGGTTACCGAATGGATGGTCGTGCCGACGCCGACGGATAGCCGATCAAGTAAGTAATTGGAACCTTCCCAGTCGAAAGCTCGCCAATCTCCCACTGGTATTTGCTGGCTCTCAGTTGTTCAACCATGTCACGCAGTTCTTCTGGCCGGTAGGTCCGAAGGCAAGACACCACTCCATCGAACAGTAAGACCAAGGGAATGATCGGAACCAAATACGTCCAAAGCAACCGTGACCAGCGGAACGGACGAATCCACAGTGTGCAGACGAACAGCAGGAAAATCCAGGCAAACATAAGCCCGATCGTCGACGAAGCGCGCTTGGTTGTTTCAAATATGCCGATGCCTTCGCCGGCGTCCACCGCATTCCGCAATATGGCGCGAGCCTGTTCCGGCGGAAAATGATGGAACGATGTGAACATCGTTCGAAACCCCGTCAGTTCGCGAGGCACGTTCATTGCATCAACCGAGCCCGGATAAAACCTTATTTGATTCTCGGAAGCCTGTCCGACATTATGCATGGCGCCCAGGTTTGGGTACTTATCCGTGAGCCAAATCTGAAGGCCCGGCGGTCCTCCTTGCAGCTTTCGAGAAAAGTCCAACCAGGGTCCGCCGCCGCCGGAACCCAAGTCAACGATCGAACGGCTGCGCGTAGAATTCAGTGCGGTTTGCAGCAGCGGAGCGATGGGCGCGTATGCCTTTACCAGATCAAACCCAAACTGAAGCGCATCCGTAACTCCATCTCGAAGAGACGATGGGAACCACGGTTGTTCGTGGATCTCGATACACTGTACGCGACGCATGGCGAGTTGGCCTGGTGAGGATTGCGGGAACATTCTCGTCGAAATCCGCAAAAATATCGATTCGACGTTAAACTAGTCAGGTCCGGCACGCGCACGAGGATGACAAGCTTCACGCCGATGACTGGGCGAATCGCGAATGAGGAAGGGACACAAAGATCCAAACTCGAAGCCCGCAGCTCGTAGCTCATAGCTCACCATGATCAAATCTCCCCGAGGAACCCGCGACCTTCTCCCGCCCGACACCGCGCTCTGGAACTTCGTCGAAGCCGCCGTGCGCGACGTCTTCCGCGCCTACAACTTCCACGAAATCCGCACGCCGATCTTCGAGTCCACCGAACTCTTCGCTCGCGGCGTTGGCGAGGACACGGATATTGTCAGCAAAGAAATGTTTACCTGGGAGGACAAACAAAGACTGAGATCTCAAGAGGTGGCTCAGTTGGCTCAAGCTGGAATATCAATGCCTGGGACAAAGTTCCCGGCTGACATTGTTGAATCCACGCGGCATTATTTCGTCCAATCCCTCACTCTCCGCCCCGAAAACACCGCCGGCATCGTCCGCGCCTACATCGAGCACAAACTCTGGGAGCGCGGCCTCAACAAATTCTTCTCGATCGGCCCTATGTTTCGCCGCGAGCGCCCGCAAAAAGGACGCTACCGCCAGTTCTACCAAATTGACGCCGAGGTCATCGGTCCCGCCACCGCCGGCAGCCAGTCTCCCGTGCGCGACGCGGAAATTCTCGAGCTCCTGGCCACGCTGCTCGACCGCGTTGGCATCGCCAACTGGACGCTCCAACTGAACTCCGTCGGCTGCCCCGCCGACCGCGTAAAATTCAACGAAGCTCTCCGGCAGGCGCTCGCACCCGTAGTAGGAAAAATGTGCGCCGACTGCCAGCGCCGCGCCGTGACCAATCCGCTGAGAGTTTTCGACTGCAAAGTTCCTGAAGACCAGCCCATCATCGAAACTCTCCCCACCATCACCCAGTTTCTGGACGAAGCTTGCCGCACCCACTACGAAGAAGTGAAACAAATCCTGAACGCCGTCCAGATTCCTTACCAGGAAAACCCTCGCCTGGTGCGAGGTCTGGATTACTACCAGAAAACCACTTTTGAATTTACACATGGGGCGCTGGGGGCGCAGAACGCGATTCTCGGCGGCGGGCGATACGACGGTTTGTCGGAAGCCCTCGGCGGGCCGGCCGCTCCGGGCATTGGCTTTGCCATCGGAGAAGACCGGCTGGTGCTATCACTGATGGAGACCGCGTCGGCCCAGTCCGTGATCCGTAAGCCCGACGTTTATATTGCTCCGCTCGGCGCGGGAATGAATCGCGAAGCCGCTCGCCTGGCTCGCGAACTGCGCCGCCACGACCTGGTGGTCGATCTTGTTATCGAACTAGGAGACGAGTCGTTTCGCCTGAAAAAGTCGTTCGAGGCCGCCGACAAGATGGGAGCGCGATATATCCTCATCGTCGGCGAAAACGAAGTTGCCGCCGGTGCCTTCGCGCTCAAGCATCTAGCCTCCGGCGAACAAGTCACGGTTCCGCGTGCCGAGCTGGCGCAGCGGATTTTGCGGAAGTAGAACGTACGACCCTCCAGCCGCAAAGCGGCGGAATAAGAAAGCCCGGCACGTAAGTGCCGGGTAGTCGGAATTGGCACAAACCGAGTCCCGCAAGGGACGGCACCGGGACTACTCGGGCTGGGCAAGTAAAACGGCGACGGATTGCATCACGAACTAAAATCGTGCCTCAGGAGACAAACGATGCGAAGCACTTCCCTGCTGTGTGCAACTATCCTCACCGCCTCTCTGGCCTTGGCCCAGACTTCCAAGCCCATCTCCGCCTTCGACCGCCAACTCATCGACCAGCAGCAGCAGTTGCTGCAGGCGACCCAGAGCAAAGACGCAACCGCAGTCGACCGCGCCATCGCCGACGATTTCCAGGGCATCGCCACCAACGGCGACTTCTACGACAAAAGTGATGTCGTCGAATCCGCGCAGGCGGGAGCCCCCAAAGGCACGCGCGCCTACGATTTCCACGTCGTCAAACTGAACGACGACTCCGCCGTCGTCGCCTACAACCTGATCGTCCCCGGAGAACATCCTCGCTATCGCCACATGGCCGACACCTGGGCAAGAATCGGCGGCCAATGGAAACTGAAATTCCGCCAGATCACCCCCAACCTTTGGAGCGCCAACGATCTCGATTAACTTTATTGACATTCGTTGCCCTCCCGGAGTACTGTTCCGACCGCACGTAACGCAAGTAAATTTGAGGGAGACAAGAATGAGCAGAAGAGTGTGGGGAGTTTTTGCAGTCCTGTGTGCGGTAGCAATGATCGCCGTTTGCGCCGCGCCGGTACTAGCGCAGGATGAACCGAAGGAAAAACCGCCGATGTACAGTTACGTCGGGAATTGGAGCATTCCCCGCGCACAATGGGCGGAGATGGAAAAGGCCAACGCCGCCGATCAGAAGATTCTGGACAAGGCGATGGCCGATGGAACCATCGTGGGCTATGGCAACGACATGAACCTAGTGCATACGCCGGACGGGGAAACGCACGACGGCTGGTGGTCGGCGATGTCGATGGCCGGGATCCTGAACGTGCTCGACAAGTTCTACAAATCGAGCAGTGTAACTTCGCCCGTGTTGGCCAGCGCCACCAAACATTGGGACAACATCTTCGTCAGCCGCTATTACAACTGGCATTCGGGCCAGTACAAGGGCGCCTATGGACGAGTGGCGCAGTACAAACTGAAGCCCGATGCGCCGAATCATGCCGTGGAGACGCTCAGCAAGAATCTGTTCGTGCCGCTGATGGAGAAGTTGCTGGCCGACGGCACCATCCTCGAGTATGAAGTCGACACTGAAGCGATCCACACCGAAGATCCCGGGACATTCTGGGTCGTCTTCATCACGCCCAACGCCGACGGCCTGGACAAGTTCAATGCCGCGCTGCAGGAAGGGAGTAAGAAGAACCCTCTGACCGGCCCGGCATTCGGCTCGATGGTGGACTTCACCGTGCACCGCGATGAACTGGCCAGCTCAACCGGAACTTACAAATAGGCGCTGGTAGTGGTGCAGTTTGCGACTGTGCGGTGCCTTTCTTTGCGCCCTTAGCGAGTCCTTCGCGCACTTTGCGTTGAAGATCTTTCTCGCCGCAAAGCCAGGAACGGTCGAGATTCTGAAACTGCACCACTACCAAATCGCTCACCTCCCGGAGCCCTGACCCTCGTCCCGTTTATAATCTTCGTTTCGGCTTACCACGGTAAATCCAGCGACACCAATTTCGGCAACACAAGGCGAAAACGTGCTCGATTTCTTAGGCGACCTCAAGCGAACTCATATGTGCGGGGAGCTCCGGCTCTCCGATGCGGGCAAGAAAGTTACACTCATGGGATGGTGCAATCGGCGCCGCGACCTTGGCCAGATCATCTTCGTCGACCTGCGCGACCGCACCGGCATAACCCAAGTCGTCTTCAACTACGAACTGAACGCCGCCGTGCACGAGAAGGCGGAAGCGCTGCGCAACGAGTTCGTTATTGCGGCGATCGGCACGGTCAAGCGCCGCGACGCCGATACCATCAATCCCAATATCCCAACCGGAGAAGTGGAGTTGGTGGTGGAAGAGTTGCGCATTCTGAACGTGTCGAAGCCGCTGCCGTTTCTGCCCTCGGACACGGTGCTGGCGAACGAAGAAATGCGCTTGAAATATCGCTACATCGACCTGCGCCGAGACGCCATGCAGTTCAACATCGAGCTGCGGCATAAGGTGGCGCTCGCCATCCGCGACAACCTCGCTTCGCAGGGCTTCTTCGAGATCGAAACCCCGTTCATGACCCGCTCCACGCCCGAAGGCGCGCGCGATTATCTAGTCCCCAGCCGCGTACAGCCGGGATCGTTCTACGCCCTGCCGCAATCGCCACAACTGTTCAAGCAGATCCTGATGATTTCCGGCTTCGACAAATATTTCCAGATCGTGCGCTGCTTTCGCGACGAAGATCTGCGCGCCGACCGCCAGCCCGAGTTTACCCAGATCGATCTCGAAATGTCATACCCGCAGCCGGAGCGGGTTTGGGAAGTGGTAGAAGGCTTCTTGACTGCGGCGTTCAAAGCGGGGGGCTACGAGATCAAGACGCCTTTCCCGCGCATGGACTTCGACGATGCCATCCGGCAGTACGGCGTCGACAAGCCCGACCTGCGCCTGCCCGCCTTCACCGATGTGCGCGATTGCTTCGCCGCCGCCGACCTGGAACAGTTGGCGATCAACAAAGATTTGCCGGTGATTGCCATCCGCACGCCCAAGGTTGGTGAGTTGTCGAGAAAAGAACGCGATGACATCAAGCCGCTTTTTGTGTCGAAGGGTGGAGCGCGCGTGTTTGAAGATTTCAAGCGCATTGAGAACAAATTTCCCGAGGCGGGAGCAAAAGTGCGTGCCAAAGCTGGCGCCGCCGCGGACGATCTGCTGGTGCTGGTGGTGGGATCGGCGCAGTCCGGCAAGTCCAAGTCCACCTCCAAAGACGCGCATCCCGCCGGCAAGCACAGAGTCACCCCCGCGGAATCGGCGATCTATGCCTCGGCCGGACTGCTGCGCGTGGCGCTGGCGCAGAAATATTCCGACCGGCACCAGCTTTTCCAGAAAGGCGACTTCCGCTTTCTGTGGGTGACGAACTTCCCCATGTTCGAGTACGACGAAGGCGAAAAGCGCTGGATAGCAGCGCACCATCCCTTCACCTCGCCCCACGATGAAGACATGGACAAGCTCGAAACCGACCCGGCCATGGTGCGCGCTCTCGCCTACGACGTGGTGTTGAACGGGACGGAGTTGGGATCGGGCTCGATCCGTATTCACCGTCAGGATGTGCAGAGCAGAATCTTCCACGCGCTCGGCATGACGGAAGAAGAAGCGCGCTCGCGCTTCGGCTTCTTCCTGGAAGCGCTCGAATACGGAACGCCCCCGCACGGCGGTATTGCGCTCGGTCTCGATCGCATCGTAATGATTCTGGCCGGAGCCGAAAGTTTGCGAGAAGTAATCCCCTTCCCCAAAACCGCCGCCGCCAAGGACTTAATGATGGAAGCGCCCACGCCGGTGGCCGAGGGGCAGTTGCGGGAGTTGGGAATTGGAGTGGTGGTAAAGAGGTAGGTGCGGAATCACTCTGACTTTTCCGCTCTTTCCAGGAAGGAGCGGAGCTCGTCGATGTCTTCCGGAAGCATCTTGGTGAATTCGATGCCGTTGCCCACCAGGGCATCGCAGGTAACCACGGTCGCCATCACCAGGAGTGTGTCCTCCAGTTGCAGCTTCATGTCGAGATTGGTTCCGACCGGCCAGGGATAGCAGGTTTCGATGTAGCATCCGGTCAGGCCGAGGTCGGACGTCGCTCCGCGATAGGGGTTGCTGCTGCCTTCAACGATGATCTCTACCGGTACGCTGGTCTTGAGTCGCGGGTGCGCGCGGCGATTGCGGTCCATGGCGTTCTTCGCGTGAGCAGTTCGTTCCCGGCGAGTATACGTCAGGCATCAGAGATTAGGCACGCCCACCGTTCACGACTCACGAGGGTGGCCCGTCCTTTCACGACTCACGAGGGTGGCCCGTCCTTGTGTCTGCGTTCTTTGCAGACACAGGGCGGGGATTTTGACCTAGCGCCGAGCCGCCAAGCGCTCTTCTACCAGCTCCTCGATTCGATTGAGCACTTCATCTTCGCTCATATTAGTCGAGTCGAGCACCACGGCATCTTGCGCCGCTATCAGCGGAGAGGCGGCGCGGGTGCGGTCGCGCCGGTCGCGCTCCCGAAGTTCCGCGGCCATCGCCTGCGCCGGAGCACCCTTCACTTTCTGCTGGTCGAGCCGCCGCTGCCCGCGAATCACGGGATCGGCGTCGAGAAAAATCTTCAAATCGGCATCGGGAAACACTTTCGTCCCAATGTCGCGGCCCTCCATGACGACGCCGCCGCCGATGCCCATCTCGCGTTGCCGCGCCACCATCCACTCTCGTACTTGGGGATGCACCGAGACGCGCGATGCCCCTTCCGACACATCGCGCTCGCGGATGCGCTGGGAAACGTCTTTTCCGTTGAGCAGCACACGATTGCCGCCGATACTGCGATCCAGAGTGATGTGCGAATCCTGCACCATCTTGAGCAAAGCAGCTTCGTCGTCGAACGAGGCGTCCCACTCGATCGCGCACAACGCCAGCGCACGGTACATGGCCCCGCTCTCCAGGTTCACGTAGCCGAGTTTGCGGGCGAGGCGGGAGGCGATAGTGCTCTTGCCCGCTCCGGCCGGGCCGTCAATGGCGATGATGAGTTTGCGTGGGGAAGAATCGGTCATTGTAGCGCGATCATCGTGGCGAAGAAGCATTGTACACGGAGCGCGAGAGCGCTTCACCACCGGGGCCACAGGGGCTTCGTATCGAGAGGGGGGACTGAGGGCTTCGTATCAGGGCATCGCTTTAGCGATGCCGTAAGTCTTCGGAACCAGACGCCCCTTTAGGGGCTGGGGCGCCGGCATCCGGTTCCCCCTTTGTTTCTTGCACCTGCTAACCCACCCGCTCCGGGCGGGGTTTAGGAACGTAGGCTTGTTTCGGCGGAGTTACCTGCAGCAGCGACTTACCCCCGACATGGACAAAGCTCAATTCGCGCGCCGAGAGCAAGGCGTGGATGGCTTCTTTTACGCGCGTGCGCGGAACAAAGTTCGCGAGGAAGTTCTCGATCTCTCCCTCATCCACCGCCACCACACAGTCCAGATATTTCGAGACCAGGGCGGAAAGCGCTTCGGGCACCGAAATCCCGACGCCCTCGCGCACCACATCGGGCGCCCAACGCGACAACTCGTCCCACACCGAGCCCTCCGCTGCGGTGTAGTCCACGCGGGTGATGCGCAGTTTGGCCCACAGTTCGCCGAGCGCGTGATCGAGGCCGGCGTTGGAAACCGATCCGCCCAGCATCTCGCCCAGTTTCGATTTCGCAATCGGTCCTCGCTGCCGGATGATTTCGAACGCGTCGCAGGCCAGCGGCGAGTAGGGAGAGCGAGGTCCTGCAGCAGGCGGCTGCTTCGGATTGCGCTCCCCCACGAGCGAATAGAAATAAGGAAACACCGACGGCGCCAGCAGGAAGGCGTTGTTCTCGTCAATCAGCGAAGCCTCGTAGGCGGCCCGATCGCGCAGCGCGCGCACCATGAGTTCCGTCGCTTCTTGCGCCCGCGGATCAGCGTAGGCGTGCTGCCGCATCGGCAACTTATCCTCGGCCCCCACCCAGGCTCCCACGAAGGTCGGCAGCAGCAGCGCAGGCCGCATTGGATACATCAGACAAAATCCCACCGACTCAAGAAAGATGCGCGCCTCATCGAGCGTGCGCACGGGCTGGCCGTCGAGCCGCCACTTTTGCGCGCGAGCCTGCAGGAGTTCCGCATCGGTCATGATTTCGATTAGAACACAGCATAGCTGTCAGCTATCAGCTTTCAGCTTGGTCGCGCGCCAGCCCATCGAGGTGGAACTGATAGCTGACAGCTGACAGCTGAGAGCTAAATTCTCTTGAACGCCTTCTGAATATCCTGCATGGAATAGCGCAGCACCACCGGCCGGCCGTGCGGGCAGGTCATGGGATGGTCGGTTTTCGCCAGCTCCGCGAGCAGCCACTCCATTTTGTTTTGTTCGAGGGGCATGTTGACTTTGATGGCGGCGTGACACGCAATTGAGGCCGCGATGCGCGTCCTCACTGCTTCCAGATTGATCGCTTGGTCTTCGCGCGTGAGTTGCTCGAAGATTTCGTTCAGCATGTGCTCGATGCGCGCCGCGTCCACACCCGCCGGGGCGACCTTCACCGCCACGCTGCGCGCGCCAAAGGGTTCCGCCTCAAAACCGTTGTAGGCAAGTTCCTCGGCAATGTCGCTGAAGATCGCCTGCTGTGCCGGAGTGAGTTCAATGACCAGCGGCATGAGCAGACGCTGGCTCTCGACCCGCCGCGCCGAGCGTTGCCGCAGCACTCGCTCGAACAGCACGCGCTCGTGGGCCACATGTTGATCGATGATCCAGAGGCCGTCTTCGTTGACGGCAAGAATGAATGAATTTCGAATCTGGCCGAGAGGCCGCAGGGATCGCAACGATTCGAGAGTTGGCGCCGGTTGCGCCTCCTGCGGAATCGGCGGCGCGCAGCCGCGATCGGGAATTGGCTGAGGATCGATCGTCGGTTGAGGCATCGACGCCTCCGGCGCGCGAGCGAGCGATACCGCCGCGTTGGCCTCGACCGCAATCCCTCCTTCGAATTCAAGCCGCGCGGTCGCCGGGAGAACTGCCGGTGCCTGAAGCGCGAAGCCGCCCGCCGCCGCTTGCTCGTACAAGTCGCGCCACGGGGCTCGCTGCAGATCATCGGGGCCGCGCGAGCCGTCGCTGAATTGGCGATTCGTAACGCCGGGGCTGCTGAGGCCCGGGCTCGCCGTGGGCTGTGCGCCGATTTCCGTCAGGAACTGCGGTACCGGCCGCGCCTTCATCAGCGCCGCCCGCACCGACTCGCGCACGAAATCGTGAATTACTGTCTGCTGCCGGAAACGGACTTCGGTTTTTGACGGATGCACATTCACATCCACTTCGGCCGTTGGCATCTCAATAAAAAGTAAAACCACCGGATACACCGTTGGCGCCAGGATGTTGCGATAGGCCTCGGTGATCCCATGCTGAATGAGACGGTCGCGAATGAGGCGTCCATTCACGAAAATGAAAATTGAATTGCGATTGAGCTTCTGAATTTCGGGCTTGGATACAAAGCCGTGCAGGCGCACCTCGCCGAAATCGTGTGGCGCGGACACTCCTGTCCGCGAAGTTTCATCCTCGGAGTCAGCGGGGGCAAGACCGCCCGGTCCGCCTGCAGTGGGTTCGCGGGCGGGGGCGCCCGCGCCATACGGGTCTGCTCTGCGCCGCCACGGCGGAGGCTGCGGCAATCCGATTCGCTCCAGGGGTTGCACGGCCGCCAGTGGAATCAACTGGTCGAGAATCTCGCGTCCAAAAACCTGGTACACGCGCTCGCGATGACCAGCCACGGGCGGGGCCACTAGCAAAGCGTTGGTCGCCGAGTGCAACTCGAAATGCTTCTCCGGATGCGCCAGCGCGTAGTGGGTTACGAGCGAAACGATGTGGGAGAGTTCGGTCGATTCCGATCTTAAAAACTTCTTGCGCGCCGGCGTATTGAAGAAGAGATCGCGAATCGCGATCGAAGTCCCGAGCGGCAATCCCGCCTCTTCCACACGGATGATTTTGCCGCCGTTAATTTCAAGGACCGTCCCGGCCGCTTCTTCTTCGGCCCGCGTTTCCAGATGCAGACGGGCAACCGAAGCAATCGAGGGCAGCGCCTCGCCGCGAAATCCGAGGGTCGAGATGCTCAGCAGGTCTTCAGTGTTCTTGATTTTCGAAGTGGCGTGGCGCTCGAAGGCCAGCATGGCATCGTCGCGCACCATGCCGCAGCCGTTGTCGGTGATCTGGATCAGCTTCTTCCCGCCCGCCTCGACCTGAATGCGGATGCGCGTGGAACCAGCGTCCAGCGCGTTCTCCAGCAGTTCCTTCACCACCGACGCGGGACGCTCGACCACCTCGCCGGCGGCGATTTGGTTGGCAACTCTTTCGGGAAGAACGTGGATCTTGCCCATGGAACCCAGTAGCCAGTGGTCAGTGGCCAGTTGCCAGTGTGACAGATTTTCCGGCGCAGCGTAAAGGCGGGTCGAAGTTGGTGGTGGCCGCATCCAAAAGTACCGTATCGTATTGGTTCGGGGGAGTGCTGGCATGAAACACGCAATTTTGGGAGCGGGAGCAATCGGGGGGTTGGTCGGCACGGTACTGGCATCGCTTGGAGAAGAGGTCACGGTGGTGGTTCGACCGGAGAAGTTACCGGACTATCCCGCGAACTTGCTGCTAGAACGTCCGTCGGGCTCGCTCATGGCGCCGGCAAGAGCTGTCGCCTCACTAACGGAACCGGTTGACGTGTTGTGGTTCGCAACCAAAACTTATCAACTGCAAGCTGCGCTGGAAGCGGTGCGGGTGTCGCCGGGCTGCGTGGTTCCTTTACTGAACGGAGTGGACCATGTCGCCGTGCTGCGGGCGCGATTTGGGCGTGAGCGCGTGGCTCCGGCAACGATCGCGGTGGAAGCGGAGCGGATTTCGCCGGGGCGGTTTGTTCAGCGATCGCCATTCGTTCGCTTCAATCTCGCCGCCAGCTTGCAGCCGCTCTTGGGAGGCATCATTGGACAGTTGGGCAGTTTTGGGTTCACCTGCCAGTTCATTCCGAACGAGCAAACCCTGCTCTGGGGCAAGCTCTGCTTCCTTGCGCCTATCGCGCTGGTAACGTCCGCATCGGGCATGAATGTGGGAGAGATTCTTGCGGACACTGGGTGGAAACCGAAATTGAGTTCCGCGATCGGCGAGGCCTGCGCCGTGGCAAATGCGAGCGGCGCGGAGGTTGACGCGGCGCCGATTCTCACGGCACTCAGCAGCGCGCCACCGGGAATGCGCAGTTCCATGCAGAAAGATCTTGCCGCCGGGCGGGAACTCGAACTGGACGCCATCGGAGGTCCTATTGCGCGTGGCGGAGAGCGGCACGGCATCGATGTCTCGACCGCAGTGAACCTGATGGCGGCGATTCGGTCAAAGAGAAGCTAATCTTATGTAGAGACGCGGCTTGCCGCGTCTCGGCCTGACCGCAACATTGGGCGTGCGACACGCGGAAGGCGGGGCAGGCCCCGTCTCTACTTTGCTTTTGGGTCGGGACTGGAGTTTCCCATGTCAACGACCACCTTCCATTGGCCGTCCTTTTGCTTCTTCCAGATCGAAGTGTACTTGCCGTAATTGGCGACGAGCTTGCCTTCTTTATTTTTGGCGGTGTAGACGTAATTGCCGTAGGTGTAGCCGAGATCGCCGGAAGCGGCCATGTCGGCTTTGACGGGCGTCCAGGTGAGAGTCGTGCCTTCGGGCCATTGGGGTTGTTTGCGCATGGCGTCTTTGGTGTCGAAGCCGCCGCCGTCCACGACTTCGACGCCATCTTCGGCGAAGTAGGTAAGAAAGGCGTCGTGTCCGTGCCTGGCGACATCCGCGGCGAATTCGGCTTCGAGTCGGATGAGAAGCTCTGGACCTGCCGCGACCTTCTGTTTCGCAGCAAAGGACAGGGCAACGAAGAAAAGCAGAACTGCTACGGTAATTCTTTTCATCGAAAGTTCTCAGGCCGCAGCAGCGGCGGGTTCAGGGGGCGGGTTTCAGGTCTCAGGTCTTAGGTCTTAGGAAGACCTTGCCGTTTGAATTTCCTGAAACCTGACACCTGAGACCTGGGACCTACTCCGGCGATAAAGTTATCATGTTGGCTACGAAGATTGTGGGATTGCTGCGCGGAGAAGCAAAACCGCAGGGAACAGCGGCGGTTCCGAAGGCATGAGTGGCGACACGGCACCGGGACACGACGCTAGCGCTGGTCGAGCATGTGGATGGTTTCGAGGATGGTGTTGCCGACGATTTCGAGGCTCTTAGGGCTCAGCTTGTCCATGGTGTCTTGCGGGGAGTGCCAGAAGACGTTGTTGTAACCGTAGTGGAGGTCGATGACGTCGGCGCAAGGGACGCCGCGATTGACGAAGGGAATGTGATCGTCTTCGATGGGACCCTCGGTGGCGTAGAAGTGGGACTGATAGCCTCCGCGCTCGGCAGCGGCATAGATGAGGTCGAGCAGCCAGGGAGCGCCTTTGGTGTTGCGGGAGATGTCGAGGTCGGCATCGCCGATCATGTCCATCACCATGAGCGCTTTGATTTTCTTGAGTGTGCCGTCTTTCTCCCATTTTTCGGCAAGATGGCGGGCGCCGTAAACACTGTCCGTATCGGTCCAGGTCTTAACCGCTTCTTCGCCGTCGGTCCAGACTAGCCAAACGCTATAGCCGTCGCGCTTCTTACCCCGCAACTGGTTGGCGTATTCGAGCAGGATGGCGGTGGAAGAGCCGCCGTCGTTGGCCCCCACGAATCCGGAGTTGCGCAATGGATAGACCGTGTCGTAGTGCCCGAGGATAACGATGATGCCGTCTTTTGCGCCGGGAAATTTGGCGATAATGTTGCGGACGGGGAACTTCCCTTCCACGGTGTCGGCGGTAAAGGCGTCGTCTTCGACTTGATCGCCTTGGAGGTGGTCGAGGATGTAGCGTTCGAGCTTCTTGTGATTCTCGCTGCCCATATAGCGCGGGCCGAAGGCGGTAACCTCGCGGGTGTACTGGAAGGCGCGTTTGGCATCGATGTGCGGGAGCGGGGCGTTGTCTGCAGGCGGGGTTTCGGCCGGCGCTGACGTCGCAGCGGTGGATTCGGATTTTGGGGCTGCACTGGCGGTGGCGTCGGCGGAGGTTCCTTTCGTGCAGGCTACAGTGCTCGCCAGAGCGATGGTCAGCGGTAGGGCCAGACAAATCCTTAACCACGGAGGGCACAGAGGGGCACGGGGGAAGGCTCGGCAATGTTCGGGTGCGGTTGCGGGTGTCATGGTTTTCCCTGCGATCCTCCGTGTCCTCCGCGGTTAAGAGCTCTTCTCCGCGCGTTTCTTACGCTGTTTAGGATGCACGAGCCAGGCGATGGCGATGCTCAGAATATACAGCGCGACCATGGGAGCGGCGAAGATACACATGTTCACGATATCGGGAGTGGGCGTGATGATGGCGGCGACGACGAAGATTCCAAGGATCGAATAACGGATATTGCGCCACATCCAGCCGGCGCTGACGATGCCCATGAGAGCGAGGAAGAAAACCAGGATGGGCATCTCAAAGATCAGGCCCATACCGAGAACGATGGTGACAAACAACTGCGTGTATTCCTCGATGGTAATCATCGGCTGGAATTGTTTGCCGAAGTCGATGAGGAAGGTGAGCGCCTGGGGATAGACGACGCGGTAGCCGAAATATCCTCCCGCGAGAAAAAGAGTCACGCTCGAAAGCATGAAGGGCATGACGTAGCGCTTCTCGTTGCGGTAGAGGCCGGGCGCGATGAACAACCAGATCTGGTAAAGGACGAAGGGCGAGGTCACGAAGAGACCGGCCACTCCCGCTACCTTGAGATAGAGGTTGAAGGGGTCGACGGGATTGAGGTAGACGAGTTTTTCGGGAAGACTGTACTTATGCAGCACTTCGACGATGGGACGCTGCATGATGCCGACGAGGCGTTGCGCGGAGAACCAGCAGGCGAAGAAGCCAACGACAACTGCGATGATGGAATAGACGATGCGCTTGCGCAGTTCCTCGAGATGCTCGAGGAAGCCCATGGCGGGCATCTGCTCCTTGGCGGAATCGTCGACAGGTGAGGAGGCGGCCGCTTCAGGCATCGGGCGCTACTTTCGGAGCGGCAGCCGGCTCAAGCCCCGTCTCCACACCGGCGGCGCCTTCCGCAGCGGAGGCTGCGGCAGCGGCCTGCGTGGCTTCAGCAGCCTCGAGCTTCTCGGCGGGCGGCGGATTGAAGATGCGATTGGCCAGCGATCCAAGCGGAGCCTGCAGGGGTGGCAGAATCTGCTGGCGGGAATTGCTGCCGCTGGCGTTGCTGTTGCGATCGAGGGAGTTCATTTCAGACTCGATCTGCGAACGGAATTCGTAGGAAGCGCGCCGGAATTCGTTGAGGAAGCGCGCAACCTGGCGTCCGATCTCCGGCATTTTCTTGGGGCCAAAAATGATCAGCGCCAGAAAAAACAGAAAGAGCATCTCGCCGGAAAAGCCAAACATGCCTCTATCATAATGCGGGACGAGTGAAAGCGGCCAGTTGTGAAGCGAAAGAGGGAGAAAAGTTACAAAGCGGAGACCCCTGCCGGGGGACAGCCCCCGGCTGTCCCCTCCGTCACTGGGAAGAATTACGGCGGCTATTTGAACGTGTATCCGATGGAGAGCCCGTAGCGCGTGACGCGCGGCGAACTGAAGTACAGGTTGTTGTTGACGAGATAGAGTCTGGCCTCGGGGCGCACGAAAAATCCGCCCTTGGGATAGAGCTTGATGCCGGCGCCGAAGTCCCCCATGAAGTGTTTGTCGGACACAAAGTTAGTGACGCCATTGCTGCAAGTGGAACAGTAGAAGCGGGTGTCCTGTGCGCCGATACCGCCGGTCAGCTCAAGATACGCATGTCTCGCGAGCTTGGGCGAGTACACGGCGTTGAAGTCAAAAAAAATGGGACGAAACGGGAGGGTGGGGTCGCCCCCGTAATTCCCCTGGGTTGCCTTCCAGTAAATTTCGCTGCCGAAACCGAGATTGTGATAGAAGAGCACGTCGCCGCTAAAGCCGGTGTAGGCGCCGCCGGTGAGTGACGGCCCTGTCGAGTTGGCCGCGGGCGCGTCCAGCGTGCTGACGCCGAACGCAAGGTCGATTTTCTGGGCCTGCGCGAGATTCGAGAACGCTGCCAAGGCAGCGCAGGCAAACGACAAAAGAACGGCACTGCGGAATGTCTGTTTCAAGCGAAACCTCCAGTGCATTATTGGGTTTAATAGCTTTGGATGCAGGGCGCAGGCGCAAAGCTGCCGGGTGAAGCGAGATTTACAAGAATTTACCGGCATCGACAGTCCATGTACCCATGGCCACTCGCAACCGCCTGTCATTCGTTACAACCTCCCAACTATAAACCCGCAATAAGAACTAAAGTTGCGCGCGTGCTAGAACTCGTCTCATAAATGGTTTTGGGAAGGGCACGGCTTCCAGCCGTGCCGCTACCGGCCAATAAGAACGAGGGCTTTAGCCCCCGAGGGCCAGGCGCTAGCTCTGAAACCCATTTATGAGACCACTTCTAGTAAGCAAGCAGGATCCGTAAATCACGAAGATTATTGCCAGTCGGGCCGGTGACGATGCTGTCGCCCAGCGCGTCGAAAAGAGGATAGGCGTTGAAGGTGGAGAGCGCGTGCCGGCTAACCTCAGCGCCCCCGGCTCGATCGTCCGCGCGGCCGCCAACCCGAAAGACGGTGCTGCCATCAACCACGGCGCCGGCGGCAGGACTGTTCCCATCGACGCCGTCGGTGCCGGCGCTGAGCACGGTAATGTCTTGTCCGGATATTTGTTCAGCACAGGCAAGGGCGAACTGCTGATTGCGTCCGCCGATGCCACCATTGCGAACGGTCACCGTCACCTCGCCACCGGAGATCAGGCAGACGCGCGATACGTTGCGGCGCAGTTCCCGCAGACGGTTAAGCAAGTAGTCCGCGGCTTTGTCGTAGGGCCAGTCATCGCAGGAGTTATCGACTTCAACGGCAAAACCGGCGTGGGTGGCGGCTACAGCGGCTTCATCGATGGCCACCTTATTCGAGAGCACGGTCCACCAGCGCGCGCGGACAAACGCGGGGTCGTCGGATTTCGGCGTCTCGTCGAGGGCATGCTGACGAAAGAGATCGGCAACGGTCGCGGGAAACTGGTCGACCAGGTTGTATTGGGCGGCGATGCGCTCGCAGTCGTGGATGGAAGTGGAATCGGGCATGGTGGGGCCGGAGGCGAGCGCGTCGGGAGTTGCGTCGGGCACGTCGGAGACAAGAATCGAAACCTGCTGGGCGGGATAGGCGGCCTGCGCCAGTCGCCCGCCTTTGACGGCGGAGAGATGTTTGCGGATGGCGTTGATCTCGGCGATGGGAGCGCCGGAGTGCACCAGCGTTTGGTAGGTAGCGGCGAGATCGGATAGCGAGATTGTGTCGTCTTCCAAAGTGTCTTTCATAGCAACGACCGGCCGTTCGACGATGGAAGAGCCTCCCCCAGAGATCATGAAGATGACGAGCGAGGCAGAGTCGAGAGCCGCGAGTGATTTGAGAATGGCATCGGCGGCGCGGATCGATTCTGCGGTGGGCGTGGGATGTCCGCCGCGAAAATAACGGAAACCGCGGACTTGACTCGCGGCCTCGACCGACGACGCGACGATGCCTCCCAAGCTGCTGCCGACTTGGGCTTCGAGAGCGGCGGCCATGGTGTGCGCGGCCTTGCCCATCGAGACCACGAAGACACGATGGTAGGAGTCGAGATCATGCAGGTCGTCGCCAATGCGCAGCACGCGGCGCTCGCAGTGCACGTTGCGGGCGAAGGCGCTTTCGATGGAAGCGTTTTTCAATGCGGCGTTGAATATCTCACGGGCGACGTCGCGCATGCGGCGGAATTGCTGGTCGCGCGCCGGAGTCAGGTCGGACATGGACGGGATTATAGAGACTGTTGCTGGTTGCTAAAAGTCATCTCGTAAATACGCTAGCCGCGGTTGCTGGTGACATGGCGATTTTTCGCCAACTACGAACCTCCGGCATATACTTTGGTAGCCATGAGACGCACCGCGCATATCCACCTGAAGAGCGATTCGGCAGAATGCCGATTCGAGTGGCTCGATTTTGATGGAGACGACTGTTTCAAAGACTTCCACATTGATGTCAGGGCGGAAAATGGCTTCCGACGCTTTAACTTTGGTCCATGCGTGGTCATGGGCCTTCGTAAACTTGGCAGGTTCTTCAGGGACACTACGCAAACGACCCTTAGCGGTGGATTCCGCGACCCGGATGTCCGCGACTTCGACGTACAACGTACGAACGATGGTTATAAGCTCATTGTGCGCTGCGAGGGTAGCGGAGTATGCGAAGAGCTATATATCCCCAATCCGCAAATAGAGGTCGATGACGAGTTCATGAGAACCGTCTATTCAAGCTAAAACACCCCGATCCCAAATTTCATCAAAGTTACTGTTGAGAACAGGCGTGGCTGTTGAAAAACTCTTTTCAGGGAATTTCACCAACGAAATTCGTCCGTAAGTTATTGAATGTTCGTTCGCCGCAGGAGCAGAAATTCGGTGAAATTACTCGTTTGGTTCCTTTTTCAACAGCCACAGGCAATTTCACTCACGAGACTCAATGTCCAACAACTCATCTTCGGAATACTTTACGAGGAATCTTCCGTGGGTCCGAAGGCCCTTGGCAATGGCAATGACGCTGAGTATGGCTCTGACCTCTTCTGGTTCCTCGGCATGCGAGATCTCGGCGGCACCGATTTCCGCGAGTTCCCGAATCGCTCGATGGTAGTCCTCTTCCAACCACTTCGGTACTTCGGGATTGTTGCCCTCCTTCCGAGCCAGTTCGATGATTGCGACAATCGCGTAGGTATTCCAGTCAGCTACGCCGCTCTTTCGATGAATCCTCACGAGATGTGGTACGGATGCGTACGATGCCTCGCCCACGTCTCCTTGATGGTGAAGCTCTTCCCAAAGTTCATGCCACGCCGTCTCGCTGTTCTGCTCACTCTCAAGTTTCGCAAGCAGTGGTCGGGGATCACACTTGATTCTGTAACCGCCTGTCAGGTTATTCCAGCGATTGTCATCTAGGCTGAGCATACGAACGGAATCTACCATAGCCAGAGGTGGCGTTGGGATTGTTGTCGAAATCAAGCGATTTCGCTATCTACTTTGGGCGTACCCTACTGAGCCTTCTTGGTGTAGCTCGTAGTTGGGAGACGGATTGGTGGTCATTCGTTATCCGACGGACAATGTCCCTGGGGCCCACTCTTCGATGGCCATGCGCATCTCCTTGAGTCGTCCTTCGAAAAAATGATCTCCGGCTTCGATGCGAACCAGCTTTTTCGGATCGGCGAAGGTGCCAACAAGCGCTTCGAGTTTACCCAAGGGGCCGAACTGATCGCGCGAGCCGCTGACGAAGAGCTTGGGTTTCGTGCACTCGCGCAGAAATTCGAAATCGTAGACGCGGTCTTCGGTTCGGACAGCAACGGCGGGCAGGCCGAGAGCGATGAGCGCGCGGACGCGGTCGTCCGCATAGGCGGCGCGCAATCCGACGGCGGCTCCGAAGGAGAAGCCGGCGAAGATTACGGGCAGCGTGAACTCGCGTTCGAGCCAATCGAGGGCGGCGCGCACGTCTTCGACTTCCCCGATGCCGTTGGCGTGCTCGCCTTCGCTCAGTCCGGCGCCGCGGAAGTTAAAGCGGAGTACGGGGAATCCGAAGCGGTTAAGCGCCTTCATGGCGTGGAAGACGACTTTGTTGTGCAGCGTTCCCCCATAAAGCGGATGCGGATGGCACACCACGGCGGCATGGGTCGCACTGGGCAGTCCGGCGTTGAGCAAGGCTTCCAGGCGTCCGGCCGGGCCGGCGAGGAAGAGCGAGCGGATGCTGGAGCTTTCGTGGGGCAAGGGCCGTCGTTGGTCGTTGGTCGTTCGTAGTTAGTATTGCAGAGAATCTGCCCCCGAGCGACTAGCGACCAGCGACCAGCGACTGTTACGCTTTCCTGCATGGACCTGTTTGCGCTAACCCGCCGTCTGATCGATATCGAATCCGTCACTCCGAATGAAAGCGCGGTGGGAGATTTTCTCTGCGGCGAGTTGCGGCGGCGCGGGTTCGAGACTCGGAAGATGCCCGTCGAAGGCGCGCGCGCAAACCTGCTCGCTTGGTGGCCGGGGCATGATCGTCCGGACATTTTCTTCTCCACGCATATGGATACGGTGCCGCCATTCATCGCCTCCTCCGAAGATGACGGGCGCATTTACGGGCGCGGCGCGTGCGACGCGAAGGGAATCATTGCAGCGCAGATTCTGGCGGCGGAGAAGCTGTGCAGGGCGGGCGTTTTCGTCGGACTGCTGTTTTTGGTGGGCGAGGAGCGGGACTCGATCGGCGCGAAGGTGGCCAACCGGCAACCGCTGGGCGCGCGCTTCATGATTAACGGCGAGCCCACGGAAAACAAACTGGCGCTGGCCAGCAAAGGCGCGCTGCACGTGGAAGTGGTGGCGCGCGGACGGATGGCGCACTCGGCGTATCCAGAACTGGGCGAGTCGGCGATCGACAAGTTGGTGGAAGCGCTGCACCGGTTGCACGCCATGAAACTTCCTCAAGACCCCGACGCGGGCGCTTGCACGAAAAACGTGGGCTTAATTCAAGGCGGGCGTGCGCCGAATGTGATTCCCGATTTTGCCCAGGCCGATCTTTTCTATCGTCTGGTGGGCCCGGCGGACGCGCTGCGCCGCGAGATTACGGAGGCCGTCGGCGATCTCGCCGAGGTCCGCTTCACGCGCGAGACTCCGTTCCTGCGGCTGCGAACGCTGGATGGCCTGCCGACGATGGTCGCGGCTTTTACAACCGACGTTCCGTCGCTGACCAACTGGGGCGAGCCGCTGCTGCTCGGTCCAGGCTCGATTCACGTGGCGCACACCGAGGGCGAATTCGTGGAGAAGGCGCAACTGGTCGAGGCGGTGGAGATTTATTGTTCTGTGGCAAAGAGGCTGGGGGCCTAGCTCTCAGCTATCAGCCGGGTGCCCTACCGCTCGCGGTCCCCTTCTTGCCCGCTCTCGCGATAGACTCTCGTGATGACCACCGGCTCAAACAATTCCCTCGCCCGCGCATCCTCTTCCTACTTGCGTTCGGCGATGCATCAGCCCATTCAGTGGCACGAATTTGCTGAGGAGGCTTTCGCAGCGGCGCGGGCGGCGAACAAGCCTGTGCTCCTGGATATCGGCGCGGTGTGGTGTCACTGGTGTCATGTAATGGATCGCGAGTCGTATGACGATGCCGACGTGGCGGCGATTGTCAATGAGCACTACATCGCGGTAAAGGTGGATCGGGACGAGCGTCCCGATATTGACAGCCGCTACCAGGTAGCGGTGGCTTCGCTGACGGGGCAGGGCGGGTGGCCGCTGACGGCGTTTCTCACTCCCGACGGCAAACCGTTTTATGGGGGCACGTACTTCCCCCCGGCGGATGGTTACGGGCGGCCCAGCTTTAAGCGCGTGCTGCTTTCGATTGCTCAGGCTTATCGCGAAAAACACGGCGAGGTGCTGGAGCAGGCGCAGATGGTCGAGAGCGCAATCGCGCGAGCAGAATCTTTTTCGGGCAGCGAAAAAGTATCGGCGACGGTGATTGACGCGATTCTGGAATCGGCGCGGAAGATGTTTGATGAGGTCAACGGCGGATTTGGAAGCGCGCCCAAGTTCCCGCATCCGGCCGTGCTGGACTTGGTGATGGAGCAATACGTTCGCACGCGTAACGACGCTACCGACGGCGAGGAACTGCGCACGATCTTCGTCCACACACTCGAGAAAATGGCGCGCGGCGGCGTCTATGACCAGTTGGCGGGCGGCTTCCATCGCTACTCGGTGGACGAACGCTGGATCGTTCCGCACTTCGAGAAAATGTGCTACGACAACTCCGAGTTGCTGAAAAACTATGTTCACGCCTATCAGGCGACTGGGGATGAGTTTTTCGCTGGCGTGGCGCGCGACATCATCCGGTGGGTGGAGGAATGGCTCAGCGACCGCGCCCACGGCGGCTTCTACGCTTCGCAAGATGCCGACTACTCGATGGATGACGACGGCGATTACTTCACCTGGACTTTGGAAGAATCGAAAGCGGCGCTCGCCGAGGATGAGGCCGCGGTAGCAACGCTGTACTACGACATCGAGGAAGCCGGGGACATGCATCACAATCCGGCGAAGAATGTCTTGCATATTCAAAACTCAACGGAGGAAATTGCGCGGCGGCTGAATATTCCGGAAGCGCGGGCGGGCGCGCTGCTGACTGCAGCTCAAAAGAAGATGTACGCGGCGCGCTTGCTGCGTCCCACGCCGTATGTGGACAAGACCGTTTATGCGGGCTGGAATGCGATGTGCGTTTCGGCTTGCCTCGAAGCCGCCAAAGTGCTCGATCTGGCGCCGGCGCGCCACTCTGCGCTGCGCTCGCTGGATCGCCTGCTTTCCGAGGGATGGAATGCGGAGCGCGGGATGCGGCATGTGATCGCTTACTCGGAGGCTTCATCGGGTCTTTCTTCGGATCCTCGGGCGGAGCGGCGCGAAATTTCTGGCGTGCTCGATGACTACGCATTCGCGGTAATTGCGTGTCTCGACGCTTACGAAGCGACGGCGGACCTCAGCTACTTCCGTTTTGCGCGTACGATTGCGGACGCGATGGTGGCGGGGTTCTTCGATCCCGTGGAGGGCGGATTCTTCGATACCCGTGGAGCGGCGTCAGGCGAACCGAACGCACTCGGCATTCTGGGAACGCGGCGGAAGCCCTTTCAGGATTCGCCGACTCCCGCCGGTAACTCAGCGGCGGCAATTGCGCTGCTGCGTTTGCATGGTTACGCGGGCAATGTGTCAAATAACGATGAGTCATATCGCGACAAGGCCGAACAGACTTTGGAGCTCTATGCCGGGATCGCGGGACAACACGGCATCTTTGCGGCGACGTTCGGCCTGGCGGTAGTCCGGTTCTTCCAGCCGCACACACAAGTCGTGGTCATCGGAAACGATGATGCGGCCAGCGCGCTGTATCGCACCGCGACGCGTCCGCATGGCCTGAATACGGCGGTTCTGCGTTTGGACGCCGGCAAGGTTGTGGCGCAGAATCTGCCACCGGCTTTGGCGGAGACGATCCCAAATCTCCCCGCGCTAACAGAAAGACGATCGTTTGCGGTGGTGTGCTCCGGGTTCGCGTGCCAGCCGCCGATTTTCGATGAGGAGGAACTGGCGCGTGCGTTGAAGTCGCGGGCCCGTCCGGCGGCGTGAGTTGGGGCGACGGATTCTGGGCCCCGATCCCGCCACTAGTCGGGATACGATATACTTTGCCGCATGGAAAAGGCCCTTAGCTTGGCTGACTACGAATCGCTGGCGGAATTGCGTTATCAGATCCGCCGTTTTCTTCACTTCAGTGAGCAAGTTTCCCGCATGGCTGGTCTTGAGCCTCACCAGCATCAGCTCATGCTTGCCTTGAAAGGGCTGCCGGGAAGGATACGCCCACGAATCGGAGAGTTGGCCGAGCGGCTGCAAATTCGACATCACAGTACGGTTGAACTGGTGAACCGGCTCTCTGCCGGCGGCTATGTTCGGCGCAATCGCAGGGGGGAAGACCGCCGCGAAGTGTGGCTTTCCCTGACTCCAGAAGGTGAAAAGGTGTTGCGGAAGCTCTCCCTGCAACACCGGGCAGAACTTCGCCTGCACGGACCCGCTCTGATCGCGGCCCTGAGGCGCGCCATTCCCAGGAGCAAAAGCAAGAACGGAGGCCCGGCCAAGGCAGCCTCGCGAAGCAGGAGAAAAGCCTAAAGGCGGGCCGGAACCTCGCGGCGTAAAGACCGGGCGCACCTCGAATAGGGGCTTCAAGGCTCGGCGAACTCAATTGACATTTATATCGTAACACGATATTATTGGTTCTGGAACGACGCTCTCCTCCCGAATCCCGGCGCTCGTGTGGCGTTCAAGCGAACTTATCCATAAATCGACAACTCTGGATTAGGAGGACAACCATGAAAAGGGCAGAAGCATTGACAATTTCCATCGTCATCGTGGCGATGGTTCTGGGCGTGGGGTCGCTGCCGGCTTGGGGCCAAGGCGAGAACCCCCCAGCCAGCACCAAGGCAGTTGGGCAGACTTCGGGCCACGGCGTAACTCTCGTGGAACAGAGCGTCCCGGAAAATATCGAGCAACAGATCAGGACCCTCCATGACCAAGGCCGGCAAGCGGCATTAAAGGGTGATGCCGGCTTTCTTGAGGAGCACTTGGCCGCTAGCTACTTCGGAATCGGCGGCGATGGACGGTTGCGGTCGAAGGCGGAGTCGATTCAAAACGTCAAGTCGGGTGGCATCAAGTACGAATCCATTGACGAACGCGACGTGAAAGTAAACACGTACGGGAACACGGCGATCGTGAACTCCATGGCCTCCGTCAAACTGATCAGCAATGGCAAGCCGATCGCTGGCGATTTTCGCGCAACTTTCGTGTATGTGAAGCAGGGAGGCGACTGGCGGGAAGTTGCGTTCCAGGCAACGCCAGTGCCGCCAGAGGGCCAGTGAACCACCGCGAAACAGCAGAACCTGCCGCCGGCTTTGGCGGCGCGCTCCTGTGGGCGCGGCTACGGTGACCGTCACACCTAACGGAGGAAAATTACTATGTTCACACGTATGATGACTTGCACACTGCAACTGGACAAGAAAGAAGAATTCTTGAAAGCCGCACGGCAACTGCCAAGCGCTTACAAGAACCAGACCGGCTTTGTGGATCTGCTCACCTTCATCTCGGACGATCGTCCTAACCACGCCCTCGTGCTCGCTGTCTGGAACACGAAGTCGGATTCCCAAGAGTTCTACAAGAACCGTGCGCCGCTGCTCGATCTCAAGCCTTTCCTTGAGGAGGAACAGATCGAGCATTACCACCTTGAGACTTCGAACGTGTTCAAGATCGCCAGCGGCAAGGCCGCCTGATCGTGAGGGCGTTGTGATCTCGGATCCCTGATTGCCGGTTTGCCGACGGTAGAATCACCGCGGGCCGGACAGGGAAAATCGGGAAACGGGAATCCGAGATCCCAACTCGAATCGTTCGGCCGACGCCCCGGTAGCAGTTCACCGCCGCGAGGCGCGCGGCGTTCCAAGTGCCTGCGGGAATTGCTTTGTCTCGTCGAACTGGAAAGCCCATCAGACGTCTGGCCTGAGTCTTGGGAAAGCTGTTTGCCGCCAATCGCGCATGGCTGACGGGCCAAGCGGACGAAATTCCAGCCCAGGTTAGCGCCGCTAGGGTTGCGACCGCGGCGACGGGCCTGAAGGTCTGCTCCACGCAGGCCGATATCCCAAATGGAAGGCCACGCGGCCGACATTGTGCGACCCACATTGTGCGACCCAAACTGCGCGCTACCCTGCGGTCCTTCCGGCCTCTGAAGTTCCCCGTCTCGCCTGCCGATGAAACTAGAAGGCGGTGCGGCCGAGTCATGTTTTCCAATCCTCTCGACAATCCGAAGCTGTTCCGGCATGTGCTGGAAGACTTGCCGGTGGGGGTCTACCTCGTGGACCGGGAACGGAGGATCCGTTTTTGGAACCGTCACGCGGAACACCTCACGGGACATCTGGGGCAGGATGTGGTGGGACATGTTCTGGAAGACATTGTGCAGGCCTGCGACCGGTGGGGTCACCGCTCGATCGGCGAACACTGTCCGGTGACTATCACCCTCCGGCAGGGGCTGCCGCAGCATTGCACCGCTTACTACCTCCACAAGAATGGGCACCGGGTGGCGTTGAGGATCCGCACGCGGGCGGTACTGAAAGACAGCGACGTGATCGAGGGAGCGGCGGTTCTGTTGGAAGAAGCATTTCTATACCGCGAGGAGTTGTCCGGGCCGCCGATGTACGGATGCCTGGACGCGACTACGGGAATTCCGTCGCGCCGTCTGACGCGAGCCGTGCTCAACGAATGCATGGCGGGAGTGGAAGAATCGCATGTCGGCTTTGGGCTGCTGCGGATTCGGGTGCTGGGGCTGGAGGAATTTCGCACCAAGCACGGTCCGCAGTCGGTTGTACCTTTTCTGCGCACCACGGCGCGTACCTTACGGCACAGCTTGGATGCGGAAAATTTTCTGGGATGCTGGGGAGAAAACGAGTTTCTGGCCGTGCTGCCGACGGCGAGTCCGGTAACGGTGGCGACGACGGCGGAAACGGTATGGAACCTGCTATGTCATTCGGAAGTGTTGTGGTGGGGCGACCCTTTTCCGATTGCGAGCGAGGTGGCCTGCACCATGGCCACGCCGGGCAGCAACCTGAAATCCCTTCTCGAAGAGATGAAGCCTGCGCACTCGAGTGCGACGGCGAAGGCGGCTGCCGCGGGCGCCGCCAACGATTCTGAACATTCGCGAGGATGATGTCCGATGTTTACGATCATTGGGATCGTGGTGGTTTTCGGCTGCATTGCCGGTGGCTACCTGATGGAGCACGGCAACATCAAGGTGCTGCTGCAGCCGGCGGAACTGCTCATCATCGGCGGCGCGGCGGTGGGCACGGTGCTGATCTCGAATCCCATCCACACCCTGAAAAGCATCATCAGCGGGGTCATTGGGGTATTTGGCTCCTCGAAGTACAGCACTGAGCACTACACCAATTCCTTGAAGATGATGTATGAACTCCTGCAAAAAGCGCGCAAGGAAGGCTTGGTGGCGCTGGAGACCGACATTGAGGAACCGGACAAGAGCCCGCTGTTCTCGAAGTATGAAGGTTTCGTGAAGGATCACCATGCGGTGGCTTTCGTGTGCGACACGATGCGCATGGCGGTCAGCGGCGGCGTGGAAGTCTTCGATCTGGATCAAATGCTGGAGGTGGACATGGACGTGCATCATCACGGGGCCACCGAACCCGTGACGTCGTTGAGTACGATGGCCGACTCGCTGCCCGGGCTGGGCATTGTGGCGGCGGTACTGGGGGTGGTGATCACGATGAGTGCGATGGGCGGACCTCCGGAAGAAATTGGAAAGAAAGTGGCGGCGGCGCTGGTGGGAACGTTTCTGGGCATTCTGTTGTGTTACGGGTTGGTCGGCCCGCTGGCGTCGCGCATGGGCAAGATGGCCGACGAGCAACACGCGTTCCTGCTGGTGTTGCGGGTGACCATGATTGCTTTTCTTAAAGGCGTAGCCCCGATCATGGCGGTTGAGATCGGGCGCCGGACCGTGCCCGGGCATGTGCGTCCATCGTTCCAGGCGGTGGAAGCGGCTTGCCGGGGCGCGAAAGCCGAAGCCGCCGCCGCAGTGGCGGCGCCGGACGCCGAGCCGGCCGCGGGATAAACACCGGCCATGCCGACACCGCCCATCATCGTCATCAGGAAAAAAGGCGGCCACGGCGGCCATCACGGCGGCGCGTGGAAGGTCGCCTATGCCGACTTCGTCACCGCCATGATGGCGCTATTCATCGTGTTGTGGCTGATGAACAGCAGCAAGCCGATTCAGGTGGCGGTCAGCGGCTATTTCAAAGATCCCAGCGGAACCGGGAAGCAGACCGGAACCACACTGGACAGAACCGGCGAGAAGGTGCAACCGGTCAAGCAGGACATGGCGAAGATGAAAGAGGAGTTGCAAAAGAGTATCCAGGGCATCAACGACCTCGCCAAGCTGAAGAACAACATCGAGATCACGGTCACCTCAGAAGGCCTGCGCATCGAGTTGCTGGAATCGGAGAATGGAACGTTCTTCGACAGCGGCAGTTCCACGCTCAACAAGAGCGGACAGCAGATTGCGACCTTGCTGGCGGCGGAATTGGGAAAAGCTCCCAACCATCTTTCGATCGAGGGACACACCGACGCCAAGCCATTTGCCGGCAAAAGCAGCTACAGCAACTGGGAACTCTCAGCGGATCGCGCGAACGCCGCTCGGCGCTTGATGCAGCAGTCGGGATTGCGCCCCGATCAGGTCTCGCAAGTGCGGGGCTTCGCCGACCAGCGCCTGCGCAACGCAAAAGATCCGCTGGACCCGTCGAACCGGCGCATTTCGATCATCGTGCAGACCCTCGCCAATGACACCGCGGAAGGCAAGTCTTCTGGAGCGGATGCGCAAGAATCGGGTGTTGCAAAACCGCCAGCTACCGGCGCGGAGGCGGGATCTGAACCCACGGGGGAAAGAGAAGGAAAGTAAAAAAGAAGGCCGGCCACGGAGGCCAGCCCGGAAGATTGCATTGGTGATCTAAACTCACGTCTTCTTACTTAAGTGGCTGTGTACATCTCGCACCTACGCGGTGCAGTTCGGGTGATAGGGGGAACACAGCGGATACGGCCCTATTGGAGCGGGAGCTTTCGGGACAGCCGCATACGCAAATGTACCCACCAGGCCTACCAGGAGCAGTAACGCCCTGAGTGAACGTTTCATTGTCTTGCTTCTTTCTTGCTTAGGGTCTGCCGAAGAACTGGCTTGAAGCTGCCAGAGTTCGGTGCCGGGAATTATACACAACCCTGCAACTTTCTGATTCATTGGGGGTTACCTGAAAAGCGCCGACCATGCGACCGGCTGACGGGCACGCCAAAAATCGGCGAGGTCGTCCGGCAGGCCATATAAGCGGTTTTTACGCGGGTTTCTTAAGGTAATGGTTTGAATCGAATTACGTCGCGTCAGGCTTTGAGCAGAGGGGTCGGGAGAAGCCAAAAAATCCTCTTGACAAGGTTTTTGGCGGGGGCTGTTTTTGGGTCGGCGAGGCTATCGCCGCGTTTTGGAACCGGCCGCAGCGGAGCTGGCCCTGGGTCGAGTAAACCGGTCGTCGAGCCCGGGAACATCTTCCGCTGGCTCCAGATTCGAGTTCCGCAATAACGCGCGCTCCACCATGCCTTCGAACATGGGGATCAGCGAATCGGATGCCACCGGGGTTTGAAGATCCGCCAGGCCCTGTTCCCATCGCTGAGTCTGCAAATGGTTGACGCTGGCTTGGCGAAGCGCTTTGCGCGAGAGCGAGTATCCGAACCAAATCAAAATGGCCATGTTCCAGGTCGCCATGTTGATCAGGTTCAGGTTGTCCTGCGCGATAAATCCCCCCGAATTCAACGCCATTAGCATCAAGTCCACGCCGGCGAACAGCCCAAAGCCGAGAGCGATACCAAAACTAACCTGCCTTCGGGATACGCCCAGAAAGCGCGAAAACAAAAGCAAAAAGAGGATGAGGCCAAGCTGCACCACGCCGATCGAGCGTTGCAGAGTGGCAAGAGCGTGCACCAGCGGATCGCGGTCCAAAGAATTTGAGAAGGCGACCACCAACGAAAGCAGCAGTAGTACCACGCCCGCCCACTTGAACAGCAGAGTGCCAAGGTCTTTCAGGGTGTGATAAGGGCGAAACACGTCGAGAAAAATCTCGTGAATCACCTTGAAGCCGAGAACCGCATTGACCGCCTCTCCCAACCAGAAGAACCAGAAATACAAGGCGCTGCTGCCCGAAAGCCAAAGCGGAAAGGTGACGGCAAAATTCGCAATCTGCGCCAGGAGGAACCAAAAGAACGCGGGAAACTGGCGGTGCAGCTTACGACGCCAGAAGATCGCCGCCACCACCGATTGCAGGATCGGTTGCGCGCCCCACAAACAAAACACGACGGTTTGGCTGTGCCAATTCATGGGCCACGCATGTGGAGTAGCGGCCAACCGCCGAAACTGCCGCACCTCGACCTTCTATATCCTGAGGCCGGGAGCCCTGGGGGTCAACCCACCTTAGGTAACTTTGGTAACCATACCCTCTTTCCCGTAGAGACGCGGCTCGCCGCGTCTCTGTCGCCGGCGAAAACGTGGTGAACCCCGTCTCTACCGCCAGAAAGGGCGCTATCTATCCGGCGTCGGGCGTGGAATGCAGGTAGGCGCGCATCATTCGGACTTCATCGTCCTTTTCGTCAAGATCGTGGAGCAGGATGTCGCGCAAAGAAACCACGCCCTTCAGGTCACGTCCCGCGCAGACCGGTAGATGCCGGAATCCATGCCGTTTCATCAGGGTCATACAGGTCTCGAGGGGATCGTCAGGCGCGACGGTCAGAGGATCGTCGGTCATAACCTGGCCGACGGGAGTGCGGGCGGGATCCTTGCCGGCGACCACCACACGGTTCATCAGGTCGCGCTCGGAGAATATGCCGACCATTTGCCCTCCTTCGAGAACCGGTACGGCGCCGATGTGGTGTTCCGCCATCAGGCGGGCAACCTCCAGCACGGTCTGATGAACTTCAGCCGATATGGTGACTTGATTCTTGAGCAGATCGCGGATCAGCATTTGCGCCTCCCGTGGGCATGTGGAAAATCGCGCCCGGCGAACAGCTTCAAATTCGTCTGCAACGAAGGAAGCAAAACCGCTTGGTGTCTTGGACCCCGGCGCGGAGTATATGTCGAAAATCGGCGGAGTGGAAGCAAAAAATGCAAAGACAGTTGCCGGCTGCCAGTTGCCAGAAAAACCTTGGGATCGTCCGGGGTTTCACTGAGAACTGGCAACTGGCAACTGGCAACTGCTTATGATGTAGGATCGGGCCACCAAAGCGGCGGGCATCTCGGCGGCAGCGCGGGCGGTAACGATGACGTTGTAATCGTCGCTCGCACGAAGACGACCGAACACCGGGGTTGCCTCCTGCGGCTCGACCAGAGCCAGGTATCGCAGGAAGGCGAAGACATCTTCGGTGGGCTCCAATCCCGGCGCAACGAAACTGACTTCGACATCTTCGTGATGGAAGTGCCATCCCAGTGACGCGGCCAGGCGCACGGCTCGCTCATACACGCCGGGCGGCAGAACTCCGGGCGCGGGATTGTCAAACACGACCCGGAGCTTGCGTTCATCCTCCCGGCTGAACTCGCGCACTTTGAGCGCCCCCGTGCGCGCCGTGGCTTTCCAGTCCACATGGCGCGCGGAATCGTCGGGCATATAGTCGCGGATGAGATACAAATCGTTGCCGCGGCCTCGCACAAAAGTTTCAAACTCGCCCGTGACCATGGGAAGAACTTCGAGGAACTGCTCCGTCGACTCGACCTCGGGATAGACGATCACTTCGCGGGCCAGATTGACCCGCCGGGTCTTCATGAGAAAGGCGAACGGAAATCGCGTGGCCAGGCCGAAGTTCTTCTCCGAATAGCGGCCGCGGGCTGGGAAGGTCATCTCAAGGTCAGCCCGGAGTTCTTGTCCGGGAGCGAGAAAAGGAAAATACACGGATTCTTCGAGGATCGGCTTTTCCGCCTCTTCGTGCACGCGGCGCAGACGGCGGTCGGGCAGGCGGAGCCACTGCTCCTGGGGCGCACGGTTGCAGGGCCAGCCGAAGGTCGAGGCTTCCCACCCCCAGTGGTCTTTATTCTTGCGCTTGGCGGGAACCACGCGCACGGAAAAAGAGGGCAGCCACGAACTGGTGTTGCCGAGGAGCAAGCGCGCCAGCATCGGCCGCCCGGCAAAAACGTGTTCGGGCAAGCGCACGTCGAGCTGGAGACGACGAAGCACCAGCGCCGAGGCAACTCCGGAAACCAGGATGGCAGAGAGCAGCGCGGCGACGACAACATAAAGCAGGTTGTTGCCGGTGTTGATGGCGGCGATTCCGATGACGACGCTGATCAGGATGTAGATCGTGCCGGCGCGCGTAACATCGTAGTCCATCGCTTCGCGCATGCGGCTGGCAACGACCCGCCGCGCCAGATAGGGCACCGTGGTCAGGCCCACGAAGGTGGCCAGCAACAGCGCCACCGACGCCAGAATCAGGGTTCCCCAGAAGTTGCCCGCCTCGCGCGATACCGTCGAAAACAACGCCGCGCCGAAAGCCAGCATCAGGCCCACGATGGCCAGCAGGAATCTCACCCATACCTGGGAAAGGCCCAGCTGCGGGAAGCGGCGCGCGGGCTGTGGGCGGTTCGGTCGACGTTCGGGAATCACGAATCTCTCCGGGCAATGCTTATGCCAGCATATGACGCCGGGGGAGCGAGTGGAAGTGACGGAAGATACTCTGTCTCAACCTTCGTTCTAAGCAGTCGGCATGAATCGGTCCTGGGTAGGGCACGGCTTCACAGGCTGCGGAAAAACTCCATTTCAAGCAGGGTCTTGGGAAGGGCACGACTTCAGTCGTGCCGTAAGTCGCTGACATTGCGTCGCGCTTCAGCGCCCGAGGTGAGCTTCTTGCGCCCTCGGCGACTTTTTCCGCAGCCTGTTCAGCCGTGCCGTTCGGGACCAGGAAAAATGCGGGCTTTAGCCCCGGAGGGCCGCGCCTTCCGACCGTAAAAGGATTTATGAAACTCACTCAAGTCAAAATCGTCCGTTACGAAATAGCCCCTCACGGCTCGCGGATCTCCTCCCCCACCACCGTCATCTTCGTAGTCGTCCGGAATTTCTTGTAATCGCGGAAGTTCACTTCGACATCTTCGTTGTACCCCTTGAAGAGCGCAATCCGCGCGTCGAGGTGGAACTGAATGTGTTTGGGCAGCCAAACTTCGTCGTTCACCTTGGTCTGCTCGACCAGAACCCGCGTGCCTTTGTGGATTCTTGCCAAAACGAATCCAAACGATAGGGTGTCAATCGCAACGATGTCGAGCTTTACCCATTGCGCTTCGCCCTTGTCGATCCAGACGCGCCCTTGGAACTTGCTGAGCATCTTGGCGCCGCGCTGCTTAGGTTCATAGCCCGGACGAGGTTCACCCTCCAGCACCCAGGTATCGCGTCCGTCGATCGCTTCCGAGCCCACGAGCCGGAAGTTGAACGCATCGGCAATCTCCGCTACAAACTTGCGGAACTCTTCGCGATTCTTCTGTTCTTTCTCCAGCCGCTTGCGGCGGTCTTCTTCCGATTCGTTCTTGCGTTTGTCGATGATCTTCTGAATCTTCTCCTCTTCCTTCTTCGCCTCGCCGGCCGACAGCGGTTTGTCATCCTTGGCGGTCAGCCGCTCGACCTGCTCTCCATAGATCTCCAGGATCTCCGACGTCCGGGATTCAGACTTCTTCACCCCGCCATGGCCATCGAGTTTGTGCTCTTCTTCGTGCTGGATGAAGGTGTAATCGCGCTGCCGCTTCTCGTTTTCCAGTTCTTTCCCTTCGGCGCGAAGCACCAGTTCCCGAATCTGCTCTGCGGGAACCACTCCGCTAGCATCGGGCTGCAATTTGATTGGAGGCGGAGCGGCCGCCTGCGTAGTAGCCGTCTTCGGAGCAACCGGCGCAGGCTGCTCCTGGGCCAGCGCCAGGCAAGCCGAAAGAATCACAGCGAGGATCAGCCAAAAACAAAACCGCATGGAGTTTGTACGAAACGAACCCCTTCCAAGCTTCACTCTGGGTACTGGGTACTGGGTACTGGGTACTTACTTCTCCGCCCGCTCCAGGCACCCAGCCCGGAACGACCGCCCATCCAACCGATGCAATCGTTGAGCCTGAGCGCGAGTGATCAGCGGATAGTGAGAAATAGTCAGGAGATACTCCGCCACAAACCACACCGGCTTCTGGGTAGTCATCCAGTCCAGCCGATCGAAGCGCTTCATGTGCACAGGACGCGAAAAAGTCCGCAAAGTCCGCTCCCCGCGCAGGTTGAAGTACGTGTCGAAGTAACTGAGTACCAGTTCGCGCAGCGACCGGTACACCGGCTCGCGATACCGGCATCCCGTGTAATTCGATTTGGCCACGGCCCCCCAGTGCCCGTCTTTGGTATTGCGGTACACCGCAATCACGTGATCGGTATCATGCTCGGCTTCGAGATCGAGAATCAGCGGAGGGTATCCGATAACCCGCAAAGCCGCCGCCGCAAACAGCGCTCCCTCATAACAATGCGACGTATTCTCCCGCAGCACAAGTCGCGGCGACCAGGCGCTGTCCGCAAGGTGATAAGGCATGTCGTCCAGCAACCGCTGAATCCCATGCGGAGTCTTCAGTGAGCGCAGCTTGCGAAGTTCGGCAGGGGTCAAGCCCCAGGAGTTGTTGTCAGTCATCCCAAATTTCCCGTAGAGACGCGGCTCGCCGCGTCTCCCGCGGATTACAGAGTCATTTTGAAGGTAGCAGGATCGGGCAATGATTGGGAATAAATGATTGGGAATAGAGGAGCGGGTCCGCGCCTGAGCTAAACGTCAACCGGAAGACGGCGATACTGCAACACTAACTCTGTGCCCCGTCTGCAGAGTGCGACGTCCTTTTACTTGGTCGGCTCGCTGGCAGTCTCTTCTTGCTGCTCTTCAGCCTTCTGCCAACCGGAACCGGGGTTGTATTCCGCCATGTCTTTGGCGAGAACATCGGTCTTCTTGCCGAGGTCCTTCTCAAATACGGCTCCATTCTCGCCAACGATGAACGTCATCACGCCCGACGACCTGTATTCCGCCGGATAAGCGACGAACGCGAAGCCCTCGGTCATCTTGCCGTTTACCAGGTATCTTTTCGGACCGCCGCTGGCGTTCTTGCCCTCACGCGTCAGGATATGGAAATAGTAGCCCCGGTACGGCGTCGGAGCGCCCTCTTGGCTTTTCGCATAGCCCTCGGCAACGGCCGACGCTACCAGCGGGCCGATGGGACTCTGGGGGTCGCCGTTGGCAGCTTTCCAATAAAGGCCATTGTGCTGTCCTTCATCGCTGAAGATTTTCTGGGCGTACTCGCTGTGCTGTGCGGAGTATTCCTTTTGCGCCGCCACCAGTTCCTGGCAAACGCGGATGGCTGACAGTTCATTCCGGCCAATGCGCCGGTATAAAATTTCTTTCTTGCCCGCCTCGGTGTCGAAATACCACGAATTGCCTTTGTGCATGAGCGGTATGGGCGTCGGCCAATTATGCGCGCCGATATACAAAATCGTGGTTCCATCCGGTTCTTTCACCAGACGGTGCATTTCCTGATATCTCTGCACAAAATTCGCACGGTTCTCGGCGTCTTCGGCATCGTCTCCGGACGAGACGATTCGCTTTCCGGCGGGTCCGAGGATTTCGAGCATCGCCTTTTCGTCATTGTTCTGCGCTGCTGTGACCAGCGCATTGCTCGCCTCTTCCGCCGACGAAAATGTTTTCTGGCCTGGTTGCTGCGCCATCGCGCTCATCGCCAGGCACATCGCCAAAATGATCGCGACGGCGGCGAATTTACCTAGATTGGCCCCATGAAATTTATCGACGTTCAACTTAGTTGGCCGCATAAAATTTCGCTCCATTCTCAGATTTTTCAACCCCCACAGGGACATAACGAAACCTGGTCAATATCAATGACGCGCAGATCGCGGATCAATGGCGCCCGCCGCCGTGGCCGCCGCCGTGAGATCCGCCGCCATGAGACCCACCGCCGCCACGCGCCGCTCCACCACTGACGCTGGCCTTTCCGCGTGACGAAAAGCTCCTGGCCTGTCCGCCATGCCCATAGCCGCTGAAGGCACCGGAGCGGACGCCGCTCTGACCACGGGGTGCAGCATATCCGCGAGCCGCTTGCCGGTTTCCGTTGAAAGGCCTGGCCGCGGCGCCGGGACGGTTGCCAACTCCGCCGCGTGCAACTCCGCCGCGCCCGACTCCGCCGCGTGCAACTCCGCCGCGGTAGAAATTGCCCCGGTTATAAAACGTTCTGCTCCCGGAGAAGTAGCGGCCGCCGCCATACATTGCGTATCGTCCACCCCAATTGAATCCCCAATGACCCCAGCCCCAGCCAAAGCCTCCGAACCCACCGATTCCGAAGCCCATTCCGAAATTGAGGTACGGGCCGCCAAACCAGATTCCGGGATACGGGTACCATCCCGGCCACGCCATGATGGGATATCCGTAGACCGCCCACGGGTTATAGGCCGGGACGTACACTACATTGGGGTCGGCAGGCTCAATGTCAACATCCGGGCCATCGTCCCTTACGACTTCCTGCGGCGTGCTCTTAAGAGCACCGGCTTGTCGCGCTTTGTGGCGCATCACCTGTACCGCATCCATCACATCCTGCTGCTGGTTGTAGTAAGCATCGCCCAGAGTTGACGTCCAGGAGAGGTTTTTGTCCATATTTCCCAGAACGGAGGGAAATGCAGCGAGCGCCTTGACGCTCGGGTCCCAGGGTTGCTGGTCAACAGCTTTACCCAAAGCCTCGCCCTTCAAATCAGGATTCGCCTGCACCCATCGGTCGGCCTCGACAACTTCCTCGGGGAAGGTGGACGCGGCCAGAACCTGCGCCACCAGCGAATCGGGATACAGCGCAATCGGCGCAACTAACCGCTGCAATTGCTCGGGAGTCTGCTGCGCGTAGGGCGGCGCCTGCGCGCCCTGTGCCGAGGCTTGGTTGTCCTGCGGCGGTTCCTGCGCATCCTGGGCCGACAGGCTCAGCGGCCAAGTCGCGAACAACAGAGCCAACGACAACAGAGAAACCAAACTCTGCCTGCCCAGTCGAGGCCTTGAGAACCCTGCGGCACATCCGGAAATGTTCATGTTCTTGAACCTCCTCTGCAAAATCCTACCGAACCCAGCTCCTCACCAGCAAGAGGCAGAGTCCTTTACGGTGCCGCTGCCGTACGCTGGTGTTGTTCTTTAGAATGTCGCGCGACAGAACGCGGTGAGAGCCTGTAGGCTCGCTCGACGACCGGCACCAGACGTTCCGGCAGGTCGCTCTTCATCACGTAATCGTCCACCAACCACAAGAGTCGCTCTGGTGTCTCGGAGTACGCTGAGAGCAAGATGACCGGCAGGTGGGGAAACCCTCGCTTGATGTGGCAGGCTACGGCTTCCGCATCCATGCCTTCCAGTTTGTACTCCAGTAGAACCGCGGCCACCGGCGTTTCCTCCAATATCTTCATCGCGGCGTAGCCGCTCGACGCGATCTTGACACAATAACCATGAGATTCCAACGCCGCTTTGCGAAGCTCCAAGACTTGTGGAAGGTCGTCGATGCACAGCACAGTGGGGGAGTCCATGGCACATCTCCGCTGGGTATTTAGATGCGGTAATTGCCTCGCCGTTGCCCGATGCGCATAACCCGCAAGACACTACAGGTCCACCACGATCTGATGACCCATCCGCGCTGAAACAGCACTCTGCGACGGCGCAGCCATCATTACAAAACTTTAAGCAACCACTGAAAGCCCGTCTGTTCAAAATTGACCACTTCTCGTAAGCCGCCCCACGGAATGACCGCGAAAACAGTTCCCAATGCGCCGCGGCAACTAGCTCAACAACTCCCCCAACTCGCGAGGCGTCTCCACCAGCACATCCGGAGCCACCTCCTCCAGCGAATGCGGAGCAAACCCATACGTCACGCCGCAAGTCCACAACCCGGCATTGCGGCCCGTCAAAACGTCAATCCCCGAGTCGCCAATCATCAGCGTCTCATCCGCCGCCACGCCAGTTTCCTGCAGGATAGTCAGCACTCCCAGCGGATCGGGCTTCTTCGTCGCAAAGCTGTTGCCGCCGTACACACTCACGAAGAAGTCCCCCAGCCCCAGAGCCTGCACAATCAGGCGCGAAGGATTGACCGGCTTGTTCGAGAGCACGGCCATCTGGCGCTGCACTCCGTTCGACGAACGGGCCAAGCCCGCCAGTGTCTCCGGAATCCCCTCATAAACCGTGGTGTGGTCGAGTTTGTGCAGCCGGTAGTAGCCCAGAAAATACTCCATTGCGCCCTGAAAGAAGGCCTCGTCATCCGTGTCCGCCAGCGCGCGCCGCACCAGCGCCGGCGCTCCATCTCCCACATAGCTCGCAATGACGTCGCCGTCCAGCTCCGGACGCCCAAGATGCCGCAACATCGCATTCACGGAGTGAATCAAATCCAGGCGAGAGTCAATCAGGGTGCCGTCAAGATCAAACACCAGCAAGCGGACCCGATGCGGATCAAAGTGGCGCAGGAAACGAATCATGGAGAGTTCAGGATAAACCAGTTCTCAGTTCTCCGAAAAGGCTGGACTTCATGCGAATCGACAGTCAATAGCGTCCCGGATGCTCACGAAAAACCCCAGGAACTTAAGATGAAGAGATCTACTGAGAACTGACAACTGAGAACTGATTTACAATGTTCCAGGGCTGAAACTCCGTGGGGTGAGAACCGCAGCATGGCCACGACCAAAGTCGATCCCAAGCTGAACGATACCAACATCGCGAAAAAGGCCAAGACGTATGACGGCCTGACCAGCCAGCAACTCATCGATGCGTATCGCATCATGTTCACCTCGCGCCGCGTGGACGACCGCGAGATCCTGCTCAAGCGCCAGCAGAAGGTCTTCTTCCAAATCTCGGGCGCGGGCCACGAAGCCATGGGCGCCGCCGCGGCTCTTGCGTTGAAACCCGCCTACGACTGGTTCTATCCCTACTATCGCGACCGCGCGCTGTGTCTCGCCCTGGGCGCGACTCCACTCGAAATGCTGCTGGGCGCCGTGGGAGCGGCCGACGACCCGAGTTCCGGCGGCCGCCAGATGCCCTCGCACTGGGCCTTCAAACGGCTCAACGTCGTCACCCAATCGTCCGCCACCGGCACACAGATTCTGCAAGCCGTCGGATGCGCCGAAGCCGGCCGCTATTTCGCCCAGCATCCCAACGCTTCGCAAAAAGCCGCGGGCGATTACCGCCAGTTCAAGGACGTCCAGTTCCAGGGTGACGAAATCACTTACGTCTCGCTCGGCGACGGCACCACCAGCGAAGGCGAATTCTGGGAGGCGTTGAACACCGCCTCCAACCGCCGCCTGCCGGTAATTTTTTGCGTGGAAGATAACCAGTACGCGATTTCCGTGCCCGTCGAGGTGCAGACCTCGGGCGGCAACATTTCGCGCCTGGTCTCCGGCTTCCCCAACTTCCATTTCGAAGAGATTGACGGCACCGACCCCGTCGTCGCCTACGCCGCCTTCAGGCGCTCCGCCGATTATTGCCGCGCGGGTCATGGTCCGGCGTTTGTCCATGCCCATGTGATCCGTCCTTATTCCCACTCGCTGTCGGACGACGAGCGCCTATACCGCCCCGACTCCGAGCGCCAGGCCGATGCTGCGCGCGACCCCGTCCCGCGCCTGCAAATGTTCCTGCTGCGGGAAGGAATCCTCGACGAAAAAGCGATCAACCAGATCGAGCACGAGACCGAAGAGCAGATCCAGGCCGATGCCGACCGCGCGCTCGACGCCGCCCTGCCGCAGCCGGAAACGATTTACAACTACGTCTACTCGCCCGATCTCGATCCCACTTCGGCGGCCTTCGATACGCATCCCGAACCTGCCGCGGCCGAGGCTGCTGCCGATAGCAAGCCCGCAGCCACCTCGCCGAGCAAGACGTCACCGAACAAGGCATCTCTAAACAAGACCATGGCGGACCTCATCAACGCCACCCTGCGCGATGAGATGCGGCGCGATGAGCGCATCGTCATTTTCGGAGAAGACGTAGCCGACGCCAGCCGCGAAGAATATCTCAAGCAGAAGGTGATCAAAGGCAAGGGCGGAGTCTTCAAACTGACGGCCGGCCTGCAAATGGAATTCGGCGCCGACCGCGTCTTCAATTCTCCACTGGCCGAAGCCAACATCATCGGCCGCGCCACCGGCATGGCCACCCGCGGATTGAAGCCCGTAGTTGAGATCCAGTTCTTCGATTACATCTGGCCGGCAATGATGCAGTTGCGCGACGAACTCCCCATCATCCGCTGGCGCTCGAACAACGCCTTCTCGGCGCCGGTGGTAATCCGCGTCGCGATTGGCGGCTATCTGACCGGTGGCGCAATTTACCACTCGCAATGTGGCGAGAGCATCTTCACCCACACTCCCGGATTGCGCGTCGTCTTCCCTTCGAACGCCCTCGATGCCGCCGGACTGCTGCGCACCGCGATCCGTTGCGACGACCCGGTTCTGTTCCTCGAACACAAGCGCCTCTACCGCGAAACCTACGGACGCGCGCCCTATCCCGGTCCCGACTACATGGTTCCGTTCGGAAAAGCGAAAATCGTGCAGCCCGGAACCGACCTAACGGTCATCACCTACGGCGCGGTCGTCCCCCGCGCGCTGCAGGCCGCGCAAAAACTGGAGCGCGAGCATCGCGTCAGCGTCGAACTGATCGACCTGCGCACGTTGAATCCGTTTGATTGGGATGCCATCGCCGCGTCGGTAAAGAAAACCAACCGCGCGTTGATTGCCTACGAAGACTCGCTGAGCTGGGGATACGGCGCCGAAATAGCCGCTCGCATCGCCGACCAGCTGTTCCATCACCTCGATGCCCCGGTGAAGCGAGTCGCCGCCACCGACACCTTCGTCGCCTATCAGCCCATCCTGGAGAATGCCATCCTGCCCCAACCCAGCGACCTGTTCCGGGCGATGAAGGAACTGGCGGAATTCTGAAGCTCAGGCTGTTTGATGTTGGCTCCAGCCCTTGGCTTGTGCTTCTTGGTCTCCGTACTAGCTGTTCAGCAGGAGAAGGCTTTTCGCTTTGCCACGAAATGCCTGATCGAAAGTGACCAGCCTTAACCCGGACACTGAAGCGAACGCCAGAAGGTAGGAGTCGGCCCACTCCTTAGGCGCTGGAATTCGTCGTCGCGAGTAGTCGCGGAAAGCTTCTTCTAGCCCAAATGGTTCGTCGAGGAAGGCAACGCGAGGATCATCAAGCCACCGGTCATAAATCTGCCAAGCTTCTGGCTGGGTCATCACCTCCGGACCCATCACGGCTTGTGTCGTGAGTAACCGCAGGAGGCTGAGTTGAGTGATCCGGCAAAAACAGAGACGCGCATCCTCATCCAGAGTCGCAAACCAATGCGCAGCGACGGCATGATGGGCATGCCTGTCCGACGTAAGGGCAACCCAGACGTTCACATCAGGGAAAAGGAATGATCTCGAAAATCTTGGCATTGTCGAGCGCAACCGTCCCCGGTTGCTTGGAGTGGACCAACGGAAGCGTCACCGGCCGCCGGCGCCGTTTGGGCGTCAACTGCAACTCAATTTCGACGCCGCGAAGAATCAGTTCCTTTACGCTTCGCCCTTCCCCGGCCGCCTTGCTTTTCAGTTTGCGGTAAAGGGGGTCAGGAATGTCCACGGTCGTTCGCATCCATTATAGTCTGCCATATTTATGGCTGAAAAGCTAGCGGGGTACGAACCCAATCTTATGAGACCTTCCCTGTTTTCCGGCCGCCAGATTTGCCCAACGCCGCTCCCCACGGGCCGCCGTCAAAACAAAGCAGAGCCAGAGCGATCGTAGCCAGCGCCAGCGGGAATTCGAATCCGCCATTACCCATCAGCCCATTCTTAAAGTGCACCTTCCAGATGGCTACCCCCATCTCGATTACGAACGCGAGCGAGAAGAAACGCGTGAACAATCCCAGCACGATCCCGATTCCGCCGAAGAACTCCGTCCCCGTGGAAAGATACGCCATCCAGCGAGGAAGGCCGAGCGAGCCCACGTACTCCATGTGGTGATGGAATCCGCCAAACACCTTGTGATAACCATGCGCAATCATGATCGCTCCCAGAACGAGCCGCATCACAAGCAGCGCCAAAGGCTGCAGCCGATTGGGAAAATTCAAGCAAACCCCTCCAGACAGGTCTTAGGTGCCAGGTCTTAGGTCTTAGGAATGCCAATCCTGACTGGATGTGAAGTCAACAAAATTGTGAGGAGCCGCCGCCGATTTTCCTAAGACCTGAGACCTAACACCTGAGACCTGCTCTACCAGCTCGAGTACGCGGTGCCGTCGCTGCCCATCTGGCTGGAGCCGCTGTGGCAACCCACAATGCCAGGCTGCGTCTGGTCGATCGACTTGAGTGAGTCTTCCTCATCGCACTGCCAGGTGTCGCTGTTGCCGGTAATGTCTTTCGGGACCGCTTTCAGATATCCCGCCGAGACCAGATCGGCCAGCGACTGCGGCGCTTTTTGCTTATCCAGCGTGTACTGATCGATGACTTTGTTGATCGTCGCCAGATTCTGTCTCAGCGTGGTTTCGCGCGCCCGGATGATGCTCTGGTTGTACATCGGCAGCGCAATCGACAGCAGGATCAGGATCATGCTGATGACCACCACCATCTCAATCAGCGTGAAGCCCCGATCACGGAATTTGGGATCGCGGAATTTGGGATTGCGCAATTTGGCTTGGTCCGCCTTGGACTCGACTTTCATCTACCAATCCTTGTACTTCGTGCCGTCCAAAGCGGTTTGGTCCGACTTCGTGTAAACATCGAAAACGTTCTGGCCACCCCAGGAATCCGAGTCTTTATCGTCCTGCATGGAGCGCATCCCCCATTCCTGTTTGGTCATGGGATCGACCGGAATCCGGCGAAGAAATTTCAGCTTCTTGCCGGCAACATCCACACCGGTGACCAGCGTGTCCAGATCCGGAGGATAGCCTTCGCTCCCCACCTTGATCTGGAACGCACCCCGGTCGGCGGCGTCTTTGTAGCGGTCGATGGCGTCGCGCATCATCCAGAGATCTTCGCGCAATTCGTGCTCGCGTTCGCGGTAGATCGTCATTTTGACCAGCGGAAACGCCGCCCCCACCAGAATGGCCAGGATGCCAGTCGCAACAATCAACTCGATCAGCGTAAACCCGCGTTGCCGGCGGGCGCCCGCAGACCTCGAGCTGGTTTGATAAATCGGTTTTGGGTCGGGCACGGCTTCAGCCGTGCCGTTCAGGACCTCGAAGAATGCGGGCTTTAGCCCCTGAGGGACGTGCGGTCCGAACCGAACGGTATTCATGAAACCAGACCTCGCCTTCCGCACGTTTGTCGACTCTCTCATAAGTCATTTTGTAGTTCTCAGTTAAACCGCCACGGGTTCTCACTGGCAACCGGCAACTGGGAACTGGCAACTGCTCCTACTGAATCGTAATCGCCGCCTGCGCCCCGCTCATCGCAATCGGCTGCATGGCCGGATCCCGCGCTCCACCTCGAGTGATGGTCAGCGCTGACTGGCCCGCTGCCTTCGCCATGAAGGTGAGCGTCACGACCGCCCCCTGTCCTGATACGCCCCCCGCCCCCGGAGGCCGCGTGGCCGTGATTTGCAGCGTGCCGGTCGTGGGATCGTCGCGATGCACCAGCGCCACCGCTTGCCCGTCTTGCGACAGGAATCCGCCGTTCGAAACATTGACCACCGCCACCTGATTCGGATCGTAGCTCAGTTGCACCGGCACCGAGTACACGTTCTGCCCGCCCGAAACCAGCACATTCACCGTGAAGGTCGACCCCTTGGCCTGGTTCAAGGTAGCCGGATCGAACTGAAACCCTGCAACGCCGCCAACCTGATTTTGCGGAACCACTCCCTGAGGAACCGGCGGAGCTGGCGTCGCCGGCACCGCCGCCTGCGGAGCGCCTGCCGACGCGGCCTGCACCGGCGCAGCCGGTGAGGTTGCGCTTTGCGACACTGGAGTTGCCGCTGCCGGCTTGTTGCTGTGTCTCAACTCGATGGCATTCGCCGTGCCCACATCGATCATGTCCAGGTTGTCATGCGGCATGTCGCGCCCCCGGATAATATGCGGGATCAGCACAAATACGATTTCATTTTCCGAGTGCTCGGTGTCGGTCTCTCCAAAAAGGTATTTCAGGATCGGGATCTGAGCCAGCCCCGGAATCCCCGTCAGTGCCTTGGTCTGCGTGTCCTCCATCATGCCGCCCAACAGGCTGACTTCGCCATCTTTCAGACGAATCTCGTTCTCGATTTTGCGCTGTCCAATCACCGGCTGGCTGATGCCGCCAATGCTCACATACGAGGTCACCGCCGAAACGTCCATCGTCAGCTTCAGCGAAATTTCCCGGTCTGCTTGCACCCGCGGCGTGATGTCGATGTTCACGCCCACATCCAGGTATTGAAACTGAGTATTGACCAGAGGGTTGATGCCGACTCCGCCAATGCCCGGCTGGAACGATCCGGTCGCCACCGGCACCCGATCGCCAATCTTCAGCGACGCTTTCTGCCCGTCCAGAGCGCGGATCTGCGGATTCTGGATGATCTTCGTGTTCGTGTCGCCCAACAACGCCGTCGCCGTGGCCTGCGGAATCGTCACCTGGAAGTCGGTGGCATTCAGGTTGGCCAGCGTGTTCAGACTGAAGCCGGTCGAGGATGATGGTGTGCTAGGGGTCGTCGTGGTGGTAGTAGTAGTAGTAGTGTTCACGTTGGGCTGCAGTTGCACCGAGGCGCTGGTCGGAGGGCTGATGCCAAGCTTGCGCGTTTTGTCGCGGCTCACCTGCATCACCGCTACTTCGATCAGCACTTCGGGTTTCGCCTTGTCGAGATCGTCCACCAGTTTCTGCGCCAACGCCATCTGGTCCGGCGTGCCCCGCACCACGATCGCTCCTTGCGAGGGTAGCTGCTGAATCCGGCTCACTTCCAGGATGGTGCGCATCGCGTTCACGACATCCTGCAACTCGGTAGGCTGGGAAAGGTTCGAAAGATAAAAAGTCTTGATGACGTTTTGTTCCAGCTCTTTCCGCTTCGCGGGATTGTCTTGCGCCACAAAGATCGTGTTCGGCGTCACCGGACGCCAAAAGGTTTTAGTCTCGAACGATATGATTTCCAAAGCGTCTTCCAGCGTCACCCCATTGAGTTCGATGCGCGCCTGTTTCGCCGTGTAATCCGGATCGAACAGCACGTTGATCCCGGCCAGCTTGCCCACGGTCTCGTAGATCACATTGGTTTTTTCCGTAACCTTGAGCGTGATCGGCACGTTGGCGAGCGGAGCCAGCTCCACCGGGCCCTGCGCCGATTCCAGTCGCCGGCGCAACGCGGTAGCACCCGCCGCCGAGGCCTGCGGTTGCGGATTCTGCGCTTCCCGAATCATCTGCTGGGTGCGTTTCAGTTCCTGCTGCGCGATGAACGAAGAAGGGTCGGTCTCCAGCGCCTTCTGGAACTGCGCCAGCGCCTCGTCCAACTTGCCCGCATCGCGCAGAATCTGCCCGTGATGTACCTCCGACGCAGCCGCCAGAAAGCGGTTCCGCTCGAATGCCGTCCGATATCGCAGGTCTTTCGGTTTTAGATTGTAGGCTTGCTTGAAATAGTCGAAGGCCTGCTCGTAGTTCTGCCGCGCCTCGGCATCTTGTCCCTTGTCGTACAGCGCCTTGGCAGAATCAATCTTCTTGGCGAAAGCAGGAAGGCTCAAGCAGAGCATCAGCAGAACAAACGGAGCCGGACGGATCAGGCGTCTCATCAAGCAGTCCTCATGAAAATCTCTCTCGCCGGGCGGCGGCACCGGCCCAGGACCAGTCCAACCGAACCCGTCCAACCACCCGAAATAGCAAACGGTCCGGGCGTCCCGGAAGCCGTTACGCGCAAAAAGTACCGGAAAATCGGATTATAGCATCGTCTCAACGCCCACCCGAAGTAGTTGGTAGATCAGTGTTTACACTCATTAGTACCTGTCCTTTCAGGTGCCGGGTCTCAGGTCTTAGGTCTCAGGACGAAACCTGACCTCAAAAACAAATTCTGGATCGCCTTTCCTAAGACCTTAGACCTGACACCTGAGACCTGAGACCTGACACCTGAGACCTGACACCTGACACCTGCCGTGATACTTTCTCATCAGTGCCATGGCCAAGCAGACCACTCACCAGACCCAGCCCAATCGGGAGAAGAATCCGCGCCGCCAGCCCACCGCCTCCGGCGAGAAGGATGCCGCTGTCAACAGGAACGCCAGCCACAACTATTTCTTGCTCGAAAAATTCGAAGCCGGAGTCGCTCTCACCGGAACCGAGGTGAAGTCGGTCCGCGGAGGCTCCTCCAATCTCAAGGACGCCTACGGCCTCATCAGAGACGGCGAACTTTGGCTGCTCAACTGCCACATAGGCCCCTACGACCACGGCAACTCAGCCAATCACGCCGCACTCCGCACGCGAAAGCTTCTGGTTCACAAAGAAGAGATTCGCAAGCTCATCGGCAAAACTCAGCAAAAGGGACTCACCCTGATCCCCACCCGCATGTATTTCAAGAACGGAAGAATCAAAGTAGAGCTAGCCCTGGCCAAAGGCAAGCAGCAATGGGACAAGCGCGAAACCGAACGCCGCCGCACCGCCGACAAAGAAGCCCGCGAGGCCATCTCCCGGGGAAGAAGACACCCATAGAGTAGTGAAGAGACGGGCGCCCTCGCCCGTCCACCGTCAGCACCGAAATAAAGGATGGGATTTAAGGGCCGTGTCCCCTTAGGATTTTCGTAGCTCAGTTGCGCACTCCCCCTCCCACCGTGGATACTGAACACAGTCAATCATGAATACAAACCTCTCGTCCTCCGCTCCGTCCCAACTGGAAACCGATTGCCTCGTCGTAGTCGTACTTGATCGAAACAAGAACGATCGAAACAAAAACGATCGCAGCGAAAACGACCGCGCCGAAAACGGCCGTAACGAAAAGGACAAGCCCGCGCCATCCGTCGAGTCGACCGATGCTGCCGTGCGCGAAGCGGCCAAAGACGTCATGGCCAGCGGCGAAGTCACCGCCAAGACGTTCGAAACCACGCTGCTGCATCGCCCCTCTGGCCTGAAAGCAAAACGCTTGCTCCTTCTCGGCGGCGGCAAAACCAAGACTTTTTCCACCGCCGAACTGCGCCAGCTCGCGGGCGCGGCCGTGCGCACCCTGAAAAGCAAAAGCATTCGCAGCTTTGCCTTCGTTCTACCTGAAAACGGGATCGCTGCCCCGGAAGGTGTGCGGGCCATCGTCGAAGGCGCCTTCGTAGGCAACTTCGATCCCGGCTACTACAAGAGCGATCGTAACGACAACGACCAGAAGATCGACGCCATCACCATCCTGACCAAGGGCGATCAAAAGTCTTCGGAATTGGAAGCGGCCCTGCAGTATGCACGCATCGTCGCCGAATCGCAGAACTTCACCCGCGACCTCACCAACGAACCCTCCAATCGCATGACGCCAACCATCCTCGCCGAGCGCGCGAAAACAATGGCCGCCGAAGTCGGCCTGAAATGCGAAGTCCACGATGGCGACAAAATCCGACAACTGAAGATGGGTGCCTTCTGGGGAGTGGCCCAAGGATCCGATGAACCTCCCGCGCTGATCGTGTTGCGGTACGACCCCGAGGACGCCGTAAAAGACGTTCACCTCGGCCTGGTCGGCAAAGGCGTCACCTTCGATACCGGAGGCATCTCCATCAAGCCCGCCGACGGCATGGAGAAGATGAAGTACGACATGGCCGGAGCCGCCACCATGATCGGCGTGATGCGCGCCATCGCCCTATTGAAGCCGAAAGTGAAGGTCACGGCGATTGTCTGCGCCACCGAAAACATGCCCTCCGGCAAAGCGCAAAAGCCCGGCGACGTGCAGATCGCCATGTCCGGCAAGTCCATCGAAATCATCAACACCGACGCCGAAGGACGCCTCATCCTCGCCGACGGCCTCTGCTACGCTCGCCAACTCGGCTGCACTCATTTAGTCGACGCCGCCACCCTGACCGGCGCCGTAGTCGTAGCCCTCGGCTATGTGAACGCGGGGATCTTCGCCAGCGACGACCAACTCTACGAACGCTTCGCCAACGCCACCCAACAAGCCGGCGAGAAGATGTGGCGTCTTCCCCTCGACGACGAATACAAAGAGATCATCAAATCGAACATCGCCGACATGGTGAATTCCGGCGGACGCTGGGGTGGAGCCATCTCCGCCGCCATGTTCCTAAAAGAATTCGCCGAAGACACGCCCTGGATCCACCTCGACATCGCCGGCACCGCCTGGATGGAAGAGAACAAACCCTGGATCGCCAAGGGGCCATCGGGCGTCGCGCTCCGGAGCTTGGTCGAGTTCGTCGGCGGCTTCCGGTAACTGGCCCGGCACCGCGCCCGATCTGCCGTGCCCGCCAATCGCGGAGAAGTTTCGGTTGTGGGTAATTGAATGACGCAAAAACGCCCCTCTTCGCTCCCAACCTCTCTTGAACGCGGCCTCTTGTTGACCAGCGTCGTTCTCGGTGCCGTCCACGCCTGGGCGGGCCGCTATTCGGTGATCTCGGACAGCATCTCTTACCTTGACGTAGGGGACTCTTTTTTCCGCCGCGATTGGGCCCATGCCGTCAACGCTTGGTGGAGTCCGCTATACTCTTGGGCGCTTGGCATAGCGAACGGGACCGTGAGGCCATCGCCACGGTGGGAATTCCCGCTGGCCCACCTCGTCAACTTCGCGATTTATGTCGCGGCGTTGCTGGCTTTCCGTTTCTTATTGCACGAGTTGATCGCGTTGACCGGCGAACGTACGTCCCCGCCGCTGGCACAAGACGACAGCGCTCCCTTGCCGGCCTGGGCAATGCTTCTTCTCGGTTATTCCGTGTTTTGGTGGACGACCCTGGAAGTGCAGACCCTATATTTGGTCACTCCCGATCTGGCCGTGTTGGCCTGCGTGTGCTTGATCGCGGCAACGCTGCTGCGCGTAAGACGGGACCAAACGCCATGGAGGTTTGCGGCGTTTGGCTTGGCTCTGGGACTGGGTTACTGGACGAAGACCGTCTTGTTCCCACTGGGCGTTTTCACGCTGGCCGCCGCTTTCCTTTGGAAACGATCGGGGCCGTCATGGGGACGCGGCATAGCCGTGGCTGGCCTGGTGTTTCTCTGCGTCTCCGCGCCCCTGGTCCTGCTCTTGTCGCACCAAAAAGGAAGGTTCACCTTAGGCGATTCCGGCCGGATCAATTACGCTTGGTGGGTCAACCCAAAGACGCCGCTCATGGGTTGGCAAGGCGACAAACCCGGGAGCGGCCACGCCGTCCACCCTTTGCGCCAGATATTGCAGCGTCCTCCGGTCCTTGAGTTCGACGGCCCCGTGGCCGGCACCTACCCGCCCTGGACCGATCCCTCGTACTGGAACGAGGGTTTGCAATGGCATTTCAGCCTCAAATCGCAATTGAGGGTCCTGGTCATTACCGTTCCCAACGAAATCCATTTACTCGCTCGCGCGCGGCCCGATCTTCTGGCGGGGGTCATCGTCTTGGCGCTGCTGGGCGGGCCCCTATGGTGGATGGGCGTGCGCGAGTTGTGGCCGCTGGCCGCGATGTCGCTCGTTGGGCTGGGGGTCTATCTTCCGATCCTCGAGATCGACCGCTACCTGGGTGGTTTTGCGCTTTTGCTGTATCTGGTCCTGTTGGCCGCGGTGCGCCTTCGTCCGGAGGGCCGACGGGCCGCGGCCTGCGTTACCGCTGCGGTGTTTGCGACCATGACGTTGGCCATAATCGACTACACCGGGCGTCTGGTCACCCACCACGTACCGACGTTTCAAGGCATCGGCCCCACATCGGCCATGCAGGATGTCTTGGCCGCCGAACAACTTGGGGCCATGGGCGCGCGTCCCGGAACGAAAATCGCGATTGTCGGCGCTGGGGACACCGCCTTTTGGGCCCACTTGGCGAAACTGCGCATTGTGGCCGAAACCATTGGGCCCGACGAGTTCTGGGCCGCCCCCGAAGAAACACGGCAAAACGTTTATAGCGCGTTTGCCCGGACCGAGGCCAAGCTGGTCGTCTCAAAGTGTCCCCTCTATCCGCCCGAAATTTTAGCCGGCTGGCGTCGCGTCGATGGGACCCCGTACTGTATGCTGCCCTTGCCGTTTGCTCACCAAAGCGCGCCCTCCAGGGAAGGGCGGCCGGGCCCCGATTGCGAGCGGCTTATGTTGCGGAACCGACTTTCTCCCACAACGTTGTTGGACCGCGGCCTGCGGTTGGCGACTGTTGTTCTCGGCGCCGTCCACGCCTGGGTCGGCCGCTTCGCCATGAATCACGACGGCATGTCCTACCTCGATGTAGGCAGTTCGTTTTCCCGCCGCGATTGGGCCAACGCCGTCAACGCCTATTGGAGTCCGGCGGGTGGCCATGCCCATCCTAACGCGGCTTGCCGCGTTTTCCCCAGCTACCGATATTCTTCGAAAGCAGGTCAAACTCGTGGTGGACAAATGATCGGAATCACATCTCGCCGGTTCCGCCGATAGACACGGAAATCGCCCTCATCCACCGTGAGCACAGGCAAATGTTCGTTTAATTCACTCATTCGAATGAGGCACAAGTCCGCCAGATCGGGTGTACGGTCTCGATAACGCTCGGCCAGCGCCTGAACCTCTTCAATATTTTCAGTCAGGTCAAACGCAATCCTGAGAAATCCGTCCTGCAATAGCGCGAGCACTCTACTCGCCGATTCAACCTGGAACGCGGTTTCCGCAAGCACTGCTTCACAGGTGAGAAACGGGTCTGAAACCGCGCGCCCAATCTCACGGGCCCAATCGTGATACCGGTCGTCATAGTTCAGAAACGCCACTATGAAACCAGTATCCGCGATGGCCCTCATTTCCTTGAAAATCCTTTACGCGACGAAAGATCGGCAGGCCCATGGATCGAACCGCAATGACGCATGAAGGGCTGGTCACCGTTTTCCCGTTTCGCACGCTCCAGTTCCTCGCGAACCAACCGGCCCACTGGAACTCCCGTCTTACGGGCGGTGCTCTTAAGCCAGTCAGCCAGTTCCTCTGGAAGCCGAATTGTGATTGTATTACCCATAGCGATATTGTAACACACATCTGTGCAACTGTTTTACATTACACTGAATACAGTCGCGATGGATCTCCCCGAGAAAATCCGCAGCCTGCCCACGTCCCCCGGCGTCTACCTCTACAAAAACGCCGAAGGCGAAGTCATTTACGTAGGCAAGGCGAAGAACCTGCGCTCCCGCGTCGGGTCCTACTTCCACGAAGGCCGCTGGGAAGACGCGAAAACCGGCACGTTAGTCCGTGAGGCGGTCGACGTCGACTACATAGTCGTAGCCAATAATAAAGAGGCGCTAGCGCTAGAGAACCACCTGATCAAGCAGAAGAAGCCGCGCTTCAACATCCTGCTGCGCGACGACAAAACCTACCCCTACGTGAAGCTAACCCTGGCCGAGCGCTTCCCCCGCGTGTACGTAACCCGACGCCTGCGCAAGGACGGCAGCGTTTACTTCGGCCCGTACTTCCCTGCCAATCTCGCCTATCGCATCGTCGACTTGATTCACCGTCACTTCATGGTCCCGTCGTGCAAGGTGGACCTAACCCGCACTCATCCGCGTCCCTGCCTGCAGTTCTACATCCAGCGCTGCCTTGGCCCGTGCGTAAAGGACCTGACCACGCCCGAGATTTACAGCGAAGCCGTGCGCGACGTGAAGCTCTTCCTCGAAGGCCGTCAAACCGACCTCGTCAAATCTCTGCGGGAACGCATGTCGGAAACCGCCGAAGCGCAGGAGTTCGAGCGCGCCGCCCGCTATCGCGACCTCATCTCCACCGTCGAGCAGTTGCAGGAGAAACAGCGCATAGCCGCCGCCGAAGGCGACGACGCCGACGTCTTCGGCTATCACTACGAGAACCAGATGCTGGCCGTGAACCTGTTTCACATGCGTGGAGGAAAAGTCCTGGACCGCCGGGAATTCTTCTGGGAAGAACTCCCCGAGTTCACCTCGCAACCAAACGAACAAGCCAATGGAGAGACGGGCACCCCCGCCCGCCCCGCCGAGTCCTTCCACCCCGGCGAATTCTTCTCCGCTCTCGTCAAGCAGCTCTACCTAACCCAGCCCTATGTCCCGAGAAACATCTACGTCCCCGTAGACTTCGAAGACCGCGAAGAACTGGAAGACTTTCTCAGCGAGCAACTAGCCGGAGAGGGAGGACGAGCCACCCGAGTCCACATCACCGTCCCCCAGCGCGGGGACAAGCGCGACCTGATCGATCTAGCCGGCACCAACGCCAAGCAATCCTATGACCAGCGTTTCCGAGTCCTGAAGCCAAACTCGCGCGCCATTCAAGAGGCTTTCCAGGACGCCCTGGCTCTCCCCGAGCGGCCCAAGCGCATCGAGTGCTTCGATATCAGCCACATTCAGGGAGCGGAAACCGTAGCCTCAATGGTCGTCTGGGAAGACGGCAAGATGAAGAAGTCCGACTACCGCAAGTTCATCATCAAGACCGTGGTTGGAGTAGACGATTTCGCCTCCATGCGCGAAGTGGTGACGCGCCGTTACCAGCGCCTTCAAGAAGAAAAAAAGCCCATGCCCAGCCTGGTGATGATCGACGGCGGCCTCGGCCAGCTCCACGCCGCTGCCCAGGCGCTCGAAGCCCTCGAAATCATCAACCAGCCCCTGGCCGCGATCGCCAAGCGAGAAGAAATCATCTACGTCTACGGACAGGAAGACGACCCCGTAGTTCTCGACCATCATTCTCCCGTCCTGCATCTGGTGCAGATGATCCGCGACGAAGCCCATCGCTTCGCCGTAACCTTCCATCGCAAGCGCCGCCAGATCCGCGACCGCGCCACCGAGCTGCGAGAAATCCCCGGCGTAGGAGAATCCACCACCCGCCGCCTGCTCGAACATTTCGGCAGCCTGCAAGCCGTAAAGCAAGCCGACGTGGCCGCCCTGTCGGCAGTAGTAACCAAGTCTCAAGCCGAAGCGATTCTCGAACATTTTCGGAGGGCGGCTCTTAGCTCTTAGCTGTCAGCTCTCAGCTTTAAGCAACCCTGTCATCCTGAGCGAAGTGGCGGCTTCGCGAAGCGAGGCAGCCGCGTAGTCGAAGGACCCCTACGCTTCCGTACTCCGGGCGGCGCGGCGTGCCCACCGTTTCTTGAAGGCGTGGATCTGGGTAGTGGTGCAGTTTGTGCTCGTCCGGTGCTTTTCTTTGCGCCCTTCGCGAGTCCTTAGCGTACTTTGCGTTAAAGACTTTTTTGCCGCCAAGCAAGAAACAGTCGCAATTTTGAAACTGCACCACTACCTGGATCTGGCTCTCCTCGGACAAGCGCCGGCTGTCGGCGTACAATTCCAATCGTAGCTCGTGATCGCGATTCGAGCGGGAGGCCCCCCATGCCCGTGTACGACTACGTCTGCAACGATTGTCACAAGACCTTCGAAGCAATTCTCACCCTGGAAGAACACGAAGTAGAGGTGAAATGCCCCAAGTGCGGCAGTAAGAACGTGGAGCAAGAGGTGACCGCGTTTTATGCCGTAACCGGGAAGAAGAGTTAGGCGACCTTCTAGCGGAAAAATTAGGCTGGGAACAGCTAAGCAGAGCCGTGTGGCGAAGTCGGCGAGCGAAGTGCGCCCCATGGTTTCGGTGACGAGTGACCCGCATTTCGGCCCGACGTGAATCCGAAACGTGCCTTCAGCGACGTTCGCGGAAGAGGAAAGACACGGCTTCATAAGCGTCGATGCAGCCCGCCGTGTCCAAGCTCGAGGTCCTAGCGCCCATCCGAGAGCTTCGTCGCCCGGAACGACTTCACCACGATCTGATTCGGTTGCATCCCGACCGGGATGATGGTCAGCAAGGAATATTCCGACGGCTCGAATTTCTTTTTGGGCTGGCGTTTTTGAATCACCACCAGGTCTCCGGAACCGGAGTCGAGCACCAGCAAATAGTTCTGATTCTGCGAGAGCGCCAGCGCGTCGGGATGCGTCCCAACGGGCAGATACGCGATGACCTTGCCCAGGTCGATATCGTAGACCGCGATGTTATTCGATCCGAAATTAGAAATATACAAGCGCGAGTTATCGAGCGACACGACGCCGCGGGTCGGCTGGCTGCCGATCAGATAACTGCCCGAAACTTCGTTGGGCGCGGTTTCGATGATGGAGATGCTGCCGGCATCGAAGTTGAATGCAATCAGCTCTCCGCCATCGGGTTTCAGCGCCAGACTCACCGGAGATTTTCCAACATCCAGGAGCGCCAGCAGCTTGTCGTTCTGGGGTTCATTTTTCCGGGGTTCATTCTGCTGGGGTTCATTCTGCTGGGGTTCGTTCTTTAGAGCGATGCTGGCAACCTGCCCCGATCCCGAACAAGAGACGAACGCCTTGTTCGAATCGGGCAAGATGGCGATGTCTTCCGGATGAATGCAGACGTTGATGGCCGCGCGCACGGCCAGCCGCGCTGCGTCGATGATCGAGACCGTGTTGTCGGCGCGATTGGTGACGACCACGGTGGACCCGTCCGGCGAGACGCGCGCCAGGCCTGGGCTGCCGCCGACACGCAGCGTAGCCGCGACGGTGCGGCGCTCGAGATCAAGCACGGACACGTTGCCGGATCCGGAATTGGCGACGTACGCGCGGCGGCCATCGGGAGAGACGTCGATGAAGTACGGACGCCCGTAGACTCCGATGGTAGCGACGACTTTGTTCTCCTCAGCGTCGATCACGCTGACGTTCGAAGAGCCAGTGTTAACGACGTAAACTTCGTTGCGCTTGGGATTGGCCGCAACTCCGGTAGGCTCAATGCCAACTTGCAAAGTGCGAACCGGTCGAAAGCTGCGCAGGTCGATCACCGTAACCGTGTTGCTCTTGCTATTCGAGATGTAGGCGAATTCGCGGTAAAGCGGTCCGTAGGCGGGGAGAGTGCGCTCGTGGAAGTAGTACCAGCCGGCGGCCAGGACCAACGGGACGAGGACGGCGAGTAGCAGGAATTTTCTCAAGGACGACTTGGCCTCGCTGAAGGCAAGAGATTATCAGATGTGGGTCAGCCCAGCATCAGTCCGCAGACCTTGCCACTTCGGCCTGAACATGGCTTGATGCGGGGACGCCCCGCCCCAACACCGCCCCAATCTGCCGCACTTGCACCATCAGCGCGTCGAACTGATCGGGGAACAACGACTGCATGCCATCCGACAACGCGCGGTCGGGATCGTGGTGGACTTCGACGATCAGGCCGTCGGCTCCGACGGCGACGGCGGCGCGGGAGAGCGGCGTTACTTTGTTGCGCTTCCCGGTGCCATGGCTGGGATCGACGATGATGGGCAGGTGGCTGAGCCGCTGCACGGCGGGCACGATGCTGAGATCGAGCGTGTTGCGGGTGTGGTCGGCGAAGGTGCGCACGCCGCGCTCGCACAGGACGATATTGTAGTTGCCCTCGCTCATGATGTATTCCGCAGCCATGAGAAATTCTTCCAGCGTCGCCGAGATGCCGCGCTTCAGCAGCACAGGCTTGCGGGCGCGTCCGGCGCGCTTGAGCAGAGAGAAGTTCTGCATGTTGCGCGCGCCGATCTGGATGACATCGGCGTACTGGTCGACCAACTCGAGCGATTCGTAATCCACGGCTTCGGTAACGATGAGCAGTCCGAAGCGGTCGCGGACCTCAGCCATGATCTTCAGTCCTTCTTCGCCGAGTCCCTGAAAAGAATAAGGAGAAGTTCGAGGTTTGTAGGCCCCACCGCGGAAGAACTGGGCTCCGGCTCGCGCAACGCGCTCGGCGATGGTGAATGCCTGGTCGCGGCTCTCGATGCCGCAGGGTCCGGCGATGATGGCAAGCCCGGAGCCTCCGATGCTGGCGCGCGAATTAGGAAACTTGAGCACCGTGTTATCGGGCTTGGTGTCGCGGCTGACCAGTTTGTAGGCCTTGGTGACGCGGATGACTTCCTGCACTCCGGGCATTTCTTCCAGTGATCCGGAGTCGACTTCGCCTTTGTTGCCGGTAATGCCGATGGCGGTGCGCTGCGCCCCGGGCATGGAGTGGGCGCGGTATCCAAGCCCTTCGATCTTCTGGCAAACGGCGCGGACCTGCTCTTCCGTGGCCTGCGCTTGCATGACGACCAGCATGGTGAATACCCCGAATTATTAAGTTTAGCGTCCGGGGGCAGGCAGGGCAAACGGCGGGGCGCCGTGATCGCCTTCTCATGATGGCTTTGCCAGCAAAAGCCGGGATCTGCGGGTGTTTGGGATCGAGGCCTGCAGCGACTTCACGACATTGCCATTCGATTTGGAATTCGCTTCGGCATTGGCGTTGGCATCGCTTTCGGCGGTCAGATCGTCGTATTCCTGTCCCTCGACTCGGGACCATGCGGAGGCTCCAAGCGGACGACGGGCCACCGACTGGCGGTCGATGACGACTTGAGTCGGCAGCTTCGGTTCGAGCGAGGTGCGCTTGAGGTTCATGGAAGCCGTCTGCAAGGCATAGAGCATCAGGGCGGCAGTCTTGTGGTCGATCTCGTTCAATGCCAGTTGCTCCATCACCTTGGCCAATGCCACTTGGATGGAGTTGGCATCCTCAAGCGTCGGAAGCGCTCTCCGCCACTCGTTGTTGTCTGGCAGAGCTTCCAGTTCGGGCCAGTGGTAGCGGATGTGGTAGTAACAATGCGTGGCGTCGCGGAGGGCGGGCGATCCGCACTGCGTTCCGTTCACCTTAATATGCTGACAGCGCAAAATGTTACTCGGATATAAGGCCATTTTCGTTGCTTCTCCATGTATGAGATAGGTATGAAATAGGAAAGAAGTGGGAAGCCCAGGGAGCGGATGATTACTAGTTAGTACCGATACCCCCCTCCCCCCTGGTCTAGTGGAATCAAGGGGTTAGCGGGAATTTTCGGGTCTGGTCTTTGAATCGAAAGGAGTTATATCAAAGTATTCCGGAATAAGGAGTTAGCTGAGAAGTACGTTACTGGTGCTCCATTTCGGGAAAGGGTGAAGACTGTTTCGGTGTTATCCGGGTTTTCAAGGATCGCCTGGAGGTCCGTCTCGGGAGACGGGCGCACTTCTGCCTGGGCGAAGCAGGGTTCATTTTCGGGGATGGGGAACGGGAAGTCTGTGATGGCGCACACAGTCTGTTTGTGATGAAAAACTCGGGGGGCGATTCAAGAACTCGCTGTATGCTGCCCGAGTGGGGAGGGATCGAAGGCGCCCACTCAATCGCAAAAAGCGCGATTGAATGGGGCACCCGGCAGTCAGTTTCAGACGGTCAATGCATCGCCAGTCACAAAGCTTGCACGATCCGTGATGAACTCCGGAAGGCCAGCTGAGCACACCATCTCGCCCCTCCCCTCAGCCTCACTCAATTCGACGTTTAGTGCGAGCAGAAATGCCAGCGCATCGGACTCTGCCTTCATCCCATAGGCAGATCGCACTGCTTCGTTGAGAGCAGCATGAGCGTCCTTGAGAGGGCTCTCGCCAGGTAACTCGAGCGAACGGTACAGCTCCCGAAGAGAGAGTTTGTGTTTGGAAGCAAGTTGCGTTCTGATGGTCCGAAGGGAAGCAGCGGCATCTGCGACTCGCCTAACCGCTTCTTTCGTTGGCGTCTGCGGCCACGGGAAGCTATCCCATACAGTGTTCGACGTGTAACGTGGATCGGACTTCAACGTGGAGCAGCGAGCCGTAAACCATTGCCAGTGAACGTCCGACTGCAAAATGCCGAACGAATAGTCGTCATCGTAAACAAAGACCTGTAAGGCAGCATTTGGTCGAATCGTACTCGCAACGAAGGCAAAAATTGGTCGTTTTGTGACACTACCACATACGATGAAGCGCGAGAGCTTTGCTACCGCAGCCTTCATATCCTCCTGCGCATAGGAAAGCTGCCACCACTTCTTCAAGAAATTAGCATGATGCTTGTTCACCTTCGCCTCGGGATTTTTTTTCAAAGCCGCTCCGTTGCGAGCTGCTTCTTTCCCTGCTGCGACCTCGCGAGCGGGCAAAACTTTCTTCCTAATATTGGCGAACAGAGCAGGATATTCCTCTGCCTCTAGGAGGGACATCCCCTGGAAATCGATCACGTATCGTTGAGGTCCGGGTTTCTTTCTCCCGATCAGATCGTTTGTGATCAGATACGGATGCAAGACCTCAGTTAAGCGGCCACTCTTATCCGTCGAGAGCATGGCCTTGGCCTCAGCCGCCTTGACGAGAAATGCCTTGTGACCATGGGTCTGTCCTTGGTAGCAACTGGCCAGCCGGTTAGCGCGTAAGCTGCGAGCTCGGGTGACATCTTCACCTAGTGAGAGGGATGGACCGATGTACTTGACTATCGCCTTGTGCTCACCGACACCCGGTTTATTGCCCTCCTGAAAGAAGATTTGCTTTGGCCCGGGTGCTTCCCCTTTGATCCAGTTCACGATGGAAACGTGAACTACCGCCTCGCCCGGCCACACCAAACTTGAGACCGCCTCTGTGATGGTGCCGCCAGTATTGACAATGTAATCGAGGCTCGCCTCGCGACTATAGTTCTGGCGAATGGTATTTGTGCCTACAAGTCCGGCCCGGTCTCCTGATTTGAGGAGATCGTGAGCCTTGCGGAACCAGTACACGCAGTAGTCAGCACGACCGTCGACGTCCGGATACCGTTTGCGGAGTTCGTGCTCAAACCCGGCCCCCATTTCACCTTGGCGTTTATTCTTGCTCTGATATGGCGGATTCCCGATGATCGCGTCGACAGGGGGCCAACTGAGGAGCAGTGCATCCCCTTGCTTCACATTCTCGTCAAGGTTATCTAGCGGGAGAGCGTCCTCTTGCAGGGCTAGCAAACCCTGAGCGGCGCCCAATGTCTCGCGAGCGTCATCCAGCGCCAGCTTCTTGGCCAGCATTAGCGTGACCTTAGCGAGCTCGACTCCGAAACTATCGAGATCAATGCCGAAGAACTGCTTTGGGCTGATGACGCTAAGGACTTTGGACTGCTTTGTAAATTCGCTCGGCGATACGAGATCTTTTATTCGCTGTAAAATCCGCAGATCGAGACGCGCCATCTCGCGATAGGCGACATATAGAAAGTTTCCGCTTCCGCATGCGGGATCGAGCACCTTGAACTTCGCTAGCTGAAGGCGGAACTCAAGCAGCTGCTTCATCGAAGAAGCAGCATCGATCCTCTCCCTCCAGGGTCGGATGATGGTCGGACCCACAATTCTTTGGATGTCAGCCTCCGCCGTGTAGTGCGCTCCGTAAGCGTGACGCTCGTCCTTATCCATGCTGTCTTGGAATAGAGTCCCGAAGATCGCCGGATTGACCTTCGACCAATTTTTCATGGCTGCGCCATGCTCGTCCTCACCTATCAATTCCAGCTCGTAGCGGGTGAGCTCGATAGGATCGACAGTACTGAACAATCCTCCGTTGAAGTAGCGAACGCCCTGGTACCGTCCAGCCGTCGCCGGAATGGGGTCGTTCATCTGGCGAAACAGGCCGCCGAAGAGGTCGTACGACGATTGCTCGCGCTCTAGGCAATCATCGACGATGCTCTTGACTGTTGCGGAAGGGAGTAGGTCGATGTCTTCAGCGAACATCGCCACCAGTAGCTGCAGGACGAACCGCTGCGCCTGCTCGCGCGAAATTGGCTTGCCGGGGCGCCGAACAAGACGTCGAAATAGCGCCGCCATTCTGTCAGCCGCTTCCCGCGACACGTCTTCCCGATCGTTTTGAAAGATCGGTTTCGGGCTGTCAGGGAATAGGAAGTTAAGCGCTGTATACCGGTGGGGTAGGTCTTGCAGGGCGACCCGATCCACAGGCTGATCGAGTTGCCTGTCAAAGTCATAGATCCAAAACTCGGCGAAGTTACAGAGCACGACGTAGCGTGGTCGATTCGGAACGGCAGCGATCCAATAGTCGAATGCTTGCTGATAATGGAGGTGCAGATTTTCTCCTGCACTTTTCATTTCCAATAGCAGATGTGGCTTCCATATAAGGTCTACGAACTTTTTACCCTTCGAACCCTTCTTAGGGACACGCGCTTCTAGCGTCGCTCCAGCCTCCTTGTAGCCGGCATGCCCAAATGCCTGAAACAGGCGGTCGCAAAAGACCTGAGCTTCGCCTTTCTCGTCCACGAGAGGCTTCGCATATTCGACAAATGCCTTCAGACGATTGACGATTTCAGACAATCCAACGCTCCTGGTTCAGCTTCGAGCACTCATAGTCAGATTTGCAGGGCATTGACACTGAACTTGAACCGTTGATGGCGAGCGCATGACTGTTCACGGGACCCATTCTACAGCCAGTGTTCGCTGTCTGACGTACACACTTTCGGGTTGCGACGGACGAAAGAAGAAACGGATACCTCGGCTTCGAGCGCACGCCGCAAGGTTCGTGGCTTCGGGCCGAATCCCACGTTCGCAAACTCGGCGAACGAGGGGCACCCTGAGATTCTTGGGCTCAGGTCACACGAGATGTGCGCCACCCGCCTCCGGCGACTCCGCATCCAGAACTTCCCTAACCTTGGCCACCAGCTCCGATACCGAGAAGGGCTTGCCCAGGAACCACAGTCCAGCATCGAGCACACCATAATGCACGATCGCGTCGCTGGTGTAGCCGGAGACGTAGAGCACCCTGGTACTCGGGGAAATCCGTTTCACTTGCTCGGCGAGCTGCGGGCCCTTCATTCGCGGCAGGATCACATCCGTAACCAGCAGTTGGATGTTGGGGTGATGCGCGCGGCATAACGCCAGGCCTTCCTCGGGGCTGGCGGCGGGCAACACTTTGTAGCCGCAGTCCGCCAGGACTGAGGATGTTAATTGCCGCACCTGTTCGTTATCCTCGACCAACAGGATCGTCTCCGTTCCGCGTAGCTTGCCCGCCTCTCGCTTCTCCGCTCGGACTCCGTCCACCGCTTGATCGATTCGCGGAAAATAGATCTTGAACGTCGTGCCCCGCTGGGGCTCGCTGTACACCCAGATGTACCCTCCGCTCTGTTTGACGATTCCGTAGACGGTGGAGAGTCCCAGGCCCGTGCCCTTGCCGACTTCTTTGGTGGTGAAGAACGGTTCGAAGATATGCGCCTGCGTGTCCGCGTCCATGCCGATTCCAGTGTCGCTCACCGCCAGCATGACGTAGCGTCCCGGCTGCACGGGAGGGTGTTCGCGGGCATACGCCTCGTCCAGTTCCGTGTTGTCGGTTTCCAACGTCAACGTTCCCCCGCGGGGCATGGCATCGCGCGCATTCACGGCCAGGTTCATGATGACCTGCTCGATTTGCCCGGGATCGGCTTTCACTGCGCCCACGTCGCGGCCCGGTACGGTCAGCACTTCGATGTCCTCGCCGATCAGCCGCCGCAGCATGGTGTCGAGGTTCATCATGACGTCGTTCAAATCAATCACCCGCGGCTGCAGCACCTGCTTTCGGCTGAAGGCCAGCAGTGCTTTGGTGATTTCTTCAGCGCGCTCGGAGGCGGTTCGGATCTGAACCGTGGCGTCCATCAGCCGGCCTGCCGCGGGTACTCCGTCGGTTAGGATCTGGTTGTAACCCATGATGACCGTCAACAGATTGTTGAAATCGTGGGCAACGCCCCCCGCCAGGCGGCCGATCGCCTCCATCTTCTGGGAATGCCGGAGCTTCTCTTCAAGCGCCACGCGCTCGGTCACATCGTGAACCAGCGAGGCCACGCCGAACACTTGTCCGGATTCATCGACCAGTGGAGTGTTGTACCACTCGCAGGAGATGGTCCGGCCACCCTTGGTGGCGTTGTCGTCGTTGGCGCTGCTCAGGGTTGCGCTCTTTTGGTCGAGAAGGTCTTGCCAGACCCTGTCCACACGCTCGCGGAAGGCGGGCGCCACGATGAAGTGCGCATGTTGCCCCATGGCCTCCTCGCGGCTATATCCGAAAATGCGTTCGGCCGCCGCATTCCAGGCTACAACGCGAAATTGAAGATCCCATTCAATCACCGCCAGGGGCGTATGCTCGACGTGAATCCGCAGCCTCTGCTCTGACTTGTGAATCGCCTCTTCGGCACGCTTACGATGGCTAATGTCCCGCGAGATTCCCAACAGGCCAATCACCCGGCCGCTCGCATCGCGATACGGGCCCTTGGTCGAAAGGTACGTCCTGGCAACGCCGCCTGAGACTCCAACCTCTTCGTAAGTCAAGGTCTCGCCTGACTCGAGGACGGCGCGGTCGCGCTCCATAATTTGACGGCCGCTTTCCGGAGAAAAAAGTTCGCTGGCATCCTTGCCAATAACCTCTTCGATGCTCCGTCCCAGAAAACGGGCGCCCGCGGAATTCATCATCAGGTAACGGCCTTGCAGGTCCTTAACGAAGACAGCGTCCGTGGTTCCCTCGGTAATCCCTTGCAGAAGCGACAGATTCTTATGCAACTCCTGTGAACTGTAGAGCAACTGCCTGTGCACCACAAACAAGCGGCCGCCGGCAGCGGCGAAGGAGACCATCACCAGGAACACCGACCAGAGAAACTGTTCCTGCGCAATCTGTAAAACCAGGGGAAAGACGATTGCGGGGATGAGCAAGGGAGAGAACTGCGCCAGCAGTTGCATGCCCGGTGCGAAGGAGTCGGTCGTCTCCTGCGGACTCTCCTCGGAGCCGTCCCAAGTCGCGGCCATCACGGCCAGAATGCAGTACGTGACAGTCCACATCAGGCCCGGCCAAGCCCCTGGCGGATAGCTCCCTTTTGCAAAGAGGAATAGAGTTAGATTGGAAACAATCGCGAAGGCGAACAAGAACCCTGCTAAACGAAAAAAGAAGGCGCGTGACGTGCGATACGAAGTAAGAAGCCCTCGAACCAGAAAACTCAGAGCCAAAAGCCCGAAGAAGGCGAGGCCAACGTAGAAAGCGCGGAATTCCATGGCGCGTGCCGAGGTTTGCCACCGCGAGGGCACATAGAGGTGAGAAAGCTCCAGGGCAAGCGCGAGAGTGCAAACTTGTACAAAATCGCACAGCCGCAACCACCGGAATCCACTGTCCGGGTCTCGTGGACTCAGAAACAGCGTCATCATCGCGGGAACAGGCCAGAAAAAAAGCAGAAAGTCGCTGGGCCAGAGCCTGCCGGGGGGAGTGTGCAGATAGTCGAAGTAGTAGGTGTAGCCGACCTGTTCTAGAAAAGCGAGAGCGAGAGAAAAGGAAACCAGACGCCAAACCCGCTTGCCAAAGGGACCGGATCGACGGGAGGCGGACCAACACGCGATGACTGCCAGGAAGACAGCCGCCGATCCGACCCAGTCAACCCACAGAGAGGCAAAGTGGGTGCGGTACCTGAATATGAGGAGAACCAGGTGTGCAACGATCAGAACTGCCGCCGCCGCGATCGCGGACTTGCGATGCCCGGGCATCCCTTAACCTCAATCTACCGTTGGGTTTTCGAAAACGCCTCGGGGGGCGGCATCTTCGCGTCCAGTGTATACATTTACACCACCACGCCGCAATCCAGTAACTTCCCCAGCCGGTGGTAGTGAAGCTCTCAGCTGTCAGCTCTCAGCTCTCAGCATCAGTTGGATCGCGATTTGACTGATAGCTGATAGCTGAAAGCTGAGAGCCGCAAGGTTTTCTCCGTGACTCCGTGACTCCGTGGTGAAAAACTGAACTTAGGACAGTCCCCAGTCGCTGTGTCCGCACCACACATCTCAGCCGGGCGTTGTAGAATCGTGGATTACTCATTACCGAACTACCCTGATCTATGCCACAGGAAGACAAACCGATCCCCACCGCGCGCCTCGAGCGTAATAGTAACGAAGAGCGCTATGACGCGCAGCGCATTGAACAGAAATGGACCGGGCGCTGGCAAAGCGATCCGTTGCTCTATGCCGCCGAGCCGCACTCCACCAAACCGAAGTTTTACGTTTTGGAGATGCTTCCCTACCCTTCCGGCGCGCTGCACATGGGACACGTGCGCAATTACTCCATCGGCGATGCCCTGGCTCGCTACATGTGGATGAACGGCTACAACGTGCTCCATCCCATGGGCTGGGATTCTTTCGGATTGCCCGCGGAGAATGCCGCGATCAAGAACAACACTCCGCCTCGCGAGTGGACGCTGGCCAATATTGCGGCCATGAAGGCCCAGATGAAGCGCCTTGGGTTCGCGTATGACTGGTCGTGCGAGGTTACGACCTGTCTGCCCGACTACTACCGCTGGAATCAGTGGTTCTTCCTGAAGCTTTATGAGTCCGGACTCGCTTATCGCAAGAAGAGCAAAGTGAACTGGTGTCCGCAGTGCTGCACGGTGCTGGCCAACGAGCAGGTTGTCAATGGGATGTGCTGGCGGCATGAGGACACTCCGGTCGAGCAGCGCGAACTGGAGCAGTGGTTTCTGCGCATCACCAAGTACGCCGACGAGTTGCTGCGCGATCTCGAAAAGTTGCAGGGCTGGCCGGAAAAAGTCCGCATCATGCAGCAGAACTGGATCGGGCGCAGCGCAGGCACGCTGGTGGATTTCGATCTGGGCGGAACCGTCGGCCCCGCGGGTTCGACGATCACCGTGTTCACCACGCGCGTGGATACGATTTATGGCGCGACCTCGGTGCAGTTGGCGCCGGAGCACCCGATTGTGGCGGATATCGCCGCCCGCAACCCCGACTTGCGGAGCCAGGTCGACCAACTGATCGCCGAACAGCGCAAAGCCAAAGAAACGGGCGACGTTGGCGCCATCGAGAAGCACGGCGTGTTCACCGGCCGTTATGCCAAGAATCCGTACAACGGAGAAGCCGTGCCGGTGTGGGTGGCGAACTACATTCTGATGGACTACGGCACCGGCGCCATCATGAGCGTTCCGGCGCACGATGAACGCGATTATGAATTCGCCAGGAAGTACAAGCTGGACATCCGGCTGGTGATTCTGCCGCAATCGACCGATCCGGAAGAAACCATGGTGGAGCCGCCGCTGCCCTTTACGACCATGGACGGGATCGTGGTCAACTCGGGCGAGTTTAGCGGCCTGAACTGCGAGGATGCGATCAAAAAGATGTCGGCGCGCGCCGAAGAAAAAGGCTTTGGCAAGGCGACCGTCACCTTCCGAATCAAAGATTGGGGCATTTCGCGGCAGCGCTATTGGGGCACGCCGATCCCGATGGTGTACTGCGAGAAAGACGGCGTGCTACCCGTCGCGGAAGAAGACTTGCCCGTGATTTTGCCGCACAACGTACCCATCACGCTGGCGGGCGGATCGCCTTTAGCGGCCGCGCCGGAGTTCTTAAATACCACCTGTCCGAAATGTGGCGGCCCGGCGCGGCGCGAGACCGACACCATGGATACGTTCGTCGATTCGTCGTGGTACTTCTATCGCTACGCCGACGCGCACAATGACAAGGCGCCGTTTGACAGCGAAAAGATCGCGTACTGGTTCGGGAAGAATGGCATTGACCAGTACATTGGCGGCGTCGAACATGCCATTCTCCACCTTATCTATTCGCGCTTCTGGACCAAGTTCATGCGCGACATGGGCCTGGTGAAAAACGACGAGCCGGTGGCGCGGTTGTTCACGCAGGGCATGGTAATCAAAGACGGCGCCAAAATGTCGAAGAATCTGGGAAACGTAGTGTCGCCGGATGAGATGGTGGCGCGCTACGGAGCCGATGCAGCGCGGTTGTACAGCCTGTTCGCGGCGCCTCCGGATCGCGACCTGGACTGGCAGGACTCAGGGATTGAAGGCATTCAGCGGTTCCTGGGGAGGGTGTATCGGTTCTACAAAATCCATGCCACACCAATGCCTGAACATGAGTGGGACTGGATAATGACAAGGCAGGCAACCGCTGCCACATCTGACCGCGAAATACTCTCTGACCCATCCACCATGTATCCACCTGACCGCGAAATACAGCGAGCGCTGCACCAGACGATTAGGAAGATTACCGACGACTTTACGGGCCGGTGGCATTTCAACACCTCCATCGCCGCTTTGATGGAACTCGTCAACAGACTTTACCTCTTCCAAATGGGCTCGCTATTCGCGCAAACAACACCGCGAGGCAGCGACGCGGAGTCGAAGTCGGTCATATCAAAGAATGTTTTGCATGGGACTCTTCACAATCTGGCACTTCTACTTGCTCCCATGGCTCCGTATCTCGCGCACGAGTTGTGGGAGATGGTTGGAGGGACGGGTAGTTTGCTGAAAGCTCCGTGGCCGAAGTACGATGCGGCGCTGGCGGCCTACGACGAGCTTGCGATTCCCGTGCAGATTAATGGAAAGCTCCGCGGGCAGGTAGTGGTACCGGCCGACGTGACCGATGATCAGCTCGAACAAGCGGCGCTTGCCAACGATAAGGTGCGAACGTGGATTGCCGGCAAGCAAGTGGTAAAAGTCATTGTGGTGCCGAAGAAACTGGTGAGTATCGTGGTGCGCTAGTGCGATAACCACGAGGGACACATGCGATAAACACCGGAAGGCACAGAGGACTTCGGTTTCCCCCGTGTTCCTCTGTGTACCCCGTGGTAATCGTTCTTGGTTTGTTGCAACCGGGGCGCCAATCTGAGAAACTCATCCGTGGAAACCCAATCCATCGTTGTCCTAGACTTCGGCGCGCAGTATTCACAACTGATCGCCCGCCGCATCCGCGAACAGAAGATTTTCTCGGTGGTGCTGCCGTTCAACGCCAGCCTGGAAGAAATTCGCAGCTATTCTCCAGTGGGCATTATTCTCTCGGGCGGCCCGTCGTCCGTATACGACAAAGGCGCGCCCCATGCCGACAAGAAAGTCTTCGATCTGGGCCTCCCCGTGCTTGGCATCTGCTACGGATTGCAGTTCATGGTCTATGCTCTCGGCGGCAAAGTGCGCCCCGCCGCGAAACGCGAGTATGGCCACGCCAAGGTGGAGATCCAGGAATCCGACTCGCAACTTTTTCAGGGCCTACCTAAGCTGCTCGCGGTCTGGATGTCGCATGGCGACTCGGCCGAAGAATTGCCTCCCGGCTTCCGGCTGACGGCGAAAACTCCGAGCGCTGTTGCCGCCATCGAAAACCCCGATCGCAAAATGTGGGCCGTGCAGTTTCATCCCGAGGTACACCACACGCCGCTAGGCAAGGACATCCTGCGCAACTTCGCGATCAACATTTGTGGAGCGAAGCCATCCTGGACCCCGCAGCATTTTATCGACGCAACCGTGGCGCAGGTGAAACAGCAGGTCGGCAAGGGACGCGCCATCTGTGCCCTTTCCGGCGGGGTCGATTCTTCCGTGGCGGCCGTGCTGGTAGATCGCGCGATGCGGGATGGGTCCGGCAAATCGCGCCTGACCTGCGTCTTTGTCAACAACGGCGTACTGCGCAAAAATGAGTTTGAGAAAGTGCAGAAGAATCTGCGCGACCATCTCGGTCTGCACGTGGTTGCGGTCGATGCCACCGAGCGCTTTATGAAGAAGCTGGCGGGAGTGAGCGATCCGGAGAAGAAGCGAAAAATCATCGGCAAAGAGTTTATTGCCGTCTTCGAGCAGGAAGCACGCCGCATTAAAAAGAAGGAAGGCAACGTCAAGTGGCTGGTGCAAGGCACCCTCTATCCCGACGTCATCGAATCGCGCTCGGTGCGCGGACCGTCTCAGGTCATCAAGTCGCATCACAACGTAGGCGGACTGCCCGCGAAGATGAAGCTCAAACTCATCGAGCCGCTCAAAGACCTGTTCAAAGATGAGGTGCGCCGGATCGGCCGCGATCTCGGCATGCCCGAAGACATTCTGCAGCGGCAGCCTTTCCCCGGGCCAGGCCTGGCCGTGCGCATCTTGGGTGAAGTAACCAAAGAACGCGCCGATCTGCTGCGCGAGTGCGACGACATCGTAGTAGGCGAGATCAAGAAGGCCGGTCTCTACCACAAAATCTGGCAGTCATTCGCCGTGCTCCTGCCGGTGATGTCGGTAGGAGTAATGGGCGATCAGAGGACTTACGCCTACACTTGCGCCGTCCGTGCCGTGCACTCAGAAGACGGCATGACCGCCGATTGGGTTCCGCTGCCCTACGAAGTACTAAAGACGATTTCGAATCGAATAGTAAACGAAGTCCGCGGCGTGAACCGCGTGGTGTATGACATCACGTCGAAGCCCCCAGGAACGATTGAGTGGGAGTAAAGGCTCGTGTAGCGCGGACACTCCTGTCCGCGCCGGGTGGCCCACTCAAGCCCTCTTTTGGATGATTATGCACCTGACACACAAATAGATCAGGGTTATGATTTTGACATGGGAACAGTAAACGCACCCGAGAAGGGCCTGATCGGACGAAGGCTTAGGTACGTGCTTTTTATCGCGGTCCTCGCCAGTGCGGTTACTAAACTCATCCAATTTCTTCATGCGCACGGGCTACTAAAATGAACCTGCTAGACGTAACCTGACGCCCTCTATGCCGCCCGCGCAACCGCAACCAGATCCACAGTCGACCTCCCATCCTCGAAAAATCAAAAGCCCCGCTGGTCAGGCGGGGCTCGGCAAAATTGCCAGTCGGTACGCTACCTTTCAACTCATTTATTATAGCCGGGTGCCCCACGCCTCGCGGTTTTTGAGACGTGGGCTTTCACGATCGTCTACTCCCGCTCCCGCCCTCGCGCGCAATCGCAACCATATCCGCAGTGGGCCCCCGACCGTAAAAATCAAAAGCCCCGCTAGTCAGGCGGGGCTCGGCAAAATTGCCAGTCGGACGCTACCTTTCAAGCATATTTATTATAGCAGACCAGCTCTAAGTCGAGAAGCCCGTGCGGAGGACGACGGACTCGAACCGTAATGGCTGACTTGGCCACTCGACTGCTTGAAAGGCAGCGTCCAGTACCCACTGGCAACGTCCTCCAGACGCAACCTATCTAAGTCCACTATTCTTCGCGACCTGAATCCATGCAATCCCACGAAAGTAGCTATCCCAAAATGGGAATTTCTGGATGACCGTCGTTTCGCGCTTCTACCCCTTCACCACCTCCAACCCCAGCACCTTCTCAAACGCATAGAAATCCCGGTCCCGGTGCAGCAAGCGATGTCCGTGCAACAGGCAAAACGTCGCAATCCAGGCGGGTGCCCCATTCAAGCCCTCTCTTGGCTTGAGTGGGGCAGTTCGACAGCTGGACAGAGTGTCCCGAACGCTCACGCCTTCTTGCCGTCCACTCGCACTCAATCTCCACTCGTCCTTCGCGCCCTGTTGCGTATTGACGAAAGCTGCTCCACTCCCAATCTTCGGGACGTTCACATAATCCACGCTTCACTGGATTCCGGTGGATGTAACGGAGTTTCTCGACAAACTGGCGATAGTTCCGGACGTTGAAATCGTAATAACGCTTTTGCCGGAAATGCTGGGGAAAGTCCCCACTCAAGCCAACACCGGGCTTGAATGGGGCACCCGCGACCAGGCGGCGTGACACGCCTTGCTTCAGCGACTTGAGAGCATCGGCGAGCACACCGCGCTCGGGCTCGCTGACCAGCCAGTGAACATGCTCGGGCATGACCACATAGCCGTAAACACGGAGTCCGAAACTGTGCCGCACACGCTCCAGCGCGAGCTCGAAAATTCGCTTGGTGGGGTCGGACGTAAGCAACGGCCGCCGATGATAACAGGAGAATGTGACGAAGTGGCTGTGCCCGGATTCCTGAAATCGTTTCAATCCCCAAGGCATGAGGCCAGACTACGCCCGACGAAAGTCCCCACTCAAGCCAAAACCGGGCTTGAGTGGGGCACCGTCGGAGAACGGGTGTCAGATCGGGAAAAGGAGAACTGAAAACCCTCATTGATGATTCCGCCTTATCCGCACTACCATAGGCTCATGCCTGTAGACACTGAAACTCCGACATCTACCTACACCCGCATTCGCGCCCCCCGTGGCACTACGCTTTCCTGCAAAGGATGGCAGCAGGAAGCCGCCATGCGCATGCTCATGAACAATCTCGACGAGGAAGTTGGCGAGCGCCCTCAGGACCTAGTCGTCTACGGCGGCACAGGCAAGGCCGCGCGCAATTGGGATTGCTATCACGCCATCGTCCGCTCGCTGAAGAATCTGGAGAACGACGAGACGCTGCTCGTGCAGTCAGGCAAGCCAGTAGGAGTGTTCCAGACTCACGAGCACGCGCCGCGCGTGCTCATCGCGAACGCGAATCTCGTCGGCCATTTTTCCAACTGGGAGAAGTTCAACGAACTCGAGCGCGCCGGCCTGATGATGTTCGGCCAGATGACGGCGGGGTCGTGGATTTACATCGGTTCGCAGGGCATCGTGCAGGGCACCTACGAAACGTTCAACGCGGCGGGCGAAAAGCATTTTGGCGGCGATCATTTTTCCGGCGATCTGGGCGGGAAGCTGATCGTCTCGGGCGGCATGGGCGGCATGGGCGGAGCGCAGCCGCTCGCGGCCACCATGACCGGCGCGGCGTTTCTTGGCATTGACGTCGATCCTGAGCGTATCAAGAAACGCCTCAAGACTGGCTACTGCGATTTTCTCGTGACCACGCTCGACGAAGCATTGCGCATTCTGAAAAATGCTGTCCGCAAGAAAGAAAACGTTTCGGTCGGTCTGGTCGGCAACTGCGCCGACATCATTCCCGAACTCGCCGAACGCGGCGTGGTGCCCGACATTCTCACCGATCAGACCTCGGCGCACGATCCGCTGAACGGATACGTGCCGAACGGCATGACGCTTGAAGCGGCGATCGAGCTGCGCCAACGCGATCCCAAGGCGTATCAGGAGCGGTCGCTCGACGCCATGGCGAAGCACGTCGAAGGCATGCTGCGCTTGCAGAAGATGGGCGCGGTCACCTTCGACTACGGCAACAACATTCGTACCTTCGCGTTCCAGCGCGGCGTGAAGAACGCATACGACTTCCCGGGATTTGTTCCCGCCTACATTCGTCCGTTGTTTTGCGAAGGCCGAGGTCCGTTCCGCTGGGCGGCGCTTTCGGGCGAGCCTTCGGACATCGCCGTGACCGACGCTCTGGTTTTGGAATTATTTCCCGAGAATCGCAGCCTGCGACGCTGGATTGAACTCGCCCGCAAGCGCATCAAGTTTCAGGGACTCCCAGCGCGCATCTGCTGGCTGGGATATGGTGAGCGAGCGCGGTTTGGCCTCGCCATCAACGAGTTGGTGAAAAAAGGCACGATCAAGGCTCCGATCGTGATTGGGCGCGATCACCTCGATTGCGGCTCGGTCGCTTCTCCGTTCCGCGAAACCGAAAGCATGAAAGATGGTTCGGACGCCGTAGCCGACTGGCCGCTGCTCAATGCGCTGTTGAATACGGCCGCGGGAGCGTCGTGGGTTTCGATCCACAACGGCGGCGGCGTGGGCATCGGCTACGCGCTGCATGCCGGGCAGGTCACGGTGGCCGACGGCACCGACGCGATGGCGAAGCGCATCGAACGCGTTCTGACCACCGATCCGGGCATGGGCATCATTCGCCATGCCGATGCGGGATACGACGAGGCGAAGGAGTTTGCGAAGAAGACGGGCGTTCGCATTCCGATGGGATAGCGCTGCCATGGCCAATACTCATTTGTTGAAAACGCGGGTCGAGCCTTTCGTGCGCGATTGGCTTTCGGGACAGTATCGACAGAAATTCACCAGTGTGTTTCTCCCTCTCACGGGCTGCTCTGGAGTTCACGAATTCGATGCTGTGTCGGCTGACAAGCGGATTGTCTGCGGGATCAAGAGTTCATCCGGAGTCACCAGCGGCGGCAAGAATCCGTCTGGCAAGATCTCTGGCGCTTACGAAGAGCTCTATTTCCTTGCCAGCGTTGACGCCGACCAACGCTTCTTGGTACTTACCGATGAGGAATTCTACCGGCTGCTTTCTGAGAAGATGCGAGAGAAGCTCACGCGTCAGATCAAGCTCCTGTATTGCCCGCTAACAGAAGAATTGGCTCAACTTGTGAAGAAGATTCGATCCCACGCCAGCGGCGAAATTGACCGCGGGAAACCTTCCGCCCGTGCGAAGGATGCAGGGCGGTAAAGGCCATGGACAGCCCAACTCTTCTGCTTACCAACATTGGCCAGCTTCTCACGCTGCGCTCGGCTGCAGACGGTGCGCGGCGCGGCGCTTCCCTTTCCGACCTTGGCATCATTCAAGACGCTGCCGTGCTGTGTCTGGGCGGGAAGATCGTTTCGGTCGGCGAGACGAAAGACGCTCTGCGCGATCTCTGGCTGAAGAAGAATCGAAAGAAGATCAGCGAGATCGATTGCGGCGGGCGCGTCGTCTTCCCCGGCTTCGTCGATTCCCATACTCATCCGGTATTCACGCATCCGCGGCTGGTGGATTTTGAGAAGCGAATTTCTGGCGCGAACTACGAAGAGATCGCCGAAGCGGGCGGAGGGATTCGCTCCAGCATCGACGGCGTGCGGAAGGCAAGCAAGACTGCGCTGACGCAAAAGGTTCGCGCCGTGCTCACCGACATGGCTCGCCACGGAACCACGACTGTCGAGGCCAAGTCGGGCTATGGCCTCAGCCTCGAATCGGAACTGAAGTCGCTCGAAGCCATCCGCGCCGCCGCGCGCGAGTGGCCGGGCACGGTGGTTCCAACTCTGCTGGGCGCGCACGTGGTCCCGCCCGAGTATCGCGGACGTTCCCAAGAATATGTCGACCTCGTCTGCAACGAAATGGTGCCAGCCGTCGCCCAGCGCAAGCTTGCCCAGTTCGTGGACGTGTTCTCGGAGCGTGGAGCCTTCAGCGCCGACGAGACCGCGCGGATTTTCCAGGCGGCGGAAAAACACGGCCTCGCCGTCCGCGCCCATCTGGGGCAACTCAGCGAAACGCGGCTTGATCCGTTGCTTCGCTATCATCCAGCATCTCTCGACCACATGGATCACGTGAACGATGCCGACCTGCCCACTCTCGCCCAGAGTGACACGGTCGCAACTTTCGTCCCGGGAGCAAACTACTTCCTCGGATTAGCGAGATATCCGAACGCGCGCCAGTTCATTGATTCCGGTGTAGCGGTCGCGTTGGCCACGGACTACAATCCCGGTTCTTCCCCAACTTTCAGCATGCCAATGGCAATGTCGCTGGCCTGCACGCACATGAAGATGTCACCGGCGGAGGCGATCGCAGCGGCAACCATCAACGGAGCCTGGGCGCTTCGCTTAGCTGGCTGCAAAGGCAGTGTGGAAGCGGGCAAAGACGCCGACCTGGCTGTGTTTAACGTGAGCGACTATCGCGAGATCCCCTACTGGTTTGGCGCCAATCGTTGCGCGATGACCGTCATGAACGGCGTGCCCAGCGGCCATCTCTGGTCGTGAGAATGGGCTTGAATAAGGAATGTGCGAAAAGAATGTGAGCAAGAAAAGGGGCGGCGAAAATCGTCGGTAACAATTTTGAGGAATGTCACAGGGTTGCTATAATTCAAGAGGTTCCGCACGGTTCCCAGCGCATCGGCTGTTTTGCTTCGCGGCATCCCGCCCAGTAAGAGCGCCCAGTGCACGGCGAAAACGGCCGTCAGTCGTTTTGCGGACTGCGCGGTGCAAAACGTGCGTAGGAAGTGGCCAGGTAGCTCAGGTGGTAGAGCGCAGCCCTGAAAAGGCTGGCGTCGGCGGTTCAACTCCGTCCCTGGCCACCATCATTCTAAAGAACTTAGCGGCAGCCAAGAAGATGAGGTTTTCAGTCGCGCGAACTATACGCGAACATCGGACAGGATGTTCGCCGTGTCGCAGGTCTCTTGCTCCAACAGTTTCGGTTGTTCCAGCAGTTTCCACATTTCCCTTGCCGTGCTGCCGGTCCTGGCGATGTGCTGGCGCGCTAGCTTCGCATAGCGTTCAGTCATCTTGATGTTCGAGTGGCCGAGGATTTTCGCAAGCTCGTAAAGATCGCCGCCGTTCATCATGTACCAGGATGCAAACGTGTGACGCAGGTCATGAAAGCGGAAGTCTTTGATATCGGCCCTTTCAAGCAGGTCCTCAAAACTTCCTTCCACGCGCTGCCGTCCGCTTGTCGCCCCAGGTTTCGACGGAAAAATCCGATCCTCAGCAATCACGGCGGGATACCGCCGCAACTCACTGGCCAGTTCGGGAAGCATCGGGACGTAGCGCATCTTCCCGCCCTTCAGCTTTGCCCGTACCGCCAGTAGCCCCTCGCCATACATCACGTCCAACCATCTGAGGCCGAAGATCTCCGCCGCCCGCATTCCAGTCGTGACGGCGATGAGAACAATCAGCCTTAAACGGTAAAACGTCTTGTTGATCGCGTTTGTCCCCTTCTGGTACGTCTTTTCGTCAAGCGCCCGTTTGAGCCTGCGAAGCTCGTCTTCCGACAAATAACGGTCCCTCTGGTCGTCCGGCCGCATCACCTCCACCTGATCCGAAGGATTTCGGTCAATGCCGGTTTCTTTGGACCAGATCGTCGATGCCTTCTCCATCATGTGGTGCATGACATTGAAGTGCCGTACGGCTGTGCCCGGTGACAGCTCGTGAATCGCCGTCAGGTTTTCATACCAGCGCCCGACAGCGTTGCCGTCGATCTCCCGAACGAACAGACGGCCTAGTTCCAGTCGGATGCCATCCAACACGCTCTTCTCCCGGCTCGCCGAACGCTTTCTCATGCCGTAATGCGTCCAGTACCGATCAATCAGCGCCGCCATCCGAAAGTTGACCTCCCGCTTGACATCGAGATGCCGGTTTTCATCGCGAACCGACATCTTCTTTCGTTCGATTTTCCGTGCCAGTTCATGCGCACCGTGGACCCGCAGGCTTTTGTTCCGTCCTCCTTCCCTCCAGCGGACTTCAAATACTCCTTCGCACTTCCTGTGAATGGACACTCAATGCTTCTCCTTTCAGTCAATGGTTTCGATTGTGTGCTGCCCGATGAAACGCCCTAGCGCTTCAATATCGAACCGCAACGCTCGACCAACCTTGACGCAGGGAACCTCCCGCAACCTGGCTTTCTTGTAGAGGGTGTCTACTTCGATCCCCAAGTATTGGGCGGCCTCCCTGACATTCAGGAGCCGCCTACCGATCACTCCATTTAACACCATCGGGCTGGATTCTTCTCTATGAAACATCGTTGTTTCACTTCCTGCCGTCGGCCTTCAGGCAACGGACGGTTCCTCCGTGCGAATGGGATGGCAAGTGGTAGAGGGGAAAAACGGCTTTCGATCAGACTCAAACATATCGCAACCTCGAACTACGAGCCGGAGACACAACCGGTTCGGAACCGACCAATACCGTTTTCGGCAGGTCGAGTCCATGCGGAACCGACAATCTTTCCCAACCTGCTTCATTTCTGCCGCCGTGTCTAATGAATTTTCGGGAACGTGTTATTCCTTCCGCGACTTATAACTTTCCGCAACTGACAAATTTCTTCGACTTTTTCTGGCCGGAGGGATTCGTGGAGGTTTAGTTTGTTGAAATAGCGAGACTTGAGGAAACGACAACAATTCAACATGAATGCCAAAAGATCTTGATGCAGCAGTGGCAGCCCATCTTTTCTCGGCCTTGTTCCGCAGATTCCGATACCAGTCAGAGCATTTCAGCGAAGCCTTTAGAAGGGTTGTGGACGAGCGAAGAGCTAACGAAACTACATTGCCTATGTATCCCGTTACTAAACAGATAGAAATTTCTTCTTTCTACCTCGACTATGGGCTTGTCCGCTAAACCATAAGCACAAACGGCTATTAGTCCCTCAGGGAATAACACGTTCCCGAACTTTCATTGGACAGCTAAATTGAGTGGGGTTAGTTTTGCGCCACACGCAGCAGATTTTAGCTGCTCCCGGAGGCGCAGATGTTATCACGTTGGTTCCAAGTTCATCTCATTCGCCCAGCCCAGCCCCTTCTTCGGTCGAAGTGGGCGCGTCCAACTACCGCTGTTCTCACCCTTCTCTTTCTCCTGCCTGTGGCCGCGCTGGCACAGAACTCACCGTTCGACACCGGCTTTACCGCTATCCAAAGCCTTTTCACCGGCACCATTGCGAAGGTTGCCAGTCTGGTTGCCATCGTGATCGGCGGCTACGGCTTCGCCCACGGCGAACCCGGCGCAAAGAAGGCGCTCGCCGGCGTTGCCGCCGGAACGGGCATTGCCGTTCTCGCCGTCAATGTCCTGAGTTGGCTCTGGGGCGTTTAACGACCTTTCCATCTACCTTCGACCACGATCACTCAACACACTTTGGGCGAGAGATTTATGGCAGACAAAACACAGAAGCATCGCACAAATCGGGTCTTCAAGAGCCTGCACAAGCCTCTTACCTATCTGGGAGTGGAACGCACGCTGTTCTAATTCGTCTGCGTCGGCGCCGTGGGGGCCTTCAATCTCTTCAATTCCATCCTGGCGGGTATTGCCGTCTTCGTTGGCGGTTTCGGCTTCGGGCATTGGGTCACGAACAGCGATCCGGCGTTCCTCCGCATCCTGGCCAGGGCCGAACGCTACAACGTGCGTTATGACGCAGCGAAACAGCAGGTTCCACGCGTGGAGGTGCTGTGATGCTGCGAGTCGCTAAGGTCATCAAGCCCTGGAGGGAGAGTGCGTGTCTCAACGACCACATTAACCTCTATGGCTTCTGGAGCGAGACGGCCTTTCTGACCAAGAGCGGGGATGTCGGCATGATTCTCAGTGTTCCCGGCGTGGACTACGAAAGTCTGGACCGCTCGGAGCAGGAATATGCCGTGAAGCGGTTGGAGGCGACGCTGAAAGCCTTCGGCCCAGGTTTCCATGTTTACCAATATCTCTTCAAATCGAACCGGCCCGACATACCCTTCGCCAAATACGACGACCCGATTGTGGAAGCAGCCATCGAGCAACGGCGACAGTTCTTTGAGGCAAAGCGCGACCATCTTTATCAGGTGGAGATTTTCTACTGCATCCTGCTCGAAGGAGCGCGATCGAAGACCGGCGTGGGCGCGGCGCTCGGCCAACTCTTTCGCGATCCCGCCGGGGCCATCGGCGAACTGAAAGCGCAGTTCACGAACGACAACATGAAAACTCTGCTGCGCAGCCAGATCGAGCGTGATGTTGCCTGCCTTGACCAGCGCGTGCAGGCATTCGCTCGGCAGCTCGCGGACTTCATGCAAATCGAGGTCTTGAACAGACAGGGACAATTTGCGTTTTTTCGCCGGTTGCTTAATTTCGACGACTGGTGCGTTGCGGGCAAGCCGCAGTCCACGCAGTTCCTCGACTATCAGGTCGTGAACTCCAATATCGAAGCCGAGCGGGACCATCTGCGCGTCGGCGATCATATCGTCCGGGTGCTGACGATGAAAGAGGCGATCACCGAAACGCGGCCCCTGGCGCTCGACGCGCTGCTAAAAATCCCGGCCAACTTCCGAGTCATTACGGAATGGACGCCGCTCGCGGCGGACAAGGCCCGCAAGGAAGTCAACAAGCGCCGCCGCCACTTCAACATGTCGAAAACCGGGTTTGTCTCTCAGATGGGCAACGACGCCACGAAGACGAACCCGCGCGATGTGCTAGTGGACGAGTCGAAGCAGGCCGACATCGAAAACCTTGGCGACTGCCTCCGCGCCTTGGGCGACGGGCAATCGCTCGGCGATTTCTCGCTGACGATTGTCCTCTACGGCCGCTCAAAAGCCGAGTTGGAGCAACTCGGGGCCGAGTTCGCTGGCATCTTCACCAACGCCGACGGCAGCCTGTTTTCCGAGACCTACAACCAACTCAACGCTTACTTCGCCACCGTGCCGGGCAACTATGCCCTCAACCTCCGCAAGCTGTATCTCCTGAACACGAACTACGCCGACCTATCGTTCCTCTTTACGATCCTTCCGGGCGAAAAGACGAACGCGCATCTCGGCACGGAGTACCTGGCTGTCCTCGAAACCGACAACAGCACGCCTTATTTTCTGAACCTGCATAACGGCGAGGTTGCCCACACGCTGATTCTTGGGATGACAGGGAGTGGCAAGTCCTTCCTCCGCAGATATGCGCCACATCACCTGCCACCGAAGCAAATGGAATTGTCGCTGTCCCCCTAAGTTTTCAGGTTGAAAACCGCTGCACTGGACGGCAATCGGCGTGATCGCGAGGGAGAAAGCTCGGGTTGATTTGCTTAGCTCTATATACGAGAGTTATGCGGACGAAAACTGATCGGTCATCTCGACAGGTGCTAAAAGCCATGGCGAATCTCCCGGCGATTCGAGTATCGATGATCTTCGTCCCGATCTTCCTCCCCGGATGCATGGGTAGGCGTGTACTATGAAAGCGAGTTGACATGCGCGTCAGCAAATCAGGACACGAAATTCGGTAGGATTCAGTTGGCCAGCGGCTTCAGTTTCCGTCGGGTGAAACCAAGTGTCTTGGGGGAAGGCGCTTGTTTCCTTTGTGCAAGCGCTTGACTAACTTTATTCAAGCTGCTAATTTTTAACAGGTTTTTCGTTTTTTTCACTGTGAATCGTTACTTTCGCTTGAATGCCGTTGATCATGTCACCTCAACCAGGCCGTCTTGCATTGCGCACGTCGGCCTTACTCGTGCCAGAGCGTACAAAGCTGATAACTAACTGATGGCGTTACCATCTCTTGTTCCATTTTTTCTCCGACGATTCGGGCATTCGAGGGAGACGTGCCCCAGAGGCTGACTCGGTGAATGACAAAGTTGATAAAGTCGGTAGTCATTCCCGTTTAGACGAAGATAGCCGTTCGGCACGCGACTCATGCAGCGCTTGTCGCGACCCGTTCTGAGTTCCGGTTGTAGGTGATCAGAGCTACTTCTCCGAGAGTTCAAACCTATGGGTTATACGATGGAAGAGGTCGCGAAGCTTGCGAGAGTTTCTCCGGCGACTGTATCTCGCGTTTTGAGCAAGCATCCTAGCATCTCGGCCCCCACTGTCAAGAGAGTGATGGATGCGGTGGAGAAGCTAAATTACCATCGCAACGTTCATGCTCGTCGGCTAGCTATAGGGAAGAGCGATCTTTTTGGTTTGGTGATTTCTGAGATTGCGAACCCTTTCTTTTCCGAGATCATCCGCGGTTTTCAAGCTGCCGCTTGGGAGAGAGGCTTCGACGTTCTGCTCCTCAATACTGAGTACGATGAGAAACGGGCTGAAGCTGTTGTTCAGAAACTTATTGAAAATTCCGTGCGCGGAGTAGCAGTCTTAACCTCCTCTCTTCCAGACACCGTTATCTCGACTCTAACCAATAAAGGCATAGCGGTTGTCACATTGAACCCGGTACCTGTGGATCGACTCGTAAGCACCATCATCATCGATTACAAGGGGGGCTTGGTTCAGGCGATCGAACACGTAGCGTCCCTTGGGCATCGCCGGGCGGCGGTGATCGCAGGGCCTGAGATGAACCGTACGGCCTGCGCAATCAAGCAAGTCCTTGTGAAAGGTTTACGGCACAGGGACCTTGATCCTGATCCGGTCACCCACAGCAACTATCATTTCGACGCGGGAGCCTCTGCGGTACGGGTAATTCTCTCGGCAAAGGATATCCCGACAGTAATTTTCTGCGGCAGCGACCTGATTGCAATGGGAGCGATTATCGCTTTGGAAGAAGCAGGGGCCGACGTCCCCAACGATATCTCGATCGTGGGCGTTGACGATCTCCCTTTCTCATTTTTGATCCGGCCGGCATTGACTACCATCCGGGTTCCTCGTGAAGCACTCGGGAAGACGGCATTTGCAGCGCTGGAGAAGCTGCTGAAGTTGAAGAGGCAAAGAGGCGCAGAATATGTCGTCGAGACAGAACTGGTGATTCGGAAGTCGACGGCTAAGGAATCCAAGCTCACGTTGCGGACCAAACCAACATTCTGCGCTCCGTCTATTGTGCAGAACTGAAACCTCTCAGGAATGCAGCACTTTGCGGAACGCGCAGTTATGCAAGCCCTTGCAGAAAACGCTTGCATGTTATCCTGATCCACGCTATCCTGATTTTCCGACAGCCCGCCCGGCGGTGCGAGTTCGGAGCACCCAATCGAGGAGCGTTACTGTGCCCGCATCATCCTTCAGTTATCCGACGAACAGTTTGTTGGCTTTCGAGATCGCGCAGCAACCGGACCTGTGGCCGACTACTCTCGACCGGGTGCGATCCCAGCACGTAAGTCAGGATGTCACAGGCTTGCCGGTGATTTTTTGCGGCGCCGGAACATCCGCCTACGCTGCTTCTTCCATCGCCGAAGCATGGCCAGAGGCGAGCGCGATTCCGACTACCGATCTATTGATTCAGTCTCGTGCAGAGATCGAGTCTACCCTGCCGTCTTTGCGACGGGGCGGACTTCTCATTTCACTGGCGCGATCCGGCGACAGTCCGGAGAGCACTGCGGCCGTCACCAAGGTCAAGAAGCTTTTCCCTCTTGTCCGGCACATCGCCATTGTTTGTAATCCTGAGGGTCGGTTGGCCCATGCGAGTGGCCTTGAAGTTATCGTGCTGGATTCACGGACTAATGATCGCAGCCTTGCCATGACTGCCTCCTTCTCCAATCTTGTGCTCGCGGGTCTTGCGCTGAAACACCAAACGCAACTCGCTAATTGCCTCCCGAACATCCGCAGTCGTGTCCAGCAAGCCCTGCCGGAGTCCAATGATCTTTTGGCGGAGATCGCGAACCGCTGCAAGGACCGCATAGTGATTCTCGCGTCTTGTATGCAGGCGCTGGCCAGAGAGGTGGCACTGAAAATTGTTGAGCTTACGGACGGCCGAGTCATGGCGATGCCGGAGACATTTCTTGGTTTTCGACATGGCGCCATCGGGTTCGTTCGAGAAGATACCCCGGTTTTGTGCTTCCTTTCCTCCGATCCTCAAAAGCGCCTTTATGAACACGATTTGATCGAGGACCTCAGGGGAAAGGGGCTCGGCCGATTTATTGTAATCGGCGACGATCGCTCCCAGGTGCCTGAGCGCGACTGGTTCGTTCCCGCGGTCGCACCATTTCTGCCGGACTGCCTCCGCACTCCATTCGAGGTGCCCCTGGCCCAGTTGCTGGCATATCACTTGAGCCTTAGCGTTGGAGTCGACCCAGATAACCCGAGCCCCAAGGGTACGGTCACACGGGTCGTGAGGCCGTTCCGAATTCATCAGGAAGAGGGGATTCCCTGATGAAACTCCTACGATTCGGCGAGCCCGGATTCGAACGCCCCGGAATACTCGACGCAGAGGGACGTATCCGAGACCTGTCAGCGCACGTCCCCGATATCGGTGGGCGCATCCTGTTGCCCGATCAGATCGCTCGGCTCGCGACTCTGGAGATGAACTCTCTGCCGATCGTGGCAGGTAACGCTCGCGTAGGGCCATGTGTATGGCCCATAGGAAAGTTCATCTGCATCGGCCTCAACTATTCGGATCACGCCGCCGAGGCAGGGATGACGATTCCGCCGGAGCCCATCGTCTTTATGAAGGCGATTTCCGCAGTTATCGGACCGAATGATGGTATCGAGATTCCATCGGGTGGAAACAAGACCGATTGGGAGGCGGAACTCGGGGTCGTAATCGGCGCGCCGGCGAAATACGTATCGGAGGATGAGGCGCTGAAACACGTTGCCGGATACTGCATCGTGAATGACGTATCGGAGAGGACGTTTCAATTTGATCATCAAGGACAGTGGACCAAAGGCAAGTCCCATGACACCTTCGGCCCGGTCGGTCCTTGGCTGGTGACGCCGGACGAAGTATCTGATTCGCAAAAACTCTCGATACGACTCGATGTGAATGGGCAGCGGTATCAGGATGGCTCGACTGCGACGATGGTCTATAAGGTACCCTTTCTAATTGCGTACCTATCCCGTTTCATGACTTTGCAGCCTGGAGATGTTGTCGCGACAGGCACACCTCCGGGAGTCGGCATGGGGCAGAAGCCACCGGTCTTCTTGAGGGCTGGAGATCGCATAAAGCTCGCCATTGAAGGATTGGGAGAGCAGCACCAATTGGTGAGGTTGGCAACGAAGGGCAAACGACAGGGAGCGAGAAATGATGGCTAAGAAGGTACTGCGGAGTCAATCCTGGTTCGGGCGGCAAGACAAGAATGGGTTCTACTATCGTTCTTGGCTCAAGAACCGCGGTTTGCCCCAAGACCAATTCGATGGTCGCCCCGTGATTGGGATTTGTAATACGTGGTCTGAACTCACGCCTTGCAACACCCACTTCAAGACGCTTGCTGATCATGTACGCTGGGGCGTGCTGGAAGCGGGCGGCTTTCCGCTCGAATTCCCTGTTCTTTCTCTGGGCGAGACCATGCTGCGGCCCACTGCGATGCTCTATCGCAATCTCGCGTCGATGGATGTTGAAGAATCTATCCGCGCCAATCCTCTCGACGGAGTGGTGTTGTTGATGGGATGTGACAAGACCACGCCTGCTCTCTTAATGGGCGCAGCGAGCGTGGATGTGCCGACGATTGGTATTTCGGGCGGTCCCATGTTGCGAGGCGTGTACAAGGGAACCTATATCGGTTCAGGGACCAATACCATCTCCATGAGCGAACAACTGCGTTCGGGAGAGATCACTCTGGCTGAGTACCACGAGGCGGAATCATGCATGCACCGTTCGCAAGGACATTGCATGACAATGGGCACGGCGTCAACCATGGCCTGCTTGGTGGAAGCTCTGGGAATCGGTATGCCGGGCAACGCGGCGATTCCCGCGGTGGACGCGCGCCGCAACCTCCTTGCGCGGACGGCCGGACGCCGCATTGTGGAGATGGTGAAGGAAGATCTTGTTCTGTCGAAAATCATTACGCAACAGTCTTTGGAAAATGCGATCCGCGTTAACGCCGCGATTGGCGGTTCCACAAACGCGGTCATCCATCTGATCGCCCTCGCTCGGCGCCTCGGTGTCGAGTTGAACCTGAACGATTGGGACAAACTGGGTCGCGGCGTGCCGTGCCTGCTGAATATCATGCCTTCGGGCCAATTTCTCATGGAGGATTTCTTCGAAGCGGGAGGCTTGCCGGCCATCATTCGAGAACTCGGTGAGCGCGACCTTCTGAAAAAATCCGCACTCACCGTGAATGGGTGCACCATCTGGGAAAACAACAAGGATGCTCCGTGTTGGAATCGAGAGGTAATTCACAAGTTCGAAACGCCCTTCAAGTCCACCGGCGGTATCGCGGTGTTGAAGGGCAACTTGGCTCCGGACGGGGCTGTCCTGAAGCCGTCTGCTGCCTCCCCGGCGCTGATGAAGCATACCGGTCGGGCGGTGGTGTTCGAGTCGATCGAAGATCTGCGGGCGCGCATAAATGACGATGCCCTGGACATTGACGAGCACTGCGTCATGGTGCTGAAGAATTGCGGCCCGAAAGGTTATCCGGGCATGGCCGAAGTCGGAAACCTGCCGCTGCCGCCGAAGATTCTGAAACGGGGCATCACAGACATGGTTCGGATCTCCGACGCGCGGATGTCGGGCACTGCCTACGGAACCGTGGTGCTCCACTGTGCGCCAGAGGCGGCTGCAGGCGGGCCTCTAGCTCTCGTTCAAAATGGCGACCTGATCACACTCGATGTGGAAGCCCGGAGCCTTACCCTGCACGTCGATGCGGATGAAATGGAAGTGAGGCGCAAGGCTTGGCGAGCCCCGCAGCCGCCCGTCCATCGCGGCTATACAAAGTGGTATATCGATCATGTGCTCCAGGCCAATGAAGGCGCAGACTTTGATTTTCTGGTGGGTAGCAGCGGCTCCTACGTGCCCCGGGACAATTTTTAACGTCGCATTCCGCGGGGTATAAGCGTGCACGTGTAAGGTAAGCCACAAGGGAGAAACAGCCTTATGATGAATCGGCGGGATGCTCTCAGTGTCTTGACGGCAGGAGCGGCCGGATCGTTTGGAACATTCAATTCAACTTTCGCCCGGCTTCTTCAACAGGCTGCGGGAAAGCCCCCAACTGGTTCCGCTGCCCCGTCTGGCGAGAAAAGCCAAGACAACATTGACGATCTTCTCCGAAAAGATATTGCGCGGCTTGCACCGCGTGAATACTCAGAGGAAGGGATTCCGGTGTTTCTGGCCTGCGAGGATTTGGTGGCAAATAAGAGGTCGGCAAAGCTTTCGCCCCTCAACGCATCGATTGCGTCTCAATTTCGGCGCAAAGCTGCGGCATGGGAGCGAATCCGGCGGGATGCACCTGCCTCCGACGTCTCTAAGTTGATTGAAGTATTGGCCGACGGGGATTTCGCAAACGGGGGAGAGGAAAAGGAACCCTCGAATTCAACTCCCACCTTCACCGAACTTGCGTACACCCTGGCTGAAGAGTTTGCGACACATCCTCTGATCCGTGCTGTCAATTTCCATAACACTTCGCGCGCAAAGGCAGACCAGTACGAACGTCAAATCGCACAGTACAGCCAATATTTTTCGTCAGTGGACCAGGATGAACTGGAAGCTTACCTGACTACCGGTGAGTGGCATAAAGCGAAACCCGGCCTGATCGTATCCGTGTTCGAGGGCTACCGCAACAGCCACGACGTACTGGTGCCGTTGCTGGAGAAGCATGGCTTTGTCGCCTGGTTCTTCATGATCACCGGATTCATCAATGCTCCGGTGGTCGATCAACGAGATTTTGCTGAACACCACGATATCGATATGCTGACGCATGAGTATCCGGACGGGCGTTACGCACTCACTTGGGACGAGCTTCGACAACTCGACAAGAAGCATGTGATCGCGAGCCACACCCGCTCGCACACTCTGCTGTCAAAGCTTGATCCCGTAGTCCAGCGCCAGGAAGTCATCGGAGCGCAGGAAGATTTCAAGAAGAACCTCGGCCACCCGGTGCGCGCGTTCGTCTCCTTGACCGGCCCCGCCTATGGTGAAAATCAAGCCATTGACGAGCTGATCGATGCTGCCGGGTACGGACTGGTGTTTTCCAACTTCCGCATTCAGCGCATCCGTGCAAAATAGCGATAAAAGGCAAGCACCTCAGGAAGCTTCTTGCCCTATAGCGACTATGCTTTTCCTGCGGTAATCGTCTCGAGTCCGTACCTGTGAGGGCCTGCTTCCCGGATTCGCAGGATCGTGGCCGATACCACGCCTACGACGGCGATTAGCGAGAAGATCAGCATTCCGAGCCTATATCCCGCCAAGTTGTAGAGTCCCGCGTGCTGATGGTCATTCGCCCTGCCGATCAGCAGGTTCATGGCGAAGAAGCCTACCTGCTCGATCAGCGTCATGAGAGCGTATGCGGTCCCAAGCCTGTTTTGATCCACGATGTAGGCCACCGAAGGCCACATCACGGCAGGAATTACCGAAAAGGCGATTCCCATCATGCAGAGCGGGACGAAGAGCGGTGAGTTCGTGTAACCCATCAGGACGTAAACCGGCATCAGCAACAGGGAGGCGAACAGCATCAACGAGGCACGCTTTCCAACTTTGTCCGAGAGCAGGCCCAGCAATGGGGTTGCTACCATCGCCGACAGTGGCAGCAGGCTGGTGAACATTCCGGCCTCCTTGTGTGCTGCTACTCGCAGGGTTTCCAAAGCGCCATACCCACCATGCGCCACGAGAATCTTGTTCGTGAAGAAGTCGATGGCGAATGTGCGGAATGGAAAGATGGCAGAGTAGAAACTGAAGCAAATCCCCACGACGAGCCAATAGGATGGGCTAAATCGAAGAACGTGCCCGAAATCCAGTTTGCGTTTTTCCCCTTTGTCGTCCGGCCGCCACTCATAATGTCGCTCTGCCCAGTCTTCCAGCACCCAGTAAACGCTAGAGCAGACGACCGCGAAAACCCCAGCGCCTGCGGCCAGCAATAAAGGCCCTTGCCAGCTCGGCTGGCCCGCCAGGCTGTCGGGATAGAACAATCGATGCGCCCAGGTTGGCGAGTTATCGGCCGCCACTGACGCCAGACGGGCGATCGTGATCTTTATACCGAAGGCAAATGCAAGCTCTTTGCCTTTGAACCATCTGGCAACCACAGTTGTTGCCGCAACTACCAGCGATTCCCCACCAAGGCCGAGAACTGCACGTCCGGCGATCATCATTCCCGGCTGCCCGCGCGCTGCGGTGAGTGCGGCTCCAAGACAGCATATGCAGGCGAAAAATGTAATCGCCTTCTTTGTGCCGATTCGGTCAATCACGATGCCGCCAAGAAGGAGCGTCAAAACCGCCGTAACCGCATAAGAGGAGTTTAGCCATCCGAATTGAGTTGCTGAGAATCCCACCTTCTGAATGAAAATGCGTTCCAAGGGATTGATACTGTCATAAATGTAGTAGTTGCTGCCCATGGTAAGGCTGACAAACAACAGTACAACCCAGCGATAAAGAGTTGATGGCTCTTGTTGCATTATCTCAGGGGCAACAGCAGGATTCGTGGATATGCTCATGTTTCGTCCAGAATGTTCCGACCTAATGTCTTTTCGAACAACACTGACTTCCGAAATACTTGCCAAGCCTCAACTTCCCATGTACGCCAAGTCAGCGAAGGACCAATATCGACGACTCTTGAAAGCTTAATGAGCTTTCTGCGACCGGTCTGCTTCCTGCATATGCGTTGCGAACCAGTCTGCAGCTCGCTGCATAAGATCAACGCGATTCTTGTAGTCCTCGAAGCTGTGCCCTTCTCCTGGATACACCACCAATTGCGTGGGAACACCAATCTCTTTCAAAGCGTGCCAGAATTCGAAAGACTGTGGTGGAGGGGCTTCCTCATCCCGTTCGCCGACAACCAACAGTGTCGGCGCCTTTACTTGTTTCACGTAGGTGATGGCCGAGTTTCGCATGTAGGCAGCCGGATCATCATACGCCGACACTCCGTAGTAGCCATACATCCACTTATCAATTTGATTTTCGCCGTAGTAGCTGAGCAGGTTGCTGGCGCCCGCTCCCGCCACAGCCGCGTGGAAGCAGTTGGTCCGTCCGACCGCAATCATAGCCGTGGACGCTCCATAGCTCCACCCGATGATTCCGACCCGCCGCGAATCCACTGGATACTCGGCTGTTACAGCATTGACTCCCGCAACGATGTCGCTGACATCACCAAATCCCCATTCTCGGCGGTTCGCCTGTGTGAATTGCTCCCCCTGTCCAAAGCTACCCCGCGGGTTCGGGAGAAAAATGAAATAGCCGAGGTGAGTAAACGAAGTAATTTGAAAGTCCATCCCGGCCACAGATGGAACTTGAATCCAGGCAGGACCCCCATGCACTGAAACCAGCATCGGATATTGCTTCTGCGGATCGTATGGCTGAGGGAACAGGAGCCATCCCTGGATGCGGAGTCCGTCGTTGGTCCAACTCATGTCTTCCACGCGGCTCGGGACGATACTGTCGGCGGCGTGTTCATTGACATGTGTGAATTGAGACCATCTTCCAACAGGACCCACCCACACCTCCGGTGCATGCGTCCAAGACTCGCGCACCAACGCGACCGAGTTGCCCGCAAGCGAAAGGCTGGAATCTTCGGAACTCGCATGAATCGAGTCTGCGCCCTCCCATGCTGTACTAGTGTCTCTGCTGTGCAAATCCAGTGTGCCAATGGCGATGGAGCCGCCTTTGTATTCCGTGAACAGAATCTCATTGGGAGATTGAAACGTAAACCATGCCGGCGTAGAGTTGCGGCCGGGAGTTAGGTCACGAGCCTGTCCGCCGTTGCTGGGAATCAGATAATCTCGCCGCCGGTAACTCCCTGATCACTCATGAGGCCTTCAATGAATGCGATGGATTCCCCGTCCCGTGACCAGCGGGGGAGCGCGATCTGAAACTTCGGAGTGTATATCGAACGGCCTTGAGGCTCAGTGAGTTCCTGCTTATAAAGTTGAGCGATGTACCAGTTGTCATCACCAGGAGGAGACGCAGCCGTGTAAGCGATGGCACGGCCTTCCGGCGCCCAGTCATACTCGAAAACCGCTAGCGCAGGTGGCGAGAACAGTCGCACTACTCCGCTTGCGGCATTGAACAGGACAATTCGCGGGCATTCAAGATTTTGAAGGTCATCGATGACCCCAGTCCGGGCGCTGGCTGCAGCCAAGGGACTCGGTGCGCGACTGGCGTGGTCCGCAAAAAGAAACGCGATGGTTCTCCCGTCGGGTGACCACTTGGGTTGCGACAGGTATCCACGAAGGCTCGTGATTTTTCTGGGTTCCGAATTGAGACGGCTGATGTTTATCAGGAACAGTTGCATCTGGCCTAAGCTTGCGCAATCGGAAAGAAAAGCGAGCTTGGACGCATCCGGCGACCAGGCAGGTTCGGCTTTCCGGCAGGGCCTGTTTGCGTGTACGTCCGCGGAAAACTCCACCCGCATGGGCGAATCCGGATGGCTTATCGAGGCGATGAAGAGATCCTCGCCATTTACCTGGCCGGTCGACGCGATCGTGAAAGCGATGCGCTTCCCATCAGGACTGAAAGCGACCTGCGAGATCGACTTCACAGAAGAGGCGCTGTGTGCAATTGCCGGCATCTCGTTTTTTGGTGCGTAACCGGCTTTCGACGAGGGGACGGTTTGCGGAGAAACGGTGTGGGACAGGATGAGGCAGCACGAACTCAGGAACGACAATGCTAGTACATCGCGCAAAACACCTCTCTCCGCTCCGCGCTGTGTTTTTGCCATGCAGTCTCCTTCAATGACGTGACTGGGCTCGGGGGCCGGAATACGGGTAGCCGTTCTGTACCGAAGCAATCCGGAAAATCATCGGGCCCTGGCCTGGCACGTTGGCCTGGGAGCGAAAACCCCGGCGAGGAGCAGCGATGTGCAATGGGTTGCAGAAAGCGCTTGCACAATATCACACTCCGTGCTAAGGTGGCAACCTCGATCAATAATTGTCGTCCGAGGGGCACCCATGAATATCACTGGAACAATCACCGTTGTGCGATCTGCAGTGGCTCGGCTTTTGTTTCCTGCACTCGCCGTTGTCCTAGCGAGTTCCCTGTTTACATCCGCTCAGTCGGTTCTGGGCAGCATCTCCGGGACAGTGTATGACAGCTCTGGGGCAGTCGTGCCTCGTGCAACCGTCGTGTTTCATCGCAACGAGACGAGCACGGAGCGCAGCGTTATGACCGACGGCTCCGGCAATTACACAGCGGTGAACCTGGAAGCCGGCACTTATGACATAACCACATCGGCGAGCGGCTTCGGCTCGAACGTGGCTAACGGCGTCACCCTCATAGCTCGTCAGCAGTTGCGTTACGACGTAACCCTCAAACCTGCCTCGGGGGCGGAAAAGGTTGAGGTCAATGCTTCTGACGTCGGTGCGATCGAAACGCAGAACGCACAGATCTCGGCTGCGCTGTTGCCCGAGCAAGTCCTGGATTTGCCGGCGAACTATCGCGGCGCCGGCTCAACTTCACCGATCAATGTGATCCAGACCCTACCCGGCGTGCAACCCGACACGACTCCTTATCCGGCGACGCCCTCGACCCACCCCCAGCCGACTCTCAAGTTCTCGCTGCACGGGGGACTGCCATCGCAAACCGAAGTGACTGTCGATGGCATTTCGGCGCAGAACACTACCAACAACAACATCCAGGCTGATGCATTCCCATCCGCCGAGTCCATCGCCGAAATCCGGGTAGACGGCGTCAACAACAACGCCGAATATGGGCAGCCGGGCGAAATCACCACCGTGACCAAGGGCGGAACGAATCACATACATGGCTCGGCGTACGAGTATTTGCAGAATCAGGCGCTGGACGCGATTCCCTACGGCACCAACGCAGCCAACAAGCCGCACAAAGTGGCCAATGACTTCGGCGGGAGCGTCGGCGGGCCGGTGGTTATTCCCCGAGTCTATAACGGCCAAGGCCGGACCTTCTTCTTCGGAGCATATGAGGGACTTCGTTTTCCTCAGTCGAACGTCCTCCAGGCTAAGGTGCCGACCGCGGCCATGAAGCTAGGAAACTTTGCCGCAGAAACCACGACGCCTCTGAACAATCCGTTTACTGGCGGTACGTATGCAAACTATTCCGTTCCGGTCAATACAAGTTCAGCGGCCTTCCTGCAGTTCTACCCCGACCCCAACATTGGTCCACCAGGAGAGTCGTTGCAGCAGGCCATCGCCACGAGGGGTTACAACTACCTAAGCACGCGCAGCAACAACATAAGTTCCAATCAGGCTGATCTGCGTGGTGATCAGAATTTCGGCTCGCACGCGACGGTGTTCACCCGCTACACCTTTAAGAACGTAAATCAGCTGCAACCGGCCGATCTTGCTCTCCCCTACAGCACTGCTTATGGGAAGTATCAGATTCTGGCTTCCACTTTCACCTATGCAATCACGCCCCATCTGGCCAATGAGTTCCGCTTTGGCTTTACTCTGGAGCGCGATGGAAACAGCAATCCCTTCGATGGCAAAGCATTTCTGGCGTCAACCGGACTCAATGGCGTATCTCCCGCCTTCTTCAACGGCATTCCGTTTATTGGGTTTAACGTCATCAACAACATCGGTGAACGGCTGGGCTTTGAGGAGCGGTCGCGAATCTTCCAGTACGTGGACAACCTCACGTGGCAGCATGGGAGCCACCTGTTCCGCTTCGGCGGCGACCTTCGACATCTGGTTGCTCACACCGAGGCTGGCGGCGCTACGGTGTCGGCGAATTACGGGAACTTTTACTTCAACTCCGCCGCCCCTACATCTACCGGGCAGGAGTTCGCTGATTTCCTGATCGGCGTTCCGTATACCTCGCAGACAAGCGTCATCGCGCAGGACAACAACGGCGTAGCTAACTCTTATGCTGTTTATGGCCAAGATACCTGGCAAACGACCCATAACCTGACGCTGAATTTCGGGCTGCGCTACGAGCGTCACCCTGCCTTTGTGGCCTCCAATGGCTTAGCCGGCAACTTCGATCCATCAGTGCCCAAGAGCGGGCGCTTGATCTATCCCGCCGGCTATGCGAGCACTCTTTCCGTGCAGGAGTTGGCGAACGTCAATGCCTGTGTGACCCCAGGTGTGAACAACCCCTATGCCAACAATCAACCGATCAACGGAGTACCCTGCACCCCCGTTGTGACGAACAGCCAAGCAGGACTCCCCGCAGGCCTGCGACAAACGCCAAACCTCCGATTTATGCCGCGCTTTGCTTTCGCCTACCGTCCGTTCGGCAATGACCGCACTGCCATTCGCGGTGGCGCCAACTACTACAACATCACCACCACCGGCGCCCTGTTCTACGCCCTCACTCAGACATTGCAGTCGAACCTGCAGAGCTTCACGAATTCCATCCTCCCTACGGGCGGGCCGGCCTTTGCCTTCCCGAACACCAGCACCAACACCAACACGTTTACGCCCAGCGTGGGCAGCCTGTATTTCTATGCTGCCAACGACACCAAATGGCGCGATCCCTATTCCTTGCAGACCAATCTGTCAATTGACCGGGACCTTGGCCACAACACAGGCTTCCGCATTTCGTACGTGGGCATGCACACCTGGCACCTTGTGTGGCAGCCCCAGTTCAACCAATTGCAGAAGTCGTCCACGACTCCTTCCAGTGATCCCGCCAGGATCGCCGCGGAAACGCCGTTTCCAAACTTCTACCAAATTACCCGTCGCAGCACGTCGGCTAGCGCCGACTACCGCGCGCTGGAGCTGGAAATATCGCGCCGCCTTACAAACGGGCTCGCCTTCGACAGCTCCTACACATGGGCCAAGAACCTTTCGGACAACCAGGGCAGCTATGGCAGTTTCGCCGGAAGCGCGTTTGTGGACGAGCAAGGAGGATACAGTCCGACCGATAGCTTCAACAGCAGAGTTGATTACGGCAATGTCAGTGCGACGCGCCGCCATCGCTGGCTCACGACGGCGATCTATCAGTTGCCCTTCGGGCGGGGCCGGCGCTTTGGCTCGGGAATGAACCGGTTTGCCGATCTGGCTCTCGGAGGTTGGCAGCTTAGCAATATTTTCCTGATCCAAAGCGGTACGTTCCTCACCGCTTACTTCCCAGCCGGGTTCATCGATCCTTCCGGAACCGGATCTGGCACGTATGTTGGGGGCGCTCAGCAGCGACCCGATGTGACAGGGAATCCCAACAGCGGCAGCCACAACCGCAATCAGTGGTTCAACAACAACGCATTTTCCTGCCCGGGGCAGATCGGGTACGCTTCGGTGGCTAGTTGCAACGTAGGCGTTGGATCAGCGCCGATCGGCCGCTTCGGCACAGAGAGCCTAGGCGAACTGATCGGGCCGGGAACCCTGAGCCTTTCCTCGGGGCTGAGCAAATCTTTTCAGATCGTGGAGAGCGTCTCGCTCCGCTTTGAGGCTACGTTTACCAACGTGCTCAATCACACGAACCTGGGGGATCCGGTACTCGACGTCACTAGCGCAGACTTCGGTAAAATCACAGCTGCTCGCGGTTCCGACTTCGGCGGCAACCGCACAGGTCAGCTTTCACTGAAGCTTCAGTTTTAAGTTGGTTCGAGATAAAGGAAAAATCGGTTTGCCTGTGCAACAAGGCAGGCAACCCGAATCCTGAGTCGGGAGTGGCCGGACTGGGCGCGCGCGCAGCATTGAAGTGGCACGCTCTCCTGAAATCCCCGCCGAACCTGCATGAAACTCAGGCTCGTGCAAAGTGCACGAGTAACGGCCTGAACGAAGGTTTAAACTAATTCATGGAATCTTGCCGGATTGTCGTTATCTCAGACAGTTTTCACACTCTGCCTGATGCTGTTGCTTTGCTCGACAATTCCGGCCACGAGATTACCTATATCCCAGCACTGCAGTCGTGGGTCGACCTCGCTCCCGCAGACCGTCTTGCTCTTGAGCAAGCCGATGCTGTGATTACGGGGCGAGGCCCGAATATTGAGTCCGGACACTTCTCGCTGGCGCCCAAACTTCGAGTCATCGCTTTACACACATCGGGCTCCGATAACGTAGATCTGGAGGAGGCAACCCGTCGAGGCGTTCTGGTGACCAACGTCAAAGGGGTCAACGCAGAGCAGTGTGCTGAGTTCGCGATGGGACTGATGCTCTGTGTGGTGCGGCAGATTCTAACCGGCGATCGTGCGATCAGAGCGGGACTCTGGGCGAAGCGCACGCAGACGAGTACGGACGTTTTCGATGCAACCCTGGGCGTGATTGGGTTTGGCCAAATTGCCAAGGCGTTTGTAAGGCGCGCGCGGGCGTTCGGGACGCGGATATTGGTGTATACGCGAACCCCCGATCCCTCACTGGCAAACGAGTTCGGAATTGAGTACGCACCATTAGACCATGTTCTCAGCCAGGCAGATGTCGTGTCATTGTTCGCGTCGTTGACCAAAGACACGCGCCACATGATCGGCGCAAGAGAACTTGCGCTGATGAAAAATTCGGCTTATCTGATCAATATAGCCCGAGGAGAGTTGATCGATGAGAGTGCGCTGCTGAACGCTTTGCGTTGCCGTCAGATTGCCGGAGCAGGATTGGATGTTTTCGAAAGGGAACCGCTCCTTGAGTCGCCGCTGTTCGCCCTCGACAATGTCGTGCTTACGCCCCATCAAGCTGGGTTGACGAGAGGAGGCAAGATTGGGGCTGCCGTACGTGCCGCCCGGAATGCGCTTGAGGTTCTTGGTGGTTCCATTCCGCGGGACGCTGTCAATCGAGGTGCTTGGCAACCAGCCAATGGAAATGAGAGTGGCAAATGAAGGATTGGCCGCGTAGTGCAGGCCCGCAGCCAGCCTGGCCTGCCTCCAAAAGAAGCCTCGGCTGGGCGAGTGAATCACCGGAATCGTTTCACGAACGACTCGTTCCTATTTGTTAATTCTGCGGGGAGGCCATTTTGAGCGATCGTTTCAAGTTCGTCCTCATTGGCGCTGGAAGCACAGTCTTCACTCAACGTCTTGTTTCTGATCTCATTCTGAGCGGGGAAGCGGACCATTGGGAGCTAGCGCTTGTAGATATCGATCCCGTCACTCTGGACGCTGTAAAGCGACTGGTTCACAAGATGCTCGCATTCAAGGGCGCCAGTTTTCCTATCACCTGTACGACGAACCGTCGCGAGGTCCTGCCGGGTGCGCACTTTGTCGTAACTACCATTGCTGTGGGGGGGCGTCGAGGCTGGGAGGTTGATGTTCAAATTCCACGAAAGCATGGAATCTACCAGCCAGTCGGCGACACCGTGATGCCGGGTGGTATCTCTCGCGCCATGCGTATGATCCCGCAGATGGTCGCGATCGCCGAAGATGTTGCCGAGTTGTGTCCTAATGCTTACTTTCTCAACTACTCGAATCCAATGACGGCGATCTGCCGGGCTGTACGGGTAAAGACCGGCGTTCCAGTCATAGGACTCTGCCACGGCGTGCATTACGTTGAGGGGTTGCTGGCGGGCTTCCTCGGCGTTCCCGAATCCAGCATCAGCAGCTTCGGAGTTGGCCTCAACCACCTAACTTTCCTGACGAATATCATGTGCAACGGCAAGGACGCGATGCCTTTGCTCCGGGCGAAAACAGATGAACAACGTCCTCTTGTATCGCAGGAGATTCGCGACAAGAAGGAGTGGCCAAACGGGGTTACCGGACGAACGATCCGCTATTCCGACGACCCGTTCGCTTGGTCGATCTTCGACCGATACGGGGTGCTTCCGGTCGCCATGGATAGGCATATTACCGAGTTTTATCCCGAGAGATTTCCGCAGGGCCAGTACTACGGCTGGAAGCTGGGGGTGAATGCTTTCCCCATCGATCAGCGCATCGCGCTGGGGGACGAGTGGTTCGAGGAAATGTTGGCAGTTGCGCGGTCTGCCGATCCCCTGCCCCCGTCGTATTTCGAGAACGTTCCCGGGGAGTCCGAAAAGTTGGTCGACATTATGAAGTCGCTCCTGTTTGACAAACGAGGTGTGTTCTCCGTCAATATGCCCAATGGCGGAGCGGTGCCTGGTCTCCCTGCGGATGCCGTGCTCGAAATGCCAGCGGTGGCCGGTGGGGCCGGATTTATGGCGTTAGAGTCGCGACCCTTGCCGCCGGCACTGACCGCCAAGCTGTTGTCAAAGATCGCCGCCATCGAACTTACGGTGCAGGCGGCTCTGAATGGAAGCTTCGACCTCATGGTAGAAGCACTGCTGACCGATGGATCGGTGAGCAATCCCGACATAGCCCGTGCCCTGGCGCGCGATCTCATCGAGGCGCACAAGGCACATCTCCCCCAGTTCGCGTGATCCGATGAAAGTGGTCAAGGCTGATTACGAGCGGCGCATCGAACTAGCAGGGGTTGCGACTCCTGTTCCGCGTCCGGTAGACATCGGTCAATCACAAACCGGGTTTAGCAACCTGCGCACGTTGCGGATCTATCGGTTCGACTCGGGGTCGGTGATCGATGGACACGCCGAGGAAGATGAGGTCTTTATCGTCGTACTCTCCGGATCGGTGGAACTTACGATGAGCTTGGGTTCTGAACAGGGGAGCCCCAGCATACTCTCAGGCCCAAACGATTCGGATGGCTCCGCGTGTGCGGCATATCTCCCGCCACACGCAGCCTACCGACTTGTTCCTCAGAGTCAGGCTGATGTCGCATATGCGCGTGCAACACCAGTCGGCAGCCGGCCACCTAAGGTGTTCCCGCGATCCGGTACACTACACGGTAAAGCTGTAGTGACCTCGCTGGAGGAAACTACTTACGCTGAGAAACTGCGCTTTCGGTTGGTACAAATTGACGCCACCCGCGGCCAAGTAATTATTCCGCCAATGAGCGAATTAGAAACGACTTGTGAAGCGTTTGTACATGTGAGAAATGCAGAGGCTGGTGCGACCGCGATGTTGCCAAGCTCCGATTCTGCGTTCGTTTTGCTTGACTCATGGGACACCGTCGCTTTGACCCCCGGCGAGCGCCCCATGCTGCGAATTGGGGCCGGATCAGCCCTCGTGCTTATATTCTTCTCTGCCTGAGCACGAATCAGCGGCTTGTCTTGCCTGGGCCTGCCGAACCGCCTAAAAGGAAGTGGCGAGTTTGCAATGGGATTGCGCCCAGTCGGCAGTCAGAAGAGGAGTTGGGGGCGTTCCACAAGCCCAAGTGCCAGTATGACAAATCATCCCAATGTGCTTTTGCCTAATCACACCGTGCGATCAACAAAACGGCGACTGGATGTCCTTGCAGTATCCGATATGTGTGTCGATTTAGTCCTGTATGGCAACGTTCGGCCCCAGTTTAAGCAGGTGGAGCAAATCATCGAAAACTATGTTCTGGAACTGGGAGGCTCTGCCAATATCTTCATCAGCCAAATGGCTAAGTTGGGCGCCAGCGCCGGTGTGATCGGCTGGGTCGGTAAAGACAGTTTTGGTGAGTTCGTGCTGTCTTCACTCAAGACAATTGGCGTCGAGACGACCAATGTTCGTTCGCACGATACTGAAAAGACGGGCATCGGCGTTGCGCTGACTGAAGAGCACGATCGTGCGATACTGACTTACGCCGGTACCATTGACGCCACTAGTCCCAGTGAACTTCTGCCCGCATTCGCATTCGAGACCCGGCACTGGCATATTGCCAGCTATTTCCTGTTGCGAGGGTTGCGCTCGTCGTGGAAAGACTGGCTACTGCACTGCAAGAATGCCGGCGTAACTACCTCTCTCGACACAAACTGGGATCCTGACGATCGCTGGGAAGGAGTCCACGATCTTCTGGCATTAGTCGACATCTTTCTACCGAATGAAGTCGAGGCTGCCCGACTGACAGGCGAGCCAGACCCTTTCAAAGCGGCCGAGAAGCTAGCACGGGCGGGTTGCCTCGTCGTGATCAAGAGAGGATCAAACGGTGCGATCGCCCGCAAGGGAGAACGCGTCTGGCGATTGGAGGTCAAAGCCAGTGTGCCCAACATCGCCGATGCAATCGGGGCGGGTGACAATTTCGATGCGGGTTTCGTGTGGGGACAGATGCTAGGTTGGAGCGTCGAAGCATCGCTGGAACTCGGACACCGATGTGCCGTTTCGAGCCTGGCCCAGCCGGGCGGAATTAGGGGCCAGTTATGCGAACAACTGAAAGGAAGTTGAAGGAGGAAAACGTCCAGTAACCGTTCCGGAACCTATGTGCGCGCGGGAAGAGACTCGTTTGCGAAGTCTAGTTCGTCACGAACTTCTAGCAGAGAGTAGAAGCGGAGAATCAGGACTTATACCCAACCGCTGGGTAAGGCGTCAGGCCATCCCATTAGTAGTCCACCCTGGACGAAGGACGAAGGAACAAAAACTTGCCGCCTGAGAATTTGCGGATCAAGTGGCGAAGTCACGCTGGCTGCGGATTCAACGTGTCAACCATGTGTTTGCTCTTACACTTACGAATGGCTGGCCTACGGAGCGCAGGAAGTGCCGAATCTGTTCAGTTCCGGGAAAGCCAAGGGACCGAACGGAGAGAAGCCTACGGTGCAGAACATTCGGGACATCATCTACCTTGGGCCTGATCAAGCTCCACCGAGCTATCAACAACCCGTCCTCTTCAACTTCGCCAAATCAAATCATTTCGGAGGATGCAACGTCTTGGCAAAACCGGTCGGCCTCTCAGGTTATGACTCTCCTGACATACTGGGATCAAGCACCTGCGCGAGCAACTTAGCATTGGCAACTGGAGTGGCTCCAGCTTCGCTGGCCACCCAAGCCCCCATTCGATTGGCGGCTGCGTTCATCACCCTAAGCGATGCGCCGCGCAGAAAATGGTGGACCAAAGCTGCGGTGAACGCATCACCCGCTCCAACCGTGTCGACCACAAGAACGTCAAACCCCCGATGCTGTTCACTTGCAGTTGAGTTGACCAACAAGCTCCCGCGCGCACCCCGGGTGACACACACGAGCTTTGCGCCGCAGGCAAGTAGTAAACGCCGCGCTGAGGATTCCTCGTCACCGGTATCGAGGCCAAGAGTTTTCATCACTCGCGGCAGTTCCTCGTGGTTCAGTTTAACGACGTCGGCCAACTTTATCGATTCAGAGATTACTTCCGGCGAGTAAAACGGCTGGCGCAGATTGACGTCAAATATTCGCGCGGTCCCCGGGCGCACGGATTTGAGAAACGACCGAATTGTTTTGCGAGACCGTGCGGATCGTTGCGCGAGTGAGCCGAAGCAGACCGCGTCAGCTTGCTTTGCTAATGCTCTCCAAGCGCTTTTCCATTGCAAAGAGTCCCATGCGACCGATTCGGCAATATTGAAAGTTGGTTGTCCGCCAAGATCTACTTGAACGTTCACGATCCCAGTGCGGCAGACGGGGTCAATTTGAAGAAACGATACATCCAACCCTAACCTCGACAACTGTTCCAACGCCTCATGCCCAAGGCTGTCTTTCCCGATGCGGCTGGCGACAATGCCACGGTTTCCCAGCAAATGTGCTGCGTAAGCAAAGTTTGCTGGTGCGCCCCCGATCTGCTTCCCTGATGGGAGTACGTCCCAGAGCAACTCTCCTAATCCCACAATGGTGTGGCGTTTCATAGGGGACCCTGTTGATACGCTTGGTTCCTAATCTAGTGCAAACAGTGAAGGCAGCCTTGGCCGAATCGTGGGGATCACAGAAGTTTGAAACCGCGCGAGTTTAGAGCAGTCCCAGCGTATCCTAATTGCGTGTCTGCGCGCGAGATTCGGCCGCTGGAACCTGACATGCCCAATTCCCAGCCTCCGAAGTTGCACCTTTGCCCGTCCACCGGGCCTGTTGTGGATACGGACAGAGTGGGCGAGTCATCTCTACACCCTTCGCGCGATCGTCCTCGTGGTATTTTGTGGCAATGATCTTGTCCGGTGACACTCCTTCTTCCACCCAATGTTCCAGAGCAATAAAAATGTTGTGGTCAGCATCACTGGCAGGAGTGAAATCGAGTGGATTTCCGAATAGGTCTGGTCCAGTTCCAGCTCCGCAGTGCATCATGCCGGGCACCATGTACAGTCTGTAAAACTCCTGAGTCTTCTGAAATCCTCCCATCTTGGCCGCGACACGTTCGTAATAGTTGAGAGAGTGGAGTGGGGGTGGCGAACCATCGTTCCATCCGTGATAATGAAGCATCTTGGCGCCATGCGCCCGAAATGCCGTGAGGTCTGGGTCGGAGGCGTTCAGAACGGCGCCAACCTTTTCCTCGGTGGTCGCAATGTCCTTATCGAAGTTCAGGTCGCTGAATTTCCAGCGTGGATTTTCGAAAACGAATCCGGCGTAGAATGCGCTGGAAAACATGGAGTCGAGACTCATTCCAGGCCCCGCACCAAAGACATAGCTGGCGAAGGATATCCCGGGGAATCCCGGCTCAGCCTCCGCCCCCGGTTCGTACCCGGGAGAAATTTGTTGTCCGGTGCGCGGATTTCGTGGCCCGGCGTAGATCTTCCTTAGAGCGTCTATTTGCTGCCCACTGAGACAGTTGTCAGAATCGGTGCCCTTGCACAAAAGCGTGGAGGGATCGAAGGAGCAACGCAGTGGGTCCTTGATAAACTTGTCGGCCACCCAATCCTGCTTGCCACATGCAGCCACTGCAGCTTCCTGAATGGTATGCCTCTTTGGTTCCGGAATGAAGCTGGCAGTCGCACTCAATGCTTGCGCATTCCAGGCGAATGCAGCCATCAACTGTGTCCAATAATGTGCGGTTGCTCCCGCCAGGATCCCATTGAAGTCTTCGGGGAAGCGCTGGGCTTCCATCAATGCTTCGCGACCACCCTCGGAGCAGCCGTTAAAGTAAGAATAGCGCGGCGGCTTTTGGTAAAAGGCTTCAATGATCTTCTTTGCTTTGATGTTTGTTTCATGGACGGCGCGATATCCAAAATCTTTTACTTTTTCTGGATGTCCGATAGCCCACAAAGAGTCCGTGGGAGCGCCGTCATGGCCATCGTCGGTCGCGGCAGTGGCAAAGCCTTGTTTCATACCTCCAGCCAGGGCAAACAGGTTGATCGAGCCTCCCAATCCACCGTTTCCCAACTGCTCAAACTTTCCATTCCACCCGGCGGCGGGCATCCACACTTCAAACTTGATCAGCGAATCGGCTGTCGGTTTGATTTCGCCCCGCACCCGGCAAAAAGCTGGTACATCCACCGATTTGACCGGGGCTTGCCCGGGAGGCAAGGTGAAGGGGCCCGCCGGCACGCTTTCCGCAGAAGAGATGCTCGTGTCCGCCAACTGCCGTTGCTTCAGTTTTTCGCAAGCATCCTGGGCGAGTGCCGGAACCGAAGATGCTGTTGCCAACCAGAGTAAGAACGCAAATGCGCCAAGGAAGCGGCGGGTCATGATTCTCTCCTTAAATGCAGATCTCCGATCGCCGAATGGATGGGTTACGGCTTTGTTCACGATTGCCCGGCCGCGCCGAAGCGACGCGAAATTTCGTGGGCTGCCACTTTGACGCTGTTGATGATGTGGGTGTCCTCAAGAGAAACGGTGACTCCCGTCACGCTGACGGCAGCTGGTACTTCTCCGTTAGCATCGAAAATCGGTGCCGCAATGGCACGGATACCCAGGAAAAGCTCGCCGTCACTCGCCGCGTATCCCTGCTTGCGCGCGGCTTCCAATTCCGCCAGCAGACGACTCTTCGAATCGATCGTGTTGGGTGACGTTTTAGCCAACCGGTAGTGATCAAAGAGACTCGAGAGCTGATTTTCCGGGAGATGAGCCAACAGTACCTTCCCCAAGGCAGTCGAATGAGCCGGATAGCGGACACCGATGTCCATGTCGATTCTCGCCAGGTCCGCCTTCTCCACTTTGTCAACGATCATGACCCGTCCTCTTTCGAGAACGCCGATGAGCGCCGAAACCCGGGTCTCCGCGGAAAGCCGGTGGAGGATGGGCTCAGCAATCCGCCGCAGTCCCATGTCGCGGAGAGCGCCATGGCTGAGCGCCACGATCTTCAGACCCATCTCGTAGCGTCCGTTCTCCGGGTCCCGGCGAAGATAGCCTTCGCGCTCAAGACGACTCAGGATGTAGGAGGTAGTGCTGGTGGCTACACCGAAATGCGAGCTGATCTCCGCGTTGGTGAGTCCGCCGGATTTGTGGGCGACGAATTCAAGGATCGCGAGAGCGCGTTCGAGCGAGTTTGTGTAGCGTTCAGATTTCAAATGACTATCCGTTCTTGTTGCCGTTCCAGCGTTGACGATGCGGCGCAAGGCCGTTCCAACTTCGCGGGATTCCAGAGTCCGTGTTAAGAGCACGATCCATCGTCTTGTAGAGAACGATTCCAGGTTCGCCGGAAGCCGGCGATTCTGGTCGAACCTTGCTGATGATTGCAATTGCTCTGGCTCGGCGACCGCTCAACAGCGCACGCCCCACGTTGTTCGCCTGCCCGTAAGAATCGTCTCGCGCGTTCATGCTGTCAATTGCGCGCTCAATATATTGAGCATATCAAGTTTTGAGGTGTGGCAGGCCGATGAAAATCTCAACGGGTCTCAACTAATTGAGCGGCGCATTGACACTGTCTGCAGGAGATGGGAACTTGTCGGAACGGTGTGGGGCCACGCCGCTTTGCACCTATCCCATGTCACGGTGGACAACATGCGAAAAACAACTTTGAGTTCCCTGGTAGTGAACCTATTCCTGGGCTTGTGCCTGATCGCCGGGCAAGGATCAGCGCTATTTGCGCAAAGCAGCACCGCCACGATTTCGGGCACCGCCTCGGACAGTCAAGGCGCCCGGCTTGCAAACACGAAGATTGTCGTTACCAACACCGAGACTGGGGTCTCCACAACGTCGGCAACGAATGCGGATGGGGCATATACGGTCGGTAGTCTGCCGATCGGGACCTATCGGGTCGAAGCCCAGCGCGAAGGCTTCAAGACCAGCATTCGGGGGCCTGTTGTATTGACAGTTGGACAGGAAGCCAGCGTCCATCTTGTGTTGACGGTCGGGCAAGTTTCGGAAAGCGTGGAGGTGGCTGCTGATGTTGCGGCTGTCGATACGAACACCAGTTCGGTCGGTTGGCTGGTGGGCCAAGAGCAGGTCCGAGATCTTCCGTTGAACGGCCGCAACTTCGTGCAGTTGACTCTGCTGACTCCTGGAGTCCAGCCGGTGCCGCAGGAAAACACCGAGGGCGCCTCGACTCTTGTTCCATTCGGTTTCGGATCGCCGCAGAGATTTTCCGTTGCGGGCGGGAGGCCTCAAGGAGAACTTTTCTTGATCGACGGTACGGACACGGCTGGCGTTTGGGGAAATGGAACCGGGGCAAATCTTGTCGGAACTACGCTCGGGGTGGACGGGATCGCTGAATTTGAGGTACTCACCAACACGTACACCGCGCAGTACGGTGGAAATGGAGCAGTGGTAAACGCCGCTATCCGGTCGGGCACCAACAGCTATCACGGGTCGGCGTATGAATTTGCCCGAAACAGCGCGATGGACGCGCGCAACTTCTTCGACCCTGCGGCAAAGCTTCCGTTCAATCGAAATCAATTTGGCGCCACTTTCGGTGGCCCGATCAAGAAGAACAAGACGTTCTTTTTTGGTAATTACGAAGGCCTCTGGCAATCGCTCACTGTACCCGTAACGACAATCGTTCCCGACCAGAACTTTCGCAATGGTCTGTTGCCATGCGCTCAGGCATTCGGCGTACCCTGTGATCCAACGACCGGTTTGGCCAACGTTGGAGTCAACTCAAGTATCTCAAGCTATCTCAATGCCTTTCCAAGTCCGAACGGCGCCGAACTCGGGAACGGCAGCGCGTTCAACAACTCCGGCCTCTCCCAGCCGCTTCATGAGAATTACGGCGTCATAAGGGTCGATCACAATCTTTCCTCGTCCGATTCTCTATTCGGCAGCTATCAGTTCGATGATGCGAAGCTGACAGCGCTGCCTAACCCGGCTATTACGGACGACGACACGCAGCGCAACCAGTATCTAACGTTTGAAGAGAGAAAGGTGATCTCGCCCACGGTCCTCAACGTCGGGCACTTTTCGTATGTGAGATCAAATATTGATGTCCAGACTCGCAATAACCCGAATCTACTGGTTGTCCCCGGGGCGGGAATCCAGGGTACGATCGGAATTCTCGGATTGAACTCCGTTGGCGGAAACGATACCGCCAAGGAGTTGGTCAATCGCTTTACATTTCGTGACCAGTTGTCCTGGATCAAAGGCCGCCATTCCGTGGAACTCGGGATGGAAGTGGTGAGGCATTATATTCACGCGAGCATTCCCATCGTGAACGGCGGAAATGTCGTGTACCTCCCGTTGGGTCCGGAGTCTTCATTTCAGACATTTCTTCAAAATCAGCCGTTTGTGTTTGTGGGAGTGCCAACCGACGCGAATAATTCGACCCGCGACATGCGCCATACCAATCTGGCGCCCTATGTTCAGGACAAATTCCAGGTTACTCGCCGTTTTGTTCTCAATCTTGGACTACGTTATGATTTTGAGACCAATCCTGTCGAAAAGGACAACGAGCTCTACAACTTAATCAATCCGGCAACCGACACAGGATTTACCCACGTTCCGCAGGCATTCCAGCACAATGTCACGAAATGGAATTTCGAACCTCGCATCGGATTTGCATGGAACGTCTTTGGCAACGGGAAGACGGCTCTTCGTGGCGGCTTTGGTGCATTTGCGGATATGCCGCTCGAGATGCAGGTGATTATCGCTTACCTGTTTAACCCACCTATCTACAATGTCACCGAAATTCTGTTTCCGACCATCCCCGATCCATTTGGCAGCGGAATCACGGTCGGCCTGCCGGGAGGTGGCCAGCAGACGGCCTACAACCCAAAGATGAACGATTACATCATGGAGTACAACCTGAACGTGCAGCAGGAAGTGTTCCCGCACACGGTTTTAACGCTGGGTTACGTGGGTTCGAAGGCTAACCATTTGTTCATAGGACAGGAAACGAACCCTTGCTTGCCCACGCAAGTTCTTCCGGATGGTACGATCGTTCGCGATCCAAGCGTCCCGTGCACTCCCACGAATCCGAATCTCAGCAACATTGTGGACCGTTTCGCCGTCGGAACTTCAAACTACAATTCCTTGCAGGTGGCTCTGGATCGAGCATTCGGCAATAACGTACAGTTTCGCACCGCGTACACTTACTCCAAATGTCTGGATTACGGTTCGTACTACACGGGAAACGACTCTATCGGCCCGAATGGGCAAACGGCTGGTCTCCAGGCAGGAAATCTTGCCAACATCAAACATAATATTGACTACGGCCCGTGCGATTTTGACCTGCGCCACAATTGGACCAGCAATCTCATCCTGAATCTTCCATTTCGGGGCAATCGCCTGAAGGATGGCTGGCAACTGAGCCTGATTACCAGCGTCCATTCTGGAACCCCGTATAGTGTCTATGATGGAATTGACCAGGCCAACGTGGGCGCGGGAGGGGCGGCGGCTAATGCCGAAAGACCCGACCTTGTTCCGGGCGCAAGCAGCAATCCTACGGGCGTTCGGATGACCCCGCTGGGCGTGTTTGGCTTTCAGCCCTCCGCGTTCCAGTTGCAGGCCCCGGGCGTCTTCGGGGACCTGGGGCGGAACACGCTAGTTGCGCCTGGCGTCAGAGAGATCGACTTTTCGCTCGCCAAGAATACGAAGATCACGGAGAGCACGAGCGCTCAGTTCCGTCTGGATGTTTTCAACATAGCCAATCACACAAATTTTGGTTTTCCGAATGCATCCTTGGCTGCGGGAGCAGCAGAAGGGCAGATTACTAGCACCGCCACCACATCTCGGCAAATACAACTCAGCGCCAAATTTATTTTCTGAGGAGCCTGACTGACCTGCCCCCCGAAAAGTAGTCCAGCGGAAATGTGACTTCTCGATTTACGATGGCCCGCTCAGGGCCAGAGAGGAGGAGTCGTGAGCCGAACACGTCACTTGGTTACCGAATGAAGCGCGCCGCGTAGCCGGATGTAAGTGGAAAGGAGTTATTCCAGTGCGTGTGAATGTGATTGCAATGGACAGGTCGCTGCGCTCCAGAACTTGGGTGATTCGTCATGGTTCCTAGCTCGACTTCGTCACTCAATGCCGCGGATCTGGAAGCTGCAGTCTCGGAGCTGCAGGCGTTGCTGGGACCGCGGTCAACGACTGCTGAAGTGCAGCGCGAGCACCATAGCCACGGGGAGTCTTATCTTCCGCCGGCGTTGCCCGATGTTGTGTGCTTCCCGCGCAGCACAAATGAAGTCAGTGAAATCGTGAAAATCAGCGCGCGCCACCGGATTCCGGTGGTGCCTTTCGGAGCCGGCACTTCGGTTGAAGGGCAGGTGAACGCGATACGGGGCGGCATCACGATTGATCTGAAAGAGATGAACAAGATTGTGCGAGTCAGCGTCGAAGACTGTGACGCAACCGTGGAAGCGGGCGTAACCCGCACGCAACTTGTGAAAGCCCTAAACAATACGGGGCTGACCTTTTTTGTGGACCCGGGAGCCGACGCCACGATCGGCGGGATGACTGGAACCCGTGCGTCCGGGACCACCGCGGTGCGCTATGGCACGATGCGGGAAAATGTGCTCGCGCTCACTTTGGTGCTGGCGGATGGGCGGGTGATCAAGACGGGCAGCCGGGCACGTAAATCTTCTGCAGGCTACGACTTGACCCATCTGTTTATCGGGTCCGAGGGAACGCTTGGGGTGATCACGGAAATTACGCTGCGCTTGCATCCTCTCCCGGAGACGATGTCGGTGGCCGTCTGCGCGTTCGAGACTGTACGCGGCGCCGTGGAAACCGTCATCGAAGCCATTCAATTTGGAATCGGCGTGGCGCGGGTTGAGTTTCTGGACGACAAGCAGGTCGAGGCGATCAACCGCTACTCGAAGATTGATCTTCCCGTTTTGCCCACGCTGTTTTTCGAATTTCACGGCATGAATGATCGCGACGTGACCGACCAGGCCACCATGCTGCAATCGCTCGCTGCCGAACACGGCGGCAAAGGCTTTCAGTGGAAAACCAACCTGGAAGACAAAGATGAGCTCTGGAGCGCACGGCACAACGCCTACTACGCCACTCATGCTCTGGTTCCGGGCGCAGAGGTCCTGATCACTGACGTCTGCGTCCCCATTTCTCAACTCGCGGAATGTATCACCGAAACCAAAGGTGATCTTGCCAATGTCTCGTTTCCCGCAACCATCGTCGGCCACGTTGGCGATGGCAACTTCCACGTGCTTTGTGTGCTCGATCCCAATATTCCCTCTCAACGCGAGGAAGCGAGCCAGTTCGCAGAACGAACTGTACAGCGTGCGCTGCGAATGGACGGCACATGTACCGGCGAGCACGGCATCGGCTTCGGAAAAATGAAATACCTGCGGGAGGAGCACGGGGAGGCTCTCGATGTGATGCGAACGATCAAAAGAGCTCTGGATCCGCACAACCTGATGAATCCGGGCAAGATTGTTGATTTGGGCTAGCACGGGAAGCAGCAAATAAGCCTCCCTATTCTGAGCAACGACAAGCAAAGCTCACGACTTCGCTGAATACAGGGCAGGAGGTGTGACGCGTGAACTGGAGTTGGAAAATTCCCGCACTATTGATGAGCGCTGCGCTCATCGCGTGGATTTCCTATCGTCCCGCGAGGCGCCCGGAGATCACGATTGCCACAGTGAACAACGCCGACATGATTCTGATGCAGCAACTCTCTTCAGAATTCGAAAAGCAAAGCGGGATCAAGGTGAACTGGGTGGTACTGGGTGAGAATGTTCTGCGCCAGCGCCTGACAATCGACATTTCCACGGGAAGCAATACGTTTGACGTGATCACGATTGGGTCTTACGAAGCTCCGCTTTGGGGAGAACGCGGCTGGGTGATCCCCCTCGACGACCTGGGCGCCGATTATGGGTACGATGACATCTTCCACGTGGTGAGGGAAGGACTCTCCTATCAGGGCAAAATGTACGCCCTGCCGTTCTACAGCGAAAGTTCCTTTACTTACTACCGCAAGGATCTGTTTCAAAAGGCCGGTCTGGCAATGCCAGGCCAGCCGAGTTACGAGCAGATCCGCGAGTTCGCAAAAAAACTGCACGACCCGGATCACAACGTTTATGGCATCTGCCTGCGCGGCGAGCCCGGCTGGGGCCAGAACGTTGCGTACATCAGCACGCTCGTCCACACGTTTGGCGGCCGCTGGGTTGACCTCAAATGGACGCCCGAGCTCACGAGTCCGGCGTGGACGGAAGCGACAAATTTCTATGTGAACCTGCTGAGGAACTACGGTCCTCCGGGGGCCACGACCGACGGCTACAACGAGAACCGCGCCCTGTTTGCCAATGGAAACTGCGCCATGTGGATCGACGCAACTTCCGCCGCAGGATACTTTCTGGATCCCACGCAAAGCCGTGTATCAACAACCACCGGTTTTGCAAAAGCCCCCATCGCCCGGGTTCCTAACGGTGCCGCGTGGGTGTGGAGCTGGGGACTCGCGATCCCGACTACGTCGAAACATGCCGACAGCGCCAAGCGGTTCATCGCGTGGGCCACGAGCCGACAGTATATTGCCATGGTCGGCAGGCGGTTCGGATGGCTGCGCATCCCTCCCGGTTCGCGGGCTTCGACATACGAGACACCAGCCTATTTGCAGGCAGCTCCGTTTGCGCCGCTGGTGCGCGACGCCATTATGAACGCCGACTACACCAAACCGAGTTCCTTGCCCGTTCCTTATGTTGGTATTCAATACGTAGGTATTCCCGAGTTTCAGGCCCTCGGTACAGAAGTTGGACAAGAAATCAGCGCGGCACTCGCGGGCCATGCCACGGTGGAGCAGGCGCTGGCGGCATCGCAGGCAGAGGCAGAACGCGCGCTGCACGGGAGATCCCTCAAGTGACCGGAGCCGTTGTGATAAAAGCTGGGCGCAACCAACACAGCAGGTCGCTGCTCGCGCCGTCGGTCGCGGTGCTCCTGTTGTGGATGGTCGTCCCTCTGGCGATGACGCTTTGGTTCTCTGCCGAGCACTATAACCTGCTCGATCCTGGGAAAAAAGCCTTCGCCGGGTTGTCCAATTATATGGACTTACTGACGCATCGTGCGTTGTGGATCGCAATGGGAAATACTCTGTTTCTCGTGGGGCTGGTCCTCGCCATCACGTTGGTTCTGGGCACGCTTTATTCTCTTCTGCTCGATCTGGAGTTTCCCGGACGCAGTATCTGCCGCCTGCTGGTGATTGCTCCATTCTTCGTGATGCCGACGGTAAGTGCGCTGATCTGGAAGAACATGCTGATGAATCCGGTGTTCGGCCTGTTCGCATGGATCACGCGCTCTCTAGGATTCGGCACGATCGAGTTCTTTTCCCGCGCGCCGCTCCTGTCGATCGTGGTCATTGTGGCCTGGGAATGGACACCGTTCGCGGTGCTCATTCTCCTTCCGGCGCTGCAATCGCTGAATCCGGAGCAGGTTGAGGCAGCGCGCTTGGATGGAGCGGGGCCCGTGGCGCTATTCCGTCATCTCCAATTGCCGCATCTGCTGCGGCCCATGGCCGTGGTGGCCATGATCGAGATGATCTTCTTTCTTAGCCTCTTCGCCGAGATTTATGTGACGACCGGCGGCGGTCCGGGGCTCGACTCCACCAACCTGGCTTATCTAATTTTTCGCGATGCCCTCCTCGGCTGGGATGTGGGGCGTGCCTCCGCGGGAGGAGTCGTCGCTATCGTCCTGGCAAACATCGTCAGCCTGTTTCTGATGCGGGTCGTAGGCCGCAACCTGGAGGAGTCGCGATGAAATCCTTCGGACGAACGTTAATCGGTTGGACGGTCGCGTTAGGGATGTTCTTTCCTGTCTTCTGGATGTTTCTGACCAGTTTTAAGACCGAGATTACGGCTGTCGCTACGCCACCTGCGTTGTTTTTCCACCCCACACTACAGAACTACTCGGCGGTTCTTGAGAGGGCCGACTACCTGGCGTTTGCAAGGAACAGCATTGCAGTGTCGTTGGGTTCGGCCCTGCTGGCTTTGGCGCTCGCCATTCCCGCCGCCTACAGCATGGCGTTCTACCCGACGCGGCGGACGCGCGACATTCTTCTCTGGATGCTCTCGACCAAGATGTTGCCGGCGGTGGGAGTGCTGGTTCCAATTTACCTTTTGTGGCGCGATCTGGGCCTGCTCGACACTGTCCTCGGCTTGATCCTGATTGACAGCATAAGTGTCCTGCCCATAGTGGTATGGATGCTGTTCTCATTTTTCCGGGAAGTGCCGGCGGTGATCCTCGAGGCCAGCCGCATGGATGGAGCCACGCAGGCGGAGGAACTGATTCATGTGTTACTGCCGCTGTGTGCTCCTGGCATCGCATCGACGGCCCTGCTCTCGATCATCCTTTGCTGGAACGAAGCGTTCTGGAGCCTGAATCTGACCACGGTCAAAGCGGCGACGCTGACAGCCTTTACCGCATCGTTCTCCAGCCCGGAGGGTCTGTTCTGGGCAAAGCTTTCGGCGGCTTCGACGCTATCGATCGCCCCCATCCTTATTTTTGGGTGGATCAGCCAGCGGCAAATGGTACGCGGCCTGTCGTTTGGTGCAGTGAAGTAAAAGAGGACCTTGGCAATCATGGCAACGGTTGAACTGCGAAAAGTGAGCAAGAGATTCGGCGACCACGAAGTCGTTCATGACATCGACTTGCTGATCCAGGACCACGAGTTCGTTGCTTTCGTTGGGCCGTCGGGAAGCGGCAAATCCACGTTGCTGCGCATGATCGCCGGACTGGAAGAGGTCACCAACGGTGAGGTACTGATCAATGGCACGCCGGTGCAAAATGTGCCTCCGGCCAAACGCGGCCTGGCAATGGTGTTTCAGAGCTACGCTCTCTATCCGCACATGACCGTGGCGGAGAACATGAGCTTCGGTCTGCGCTTAGCCAGAATCTCGAAGAAGGAACGAGAGGAGAAGGTACGTACCGTGGCCCGCATCCTCGAAATGGAAGGGCTACTCGATCGAAAACCGCGCCAGCTCTCGGGAGGCCAGATGCAGCGCGTAGCCATTGGGCGCGCCATGGTCCGCCAACCGCAGGCTTTTCTTCTGGACGAACCGCTGTCGAATCTGGATGCCTCTCTGCAAGGGCAGATGCGGCTGGAACTGGTGCGGCTGCACCGGGAACTCGACGCCACCATGATCTATGTCACGCACGACCAGCTCGAAGCGATGACCATGGCGGACCGCATCGTAGTACTGAACAACGGGAGAGTCGAACAGCTGGGATCTCCGCTTGAGCTTTACCAGAACCCCGCAACGGTGTTTGTCGCCGGATTCATCGGCGCTCCGAAGATGAATTTTCTGGATGCGGAAGTCAAGAATGTCAGTAACCAGCTCCTGACCCTGCTCCTCACAAACGGCGAAAGCGTGACGGTGCCGACGCCGTTGCAGGATGTGAACCCCGGGGAGAGAGTCAAGCTGGGGGTACGGCCAGAACACGTCGCCTTGCATCCTGATGGGGAACTACGGGGAGCGATTGAAGTGCTGGAGCACCTGGGATCGCGCGCCTATCTGCACGCGCGGCTAGGCGACGGAACCCGAATCGTGGCAGAGACAGAAGGGGACACCGCCGCGCGGATGGGCGATCAGGTGACGTTACGCTTGCGTTCCGAGGCGTGCCACCTGTTTGACGAGTCCGGGAAAAGCATACGGCGGAACGTCAAGACTACGGTCTCAACGAGGGAGAATCATGCCTGATCTCGCGCGTGGTCCGATTCCTGGAGAACTTGGCTCCACTATGAAGGCCGTCCGGTTTCACGGTCGAGGAGATCTGCGCCTGGATGAACTTGCAGTGCCCGATCCGCAACCGGGAGAGGTGCGCCTTCGACCTCTGGCGGCTGGCATTTGCGGCACGGACGCACACATTCTGCACGGCGAGTTCCCGGCGGCCTGTCCCGTTGTGTTAGGCCATGAGGTGGCAGGCGTTATCGATGCCGTAGGCGCGGACGTAAAGGGCTTGGCGGAAGGCGACCTGGTCACGGTGCAACCGAACACTTACTGCGGTGCCTGCCGTTATTGCCGGATGGGTCGCGAGCACCTCTGCACAGAGTTGCGGGCTTATGGCGTGCATTTGAACGGCGGATTTTCGGAGGCCATGGTGGCGCCGGCTCGGGTCGTCTATCGCTTGCCCTCAGGCATCAGCGCTCGCTTGGGTTGCCTCGCCGAACCTCTGGCCTGTTGTGTTCACGGCATGGACCGGCTGGTCGCACGATCCGGCGCGACCGTGCTGGTGATCGGCGCCGGACTGATCGGTTTGATGTTGACGCGATTGGCACGGTTGGCAGGGGCGGGGGTGATCGTCGTGAGCGAACCGCAGGAGTCACGCCGGGCCAGCGCTTTGGAGTTTGGAGCGGATTCGGTGGTCGATCCCAAACAGGGTGACGTACGCGAACCGGCGGCTGCCTACGGTGCAGGTTTTGAATTCGTCATCGATGCCGTCGGCTCCACGAGAACCTTTGAGCAGGCGATTGGCGCGGCTGCTCGAGGGGGCACGATTCTGGTCTTTGGCGTCGCCGCAATGTCAGCGACGGCCGCTGTGCGCCCTTTCGACATCTATGCCCGCGAACTTACGGTTGTGGGTTCGTTCATTAACCCCTATACGCATGAGCGCGCGGTCGACCTTCTGCCCCAAATGGGTTTGGAAAAGCTGCATATCGACGCGTTTCCGCTAGGGGAATTCCAGCAGGCTTTTGCCGCGCAAGCTGGCGCAGCCGCAGCAAAGGTTGAACTTCTGCCGCAACGTTGAATGGCGGCAATTTGCGACGGAGGAGTTCTGATGGCACTTACTCGAGAGCTGAGGAGAAGTTTGAGGCCTATCCGACGGATCACGGCGAACCGGATCGGTTGCCGGCTGCTGATGATCGGGCTGCCGTTACTGCTGGTCGCAACGGCGCTTGGTGAAAATCCCCCCAAGGCGGAGGGCCGCTGGGTTGCGACATGGACGGCGGCACCGATGAATACGCAGCCGAGCGATCCAGCGGTAACGGGCTTCAACAATCAAACGATTCGTGAGATTGTCCGCGTCACGCTTGGCGGACGACGATTCCGCATTCGGCTCTCCAATGAGTTCGGATCACGGCCGGTGCCAATCGAATCGGTTCACGTTGCGCTGTGGGGCCCCAATGGCGCGATTCAGCCCCAGACGGATCATCCCGTGACGTTTGGAGGATCGCAATCGGTGACGTTGCTACCCGGTGCCCCCGTGCTTAGCGATCCCGTCGAACTTGCGGTCGCACCGCTGGAACACGTTGGCGTGAGTACCTACTTCAAAGATTGGGCTCCGGTACAGACTTATCATCTCGAAGCGCAGCAGACCGCGTTCCTGGCCAACTCCGGCAATCTGGTCGGGGCGGAGAAGTTTGGCGCGATGCAGACTTCTACAAGCCACTACTTTCTGACCGGTGTGCTAGTCGAGGGCGCGGAAGACACGCGCACGATTGTGGCGTTCGGCGATTCGATCACGGACGGAGCCCTCTCCACGGTCGATTTGGACCGCCGCTATCCCGATCGGCTTGCGGAGCGCGTTCTGCGGAATGAAGGTTTGAAGAATGTTTCTGTCGTCAATGAGGGGTTGGGCGGCAACCGCCTGCTCAGCGACGGCCGGGGAGCGAGTGCATTGGCTCGCTTCGATCGGGACGTGCTCGGCCTTCCCCATGTGTCCCATGTCGTTGTGCTCGAAGGAATCAACGACATCGGCTGGCCCGGAACCCCGCTGGAGACGGACCGTTCCGCGCCGACGTTCGAGACACTGGTTGCGGCCTACCGGCAATTGATCGCACGCTCGCACGCACACGGTATCAGGATTATTTTCGCGACCGTCTTGCCATTCCAGGGCGCGTTTGAGGGCAAGCTCTTCCGGCCATACTACACGGCGGAAAAGGACCAGCTGCGCCGCAGGATTAATGATTGGATCAGAAACAATCGGGAAGGCGACGGAGTGATTGACCTGGACGCGATCATGCGTGATCCTGCCCGGCCGGGCTACCTCAAAGCGGAATTCGACGGAGGAGACGGACTTCATCCCAATGACGCAGGCTACAAGGCGATGGCAGACGCGATGGATCTCGCTCTCTTTCGGTGAGACGGAGACAATGTGACGGAGATCAGCAGACGTGAATTCGTGAGGGATGCGCTGGGAGCATCGATCACGCTCGGCATTGCGCCTTCAGCGTTGCAGGCCACCACGCCACAAACGGCAGCGCTTCCGGCAGCGCCGGACCCTTATGCACTCGTCGATCCTGAGTTGGTTCCGACGCTTAAGGCTCTGCCGAAACTTATTCTGAATACCGAAACGCTAGCGGCGGTGCGTAGCTCACCAGCAGCACCGCCGCTGCCTGCACCCGCGCCTCAACCTATAGACCGTCGCATCCCCGGGCCCAAAGGAGCGCCCGACATACACCTTGTCATCGTTGACCCCGCACCCGGCGGGAAAAATCGTCCGGCATTGCTTCATATCCATGGGGGTGGTTACGTATCGGGCACAGCAGCACACTTTACAACCGGCCTGCAGAGAATTGCGCAGAGCTGCGGCTGTGTCGTCGTTTCCGTCGAGTATCGCCTCGCCCCGGAAACGCGGTTCCCCGGCTCCCTCGAAGATAACTACACTGCGTTGCGCTGGCTTTACACAAATGCGGGCGACCTGGGTGTCGATCGCAAGCGGATCGCGGTCGGGGGCGAGAGTGCAGGGGGAGGCCATGCAGCCGCGCTGGCGATCGCCGCGCGAGATCGACGAGAGATTCCGATCGCTTTGCAGGTTCTCATCTACCCGATGCTCGATGACCGCACGGGCAGTACCCGATCAGTTCCGCCACATATCGGCGCGTTCGTCTGGACGGCGGAGTCCAACGTATTCGGCTGGACGTCACTTCTCGGTGTGCCGGCCGGATTCTGCAAGCGTCCCGGCTGGTTCCGTGCCGGCGCGCGTGGAAAACCTTGCTGGGCTAACACCGGCATTCATCGCGGTGGGATCGATCGATCTTTTCGTGGACGAGGATATGGAGTACGCGCGGCGCCTCATCGATGTGGGGGTGCCCACGGAACTTCATGTTGTGCCCGGCGCGTATCACGGATTCGACCTACTGGTACCAACTGCAGGCGTAACAGGTCGCTTGACAGAGTACTGGATCGCGGCGCTCAGGAGAGGGCTGGCAGGCTCTTAGAGTGTAAAGGTCTTACGCGAACTGATGTGACCGTTCTTCCCGTGTCCGGTGCTAAGCAGATCGGAGCTAATCGATGTCCTACCGCTCGATCGGTTGCGAGGCTCGTTCGTTCGCCTCTGCCGAGCTGCTTTGGGCCGTCCGTCTAGCGACAGTTGCGTTCTTCGCAAGCCGTGCCCTGGTGTTCCGCCGACTTCTCGAAACCCGAGTCCAGCGATTCGCCTTTTCCCGCAAAAGATTTAAGTCCCAGTTCGCGGCTGTATTCGGCAGCCATCGTCCTCCTGAGAGCCTTCATGATGATGACGCATGCTGTTCCATCGTTAGCAAAGGTGTCGTAGCAATAGTGCACGGCAATCCCGGCGTGTTTGCAGAAAGATTCGGCAATTGCCAAGCTGCTCTCTGACCTTCAGGGCGCAAGGGCGCATTTGAGTTTCCATCACTGATTCGTAAGCGCAACCAGACCAATCAGTTACAGACTAAACTCCTTACTTCGGGACCAGGGGGTCGGAGGTTCAAATCCTCTCTCCCCGACCAATCAATAACTTACGGGAGTTTCCTTCACATTGTGAGCCCCTGGCTCAGCTGGAGGGATTATGACCCGTTTCGAGCAGTTCATCAGAGAACGTCAGTACCTCAACCCGGACGACCCGTCATTTCCCGCGAGGCCCGAGATCTGATCCGCAAGATGTGCCGGGAGAACCCCGGTTGGGGTGCACCCCGCATCCACGGCGAGCTGCTCAAACTCGGCATCGAGATCGGCGAGAGTAGTGTCAGCAAATACATGGTGCGCTGCCGTAAACCGCCGTCTCAGACTTGGCGCACTTTCCTGGAGAACCACCTCACGCAGCTGGTCTCCATCGACTTCTTCACTGTCCCCACTATCCGTTTCCACGTCCTTTACGTGTTTCTGATATTGGCCGATGACCGGCGTCGCATTCTTCACTTCAATGTGACCGCCCACCCGACCGCCGAGTGGACGGGACAGCAACTGCGGGAAGCATTTCCCTTTGACCAATTGCCGCGCTACCTGCTGCGGGACCGCGATGCGATCTTCGGCAATGACTTCCGAGAATAGTTGCGAGACCTGGGCATCCACGAAGTGCTGTCCACGCCGCGTTCGCCTTGGCAGCGAGCGTACGTGGAGCGGGTGATAGGTTCCATTCGGCGCGAGTGCCTCGATCATGTGATCGTGTTCCATGAAAGCTCGCTACGCCGAACCCTCGCTCCGTATTTCGACTACTATCACCGATCCAGAACGCATCTCTCCTTGGGGAAGGACACGCCCGAGCCACGACCCATTCAACCGCCGGAAATCGGGTCCGTCGTGGCGGTGCCCCAGGTCGGTGGATTGCACCACCGCTACGAACGACGGGCCGCCTGAAACAGCCGAAGTCTAAAGCGCTACTTCTGCTCTGTCCTGTGGAATCTGTGTCCGAACCGCGCTCACTTGCACACGTGTGCCTCGGCGAATTTCGTTCACCAGACTCGAACAGGTCTCTCGAACCGCTTGCGAGATCCGCGGTTCGCTTGGCGAACGACATCCGCCAATGCGCTCCACAGGATTTTCGTTAGGGACAGGTTGCGCCTCCTGAAAGGCATCCGAACCCAGCCGCGTAGTCGCACGTTGGCGGGTCAAATCTTGACTGTCTTCTTCAGGACGTAGTCGAAGAACCTTTCGCTGGTGCCGTCGTCAGAAGTCCACTCCGCACGGAGCGTCGTTCTCCTCTCCACCTTTCTCAAAGCGGAAAGAAGCGTGCGATTTAACTCTCGTGCGCTGGCTCCTTCCATCTCGGCTTCGACAACGAACTCGTCGCCCGCTTTCCTGACGGAGCCCTTCGCGGACAGTTGCTCAAGAGCGTGCCGGATCGTCTGGGCACGGTGCGCATGCGTCGCGAAGCTCCGCTAGGCGGGTGGCCCTCTGGCGAGCACCGCTTCTCGATTGCCTTAGGAGCTGCGCTCGGCCTAGACTAGAAGATGTTCTCCTCCCTCGGCGAGGGTCCCTCCATGAGCGGCGACCACGTTTTCCACATCGGTGACAGGATCGTTTACCCTAACCACGGCGTCGGAATTATCGACCAAATCAGCAGCCGGACCATGGGAACCACGGTCAAAAAATTCTACCTGCTGAAAATCCCAGCCAGCAGTTTGAAGGTGATGGTTCCGTTCGCCAACGTCGACAGCGTAGGGATGCGTCCGGTGGTGCGCAATGTTGAGGTGCAGAAGATCGTGGATTACCTCTCCTCGGGCAAATGCATTAACGTGGCCGACTGGAAAACCGGTTTAAAAGAGAATTCTGATCGCATGCGCACCGGGTTGCTCTCGGACGTGGCCGCCGTGCTGAAGAGCCTGCTGATCCTCGCACAGGGTAAGTCGCTTTCATCCCGTGAAAAAAAGATGCTGGAGCGCGCCCGGTATCTGCTGGTCAGCGAGATCGCCATCTCGCGGCACTGCGAGAAGAGTCTGATTGAACAGGCGCTCACCAAGGCTCTGACCAAGTGTAATCTGCGCTTCCCGGAAATTAGTGAACTTGCCTCCTGATCAGCCTCGCGCAGAAAGCGCGATGG
>CAWDPH010000010.1:0-152365 GCA_963804135.1 uncultured Acidobacteriaceae bacterium | reverse complement strand
ATTGTCAACCAAGTCGCACCTTGGCCGCATTTGCCAAGTGCCCATTTGCTGACTGCTACACCGAATAACGAATCGGTAAGAGCTGCGAGTTTGAAAGGAGGCCACGAATGGCCCGACTGAATCTGCTGAATCTCAACTTTGGAGCGCGCACGCACGAGGGCGCTCCGGCGCGAAACATTTCTCCGGAACTGCAGCTGCGCCGCTCGGTGCTGGCGTGCCTGCTTTGGGAAAGTCAGTTTTATGAGGACGGAGTTGAGATCGCCGGCCGCATTGCCGAACTCGTTCCCAAGGTCGCGGCCGAGAAGGTGGCTGCGCTTGCCATCGAAGGACGCGAGCGCATGAAGCTGCGTCATGCGCCGCTTCTGCTCGTCCGCGAAATGGCCCGCCACAAGACGCATCGCGTTGTGGTGTCGGAGACGCTTACCCAAATCATCCAGCGTGCCGACGAACTCGCAGAGTTCGTCGCCATTTACTGGAAGGACGGGCGTGTGCCGCTTTCCGGTCAGGTGAAGAAGGGTCTGGCGGCAGCGTTCCCGAAGTTTGATGAGTATCAGCTTGCCAAGTACGAGCGCGGCGGGCCGATCAAGCTGCGGGACGTGCTCTTCCTCTGCCATGCCAAGCCTCGCGATCAGGCGCAGGCCGACGTTTGGAAGAGGCTGGTCTCGGGAAGCCTGACGACACCAGACACGTGGGAAGTTGCCCTCAGCTCGGGCGCTGACAAACGCGAGGCTTGGGAGCGCCTGCTTCGCGAACAGAAGCTGGGCGCACTCGCGCTTCTTCGCAACTTGCGCAACATGCGCGAGGTCGGCATCGACGAGTCACTCGTGCTTTCCGCGCTCGGTTCGATGAGCACGGCACGCGTGCTGCCGTTCCGCTTCCTGGCCGCAGCTCGTTACGCTCCGCAGTGGGAGGAGGCGCTTGAGCGTGCGATGCTCAAGTGCGTTGCTGAAACGGAAAAGCTGCCGGGCAAGACCATCGTCCTGGTAGATGTCTCCGGCTCAATGACTGCGCCGCTGTCTCGCCGCTCCGACATGCAGCGCACTGACGCAGCTTACGGTTTGGCCGTGCTACTGCGCGAGATCGCGGAGAAGGTTGCGGTGTACAGCTTCTCTGACAACCTGGTTGAGGTGCCGGCACGGCGCGGCTTCGCCCTGCGCGACGCCATTGACGCTTCCCAGCGCCACAACAGCACTCAGCTTGGGAATGCGGTTGAGAAGCTAAACCGCAACGAGAAGTGCGACCGCCTGATCGTGATCACCGACGAGCAGGCACACGACAAGGTACCCGCGCCCAGCGGCAAGAGTTACCTGATCAACGTGGCCAGCTACAAGAACGGCGTCGGCTACGGCAAATGGATGCACATCGATGGTTGGAGCGAGGCAGTCATCGAATACATCCGTGCGCTGGAGCAGACAGCGTGGATCAACTGAAATCGTGCTGGGCGGGCTGCAGTCGTTCGCCCTGCACGAATTCGACAATAAGAATTCTGGTGCCAGCGGAGAGATTCGAACTCTCAAACACCTGTTTCTAAGACAGGCTGCTATTCCAATTCGCACACGCTGGCACTCTGGTGCACAGGGAAGGATTCGGGGCTAGATAGTAGTACTTGGCGCGGGGAGCCACTTGCGCTAGGCTTAGTGCGACTTTGCACACGAGGGAGGATACCCAATGAGTCAAGAAGCCCCGGTCCAAACAGTTTTGGCGTGTTCCCAATGCGGACGGGCGCTCGCGCAGTCTGACTTGGTGCATATCGCCGGGAACTGGGTGTGTGCCGATTGCAAGCCGGCATTTCTGAGCCGGGTGATGGCGAGCGGCGCCGCTGGGGCATCGCCACTTGCCTGGCGCTATGCTGGATTCTGGATCCGTTTCGGCGCGCGGATGATTGATGGCCTTATTTTCATTGTGCCCATCGTGATCTTTGCCGCTGTGCTGATACCAAATCTAATCCGGGCGAGGGGTCAGGCACCCATCGCACCCAACCCGGCGTTTGCAGCCTTCGGCTTTCTTACTTTCTTTGTAGTTTCTTTCCTCGCAGGAGGGTGCTACGAGATTCTGATGCTCAAGTATCGCAGTGGAACTCTCGGAAAGATAGCCTGCGGGCTAAAGGTCGTCCGATCCGACGGCAGCAGCTTGAGTTGGGGCGTATGCTTTGGGCGCTTCTTCATGTGGAATGTTGTTACCAGCGGCATTCCCTACATAAATTCCGTTCTCATGCTGGTTAGCGCGATCATGTTGGGGGTGGACGACGAGAAGCGAGCCTTGCATGACCGGGTGTGTGACACGAGGGTGATATATAAACAGAGCGTAGCGTGAACCTTAGTATCAATCCCTGCACTACCGGCTCCGGCCCGACGGGCTCTTCAGCAAGCGATGACCCGACGTCATCGCCTATTGGACCTGCGGCACTAACCTGTCCTCACTGTTCAGTGGACATACCGGCTGATTCAGGATGGCAAAGTTGTCCCTACTGCCAGAAGTGGCTGCAGATCCGCGTCTGGCCGATGGTTCGCCAGAACAACAATGCAGCGACCGCGCTTTCGGACCAAGCGACATGCTTTTTTCATCCGGACAAGGCGTTTCAGGCTTGCTGCCAACGGTGCGGCCGATTCGTGTGCGCGCTGTGTGATTTGCAGTTGGGAGCGGAGCACGTTTGCCCCACATGCTTTGAGCGCGGGCGCGCCGATTCCGGTGCGGAGGCTAGCAAGGCGGAATGGCGGTATCGCGAGGTGCTCTATGATTCCATTGCGTTGACAGTCGGGTGGGGTTGGATTCTCTTTTGGCCCGTAATTGTAGCCGCGATCCCGACCGTGATCGTGTTGCACGTGAAGTATCGGAAGGCGCCGCGATTGTATTTGATTGCTCGATCTGGGTGGCGTTTCTGGGCGGCTTACGCGGGGTTCGTCTGGCTTCCCCTGTTATTCGCCATCCCGTTCTTCGCACGTTGGACGGCGGGGAGGCATTGATTGAAAAGTGCTTTCCAGAAAATATCGCGTGTTAGTAGCATCACCGGTGGGACGAAGTGGTATCTCAGTAAGGACTGTTTGCTTGCCGCGAAGCGCATGATGTACGTGGTCGAGTACCGCCGGTTTTATTTGCGCGACTTGGAATGCATTGTGGTCTGGCCCAGTCGTTCGTGGCGGTTCCGCCTGATTATTCCAGGGGTGTTGTTTGCAGCTCTGGGCGCTTCCTTGTGGCAGTGGGTGAATTCCATCTCCGGCGCGATTTTCACTGGTATCGGTCTCGCATGGGTAGTGCTGGAACTGGCGCTCGGGCCGACGGCGGGGTCGCGTGTTCGCACCACGGGAGTAAGCGTCGACCTGCCGTTGGTGAAGCGAACACGTCGCGCTCGCAAGGTCCTTAAAGCAATCGACGCGGCGGTTCGCGCCTCTCGCGACGTCACCATGCAACCGGCCGTTCTCATACCCAGCCTGCAACCGGCTGGGGTCTCCGTCCAAACGAACTTCGAAGCAGCGTCTGCGGCCCCTTCCATCGCGGATGCCTCACAGACGAATGGCTTCTGACACGCCAGCCGCGCCCACGACGAGTCTGCGCCATGCTCGCTGCTTGTTTCATCCGCTACGTGAAGCGGCAGCGCGGTGTCCACATTGCGGAGGAACATTCTGCCGTGAATGCGTAACGGACGAAGAGGGCAAACTCGCCTGTCCGCCGTGTCTGCGCCGGATGGCGCGTCCGCCCGCACCAAAGCTGTCACGGACGCGCCGCTTCCGGCAGGTCCTCGCTGGACTTACCGCGCTTGCCTCGCTCATGGCGCTCTTCTTCGCGATGCTGCGGTGGCGAGTGAATACGCCGGAGGAGCATCTGAATCTCGGCCGAGTCGCCGGTGACCGGCTGCCCGAGCAAAACAATGAGTGAAGCCGCGCTGGCTCCGGCCCCCTCGCTACAGGCACGCGTGCTGCCTGCGCGCGGTCGCCGGAACCGGCTGAACTCGCTCGAAGCACTGGAACGCGGATTCGCACTGTTCCGGTCGACGTTTGTGCGGGAGGCGTGGCGTTATTACGCAGGCAGCGCGCCTCTCGTCTTTTGTTTTGTTCCGATGTGGGTGCTAAATGGCCAGATACGGCTATCCGATGGCGTTGTGCTGATGGAGGCGGCATTACTCGCCGCAGGCTATCTTCTGCGCGTGTGCATGGTCGCCAGTTACATGCAACGCGTTCGCGAGCGAGCGTTTGGCGCGCCCACATTGAAACCGGTAGGAGCAACCGCGCAAGCGGCAGCCGTGGGGCGTCTGCTTGCGTGGAAGATCACCCTAAGTGCCGGTGCGTTAGCCGCGCTGCTAACCTTTGCCGGGGCGCCGTGGTTTTACAGCGCATGCCAATTTGCCAGTCTTGAGGCGCGGGAGGACGGCGCCGAAAGGCACTCCATGCGCGGCTGCCTGGCAATCGCGAGTCAATGGTTCGGCAGCAGCGTGCTCCTATTCTTGATGCTCTTTCCTTTCTGGATCGCCGTGTGGCTGAATAGTCTGATCATTGCGATGCTGGTCCCGCAGCTTGTGCACTCGATTCTTGGCGTAAATACCCTCCTGTCTACGCCAGTAGGGATATTCGCGCTGCTCCGCAGTTCCGCGTTCTGGCTTTCGTTGTTCGTGGGCGCATGGCTGGCACTTGATCCCATCGTCAAGTGTTCGTTCGTCGTTGTTTATCAGCATTTGCGATCGAGGCGCGAAGGCGACGACTTGCGCGGCTTGCTGGCGAGCCTGCCACGCGAGCAACAGAAGAAGGCTCAGATGATTGCATCCACCACGGCTGGCAGCAGGCTGTTCGGCGCATTGGTGGTCCTGGTTGCGATTCTCCCTGGCGTTTCCCAGGCCGCGCGCGCAGAGCAGACGCCGCCACCGCCAAACAGAGTAGAGACTCTCACCGATTCCGCGCGCCAGGCACGGATTCAACAATTGCGCCAAGCCTTGGATGTAGAGTCGCGGCGCGCAATTTATCGCTGGCACGGCGCCGAACACCCGAGTCCGCCCAACTGGTTTGACAAGCTGCTGGCGAAGATCGAGCTCGGGATAGAGCGCGCTTGGAATGCGTTCTGGGATTTTCTCCGCAAACTGTGGCCCCGCGGGCTGAATCTCGGAAACGAGAATGGCCGCCCCCGGCAGTTGAAGGACCTTCGAATGTGGCTGTGGCTAATCGCGATTTTGACTCTTGCGGCAGGAGGGGTGCTCTTTTGGTTGCGGCGACGAAGGGAGACGGCATCGCTTTCCATCCCGCAGGCAATCGCGCCGCTTCCCGATTTGAGCGAGGGTGGGTTAGCAAGCGTGCGTTCCGAGGACGAATGGTTCGCCTTGGCAGGACGGCTGGAAGGGGCGGGAGAATTGCGCTTCGCCTTGCGCGCGGCATATTTCGGTCTGCTTGCAGGATTGGGTCAGCGCCAATGGCTGTCGATCCGCCGCGATCGCACGAATCGCGAATATCTCGATGAGTTTACGCGCCGATGGCGGAGGCGTCCCCAAGCGGCCGTTGAGTCGCGGGCAGAAATTCCTGAGAAACTGCGCGGCAGCCTGCGGCAGTTCGATCGCGTTTGGTACGGGTCCCATGTACTGACGCCGGAGGCAGTGGCTGCGTACCGTCAAGATCAGCGGGAGTTACTCAACCATGTCTGACGATACGCCGGGCAAGAGCATCGTGCTCAACTGGCGAGGTCCGCTGCTGGCTGCTGGTGTTTTTGCGGCGGTGTTCGCGATTCTGCTGGTCATGGCACAGCAGAATGAGTCGAAAACGAGCGACATGGGATCCAGCTTACGCGAGGACCCTTACGGCGCCAGCCTATTGTTCGATTCCTATGGGCGCGCTGGGTACCAAGTAAAACGCGGCCAGGATGAGGACTCCCTATCCGATCAGGACGCGTCGCGAATGACCGCGTTCTTTATAGGGGGCTACTCCCCTAACGATTGGACAACAAACGATGGAAAACTCCATGATGGAGCAAAGTTTCGCGGGCGGCTGGAAGATTTCCTTGCACGCGGCGGCCGCGTCGTTCTGGTCGAGCCCCGTTGGGAACTAAAATCCGAGTCTCAAGGCTGGGAAGTCGGGAACAAGTGGGACCGAACTGCACAGGAGCACACTCCACCCTGGGTCTCGCCTGATCTCCGTGCGATGCCGGCGGACAGCGAGATGATGTATCTTGCCGCCGATGCCCCGTGGCTCCAAACAGATGCGCAGTGGACCGTGCTGTACAGAGGAGGCGTGGGAGCCAATGCCAAGGCTGACACATCTGCACGTGTCTATATGGCAATGCGGCGAGCCGGAAATGGCGAACTCATCGCCGCGAGTCAAGAATCGTTCTTACTGAACGAAGCGATCAAGACGCATCCCAACCCGGTGCTGTTAGATTTTCTTGCGGGCGGACGGCCGGTAATCTGGGTCGATGAAACGTTGCACGGACTGCGCCAGGATGAGGGTGTGCTTTGGCTAGTGCAGCGATACCGGCTGCAAGCTGCTCTGCTGCTCTTCTGGGCGACTCTGCTGGCGTTGCTTTGGAGTATGAGTGGCGATTTAGTGCGACGCCCGGCGCACAACCCCAGTGCGCAAATCGTACGTCATGGCGAAGTCGCCGGGGTGGCCGCGCGACGCCTACTTCAACGGAGCATCGCGAAAGAGCGCGTTGTGGCAGAGTGCTGGGAACAGTTCCGCCGCTGCTGGCCGCAGGATGCGCAGGCCATTTCTGCAGATCCACTTTGGGGCGCGCGGCTGCGCACCGCGCTCGCGCAGCCTCCTCTAGAGGGATATAAGGAATTAAGCCAGCTGATAGCCGAACGCCGCGCATCCGCAAAGGGTCTGGCTCATGTCGACCGCGATGCGTCTGATAATTCCACGCTTAGCCGATGATGATTTCTTTGGAGGCACAGATCGCATGAACGAGAAGCCGGTACTGGGTTCGGACGGGCAGGCACAGTCTGGGAGAGCGGCAATGCAATCGTCAGAGTCGTTGGCGATGATCACGAGCGGAGCGCGGCGCGTTCGAGAAGCCCTGAGCCGCGTGATCGTCGGCCAAAACGAAGCTATCGATCTCGCGCTGGTAACGCTACTTGCTGGCGGACACGCGCTCATCGAAGGTGTGCCCGGCGTGGGGAAAACGCTGCTGGTGAAAGCGCTAGCGCGCGCGGTCGCGGGCGACTTCCAGCGCATTCAATTCACGCCGGACCTGATGCCGGCAGACGTCACGGGGACAAGCGTTTTCGACTTGAGGACGCAGGAATTCCGGCTCGTGCGGGGGCCCATTTTCACAAATTTCTTACTGGCAGACGAAATCAATCGCGCACCCGCGAAAACGCAATCGGCGCTGCTGGAGGCCATGCAAGAGCGCCAGGTGACGATCGATCGCGAGACCTGCGCGCTATCCCCGGTCTTCGTCGTTTTTGCAACGCAAAATCCAATCGAGCATCAGGGCACGTATCCGCTCCCGGAGGCCCAGAAGGATCGCTTTCTCGTAAAGATTCGCATGGACTACCCGACGGCGGATGACGAAAACGAACTGGCAAGACTCGTGGCAGGAGGCGATTCACCGGAGCGACGGTTAGCCGAGGACCTGCGCGTGCCGGTTTTGCAATCCGGTGAGCTCGAACAGCTGCGAGCCGCTACAGCGCAGGTGCGCGTCAGTGAGGCCATCAGCGGTTACATCGTCAGCCTGGCTCGACAGACCCGGCAGCACGCGGCAGTCTGGGTTGGCGCGGGGCCGCGAGCAACACTCGCGTTATTGTCGGCGTCGCGGGCGCTCGCGGCTCTCGAGGAGCGCGATTTCGTGGCGCCCGAAGACGTAAAGACGCTGGCTGCCCCTGTGCTGGAGCACCGCATGCTGCTGCGGCCGGATTTCGAGATGGAAGGCGTCGAGATTCGCGAGGTAATCAACGCGGTGCTGGAGGCGGTCGACGTACCGCGCTAGACCGCATGCGTAGTACACGCCGGGCGACAACATCGAAGCAAGTGAAATCATGACGGCTGGAAGCAAAAGCTCCGCGGGCGTTGGTGAGCAGGACGTGGCTGTCACGGCCACGGTCAAAGCCACTGCCGAACCCGCACGCCCCAACCCGCTTTTGGGTGGCAAGACTTCGCAGCGAATCGCGCTTCGCCCAGCGGGATCGCTCTTCAGTCCGCAGGAATCGCTTGTGTGGATCATAGGACTGCTGGGTGTGGGGGCGTGCATTGTGCCATGGTTCGCGCACCGATGGTTATGGTTCGGGCTGATCGCCACGCCTGTCGCGTTGCTGGCGTGTTATGACGCTTTCGCCCTGTGGCTCACCGACGAAGAATGTGCACCGGTTCTCCTGCGGCAGGAGGAAGGCCTTCGAGGATGCGAGGGGCAGACTATCCAGGTTCCGTTTGCGCTCACTGGCTCCGGCCGGCGCTGGCTGCGCAACGACATCCGCGCTGCGATCATGCCGGCAACACAAGATAGCGAAACCGCATTCCGGGTAAAAAGCGACCCTCAGCGGCTGAAGCTTGAGCAGCCGGAGTCGGTCGCAGGAGGATCAACTTCCGCCAGCGTCGCACATATCCAACTTTGGCCATGGACGGCGGAAATCACTTTGCTTCGGCGTGGCCTGTGGCCTGGACCGCAGGTTGGCATCGAGCGGCAGTCGCGCTTCCGAATCTGGCGTTTGCGACGATGGTTTGATATGCCCGAGCCTTTGCGGATCGACGCGAATTTGCGGCCCGGGCGACAGGAGATTCTGCGCAGCCCGGTTTACCGCATGCTTGTTGCGTCTCAGCAGACGCCGTGGACCGGACACGGGCGCGAGTTCGAGCGCTTGCGGGAATATCAGCCCGGCGATACCTACTCGGAGATCGCCTGGAAATCCACGGCACGTCGGGGCGCTCCGGTCACACGGCTCTTCCAATGGGAGCAACAGCAGGAAGTGTATTTTGTCGTGGATCAATCACGGGCATCCGCGCTTGCCCTCCATCCGTCGACGGACTCCGAAAGCGCCGCTCTGCAAGCGCGTGCACCGCGACGGATGCTGGATCTCGCTGTGGAAACGGCGCTGGTGGGCGCGACCGTCGCGCTGGAGCTGGGCGATGAATTTGGATTGGTCACTTACGCGGATGGAGCGAAGTCTTGGTTACACGCGGGAAGCGGTCAATCTCAGTTTCACCGATTTCGTGATTGTCTGCTGAATATGGAGCCTTTGCCAACGAATGCAGATTACGAAGCGTTGTTCAGCGACATTCGAGTCCGGTTGCGGCGACGTGCCTATCTTGTATTGCTGGCGAATCTGACCGAGCGCTCGATTTCGGACTCGTTGCGTCGCGGAGTTGGCCTGGTCCGCTCCTCACATGCCCTCTTGATGACAAGCATCTTGCCGGGTCATGTGCGGCCAGCATTCTCCTCAAAAGAAGATTTGAACACCGATCAAGATGTATATGCGGCGCTCGCGGGTGATAGAGAAAACCAGCGACTCGGTGCATTGGCGCGGCAGCTACGTCAATTGGATGTGCAGCTCCGGTACATTCCTGCGGAGAAGTTCCTGCGAACCGCCGTGGAAGGATATCTGGAAAACAAGCGGGAGCAACGGTTGTGATCTTGGATCTCGAACGATTTCAGGCGCAGGCGCGGCCACGCTGGCGCGACCTCCAATCGCTGCTCGCCGCGTTAGAAAGCCGGCCGGACCGCCGGCTGAATCCAGCGGAGGCCGAACAACTACAAGAGCTTTACGCCCAAACTGCCGCGGATTTGAATCGCGTCACACACGGTGCGTTGGCGCACGAGCTAAGACAGTATCTCGAGCGGCTCGTGGCGCGAGCCTATGCGGAACTATATTACGCTCCACCGATGCGCTCTGAAATCTGGCAGCCGCGCCGCTGGCTGAGGATCTTCACGGCGTTCCCCGAAACGTTCCGGCGGCACGCCCGCTATTTCGCGTTCGCTGTGCTGATCACGCTGTTAGGCTGCGCCTTGGGCGGACTAGCGGTGCGCTACGATCCTGCTTCTGTGGATGTGTTGCTTCCGGCCGATTATCTACGTAATCCGGGCCAGCGCGTGCATGAAGAGGAGCAAGGACAGGGGCGCCACCTGGACTCCGCACAGACCGAAGCAGCATTCTCGGCGCAACTGATCAGGCACAACATCCAGGTAGCATTGCTCGCAGCGGCACTCGGCGTAACGTTCGGCATCGGAACGGCACTCCTCCTCTTCGAAAATGGCGTATTGCTCGGGGCCGTAGCGGTTCATTACACGCAGCAGGGCTTCGGACTGTTCATGACGGCTTGGCTGTTGCCACACGGCGTGTTTGAGATTCCCTCGATCTTAATCGCCGGACAGGCGGGGTTTTACTTGGCGCGCCTGCTTTTGCACCGGCGAGAGGACCGCAACGTTCGACAATCGATGCGGGAATGGCTGGTACTGGTCGCCGGGCTGGCAATGATGCTGGTGTGGGCCGGACTCATGGAAGCGTTTTTTTCTCAGCATCACGCGCCCGTTCTGCCATATGGGTTCAAGGTTGCGGTTGCCGCAGCGGAACTCGTGCTGCTGACGATCTATCTATTGATGATCGGGCGAAGAGAAATCGGCACGGAAGCGCGCTCCAGTGTTCCTTCGGAGAACAGATGACCGATACTCAGTTAACCCGCGCGTCGACGGCGGCCGAACTGACCATTGCGACGCCGGAAGGCGTGTTATTCCGCTTGCCTTTGGCCGGACCCGCTTCCCGGCTTTACGCAATGCTGCTCGATACCGCTATCGTGTTGGGCACGGTTAACGGAGTGGGGCTGCTAGTCTACTGGATTTTCTCCAAAGCACCAGGTTTTGGATTCATGGTGATTACGCTCGCGGAGTTCGCGATCGGGTTCGCCTATAGCGCATTGTTGGAGGGCTTCTGGAACGGGCAGACGATTGGAAAACGCCTCTTCCATTTGCGTGTGATTGACCAGGATGGCCTTCCGCTACGGATCGAACAGGCGTGGGTGCGGAATCTGATGCGCGTTTTTGATGCGCTGCCATTCGCCTATCTGGTCGGAGGACTCTCCGTACTGAGCAGTCCCCTGATGCAGCGCTTCGGCGACCGCGTCGCTGGAACACTCGTCGTACGCCAAACGCCACTGGCTGCGCCCGTGGAAGAATTCTGGATGCGGCAAAAGTACAACTCCTTCATGGATTATCCGGCAATCGCGATGAAGCTTCGCCGAGCCGCGACGCCGGAACTCGCCACTCTGATTCAAGATGCACTGCGCCGCCGCAACGAACTAGCGGCGTACGCGCGGCGAGAAATCTATCGCGAGCTGGCCACGTATTTGCAGAGCGAAATCTCCCCATTTCCCGATGAATTGGTCGAGAGGCTTAGCGATGAACAGTATTTGATTAACGCGTCTGGCATCCTGTTCGGAGATCAACGCCCGTCGCGAGTTCAGGGTTGACAATTGACGCTTGAAAAGCCAATAGCTGGGTCCCATCGTTTAGATCTCTCTGCAGGCGGTGGCCCAAGAGCTTTGCGCTCCGGCGCTTGGACTGTGGTGGATGGGAACGATGAGGGCCTACGTACTTTGAGTTACTCGGGAATGACAAGACTCCCTGCTACTGCTGAATTGGCTCTGTCCCTTCACTCAGGATCTTCAGATAACGTGAGTATCCGAAGACGCGGGCTCGGCGCTTTCGCGTCACCTCCTTGGCTATGCCGAGGCGAACCAAGTGATCCAACGCAACTGTCACCGTGGGGATGGATAGCTTAAGCTCGTCGGCAACGGCACCAATACCCACTAGTGGTTTGTTCTGCATGTACTCATGAACACGCAGCGCAGAAGACGCTGCGCGTCCGATTGTCTGAATGCGATCTCGATCCTTTGCAAAGAGAGTCAGAATCTGTTTCGCGGCCTCAGCGGCAGAGCGCGCCGTGATCTCCGTCCCTTCCAGAAAAAAGGGCAACCACTCTTCCCAGGCACCGTGTGTTCGTACGCGCTGAAGCAGGTCGTAGTACCGATCTCGATTCGTTTTGAAGTACAAGCTGAGGTACAAGAGCGGCTCTCGCAACGCACCCTTGGAGCAACGTAGAAGTGTGATCGACAGCCGCCCGAGTCTGCCGTTGCCGTCTAAAAACGGGTGGATCGTCTCAAACTGCACGTGAACCAATCCGGCCTCGACCAAGATCGCGAAACCATCGACACCGCGGACGAGGCAAACGGAAAAGCCTGAGCGCACTCATTGCAGCTTCGCGTACTCCGCCGTGGCTTCTTTCAGGATGGGAATGTTGGGGTCGGCGTCTTTCCAGAGTGCGAGAAAATCCCTGTAGGCGGTGAGTGCCCGGGCGCGGGCAGCATTGGCTGCAGTTCCTTGATCGGTCCGCGCCTGCAGCGCATTCGCGCGTGCCAGTCCGAGGTGGGCCAGCGGCCAATAGATGCTCCCGATAAAGCTTGGATTGTTTAAGATGCGCTGGAACTGGGCTTCAGCCTCTTTGCCGGAATTCAGTTCCAGAAATGCCAGCCCTCGATAATAAATAGTTGAACCATTGGGCCCGCCACTCCCGGTGCTGAGATCGTAGGGGAGGGCACGCTGCAGTTGTGCGATCGCGCCAGCGGGATTCTTCCGGTCCAGTTCAATGGCAGCTCTGACAGATGCCAGGGCAACGTTGTTCAGCTTCAGGTTCAGTGGCTTTAGGCGGGCAGATTCTTCAGCCAGCGCCGTGGCTCGCTCGACGTCGCCCGACCTTGCCAGCGCCAACGCGGCCGACGCGTTAAGATCCGGAGAGCTCGGCACCAGGTGTAGAGAAGACTCCACCAGCTTGCGCGCCTCCCGGGCATTTCCTAAATCGGCCTCAGACCCGGCTTGGTCTTCGGTAATCTCGTCTGCAAATTCCTTGAGGTCCTGTTTGAGGGCGAGCGTGCGGGCCTGCTCGAAAAGTTCTCGGGATCTGCGGACGTGACCCAAGGCCATCGCGCTGTCCGCCTGGTTCATGACCACCCAACTCTCCATCGGGTTTCCCTTAAACCAGTTGAGCTCCCGCTGCATGGCCGTCTCGTCGGCTTCGGCTATGGCAACACTGTAGAGGATGCTATGGATGACCCAGTTGTCCAGCTTCGCGGCCTTCGCTCTCTCACAAATAGCCTTGGCCTCGGCGAAGCGCGAGGCGAACTCATAAGCGTGGGCAAGAGCGGCATACGGAAGGCTGTGGCTGGGGTTCAGTCTTAAGGCCTGCTGGCCGGCCGCAATGGCAAGTTCCAGCTGGCCAATGCGGCTGTACTCGTTGCAGAGGTTGTTGCAGGGAATCCAGTCATGCGGATACACTTCGGCCCACAATTTGTAGGTTTCGATTGCTTTGTCGGTTTCACCGGTGACATCGACGTAGTAGTGCGCCTGAATATAAAATTTCTCCCGCTCGCTTACATGTTCACGCCGCTCAAAAGCCTTGCGCAGGTAGTCGTCGCCTAGCACCGGCTGCCCTAGATTGTGGTAAACAGCTGCCAGTCTGGCATAGGCGATGGCAAAATCGGGGTCCAGCTCAATCGCCATCTTGTAGGAGGGGACACTCTCAGGATCCTGTCCTTGCGCTCGCTTCTCATCGCCCGATGTGTATGCCTTGAGTGCGGCCAGTGATTTGGTAGTCGCCTGTTCGATAGGAGTATCGAATTTTTGTATTGAGCTGAGGGATTCGCCCAGGCTTCTCCGCAACGCAGGGATTACCTGCCCAAGCTTACCGAGCACCTCCTCCTTATTTAGTGCATCAGTCTCTTGGCGGGTGACCGATGCTCCGGTGAGACAATTCATGGCGTCCAGATCAAGGGCGTACTTGTTCCCGAGCCTCACGATCGAACCACCAACCAGCACCTTGGCCCCCTCTCGCTGGCAAACATCACGGGCAATGGGGAGTACAACACGTTCGGTTGGCGACTTACCCATCAGGCGCAAAGTTTGTCTGGTTCTCGCATCGAGCACCACGTTGAAGTAGGGCGATTCCGCAAGTTTGACGGTGAGAGCCTGTTTCAGCGTGTCGTCAAAGATCGGTTCTCCGGTGGTATTCACGAAGTCGGAGACCAGCACTAAATCCGACTCTTTCATCGGCGGGACTCGGTGGAATTGCTTCCAGGCATAGAGCCCCGCAACCGAGATCGCGGCCACGGCCAAAGTCGAGACCAGTTTCGCCACAGCCCGATTCCGGGGAACTGGCAAACTCAGCTGTTCTTTCTCTTCGGTAATGACACTGGTCCGGATCGTGTTTTTCTGAAAAATGAGTCCGCTGGAGTTGCTCCTCGCGGCCGTTGCTGCCTCCGGGAGAGTACTTTCGTTCTCTGGGACAACGACCTGCACGGGCGCGACAAACTGATACCCTCGCCCCGTTAGGGTGACGATATAACTATTGTCACCCGGCTTCTCATCGAGTGCCCGCCGCAGCATGGAGATGCTTTGCGCCAGGCTGTTCTCGTCCACAAAGGAATCCGGCCAGACATTCTTTACCAGTTCGTCCCGGGTGAGAACTTTTCCCGGGTTCTGCACAAAGTACAGCAACACATCGAAAGCCCGGAAGCTGAGCGTAACAATCTTCTCTTCCCGTCGCAGGGTGCGTGCCCGGGCATCAATCTGAAACTCTCCGAATTGAAAGATTCCTCCTATTTTCATTGACATCGAGGACATTCACAACTTTTCAGAACTTTTCAGAACGAATCACTGGACTTTTGTTTGCGACTGCCACAACATTCGCGGCCTGAACGCCGAGGTCGCATGAATCGACTTTACCAGTGGCTGTCGGGTCGGGCAAGTTCCTTCCGTTCTGACACGTCGGGTCGCGGCGCCAGTCGCACCATCCGGACTGAGGTAACGGTTGAGCAGCAGGGCATGACCTTGTTGCTGGGTGGCACGACGGCGGCGGGCTTCGATACCTGCCCGCTTTGCGGAAGCAAGGTGGCTCCGGACCAGGCGGAACAGCCATGCGGTCGTCTTCTCAAGGGATCGATCACGCCGGAAAGCGGTCCGGTTGATAGTCCTCCTCCGTGAGTAACCGGTGGCTGTTCAACCAAGGTGTTGGCAAATAGCGACGAAGAAGCCTTTCTGCGTTCGAACCTAGTTTCTGAATAAGATATGGAGGATGTGACCATGAAGATGTTTCTTGGAACAATGCTTGTTTTGACCCTATTGCTGGCTTCCGCGACGCTCGCCGGTGCCCAAGGCATCCGCAACGCGTCCACATCGGACATAACCGCCGAGCCCACACCGCAAGCCGGATACATCTACATGCCGGATATCAGCAAGGAACGTCCCGAGGACGCCGGCATTCGCTTTCACCTCAACTATGTGCTGCACAGCCCTGACGGCAAGATGCCGGTGGGCCTGAAATCGACAACCACAGAGGACAATGTTGTCGGCCCGTTAACTACGGTAGAAATTAAGGAAACTCCCGATTCCATGGGCTGCCTGTATGTGAATAGCCCGAGCAGTGTAGGATGCGTGCCGACCGGTTCTGGCGGCCCTTCCCCTGCGGGCTGGGGCGCCATCGCGTTGGTGGACCCGTTCAACAACCCGGACGCATTGGCCGACCTGCAAACGTTTGACGCTCACTTCGGGCTTATCGACCCACCGGCGTTCTTCGTCGTTTACGCCAACGGCAACGGGGACTGCGCCACGCCCGCAAACAACGCGAAAGCGTCCATCGAGTCTTCGCTGGACATCGAATGGGCGCATGTCTTCGCACCGAATGCGGTGATCATTCTGGTGGAGGCCTGCTCTCTCAACTCGAACGATATGATGTACGCCGAGCAGGTCGCCTTCAATCAAGTAATGGCCATTGGGCTCGGCGGGGCTGTCTCCAACAGCTGGGGAGGTGCCGAGTTCGGCGGCGAAAACAGCTATGACGTACTGTTTGCCTCATGGAATTACACCACTCTGCCGATCGTCACTCTTGCCAGTGCCGGCGACAGCGGTTGCGGCGCCACCTATCCCAGTTCCAATCCCTGGTTGGTCTCCGCGGGCGGCACGTCCGTGCTGCGCAACTCAGTCTCTCACAAGTTCTATAAAGAGTCCTGCTGGGGCGGGTCCGGCGGCGGTAGTAGTACGCAAGAGGTCTGGTCGAGTACCTGGGTGGGCGGTACCGATATGGGGGCATGGGCCGACTACCAATATCCGATATTCGGAACCGCCACCCGGCAGACTCCGGATATTTCTTTCAACTCCGACCCTTCCAGCGGCGTTTGGATCGACAGTCAATACGGCTTCGGTTGCAGCAGCGAACCCTGCTTTGGTACGATTGGCGGCACCAGCGTTGCGTCTCCTGCGCTGGCCGGGATCGTCAACCGGGCGGGTAACAAACTGGGAACCTATTTCTTCTATGGGATAGGCTCCGGCTATTACACCAACGAGGAAAACAACCTGATCTACTCTCAATTGCCGACCGTCACGGCTTACAAGAAGAATTTCTACGACATCAACTCGGGCTCAAACGGCTGTAAAGTCGGGGGAAGGTGGGATTATTGCACCGGCGTAGGAAGCCCGCGGGGCTTGCTCGGAAAGTAGAATTCGTTTTCCCGCTGTTGGGAATTGACAGCGGGTTGTTGGCTTGGACTTGCATTCGCGAAGAGGCCTGCTCAACCGGGCCTCTTCTTTTTTGCGTGACAGCCACACTTTTCTCGTTCGGTCCTGCACCGACTTCGCGAGCAGTCGATCATCTCATTTTCTTCTCCACCGCCACCTGGCCCATCTTTTCGATCGGTATGCACTTGTCGGGAGGCGTGAACAGCGCCTTGTCAGGGGTGGCCAGCACGACGTCGCGATAGACAGCCGTGAATTTGAAGTCGGACAATTGCGATTCGATCTTCACCGGAGCCCCTTTCAAGTCTTCTGCCTCCCACACCTTGGACTCGATCGTCTGGCCGTCCACACGGGTTACGGTCACGTTTTCCACCTTGCAGTTATGGCCTTCCACGACTTCTGTCCCTGCCGGCGTCCGTTTCACTTTGGTGCCATCCAACAGTTGCAAAGGACTCAGCATCATTTTTGCCTGGTCCGTCCTCATCACCACGCACGTCCGGCTGTTATCAGGGTACACAGTCAGGCTGTACACCTTCTTGCTCGCGGGAACGAATAGAACGGCCACCTTATCGCTCTCCTCCACCCGGACCATCGAGCCCGATCGGTAGACTTTCATTCTCAACTCATGGCCTCCAGGGGAAAGCAGTTGCGTGGCAGAAAAGTCCGGCGAGTCCCAGGCCTCCTGCGCGTGCATGAGGCCGGAAGATACGAACGAAGATACGAACATCAGTGTTACAAACTCGAACGCCAGCTTTCCTAATTTCATGAATACTCCCTAGGATGGATCGTCCCCGGTGAGAGCCTTTTCCCGGGTTCTGCACAAAGTACAGCAACACTCTGAAACTCCCCCAATTGAAATATTCCTCCTGTTTTCATTGACATCGATGGCATTCACGACTTTTCAGAACTTTTCAGAACGAATCACTGGACTTTTGTTTGCGACTGCCACAACATTCGCGGCCTGAACCACGAGGTCGCATGCGTCGACTTTACCAGTGGCTGTCCGGTCGGGCAAGTTTCTTCCGTACTGACCTGTCCGGTCGCGGCACCAGTCGCAATCCGGACTGAGGTAACGGTTGAGCGCCAAGGCATGACCTTGCTGGTGGGCGGCGCGGCGGCTGCGGGCTTCGACACCTGCCCGTTTTGCGGAAGCAAGCTGGCTCCGAACCAGGCGGAACAGCCAAACGGTCGTCTTCTCAAGGGCTCGATTTCGCAGGGACCGGGCCCGGTTGCTGATCCTCCTCCGTGAATAACTGGTGGCTGCTCAACCGAGCAAGCGGTGCTGGTAACAGTCAGGGAACGCGAGGCGGCAGCAAGACCCAAACTTAGTTTTGAACCATAAGGAGAATCAAAATGAAAACGACGGACAACAACAAGAGACTTACGCTCGGTCAAACGGGCCGGTGGGCAAGGGTGTGCGCGGCCCTTGTGCTCTCGGCAGCGATGGCGATCGCAGTATCGGCGCAAACTGTCACCACCCTGCACAGCTTTGATGGCACGGACGGGAGCACTCCTTACGGCGCGCTGGTGCAGGGCATCGATGGGAACCTCTACGGGACCACGGAGGCGGGGGGGGCCAACGGTGCGGGGACGGTCTTCAAAATGACGACCGGTGGAACCGTGACCGCGATCTACAATTTTTGCTCGCTAGCCTCGTGCACGGACGGCGCCAACCCTAATGCGGGGCTGGTCCAGGACACCGATGGCAACTTCTACGGAACCACCTTTGGCGACGACAACCCCACCTGCGGCGGTTCTGGATGTGGCACGGTCTTCAAAATCACTTCGGGCGGCACGCTGACCACTCTGCACAGCTTTTGCGCGCTAAGCTCGTGCCTGGACGGCGGCAACCCCACGGCGGCGCTGGTCCAGGGCACCGATGGGAACCTCTACGGGACCACCTCCGCATTCGGGAAAGACCTGGAAGGCACGGTCTTCAAAATCACCACCAGCGGCAAGCTGACCACGCTGCACACCTTTAGCGGCACGGACGGCAATTCACCCTACGGCGGCGTGATTCAGGGCATCGACGGCAACTTCTACGGGACAACCGGCTATGGCGGCGCCGACGGCAACGGCACGGTCTTCAAAATGACCTCAACTGGCAAGTTGACCACACTGCACAGCTTTAAGGGCGCGGACGGCGCCAACCCTTACGGCGGGTTGGTTCAACTCCCTTATCCGTCCTACGGCTACCTCTACGGGACAACCTACGCTGGCGGAGCCAACGGCTATGGCACGATCTTTGAAATCGCGCCAACCGGAAACCTGCACAACCAATACAGCTTCTGCTCGCTAGCCGCTTGCGCGGACGGCGCCAACCCCTCAGCGGTGCTGCAGACGTTCGGCAGCATCGCCTTTGGGACAACCAGCTATGGCGGGGCCAACGGCGATGGTGTGCTCTTTGAATTTAATTTGGTTGGGTTGGAGGAAGTCGCGAAGGACAGCTTTTGCTCAAAAACCGATTGCGCGGACGGGAGCTTTCCCTTGGCGGCATTGGTCGAGGACACCAACGCTAACCTCTACGGGACAGCGTCCGGGGGCGGAAACGGCTTCGGAACGGTCTTCAGCTTCCCTTCGGGCGGCGTCCCGTTTGTAGAACCGTTGCCCAACTACGGCAAGGTGGGCGCGTCCATTCAGATTCTGGGGACCAATCTGACCGGTGCAACCAAGGTCACGCTTGGCGGGGTAAACGCCGTCTTCAAAGTAGTTTCGGCTTCTTTAATCACGGCCACCGTTCCCGCGGGCGCTCAATTAGCCTTCGTGAAAGTGTCGTTACCTGGGGGCCTAGTAAATGAAAGCCCCGGGTATTTCCTGGTCACACCGCAGATCAAGAGCTTCGCTCCGCTGAACGGCCCGGTGGGGACATCCGTGGTCATCACGGGCGTCAGCCTGACTGGGACGACCGCAGTGACCTTTAACGGGGTGACGGCCAGCGCTTTCAAGGTGAACTCAGACACGCAGGTGACCGCGACCGTACCGGCCGCCGCATTGACCGGGAAGATCGCCATCACTACGGCGACCACCGCCACGAGTTCGGCGACATTTGATGTGACCCCGCAGATTACCAGCTTCACTCCCACGAGCGGCCCGGTGGGGACCAAGGTGACCATCAAGGGAGACAGCCTCACTAAGGCCACGAAAGTCACATTTGGAGGTGTCGCCGCTACCACCTTCAAAACTGTCTCCAATACCGAGGTGACGGCAACCGTGCCCACCGGCGCAGTGACCGGGCATATCGAAATCACCACGGCGGGTGGCACTGCGACCAGCACTGCCACCTTTACGGTGACTCCCTGAGCTTCGGAGCCAGACGGTGAGCTGGGAACCTGAGTGCGACCGGGCCGGTTGACGGCCAACTGAAGGCTGGGGTTCGCGAGACGTTACAGAAGTAAACACTGCGAGTCTTGGCGACCGCAACTAACTTGCAGATTGACAGGGCCGCCGTTTCGAAGTGATCGAAGGACGACCCCTGGAGTGTGCCATGAAAAACCCGAAGACACGGCTAGCGGTACTGTTGCTGTCCACACTATGTTGGTTGACCGGCGCCTACGCGCAACTTACGCCCAGCGCCGACGCCTACACCAACAGCGCATTGCCGACCACCAACTATGGCGCCGCGACGATCCTCGATGTCGAAAACGCCAGCGCCACCCAGACGGCATACATTCAGTTCAACCTCTCGTCGATCCCGGCCGGCTACACCGGCGCCGACATCACCAATGCCACGCTGAAGCTCTACGTCAATGCCGTAACCACCGCCGGCAGCTTCAACGTGGACTACGTCAACGGCGCCTGGTCGGAGAAAACGATCACGGCTAACCTCGCTCCGGCGCTGGGCACGACGATCGCCGCCAGCGTCCCGCTGACCACGGCGTCGAAGAACCAGTACATCCTCATCGACATCACCGCGGCGGTGCAGGCATGGCTGAACGGAAGTCAAGCCAATGACGGCGTTGCGCTGGTGGCCAACAGTCCGCTGAACGCCAACTTCGACAGCAAGGAAAGCACCTCGACGAGCCACGCGGCCGAGTTGGATCTTGTGTTCGCCGGAGGCGGCACGATCACAGGAGTCACCACGGCCAACGGCAGCGGACTGACCGGCGGCGGCAGCAGCGGCACGCTCAACCTGTCGCTGATCCATACGTGCTCGGCGAAACAGGTATTGCAATGGAACGGCAGCGCATGGGCGTGCTCTTCGGCGGGCACGGGCACGATCACGGGCGTGACCGCAGGCACCGATCTTACGGGCGGCGGCACCGGCGGCACGGTGATCCTGAACGTGGACACGACGAAAGTCGTCACCGGAGTGACGGCCGGCACCGACCTGACCGGCGGCGGCACCGGCGGCGTGCAGACCTTAAACCTGGACACGAGCAAGGTGCCGCAACTGGCGGCGGCCAACACCTTCACCGGCAATCAGACGGTGAACGGGAACCTGAGCGCGACCGGTGTGGTAACGGGCAACAGCTACCAGATTGGCAGCAACCTGTTCGCCTTCGGCTCCCATACGAACGGGAACGCGTTCCTTGGGTTTGCAGGTAACACCGGAATGACGGGCAACTCTAACACCGCCAGCGGCTGGCAGGCACTCTTTTCCAACACCACGGGCAGCCAAAACACCGCCAGCGGCAGCTCGGCGCTCTTCTTCAACACCACGGGCGGCCAAAACACCGCCAGCGGCAGTTCGGCGCTCTACAACAACACGGGCAGCAACAACAGCGGTTTCGGCTACGAAGCGGGAAACACGGAGGACGGTAGTTTCTTAACCGGGTACAATAACACCGCTCTCGGAAACTATGCCACTTTTGGAACGGGCACCCTCACAAACGCCACGGCCATCGGCGCCTACGCTGAGGTCACCGAGAGTAATGCCCTCGTACTGGGCGAAATCAACGGCGTGAATTCCGCCTACGCCAGCACCAACGTGGGTATCGGCACCACGGCACCCATCTCGACCTTGGACGTTGACGCCAGCGCCCCGGGCGCTCTGGGGCCCACGATTACGCTGACGAATCCGGGCGGTGGCACGAGCGCCGCCACCTCGATCGATTTCAACAGCTATGCCCCGCGCACGGGCAAGTACAATCCGGCAGCCCGCATCGAAGCCGTGGATGCGGGTGGCTGGTCCGACATGCTCGCCTTCATGTCGAACATATCCGGCACTTACAACAGCGGATTGCAGACCAACATGACGATCGACACCTTTGGGGATGTCGCTATCAAGGGTAACCTCAGCAAGGGCGGCGGCTCGTTCAAGATCGATCACCCGCTCGATCCGGCCAACAAGTATCTCTACCACTCCTTCGTGGAATCGCCCGACATGATGAACATTTACAACGGCGTCGTTATGCTGGATGCGCGAGGCTCAGTCTGGATCACGCTGCCAAAGTACTTTGAGGCGTTAAACCAGGATTTCCGTTATCAGCTGACTTCGATCGGCAGGCCGCAACCGGGCCTTTATGTCGCCCGAGAGATTTCCGGCAATCGCTTCAGGATTTCTGGCGGCAAGCCGGGCGGAAAAGTCTCCTGGCAGGTGACGGGCATTCGTCACGATGCCTACGCCGACGCGCACCGCATTCAGGTGGAAGAAGAGAAGCCGCCGCAGGAGCAGGGCCACTACCTCCATCCGGAGTTGTTCGGAGCAGGGCCAGAGCAGGCCGTCGGCTACCACGCGACGCCCGTCTCGACCGAACGCCCGACACGGGCCGAGACTGCCCATGTGTCGTCGCTGAAGACGCCGCCCGCCCGCTGAAGCGCTCGGCCCGACCGGGACACATTCGATACCTTGCTCAATCGCCTGGAGTCGGACTTACTACGCGACGTTTGGATGCCGGAAAGATACGACGCAGCCGGACAGCCCGCGCATAACAGCTACTATCACGAGTATCCGGATATTATCAGCATGGTGCTGCGCGAGATGCGCTACGGTGTGCATGTAGGCATGCGGGAAGTGACCATACATCCATTTGGTAGCGCCAACTTTGACCTCCGACTCGGTAATCTTCACGTGACCTATTCGCTGAATGCGGTCTCCATCGAGGTTCCGGGGGCTAGTACGCGACGGTTTATCGTTGGCGGCCTTCGTCCGCGCGCGCTATACGATTTCCACCGGCGAAAGCCTCACGACCGACGCGGAAGGAACTTTACGCTTCCGTGCGCGTGCCGGTAGATTCATTCATCTTCGGCGCAGTGACAACTGATGCCGGGAGAGAAGCGCCGACCGGGAACGGAAAATGCTGGGAATCTTGGCTTGACAACCCAAACCCGCCGCCGCTAATGTTCTAAGCGCTTATTGAAAGCGTCTATTGCGGTTTCCCGGGGGCCGCTTCGGGCCGCCCTGCGAGGTGCCGGGCCGAACGGGTTCGCTGACATGGGTCGAGCCGAGCTGAATACGGAGGAACCTTAGCGATGGCATCGGGAAGACGAATCGGGTATGCCGTGGTGGGCCTGGGCAGCATTTCTCAAGTCGCGGTGCTGCCCGCGTTCGCGCATAGCAAGAAGGCCAAGCTGGCCGCGGTGGTGAGTGGCGACAAGGAGAAGGCCAGGAAATTCGCCCAGGACTTCAATGCCAGCCAGGCTTGCAGCTATGACGAGTTTTCCCAATGCCTCGAAAACCCGGAGGTTAACGCCGTGTACATTGCGACTCCGCCGGGGGAGCATGAAAAATACGCAGTCGCCGCGGCGAAAGCCGGCAGGCACGTGATCAGCGAAAAGCCGCTGGCGGCTACCGTCCAGCAGGCTCGAAATATGGTCAATGCCTGCCGTCGCAACCATGTGTTATTCATGACCGCCTATCGAAAGTATTTTGAGCCCAGCAGTTTGATGCTCAAGAAGATGATTACGACGGGCAAGTTGGGCCGGATTGACATCGTCCACACGCTGTTCGCCGAGCTTCGTCCTTTCGGCGACAACTCACCGGCGTGGCTGTTTTCGAAAAAATTGTGCGGCGGAGGGCCGTTGACCGACCTCGGCGTGTACTGCATCAATACAACCCGCTGGCTGGTTGACGAAGACCCAGTTTCCGCGACCGGAATAAGCTGGGTTCGCGATCGCAGACGGTATAAAGAGGTAGAAGAGGGAGTCGCATTCCGCCTCGATTTTACGAGCGGGCTTGTCCTGCAAGGGACAGCGGCTTACAGCGCAGGCTTCTCTTCTTTTATTCACGTCCACGGGGAAAAGGGCTGGGCGGAACTTGCTCCGGCATTTGCTTTCGAGGAAGAACGGCGCATCAGTGGGAAGGTAGGCGGAAAATGGTTTGCTAAGACCTTCAATCCGGTTGACGAATTCGCCCTGGAGCTGGACGCCTTTGCGGCCTGCATCCAGGAGGGCCGAGAGTGCGAACCGAGCGGCGAACAAGGAATGCGCGACATCATTATTATTGACGCGATTTACCGGGCGGTGAAGCAGCAGCGCTCCGTAACCATCCAATATCGATAAGTGGGCGAGGGCCCTCCGCCGCAAGCGCTATCAGGATTCACTAAAGTCGATTACCACCGGCTGACCCAAAGCCTTCGTCTTCAAAACCACGTAAAGGCCGCCCACGATTACCCAGATCGCGCCGGCCACCAGGGTTGATCCTTGCAAGCCCAGAAAAATCACCAGGCAAAAAACGAATCCCAGGCTCGGTACGATCACGTCGAGCAACAGGTGCCGCTTTCCAGCCATTCCCGGGGAGAAGCCAAAATGCCGGACGGCAGCGAGGTTCACCGCCATAAAGGCCATCAGCGCGCCGAAATTAAGAATCTCAACGGATCGCTCCCAGCCCAGGGTTAGGCTGCCCAGATACGCCAGAACTCCGGCGATCAGCACGTTGTAAGAGGGATTGCCGCGCTCCGCGTTCAGATGGCCGAAGATTTTGCGCGGCAGCACGTTGTCGCGACCCATGCTGTAGAGCAAGCGCGCCGCTCCCAGTAGCCCCGCCAAACCGCAGGCCAGGCTTGAAATGAGCAGCACGGCGCCAAATCCGACAAACAATTTGTAACCACCCACGACGCTCGCCACATCCATAAAGGCCGTTTCCGGATTGACGAGGGTGCGGTAATCGGGCCAAACCCTAACCGCCAGGTAAACCTGAAGCGCCGCAAAAAGTCCCGTAAAAACGCAAACCAGGACCGAGGCCAGCAATACGTTTCGCCGCGGATTCTCAACCTCTTCGGCCAGGATGCTGACCCCATCAAACCCGATGTAGGTAGTGGCCGCCAGCGCCGTACCCGCTGCAATGGCGCGCACACTGAAGGTCCTCGGATCGTAGATAGGCTGGGTTGCAATCAGTCCTGCCACGTGGTGGTGCCCGATGATGTACCAGATTGCCTCGCCCAGGAAAACCACCATCACCATGGACATCATGGCAAGCAGGACTTCATTCGCGCGGGCCGTGACGCGGATTCCAAACCAGCACAAAAGGGTCATGAATCCGACGGCCAGTGCCGAAAGCAGCGCGAAGGGTACATGCGGAAGCAGTCTCTGGATTGCCAGAGCCGCGTAGAGGCTGTTCTGTAGCGGCTGAAAGAGGTATTCCAGGAACATCGCCCAACCCACCACGAAACCAAAGGTCGGATTGAAACCGCGGCTGACGTAGGTGTAGACCGAACCTGCGGACGGATAAACCGTCGCCATTCGTCCAAAGCTGACGGCCGTGGCGGTCATGGCCACCATTGCGGCCAGAAGAGTGAGGACCGCGTGGCCGTGGGAAAGAACTTGAGCCTCGCCAAACATGGGCACAACCGCGATCGGCGAAGTTAATATCACCCCGTAGTAAACCAGGTCCCAGAGACCGAGTACCCGCTTTAACTTGGGGCTCTTCTGGGAGTGTACGAGGGAATCCCTTTCGCTCATGTATTCTCCACTCCCACGTTGCACAGTCCCCACCGAGACTCACGCCGAAAGGCAATTGCGGTTCCTGTTGCTAACCGCTTTGACAATATGTCAAATGCGGGTTCCGTTGTCAATCACGACTGTCCGCCTTCATCGTGATCTCTATTCAGGCACAGCATGCACCTTGCCCTAACGCCCCATATCTGCGTATTGTGAATCCTCGGCGCACGTGCAGTCGCTGCTGGCGCTGCGCAAGAGTCACGCCGCTCTGCGTACGGGAAAGCAGTGGCACATCGGATGGGACGACACTTACTACGCGTTCCTGCGCGAGTCGCCGCAAGATGAAGATAAGCTGCTCATCGTCTACAACAACGCACCGAAGACGATCGAACTCACTATCCCCGTCGAAAACACGCCTCTCGAAGCTGCGCACCAGTTACGGGCAGTGTTTGGGAACACGCCCGCGGAGCTTGTAGCCGGTAACGTGCACGTCTTATTGCAGGCTCAGACACTCGCCGTGTTCAGCGTGCGTTAGTGTGCGCCCCGGGGCTACTCCTATTTATTTTCCTCGGTTCGTAACCATTGTGAGAGTTAACCCGTGCGACCACCGTGTCGCAGCGATTCGGACTTCTGCGCAAGATTGTGCAACGTTACTTTCCAGGTGACTATGAGCGTAAGGCAGTGGCCGCCACGTTGGATGCCCGCCAACCCTGCCGACAGCCGGATTGGAACTCCCGCCCGCACTGCACGTTACGGCCGCCCTTCACCGGCGACTCGGTCGTAGCGGTTCGGTTGCTTGGGATGGCCTATTGCAAGCACCGAAACATGCCATCGGGACGGAGGCTGCTATGACAATGCGAAATCTGACGATGGCACTTCTGGTTACTTTCGTACTCGGAACAGGTGTGGGGTTTCACCGTTACGAAAACTCCCGAAACGCCGCGGTGGTGCGCCAACTCCGCCAACTCAACGATCAACTGCAGCAGACCAAATCCGAGCTTGTCGATGCTACCGTGCGACTATCAGCGGCCAACCAAAAACTTGCGTTCCTCGATTCCTCAAAAGCTCGCGTTCAGGTGACCGCTTATGCGCTGACCGGCGATTTCGGTCCCGATCCGGTCTTCTCGAACAGTGCTCCAGCACGGAGTGCTTATGCCGTGCCCAAGCACACCCTCCCAACTGGGAAAGTCTTGAACGTGGCACTTTCACCAACGGCGGAGCGGAAACTGCATGCCAACCTGAACGACACGATTGTGCTCATGTCTAGAAATCGCGCCCGCAAGCATCTGGCACGCTTTGTGGACCGCACGGCGCAAACCGAGACGCGCCCGGTCGTGGATATCCTATTTGCGGATGCCCACCAGGCCCGCATCTGGGGGCGGCAATCATTCTACGCGGTCGACATTTCCCGGTCCGACTCCCCGTTTCAGCAGCGATGACCTGCAAGCGATGACCTGCTGCGGTTCGCCCTGCGCGGCAAAGTGTCCGTGAGCATCACATTCTCAGATGCTTCGAGATGGAAATATCGGGGCGTGGTCCGGACAATTCAGTGCGCGGCCCGGGATCTCTCGGCAAGGAAATCGTCCCGGCACTGTTTTGCGGCGGAAAGCAACTGAGCAAACTCAGGCGAGCTTCGCAGCGGCGCGAACAGGGGCTCAGTCTGCATGGCATTGTAGGCGCAGTAATGCCCTGTGACGGCACTTTTGAGCAGACGCAAAGCGATGTCCTTCTGCCCACAGAAGGCGAAGGTAGGTGCAGCCATGTACCTATTCTCGGGGTCGGGACTGGCCAAGATCTTCGGCGCAAGCTCCCTGGCGATGTTGTCCACATCTCCGGACGGCGCGTGGCTGAGACAACTGGTGAGGATCTGATCTCTGGAGTCATCGCCCAATTTCTCGGACGCTTCCCGGGCTTGCGCCAAGTTGCCAGCACGAATGTAATGGCGCACGAGGTTGCGAGAGACCCAAAGGGATCCAATGTCGAGCTGGAGAAAAACCATTGCCCTCTCGTAGTTACCAAGTTGGTCGAAGGTGGACGCACACGAACGCAGCTGATAGTTCCCCGGGTCCAAGGACAAGGCGGCGTCGCACTCGCGCGCGGATTCCTCAAGCACTCCTCCGTAGCGCAGCACATAAGCCAAGGCGAAGTGGGCAGCGGCGTTTTCTGGATGGCGCTCCACCAGCGCCTTCGCATCCTGGTAGGCTTTTCCTAGCTCACCTCTTTCGACCCGATTGGTGATCAGCGCACTGGCCGGATCGACGAGGTTCGGATCCAGCGCCACGGCTCGTTCAAAGGCGGCGTTCGAGCGCTGAAATATTGCCTCGCCACCGTTCGAGTATTCTGAATCGTAATAGTAGCGACGCCCCAGCGCGTTCCAGGCGGGCGCGTAGGTAGGGTCCAGTCCTACCGCGCGCTCCAAGATGGCGATGGCGTCTTTATTGGGAAGTGCATCATGCGGCAGCGCGATGCTGCGCAAGTAGAGGTCGTAGGCCTCTTCGTTCTTGGGATGGGTGCCAGCTTCCCCTGCATCCGTTCCGGCTCCCAGAGCGGGAACCAGCCCTTGGCGAACCTTCGAGGTGATCTGGCTTCGCATGGCAATCATGTCCGGAGCGGAGACGGTCATGGTGTCACGCCAAAGCGTACGGTTGTCGGCAATATCTACGGCCTCCAGCGTGATCTGAAGCTGGTTGCCTTCCTTCATGAAGTGTCCGGTGACGACGTCGGTCACATGCATGGCCTTGCCGGCTTCCTGCAAGTCGAGAGTCGGCGAGTCGTACTTGCTGGTGGTAGCGAACGGGCGGATGGATAACGAGCGAACGTAGCTAAGCGCGGTTGCGATTTCGTCAGCCAGAGCCAGACGCAGAAAATCCACATCCTTATCGGAGCTCAGGTTCTGTAAGGGAAGAACGGCGATGGTTTTTTGATGGGCCGTTACCACAACCGGTGCGGTGCTCCGGTTGAAGAGCCAAAAAAGAACGCCCAGCACGACGACCGCCGCGCCAATGATTCCGGCGATCTTTTTTCCGGCGATCTTTCCGCCGATTTTCCAGTAAGAACGGGCCTGCATCGAAGCCGCAGGCTCTTGGCTCCCAGATACAGCACTCGATGATGGGGATGGAGCCAGGGCAGGGGAGGAACCGGATCCTGATGACGGCGATGAAGACGGCGGCGGGGCTGCGACTTGGGCGCCGCTTTCCCGTGCGGCCGCCACCGTCCCCGAACTCACGGGTACGCCATGCCGCGATTCCGTTTCCCGTTTCAGCCGCTTCAGGTCGGCCCGCATGTCCGCGGCGTGTTGGTAGCGCAGTTCGCGGTCCTTCTCCAGCGCCTTGTTGATGATGTCTTCGAGTTTGGGCGGAAGGTCCGGATTCAGCCGTACTGCCGCAACCGGATCGCGATCCAGGATTTCGTGGGAGATGACTCCCGAACTTTCTCCGCGGAAGGGCAACGTGCCGGTAGCCATTTCATAAAGCACCGCGCCGAAAGAGAACAGATCGCTTCGGGCGTCCAGTTCTTTCGCACGCACCTGCTCCGGCGACATGTAAGCGACGGTGCCGAGCGTGGAGCCGGGGCTGGTCAGGTGCTCCTCGTTTAGCGTCTCCTGGGCGGTTGTTCCGGTCGCGTCTGACCCCCTGCTACCCACCGGCATCACCTTCGCTAAACCGAAGTCGAGAACTTTGGCGTGTCCGCGCTTGGTGATAAAGATGTTCGCCGGTTTGATGTCGCGGTGGACGATGCCTTCCGCGTGGGCGGCATCGAGAGCGTCGGCAATCTCAATCGCCAATCCGAGCAGAACATCGGTTTCGATGGGTCGGCCGGTGATGCGATGCTTCAGCGTCACGCCGTCGAGAAACTCCATGACGATAAAAGGATGCCCATCTGCCTGCCCGATCTCGTAGATGGTGCAGATATTAGGATGGTTCAGCGCCGAGGCCGCCTGCGCCTCCCGCTGGAAGCGGGCCAAGGCTTGAGCGTCTTTGGCGACGCCATCGGGCAAGAACTTCACGGCGACAAAGCGGTGGAGGGTTGTGTCCTCGGCCTTGTAGACAACTCCCATGCCGCCGCCACCAAGCTTCTCGACGATGCGGTAGTGCGAGATGGTTTGGCCGATCATGGTTTGGCCGATCATTCGGGAGTCGCCTGGCTTTCGGGTCGCTTCATCTTACGGACGCGGCAAGCGCGAGTCAACGAATGACGGGGGTAGTGTATGGCGACGGCAAAAGTGCTACACCCCATTTCCCACAGAACTTGGACCCCTGGGGCCGGGGCGCGCGCGCGAGCGGGGCGGGTGGGTGGGGCGGCGCATCGCAGTTTCGCAGACAATTCTCAACGAGTGTAATCGCCTCTTATAATGCGTTTGCGTCAATTGTTCTTGCATTGCTGAAATTCTACTTGCGAGCATCTGTCCAGCGCGTCGGTGGTTGGACAGGGCGAGCAACCAAGCGGGTTTCGCTGCTATCATCGCGCTAAGAAGATATGTCACGAAAGAAGAGCAAACGTCACGAACAGAAAAACCGCGCCGCATCGGAGAAGCACGAGAGAGGCATCGAATTGAGCAACAACAAGGACCATGTCGTGGTCAGCGGAAAAATCGAAGCTCCGCCAAAGCTTGTGGAGAAGTACGATGCCGACCGAGATGAGCAGCGCATCGGAGAGAGAAAAAAGTTCAAGCTAAAACTGTTTACGCTCATCGGAGTTTTTACGGCCGCCGCGTTCACACTCTTGCAAGCGTATCTAATTAGAGAGTCCAACAAGATCACTAGGGAGGCTCTAGTCAGCAGTTCCAGAGCGTGGATTGCCCCAGCCAATGCTTATTTCACGAGCGATGTAGCTAAGAATGTGCCGTTCTCTTTCGAAGTTCAGTATAGGAACACCGGAAGAAGTCCTGCTTTGGGTGCGCATCCGATATACACACTCCAACAAGTTCCCGTATCCAAATTCGAAGACAATACCTTCAATGCATTCATAGAGGCCGACAAAGCAAGCGATGATTGCACGCATTTGGGCCTCGCTCCGGGCGCGGACGTTATCTACCCGGACCAACCGGATGGGTACAAACTTCTTTTCACCAACCACCTCACTAATTGGATTAATGACGACGTGATTTCTGGCAAAACCGCCGTCGTGCTGCAAGTATGTTTCGCGTACCAGACGATGCGCGAAATTCATCGCACGGCATTCTGCTACTTCTACCGAGCGGGCACGAGCCCGGCCAACAAACAGATGAACATCTGCACAGCCGGAAACCATGCCGACTAGCGACGAAAACCGGAGCCGGGTGCCCCACCCTTCGTTCTTTGAAGGGTGGGATTTGAGCGCCGCCGCCTGGCCCAGGGCTTTTGATCTCGCCGTCATGAATAACTCCGGGGGTGGCTCATCCTTCGCGCACTTTGCGAAGGGAATTGTCCGCACAACAGGACGAACACGACCTGCTTTGTTTTCATCACATTTCGCTTGTACCGCCATCACAGACTCCCAACCGCAACCCTGCGAGAATTCTCCGAGAGTGCAGCATCGACAAGTGTGCCCGTCTCCCAGGAGACGCGACGCTGCCGTATTTCTCGCCCTCCGTTCTTTGATAATAGTTCGTGAGGCCGTCAGAGGCCCATCGAGAGTCGCCGAAACTTCCCCTTTTGGGAGAGTCTGAGCGGAGAATCTCCTAAGTCCTTATTCCGGAATACTTTGATATAAGTCCTTATGTTTCAAAGACCAAGTCCAAAAATTCCTCCTAACCCCATGATTCTTATAGACAGGGGGGAGGGGGGTACCGGTACTAACCAGTAAACATCGTCCCCGATGCGGGAATCTCCGACCCAAGCCCCGCGCACGGTTCTTCTGAGAACTGAGAACTGAGAACTGAGAACTGCTTGGGCCACTCCAGGTTTACCCGCCGTTTAGCGGACCGGTTTCTTGAGTCCCTGCCTTTCGCGATCCAGCACCATTTGGTCGAAGGCATGGGGCAGCGACTCGCCGTGGGAATAGGGACCGGGTTTGTAGGCGCGGGACTTGATTCCGGCTTGCGAAAGTTCTGAGATGGCCCAGTCTTCGCGGTTGGTGATGTCCCAAAACTCAACTGCATCATCGCCTTCGAAGTTAGGCTTGGCCATTTCGTCAGGGTGGAAATGCCATTCGCAGATAACCTCAGTACGATCCACGGCACGCGGCCACAGCGTGTGCGTCATGATGTAATCCGGATGGAGGCTCAGCAGCAGATTAGGCAAAATCGCGTAGTAATAAACTTTGTCGCGCTCGTCCGCGCTGAGTCCGGGAAGATACGCGCGCCGCATCTTACTGTAGTGCACCCCTCAGAACTGGACACAAGGGGCCGTGTTTGAAGTAAGGGTTTGGGCGAACTGGGCACGAGCATCGTGCGGGGTTCGTCCGTGGAGTCCGCGATGCGGACGGTCGTGATTGTACTCCTCGATCCAGCGGGCGATGCTCAGTTCGGCCTGGTCGAAGCTCTGGTACTCGTTGAGCCACACCTCCTCTTCTTTCAAGCTGCGATGGAACCGTTCGATGTAACTATTGCCCTCGGGATGGTTGTAGGCCGTGCGCCGGTGCGTGATGCCCAGTTGATTCAGAGTTTCAACATAACGGGCCGACGTAAACTGTGTGCCGTTGTCGGTCGTCAAAGTCAAACCCGTTCCACGAGAACCGCAAGGCAACACCTCCAACACGGCATGATTTAATGCCGCCAGAGCTTCTTCTGTGCGACAACGCAGACTCAGGTCCCAGCCGACGATCTCGCGCGTGCAGCAATCGATCACCGAGACCAGATACGCCCAGCCCACACTGGGTCCGGCCCAGACCTTGGTCATGTCCGACTGCCAGACGTGATTGGGATGCAGCGCTTCCACCTTGCCCCAGTCCTTTCGGCGCGAGACCTGAAAGCGGCGCTTACGCACCAACAGCCCGCGTTCCCGCATCACGCGCAACACGCGTTTGCCGTTTAACACCAACCCGTGATGCCGCCCCAACCACCAGACCACGCGCCGATAACCGTAGGCCGGCTTCTCCCCGCAGGCCGTGACGATCTCCTGGTCGCGCGAGCGATTCGCACCACTGGTGCGGGGCCGCCGCTGATAGTAGAGGCTCGACCGGCTGATCGCCAGCGTTTCGGCCACCAGCTTCGCTTCCTTCCCTTGGGCCACTAACTCCCGTGCCGACGAATGGGCTGGCCCGCAGCTCACTCGCCCAGCACGTTTTTTAGGATCTCGATCTGCAAATGGGATCGGCCCAGCGCCCGCTCCAGTTGTTTGATCCGCTTCTCCTGCTCGGCATCGGGCCGCGCGGCGGCGCTTCTCCCCCCAAGCGCAGCCTTGGCTCCCGCCTCCACTTCGTCTTTCCAACGGTAATAGAGATTGGGAGCGATCTCGTACTTGCGGCAGGTCTCAGCCACGTTGCCGCTCTTCAGGACTTCCAACACAATCTGCCACTTCTCTTCCGGGGTTCTCTGGACTCTCGGCTTTCTTGACATTCTCGCCTCCTGGCGGAGGCCCCAAGCCTAACTAACTTCCGTGTCCAGTTCTACTGGGGTGCACTACATTACCATCTTTGCTCATCGTCTTGGCGCCGCCCCGAAACTCCATTGCGCCGCCGATGTATCCGCGATGAGGCGGATCGTTCTCGCCAGAGAGGTAATCGGTGATGGCATTGAGCGCTGGATGCAGAATGGGACAGTGCAGGCACTCGTTGTAGTTCAGCATGATGAGTTTCCAGTTAGCTTTTACCTCATAAACGACGCGCCGATAAGTGCGCAGGTCACCCATCTGCCAATGCGAGACCTTCTGCGGCAGATCTTCTAACTGGCTGGCAAGCGGGGCGGATTCTGCGCTGAGGTTGATGAAGATGTGTCCGTCCCAGACGTCAGCCTGAACGCGATTGAGGGGATAGTCTTCGCGGCAGAAGCCGTCCTGTACGTGGGGAGCGCCGATCAAGCGTCCGTCGAGCGAGTAGGTCCAGCCGTGATAGCCGCACTGGATGCGTCCGCCGAAATGTCCTTCGGCGCGGGCGCAGATGCGAGTGCCGCGATGACGGCACACGTTGAAAAACGCCCGCAAGGAGCCACTCTCGTCGCGCGTAATGATGATGCTTTCATCCGCGATCTCGCGCAGAAAATAGTCGCCCGACGCCGGCAGTTGATTGGCGCGGCCAACGCAAATCCAGGTCTGGCAGTAGAAGCGTTCCAGTTCGTCGCGGAAAAGGTCGGGGTCCGTGTAGTAGCGGGCCGGTAGAGTCGTGGCAACGGATTGAGTGTCGGAAGTCGGCATGCGGCACTTAGCGGAAAGATTCTATAGCAGGAATCGGGTTTGGTGTTTGGGACCTTGGACGGAGGATTAGCTATGCGTGCCCGTCAGGAACTGGAGCTGAGCAGGGCTGATCGGGCGGGGCGTTTTAGGCTGCAAGCGTTCCTCGCCGGAATAGACCATGAAACGCCGTCCGCGGAGGAACCCCACCAGAGTCAATCCGGTTTCACGGGCTAAGCGCACCGCTAAACTGGAGGGCGCGGAAACCGACGCCAGCAGCGGCATCCCAGCCAGCAGCGCTTTCTGGACGATTTCGAAGCCACCGCGACCGCTGACCATGAGGGCGTAATCGGCCAACGGCAGCCGGCCGGCAAGCAGAGCCCAACCAACAACCTTGTCGACGGCGTTGTGCCTCCCCACGTCCTCGCGCAGTACAACCAGTTTTCCCTGGGCGTCGAACAGCCCGGCAGCATGCAGCCCGCCCGTGCGATCGAAGATGCTCTGCGCGGCCTTCAAACTGTTGGGGAAAGTGCACAGCACCTCGGGGTCAAGAAGAAAATTCGGATTGGGCCGCCGGAGGCCGTGTGCCTTCACCGCCTCGATGGAAGCCTTGCCGCAGACGCCACAACTGGAGGTCATGAAGAAATTGCGACGGATCTGCTCGGGGTCCAATGACGTCTCAGCGAGCTGCACATCCACGATGTTGCCGCTCGCTTGCGTGTTCGTCGTGTTGCCGTAATCCGTCTTGCCGTAATCCAAGGAGACGATCTGTTCGCGTTTTTCGATCAAGCCTTCGGTAACCAGGAAGCCGGCGGTCAATTCCAGGTCGTGTCCCGGAGTGCGCATGGTGACGCTGAGGGGCGTTCCATCGAGACGAATCTCAAGGGGTTCTTCTGCGACAAGGAAGTCTTGCGCGCGGCGTACCTGCCCATCTTGCCATTCCGTAACCTGCGTCACGTCAATGCTGCTCAGTCTATGCAGATAGTTCTCCTCGTCGGCTGCGCTGGATTGAGTTCAGCGGCCAAGTCATCGCGCCGTCCACTATTGACCGGCCATTCGTCTACGTTCTTCTTCGCAGGCTTGCCGGGCATCGCGTCCAGTAATTTCTTTGTACCAGGCCGGATGAAAGGTCCAGGCCCACGCCTCGCTCACTGCGCCGCGCGTCATCGCCTGAAACGTCCCAGGCTGGCCGAAGGTGCTCTCATAGACGTGGATGAAGATTCCGCCCAGCATGATGAGCGCGGAAATGTCATGCAGCACGTAGCTGATGGCGACCGAAATTCTTCCAAACGTCTCGGCGCCAGCCCACATCACAATGCCGGTGATCAGGTACACTACGCACCCGGTCACAATCTCCCAGAACTGAACTTTCTGCCCGGCATTGAAAAATCCGGTTTCGGGAGGATCCATCTTCTCTTCGCCGCTGACGATCTTCTTCATGCCCCGCATCCAATTCGTGTCAGCCGGAGTCCACGCCATCGGCTTCAGCCAGTTGAGAGCCTGTAAGGCGAAGAAGAAGACAAAGCCCACGCCAAACCAAGGATGCATCGTGCGGCTGAGTTGGCCTCCGCCGAAGATGGGCGTAAACCAGCGGAACAGCCAGGGCAGATAAATGCCGAATCCTGAAAACAGGGCTAGGAAGAAGAACAGCGCAACCATCCAATGGAGAGCGCGAGTGTACACGGGATGGCGCAGCAACTCTCCGCGGTAGACCGTAGTCTGGCCGAAGGATTCGAAGGTGTCACGAGCTTTGTCGTCGAAGCGCTCCACGGCGCTAGCCATTGCGCTCTCCTTTCTTCGGCGGCTCCGGAGGCTTCGGTGCCTCTGGCGCCTCCGGTTGCGTGCGGCGAGGCCCTGACGTCACATAGTGCAGGCAGACTCCCAGCAGTCCGAATAACGCGAACGTTCCGAGCACGGGCTTAAACAGCCACTTCCACACCGTGTAGCTCCAGGGAATTTGCGGATTCTTGGGCAGACCACCGTAGCGCTCGGGATCGGTGGCGTCGTGGAGCACGTAGATGACATGCGTGCCGCCGACGGATTGCGGATCGTAGACGCCAGCCTTTTCCATGCCGAACTTGTCACGCAGTTGGGTGACGCGCTCCTCGGCGATGAACTTCATGTCGTCCTTGGTGCCGAACTTCAAACAACCGGTCGGACACGCCTTGATGCACGCCGGCTCCAGCCCCGCGCTCACGCGGTCGGAACAGAGCGAGCACTTATAAACTCGCTTGGTCAAGGGATTGAACTTCGGAATATCGAACGGGCACCCGGAGACGCAGAACTCGCACCCGATGCAGTTCTCCTGGTTGAAGTCCACAATTCCGTTGGCATACTTCACGATGGCGCCGTCGGCCGGACATGCGGCCAAACATCCGGGATCGGCGCAGTGCATGCACTGATCCTTGCGCATCAGCCACTGGATCGTCCCATCCGCTTGCGGGTGTTCGGTGAACTTGATCAGGTTCCAGAAGTTCCAGCGCGTCTCCCGCATGGTCTGGTAGGTGTTATCGAAAGTGGTTGGACTGAACGGCATGTCGTTCCACTCGACACACGCGACTTCGCAGGCCTTGCAGCCGATGCAGATGGTCGTGTCGACCAGTTTGCAGACTTCCAGATCCCGCTGCATACCCTGACCGGGAACGGGCCCGGGATGGGCCGAGATCATTTCTTCTTGTAATGTTTTTCGGTCTGGCATCTCGTCCCTCCCATCTAGGCCTTCTCGATCTTCACGAGAAAGCCCTTGAATTCCGGGGTGAATGCGTTCGGATCAATCACCGTCGGCGTCAGTTCGTTGGCCAAAGTTTTGGCGGTTTTGCCTTCGTCTTCGGCAATGCCGCGGAAGCCCCAGTGGATGGGGATTCCGATCTGGAACATCTCCTTGCCATCAATCTTCATGGGCCGGATGCGGCGCGTCACCATGGCTTTCGCGATGTAATGGCTGCGCGCACTGGTGACTTTGACTTTCTCGCCGCCTCGAATGCCCATCTGATCCGCCAATTCGACGGGAATCTCCACAAAAGGCTCGGGCACGAGCTGGACATTCATCGGATTGTTCTTCGTCCAGTAGTGATAGTGCTCGGTCAGGCGATAGGTGGTGCAAATGACATTGAATCCATCCGCCACAGTGCCGTACTTGTCGAAGGGAGTCTTGTACTTTTTCACCACTGGATTGGTGGATTGGTTCGGGTGGAGGGGATTCGCGATGGGGCTTTCGATGGGCTCGTAGTATTCGGGGAAAGGCCCATCGTTCATCGGACCGAGCGGCACGAACAAGCGTCCCACGCCCTCGGGATTCATGATGAACGGCCCCATGTGATCTTTGGGAGCGGAGTCGGCCTTGAAATCGGGGACGTCAACGCCCGCCCAGGTCTGCTTGGCTTCATCCCACCAGACCTGGCGCCGCGAAGGATCCCACGGCTTGCCATTCAGGTCGCAGGAGGCGCGGTTATAAAGAACGCGCCGGTTCATGGGCCACGACCAGGCCCAATTCGGATAGATGCCAAGACCCGACGGATCCTCGGTTCCACGCCGTTGTATCATGGCGCCAGCTTCGGTCCAGGAACCGCAATACAGCCAATTGCCGGCGAGCGTGGTGCCGTCGTCCTTGAGCCACGCAAAACCGGGGAGTTGCTGCCCGGCCTTGATGGTCGTGTTCGTCTTCGGGTCGGTGATGTCGGCGAGCGCTTTGCCGTTGATCTCCTTTGCAAGTTCCGCCAAGGAAGGGTTGTAGGGGTTCGTGTAGGGGAACCACGCGTGCATTATGGGATCGGGGAACTTGCCGCCTTCCTTCTGATAAAGGTCGCGAACCTTCAGGAAAATTGTCGCTAGAATCTCCTGATCGAGGCGAGCTTCACCGGGCGGCGGGACCGCAACGTTCTTCCACTGCAGCCAGCGAGCGGAGTTGACGAAAGTTCCATCCTTTTCCGCAAAACCTGCGCCCGGCAGGCGATAGACGGTCGTGTTGATCTTCTTCAATTCCTCAGGCGTGATGCCGGGAGCCCTCCAGAATTCGCTGGTTTCGTCGGGATAGATCTCGCAAACCACCAGCCAGTCGGCCTTTTTCAGCGCCTCAATGTTTTTCTGCGAGTCGGGGCCGATCATGACGCCGTTCATGCCGAAAGCGAAGATGCCCTTGATCTTGCCGTCGTACATGTCGTTCCAGATATTCACCCACGAGTGATTGCGGTCAATCTTGGGCAGATGGTGGAAGGCCCAGTCGTTCTCTTTAGTTGCCGCTGGGCCATACATCGCCTTGAGGAACGAGACGGCAAACTTAGGCGTGTTCGACCAGTAGTTGAACGAATCCCAGGGGTCGGGCTTGGCTTGCGTCGGCGTGGTGCGCTTCAGATAGGCGGCCAGGTCCACGTCACTCGGGGCCGGCATCTTCAGGTAGCCGGGAAGGATGTCGAAGACGCCCGCCATGTCGGTGGCGCCCTGAATATTGGAGTGGCCGCGCAACGCATTGACGCCGCCGCCTGCGCGTCCCACATTCCCCATCAGGAGTTGCAGCATCGCGGCGGTACGGATGATCTGCGTGCCGAAGCTGTGCTGAGTCCAGCCCACTGCGTAGATGATGGTGGCGACTTTTTTCATGTCGCCATCTTTGCGGATGGAGGTGAACAGGTCGGCAGCCTTGAGGAATTGTTCCTTCGGAATTCCGGTAATGCGCTCGACCATCTCCGGTGTGTAGCGTTCATACTGCTTCTTCAGCAGTTGATATACGCAGCGTGGATGTTGCAGGGAGAGATCGAAGGCAGTCTTAGGAGGAAGCGCCGCCGCGGGTGGAGGAGCACCGGGCTTTGCAGGGGCCGGTTTCTCGTGAGGCGAACCGGTTACGGGCTTGCCGGCAAGGTCCCCGCCTTCCTCATAGTTCCAGGTCGCTTTGTCGTAAGTCTGCTTCGCTGGATCAAACCCCGAGTACAAACCGTCGTCGGGCAGCTTGAATCCGTCTTTAATAATGAAGGAGGCATTCGTGTAGTTGACCAGGTAGTCGTGAGCGATGCGGTTGTTCTCGATGGCGTAGTTGATCAGTCCGCCGAGGAAGGCAATATCGGTCCCGGCGCGAATTTGAAGGAAGAGATCGGCGGTGGAGGCGGTACGCGTCAGCCGCGGATCGACCACGATCATCTTGGCATTGCGGTGGAGTTTGGCCTCGATCGGCCACTTGAAACCGCAGGGATGGTTCTCGGCTGGATTGCCGCCCATGATCAGCATCAAGTCGGTGTTCTTGATGTCGATCCAGCCATTGGTCATCGCGCCGCGTCCGAATGTGGGCCCCAAACTGGAGACCGTGGGGCCGTGTCAAACCCGGGCCTGGTTTTCCAGGTAGCAGACCCCCAGGCTGCGCATGGTCTTCACGACCAAATAGTTGAACTCGTTCGTGTCGGTGCAGCCGCCGGTGAAGGCAATGCCCTCGCAGCGGTTGACGGTGTGGCCGGCGGCGTCGGTTTCGAGGAAGGTGTCGTCGCGGGTTTTCTTGACCTTCTGCGCGATTTCGCTGTAGGCCTGATCCCAGGAGATGTCTTCCCAGTCGGTGCCTCCGGGACGCCGCACCTGCGGCTTGAGCAACCGCCGCTCGTTGAGAATGTCCTGCGCCAGAGACGATCCCTTCGGACACAGCGTGCCGCGGTTGATGGGGTGATCGGGATCGCCTTCGACGTGCACAACCTGGGGGATCGCGTTCTTCGCCTTGTCTCCCAAGGTGTAGATAATCACGCCGCAGCTGACGGAACAGTAAGGACAGGTGCTGCGGGTTTCGCTGGCGCGGGAAATCTTAAGCCCCTGGGTCTGGGCATGAAGAGGAGTCAGGTCGAATCCCAGGGCGGAGAGTCCGGCACCCCCTGCCAGAGTCCCTTTCAAAAAGGTCCTGCGGGAGAACTCCATAATTGCCTCCGCGTTGCGCAATCGGAGAAGTACGGAGGTTGACGGTTGCGGCCGTCGCGACGACGGCCAGCTTGAACTACTCGAACGCGAAGAACTATACCTCTGGTTTTCTGAGGCGTCAATGGCGTTCGAGGTTGGGTGTCGTTAGCTTCCAGGAGGCCGACTCCCGCAGAAGATCCTTATCGCTTCCCGCCACACCCTGTTTGGGGACCCCGAGGTCTGTGAACGGCGTATATCGTGGTCGACGATCCGTCGCAGCGGAATCGAGTTTGAAGTCGATTTTTGATTGCAAGTCCTAGCAATGTTATCGTGGGGCAGCCAGTTTTCCGATCGTGGGATACTCAGTGCGTGAAGCTTTTCCTGTCGTGAAGAGTCCCTTGGAAACCATCGCTCATGAACCTACTCGACCTCGTTGTCGGTAAGCCCATCCGCACTAGCGACGAACGCGCCGAGCAGATCGGTCCCGCGCAAGGCATTCCGATCTTCGGTCTCGATGCGCTTAGCTCGGCTGCTTATGGCCCGGAAGCGGCCCTCAGCCTTCTGATCCCCCTTGGCCTTCTCGGGGTTCGTTATATCGTACCCGTCAGCGCGGCCATCATCACGCTGCTGGTGATCGTGTACTTCTCCTACCGCCAGACCATCGCCGCCTATCCCTCCGGCGGTGGCTCCTATACCGTGGCGCGCTTCAATCTTGGCGCACCTGCCAGCCTGCTCGCCGCGGCCGCGCTCCTCGCCGACTACATTCTGACAGCCGCGGTGGGCATTTCCGCGGGAGTAGGCGCTTTGGTCTCGGCGGTTCCATCCTTGCTCCCGCACACCGTTTCTCTCTGCGTGGGTATTCTGATCGTCATCACTATCCTCAATCTTCGCGGCGTGCGCGAAGCGGGTACGGCTTTCGCGCTTCCTACCTATCTGTTTGTCGGCACACTTCTCATCACCATCGTCGCCGGCCTTATCCGTGTTCTGGTCAGCGGAGGGCATCCCACACCGGGAGTTCCCCTTCCGCCTCCTCCGCACATGACGGAAGCGGTCAGCTACTGGCTGCTGCTGAAGGTTTTCGCCAGCGGTTGCACGGCCTTGACGGGCGTAGAGGCGGTCAGCAACGGCGTGAAGGCTTTCCGGGAGCCCACCGTGAAAAACGCGCAGCGCACTCTCACGGTGATCATTTTTCTTCTGGCGGTGCTGCTGGCGGGAATTTCGTATCTGGTGAAGACTTACGGAATTGCGGCAACCGATCCGGGCCAGCCCGGTTATCAGAGTGTTCTCTCCATGCTCACGGCCGCGGTGTTTGGCAAAGGCTTTTTTTATTATCTGACAGTCGGATCCATCCTGGTCGTTCTCTCGCTGTCGGCCAACACCGCCTTCGCCGATTTTCCGCGCTTGTGCCGCGCCATCGCGCAAAACAATTACCTCCCGCATGCTTTCGGGTACCGCGGGCGGCGGCTCGTCTACACCTACGGCATCGTCGTCCTGGCGGTACTCTGTGGCGGCGTGCTCATCCTTTTCGGCGGCATCACCGACCGGCTTATCCCGCTCTATGCGGTCGGTGCATTTCTGGCCTTCACACTTTCGCAATCCGGCATGGTGATGCATTGGTGGAAAAATCGCGGGCCGAATTGGCTGAAGAGCGCACTCGTGAATGGGCTCGGTGCCCTTGTCACCGGCATCACCACGGGCGTTGTGCTGGTTGCGAAATTCGTGGAAGGCGCTTGGATTACGCTGCTTTTCATTCCCTTGACAATTTTTTTCTTCACGCTCGTCCGCCGCCACTATCACTCCGTAAAACTGCTTACGAGCTGCAAGGTTCCCGTTGACGCGGCCGGCCTCAGCCAGCATCCGATTGCGGTCATTGCCATCGACCACTGGAGCAACATCACCCGCCAGGGAATTGAATTTGCCGCCCGGCTTTCCCCGGAAGTGATCGCCTTGCATGTCGAGCCCAACGAGCATTCCGAATTGCTTCGAGGCGACTGGGAACAATACGTTGCGCAACCGTTTCGCGCGGCCGGCAAGAAACCGCCCCAGCTTCACGTCCTGCCTTCACCCTACCGCTTTATCATCGTTCCCATCGTTCAGTTCATTCTCGACCTTTCGAAAAAACACCCCGATCGCAACATCATCGTGGTCATACCCGAGCTCGTGGAAGACAGATGGTATGAATACTTCCTTCACAATCAACGCGGCCGGCTTCTGGAATGGGTGCTTCTCGTCCGCGGTAATGAGCGTGTTTTTGCGGTGACTGCGCCCTGGTACGTCGGGAAACGAACCGAATCTCATCCAGAGCGAGGATGATGATCAAGAAGGTCGCGGGGCAGTCGTTGTGTTCGCCCTTCCATTTTGGAGATCGCTCTCGAGTGAGTGCCAACCGGGAAACTGACCCGCTGACCAATCGTGTTGGGATTGCGAACCGCAGGTGTGGGGCTGATAATCTCTGCCATGTCGCACAGCTTGCACCAGCGGCGGATTGCGAGAGCCGAAGAGCTGGCTAACCACTACCCATCGGCGGCCGAGATGCTGCGCTTTTTCGTGGCTGTCGCTCGTTTTCAGGACGAGTCGTACTCCTCTGCCGAGAAAGCGCTTAAGAATCAGGAGCAGAGCGTTTCTTTCGCACTTTCTTTGGCACTTTCTTTCGCGCAACCACTCGCGGCGGAGGTGGTGGAACGCTTTCCTGGATTCCTGTCCTTGGTCGAGGGAGTCGGTCCCGGCGCGGTGACGGCAGCAGCTCGCGAGCTGCGGAATCAGACTGCGAGCAGCCAGCGCGAGTTGCTGAGTGACTTCTGGATTAGAGCCGGGGCCCCGATCTCCAATTGGGGAGACGGAGACAAGGAATTCTTCGCACGGGCCTTTCTCCAACCCTACGCGGAATTCGTCCGGGAGCGAACAGGGAAGCAGCAGAAAGGACCCACGCCTTGTCTGTGTCCCTTCTGCTCGCGCAAACCGGGGGTAGGAGTTCTGCGGCCATTGGGAGACGGCGGACAGCGCTCGCTGGTGTGTTCGTTCTGCCTGGGCGAATGGGAATTCCGGCGAATCGTTTGTCCCGGATGCGGCGAGGAAGATCACTCGAAACTTCCGGTCTATACGGCAGAGGAGTTCAAACATGTACGCGTGGAATGCTGCGATAGCTGCCGGAACTACATCAAGACGGTGGACCTGACTCGCAATGGATTGGCCGATCCGGTGGTGGATGAAATTGCCTCGATCCCGCTCGATCTCTGGGCGCAGAACCAGGGATACACAAAACTCCAAGTGAACTTGATGCTGCTTTAAGCAGATACATTCCGCAATATTCGATTTACAATCGCCTTACAGCGTTCGGATAACACCCTCTGGAGTGCCTGGCCAAGGTGATTTGATCAAGAGAGAGACTCTGAAGCCATGAGTTCCGCCATCGACTCCGCCGGGTCCGCGCTTCCTCCGCTGGGGGAAGAAGAAATCGCACGCCGCGTGTTGGCGGAGCGGTTGCGGCTGGAGCAGGCTGCGGGGCTGGCTAAGAAACCCATCGAGCACTTCCACCGTCCCCTGGAGCGGCCCTTCACCGCGGAAGAACGCGACCGCGTCACCATTCTTTTCGGAGGCTTTACCTGGAAACACGAACGCCTCATCGAGGCCGTGTTTCGCGGCTGCGGCTATCGCTTCCAGATGTTGCCAACCCCCAACGTGGCCGCGTTCCAGACGGGCAAGGAGTATGGCAACAACGGCCAGTGCAATCCTACTTACTTCACCGTGGGCAACCTTATCGAGTTCCTGCGGTCGCTCGAAGCTCGTGGTCTTTCCCGCCAGGAAATCATTGCCAATTACATTTTTATTACTGCGGGATCCTGCGGGCCTTGCCGCTTCGGCACCTACGAGTCCGAGTATCGAATGGCGCTGGAGAATGCGGGGTTCGGGGACTTTCGTGTCCAGCTTTTCCAGCAGGACCATGGCGTTAATGCTATGACCGGTAATACCGGCCTGAAATTCTCCGCCGACCTCGGCGTGGGCCAGCTCAACGCGGTGAACCTGGGCGATGTGATCAACGACATGGTTTACCAGATCCGTCCCTACGAGGTGGTTCCGGGCGCGACCGATCAGGCGATCCAGGAAGTCGTGGACCAACTCAGCGATTTTCTGGAGCACCGGAAACGTTACGAAATCCTCGAGCGTGCGCCGGGATGGATTTCGCGCCGCCTGGTCCACAACAACAAGCTCAAGGGAATCTGCAACACGCTGGGCAAGATTCTCGATCACCTCTACGGCGAGGACTTCCTCAAAGCTATGCACCTCGCACGTGAACGCTTGAGCCAAGTCGAAGTAGACCACACGCGCGTGAAGCCCATCGTCAAGATCACGGGTGAGTTTTGGGCGCAACTCACCGAAAGCGACGGCAACTTCAACATGTTTGCCTTTCTAGAACAGGAAGGCGCCCAAGTATATGTCGAGACAATCGGCGGCTGGGTTACCTATCTGATGTATCAGGCTCGGGCGAACATGGGCGAGAGAAAAGGACTGGATGCGCCACATCCCGGCGCTCGCTGGTGGAAATTGAAAAAGCAAGCGGCGAACCAGTGGAAATTCCGCAAGAAGTGGTTGCTGTTGCGCTTGAGCGAAGGCATGTGGAATCGCCAGCACGCGCGCGTCGCCCGCCACCTGGGCGGACTCGCGCCCCGTCTCGCCCCCCAGAGCGAACTGGCCCGTATGGCGCATCCCTTTTACCATTCACTCGCCCGTGGCGGCGAAGGGCATCTCGAAGTGGGGAAGAACGTCTACTACACCACGCGCGGCCTTTGTCACATGGTGCTGGCTTTGAAGCCCTTTGGGTGCATGCCGTCTTCACAATCCGATGGCGTGCAGTCCGCCGTGGTGAACCGTTTTCCGGAAATGATCTTCCTTTCGATCGAAACTTCGGGGGAGGGAGAAATCAACGCGCACAGCCGCATGCAGATGGCCCTCGGCGAAGCCAAGATCAAGGCCAAGATGGAGTTCGAGCAGGCCCTGGCTTCGACGGGCAAGAAACTCGATGAGATCAAGGCATACGCCGCCGAGCATCGGCAACTGCGGAGCCCGTTTTATCCGGTGCCGCGGTGCCGCGGCATCGCCGGAGTTGCGGCCAACTTCGTGCTGCATGTGAGCAACCTGATCGATGGCAAGGAGCGCCTCGCCAAGCTGCCGGGCGAGAACTGAGGAGTGGGAGATTCCGTGGACCCGGCCGAACAAACCGTGAGCGCCGTAGATCGGCAGTCTCAACTGCTGCATCAAGCGCAGTCGGCCGGATCTGGCATCCGCTATCGCGTGGGCCTGGACGTCGGGTCCACCACGGTTAAGGCCGTCGTCATCGATGCGGAAACCGATTGCATTCTCTGGCACGACTATCAACGTCACGACACGCGCCAGCCCGAAAAGCTCTTGGAATTCCTCCACCGCATGGAAGCCGAGATCGGCGTTGCTCCCGATAACTGCCGCATGTTCATCACCGGCTCCGGCGGCAATGCGCTCAGCGCTCTCATCGGCGCGAAGTTCGTACAAGAAGTGAACGCGGTCGCGCTTGCCGTGGAGAAGCTCCATCCCGAAGTGAACTCGGTGGTCGAACTCGGCGGTCAAGACGCCAAAATCATAATTTTCAAAGAGGATGGCGGAAACGGCCGCAGGAAGAAGATCCCTTCGATGAACGACAAGTGCGCGGGCGGCACCGGCGCAGTCATCGACAAAATCAATGCCAAGCTGAAGATCCCGCCCAACGAGTTGTGCGACCAGGGCTACAAGGGGATTAAGATCCATCCGGTCGCGGGCAAGTGCGGCGTTTTCGCCGAGACCGACATCAACGGCCTGCAGAAGCAGGGCATCCCGCCCGATGAACTGATGGCCTCGCTCTTCGACGCCATTGTGCTACAGAACCTCACCGTGCTAGCCCGCGGCCACACCCTGCGCCCACACGTGCTGCTGCTGGGTGGGCCGAACAATTTCATTCGCGGCCTGCGCGAGGCCTGGCAGCACAACATCCCGCTGCTCTGGGAAGAGCGGGGAATCAAGTTGCCACCGGATGTTACTCCCGAAGACGCGATCAAGACTCCGGAGAACGCTCTGTATTTTGCCGCCATGGGCGCGGTGGAATTCGGCAAAGGGGAAGACGCGGAGATTGGGCAGTATCTAGGCACACAGGATCTTGAGCGCTACATCTACGAAGAATGCCGCCATGAAAATGCGGCTTCTGGCAACCGCGGGTTGATCGCTTCGCAGAACGAATTGGAAGAGTTCAAAGCCAAGTATTGGCGGCCGAAATTCGTGCCGGCAGCTTTCCGGCGCGGTGAGCGCGTGCGGGCTTTTATCGGCCTCGATGGTGGTTCCACTTCCACCAAAGCTGTGCTTTTGTCGGAGCACGGAGAGGTTCTCTCGAAAGCCTACCAACTCTCCAAGGGCAACCCTATCCAGGACACCATCGACCTCTTCGAGAATCTGCGCCAGCAAGTGGAAACGCAAGGCGCGATCCTCGAAGTTCTGGGCGTCGGCACGACCGGCTACGCCAAGGATGTCCTGCAAAAAGTGTTGCACGCCGACGTCGCCTTGGTGGAGACGGTGGCGCACGCCGAGTCGGCGATCCGCTTCTACAGGGACCCGCAAGTCATCGTCGACGTCGGCGGGCAGGACATCAAGATGATCGTCCTCAGAAATGGCCGCGTCAAAGACTTCAAGCTCAACACGCAATGCTCGGCGGGCAACGGCTATTTTCTGCAATCCACGGCGGAAGGATTTGGCATTCCCGTCGAGAACTATGCGGATGTGGCTTTCACCGCCACCACCATGCCTGTGTTCGGCTACGGCTGTGCGGTGTTCTTGCAGTCCGACATCGTCAACTTCCAGCGCCAGGGCTGGCGGGCGGAAGAAATCCTGGCCGGCTTGGCGACGGTGCTGCCGAGGAATGTTTTCTTGTATGTCGCCAAGGTGCCAAGCCTGGCGGCGCTGGGCACGCGGTTCGTTCTGCAGGGCGGCACGCAGAACAATCTCGCCGCCGTCAAGGCCGAGGTGGACTTCCTGCGGGCCAACTTCCGCCCCTTGGGGATAGAGCCGGAGATTGTTGTTCACCAGCACTGCGGCGAATCGGGAGCGATTGGCGCCGGCATCGAAGCCATTCGCTGTTGGCGCAACGGCCATTTCACTACCTTCATCGGCCTGGATGCCGTTCGCAAGATCACCTATCGCACGACGCGCAGCGAAGACACGCGCTGCAACTTCTGCAAGAATGCCTGCCTGCGAACTTTCCTCGATGTGCAGACCGAAGACGTCCAGAACGAAGACGTGCAGACCGAAGATGTGCCGACCGAAGATGTGCAGGCCGGATTCGTCGCAGGCTCCGCGCCACCGTCTTTTCCCACCAAAGTGCCGCTCCAGCCCAGTGAGCAGCGCGTGATCGTCGCCACCTGCGAAAAAGGCGCGGTGGAAGACGTTGCCACCATGCGCGGCATTAAGGCGCACCTCGATGCCACTAAGGCCGCCAATCCAAACTTGGTGGAGATGGCCGCGCGCGAAGTATGGCGCTCGCGCTACCCGGAAGGCGTCGCCGATTCCATCCCCGCCCGCGCCTGGAGCGCCGCTGCCCGCCATCGCATCGCCCTGATGAAACGGCGCGCGCAGCTGCGCGTCGGCATTCCTCGCGTCCTGAACATGTATGCCTACGCGCCGCTGTTCAGTTCCTATCTGGAAAGCTTGGGCGTGAGGGCGGACAGCATCGTGTACTCGGACTTCACCACCGTGGATATGTACCGGGCGGGATCGAGCCGCGGTTCGATCGATCCCTGCTTCCCCTCAAAGATCGCCCTCGCGCACGTCCACAACCTGATCTTCAACAAACACGCGCACAAGCCGCTGCAGGCGATTTTCTTCCCCATGTTCGACGTGCTTGCCTCCCCGCTGGTAAACGCCAAGGGGCACAACGCCTGTCCCACGGTTGCGGTGACGCCGGAAACCGTGGAAGCGGCTTACACCAAGGAAACCGACCTCTTCGCCGAACGCGGCATTCGCTACGTGCATCCGTTAGTGAACCTTTCGGATCGCAAACTTTTTGCGCGGCAGATGTTTCAGGCGTGGGCGCCCATTCTTGGCCTCTCGCAGGCGGAAAATGAACGCGCCATCGAAATCGGCTACCGGGAGTTGGGACGATATGAATCGACCATTCGCCGTCGCGCTCGCGAAGTTCTCGATCAACTCGAGTCGGAACGGAAGTTCGGCATCGTCATACTGGGACGCCCGTACCACCACGATCCCGGCATCAACCACGAGATCACGGAGCAGTTCCAGAAGCTGGGTTACCCGATCTTCTCGCAGAGTACCTTGCCGCTGGATGAGGACCTGCTCGAACGCCTGTTCGGCGACGAAGTGCGCGCCGGTGTAATCAGCCACCCGCTCGACATCTCCGATGTGTGGAAGACCGCCAACTCGGCCAGTTCCAACCACAAGATCTGGGCCGCCAAGTTCACGGCCCGCCATCCCAACCTGGTGGCGGTGGAAATTTCCAGCTTCAAGTGCGGCCACGACGCGCCCATTTACAGCGTCATCGAGCAGATCGTGGAGCGCTCAGGCACGCCTTATTTCTCGTTCAAGGACATGGACGAGAATCGGCCGGTCAATACCATTAAGCTGCGCGTCGAAACCATCGATTACTTCTTGAAGCGTTACCGGGAGGATCTGTTAGACCGGAAGGAAAAGCAAGCGGACATCAACCGGCAGATTGCCGAGTACGAGCGCGAGTTGCGAGAGCGCGCGACCGGCACGGATTCGTTCTAGTTATATTCGCTGGTCCCGTGAGCACTCTGAGGGACCGAGGAATTCATACCTGTCAACTTGGAGGAAATGAACATGAAAAACCGATTACCGCAGATTCATAGGGCAGATGCCCGGCCCATACCGGCCACTCAGTCGCCAATACTAAATCTTCTACCTTTCTTGCTGATTGTCGTCCTGATGTGCGTTTCCGTTGCCGCCAAGGAAAAGCGGGATTCCCATGACCCGTATGCCACGGCCGAATATGAAACGGCTCCGGCCGTCAATGTGGAAGACTTGGCCTATCGCACGATCTTATTCGAGGACTTCATCGTCCCCGCAGAATGGGAAGCGAAAGCTAGAAAACTGGTGACCGCAACCGAAGAACAAGCCATCAGCCGCCTTTCCAGTACGCGCGCTTTCACCACCGTTGCGAAAAAGCAGGACCCATTGCCGGAGGACCCTTCCCTCGTTGTCAAATGCAAGCTCTTGAATTACCGAATGGTGTCGAAAAAGTCCCGTTTCTTTGCGGGGGCGATTGCGGGCACGTCCTACATTACCTACCAGGTGCAAGTTCACGACGGCAAGAGCGGCACTCTACTGTTCCAGCGGGAGGTTTCCACCGAGAACAACGCCTTCGCTGCCGCCTGGTCGTTCAACGACAAGAACCTTCCCACTTTCCTGGGCAATGTGCTTGGCGACTATCTCGCGCTTCGTGCGCGTAAGGACAAGGGGGTGAATGTGCTCCCTCTCGAAAATGTGGCTCAGACCGGGACAGACGCCCCAGCGAAATAGCGGATTTCGTTCCGCCAGTACGTGAACATCGTACACCCTAGGGCGAATCCGTCGGCACGCTAAACTCCGCCAGATAAGCCTGCGGGTCCATCATCTTCTGAGCGCGGGCGAGGATTCTCGCCATATGGCCAATGTTTCGTAGATCTATGTCCCGCACCCACTCCCACCACTTCTTACGCCCGGCGGCGTTGAGCACGGTGCGCTTCCAAGTCTCGCAGTAAAGTTCAAAGAAGCGCTCGACCGGCAGGCGCGGTTTCCAGAGCAGGTGGTGCAGATCGTACTGGTTCCAGTCCAGAACTTTGAGTTGCGCCTTGCTCTGCTCGAAGTAATAGGTACCCGGCAGCGGCGTGAGGATGGTGAAACCTACCCGGTAGAGTTTGTGAGTTTCGATGAAGTTCCACAGCTCGGCGAAGTCTTCCTCGGAGAAATCCGGATCGACGATAAAATTGCCGGTCACTCCAAAGCCGCATTCCCGGGCCACGCGGACGGCATCCAGCGTCTTCGATATGTCCGTTCCCTTGTTCAGGGAGTCGAGGCCCTTCCGCGTCGGCGATTCGAAGCCGAAGAAGACGTCGAAGTTCTTCGCCAAGGGCCGCCAGAGCCGCAGCAGTTCGAAACTCTCGCTGACCAGATCGACGCGCGCTTGCGCCAGCATCCAGTTCTTGCGCTCGCCTGAGGCGAGCAATTCACGACCCAGTTCCTCACTGCGCGCCTGGTCTCCCCAGAAATAATCGTCGATGATGAAGACATTCTTGCCGGTGCGCTCGAAATCCGCACGGACGTTTCGGGCGGCATGAAAGCGGCAAGATCCCTTGTAGAACTGCCAGACCGAACAGAAATTGCACCGATGCCGGCATCCGCGCGTGGTCTCTAGCGTCCAGACCGGCATGTAATTCAGACAGACGTAGTGCTTGCGATACGATTCCACCGAGGCACGGTCGGGGCAGAGAACATGGTCCAGGTCCAGCCATTCACGCGCTTCGCCTGTGGCGGCAAACCGGCCGTCGCCGTTGGGCAACAGCAGAGAGGGAACGTCGTGGAGTGGTTTGTGTTGCGACAGGGCATTGCACAAGGCGGGCATGGCGCTCTCGCCCTCGCCGACGCAAATCGCGTCCAGCGAACGGCTTTGCTCCAACGCCTTTGGGTACGAAGCAGCGGCATGGCCGCCCACGGCGACGAAGATCGCGGGGGCAATCTGTTTAATTTCGGCGGCAAGTTGCAGAGTGGCATGCACGTCCAAAATGTGCACGCATGAGACGCCCACGATTTCCGGCCGGAAAGACTTTATGAGACGCGCCATGCCTTGGCGCTCGAAACACAAATCCACGATGCGGACTTGGTGCCCGTGCGCTCCAAGCGCCGCCGCGATGTATTCAAGCCCCAGCGGCTCGGTCCGGAAAAAAGGGGCGAGTCCGAAATGAGCTGCCGAGGAGCGCGGTTTGATGAGCAGAACCCTCAAATCGAAATCAACCCCTTCTTCCAGCGATATCTTGGGCAGAGAAGTAACTCACAACGGTGGCCAGACAGTTAGTCTGTAGTGTGCCTGGTCAGCCCGACGATCACTAAAGCCGCGCCACCAGCGGCCCAAGCCGCTCCTGTGGCCCTCCAGCCGATTTCCGTACACGTGCCCGAACGGCAAGCCACCTTAGTGTTTTGCCCGTGGACAATTGCGGCCGCGCCACCGACGATCAAGCCCCCGCCGACAATCGTCATAATCTTTCCCGTCTTGCTCCAGTGCCGCCTCGGGGCCGGCCGGTCGGATGAACCTGTCCCCGAATCGAATGCAACATTCCGGATAGGAATGCCCGCTCGCAATCCGGACGCCGGAGGCAACAGCTTAGGCGAAACCAAGTCCGCCGCCGAAGCCGGTAAACACGTGACTAACATTGCCACAATAACAGCAGGGACAAGAAACGAGGTCTCATTAAGTATGTTCTCCCGAATTTAAGACAATCCAATTTTGTTTGAAAACGCGCCCCCAATTTTAGTTGTGCTCCCAGGCCTTGGGAAGCTTTTTCTTGAAGAAGCTTCGGCGCCACGAGAGAGCGCCAACTCTTTGGGTTTCCCCGGCGCAAGCAGCCGATGCTAAGATGGCACTTCAATCCCCGCAGCACCTCTAGAGCCTGGGACGGGCGATATGACGAGGTCCGCGATCTTTTTTTTGTTGTTTCTTGGGACCAACGCCTCCTTGGCTCTGTTGTATCCCTTTACCCTCTCGCGGTTCCTTCTCTTCGTCTTGATTTATGCCGCCGGCACTTTGCTCATGCTCTACCTGCTGTTTCATCCGCGCAACCAATGGCTGGTCGCCAATCGCTCGCGGGTAGAGGGCATGGGTTGTGTGGCGCTGACTTTCGACGACGGTCCCGACCCTATCGACACGCCCAAGTTACTGGACTTGCTCCGGGAAAAAGGTGTGAAGGCGACTTTCTTTGTGGTGGGAAGGCGCGCAGATCAGTATCCGGAAATCGTGCGCCGCACCTGGGCCGAAGGTCATCTGGTGGCAAACCACACCTGGTCGCATCCCTCTCTGTTCTGTTTTCTCACGCCCGGGCGCCTGCGGGCCGAGATCGAGCGCGGCACCGAGAGCATTCGTCGTAGCTGCGGTTTCCGGCCGCGCGCTTTCCGTTCGCCGGTGGGCTTGCGCCATCCCCTTTTGGGGCCCTATCTCGAGCGGGCGGGGCTCGAGTACGTTTCTTGGAGTGTTCGGACGCGTGATACACTCACTGCGAATTCAAGTGTTCTTGCCCAGCGCATCTTGAACAAAGTGGCCGGCGGAGACATCATCCTGCTGCACGATCATTTGCCCGCAGGAACGGATGTTATGCTCGAAGCGCTGCCTCGTGTAATCGATGAGCTGAGGGAACGGGGATTCGACTTCGTCCTGGCCGGCTCCCGGGAGCATGTCGGCGGAAGAGCACTGGAGCCTGCGCCATGCGAACCTGTGCGCTGATTCCGGCATTCAACGAAGCCCCTTACATCGCCAATGTGGTTAAGGGGACGCAACCGCATGTTGAGAAGGTCGTGGTGATTGACGATGGCTCCGGAGACGGTACGGCGCAAGTTGCCCGGGGCGCCGGAGCTACTTGTCTGCGATCGGACACGAATTGCGGCAAGGCCTCGGCCCTGCGTACCGGCATTGCCTTCGCGTGCTCCCAAGATTTTACGCACGTGATCACTCTCGATGGCGACGGGCAGCATTTGCCGGAAGATATCCCTGAGCTGCTTCGCGTCGCCGAAGAGACCGGAGCGGATCTGGTGATTGGGGCGCGTTCCTTTGATCGCGCCCGCATGCCTCGCGCCCGCTATTACTCCAACACGATTGGCAGCCGGTTGGCCTCGGCGCTCGTGGGCTGCGAAATTCGAGACAGCCAGAGCGGATTCCGCCTGTTCCGGCTGGACAAACTTCGTGAAACCAAACTGCGGAGCCGGTGCTACGAACTCGAGATGGAAGTCCTGATCAAGATGGCGCGGTCGGGCTGCACCATCGCGCACGCTTCCGTCCATATGGTCTATGACGATGGCCAGGCGCGCTCCAAGATGAAGCCGGTGCGAGACACGGTCAGTATCTGCCTGTGGTCGCTCGCATTTCGCTTCCTGGGAGCGTGACATGATCCCGCGGTCCAGACTATGCGGGCTCCTTGCATTCTTGGTGTTTCCGGGAGTACTGGCTGCGCAGTCCGACGATCTGCTAACGCGCATCTGGGACGGCGTTCAGCAAGCGCAGAAGACATTCACCAGTGGCTGCGGAACCATCACCGAAACCCGCACTTCCAACCTGATGGTTAGGCCCATGGTGCTGCGCGGCAAGTTTTGCGCCGAGGGCACAACCCGATTCTCGCTGGAATACTTCGAACCCAACCCGTTGCGCATTCGCTTCAACGAAAACTATCTCAACGTTACGATCGGCAGCAATACGCAGGTGATGGAAGTCGGAAGCAGCGTACGCCGCGCCCAGTCCTATTTCAGCCGGGCAAACTCTATCGCGAACCTGAAGAAAAATTTCACCATCACCGTGCAGGAGGATAGCCGGAGTTACGATATGAAGCTCGTCCCGCGGTCGGAAGCTTTTCGCCGCCGGCTGAATTATCTTGTGGTGAAGCTGAACAAACGGGACTTCCTGCTGCGGTCGCTCGAAGTGGACGGCAAGAGCGGTGTAAACAGTGTATTCGCCATTGATGTCAACTCCGTGAACCCGAAGATTCCGGCGGAAACGTTCGAGGTGTACAAACCCAAGTGATTGAGCGCAGCGAAATCGAGGCGATGATTCCTCATCGCCCTCCGTTCTTGTGGATCGACCGGGTCGTAGAACTGGACCCGGGTGTCCGCTGTGTTGCCGTGAAGTTCGTCGATCCGGCGGACCCGATTTTTGCTGGGCATTTTCCCGCCAAGCCCATTCTGCCGGGCGTTCTGCTGATCGAAGCGGTGGCCCAGACCGCGGGTGTGATGCTGGGATCGGCCACTGCCCGGGGCACTGACCAGACTGGCGGACAACTGGCCCTGCTGGCAGCCGTAAACCGCTTCAAGTTTCTCAAGCCGGTGACTCCGGGCCAGGAACTGCGCATTGAAACCAAGAAGCTGACCGACGCCGGGCCGATGGCTTACATCAGCGGCACGGTGTGGGTGGACGGCGAGATCGTGGCGAGCGGCGAGTTGTCGGTGGTGTCAGCCTGATGCGCGGAAAAACGTGCGGGCCAATGCGCAAACGAACGACCGAACGAATGACGGAAGAGGCCGTCTCGTGATCCAAAGATTCCGGACCCGCGCGCGGCAGTTCGCAACCCTCTTGCTGAAGGAAAACCTCGACCCCGGCCACGCTGCCGCTGCCGTGTTCCTGGGAATCTTCATCGGCATCGTTCCCATCTATGGGTTTCAAACCCTTGCGGCTGTGGGTGTGGCTTTGCTCTTCAGGCTTAACAAGCCGCTGACCGTGGCCGGCACTTTCATCAACAATCCTCTGCTCCAGCCTCTGATTGTCGTGGCCTCTGTGGACCTCGGATGTTTTTTGCGCGGCAGCCCTTTTCCGCCATGGAACGTGTCCTCTCTGACCGGCGCGCACCTGAAGGAAGAGCTTCTGGCCTGGGTGATTGGCAGCGTACCTCTGGGCATACTCGTCGGCGGTGCTGGGGCGGCCATTACCGCGGCTGTGATCCAGCTTAAGGCGCCCGCGATTCCAGGGTTGCGGGACCGCGTCCGCTTTGTGAACGGGCTGTTTGCCCGATGCGCGCGGGCCGACCGTGGGTTCGTCCGATGGAAGTTGCGGCTGGATCGTATCTTTGGATTGCTGGCCGCCGAAAACCTGGGATCGGGCACGGTGGTGGATCTCGGCTGCGGCTACGGCATGGCTCTTGGTTTTGCAGCTTTCGGCGACAGCAGCCGGCGCTTGGTAGGTTGCGACTTGGATGCGCATCGCATCGCAGTCGCTCGCGCGGCTCTCGGCACGCTGAACGCCGACCTGAGCGTTGCGGACGTGCGTCGTCTCGATCTTCCGCCCGCCGGCTTGATTCTTATTCTGGATGTCTTGCAATATCTGCCCGCCGACGACCAACAGGCGTTGCTGCAACGTTGCTGTTCGGCGCTTGCGCCCCAGGGAATACTGATCTTCCGCGTCCACGACTGCGAACACGGCCTGTGGTCCACCATTACCATGGCTTTCGACCGGCTGATCTTCGCCTGCGGGCGCGCCGGCGTCCGGCCCTTGATGCTTTCGGCCGCCGAGTACCATAGTGTGCTGGAGAACGCCGGTATGCAGGTCGAACAGCGCCGCTTCCGAAACCGTCTGCCCCTGGCCCATATCCTATTCATTGCGAAAAAACCGGTGGCGGAGTCCGCGCCATGATCGTCCAATCCACGATGGTCCGCTTCATGCGCGTGCTCGGGCGCGTGGTCGTCGATCATCCGGGGTTGGTCACGGCCCTTAGCTTGGTCCTCACCTTGTTCTTGTTTTCGAACATCCACAACCTGCGCACTGGCACCGACCTGACTGACCTGTTCGGCGAACGCGACCCGCAATGGCGAGCCGCAAGCCAGATCGGCAAAGAGTTGGGATACGGGAATCAGCTCTTCGTGCTGATCGAGGCCCCGGAGGGAGCTAACGACGCCACCGGCGAGATGGAGGAAATGGCCGACCGTTTCACCGCCGACATGCTGGCCAGCGGGCTGTTCAAGCAGGCGCGCTGCGGATTGCAGGAAGAGGAACTGCTCAACATGGTGCGGTTCTTTACCTGGAACTTTCCGTCGTTCGTCTTGCCAGAGCAAACCGAAGATCTTAAACGGCGGCTGGACCCGCAGCAGATTCATCAAACCGTTCGCCGCGCCGCCACCGAACTGGTCACGCCGTTTTCCTCCCTGGGAACGAATTACTTCCTCGCCGATCCTCTGGGTCTTATGGAAGTGGCGGCGCACAACCGCCAAGGGTTCTCGCAGTTCGCCAATTTCGACCTGACTTGGGGAGAAGGGAACCGGTTTTTCAGTAAAGATCACAAAGCCCTGCTCATCATCGCCGAGCCCCGGCAGCCGGCCGTGGACTATAAGTTCGCCCAGCAGGTCGTGCAATGGACGCGGGCGCGCATCGAGTCGATCAGCGCGGAGCAAGCCTTCCGGGATGCCGGCGTGCACGCCGTGGCCGCGGGCGCTTACGTTTACGCGGAGCAAGAGCACAAATTCATCGAAACAAATATTCGTCGAGTTTCTCTGATTTCGATCGTCGGCAATCTGCTGTTGTGCCTGCTGATCTATCCCCGGATCCCCTTGCTGCTGCTGTCGCTGCTGCCCACCAGCTTAGGCATCCTATGGACCACGGGCGTGGCCAGTTTCTATCCGGGAGAAGTCAATCTTATCAGCCTGTCTTTTATTGCTATTTTGGCGGGCTTGGGAGACGACCAGGTCGTACATTTCTTTAACCGGGTGCCGCAGGAATGGGCCAAGGGCGGGACGCTGAACGCGGCCGTGTTGCGCACCTTCGAAACCACAGGGTCGAGCGTCTTCTTCTGCATCCTGACGGCGGCTACGGCCACCGCGGCACTGGCCACCTCGAGCTTCAAAGCCCTGGCGGAGTTTGGCTTCATCCTCACCGTCGGAATGTTCATGATGATGTTCCACACGCTCTTGACCGTGCCCGCGCTGATGCAGCTCTGGTGGCGGTTCTCCAAGCCGCGTGCCCCGGAGACGATTACCTTCCGCTTTCTTCCTTTCCTGGCGCGGAAATCCGTCGATTTCGTGGGCCGGCACGCGCGCCTCGTCGTCAGCTTGGCGCTGGGGATGTTCCTGCTCTCGTTGTTGTTTCTGCCCAGGGTCAGGATGGATGCGCGCTTCGAGATCAATGGAGGCGCCGACAACCCCGCCGTGGCCGCGCAGAATCGTCTTTCCGCGAAATTCGGCATTGAGGGCAGTCCCAACGTGCTCTTGATTGCCGGCGGTCAGGAGGAAGTCCTGCAGCGGGCCGAAGAGCTGACTGCCGGTCTGGAAGCCTATCGGCAGCGCGGCGTCCTCAAGTCCATCTTCTCCCCCACCGACCTGCTTCCCTCCGCCCGCACGCAGAGCGAACGGGCCGCTTCGCTGGCGAACATCGATCTGGCGGCTTCCGCCCGTGCCCTTGAGGATTCGCTCCGCGAGAGTGGTTTTCGAACCGGGCCGCAAGAGCCCTTTATCGATCGGCTGCGAAAACTTGGACAAGGCACGGAGCCAATTACCCTGGAAAAGGCTGCCGAGTTCCTGCCAGCAGGGCTGCTCGACAACAGCATTCGCAAAACGAAAGACGGTAGTTACGTCGCGGCCGTCGCCTTCTATGCCACCGATCCCAATGCTACGCAGGTGGTTCCGGAGACTGTCCTCGAGTCATGGCGGAGTAAGTTTGGTCCGTTCGTGGAGTTCTCCTTCGACAAGATCAACCGCGACATGCAGAGCCGAGTCCTTCACGACAGCCGCAGGGCATTGGTGTGGACGGCGGCGGCCATCGTTCTGATCGTCTATCTCTGCTTCCGCAACCTCCGCGTGTCGCTCGTCGTACTGATGCCAATCGTATTCGCCATCGTCGTAACTTTCGGACTGTTGCTGCTGGTGAGACACCGCTTCAGTTTCATGTCCATTACGGCGATCCCGCTCATTATCGGGATTGGAATCGACAATGGTATCCATTTAGTCCGCCGTTACCTGGAAAACGAGAGCTGCGGGATACTCGCAATCGCGAAAGCTTCGGGCGCGGCGCTGATTCAGTCGAACTTGACTACGATCATCGGATTCGGGGCACTTATGGCCTCCAGTTTCGCGCCGCTTGCCGAGATGGGTCTGGTAACCTCATTGGGCGTCGCTCTGGCATTGGCCGGCGGCCTCTGGGTAGTTCCCGCGGTCATTCTCTTAGGGGAAGAGCCGAAGCGAGAGGGGAGCTGAGCGGCCCAACTGCCGCGTCGCGAAAGCCGAACCGGGGCAGACATTTTCGAGGGACGGTTGATTGGCTGCGAGGGATCGTATCCGTACTTAGTATGGGATGCCTGCGAGTGTTCGTATATACTGAAGCGTCCAAATCTTAATAGATGAAAAGGTTATGACGAAGCCGCACGTTGGCGATACCGTCATCGATACCATCTCGTCGCGCTGCCCCGAGTGCAGCAAACCGATTACTTCCGTGATCGCCGATCAAGGAGGCAAGGTCTATCAACGTCCGCAGTGTTCCTGCCACGAGTCGACCGAATCCCTGATCTTCTCCGACGCGGCTTTGTATCGCCGGCTGGACGACTGGAACAAGCTGATCTTTCCCGACGCACAGCAGGCAGCGCCGGTCGACGGAAACGGTTGCGACTGTGCCACCGCCAGCCACAACGAGCCATGCCTGGCCGTAATCGACATCACGAACCGCTGCAATTACAAGTGTCCCGTGTGTTTCGCGGAGGCCACGGGCGACGGGAACCACTACTTCCTCGATACCAAACTGGTGGGCAAAATGCTCCAGTCGCTGCTGGATCGGCCGGTGCCGTGCCGCCACATTCAGTTCTCCGGCGGAGAGCCCACCCTGCACCCCGAGTTTCCGGCTATCCTTCGCACCGCTCGCGATCTTGGTTTCACGCACATCCAGGTGGCCACGAACGGAAGCCGGTTTGTCGACCCCGGCTACGCAAAACTCTGCGAGGATTCGGGACTGCACACGCTTTACTTGCAGTTCGATGGCGTGAACGACGAGGTCTATCTCCAATTGCGCGGCCAGCGGCTCTTGGATAAGAAGATTGCCGCGGTTAACAATGTCCAGAAGACGAACATGCGGCTCGTGCTGGTGCCGACCATCATGAACTCCGTCAACGTCGACCAACTGGGGCCGATCTTCCAGTTCGCTCTCGAACACAGCAGCCACGTCACCGGGATCAGCATTCAACCGGCGGCGCATGTGGGCAGGGTCGAGGTCGCGGACCCGAACTCCGAGCCTTTCAACCTTGCCACCATGGCCCGCGAGTTTGGCCGGCAGACCGGACTGACTCGCTTCCCCGACGATTGGTTCCCGCTGAATTCCTTGTCCTTGATCAGCCGCGCCCTCGACCGCGTCCGCCGCGACGCGACGATTCCCCCCGTCAGCGATGCTCATTGTTCGCTTGGCACGTTCTTCTACGTTGACGACCACAACAAGCCAACCTGCCTTAGCAGTTTCTTCGACCTCGACCGCTTCTTTCGCGGCATGGCTGAGGTGACTCCGGATACCGGCCGGGGCATCATCGAGCGGCAGGTTTCGCGCATCCGCCAGTTCGCGCGGCTGTCGCAATGTTTCGATAAGCGGAAGGCTCCGGCCGGACTCACGTTCCAGCGTATGCTGCGCAGCATCGAAGGGTGGGAGGACAAGTCGAAGGGAAGGTCCGCTGGCTGGTTTCACAAGGGCTTCAACGGCATATTCGTGGCGGGCATGCACTTCATGGACGCGCGTAGTTACAATTTGCGCCGCCTCAAGCGCTGTATCATTCAGTATGTCGCCACCGATGGACAACTGATTCCCTTCTGCAATTACAACGCGGGTGCCAGACTCCGCAATGCCGAGGAATCGGCTCGGCTCGAAAACAACCCCTCGCCCCAGCCAGAGTGTTGAGGCGATCTCGCGGCGCTTGAAAATGAGCGGCCAACGCAAGCCGAGTAGAACTGGTCTCATAAATGGTTTTGGGTAGGGCATGGCTTCAGCCATGCCGCTCAGAGCCGCAAGGAATGTGGGCTTTAGCCCCTGAGGGCGGACAGCCTGCTCGGAGAAGCATCTATGACACCCGTTCTAGCGAGGCATCCGGTTCGCTCGAAAGTGCATCTCTCAGCCTAGTAACACTGGATTAGTCCACTACTCTCACCTAATTCAAGGCTGTCGGATTTAAGTAAGGACATTATGATGAAATCGTCGCCTGACTTGGCAACACTGCCTTTCCCCAGGGTGGCAGGTTTGAGGCGAATTGCCGCTCTTCTTCTGTTTTCTGGTTGTGTGTTTTTACCGCGGATAGCCGAGGCCGGCTTGCCCAAGGCTGCCATCTCGATTCCCACGGACCAGAATCTTGCCGCAGGCGTAAAGGCCGCGGAACAGTGCGCGCTCCCGGGCAAGTTGATCGTGTTGCCGCCCGTGCTCTTCCAGGTTGCCGGTGACGCAAGCCCCGCCGGCGTTTTCGATGAGCAAGCACGAGCCCTCCAGAGTATGCCCGAGGGATCGGAGGTTTGGCTGCACATCGTCGCAGGATCCGACTCCCTTACCGGTCAGGAAACTGAGAAACAAATGACCGAGAGGGTTGACGCCTTCCTGAAAGCGGCGCCTCTGTCGGACCCCGCAGTGCGCGGACTCATTGTGGAAATCAAGGAACCGATGACGGCTCCCGATCTGTTTGCGTTCGCCTTGCTGCGCCTGGGGGTGACCGCGAAGGCCAGCAACGCTCGCTTGCGTCTGGCATTTGTTTTCCAGCCCGGGTTTGTTGGCCGGCACGGCGACATAGTAACCCGGCTTGCTACCTATTCCGATTTGCTGGGCACGACTTATTCCCAAACCTGGCGTCAGGATGCTACATGGATCGCCGAGCAGGCGCTGAATAAACCCCTCATTCTCAAGTTAGACGCGGAAACGTCCGCAGCTTCCACGCCCTATCTCACCGCCGCGCTCGAGGCCACGGGCACTTCCGTTGAAATCGTCTGGTCGGAGCCTCCAGACGCCACCTCTGCGGATCGAGTGTGCGCCTTGAACACCTTCCTGACGCATTACATTCCCGGCAACATGTTCCCGGCGGATCCTGCAACCTCGCCTTTCCGTATTGCGATAGAGGGCACGGGCAAAGAGGGCACGGGGAACGAGGGACACCATTGGTTCGGCGGCGGGGAGTCACCGGACCAGGTAATTGTCGCGCAGGTGAATGCCAGCCCCGACCACCCGAAGACGGTCCGGCTTCAGACCGCTGCCACGGAGCCAGAACAATTCGAGATCCAGTGGTATGACCCTGTCACTGGCGCGCGGCTCCCAGCAGGCGAACCAGTCAAGACCGGCAAGGGCTTTGCCCAGACCTGCGCTTGCACCAGCGAGCACGCCTTGATTTACATCCACAAGCGCGGCGAGGCCGACAAGACGGTGTATAGCTCGGTGGAAGTTAAGGGCGGTGTCGAACTCAAAGTCGAGGAAATCATTGCCCGCTGGCAACAGTACCGCGAGGCGCAGAAGCAGAAGCTGGATAACTACATGGCCTCCAGTTTCATGAACCTGCACTTTGAGAGCACCAATCTGGGTCCGGGGTTCGACATCTCCATGCGGCTCAAGCAGTTTTTCAACCGCGCGGGACAAATGGAAATTGCCCAGAACGAGCTGTACGTCAACGGCGTGAAGTTCGGCAAGAACCACGAGTTTCCGCTGCCGCAAATCGAGCCCGAAAAGGTGGTGACGCAACCTCTCGAATTGAAGCTCAACGAGCGTTATAAGTACAAGCTTCTGGGTACGGAGCAAGTCAACGGTGCCATGTGTTATGTGGTGGGAGTCGAACCCCTCACCGCGGACGAGAACCTTTACAGCGGCAAAGTGTGGATTGACGGCACGACCTTCCGCGAGGTGAGGCAGTCCCTGAGCCAACGGGGTTCCAAGAACAACGTCCTGGTCAACGTCGAAACCCAGAATTTTGAGTTAGTCCCTGACGGCAAGGGCAATCAGTTCAACCTACTCCGGTCGATCTCCGCACAACAGTTGCTGAATGCCGCGGGACGCGATTTTGTGCTGCAGAGGACCGTGCAGTATTCCGACTACATGATCAATAATACCGCGCAGTTCAATGACGACTTACTGGCCGAGCACGGCTCCAAAGATCCCATGTACCGCGAAACCGACGCGGGACTGCGGTCGCTGGAAATCAAAGGCAACGAGCGCGTCCTGGTCGAGAAAAAGGAGACGCGCATAAGGTCCCTGGTTGGCGGGGCCATGTACGGAGGCACGTTCAACTATCCCATTCCGTTTGCCGGCATCAGCATCGCCGATTTTGATTTTCGGAACACCGGCGCGCAGCTTTCGACTTTCTTTGCCGGACCCATCCTGGTCTCCGATCTCTCGAAACAGTACCGACCCAAGTTTCGCCTGGCAATGGACCTGGCGCTCTCCGGGCTGCCCGGCGAGAACCGCATCTACAGCGGCAACACGGAATTGAAGGCAGGAGACGTATGGGCATGGGGGGAGACTACCGGACTGCGGGCCTCCTGGCAGGCCACCACGCATCTCAGCCTGACGGCGTCGACTTACTTGTCCTATGAGTACTTTCGCAGAACTAGCGACGCGGACAAGCAATACGCGCTGCCCCGGAACGGGGTGACCGTGCTACCGGGCATCGAGATAAAGTACACGTACAAAGGTTATGTGTTCAGCGCTCATGGGACGCGGGGCCAGCGCATTAGCTGGAGACCGTTCGGATGCCCTTCGCTGGGTCCGCCGCCCGGATGTGCGCCTCTGCCGAATCTGACGACAGCCCAGCAAAACACCTTGTTGGTCCAGCCTCATCCGCAGAAGGCATACACCCTCTACAACGCCGATTTCAACAAGGATTACTACATAGGAAAGTTCACCAAGGGCGGCTACGCCTTCGCCTATTATGGTGGGAACCAACTGGATCGGTTCTCCCGTTACTTTCCCTCGTTCTTTTCGCAGCCGCGCCTCCACGGCATTCCCAGCGGCACGGACTCTTTCGACGCTATCGCCACGGGGTACGTGCACTACGGTTTCAACGTGATGGACTTTATGAAGTTTGATGCGATGTACAGCTACGCGCGCGCACGCAACCAGGGGGAGTTGCCCCATCCCTCCCATTTCAATAAGTTTGACGGCCTGGAGTTCAATTTCAATACCCCCGGCCCCAAAGGCACCTTGATACAAGGCACAGTTTCCTATGCGCTGGATGGAAACATACCGCGGTATAACTCGCGTTGGGGCGCGTATCTTTTGATCTTCAAGCCGTTACATTTTTAATCGAGCCTATGGCTGAAATACCGAATGAGGATCGGAAGACCGCATTAGTGACAGGCGCCTCGGGGATCATCGGCGCCGCCATCGCGGAGGCACTGGGAAGGGCGGGATTCCGCGTAGCCGCGCACTATCATCGCGCGAAAGAGTCCGCGGAAAAGGTGGTGGAGCGCATCGTCGCTGCCGGCGGACAGGCGCTGGCCGTCGAAGGCGATCTGTCTCGCCAGGAGAGCGTAGCCCCGATGTTCGATCGCATCGAACAGCAATACGGTGCGGTCGACTGCCTGGTGAATAACGCCGGCATCAACCGCGATGTCCTGTTGGCGTTTATGTCTGACGAGCAATGGGACGAAGTGATCTCCACCAATCTCCGTGGCACCTATTTGTGTTCGCGGTTGGCCTTGCCGGGCATGATGCGCCAGGGGAGCGGAGCGATCTGCAATATCGTGTCGCCCAGCGGAGTCCGCGGCCAAGCCGGCCAGTGCAATTACTCCGCCTCCAAGGGAGGCATTATCGCCTTCACCAAGGCGCTTTCCCGCGAGGTGGGGCGATTCAATATCCGAGTCAACGCTGTCTGCCCGGGTGTGATTCCCAGCCCCATGTCCGCCAAGTACATCGAGAAAGAAGAAAAGCGCTTGCTCGCCGAGATTCCTCTAGCCCGCTTTGGCAAGCCCGAAGAGGTAGCCCCGTTGGTGGCATTTCTGGCTTCGCCGGAGGCAAGCTACATCACCGGACAAGTGATCGCGGTCGATGGCGGCTTGTTATAGAACTGGTTTCATAAATGGGTTTGGGTAGGGCACGGCTTCAGCCGTGCCGCCCAGGGCCTGGAAAAATGCGGGCTTTAGCCCCTGTGGAACGTGCCTTCCGGGTGGAAGGGCATTTGTGAACTCAGTTCCAGTTAGGTTCTCGGCCATTAGTTCGGACAACGGAGAGGGACAGCGGATGACGGGTGCGGGTTGCTGGGCGATCGAGGACTATGCTTACCGTTCGTGTCCCCAGCCGGCGCAAGAATTCGCCTTTGCGGTTTCGCCTCACAACCACTCCTGCTACTCCATTGAGAACCTCGCCTCTCTGAACCAGGTGGTGAAGCTGTGGTTCATGCGGCCGTTTCGGCATGTTCTCCAGTGGGCATTTGGACTGGCGCCGGTTCGCGACCTGGACTATGCCGACGTCTACTATCGGGCGCCGCTTACGGTTGAGGACGTATTTCTCACGGAGTCCGCGGGCGTCGCGCCTCTGGGCTTCGACGGCGTCCATCTGGGGATTACCGACCACGACGAAGTTGCCGGCAGTGTTGAACTGCTACGGAAGAATCCCGCAAATGCGCACCGCACCCCTCTCGGCGAGGAGTTGTCCTTTCGCTTTCAGAATTATCTCTTCCACCTGGGAGTTACCGACTTACCCGAGTCCGGCGTCGAGGAGACCCATGCCAGTCTGCAAGCCGCAGCCCGCGCCGAACGACTGGACGACCTGTTCGAAATACTCCGCGCGAGTGGATGTCTGGTGGTGCTGAACCACCCGCTGGTTCCCTGGAGCAAGGACAAAGACAAAGACAACGGCCCGCACCGGAAGATCCCGGTCGAAGAGCTTCTGCAGCGATATGGCTGGGCGATTCATGCCCTCGAGTACAACGGAATGCGGGGCCAGAAGGAAAACGACCGCGTTCTCGAATTGGCCAAGCATGTGAACAAACCCGTAGTAGGCGGTGGGGACAGTCATCTCCTGCTCGCCAGTTCCGTGCTCTCGGTAACGCAGGCTGCCAGCTATCGGGATTTCGCAGCGGAAGTAAAAGAGGGTCGCGCCGTGCCTCTCGTCACGCCGCCCTACTTTGCCCCCCTGCGCTGGAAACTCTTCTTGCGCGTGCTCTATTTCATCGCCCATTACCGGCAGATCGGCCATTTCCGCGGCCAGCCGGTTCGCGATTTGCTTGCGGACAGAGCGGTGTTTCTGGATCCAGCAGGCGTTGCTTCTCGCGGTTTTCTGCGGTTAACCTCGTCCCTCGGCCTGATACGGTGAGCTCAGGTGCTATGTTATACTGCCGCAAATAAACATCATGGCAAGCGTGAAAGAACAACTTAAGCCGATTATTCTGAAGAGCTTGCGGATCACTGACTTGACCCCGGCAGACCTCCGCGACGATCAGCCCCTGCTCGGCGGCGACTTGGAAATCGATTCCATCGATATCCTGCAACTCGTACTTGAGATCGAGAGACATTTCGGCATCAAGCTGGTGGGCGCCAAGTTCGACGAGAAAGAGTGGGGAAGTATTAACGCTCTGGCGGCGACTATCGAATCCAAGATGTCGGCGGCAAAGACCTAACTCCATATCCCATGAGTAAGGTGCCCCATGCAAGCTCACTGTAAGACGAAGCCGGCGCCCCGCGTCTTGCTGGTAGAAGCTAATAACATGGGTAAGTGGGTTGGGACCACCATGCCTTACGAGGTGCATATCCCACCCCTGGGCCTTATGTATCTTGCGTCCTACGCCCGCAAGGCTCTGCCGGGCGTAGAGTTCCGCATTTTTGAGTCCTCGCTTTCATCTCCCGACCTTTCTTCCCTGGAGAACGATTCTCCCGAGAACGATCGCTTCATCCGCATCTTGAACGAGTTTCAACCGGATGTCGTGGGTATCCGCTCCATCGCCTTCTTTCTTGAGGAACTACAGCGCATCGCCAGTCTGGTGCGCGCCCACAGCGACGCCACCCTCGTCGCCGGTGGACCGATCGTACAGGCGTACAAGCGCCGGCTCTTCCAGGAAGTGCCTGAACTGGAGATCGCCGTAAAAGGGGAAGGCGAGAAGGTTTTCGTCGACCTCCTTTCGGGATCGCCCCTTTCCTCTATCGCAGGCCTTCTATATCGTACGGACGACGGGGTGGTGGAAAACGAAGACCAATTGGAAGTGGAGGACATCGACAGCCTGCCCTTCCCCACCTACGACTTGATCGACCTCAATCAGTATCAGAGTCAACTCAGTTACGCATACAATCACCGTCGGCAGGGGGTCCTGCTGACCAGCCGCGGCTGCGCCTACCATTGCACCTTTTGTTTCACCCATTGGAAGGGCATCCGGTTGCGAAGCGCCGCCAACATCTTCGAAGAAATCAAGCAACTGCACGAGCAACACGGAATCGAGGACTTCTATGTCGTCGACGATATTTTCAACGTCAACTCGAAGCGCGCTTTAAAGCTGTTCGACCTGATCGTGGCCGCCGGGCTTAAACTGCGGCTCTACTTTGTCAATGGTTTGCGTGCCGATATCACCAGCGAAGAGTTCGTAGATCGAGCGATCGAAGCGGGCGCAGTCTGGTTCACCTACGCCGTCGAATCGGGCACAGACGAAATTCAACGCCTGGTAGAGAAACGCCTCGATCTGGAAAAAGCGAAGCGCGTCATTGCTTATACGCAGCGCCAGAACGTGGCCGTGAACGTCTCCACCATGTACGGCTTTCCCACCGAAACTCGTGAACTGGCGCAACGCACGCTGGACTGGTTGAGCGAACTGCCCAAGCCGTCGTTGTTGCCCTACCATTTTTGTCTGCGGTTTTTTCCAGGCTGCGAGATCAACCAGCAGGCTCTAGATGCCGGTTGGGATCCCGCGCGTCTGGAACTCACCAGCCGCTTCTCTTACAACGATATGCCGTTAGGTACTCCCACATTGTCGAAGCAAGATATGTACGGCATTCAACTCGAGTACCACCGCCGCTTTGGATTGAGCAATCCCGCCGCCGTTGACGGCGCGGTCCGCACCCTCCGCTCCATTGGCTATAGCGATACGGAGATCGTTCACATGTACTCGGTGTTGAAGCGGAAAGTGATCCACAATGTGGGCGACCTCATGACGGCGGGCGGGAATTGACGCGCTGGTACCAGCACCGGTTTCACAACGTCCTGTCTCACCGCATTGTGTTTTGCACTGTACCGTGGATGCCACGCTTCGTCCAACGCCCGATTGCGGCGGTAACGGCGCTGATCTTTTTCTTCGTGTTGAAGCGGGAGCGCCGAGCGGTAGCCCGCAATCTGCGCCGGATCTCGGGCAAACGCGGACTTGCGCTACAGTGGAAGGTATATCGCGTCTTTTATTCGTTCTGCGACTTCATGGTTTCCTATTGCTATGTTCCGCAGGCCACCCATGCGCAACTGCTCTCCATGCTGGTGGACAAGGACAAGGATAAAGCGCGCGGCGCCGCCACGATCGACCAATGCCTGGCCGCGGGCCATGGACTCATCGTGTGGACGGCGCATCTGGGGAATTCGGAATTCGCCTCGCGCCTTCTTGAAATGCACGGCCGGCCCGTCAACGTGGCGCGCCTGGTCGAGGACAGACCGGCGGAGATCATGCTGCGTAATTTGATGTCGAACGAACGGCTCAAAATTGTCGATCTCAGCGGCGGCGTGCGCGCCAGCCTCGACCTGTTGCAGGCCTTGCGTCGAAACGAAATCGTGGCGATCCAGGGAGACCGTGTCTACCGGCATCACAGTGCCGAGGTTCCGTTTTTCTCCGAACCCGCCGCCTTCCCGCTAGGCCCCTTTGTACTTTCGCAGGTTTCGGGCGCGCCGGTGCTGCCCGGTTTTGTGATTCGCCAGGGTTGGCTGCGCTACCGCGTTCTGATGGGCGATCCGATCCTACCGGTCTCATCCCCGGCCGCATGCGACGGCGGCGAAGTTGACCCGCATGCCGGTTTGCGCCTGGCGGTCGGGTTTCTGGAAAAAACCTTGGCAACCCATTACGATCAGTGGTTGAACTTTTTTGATTTTTGGCCGGTTGCCTCTCGTGACTGATCTCCAGAAAACCATCGTCGTCACCGGTGTCGGCGTCGTCAGCCCCTATGGCATCGGCTTGGACTGCCTGCAGGAAGGCATGTTATCGGGCAAGTGTTGTCTCACGCCGGCGAAGGACGCGTATCCCGGCTTCACAGGAACGACTGCGCCGATCTGCGTGCCGCTTCCGGCGGAAGGTTCCCGCTCCCGATACTCCCGCACCGATCGCCTCGCGGCGGTGGCGGCTCGAGACGCAGTGGCGCATTTCGATTGCGAGAGCGCTGCCTTCCGCGAGAGCGGTGTGGTGATGGCCAGCACGGTCGCGGGCCTCACCGAGATCGATCCCGAAATCGCTCAAGATCCTGCCGCCTGGTATCGGCGCGGCGGTCTCTCGCGGGCCGCCTCCTATCCGGTAGCGCACGTCGCCGACGCTGTAGGTGAGCACCTGGGCATCTGCGGGCCGCGCTGTGCGGTCTCTGTGGCGTGCGCCTCCGGAGCGATGGCCATCGCGCTCGCCGCCAACCTGTTGCTCGACGGAGTCGCGCCCATGATGTTTGCAGGGGGCAGCGATGCCCTGTGCCCGTTCACGCTGAGCGGATTTAGCTCGCTGCAGGCCTTGGACCCAAGCCCCTGCCGCCCCTTTGACCAGAATCGCAAGGGGCTGAACCTGGGCGAGGGATCCGCCGTTCTCGTGCTCGAAACGCTCGCCGGCGCCAGGGCGCGGGATGCCAACGTACTGGCGGTACTGCGTGGATGGGCCATGACCAACGATGCATTTCATCCCACCGCGCCGCAGCAACAGGGAAGCGGCTTAGCCGAGTGCATGCGCCGCGCCATGGAAATAGCGGAGGTCGGCCGCGGCGAGATTGGCTATGTGAACGCCCACGGCACGGGCACTCCCCTGAACGATATTGCCGAGGCCAACGCCTACGAAACTGCCTTTCGCGGACGCAGCCTTCCCATCCCCGTGTCTTCGACCAAGTCCTATTTCGGACACTGTCTGGGAGCCGCCGGCGCGTTGGAGGCCGCGATCACGATCACCGCCATTAGGAGCGGCGCGCTATTCCCGACGCTGCGGCTGACCGACCCCATCGAAAGCCCGGGCGTCGATTGGCTGCGCGGAGAAGTTCGACGCCAACCGCTACCGCTGGCCATGTCGGCTTCCGCGGGGTTTGGTGGCAGCAACACGGTGCTCATATTCGGGAGCGGCCCGGCATGACTACGAATTCGCCGGGCATTAATATTAATATTACCGGTATCGGTTCCGTGAGTCCCTATGGTCCGCTCGCCGGACTCATCCCGCCGTCTGCGTTGGAGCCCATCGCCATCACTGCCTGGCCAACCGCAGGACTGCGGCGAGCGTTTCTAGTAAGTCCGTTTCGCCCGGCCAGCGTAGTGCCGGGCCTGAAGACCCGGCGCCTGGATCGCCTGTCGGCGTGGGCCTTGGTGGCGTCTACCCTGGCCATTCAGGATGCGGGGATCGACCTCAGCCAAGTGGACCGGTCGCGGGTTGCGGTAGTCTTCGCCACCTGCTTCGGCTGTGTTGAACTTACGGAAGCTTTCTTCCAAAGCGCCGTCGCACACGGTTGGTCCGGGACCGATCCCAGCACTTTCCCGGAGACGCTCGCCAACGCTCCGGCAAGTCACGTGGCTTTGTTTCACGATCTGCGAGGGCCGAATATTACGGTCGGCAGCAGGGGCTTTGCGGGCGAGAGCGCACTGCTCCAGGCCGCTTCCTTGCTTCGCCACGGGCAGGCTGAGTTGGCCATTGTCCTCGCGGGTGACGTGCTCACGCGCGCCGTCTACGAATGGTATGAGACCGCAAATCTGTTGTCGCCAGCCTGCTACCACTCGGAGACCTCGCCGGAAGCCGGCGGTTTCATTCCCAGCGAAGGTGTAGCCGCGCTGGTGCTGGAAGCGGCGGGCCGCCGCGCAGGGAGAGCCAAAGTTCGTTCTTATGCCCAGCTCCGCTCAGGCCGCTGGGCCTCAGGCGGCCAACCGGTGGAGATCGTCCGCCAGATGCTCGGCGGTTCCGATCCGAGTCTCACGGTCTGTACCACGAATGGCGCGCCGTGCGCTACCAGTCCTGTCACGGCGGTGGCTCGCGAGATTGCTGGCGATGGCGCAATAATCGTCCCCCCGCAGGCCGTTGCCGCGGGTTTGTCCGACACCAGCGCGCTTCTCCACTTGATACTGGCTTTAAGCAGTCGGCCAAACAGCGGGCAGATGCTCTTGCTAGGAACATCCGGCGACATTGGATTCGCAGCCCTTCTGCTGGAGTTGCGTTGAACATGAATGTGCGAATTGCATCCGCGGCGTACGCCGTTCCGCCCGACGTTGAGGCCGTGGAAGCGGTCTTGCAGAGGGAACGAACTCGAGTGGAGACGACGCTCGCTCCCCTGAGCCCGCTGTCGAGACAAAAGGCCACGGAAGGTCTCGGGCTGAGCCACGTTCGCGTCTGCGGCGCCAAGCAACCCTATGACTTGGTTCTCGAGGCTGCTTCAAGCGCGATCGCCGAAGCTGGGATTACGGCGCGGGACATCAATCTCATCCTGGATTACAGCACTCTCCCCGGAGAGAACTCGCCGGGTCTCTCCTCCGCCCACAGACTCAGTGCCGAACTTGGGGCTGAAACTTCGCTGAATTTGAGTTTCAAAGCCGGAGGTTGCGGAGCGCTTCACCTTGCCATTAAGACCGCGCTGGGCTGGATGAACACCGATGAAAACATTCGTACCGCCTTGCTCGTGACCGGCGACACTCCGCCTCACGGCAACCGCTCGCTTCTTCCAGTTACCGTGCAAGGCGACGCCGGGAGCGCCGTCATCTTGCGCCGTGAAGGTACGGAGGGCCCTTTGCTGCTGGGCGTCGAAGCCATGACGCTCGGCCACCTGCAGGGCGCCATTGGTTTCGTCAGGACGAACGGCCACCTCGAGATTGTTGTCGATGCTCGATGCATTGAAGACCAGGTGATGCCGATCTACTATCTCAACCTGTTCCGGGTGATGCAAAAAGTTCTGGCAGCGTCTTCGCTGAGCTTGAGCGATATTGACCATTTCATCTATTCCAACATCAGCCTGCGGGACCGCGAGGGTTTCCGCAAGATGGTGGGACTGCCCGAGGGCGGCTTGCCTCCAACTCCCATGGCGGAGTATGGCCACACCTTTGCCAGCGATCTCGTCATCAATTATGTGCATATGCGGCGCGAGGGCCGAATTCGTCCCGGGCAGTTATTGCTGTTCGCCTCCGCTGGGATCGGATTCACCTGGGGGGTGACGCTTGCCCGAGCCTGAAAGCGACCTGCTCTCCGACTGGCTTCGGCACACGGCAATGGTTACACCCGATGCTCCGGCCATAGTGGAAGAAGATCGGGTCACGTCTTTCCGCGAATTGTTCGAGCAAGCCGCGTCGCTGGCCCTGCGGTTCGTTGAACACGGCATCCAGCAGCAGGATCGCATCGCGCTGGTGCTGCCGAAAACCACCGAAGCCATCGTCTCCGTCTTCGCGTCTCTTCTCGCCGGAGCTGTCTATGTCCCTATCCATCCCCAGTGGCCAAAGGAGCGAATCGAAGCAACGTTGGCCGACTGCGCCGCACGGCTGGTGATCGAGGGTGACAAAGAGGCCGACAAAGAGACCGACAAAGAGGGCGACCTCTTCCCGCCGCGAATCACCGATCGCGAGACCGGCGCCGGCATCCCTTGGCAGGCCACGCCGGCTGCTGCTATCGGCACTGCTCTTGAAGGCTCGCTGCCCAGAGCCGACGCCGCCGATCCGGCTTTCATTCTGTTTACTTCTGGATCTACGGGCCGGCCGAAGGGAGTCGTCCTTTCCCATCGCGCCGTAAGCGCGTTCGTAAAATGGTCCGCGCGCGAGTTTCAGATCGGTTCAACGGACCGCATCGCTTGTCCGTCGCCGCTAAGCTTCGATCTTTCCACCTTCGACATTTTCAATATGGCATTGTGCGGCGCCACTTGCGTTTTAGTGCCAGGCCATATCGTGTGGATGCCACGTTTCTTGGTACAGTTCGTGCGCCAGGCTCGCATCACCTGTTGGTATTCCGTGCCGTCGATCTTGGCCGGCATGTTACAGGATGGACGGCTCGCGGAGCATGAGTATCCGGGCCTGCGCGTCATCCTCTTTGCCGGAGAGGTTTTCGCCGGTCCATACGTGGCGCGGTTGCAGGTCGCGGTCCCGCAGGCGATTTGCGCGAACCTCTACGGCCCGACCGAAACTAATGTGGTGACGTGGTACCGCGTGCCGCGCGATTTTGACGGATCGCAGCCCCTGCCGATCGGCCGGCCCTGCCCCTACGCGACGGTGATGATGGATGCGCCGACCGGTGAACTGCTCGCCGGCGGCGACTCCGTGATGAGCGGATACTGGGGGCGTCCCGGATTGAACCGTTCGGAAGCTACGCAACGCGCTTTCGTCACCGTGGAGGGCAAGCAGTATTACCGCACCGGTGACCGCGTATCGCTTGCGTCCGACGGCAACTACTTTTTCCTGGGACGGCTCGACCGGCAAGTAAAACGCCGCGGTTTCCGCATTGAACTCGGAGAAATCGAGGCCGCACTCCTGCGGCAGAAAGATATACTGGAAGCGGCGGCGGTCGCTGCCGAATTCAATGCCAAAGACGGGCAGAAGGGAACCGCCATAACTGCCTTTGTCCGCGCCCGCTCCGCCGACGCTGTCACCTTGGTCGAAGCCAAAGCCCACTGTGCGCGGACACTGCCTGCGTATATGTTGCCCGACCGCATCGTATTTCTGAATGCCATGCCCAAGGGAAGCCGGGACAAGATCGATTACATGGCTTTGGCCAAGATCGCAAAGGAACCGGAGTAAGGACTGGACCATGGGGATCAATAGCGGGGAGATCAAGGGTGGCGACATCAAGAGCGGGGACATCAAACAAGCAGTCCGCCAGTTCATCGCTGAAAATGTCTTGCTCGGTGTGCATCAGACCACGATCGGCGACGCCACGCCCCTGGTCACCGGCGGCCTCATCGACTCGATCGGCATGATCGGCCTGGTCGCTTTTCTTGAGAACCGCTTTGCCGTCGAATTCATGCCGCGAGAAATCGACGTTCATAGCTTGGATACGCTGGAGCGGATCGAAGAAGCGGTCCGCAAGAAGCTAGCCGGCGGCGGTGTCACCTTCGCCGCGGGCAGCAAATGAGAAGTTCGGTGAGGTGTCGCGCTGAGGAACCGTTGGAGACTGCGAGGGCTCACGCTGCTGGCAACGTTACTGATGCCCGCCTGCCGGCGCATGCACAAGGAGCCCTTTGAAAAGGAGCCGCTCGCCCCGGGCGAGATCAAGGTAGCGCGTCTTTCCGAGCGCGCCAACCTCACCGTGGAACGGGTTCGTTTCTGGTCCAACGAAATGAACGAGCCCCGCTTTTTCCTCGCCCTCATCCCCAAGACAGCCACGACCCGCGCTGCGCCCTCCGAGGTTTTCATCTTGAATCACGGCTGGTGGGACCGGCCGGAGGACTTGCTGCAATATCTCAAAGTGGACCAGGTGTACGACGAGATGCTGGGCCGCGGCGAGGTCCGTCCCGCCATCGTGATCCTGCCCGACGTTCGCTTCAGCAACTTTTACCGGGAGTACTCGGACCGCTTTCCCTACCCCAATTATCTGACCCTGGTCGCCGACGAGGTAGCGGGAACGGTCTCCCACCGTTACGGCATTCCCTTCGAACGCCAGCGTTGGGCGATTGGCGGCTTCTCCTTCGGCGGCTATCTGTCGCTGGATGTGGGACGGCGCTTTCCCGGCCGCTTCTCGAGCGTCAGCGTTGTGAGCGGGCTAGTCGATAGAGAGTGGAGCTTCTGGCCGTCGCAACCACCGCTGCCCGGACCCGTCGATTCCCATGGCCGGAGCAAGCATACCATCGTCGTGCCCGGTCCCGTTCCCCGGCTGTTTCTCGCTTGCGGATCGGACGATCGCCTTTTCCTTGCCATGCGTGGCTTACACCAGAAGCTGACAGAACTGGGTATCCCGCACGAGTGGTCGACCGGGCCGGGAGGGCACACCTGGAAATACTGGTCTTCAGTTCTGCCACAAATGTTAAAGTTTCATCTTGCGGTTGAACATACGGCGGAACATACTGCCGAACATACTGCTAACCGAGGTCAGGTCGAGGCCAAATGAGAGCCCTGCTGGTGCAAAGCCCCGCAACGTCGCCCTGGGTTCCGCGCAGGCAATGGGAACCGCCCAGTGTCGCGATGGCAACGATTGCCGGCCAGATCGACAACCACGATGTCAAAGTGGCGGACATGGTGATTTGGCGCAAGCAGGCGGTCCCGCGCTTCTTGCAAGTCTTGCGGGAATTTAAGCCGGACGTCGTGGGTTTCACGTCCATGACTTTCCAATATGACACCACGGTCGGCTTTGCCTATTTGACCAAGCATTTCGACAGCCGGATTCGAACCGTGCTCGGCGGTTATCATGCCACGTTGTTTTCCGAAAAAATCGCCGCCAGTCCCGACGCGAACCTGTGGGATTTCCTGGTGCGAGGCGAGGGCGACTTTGCGTTTGGAGAACTGCTGAACAGCGTCGAGGCCGAGGGGAAGGGAATGGAAAACATCCTCGGGCTTTCTTATAAAGAGGAGGATCGCTTCCGGCACAACCCGCCGCGGCCCCTCGAAGACTTGGACAAGATCCGCATCCCCGCCCGCGACAAGCGTCTGGCCAAAGGATTTCACATGTATTTCCGCCGCGCCGACGTCATCGAGACCTCGCGCGGCTGCCTGCATCTCTGCAACTTTTGCAGCATCCGCGAAATGTATGGACGCTCGTTCCGCCTCTTCCCCTTGGACCGCGTTCTGGCCGACATCGAAGACGCTTACAGCCGCGGCGCCCGCCATATTTTCTGCACTGATGACAACATCACCCTCGACATGGAGCGCTTCGAGCAGTTGTGCGACGGGGTCATTGGCTTGAAGTTGAAGAACCTGATCTTTACCACTCAGGCGAGTCCGATTGGTTTCGCCAACCGGCCCGACGTTGCCAGGAAGATGGCCCAGGCGGGGTTCGTGTCCATCTTCCTGGGCATCGAGAATGTGTCGGTCAAGAACCTGAAGACGATGCATAAGCCCAACACCCTCGATACCATCCAGCGCGGCGTGGCGGCCCTGCAGAAAGAAGACATCATTGTCATCGCCGGCATCATCAATGGGCTTGCCGACGACGATCCCGAGAGCATTCGCGAGAACTACCAGTTCATCAAGGAAATGGGAATTTCCAGCGTGATGGACCAGATCATGACGCCGTATCCGAAGACTCCCTTGCGCGACGAAATGCTGGCCGATGATCGCATCGCCAATCTTTCAGATTTTCGCTGGTACGACGGCTACTTCAGCAATGTGCGTACCCATCAATTGACACCCGCGGAACTTAATTTTGTGCGTTGGAAGATCCGCCGCGAGATCATCGGCATGTGGCGCGCTACCAAAGCCGACTGGAAGTTCTTCAAGGGATATACCTACGTTTGGGAGTTTGGCTTCCGCCATATCGTGTGGCTGAATGAAAGGTTGCTTGAACTTATTCTTGGCGTCGAAGGCCGGTACAAGCTTCAGATGCGCCAATTCCTGCAACTGAACGATTTTGGCATTGAGGTCCCGGGCCGCCAAAGGGCCGACGCTTACCATCCCGTATACGGCAACAATGAAGACCCTTACCGCGACACCCGATGGAGCCTGCTTAAGCATCGGCTGCCCTTTCCCTGGCGCAAACGCCTGACCGCGGGGCCGCCATCCCAACCGGCTGCGGAAAAATTCGGGGACTGACTTTGTTTTGCAGGAGCACCGCTTCACAGGCTGCGGAAAAACTCATGTTTCGTATCAGGGCATCGCTTCAGCGATGCCGTAAGTTTCCCAATCAGACGCCCCTTTAGGGGCCGGGTTCGGAATCCGACTTTTTCCGCAACCTCTATAAGCCGCCCGCGCGACCAGCCGTCTACTTCTTCCCTTGCGATTCGCCGGTAACTTCCACTTGCACCTTCGTACACACTTCGTCCAGTGCCGCTTTCAGGTAATTCTTGAAACCCCAATCGTTTCCGTAATAGGGTCTCACTGGAATCGATGCAATTTCGGCGTTGGTCTTTGGGTCGATGAAATGCATGGACAGAATCAAGTGATAGTTGTTGTAGTCAATTCGGACATCCGAAAACTTGATATAAAGGTCGTTGCCTGCCGCGTTCTCGTCCCCCCTGTCCTTGGCCGCGGTTATGGTCCGACCAGGCACGCACCGTGAAAACGAGGCGTTCAAAGAATTGATTACGTCGGTCCAGTCGGCTTTGCTGCCATAGCCGTAGAGCGTCCACTCGTCAGGGCCCAAATCGACCCAGCCAAAAAAGATATGGTTCATGTTCTTCATGTCAACGGTCGATTCCTTGGTCAAATAGCGTTTTACGCCGTGGCGCGCTTCCAGAGAAGTTGGGAACGAAATGCAGAGCAACAGCAATGCCGCCGTGACCGCCAATCGTTTCATGAGAGATCTCCCTATTGTTAGCCACCGTTCAGGTTGCGATCCAGACGTCTACTTCTTCTTTTTCGTGTCCCCCGTAACGTCCAATTGCAGCTTGCTGCCCACTTCTTCCAGTTCTTTGTCCAGGCAACTCACAACGCCGCAAAGCCGCCCGGTATACTTTTTGAGGGGAATCGATGCAATCTCAGAATTCGTCTTGGGGTCGATGAAGTGCACGGAAAGTCTGAGGCGGTAGTCTCTGCCGAACGAGGCATCCGAAAACTTGATGTAGAGATCGTTGCCCGCCGCGTTCTCGTCCCCCTTGTCCTTGGCTAAGGTAACGGTTCGCCCAGCCAGGTATTTCGATTGGCACTTATGCTGAAAGGTTGCATTCGCGTTGCCAATCACATCAGCCCACTCTGCCTTGGAGTAGCCCAACTCCGCAAAGTTATAGGGGTCCAAATCGACCCATCCGAGAAAGATGCGGTTCATGTTACTCATGTCGACGCTCGGTTTCTTGTCGCGCGCCGCTAGCGATGCCGGCAGAACCATGCAAAACAGAAAGAGGGATGTAACAACAATGCGCTTCATTCAATAGTCTCCTTGGTTTGGGTCGTACTATTACAAGTCATTTTCGCGGATGAGCTGAAGGCAGTTGTTCCCACCCTTGCAAAAATCGCCAGTGTGGGGCAGCCCCAGTTTCAGCTTGGATGCAAACGAAAGTGTGGGCCAGCCCCCCGATTCTAGAAGCAGTCTCATAAATGGTTTCCCAAGCAAGCTGTCCGGCCCTCTGGGGCTAAAGCCCGCATTGTTATCGGCCCTAAACGGCACGGCTGAAGCCGTGCCCTACCCAAAACCATTTATGAGACCAGTTCTAGTTACTCCTTGGTCAGGTGCATTGTCTTCCCCTTTGTATCTTCCGCCTTAAGGCCCTTGGAAAAACTGCCGTCCAGGACTTTGTCGCCTGCGGCAGTAAGCACGGCAGAATACGTTACATCACCGTAGCTGGAAAAGAGCAGGAAGACGCGGTTCCCGCTTACCACTCCGTGAACGTCCCACTTCTCGCATTGGCCCTTCAGCGCTCGGTTGCCCTCGGCCTGATTAAGGACAAGTTCTCCCCAGTCGCCCCCATGCCAAGTTCCATTGACGTTGATTGCCGCCGGCTCAGTATGCCCGTCCAGCCAAGTCTTTCCAGCCCTGGCCCAGTCCGGCTCCGTCCGGGCAAGAGACGCCGCGCTGGTCTTTCCCGTCTCCGGCGGCACTTGGTGGACTTCTCCAACTCCAACCCATGCGCCCATCACGACTTTCAGCTGAACGTAGCTTGCCTCTCCTTCCTTGGCATCAATTGTCAGCGTATTTTCCCTCTTCCCAGCAAGAATCCTGGAACCCTCTTTGTTCGAGCTGATCGTGTGCTGGCCCGGGGGCACCAGCAGTTCAACATAATTGCCGTTATGCAAATACGCGACAAGGAATCCGTCATAGATCACGGGGGGCTTAATGGCCTTTCCTTTGTATGCCTTTTCGCGGTACACCACAATCTTCGCCATCTTCTCGCCCGATGTTTCCGAGCTCGTAGCGGGTATCTGTCCAGCAGTGGCGGGGGCCTTCTCGGCCACGGCGGTTTCTGGTTTAGCGCCACTTGAATCCTGGCCGTAAACGATACCTATCCACAGCAGGACTAATAACAACCGTGACGTGTATTTCATCCGGAATCTCCTTTTTGACCTCGAAAACGGCAACATCATACACCCAGCATCGCCTGATGGCGACATTGCGAAACGATTTTTCTATCGGAGCGCTCCCGGCGGCCTGCCACCCGCACCGCCGTGGCAGCGCCGAGTAATGAGGCGGTATGTTGATTTCGTAAGCCTCGGCATCAGTTTTCATTAAGCTGGTTGCCCTTCGCATCGGCACCCTTGGGTGTCTGTTCTATCCCCTGCAGCCTTCCGCCACTGAACTCCAACCGCGCGGGAAAACCCGTGGGCATGCCCTCGGTCTGGCCCCACGAGGTTACGAACTCCCTATCCTGACGCGGCACCCAAGTCTCCGACTTAACGCCGTTCTCTTCGCCGGTAGTAACTTTGATCGGGCTGCCCACCACGCTGAAGGCCTGCTCTTCGGTCATGCCCGCAATCACCTTGTGCTCGCCGATGGCCTTCCGCACCTCTGCCGGCCATTCCGGGTGTTCGTCCTGAAGCGGAACTTTGGAGAACGTCCGGTTGAAAGCCTTGGTAAAGTCGTCCAGGTTTTGGATGTGGATGAAGTCAACGAGCATTTCGTAGTCGTGGGGCGAGACTCCTTCCATCCATACCTGAACCGTGTCGCCAGCAAACAGGAGTTTTCCGTAGCGTACGGCATCGTTGGGAGAAAATCCCCAATAGACGCTATCCCTCTTGTGCGTTCCGGGCAGGGCAAGCTTCCGCTCCGCGCTATACCCTGCCGGCGAAACCTCAAGCAGAGATTCCACGTGGTGGATGGCCTTGGCAACCCCCCATCGTCCTCTGCCGTACCGGCAAGGAACATCGAGCCGGAGATACAACGTGCCCGCGATCATACTCTTGGCAGTGTCGCGCTCTTGCTTGGATAACTCCGCCCTCGCTGCCAGGGGCGCGAGGAGGACAAACAACAGCGCCGCGCCTGTGCTCAATCGCAATTTCATAACGAGTAGCTCCTTAGGACGAGACATCGCGCACGCCACCCGCCAGTTGGCCACCGGTTCTGCGCGGGAGCACACGCATTCCGCCAATCCCACCGAAGTTCGGGCTTGGACAGCCTCTACGCTACTGTTTGGTTAGGTGCATGGACCTGCCCTTCGTCTTCTCACTCATGAATCCCTTGGAGTAAGACCCGTTAAGGCTGGCTTCGCTTTCGGAGGTCAACTCGGCGGAATAGTTGACTTTGTCCTGATAGGAGAAAAGCAAAAAGACTTGCTTGCCGCTGACGACGCCCGAGATGTCCCAATCGCCACTCTTTCCGGCCAAGTCTCTGCTGCCCTGAGCCTGATTCAAGACGACCTTGCCCCACGACTTTGCCTGCCAGTCACCGTTGACATTGATCGCGGCAGGTTCGTTATGGGCATCAAGCCATGCTTTGCCCTTCGTTCCGAGGTCCCGATCCTTCGCGCTCAGGCCAACGGCAAGTATAAGGACCACGCCAACAGCCAATAGCAAAAAAAGACTCTTTTTCATCTTCGACTCCTTGATTGCATCACCGTATTCTGGAAGTCGTAGAACAATTCCGAAGGCATTCTAGCACTCTGAACAAGCGTCGCCACCTGATCGCGGGGATTGGAACGAGCAAAATCGTGGCCACGGCCCTAGCTGGCGGCTGCGCGGTTGGAGGTCTTTCTCAAATCCGCCGTTTCCCTGGCTGTGACTTCCTTGAAAAGCTCGGGCAAGCTTTGCGCGTCTTCCACCGACTTGCCGAAGCGGGCGGATTCGTAAGCGCGGGTAAACCGGGCGACCTTCTCCTGCAGTGCCGTTTCCTGAATAGCCGCGACGAAATCCAGCGGCGTTTGTGACGGGGACTTGCGCCAGCCCAGCCGCGCCATGCGGTTCACCATCCTGTCATACCAAAGCGCGGCGGATTCGCGCGGGGCGCGCTCGGGATGCGCTCGCAGACTGCGGTCACGCAGTCCGCCGATCAGTCGCCGGACATTCCACAACGCGGTCAGGACTGCGGTGAAGGCGATGAGCCCGCCCAACCATCGCACGGGAAAAGCCGTGAAGTGGTCGTGCGCGCGCCGTGCCCATTGCAGCATGGCGCTATGTTGCCGCTCGATCCAACGGCGAGCCTGTTCAACGAAAAGCCGGGTGCTGGTGGCGGCATCCTTGCTTAATGAGCGCTGGTGGCCGACATCGTAGTTGATAATCCATTCGCGCCAAAACGATGCGGCCGCGTCCAGATAGAGATCCATCCGCGACCACCCGGTTCGCGCCGCGAGGCTCGCCGCCGGAGTGGGATCGAAGCTGACCCAACCCGACCCGGGGAAGTAAGCCTCGACCCACGCATGGGCGTCACTGGCGCGCACCACATACTGGCCGGTGAGGTCGTTGTATTCCCCTCCGCGAAAGCCCGTCACAATTCGCGTTGGGATGCGCAGAGAGCGCAGCATCACCGCCATCGAACTGGCGAAGTACTCGCAGTGGCCTCTTTTCCGCTCGAACAGGAAATGGGCCAGCGGATCCGGCGGCACACTGCTCGGCAACTCCAACGTGTATGAGAAATGCGTGGATAGATACCGCTCCATAGCGACCGCCTTCTCATAGTTACTGGGAGCCTGCGCGGTGATATCCTCCGCCAATTTCGCAATGCGAGCATCGAGCGGCGGCAGTTTCAGGTACCGGCCCATTTCGCCGGGTGCAGTGTTCGCCGCCAGACGAAGCTCGTCGACGTCGATGTCAGGCAGTTGCGATTCGGCTTCGTACCGATTGATCGGGTGCTCTGCATCGAGGTCGTAGACGGCTCCTCCTGCGTCCGTACTCACCTGCCGGAACGTTCCGGTGAGACTCCGCGGCCATTCTGCCAGAAAGAATACGTTGGTTCCGAGCGGCTCCATCAGAACGCGATAACGAATGGATCGGCTCGCAACCACGGACACGGCACGCGGGTCCACCACAGGCGCCAGCCGATAGCTTCCGTCTCCCCCGGGCCGCACCTGGGTTTCTGCAAACGAATTCGACCAGACCCGGCCGTCAAAATTGTTGAGCGCGACCCCGCGCCACTTTAAATCGTAGGCACCTTGCAGATCGTTCTGGATCTCGATGTGCATGACGACAGCACTGGACTGCTGAATCTGCCCGATACGGCCCAGTTGTACGCGATCGGTGAAACCGGTGGCGACATCGCTCGCCGGAGTGTAGGCGGTCAAATAGCGTGACGTAACGCGGGGAAGCAGGAAGAAGATCAGGAAACTTCCGGCCAGGATCATCAGCATGAGCGCCGGAGCAATCGCCAGCAGTGCGTAGGCCATGCGCTGGGTTGGAGAAACAACGCGGGGATCTTGAGCGTGGGTTGGCTCGCTGGTGACAGAGTGCTGCATTTCCATCAGAACAAAAGCGACGATGGCAATCAGCAGGAAAACCGCAAAAGAAAACAGAAACACGCTGCCGACCGTAAGCACGGAGGCTGCCAGCACCATCAGAAACGAGAGCACCGCGAGCGTGTAATGGTCGCGCGTCCGCTGCAACGAGAAAAGCCGGACGACCATGGCGAAGAGCACAAGATGAACACTGGCTGCCAGAAAACCGCGTGAAAGAAAAAAGTAGTCGGCAAGATAGATGAAGACGTAAATCAGTGTCAGGACGGTGGTCCAGCGTTCCGGGATGACAAATTCGCGGCGCGTCAGAAGTTGGATTCCGCGGAGCCCGAGCGCCAGGCTCACCAGAATCACGGCCGGCAGGTCCAACCCTCCCGTCAAGGCCAGAGTGCCGAAGCCGCTGAGCACAAGCAGATAAAGCGCAACATTAAAGTAGCGCTCGATGGCCTTGGCCATGGTGATGGCACCCGGGTTGACGGAGGCTTCAGTCACGAGACCCTTCTATTGTTGGCGAAACCGGCGCGGAAGGGAAGTCTCCGCGGTAACAAACGATCGGCCGCAGCAGCGCATAGAATTCAAAGGGAAGGCTGCCGACCTGGCCTTCTGTCTCCGGACGATTCTATCGTGCCGGCGGTTTATCAAAGAGGTGCATTCATGCGGATCGATACTTTGCTTGCCGATTATCGCCGGATCGTTGCGGTCGTCGTGCTCGCACTCACTTTCACTGCCTTGTCGGTGGGGCAGGTGGGCCAACCACATCCTCGAGCGAAGGCGGTCGCACTGGACAGTTCGGTAAAGGAATTGATTGTGCTGAATGGGCCACCGGAGAGCATGGGTATGAAGTCCGGCTATATCGTGCTGGGTCCGGGAAAGTCAGTAGGCAAACACGGCACCGGACACCACGAGGAACTGCTGGTGGTTCTGGAGGGAGCCGGTGAAATGCTTTTCAAGGACGGTTCGAAGTTGCCAGTCAAGGCAAACACAGCCGTGTACTGTCCGCCGGAAACGGAGCATGACGTGATGAATTCCGGCAACCAGGCGTTGCGGTATGTCTACGTGGTGGCAGAAGTAAGGTGATGAGCGTCACACGCCGATCTGCTCTCTTCTTCTGCCATCGCTTTGTGTTTACAATACCTGCCCATGGACTATCTTCTGAAAACTGAGCCAACGGTGTATTCCTTCGCGGATCTTGAGCGGGAGAAGACCACGATTTGGGATGGAGTGACAAATCCTGCGGCCGTGAAGCATTTGCGCGAAATGAAGCCCGGAGAGCGGTTGGTGATCTACCACACCGGCGACGAGAAGAGCGCGGTAGGGACGGCGTCGGTGGTCGACGTGAATGCGAGCAATCCCAGAAATCCGCAGGTGAAGATCAAGGTTGGGAAGGCGATCGCCAAGGCGAAGACGCTGGCGGAAATCAAAGCGCGGGCATCTTTTGCGGAATCTCCGCTGGTGAGGCAGGGGCGATTGAGCGTGGTGCCGCTGACCGCCGCACAGTACGGCTGGCTGGTGGGGGAGTGAGGTCGACTTCACCGTAGCGCCGGCATCTTGCCGGCTGTCCTGAAGGCACGCCCTGATCCAAATCTCACTTACACCAGGCTGCTAAGGTTGTGCACGATAAACCGTGGTGCCACCGACCATGGTCCACAAAACCTTGGCGTCTTTTAGTTCCTCGGGTGTAACCGTCAGAAGGTCGCGATCGACCAGCACAAGATCCGCTTGCATGCCCGGCGCGAGCGATCCGATTTTGTCCTGCTGGTTTAACGCGCGCGCCGAATTACGGGTGTAGGCGTAAAGCATCGCTTCGCGCGGCATGCATTGAGCGGCGTCGAGCACGCCTTCCGGTCCCTTACGAGTTTCGGCCTGGTAGATCGCCTCAAACACATTCGGGCTGGAAACGGGCCAGTCACTTGCCCCCGAGATGATGGTGCCGGCATCCAGAAGCGAGCGGGCCGGATACTGCCAGCGGTATAACTCCGGGTCGAGATACGGCTTGAGCAGTTCAATCGTGTCCGGTTCCGCGGTCGCCCACAACAACTGGAGCGCTGCGATTACGCCAAGCTGCCGGAAGCGCGGGAAATCCTCGGGATCGGCCACCTGAACATGCGTGAGAGTGTGGGGAAGGCCGCTGTTTCCGTTGGCTTTCCTGGCGGCTGCGATTCCGTTGAGCGCCTCCTTCACCGCGCGATCGCCAAGGGCATGAACATGCACGATGAGGCCTTGTTTATCGGCCAGCGTGGCTAACTCGGCAAAGCGCGCCGGATCGAACAGCAAGTCTCCGGCCTTGCCAGTGTTTCGATACGGCTTGGTCATGGACGCGGTCTGCGAGGGATACTCCATCACGCCGTCGGCGAATACCTTAATGCCGGGAAGAGTCAGATTCGGCAGGTTGGCGTATTCCTGGCGGATCTTTTGCACCGCCTCCAGCTCTTTTGCCGGATCGTTACGAGGATTGATCACTGGAAATGCGGCCACGTGCGCGGTGAGCTCTCCGCGTTGGGACAGGCTCCGGTAGGTGGACAGGAAAGGTGGCTCGGCCGCGGCGTCGAGCCAGGCGGTGATTCCCAAGCTGTGCAGATAGTGGATGGCGGCTCGTCCGCCCTCGAGATACCGCTCCTTGGTCGGCGGCGGGATCATGGCCTCGATCTTGTCCAGACCGGCATCGACGGCAAAACCATTCGAATCGCCGGTGGGGCCGATACCGTAGTAGGCCCGCTCCGCTGGGGAAAGATGACTGAGGAATTCTTTGGTGATTCCAGCTCGGTGGAGCAGGGTGCGATTGGCCCAGCCGGTGTGGCCGTCCATTCCGCTGAGAAACACGGGCAGGTCAGCGTAGGCGCCGCTGCTGAAACGGGCATTGAGTTCGTCGGTTTTGGACCAGTAGACCAAAGGCATCCCGCCAATGTAGAGGACATCGCCGCGCATGCCCTTGCCGCTCTTCTTCGCGTCGGCGGCAAAGCCGACCAGCGCGTCCATGGAGGGCATTTCATTGGCTACATCGGCGGAGATCAGGGCGATACCGCCTTCGATGGGATGAGCGTGGCTGTCGATGAGACCGGGAAGCAGAAACTTGCCTTGCAGGTCGACTCGCGTGGCGCTGGGATCGATGGCGGAGACCGCGGCCAGGCTGCCAACCGCTATGATCCTGTCGCCGCGAATAGCAACCGCGTCGGAGTAGGGATGATCGGGTACGCCCGTGAATACCTTGGCATTGAACAGCACGCGTGCGGTCTGGTCGGCGCCTTGGCTCCAGGAAACCGACGCAAAGGAAAACACGGCTAGCGTTATCAGAAAGCCACGACCCAGGTCCCGTCCTCGCATTTCCATCCTCCGTTGGTTGCAGGATTATAGTAAGGTTTATCTCGTCCGAACGCGAGTGTAAGCCGATACGGAACCGGGACGTTAACGGTTCGGAGCTTCGTCGTGCTGGACGCGTGTTGAAGAGGGAAGTGGAGGAGGGAGCTTGGGGACTAAGGGTACGACCGCTTTCTGTACCGAGCAATCGAAACGACTGTATCAGCGCGCGAATCGTGTGCTGGTCGAGGGCGGAAGCTCTCCCTCGCGTGGGCCGGCGAACTATGGCGAGTATCCGATCTTCATGCAGCGCGGGCAGGGGTCCCGTTTATACGATGTGGATGGAAACGAATACATCGACTGGATGATGGGATTCGGCGCGCTCCCCCTGGGGCATGCGGATCCGGACGTGACTCGGGCGATCGCTGAAGGCGCTTCGAGCGGCGCTCATTTTGCGACCGCGACCGAGATTGAAGTTGAAGTCGCCGAGTTGCTGCAACAGATTGTGCCCAATGCCGAGGTTGTCCGCTTCGCGAACACCGGAACCGAAGCGGTGATGGCGGTGCTGCGGCTGGCGCGCGCCTCGACCGGGAGACCAAAGATCCTGAAGTTCGAGGGGCACTATCACGGCTGGTACGACGATGTTCTGGTAGCGTCGAACCCGCTGCCGCCTTCGGCGGTGGGGTGGCGCAGCGATCCGGTCAGGATTGCCGACAGTTCGGGCCTTAACCGCCGCGCGCTCGATGACACGATTGTCGTTCCCTGGAACGATCTTGTTTCTCTGGAGCGTGCCATTCAGAACCACCCCGGACAGATTGCGGCGGTGATCACCGAAGGCGTGATGGCGAATATGGGAGTGATTCCGCCGGACGACGGCTACCTGGAGGGCTTGCAGAAACTGGCCCGTCATCACGGCATTCTCTTTATCCTCGACGAAACCGTGACCGGGTTCCGCATTGCGGCGGGCGGCTGCCAGGAATACTACGGGCTGTCGCCGGACATTGTTACGTTTGGAAAAGCGCTGGGCTGCGGGCTTCCAGTTGCTGCTTTTGCCGGGCGCGCCGAGGTGATGGGCGCACTCGCCAGCGGAGGCGTCCTGCATTACGGCACGCACAACGCCTCGCGCATCGGGCTGCATGCGGCGCGCGCCAGTCTCGGCAAGCTCACTCGGAATGGCGGCGCTTTATTCAGAAAAATACGGGAACTGGCCGACGAATTCGCGGCAGGGATGAACGAACTTTTTCTCCGGAAGGGGACGCGTGCGATCGTGCAGCGCGTCGGCCCGATGTTTCAAATCATGTTCACCGAGCAGAAACGTATCCGCGACTATCGGGAATTCTGCCAGCATGTCGACCGCAAAAGCTATCAGCGCTTGTCTCTGAAATTGTTTGAATACGGGGTGTACACGAGTCCCGCGGCGACTCTGCATTCGATTGTGACCGCGGCCCACACAGCCGAAGACGTTAAGCTGACCCTCAGTGCGATGGAGCGCGCTCTGGAGGCGTTGGGGTAAGCGGCAGTGCGGGAGTTCCCTCAGCGGCTAAAGCCGAATTCAAGACGAGCACTTACCGCAGCGGTGAACCGCTGCGCCACCCAAAATCGAGGAGATAACTTCCAGTTTGAAATCGTTTTCCGCCGAGGTGCCTTAGATATGGATATGAACGAAGTCCGCACTCGAGCAGGGCAACTGCTGTCGCTGGAAGGCAAGGTTGCCATAGTGACGGGAGCTGCATCGGGAATCGGCCGGGGGATTGCGGTTCGTCTGGCGGAAATGGGAAGCGCGGTTGCCGTTCTCGACAAGAACGCTGAAGGCAGAATGGAGACAGTCGCCGAAATCGAGCGCAGTGGAGGGAAGGCCATGGCTATCCCGTGCGACGTTGGTCTGCGCTCCGATTGCCGAGAGGCGGTGAACCGTACGATTGCTGCCTATGGCCGGATCGATATCCTCTGCAACAATGCCGGTATCGTCCTCCGAAAAGACGTCTTGGCATTGGAAGAAGAAGAGTGGGACGCGGTCCTGGATGTGACCCTGAAAAGCGTATACCTGCTGTCGCGCGAGGCGATTCCACACATGATTCGCAACGGTGGCGGCGCAATTGTGAATACTGGGTCGGGATGGGCGTTGAAGGGGGGGCCGAAGGCGGCTTCCTACTGCGCGGCGAAGGGTGGACTGCTGAACCTGACCCGGGCGATGGCGATCGACCATGGCAAAGACAACATCCGGGTGAACTGCGTGTGCCCGGGCGATATCGACACTCCGATGCTGGCGAGTGAGTGCCGTCAGCTCGGGGAGAATCCCGATCAGTTTATGAAGGAGGCTGCCAGCCGCCCGCTGCACCGCGTCGGGACTCCCGGCGACGTCGCCAATGCCGTGCTGTTTCTCGTCAGCGAGATGTCAACCTGGATCACCGGCGCCCACCTCGTCGTCGACGGCGGCGGGCTGGCCTGAGGTAGAGACTGACAGACGGGTTACAAGGTGCCTATGACTAATGTCACGGTCGAGATTTCAGGAGCGCGAGGGGTAGGGAAGGTCGTGAACCTGCGCTGGACACGGCGCTTTCTCCGCCGAGGCGCTCCGGTACAATAGCGATCGTGCCGGAATCCGCATTGACACCTGGGCAGACGCTGGCGAAGGTTGCCATCTTCTCTGTGTTAACCGATAGCGAGCTGGGTTTTCTTGCCCAACGCGCCATCCCGCGCCACTACTCGGCGGGCGAGACCGTGTTCGGCGAAGGCGAGCCGTGTTCCGGACTCTATGTTGTCGAGCGGGGCCAAGTGCGCATTTTCAAGAGCTCCGCCAGCGGACGCGAGCAGGTACTGAGCATTGATGGCCCGGGCAGTTCCATCGCGGAGTTACCCGTTTTCGATGGAGGGAGCTACCCGGCCTCGGCGGCCGCGATCGGCGATGCCACTCTTCTTTTCGTGAGCAAACAGGATTTTCAAGCGCTCTGTCTTGCGCATCCGCAGGTTGCGCTTAAGGTGCTGCGGGTGGTCGGTGCGCGTCTGCGCCGGCTGGTTGGGATTATCGAAGAACTCTCATTCACGACCGTGCGCCACCGCCTGGCTTCCTTTCTCGTGCGTCTTGCCCAGAAGGAAGGCAAACGCACCGCCGAGGGCGTGGAAATCACTGTGCCCGTCAGCAACCAGGAATTGGCGTCGCAAATTGGCACGGTGCGCGAGCTGGTATCCCGCAATCTCTCGCGGCTGCAAGCGGAGGGAATGATCAAGATCGATGGCCGCAGCGTCACGATCTGCGATTGGAAAGCCCTGGAAGCCGAACTGCAGTCTGCCGAATAACCTTTTCAAATTTAGTTCGCGATCGCCGTGACAAAAGTCATCGGCACGGCTCCGCCGCTCCGCTACCTTTGGAATATCAAGCGTGGCATGAGGCATGGAGCTGGGCCACGAGGAGAATTTCATGAGTATCGCCGCTGAGAAAACCGTAAGCGAATTAGCCTTGGAAAACCCCGCCGCTACCCGAGTGTTTGAAAAGCTGGGCATCGACTATTGCTGCGGCGGCAACAAATCCCTTGAAGAAGCCTGCCGCACGGCGAATCTCCCGATGGACGAGGTGCTGGACTCGCTCGACACAGCCGAACAGTCTGCGCGTGCCGTCCAAAAGGACCGTAACTGGCCAACCGAACCGCTGGCCGACCTGGTGGCGCACATCGTCAGTACTCATCACAAGTACACGCGCGAGGAGATGTCGCGTCTCGGACCGTTGTTCGACAAGGTGTGCTCCGTGCACGGGAAGAACCATCCCGAACTGGTGCGGATTCGCGAGACGTTCCGCGGCCTCGCCCAGGAACTGACCATGCACATGATGAAAGAAGAGAAAGTTCTGTTCCCGTACATCGTGAGGATGGAAGAGTCCGTGATCCAGAAGGAGCCGGTGCTGCCGCCGCCTTTCGGCAGTGTGCAGGGCCCGGTGGCAATGATGATGCAGGAGCACGACTCCGCAGGTGAAGCACTGCGCGCAATGCGTGAAGCCAGCGCGGGCTATACTCCCCCGGGCGATGCCTGCATCAGCTTCCAGACTTTGTACAAAGCCTTGGCAACCCTTGAAGCCGACCTCCATCAGCATATTCACCTGGAAAACAACATCCTCTTTCCTCGGGCGATCGGCATGGAAGCGGCGCACTAGGCGGCTGCGGCAAAACCCGCTTCCGACGCCCAGCCCCTAAAGGGGCATCCGATTTCAAAGAGTTTACGTCATCGCTAAAGCGATGACCTGATACGAAGCCGTGTCCCGCCGGGCTGGCAAGACCCCGGAACTATTACAGAACTCAGACAATTCGCCTCCCGCATTTTTGAAATAATAGAGATTCTACTGCGGGTTTATAATGCGCAATTTTTCAGCGATTATTCAAGGCGGAATGGGTGCTGGCGTTTCCAGTTGGCGGCTGGCGCAGGCCGTGTCCAAACTCGGCCAACTCGGCGTGGTTTCTGGAACGGCCCTGGATTCGATTCTCGCCCGGCGCTTACAGGACGGCGATCCCGGCGGCCACATGCGCCGCGGTCTCGATTATTTTCCAATTCCCGAAATCGCCGACCGTATCTGGCAGACGTATTACATCGCAGGCGGGAAGACCGAAAGAGCTCCTTATAAGGCCTTGCCCTCGCATTCCAAGGACGCTCCTCGCGAACTCCAGGAGCTTTGCGTCGTCGCGAATTTTGTGGAAGTTTTTCTGGCGCGCGAAGGCCACGACCATCCCGTCGGAATCAATTACCTGGAAAAAGTTCAACTGCCGCATTTGCCTTCCATCTACGGCGCCATGCTCGCGGGCGTGGGCTACATTCTGATGGGGGCCGGGGTGCCGCTCAAGATTCCGGGAGTCCTTGATCGTTTCGCCAATCACGAACCCGCTACCTATCTCCTCCAGGTCACCGGAGCGCAGGAGGAAGACGACCGAACCATGGTTTTCGTACCGAGGGACCTCTTCCCGTCGAAGGAGGGACGCGATCTTCCGCCCCTCTCCCGGCCCAAGTTCCTCGCCATCATCGCCTCCAATACCCTGGCGACCACCATGCTGAAGAAGGCCGACGGCGCGGTGGATGGATTCGTAATTGAGGGATGGACCGCTGGCGGCCACAATGCGCCGCCTCGCGGCAAGCTCCAGTTGGACGCAGCGGGAGAAGCGATCTACGGCGAGCGCGATCAAGTCGATTTGGAAAGAGTCAGCGCTCTGGGCGTCCCGTTCTGGCTGGCGGGAGGATACGGCTGGCCTGAGAAGTTGGCCGAGGCCCTGGCCGCCGGAGCCGCTGGCGTGCAGGTGGGGACGGCCTTTGCCTTCTGCGAGGAATCGGGCTTGCGAGACGACTACAAGCAAGCACTCTTGGCAAAAGCTGTTTCCGGGGAAGCTCGCGTGTTTACCGACTCAGTCGCATCCCCGACCAATTTCCCCTTCAAAGTGGCGCGATTGGAAGGCACCGTTTCTGAGACCGAGGTGTACGCCGCCCGGCCCCGGATCTGCGATTTGGGCTATCTGCGGGAAGCCTACCGGACGCCGGAAGGGACCATCGACTACCGCTGCTCGGCCGAGCCGGTGACCGTTTATGTTTCGAAGGGCGGCAAGGCGGAGAATACGGTGGGCAGGAAATGCCTCTGCAATGCTTTGATGGCGAACATCGGCCATCCCCAGGCGCGCAACGGCAAGCTCGTTGAAGATGGCATGGTCACCTCCGGAAACGACCTGGTCGGAATCAAACGCTTCCTGCAGCCGGGAGCCTCGACCTACACGGCGGCGGACGTGATTCGGAACCTGCTGCTTGGCCTTGATTCCCGCGATGGATCAAGCCAGGATGGATCAAGCCAAGATGGATCAAGCCAGGATGGATCAAGCCAGGATGAGAGTAAGTCCGTTGCACTTCCACCCTGTGTTTCCGTGAGCTAGTGTCGTGTCCCGAAAATTCACGGAATAAGTCCGGTGCTTTTCGGGGAGGATACGCCGTTTGCGTCAGGGGCTAAAGCCCGTGTTATTTTGGGCTGCTTACGGCGCGGCTGAAGAGGCTGCGGAAAAAGCCCGCTTCCGGTGCCAGCCCCTAAAGGGGCATCTGATTTCAAAGAGTTTACGTCATCGCTAAAGCGATGACCTGATACTAAGCCCGAGTTTTTCCGCAGTTTGTGAAGCCGCGCCCCTTCAAAGCATTTCTAATTATGCCGCGAATTTACGGGACACCGCACTAGAACTGGTCTCATAAATCGCTCTCAGAGCAGGCGGTCCGGCCCTCAGGGGCTAAAGCCCTCGTTTTTATTGGCCGGTAGCGGCACGGCTGAAGCCGTGCCCTTCCCAAACCATTATGAGACTAGTTCAGATCATCGTGGTGACTTCACGCTGACTACTGGATCCAAACCGTCTTCGCGTTCACAAACTCGCGAATCCCTTGCAGCGCGAGTTCGCGCCCGTGGCCCGAGGACTTCACGCCACCGAAAGGCAAGCGCGGGTCGGAAGCTACCATCTTGTTGAGGAAAACCATTCCGGCATCGAGTTCGTTGATGAACCGTTCGGTTTCCGCGGGATCGTTCGTCCAGGCGCTGGCGCCCAATCCGAAACGGGTGTCGTTCGCGATCTGGATGGCATGATCCACATCCTTCACTCTAAAGATTGACGCCACCGGGCCAAAGAATTCTTCCTTGTAAGCTGGCGAATCTTTCGGAATGTCGGCGAGCACTGTCGGCGCATAAAAGTAACCGCGACGGTCCAAGGGATGTCCACCAGTCAGCACGCGCGCACCCGCGGCCACCGTCTTCTTCACGTCGGCATCGAGAGTAGTCACTGCTTCGGCGTTGACCAGCGGACCGAGTTGAGTATTCGGGTCGAAGGGATCGCCGATGCGCAACTCCTGCATGCGTTGCACGAACTTGCGTTCGAACTCGTCCGCTATTTTTTCCGCCACGATAAAGCGCTTGGCCGCGATGCAGGATTGGCCGTTGTTCTGAATCCGCGCGTCAACGGCAGTGGCAACCGCCGCATCCAGATTGGCGCTGGGCATCACGATGAAAGGATCGCTGCCACCCAGTTCCAGCACGACTTTCTTGATTCGTTTGGCAGCGGAAATTCCAACTTGAATCCCCGCCAGCTCACTGCCGGTTAACGTCGCGGCCACCACGCGCGGGTCGTTCAAGATGCCATCCACTGGGCCCGAACCGATCAGCAGCGTCTGGAACACGCCTTCGGCAAAACCGGCGCGGTGAAGAATGTCCTCAATTTTCAGTGCGCACTGCGGGACGTTTGAAGCGTGCTTCAACAGCCCGACATTGCCCGCCATCAATGCCGGGGCCGCAAAACGAAACACCTGCCAGAAGGGAAAGTTCCACGGCATGATGGCCAGGATGGGACCAATCGGCCGATAGCGGATGAAACTGCGCTTCGCCCCCGCTTCCACAATTTCGTCGGCCAGAAATTTCTCGGCGTTCTCGGCATAGTAGCGGCATCCGGTGGCGGACTTCAGCGCCTCGCCCACCGCGGCCTTCAGAGGCTTGCCCATTTCGAGCGTCATCAGACGGGCGCACTCGTCTTTTTCCTTTTCCAGGATCTCGGCCGCGCGCATCATCTTGCTTGCACGGTCTGCGAACGTGGTCTGCCGATGGGTTCGGAACGCGGACGCCGCCAGTTGCAACTTCTGCTCAATCTGCGCCCCAGTAAGAGGCTCGAAGCTCTTTACGACCTCACCGGTCGCTGGATTCGTGGTCGCTATCGCCATGCTGATTCCTCTCCTTCGCCTGGCACCGTGACCGCGCGATAAGTCGTACGGTGGAGGGACGGGCGTCTCGTCCGTCCCGCCGGGCGGGGACGCCCGGCGCTCCATGTGGCCGGCCCACCATACTACCGGATAGAAGGCCGTGACGAAACTCGAATCTCGGAATGCAGCGGCTGCACAGGTTGCGGAAAAAGTCGAGTGTCGATGCCCGGCACCTAAAGGGGCGTCTAATTTTGAAAGGATTTGCGGTATCGCTAAAGCGATACCCTGATACGAAATCCGGAGCCATCCTCTTGACCCGCGGCGCCTGATTCCGCCGTGATCGGGAGTTGATCGACGATTTCAATACCGTAGCCCTCCAGCCCGAGCACGCGGCGGGGACGGTTGGTGAGCAAGCGTATGCGCCGTAAATTCAAATCCAACAAAATCTGCGCTCCGATTCCGATCTCACGCTGATGCCGCCGCTGGTCTTCGAGAGAAGCGAGGTTGGGCAGTTCCCGGTGAAAGGCCAGACTCTTTTCTTCAACCTTGAATCCAAGTGAGTTCTGGTGAAGGTAAATCAGCGCACCCGCGCCGGCACGCGCGATTTGTTCGAGCGAACCTCGCAGCGAAGCGCCGCACTGGCATTCGGTGCTGCCGAAGAGATCGCCCACCATGCAGTGACGATGCATGCGCACCAGCACCGGGCGATCGCTATGCTCCACATCGCCGTGGATCAAGGCGACGTGCGATTCGCCATCGACCTGGCATTCATAGGCCAGCATACGGAACAGGCCATGCCCGGTCTGCAGCTTCGATTCCCCCACCCGATGAATCAGACGTTCGTGCGCCATGCGGTAGCGAATCAGTTCGGCGACGGTCAGCATCTTCAATTGGTGTTGTTGACAGAACTTTGCCAGGTCGGGGACGCGGGCCATGGTGCCGTCATCGTTCATGATTTCGCAGATGACGCCTGCGGGTACCAACCCGGCTAATCGCGTGAGGTCGACCGAGGCTTCCGTCTGGCCTCCGCGAACCAACACGCCGCCTTTGCGCGCACGCAAAGGGAAGACGTGGCCCGGGTGCGCCAAATCGGATGGACGGGTGCCCGGATCGATGGCGGCGAGGATCGTATTGGCGCGGTCATGGGCGGAGATACCCGTCGTCACGCCCCGGCCGATGGCGTCGATCGACTCCGTAAAGGCCGTACCGAACTGCGAAGTGTTCTGGGCGCTCATCTGCGGCAGTCGCAGGTAGTCGAGGCGCTCCGGCGGAAGCGCCAGACACACCAATCCACGACCATACTTGGCCATGAAGTTGATGGCTTTGGGAGTGACCTTTTCCGCCGCCATGGTCAGATCGCCTTCGTTTTCCCGGTCTTCGTCGTCGCAGACGACAATCATTCGACCGGCGCGAAGCTCCGAGAGTGCGCTTTCCACGTCTGTAAAGATCGGGTTGGAAGTCATAATTGCAATCCTAAAAGCCGCCCCAAGCAGGCTGAAGTCGCCCGAGTGCGGTCGTAGCAAGTTCGGATCATAACAACGTCAACAACTGACCGAGCTTATCTTTCTTGGTTTTCAAATACCTGAGCGCATTCGGATTCGGAGCCGCTTCGCATGGAACGCGCTCAACAATCGTGATTCCTGCGTCTTGCAAGGCGGCGATCTTGTCCGGACTGTTCGAAATCAAACGAACCGCGGATACTCCGAGTTGCCTTAGAATTTCTACCGGCAGATGGAAGTCGCGGTAGTCGGCCTTGAGCCCGAGTCCCTCGTTGGCCTCGACCGTGTCGTGGCCGAGGTCTTGCAGTTGGTAGGCTTCCAGTTTGGCCCGCAATCCGATCCCGCGTCCCTCCTGCTCTTCGTAGATCAGAATGCCGGCGCCTTCGCGCGCGATCATGGAAAATGACATTCGCAATTGTTGGCCGCAGTCGCAGCGCAGGGATCCGAGGGCGTCGCCGGTGAGGCACTGCGAATGGATTCTTAAAAGCGGTGGCTTGGTCTTAATGTCGCCCATGAGCAGAGCCAGGGCGCTCTCCCGCCGTCGCCACCCGTTCTGGGATAGATCTCGTTCGAACCCGATCATGCGGAACTTTCCCCACTGGGTCGGAAAATCCACGGATGCAACCTGCTGAACGGGGTCAGGGAATGCGGGGATCATTCTCATTGCCGGGCGGCTCCAAGAGGTTCCATGATGAAGACGAATGCCTCTATTCAGGATTGTAGAGGGGTATCTCGGCGCCGTCCGGGGGAGAGGTCACACCTTTGTGTGATCGCGGTCACTAAGGGGCTCACCGCGTCTTCTAGTCCCGGGAGGCGGCGATAGCGTTATGCGCAAAGAAATCTCGGAGAGATAGTATCTCCAGGTTAGGACAGTCAAGATGCTGCAAGCGTGGTCAATCTGCTCTGCGGGTGTGCGCACAAACGTCTGTGATGATGCTCACAGACAGCCACCCCGGCGGGATCGAAACTCCATGAGCAGCGGCTTCATAATTATGTGATAGCGTCCACCACGATGATTCTCAGCGAGTTGTAACTGCGGAGGTTCCGGTTTCGGCCGTAACTTCTCACAGATTTGGTTCTCAGTCTTGGAATGGCAAGAAACGGCAACATCTACCAATAGGAGAAAAGGAGTTCAGCAAATGGCACTGAAGGAAGTACTGAAGCAGAAAATTGAGGAATTTCGTCCTCACATCCAACACCTGATCAAAGAACACGGCAAGGTCGTTATCGACCAGGTGACTATCGACCAGGCCATCGGCGGCGCTCGCGACGTCCACTGCCTGGTTACCGACATCTCTTACCTCGATCCTCAGGAAGGTATCCGCTTTCGGGGCAAGACCATTCCCGAAACCTTCGCGGCTCTTCCCAAAGCTCCCGGCTCCAAATATCCGACCGTGGAATCTTTCTGGTATTTCCTGCTCACCGGCGATGTGCCCACTCAGGCACAGGTCGACGAAGTTCTGGCCGAGTGGAAAGTTCGCCAGTACGTTCCTTCCTACGTGTGGGATGTCATCCGCGGCATGCCGCGGGACAGCCACCCCATGGCCATGCTCTCCGTAGGCTTGCTCGCCATGCAGAGGGACTCCAAGTTCGCCCACTACTACAGCTCGGGCAAGTTCAACAAGATGACCGCGTGGGAATACACCTACGAGGACGCTTTCGACATCATTGCCCGTATTCCCATCGTCGCTGCGTTCATCTACAACCTGAAATATCGCAGCGATTTCCAGAATCGGATCGGGAAGCTGGACATGGGCGCGAACTTCGCCGAAATGATTGGCCAGTGCGAGGAATACAAGGATGTCGCCCGCATGTACTTCATCCTGCACTCCGACCACGAGTCCGGCAACGTTTCCGCGCACACCACGCACCTGGTGAACTCGGCGTTGTCCGATCCCTATTACGCTTATTCCGCCGGCCTCAACGGACTTGCGGGCCCGTTGCATGGACTTGCGAACCAGGAAGTGCTGGATTGGACCATCAAGTTCAAGGAGAAGTACTGCGGGGCCACGGAGCCGACCAAGGAACTGGTCACCATGGCTCTTTGGGACACGCTCAAGGCCGGCCAGGTGGTTCCGGGCTACGGTCACGCCGTGCTGCGTAAGACGGACCCGCGCTACATGTCGCAGCGCGAGTTCTGTCTCGCGACTCCGGGCCTCAAGGACGATCCGCTGTTCAAGCTGGTCTCCATGATCTTTGAGGTGGCTCCCGGCGTCCTGAAAGAGCACGGCAAGGCCAAGAATCCCTGGCCGAATGTCGATGCCCAGTCCGGCGTCATTCAGTGGTACTACGGGCTGCGCGAGTGGGACTTCTACACGGTCCTGTTCGGCGTTGGCCGATCGCTTGGCTGCATGGCTAACATTACCTGGGACCGCGCACTGGGCTACGCCCTGGAGCGTCCGAAGTCGGTCACGGTGTCGATGCTGGAGAAGTGGGGTGACGAAGGCGGCCGCCCCGAGGTCGTAGCGAAAGCCCCGACCCTTACCAACGTTTAAGCAGCGGCTTGTGAAACCGTGGCCAGTTCATTCGCCGAATGACCGACAACCCCAACCGCGCCCGCGACCACCTTGCCAATGAACGGACGTTCCTGGCGTGGTTGCGGACGGGGGTGGCTACGATTGTGTTCGGATTCGCCGTTGGTCGCTTCTCGATCGCCCTGCAGGAGATTCTGCAGTTTGAAGGGAAAGCGGCGGCTCCGACGCCGGGCTTAACCGCATGGCTGGGCATGGTCGCAATTGTCGCCGGCGTGCTGGCGATTCTTGCCGGCCACATGCGTTATCACCAGACCCGGACCCAAATCGACCGCGGGACCTTCGAACCCCCGAGCCTCACGATTGACATCTCCGCGCTGCTCCTAGCCGCCTTCGGGCTGGTGCTTGCGGGATATCTGGCGTGGATCAAGCTTCACGGATAGCAGTCTATCGAGGAGAAGATCATGGCAAGAATCGCGATTCTGTACTGCAAACGTATCAAAGACCACTCCTGCATCGCCTGCGCCAACTGTCATAAGGGCATTCACGACAAGAACGGTGAATTCGCACGGCACGACGAAATCGATCTGGTCGCGATGACCGATTGCGGCGATTGTCCCGGTTTGATCGTGCCGCGCGTCAAGCTCTTAACTGACACTACCAAGAACATGGGCCGGGACATCGAGGTGCTCCACTTGGGGACGTGCATGAAAGTGGCCATGGAAACCGGCAACTGCCCGCTCGACTATGGCGAAGTAAAGACTATGCTGGAGAAGAAATTCGGGGTTGAGGTGGTGCTGGGAACTTACTCTAACGCCAAACCGCCTGCCTAGTCTGGATTGGTCATGACGAGTTTGGAGAGCATCGGGAAGGGCACGGCTTTCAGCCGTGCCGTATAGACTGTCCTAAGTTCCGGCTTCAGCCGCTGAGGGATGGCGCTGGAGTCTTCTGTTTGATCCGCGCTTGTGCCGACGACCTCAGGGGCTAAAGCCCGCGTCTTTATTGGCTCCGGGCGGCACGGCTGAACAGCTTGCGGAAAAATGAACCAAGGTAGTAATTTCGGGGCTTTTTGAGCCGAAAATGCCCTTGTAAGTTGTTGAATCTTGGTTCGAGAAAATGCTCGGATTACCAACTTGAGTCATTTTTCCGCAGCCTGTGAAGCCGTGCCCTTCCCAAAAGCGGCGCGAGCCAAGACTCTCAGCAGCCTGAGACGGGGCAAGCCCCGTCTCTACACGAGTATTTCCGCAACCTGTGAAGCCGTGCCCTTCCCAATCTCGCACCTCAGGAATAACGAGCCAGGAGTGTTGCACACCGTCAGCCAATAACGATGGCCTGTTCCCTATCCGAAGGCGGGGAAACTACACGAGCCGCCTCATCGACAATCTGCAGGACCACTCTCTCGACCTCGGCGGCGATTTGCTCCAGACCCGAAGCGGGGCAGAGCGCAACCATAGCTGACGGCCGCATCGTGCTGATAAAAGTCTTTCCGGCCTCGGTGTAGACGGCGATCGGACACGGCAACATGAGCGCTACGTTGATGTCCTTTTCCAGGGCCTCGCTGGCGTAACGCGCATTGCAAACTTCGATGATCTTTAGCGGACTCCGCGGGAATCCCTGTTCGGTCAGGGTGGCCGCCACATCGTAGGTGTTGACCACGCGGAAATTGTTCTCCGCCACCTTCACCTCCACAGCCTCGACTGCAGCCTCGAAAGACTTTTCGGTGTCGACGGTGTGGAGAAAGCTCTTCATAGGTCCTTGACCAACATCCTGAGGCGCTCGCCCTCAGAGAACTGGATGAGCGACAAACCTCCTGGCCGCATCGGTCACACCTTGCGCCCACTGCGGCGTGGCCAACGCGTGCAGGTGGGTATAGCTGGCCCAGACATTTCTTAGGATGGCGGCGTCACGGCCTTGAAAACATCCGGTGCCGCGGCGTACCTCGCAGGCAGTCGCCGTCCAGTCGGACTGCGGTGCGATGCGAGAATAGTGAAATTCGTGTCCGCGGAGGCTGGTCCCGACCGAGAAGAATGGATTCGGCGTGTCCACCTGCAGTTCGATGTAGCCGTGACCCTGGGCGGTCTCGGAGACCTCTACCTCGAACGGGAACACATCGGCCATCTCATATCGGGCGCCCTTCCACGTCAACGCGCGCGACAACAGCATCAGCCCGCCGCACTCGGCGTAGATCGGTAGACCTTCTTCGGCTGCCCGCCGCAGCGATTCGAGGAATGTGCGATTCGCCGACAGCGCTTGGGCGTGAGTCTCGGGAAAACCACCGCCGATGTAGAGCGCGTTGAGATCGCCGGGCAAGGCAGCGGCACTGAGCGCCGAGATGGGAATCAATTCAGCGCCTGCCTGCTCGAGCAATTCCAGGTTCTCCGGATAGTAGAAGCTGAAGGCGGAGTCCTTGAGGTAACCGATCTTGACGTCGCAGGTTCGGGGCGTGTGCGTGCTTTCGTGCGGCACGATTTCGAGCGGGGCCGCGCTTCGTGCCATCGCCACCAGTGCATCCAAATCGATGAAGCCGCCCACGACCTGGAGCAGATCGCGCCCGAGATCCTCTAAGTCACTATGTTCTTCCGGAGGAATCAGTCCGAGGTGGCGTTCGGGCAGCGGGTGGCCGGCGGCCGCTTTAGGAATGGCGCCCAGGACCGGAATCGAACAGACCGATTCGATGGAGCCGCGCAGAATGTGTTCGTGCCTGCGGCCATTTACATTGTTCAGGATCACGCCCTGGATGGGAACCTCAGGATCGAGTTTCTGGCATCCGAGGACTTGCGCGGCAGCGGTGCGGGTCACCTTGGCGGCGTTCACCACCAGCGCCACCGGCGTTCTGAGGTGCTTGCTGAGCACCGCGCTGCTGTGGGAACCGTTGACGTCGAAGCCGTCGTATAATCCGCGCGCGCCCTCGATAACGTTGATTCCTTCGCTCACTCCATGGTCGACAAACGAAGAAAGAATCGTGCCGGCGCCCATGAGATAGGTGTCGAGATTGCGCGCCGGCTGACCCGAGGCCCAGCTCAGCCAGGCGGCATCGATGTAGTCGGGTCCCTTCTTGAACGCACGCACCGGCACCCTGGCGCGCCGTAGGGAGAGCAGCAGTCCCAATGCGACCAGCGTTTTGCCGGAGCCTCCGGACATGCCGGCGACCAACAGGCGCGGAAGTGTGCGAAATTCGCTCACGATACCGCCGTCGAGGACTACGGAGTCGTCCCTTCCTTGGGAGGCAGTTGGATGAAAGAGCCTCCAAAATAGCCGTACACGCAGCGGCCAGAGTCAATGAGAATGCGAATCGCCTTCTTGCAGTCGTCTTTGTTGCACGCCTGCTCGCCATGCTTCGCGATCATCGCTTTGGCCAGGTCGCCGGCTTTGAGGTTCTTCTTGCCCTGGCACTCGGTCACTAACTGGAACATGTCCTCAGCCAGGGTCTCTATAGAAACAGCGGAACCTTCGGTCATACTGGTACCTCTTCCTTATTCTTGTTCTCTGAATTCAAGTTTTCGCACTTCACGCAGTTGGATGCAATGAGTTGCCTGAGTTTTTCGCGCAGGCGAACGACCTCACCCACCACCAGCGTGGCCGGGGGTTGAACGTCCGCTCGCCGCACTTCGGCGGCGATGTTCTGGAGCGTGCCCGAGACTACCTGCGAACCGTCCCAAAAAGCGGTTTGGATCATGGCGGCCGGAGTCTCGGGGGACCGGCCGGCGGCGATCAGCTTCTGGGCTATCGTATCCACGTTGTGCACGCCCATGAGAAAGACCACGGTGTCGATCCGGCTGAGGGCTTGCCAGTCCAACCGCTCGTGATTTCCAATGGCGTTGTGGCCGGTCACCATCGCCACCGCCGACGACGCCTCGCGGTGGGTCACCGCAATGTTGGCGCTTAACGGCGCCGACAGACACGAAGAGACTCCGGGAACGACTTCGAACGGGACGCCGTGCTCGGCCAGATATTCTATTTCTTCGCCGCCACGGCCAAACAAGAAGGGATCGCCGCCCTTCAGCCGAATGACGGTCTTGCCTTCACGCGCCTTCTCGACCAGGAGTTGGTGGATTTCATCCTGCCGGGAGGAATGGCAGCCTAGAACCTTGCCCATGAAAATCTTTTCCGAGGACGCCTTCGCCATGGCGAGGACTTTTTCTTGAACCAGGCGGTCATAAACGATGACGTCGCCCTTTCTCAACAGGCGCGCCGCCTTGACGGTCATCAGGTCGGGGTCTCCCGGCCCCGCACCGACCAAATAAACTTTGCCAACTTGCGTCATGACTTCTCTCTTCCTGCCTACCGCTTCTCCCAGCTTCTGAAAGCACATCCCTCAGGGGCTAAAGCCCCATTATTTTCCCGGCTCTAAACGGCACGGCTGAAGCCGTGCCCTTCCCAAAGGCCGTCCGACCAGAGTTCTTTCGCAGCCTGTGAAGCCGTGCCCTACCCAAAACCGATTCATGAAACCAGTTCACACAAACGCCCGGCTGATCAGCACCAAGGCCGCCAGCAGCACGACCCCGGTTGCGAATGTGTACCAGATCAACTTCTTCTCAATCGGAAGCAAGGGTTCATACTCTCTTTCCATCTTGTGCAGTTCGTCCGCTAAACGAGGTTCCGTCATAAGCTCACCCCTTCACGACTGGCGGCAGCACCCCGTGGAAGAACAACCACGAGATGAGCAGCCCAACCCAGATGATGTATCCGAACAAACAAAGTACATAGACCGCCGCCAGCTTGGCGATGCCTTCCTGCCAGAGCTTGCGGAAGTTCGACAGCGTTCCAATGGCAAAGAACGTCATCACAAAAAAGATGGCGCGGAACACATTGGCCTGGCCCATGGATGCCTTGATCTTCGGCACCAGGGCAGGTACCGCGGCGCCGATGGCCAGCACGAGGGCGAATGTGACCACGTAGCCGAGGATGAACTTCGGGAAGCGCTGCCAGATTTCCCGCGCCCGAACTTTCTCGCCCGCGCGAGGTTCGATCTTGGCCGCCCACACCCACGCCAGAACAAAAGCCCAGACGCCAATGAAGATGTCGATGAAAACTTTGACGGTGGCGCTGACGCCCATGATCCATCCGGGCTGGTAAGCGATGCCGGTTGCGGCCAGAGCCTTGGCGCGAATGAGCGAATCGGTAATCGCGCCGCTGGCCACCGCCGCGCCGTCGGTCTTCACCGCCAAGCCCATCCACGCGCCCGCCACCATGGGTTGTCCGTAGAGAAAGTGCTGGGCGACAAAGGGAAGAAACAGCAGTTCTACCACGGCAAAGATCACCACCAGCGAGGAAACCATGATGGGGACGATCGGGCGCGCTCGGATGGCGCTGCCGGTGGCGATGGCCGCCGACACCCCGCAAATGGATATGCCGGATGCCAAAGGCGCCGCCCATTCGCGACTGAAGCCGAAGTAGCGCCGCGACACGAAGTACACGATCGGCCAGTAGATCAGGTAGGCTTCGATGATGGCGCAGGCACCGCGAAACATGACCGAGGTAGCGAGCGCGCGCTGTTCGAGAGCCGCGATCCCCAGAAACCCTCCGAGGATCACGATAGCGGTCTTGATGTAGAGCTCAGGCCGAATCGCTTCCTTGAGAAACCGGGAGATCCCCGGCAGGAAGTTACCGACCGCCAATCCCGCGAGCAGGGCAATGATGAAGCCGGACTCGTTGGTCAGGTTGAGCGACCAGGGAATCTTGAGCGCTGCGCGCTTATCGGGCGTGGCAGCGATGTACGCCCAACTGCCCAAAAACCAGCACAGATAGCTGAGCGCGAACACGACAGTGAATCCGCCGACGAAGCGTTTGAGGTCAGCGCGCAGTAGCTTCGCCCCCACCGACATCACCACCAGCAGGAAGACGTAAGTTGCAGCGAGCGCAAGGAGCGGCGGCAGCGTGGCGTAGGCCTTGGAAGCGGGCGCAAGGGCCTTGCCGGGAATCGTCCAAACCGCGGTGGTCACGGCCCAACCCAGGATGTCCTTGCCGAACAATAAGCCGAGTGACAGCACAAAGATGAACAAGCCGATGCAGAGCGCCAACCAATCTTCACTCATCCCCGGCCGCTGCTCGATGGCAGTTTCATGCGGAGGAGGGGGCGCGTGCTTTACTGGTGCTTCTTCGACCAGAGTTGGCATGACATGCCTCCAAAACGGATTTGAGGTCCGTCAGTGGGCCTCCCGTACAGACAGCGCGATCTTGTACAACACGGTGATGATCAAGGCTCCAATGCCCCAGACGCCCAGAGCGATCGTGGCCTCAGGCCAGGTCGGTGTGTAGGTGGTGACTACGCCGAACGGAGAAGGCGTAAATCCGCCGACGATCAACCCCAGACCCTTATCCAGCCAGAGCGAGACAAAAACGAAAACACAAGCGACGGGCAGCAGGCGGGGATTATTCCGCCATCCCGGAACCAGGAGCAGCGCCAGAGCCGCTAATGCAAGCAACGCCGACAGCCACATCCAGGGAGCGAGATGATAATTGCCGTCGAGTCCGAGGAAAACGTAGCGGAAGTGTTCCAGGTGCTCAGGGATGCGGCTATAGAAAGCGGTGAAGAATTCCATCCCAACCAGGAACACGTTGACCACCATGGCATAAGTAACGATGATGCCAAGCTGGTGGATGGCTTCGCGGCCGGCGTCGAAGCCGGCCACTTTGCGCAAAACCAGGCAAAGGAGAATCAGAAGCGCGGGTCCGGCGGCAAACGCCGAGGCTAGGAAACGCGGCGCCAGGACCGCACTCATCCAGAAGGTGCGGCCGGGCAGTCCGCTATAGAGGAACGCGGTGACGGTATGAATGCTGACCGCCCAGGGAATGGAGAGAATGATGATGGGCCTGATCCATTTGGGAGGCGAAACGCCTTGCCGCTCCGAGCTCAGCATGACCAGCGAAATCAGCGCGTTCAGCACCAGATAGCCGCTGAGAGAGACCATGTCCCAGAACATAAGCGACCAGGGAGTGGGGTAGCGCATGACGTTGAGAACCCTGGTGGGCTGCCCCATGTCAACGAAGATGAACAGCATGCACATGGTAACGGCGCCGACGGCCAGAAATTCCCCGAGAATGGTGATGCGGCCGAATTGTTTGTAGTCGTGCAGGTAGTAAGGGAGCACGACCATGACCGCGGACGCCGCCACGCCCACGAAGAATGTGAACTGGGCGATGTAGAGGCCCCAGGTCACGTCGCGGCTCAACCCGGTAATGCCCAAACCATACGTCAACTGCCGCAGGTAACAGAGAAAGCCGGCCAGAATGATCCCCATCAGACACAGGATCCACACCCAGTAGCGGCGGCCTCCCTCGATCGCTTTTTCAAACATGAACATAATCGACTCACACCGTATCGACTAACACCAATCCACTCACACCCGGCCCACTCAGACCAGGTAATACACCGAAGGACTCGTGCCTAACTCCGGCTCGCGCTGCAACGCGAAACGGGTTCGCAGCAACTGGCGCGGTTCTGAATCTGGATCCAGCAGATCTCCAAAGATCATGGTTTTTTCCGGGCAGGCTTCCACGCAGGCCGGACGCTTTCCCCGGGCCAGGCGTTCTTCGCAGAAGTTGCATTTCTCCACCACACCCTTGGTGCGAGTGGGGAAGTCGGGGTTGAACGAAGCAATCGCGGGCCGCGGATCCTGCCAATTGAAACTGCGCGAGCCATACGGGCAGGCCGCCATGCAATAGCGGCAGCCGATGCAGCGATGCCAATCCATCATCACGATGCCGTCATCCTCGCGCTTCCAGGTGGCCTGGGTGGGGCAGACCCGCACACAGGGCGGATTGGCGCAGTGGTTGCACAGGACCGTAATGGGATGGCCAGTGTAGGCTTGCTTGGTAAAGTCGGTCTTGAGCAGCGGAAACACAGTCTCAAAGGGCTGATTCCAGATCCACTTTATCTCGCGAGCGGGGTCCTGGATCTGAGGAATGTTGTGCGCCGTATTGCAGGCCTTGATGCAATCGGTGCATCCCGCTTCCTGACGGCATTTGGCGAGGTCGATCACCATGCCCCACTGCTTCGTTTTCTTCGGAGCAGTAGCCGATGGTGCGGCTTCCGTGATGGCGCGCACCGCTTTCTTGCCCGCTACCGCCAGCAGGCCAAGACCGGAGAGGCGCAGAAAATCTTTTCTCGTGAGCTTCACGGCGTACTCCTCGATGTCAGGCTGCTGGCGGTCAACTTGGTGTCGATGTGGCAGTCCCAGCAGTATGGCCCGGAGACCCCGGCGTAGCGGTGACAGCGGTCACAGAATTCCGCCTTATTCGTGTGACATTGCGTAAGGCAGGTTCGGGTGAGGCTCTTGTCGTAAACCTTGCCGGTGTATGCCGTGAACTGGCGTTGGTCCTGGCGTACAACTTCTTCTCTCCAGTTCACCAGCAGTTGCATGTGCGAGTTACGCATGTAGTCGAGCGGCGCCACGCACTGCTTGGCTTTATCCTGTGCAGGCAGCTTAATGTCGGGCCCGGCCGGCGAGGTTTTGCCAGCGTGCCCGTACCACAGCGGAAACGTGAACAAGCCCACGAAAATCAGCAGACCCGCGAAAATCACAGGCCGATCACGCATGGACGGCCTCCTCCTCTTTCTCTTGCACCAGCGGCTCACCCCGGAGATCGGTGGTGCGTTCCTTGCCGCCGGTCATCACCAGCGCGTTACCCAGCAACTCATGCACGCCTGCCACCTCGACTCCGCCCACCCAGTAGTCCATCAACCCGGGCAGGGTTGCCTTGTCGATGGCGCAAATGCAAGCCAGCAGGTTGACACCGTGTTTCTCTTTCACGTATTTGACCGCGTTGGCGCGCGGGAAGCCGCCACGCAGACGCATCTCCAGGTTCTCGTCGGTGCCCAGGCCGCTGCCGCTGCCGCAACAGAAAGTCTGCTCGCGGATCGTGTTTTCGGGCATCTCGTAGAAGTTGTTGCAAACGTTCCTGATGATGTATCGGGGTTCTTCTAAAATCCCCATCCCCCGCGCCGTATTGCAGGAATCGTGGTACGTGACTTTCAACTTGTCGTTGCGGCTGGGATCGAGCTTCAACTTTCCGTTATGGATGAGGTCGGCGGTGAACTCGCAAATGTGCACCATTTTGGTGGAACGCGCGTTCTCGAAGACGGTGCCGGTGATCGGGGAGACGGGTGCTTCCAGAAAATCCGCCGGGCCGTTCATGGTGCTCATGTACTGATGAAGAACGCGCCACATGTGTCCGCACTCGCCGCCCAGGATCCACTTGACACCCAGCCGTTTCGCCTCGTCGTAGATCTTGGCGTTGAGCCGCTTCATCATCTCGTGCGAAGTGAACAGGCCGAAGTTGCCGCCTTCGGAGGCATACGCGCTGAGGGTATAGTCCAGGCCGATTTCCTTGAACAGCGCCAGATAACCGAGCAGCGTGTAGTAGTGGGGCGTGCCGAAGTAGTCAGCCGACGGCATCACAAAAAGTATTTCCGCGCCCTTGCGGTTGATCGGAACTTCGATGGGGATGCCGACGATGTCGGACAATTCGTCGGCGGCGAAATCGATGCTGTCTTTGAAGCCGTGCGGCTGGATGCCCAGGTGATTGCCCGTGCGAAAACAGTTGGCGGCGGGTTCGAGCACCCAGTTGATGTTGCAGCCGATCAGGTTGAGCAACTCGCGGCCCATCATGGTGATTTCGGCGGTGTCGATGCCGTAGGGGCAGAAGACCGAGCAGCGGCGGCACTCGGTGCACTGGTAGAAGTAGTAGAACCATTCCTTGATGACGTCTTCAGTCAACTCGCGCCCGCCGGCGAGCGACCCAAAGATGCGGCCGGTCAGGGTGAAATAGCGACGATAGACGGAGCGGATCAGTTCGGCGCGCATCACCGGCATGTTTTTGGGATCGCTCGAGCCAACATAGAAGTGGCACTTATCGGCGCAGGCGCCGCAGCGCACGCAGGTGTCCATGAACAAGCGGAAGGAGCGGTACTTGTTGAGCCGTTCCTTCATGCCATCGAGGATGATCCGCTTCCAATCGGGCGGGAGCTTCCAGTCGGCGTTGAAGGGTTGCCACTCGCGAGCGTTGGGCAGGCCGAGATATTTCAGGTTCTTGGGGAGGGCGCTATAGCAAAACACCCCTTTGCGGAACTCGACTTTCGGATCTTTCCAGTCGCCCTGCGGGGGCCTTGTTTCAATCTGCAGAAGCTTTTCCGGCATGATCGGCCTCCAGCGAGGTGTCAAGAGGAATCCCCGCGGCTTTGATCTTGTCCCGGAACTCCTCTTCCCATTCTGCGTAGCTGTGGGTTTTGACTGGATAGTTCCAGGGGTTGATGTGTCGTACCCTGCGGTTGTTGTTGGCCAGATTGCGGGTCGGGCTCAGGAAGACTCCTCCCATGTGTACGAGTTTGCTGAACGGAAAGTAGGCGGCCAGCGTGCTCACCAGCAACAGGTGAACCAGGAAAGTAGCACCGAGAGTTGCCGGGACGACCGGGTGGAAAGCGGCCAAGCTCAAGGCGAACTGCTTGACGGTGGTGATGTCTGCGCGGACCACGTAACGCATCAGCATGCCGGAGATCGCAACGCCGAGCAGCAGAAAGAGCGCGAAATAATCGGTAAAGAAAGATATGTAGCGGACCAGCGGATCCTGCAGTCTCCGGAACAGCAAGTACGCCAGCGCCACGAGCAGAATGACGTCGGAGGCGTACAGATCCGGGGCGGTGATCTGGAAAAAACCATCCACGTGCTGGAGCATGAGTACAAATGCGGGGATGGGCTCGACCAGCAGCCGCAGATGCCGAAGTATGACGATCAGCAGCGCCCAGTGGAAGGCGATGGCGCCCAGCCAGAGGAACTTGTTCTCGCCGAACACGAGGCGGTTCTTGTCGTCGACCCGCGCCTGGTTGTTGCGGAACAGCGAACGGAACGCCAGCACCTCGAGACCCATCCGCGCCACGACGCCCCAGCCGCTCGAAGGATTGTCGATGGTGTTCGCCTTGATCCAGGGGAGCGATTTCTGCTGTCCGCAAGTGGTGGGGATGCGAAAAGGCACCGGAGTCCAAGCCCAGCGCAGCACGCGATAGCAGAAGCCGACGAGGAAGACGGCCAGCGCAGTATAAGGAATCGCCACCGCGATGAATGCGCGCCCGCCGTCTCCTCGTCCGGCCACAACGCCGACCAGGACCAGCACCATTACCGCGATCAGCGAATAGAGGACGTTCATACTATTCTTTCTCAGCCCGTCACTTGCCGCACGTGAATCCTGCGCCGGCCTTCGTTCACCCGAATGTCGGCGAGTTGCTCCCGGCACTGCATGTACTTGTCAAACGCCATAAGCGCGAGCTGGTCTATCCGGTCGTTGAGCGATAAGTTGAGCGATGCGTCAAGCAGCACCGGGTCGTGCGCCGGTGCGAACTCCCGCAATATGGGTTTCAGCAGGAACACGAACCCCACCGCTTGGCTGGCGGTGAGATCCTGCACCGCACGGATGCGGATGATAGCGTCCAGTGCGGGTGCGATGCGATCCGCCTCCATGTTTCCCCGCAACTCGTCGAACAGAGCGGTGAGACTTTCGCGCAGCGTGTGGCCGACGGGATTGCGAAACGGATCGTCCTCTCGAGCGAGAAATGGGACGGCCGAGGCGGGGTAGGACTGGATCGTCTCGGCAATCCACTGCTCGAGGATGGGATCGCGCGAACTCATCGCATTCCCTAGACGCAGCCAGTCGGTTTCGGCAATCCGGCCAGTTTGCATGCGCCCTTTGCCGGCCCGGATGGAAACAGCTTGTAGATCTCGTTCAGCTTGAATCCGGTTTCCTTGCACACCTTGCGAATCATGGGCGCAATGCCGAACTGCAGATAGTAGTTGCGAATGTAGTTGATGACCTTCCAGTGGTCCGGGCTCAGGTCCGCGATGGCCTCGGACTCGGCAAAATCCTTGGCAACGTCTTCGTTCCAGAGCGTTGGTTCTTCCAGAAAGCCATCCTCATCGACCGCGTAGCATTTTCCGTGTACTTCAAACGTTGGCACAGTTTCACCTCTCGCGCAGTGTTAGTTCATTTCGATATAGCCGCAAGGACACGCGTCGGCGCACTTCTTGCAGCCGTTGCACAACTCAAGTTTGACTTTGTAGTGTTCGCCTTTCGGCAGCTTCACAAAACAACTGCTGCTGCAGTACATCCAGCAGGTCTCGCAATCCATGCACATGCCGCAGGACATGCAGCGCTTGGCTTCGTCGACGACCTCGGCTTCGGAGAGCCCGAGTTCGATCTCGGTATCGGGCTCGCGCTCGGCCACGGCAACGTGTTTGCGCTCGTGCCGCTCGGCCGGCTTGTACCAATCGAGCTTGATTTTGTCGGTCGTGATCATCGGCAACGGCGGGAGTTTTTCGAGCGGTACGCCGCGGAAACGCGCATCGATGGCTTCAGCGGCGAATCGGCCCTGGGCGATGGCGATCGTGACCAGGCCGAGTTCGGTATCGTCACCGCCGGCGTAAATGCCGTCGAGCGGGGTAGCGCCGAAATCGCCGGTCTTGATCCAGTCTTTGTCCTTGCCGGAATGCAGATCGTCGAAGCCCTTGAAGTCGGGCTCCTGGCTGATGGCGGCGATGATGCAGGACGCCTCGATTTCGAACTCGCTGCCAGGCTGCGGCACGGGGCGCGGACGGCCCGAGGCATCGGGTTCGCCGAGCGTCATGCGAATCGAGCGCATGCCGACGGCGCGACCGTCCTTCCGCAGGATTTCCAGCGGTGCGGCCAGGAATTCGATCTTGACGCCTTCTTCGAGCGCGCCTTCAATTTCGGATTTGACGGCCGGCATTTCGGCGCGGGTGCGGCGGTAGAGGAGCGTGACCTCGGCGCCCAGTCGCTTACTGACGCGGGCGGCGTCAATGGCCGTATCGCCTCCGCCGATCACGATCACTTTTTTCCCGACGTCGGGCTTTTCGCCGCGGTTGACTAGATTCAAGAATCCGGTTCCGCTAAAGACGTTGGGCGCATCTTCGCCGGGCACCCTGAGCTTGATGCCTTTTTGCGCGCCAATGCCGACGAACACGGCCTGGTACTGCTGCCGCACCTCGCCCATCGAGATATCGCGGCCGATCATGCAGTCGCACTTCAGCTCGACCCCGACATCGAGAATGCTCTGGATTTCCTTATCGAGTACCTCGCGCGGCAGGCGATATTCCGGGATGCCATAGCGCAACATGCCTCCCGCCTGCGGGAACGCTTCGAATACGGTGACGGGGTATCCACGGCGCGCTAATTGGTAGGCGCAGGAGAGGCCCGCGGGGCCGGCGCCGATGACGGCAACTCGTTCGGCGCGCTTCTCATTATTAAGACGGGGGAGCTTGAGGTTCTTGTTGATGCCGAAGTCGCCAATGAAGCGCTCGACCGCGTTGATGGCGACTCCGCCGTCTTTCGCGTTGCGGTTGCACGCGTCTTCACAAGGGTGGGGACAGACGCGTCCGCAGACGGCAGGGAAGGGGTTGCGTTCGGCGATTCGCTGCCAGACCAGTTCGAATGCCTGTTCGTTGGTGCGGCCGTAGGCCTCAGCCTGCGCGATGGTGATCAGCAGTTCGCGAATCTCGTTGCCGTTCGGGCAATGACCGGCGCACGGGGCGGCTTTCGGGGTGTAGCGCGGGCGCAGCGGACTGATTTCGCTGCTGCCCGTGCCCGATTTGATGACCGGTTTCTTGACTGTCTTAAAAAGAGCCATCGCCCATCCTCATGCTCATGCGTACGGGTAAAGGTTGCGTTTGAAATCCTCAAGCCGCTCCAGAAGGTGATCGTGCTTCTGCTCGTCCTCATTGAGGTAGCTCAGGAGATAACGATGCACGAACATGCGGCTGTTTTTCCGCGCCTTCTCGGCCAGCTCGATGGTTTCTTTTTCCGCAGCTATGTGTTTTTCGATCAGATCCCAGACGTCGCCCAACTCCTCCGGGGTCAGACTGAAAGCCTGTTTTTCCAGGCTGTCCAGAATGACCTGCTGCACCCGCTTGTGCATGGCCGAGTCCTGGCGAATGACCTCCATGACCAGCTTGACAAGCGGGTTGTGCGTCTTGGCCATGATGGCCGACGTCTGAGCAACGCTTTCGTCTTCGATTTCCTGCCAGCGCCGCAACGTGGCTTTTAGTTCCGCCTCGTTCTCGGCGGCCTTGGTGACCTTGGTAGCCATGCTCGATTCCTTCTCCGCGCTCCCGCGCTTCAGTAACGGATGTGCGCCGACCGGGCAAAGGTCAAGCCGGCGTGTTTGAAGTCGTCAATGTGATAGCGAGTGAACTCGATGCCGGTCAGCTCAAAGAAACGGGGCCAGCCGACGCGCTCGATCCACTCTCCCAGACGCTCGTGTTTGCGGGCGTGCTTGGCATAGACGTCCACAATGTTGGTCACCGCGTTCACCACTTCGGGCCAGCGCGGCGGATTGTTGGGCAAGAAAGGAATCGCCAGCTTGGAGAACTTCGGCGTGCTGCGGGCGTTGCTGACCTTGCCGCCAACCCAGATCGACAACCCGTCGTTCTCGGGATCGGCCAGGGGCATGGCTGGGCAGACGGTATAGCAGTTGCCGCAGTACATGCACTGTTCGGCGATTACCTCGACCGAACTCTTGCCCTCGACAGTCGCCGGACGAATGGCGCCCGTAGGACAAGACGAAATCAGCGTCGGGACCTCGCACACTTTGGGAAGGCTGACATGGTTAATCTTCGGCGGCAGACGATGGACGCCGAGGATAGCGATGTCGGAGCAATGCACGGCGCCGCACATGTTGAGGCAGCACGCGAGAGCGATGCGCAGCTTCGCGGGCAGGTCTTCGTGCGTAAAGCGGTCGCAGAGCGCGTCCATGACGCACTTCACGATGCCCGAGGCATCGGTGGCCGCCGAGTGACAATGCACCCAGCCCTGGGTGTGCACGATGTTGCTGATCGCGTTGTTGGTGCCCCCGACCGGGAACCCGTTCGCGGCCAGTTCCTTTTTCAAGGGCTCGATCTTCGTTTTGTCCTCGAGCAGGAACTCAATATTGTTCCGGCTGGTGAAGCGGAGGTAGCCGCCGCAGTACTTGTCCGCCAGAGAGGCGAAAAGGCGCAACGTCTGAATGCTGGTCAGTCGCGGCGAGGCGGCGCGAACCGTGTACAGACGGTCGCCGGACTCCGCCACGTGGCAGAGAACGCCAGGCGCCACATTCTCGTGATATTTCCACTTGCCGTAGTTCTTCTTGACCAGCGGAGACAGAAACTTGTCGTAACGCGGCGGGCCGATGTCGGTGAGTCTGGGTTGGGCGGTCGTGGTCATTTGTCACCCCCTTCTACGTTCTGGAAATAGATATATGGGTTGTCTCTGGGCGCCGACACCATTTCTGGAGCGGGATCCAGACCGATGCCTTCGAGGAAAGCGGACATGCCAACGCGCTGGATGAGTTCTCCGACGCGCTCGCGGTTTCTGCCGTACTCGTCCCAGAATTCCCAGATGCGGGGGAAGAGTTCCTTCAGCGTTTCCTCGATTTCGTCGGCGGGGACGAACGGGATCAGGACCGAGGAGAGCAGAGCGCCTTGCATGATGGGAGCCTTGGCGCCGATCAGAACCACCGCGCCGCGCTCTTTGCCCGGCCGCAGCGCCTTGGGCATCACGTTGATGCAGTGCATGCAGCGCACGCAATCGTGATTCTCAATGGCCAGCTTCTTGCCGTCCCAGTCCATGCACTTGCTGGGGCAGAGGCTGCAAACCTCTTTCTGGATGTCGAGACCGCCGGCGGCATACTTGGCGACTTCGCCCTCGTCCACCTGAATGTCGTCTTTCCAGGTGCCGATGACGGAACAGTCGGCGCGCGCGATGGAAGCGACGCAGTCATTGGGGCAGGCTGCGCATCTTGATCTTGAACTTGTAGGCAAACGCGGGACGATGCAGTTCGTCCTGGTAGGTCATGGTCAGGTCGTAGCAGAGCTTCATGGTGTCGAAGCAGGCCCACTCGCAGCGCGCCTGGCCAACACAGCAGGACGGGGTGCGCAGGTCGGAACCGGACCCGCCGAGGTCGAAACCGGCGTGGGTGAGTTCCTGGAAGGTGGGCTCGAGCTGGTCGGTGGTGGTGCCCAGCAGAATCATGTCGCCGGTCGAGCCGTGCATATTGGTCAGGCCGGATCCGTGCCGTTCCCAGATATCGCAGATCGTGCGCAGCGCATCGCTGGTGTAGAACCAGCCGGCGGGATGGTTCACGCGCATGGTGTGGAAGTGGGCGACTTTCGGGAACTGCTCGGGGACGTCGCTGTAGCGGCCAATGACGCCACCACCGTACCCCAGCACGCCCACCAGTCCGCCATGTTTCCAGTGGCCCTTTTTCTCTTTGTATGAGAGTTCCAGCTGACCCAGCAGATCCTTGGGCGCATCGCTGGTCTCGCAGGCTGACTTGATTTCTTTGACGAAACTGGGCCAGGGCCCCTTTTCCAACTGGTCCAGCAGTTCCGTTTTGGGCTTACCGTTGCTACCATCCGCCATAAACTTGTCTCCTTGGGTTTAAACCTTTTCGACAGTGGTTCTTGAAAACCTCAGAGTTTTTCACAGACCGGACACCACATTTGCCTATGATTGCTGCCGAATTGACTATGCCTTGGCGGTAGGGCGGATTACAGTGACCCACGTCACTCTTTGACGTGAGTTTGATACTTCGCGAACGCGCGATCCCGTTTTATTACAACTCTATATCGACATAACCTAGTATGTTAGTTAAGTTAGATACCGCAGGCGCTGGAGTTACTTTGAGGAGGGCGCGGTAGAACGTTTAAGAGCTCGCCGATGAGAACAGCACATCGCGCACCCAATGAACATCGGGGCTTCGCGGTGACTATGTGATAACGCGAGGAGGCGAAGCAGCGCCCCTCTCGGACCAAGTACGCAGCTGGCTGCCGTCGGTCGTTGCGCGCTTTGCCGAGGGTGTTTGCGCTACTATCTACTACAGCATGAAGCGCGCTGACGTGTCCTTGTTCCCGATTCTGCTGAAGCTGAAAGCGAAGAAGTGCGTAGTGGTCGGCGCGGGCAAAATTGCCGCGGCGAAGGCGGCCGGTCTTTTGGCCAGCGGCGCGCAAGTGGTGGTGATCAGTCCGCGGGCGGATCGCCTGGATTCAGTCGCAAGCCCGCGCCGGTAAATTGATCTGGCGCCGCCGCCGCTTCGCGCGCTGCGGACGTGGAACACGCGTTCCTGGTGGTCGCGGCCACCAACTCCAACGCGACCAATGAGGCGGTATTCCGGGCGTGCGCCGAGCGTGGCGTCCTCTGCAATGTGGTCGACGACCCCGAGCGCTGCGATTTCTTTTATCCCGCCGTCGTGCGCCGCGGACCCCTGCAAATCGCCATTTCAACCGAGCGGGCGCAGCCCGGCTCTTGCACGCCGTCTGCGGATTGAACTGGAACGCCAATTCGGACCGGAGTATGGCGCTTGGGTCGAGCAAGTGGGTGAGATGCGCCAGAAACTGCGCCGCCGGAACTTGCCTGCCGCCGAGCGCCGAAGACTATCGGATCAGATCGCCAGTCAGCGATTCGTTCGAACGTTTCGTCGAGCAGCGTGGGCCGGCAAAAACCGGGCAGTCAAAGACAAAAGGCCGGCGGTAGCGCCGGCCGGTGGTTGGAATCCGCAGAGTCTAGTGCCACTCCCACTCGATGAATCCCGGCTTAACGTCGACCATCGCGTTCACCATCAGCTCAACCAGGCCCCCGTATAGAATGCGATTGCTGTCCCACAAGTCGTAGTAGGCCAGCATGTCGCGGAACTGGCCCTTGCAATTGCTGCAAGGCGCGCACAAGTACTTGGGAGTCTCCGGCGCCAGACAATCCGAGAACGCGTTTAAAACCTGCTCCATCTTCTTGCGTCCGGAAACATGGAAGCGCCAGTCGGGAAAATTGTTGCCGCTCATGATGGCGAAACCGCTGCCGCCGCCGCAGCAGTAATTGTCGACGCCGTGCGGCTCCATTTCGCGGAATTGCGGGCAGAGCTCGCGCACGATTTCGCGCTGCGGCTCGACCACGCCCATCAGACGCACCAGGTTGCAGGGATCGTGCAGGGTGACGGGAAAGTCGTTGCGCGAGGGATCGAACTTGATCTTGCCGCTCTTGACGATGTCGCGCAGCAGGGTCAGAGAACTTTCACGCGGGATGTTGAGATCGCCCCCGAGGATGCGATCGGCAATCACGCAGAGCGCCTTGTGCGCGTGCCCGCATTCTCCCAGGACAATCTTCTTGACCTTAAGCTTTTGCGCGGCCTGGGCGTGTTTGATGGCGACGCGCGCGAATTGCGCATCGTCGTACCACAGCCCGTAGTTGATCGAGTCGTACCCGGCCAACTCCGACGACAGCGTCCAGCTGATGCCGGCCTGATTCAGAATCAGGGCGAAGGCGCCGGGGTTCTCCGGCCACGCCATGATTTCGCCGGCGTTGTGGATGAGCAGAACGTCGGCGCCTTCCACGTCCCAGGGCGTGTGCACTTCGATGCCGGTCTTCTCCGACGATGTCCTCGTCGATGAAGGCGATGTTGTCCTTGACCACGGCGGCGTTCATGCCGGTGGAGGAGCCCACCTTGAGCTGCAGCATCGAGCCGTTGTCGTGACACTCCTTGGCGTTGATGCCCATCTCCATGCTGAACAGTTTGCGCAGATCGTGCGCCACCAGGCCATTGTCGCAACCGATCGGGCAGGTCTGGGCGCAGCGCCGGCACAGGTTGCAGCGATAGGACAATTCGGCGAGACGGGCCACCAGCGGCCAGTTCAGGTCGATGTCGCCGTGCTGCCAGGCCGAGACCAAGCCGCCGCCTTTGACGAATTTGAAATAGAGACGGCGCAGGATCTCGGAACGATACGTCGGACGGTAGAGTTCGTTGCGTCCGCTGGCCTCGAAAATATGGCACGCTTCCGAGCACGTCTGGCAGCCGGTGCAGTGCTCCATGGTGAGCAGCAGCGGCTGCAGAAAGGTCCAGTTGTTCTCCTTGGTGAAGAGCTTCTCGAGGCCGGACAGGAATTTGCCAACCAGCTGTTTCTCTTCTTCCGGCGTTTTGGGCTGCGGCAGATTCAGCGCGCAGGTGTCGTCCAGGCCGCACTCGTATTTGTCTTTTGCTTGTTGCGAAAGAGCGTCCCAGGCATGGTCTTTCTCGGGGCTGTCCAGGGGCGCCGGCAGCGGCATCAGGTCGGTATTTTCGAGATGAGTCAGCGGATCGCGTTTGGTGCGACATGTCGCGAAGATCGATGTGCTCGTTCACTTGCGCACCTCCTGCGCGGGATTGGTCGTTGCAACGTCAAGCCAGTTCTTCTTGCCGTCGGCGCCCACGTGCGCCGCCGACCAGGTCGGCCGGTAGCTCAAGTATCGGCCACCGCGGACTCGATACTGCCGCCGCGAACATTCGGTCGGTCGTCCCAGCGCACGGCGTGATAGGTGAAGTATTTAGCGATGAAGTGCGCCATGTGCGTAAACGGAATATAGGCGGCCAGAGCCGACGATAGGACCAATCCCACGCCGAACACTCCGTTCACCTGCAGCGTGCGATCGAAGCGCAACAGCCCGCGCGCCACCTCGCCCACGCCCGCGCTTCCCGGCGAGCGCAGGAAGTATCCGGCGGCCACCAGGCCGAAGGCAATAATAAAGAAGACCAGGTTGAAGAAGTCGGCGGGCTTGGTGTAGTTCTTCAGAGCCGGATCGGTGGCGCGGCGCAAGAACAGAAGGAGCGCGCCCAGCACCGAGATCGTCGCGCCCGCATACGCCATGACGTGATACGCGTGCGCCAGAATGACCCAGAAGGTGCTCGTGGCCAGACTGGGCGCCAGCAGCGGAAGTCCCGCGCCTAAGCCCACCAGCACGATCGAGCCGATCAGAGATAGGCCGAAGTGAAACAGGAAGGACGGAACCCAGAGGCGCCGGTTGAACTCCCAAAGTCCCTTCAGGAACAACATTTCGGGAATCATGACGCGCAGCTCGCCGATATGGTTGGAGTGCTGCGGCTTGGTCCACCAGTCGCCCGTTTCGAAGTAGGACCCTCCATGCTCCACCCGCTCGGGCGCTTCGTGCGGGACCGGGTATAGCTCCCAGCGCAGGTGTACGGGTGTTCTTGCATACTGCAAGATGCGGCGGACACAGCCAATAAGAAAGATCAATAGGCCAGCATAAATCGCGATGTATACGCTAAGCGTCATGCGCCCCCCGAGACTTCAATAGTTGCGAGCGAAGGTGCTCGCTGCTTTCGACGAAATCAACATACCAGCAGCGTTGGCGCTGCGATGTGACAGCCATCACGTCGATGCGTCCAATCGGAACTCAGTCGTAATCACTAAGTCGACTGACATACTTATAAATATGGCATTAAGGCATAAAGGAGAGTTACTTCCATGAAGTTCGCGCAATCTCACGCAGTGCGGTGACGCGGGTCACGGTGGACGGACTATGAACCGGATATGGTGAGCACAGTTCTTGCACCAAGTGACTCAGTGTTATTGGCAGCGAGGGAACGTGATCTGCAGTTTTCCGCTCTCGACAAGTCTGAGAGAACGTCAACGCCTCACCGGCGGCAGCACCGCGCAGGAAGGCTCTGACGGCTCGGTCCGGCGGGTAGCGTCGTCGGAACCCGCAAGGAAAATCGAAGTGGCTCTTCCTGTGAGATCGCCTCCGTAAGCTTCCGATCAATTGTCAAGGCCGCCATTTTTTCGTTAACGTCTCAAGTCGCGGCCGGTTCGAATTCGCTTATGAGCATCCTCTCTTATCTTATGACGGTCCGCCGGGGTCTTCCACAAAGGCCCGCTGCGGTGCCCAATGTTCCTACCAGGTTGGGCACGACGATCGATTCTTTATCCATATTTCTATCGGGCTCGTCGAAACAGCGACCAGCCGGAGGTGACTAGTGCCAAGCTATGTAGTTCCTGAAAAATGCGATGGGTGCAAAGCTCTGGACAAAACAGCGTGCCAGTACATTTGCCCCAACGACCTGATGGTCCTCAACAAAAACACAATGAAGGCCTACAACCAAGATCCTTCCATGTGCTGGGAGTGCTACAGCTGCGTCAAGATTTGCCCCACCCAGGCAATTCAGGTTCGTGGTTACGCCGATTTTGTCCCCCTCGGCGCCTCGGCCACCCCACTGCGCTCGACCGACTCGATTATGTGGACGGTCAAGTTCAGGAATGGAACGCTGAAGCGCTTCAAGTTCCCCATCCGCACCACAGCCGAAGGCGCGGCCGTGCCCAACGGCGGTTTCGCTGACCATGGCGATCTCAAGAGCACCGCGCTCTGTGCCGAGCCGGCTGCGCTGGGACTGCCTGCGGTGTTCTCACTGACGGGAGGTAAATAGACATGCCTAAATTTGAGACGGTCGTTGTAGAAACTGACCTCTTAATTCTCGGTGGCGGCATGGCGGCATGTGGCGCCGCCGTGGAAGCTGCTCACTGGGCCAAGAAAAACGGTCTGAAGGTGACCTTGGTCGATAAGGCCGCCATCGATCGTTCTGGGGCCGTGGCTATGGGCCTTTCCGCTATCAACCAGTACGTCGGTCTCCGCGACGGGGCCAACTCCGTGCAAAACTATGTCGACTATGTGCGCAACGACCTGATGGGTGTGACGCGCGAAGACTTGGTGGCCGACATCGCCCGTCACGTCGACTCCAGCGTGCATCTGTTCGAAAAATGGGGCCTGCCGATTTGGAAAGATGAAGCCGGCAAGTACGTGCACGAAGGCCGCTGGCAGCTCATGATCAACGGCGAGTCCTACAAGGTGGTCGTGGCCGAAGCGGCGAAGAACGCCCTGCTGCAAACTGGCGTGGGACAAATCTTCGAGCGCGTGTTCATCGTTGGGCCGCTGATGGATGGAGATCGTTGCGCCGGCGCCATCGGCTTCTCGGTGCGCGAGAACAAGGTCTACATCTTCAAATCCAAAGCAACGCTAGCCGCCATGGGCGGCGCCGTCCACGTCTTCAAGCCCCGGAGCTCGGGCGAAGGCATGGGACGCGCCTGGTATCCACCGTGGAACTCGGGCTCCTCCGCGTACTTCACCCTGAAGGCTGGGGCGGAGATGACGTGCCAGGAAGTCCGCTTCATTCCAGTGCGCTTCAAGGACGCGTACGGTCCCGTCGGCGCCTGGTTCCTGCTGTTCAAGTCTCGGGCCACCAACGCCATGGGCGGAGAGTACATGGTGGAACGCAAGTCGGAACTGGAAAAGTGGGGCCCCTACGGCCGAGTCAAACCCATCCCCGCGAACCTGCGGAACTACCTGGGTATGCTCGACGTGCTCGATGGCAAGGGCCCGATCTACATGAGGACTGAAGAGGCCCTCAAAAAGATCTCCGACGCCTACAAGGACGACCCCAAAGCCTATGCCAAGAAGATGAAGGAATTGGAGTCGGAGGCGTGGGAAGACTTCCTCGACATGACCATCTCGCAGGCTCTGCTCTGGGCTGCCACCAACGTGGAACCAGAAAAGAGAAGCTCTGAGATCGCAGCCGCCGAGCCCTACTTTATCGGTTCGCACTCGGGGGCTTCGGGAGCATGGGTCAGCGGTCCGGAAGACTTGCAAACCAGCGAAACCAAGAGCCAGTACTTCTGGGGCTACGCCAATATGTCCACGGTCAAAGGCCTGTTCTGCGCGGGCGATGCTTCTGGCGCTTCCAGCCACAAGTTCTCGTCCGGGTCCCATGCCGAAGGCCGCATTGCCGCCAAAGCCGCGGTGAAGTTCATCGTGGAAAACAACACCGCGCCCAAGCTGGACCAGGCGAAGGTGGATGCTCTGACGGCAGAGATCCTCAAGCCGATGGAGACGTTCGAGAAAAACCAGAGCGCCTCGACCGATGCGGACCTGAACCCCGAGTACATCAAGCCGCGCATGTTCATGTTCCGCCTGCAGAAGATTATGGACGAGTACGCTGGCGGCGTGACCGCGCAATTCACCACCAACAAGCCTTCCCTCGAGCGGGCCCAGGAACTCCTGGCCTTCCTCCAGGAAGACTCCGCCAAACTGGCGGCTTCGAATCTTCACGAACTGATGCGCTGCTGGGAGAACGTCCATCGGATGTGGCAAGCCGAAGCCCACGTGCGCACCGTGCTGTTCCGTGAAGAAACACGGTGGCCCGGCTACTACATGCGGTCCGACACGCCGACGCTGAACGAGGAGAAGTGGCACGTCTTCGCCAACTGCCGGTGTGATGCCAAGACCGGACAATGGGAAATGATCAAGCGGCCCATTCTCCATGTCTTCCCGCAACCGCAAAAAGCGGCGGCCGACTAGTGGTTCCGGCTCGCTAGCGTGCGGAGAGGTTCCGGCTTCGCCCGGAACCTCTCCCACAAATTTTGTTCTTGGTCTTGGAATTGCAGGATACGGAAACTTCGACTAAGAGGAAAGGAGTTCAGCACATGGCACTGAAGGAAATACTTAACCAGAAGATAGAGGAGTTCCGTCCTCGCATCCAACACTCGTCAAGGATTTCGGCGGGGTCGTCATCGACCAGGTGACCATCGACCAGGCCATCGGCGGTGCCCGTGACATTCCCTCCCTGGTTACCGACATCTCCTACCTCGATCCCCAGGAAGGTATCCGCTTCCGCGGCAAGACCATCCCGGAGACCTTCGCGGCGCTGCCCAAGGCTCAAGGGTTCCCAGTATCCCACCGTCGAATCTTTCTGGCACTTCCTGCTCACCGGCGACGTGCCGACCCAGGCACAGGTCGACGAAGTTCGTCGCCGAATGGAAGGTTCGCCAGAATGTTCCTTCCTACGTCTGGGATGTCCTCCGCGCCATGCCGCGTGACAGCCACCCGATGGTGATGCTCTCCACCGCCATCCTGTGCCATGCAGAAGGACTCCAAGTTCGCGGCTTTCTACAGCTCGGGTAAGTTCAACAAGAAGATCGCATGGGAATATGTCTATGAAGACGCCTTCGATCTCGTTGCCCGTATCCCCATCATCGCCGCTTTCATCTACAACCTGAAATATCGCAACGACGTTCAGGTTGCGAGCGATCCCGAACCTGGACATGGGCGCAAACTTCGCCCACATGATCGGCCAGTGCGAAGAGTACAAGGATGTTGCCCGCATGTACTTCATCCTGCACTCCGACCACGAGTCCGGCAACGTCTCCGCCCACACCACCCACCTGGTGCACTCGGCCCTGTCCGATCCCTACTATGCCTACTCCGCCGGCCTCAACGGTCTGGCTGGCCCGCTGCACGGCCTGGCCAACCAGGAGGTTCTGGACTGGACCCTGAAATTCCAGGAGAAATACTGCAACGGCGTACGGAGCCGACCAAGGAACTGATCACCGCGGCTTTGTGGGATACCCTCAATGCCGGTCAGGTGATTCCGGGCTACGGTCACGCCGTTCTGCGCAAGACCGACCCCCGCTACATGTCGCAGCGCGAGTTCTGTCTCGCCACTCCGGGCCTCAAGGACGATCCGCTCTTCAAAGTCGTTTCCATGATCTTTGAAGTGGCTCCCGGTGTTCTGACCGAGCAGGGCAAGGCCAAGAATCCCTGGCCCAACGTCGATGCACAGTCCGGCGTCATCCAGTGGTACTACGGCCTCCGCGAATGGGACTTCTACACCGTTCTGTTTGGCGTCGGTCGCGCCCTTGGCTGCATGGCCAACATCACCTGGGACCGCGGTCTCGGCTACGCCATCGAGCGTCCCAAGTCGGTCACCACGCGATGCTGGAGCAGTGGGCTGCCGAAGGTGGCCGCCCCGAGATCGTAGCGAAGGCCCCGGACCTTACCAAGGTCTAACCAACGGAGAGGTTCCGGCCTAGGCCGGAACCTCCTTCGTTGACGCAAGAGTGCGCTATGTCGGAAATATCGGAAATTTCGGAAGTCCGGTGCCCACACTGCCAGGAATGGATGGCGCGGTGGGAAAACCCGCAACTGGGTTCCTGGAGCGGCGAGTACCAGTTTGTCTGCTTCAACGACGACTGCCCCTACTTCGTGCGGGGCTGGACCTGGATGCAAAGCCAGTTCAACGTCAACGCTTCGTATCGTTTCCGCCTCGAGCCCGAAACCGGTGAAAACGGTCCGCTGCCGGTCTGGTCGAAAAAGGCGCTGCGCAGCGGCATCATCCAGGATCCAAATCAAGCTCAAGATCAGGATCAAGATAAGGAAGCGCATCATGCCTGACAACGAATCCACCGAAAAAGCGATCGTCGAGAGTACTCCGCGCTTGGGACTGGACGACCGCTTCACCTTCCAGTGCGGCAAACACATGGACTGCTTCACCAAGTGCTGCCAGGGCGTTTCCATCCTGCTGACGCCGTACGACGTGTCGCAGCTCAAGCGCGGTCTCGGAATCAACTCCTCGGAGTTCCTCGATCAATACACGTTTGCCATGCAGTCGAAGGAAAAGAAAATTCCCGCCGTCTTCCTCAAGATGAGTGACGACAGCCAGATCTGTCCGTTCGTCAGCGACAAGGGATGCGCCGTGTATTCGCACCGGCCCTGGGCCTGCCGCATGTACCCGCTGGGCATGGCCGAACCGAAGAATCCCGAGCAAGCCGCGCAAAGATTTTACTTTCTGTTGAAGGAAGACCTCTGCCATGGACACGGCGAGGGCACCGGCTGCACAGTGCGGGAGTGGATCGCCGATCAGAACATTGAGCCCTTCGACTTGAACCAGGTCTCGTTCCGTCAGCTCATGGGCCATCCCGGCTGGGATAATCCGGAGTTGCTCACCCGGAGAAACTCGCCATGTTCTACATGGCCGCCTACGATCTCGATCGCTTTCGCAGCTTTGTTTTCGACACCCGTTTCCTCGAACTGTTCCAAGTGGACGAAGCGCGCGTCGAGGCCCTGCGCACCGACGATGTGGAACTCCTCGAATTCGCCATGGATTGGCTGGCGTTCAGCTTGTTCGGGGAGAAGAAGAGGATGAAGTTGACCAAGACCGCCAGGCCGCGATGCGTGCCCGTAACCGAAATCGCGGTGCCGGCTGAGGCTGGGCTCTAGCGGATTATGGCAACCAACGGATCAAACAAAAAGAACGGCGGGAACGGGAACGGCGGATTGATCCTCGTGATCGGCGGAGGCATTGCCGGAATGACTGCGGCCATCGAGGCGGCCGAAGCTGGATGCGAGGTCGTCCTAGTCGAGAAATCGGCTTACCTGGGAGGCCGCGTGGCGCGCTTCCACCAATATTTTCCCAAGCTCTGCCCCCCGGCGTGCGGCGTGGAAATCAATCTGAAACGCCTCAAGAACAACCGCCAGGTCACCATCTTGACGCAAGCAGAACTCGAAAGCCTGAGTGGAGACCCGGGTGATTACGAAGCCGTGATCAACCTCGCGCCGCGCTACGTGACCGACGCTTGCACGCTCTGCGATGAATGCGCCAAGGTCTGCCCTGCAGATGTCGTCGACGACTTCAACTACAACCTTTCGGAGAGCAAGGCCATCCACCTGCCGCACGCCATGGCGTTTCCGGCGAAATATGTGGTCGAACGCAGCGCCTGCCCGGACGGCTGTCATGCCTGTGTCGACGTCTGCTCCTACCGCGCCATTGATCTGACGCAGAAGGCGGAAAAGAAGACGCTGCGAGTCGCATCCGTCGTCGTCGCCACCGGCTGGGCTCCGTACGACGCCGCCAAGATTGAGAATCCGCGCTTCGGCAGGTGCTCGAACGTCGTCACCAATGTGATGGTCGAGCGCTTCGCCGCCGCCAACGGGCCGACCAGCGGCAAGATCGTGCGTCCCTCGGACGGAAAAGAGCCGCGCTCGGTGGCCTTCGTGCAGTGCGCCGGATCGCGCGACCAGAACCATCTTCCGTACTGTTCCGCGGTCTGTTGCTCGGCTTCTCTGAAGCACGCGACCTACATCCGAAAGCTCTATCCGGAAGCGGAGATCACAATCTTCTATATCGATTTGCGCACCCCGGGGAACTTGCAGAATTTTTATTCCAAGGTAACCGCGGAAAACAAGATCGAACTCATCAAAGGCAAGGTCGGCAAAGTGGAAGAAGACCCTGCAACCAAGGATTTGTTGGTCACGGCCGAGGACGTTCTGCACGGAACCAAGATCAAGCGAAACTACGACCTCGTGGTTCTGGCGACGGGCATGGTGCCGCAAACCGCCGGCCTGCCCACGGGATTCGATCTCGACGAATTCGGTTTTATCAACAACGTGAACACCGGCGTATACGGTACCGGCTGCGTCAAGCGGCCAGCGGAGGTCTCGGGGACCATCCGCGACGCCACCGGGGCGGCGCTGAAAGCCCTGCAGATCACCGTCGGAGCCGAGCATCTGGGAGTAGAACAGCATGGATAAGCGATTGGGCGTTTACATCTGCAGCGGCTGCTCGATCGGCGAATCGGTTGACGTGGCCAAGCTCGAAAAAGTTGCCGGGAGCGAGTACAAAGCCCCGGTGTGCCGCACCCATCCGTTTCTGTGCGGCGAAGAGGGACAGGCGCTGATCCGCAAAGACCTCACCGAAGGCACAGTGAATGCCGTCGTCGTCGCGGCCTGTTCTCCGCGCGTCAAGACCTCTGAATTCTCGTTCGATCCCAAATTCGATACGCAGATGGTGCTAGATCGCGTGAATCTGCGTGAGCAGGTTGCCTGGTGCCACAAGCCGAAAGACGAAGATACTCAGATGCTCGCCGAAGACAGCTTGCGCATGGGGATCGTGCAGGCGCAAAAGATGGAGCCGCTTGAGACTGTCCCCGGCGAGATCTCCCGTGCACTTCTGGTGGTCGGCGGCGGCGTCACCGGCCTGAGCGCCGCTCTCGAAGCGGCCACCGCCGGCTTTGATGTGGTTCTAGTCGAAAAGCAGGCGCAGCTTGGCGGTTTCGCTGCCGCCATGAAGAAAGACATTCCCCGCGGCGCTCCTTATACCGAAGCGCGCATGGATGGCGTGTCCGAGCGAATCCAAGCCGTGACTTCGCATCCCCGTATCAAGGTGCATTGTTCCACGAAGATCGTGAAGACCGACGGACAGCCGGGCATGTTCGACGTCACGTTGCAAAACGGGAGCGACCCCTTCGTTCATCGCGTGGGTGCAATCGTCATGGCTACCGGCTGGAAGCCTTACGATGCCACCCAGCTGACCGCGCTCGGTTACGGATTGCCCGACGTCATCACCAACCTGGAGTTTGAAGAAATGGCAGCGGCCGGCCCGATCATCCGGCCTTCGACCGGCCAGCCGGTGGAAAGCGTCCTGTTCGTGCAGTGCGCCGGATCGCGCGACAACGAACCCGGCCACCTCCCCTACTGCTCTTCCACCTGCTGCATGAACACGCTCAAGCAGACCGAATACATCCGCGAGCAGAATTCCGATGCCCAGGTCTTTGTCATCTACAAAGACATCGTCACGCCTGGCCAATACGAAAAGTATTACCAGAAGGTGCAGGAACAGCCGCTGAACTTCTTCATGAAGGGCACGGTAACCGGCGTCGAAAAGGCGACAACGACCGGGTGGTGGTGAACGTCGACAACAATCTGCTGGGCTCGCCCATGCGCATCCCGGTCGATCTGGTGGTGTTGGCGACGGGAATGGTGCCGAACTCGGCCGACGGCCTGGCCATCCGCACGCTGCACGATGCCGGCCTCAAGGTGCTGCGCAACGAGAGCGACGAGCAGCGCCAGGCGGCGGAGAAGATAGTCGAGCAGTACAAGCATCACGAGGGAACGGAAATCCTGAACCTCACCTACCGCCAGGGCCCCGACTTGCCCGTGCTGCGCGACGGTTTTTCCGATTCGAATTTCATCTGCTTCCCCTACGAGACCTTGCGGACGGGAATCTACGCGGCGGGCGCGGTGCGCGCGCCGATGGATTCGGCGCTGGCGGAAGAAGATGCCTGCGGCGCCGTGATGAAGGCGATCCAGAGCATCGAACTGGCTACCCGCGGACAAGCTGTCCACCCGCGCGCCGGCGATCTTTCCTTCCCCAGCTTCTTCCTGCAGCGCTGCACCTCGTGCAAACGGTGCACCGAGGAGTGCCCCTTCGGCTCGATCGACGAAGACGCGAAGGGCACGCCGCAGTTCAACCAGTATCGCTGCCGGCGTTGCGGCATCTGCATGGGCGCCTGTCCCGAGCGCATCATTTCGTTCAAGAACTATTCGGTCGACATGATCGCCAGCATGTTGAAGGCGATCGAGGTGCCGGATGAAACCGAAGACAAACCGCGCATTGTCATCTTCGCCTGCGAAAACGACGCTTATCCCGCGATCGATATGGCGGGCATGCGCCACGCCAACTATGACGCCAGCGTCCGCATCATTCCGTTGCGCTGCCTGGGATCGATGAACATCGTCTGGATCGCCGATGCGCTTTCCCGCGGCATCGACGGCGTCATGCTGATGGGGTGCAAGTTCGGCGAAGACTATCAATGCCACTTCCTGCGCGGCAGTGAACTGGCCGACCGGCGCCTGGTCAATGTGAAAGACACGCTCAACCGCCTGCAACTGGAGTCGGACCGGATCAAACTCGTGCAGTTGGCGATCGACGGGCATGAGCAAGTGACCCAGGAGATCGATGCCTTCGCGGCGCGCATCCGCGAACTCGGGCCGAATCCGTACAAGGGATTTTAACGATGTCCACTACGATGACAACCGAACGACCAGCGACAACCGCGGTAACCGTCCAACCCGACCCGAAGTTGATTCAAGAAGTGACCGAGTGCGGTGGCGACTTCAAGAAGTGTTATCAGTGTGCCACCTGTGCTTCGGTCTGCACGCTTTCAGGCGAGAATGGCGACTTTCCCCGGCGGCAGATGCTGCTCGCGCAATGGGGCCTGAAAGATCAACTGATGGGCGACCCGGGACCGTGGCTGTGTTTCTATTGCGGTGAGTGCTCGAAGATGTGCCCGCGGAAGGCCAATCCCGGCGAGAGCATGATGGCCATGCGCCGGTATCTGACCGCGCAGTACGACTGGACGGGCCTCGCCCGCCTCATGTACCGCTCAGCCTGGATGGAAATCGGCGTCCTGCTGATGGTGGCGGCGTTGGTCGTGACCCTGTTCACCGTGCCCCAGAGCTTTGGCTTCGGTCTGCTCCGGCACTCGGGCCCGGAAGCGCGCTCCGTGGTGATGCTCGACAAATTCGCGCCGGTCATGACGGTCCACCATGGTGACGCCATCATGGCTGCGATCCTGAGCTTCTTCCTGCTCACCAACGCGGCCCGCATGTTCTTTGCCTTGACGCAGGGAAAAGGGATTCCCATCGGCACCTATTTCGCCGAGCTCCCCGGCCTGATTGTCCAGGCGCTCACCCAGGCGCGCTGGAGGAATTGCAAGGACCCCGACGCGACCAAGAACTGGATCCGCCATCTTTTTCTGGTCAGCGGCTATGGAACCATCTTCACCCTGATCGTGCTGTTCCTGCCGTGGTTCCAGGTGGCGGACAACAGTTTTCGCTGGACCAGCATTCTGGGTTATTACTCCACGGCCGTTCTGGTGGTGACCACGTCCTGGATTCTTCTGGACCGGATCACGAAGCAGAGCGAGATGCACCGCTTCAGCCACCTCTCCGACTGGTTGTTCCCGATTTTGCTGTTGCTCACCGCCATCACCGGCATCATGGTGCACGTGCTCCGTATGTCGAACCTGGCGATGCCGACCTATTACATGTACACGGCCCACATGGCGATCGCGGTGCCCATGCTGGTGGTGGAAGTTCCGTTTGGCAAGTGGGCGCACCTGTTGTACCGGCCGCTCGCGATCTACGTCGACGCGGTAAGAAGGAAGACTCTGGTGGTTCCGAGTCCAGAGGCAGTTGCTGCCGGCGTGACCGGAGAGGCAAAGGCCTGATGGCATTCCCAGCCACGAAGCAGGAAGAACGACAGGGGTGGCTGACGAAAAGAAATAATGTTGAACAAAATGTTCCAGTTGAAAAGATGCCCCTGGCCGAGTTTCGGCTCGCTGCCAGGATTTTCTGTGCACGGAAACTCTGGCGGCGAGCAGCGTGCGATTCTCGCTGCCCCTGAGCGCCCGGCACTGATCCGATTTCACATTTAGGAGGTCTTGATATATGAGCAAACTCGTTCCCCCGCACGGCAGTCCTGATCTGAAACCTCTCTTGCTGGAAGGCCAAGCCAAGACTGAGGAGATTAAGAAAGCGCAACACCTGAAGCATATTCCCCTAACCAGCCGCGAGACCGGCGACCTGATCATGTTGGGCATCGGGGCGTTTACGCCGCTCGATGGCTTCATGGGCAAGGACGACTGGAAAAGCTGCTGCGACGACTACACGTTGCCAAGCAAAAAGAACCTGTTCTGGCCCATCCCCATCACGCTCTCCGCAGAAGAAGGACTGGCCAAGACCATTGCGCTGGGAGAGGAAGTGGCGCTCTGGGACGTGGAGACGGATTCCCTCGTCGGCACGATGAAGGTGACCGAGAAATACACCATCGACAAGGCGCACGAGTGCAAACAAGTGTTCCGCACGAACGACCCGAAACATCCGGGCGTCGAGAAGGTGATGGAGCAGGCTGGAGTGAATCTGGCCGGGCCGGTGAAGGTGCTTTCGGAATCGTTCTTTCCGGAAGAGTTCAAAGGGATCTATCAGCACCCGGCGGACGCCCGCAAGATTTTTGCCGAGCGCGGCTGGAGCACGGTAGCGGCCCTGCAACTCCGCAACCCGATGCACAATTCGCATGCCTATCTGGCGTGGACCGCGATCGAAGTCTGCGACGGAGCGTATATTCATCAGTTGCTCGGCAAACTCAAGCCCGGCGACATTCCGGCGGATGTTCGCGTGAAAGCGATCGACGCGCTGGTCAACAAGTATTTCCGCAAAGAACGCGTCGTCCAGGGTGGCTACCCGATGGAGATGCGCTACGCGGGTCCGCGCGAAGCCCTGCTGCATGCGCTGTTCCGCCAGAACTACGGCTGCTCGCACCTGATCGTGGGACGCGATCATGCCGGAGTGGGCGACTACTATGGTCCGTTCGACGCGCAGAAAATCTTCAACGAGATTCCGCTGGGCGCGATGGCCATCCAGCCGCTGTGCATGGACTGGACCTTCTACTGCTATGAGTGCAAGAGCATGGCTTCGATGAAGACCTGCCCGCACGAAAGCAAAGCCGTGATCGACGACAACGGCAACTACAAGGGCGGCGCCAGGCTGCTGCTTTCCGGTACGCTGCTGCGCAAGCTGATGAGCGAAGGCAAGCCGGTTCCTGCGGAGTTCTCGCGGCCCGAGGTCATCGCGATTCTGAAGCAGTACTACGACACGCTGGAAGAAAAGGTAGAAGTGAAGCTCCACGGCGCCGCCACGGGAGTGGTGAAGCCGAACTAACAACCAGAAGCTGTCTCATCAATCGCTTTGGGCAGGGCACGGCTTAACAGGCTGCGGAAAAATGACTCAAGTTGGTAATCCGAGCATTTTCTCGAACCAAGATTCAACAACTTACAAGGGCATTTTCGGCTCAAAAAGCCCCGAAATTACTACCTTGGTTCATTTTTCCGCAAGCTGTTAAGCCGTGCCGCTCAGAGCCAACTACGATGTGGGCTTTAGCCCCTGAGGGAGCCGGCGGTTACCTCCTTCCCTTCGTGATGAGATACCTTCCAGGCAGTCGTTAACAATTTAGTTGTTGCTGTAACCAAGCCACGGTTGTGTATGGCCAGGGACTTGATTCGGCGTGAACCGAGCGACGAATTGAAAGTCGGAAGCGGCCCGTACCAGTGTGCCTGGCGCGGGCCGCGCGCTTATAGGGACGGAGGATTTCTCATGTCGGTGATTACGATTTCCCGTGGCTCGTTCAGCGGCGGCAAGGCGCTGGCGGAATGTTTAGCCCGAAGACTTGGCTATCGATGCATCGACCGCGACGTGATCGTCGAGCGCGCCGCTGCCTATGGCGTGTCCCAGGAGGCACTCCGGGCTGCCCTGGAAAAACCGCCCAGCTTCCTGGATCGCTTCCAACACAAGAAGTACCTTTATCTGGCTTTGTTTCAGGCGGCCCTGGCGGAAGAGGTCCGCACCGGGAAGGCGATCTATCACGGCCTGGCCGGACATCTGCTTCTCAAGGGCGGCCATCCCATCCTCCGCACCCGCATCATCGCCCCCATGGAGTACCGCATTCAGATGATTCAGGAGCGGCTGAAGTACAGCCGCCACGACGCGATTGCTTACATCGAAAAGGTCGACGAGGGCCGGCGCAAGTGGACCGAGTTCCTCTATGGCGTGGACTGGGGAGATCCTACGCTCTACGACATCGTACTCAATCTTGAGTACATCAACCTTGAGGAAGCTTGTCACATCATCTCCTCCATGGTCATTGAGAGGTCGTTTGAGTTCACTCCCGAATGCCAGCAGAGAATGGACGATCTGGCCCTGGGCAGCCGCGTCCGCGCCGACTTGGCCATCGCATCCCCGACGGCGGACCTCGAACTCGAAGTACTGGCCCACAGCGGTGTGGTTTCCATCAAGGGTAAGGTTTCGACCCTGAGCCAGATCAACGAAGTCAAACAGGTGGCTTCGGCCACACCCGGAGTGATCTCTCTCAACCTTGACGAGCTGATGCCACCGGTGCGGGTGTGATGCGGCCGCCTTGGCCGGCAGTTACTAGTGCAAGGGCGGTTTGTATCAGGGTATGCCTTCAGGCATACCGTAAGTGCCGGGTTACGAATGCGCCTTTAGGCGCTGGTTTTGGGCGGGAGTCTTGCAACAGGCTGTTAGACGAGGAGGACGTTGACATGCGCACACAAGCGCTGAAACTACGGCTGAGACTGATGAGCTGGTTTGCGATGGTACTCCTGACGGCCCAGGTTCTCGCGGCGGAGTCGTCGGATGCGGCCGTGATCGTGGCCGACAGCCGCAAGTTTACCGGCTGGCAGGCACGATGGGCCAACCTTTACAACGAAAGTCACTTCTGGTTTGCGCTGATCACCGTCATCATCCTCCCGGTAACTGCCCTGATCCTGGGCCGATTGACCGGTTGGTTCATGGCGCGGCTTGGCATCAATCTCAGATCTCGCGAATTGGCGGAACACTGATTCTTGGCGAACTGATCTTTAGCGAAATGATCTTTGGCGAACTGGTCTGTTGGCGAACTGACAACGGAGGTACTAAATGGATTGGCTGCATGTGCTGATGCCCGTCTCGGGAGCGCTGATATTTTGGCCGGGATTAGTCGTCCTGGGATTCGGCGTAGGCATGATCGGCGGGTTCTTTGGCATGGGCGGTGGGTGGATGGTGACCCCCGGCCTGAACATCCTTGGCTTTCCCATGGCGTTTGCTATCGGCACCGATATTGCCCAGATGTCCGGGCCCTCTCTGGTTTCCACCTTGCGCCACGGCAAGTTCGGCAACGTGGACTACAAGCTCGGCCTCACCATGGTGATCGGAACGGTGGGCGGATTGGAGGTGGGCGCCCGCATGATCATGTGGCTGGAGAGGATCGGACAAATCGACTTGTATGTCCGCTCCGCTTACCTGGTGCTGCTGACTCTGATTGCCTGGCTGGTGTTCGCCGACATCTCCAAGAGGAGAAAGAAGGAGCGAGCAGCTCTAGCCTCCGGCAGAAAACTGGATGCGCTCGCCACCGGCATCGAGTGGCACAAGACTCTGCACAAAATCAAGATCCCTCCCGTGGTGCACTTCAAGCGAGCCGGCGTCCGCTGCTCGATCTGGCTTCCCATTGCCGTGAGCTTCTTTACCGGATGGCTGGCCGGAGTGCTGGGCATCGGTGGCGGCCTGGTCCGCATGCCAGCGCTGATCTACTTGATCGGCTGCCCCACTCACATTGCGGTGGGAACGGATCTGTTTGAAATCGTTATTTCCGGTTTGTATGGCACGGCGTCCTATAGCTACAAGGGCCGAACCGAGCTCTTGGCCGCCCTCATCATGCTGGTCGGAGCCTCCATCGGAGCGCAGATCGGATCCATCGCCACCAAATATGTTAAGGGATATGGCATCCGCATTTTCTTCGGCTTTGCCGTGGTTGGTTGTGGGGTGTCAATCCTGCTGAAGATCGCGGCCGCGGCCCTTCCCAGCCTGCGGCACATTCTGGACAACTGTGCAGCGGTGCTGATTCTAGGGTTGGTTTCCGCCTTGTCGCTGTACATCCTGACCAAGTTCGTCCTTGGCGTTCGCGAAGAACGCGCGCAACGGAAACAACCCTTAGTTCACGTGTAATCAGGGAGCATTTGCAATGGCACTCACAAGCAGTCTGCGGACGGACGCTTATTCGAGCAGGTTTCGGGAAGGGCACGACTTCAGTCGTGCCGTTAGGTCGTTGAAAATGTACTGCGCTTCAGCGCCTGAGGCGAACTCTTTGCGGCTTCGGCTGGTTATTCCGCAGCCTGCTAGAAAGTCGCTGGTCACGCTCGCAACCGTGGCAGCTCTATGGTTCGCCGCAGGATGCGCCAATTCTGGCAGTGTAGCTGGCAAGGTGGACCAGGGGCGAGCGATCGCTTTTGACAGGCAAAACGGCGTGGTCACATTGATTCTGGATTCCGCCCCAAAGTCCGACCAGCCCAGGTACGATGTTCTGCCGCCGGTAGCGGTGAAGCTCCCCGTGGACCCGAACGAAACCGGTCCGGCTCCAGAGGCTGGGAAACTGCTGTCGTTTGACACCAAGCAGCGGACGGTCGTCTTCTTCGATCCAGCATCCGGGACCCTGAAAACAGTTTCCTACCTGCCGGTTAATGAGCAAGACGACGTCTCGCGAAACGACCCCCGAGTGGCGAAGACGAAATTTCCCGCCGTCGATCGCCAGAACAAAACCGTGACCATCTATTCGCGGCGGAAGAAGATCCTTCTGACCTTCTCCGTGCCCGGCGAGTATCTCGCGCTGCCCGGCGATACCTGGAAGTCGGGCGACGAGATTCGCTACTACTACAAGCAGCCTGGCCAAGCCCTTCGTTTGATGAATGTGAGCAAGACGGATCTGACCAAAGCCGGCAAGTAAGCTCGCGCCGGCGCGACAGGTTCGTCGTGCTATAGTGGCCCCAACCCGATGTCCTGGTGGTCGAAAAAGAAGCCCGCGGAGCCAGCCAAGGCGGTCGAGGACCGGATCCGGCGCCGCTACCAGAGCTTTCGCGACCTGCTTTCCCTGAACAACGAATGTTTGGAGCTAATGGCTGCGATCCAGGAGGATCTGCAGTTCGTCCTGCCGCGGCGCGACATCGTCGGTCCCAGGATCTCCGGCGTCTACTCCAAGGCCGAAGCCACCGTGGCGGCGCTGGAGCGCCTGACCGGGATTAACTTCCCACAACTTCACGAAGCGATCCACGCTCAACAGGATGAAGTCGAGCGCTATATCGCGGTGCGGCAGGAACTCGTGGCTCCAAATTTTTCCGCCTCGCTGGGGGAGATCGATGGAGCTTCGGCAGCGGAAGTCGGCGGCAAGGCTGCGGCGCTGGCGGAAGTCAAGAACCGGATTGGTCTGCCGGTTCCCGACGGCTACGTGATCACCGCCGAAGCCTACCGCCAGTTCTGTGGCATTCCGCTCTGGGAGAAGATCCGGGATGCGACCCGCAACCTCGACCTAAACGATCTAAGCGCCCTCCAGGAAGTCTCCAAGAGACTGGCGGAGATGGTGATGGCATTGCCAGTTCCGCGGGCCATCGAAGTTGCCCTTGCCGAGCGCGCGCATACGCTGTTTTCGCGCGGGCCCACGGCGGGTCTGGCGGTGCGCTCCAGTGCCGTCGGAGAAGGTGGCGAGCGCACCTTCGCGGGACAATTTCTCAGCCTCATCAATGTTCCTCAGGAGCAGGTAGTCGATGCCTACCGGCGGGTCGTGGCCGCGCGCTTCAGTGAACGCGCATTGTTCTATCGCCTCTCGGCGGGCCTGTCGGAAATCGACACGCCCATCCCTGTGCTCTGTCTGCGCGTGATTCGGGCCCGCGCCTCGGGCATCATGTACACCCGAGACCCGGGCAATCCCGAGAGCGATGCCTTGTGGATCACGGCGACTCGCGGTCTGGCTCTGGACATCGCCAGCGGGCATGGAGCGGCCGACTTGTTCGTCATGTCCCGTCAGCGCCCTCGTTTTGTGGTGGAGCGAAACATCGTCCACAAAGAAGTTGAGATCATCCCCCAGGACGGCGGCGGGCTCACTCGCCGCCCGTTGTCACCGGAGCAAGCAGCGGCGCCGAGCCTCACCGCCCGCGAACTCGAGACCCTGGCCATCTGGGGTCTCCAAATCGAAGAACACTTCAAGGCACCGCAAGATGTCGAGTGGGCCCTCGACGAAGCGGGCCAGCTTTGGATCGTGCAGTCGCGTGCGCTCGCGTTGGGCGATGCGGAGGCCGCCAAGAGCAAATCGCGGGTGAAACAAGAGCCGCTCCTCAGCGGCGGACGCAGTGTTTATCCCGGCCGCGTTTCCGGGACGGCGTACCTGGTTTCCGATCCTCGTGACCTCGGCAAAACGCCGGACGGCTCGATCTTGTTCTTGCGCAAGGCGTCGCCGGAAATCGTCGCCGTCTTTCCCCGCATCGCCGGCCTGGTGGCGGAGTGGGGCAACCTCGCGGGACATGCGGCCTCCCTTCTCCGCGAGTCCAAGATTCCCTCCGTGTTCCAATTGGAAGGCGCGTTCGAACAGATTCACAACGGCGACCCGGTCAGCCTGGACGCGGTGCAACCGCGCGTGTACGCGGGAACGCTTTGGGAGACGCGCATGGTCGAACCGGCCGAGAATAGGCGGTACCGGAAGGGTTCCAGCGACCCCATCGCCGAGCGCTTACTGGTGCTCCACTTGCTCGACCCGTCGGGCGCGAACTTTCGGCCCGCCGGCTGCAAGTCCGCACACGACGTACTCCGCTTCTGCCACGAGAAGGCGATCGAGGCAATGTTCGAGGTGGGCGACAGCGAGTTGGAGCGCGGACCGCACACCTCGCGCAAACTGCTGAGTTCGACTCCGGTCAACCTGCAGGTTCTGGACCTGGGCGGCGGATTGGCTTTGCAAGATCCGCTGGCCGCGGAAGTGAAACCGGAGGAGATTGTTTCCCGTCCTTTTCAGGCGTTCTGGCGCGGCGTCACTCATCCCGATGTTACCTGGACCCGCGAAATGCCTGCCAGCCTGAGTGATTTAGCATCGGTGATGGCGACCTCGCTCACCGCGTACTCGGGCGCGATGCGCGCACTCGGCGAACAAAGCTACCTGCTGGTGGCCGACGAATACATGAACCTCAACTCGCGCCTGGCCTACCATTTTACGTTAGTGGACGCCTGCGTCTCCGCGGTCCCGGGCAATAACTACATCGCCTTCCGCTTCTCCGGAGGAGGAGCGGCGCGAGAAAGACGCAACCTGCGAGCATGTTTCATAGAGGCTTGCCTGGCTCATTACGGCTTTCTGACCGACCGCCGTGGCGATTTAGTCAATGCCTGGTTCAAGAAGGCGCCCGCGGAACGAACCGAAGCCAGTCTCGATATTCTGGGCCGGCTGATGGTCTCGACCAGCCAATTGGATATGTACATGACCAGCGAAGCGGCGATGAAATGGTATGTGCTGCAGTTCCTCAGAGGCAACTATGGCTTCCGCCCCGAGGAGACCGCACAACGAAGCCCTATCTAGATCGGATTCAGCCCTCTGAACCCCGCTCGCGTGGGGACAGCCGCCCCGGCTGTCCAAATGGAGCGCCGCTTGGCAACTGGCTGTGCTGCGGCGCCCCGGATTCGCTCTGCCAGGTGCCCAATATCACACGCAGGTGTGACCGGGGACACTGCTTCCACCCATCCCGATAGAGACAGTAGACAAGGGAAACTTCCGTCAGGCGCCGGCGCACTGCAAACCAGCATGAGCCGGCGGTCACCACGCCAGAACAACTGTCTGACGCGGAATAGGAAAGGTCGCGGGTGCAATCGTGAAAATTTCACAAAAAGGGCTTTACGCACTGCAAGCCATGATGATGCTTGCCCGGCACCACCAGGAGGGCCCGATCAAGATCCGCGAAATCGCCGTGGAAGAGGTTCTGCCGGAGAAATTTCTTGAAATCATCTTAATTGAGCTCAAGAACGCGCGCCTGGTGGAGAGCACGCGCGGCGCCCGGGGCGGCTACCGGCTGCGACGGCTCCCTTCCGACATCCATCTCAGCGAGGTGATTCGCGTGATTGACGGCCCGCTCGCGCCGTTTGGCGATGCGGAACATTTGCGCGAGCTGATTAGCCGCGATGCCAGCCACCGCGCCCTGTACAAAGTGTTCCTCGCCGTGCGCAACTCCGCGTCTCGGATTCTGGAGAGCACAACCCTCGCCGATATCGCCAACCTGGAGTTGCCCGACTCCAAGAAGCAATCGAAGAAGCAGAAGAGCGACGCGGTGAGCGCCTTTCCAGGTGCCGCGCCAGTACCTGACCGGATCGAAATCCCCGGTCTAGCCCGCGCTCGTAGCTGACACGCCAAACGGAAGGTGATCGGCGGCATCCTGCTGTCGATGATTCTTTCGCTGATCATCACTCCCGCGGTCCACCGGTTCGCCACCCGACGAGCCCTGCGAAGTTCCCAGGAGTTCCCGAACTCAAGCTGAGTTTGATAAGGTACTCGTGCCATGATGACGACGAAGAATGCAGTCCCCAAAACGACACTCAGGCAAAAAACGCAGTTAATGTCGGGTTCAGAGATTGAACGGACGCTGGTGCGTCTCGCTCACGAAATCCTCGAAAGAAACGATGGCGTTGACGGCCTGGGACTGGTCGGAATCCGCCGTCGCGGAGTGCCCATCGCCGAGCGCCTGGGCAAAATGATTCAACGGGTGGAAAAGAAGAAGATTCCCGTGGGCGCGCTCGATATCACCTTCTATCGCGACGACCTTTCAACCCTGGGGCCCAAGCCCGTGGTGCAGCAAGCGGAAATTGGCTTTTCCATCGAGGGCAAGAAGGTCGTGCTCGTGGACGACGTGCTGTATACGGGGCGCACCACACGCGCCGCCCTCGACGCCCTTTTTTCGCATGGCCGCCCCAGCCTGGTGCAGTTGCTGGTACTGATTGATCGCGGCCATCGCGAATTGCCCGTCGAGGCCACCTTCATCGGCCGAATTGTGCAGACCACCGACAGGGAAGTGATCGAAGTCAAGTTGACCGAGATCGACGATGCGGAGAAAGTGTTGTTGATGGAGAGGTGACGTTTTGCGGCATGTCAACAGATCTTGTCATCCTGAGCGAAGCGAAGGGCCTGCTTTCCTGGTAGTGCGCGAGAAAGCAGGCCCTTCGCTTCGCTCAGGATGACAATTCATTTATGAAGACTCTCGATTCCACTCCGCGTCAAACCGCGCCCTCTCATAGAAAGACTTCTGAGTTCCCACCCCTGTGGTCGAAAGGCCAGCGTAAAGGTTGGCGCGTCTGACGGCTTCCCGCTCCGGCAAGCCCTCGCCAAGGAAGGTAGCAAAGCTGCCAATAAAAGCGTCGCCGGCGCCGGTCGAATCCACGCTCTTCACTCTAAACGCGGGCACATGCTCCATGCCTTCACTTCCGGCAAGCAGCGAACCATTCGCACCCAGAGTGATAATCACCCGCCGAATACCACTGGCCAAAAGCTTTTCCGCACAGCGCTTGGCGTCGTCGAGATTGCGCACCGCCATCCCGGAAATCGTCTCCGCCTCGCTCTCATTGGGAACAAAGTAATCGAGGTCCGCCACCGCCTTGATGTCGATGGGCTGCGCGGGAGCTGGATTCAAGATGCAGCGGATGCCGTTTTTCCGCGCAAACTTGATGGTGTAGTACACCGTGTCCAGCGGGATCTCAAACTGGAGAACGATGCAGTCGGCGCTCTTCAGCGTGTCCGCCGCGGCATCCACGTCGGCAGGTTTCAATTCGTCGTTTGCGCCCTTGACGACGATGATTCGATTCTGTCCGGAAGGATCGACGAAGATCGGCGCCACTCCGCTGGAGACACCGTTTACCTGGCGCACATGCGTGGCATCGATACCCAGGTTTTCAAAATTCTTGATGGTTGACGGGCCAAACAGATCGTCCCCAACTCGTGCCACCATGAAGACGTCGGCGCCGCAGAGCCGGGCGGCAACCGCCTGGTTCGCGCCTTTCCCGCCAAATCCCAGATCGAATTTATTGCCGAAGATGGTCTCCCCCGGCTTGGGAAACTGGTCTGAGAACGTGGTCAAATCGACGTTGGCACTACCCACAACCGCAATGCGAGGACGCTTTGCCATAGACTCCCGTTGCCGCCGGCACGCTCCAACCGCGGGCGCGCCGAACCTTTTTCTATCTTTTATTCTTATTGCTTATCGATTCCAAGTGTCGGACTAGCTTGTCTCGGTCCCCCGTGGACATGCCGATGAATTCGATGCCGTTTCCAAACTGGGGATGCTGTGTTCTGACTACGCCCTTCGCGGTCACCTTCTCACCTCCCAGCCACAGAACGATAGAAAGCCTGGTTCCGACCGCGAGGGTCATACTCATTTCCACGTAGCAACCGGTCGCGCTGATATCCGAGGTTTCGACACGGAGCGGAGCCGCCGAACCCTCCGGCCTTAGTTCAACCTGGACCGCCATCTTCATGCGCGGGTACCTTCTCCGCTCCCGCGGGGACGATTGCGGGTCATCCATTGTCGATTCCTTCCTTCCTTTCTTCCTATTCAACATCCCGCTGGCGGCGGCCGCGTGATCGAGTTTGATAAGGACCGAGTTTCGTGCCCAAGGTCCGGCGCCATGGGTGAGCGCCATTATAGCCTTAAGAATTGGCAGCGCTTTAGAGAAACTAGAACTCGTCTCATAAATGGTTTTGGGAAGGGCACGGCTTCACAGGCTGCGGAAGAACTCACGTTTCGTATCAGGGTATCGCTTCAGCGATACCGCAAGTCGTTCGAAATCAAGCGCCCCTTTAGGGGCTGAGCGGCGAATGTCGACTTTTCCGCAGCCGGTTCAGCCGTGCCTCTACTGGCCAGCAAAAACGAGGGCTTTAGCCCCTGAGGACCTCGCCGCTTGCTCCGAAAACGATTTATGAGACCAGTTCTAGTAAAAGGCGGCACAAAGAAGATCCCCACATTGTCCACAACAGAAATGTCCCAAGGTTACGACTTGTAGAAGGCGGATCATTCATCTGGCGTCCGCTCGCGGTCTTGAGTATTCTCTTGGGCATGGCCACTGTTTCGTTGAGCGAACTGTTGGGCTCGACCGTCTATGACGCCTCCGGCGCCGCCAGCGGCCGGGTGCGCGAAGTGGCCCTCGCCCCGCAGGAGGACCGCTCCCACGTTGCCCTGCTGATCGTCAAAACGCCTGCGGGAAACCGAGTGTTGCCATTGACGGCTGTTTCCGCGATCAATGGCGGCGTGCGGGCCTCCACCGCGGCTGCGGAATGGACCGCGGCCGATGGCTCCGAAGGACTGTTGTTGCTCAGCCGCGATCTGCTGGATCAGCAGGTGATTGACGTGCACGGCCGCAAAGTTGTGCGCGTGAATGACGTGGATTTTCATCACGAGGTTGCGCAGAATCACCACGTTTTGAGAGTCGGTGGTGTGGACGTGGGCGCGCGGGGCGCCATTCGCCGCCTGCTGAAAGGCATGGTCCCGGCCGTTGCCCTTCGGGCCTTGCTGGTGCGCGTTCCTCCCCGCGAGATCCCGTGGGACTTTGTGGATCTCATCGAGACCGACCCCGCCCGTCGCGTCAAGCTGAAAATTTCACATGAACGGCTGGCCAAACTCCATCCCGCCGACATTGCCGACATCGTGGAAGACCTGGCTCCCGATGAGCGCGAAGCGGTGTTCGAAACGCTGGACGAGGGCGTTGCCGCCGGCGCGTTGGAGGAACTCGAACCCAAAGTACAGAAATCGGTCGTGGAATCGCTCGATTCCGACCGGGCCGCCGACATTGTCGAGGAGATGGAGCCCGACGCGGCTGCCGACCTTCTGGGTGACCTCTCGGATGAGCGGAGCGAGGAAATCCTGGTGCAGATGCAGCCCGAAGAGCGCCAGGAAGTCACCGAACTGCTCGAGTTCAATGAGAATACGGCCGCCGGCCGCATGACCACCGAGTACATTGCGCTGCCAGTGACGGCCACCGCCAACAACGCCATCGAGGCCATGCGCAGTTTCGAGGGCCGCATGGAAAACATGAGCACCATTTACCTTACGGATTCTCACGGGACGCTGGCGGGCGCGGTGCCGCTGGTGAAGATCGTTCTGGCGCCCTCCTCCACGCCGCTGCTGGCTTTGTCGCAGGAGCCCCTCATTTCCTGCCACGAAGACGCGAAAGAGACGGAATTCGCCGAGCTCTTCGACAAGTACAACCTGCTGACCTTGCCGGTGATCGACGAACACAATCGCCTGACCGGCGTGATCACCCCCGATGACGTGATCGCAATGCTGCGCGCCAAGCTGTAACCGGTATCGCGTTCCTGTAGAGACGGGGCTTGCCCCGTCTCACTCCGCGGCAGGAGACGCGGCAAGCCGCGTCTCTACGAGAAAAGTTTTTCAGATTTGCAGTTTCGCCTATCCAGACAACGCTTTCAGCATTTATCCTGTTCGTTCTGTTTCGCTAATTTGATCGTCCCTGTAGCCCGTGCGCATGAAATTCCTGAGAAGTTGGAAGTTCCGGATCCTGCTGCTGTTTGCCGTCGTCGGCCCGGGCTTCATCACCGCGAATGTCGACAACGATGCCAACGGCATCTTGACCTATTCGCAGGCCGGCGCGCAGTTCGGCTACCTGCTCTTGTGGACGATGATCCCGACTACGATTGCCCTGATCGTAGTGCAGGAGATGTGCGCCCGCATGGGAGCGGTCACGGGCAAGGGTCTGAGCGACTTGATCCGGGAAGAATACGGCCTGCGCATCACGTTCCTCATGATGCTCGGCATTCTGATCACAAATTTCGGTAACGTCGTGGGCGAGTTTGTCGGCATTGCGGGAAGCATGGAGCTGTTCGGGGTCTCAAGGTACTACTCGGTGCCGATCTGTGCCGTGATCGTTTGGTTGATCGCAGTCAAAGGCCAGTACAAGAGCGTTGAGAAAGTGTTTCTGGTGGCCTCGTTCTTCTATGTCACTTACATATTCGCCGGAGTTCTGGCCAAGCCCGCGTGGATTGAGGCGGTTAAGGCCACGATGAAACCTCCGGGGATGGCGGCCTTCAAGCAGGGACCGTATCTCTACATGGTGATTGGCGTTGTCGGAACTACGATCGCGCCCTGGATGCAGTTCTATTTGCAGTCGTCGATTGTGGAGAAAGGGGTCACGCGGCGTCAGTACAAAACCTCGCGGCTCGACGTGATTGTGGGCTGCATCTTCACCGATGTGGTTGCCTGGTTCATCATAGTGGCCTGCGCGGCCACGCTCTACCTGCATGGAAATCGCGATATTCGCGATGCCGCCGACGCTGCCCAATCGCTGCGTCCCCTGGCGGGCGATTGGGCGTACATCCTGTTTGCGCTCGGGCTTTTCAATGCGTCGCTGTTCGCGGCTTCGATTCTGCCGCTTTCGACGGCCTATACGGTCTGTGAGGGATTGGGTTTCGAGTCGGGAGTCGAACGCAAATTCTCTGAAGCCCCCGCTTTTTACTGGCTCTATACGGCGCTCATCGTTGCAGGAGCGGCCGTAGTTCTGATCCCAGGGCTTCCGTATATAAAGATCGCGGTATTTTCGCAGGTGGTCAACGGCGCAGTCCTGCCCTTCGTGCTGATTTTCATGTTGCTGCTCATCAACAAGAAGGAACTCATGGGCGAATACGCGAATAAACCCATGTTCAACTTCATCGCCTGGGCCACCACCGTGATTATGATTGGGCTCACGGTGGTGTATGTGTACGGGCAGGTGCGCGGCGGGGCGGGATAGCTCAAGAACCCTTAACCGCAGAGATCGCCGTGTACGCAGAGAACAATGAGGCTTTCTTCTGAACTCCTCTGCGCGCTCGGCGATCTCTGCGGTTAAGGGTTTTAGCGCTTAAATGATTTTTCCCGCCGCCAGATCTTTCACCAGTCCCAAGTCGGCTTCAAGGAAATCCAGTTCCAGCAGTTCCCGCCGAGTCGCCCATCGTATTTCGCGAAAAATCCGGTTCTCGATTTCACCCTGATACTTGCGCACTTCGAAGAACCGTAGTTCCACAGACCCGCCGCCCGGGTAAACATGGACGATGCGGGCGACCTCCGTGCCTACTTCGGCCACGATTCCCAGTTCTTCCTCAAGTTCCCGGCGCATGGCAGCGCGAGGCTGCTCGCCTTCTTCGATCTTGCCCCCGGGAAACTCCCATTTCAGCGGCATAGCCTGGTGCCGGGTCCTCTGGCAGGCGAGGATAGTGTCACCTTTCACGATCAGCGCGGCTACGACTCGTTTCATAGACGAAATAGCGCTTCTGGCTGCTAGCTTCTGGCTTCTAGCGAGCAGTCTTTCGCGGAGGATGGCCAGCGGCTAGTAGCCAGAAGCTAGAGGCTGGCAGGTTCGGTTCAGGCAGTTTCCAGTCGGCGCCCAACCAGTTGAGCGCAATATTCGACGAGTTCGCGGTCCGCGACCGTGAATGCCGCCGGGAAATGGCTGTCAATATCGAGTTCGCCGGCCACCTGGCCGCGCACAAAGACCGGAACCACGATCTCCGACTTGGTTTCGAGCGAGCAGGCAAGATACCGGGAATCGTTGTTTACGTCATCCACCACCACGGTCTTGCCCGTCGATGCCGCCGCGCCGCAGATCCCCTGGTTCAGAGGAATACGCGTGTGCGGAGTCATCGCTCCCTGGTAGTGCCCCAACACCAGCATGGGCGGATTGGCTCCGGGTTCGAGCATGTAGAAGCCCACCCAGTTGTACTTCAGCATGTGTTGGTTCAGGAGAAGCGTGATGTCTTTCATCAGTTGGTCCGCCGAGCCCGCTTCGGAATTCGAGCGGTCCACTTCTTTGCGCACTTCTTCGATCCCGTGAGGACTTGAGCTGGTGGCCATGAGGTTAATCCTAAACCATGCGGGCGCCCTTCATCTTCGCAGCGGAAAAGGAATGGAGTCCAGCTCGGGACCGAATTTGTCGGGATGAATCGCGCCCGCCGCATTACAATCGCCCTGTGTATTCCGCCGAACTCCTGGATCATTTTCAGAACCCGCGCAACGCGGGCGACGTAGAGACTGCCGACGCCTCCGCGCAGCTGGAAAATCCAGCCTGCGGAGATATTCTGAAACTGACGGCCAAGCTGGCCGGAAGGCAGATCGCCGACCTCCGTTTTCGCGCCAAGGGCTGCGTTCCGGCGATGGCCTGCGGATCGGCCCTCACCGAGCTGATCCAAGGCAAGAGCATCGAGCAAGCGCGGCAAGTAAGCAGGGAAGAGCTGGTTCGCAAAGTCGGTGGCCTGCCGCAGGCCTCGGCGCACGCCAGCCACCTGGCGATGGACACGCTCGCCGCGCTTTTGCGGGGGCTCTGAGCTTGGCCTCGCTCGCAGGGTTGTCTGCCGCTCCGAATCACGCCGACCTGTGACGCAGGTCACGGGAAGGTGTGCCCAAGCGCGCTAGCGTAGCCTCAAGTTCCGAGTCCGTCTCGGTTTGGAAGTCGGTCCGCAAGACCCAATCAAGGCAACTTGGAAACGTTCCGGTGTTGAGTGGTTAGGGTTTTGCCGGAGGCTCCAAATGGGGTTCCAATTTGAGTTCGAACCGGTGCACAAAATCCTGCTGGCCCGATTTGAAGGACGGCTCACGGATAAATCGCTGGGAGAATTTTACCGTAAGGGGCTGAAGCATTGGGCCGCGACCGACGCCCGCGCGGTTATTTCGGACTACACATCCGCGGAGTGGGCCGTGTCCGCCGAATTTTTGCGAGCGCTTGCAAAAGAGGAACCAGCTGTGACGGAACCGGCCAAGCGTCCTCGCATTGTTGTTGCCTCGACCACGGTTGGATTTGGGCTAGCGCGCATGTTTCAGATCGTCGGAGAACATAAACGGCCCCTGCTGAAAATCGTGCGCACGCTCGACGAAGCGTACGCGGAACTTGGCATTGAATCTCCCCACTTCCAACCTTTGGAGTGATGTTGCGGGTGGCCGGGTGGCTCGGAGCCCTTTGCATTACCAACTTAAGTCATTACTGGCCTCGCAGCCGCTACTGGATCGACTCTTAGCGTGAGCCCATCGACCTGGCGGACGACGATGCGTTCTCCGGCGGGAACGGGGACCGTGGAGACGGCGTCCCAAAGCTCGCCGTGGATAAAGACTTTTCCGGCAGGCGCGAGCGTGGTTTGCGCAATTCCGATTTCGCCAATCATTCCTTGTTCGCCGGTGACAACCTTGTTGCGGCGGGCGCGCACGGCGATGCTCATGAGGAAGGCCGTGATAAGTCCGAGCGGGATGCTGACGGCAAGCGCAGTCAGGGGGTGGACGCGCATTTCCGGGATGGGCGCGTCGACTAGAAACAGGCCGCCCATGGTCAGCAGGACAATGCCGCCGGTGGTGAGCACGCCGTGGCTGGCGAACTTGGCTTCGGCGGCGAATAGTGCGAAGGCTCCGATGATCATGGCAATGGCCGCGAAGCGCACAGGCAGCAGGTTCAAGGCGAACGCCGCCAGAAGGATGAAAACCACGCCCACGGTTCCGGGAATGACCGCGCCGGGGTGGTTGAATTCCGCATACAGCGCCAGCGCTCCAATGGCCAGTAGGATGAACGCGACGTTCGGGTCCATGATGTAGGAGAGGATGCGCTGCTTGAGCGTCATGCGGTAGTCGCGTACCGGTTCGCCGGCAAAGCTGAGCGTGACGGTAGTGCCGTTAAATCGTTTGAAACTTTTCCCGCTCAACTGGTGTAAGAGATCCTGCGAGTTCGGAGCGATGTACTCGATCAACTTCTTGTCGAGCGCTTCCTGGTCGGTAAAAGACTTCGACTCGCGTACGGCACTCTCGGCCAGTTCGACGTTGCGACCGCGTTTGGCAACGACCGAACGCATCAGGGCCGCGGCATCGTTCTCCATTTTTTGTTTCATCACGTCATCCATCTTGCCGCCTCCTAAGATGACGGGATGCGCCGCGCCGGTGTTGGTCCCCGGGGCCATGGCGGCAACGTCGGCGGATTCGAGAATGAAGAAGCCGGCGGATGCGGCCCGGCTTCCGCTGGGCGTCACGTAGATGATGACCGGCACCGGCGAGGCCACGATTTTTTCGATGATGTCGCGCGTGGAATCGACCAGTCCGCCGGGAGTGTTGATCTCGATCAGCACGGCTTGGTCGTGATTGGCGGCTGCTAAGTCGAGTGCTCGCCCAATGTATTCGGCGGTGACGGGCTGGATGGCGTCGTTGATTACGATCTTCAAGATGTCGGCAGAGGAAAAAGTAGTGAATAGAAACAGCACTACAAAACAGCAGGCGGCGTGGCGAATCCAAAGTTGCCGTGAGCGCAGGCAGCTGCCGAGCTTCGCTCGGCTTGGACGGGCGAGGGCGCCCGTCCCTACGCGAACATCTCTGAGAGCTGAAAGCTGAAAGCTGAGAGCTGATTTCATGGCTGTGGCAGTGGCTGCGCTTTCTCCGCGAGCTTGGCTGCTAAGGTGCGCTTCAGGTCCTGGCCGGCTTGGTTGCCGGGCTCCAATTGCAGCGCCCGATCGATGTTTTGGGCGGCTGCCTCCATTCTATTTTCTCTCAAATCGAGGCGCGCGAGAATCAGGTAGGCCTCAGCCGACTCGCGAATACGGAGAGCGGCTTCGGCCTGGGCGCGGGCTTCGCGGGCATCGCCGCGAGCGTCGTTGTCTTTGTCTTGAGCCAGCGCTGCGGCAAGGGCGGTGAGGGGCGCGGTGCTCGAGGGATCGACCGCGGCGGCGTGCCGGAATTCAGCCTCCGCTGCGGCGGTGAATCCGTGGGCCAATAGTTCTTTGCCAAGTTCGACGTGAAAGCGCGCGTGGGCTTGGGGATCGGATCGAGCAAAGCGCTCCTCAGCCCAACTTTCCATTTGCGTGGTCATCTGGCGGAAGGCGTCTTCTTCATAGTTGCGCTTGATCCGCTCTACGGGCGCCTTCGACGTCGCGCTGCTCGGCACAATACCGCCGCTGCCAGCCGCAGGCGTCAGGGAGTCGAGCAACATTTTCGCTTCGGAGTCGTTCGGGCGATGCTCGAGCGCGGTGTGCAGTTCGCGGGCCGCGCCGGCGCGATCGCCAGCTTGGGTAAGCGTCACTCCCAGGTTGAAGTGATAGTCAGCGTCGCTGGGATCGTTCTGAATCGCTTTCTCGAAATAGTCGGCGGCCTTTTTCTGGCCGCGGCGCGTTGCGACTACTCCGAGGTTGTTATAGACCTCGGCCAGAGGCAGGCGGGCGGCGACGAAGGCGAAGGCGCTTTCGGATTTCGCGAAGTCTCCGTGAGCGAAGGCGGCGAGCCCAAGATAGAAATTCGCCTCGCGGGCGACTGCGTCTGACACTAAGCCGGACACGACAGAAGATTGTTGCACTTGGCCGAGCGCCGCGAGTGCCGGTTCGTAAGCGCGCTGCGCATAGTAAGTCTTGCCGAGTTCCAGCCAGGCTTGGGCATACTCCGGATTCAGGCGGACGGCTTCGCGATAGTGCTGCACTTTTTCTTCCGCCGTAGTAGCCAGCATGCCGCGGATGTAATTCTCCAGCGCGTCCAGGCGCACGGGAGCAACGCTCGAGATGTACTTGTCCTTCGCCACGGAGAAGTCGGTGCGGATCATCCGAAGCAGATCCCAAGCCAGCGCGGATTGCAGCGTGCCGAGATCGGACAGGGGTGCGGACTCGGTCACGGCGGGCGAGAGTTTTTCGGCGCGCATGTCGAGCAACTGCGCCATTGCAGTCAGGCGAGCGCCGTCATACTTATAAGAGCCGAGCACGGCGTAATCGACATCCATCTGCTCCGCGAGGCGGTAGAGAGTAGCGCGCGAAGCATGAACCCCGGCCGGAATGCTCTGACGATCATAGGCTCGGAGGCGATCGTCACGGCTGGCTACATACAGCACCGGAGAATTGAGCTGCTGGTGGAAGGTTTCGGGAAAGGATTCACCGAGCCATTCCAGACCTGGCGTCGGAGAAGCATTCTCGAAGGGAATCACGACCATGGTGTGTCCGAATGTGGTCTGGCCGAACACGGTCTGGCCGCCGACACTGCGGCCGGATCCGGGAACGTCCTGGGCGCGAAGCGAAGGGCAGAAGAGCAGCGAAACCACAAAGACGAAAACCGCGGCGCGTTTCACGACAACTTAATTATATCGGCATGGGAGATGGAGCATCATGCGCGCCGCTGAATTCGCGGAGTTGCTGGCTCAGCGGCCCCGCCTTCCTCAGTTTGGACCCGCGACCCGGGCTGGTTCCAACCCGGCAATTCATTGCTGCCGGTTATCAGCCGCGCACCGCGCTCATACGTGAGATACGACCATGCCCACTGGATCATCACCAGCAGCCGATTGCGGAATCCAATCAGGAAAAAGATGTGGACGAACAGCCACGCCAGCCAGGCGAAATATCCGGATAACTCGAACTTGCCGAATTGGGCAACAGCGGCGGCGCGGCCGATCGTGGCCAGGCTGCCCTTATCGTGATAAACAAAATTACGTCGCGGTTGATGTTCCAGGTCGCGGGCGACGGTTTCAGCAACCCAATCGCCTTGCTGGATGGCGACGGGCGCGACGCCAGGGAGCATCTTGCCGTTTTCGTCGCTAAGTGAGGCCAAGTCGCCAATCACAAATACTTCGCGATGCCCGGGAATACTGAGGTCGGGTTCAACGAGCACGCGACCGGCGCGGTCGACGGGAACGCCCAACTTTCGGCCCAGGGGCGAAGCGGCAACTCCCGCAGCCCACAGAACCACTGGGGCCGGAATCTTTTCGTCGCCGACCCAAACCGCGCCCGGCTCAATGCGAGTTACGATGCTTGACGTGCGAACCTCGACGCCCAGGCGTCGAAGCTGGTCTTCGGCTTTGCGGGAAAGTTCTTCAGAATAAGGTCCCAGAACCCGCGGCCCGCCTTCGAGGAGCAGAATACGCGTTTGTTTTGGATCGATCTTGCGAAACTCATGGTTCAGCGCGTGGCGCGCGATTTCAGCCAGGGTGCCCGCGAGTTCGACGCCGGTGGGGCCGCCTCCAATGACGACAAACTGCAAGGGAGATCCGCTTTGAACGTCGTTCTTGGCGGTCTTATCCTGATAATCGTTCTGGCGTTCGGCCAGTTCGAAGGCGAGCAGAACACGGCGGCGGATTTCGAGAGCGTCTTCGATGGTCTTCAAACCGGGCGCCAGCGGCTCCCACTCCGGGTGGCCGAAGTACGCATGAGTTGCGCCAGAAGCGATCACGAGAAAGTCGTAATCGAGTACTTGCTCCTTTGTGATGAGTTTCTCTTCTTCCAGCTTGAAATCGACCACTTCTTCAAGCAACACTTCAACATTGCGGCGGCCTCTTAGTATCCAGCGAATTGGGGCCGCGATTTCACCGGGAGACAGGCCGGCGGTGGCGACCTGGTAGAGCAGAGGTTGAAAGGTGTGGTGGTTTTTCCTGTCAATGACCGTGACTTGAACGGGCAGCCGTGCAATGCGGCGGGCGGCGGTCAGGCCCGCGAAGCCGGCGCCGACGATGACCACCTTCGGTCTGGGCTTGTTGCTCGTTCTTTGTAGGTCGGGCATCTACTATAGAGATTCATAGAATGGCGGTTCCGACGAAAACTTTTCCAGCAGGAGCGGCCGCGATTCCCCTGGCCTTTAAGGTCCGGAGCCTTCCGGTCCCGACTGCCTACCGCCGGTACTTCGTTTGGGCCCAGATTGTCGTCGCGTTTCTGTTTCTGGAGTTTGGGCTTTGGGAGCCACGGCTGGAGACCCGCAACCGCTGGCTCGGCCTGGCGGCGATCGCGATTCTGGCCCTGGCGCTGATGGACCGCGCATCGCTGGAGCGGCTCGGTCTCCGATTGCCGAAGACGTTCGGCGCCAGCGTGGTGCTGGGGATCAGTTTTGCAACGGTCGTTTTCCTGGTGGCCATGGTGCACTGGGCGGGCGGCCAGGTTCCGGCGAATCCGACGTGGCCCCGCCTTCATATGATGTGGCAATACTTTATCTGGGCCATGATTCAACAATTCATCCTGCAATCGTTCTTCTTCACGCGTTGCGAAGAACTGTTTGGGAGTTCGGCGGCAGTTTGGGTGACGGCAACGTTGTTTGCCGCCGCTCACCTGCCCAGTCCTATCCTGACGACTTTCACTCTGGTGGGAGGGCTGTTCTTCTGTGAGATGTTCCGCCGGTATCGCAGTATTTATCCCATCGGCATCGTGCACACCGTGCTCGGGCTGACGGTTGCGCTGACGATGCCCGACAGCCTTCTGCACCACATGCGCGTTGGGATTGGGTATCTGCGATATTGATCGGGTGATCGGGTCATCGGGTGATCTAAAGTCAACAGCATCGCTCCGAGCTAGCGGGCGTTTTCAGATCACCCGATCACCCGATTTCTTCGAAACCTTGTACACTCCTCCTTCAACCTCAGATGGCCCCGGCGTCGCCCAGTTCGCTAGCTCTGCGTTTTCTCCTGCCTTCGGTCCGCGACATCATTTTCATTTTTCTTTTTGGGTCGGTGCTGGCAGGGCCGTTATCGAATCGGCCGCTGGCGGACTCGGATATCGGATGGCACATCCGAACCGGCGAGCGGATTCTGGCGACGCGCACGATTCCTCGCACCGATCCGTTTTCTTCCACCATGCAGGGTCAGCCGTGGTTTGCTTGGGAATGGTTGTACGACCTGGCGCTCGGGATCCTGCACCGGGCTTGCGGACTGAATGGAGTGGTTTGGTTGTGCGCTCTGCTGGTAGCCGCGATTTTTGCGCTGCTGCTCTCGCAACTGCTCAAGCGAGGCACCGGCCTGCTTTTGGCGGTGGTGCTCATGCTGCTGGCGGAGGCCGCTTCGACGATTCATCTCTACGCGCGTCCGCATATTGTGAGCTGGCTCTTTTCTCTGCTCTGGTTTGTGGCTCTGGAAAAGTGGGAAGGGTGGGAATGCTCTGAAGTTCCGGGCATCGGTGCCGAGAGACCGCTTCGTATCAGGGCACGCCTTCAGGCGTGCCAAAATCGCTCCGAAATGAATGCGCCTTTAGGCGCTGGCTCCGGGAATCCAGCCATGCACAGCCGGGAGCGAGCAGGCCTGCCGCGCTGGATACCCTGGTTCTTTCCCGCCTCGATGCTGCTCTGGGTAAACCTGCATGGCGGATGGCTCTTTGGAATCGCGCTGCTCGCGATCTACACCTTCGCCGCATTCGTCGAGAGTTGGCGCCTGCAGGATGCCTTTGCCGCGATTCGCACCATGCATCGGGCTCGTGCCATGGCTTGGGCCTGGGTGGCCGCCGCGGTAGCGACGCTCGGGAATCCGTTTGGCTGGCGATTGCACGCGCACATCTATCGATACTTGAGCGATCGCTATCTGATGAACCGGATCGACGAGTTCAAATCGCCCGACTTTCATGGCTGGGCGCAGCGCTCGTTTGCGATCATCTTGATATTTGTGCTGATCGCGTTTTGGGCTAATGGTAAGAAGCTGCGGCTCAGTCGCCTGCTGGTCGCGCTGGTGGCGGCTTACGCGGGATTCTATTCGTCCCGCAATCTTCCCGTTTCGTCGATGCTGCTGGTGCTGGTGGCGGGGCCCATCCTGTCGGAAAACTTCGTTGCGCTGGCGAGTAAGCCGGGTGCCTGGCAGTGGGTGCGCCATGGCGCCGCCCTAATTGCAAACTTCTCCGATCGCATGGGCGCGCAGGAAATGCAACTTTGCGGGCACCTATGGCCCGTCGTCGCGGTGTTCCTCGCATTCGCGATCTGCCTTCAAGGTGGATGGCTCGGCTCGCGGCAGTTGATTCATGCGCAATTTGATTCCAAGAAAATGCCGGTCGCGGCCGTGACTTTCCTGCAGAAGGAACTCATGGGGAAGCAGCCGAGCACGGAGCCGGTTTTCTCGATCGATGCCTGGGGAGGCTATCTCATTTATCGAATGAACCCCGGGCGAATGAACCCTGGGCGAATGTCTCCCGAGCGCAAGGTCGTGGTCGATGACCGTCACGATCTCTACGGTTCGGGCCGGATTCGCCAGTACCTGATCCTGACCCAGGCCGAGCCGGGATGGCAGAACGCGCTCAAAGAATGGCAGATTCGGACGGCGCTCTTGCCCACTGGGTCGACGCTAGCCAACCTGCTCCGCGAACTTCCGCAAGATTGGCGGGTGGCATACGAAGACAAAGTTGCGGTGGTGTTTGAGAAGCGTTAGAGGTCTGGGGAGAGCGTCAAAGATGCTTGCGCTCACAACCTACTCCTAAAGGGGCGCCCTTTTATAATGCGATTACGACAATTACCCGAACAAATAAGGAGAAAGCTCTCTCCGTCGGTGTCTCCCGGCGGACTTGCTACAACTTCGGCAGCTTAGAATCGGGCTCCTCCACCACCTCTCCATGGTCGTCATTCTTGAGCGAACGCGGCTTCGTCCGCCAACTCAACTCTTCCAGCCGCTTTCGCATCTCGTCCCCGGACGTTTCGCGAGCATTACAATGTTCACAGTCTGGGCTGTGGATTCTCAGAAGGGCCAACAGATAGCAGATCCGACTGTCATGATGGGAGCTGGATGCGAGCATCATGGGCTAATCGCTTTGGAGTCGGGATCGCGCTTTTGACCGATTGTGGCGTCTGATCCCAAGCCTCACAGCCGCTGGGAATGCGGCGGCTCCCAAGATCGAGAACAGAAGCAGGTACACATCTTTCAGGGAAATGCCGATGTTCTCAAGGGACCAACGAACCACGAAAGCGCCCGTGAGTCCGAGGAGAATGTTGGCCCCTGTCCCGAATCCGTCGTCCCCTGCGATCTTGCCACCGGCCCAACCGGCCAGCGCTGCGCCAAGTAACCAAATGGAATAGAACATCCCCAGCCTCGAGAAACCATGTCAGGCTAGTCGTGGAGAACTATATTGAGCAGCGAGCTATGGACTTGCAGCCCGCTCCCGCTATAGTCGACGAAGCCCAACTTTCTGAACCTATTCATGAAAAAACTGACCCGCGACCGGGTTGTGCCGACCATTTCCGCCAGCATCTCCTGACTGATCTTGGGCACTACCGTCTCGGGTTTGCCTTCCTTGCCAAAATGAGCGAGCAGCAGAAGGATCCGCGCCAGCCTTTTTTCGCTGGAATTAAATAGCTGATCAACCAGATCTTCTTCGTATCGGATGTTCCGCGCCAATAAATGTGCCACGAACATGTCGGAAAAGGTGTGCTCCCGGTGAAGCGCTTGCATCATGGCCTTCTTGTCGATTCGCAGAGCAGCGCAATCTGTCATCGCGGTCGCAGACCCCATGCGAAGAGCCTGACCTGCCAGCGCACCTTCACCGAAGAACTCGCCGTCCCCTAATATGCCAATGGTTGCTTCCTTGCCATCATTGGACACGACCGTGAGTCTTACCTTGCCGGTCTGGATATGAAACACTGCGTCACTGGGATCCCCTTGCGTAAAGATGATATGTTTCCTCGGAAAACGTACAAATTTCCTGCCCTCGCCGATGGTTGCGAGGAATGCAAGGGGGTCAAAATCGCGTCCCTTCTTAGCTGCCGCACGGGGACCCATTAATTTCCGCACGTTGCAGTAATATCACATGCCAATTTTGATGGTCAGTTGGGCATCACACATATGCAGAAGATTGCCGAGAAGGCCAGACGATCTATCGGATAATGAGCCGCATAACCCATCCCGCGGTATCGTGACGGGCATCACGACTGTTGGTGACTTAGTGTAATTGATTCCATGACAATGTCGGATCCCGTACGCAAGCAGAAGACGGATCGCCAAGATGCGCAGCCGATTCTGAGATTGGCGCCGGCCTGCGCAAGGTCAGTTAACTACACGGCGGTCACAGAGAGCGCACGCCGCTGAATCTCTTGGTAGAGCTGCCAGAATTTCTGCACTTCAGCGTCGTTCAGCACTTCTCCCCGAGCGTGCGCGAGCACGCGAGCCAGCGTCTGCTGCAGCTCCTCATCTGTGTAAGCGTCTAGGTCCGTCATTGGGTTTGTCATTTTCTCCCCTAGTTTCCCCGATTGCACTAATATCACATGCCAATTTTGATGGTCTGTCGGGCATCGCACATACGCAGAGGAGTTTTGTTCGTTCGCACGCCCGATTTCGGGGCCTCCTTTGAAGTAGCGGAATCGCTTTAGCTGTTGGTCACGTTGGGTGCGTCTTGAAGCGGTCAGTATTGCTCAGTATCCGGGCCGTATCCAGCATAGTGTTGATAGGTCTTCGAGAGGGGGTTCGCCATGCCCGACCAGACTTCCTGTTTCGCACCCCATGACGGGCGAGTTCATTCCCAGCCTAGCGAGCGGACGAATACCGCAGGGAAGCAAGTCAGCAACAAAATACTTCTATCGATCTCCGATAGCGACTACAGCTCACTTCGTCCTCATCTCGAATACGTCAGCTTGCCCAACCATCTAGTGCTTCACGAGGCGGGTGGAAAGCTGGAATTTGCGTATTTCCCGAACCGAGGTTTGATTTCTCTTGTCGTAGTAATGGAAGATGGAAAAACCGCCGAAGCTGGCATAGTTGGCAATGAGGGTTTTACAGGAACACCGGCGGCAGTTGGCCTGAGCAGGGCCCCGCTTCAAGCGGTGGTACAAATCACGGGGGATGGGTTTCGGGTAGAGGCCGGAGCTTTGCAAAGCACTTTGGAATCCGCTCCACACCTTCAATTGATGTTGAGCCGCTATGCCGTAATTCGGGGAATGCAGGTTGCACAAACAGCCGCGTGTAATCGGCTGCACGATATTGAGCAGCGCCTAGCGCGGTGGTTGCTAATGACTCAAGATAGAGTGGACTCAGGGTTGCTGCCCATCACTCATGATTTTCTCGCAACGATGCTAGGGACAGATAGACCTACCGTGAGCTTGGCAGCTGGTGTTTTGCAGAGGAAGGAACTCATCGAGTACACCCGTGGCGCAGTGAAGATCGTGAACCGCAAGAAACTTGAAGACTCCGCCTGCGAGTGCTACGGGGTTATCCGACAGTACGATGGCGAGTTGGGCTTGAAATACCGGAAGTGAAGACTCGCCCAGCGAGGACTTTAGCCAAGCCGCTGCCCGGATGCGTGAGAGAGGCTACGAAGGACTAGAGATGACGGTCATCTCAATGTCTTGAAGTATCTGCATATGCA
>CAWDPH010000009.1:0-237419 GCA_963804135.1 uncultured Acidobacteriaceae bacterium | reverse complement strand
GGCGTATCAGCGATCCACCGCCAGCCGCGAGGACGTTCTCATGGACGCCGCCAAGCGGTATCGAGTGGATGCTGAGAAACTCCAGAAAACCGTGGCCAAGGAATTCGCCGCGAAACGAGACAAGAAGTCACTCAAGGCCAAGGGTCGCAAGACGGCAGCGTGAGTCTATCAATTTGTGATTTTTGGCGGAGTGCTGATTCGCACTCCGCCTTTTCTTTTGGAGCCAAAAGCCGCCCGGAGCTATGCTGCGCTACGACGGGCGGCTCTATTACCCCCTCAGCTTGCCTCCACATTATAAAGGCATTCGTGGCTTTCGTCGGCGTAGATACCTATGACTGCGCCGCTCGTCCGAAATCCCGGCCATCGTGAAAATCGTTCGTGCATTTGCCATGCCTGACAATCTCAGGCTGTTTTCGTTTGATTTCATTGGGTTGCAGGCGACATGCACGACTAGCTGGTCGGGATTCGGACCAGGAAATTAAAATTTCACCATCAGGCACGTACTTCGCAGTAGTCTCCAGCGAGCGCAAGGCTGAGACATCGAGAATTCTCCAGCACTAACGGGGATGGGACTAGTCATGACTGCAAAACCGATGGCTGTCCGAGCGGGGAACATTACCGTGACGCCCATAACCGCGAAAGAACACAAGATCCTTGAGGAGAAGATAAAGAAGCGTCACGAACGGCTACGCAGCCGATTTCGGGAGATCCACGGAAAGATAGTGGATTGGGTTAGCTATTCATTCGAGGAAGGCAGCTTGTTCGTGAGTATCCGATTCATGGACAAGACCGATTTTTCATTGCAGTTCAGCCCCAAAATCCTCACTGACAGCATCGATCTATCAGACATGAGCACCGGAAATTTCAAAATGATCCGGGATTACTACAGGAAGGCGGATGAATGAACGTCCTGCATCCCACGAATCAGAAGCGATTGAGGGAGCGGATTCTCGTTTCGTGCGGCCCACAGCGCCGCCGCGTTTCGAATATCGGAGTTGGGTAGGGGCCAGGCCGGAGGGGAACTCCGCTAACTAGACCGTCGCGAACGCCTCTTGGGATTTTCGTCCAGGCCCCGGACAACATCACACATTGGCGTTGAAAATATGCGGCAAATACGAAGCAGCGTGCGCAACGTTATCGGCTTTCCGGCCTCGACCTTCTGCCAATATCGCACCGAGTATCCGTGCGAAAGCATGTCCTCCTGGCTTTCGCCAGCCTCTTCACGTAGTTGTTTGATTCGCGCTCCCAAGCCCTTGAAAAATTGGGATTCATCTCGCATGATTCCTTTTTCTAAACCGCACGTCCTAAAAAGAACACGTCCTATTTAGGACGTGGTATATTCAGTACCGGAGTTGCTGAATGGCGAAGCAGGAACGGAAACGACAGAAGCAGAAACTAAACTTGGACACCTTCCGCGATGGTATCAAAGGCAAAGTGCTGGAGGCGGTCAGCATCACCAACGAATTGGAATCCCGGTACATCTCCCTGGAATTTCAGGACCAGACCGAACTGACGATAACACTGGATGTCCGCCTGACGGGCAAATTAGAGCTGTTCGATTGCAAGAGCGGGGATCAAAGACTCGTACGGAAAATTGGTTTAGTTCCCGACGACACTCCGTTGTGGCGGCCGAAGGGATGATTGAATGAAACAGAAACAAAAGACGAAGCAGGTGATCACGTTTAACAGCCTACATATTGAGGTGCTCGGACCACGCCCACTCAGCAAGAGCAGAGCGACAGACGGCTGCGTCACTGACTTTCTGCGGACGGTTGAACATGACACCCGACACCTGCTTAGAGAATGCGCCACAATTTCCCCAGAGCTGAAAGGCTTCCGGCTGCGATTTGATGGAAGGTAAATTGTGCGATACCGAACAGTAAGAGCAAAGGGAGAGGGTATCGAGTACCCGGAACTGAGCGGCAAGATCATCAGACAGGTGAGGTTTGCCAACGACGAAGAATTCACCGCGCTCGTTATAGAGTTCGAGGACAATACTCTTGTCAGTTTTCGGTTGAAGGCCAGAATCGCTCTTTTAATGGAGCCGGAGCTTTCAACCCTAAAGCATGGCGACATCGTGAAATGGAAGAGACTAAAGAGACGCCCTGCCACCCTGCGGGTCCGCGACAATAGAAAGGCTTAGAGGTGGCGCCGACCGTAAACGCCCCAAAACCGCTCCATGCCTCTCTTCTTACGATTCAATCAGGAACTATAGTCCCTGAATCGTTTCTTCGAGGGATTGGTACAGTTCTTCTAATGAAGAGCCAACGCGATGTACTCAGCCAGATCATCGGCGAATGCGATTCCATGCTTTTTCACACGCGTCCGAATCTACCGTACCGCGGACTATCTAAGGCGACCCTAGTGGCGGGCGTTAAGATCATACGCAGCCTTGCCAAGAAGGGCTTAAGCACAAGAACGAAAGCCAAGCCCAATGCAAGTTGAGCGGAAGCCAGGTTTTCCACAACAGTGATCGTGTAACATGACCCCGACAACTCTCTAAGGTTGTCTTGGGCTGCGTGACTGACTGGCAACAGGAAACTCGCGGCCTATTTCGTATGGAGAGTTCTTATGGTGACAGACCCAGCCTCTGGCATCAAGCACGAAGTCCAACAGTTGATTCAGTTGCAAATTGACACCTTACGCCTCGAATCGTCCCTGACATCTTCCCAACTTTGGGAGTACCATTCTCGATCCCACCGAATCACGGCTCTGTACCGGGAGCTTGACCAAATCCGCAGAGACCGTATCAAGCACGAATTGAGAACGGCTTCCTGACACCCTTGTGTTTCAGGGGGTGGAACCGCCATCCGCAGTTTGAAGGCTCTGACTGCGGACGGCGGTTTTCAATTGGAAGAGGAATGTCGTGTCATTGGATTGGCGATAAAGTTTGCTGGCATCTGCGAGCAAACAAGTCCGCATCATCGGAACGAGCAGGCAGACTGTTGATCAAAGGTAATCCAACCCACTGAACCTGTGACTGACGTTAGGACCAGCCCAATTTCTGGATCGCTTCTGGTTGGCCGACAACACAGGAGTTGAGAGTATTCGGGCAACACAGGGGCTTTTTCCCGCCGATCGATCGATTATCTGTGGTCGCGGGTTTGAGAGTCGATTGCCACGGCTCGCTGCCCCTGGCGACTCATCGGTTTCACATCCGTCAAAACGCTCGACCGGCGGGCGGTTTCGAGGAAACCCCCTTTCATTTTTTATTCGCATTTGAGAAACTGATACGAAAGTAAATGTTCTAATCCGTATCGCCACTGTCTACGCCGGCCTCATCACTGCCACTTGGTAGATTTTCTATTTGCGCGGTTCTCTGATTGAGCATACGTGTTCAAACGCGAGTAGTGGTCACAGTCGCCCTTGTCCTAGTGGGCCTTTTTGTTTTCTTGAACTACCGCTCTATCGGGATTCACCGCATTCTGACCGCCCGTAATCGGCTTGGGCGGCGTGCAGAACCGAGAGTCGCGGAAACGTCAACTGATCCGCAAGAACTTCTCACTGAAGCCAACCGCCTGTACTGGCTAAACAACGGCACGAAGGCGGCGCCGCTCTTTGCCAAGGCCGAGAAGCTATTCGCCGCCCAAGGCGATAGCCGGAACGAGCTTTACGCGAAAGTGGGACGCCTCAGATCAGAAGCCGAAACCATGTCGTTTGTGGAGCTTTCGCGAGTGTTGAATGAACAGCTCCAGAATCCGATCGTCCGAAACGACCCAGGGCTGCGCCTGTGGTGTCTGATCGCGAAGGGCTACACCGATCTTGAGATTGACTATCGAGCCTCAAAGCGCGACTGGCTGGAAGCGCAGGACATCGCAAAGAGCTTAGGCGAGGACCAATGGGTGACAAGGGCCTCCGGCGAATTGGGCCTCATAGCTTTCCTAGAAGGAAACCCCGGACGGGCGGCCAGGCTTCTGGGCGGGGCTCTTCTCTCAACGATGACGAACGGCGACACGGCGGGCCAGATCCGCTTTCTGGAATTAGTCGGAAGAGGATTCGAAGAAGTTAATCGCCACGCGGAGGCGCTGCGATTTTTCGAAAGAGCCATCAAGCTGGCGGAGGCCGATCCTGACTGTGGATTTCCATTCATGGGGTATGAAGGAAAAGCGCAAGCCCTGGTTTCGCTTGGTCGAACCGAAGAGGCGAAGTCGGTGCTTGAGAGTGCGCTCGCCAAAGCGCGATCACAAGAGAAGCGAGGACATGCCGCGCAATTGCTAATTCTTCTTGGAAAACTAGCGGCACAGACGGGGAACCGGCAACAGGCAGTGACGTATTTGGAAGATGCCGGCCAATTTGCAACCCGACTGCAGTACTACCGAATGGAAGCCGACGCCATGTTCGAACTAGCGACACTCTATCGTGATGCCGGAGATCTGGCCACAGCGGACGCGCGTGCCACCGAGGGTCTGGCTGCCAGCCAGCAGGTCGGTGATCGTTATTACGTGCCTCGCAACTTGACGATGCTCGCCGATTTGAAGGCGCGTCGTGGTCGCGTTACCGAAGCAAACGCGCTCTACGAACAGGCGGAAGATGTGATTGAGGGAATGCTCCTCAGCGTCGATGAGCCGTACTGGAATAGCTCAACTGCAGCGGCGATGAGTCAGACCTACTTGGGACACTTTGAACTCATCACCAAGAATGGCGATGCGCCCAGAGCGTTCACCGTTTTGGAACGTGTTCGAGGCCGAACTCTCGCTTGGGCTCTCAAAGACAGAAAAGCACTCCCGTCAGCGGAATCAGGGCAAACGGCAACGCTGGAAGGTGATGTTGCAGGTCTGCAGGTCCGATTGATGCAGACCAGCAGCCCAGTCGAACGCGGACAACTGCTCGACAATCTGGTTGAATACGAGCGGCGATTGGGTCTGGCGTGGACCAGAGAAGATGCGCCAAGCCAACGCCTTCCTGTACAGCCAGCAGCGTTGACCAATGTGGAAAACGACCTGCATCCAGATGAAGTGCTCTTGGAGTACGTGTTGGATGATCCAACTTCCTTCTGTATCACGGTGACGCGGCGAGGGGCACACGTCCAAGCACTGCCGGTTGGGCGCAAGGAGGTAGAAAAACTGGTGCAGCAATTTGTCGACGACGTGCGCGCAAAGGGCGCGGGGATCGAAGCCTCGAAACGTCTGTTTCAAGCACTCGTAGAGCCGATCCCCGAAGCAAAGACGGCGACCCGATTCATCATTGCGCCGGACGGGATGTTGAACCTGCTTCCATTCGAAGCACTTCGCGATGGCCGGGGCGACTATCTGTTGAAGTCTCGCGTCATAAGCTACGTGCCTTCCGGAACCATTCTTGATGTGCTGCGGCGAGAGAGGAAGAACGTAAGGGCACCGCGTCCTTTTCTCGGTGTCGGTGATGTTGCCTACGAGAATCAAGGCGGGGCTGGGCGTAGGATACCGACTCCAGACACGATCCGCGCACGGCTGGTGCGGGGCATGGCGGACCTTTCCGGGATGCGGCTTCAAGATCTTCCTGAAACGCGGGAAGAGGTCGAGAGAATCGGTAAAATTGTCGGACGGGATGCGGTAATGTTGTTTGGCAAAGACGCCACGGAGACTGCGTTTAAGAAGGAGCCGCTCGATCAGTTTCGCGTTTTGCATCTGGCGGTTCACGGGTTCGCAGACACGCAGTATCCCGAGCGTTCAGCACTGGTCTTGGGGACAGACCCGAAATCCGGTGACGATGGGCTGCTGCAGGTGCGGGAGATCATCAGGTTGCGACTGAATGCCGAACTGACTACGCTATCCGCGTGCGACACGGGTGTGGGTAAACTGCAGGGACAAGAAGGAGTCAGTAATCTCGTGGAAGCGTTCTTGGTAGCCGGTTCGAAATCAGTTGTCGCGAGCTTGTGGAGCGCCGACGACACGTTCGCGAGTGCGCTGATGGATCGCTTCTACCAGCGGCTGGGCCAGGGCGAGGACACCAGATCGGCGCTCAGAGACGCGAAGCTGGATCTGCTGGCAAAATATGGTGACAAGGTGAGTCCGTTCTATTGGGCAGCGTTCATCGCTGTTGGAGAGGCTTCCACACCAGTTGGGATTAGACAGCAATGAATTTGACTCTCGAAGAACGCACGAAGATTTTCGACAAGGTCTGCCGCTTGGTGGAAACCAAGCATTTCAATCCTGCTATGAATGGAGTGGATTGGAACGCGCTTGCTCAAAGCCGACGGGACCAAATTCTTGCGTGCGCCGAGCCGGAGGCATTCGTGGATGAAGTTCAGAGGTTAGTGGCCGAGTTGAAGACCAGCCACACCGGCTTCCGACATGCCGGAATGCGAAACATACCGGCCCGGCACGCGATCAATGCAACCATGCAGCGCATCGCCGTCAATGGGGGTGAACGCTGGATGTTTCAGGATGTGCACCAAGGCGGTCCAGCGCACTCCGCAGGGATTCGGCCTGGAGATTTGTTACTGGAACGTGGTGGACGGGAGATTCGGCCTCCGGAGGATTTGACGTTCTCGGTCGGAGAGACGGTCGATTTAACAGTTGAGAAGCTCCACGGAGGCCAGGAGCGGCTCAGACTTCAATTGCCCGTGCCGAAGTCGAAGAAACACCCCGTGACCGCGCCAGACCCGGTACACGCTGAGAAACTCTCCGATGAGATCGGCCTTCTCAAAGTGGCCATGTTCCCCGGAGTGGTGGGAATCGACGTTGCCAAGGACATTGACCGTGGAATCACATCACTGAACGGCTGCAGCCGCCTGATCGTGGACTTGCGCGGAAACACCGGCGGGGGAGTCGGCGGACTGCGGCTCATGAGCTATTTGACACCGGGAAAACTGGAAGTGGGCTACAGCCTTACGCGGAAACGCCGGGAGCGTGGCTATCGCAGGGAGGAACTCACGCGTTTCGGACGGATTCCGTCTCGCAAAGCGTCTCTCTTTTGGCTGGCCGCCCGATATGCCTTCGTGGAGAAGTCCATCCTTGTGGTAACTGAGGGTCTTGGCGACCGTCGCTTCCACGGACGCGTTGTGTTGTTGGTCAACGAACACACCGCCAGTGCCGGCGAGATGGTCGCAGCATTCGCCGAAGAAAACAATTTGGCAACCATAGTTGGAACGAAAACACCGGGTCGATTGCTGAGCGGCGGCGCCTTCAGGGTCGGTCATGGATATATTCTCGGTTTGCCGGTCGCAGGGTACCTGACGTGGAATGGGAAGATGTTGGAGAACAATGGCATCGTTCCCACAGTTTCTGCTTTCCTGTCACGAGAGGCCCTGCGAGACGGCAGGGACTCTCAGTTGGAAAAGGCAGTCGCGGTTGTTAAGAGCTTGTCGTAGTATTGACCGCCTTGACTCCTTGACTAGATGATTCGAATTGTGGGAACTGGCGGAGAGGGAGGGATTCGAATCCGCCGCCTAAATTTTGCCAACAACACTGGCAAATTTCTGCCATTACCACCAACGCTACCAGTCAGTTGCGACCATCGCACATGTGCATTTTAACAGTATTCTTGGAAAATCAAATAGGGCATGTTTTGGTAGCAATGGTAGTCACCTCGTTGTTTTGTAGTTCACTGCTGTGCGCGATAGGGATGTGCAGCCGTTCATCTTTGCTACCCCAGACCGCTACCGTGTCAATTTTGAGGTAAATAACCTGAAACCCTTTCCCTGCCTAGCTTTTCCGCAAATGGTGGACCCGAAAAGGGCTACCAAACAAGCTGGTTTTGATGGCGAATTGATGGCGAGTTTTGCTCTGTGCTGCAGGCTGCATTAGGGACGCGAGATTCCCATCCCTGCAAAGATCGTGAAGAGGCTGAAGGCGTGGAAGACGAAAGCAGACAAGACCTTTGGTCTGGTCTTAGCCACTGCCGGATGCAAGCCGAAGCTCGATTTTCTCGACGGTTTGAAAGCTGTCGCCGAGCGTGCGAAGCTCGACCCTGAGAATTTCCGGCTGCACAAATTCAGAGCTACATTCGCCACCCGATGTCTCTGGGCGGGGGTCGATCTGCGGACAGTTCAGCAGTGGCTCGGTCACTCCGACATGGAATCGACCATGCGGTACTTGAAGCCGTTTCGAAGCCAGCAGGTGCGTGAGAAGGTGAACGAGATATTCGCTTAGACTCTCCAACAAACCTCTGCTGCTCCGCCCGTTTTTTGGAGTGCAACATTCAGTTCCCGTTTTGGAAATCAGCAAGCTCGCCTCGTCCTTGAATTAAAGGCCGCGCGGATTCGGATTTTCTTGCTTTCATAATGTTGGCCTTTTCGCAGATCTCGTTTGGGCATTCTAGGGCTGCCGCTGTAGCGTGTCATTCGCTTGAGGGGATAGGAGGTAGAGCCATCCGAAGTTGCACCGTTGCCAAGTGGTAATAATCGGCCAGGGGGGCCAGGGCGTGGCCCCTTCCCCTGCAACCCCATCCTGGCTGGAACCGCAAGACCTTTACCGAACCGGACAGGCAAACTTATTCACTCAGGTGGGGCCAATTGAAAGTATCAAAGTGGGGCCAAATCAAGTTGTCAAACGCAGCCCGAGTATAGCGTTGCGGAAAGCGATGGCGCCGGTAACGAACGGGCTGGACCGCGTCGCTTTCGCGATAGCGGCCGATCAGTCGCGTCACCTACGCCCGGCTCAGGCCGGGGTCATCTTCGCCAGGTAGCGCCGCAACAATCCCCGCGCCCGACGGCTTTGCTTGGAGTACTGCTACCGGCACAGAACCTGTTCGATCCAGTGATAAATCTGCTCTTGGATTTCGCCTTCGAGCCGGATCCCTTGGCTGGCTTTCAGAAAAGCCCCGATCTGATCTAGGCTCAGTTTCTCTGCTTCGTGCATGCTGGTTGTCAATCCTCAGCATGCCATCTGCTCCAAGCTCATCTCGTGTTGGAATCCCACCTCCCCTTCAGGCTCACCTTAGTATTGGAAAAGACTCTGCTTTTCAACATGTCTCACTATGTTCTATAGTCTAGAACGTTACCGGAGGATGGAGGGGCAAATGTCGCGAGGAGCGATACGTACCAAGTATCCTGTCAAGTCGCTGATCAAGGCTCTCCGTGTACTGGATATGCTCGGAGAGAGCGAAACCGGTTTTGGTGTTACCGAATTGAGTCAACACCTCCATATAACGAAGAGCGGTGTTCATCGATTGCTGGCAACGTTGAAGGACGAGGGCTACGTCATGCTTGATCCAATCAACGGGCGTTATACGCTCGGCATCAAAGTCCTCCGCTTGAGCGAGCAACTCAGTCACCAGTCGGCATTGCTGCGGGCAGGAATACCCATCGTACGACGGCTCTCAGAATCCTGTAATGAGACGGTGAACCTCGGTATTCTCGAAGGTCGAGACGTCCTCTATGCGGCGAAACAAGAGTCGACGGCACCGCTGCGCATGAGCGGCCAAGTGGGGAGGCGGCTGCCCGCCTATTGCACCGGTCTTGGGAAGGCCATGCTGGCGGTATTGAGCAATGAGCAGGTTCGTGAACTCTACCGCAATACGGCTCGCTTTACAAAGACCACAGTCAATACGGTGGGTACGCTTGAGGAGCTGCTGTCGCAGCTGGCGAAAGTCAGGAGCGACGGCATCGCCTATGACAACGAAGAAATGTACATGGGGGTGAACTGCATGGCCGCTCCGGTCCGCGGCCTCTCTGGGCGCGTCGTAGCTGCTATCAGTGTTTCCATTCCAAAGTACCGGCTGAAGTCGCACAACATAGCCCAAATGAAAAACAAGCTGCTCGAAGCGGCTGCTCAGCTGTCGCGAAGCCTGGGGTATGTGTCAGCACAGGCCGCGAGAGCGCGTTAAATTGGAGTACCCACGGCTATTTCGTTGGAGTGGCCGTAAAGATCTCCTTTTCGATATCCCCATTGACCTTGTATTCACTCACTGCGAATTTCGCGACGATCGCCGGCTTCGAAACCGTTTCTGCGAATTGGAATGGCAGCACAACGTGGCCGACCGGACGAAAGTCAGAGTAAACGGTTTCCACCGACACGTCATCAATGCTTGGCGCGGAATGTTGGCTCACATCCTTCACTAAGTAATAGGTCTCGACGTCGTAGTAGCACGTCAGATCTGCGCCGAACGGAAAGTGCAATTCGATCACATAGGCTGGCCGTCCATTTACATTGTCGATTCCTTGGTAGGCAGCCTTGACACCAGATTTGGGGAACGCATAGCGTTCGAATTGCAGGAATGTATAGGTTTTCCAGTTCAACACAGCAGCCGGGTTTGCTGGGTCTCCATTCATCCAACCCGTTGTGCCGTCAGTGCCCATGCGTAGCGCAACTTGCGGACCGAGATCCACCTGATGATAGAAAAAGTGCGGTGCTTTCCACTTACTAACAGCAGTGCCCGACCGCCCTGCAACCTCTATGTTTGCCTCGCGGATCAGGGAAGTCACGTCTCGCCAGGCTTTTGCACCACCGACCGCTTGCAAGTGCCGCTGCAGGACCTTGTTCGCATCCAACCGCTTGGCAATTGATTGGGAAGCCATCATTGCAACACAAACAAAGATCATTTCCACGTACATAGACTTACCTCCTTAGGTGATGCGTGACGCAATGGCAGACTGCGCTGTAACAACGGACGCGCTGCCGATCACTGCCCTTTTCGGAGTACCAAGAGCCCGCCAGCGATGAACGCGACAAGTGAAAGCCCCATTCCGCTGACTGCCGGATGCAAGTTCCAGGGCAGCAAGTGAGAATCCGCGAGAATTACGCCAACCACACCAATAACCATGCTCGCCAGGGCTGCTGCTGAGTTGGGACGCTGCCACAGGTAACCGCCGTAAAGGGGAACGAAGAATGCTGACCCAGCGGTCCAGAAACATAGCAGCATGAGGCGGACAACATCGCCAAACCAAACCGCGACCGCCAGAGCGGTAAATGCCGTAATTGCTATGGCGGTACGCGCCACTATCACCGACCTGTCACGCCAGTGGAATCGTCGCGCCAACGGCTGGTAGAGGTCTCGCGCCACGTTTGATCCTAAGCCAAGCAACACCGCATTAGCCGACGTTGTCATCACTCCTAGAAATGTAGCCGCGAGCAACAAAGCTATACCCCATGGCAGGTGGATTCGAATAAGCTGGCCGATGACCGTCTCGGCGCGCAGTCCCGGGCCGAGTAGCACCCGGGCTGCGGAACCCAAAATCCACAACAGCAGGTACGTGACGAGAAAGATCGGTACCAGCCAATTCATCATGTTTTTTGCGGTCCGCGTATCGCGAGCCGCAAGGATCTTCTGAAACAAAACCTGAGAACTCGCGATCGTGCCGAAGATCGCTAAGGTATCTCCGATTGCATTGCCCGACCAGTTCAATTGCTGTAACTGCTTACTCGCAACTGGAAGTCGCGTCCACATCATTACCGTACCACCCGCCTGCGCGATTACAAGACACGCAGCCGTGATCAACCCCACGAAAATTAGAATACCTTGCGCAATGTCGGTGAGAACCATTCCTGAGAGGCCGCCGAACGCGGTCAGGATAAAGAAGACGATCGCCGATATAATGATGGCGCCATGCAGCGGCACATTTGTGAACACGCTTAGCACACCGGCGAACGCGAGGATCTTGAACCCGAGTGCTAGCGTCCCTATAACGATCGACAACAACGAGGCGACTGTCCTCGGTGCATTGCCATAACGTATGTAGAGGAGATCGGGTAGAGTGAATTGTCCCACTTCGCGGATGCGCCGTGTGAGTATGACATTCGCAACGACAAGTGCCGTGACGAATCCGAAGGGTATCCAGAACCAGTTCAAACCAAAACGATAAAAACCACCGGTCCAGCCCACCAGTGCGCCGCCTCCGAAGTTCGCGACCCACGCTGTCAGTACTAGAGGCAGCAGCGTCACTGATCGCTGCGCCAGTACGAAGTCCTCGAGCGACTTCTGTCGGCCAGCGAAATAGAGGCTGGCGGCGAACATCGCGACCAGATATACAATTAGCGGTAATGTGAACATTGGTTCTTCACTCTACTCTTTAGTGGCCCGGGATATAGATGAGTTCCAGCAGCGTGCCGTCGGGATCGCGGAAGTAACAGAAACGCACGCCGCCAACATCTTTGTGCGAATCGGCGATCTTCACAGGAGTGGATACGAACGACACGCCCTTCTCCCGTAACCGGGCGTATGCAGCCTCGATGTCGCTGACATGGAACGCCAGATGGCCGATACCGATGTCGCTTGCGCGCTCACCGGGGTTGTGCGGCTTGCTTTTGTCTGGCGCAACGTACTGGAACATTTCGATCATCGTCGGCGTGTTGGGCACGGAAAAAAAGATCCCCCGCACCTTTGTACCGGGAATGCCAACGCCTCGTGCGAACTCCGCGTCATCAATCTCCGTCTCCATCGCGACCGTGAGTCCCAGCACCTCGGTGTAGAACTTCTTCGCCCGGTCAAGGTCCGACACGATTATGTTTCCGTGATGGAATCCCGTGATCATGTGTGTCCTCCTTCGTCAAGGTTTGATTCCAGTCTGGTTTCCCACTTGGCCATGTCGTCGAACCGGATGTACTGGCGGAGGTGTGCGGGATCGACCATCCGGTCAAGCACCGCGCGGGTGCTGCCCGTCTTCTGCAGGACCGATGCAACCTGCTCTGCAGCCGCCAGCCCCGCCTGCAGAGTTGAGATCGGGTACAACACGATGCGGACACCGGTCTCCCGGATCACGTCCGGCGAAAGCATCTGTGGGCCTTCGACGACGACCAATACGACCGGCACCTTCACAGCGTCCACGATACGGCGGATTTCATCCGTGTCGTTCAGGTACTCGACCATGATCGCGTCCACTCCTTCGCTCGCATACAATTTCGCTCGCCTCAACGCCTCGTCGAACCCAAGCGGGCGCCGAGCATCTGTGCGTCCAATGATGAAGAAATCGTCATCACGGCGAGCGCGCAGTGCCGCACGCAGGCGTTGGCACATAGCTTCGATCTGAATCACCTTGATTTCGCTTAAATGGCCGCAGCGTTTCACGGTGAGGTCTTGGTCCTCGATGTGCATACCCGCCAGACCAGCGCGTTCGTACTCTTCGACCGTGCGGCGTATGCTGAAGACGCCGCCGTATCCGGTGTCTGCATCTGCCAGCACCGGCACGTCGACAGCCGATGTGATCCGCCGTGCGGTTTCGGCCATCTCCCCCAGCCCCACCATTCCCAGGTCCGGTCGGCCCAGTAAGGTGGTTGAAACCGCGAAGCCGCTCATGTACAGGCAAGGGAACCCGGCGTCTTCCACCACCCGCGCCCACAACGCGTTAAATACACCCGGAATGATCAGCGGCCCCGCCTGAGCCGATAAAACTCTCCGGAAAGCCGCGGCTGCATTTCGCATTGACTCCTCCACTAGTCACTGAACGCGATCTCAACGTCTCCAACACCGAAGGGCACGAAGAAGTAGTCATCGGTCCAGTGCACCGCGTCGGACCAGCTCTGCTGCAGTACAAAATGACGCGCCTCGCCACGAACGTCATGGTGCGGGCCAAGCAGATTGTGCAGGCTTGAACAGAGCTCGATTTCGAAGCGATTGGTTCCAGGGTGGACGAACTCTGTAATGTCGACCAGGTACGGCTTCCACGCCAGCCATCCGGCCTCAGTGCCGTTCACCTTCACGGTCGCAATAATGGCATCCAGAGATGAAGCCCTAAAAAAGGCACGCCCGCTCCATTTGTCGAGATAGAACTCCTGTTCCAGTCCCATGCGCCCGATGAAGAATGGATACCCTTCCTTGACCAAGTTGCGGCCGGATGCCATTGTCGGTTCGTCGGCCAGTCGGAATGGACCGCCGCCTTGCACACCGAATTGGCCCACCAAGTAACAGGCTTCGATTTCAGTGTCCAGCGCGCAGGTACTGGACATCACAATAGTGTTTTGGCCTGCGGAGACGGCTCCGCTGATATCGAACAGATGCAGACTGGGATCGAACCAGCGTCTAACTTGCTTCTTCCGCAGCGGTAATTCATTTACTGAGACGTTGTAGCGCCCCGGCGTTTCGATCGCTAGCAACAGCGACTTGGGCGGCTTCAGCACGTCGAAGCAGAATCGCAACTGGTACGCAGTGCCTATCCCGGCCTCATGTACCTGGAGGTGCGCCTTCCATATAGGCATACGCGCGCTCCACTCCGAACGATTTATGCGCAGTTCGCAATAATCTAAGGTCAGAGTGTTCGGGTCCAGCCGATGCAGCTTCCACTCCTTGGCGAGAGGTTGGGTACGTAGAAATTCCCGCGGTAACGGCTGGTACGTGGGGAGATCCTCCGCTGCCGATGCGGAGCTCACCAACAGATAAGAGCTGATCGGAGCAAAGTCCAACTGCAGCGATTGGCTGCCGTTCTCCCGTGATGAGGGCAGCTGCGTCCGTTTGCCGCTGATTGCGTCCCACAGCTCCAACGGGCGCTCGGTCGAGAGCCGGATTCTGGTCTGAGGATATGACTGTTGCATGCTGGTATTGGTGAAGAAGAAGATGTCGTCGTCGCCGGCGCGACGGTGCTGATAGATGATCTCTTCTCCACCGCCAATACTGACATCGGGCGGTAACGACTCGTTCAGTGCGTCGGCGAGCGAATCTCCCACGCCGATCACCTTCACACCTTCCGGCAGGACCTCCCCTTTGCGACGACCGTCCATCATGTTGGGCAGAGGCTTCATAGCCAGGACCTTGCCTCCCGCCGCACAGAACTGGCGTAACAAGTCGACCGTGGTTTCAGACCAGTTCATGCTTGGCGGAATCAGAATTGCTTTGTACGCACACTGCCCAACACGGAAGCAATCACCTTCTACGTGGGCATGCTCCGCCAGCAGGGTCTCGTTGCCCAGATGAAAATCGCGGTGGATACGCAGCAGTTCCCTACACGTGTCGATGTACTGTTGACTGTAACGGTAAAGTATCTCCCCAGCCGCCTCATAGGGATCCGGATGCGGACGATACGCCGCCGGCTGAGAGGCATTCGGTCTATACAGCACCCACGCGGTGGCCAATGGCTGCAAAAGAAGGATGTCCACTACCTGCTTGCCGCGTGAAAGAACGTAGCTCAACCGTCCGTAGTAGTCATTGAGAATATCCTCGTGCCGCCAGTATGGCTGCTGGAAAAACTCGCTCGGAGGTTCATCGCGTTTGCGCCGACCGCGCATCGAGTACGCCGGGATGTAAGGGACGAGGAAGTTGATGCCGAGGGCGTACTCCCAATCGCCGATCCACTTCCGCTCTTCGTAGGTCAAATTGTGGCCGCACAGGGCATAGGTCTCGGAGATCACGCGCGCCTTGCCCAGTTGCTCGGCCACGCTGGCCGCCTGTTTTATTCCCAGCGGGTCCTCGATGTTCCGCAGAATGTGATCGATCGAGACTACGTGTTGCCACTCGAAGTGGCTCATAACATCGCCGGTCCATGGCACCTGCCAATGTAGCGCTTCCTCGCCCCAGTAGTGTGCGGTGTACTGCAACCCATGCGTTTCACACCAGCGATAGAGTTGCTTCGTGTAGCTCTCGAGAAAGAGTTGGTTTACGATCCGCCAGAAATCGTGCCGCACGCGCCCGTATTCGCCCACATCGAAAAACAACGACGGCAGCAGCGGGACGAGGTCATAGCCTGCGTGCTTACGGAAGTACTCTGGCAGCTTCGGTGTCCATGGAATCGAGGGACGGGGCGTGGCGTAGTGCCACTGGTAAACGGGAACGTCGGAAAACATCCCCTTCACCGTCCTCCCGAACGATTGGCCAACCGATTTGCGATAACCTTCGTACGTGAGCTCAATAAACCTTCGTACCGCCTCCGGCCTAAGCGTGTCGGTGTAGGGGAATCCGTGTATGAAGTCGTTCGTGATTCCGGGATGGGTTGAGGGCTGCACGGGATCGGTCCATTGATACAAGTGCAGGAAAAGCCGGTCGTTCCCGCGATACTTCTTCGGATCACGAATTGGCCGCAGATCGGTTACGACGCCACGGTGGTCCGTGGTCATGCTGAAGTATGCAATTCCTTCTTCCAGCGGGGTGAGCCGGTTGTGGACACGCATCACCAGGCATTTGTGCCGGTTCGCCCGGCTCTCGGCCCCGACCAACCCACCTGAACAACCAGCTGGAAACGGGTGCTCGTCGTATATCCATACGTTCAGCCCCTCGCTGTCAGCTTCCTTAATCACAGTGCGGATCCGGGAGAAGAACTCTGGCGTGAGGTACGGTGTGTCCATGCCGTAACGTGGATGAATAAAGAACCCGCCCCATCCGTGATCCTTCATCTGTCGGATCTGCCGCCGCAGTTCGGCGTCTTCCAGCCAATCGTTCAAGCCCCAGAATGGCATGGGCCGGAATTGCATCGCGGGCTGTTGGAACGATTCGAAGCTAATCGCGCCCTCCGGCGTACGCTTCAACTCTTTTCGCGCAACGGCTGCTTTCGCCATTTCAATCCCCCCTATGAAAGGCGCATTACATTGCACTCCAGCCACCATCGACGAGCAGGTACGTGCCGGTCACAAACGAGGCCTCGTCGGAAGCCAAGAACGCGACGCAGTGCGCTACCTCCTCCGGTGTCCCCCATCGCTTGAGTATGGTGGAGTTAGTCAGAAAGTCGGAAAACTCTTTGGGCGGTTCGGCACCAGTCGACCACGTGCGGATCGGACCAGGACACACAGCGTTCACGCGTATGCCATAGTTGCCGTAATCCACTGCCAGCGAGCGCATCAGCTGTAGCAACCCGCCTTTAGCGGTGCAATAGGCGGCGAATCCAGGAATCGCCACGTGGCTCAAAATGGAGGCAGTTAGAATAATGGCGCCGTTCCGCCGCTCAATCATGGCCGGCAGGACCGCTTTGGCGAGCATAAACGCGCCCCCCAACGACACCGCCATTTGCCGGTCCCAGTCCTGCTGTGTTGCATCAAGCACGGGCGCAAACGCCTGCAGATGCGCAGCGTTCGAGTGCAGCACGTCGATCCTACCGTACGCGTGAAGGGCGTCGCCGACGAGTCACTCCACTTCGGCGGCGCTACTGACGTCGCAGTGCACGAAGCATGCATCGGTACCGAACGCTTTCAGTTCTGCCAGCGTTTGTGCGCCACTCTGGTCGTCGATGTCACCAAAGGCCACACGTGCGCCCTCTTGCGCTAAGCGCAAAGCGCTCGCACGGCCAATTCCCTTGGCCGCGGCGGTCACCACGACGACCTTGTTTCGAAAACGCATCCCGTTCAACGCCCCGCCCGCATGAATGTCGCCATCGCGTACGGATATCCGGCCGGCACCGCGCTACACTCGTCCAGAACTACCACTTGCTTGGGTGTCAGCATCAGTTCCCCAGCTCCTAAGTTTTCGCTCAACTGGTCCATTGTTTTCGCACCGATGATCACGGATGCAACCGCACGTTTGGTCAACAGCCACGCCAATGCCACCTTCACTACGCTCACACCGTGCTCCGCGGCGACCTTGTCCAGCGTTTGCAAGATGTCATACCCCCTCCCCTCGTCGAAACGCAGGAATTCGACTTGATTGAGAAAGTTCTCGGGATCGCCGCGTCGCCAGCTTCGGTCCGTCTCTTGCCCGCGCCGGAACTTCCCAGTGAGAAAACCACCCATCAGCGGGCTCCACACCAGCACACTGAGTCCCTGGTCCAGACAGAGTGGAATGTGTTCGCGCTCGATATCGCGCACGAGCAGGTTGTATTCCATCTGCATTGACTGGAAACGCTGCCACTTGTGCCGTTCGGCCAGCCACAGAGATTTTGTGATCTGCCAACCGGCATAGTTCGAGCAGCCGATGTACCGCACTTTCCCGCTGCGCACCAGGTCGTCGAGCGCGCTCAGAGTTTCCTCTAATGGCGTGACCTCATCCCAGGTATGGAGTTGGTATAGATCGATGTAGTCGGTCTTGAGCCGGCGAAGGCTGCTCTCGGCTGAGCGGAGAATGTGTGCCCGCGTGGCTCCGATGTCGTTGGGCCCATCAGTCATCCGGGCGCCAACCTTCGTGGCGATGAGGGTCCCGTCGCGCCTACCTCGCAGCGCATTGCCCAGAATCTCTTCGGATACACCTTGGCTGTAAACATCCGCGGTGTCGAAAAGGTTGACCCCAGCCTCAATGCAGCGGCTGACCATCTCGTTAGCGAGAGTTTGAGGCACGACCGCAATCCCGAACATTCCGCCCTGCCCAAAGGTCATGCAGCCAAACGACAGCTCACTGACTCGAACTCCAGTGCTGCCCAGCAGACGATATTTCATAGTGCTTCCACGAAGAAAAAGCGGAGCCCGAAATGGTAAAAAGGGCCGACGAAGTTCGCCGGACCTGCGTGTCTACAGCTGCACCCAGATACTCTTCAGCTCGGTGTAGAGCTCCAAAGCGTGCATGCCCAGTTCCCGACCGATGCCGCTTTGCTTGAACCCACCCCAAGACGAACCGACGTCGAACGCGTTGTACGCGTTTATCCACACGGTGCCAGCACGCAGCTCCTGCGCCACGTAGTGGGCCTTCTTCATATCTCGCGTCCAGATGCCAGCCGCCAGCCCATAGCTAGTTGCATTCGCTTGGCGAATTATCGACTCGAGGTCATCGGTGTCCTCGAATGGGATAATCGAGACCACTGGGCCGAAGATCTCTTCGCGGGCAATCTTCATCTTCGGATCAACATCGGTGAACACAGTCGGCTGCACAAACCAGCCGTCGCAACCTCCGACTGAAGCCTTGTCACCACCGCACACCACCTTTGCGCCTTCTTCCTTGCCGGAGCGCATGTAGCCCAGCACACGGTCATATTGCTCTCCGGAGACAATAGCGCCAAGCTCGGTTTCTGGACTGAGCGGATCACCCACCTTCTTCTTCCTTGACAGCGTGCCGAACGCGTCCACGAACTTGTCATAGATGGTTCTCTGCAGGAACACACGCGACCCAGCATGGCAGATCTCGCCCTGGTTTAGGAAAATGCCGGCCCCACAACCTTCGACAGCCGCGTCAAAATCTGCGTCCGCAAACACCACTTGCGGCGACTTACCTCCGAGTTCGAGCGATACCCGCTTCAGGTTGCTCTTCGCGGCCGCCTCCATAATCAGCTTGCCAACTTCGGTCGACCCGGTGAACGCTACTTTATCAATGTCCATGTGGGAAGCGATCGGCGCTCCGGCAGTAGGACCGAACCCGGTCACGATGTTGAGCACTCCTTCCGGCACGCCCGCTTCCAGTAGAATTTCGCCGAGGCGCAGCGCCGTCAGCGGCGTTTGTTCGGCCGGTTTTAACACCACTGTGCACCCGGTCGCAATCGACGGCGCTATCTTCCAGGCAGCCAGCAGCAATGGGAAATTCCACGGGATAATGACCCCGACCACACCCACAGCTTGGCGTATCGTGTAGTTAAGGAATGGACCCGAAACAGGGATGGTCTCTCCCAGGTACTTGTCTGGGCATCCCGCGTAATAGGTGAACGTGTCAATTGCGAATGGCAGGTCCATGTTGCGGGCTGCAAGATATGGCTTTCCGGTGTCTAGAGATTCCAGCAGCGCCAATTCATCGGCGTGTTGGCTGACCGCATCGGCGATCTTCAGTAGTAGCTTGCCGCGGTCGCGTGGTGTCCATGAACGCCATGTCTTGGACTCGAAGGTCGTGCGTGCCGCCCTCACCGCTGCATCCACATCTTCGGCTTGTCCGTCGACAATGTCGGCGAGTTTCTCCTTCGTCGCGGGATTATAGGTTACAAACGTCCTGCCACTGGCTGCCGGCACCCACTTATTCCCGATTAACAGCCTTCCCGGGCGGACGATCGTCCGAGCTCGTTGTCTCAATTGCTGTATTTCGTTTTCATTCCCGGGCACCACCCCTACTTCAATCGTTTGCGGTTTCGTCGCCATGAATTCCTCCGTATATTTCACATCTTCGCAGCGCGCCCGGCTGCGCGGCCCACCGCCGTTGAAATTGTCCTCAGTGCCAAGGTTCTGAAATATAGAACCCGTTTCCGAATTTAGCTCCCCCAGACGTCAGTCTATACCCAGCTGTCCATTAAAACTATCTTCCGCCCCTAACGGCATACGGCGCCAGCGGCTGCCGACGAGACCAACTTCACGTACTTCGAGAATGCGCCGCTGTTGAACCGAGTTGTGGGCGGTTTCCAAACTCCTCGCCGCTTTTCCATTTCGGCGTCGCTCACCTCCAGATGCAAAGCACGAGTATTCGAGTCGATGGTGATTATGTCGTTCTCTCGGACCAGCGCAATGGGGCCGCCAACCGCCGCCTCAGGCGCAACGTGCCCTACCATCAGTCCGTGCGTCGCGCCCGAAAAGCGTCCGTCGGTCAGCAGCGCCACCGCATGCCCGAGACCTCGGCCTTGTAGCGCCGCCGTTACGGACAACATTTCGCGCATGCCCGGCCCGCCCTTGGGACCTTCGTATCGGATAACGACGACGTCGCCGGCCCGGACACTGTCGTCCTGCACCGCTCGGAACGCGGCTTCCTCTTGGTCGAAAACCCGGGCAGGACCGCGGTGGTGTCGTTGCTCGTTGTTCAGCCCCGCCACCTTCACCACCGCGCCCTCAGGTGCAAGGTTCCCGCGCAGTACAACCAGGGTTCCCGTGCCGTAGATCGGATCCCGCGCTGCATGGACGACACGGCGGTCCACCGGAGCCAGCCAGCGCGCTAAGTTCTCGGCCACAGTCTTTCCGGTAACCGTTATTGCGTCACCGTGCAGCAAGCCAGCATCCAGCAATTCCTTCATGATCCCCGGCACACCTCCCGCCTTATCAAGGTCAGCCATGACGAAGTGGCCACCGGGGCGCAGATCGGCGATGTGCGGCGTGCGTTGACTGATGGGGTTGAAATCATCGATGGTCAACGGGACGCCCGCTTCATTAGCAATTGCGAGCAGGTGGAGCACGGAATTTGTCGATCCACCTGAGGCCACAGACACGGCGATCGCGTTCTCGAACGCCTTCAAAGTCAAAATATCGCGTGGTCGCAAATTGTTCCTCAGCAGCCACATCGCGGCCTCTCCCGTGCGTCGGCACAGATCCGGCCGCCTGGGATCCCCCGCCGGCACTGTTGCACTCCCCGGCAAGGACATCCCGAGCGCCTCGATAACCGATGCCATCGTGTTCGCCGTGTACAGTCCTGCACAGGACCCTTCACCAGGACAGGCGACACACTCTAGGCGATGAACCTCCTGAGCCGATATCTTCCCCGATGCGTACGCGCCGACCGCCTCAAACACGTCCTGGATTGTCACGTCTTTGTCGTCCAGATGCCCCGGCAGGCTGGTTCCGCCATATAGGAAAATGCCCGGGAGGTTCAGTCGGGCCAGTCCGATTAGCATGCCCGGCAGGCTCTTATCACACCCCGCGATGGTTGCCAAAGCATCGAATCGCTGAGCAAACGCAGTGATCTCGACCGAATCGGCAATCACTTCCCGGCTCACGAGCGAAGCGTGCATACCGTCGTGGCCCATTGCGATCGAATCGCTGACCGCGATGGTTGTGAACTCGATGGGTGTGCCGCCAGCCGCGCGAACACCTTCTTTCACATGCTCCGCCAGCCGGTGCAGATGAATGTTGCAGGGAGTGACTTCGTTCCAGGAACTAGCAACACCCACCATCGGTAGCACCATTTGAGAATCCTGCAGCCCCATCGCTCGAAACATGGCGCGCTGCGGTGCCTTCTCCACACCGTGTGTTACATCACGGCTGCGATGCTTAAGTCCGTCTTCTGAAGCCATGGCTTTCCTCGATTGAAACTCCAAACCGACTGAATGCTTGCCTTCGTGTGTTCTACTATTAAGGACTATGTTCTATAATACACAATATCTATGGAACAACAAGCATTATCCTAGGAGGTTGTTATGCTCGGCCGCAAGAACCTGGCGATCTGGATCACCATTGTTTTTCTTCTGTTCAGCAGCTGCGTTGCCGCCTCACAAGCGGTTACTACGGATTCCCAACATCCTGGCTGGAAATGGGGCGCCAAGGATGAGATCGGCACTCTCAACATGATGAACGCGCGTAGTGTGCTCGCAGCTCTCGCACTCGTGAAGCAAGGGACGATTTATGACCTCGGCGTCACAATCGACCGAACCACGCCTGAGTGGCCTGGGCATGCACCCGTTGAAGTAGTTACGTTCCGCACTCCCAGCGGCCTCATTGCGCAGAACGATCAGTGGTTTGTCCGCCCAGACAAGAATCCTTCGGGCACTTACTGGATCAGCGACTACTTGATCATGTCCGATCAGGTCGGGACCCAGATCGATTCGCTCGCCCATATCGTGACCGGTCCTGATCATCACTGGTACAATGGTTACACGGAAAAAGAGTTCTTGGGCGACTTTGGACCCGCGCGCGCCGACTCCTCGACCATGCCGCCAATTATCGCCCGCGGCGTGCTAATTGACGTCGCCGGCCTGAAGAACGTGCCGCACCTGCCGTCGAATTATGGGATCACCAAAGCCGACCTTCAGCAAGCGCTAGCACGGCAAAAGACCAAGTTACATTCCGGTGATGTGGTACTGATCCGCACCGGGGCGGGAGCTACATGGCCCGATAAACAGAAGTTCGCTGAGGCCGATTCGGCCGGCATCACCATGGATGCGGCGCGTTGGCTGACTGAGGACCAACAAGCAATGATCATCGCTTCCGACACCTCTGGCCTCGAACAGAACATCTTGCGAGAAGGCACCCCCGAATTGCTTCCCGTTCACCGTTATCTCTTGGTCGAGCACGGTCTACCCATCGGTGAATTGCATTACCTCGAGGACTTAGCACACGATGGCGTCTACGAATTTGCTTACGTCTGCCTGATTAACAAAATCCGCGGTACCACAGCTGGGTTCGGACTGCGGCCAATCGCCATTCGATGACGGCGTTTAGCTTCTAGTCCTCGCCGCCGCCTGCCCTGCGCCGGCGTACTTTTCTGCGAGCTCGCGGAAATCGCCGTCCCGAAGTAGACCGCCCAACTCGTATGAACGCTGCTTCACGTCAGCAAGCAGCGGCGGAATATCTTCTTCCTTAACCTGCATTTTTGTCCGTTGTAGCCAATAACGAACGGAATCAATCCCGCTGTTCTTCCCCAGGACTACACCGGGTGTACTCTGCCCTACCAATCTCCAGTGATAGGGGAAGCACTCGAGTACGTTTTCCTCGCCACAGTTCAAGAACCAAGTAGCGATGATCCCGCTCTCGATCTGGAATAGTAGGTCTCCAACTATCGGACGATTCGTGGGAATCGGAACCCTGCCGATCTCGCGCACCAACCGTGAAAGCTCGCACATCTTTTCGTACTTCAACCCGGTATCGACGCCGTAGCAAGTTAGCAACGCCAGCGCCAGCTCTTCATAGCTGACATTGCCGGCGCGCTCCCCAATCGAAGTAACTGTCGTGTGGGCCACTTCCGCCCCATTGGCCAGCGCCAACAGGGTATTTGCCACCCCGCAACCGAAGTCGTCGTGGAAATGGATTTCCAACGGCACCTTGATACGTTGTTTAAGCCGGCGCACGTACGAAGGCACGGCGCTCGGCATGAGCGAGCCGAATGTGTCCACGACTGCAAGCGCGTCCATGTGGCCCTCTTTAGCCACCGTATCTACGAGTCGGAGATACCATTCGAAATCGGTGCGTGTGCCGTCGATGGTAAAGAAGACGGTATACAGACCATTCTCGCGCGCACAGCGCGTCGCGCTGACGGACAGTTCGATTGCCTTTTCGACCGGCCAGCGATACGCATGTTTCAGCAGGTGCTCGCTGGCGGGAATCTCAATAACTATGCCGGTGACACCCGTGTCGGCGACCCGCTTGATTTCGTCAACAATGCAACGCGAGAAACCAAAGATCGTCGATTGCAGACCGCGGCGGGTGATGGCGCGCACTGCCTTTTCGTCCTCGGGTGAGACGGCTGGCATTCCTGCTTCGATGCGGTGAATGCCGACTTCATTCAACTTCTCGGCGATTCGGATCTTATCGTCAGCAGTGAAGACCATGCCCGTCTGCTGCTCGCCGTCGCGCAACGATACATCGTGGAACTGAATCTTAGGTGCGAAGTGCACGTCGGAGCGTGCTTCGGGTTCAAAGTTCAAGTATGAAGTGAACCACCTATCGGTTTTCCAAGACTGATTCATAAGCACTCCGTGATGCTCAGTAAACTGCGCGCCCGCCGCTGAGGTCGAAGCAGGCGCCTGTGGAGAATTTAAAACGATCGGACACGAGGAAGCGCACCAGCTCACCGACTTCTTCGGGCTTACCGAATCGGCCCAGAGGCACGCGATCAAGCATGTACTGAACCTGTTGAGGCGTGAGCTGATCGAGTAGTTCGGTTTCGATAACGGCAGGCGCGATGCAATGCACAAAAATACCCTGGCGTGCCACTTCTTTCGCGACACTCTTCGTGAACGCAATCACAGCTCCTTTCGCTGCCGAGTAAGCCGCCATCTTGGGATTGCCTTCCTTGCCGGCTATGGATGCTATGTTGACGATGGAACCCTTGCCTACTCGAAGCATATGGCGCAGGACTGCGCGGGTGCAGAAGAAGACGCCATTCAAGTCCACGGCAAGGACCCCAAGCCATTCTTCATCTGTCAATTCGACCACTTGGGCGTCGCGGCCAGTGATACCTGCATTGTTCACCAGCACGTCAATTCGGCCGAATTGGTCCACGAATTCAGAGACTAAGCGGTTTACGTTGGATGAGGAGCGAACGTCCATCCCTATCGGAACTGCGACATGGCCAGCACTGACCAGGGTGTCCACGACACACGTGGCAGCAGGCCAGTCAATGTCGGCTACGCCAACGCCATACCCGTCGGCGGCCAAAGCTAAGGCGATCGCGCGGCCAATGCCACGACCGCCTCCGGTAACGATGGCAAACGTATCGTTATCTCCCATCGCTAGTCCTTTGCCGCGCCACTTGCGCGCGCGGCGACCAACGTCCCTGCGGATTGTCGGAGATCGCGAACCCGCTCCTGGGTGACTTCGAACAACAAACGGGTATCAACAGAAAACACGATGTACTGAACTCCGCATTCTACCCAGCGCAGAGCAGCCTCAACAGTCTCGGCGAAAACGCCAGGTGCAATTCCTACACGCTTGACCTTCTGCACGGAAGACTTGAGTTTCTCGACGACCACTGGATGAAAGATCTGCCCTGGTACACCTAACGCATTCGACAGGTCGTATGGACCGAAGAACACAACATCAATTCCGCGAACCGCAATCACCTCGTCCAGGTGCTCGATTGCGGCACGCCCTTCTATGCTGATGATGATAGTCACTTCCCTGTTAGCGGCAGTAATGAATTCATCGATGTGTTGCTGGGAATAAGAGGCGGCACGGACGAACGGATTCAATCCTCGACTTCCCTCGGGGTGGAATCGGCTGGCACGCACGATCGAAGCTGCCGTCTCGGCTGAGTCGACACGTGGCGCGTGAATTCCTGCTACACCACAATCGAGAATCGCAGAGATGTCCGGGGGAAACGAACTTCTCAGGCGAACCAATGGAGCGGTGGATGTTCCACAACAAGCTGCGGTCAGGGCCGCTACGTCTCCAACCGAAATGGGACCGTGCTCCTGGTCGAACAGGACGAAGTCGAATCCTCCCAGGCCGAGCACCTCAACTACACTAACGGCAGGGCTCTGCACGAGAGGACCAAAAACCACCTCACCACGCCGCAACCGCTCCCGAAAACCAGTCGGCGCAATCATATTGGCCCTCCCCGGTAAATGTCGCTACATTTACACCATTCTCAACTTCGTAATATAGAAAATACTGTCACAATACAGAACACTACGAACCTCAGGAACGGTAGAATACGTTTCCTCAAATGTCAAGGTTGTAATCTTGAACGAAAAGTGGGCTAGTGTAGTGCACCCCAGTAGAACTGGACACGGAATGTATGGTCCGAGGGCAGCAGCTACATCGAACGGTTTCATCGCAGCTTGAAAAAAGAGGAGGTGTGGCTCAACGAATACCAGAACTTCGACGAGGCCGAGCAGAGCATCGCGCGCTGGATCGAGGGGTACAATCACGACCGTCCGCATCGCGGACTCCACGGACGAACCCCGCACGACGCTCGTGCCCGGTTCGCCCAAACCCTTTACTTCAAACACGGCCCCTTGTGTCTAGTTCTGAGGGGTACACTGTCTAGATTATTTTTCCGTTCTTCAAGCCAGTCCGTAGTTCTATGATGTAGAATGATGTAACTGTTGATTCTGCGAGGTGCGCATGCCAGATTCAAAGCTTCAGGAAGTCTCGTTGACCGATCTGCTGGCCGACGAGTTCGATCTAAAACCCCGCTATAACGTTGGCGAAGACAGGTACTATAGACTTCTCATCACCTACAACAACCTGGACTCGCAGGGCATGACAGCATCACGCGCTCAATTTATAGGTGATTTCCGTCGTCATGTCGATAGCGTAGATGCAACCGCTAAAGCCTACGAGACCATCACGTGGCGCAATATCTTCTTCCGCGGCGGAGGACCAACAGGTCCCTATTCTGAACCGGTGCCGCTACCTTGGGCCGAGGGCTACAGCTATCGGTTCTCCGCCGAGGACGGCTACGCCGAGTTTCCCTGGGAGTATCAAGGCATCCCCCGGGATGCGCTGGGATGGAACTTCGTGCTGCTTACCATCGATGCCCATTTTGAATTCGACTTCCTGCGCTCCACTCGCCACGGAGCGATCGAAAAGTTGCGTCGGATTGGTGATGAGGTAATCACCCCGGACAGTGACCAGACTTTCGATGTCCTCTTCCCGCCGATGGTGACCGACTGCAGATTCCATCGTCGCGGCTACCGGACGCGCTTTGCCGGCCTGACACTCATTTGCAACAAGCCGTGTGCCGTGATCGAGTTCGCCATGGCCACTAGTCCGTTCCGCATGACAACCGAGGGGCTCACTCTAAGTGAAGGCGCACCCGCCGCGTCCGAGCCGATTCGCGCCCAAGTTGAGTTGAGCTCGACATTCGCAGGCACGATCAACATTACCCTTGAGGACGCCAGCATTGATTCGGGAGCGTTCATCGAATATGTGTTCAGCTGCCCTGCCGAAGGGGACGGGTCGAACCGTTCTGCAGGGGCCATCCGGCCCGAATACAAGCTCGGCAGAATCACCAAGCAATCCTTCGAGACGGGGGGAAATCATTTCGAACTGTAGCGCGGAGGACGCCATGAGCAATCAGGCGCAGACAGTCGCGACTGAGAGTGAGAACGAACTACTGGCTCGACTTGCGGACCAGGAATACCGCTTGCTGCCTCGCTGTGTTGTGGGCTGCAAGTCGCATTATCGGCTCACTACGGTACAACACCATCTCGACGAAGGACACAGTATCCTGCGCCGCATTCGCACCTCGGGTGATTTCGAGCGCTGCACCATGGCGGTGCGGCCCGACGGTGCGGGCGTGGAACAAATCACCTGGAAGGCATTCTCCGTAGCAGAGGGCAAGGGCCGGGCCGGTACATGGGCCCCTGCCATCCATCTGCCGGAGTCGTCCGATTTTAGCTACCAGTTCTGTGCCGAAGACAGCTACGAGGCTTTTCATTGGAGCTATAACGCGTTGCCCAAAACTGCCTTGGGCGACAGCTTTATGCTCCACACGGTCAACGCACACTTCGAGTTCGACTTTTTGCGTTCCCGCCATCATGGGGCAATAGAAAAGCTGCGGAGGATCGGAGATTCTTTAGTAATCCCCGACAACGACCGACAATTTGTGCTGCGATTACGAGCAGCACCATTGGCGTGGTTCTGCACCAAGCGCGATTTCAATGTTGAGTTTGTCGGCCTGTCTTTCGCCGCTGGCCAGCTAGCCGGAATTGTGGCGTTCTCTAGTTGGCTCGATGTCCTAACCCACGCCGGACACAACGAAAAGAATACTGAGTCCCCTGGAAATACACAATTCGCGGGCCATCTGTATGTCGACTTGTCAGACAACAGTATTTTGCACGCTGATTTCGACGAGTGGGTCTGCCTACCGGCCCTCGTTCCCAATGGTCCGCTGTATAGCCGCTTTTTCGTACAGTACCGGATCCATCGAATCTCGGAGCAACAAGTCAGCGCACGTGTTGACGATCAACATTGTTCTATCGGACAGCCATATTAGCATGGCCCATCTCCACTCGAGTTCAACGACTCCCGCGCAGCCATCGTTTGCTATTATTTAAGAAGAGAAGACTACGAGGTGGCGGCCTTTGCCTGCGGCGGGTTGGACCAGCTGATGATTTTTAAGACTGGCTCACCACTGAACCTAGCGTGCGCACGTCTGAGAATTCTGTTTCGGTCAATGACGCACTTTGGAGCTGTAAGCCGACTACAAATTACTAGAAGTGTGATGGGTGGTACTTACATGTCTAAGATCTGTATCGAGGTTCAATGCAGCAATGCAGACTTTTGGATTTTCGTTTCGACTCGATGAAAAGATCGCACTAGTTGTAGGCGCAGGATCGGGAATCGGTCGTGCAGCAGCGCTGGGGTTAGCGGCATATGGCGCCACGGTTGTGTGCGCGGGCGTCAATCAGAACAATCTAATCGAAGTAGTGAATGAAATCATTGCAAACGGTGGTCAAGCAGGATATCTGACGATTGATATAACGCGCTCGGACAGCGTAAATGCGGGCCTCGATAAAATCCTTGCTACTTATCATCGAATCGACGTGTTGGTTAGCACGCCCGCGATGAATTTACGCAAACCTTTTCTCGCTTATAGCGACGATGAGGTGGATCAGATTATCGATCTCAACCTCAAGGGTCAGTTCCGAGTTCTCCGCGGGGTAGGCAGTATCATGAGCACAAATGGGGTGGGAAGTATTATTGTGCTGTCCTCGATTCGTTCGCTCGTGGTCGAGCCTGGCCAAAGCGTATATGCAGCCACAAAGGCAGGCGTGGTACAGTTGGCACGTGGACTGGCATCCGAACTAGGTCACAGGGGGGTGCGTGTCAATGCCATCGCACCGGGAATAGTGGATACACCCTTGACGAGACCCATCCGGCAGAATCCCGAGTGGCGCGAGGCTTATGCGGCTAAGACTGCTCTTGGCCGATGGGCTCGTGTGGAGGAACTGATCGGCCCCATCGTGTTTCTGGCCTCTGATGCCAGCAGCTATGTAACCGGAACGGTCTTATTCGTCGATGGCGGTTGGACAGCTATAGACGGCCGATTCCAGCCCCCTATCTAGCAAGAACTCTTATCGGTTTGTCCCGGATACGCTCGCGCTCTCCCAAAGCGTCTGCCCGTCTTCGTCAACACTTTCTCCAGCCTAACGCTCCTGACAGCGGCAGAGCACTTAAGACATCGTTTTTAGTTCCTGAATACCAGAACTATGTTCTTCATTTCATACCGTTTGTGCCACTGGTACCGCCTCTAGAAGAAAATGCTTGACTTTTTGGTCCAGATGTAGGGAAATATTACGGTACAGGAAAGTGTTCTATATTGTGATACCGACATAATCGACTTTACAGCACTTGTGAGGTTAGACACCATGACAGCTTCTGTTATTTGCCGCCGATCTATTCTGCTCACCTTCCTCATTATTCTCGCCAGCTGCTTGCTTTGGGCGCAGACTCCAACCGGGACCATCAGCGGCATCGTAACCGATAAAACTGGAGCCGTTGTCGTTGGCGCCAAGGTAACGGTGTTAAACACGAACACTGGGATCTCACGTGACACCGTCACCGGCGAGGAAGGCATCTACACTTTCCCTGCCCTGCCGATGAGCCGTTATACACTGACGGTGGAAAAGACTGGATTCGCGACCGTGAAGACGGAGGGTCTCGTCCTAGAGGTGGACCAGAGCCTACGTCGTGATGTCCAGTTACAAGTCGGCACCGCGTCGCAAGAAGTCACTGTGACTGGCGAAGCCGGGTTGCTGAAGCAGGACACCTCAGAAGTTTCGCAGGTGATCAACGATAAAGTCGTTGCTGATCTGCCGGTCAACGGACGCCAGTTTTGGCAGCTGGCTCTCCTGAGCCCGGGTGTGTCTTCCGGGCCTCCCAACCGTGCGGGACCGGCACTCGGCTGGGACGCCATCATTGCCAATGGTCAGCGGGAGGATGCGAACGTATTTCTGCTGGACGGTTTTGATAATCGGGACATGGATCTAAATCAGGATGCAAGTCCCCCCGACTATGAGGCGATCGCGGAATTCGCAGTGCACACTAATTCATACTCAGCCGCGGTCGGTTCGGCTGCCGGAGCAGTGATCAATGTGCAAACCAAATCAGGTACCAACGCTTTTCACGGTTCGGTCTTTGAGTATTTTCGAAATAATGTGATGGATGCGAACAATTGGTTTACGAATCACGACAAACTGGGAACGAGCCCGTTTCATTACAACCAGTTTGGCGGGAGCATTGGTGGTCCGATCGTGCGGAACAAAGCGTTCTTCTTCGGAGAATACGAGGGCCTTCGGGTGTCGAGTGGCTCGCCGTTCACGACGACGGTACCGACTATTGACCATCGTAACGGAAACTTCTCGGATCTTCCGGTGCAGTTGATCGACCCGATAACCTTTCAACCTATACCGGGAAACCAAATCACGTCGGTGATGATGGACCCGCCTGCTGCAACGCTCATGGGAATGTTGCCATTGCCGACGAACTTAGCGGCCATACAGAACAACTACTCAGTTCTGTTGACTGACACGCAGCGTCGGGATTCGTTCAGCATGAAAGTCGATGATCTGCTCACCGCCAAGGATACTCTGACGGTTCGCTTTTCATATCTCAATAACCTCACCGACACCCCTCCTGCGTATGGAGTTGTTATCGGTGGCCCTTCTCAAACTGGGTTAGCGGGAACCGATGCGAATAAGCGTTACAGCATCCACCTAAGTACGGTTCACACATTCAACCCAAATTTGCTGAATGAGTTTCGTTTTGGGTGGAATTGGGGTACACGTCGATTGCTCAACTCTGATTTCAACTTGAATACATCGGACGACATCGGTATACCTAACATCACAATTAACCAATACACCAAGGGTCTGACGCACCTTTTGTTTAATAGCGGTGGAATTTCCGATATAGGAAGCTCCTTTGCAATGCCACAATACCTCGGCTTGGTGAATTATCAGTTCCGCGATGCACTTACGATCGTTCACGGAAGACATCATATAGAGGTTGGCGGCGACATCATTCGTCGCCAATACAATTATTTGCAAATGCTATTTCCGCGTGGATTATATGTTTATCTCGGGCTGAGCTCTTTGTTGAGTAGCGGTCAAGCACTACCGAACGCGGATCTGGTTGACTTTTTGTTGGGTGCGCCCGTTACTGTGCAACGCGATTACATGAATGGCGCAGTCGGGCTGCGCGGTCTCGATTTCGACGGTTTCTTCCAGGATGACATAAAGGTCTCCCAGCGCCTCACGATCAATGCAGGCATAAGGTATGACCTTTTTCGTCCCTGGGTCGAAGTGCAGGATCGTTTGAGCAATTTCGACCCTGCGACTGGGACTTTAATCCAGGCAGGTGGTAAGCTTGGGCGTGCCACAGTCCAGACTGACAAGACAAACTTCTCTCCCCGTGTGGGGTTCAGCTATGGTTTGAGGAATGATGCGAAGACGGTCTTGCGTGGCGGCTTCGGGCTTTTCTATTATGATTTGGCGAACGGCAGCGGGACCCTCACCAAGTTGACGTACAACCCCCCAACATACTTTCTACAGCGTGGGCCGAACTTCCCTCTTGCGCCATCGCTGGCCGCGGGTTTCCCGATTGAGCCATTCCCACCGCTAAGCGCTCCGGCCGGTACGATTATGTATCAGCCATACAACAATACCACTTCCTATTCCGAAGAATGGAATCTGAATGTCCAGCAAGTGCTGCCCGCTGACGTTGTTCTCGAAGTCGGCTATGTAGGCACCAAGGGTGTCCATTTGCCTGGCTTGCTGGATCTAAACCAGCCTTTGCTCGATGCACAAGGGAATGAAATACGTCCATACAGCGACTCTATTACTGGTTTGAAGACGTGGGCGACAGATTTCAGCAGCATTTACCACGGGATGCAGGTCAAGGCTGAACGCCGCTTCAAGAATGGCTTTCAATTCCTGAGTGCTTATACCTGGTCAAAATCTATCGATGACAATAGCACGGGCGGGCCAGTTCCGATTTCGACGGATTCGACTGTTCCACAGAATAGTTACGACATTCGCGCTGAACGTGCTCCATCTGCGTTCGATGTACGACATCGTTTCACCTTCAGCGGCATTTATGCGTTGCCCTCCCTCCGCACTGCCACGAACGGTTTCATAAGAACAGCTCTTGGGGGATGGCAGCTAAACTCGATCTTTTCTATCAATACTGGTGTGCCATTCACTCCGATAATTTCCAGCGGTGTTGCTGGTAACGCCAATCCAATGTTCAGCGATCCGACGGTTACAGATATTGGCAACATGCGTCCGAACCTGATTGGGAATCCAATTCCGTCAGGCTTTCACCAAAGCGTAGATCACTGGTTTGACCCCACTGCATTCGACTGGACATTTGCCAGCCAACCACATAATGTTGCCCTGTTTGGCAACGCGGGTCGTAATAGCTTACGTGCACCAGGCTTCTCCAGCTTTGACATCTCGCTGTTCAAGACATTTGAGCTGACGGAAGCCGTGCAGATGCAATTTCGCGCTGAAGCGTTTGACCTGTTTAACCATACGAACTTCGATGCGCCAATAAACACGGTCAACCTGCCCAGCGCTGGGCAAATTATAAGTTCCGAACCGGGTCGAGTAATACAACTTGCCTTGCGGCTCGTGTTCTGAACCTCGGGTCTCGCAAACTAGCCCGCTTCGCTCACAAGCGCGGCGGGCCGGTTTGTTGTGCTTCCCCTCAACCCATGGTCGACGATCGTTCTGTTCAGCGCAGCATCACCCGCAAGACCACCCGACGCCTGATTCCTTTCATGTTTGTGCTTTACTTGATCGCGTACTTGGACCGTATCAATGTGGGATTTGCGGCCCTACAGATGCAACGCGAACTCGGTTTTAGCGACAAGGTCTACGGGCTAGGGGCGGGTATTTTCTTTATTGGTTATTTCCTTTTCGAGATTCCCAGCAATTTAGTCTTGGAGCGCGTTGGAGCACGCCTCTGGATCTCGCGGATCATGGTGAGCTGGGGTGTGATCTCCTCAAGCATGATGTTCGTGCACTCGCCGGCCAGCTTCTACCTGTTCCGATTCCTATTGGGCGTCGGGGAGGCGGGCTTCTTCCCCGGAATGGTGTTGTACCTAACCTCACTGCTGTCCAAATTAGCCGGGATGGAAGTGTGGGACTGAAGAAAAATGGGGCATTTCTGGTCTTCGCAGCTCGGTTCCAGGTTGAGGTTGCCATTCTGCTGTCCAAGTTGGGTCACCAAGAAAGCGGGATTTGTTCGGCGAGGTGGGCGAGTTGGGGCGGGGGTTGAAAAGGCTGATCGATCCAGGAGAACAGATCGCGGTAGACAAACAACTGCTGGCGCAGCAGAGCGGCGAGATTGGACAGGCTCCAGCCGAAGCGGGCACGCAGTTGCAGGTACTTGAGCAGGAGCAGTGCGATCAGGGCGGTCCAGACCTGAATCTGCAAGGCATTGGCGCTGGTGCCGACGAAGGTCTTGATGCGGAGATTCTGTTTGAGCGCTTTGAAGAACAGTTCGATCTGCCAGCGCTGACGGTAGATAGCGGCGACAGTGGAGGCGGCAAAGCGGCGATGATTGGTGAGAAACACCAGGGTGCGTTGCTGCGCTTCGTCCCAGACCTCGATGCGGCGCAGGAACAGATCGCGCTCGCCGCCGCGGGCCAGTTTGTATAGAAAGATGATCTCATCGCGCTGGACGGGGCCGCGCTCAGGCACGGGGCGGCGTTCCACAACGCCGTAATCGGCGTTGTCTTTCATGCGGGTGACGAAGGAGACGCCGTCGGCATCGAGCGCAGAGAACCAGGCGTAGTCGGTATAGCCACGGTCGAAGACCACGATGGCGCCGGGATCGAAGCGCAGCGTGTGAGCGACGCGGCTCTCATGCACGCGGCCTTCGGTGACGAGGGCAAAACTGGGCAGCAGCCCTTGATGATCGAGCAGCAGATGCAGCTTCACGGCGCCCTTGGTGCGCCGGTACTGCGCCCAGTCGAAGACGCTGGCGCAGAGTTCGATCAGGGTGGCGTCCAGGCTCAGCAGTCTGTTCTTGAAGCGGAAGCCATGCGGACCGGAAGCTTCGCGGCAGCGGCCCAGCAGTTGATAAAACACGGCGCGGTACAACTGCCAGGGCCGATGCTCGTTGGCATAGGCCAGGGTGGAGCGCTTGGGCGCATCGGGCAACCCCAGGTGCCGCAACTTGCCTTCGCTGGCGGCCAGTCCGCCGCAAATCTCGCGCAAGGACTGCGCCCGCCCCAGGTGACAGAACAACATGGCCACGAACTGTCCCCAGCAACTGAACCCGCGAGCGTGGCGCTCGGCCCGGTGCTCGGCGACCGCCTGCTCGAACTCTTGGCGGGAAAACAACTGCAACATCTGGCTGAAAATGCTGGATACTCGCATCACGGCGGTGGTGGCCCTCCCTACGATTCACGTCTCGCAACGCAAACCGTAGCAGAGTTCTACCCCCGCCGCTCAAAACCTAATTTGGACAAGAGTGACCTAACCTACTGGTTCCCGGCTGAAGTACGCGCCCGATCTATAGGACGTTTTATGACCGCGACTACCGTGTCCGGCGTAATCGGTGGGCCAGTTTCGGGTGGTCTGCTTGCCCTCGATGGAACATTCGGACTCTCTGGATGGAAGTGGCTGTTTCTGGCCGAGGGTGTCCCGGCTATCATCCTCGGCATCCTCGTGCTGCTGTACTTGAGCGACGGCCCTGCCCAAGCATCTTGGCTAACCTCTGAGGAATGTGATTGGCTCAAGCGAACCCTAGCCGAGGAGAACCGGCATAAACAAGAGCGCGAGATGTTCACGCTAACTGGCGCGCTCGCCAGCGGACGTGTGTGGCTGTTGTCGCTTCTGTACTTTGTGTTGATGTTGAGTTTCTATGGCGTAACGCTATGGTTGCCGCAGGTACTCAAGTCGTTTTCCGGACTTCGCGACACGATGGTCGGCGTCATAGCCGCAATCCCCTATTTCACTGCTGCTATCGCTATGGTATGGGTCAGTGCCAGTTCGGACCGACGTCAGGAGCGACGCTGGCATATTGCCCTCCCCGCGTTCGTTGGCGCTGTTGGCCTGGTGTCCACGGCTTACGTGCACTCCCCAATATTGGCGTTGGTTTCGCTGTGTCTCGCCACGTTTGGGATTTGGGGTTCCTTGGGTCCATTTTGGACTTTACCGACGGCATTCTTGTCCGGAACGGCGGCAGCCGGGGGGATTGCGCTTATCAATTCGGTCGGGAATCTAGGCGGTTTCTTAGGACCCTACGCGGTGGGGTTGGTCAAGACCGCCACCCACAGCTTTACCGGTGGTTTGATACTGCTTGCCGCCAGCCTCGTGGCTGGCGGTCTGCTCGTGTTGTTGTTCCCACACGCATCGGAACATTTGCCGATTCCTAACGCGGCGACAACTCAACTTTTATCGACAACTAGGGGGACATTGTCGTGATGAAGTTACGAAGGCTACTCGCATTCCTGATAGGTGTTGTGGTGGTCGGCGGTGCGATTATGGCGTTGGCTGAAGATAAGACCATGAGACTTGCCCGGGAGTTACTGAACCACGATTACAATTTGAAACAACGCTATTCCAAGGGACAGAAACGGCACTACCGCCTGTGGATGACTTTAGAGGTGCTTGGTCCGGCTGGCGACGTTACGTTCCGCAACCAGTGGCGTGGCGACTTCGAGCGGTTGGTGCTCGCGGTGGACTCGACCGGAAGAGCCGACGAACAGGTAACGTGGAAGAATGTGGGATGGCGGATGTGGGACCCCAGTGGAAATCATTATGGAAAGCCGGAGGTGTTCGCGTCTGCTTCCGGATACACCTATCGTTTCTCAGCCGAGAGTTCCTACGACGAGTTGAAATGGGACCTTTCACCCTTGGCGCAGTCGCCGCTCTCTAGCGCATTCCAAGGGGGTCTGCAGGTCTCGGCGCATTACGAGTTCGATTTTATGCGGTCGTCGCGTCATGCCGCCATCGAGAAGTTGCGACGACCAGGCGACGTGCTTCGTCACACGCCCGAAGAAGGACAAGCATTCTCCCTCGACTTTCCGCCCTACATGACGGACTCGCATTTCCACCGCGAGCACGTCGTGGTCGGCTTCCGCGGGCTGACATTGTGCAGTGGTGAACCGTCCGCCATTATCGATTATCATCAGGGACCACAAGATTTCACCTGGATGTCCAACGTGACCTCTGTCACCACGGGAGCGCAGTCCAGTAAGGCGCATACTCAACTGAAATCGTGGCAGGATGGCGAGTTCTTGGTACGGCTTCAGGACGCAAGCTTGCTGCAAGGTGAATTTATGGAGCATCACATTATGCAAGTCACGCCCGAGGGGGGTGGGCCCACCTCCCTCGCTAGCCGGGGCATCTGGTCTATCCGCGAGATCACGCCGGCCGACTACTCCAACGGCCTTTCGGACTGGGATGGTGATCAATCGCCCAGTCCTATCCTCCGACCCGATGTCTCGCGCTAAGTAAATCAGGTCCGTGGCATTGAAATCATCACAGCTATTTCAGATTGGGAGTAAATCGACATGAATTTCTGGGTCACTCGCCACAACGAGCCGATCAACCGCTCGGAGGTCGCCGATCGATGGTGGCGCGAAGGGTTTGATTGTCGGCTGTGGGTCGACCCGCCCGGACAGGAATGGATCGATTTCAGCCATGCGGTGGACGAGGTTGTTCTTCTCGTCCAAGGCGATCTGATCGTCGAACTCGATGGTAGCCAAGCACACCTCTCGAACGGCGACGAGATCTCCATCCCGGCCGGTGTCAAACACAGCGTCTTTAATGTAGGGACTACGGAGGCGCGGTGGTTGTATGGGTACCGCCAGCGACGTTAGTCAGCTGGCCTCGCCCACAATGCCGCGCCTCCCAAGACTCTTGTTCCCCTAAGCCTTGACAGGCGCAGCATGCCTTAGGTCTTGCAGTAACTGATAGGCTTGCTTCGGTAGCATGTTGTCGTGAACCACCGCGCGGACAGCCTGAATCATCGAAATTGGCGACTCGGACTGGAATATGTTCCGTCCCATATCGACACCGACTGCACCAGATTGTATCGCGTTGTAGGCGAGATCCAGCGCCTCGAACTCTCCAATCTTCTTCCCGCCGGCAATGACCACCGGGACCGGGCAGCCGCGTATTACCTCCTCAAAGTTCTCGCAGTAGTATGTTTTCACCACGTGCGCGCCCAGTTCAGCAGCTATGCGGCTCGCGAGTCCCAGGTAGCGCGCGTCTCTCGTCATCTCGCGACCCACAGCGGTAACGGCGAAAACGGGTAGGCCGTAGCGCTGGCCTAGGTCGCATAACTTCGCCAGTGACACTAATGTCTGCTTCTCATACTCGGCCCCAACAAAGATGGAGAGCGCCACCGCAGCACTATTGAGGCGAATGACATCCTCCATTTCAACAGTGATCTCTTCGTTGGAAAGTTCCTTTAGAATGCTGGAACCACCCGAAACGCGCAGTACCACGGGCACACTGATGTCCGACGGAATACAGTCACGCAGAACGCCACGGGTGATCATGAGTGCGTCAGAATAGGAGACGAGCGGCGCGATGTACTTCTCGGGCTCCTCCAGTCCGGTCGTTGGTCCTTGGAAGTAGCCGTGATCAATGGCCAACATCACAGTTCGGCCTGTCTTAGGCTTAATGATCTGCGACAGGCGGTTTTTCATGCCCCAATCCATCTTTAGCCTCCAAAAAGTCGAGTTTCTCTTCCGACTTGGTGTACAAAAGTTTCACTTCGCAAAAACCTCCTCTTCGATGGAGGCAATCTCCGGAAGTGCGATGTCACGGTTATAAGGTCCCCACTTAGGATGATCTGCAAATTTCGAGGTCATCCACACGTCGACGATCTCTACACCCTTCTCAGGGGCGGTAACGAATTGACCAAGACAAACGACATTGGCGTTGTTGAACACACGGGAGTACTTCGCTCCGTAGCCGTCCTCGACGAGCGCCGCATAGACGCGAGGGTGCTTATTTGCGACAATACTCATTCCCATCCCCGTACCGCAGATGAGGATACCTCGATCGAACTTGCCGCCACTGATCTCCTTCGCCACCTTGTGCGCGATCTCCGGATAGTCCAACTTCTTTTCTGGGTCACCTGCAGTGAAATCTTTTACTTCGTGTCCCTTTTCTTTGAGATACTTGATCAGTACTTGCTTTAATTCCCCGTCCTCGTAGAACGCTGAACCGATAGCAATTTTCATTTCTTTCCTCCTCTAATCGAAAAAGCTGGGCCCACGGCCTCCGCCTTGATAGATAAGACCTGAGCGGCGACGTTTCTCAAGAAACGAACGCCATCTTCAGCTAAGGCATCGGCACTCGCAGCAAGTCGGCGCCACGTGTTAGTCGTGCCCGCGAGCGCGGGCATGTCGACCACGAACGTTTCGATTGCAACAGTGCCATCAAAATCCATCTGCCGCAGTGTCTGGAACAACGATATCCAATCGATGTGTCCTGCACCGAGCATTCCGCGATCGTTCTCTGCGCAGTGGATATAGCCAATTTTATCTTTCTGCGCCAGCAGTGCTCCGTAAGTATCCTTCTCCTCTATGTTCATGTGGAACGTATCCGCAAGGATTTTGAGGTTGTCAGCGTCAGCGCAGTCAATCAACTCCGCAGCCTGCTCAATTGTGTTGATGAAATAGGTTTCGAAGCGATTCAGTGGCTCGATGCAGATAGTTACACCGCCTTCAGCCGCATGCGTACCAATCTCATTCAGCGCCGAGGCTGCCCAACGCCACTCTTCTTGGCTTGCGGAGCGCTTGGGGTTCTTGCACCAAGCGGTCGTGATAGGTCCACCGAGTCCATAACCACCAAAGGCGTGCACTTTATCGATACATCGCTTAACGAATGTGACACCTGCAGAACGGACCGCTTGGTTCTCGCTGGCAATATCAGTTTCCGGTCCTAGTGCAACGCATCCCACAGCGCTCAGCCCTTGATCTAATAGAGCTGTCTTGAGTTTGCCGGGGTCAAAGTTCATGTCAAAAAGTGGAATCTCAACCGAATCGAAACCGTAACGCCGACACTTATCCAGTAGTGGAATGTTCTGATCACTCCAAGTGGCGACCCACAATAGGCCACTGACACCAAATTTCATTTGCGTCCTCCGCTATTGTGGTGTAGCTCCAAGCGCCTCCGCAAAAGCCTGCAGGATGACCGAAACCGTGGTGGCACCCGCATCTTGAAACCCGATGCTCTTCTCGCCGAAGTATTTTGCACGCCCATGTTTGCCAATGAACTGCTTGGTTTGCACGGCGCCGGTGCGAGCTGCACCAGCGGCTTTTGCCATGGCGTCCGTAACGGAAATTCCATGTGTAGCCGACTGCATAAGGCTCTCGACGGCAGGCTGGAGCGCATCCACCATTGTCTTATCTCCAGGCTCGGCGTGACCGCGACGTTTCACGAGCTCTAACCCGGAGCCAGCCATTTCTGCCAATTCTGTGACTCCCACACAATCATGGCCTTTGGCGACCTTCGCCATACCCGTGAACCAGGAGCCGAAGATGGTTCCGGATGCACCACCCACCTCAGTTATCAGCGACGTACCGATCGTACGAAGGCACTCCTCGATTGAAGGTCGGGGCAGCTGCATAACCTTCGTCAGGCCGATACGGAAGCCATTGGACATTCCGAAGCCATGATCACCGTCCCCAATATACGAATCCAACTGAGAAAGGTAGCTCTTGTTGGCTTCCAGAACCTCCCCTACATGCTCAAGCGCCGCACGAATCTGATCGCTAGTCAGGCTGTCGAGTCTCGATGTAGGTGTCGCCATGGCTTCACTTACATACCTTGAAATAGGGCGTGTCAGCCGGAAAGTCCCATAGTTCCTTGAGTTCAGAGTCGACCTGGCACAGCGACAGCGAGAAACCAGCCATCTCCTGCGTAGTTAAAATGTTGCCGATTAGCGGTTTGTAGTACTTCATTCCTCGCCGCTTGAAGTTCTCGGCGAGACGGCGGAAAAGGATGAACATCTCCATCAACGTGGTTGCGCCACAGCCGTTGAGGAGGACAAAGAACTCATCCCTCTCCTTGAATCCACCATCAGCTATGAGCTTCTCGACAACGATATCTATAAGTTGGTCCGCAGCCATCATCTTTGAAGAACCTTCTGGGCCTGCTTCGCCGTGTACTCCAGGTCCGATGATCAATTCGTCGTCTTCGAGGTGAAATAGCGGTTCTCCAGTTGTCGGAATTGTGCAGGGGCGAACGGCAACGGCCAGAGTACGAGTCGCAGCGTTAGCTCGTTCAATAATCTTCTTGATCTTGTCTCGGCGGAACCCTTGCTCAGCAAGCGCTCCGGCGACCTTGAAGCAAAAGAATGTCCCCGCCATACCGCGTCGTTTATTCTCTTGTCCCTTCGGAGCGCTGGCAATATCGTCGAAGAGGAGAACGTAATCCACATTGATGCCCTCTTCCTGCGCCATCTCCATCGCCGCTGTACCATTAATCACGTCACCTTCGTGATTCAGAATGAGCAACAACACTTCTCCTCCGTTGCTGATGCGGTGCGCCTCCATAATCCCTTCCAAAATGCGGTCTGGCCCCGCGCAAGCAAAGATCTGGCCGCTCACTTCTACGTCGTGCATGCCGTAGCCGACGAAACCGGCAAAACCCGGTTCGTGACCGCTTCCTTGTCCAAGTACTAGCTGAACGTTGGCCGCGGGCTTTGGGACGCGACGAATAATGATGTGTTTCCCTACCATTTGTAAGTATTGCGGAAATGCCGCCACGAGTCCTTCCTGCAACTCCCAAGCGATGTTCTCAGGTCGGTTTATCAGTTTCTTCATGACATCAGAAGACCGAACATGTGAAACCGAACTCATATCCGCCTCCGCTGTATCAGTGTATTCCCATAATGCAGAACACTCTTCTATATAATAACAGAATGAGACCACAACTTGGGGAAGCTGTCAACGCGATTGTCGCCTCTTCAGAATTGAGGCTTGACGCTTACGACGTTACCACGTTCTTCGTCTGCTTCGTGTGGGGAGGTCCCCCCAAGGCAGATGCTGTTGCACTTTTCGTTCTCCGCGTGTACTATCGTGTACTAGTATGTAGTAGTCGTTTCCGTAATGCAGAACGTTAAGGCTTAAAGATGCCGCTGGACCACTACGTCACGCTCGGTAGATCTGGGCTAGCCGTCAGCCCTTTCTGCCTAGGCAGTATGACATTCGGGGAGGAATGGGGTTGGGGTGTCGATGCCAAGAAGTCCGGAGCCATCCTCGATCACTTCCTCGACAGGGGAGGCAACTTTATTGATACGGCGAACGTGTACAACTATGGCCACTCAGAAAAGATAATCGGCGACAACGTCGGCCGGTCTCCTGAACGCCGGCAGCGTGTAGTCATCGCAACGAAGTTCTGCAACAACCTCTACCCGGGCAACCCGAACACTGGCGGAGCCAGCCGCAAAGCAATTATGGCCGCTTGCGAACAGTCCCTTCGTCGTCTCCAGACGGACTATATCGATCTGTACTGGCTGCATGCGTGGGATTGGTATACACCGGTCGAAGAAACCTTGCGGGCCCTCGATGATCTAGTCACGGCAGGGAAAGTGCGTTACATCGGTTTTTCCAATACCCCAGCGTGGAAGACAGCCGAGGCGCAGGTGACGGCCCGCTTCCGAGGATGGGCACCTCTCATCGCCCTCCAGATCGAGTATTCATTGCTTGAGCGAACCGTTGAAGGCGAACTAATCCCCATGGCACGAGAACTGGGTTTGGCTGTAACGCCATGGTCACCACTCAAGTTCGGAATCCTCAGTGGTAAGTACACGCCCGAGAATATTCAGACAGTGCAGTCTGGGCGCCGTGAGATGGTCTCCCAATTGATGAACGAGAAGGCCTGTCCTGTGCTCGATGAACTCCGCAGGGTCGCGAGGAATCTCGGCACGACGCCAGCACGAGTGGCTCTCGCTTGGCTTCAATCGAGACCTGGAGTTACCTCCACGATCATCGGAGCCCGAACGATAGAGCAATTGGAGGACAACATTGGTGCACTAGAAGTTGTTCTCCCAGCCGAACATCTGGCCGCCCTGGATGAGGTGTCCAAGCCCGCTTTAAACTTTCCCGCTGACTTCCAGGAACTTGTTGTCAACTTCGTGCGCGGGGGCGTGACGCTGAACGGACGAACCTTCCCGGTTCTAGAACTATTCTTGCCGACCAGCGACGAGCAGCGTTTCTGAAACTCGACGAAAATATTTCTTCTCCGCCACCCGACCGATCGTCGATCGATGCGGGCAACAGGGCCTGTCCTACGCAGATGACCTGACCGATCTTTTGTACCAAGTGGATTGTTAGTGTAACGCCTCTTTTGACATTTGTCCGTAGTCGTCGCCGGGGGTGTGGGGATGTGGGAAACGCGGAGCGTTTTCCATATCTCCATGCCCCGGTTGCTTCGGCAAGATTGCTTGCGGTGCCGGAGGGCGATAGGTTCAGCGTTCACACAAGACAAACCAACAGGACCGTTCGGTTTTACAAAGGGCATGACCAGAGAACAAGTTATCCAACTGGTCGGCAAAGAAGCCGTCAAGAAGAACACATCTGGGCAACCTGACGTGCTGGTTGTCACTACTGCGCCAATCCCAAACCATGTGTTCGAATCCTACCTTTAGACCATTTCACCAACACATGGTTTGTTGAAGCTATCTGCTATCGGAGCAGATGTTGCAACGTTGCAACGGGTGACACGGGCTCCGAACTTATGTCGCAGTTCGATACCGTTGTGGCCGCGATCAGTTCGAAGTATGGTGAGGCTCAGACGTTCAACACTTGCACAGGAAACGACACCGAGTGCGACAACTCCCAATTCTTCATGATGACGTTGCACGATAAGAATCGCAACGTTGCTGCGTTTTGGTCGTTAGAAAAGAAAGACATGCACCTCAACGGCGTTTTGAACATCATGGCATCCGCGAATTACAGCACTATGAACGCTGGGTATGTAAGGGTGAGCTATGAGTTTGAAGGCTTTGACCAGTATGCCGACAAGAAAAAGGCCGAGCAGGACAAGAGCTACTAACCTATGCCATTCACCAAGATGCAGAGCAGCGGTAGGCAGCTCCCGTAATCTTGCCCGGTGATCCCTGACGAGTAATGAGAAGGCCCCCGCGTTCAAATCTGCGAAGGCCCTTTGGTCTGTGACTCGACTTTGCGTAGGAGCCGAGTTTACCACGCTGCGCAGGATGTTCGTATCCTTCCGCCCACGCGCTTTCCACGCGCTTATTTCATTTCCCAGCGCGCTTGGCTCGACGTTATACTTCATCCAGCGCCGCACCGATTTCCTTGAGCACGTCCACAATCGCGTGGACCGCGTTTTCCGTAGAGCAGCGCGGGCGAAACTCACCCTTTTTGAAACACCCAGCGGGGCAGGCCCGCGTGGAATCACGGCGCTTCCGCCCCGGCGGCGATTGCGTCCGGACCGGGCAATCCAGAAGTAATGAAGATAGCTGGTTTTTGTTCGCCACTACGTGGCGTCAAGCGGTCAAAACACCCGGATGGGATATCGGGTCCACTCAAGACCAGGCTGTCGAACGCTAAGAGAATATGTGCCCGGCCGAACACTACTGAGATCAACATCGACCCGCAGATTGGTAATGTGATCATGTAGCTGCGCCGTACCCGTCGCACACAAAATCTGGTCGCCCGTCTCCGCTAGTAGGCCGACATCGTAGGCCCCTTCATTGCTCCCAATCGGCAAATCCAGAACCAGGTGTCTAGCGGTTCGAGGAATCTCCAAAGGTGCCTGACCAGTCTCATATGGATTTTGCCCGCGAGCCGCTGACCGGTCGCGAAGGTCCAACACAGCAACATCGGGTGCGTGCGGCAAGGGCCGACTTCGCACCCACAATAATCCGCCGAACGCGAAAAGCAGAACCGCAACAGCGGCCAGCCACACCTGCATTCGACGCCGTTGGCCTGTCGCTTCTCTACGGAACCTGTTGAAATCCTGGAAGCAGGGGCTGCAAGCACTGAGATGGTCGAACCAAGATGCCGCTTGCGACAGCGGCAATTTGTGGGAAGCAATGCCTCTGAGGATAGACGAGTCGGGGCACCCAACGCGCTCTGGGTTTGGAAACTCGCGCGATAAACCCCGCGCCAGCACATCCAAGATGCGCTTCTCTTCTTTGACGGAATAGGCTTGTTCGATCAGAATTTGCCTCTCGCCAACCTTGCTTCAAAACCAACGGCCAAGTTTACCGCGAGCCGTGCGCTGGGCCTAGCCCCCGCTCGAACCTCATGCCGCACTGCCAAATCGGGCGCGGAGCCGCCCGAGTGCGTAACGGAATCGAAGTTTAGCTTGCGGCTCGGTCAGACGCAGATATTCTGCGATTTCCCTCCAGGAATAGCCAGAGTGCCGTGCCATCCAGACCGTACGTGTCCAGTCGTCCATGTTCTCGATGGTTTGCTTGACCTGAATCGAACGATCCAGATCCGACACCGCCTTCGAATCATGGGCATGTCGCAGCCGCTCAAGATCGCGGCCCAGCGGAAGATATTCCACCATCTCTCGCCTCCTGCGTTCCCGCCTCAGGGAGCGATTGAAGCGATGGTGAAAGGCCCCGAAGAGATAGGCCTCCAGGTTCAGTATCGGTCGGCCTTTTCCATTTGACCGACACATGGTTTTCGCGACGGACCGCAGTACCGACTCCCACACATCCGTGGCCAAGTCCATCGCGTCATCGAACGTTTTGTTTGTCAACTCTTTGCGCGCGTGCGCCTGAACCCGCGGCCACAGACGCCGCGCAACGATTGCCAATTCGCTGACGTCATCCTGGCCCCATGCCTCAGCAGTCGCAAGGAATGCAGAAAGAACCCATTCAGGGCCCAATTCGCGGCTGGACATCGGACAGGCCTCACCTCTCATTAATGATTACTGCTAAGGCCAGAGATTACCAGAGCGTGACATCCGATATGAGGCGGTGTCAAGGCCCGGTGCACCTCTTGTCCCGGTGCACCTCTCTCCCCGACCGGGGACCATACTGTCACGCCCGCCGGAATTGCGGCCCACCGGGTCTGGCCAGCGCCCCGCAGAAATAAAAATACTTTTTTGATACTTTTTCTCCCCTACCGGTTCCTTCACTAGATGTAGGGCAATTACCGATTGTTGCCGTTTGGCGAAAGGGGTATGGAGCAGTGTTCCCCCACATTGAAGTGCGTTACCTTCGCGCAGTCATTATTTTGGCCGAGGAATTGAACTTTACTCGGGCAGCCGACCGATTGCACGTCGCCCAATCTACGCTCAGCAAGCAGATCACTGAGATCGAAGAACAGCACAGACTTCACCTGTTCAATCGCGATAACAAGAAAGTTGTGGAGATCACTGACTCGGGACGTATCTTCGTCGAAGAGGCTCGGTCTTTACTCTCGCACATGGAGCGGGCTTTTCATCTTGCTCATGATGGAGGAGACGCCGTTTTGCTGATTGGACACTCGCTCTTCGCCGATCAAGCCTGGGTTTCGGCCCTTCTTGCAATTCGTCTCCCCCTGTACCCCAAGCTCCGCATTCGACTGATCAGTCAGTTCTCAATCGACTTGGTTCGGAGTGTCATGGCCGGAGAACTGAATCTGGCGCTGGTAACGGCACCGCCGGAGAACTCTAAGATAACGGCCGTGCCATTTGCGCTGACGCCGCTCTATGCAGCTCTCCCACAGACCCACGCGGCTGCCCAAAAGGAACACATCGCGCTCGAAGATTTGGCAAGAGATGAATGGATTCTCTTCGCGCGCCGAGTTCACCCCGTCGTTCACGACGCAATCATGGACGCCGCACGACGTGCGGGAATCGGGCCGAAACACGCGCACGAGATCATTACGGCTCAACAGGCGGCTCACTTGGTATCTGAGCATGTTGGCGTGGCCATCCTCACAAAACCTACAGCTTTTGGCTTTTGCGCTGAGGGTGTTGTAGTGAAACCCCTTTCCGATACCTCGTTGTGTTTCCAATCGTGTTTAATTATGAGGACCGATGACGATTCACGATTGCCAAACGAGTTCGCGCGGTCCTTTCTCCGCAGATATCAGCCCCAGATTCTGCTACCAAAGCAAATGGAATTGTGGCTGTCCGCCTGAGTTGTCGGATTGAAAACGGCAATCCCGGCGCCGCGCCCTTGACAGCACAGAGTCGCCGGTGCGGAAGGCACTTGTACCGCCTTCTGTCCGTGAATCGTGGCCCAAATCATTTTCTCCGGCACATTGAAGTTTTGAGGCAACTCCAGGCGAGCCGATTTGATTTTTTGTCTGACAAAGTGTGACAAGATTGGCTTGCGGGGTGTTTGCAAGTTGTTGAAAATATGGTGAAGCTAGTCGGGATCGAACGCTTTAAGCATTTGTAGAATCAGTAAGTTACAGATTCTATTAGTACCGCAAGTGACACAAGTTTCAGAAGTGATGCCATTCTTGTACAGCCCTTGTACACCGAAAATCTGTGTCGTGACGCCAGGTGAAACAGCAACTAGCTCCACCGTGCCGCTGCCGCCCCCACAGCCTCCAGCATCCTCGCCCATTCGAAATTCCGCTTCCTACCCCCGCCTGCCGCAAAATTTCTGAAAGGAATTACACCAAAATGGCGGGAGCTTAGGAGCTGCAACTTTGAGCCGCGATGGCTGTTCTCGCCGCTGGAAGAACGGGTCCAATCCGGTTCGGGGATTGACGATGTTGAACCGATCCACGTTCTCAGTCAGGGGTATGAGTTCGCTGGTTTGGACTACTAGGCGGTCGTGCGGGAGCAACTCTTCCAGATTCAGTACCGCAGGATGGAAGGTCTCAATCTGGGCAGTGGAGTTGCTGATGCCGCCACTCGCTACGATGTTGGCGTTGACATTGACGTTCGGCGCGACAGCGACAAACTCCGCGTGCGGCTGGTCGTCAGCGTATAGTGCAACAGCTACGAGGCCCCCGACCACCACTCCCGCTGTGGCGCGTTTTGCAAATGTTTTCATGCAAACCCTATTTTACCAACCCACGGACGGAGGCCACAATCGGGAGATGATCTACCGCGCGCCTTACGCTGTTCCCTTCTCCCGTCCACTCCGGCACATGCGCGGCCCAGTCGGAAGCTTCGATCTCATGCCGGGATAGACGACCGTCGCCAACCTTGAGTTGGGGCTGAGCCTGATCTCCGTTCCACAGGCGGAGCACAGGTGGGTGCGGACACGCCTTGTTGACCACTCGGGCAGCGGGATCAGTTCGCCAGTGCAGCCGAATTCGGGATAGAGATCGCTGTGCCGCATACCGCCTTCCTTCGATTCGAGCGCTCACAGGTGATAGGACTCACGCTCTGGGTCAGAGGGCTGTCCACTCAGAGCCTCCCAGACTTGGCCCGGAGATGCCTTCACCTCAATGTAATTCCCGTGAACAGACACTATTTGCAGTCCCGCTTCGCGTAACAGTTTTGCGGAGTATTCAATTATGTCCGTCTGCGATGCGCCGGGTTTGCGGCACCAATAGCGAGCTTTCGTTTGGGTAAGATTGAATACCCCGGTTCTGTCGTCGTATCCACCCATCTTCCGACCGATCTCGACTGTTGGGTAATTATCGCGCAAAATGAGATTTTCTAAGCGCCCGTTTCTTCCCTTCACCCGAGAAGTAGGCTCTCGTCATACAGAAGTTCATCCAGGACGCTCTTCATGGTTTCTGGGATTGCATACGTTCGTTCCCCGCTTCCGTATTTTTCCGTGGAAGTAACCAACCCTTCGCCGGCGCAAGCATTGTAGGCCCATAGGGCTTCTTGTAGGCTCAATCCGGCAGGAAGAGAAACACCAGCGCCACCAGGGCCCGTGAAAACCAGACTTCCTTGTGTGCGTAGGTAGCGCAGAGCGGTCACAGCCTTGGGTCCGAATCGTTTCAGTGCCTTCTTGGCGCGGTCGAAGTGGTACTGCTCTGCCGCACTGCGTTTGGGTTTTTCGGAAAGAGTGCGGATCTGTTCATTACGCTCGTCTATTTCATGCTCTTGTTCTGCAATTTTACGAACAAATTCTTGTTCTGTTATGGCTCTCTCATCATCCAGCTTCTTGGGGGTCCGGCACAGATGAGCAAGGATATAAACGGAAAACGCACACGCATAAAGCCAAAGAGAAGTTCTGATTAAAACCCAATCTATTTGTGAATCGGTGTGGCGAAGGTAAGCGGCAAGCGGGGGCACGACCAACACGATGATGCCCCAAACAATGTTATCTCTGGCCCATGGTGTAGCGTCTTTGAAAAAACGTCTCCAAAATCGTCGATAATACGGTTCAACCGACTGGTGAATCATCCGAACAGTCTAATACGACCTCTCAACGGGACCCTAGGGACTCCATTGGGGCGTAGAATTGCCGGGTTATGCCCCGCGACCTGAAGCCGCCGTTCAAATTCGACATCGGCAATATCGTGAATCGACTGCGCAACCTGCCGGTCTCGGTCGATGGAGTCACGATCACACTGCCATTCGTTGAAGTGAACGTGAAAGTGGACAACATCGAGCGCAAGGTCGCGAGAGAAGTCGTCATTCGGTTAGCCGACCGCCGCGTGCTTAATGCCTTCGAATGCTGTGATAGCTGTATCAAGAACGCCTTGCAGTCGCTCCAGGAGATTCGGCAGATCATCGTTGACAAGCAAGTTGAGCTTTCGGGGAAAACCGATGGCGTTCTCTACCTACTTCTCGATTCCATTCGCGATGCGATCCGCCAGTTCCTGACCTTCGAGCAGCGACTGAGCAGCCGGAGTGACTTTGAGCAGCGCGATCTTTACTTTGCTGGGCTTGAGATGTTACGCGCGCACATTCACCGAACACTGATTCAGGTGTCAAAGATTGCCGACCTGGAGATACCTGGAATCGTGGCTCAGATGCGCTACGACCAGCACTGGCAGCTTGAGGCGTACAAACCGCTGAAAGCGCTTCGCGCGGCTGAAGCAGTTCCACGAGCAATCAGAAGCGCAAGCAAGGGGTAACGCGTGTTCTACCATGTACGCCCGGTCAGAAGAAATGGAGGGGCAGTAATCATGGACGACCTGAGCACCGAAGCTGCAAAACAGGCTCTTCAACCTCTCGGAGACATGCTGCGTAAGATCGTCGGTCCATTGGCAGACGAGGTCGGGGAGGGAATGGGAGTTGTGGCGAGACACTATCGCTACAGGCTCGCACTCAAGATGTACCAGAAGACAGAACGGATGCTGACTGACGCGGGCATTGATCCTCACGCTGTTCCGCCGAGATTGTTCTTGCCGATGATTGAGAATGCCTCCATGCAAGATGACGAAGACCTACACACACGCTGGGCTGCACTGCTCGCGAATGCAGCGGCATCGCCGGACTCGGTGCATCCTTCGTTCATTGAAGTTCTTCGACAACTCACTCCCAGGGACGCGAAGCTTCTGGACGAACTCTATGACTCATGCACAGGGAAACGAGACCGAAAAGTGCAGCCGTGGGTCACACAAATCAGTTACGCAGAAAGTCAGAGGCGGAAGGCAGCGGGAGAGAATCCGAAAGAGTCATTCGACAATCTGATCCGCCTTGGCTTGATCGATACGGAATACGAACTCGATGACAGCAAAATCAAAGTCGGACTTAAAGGCGTTAATGACGTGAGAGTTCAAGCGAAGCTCGACAGTGATGACTACCTGACCGACTTTGCAATGAGATTCGTGCAAGCGTGTCGCGCGCCAGTAGTGACGATTGAGGGGCAAGCGACCGAGGCGAAGTAGGACCGTACCAAGTAGAAGGTCGAGACGCTGCCGCGCCAGACCGTAAAGCATTTCTTCAGCGACGGCACCGAGCTAGTTTTCGCGGACGAATTGCTTCAGTTTAGGCATAAAGTCGCGGTTATCGCTCTTTAGGTGAATCTTATGCAAAAGGTCATTCCTTGCTACTCTCGCGATACCAGTCTCCCGCCGCACGGGGTATGTAAAGCGACCCGCGCCGTCATTTACGGCCACCGGCTTATATGCTTGCGAAATCACAACAACCAAGCAGACCTTCTCTTCGCCTTTTCCCCCAATGACGACTTGCCGAAACGAAGCGATTTCGTGATCGTAGTCGATGTGTGCCGCGAGAACGTCACTCGCAAGTTTTAGTCGATTTTCGAGATCCTTTCCGTCACCTATTCCCACAATCTCCCTTTTGTCATTCACGCCGACGACGAGCACCCCACCAGACGCGTTCGCAAAACTTGCAACATCCTCAGCGAAGGTGACCTTCGCCTTCTGCCTTTCTTCACTGCCCTTGACGTGCCAGATCACGAGGGTTTCTTTGAAATCCCACAACTGTGGTTCTGCTATTTTCGCCTTCGCCGCTTTTGGGATGAACTCACGCCAGAAGCTATCACTTTGAAGAAGCTCGCGCTGCTCTTGCGATTTCACAATATCGACGACGACGTTCCGAACCGAATCCCTGATTTCAGTGAAATACGTTGCACAATTGTCATAAACCTCGTACGCCGTCCTTCTCACCACGCGCGGCTCGGGAACCTCGATCACCGCATCGTCCTGTACCTCGGACAGGTTCATGCTCTCATAGATTTCATACTCGATCTCCCCGCGCACCTTCTCGTAGACGAGCCATCCACGATGCCGAACGCCCAAAACAATTTCCGTAACAGCGCGCAATTTGTTCATGTCCGACCGCGCCGTTACCTCATCGTCCACATCCATGTCGCGATCGGCCATGCGCGTGGACCCCCACACCCGGTATGTGAACAATATGCGCGGGGCCATGGGATGTCGCTTCGCAAGCCACGTCACATAATCGCGCAGCGCATAGATTTCGTTCCGATGCTTTTCCGCAAAATCCTGGAGGCTCAGCAGGAGTTTCTCGTATGACTCTGGCTCCTCTTTTTTCAGCGCGACCGAAGAATCCTTCAAGACCTGCGCGGCTTTCAGAACCTCCTCCGACTTCGCAAGCAACTCATCGACATCGGCCTCCTTTTCGAAAATCCACCAATGAATCTCGTCCATTCCTACCTGATCGCCAAACTCCGTATTCTTGTAGCCGTTGTCCCATCGCTCCCGGTCCATAGCCCTCGCCGCCTTTAGCACCATCCAATGGACTTCACCGAGGGCGAGCGTTGCGTCGGAAAACAGAGCACCATGAACCTTCTCGTCATGTGTCATTTCCTAGTTATATCCTCTCGGCGGTATGCTCGTCTTTTGTTGCCCGCTCCCGCCAGTTATCGTTGTTATAACCGTGCCGGTGTTACAATCCGTGCCCATGACCAACCTATCCACCATCGTCTCCAGCCTGCAAGCGGAACGCAAACAGCTCGCCGCCCAACTCGAACAGCTCGACTCGGCCCTTGCCGTTCTAACACGCGGGCGTGGCAAGCACGCCGGTGTCCCAAAGACGCGGACCATCTCAGCAGCGGGCAGGGCGCGGATTGCGGCTGCGCAGCGGGCACGGTGGGCGAAGGTAAAAGGGCAGAAGGTCGTCTCGATTGCGCGCAAGGGGCGTACGATGTCAGCAGCCGCGCGCAAAAGGATTGTGGCCGCTCAGAAGGCGCGCTGGGCAAAGTGGCGGAAAGAGCACCGGTGATGACGACATGTGGGAGAAAATAATCGCAATCGGGACCGTGATTCTCATCATCCTCACTTCTATTTTGGTCTGGCAGGGATTCAGTCGTCCAGCGATCAACTGGCCCATTCTCGGCACCGTTGCCTTGGTAGCGCTGGCTTTGGTGATCGCAGCGATTCTCAATTTCAAGACTGCAAGCCTTCGCTTGTCAGGGAGAAGGAAGGATACAGAAGTAGTGTCATCTGCCGAGGATAGACAGATTTGGTTTTACTCCCCTGGAATTTGCGTGTCTCTGAATCGTGGCATGGGAACAGTTATTGTGAATCTGCATATTTTAAGTACAGAGCAGACGGAGCTGGTCTACATACGGGTGGACTTGCGTAATTCAGCGGGAACGCTCGCGATCACGTGCGAACACAGCGAACCAATCACAATTGAAAAACTCATCCCCGCTTCCAAGACAATTGAGCAGAAGATTACCCCTCAAGAATTGGCGGCATTCGAGCGTGGTTCGATGCTCAACCTGAACGGCTACGCGAAATTTCGCGATGGAGTGAAAATGACGCAAAAGCAGTTCCAGATAACCACTATCCCGTCAGTCTAAGAGGCAGAGCACGACAAAAGGGGAGCCAAATGAAGCTGCCAAGGTCTTTTACCAAAAGGCAGGATGCCACCGTCGTGCCATAGTTGGCACGCACCCCGGTCTGCTAGAATTTTTCGGGCTCGTGTTTACGCCGAGCGCCGATTCGTACCGTCCGTGGTTGGGACCCCTACGATGGATTGCACTGGATTGGGGTGTTTCCGTGGTGCACAGTTGTTGCACAGTTACGCCCGAGCAAGGCCGTTCCTGCCCGAATACGGGCCGTCTCGTCCGATCTAAGTTGTTAATTCCGAACACCAGGCGATGGGACGGATGATTTTGCTAAACCGTTATAGGGTCTAACAACTCTATCGAGGGTTCGAATCCCTCCCTCTCCGCCATAAGTCTTTCATTGAAGCTCGAAAAAGCGGGCGCAAGCTGTTGCAAATAGGTAACAGGCTAACGACGGCGCGGTCTGCGCTTTCTAAGAGAATGGTTTATTGCGCCGTGCCGATCTTGATTGGGAGCCCATTCCGCGTGGCTTTGTGGTGCACAGTTCTTGCACAACTTATCCGGTAAGTTTGGAACGATCGCAAGAACTGAAGTTGTCCCGGCACTTCGAAACCTCCCGCTGGTGGCTGGCAACAGCCACTGCGTCCGATTCCGTCCGCGTCAGCTTGGAGCGGTCGCAGGAGGCCCATCCGTTCTTGCAAGCCGACAAGTTCTGCGCAAGATCGGTTGATTGGGCAATGACCAGAACCGGCCACAAGGTGATGCAGGCTATTTGCGTGCCAAGATATCTCCGCAGACTGGTTCTCACGTTCGGCCGCCTTTCGGCAGTCAGGTAAAACTGACCGAAACCGGTAGGCGGTCTCGGTCGGCTGGAATTACGTCTCGCTTGCAGATGCTACCAACTTACTTCTTGTCTTCTTGGAGTTCCGCGATGTGTGCCTGTTGGCCTGCGTCGGACACGGCCTTCAAGAATGCGTCGGCGCTTCGGGGAGTGGTTGCTTTACCGGAAAGGATGTTGCGGAAGGTCATGTGCTTGCCGTAGATGGCGCGCGTCGAGTCGTTATCCTGCTCCACAACCGCACCTTCGAGGGTCAAGCCGGCGAACACGCCCTTCGAACGCGAATAGGTCAGCAATTCTGTGTTCATCTTCCAGTCGGTTCCGGCGGAAGCATGACGGCCTACCGGGCCCGCGGCAACCGATCCTTCACCGGTGAGTTCGAACTTGCTGGACAACAGGTGCTGTAAGCCACGGTCGTTCATGACCAGCATGACCAGGTCCACGTCTTCGATTCCGATCTGCAATCCCCAGCTCCCACCGCCAACTGAGACAAATGCGGGTGCGCTCCAGCCTTCCGGCGTGCGGCAGGTAGCCACACCACGTCCGTGCTTGCCGCCAAGAACGAAGCCACCTTTAATTAGGTCTGGCACCACCAGAATGCACTTTGCGCCGCTTAACACTTCCTCCGGGATACCTTTGTCGGGAGTGGACATGACGGCGTGAAGAACACTTACGGATCTTTCCATGCGGTCGACCGAATCTTCACGGGCTGAGCCCGCCCACGCCAAGGTTCCAACCAGACCGATCAAACTCATCAACAGCAGCGACATTGCCTTTTTCATGATTGTTCCTTATGGGTTACGGAACTAAGAGGAGAAAACTTCAGATGGGCTGACTTAGCTCAGATAACCTGAAAGAGAGAGAAGAGGTGCTCGTCTCAGTTGTCATGCTCGCTCAGCGGACGGTAGAAAGCTGGTCTACATTGCTCACTTTGGCCGAGGGCGAGGTGTCAGATCTTAGTTCTCAGGTCTCAGGAGACCCGAATGCTCGCCCTGAGACCTGAGACCTAACACCTGACACCTCGGACCTTCCCTCGTGTCCATGCACCATCGCCTCTTCCAGGTGTGAGCAATCTTGCACAGTAATGACGGGTCTCGCGTGTCATCGTCAGCTGGAAGGTGGATCGCCGATGAAACGTGTGCTTCAGCAGTTGCGCGACCGTTTTCGTAGACGACTGGCCGGAATCACTGCATCCGTCTCCAAGTTCTTTGCGACAGTCACGCCACCGATTCGCGGTTACGCATCGCAACGAATGTGCCCGTTTTGCGGGTTAATCACGTCGCGGTCGAAGACGTCGTGCCTGGAGTGCGGGAAGTCGCTCGCGCCGGCCACGACAAGATAGATGACTTTTTGGGACCCTTATTTTCAGGACACTCCAATCCGCGAAGGAGATCAACGTGCTCTGGACAATTATCGTCGTGCTTCTGGTTCTGTGGCTTCTTGGTTTCAGCCTCCACCTTGCCGGCGGCCTGATTCACTTGCTGCTGGTGGTTGCGCTGGTGGTACTCGTCATTAACCTGGTGAGCGGCCGGCGTGGGGCGTAAGGTAGCGGCTTGGAAGAAGTGGCACTCAGGAACGCGCGTCAGTTTCGCGCCCGCACACCGGCAATGCTGAGCGCGATCCCACCCGCGATCAGCACGACGCTGATGATTGGCGAAACGCGCTCACTGTGACTGGTCTGAAAGCCGAAGTTCGTACCTCCGACCTTGATGCCCTCCGTCTCGGTTTGGGGAACGGGCACGACCGGAGCCGAGGCCGAGCACAACCAGAAGCAGGCCGGCAAACAGCAAAATCTTCATATCTAGTCCTCGCTATCGTTATCAATGTGAAATTGCGCCGCGAGATCTGCTAGTCGTGTAGAACCACACCTAGCAGCGAGCTGTGGACCTGCAACCCGCCTTCCGGGCCGCCCGAGTAATCCACGAAACCAAGCTTCCTGAACCGATTCATGAAAAAGCTCACCCGGGAACGAGTGGTTCCGACCATCTCCGCCAAACTCTCCTGACTGATTTTGGGAACAACAGTCTCGGGCACGCCTTCCTTGCCGAAATGAGCCAGCAGAAGAAGGATTCGAGCCAGCCGCTTTTCGCTGGAGTTAAACAGCTGGTCGACCAAATCTTCTTCATAACGAACATTCCGCGCCAGCAAATAGGCCACGAAGAGCTCGGAAAACGCCGGTTCCCGGCGCAGGGCAGCCATCATCGCTTTCTTGTCGATCCGCTGAATCTCACACTCCGTCATGGCCGCCGCAGATCCCATGCGCAGGGTCTGGCCTGCCAGTGCGCCTTCACCAAAGAAGTTCCCGTCCCGTAACATGCCGATGGTCGCTTCTCGGCCGGTTTTGGAGACGACGGTGAGTTTTACTTTGCCTTTTTGGATATAGAAGACCGCGTCCGCCGCGTCCCCTTGGGCGAAGATTGCTTGCTTCTGCCCGAAGGTCAGGTTCTTCCTGCCCTCGCCAATGGTCGCGAGGAAGGTGTTAGGATTGAACTCACGGCTCTTCTTGTTCGCCGGTGCATGGGGAGCCATTGGCTGCAATTCTAGCCCTATAATGACGGCTTTTTCCATGAAATTGTGGCTTCTCGCCGCGCGAGATCTTCCCGGCCGAGGTTCTGAGAACGAGCCTGTCAAGCGAGGTGAACACGGTGTTGGGACTCTTCACGGTTTCTCGGCCGCCAAGCACCGGGCTGGATGCGGCTCCGTGCGGGGCAGGCCAGTATTAAGCTCGCACTTCTCTTTCGGCCTGGCGCCGCAAGTGGGGCAACGAACCGCCAAGGCTTGTTCCTTTTCAGCTTTCATGACTAGATGATGCACGATTGTCGGGCAATAAGATGGTCAATTGTGACCAGTCGCATTCCCGTCAGCCTGCGAAGACCATGCTCGACCCCAGGCATGTCTGTGCAATTTTGACCAGTATGCAAGTCGACTCTCGTCGAATACTAAAGAGGAGACAAAACTGCAACGGTGGACGAAGATACCGGGTTCGAAAACATTTTGCCCAGCCATCACGGCCTCAAACCAGTGCCGGTGATCGCTCGCGCCCATCTCGAAAAGTAACCTCTTTCAATACCCGTACTTCAGGAAGTGAGGGACAAATGGCGCTGCCAATCACCGCGTTTTCGGACGGAAACTTGGAAGTCGTTCCCTCACTCTCTTCGATACAGGCGGTTTCCGAGGTTCGCTCAAGATCGCAATCGAAGCCATCGCTGCCAAGTCGAATTGCGGTCATCGGAAATTATCTTCCGCGACAATGTGGGATTGCTACGTTCACCACAGACCTCTGTGCGGCCATATCCGCGGAGTACGGAACCGCTCGATTGTTGGCGCTGCCAGTAAACGACACCGAACAAGGATATGACTATCCCGCGCGCGTCCGGTGGTCGCTCGCCCAGGACGACGTGAAGTCGTATCAGGAGGCGGCTGAGTTCCTGAACTTCAACAACATCGACATGGTGTGCCTGCAGCACGAATATGGAATCTTCGGCGGCCCGGCTGGAAGCCATATTCTGCATCTGCTGCGCGGCTTGAAGATGCCCGTGGTGACCACGCTGCACACGGTTCTACGCGAGCCGAATCCCGACCAGCTCGTGGTGATGGAGGAGATCGCAGAGCTTTCGGATCGCCTCATTGTCATGAGCCAGCTCTCGTCCCAGTTCTTGCAGGAAATTTTCAAAGTCCCGGGCAGCAAGATCGACATGGTGCCGCACGGCGTTCCAGACCTGCCTTTTCTCGATCCCAATTTCTACAAGGATCGCTTCGGTGTGGAAGGGAAAGCGGTGCTGCTCACGTTCGGCCTGCTCTCACCGAACAAAGGAATCGAAAACGTCATTCAGGCGCTGCCGCAGATTTTGGCGAAACACAAGAATGTTGCTTATATTGTCGCGGGCGCGACCCATCCGCATATTCTCCGCCGCGAGGGAGACAAGTATCGAGCCAGCTTGCAAGCTTTGGCGAAGGAAGTTGGAGTGGAATCGCACGTGATCTTCCACGACCGCTTTGTGAGCCCTGAGGAAATGGCCGAGTTCATTGGCGCCGCAGATATCTACATCACTCCTTATCGCTATGAAGAGCAGGTAGTCTCCGGAACGCTAGCCTATGCGTTGGGTGCGGGCAAGGCGATCATCTCGACTCCTTATTGGCATGCGATTGAATTGTTAGACGACCGCCGGGGTGCACTGGTCCCGTTCCAAAACCCTGCCGCTATAGCAAACAAGACAATCGAACTCTTGAATACGCCTGCCCTCCGCCACGCCATGCGTAAACGTGCCTACCTCTTCGGGCGCGATATGGTCTGGAAGAGAGTGGCGCAGGGTTACATGGAGAGTTTCTCGCGCGTTCGCAGCGACCGCATGGAAAATCCTCGCGTTCAATTTTCGGCGCGCGCCATTCCCAAAGCGCTCGATCAACTGCCGGAATTGAAACTTGACCATGTGAAGGCGCTGACCGACGACACCGGAATGCTGCAGCACGCCATCTTTACCATACCGAATCGAGCTGAGGGCTATACCACCGACGACAACGCTCGCGGACTGATTTTCACGGTGCTGCTGGCACAGCTCGGCAATAGCAATGACATTGACAATGACAATAACAAAGACCGGTTCGGCCAGGCGAACTTGGCGGCTCCAGATTTCTCTCGCCGGTACTTGTCGTTCCTCGAACATGCCTTCAATCCAGCGAACGGCAGATTCAGAAACTTTCTCAGCTACGATCGCCAGTGGAACGAACCCGCCGGGTCGGAAGACTGCCACGGGCGTGCGTTGTGGAGCCTGGGCACGGTTCTAGGCCGATCCGACAATCAGGGATTGAGGAGTGCTGCCGGGCGCTTGTTCGAATTTTCTCTGCCGGCGGCGTTGGAGTCCTATAGTCCTCGCGCCGGGGCCTATGCCTTGCTTGGAATTCAGGAATACCTCAATTCGTATCCCGGCGATCGGGGCGCGCAGAAAATAAGATCCGTACTCAGCCGGCGATTGCTCGAAATGTATGAGTCCATCCGCCGTCCGGATTGGAAGTGGTTCGAGGATGTCGTGGCTTACGGGAACGCGAGACTCCCCCAAGCCATGCTGGTGGTGGGCTCCGCCGGTTCGGATGAGCGCATGGTCTCCGGTGGCCTGGAGGCGCTGGATTGGTTGATGCAAGCGCAGCGCTGCGAAACCAACCACCACTTTGTACCCATCGGGTCGCAGGGTTTTTATCATCAGGGCGGCGAAAAGGCGCGCTTCGATCAACAGCCGATTGAGGCCGCCGGCGCGGTATCCGCGTGTCTCGAAGCGTACCGCATTACTGGCGATGGCCGCTGGCGCAGCGAAGCCTGGTCGGCGTTCAACTGGTTCCTCGGCGACAACGATCTGCAACTTCCTCTCTATGATTCTGCCACCGGCGGTTGCCGCGATGGATTACATCCCGAACGTGCCAATCAGAATCAGGGAGCGGAATCAACGCTATCGTTCCTCATGGCATGGCTGGAAATGAACTCGCTGCAAAAATCCGAGAGGCCGACCGAAAGGCTGGAAGACCCATCATGACTGCTCCCGAAACAACCCTTATCAACGTAGAAAGCACGCACTACCCATCGCTGCTTCTGCGTCATCCCGGCAATCCGATCTTGACGCGCAAGGATTGGCCTTACTCCATCAACAGCGTGTTCAACGCCGGGGCAACTCGATTGCCGGATGGAACCACGCTGCTGCTATGCCGCGTCGAAGACCGGCGCGGCTTGTCGCATCTTTGCGCCGCGCGCTCTCGAAACGGTGTCGATGGGTGGCAGATTGATCGCGAACCTACACTGATGCCCAGCCCGCAGCAGTATCCGGAGGAGATCTGGGGCATCGAAGATCCTCGCATCACGTTTGTGCCCGAACTGCAGCAATACGCGGTCACTTACACTTCCTATTCGCGCGGTGGCCCCGGAGTTTCTCTGGCTTTGACCAAGGACTTCCGAAGTTTCGAACGTTACGGTGTCATCATGCCGCCGGACGACAAAGACTCCGCGCTGCTGCCTCGGAGAATCGACGGATGCTGGGCGCTGATTCATCGTCCCATGACGGCACTCGGATCTCACATGTGGATTTCCTACTCTCCCGACTTGCGCTATTGGGGCCGGCACAAGCTCATGCTGGAAGCGCGCCGCGGCGCCTGGTGGGATGCCAACAAAATTGGGCTCTCGCCGCCGCCCATCGAGACTTCCAGAGGATGGCTCGTCTTTTACCACGGAGTGCGGCACACGCCTTCGGGCTGTCTGTATCGATTGGGTTTAGCCCTCTTCGATCTGGAGAGTCCGGACAAATGCCTGCTGCGAGGAGATTCGTGGATCTTTGGTCCCGAAGCTTCGTACGAACGCCACGGTGACGTTGACGACGTCGTGTTCCCGTGCGGATACACGATGGATGCCGATGGCGACACGATCAATATCTACTACGGTGCGGCGGACTGCGCGATTGCTCTGGCTCGGGCCAGCGTGCGCGCTTTGTTAGCCTGGCTGGATGCCAACGGGACTTGCGAACGCCGGCAGAGAGCGGAGGATCTATGAAATCTCCGCTCGGGATTCTCCATTTCGCATTCGGATGTCGTCACCGCCACAAGAGTGGCGTGTTTACGATCAAGAAGCGGACGTACCAGGTGTGCCTGAATTGTGGGCAGGAGTTCGAATATTCCTGGGTGCGGATGCGTTCCGTCCGATCGAATGTTGTCGGCGGCTCCGACGCGCCAGTGAAAAGCGTTCGACGCCCAGAAGCGTTAATTTGATCCAATCGCGGAACAGCCCATGCCATCGCAGGCTCCGAATGTGAGCTATCTTGCTCAGACACGATTGTCCGCTCCTGTTACTCTTGTTCCACTGAGTGTGTAGAGAAAGCTGCGGACGCTGATTCACAGCTTTGATTCCTAGGTCGCTTTGGGTTCTGTCCTGAACGCGGTGAGCGACCACATCCAGCCAATCGGCATCCTGCATCGTGTGTGTGCCGCGAAACCTCGCGGCGGAACACGATTCGACCCTAACAAGTCTCGAACTTTGCAATGAGGGCAACACCTCCAGGCGCATGAGAGGCGTCAGCCCGCGCAACAAGGAAGGTCAAAGATCATGCCTTTACTTCAAATGTTGGAAGTTCTCGTCGTAGTGGGTGTCCTCCTGTGGCTGGTGAATCGCTTCATCCCCATGCAGGGCACCATCAAGTCAATTTTGAACGGCGTTGTGGTCATTGCAGTAGTTCTGTGGATCCTGAACGTTACTGGGCTGTTCCAGTCTCTGCCCAATATCCACGTTGGAAAGGGATGACGATCCGCAAGCGAACGTGCAGGCAACCCGGTTAACGCGACGACAGGAAGCCTGGATCCGCATCTACGGACTGCCCTTCCTGGTTGTGGGCGGATACCCGCGCTTCCAATACAACGGCTATTGGTTCAGCATGGTCGACCCATGGCCAGAATACTGGGCGAATGATTGGTATGACACCGACGACGTCTATGTCACCTACGCCGACAACGGGTACTACTTGTTCGACCGCAGGTATCCCAACGTCGGAATGGCAATCAATATCTCGATGTAGTGGTTCAACCCGGTGCAGCCTCGGGAGAGGTTGCATCTTTCATGACTCCATGACAAGGAGCACAACATGCTTGGAACTGTATTGATCGTGATTTTGATTTTGGCACTTCTGGGTGTCCTGCCACGATGGTCGCACAGTCGGAGTTGGGGTTACGGTCCGACCAGCGGAGTGGGACTGGCCCTTTTCATCGTTGTCATTCTGCTGGTTCTCGGACGGATTTGAATCATGCGCCAGCCGGCAATCTCGCCAGGCGCCATAGCCAAGGATTGGCGCCTGCTTTCTGAGCCGTTCTCCAGAATGCGGTGAACGTCGCCTTTGGTACGACGCTTGCATTTGCCGCTGCGCGGGGCAAACTACGTCCCGGGGTTGCGAATGTCGCTGCTGAAAGACCTCAGCGATCACCCAAAACCGGCCACTGATTATCACCTGAAAACCGGCCAACGAGAGTAGCGTCCGGGACATTGATTCCCGCGGAGGCTTGTAGGCTCCGGGGGCATGGCCAATGTCTTGAACGAAGAGAAGAAACAACAAGTCTTAGCTCTGGGACGGCTGGGCTGGTCGCTGCGGCGCATCCAGCAAGCTACCGGAATCCGTCGTGAAACCGCAGGTGTGTACCTGAGAGCGGCGGGGATTGCGGTGCGTCCGCCCAGTGGCTGGGGGCGGTACGAACCAAAACCGGCCAACGAAGTGATCACCGACTCCGGTGCGGCAAAACCGGCCATTCCGGTGATTCCCGCTCCCCTCGACCCTAACTGCAACCCCAACCCCGAAAACCTTTCTAATAAGGGAAAAGCAAAAGCAACTTCAAAACCGGCCAACGAGGTGATCACCGACTCTGAAGTGGTCACCGGCGCCAGTGTCTGCGAGCCGTACCGGGAAGCCATCGACTTGGGGCTCAGCCGCGGCCGCAATGCTATGGCGATCTGGCAGGACTTGGTTTCCGAGTACGGATTCGCCAGCAGCTACCAAAGCGTGCAACGCTTCGTGCGCAAGCGACGCGGAACGCAAACCCCCGAAGCCCGTGTCGTGATCGTCACCGCGCCCGGCCAGGAATCGCAAGTCGATTACGGCACCGGTCCCATGGTGCGTGATCCCGAGAGCCGCAAGTACCGGCGCACCCGGCTGTTCGTGATGACGCTGGGCTGCAGCCGCAAATCGGTTCGTTTGCTGACCTTCCGCTCCAGTTCGCGCATCTGGGCCGAACTGCACGAACGAGCTTTTCGCCGGCTGGGCGGCGCCACCCGCATCGTCGTGCTCGACAATCTGCGCGAGGGCGTGCTCGTCCCCGACATTTACGATCCCACTCTCAATCCTCTTTATCGCGACGTGCTGGCGCACTACGGCGCGGTCGCCATGCCTTGCCGGATTCAAGATCCCGACCGCAAAGGCAAAGTCGAATCCGGCGTCGGTCACGCGCAGAAAACACCGCTGAAAGGCTTGCGCTTCGAGACTCTGGAAGAAGCCCAAGCTCACCTCGATCACTGGGAGCAACGCTGGGCCGACACGCGCATCCACGGCACCACCAAACGGCAGGTCGCCGCCATGTTTGCCGAAGAGAAACCCACGTTGTTACCGCTGCCGCTGGAGCCGTTTCGCTATTACCAGTACGGCGAGCGCATCGTGCATCTGGACGGCTGCGTCGAAGTCGAAGCCGCCTACTACGGCGCGCCGCCGGGCTGGATCGGACGCGTGCTGCGAGTGCAATGGGATGAGCTGTATGTCCGTCTGCTCGATCCCAAGACCGGGCAACTGCTGCGCGAACACGTGCGCCAGAAGCGCGGCTGGTATCGCATCAAAGAAGAGGACCACCCCAAGCGAACGCCGCTGCGCACCTCCCAACTGCTGTGGCGAGCCGGTCGTGCTGGGTCGCACATCGGTGCGCTCTGCGATGCCATCCACCGCCAGCAAGGCGAAGTCGGTGTGCGCCGCATTCTCGGCGTTCTCTCCCTAGCCAAGAAGTACGGCACCGCGGCGGTCGATGAAGCCTGCGCCGCTGCGCTCGACATGGGAGTGCAGGAATATCGCTTTGTCCGCCGCTATCTGGAACGCTGTCCCCAAGCCCCACTCAGTTTGCACCAAGTCGATCCCCTGATCCGCGAGTTAGTGCAGTACCGCGACTTCATCAACTACAGAACCAAGGAGATAGAAGAATGAATCTGATCGAACTCGATCGTGCGCTCAAACAACTTCGCCTGGGCGGAATGGCCGCCACGCTGGAGACCCGTCTGCGCCAGGCCCAAACCGAACCGCTCGCCCCCATCGATCTGCTCTCCTGCCTGGTCTCCGACGAACTCGCCCTGCGTGGCGAGCGCCTGCTGGAGCGGCGGAAAAAGCAGGCCCAGTTCCGCGACTCGCAGAAGACTCTCGACAACTTCGACTTCACCTTCAATAAGAAGATGAATCGCAGCCTGGTCTTCGACCTGTCCACCGGCACCTTCATCTCGCGCCACGAAGATGCCCTGTTTCTGGGCCCACCCGGCACCGGCAAGAGTCACCTGGCACAAGCCATCGGCCAAGCCGCCATCCAACAGGGATACCGCGTGCTCTATCGCGAGACCCATGCCTTGCTCGATGATCTCGCCGAAGCCACGCTCGACGGCACCCGCAAAGAGCACATGGAATTCCTGGTGACCGTGCCCCTGCTCATCGTTGACGATCTCGGCATGCGCAAGCTGCCGCTCACGGCCGCCGAAGAACTGCTGGAAATCATCATGCGCCGCTACGAACGCGCCAGCACGATGCTAACCTCGAACCGGCCGGTAGAAGACTGGGGCAAACTGCTGGGCGACGCGGCCGCCGTCAGCGCCATGCTCGACCGCCTACTGCACCACGGACACGTGCTCAAGTGCGGCCCCCGGAGCTGGCGAACCAAAACCGACTTGCCACCACAGGAGGCGGCAGGGTAGAACATTCTCAGTCCTGGACGGCCAATCCCGTTGGCCGGTTTTGAAGTGATAACTGGTGGCCGCTTTTGAAGTGATCACTGAGGGAAAGAGGCACTGTAGCGATTGGGCCCACTCAAGGTGGTCAGGGAGCTTCCGAAGCGACGCCCGCGCTGACAACAAACGCTCTCGAACGACAATCGTCCGGTGATCTCGCTACGTTTTCACCTAACGAAAGTGAACTGGAGCGAGAAAGCGACCGAACAGGGGGTGAGATTACTACGGTAGCAGAGATTTCTGCGGCGTCCCGGCGCAACGGGCCCATGGTTTGGCTCTACGCCACGGCTGGAAAGATTCACTTGCCTTTAAGTTTCGCGGCTTGTTCCAGTTCTTTCACGGCCGCCATGGTGCGTGCAGTGTAGTCCTCACGCTTCGCCGACTTCGGACGTCGGTGGCGTTTGGTGACCGAATCATGCTTTGCCATTGGCTCCTCCGGTTGCTGCTTACACAGTACCATGTGTGCCGAGCGTCGCTGTACCGAGCGACGTTGTGCCGAGCGACGTTGTGCCGAGCGCCCGTTGGCTCTTCACTCACGAGGGCCGCTCCTTGGCAGCAACGGCCCTCATGATTGCAACTTAATCCCGCTCTTTGCGAATTTTCTTTCGGGCACGCTTCTGCGCCAAAGCTTGCTTCACCCGGCGTCTCTCGCCCGGCTTGAGGTAGTAGGAGTGACGTTTCACTTCCTTAATGATGTCCTCGGTTTGAACCTTGCGCTTGAAGCGGCGCAGGGCGTTCTCCAACGACTCGCCCTCTTGCAGTCGAATTTCTGCCACGCTCATCACCCCCAGACCAGCCACGACATGGACAAATTAAAGCTTACTCCCTTCCGCGCCGATCTGCCGCTGGCCGCCTACCCGGCACACCGGTTCAACGAACGGAGCCGGGAATTGGTTACGGCAGCCGTGACTTGGTCCTGCTCGCTTTCGCTGAGGTCATTGTAGAAGGGTAAACGCAGCAGTCGCTCGCTAACCTCTTCCGTGACTGGGCAATGCGAGGGGCCAGCCGCGAACTTCTTTCCCGCCTCCGAAAGATGAAGCGGGGTGTAGTGGAAGACGCTGAGAATGCTCTGGGCCTTCAGCTGTGAGATCAACGAATCGCGGTGCTCAAGCGACGGCAGAAGCAGGTAGAACATGTGATAGGCCTGCTCGCACGGCGGTGGAATCACCGGCAGTTTCACGTTGTTACTCTCTGCCCAGCCGGCCAGCGATTCCTGGTATCGATTCCAGACTCGCCGCCGCTTTTCCTGAATCGTCTCGCGGGCTTCGAGCTGCGCGTAGAGAAATGCCGCCAAAAGATCGGAAGGCAAATAGCTGGATCCCAGGTCGACCCACGTGTACTTATCCACCTCGCCGCGAAAGAAGCGGCTGCGGTTGGTGCCTTTCTCGCGAATCACAAGGGCCCGTTCCAACAACTCGTCGTCGTTGACGATCAACGCGCCGCCTTCTCCGCACGTGAAGTTCTTAGTCTCGTGGAAGCTCTGCGTGGCCAGGCAGCCGAACTTTCCTGTATACGTACCTTTATAGCGGGAGAACAGGCCGTGCGCATTGTCCTCGACCACTCGAACTCCGTGGCGGGATGCGATCGCGAGAATCGACTCCATCTCGCAGGCAACTCCCGCATAGTGCACCACGACGATCGCCTTGGTTCGCGGCGTGATGAGCGATTCCAAGCGGCCCTCGTCCAGATTCAGCGTGTCGGGACGAATGTCCGCGAATACCAGACGCGCTCCCCGCAAGGCGAAGGCATTTGCAGTCGAGACAAAGGTAAACGATGGAACGATAACCTCGTCTTCAGGGCCACAATCGAGCAGAAGCGCCGCCATCTCCAGGGCATGCGTGCAGGAAGTGGTCAGCAAGACCCGTGGAACCCCTAGCTCCTTTTCGAGCAGTTCGTGACACTTGCGGGTAAAGGGCCCGTCCCCCGAAGCCCACCCATTGGCAATGGCTTCTGCAATGTATTTGTATTCATTGCCCGCGAGGCAGGGTCGGTTAAATGGGATGCGGGAGCTCACTGTTGGCATGGACATCACTGGGGATTCCGATGGGCCCGTTCCAGAGCAACGGCCCGGATAGAGTCTCTAATGGTAAACTGCGGCCGATAGTCCAGGTCCCGGCAGGCTTTGGACACTGAGACGTCCCACACGGTCCCCTCCTCAGGGTCGGGCTTCCCGACGAAGTCAACGCTAGCAGAAGAACACAGCTCATCGATACAGGTCTGCGCGAGTTCATAATTGCTGATGCTGTCCGTCGCCGCTATATTGTAAACGCCGGATGCGTGTTTCGTTAGACAAGCTTCCACCGCGACCGCCACGTCGCGGACATCCACGTAGTTCTGCCTCCGGGTCCCGCGGCCGAGGACCTGCAGGGGCTCACCGGTTACAGCTCTACGGACGAACACGGCTAGGATTCGGTTCTCGGGTGTTCCCGGACCGGAAGGTGATGTGAGCCTGAGGCTCGCCGCGCGGCAGCCGTTACCTTCAGCGAGGCGCATCAGAACCTCGCCATAGAGTTTGGAAGCGTGGTAAGCGGTCGACGGCTGGGTCGGATGATCCTCGGTTATAGGATGCTGCAGCGGGCAGCCAATGACGGGGACGCTGGAGATGTAGACCAGTTGAGGTGCGCCCCAAATATGCGCCAGCTTTGTGATTTGCTGCGTTCCCAGGCAGTTCGTGAGTGAAATCGAGGGGTCGTACCTGTCGTGTGACAAGGATGCGGCTGTGTGCACGATTGCTTCACAAGGCTGCAAAGCTTTACCGATCAGGTCGATGGCGTCTTCCGACCCGAGGCACGCCTCGACATGTTCGAATAAACCCGGCACTTGGCGGAAGTGCCGGCTCGCGCCGGCCACCTGGTAGCCGTGGTCGGCGAGGAAGGCAGCAATCGCGCGCCCAACCTGACCGGTGGCTCCGGTGAGGAATATTCTCATTTCTCCATCCCGTAGTCCTCGATAACCGGCTTGTAACTTTTCGGCTGGTCTAGTTTCTTAAACTCGTCTAATCGGGTCTTGGCTTCCGCACTCACATACACCTCATTCCAGTAGCGCAGGGCAATGCCTTTTGTGATCAGGGGAAGATCCGCTGCCGGTTGGCCCAATACATAATGAAGCAGAGCTGCTTCCACATCATTGAAACCGATTCGGGCCCGAACCGGTGTAGTTCCAGAAAAGCGAACGTTGATCTCAAAGCACACGGCGCGACCCCCGTGGAGGCGCATCTGAATGTTGCAAGGCCCCATGGGTCTCAAAGCTTCCGCAATCCGAATCGCTTCCTCGCGTACCTCTGGGAAGTATCCGGCTTCCGCCCGATAAGTTGTACCCTCGAGCAGTTCTCGTCGCATGACTAAAGCTCCCCTGACTCTCGACTCACGATCACTGAAACAGCCGACCGTATATTCCTGATGAGGATCTCCGAGATACTCTTGGATGACATAAGCGTTCCTCGCCGTTGCCGATTGCAGTTCTTTGTCACAGCGCAACTCGAATACACCGCGGGCACCCTTACCGTACCGGGGCTTCGCAATGAGGGGATAGCCGCACGCACGCACCAACGCCTCCACGCCCTCCGAATCCGCGGCGTCCGCAGTCTTCGGAAAGACGAACCCGTTATCCCTCAGCCATTGAGAAGTGAGCAATTTGTCATTTCCGACGGCGAGGCACTCGGGGGAGCTGACGATACAGACTGCCCCCGTCTCAGCTTGAATCTTTTCAACTTCGCCAGCGATGACCGTCAAGACCGGTTCAACACCCGACAGGACGGCGTGAACGTGCTCTGCGCGGCACAAGTGAATCAGCCAATCCGGAAAAGCTGGATCACTGGCGGGCGGCGAGATATATGCCTCGTCGACAGTGTAAAGCCCGAATGACAGCGAGTTGACACAGGCGCCAATCACCCTGCACGAAAGTTTGCTAACAGCTAGCGCCTTCAGGATACCTTGGCTGACGTTTCCTCCCACCCCCAATACCAGCACGCTAAGTATTTGTGGCATTCGGACTCCCGAAATTAAGTCCCTTCTTGAGGAAGCAGTCCCCAAAACAAATAAGGTTACTGACAATTCAGGGTATCGTACCAGGCCCCGATGACCTTCCAATGAGCACTTCCCAGCCACCTACAAACGGATAACGACTTCCTAAGATCCGTTTCTTCCAGATGCATTCCAGAGTGGAAAGCTGTGGCCTTCATCTCGCTTTACCAGGGTCGCCGGGTTTGATCGGGAAGAGTTCTCCCCCGTTGCTGATAAGATCGTCTCTCTCTTCCTGTTTGCTGCCCACATCGTTTACGCGAACCACATAAGGTGGCTTCTGCATGCTGCGGAAATGCATACGGGCTAAGTATTCCCCGATGATACCAAGGGCGAATAGCTGCGCTCCGGAGAATAACGCGATGATTGACGCAAGGAACGGGAACCCCGGCACGGAACCACCATGCACGAAGTACCGGATCACTACGTACGCCAGTACCGCGAGTCCAAATAACGTAAAGACGAATCCGATCAGGCTGGCCATCTGCAACGGCATCGTGCTGAAGCCTGTCATCATGTTCATCGCGTGCGTCATCAACTTACGAAAGGAGTATCCGGAAGTTCCCTGTTCCCGTGTCCGGTGCTTCACGGGTGTGGATGCGAAGCGATTGGTGCCCCATGTCAGCAGTACATCGATGGAAACAAAAGACCCTTCGTAGTGCGCGAATGCTTTAGCTACCTGGGCGCGAAAAACGCGGAACGCGCTAACCTGCCGGGCGACCTCCGCGCCCATCACATTTTGCAAAGCCAGCTTGGTCACCCATGAGGCAAAGTCCCGCCCCAAGCCATGTTGTTCCTGCTCCGGCGTCCCATAAACGACGTCATACCCGCCCGCTAGCACCTCCAGCAGTTTCGGAATCTCCCCTGGAGGATGTTGCAGATCGTCATCCATGGTGACGATGACGTCGTAGCGCGCGGCCCGGATGCCGCACAACAATGCGTTGTGCTGGCCGTAATTGCGCATGAGGTTGATGGGGCGAATCCAGGAATATTGCTCGGCCAGCTTGGAGATGACCTCCCAACTGCGGTCGGGACTACAGTCGTTGACCGGGATGAGTTCGAAGCTTTCCGCAATTGCCCCGAGAACCGATTCCAATCGGCGGACTAACTCGGGCAGGATTGCCTCGCTGCGGTAAACGGGGATGACGACGGAAATTCGGTGCGACACTCGACCTTCCACCGACGATTCGCCGATTCTATGCGTCCCCATGTTCGGACCCGCCCGCAATCCTGCCCAGTACCGACACCAATGAAATCATCAGCGAACACATTCAAGAATCAGGTGGGTATAGGGGATCCGCAGGAGATCGTGGCGGATGCTTGCTTTGACATTCACGAATACCTGGGATGCGATCTTCACGTACTCTCCTTCGTTCCTTACGTATTCTCCGCGATCTCTTACCAACAACCAGCGCGCGGCGGCGGACTGATCGCTGGTAAACACGCCGTCGAGTGTAATCAACTTTCCCCCAGATTTTAACGCATCATACGCAATTTGAAATAATTGCCTCGCTTCTTGATCGTCGAGATGGTGCACGACGCCGAGCGCGAGCACGGCATCAAAACTCTGCTGTTTCGCCAGTGAAAATCGACTCACCCGTTCGCAAACGAATTGCGCTTGTGGAAAGCGCTTCCGAGCCATTTCGATGTACTTGGAACTTAGGTCAAAACCGACGTACGCAGCCTGCGGCAGGTAGCGCGCGATCGTTCCCGGCCCGCAGCCGATCTCCAGGATACGTGCCCCCGCCGTTGGCTGGATGTATTCGCTTACCAGCACCTTGGCCCAGCCGGGTCCACCGACCAGTTTCCACCACAAGTTGTAGGCTGCCGGGACGGCCAAGACCGAGCGAATGGATTGAAGCATCTTCCTATCCGAACCGATAGTTTGTTCTTAGTCGCACAATAGCGACATCATAACCGGCGCCCTTCGCGCCGATCCAGTCATCACCGATCTTGCCTCCGTTCAGGCTGGCCTGCAAGCGACAACCACGAGCGAAGTCCCGATCGGCAGGTGATGTCCACGCGCGACCCAACGCGCTTCCAGCGTGAGCAGTGCGGTCAGGACCTGATTGACAATTGGTACCAACCGGAACTCTTCACTTGCCCGCGATCGGGTACTGTCGGAATCCGATTGTTTTCGCAGTCCACGCATCTTCCGGAAAATCCATACCATCGGAAAAATGCAGGCCATGAACTGGCTCAGAAATTCCACTTGAAATCCCGCTTCGGTAAGCTTTTGGCAAATGTCCCGCGCCGAATAGCGCCGACAGTGGTGCGCCGCCTCGTCAAAATAACTCCACAAAAATTGATGCGCTGGAACCGTCAGCAAGAGCCTGCCACCCGGTGCCAGCGACTTCCAAAGCGAGTCGAGCGTCTCTCGCTCTTCCTGCACGTGCTCGATCACATCGAACAGACCGATCAGGTCAAATGGTTTTGCGAAAGGCCAGTTGCAAACGTCTCCTTGCACCAGAAACCCGGCAGATCGCCTTTGCGCGTGCCGCAGACCATCAAACCAGAGATCCAACCCAACAACCACTCCATCCGGACACGCTTTGCGAAGCGTTCGCAGTACATTGCCGGTTCCACACCCGACCTCCAGCACCAGGTATCCCGGCCGCAGTGTCGATGAAATCCTCCGCGTCAGCTCGAAGATCAAACGATTCCGCGCACGAAACCAGAAGTGCTGGTCTTCCACCTGAGCTAGGCGGTCGAAGAAGAATGGGTCGTATCCGCCGCCGCGAGTGGAACCGCTGGAAGGCGTAGTTCTCCCTGGTTCCAAGCTTTCAGGGCGAACCGATTCTGAAGTCGGGCGGGGCAAATCTTTCACGCTGGAACCGCTCATCAATCACACAATCTATCACAGCGACTGCGGATCGGCCGTGGTGCTATTTTCTTGATACGAATTTGTCCGATGAGGGAAATGTCAAAACGTACAAGACATTTGTTCGTCCGGCTTTAGCCGGTGCGGTGACCGTGTCGCTTAGAAATGAGTTCCTCCGCAGCCTGCTAGATTCCCCGCCTACTCTTCCACCGGCTGGGCGTTGAGTTCCTGAGCGGGCTCACCTCCGGCCATGCCCTGGGCGATGATGAGGCGGTGGGCTTCGATGCGCAGTTCGGGCAGTGCGCGTCCGAACCAGATCGCGCCGAGGACGCACGCCACTCCTCCGGCGGCAACGGTGATGGGCGCTCCGATGCGGTGCGCCAGCGCTCCCCCAAAAAAAGCTCCGAAGGGAGCCATCCCCATGAACATCATCGAGTAAACCGACATGACGCGGCCGCGCAGTTGGTCGGGGACCATGGTCTGGACCAGCGTGTTCGAGCAAGCCATCTGCAACATCATCGAATAGCCGGCGGGCAGCAGGAGCGCGACTGACAACCAGAAGGAAGTCGAGAACGAAAAAAGAAACAAGCTGATCCCGAAGCTTGCACAGGCGAATGCCACCCAACGCCCGAGCCCTTTCACACCGGTTTTAGCGGCTAGCGTCAAGGCGCCGAACAGCGCGCCTACGCCGGTAGCGCCCATCAGGATGCCGAGGCCACGCGCTCCGCCGTGCAGAATTTTGTCGGCGAAGACCGGCATGAGTACGGTATAGGGCATACCGACCAGGCTGATCAGGCCCAGCAGCAAAAGCAGCGCGCGAATGACCTTCGTCTGGTTGACCCAGCGAAACCCCTCGATGATGTCCTCAATCGGAGAATGTTTGCTGGCACGCGGAACGCTGCGCACGTTCATCAGTGTCAGGCCGACGATCACAGCGATGTAGCTGATTGAATTGGCGGCAAAGCACCAGCCCTCGCCGATTCTTGCCACCAAGATTCCGGCTATGGCCGGGCCAATTACGCGCGCGCCGTTGAACATCGAGGAATTCAAAGCGATCGCGTTCATCAGATCCTCCTTGCCGACCATGTCGACAAGGAAGGACTGCCGGCCCGGAATGTCGAAGGCATTCACCACTCCGAGCAGGGCCGCCAGCACAAAGATGTGCCACACGTGTACGCGTCCGCTCAGCGTGAGCCAAGCCAGAATGCCGGCGAGAATCATGGATGCGGTCTGGGTGGCGATCACCAGTCGCTGGCGATTCATGCGATCGGCGGTGATCCCTCCGAACGGCGCAACCAGGAAGACCGGAATCTGGCTGGCAAAGCCGACGCTTCCCAGCAGCAGCGCGGATTTCGTCATGCGGTAGACGAGCCACGCCTGGGCCACGGTCTGCATCCAGGTGCCGATCAGGGAGATCAGTTGTCCGCTGAAAAAGAGCTGAAAATTGCGATGGCGCAAGGCGCGCAGGGTGGTGGCCCATTTCGGCAGGCGCGCCGTTTTCCCAGCCGCTTCTTCGGCCGCAGAATTTTTCTCTTCCGTCACTCACTAGACTTTTTCACATCTTGGGGATGACGGCAACCGGCGGGAAGACGAGAAATTGAGTCATTGAAACATTGAGTCATTGAGACATTGAAAACATTGGTTGGATGATTCAATGTCTCAATGATTCAATGCTTCAATGGTTCTTGAGATTTCCACAGTCGGCCCCCGACTTGGAACTTCCCCGCCGTCCCGATCCGCGATAGAGTTAAGGTCCTCCGATTCGAAAGGCCGGATCGAGGAAGGATGAGCCATGAGCACAGTTCCCAATCGTCTGGAACATTGTTTGGAACGACGAGGTTTGGAACGACGAGGCGCGCAGCGTTTTGAAGTGCACTTGCCGTTGTCGATTCATTTCGAAGGACGGACGGTGCCCGGTTTCACGCAGGACTTGAGCGGCCGAGGCATCTTCTTCTACGCCGAAACGCCGCTCCCGCAAGGGGCGGTCGTGGAATTGACTTTTACCATGCCCTCCGAGATCACCTTGACAGAAAACATGCCGGTTCGCTGTCGCGGGCGGGTGTTGCGTTCCTCGGCTTCCCAGGCGCGTCATTCTCAGGATAGCCAACGCAGCGGCATCGCCGTCCAACTCGATTCCTACGAGTACTTGCCCTCCGGCGAGCCCGCCGCTCAGTTCGTGCGAGTTTCGTCTGCCAGTGCCGCCGGAGCAGGTTCCGGCCCAGCGCCCCGCTAAGGCTCGTTTTTCGACGCGTGCGGTCGTAGGTCAGTTTTTCAAGTACGACGTCCTTTGGGATCACCGTCTTTCCAATCGCCCGCCTTTGCCTTACAATCGGAGAAACCAGCAGTCTGGCGGGTTTTTCCCACTGGTTGAGAACCCGCCGTCAACCTGCCGCTTCGTCTGAGGTCGTCTTCGTTACGAAGGTCATTTGGCCTCGACGCTGGAAGTTCGTAGCATGGCAATGAACACCGAGAATCGAGTCATGCCCGGGATCGCCGTCGCCCTTCTCACTGAGGATCGCGAACAATCCGTCGCATTGCACAGCCGGGTCGAGAGCACCAACCTGGCCCGAACCGTGTTGAGCCATGTCGGTTTCCCCGCGGGGCCGAGCGATGCGGTTTTGCGCCAATTGCAGGATCAGCACGCCGAAGTCGTCCTGGTAAGTATCGATCCGCAGAATCCGCAACGAGCCGTTCGCGCCATCGAACTGATCCACGGCAACCTTCCCGAAGTCACAATTTTCGCTGTGGGCGAAATGAACCAGCCCGCGAACATTGTTTCCGCCATGCGAGCCGGCGCGCGCGAGTTCTTGGATCACGCTGCCAGCCGCGAAGCCTTGATCGAAGCCTTCACTCGCTTCTCGGCCACATTGAGCCGTGCGCAACGCAGTTCCAGCAAGGCTCGCGTCTTCACTTTTCTGAACGCCAAGGGCGGCGCCGGCGCCACCACGACCGCGGTGAATACCGCCGTCGCCTTGCAGGAGGCTCACGGTCGCGTGGTGCTGGTGGATTTCGCCCCCATCGGCCATGCCGCCCTACAACTGAATCTGCGTCCGCAATTCACCCTGATGGATGCGCTGCAGAATCTCCATCGCATGGATGGTTCGCTGCTCGACGGCCTGATGACGCCTTATCGCAATGGCCTTCATCTGCTGGCAGGCGCTCAGCAGCCGCACGCCGGAGTCCCGACCGCGTCGGAACTGGCTCGCCTCTTCGATCTGCTGGTCAACCAGTACCACTTCGTCGTGCTCGATGGCTCCGGGCGGATGGATGGCACCATGCAAATGATCTGCGACCTATCGAACGCCGTGCTCCTGGTCACCCAGACCGATGTTGTTTCCCTCTGGAGCGCTGGCCGGATTCAAGCCTTCCTGCAGGAAGGAGCGGGCCGCGATCGCCTGCGCATCGTGATCAACCGTTACAAAAAGATTCCCGGCTTCACCGACGACGACGTGGAGAAAGCCACCAATTGCAAGGTGCTCTGGAAAGTGCCCAACAACTTCCAGGTGATCGGACCCGCGATTGACAAGGGCAACCCGGTCGCGGCACAGGGCAATCACGAAATCAGCCGCTCCTATCAAGGATTAGCCGCGGAACTCGCCGGCGCCACCGCATCCGCCGAAGGCGCCCTCTCGCTCCTCTATCAGCACGACAAAGGCGACGGCAAGAAACACGCCGCCGGCCACCTGATGGTTTCGCCCATGCGCGCCGGGCAGTAGGCCTCACTTTAATCCCAGCAAGTCTGGGTTTTACTTCTGCAATCTGACTCCCGACCTCTGCAATTCCCCGCCTTTGTTAGAATCAGGAATTCAGTTCTGGATCCCGGTGAAACTCTGAATGGCAAATCCTTCCAACAAGAAACGCGTGCTCAGCGGAATGCGCTCGACCGGCAAACTGCACCTGGGAAACTACGTGGGCGCGCTCGAAAACTGGGTCCGCATGCAGGACGAGTACGAGTGCTTTTTCTTCATCGCCGACTGGCACGCGCTGACCACCGACTACGCCGACACCTCGCGTCTGAAAGAGAACTCGGTCGACGTGCTGCTGGATTGGCTGGCCGCCGGCCTCGATCCCGCGAAGTGCGTCATGTTCATCCAGTCCCATATTCCGGTGCATGCCGAATTGCACTTGCTGCTTTCGATGATCACGCCTCTCGGCTGGCTGGAGCGAGTGCCGACCTACAAAGAGCAGAAGGAAAATATCAAGGAAAAAGACTTGGGCACCTACGGGTTTCTCGGTTATCCCGTCCTGCAGTCGGCGGATATTTTGATTTACAAAGCGGACGTCGTGCCCGTCGGCGAAGACCAAGTCGCGCACGTGGAACTGACGCGTGAGATTGCTCGGCGGTTCAACGCTTTCTATCCACGAAAGGGCGTTGGAGGATACGGAGGAACGCACGAGGAAGCGCGTCGCCGTGCGTATGTCTTCCCCGAACCGGCGGCCCTGCTCACGCCCGCCCCCCGCCTGCCCGGCACTGACGGCCGCAAGATGTCGAAGTCCTACGGCAACGCGGTCATGCTAACCGACCCCGAGCCTGTGGTGCGGCAGAAGCTCAAGACGATGGTCACCGATCCTGCCCGGGTGCGGCGCACCGATCGCGGAGATCCTGACGTGTGCCCCGTAGGCGACTTGCACAAAATATTCAGCACCAAAGAGACGATGGCGAAAGTGTACGAAGGCTGCCGGTCGGCCGGAATCGGCTGCATCGAATGCAAGGGCTGGGTCGCCGACACCGTCGTAAAGATCCTCAACCCGATGCAGGAGCGCCGAAAAAAATACGAGGACAATCCACGCCTAGCCTGGGATATTCTGGAAGCCGGCTCGGCCCGCGCCCGCGAAGTCGCCGGCGCCACCATGCAAGAAGTCCGCGAGTCCATGGGGCTGGACTATAGTTCGAACGTGGGTCCAAACTATGAACCGGAAAAGGATTCCAAGCAGTGACGGATTTGTCCCAACCCATATCAGGACAGGCTCCAGTCGAGGCCTCTGACCGCGCCGCAACTCCTCCGACTGATGGAAGCTACACCCACTCTCCTGTAGAGACGCGGCTTGCCGCGTCTCCGCTGGCCGCCGAGGGCAAGCCTGCGGCGACTAAGCCCGCCAAAGACGATGCCAGCGATTTCCCCTTCGCCATCGCGCTCGGAGAAATCTACGAAGGTCCGCTCGACCTGCTGCTCGACCTGATTCGCAAGCAGGACATCAACATCTACGACATTCCCATTGCCAGGATCACGGCGCAGTATCTCACTTATGTGGAGCGCATACGCGAACTCGACGTGAACGTAGCGAGCGAGTTCATCTACATGGCGGCGGTACTGATTCACATCAAGTCGAAGATGCTGTTGCCACGCGATCCGCTAGCTCCCGCCGACGCCCAGGAAGACCCGCGCAACGAGCTAGTCAACCGCCTGTTGGAGCACGAAAAGTTCAAATCCGCGGCACAAATGCTCCTCCAGAAACAGCAGATTGAAGACGCGGTTCTGAGCAATCCTGCGATCCGAGAGTTCATGGACGCCGAGGGCACTGAGCCCGAACTCGCCGCCGATGTCATCGACCTGGTCAAAACCTTCCAGCAGATTCTGGACCGCGCGCGTAACCGGCCGATCCTGGAAGTGGACGAAGAGACCGTCACCGTCGGCCAGATGATCCAGTACCTGCACCGACGGCTCGCGCTCGAAGACCGCCCGATTCGCCTGAAGCAGATGCTGCGCAATGTGCCGTCGCGACCGGCGCTGGTCTGCATGTTTCTGGCATTGCTCGAACTAGTAAGATTGCAGGCGATCCAGGTACGGCAGGACCATGTCTTCGGCGAAGTGCTCGTGCGCAAGCACTCCCACTTCGAAGAAGTGATGACCGAGCAAGCCGCCGTGCGCGACAATTGGAGATGAAAGAAGTGGTCAGTGGAGGGACGGGCGTCTCGCCCGTCCAGCCGGGCGGGGACGCCCGGCTCTCCACCGGCGAGCGCGGACAACCAACTTATGAGTCTCAAAGCCCAACTTGAAGCCATCATCTACGCGGCGGAAACGCCTATTTCGCTTGACCAGATTTCTGTGCTCGTGAAGGACTCTCTGCTCGCGGAAACTCCAGGAATCGATCCGGCGGAAATCAAGTCGCGCGTCCGCGCCACCCTCGAAGAACTCATCGCGGAGTACTCCGGTGCCGGCCACGGAATCGAAATCCGCCAGGTCGCCGGCGGATACCGCATGTCCACCAAGCCCGAACAACACGACGTGGTGCGCGCTTTCGCCAAGAGCCTGAAGCCGCCTTTCCGGCTGTCGCTGCCGGCGCTTGAAACTCTTGCCGTCGTCGCCTACAAGCAGCCGGTTACGGTGCCCGAGATCAGCGAAATCCGTGGAGTCGATTCCGGCGGAGTCATCGCCACCCTGCTCGACCGCAAGCTGATCACGACCGCAGGCAGAAAAGCCGTAATCGGCCGCCCCATTCTCTACAGAACCAGCAAAGAGTTTCTGTTGCGCTTCGGGCTGAAAGACGTCAACGAACTGCCCAGCATGGAGGAATTCGAAAAGCTGCTGGCGGAATCGTTTCAAAGCGACATGATTCCCGGTGAAAGCGCGCCCGAGTCTCTAAGTTTGCCGTTGCCTGCTGCGGATGATTCTTCAGGTATGGAGGATGGTTCTTCCGAAACACCTTCCGAAGCGGAAAGTACTTCTGAAACTGGAGCCTCCGCTCTCGCCGCCAAAGAAGAGGAAACCGAAACGCCCGCCGCCATCAAGCCGGAGTAACCATGCCAGCCGAACGTCTGCAAAAGATTATCGCTGCTGCCGGAGTGGCTTCCCGCCGCAAAGCCGAAGACCTGATCGTCTCCGGCCGTGTCGTGGTCAACGGCCAGGTGGTCACCGAACTCGGCACCAAAGCCGATCCCGAACAAGACCACATCCGGGTCGATGGCAAACTGCTGCAAGGGCCCGAACGTTTCACCTACGTCGCGTTGAACAAGCCCAAGGGATATGTGACAACGGTCAGCGATGAGAAAAAGCGCCCCACCGTGATGGACCTGGTGAAAAAAGTGAAAGGGCGCGTCTATCCCGTGGGCCGTCTGGACTGGGCCAGCGAAGGCTTGCTGCTGATGACCAACGACGGCGCGCTGGCCAACGCTCTGATGAAAGCATCATCCAACGTGGCGAAGACTTATGTCGTGAAAGTCGCCGGTCAGCCCGACGAGGCCAAGCTCGACAAGGTGCGCCGCGGAGTTTCCATCGCAGAAAAAGGCGGCCGGCGCGTGCGCACCGCTCCGGCAAAAATTCGCCTGATCCGCGAAGGCGATAACCCGTGGCTCGAAGTGACCATCATTGAAGGCCGCAACCGCCAAGTCCGAAAAATGTTTGAAGAAGTCGGACACCACGTGGAGAAAATCCGGCGCGTGCAGTACGGTCCCCTCGCGCTCGACGTGCCGCCGGGAGATTGGCGTAACCTTACTCTGCTGGAAGTGGCCAAGCTCAAGACTGCGGCTTCAGGACCGAAACTTACTCTTCCCCCCAGCGCACCTGTGACCATGCACATGCCGAAGGTCTACACTACTAAGCCGGAGCGGGTGGCGAAATCGCCGAACCGATCGATGTCCCCTCGTTCGACCAAGTTTTCGCGTTCGGAGAAACGGCCGCGTTCATCTTCATTCAAGCCATTCGGTTCAGGAAAGCCAACTTTCGCATCGCGTTCGCGGAAGAGCTCCAGCTTCAAGCGGTCGCGCCCACCTAAACAAGAGCACGACTAGCGTCTTTTCTCCGTAATCATAGCCAGGCGAGCCGCGCCGTACAAGCCGGCATCGCTCCCGAGCAGCGCGCGGGTAATGATCGTCTTGTGGCCGGGGCCAGCCTTCACATGCGCGGAAGCTCCTTCACGTTTGGCCAGAGGATCGGCCGGCGCCGTGGCCGCGTACACCAGGGCGCGCCGCCGCAACTCTTCGAAGATCGAGGGCGAGAAAGCTTCCCAGGCGCTCGAAACTCCCCCGCCAATCACGTAAATCGGCAGGTTCAAGGAATTCACCATCGTCGAAAGCACAATCCCCAAACAACGGCCCACGTACCGATAAATGCGGCGCGCATCTTCATCGCCCTGCATCGCGAGATTGTAAATCGATTTCGCGCTGAACTCCGGATCGGAGCTGGCCGCGCGCGCCAGCGCCGACGCGCCGTCTTTCGCAATCGCCTCCCGCGCCATCCGCACCACCGCCGTCGCCGAAGCGTATTGCTCCAGGCATCCTCGATTCCCGCATCCGCAAGGGTGTCCGTCCGGCTCCACGGTCGTGTGCCCCAACTCGCCGGCCATGCCATTCGCGCCGCGCCAAATCGTGCCGCCCAGAACCAGTCCGCCGCCGACGCCGGTACCGAGGGTTAGCATCGCCATGTCGGCATAATCCTTGGCTGCGCCCAGCCATTTTTCTCCGAGCGCCGCCACATCCGCGTCGTTCTCGAGGACCACCGCGGTCTTCAGGCGCTCCTCAATGGCGGCACGAGCCGGATAGTCGACCCAGTCCGGCAGATTCGGCGATTCGCGCACCAGTCCAGTTTGCATGTCGATGATGCCGGGCACGCCAATGCCAATCCCCATCAGCGGAGCGCTGTTGCTGTATTTCCCCGACAAGCGCCGGATGGCATCGCACATGTCGCCGATGACGTGATCGCGTCCCCGGGACACCTTGGTGTCGAGCGTGACTTTCTCGACCAGCGCGCCTTGCTCGTCCACGGCGGCGATGCGCAAGTTCGTGCCGCCCAGGTCCACTCCAATGGAAAATTTATTCATGATGACTAACTCAGTGTTCCGTTCGACGGGGTATGTGGGGAAACATTTTAACCCCATCTTCTTTTTTACAGCGTGGGTGTCAATCCGTCAACATATTAAATCGTTCTATTAGGGCTATTTTTGACATTTTGAGCAATAGTGGCTGCTGCGGCCGGCCAGCACCACGCGCCGGATCGCGGTCCGGCACACCAGGCACGGCTCCCCCTCGCGGCCATAGACACGATGCTGGAGCTGGAAGAATCCTTCTTCTCCATCCGCGTCCACGTAATCGGAAATCGACGACCCGCCCAGCGCGATGGCCTCGCGCAGCACTTCGCGCACTGCCCGGTGCAGCGTGCCCAGTTGCTCCCGCGTGATCGCCGCCGCCCGCCGCCGGGGACGGATGCCCGCCCGAAACAACGACTCGTCGGCATAAATGTTGCCCACGCCGCGCAGCAACTTCTGATTCAAAAGTGCGCTCTTGATGGGAGTCTTGCGCCCATGGAAGAGCGCAATGAATTGCTCCTCGCTCACCTCCAGAGGTTCCACGCCGCCGGGGTCGAAGCCTCCAGCATGAACGCTGAGTTTGCCAAACATCCGCGGATCGATAAACCGCAGTTCGCGCCCCGAAGCCAGCTTCGCGATCAGGTGAGTGTGCTTGGCGATTTCCGCCGCTGGTTCCGAAACCACCATGCGCCCGGTCATGCCAAGATGCACGACCCACTGCGCCTTCTGCTGTAGAGACGCGGCTTGCCGCGTCTGCATTGCCGCGGACGACGGAGACGCGGCAAGCCGCGTCTCTACACGGCTGCTTTTCTTTGCCCGCGCGGCCTTGGATGCCCGCGACTCTCCCTCCAAATCGAACACGATGTGTTTGCCCGCGCGGTGCACGCGCACGATCCGCTTGCCCTCCAGCGTCCGAGCGATCACGCCCGCCGGCGACTTGAGCGGCTGCGGCCTGGAACCGATCCAGACCGATTCAACGGCGTCACCGGCAACGCGCGTGTGCAGCCCTCGCACAATGGTTTCAACCTCAGGGAGTTCGGGCACGCTGTCAGGATACAAGAACGGCGTGGAGAGAATGCTTTTGTCTTTTAGCTAAAAGCCAAGAGCTAAGAGCGATTGTCAAGCGATTTTCCCGTTTGCTCCTCCACCGCTCGATTCGGTATGCTAGAGCGTACACACCAAGTTCCGCCGATTTTCCCAGTTTCCCAGTCTATTCAGCAGCGGCGCGGCCAGTGTGTGCGAACCAAGGGGCGGCTGGCCGGCCGCAATATTCCCAAATGGAGTTCGCATTGAGCGCAAGCAGAACCAACAGAGGCAGAACCGTAGTCATAGTCGGAGCCCAGTGGGGCGACGAGGGCAAGGGCAAGATCGTCGACGTACTCACACGGACTTTCTCAGTCGTCGCTCGCTACGCCGGCGGCCACAACGCCGGACACACCGTCATCATCAACGGCAAGAAATTCATCATGCAGCTTGTACCCGGCGGCATTCTGCGGCCCGAATGCGCCAGCGTCGTCGGCAATGGCGTGGTGCTCGATCCGTTGGCGTTCCTGAAGGAAGTCGCTTCCCTGCGCGCTGCCGGAGTTAAAGTAGACGGCAATCTTTTCGTCTCCAACCGCGCGCAGGTCATTCTTCCTTACCATCGCATGATGGAGTTGGGTGCGGAAAACGCCCCCGGCCGGGTGAAGATCGGAACCACCTCGCGCGGCATCGGCCCCACCTACGAAGACAAAATGGGACGCCGCGGATTGCGCGTCGCCGATCTGCTCGACAGCAAATTGCTGCGCACTCACATCGAGAACGCATGCCGCGAAAAAAACATGATCGCGCATGCGCTGTTCAACTCCGACCCGCTCGATGCCGACAAGATGTTCCGGGAATACGCCGATGCGGCCGAGCAGATCCGTCCTTTTGTCCGCGACACGGCGCAGTTCCTGAACCGCGCCTTGGCCGATGGCAGGTCGATCGTGTTCGAAGGCGCGCAAGGCACCATGCTCGACATCGATCACGGCACCTATCCGTTCGTGACCTCTTCGAACTCCACTTCCGGCGGCGCCGCAACCGGAACGGGCGTGCCGCCAACGTCGATTGACACCGTCATCGGCATCACCAAAGCTTATTGCACCCGCGTCGGCAGCGGCCCGTTCCCCACCGAACTCGCCAACGCGCAGGGCGAAGACTTGCGTAAGCGCGGCAACGAATTCGGCGCCGTCACCGGGCGTCCCCGCCGCACCGGCTGGCTCGATTTGCCTGAACTCCGTTACGCTGGCATGATTAACGGCATCTCTTGGTTGGTGGTGACGAAGTTGGATGTGCTCGACCACCTGACGGAGATTCCGGTGTGCGTGGGGTACAAGGTGGACGGCAAGGAAACGGACGAGTCTCCGGCGCAGGCATGCGGTTATGAAAAAATCGAATGCCTCTACCGCAAAATGCCGGGCTGGGCCGCCCCCACGCAGACTATTCGGACGGTCGAAGCGCTGCCTAAGGCGGCCCGAGAATACCTGGCCTTCATCGAAAAGGAAACCGGAGCGCGGGTGGGAATGATTTCCACGGGCCCCGATCGTGAGCAGACGATTCTCGTGCCAGAATTCGTAAGCGCGTTAGACCTCAAGAACTGTTGAAAAACTTGAGTTTCGTATCAGGGTATCGCTTTAGCGATACCGCAAGATTCGTATCAGGGTATTGCTTTAGCGATACCACAATTTCTTCGAAATCAGAGCCCCTTCAGGGGCTGCTCTAAAGAGAACGGAGAGCGACGGATGGTGGTGTTGGCCGTAACCTGGATGGCAAAAGTTGGACGCGAGTCCGAAGTGGCCGCGATCTTTGAAAAACTCTCAGCCGAATCGCGAAAAGAACCGGGCTGTGTCATGTATCAGGTGCATAAGCACAAGACCGATCCGCGCCGGTTCTTTGTCTACGAACAGTACAAAGATGACGCCGCCCTCGAGGCGCATCGCACCGCCCCGCATTTCCTGCAGTTGGCGAAAAAAGATCTGCCCAAACTGGGTGACCGGATCGAAGCGCACTTGTTCGAGCCGCTGGGGTAGGTGTAGGGCGGACACTCCTGTTCGCCGCTGTGGGTTTTGACGAGTGGCAGGCAAGAGTGCCCGCCCTACATGTTATTTCTTGTCCGCCATCAGAACGCCGCCCGAAGCATAACTTTCCTTGGCCACTTCCAGAAAAGCCACCACAACGGCTTCGCGGCGGGCGCCGGCCTCTTCCACCATCGTGTCGGTAATGCGCTGCGCGATCTTGCGTTTCTGATCGGCAGTGCGGCCTTGGAGCATGGTGACTTGAACTAAAGGCATAGGAACACCCGTTCTCAGCTATCAGCTCTCAGTAAAGCCCAGCGCGCAGCAGTTACTGACAGCTGATAGCTGAGAGCTGACAGCTTACTGCGTCAATTCGTACCCTGCAAAGAAGAAACTCAGTTCATAGCGCGCCGTATCTTCCGCGTCCGAGCCGTGAATGGCGTTGTGCTCAATGTTAGTGGCCCATTTCTTGCGGATGGTACCATCTTCCGCGGTAGCCGGGTTGGTGGAGCCCATCAGCTTGCGCAGATCGGCAATGGCGTTTTCCTTTTCCAGAGCCAGCGCCACGATCGGTCCACTGGACATGAACTTGGTCAGCGAGTGGTAAAACGGCCGGCTGGCATGGACAGCATAAAACTGCTCCGCCTGGTGCTGCGAGATTTCCAGCATCTTCATGGCCAGAATATGGAATCCCTGCTTCTCGAATTGCTCAATGATGTCTCCGATCGCGTTCTTCTTCACCGCGTCGGGTTTGACGATGGTCAGAGTGCGTTGTAGTGTTTTCATAAATCGGCTCTTGGCATTTAGCAGTTAGCATCTAGCCAAAACACGTCGCCCGAAAGCTAAGTGCTAAAGGCTAAGTGCTAATAGCTGGCTCTTACACCTTCACTCCCAGCGCAGCCGCCAGCGTCTCGCCGATGTCGGCGGGCGATTTCGCAACCTTGAGGCCGGCCTTTTCCATGGCGGCAATCTTCTCCGCCGCCGTGCCTTTGCCACCGGAAATAATCGCTCCGGCGTGCCCCATGCGGCGTCCGGGAGGCGCAGTCTGTCCGGCGATAAATCCAACGACCGGCTTCTTCATGTGCGTCTTGATGAACTCCGCTGCAGTCTCCTCGGCGTTGCCGCCGATTTCGCCGATCATGACCACGGCTTCGGTCTGCGGATCGCGGTTAAACAGATCGAGCGCGTCGATAAAATTTGTGCCGATGATTGGATCCCCGCCAATGCCGATCGCCGTCGATTGCCCGATTCCACGCTGGGTCAACTGATGCACCGCCTCGTACGTCAGCGTCCCGGAGCGCGATATGATCCCGACGTTGCCCTCTTTGTGGATGTGCCCCGGCATGATGCCGATTTTGCATTTGCCCGGCGAGATGATGCCTGGGCAATTTGGCCCGATCAGCCGCGAGCGTCTGTTCTGCAAAAACTCCCAGGCGCGCACCATGTCGAGCGTAGGAACGCCCTCCGTGATGCAGACAATGAGTTCGACTTCCGCATCGGCCGCTTCCATAATCGCGTCGGCCGCGAACGGCGGCGGCACAAAAATGACGGTGGCATTCGCGCCCGTCTTGTCCACCGCTTCTTGCATGGTATTGAAGATCGGCCAGCCCTCGTGGGTTGTCCCGCCCTTGCCGGGTGTGACGCCGCCCATAATCTGCGTGCCATAAGCCGCGCAAGCCTTCGCGTGGAAAGTGCCTTCGCGCCCCGTAAGACCTTGCACGATCAATCGAGTTCTTTTATCCGCCAGAATTGCCATAGTTACCCACTTTCAAAAATCCTTCTGTAGAGACGCGGCTTGCCGCGTCTCCGTCGCACAACTGAAATGCAGACGCGGCGAGCCGCGTCTCTACCCTAAGCCCTCGCCGCCGCGACAACCTTGTCGGCCGCATCTTTCATGGTCTCGGCAACCACAAAGTTCAGCCCCGACTCCTGCAAAATTTTCTTGCCTTCCTGAACATTCGTGCCTTCGAGCCGCAGGATCACCGGCAGTTGGATATTGGTTTTCCGGGCCGCCTCGACCACGCCAGTAGCCAGCATGTCGACACGCAGAATGCCTCCAAAAATATTGATCAGCACGGCGCGCACGCTCTTGTCGCTCAGCAGAATTTCAAACGCGTGCGCTACCTGGTCCGCGCTGGCGCTGCCTCCCACGTCCAGAAAATTGGCTGGCAGGCCGCCCGCGTACTTGATGATGTCCATCGTGGCCATCGCCAGTCCCGCTCCATTCACCATGCAGCCCACGTTGCCGTCGAGCTTGATGTAGTTGAGGCTGTACTTCGATGCCTCGACTTCCAGCGGATCTTCCTCGGTAATGTCCCGCAGTTCGCGCAGGTCGGCATGACGGAAGAGCGCGTTATCGTCAAAGGTCAACTTGGCGTCGAGCGCGAAGAGCCGTCCGTCCGTACAACTGATGAAAGGATTGATCTCCACCAACGAAGCGTCCGATTCCAGGAACGCGCGGTAAAGACTGGTCAGGAACTGCACGGCGGAATTGATCTGCGCCGGCTTCAGCCCCAGCGCAAACGCGATCTTGCGCGCCTGGAACGCCTCCAGGCCCATGCCCGGATCGATGTACTGCTTCAGAATCTTTTCGGGCGTCGAGGCAGCGACTTGCTCGATATCCATGCCGCCCGCGGCCGATGCCATGAACACCGGCTTGCCCTCGCCGCGATCCACCAGAATGCCGAGATAAAGTTCTTTCTCAATCGGCAGCGTCTCCTCGACCAGCAACCGATGCACGATGCGTCCTTCCGGACCCGTCTGGTGCGTAACCAGTTTCATGCCCAGCATCTTGCCGGCGAGTTCGCCCGCCTCTTCCACCGACTTGGCGATCTTCACTCCGCCGCCCTTACCGCGTCCGCCGGCGTGGATCTGCGCTTTCACCACAACTCCGGATGCGCCGGAGCCCAGAATATCCTTCGCCGCCGCCTCGGCCTCTTCGCGTGTCGTCGCCATTGTGCCGCGCGGCACAGCAACACCGTACTTCCTCAGAATTCCTTTTGCCTGATACTCATGAATTTTCATAATGATTCCTAAATCACGTCTTGGCTCGATTCCAAACTGGGAGAAACCCGCTTGCGGCTTGAGCTGCAGTCCAGCAAACTTTTGATTCTATAAGACGAACGCACAATCGGCAAAGCAAACAAGACACACCGGCACGTGAGGCCGATCACATTGCCGCCGAATTCAGAAATCTGCATCGTTGGCACAGTCACCGGAGTCTGATCGGGATATGAAGCTCGTCTCGGTCAACGTCGGCATGCCGCGCCTGCTCGCCTGGGCCGGCGCCACGTTCAAAACTGGCATTTTCAAGAGCCCCGTGGAAGGCCGAGTGATGCTGCGCACCACTAATCTCGATGGCGACCGCCAAGCCGATCTCTCCGTGCATGGCGGTCCCAACAAGGCCGTCTACGGCTATCCTTCCGAACACTACGCGGCCTGGAGCGCCGAACTTCGGAGCGCCGAACTTCCCGAACTTCTCGATCCAGCCGGCACCTGGGGAGCCTTCGGCGAGAACTTCACCACCGAGGGCCTGCTGGAAACGGAAGTTTCTGTAGGCGACCGCTACCGCGTTGGCTCCGCCGTGGTCAGAGTAACGACGCCGCGGCTCCCTTGCTACAAACTCGCGGCTAAATTCCAAAGAGACGACATGATCGAGCGCTTCGTTCTCAGCGGTCGTTGCGGATTCTACTTCGCGGTCCTCGAAGAGGGCGAAGTCGGCGCAGGCGACAAGTTTGAATTCGTCGGACGGGAGGAGCCGACTCTCACCATCGCCGAAGTAAACAGGCTTTACACCGCGAAATCACCCGACCGCGAGTCCCTGCAACGATCGCTCGCCGTCAAGAGCCTGCCCGAAAGTTGGCGCGATCGCTTTCGAGCCCGCCTGGCAGAGATTCATGGCCGCCGTGACCGCACCGCAAATCCGGTTTGAAAGGTATCGCGTCTCTGCTGTAGCTTGGAGCTTGTGATCCTCGACGCTCTCCATCGCATCGCCACGCACCGCCAGTCGCTCTCCCGCGAAGAGGCGCACGCGGTGATGAGCGAGGTTCTCACCGGCCAATGCTCTGACGCGCAGATAGCCGCGCTGCTGGTGGCGTTGCACATGAAAGGTGAAACGGTCGAGGAAATTGTCGGCTTTGCCGAAGCCATCCGCGCCGCCGCGGTTCCGCTTGAACTCCATGCCAATTCCGTTCTCGACGCTAGCGGCACCGGGCGCGACGCTCTTGTCGATACCTGCGGCACCGGCGGCGATGCCAGCGGCACCTTCAATATTTCGACGGCAACAGCCTTTGTAGTCGCCGGAGCCGGCGTGCGCGTAGCCAAACACGGCAATCGCAGCGTGACCTCGAAGTGCGGATCCGCCGACGTGATGGAAGCGTTAGGCGTCAACATCCACCTTCCGGCCGCGCGGATCGCCGCCTGCCTGCAAGAAGTAGGAATCGCGTTTCTCTTCGCCCCCGCCATGCACTCGGCGATGAAGCATGTGCAGAGCGCGCGCCGCGAGTTGCATCTGCGCACGGTTTTCAATCTGCTCGGTCCGCTGACGAATCCCGCGCACGCCACCTGCCAGGTAGTCGGTGTCTATTCCGCGGACCTAGTCGAAAAACTAGCGGAAGCGCTCAGCATGTTAGGACTGCATCGCGCTCTGGTAGTTCATGGCAGCGACGGTCTGGACGAAATCACGATTACCGGCTCAACCCGTGTTGGAGAAGTCCGCGAGGGCCAGGTGCACACGTACGAAGTCACGCCGGAAGAGTTTGGTTTGCAGAGAGCGACGCTGGAAGAAATCGCCGGCGGAGACGCCGCGCACAATGCCAGCCTAATCCGCGAAATCCTGTCAGGGAAGAAATCCGCCCGCCGCGACGTGGTCCTGCTCAACGCCGCCGCCGCCCTGGTCGCCGCCGGACGCGCCGATCATCTGCGCGACGCGGTTCCGCTGGCGGCTGATGCCATAGATTCCGGCGCAGCCCTCACGAAGTTGCAGGCCCTTGCCACCTTCACCGCAGACCACGCGCAGCGTCCAGCTTGATATCGCCGCTCGAAACTACTTTTTGCTCGCCGCCGCTTTCAATTTCTCAATCTGCTGCAGATGCGCGGCGCCGTGCCCGCCCATTCTCTCGACCAGGTCGGCAACCGTCATCTCCCGTTGCATTTCAGGGTGAAGGGCGGACTTGGAAAGATCGGAAACCTTCAGAGTTCTCAGCAAACGCAAGTTGTGATGACGTCCCAGCCCGTAGAATGCTACCAGTTCCGAGGCAGGCGAATTCAGGTAGTTCAGATTGCGGGTCCATGCATCCTGATCGAGCGGCGCGATGACCGGCTTTGTATCCGCGAGCATCTGTCGCAACCGGTATCCATAGATGATCTCGACGTCCGCCAGGTGTCCGAGGATTTCGAGCACGCACCATTTTTCGGGAGAAGGCTTGTGGCGCAGAACTTTTTCCGACAAACCAGAGACGGCTGCCGCAATCTCTTTCGGACTCTTCTCAGCGGCATCGAGATGTTTTCTTAACTCCGCTTCCGTCATAGACACAAAAATTACCTCACTTCCACCCGCTCCATATACTCCGCCACCTGCACATTCCATCCCAACTCTTTCTTCATCCTGTCGCGAAGCTGCGATGAAGCCGAGGGCTCACCATGCACTAGATACGTCACGCCCGGAATGTTCTTGAACGTCCGCAACCACTCCAACATCTCCGGAGGATCGGCATGATCGCTGAATTGCTCGAGCGCCGCCACCTGCGCGCGGATCGGCACAAACTGGCCAAAGATCTTCACCTCGGGCGCCCCGTTCTTGATGGTGGCGCCCCGCGTGCCCGGGGCCTGGAATCCGATAAAGATAACCAGGTTCTTCGGATCGGGCAGTCGTTGCGCCAGGTGATGCAGTATCCGTCCGCCGGTAACCATACCGCTCGACGAGACAATGATCGACGGATAGTGACTCTCGTTAATCTTCTTCGACTGTTCGGCGGTTAGCGCAAACGTGAAGCCCGGCCAATCGACGGGCGACCCGTATTTCTTGATCAAGTCGGCGGCCCGCGGCGTGTACTCCTCCGAGTGCTTCATGAAAATCTCGACCGCCTTGATCGCCATCGGGCTGTCGCAATAAACCGGGAGGCGCGGAATCTGTCCCGTCTCCATGAGCCGCTTCAGGATGAAAAGAAACTTCTGCGTCCGCTCCACGGCAAACGCTGGAACGATCACGCATCCACCGCGCTCGGCGGTCTCGCGAATCAGGCGGGCGAGTTCGGGTCGGGGATCGGTGTCGGGATGCTGCCGGTTGCCGTAAGTGGACTCCATGACCAGCACGTCGGCAGTCTCGTTTTCCTGAGGCCCGGAGTGCACCACCTTGCCCGGCGCAATTTCGCTGTCGCGCACGCGGCCAAGGTCGCCGGTGAAGAGCAGCCGACGGCTGCGGCCGTTCGTCTGCAGCGTGACTTCCGCCATGCAGGAACCCAGAATGTGCGCGGCATGCACGAAGCGGAAGGCCAGCTGCTGGCTTAGTCGCGTGGTTTCGCCGACCGCGACCGGCTTGAAGCGCTTCAGGCAATCCTGCGCTTCTTTGAGCGTGTACAGCGGCAATGCCGGATCATGCTTCGACACTTTCCTTTTGTTGTAGTACGCCGCGTCTTCTTCCTGCAGGTGTCCAGAGTCCGGCAACACGACCGAGCACAGATCGATCGTCGCCTGCGTGGCGTAGATCGGCCCGTGGAATCCTTCTTTCACCAGCCGCGGAATCCAGCCGCAGTGATCGAGATGCGCATGAGTAAGCACAACCGCGTCAATTTCGCGCGCCGGCACCGGGGTATCCTGCCAATTGCGCTCGCGCCATTCTTTCTGCCCCTGGAAGAGTCCGCAGTCGATCAGGGCCTGGAATCCTTGGTTGCCACTCGAATCGTAAGTAGTGTTGATCAGGTGTTTCGAGCCAGTGACGGTACCGGCAGCGCCGAGAAATTGAATGTAGGGCAAGCGTCGTCCTCCAAAATTGCAGATTGCAGAGGTCAGATTGCAGAAGTGACCCGGCGAAGCTCGATTTTACCTCTGCAATCTGACCTCTGACCTCTGCAATTCCGGTTCACTTCTGCGGCGCAACGATCGGAAACACATTATTCGTCAGGTCGCTCTCAGGAACACTGCCGTCGTTGACCACGATCTCGCTCGCCGTGCCGGGCAATTCAACGCGCGTGGTAGCCGTGCTTTTCGCGCGCACCTCAATCCGTTTCGTGATCTCGCCGCCTTCAAACAATATCGTGAACGGGACTTCCGCCCCGGCATCGCCAAGGTTTTCCAGCGTCACGGTAATGAACTGCACTCCTCTTTCCGTCTTCCACGGATGCACCGACTGCACGCGGAAATCCGGCAGGCCGCGATCCCGATATACCCAGTCGTCGAAGAACCAGCCCAGGTCCCGCTTGGCGGCGGCTTCGACCAACTGCTCCACATACCTGGGATCTTTATCGTCCTCGGCCCGATATTTGCGAACGGCCTGCTTCAGCGCGTCGTCGCCGGCCATGTCGCGTAACATCCACCAAACATAGGCAGCCTTGCTCCGATAGTAAGTTTCATCAAACGTGTCGGACAGCGGCTGGCCTACGAGCTTCTTGTCAACGACCTTCTGTTCGGCGTTCTTCTGCAGTTCGGCCGACACTTCTTTTTCCGAATCGAGAAACGCCGCCCGGTGCAGGCCAAGAAAATCGAGCGCCGCTTGACGTCCGCCTTGTTGTTGCCGATACATCGCCTCCGCAAAATGAGCCAAGCCCTCGTAAACCCAGGGCCGCGGCGATGGCAAAGCGGAATGAACCAGTTCGTGAACCAGGTTGATCCCCGCCAGCTTCGAATCCTCCGCGGCCATCGATGCCATCAACAACGTGCCGCTCTCAAACGGAGCGGAATGCGGGTCGGCGAAATCGGCAATGGCAATGGGTGCGGTCGGCTGGCCAAACCATCCGCTTACAAACTTCATGGCAGGATCGAGCGCGTTGGAATATGTGGTCGCTCCCGCCTCGTGGCCGGAGAAACTGAAAAGATAGAAAGGAGGTTTTGACCCGTCCTGATAGTCGGCCAGCGCGAATGTTGGTGTGACGGTGCCAAGCCGATTCCATACACACTCCGCCGAAACCTGCTGAGAGCGGCCCATGTTCTCGATGAGCCTCTGACCATCGGGCGAGCAAATCATGAAACGGGGTGCCTCCTCGGTCACACCAGACGCTACAATTCTGGCTCTGAATTCGCTCCCTGCCTCCCGCGCCTTCCACCGATCCACCACCTCAAACAGACTGTTCCCCTCCGAGAAGTCCGCCGACTCCGTCGTAATCGGATACCACGCCACATATCCCGCGCCTCGCACCGCCGTGAATGATGGGCTGATCTGGTCCCAACTAGAATGTTTCGCGATCTCCTCCGGCACTCCGACCCGAACCAGCCGCGTAGCATCCAGCGGAATCACACCCTCGTAGCCGATTTCGATCTCCACGGAATCGTTCGGCTTGATCTCGACGGGCAGGGTAACGATGGCTTCGGAAAGCGCGCCGGTGTGGTCGATGTCGGAAGTGTAGGTCTGCGAAACGAATTGCACGGCCTTGCCGTCCACTCGAATCGAACGCCAAGAGAGAGAAGAAGAAATCTGCAGCGCCACGATCTTCCGCGGATGAGCCGAGTCGTTGCGCAAAGTGATCTTGCCCCGAGCGCCGAGCCTCTGCTGTTCCGGCTCCAGGCGAATCTGCAAATCATATTTCGCAACGGTGAAGGCTTCGCGCTCCAAGCTCCACGCTGCTGAAGCAAGCCCAACGACGACAAAGAAGACGCAGAGGAACTTCATGATTCCTTGGATGCGCCCAGCCGCCTCTGCCGCACCACTTCATACAGCACTACGCCCGCCGCCACCGATACATTCAACGATGGCACTTTCCCCAGCATCGGAATCGACACCAGGAAATCGCAGTGTTTGCGCACCAGATCGTGCAGTCCCTTGCCCTCGGCGCCGAGCACGACCGCGCAGTGCATCTTGTAGTCCACCGCATCGTAAGTCTGCTCGCCGCGCTCGTCCAGCCCGACAATCCACAGATCCTTAGCCTTCAACTCCTCGAGCGCCCGCGAGATGTTCGTGACTTTTGCCACGGGAAGGTGCTCGCTGGCCCCCGCCGAAACCTTGGCCACCGCGCCCGTCACCGCAGCCGACCGGCGTTCGGGAATCACCACGCCATCCGCGCCCGCGGCGTCCGCTGTACGCAGGATCGCCCCCAGATTGTGCGGATCTTCGACGCCATCCAGCACCACGATCAGCGAGCGCTCGCCGCGTCGCGACGCCACCAGATCGTCGAGATCGCTGTATTGCTTTGCCGAAGTCGCGGCCACCAGCCCCTGATGTGCGGCGTTGCCGGCAATCTCGTCGAGTTCCATTCGCGACAAAACACGCACCGGAACGCCGATCTTGCGGCACTCGTCAATCGCCCGCTTCAAGCGAATGTCCTTCCGCTCCTTGGCGACTGCCACCCACTCGAAGTTGCGCCCGCGAGCCTTGAGCGCTTCCGTAACCGTATTGATTCCGTAAAGGATATTCACGCCCAGTAGTGTACAGCGTGCCATCCCCATGCGTGCGGAGACGGAGCGTCTCCGCTGGCCCAAGCGGAGCCCGACACGATTGGCGATCCCGTAAACTCGCGGCCTAACTTAGGGTTGTTATCTTGGCGAGCTTGGGGTTGTCATCCTGAGCGAAGCGAAGGACCTATGCATTTGCTTCCGCCCGTGCGGAGGTTCTGCCTAATTCACCACGTCCTTCATCTGTTCGTCCACCGACACGGTGTACGACTCAAAGGGCGTCGTGTCCATCGACACCGGAATCCGCTGCACTCCCGTCGGGGTCGGCGCGAAGCAATACCACCGTCCCTCTTCGGGGACGAAGTTCACAAAAAACATCTGTTCATTGACTTCGAATCTCAATTCGCTTTCCTCTTTCCTCGCCCCAAACAGCAGAGACCCCGCATCGCGCGGGATGACTAGTCCCTAAAGTTAGATGACAGTTCGTTAAGTCAGATGCAAAATGGGGGCGCATTCGCGCCCCACTTAAGTGCCACTCACTGACGGCTGAGAGCTGACAGCCGACGGCTTATTTCTTGTCTTCCACATCCACGTACTCGGCGTCGATCACGCCTTCGTCCTTCTTCTGGCCCGCGCCGTCGCTGCCGGACGCAGCACCCTGCCCGTCAGTCGGCCCCGCGCCGCCCGCACCCGGAGCCGCCCCAGGAGTCGCCTGCGTTGCTTTGTACATCTGCTCCGCCAGCTTGTGCGACGCCGTGGTCAGCTTCTCGCGCGCCGAGTCCATCTGCGCCTTGTCGCCGCTTTCGATCGCCTTCTTAGCGTCCGCCAAGGCGTTCTCCACGTCTCCGCGCTCGGTGCCCGTGATTTTGTCGCCATGCTCCTTCAGCATCTTCTCGATGTTGTAGACCATCGAGTCGAGCTGATTCTTGGCTTCGATCTCTTCACGCCGCGTCTTGTCTTCGGACGAGTGCGCATCGGCTTCCTTAGCCATGCGCTCCACTTCTTCCTTAGACAGCCCCGAAGACGAAGTAATCGTGATCTTCTGATCCTTCCCCGTGGCCATGTCTTTAGCGGTCACGTTCAGGATGCCGTTAGCGTCAATATCAAACGTCACTTCAATCTGCGGAATGCCCCGAGGAGCCGGCGGCAGTCCCGTCAAATGGAATTTGCCCAAAGTCCGGTTCTGTGCCGCCATAGGACGCTCGCCCTGCAGCACATGCACCTCAACCGAAGTCTGACTGTCGGCCGCCGTGGAAAACGTCTCCGTCTTCTTAGTAGGAATCGTAGTGTTCCGCGGAATCATCCCCGTAGCCACGCCGCCCAGCGTCTCGATCGAAAGAGTCAAAGGAGTGACGTCCAAAAGCAGCAGGTCTTTCACCTCGCCCCCGAGCACGCCGCCCTGAATGCCCGCGCCGATAGCGACGACTTCATCCGGATTCACGCCCTTATGCCCTTCGCGCCCAAACAGTTCTTTCACGATGGCCTGAATGCGAGGCATGCGCGTCTGTCCGCCGACCAGCACCACTTCGTTAATCTTGCTGGCATCGATGCCCGCGTCTTTCAAGCATTGCTTCGACGGCCCCACCGACCGCTGCAAAATATCTTCGATCATGGTTTCGAGCTTGGCCCGGGTCAGCTTCTTGACCAAGTGCTTAGGCCCGGAAGCATCCGCCGTAATAAACGGCAGATTGATCTCGTGCTCCATGGTGGTAGAAAGCTCAATCTTCGCCCGCTCCGCCGCGTCCCGCAGACGCTGCAAAGCCATCTCGTTGCCCTTGCCGCGCAGGTCGAGCCCTTCATCCTTCTTGAATTCGTCAATCAGCCAATCCACCAGCCGCTGATCGATGTTGTCGCCGCCCAGGTGCGTGTCGCCGTTCGTGGCCTTAACCTCGATGACGCCCTCGCCCACTTCGAGCACCGAAATATCGAACGTGCCGCCGCCGAAGTCGTACACGGCGATGGTCTCGTCCTTACCCTTGTCGAGCCCGTAGGCCAAAGCGGCCGCAGTCGGCTCGTTGATGATGCGCTTCACCTCAAGCCCGGCAATCTTGCCCGCATCTTTAGTAGCCTGCCGCTGGGCATCGTTAAAGTAGGCTGGCACAGTGATAACCGCCTCAGTGACCTTCTCGCCCAGATAGTCTTCTGCCGCCTTCTTCAGTTTTTGCAGAATCATCGCCGAGACCTCGGGCGGCGTGTACTTCTTGCCCTGGGCCATGACGGCCACATGGTCGCCGTCCCGCTCGACCTTGAAGGGGACCATCTTCATCTCTTCGCTGACCTCGTCGTAGCGGCGTCCCATGAAGCGCTTGATCGAGTAAACCGTGTTCTCAGGATTGGTGATGGCCTGCCGCTTGGCGACCTGCCCCACCAGCCGTTCGCCGGTCTTGGTGAATCCGACGACCGAAGGCGTAGTCCGCCCACCTTCTTCATTCGGTATAACTTTCGGCTCTCCGCCCTCCATAACCGCTACGCAGGAGTTGGTAGTGCCAAGGTCAATTCCAATAATCTTTCCCATGACGCATCCTCCTATACAGATAAGTTCTTTATAATCAGCATGATGATGATTACGTCATAGGCCATGCTATAACCTGAGCGAATCATTGTCAATGTTTAGATGAGCCAAGGCGGGAAGAAGTTGCGTTTGCTTTTGCCAGTGTGGGGACGGGGCGCTCTCGCCCGTCCAAGCCGAGCAACGCTCGGCCCGTTTTTTCCGCCCCCCAACCTGTCATTCCAAGCGGCGGAATCGAAAGGACCCCTGGCCTCGCGCTTTTCGAGATGAAATCGGGACCCGAAGAGTTGACATGTGCTAAACATGAAAGTATGTTTAGCACATGTCGAAGATGATTCAGCTTCGCAATGTGCCGGACGCGCTCCATCGCACTCTGAAAGCCCGCGCCGCAACCGCGGGCATGTCATTATCGGATTATCTGTTAGCAGAAATTAAAGAGATCGCAGAGCGGCCAACTTTGTCAGAGCTACGCGCGCGTCTGCATAAGCGCGAGCCCGTTGCCGTCCAACTCGATACTGCCCGCCTGGTGCAAGAAGAACGTGCGGGAAGAACGCAGCCACGATGACCGTACGTAGGATGACCGGTGATCGCGGGTGATTGTCCTAGACGCATCCGCCGCCATCGACTGGCTGCTTCAGACCGCTGCTGGACAGCGGATTGAGCAGCGGATTTACTCGCGCAACGAATCCCTGCATGCTCCTCACCTCCTGGATCTTGAGGTCGGCCAGGTACTGCGGCGTCTGGTGCGGGAAGGCTCGGTCTCAAGCGGCCGCGCTGATCAGGCCATCGAGGACTTGCTCGACTTGCGAATCACGCGGTATCCCCACTTCGTTCTGCTGCCCCGGGTTTGGCAGCTCCGTCACAATTTGTCCGCGTATGATGCGGCATACGTCGTGCTTGCCGAACAACTCGGAGCTCGATTGGTTACACGTGACGCCCGGCTCGCGTCTGCATCCGGTCATTCCGCGCCCATCGAGTTGTTTTGATTCGACAGCCGGCTGTGGGTGTGTGCGCCGCGCCTCATTCCCCTTTCGCGACGCCGTCGTCTTCCCATTGGTGGCCGCACGAATCGCAGGTCCATTTGTATTTTTGGGAAGACTCATCCGTCGCCATTGCCGGCGCAGAGTCGAGACCCTCAAAGACGACTTCCGTGGAATGGCATTTGGGACAGCGGACCGGAAGTTCGTCGAGCTCTTGATTCTTCTCTTTTGGAGTCGGATCGTCCTCCGGCTCGTAGCGCCGCATTGCCGGCCCAGCCCATGGCAGACCTATTTGCATGACTTGCACGCCGACCCCCTTGGCGAAGTTCGAGGTCACCCCGTCCACGCTCGTAGCTTTCTCTGGCCCCATGAAGAACGGAATTCCCGCCTCATCAAGAATCGTCTGCACCTTGAGCGCGTCGCGCACACTCCAGACGGTGCAGAGCTCAACCAGTTTGCGGTCTTCGTCGTACTGGTCTTCCTGGAAAGAATCGGGGTGTGAAGAATCGGGGTCGGGAAGATCGGAACCGGACGAATCGCGGAATTTCGGAGAATCGTGCTCCAAGAAAGCTGGCGGCGGCTTAAACGGCGACGCTCTAACCTCCGACGGAGCAGATGCCTTCTCGTCCTCAACCTCAGCCTTCAGCCCGCGTGACCGAACCTCATTGGCAAGAGCTTCTTGGGCAAAAGGCGTCAATTCCGAGCTTTGCGGGATGAGGACAAGCAGTTCGCCATCGCTCATCTGCCGATAGCGCTCGGAGATGCGCAGAAATTCCCCCGCCGCCGGATCGAAAGTGTCCATCGTCGTCGGAATGATATACCGTCACGAGCTGGCGATGATTTTACTGAGAACTGAGAACTGACAACTGAGAACCGGTCCTACCTGGGAAACTTCATCCCCGCCATGCGCCGCGCGAAGCTCGGCTTGCCCATCTGCTTGAACATCTTTTTCATCTGGGCATACTGCCGAAGCAGGTTGTTGACTTCCTGCACGCTGGTGCCGGAGCCGCGAGCGATGCGCTTGCGGCGGCTGCCGCTGATGGCTTCGTGATGGTTGCGCTCAAAGCCGGTCATGGAATTGATGATGGCCTCGACCCGGTTGATCTGTTTTTCGTCAACCTTGTCGGCAGCTTTCTGCAGGCCGGAAAACGCGCCCACACTGGGCAACATGCCAATGAGGCTTTGCAGCGATCCCATCTTGCGAACCTGCCGCAACTGGTCGCGGAAATCTTCCAGCGAAAAGCCGTCGCCCGCAAGCATCTTGGACGCTAGATCGTTGGCCTTCTTCTTGTCGATCTGCGACTCGGCTTTTTCGATGAGCGAAAGAATGTCGCCCATGCCAAGAATGCGCGACACGATGCGGTCGGGATGGAAAGGCTCAAGCGCGTCGTATTTTTCGCCGATGCCGATGAACTTGATGGGCTGTCCAGTAACCTGCCGAATGGAAATCGCCGCGCCGCCGCGAGCGTCGCCGTCCATCTTAGTAAGCACGACGCCGGTGAGCGTGAGCTTCTTATGGAATTCATCGGCCGAGCGGACTGCGTCCTGTCCGGTCATCGAATCGGCGACAAACAAAATCTCCTGCGGATTGAGCAGCCGCTTGAGCGACTGCATCTCCTCCATAAGCTGGTCGTCGATGTGGAGGCGGCCGGCAGTATCGACGATAAGCACGTCGCAGCCCGTGTTGATGGCCTCGCGGCGAGCTTCCTTGGCAAGCCGCTCGACGGTAGCCGTGTTCGCCTCGCCGACCTCGCCTTCGTAAAGGTTGGCCTTGATCGCCGCCGCAACCACTTTAAGTTGCTCGCGCGCCGCCGGACGGTAAACGTCAACCGAAACCAGCAGCGGACGGTGTCCGCCATTCTTGAGCCAGTTGGCCAGCTTGCCCGACGTCGTAGTTTTGCCGGACCCTTGCAACCCGGCCATCAGCACGACGGTCGGCGGCTGCGAGGCGAACTTCAACTTAGCCGTATCTTTGCCGAGGGTAGTGACCAGTTCGTCGCGGACGATTTTGATGACCTGCTCGCCCGGCGAGAGCGCGGTCAGCACTTCCTGGCCGACGGCCTTGGCCTGGATGCGGTCGATAAGCTCTTTGACAACTTTGAAGTTGACGTCGGCTTCAAGCAGCGCCAGACGAATCTGTTTCATCGCCTCGGCAATGTTCTCTTCCGTAAGGACGGCTTGTCCGCGGAGAGACTTAAAGGCGCGCTGAAGTTTTTCCTGAAGATTCTCAAACATAAGATCTAGACCTTATTTTAGCAGCGATGTATAGAAGGAACTCCGATGCGCCGACACCTCTTCCGCGGCTCCTGCTAAGCTCCGGATGCTCACGCCCGCAGAACGCCGCTGAACTTCTCAGAAAAGGTACAGCAACTCATCTTCGTGGTCGAGATTTCCTTTAAACAGAGTTTGCACGAAATAGTCTGTGATCGCCGTCCTTTTCGCAGGACTCCACCTATCGTAGTGCGCGGGAGAGACGACAAAGTTCTGGCATCCATTGAGTATCTGTTTTGAGAGAAGATACTTTTGTTGGTGACCAGTGGAATTGAGAACCAAACCCAACGATGCTCTTGCCAAAGTTGCGTCGCAGGGCAGGTAACCAAAAACCGCGACAGACTCATTCTCATTGAGTGGCAAGACGTTGAGAGTGGTTCGAACCCAGTCGTCGCCTCTAGAAACGTCATCAATCGAGAATAGGGAGCATACTGCCAGAGTCGGTGCATCATGCCTAATGTAGATCACGTCGTAGAGAACTTTGTCGTAATCTCCTGAGATCAGGGCTTGATCGAAATGGCATTTGTACTCGTAGGTCAGATAAGACTTCATCATATATTCCACGGCAAGCATTCCAACCGGACTCGGTTCATTGCCGCTATCCACGCCGAGTCCCACTCGATCGTTGTATCCTGCCTGAATTTTAACCGCGGCCTCCATCATCGAGTGAAGCTCCTTGGCCACCGCGCGATACGCGGTTAAAAATAGATGCTCAGGGTCCGTCGGTTGGAATGTATTGCTGTCGATAGGCTTAAAGATTTCCGAATCGCGTAAAGGGCAGAAGCCAGCGAAAGTTGTCGCCTGATTCCGCCCGATGTCTTCGAAACGGATTACGGGCCCCGTTTCTTTGCCGACCCTCTTGCCAAGTGCCTTTAGGTGGCCGTCGCGAGCGAGGAGATCCATTACGCGCGAGTTCTGCACCGAATGAGATTGAATGGCTCTGGACTTGCATGTCATGCCAGGAGCTAGACAGCGTTGCAATCGCAACTTGTCGCGTTCGAAAAAGGATGACAGCAGCTCGTTCTTCTTTGTGCGCATTTGTGACCCAAGCATAACTTCTCGACCGAGACGGGAACAATCTTGCCGCGTTCCTTCACTCCACCTTAGGCCGCATCATCTCAAAGCGCTCGGTGGTTCGCGTGTATTGCATCCCGCCCATGCGCCCGATCAGATCGAGTGAGGCCCGGTCGAGGCGGCCTTCTTTGATGTGCTGGTCGCTGATGTGAACCGAGACGATTTCACCAATCACCAGGCTGCCGCCCTCGGGAGCGGGATTGAAGTCGAGAATCTGATGCAGCTTGCATTCAAAGCTGACGGGAGACTCCGCCACACGCCGCGGCCGCACGAGTTTCGAAGGCGCCGACGCGACTTTCGCCACTTCGAATTCATTGATGGCCGCGTCATAGTCGCCGCTGGTCAGGTTCATGGCCTCGGCCAGTTCGTAGGTGACGATGTTGATGACGAATTCTCCGGTCTCGCGAATATTGCGCAGCGTGTCTTTAGGTTGTCCGGCGGGCGCTCCTGCGGGCGCTCCCGCCGCCGCTTCCGATTTTTTTGGCAAGCGCATCCCTGGCGCAAACGCCAGCAGCGGAGGCTTGGCGCATACCGCGTTGAAAAACGAAAAGGGCGCCAGGTTGGGTTGTCCGGAAGCGCTGAGGCTCGAGACCCACGCGATCGGCCGCGGCCCCACGGCGCTGATCAGAATGTTATGGAACTCACGGTGCGCAAGTTGAGAAGGAATGACGTCCATAGCTTCGAGTATATCGAAGCGCTCTGTCAGACCTTCCCGCCAAACACTTCCTTCGCCGCCACCACCGTGTTGCAGTGAATCGTGATCGTGTCTTCGAGCTTCAGTGCATATCCGCCGGCGAGTGTAACCATCACGGGGATGCCTCCGGCCTTGGCAGTTCGGAACACGAGAGCATCGCGCTCCTTCAAGCCCTCGATCGTCAACGACAATCCGCCAAGCTGATCTTCGCGATAAGGATCCGCTCCGGCGAGGTAACAGATGAGGTCCGGCTTGAACTTGCTCAATCCCATACTGAGCGCGTCACCGAGGCACGCCAGATATTCGCCGTCGTTGATCTCATCGGGCAAATTCATGTCAATCGACGAAGGCGGCTTAAACTCCGGATAGTTGTTTTGCTGGTGAAGCGAGATGGTGAAGACGTCATCGGCCTCAGAGCTGCCCATTCCCGTTCCAGCCGTCCATGATGGATTCCCCGTGGAGTCGGGCTCCGACGGCAAAGGCTCGCTGGCCTTACGTGTGCCCGCAAAGATCGTGGCCGAGCCATTGCCTTGATGCACGTCGCAGTCGACCGTCATCGCGGTGCGAATCTTGCCGTCGCGCTGCATGCGGCGGATGGCGATGGCCACATCGTGGATCATGCAGAAGCCTTCGCCGTGATCCGGGAACGCGTGATGGAATCCTCCACCGAGGCTGATCGCGACGCCGTCGTTGAGGGCATGATTGGCCGCCAAAATGGAGCCGCCCGCATTGAGCCAGAAGGCGCGCACCAACTCCAGCGAGTACGGGACTTCGAGTTCCAACTCTTCGCGGGCGCTCAGCGTGCCCGTCTTCAATTTCTGGACGTATTGCGGAGTGTGCACGAGCAGCACGTCCTGGTCGGTTGCTGAATCGGGAACGACAAAATCGGAAGGCGCCGCAATTCCGGAGGCGAGCAGCTGGTCATGAATGCACTTGTATTTTTCGGCGGGAAAAACATGGGAGCCGATGGGCAGGAAGTAGTCGTCGCTATAGACGAGCTTGAAGGGCAGCATGCGGCGCTCAGTATCGGCACTCAGCGGGGCGAGGGCCGAAAACTCCATATCATACGCGATTACCGGGTTTTCGACCTGACGTTCGCGGTTTGCCGCACGGCGTTAGCTGTTAAACTTGGCCGGTTGCCTGCCAAAAAGAAATCGCCGCCGCCGGGAAGTGCCGCGCCTGGACCTCCGCCTGCTTCCTCTCCTAGTCACGGTGAAGGGAAAGGCCGGATTTTCCTGATGGATACGATGTCGTTCATTTTCCGTGCCTATCATGCGATGGCGCGGCAGCGGCCGATGTCCACGAAGACGGGGGTTCCGACCGCGGCAACCTATGTTTTCGTCAACATGCTGCGTAAGCTGCGCGACGATTTTTCGCCCGAGTATCTGGCGGCGGTGTTCGATGTGGGCGCGCCGACCATCCGCAATCGGCAGGCGGAAGCGATTACGACCATCCGCAAGTTCGACATCAAGACGCAGACCTTCAAAGAATCGCAATATGACGGCTACAAGGCGAACCGCAAAGAGATGCCGGGCGATCTGGTGCAGCAGATTCCGTACATTCGGCGGGCGCTGGAGGGATATCGCATCCCAATCTTGCAGTTGGAAGGTTACGAAGCCGACGATGTGATCGGAACGTTAGCAAGGAAAGCGGCGGCAGAATCGTATCCGGTGTTTGTCGTGTCGAGCGACAAAGACATGTTGCAGTTGGTGACCGACAAAGTGCAGGTGTTAAATCCCCCGAAAGACAATCTGATCTGCGATGCGGCGAAGGTGGAGGAACTTCTCGGTGTGCCTCCGTCGAAAGTGGTGGATGTGATGGCGCTGCGCGGCGACGCGGTCGACAACATTCCCGGCGCGCCGGGGATCGGCGACAAGGGGTCGGTGGAGCTGATTCAGCGCTTTGGCAGCGTGGAGCAGGCGCTGGAACGTGCTGCGGAAGTCGAGAAGAAGACGTATCGGGAATCGCTCGAAAACAATCGCGACAACATTCTATACAGCAAGCAACTGGTGACGATTGACACCGACGTGGCCGTGGCACTGGATGTTCCCGCGATGAAAGTGGGCGAACCCGATGTTGAGTCACTGCGCGCGCTGTTTGCCGAGCTCGAATTCACTTCTTTGTTAAAGGAACTCCTTCCCGTTATTGAAGTGAAGGAAGGCGACTACCGGGAGATCAAGTCGAAAGCTGAATTCGAAGAGTATTTAAGAGGCTTGGGCGAGGGTGGACCGCTCGCGCTGGCAATTCCGACGGAACACACCGAAAGCGTGGAAGAGGAAGACGAAGAGCCTCAACCGGCGCAGTCCGGGTTTCTGGCTCTGCAGCCTGCGGATGCGGAGGATCGGAGTGCCGTCGGTTTGAAGCGCATTGCTGTTTCGAACGCGCCGGGGGTTGGGGCGATGGTCGCTGTGGAAGACAGGGCGCTCGCCGATCGCGTGAAGAGCGTGCTTGAAGACCCCGCTCTGCCGAAGACGGTCCACGATTTCAAGTTGGCGCTGCACCATTTTTCCGAGCAGGAAATTGCGCTGGCCGGAGTGCGGCATGATCCGATGCTCTATTCCTACCTGCTCGATCCGACCTACTCGTCGCATTCGTTGCCGGAGGTGGCGCTGCGGAGATTCAATTTGAAGCTAAGCGGCAACCTGGCCGAGGCGGCGGATGTAACGGGCCGGCTGGCGAGCGCGCTTCGCAAAGAAGTCGACGACCAGGGGCTGACGTCGGTCTACGAGGAGATCGATCGGCCGCTCGTGCCCGTGCTGGCGCGCATGGAAGACGCGGGAGTGAAGATTGATCCGGCGGCGCTAGGGCAGATGTCGGTGAAGTTGCAGCGCGAGGCCGCAGCCAAAGCGCGTGACATTTATGAACGTTGCGGCCTGGAGTTCAACATCAATTCGCCGAAGCAACTTGGGGATGTGCTGTTCAACAAGCTCGCTCTCCCGATGCCGGTGAAACATGGGAAGGGAAAGAAGATTTCTACGGCGGTGGATGTGCTGGAAGGACTGGCAGCGGATCACGAAGTTCCGCGGCTGGTGCTGGAGTATCGGCAACTGACGAAGTTGAAGTCGACTTATGTGGATGCATTGCCGGCGCTCATTCGCAGCCAGAGCGGCCGCGTGCATACCACTTTTGGACAGACCGGGACGGCAACGGGCAGGCTGTCTTCGGCGAATCCGAATTTGCAGAATATTCCCATTCGCACGGAACTTGGGCGAGAGATTCGCGCGGCCTTTATCGCCGAGCCTGGGCACGTACTGTTGGCCGCGGACTATTCGCAGATCGAACTGCGGCTGCTGGCGCACTTCTCGAAAGACAAGCTGCTGGTGGAGGCGTTCCAGCGCGGGGACGACATTCACACGCTGACCGCGTCGCAGGTGTTTGGCGTGCCGCCGCTGATGGTTACTCCGGACCACCGTCGGCAGGCGAAGGTAGTGAATTTCGGGATTGTCTACGGTCTGTCGGCGTTTGGACTATCGCAGCAACTGGGGATCACGACCGGCGAAGCAAAGAAATTCATCGATGCCTATTTCGAGAAATATGCCGGAGTTCGCGCCTTTATCGATGCCACGCTCGAAAAGGCCCGCCGCGATCAGAAAGTTTCGACGCTGTTTGGGCGCATCCGGCCCATTCCCGACATCGACAGCAAAAACCCCACCCAGCGCGGCTTTGCGGAGCGCACGGCGGTGAACACACCGCTGCAGGGAACGGCCGCCGACCTGATCAAGGTGGCGATGATTCGGATTGACGAGGAAATCCGGAAGCGCGGGCTGAAGTCGCGGATGACTTTGCAGGTGCACGATGAACTTGTGTTCGAGGTGCCAGAGCACGAAGTGGAAGCGATGAAATCGCTGGTGCGGGAGCACATGGAGCAAGCGCGTCGGCTCGCGGTTCCGCTGCTGGTGGAAATCGGAGTCGGGCTGAACTGGAGAGATCTGGAGTAGGTGAATCAGTCGGTCGCGAACAGCAGGGGCAGAATTTGCCGGCTTCGCCCTGATAACAGCGGTCAAACTCCGAGGCATTCGCCGGTTCTTCCGGACCGACGTAGTAGGTGCGCGCGCGGCCGCGGACGTGTGCGACGAAGCTGGCGGCAGGTTCCACCACCCCGGACGTTCCCACAGCGGCGAACACTGTGCAGTGATTCAGCGCCGCAAAGATGCGGTCCATCTCGTAGGGCACTTCCCCAAACCAGCAGATGTGGGGGCGGATTCTGCCTCCGCATTCGCAGCGCGGAATCTCGGTCGGCGCCTCGTAGCCGGAGTGATCGGGGAACGGCGGCCGCCGGCACGAGTCGCAGCGGCTCTTGAAAAGCTCGCCGTGCATATGAAACACACGACGCGATCCCGCCTGTTCGTGCAAGTTGTCCACGTTTTGCGTGCAGAGGAACAAGCGGTCCGCGAGCTTGCTCTCCAGTTCGGCGAGCGCGAGATGCGCGGGGTTGGCCCTGGCAGCGGCGGCAACGCTCCGGCGCATGGAGTAAAAATCCCAAACGAGCCGAGGATCGCGCGCCCACGCATGAGGCGACGCCACTTCTTCAATGCGATAATTTCGCCACAGTCCACCCACACCGCGAAAGGTGGGGATGCCACTCTCGGCGCTGACGCCGGACCCTGTAAGAATGAAAACCCGATCTTGCGGTCCGATGTGAATCATGAGCTGAGAATTCGCTCCTGAGGAAAACAATTCCGGCATTTCCGTTATACTCTTGGAAACAATTGTCATGAAGCGCCGCGTTCGTCGTTGATTCCAGCCGCGTGACCAGAAACGGTTTCGCCCTGCGGAGGCAGTCGGATGAGTGCAGTTCCATCACTGGCGCTGGAAAAGACGCAACGGCGCGCATATCCCCGCCTCCCGATTCATGTCCCCCTGGATGTAATCGCGCTCCGATCCGGAGTTTCCGAAAATTTGCCCGGCCGTTGTACCGACCTCAGTGAGAGCGGAGTAGGCGCCGTCATCGCCGGAGAGTTGGTTCCGGATCAGCAGGTCGCGGTGGAGTTGCGGCTTCCAAACGTAGGCGTGCCGGTGCGGGCGCGCGCGCTGGTTCGGTATCAGTCGCGACTCCGTTGCGGACTTGAGTTTACCGGGCTGTCGGCGGAGCAGCGGGCGATGATCCGGTATTGGGTTGATCGTTCCGCTTCCGCGCCGCTGGATGTCAGGGATCTAAGAAAAGAAGGGCCAGTTGCAGCTGCAGGGATGGAAATGGAAACGGAAGCGCCCGTAGCCGCCGCGCGGCCGGCTGCCAACCCAAGGCGCAGAATTCGCGCCGGGCGCCGGGGATTTTATGTGCTGTTCGCCTGCACGCTGGCGCTCGCTGGTTTGGGATGGTGGCAGTGGCAGAGATCCTGGAACGAACTGGAAACGACCGAACTGGAAACGGCGGCTGCGGAGTCGGGGTCGCAAGTCGCTCCCGAAGCCGTCTCTGCCGAGACCATGGCGAAGCGGATAGTGACCAAGGTCGAGCCGGCCTATCCGGAGGCTGCGCGAAGAGCGGGGACCGAAGGACTGGTGGTGCTGGATGCGGTGATTCGACCGGATGGCAGTGTGAAAAGTTTGCGGCCGGTGTCCGGACCCGATCTGCTGGTGCAGGCGGCGACGGAGGCGGTGCAGTCCTGGAAATTTGAACCCTACCTAACCAGCGGCCAGGCAGTTGAGGTGGAAACCACGATTGCGGTTGAATTCCGGCTGCATTGACCGGGCGCTACTCGAATTTTTCGGCCTGCTGAAAAGGCACGCCCGGCCGATCTTTTGCCGAGACGATCGGCTCGCCGTCGAGTTGGCTGTCGCCGATTTGCCAATCGTCCATTTGCCAATCAATGTTCAGCGCGGGATCGTTCCACGCCACCGTGCGTTCGTGCTCGGGCGCATAAAAATCCGTCGTCTTATAGAGGACGTGGGCGGTCTCGGACACGACTCGGAAGCCGTGAGCAAATCCGCGCGGAATCCATAAAGTGTGTTTGTTCTCGCCGGAAAGTTTAAAGGATTCCCACTTTCCGAAGGTAGGAGAACTGCGGCGGAGATCGAGCGCGACATCGAGAATCTCGCCAGTGATGGCGCGCACCAGTTTTCCCTGAGGCTGGCGAATCTGGTAGTGCAATCCGCGAATGACATTCTTCTTTGAGTAGGAATGATTGTCCTGGACGAATGGTTCCGAAATTCCGAGGTCCGAAAACGTGCGCTGGTTGTAGCTTTCCAGAAAGAAGCCGCGGTCGTCGCCGAACACGCGCGGTTCGAGAAGCAGAACGCCGGGCAGGCTGGTGGCGATTTTTCTCATCCTAAAGTTTTCATCAATAAATTCTTCATCAATTAGAACACGCGTTCCCGCAGTAACTGCAGCAGGTAGGCGCCGTATCCATTGTTGCGCATCGGCTGGGCCAGCGCTTCCAGCTGCGCGGCGGTGATGTAGCCGGAGCGATAGGCGATTTCCTCCGGGCAAGCGACCATCAGGCCCTGGCGTTTCTCTAGCGTCTGAATGAATAACGAGGCTTCCATCAAGGCTTCGTGCGTGCCCGTGTCAAGCCAGGCCGTGCCTCGTCCCATCACGCAGACGTTGAGCTGATTGCGCTCGAGATAGACGCGGTTGACGTCGGTGATTTCAAGCTCGCCGCGCTTCGAAGGCCTAAGGCTCGCGGCGATTTCGACGACCTGCCGATCGTAAAAATAAAGTCCGGTGACCGCGTAACGCGATTTCGGATGCTTCGGTTTCTCTTCAATGCTAAGCGCTTTCCCCTGCGCATCGAACTCGACGACGCCGTAACGCTCGGGGTCATGGACGGGGTACGCAAAAACGCGGGCGCCTTTCGGTTGGAGCGTCGCCGCGCGCAATTCCTTGACCAGGTCGTGTCCGTAGAAAATATTGTCGCCGAGCACGAGCGCGCAACCGCTGGAGCCGATAAATTCCTTGCCGATCAAGAATGCCTGGGCAATGCCTTCCGGCTTCGGTTGCGCCGCATACTGGAAGTGGACGCCGTAGCGCGAGCCGTCGCCGAGCAAGTGCTGAAAGCGCGGCAGATCCTCGGGCGTCGAGATGAGCAGGATTTCGCGGATGCCGGCCAGCATGAGCGTCGAGAGCGGGTAGTACACCATCGGCTTGTCGTACACCGGCAGCAAGCTCTTGGGAAGCACGTGGGTGACGGGATAGAGTCGCGTGCCCGATCCTCCCGCCAGAATGATGCCTTTGTAATTCGGTGGCGCGGTCTTCGTTCTTGTCTTTGTCATGTCGAGTTTCAGCTTAGAACTGGTTTTGTAAATGGTTTTGGGAAGGGCACGGCTTCAGCCGTGCCGCTACCAGCCTACAAAATTGGGGTTAGCCCCTGAGGGCCACACAGCCCGCACGGTAAATCATTTAGCGCTCGTTGGCGTAGTGTTTCGCGATCCATTGACGATAGCTGCCGCTGGTAACGTCGCGGACCCAGTCTTCATGTTCAAGATACCAGCGGATGGTCTTGTGGATGCCGCTCTCAAATGTCTCCAGCGGGCGCCAGTTCAGTTCGCGCTCGATTTTGCGCGCGTCCATGGCGTACCGGCGGTCGTGTCCGGCGCGGTCTTTGACGAATGTGATGAGCTGGCGGTGAGGAACGGCGGGGTCGTTCGGGCGCAGTTCGTCCAGCAGTTCGCAAATGGCGCCGACAATTTCGAGGTTCTTTCTTTCGCTCCGCCCACCGATGTTATAGGTTTCTCCGGCGCGGCCGTGAGAGAGCACGGTACGAATCGCGCGGCAGTGATCCTCAACGTAAAGCCAGTCGCGAACGTTCTTGCCGTCGCCATAGACCGGGAGCGCCTGGCCGGCGCAGGCATTCAGGATCATGAGCGGAATCAGTTTTTCGGGAAACTGGTGGGGTCCGTAATTATTGGAGCAGTTGGTGGTAAGCACCGGCAGGCCGTAGGTATGGTGATAGGCGCGAACCAGATGATCGGAAGCCGCCTTGGACGCGGAGTACGGGCTGTTGGGAGCGTAAGCAGTGCTTTCGCTGAAGGCCGGGTCGCCGGGACCAAGCGATCCGTAGACCTCGTCGGTCGAGACATGCAGGAAGCGGAACGACGCGCGCTCGGACTCCGGAAGCGCCGACCAGTAGGCGCGCGCTTCTTCGAGCAGGCTGAAGGTGCCGTTGACATTGGTGCGGACGAAATCGTCGGGGCCGTGGATAGAGCGGTCCACGTGGCTCTCAGCGGCAAAGTGAACGATGGCGCGGGGTTGTTCGCGCCGCAGCAGAGAGCGCAAGAAATCGCGATCGACAATGTCGCCCTGCTCAAAGCGATAGCGCGGGTCGGCTTCGACGGCGCGCAGGTTGTTAAGATTGCCCGCGTACGTCAGCTTGTCGAGATTCAGGATGCGTGCGCGTTCCGAAGCCATCCATTGGAGAATGAAGTTCGACCCAATGAAGCCCGCGCCACCGGTGACCAGGATGGAATCTTCCATGCTCCGAATGCGGCTTCGCGCAAAGACGCCGCCTTCCGATTCTAATCATTATTACCGCCGGACGCGAAGTCGCCCAGCTTCGGTGCCGGGTATCCAGATCAGGCAAGCACGGTCTGGCTGGGGGCGACCGCTTGGGCGTCGAAGACCGTCGCCAGGCCGTGAATTACCGATGCCAGGCGTACGGCCGCGAGGATCGATTCTTCCGTCATGCCTTTGCTGCGCAGAACCTGCTCGACGAGGGGGACTCGGCCTAGCGCACTGCCGGAACTGTGGAAGTGCGGATCTGAACCTGGCCGGCCGAGCTCCAGCCCAGCACGTTGTAGTAGGCCGTTTCGATCGACCGGGCGATTTCCGGCCAGAGATACTGGCCCTGGATCCGCTCACGTCCCCGGGCGGCAGCCTGACGGCGAAGATCGGGATCGTGGACGAGCAAGTCGAGCATGCGCTCAAGATCTGTCCGGTCGCCGCGACGGAAGGTGAAGCCGGCGCCCTCGACCACTTCCCTATTCTCCGGAATATCGCTGGTCAGCACCGGAATCCCGGCCGCCATGGCATCGAGAAGAGCCAAAGACAGACCCTCCAGTTCGGACGGAAGCACAAACAAAGCCGCATTGGAGACAAGCTCTTCGAGATCGCGTCCGGAAACCCAGGGCAGAAAACGGATCTGCTCGGATTCGTGGCGGCGCAAGCTGTTCGCATAGCCATCGGAGTGACTCGATCCTCCGGCGAGCACCAGTTTCATGCCGGTGTGCAGGTGTTCGAAGGCTTCGATCAGGAGATGGCAGTTCTTTTCCGGCGAAAACCTGCCCAGGAAAAGGACGTAGTTATCCGGGAGGAGATCCCACTCGATCAGTTTCCGGGGAAGTCGCTGGGGAGCCAGCGTGGCTCCGTTCGGCACGTAGATAGTATCGCGCTTGTACTGTTCACGGTAGTACTGCTGCAAGGTGCGCGAGACGACCATGGTGGCATCGGGCAAGCAAACCGCGGCCGCTTCTCCCCAACGCAGAACGCGCGCTGCGAACCGGCCCCACTTGCCGCGCTGCCAGTCCAGGCCCTGCACGGTGACGACGGTCTTCTTGCCCGCGAGCCGCGGAAGAAAAGAAAACAACGCCGGTCCCAGGCAGTGGTAATGGACGACATCGTAGTCCGACGTCATGGCATCCGCGGTGCTCAACAAGGTGTGGACGACAGTTTCCAGATGCTTGGAGCGGATGGTGGGCAAGCGCCGCACCCGCATGCCGTTGTGCGTGTTCATCGGAATTGGGGGAGTGAAATAAGAACGGCAATAGACGGTGACTTCATGCCCCAGGCGGGCAAGTTCGTGGCCCGCCTGTTCGTAATAGGATTCGATGCCGCTGTATTTGGAAACCAGGCCGCGACCCCCGATGAACGCGACGCGGACGCCGCGGCGCGGAATGGGGTGCTCTGGCGCGGCGGGGAAGGACAGAACCTTTCTGGCGGACGTGAGCCGGCGGTAGAGTTCAAGCAGCTTCTCCAAGTGCTGGCCGGGGGCGTGGTTTGCTTTCACACGACTGCGAGCGGCGGCGCCCATCTTCTGGATCAGATCGGGGCGGTCAAACAGAAATCCGATGGAGTGGGCAAGTTGTTCGCGGTCTCCGTCGGCATAGAGGAGCCCGGTGACCCCATGTTGGACCACTTCCCGGCGCGAGCCCAGATCGGAGGCGATGACCGGCCGTCCCCATGCATAAGATTCCAAAATCGATTTCCCCAAGGTCTCGTAGGCGTGGGAAGGAAATATGGAGAAGCTGCAACCGGCGATCAGCTTTTGGAGCTTCTCGCCGTGGACCATGCCCACGAACAGGACGTGTTTCAAGTTCAGTTCTCGCGCCAGCGCTTCGAGCCGCGGACGCTCGGGACCGTCTCCGGCGATGACAAGAGGAATGTGCGGCAGCCGCACCATCGCGCGCAAGAGTTCATAAGCGCCTTTCTCGGGGGAAAGCCGGCCGAAGTAGAGCACGTATCCATCATCGGCAGCGAGTTGAGCATCGCCGGGCAGAGCCTGGTAGTGGGGCAGGACTTCAATGCGCGCCGCAGGGAAACCGGCGCCGATGAGTTTGCCGCGCACGAATTCGCTGGGAGCCAGGAACACGTCCACGCAGCGTTCGTAAGTTCGCAACCATTTATGCAGGTACGCTTCCGCGGCAAGAACTACCGCGCTCGAACGCGGGCCGGCATAGCAACCCTTCGTGGCCACGTTGTGGAAAGCGCCGTGACTGCAGAGTTCACAGGGGTGGCCATCGGCAACAAAATTGTAGGTGGGGCACAGAATCTTGAAATCGTTAAGGTGGTAGAGCACGGGGATCCCCTGGCGCTTCAGTTCCCAGAGAATCGAAGGCGACAAGTGATGGTAGATGCTGCGAACGTGGGCCAGATCGGGCGAAAAATCAGCAAGGCACTTGCGCATGGCGCGCCCGGCCGATGGTGAATAAATGGCGTGGGCCGCCATTTTGACCTTCTTCAGAAAACTGGCGTTCGGATCTTTGAAGTCAATGTACGGTATGCGATAACTGCGCCCTGCGAACGCTGGAGCACGGCCGTGGTCCATGCTGAACAGAGCGGTTTCCTGGCCACGCTCGTCCATCCGGCGGATGAGGTCGAAAAGGTACGCTTCCGTGCCGCTAAACGGATAGTCGTACTTGTTGCAATACAGGATGCGCATGGTCACCCTCCGATTGGGGAATGCGGGCCAGGAATTGCTCCGCAAAAGCGCGTAGATTTCGCTGGCGATTGTAGGAAGCGGCGATGCTGGCCGCCGCCGCGCGCTGGATTCCGGACAACGACGCTCTGTGGCCGTGAATCCAAGTGACGGCGCTGACGAAATCGGGCAAAGAGGCAGGCTGGTAAAGAAATCCAGTGCGCTGGTGCTCGACCAGTTCGGGAATCCCGGTGATCGCGGGAGCCAACACCAGCTTGGCGTGCGACATGGCCTCCATCAGGACCACTGGAATTCCTTCGCTCTTGCTGGTCATGACCACCAGATCGGCGTAGCGGTAATAGCTGCGCAGGGCGGCGCGAGGCACGTGACCGATCAGCCGAACCGGCCCTTGCAGTCCCCGCGCCACAATCTCGCGTTCCAGAGCCGGGCGCTCCGGCCCCTCGCCCACGATCCAGCACAGGAAGTCGAGACCTTGGTTGCGAAGTTCCGCGCAGGCTCGGATGAGAAAGTGATAATCCTTGACCCGATGCAGGCGTCCGACAGAGAGGAGACAGAAGCGGTGGTCCGGCTCGGCTGTGGGGGCTGGCCAGGGGAGCACGCGATCGACACCGAGGCGTTGCACGACGATTTTCTCCTGGGGCGTGGAGGGATAGTTGCGCAGAATGTACTGGCGGTTGTAGTCGGACACGGTTACACAGAACTGGCAAGCGCGTAGTTTGGCCGAAAGCAAATCGGCGCGCTGCAGCAGATCGGAGCCGTGCAGGGTGAAGCTGAAGCCGATTCCGAGCAGGCGGGCAGCGGTTAAGGCCATCCACGAAGCGAAGTATCCGTGATGAGCGTGGATGTGTTCGACCTGGAGCGGCGCCAGTTGTTCTGCCAGCGCGGCTCCCATTACCGTGTGGCCCAGCGCACGAATGCGGCGGGCCGGGGAGGCGCCGCGCTCCCACACCAAGGTCCGCAACAGCTGCCAGAGGTTGCGACGATTGGAGGCGAGCCGGCCGAGTGCCCGCAGAAGTTCATCGTCGGAGAGCGGCTGGAAATAGCGCGTCTCCTTCCAGAAGGCGCGTTCCGCCAGGCTGAGACCATTCTGCGAGACGCGTTTGCCGCTGCAGCAGACCACCTGCACCCCGCGCTGGCGCAGTTCCGTGATTTCATCCATCACGTAAGGTTCGAGGGGAGAAGGAAACTCGTTGGCAATGTAGGCGATGGTCATGCGGCGGACTCCTCGGACGCGCACAGCATCCCGGCAACGGTGAACACGAGCCCAATAACAAACTGGTACGCCATGTCGACGAAGAAGGCGTTGAACAGATACACGCTGAGTACAATGGGCCAGACCTTGCGCAGGGCAGCGGCCGGACCTCGCTCGCCGGGCGGAGCGTGCCAGGAAAGGCGGAAGAGGTTGAAGAAAAGAATGCCGTACAGAACCAGCCCCGGCACTCCGAACTCGACCAGCAAGGCGAGGTAAGTGTTGTGCACGTAGTAGGTGCGGAGGTGGTATCCCTCCATGCGCCGTGCGAGCTCGGCGTACATACTCCCGGCAGCCCAGCCGGTAAACGGCCGCTCCCGGAACATCGCCCAGCCGGCGTCGTACACGGCGAGGCGCGCCTCGACCGGGCCGCGCTCTCCGGTGCGATCCCAAAGGGCCCTCTTCAGCGAATGATCGCTGATGCTGATTGCCAGGCCGACCAGGAAGCCCACAACCGCCAACAAGGAGCACACCGCTAGCACCCGCCGTTTGACCAGGCGGAAACCGAGAACGATGGTGGAGACGGCGAACGAGATCCAAACCGCGCGTGTCATAGTGGCGAGCACCGCCAGGGGCAGAACCATCCACAGGCACGTGGCGACGGTTTTGCGCTTTTGCGAGAGTGCAATGACAAGAATCCCAAGGATGTTCAACGAAACGCCGTTGGCGACCGCCTGCAGAAATGGGCCGCGAGCGCGGTCCGGATGAAAACCAAGGCTGTCGTCAAGAATGAAACGCGGAAAGATCAGAGAGCGAGCGTCCACCAAGAAGGCAACGGCAATGAACACCAGGTAGGCAAGGGCAAGAACGATGAGGATTTCAAAGTGCCTTCGTTGCGATGCGCCTCGGAACACCAGCACTGCAAGGTGAAACAGCGCAAAGGGGACGATGTACTTGCTGGCGATGATGCTCCAGATTTGAGCGTCGAACGGCTCCCGAAGCACGCGCAATACGGCGAGCGCCGTCAGACCGAGCATGGGCAAGCTGAGCCCGGCAAAGTAGGGGATCTTATCGCGGAGCGCCATCGTACGCAGAGCAACGAAGAAGACCAGAATGCCGAACGCGATCCGGTCGGCGTAAAAAGAAAAGAGGTCCGGCGGCCGGAACAGGAAAACGGTCATCGCGGCCACATAAAGGACAGAGGGAAACGCCAGTCCCAGATGAAGGGGGCGAAGCAGCAGCCCGGCAACCTGCCAAAGCGGGTTGACGTCACCGTCCCGGGGTAAAGCTATGGCGCGGCTGCTCATGGCTGGACCGGTTTCACGGTTTCTAAGTTGTAGTCGGGCCTTGGGCAGGGCACGGCTTCACAGGTTGCGGAAAAACTGTGATTCACGCAGGTTCTTGGGAAGGGCACGACTTCAGTCGTGCCGCAAGTCGCTGACAATGCATTGCGCTTTAGCGCCCGAGGTGAGCTTTTTGTGTCCTTTTCGACTTTTTCCGCAGCCTCTTCAGCCGTGCCGCCCCGCGCTAATAAATATGCGGGCTTTAGCCCCTGAGGTAGCACTGGCGAGGAACCATACACAAACTGTGAAAACGCCATAGAGTCAGGCTCCTTCCGGCACGAACAGCACGCGAACCGTGCCTGCGAGGATGCGCAGGTCGAGAAGCAGACTCCAGTTCTCGATGTAGGTGAGATCGAGGTGCATGTTGAGTTCGAAAGACGGACAGCCGCGCGCCGTGATCTGCCACAGACCCGTGATGCCGGGTTTTACGTCAAGGCGCCGGAACTGGTGAAGTTCGTAGTGGTTGACCTCGTCGATCGGATGGGGCCGCGGTCCCACCAGGCTCATCTCCCCGTGCAGCACGTTCCAAAGCTGAGGCAGCTCGTCGAGGCTATAGCGGCGGATAATGTGGCCGACGCGTGTGATTCTGGGGTCGTCGTCCATTTTGAAGATCGGGCCTTGTCTCTGGTTGCGGTTGCGCAACTCTTCCTTGAGGTGTTCGGCATCGCTCACCATGGAGCGAAACTTGTAGCAACGGAAGCGGCGGCCTTTGGCGCCGGTGCGTTCCGCGGAATAGACGACCGGACCCGGCGATCCCAGCCGGATGAATACCGCCACAATCGCCATGAGAGGACTGGCCAACACCAGACCAAGCGCCGCACCGGTGACATCCAGCAAGCGCTTCAGAAACAAGGTGGCGCTCGGTAAGGGCTCGCGATGAAGGGTGACGATCGGCACGTCTCCGATGCGATCGACGCCTGAGTCTGGCCATGGGCCCGGGGGCAGATCGGGTACGGCACGAATGTCCAGGTGGTTACGGAACGCGGCCTCGGCAGCTTCTCGCGCCAGTGCTGGCTGACCGGGAAGAGCGAGGATGACCTCATCGATGAATTCGGAACGCGCGAGCCAGTCCAGGTCCGCGATTCGCCCCAATACCGTCGGAGAAAGAGGCAGATCGTCATCCACGAAACCGCACACGGTTGCGCGGCGCAGAGGATCGTTGCGCAGTGCCTGGGCGATGGAGCGAGCGATCACCCCCCCGCCAATTATGAGGATCTTGCGCGACTCTGTTTGGCGGCGTCGCCGCTTCCATACAAACTGTCTCAACCAGCGGGACAGCGCCAGGCCAGCGAGGCTGCTCGCAAATATCGCGAAGGCGGCGACAGGACGCATTTCGTCCCACGCGGCGACGAAGACCAGTCCGATCGCGAACAGGGTTGACTTCGCCAGCGCTGGGACGATTCCGGCGGGAGACGGATCGCCGGCGCGTTTGTAGACCCCCTCAGAGAAGCCGAACAGCGTTACCAGAACGGCAAAAATCGGCAGATAAGCCCACGGCAGGCCCCAAGCGGGAAAGAACAGCGATAACGCGCCGCACACGACCACGAGGACCATCAAATCTGCCGCCACCAGTTCCCCAAGCGTGAATCGATCGACGCCAGTTTGCGGCAGGAGTAGCTGGGTTAGCGTACGCGCCTGAGCTTGCCTCGTGGTGGTTTGGTCGATCGCGTCGGCCGGACGTTTGGGGGTGGCGTCAGCCGTCGGCGCGAACCTGGGGGGCGGCATTGCCGGCGTCCCCATAATCATGCGGGCATACTGCGAGGGTCCATCTTTGCTTCCGATGTCCCATAGCCGGTTTGTGGTCAATTCGCTCATGGGATTCACAGACTCCGGTACAGGCCTTGCGGCACGGGAAAACGACGTTCCGCGAGGACGGTTCCGAGCAGCGGCACTTTCGCCTTGCTCAGCTGATCCTTGATTTGAGCGGCGACCAGGCGTCTTGTCTTGTTGGCGGTCAGAACCAACACCAGGCCATCGCAGGTTTGGCCGATGCTTGCCGTAAGCCAGGAGACCGGCGCGCACCACAGAATGGAAAAGTCGAACTCGCTTGTGAGTTCGCGGAGCCGGGACAAGTTCTGGTCGGTGATCCGCTGTCCGCAGGCGTCCGGTAGCCAGCTCTGGCGAGGAATCATCCACAGCCGTTTTGCGATCGGCCAGTCGGCCTCCGCGTGGCTGGGGGACGCGATCTGCAGCTGGGCTTGCAGAGGCGCCGAGTCCGGATGGGCATTGGCATCGATGAGCCCGACGTCGTACCGGTCTTCCTCAGCCAGCGTTTTGGCAACCTCCAGGCATAACGCCGCAGTCGCAGTCGATGCTTCGACCGGGGAAAATCCGACGTGCCGTACCGGCCCCGATTCATGCCGGAAGAAGAGTTGCTGCACCAGCGCACGGATCTGCTCCGAGTGAACCGAAACCACCGGAGAGACTGCTCGGCGCGGAATTTGCTCGCGAATTTCAGTCAAGCGCCGCGGTTCAGGGGCAGTTGGGGTGTCGGCAAGAACTTCGCGGAAGGCGCTCACTGGACCACCACCTTGGACCTTCCGATCCAAAAAGAGGAAGGTCGCAGTATCGCGGGCTCGGGTGCTGGCAGCCAAGCCAGTACCGGTACTCCTAACACGACCTGAGCTTCGTCGGGAGTACGAATGGTCGGGTCAAAGTACTCCGTCGTAAACGCGATGGCGACGCTGAATGCCATCGCCAGTCCGAAAGCGAGCAGAAAATAGAGCGGCACGGAGTGCGCGGGCAGGGCCGGAGCCGCGGGCGGTTCCACAATGGCCACATTGAGGATGCGGCGTTCGTCGAGCGCGTCCCCGATGCGCGCTTCCTCGCGCTTGCGAAGGTAGAGAAGGTAGTTGTCTTCCTCGGCCTTGGCGGTGCGCATTAGATCCTGTTGATCCACCGAGTCAGATTGCATCTGCTGGGCAAACATGCGCAGAGATGCGACCTGGGTGGAAGCGTCGGATTGCCGGGCCCGCAAGCCGTCCCCTTGCACCTGGGCCTTCTCCATTTCCATCCGGGCCCACTCATAGTTGGGATCTTTGTCGCTGGTTTCGTCGCGCACCGGGGTGAGCGCTTCGGCGGCAATCGACGCGCGGGTTTCGGCGATTTCCTGTTCCACTTCCTGCACCAGCCGGTAGGACGGTTCGAAGCGGCTGAGGAGCTCGGTGCGCTTGAGCAGGAGCTCCAGCAAGTGCGTTTTCATCTTTTCCAGAACCTCCGGATTATCGGCCCAGCGCTTGAGGGTGACCGACCGCGACGGAAACGACTTGAGCTGTTCCCGCAGTGACGAAATTCGGCGCTCGGTCTCGACGCGATCCTGGTCGATCTGGCGGTAAGCCGCGTCCGCTTCGCCCAGCTTCTGCAGCGCGATATCGCGTTCCAGCGCCGCCGACACCACGCCCCGTGTACGAGTAAAGTGCACCAGTTCGGCTTCGGACCGATGCAGCCTCTTTTCGTATTCCGCCGTCTGCTGATCGAAGAACTGAATCTCTCCCGGGGGACGCTGGAGTTCCGTGTGCCGTTGCACGTAGAGGGTGGAAAGCGCCGTCAGGATGCGGGCAGCTCGCTCCGGACTGGTGTCCTTGTAACTGACCTGGATAAGGTTCGACTTCTTCAGGGCTTCGACATCCAAGCCGCGTGCCAGCTTGCGAACCGCGTGTTCGATCGCGGCTGGGCGATCGCGATCCGGGGTGCCGGCAGGAACCAGTCCCGCCCTTTTCACAACTTCCTTCAGGAGATCTTCGTCGCGCAGCAGCTCGACTTCGGAATTGAGCTCCTCTTCAGTAATGTCGGGACGAGTGAAATCCATAGCGCTCGGGGGTTGGGGGGAGACGATGGGGTCGAAGCGGCCCCGGCGCAGCACTACCTTGAAGTGCGATTCATATCGCGCCGAGAAGACGACGAAAAGCATCGTCGCCAGCACCACAAATCCAAAAGAAGCGGCGACCAGCCGGGGACGCCGGAACAGCGTGGCCGCCAGATCGCGGGGCGTGGGGGAAAGAGGGGCGTGCGAGTTTCCTTTCAATTCCGCGGACATGGATCGTACAGCAAGGCCGATCACACCCGGCGGGCTTTATAGGAACTCGCCAGATTTTTGGAGACGCAATCAGTGAATGCTGCTACTCCCTTCAGCTAAAACTGCAATGGGTTCATGTACCAGCTCATGGAGTTGGTCGGAACATACTTGCGGATCTTTGAAATGCGGCTCTGTGGCACAAAGATAAAGTCGCCGGGCTGGAGGTGCAGATCTTCGCGAAGATCGTGAGAATCCAGCATTTTCTTTAGGTCGATCACGTGGGATTCGGCGACGTACGCGGAAATCCGGCGAAACACAACCACCTGCGAATGGCGGGCTTGCTGCGTTAACCCGCCAGCAATCGCCACGGCTTCGTTTACGGTCAAATCCCCGCGCAGCTCATACTTCCCTGGCCGCGCCACCTCACCCGAAGCGAGGAAGTAGGGTTTGTCAAAGTCTTTTAAGGTCACGGTGACCTCCGGCTGGTGCAGAAAGCCACGGTAGGCGTTGACGATCGCCTGTTGCATCTGGGGAATCGTGATTCCTTCCGCCAACAGCGGGCCTGCACCTTTCAGGGCCACGAAGCCATCCGGCTGCACGGTCAACGTTTGGTTGAAGTCGGGAGAAAAAGTAAAATTTACGTCCACCGTGTCCGATTTCGAAAGCCGGTAAAGCGGGTGGCGTTCCCCTCCGAATGCAGGATCTCCCATGCCATCCGCTTTTCCGGGCTGTGTGATCGCTCCGTCGATGGAACCTCCCGTGTCCGGCCGGTCCTGGCTCTGCGAGCTCTCCGCCGCCGCGAGCTTGCCGGTTGACGGAGCAGAGGACCCAGGCGCCGAAGCGGGCAACGGTGCAGTCTCCTGTGCCAATGCGACCACGGCTAGCTGCAGGATGAGCATACCCACAGCTCTCAGAACGACGCGTTTAGTCAACACATTCATCTCCGGACTCTCACCGTTGCTCAGAACGGCGAACTAAGCAGCTCGGGAATTTGAGCTGTTAGCAGGAAGCTACCGCGGCGTGCCGAGCACAACAAGACTTGGAAAGTACTGTCCACTGCGGTACCGGGCACGTTCCGGCTATCGGAAAGGTGATGAAATCGGCAACCGGGTGCTGGGGACGGGTTTCCCGCCCTGGGCACCCCGCGAGCGGGAGAGCGCTGCCGCCACGGTTGTGCACCGGAGTAGCCCTCCGAAAGTGGACACCGAGGGCGGAATTCATCACAAACAGAGTGTGACGGGGCCTATATCCGGTCCGTGCGCTTAGGGGCATGATAGGAACGTGAAAACCACGCACTCCGCAAAACCGTCCACCGGAACCGGGCCGGTCGAAACCGAAGTGGTGCAAGTCGTGGTCGCCGATTCGAGTCCCATTCAGTCTCAACTCTTGACCCGGGCCTTGAACAGCCGGCGGGACCTTCATGTTTCCGCTGTCGCTTTGGAGACGTCTGCTCTCCAAACCTTCATGCAATCGAATCAAGCCGACGTGGTTTTGATTGCAGGGAACCACCTGGCGGATTTGAGCCTGCTGCGCTGGTTGCGAGTTTCGTATCCGAAGACCGCTCCCGTGCTGCTGGCCGAAAACGATGACCGCGAACTGGTGGTGAGTGCCTTGCGCGCGGGCGTGAAGGGCATCTTTCTTTTTACCCACACTCCTTTCCCGATGCTGTGCAAATGCATCCACTGCGTTTTTCGGGGAGAGGTTTGGGTCAACAGCCAGCAGATGAATTACGCGCTGGAGGCTTTATCGGAGGTGCCCACGCTGCGTGTGGTCAACACCAACGGCAGGTCTTTGTTGACGCCGCGCGAGGAGCAGGTAGTCGCGCTCGTAGCCGACGGCTTGACCAACCGCGGAGTCGCCGGCGAACTGGGGCTGAGCGAACACACCATCAAGAAATATCTGTTGCGAATTTTCGACAAGATTGGAATTTCGAGCCGCGTCGAGCTGGTTCTCTACGCCATGTCGCACGGCGAGAATCGTCCGGCGGAATGGATGCCGAGCCATGCCCCGCAGCGGGTGGTGTAAGTACGGTTTGTGTTGGCGCGTGCCTCCGCAGACTGTGGGGAAATGCGCGACCATCGAGCCCCGGAGGGGCCAATGAACATAAGGCCGGCCGCCCCTTCCGGGCTGGATTTTGGGATCGCTTTACTCGTAGCGCAGCGACTCGATGGGGTCGAGGTTGGCGGCTTTCCACGCGGGATAAATCCCAAAGACCAGTCCCACCGCGGCGGAGGCGGCGAAGGCGAAGATCGACCAGTCCATCGACATGGTGGCGGGAAGCGACGGAAACGCGACTGGAATGATCGCCGTGATGAGTGCGCCCAGCAGGAGCCCGATTATTCCACCGACGGCTGTGAGCATCACGGCTTCGAGCGTGAATTGCATCAGGATGTCGCGCTTGCGGGCGCCCATGGCTTTGCGCACTCCGATTTCGCGGGTGCGCTCGGTCACCGAAACCAGCATGATGTTCATCACGCCCACGCCGCCCACGATCAGGCCGACACTCGACACCGCAAACATGAAGATGAAGATCATGCTCGTGATTTGATTCCACACGTCGGAAATCGAGTCTTGCGTGAAGACGGCGAAGTTATCCGGATTTTCGGTCGGGACCCTGCGGCGGCGGCGCAGCAACTCGCGCATTTCGTCGATGGCTTTCGGCATGTCGGCGTGCGAGGTGGCTTTGACGCTGATCCAGTATTGCTTCAGTTCGGGGTGCAACTTGCGAAACGTGCTCAGGGGAAAGAAAACAATATTGTCGTCGGGATTCTTTCCTCCACCAAACACGCTCTTGCGGACTTTCGCCACGCCGATCACGGTAAACAACTGGCCTTCGATGTCCAGCTCTTTGCCCAATGGCGGTTCACTTGGGAAAAGTTCTTGCGCGGTATCGTGGCCGACGATGATGACCGAAGCGCGGCGCTCCTCATCGATATCGCTGAACCAGCGGCCCGAGTCGAGGGCAACGTCGATGACATCTTTGTAGGAACTGGTGTCGCCTTCGAGAATCGTTTGTTTGGCCTTGCGGTCCTTGTATTTGACGGAGTAAGTGCCGGTGCCAAGTTCGGGACGGAAATAGCGCACGCCGACGGTGACCGCTTTGACGTGCGGCAGATCCTGCATCGCCATGGCGTCATCGAAGGTCAGTTCCTTGCGGGTGCGCATCTCCTCCGTGGGGCGTCCGAAGGTGAAGGGCTCCAGGTGGAACGCGAAAATGATGTTGGAACCCAGGCTGGTGATGACCTGGGTTACGTTGTCGTTCAATCCGCGCACGATCGACGAAATCCCGATGACAACGGCCACTCCAATCACGATGCCGAGCACGGTCAGCGACGAGCGCAGTTTGTTGCTGCGGATGGTGTCGACCGCCATGTTCAGGCCTTCGCCGAGTTCGCCTTTGACTAGCATCGGAAGTCAAAACCTTAACGCAGAGTACGCAGAGAAAATCACTTCTTACGTTTCGAAGCGCAGGGCCGTAATGGGGTCCAGTTTGGCGGCGCGGCGCGCCGGATAGACTCCGAAAAAAATGCCAACGCTTGCCGCCACCAACAGTCCCGCCGCTACCGCCCATAGTTTGATCTCTGAGGGCATGCCAATGGCGAGTGTCACGCCCTTGGCTACTGCGATCCCGAGCAGTACGCCGAGCAGGCCTCCCGCTTTGGCCAGGAACACGGACTCGATGAGAAACTGAAGCAGAATGTCGCGACCGCGCGCGCCCATGGCCTTGCGGATGCCGATCTCCCGCGTCCGTTCCGTCACCGAAACCAGCATGATGTTCATGATCACGATGCCGCCGACCACCAGCGAGATGGCGGCGATCCCAATCATGGCGTAAAAAAATGTGCCGCTGAAGTTCGACCAGATACTCAGCAGGCTGTCGTTAGTCTCGATATCGAAGTTATCGTCATCGCCGGGGTGGACGTGGCGGCGGGCGCGCAGGATGGCGCGGGTTTCGTCCATCGCTTCCTCGAAGCCGGCGCCGCCGGCCACCGCCTTGCCCGAGATGTGGACATCCTTGTGGGCGCCATTCTGCTTCTGAAACGACGTGATCGGCATGAGCGCGTAGTTATCCATGGTTTGGCCGAGCGTCTTGCCTTTCGCTCTACCGACCCCGACCACCCGATAAACCCAGCCGTCGATACGGATCTCCTTGTTAATGGGGTCCATGCCGGGCATCAGGTTCTCCACAATGTCCGGCCCAACCACGACAACGGCGGAGTGGTTGCGCACATCGGTATCGTTGATCATGCGCCCGGCGGTGAGGTCGATGTCGAGAATCGTCACCATGGAGGGAGTCAGGCCGCGCACAATCGTGTCGCTGATGGACTGCTCGCCGTACTTGACATGTCCGTTGGTGTTGTAGAGCGAGGCGCCCACCCATTCGCAATGCTTGCAGGCTTCGAGGACAGCCTGGTAGTCCTCCAGGGTCAGGTCTTTGCGCTTTTCGCCCTCGAGGAATTTATCGATGTTGGTGACGGCGGGTGAAACTTTGAAGACGATGAAAACGTCGGCGCCCAGATTGAAGATCTTCGTCGCTACATAACCATTGATGCCGTTGACGAAAGTGACCACGGCAATTACGGCGGCCACTCCGATGACTACGCCGAGCAAGGTGAGCGCCGAGCGCAGCTTGTTCGCCCACAACGACAGGGACGCGATCTTGATCGCCTCGGAAATGTGCATGAGATCGGGTCTCAGGCTTCAGGGCGGCGACTTCTCGCCCCGCTCTTTGATTGGTTATCAGTTTAACAGCCTGTGTGACGGACCACTGCGACCTGAAAGCATTCCCAGAGCTCGCGGGTTATGTGGGGAAATAGTTCGTGTAGGGACGGCCGCCCTCGGCCGTCCAGGCCGAGCGAAGCTCGGCAGGCGCCTGTGGGCACAGCAACTTTGGACTCGCTATAGAGAGATGGACTGCGGAGGAAAAACTCACACCCTCCCGGAAGCCAACCGCATCGAGAGTTTCACGGAAACAAGTGCCACCAGCAGCGCCAGCGCGGTCCAGATCGCCGCAGACTCGATGCCTCCATTGAAGATGGGCGGCATCACGGACGGCGTGGAGATGGAAAACTGTGGAGTTGATGATTTGTCCAACTGCGCGATGGCCACAACTCCTGCCACCAGAACCAGTACCAGCGCAAAACCCGCTACCAGCAAGCCGGGCAGGGCACGTTTCCAGGGGAACGGGATCGGCGGCGGGACCGAAGCTTCGCGGCGAACTGCATCCATAACAGAAACAGCGAAACCCGACGACGGTAGAATTTCGTCCTCACGGGAAAGAATGCGATCGATCTCGTCCTGTTTCATCAAGCCTCCTTCAGGCGCGGCGCCGCCAGCCATTGCGGAAGTTTACTGCGCAGAATTTCTCGCCCGCGAAACAATCTCGCCTTGACCGTGCCTTCGGGAAGGCCGAGGCTGCGTGCCGCGGTGGTTACGTCCATGTCGTGAAAGTAAAAGAGAATCAACGCCTCGCGATATTTCGCCGGCAGAACTCCAACCGCGCGCCGCACCGCTAAATCGCGATCATAGTCTCTGTCTTCGAGGCCTCCGTCAGAAGCGCGCGGGTCCGCGGGTTCGGCAATGTCATCGATCGACACCGTCCGCGCCGGGATGCGGCGCAGTTCCGAACGATAGAGGTTGGTCGCCAGCGCAAAGAGCCAAGTGGAAAATACCGCATCCTTGCGCCACTGGCCGAGCCCGCGGTAGGCGCGCAGAAAGGCTTCCTGCGCCATCTCTTCGGCGCGGCCACGGTCACGGCAAAAACGGTAGGCCAAGTTGATCAGTGGTCCCTGCCAGCGCCGGACAATCCCCTCGAAAGCAGAGGTTTCTCCAACAAGGACTCTCGCAACATCGGCCTGATCGTCGGTGGCGCTCACGCTGGATCTGCCTCAAAGGTATGACACGGCACCGTTGCGGACGGTTGCATTATTTCAAAAATGGCACCGGAACAAAGAAAGTGCAACCGGAACTACGGAAGGCCGGTCTTACCGACCGAAAGCGGAAGAACTTCAAGGAGCCGACCATGGCATTCGATGTGGATAGCAACACCGTCGGGGTCGTAGCAGTCGCAATCCCCGTCATAGGAAGCATTGCCCTATTCTCTTTTCTGTCCGTCGCCGCATGGTCCGATGCGCGCCGCAAAGAGAGAGAAGAGTACTACCGGAACGAAACGCTGAAAAAAATCGCGGAAAGCTCGGGAGAAGGTGCCAAGGCCGCGATCGAACTGCTGCGTGAACAGAATAAGAGCGTTGCCAGACGCCGCCTCGAAGGCATGAAGCTGGGCGGATTGATCACCGCCGTCGTCGGCATCGGTGTCATGGCGCTTCTGCATGGGCTAGTGCACGACGAGCCGGTTTATCTCGCCGGATTGATTCCATTGTTGATCGGTTTGGCTCTGTTGGGGTACACGTTCGTCCTGGCACCCAAAGAGGTGGAGTGAGAAAACTGCCATCCGGCTGCTCGATCTTCCTGCTCTATAATGAATTGTTGGCAGCCGGACCGGACGGTCGCTCGTCGCAAGACGGGAGGAAAGTCCGAACTCCGCAGAGCAGTGTGCCGGATAACGTCCGGGAGGGTGGCCCATCCTTGCGTTCTTTGCAAGGGTGGGTTGATTCGACGGAAAGTGCCACAGAAAACATACCGCCCGGGCCGCAAGGCTCAGGTAAGGGTGAAAAGGTGCGGTAAGAGCGCACCGCCGGCGCAGCAATGCGGCGGGCAGGGCAAACCCCACACGGAGCAAGACCAAATAGGGAGGGAATTCCCAGTGAAGCTTCGGCTTTGCCGGGAACGCGTGCCGGCTCGGCGCGCCACAACCTCCGGGTAGGTCGCTTGAGCCTCGCAGTAATGCGCGGCCCAGAGGAATGACCGTCCCGCCGTAAGGCGGACAGAATTCGGCTTACAGGTCCGGCTGCCACAAACTATTTTGTTTTCATGGGTTTCAAGTTTAGGTGTTCGCAGGTGTGACGCCGGTGTGACAGAAGCGGCGAAGTCGCGCAACGGATTTTCAATAACTTACAAGCCTGCGTTCTGCTTGTCATCTCGTCGTTTTGAGAAAACGGCCTAATTTGGCTTCTTTAACCCGTTCTCAGTGGTCTGTGCCGGGATTTCGAACGGTTTCTCGATCCCAACGCCCGTTTCAAGGAACAGTCGGACCCGTTCGCGCAACTCTCTCACGAATGGCGTATAGTACTTTTCCACCGTTTCAATCGTATCACCGAGCATTTTAGCAACGTCGTAGGGACTTGCACCCCGCGCCAACAAGTCGACGGCCAAAGTATCTCTGAATCGGTGGGGGTGGGCATTCAAAACTCCAGCTCGGCGGCCAAGTGAGAGCATTCTCTGGTACAGGCGAGGACGTGTCATGGGATTGCCCGACGCCGGATTTACCAACACGAAGTCGGAAGACCGCGGTCTCCTTCTCTCGTTCTCTGCCTCCAGAAGAAACATCAGTTCGGAATGAATTGGCAAGATCACCCGCGTCTTTCGTTTCTGAGTGACCCGTTCGATTTCCTTCCTGTCGAGATGCACTTCTCCCCATGTGAGGCGCACAGCATCGGAACCGCGCAGACCAGTCCAACGCAAAAGCAGGAACGTCAACAAATCCTGTCCCACATGCTCTCTCAGCTTTGAAAGCTCGTCTCCGGAAAACGGCTGTGCCCCTGTCTTCGGATTCTCTCCCGGCCTTCCCTCCGTGCGGACAGGATTCTTCACAATCATTTCGCGGTCGATGGCAATTGCGAACACTCGGTGCAGGATCGCGACATCGAGCACTAGGCCGGTCCCGCCCCTTGAGTGCTTTCGTTTTTTTATCCGCTCAAGGCGCCACACTTTGAAACGTTCAATCAGTGGCTCATTGATATCCTTCAACAGACTGGTGTCTTGCTCCGCTAGAAAGATTTCAAACTCTCGGATACTGGCAGCGTAGCGAATCTCGGTGGCCTGACTGAGTTTTTCGATCGCGATTCTTTGTTTTAGGTAGCCCTTGAATGTCTCGCAAAGTTCAGCCCAAGTAGGCTTCCGCTCTTCCTTCACTCCAACAACATCCGCGAAGCTTGTGAATGTTGACGGCGGGACAACCTGTTTGAGCTTAGGCCAGAGATCGGAGTCAGCTCCCTCAGATAGAGCTCTCTCCAGCTGATGACCTAATTTCTTAGCTGCGTCCTGATTCCGGGTTCCGAGCGAACCACGTAGGCGAAAATCGCCGTTCCGGAAATCCACATGGAAACTCTTGCCCCGCCTGCGAATGCTCAGCATAGTCGCTTCGTATTACGCGCCTCGATTTCGAGCACTACTTTTGTTGAAACAACTTTCCTGCCTCGCTTTCCATCAGCAGCGAAGTCTAACACTCTCGCGCCAACCGCACGAAGCCTGTTGTATACAGTCCCGCGAGAACACCGCCAGCGCTTAGCAAGCTCAAAAATGGAATAGAAATCTTGATCGGTCGCGGCCATTACATTTTTTCTCGAACATTCACAGTCACTGCAGAAACCGTTTCTCCCATTCCGGTCGCGACGTTAAGTCCGCAATTTGGCGCTCGACACAGCTGCCATTCGAGTCCTGGAGACGCAAAGTGATCGGCATCTTTGGTGTCAGGTGCAACAACCCAACCAAGTCACATGTAGAGCTATAGTCAAACTCCCAGGTCTGACCCTCGGCGTCGGTAGCAAGAACTTCCACCGGTGGTGTGAACCCGAGTTCGTCACAGGCTCCCTCCACGTGGGCCATTAGTCCAATTAGCTGGGTCACAGTGTCTCTTTCTTCTTCATTCATATGTCTTCACCTTTGTCCTTTCATAGTTCATTTTCATCGCTCTTCAAAATCGAGACTCCGCGACCTCCAGCCTCGTCCCTTGCCATTGCTTTCTGTCCAGCTCAGCGATCGCACGCTCCCCACCGTAGGCGTCCATCTCGATCAGCGCGTACCTTCGCTTCTCGCCCTGCTTCATTCTTATTGCCTCCAGGTGGCCGAACTTCTCAAGCAGCAATGCCAGATCGGCGAGAGTGGTGGAGTCCTCAAAGTTTGCGACGAACAGTTTCATATCAGCTCCGTTGTTCATTTCGTTGTAACCGCGAGTTCTTCATTCACCGAGAACTTCTCGGTCCAGAATCGGATCGCCTTTTGCAGGCGAAAATTGAGCCGCAGCGGGGACTGGAATCGGTGCGGGTTGGGGACACCGCACCCTGAAAGGAAGCGAGTCGCAGCCTGCAACGATGAGTCCGCGCGTTGACGGGCTTCGCCGAAAATCTTGTCGCCTTCCTGCTGCCCAAACTTCTTGACCAGATAGGCCCGCAGCTTGTCCCAGCGGAAACCAACGAATTGGATATGCGCCGGAACCAGCTTCTGGGCCAGCCTGCCCAATTCAAAGCCGCTAGACGTTCGGTACTTGCGCAACAGTGCGGAATGGATTTCCAGTTCGACTCGGAAACAGCCCAGAGTTTCCTTCCGGTACGCGCGGACGAGCTTGGGTGATTGGCGCGATCCGTACCGGAGATTTCCGGAGCCGCCACGATCCTTCCGGCGCTGCGTCTTCCCGAACTTGCCGTGCTTCAGCACGAAGTCCCGGTCCACAATGCCGCCCTCAGGAAAATCAACCGCAAGCTCGACCATCGATGGCCGGTGACTGGAGCACTGCGCGATCACGCTCTCCACCTCGTCCGGAGACAGGCCACCTTCGTCGTCGCCTATGAGCGTGAAGCGCCAACCCGCGAGCCATGGCAGCAGCGGTTTGTACTGGAGAAAAAGGAGGGCCGAATTCGCTGTGGCACGGAAGGTCCGCACCCGTTCGTAGGTGGCGATTTTGCCTTGCGCCCGTGGCCGGAAATCTCGCGTCATCTCGAATCCGCCGATTTTCCTCGGAAGCTCCGACGAGCCGGTGGCCGTGAACGTGAAGCGATCCAGCCTGGCCGTGCAAGTTTGTTTCGCTTTAGACTCCATGCGATCTGCTCCCCGAAGTAGGCGTTGGCATCAAGCGCCCTCTTCAGGAGCAGTTTTAGCGCGTTCAGGAATTGGCTGCCAGACGGGAGAAATCCGGGGGGTGGTTATGACCGGTTAAGATTTTGTAACAGAATTTTCCGCGTCATTGCTGCGGCGGCGGTGAAGTTTGAAGGTGATCGGCTTGACTTTCACCCCAACGGACTCCAACAGCGCTGACATGACTCGGTAGCGCGTCATTTTCGAGATCCGTAATGGCTGCATCTCCCTTTCTAAGATCTGGTCCAACCGGTCATATACCCACTGGTCGGGAGCTTTTTTCTTCAGCGTTGGCAGGGAATATTTGTCCAGCTTCAGCACCGGTTCCCACCGAACTTGGCCCAGCGCAGGCTTCCTGACCGCCTGGTTCACCAACGAGTTGAAGTATTCCTGGTGTCTTCGAATCTCCGACTCGTAATCCAGCAGTGCTGTTCTTAGCCGATTGCGGCCTTCCGCCAAAGGTAAACCGAGAGTGTTGCGCTCCGATTTTTCTAGGCTTCTTTTCATTGCCTGCACGGCTTTCATTTCGTTCCACAGTGCTGCTAGTTTCCGATTGGCGTGCTTCGCGCTTCCGTTCACGTGTGGCTGTACATCTTTGAGCTGACAATACTCGTATAGGATCTGGTAAATGGAACTCAGGAACTCCTGGGTGAAGATAGCGTAGCCGCCCCTCTTTTTCAGCTCCTTCGTCGCGGCGCTAGGCTTGTTGGGTTCGCTGTACGGTGGATCCCCAAAGTGCGGGGATTGAAGCTTCCCCAGGAAAGACTTGTGGAATTCTTCAAAGCTGGTCACCGACATATCCTGCCTCAAAACCACCAAAACCACAAAACCTGCGCCACGATTGCCATTGGCTTCGATGGAGAGTAGCAGCTTCTCGTCCAGCGCAGTCCAGCTTTGTCGCCAGCAGTTTCATCAAATCATGTTGCGCTGCATATTCTCCAGGGTCCGTTGTTATCCACGAGGGCAGCGTTGTCCAGTGTTTTTTTCTATACGGTGAGAAACAACATCAACATGCCAATTGTTCCCATACTCGCCTGAGCACGGCAGCGGTCGGGCAGGACCTCAGAAGCAGGCAGGGCCCGAATTCCGATGAACTGTCGCGGGCAAGAAAAAACATCACCGGAAGGCGTTCATCGATAACCAGCCCCAGGCTGGAGACATCGACCCGGCTGGAAGAGTGTTCCCGGTATTAACAGCGAGGAAGAAAAAACAGAAAGCCGGTGCGGGAGCGAAGAAATCGGGATAGATAATCAATTTCATCACCCACTTCCCACTCCAACTTCATTACTTAATTATTGTTTATAGTTATAAGTAGTACTTAGCCCCACCCCTGGTTCTGATCACCATGATCGGGCTAATCTTACTGGCGACTATCCTGATCGCTGGGAGGAGGATGTCGTGCATCGTCGCATTGGGAAGCGGAATCGCGAGCGAGTGGAGAGGGCAACAGTGCGCCTCGTCGAGAGAGGAGGGCACGGCGTGCTTGTTCCCGGCGGCTTCATCCTCACGGCCACTCACTGCATCGACTGGTCCGGCACGGGCGGAATGGTGCTGGGAGATGTGTACCCAACTGGGATCGAGACCGCCAGCGGCGTGAAGTTCCGTGTAGGTGTCTACGCGTGCGATCCGGTCGCCGATATCGCCGTGCTCGGAGAACTAGAGAACCAAGAGTGCTCCGACGATGCCGACGCCTTCCAGGGGTGGTGCGAGCAGGTGGAGCCCGTTGCGCTCTGCACCTCCGACATCGAAACGGGACAGCCCTGCCCAGTCTTCGTCTACACCCACAAACATGAGTGGATTGCGGGAAGCGTTACGCGCTTCGGCGCGTTGGTCCAGAGCAGCGTGGCCTTGTGTGCGGAGGACATTGAGTCAGGAACGTCAGGCTCGCCCGTAGTCACTGGCGACGGCCTGCTGCTTGGGATCGTGTCGAACACATCGTCGCATCCCGCGGGCGCATCATGCGGTGGCATGCCAGTCCCGTACATGTCACTGCCGCATTGGGTACTGGCCCGCACTGGTCTCCGCCTCCACGAGTGACGTGAGCGATATACGAGCCTGACCAGCTTCGTTGCAAAGTACCCTTTCCATCCGGGAAAGAATGTGGATGGCTAACCTGACCGCCAGCCTATAACGAAAAAGCCGTCCAGGAAGCTGACGATCATTCTCCGCCGACTTCTTGTTGCTTCGGTGCACCAGCCACAGTGTAAAGCCAGAAGCCGGAACCTTGCACTCAGGATTCTGGACGGTCGGACGCTGCGGACGCAGGAATCCAGACTCAGATAACGATGCCCTGAGCTTTAATCCCGATTTCACTTTCAATTTCTCTAATCTTTCAACAGAGTTAGGGTATGGAATTCTTGCGTCCGGTGCGTCCGCTCCGTCCTCCCCCTGCGCTTATAGCCGCCTGAGTGCACCACACTGGTGCTCAAAATCATGAGCGAACCACTGCACGCTGCTCGGTCAAGAGGAAGAGCTAGGGACTGTTGAGTCCCGCAATTCGAGCAGACGAGTGTGTCTTTCTATGGCTAAGACCGCCAAGACCAGCCCAAGTAGAACGACCGCCACCAGCGCCAAGCCAATTCCCATGATGGCCAGCTGCCGTGCCTGTTGCTTCTGTGCGACCATTCTCTCGAAATCCTGTTGAGCGCTCCGGTACTCATCAGCGGCCTTCTGCTTCACTTGTTCATAGTCTCTCGCGCGAATGTCTTCACGCTCTTTGCGGAGTTCTGCCCACGCGCTCAGCATTCTGCGAGCATTCGCAGGCGTTGAACCAGTGAGCACATTTTCCATTTCCCTGATGATTGCGATCTTTGTTTCGTGGTGGGAAGGGTTTATCGTAAACGTGTCATCTTGAATCGTTACAGACTCGTTGGGCGTTGATTCCTCGTTATGCCGTAAGAGAGCTTCGGTAAGATAACCCTCTACGCCAATCGACACCAAAACGGTATGTTTGCCTATGCAAATCCCGAGATATGTGTCCCTGCACACAGTCTGATACTTGTTTGCCCGAGGAACATCGAGCGCGAGTGCCTGCCTATCCAATTTCTGCAATTCCGTTGCAATTGCTACCGCTTCTTGACTGGAAACTGGCGGCCCTTCTTTGATGACTTGTTTACTTGCCGAACTCGTGGAGTCGTTTTGGTTTAGGTAGTGGGTCACTTCTCCCTTTCCACTCACCCCGCCCTCCCCGCTCGCCCCAGCCACTCGCGCGCGCCCCCCGGCCCCTGGCTCCAAAGTTCCAAACCCAGTGTGGGGGGGTGTAGCCGAATTTTTCCCGAAGGATACTACCCCCTTAAGCGCTTAAGGCCCAATTGGAGCGTCCCTAGAATTGCACCATTGCACCCTCTGCTGCCCCACCCCCCAGGTCGATCTCCGTGTGCAGCCCCACCCTCAAGAAAGGGTGTATTTCCCCGATCCGCTAAGCCACTGGCCAGCAAGGGCCGGTTTCCCCGGATTCAACCCTCCAGAAAGGAATACCTTTTGAGAGCCTGGTGCCAGGCCCAGTCCCGGAACCTTTGGCTTCAGGGGGTTTTGAGTGTAATCGGGATTTTGCAACAGTAATCAGCGGCGATGCGATAATATTGGGGTCTCGCGGTACCGGAACACGCAGGAGAAATCTGCATGAAGGCCCGGTCACTTCGCTTCGGGATTGTGGCTGTGCTCTTGTTGGTCACGGCGCTCGGCCTCCAGGTGCGTCCACACAGTCCGCCCCCGCACCTGTGTTCCCTGCCCTCACAGATTGATGATTGGACGGGAACTGGCCCGGTCCTCGATCAGCAGACCCTCGACATCCTCGGACCAGGAGAGTTCGTGTTTCGCGATTACGAGAACGCGAGGCAGCCACAGCCAGGGATCGGTCTCCAAATTGCGTACCTTCCTATACGAAGGGCAGGCGACATTAGCTCCGAAAATCGACTAACGCATGGCCCCCAAGTTCCATTTTCGCGGGAGGTGGCCCACATTACGCGCCCCGACGGCTCTTCGTTCGCCGTCAACCGATACGTGTTTTCAAACTGGGGAGGGCGGCGACTGGTATTGTCTTGGTTTCAAGCCCATGGCCGAGCGGTTGCCAGTGAGGATTGGGCAAAATACTATCTGGCGTACGATTGGATTCGCATGAATCGCAGTGACGGAGGGATTGTGCGTCTGGCGACCCCCATGCTCGACGGCGAGTCTCCCGAGGCAGCCCAGGCGCGCATGATGAAGCTTGGGTCGCAGCTCCTTCCCCTGCTCGACCGTTGCATTCCACGGTGATCTTGGTCAGCCGATAGCTGTTGCAATCAGGCGTGGCTGTTGAAAAACTCTTTTCAGGGAATTTCAATAACGAAATTCATTCGTAAGTTATTGAATGTTCGTTCGCCGTAGACGCTAGAATTCGCTGAAATTACTCCTTTGGTTCCTTTTTCAACAGCCACGTCTGGTTGCGACAATTACCGCTCCCACCTTCCGCATGATGCAAGAGAAAAACCGCCCAAACGTAAACTGTGATGAATGGGCAAACCGGCGCACGAGCTACAGGCCGGTTGCACGCAGGCGGCGGCGGTGGATCGCGAATCCGATCCAGAACCCAGCCGCCGCCGCCCACGACGCCATCGCCAGGCTAGGAACGTCGCGCACGAGCATCCACTGAATATGTCCGTGAGCAAAAATGAACGAGCACGGAAACGTCGTGAACGCAATCGCAAGCCCGAGATTCCAACTGCGCTGAGCGAGTTCACTGCGAGTGCGGGCCAAAGTTTGAGCTTCGTGATCTTGCGGTAACGACATGACATTGCCTCCTGTAAGGATTTGAATTGGGGAACTCGACTTCAGACGTGCAACTTCCGCGGCCAGTTCCGGATCAACCGCGAGAAACTCCTCGACCAGCACGCGCGTGTCGGGGCTGGCTTCATCAGCCAGGTAGAGAGGGATCAGATCCTGAATCACATTGCGAGAAATGTTCATCGTTGACTCCGCGATTGCCGCGCCTGCTCTAGCTTGAGCCGCGCGCGATGGATTTTTGTTTTCACTGCGCCCAGCGACAAGCCGAGCGTGACTGCAATTTCTTCGTAAGACATCTCTTCCACGGCCAACATCAACAGCGCCGTACGATCCACTTCCGGAAGACGCTGCAGATCTTCCATCACACTCGCGAGTTCGGCGCGCTGCTCCGCCGACTCGTGGGGCGCTTGGCGCGGATCGGCGAAATCCTGCTCCGCTCCGGAAAGCGATGAAATCCTGCCGCTGCGACGTAAGCCCTGCCGGTAGCAATTCCGGGCAATCACCAGCAAATAGGCCTTGACGGTGGGTGGCCGGATCGGGCCGGGAGCGGTCCAGGCGCGGACAAATGTCTCAGACACGATGTCCTCGGCCTCCGCGCGATTGCCGGCGAGGTAGAGGGCAAAGCGAAACAGATCCTGCGCGTATTTCTGGTAAAGCGCCTGAAAGTCGCTCATTGCCGCATCCGCAGAGAATATCCCGCAGGGTCGAAAAAGTTTCAGGCCGAATAGGGTGTTTTTCGGGGTGTTGCTCTCCCCAAGTCTGCACGTCAGAAATTGAAGGAGTGGCGTGCAGGTGCGATTATTGTTGCAAAATCCCGATAGCGCTCATTGACCAGATTGTGAGCGCAATCACAGACAGCAGCGCTCCGGCAAGACTACTATCGGCTTGGAGGAACCAAAACTGAATACTACAAGTTGGCAGCCCGGCCCCGTAGAACGACAGGTGTCTTTGTCCAGCCGTCGCTCGACGGCGAGGGGCCGGGTTTTGTGACTTTTCCCGACTCGAAAGACGACGCACAGTTCCTTTTGCCCAAAGCAGAGGTTGGCAGGTTGTTCGTCAAACTTCAAAGCAGTCACCGGAAACCATCGTAGTTACGGGCGACCCACGAGATTGTTGGCGAAAAATCGCCTTTACACTCACAACCGGGCCCAGGTGGGGGTTCTGAGTGAAATTGATTCCATGACAAAGTCGGCTCCCGTACCCGAGTAAACTTTGGCGGTGCAAACCAACCAAAAAGGCTCGGGAGACAAGGAGCCGAACAATGATGATTATAGGATGCGATTACCACCCGAGCTTCCAACAAATTGCTTTTGTGGATACCGAGACTGGGGAGCTGCAAGAGCGGCGACTGCAGCACCGTGAGGAAGCGGAGAAGTTTTACCGTGAGCTCGCGGCACAGGGGATGAAGGTGCGTGTGGGGATAGAAGCGAGCGGACACGCTCGCTGGTTTGAACGACTGCTGTCAGAGCTGCAGTTTGAGCTGTGGATCGGAGACGCCGCTGAGATCAGTACGAAGCGAGTACGCAAGCAGAAGACGGATCGCCAGGATGCGCAGCTGATTCTGCAATTGATGCTGGAAGATCGCTTTCCCCAGATCTGGGTACCGAGCTGGGAGAATCGCGATCTGCGGCAACTGCTGTGGCATCGTCATCGGATGGTGCAGGCGCGCACGCGAATCATGAACCAACTACAAGCCGTGGCGCTGAACGAGGGCCTACGCTCGAAGAAGAGGTTGTGGCGGGAAGCCGGACGGGAGCAACTGGAGGGGTTCCGGTTAGCCCCCTGGGCAAGCCAGCGCCGGCGCGACCTGCTGGAGTTGCTGGACCGACTGAACCCGACGATCGCGAAGCTGACGCAGGCGATTGAGCAGGAAGTGGAGAAGTGTCCCCCAGCACAGCAGTTAAGAACTCATCCCGGAGTGGGCCCACTGACCGCCTTGGCCTTCGTGCTGATTATCGGGAGAGCGGATCGGTTCCAGTGTGGCAAGCAGATCGCGAGCTATCTGGGACTGGTGCCGTTGGAGAAGTCGAGCGGGAATCAGCGCCGGCTGGGACATATCACGAAACAAGGGAACTCTCTACTGCGTTTCCTGCTGGTGGAAGCGGCGCAAGTGACGGCGCGCAGCCTCCCGGAATGGCGCAGTAAGTATGTCCACCTAACCATGCGGCGAGGGCGGAAGATTGCCAAGGTCGCCATGGCGCGGAGACTGGCGGTTCGTTTGTACTGGATGATGCGCAAGGAATGGAATTACGGGCAGATGAAAAAGTTCGGTTCGCACGCGGGACAACCCGGATCAGGCGATGGTGTGAAGTAGAACATCGAGAAATTGAATGGGTATCCCGCTCCCCTTCACCGGGGAGTTCGAATTAACAATCATGATCGACGTTGTGACCGAAGAGATGCATGGGTCGGACTGAGTTCCTGACTTGAAACTGATTGCGAGCGAGCCTTGGTTGGATCGGCACATTTTCAACTAGAGCGAAATGGCGCGCTCTTCGGAGTGCACGGATTAGTACGCTCACAAAGTACTTGACACCGCCGACTTTGTCAGAGACGCCTGATAGCGTCAGTTGACATTAACCTCCCGTTCGCAATAAATACTTTGGCTGTTGGGCTGCTGACACTCTATTAAAGATGAAAACCCCCATCTCAAGAATGAGGGGATCACGCAGGCGAGATATTTGTCTGCGCAGAGTTGCTGCGCAGAGGCTGGTTCGCAGCGCTCACGGCGCGGGGCTCTCAATCATTCGACATAGTTGCACGCCGAGCCAATGCTCCCGTCTTCATTACTTAATTGCCCTTCACCAGGGTGCCGCTGACAACCGTATTCGCGTCCGTCTCAATGGCTAGCATTTCCTTCCCGCCGTCTACAACGACGAGGTGGAAGCGCATTTCGGGGAGCCCCTTTGGCTTTATGGTAGCCCTGCCCCTGCAGTCCGGGTCGACCGCGTAAGAACCGGTGACGGGCTCCTCGGCGAGAAACGTGCCATCCTCGCTACTCGCTACGTGCCCTCTTATCACTCCTTCTCCAGAAGGGTTGACCGTTAACTTCAACTCACCGATGAAAGCGACCGCTCCTGTGGCTGCCCCTGCGACGGAGACGCCGGTTGTTTCAAACCCAAAACTACCCTTAACTCCAGCATTGGTGCAGGTCGGAGAGCCCTGCTTCACGGCGAATCCCTCCGAAAGAAGGTGAACGGCCAAGAACCCTGTTGAAGTAACCACAATTGAGAAGGGGGTGCCTTCCGCGGGTGTACCCGTGCCGGTGCAGTTCGAGGCGACTGCGTATATTCCGGTGAGAGACTCGGTGGCAATCACGCCGTTATGGGATGCTGTGGTCTCTCCGGTAAACGTGCCTGTGGTTGAGTCAAACGTGACCTGGCTCACGGCGGCGGTGGCAGGGGTACCGTTGCTGTCTGTGCCGAGGTGCAGAAACCCGTAGGTGCCACTCAGAGAAGCGTTTGAACAAGTCGCCGCCCAGGCGGCGGAACTGAGCGCAAAACTGGCCAGAACAATCGTTAAAGCAATGCGAAGCGTTTTGGAAATCATGGTTCTCTCCTCTTCCCTGTTTTTTGCTTGCGTTCGTCTATCTAGCCCGGAATTTCCTTCTTGGCCCACCAGGGAATCCTGGTTTGGTTTACTGGTTAGCGTTTCGGTTTTGCTTGGCTCTTGACTAGCGGTCCTCTCTTCAGGTGCATTTCCTTCAGCGAGCTGGCACTCCGCCCCTGGAAGGTGCCCAGCCACTCGCTGTGGCCGTCCTCGTCGATCGAGAACACCAGCCCCGGACTATTCAGGTTCCTTGGGAAGCCGAACGACCCCGTGGATCGGCTGCGGTCCGAAATGATTTGTCGCCTGTGATGGGCCGGTCGAGAGATTCGTAAACACCAGCGTGATGTTCGAAATCTCGAGGTTCGGGCCGCCGCCGAGGCAGACCTGTAGCGGCACTGGCCCGGTAAAGGGAGATCCTCCATTTCCCGTTACATCCGCCATTCCGTTCACTTCCAGAACCCAAGTGTAGGTAGGGAAGGGAGTGATGCCGGTTGGGCAATCGGTTTGAGGCGGGTTCCAAACTAGCGTCGCGCCCTTCATCGTTATGTGGTGCGTGTGCTGGTGTCGGGAGTCGGTGCTGAACCCAGAGCCGGATCCTAAATCGGAAAACTCCATCGTCAGAGATGCCGAAAAATCTGCCCTTCCGAGCGGTTGCAGGCTCAAAAACCACGGACCGCGAAGTTCCCACGGACCGGCTGTCGGGTTGGCTGATAATGGATAGTCATTGATCACGCCACTGTAGTGCCTGCTTGGCCAATCTTGCCCCGCTGCACTTGTGCCTAGCGCGAGTACGAGAACCCACGCCCCTACCGACCAGAAGAAAGTTTTGCTGTGCATAGTCGCCTCCAGAAATTTTAGGAACACTGATCTTGTTCACCGAATCATCGCGCCGCGCCAAAGGCTTCACCCGAGACCAAGGCGTGTTATCTGGCGCAGTTGCATCGCGGCGAGTCGTAGCCCGACACGCCGCGCACAGTCTGGGTCAGCTCGAAGACACTAAGCAAGCAGCAATAAATGGAATGGCCCGTATGCGGCCAAATACCGTGTTTTGCAGTTCCCATCCGGGGCATTACAATCGGGGCGATTGTCTCCTGACCGCTCACAGGAGGGCGAATGGGCGAACCATTCCCTGACAAAACGCTGTCCGAGACTCCGTCCGAGCGTCGCCTTGATTCCTGGAAGGAGATTGCCACGTACCTGGGCCGGGACGTGACGACCGTCCAGCGCTGGGAGAGGCAGGAGGGAATGCCTGTCCACCGCCACCTGCACCACAAGCGAGGCTCCGTCTATGCCTTGTGTTCCGAGCTCGATGCCTGGCGGCAAGGCCGCAAACTTCGTTCCGAAGAGGAACAAGAGCTAGTCCTGGAAGCTGCTGGGGCGGGTGGCCGGCAAACGACCGTTCCGCGCGGACGTCGCTGGCTCATGCTTGGCTCCTCAGCGGTGGTACTTGCTGCCATAGTTTCGCTTGCCTACTTCGCACCACGGATGCGCGAAAAGGATGCAAGCCGGGTCAAAATTCGCTCTCTGGCAGTGCTCCCCTTGCAGAACCTGAGTGGAGATCCGTCGCAGGACTACGTCGCCGACGGTATGACCGAGGAACTCATCGGGCGACTTTCCAGAATTCACGGATTACGGGTTATATCTCGTACCTCGACTATGCACTTCAAGAACACGCAGCTTTCAGTGCCAGAAATTGCCAGGATGCTCGCGGTCGATGCGATTGTGGAAGGGTCGCTGGTGCAAGAGGGACACCAGATCCGTGTCCATGCCCAATTGATTCGGGCCGCGACGGATGAGCACATCTGGGCGGGAGAATACCAGCGAGAGTACCACGGCATTCTCGAAGTGCAGGAGGAAGTCGCTCGGAATATTGTTGAGCAGATCCAACTGAATGTCACACCGGAGGACCGGGCGCGTCTGGCATCCAAGCCCCCGGTCGATCCTGAGGCTTACGAGAGTTACCTGAGGGGCCGTTACTACTTCAGCCAGCGAACCGAGGATGCGCTCCACAAAAGCATCGCGTCGTTCCAGCAGGCGATCGTGCGCGACCCAGCCTATGCCCCGGCCTACAGCGGACTGGCGGAGGCCTACGCAATGCTTGGATTCCGCGGTGGTCTTCCATCGAAGGACGCTCTCTCAGGTGCAAAGAAAGCGGCTCTAAAGGCGATCGAACTCGATGACGCCTTGGCCGAACCTCACGCTTCTCTCGCGTTCATCGCGGAGACTTATGAATGGGACTGGCCTGCGGCCGAGCGGGAATACAAGCAGGCCTTGGAATTGAACCCAGGTTACGCGCAAGCTCACAACTGGTATGGCGGTTATCTCACGTACACAGGACGATTCAACGAAGGGGTTGTTGAGGCCATGCGTGCCCGTGAACTCGACCCTCTGTCCCTGCCTCTGAACAACGCGCTGGCGGGAAGGTTGTTGGCGGCAGGGCGTTACGATGAAGCACTCCGGCAGGTCCAGACAACCTTGGAACTGGATGAGCACTTTGCGCCGGCTCACCAGACGCTGGGCTGGGTCTACCTGCACAGCGGCAAACAGGATGATGCCATTCGAGAGTTTCAAAACGCGCTAGAACTCGCCGGAGCTGCAGACACGGACATTCAGCTGGACTTGGGCTTTGCCTACGCCGTGTCGGGACGCCCGGATGAGGCAAGAAGAATACTCGCGAACCTCCAGCAGTTGCACCAGAAAGGCATCGTTCCGGCCGCTTCACTGGCGACCCTGTATGGAGCGTTGGGCGAATCGAACGAAGCTTTTGTCTGGTTGGAAAAGGCCTATCAGGAGAGGGATCCTCAACTCACATATCTCAAAGCGGGACGAAGATTCGAGCCACTGCGCAAAGACCCGCGATTCGGACAATTAGTACGCCGCGTCGGGTTACCCGATTAAGGCACCCACAAAGAACGCGGCGCTACAACGTGACGTTTCATGATTCCGGGCAGATTGTCGGCTAACCTGAAGTAATCCAAGCCGCGAATGCTAGGCTATCCTCTCAATTGGTGATAAATCGCGTTTACACTCACGACCCCGCCCCCGTGGGGGTTCTGAGTGACGCCTGGTTTCGCCACTTATCGACGCCTCTGCGTCTTACGGATTTTTCACATCAATCCGGAAAAGGGATGCTTCTGCTTCCCGCTATATAACGGGTGGCGCGTCAGCGGCGAATCGGAGAGCCGAAGGACGCGGCGTGCCTGAGGCGGCGAACTGGTTTTGTTGGAAGCCGGACTATGAATCTCGGCTTCCAGCCGCCACCCATCGGGCGGCAGCATCAGCGCTATCGTCGGGCCGTGTATTGAAGGCAATCGCCGCGCCTGGGGCAGCCTTACGAATAGCGTTGATGACGACTTCGAATAATGCAAGGTTGCGGGGCGGCAGGCGCACGCCCGTACTCTCTCCTGAGAGAATTGCGTCAGCGGAGGGTGAAGGGCTCCCGAAATGCAAGTGGTTACCTAGGGTTGGAGTTCCAGATTGAAGGCAAGACCCACTACGGCTGGGCATACGTGGAGGTTGCGGCGACCGGTCCATCGGGTGTCAAACCTGGGACCCTGCACACGACCTTAATAGGATTTGCCTACGAAACGATTCCAGGCCAGGCGATCAAAACTGGGGAGACTTCGGGCGAATAATACTCTGACGGCCAACCCGACTCGTCGAATGCGGACGATTCCGACTCCAATCCCTCCAGCAATTGATTCACTCTGCTGCTACTTGAAAACCATGCGTGGAACATTGTTGGCGAAAAATCCCGTTATCACTCATTGACCCTGCGACTGGGGTTTTGAGCCCGATCGTCTGGTTACCTCAACTACGGGCAAACAGTGAGCGCCGAGGCAGAACTTCTTGCCGCTATTGCAGCTTCGCGTAGTCCGCCTTGGCTTGCTTCAAAATAGGAATGTCGGGATCGGCATCTTTCCAGAGGGTGAAAAAGTCCCGGTACGCGGCTTTCGCCTTGGCGGTGTCGCCCGCCATCGCGTAGGCACGACCGATTTGAAAATGGGCTAAGGAGCCCAGCAGGAAGTTCTGCACAATTCCGGGATGATCGAGGAATTTCTGGAATTCGGCGGCTGCCGCGGGGCCGTTCTTCTGGGCCAGATAAGCCAGACCGCGAATGTACGGAGGATACATCGAGATTCCCGGAGGCGGACCTCCGAGTTCGTAGGGAAGGGACGGTTCGAGCGCGACGATCGCCCGGTCGGGCTCTTGTTGCGCCATCGCAATGGATGCCTCGATCAACGGGAACCAGTACACCTTGAGATAAGTGTTCGTGGGGTCGGACTTTTGGAGCGCTTCTATGACGGTTCTCGATTGAGAGGTCTCGCCGGTGCGCGCCAGCGCCAAAGCGGCGAGAATTCTTACGTCACGTCCGGGAGCAAGCGCTAACCCGCGGGTGACGGCTTGCCGCGCGGCAGTGATGTTGCCTAGCTCAGCTTCACGAAGTCCCTGATAAGCCAGCCACTGGGCGCCGGTTTCTTTGGCGTCAGACCGCACGGCGGAGTCAGTGGCACGTCGAGCGAGGTCGCGCGCTTTTCCCAGGCGGCCATAGTAGGCCTGCGTGTCGGCGTGGATGTTGAGCATCTGGTCTTCTTCGCCGGGGCGACCCGCCGCCCATGCAACCTGGCGCTCCATTCCCCCCGTATCCCCAGACAAAAATGCCAAGGCATAGAGATTGGACCGAATGACCAAACCATCGAAGTTTTTTTGCTGCGCTTCCTGGAGCGTTTGCCGGGCGTCCTGGAGCCTATTGACGTTGATGAATTCGCCGGCCTGGTTCCCATAGCCGCTGAGCGTGGGTTCCAGTTGCAACTGCACTTCTGTCTCCGTGATCGACTTGTCGTATTGTCCCAGCGCGCTGTAGATAACACCCAGATTTGCGTGGGGCACCATGTCCCGCGGGTAGCTTTTCGCCCAGAGTTGGTAGGCTTCCGTGGCCTTTTCCACTTCACCGGTGACGTAATTGAAGTAGAAGGCAGAAATGCGGTACCTCTCGCGCTCACTGACCCGGTCGCGCAAGTCGTAAGCCTTCCTTGCGTTGTACGCGGCCAGATTCGCTCGCCCAAGATTTGAATAATCGACCGCGATACCCGTGTAGGCCATGGCGAAGTTGGGGTCGAGTTCGATGGCCCGCTTCATGAAAGGAATGGCCTCCGCGTTGCCCTTGGTGCGGCCGGTTGTGATTCCCATGCTATAAGCCTTGAGGGCTTCGAGGGATGGCGTGGTCGCTTCCACGGGCACATCGAATTTCTGTACCGAGGCAAGCGATTCCCCCAGTTTCGCGCGCAGGCTCGCCGCTGCCTTACCCAGTGCCTTCAGCACGTCTTGCTTGCTTGTCGTCTCTTCCTGTTCTTTGGCCAGAGTGTCCCCACTGCTGCAACCGACAGCGTCTAAGCCAATCACGTATTGCCCGCCGAGGTTCGAAATTGAACCCAACACGATTGCCTTACTGCCCGTCCGCACACAAAGTTCCCTGGCTACCTCCTGGGTGATGCGGGTGCTGGCCTCCCGACCCATCAGCCGCAGCGTGTCACCTACCTTGCGATCAGAAAGAATGTTGAGAAACGGAGACTGTCCCAGTTGAACAGCGAGAGCCTGCTTTAGCGCATCATCGAAGACGGCATCGCCGGTTTTGTTGTCGAAGTCGGCCAAGACGACCGTGTCTTTCTCCGTGAGGAACGCAGCATTGGTTACCGGCACTGCCGAACGCGAGCGCCAGTAGAGGCCGCCGCCGATCAGTGAGGCGACGACCACCACCGCAGCCGGAACCAGGACCTTCCAGCGCTTCCTGCCGGCCGTTGCGGGAACTTCGGCCACTTTCACCGCGCTCGATGACGGAGATGGAGCCAGCGCAGGAGAGGAACCGGAGGCTGGCGACAGCGGTTGCGCGACCTGAGAACCACTTTCCTGTGCCACCGCCACGGCGCCGGAACTCGCAGCGATGGCTCGCCCCGTTTCTGTATCCCGCTTCAGCCGCAACAACTCGGAACGCATTTCTTTTGCGCTCTGGTACCGCAGCTCCCGGTCTTTCTCCATTGCCCGGTTGATGATGTCTTCCAGCTTGGGAGGCACGTCAGGATTCAGCCGCACCGCAGCAACCGGTGCGCGGTTCAGGATGGCTTCGAAGATGGTTGCCGTACTGTCCCCACGGAACGGCAACTGCCCGGTGGCCATCTCATAGAGGACGGCTCCAAACGAGAACAGATCGCTCCGACCATCGAGTTCCTTCGCCCGCGCCTGCTCCGGCGACATATACGCGACGGTGCCGAGCGCGGAACCCGGGCTGGTGAGGTGCTGTTCGTCCATCGTGGCCGTCATCGTGTTTGTCGATGCCACATGGTTGGAAGAACTGGCCGCGGCGGCGACTTTCGCCAAACCAAAATCCAGAATCTTGGCGTGGCCACGCTCGGTGACGAAAATGTTCGCAGGCTTGATGTCGCGATGAACAATCCCTTTAGAGTGGGCCGCGTCGAGTGCGTCCGCAATCTCAATGGCCAGCGACAGAATCAACTCGCTTTCCAGCGGTCGGCCAGCAATGCGGTGCTTCAGCGTCAGCCCCTCTAAGAACTCCATGGCGATGAAAGCTTGCCCGTCCTGCTCGCCAATGTCATAAATCGTGCAGATGTTGGGGTGGTTCAGCGCGGACGCGGCCTTGGCCTCGCGCCGAAAGCGACTCAGGGCTTGGGTATCTTTGGCCACTTCATCCGGCAGGAATTTGAGTGCGACAAAGCGATCTAAGCGGGTGTCCTCGGCCTTGTAGACTACACCCATCCCGCCACCGCCGAGCTTCTCGACGATGCGGTAGTGCGAAATGGTCTGGCCGATCACTGGCGCAGAATATTACGTCCCTGAAACGGGCAAGTCAATGAAAGTCCTAGAGTTGGCAGTGTCCCAAAAGGGTATTTGTTGAAAAATCTCCTTTACGCTCATGTAATTCACGGCATCGGCTGAGCCGCGACTTCGAACTGCTGCCCGATGGCATCATTCCATCACTGCATCGGTGGGGACTCTGGTACGGCAGAGCCATCGGCGCGCGCGTCAGAGGCTCCGTAGTTCACCTTGGCTTTCGAGTCGTGCATGACTGCCTGCCCGCGACCCATGGTCGTGGAGTATTCTTGCCGCACGTCGAGTTGATGGCCCATGGCGGAAAGTTTTTGCCGCACTTCAGGCGTCACTCGCGACTCAATCACGAGGTTGCACCCACGCTGTGGACTGACAGTGAAACGGGCGTTCTCCAGAGCCTCCTGGATATTCATGCCGTAGTCGACCAAGTTGGAAACGAATTGCGCGTGGGCCAGCGGTTGGTTCGCTCCTCCCATGATCCCGAAGCCAACGTGTTGCTCTCCATGCTCCATGAAAGCCGGAATGATCGTGTGGAACGGCCGCTTGCGCGGGGCGAGGGCATTCGGAGACGCAGGATCGAGCGAGAACAGCGCACCACGATCTTGCAGCACGAATCCCATGCTGCGCACCACAATGCCCGACCCGAACGCTTCATAATTGCTTTGAATCAACGAGACGATGTTGCCCTCGCGATCCACGACCGAAAGGTAAGTCGTGTCACTGGTGGGTGGCGTGCCGGCCGCAACCGCGCAATTGGCTTTGCCGAGATCGATCAGTTGGGCGCGCTGCCGGGCGTATTCCTTCGACAGCATCCCCTTCACCGGGATCTTCGCATAGCGTGGATCGGCGTTGTAACGTTCCAGATCGGCGTAAGCCAGCTTCATGGCTTCGATCTTCTTATGTAGTTCCGCGACGCTGAGCGGCCCATCGGGCGACGCCGGAGAAGTCTCCATAATGTTCAGCATCTCCAGTGCCGCCATTCCTTGTCCATTGGGAGGAAGCTCGTAGACGGTCCAGTTGCGATATGTGGTTGAAATCGGCTCGACCCATTCTGGCGAAAATTCGGCCAGATCGTCCGCTGACATCGTTCCGCCCAGGCTCTGGGACGTGCTCAAAATCGCGTGCGCAATCTCACCCTTGTAAAACGCGGCCGCTCCATTCTGCGCTACCAGCCGCAACGCTTTCGCGAGATCGTGATTCTGGAACACTTGCCCCAACGCCGGAGGCTTGCCATTGGGCAGATAGACCCGTCGGCCTTCCGGATCCTTCGAGATCCATTCGACCGAGTCGTTCCAATATGACGCAATGATTTCAGGAACCGGATAGCCATCCTCGGCATAGAAAATCGCGGACTGGAAAAGATCCTTCCACGTCAGCCGTCCAAAGCGTTCGTGTAGTGCGTGCCAGCCCGCCACCGCACCGGGGACCGTGACGGAGTCAATGCCTGCCAGCGGCATGGAGGTCGCGCCCTTCGCCTTCAAGTGCTCGATGCTCAGTCCCCGCGGCGCCCATCCGCTGGCGTTAAGACCGTACAGCTTGCCGGTTCTTGCGTCCCTGTAAATTGCAAACAGATCGCCGCCCATGCCGTTCATCATGGGTTCCGTCACCCCGAGGACAGCATTCGCGGCAATCGCCGCATCTACGGCAGAACCTCCCCGCGCCAGTATCTGCGCACCCGCTACCGAAGCTTGCACATGGCTGGTAGCCACAATGCCATAGCGTGTGACGACCATCGAGCGCGCGTTGGAACGGTCTCGGGCAGACATGGAGGATGATGTAAGCAGCAGAGCGACTGCAATCCCAATCGAAATGTTCATGCTACACCTGCGCACGCGTAGTTTAAGGTGCACCTACTGCTGAATGCCTAGGAAGCTTTGATTCGGCGAATTCTCAGTTTACGTAAACGCCTGTTTGCAACATTTGCACGGATCCACTGTCGCGTTATGTGATTGAGGGTAATCCCAGTTTCCCCACTAGGTTGCAAGACGGGCTGCGCCTTCGGCTGCGGCTGGCACCGCGGAAATCTTGGTATTTTGGAACGTGACGATCTGCCACTTGTCCTGTTCCTTCACGACGATTAACGTTGGGCGGGTTTCTAAGTCGCGTGCTTCGTTGCCTTCCTTGAACTTTACGTGCATTCGGGCGAATACCACTGCGACATCGGGGCGCAGAAAACGGATGCTCCGTAGCACCAAACTAGCATGGCTGCCTCGGTAGATCGTCTCGAAGATGTTCCGGTGCGCCGCCGCTACGGCAGTCCGCCCGTCCAACTGTCCCCCAAAGATGTGGATGAAGTTGGCATCCTCGGCAAACGACGCCGCAAAGCCGACGCTGTCGTAACGATTCCAGGCGGATTCGAGTTGTTGCAGGATACCCTGGATGACTTGCTCATCTGCGGTCATGACTGTCCTCAGGGTAGGCATTCTATCAATCTAGGCAACGAAGTACCAATCCGAGGCTGGCTTGGGAAGGGACCTGCATCAGTTTGCGAGAAGTCAGCGTGGTTCTCAGCGGATCATCGGGATACCCCGGACCTGGCTTGTCATTGGCGAAAAATCCCGATAGCGCTCAAAATGCCCGGGCAGGGGTTCTGAGTGTTAACGCTGGTTACAACAATGACGGCACGAAGCAGTTCCCTTATGGTCACTTTCCCTCTCTTCAGAGACGCTACAACGCTTTTTCTTTCGTGCCGTCTGAGCGCAAAAGAATGTCAAGCCACCAGCAAGACCTTCCCAATACTACCCTCTTCGGCAGCGGCTTGAGCTTGGGCTGCGTTGCTGAGTGGCAGCTTGCGGCTGATCGGAATCACCAGTTTGCCATCTCGGACGGCTTCGGCCATGAACTGAAGAGTTTTCACATCAGGTGTCGCGTACACCGGTACCACCTTTACGCTTGGGTACTTCTCGGCATTCCGTGGTGCCCCGAGAACGGACGCGAACACTCCTGCGGGCTTCACTTTGGCAATCAATTTTTCGGCAGTCTTGCCGTTGACCGTATCAGCTACGACATCGAGCAGCGGAAGATTCGCAATCGCATTGGAGTGGACCCCGATTTTGAGACAACCAGTTAAGCCCTAAAATGCAGCGAAAGGGGAAACTGGGATGCAGTCTCGAAGGAGGTTCACCAAGGAGTTCAAACTGGACGCGGTACAGCGATTGCGTGCAGGGGAGCCAGCGGGCTTAGTGGCGCGCAGTCTGGAAGTGAGCCGGCAGGAGTTGTACCGCTGGAGCCGGGATGTGGACAAGTTTGGGGAGCGGGCGTTTCCCGGCGTGGGGCAGAAACGGGCGGAGGAGACGCGGATCGCGGAGTTAGAACGTAAGATCGGGCAGCAGGTCCTGGAAATCGATTTTTTGAAGCGAGCCTTGCAGCATGTAGAACAACAGCGCCAGCTGCGGGCCGTCAGTGGCGGCGCACCGTTTACCAACAGATCGAGCGCGAAATGAAAGCGGGGACGCCCATAACCGTCCGCCGGATGTGCGCGCTGACCAGAGTCAGTCGAGCGGGTTTCTACCGGCGCGGAGTGAGCGCTCGATCCGCGTCCGTGGAACTGCGGGATCAGGTGCAGCGCGTGGCGCTGGAGTGGCCGACGTACGGCAGCCGTCGGATCACGGCGGAGTTGCGCCGTGGCGGCCTGTCCGTCAACCGCAAACGGGTGCAGCGGCTGATGCGGGAAGACAACCTGCTCTGTTTGCGGAAGCGTAAGTTTGTGGCGACGACCGACTCGGCTCACGGGTTGAAAGTGTATCCGAACCTGGCGGCGGCGCTGGTGGTGAGCGGAATCAACCAGCTCTGGCGGGCCGATATCACGTACATCCGGCTGCTGGAAGAGTTCGTGTACTTGGCGGTGGTGCTGGACGCGTTTTCGCGGCGGGCGATCGGCTGGGCGCTGGAGGCCACGCTGGAAGCCCGCTTGGCCGTGGCGGCGTTGGAGATGGCGCTGGAACGGCGTCGGCCCGCGTCCGGATTGGTGCACCATTCCGACCAGGGCGTGCAGTATGCCAGCCACGACTACGTCGCTTTGTTGGAGACGCACGAAGTGCAGATCAGCATGTCGCGCCGCGGCAATCCCTGGGACAACGCGACCTGTGAGTCGTTCATGAAAACGCTGAAGTGCGAAGAAGTCTATCGCAGCGAGTATCGCAACCTGACCGAAGCGCGGGCTCGCATCGGCGAGTTTCTGGAAGAGGTCTACAACCAAAAACGCCTGCACTCGTCTCTCGGCTATTGTCCGCCCGCCGAGTTCGAACGCCGACAGCCGTCGCCTGTGCTGGCGGTGGTCGCGGCGCAGGAGGTCGTATGAGTTTTCTGAGGTATGGGGAAATCTATCCATGCGATGAGGGCACGATCTCGCGACCGTGCCCCCGCTCATCGCCGTGGATGAGTCTCCGGCTGGTTATTCCTGGCAGGTTGCTCTCCAGCAGAGCCCGCTTCCGCTTCACCAGCCGGAGCTATACTGCCAATCATCAACCGCACCCGACAACGCTTCGTCAGCGAACGGCGAAATGTAGCTTAACGGATTGTCTCAGCCGAGGGGTCCAGTCCACATTGTCGTCATCGGTTGCGACCAACTGATCTGCGCCGATGGTCTTCGCTTCATCCATCTGGCTCTTCAGCACCCCTGCAATCACGACTGCTCCCCGTTGCTTCGCAGTGAATACCGCCGAACGCCCGACACTTCCTGCAGCACCTGCGACGAGCACGGTCTGGCCAGCTTTGATTCCTGTAGCAAAGATTAGTTCGTTGCCCGTCGTCGTCACGAGCGGCAGCGCCGCCGCCTGGATCAAATCGAGCCCTTTGGGGATCTTCGCCAGGCTCGCTGCTTTCACGACGCAAAGTTCAGCATAGGTGTCGGCTGCCATTGCGAACACATGCTCGCCGACAGAAAAGCCTTCCACTCCGGGCCCAATCTTGACGACGGCCCCCGCGACGTCCACTCCCACAAGTCCTGGGAATTTGATGGGATAAAAATCTTTCGTTAATCCAGCACGTCGCTTGTAGTCGATCGGATTCACACTGGTGGCGGCGACTCGCACCAACACCTCGCCCGCACCCGGCACCGGATCAGGGTACTCCTCGAACTTCAGTACTTCGGGACCGCCATATTGGTGGACAACAATTGCTTTCATAATTCATCTCCTTTTTAAGTTGGACCAACAAACAGCACTGGAGAGTTGGATGAACGAAACTGGAATTCGTCGCGAACCCGATGTCAATCCGTTATTCCTCACCTGTGGAGATGCTCTGCCTCGCAGCCGTAAAAGTGCAACTGGCGAAAATCACCGGTGCACTCATCGACGGGTTCTGAGTGTAAACGCCTGTTTTCGTCAATTGACAGTTCCCGGCAATCGAGTCCGCGCCAAGGCGAGAGGGTGTTGCCCGTTCGTCACCAGCAACCGATCAGTCCGTCGCATCATTCTCCAGTCATATTCGTAAGCAGTTCCACAAAGCGGGCATATCTGATAATGACGGCCATCGGCATCCATGCGTGGCCAGGTGAACCGATGCGAGCAACCTCGTCCGAAAAACCGCTTCAACAAGCTCATTGCCTCACCCCTTCATTGCGACTTCTCCACGTATCGAACCAACGGCTAAAGAACGGTCTGGGCCGACGGTTAAGCAGATCCTGAAGCGTGGACAAGAGAATCTTTGGCGGCTGGGATTTCGAGAGGAAGGTGTCCACCGCCTCCAGTTTCCTCTTCGGCAATGGCCCGTAGGCGGATAACAGCATGATCGGGACATGGGACTTTACGCGCTTCATCTTCGCGGCAACCACATCGCCGTTCATCCCGGGCATCTGGTAGTCGAGCACCACCGCGTCCACAGAATGCGAGAGGAACAACTTCAGCCCTTCGTCCCCGCCGGTCGCCTCCAGGACTTCATAGCCGTTGCTTTCGAGGAATATCTTGCGGCCGATGAGCCCATTCCAGTGGTCGTCAATGCAGAGAATTGTTGCTTTCAGCCGAGACATCACTGTTTCCACATCTCCAGTTCGGCCAGGGTTGGTTTCTTTCAGAGGGGTACTTCGGTCCGTGGAAGGCCGAAGTTGCCTAGTGAAGTGGCGGGCAAACTGATTTGACCACAGGGGGAACGTACTTTCAAATTACGAACGTCCACTCGGGTGCCAGTTACCAGCCAGGGCCGGAATCGTGGAAGCCTGACGACTCTTCGAGGCGGCATTTCATCAGTTTTCCAGCAGTTGGTGTCCGAATTTTGGGAGCAGGCGGGAGTCCGTGTCCGTTTCCCGCACTGTTCAGCAGCGGCCTTGCGGTTTCAAAAACGTAATCAGCCTGAGCGCGTAATCGTAACCGTACTCGTCCGCGTACATATCCATCCACTTCAGCGCCACCGCGTAGTCGCCGTCGAGCGCCAGCAGAATGGCGATGGCATGTTCCCGTGGGTCTGGGAATCGGTCAACGTGCGTCGGCTCAGGCTGCGACTTGCTGATCGTGCTGGTCGTGATCGGGCTCAGCGAAATATCCCTCTGGATAATAGCTCGCGAGAAGGGTCTGCAGCGCTCGCTCATGCGCTTCATCATCAGCGCCGACGTTCCAATAAGCACGTACCCGCTCCAGATGCGCCTGCTGCTCTTGAACTCTGAGCTTAGCGAGACGCTCCCGGAAAATGCGGCCCTGTTTGATCTTTCTGACCAGGTCGGAGACAGAGAAAGCTCTCTCCGTCGGTGTCCCCCCGGCGGACTTGCTACAACTTCGGCAGCTTAGAATCGGGCTCCTCCACCACCTCTCCATGGTCGTCATTCTTGAGCGAACGCGGCTTCGTCCGCCAACTCAACTCTTCCAGCCGCTTTTGCATCTCATTCCCGCCCGTTTCGCGAGCATTACAATGTTCACAGTCTAGGCTGTGGATTCTCAGGAGGGACAACAGGTAGCAGGTCCAACGTCTCAAGTTCAAGCCACCTTCGGCACGGAGAAGTGGTAGCACGCTTGGATCATTCGCCCGTAATCAATGACTTACTTCCGAAAGCTGGAGTTGTTGATAAAACTCTTCAAGGGTTAACCGCTGTTCCATCCGGCCCGGGCCCCGTTTGGGATGGCCAAGCACCCGCCGCAAGTGCTCCCTGTAGATACCCTTGCTCCAAAGCGTGCACACCTAGAGCCAGAGGCAGGATGGTTGCCTAATCTAGACCCCCAACTTGCCATGAATCGGCACCAACTTGGACGCAAGCACATCGCCGAGGCGTGGCTTGTGAATCCAATCCAAGTTGGCTTCCACCTTATAAATAGAACGAGAACGCCCGCCAATCCCCTTCACGCGGGAAGAAAAAAATGTAATTCTCTCAAGGCGCGAGCCTCTAAAGCCCTTGCTTGGATTGGCTTCGCATTGTTGTCGTAAAATCGCGATTACACTCAAACAGGAGCGCCGGCGGCGCGGCCACTCTGCTCCTCGCGCTACGCAATACAAATTCAGCACCAACGTCGTCACCGGGGCCGACCAGTTCCGCAGTCTAGATCCGTTTGATTGTTGCGAACCAGGCCGGTGCGCCATCGTCGTGGAATCTTGTCTGAATCCGCTCCGCTTCGATGGCGGCAACATTCCATCCAGTGCTGGGGTTGAACGCCGCTCTCAGCTCTTCCTGACTGATGGGGTGCGGGCCAGTATCGGGGCCATCGTCACTGAAGCACAACACATACAGGGTTCCATCGTGTTCGGTCACCGACGCCAGACTGGCCACGTATCCTGCTCGCTCGTCGCGGTCGAAGGTGTGGAACAGTCCGCAGTCCAGCACCGTCTCAAACCTGCGCCCCAAACGCTCCAGCTGGAACGCGTCAGCCGCAGCGAACTCAACCTCGATTCCACGGTTGTCGGCCTTCTCTCGGGCGATCGCCAGTGCGGTCTCAGCCACGTCAACGCCCAGAGCCGACAATCCCAGCGAGGCGACGTGAAGCGCGTTCTCGCCGGTCCCGCAGCCAGCATCGAGCACCGCTCCGACGAATCCGCCTTCGGATGCCAAACGCACTATTGCTGGCTGAGGCCGGCCAATATCCCAAGGCGCAGGGCCGTCGCGGTACGACGCGTCCCAGGGCAGTCCCGTCAGCCGTTCGTGACTGGTTGGGTGCCGACCCCTGAACGGATCCTCAGCGAGGGTTCCTGATCGCTCCGACAACTGCGTCCTCTTCCTGCAACTGATCTTGCCACCTCATCGTAGCACTCCAATCCACAGGTCTTGACCATTCCCCCGGTAGTTGGCGAAAATCCCGATATCACTCATCAACCGACTGTGAGCATGATGCCTTTTCCATCAGACCCGCTTCAGTTGACGACGGCCGCTCCCGGCTGGCTCAAGGGTCCGGGAAATAAGTCGAGCTCTGCGGGTCCCCCGAATCTCACGCCATCGACATCCGCGGGCCTGGCACCGACCGCATCTAGGGATTGGGAGGCGCTGGCAAAACCGTCGGCAGGTTTAGAACATGCCATTGGCCGCCCGTGCCTTGCTGCCGAGCGTTTCGATATCGGGGATCGATTTGGTTTCGGTCAGAGTGCGTGGCGGGGGCATACTCCCGTGATGCAGAAAACGTGCGATCAGGTCGATGGCCACAGGAGCCGTAGGCGGGCTGAGAACGGTGGCTGTCAACAGACCGCGGCGAACCCATTCCTGACCAGTTTCGGGCATACCGTCGCAGCCGAGAAAAGGAATCTGCAGCCAGGACTGGCGGAGTTCGTGGCCGGACTGCTCGAATGCCTTGCGCGCGCCCATCGCCATGGAATCATCCTGGGCGCAAACCGCCGCGAGGTCGGTTCCACGCGATGTAGAGAGAGCAAGCCAGGAGCAAACGACTTTTTGCGCGCTAGCCTCGGTCCAGTGCGCCTTCACCGCGCGCAGCTGAATATTCTCGGGTTTCGTCGCCAACAAGCCGGCATGCCGGAGGCTGGCTGCCTTGCTCCGACTAGGGCCTTGAATCACGAGAACGATTCCTCCGCGCGGCAACAGGGCGGCGAGTTGACGTCCCTGGATGCGTCCGATTTCCTCGTGGTCGGCGGTGACCACGAAGGCGGGAATGTGAAAGGCCGACCGCAATTCCACGATGTACTCCGCATCGCGGCTGAGAACGACCCAACCGATGCCTTCGGCGGCTGCGGCGCGTGCCACCTGAGGAAGAGTAGTGGATCCAGCCGGCTCAAAGATGATCACGTTGGGACGGGTTTCGGCCGCGGACTGGATGCGGTTGAGCAGTTGCTGACTCTGGATGATGCCGTCATCCTGCGCGTAGACGATGTCGAGATCCGCTCCCAACCGGGCGGCCGCCTGGCGAGCGCCCTTCACCTGTTCGATTTGGAAATCGTTGTTGTCGTTCGTTACCGAGAGTAGGAGTCGCGGCTTGAGCATACGGGGCCGTTGTAGGGTTCGGCAGTATGATAGTCCAAATAGCGCCTGGTGTCGGGTAACGGCGGTAACGGCGGGTTTCCAGGAATGACGGACACAGGGTGGCACTTCCCGAGTCGGTAGATAACACTGCGAATCGGGTTTTGTCAGAAGTTCGAAATAGATTGTTGACGATAAATCCCCATTTCACCAGCAACCACGGTTCTGAGTGTGAACGCCTGGTTACATCCATCATGCCGCACATGACCGTGATCTGATGTAGAGTTCCACGTATGAAACAGCGTGCGTGCCTAACCATCTTCTTGATAGCGATTGCAGTGGGCGTCTTGGCACAACAAACAAATAATCCACCCCCCGTCGCCGTTCCTGACGAGGCGACTGCGGTGAAGATTGCTGAAAAAGCGCTGGCAAAGGTATACGGTGAGAAGAAAATCGAGTCAGAGCGACCGTTCAAGGCTATCTTGCGTGACGGCATTTGGCATGTCGGAGGAACGCTCTACTGCAACGATGAGCATGGCAATGTGATTACGGGCCGCTGCGTCGGAGGAGTCGCAATGGCCGACATCCGACAAAGGGATGGTCGAGTGCTGAAGACAGGACATACCAAATAGCCGCGGAGATTGGCGAAACATCCCGATAGCACTCATTGACCCGGCAAGGGGGTTTTGAGCGCTATCGCCTGTTCTCGACACCAATTGGTTTCCCACCGAGCTGGAGCAGGAGGTCATACCCAAATTGTGCTCCCCCGCTGACGCAATCGGGCCATTTACGTCCACTGAGAGACCAGCGTAAAAAGCTACTCAATACAGACTTCTACACTATTAACCCGACTGGGCGCACCAGGTAGACATGTGTGAACAGTCCCCGCGCCGCTTCGAGAGCCTTGAGAATGAGTGCGGTCTGCACGCCAAACAGACCTCAAAGGAGGACACGGAGATGAAAGGAATAGTGCGTTGCCCTTATTGCATATTCGGCCCTGAGTTCCGACCGATGGTTGCCCATGTGGACGGCAGATACATATGCAACAAATGCGGCCATACGACACATCCAAGGGATGCGAAATATGAGTGCCACTGCCCCAAATGTGCAAAGCTGAGATCTCGTGCTTTTGTTGCACGTTGAGTTGTTTCAGCACTTCTCCCCGTCCGGAAACCGGCAGTGTGCTTACATTGGCGATTGTTGACGTAATATCCCGTGGCTGTTGAAAAACTCTTTTTAGGAAATTTCAACGGCGAAATTCGATCGTAAGTTATTGACTTTTCGTTCGCCGTAGACGCTGAGATTCACAGGAATTACTGGTTTGGTTCCTTTTTCAACACCCACTCCCGATTACACTCACAACCCGGCCCCGGTAGGGGTTCTGAGTGAAATCGCCTGGTTGCGCCAGTTACGTCGGCCCTACTGTTTATGCCGCTCGTGACAGCGGGGCCAAGCTATTGAGAGGCAATGACAACTGGTGGTAAGAACTGGCCCGGTTTGGCAGGGTCCTGCAGCCGAATCACAATTCCGCTGTCCACTATCACCAAGTCCGGCTTGTTGTCACCATTCATGTCACCTACGGCCACACAAGTGATCACGCCGCTTCCCGCATAGTTCTTTGCAGGCTTAAAGGTTCCGGGCGAGAGAGGATCCTGAAGGATCACCGAGACACTGCTTCCGCTCAGTTCGCCGCCGTTTGCAACAACAATGTCGGCCTTGCCATCCCCGTTCAAGTCGGCAGCGACCACGGAGTAGGAGCGGATACCCGTGGTGTAATTTGTGGCTGGGAGAAATGCTCCGGCGCCTGAAGGACTCTGAAGAAGTACCGAAAGACTGGCGGTCGAGCCGTCCTCAGGGGTTCCAAGATTCGCGATGGCGAGATCCGGGCGGCTGTCCCCGTCGAGATCCTGGACTGCTATGAAAATAGGCTGGGCACCTACCGCATAACTTGCCGGGCTGAGAAAATGTCCTGGGGAATGCGGGTCCTGCAGGTAAACGCTGACACCGGAGGCCGTAGCTACCAGATCAGCCTTGCCGTCTCCATTCAAGTCCGCAATCGCAACCGCCGATGTTCCCCCGTTTCCAACACTAATTGTGGTGGCCGCCAAGAATGTTCCCGGTGCAGCGGGATTTTGCATGAGAAGTGAAATGCCGGTTGTATCCGCGACAGCCAAGTCGGGCCTTCCGTCACCGTCTAAATCCCCAATGGCTACACCCACGGGCGAAAAGCCTGTTGGATAGTTCACCGCAGAAAGAAAACGTCCCGGATTACCGGCATCCTGCAGCAGAACCGAGACGCTGCTTGATCCTGTGCCATCTACGTTCATGATTGTATTGGCAGTAACAATGTCTAGACTACCGTCACCATTCAAATCGCCAATCGCGAGCGCGACCGGATCGTTTCCGACGTCGTAGTTCACAGGGGGGAGAAAATTCCCGGGATTGGCAGAATCCTGAAAAAAGATTGCGACCACGCCCGGGTGCGGTGGCGGGCCTGATATCTTCGAATAACACGTGACAATATCGAGCTTTCCATCACCGTTCAGGTCGGCCACGGCCACGGAATAGTAACTGTTGAATGGCGGGATTACGCCGTTTCCTCCGTTGCCGCCCGCCCCGCAAGAAGCGAGGCTTCCCAGGGCGAGACTGGCAATAAGCATGGCGACCATTTGAGTCGGACGGAACTTCGACATAATTCAGACCTCTCAATCGGTCCTGAGCACTGAAGCACTCTCCTCTAGCGGGCCCGTCAGGACGCCGTCCGCACTACATCTGAAACAACGTTAAGGTTCCGTTGTTCCGCAATTCGGCCCTCTCCGTCCTACTCGCTGGCTCCGTGACCCCTGAGAAAGTCGGCTACACCGGGCTGCTTATTCAGGGCGGCCATTTTCAAGGCTGTATTACCCTTCTTGTTACGAACAGTGAGATCCGCACCGTGTTCAACGAGAATTTCGACGATTCCCTGATAGCCTTTGCCGGAGGCATAGTGCAACGGGGTATCTCCCCCGCGATCCACTAGGTTGACCTTTGCTCCTGCGGCTACCAGCGATGCAACCACCTCCTGCCGCCCCATCGCCGCGCCCAGGAACAATGCCGTGCAACCCTTGTCGTTCTGTGCATCGAGGTCCGCGCCGTGCGCAGCGAGAAAGTGTACGACCTGAGGGTGGTCGCGTACTGCCGCTACGTGCAAGGGCGTTTGTCCACCTTCGCCGCGCGCATTGACCTGTGCATCATGAGCGACGAGTAACTCGACCAGATCCAGGTGTCCTTCGTTAGCGGCGACGTGCAGTGGCGTAGACCCATCCTTGATGCGGGCGTTGACGTCGGCCCCGTGTTCCACAAGAAATTTCGCGACGGCAAGACGTCCCTCTCCACCAACAACGTGCAGCGGCGTCACCCCGCCTTTGTCCCGAGCGTTGACGTCGGCACCATGAGATACGAGAAACTGGGCGACGTCGATAAAGCCGCCTTCGGCGGCCCTGTGGAGGGAAGTGATGTGCAGAGAATCATAAGAATTAACGTTCGCTCCGCGGCCAACGAGATACTCCACAACGTCGAGTTCCCCGGCAAGGGCAGCTATGTGCAGCGGAGTCCCGCGATCCCCATACTCGGCCTGAATGGCTTCGCCCTGTCCATCGGGCGCATCCTTGAGGTGCTTCGCTAGGCATTGCGCAAGGTCCCGATCGCTGCCGACGGCCATTTTAGCGGTGCAGGTCCAAGTCCAAACCACCTGCTTCGTCTTGTTGTCGCGCACCGAAACTGCCCTCGTCAGCTTGAAAGCCTGATGGCTAAAGACAGACCTTATTTCACTGGCGATGTCATCCGGCGCAACGCATTTGAGGTTGTAAGCCGCATCAGCTTCGTTGCTCACCAAGGTCAGGGGCACTTTATTATTGGCCATCTCCGTTTCCAGCGCCTGGTAGAGGTCTTTGTCGCATTCGTACTTCCCCTGCTGTTGTCCCTGGCTTGCGCGGCTGAGATATAGCGTCGCTTCCCCGCGCACTTGCGCTGCGCACAGCGAGCTTGAAATCAAAATCGCTACCAGAAAGTTCCACATGACGAACCCTCCTCGCCCAGACCCTCTAGGCGTGTGGGCCTGTCCCTCAGGGCTGATTCGATTTCGCCTCAGGGGGTGCTGCGTCTCAACGGGCGGGAACTGCTCTTCGGAGAGGCGGGACACCTCGATGCCAACATAAACGGGTGCGTTCTGTCAGTGAGAAGGCGCACATCTTGATGTGCGGTCGTCGGTTACGGCGCAAGGCCAGCCGTTCTTGTTGCAAAATCCCGATTACACTCATTGACCCGGTTCAACGCCCCGGGCAGCCGGAGAGTCGCTGCTTGCACGTGACTCCTGATCCTGCCTTCGGACTCCGCCGAGGAATCCGATTGCTCGTACTCCACGCTCCGACATGTCCGTCACTTTGATCCCGTACTTCTGGCCGAGTTCTTGCATTGTATCCATCAATGATTTCGTCGCTTTCGTTTTCGGTTTCTTCATGCTGCCGCACTTTCTACCACTTCCGATGATCCGAGAAGTTTCGCGATCATCCACTGAGTCGTTGCGAAATCTTTCGCCAGTTTCCGAACGCTGGCACCTTCCATTCGCAGTGACCGTACCCGTTCCCGTTCGCCGGGGCTGAAGTGTCGCAGTGCTGGTCGACCGATTCTTTTTCCTGCACGCCGTGCCTGTGCCATCCCGGCTTTCACACGTTCCCTCAGAAGTTCACGCTCGAATTCTCCGATCGCTCCCAAAACTTGAAACATTAACCGGCCCGCTGGCAACGTCGTGTCGATGTTTTGCCGCAAGGAAACAAGATCAACTCCGAGCGATTTGCATTCTTCGGCAATGTTCAGCAACTGCTTCAGCGATCTTGCCAGCCGATCCAAACTCCACACCAGAATCACATCGACCCTCCGCTGACGCAATTCTCTCAGGAGAGAGTTCAATGCCGGACGATCCTGCTTCGCTCCACTCTGGCCTCGGTCTCGGTACAGGATCGATTCCCAACCGCGCCGTTCGCAGTATTCCCTCAACTCCGTTTCCTGCAAACCGGTGTCCTGCTCCGTGGTCGAGACCCGGACATAAATACCAGCCCGTTTCCTGTCGCTCACCGTTTCCTCCCAGTCGTCCTCTTCCCCTTCTTCCGTTTCTTCGCTTTTGCCCATCGCACTTTCGCCGCATTCCGTGCGATCTCTTGCCGTTCTTTCTTGGTCAACTGTTGCAGTCTGGCTTTGACCGACTTGCGGCCCAGTGCGGAGAAATATTCTGACAGATTCTTGTCGATCACAGCACCTATTATAACATACTCAGCGGCTGAGCATGAACGACTTAAGTCCATGCCGCGGTGTTCTACTCATCACGATCTCACGATTTCATCTTCACCCCGCAGGTACTCGTGATTCAACGCCTTTGTCCCGGCAGTTCCCGTTACCCCCCTCCGGATGCAAAACGACACCAACATCCAGTCAAAAAGACCGAAGCAGCGTCATTTCGCGGGGGTCTGGCGGGGTGCGCGGGGTGTCCTAGGGGTTTGGTACCCCCATTCCGGTAAAACCCCTTTAGCGACGTTCAGCGTCAAAGTAGCGGATTTCGGGGCAAATGGCCGGGGCCAAGCTGTTGTTTAGCCCGTTTTTTGGGTTTGCAGATGCCTTCCCACGTTCCGTCGAACTGACCGGGGTCGTAACGATCAACAACTTGTAAACCTTCCCACGTTCTTGCGTTCTCATCCCGGTCTGCCCTCGCAGGTTATGAAGGCACCCGCTGATTGTGACGCCGGTGAGACGCAAATCCTGCCGACGCTGACGATCTTGACATTCTTGACACTCTGCCAGCTTTTCGCTTCAATAACTTCCGTGGCTGCAACGTGACCCGGAGAATTCGGCTTACAGGTCCGGCTGCCACAAGCTTTTCGTTTTCCTAGCTACTTATTCTTCCAGACAGGCTTGCGCTTTTCCAAAAAGGCGTTGAGCCCTTCGGTTGCATCTTCGGTTCTCATCAATTCACCCAGGTAGAGCTGTTCAACGTCCGCAATACCCTCGGAGAGGCTTCTATCGAGGGCGCGATTCACGGCTCTCTTGGTCAGCCTTAGGGTTGAGCCGCTCAGGGAGGTGAGCTTGCGAATGAATTCGCCAGTCATCTCGCCAAAGGTCGCGGCGGGAAATACCTGGTTGATTAGACCGATGCGGTGGGCTTCGGCAGCATCGACGGATTCTCCGGTCAAGAGCAGTTCGAGCGCGCGGTTGCCGCCGACCCGAGATGGAAAAAGCGCCGCCGCTACGGGAGGGAAGACGCCGACTTTGATCTCGGGTTGGCCAAAGACGGCCCGATCCGAGGCCAGGACCATATCGCAAGCCACGGCGAGTTCACAACCGCCGCCGAGCGCCATTCCGTCGACCAGCGCGATGCTGGGTATGTCCAGCGAATGGAGCAGACCGATCATGCCATGAAATTTCTCCAGCATTTCCCCGACCTGCTCGGGAGCGTGGTCCTGGATGGAGACTCCGGCGGAGAACGATTTCCCCAGGTGGGCAATGACGAGAACGTTGGCACCGCTCGCCGACTGCACTCGTGCCAGCGCCTCATGCAACTCTGCGATCATCGGGATATCGAGAATGTTCAAAGGCGGCCGGTTCAGGGTGATCCTGGCTACACGGTCTTGAATCTGGCAGACCACGCTGGCAGGTTGGGTTGACATAGAGCAGTCCTCGCGATGGGATTACAGGTCTACCACATTTTCGCCTATTCCACCGTCGGGAACGGGGTTCAACGCCCAACCCTAGCGGGGGCGTCTAATCTTTAGAGGATGTCCAGAGGGAGACATACTTTACAGTCTTGACCCGGATACGAGGCCGCACTTCTTCAGCAGCGTGCTAATTAGGCGGCGCGTTCGGGAGGCTTGGGTGTCTGCCCTTTTCTTTGTTGGCGGCATCCAGGCGTATGCGCGTGACTCGCGCAGTTTCCTGAAGCAAATCCTCGGGGGCACGACTGCCGTCTCCGGCCATCACGGAGCCTGCGGCTAGGGCGAAACGGAGGGCGTCCGCCTGGTCGTCAAAATACAGAATGACTTGTCCCGACATAGTACTTCTCCTGGGTCTGACTTCGCGGCGCCCGCATGGAGCAAGCGAGGGTTAACCGGCAAAGATCAAATTAAGACGCAGGTGGCGCTGCAACGAACAAGTGTCGGCTATGACCTCGACTCCTATTCTCACGATTGTCGGAGAATGCCCGTGCCCGTAATAGTGCTTCTGTTGGTTCCCGCCCCAGCTTGGGAGAAGGGTTTGCTTCAATCCAGACCGGACTGCGAGCCAGAAGTGCATGTTCTACCGGGTGTGTTGGGGGCCGTTTTTTTGTGCGTCGCTATCCGCAGATGACCATCTAACGATAGAATCGTCTAAAGGGAACTAGGTCCGAATCATCAAATGCTGAAGCGGCATGTAAACCAGGGCGGATTCCTCAGAGCGGTGGGCGTGCTCTCGATCGCCTTGGTGTGCGTGATGGGCTTCGTGCAGGCGACCCACTCGCATTCCGAGAACTCGGCCACATCCCACCACGCCTGCTCGATTTGCGCGACGGCCCACGTCGGAGTTAATACCGCTCCGGTTGCGTCAGCGCCGGTTCTGGTCACGACAGCTCTGGCGAGTCCGGCGGCAGAGGTTTCCCCGATCTTCCGTCCCGTCACCACCCAGTTCATTCGTCCTCCACCTGCGCGCTGATTCCGCGCCCAATCCAGTAGGTATTCCCAAAAAGACCGCGATCTTCGATCTTCTTTTTTCGTAATGCGATCGGACTTCGCTTCACGGCCATGATTGGAGGAATCATGCATCTATTTCATAAGAGCTGGCTGGCGGCGGCCATGGTGGCTGTTGCGGTGGTGTTGAGTGTTGGGGCTGCTATTGCGCAGTCGGGCGGAAGTTCGATCAGCGGCACAGTAGCGGATCCTTCGGGCGCGGTGGTGGCGAATGCAAGAGTCGAGATTCACAATGCGGTCAGCGGATTTGACCGGACGACTACCACGGACAGCCAGGGGAGGTTCAGCTTCCCGAACGTACCGTTTAATCCGTATCACATGACAGTGACGGCCACGGGCTTCGCTCAAACAGCCCAGGATGTGGAGATTCGGTCGGCTTTGGGCGTGAATGTGAAAGTCAGTTTGGCGGTGGCCAGGAGCACCGACACGGTCACGGTCGAGGCTGGGGCGGATTTGGTGGAGAACGATCCGATCGGACACACCGACGTGGATCGGGGATTGTTCGACAAGATCCCCCTGGAAAGCCAGTCCTCGTCCATGAGTGCGCTGGTCACGCAAGCGTCACCGGGAGTGGCTGCCGATTCGAACGGCCTGTTTCATGGACTGGGAGATCACGCGTCGAACTCCTTTAGTGTGGACGACCAGCCGATTACCGATCAGCAAAGCAAGATTTTTTCCAACCAGATTCCGCTCGATTCGATCCAGTCATTGGAAGTCATTCCTGGTGCGCCACCGGCTGAATACGGCGGCAAGACAAGCCTGGTGATCGTAGCGACGACGCGCTCGGGCCAGGGCGTCACCACACCGCATGGCAGCGTGAACGCGTCCTACGGCTCGTTTGGTTCGTCCAATGTGGGTGTTGATCTGGCCTACGGAGGTCAGAAGTGGGGAAACTTCATTTCTGCGAACGGGCTGAATAGCGGCCGATTCCTCGATCCGCCGGAGTTCCGCGTGGTGCACGACAAGGGCAACGAAGAGAACTTATTCGACCGCGTGGACTACCAACTCTCAACTGCGGACTCGATTCGCCTGAATCTGGGCTTTTCGCGGTCCTGGTTTCAGACACCCAACAGTTTTGACGGCCAGGACTCTACGCTGTGGAATGGAGTGGTGGTTGCCAATGGGGGTCTCGATCCGAACGGCAATGTCGTCGGACCCACCGACCAGCGCGCGCTAATTAAGTCCTTCAACATCGCGCCCACCTGGACGCGAGTGGTCAGTCCGACCACCGTGTTTAGTCTCGGGGGCTGGGTGCGGCGGGACGCCTTCAATTACTATCCCAGCAACAACCCATTCGCGGATCTTGGTCCCTCCAATTTGCAGCAGGAGACCATCTCACAATATCGGACGCTGGCCAACACCGGGCTCCGCTCCGAGGTGTCCTACGTGAAGGGCATCAACAACATTAAGTTGGGGGCAACGTATCAACAAACGTTTCTCACCGAGAATTTCAATCTGGGAATCGTGGATCCGACACTGAACGCCCCCTGCCTGGATGCAAGTGGCGCTCCGGTGTGGGTTGGATACGCTGGGCTCAACGATCCAACGCAATGCCAACCGGCGGGCTTGCAGCCCAATACAATTGCGAACCCGCTTGCGACCGCCCCCTTCATTCCCTTGCTGGGGTGCTATGACTTGACCCGGTCAACTCCCTCGTCCAATGATCTCTGTGCGGGCTCGGCAAGCACCTCGTTTCCATTTCGCGGCCACACGGACGTGAAAGAACTTGCCCTTTACCTGCAGGATTCGATCTCCATGGGAAACTGGTCTGTCAACCTGGGAATTCGCGGCGATTTGTACAACGGCTTGGTGATTGCGCGTCAAGCGGAGCCACGTCTCGGAGTCGCCTACAACATTAAGCGGACCAATACGGTGCTGCGCGCTTCCTATGCTCGAACGCTGGAGAGTCCGTTCAATGAGAATCTTGTCCTGGCCAGCGAGGGATGCAATTTCCCTGTTATTGCGGACCTTATCCCTTGCGTGCCAGCGCCCAATACACCGGGCTATCGCAACGAGTTTCACGCTGGCCTGCAGCAAGCATTCGGGAGATATGCTGTCATAAGTGGGGATTACATCTGGAAGTACACGCATACCGGGTACGATTTCAGCACGCTGGCTGCCACGCCAATCTTCTTTCCGATTGGATGGCACAATTCCAAGATACCGGGTTACGCAATTCGCGTGAGCGTGCCGGACTTTCATGGATTCACGGCGCTGGTAGTGATGTCGAGCGTGGCCGCCCGCTTCTTCCCACCCCAAACCAGCGGTCTGGGGGTTACGGTCGGGCAGAGTGGACTCCCCTTCCGCATCGACCACGACGAAAAATTTAACCAAACGACGCACCTGCAATATCAGCCCTGGAAAACCGGACCATGGGTGGGCTTCAACTGGCGGTTTGATAGCGGATTGGTGGCTGGCGCGGCACCCTGCTACGGTGGCAATTGCGCGCAGACGGCAACACTAGGCGGGCAGCCGGCCATCAACATGACGGATGCGTTCGGAACCCCGCTAACCGCAGACCAAGAGTTCCAGGCTGGGCTCTTCTGCGGATCTCAGCATGCCACCCCAACTGTGGCTCTGCCGTTCCAATGCTTGGCATCGCAGTTTGGATCGACTTTTATAAGCGTACCGGCGCCGAACACGGAGAACGACGACCACAATCCGCCGCGCATCGCGCCGCGCAACCTGTTTGATGTTTCGATAGGCGAAGACAATCTGTTCAAAGGCGATCATTACAAATGGAGCCTTACGCTTACCGCCATCAACGTGACCAACAAAACGGCGCTCTATAACTTCCTTTCAACCTTCAGCGGGACGCACTATGTGACGCCGCGCGCCCTGACGGCTCAGATTGGATTTCACTTCTAACGGATGTCCTTCCCCAGGTGAGGGTGGTACGGTAGAAGCCGGCCGCCCTCACTTTACCTCTGGTCACGGCCGCGACCGGGGGGCAAGAACTCGCGTCGATAGTTCACTTCCTACCTACGAATTCGGCGACTCCCCGATCACGCACCGGCCGTTCCTGGTGATATAGAACGTGCAAGTCTGGAACCAGAGATGGCAGTTCCTCTCTGCCCAACGGACCGGTGCCAACGGTCGTTGGCCGACGATCTGAGTCCCACCGCAAGCTCATTTTAGAGATGAGCAGACCGCCCGGTTTCAATGCAGAAACTATCTTGGGGAAAAGATTGCGGTCCAGATGATAGAACAGCACGATTAGGTCAAACCTCTCAGGTTCAAATTTGTACTCGGAGGCGTCTGCTACAAGAAGTTCGAGTTTGACATTGCGTTCCAGCGCAGCCTGAGCCAGGTTTCCAATTGCCACATCGGAAAGGTCGACGACAGTGACCTGCCAGCGCCTGCTAGCCAGCCATAGGGCGTGTCTTCCGAGTCCACCCGCTACATCGAGTGCCACGCCTGCGTTCGGGAATGATGCAATCACAAACTTTTCGTAAGCTGCGATAAAGAACGGATCCGGTTCGGTCAGCGAAGGCAGGCCTTGCTCGTATTTCAGGTCCCAACGCGCCCTTTGTTCTTCGCTGTTCATGCTGCTCGCCACATCTAACGGGGGCGCGTCCCTACTGCAGCTTCGCGTATTCGGCTTTGGCTTCGTGGAGGAGCGGGACGTCGGGGTCGGCGTCTTTCCAGGCGGCGAGGAAATTCTGGTACGCGATGCGGGCCTTGGGGATGTCGCCCTGCTTCTGGTACAGCCGGCCCAGTTCGAGTTGCGCGGCTACCACTAAGGTGTCGGGACCATGCGTTTTCATATCGAGGATCTTCTGGAGATCCTGCTGCGCTTCGGAGAAGCGTCCGGCCTGCAAGTAGGCCATGCCCCGGACAAAGAGAACGCCGGTGCTGGCGCGGGCGTAGAGGGCGGCGGTGTTTTCGAGGTCAATGGCCTTGGCGGGGTCGGCTTTGCCGGGATTGGCGGAGAATAGATACGCGATGGCGTGAATGTCGGGAACGGCAACGTTTTGCGCGATCGTGTCGTTCGGGCGGGTGCGCTGGATCTCGTCAGCGATACTGAGCGCCTTCTGTCCCTGGCCGATAAGCGCAAAGGCGATGGCGGCATTCCATTGCACGTCTAAAGTCTTGGAGGATCCCAGAGCCGCGTTGGCCGCGCTGGCAGCTTCGGCTTTGTTTCCAACAAAAGCCTCGAAGCCAGCCAACTGGGCTTCCACTTTGGCTCGGCCTTGCAAGTGCACGCGATCGAAGGCATCTTCCGCTTTGCGTGCGAATTCCCGGGCTTGGCGAATCTGGCCGCGCGTCATGGCCAGTCCACCATGGAACCAGAGAACGGCCAACTCTCCTTCGGGGGTCGTGGCGGCACTTTGCAGTTCCTTCTCCATTTCGACGTCTTTGCCCTCGGCCCAGTCCAACGACGCCAACTGTATATGGAAGCCCGTAGCCGCTGCCTTGTGCTGGAGCGCGGCGTTGATGGTGGCGCGCGCCTCCTCGAACCGGTTCAGTCCGGCGTAAGCCTGGGCGACATTGTCATAGCCGTTCACCATGTCGGGATCGAGCTCGACGGCGCGCTTCGCGTTCTGCAACGCGTTGTCGAATTGTCCAAGCTGGTTATAGATCGCCGCCAAATTGTTGAAGGGGATAGAATCGCGCGGGTAGGTCTGGCAATAGAGTTCGTAGGCGGTGATACCCTTGTCGAGCTGCCCGCCGTCGGCATAAAAGTGCGACATGATATAGAGCTTCTCGCGCTCACTGGCTCGGTCGCGAAGGTCAAAGGCCTTCTGACGGTTTTGTTCCGACAGTTCGGTCTGCTCCAGGTTGCTGTAGACCGTGCCCAGACGGGCGTAGGCCATGGCGAAATTGGGATCGATCTCGATGGCGTGCTGGTAGTTGGGAATCGCCGCCAGTTCGTCCCCCGTGTTGTGCTTGCTGTCACCCAAGCTGAGCGCCTTCAGCGCGTCGAGCGATGACGTGGTGGCCTGGGAAAGGGACATGTCGTATTTCTGCACCATGGACAGCGATTCGCCGAGTTGACTGCGCAGTTTGCTGGCGGCGCCATGCAGCGCATTCAGCACATCTTCTTTTCGTTCCGCCTGAGTCTGCTGGCGTCCGAGCGAATCGCCGGACGACACGTTGGTCGCTTCCAGAGTGATGACGTATTGGCCGCCGACGCTATCGATACTGCCATTCAGCATGGCCTTGATGCCATCGCGCTGGCAGATTTCGCGACCGACGTCGCTGGTGATGCGGTCGCCGGGGCTGCGGCCCATGAACTGCAATGTCTGGCGGATCTTCTGATCGGGGAAGACGTTCAAATACGGGGATTGGCCAAGATCGACGGCTAGCGCTTTCTTGAGCGTGCCATCGAAGACGGGGTCGGCCGTGGTGTTTACGAAGTCGGCAATCAGGATCGAATCTTTCTCAGTGAGGGCGTGGCCGCGCTTGAGAAACACGAGGCCAATGCCGGCGGCAACCAGCGCGACGATCACAGCCGGGATCAGCCAGCCGGGCAACTTGCGACGGAGTTCCCGAACCGACGACCGGGAAGAAGTTGCGGCCGAAATCGTGCCCGACTCGGAGTCGCGTTTGAGGCGCTTCAAGTCGGAGCGCACCTCGGCCGCGCTCTGGTAGCGCAGATCGCGGTCTTTTTCGAGCAGCTTGTTCAAGATCTCTTCAAACTGCGGAGGCAAGTCGGGGTTCAGGCGAAGCGGCGGCGCCGGGGGGCGATTCAGAATTGCGTCGAAAATAACGGCGGACGTGTCTCCGCGGAAAGGCAGGGCACCGGTGGCCATCTCGTAGAGCACGGCGCCAAACGAGAACAGATCCGTTCGGGCATCGAGATCCTTGCCCCGCGCCTGCTCCGGAGACATGTAGGCCACGGTGCCGACGGTCGATCCCGGGCTGGTCAGGAAGGGCTCGTCCACGGTCGCCGCGGAACCGATGGTGGCGGCGGACAGAACGGAAGGCTTGGCGGTCCGCTTGGCCAATCCGAAATCGAGAATCTTGGCCTGGTTGCGGCTGGTCACGAAAATGTTGGCCGGTTTGATGTCGCGGTGGATGATTCCCTTGGCATGGGCGGCGTCGAGAGCGTCGGCGATCTGGGTGCCGAGATTGAGCAATTGCTCCAACTCCATCGGCTGATTGTGGATTCGGTTCTTAAGGGTTTCGCCTTCCAGCAACTCCATGGCAATGAAGTGGCGCCCGCTGTCTTCGGCAACCTCGTAAATGGTGCAGATATTGGGGTGGTTCAGCGCTGAGGCCGCACGAGCTTCGCGCTGAAAACGGTCGAGCGCGAGCGGATCTTTTTCCGTCTCCGGAGGCAGGAATTTAAGCGCGACACGGCGGCCCAGGTTGAGGTCTTCGGCTTCGTAGACCACGCCCATCCCGCCGCCACCCAACTGGGAGAGAACGCGGTAGTGCGAGAACATCTGGCCGATCATTCCGGGAAACACTCCTGGGAGAGAGTTATTCATGTTAGGCCCACGGCTTCTGGCAAGTCAAACCTGTGGGTTTTTCTGGTTATACGATGCGGCGGGTGGGGAAGTTCCAGGGTCGCCGCGGCGGTGCTTTGCCCTGTATTTTCTTTAGCTTAAGGCTTGTTTCTCGGGGCGCGGAGGGGCTAAACAGGGGCCAACTGGTCACTGCTTCCCCGTTACGGAAGTTTACCTCCAAATGCCCGAATGCTTTCCTGCCTGTCCGGTGCCTGCTATCAATAAGTGTTCCCTCATTTTCCCCTGGGAACTGCAGTCCCCGCTTCCCCGGGGAGGAGTTCATCAGAAGTGAAACTTCGTCCGCAATCGTGGAAGGAAATGAGCGCGGCGCCTCGCTTCTTTGTCGCCGTGGTCGTGCTCTGTGGGACGACCGTGCTGACCTATGCGGTCTTGCACGCGAGGAGTGAGAATCCGCTCAAGTTTCTCTGTTATCTGGTGATTGCGCTGGCCGCCTCACGGCTCAAGGTGAATCTGCCCGGCATTACCGGGACGATGTCGGTGAACTTTCTCTTCCTGCTATTGGCGGTGCTGGAACTGAGCTTGTCGGAAGCCATGGTGCTGGGCTGCGCCGCAGTCGTGGTGCAGTGCCTGGGCGATCGTCCGATCCCGCTTCAGGTCGCCTTCAACATCTGCTCGACCGCCCTCGCCATCGCGCTGACGTTCGTTGTCTATCACTGCTCCTTGTCGCGTTATCCGATGGGGAATCCCACCACACTGCTGTTTCTGGCGACGTGCGTTTACTTCGCGGCCAACACGGTTCCGCTGGCGTCGGTCATCTCGCTGACCGAGCGCCGGTCGCTACGAAAGATCTGGTCCGACTGCTACTTCTGGAGCTTCCCCTACTACCTGGTGGGTGCGGGCGTGGCCGGAATGATGAGCTGGCTGCATGGATTTACCGACTGGCAGACGTCGTTGCTGACCCTTCCGGTGATGTACCTCATCTACCGTTCCTACCGTCTTTACTTTGGCAAACTGGAAGACGAGAAGCGGCACGTGGAAGAGATCGCCGACTTGCACATGCGCACGATCGAGGCCCTTGCGCTCGCTATCGAGGCCAAGGACCAGACCACGCACGACCATTTGCAGAGAGTTCGAGTTTACGCCGTCGAGGTAGCGAAGGAACTCAAGATTGACCGCGAGGGAATGGATGCGCTGCAGGCCGCAGCGTTGTTGCATGACATCGGCAAGCTGGCGATTCCCGAGCACATCATCTCGAAACCGGGCCGCCTGACGCCGGAAGAATTCGAGAAAATGAAGATTCATCCGCTGGTGGGAGCGGAGATTCTGGAACGGGTGCGCTTTCCCTACCCGGTGGTGCCCATCGTGCGGGCGCATCACGAAAAGTTCGACGGGACGGGCTATCCGCTGGGCTTGCGCGGGACCCAGATTCCGATTGGCGCCCGCATTCTGGCGGCAGTGGATTTTCTGGATGCGCTCGCTTCGGACCGGCAATATCGGCGGGCGCTGCCCTTGCAGGAAGCCATGGCACGGCTGTCGGAGGAATCGGGGAAATCGTTTGATCCGCAAGTGGTCAGCGTGCTGGAACGAAGATACGTGGAACTGGAGCGGTTGGTCCACGCGCGCACGGACAGTTTGAGTGGGGAGATATCGCCGACGGAAGTCAAAGACAAAGAGGCGGGGGTGGAGCGGGAAGTCAAGCCCGCAGCCGGTTACGAGGCGCAAGGACAGCGGCAAACGTCGGAGCACAGCTTTCTGGGTTCGATTGCGGCGGCCCGCCAGGAAGCGCAGACTCTTTTCGAACTCAGCCAGGATCTGGGGGCTTCGCTCAGTCTGGGAGAAACGCTCTCGGTATTTGCCCTGAAGCTGCGCCACGCGATTTCCTACGATGCGATTGCCATCTACGTGCGTCACGGCGATGAGCTGGTGCCGGAATATGTGAATGGCGACAACTTCCGGTTGTTCGCGTCGCTGCGGATTCCCATCGGACAGGGGCTGTCGGGGTGGGTGGCGCAAAACCTCAAGCCGATCCTGAATGGCAATCCGTCGGTTGAGCCCGGTTATCTGAACGACACTTCAAAATACAGCACGCTGAATTCAGCGCTGGCCGTGCCGCTGGAGGGCTTGCAGGGCGTGGTCGGCGTGGTCGCGCTGTACCATGCGGAAAAGGATTTCTTTAGCTCCGACCACCTGCGAATTCTGCTGGCGGTCAGTTCCAGGATGGCGCTCGCCATCGAGAACGCGATGAAGTACGAGCAGGCGGAGAATTCGGCGGTTACCGATTACCTCACAGGGCTTCCCAATGCGCGCTCGCTATTTTTGCAACTCGACCGCGAACTGGCGCGCTGCAAACGCGACAACAAGGCCCTCACCGTGATGGTCGCCGACATGGACGGCTTCAAGCAGATCAACGACCGCTTCGGACACCTGGAAGGAAACCGCGTGCTGCAGTTGTTCGCGCACTCCCTGAAGGAAACCAGCCGTGAGTACGATTACGTCGCGCGCATGGGCGGCGACGAATTCGTGGTCATCGCTCCCGGACTGACGCCCGACGCCGCCGCGCGCAAGGCGGAACAAATGCGAGACCTGGCCCGGCAGGCGGGAAAGGAAGTCTGTAACGAGGACATTTTATCGCTAAGCGTTGGCAAGTCCGTGTATCCCGAGGATGGGATGGATGCCGAAAAGCTGCTCTCGGAAGCCGACAAGCGCATGTACCTGCAAAAACAGAGTCTGGCGACGAAGAAGAACCGCCGTATGTATCCGCGGGTCCGCGGCCGGCTCACCACCGAAATTTCCGGAAACGGCCAGGAAGTGGCGATGCTGGGTATCGTTACCAACCTGAGCCTGGGCGGTTGCTATGTGGAAACCAGCGGCCTGTTGTTGCCCGGATCGCAATTGAAACTCACCTTCTCGCACGAACAGACCAACGTTTCCCTGGAATGCGAGGTCGTGCGTCTGGACATGGGCATTGGCTCGGCCCTCAAGTTCAGGGAAGCGACGCACGAGGTCCGCGCCGCCTTGCAGCGCATCCTGGAGCAGTTGGCCAGCGCGGAAGCGGTGGTCGACTTGAAGCGCAGCCACAACGCCGCTGCCGCGAGCAAAGCATAACGCTCATCCATGTTCGCAGGTGGAGCACCGGGCGTTCACGCCCGGCTGCCAAGTTGCCCAGGGACGGGCGAGGCGCGCGTCGCTCCACCGTAGGAATCAAGCCGGAACATCGATCGGCCGAATCTGGATCGGACGAATCTGGATCAGCGGTGCGCTGTTGCCCGATGCGCCGCGCGGCTTCGCCAGCCCTTGCCGCAGCATGTTCGCCGTCGGCACGCCTGTCCGGTAAAACGACTTCTCGCAATCCGCGGTGGAGGGTCCCCGCATACTTCCTTCCATATAGGCCAAGCCGGGGCAACGCGAGCAACTGGCGACGTGCGAGCACGACGAACAGACGGTCAGGTCTCTGGCCTGGATGGAGCGAACCTCTTTCATTTGTGGGGAAAGGTTCCAGATATCCAAGAATTTCTGCCGGCGGATATTTCCCGTGGGGAGCGGGAACTGCACGCAGGGAAACACATCGCCGTAGGGCGAAATGTAACAGAAGGAGTGGCCCGCGCTGCACGAGTAACCTTCAAGATCCTCTTTCGAGGGCGGCTTGGGAGGAGCGCAGAACTCTTCCTGGCTGCCCACCAGCGCAGGATTATGGAATATCTCAGGAAGTTCTTCTCCCGGGATGCGCAGCGACAGAACGGACATGTCGCCATCCATCATCGGCGTGATCGTGGGATCGAGCGTGTAATGCACGCCGAGTTCGGCGGCCAGCTTTTGCACTCCGGCATGATCGGCGGAATTCACGGTCATCAGCACGTTGGCGATGGTGACTCGGAGCCCTTGTTCGTGTAAGAAGCGAACGGACTTGATGGTCCGCTCGAACGAGTGCGGCAATTTGGTGATGGCATCGTGAACTTCGGGCCGATGCGAGTAGACGCTGATCTGGATGGTGTCCACGCCCAGTTCGCGGATTCTCTTCGCTTCCCTTTCGTGGATCATGACCGCGTTGGTCTTGATCTTGACGTTGAACATGAGACGCCGGGCGTGCTCGACAAGTTCAAAGAAGTCGCGGCGCATAAAGACCTCGCCGCCGCTGAAGGTGAGAAAGAAAACGCCCGCCTCGGCCAGTTGATCGAGCCCATCCTTGATTTCGGCGGTCGTCATCTCACCGTGGTCGTCGTGGTCGAGATAACAATGCACGCAGCGCTCGTTGCAGCGATAGGTGACGTCCATGTGCACGGCGAGGGGCACGCCCAATTCAAAGGCTTTCTGGCCCACCTCACTCATCAGGCTCATCGGGGCGTCTCCGAGGCCAGAGGTTGATTGGAAACGAGAAGAATTCCGTGGCCAGAAAGCTCGGTGACGAATTGCTCGGCATCGGCCTGAGCCTGTTCGGGATCGACGTCGAATTGCTCGCAGACGCGGTCGCGGACAATCTCCCGCAAAGGAGTGCAGCCGTCGGCCGATTGAAAGATGGCGGTTGCGACCTCGTTCAGCGTAAAGAAGGTCGAATCGGCCGAGTTCATGACCATCATTTCACCGGCCAGTGCGCGCGCGGCAATGGCGGAGCTGCGCGCAATGTACATGCAATTCTCAGGCATGCTCAGGCACCCTTTGGAAGTTCCTGTCGAAATTTCGGTCGAAATCTCGAACTAGGTCCCACACCCTGCTATCAGGATAGAACGTCAGGCGGCGAATGGGAACTCTGCCGACGAAATCGCAAGCGGTGACGAAGAGCCTATCCACCAGGCCCTTGTCCTCGGCGAAGAAGAGGATATTGCGCATGAGCCTGCGGACGGCATCCGCGGAGGGCAATTCATCGACCCGGTTCTCCGGGCCCTGCTCCAATAAAAACAGAGCCGCGACCGGGGCGGCGCAGTTCTCACCGGCCTTGGCCAGTTCTCCGGAGAAAGGAGTGCCGAACGCATGGTACCCGTGGCCGCTCGGACGGTCGTTGCTCGGGCGAACGTCGTTCGGGCGGTCATGGTTCGGACGTACGTAGGAAATTTCGTCGGTCAGCAGGGTGATGGCCGCTGGCGCCAGCCGCGTCATCGTGGTTTTGCCCGCGCCCGATACGCCCGAAAACAGATACGCCCGGCCATCGCAAATCGCGCTGGCCGAGTGCAGCAGGAATCCTCCGCGCTCGGCAAGAATCAGGCTGTGCACAATGCGCAGCACCGAATCGAGGGAATACGGGTTGGCGTCTTGGCGTACGCTGCCCCGTCCACTGCGCGGGTCCCAGCGGGCGTGGAAGTCTCCGCGCTGCAGGAGCCACTCGTCGCCTTCGCGACGGACCCGAACGTCGCCGTCGGAAGCCAGTGCCGTGCTGGTGAGATCGAATTCCAGCTCAAACTGGGGACGCGAAGAACTCAGGAACCCATCATAGCGCTGGCGCAGCAGATCGAAGAAGCCTTCGTCGCAGGTGGACAAGGCAATCGGAATTCCTCCGATCTCGACGCACGCGACTTTTCGGGGCGCAGCGATCACAAGACTCCCGGCTCAGCGGAACCTAAATCCGCGGCGGGCTCAGGGTTTCGAAATTCGCGCACCGATGTTTCTTGGCGGCCATACAGCTTCAGAGCAAGGCGGCGTGCAAGCCCGCAATGACAGAGCAGCATCCCCACCGCGCGAGACCACTTCACGCCAAACCAATGCGCGCCACACCCCAGGCCCAGAACAGGTGCCAAGGCTGCGAAAAAACTCCGGTTCGTGTTCCGGTTCGTATCAGGGTATCGCTTTAGCGATACCGCAACTTCTTCTAAGTCAGATGCCCCTTTAGGGGCTGGGCATTGAACTCTGCGCACCAGCTTTCCCAGGAGTGCTTCGGGAGGATACGGAGGATCGGCGCCAGGCATGGAATCGCCGCGGAGCCGAAAGCCATTCGGCGCACAAGGAGCCACCAGGCGATGCAGAAAAAGCCGGCCGTCACGCCGCGCCAGCACGATCTCTCCGGGACGGACCTCTTCCGGCGGGCAGCCTTCGATCTCGACCACCTCACCCGGCCAAAGAGTGGGCAGCATGCTTTCCCCGTGAACGCGCAGACGCAGACTACCACCTCCACGCAAAGCGTCCGCCACCAATGCGGAACCTGCCGCACTCCAGCGCAGGCGTGCCGTGCTTGGGGTGTCTTCCAGCATCAGGAAGTTTTTCTTGAGGAACTGCGATGACATGTGCTTTGAGTGGGGGCGATTTTGCCGCACGCCAGGGCCTGGGTCTCGAACACCCGCTCATAGCGGAATGCCGGCTTCTGGTAGAGCTTCTTTCCCTTCCCCGCATCGGCCGCTGGTTGCGTTTCGCTAGGGGTCCGTTTGTCGGTCATAGTTGGTCAAGTCAGCTGCCTATCACTGACTTATCCCCAGTTCTGACTAAGAGTGATGGCAGTGTACTACACGCCTTTCCCCGGTGCCAACACGGCCAACCAGCAAACCTAGGAGAGCGAATCAACAAGCTCAATAGAATGAAAGAGTTCCATTCTGCCGCGCTCGCCGCAAACTTAGCGACAGGCCAGCCAGGGCCAGTGGAAGCAGGACCACGCCAAACCCGGCCAGTACTGCCAGTGTGCGAGTCATCGCGATCATGGATTGCCCTTCGATCAGCGCCCGGCGCATTCCGTCGATGGCGTAAGTGAGAGGAACGGCGCGCGCAAGAAGTTCGAGCGGGCGGGGCAGGCTTTGGATCGGGAACATGGTTCCGCTCAGAAACCAGAGTCCGGAGCCGAGCAGCCACAGCACCGCCGAACCTTTCTGGAACGCAACCTGCAGCGTGGCTGCGGCGATGCCCAGGGCCAAGGCGATGGCCAGAGAAAGAACCAATACCGCCACGCACGAGAAAAGATTGGCGTGGATCGATGCCCGGAAAACCGCCACTCCCGCGAAAAGATAGACCAGCAGATTGACCAGGTTTCCGGCAAAGGCGGAAATGGAGCTGAGGATCACGAGCTCAGACGGGGCGGTCGAGGTCGTCATCAGTACTTCCAATGTCCCTGTCTGTTGTGCTTCCTGTACCGCGCTCAGGAAGCTTTGCGCGCTCATGACGAAGAAAGTGTAGAAGCCGGTGCCGACCAGAAGGAAGGGAAAGTACTCCACTCCACCGGGGCGAAAACCGGGACCGATGGCGCGGGATAGAAAATAAAAAGCTGCCAATTCGGTGAACACTCCGACCAGGGCCACGACGAAACCGCTGCGGTGGCGGACGGCCGTCAGCAGATCGCGACGCAGGATGGCATGAAGTTTGTCGAGGGTCGAAGTCATAAGACAATTTGTAATCTGTAATTTGTAATTTGTAATTTCAAGTCCGGCACTCCTGAGCGATACGTTGCGAACACAATTGCAAATTACCAATTACCAATTACAAATCTCTAGCGTTTGAGCACGGCCTCATCTACCTCACCGGTCATGCGGAAGTAATAAGACCGCAGAGCTTCCGCGCTTTCGCCGTCGTCCACCGGGCGATCGGCGAGCAATTCGCCGCGATGCAACAGGAGCAGGCGATCGGCAACGGCGGCCGCCTCCGCGAAATTGTGAGTGGCGAGCAGAACGGTCGTCTCTTGCCGTGCCAAGGCGCGGATCGTCGCCCAGAAGTGTGCCGTGGTAGCGGCGTCGAGGCTGCGCGTCGGTTCGTCGAGCAACAGTACGCAGGGGCGCTTGACCAGGGCGCGCGCGATCCCCAGCCGCTGGTACATGCCGCTGGAGAACTTCATGACCAGCGTGTCGGCTTGCTCTTCGAGGCCGGTATCGCGGAGAACTTGGTTGATTCTCTGCGTACGCTCGCGGCGCGACACTTCGTCAAGCGCGGCAAAGAAATCCAGATTCTCGCGAGCGGAGAGGCGAGGGAAGAATGAGCGCTCCGCGGCGACGGCGATGCCGACCTGCCGCCGCACTTCACCGGCGTTGCGCCGCGCATCGAAGCCGCCCACGCGCACCGATCCGGCATCGGGCAGCAGCATGGTCGAGATCAGCTTAAGGGCTGTGGTCTTTCCGCTGCCGTTCGGGCCGAGTAACACCAGGACCTCGGCGCGAGCAGCCGAAAAAGAAACGTCCTTCAAGGCAATGGTTTCGCCGCCCCGCTCCCGTCCCAGCCAATTGAATAGAGCGGGACGATGGCGAAAGATCTTGCGAACGGATTCGAAGACGATTCGGTCCATAAAAGCGGGACGACGAAAGCGTGAACTAAACTTCGGACGTGTCGAGGACTCTGTATTATAGTGGCGATTCGCGATCCAATTGATCCCGGCTTGCAGTTGCTTGTCTATCCGTCGGGACCCGCCATTCATGACCGAAGTCTTGCCTACGTCTCCTGCGTCAAGAACCGTGCCGCAGAGGGAAAATGAATTCGAGCTCTTGTGCGCGCTGACTGGCGTGGAGTTGGGTCAGGAGCGTGTCGAGCACATTGCGAATTGGAATCTCTCAAACCTCGACTGGAGCGAAGTTCTTCGTCTGGCGGAGCACCATGGAGTTCTTCCGCTCGTGGCGCGCAACCTGATCGAACATGCTCGCGGGCTTCCACCCGAAATCGAGCGCTCGCTGCGATCCGCGTACGACGCGAACCTGCGGCGCAGCCTGTGGTTCACCGCCGAATTGGCGCGCATCATGCAGCACTTCGAGCGCAGGCAGTTGCGTGTGGTGCCATACAAAGGGCCAGTGCTGGCGCAATCGGCCTACCGCGACGTGGGACTGCGAAATTTTTCCGACCTCGACTTCCTGATTTCTCCCGCCGACTTCGAGCGGGCGAAGCAGGCTCTCGCCGAAATCGGATATCGCCCTTCCGCGCATTTCACTCCGGCCGTCGAGCGATTTTGGCTGCGCAAAGGCTACGAGCGTTCGTTTGACAGCCCAGCGGGACCGAATCTTGTCGAACTGCAATGGGCGTTGCTGCCGCATTTCTATGCAGTGGATCTTCACTCGGACGATCTTCACTCGGACGATCTGCACTCAGACGATCTGCGCGTGGAGGATCTGCTGCGGCGCGCAGGCCGGACCGTTGTGGGCGGATGTGAAGTGCCTTGCCTGTCTCCCGAAGATTCGCTGGTCGTGCTGTGCGTGCATGCCGCAAAGCATCTTTGGACGCGCCTGATCTGGCTTGCGGACATTGCGGAGACTTTGCAATCCCAATCCCGATCCCAGACCATCGACTACTCGCTGGTGTTCTCCCGAGCGCGCGCTCTGGGAATCGTACGTATTCTCGGCGTGAGTTTCTGGCTGGCGAAGAACGTGCTTCGGGCGGAGCTTCCAAAGCCCGCGGAGGAATTGCTTGCGGCCGATCCTCGGGTGCCTGCTCTGGGCAGCGAATTTGCCGGGCGCATGGCGCGCGGCGCGACCTATGATTTCGAATCCACGGAATACTTCCGACTGATCCTGAAACTGCGCGAGCGGCGCGGCGACCGCTGGCGATATCTCTGGCGGCTGGTCTGGACGCCAGGCGCGGGGGATGTTGCGGCGGTGCGGTTGCCGGAAGCGCTTTTTCCTCTGTATCGAATCGTGCGGATTGGGCGATTGATGCGGAAGCTCTACTGAAAACTGACGACTGATAGCTGACAGCTGGGTTTAATGCGTTTCTCCGTCGCCGGGCGCGACATCTGGCGTGTCAACTTTCTTCTGCGCAACGCCCGTGTTCGCTGGCGCCGGCGCCGCTGGAAAATTGCCGGGCTCCTTGCCCGCTAGCGCGACGTTCATGAACTGCATCCAGATCGGCAGAGCGGCGCGGGCTCCGGTCTCTTTCTCACCGAGCGATTTCTTTTCGTCGTAGCCAATCCACACGCCGCAGGTGAGCGACGGAGAAAAGCCCACGAACCAGGCGTCGGTGAAATCGTTGGTCGTTCCCGTCTTGCCCGCCAGCGGATACGGCATTTTGGCGGCTGCGGCTGCGGTGCCGTGGAGCACCACCTCCCGCAACATTGAAGTCATGATGCGCGCGGTGCGCGAACTAACGGCGTCTTTAACGTCGGAATAGTCTTCTTCCAGAACGCGCCCTTCGTAGTCGGTCACCTTGGTGATGTAGCGTGGGGCGACGCGTACGCCGTCGTTGGGAAACACGCTGAAGGCCGAGGTCTGCTCGAGGGGCGTGATTTCCGCCGAGCCCAGCGCCACCGGCAAATATGCGGGAATATTCGCGGTAATGCCGAAGCGGTGCGTGTAATCGATCACCGTCTTAATGCCGACGTGGTCGGCAAGCTTGAGCGCGGGAATGTTTCTGGACTGGGCGAGTGCGCGCCGCAGCGTGATCGTGCCCTCGAATTTTCCGTCATAGTTGTGCGGCGAATAAGGACCAGAGGCGGTTTGAAAAGTTACCGGCGCGTCCAGAATCGTGTCGTCGGGGCTGCCGCCCTGGTCGATCACAGCGGTATAGACGTACGGCTTGAACGACGACCCGACCTGGCGCAGCGCCTGCGTGGCGCGATTGAACTTCGAGAGATTGAAATCGCGGCCGCCGACCATGGCCTTGATCTCTCCGGTTGCGTTATCGATGGCGACGAAGGCTCCTTCGGCCCCTGAATCCTGTTCCAAGCTGACGCGCGATTTTCCGCCTGCATCGAGCGCGAGCACTTTGATGTAGACGATGTCGCCCGCGTGGAGCATGCCGGGAGGCTTGAGCTTCATCTTCGTCCATGCCACCTCGGCCTGCGAAAGCGTGGCCTTGTGCTGCCCGAAGCGGACTTCCACGGCGCCCGGCGAGACTTGTGTGACCAGCGCGTGCGTGTATCCGTTAACTTCGGGCTCCTCATCCCAATCCGGATCTTCGTACGCGTCGAGCTTCTGCCCCTGTGCGATCACGTTCACGAGCTTGCCGTGCCAACCATGCCGGCGCTCGTAGGCGGCGAGGCCGTCGAGCAGTGCCTGGCGCGCCGACTTCTGCAGGTCCATATCGAGCGACGTGTAAACGCGCAGCCCGCTTTCGTGAACCTGGTCGCTGCCATACTTCGATTCGAGGTAGCGCCGGATTTCTTCCACATAGTGCGGAGCCAGCGAATTCGGATCTTTCTGCAGGTTGAGCGGGATCGGCTTGCTCTTGGCGTCCGCCGCTTGGGCGGCGGTGATCTTACCGTCCTCAAGCATGGCGTTGAGCACGAGGTTGCGCCGTTTGACCGCACGTTCCGGATGGGTAATCGGCGAGTAATACTGTGGCGCTTTGGGCAGTCCCGCAAGCAGCGCGGCTTCTTCCAGTTTCAGTTGCTTGGCCGGTTTGCTGAAATAGTATTCGGAAGCGGCTTCAAAGCCGTAGGCGCCGTGGCCGAGGAAGATCTGATTGGCGTAGAGCGTGAAGATCTGCGGCTTGGTGAAGCGGCGCTCGATCTGGATGGCGAGCAGCGCCTCCTGCACCTTGCGATAAAACGAGCGGTCGGGCGAGAGAAACAAATTGCGGGCAAGCTGCATGGTGAGCGTGGATGCTCCCTGCACTTTCCCGCCGAATTCGATATCGCGATACGCCGCGCCCGCGATGCGCCAGATGTCGATACCCGAGTGCCGGTAGAAATCTTTGTCTTCGATCGAGATCAGCGCGCTGCGGAGAACCTCGGGGTAATCGTCATAGGTGGCGATGACGCGGCGCTGGAGCGCAAAGGTGCCAATGACTCGCCCTTGTCCGTCATAGAGTTCGGTGACCGAAATGGGACGGTAACGTTCGAGTTGCTCGACCTGGGGAAGATCCGTCGAGTAGACCAGAAGCAGCCCAGCGGCCGCTCCCACCGCGGCGGAGAGCAGGGTGAGCAATCCGAACAGGACGAGTCCCACCAACTTTCGTCCGCCAATTTTTATCGTTAGCAAGGGGCAGGTTTCAAGGTTTCAAAGTTTTCAACGTTTCCATGGTAACGCAAGGCATAAGAACTTCTTCACCGCCGAGACGCCGAGGACGCCGAGAAAAGCTGTTGCAGGACAATTCCTATAGGCAAGCAAGGTCAAAGTCCTCCCCACGAAAAAATCGCCCGCCGAAGCGAGCGATTCGCAATTCTTAAACCCTGAAACCCTGAAACCTTTATCCCTTCGATTCCCGGTTCTTCAACACTTCCAGCGCTTTGTTCAGTTGGTCGTCTTCCTGGCTTTTCGGTTTCACTTCTTTCTTCTCATTGGGAGCCGCCGTCTGGTCTTCGTCGGGTAACCCACCGTCGTCCTCCGCAGTGTCGGCGATCAGGACGTTGGGCGTGACGGCTGCATCCTGAATTGCTTTTCCGCTGGGCGAGTAATACTTCGCGACCGAAAGAATCAGGGCGGAGTTGTCCTGCATCTCGATCAGTTTCTGCACCGAGCCGTCGCCGAAAGTCTTGTCGCCCACCACGTCGCCGCGAGCGTTTTCCAAGATCGCGGCGGCCACAATCTCCGCTGGTCCGGCCGTGCCACGATTCACCAACACCGCCACGGGAAGCTTGGTGATGTCCTTGGCGGGATCGGCGTTAAACGCTTGGCGCGGATATTTCTGCCCCTGCAAATAGGTGATGGTGCCATGGTCAAGGAAAAGATTGGCGGCGGCAACGCCCTCCGATTCGGCGCCACCGGCGGAGTTGCGCAGGTCAAGCACGAACTTCTTCGCTCCCTGCTTCTGCAGATCGCGAATCTTGCTGGCGATCTCCTGCGACTTGCCTTCGGGGAACGCATCCACCTGAATGTAGCCGACGTTATCGGCCAGCATCTTTTCGCTAACGGGCGGGATGGCGACCACGTCGCGCGTGATCACGATCTTCTCGGGTTCGGCTCGCCGCGGCCGGACCACCGCCAAGTTAATCGTAGATCCAACCTCGCCCGTCAGGCGGCTGTGAATCTCAGCCAGCGACATGTCGTGCGTGGTCTTGCCCTCGATCGACTCGATGATGTCGGAGTTCTCGACGCCGGCCTTTTCCGCCGGGCCGCCGGGAATCACCGCGACCACGGCGGCGTATCCGAAGCGCTTGGAAACGGTGGCGCCGATATCGGCCTTGCCGTCGGTCTTCATCGTCTTGTAGCGCGTGTACTCAGCCGCCGACAGGTAGCTGGAATTCGCGTCGAGCGACTCCAGCAGGCCGTGCAGCGCGCCGTCGGTGACGCCGGCAATATTGGGCTCTTCAACGTATTCCAGGCGGATGCGCGACAGCACTTCGCTGTACACCGACAACTGGCGATACGCGCCCTCATTCGAAGAAGCGCGAACGTGGACGAAACCGCCCACGATGGTGAACAGCAGGATGGCCAGCGAACTGGCAATGACGGTGACCTTCAACTTCGTCGACATAGATTTGATCTTCGCTCTTTAGATCTTTATTGATTTAGCCCCAAGTGATTCCTGGCCCCAAGGAAATCGAGGAACCGATACATCATTATAGACGGTTTGATGCATGGATCGGAAAGCAAGATACGAGGGCCAATATCATGAGTAACGTTAGTCAATAAGCCAAGGGTGCGTGGCCCGCAGGAAGGGCCCTTAGGACTCTAGCAAGTAGTCCGTAAAGGCAATGTTAACTATGAGATGGCCTCCCAGAAAGGTGTCATCCTGAGCGCAGTGGATGCTTCGCGAAGCGGAGCAGCCGCGCAGTCGAAGGACCCCTACGCATTCGACATCCCCATTCAGTGCCAAGGCGTTCTCCCCGTGCCCCGTGGGAGTGTGGAGGGAAACTCTATAGTTCGGAGAGAGGGTGCGTGACTACTCGTGAATTGTCCTCGGCGTGGCTCTGAAAATCACTTTTCATTGGCCATGCTACTACGTGCCGATGACCCGACGATACCTCAGGAATATGCTTCACGCCGCATCGTTGGCAAATTACTGGCGCGGTCTGCAATGCAGACCGGGTAAAGAAACTTTCAGATGGTTCATATGCTGGAAGCCACATATGGACGCTCGGATAGCCGCAATTAGGACAGGCGCACGCTACAAGCGCTAACCATGCTTGTTCGACGTTCTTATCAGTCACGCCGCGAATTATACGCGGTGTGCGGCTAAAAATGCTGCTCCTCCGAGAGCGGTAGCGGCCAAGAGTCGCAAACCAATGATGGGCAGATCAGGAGCGTTACGCAAAGATGCGTTTTGAGCAGGTCCGCTCCACAGCCATCCGTAACCGGCGCGGGAGTAATACGGTGCTGGACCGTGCCACGGCACCCAGACGCAGCAGTAGACGAACAGCAGACAGCAGAGAACGGTAACGATTCTTTGTGATCGGTTCATCTCTTCCCGTTCTTGGGAGCTCGGCTTAATGTGCCATCTTTTTGAGTCTTGTCATATTTCTCATAAGCCGCTTTAATCGCGTTCACATCCGATTCTTCTATCGGTACTCGCATACCGTCAATGTCAGCCAGCGAGTTGTATCGCCGAATATCATCGTCATCCATCGTCTCGGGATTTCTCGCTCGTCCCATGTGCCAGCAAAGCACATCGGCAGCTTGTAAGGGGATGCGATCTTTCCCGCCAGGTATTAGCTCTCCCATGAGGCGGGCTAAAGAACCCTTCCCCAGCTGCTGGAGGACATCGGCTATGCTTGAATGGAAGGTTTGGATGTGCTTCGTTATTTCTCCATTTCGTTCCACGATAAAATCCACTTTTTCTGCGTCTGAATGCCACTTTTCGACATACGCCAACACTGAGAAGACGTAGGCTTGAAAGCAGAGATAATCGGGATGGTGATAATCCTTAATTCCCCCGGTGCCCGCGATGAATTTTGTGTCGCTCATCTTGCCACGAAAATGCGCTGCGTTGATGCCGATAAGGATTGCTCGCAAGCTCCCAAGCTGTTCAATGAGCTTGATAGCTTCATCCAGACGCGAATCGGCATCATCCCGCGAAAGCCCATGTTCATCGCGGAATTTGCGACTCCTGATTTCGGTCATGTGCAACCACGGGATCGGTGGAGGCCCGTCTAGTACCCGCTCCTGCCACGCAGGAGCGAAGTACCGGGACCAATCTTCTTCCGGCGCAATGAATCCGCCAAACGAGCACTCGCGCTTGTCGGTCGCCGTGTTTTCATCTGAAGCCGATACAAAAACCGCCATATGGAAAACTCCGACGCCGGCTCATTCGAGCGCGCCTTAGTTCGCTTCGGGCGCGGTCCCTTAATTATCACAATCGCATTGTGTGCGCCATCACAGTCGTCCCGCGCGCCCGTAAGCGACAATAGCTCTGACCTCTGTGTGAGGGTGTGCCCGTCTCCCAGGAGACGGCAATTTAGCCGCATCTATTGGCTAGTTTACTCTTTGATAATAATTTGATCGGAAAAGTGGCCTTCCGAAAAAGCCGCAAAAGCTACGGAATCTAATAGAATCCGGCGAAAATCGAGCTAAGTCCTTATTTCAGAATACTTTAATTTAAGTCCTTTCCCTTCAAAGACCTTTTGCATTTCTCGCAGCCCGACCCGCATTTTCATTGAACAAGGGGGAGGGGGGTAGTGGTAACTAGGATTAATACCCTAATAGTAAACTTGCCGCGCGAGGCGCCCGTCCCCACACAAGACAAGGCAGTTCGCTATGACTGGTCGGCTACCGTGTTGCGCAACTGGCCGATGCCTGTGATCGACACTTCGATGGTATCGCCGGCGACGACCGGTCCTACACCAGCGGGCGTGCCGGTGGCGATCAGGTCGCCAGGTTCGAGAGTCATGATCTGCGAGATGTAGCGGATGACGACATCGAGCGGGAAAATGAAATCCCGCGTATTGCCGGATTGCCGCACTTCGCTAGTTCCTGGGCCATTCACGCGGGTTTCGACCTGGACGCCGGCCCATGGATCGAGACCGTCGGCGACCACGGGGCCGACGGGGCAGAAGGTATTGAAGCCTTTGGCGCGAGTCCACTGGCCGTCTTTGTTCTGCAGATCGCGGGCGGTGAAATCGTTTACGCAGGTGTAGCCGAGGATGTAGGGGCGTACGTCTTCGCTCTCTTTGAGTTGGTGGCAGCGCCGGGCGATGACGACTCCGAGTTCGCCCTCGTAGTCGGTGCGCGCGGAAACTTTGGGCCGCAGAATGGTTCCGCCCGGCGGCAGCAGGGACGAGGGCGGCTTGAAGAATAGCAGCGGCTCTTGGGGAACGTCGTGGCCGAGTTCGGCGGCGTGCTCGCGATAGTTGCGGCCGACGCAGACGATCTTCGAAGGCTCGACCGGCGGCAACAGAATCGCCTGGGCGAGCGGGATGCGGTCCATGCGGCGGCTGGGAAGGCCTTCGACGTCGCCATCGCTATCCTGCGGAGGCTGGAGGAGCAGGCGGGTGATTTCGTCCTCGTTGTTGCCTGCGACGGACTCGACCAGACCGTAGTGGGCGGAACCGTTGAGATGGAAGCGGCAGTATTTCATCAGAGGAATATTCAAACACAATTTCTAACAACAAGGGGCGGAAAGATCATGAAGAAAATCTATGAGCGTACGCCGCGAGAGGCGACTCGGTCTGGACAGCCCGGGGGCGGCTGTCCCTACGCAACCTTGGACGGGCGAGGGCGCCCGTCCCACACAACCTGTTACGGCACAGGCTCGCTGGCTTCCTCGGAGCGCTGGCTTTCGTTTCCACGGACGTCCACGGCGGAAACTGAGTAGGCATAGGTTTTGCCGGAAGCGACCGCGCTATCGCGATACGACGGCGATTTCACCAGCTCGGAATTCAGCTTGGCTGCGGCCGCACCTGCTTCGCTGCGATAGATGTTGTATCCCGCGAGGTCGGCGTTTGTGACTGGGGCCCAGATGAGGTCGATAAATGGCTTTTGTCCTGCGCCCGAGAAGGCGGCCTGCAACCCGGCGGGGACGGAGGGCGGGAAGACGTCATGGGCGATGACGCGCACGGGCGGAGTGTCGTCTCCCTCGACCTGCACCTCGCTGTCGGGGCGTTTGACGATGGTCACAGCCGTGACGCGGTAGAGGTAGTTCCTTTCCCATTCGAAGGCGGAGTCGGTGAAATGCGCGGGGCCGGGCTCGGTCGATGGCCCGGGAACTGGAATTGGGACTTCGCCGGCAATCGCGTCTTTGCCGGAGCTTTCGTCGCGACGATAGACGCGATAGCGATACTGAACGTTAGGAACATTCCGTGATTCGCCCGTGTTCGTCCAGGTGAGCACTACGCCATCGCCGGTGAGTTCCGCGGCCAGATCGGGTGGCGGCGGCAGAGTCAGGACGGCGGGCACGTGCACGCGATTCGACAATCCGGCGCCGCGGGCATTGCGGTTCAAGACCTCGACGGCGAAGGTGACCTCGGCGGCCGGGTCTAGCGGTTCCATTGCTGCGGGCAGTGTGCCGGTATAAGTCTGCGGCGCGGGGCGCGGGGATCCTGGTTTCTGCGGGACAGCAGAGGGTGCGGGCAACATCTCGGCGGGACTCCCGCATTCGGCCATCTCATATTCGAGGCTGAGGCAGACCAAGGTCGGGCCGACGTAGCGCACCCCCTGGCGGTCGGTGGTGAGCGCGGGCTCGCTCCAGGTGAGGGTGACGCGATTGCCTTTGCGGCTGGCGCGCAGATCGCTGGGCGGCTTGGGAAGTTCGAGCGACGGCGGCAGCGGCGGCCCGGTCTGGGCGCAACCGGCCAGCAGCAGGCAGAGGGCGGTCGGCGCGATGAACCTTCCGAGATGCAGTTTCATGCGGAAAGAGAAAGAGTACCAGAGAAACAGTACCCAGTACCCGGTACCCAGTACCCAGTAAACCCCGGCTGCGCGTTTTTATTTGCGGTCCTTCAGGCGGTTGTTGCTGGGTACTGGGTACTGGGTACTGGGTACTGTTCTATCCCGCCAGCTCGCGCACGGATTCGCGAAAGACCTTGGTGTGGTAATCGACGTCCTCGGGCGTGGTGGCGGGCGACATCAGCGCCATGTTGTGGAAGGGCGTGAGCAGAACGCCGCGATTCATGGCGTAGAGATGCATGAAGCGTTCGAGTTCGAAGTCCATGGCATCGTGCGCTTCGGTTCCGTTCTTGGGCGGGTTGGGGCTGAACAGATACTCGGCGCGGCATCCGAGGCGCGTGACGTGCCAGGGAAGACCGAAATCCCGGATGACTTTTTGTACGCCGGCGGTCCAGCGCTCGGCCATGGAAATCATGCGGTCGAAAGCTTCTTTGGTCAACACTTTTGTGAGCGTGGCTCGCATGGCGGCCAGGGAAAGGGCGTTGCCGGCGAGGGTTCCGCCGATTCCGCCGGTGTCGCAGTCTTCGAGGCTGTGACGCTCGAGAATCATATCCGCAACTTTTTGGGTGAAGCCGTAGGCAGCGCCAGGGACGCCGCCAGCGATTGGCTTGCCGAAGACGAGGAAGTCGGGGTCGAGGTTTTCTGCACGCGTATAGCCGCCGGGGCCGGCGCAGATGGTGTGCGTCTCGTCGATGATGAGCAAGGTGCCGTATTTGCGCGTGAGCTCGCGCAGGGTTTGATGGTAGCCGGGCGCGGGATGCACGATGCCGACGTTGGTCAACGCAGGCTCGGCCAATACGCAGGCTACGTCGCCATGAGCGAGCGCCTGTTCGAGAGCGGAGACGTCATTGAATTCCACGACGCGCGTGGTCACGGAAGGATCGACGGGTGGGCCGATGTTGCCTCGGCGCGCTCCGGAAGTGCCGTCGGGATGAAGCGTGATGAAGGTTTCATCAACCGTGCCGTGGTAGCACCAATTGAAGACCAGGATTTTCGCGCGGCCGGTGATCTGGCGCGCTAAACGGATCGAAAAACGATTGGCATCGGTGGCCGTGAGGGCAAATTGCCAGTAGGTCAAGCCGAAGCGCTGCTGCAATTCTTCGGCGACAAAGACGGCATCTTCGGAGGGCAGCATGAGGGTGATGCCGCGTTTGACCTGATCCTCGATGGCTTTGGCGGTGGCGAAGGGAGAATGTCCGGTCATAGCGCCGGTGTCGCCGAGGCAGAAGTCCACGTAGCGATGGCCGTCGACGTCGTAGAAGTGCGCGCCCTGCGCCTCGCGGACAACGGGTGGGAACGCTCCGGCCCACTTTACCATCCAGTTCATGGGGACGCCGGAGAGGAGCGACTTTTTGCCGCGTTCGTAAATGGATTTCGATTTCGGACGTTCGGCGACGAAGCGCTTTTGCTCGCGCTCGGTGAGGGACTTGAGGCGGTTGCGGTCGAGAGTGGGCATGATTGTCTGCGAATAAGAAGCCGTAAATTTAGCAGAAAGTCATGGCGATGGCGAGGAGAACGAAGATAACCACAGGGGACACAGAGGTGCACAGGGGTTTCTAGGTTTTCCCCTGTGCACCTCTGTGTACCCTGTGGTCGAGACTTTTTACAGTATGTAGCGCGACAGATCCTGATCTTTCACGATCTCGCTGAGCATCTTTTGCACGTAGGCCGCGTCCACCTTGAACTCCTGTCCCTTCTTTTCGGGCGCTTCGAAGCTTATTTCGTCGAGCACGCGCTCCATGATGGTATGCAGACGGCGGGCACCGATGTTTTCCGTGCCTTCATTCACTCGGAATGCGAAGCGCGCAACTTCTTCGAGCGAGTCGGGCGTGAACTCGAGCTTCACGCCTTCGGTTTCGAGCAACGCGATGTATTGCCGGGTCAGCGAAGATTTCGGTTCGGTCAGAATGCGGACGAAGTCTTCCATGGTGAGCGATTGCAACTCCACGCGGATGGGGAAGCGGCCCTGCAATTCGGGGATCAGGTCGCTCGGCTTCGAAACGTGAAACGCGCCCGCGGCGATGAACAGGATGTGGTCGGTGCGCACCATGCCATAGCGCGTGTTGACCGTGGTGCCTTCGACGATGGGCAGGATGTCGCGCTGCACGCCTTCGCGCGAGACGTCGGGACCATGGCCGCTTTCACGGCCGGCGATCTTGTCGATTTCGTCGAGGAAGATGATGCCGGAATTTTCCACGCGATCGATGGCGGTGCGCGTGACCTGCTCCATGTCGATCAGGCGCTGCTCTTCTTCCTGGATCAGGTACTCGAAGGCCTCGTTGACCTTCATCTTCCGCTTCTTGGTGCGCTGGCCGAAGATGTTGGGCAACATGTCCTTGAGATTGACGTCCATCTCCTCGACGCCTTGATTGGAGATGATTTCAAACGACGGGAAATTGCGCTCGCGAGTTTCGATTTCGACGGTGCGGTCGTCGAGCTTGCCTTCGCGCAGCTGCTGACGCAGTTTCTCGCGGGTGCGGCTGGAGGATTCGGTCAGGCTGGTGCTGGCGTCGATGACCACGCCGCCGGTCGAACTGGCGGTGGAGCTTGAATCCTGACGCGGCGAAATCGGGGGCAGAAGAATATCGAGCAGCCGCTCTTCCGCGTTGAGTTCCGCTTTATCGGCGACGTCTTCGAGTTTCTCTTCGCGGATCATTTCGATGGCGATCTCGACCAGGTCGCGGATCATGGATTCGACATCGCGGCCCACGTAGCCGACTTCGGTGAACTTGGAAGCTTCGACCTTCAGGAACGGCGAGTTAGCCAGCTTGGCGAGGCGGCGGGCGATTTCGGTTTTGCCGACGCCCGTAGGGCCAATCATGATGATGTTCTTGGGGATGACCTCTTCGGCCATTTCGGGCGCGAGCTTCTGCCGGCGCATGCGGTTGCGCAGGGCGATGGCGACGGCGCGCTTCGCGTCCTTTTGTCCGATAACGTACTTGTCGAGTTCGACGACGATTTCGCGCGGCGTCAGTTCGTCAAGCGTGACTTGTTCTTCTTCGGCGGTTCCGGGTAAGTAGATTGCCATAAGAAATCAGGTGTTAGGTGTCAGGTCTTAGGTCTTAGGCGTCGGGTTTTGGTTTTCCTAACACCTCAGACCTAAGACCTGACCTCACAATTCCTCAATCGTTACCTTGTCATTGGTATAGATGCACATCCGGCCGGCAATCTTCATTGCTTCTTCGGCAATTTCGCGTGGCGAGAGCTGGGTGTGATCGGCGAGGGCCTGCGCTGCGGCCTGGGCAAACGGGCCGCCGGAGCCAATTGCTGCAATGCCGGTATCGGGCTCGATCACGTCTCCCTGGCCGCTGAGCAGGAACGTCGTTTCTTTGTCTGTGACCAGCAGCAGGGCTTCTAGATGGCGCAGAAATTTGTCGGTGCGCCAGTCTTTTGCCAGTTCGACGGCGGCGCGGCCGAGGTTGCCGTGATACTGCTCCAGTTTGGCCTCGAAGCGGCTGAACAGAGTAAAAGCGTCGGCGGTCGAGCCGGCAAATCCGGCCAGAATTTTGTCCTGATAGAGGCGGCGGATCTTCTTCGCCCCGTGTTTGATGATGGATTCTCCGAGCGTGACTTGGCCGTCGCCGGCCATGACAACTTTGTCGTCGCGGCGCACGCAGAGGACGGTGGTGGAGCGGATTCTGCGGGGAGCAGGTTCATGGTCGGCTGCTATTGAGCTGCTTTTCTTCATGAGCGCAATCTTTTATTATACAGTCATCTGCCGTCGGCCGTTCGGGCAGTGGAAACATGCGAGATAAGACTGTCTTCGTTCTTGGTGCTGGCTTCTCCTACCACGCCGGCATTCCCCTGGTGCAACAGCTGAGGACTGAAGTACTCAACTGCATCGACCGTATCAAGGTCCGCGATCTCATCATTCGTACCTTTCTAGAGCCGATGGGAATCGAGTACCCGGAAGGCAAGTTCCGCAAGGGCTTTGCCGCAGTCGATCACGGGCAGGGGATTGAGGAACTTCTCGTTGACCTTCGTGGGGCCGTGGTCAAATGCCCGGTTGCCCTCCAAACTTTGAATATCCTGCGCCGTGCTTGCGCGCGACTTCTCTGGGAAGAACATTACGGGCTCAGGCTTCGGCTACCGGATGCCTATTCTGGGTTTGCCCACCGGGTCGCTTCGGCAATCGGCGTCATTTCCTTTAATTGGGATCTCGTTTGCGAAACAGCCTTGGAGAGGGAGGGGCGCGCTTTTAGCTACGCCCCAGATTCCCGAATTCCAATTATTAAGCCGCACGGGTCGATTAACTGGACAAATCATCTTCAGCCAAAGCCAGGGCGCCTGATTGAAAATCCTTCCGGCATGTGTCCCATTGCAGATGGAATGACGATCTCTTGGGACCAAAACGCTCCCTTTGATGATCCCCTCCTTCCCTATGATGCAGACGATCTTAGGTACATGATTTTCCCAGGTGACCCCGAAATGGCGACCTTGGATAGTGACGAAGCTCGCAGGAACACTGAAAAGCTCTGGGAGGCGGTAGCTGCCCTCATTCTCAGAGCTGAGGAGGTCGTGTTTATTGGTTATTCCCTTCCTGCCTACGATCAGTTTGCCAAAGAGCTCTTTCAATGTACTTGTCATGACAAACGAATCGTAGTGTGTAACCCTAGTCCGACCGTGATCGAAGCGTTCGAGCAGGCTTTTTCAGGTGAAAACATTCAATCGATGCCCTTGAAATTCGAGGAATCGGTTTTCAGCCAGTCCCCCACACACGTCCTAACGACTTGATAAGGTTTCGATAGAGGGGCACCCATCTCTCCATCATTTAGAATTCACTCAGCACATTTCGGAGCCATTCTCTTTTGTCGTTCCTGGACGAGTTGAACCCGCAACAACGCGAAGCGGTCGAGACCACCGAAGGCCCGGTGCTCATCCTGGCCGGGGCGGGCAGCGGGAAGACTCGCGTCATCACCTACCGTATTGCTTACCTGATCGAGAAGATGGGCGTGATGCCGGAATCCATACTGGCGGTGACTTTCACCAACAAGGCTGCCTCGGAGATGGCCGAGCGGGTGGAAAAGCTGGTCGGCGGCCTCAGCGTTGCCAAGCCGGTGATTTCTACTTTCCACTCGTTTTGCGTGCGCGTGCTGCGGCGCGACATTGAGGCTTTGCGGATTCCCTCGACCGTGCCGGGACAGCCGCCGATTGGGCTTACGAGAAATTTTGTCATCTACGATGAAGCCGACCAGCAGCAAGTGGTCAAGGGCGTCATGCGGCGGTTGGGCCTCGACGACAAGCAACTCACGCCGCGCAACGTGCTTTCGCGGATTTCCTGGGCGAAGAATCACATGCTCGATCCGCAGGAAATCTACCTGCAATCGGCCGATCCTAAGACTGAAAAGATCGCCCACATTTTCGAGGAGTATCGCAAGGAACTGCGCAAGGCGAATGCGATGGACTTCGACGATCTGTTGCTTGAAGCCATGCGCCTGCTGAAGTCGGTGGCGGCGGTGCGCGAATATTACAACCGTCGATTTCAATACCTTCTCGTCGATGAATATCAGGACACGAACCGTCCGCAGTACGAACTGATGCGGTTGCTGGCGGGTGACGGGCACAACGTCTGCGCGGTCGGCGATGAAGATCAGTCGATCTACTCGTGGCGTGGGGCCGACATTCGCAACATTCTGGAGTTCGAGGCCGACTTCCCGGAGGCGAAGATCGTGCGGCTGGAGCAGAACTACCGCTCGACCGAGAACATTCTGGAGGCGGCGTCGGTGGTGGTGGCCAATAACGTCCGGCGCAAGGGCAAGAACCTGTGGACCTCGCGGCAGGGTGGGGCGAAGATCGGCTACTACGAGGCTCCGGACGGCGAGAACGAGGCGTTGTTCGCGGCCGATACGATCAACCGCTACGTGCGGCAGGCGGGCGAAAACGGCGAAACGGCACGCGCGGCGGTGCTCTACCGGACCAACTCGCAATCGCGGTTGTTTGAAGAAGCGATGCGGCGCTACGGGCTGAAATATCACGTGGTGGGCGGGTTCTCGTTCTACGAGCGGGCTGAAATCAAGGATCTGATCTCGTATTTGAAGGTGATCCAGAACCCGGACGATTCGGTTTCGCTGCTGCGCGTGATCAATACTCCGGTGCGCGGGATTGGCAAGACGACGATCGAGATGATTGAGCGGCTTGCGCTTGAAACAGGCTTGTCGATGTGGGGCGCTGTTGGTGAAGCTGCGACGCGGCAGTTGTTTCCGGCGCGGGCGTTGGCGGCGTTGAAGAGTTTTCGGGCGCTGATTGAGGATGGGCGCGCGATGCTGGCAGGGACTTATACGGAGCAGTTGGAAGAGACGGCTTCGGCGAAGGCGGGCGCTGCCGAGCCGCGCTCGGCTCGGACGAGCGAGACGCTCGTCCCCACACAACCCCTGCCCACACAAGCTGCTTCCACACACGCTGGGGACGATACTGATTTTGATCCTGGGAACTTTAGCTTTCATTTCGCGGCCAGCGATTCGACGGAAGACGGCGTGACGGGCGAGGGCACCCGTCTCTCCACCGACGAAGTGGTTGAAGGTTTCCGCGCTTTCGGGGCAGCTGCGAACACGGCCGAGATTCTTAAATTCCTGATCGACCGCACAGGCTACATAAAACAACTGGAAGAGGAAGACACGCCCGAGGCCTACTCGCGCATCGAGAACCTGCGCGAACTGGTAAACGCGGCCATGGACTCGCGCGATCGCGGCGAGACGCTCGATCAGTTTCTCGATCACGCCGCTCTGGTCAGCGATGCCGACCAGTACGACGAGCACGCGCAGATCACGCTGATGACGCTGCACGCGGCCAAGGGGCTGGAGTTCCCGCTGGTGGTGCTTGCGGGAATGGAGGAAGGCCTGTTTCCGCATTCGCGCACCATGCTGGAGCCGGATTCGATTGAAGAGGAACGGCGGCTGTGCTACGTCGGTATGACGCGCGCCATGGACACGCTGATTTTGTCGCGTGCTGTGTATCGGCGGCGGTATGGGACGGATATGCCCGAGGCTAGTGTGGCGTCGCGATTCTTGGAAGAAGTTCCGTCGCGGTTGGTGGAAGAGTTGGGCGGATCGCGGCGGCGGGCTTCTTCGGCGGCTGGCTCTTCTGCTGCGGGCTTTTCGCGGACAGGAGTGTCCGCGCCACACAAGCATCGGGGCGAGTCTGCGCATTATTCCTACGAAGATGAAGACCAGAGCGCCGCCTGGAACCCCGAGCGGGTCAAGCCGAAGACGCCGGCTCCGCTGCGGAATTACAACTCCATCGACAACATTGCGGAATTTTTTGCGTCGCGCGGCAAGAAGTTCCATGTTTCGAAAATGCCGCCGGAGGAACCCAAGGGCAGGCGCGGATTCCGTCCCGGACAAAAGGTCAAGCACCCGAAATATGGGGAAGGGACGGTGTATCAGCGCGAAGGGGATGGGGAAGATGCCAAGATTACGGTACAATTTCCTCGCTTCGGTTTGAAGAAGCTGGTGGAGAGGTACGCGCAGCTGGAGAAAGCGTAGAGTTGCGAACTTCGCGCCGCGACCAAGAAGCCCAGTCCCCGCAGGGGCGTCCGACTTTGAGGGATTTGCGGCATCGCTAAGGCGATGCCCTGATACGAAGCTGGAACGCTAACGAAACTTAAAACACTAAAGGAAACTAACCGCAAGCATGGCAAATACAAAGAAGCTGAGCAAAGACGAACGCAAGAAAACCAAGCGAGCCTCCCGCAAGAAGATCAAAGCGGAAAAGCCGAAGAAGCCCCGCGACTACGCCCGCGGATCGAAAAAGCGCAAAGTGAAAAAGCTGGCACGCGGCCAAGCGAAACGGTAAGCCGTTAGCCCGAGCTGTGAGCATTTCCGGGCATGGGCTCTGCGCCCATGCCCGACTCCCGATGTGAGGAGACAACCAATTCTTGCCGCCATCATCTACTGAACCTGCCGCCGGCACCGTACGTACTTCTGACAGCCAACTTCTCTGTTGCAAGTCCATCGACAAACTGATTTCGGAGTCGCAGGATCCGGAACACCGGCTCAGTAAGACGCTGGGGCCGTGGTCGCTGACGGCGCTCGGCATCGGCGCCATCATCGGTTCGGGAATTTTTGTGCTGACGGGAACGGCAGCGGCTGGAGAGTATTTCCAGGCCCCTTCCCTCCTCCATGCGCAGGCGCTCGACGTCATCGTGAATTTCCTGCGCACCGGCAGCACCGCCGGAGCGCTGATGCATGGCCGTCCGCCGGCCGGGCCTTCGATTGCAATTTCGTTTTTCCTGGTAGCGATCGCCTGCAGTTTTGCCGGATTGTGCTACGCCGAGTTGGCGTCGATGATTCCCATCGCCGGCAGCGCCTACACCTACTCGTACGCAACGCTCGGCGAAATTTTCGCCTGGATCATCGGCTGGGACCTGATTCTCGAATACGTGGTCTCGAACGTTGCCGTGGCGGTGGGCTTCGCCGGTTATACGAAGGCGCAATTCGCGGCGTTCGGTGTCCACTTGCCCGACAAATGGGCGAGCCCCGTCTGGGCCTCGGGACAGTGGACGGGCGCGTACTTCAATCTTCCGGGATTCCTGATCGTTTTTATTCTCACGCTGTTGCTGGTACGCGGCGTGAAGGAATCGGCCGAGACCAACAACATCATGGTCGCGATCAAGATCGGCGCCATCCTGACCTTTCTGGTTGTCGGCGGAATGTTGGTAAAGCCCGCGAACTGGACGCCCTTCGCGCCTTCGGGCTTTGCCGGAATTGTCACGGGAGGCGCGATCGTCTTCTTTACCTACATCGGATTCGATTCGGTCTCAACCGCGGCGGAGGAATCGCGCAATCCTCAAAAAGACTTGCCGTTCGGCATCATCATGTCGCTGATTGTCTGCACTTTGCTTTACGTCGGCGTCGCTTTGGTACTGCTCGGCATGATGAAGTACACGACCTTTGTCTCCGGGGAAGCCGCCGAAGCGCCCGTCGCCTACGCGATGAAGTATCTGGGAGTGCACCCGTTCTTCCGGTCGATAATCGTGATCGGAGCGCTGACCGGGATGATCTCGTCGTTGCTCGTGTTTCAGTACGGGCAGGCGCGTATCTGGTACGCCATGTCGCGCGACGGCCTGTTGCCGAAGCTGTTCTCGGCCGTGCACCCGAAATATAAGACGCCGCATTGGTCCACGTGGATCGCCTGCTTTGCTGTGGGAATTCCCGCTGGACTCGTGGATATCGGCGACGCTGCCGACCTCGCCAACATTGGGACGCTGTTTGCCTTTGTCCTGGTGTCACTGGGGGTCATTTTCCTTCGCCGTAGGCAGCCCGATCGCAAGCGCGCCTTCCGCGTGCCTTTTGTGCCGTGGTTCCCGCTGATGTCAGTGATTCTGTGCGGCGGGCTGATGTTTGGGCTGACGCTTATTACCTGGTTGCGCTTCGTGATCTGGCTGGCGCTCGGGCTGGTGATTTACATCTTCTACAGCCGGCACCACAGCGAGTTCTGCAAAGAGAAGAAAAACGGGTGATCGGATTTTGTGTGGAGACGGGGCTCTGCCCCGTCTCGCGGGGCAAAGCCCCGCCACCACACGACCCTGTCCTTTAGGATCGCTGCATGTCTTCGGAGCCTTCCAGCTTCGTCCGCTCGCTGCCCAAAGCCGAGCTCCATCTGCATCTCGAGGGCTCGATCGAGCCCTCCACCTTGCTCGAACTGCGGCAGCGTCACGGGATGGAAGGGGAGTCGCTCGCCGAGGTCGAACAACTTTACAACTACAAGGACTTCGCGGGCTTCCTCACGGCTTTCAAGGATGTGACGGGGCACTTACGCGCTCCAGAAGACTACGAGCTGATCACCTACCGGCTGATGGAGCGGCTGAAAGCGCAGAGCGTTCTGCACGCCGAAGTGATTGTTTCGGTCGGCGTCTGCCTCTGGCGCAAGCAGGATTTCGCTGGAATTTTCGAGGGGATGGAACGTGGCCGCCAGCGCGGAGAGAAGGATTTCGGCCTATCGCTGGTGTGGAACTTCGATGCCATCCGGCAGTTTGGCGCGGAAAAAGCGCAGCGCGTGGTCGATCTCGCCATCCAGTTTCGCGAGCGCAATGTGGTCGCTTTCGGCATTGGTGGCGACGAGCTTGCTGGCCCTGCGGAGTGGTTCACGGCGGTTTATGCGCGCGCTGCGGAGCACGGCCTTCATCTTACCGCCCACGCCGGCGAAAGCGCTGGGCCGGAGTCTGTCTGGGGCGCGCTGAACCTCAAGGCGGAACGCATTGGCCACGGCCTTACCGCCGGGCAAGACCCGGAATTGATCGAAGAGCTGGCCGAAAGCCAGGTTCCGATTGAAATCTGCGTGACCAGCAATCTGCGGACGGGTTGCTGCGCGGAACTGGCGCAACATCCGGTGCGGCGGTACTTCGATCAGGGACTGATGCTGACGCTCAACAGCGACGACCCCGCGATGTTTCGCACATCGCTGGCCGCGGAGTATGGTTTGGTTCAGGAGACGTTTGGCTTTACCGACGAACACCTGCGAGAATTGGCGCGTAATTCGTTTGAGGCGTCGTTCCTGGCGCCGGAGAAGAAGGTTGAATTTCTGAATCTGTTTGACGCTGCGGCTCCGCGGACTTAGCCGGGCCGAAAGCGCGGCCTCCCCGTTAATATCCCCATAAAACTCCAGAGGTACTTTGGCTACAGACAACTGCCGCGCTGCGCTCGGCTGGACGGGCGAGGCGCCCGTCGCCACACAAGCACTGCTCGCCTATAATGGCTGACTATGAAACTCGAAGAAAAGATTGCCGAACTGAAAAAACGAGACCAGATGGCCCAGGAAGGCGGCGGCGCGCAGCGGCGCGAGCGGCAGCACAAAGAGGGCAAGATGTCGGCCCGCGAGCGCGTCGAGTTTCTGCTCGACGAGGGCACCTTCGAAGAAACCGATAAGCTGGTCACGCACCGCTGCAACGACTTCGGCATGGCCGAGCAGAAGTACTACGGCGACGGTTTTATCACCGGCTACGGCCGCGTGGAAGGGCGGCTGGTCTTCGTTTTTGCGCAGGATTTCACGGTGTTTGGCGGGTCGCTCTCCGAGGCCAACGCCGGAAAAATCGTTAAGGTCATGGATCTGGCGGCCAAGATGGGCGCTCCGGTCATTGGACTGAACGATTCGGGTGGCGCGCGCATTCAGGAAGGCGTGATGTCGCTGGCGGGCTACGCCGACATTTTTTTGCGCAACACGCTTTATAGCGGAGTCGTGCCGCAGATCTCCGCCATCATGGGGCCATGCGCGGGCGGCGCCGTGTACTCGCCGGCCATCACCGATTTTATCCTGATGGTCGATCAGACCTCGTACATGTTTATTACTGGACCCGATGTGATCAAAACGGTCACCCACGAAGAGGTCACCAAGGACCAGCTCGGCGGGGCGCACACGCATAACGAGACTTCTGGAGTGGCGCACTTCATGTGCCGCGATGACGCCGAATGTCTGTCGATGGTTCGCGAGCTGTTGAGTTTTGTTCCCTCGAACAATCTGGAAGACCCGCCGCGCAAGGCCTGCACCGACCCGATCGATCGTCTGGACGAAAAGCTGGACACGGTGATCCCCGATCAATCGAACGTGCCGTATGACATGAAAGACGTGATTCACACGGTGGTGGATGACAGCTACTTTTTTGAAGTTCACGAGCACTATGCCAAGAACATCGTGGTGGGCTTTGCGCGCTTCAATGGGAAGCCGGTCGGGATCGTGGCCAATCAGCCCGCAATGCTAGCCGGCACGCTCGACATCAATGCCTCGGTGAAGGGCGCGCGCTTCGTACGCTTCTGCGACTGCTTCAACATTCCGCTGGTGACGTTTGAAGATGTGCCCGGCTTCCTGCCCGGCACCCAGCAGGAGTATGGCGGCATCATCAAGCATGGAGCCAAGCTGCTGTATGCGTTTGCGGAAGCGACCGTGCCGAAAGTGACCGTGATCACGCGCAAAGCCTACGGCGGAGCGTATTGCGTGATGGCGTCCAAGCACATCCGCGCGGACGTGAACTACGCCTGGCCAAGCGCTGAAATCGCGGTGATGGGGCCGGAAGGCGCGGTGGATATCGTCTACAAGCGCGAACTGGACGGCGCTGAAAATCGCGAGGCAGTTCGCCAACAAAAGATCGAAGAATTCCGTGACCGCCTGGCGAACCCCTACGTGGCCGCCGACCGCGGATTCGTGGATGCCGTCATCCAGCCGCGAGAGACTCGCAAGAAGCTGATCCAGGCGCTGGAGATGCTGGAGACTAAGCGGGATAAGAACCCGCCTAAGAAGCATGGGAATATTCCGCTGTAGGATTGTGTGGCGCGGGCACTCCTGCCCGCGAAAGGTTGACATCACGACCCGGCCTGCAAGGTCTTTAAAGCAATTGTGTGTCGAGCGAAGCGATGAATTGAATTCCCGGCACGATTTTTCCGACCAGCCTTTTGTCGTTGGTCAGGAAGAGGTCGGTGCCGGCTTGAGCAGCAGACGCCAGATGGATGGCATCCGCCGGAGTAATGCCAGGTGTCCCTCGGATACGCGCATAGCGGTCTGCCGTTTCGAGTGTAAATGGGACCACCTCGGCCACGACGCTTCGGAGCAGGCGACGCGCCTCATCCGCCAGTTGCGGAGTGCCTTTGCGATAGACGCCGGCGAGCACCTCTCCGAAGGTAAATGCGCCGGTGATCAATTGGTCGTGGCGCTGTTCCATTCGAGAGCGAATCTGGTCAACTCTTCGTGCATACTCTGGGTGATCTTCCAGCCAGTAGATGAAGAGCATCGTGTCCCAATAGACTCGGCTCACTCACGCTCCTTGGCCGGGTGGAAGTTGCTGCGCTCAGCGCGAAGATAGGCTTCGCCGCCGCCGAGTTCGGCGTAGACACTTTTCAAGGCGCCGCGCAAACGGGTCCAGGAATCCTCTGGCTGTGGGGAGGACTGCTTGGTCCCGACAAATTCGTAGGTGTAGATGACGGTTGTACTTTGTCCGGACTTGGGGCCGCTGGTGTCAACTAGCTGCAAGTCGTTGCTTTGGAGAAACTCGCGAGTCTTCAGGGCGCTACAGACGGCAGGGGTGCGACCATTCATCTTCAGGTCACGAACAACGTCACCCACTTTGATCGAGAAGCGTCTATGTTTCCGTTGACGTGCTGGCAAAACATACTTTTCTTGGCCGTAAATTCGGATTCTGTCGGCATCTCTCATCTGATCCTCCTCCGCGAACTGCCCTCATGTAGCATAGCATAGCATAGCATACTATGGAATAGAATTGTATATTAACGGAACAGCATATTGTCTCGGAGGCCCCCACTGTCTTCGAAGGTCCCACATTCGAACGGTTTAGGTATGGATGATTCGAAGTGTTAATAAATATTCGAACGATAAGACAGTTAATAGTTCGAAGTTATGGAGTGTTCGAATATAATGGTTTCGGGACATTCGAACATGCCTATCACAGTTGAAACCATTACCGCATCCCAAAGCCTACAAGTTGGTTAATTTAGAAGAGGGGCAGTTCGGGGACGTGAAGGCTCTCGAAGCCCGCCCTAGCAAACTGACCGAAGACATTTCCGCCTTCGCAAACGCCGACGGCGGAGAGCTGTACCTCGGCGTTGACCAGATTGATGCAGGCGGCATAAAGTCGAGAGCCTGGCGAGGCTTCGCCGATCCGGAAGCTGCCAACGCCCACCTCCAAGTATTCGACAATCTTTTCCCTCTTGGGTCTGAGTTCAGCTACGAGTTTCTGAAATGTGAAGGACTCCCCGGTGTTTTGCTTCACGTTCTGGTGGGCAAGACGAAGGGTGTAACGTTGGCTTCGAACAATGTCCCGTATCTTCGCAGGGGCGCTCAAAGTCTTCCTCAAAATACGGCGGAACTTCGAAAGAGGTTGGAGTATTCGAAGGGAGTTCACTCGTTCGAGAATGATTTGACCAACGCTGACAAAACGCTCGTAACTGAATCTGGCATCGTGCGGGAATTCATTAACGACGTAGTGCCGACTGCCCAACCAGAAGAGTACCTGCGAAAGCAATCGTTGATTAAGGAAGAAAAAACGACGGTTGCCGCTGTTCTATTATTTGCCGATGAACCTCAGGCAACCCTGCCCAAGCACTGCGGAATCAAGGTCTACCGCTTTAAGACGACAGCGGCAGAGGGTTTTCGCGAGGTGGAGGCGTTTATCCCTAAGACGGTAGAGGGCTGCTTGTACCGGCAGATTCAGGCCGCCGTGAATTTGACGAAGGAACTTATCGAGTCGATTCCGAAGATGGGCAGCGGATCGCTGTTCGAACAAGTGCAGTACCCACCGGAAACTCTGCACGAAATCATCACGAATGCCGTCATTCACCGTGACTACAGCATCACCGACGATATTCACATTCGCATCTTCGATAACCGAATCGAGGTTCAAAGTCCCGGAAGGCTGCCTGCGAATATGACCGTGAAAAATCTCTTCACTCAACGCGCGGCTCGCAATGGGGCGGTTCAGAGAATTCTTAACAAGTTTAAGGACCCGCCAAACCGGGACGTAGGCGAAGGTCTCAAAACAGCTACAAATGCCATGACGAATCTTGGGCTAGAGCCGCCATCCTTCGCGGAGGTTGGGAACTCCTTTGTGGTGACAATCAAACACGAAAAACTTGCCACCGCTGAACTGACAATCATGGAACATCTTGAAACCCATGAAACGATCAACAATAAACAGGCCAGGAAAATCACCTTCATTCACGAGGACTGGCGAATGAAGAGCATCTTTCGCCGCATGGAAGACAAGAAGATGATTAAGCAGGTAGAGGGCACAAGAACCAGTAATACTAGATACCGGAAATGGAATCCTGCCGACGACTGACACTGGGAGGGTGGTTTGTATTTTCCTCATCGCGCCTTAGCCGCTGCGCTTAGGGCGGAGAATGTTGTTAGATACAAATCTTCGACAGGTTCGGTACCTGGGGCAGAATGTCACTGAATTCCCACATCGAATGGACCGACGCGACCTGGAACCCCGTCCGCGGTTGCGTCAAGATCAGCCCTGGGTGCAAGCACTGCTATGCCGAGACGTTTGCGGAGCGGTTTCGCGGGGTTAAGGGGCATCCTTATGAGCAGGGGTTTGATCTGCGGCTGGTGCCGGAGAAGCTGACTGAACCATTTGCATGGCGATCTCCCAAGTTGGTGTTTGTCAATTCGATGAGCGATCTGTTCCAGGCGGGAGTGCCGGATGACTACGCGGAGGCCGTCTCGCGGGTGATGGTGACAGCGAATTGGCACACCTATCAGGTGCTGACGAAGCGGTCGGAAAGGCTGCTGCAGTTGCTTTCCGGTCGGCTACGTTTTGCGTCGGACCAGGAGAACATCTGGTGGGGCGTTAGCGTTGAGGATCGGAAACACGGGTTGCCGCGTGTGGATCATCTTCGGCAAGCGCCCGCGAAAGTTCGATTCCTATCCATCGAGCCCCTGCTGGAGGACCTCGGCGAGATCAATTTGTTAGGCATCACGTGGGTAATTGTCGGGGGCGAGAGTGGGCCGGGGGCGCGTCCGATGAAGCGGGAGTGGGTGGTCTCGATTCGCGAGCAATGCCGGATGCAGGGGGTGCCGTTCTTCTTCAAGCAATGGGGCGGGGTGCGAAAGGCTAAGAACGGCAGGCTGCTTGATGGGCGCACTTATGATGAGTATCCGGAGCGCGTTCTAAGGCCTGTTCCCGATCGAGCGGATTGTGTCGCGTCGGCTGAGGAGTTCGGAAAGAACTTGCAGGCTTCGGCGCTTGCGGTGGGGTGATGCTGACTTCGAGACGGGCTGCCGAGCTTTGCTCGGCTTGGACGGGCGGGGACGCCCGTCGCTCCACGATTACAAAAAATAAGAGTCCCGAGGTGATGTTGAACTCATTCCTCTCGGCCAGTAGCTCGCGTTTAGACCCTTGCTGACCTTATTCCTACAACTCCCTTGCGGGTGCATTGTAAGCCGATCTTGCTCGGGCTCCGGGCTCACCGCCAACCGGATAAATTAGTTCAACGCCTCGGGACTCTATCTTGCCTTTAACAGTGGCTCCTGTTCTCCTCAACCAGCGCTTAGCTATAGACCCTTGCTCGCCCTCCCAAACTCACCTCGCGGTTGTCTGAGTGACTACGCTTGAGCCCCGGACGCCGCACCAACCGGGAAAACTTCAGAACGTGTCAAAGAACGATTATGTTTCTAGCACTTTCAGTTTTTACGTCAACACAATTCATGCATCTGTAACTTCTTATTCATCAATCGAGTGCAGGCCGTGCACAGGCGGGTGACGCGGAAGTTGTGCAACTGGCGGCGCGCGGATGCGAAATCGCCAGCATCCATGCGGTATTTCGCGGTTTCGCGCAGGGGAAATCTTGCTTTGGTTGTTTGGGCGAGGAGATTCCGGCTGTGCAAATCGACGGTTCAGGCGCATGAATCCTGATCGCTCCGCAGCCCTCAGCGGCTTAGAGCCGCCATTGATTTTGCGGCACTTGCGGCGCGGCTGAAGCCGCACCCCTTCAAAACAAAGTCAAACCCCGACGAGTTACACTAGGTTTCGATGGGCCTTCCGGTTTCACGGCTGCGCCAGTGGTTCGCTCTGGGCGCGATTTTGATGATGGCCACGGTTGCGGGGATGTATTTCTACGCGCGCTGGCGGGTGCACACGGCTGTGCACAAGGTTCCGGCGAAAATCGGTTTGGACATTCAGCAAACTGCCGAGGGGTTTTCGATCTCCAAGTCCGTGGAAGGCCGCACTTTGTTTACGGTTAGCGCCTCCAAGGCGGTGCAGTTCAAAGGGGGCGGGCGGGCGGAGTTGCACGACGTCAAAATCGTTGTCTACGGCAAGGATTCCAGCCGTTTCGACCGCATCACTGGAGACGACTTCGAGTACGATCCCACGTCGGGCGATGTGAGCGCGAAGGGGACGGTACTGATTGACCTGGAGGCGAATCCCGAGGGCATGCGGCATTCGGACCAGACACCTCCGGAGCAGACTAGCGACCCGATTCATCTTGAAACCAACGGGCTGGTGTTCAACAAGAATACCGGGGACGCCTCCGCCAGTGGGAAGGTGGTGTTTCAGACGGCGCAGGCTTCGGGTTCGGCGATGGGCATTGCATATGTGGCCAAGACGGGAACGATGAACTTGCTCTCGGAGGTGATGGTGGTGGTCAGCCGGCCGCAGGCGGTGCGTCTGAATGCAGATCATGGACTGATTTCGAAACAGCCTCGGCAGATTGCGCTCAGCGGGGTACGGCTGACGCGCGTGGGGCAGCGACTACAGTCCGACCAGGCGACGTTTTTCTTGCGCGATGACAACACGGTGGAGCGTGTACTTGCCGAGGGCAATGTGCGGGGCGAGTTTCACGGGCGGGCATTGTCCAAGTCCACTTTGAAAACGTCCAGCTCGGGAACGCCCTCCTCTCGAACGCCCAACTCGGAGGCGCGGGCGCGGTCGGATCGGGCTGAATTGTTCTTGGCCGGTGCGCGGAATCAACTGACGACGGCGGTTCTCAGCGGGAACGTGCAACTGGCTTCGGGAGACGCGGCAAGCCGCGTCTCCACAGGAGCGCAGAGCGAGATTGTGCAGAACCAGGGAGCGGGAGGTTTGGGAGCACAGACCGCCGAGGCTTCCGCCGGACGGGTGACGCTGCGCTTCGCCGGGCAGCAGATTCTCCAGACCGTTCATGCGGAAGACGGCGTGCGGCTTATGCAGAAGAAGGCGGAGTCGGCGGCTGCGGCGGGACCCTTCGACTCCGCTCAGGACAGGCTTGCGGGGACGCCCGTCGCCTCATTATCAGTCGCTCCGCTCCATGCATCTGACGATGCACAGGACGTTGAGATGACCGCGCCGGTGATGGACTTCATCGTGAAAGACGGGCGACGGCTGGAGCGCGCCGAGACCAGCGGACCGCCGCAGATCGTGATCACGCAGCCGGGCGCGAATCAGAAGACGGTGGTCACGGCGGCCAAGTTCACGGCGAAGTTCACGGAGAAGAATCGGCTGGCCACGCTGCATGGCGAGCCGGAGGCCAGGATTGTCAGCAGCAAGATTGTCAGCAGTAAGGGCGACGAGAATAAGATCGGCGGCGCACCGGGACAAGATCGAGTATCGACCAGCCAAATGCTGGACGTCGTTTTCCGTCCCGAGGGCGGGGTTCGGTCTATCACGCAGACGGGTCGTGTGGCTTACGTCGATGGGCCGCAGAAGGCCTGGGCCGAGCGGGGAGAGTACACGACCGCCGATCAGATGCTGGCGCTCAGTGGATCGCCTCGGGTGGTGGACAACGGCATGACGACTACGGCCCAGACGATTCGTATGAGTCGCGCGACGGGCGACGCCATTGCCGAGGGCAACGTCAAGAGCACGTACTCCGATCTGAAGGCGCAACCAGAGGGCGGTATGCTCGCCTCCTCCGACCCGATCCACGTGGCGAGCCGCAGTATGACGGCGCATCGTTCGCCGGCGATTGCGGTGTACACGGGCGACGCCCGCTTGTGGCAAAACGCGAATGTGGTCGAGGCTCCCAGGCTGCAGTTTGATCGCGACCACCGGTCGCTGTTAGCGGAGGGTGTGGGGACGGGGCTTCGCCCCGTCCGAGCGGGGCAGAGCCCCGCTACCACACAAGCTCTCGCGCAACCAGTTTCGACCGTGCTGGTGCAGGTGGACAAGAGCGGGAAGGCGACCCCGGTCCGCATCACATCGGCGCGTCTGACCTATGCGGATGCGGAGCGGAAGATTGTCTTGGGCGGTGGAGTCACGGCGAAATCGTCCGACGCTACGCTAACTGGACAGCAAATGACGGTGTTTCTGCTGCCCCAGAGCCAAACGCGCCAATCGCCGGCAACTGCTGGACCGGGAACGGCCGGGCAGGTGGAACGGATTGTGGCCGAGGGCAAGGTTGTGATTACGCAGCCGACGCGACATGCGACCGGCGACCGGTTGGTCTACACGGCAGCCGAGGACAAGTTCGTGCTGACCGGCGGACCTCCTAGCATTTTTGATGCCGAACGGGGCAAGATTACGGGCGATTCGTTGACTTTCTTCAGACACGATGATAGGGTGCTCGTAGAAGGACGAGAGACCTCCCCTACCATAACTAAGACACAAGTGGCACGATAAATGCACACGCTAGCCACCGACGAAATTGGGAAGTCCTATCGTGGCCGACGCGTTGTCAACGGTGTCAGCCTTCAGGTTTTGCAGGGCGAGGTCGTGGGCCTGCTGGGACCGAATGGCGCCGGGAAAACCACCACATTCTATGCCATAGTAGGTCTGGTTCCTCCCGATACAGGCAGGGTGCTGTACGACGACGAAGATATCACCAGCGTTCCCATGTACATACGGGCACGCCAGTACGGCATCAGCTATCTCCCTCAGGAAGCTTCGGTATTCCGGAAACTGACGGTCGAGGAGAACATCCTGGCCGTGCTGGAAGTCCAGCCGATCTCCTGGCATGAGCGCCGGGAAAAGGCGGAGAAGCTGATTGACCAACTCGGGCTGGAGCATATACGGCAGAATCGTGGGTATGCGTTGTCGGGCGGGGAGCGGCGGCGGGTGGAAATCGCGCGGTCGCTTTGCATCAACCCCACGTTCATTCTGCTGGATGAGCCGTTCTCGGGTATTGACCCGATTGCAGTTTTGGATTTGCAGAAGATCATTTCCGATTTGCGAGCCAGCGGGATCGGGATCCTGATCACGGACCACAACGTCCGCGAAACGTTGTCGGTGACGGATCGGGCATACATCATCAACGAAGGCCGAATTTTCCGCTCCGGTACGCCGGAGGAGTTGGGGAGCGACCCGGAGGTACGGCGGGTTTATTTGGGGGAAAGCTTCTCATTAGTGTGACAGTTGCCAGCTACCAGTTGCCAGTGACCGCGACTCTAACTGGGAACTGACAAGTGGGAACTGCTTTCAGTTACCAAGGCTTGGGCGCATTGACCTTTCGTGTGCACGCGATCTGCCTCGGTGCATGAGAAGCTAAGTTTTCCACACTCGGAAGTGCAGAAGCGTAAGGCGCGCCGGGTGGGTGAAGAACGATAGGGATTAGACTGCCAGTTCTTAGTTGCCAGTAACCCTGACTCTAACCGGCAACCGGCAACTGGCAACTGCTTTTATGCTTCTTCAGCACAAACTGAACGTCAAGTTATCGCAGCGGCAGATTCTGACGCCGGGTCTGGTGCAGATGGTGTCCGTGCTCGCGCTCAACAAGCTCGAGCTCAAGGACATGATCAATGCCGAGATGGTGGAGAATCCGGTGCTGGAAGAGCTGGAAGATGCCATTCCGATGCTCGACGATGTCGGACGCCAGGAGGAAGAACGCGACCGTCTCGCCGCCAAGGCAACCACCCCGGAAGAGGGTCCCGCGACCATTGCGGACGAGAAGAAGGATCCTTTCGAAGAGATCGATTTTGGTTCGTTCTTCCAGGAATATCTGGATCCGGGCTATCGCAGCTCGGGAGAAATGGAAGAGATCGAGAAGCCTTCGTTCGAGAACTTCCTGTCGAAGCCTGGGAATTTGAGCGACCACCTGCTCTGGCAGTTGGGCGCGATTTCGGTGCGGCCCGCGGTCCATCAAGCCGCTGAGCTGATTATTGGGAATCTGAACGAAGAAGGCTACCTGATTGCGAGCGACGAGGAACTGCTGGGCATCGCTCCGGTGGCGGCTCCCGAGGCCGATGTGGAAGTGGCGGCCAAGATCGTTGGGGAAGCGGAGGCGCTGGGGATTGCCGTCGAAGAACAGTTGCCAGTTGCCGGTTGCCAGTTGCCGGAGGCTTCCGTTTTCGCGCCGGAGGATCTCGCCGCGGAAGGCGCGGAGTTGCCAGTCGTCAGCGAGGCGCCATTGCCAGTTGTTAACGCCGAGCCCGAGTCAGGGTTACCGGCAACTGGCAACTGGCAACCGGCAACTGCTGCCACGGGAGCCGCCACAGCTCCGGCGCGCTATGCGCCGGTGAACTTTACCCTCGCGGATCTGCATGAAGCGCTGGAAGTTGTGCGCCAGTTCGACCCGCCGGGCATCGCCTGCCGCGGCCTGCGCGAGTGCCTGCTGTATCAGTTGCGCTACCATCTGGAGCAGTTGCCGCTGCACCGAAACGGCAACGGCCTGACCGAGCAAGTCGTGAGAGACGCGATTGCCATTGTCGACCAGCACTTGAAAGCGGTGACGCTGAAGCAGTTCAAGGAAATTGGGCGCGCGATCGGGCGTCCGGTGGAAGCGGTGCAGGCGGCGCTCGAGTATGTCCGCACACTGGATCCGCGGCCGGGCTTGCGCTACAACAAAGTTCCGGCCCGGTGGATTGAGCCGGATGTCGCGTTCGTGAAGCATGGCGACGAGTGGCTGGTCATCATGAACGACGAAGACATGCCGCAGTTGCGCTTGAATCCCGCCTACAAGCGCCTGTTGACCCGCGACGGCAACAATGACCGCGACACACGCAACTACGTCAAAGACCGCTACAAGTCCGCCATCCAGCTGATCAAGAACATCGAACAGCGCAAGCAGACGATCGCCAAGGTCTGCTACTCGATCGTGGCGCGCCAGCAGGATTTTCTCGAGCGGGGAATCGATCAGTTGAAGCCGATGATGATCAAGGAAGTGGCGGAAGAGATCGGCGTGCACCCTTCGACCGTGAGCCGCGCGGTCGCCAATAAATACGTCCACACGCAGCAGGGCGTGTTCGAACTGCGGTATTTCTTCTCCGAGAGCGTGCAAGGGCCCGAGGGCGGAGGCACTTCACTCCTGATTTTGAAACGGCGCGTCAAGAAACTGATCGAAGAAGAAGACCCGAGCCGCCCGCTAACCGACGAACAGATTACCCGCATTCTGCAATCGCAAGGCATCCAGGTCACTCGCCGAACCGTCGCGAAATATCGGGAAGATATGAAGATTCCGAGTACGCATCAAAGAAGAGTGAAAAAGTGAAGTCAGAAGTCAGAAGTCAAATTGAAGAAGTAACAGCGAGTCGTGGCAATTAGATTTTACTTCTTCAATTTGACTTCTGACTTCTGACTCTTGGAGAGTGCAATGAACGTGGAATATACCGCGAGAAAATACCAAATCACTCCCACCATCCGCAAGGAAGTTGAAACTGGCCTCAACAAGATCCGCAAAATTCTAGGCGACCGCTTCGAGACCAAAGTCATTTTGGCCGTCGAAAAACGGCAGCACAAAGCCGAGATCACGATCGATCCGCCCAACGGCCCGATTGTCGGGATAGCTCAGACCACCGACATGATGTCGGCCATCAATGAAGCGCTCGACCACCTGGAAAAACAGGCGCTCAAACATAAAACCAAATGGCTGAGCAAGAAACGCAAGGCGGGCAAGAAGTTTGATGGCCAGTCGTTACAGGACAACCTGGAGGCGGCGCTCGGGCTGGCGGAGAATGCCACCGTTTCCGTTCTGGTGCATAAATTTCCCTCGGTGGCGCGAACCACGGAAGTGCACCTGGTGCATGCCACGGACTCGGTCGCACTCCGTCCGATGACGTTGGAAGAAGCGATTAAAGAGACGCACTTCCGCGACAAAGATGTTTTCGTGTTCCGCGATCCCGAGGGCAAGTTGATGATCCTGCACCGCACGCGGGAAGGCAAGATGGAGTTGATTGAAGCGCCGTAGAGAGCTGTCAGCTCTCGGCTCTCAGTCAAACCCTTCAACGCAGAGTGCACGGAGAAGTTCTTGGCAAGAACGAGTTCTCCTCTGCGATCTCGGCGCACTCTCGGCGTGCTCGGCGTTAAAGTTCTTGACTTCACTGACCGCTGAGAGCTGATGGCTGACGGCTCTTCTCACACTCCGCTGGTGGCTTCCTGCGCCCACTGCAGGGCCTGCCACCAGGTCGAGGCGACTTCTTCATCGGTCAATTGCAATTGTTTGGCGAGTTCGCTGGATTGCGCCCACTCCCCCGATTCCTGAGCCAACATGAGCCGGTACAAGGGGCGGAGGCTGCTCTCCTGGCCGAGCAAGGCGGCTTTGGTTTCGCGCTCCACGGGCAGTTGTTGAAGGAGCACGTCCATGGCGACCTCGAGGATGGCGTCCATGATGGAGAGCAGGCCCATCAGGAACAAATCCGTGCTGAGTTTCAAACGGGCGGAGAGCAGTTCGCAGAAACGGCCGCGGGCTAAGCCCATCAGCACCAGTTCGCTGCACTTCTGCTCGGCCGCGCTGACGGTGACCACGAGGCGGATCCAACGGCGCATTTCCCGTTCTCCGAGAACGGCCATGGCATGGCGGACCGACTTGATTTCGAGGGAAAATCCGAAGAGCGGGGAATTCAGGTAGCGGAGCAAGCGGTAACAAATCGAGGCTTCCTGCTTGAGCATCTTCTCCAGTTCGCGCATGTCGATTTCCGGGCGGCAGACCATTTCGAGCAGCCGTATATAGTGCAGGCGGTTGGCGGGAACTTCGCGGCCGACGACGAGTTCGGGGCGGCAGAAAAAGTATCCCTGGAAATAGACGAAACCCATGTTGCGGGCCTGAAAAAACTCGTGCGGGGTTTCGAGTTTTTCGGCCAGCATCTTGCACTTCGGGGATGCAAAGCGGCGCATCATGCCGGCCCGTTCTTCGAGCTTGGTGGCCCGGACGTCGACTTTGATGATGTCGGCAAACTCGCAGAGCGGGAGGCGCGGATCGTTGGGTGCGAAGTCGTCGAGGGCGATCATATAGCCCGCCGTTTTCAGGCGCTTGCAGGCGGCGATGACGCGGTCGTCGGGCTCCACCGTTTCCAGAATCTCGGCCACGGTTTGGTCTGGGGGCAGCAAGGTGAGCAAATCCTTAAACAGGACCTCGCGGGTGCAATTCATGAAGGCGCGGCGGTGATCGCAAATGGTCTCGATACCGAAGAGCAGCGAACTATCGAGGGTGGAGCGGCAGGCAAGTTCCGGGTCGGCGTTGAAGTAGTCTTCGACGCCGTTGCGGAAGAGAATTTCGTATCCGAACACCTTCTGCGAGCGGTCAAAAATCGGCTGGCGGGCAACGAAGCGCTGCCCCGGCAACGCGAGGACGTTCGGGTCAGTGGCTTTCTCTGTGGCAGCGGCTGGTTTCACGTTTTTTATATCGGCGCAGCCGCGGCGGAACTTCAGCGGGAGCCGTGGATTGGTTATCTTGGATCTTGGATCTTTGATCTTTGGGAGATCGTGTATTTGGTAACCGGCCTATGTGGAAAACTAAAGGCACTCCCCCCTTGCGCGTTCGACGGTTTCGTGAGTAACATCAAGGTGTTCCCAATGGCCATGCTTCCAGGCTGGCCGTTCGCGCCCAGCAAAACTCCAGGCGCCCAGAATAAAGATAGTTTGAAACATCGTTCTCGATTTGCGTTCTCGAATAGTATCCAGCCGAGGTGGGGTTTGGTCTGCCGTTAGGCGGTGTGCGGTTTGCAGTAGGCAGCGCGTTGCGCCACACGCCACAACTTAACGTGCCGACCGCAGGGGAAGACGAAACAATCGGGCCTGTGATCCAGGCCGGAAATTAACTTCAAAGCTTCACAAGAGAAAAATATGAATGCAGGACCGGGACACTCCTCCTCGGGGGGAGGGAAACATAAACGGCGCCGTGGACGGCGTCCGCCGAGACGAGGCGCGGGTGGCCCGATGGGCCGCAACCGCCAGGAGCAGCAGGGCATATTTACCGCTCCCATGGATCATAGCTACCGCGCCAATATGGGCATGGATGGTGGCAATGGCAACGGCAGCGGAAGCAGTCGGGGACCGCGACGGCCGGGTTTCTCGGCGTCGTACCCGGTGGCCGATCCAGAGCCTCTGCCCGCTCCACGAGAGGATGCCGCTTCGCGCGTTTTCGCGTTTGTCGAAGACCTGTTCTTCCTGAGCAAGATTCAGGCCACCGGACAAAAGATGAATGTGAAGGTGGAGTTCGTGAAGAACGAGAAGGAACTCACCGAGCGTATGAAGAGCAACGGCGAAGAGAAGCCTTCGCTGATCATCTTCGACTTGAACAATGCCAATGCCAAGCCTTTGACGCTCATCCCAAAACTGAAAAGCAAGCTGAAGAAAGGGACGTCGATCATCGGATTCCTCTCGCACGTGCAGGGCGACTTGAAGCAGAAAGCGCATGAAGTGGGCTGTGATATGGTGCTGCCGCGGTCGGCGTTTTCGCAGAATCTGCCGCAGTTGCTGCGCCGGCATGGGGCCATCGAGCCCGATTCCGGGGCAGGCGACTAGGAGTGCAGAGGTCAGAGGTCAGATTGCAGAGGTAACACCCTCTAATGTTAACGGGATAGTTTAGGGTTCACCTCTGCAATCTGACCTCTAACCTCTGCATTCCCCTGATACAATTTCGCCGTGCTCCTTCACAAGATTCTGATCTTGACTGCGGCCACCGCTTTGGTTCCCGCTGCTCCCGCTCAGCAGTCCCCGGTTAACGCCCAGCAGCCTCCGGTAAAAGTGAGCGTCCTCAACGTGTGCGCGCCTTCGGCGGACGAGCAGAAAGAATTGTCGTCGGCACTGGCCAAAGTTCCGGGCAAGCCGGTATTCAGCGCGGACTACGAAGTTTCTCGCGGGCATTCCACACTCGACGCGAGCACTCCCATCCCCGGCATGCAACCCTTGCCGGCTGGGGCAGTGTCGGCGGCCGATTATGTTCGGGTTCGGCGGGAGTTCCCCGGCGCCACCCTCTTCAGCAACGTCCAATACTCGTTCAGCGTGGATACGACGAATATGGTGGAAACGCTGGTGCTGCGGGTGCGGGATCCCAAAGATCTAATGCAGGTTTCGATCGAGGACAGCGCTTCCAGCGTTGCTTCCGCGGCCGCGATGTTGTCGGCCAGCACGCCGGTGTCGCGCGTCAGGCTGGAGCGCTTTGGGAAGCCGTCGGTGGCGCTGGCGCGGTGCTCGGGAGCGGAAGGAAATCCGGCAACGGATCAGAGCGCGTACGAACCGATCTTCCGCGCCGCCTCTTCGATTATGGAGCGCTATCGCGACGCTCTGGGCGCGCGCAAAATGGTGCCCCAGGAACTGGCTCACTTGCGCGCGGGAAGTTCAGCCAAGGCGGCTGGCGGCAGCAAGAAGAATAACGAGTAGTTTGCCCCTGTGTTGTGCGGCTTGAAACGAAATCTGTTTTTCAGAATCTATCTACTAGCACTTGTTTTAACCACTTTCTAACTACTATGGATATACGCAATGTTGTCATCATCGGCTCTGGATGCGCCGGTCACACCGCCGCCCTCTACAGCGCCCGCGCCAACCTCAAGCCGCTCGTAATCGAAGGCCATGAACCGGGCGGACAACTCTCGCTGACCACGCTGGTGGAAAATTTCCCCGGTTTTCCTGAAGGCATCCAGGGGCCGGAACTGATCGAGAACATGCGCAAGCAGGCCGAGCGCTTCGGCGCCGAATATCGCATGGGGCACGTGGTCAAAGCCGATTTGAGCAAACATCCCTTCGAGTTAAGCTTCGGCAAAGAGACCATTCCGACCCGCACGCTCATCATCGCCAGCGGAGCATCGGCGCGCTGGCTGGGATTGGCGAACGAGCAGGCGCTGATTGGCCACGGTGTTTCTTCCTGCGCCACGTGCGATGGCTTCTTCTTTTCGGGCAAGGAAATCGCGGTGATTGGCGGCGGCGACTCCGCCATGGAAGAGGCGATATTTCTGACGCGCTTTGCCAGCAAGGTGACGCTTATCCATCGCCGCGAGCAGTTTCGCGCCTCGAAAATCATGCTCGACCGCGCGCGGGCTAATTCAAAGATCGCGTTTCTCACCGATACCGTGGTGGACGACGTTCTCGATGTCGGCAAGAAGGAAGTCACCGCCCTGCGCCTGCGCAATCTGAAGAGCGGCGAAAGTTGGGAATTTCCCACGAGCGCAATGTTTCTGGGCATCGGACACATCCCGAACGCCAAAATATTCGAAGGCCAGCTCGAAACCGATGCCGATGGTTATCTGGTCACGCAGAAGAACGTGTTCACTAAAGTGCCGGGCGTGTTCGCATGCGGCGACGTGCAGGACCGCCGCTATCGCCAGGCCATCACCGCCGCCGGCTCGGGCTGCATGGCGGCGCTGGAAGTGGAGAAGTTTCTGGAAAACCAAGGGCACTGAGACCAGCCCATACATTCTGAAGTTTCCGAATCGCGGCCTGCCGGAAACGAATCTGTGGCCTCTGTGGTTGGGAAGTCAAATGCGTGAACAACCGAGGCCACAGGGTTCACGGAGGACTTCTTAGCCGAGAACGTTCTTTTTCGCGCGGACGGTCAGGGTTTCGCAGGCCGTGCGCAGCACCAGCCGCGGCGCGTTTCTTCTGATCCTTATCAAATAAGGCACGGTGCGCTTCGGATCGGCTTTCGCAGTCTCGCGCAACAGCCAGCCTAATCCCTTCTGCACCATGTCATCTTCGTCCTGGTTACGCAGCAATTGATTCGAGAGCCGCACGATCTCGGCAAAGAACCGCCGCTCCCGCGCTCCCCGGATCAGCGCCACACACGCCGCGCGCCGCCGCCAGCGATTCGGCGACTTCGCCCAGCGGAAAACCTCGCGGCAGCGGGCAGGCTGGGCGGCCACCATGGGCGCCAACAGATAATGCGCCAACGCGTCGTGATCGGCCCAACTGGTCACGCGGTCGAGCCACGAGGCGAACCGCTTAAATTCCTTGTCGCCAAAATTGTCCGTTTGTCTTTCGAGCAGGAGAACCGCCATCACCTTCTCTTCCAGAATCTGGCCGGAGAAAAGTTGGTCGGCGACCTGCACCAGGAAATCCATCCCCCGTTCGCGCGCGATCGCGCGCCGGAAGCGCAGCGCAAATTTTCTTAGTTCGGCCGTGTACCAGCCGCGCGATTGGATTTCTTCCTTGAAAAAGCGTTGCACGTCTTCCGAGTGCGGCGCCGACCCGCCATCTTTCAGCACGCGCCGGATGTGGTCCGCGATGTAGTTGGGAGTGACTTTGCTGTTGGACACGTTCTCCTCATGTAGCCACTAGCGTCCCCGCGCGTCGGTGCGCGGAGAGTCACTCATGATAAGAAAGTGCGAAGCGAATTGCAGTGATCGGGCGTCACAGAGATATGTTTGCGACTGCCCCACCCTAACGTCGAAGAGCACGATGCTAGGATGGAGCACCCGCTGCGTTGCCCGTACTCACTGCTTTGTTATAAATCCAAAGCGCCGCCGCCGTGACCAGGCCGACCGCCGTGACACTCCACCAGATCCTCGCCGGTTGATGAGTAACTTCTCCGAAGTGGTGGACCAAGGTTCCGCCAAACCAGCCGCCGATCAGCGAGCCGATGCCAATGGGCAGAAACGCGAAGCCCATGTATGTCCCCTGTTGTCCGGGAGGCGCGAGGCGCGAGATGTATTCGTAATAACGGGGCGCCTGGATGATCTCACCGAGCGCCAGTACAAACAGCGCAAGCACCGCGCCCCAGATCGTCGGTCGAAACGCGAGGATCAACCACGAAGCGGAGGTGATCACCGTCCCCAGAATGACGGCTTGAAACGCAGGGATCTTGCGGGTCAAGTAATTCATTGCCAGCGTGAGACAGATCACTGTCAGTCCGTCCGTTACCAATACGATCTCGGCGTCGGCCTTGGCGTTGATGTAGCCGTGGATGTAGCCGGGCAGGCTGATGTACTGCTGCCAGAACACGACCCAGTAGCCCGTGAACAGCGCCAGAAACCACATGAAGCGGCTCAAACCGGCGAGCACAAGCGCCAGAAGGACGACCCAAATCCACCACGGCAAATGGAACGCGGGATAGACCCACAACCCGATCCGCAGTAATAAAGCGACTGCCAACACGGGCAACACCAGCCGGTAATTGCCCACCACCACGCAAAAGTTGCGCGCGACCGTCGCGATCGAAGGCGGAGGCGCGTCTCCTGGCTTGCGCGGTTCCCGGAAGAAGAGGAGGACCACAAAGAACATCGCGAAGACGCTGACCGCCGCCACGCGGTACACGTTCTCGACTCCCAGATGGCGATGGGCCCAGGAAGCAAAATAGGGTCCGGCAGCGCCGCCGATGTTGACCATTGTGTAATAAATCGAGTAGCCGATGGAGCGGACGTTTTCCTTGGAGGCTCGCGCCGTGGTGCCGACCACGCAAGGTTTCACCAGCGAGATGCCGAGTGCGGGAAGGATGAGAATGCAGCCGACAAATAAACCCAGCGGCACGGCGTTGCGCACCGGAGCCAGCCATGAAGCGCCGATTGAGCCGATCAAGAAATACGAGGCGCCAAGAATCAGGTAGGCCATCGAAAGAGCGCGGCGAAAACCCAGCCGATCGGCGGCAGCGCCTCCGAAAATAGCCAGAAACCACACCATGCCGCCGAAGATCCCAGTCAGAGTCCCGGTCTGCTCGGTTGAGAAATTCAGCTTCTCCTGCAGATACAGGGCCAGCGAAGCGAAGGCCCCGTAGTAGGAAAGACGTTCGAAGATTTCACTGATGTTGGCGATCCAGAAGGGCTGTTCGAAGCCGGTGCGGATCTCGTGGAAGCGTTCGGAAAAGGTCAAAGTCCGGGCCTCCTAGCCCACTGCCACAAAACAATGAGTTCACCGGCAACGAACAAGAAACCAAGAATAATCTTGTTGTAGCGTGCTAGCCACAACGGAAGGTAGATATCGAAATTATCGGCTCGGTCGTCGGTATAACGGGCGGCCACGTCAGTCAGCGGACAACGTCCACGGTTGAGTCCCAACGCGAGGCACTCGCCAAGGATCAATAGCGTCAGCCCGAAAGCCCAGTGAAACTGCCCGACCCAACCAGCCCAGGGCAACGCGAGGATCGAGGCCGCCATGACGGCCCAGATTGCCGTATGCAGCAGTTTGATCTGCCGGAGTTCGTGCGCCATCGTCTCGGCGGAATCGTGCACCTGTAGCATGGCAAAGACCTCTTTTTGCGGCCTGTTTTCGCGAGTGTATTCCAAGGGTCAGTGTGCAAGCCGCCTTCGGACTTCCTCCGCCGACAAGCCCGCCACGCGGATCACCTTATTCCGGCTGGTCTGGCCGGCTGCAATAGTAACGGAGGAAGGCGGTACCTTCAAAAGCTTCGCGAAAAACTCAATGCAGGCTTCGTTGGCTTTGCCGTCGGCGGGAGGGGCGGTGAGGGAGAGTTTCAGCGCGTCACCGACTTCGCCAGTGATGGCATTCTTCTTTGCGCGCGGGTGGACCTTGACCGCGAAGGTGGCGCCTGCGGGCGAGTTTCTTATCGCTGCCATCGAAAGGCTCTACCACAGAGGGCACAGAGGAGCCCAGGGGAATTGCAGAAAATGACGTTGGGTTCCCCCGTACACCTCTGTGCCCCCTGTGGTTAAGGTTTTTCTCTTTCCCCGAAAATAGCCGTCCCCACGCGTACGCACGTTGCTCCCTCTTCAATCGCGACTTCGAAATCGTGCGACATGCCCATGGAGATCACATCCATCGAGACAGCGGGCAAGCGTCGAGCGGCAATCCCATCGCGAATTTCGCGCAACTGCCGGAAGTAAGCCCGCGCACCCTCTGGATCTTCAGTGTATGGCGGAACGGTCATCAAACCGCGGACCGTCAAGTTCTTCCACCGCGGCGCGCCTTGCAGAATCTGCTCCAGTTCGTCCGAGCATTGTTCGTCCGACCCGGGAGCAATCCCGCTTTTTGCCTGCTCGCCGCCGACGTTGATTTCGATCAGGACGGATAACGTCTTGCCCGCGCTTTCCGCGGATGCATTCAGCTTCTCCGCCAGCCGCACGGAGTCGACGGAATCGACCGCGTCGAACAACTCCGTTGCCTTCGCGGCTTTGTTGGACTGCAGATGTCCGATCAGGTGCCATTCGGCGTTGAGTAAGTCGCGTAAAGCGTCGGCCTTCCCGGCAAACTCCTGCACCCGGTTCTCGCCGAAAACGCGCAGCCCGGCCGCGTACGCCTCGCGGATGCGTTCGGCAGGAAATGTCTTGCTCACCCCCATCAACGTGATTTCGTCGGGATTGCGCCCGGTACGGCGGGCGGTGGCGGCAATCCGCTCGCGGATGTGAGCAATATTTTCGGCAATGGACACTGACAAGATTTAACCACAGAGGACACAGAGGAGCACGGAGGAACGCAACAGCTGAAGAAGTCAGAATGCAGAAGTAGCACCCGCTCGCACACGCAGGTCTTCACCTCTGCAATCTGACCTCTAACCTCCGACCTCACATGATCGCCGTCGGCGGAGCGGGATCCTCGGGCCTGCCGGCGTTCGCCAGCGGAACACGGATCATGACAAGCGCCAGCACGGCGAGCGCGCCGAGCGCCAGAAAGAATGACGGAGTCCACGTGAACAACGTGACGTCGCGGCCAGAGCCCACCAGAGCCGCGATGGCCAGGCCGCACAGCGCCTCGCCCGCGATCAGACCCGAGGCCGTCAGGACGCCGGCGTTTTCGACGCGCGCCTTCTGCGCCTCGTTCAAGCCACGGCGATCGCGCAACGTGTCGGTGATCCAGCGGATCACGCCTCCGATAAAAATGGCAAAGGTTGTGCCCAGCGGCAGATACATGCCGACGGCGAAGAGCATCACGCTCTTTACCTCGATCATGATCATCGCCAATCCCAAAAGGATGCCAACGATCACCAGCGGCCACGCCATGTCGCCGCCCACAATTCCCTTCGACAGCATGGCCATCAAGCCCGCCTGCGGGGCGGGGAGAGCGGGACTGCCGAAGTGATAGGCCTTATCGAGGATCGCCACGGGTACGAAAAGGACAAGCGATGCCACGACGATGCCGAAAAGATCTCCAATCTGCATCTTCGCAGGCGTGCCACCGAGGATGTGTCCGACCTTCAGGTCCTGCAGCATCTCACCCGCGACCGCCGACGAGACGCAGACTACGGCTGCTACTCCAAGCACGGCCGCGACGCCACCCGTACCCGAGACTCCCAGAGCGACCATCAGCAGGGCGGCGATCACCAGCGTGCAGAGCGTGAGCCCCGACACTGGATTGTTCGACGAGCCGATCATCCCGACCAGATTGCCGGAAACCGCGGCGAAGAAGAATCCGACGATGATCATGACGCCGGCCGCGACCAGCGAGCCAGACATTACTTTGGAAGCGGAGAGCGTCCCCGCGCCGCTGATGAAGAAGTGATAGAGCAGGATCATGGCAACGAACACCACGGCGATCCCGGCGAAGACAGCTTTGGCGGGCAGGTCACGCTCGGTGCGATTGGTGGCCGCCTGCGCAGCCGCCGACTTCTTCAGATCGGAAACGGCGCGGCCCATGCCGAGCGCCAACTGTTTGCGCATTTTGAAAAGCGTGTAGGTCGCGCCCACCAGCATCCCGCCGACCGCGATCGGCCGCACTATCGAGAAGTAGATGGCTTGCGCCAGCAGCGGCCAAGCGACGCTTTGTCCCTCGGGCATCGACGCCTGGATGTACGGACCAATGGTGAAGGTTAGGAGTGGAACCAGGAGGCCCCATGCCAACACGCCTCCCGCGAAGTTCAAGGCGGCGAGTCTGGGGCCAATGATGTATCCCACGCCGAGATAGGCGGGACTGATGTCGGGCGCCGTCATCAGTGTCGCGCCGCCGGTAATGGTCGTAGCCACGTTGGGATTCGTGCTGGTGCGGAGCAGCAATTTCTTCCCCAGGGCGCTGATCTTCATCGGGAAGGTGTTGCTGGGATTGAAAACATTGACTGCTCCCAGCAGATACATGAACGCGCCGAAGCCCATGTTGGCGAACAGAATCTTGGCGGCCTTGGCTCCCTGTTGCCCCGCCTTGTGAATCTCGGAGGCGGCCACGGATTCGGGAAACGGCAGGTCGGGATCCTCGACCATCACGCGGCGCAGGAGGGTCACGAACAGAATACCGAGCGTGCCGCCAATCAACATCAGAGCTACCGACTTCCAATATTCGTCGCGAGTGAGCCCCGGCCAGATCCCGGCCATCACAAAGGCGGGGATGGTAAAAATGGCGCCTGCCGCTACCGATTCTCCGATCGAGCCCACGGTTCGCGCGATGTTCTCTTCCAGCAGCGAGCCCTTCATCAAGCGCAGCAGTGCCATGGAGATGACGGCTGCCGGATAGGTCGCGGCAATCGTCATCCCCGCCTTCAGACCGAGATACGCGTTGGCCGAGCCCAGCAGGGCGGTCAGGAACAGTCCGATCAGTACAGCCCGGAAGGTGAACTCCTTCATTTCCATCGTTTCCGGAACATAAGGGCGATGCTTGCGGGGGGCTTCGGTACTCGCCACAGTCGTGCTCATGAGGACCTCGTGGTCAATAGAGATTTCATCACAGATTAACAGTAGCCGCGACGGCGCACCTTACCATGACGAAAGGCAGGTTTACAAGTGCAGCTCTCACTTGTGCCGGTCTCACTTGCCGAGGTGGGGTGAGCGATGACCCGCTTTCTTATCCGAAACCTTTTACTTGCAACTTTGCGTCTTGACCGGGGTTAGAATGGTCTCAACCAGCAGGTATTCCGTGACTTCCGTTGCCAGATCCTCTTGGAGCCGATTCTTGGAGGAATTCCACTGCCGGGGATGTGGCGCTCACCGCGCCTATCGCTCCCGCCCTCGCGGGTTCTTTGAACGACATGTGCTTCCGTTCTTGCTGCTGCAAGCGGTCCGCTGTGAGCGTTGCTCTCACCGAAGCTACGTGTTGAGCACAATTCCAGCGCTCGAACGCGTTCCGCCCGATCCTAAGCGGCCACGGAGTGAACGGGCGGGCGATTCGAAGTCCGATGGCCGCGTTGCATAGGGCGTGCGCCGCAGCTATACTGACGGAGTGTAACTTGGCGAGCCGTTGTCGGCTTGCCAGGTGCGGGAGGCTGTCTTCAGCAGTAGCAGTACTGGGTTTCGAATACGGGCTGCCCAGGGCCAAGCGGTGAGTCGTGGTTTGGCAAACCATGGGTTCGGCCGCTTTGCCGAGCGGCTTGCTGCGACTTTATTCTTTACGTTATTCCCTGCCGATTGCCGCATCTGTGGTTCCCCGCTACTCCGAGTTTCCCGGCTTCCCGTTTGCGAAACCTGTTTGACCGCGCTGCGACCACTACAAGGGTCGTACTGCGCCGTTTGTGGAGCCGCGATGCACTGGCCGGGCTACCTTGATGGCAGAGAGGCGGATCGCGGAGAGGCGAATGGCGGCGAGGTTCGGTGCCTGCTTTGTCAGCGGATCGATCCTCCCTTCGAGCGGGCAGTCGCGTACGGCAGCTATGCCGGCGGACTGCGCGATTTGATCCATGTGCTCAAGTTCGAGCGGGTTCGTCCGGCGGCGGCAGTGCTGGGACGCGTGCTGGCAGAAACGATTGCCAACCTGGAAAAGGCGATGCCGGTCGGGACCATCGTGGTCGTCCCCGTTCCCCTGCATGCAAGCAAACAGGCACAGCGCGGATTCAACCAGGCGGAGATGATCGCACGGAGCGCGCTCAAGCAACTGTCGCGCCCGAAAAGGTTCGATCTCTCGACCGGAGTTCTGCTGCGCCGCCGCGACACGGGAAGCCAGATTGGCCTGACCAGTCATCAACGGCGCAAGAACCTGCGTGGCGCCTTTGCGGTGAGCGATCCAGCGCGATTCGTGAACCGCGACATCTTATTGGTCGATGATGTCTATACCACGGGGACTACGGCGTCCGAATGCGCGCGGGTGCTGCTCCGAGCTGGAGCGGCGCGGGTGTGGGTGGCGACCGTAGCGCGAACTTTGAAAATTTACGATGTTATTTCGTTGCCGGAAGACATTGCGGGGAATCTGCCGGAGGAAGGGAGCGAGGATCGTCTGGACGAAGCCCGCATGGACGAAGCCCGCATGGGCCTGGCGGCTCACGGCTAGAAGTCATGTCGTTGCGATTCCACAATTTCGGCGGAAGTATCCGGCCGCACCTTCCGGCGGCGATGCTTGCCCCTGGACATCATCAAGAGAATGACGGACACGCGTTGCATCAGCCGGTGCTGGTCCTGAACGCCTCCTACGAGCCCATCAATGTTTGCGCCGCGCGCCGCGCCATCGTGCTGGTATTGAAGGGCGTCGCCATGACCGAAGAGGAAAACGGACATTTTCTGCACGCCGCCCGCGTCGCCATCCGCGTGCCCTCGGTGATCCGGCTGCTGGAGTATCGCCGCATTCCGCATCAGTCGCGCGCGCTGTCGCGAAAGAACATTTTGCTGCGCGACCGCAACACCTGCCAGTATTGCAGCACCACGCTCCCCTCCGGCGAACTTACGCTGGACCACGTGATTCCCCGCTCGCGCGGCGGCCTCTCCACCTGGGAGAACCTGGTCGCCTGCTGCCATCCCTGCAACCGCCGCAAAGGCAACCAGCTTCCGCACGAAGCCAACATGAAGCCCGCGCGCGAACCTCGCTCCTTCAACCTTCACACCAGCCGCCACATCATGCGCCTGATGGGGCACTCGGACGATAAGTGGAGAAAGTACTTGTTCTACTGAGGGGTCGAAGGCTGAGTAGCAGGTTTCAGAGGATTCAAAATCAAATTGTCATCCTGAGCGAAGCGAAGGACCTGCTGTCTCTTGCGCCGGCAAAAAGCAGGTCTTTCGCTTCGCTCAAGATGACAATTCTGTAGTTGCCCTCTAAAAGACCGCTTAGGGAAACTCTGATTAAGTTCCCGGGGGCCTCCGTGCACCCCTGTGTACCCCGTGGTTCAAGGTTTTCGATGGTACTTAATCAGAGCTTCGTTAGGTCAAAGTTCTTGCAATTTGAAACCTTGAAACCTGCCCTACTGCGGCTTTGGCGGCTCAGGCGGTTTCTGCTCTCCTGGCTTCGGCTCGGCCTTCTGCACTTCCTGCCCTTCGTACGTAATCCGCGATTTCGATCCGAAGCGTTTGTAGTTGGTGTACTTGATGATTTCGCGGATCTTGATGTCGCCGAGGGAGAACTTCAGCGTGTCCTCGGCGCGCGTGTAGGTGGGGAACCAGTACTGGCCGTCAATCTGTTCGCGCCAGGTGGTGAATTTGGGAAACAGGTTCTCCTGGTTCTTCTTCTTTCGGATGTCGGGTACGGTTTTGCCGTAAGTCTCCACGATCTGAAAGTCGTGGTCGTCCACCCAGATCCGGCCCTGAAAATAGCGCTTCTTGCCGACGACCTGCTTGGGGGCGATGTCGAAAACGTAGGTGTTCAGTTCGTCCTGCTTTTGCTGGCCGACGTAGAGGATGTCGTATTCTCCGATTTCATCCGAGGTCAGCACGAACGGGAGACGGTTCTCGATGTCGTCAAAGTCTTCCTCGGTCATCTGGATGCGCTGCAGGGTGGGCTGCGGCGCGAAGACCACGTTCTTGACCTTGCGTCCCTTGTCGTCGAAAGTCACATCGAAAACTTGCTGGTAGTTGCCGTCCGGCGTGTCGCCGTCGAGCGTCATGACTTTGACGTCCTGCCGGTAGGTGTATTGATCGCGCGCTTCCTTGAACTGTTTTTCCTTGGTGGCGAAACGCTTGATGATTTCCTCGGCCGTGATCCCCTTGGGGTCGGATTTGTCGAGCGGGCCTTCCTGCGCGCGCGCTACGCGGGGGATTAGAAGGATGAACAACACCATGACCGGCAGCAGGACGCCAAACCGCGCAGCCAGAGAAAGCAGCACGGGGAACACCGACCGCGCAGGGCGGGAGGGGAATCTCATATACTCTATTCTAACGAAAATCGAGCACGGAAGAATTAACGGCAGCCTCCACCCCCAAGGGCCGCCGTGCAAACGACCTTTCGCCGGGGGTGGAAGACTGCAGTTCTGCCTACTGCATTGGATGCTTCGGGCGCCGGAAGGTTAGCCGAAATTACGTTTCTTTACTCTTGATCGTCAGCGCGAATTTCGCATGGCCCGGGCCATTCCCCATTCGACCACGCCCGGAAACAACTGGTACAGCTTGATGACGGGAATCATGGTCCAGGGGACGACGACCTCACGCTGTCGTTTGCGATAGCCGCGATAGGCCGCTTGCGCCACTCGTTGCGCGGTGACGCCACGGACCGACTTTGGCCGGATGCTGCTTTTGCGAGAAGCGAGCATGTTCTCGCCAAAGGCGGTACTAACGAAGCCAGGACAGACGGTGAGTACATGGATATTGGCGCGCCGCAGTTCCAGACGGGCGGCCTTCCCGAGGGCGTTCATGGCGAACTTACTGGCCGAGTACGCGGAACCGAAGGGCAAAGGAATGTGTCCGGCAACGCTCGAAATATTGATGATGGCGCCGCTGCCTTGTTTTTGCATCGCGGGAATGACGGTCTGCATGCCCGCGATCATGCCGAAGAAATTGGTTTCGAACAGTTCGCGGCAGGCGGACATATCCATGTCGGCGGCGGTGTCGTACATACCGATCCCCGCGTTGTTAACCCAGACATCGACGCGGCCGAAGCCGTGCAGCGTGAGGGCAAGCGCGCGGTCGATCGCTTCGCGATTGCAAACGTCGCAGGCGGCGGCGAGCGTGCGACCGGTGTTACCGACGCGCTGGCGGGCGGCCTCGGCGCGGCCGGCATCGCGCGACAGCAATACGGCACTGGCTCCGGCATCGACAAAAACTTTGGCAATCGCTTCCCCGATGCCCATGGAAGCCCCGGTTACAACCACGACTTTTCCGTCCATCTCCATGGCGACTCTTGTATCGCGCGGAGGGCGGCAAGTCAAACGACATCAAGCTCTCAGCTCTCAGCTCTCAGCTATCAGCTATCAGTGAGACCCAATAGCCGTGCGGCTCTTACTGGTAGCTGAGAGCTGACAGCTTCTCTAATGGCGTAAGATTGTTGCAATTGGAAACGCCGTGAATTCACTGTTGCCCATCTTTCCGCTCGATCTGGTGCTGCTGCCGGGCGTTCCCTTGCCGCTGCATATTTTCGAGCCGCGGTATAGGGAGATGATCGCGGAATGCCTGGAGCGGAAGAAGCCGTTCGGGGTGGTGCGGGCGTCATCCGACGGAGTTGCCGATATCGGCTGCACGGCCGAAATCATGTCGGTCACCAAGAAATACGACGATGGGCGCATGGACATCCTGACGCGTGGAGTCGAGCGCTTTGAAGTGATCCATGTCAACAATGATCGATCGTTTTTGCAAGCCGAGATTTCGGTCATGCAGGACGAAGACGAAGACGAGCCCGCTAAGCCGACAGCGCAATTGGCGACGCAGGCCGTGCGGTTGCATGCAGAGATCGCGAAACTGGCCGGAACAGAGCCCTCGGGGCCCGACGAACATGCCGGCAATCTATCCTTTTTGCTCGCCGGATCGCTGCCGCTCGATCTCGACTTCAAGCAGAACCTGCTTTCGACTTTGTCGGAAGCAAAACGGCTGGAAGCGGTGATCGGCTATCTCGAAGCGGTTCTGCCGGGACTGCGGCGGGCAGCGAAGGCGCAGTGGAATTAGCTGTCAGCCGTTAGCTGTCAGCTCTCAGTTAGATCAGCTTTAACTGACAGCTGAGAGCTGAAAGCTGACAGCTTCCTCCGGCGGTATAATCCACCTAAGGTTTTCCTGTGGGGGTTCCACCATGAGTGTTGCCCGGACTCTGGGCGAGTTGCGCCGAAGTCCCTTTACCGCACAGCGCCTCGGTTCGCGGCGGGTCAAAGATGAGCTGCGCGAGAACCTGATGTCGCGGCTGCGCGATGGCAGCCCCATATTTCCGGGTATCGTGGGATACGACGACACAGTAGTGCCGCAGATCGTGAACGCGATCCTCTCGCGGCATAATTTTATTCTTCTAGGATTGCGCGGACAGGCGAAGAGCCGCATTCTACGCGCCCTGACCGCGCTGCTTGATCCCGAGATGCCTTACGTCGCGGGCTGCGAAATCCACGATAATCCTTACACCCCAATCTGCCGGCGGTGCCGCGAACTGGTGGCGAAAGAGGCGGACGCGACGCCGATTGCCTGGCTGACGCCCGAGCATCGCTACGTCGAAAAACTGGCCACGCCGGATGTCACGATTGCCGACCTGATCGGCGATATCGATCCCATCAAGGCGGCGCGTGGCGGGCACGAACTGTCGAGCGAGTTCACGGTGCACTACGGGCTGCTGCCGCGCGCGAATCGCGGAATTTTTGCGATGAACGAGTTGCCCGATCTCGCGGGCAAGATTCAGGTCGGCTTGTTCAACATCATGCAGGAAGGCGACGTGCAGATTAAGGGATACCCGATCCGGCTGCCGCTCGATGTTGCGATTGTGTTCAGCGCGAACCCGGAGGATTACACGGCGCGCGGGAAGATCATTACTCCGCTCAAAGATCGTATCGGGTCGGAGATTCGCACGCACTATCCGGCGACGGTGGAAGAAGGCATCGCGATTACCGCGCAGGAAGCCTGGATTCAGCGTGACGGCGCACGGCTTCATATTCCGAAGTATGTGCAGGAAGTGATCGAGCGCATCGCCTTCGCCGCGCGCGACGACAAGAAGATCGACAAGCGGTCAGGTGTGAGCCAGCGGCTGCCAATTTCGGCGATCGAGAACGTGATTTCGAATGCCGAGCGGCGCGCGCTGACACATCGGGAAAAATTGATCGTGCCGCGAATCAGCGACATCTACGCCGCGCTTCCGGCCATCACGGGCAAGCTGGAACTGGAATACGAAGGCGAGATGAAGGGCGCGGATTACGTGAGCCGCGAGCTGATCCGGACCGCGATTGCGAAGACGTTCGATACTTATCTCCACGGCGTCAACCTGAGTCAGGTGGTGCAGTGGTTCGATCTCGGCGGAGAGATTCAACTCAGCGACAGTGCCGGAGCCGAGGAGGTTCTCGAAGGCCTGAGCCAGATCCAGGGCCTGATGGAAAAACTGACCAAACTGAACGTCGGCCCAAAAGACAGCGCCGAAATACAGGTGTCGGCGGCAGAGTTCGTCCTGGAAGGCCTGCACGCCCACAAGAAAATCGGACGCAACGAGGAGCGCGTATTCACCGCGGGCGAGAACCTAATAAAGGTCGCGGAGAAGCAGCCAACGTTTGAGCGGGAAGAGCCGGGATTTGGGCGGAAGAGAGGATTCAACTAGCTCTCAGCCGTCAGCTTTCAGCTATCAGTAAGAACGTTCACGAGTTTGACTCAGGGCCGTACGCGGTGACCAGTGAATGGATTTCGACAGGTTTAACTGAATGCTGACAACTGACAGCTGATAGCTGCTCTCATGAAACGCATCCGCTACACGAAGTACGTCCCCGACCCCGCCGGCGAGATGAGCATGGAGGACCTGCTCGGCGCGCTGTCGGACTATTTCCTGCAGAGCGGATTCAACGACAATTTCTGGTACGAACTGCCCGATGGCGAGAAGACTCTCGACGAGTTGAAACGCGCCCTCGAGCAGGCGCTGCTCAATGGCGAACTGTTTGACGAAGAAATGCGCGACCGGCTCCAGCAGATGCAGATGGAGGGAGAACTTGAGGAGTTGATCGAGAAGTTGATCGAGCGCATGCAGCAGGAAGATTATATTTCTATCGATCGTCCATTCGAAGCCCAGCCTCACGATCCCGCGAAGCAGTCGAGCGTCGGTGGACAAGTTGGCGAGGCACAGCAGCAGGCGAAGTTCGAGATCACCGACAAAAGCCTCGATTTTCTGGGCTTCAAGGCGCTGCGCGATCTGCTGGGGTCTCTGGGCAAGTCGAGTTTTGGACGCCATGACACGCGCGACATGGCGACGGGCATCGAAGCGAGCGGCGCTTCGAAGCAGTATGAGTTTGGCGACACGTTGAATCTCGACATCACAGCCACGCTTTCGAGCGCGATTCAGCGCGAAGGCCTCGGGCTTCCTCTGAACCTCGAATACCGCGACTTGCAGGTGCAGCAGTGCGAGTACCAGTCGTCGTGCGCGACGGTGCTGATGCTCGACTGTTCGCATTCGATGATCCTGTATGGCGAAGACCGCTTCACTCCGGCGAAGAAAGTTGCCATGGCGTTGTCGCATTTGATCCGGACGCAGTATCCGGGAGACTCGCTGTCGCTGTTGCTGTTTCACGATTCCGCGGAAGAAGTCCCGCTCTCGCAGTTGGCGCGGGTAAAGGTTGGTCCGTACTACACGAACACGCGCGAGGGATTGCGCCTGGCGCAGCGCATCCTGCAGCGGCAGCGCAAAGACATGAAGCAGATTGTCATGATCACGGATGGCAAACCTTCGGCGCTCACGCTCGAGGACGGGCGCATTTACAAGAATGCGTTTGGGCTCGATCCGCTGGTGGTCAGCCAGACGCTGGAAGAAGTTTCGAAGTGCAAACGGTCGGGCGTGCTGATCAATACCTTCATGCTGGCGTCGGACTATGGGCTGGTGCAGTTTGTGCAGAAGGTGACCGAGATGTGCCGGGGCAAGGCCTACTTTACGACGCCGTACACGCTCGGGCAATATCTGCTGATGGATTATATGTCTCGGAAGACCAAGACGATTCACTAGCCAATGTCCATTTAGGTAGAAGGAAACGCGAGGGTGCCCGATTCATTCGCGTTCTTTGCGAATGAGTGGGAGCTTCCTGGCCGGAGAGGTCGAATTACAGAAGTAACCTCCTAGTGTGCAAAAGGGGGTATGTCTCGGTGTAAGATCGCTGCAGGATCTTCCGTTCGGAGACGTTATGAAACGAATTGCCGCTTTCTTTCTGCTGGCCGCCTTGAGTGTTGCGTGCTCGATGCCGGTTCAAGCTAAGAACACTACTACCGACGAAAACATGCACCGGGCCCGGCAGGCGGCCAAGCAGCATAAAAAAGCGTTGAAGAAGTTATCCAAGACACAGCGGAAAGCTATGAAGAAATCCGCGAAAGCACAGCGGAAGGCGAACAAAAGGTCGAACCGTCGCGCTGGATAGCGCGAAGAGCTGGGCGGCCCCGTTGTCGTCCGTCAACGCGGCAGGCTTATCGGAAACGTCCCGTCTGTCCCCGAGTTTTCTGGGATGACATTCAGGGATCATAGCCAAGCTAAGGGGACAAGACCCAGCATCGCAAGAACCGCGAGAAGCACGAGGCCCTGGATCCCAGTCTTTCTGTCGCCTAGACTGTAGGCGTAAATCCCTTTCACCAGGTTGTTGCTCGCCGCCGCGATGACAACTGCGGCCGCCGCAACTCTCAGAGGCGTGAGTGCCCCGGCTGCCTGAGTCATTCCCATGATGAATGGATCCACATCGGTGACACCCATGATGGCGGCCAGAGTATTCACGCCCGCTTTTCCAAGATAGGTAACCGCCAACTGGGTAGCGATCAGCATCGCGAGAAACAACAGGGCGAAGAGGAAAGCTGCCAGCAATTCGAGCGGATTCCTAGGTTCGAACTCCCGCTGCACCGCCTGAGCGCTGGGATCCGGTCGGCGTGTCCAGAGCCAACCTACACCGACGGCCAGACCGGCCAGCGCTAGAAACGGGAGTGCCAGCAAGGACATGAGTTGCCGGTTGAAAAGCGCCAGAAGCGCGACCAGCCGCAGGTACATCACACCGGAGGCGATCAGGATGCCCCCGGCGAAGAGGTGGGGATGCGGTTCACGAGCCGCCCGGCGCGCCATCACCACGGTAGTGACGGTCGAGGAATACGCCCCGCCCAGCAACGCTGCCAGCACGACCCCGCCCCGCTGCTTCGTTAGTCGCTGCAGGACGTAACTGCCGTACGAGATCGTGCTGACTGCAATCACGACGAGCCAAGTCTTGAAAGGGTTAATGTGGAATCGGCTGAATTCCAGATTCGGAACCACGGGAAGGATGACGCCGGTTAAGAGGAGGAACTTGGCGAAGGTAAGAATTTCCTGTGGGGCGATGCGAACGGCAAGCTTCTCGAGAGCCGCTTTGAGATCGAGTAATAACAGGCTGGCCACGCTTAGCGTCGTCGCAATCCACAGATGTCCGTAGCAGACCAGAGCTCCCACCAGGAATGTCGCGAGACCGGACATTTCCGAGGTGACCCCGCCGGCTTCAGCCGAGGAAAGCTTGTGCCAGTACGACAAAAGCAGGAATCCGGCGATTACCAGAAAGCCGACGGTCAGCGGCAGCAATTGCGCGCCCGAAAGCAGGGCGATCGAATAGCCAATCAGTCCAATCAGCGGGAAGGTGCGCACTCCTCCAAAGGAATAGGAGCCCATTGCGACCTTGTGTTCTTCGCGCTCCAGTCCTATCAGGAACGACAAGAACAAAACCAGAACGATCTTCAGGACCTCCGGGGGCAGCCTCTGGTAGACGTCCACTAGCCTTCCACCTCCCCGTGGCCTGCCCTTTGAGCAGCCCTTTGATGAGGATTGGCGCGCCTGTCTCCAGCAACGTCATAGCGAGCGTAGGCATCCATCGTTGAGCCTCCGAGCAACAGGGGCGGCAGGTCGCACGTCATACCGCACTATTCTTATATATCGTCCTCCCCCATTTGACCACGGATGCGATTCTGCAGAGACCGCGGTCAACCTACGCTTTTCCTTAACCGGTAGTTGCCGAAAGGTCTGTGCTCCGCCCGCCGATTCATCACAAACTGCAGTGACTGCGAACACAGCAAACCCAGCCATGAGGGGCTAGGCTGATTTCACTCCCAGGACCTCTCCCGGTCCCGTTCCCCTCAGAAAGAGATCGCTATGCGCGCGTCTGGACGCGGGTTGATCGTTGCCCTGGTTTGTCTGTTGAACTTTTGTCTGTCGATCTTCTGCCTGTCGATCCTTGCCCACGCGCAGCAATCGGATCAAGTCATTGCCGAGCGCGTTCTCGGTTCGCAATGGAAACAGCTTTCGCGCCGGGCCGGGATGATCTTCGCCGGCACGGTGCTTGGCTCCACGCCGCCGGCTACGACCATCGATCGCGCGGTTCCGGCTTCGATTCCGGCGGTCCAGTTGAGTTTTCGCGTGGACCGGGCGATTGCCGGGGTCGCGCGCGGACAAGTTCTCACGATTCGCGAGTGGGCGGGGGTGTGGTCCATGCAGCGCCCGATGAACAAGGGCCAACACATTCTGATCTTTCTATATCCGCCGAGCCGTTTGGGCTTGACCAGCCCGGTGGGTGGATCACTCGGGCAGGTTGCCCTCGATTCGAGCGGAAAGAACGTGTCTAAGTCCGAGCGGAGGCACGCCGCAGGCGTTGGCCTACGGGACGAATCGTCTCCGCAGCCGCGTGGGCCGGTCGATACCGGCCCGGTCGCTACCGGAACCGTCAGCGTCGTTCAACTGGAGCGCGCCATCCGCAGCGCCAGAAGTGAAAAGGAGTGAACATGCGCTGGCAAATTCTGGCGGGTACGGTTTTCGTGATTTGCAGTGCGCTTGCCAGCCGCGCCGGAGGGCCGGCCTTTGTAGCGGGCTCCGGCTACAACGCCGGGGTCGAAGGCCAGCCCATAATCTGGGCGAGTGGCGCGGTCGAGTACTTCACCGACCAGGGGGACTTGAGTCCGATCCTCACGAACGCGGAGGCCGACACCTTGGTTGCCGGCGCCTTCAGCGTCTGGACCAGTATTTCCGGCGTTGCCCTCACCGCTTCGCAGGGAGGACATCTCGCTGAGGACGTGAACGGCAGCAACATTACAGTCGACGCCACAGGAACCATCACCGCACCGGCGGACATTACATCTTCGGCCACCGGCACGCCCGCCGGAATTGTTTACGACTTCGACGGAACTGTCACCAACGCGCTGCTGGGCCAGGGCGCCGGAGACCTGGCCGATTGCTTCACCAACGCCGTCTATGGCGGACCCGATAACTTCTCCGCGGCCGGGAACTTCGCGCACGCGCTGGTGGTGATCAACGGAGTCTGCGCCGCTACCAACGCGCAACTGCCCGACGTTCAGTACCGGCTGGTGCGCGTTCTGGGGCGCATTTTGGGCTTGGGATGGTCGCAGGCCAACCTGAACGTGTTGACGCACAACCCAGCTCCCACTAGCGCCGATTTTGCGGGTTTTCCGGTGATGCACTTCACCGACCCAATCAACTGCGTGCCCATTAGCGTCTGCTATCCCAACCCGGCCGTCCCAAAAATGGATGACAGCAACGCGCTCGCGCGGCTTTACCCAGCCAGCGTCAGCCCGCAACCGGCGGGCAGGGTTTACGGCAGCCTGTACTTCACCGATGCATCCGGGAATGCGGCGCAGCCGATGCAGGGCGTGAACGTGGTGGCCCGGCTGATGGTCTCGAACCAGCCCTCACGGCAATATGTTGTGACCTCCGTGTCGGGATTCGCGTTTCACGGCAATGCGGGCAATATTGTCGATGGATACCTGGACGCAAATGGCCTTCGCTATGACCGGTGGGGCTCGAATGATCCGTCGCTCGAAGGCTCTTTCGATCTGGGCCAACTGACGATCCCGACCGGGCAAACCACTGCCCAGTACCAGTTGAGCGTGGAAGGGCTGGATGCGAACTGGTCGATGGGCGTCGAGCCGTACGCTCCCACACAGGTGACGCCCTCGGGTTCGTTCGCACCGGTTGTGGTCACGGTATCGAATGGGTCAAACGCCGAGCGGGACATCCTCATGTTGCAGGATGCGATCGCCGAAACCCATCCCGGCAGTGGGTCGACCTATGCCAGTCCAGCGGCGCTTCCGGCGGGCGGTGGATGGGGGTCGTGGATCTCGGGCTACGGCGGCAGCGATTGGTTCGAATTTACGGCGCAGGCGAACCGGACGGCATCGGTCGCCGTGACCGCTCTCGACGAAACGGGGCAGCCGACGGAAACCAAACTCCAGCCCGTAATTGGCATCTGGCAATTGAGCGACCAGAGCGGCAATCCAGCGCCCGCATCCACGCCCTCGGCGTTCAACACGACGACTTGGGGAATGACTCGTCTGGATGCACAGTTCGGGGTAGCAGACACGTACCGGGTGGGAGTGGCCGATTTCCGAGGCGATGGCCGGCCGGACTATTTCTACCATGCGAGCCTGCTCTATTCGGATACGGTTACGCCGGCGCGCCTCAGTCTCGCTGGCGGCGTCACTACTCTCAATGGCACCGGGTTCAAACCCGGACTGCAGGTGAGCGCAGCCGGGAACAACGGCAACCCTCTGTCTGTATCGGCAAGCCAGATCCAGGTGGACATGCCTGCCGCATCGCAAGACGGAACCACGACGATCCAGGTTACGGATCCGGCAAGCGGCGCATTTTCCCAAATGACTGGCGCGCTGACCTATGGCGCTCTGGCCACGGATCTGTTGCTTCTGCTGCAAGGTGCGGAGCCGGCAACGCCTGTGGGCTCGGCGGCCGCCAATCCGATCCGCGTGCGGGCGGTTGCCGCCGATGGAGTTACGCCGGTGAGCGGGGCGACGATTGCCTGGAGCGCGACCAACGGCCTGCAATTCTCGGCGTGCAGCGGAGCGTCTTCCTGTTCCGTGTTGACGGATGAAGCGGGAGAATCTTCCAGCGGGGTGACTCCGACGGTGACCGGAACGAGCACGATCACGATCGCGCTGGCGCCCGCTTCGTACTCGCCGCCGCAGTCGCAACAGGCCACGGTGGTGGGAACCTCGACCGCGCTCGATCTGGTTGCGGTGATCCCGACGAGATGGGTTGGGCAAGGCGCGACGCTCGCGGTTCCGCTGACGGTCGAAGCTCTGGACTTAGGTGTGCCGCAGGTGAATGTCGCTGTCAATTTCGCCGTCACCAAAGGAACGGCGTCGCTTTCCGCGAGCAGTGCAACCACCAACAGCTCGGGATTCGCCACCATCCATGCACAGATCACGAATCAAAGTGCCGACGTGCAGGTGAGCGCCTGCGTTGCCCCGAACAATTCGCCGTGCCAGACCTTTACGATGTTCTCCACCCCGCCTTCGCTGTGGACGCTGGAGACGGTAAGCGGATCGTCGCAGGTTGTACCGGCGGGGCAGGCTTTTCAACCGCTTGTGATGCGAGTGACCGACGGCTCGAGTGTCTCGAATCCGGTGATGGGAGTGAACGTCACGTTTCAGACCACGCTGGCACAAGTTCCCGAAAACGGCATGCCGGTTGTTCTCGGATCGTCCGAGGCGCAGGTCGTAAGCGCTCAAGACGGCCTCGCTTCGATCACGCCCTCTGCCGGAAGCGCGGGCCCGTGCGATGTGTTCATCGCCGTGAGCGCGGGCTCATCGAGCGCGCAGCTGCAAATGGAGACGGTGGCCGCAATAGTTGTCGCGCCGCCGAAGAACAGCGGCGGCAAGGCCGGGAGTGACTGGCCCGGACTGCACTTCAGTTGGCCGGCGGGATCGCAGGCGTCTATATCCATGTCACCAGGCGCGCCGGGGCTGCTGTTTGCGGTGCCGGAAGTCGTTTCGCTGGATGGCGCGGCGGTCGGCCAGAGCCCCTGCTCCGGCACGTGTCAGGAAACTTCCAGCATGGACTTAAGCCTCGGCGCGGACGGAACTGCGGGAGCCGTCGATGTGGGTCCCCGATCTTGTGAGCCGGCGCCTGAGCCAGCCCCAGAGTTGCCGAAGGTCGACGCACCGACAGTTCCGACAGATCCGGCGGAGCCGTCGACTAAGGCAATTGGCCCGTCGTGCCGATAACTGGATCGGGGCATCTCTGGCCTCGCCATCTTGGAGTTGACCATGGCACACAAACACGGTTCGGACCCGGAGAATGCCTCCGCGAAAACAAACGGCACGACCCCGGCGAACGGCTCGGGCTGCGCCTCACTGAAGCTGGGCAAGAACAACGACTACGTCTACAACGATGAGTTGCGCCGGCTGCAAATTGAGCTGGTAAAGCTGCAGGAGTGGATCCGCCAGAAGGGCCTGAAACTGGTGGCCCTCTTCGAGGGGCGGGATGCTGCCGGAAAAGGCGGCGCGATCAAGAGGATCACCGAGTGCCTGAATCCGCGCGTCTGCCGCGTCGTGGCCTTGGGCACCCCCACCGAGCGCGAAAAAACGCAATGGTACTTCCAGCGCTATGTGCCGCATTTGCCGGCAGCCGGGGAGATCGTCCTGTTCGACCGCAGTTGGTACAACCGCGCCGGCGTTGAGCACGTCATGGGTTTCTGCAGCGAAGGCGAATATCTTGAATTTCTGCACAGCTGCCCCGAGTTCGAGCGCATGCTGGTGCGTTCGGGCATTATTCTGCTCAAGTATTGGTTTTCGGTGAGCGATGACGAGCAGGAGCGCCGCTTCCAGGGCCGGATGAAAGACGCCACCAAACGCTGGAAGCTGAGCCCGATGGACCTCGAATCGAGACGCCACTGGGTGGAGTACTCGCGCGCCAAGGACGAGATGTTCGCGCACACCGACATCAAACAGGCGCCCTGGCACGTAGTAAACGCAAACGACAAGAAGTGCGCGCGTCTGAACGCGATCTCCCACCTGCTGTCGCAGGTTGCTTACAAAGATCTGACGCCGGAGGCGCTGAAGCTTCCGCCGCTCGAAAAGGTCAAGTACATCCGGCCGCCTATGCACGAGCAGAACTTCGTGCCGGAAGTGTACAGGTAGGGCTTTTGAGGCATTGAATCATTTGGGCATTGAATCATTGGTGGCGTTATCCAATGACTCAATGATTCAATGTCTCAATGATTCAATCCATCATTTCTTCGTCCACTGGTCGACCCAGTCGCTGACCGTCTTCCACCAGAGCTGAGAATTCTGCGGCTTCAGCACCCAGTGTCCTTCGTCGGGGAAGTAGAGCATCTTCGAGGGCACCCCCATTACTTGCAGCGTGTCGAAAAGCTGGAAGCCTTCGCTCACGTCAAGCCGATAGTCGAGTTCCCCGTGGATAACCAGCGTTGGCGTCTTGAAATTTTTCGCCGCATTTCGCGGAGACCACTTCTCATACATCTCTGGGTTCGTATAAGGAGTGCCCTTGAACTCCCAGTTATTGAACCAGAGTTCTTCGGTCGTGCCCCAGGCGGACTCGGCGTTGAACATGCCGTCGTGCGTGACGATGCACTTGAAGCGGTCGGTGTGGCCGAGCACCCAGTTGGCCATGTATCCGCCATAGCTCGCGCCCAGCGCGCACTCGCGGTCTTTGTCGATGAACGGAAAAGTCTTCTCCGCGTAGTCGAGCCCCTTCATCAAGTCTTCAAACGGAGCGCCGCCCCAATCGCCGCTGATGGACTCGACGAACTTCTGTCCGTATCCGGTCGAGCCGTGGAAGTTGATCATGATGACCACGTATCCGTTGGCGGCAAAGAGTTCAGGATTCCAGCGATACGACCAGTCGTCGTCCCAGGCGCCCTGCGGGCCGCCGTGGATGAGGAACTTCACGGGATACTTCTTGCTGGCATCGAAGTTCGGCGGCTTGACGAGGAATCCTTGGACCTTTTCGCCCTTCGCGCCGGGGAACCAGAAGGGTTCGAGCGGGGACATGGCAACTTGGGAGAGGACGGAGTTGTTGAGATGGGTAAGTTGTAACGAATCTGGCTCAACCTCACTCTCCAAATCATGCAGGAAGATCTTGTGTATCTCGCTCGGGCGCTGTACAGACATTCGCGTAAAGAGGAGGTTAAGGCCGTCACCAGCGACCGTAAGATCATCGTTGAATCCTCGGGTTATGAGCTGAATGTTTCTCTTTCCGGGGACTGCTGCGTTTCCATTCGGATCGCGTTCCAAGAAATTGATGCACCAAATCCAAGATTGCCCCTCCCTTTCAGCCACGAAGTAAATTTTTGAGGAGTCAGGAGACCACAAAAATGTTCCGACCCAAACGTCAAATCTGCTCGGGAAAGTTACTTCCTTCTTCTCCCCCGTCTTGCGGTCGTACAGCATTAGCCGGAAGCGGTCGCTCTCGTATCCCGGACGCTGCTGGGCGCGGTAGGCGATGTACCTGCCATCGGGAGAATAGAGCGGCGTCGAGTCGCTGGCGGGATTGTCGGCGGTAATGTTCTTCGGCGGGACGGGCGGGGCGCCCGTCGCTCCATTATTCACCGGGACGATCCAGAGATCGTTGTTGGTGGACGTGGCTTCGACCTTGTCGTGGTTCGAGGTATAGCAAATCTCCTGCCCATCGGGCGAGAAGGCATAGTTGTCCTGCCCGCCCAGCGAGAACACGGGCGCGTCGTAGTCGCCGGGCGTGAGGTCGCGCGGAGAGGGCGGCGGCGCCATGTTTCCCGGAGCAGCTCGGGGCCCGGCTGGGTGAATCGGCTGCGAAGGAGGTGCAACTGGCATTACGAAAATGTGGGTGCGCTTGCCTTCCTTGTATGTATTCCAGTGTCGATAGAGCAGACGGTCGAAGACCAGGGCTCGTACCTTCGAATTTTCTGTGTCTTTGACCTTCTTGATATTGCAGGTTTCTTCGATATAGGGCGAATTATCGCACTCGGGATATACATCCGAGATAAAGAGAATGTTCTTGCCATCAGGCGACCAGAGTTCGCCACCGGCTTCGGTCGCAATCGCCGCGTGCTTGTGCACGCTGGTCACGGCTCCGGAAGTACCATCGAAATCGGCAATCCAAATCTGCGAGCCGCCTTCTTTATTGGAAAGGAAAGCAAACCGCTTTCCATCCGGAGCCCAGCGGGGACGGTCGCCGTCCTGATCGGCGATGAGGATACGCTCGGATTGGGCGGGCGAGTCGCCCGCCCCCACACTTTCCGCTGCACCATTCAGCGGGACGATCCAGATGTGCGAGGTCTTTTTGTTCGCCGCCAGATCCACATCGACCGCCGCGAACAGCACCCATTTGCCGTCGGGCGAAGGCACAGGCTCGCCAACGCGCTTCAGCTTCATCATGTCGTCGAAAGTGAAGGGATGCTTGGCTTGACAGAAGGCGGGAAGAGAAAAAAGAAGAACGCAAAGAAAAGCAAGACGGCGCATGATGTGCCTCCGCGGAACAAGAGAGTGTAGCAAAGAGCAAGGTTTCAGTGTTTCAAGGTTGCTGGCGAAGCTGATTTGAGTCATTGAAACTTTGAAACTCTGAAACTTTGAAACCTGCTTTTCATCCCAACTCTTCCAGCATGGCCGTCATCTCCGATTGGGCGTGGGCGTTGCCGGTGCGGCGTGCGCAGGAGATGCCCTCCACCAGCATTCGCTTGGCTTCATCGCCGCGGCTCGCGCCGGCCAGCGCCTGCGCGGCCATGAAGTAGGCCGGCGTGTAGTCGGGATTTTTCTCGATCAGCGTCTTGTATTCCTCAAGCGCCCGCTCGATTTGTCCGGCCTTGGAGTACTCCATAGCCAGCCCGTAGCGCGCAAACGCATCTTCAGGATTCTCGGCAAGAATTTCGCTCAACGCGGCAATGCGATCCATAAAGAAGCTCTCAGCTGTCAGCTATCAGCTCTCAGTAAAGACCAAACGCCACAGCTAAAAGCTGAGAACTGATGGCTGAGGGCCGATAGCTGACGGCTGCTCTTCCCATTCTTATCACGATCGGCGTTACAATGGCTGTTCTCCGAGGGACCAACTTGGCGTGCCCTTTCTTTGTGCCGCTGGAAATTCTGAACGACGGTTCCTGGCCGCATCCTTCGCGTTTGCCTCTGGGAGCGGGATGGACGGGAAACTGCCGCGCTTCGGGGCAGGAACTGGCGGCTTCGGACACTCACATCCGCGAATTCTGCAATCTTGGTTACGCAACCGCCTGTCCGCATTTGCCCCAGGGACGAGATTGGGATGCGATTCGTTTCTCGGTCGCCCGCGCTGGGCGGGAGCAGGTCGCGATCACTTTTGTCTGCGAGTTAGACCACGCTCCGCTCGAACATGGGAAATTGGTATTCGACCTGGCGAGCGGGGCCTGGCTGAATCCGCATCCGGACCCGCGCGTGCTCAGGCTGGCAAATTGCTATCTTGAAACTTATCGCGCCCGCCAGAACGGGCCGTTCTCGTCGGACAGGCGATTTACCGACAGTCGATTTGCTGACAGTCGATTTGCTGGCAGTCTATGAATGACAACGACAAAGCGAAGTTAACCCGCCCCCGGCCGGTGCGTGAATCGACCTCCGAAATGACTGAGATCGTTCTACCCAACGATGCCAATCCGCTGAACTCTTTGCTTGGCGGACGCTTGATGCACTGGATCGACATGGCCGGCGCCATGGCTGCCCACCGCCACTCGCGCGCGTACGTGGTGACCGCTTCGATTGACCATCTGGATTTTCTCGTGCCCGTCCGCGTCGGAGATTTCGTAATCCTGCGCTCGTCGGTCAATCGCGTCTATCGCACTTCGATGGAGGTGGGCGTGAAGGTTTGGGTGGAGAACTATCGCGCCGAACAGAGCCACCATGTCAGTTCCGCGTATCTGACTTTTGTGGCCGTAGATGCGGCGGGAAATCGTATGGCGGTCGCGCCGGTCATTCCCGAGACTCCGGAGGAAAAGCGCCGCTACGAAGATGCCGCGCACCGCCGGGAGTTGCGCCGGAAAGAATCGGCACGCAGAATCGAGGGTCGGAGTTAGGCGACCTTCGCGGCCCAGCCCCTAAAGGGGCTTGGATTTTGGAGAACTTGCGGTATCGCTAAAGCGATACCCTGATACGAAGCAAGTTTGTTGGCAACCTGAGCGGCTAGATGCATAACAACGGACAACTGATAACTCGGCGTGAGACCTTACTTATGGACAGCGCACTCTTCATTCACCGCTTGCACTTCGCCTTCACCGCCACCTTTCACTATCTCTTCCCGCAGCTCACCATGGGCCTTGCTCTGCTGATCGTCGTCCTCAAGACGATCGGTCTGCGGCGCAACGATCCCGTGTATCACGAGGCAGCCCGCTTCTGGGGGAAGATTTTTGGCATCAATTTTGTGTTGGGGGTTGTGACCGGCATTCCGATGGAATTCCAGTTCGGCACCAACTGGTCGATCTTTTCGAGGTTCGCGGGCGGCGTCATCGGTCAAACACTGGCCATGGAAGGCATGTTTGCCTTCTTCCTCGAATCGGCGTTCCTCGGATTGTTTCTCTATGGAGAGAAGCGGCTGAGCCCGAAAGCGCACTGGCTGTCGGCCGTCGCAGTCTTTGTGGGTTCCTGGTTGTCGGGCTATTTCATCATTGCCACCGACGCTTTCATGCAGCATCCCGTCGGCTATTTCACGGCTGCCGATGGGAGTTTGCAGCTTGCGAGCTTCTGGCATTTCGTGCTGAATCCCTGGGCCGGATGGCAATACGCGCACAACATGAGTGGAGCGGCGATTACGGGAGCGTTCATCATGACGGCGGTGGGCGCGTTCTATTTGCTCTCCGGCAAGTGGACCGCGCACGCCCGCATCTTCGTCAAGGCGGGTGTCATCGCCGGCTGCGTGTTCAGCATTCTGCAGATTTTTCCGACCGGCGACCATCAAGGCAAAATGGTCGCCGACTTGCAACCCGTGACGCTGGCGGCGATGGAGGGACTATTTCAGGGCCAGACTGCCGCGCCATTGCTGATCGTAGGTCAGCCTAACGAACAGCAAGGCAAGATCGATAACCCGATTGAAGTTCCGGGAATGCTGAGCATGCTGACTTACAAACGCTGGAACGCCAATGTCCGCGGACTCGACGCTTTTCCCAAGCAAGACTGGCCGGGTAACATCCCTTTGCTTTATTACAGTTATCACATCATGGTTGGCCTGGGGACATTCTTTGTCGCCGTCATGATCGTCGCATTGTTTCTGCTGTGGCGCGGCAGATTGTTTCACGCCAAGTGGATGCTCTGGATCCTGATGCTGGCGGCGCCATTTCCATATATCGCCAATACCGCCGGATGGATGACCGCGGAACTCGGCCGCCAGCCCTGGCTGATCTATGGACTGATGCGCACCGAAGCGGGCTACTCTAAGGTTGTCTCGGCCGGTAATGGCATGTTTACTCTTTTGGGTTTCATGGGCATTTACATGGTGTTAGGCATTTTGGGACTGTTCCTGATCCGGCGAGAGATTGAACATGGCCCCGTGACCGGGCCAGGGACGGAGGCAAAGTAGATATGGCGAGCATTTGGTTCTGCATTGTCGCAGTGATGGTTGCGGCCTATGTTGTACTGGACGGATTCGATCTTGGCGCGGGTGCGATTTATCTGATTGCGGCCAAAACCAACGACGAACGGCGGCGCGTGCTGCGCTCGATCGGCCCGGTCTGGGATGGGAACGAAGTCTGGCTGTTGGCGGCCGGCGGCGTTCTGTACTTTGCCTTTCCTCAACTCTATGCGTCGAGCTTTAGCGGGTTCTACCTTCCGCTGACCATTGTTTTGTGGCTGCTGATACTGCGCGCCATCGGCATTGAATTCCGCGCTCACATTGAAAGCGCGGTCTGGCAGGACTTCTTCGACACCGTCTTCAGCGTCTCCAGTATTCTGCTGGCGGTGTTTTTCGGGGCGGCGATGGGCAACGTAGTGCGCGGAGTTCCGCTGGATGCAACCGGCTATTTCTTTGAGCCACTCTGGACCACCTTCAAGCTCGGCCCGCAGACGGGAATCCTGGATTGGTACACCGTATTAATTGGCGTGATGGCGTTAGTAACTCTGACCGCGCACGGTTCTTACTACGTCGCCCTCAAAACCGACGAAGACCTAGGCCGCCGCGCCCGCGGTTTCGCCTTGCTCTGCTGGCCCCTGCAGTTTTTTCTGACCTTCAGTTCCCTGGTTGCGACTTACTTCATTCGTCCGGAAATCGTGGCGAACTACGGGAAGCACAAGGTCGGAATGCTGGTTCCGATCATCGTGGCCGCCAGCCTGGCAGTCATGCTCTGGGCCAACCCCAAGGGAAAAGGAAAACTCGCGTTCGTTGCTTCCAGCCTGTATATCACCTTCATGCTGGTGGGGGCGGCGTTTGCGCTCTATCCCGTTGTACTGCCCGCCCGCAACCACCAATACGACCTCACCATCTACAACACGGCCGCCGGCAGTCATGGACTGAGCGTCGGCTTGGTTTGGTGGACGTTGGGCGCGGTGCTCGCGGTAGCCTATTTTGTATTCGTCTATCGCATGTTTCGCGGCAAGGTGCAATTGGGAGAAGGGCACTACTGAAAA
>CAWDPH010000008.1:0-282871 GCA_963804135.1 uncultured Acidobacteriaceae bacterium | reverse complement strand
GGCGACGGCCGAATTGTCCTGGACCAGGCCAACCTCCATGTCTTCCCTCTTTTTTTGGCCGACGATGACGCGTTTCTCGTAGTGGGGCCAGTCCGGCCCTTGGAAAGCCTTGGTCTTTTTCTCAAAGGCCTCCCTGGCCCGCCGGATGCGCTGGACCATATCGTCGGAATCTTCGTAATACCGGCCATCACGGCTTCTAGACATGAGTGAAGTCCTCTCTTGATCTATTCCTCACCGAAGCGGGCAAGAATTTCGGCTGAGAGTTCGTTCTGCCCGCTGTGAATTTCTTGATCGAGATGTTTGAGTTTTCGTCCGGTATCGCGTAGCCAGAGCTTGCGCTCGACCCAGATGGTCAGCCCCAGAATGTTCGAGAACAGCAGGAAGCAATAGAAGAGGATGCCGCGCCAGTATTCGTGCCAGAGCAAGGCCCGCCAGGGAATGAGGAAGCGCAGCTGACCCATGAGCGCAAAAGCCAACGCCAGAAAGATCACAGTCGCGACAAAGATCGCATTGGCTAGCACGGTAACTCCTGCTCCGCCGTCCGGTGTCAGAAGGGAGAAAAATGGAGAGGCCGCTGGCGGCGGGGAGCAGCCTCTCCCAAAGGGAGCCCTCCTTTAGGACGGCTCCTCATCCTCGGCCGGCCCGGCATCGAGCTGGTCCTCGGGTGGGGCCTGTTCGGCGCGGTCGAGCTTCAGGATCGAATCAGCCCGCACTTCCCACACGCGGCGCTGGACGTCCTTGTTCTTCTTGTCGGCGTACTCGCGGCTGCGCAGTTCGCCTTCGACAAGCAGATGCGTGCCCTTCTTCAGCGTGTTGGCGAATTCGCCGAGCTTTCCCCACACGACGATGCGGTGCCACTCGGTGTGCGAGACGTACTCGCCAGATTTCTTGTCCTTGTAGGAAGTCTTGGTGGCGAGCGAGAGGACAGCGTAGGCCGTCTGGTTCTTGGTGGTTCGCGCTTCCGCGTCCTTGCCGGTAAAGCCCATGAGCGAAATTCTGTTCTGGTACATACGATTGAATCCTCCGTTTCTTTCTCCCGATCTACTCGGGGCACTCAGCCGGGACGGACGTGAGGGATGGCTGCTCCCAAGTGCCCAGGCGCGCTTTCTTGGAGGGTGCCCGCGCAGTGGGAGGAACCAAGACCCGAAGGGCGGCGAAGCCGAAGCAGAGCACCGCCGTGCCGCCGGGCGCAGCCTGATGTTCCCTTCGCGGTGCCTGAGGAGAGACGGGAAAGAGACGAGGTGACGTGTGCCGGAACCCTATGAGCGGCGGAATCGCAGGACTGCGGACCGCAACCACCTGAGCCGGAGAAGAATCACGCTGCGACGCGAGCGACGAACTATAGATAAGGACACAAATCATGGCGGCTACTCTCGGAAGGCCTGGTCCTCGCGGAAATAGGTGATGGTCAGACCCAGCGGATTGACTGGCAGCATTTCGTTGCGGACTTGGTCGCGGAAGGTGTAGACGACATTGGCTGTCCAGATCTCACGCTTCTGTTCCGTGTGGTCGAGCGGGCTGGTGAAGATCTTGTAGAACTCGACCCGAGCCTTGAACGGCGGCTGGCGCAAGTCCTCGATGGCCACGGTCTTGACCTCGATGTCGATATTGGTCTGGCTGGGATCGAGCAGGAAGGACTCGATTACTTTTTCTTTCTTGTATTTCTCCAAGATCGCGTTCTGCAGATCACCGTTCAGGAAGTAGAGCGCCTTGGTGAAGTCTTTGTGCATCGTGTAGTGATTGCGGCTGTAGTAGGCCTGCGCCCACTCGGAGAGGAAGTAACGGTTCTCGGCCTCTTGTGGCTTGTAGGCAAAGTTCTGGTAGTCAACGGCCTCGGCGCGGCCGACATCGTTAATGCGGATGACGAGCGGCCTGATGCTGCTCAGAGCAGCTTGTGCTCGATAGAAGAGCGTCAGGGTGCTGAGGGAGACGGCGGCAAGAATCAGGATCGTCAGCTTGAGGTAGGTATTGGTGACGATCGGATCACCATACTGCTCCAAGTATTTGTGAGCTGCCTCGGACCGGTTGAACCGCGTCTCGGAAATGGGCTGGGCTTTCGTTTCTCGCATAGAAAACTACTCCAAGGGGTTCACCCAAATGCCGGTCCGACCGCTAAGAATGGCAGCCGTCAGGTCAGGAATCTTGAGCAACCCGTAAACACAGACGGCAAGCGTAACGACGAGGGCCGGCAGAATCACGTAGGCGTTTGAGATCGACAGTGGACCGATAACGCCAAATAATCCCAAGAGCACTTTGGCAAAGATGAACAAAAAAGCTGCGGCCACAACCTGATAAAACGCAAAACCTATGAAGGCTTTGAACCATCCCCAGAAGAGCCAGTCGAGCTTGGGTACGATCAAGAAGGGGACGAAGATCGGGCCGATCAAGACGCACACTGCCGTAGCCACCAGACCGTAGGCGATGACGGCAAACGCCACTCCCTGCGCGATTGCCAGTGCGATGTAGACGGCAAAGAATGTCAGGGCCTCATGGAAGGAAAAGATTCCGGGCGGACTGCCAAGCTGCTCCTCTGCGGTCGTGATGGCATTCGAGATCTGGTCGACCTGGTTGCTCTCGATCTGGTTCGATAGGAACTGGGCTTCTCTCGTGACGAGGTCGCTGAAGCTGTAACCAAATCCCGGAATCGGAGTGCTGTAGTAGGTCTCCATCGCGAGGCCGAACGAGATCAGCAGCAGCAGGTCGGCAAATTTCGCGAAGTTGAATCCAGGGTGGCCCTGAGCGCTGCTCAGGGCCGCCTTGATGCCGAACCAGGCCAAAAGGATCACGGCCAGTCCGCGAAACAAACTCAGCCCCATGGACTCGAACAAACCAAGGTTCGAGTTCAAGAGATCGCTGATGGCTTGGGCCAAGAACGAAAAAGGATTCACAGGCATGGTTAGTGTCCGTTGGTGCTGAAAGAAATGCTCTGGATGCTTTGGCTCACGCCGTTATTGATCTTCTGCATCGTGCCCGTGAAATTCTGCAGAAAGTAGATAGTCTGGTTCATCGTGCGGTTTTGGGCGTCGATGGCCTGCTTCTGTGCCACCATCTGCTGCTGAATGCCGGCCGAGAGCAACTGATTTGTGTCTTGCTGCGAGTGCAGCTGAATCAAGTTCGCGGCATTGACCTTGGCAAGAACCGCCATCTCCGATTGCTGGGTTGGGTCGTTAGAGTATGAGTCGCCTTCGAGATTTGAGATTTGTTGATTGAGTGACTCGGAATGCGAACGAACCTGGCCGAGGGTGGTCAGAGCACCGGTCGTCATGCCCTGCGCAAGGTCGGAAGTTGCGTATTGGTTCTGAATCGTCGCCTGAGTATTCGTGTCGAGCTGTCCGAAGCCGGACTGCGGATAGGGATTGACCTGAACCACGGCAGCCGAATATCCGGCCGATGACTGTTGCGATAGGCCGGTATTCAGAGCGTTGACCCAAGCCGAGGTGTTCCCATAGGTGTTGGGTGCGTTGAGATTGGTCCACATCGCGAACTGCGATTTGTACCGCTGGGCAAGGTTCTGCGGCATCCGCGACATGTAGTGTGCGAGGTTGTAGGACTGGATGATCTGATCTCTGGTCTGGTTCGCGGTGGTGTACGCCTGCTGAAGCTGCTTGTACTCCTTGACGGCTTCGGCAAGATTGCTGGCGTCAAACACCGCCCACTGGGCGTAAGACGGTGTGACGGCCAGGCAAAGGGCGAAAAAGAAAAAGCAATACCTCACTGTTCTCATGGTGGTTCTCCTTTGGGCGTCCGTGAAGGGACTGTTTTAGTGTTTGTCGGTGGTGGCGCTCGGCGGCTTCTTTTTGGAAGACGGGCGAGTGCTCAGTGCATTCATGGCCTGATTGAGGGAACTGTTCTTCAGGCAATCCTTCTTCTGCGTTTCCGTCGCGGTCTTCAACCACTCCGCAGAGCACGGTATTTGCTTCTCACGCTGACGCTCCAGCTCGACGGCCTGTGCGTCAGCGGGTGATGATTGTGCCGAGACCGGAGTCGGTTTCTGCTGGTGGGGCTGAGAATTGCAGCCCACTAGCAGGCAGGCGGTTAGGGGTAAGAGTTTTGTGAAATTCATGGTGGTCGTCCTCAGATGTTTGGCGGAACCGTGTGGTTTTCGTAGGCCGGTAGAAGAAGATCCTGCGTGAAGTAAACCTTCACGCGGTGACCCTCACGAATAGTGACGGTCGGTGGAATGTTCAGGAACCGGTCCAGGACCTGTGTGCTGGACTGGGATACGCTCCCGGCAATTCCGGAGCGGTAGGCTTCACTGCCGGTCTGAGACAGACCTGCGCTGCTGTTCGAGCTCTCCGCAGCTCCCGCGATGATGCCGAGAGCAATGGACGAGCCGAAGATTTGGAAGTAGTGATGGTTGACTTGGTCTTTCATGCCAGTTTCACCGATCTGGTTGAGGCCGTGAAACTGATCGAGATCCACGGTGTAACCGTCCGGCATAATCAGCCGGTGGAAGACCACCGCCAACCGGCGCTGGCCGAAACCCTGCACTTTGCTGGTTTCGCCCAGAGCAAAGGTTCCTTCGGGGATCAAGACATGTTGGCGGTCATGCGAATAGACAGGGTTCGTCACCATGACCTTTACCGGCCCGGAGAAATCGCCGTCAAGGCGATTGACCAGCGCGGTCTCAAGCTCAGTCCCCTCAAACAGAACGTACGGCTGGCCCTCAGCCGAGTTCACGTTCACGCTGGCATGGCGTTTCTCAACGGGCTGGCCCGACGCGGGCGTCGGGGACGGGCCGGGGGCATTGCCCGAAATGGCCTCAGGCCAAACCGGCGCCACGCCAGTCTGCTGCGGCGGTAAAGTGGCTTTGGACTCGGCGGAAATTCGTTCCGTAGAAAACGCGAAGTTCGAAGCGAAACGCGAGTTGTACGTCAGCTCGCGTTCGTGCTGGACAATGGGATCGGGGGGCGGCGTGGGTGGTGCACTTTGCGCTGACCCAGCATATTGGGGACCAACGAACTGCCGCGTGTCGCCTGGCTGCATCACAGACGCAGATTCGAGGCTTTGCGCCTGGGCCTGCATCTGCTTTTCGAGCTGCGCTTTTTGCGCGGCGCGCTGCTCGTTAGTCATTTCCTGCCCGAAGTCGCTGATCTTCCTGTCATTGCCTTCGGTAATCACAACCGTGGGCTCTTTGCGCTGGTTCTTGGCCGCTGGCTGCGCGTGTTTGTTCGAGAACAGGACGGCCAGGACGATCACGATAGAGACCCCGACGATGACGTAGGTCTGCGCCTGCTTGGGGATCGTGCCTTCCGGCTTGACCGTCCGGTCGCGCAGCTTGGGCCCATCAAGTTGCTGTTCGGGGGCTTGAGTTTGCTCGGCCATAAGTTACTGCTCCCTGCGCACGAAGTTCATGCGCTTCTTGCCGATCTGGAGGTAGCCCTGATCGACCACCTTGGGAATGACATAGGTGCTATCCCTGAGCTCGTAGCTGATGGAGTTCGGTTTGCCATCCTTCAGCTCATAGACGGCAAACTTCTCCGTGGCCGTGGACTTGACGTAGGTAAAGTCCGCGTCGTGATAGATGGCTTCGACGTTAAACGGTTTCTGACTGCGATAGAAGTAGTCGAACTTTAGCGACTTGGTCGGATATTCGCTCTTGAATTGGGAGAGCTGATGTCCGGCATCGAGCTGCGCCGCCATAGCCTGTGTTCTGAAAACGTCAACGTCACCGGCGGGAATGAACTTGGACGAAGAGTGGATGGCCGAGAGCATGGAAGGATCACTCGGCTCGATCACCACTTTCAGGTCGGGATCGCCACTGTCCACCTCGTCCAAGGTGAACGAATAGACGTTGCCCTTGTCGGTGATCAGGTTCAGGTTGGAATGAATGCCCGGCTTCGCCGGGTGCAGGAAGCAGTAGTTCTGGACCGCCTCGATGATCCAGAAGTCTCTGTCGCCAGTGGCAGCTTCCATGATTTTTTCCCCTGCCGGAACCTCGATGAGCGTGGTGTAGCGCATCTTCGCCCGTATGGCGACGATGTCATTGGCGTGATAGTGAACGACTCGGGCGGCGCTCTCGGCAAAGCCGAGAGTCGATACACCGGCTAGCAAAACAGCAATCAACTTGTAACGTTTCATGGCTTCTCCGGTTATGCAGTCTGTGAAATGAACGGAAACTCTTGGGCCAGCTTTTTGAGGCCCTCGACCGCGCCGTAGCGGTCGAGGTATTCGCGTTTCAGCACGTTGTCTTTCGGGTTGTTGGTCGCCATCCAGTAGGAGAGCGAATCGACGTTCAGACGGGCCTTCTTCGAACTCGCGTGCTGTTTGATCAGAAGGTCGCGCTTGGGCACGAGACTAGAAAGCAGTTCAAGTTCGGTGTCGTTGAGGTGGAATATCTCGGCATAGAGCTTGTGATCGATGCTGGGGTTGGCCAGAAAGATTTTCGTCGCACAGCACTCGTTCACCACGGCCAGCATGTCCGACTCCACCAGTTCATGCACGGACTGGGTTGCCAGGATCATGGCGGCGTTCTTCTTCCGCCAGGTCTTTTCTGCTCGGGTTATGTAGTCACGGATCGTGCGATTGCGGAGGAAGATCCAGGCCTCATCGAGGATGAAGGCCTTGAAGGTGGCGGTGAGCGCGGAGTCCTCGATCTGGTTTGAGGCGCGGTGCAGGATGTAGAAGAGCAGCGGCTCCAGTACGTCCGGATACTGCTGCATCCCGTCGAAGTTGAAGGTCTGGAAGCGGCTGAAGGTCAGCGTGTCTTTATCGTTGTCGAAGACGTAGCCAAATTGGCCGGCGCGGGTCCAGCGATGCAGGCGCTCGCCGAGCGGCCCCAGCATCGAGGCAAAGTTGGTCAGGGTTCGGCTTTCCGGTTCAAGCTTGTACATCCGTTCGACTCCGGCATAGAGACCCTTTTCGTCCTGGCCGGTCAGTTCATATTTCCCGTTCCCTTCGATCAGGACCTTGGCGAACAGGTACAGGAAATTGAGGTTTTCTAGCGATGGTTCGAGACAGAAGGGATTGATCGTGAACACCCTCGATTCGAGGCCGACGTTAAGGTACGAGCCACCGAAGATTTGGGTCAGGCTCTCGTAGCTCCCGCCCAGGTCGAAGACGTAGGTCAGAGGGTCGTATTTCTGCAGATTTTGGATCAGAAAATTAAGCAGGAACGATTTCCCCGACCCCGTATAACCGAGAATCAGCGTATGCGCGACATCCTGGTCGTGCAGGTTCAGGTAGTAAGGGGTCGCGTGGTCGGTTTCGAGAACGGCGAGGTACTCGCTCCCGAGATGCTCGTTCGATTGCTTGCCCTGGTCGATTGTGAAAAGAAAAGACAGGTCGGCATAGTTTGTGTTCAACATCTCCCGCTTGCGTAGGTTGAAGGCGTAATTGGCTGGAACGGTGGCAAAGAAGGCGTTCAGCAGGTTGTATCGCTCTTCGTAGAGAAGCCCATCGTGGCTGGTGAAGACTTTCTGGAATTCCGGGATCGCTTCTTCGATCTTTAGCGGGTCTTTGTCGTACAGGACGACCGAGAGTGTGAATTCCCCAAAATACTTTCCGTCATTGCCGATGGCTTTCAGGCACTCGCCCAGTTCCTCGACTGCCGCCTGCTTCGAGTCATCCACCAGCTCGTCTTGTGGCCCCTGGGTCTTCTTCTCCTCCAGGTTCGAAAGAAAGCTGGTCTTGGTGTTGTGGTGATGCCGGCGGCGCGACGCGATTTCCTTCCGCGCCCGCCCGTTGTCGATGGCCCTCCATTCGGTAACGACGTGGAAATTGGTGCCGATCTCGAACAGTTCCTTGAGCAGGAGCGGACGAGTTTCGCCGGGCAGTTCCTTCAGGGTGAAAACCTTGACGTAGTAGTCGTCGAGGCGTAGGTGGCCACGGTGTGCTTCAAGCTCCGAGTCGCAGAGCTGGAAGTCGAGATACCGGCCGCCCGCCAGGTGCGAGCAGAGAATTGTGAAGGGGCCGAAATTGATGAAGCGCCGCAATGTGCGGAAGGCTTCTTCGGCCCCTTGCAGCTGGATCTCGACGAGATCGCTAAGCTGCCCAATCAAACCTGAAACCTTCTGACGGAGGAGCACATGGTCGCGGTCGATCTGTGCACGGAGAAACGTGCGCTGCTGGTCGCGGGAAAAGAGTGCGAGGACATCGCGCAAGGAGCCGCCGATGTCGGTCGGCACTTTGCGCAGGGCTTCCCAGAGTGTGCTCTTGGCGTAGCTGCCCTGAACCACGACGATCCAATAGAGATCAATCGAGTACAACTGGTCGGCCTTGGCGGCAAAGTAGGCCATCCGCTGGTCGATGGCCGCCTTGACCAGGGGATTGGCGTATTCCAGGTGCGGGATCGCGGGTTCATTCGTTTTGAACAGCACCTGATAGACCCGCACGCGCGAATCGAGAGACCGAAGGGCGGCCTCAAGCCGTTTGACGGCATGGTCGCGGCTGGCGTGGTCGAGGCTTTCGTAGTCGATGCCCTTAACCCGCAGGACCATGCCCAGATCGCCCGACTTGGTCAGAAAGGCTTCTTCGCCCCAGAAACCGTAGAGGTTGATATGCGCCTGTAGCGCTCCGGATTCCTTCCAGTCCTTGACGATTTCGCTCAACTTAAACATTCGATTTGATCCGTATTTCGAGCGGTTCCCATTTCATAGGGTCATAACGCGATTTGAACTTGGCCGAGTTCAGCAGTATTCGCAGAATCTCGGGGTCGAACTTGGTGGCTCTCTGTGCGGCGATCAGTCCGACGACGAAGAGCAGAACGCCACCTGCGAGGCTGTGCACGAGGTTGAAAATTCCGGCCCCCGAAAGCAGAGCGACGAAGAACAGGCGCCGCTCCGCTCCCATAATCGTCAATGGACGATTCATGACCTTGTAAACCCGGTTCGAGCGCATGGCGGCTGACTACGGAAACAGCCACGCCATGAAGTTCACCGCGCCCACGGCCATGCCGATGCCGAACACGATGCCGGCGAAGACCTTTTTCGACTGGCCCTCGCCAAAGGCAAACATCAATCCGCCGACAACGATCGCCACCAGACTCAGTCCGGTGGCGATCGGCCCGGTGAAAGCCGTTTTGAGGACGTTCACCGCGTTGTCCCAGGGATCGCCGCCCTGCTGCGCGTAGGCGGGAGCGGCCAGGAAGAGTGCGGCGGCGGTGTAACGGATGGGATGACGCAGTACGAATGGAAAAATCTTGGTTCGGGACAGACGAATCCTGTTCACTCGGGTGCTCTCCTTTATGTTGTGCGCTGCTTTTCAGGAGCGCGACTGATTAGCTCGGGGTGAGACTAAGCAGACGAACGGAAAGAGTCCAAGATTTTTTCGTCTTGTATTGATAGCGGCGGGCTATCAAGAAAGAGCGGAGTCCCAGTCAGGGGACTCCGCAAACTGGTGCGAATGGCTCGCGCCACAAGAATAGGCGGAGTGCCGGAAGACACTCCGCCCAATCTCGTGCGACTCCGTTAGGTCACAGACTTGGTTTTTGGCTTGGTCTTAGGTTTGGCCTCCTTGCTGCGTTTCGCCACAAACTCAGCAACCACGGCCTTCTCCAGCTTTTCAACATCCACGCGATAGCGCTTGGCAGCATCCGTGAGTAGATCGTCGGATGCGCCGGAACGCATGTAGGCAGAGTCGAGCAGGCTGATTTCGAGCAGTATCCGGCAGAGGGCGGCTTCGTCATACATGCCGACGCGCTTTGCCAGAAGCTCCTGCGGAGTATTCGTGCTCTTGCCTTCTTCGACCTTGTGCCGCTTCGCCAGAGTGGGCACTTGGTTGTAGGGCAGTTGGCCGATGACGTGATGGACGACGGTCAAGAGATCGGCTTTCTTCAAAGGTGCCGACACGCGCTCCAACACCGTTGCCAGAACGCGGTGCCGAGTGGTGATTGCCAGCTTGGTTTTCTCGATGCGCTTGCGTTCGTCGGCCCGTTCCCGCGCAACCTGTTCGGGAGAGGGAGTGTTCGGGTGATGCACGCGGCAAGCCGGGTCGGCGCAGACCTTGACAATCTGCCCGCGCTTGCCGCCATCCATCACGATGGCTTCGGTCATCTTCTCGCAAGGCTTCTGGACCGGCGACAACTTCGTCGCTGCTCCGTTGGTCTTGGCCTTCTTGATTTGGAGTTCCACGTAGTGGTTCCGCCCCAAGGGAGCGCCCTCACGGGAATTCCACGCCGAAGAAATCTGTACCAGCTTCGGCTTGCTTTCGAGCGTCTTCGACACGTGAACGTCGAGCTTGTGACGGAGGCACTGGGCGTCGATACAGCTGTCCTTCTGGACATCGGGAAAGAGTAGCTTGTTAAAACCAGTTCGTTTCGGGCAATTGGCGCACGAGCCTGCTTCGGGCACCAGCGTTTCATCCTGTTTGTCGAACGGCACGGATGCCAGTTGCAGCAGGATGTTGGACTCGATCCACACCGCCAATTCACGCACGGGGATGAGGACTTGCGTGTTGCCGTCGCTTGTCCACATGCCGCGAAAGGCGGCGGTGAAAGCCTCTTGCTGCTGCGAAGCCGGGAGCTTGGCGATCAGCAAGGCGTGGCCGATGATGATCTGATCTTTCAGGAACGCCTCAGCCACAGGCGGGATGAGGTCAGCGAGCCTGATCCTGCCATAGATGTACGCCTCGCTTTTACCCGTCCTGGCCGCGATGCTGGCGATGGTGTAGGTGGGTTGTCCGAGTTCAAGCAACGCCCGGAATCCGAGAGCTTCCTCAAGTGGGTGGATGTCCTCGCGTTGCAGATTCTCAACACACTGGGCTTCGATGGCCTCCGCGTCCGTGAGTTTGACGATGCGGACGGGAAGGCTTTCGAGTTCCGCGATGCGGGCGGCGCGCAGACGACGCGCTCCGGCTATGACTTCGTATTTGCTTTCCTCCAGTTCGCGCACCAGCAGGGGCGCGAGAACGCCCTGCGTTTTGAAACTTGCTGCCAGTTCTTCCAAGGCAGCCTGATCGAACCGTTTACGTGGATTCGTGCCCGACTCGACCAATGCGGCGATTGAGATGTTGCGATATTCGTTGTTGGTAACTGCTCTTTGCGTAGCTTGCATGACTTCTTCTCCTCTCGTTTGGTTGTATTTCTGGTTGGTGGTGATCGGCGCACACGTTGCACGTATGCGCCGGAATCTCTGGTTGTTTGCGGTTATGCGGCTGCGGTCGCCGCCGGAGGCTCGGGAGCAATGCCCCCGAGAATCACGGCAGCGGTATGCTGGACGGCTTCCAAGCTCTCGCGCAGCAGACTGGCGTCTCCGTGCCAGAGCGCTATGTAATCCGCCGATGAACTTCCCGTCTCCAGCCCGATGGCTTGGCAGATCACAAAGGCCACAGCTTCGGCCTCGGTTTCGCGGACTTGCTTGGTGGTGAGGGTGCGGCGCTCACCCCGGTGCAAAAGTTCGTGACCGACCTCGTGCGCCAGCGTGGAAAATTCCTCGGCGGGTTGCATGCCGGAAAGCAGCGTAATTTTCCCGCCATAAGACAGGCCCTTGGCGGGTGCAATCCGTTCGGAGTAGTTCAGCGTGATGCCTTGGGCCTCTACGAACTTGACCAGCCGTTCGCGGTAGCCGCTGACATCGCCCTGCACTTCGGTCAGAGTCGGAAAGTCTTTCCCGTCCGTTTGGCTGATGTCGAAGACATACACAGCCCTGAATCCGTACAACGTGGGCTGAGTTTCCTTGGCATCCGCGTTCGGTTCCGCATTCTCATTTTTCTTGCGCTTGTTGCCGACCATCGGAGCGAGAATGAAAATACCTTTTTCGCCACGCCGGACGAAGCGGCCAAGCGAGTTCCAAGTGCGGAGTCCTGCAACGTTGGTGGCATCGGGTTTCTGCCTCGCAATCAGCATGATGTTGCCGAAGCTGTAGTTGCGAAACTTGGCCATCGCCCCGAGGTATGCGGTGAGCACTTCACTGTGGCCGGACTCCAGAGCCGCGACGAGGAAATCCACGGCCTCTTTGGTTTTTTGGTTGACTTCTTCTAATTTCATGTTTTTTCCCTTCTGCCGGTGTCGGCTTGTTTTTTCTTTCACTAGAGCGGCAGCGAGAAAAAACAAGCCGACACGGGCGAAAGGGACAGAACGGAGGCCGAAGGAGGGTGGCAGGGCGCGAGTGGCGGCGCGATGAGTGACAAACGGGTTTGGGTTTTGTTTGGCGCGAAATCGGCGCATGAGCCCGAGTGACCGCCGGAGCCGCGGCCAAGCGGCGTCCACCCGGAAGAGGGCGGAGTGGGACGATGGGACGCAGCTCCGATTATGAGGTGGAGAAGCTAGATTTCAGGGAAAGCGCAGCGCTTCTTACTGACGGCCGATCAGTCGGCTGGCCCATTGCTTCCGAATGGACTATCAAACAGTTCATGCGAACCTACGATTCTTTTTGCTTTGACTTGCGGTGTCCGTGTAAGACAATAAGGCTCCTCTCAATACGTGGTTGTTCCGTGGAGGCGTACTCAACAAATGTGGTTCAACAGGCACCCTCTTAACAATTCACTCGTCGTATTTGTTCACGGCATTTTTGGCGACGTGTGGGCGACATGGCAGGGCTTGCCAGCAATTATTCAGAACATGGCCGACCATGACGTGTGGGTCCGTAGTTACGATTTTTACTCCTTCCAATATGATTCAAGTTTGTTTCATCAGCCGCCGCTGAAGCCATATGCGGTAGACCTCTTGCGACAAAAACTGAATAAGATCCAAGGAAAGTACGAGACTATCGCTCTGATTGCACATAGCCAGGGCGGATTGCTGTCAAAGATGTTTATTTTAGAAGAGCTACTTGCAGGAAACGGCCACACTTTGAAAGTGGATCTCCTAATTACCCTCGGTACTCCTCATGCCGGCCGGAAGCTACTGAATCCGTTGCATCGGTTTAGAAAATTTCCCGTCCTGAAAACGTTTGGCCAATTGTCGCAACTCGCGGCTCGGAGCGAAACCATTCGATATATCAGGGAAAACTGGAACGACCAACACATCATGCGTGAACCCGGTAATACCACGAGCAAGAGACGGGCTATCCGATCGGTGGCAGTCGTAGGAGCCTACGATATCTGGGCTGGAAGAAGTGCAGAATCGGAAGGATATGGTGTTGACGTCCGTCGGTATCTTGAGAAGAGCCATCCCGCACTCGCAAAGCCTCGCTCTGAGAGCGAAGCGCTGAGTGACCTAATTGTTGGAGAACTGAGCCAGCACCGTCGGCCCGATGCTGCTTTAAAGGAGATAAAAGAAATTCGAAGTGACCAAGAAAAAATGAGGCAGTTCATCCTTCGCAACAGCGAAAGTGTAGCTCAAATTGTAAGGCTCAATCGCCCCGATACACCTCTCGAAGGAATTCAAACAAAAACGGCTACGCTGATGCTCGATTTCCTGCTCGATTGCCCTCGTCGTCCAATGCGTTGTCTTACTTTGGATCAGATGCTGCTCATGTATGCGGAACGGACGACAGGGGATTGGGTGTGATGGAGAACGTGGCTGCAATCACGGCGGCAATTGATCTGTGTTTCAGAGATTCACAGAACGAAGCTCACTTGCGGACGTTCGATGCACTGTTTCGCCCTCGGGTAATGGCAATCCTAGTGTCTGTCTATCGCAAGGATCCTGCTTTTGCGGAAGACGCTTACCAATCGGCGCTCATCAAATACATAAGGATTTTTCGAGAAGGGAAAAAGGTCGGTATCCTCTACGACGCATATTTTGTGGCGATCGCCAAGAATTCGCTCCTGGATGAACTAAGGAAGAGCGCCAAACATGTATCGTTGGACGATATCTTGGGGATGCCTGTAATGCCTCGACCGTCTGGACTTTATGAGGCCGAGGTCGGAGTGGCATTTTTTGAGGCACTTTCAAAATTGGAGCGTCGATGTCAGTTTCTGATTGAGGGTGCTTTCATTAATGGGATGTCACATCAAGAGCTGGCTAAGAGGTTGAAAGTACAGGTCCAATCAGTTCCAGTGCTGTTGTCGAGGTGTAGAGAAGCTCTCAAGAGTCACCTAAAGAGTAGCCCCCGTTGTTAAAAACGGGGGGTCTGGTGCGTCTTACTTGTGAGGAAATCAACATGGTGAAGACAGCTACGAGGTCGGGAGTCGATGTTGGCCGAATTTTAGCAATTGCCGAGGCGATTGCTCCTGATCCCTCCGTGTTCGATGCATCTTTAGGCATTGACGAGGGGTGTTTGTCTGCGGAGAAACTGGTGGCAGTTCTCCATCAGGGCGTGAGAGGGGAAGACGCTGCTCACCTCATGAGCTGTGCGACTTGCGTGGAGAACGTCCGCAATTTTCAGACTGTAGTGTTGAAATCGGAGAGGGATTTTGTAGGCAACGCCCTAAAAAAGGCGGCGTCAAAGGGTGAGAACCTTTTCAAGGAGGGCTTCTTTCCAGTAGTCCTGGCAATTCCAGACAAACTGATCAGCGTCCAGAAGGAACAGGCACACGGATTAGTTTTTACATGCGGCATGTTTCCGCTAATTTCTGGCTTCGACGAAATTGATGTTTCCAGTCTGCGAGCAAGCGGCGCAATTGTGAGCAAGGGGGCGCCAAAGGTCGAATTCGTGGACCTGAACGAGGACGGAAATACTGACTTCATTAAGCTGACATTTCCCGACGGACACTTAGCGGCTCGTGTCAGAGAAGCCATAAGCGGACACCAGAACGTCGTTGATACGGTCCAAATAAATGGAATCATCTCGTCCAAAAAGAAAAGCAAACGACTCGTGGGACAAGCAAGTATTGAATTCGGCAATGCGGCAGATCTCACGCGCAGGTGAACGAGCAGCATCGAAGACGTTCGAAGCGTCTACGTGTTGAGCAATTCGTATCGACTCCAGACCCTCCGGAGTTGGGTTTCTTAAACACGGTCACTTTTTCTCGATCTGGCGATCTCGTTTGGTGTGCCAGAAGTGTGCCAAAATGGGAAACACGCTCCGGTTGCAAAACCTCCTTGTTGCCGTTCTTGGTTCTGAGTAGACAGAGGAGGTTTATTGAATCCATTGAATCCGAAGATCGCTGCCGACCGACGGCCGATTAGTTGGCCGAAGGCCGAGATTTCGTGTCAAATCATATGACATCAACCACTTGCCGAGAAAACAAAGCCCGCACGGAGGTGCCTGAGTAATGCTGCGAGAATGGCGGCCTTGGCGCATTCGATGACGACCGCAGGGACACGTTTATGACACGGTCGCCAGTGCTTGTTCGGTTCCACCACTGAACCTGGCATAAAGACAAAACCCAGCTCACGAATCGAACCCCGTTATCAGTGAGCGCTATCGGGATGTTTCGCCAACCATCGAGGACGGGCCGAAGTTTCCCCACTAAGTTGCAAGGCGGGCTGCGCCTTGGGCTGCGGCTGGTACCAAGCAGTGCTAGGCTTCAGCGGGCAATGAGTGTAATCGGGATTTTACGCCAACCTCAAGGACCTTGATCGGAGGGGTTCAGTGCTTGTCGGCAGTTCTCTTGCTGCTTTTGTCGAGGCTCGGCGGGTAGTGCGGCCTAGGCAGCCACACGCCACCTATGCTCTCGGCGACGACAAGGCGGCCGCACCGGCAATTCTCCTGCCTTATCGGCCCCCTGCCGCGCTCTGCGTAGTCGGCCCTAAGCCTCAGCTTTGTTTCTTCGTCGAACCCCAGCCGGCATCGCATCGCACCTCCTCTGCCGATCAGTGGGCGCTCACATTCGTGCCCGTGGCCTGCCCAGTCCAGCAACGGGTGCAAAAACGAAAGCGCCCCGGACCTCGGTTAGGGTCATGGGACGCCCGTCGAACAGCCCTCCCCAGACTGTTCAAAACCATCAAAAGCTCTGATCCAAATGCTAAGCCCCGAGTGTTAACGGATGATTAAGAAAGACAAAGGTCTGGCCGCTCCGGGTCAATGAGCGTTATTGGGAGTGGGTGTTGAAAAAGTCCCTCCACAGAACGGCTTTTTATCTGCGAGCATGCGGTCGCCGGTTTTCTTGTCTCCGTTCGACTAAGTGGTGGCCGGCACAACCGGTGTTGTCGGCTGACTGAGGAAGCGCACCAGTCGCTTGATGTTCTGAGCTACCGCTGCCAGGAAGAACTGCTCGCGCACGAACCTGAGTCTCCGCAGACGCAAGCGCCGCAATCCGATCTGATTCTTCAGTTCCGCGAACAAGGCTTCCACCTTCTTTCTTTGCCGCTGTGCTTTGACGAACTCTGGCGTGTTGACCAACTCCCGCGCCCGTTGTCGGGCTGGTTCGTTCTGGTGGATGATGAGGCCCCGGAAGGCAGCACTGGTGCATTGTGGTCGGAGCGAGCACGGGCCACACTTTTTGCGTGTCCCGATGTAGTTGTAAGCGCGATTCCGATAAACTCGCCCCCCATAGTTGAGTGGCTGGCCAGCGGGACAGATATAGCGATTGTGTTCCGGTTCGTAAGTGAAACGCTCGGGACCGAAGAATGGACTCCTCTTTCTGTGGATGCTGTCGCGGGTCCGCATCTAGGGAGTGATGCTGCGGTCGGCCAGCCACTGTAAGAACTCCCCGTTCCCATAGGTCATGTCGGCCGCCACCGATTCGGGCGCTCCTCCTTGCCACTCGGCAAAACGGGTCAGCATGTCTTGCGCCGCCACCGTCTCCTGGCTCATGCGCGCCGCCGTGGCCTGCACTCCGACGATCACACAGCTGTCGTTATCCACCAGATAGTTGTCGTAGTAACCGAGACGCGCCGGTGTGCCGCCTTTGGTGGCATAGGTGGAATCGGGATCGGTGGTCGATACCTGATCCTGCTCATGCACCGGCTCCTCCACCGGGTTCTGCTCTTCCACTTCCCGCAGATACTGGCGCACGGTGTGATGGACCTGGGCTGCTTCCGCTAACTGCTCCCGTGGAATCCGGCTCTCCTTGGCGGCGTTCGCTTCCACGAAGCTGCCATCGACGGAGAGATTCTTCCCGCTCACCAGCCCCACCTCCACACACTGCCGCACGATCTGCTCAAACAACTGCTCGAACAGCTTCGACTCCTGAAACCGCCCGTGCCGGTTCTTGGAGAACGTCGAATGATGCGGGATCTCCTGATCGAACCCCAGACCGGTGAACCATCGCCAGGCCAGGTGCATGCGCAGCTCCTCCACCAGCTTCCGCTCGCTGGTGATGCCGTACAAATAGCCGATCAGCAGAATGCGCAGCAGGAGCTCAGGATCGATCGAGGGGCGACCAGTTTCGCTGTAGCTATCTTTCAGCTGCTCCCGTACGAACTCAAAACTGATGTGTTTGTCGATCAGCCGCAGCAGATGGTTTTCCGGAACTTGATCTTCCAGACGGAAGTAGTAGAACAGCGCTTCGGAACGGTCGTGTTGCCCCATCATGATTAGCAGCCCTCCGAGGATCAGAATCAAACCGAGCATGGCGGATGCTTTCTTCTAACATGCTTCTGCTGAATCTCATCCTGCTAATCGAGGTGACTTTTTCAACACCCACGGGATTTAACGTCAACTACAATGGATTCGTTGGGAATTGGGAAATATGACGGACTCCGAATTTACGAACCCCCGAAGCCCCAAGGCGAAGCGTATCGCCCGACGAGTCTTGGAGCTTATCACCGCTGCCGCGTTTCTACTGGCGATCCTCTACTGGCCGACTACGAACACGGGGCGTCTGATCCTCATGGCTGCGGTTGTAGTATGGTTCGTTGGTTTGAAATTCCTTTTTCTTTTCAAGTGGCCATCGGTTTGAATGATCTTTCCCTTTTTCGTGCGCAGGAAGCTGTGGAACTGATTCACCTGCGTCCAGTTAGATTCCTACGGTCGCACCCTGCGAGTTGCTGCTGGCCGCAATCGTGAACTGCACGCCTTCGCCTGGGCCATCGAAAGTCGCGATTTTGCCTTCAGCTGTGCGCACATAGCCATGATGCCGGGTCCTCGGCTCAGAAGGTCAGACGCAGTCCGAATTCAATCTGCCGGGGCGCTCCCAGTCCGTAGACGCCTGTCCCAACGCCGACGCGGTTCACATTGTGATCCGGAGCTGTGGTGCCATTGATCTGGCCCGCACCTCCCGTCAACAACCCGTTCAAGGCGCTGCCGGGAAGATCATAGTTGGCGAAGTTGAAGAAATTGTAGAGTCCCATGCTGGGCTCGATGGTCAAGCGCTCAAGAAACGTATGACTCCACGAAAGTTTGAGGTCGAATGCGCGTAGCCAAGCCATGTTCACCTGTCCGGGAGGTGCATCCGGAACGGTGGGGGCGACCGCCCCCAAGGCTACCAACTGCGACTCCGTAAACAGGCCGTTCTGGATCAGCACTTGTCCCGCTGGAGTCGGCTTTCCGGCATAGGTGCTGTTGTAGCGGTCAATGGTTGCATTTATGTTGCTGGCATTGATACCGCGCATGAAGCTGCCGATGGTTGTGCCTGGAATGGGATCCTGGGTTGTGCCATCGCCGGTGAAATCGGTACGGAAGATTTCACCGTAGCCAGAGGGGGTCGCGGGCACGATCAAGGCCGTCGAGAGCGGACTCCAGAAGTGCAAGATGGTGCTCAGTTGGAAACCAACCGGCAAGTCAGCAAATGCTCCAAACGAGATCTGGTGCGTGCGATCGAGCACGGAAGGCCCAAAGTACTTGTTTACGCTGCGCTGGTCGAGCGCCTGGCCGATGAAGTCCTGGTCTGACGCGCCCGGGCTCGCCGCAGTGGAACCGCCCGCGCCCGGCCCGGAACCGGAGTTCTCGAAACGTGAGAGCGAGTAGGCAAGTTGCATGTTCAGCCCACGCAAACCGCGCCAGTGGGGTTTCACATTGTCCGTCAGCTTCACTTGCAGGCCGTTGTAGACGGAGCGCCCGATCGGCATCAGGAATTGCAGTGGGGGGGCGTTGGAATTCAAACCGGGAAACGCGCAGCCTGCCCCCAGTACATTCGGATTGGAGCACACTCCGCCAAATTCAGCGGAAGAGGTGAGTCCGTTGCCACCGAAGTCCGCCATCGTGGCTCCGGCCGTAATCGCACAGTCAATCCCGCTGAAATCGGGTGCACAACCAAACGCCTGGTTGGTTACACCGATTGCGTTCAAAGCTGCATTCTTGTCGAAGTACCGCGAGTCGCCGGTGTGATTCACATCCACGCCGAGCAAGTAATGGGTCTGCACGTTGCGCAGGTAGTCAGCACTCAGCACCATCCCGGGACGGATCTCCTGCTGAATCCCGATGTTCATCTGGACTGACCGGGGTGATTTGTAGTCGGGATAAAACATATTGGCATAAGTGGTCGGCGAAAATCCGCTGGTAATTGCACTGCCGGCATAGTTTGGATTGTCGGCATTCAGATCGAAAGGCGAGAGAGCCTGGTACTGCTGTTGAAATGCGGCAATGTCAGCAGCGACACTGCCGATCGCCACAAACTGACTACCGGTCCCGCAAAAATCTGGCACGATTGTTTGCCCGTTGCCGACCTGAATCTGCTGCGGTTTCCCCGCCCCGTTGCAGGCCAGCGGCGTCTGATTGAAGACGCCCTTGGTCTCACGATAAGGCGCGTCGTAGAGAATGTTGTTCCAGATCGCGTTCTCGTAGAACAACCCAATGCCGCCGCGGATCGAGGTCTTGCCCCTGCCGGTCACGTCCCACGCAAAACCAAGCTGAGGAGCGAAGTTCAAGTTGGGCTGCTTGACCCGCGCGCCCAGGCTCGGCATTCCCGGCACCAGGTTGTTCAGTTCCGGTATACCCGCAATGTTGTTATCGGTGCGGCCGGAGTCGCGCGCGTAACGTAGACCGTACGAAAGAGTGAGCGTGCGACGGACCCTCCAGTTGTCGCCGAGGTAAAGACCGATCCGGTTATCGGGACCGAGCAGGCCCGCGGGCAGGCCGAAAGCCGGTTGTGGCGTGGTGTAACCCTGCCCGTTGCTCAAATAGACCGTCTCGACCGGGTAGTTCAGCGGGTTGTTCACACCGCCTTGGAATGGCCCGCCAGCCGCGAACGTGGTCTCTGCATCGCTGATGTTGGTCGAGAGTTGGGCGGCCAGAGCATAGAAGTAGGCAAAACCGCCGCCGAGAATGCGGTTGTAGGCGACGCCATAACGAATAATATGCGACCCAATGGCCTTGCTGCCGTCGTACTTGAACTGTTTGTTGCTCTGGATCGTGGCCTGGGGCGCAAGCCAGTTCGGTCCTGTATCCATGCCGGTGTTGCCCATCAGGAGTTCGAGGCCTAGATTGGCGAATGGCAGGTTCGTCCCCTTGGTTGCGTCCACGATCTGATTTTCAAATTTCAGGTACTGGAAGCGCAGGCTATGGGTAAAGGATCCAGTATTGAAGTCGAGGCCAACCGCGTTGGTGCGGGTAATGTCCTTGTTCTTGTAGACCGAAAACGCATACCCGGCATTGGCCAGAAGCGAATTCTGAAAATAGGTGTAGCGGTAGAAAAGGTGCGCCGAATGGGTTAACTGGTAGTCGGCTTTTGCGAGTACGGTCGTATCGCGGAAGGGATCCTGAAATCCTCCCGAGTACTGCGTAAACGGGTCGCTCACGGGCTGGGGCGCGAACAGATCTTGCTTGGTGCGCTCGGCATCGAGAAAGAAGAACAGCCTGTTCTTTATGATGGGGCCGCCAAAGCGTCCTCCGAACTGGTCGCGCTGAAAAGGCGCTTTCGGGCCAGGCAGAGCCGCAGCGATCGAGCTGTCGCGGAAAAACTCGAATGCTTCGCCGTGGAAACTGTTGCTCCCGGAGCGGGTTGTGACATTCACGGCTCCCGAAGAAGTCAATTCGTTTGACAGGTCGAGACTGGACTGGCTGAGCTGAAATTCCTGAATCGCGCTGGCCGGAATGTCGGTGGTAGTAGTGCCGACGGTTTCATCGCTCACGTCCACGCCGTCGACTTCAATTCGAGCCGTGCGGCCGAACCGCCCGCCGAACGAGATGGAAGAGTACCCGGCCTTGGTGGGGTCGAAGTTCTGGCCGTCCTGGATTTGCACTCCGGGCTCAAGCTGCGCCAGGTCGAGGAAGTTCCGGCCGTTCACCGGGAGGCTTTCGATCTGCGTGGCACTCAGAACTCCCTGCACGATTGCCTGCTCTGTATTGACCTGGACCTCGGCACCCTGTACGTCGATCACCTGGTCCGCCTGCCCGACCTGGAGCTTCACGTTGGCGGTCGCCGTATTACCCACCTGCACCGTCAGGTTCGTGACCACACTGCGGAAACCAGGCGCGGCAATGTGGACGGTGTACTGCCCAGGCACCAGCGCGCCCGAGTTGTACGCACCCGAGGAGTTGGTGGTGACATCAATGACCTGGCCGGTTGCTTCGTTCTTAATGCTGACTTTGGCATTGGTCACGACCGCGCCTGATGGGTCGGTTACCATCCCGACGATGCTGCCGGTCGAAATCGTGGTTTGTGCGAATACGGGTTGGCAAAGCGCCATCGCGAAGGTAACAGCCATAACAATCGCCACGAAGGCAGCGAAGAAGGCAGAAAAACGGTGGGAAATCATCACGATCACCTGGTCTGGACGAGATGTTTGTGGTTTTGGGCGCTAAGTATAACGCGAGAGCCGTGGAGAATCCAGACCTCAAAGATCAGGGTAGTGGCTCAGTTTCACGATGCAACCCGCAAAACCTGAACCACTAAGTTGAACCAGAATACGACTGGCGTCAAGGTGACCGCTATCCCATCGGTGAGTGCAATCGGGATTTATGTGCGCCGGGATAAACCGGCATGAAGCAGAGAATGCAAAATTCTCACGAGAAAGGAGTAGCGATCTGCTCGGCCCCGAGTCTTGCGCTGATACCGCGAGGGACTCAGTGAAGCGTAGACAGGGGTATAGGTGGGGTGGGCGATTGAGCTGCGAAAAGATACAACCCGGACGCCGACGCAGTATAAATGTGCGGAAGGCAACATGAGCGGGGGCGATAGCGCGAGTTCCTGCTCAGTCCGGCGTAGTCGAAGACCCCAGACACGCCTAGAAACTTCATGCACGAGAACCGGGAGACCTCGGGGATGCCTGCGGTGAACGTTCAGTCGCAGGACGGCGGGAGAAGGCTTAGGCCGTACGGCCCGCGTGTACGTCTCTGAGGAGTCACACTGCGGCATAGTACCGATGAATCACTCGAACAAAGATGGCGCATCGTCGGCGGAGAGTGAGGAGGGAAGGCTGCGGCTCAAAGAGAACACTCTCTCATCTGACACGCACCCGACACAGAGCGGGACTGCGCGTGTCCCATGGGTGGGGGAGTGTGCGGACAAGCGATACGTTTGGCCGCTGTTCATCTGCGAGAAGAACCGGATGCGCTAATGAGCGCCCGTCCGGGTCTGTGCGGGGGGCACCAGGCAACTGGTGTCCCTACCGCGATCGCCAACCATCCCTAGTATCCTGAGTCTAATATTCGTTGAATAAGTTGTGGTTCTTCCTGCATCTGATATAAGCAGGAGGAACTGCATGGCTCTCGGTCGCCCGCTCTCGCCCCTGACTCTTGCCCCTGCCGAACGACAGCGGTTGTTGGAGTGGACTCGCCGTCCCAAGACCGCGCAGGCGTTGGCGTTGCGCGCCCGCATCGTGCTGCTCTGCGCCGAGGGCCGGAGCAACACCGAGGTGGCTCGCCGAGTGCACGTTGCGCTCGCCACCGTGGGCAAGTGGCGACAGCGTTTTGTCCTTCTCCGCCTCGACGGACTGCTCGATGAACCCCGTCCTGGCACGCCGCGCCGCCTGAGCGACGCCGCCGTAGAACGCGTGCTGGCACGCACTTTGGAAAGCCACCCGCAAGCGGCCACGCACTGGTCCACACGCTCGCTGGCCCAGGCTGCCGGACTGAGTCAGAGCAGCATCAGTCGCATCTGGCGGGCCTTTTCGCTCCAACCCCACCGCAGCCAGACCTTTAAGCTGAGCCGCGATCCGTTGTTCATCGACAAGGTCCGCGATATCGTCGGCCTTTACCTCAACCCGCCCGATCGCGCCCTGGTGCTGTGCGTGGACGAGAAGAGCCAGATTCAGGCACTGGACCGCACCGCACCGTTGCTGCCCATGCGCCCCGGACAAATCGAGCGCCGCACGCACGACTACAAACGGCACGGCACCACCAGTTTGTTCGCCGCTTTCAACGTAGCCAGCGGCCACGTGCTGGGCCAACTGCATCGTCGTCATCGCTCCCGCGAATTCCGCCGCTTTCTCGACACCATCGAGCAGAACGTGCCCGCAGAACTGGACGTACACCTCATCCTCGATAACTATGGCACGCATAAAACGCAGCTGATTCGCCGTTGGCTGGCGAAACGCCCGCGATTCCACCTGCACTTTACCCCCACCTCGGCTTCCTGGTTGAACCTGGTCGAGCGCTGGTTTGCCGAGTTGACCCAAAAACAGATCCGGCGTGGGGTTCACCGCAGCACGCTGCAGTTGGAAAACGCCATTCGCCACTTCATCGACCATCACAACCAGGCCCCGAAACCTTTTGTCTGGACCAAATCCGCCGACCAAATCCTCGACTCCGTGGCCCGCTTTTGTAAACGAACATTAGACTCAGGACACTAGCCCCATGTGCAAGTTCATGCTCATTGACAAAGCCTGTCCCGTCATTTTCTTCGCCGCCGCAGTCGAACAGGAGTACTATCCGATGGAAATGCGTTTCCCCGATAATTCGGGTCATTCGCCTCAGGGGGTGGTGCGTCTCAACGGGCGGGAACTGCTCTTCGGAGAGGCGGAAGAGTGGCCGGAATCAACCGGCAATGGAGGAGGTGATGATGAGTGCGAAAACCGCCGTGCTCCTATCGTTCTGGGTGATTCTCCTCCTTCCGGCTGCTGCGCAAAACGACGACTACCGCCTCTGCGAGCAAGATCGGGAGAGTCCCGATCTTGCCCTCCGGTACTGCTCTTCAGCGATCCAGTCCGGCCACCTCTCCGCAGAGCAACTTGTCCACGCACTTAACAGCCGCGGGCTCGCATTCTCCACGAAGAGTGATTTCGAGCGCGCCATCCAGGATTTCGACCAAGCTTTACGGCTCGCGCCGGACGATGCCGAAGCGCACCTCAACCTCGGCACTGCCCTTGGAAAGACAGGCGATCTAGAGAGTGCCATCAAGGAGCTTCGCGAGGCCTTGCGTATCAAACCGCAATACGCCAAGGCGCACAACAGTCTTGGCACTGCCTTCGCAAAGAAGGGCGACCTGGAGGCTGCCATCCAACAGTACCGCGAGGCGTTGCGTATCGACCCGGACTACGCCGACGCACACTCCAACCTTGGCGGCGTCATGGTAAAGAAAGGCGACCAAGAAGGTGCCATCAAGGAGCTTCGCGAGGCCTTGCGTATCAAGCCGGACGACGCCAGAGCGCACAGCAACCTCGGCGCTGCCCTTGGAGAGAAAGGCGACCGAGAAAGTGCCATCAAGGAGTTTCGCGAGGCCTTGCGTATCAAGCCAGACAGCGCCGAAGCACACTACGGCCTTGGCGTTGCGCTCGACGACAAGGGTGATGTAGAGGGTTCTGTCAATGAGTACCGCGAGGCGTTGCGTATCAACCCGGACTACGCCGATGCGCACCTCAAGCTCGGCGGCGTCTTGGAACAGAAAGGCGATCGGGAAGGCGCCGTCAAGGAGTTTCGCGAGGTCTTGCGTATCAAGCCGGACGACGCCGAGGCGCACGACAACCTCGGTGCCGCCCTCGAAAAAAAAGGCGACCTGGACGCCGCCATCTCAGAGTTTCGCGAGGCGTTGCGTATCAAGCCGGACTACTCCGAGGCACACTACAACTTTGGAACTGCCCTTCTGCAGAAGGGTGACCTGGACGCCGCCATCCAGGAGTTTCGCGAGGCGTTGCGTATCAAGCCGAATAATGCCGAGGCGCACGACAACCTCGGTGCCGCCCTCGAAAAAAAAGGCGACCTGGACGCCGCCATCTCAGAGTTTCGCGAGGCGTTGCGTATCAAGCCGGACTACTCCGAGGCACACTACAACTTTGGAACTGCCCTTCTGCAGAAGGGTGACCTGGACGCCGCCATCCAGGAGTTTCGCGAGGCGTTGCGTATCAAGCCGAATAATGCCGAGGCGCACGACAACCTCGGTGCCGCCCTCGAAAAAAAAGGCGACCTGGACGCCGCCATCCCAGAGTTTCGCGAGGCGTTGCGTATGGAGCCGGACTTTGCCGAGGCGCACGACAACCTCGGTGCCGCCCTTATGGAGAAGGGCGACCTAGATGCCGCCGTCCAGGAGTTTCGCGAGGCGTTGCGTATCAAGCCGAATAATGCCGAGGCGCACGACAACCTCGGTGCCGCCCTCGAAAAAAAAGGCGACCTGGACGCCGCCATCTCAGAGTTTCGCGAGGCGTTGCGTATCAAGCCGGACTTTGCCGAGGCACATTACAACCTTGGTACCGCCCTCGCAAGAAAAGGCGACCTGGATGCCGCCATCCCGGAGTTTCGCGAGGCGTTGCGTCTCCCCTACCACGACGCGTCGCGTCTTCAGCCGCGCCTTGCCGCAACGCACAGCAACCTCGGCAATGCCCTTATGGAGAAGGGCGACCTGGACGCCGCCGTCTCAGAGTTTCGCGAGGCGTTGCGTATCGACCCGGACTACGCCGAGGCACATTACAACCTTGGTACCGCCCTCGCAAAAAAAGGCGACCTGGACGCCGCCATCTCAGAGTTTCGCGAGGTGTTGCGTATGGAGCCGGACTTTGCCGAGGCGCACGACAACCTCGGTGCCGCCCTTATGGAGAAGGGCGACCTAGATGCCGCCGTCCAGGAGTTTCGCGAGGTCTTGCGTATCAAACCGGACTACGCCGAGCCACATTACAACCTTGGCAACACCCTCGAAAAAAAAGGCGACCTGGACGCCGCCATCTCAGAGTTTCGCGAGGCCTTGCGTATCGACCCGGACTACACCGGAGCGCACATCAACCTCGGCGCTGCCCTTGGAGAGAAAGACGACCGAGAAGGTGCCATCAAGGAGTTTCGCGAGGCCTTGCGTATCAAGCCGGACGACGCCGGAGCACACTACAACCTCGGCTTTGTGCTCGAAGAAAAGGGTGAGCTGGACGACGCCATCTCAGAGTTTCGCGAGGCGTTGCGTATCAACCCGGACTACGCCGATGCGCACCTCAAGCTCGGCGGCGTCTTGGAACAGAAAGGCGATCGGGAAGGCGCCGTCAAGGAGTTTCGCGAGGTCTTGCGTATCAAGCCAGGCGACGCCGAGGCGCACGACAACCTCGGTGCCGCCCTTATGGAGAAGGGCGACCTAGATGCCGCCGTCCAGGAGTTTCGCGAGGCGTTGCGTATCAAGCCGAATAATGCCGAGGCGCACGACAACCTCGGCGCTGCCCTTGGAGAGAAAGGCGACCGAGAAGGCGCCATCAAGGAGTTTCGCGAGGCCTTGCGTATCAAACCGGACTACACCAAGGCACACAACAGTCTTGGCACCGCCCTCGGAAAAAAGGGCGACCTGGACGCCGCCATCTCAGAGTTTCGCGAGGCGTTGCGTATCAAGCCGGACTACTCCGAGGCACACTACAACTTTGGAACTGCCCTTCTGCAGAAGGGTGACCTGGACGCCGCCATCTCAGAGTTTCGCGAGGCGTTGCACACCCAGCCGGACGACGCCAGAGCACACTACAATCTCGGTTTTGTGCTCGAAGAAAAGGGTGAGCTGGACGGCGCCATCAAGGAGTACCGTGAGACGTCCCGCCTCGAACCCAAGAATCCGAACGCGCCCTACAGACTCGGTCTTATTCTGGATCATCGAGGAGACATAGATGGAGCTGTCGCCGAGTATCGCAAGGCAGTTGATTTGAACTCCGGCGACCCACAGGGGCACTACCGTCTCGGTCGCGCCTTGAAAGAAAAGGGAGACTTGGACGCGGCACTACGAGAGCTTCAAGAAGCTAGCGCTCTCGATGCCAACAACTCAACATACAGGAAGGCCGCCGACGAGCTGCGGCAACAGATGAGTCATTGAGGCCATGGAGACCGTCGGAGGACGCGTGGGATCGTGGTCAATGAACCCATCGCTGGACTTGCGCATCTTTAAATCGGGGGAGTCTACGCCATGCAGGGCGACACGTCCAAGGCCCGCACTGCCCATCAGGATTTCCTCACCCTCTGGAAAGATGCCGACCCCGACATCCCCATCCTGAAGGAAGCCAAGGCCGAGTACGCGAAGCTGCAGTAGCGGGAAAATACTGCCTCGTCGCCCGCTGCCTAGCGCTAGCTGTTGTAACCAGATGGGATGAGAAGGCCGGTCTCCGACGGGATGCTGTACGCTCCCAAGTTATCGACGTGCTCGAAGCACAAGAGATAAAGGAGACCGGCAATGAAGAAGGTTAGCACCGCAGCGGCAAAGGCGACGAAGAATTTTTCTCAACCGAATCTGACGATTGGTTTGGATTTGGGGGATCGGTCGAGTTGGTATTGCCTGCTAGACGAAGTGGGCGAAGTGCTGCTGGAGCAGAAACTGGGCACGACTCCGAAGGCGATGCGAGAGGTGTTCGGAGGCATGCCGCGCTGTCGGATCGCGTTGGAAACCGGGATGCACTCGCCGTGGGTAAGCCGGGTGCTGAGCGATCTGGGACACGAAGTGATCGTGGCGCATGCGCGCAGCGTGCGCTTGATCGGAGAGAGTCGGAAGAAGGACGATCGGCGGGATGCGCGGACGTTGGCCCGGCTGGCGCGAATCGATCCCCAGTTGCTGTGTCCAGTGAAGCATCGCAGTGCGAGAGCGCAAGCGGATCTGACGGTGATCCGGGCGCGAGCCGGACTGGTGCGAGCGCGGACGGCACTGGTGAACACGGCACGCGGACTGGCCAAGAGCTACGGGGAACGGCTGCGCGGGTGCAACGTGCGCAATATGAATCCGGAGAAAGCGGAAGGGCTGAGTCCAGAACTGCAAACCGCACTGGAGCCGCTGCTGGCGGGGATCGAGTCGCTGAGCGAGCGCATCCGTGAGTACAACGAACGGATCGAAAAGCTGGCACAGGAAAGCTATCCGCAGGTGGCACTACTGAAGCAGGTCAAGGGCGTGGGCACACTCATCGCGCTGACATTTTTGCTGACGCTGGAAGACCCGCATCGTTTTCGCAAAAGCCGGGACGTGGGCTGTTACCTGGGACTGCAGCCGGGGCGAAGGAACTCCGGCCAGAGCGAACCGCAGATGCACATCAGCAAGGAAGGCGATCCGTATCTGCGAACGCTGCTGGTGCAGGGTGCGCAACACATTTTGGGACCGTTTGGAGCGGACAGCGATCTGCGACGCTGGGGCTTGAAGCTGGCGGAGCGTGGAGGCAGGAACGGGAAGAAGCGAGCCATCATTGCCACGGCACGCAAGTTAGCCGTGTTGCTGCATCGCTTGTGGGTGAGTGGAGAGGTCTACGAACCGTTGCGCAACAGCAATCAGGGAGCGATGCCAGCAGCAGCATAAAGGCAAAACATTTCTGAGGAAGGAAACACAAAAGCCCAAGCGCCGAGTTCCGGTGACTGCGTTAATCGCCTGGCCCACTTCCATCTCAAGATGGACGAAAGGTCGACAATCAGGTGGCAGCACCGGCTGAAACGAGAACACCCAACTTGCACCGAGCGACGACAATCGCTCAACGAAGAGTGCGGATGGAAGGGTGGCGACAGTGGCAACTCGGCGGGAGAAAAACCTTGTCCAACGAAAAAACGAAAGAACCCACTTGACTCCGACCGGCCTTCTCATGGAAGGCGATTACACTCAAAACCCCTATTTTCGGGTTAATGAGTGAAATCGCGATTTATGTGCGCCGGGATAAACCGGCATGAAGCAGAGAATGCAAAATTCTCACGAGAAAGGAGTAGCGATCTGCTCGGCCCCGAGTCTTGCGCTGATACCGCGAGGGACTCAGTGAAGCGTAGACAGGGGTATAGGTGGGGTGGGCGATTGAGCTGCGAAAAGATACAACCCGGACGCCGACGCAGTATAAATGTGCGGAAGGCAACATGAGCGGGGGCGATAGCGCGAGTTCCTGCTCAGTCCGGCGTAGTCGAAGACCCCAGACACGCCTAGAAACTTCATGCACGAGAACCGGGAGACCTCGGGGATGCCTGCGGTGAACGTTCAGTCGCAGGACGGCGGGAGAAGGCTTAGGCCGTACGGCCCGCGTGTACGTCTCTGAGGAGTCACACTGCGGCATAGTACCGATGAATCACTCGAACAAAGATGGCGCATCGTCGGCGGAGAGTGAGGAGGGAAGGCTGCGGCTCAAAGAGAACACTCTCTCATCTGACACGCACCCGACACAGAGCGGGACTGCGCGTGTCCCATGGGTGGGGGAGTGTGCGGACAAGCGATACGTTTGGCCGCTGTTCATCTGCGAGAAGAACCGGATGCGCTAATGAGCGCCCGTCCGGGTCTGTGCGGGGGGCACCAGGCAACTGGTGTCCCTACCGCGATCGACAGTTGACGGCTGTCTGCCGCTGGGCTGTTCCGATGACTTCAGTTTGCCGACTTAACGGGATTTACGCCCATCACGAACCGTATCTCTAAGCGCCTCCCTAAAGCAAGCCACGGCCATGAGCCCACATAACCCAGCCAAGACGTAGAACACCAGCGGCGCTCCTGAAGGTGCAATCTGTCCCGAATAGACGAATATCGCGGCAAAAAGCAGCGCGAAGGAACCCAAAACCCATAGGGCACCACGACTGGCCCTTGCGCCCGTGGAGCCGTCCGGGTAAGTCACTACGTCGGACTGTGGGTCATAGACTGCGAGGCCGTGTTTGCGGGCTAAATCTTGAACCAATTGATGTATATATGTTGCCTTGGACCACAAGCAAGACATGATTACGTGACCGGGTGAACGGTCCAGTTTGCAACTCCAAGGGCAGTAATCGTGATCGTCGATTCTTTCTTCGGGAATTGTGTCGATCTCAGGGTGCTTGGCGGTCAACTCCGCATAAAATGCATCGATTGCGGGATGTGGTACGACGCCGCTAGTATCACTGTCACAGAGACGGACGTACAATTCCCTTGCCTGTTCGTTGCCGATTCGCTTTTGTGGATACCACACACCAAGATCAAAACTCATTGGTCCCCGTGCGCCTGCAAGCTCAAGTAGGTAGCAACGAAAAAGCGAAACATTGAGACTGCACAAATATATCAGGATAGTTTACGAAATCAGGCGTTTACGCTCATTGAGAACTGGCCGACTGGGGTCAATGAGTGATATGGCGATTCGTCAACAATCGCCGTGTTAAGGGAAGCTGCCTGCCGCTGAAGCCGATCCATTACCTAGCACCACGGGCTGAAAAGCGAAAGTTATTTCCTGCCAAACACTTCCTTCAGCAATGAAGAAGTCTGCGCCGCCGGATCTTTCCTTATTTTCTTCTCTTCGTCACCCAGCATCAGAAACAGTCCGTCGAGAGTCTTGGCGACCACGTACTTATTCAGGTCGAACTGCCCGGCCAGAGCACTGCCTCCTGGCGCGCTCGCCAGCACGCGATTGTACTGTTCCACCACCCCAACCCGCCGCATGGAGCGATGCACGATCGGTGAGAATGCCGCCGTCAGATCCGCGGAACTGGTGCGCTTGAAGTATTCGGTGGCCGCCGTATCGCCGCCGGTCAGAATCTTGCGCGCATCGTCAAAACTCATCTTCTTCACCGCTGCGATGAAAATCTGCCTTGCTTGCGGCGTCGCCTGCTCCGCGGCGCGGTTCATGCCCACTTCCAACTCGTCCACCTTCGCGCCCATGCCGAGCATCCGCATGCCCTTGCCAACGGTCTCCAGTTTGGGCGGCAACAGAATCTTGATGGCCTCGTTCTTCAGAAAACCATCGGGCTTCCCGGTCAGCGCAACCGCCTTGCCGGTACTTACCTGCAATGCTTCTTTGAGTCCCGCGATAATCTTGTCATTACTGAGTCCCGCCGTGCTGCGCTGGTTCAGAGTCTCATCGGCCTTCTTAAGGATGTCGCCAAGTTGGGCCTGCGCCAGACAAGAGAAAAATAGAACAGCAGTAAGAAAAGCAGCCCGCATAGTCCCCCCTAGTCCGTGACCGACCTGCTTGTCCCGAGAAATGACAGCCAGAAGTCTACTCCTGAACAAAGGGTGTGTCTGCGACCAGGCCCCAGGCATGGCAAATTGACCGCCCTGACCCAAGGCCAGGATGGTTGATGTAACCAGGCGATTACACTCAGAACCCAGGTCAATGAGTAAAATTGGGATTTAACGACAACTGAGACGATTGCCGTGTTTGACCCGCAGGAGACCATATGGCATCCTTCCCCTGACATGGATGCAGCCTGCCCGCTGTGCCGATCGGCGATCGTAATCGATGACATAAATGTAGCAACCGACATCGCTCTCTGTCGTCGCTGTGGCAAGACCTTTTCGTTCTCGGAACTTGTCGGCGGTTCGGCAAGCGCCGCTCTCGATCTGACGGCCCCGCCAAACGGCGCTTGGTTCGATCAGCTGCCGGACGGGTTCCGCATCGGCGCTACAACACGCTCTTGGATGGCCCTCTTCATAGTCCCATTTACCTGCGCGTGGTCGGGCATGTCGTTGGGTGGCATCTATGGAAAGCAGATTTCCTCGGGACAGTTCGATCCCACATCGTCGCTCTTCGGTTTGCCGTTCCTTATCGGAAGTGTCTTCCTAATCGGGTACTGCGCGATGACGATCACGGGCAAAGTTGAGCTTGCGCAGCGCGGCGGAAGCCTCTCAGTGTTTACCGGCGTCGGCCGGCTCGGCTGGAGGCGTAACTATTTGTGGTCTGATTTCCGTTCGGCACCTGAGGACAGCCGCCGAAACGGATTCAACTGGAATCGCCAGGGTGTGGTCATTGTCCTGGAGGGCAAGCGGAGAGCCGCCTTCGGAACTATGTTAACCGAAGAGCGTCGGTACTTTGTGTTGAGCGCTCTACGACAACAGCTGCGTAATTGCAATCAGTTTCAGACTGCCGGTGTAGCGGTGGCGCGGTTCCGGTGATCTCGCTCGAACGTTGCCCGATGCGGCTCAATGTTTGTCGGTAAGTCGTTCTTTGAGCATCACCGCAAGGTGATCGCACCGGGCTGCGTAGGGGGCGCTGGGTCGAGAGTAGTTCCGATGACTGTCGTAAGCAGGCGATTACGCTCAGTGACCCGGACGGGGACTACCAGAACCCCTCAATGTTAAAATGCCTACCCGAAGTGCAGGTTCCACACCCGCTGACTCCAAGGGCCACGCAAGTTATCTTTACGGTCTGAACAACAACGAGCGCGACGCAGGTGCCCCATGAAGGATGTTTACGAAGTTCTGCAACAGAAAGCATTGAACGTTCAGCGGGTCCAGAAGGAAATTGCGGCTCTTCACTCCGTGATTCCTTTACTTCTCGACGACGGAGACTTTATCGAGTGGGGCCTGGCGAAACCCCTTACTTCCTCGCCCAAAGCCAGTCAGGAACGGAATGTGGCGAATAAGCGCGCCGGCTACGGCTAACGAAATCGCTTTCGGCACCACCCATCGGGGTGGGCGCAGACCAAGCAACAAACACTCCGGCCGCACCCACTGTTGATAACAGGAGTGGCTGTTGAAAAACTCTTTTCAGGGGATTTCATCCACGAAACTCGTCTGCAAGTTATTGAATCTTCGTTCGACGTAGGCCCTGAAATTCACCAAAATTACTAATCTGGTTCCTTTTTCAACAGCCACAGGCGATAGCGCTCATTGAAGTTTTCGAGTTTGTGATTTGGGCTTGCATATAGGACAGTCCTGCAGTCGGTGCATGAGCCTTTTCCAGAACGGCCAGCCTCGCTTTTCGATCTCGTGTTCCCACCTCGGTCCGAACACTTTCTTTTGAATCTCGGGATTGCTGATGCCCATGGTCTTACTCCGATGTTCGCTGGCCTGGAAACCCAACACAATGCGGTTCCGTCCCCGTGTGATTCGAGCTTGCACGCGAGCCGAGCTTCCCGTATTCCGACTGCTGCGGCACTGGAGGCCGTCGTCATGGGCAAACCGAGAGTCAAGCCGAACTATCGTCGCCGAGTGCTCCGCCTGCCAGACCTGGATCATTGTAAAACGGCAGTTCTCAATAGCCTCGGCTCGCCAGCTTCGCGCCGAGTCTACGAGTACGCCATCGACCAGTTCATCGCCTGGTACTGCTCCGAGCCTCGGCTGGCCTTCAACCGCATCGTCGTCGTGCGCTATCGCATGTACCTGGAATCGCGGCATCTGGCCGCTAACACCATCAACCAGCAGCTTGCAGCCGTGCGTCGCCTGGCTCACGAAGCCGCCGACGCTGGCTTGCTGAGTCCCGATTTGGCCGCGGGGATTAGCCGCGTCAAGGGAGTCAAGCAACTCGGATTCCGGTCCGGCAATTGGTTGAGCACGGAACAGAGTTCGGAAGTGCTCAAGCGTGCGGGGGGAGACACGATGCGTGCCAAGCGCGATTCTGCGATGTTGGCCATGCTGTTTGGTTGTGGCTTTCGCAGGTCGGAACTGGTCGGCTTAGAGTTGGACGACATCCAGATGCGCCAAGGACACTGGGCCGTTGTTGATCTGATCGGCAAAGGTGGCCACATTCGCACGGTGCCCATTCCGAACTGGGTGAAAGCCGCTCTCGATCAATGGACACGAGCCGCTGGGGTTTGTGAGGGCAAAATCTTTCGAGCGGTCGCCAGACGGGGAAAGGTGTGGGGCAGGGGCCTCTCGCAGAACGTTGTCTGGTACGTGGTCAGAACCTGCTGCGAGAGAGCAGGCTTGGAGTACATTGCACCGCACGATCTGCGGCGGACCTGCGCGAAGCTGTGCCACGATCGCGGCGGTGAGCTAGAGCAGATTCAGTTCTTGCTCGGGCATGCATCCGTGCAGACCACGGAACGCTATCTCGGCTGCAAACAGAATCTCGGGCATCCAGTGAACGACCTTTTCGACCTCAGAACGGATGGAAGGCCGCAGGAAAACGATGACGAATCCGCCCCAGTGAAAGCGTCCGGCCCTGTAGAAAAGGCATCTGGGCAAGGGGTAGAATGCGGCCACGGAGGATCGGAACATGACCAGCCCGTCTGCCACGCAAGACAGCTATCCCTACCAGAACGAACCGATTTGGTCGAGGTCAGAAAAGGTCATCGCCCGCGCAGCCTTCGACGCTGCCCTGGGGCGAGAGCTTCACGAGTTGATTCAGCAAGCAAAGAAGATGGCCAGCCAGATCCAGCACTCGTCGGATCTGTGGGACTTGGAACATTACCTGACCCAACGTCGTAAGGAGATCGACCGCAAGTACGACTATCGCTATTCGCAACTCACGCAGGTGTTCGGGAGACTTTTGTACGAAAAGCGACTCCGTGAGGAAGAGCTGCGCGGTTTGCAGGAGGACAAGCTGAAGTTGATCCGTTCTTTCGCCAAATTCCTGGCGGAGGACGCGGCCTGACCTGCATTCTGAGCGCTATCGCCTGTGGCTGTTGAAAAAGGAGCCTCCGAAAGGGGTTTTGCCTCGGCTTGGATTCTGCGGTAGCGCGAGTTTTTCTTCACAACGGTATGGCCACTACGTCGTCGCGGCTAGCATTGGTCTTTGCCCTTGGCTGAGGAAGCGGACCAGTCGCTTGATGTTCTGCGCAGCCGCCGCCAGGAAGAACTGCTCCCGAACAAACTTTAGTCTCCGCAGGCGAAGGCGACGCAGTCCGATCTGATTCTTCAGTTCCGCAAACAGGGCTTCCACTTTCTTTCTTTGCCGCTGTGCATTGGCGAACTCTGGCGTGTTGACTAACTCGCGTGCACGCTGCCGAGCCGGCTCATCCCTGTGAATGGCGAGATACTTATATCGCCCACTAGTGCATTGCGCTTTTTGCGAACATGCCCCACAACGTTTGCCGCTGCCGATATAGGCGTGAGCGCGGTTGCGAACATTGAGGCCGACATAGTTGAGCTGTTCCCCCGCAGGACAGCGATAGCTGTTGCTTTCTGGCTGATAGGTAAACCGCTCCGGGCCGTAGAACGGGCTGTTCTTTCTGTGGATACTGTCCCGCGTGCGCATATAAGGAGTGATGTCCCGCTCCAGCAACCATTGCAGAAACTCGCCATTGCCGTACGTGGTATCGGCGGCCACCGACTGCGGTTCCCGTCCTTGCCACTGGGCGAAACGAGTGATCATGTCCTGTGCGGCCACCGTCTCCTGGCTCATGCGGGCGGCCGTCCCTTGTACCGCCACGATCACACAGCTCGGATTATCGACCAGATAGTTGTCGTAGTACCCCAGCCGGGCGGGTGTGCCACCTTTGGTGGCGTAGGTGGAATCGGGATCCGTGGTCGACACCTGCTCTTGCTCATGCACGGGCTCTTCCACCGGATTCTGCTGTTCCAGTTCCACCAGATACTGGCGCAGGGTGTGGTGGACTTGGGCAGCTTCCGCTAATTGCTCCCGGGGAATCCGACTCTGTTTCGCCGCGTTCGCCTCCACGAAGCTGCCATCCACCGACAGGTCCTCGCCCTTGACCAATCCCACTTCCACACACTGCCGCACGATTTGTTCAAACAACTGCTCGAACAGCTTCGATTCCTGAAACCGTCCGTGTCGGTTCTTGGAAAAGGTCGAGTGATGCGGGATCTCCTGATCGAAGCCCAGGCCGGTAAACCAGCGCCACGCCAGATGCATGCGCAGTTCCTCGACCAACTTGCGCTCGCTGGTGATGCCATACAAATAGCCGATCAACAGGATGCGCAGCAGAAGCTCGGGATCGATGGACGGGCGGCCCGTATCGCTGTAACTCTGTTTCAGCTTTTCCCGCACGAAGGCAAAGCTGATGTGCTGATCGATGAGCCGCAGCAGATGCGTCTCTGGAACCTGGTCTTCCAGGCGGAAGTAGTAAAACAAGGCTTCGGAACGATCATGGTGCCCCATCATGATTAGCGCGCCTCCGAGAATAGGGATCCAGAAAAGCATGGCGAGGAAAGTTCTCCTTCTTCTACCACGCTTTGGCCGCCATTCAGCTTGCTAATCTCAGTGACTTTTTCAACACCCACGCCTGGTAACAACAGTTGTTCGTCGTCAGAAGCTGTGAGACCAGCTTGGCCGCCAGGCCAAGCTACGGTTTGAATTTCAGTTCCACCCTTGGTTTTTGGTTCCAGCGACCCAGATTGTAACGCAGCCGCTGCTCAATCGTGCGTTGTTTCTGTTCGGCCCTCCTGCGTAAGATTTCTTCCCGCCGTCCGTAGTACACATCGGCCGGAGTCACGTTGCCGATGGCTTCGTGATAGCGGCGATGGTTGTAATACACGATGAAGTCCTGCATGGTGCGACGCAGCTCGTCCGGGCTGGTGTAGACCAGGAGGTTCATGCGCGCTCTGAGCGTCTCGTGAAAGCGCTCGATTTTGCCATTGGTTTGGGGATGATGCGGTGCGCAGTAGATATGGCGGATATCGAGCACGCGCAGATACTCCTCGAAAACTCGCGCCAGGTAGCCCGAACCATGGTCGCTGAGCAGCTTGGTGCGGTCTTCGATGGGTACCCGTCGCATGCCGGTAAAGGCCACCGCCTGTTCCACTACGTCGCTGATGGAGTGCGCGGTCATGTCCGGTTTCAGATCGCTAGCCAGCACAAAGCGCGAGTAATCATCGAGCACTTCGATCGAGTAATACCAGCCCCAACCCACCACGAAATAGTAACTGGCATCGCTCTGCCACATTTGATTGGGCGCAGTGGTCTTCACCCGGAACTCCTTGCCCGCCGGGAAGCCCACCAGCGCAATGGTGCGATTCAGCCCGTGCCGCTTCAGCACTCGGTATACGGTGGCTTCCGACACCGTGAACCCGGCGTGGTCGGTGACATGACAAGCCAACTCGCGCGGGCTCAGATCGGGCTGCTGCAGCGCGGTTGCGAAAATGGCAGCCTGTTCCGCGGGCCGCAGCCGGTTCCACACCGCTCCCGGCTCCGGCTTGCGGTCTACCAGCCCGACTTCCCCTTGGTCGCGATAGCGCCGCTGCCAACGATAGAACGTGGAGCGGGCCATCCCCAGCTCGGCGATCGTGGCGCGCTTCGGCTGCGGCGCACGCCGCACCAACTCGATCATCTCGCGTTTCTTGTCCGCACTCACCCGCTCGTACCTCCTACGCTCGATCAGTCCTAACTCTGGCTTTTTTTGAGCAGCATATTGGCCACGCTCAGATCGGCCACCAACTGTTTCAGCCGCTCATTCTCTTGGCGTAGTGCTTTGACCTCGTCACTGGTGGCTTCGCGCAGGCTGTCACCTCGCATGCGGGCTTTGCCCGCCTCCATGAAGTCCTTCAGCCACTTGTAATAGATCGTGGGATGGATGCCTTCGCGACGGCACAGCTCCGCCACCGACACCTCCCCGCGCACCCCTTCCATTACGATGCGGATCTTGTCTTCGGTAGGAAACCTGCGCCGTGTGGCTCGCTTGGCTTTGCGGATCAGCGCACGCGCAGTCTCGGTGGAGCGGGTCGACCCCGCCATTTCCGTGGGATTACTTTCTGGCTTGTTTTCTTCCGGCATGTTCACCCTTCCGGCCCCGCTGAGGGGCGCCCGAGTAGACTGCCGGCGCAGCACCCCAGCCAGCCAAACGCGGGCTGGCTGGGGCCCCGCTGTCGCCGCCAGTCTACTCTCTGTTTCGGGTGAACTGAATCTCAGATGTGTAGCTTAACTTCCGGTCTCAAACTGTCCCATTTCCGCTGACGTGGCACACTCGCGCATAAGCGTGAGCAGCATTTCCCGTGTCAGCGGTGCGCGCCCAAGTTTCTGGCAATATTCGCGCAGGATCGACAGCGCCAGGTCCAGATCCAAATCGTCGAGCGTAGCATGGTCCGTTACGCGCTCGTCGAAAGCCTGAATGTCGTGCTGCGTCCTGCCGCCAGCTCCAGCTTCAGCATAGCGGTCGTGACCGGCAAGCTCCTTGGAAAGGTCAGCGAAAAGCTCGTCAAATCCATCAATCCTGAGCAGGCGGAAATTCGTGCCCAGGCGGCGCGCGAATGCTTCAACATTCGGATGAAGGCTCTCAGCGTACCGGGTGCACCAATACACGCCGTTGGGAAAATCGAGACGGCCTTCCTTGTTTTGGCCGAAGAGCCCTTCCATAATCGACGGCTCCGAGCCGCGATAGCCGACGACGATGATAGGCGATGCGTTGAGCATTGGTCGGATCAGGGAAACTAGCCCCGGATCAAGCGCGCCTACCTCGCCTGCGGAGTTCTTGTCGGAATATTGTTCTGCCCGCCCGTGTAGCCAGATGATCTGGCACTTGCTGTACACGTTGAACTGGTCATAGTCGCCGGGGCCGCGGTTAACTTCGTGTATGTGGCGGATGTGCGGCTGACGCTCCCTGAGCGCGTCGGGAAGGCAGGTGTCGAAATTTGTGGTGAACATTGTACGGATGAGGCCGCGCAGGACGAAATCGGCAAGCATCTTGTAACCGCCGCTGATGCCGTTGACGGGTCGCATCAGATCGAGCAGCACACGCTTGCGAAACTCGGCGGGGACCAATAGATGCTCAACTACAAGCGGGAAATTCTCAGCCAGGCGGTCGGCTCCAGGAAGAAACCAGTTGCAACCGTGCAGCCAAGATTCCCATTCCGACGGCTTTACCCGTTCCGGAGGCCGCGCGTTTTTCAACTCGCGTTCTGAATACACCAGCCGAGCTATCTGCTTAACCGCATCTGCGGCGGTGGGAACGCCCGAACGGAAAGAGGACCCTGCCCCAAGCAGAATTAGCGGGCACGGCTCATCTGTGGACCGCAGCAGCGGCCCGAGTACGGACACGGCTTCTTTGTTGCCGGTCATCTCAGACACGTTACATCCTCAAATATCTAACGCATTATTCTCCAATAGCAAACTATCTGAACTTGTATTCTAATGGATGGGGAAGAAAAAGCGAAGCTGATTTGCGCGGGCTTCAGGAACTGGCGTGATGCATCAAGTCGGGGAGTTGGTTGACCCCGGAAAACAGTGTCCAAGCGCACCTGAGATTGCCACCGCCGCCGTGCGCCGAGAGTAGCCTAGTCGCCAACCCACTCCCTTTTCGTATTGCGTTAGGGTCCTTACGCTCTAGTATTGAATACAAGCATAAAACACGGGTAGTAACTTAGGAGTGTTTTGCCTCCCAAGGACCCCAGGTCCTCTCTTGGTGTGAGCGCAATGTTTGAGAAACTCGGCGATTGGGAAGAGCACTTCGCGGCGAAGGTTGAGCGCGATAGCCGCTCGAAAGGGGCTTCGCACGCACCACTCCTTCCGGTCGTGCCTGATCGCATCACATGGGATACATTTCTGACATCTGTTCGCGGTGAGTGGAAAGATTGGAAAAGTGACCTTTCGGGCTGCCCTGCGTGCCTGCTGATGCTTTACTGCGGGTTAGCATTCTACGAATACGACGAAAACAGGTTTTGGCCGCAATTTGCAAAAGTTGTTGGCTCCGAGGAACTGCCCGCCAATCAGCAATCCGAAATCAATACAGCGTTCGCGAGTGCAGCCCGTCAGTTTCGCCTGGAACTGAAACTCCGTGGAAATGGGACTGATTTCGTAGGCTCCGCAGTGAATTTCATTGGCATACCGCTTTCACTATGGGACGGATTTCTGGAAGTCTGCGATTGGGCCCTTTGGCATAAAGACTGGCGGTCGTTGTCGGATGAGGAATGGGATGACGTTGTCGAAAAGAGATCCGGTAGCCGGACACGGCTGCGTCGGTTCCTGACCGAGAATCGAAAGTCCGCCAGCGGGTTCATCCAAGATGTTCTCGACGTGCGCGAAATCCTCTTAGGCGATCCCCAATTGACGATTGGGGATATCGCGCGGGCCAGTATCCTCCGTCAGGAATACTTTGATGATGTGCCGGAAACGGCAGATTTCTTGCGACCCCAAGATCCGGATTCACTCTTCCGCTTTCGTGTCAGGCTCATTTGGGATGAGCAGCGACAAAATATCTCCCTACTCTTGCCTGCGATCAGCCGCGAGAAGCTCCCCGCTTCATGGGGAGTGGGTTCGCTGCGGCAGGAAGCCGCCCCCTCACCCGACGAGTTGGTTCTCAACTCCGACTCTTTTGCGAGCATGCTTGCTGTCACTCTTCAGTTAGGAGATGAACGGGAAACGCAATACGTACGCGGCATCAATAATTGGGCACTCTTCGACCTGGAGAATGGAGGGCGCTTAGTAGATGTCAGTCGGGATCAACTGCCCTTGAGAAGCTACGCCCTGATTTCGCAGTGCGAAATCGAGCTGGTGTCTCGCGACGGTTTCGATGACAGCGACACTCAGGCGAACGAGCGGTTCGAGTTGAAAGACGGCACTGTCTGTTTTCTAACGCGTCTGTGGCCGACTGGAAAACATGCGGAGCTTTGCCTAAAAATCGGCGGTCGTGACTCGCGAACCATCCGCTTTAAGACACGGGCAAGGATTGAGGCGCGGTTTATTACCGGTTGGGGATCTAAGACCGCTCATTTCAATCGAACCCCGGACGGTAAGATTAAGATCGATCATCTGCCCATTCCGTGCGTGGCAATTCCGAGCGGCTATTTCAAAGACGACTCGGCGGCGCTCGCCAGCGAGTTCAAGGTCTTTATCGACGGCAAAGCAGCTTCGGGCTGGTGGGAACATGTGGACGTTCGTGATTCACCAGACAGGAACTGCTACCGTTGGAAATGGAACAAAATGATCTGGCTTGAACATCGACCGGGCGTAACTACGCTCAGGAGTTTCAGCCAATTGGACGACGCGTTCAAATCTCCTGACCTGCGTGGAGACCGGCGTATCTCTATCGAGGCCAAGCCTCACATCAGCGAGAACATCGCAGTGTGGATGGTGGGTCGTGAAGGCGAAGCAATCAATCGGTGCTGGGACAATCTCCCTGGAGCGTTCGTTCCGATGTTTCTTCTCTGCCAATCGACTGATGGCATGAAATGGGAAGATCTGGTGCTCGCTAAGGACGTGATCGCGCCTTTATCGCGCTTCTCGCCCTACATTTTGCGTAAGTACGAACGCCTGGGCGTGGCGGTGCAACGCGGGCGGCGATGGATGATTCGAGAAAACCGCGCCGAGTCGATAGCTTTACCCGGAGCGTCATTTCAATTGAACTATTGTGGCGATCCGTCCATCTTGTGGGGACTGTACCGTCGGATGATCTGCGACATTCCGGGCGAGGACTTGCCCGTTATTGAAGTGATCGACAAACGAGGAGAGGCCGCGTACCTAAAAATGACTTGGCCGACACGATCGCGCGAGGTGATCGAGCACTATCTCCACAGAAACAGTGTTGCGTTCGGCGGGTCACTATGGACTCACTAACCGCTCGTTTCCACAAAGAAGTGTTTCTGCCATACCTGGATCTGATGAAAGCCAAGTATCGCTTCCACCGCGCATTCGGGCACGCCAAAACAGTTTGGGAGGAGCGGTTAACCGCGAAAGAGCTGGTCAATCCTCAGTGATCACTTCAAAAGCGGCCACCAGTTATCACTTCAAAACCGGCCAACGGGATTGGCCGTCCAGGACTGAGAATGTTCTACCCTGCCGCCTCCTGTGGTGGCAAGTCGGTTTTGGTTCGCCAGCTCCGGGGGCCGCACTTGAGCACGTGTCCGTGGTGCAGTAGGCGGTCGAGCATGGCGCTGACGGCGGCCGCGTCGCCCAGCAGTTTGCCCCAGTCTTCTACCGGCCGGTTCGAGGTTAGCATCGTGCTGGCGCGTTCGTAGCGGCGCATGATGATTTCCAGCAGTTCTTCGGCGGCCGTGAGCGGCAGCTTGCGCATGCCGAGATCGTCAACGATGAGCAGGGGCACGGTCACCAGGAATTCCATGTGCTCTTTGCGGGTGCCGTCGAGCGTGGCTTCGGCGAGATCATCGAGCAAGGCATGGGTCTCGCGATAGAGCACGCGGTATCCCTGTTGGATGGCGGCTTGGCCGATGGCTTGTGCCAGGTGACTCTTGCCGGTGCCGGGTGGGCCCAGAAACAGGGCATCTTCGTGGCGCGAGATGAAGGTGCCGGTGGACAGGTCGAAGACCAGGCTGCGATTCATCTTCTTATTGAAGGTGAAGTCGAAGTTGTCGAGAGTCTTCTGCGAGTCGCGGAACTGGGCCTGCTTTTTCCGCCGCTCCAGCAGGCGCTCGCCACGCAGGGCGAGTTCGTCGGAGACCAGGCAGGAGAGCAGATCGATGGGGGCGAGCGGTTCGGTTTGGGCCTGGCGCAGACGGGTCTCCAGCGTGGCGGCCATTCCGCCCAGGCGAAGTTGTTTGAGCGCACGATCGAGTTCGATCAGATTCATTCTTCTATCTCCTTGGTTCTGTAGTTGATGAAGTCGCGGTACTGCACTAACTCGCGGATCAGGGGATCGACTTGGTGCAAACTGAGTGGGGCTTGGGGACAGCGTTCCAGATAGCGGCGGACAAAGCGATATTCCTGCACTCCCATGTCGAGCGCAGCGGCGCAGGCTTCATCGACCGCCGCGGTGCCGTACTTCTTGGCTAGGGAGAGAACGCCGAGAATGCGGCGCACACCGACTTCGCCTTGCTGGCGGTGGATGGCATCGCAGAGCGCACCGATGTGCGACCCAGCACGACCGGCTCGCCACAGCAGTTGGGAGGTGCGCAGCGGCGTTCGCTTGGGGTGGTCCTCTTCTTTGATGCGATACCAGCCGCGCTTCTGGCGCACGTGTTCGCGCAGCAGTTGCCCGGTCTTGGGATCGAGCAGACGGACATACAGCTCATCCCATTGCACTCGCAGCACGCGTCCGATCCAGCCCGGCGGCGCGCCGTAGTAGGCGGCTTCGACTTCGACGCAGCCGTCCAGATGCACGATGCGCTCGCCGTACTGGTAATAGCGAAACGGCTCCAGCGGCAGCGGTAACAACGTGGGTTTCTCTTCGGCAAACATGGCGGCGACCTGCCGTTTGGTGGTGCCGTGGATGCGCGTGTCGGCCCAGCGTTGCTCCCAGTGATCGAGGTGAGCTTGGGCTTCTTCCAGAGTCTCGAAGCGCAAGCCTTTCAGCGGTGTTTTCTGCGCGTGACCGACGCCGGATTCGACTTTGCCTTTGCGGTCGGGATCTTGAATCCGGCAAGGCATGGCGACCGCGCCGTAGTGCGCCAGCACGTCGCGATAAAGAGGATTGAGAGTGGGATCGTAAATGTCGGGGACGAGCACGCCCTCGCGCAGATTGTCGAGCACGACGATGCGGGTGGCGCCGCCCAGCCGGCGAAAAGCTCGTTCGTGCAGTTCGGCCCAGATGCGCGAACTGGAGCGGAAGGTCAGCAAACGAACCGATTTGCGGCTGCAGCCCAGCGTCATCACGAACAGCCGGGTGCGCCGGTACTTGCGGCTCTCGGGATCACGCACCATGGGACCGGTGCCGTAATCGACTTGCGATTCCTGGCCGGGCGCGGTGACGATCACGACACGGGCTTCGGGGGTTTGCGTTCCGCGTCGCTTGCGCACGAAGCGTTGCACGCTTTGGTAGCTGCTGGCGAATCCGTACTCGGAAACCAAGTCCTGCCAGATCGCCATAGCATTGCGGCCGCGGCTGAGCCCCAAGTCGATGGCTTCCCGGTACGGCTCGCAGACACTGGCGCCGGTGACCACTTCAGAGTCGGTGATCACCTCGTTGGCCGGTTTTGAAGTTGCTTTTGCTTTTCCCTTATTAGAAAGGTTTTCGGGGTTGGGGTTGCAGTTAGGGTCGAGGGGAGCGGGAATCACCGGAATGGCCGGTTTTGCCGCACCGGAGTCGGTGATCACTTCGTTGGCCGGTTTTGGTTCGTACCGCCCCCAGCCACTGGGCGGACGCACCGCAATCCCCGCCGCTCTCAGGTACACACCTGCGGTTTCACGACGGATTCCGGTAGCTTGCTGGATGCGCCGCAGCGACCAGCCCAGCCGTCCCAGAGCTAAGACTTGTTGTTTCTTCTCTTCGTTCAAGACATTGGCCATGCCCCCGGAGCCTACAAGCCTCCGCGGGAATCAATGTCCCGGACGCTACTCTCGTTGGCCGGTTTTCAGGTGATAATCAGTGGCCGGTTTTGGGTGATCGCTGAGGGTCAATGGCCCCTACCTGGAAAAGTCGCAGGTGTACAAAGAAGGGGCAGCGCTGGATCAACTCTCCTTGCATGAGAAAACAAAAGCGACAATCCGGAAACGGTTGGGGGATCGCGCGTTATGGAAACACCAAACGGACGCGCTCCAACTCGTTCTTGATGGCAGGAACGCTGTCATAGCCACGGGAACAAGTAGCGGCAAGACCCTCTGTTTTCAGATTCCCATTCTGGACGATCTGCTGCGCAACCCTAGTCCGGGCCTACGCGCCGTAATTATTTATCCGCTAAATGCTCTGGTTAACGACCAACTTACGGAATGGGAATCAATGCTGGCCGCTCATCCGCAAATAACCTTTGCGCGATTCACCGGGCAAACTCCTGACTCGCAAGAAAAATACGTCCGCACGCTCCGTGAGACATTCCGCGAGGAGATGACTGACGCAGGGCTTACGCAACACGAACTCCAGCAAAAGGTGGACCAGCGAGTCGCGGAGCGATTAAAAGCTGACATTCCGAATCTGCTCAATCACCGCGAGCAAATTCGATCTAACCCGCCACAGGTCCTCATCACCAATTTTTCCATGCTGGAGTATCTGCTTGAGCGGCCGGTTGATGCACCTATTTTTGAGAATGCGCGGCTAAAGTTCCTCGTGCTCGACGAAGCACACGCCTATCGCGGCATACAGGCGACGGAAATCGCATTCCTGGTGCGGCGGTTGAAGGATCGTCTGGGGATTGAGAACCTGACTTGCATCGCGACCTCTGCGACTCTCGGAAAGCAGGGTGATACGGAGAGTGAGAACAAGGTTCGCAAGTTTGCATCGGATTTGTTTGGCGAGAGCTTCTCGGAGCCCAACCCGATATATGGAACGCCTACCGCCCCGGTGCTTCAACAACCGGCGTTTTCTCCGACACCGGCTCAGTACATCAAGGCCGCCGAAGCGACACGACTCAACCGCACGGCTGATGTAAAGCAGCAGCTTGGTATCCGGGATATGCAAGGGGATCTGAGCATTGTTCTCAGTCATGACGAGAATCTGTTTCGTCTCCGCAAAGATATTCTGTCTACGAAGCCCACTTTGCTTAGCGATGCCGCTAGATTGCTATGGCCGGAACGGCCGCAGGCGGTGGAGGGGATAGAGGGGCTCTTAGAAATCGCGGCTGTCGCCAAGTCCGATCAGTCGCATGAAGACCTTCTGCCGACACGATTGCACTATTTCGTCCGTGCCCAAGATGGGCTTCACGTATGCGTGCATAGAGCATGCCCTGGACGGCGGGACGGTAAACCCGCATTCTTCGTCTCCCGAAAAACAAATCCGAGCGTTCCCGAGGGAGAATGCCCGGATTGTTATGACGCCGGGCGCAAATCACAACTGATTGAGGTGGTTAGCTGTCGCAAGTGCGGCTATCTTTTCGGTGCCCTTCAGGACCTGGGTCCCCGCCGCGCCCAGACTCCAGACGGCGAAGGAGATGTGAAACCGTATTTCGATTCGTTTAGCACCGAACTCGGATGGATGAGCGATTCATTCTGGTCTTATATCAGCATCGACGGCGATCTCCCCTACCCCTCTCCACAGGAGGCTGATGACGAAGCGGAAACGGGTGATTTGTTCGCGCATCCCGCCGAACTCCAGTGGTGTGTGGCCTGCGGAAAGAAGAAAGAAGAAGGCGCGGGCGACAATTGCACCTGTGGCGATCCCCAGCTTCGCACTATTAAGATTTTTCATCGGCAGTGTGCCCATCAAGGCCGGGCCCAGGATCACCAGAACCTCTACCGGCAGGAGAAATCACTCCTCTCAGCCTGTCCGAACTGCGGTTCCCGGAACGGATCGGGGATTGAGCCTGTGCAACGGTTCCAGGAGTCGGATGACGAGATGGGCCTTGCGATGGCCGTGCCACTTGCTCATTTTTCCGTCACGCCAGGGAATGCCACGGCAGCTAAAGCTCGAAAGCTCTTGTGTTTCACCGATCACCGCCAACGTGCGGCTGCATTTCCCTCTCTCCTGGAGGAAGAAACCTTTCTGCACGATATGGGGCGCAGGATTTTGCAGGTTCTCCATAAAGAACAACGCAAACTTGATTTTGTTGGCCTTGGCGAGCTTCTGGCAGATGAGGAAGCGAGTGACCCACAGTTTTTCCTGCCCGTTTCACGCTTTCCGGACGAGGAGTTGGATGCCAAAGGCAAAAAAGATTTGTGGATAGCTGAAACATTCGGCTATTTCGGAATTCCGGACTCTGCCCGTGAATCCGCAGAAGATTTCGGATTGGTCTCTGTGGAGTATTCGCTCGGAGACGCCGAGAAAGTGGATTTTAGGAAACTTCTCGGAGACTCTGAATTGAGTGCGATCGAGGCCGATAGTCTGTTGCAGGTTTTGCTTTCGTTTATGCGCCAGCGCAAGGCGTTCACACTGCCCAAGGGGCGGGTGCAAGCGGACGCGCCAGCGTTCGGGCGAGTGACGGCCGATATTGCTTATGTGTTAAGACGCCACGGAATCCGAAATACCAACGGCTGGTTGCCACAAGCCAATTCCAGCAAAGACAACGTGTTTACCGACTACCTGCGCCGCGCTTTGCGAATTCCTAGAGACCAGGTGCTGATTCTCGCCGAAAGGATCTGGGATTTCCTTGTCCAGCGGGCACTTCTGATCGAAAGTAAGGGCACCTGGAAGTTGGATCATGAACGACTTCGTGTCGTTCCGGTGGTGCCTGAATCGCGGCATGTGTGCGATCGCTGCGGAATTGTCTCCGCCTATTCAGTCCGAAATTGTTGTCCGCGCAAGGAATGTGATGGGCGCTTAGAACAGCGGGCCTTCGATGCGGGAGCCCCAAATATCATCGCCCGTTGGGTGGCTGGGCAGGGGCAGCCGCAGTTTTCCACCCTGAAATCCGAGGAACATACGGCTCAGATTGAGAAAAACCTGGCCAAGCAGATCGAAGACAAGTTCCGGGATGAGGGCGTCAACCTTCTGAGCAGCACGACCACCTTTGAAATGGGCATTAACATCGGCGACCTTCAAAAGGTCCTGTTGCGGAATGCGCCTCCGTCAAGCGCGAACTATGTGCAGCGCGTGGGCCGGGCTGGACGTGGTAAAGAGAAGAATTCCGTCTGCGTCACTCTTTGCCGTCGCACGAAATACGATGCGGATGCCTGGAATAACCCGCCACGGCTTATGTCCGGCGCGGTACGCCCGCCCACGGTCTTCATCCAAAACAGGGTTATTGCCCAACGTCACTTCAACGCGCTGGTATTCTCCAGATTTCTGCGGATCAGGATTGCTGACGAGAATGTTTTGGGACGGCCTGGGCAACAAATAAGGTTGGAAGCATTTTTGCCATCCGAATCCCGGCAAGGCATACCTGAGACGTGGTTTCGTGTTCGCCCGGTGAGTGTGTTTTTGGATTTTCTCAGCTGGCTAAGTCAACAGGCTGAAACAGACATTGTCTCCACAGAAGCAGGCCAGACGCTGGTTGCCGCCGTTTCTGGATTTGAAAGTGGCGTCGCGGAAGCGGCGGCCAAATATGGAGAAACACTCAAGAACATCGCAACTGAACTGTCTGCTCTCATGGCGGAACGCAAGAAGCTGTTTGAGCAGGGTACACACACAAGTGACATTGAGCAGGCGATTAAGAATTTGCTGGGCAGCGACGTTATCGCCTTATTGGCTAAACGTGGTTTTCTCCCGCGATATGCTTTCCCGTTGGATGTCGTACCCCTGGAAACAGGTACGACCAGATGGTCTCGTGATCTTGAGGTTGAACTCAGTCGCGACCGTGGCATCGCGATAGCCGAATTTGCTCCCGGAGCGCAGGTTATCGCGCACAAAAAAGTGTTTACGAGCAACGGCCTCTACGTTGTGAGCAAGATGGATAAGCCGACGCGGCAGTGGTATTCCGAGTGCCCGGACTGCAAGCAGATTCGCACTGGCCAGACGCAGGATGAATTGTGCAAACCATGTGCGGTATGTCAGCGATCAATTTTCGCTCAGTTCGTTAGACCCTTTGTTGAGCCCGCCGCCTTCAGTGTACGCGTTGATGAGAAGGACGGTGCTGCGCGCTACCGGCGGAGCACACTCGTCAGACAACGCCAAACCGTCACGCATTTTATTGACCACGTAGAAGAATCGAGCCTGCAAGATCACGGTCTTTTCCGACTGGCGCTAAAGGAATCTGGAACACTCTTTCGTTACAACTTAGGCCCAGAAAGCAAAGGGTTCATGCTCTGCCAGGACTGTGGATGTAGTGAACCCCTGCGTTCCTATAAGGCGGGGAAAAAGCATCAGCGGCTGCGCGTGCTGAGCGGCGAAAGAATGTGCAACAACGAACAGCCCTGGACGAAAATATTAGCTTACGGACATAGATTTCAGAGCTGTTGCCTGATCGCCCGGCCGGTGTCGATGCCTGTTTCCGTTGAGTCTTTAGCCTACGCCCTGCAACGGGCCCTCTGCACCACCTTGGACATCGATGCTTTCGACATCGGCGTGTCCTGGCGTTGGCTGGCTGGAAAAAACAAATTACCGCCATGTGAAATTATTCTATTCGACCACACGCCTGGGGGAGCTGGATTTGTGAGAGATGGATTCGACAGCTGGGACAAGGTAGTCGCGAAAGCAAAGGAACTGTGCGAAGGCCATATTTGTGAGCGGGCCTGTTATGACTGTCTGAAGAGTTATGGAAACCAGACCCATCATGAAAAGCTGGACAAAACTACGGTTGTTGAGTTCTTGGGGTGAAAAGCCGAGCGCCTGCCCTTCTTCTCCGACCCGGTAACTTCTCCTCTAGGCGTGCGAGTTTGACGCCCTGGCGTCGATTTTGAAATGCTCTACCCCCTGCCCGCCTGTCGGCCGCGCGTTGCCGCTGCTGATGCATTCTGTGCGGTGATGAGCGCATAGCCTTCGTCGTGGAGCCGGGCGCGCTCCTGCCCCTTGGCACTCACCTCCATGAGCTTGTTTGCGGTTTCCTCAATGCTCCAGCCGCGCTGTGCAGCTAACATGCACCAGAAAAAATCCGCCATGCTGCGATCCGGGCCGCTGCCTTCCTGGTTGGGAGGCGCGCCAATGACACAGCGCTGATAGTCCGGCCAGGTGCGTTCGCCTTCGGCTGCGGAATGCTTGCGGCGAGAGCGAAGCGGAATCACGGCGGGGGCGGGTTCCGGTGGTGCGACAAGCCCGAGGGAATCCAGTTGTGCCTGAATCACGAGGCGACCCGGCGCGGCGGCTCTCGGTTGTGCCATAGCATCGTAACGTTTTGGGGGCGGTGGAGATTATCGTAACTTCTTGGGGAATGATGCGGCGAGCATACGCGTCGTAGACGATGTCGATGATGCCCTGTAGCATTTTCGATGCTCGTTGATTGAGGCTGGCGAACCGGGTCTTGGTAACGGCCCTCCCCCCTCTGCTGCTTTTAGGTATCCAAGTTTTTCTGGCAGCGACCCGGCGAGAACCTTGTAGCCAGCCGCTGAATATAGTCTCTGGCGGACAATTCTAACGATTCACTATCCCCAACACGGCAAAGAGCAAAGACAAACTTTCTCTTGCTGATGCCCTTTTTGACAAGCTCGTGGGCTAGGAGCACTTGCGGCTTCAAATCTTCGAGCGAAAGGCCGGTTGGTAAAACTGCAAGTGTGCACGCCTCCACCAGGGGCCGCCCGTTTGGTCGCAATGCGGAAATTCCCAACCCACAACCCAACCCACAAACTGCGATGTCTTGTACGGCTTACGGGTATTTTGGCAGTCCCCGCGTTCTTGTAAGTTGTTGTAAAACCTATCCACGCAGCGCTGTCACGGCAGCGTTCTGGGCCGAACAGACTACTTGACCGGTCGACTGACTCGGACAGTCGACCAGATGCGGCTAGGAAGAGTGCCCGTAATAATTGTGTGTCGCGCGTGTGCTGAATTTCGCGAATTTCGCCGGCCTCAATCACAGGCCCCACTTTCGCTGGCGGTTCAGAAATGGGGTAACGAGGGTTCGATAAGGGTTCGATAATTGTGCCTTGCGATTCCTTCAGGCGCTTCAGGTGGCCACCGGTGCCTGGAATCTCAATCGGTTACTTGCCGTGGGAGTGTTGACACGGTAGAGGTCACGCTGCTCATTTGTCATAGGCGTCATTGTGAGTGCAGATTATCGATCTTACACATGATCCGGTGCGCCCACTGAACTACGCTGGCAAGCAACGGTTCCGTTCTTGGGCTCGGGCGGCTGTCAAACAGATCCTCGGTAGTCTTCAGGTGTCGCGCAACGAGGATTCCTACCACAATTGCCAGCACGCTCTTCCGTCCGTCGTCCATGTCCAGATAATATATGTTCGTTTTTTGTTCCCTAGCACGCATTTGCCATTGCGCTGATCGAACGCACCCAATGTATGATCCGCATACGGGACTTGCTTCGAGGGGGAGCGAGTCACTCCGCTTCTTGGGAGGACTATGCGACCCCTGTGGCGTGTCGTCTACGATCCCTGCTCCCGCCTTGGGCCTACCTCCCGACAAAGTGACAGAGAGGTGAACCTTGCTAACAGGGCCTGAGTTGATTATTGGACTCGTCGGTGCTGTCGGGACAGATTTGGATCTCGTCACTGGCTTCCTCACTGACTCACTCGCTGCGGTCGACTACCAGTCGAAACCGCCCATCCGACTCGCGACCCTATTGCGAGAACTACCAGAATTTCAGTCCTTGCCAGATCCTTCAGGCCCTCTTGACATCTACGTTGACAAACTGATGAGCGCGGGCGACGAGTTTCGTGAACGGACGTCACGCAATGACGCAATGGCGATACTAGGAATTGGCGAGATAATTCAGCAGAGAACGGAAGCACGTGTTCCGCATGGCGGCATTATCCAGCGACGGGCTTACATTCTCCGTTCATTGAAACATCCAGACTAGGCGGAGACGCTCCGCCAAGTGTACGGTGGCAGCTTCTTTCTGATCGCAGCTTATGCGCCGCACAACGCGAGGAGGAACAATCTCGCGAGAGGCATCGCTCAGACACGGAACGAGTATCCAGTCGAACGCCACTATGCTGCGGCAGAGGCCTTGATCAACAGGGATCAAGAAGAACTTGGAATGCCGCATGGACAGAATCTTAGAGACACCTTCCACCGAGCCGATGCTTTCGTAGACACGACTGACCCCGCGACACTACGCGAGTCGATCAGCCGAGTTGTGGAATTGATTTTCGGTAACACCTTCCACACACCCACGAAAGCCGAGTACGCGATGTTTCATGCACAGGCCGCTGCCCTGCGGTCGGCTGAGTTAGGGCGGCAGGTTGGAGCGGCGATTGCTCGAAACGATGGAGACATTGTTGCAGTGGGCACAAACGAAGTACCTATGGCCGGAGGCGGTCTGTACTGGTGTGATGAGCGACCCGACCAGCGCGAGTTCGTCCTCGGGTACGACTCGAACGATCTCCACAAAAGAAACCTGTTCACGGAGACCGTCAAGCATTTGCAGGATGCAGGATGGCTGGTGCCTGAGAAAGCCACAGAAGACGTTCGAGAATTGACCGCTTTAGCACTGGACGGTGACAAAGCTGTCTTACCAAAGAATTCGCAGCTCCGAAATCTGATCGAATTCGGCAGGGCCGTTCACGCGGAGATGGCAGCCATCGTGGAAGCTGCCCGGAGAGGTATTGCGGTATCTGAATGTACAATGTTCGTGACTGCCTTTCCATGTCATTTGTGTGCTAGACATATAGTTGCCTCTGGGATTCTACGAGTTCGCTACATCGAGCCGTACGCGAAGAGCCTCGCGGCAGAGCTGTATCCCGACTCCATTGCCGTCGAGGGTAGCGAAGCAAACTCACATCAGATAATTTTCGAGCCGTTCGTCGGCATCGCACCGCGTCAATACATGCACTTGTTTTCTGCGCGAAACAGGAAGTCTGCATCTGGTCAGGCTCTGCGATTCAACCCGTCCGGTGCTCTTCCTCGTTCTTCGGCAACCGAGAGGGTTTACATTGAGAGTGAAGATGAAATGCTGGCAACACTGACGAAGGCAATGAGAATCCAAGGATTGCTTTTTTCGTAGTTGTGGTAGATTTGGAGGCACCATGCGCGATAAGGATTGGCTCGTAAAGGTTCTTGAGGAGGCTTCGGAAAGAGTCGAGGCTTGGCCAGACTGGAAGAAGTCTTCTGATCTCCAGGGGTCGCAGCAATGTCAGAATGGCGATCAGAAACAGAATGAGGTGCCGCAGCGGGTTCGGTGCGCCTGAGGTTTGTTTCTGTTCGCTCGCTGATTGGCGTGGGGAGGGGTTCCGCGCCGTAGTTCCTACCCGTTCATCCGCAGACCTTCAGAAACTAGCCAACGTCCGCTTTCGGCTCATCCCAGAACCGCGTGTAGCGGTTCCCGAACTCAAGCGTCGCTTTGTACTTCTCAGGATTGTTCTCTTTCTGCCAGAGCAACTTGTAGACCGTGTCCACCGCCTGCTTCATGATGTTCTTCATTTCGGTTCGCGTTATATGTGAGTATTCGGCCTTGCCAGCGCAAGTGGGGCACTCTTTTCCAGCATGGACGTCTTCAATCGGGCCGTTGCGGAATGCCAATGCGACAATACTCTTGGCTTCCGCTGCCAACTCCCCAGGTCCAACCTCATCTGACGCTTGGGCATAGCAACAATTCTCAACTCCGAATCTTATCCAAGTCTCGTAGAAAAGTCCCCGAGTCCGTCTGGCAGTTTTTGCTCGTCTTTGCGCTTGTTCTCTAGGTGGCGGGACCCACCGTCCGCCTGGCCCTCGCTGTCTGTGGATTTGGGCCTAGCGTTGTCGGCCTTGTGATTTGATTTCAGGTAGAAGGGTCCGATTGGGGTTCGATAAGCGTGCATTTCGGTTGTCCGCAGGCGCCACCGGTGCCTGAAAATTTCAACCGGTTACGTTCTGTTGATGAATTGGGGCGGTAGAGACCAGATTATCGCCAGCCCGCGAATACTGCTGGACTCTTGCTGGACTCTAAGCCGCAAATGAGGTGTTTCAGTGCAAATCAGAACACGCTAACGCAAACAAAACACGTGAAAATCGGTGAGCACGAACAGGGCAGGTCGAATTAGCAAACCGCCGCCTTCAGCCTCTCGGCCACCTCTCCGGCGTTGCGGACTTATAGTTTACCACTGGCGCTTCCTTTATTTGTCCTGAAGCTGTGGCGGTTTGCGCCATGTTGAAAGTCCCGACGCAAGCTTGGGGCTGGCGGTAATACGAACGCGCCGCCCTAGAACCGAGATGCTTTCGCGCGTTTGCCCTCGGCCAGACGAAGCGGGGCGGTGGAAGCCAGTTCCACGCGGTTCCTTCCTTTGTTCTTGGCGCGATACAGAGCCTGGTCGGCTGCCTGGATCACCTGCTCGGGCTGGCGGTAGCGGGTGCTTGGCTCGGCGACGCCGATGCTGACCGTCACCGATAGATGATCGGACAAACGATCAGGCGACGGGTTCGGACTTGCAGAAGCGATTTTTCTTCTTGCGGGCTTTCTGCGATCCGCCTCGCCCTTCCGAAGATCGTTCCGACAATCGCTTCTTTTCTCGGCTCTTCGCTCCGCTCTTCTTTCTGAACCGCGCACCTGGAACGTGGATTTCTCGACGATCTGGCGCAGCGAGTCCAGATGCTCGAACGCTTCTTTGGCGGACGTGTTACGAAAGACGATGGCGAACTCTTCGCCACCGCAGCGGAAAGCCTGGCCGTCGCCACCGACCTGGGATAGGCGCTTGGCCACCATGCAGAGCACTTGGTCGCCTACGTCGTGGCCATAGGTGTCGTTGAACTTCTTGAAGTGGTCGATATCGACGATGGCGATGGCATATTGCTGGTCGAGCGAAAGCAGGGACTCGTTGAAGGCGCGCCGCCCGCGAATGCCGGTGAGTTCGTCGTGGTAGGCGAGCACGTAGGATGTCTCGATCAGCGAGGCGCCGAGGATGAGGGCGGCAGTGGCGACGTAGGCGTCCGCTGCCTTGCCGGCCGGGGCGAATTCGAGCCACATGAAAACGGCGGCCACGGACCACACAAAGCCGGGCTCGATCGGCTTGCGCGTTTGAAAGAATCGGCGGACGAACACTGCGATGGCGGCCACAAAACTCAACAGAATCCAGAGCGGGATCGCGGGATCGCCGGGATGTTGCGGACGGGCGGGGCTATTCTCCGGCCGGCACAGCACCGCGAAGATTACCGATTCGAGGAAGAGCAATCCAAAGCGGGGCGCGATTCCCGCAATAACCAGGCCGCGCTCACGCATCGAGGCAAACACTATGAAGTTCAGCGGGATCAGCAAGGCGGCGAGCGCGACCGCGGTGCGCCCGGGCCCGGTGTGAATCTGGCCATGGGAGAAGAAGTCGACCGCGCGGTGCGCCAGCAGCAGTACCAGCAAGGAAAACAAAACGCGGCTGGAATTGAAACGCCAGGCGAGAAGCAATCCGGCGGCAAACACGGCAACGTAGTAGAAAGCCAGCGAAGGCGCGACCTGGACGAACAGAGAGCTGCTGACGAGCGCCGCCGCCAGCGCCAATAACAAGCCGCCGGGCACCAGCCACGCCTTCCAGGTTCTCCCGTTCACTTCTTCAGAATACGGCAGCCGGGGGCGGGAGGCGATTATGTTTCGGGCACAGGCCGACGGTTAGGAGCCTGTGGTGAAACTCCAATTACCGCCCTCAGCGCCTTAAAGGTGTGCCCTGATACGAACCGCACTTACACCACGGCCCGTTAGAGACCGGGAAATTTGCCGAGAAAAATCAGCAGAATATCCAGGGTATCGGAAACTCCGTGCGCAATGATGGGCACGGAAAGATTCTTCCCAGTGCGGAGATAGATTACTCCCAGCAACAATCCGGCGAAGCCTTCTTGGATTATGCCGGTGACTCCCTGGTAAGAATGAGCGAGTCCAAAAGCAGGATACACGACCACTAGGCTGCAGAACCACGCGAGGCGTGTTCTGTTGCCCAAGTCCGCGACGCGATTCATCACGTACCCACGCCACACGAGTTCCTCGCCGAATGCGGCGAGGGTCCAAGACAAGGCAAGTGCGACCAGAGTGTACTTAGTATTTCCCGTGAGGATTCGGAAGTCTGCCAAGTCCGGAGGCTTCCCCGTCAGGCGGGTCAGAAGAGGTTGCGTGACAAAGAGTTCGATAATCTCCAGAATGATTCCGCCTCCAACACCTAGCGCCAGAGTGCTCGACCAGTTTCGGTTGCGCGCGAATCCAACGTCTCGCCACCTTAATCCGCGCAGCCGCAGCGAGATCCATCCCAAGAACAGCAAGTACGGAGTTTTGCTCACGTAGATCAGGTGATGGTAGTCCGCGACAAAGATCAGAGCTACGATTGCCAATTCGACTAGCGCAAGCCATTTGCTCTGACGCCAACCTGTCGCCGGGCCGACTGCCCCGTTGGAGTGACGAGTCTCGTTAGCGGCGATTCCAGTGCTATCGGCTTGGCTTGGAATGTCCATTGGATTTCCTCCTGACTTCTTCTCTCCTGACTTCAGTGCGCGCCGATGGGGCTCTCCCGTCGCAGCCGGCGAATGCTCCACAGCCCAAACCGGGCGGTGAGAAAGAAGAAACCAAAACCAAGCAGCAGGCCTATCGGCACGATCCACCAGCCGAGAAGGTCTCTGCTCCCCGGTGGCACCGAGCCAAATCCAAGTCGAAGACTGATCGAATAGGAGTCTGCTTCGTCGGGAATCCTCCACAATCCGGCGGTGAGCGGATGGATTGGCTTCAAGAGAGCGCAGGCGACGAGCGCCAGAGCTACGGAACAGCCTAGAAGGGAGCTAACCAACACCAAGAAACCAGCTAAGCTGAGGCTTGCCCATCGAAACAAGCTCCGGAGGATCAGCAGCGGCGAACCGCTTGCCAGTGCTCGCACCTGCAGGTCGTCCGTCAAGTAGAGGCTTGCGAGATCTTCGGGCCTGCCCAGATCGGCCAATACAGACTCCACGACTGCCGCCGTCATATTCCCGCTTGCAGCGACCTTGTCGACAATATGACTGCGCAGTTCTGCCACTATGTCACGCGCCTGCACGCTGGGAAGAGTGCGAAGAGCCGCGCCTAGGTCCTGCAGATACTTGTTGATCTTTTTTTGTGCGCTTTGTGCGAGGTTGACTTCAGTCATCAGCGGTCCTCTTTTCGAAGCGGTGCGAGTCGCAGCGGGGCGAGCAAGCCATCGAGGTTGGAGGAAAACGTGAACCAGAATTCCGCCATCTGCACGGCGCGACGGCGGCCGCTGGCAGTTAGCTTGTAGTACTTGCGGGGATGACCGGCATCGGCTTCAACCCACTCTGAAGTGAGCAATCCTTCCGCCTTTAACCGGCTTAGCAAGGGATAGACGGTCCCCTCCGGAACGATGAGAGCGGAGCCTTCAGCGAGCCGCCGCAGGATTTCCAGTCCGTACAATCGCCCGGACCAGAGCACTGCAAGAATGGCCAGTTCAAGACAACCCTTGCGGACCTGCACTTCCCATTTATCGCTCGGCTCGGGAATCGCTTTGGCCGTAGTCACTGACATAGGATCGCACTATACTGTGTATTGCATAGTATGTCAAAACATTTCCCCGCCCGAAGTCTTGTCTTCGCGAACAGCTGAGCCTTTTCAACTTCCACGTCGGCAAACCACCGCCCCTACTGCACCGACCGCAAGCGGTGGTAGTCTTCCCTATTCGTCCTTCCAACGTACATGGCTCGCGCATCGCAATCCGCGCTTCGAATCGCAATCGACACCGGAGGCACGTTCACCGATTGCGTGTGGGTTGAGGGCGGCGCTCTGAAAACTCTGAAGGTATTCTCGACGCCCGACGATCCGTCGCGCGCGATTGCCGAAGCTCTGAGAACAATTAGCCGGACCATTCGCAAGCCTGGCGCTGGAGTTGCCCTTACGCTGCTGCACGGCACCACGGTCGGAACCAACGCTCTGCTGCAGAGGAAAGGCGCCCGCGTCGCGCTGATTACAACGTCGGGCTTCGAAGACGTCATCGAAATTGGACGGCAGGCGCGTCCTCGACTGTATGACTTTTTCTTTGATCGGGTGGCGCCGCTCGTTTGCCGGGAATTGCGATTCGGCGTCAAGGAAAGGACCGATGCCGAGGGCCGAATCTTGGAGCGGCCGTCGGAAGAGGAGTTAGCGCGGCTCCAGGAGGCAGTGCGGGACGCCGACCCGGACGCCATCGCCATTTCTTTCCTGTTCTCGTTTGCCAACCCGGAGAACGAAGCCGCCGTAGCTGCGGCCGTCGCGGAAATCGGCAAACCGCTGTCTGTGTCTCATCGAATTCTGCCGGAGTTCCGGGAATACGAACGCGCCAGCACGGTGGTAGTGAACGCTTATCTGCAACCGCTCATGCAGAGCTACATGGAGAAACTGGCGGGGCGCGTGACGAACACGGGACCTGGTTTCGCAGCGCCGCTCCCAGGTCTTGAAAAGCGCGGGCTCTGGGGCACCCGTAAGCCGCGCATCTTCATCCCGCGCATCTTTGTCATGCAATCGAGCGGCGGGATCACGGCGCTGGAATCGGCGGCTCGCGAACCGGTGCGCACAGTGTTATCGGGCCCGGCGGGTGGACTGGTGGGCGCGGCGGCGATGGCCGCGCGCAGCGGGTTCCGGAAGATTCTCTCCTTCGACATGGGGGGGACCTCGACCGATGTGGCGGCGGTGCAGGGCGAGGTTCGAGCCGGCGGCCAATCGGAAGTGGCTGGGCTTCCCGTGGGAGTTCCCATGCTGGAGATTCACACCGTGGGCGCGGGCGGCGGGTCGTTGGCGCGCTTCGATGCGGGCGGCGCGCTGCGCGTGGGGCCGGAATCGGCGGGCGCCGATCCGGGACCGATCTGCTACGGCCGCGGAACCGAACCCACGGTGACAGACGCCAACTTGCTGATGGGGCGTCTTCGCCCTAACCGCTTTCTGGGCGGCGAGTTCACACTCGACTTTGAAAGAGCGCAGCGGATTACGTCCGAATGGCTGAAGAAACATGGCTCGGGCTTGAGTCTGGAGCAGTTTTCCGCCGGCGTCGTGCGCGTGGTGAACGCGAACATGGAGCGCGCCTTGCGCGTCGTCTCCATCGAACGGGGGTACGATCCGCGCGACTTTACGCTGGTCGCGTTCGGCGGGGCGGGAGGCCTTCATGCCTGCGAACTGGCGGAAGCGCTGGCGATCCCGACGGTGATGATTCCAGCACGACCGGGCGCACTTTCAGCGTTCGGTATCCTGGTCAGCGATGTGGTGAAAGATTACTCGCGTACGCTGCTCTGGCGGTTGGTCGATGGTTTGCCGCAGGCGAAACTGCAAAAAGAATTTCGCAAGTTGGAAGCGGCGGCACACCAGGAATTCCGCGAGGAACGGTGGCGCGGCGGGCTCCAGTATGAACGAAGTCTTGACCTCCGCTATCGCGGCCAAGGCTACGAACTCAATGTGCCCGCCACGGATAGGGATAAGGATAAGGATAAGGATAAGGATAAGGACAACGTCATCGCCCGCTTCCACGACGAACACCAGCGCCGTTATGGATATCACCACGCGGGACGAGAGATCGAGTTGGTAACGTTGCGTCTGCGCGCCCGTTTGCGCACGCCTCAGCAATCCCAACCCGAATCAAAAGCTGCGCGGCCGCGAAGGGGAGGGAAGCCGCCGAGCACAGCTCCCGCCGAACGCGCACCTGTGTTTTTTCACGACCAAGCCGTCAACACGTCCGTGTTTGAACGCGGGGACCTTGTTCCCGGCCGATTCATGAGCGGGCCGGCTGTAATCACGGAATACAGCGCGACCACGGTGATTCCGGCAGGAAAGAGGTTTTGGGTGGATGCCTCGGCAAACTTATTGATAAGGATCAGGTGATAAGGATCCGGTGATTAAAATCACGCAGGGGCGCTCGGCTGAGTGCGCGGATCACTCTTCGTCCGGTTCCTTCTTTTCCTCGATCGCCATGTCCTTCAATTCACTGGACTCGAACACGTCCCCACATTCCTGGCATTCCACATATTCGGATTCTTCGTCGCGGGAGACGATCTGCACCCAGGGATGCTTGCACTGCTCGCGGCTGACTTTCTTTTGGGGAAATTGCGACGGCTGGCTAGGCGTCATAAACTTGCCGAGTGTTCATCTCTCGAGAAGGAATGTGCGTTTTGTCCTGAATTGGCGATATTTTGCTGCGGCGCGCTCAGGATGTCAAGTACTTCTGGAAGCCATTGTCATACCACATTAGAAATGTCCCCTGCGAGCCGGGAAGGGACAAGGATTCGCTGGTCCGCTATGATCGTTGCCATGTGATCGTTTGCCCGCGCGATCGTTGCCAGAGCCCAACAGAATTTGCGCCGATTGGAATGAAACGAATTTCGAAATAGAGACGTATGACTACCTTTTTCCCCGATGCCCTGTCCGCAACGGCTGAGTTCACCGCTGCCGGCGCGAAGCCGATCTCCCGTGGAGCGGCCTGCCGGCTTCTGCGGGCGGACGACGACATGCTGCCTTCTCTGCTAGCGGCGGCACAACTTGCCCGGGCCAGATTCAAGCCGGGAGTCATTACCTATTCGCGCAAGGTGTTTCTTCCCCTGACGAATCTTTGTCGCGACCACTGCGGCTACTGCACATTCCGACGCGACCCTGGCGAGCCTGGTGCGCACACTATGACGCCAGACGAGGTGATGGAAGTCGTGCGCGCGGGCGAGCGCATGGGATGCACCGAGGCGCTGTTCAGCCTGGGAGACAAGCCGGAACTGCTTTTTCCCCAGATGCGCGATACGCTGCGGCGGTTGGGATATAAATCCACGCTCCATTACCTGGAAGCGATGTGCGAGAAAGTGCTGCGCGAATCGAGTCTGCTGCCGCATCCCAATCCCGGGCTGATGAGCGCGGAATGGCTGGAAAGGCTGTCCCGTGTGGCTCCGAGCCTCGGGCTCATGCTGGAAACAACCAGCGCGCGGCTGCTCGCGAAAGGCGCCGCTCACGACAACGCTCCCGACAAAGAACCGGCGAAGCGCCTGCGCGTGATTGAGGATGCGGGGCGGCGGAAGATTCCTTTTACCACGGGAATTCTGATCGGAATTGGCGAGACGCTGGAAGAGCGCGTGGATGCGCTGCTCGCGATTCGCGACTTGCATGAGAAGTATGGGCACATTCAGGAAGTGATCGTCCAGAACTTCCGCGCCAAGCCTGCGACGCCGATGGCCCACTGGCCCGAACCCAACCGCGGGGAAATGCTACGCACACTGGCTGTGGCGCGGTTGCTGATGCCGGAAATGAATATTCAAGCGCCGCCGAATCTCTCCGATCCGCACCATGCCGAGCACTACGCCGATCTGCTCGACGGCGGAATCAACGACTGGGGCGGAGTTTCGCCGCTGACGCCGGATTTCATCAATCCGGAAAAGCCGTGGCCGCATTTGGACGACTTGCGGCTGCGGACTGAAGCAAAAGGATTTGAGTTGCGCCAGCGGTTGCCGGTTTATCCTGAGTTCGCAGAACAAGCAGCGACCCACAGCGATTTGCTGGCGCAGCGTCTCGGCGTCGTCGCTGACGCTGAGGGCTACGCTCAGAGAAAGAGGGCGGCATGATCACGGTTCTGACCGGCGGCACGGGTGGCGCCAAGTTCGTAGATGGACTGCGGCAAATCGTTCGTTCGGAAGAGCTGACCATCGTCGTGAATACCGGCGACGACATGCTGTGGTGGGGATTGTACGTTTCGCCCGATCTGGATTCGATCACCTACATGCTGGCTGGGAGACTGAGCCAGGAGCGCGGCTGGGGCGTGAAGGGCGACACTTTCTTTTGCCTGAATGCTATGGGGCAGTTGGGACAGCCGATATGGTTTCATGCCGGCGATCGCGATCTGGCCACACACATTTTCCGCTCGAAACTACTTGCCGACGGCAAGACGCTCAGTGAAGCCACCTGTGAGATCGCGGCCAGGTTTGGCGTCAAGACACGCGTCCTGCCGATGAGCAATTCGCGCGTGGAGACGCGGGTTTTGACTCCAGCGGGAGACTTGAGCTTTGAAGAATATTTTGTTCAACGGTGGTACCAGGATCCCGTGGAATCGGTCCGATTCGCCGGCGCCTCGGATGCGGAGCCGGCGCCCGGAGTGATCGAGGCGATCCGCTCGGCCGATCTGGTGCTGCTCGCGCCGAGTAATCCGGTGACCAGCATCGCACCCATTCTCGCGGTGCCGGGAATTCGCGAAGCGTTGCGTGAAAGCCGCGCCCGTATTGCGGCCGTAAGCCCGATTGTCGGAGGAGCGGCGGTCAACGGGCCGGCGGGAACACTGCTGGCGGCGCAGGGATTCGCAGTTTCCATTGCCGGCGTTGCCGATTTTTATCGCGACTTCCTCGACCTGCTGGTGGTCGATTCCCAGGACGCGCCGGCTGCCGAAGACTTGCGCAAATCCGGCATGCGTGTGCACTGCACTGCCACCATCATGCGCAAGAACGAAGATAGAATCGCGCTGGCCAAGAGCGTGCTGGACGCGGCGATGCAACCTCCGCCGGCTCGGGGCGCAGTGGAGCGCGCATGATTCTGGTTCCAGTCAAGAACCTCGCCGAGGCCAAGCAGCGGCTGTCTTCCATCTTGAGTCCGGAAGAACGTCTCGCGCTGGCGCGGGCGATGTGCGAAGACGTGCTGGAGGCGCTGGCGCGGTGGCAGCGTCGGCCTCCCGTTGCAGTGGTGACGGGCGATTCGTTTGCGAGCGATTTGGCGGCGCGCTTCAATTTCGAGGTCGTCGCCGACAACAACTCCGGAGAAACCAGCGCCATCGAAATGGCCACGGCGGTGTGCAGGGGACGCGGAGCTGAGAGTACCTTGGTAGTTCCCGCGGATATTCCGTTGATCGAGAGTGCAGAGCTGCAGAAGATCGTGGACTGTGCTCCTCGCGGCGGTGCCGTGCTGGTGCCGGATGCGGCGGGGCGGGGCACGAATGCAGCCTGGCGATCTCCGGGCGATTTATTTCCGCTGCGCTTCGGAAACGACAGCTTCTTGCCACACCTGGCCGCGGCGAAGGCAACGGGCCTGCCTTGGGTTGTGCTCGAACTGCCGGGGATTGCGCGCGATGTCGATCGTCCCGAGGATCTCCGCGAACTGGCCGTCGCCAGCGGAGAGCGGCGCGCGCAGAAGCTGGTGCGAAGCTGGAACCTCGGCAGCCGGAATCGGGTTTAACGAATCAGGTTTAACATGGGATCGAGAGTTCCCGGGCACACCGGAAAGCGCGCGGCTGGGGAAGTTCGCATTCTCCCCATCGCTGTCGCCGGAGAAATCCGCGCCGGAGAATCGCTGGGCGCGAGGGTATTGGCGGCGGCGAGAAGTTTGGGGCTGCGCTTTCAGGATGGCGACATCCTGGTGGTGAAACACAAAGTTGTTTCGAAGGCGGAAGGCGCGCTGGTCGCGCTGGATGAAATCCGGCCCTCGGCGGCGTCTCGGACTTGGGCGCGGCGCTTCGGGCTCGATGCACGCGTCCGTGAACTGGCGATGCGCGAGAGCCGGCGAATCGTGCGGCGCAAGCGCAACGTGCTGATCACCGAGACGAAGCACGGACTTATTTGCGCCAACAGTGGCGTGGATGTATCGAACGTGGATGGTGGGCGGCACGCGGTGTTGCTGCCGGTGAATCCGGATCGTTCCGCGGCGTGGTTGCGGCGGGAGTTGAAGAAGGAGCTTGGGATCGACATCGCGGTCATCGTCAGCGACAGTTTTGGGCGTCCGTGGCGAGAAGGCTTGACGGAAGTGGCGATTGGCGTCGCCGGAATGCGGCCTCTGGTCGACTACCGTGGCCGCCGCGATCCGCACGGCTATGCGCTGCACTCGACGGTCGACGCGGTCGCCGACGAACTGGCCTGTGCCGCGGGCCTGGTTTGCGGCAAGCTGGCGGGAACGCCCGCGTGCATCATTCGCGGCTATGGTTATCGCCGAGGCAGCGGTGGGGCGCGCGAGTTGATCCGGCCCGCACAGAAAGATCTCTTTCGATAGGAGAACGGCATGGCATTTCAGACTTCAGAACTTGAACAATTCCCAGCGCTGACGTGGGACGAGATTGCTCCGCAAACGTCGGCGCCGATTCACAACGCCCTGGAGCGCGTGCTCGAAACGCAAGACGGAGCTTGCCTGACGGACGAAGAGCGCTACGCCCTGGCGAATTGTAATGACGCGGATTTACTCGCACTACTCGTGGCCGCGGATACGCTTCGCCGCGATCTGGTCGGCAACATCGTCAGCTACGTGGTCAACCGCAATATCAATTTCACGAACGTCTGTTTCGTGGGTTGCAAGTTTTGCGCCTTCAGCCGTGGGCCGCGAGAGGCCGACACCTATTTTCATTCGCTCGAGGAAATGGGCCGCAGGGCGAAAGAAGCTTGGGAACTGGGAGCGACCGAAGTCTGCATTCAAGGCGGGCTGCCGCGCGATCTGCCGCCGTTTTATTACCGCGACATTCTGCGCGCCGTCAAGAATGCCACGCCGGAAATGCACATTCACGCGTTTTCTCCGATGGAAATTGTGTACGGCGTGGAACTGACCGGCATGAAGCTCGGCGACTATCTTACGATGTTGCGCGATAACGGATTGGATACGCTGCCGGGCACGGCGGCCGAGATTCTTGACGACGAAATCCGCCATGTACTCTCGCGCAACAAACTTTCGTCCGCACAATGGCAAGAAGTGATCCGCACGGCGCATGCGTGTGGCATCCCGAGCACTTCGACGCTGATGTATGGCCACAGGGAAACGCCGGACCATTGGGTACGGCAGCTGTCTTTGTTCCGCCAGATTCAGGCGGAAACCGGCGGTTTCACCGAGTTCGTGCCGCTGGGCTTTGTGCACGAGAACACGCTCTTGTTCCAGCAGGGGCTGGCGCGCACGGGGCCAACGCTCGCCGAACACCTCAAGATTCATGCGCTGGCCCGAATCCTGCTCGCGGGCTCGATTCATAACGTTCAAGTGTCGTGGGTGAAGCTGAATCGCAAACTTTCGCAACTTTGCCTGCGCGCCGGCGCCAATGACTACGGCGGGACGTTGATGGAAGAAAATATCTCGCGTGAAGCGGGAGCCGACGCGGGCCAGTACACCAGTCCGGAAGATTTCCAGTCGTTGATTCGGGAGATTGGGCGCATTCCGGCGGAACGCAACACCAGATATTCGCGAATGCAGATCAAGCTGCCGGTCACACCGGCTTCTTCCGAGACGTCATTTGAACGTGCCCTGGCTCCGGAATTCGCATGACAGATCTCGCATGAAAGTTCTCGCATGAATCTCGCATGAACGATCGCATGAACGATCGCATGAAACGCGCAATCGCCGTCATCGGTGGCACCGGCCCGGCCGGTACCGGCCTCGCGCTGCGTTGGGCGCGCGCGGGAGAGACCGTGATCATCGGGTCGCGCGATGCGGGCCGTGCCGAGCAAACGGCCGAAGCAATCCGTAAGCGGGCCGGCGCGATTGCTCAAGTTTCGGGGATGGAAAACTCCGCTGCCTGCGCCGCCAGCGATCTGCTGGTGCTTACCGTTCCGTTCGCGGGGCAAGCCGAACTGTTGAAGCAGTTGAAACCCGCGATCCGTTCCGGCAGCATTCTGATTGATGCCACGGTCCCGTTGGCGGCAAGCGTGGGCGGACGCGCCAGCCGCACCCTGGGCGTGTGGCAAGGCTCGGCGGCGCAACAGACGGCGGAGCTGGTTGCGAAGGGCGTTACGGTTGCGGCGGCGTTCCAGAACGTTTCGGCCGAGGTGCTGAACGGCAACGACGACGTGGACTGCGATGTGATCGTGTGCAGCGACGATCCGAATGCCACGCAGGTTGCGATGGAACTGGCTGCGAAAATCGTGGGCGTGCGGGCGATCGATGGTGGCAAGCTTGAGAACGCGCGCATCGTCGAGCAGATCACCGCGCTGCTGATCGGGCTTAACATCCGCCACAAGGGCCATGGTGGAATACGAATTACAGGGTTGCCCGACAGCGCGTACGGGGCGGGATCGGTTAGGCGGTAGTTCCCGGTTGTCAGTTAGAGCGGAGTTTCTCTGTGTGACTTACCTGAGTTATCCTGTCTAACTACTCATAAAGTACTAACCCAGTAGAGGTACCCCCCCTCCCCCCTGGCTATTGGAATCATCGAGCTACAAGCTAAAACGACCACAATCTTTGAGTTTAAAGGAGTTATACGCAAAATATTCCCGACTAAGGAGTTAGCCAGATTCCTTTTGCGCTCCTCCACCAGACGGGCGCATCAAATAAGAAAGGGCGCGGGAGTAATCCGCGCCCTTTTCTTTCCTCTATACCTCCATTATATCAATTCAACCTGCGCATCCGGACAACATTTCCAACTTTATTTTTCCAGCCAATACATGGACTTACGCGGAAGATCGTCGAAACTGGGACTTGACAAGGACGCGGCATCACCGCCGCAGCTAAACAGTTTGCGGAAAGAATCGACATTCGCCGCTCAGCCCCTAAAGGAGCGTTTGATTTCGAACGACTTGCGGTATCGCTGAAGCGATACCCTGATACGAAACTTGAGTTTTTCGAGACCTGGGAGGGGCTCCCACCATGGCTATCGCGCCGCTCCCTCCAACTCCTGCGCCGCCGACTCGATCAGCGCCGACTCGTCCTCCAGCGCCTTCGAGACGCGCACGATCTCCTGCTCCGCTTCCGCATATCTTTTCTGTTCAATCCCCTCGCGCACACCCGGCACGGTCTTGACTCCGTAGCCCGTATAGACGCCCGGAGCATACAGCAAGTGCTTGTACCAGGGACGCCGCGGCAAGCCGTCGGCATTGGTCAAGCGGCGCTCACTCTCGATCAAATTTCGATTCAGGGCGCCAAGCTTGGCCGCAACCGCGTCTTCTTCCAAGCTCGACTGCTTTTCCGACAACGCCTGCTGGTAGTGCCTGGCGCTGCGAGTAAGAGAGTCGGCCGCATTCTGCATTGGCGCAAAGTTCAGGTGCGGAGGCACCTCTTCCCGCGCCGGCGCGACCGTGGGACGCCTGGGATCAAACGTCGCCTGGAACACGCCTTCATCTAACTCCCGGTTGCGCTCGCGAATTTCCTCCTGCTTCGCGGCGAGCAACTTCTGCAAATTCTTCGTGTACATCTCGACCGTGTCGGCGAGATTCACGAAGTCGAACGGCAGCACTTCCGCGTCCGCCAGCCGCATCACCGACGTGCCCACGGTTTGCGCCAGCGCTCTTCCATAGACGAAGTCCTTATCCGAGAAATGCGTGTACCAGTAGAAGTCGTCGTAAACGGAGTGATAGATCCCCCCTTCGTCTTCGTCGGCGTATCCCAGATCGAGGGTGGCGATGCCGAGGTGGTCGAGAAACGCCGTGTAGTCGGTTCCCGAGCCCAGCGCGTCGATGCGCAGATCGGTGCGCTGCCGCAATTCCTTGCGCAATTCCTTAGGGTCGTCCTTAGGATTTTCCGGGGAGTTTGCTTTCGCGATCTTGCTCAACTGAGCCCGCTGCCAGACCGACATTTTGTTTCCCGACATCTTATCTTCCGACACCTTTGCTTCCGGGTCTTCGATGTCGCGCGCAACACCATTGATGAACTGTTCCAGGCTGTGCGATCCTCCCATATTCAGAACGCCGCGGCCGTTGCTGTCACTGTTGATGTAAACGGCGGCATGTTGCCGCAACTCATCGGCATGGGTTTCCACCCATTCGGTCGAGCCCAGCAGCATGGGCTCTTCGCCATCCCACGCGGTGTAGATGATCGTGCGCCGCGGCTTCCAGCCCTGCTTCAGCAACAGACTCAGCGCACGCGCTTCTTCCAGCAGAGAAACCTGTCCTGAGATGGGATCCTCGGCTCCATTCACCCACGCGTCATGATGATTGCCGCGAATGATCCACTCGTCGGGGGCCACGCTGCCTGGAATTTTCGCGATCACGTCGTAGACAGGCTTGATGTCCCAATTGAATGCAACCTTCAAATGAACCTGCGCCGGTCCTGGCCCCACGTGATAGGGAATCGGAAGCGAGCCGCGCCATTTGTCCGGAGCCATCGGCCCTGCCAGGGCCGCGAACAAAGGCTGCGCGTCGCCGTAAGAAATCGGCAGCACTGGAATTTTCGTGATGCTCTTCGCTTCGTTCAGAGGCAGGCGCTTGGCATCGGGGGTCGCGCCGATGCCGGGCGTCAGCGGATCGCCCGGGCTGGCGGAAGCAAAATCCATGACGCTGCCGCGTTGCACTCCATCCGCGGGACGCATCGGCCCCGCCGGAAACACATCGCCGCGAGTGTAGCCGTCGTCCTGCGGTTCGGAGTAGATGAGGCAGCCAATGGCTCCGTGCTCGGCGGCGACTTTCGGTTTTACACCGCGCCAGGAGTGCAGGTACTTGGCAATCACAATCGCGCCTTTGACCGAAATGCCCAGCCGGTCGAGCTTTTCGTAATCCTCGGGCAAGCCGTAGTTCACAAACACCAGCGGCCCGGTGACATCGCCGTCGATCGAGTAGACGTTATAGGTGGGCAACTGTTCCGACTTCTGATTCGAAGTTGGATCGACCGCCAGCGCAGGCTCTTCCAGCTTGGCCGTGAACTTCGTGGGCGCGAGCATCTCCAGCAGGCGAACCTTGGGCGTCGGAAACAGAACGTCGAACCTTTCGATGTGCGCATCCAATCCCCATTCTTTGAAGTGAGCGAGAATCCACTCGGCGTTGTCTTTATCGTAGGGCGAGCCCACATGATGCGGCCGCGCGCTCAACCTACGCATGTATTCCCGCAGGTTGGCGGGGTCGGGGATGGCGCGAAACTTCGTCTCCCACTCGCGCTCGTTTTGACTGGCGCTTGGCGAGTAGCCCACCAGCGCAGTCTGATTTGTGCCGGCTTGATCGGCGGCGAAAGACGAGGATGGAACCACCAGGGTAAAGATCAGCACAATCGCAGCGAAGGGTTGCATGCAGCTCCTTTTGTTAGAGGGGTGCCATTATAGCCGCAAGGCGGCAGTGGGTTGGGTTCCCTTAGGGAAACTCTGATTAAGTAGCATCGAAAACCTTGAACCACGGGGTACACGGGGGAACCCGGGGACTTGATCAGACTTTCTTTAGTGGGCTGCGGTGAAGCTCCAGCGGTCCAAACCAGCGCCTAAAGGCGCATTCATAACACGGCGCTTATGGTATGCCTGAAGGCATACCCTGATACAAATCGTAGTTGCACCACAGGTTGTTAGTGGTTCCGTCCGGCCAAAGCAACCTCGTTGAGCCTGTCCTCTGGACCTGCTTCAGGTCCTCGTCGACCAGGCCGTCTCCGGAACTTTGCCTGCAGCTTATCGAGGTATACGTAGTAAACCGGGGTGATGTAGAGGGTTACGACTTGCGAAAAGAGCAGACCGCCTACGACTGCCAAGCCCAAGCCTCGCCGCGAGTCTGCTCCCGCGCCAAAGCCAATGGCGATGGGCAACGTGCCCATCAGGGCCGCCATGGTGGTCATCATGATGGGACGGAACCTAACGAGCGCGCCTTCATGAATAGACTCCTCCGGGCTCTTTCCTTCTGTACGCTCGGCGTCCAGGGCGAAGTCAATCATCATGATGGCATTCTTCTTGACGATGCCGATCAGCATGATGATGCCCACGAAGGAGTAGAGATTCAGCTCCTGGTGGAAGAGGTTAAGAGTCAGCAGCGCACCGACGCCGGCGGAAGGTAAACCGGAAAGAATGGTCAGGGGATGAATAAAGCTCTCATACAGAATTCCAAGAATGATGTAAATCACCAGAATCGCGGCCAGCAGCAACAGGCCCATGCCGGTGAATGAGTTTTGGAAAGCTTGAGCGGTACCCTGGAAGGTGCCTTGGATATCCGCAGGGAGCACTCGAAGCGCCTCGCGATCGACTAGCTTGGTGGCGTCGCCCAAGGCGATTCCGGGCTTGAGGTTGAAGCTGATGGTTGCGGCGGGCAACTGGCCCAGGTGATTCACCATCAGGGGGCCGACGGAAGGCACCAATTTTGCGACGGTATCGAGCGGCACCAGTTTGCCTGCGTTAGAGCGGACGTAGAGAAAAGACAGCTTGTCAGGATTGTTCTGGTATTCCGGCAACAATTCCACGATGACGTAGTACTCATTGTTGGGCGTGTAAATGGTGCTGATCTGGCGGGTACCGTACGCGGAATAGAGCGCATCGGAGACCTGAGCCGGCGTCAATCCAAGCGCGGAAGCTTTATCGTGATCGACTTCCACGGTGAGCTGCGGGTTCTTTACCTGCAAGTCGCTGGTCACGTCCTGCAATTGCGGAAGAGCGCGGAGGGCGCTCTCGAACTTGGGCGCATCCTCGTAAAGCTCGGCCGTGTCGGGCGATTGCAGCGTGTACTGGTATTGCGACTTGGTCAGGGTTCCGCCAATGCGGATGGTTGGCGGAACCTGCATGAACACATTCAGGCCGGGAATCCGCGATACCTTCGGACGAAGTTCCTGAATCACCTCGGTCGCGCTCATGTGATTGACGCGATCTTTCTTGTCCTTCAAGCGAAAAAAGATGCGGCCCTGATTGGTGGGACTGCCGATGGCAGAAAACGTGTTCATGACGCTGGGATCGGAGCGCACAACGTCGGTTACTTTTTGCTGCAACTGCATCATGTCCTGGAATGCAATTCCCTGTTGCGCTTCGGTGAAGGCGAAGACCAGGCCTTGATCTTCGTCGGGGATGAATCCGGTTTTCGAGATGGTGTAGAGATAAAATGTCAGCCCGATCACCACGAACGACACCATCAGGGTTGCGAACTTGTGCCGCAGGACCGCCGTCAGGCTGCGGTTGTAACCCCGCAACCAGCCGTCGAAGACGCGCTCGCTGAAATTAAAGAGCCGCCCGTGGCCCGACCGCTCCTGGTGACGGAGAAACCGGCTGCAGAGCATCGGAGTCAGGGTTAGCGATACGAATCCCGAAACCAGGATCGCGACGCCGATGGTCACCGCGAATTCATGCAGCAAGCGACCAACGATTCCACCCATGAACAGCAGCGGAATAAAGACGGCGGCCAGCGACAGCGTCATCGAGAGAATGGTGAAGCCAATTTCGCTGGCGCCATCCATTGCTGCCTGAAGCGGCCGTTTCCCCTCCTCCATGTGGCGGACAATGTTCTCCAGCATGACGATGGCATCGTCCACTACGAACCCGACCGACAAGGTGAGCGCCATCAAGGAGAGATTGTCGAGGCTGTAGCCGAGCAGGTACATCACCGAAAAGGTCCCGATGATGGACATGGGCAAAGCGAGAGACGGGATGATGGTGGCGGAAACATTGCGCAGGAAGACAAAGATCACCATGACGACCAGAACAATGGTCAGCATCAAGGTGAACTTCACGTCGTTGACCGACGCACGAATGGAGACGGAACGGTCATAAAGGATGTCAGTCTGGACCGCGGCAGGGATATGCTCTTGCAGTCTGGGCAGCAGCTTTTTGATGCCGTCGACGACCGCGACGGTGTTGGTTCCCGGCTGTTTTTGAATCGCCAGCACGATGGCTCGAACTCCGTTGAACCAGCTCGCTGTCTTGTCGTTCAACACACTGTCGGTCACGCGGCCGAGCTCGTTCAGGCGAACTGGAGAACCATTCCGATAGGCCACCACCATGGGCCCGAATTGCAGAGCATTCATCCGCTGCCCGTTGGAGAGGATGGTGTAGGTGTGGTTCTGTCCATAAAGCGTGCCCGTGGGAAGATTGGTGTTTCCCGATTGCAGAGCTGCACTGACTTCGTCGATCCCTATCTGGCGTGAAGCCAGCGCGCTCGGATCGAGCTGCGCCCGCATGGCATACTTCTGCGCTCCATACACCTGCACCTGCGCCACGCCGGGCACCATCGAAACGTTCTGGGCAATGGTAGTCTCGGCGGCCTCATCGACGTCGGACAGGCGCATCGTCGGTGAACTCAGCGCCAAATAAATGATGGGCGAATCGGCGGGATTCACTTTCTGGAAAGTCGGCGGCGTCGGCATCTGCGGAGGCAGTTGGCCTCCAGCCGCGGTGATGGCGGCCTGGACGTCCAAGGCCGCGCCATCGAGGCTCCGGCTGAGATTGAATTGAATGGTGATGCCCGTTTGGCCAAGAGAATTCGTCGACGTCATCGAATCGATGCCTGCGATGGTCGAAAATTGCTTTTCCATCGGCGTGGCAACGGACGAAGCCATCGTGTCGGGACTGGCGCCTGGAAGAGACGCGCTGACCAAAATCGTGGGGAAGTCGACGTTCGGCAGGTCGCTGACGGGCAGCAGTTGATACGCGAAAATACCAAAGATCAGAATTGCGGCCATGATCAACGTGGTCATGATCGGCCGATGGATGCAGAGAGCGGAGAGATTCACAGTCCGCCTCCGGCGGGACCGGCGGGAGCAGCCGCATTCGTCTGAGGTCCGGGCAAGGGCAATTCGCTTTGCACCATCACCTTTGCGTTCGGGGCCACGCGCAACTGGCCATTCACAATCACGCGCTCACCGGGCTTTAGGCCGTCCGCAATCAGCGTCAGATTCTGATATGCCCCGGCCGTCTTCACGGGACGGGACTGAGCCGTGCTGTCCGGTGTGACGACATACACGTATTCGCCTTGCTGTCCGGTTTGAATCGCCTTGGTCGGGACGACGACAGCATTCTTCTGGGTTGAGAGCACCAGCGCCACATCGACAAACTCTCCCGGCCACAAACGGCGGTCCCGGTTCTGAAATGTGCCTTTCAGCTTGAACATGCCGGTCGTTGTGTCCACTCCATTGTCGATGAACGTCAAGCGGCCCTCTGCCGGCGTGTCCGCTTGTCCCTTGGGAAAGGCGAGAACTTTAAGCTGCCCGGAGGAGAAGCGGTGCCGCACCCGATCGAGGTTCGCTTCCGGCACGGAAAAGGTGACGTAGATGGGAGTGACTTGGTTCAACTGCACGAGATACGGCGTATCGTTCGCCTTCACCAGATTGCCCAGATTGATCATCAAGGTTCCGGCGCGCGCGTTGATGGGAGCGGCGATATCGGTGTACTGCAGTTGCACGCGGGCGGCCTCGACCGCGGCCTTGTCCGCCTCCACCGCGGACCCATCGGCCTTGGCCTGGGCACGCAGCTGTTCAGCCTGTTCGTGAGAGACAATCCCTTGTTTCTCCAGGCCGGAGTAGCGCTCCGCCTGGATGCGGGAATTCTCCGACTGCGCTTGATCGTGCTTCATCTGGCCAATGGCTTTTGCAAGGTCCGCCTGGAAGGGCCGTTTATCCAACAGAAACAGCGGCTGGCCTTCGCGCACATCTTCTCCTTCTTTGAAGAAGATTTTCTGGATTTGACCGTTGACTTGAGACCTGATCTGCACCGTCTGGTACGCTTCCACGTTGCCGATGGCCTGGATCTGGACCGGGATGTCACGCTGCTCGACGCTGGCCACGACCACCGGCGCGGGTGGACGCCCTCCGGAACCGCCTGCCCCCTGAACTTGCTCTTTGCTTCCGCATCCGGATACGACGAGAACAGCAGTCAGAGGGAAGAACAAAATCGACGAGCGCAGCCGCTCGGCGGCGTGTTTCATGACGGTAGGCTCCTGCACGGGCGAGACACCCATTATTCTATATCGACGGGCGGGATCGGCTTTGGTGAGTGTCTACCTTGACTATGGCTCCCGTCGGTCAGTTCCTCTGGTGCAAATCGAGACTCCCGTTCGACTCGGCCACGGTGCGCTCGAAGATGCTAAATTAGAAGATTCATGTCTGCCCCAAACTCTCTCTTTGTTCGCGCCGCCAAGGCTCAGCCCACCGAACGGACCCCAGTCTGGTTCATGCGCCAGGCGGGACGCTACATGCCGGAGTACCGCGCCGTTCGCAAGGAATATTCCCTGATCGAGATCTGTAAGCGGCCGGAGGTCGCGGCCCGGGTCACGATTGAAGCTGCCGAGATCCTCAAGGTCGATGCGGCCATCATCTTCGCCGATCTCCTGCTCCCCCTCGAAGTCATGGGACTGCCGTTTCACTTTTCCGTCGGCGAGGGACCGAAGATCGAGCGGCCGGTGCGCACTCCCGAAGACGTTGCTACCCTGCGCACCGATCGCGCCGCCGACCTGGGTTACGTTTCTGAGGCCGTGAAGCTAGTGTGCAAGCACTTCGGCGACAAGCTCCCGGTCATCGGCTTCTGCGGCGCGCCCTTTACGCTCGCCAGCTACATGATCGAAGGCGGAGGCTCGCGCCACTATCTTTTCACCAAGAAGATGATGTACTCCGCGCCCACCGCGTGGAACGAACTGATGAGGAAACTGGTCGCGGTGACGGCCGAGTATTCCGCCGAGCAGGTGCGCGCCGGCGCCGACACCATCCAGATTTTTGACAGTTGGGTGGGCTGCCTGGGCGTTGAAGATTATCGCCGCTATGTTCTGCCGCATGTGACCGACCTGGTGGGACGCGTGCAAAAGTCGGGCGCGCCCGTCATCTATTTTGGTACCGACAGCTCGACGCTTCTGCCCTCGATGCAGGAAAGCGGCGCCGACGTCATCGGCCTCGACTGGCGCATCCCGCTCGACACCGGATGGCAGAGCCTCGGTTTCAAAGGCGCGGTGCAGGGCAATCTCGATCCCGTGCTGCTCTTCGCCGACTGGAAGGAACTCAAATCGCGGGCCGAGGACGTTCTGCGCCAAGCCGCCGGACGCGCCGGCCACATCTTCAATCTGGGCCATGGCATCCTTCCCGAAACTCCGGTGGAGAACGTGAAAGCGCTCTGCGATTTCATCCGCGAGCACTCGGCAGAGTTTAAGGGGATCGGGTCATCGGGTGATCGGGCCATCGGGTCATCTAAGATCAATCGATGAAGATCAACCGGTGAAGATCAACCGATGCCGCACAGAGTTAAAGATGGAGTCGAGAAGATGACGGCCTGTCCTCTGGGCCTTGCTGGCCAGTGCTATTGCGCCAATCGCGTCAGTGCGTTTGCGTCATCCGCTGCCCAGCCCGCGAAAACCGCCGTGCTGCTGCTGGCACACGGCAGTCCCGAGAACCCCAGCCAAGTTCCCGAGTTTTTAAGTTATGTCACCGGCGGACGGCCGCTGCCGCCGGCCGTAGTCGAAGAGATCCGACATCGCTATTCGCTGATCGGGTTCTCGCCGCTTCCCTGCTGGACTCTTCTGCAAGCCGATCAACTTTCGCAGTTGTTACAGATGCCGGTCTTCGTCGGCATGCGCAACTGGAAGCCCTTCATAACCGATGCCGTAAAGGCAATTGCGAGCGGGCGCTACGAGCGCGTTATCGCCATCTGCCTCGCTCCGCAGAATTCGCGCACCAGCGTCGGCCTTTACCGCAGCGCCGTTGTCGCCGATGTAAATCTTCCATTCGCCTTGGACTTCGTCGAAGAGTGGCACGACCAGCCGCTGCTTGCCAAAGCCTTCGCCGAAAAACTGCGCTTGGGCTGGGAGAAGGCGTGCGCCGAAAGCGGAGCCAAACTGCCCGTGATCTTTACCGCACACAGCGTGCCGCAGCGCACGATCACGGAAGGCGATCCCTACGAGAGGCAAGCCAAAGAAACCGCCCAGCTGGTAGCGAACGAAGCAGGCCTCGGAGCCGGCGACTGGACTTTCGCCTTCCAGAGTCAGGGCATGTCGGGCGGCGCATGGATCGGTCCAACGGTGGAGGACACGATCAGGAACTTAAAGACAAAAGGGCATCGCGGTGTCTTCCTCGATCCCATTGGATTTCTGTGCGATCACGTCGAGGTGCTTTACGATATCGACATCGCCTTCAAACAGTTTGCGGAGAAAGGAGAGATGCGCTTGTGGCGAGCCGAGTCGTTGAACGGATCGAAGACACTAACCGCAGCCTTGGCGGAGATAGTAAGGAGCCGCCTGAAGTGACTCGCAGAAGCGAAGCAGTGTAGAGACGCGGCTTGCCGCGTCTCTACAACAGAGCACAGCACGAGCTAAGAGCCAAGAGCTGATTTCCATGAAACGCATCGCCATCATCGGCGGCGGAATCTCCGGCCTCTCGGCCGCATACACCATTGAAGAAAAACGCCGGTCCGGATCACCCGTGGAATACGTTTTGTTCGAGTCGAGTCCGCGCCTGGGTGGTGTCCTCGTTACCGACCGCGTCGACGGCTGCCTGGTCGAAGCTGGACCCGATTCGTTTCTCACCGAGAAGCCTTGGGCTGCCGACCTCTGCGGCAAGATTGGGTTGGGCGATCAACTTATCGGCTCGAACGACTCCGAGCGCAAGACCTACATCGTAGCCAGGGGCAAGCTGGTGGTGATGCCTGATGGGCTCATGTTCATGGTGCCGACCAAGATCCTGCCCACTGTGTTTTCGCCGCTTTTTTCGTGGCGCACGAAAATGCGCATGGCGGCCGAGTGGTTCCATCCGCCGCGCGTTCATCCGTCAAACCAGGCTTCCGCGGACGAAACCGTTGCCGAGATGGTCGAACGCCACTACGGCGCCGAGATGGTCGATCTGCTTGCCGATCCGCTGCTCTCCGGTGTCTACGGTGGCGAAGCTTCGCAGTTGAGTGTGCGCGCCGTGTTGGCACGCTTCGCCGACATGGAAGCGAAATACGGCAGTCTGGGCCGCGGCATGCTCGCCGCCCGTAAGAAGATGGGCGCGGCGGCGAACGTCCCGGCGCGGCCGCTGTTCACTTCGCTCAAAGACGGCATGCAGCAGATGGTCGATGCCCTGGTCGCGCGCCTGGACGCGAACGCCCTGAACACATCTTCGCCCGTGCAGTCCGTGATTCCGCAGGAGAGCGGCTGGATGGTCTCCGCCGGATACCAGAGCGACCACTTCGATGCCGTGATCATCGCGACCCCAACCCATGCCGCTGCGGCCGTGCTGCAAGCGGCGGATGAGAATCTGTCCCACGATCTGGGCGAGATCAAGTACAGCTCTTCCGTGACGGTCACGCTCGGTTACGACGAAAAAGTGCGCCGCTCGCTTCCACCGGGATTCGGATTTCTGGTGCCGCGCAGCGCAGGCCACCGAATGCTCGCCGCCACCTTCGTTCACAATAAATTTCCTCACCGTGCGCCGGAAAATCGCGCTATCGTCCGCTGTTTTCTTGGGGGCGCGCGCGACGAGCGGATCCTCGAATCGAGCGAAGAAGAAATCCTCGCAATCGTTCGCAATGAACTGCGCCAGATCATCACCCTCAATGCCGACCCGCTGTTCGCGCGCGTCTACAAATGGAAGTCGGCCATGGCGCAGTATGCGGTCGGCCACCTCGAACGCTTGCAACGGATCGAATCGCTCCGCCAGAAACTCCCCGGTCTCGCCCTCGCCGGCAACGGTTACAAGGGCATCGGGGTTCCCGACTGCGTTCGCTCCGGCGCCGAAGCGGCCAGCAAGATCCTCGCCGAAATGGGCATGTGGTCGGCGGCGTAGCTTGCAGCGCCTTCGCCGCATTCTGATATTCTGAATTTTCCGGACTTCTAATCTCATCTCATGAAAATGAACGCGTCCGCGAGCCAGTGGAAGATCATTGTTGCCTTCGGGGTGGTGTATGTCTTCTGGGGCTCGACTTATCTCGGCATCGGCATTGCGGTGGAGCAGATTCCTCCGGCCGTTATGTGTGGCGCGCGCTTTTCGACCGCGGGCCTGGTGATGCTCGCCTACTGTGCGCTGAGCGGACGGCGCATTCGTTTTTCGGTACGGCAGCTTGGCCATTTTGCGGCTGTCGGCATTCTGCTTCTGATGGGGGGCAATCTCACGCTTGCTTACGCGGAGCAGATCGTTCCCACCGGCCTGGCGGCGCTGCTGATTGCGGTTACTCCGCTCTGGTTTCTGGTGCTCGACAGCCTGCTGCTGGGCGACCATCACATCTCGCGGCGCGGCAAGATCGGGCTAGCCATAGGGATCGCCGGAGTGGCCGTGCTCATCTGGCCTGATCTGCAGCACTCGAATTCCCTTGGCCATCGCGAACTTTGGTGGTCCCTGGCGTTGCAACTCGGATCGTTCAGCTGGGCGTTCGGATCGGTGCTCTCGAAAAGGTGGCAGACCGCGGCGACCGACCCCTTCGGCGCCATCGCGTGGCAGATGTTCTTCGCCGGGCTTGCGAATTTACTTTTCGCGCTGCTCGTCGAAAAACCTTCCAACATCGCGTGGACCTTCCGCGGAGTGGGCGCGATTCTGTATCTGGTGGTGTGCGGTTCCCTGATCGGCTACACGGCCTACATCTGGCTGTTGCAACACGTTCCGACCTCGAAGGTTTCTACTTACGCCTACGTCAACCCCGTGGTCGCGGTGTTTCTGGGATGGCTGGTACTGCACGAGCGCATCGACCGCTACATTCTGATGGGAAGCGCGATCATCGTGGCTTCGGTGGTGCTGGTAACGAGCGCGAAGATTTCGACTCGGCCTGCTGCGGAAGAGTTACCGGCGGTTGAGGCTGTGGGAGACTGACATCTCCGTTTTCGGTTCCCAGGTCCCAATTCTCAGTGTGATGCATGCACTAGACCGGCGTCGAACGTCATACAACAATGAAGAATCTGAACATGGGAGAGCCTTCATGGGAGAGTCTATGAGCCGCACCAACGCTCACTTGTTGGACCAGATTGGCTGGAACATCCTCTACGAATTGCAGCAGAACGCGCGCATTCCGTTTGCGGAGTTGGGCCGGAGGGTTGGACTTTCCACGCCAGCGGTGGCGGAGCGTGTTCACCACATGGCGGATGCCGGGATCATTCGCGGATACCGCACCGAGGTCGATCCGATGGCGTGCGGCTACAACGTGCTTGCCTTTGTCCGCGTGAACGTCGCCGGCGACAAACTGCAGCACTTTGTGGAGTTGGCGAAGTCGCGTCCGGAGGTACTGGAGTGTCATCGCGTGACCGGCTCCGAGTCGTTCATCCTCAAGGTGGCAGTGACCGATATGAATCACCTGGAGACCGCCCTCGACTCGCTGATGCCCTACGTTGCGACCACCACGTCCATGATCCTTTCATCGGCCATCACCTGGGGCCCAGTGAAGCCGCGCGAGAAACGGCCTGAAGTGCCTTTGCGCCGCGGAGGGAACTCCGGCCAAAGCAGGAAGCCTCGCTGAAGAACGTTAACTCCCTCCGGTCTATTTCCGCTATTTTGCCATGTTGAAGGCATTGAATTCCTTTCACTCTGGATGTACTTCGGCCTGCTCCCAGCCCTAGCATTTCCTCAGGCGGGCGCATGGACAACCATCTCATCTATCTTGACAATGCCGCGACGGTCTGGCCCAAGCCAGAACACGTTTATGAATTCATGCTGAAGTTCTATCGCGAGACCGGCGTGAATCCGGGACGCAGCGGCTTCGATCTCGCGATCGAGGCTGGGGAGCTGCTCGACAGACTTCGCAAACGGATGACGAAGTTCTTCGGCGGCGATCTGGATTGCCCGGAGCGACTGTGCTTCGGATACAACGCCACCGACGCTCTCAATCTGATCATCTTCGGGGTGCTCGGGGAAGGTGATCATGTCGTCACCACCAACCTCGAACACAATTCGGTGATCCGGCCGATCAATCATCTCGTGCGCGACTGCGGCGTGACGTCAACCTTTGTCCCTTTCAACAGCGAGGGGTTCGTGGAACCGGAGGAGATCGGAAAAGCGATCCGCCCGAATACCAAGCTAGTGATCGTGAACCATGGGTCCAACGTTCTCGGCACGGTGCAACCGATCGGAGAAATCGGCAAGATCTGCCGCGAGAACAACATCATCTTTGCTATCGATACGGCCCAGACTGCCGGCATAATCCCGATCGACATGCGGGCGATGAACATCGATGTCCTCGCCTTCACGGGTCACAAGGGGCTCATGGGCACGACCGGAATCGGCGGAATGTGCGTCCGCAAGCATGTCGAGCTTCGGCAGACGCGCGCGGGAGGTACGGGTGTGCGCTCGGCGTATCCGTATCAGCTGGAGGAGTACCCCTGGCGGATGGAGTTCGGGACGCCCAACATGGTCGGCATTGCCGCACTCTGGGCAGGACAGGATTGGCTCGACGAGAACGGCGTCGAGAATACCCACGCCCGCGAGATGAAGCTCGCGCAGCGGCTCGTCGATGGGTTGCAGCCCATCGACGGCGTGAAGCTCTATTGCTGCGGCAGTCTGAAGAACCATCTCTCAACCGTCAGTATGAACATCGAAGGACTCGATCCGGGCAACGTGGGGATCATGCTCGATGTCGACCATAACGTTGCGACACGCACCGGTTTGCACTGCGCCCCGCTCGTGCACCAGCAACTCAATACGGTCGCGCTCCACGGAAGTGTGCGGTTCTCGATCGGTGCGTTCAACACGGAGCCGGAAATCGATGCGGCGATCGAGGGCGTACGTCAAATCGCACGCTGGAGCAAGGAGCGGCAGGCGAAGAGGTCGGTGGCCATTCCGGTCTACGCGTAGGCGTCCGTGTTCGATCTGCTGAAACCCTGCGCGGCTACTCCTCTGGTTCTTCGGCGTCGTTGACTACATCGACCACTCGGCTTCGGATGTTAAACACCAGCTTCTGATCGTCGTCGGGCTGGAAGGTTACTCGGATGGGGGCGCGTTCCCAAACTGGAGGCGGACACTCCGAGTCGGGATCGTCGGCTCCTCCGGGTTCGCCTGCATCTTTTTTCAGGATGGGCTTGCGGCGTCCTACCTGGGCCACTACCGCGTAGAGTTTCTTGCCGTCTTCGGAGACGCCGCAGTAGGCGATGTAGTCGCGATACCAGCTCGCGGTTGAATAGAAGGGATCGAACTCGGGCAGGTTGAGTTGGGAGACTCGTCCGGTGAGGCGGTCGACGAGCAGCCAGCCTCCGCGTTGCCATTGCCAGCGCACGGCATTATTAGCAGTTTCCGTGGGCAGCGCATCGTTCAGGCGAAAGGCGCGGCGGACTACGAACAGGCGGTCGGTCAGCTCATGCGGAGTTCCGGTGGTGTATTCCTTGAGCCTGGCGTCTACAAACAACGGACGCACTTTCAGGTCGAGCAGCTTCTGTCCGGTGGCGTTGGGCCATTTGGCGGAAATCCATTTTCCAAAAGCGATGACGTGCGGTTTTGGGACGGCCGCGCATTCGCTCCACGCCAGGCAGAGGGCGACCGAGATCAAGAAGAGTTTTCGCAGCACAATGGAAGAGTGGCACGGGCGCGGAAGGCGGTGCTATGACGGTTGAACAGGGAAAATGTTCGGTTTTCTGGCGAGGACGGACGGGCGAAGCCTGCCCTGAGCTTGTCGAAGGGTCGCCCATCCCCACACGCCCGAGTGTCCTGTAGCCTTCGTCCTTCCTGCGCGGTTCGTGGTATTGAAAATGGTTTTCAGATACCATTGGCTGAATAAGCCGGTGAAGTGATGAGCATGCCGCCACGACAGCGCCAGACAAAGTTTTCTCGGCAATCGGGTTCTTATGCGGGGATGGGCGATCTGCTGGCTGGCCGCCGGAAGCAGTCGATTCTGGTGGTTGAAGACAATGTGGTGAACGCGGCGCTGCTGAAGGAGTTGCTGTCGAGCCGCGGCTATCCAACGGTTGCGGTACATAACGCGGCGGAGGCGGAGGCGGAAATTCGGCGCGAGGCTCCGGATCTGATCCTGCTCGACGTGATCATGCCCGGCAAGAGCGGCTACGAATTGTGCCGCGAACTCAAAGAGGATTCCAGGACGCGGCTGATTCCGATCGTAATGATTACGGGCTTGAGCGCTCAAGAAGACCGTGTGAAGGGCATTCAAGCGGGCGCCGACGATTTTCTGACCAAGCCGATCAGTTCCGAGGAATTGTTCGCACGCGTGAATTCGTTGCTGAAGTTGAAGGAGTTCACCGACGAACTGGAGACGGCCGATTCGGTGCTGTGCACGCTGGGGCTGAGCGTGGAGGCGCGCGATCCCTACACCGAAGGCCACTGTGAGCGGTTGTCGCGCTATGCCGAGGATCTGGGGCGCTTTCTGGGTCTGGAAGGAGAATCCATTGTCGCCCTGGGGCGGGGCGGCTACCTGCACGACCTGGGAAAGATCGCGGTTCCGGATGAAATCCTGAAAAAGGGGAGCGATCTGACGCCGGCGGAGTGGGAGATCATGAAGCGGCATCCGGCGACCGGCGAGGCAATTTGCCGTCCGCTGAAGTCGTTGCGGCTGGTGCTTCCGATCATCCGGCATCATCACGAGCACTCGGACGGCAGCGGCTATCCGGATGGGCTGCGGGAGGGCGAGATCCCGCTTCTGCCGCGCATTCTGCAGGTGGTGGATATTTACGATGCATTGCGTACGGCGCGTCCGTACAAGCCGGCGCTCGGCCACGAGCAGGCTGTGGCGACCATGCGCGCCGAGGCGCAAGACGGACTTTGGGATCGGGAGTTGGTCGCGGAGTTCTTCAGCATGCTCGACAAGCGGCGGCAGGTGGCCTGAGCCATTGGGTCATTGAGACATTGAGTCATTGAGTCATTGAAACCTCTTCCAGGTCCGACGCATAAATGATTCAATGTCTCAATGATTCAATCTCTCAATGGCCTAATGATTCACTGACTCAATGCCCTTGACCTACAGCGTCGTCATTCCCGCCTACAACGAAAGCATGCGCCTCCGGCCGACGCTCGATGCGCTGCTCAGCTATACGCAGGGACAAGACTGGGACGCTGAAATTGTGGTGGTCAACGACGGCTCAACGGACGACACAGCGCACCTTGTGCGGGAATACGCCCAGGCGCATCCGCAGATTCTGCTGGTGGAGAATCCCGGAAACCGCGGCAAAGGTTACAGCGTGCGCAACGGGATGCTGCATGCGCGCGGCGACATTTGCCTGTTCACCGATGCCGATCTTTCTTCGCCGATCACGGAGGCGCGGAAACTGTTCGACGCGATTGGTCAAGGCGCCGACATCGCCATCGGGTCGCGCTGGCTGCGGGCGGAACTGCAGACCGAACGGCAGCCGTTGTACCGGCAGGCATTTGGGCGAATCTTCAATCTGGTGCTGCGGGCAATTCTCGGCTTGCGTTACGCGGACACGCAATGCGGATTCAAAGCGTTTCGGCGGGACGCGGCGCAACGCATTTTTCCTTTGCAGAAAATTGAACGCTGGGGATTCGATCCGGAGATTCTGTTTCTGGCGAGGCGCGCGGGACTGCGCGTCGAAGAGGTTCCGGTGGTGTGGGCGCACTGCGAGGGCACGCGGCTGCATCCTTTCCGGGACGGGCTGCGAATGTTCGTGGAAGTTTTGCGCATCCGGTGGTATGCGACAACCGGGGAGTATGCGGCTGCTGGCGCGGTGGAGGCGGGGAAGTTGTAGAGTTTTCCGCGATCAACCTTCCTGTAGAGACGCGGCTTGCCGCGTCTCCCGTCGGCGGGACAAAAGCAGACGGGGCAAGCCCCGTCTCTACAAGCCGGAAAACATCGATTACGAGGCGGCTCGATTGTTGGGGGTTGCGGCCAGGTGCACGAATTCGGCGATCTGCGCTCCCATTTCTTCGGTGGAAACGGTGCGCTCGCCGGGGCGCGCCAGATCGCGGGTGCGGAAGCCTCCCATCAACGTGGAGATGACGCCGGCCTCCACGCACTCCGCTTCCCTGGGCAGATGAAACGTATGGCGCAGCATCAGGGCGACCGAGAGGATGGCGCCGAGCGGATTGGCGACGTTCTGGCCCGCGATGTCGGGAGCCGATCCGTGAACGGGTTCGTAGAGGCCGACCGGGCCTCCGATGCTGGCCGATGCAAGCAGGCCGAGCGATCCCACGATCCCGCCGGCCTGATCGGACAGAATGTCGCCGAACATGTTTTCGGTGAGGATCACGTCGAACTCCGTCGGCCTCAGGACGAGCGACATGGCGGCCGAGTCCACGTACATGTGGGAGAGTTGGACATCGGGGAAATCGCGCGCGACGCGAGTGACGACTTCGCGCCAGAGACGCGAGCACTCCAGAACATTCGACTTGTCGATGGAGAGCAGGCGCCGGCGGCGGGTTTGAGCGAGCGGAAACGCGACGCGGGCGATGCGCTCGATCTCCGGCTCGCTGTAGCTCATGGTGTTGACGGCCTGGCGCGCGCCGGGTTCGCCCGCGCCTTCACTGTCAATCGAGCGCGGCTGGCCAAAATACAATCCGCCGAGCAGTTCGCGCACGATGAGAATGTCGGTTCCTTTCACGATTTCTTCGCGCAGCGGCGAGCAGGCGGCGAGCGCCGGATAAAAGACCGCGGGGCGGAGATTGGCGAACGCTCCCAGTTCCTGGCGGAGGCGCAGCAGGCCAGCTTCGGGGCGAAGCTCGCGAGGATTGCGATCGAAGGCGGGACTTCCGACGGCCCCGAGCAGCACGGCTTGTGAGGCGAGGCAGGCTTGAACCGTCGAGTCTGGCAGGGGATTGCCGAACTTCGCCAGAGCTACGCCGCCGATTTCCTTTTCGTCGAGTTCGAGATCGTGGCCAAAGCCGGTGGCTACTTCTTCCAGTACACAGATGGCTTGGGAGATAACTTCAGGACCAATTCCGTCGCCGGGGAGGGAAGTGACGCGGAGTTGCATGGAATCCTCGAGTCGTTTCCGAAAGAATAAATGAGGAAAGGCCGCCGCGGTAGCCCAGTTTTGAGTGCAGCGACAATTTCATGCGCCGTTAATTCTTTGTAGAGACGGGGCTTGCCCCGTCTCATTGTGCGGCGGCGGGAGACGGGGCAAGCCCCGTCTCTACAGAAGCAGGGTTACACCCCCCACAGGGTTACACCCCCCAAAGGTAGTCTTCTTGCTCGTTGTGATGATCGGCGACGGGGACCGGCGCCCGGCCGAACCAGTTGGCAGGCGCGGGAGCGCCTGGCCGGGCCTGTGCCTGACCGGCGCTGCTCGATATCTGAGCCGGATGCGCGTCGTCGGAATTGGAGTTGGAATTGGCGTTGGCTCCGGCGACAGCGGAGATGGCGCGCGGAAAAGGCAAAGCGACCACTGCGGGCGGAAACTTCTTGTTCTGGCCAGGGACATCGCTGGGGCTGACGGCGCCGCTGCTGACGTCCTGAATCAGTTCGAGCAAGTGGCTGTCCTGAACTTTCTTGATGCGGTCGGCGAGAACTACAAACCGGCGATAAACCTCGTCGAGTTCGCGGCGCTCGAACTGGTGTCCCAGTTGTTCGCAGCGCAGAGCGAGCGCGTGGCGGCCGGAGTGCTTGCCCAGCACCAACCGCGAATCCGGTACGCCGACCGATTGCGGCGTCATGATTTCGTAGGTCAGCGGATTCTTGAGCATGCCATCCTGATGAATTCCGGCCTCGTGCGCAAACGCGTTGCGCCCGGTGATGGCCTTGTTGGGCTGCACGGGAACGCGGGTGATCTCCGCCAACATCTGGCTCGACGCATACAACTGCTCGCTGGCGACCGCGGTTTGGTACGGATAACGGTCGGGGCGCACCCGCATGGCCATGACGATTTCTTCCAGAGATGCATTGCCGGCGCGTTCGCCAATGCCGTTGATGGTGCACTCCACCTGGCGCGCCCCGGCCTGCACTCCCGCGAGCGAGTTCGCGACCGACAGACCGAGGTCGTTGTGGCAGTGCGTGGAAATAGTAACTTTGTCGATGCCGGCAACTTCTTCACGCAGGGTGCGAATGAGGCGGCCGTATTCCTCGGGCATGGTGTAACCGACGGTATCGGGGATATTGACGGTGGTGGCGCCGGCTGCGATCACCGCTTCGACCACCTGGCAGAGAAACGGGACGTCGGTGCGGGTGGCGTCCTCGGGCGAGAATTCAACGTCCGCGCACAACGACTTAGCGTGGCGGACGGCCTCGCGCGCCAGCTCCAGGCACTTCTCGCGTGAAATGCGCAGCTTGTACTTCAGATGAATGTCGGAGGTTGCGAGAAAAACGTGGATGCGCGGGTGCGCGGCTCCCTGCAACGCCTGCCATGCCCGGTCGACGTCGCCGGTACAGGCGCGGGCCAGACCGGCGATGATGGGACGCCGCACCGTGGCGGCGATGCGTTGCACGGCTTCGAAGTCGCCATCGGAGGCGATGGGGAATCCGGCCTCGATCACGTCCACGCCGAGGCGGTCGAGTTGCTGGGCCAGGTGCAGCTTTTCCGACACATTCATACTGCAGCCCGGCGACTGCTCGCCGTCACGAAGGGTGGTGTCGAAAATGGTGATGCGCGGCCGATCCATGGATTGTGTACCCCCAATTGATTTCGTCTCTACTTTATCGGCGGACAGGGTCGCAAGAAAGTTTATTATATTTACAGAAACATTAGAAGTAATGATAGTATTAGATGTGCTTATATAGAATTCGCAATTGATAAACTGGCCTCAGTTTCGAATTGTCATCCTGAGCGAAAAGAAGGACCTGCTTTTGTGCCGGTGCGGAGAGACAGCAGGTCCTTCGCTACGCTCAGGATGACAGCGTGAGTGAGGCTGGATCTAAGACCTAAGACCTGACACCTGCCCCATGGACCTTTCGCAACTAGAAGTCTTCCTCACCGTGGCTCGCGAGCGGCGGTTTTCGCGGGCGGCGGAAAAGCTGTTTCGCACGCAATCGGCGGTCAGCCAGAGCGTCCGCAAACTTGAGCTGGAGATCGGCGAGCCGCTGTTCGACCGCTCTTCACGGGAGGGCGTGCTCACCGACGCCGGACGGGTTTTGCAGGAATACGCCGAGAAGTTGCTCAACCTGCGGCAGGACGCGCAGACGGCGCTGGTCGAGATGCGCGAGTTGCAGAAGGGCCAACTGGCCATTGCCGCCAATGAATTTACCGCGCTCTACCTGCTGCCGGTACTGGGCGAGTTCCGCCGCCTGTATCCCACGATCAAGATCATGGTGCGGCGCTCGCTGGGCAGCCACATTCCCGACGATGTGCTCAAGCACAATGTGGAACTCGGGGTCCTTTCTTACGATCCACAGGAGCCGCAGTTGCGCTCGGCGGTGGTGTATCTGGACGAGTTGATCTTGGTGGTTCCTCCGGGCCATCCGCTGGCGTCGGCGGGCGAAGTCAGCGTCCGGCAGTTGGGCGCGGAGTCGTTCGTGGCCCACATTGTCGCGTCTCCTTATCGCGATAAAGTGATCGAATCGTTCCGCCACCATAAGACCCCGCTGCACATGGACGTGGAATTGCCCACGCTGCAAGCCATCAAGCGTTTCGTGTGCATGGGGAATGGGGTGGCGCTGGTGCCCGAGATCAGTGTGGAAAACGAAATCAGCCGTGGAGACCTGGTGCGGGTTCCGGTGCGCGATCTCCGTTTTCACCGCAAGCTGCGCCTGGTCTACCGGCAGGAATCGGCGCTGTCGCACGCGGGCAGAGCGTTCTTGAAAGTGGCGGAGCAGGTGGCAAAAGACCGAGGCGGCCACTATCTATTTCAGCGGGAAAAATAGCGGCTATGCGGGTGGTCTCACTGGTTCCATGCCCGCATCCGCGGTACCCAGCGGTGGACGTTCTTACAGTATTCTTCGTACTCGGCGTCGAAAGTCTTTCGCAGGTGCGGCTCCTCGTACAGCAGCACAAACAAAACCACGCCCAACACCGCGGCGCACACCCCAGCGATCACGGCCAGGTTCGCCCGTCCGAAAATCACCCACAATCCCAACCAGCCGACGCAGAACCCAAGGTACATGGGGTTCCGCACGTAGCGATAAAAACCTACCACCACCAGCTTCGTCGGCGGAGCGATCGGCGCTGGGGTTCCGTGTCCTGTGCGCCCGAAGTCCCAGATGCAGCGCAAGGCCACGGCGAAACCAAGTGCCGAGGGCACCGCGGCAATCCAGCGCCATCGTGCCACACCCGACAGGTCGACGGTAAAGCCCAGCCATGAGGGCAGCAGCCAAAACCACAGCGCAAGGAAAGCAGCGCCCACGACGAGGGAAGCGATTGTGGCTGGCCAGTTTGCGCTGCGATCTTCGCTCGTCATTGCACGCCTCCGTCAGCTCGACCCTCAGGGGCCAAAGCCCGCATTTTTCCGGGTGCTGAACGGCACGGCTGAAGCCGTGCCCTTCCCAAAACCTGCTCGAGTCGGATCGCGTCGGCCTACAGCGGCTAAAGCCGAACCCGTTTTCATCGACTTGCGGTATGCCTGAAGGCATACCCTGATACGAACCGTGAGTTTTTCCGCAAGCTGTGAAGCCGTACCTTGCCCAAAAACCGATTTGTGAAACACGCTCTACTTCAAAGCGTCTTTTCGCCTGGATTCGTCCACGGCAGCAACCAGCGGGCGGCGTAACGGCACGATCGCGCCTTTGGAGGGATCGGCAGCCGCCGAGGCCCGCGCCAGAACTTCTTTCTGGATGTACTGCACAAACTCCTGAATCTGGCGCTGCATTTCTTCCATGCGCTCGCGCATTTGCAGAATGATGGCGATGCCGCTGATGTTGACTCCGAGATCGCGCGCCAGCGACAGGATGAACTCCAGCCGCTGCAAATCTTCATCGGTATAGAGCCGGGTGTTGCCTTCGGTGCGGCTCGGCTTCAACAGACCTTCGCGCTCGTAGAGGCGCAAGGTCTGAGGATGAATGTCGTACATCTCGGCGACCGCCGAGATCATGTACGCGCCCTTGGATTTACGCTTGGTCATCGGGTCGTTGCCGTCTCGATCATTCTACTGCGCGACCTACTGTTTTACCGCCGAGACGCCGAGAGCGCGGAGGAAAAAGGGACTTTGGGATGGGGGATGGCAAGATGAAACCGTTATTGAGTTGGCGTTCCGCGCAGACTAGGCCTGATCACCTTCCAGCAGACGATAGCGCCGAGGACGATCCCGAGAAGAAATCCTTGCTCTAATCCAATGAGCGGCAGCCATGGCTGGGAGGGTATCCATTGCGTGTATGAAGCAAACAACGCAACCATAAGCCCAAGCAAACCCAAGGCAGCCGATGTGATCAGTACCGTGCACACACCAGCCACCAGTCCGTATACGATGATGCCGATCTTTTGGGGCGTGCTGACCGGCAGAGTCTCAAACATACGGCAATACTGGTGCCGCTCCTCTCCAGCGTCAAGTATTTCCGTGCAGAAAATCCACTTCCGTAATCCCCTGTGTTCCCCCTTTACCCCCAGTGGTAAAGGGTTCTTGAAAGCAGCCGTAAAAGAAAAGAGACGGGGCAAGCCCCGTCTCTACAGTAACGGTCGATCGGTGGAAAGCTACGCCGCCATCTCCGGTTTTGGAGCGGCGGTTGTCCAGCCTGTCGGCTTCAGCGCATGGTTGATCGCATAGGCGACGACGCCCGCGCCGATCAAGATCAGTCCAAACACGAGCGAACTCATGCCAAGCACAACTTCGCTTTCGCTGCGAATGATGGCGAATCCCAGCAGCAGAACTGGAGGAATGCCGACGGCAATCGCTCCAAACAGGCCGCCGGGCACACGGAACGGGCGCTTCAATTCCGGTTCGCGAATGCGCAGGCAGATCAGCGCGACGAATTCGAGCGAGAGGCTGGCGCCGTAAATCATAATGTCGAGCGTGACCAGCCGCTCGAATCCGAGATTCAAAGCCAGGCCCCAGCCCACCGCCAGCGCCAGGATCGCGACCCAAGGCGCGCGCGATTTCTTATGCAGCTTGCCAAAGACTTTCGGCAACATGCCATCCTGCGCCATCGCCAGCGGCAGCCGCGAGTAGCTCATGACGAGCGCATTGAACATACCGAAGCCGCTCATCATACCGCCCGCCACCAGCGCGATCCGAAGCACCGGCCCGCCCATTAGCTGGGCAACGTCGGCCCAGGCGCCGGTTTCCCAGGCGCTGGCCGGAAGGCCGGTGATCCACATGGCGGCAAACGGAAGAACATAGGTAATGCAGACGATGACCACCGCCCACAACATGGCGCGGGGATAGGTGCGCTGCGGACGCTCGACTTCGGTGGCGATGGTCGAGGCGTTGTCCCATCCCATGTAGTTCCACATGCAGATGAGCAGCCCGCCGAGAATGTCGACGTTCGAGGTGGTCGGCTTGGTCACTGCGCTTGCCAGCGCGTGAATCTTGAAGGGCGCGAGCACAAAGATGGCCGCGAACGGCGCGGACAAGGCGAAGAACAGCCAAAGCGAAGTCGTCGAGACGACCTTCACGCCCATAATATTAAGGACGGCGCACACGATCACCACGCCCAGCGCGACGGCCACTCCGCGATGGTTCTCCTGAAACCAGGGGAACATGCGGGTGAGGTAGGCGACAAACAGCGTGGGATAAATCGCCATATCGAAAATGGACGCCACCAGCGACAGCCAAGCTTCCTGAAATCCCCAGAAATTTCCCATGGCGCGGCGCACCCAGGCGTAGTAGCCGCCTTCAAACGGCAGCGCGCTCGAAAGCTCGCCGATCATGAACGCGGTGGGCAGGCTCCAGAGAAGCGGGGTCAGCAGCAGGATGAGAATCGCTTTGCCATACCCGGCTCCGTGCACAATGTCTTCGGTCCCATAGGTTCCGCCCGAGACCATAAAGAAGGTCGCGGCGACCAGGGGCCACAGCGTGAGACGAATAGACTTTTTCCGGGGAGCGACGGCGAGCGAAGGCTGCGAGAGGTTAGCGGTTCGGGTGGCTGTTGCCAATTTCTATGGCTTCCTCCTCAAGCGACTCACTCTCACCACCGCGTCTCCCTTGACTTTCGTCACGCGGCTCCCAGGGTGGGCAGCGATTCCCGGGCATTTTCGGCGAAGTTAGTTCGCAATTGTGAGATTACGGCAAATTTCCACAGATGCAAGAATATTTTTAAGAAATATTGGAAATTTTTGTCAAGGAGGACAGGTACGGAGGTAACGGCGTCGAACCGTCGACCGGCCAAGAGGTTCCGACCGGGAGAATTGCCTCGCCGTTCCCCAGCGTTTTGGTGTATAAATCTGCCCGGGGCATCAGCTGTTCAATCAACATTGGAGGAATCAGCGATGAGGAAAACTGTGCTTGGGGTTCTGTGTGTCTGCGCGGGCGTGCTGCTCGCTCAGCCGGGCTCACATCAGAATGCGTTCACGCCCGACCAGATGATGTACGGACCACCGCCGCCTTTCATTGCTTCGGGTGCGCAGGTAGCCGTAATCGAGGGGGATCCAACTGCGAGTTCAGGCGACTTCACGATCCGCCTCAAGATGCCGGACGGATACAAGATCGCTCCACATTGGCACCCCAAGCGGGAAAATGTGACGGTGATTTCCGGCAACTTCAAAGTCGGCATGGGGGATAAGTTCGACGAGGCGAAAATGATGACTTTCCCCGCGGGCAGCTTCGCCTACCTTGATCCTGACATGCACCACTACGCGATGGCGTCCGGAGAGGTCGTGGTGCAGGTCCACGGCATGTCGCCGCTGCAATTTAACTACGTGAACCCGGCGGACGATCCGAGAAATGTGGGAGTACCTCTCCAGAAGTAAGCGAACACGGTGCTGCCATGGGCGGGGCGGCTAGACCTTCCCCCACAACTCCGCCCGCGGATCCTCGGGATTCAGTGTGGCCAACTCCCGCAGCAGTTCCTTGGTCCTTTCGTCGCGCGGCATGGGTACGGTGATTTTCACCTCGATGATTTCGTCTCCGCGCACGCCGTCTTTGGTAGCCGAAGGCACACCCTTCTCCCGCAGCCGCAGCTTCTGTCCAGACTGCGTCCCAGGCGGAATCTTCAACATGCTGCGGCCGTCGATGGTGGGCACCTCGATTTTCGATCCCAAAGCCGCTTCGACCGCCGTCACCGGCACCATGATTTGGATGTCGTCGCCCTCGCGCCGAAAAAGCGGGTGCTCGCCGATGCGGATAATCACGTAGAGATCGCCGACTCCGCCTCCCCGCAGCCCGGCATTGCCTTTGCCCGCGATGCGAATGCGCTGCCCGTCGCGGGTTCCGGCCTTGATGCGGATCTCGAGCGGATCGGTGCGCTCGACGCTGCCTTCGCCATGGCACACGGGGCAGGTCGAAATGTTCTTGCCCGTCCCATGGCATCGTGGACAGGTGACGTTGAACTTCATGCGTCCGCCCGTCTGCTCGATCGTGCCCTTGCCATGGCACTGCGGACATTGCCCCGGAGCCTCGATGAAGCCATTGCCGCGGCAGTTTCCGCAGACGTCGCGCCGGGCGATATTGAGCTTCATGACGCCGCCGCGGATCGCCGTCCAGAAGGGCACGTTGACCTGGTACTCCAGATCGCTGCCCGGCTCCGGGCCGGCCTCGGCTGCCTCGCCACGCCCGCCGCCACTGAAGATGCTGGAGAAGACATCGCGGAACCCGCCGCTTGAAGTCCTCCGGCCGCCGGCGCGGGCGCCTTCGAACAGATCGGAAAAATCGAAGCCCCCGAAATCGACATTGCTGGGTCCGCCGGGGCGGTAGCCTCCGGGGAAGCCTCCGCCAAAGTCGCCGGGGCCGGCCCCAGGCTGTCCGCCGCCGCGGGCGTAAGCCTCCGCCGTCGCCGGATCGATGTTGTCGGAGTAGAAGCCGAGCTGGTCGTAAATCTTCCGCTTCTTGGGATCGCTGAGGACGTCGTTGGCCTCGGAAAGAGTCTTAAACTTCTCTTCGGCACCTTTATCGCCGGGATTGACGTCAGGATGGTACTTGCGCGCAAGTTTGCGGAACGCTTTGCGGATGTCGTCGGTGGAGGCGGACTTCTTTACGCCGAGAACGCCGTAATAATCTTGATTGGTGGTCGTGGCCATTTTTCAGCGATCGGCACTCAGCTATGAGCGGTATGCATTTCAATTGTGTCATCCTAAGCGCAACTTTGTCATTGGCGAAACGCCTTGACCGCGAATGACAGCATGCTTAGCATGCCTGTGCTGAAATCGCGCTTTGTATCAGGGCACGCCTTTACAGGCTGCGGAAAGACTCCGGTTTCGTATCACTCCGGTTTCGTATTAGGGTATCGCTTTAGCGATGCCGCAAGCACGTTATGAAGCGCCTTCAGGCGCTGCGGCGGGAGATTGAAGTTTCACCCGTGGTCCTACGGTAAACGACAATGAGGAATTTTCTCGACGCGCTCCTGGCCGTGCTCGCAGGCAATGCGATCTACTTCCTGCTGATGCCACACCTGTCCCGCGTGGCGCGGCACGCGCTGTTCAAGGAAGACCTGGGACTGCTGCTGGATTTCGTAATCTGCGCGGCGATCTTTGTCGCGGTGAAGTACGTGAGGCGCGATCATGAATGAGCAACTGCGACCCAGGATCAGGCAACATATGTCTCTATGACCACGATTCTGTTCCTCACCCATTCCAAAGGGTATTGTCATCCTGAGCGAAGCGAAGGACCTGCTTTCCATCGCCCGAGAAGAAAACAGGTCCTTCGCTGCGCTCAGGATGACAAGGGAAACTAACGTCGCGAATTAACGGTACACCGCCTAGTTCCCGCCGGCTGTCTTTTGCGGGCTGGTCTTCGCGATAGCTGCCGCCGCGATCTGAGCCACGTCAAGCAACTCCGGCGGATCGGTCGTGGCCGCCGCCAATCCGTCGCGCAGCATCGAGTTGCAGAACGGGCAAGCCGCGGCCACCACGCTCGCGCCCGTCGCCACCAATTCCTGCGCCCGCTCCAGATTGACGCGCTTGCCCGACTCTTCTCCCAGAAACATCAAGCCGCCTCCGCCGCCGCAGCAGAAGCCGCGTTCGCGCGCCCGCGGCGGATCCACCACCTGTCCGAAACGTGCCATCACCTCCCGTGGCTCGTCATAGACGCCGCGATATCGGCCCAAGTAGCAGGCGTCGTGATACACCATGCTCTTCTGCGCCGAGGCGTCGAGTGGGAGTTTGTCAAGGTAGCGGGCCAGCAATTCCGTGTGGTGCTCGATCCGGACGCTGCCGCCGTGCTCCTTCCAATCCACGCCCATGGTCCGCACACAGTGCGGGCAGATCGAAACCATCTTCTTCACTCCCGCCTCGCGTATCTGCTCCAAATTCCCCTGGGCCAGTTCGCCGAACAGATAATCGTTGCCCAGTCGCCGCGCGGGATCGCCGTTGCACTTCTCCTGCCGCAGAACTCCGAAACTGATTTTCAGATACCCGAGCACCTCGACCAGCGCCAACAGAATCTTCCGGCCATTCGGGTCATACGATCCCAGGCATCCCATCCACAGGCAGTATTCCTGGGTTCCGTCAAAATACGGCAGGCTGTTCTTCGCGATGAATTTTTCGCGTTCCGAGGGCGGGAACCCCAGCGCATTGCCCTGCCGCTCGAGCGTATTGAACAGATCGCCCCCGTGACTGTTGTCCCACTTGCCGGTATTGACCGCGCCGCGCCGCAACCCCACGATCAAAGGCAGGTGCTGGATGCCCACCGGACACTGGAACTCGCAAGCCCCGCAGGTGGTGCACTGGAATGCCGCCTCCATGGAAAGGTGCTTGCCCAGCAGCAGTTCGCCGCTCTTCGGCCCGAACTCCTTCAGGTAATGCCTTGTGCCCAAAATGATTTCTTTGGGATTCAGAATCTTTCCCGTGTTGTTGGCCGGACAATGTTCGGTGCAGCGGCCGCACTCGACGCAGGTGTAGGCCTGCAAGCTGGCGATCCGGGTCAGATCTTTCCCGGTATCGAGGCCGAAATCCTCGTCGCCCACCAGCGGCGGGATGCGGCTGAAGCCGTCGCGCTCCAGAAACACCGTCAAAGGGCTGAGCACGAGATGCATGTGCTTGGTGCCGGGAATCAGCGGCAGAAAAGACAGGAGCAGCAGCGTGTGCGCCCACCACACCGCCCAGCCCGCCGCCGAGCCCTCCGGAACCCAGAACCGGGCAAGAAGGTAGGTAATCATCAAAGCGAAAATCAGAAATGCGATTAGCCCGGATTCCGGAGACAGCGGCTCGAGCCATTTCGGCCGGACGACGAACCGGCGGAAGGCCAGCCCCGCGATCGAGATGGCCACGGCCAACGCGAACACGCCGGCAAACAGGAAGTAAAACCGCGAGAACCCGCCATCGGACAGGAAGCCCAGCCCGAATCCTTCGGCGAAGTGGTTGAGCGTCACCAGAGCGAAAACGCAAAAGCCCCAGAATACAAAGGCATGAGCCAGGCCGGGCAGCGGCCTCTGAGCAATCACCAGTCCCTGCGCGGCCACCTCCCAGAGCACTTTGCGGACGCGCGGGCCAATCGGCCGCAGTTGAAAGTCGGCGTCCGGCTTCGAGGCCAGGATGATACGCACCGCCGCGCCAAACTTCCGCCAGAACAGATACAACGAAACGAAGATGGCAATGAGCAGGACGACTCGTCCCGGCCAGTTCATACAGGGATGTCTCCAGATAAACTCAACAGTCTAACGTACCGGCAGTTCCCTATGCACCAGCAAACGGCGCGCAGCGACCGGCAGTGCGCAGCCTCCCGAGGACTGGTTCCCCTTCCCGACCCGGTATATACTGCTCCCGATACTTTAGCCGTAACCCGGCGACGAACCGGGCACGGGGCGCCTTCTCATTATTCATATCGCTCCGTGAATAGAACGCTGGCTCCGGGACCCTTAGTTATCATTCGCCTTGGACAACCGGCGCGGGTGGGAACCGCTCGAGCGGTGCCTCCCCGAGAGAGGTATTACTCGTGGACGTCGTATTCGTACGCCTTCTTTTTATCCTCATCGTCGGTGTCATCTGCTCTCTCATCAATCCGTTTAACCTGCCCTCAAGGCCTGCTGCTGCCGTCGTCGGTCTGTTGATCGGCGCCGCCATCGTCCTGTTCGAGTGGAGGCTGCGTGTGATGAGCCTGAAGCGCCTGATTGGAGCCGCGATCGGCAGCGTGCTCGGCATCGTTGGCGCATATCTTTTCGCCCTCGTCATTCGCAACAGCGTTCCGCCCGGCGCCACTCAGAGTTTCCTGCAGATCATGGTCATGCTCATCATGGCCTACGTGGGATTGGTAGTGGGCGCCAACAAGGGCGACCTGCTCAATCTGGCGGCGCTCGGCGGCGTCTTCGGCGGCGAAAAATCGGGCAAGAAGAGCTTCAAGATTCTCGACACCAGCGTCATTATTGACGGCCGGATCGCCGACATCGCCGAGACGGGTTTCCTCGACGGCCTGATTGTGATTCCGCAGTTCGTGCTCCGCGAACTGCAACTGGTGGCCGATTCCGCCGATTCGCTCAAACGCAATCGCGGACGCCGCGGCCTCGATATCCTGCAGCGTCTCCAGAAAACTGCCACGGTCCAAATCCAGATCGTCGAAGACGACTTCCCCACCGTCCGCGAAGTCGATATGAAGCTCATCGAACTGGCCAAGGTCTACGAAGGCAAGATCATCACCAACGACTTCAACCTCAACAAAGTTGCCCAACTGCAGGGCGTGGCCGTGCTCAACATCAACGAACTGGCCAACTCGCTCAAGCCCATCGTGCTGCCCGGCGAAGTGATGCGCGTATTCATCCTGAAGGAGGGGAAAGAGTACAACCAGGGAGTCGCCTATCTCGATGACGGGACCATGGTGGTCGTCGATAACGCCCGTAAGATGATTGGCAAGACCATCGACATCTCGGTGACCTCGGTCCTGCAGACCACCGCCGGCAAGATGATCTTTGGCAAGTGGGATGAGCGCGGGCTAGGCCGCCACGAAGCCAAAGCACCAGCGCCACTTCCGGCAGTCGCGACTCCGGCGGCGGCAACCAACGGACCACCCTTCGACCCGGCTGCCAAAAAGCCCGCCTCGGCAGTCACCGACCGGGCCGTCGACTAGTTTTGTATCCGGCATCCCTTTATCTGTAGAGACGGGGCTTGCCCCGTCTCACTCCGCGACAGGGAGACGCGGCAAGCCGCGTCTCTACGGGAAGAAATCTGAGTCCTGTACTATACTGATCGCCCCTATGAAGGTGTTTGTCATTATTCCCGCCGCCGGACTGGGCACCCGCATGGCGCCACCCTCGGCCGCCAAGTCCAGAAAGAAAGCGCCCAGCAAACAGTTCAAAGAGCTGGGCGGCGTGCCGATTCTTGTCCACACCCTGCGGAAGTTTGCCGCCACTCCCGCCGTCTACGAAATCATCGTCGCGTTGCGCCAGGACGAAATTGCCGGCTTTCGCACCCAGGTCGAAAAGCAGTACCCGGAAATTCTGACCAAGCGCCTGCAGATGGTCGAAGGCGGCGAGCATCGCCAGGACTCGGTTGCCAGCGCTCTCGCCCACACCGCGGCCGATCCCGAAGATATCGTGTTGGTACACGACGCCGTTCGCCCGCTGGTTACGCCCGAGATCATCGCCCATGTGATCGAAGCCGCGCGTGAACATGGAGCCGCCATCGCGGGCTTGCCCGCCCTGGACACCGTGAAACAGGTGGAACGAACCGCCGAGGGCGCGCTCATCAAAGCCACCATCCCGCGCGCCAGCGTGGTGATGGCGCAAACCCCGCAGGGCTTTCGCTACGACATTCTGAAGAAAGCTTTCGCGGACGCCGCCATCGACGGCTTCGTCGGCACCGATGAGGCTTCCCTGATCGAGCGCGCCGGCCTGCCCGTGGTAGTCGTGATGGGCTCGCCGCGCAATATAAAAATAACCACGCCCGCCGATATGGAACTGGCCGAGTTCTATCTGAAAGCGGGAGCCCAGTAGCGAGCCCTTTGCATCAGGGCATCGCTTTAGCGAGTAACTAGTGTTAGGTAGGTTGTTTCGCAGGTTCCATAGGATAAGCCAATCGGACCAGAGTTCTCTCCGAGAAAGGCACATACAGCAAAGCGGCAGTCGCGGCGAACGCCAGGCCCACTCCAATCTGCGGCAGCAGTAGAAACGGCGCGACGGCCCAGAGTTGATCCAGCGCCAGCACAAACGGGAAGAGCCGGACGAATGTCCCGCCCAGCTTGCGGTAATCGAAGCCCACCGCGGACAGCAGATAGAAGCGCAGCGGGATTCCAACCGCTCCCGTCACCAACACCGCGCCCACAATGACGAGAGCCTTCCAGCCTGGAAGAAAGCCGCTCGCAACCCTCTCTGCAGCGCGCAGGTGTGCGAGCCCGCTCACGTAAAAGATGAGATACATCGTCTGAAGGAGCGCGAAAAGTGCGCGCACCAATCCACGCCGGGGAAAGGGCACATGCAGTTCGGGATGCAGTTCGTGTGCCGCGGGCACTCCTGCCCGCGTACCCTGGTTCTGCGCCGCCGCGGATTCTGCTGCGCCGCCGTCGACCGGCGCGATAAAGCGGTATCCACGGCGGGCCAGGGTTTCGACGAAGCGTGGGCTCGAGGCGGAATCGCCCAGCGCCTCGCGAATCTTGTTCACCGAGGTATTCAGGCTGTGATCGAAATCGACGAAGGTATCGGCCGGCCAGATTGTTTCGCGCAGATGGTCGCGCGTGACCACTTGCCCGGCATGTTGCAACAGCGCGGCGAGGACTTGAAACGGTTGTTCCTGAAGCCGGATGCGAGCCCCGTTCTTGCGCAGCTCTCCGGCGGCCAAGTCCGCTTCAAAAACGCCAAATCGCAGAAGCGTGGCCTCGCGGTTGGAGGGAGAGTTGGACGGAGGCATCGACATCTCGCGCGCCCGTAGTGTACCGCGAGGCGGTCGTTAGCCGTTAGTCGATGGTCGTTAGCAAACCTCGGTCGCGAACATTCATCGCGAACGACCAACGACTAACGACTAACGACCAACGACCGAAAAGGCTACAATAACCGCGTGAACGCCTCCGTTCCGCCGAAGCCGGCAGCCGACAGCGAGCATCAGGAAGACAAGCATCAGCACCACCACTCCATCTACGCCGCCGAAGCCACCGGATTGCTTCTCATGGCGGTGCTTCTGCTCATTCTCACCCTCATCCACTACTGGCGGTACATTCCTTGGAGCGTGCGCTGAAGTTGCCCGATCGCGAACCGCTGCTGGTGGTCGTGTTAGGACCGACGGCCAGCGGGAAGACCGCGTTATCGCTCGCGATTGCCCGCCGCTTCCCAAGTGAGATCGTCAACTGCGATTCGGTGGCGATGTACCGCGAGTTCGAAATCGGCACGGCCAAGCCCACCGCGGCGGAGCGCGCGGAAATTCCGCATCACCTGGTGGATTGCGTCGATCCGCTCGCCGATGTCAGCGCGGGAGAGTATGCCCGCCTGGGGCGGCAAGTCCTGGGCGAGATCGAGAAGCGCAAGCGCTTGCCGATTGTCAGCGGAGGGACCGGACTCTATCTCCGCGCTTTGGTCGAAGGACTCTTTCCCGGTCCACAGAGGTCTGAAGAACTGCGCGACAGACTGCGTGGCCGCGCGGAGAAATATGGGACCGAGCACTTGCATCGCATCCTGCGCCGGCTCGACGCTTCGGCAGCGCGCCGTATTCACCCCCATGACGTTCCCAAGGTGATCCGGGCGATCGAGGTGTGTCTGGCGTCGAGCCCGCCCTCTCGCCGGACTTCTCGTCGAACTATGACCGAACTTTGGCAACAGGGACGCGAACCGCTGCGCGGCTTTCGCATCCTGCGTCTAGGACTCAATCCCGAGCGCGAGGCTCTCTATGCCCGCATCAACCAGCGGGCCGCAAACATGTTTAACCAAGGACGGCCTGCTGGAGGACTGATCGCTGGAGGACTGATCGTCGGAGGACTGATCGCCGAAACCGAAAGGCTTCTCAAAAAGTATGGCGACCAAGCCCGCCCGCTGGCGTCGCTCGGATACAAGCAGGCGGTGCAGTTCTTGCGCGGCGAACTGGATCGGGAGTCGGCGCTCGCTGCGGCGCAGCAGGCACATCGTAATTATGCCAAGCGCCAGATCACGTGGTTCCGGCGAGAGCCGGATGTACATTGGCTGGCCGGGTTTGGCGACGAGCCAGCTATCCAGAGGGAGAGCATCGCAACTGTCGAACGGGAAATTTGAGAAAGGTCGTGCGCTAGTGGAACGCCGGGCGTCCCCGCCCGGCGTGGACGGGCGATGGCGCCCGTCCCCACACGAGCATGCTATTGTCAATTGCATGTTCCGCCGTTTGCCGCTGATCGCGCTCCTGCTAGCCGCGACGCTCTGCTTTGCGAAAGACAAAAGTAAAGGCCGTTTTCTGCCGCCCGGCCCCATCCATCTCGACAAAGCCGGCCGGAAGTGGGCCGACAAGACGTTGCGCAAGATGTCGCCGGAAGACAAAGTAGGCCAACTCTTCGCGATCTGGGTAAGAGTGCAATTCCTGAATGACGCCGACCCCATCTTTGTGCAGCTGCGCGACAACATCCGCAAATATCGCGTCGGATCAGTGGTCATGAGCGTTCCAGTGGATGGCCCTGTCCTGCTCAAGAGCCAGCCCGAGGTTGCCGCCGAGTTGCTCAACCGGCTGCAACGCTCGTCGAAGCTGCCCCTCATAGTCTCAGCGGATTTCGAGCGTGGCGTATCCATGCGTCTGAATGGCACCACCGTTTTTCCCCACGCGATGGCGTTTGGAGCGGCCGGCAAAACGGAAAATGCGGAGGCCTTTGGACGCATCACCGCTCTGGAAGCGAGGGCGATCGGAGTGCATTGGAATTTCTTTCCCGATGCCGACGTGAATTCCAATCCTGCGAATCCCATCATCAACACACGCTCTTTCGGAGAAGACCCGAAGCAAGTCGGCGATTTCGTGGCGGCGTACATCCGGGGCGCTCACGAAGGCGGAATGCTGGTCACGGCAAAACACTTTCCCGGACACGGCGACACCGCCGCCGATTCTCATCTTGGCCTCGCGCAAGTCACCGGCGACCGCGCACGGCTCGATGCGGTTGAGTTGCCGCCGTTCCGGCGCGCAATCGAGGCCGGAGTGGATGCGGTGATGGTCGCGCACGTAACCGTTCCCGCTCTCGACGCCGAGCCCAACCGCGTCGCCACAACTTCCAAGCCGGTGGTGAGCGGACTGCTCAAAGAAGAAATGGGGTTCAAAGGGATCGTTGTGACCGACGCCCTCGACATGGCAGGGCTGACGCGCCTGTACGCGAAGGATATCGGCCGGGCCGCGGTCGAATCCTTCCAGGCCGGCAATGACATGCTGATCATTCCCGCCGATCTCGACGCCAGTTACCGCGCGGTGCTGCAAGCCGTGCGCAGCGGAGAAATCGACCGCCCGCAACTCGATCAATCGGTGCGCAAGATCCTGGAACTCAAGGCATCTCTCGGTCTGAACAAGGCGCGGCTGGCGGACCTGGCACAACTCTCCAGCCAGGTTGCGAAGCCGGAAAATGTGGCCGCCGGCCAGCGCATGGCCGACGAAGCCATCACGCTCGTCCGCGACAACGGTAAAGTGATCCCGCTGCAGTCTTTTGGAACTCCGGAGGCCGCGCTTCCGTATCAACCGTTGACAGAGGTGAGCAACCGTCTCGTCGTGGTGATTTTTTCCGACGACCTGCGCACCGACTCCGGACGTATGCTCGAACGCCAAATTCTAGCCCGTGTGCCTGACGCCCGCGTGATCTACGTCGATGCCCGCTCGGCCGCCGGCATGAAGCCTGCCGTGGTCGAAGCGGTGGAAGCGGCGGAGCATGTGATCGCCGCGCTGTATGTAGTTCCGGTCGCGGGTAAGGCCATGCGTGCCGCCGGCGGAGGGTTGACGAATACGGTTGCCATGGACGGCGCCACTGGTTCTTTGCTCACCGCGATTCTCGAGCGCGCCGCCGATCGCACGGTCGCACTCGCCATGGGCAATCCGTATGTGGTGCAGGATTTTCCCGCGATCCAGAATTATGTGTGCGCGTTCTCCAATGCCAGCGTGTCGGAAACAGCGGCCGTGAAGGCGATCTTCGGCGAGATCCCGATCGGCGGTCATTTGCCGGTTTCGATTCCGGGCATCGCATCCCGAGGCATGGGTCTCGAACGCACCGCCCGGCCAATCTCGGCTCAACCCAGCTCAGGAGGTTCCTTCCGTGTTCAACCGTAATCGATTCGACCAAAAGACGTTCAGCCGTAAACTGATCGCCAACCTGTCTCTGGGCGCGTTGTTTGCCGCTCTCTGCATTCTTCCCGCCTGTAGCATCAATGCGAACAAAAGTGACAAGGATGGCGAGAAGCACGTTGACATCAAGTCTCCCATGGGAGATCTGCACGTCAGCGAGCGAGCCGATATCCGCGACGCTGGCCTGACGCTCTATCCCGGCGCCAAGCCCGCCCCCAAAGACGACAGCGACAACCAGAAGAGCGCCAACGTGAACCTTTCGATTCCGGGATTCTCGTTGAAAGTGGTGGCCGCCGAGTTTCTCTCCGACGACGCTTCCGAGAAAGTCATCGCCTACTACGACAAAGAGCTGCAGAAATATGGCAAGCCCATTCAGTGCAAGGGCGCCTGGAGCGGCGGTCACGTCGAAAGCTCACCCGGTGAGGAGGAAAGCGCCAAGCCCGTCTCGTGCGGGAACAACGGCAGCGGAGACTCGGTGGAGTTGAAGGTTGGAACCGAGGGGAACCAGCACCTTGTCGCCGTTAAGCCCAACCGCCCGGGAACCCGCTTTGCCTTGGTTTATGTGCGCATGCACACCGGCAAGGACGATACGATCTGATTGAGACATTGAATCATTGAGAGATTGAGAGATTGAGTCATTGAGAGATTGAGTCATTGAACCATTGAACCGTCGGATCATTGGGTGATCGGGCAAGGAGAGACGATCAAATGACTCAATGACTCAATCTCGCAATGATTCAATGGTCTTGCCTTGCTCTCCGGGTTCGTTGTGCGCTAGCTTCAAAGATGTGGAGCACGCTTGCCAACAATGTGGGACCACGGTCGAAGACGGCCGGCCGTTCTGTCCGCAATGCCGCGCTCCTCAAATCCACGTGCAAGTTGCGACTCCGGACGCTGAAATTGCCACGGGTTTGAATCCCGCGCAGGACGAGCTTTCTCCAGAGATTCCTGTAGAGACGAGGTTTGCGTCGTCTCCGGCACGGCAAGCCGCGTTCGGAAGCACGATGGACAAGAGCGTTGCGGTTCGTGCCGCGCTCAAGGCCGGGGTGCTCGGCGTTTTCATCGGGATGATCCCACTGCTCGGCATCGTGCTAACCGGGGCGCTGGCCGTCTATTTCTACCGCCGCGAAAATGGGTTGGCGCTTCCCGCCGCTCTCGGGTCGCGTCTGGGAGGAGCAGCGGGAGTCGTAGCCTTCGCCATCAACGCTCTGTTGATCACAATCCGCATTTTTGTTTTTCATGCTGGGCAGGAATACACCGATAGCATTCTGAAAATCGCTCAGAAGTTCGGAGTCAACGTGGCGGATCCTGACATACAAGCCGGCATCCACAACTTGTTTACTCCGTCGGGGCTGGCGATCACCTTCTTTTTCGGAATGATTCTTACCGTGGTGCTCGCCTCCGTGGGCGGTGCGCTGGCCTCGCTGCTGCAGCGGTCCCGCAATACCCGCGTGTAGTTTCAGTCGCAATCGGCGCGGGTTTCAGGCCCGCCCTTGCTCTCATCTTTCCGCACGCGTATGATGCAGCGTTTATGAATACACGGACTTCAGGCAGTCCCGTTACCCTCCGTCAGAAAGCACAGCTGATGTCTGCCTCCGAGGTGGAGCGCACCTTGATCCGCCTGGCGCATGAGATTCTCGAGAAGAACAATGGCGTCGAAGATCTGGCCCTGGTCGGCATCCGCCGCCGGGGAGTACCGCTGGCGGAGCGACTGGCGAAGATCATCCAGCGCATCGAAAAGAAGCCGGTACCGCTCGGCACGCTCGACATTACCCTCTATCGCGACGATCTTTCCACCCTCGACACCAAGCCGGTGGTGCAGAAAAGCGAGTTGGAAATTCCCATCACCGACAAGTCAGTGGTGCTGGTGGACGACGTGCTTTATACCGGCCGCACCACTCGCGCCGCCATGGACGCGCTCTTCCACTCGGGCCGGCCCAAACGCTTGCAGCTGTGCGTACTGATCGATCGCGGCCATCGCGAGTTGCCGATTGAGGCCGCTTTCATTGGGCGAACCGTGCAGACCACGGGAAATGAGATTATCGAGGTCAAACTTCGCGAGGTCGATGACGCGGAGAAAGTCCTGCTCATGGAAAAGCAGCAGGCCAATTTGTAATTTGCGGTTTGTGATTTGTAATTTGTAATTGAAAAGCTCATTGCGCGGTCCTTAAATCACAAATTACAAATTGGAAATCACAAATTGACTATGAATCCAGCGCGCGGTTCCCTGCTCGGTATTGAGCACTTGGAAGCAGCCGAGATCCTGAGACTTTTGAAATTTGCCCGGCGTATGAATCCGGACAAGCCGCGGCCCTTGCTCAAGGGCAAGCGCGTCTTTTTGCTTTTCTACGAGGCCTCCACCAGGACGCGGAGTTCGTTTGAAGTCGCGGCCAAGTCGCTGGGCGCACACACGGTTCTCATCCAGGCGATTGGTTCGAGTATTGAGAAGGGCGAATCGCTGCTCGATACCGGGTACACGGTGCGCGCCGTCGGCGCCGACATCATCGTCATCCGCCATCCCAACGCCGGCGCGCCCTACGTGATGGCGCAGCACCTCGACGTGCCCGTCATTAACGCCGGCGATGGACTGCACGAGCATCCCTCGCAGGCGTTGCTCGATGCTTACACCATTCTGCGCAATAAGAAAACATTCAAAGGTCTGCAGGTCGCGATTGTCGGCGACATCTTTCACAGCCGTGTGGCGCGGTCGGCGTGCCACCTGTTAAGTAAATTTGGTGTGAAGATTATTCTTTGCGGTCCTCCGGAACTGGTGCCCGACATTGCGGCGACGCTCGCACCCGGCGTGCGCGTCACCCGCCACATTGAAGACGCCCTGCGCGGCACCGATGTGGTCATGCTGCTGCGCGTGCAGACCGAGCGCCTTTCCGGCCTGAAAATCGATCTAGCGGAATACATCGCGCGCTACCAGATGACACCGGCCCGGTTGAAGATGGCGAAGAAGGATGCCATCGTGATGCATCCCGGCCCGATCATTCGCGGCCTGGAGTTGACCAGCGAAGTTGCCGACGGTGCCCAGGCGCGCATCCTGGACGAAGTGCGCAACGGCGTGCCCACGCGCATGGCGATTCTGGCGCGGGCGATGGGGAAGATGCGATGAAAATCGATTCACCACAGAGACACAGAGAAAGGCAAAAGTCAGAAGTCAAATTGCAGAAGTGCGGACCGAGAGCTGGGAAATCGCGTGATTATGCACGCTCTGTGCGTTCACGTGACATTGTTGTGACTTCTTCAATTTGACTTCTGATTTTTGACTTCGTTTTTCTGTGACTCTGTGGTGAAAAAATGTTTTTGAAGACTAAGGATTGACGTGACTTCACGCTCCGCAAGTAGTCTGCTGATCAAGGGCGGCCACCTCATCGACCCGGCGGCTCGCATCGATGCGCCCATGGATGTGCTGCTGAAAGATGGCCGCGTTGCCGAAGTGGCTCCTCCCAACAAGATCAAGGCGAATGCCGACGAGAAGTTCGACGCCCGCGGACTCATCGTTGCGCCCGGCTTCATCGATCTGCACGCGCACCTGCGCGAGCCCGGCCAGGCGCACAAAGAAACGATAGCGACGGGCACGGCCGCTGCGGCTGCGGGCGGGTTTACTTCCGTCTGCACCATGCCCAACACAGTTCCGGTCGTCGATTCGGTCGAGTGGATCGAGTGGCTTCGTCAGCCCGAGCGCGGCGCGGTCGTCAATGTGTTTGCCATCGCTGCCGCGACCCGATCGAGCAAGGGTGCAACGCTCACCGACTTCCGCGCGCTACAGACCGCGGGAGCCATCGCGGTCTCCGACGACGGCAAGCCCATCCTCGATGACAGCATTATGCGCGAGGCGCTGGTCCTGGCCGGGGAGCTGAATTTTCCCGTCGTGCAACATGCCGAAGATACTCGGATGACCGAGAATTGTTCGATGCACGCGGGCGCGCGTTCGTTCCGTCTCGGATTGCGCGGCATGACCGCGGCTGCCGAAGCTTCGATCGTCGAGCGTGACGTGCAGCTCGCGACGCAAATCCCCAACGCCCGCCTGCACGTCGCGCATCTTTCCACCTCGGAAGCGCTCAAGAGTGTGCGCCGGGGCAAGCGCGCGAAAGCGCGGGTCACCTTCGAAGTGACGCCGCATCATTTCACGCTGACCGACGAGGATATGCGTGACTATGACAGCAATTACAAGATGAATCCCCCGCTGCGCTCGGCCTCCGATCGCGAAGCCATCCTGGCCGCGCTCGCCGACGGCACGGTGGACGCCATCGCCACCGATCACGCTCCCCATTCCGCCCACGAAAAAGAGATGGAATTCGAGCGCGCGGCATTCGGCATCACCGGGCTGGAAACCGCGCTGGCGCTGGCGATCTCCCGGCTGCATCGCGGGAAGCGCATCCCGCTTGCCCGCATCGTGGAACTCTTCACCGCCGGTCCGGCTCGCTGTTTCGATCTTCGCGGCCGCGGCTCCCTGGTCCGCGGCGCGTTCGCCGACGTCACCGTATTCGATCCAAAAAAGAAATGGACTTTCGACGCCGCCAAGTCCCGCTCGAAATCGAGAAACACACCCTTCGATGGCTGGCCGCTGACGGGAAAAGTAGTCGCGACCATTGTTGGCGGGAAGATTGTGTATCCAGGACATTGATGAATGTGGGACAGAGCCCAGCGAGATTCGTGACAGTGGAATTCTGAGTAGAGACGCGGCTTGCCGCGTCTCCCGCGTGCACAATAACAGCCGTGAGGGCCGCTACGCGCTCTTGATCAACGGGTTGCCGGGAGAAACCAAGCCGACACGATTCAGTTTCGCGGTGAGGCGGTCTTTGTCATTCGAGGCGGATGCGGCGGCAAGGCGCTTGCGCAGCTTGGCGACTTTTTCTGCGCGGGTGCGGCGCCGGCGAATTTCCGGACGACGGCTAGGTGCGGACATGAGGTTCTCCTTGGTGTTCGGTGACTGAGGTCCGTGAAATGACTGTGTGAAATCACGAGTCAGACGTACGGTCGGCGCCGTGGACTCGTCTGAAACCTCAATTATAGGGTTGGCCGCCACTGCTGGCAAAGGGAAGAGGACAGCGATGGCGGCGCAACGCTGCATCCCCCGGTCACGTTGCCCCCGCCCTGCCCGGCCGGAAAATCCCGCTTGCGCTCCCAGACAACCTTGCTATAATCCTGCAATGTTTACGGACGGTCCGAAAGCCGTGCCGGTCCAATACGAAGCAGCAGTGGACGGAGTGCGAGGCTCCTCACGCCCGCGGGACTTGAGGGAACGGATTACCCATGGCTGAGAAACCGGTGGCGGCAAGACGAACAGGCTGGCTGCTGGGATGCGGCTTGCTGCTGGGGCTGGTGGCCGCTTTTGCCGGCCATAAGACCGTGAGCTACACTTCGACCGACGCATTCTGTTCGCAGTCCTGTCATTCCCACCCGCACGCCACCGCATTCTGGATTCAGTCCGCGCACTACTCCAACCGGCAGGGCGTTGTGGTGCACTGCACAGACTGCCACTTGCCCCCGGGCGGGGTGCGGTATCTCACGGAAAAAGCCCGGCTGGGCGGCCACGATGCCTACTCCCAGGTCTTTCGCGATGTCTCGAAAATCGACTGGGCGCGGGAGCGCCAGCTCGACCGCGCCGTGACCTTCACGTACGACGCGGGCTGCATCCATTGTCACAGCAACCTGTTTACCGAAGGGCTCTCCAAAGTCGAGGGCACTCTCCCTTCCGGCGACCAGCAAACCGATGCCCAGCAAGTCCGGGAGATGAGAATCGTCGCGCGCAGAATGGAAGCGCACCTCTACTACCAGCGCAATCGCGAAAAGTTGCGCTGCGTCAACTGCCACTTGTTCGCCGGACATCTCATGGAGAAGAAGATAGCGCCCGTGGCTACAGCCGCGCTCGAGGATTCCGGGTTTCCACTCTCCGCCTCCGGCTTTCGTGACTACACCGAAGCCGTGCCCGGATTCGCCGTCAAGTTCCACATGATCGCGGTGCCCGGCGGGACACTCGCAGCCGGCAGCCCGGAACTGGGCGCGTGCCGCATGCGAGATGCAGGGCCGGTCCACGCGGTCAACGTGCCCCCGTTCTGGATGGCGCAAGCCACGGCCAGCAGCCACGACCTCGAATTGTTTTCTGCCCAGCGCAGTTTGAAGCAGAAGGAGAAGCCAGGCGCGGTGACGCCCGAGCTCGCCGAGGCCTACATGCAATGGTTGTCGCAGGCGACGGGGAAGAAATATCGTCTCCCGACAGAAGCCGAGTTGGAGTATGCGTGTGTTGCCGGCGGCACCATGCCCGCCTGGGACCGGCTCAAGAGCCGAGCCGACTCCCATGTTTCCGGTTTGGCCGTGGTCAATGACTGGGGCTTCTTCGACCTCTCCGGCACGCCCGAGCTTTGGCTGGACGGGATCCGCACCGGCGCCAGCTTCCGGGTGGTAAGGGAAGCAGACGAGAAACCGGAAACCCGCGCCGCCATGCAGCCATAAGGAGTTGGGACCAATAATGACGAACGACGCACGCGATCGCGATCTGGGCATGAACCGCGCCATTACGCGCCGCGATTTTCTGAACGGAGTCGCTATCGGGATCGGCGGCCTGGCGCTCGGTTCCACCCTGACCGGGTGTGGAAGGTTCGGCGCCTCGGATTCCAACCCCGCGCAGGATCGCGCCGGTTACAACCCGCCGGCGGGCACCGGGATGCGCGGCGATAATGCCGGTTCGTTCGAAGCCGCGCACGGTTTGCGCGACGGAACTTTTTGGCAAAACGCCGGTACCGCTACTCCCACCGATGCCACCTACGATCTGATCGTCGTGGGCGCGGGCATCTCCGGACTTGCAGCGGCTCATTTCTTCCGCAAGCAAGCCGGCGCCAATGCGCGCATCCTGATTCTCGAAGCGCACGACGACTTCGGCGGGCACGCGGAGCGTAAACAGCTCCACGCGGGAAACCGGATGTTGCTCAGTTACGGCGCGCAGTCGATTGAAAGCCCATCGCTATACAGCGCCGAATCCAAGGGTCTGCTGGCCGATGTCGGCTGTGACGTGCAAAAGTTCTATCACTACTACGACCGGAATCTCGCTTCCTCGCTGAAGCTGGGAAGCGGCATGTTCTTCGACCGCGAGACCTTCGGAGAGGATCGTTTGGTGGCAGGCTTCGGCAAGATTCCTCACCGGGATTTTTTTGCCAAAGCCCCCCTCTCTGACGCGGCGCGCCGCGACATCGTCCGCCTCTACACCGAAAAGGTGGATTACCTGCCCGGCCTTACCCCGGAACAGAAGAAGGCCTTCCTGGACAAAATCAGCTACGCCGATTTTCTGACCAAGATTGCCAGGTGCACTCCCGAGGTGGTCCCCGTTTTCCAGACCCGCAGCCACGATCTCTACGGGGTGGGCATCGACGCCATCTCCGCTTTCGCGCTCCACGATGAAGGCGATGACTATGGCTATGGTTATCCTGGCCTCGATGCCATGCTGGGACCCTCCGGCGATCGCGGGCCCCACAAGCCCGATCCTTACATCTTTCATTTTCCGGATGGCAATGCCTCCGTTGCCCGCTTGCTGGTACGGTCCTTCATCCCCGAAGCAATTCCGGGACACACCATGGAAGACTTGGTGCTGGCCCAGGCCGACTACAGCCGACTCGATCGTGCTCCCTCTCCCGTGCGCATTCGTTTGAACAGTACGGTCGTAGGAGTGCGCCACGACGGCGACCCAGGTTCGGCGAGCAACGTGGAGGTCACCTACACCCGCGATCGGCAAATGTTTCAAGTACGCGGCCGCCGCTGCGTGCTGGCCTGCTACAACAGTATGGTTCCCTACGTTTGCCCCGAACTTCCCGCCAAGCAGAAGGAGGCGCTGGCCTATGGCGTAAGGACGCCGCTGGTGTACTCGCACACTGCCATTCGCAATTGGACTTCGTTCCAGAAGCTGGGCGTGTTTCAGATCGCCGCCCCCGGATGCTATCACCCGTACGCCGCGATCGACTTTCCCGTGAGCATAGGAGAATACAAATACCCCAGTCGGCCCGAGGAGCCGATGGTCGTGTTCATGGTGCGCACGCCCTGCCAGCCCGGCTTGTCGCAACGCGAGCAGCACCGCGTGGGGCATGTGGAACTTTACGACACACCCTTTGAGGTCTTCGAGCGCAAGATCCGCGACCAACTCGCGCGCATGTTAGGTCCTGGAGGCTTCGATCCCGCCACGGATATCGAGGGCATCACCATTGGGCGCTGGGCCCACGGCTACGCCTACGGATATAACTCCTTGTTCGATCCCGATTTTGCCGAGGGCGAGGCGCCCAATGAGGTCGGACGAAAACCCTTCGGCCGCATCGCCATTGCCAACTCCGACGCCGGCGCCATCGCCTATATGGATACCGCCATCAACGAGGCCTATCGTGCCGTGCAAGAACTCTCTCACTACCGGGATGCCTAGCTTGGATTATTCGCGGCGAGTCTGGAGGAAAGCGGGAAGGGCACGGCTTCAGCCGTGCCGTATGGCCCGATCCGAGTTCCGGCTTCAGCCGCTCAGGGACGGCGCTGGAGGATCTGCAGCTCTGCTCGCAGCGACCTCAGGGGCTAAAGCCCGCGTCTTTATTGGTTCTGGACGGCACGGCTGAAGCCGTGCCCTTCCCAGTTCTCTCGCCTGTGGTCACGGTACTAGGCCGGCAAGCGAGAACCAAGTCCTGTGATTGGAGGGAATGAAAATGAACTGGAAGCGAGTCCTCATCGCCGTTGCCATGCTCACCGTGATGATTCTGGCGCCTGCCGCCTGGCCACAAGCGAAACCCACCAGCGCTCGCGATGCCGCCGTCGCCGAAAAGTGGATTGCTGCCTGGAATTCCCACGATCCGGACAAGATGCTCCCCGTGTTTACTGACGATGTTTTCTACGAAGACGTGGCCTACGGCGAGGTAAGTCACGGCCACGCTGAATTCCGGAAGTTCGCCGCCTCCGAATTTGAGGCCGTTCCCGATCTCGAACTCAAGTTAGTGCGCGCCTCCGTTCAAAACGGCCACGGCACCATCGAATGGTCGTTTAGCGGTACCGATAAGGGGATCTACAAAACGGGAAAGAAGTTCACGGTCCGAGGCGTGAGCGTGATTGACGTGCGCGGCGGCAAGATCGCACGCAGCCTCGATTTCTACGATTCGGGTACAATCATGCGCCAAGTCGGAGTGCTGCCGGCCCAGTAGCTGATGCTAAGTAACCAAAGCCTGACGACGCACCGGGTATTACTCTCACCGCAGCGATATAGGGACTCTTTATGACAAAAAATACGACCATCGAAAACCGAGACTCCGCTCAGCTCGAAGCCCTCGGCTACGATTCCAAGTTTGACCGCTCCATGAGCTTGTGGGCGAACTTCGCCCTTGGCTTTACCTACTTATCGCCGGTCGTGGGAGTGTACACGCTCTTCGCCATCGCCTTGGCCGCTGGCGGCCCCGCCATGTTCTGGACTTACTTGTTTGTCGGAATCGGACAACTGTTTGTGGCCCTGGTGTTCGGAGAGATCGTTTCCCAGTTTCCCATTGCCGGTGGCCTCTATCCCTGGGCCCGGCGGCTGGTGGGAAAGCGGTGGGCGTGGATGGCGGGCTGGGTCTACCTGTGGGCCTTGTGCAGCACCATCGCTGGGGTTGCCGTCGGAGGAGCGCCCTACGTGGCTCAGCTACTTGGCCTGAACGTGGGTCAAGCCGGAGAAGTTGCGATCGCCATCGTCATGATTGTCGGCACGACCGCGCTGAACGTCAGTGGTACGAAACTTCTGGCGCGGGTTGCCATGTTCGGATTCATTTGTGAACTGGTCGGCGCGATCGTGGTGGGGGGCTATCTGCTAATCATGGCCCGGCACCAGAGCTTCCGTGTCCTCTTCCAAAGTTTTGGCCTTGGGAATGGACATTACTTCCCCGCCTTTGTGGCGTCGAGCGTCGCGGCCATGTGGTGTTACTACGGCTTTGAAGCTTGTGGCGACGTCGCCGAAGAAACTCCCGACGCCAGCCGCGCCATTCCCAAGGCGATGCGCAGGACCATTTATATCGGCGGCTTCGCCGCCATGCTGGTTTGCCTGGCTTTCGTACTGGCCGTGCCCGACCTGAACGCCGTGTTCTCTGGGAAGGATACCGACCCGGTGGTTACCATCCTGAACACCGCTATGGGCCCGATCGGGTTGCGGGCGGTCATCGCGGTGGTCATGGTTTCATTCCTTTCCTGCCTCATCAGTCTGGAGGCTGCCACCAGCCGCCTGTTGTTCAGCTACGGCCGCGACCGCATGATCTTTGGCAGCCATCGCCTCAGCACGCTTTCCGAACACACGCGAGTTCCGGTGAATGCCTTGCTGTTTGCCGGAATTGTGCCGGCCTTCATTGCGATTACAGGTTTGTTCCTGGAGAAAATGATTCAGACGATCGTTGTATCCAGCGCCGCGGGTATCTACGTCGCCTTCCAGATGATCGTTTTGGCAGCTCTGATCGCGCGCGCCAAGGGCTGGAAACCGCGCGGAGCGTTTCGCCTGGGCATCTGGGCGTGGCCGGTCAATCTGGCGGCGCTCACCTATGGTGTCCTGGCTATCATCAACATGACTTGGCCGCGTTCCCCCCAGGACCCCTGGTATGCCAACTACGGAATGATCGTAGTTTGGCTCGCCGTAATCGCTATCGGTCTGTTCTACGCCGTCCTGTTCCGCCCCTACGAACACGGCGATGCCGCGGCCGGTGACGCTCACTTGAATTGACATTGACCTCGACCTGGAGGCTGCGAATAAACTCAGGCTTCGTATCGGGAACTCCGGGTTCGTATCAGGAGGTTTCGTACAAGGGGGCTTCGTATCAGGGTATCGCTTTAGCGATACCGTAAGTCCCTTCAAACTGGACGCCCCTTCAGGGGCTGGGCGTCGGGCGCCCGCCGGTTCTCACCTCATGCGCGGAACCCCAGTCAGCAATCCCCTGGCCCCCGAATTAGAATGTCTGCTATGTCAATCCTTGAGACTGCTTCCTCCACCCCGCTCGACCTATCCTGGGTTCGCTCGCAGTTCCCGGCACTCGCGCAGATGGTAAATGGACGCCCCATGGTTTTTCTGGACGGGCCGGGCGGTACGCAAGTGCCGCAGCGCGTGATTGACGCCGTCGCCGACTACCTGTCACACAACAACGCCAACAGCGGCGGCGCTTACCACACCAGCCGCAACACCGACCGCATGATCGCGGAAGCGCGCTCGGCCATGGGCACCTTCCTGAATTGCGACGCGGATGAAATCGTGTTCGGCCCGAACATGACCACGCTGACGTTCGCCATGAGCCGCGCTCTCGGACGCGAACTCGGCCCCGGCGACGAGATCGTGCTCACGCTGCTCGACCACGACGCAAATTTCTCGCCGTGGAAGGCGCTGGAAGAAAAAGGCGTGACGATCCGCGCGGTGAAGTTTAACCCAGACGATTGCACGCTCGACATGCAAGACCTGGCGGCCAAGTTAACGATAAAGACCGGAAAGCGCACGCGGCTGGTCGCGGTTGGATACGCGTCGAATGCGGTGGGCACGATCAACAACGTCGCCGAAGTGGTGCGCCTGGCGCGGCAAGTGGGAGCCTTGAGTTACATCGATGCCGTCCACTACGCTCCGCACGGACTGATTGACGTACGCGCACTCGACTGCGATTTCCTGGTCTGCTCGACCTACAAGTTTTTCGGCCCGCACATGGGTGTGCTCTACGGCAAGCGTGAGCACCTGAAGAAGTTGCATCCGTATAAAGTCCGGCCCAATACCGACAATATCCCCAACTGCTGGGAATGGGGAACGCTGAACCACGAGTGCATCGCGGGCATCAAAGCCTGCGTGGATTACTGGGAAACACTCGGGCGGCGCGTGAATCCCGCGGTCGCAACCCGGTGTGCTGCGATCATTGCGGCGCACGAAGCGATCCAGGAACATGAGCGCAAGATGACGGAGAAGATGGTCGCGGGCCTGCTTGCGATCCCTGGACTGAAGCTGTACGGCATCACCGATCCGCGCCGCTTCGAGGAAAGATGCGCGACATTCGTGGTCCGCATTGAAGGGTACACACCTTTGGAACTGGCAACCAAGCTCGGCGAGCGCGGTTTTTTCACTTGGGATGGAAACTACTATGCGCTGAACCTGACCGAACAGTTAGACGTCGAGCGCCTGGGAGGATTCCTGCGCATCGGGCTTGTTCACTACAACACGCTGGAGGAAGTGGAGCGGCTGCTGGCGGCGCTGCGGGAGATTGTGAAGGCATAGCGTAACCAGCTATTCGAGCCTCTTGAGCTGGCCTGCTTCCCCTAGGTCCTTTAGTTTCGTAAACCAGATTAGGTTTGAAACCAGCGACGTTGGGCCGAGGAACTCAAGTTTCCTAGCGTCATTGCCTTGTTCGATCCGAACATCAAACGTCACTGGCGCTTCATTGTTTTCTCTTCTCCCGTAGCCGAGGGGACCGGCAAAGAAGTATCGATACTCGATGCCGGGCATGTCGGAGAAAGGTCGGGTGTGCAATATCTTTCGAAGAGCCAAGTATCCCGCCGGATCGACACCGAACTCGAATGCGGCGGTTTCTTTGGCCACGACGATCCGGACAGCCCCGAAGTAGAAGCCGTCGCGTTCGTATACTTTCAAGACCTCGGGCATTCCGACGTGGTTGTCCCTCATGTTCAATCCTTGAGACTACTTCCGGATTTCCTCGATGCGATCCTCTCGTCCTATTAGCACTACGCTCGCCAAGCTAATGAAAAGGCCGTGCTCGACGACGCCCGGAGTGTCGCTCAGAGTGCGCGCCAGTGCCCGCGGATCGGCGATCTTTCCAAAGCAGCAATCGAGAATCAGATTGCCGTTGTCGGTGAGGAAGGGACTGCCGTCAGGCTTCGTGCGCAATTTCGGCGTCGCGCCGAGCGCTACGATCTTTTTCTCAACCACGGTTCGCGCAAACGGAATTACCTCGACTGGCAAAGGAAATTTGCCGAGCACGGAAACAATCTTTCCCGAGTCCGCGACCACGACCATCTTTTTTGTGACCGACGCGACCACCTTCTCGCGCAGCAACGCACCGCCGCCGCCTTTGATCAGGTTCAGCTTGGGATCGACCTCGTCGGCGCCGTCGATGGTGATGTCGATTTCCGGATGTTCGTCGAGCGTGGTCAGCGGAATGCCGACGGCGCGGGCCAGTTCGGCCGTCTGGACCGACGTTGGGATTCCGGCGATTTTCAGTCCCGCTTTCACGCGCTCGCCCAACGCGACTACAGCGAAGTGGGCGGTGGAGCCGGTGCCCAATCCTACAATGTCGCCGTCACGCACCAACTCGGCGGCGGCGCGACCGGCGGCTTCCTTTTCCTGCTCATTGGCCATGAATCACCTGTTGACCTCCGGCATATTCGAGCAAACGTAGTCTAGTTCAAAATCATCTTCCCCAGAATCTCTTTGAGCAACTTCGCCGCCACCGTGGCGGTAATCTGCGTGTTGTCTTGCGCCGGATTGAACTCCACGATGTCGGCGCCGGCGATTTTCCCGGTGATAGCGTGCAGGTGCGCGATTGCCTCCCTCACCGACATTCCCCCCGGCTCGCGATGTGAAATGCCGGGGGCAAACGCGGGATCGAGCGCGTCCATGTCGAACGAGATGTAGATGGGGCCATCGACTTTCATGCGGTCGAGCGCGGGCAAGTGCCGCATCTCGACCACTTCGACGCCGAATTTCTTGGCTTGCTCGCGTTGATGCCCGGTCATCGTCCGAATGCCGATCTGGATCAGGCGTTTGGCCGCGCCCTCCTCCATGATGCGGGCGAAGGGGCAAGCATGCGATAGCCGGTTACCTTCCAGTTCGTCGTAGAGATCGGGGTGCGCGTCGACGTGAAGAATGGTCAGGCCGGGAACGTGCTTGCCGAAGGCGCGGACGATGGGCAGAGTAATGGAGTGGTCGCCGCCCAGGCTGACCGGACGCAAGCCCTTGTCCAGCAATTCGCCGATTTTGGTTTCGATCGCCGGAAATGGCTCCTGAAAAGTAAATTTCAAGTCGCCAGCATCGCAATACGTGCCTTCCGCGCCGAGGTCGACGCCAGTTTCCGTCCACGAGTTCGACGCAATAGAATGGAGGGCCACGCGGATGATCGGCGGCGCTCCGGCCGCTCCGCGCAACCAGGAAGAGTTGGCATCGAACGGGATGCCGAGAATGACCGGGGTTCCGGGCTTAGCCGCGTCGGGATGGAGTGTCATGGCTATTCCTCCTGCTTTCAGAATAATCGTTGTGTGGTGACGGGGCGATGCCCCGTCCTGGCGGGGCCCTTCGGCTCCGCTCAGGGCAGGCTCCGCCCCGCCACCACACAACCGCGTTGGTTTCCGGCTGAATCGGCCACCCAACCCGGCGCATCCGTTATTCTATATAGACCTTCTATGGCTACTTCGACTCGGCATACCAACGGGGGCGCGGCTCCCACCATCCTTGAAAACTACGAGCGGGAACGCGTGTTTGGGCTGTTCCGGCAATTTGGATACCTCGAGGCCGAACTGAATCCGCTCGGCCTGCTGCCTCCACAACCACATCCAGACCTGCGGTTTGATAGCGATAACGACAACGAATGGGCGCGGGAAGCGCGGCGCATTTATTGCGGCAGCGTGGGCGTCGAGTTCATGCACATTGCCGATCCGGAGCGGCGCCGCTGGATCCAGAATCGCATCGAAGCGGAACCCGCTGCCGCTGCCGTCGACGTCAACGTCAATCAAGCCCGCGCGCTCGACCTGCTCGTGCGCGCCGATCTTTTTGAGCAGACGCTGCAGCAGCGCTATCTGGGCAACAAACGATTCTCCCTCGAAGGCAACACCTCATTGTTGCCGGCGGTGGACCAGGTTCTGGACGTAGCCGGCGAGCGCGGCGCGGTGGAGTTGGTGATGGGCATGAGCCATCGCGGACGGCTGAATGTCATCATCCATATCGCCAGGCGTCCCGCGGAGCAGGTGTTTGCGGAATTTGAGGATGTCGACCCACGCAGCGTGCTGGGCTCGGGCGATGTGAAGTACCACATGGGCGCGACCGGCGAGTACGTTACACGGAGCGGAAAGAAGATTCATATTCATCTGGTGTCGAATCCCAGCCACCTGGAAGCGGTGAATCCGGTGACCGTGGGCCGCACTCGCGCCAAGCAGGACCGCGCCGGTGAAGGCGGCACAGCGAAGTATTTGCCGCTCCTGGTGCATGGCGACGCCGCGTTCGCGGGGCAAGGCATCACGGCAGAAACGCTGAATTATGCGGACCTGGCCGGCTTCTCGGTGGGCGGAACGATCCACGTAATCGTCAACAACCTGATCGGGTTCACGACCAATGCCCGCGAAGAGCATTCCTCGCGCTTCTCCGCGCAACTGGCGCGGCGGCAAGCGATTCCCATCTTTCACGTGAACGGTGAAGACGTGGATGCGGTGATGCGGATCGCGCGCATTGCGGCCGAGTACCGCTACCAATTCTCGACCGACGTGGTCGTGGACCTGATCGGCTACCGGCGCCACGGGCACAGCGAGGTGGACGATCCCACCGTGACCCAACCCCTGATGTATAAGGCGATCAAACAGCATCCGCCCTTGTATCGGATCTACGGCAAACAAATCGGCCTGGATGATGACAACATCGCCGAGCGAGCGGCGACGGTCAAGAGCGAGTACGAGGCCGCACAGAAAAGCGCGACCGAAGTCACCAAGAAGCCGTTGATGCGCGATCTTCCCAATTATTGGAACAACTATTTCGGCGGCCGCTATAAGCCGGAGTACGAACAGCCCACGGGCGTAGCGCGCGACGAGTTGCTGGAACTCACCGCGCGCCTCACCACGTATCCCGAAGGTTTCCACATCCATCCCAAAGTGAAGAAGTTGCTGGAACAGCGGCAGGAGATGGGGACGGGCAAGAAGCCGGTCGACTACGGCATGGCGGAGGCGCTGGCGTTTGCCAGCCTGGTGAGGGAGGGGATTCCGGTGCGCCTCAGCGGGCAGGACTCGCGGCGCGCGACCTTCAATCAGCGGCACTCGGTGCTGCTGGATGTTGAGGATGAAACGGAATACATGCCGCTCGGCCACATCGCGCCGACTCAAGCGGCGTGTGAAATCTACAACTCGGCGCTTTCGGAAGCGGGTGTGATGGGGTTTGAATACGGCTACAGCCGCGATTATCCCGAGGCGCTGGTGCTGTGGGAAGCCCAGTTTGGCGATTTTGCCAACGTGGCCCAGGCGGTGATCGACCAATTTGTATGCGCCGCCGAGGATAAGTGGTTGTTACTTTCAGGACTCGTGCTCTTGCTGCCTCACGGCTATGAAGGCCAGGGTCCCGAGCATTCGAGTGCGCGCATTGAGCGGTTCTTACAGCTGGCGGCGCGCGACAATATCCAGATTTGTCAGCCCTCGAATGCGGGGCAGTATTTCCACCTGCTGCGGCGTCAGGCGCTGCGCAAGTGGCGGAAGCCGCTGGTGGTCTTCACGCCGAAAAGCATGTTGCGGCATCCGGACGCCTTGTCTCCGCTGGAGGATTTGACGCATCAGAAGTTTCTGCCCGTGATTCCAGACACCGAAGCGCAGGATGCCCACCGAATTCTGCTCTGCACCGGCAAGATCGGACATGAACTGCGCGCGGAACGGCAGAAGCGCAAAGACAAAGACAAGGATAAAACCCTGAGCACCGCCATCGTTTTCCTCGAGCAGATGTACCCGTTCCCCGAGGAGGAACTGGCAGCGGAACTGGAGCGTCATGGAACCGCGCGCGACATTGTGTGGGTGCAGGAAGAGCCGGCCAACATGGGTGCGCTCTCCTATATGCTGCCGCGCTTAAGGCACATCGTAAGCGACCGGCCGGTGCATTCGGTGAAACGCTCCGCGAGCGCAAGTCCGGCGACGGGTTCGGCGAAGGCGCACGAGGTCGAGCAAAAAACGCTGTTGGCGCTGGCGTTCGCAACGCAAGACTAGAGCGGATTCAGCGGCCCGCTCAGGTAGAGACGGGGCTTGCCCCGTCTCCCTCTGCGTGGGGACAGGCGCCCATGGTCTCAGCATCAGGGAATCGCCACAATAAAGGCGGGCAACGTGAGGGGAAGAACAGCCCACAGGCGGTCTCCGACCCGGGCTGCTTATCAATGTCAAGAAGGCGGGGCAAGCCCCGTCTCTACAGTAAAGGACAGCTTACGGCCAGCGCTTGGCCGCCTCTTCCCAACCCGCGACGCGTGAGGGCGCGTTCGAGGCCTGGGCGGCAACCACCGGAGGAATCCGAACCGGTTGCTGCGGCGCGCTGGCGGTCAAGCCCGGCTTGGGCACTTCGGCCAGTTGCTGCTCTTTTTCATCCGAAAGCAACGGAGCGGCGACGCGCAAGGCCTCAACTTCCTTTTCCAGCCGGGTCAGTTCAAGTTCTTTTTGCCGTAAAACTTCATACACATTTTTCATGCCTGGGCACCTGTGTGTTGGAACAGCGATTAAGCGCAGAGTATGGGTTCCACCGGCACTCTGTCAAGGGAAACAGGCATCCCCGGGACAAAGGTGGTTATCGAAACACCACGACGGCGACCAGGATGCCCAGGATCAGGACGGCGATCGCCAACAGATTGACGTGGTTCGCCAGCCACGATTCTCGCGCGGGCGCTGCGTTTCGAAGGAAGGCCGGCACGAATTCCTCCTCCATCGCAGCCGCGGAGGCCGATGCTGTGTCCTGCCCCGGCTCGCGTGGCGCGATCTCGCCTTGCTCCTTCTCCCGCGCTTTCTTCCCGGTATCCTTCTGTTCGCAATCGAGGCAGAGCGTTCTCCCCTCGGAAACGGGGAATCCGCAGGAAGCGCATTTTTCCACCCGGAGCATAGCCTCAGGGACGGAAGCTGGACCTGACACTGGTAACGACGCCTCTGGTAACGGTGACGGAACTTCGGGCGGCTCGGCGAGCTCTGGCTCAACGAGCGCTGGTTTAGCGAGCTCTGCTTTCAGAGGAACGCTAACAGGATCTTGAAGGGGAGTTTGAACGGAAACGCCAGTGGGAATCGCGGAAGCCGGCGGCGCGATCGTTGCCATTGCCGTTGCCGCTGGAGCTTCGACGGGCCTTTCCGGTTCGCGCCTGGGCGCTGGCGCGGGTACGATGTTCTGGCGTCGCTCGGCCAGATCGAGGGCTGTCGAAGTGAGGTCGGCCATGCGTTCGAGTGCAATCAGATCGCGCTCTTCGAAAGCGTAGGGGTGATCGGAAAATAGCTCGAACAGCCCGCGAACCTCGCCATTACGCCGCAGCAACGGCAAAACGACGATGGATGCAATGCCCAGCGCCCGGCAAGTTTCCAGATTCACGCGCGGATCGCTTTCCGCGTTGTCACAGCGCAGCAACTGCCGGCGAGCTATGCTTTCGCCGGTCAATCCGGACCGAACCTGCAAACGCGCCCCGACGGCCGGCGCGGAAGAACCAGCGCTGGCCCGGCAAACCATCTCCTCACCCTGGGGCAGTGCGAGGGCAGTGCCGGTTGCGCCGGTGATGTATTGCGCCCGCTCGACTAACAATTGGAGTGCGGAGTCCAGTTCCGTTTCTTCCAGCCCGCGGCTCCCATTGGATCTGCTGCCAACTGCGCCCGCTGGGTCGGCTGAAACTGAAGAAGTCGGGCCTGTCCCGGTAGTCGTGCCCGCGGCATTCGCCGATGGGAATGCGTCTTCGGGTTGGGTGGATCCGTGCATGAAATTGACGTCAAAAACCACGCTTCGGCAATCAAGAATGCAAGAGATTACACCGAAAGGGCTGACCCGAGTCTCGCCTTGGAGACTCTGGCTGTCAAGGGCCCGCGGGGGTAGTACTCATCGGGAAAAATTGGCGACCCCCACCACCGGGTTTGGACCGTGGGGCCGGGGCGCGAGCGTGGGGAGGGCAAACGAGAGAGCGGGTCAATGAGTGTAATCGCCTGTTTACAGCAGCAATCTGCGCCCGCGAGGATTGCCTAGTTAGGTCTTGGCGGCGCTACCCAGCAATGCAAATAAGCTGGAGTGATGACAGAGGGAATCATTCTGCCTTCATACATCCGTTTGTGGTTCGCATCCGCCACTTCCGATGCTTTGGCCAAATCGAAGGTGAAGGTGTTAATCACACCGTCGCGGTCTATGACCAGCGTCATCGTGGCGGGCTTGGGACTGCTGAAGAGGCGCTCCAGTTCCGGCATCGACTTTCCACGCGGGTTCACACCGTTCACGGAAATGATCGCGTCGCCGTAGTGCACTCCGGCTCTTCGTGCCGGGCCATCCTCAATACCGCCGACCGCCATCGCCTGCGGCTCTTTCCAGACGAATATCTCGAAGCCCGGATAGTAGAGGTCAAGATCGGCCGGATAGTGTCCTATCGGAAAAACCTTCTCGCTGGCTGGCGGTTCGGAATTGATCTTGCTGATTCGCTGCATCTCGGCTTCGGTTGCGTTCTTGGGATATAGCCCGCCATCCGGGCCCACTTTCCAACCTTCCCTTTCGTACAAAACAGAGGCCTTAATGCGTCCCACCATTACGCTGTACGAACCGTGTTCGCCTTCGAGTTCAATCGTGCTCGGCTTTGGATCTTTTGTGCGAAGCAAAGGACTCGCCTGCACGACATTGATCCCGCGGTGACCGTCAATGGCGAGTAAGCGGTCGCCCGGTTGGATTCCGGCCTTAGCAGCGGGCGTGTCTGGCTTCACCACCCAAACGATGGGCGGGCAAGCGGAATCCGATCCCGGCTTCCCGACGACGGTCATTCCCGTGACGTACTCGTCGTCAGTGAACTCCTGCGCCTGCACGAACGCCCCCGGCAGGCAGAAGAGAATCGCAAGACAGACCAGATCGAAAGTCGCATTCACTGGAGCAAAATCTTAGGTTAGAGAAACAGTCAAGTCAATGGCAGTCATGGACTTGGCAGCGTCTCAACGGGGTTGTTGGCGTAACATCGCGATTACACTCATTGACCTCTAGGTCCAATCTTTTGCCGAGCTTCTTGGTGCGCTCGCAGGGGCTCTCGCTCTAGTTTTTGCACAATCTCTGCCAATCGGGTGCAAGTGGAAGGGTGGACGCGATTTCCGCGACGCGCGCGGATAATGGTGTCGCGGGTCAGACCTGACCGCTCAAGTTTGCGGAGTGAAAATCGGTTGAGCCTTTTAACAAGCTCAGGAACACAGGGTCGCGTCCTTAATGTTTGGCGTTGACTGTATTGGATAGGTCCAGCGTTTTCGAGAACACTTATCTCCTCGCCCTCTTGGCCTCTGCGTTCAATTTCCTTTCCGATCAGGACAAATGGCAGCAACGCCCTAATTGGCCTACGCTGCAAACGACCGCGCGTGTATGCGTTGCACAATTCCCCATCCGGCGCAAGCGATTTATCCTCCGGATGCAGGTAGTGACGCCATAGGACGGTCGAAAGAGTTTGTGGCGTGAGAGTATGGCCGTTGTATTTTTCGGAGAGCTTTACGGTCCTTCCCGTGTGAATCTCTGTGTAATCGCTATCGCTCCCCAAACCCTCTTCTCGCCAGCTCGCGCGCGCGAGCCCCGGCCCCACGGTCCAAACCCGGTGGTGGGGGTCGACAATTTTTCCCGATGAGTACTACCCCGTCAAGGGCCCGCGGCAGGGCGGATGGTCTCAAAATTGATGAACCGCCAAGGACACGAAGTTACACGAAGGCGGACCTCTTGGGGTTTCCTTCGCGGACCTTTGTGTCCTTGGTGGTTAATGAACCTGGGACGTGATGGGGCGATGCGGGAAGTTACTTTTCGTCTTTGTGCCGCAGCCATTCGATAAACATCTGCTCTTTGGGTTTGTCGTAGGCCATGAGCAGGTGGCGGATGCTGCGTCCGCTGACAAAATGGCAAACTTCTTCGGCCAGATTCTTGGCATGGTCGCCGGCGCGTTCGAGAGACTGCGTCATGAAAATAACCTGCAGGCTGGAGTGGTGCGCGACGTTCTCCGGATTCTCGATGTGGCGCAGAAAGATGATATTGCGCAAGCGGTCCATCTCGGCATCGGCGCGAAGCACGTCGATAGCTTTCTTGACATCCTTCTGCGAGAAAGACTGGCCGACGTCCGCCAGCATCTTCTCCAGAACCGTGGCCATGTGGGTCAAGTCGCGCGCATCCTCCGAATCGAGGCGGGCGCCCGCAGCTTGCGCGCTGGTGGCAAAGCTCAACAGCAAGTCCCCAATGCGCTCGAGTCCGATCATGACTTTCATGCACGCCAGCAGTTGCCGGGTCTCAGCCTCCGGGACGTGGGTGATGGTCGAGGTCACACCGATGTCCACTTCCACATCAATGGCATCGAGTTCTTTTTCGCACTGCCGGATGGCGTTCAGTCGGGACATGGACCCAGTGGCAATGCCTTCGGCTGCGATGGCCGCGGCCTCTCGCGCAAGTTCGCAGGCCTCCGCGGTTCGCTGCACCAAGCGCGTGTGCGAGGGTTCGGGCGGAGGCGTTCTTACGCTGGCGGTGCTCATAGGCAAAGCTACCCTACTTCATTGGATGCCGGATTTGCTCTGGTGGACGCGAGCAAACGACCCAGAGTCGGGCGCACAATCCCAACAAAATCATAATTCCTGGCGTCGCGAAACAGGTTACAAGGCGGTGAATTTCTGGTGGTTGTCCACTGAAAAGTTATGCGGAATCGGCCTCGGAAGCCGTCAGAGTGAACAAAAAAGTCGAGCCGTGGTTGAGTTCGCTCTCGGCGCGGATCGTCCCCCCGTGCGCCAGAACGATATGCTTGGCGATCGCCAAGCCCAGGCCAGTGCCCCCCGATTCCCGCGAGCGCGCTTTATCGACGCGATAGAAACGCTCAAAAAGACGCGGCAAATGCTCGGACGAAATTCCCGGTCCGAAGTCTCTGACGAAAAATTCGACGAATTCGACGCCGCTCTCGGCCGCGCGGGCTCCGAGAATCACTTTCTTTCCCGACGCCGCGTACTTCAACGCGTTCTCGATCAGATTGGAAAAAATCTGGTGGATCGCTTCACGGTCCGCATTCACCTGGCCGGCGGGAAGCGAGTTTTCAATCGCCAGTTCGACTCCATAAGAACGAGCCACTTCCTGAAAGCTTTCCAGAGCATCCTGCAGCAGTTCGTCGGCGCCAACCCGCAGAATGCTGAAGCGCTGCTCTCCCGATTCGACGCGGGTCAGAGTGAGCAGATCTTCGGTGAGGCGCGACATACGGGCCGCGTTCTTGCGGACGATTTCCAGGAACTCGCGCACGTGATTGTCGCCCAGGGGACCATCGAGCAGCGTCTCGGTGTATCCCTGGATGGAGGTCAGCGGAGTGCGCAGCTCATGGGAAACGTTGGCGATAAAATCGCGGCGGCTCTTTTCCATGCGCTCGGTCTCGGTCAGATCGCGGAGCACGGCGACGGCGCCGCCTCCCGGCATGGGTGCAGCGGTGACATCGAAAGTGCGGCCGGAAGCGATGGTGTTCGAGCGCGCGGACCTGACCGCCTGGTCGCGCGCCGCTTCCTGAATCGCCGCGAGAAAGTCCGGGTCGCGGACACTGTCGATCAACGGCGCATTCAAGCGAGGCGCATGAAGCAGCAGACGTTTCATGCCCCGATTGGCCCACTGCACACGCCCGTCGATATCGACCGCAATCACGGCGTCCTGCATGCTATTGAGAAGAGTTTCCAATTCGCGCTGACTGGTTTGAACGCGGGCGTAACTTTCTTCCACGCGGCGCGCCGTCTTATCGAGAGCTGCCGCCACCTGCCCGATCTCGTCCGTCGAAGTGGACGCGATTCTAGCCGTCAGATCCCCGCCCGCCACGCGCTCGGCAAAAGTCACGATCCGATGCAGACGCCGGCCAACATAGTGGGAAGCGAACGCCGCCACCACGACCGCGAAAACGAAAGCGCTCAGCGATCCCCAGAACAGGGCCACGCCCAGCGGACGATCCGTAGTTTCGATCTCGGCCAGCGGATACGCCAGGCGCACCGCTCCTCCGGAAACCGGCGCCGCCACATACAAGAAAGGAACGCCTAGAGTATGGCTGTTACGTTCATCCACTCCGACCTTGCCGGCGAGGGCGGCAGCAAACTCCTTGCGGTGCTCGTGATTCTCCATCGAGTCGGCATCGGCCTCCGAATCGGCCAGCACCTTGCCGGTGGGATCGATGACGGTAGCGCGGGCTCCCGCTGCCTGTCCCTCCTGGGCGGTAATGTCGGCCAGGGAGTGTTGCCGGTCCGCCTCCACGCGGTAGGCGAACATCAAGGTTTTCTGTTTGAGGTTGCGCTCGATCTGCGCGCGCAGGGTGCGTTTCCAAACCCCGTGCACGGTCATCTGCAACGTGATCGCGGTTACGCCAATCACCAGCAGAAACACGAACATCAATTTAACGAAGATGCGGCTTCTCAACGCGCAACCTCGAAGCGGTAGCCCGCGCCCCGTACCGTTTTCAGGTAACGCGGGTTCTCCGGATCGGGCTCAATCTTTTCGCGGATGCGCCGCACATAGACGTCCACTGAGCGCGGCGTGACATACGCGGTATCCCGCCACACCGAGTCGAGCAACTGGTCGCGAGTGAAAACGCGCCCCGCGTGCCGCATGAAGTGGTCGAGCAGCCGGAATTCAGTGGCCGTGGTCGGCACCTGCTTCCCGCGAACCGTCAACGTCATCGCGCCCGGGTCGATGTGGACGTCGTCAATCTTGGTCGGCTGCGGCGGCAGCGGCCGCTCAAAACGCCGCAGCACCGCCTTCACCCGAGCCACCAGTTCGCGCGGGCTAAACGGCTTCGGGATGTAATCGTCGGCTCCCAACTCCAGCCCCAAAACGCGATCCGCCTCGCCGCTCTTGGCGGTCAGGAAAATCACCGGCACCGGCGCCAGCGACACCGACTGCCGAATCTGGCGGCAAAGTTCCAGCCCGTCTTTTCCAGGCACCATGATATCCAGCAGAAACAGCGCCGGACGCTGCCGTTCGGCATCGGCCACGACCAGATTGCCGGTCGAGTAGAGTCGCACGCTGAAGCTCGCCCCTTCAAGATGATGGCGAACCAGGCGGGAAATATCCGGGTCGTCTTCCACTACATAGATTGTCGGTTTCACGCGAACCATTGTAGCTGGGAAGTGTTTCAATTCGATACCGGGAGCGGGCGATATCAGGCGCAGGTCGGATTCCGCGGGTTTAACTTGGCAGCCTTTGGTTCAAGTGCGATTCGTATCAGGACATGCCTTCAGGCATGCCGCAGACGCTGCGTTGTGAATGTGCCTTCAGGCGCTGCGTCGGGAGACTGGAGGCTCACTGCGGGACCACTAGCGCAGCCGCATTCCCGCCTCGGCGGAAAAATCCATCGCCACAAATTCCCTGCGCAGAAATTTTGGGAACGCGGCCGCCGCGATCATGGCCGCATTGTCGGTGGAAAGCCCCCGCGAAGGAAAGAAAACGGGAAGCCCCTGCATCCCCGCCTCGCGTTCAAACGCAGCCCGCAATTCCCGATTGGCGGCCACGCCTCCGCTTACAACGAGGGTCTGAACGTCATACTCGACTGCCGCCGCCAGCGTCTTCATGACCAGATCGTTGACCATGGTACGCTGGAAAGAAGCCACGAGATTGAGCGTTTGCCGGTCGCAGAGTCCGCGAATCTCTTCGAGCCCAGGCTTGTCTTTGCCAGCTGGAATCTGGCCGGTTAGAATCTGCCGCGCGAGCGCCTGGCGGCGAGCTTCAATCGCGGGCTTCAGCTTCTCGGTCTCAACGTATCGCAGAACCGCCGTCTTAATTCCGCTATAGGAAAAATCGAACTGCGGCCGACCGTCTTCGGCTTGTGCTTGCTGATTATCGCCCTGCTTGTAATCGCGCCGGTCGCGATGCTTGATCTGCGCCATCTGGAACTTGACCGCGTGCGGATCGCCGTGCGGCGCCAGCCGGTCGATGATCGGTCCTCCGGGATAGCCGAGTGCGAGCAGCTTGGCGACTTTATCGAACGCCTCTCCGGCGGCGTCATCGCGCGTGTGGCCGATGTTCCGGTAGGTCCAGAGATTTTCCTGCACCTCGGCGAGATAAAGATGCGTGTGGCCGCCCGAGACCACCAGCGCCAGCACCGGGAAATGAAGGTCGCCATTTTCGCTTTGCCGCTGCTCGTTCTTCCGCTGCCCCAGCAATACGGCGTGAATGTGTCCCTCAAGATGGTTCACGGCGATCAGCGGTTTCTCCAGCGCAAACGCGAGCGCCTTCGCATAGCTGATGCCGACCAGCAGAGCGCCCGCCAGTCCCGGCCCTTGCGTGACCGCGATGGCATCGACGGACTCATAAGTCTGTCCCGCTTCGGACAAAGCTGCGCGCACCACCGGAACAATCGCGCGCAAGTGCTCGCGCGAGGCGAGTTCGGGAACTACTCCGCCATAAGGCTGGTGCGTGGCGATCTGCGAAGCCACTACGTTCGACAGAATCCGCTGCCCCGAACCGACCACAGCCGCGCCTGTCTCATCGCAGGAGCTCTCAATGCCGAGGATGGTAGCGTCAGGCATAATTGCAGCTGGTAGTTTTTGGCTCTCAGCTTGCTTTCTAGTTTAGACGATTTGCATTCTGTAACCGGAGACACATGGCGCGGTTGTTGCAACACGTAGTCGCATCGGGGTTCCCGTATTCCGAACGTCTGATTCATCTGTTTGTAGGCGGATCGGAGCTTCATGGGGCGAAGGTACACGGGACAGACGATCTGGACATTTATGGCGCGTACGTCGAGCCACCTGAGTCGATATTGGGCCTCAGCGGGCTTCCGCACTATGTGTGGTCTACCGCCGGCGACGACCGCCGCAACGGGCCCAATGATGTAGATGTCACGCTCTATTCACTACGCAAATGGGCCGGGCTTGCGTGCAAGGGAAATCCCACGGCGCTGCATTTCCTGTTTGCCAGCGGCGAACTTGAAAGCCCAGTATGGGCGGAAGTTGTTGCGAACAAGAACGTCTTTCTCTCGCGGAAATGCGTGAAGCAATTCCTTGGGTTCGCAGACGATCAACTGAAACGTCTGACCGGAGCTAAGGGGCGCGGCAAGAAAGGCACGCGGCCCGAAATCGAAATCAAGTACGGGTATGACGTGAAGGCCGCAATGCACACGTTGCGGCTGTTGAATGAGTGTAAGGAACTGGTCTCCAACGGGTACATCACTCTGCCGCGGCCGGAACGCGAATTTCTGATCCGTGTTCGCACGGGAAAGTTCTCCATGGACCAAATACTGAAAATGGCAGATGAGCTGTTTGTGGAATGCAAGAAGGCTGGAGAAGAAACCTCGATCTTGCCTGAAGCTGTCGATCTGGATGCGGTGTCAAAACTGGTAGCCAGCTGTTACCGTGCATCGTGGGCATCTCAGGGGCACGCGACTAGCGACTGACCGCCCATGTCTGATGCCAAACAACACGCGACGGAAATCGTCCGCATCCTGCGCGAGCGCGGACACCAGGCTTACTTCGCCGGTGGATGCGTCCGCGACCTGCTGCTTGGCCACGAGCCCGCCGACTACGACGTAGCGACCGATGCGACTCCGCGTCAGGTCATGCAAATCTTTCCGCAGACGTTCGCTGTCGGGGAGCAGTTTGGGGTCGTGCTGGTCCCACAATATAGTCGAGAGACGGGCGTCCCCTCGGCAAGCTCAGGGCAGGCTCTCGGCGGTCACGCTGCGATCATCGCTGCGATAGTCGAGGTCGCGACCTTCCGCTCGGATGCCGGCTACTCCGATGGCCGTCATCCCGACGAAGTTCGCTTCAGCAAAGACCCGCGCGAAGACGTCGAGCGCCGCGATTTCACCATCAATGGCATGATGCTCGATCCCCTGGTGTTCGATAGAACAACCAACGGGATTCTGGATTTCGTCGGTGGCCGCGACGACCTGAAGGCCGGAATCGTGCGCGCCATCGGCGATCCCGAACGGCGCTTCGCCGAAGATAAACTGCGTATGCTCCGCGCCGTGCGTTTTGCCGCGCGCTTCAATTACACGATCGATCCCGCGACCATGGCGGCGATCCAGCATCTGGCGCCTCAAATTCACCAGGTCTCCTGTGAACGAGTGCGCGAAGAGCTGACGAAGATGCTCACCGAAGGCCGCGCCCGACGCGCCTTTCAACTGCTGGATTCGAGCCGCCTGTTGCCAGAAGTCCTGCCCGAAATCGCCGCCATGAAGGGAGTGGAGCAGCCGCCGCAGTACCATCCCGAAGGCGACGTATTCGTGCACACGCTGCTTCTGCTGGAGAAACTTCAGGCCGGTGGTTCCGGCTCCGTTTCCGCATCGAAGACGCTCGCCTGGGGAGCTCTGCTGCACGATGTAGGCAAGCCGCCAACCTTCCGCGTCGCACCCGACCGCATCCGCTTCGATGGGCACGTGGAAGTTGGGGTAAAGATGGCCGCCGAAATCTGCCGTCGCCTGCGCTTCTCCAACGACGAGACCGGCCAGATTCTAGCGCTGGTCGCGAATCACATGCGGTTTGCCGACGTCGAGCGCATGAAGCAATCCACGCTGAAGAAGTTTCTTCGCTTGCCTGCTTTCGACGAGCATCTGGAGTTGCATCGCATCGACTGTCTTTCCAGCCACGGCCAACTCGATTCCTATGAATACTCACGCGAACAGTTCCGTTCGTTGCCGCCAGAGGCAATTCGTCCGACTCCGCTCATTACCGGCCGCGACCTGATTGACGCAGGGTATGAGCCCGGTCCGCGCTTCAAAGAGGTGCTGGCTGCGGTCGAGGACGCTCAACTCGAAGGGCGACTCACATCGCGCGAGGCGGCGATGGAGTTTGTGCGCCAAGAATTTCCGCAATAGTGTGGCGCGGACACTCCTGTCCGCTGCCTTTGACTTTGATCTTTCTCATACCCGACCGCACATCTGCCCGCAATCGAGCCTCTTGGTTTCCGCCCCCACCCGAGAACCAAGAACAACATCAGGGTCAAAGGCGGCGGACAGGAGTGTCCGCCCACATGGACCTTCCTCCACCCAGAGCCATTGATAGTCTTGCGGTTTCTCCACTAGGCCGGCCCGCACTGGGTTTTGGCGGATGTAGTCTTGTTTTTCCTGAAAGCTTTCATTGCTTCGCAGCATGTGGTCGAAGGATTCTTCCTGCCAGACTGGGCCGGAAGTGCCGAGCAATCTGTTCACATTTCTTGCCGACACTCCCTGGATCAGTTTTAGGATTGCGGGCAGTGCGTAGGGCCAGCCTTGCTCGTCTCGCAGCGGGGTTAGCAACAGATGTACGTGATTAGGCATCACGACCGCGGCGTGGAGTTGAATGCGTTTACCGTCGTCGTGTCGGCAGTGCTGAAGAATGACATCGCGGGCACTTGCCGGGAACGGGTCCCGGTTCAACTTTCGGAAAGTCACAAAGATTGCCCGGTCAGCCTTCTGGTGATGTGGCAGGCGGCGTTGGTAGTCGTAGTTGTGGGCTGGAATCTGGCAATTTGCCATGGCTCATTTGAAATCGTCAAGTATGGTTGCTGTCTGTGACGGGTGAACAATGTGATTGGCCGGTTTTCGTGTGGAGCGGACACTCCTGTCCGCTGCCTTTGACTTTGATTCTGTTCAGCATCAATCGAAAGCTGGGCGATCGTCCAGTCCTAATTCTTTACCAAAGAGTAATTGGGTAGGGAAAAGGTCAGAAAGACCGCTGGAGAGACGAGCGTCCTTGCGCGATCCATATTCATCTTTGGCGCCGGCTTTTCGCGGACAGGAGTGTCCGCGCCACACAACCCTATTCCTCGTTCTTATCCCGGTCCTGCGAGGTTGTCTGGGCCGTGTCGGCTGCGCCCGGAACGGGCTTTTGCAGGTCGAGCGAGGGGAATCCTGCTTTCTTCAGTTGCTCGTTCAGTTCCGGAATATCTTTCGACTTGAGCTGGCCCCACGCGGACAACTGCTCCTCCAGCGCCTTCTCCAGTTCCACGAACGTTGCGGTTTGCTGCGTGGTCGGCGCGGCGTCGGCGGTATCGAGAGCGCTGACGAGGGCGTTGAAGCCGCTGTTGAGACGAGCCAGGCTGCGGCCTTCGGGCGTGCTCAGGTAGCGCGTACCGTAGCCGCCTTCGTCGCCTTCGAGGGACGCTGCTTTCGCTTCCAGTTCACCCGCTGTCTTCCCGATCGCGGCGGGCTTTGCTTTGTCTTTATCCGGACCAGCCAGCGATTTCAGCTGAGATCGCAAGCTGCGCACCTGTTGCAGGGCTTCGTAATCCTGGTGAAGCGCGCCGGCAATTTTCCGGTCGAGCTCGAATTGCCGGCGCAGATCTTCGGGGGAAGTCTTCAGCCGCGGATCCACACGGATTTCGAGCGGCTGGGTGTTTCCCCATACGCCGGAAGCGCCCGAGTCCAACCCAGGACCCGATCGGGCCGTCAGCCGCACAGTGTATTTGCCCGGCAGAACTGTCGCGCCCAGCGGATAAAGCGGCGTGTCGTGGTAGATGGCCGAGATCGGGTAGTCGCGGGTCAGCACTTCAGGGGCGGGACATGTCAAGTCCCAGATGAAACGATGCATGCCCGCGTTCGCCGAGAGCGTCCGCGCCGGACGAACCCAGTACATCGGAACGTTGAATTCTCTGGGGTTGAGTGGTTCGGGCTTGTCGTCGCTCGAAAAGTGGCGCACCACTCGCCCGGATGAGGCTTCGACAATCTCCAGCGTGACTGCGCCGGTTGCCGCGCCATTCAGCCAGTAGTCGATCATGGCGCCATCCGGCGGATTCTGTCCGGCAGGTTCTTCGGGTGGCAACGGCGTGTCGGTGTTGTTGTTGCGGCGGACGCGATAGGTCAGTTGGGGCGCGAATAGATGCGCCTTCAAGGAGTTTGCGATATCCGGGCTGAACTGGCGCAGCGGCGTGATGTTGTCGAGGATCCAGAACGAACGGCCGTGGGTTCCGACTACTACATCGTCCTGATGAACGACTAGATCGCGGATTGAAGTCGGCGGCAGATTCATCTTCAACGACTGCCAATGGTCGCCGTCGTCCCACGACACGTACACGCTGCGTTCGGTTCCGGCAAAAAGCAGTCCCTTGCGCTCTGGATCTTCCCTCACCGTGTTGACGGGCTCGTTCTCGGGCAGGCCGCTTACGATCTTCTGCCAGCTCTTGCCGCCGTCGTGCGTGCGATAGATATAAGGACGGAGGTCGTCGAGCCGGAAGCGGTTCACTGCCGCATAGGCAGTTGGGGTATCGAAATGGGACGCGTCCATCTGGGCCAGTTTGCTCCAGGGAGTCAGTTCTGGAGGCGTCACGTTCTGCCAGTTCTTGCCGCCGTCTTGCGTTACTTGAATCACGCCATCGTCGGTGCCGGCCCAGATCAGGGTTGGATCTTTCGGCGACGGAGCAATCGAATAGATCACGCCGCGATGCTTGCCCTTTGCGGGATCGGCCTCGACAAATGGGCCCAGGGTCGGCGGCGTGCCCGCGTCATCGTTCGTCAGATCGCGCGTCAGGTCGGGACTGACGATCTGCCAACTGTTGCCGCCGTCGCGGGTTTCAAACAGGACATTCGAGCCTAGATACAGCACATGCGGATCGGCGCTCGAGAAAATCAAGGGCGCGGTGCGATTGAAGCGATACTGTCCGGTGCGCAGAACGACCGGCGAAACGTCGCGCGTCTGGCCGGTGTTGCGGTCGAACACCGTAACCTTGCCGCCGTAGATCAGATTGGGATGCAGGGGATCGGGCGCTACGTAGCCGTATTCTTCGGTCCCGACCGTGGTCCAGTCGCGGAAGGTGATTTCGCCGAAGTCGCCGCGGCTGGCGGTGCCGACGGAGCCGCTTTCCTGCTGGCCGCCATAGACCCAGTAGGGAAACTGGTTGTCGGTGATGACGTGATAGAACTGCGCGGTAGGCTGGTTGTACCAGGAACTCCAGGATTGGCCGCCGTTGACGCTGATGGTCGCACCCTGGTCTACGGCTAGGGCGATAATGTCGGGGTTTTCGGGATTGATCCAGATGGTGTGGTAGTCGTCGCCTCCGGGCGCGCCTTTGATGGCCGTGAAGTTCTTGCCGGCATCGGTGGAGCGGTAGGTCGAAGTATTGGCCACGTAGATGACGTCTTTGTTTCGCGGATCTACGCGGACGCAACCGAAGTCGTCGCCTCGTCCCCAGACACGTTCTTCGTCGTTTACTTGCTGCCAGCTTTCGCCGGCGTCGTCGGAGCGGTAGATGCCGCTGGTTCTCACGTTCATCTTCGTCGTGTTCACCCAGGCATACATGCGGCCGGGATCGCTGGGAGAAACAGCAGGGCCGATGCGGCCGACGCCTTCGGCAGCGCCGGGCAATCCTTTGGTGAGTTGCCGCCAGGTGTTTCCGCCGTCGGTGGATTTGTAGAGACCACTGCCCGGTCCGGTGTAGCCGCCGCCGGTAGTCCAAGGCGGACGGCGCGAGGACCACATGCTGGCGAAGATAACCTGCGAATTATGGGGATCGAAAACGAGGTCCATGCCTCCGACGTTTTCGTCTTTGTACAGAACTTTTTGGAACGTCTGGCCGCCGTCGAGCGAACGGAAGATGCCGCGCTCGGGGTTCGGGCCGTAGGGATGTCCCTGGGCCGCAACGAAGAGGCGATTGGGATCCTTGGGGTCGATGACGATGGCGGCGATTTGTTGCGCGTCGCGCAGCGCGCCATCCCGTTGACCCAGATGCTGCCAGGTGCGGCCGGCGTCGGTGGATTTGTAGATACCGTCGCCTACCGAGAGATCGGGTCGGCGCAGACCTTCTCCGCTGCCGACGTAGATCGTGTCCGGATTCGATGGCGCTACGGCAAGCGCTCCTATCGAGCCGGTCGGCTGGTTATCGAAGATCGGATTCCAGGTGCGGCCGAAGTCGGTCGTTTTCCAGACTCCACCGTTGTTCGGCGCCATGTAAAAGACATTCGGCTGGCCGGGAACGCCGGAAATGGCCACGGTGCGTCCGCCGCGAAACGGGCCGATCATGCGCCAGTGAAGGTCCTGATACATCGCCGGGTCATAAGGCTGGGCGGAAAGTGCGAAAGGAAAGAGCAAAACACAGAGCGCGGCTAGCAGAACCCAACAGAGTCGCTTGTTCACGGTTGATCCTCGGGAAAGAAAAACAAGGATAAACCACGGCAGCGGGGGTTGGACAGCGCGGGAGCTTCAGAGTGGGTTGCATCGGATGCGACGCCTTTGGATGGCTGGCGACAACCCGGAAACCGACCTTCTTCGCGCCGGAGGCTCGCGCATCGATCGAGGCAGCAGGCCTACGGGACCGCCGAAACAGCAGCGGGCGCGCTCGCGAGATAGCGGCGCAACGCGTCCTGCCATTCTGGCAGGTGGATGTTGTAGGCGTGCAGACTGTCAGGCGACAGAACGGAGTAGGCGGGGCGGCGAGCTGGACGCGGAAATTCGGCTGTCGTCACGGGTTTGACTGCGGTCGGCAATCCGGACATGCGCACGATTTCGGCGGCAAACTCGTACCAGGTGCAGTTGCCGGAATTGGTGACGTGCACGATGCCGCGAGCGGACGCGTGGCATAGCCGCACGAGAGCCGATGCCAGATCGCACGTGAACGTCGGGCTGCCACGCTGATCGTTTACCACGGAAATCTCAGGACGCGTTGACGCCAGCTTGAGAATGGTTGCGGGGAAGCACTTGCCGCCGTGTCCGAACAGCCATGAAGTGCGGGCGATGCAGACCTCGGGCAGAATCTCGATCAGCCGTTCCTCGGCGCGGGCTTTGCTCTCGCCATAAACGCTGGTTGGATTTCTGGGATCGCCGGTTTGGTACGGCGAACGTTTGCTGCCATCGAAAACGTAGTCGGTGCTCACGAACAGCAATCGCGAGCCGGCTTGGCGGGCAGCCTCGGCCACATTGACGGCGCCGTCGCAATTCACGGCGAAGGCGAGATCGCGGTTGGATTCGCAGCCATCCACGTCGGTGTAGGCGGCGAGCAGAAGAATCCATTCGGGACGGGAATCGCGAACCAGGTCGCGAACGCGCGCGTGGTTTCGCAGGTCGGCGTCTTCGACGGAAAACGCCGTCAACTGATTGTGCTCACGGTTCAATTCCCGAACCAGGTCCTGGCCAAGCAGTCCCGAGGCTCCAAACAAGGTGACGCGCATAGCGGCATTGTAACTGGGAATTCAGATCCTAAAGGGGGCGTTTGATTTCGGAAGAGTTGCGGTATCGCGTGAAGCGATACCCGGATACGAACCTACTCCGTCCCAGTCGATTGCGGAGTCTGTACTCGGCGTCGCAGGGCGTGCAGGATGAGGGATCCGCTGATACCGAAACAGACCACGGCGGCAAACGCCACGAGATCGAGCGCGCGGCGTGTCATTCGGAGGTAATCGGCGAACAGCGAAACCATGGCACAGAGAATGCCGAGGGTGTTAAGCCAGAGGGGAGAATGAACCGGAAGATCCCGGCGAAACCAAACCTGGAGCAGGAGCGCGGCCAGTCCGATGGCGGCCACCACCACCAAAGCGACCGGGCTGAAAAACGCATTGGGCCCGGTGTAGATAACGACCAGGGCCAGAGCCAGGAGAAGCAGGCCGGAGGCGATCACGGTCCATCGGCGCGCGACTTTCGATGGAGACTGGGACGCGGGATTGGTCACCGGGCGGTCTCCTGGCCAGTTCGCATATGCCATTGTATCCGCCGGCCTTGAGTTCTGCGTTCCGGCACCCGTGGCGAGCCAGCGGAGCTGCGGAAAAAGGCGGAGCCGATGCCCAGCCGCTAAAGAGTTCGCGTGAGAACTTGGACGGCCGAGCTTCCGCACCGCCCTCGACATGCGACAAAACTGCAATATCGCGACGGAGGGCCGGCTGGTTCCATGCAGGCTAGTTCCATGCATTCGATTTATTATGAGACACATCCATGCTGCCGACCCCGCCACTGACAACGAGAGCACTGCTCGAAGCGGCCGCCGCAATCGGAACTGCTGGCAGTCTGTTCTTCTATTTCCTCTCCGCGCTCGGGCTGTCCAGTTTCCTCAACGACAGGCGCAAGATACTCAACCACCCTCCGCTGCCAGAAAGCAACCTGCCTCCCGTTTCCATTCTCAAGCCTTTGAAGGGCGTCGATCCCGAGATCTGGGAAAGCTTTTGCAGCCACTGCGAACAGGACTATCCGCAATTTCACGTTCAATTGATCTTCGGGGTCAGCGAACCCGCCGATCCAGCCCTTGAAGTGGTGCGGAAGCTCCAGGCAAAATATCCCAACCTCCCGATCGAACTGATCGTCTGCAATCGCGTTCTGGGAGCAAACATCAAAGTCAGCAATCTGGTGCAGATGTTGCCTGCCGCGCGTCACGAAACACTCCTGGTGAATGACAGCGACATCCGCGTGCCATCCGACTATTTGCGGAAAGTGATCACGCCGCTCAGGGACGCGTCGGTGGGATTGGCGACCTGCCTCTACCGCGGTGCAGCCGGCCCGACCCTGGGCTCGCGCCTCGAAGCCTTAGGCATCGGCACCGACTTCGTACCGGGCGTATTGAGCGCAAGGTTTCTCGAGAGGGGATTGCGCTTCGGATTGGGTTCCACGCTGGCCTTTCGGCGTCGCGACCTGGAAGCCATCGGCGGATTCGAACCACTGCTCGACTATCTGGCCGACGACTATGAACTCGGCCGCCGCATCGCAGCAACGGGGAAGAAAGTCGAACTCAGCGCCGCGACCGTCACGACATTCCTGCCTGCCTACACGCTGCGGCAGTTTTTCCAACATCAAGTGCGCTGGTCGCGGACCATTCGGGATGCGCGCCACTGGGGATACGCCGGACTGCTGTTCACCTTCGGCCTGCCCTGGGCATTGGCGACGCTGGCGGCTGCCCGAGGGGCGGCGTGGGCGTGGGGACTATTCGCGCTGACGGTCGCCGCGCGGCTGGCTGTCGGCATCGTCGCGGCGGCGGTCGTGCTCAACGACCGGCAGATTTTCCGAAATGTTGCCTTGCTGCCGCTGCGAGACCTGATTGCGCCGCTCGTCTGGGCCGCAGGTTTTATGGGCAACCGCATCCACTGGCGAGGCGAGGTGTTCGGCCTGAAAGACGGCCGCCTGAGCAGGATTTCCCCATAAGCAGGATTGCTGGCGTTCGACTGACAGCGCCTGAAGGCGCATTCCAAGAGTAGAACTTTCGGCATCGCTAAAGCGATGCCCTGATACGACCCGCCGCGATACGGCCCGCCGATCACCGCGAAGGCATCGGCTGATTGGCGAAAATAATCTTGCCGCCGCGCCGCGCGACCACATACCGCGCCAATCCTTGTAGTGCCGGTGGTTCATCCTCTTCTGCCCACAAAAAAACGCGCTGCGGCCCCTTCCACATCTCGACAAACGAAGCCTGCGTTTCGAAAACCCGCGGCGCTCCCGGAAACTGCGTTCCGTACCACATGTTTCCGCCCGGCACGCGCAAACTGTGCAACGGGATGCCGGTGTAGAAATTCAGCGACGACGCATTTTCATACAGCCCTATCACCACGATCCGATCGCCGGGCCGGTACCGTTCGCGAATCGCCATCGCCAGGTCCCTCGACGAAAGAATCGGAGAAAAAATGCCGAACGCAATCCGTACGCACGCCAGCAGGACCACCATCATCGCCACCAGCGACGCATTCCCCGCTCCCGCCTGCCCGCGACGCCGCAGGAGCCAGTTGGCGAGCGTTCCCAGTAGAAATGCGAGCGAGAATCCAAACAACGGCACGCGGAATGCCCCCATTGCCTGCGGGGTCAAATCGAGAAAATGCCCGAAAGAAAGCGCGTAGTCTTGCGGATGTTTCCGCAGCAGGTCCGACAGATCCGTGCCCGGAACCGGCGCCTTCGAGAACATGAGCAGTGCAAAACCAACCACCGCGATGACGACGCCTGCCACCAGCAATACCGCCGACGAAGTCCGCCCGCTGCGTCGTTCCCGGCTGTCTGCAGCGGAAGCCCTCTCCCGTTGCAGCCATCCGCCCACCAGCAGCGCCATCCCGGGAATGGCCGGGATGGTGTAGTATTCCTGCCGCGTCGAGAGGCTGAAGAAGCCCACGATCACCACGTTCCACAAGAAAAACAAGAGATACGCCCGCTGCCGCCGCGTCATCTGCGCGCGGAATTCGCGCCACCGCCGCGGCACTTCCCGCAGCGACTGCGGAAGAAACACAGTCCACGGAATCAGCCACAAAACCAGCAGCGCCCAGAACAGCACCAGCGGAACCGTGTCGTAGTCACGCGGAACGCGCCGGTTCAGAAAACGCAGGAGGTGTTCATTGACGAAGTAGAACCAAAGGAATCCGCGGACCTGGCCCTGCGCCGGGTTTCGCAGCGCCGCCAGAATGTGCCAGGGCGCGGCGATCGCGAAAAAGACGACCGCGCTCGAAAGCAAACGCAGCTTGAGCAGGTGCCGCAAATTCCCCGTCAGCAACAGGTAAAGCCCGATCGCTGCCGCCGGGAACACCAGCCCGATCAGCCCCTTGGTAAGCACGTTGAGCGCGCAGACGGCGGCGAGGCCCCAGCAAGTCCAGCGCGCGGGCTTCGATTGTTCCAGCTTCTGTTGTTCCTGCTTCGGTTGTTCCAGCGACACCAGAAAAAGCCAAAACGTCAGCGTCAGCCAAAGACCCACGGGCACATCCGGAATCAGAAAGCGGGTGAAAAGATACGGTCCGAGCGCGGTTGCCAGCACCAGCCCGGAATCGAATCCGCCTTCGCCGCCCAAGGCCCAGCGTCCCAAACCGTAGGTGGAGAGAATCATCGCCAGCACGCCCAGCATGAGCGGAAGGCGCGTGCTCCACTCGCTGACGCCGAACAGCGTGTAGCTGGTCGCCACTCCCCAATACATCAGCGGAGCTTTTTCCAGATAGCGGATGCCGTTGGCGTACAGCGTTACCCAGTCGTGGCGCTGCACCATTTCGCGCGCCGCCTCGGCATGCACCGTGTCGGCATCGTCGAGCAAGGCGGGCCGCGACAGTCCGGCCATGTAGATGACCGCCCACAGTGCAATCAGCGCCAGCACGCAGACGCGCCAGTCCGAAAGCAAGCGGTTCGGACGGGATGTGCTCTCAGTTGTCAGCGGATCGAGATTGCGCGCAGGGCCAGAATTCATCGCGGAAATTTTCATTATACGGGAGTGTGGGGACGGGGCTGAGCCCCGCCACCACACAAAACTTCAGTCGGCGGCGACCCCGCGGGACACGCGGCCGCCCGCTACTTCGCGATAAATATCGAGAATTCGCGCCACCGAGTTCGTCCAGGAAAATCGCTGCGCCTGTTCGTAGCCGCGTTGTTTCATGCGCTCGCGCAGCGCCGGATCCAGCAGCACGCGCTGCAAAGCGCGTCGAATTTCAAACACGTTTTCCGGATTCACCAGCAGCGCCGCGTTCCCCGCCACTTCCGGCAGGCTCGATGTGTTCGAAGTGACCACCGGCGTTCCGTGAGCCATCGCCTCCAGCGGCGGCAATCCAAATCCTTCGTAAAGCGACGGAAACACAAAAATCTTCGCGACATCATAAAAAATGCGCAGCACTTCGATAGGCACAAATCCCAGGAAGCGCACGTCGTTCTGCACCCCGCTCCGTACAACCGTGCGCCGCAGCCGCGGATGGCTCGACAGATCGTCCCCGATGATGATGAGCTTCAAATCCGGAAACTGCTGTTGCTTGTGCAGTTCGCTCTTCAGCGCCGAAAACGCTTCGATGATGCGCACCACATTCTTGTGGGGCCGAATCGCGCCCGCATACAGAATGAAGGGATAGTTCACCAGATAACGCTGGGCAATCAGTTCGCGATCCGCGTCGGTGGCGTGGCCGCGCAGAAAGCGCTCGTCAATCGCGTTGTACACAACCTCGATGCGCGCATCGGGAATCGCCAACAGCTTTTCGATTTCGTTCTTGGTGAATTGCGACACCGCAATCACGCGCGCCGCCTTGCGCAACACGCGCCGCGTCAGGTAAAAGTGCAGGCTGCGCCGCAAACTGGAGGCGTTGCGCGATCCATACATGTGCTCCAACAGATCGTGCACGGTCAAAACATAAGGACAGCTCAGCCCGCGCGGAATCCAGAACAGGTGCGGGATGTGAACCACATCGCATTCCAGGCGCTTCACAATCGCCCGGAAAGCGAGATTCCCTTTGAGCGTGTCGTCGCCGCCGTCCAGCGCCACCGCGTGGAAGTTCGGCGGCAGCGCGCCACATTCCGCCACCTTCGCCGGCGACCCAATGAGGAAGTATTTGCTGTCGCGGTCCAGGCGCGCCAGCGTGCGGACTACATTCCGGATGTAGGTGCCCACGCCGAATTCCGTCATGCGACGGATATCGATAGCTACTTTCACGAATGGAATTTAAACACAGAGGACACGGAGAACACAGGGAATTCGCCGGATTGCTCTTGCCACGCCCCCGTTCCACGGTCAAGGATCGCGGCTCGCGGGGCACCGATGAAAATCACGGCCTATAATCGGCATGACGTTGCCAGCCACGGCCCAGAATCCAGGAGCTTTACTGCGATGCAGCCTGCGATCCCATTCTTTCAGCACTCGGTCGAGCCCGCGGTACGAGGCTGGCTGCACGCCCCCGATGCGCCAAACGGCGACGCGCTGATCCTGACGCACGGCGCGGGTTCGGATTCGACGGCTCCTTTGCTGGTGGCGCTCAGCGAAACCTTTGCCGGACAGGGTTACCTCGTTCTGCGCTGCGATCTGCCCTACCGCCAGGAGCGGCGCACCGGCCCGCCGTTTCCGGGAAATGCGGAACGCGATCGCGCGGGCCTTGGCAACGCGGTCGCTGCCTTGCGCAAGAATGTCACGGGCCGGATCTTTCTCGGCGGCCACTCCTACGGTGGGCGCCAGTCGACCATACTCTGCGCCGCCGAACCAGAGCTTGTCTCCGGACTCCTCCTGCTTTCGTACCCATTACATCCACCGCGCAAAAAGGAACAGCTCCGCATTCAGCATCTCCCCGACCTGCGCGCTCCGAGCCTGTTCGTGCATGGAACGCGCGATCCATTTGGAAGCACCGAGGAATTAGCGAAGGCGCTGAAACTGATCCCGGCCAAAACCGAGTTGATGACAGTGAAAGGCGCAGGTCACGATTTGGGATTCAAAGGGAAAGAACGAGCGGTGGAACTCCCGGCAAGCATCTTAGCCAGATTTGAAGAACTGGCCCTCAGGGGCTAAAGCCCGTATTTCCAGCGGGCTGTAGCGGCACGACTGAAGTCGTGCCCTTCCCGAAAACCGTCGCGGACCAAAATTCTTAGGCAGTCCGAGACGCGGCAAGCCGCGTCTCTACGGCCGGAGTTTTCTGGAGGATTGCGTGCGGTAGATTTTACTGAGAGCTGATGTCTGACGGCTGACGGCTAATTCACCCAGCCCGATTTCGATCCGCCATTGGTCTTGTCGTTATCGTCGGGGGGCACGTAGTTTCCGTGTTCGTCGAAGGTGACTTTGCGGTCGTGATCTTTCATGTAGACTTCGAATTTTCTCGCCGCGCGCCGCCGCTTCCAGCGGTAGTAAGAGTTGCGCACGCCGAAATAGCGCTCCGACGCCGCATAGCTGAGGCCGCGAGAAGGCAGGAACTTCACCCAGAGGTAGCCAAAAAGCAATCCGCCGAGATGAGCAAACACCGCGATTCCACCTTGCCTTGGATCGAAAATCGCAACGAGAGCGACGATCACCCAGATGCCGACCAGGTACTTGGCCTTGATCCGGAATGGTAGCGGAAACAGAAACATTTCCTGGTCGGCATAAAGGATGCCGAAGGCCATCAGCAGTCCGAAAATGCCCCCCGAGGCGCCCACGGTTCCGCCGTGCTCGTTCATTCCCAGAAAATGTGAATAAGAGACCGCAATGGTTACCAGCGCGGCGCCCACCACGCAAAAGGTGTAGCACTCGATGAATCGCCGCGATCCCCAGTCGCTCTCCAGGTATGCGCCGATGAACCAGAGCGTCAGCATGTTGAAGAACAGATGACTGAAGTTGAGATGTAGGAGCGAATAGGTCACAAGTTGCCAGATCTCGCCCTTCATCACGAAGACCGGTATCAGTGCAAACCACTCATCCACCCAGCCGAGACTGGCGCCAAATACACGGCGCACGATCAGTTCCAGCAGGAAGATCGCAGTGCAAGCGATAATGATGCGTTTCACCCACCCCGCAAAGGGGGGCATGCTGAACGAGATGGTTTGTCCGCGAGGCACTTTATCTTTCTGGCTCCGGCACAACCGGCAGACTGCGATGTCCCGCCGCGTCCACCGTGCGCACGGCGAATATCACATTATCCTTCGAAACCTTCAGGGTTGCACGCGTACCGCTACTGACCGTTTGGACGTACTCCCAATCGGACGCGTTCGTCGAGCGCCAGACTACCTCGTAGCTGGCCGCTCCGGCCGAAGGTTCCCACGTCAAAGTTGTGTCGTTATCGAGGTTCTTCGTCTGCATTTTTACGCTGGTCGGCGGCGCTGGAGCCGATGCCAGCGAGGCCAGAGTAGCCGCGTTCAGCCGCGCTACCTGCGCCACGTAGTCGAAGTCCACGAACTTCGGCAGGTCCCCGTATTCGATGCCGCTGACGTCATCCTTACGAACGTTCTGATGCTGATGGTTGAAGTCCTCGCGGAATTCCGTGAACCGCACCGCGGCAAAGCCCTGCTGATTGAACGAGTAGTGGTCGCCTCCGCGCAGAAAGCGGTCTAGGCGGAAAATCAGAAGGGGCTTGACCCGAGCATCGTAGGAGCGCCCGACATCGGCGATGTAGCGGGCCAGTTCGCGCGAAAGCGAGTCGCTTTCTCCGCCGAGCGCTCGAATTCGCCGGATTTCAGCCTCCGTCGCCGCCGCCGGCAGTCCTTCGGAAAACACGCGCACCACGCCCGCATCCTGGTCGGCCCCGAGGTTTCCGCCTACGATGTCGTTGTTCAGGGCCGCTTCGATCTTCCATCCCTGCTGTTTGGCCATCTGGGCGAAGTGCTTGCTGCCGTAGAGACCCTGCTCTTCGCCGGCAACGGTTAGAAAGATAATCGTGGCTGGAAACTTGATCTGCGCCTTGCTCAGGACTCGGGCGCATTCCAGGCTCACCGCCGTCCCGCTGCCATCGTCATTCGCCCCCGGCGCAGGGTCGGTCCCGTTAAAATTATCGCTGTTGCGCGAGTCGTAATGGCCGGTTACGAGCACGATGCGGTTTGCCTGCTGCGGATCGGCTCCGCGCAGCACCGCATAAACATTGGTGATTTCTGTCGGCTTCGGAATGCGGTCGCCGGGCTGCTCGGTGAAACTGTCGGTTTTCACCTCGAGGCAGCCGCCGCAGTCTTTGGAATAACGCTCGAACTCCGCCTTGATCCACTCCCGCGCCGCCCCGATTCCCTTGCCGGCTTTGATCGATTCCTCGTCCTGCGCGGAGATCGTCGACCGGTTCTGAAAGCCGACCAGCTTTTCAATTGTCTGCCGGATATGGTCCGCCGAAACCTGCCGGATCGCCTCGGCGATGCGCGGATCGGTGTGCCGGTCCGCCGCCAGGCGCGGCGGTTCCTGAGCCATTTCCTGCGCGCGGCACAGAGGACCGCAAGACGCCAGCGCCAGGGCAACCATCACGCCGGCCACAAGGTTTGTGGAAAAACAGCGAAAACTCACAGATTCGGCCATTGCGGAATTTTTCTGGTTAGCCACTTGACCTTTTCCTCACGAAGAAACTAAATATAACAGGGTACCCCGAGTGTGGAGGAAATCATGGTGTACTGTCCTGAATGCGAGACGGATCTCGACATCGACGAAGATGAAGTCGATGAAGGCGCGGTCGTCTCCTGCCCGGAGTGCGGCACGGACTTCGAGGTGGTCACGGTGAATCCCGTTGAATTGAAAGTCGTCGGCGCGGACGAGCTCGAAGAAGACGACGAGGACGATGAAGACGTCGACGACGACGAAGAGGATGAGGACGAGGATTCCTGAACAACTCCGCACATTTCCGGGTGTTCCGCCGCTTGGCCGGGCTGGCTTTGCCGGCCGTGTTCCTGGTGTCTCTGCTTGCGCCCGCGAGCGCTCCCGGTAGCGGCCGCGAAAAGCCGAAGCCTTACGCTCTAATCTTCGGAACGGTTTGGGACCCGGACGGGCACCCAGTCTATGGCATCAAAGTGAAGATCCGGCTGGCCACTGACAAGGCCAACAAAGCCCGCTGGGAGCTTTACTCCAATCACACCGGCGAGTTCGCCCAGCGGCTGCCCGCCGGCACCGCCGACTACATTGTTTGGGCGGACGTCAAAGGCGTCAAGCTTTCCTCGGGCAAACGGCTGAAGCCTGGCTCCGAAGTCACCGTGCATATCGACAACGACGAGCGTTCCGACATCGGTCTTCATTTAGACTGGTAAGAGCCGCCGTGGCGGGGAATCGACGGCAACCATTGGCGGCAAACGAGAATTTCATGAAGAATGCGGTCATTACGGTTGCGGCTGCGCTGCTGGTCATCGTGTCGGCGCCGGTATTCTCGACCCGGGCCCTAGCCGCTCCGGCGCCGCAGTTCGGCCGCTCTTCGAAGCCAGACAAGACCCGCCTGCTCACGGGCAAGGTGCTCGACGGCGGCGATAATCCTTTGCCGAATGCAGTCGTATATCTGACCAACACTCGCACTCGCTCCGTGAAAACCTACATCGTGGGTCCGGACGGTGCCTACCGTTTCCCGGCCCTCCAGCCCACCATCGATTACGAAGTGTATGCGCAGTACAACAACCGCAAGAGTGGCACAAAAACGGTCAGCCAATTTGACGATCGCCCGCAGGTTTACATCGATTTGAAAATCGACACTAAAGCCGGCAGCAAGTGAGCTAAGGGCAAGAAAAAGGGCCACCCCTCAGGGGGGCCTTAATTCTTGACGGCCTTGGAATCTAGTTGCTGTCCCCGCCGGCCCGTTTCCACGAGATTAAGTCGCCGATAGTGGTGCTGTTTGAGGACGACGAAGCCGGGTGCTTGTAGGATTCGACCTCCTGGCGTGACGCTTCTTCGCCAACCGCCTTGATGCTGAGGCCGACTTTCTTTTCTTCCTGATTCATCTTGATGATCTTGAACTCGAACTCAGCGCCGGGTTCCAGGTGCATGGGCTGCCCGTTGCCATCGACCGCTTCCGAGTTGTGACACAGACCTTCGATGCCTTCGGCAATTTCGATAAATGCTCCGAAGTTGGCCACGCGCAGAACCTTGCCATGCACGATGTCGCCGATGCGGTGCTGGGCGAAGAACGAATCCCAAACGTCGGGCTGCATCTGCTTCACGCCCAGCGACAGGCGCCGCTTGTCCGGTTCAATGGCCAGGATGACGGCCTTGACCTTGTCGCCCTTCTTCAACACCTCGGACGGATGTTTCACGCGGGTCGTCCAGCTTAAATTGCTGACATGCACCAGCCCGTCGATTCCGTCTTCGATTTCAATGAAGGCGCCAAACTCGGTCAGATTGCGCACCCGGCCCTCGACGGTCGCTCCCACAGGATACTTGTCGTGCAACGTATCCCAGGGATTGGAGGCGAGCTGCCGCATGCCCAGCGAAATCCGGCGCTCGGTCGGGTTCACGCTTAACACTACACAGTCGACTTCGTCGTTTACGTTGACGAGCTTCGACGGATGCTTCATCCGTTTCGACCATGTCATTTCGCTGACGTGAACCAGTCCTTCGATGCCCTGCTCCAGTTCGACGAAGGCTCCGTAGTCGGTGACGCTGATGACGCGTCCGTGCACGTGCGCGCCCACGGGGTAACGGTGCTCCGCATCCAGCCACGGATCGGGCGTGAGTTGCTTGAAGCCGAGCGAGACGCGCTGCTTGTCTTTGTCGTACTTCAGCACCTTCACCTGAATCTGGTCGCCGACGTTGACCAGATCGCGCGGGTGCGTCAGGCGTCCCCACGACATGTCGGTGATGTGCAGCAGGCCGTCGATTCCGCCCATATCCACAAACGCGCCATACTCGGTCAGATTCTTGACAATCCCGGTGAGCACGCTGCCTTCTTGCAGATGCTCGAGCGTTTTGCCGCGCTTCTCGTTCTGCTCCTCTTCCAGAAGCTGCTTGCGCGAAACCACGATGTTGCCGCGCTTTTTGTTGAGCTTGATGATGGCGACTTCCATGGTCTGGCCCTTCATGCCATCGAGATTCCGGATGGGACGCAGGTCCACCTGCGAGCCCGGCAGAAAGGCGCGCGCGCCTTGAATGTCGATGGTCAGGCCGCCCTTGATGCGCTCCACGACGACGCCCTTGATCGGCTTCTTGTCGTTGTAAGCGCGCTCAATCTCGTCCCACGAGCGCAGCCGCTGTGCCTTCAGGTGCGAGAGGTTAACGTAGCCCTCTTCGGTTTGGCCCTTCTCCCGCAATACGTCGATCTCGGCGCCGGGCTGGAACTTTGGCTTGCCCTCGTGATCGAGAATTTCCGCGATTGGCACCATGCCTTCGGATTTCGCCCCGATGTCGACGACGACGTGGGTCGCGGTCAGTTTCACGACCGTGCCCTTGATGACGTGGTCGTCGCCAACCGATTCCTCGGTTTCGGTCTCAAAGCTCTGCAGGGCGGCGGCGAAGTCATCGGCGGCGGCCGCGGCATTCTCGTGAGCGGGAGTTTCAGAAGTGGGGTCTTTCGCAGCTTCGCTTCCAGGAACGTTGTTTTCAGGAACGTCGTTTTCAGGAACGTCAGGGGCGGAAGCCAGTGGCTCCGCGGAAGAGGGTTGTGCTTGCTCGGGAGCGTCTACTACGGCCGAGCCGCCGGTGTGGGAGTCGTTGGAAGATGTCATGGTTTCAATAGTGGATTCAGGATTGCGGACGGTCGTGTCGTCGAACAAGTTCATAGCCTCTGCGTCGACGCGCGTTTGGGCGCGACATGCGGGACGTTGCATAGCGGACTGCTGGCGTGGTCTTTAAGTTGCGTTGAGGCCGACCTGGCGGACGACCCTAGGACAATTCCAGCTGGTTCGAAATCACGTCCAACAGGGACTCCCTGACTATAGCAACCGCGTTGGAACAGTGTCAAACGCGATTCGGGGCGGGCGGATACCACGAATCTCCCCAGTCTGTCCACCAGAGATTTTCACCGCCGAGACGCCGAGTGCGCCGAGACGAGCCATGGGTTTAACCCACAAAGATCCCAGAGGACACAGCAAATCGGAAAGTATCGGTCAAAAGCCCAAAAAAGACTTTCTCGGCGAACTCGGCGTCTCGGCGGTGAAGAACTATCGGCTGTATCGATTCCGCTTCTTGTCTTCGTGCCGCTCGATCCCCAACTGGATCAGCCGATCGATTAACTCGGGATACGGCACTCCCGTTGCCGCCCACAGCTTGGGATACATGCTGATCGCGGTGAAGCCCGGCATGGTGTTGATCTCGTTGACAAAAATCTTGCGGGATTTGGGGTCCATCAGAAAATCGACGCGCGCCAGGCCGGTGCAATCGACGGCTTGAAACGCCGCGATTGCCAGCCTCTGCACCGTTTTCATTTCCGCTTTTGTGATCTTCGCGGGGATGATCCCTTCCGACCCCTCCGCCAGATACTTTGCGTCGTAGTCGTAGAACTCCTTGCAGGGAACGATTTCTCCGGCAACCGACGCTTTGGGATCGTCGTTGCCGAGCACCGCGCACTCGATCTCGCGTGCCTTGTTCTTCTTTCCGCCGACGCCTTCTTCGATCACGATCTTGCGATCGAACTTTGCCGCTTCCGCGATGGCCGGGCCGAGTTCCTTGCGATCGTGCGCCTTCGAGATTCCCACCGACGACCCCAGGTTTGCCGGCTTCACGAAGACCGGATATTTCAGCTTGCTCTCCACCAGCTTTTCTACTTTCCTGGGCTCGCGCTCGAATTGGCCGCGCACCACGGTCGCGTGTTTCACGATGGGCAATCCGGCGGCGCGGAACAAAGACTTCATAATGTCTTTATCCATGCCCGCGGAGGAGCCGAGCACGCCGGCGCCTACGTAGGCGATGTCGGCCAGCTCGAGCAGACCCTGAATCGTCCCATCTTCGCCGAAGGTTCCGTGGAGCACGGGGAAAATAACGTCGACGTTGATGGCCCGATCGGCGGCGCGCCGCAGATTCGCATCGGTCTGAAACGGCGCCAGTCCAGCTTCGCGATGCGACGGTTCGGGAGGAACCACCACCGACTCGCCCGTGGCCAGCAGCGCTGCCCCCGGAGTAGCCTCCGGATCGCCCGCGCGAAGCTGCGTAGGTTGTGTGGCGCGGGCGCCCCCGCCCGCGTCTCCTTTCAGCAATCTCTCGGCATGTTCCGCCGTGAGCCATCGGCCGTCTTTCGTGATGCCGATGGGAACCACTTCGTATTTTGTTTTATCGATTGCCTTCAGAACGGAAGCCGCCGACAGCAGCGACACTTCATGCTCGCCGCTGCGTCCGCCAAAGAGAATGCCAACCCGAAATTTTGCCATGACATTTCAGTCTGGCTCCCGGCGTGTTTTCCGTCAATCGCAGCTTTGGTTCGTGGGTTGATCTCATGCCAGATTCGCCGGAATTGAACCGCGGAGAACGCTGAGTCCGCAGAGTTTTTTTGGACTGTATCCCGGCATGCCCCCTGTGCCGACGAGGCCAAGTTAATTGTTTCCACGCCGTCGAACGTGAAGAGATTCACAACCGTCTTTTCTCAGCGCGCTCTGCGTCCTTTGCGGTAATAGGGTTTGATCTCATGTCCAAACGCACCAGCATGACTCGGTTAATCCGGGTTCCTCCGCGCCAGCGACGTATCCACGGGTTCGCGCCGCGATTCGTTGAGTTGACCCTCGATGTGCCTCTGGATGCGCTCCCACTCCGAGCGCAGCGTCATTTCCTTAATGGCGAACTTGGATTCGTGGCGGGCATCGTCCACGCGCACCGCCAATTCTTTGTTCTGTAAACGGAAATCGATGACTTCCGAGAGCGGCACCAGTTGATTCGACGACTTGCCCACGATCAAAAACACAACCTTATCGGTCATCAGGATGTACTCTGGGCAGGCTCCCTCATCGCCTGGAGCTTGCGACGGCCCAAACGTGGTCATGAAGCCCCGGTGCGTGAGCGCGCAGTCGCCCATGCGCATACGAATCACGGTTCCATGTTGATAGATACCGAGTGGGGCGGCCAAAGCAACGGAAATGCCCGTCAAAACCAGGGCCAGTCGCAATGTGAATTTCAATTTCATAAGTCTCCAATCGGCAGTCTCCCATCAGCGAAGGCTGGGTTCATCGTAGTACCGGTTCCGGCTATGGAATCTGAGGTTGACGTTGTGGGTTGGCATAAGGCGCAGAGAATGAAATCCAGCCTGATGGCTGGGCAGATCGTAGGTCACCACGTAGGAGGCGCGCAGGTCCTCGAGCACCGCGCTCATCACGTTTGCGACTCCGTCTTGCAGAGCAAAGTACCGCCCCCCGCTGGCATCCGACACTTGCCGCAGGAACATGCCGCCCGCCGACGGGTCCGCCGGTTTCCCCGTATCCACCGAGTAGATCAGGGCGCCACCGGTCACCACCGCGTCCAGCGCCTCGCGTGCAGAATGCAGACTGATGGTGTCGTTGCCGTCCGAGAACAAAATCAGCACCGGCCTCGCCCCCGCCCGCCGATGATGCGAGATGAATTCGGATGCGAATATTAAAGCGTCGAACAGCGGCGTGGTACCGCCGCTCTTCACCCTGAGGAGGCTACTCACGGAGCCGGAAGCGTGGCAACCGCTCGAGCACAGGATGGCAGGCCGGATTTCACCCGACGCCCCAGCGGACGTGCCTCCGAACGTCGCTCCGGACGTTCCTCCGGACTGTGCTCCAAAATACAGAACGGCGACGTTGTCATCGGCGATCGACTGCTCCCGGGCAACCAGTTGCTCCACCTCGCGAATGGCGACTCGAAGGCGCGGCGCTACCGATTCGCTCAGGTCGACCAGCGCAACCACGTCGAGCGAGGTTTCATCGGCAGCGGTGAAGCTCCGGAAATTGCGAATCACAAGGCCGTTGTCCACAACCGCAAAGTCCGACTTCGTCAAGGCCGCAACCGGACGATTGTTTTCGTCGGTGGCGAAGAATGTAACCTGGACTTGTGAGACGATACTGCGGTACGTAGGCAGGTTTGAGGAATCGTTCGCGCTTTCGGCCGCCGCAGCGTACGTCAAGACAGCGTACGTCAAAACAAAGAGCGCCAGCAGTACCGGCCGAATGTGCCCATGCGTCAACATCGCTATCCATTTAGTTTATCGGCGAACGTCGGGGCACCCCCCAATTACCGAAGTTACTTTTGGAGGTGACCAAAGGGCGCGGTCGTGCCCGATAACCCAGGCAAAGAGAAGAAGCGAAGTCCTTGAAGATCTCCGCCTTCCCGTCGGCGACCGGGACCACATTGCCAAGCTTGCCTCCAAAATTTGTAGTACTGGGGTTCGGTTACGAAGCGGCAAGAGATAGTGTTGTCAGCCGAGCCCACTCCCAGAAAAGCAAGTCCCTCGATCGCTACATGCTGACAGATGTAAATTTCTCCAGCAGATTGCTTGACACCGCGGTGAAACGGGTGTGAAATTATCGGGTCTTCGAAGGCCGGTGCCCGGCCCTTCCCCCATGGCACTCGGACCCAGAGGCTCTCATCGAAGAAATCCAAGAGCGGGACCACAGGCTGGACACAGTTGCCCGGCTGCTTTTGTTTCTCGTTGATGGATGGATGAGGATAGGGCTTCGCATCTCACAGGAGAGTCTATGAATTCGAACATCCGAGGAAAGAACGTCCTGCCGAAATGGTCCGTATTGTTGGTTATTCTTACGGTAACCGCGGTTGCTTCAGCGCAACACAACAAGCCAAGTGCACCGGCAGCCCACGCATCCGCACCCCGTGCCTCCGCTCCGGCCGCGCATTCCGCCCCAGCGCAGCACCCGGGGGGAAGCCCCGGCGCACAGCGGCCCGGCGGCGCTGCCGCGAACAATCGTGGACCCGGTGGAGCAGGCGCGAACAACCGCGGACCTGGTGGAGCAAACGCTAACAATCGCGGTCCGGCGGGCGCGAACAATAGGGGAGTCGGCGGCCCGGGCGCGAATAGGGCTGGGCAAACCGGCGGGAACAAGCCTGGCCAAGCTGGCGGGAACAGGGCTGGCCAAGCCGGCGGGAACAGGGCCGGCCAAGCCGGCGGGAACAAGCCCGGCCAAGCCGGCGGGAACAAGGCCGGCCAAGCCGGCGGGAACAAGGCCGGCCAAGCTGGCGGGAACAGGGCTGGCCAAGCTGGCGGGAACAGGGCCGGCCAAGCCGGCGGGAACAAGCCCGGCCAAGCCGGCGGGAACAGGGCCGGGCAGACGGCCAACCGGCATCAGCCCGCGGGAAGTAAGACGGTTTCCCTGAAGAGCGGTGGGAGCGCGACTTTCCGCAAGAATGGCCAGGTGCGCACGATCCACACCAAGAGTGGGATGACGATCAATCACGGGGCGCATGGCGGCCGGCACGTTGAGAGCATGCACAACGGACGCCGGGTGGTGAGCTACGGACGACACGGGGGATACAGCCAGCGCGCCTACTATCGCCATGGCGGCCGGGAGTATTCCCAGCGAACCTACTATAGGGGCGGACACTACTACGCGTATGGGTACCGCAACTACTACTATGGCGGCCGTCCATATTACGGTTACGCGCCCGCCTATTACTATGGTCCCGCGTACTACGGATGGGCCTACAATCCGTGGCCCGCACCGGTTTATTACAACTGGGGCTGGGGCGGGGCGCCCTGGTATGGGTATTACGGCCCTTACTATCAGCCCTATCCGGTGTATCCGACGGCTGCATTTTGGCTGACGGATTACTTGATTGCGGCGAACTTGCAAGCTGCTTATGCGGCGCAGCAGGAGGCGGCTGCCGGAGGCGACAACGGCGAACTGATGCCTCTGCAGCTGGGGCCAGAGTCGTCGGATATGATCGCTTCGTTGTGGACGACCGATCCGCTGATTGCCGCGAACCTCGAGGCGGCCTATGGCCAATACATGTTAGGCGCGGCAGCACCGGCGGCGAAGGACAATGCAACGGGGATGAGTGCTGACGTGAAGAAGGAGCTCGCCGACGAGATGAAGAACGAGATCGCCGCGGAAAAGGATGCGGCGGCAAATGGTCAGAAGGATGCTCCGAGCGGGGACCAGGTGCCAGCGGCGCTCGATCCCAAGATCCGCCTCTTCGTAGTCTCCACCGACGAGGATCTAACCACGTCGGATAGCGTGGAGTGCTCGCTTACTCCTGGCGATGTGGTCTACCGTACCGGCGACAAACCGGACGATGACAACATGGTCGACGCAACCGTAAAGAGCAGCAAGAAGGATGAGTGTGCGGTCGGCGCCACCGTAGGAGTGCCCGTCGACGACTTGCAGGAGATGCACAATCAACTGCGGATCCAGATGGATGCCGGGCTGAAGGAGTTGGCCGATAAGCAGGGGAAGAACGGATTACCGGCCGCCCCCGACACCAAGACGCAGGCTGGGGAAGTCCCCGCACCAACGCCGGACACGAGTGTAGAAAGCGACTTGAAAGCGCAACAACAAGAAGCTGATCAGGCGGAGGCGGAAGCCAAGCAGCCACAGTAAAGTCGGCAAGCTGAATCGTTGGACCCGGGAACGTCGTGTAAGGAACGCGACGTTTCCGGCTTCTTCTAACGGAATGGAGAGCCACCGGGGACGCTCCTTCCCACTCGGGAATCGGAGGAGCAGACTTACAGGAGGAAGGTTGAAATGCGGCAGAGAATCGAGATGATTGTCTTGGTTGTCGCTTTGATTGTTGTCGGGATCGCGCCCGGCATCGTGGTCGCGCAGGTTTCACTCGAAGACCAGCTCAAAGCGCAATATACGCTGGTGAAGATGGGTGCCGACTCAAGTGGAGCTGCCGTAGTGGAGGCGGGCACCATCCTGGCCGTCAAGAAGGGCGGAATCCTCGGTGTGCCTTATTCCGACCAGAGCATTTTCTCCACCAAATATGAAAACGGAGCGGTTCACTCCCCGAATCCGGTTGGGCAAAAGGTCTTCGGCCACTTCATGAGTAAAATTGGGCAACAGGCGCCAACCACCCAGTTTTTCCAGAAGGACACAAAAGTCTATCCCTCCAAGCTCGCCGTCAGTTTGGAGAAAGACCAGGTGGTCATCGGCATCGTCGCCTGCGATTCCTGTAACAACACCGATCCGAAGACGTTCTACAAGGCCGACGTTGTTTTTCAGTTCCCCAAAGGAACACTGGCCAACACCAACCCCTCCCAGGTGGAAGATACGATCGCCGGACTGCTTGCCATCGATGACAGTGGCGGCGACCAGGGCGGACAGCAGGGCGGCAATGGCAATGGTAATGACCAGCAAGGCGGCAACCAGCAGGGTGGAGGCGGAGGCGGGGGGCAATCGCAACAACAAGCGCCCCCGCCAGAACCTCAGCAAATAGAGAAAGGCCAGACTCCCGATCAAGTGAAAGCCGCGATCGGAGTGCCGGATAAGATCGTCAATCTTGGCGCTAAACAGATCTACGTTTACAAGGATATTAAGGTTACGTTTATCAACGGAAAAGTTTCCGATGTGCAGTGAGCGGTTCGATTAGACCTTTCATGACTTGTCATCCTGAGCGAAGCGAAGGACCTGCTTTTGGGCCGCTCAGCAAACAGCAGGTCCTTCGCTTCGCTCAGGATGACAACTCTTATAGACGTTAGCGGCCGCTAGAGGATTTTCTTCCCAAACGCCGAGAGTGCCAGCTCGACGGCCAAGTCGGCGGTCTGGTTGCGCTGGTCGATGACGGGGTTTACTTCCACGATTTCGAAGCTCGTCATGCGTCCATGGTCGGAAATGATTTCCATGGCGAGGTGCGCTTCGCGATAAGTAGCGCCGCCCCATACGGGGGTTCCAACGCCGGGCGCGTCTTCGGGATCGATCCAGTCCATGTCGAGCGAGACGTGATAGCCGGCGGTGCCGTGTCCAGCCATGCGGAGAGCTTCCTCCATGACGGCGCGCATGCCGCGTTCGTCGATATCGCGCATGGTGAAGACTTGGACTCCGGATTGGCGTATGTGTTCTTTTTCGAAGTGGTCAACATCGCGGATGCCGACAAGTACGCAATTTTCCGGCCGTACTTTGGGCGAAAAGTCGTAGATCCTGCCAAGTTCGAGCGGAGGAAGGCCCATGAGCGAGGCGAGCGGCATGCCGTGAACGTTGCCACTGGGGGAAGAATCGGGAGTGTTCATGTCCGTGTGGGCGTCGATCCAGAGCAGTCCGATTTTCTGGTTCTTGCGGCGGTAGAACTCGGCCACGCCTGACACCGTGCCGACGGCGACTGAATGATCGCCGCCCAGGACGAGAGGAACTTTGCCGGCTTCGAGCGTCTTCAATACCAGATCGGCGCTCTTGGTGCAGGTGGCAGTGATTTCCTTGAGGTACTTGGCGTGGGCGGCGCCTGCTTTTTTCTGTTCGGGGATGGCGACCGCGATGTTGCCGGCGTCTTCGACAATGTGGCCGATCGCCTCGAGGCGGGCTTCGAGTCCGGCAACGCGGACGGCGGAAGGCCCCATGTCAACGCCGCGGCGCGATTGGCCAAGATCAAGAGGAACGCCAATCACGCGGATGTGGCGCGGGGTAATGCTGGTGAACGTTCTGCTTCGTTGAGGCATACGCTTCCTATTTAACCGCGGAGATCGCAGAGTTCGCAGAGGAAGGGAAATCATTCACCAGTCTGCGAATTCCGTGCTTCAGCATGGTGCAGTGAAAGTTCAGGAGCAATCCTACTCGGCAATCGGCTAGCTTGAGGTAGGAGAGCAGCTGAGCGTCGTGCACCGAATTTAGCTTCTCGACGGCTTTGATTTCGACGATCACGCAATCAGCCACCACCAAGTCCAATCGGTAACCACAATCGAGTTTTACGCTTTTGTAGGTGATCGGGAGCGCCTTCTGCTGCTCGACGCGCAGACCGCGCTCGCGAAGTTCAAACACTAAGCACGCTTCGTAGGCCGATTCCAGTAATCCAGGCCCGAGCGCACGATGAACGTCCATCGCCGCACCGATGATCTGTTCGGTGATCGCGTTTAGCTGTTCTGCTTGAATCAAAAGGGCACTCCTGCAATGACTTTCTCAGCGAACTCAGCGAACTCAGCGATCTCTGCGGTTCAATGCTACGGGTACAGCCGATGCAGCATGCGCGGGAAGGGGATGGTCTCACGCACGTGCTCCAAGCCGCAGATCCAGGCTACGGCGCGCTCGATGCCCATGCCGAAACCGGAGTGCGGGACGCTGCCGTATTTGCGGAGATCAAGATACCACTTGAAGGCTTCTTCGGGCAGATTGTGCTGGCGAATGCGTTGCAGGAGCAAGTCGTGCGAGGCCATGCGCTGTGAGCCGCCAATGATTTCGCCGTATCCTTCCGGGGCCAACACGTCGACGCAGAGAGCGAGTTCGGGGCGCTGCGGATCGGGCTCCATATAAAACGCTTTCACGCTGGCCGGATAGCGATGGACCATAACCGGCCGGTCGTACAACGATGAAAGATAGGTTTCGTCGGGCGACCCGAGATCTCCGCCCCACTCGAATTTATTTTCGAGCACGCCCTGGGAGTGGCCTTCCTGCAGCTTGCCGACCGCCTCGTCGTAAGTGATGCGCGGGAAGGGCGCCTCGATTTTTTCGAGCTTCGCAAGGTCGCGGCCGATGGTTTGCAAGTCGGGCCGGCGGCGGTCCAGACATCGTTTAACCAAGAAGGTCAGCAAGCCCTCGGCGAGTTCCATGAGGTCGTCGAGCGTGCCGTAGGCGACTTCTGGTTCGACCATCCAAAATTCGGTGAGGTGGCGGCGGGTCTTCGATTTTTCTGCGCGGAAAGTTGGACCGAATGAATAAACCTTGCCGAGCGCCATCGCAGTGGCTTCGATGTAGAGCTGGCCGGATTGCGTTAGGTAGGCTTGCTCTTCGAAATAGTCGACGGGGAAGAGCGTAGAGGTCCCTTCGCAGGCGGCGGGCGTGAGGATAGGCGGGTCGGTGAGCGTGAAACCGTTGGTGTCAAAGAAATCGCGGGCGGCGCGAATTATTTCCGCGCGCACGCGCAGAATGGAGGCCTGGCGCTGCGAACGCAGCCAGAGATGGCGGTGCTCCATCAAGAAGTCGACGCCGTGTTCTTTGGGAGTGATGGGGTAGGGAGTCGCCTCGGGCACGCGCTGCACGACCTGGACATTCGAGACGTCGAGCTCATAGCCGCCAGGGGCGCGCTTGTCGGCGCGAACCTTGCCTTCGACGATGACGCTCGATTCCTGGGTGAGTCCTTTGATGGCGTCGAAGACTTCGGGCGGAACCGCGTTCTTCGGGACTACGCCCTGGATGACGCCGGAGCCGTCGCGAAATTGAGGGAAGAGGAGCTTACCGCTTTCGCGCAGGTTGTAGAGCCATCCGCGGATGGTGACGGACTGGCCTTCGTACTTGCCTATTTCTGCAATCGTGCTGATGGGTGCTGGCATAAAGTCAAAACCATGAACCGCAGAGTACGCTGAGGGCGCAGAGAAAAGACGGCTTAACCCTTCCCTGCCTCCTGCGTTTGGTGCTATAAATCTGCCGCTTCAAAGTCTCTTCCCACAGGGGCACGGAGACAGGGGAAAACCAGTCAAAAAAAGACTCTGCGAGCTTTGCGTCCTCTGCGGTTGAATTCCTACGAGTCTTCCAGCTTTTTGAAGGTTGTGCTCACTTCTTCGCCGGGGTTCTTTCTTTCTTCGCCGTCGATTTCCAGCAACAGGGGAGGCTTTTGCGGTGCCGTGCGTAGCAATTCCATGGTCTCGTTCCAGTCGATCGATCCGCTGCCCGGCCAGAGGTGTGAGTCTTTATCCTTATTGTTGTCGTGCACGTGGGTCGAGCAGATGTGGTTCTTCAGGATGGCGAAGCCTTCGGGAATTCCTTCCATCATGTGGGAGTGCCCGCAATCGAAGCACACGCCGATGTCGTCGAAATGCATGGTCTTGATGAATTCGACCAGACGTTCAGGGGTGGACAATTCGTTGGGAATATTTTCCAGCAGCACGCGAACGCCGAGCGGCTTGGCGAAAGCGCGCAGGTGCTCGACCGAGGTCATGGCGTTTTCGAATTTCTTGTCGTCGAAGGTGTCATTGGGATTGCCGATGTGCTGCACGAGGAAGCGGAACGGGATATGCTCGGCGATTTCGAGCGAGCGTTTAATCTCGTCCATGGCGTCGATGCGATGGGCGCGATCGGTGGAGGCGATGTTCACCGGCGGCCCGCCGGTGCGTCCCCACTCGTAGTCGGAATACAAAGGCGCGTGGACGGAATTGAGTGGAATGCCGGTGGAGCGGAACCAGTCGGCGATTTCGCGCACATGCTGCTTGCGATTGGCGTAGTCGAAATGCTGGCGGGCGGCGAAGATTTCAATCGCCTGGGCTCCCGCCTTGACGAGCTCGTCGAGCAAGCCCGGATGGAGCCGTTCCTTGACATAGACGTACGTCGATACCGCCCTCAGCATCAGTAACCTACCGCCTTCCCATTGTTGCGTCCGTCGCTCGAGCCGAGGCGCTCGCCGGTTCTGGGGTCAATCATGATGCACTCGCCGTCTCCCCAAAAATGCTCGACCTTCAGCTTGTGTCCTTTGGAACCGAGAACCTTCATTGTATCGGGAGAAAGGCGGTCTTCGACCAGAATCTCATCGGGGAGCCACTGATGATGAAACCTGGGCGCGTTGACGGCTTCCGCAATGTCGAGCGAAAAGTCCACCACGCCGATGAGGATATTGGCGACGGTGGTGATGATGGTGGGGCCGCCGGGCGAGCCGAGAACCAGAAAAAGCTTGCCGTCCTTGAGCCCATCCTTCCTGAGGACGATGGTCGGCGTCATGGCCGAGAGCGGACGCTTGCCCGGGCCGATGGCGTTGGCCGGTCCCTGGATGAGTCCGTAAGCGTTGGGGACGCCTTGTTTGGCGGCGAAGTCGTCCATTTCGTCGTTGAGCAGGAAGCCCAGACCTTCGGCCGTGACGCGCGAGCCGAAAGAGTCGTTGAGCGTCGTGGTGACCGAAACCGCGTTGCCTTCGGCATCGACCACGGAATAGTGCGTAGTGTTCTCAGGCTCGCGAATGGCGACCGGGCGGGACTGGGCGACGCGCTCCAGTTCAGCGAAGGCCGGACGTTTCAGATCTTTGCTCACGCTGGCGTGGTTCGGGTCGATGGATTCGCGCCAGGCGGCGGCATACTTCTTGTCGATGAGCTGCGCGACGGGAACTTTGGCGAAGTCGGGATCTCCCAAGAAATCGGTGCGATCGTAGAAGGCGCGACGAAACGCTTCGGCTTCGAGATGGATGGCAGCGGCGGAGTGGTTGCCGAGTTTCGCCAGGTCGAAGCCCTCAAGAATATTCAGGATCTCGACCAGCGCCACTCCGCCGGAAGATGGCGGCGGAGCGCTGATGATTTCGTAGCCGCGATAGGAGCCGCGAATGGGCTCGCGCTCCTTGACTTCGTAGGCGGCGAGGTCGGCGGCGGTGACCAGGCCTCCGCCTTTGTGGATAGCTGCGGCCAGTTCGCGCGCCATGGCGCCGTGGTAGAACTCGCCGGGATCCTTGGCGATGCGCTCCAGGGTGCGGGCCAGTTCGGGCTGCTTCAGTAGTTCGCCGGCCTGGTAGTAGTTTCCGTCACGCTGGAAAATGCGTTTCGATTCCGGAAACTGCGCGAGGTACTCATCCCGTTTCAGATCCTGCGTGTCTTCATAAGCGAGCGGGAAGCCATCGCGGGCGAGCTTGATGGCGGGAGCGATTACTTTTTCCAGCGACAGCTTGCCGTATTTCTTCTCCGCATAGACCAGGCCGGCAACCGAGCCGGGGACGCCTACGGACCTGTACCCCACGACGCTGGAATCCTTGTTGGAGTCTGGGAGGACGTTGCCCTGGGCGTCCAGATACATGTTTTCGGTGGCCGTGGCAGGCGCCTTTTCCCGGAAGTCGATGAAGTGAGTTTCGCCGGTGGCGTTGCGCAGAAGAAGGAAGCCGCCTCCGCCGAGGTTTCCGGCCTGAGGATGAACGACGGCGAGTGCGAAGCCAGTGGCGACGGCGGCATCGACGGCATTGCCTCCAGATTGCAACATCTCAACCCCGGCGCGCGAGGCGAGCTCGTGGACGCTGGTGACGATGGCATGTGGAGCGTGCGTGGGACGCAACGGCGCGGCCGCGACAGTCGAGGCCAGTAAAGCACACAGGCTGCAGAGGATCAGGAAACTACGTTGAATGCGCATGGAGTGGGTGAAGTACGAGGCTAGCTTAGCGGGTTACGGGAGTCAAACCGGGTCACCGCCGAGGCACGGAGGGCGCGAAGAAAGGCAAAGGCTTTAACCACGGGGTACACGGAGGAACACGGAGGACAGCCTTCACCTTTTGCCGTGACTGCTGGGCGGTTTCCCGCTCGCGGATTTCTTCTTTGGCGCTTTGGGGGCGACCAGGCCGTACGACTGGCGAATGAGGGCTTCGAGTTCGTCTGAGGGCAGGACGTTGGAGTTGGCGAGCGTCACCCACTTGTAACGTCCGACGTAAGGCGCGGGGGAGATGCCTTCGATCTCGAGCAGTTCGTGAAACGTCTCCGGCGCGCATTTAAGAGTGATGCGCGGAAACCGCCCGTCCGAAAGGACCATGCCAGTAAAGATTTTGCCGCGGACCTTGAAGCAGAGGTCGTCGTCCCACGGCATGTCCTCGGTGACGTCGGGGAAGGAGAGGCAAAGTTTGCGGATCCAGTCGACGTCGGGCATGGGGAAGATGATAGGGCGGAGGGATCGGGGCTTCTGCTCTTGGCTCTACCGTTGGAGGAGTCAGACGACTGGCAATGTAAATGGCAGCGGCTCATCCCAAGGATAGAATTCTACCACCCGATAGACGCTGGTCTCGATTTCTGTCGTGTTGATGGAAATCCGCGGCAGTTGGAGACGAAATCCAAGGTGAAAATATTCGTCGTCTTGAGAATATTCGTCATCTTGTCTTGGGATTGCGAAAAGGCGGCTTGTTCCCTCCTCACGGTCTATTGGAGCCCGAAGGTGCGGTTTTGTTTTAGCAAAGTGGGCAATCGCTTGCAACACGCCCTCGTCGATATAGAAGTGCCCGCCCTTTATCCCACCCCTGCTCCCTAAACGGTCCAGGATATAGGCCTTCGAAAATGCTAAGTTGAGCTGTAAGGGCTCGGGGTTAGAAGCTACTATACGTTCTGCGACTTTCCTCGGTAGCCTGCTAGGTCCGCTGGGATCCAGCTTCGTGTAATTGAGTACGAAATCCTCAACGGTTAGTTCGGAGGGTCCATGAATCAATTTCTTGCCATGAGCCAGAACGGTGCGCGCCCCCGGAAGCTGTTGACGCTGCTCGCGCTCGTTGATGCGGTTGTGTGTGAGTATGCATTCTCTGAACCACATCGAAAGTCGGTCAATATGATCAATATTCGCTAGGTCGCAGCAGCGTACGATGCCGTCATTGAGAGTGAGCGCGAACTCAGTCAAGAGATCGAGCTTCCGATAACAATCGCGATGGGCTTCGGTGATCCTATTGAAGATGGATATCCAGAGAGCCTCCGAGGGTTCCCATTTCGCCCCGTAAAGATCGGAGCCGAAGCCCAGCAAATCCGTCCAGCAACAGATGCTATCCGTAATTGTGGGGGTCTGGTAGCGGCTCAGTTTCTCGTGAAACGTAGAAAGGTGTTCGGGCATCCCTGGTTCGCGCGTATCCGGTTGTCCGGGAAACTCAACGTCGTCCATAGCACCCGATTCCAAGTCCGTGGGCGTCCCGCCTTACACCTGGTCCCGCGCTTCGCCCAGCACTACCGATACTTCCAACTGCTTCTTGCCGCGGAAAATAGTTACTTTCACCGTGTCCCCAGCCCGGTGCTTGTTCATGACCTGGGCTAGGATTTGCTGGCTGTCGACTTTTTCTCCGTCGATGGCGACGATTAAATCTCCGCCGATCATGATCGGAGTGTTGCCGAGGTAGGCTCGTTCGCTTCCGCCGCGCAATCCGGAGCGGTCAGCGGAGCCTCCGGGAACGGCTTGCACAATAAGCAGTCCGTAGTCGGCGGCAAGACCAAGCTCGCTGGCGATTTCGGAATCGATGGGAATGGTGCGGACGCCAAGCGCGGGACGGCGCACGCGTCCGAGGGTAACCAGATCGTTAAGCACCGCTTTGGCGGTGTTGATCGGGATGGCGAAGCCAATGCCGGCGCTTTGGCCCACGCTGGAGGCGATCATGGTGTTGATGCCGATGACTTCGCCGTGCCAATTGAGCAGCGGGCCTCCGGAGTTGCCGGGGTTGATGGCGGCGTCGGTCTGGATAGCTTCTTCGATGACCATGCCGTCGGGCTCCTGCACCTGGCGGATGGAACTGACGATGCCGCGGGTGAGCGTGCCGGCGAGGCCGAAGGGATTGCCGATGGCGTAGACTTTCTGGCCGACTTGCAGGTTGGTCGAGTCGCCGAGCGTCATGGGCTGGAGATCGATGGCTTTGATCTGGATCACGGCTAAATCATGCGCGCGGTCGCTGCCGACGATGGCGGCCTTATATTTCTTGCGATTGTGGAGCGTGACCCAGACCTCGCGCGCATCGGCGATGACGTGATAGTTGGTGAGGATGTGTCCTTCTTTGTCGATGACGAAGCCCGAGCCCTGGCCCTCCTGCGGAACCAGCCCGTAGAAGAAGTCGAAGGTCATGACGCGCGAGGTGATGTTGACAACGGCTCCAATGTTTTTGCGGTAGACATTGATGTTGTTCTGTTCTTCGGCGTCGAACGCTTCGCTGCCGGCGGCTTCGGTGATTTCCACGTGCTGCGGACGGCTGATCCAATTGGCGGGATGGAGACGTCCGTTGTGATGGGTGGTGAAGTAGAAGAAAGCGGACGCCAGAACAATCGCAAAAACAAAAGGACGCAAGAATCTCATCGCTGGTTACTCCCTGAAAGCCTGCACATTGAATTCTAGCGAAAAAGGCTTCTTACCGCAGAGGACGCGGAGGGCGCAGAGTCTTTTGTAACCGGGCTTCCCGTGGTCCCCTGTGCCCCCTGTGGTTAAAGAATTCCTCTGCGTACTCTGCGTACTCCGCGGTTCAAGGCTTTGGTCTGCCCCAGCCACCGCCACCCGGCGATTCTATGAGGACTCTTTCCCCGGAACGCAGGCGGACGCTAGTCTTGCCGGGGATTTCTTCCGCAGAACCGTCCCTCCGGACGATCAGGGTGCGGCCGGGAGAGCCGTCGGCTCCTCCGGCCAGGCCGTAGGGCCCGCGAGAACGGCGATCGGCGAGCAGAGTGACCTGGGCATCGGTTAAGACTTCGATTTCACGCACGATTCCATCGCCACCGGTGTGGAGGCCCGCGCCTCCACTTTGGGAGCGAAAAGAATATTGCCGCAGGCGCAACGGGTACGCGTATTCGAGGGCCTCGGCGGGAGTGTTCAGGGAATTGGTCATGTGGGTGTGGACGCCCGAGACCCCGTCCTTATTGGGGCGCGCGCCCATGCCCCCGGCGATGGTTTCGTAATAAGCGAAGGGCTGCTGGGAGCGCGGGTCAGCGCTTAGAGAATCAGTGCTTCGTGAATCGGTGCCGCCGATGGTGAGGTTGTTCATGGTGCCGGCGGCGGCGGCCGGGATGCGGTCCGGAATCGCCTGCGCCAGGGCTTTCAGCAGCACGTCGACAATCCGCTGCGAAGTTTCCACGTTGCCCCCGGCAACGGCGGCCGGAGGCCTGGCATTGACCACGGTTCCCGATGGAGCGATGACGCGGATGGGTCGCATCAGGCCGGAGGTGGCGGGCACGTCTTCGCGGAGCAGGCAGCGGAAGACGTAGAAGCAGGCTGAGTAGGTGATGGCCTCGACCGCATTGATTGCGCCTTGGACTTGCGGATCGCTGCCGGTGAAGTCGATGGTGACAGAGGCAGGCGGCTTCTTGCTCGATGCTGAGGGAGACGCGGCAAGCCGCGTCTCTACAGGGGATTTCTTGTTGGATGAAGCCTTGACTCCGATGGTCACACCGATGCGCACGGGCTTGTCTTCCACGCCATCGTTATCCAGGAAGTCTTCGGCCTGGTAGTGGCCAGGCGGGATCGTACGCAGAAAGGCTCGCATCATTTGTTCGGAATAGACGAGCAGATCGGCGGCGGCTTGTTTGGCTCGGGCGATTCCGTAGCGGTCGCAGATTTCACGAAGGCGTTGGGCGCCGGTCTGGCAAGCGGCGATCTGAGCGCCGAGGTCGCCTTCGCGTTCTTCGGGCGTGCGGACGTTGTTGAGGAGAAGCGCCAACACATCGGCGACAAGCTTTCCGCCGCGCATAATTTTGACCGGCGGAATGCGGAAGCCTTCCTGGTAAATTTCGCGGCAGGGTCCCATCGAGCCGGGGTAAGTTCCGCCCACATCGGCGTGGTGAGCGCGAGAAGCGACATAGAAGTCGGGAGTGCTTGTGTAGGGCGGGCGCCCTCGCCCGCCGCTCTTGCCTTTGCGGATGTACACCGGCATGACCAGCGTGATGTCAGGCAGGTGCGTGCCGCCGCGGAAGGGATCGTTGAGCATGACGACGTCGCCCGGTTGTAGCTCACATTGCCCCACAGCCGCCGCAACCGACATGGGCATGGAGCCCAGGTGCACTGGCATGTGATCGCCCATGGCGATGACCTGGCCGGCTGAGTCGAAAACTGCGCAGGAGTAATCGCGGCGCTCTTTGATATTGGGAGAGAACGAAGTCCGGCGCAGGGCGGCTCCCATCTCCTCGGCGATGGAGTGGTAGAGGTTCTTGAAAACCTCGAGTTCGACGGGATCACGCATGTGCGTGACGAGTGTACGCCAACTCGGCATGATTGTGGACTATACTGGCCGCCTTCCCCGAATAAGGAAATGACGATTCGGAGGTTGTGGATGCGATCTCTTGCGGTGTTGATTGCGATGCTGGCGATGCTTTCGGCCAGCTTAGCCAAGGATGAATTGCAGATCGGCGACTTGGTCAAGCAGCATTTGAATTCCATCGGGACCCAGCAGGCTCGGGACGCAGTGAAAAGCCGCCTAGCGGAAGGTATAGTGCAGTTCCATGTGCTCAGCGGCGGCAGCGGCAATGCGGACGGAAAACAAGTTTTTGTCTCCGAGGGCGACAAGTTCGTCACGCTCCTGAAACTGCCGAGTCCCAGTTATCATGGCGAGCGATTTGTCAGCGATGGGGGAAAAACGACGATTGGCTACGTCACGCCCGGCAACTATTCCAACTTCGGCGAGTTCGTCCACGTCCACGATGAAATTCTTACTGAGGGCTTGTGGGGTGGCGTTCTTTCCACGGGATGGGTTTTGGCCAACCTCGAAGATCACCACGGGAAATTGCACTACGAGGGACTAAGAAAAATTGGCGGTCGCGAACTGCATCAGCTGCGATATGAGCCCGCCAAACGCAGCGATCTGGAAATTCTGCTCTACTTTGAAGCCACAACTTTCCGGCATGTTATGACCAGTTACTCGCTTACAATCGATCCGCAGCTCGCAAGGCGAGAACGGGAGAACGCACAGCAACAATCCAGCCACTATCGCCTTGAAGAGCGGTTCTCCGACTTCAAGGATACCGACAAGCTGTCATTGCCGGGTAGATGGGTCATCCAGTTTGCCGTCGATAACCCCATTAATCCAGTCGGCAGGGATGCCGCAGCGTGGGGGAACTCAGCTACCGCGAGACGAGCAAATCTCGCGGTTGCGCAGACATCGGTTGTTGAATTCAGCATTACCGAAACCTCCATCTCCCACAACGTGCAGCTCGATCCCCGGAACTTCGAAATCAAGTGACGACCGACCCCGTCTGACCGACCTAGCGCCCGCGGTGCTACACTTTCCTAATTATGGCGGAAGGGCGTTCGCGGATATGGATATGGTTTCTGGTGGGCGGCGGGCTATTTACGCTGTTCGTGGTGGCCGTGTTCACGCTGGTGTACCTAAGTTTCGGCGGCCAGGATGAAGCATCGTTTTCGGGCTTCGGCTCCAAGATTGCCGTGGTTGAACTGGACGGCGTAATTTTCTCTCCCAAGCAGATCGTCCCCCAGCTGAAGAAGTTTGCCGATGACGATTCCGTCAAGGCCATCATCATTCATGTGAATTCGCCTGGAGGCGGCGTGGCTGCGTCGGAGGAGATCTATCGCGAAGTGAAGCGAATTCGCGACGAAAAGAAGAAACGCATCGTCGCTTCGATTGAGACCGTGGGCGCGAGCGGCGCATATTACGTGGCGTCGGCCACCAACAAGATCTATGCCGATAAGGGCAGCATCGTGGGATCGATCGGCGTGATTGCCGAATGGGTAAACTACGGCGAACTGCTGAAGTGGGCGAAACTGAATGCGATTACCATGAAGGCGGGAGAATTCAAGGACACGGGCAGCCCGACGCGCGAAATGACGCCGGCGGAGCGCGAGTACATGCAGGGCTTGATTGACAATATGCATACGCAGTTCATCCAGGCGGTGGCCGACGGGAGGCATGCGAAGGAAGCCGACATCCGCGCCATCGCGAATGGAAAAGTCTGGACCGGCCAGCAGGCGGCCGACCTGAAGCTGGTGGATCAGATCGCGGACTTCGAAGGCGCGGTGAAGGATACGGCCCAGGCGGTGAATATTTCAGGCGAGCCGACACTGGTCTACCCGCCCAAAGAGAGGCGCTCGGGCCTCGATCTGTTGTTCGGCGATGTTTCCGACTATTTGCCCACGCGGGAGAAGCTGCTGGAACAGCAGGTCGGCTTTTATTATCTGTGGAAGTAGCTAGTTCCCAGTTCTCAGTTCCCAGTTCTCAGAAAGAGGCGCGTCCTTCACTGGGAACTGGGAACTTTTTCTCAGGTGCCCACTTCCCTACTTGCATAGAACCCCTTAAATTTGAGAAGGTTATAGGCAGGCGCACGGCGGACAACGAGGCGGCAACGCCCCCAAGGGAGCAAAAGGCTTATGACGAAGGCTGACCTGATCGAAGAAGTTTCCCGGCTGGCGGAACTCACCCGCAAAGACAGCGAAGTGATTGTGGACACGATCTTTGACAGCGTGGTGCGCTCGCTGCGGGTGGGCGACAAGATTGAAATCCGCGGTTTTGGCAGCTTCCGCACGCGCCAGCGCAAGCCGCGCGTGGGCCGGAATCCGAAAACCGGCGACCGCGTGGAAGTTCCGGCAAAGAAGATTCCGTTCTTCAAGCCCAGCAAGGAATTGAAAGATCTGGTGAACAACAGCGCGCCTGCGGAAGTTGTTCCTGCAGCGCCGATCATGCCACCCAACGCGCACTAGATAGGGCGCAGAGCCCCAAAAGGGACCATCACCATTAATGAGCGGCGGCTTTGCGGCATCGCTCGTACGATCCCCCGATGCGAAGCCGGAACGAATCGAAAACCAAAGCTGTGGTTTCCAGCAATTGCTAGGAACTGGATGCGGCACGCGCGCGTGTCGATTGCGCCAGCACTTCGAGCGTGGGGAAGGATTTCGCGACCGTGAATGTGCGCTCGGCCGGCAGCGTGCCGCTGGCAATCGATTTCACCATCATCTCAATGGCCTGACCCGCATTCGGCGGATCGAAAATGGTGGCGGTCAGCAGATTGCGCCGCACCCACTCTTGCCCGGTCCTGGGAAGTCCATCGCAACCGAGAAACGGCATCTTCTGCCACTCCTTGCGAAGTTCGCTGCATTCCTCGAAGGCTTTGCGGGCTCCCATGGCCATGGAATCGTCTTGCGCGCAAACCGCCTCAATGTGCGCATCGCGTGAAGTGGAAAGACGGAGAAACTGGCCCACCGTTTTGTGGGCGCTGGCTTCGGTCCAATGGGCTTTGAGGGCGCGAAGTTTCACGTTCTCGGACTTGGTTTCGAGCAACCCGGTGTAGCGCTGTTTGGCGGCCAGACTATCGGGGGGGCCTTGAATATAGAGAACGATTCCGCCCGCGGGCAGCAGCGCGCCCAGTTGCTTTCCCTGGATGCGGCCGATCTCCTCGTGGTTGGAAGTAATGGTAAACGCCGGCACATGGGAACGGCGGCGGAGTTCGGAGATGTAATCGGCGTTCGAATTCAGCAGCACCACTCCAATTCCAGCGTCGGCAGCGGCACGGGCAACCTGGGGATGCGCGGTAGACCCGGCGGGTTCGAAGATGATGGCGTCGGGCCGCGGAGCGTTCGCGGAATGAATGCTGGCGAGAAGTTGCTGGCTCTGCACGATGCCGTCGTTGCCGGCGTAGACGATCTGGAGCTCAACCCCCAGTTTGCCGGCTGCCTGGCGCGCAGCGGCGGCCTGCTCGATCTGGTAATCGTTATCGTCGTTGGTCAGCGAAAGCAGGAAGCGCAGCTTCTTCTTCATACCATGGATGCTTCTGGGCAATCATACCCCGAGCCCGAGTGGGTGACGTGTGACGGTGGTAACCCGCGCTCGCCGCGAATGTGTAAGATATGGAAGCGGGGCCCGTAGCTCAACGGTTAGAGCAGCAGACTCATAATCTGTCGGTTCCTGGTTCGAATCCAGGCGGGCCCACCAGGGCTGTCAATGGTGGACAGTGCCCACACACCTGGCGTATTTCAGTGCAAACCCTGGTCTCGCTGCGCCAAGAACTTGTTCTGGCACTCTTTCGCTGCCGACAGCAATGCGCTGAACTCAGGCGTTCCTCGGAACTTTACCAGCAACGGGTCGGTTTGCAAGGCGGTGTAGGCACAATAGTTGTGTTCAAAGGCGCTTTTCAGCAAGCGCACAGCGGCATCTTTTTGCCCACAGTATGACAGCAGGGCTCCATAGTTATACCGAGGCTCCGCATCAACTCCCGCAAGCGCAGCCGCTTCGAGCATCTGAGCGGTTCTGTCCAATTGGGACGTCTGCTGCGGGTCAAGGCAGTACCGAACCAGATCACTACCCATCAGAGGAGCGCCCGACGTTTTTGGAATCGTTTGGCGTGCTTCAGCTAGTTCTCCTTGACCCATAAGAATAAAAGCGGTCAGCCTGGCTGCCCATTCCGAGCCAGCGTCGAGACGGACGAACTCCATTGCCCGCTGTGGCTGCCCTAATTCCCGGAAGGTCCAAGCGCACGAACGGAATTGATAATTCCCCCGGTCCAGCTTCAAGGCAGTGTCGCACTCTCGGGCCGCGTCATCCAACAACCCGGCATAGCGCAGAACATAGGACAAAGCGAAGTGGGCTATCGCGCTTTCCGGCCTGCGCTTGACCAAGGTTGATGCTTGCGCATACGCGTGTCCAAGGTTGCCTCGATCCATCTGGTTAGCAACCAGCTGTGCAGCGGCAGAAATCAAGTTCGGATCGAGCGCCAATGCGCGTTCCATAGCCGAATCCGAACGGGTGAGCATTGGTTGCCCGCCATCGCCGTAACTGGCGTCGAAGTAATAGCGCAAGCCCAGGGCCCCCCAGGCCGGCGCGTAGGTTGGATCAATACCCACCGCACGCTCCAGCATCGCGAGCGCCTCTTTGTTGGGACCAGCATCATGCGGAAAGGCGATGCTGCGCAAATACAAATCGTAGGCCTCCTCGCTCTTGGGCCGGGTTCCAGCTTCCCCTGAGGCCGATGATCCTCCGAGTACGGGGACAAGGCCTTGCCGAACCCTCGATGTAATTTGTTCCCGCATTGCAATCCTGTCCGACTTTGCAACGCTGATGGTGTCGCGCCAAACGCTGCGGTTATTCGCAACATCGACCGCTTCCAGTGTGACCTCCAACTGGTTGCCTTCGGTGAGGTAGTGTCCCGTTACGATGGAGGTCACCCCCATCTCCCGGCCAGCCTGTTGCAAGTCCAGGTTCGACCCGGTGTACTTGCTTGTCATGGCAAAGGGCCGGATCGAGAACGACTGTACATAGCTCAGCGTATTCGCAATTTCGTCAGGCAAGGCCAGCCGTAGAAAATCGGTGCCGCTGTCGGAGCCCGCATTCTGAAATGGCAGCACCGCGATCGCCGCCGGGTTTCGAGAATCAATGCGGGAAATAGCGGGATGTCTGGACTGCCAGAAGAAGACGGCCATCACAATTGCGGCGATGACGCCAATCGCCCCCGCAACGACCCATGGCAGCCTTCTTTTGCGATTAACCGGTGCCGGCTCAGTGGCAGCCGCCGATTTGCCCGAGTCCGTATCCCGCTTCAGCCGTTGCAGGTCGGCTCGCATCTCCGCCGCGCTCTGATAGCGCAGATTGCGGTCTTTTTCCAGGCACTTGTTGATAACCCTTTCCAGATCGGCGGGTACATCGGGGTTCAGCCGCACCGGGGCAACCGGAGCCCGGTTCAGGATCGCATCGAAGATCGTCGCCGTACTATCCCCGCGGAAGGGCAACTGCCCAGTGGCCATCTCATAAAGGACAGCTCCAAACGAAAACAGATCGGTGCGGGCATCCAGTTCTTTCGCCCGCGCCTGCTCCGGTGACATGTAAGCGACGGTGCCCAGCGTGGAGCCGGGGCTGGTCAGGTGCGGGTCGTCGATCGACGCGGTAACCGTGTTCATTGATGCAATGCGGCTGGGGGAACTGGCGGAGGCCACGACTTTCGCCAGCCCAAAATCCAGAATCTTGGCATGGCCGCGCTTGGTGACGAAGATGTTGGCGGGCTTGATGTCGCGGTGGACGATGCCTTCAGAATGCGCGGCGTCGAGCGCATCGGAGATCTCAATCGCCAGACCAAGCAAAACGTCGGTCTCGAACGGTTTTCCGACGACGCGATGCTTCAGCGTCATCCCGTCCAGAAACTCCATGGCGATGAATGCCTGGCCCTCCTGTTCGCCGATGTCGTAAATCGTGCAGATATTGGGGTGATTCAGTGCAGATGCGGCTTGGGCTTCGCGTTCAAAGCGGGCTAATGCTTGCGGGTCGCGGGCAACTTCATCGGGCAGGAACTTGAGGGCGACAAAACGATGGAGCCGGGTGTCTTCCGCCTTGTACACCACACCCATCCCGCCGCCACCTAGCTTCTCAATAATGCGGTAATGCGAGATGGTTTGGCCGATCACTGGCGCAAATCTTACGTGGGCGAAACAGGCGAGTCAATCAAGGCCGTGAAGTTGGCGGTATCTCAACAGGTTGTTGACAACCTCGATGGCTACTAATTCAGGTTGTCGTCAGTCGCGATTGTCTGGTCAACTCCTCCGCGCTCACCCCACCGGCAAGCTGAAGTAAAAAACCGACCCATGCCCCAACTGGCTGGTAACGCCCAGCCGCCCGCCGTGGGCTTCCACGATGGCTTTGCAGATGGCCAGTCCCATGCCGGTGCCGTGGACTTGCACCCGCTGATTTCGTCCGCGATAAAACTTCTCGAAGACGAGCGATTGCTCGAAATCGTCGATACCGGGACCGCGATCGGCAATATTGATGGTGAGGGTCTGGTCCTTGGCTTCCGCAGTGATGCGGATGGGAGCGTCGGCGGGTGAGTACTTGGCTGCGTTTTCGATCAGGTGCACGAGGACCTCCTTGATGTGAGCGGGGTCCATGCGCGCGTTGGGAAGGCCGGCGGGAATTCTGACGTCCACCGGATGGTGCACCAGGAGTTGCTTCAGTTCGTCGAGCGCTTCCTCGACCACGCTGCCGATGGACGCGGATGCGAAGCGAAATTCCACTTTGTTGGCATCCAACTGCGCCATCTCGGCGGCTTCTCCTACCAGCCGGTTCAAGCGGTCGCTTTCTTCGTTGATGATGGTCAGCAGTTCCTGTCTTTCTTCGTCAGTATGGCCGGGCGAATGAGCCTCCGGCAAATGACCGTCCGACGAACGACTCGGGCTGCCGAGCAGCGACGTCACCGACGCTTTGATGGCGGTCAGCGGAGTGCGGAACTCATGCGTGACCGAATCGAGTAGGACGGAGCGCAATTGCTCGCTTTCGCGGGCGGCCTCCGCGCGGCTGAGTTTCTCGACGGCGCCCGCGCGCTCGACGGAGATGGCCACCAGGCTGCCGATGGCCTCCAGGGTTTGCCGCGAAAGCTCCGAACCGGAGACGCCCATGCACCCCACCACGCGCATGCCCATGCGGAGCGGCATGAAGGCCAGCTCATGAGCAGCATCAAATCGAGGTTCACCGCGCAAGCAGATCAATTGGAGATCGCGCGACTCCAACCCATCGATGGTGGGGCCAGAACGATAAACGTCGCTGCGGCTCGACAACGAAACTGCCGCCGACCGGATACCAAAAGATTCGACGATGTAGCGGGGAATCAAGTTCAACAACTCGGCCGGGTTGTCGCTCGATAGCAGCAACTGGCTGAAGGCGTAGAGGCGTTCCAGTTCCTGCTGGCGCTCGACGGCAGCGCGCGTCCCGCGACGGGCGCGCGCCGACAGTTCGCTGGCCGTGACTGCGGTGACCAGGAAGGCGAAGAGTGCGATCCAGTTCTGCGGATCGGCGATGGTAAAAGTGCCGATCGGAGGCAGGAAATAATAATTGAACGCGAGGGTGGCAATCACCGACATGAAAACGGCTTGCCGTATGCCCCAGGAAGCCGAAATCCCGAGGACGCCGAGCAGGAAGGCGAGCGCGATCGTGGTCGGATTCAGATGAAGCCAGCGGTAGCCGACGAGAGTAATCCCAGCGACAGACAGCGCCGCGATCAGGTATCCCGATACAAATCTGGCGGCGGCGTGCACGAGGCGATTGTATGACAAAGCGAGGTCAGAGGTTAGAGGTCCGATTGCAGAGGTTAGACCGGTCACACAAAAGGGCACCCTGGATGCCGGGATTTCACCTCTGCAATCTGACCTCTCACCTCTGACCTTGTTCATGCATCGACAAACTCACATCTCTCAACGACAATAAGCGCGATGCCCAAGACTCCCGAACAGTGGCTGGCGGACGTTTCGCCGACAAAGAAGGGAGGCGTGTTCAAGCTCTTTCTTGGATACGCCCCCGGCGTGGGCAAGACCCACACCATGCTGACCGAGGCGATCCGGCGGCACAGCCGCGGCGAGGATGTGGCGATCGGAGTGGTGGAAACCCACGGACGGAAAACCGTGGCAGATCTGCTCACGAATCTGGAAGCGGTGCCGCGCAAAGCGATCGAGTACAAGGGCGCGCTCTTCGAAGAGATGGACGTCGATGCCATTCTCTCGCGCCACCCTCGGGTCGCGCTGGTGGACGAACTGGCGCACACCAATATCGAGGGCAGCAAGCATCGCAAGCGCTATGAAGACGTGCTGGAGCTGCTGGACGCGGGAATCGATGTTCTTTCCACCATGAACATCCAGCATCTGGAGAGCGTAACCCCGACGGTGCAGGGAGTCACCGGCATCCAGGTGCGCGAAACCGTTCCCGACTGGGTGCTGCAAAGAGTCAACGAAGTGGTGATGATCGACCTGACTCCGGAGGCGCTGCAGAACCGTATGCGGCGCGGCGACGTCTATCCGCAGGAACGAGTGGGACGGGCGCTGGAAAATTTCTTCCGCGAGACGAACCTGATCGCTTTGCGCGAGCTGGCCTTGCGCCAGGTGGCCCAACAGGTGGATCTAAGCCTGGAACAGCATCGCGGAGACCAAGCGGACGATCGAGCGCCGGTTGCCATCCGCGAAAGCATCGCGGTCTGCATCAGTTCGAATCCAGCGGCGCAGTATCTGGTGGCGCGCGGGGCGCGCATGGCCCAGGCGATGAATGCCGAGTTCTTTGTCGTCTACACCGACCTGGGGCAGGACACAAGCGAAGCCAATCAGCGAACGCTGGCCGCGAACATTCGCTTTGCCGAAAACGTTGGAGCGTCGGTGGCGCGGCTAAAGGGAAAGAGCGTGGCCCATGCCGTCGCGGAATTCGTCAACCAGAAACACATCACGCAGGTAGTCTTTGGGCGCTCCGCCACGCGGGGCTGGAAGCGGTATTTCTATCTTTCCGCGATCCATCAGTTTTTGCGCGACGCCCCGGCCGTGGACGTGCACATTGTGACCCAGGAACCCGGCTAGTCGTCATGCCCGACCATAAACACATTCTGGTCGTCGACGATGAATCCCAGATCACGCGGGTGCTGCGGACTTCTCTGTCCAGTCACGGATACGACATTCGCGTGGCCAACGACGGCGAGACTGCGCTCGAGATCATGAAAGACTGGTCGCCGGATATGGTCATCACCGACCTCGCCATGCCCAACATGGACGGCCTGGAGTTGTGCCGGCGGCTGCGGACGAAGACGCAGATTCCCATCATCGTGCTCTCGGTGCGCGGTGAAGAGCGCACCAAGGTTCAGGCGCTGGATGCGGGCGCCGACGATTACATCACCAAGCCGTTCGGCATGGAGGAACTCCTGGCGCGCGTCCGCGCCAGTTTCCGCCGCTCGCGCACGGAAGAGTCGGAACTCGGGCCGATCGAAGCGGGCGACTTCAAGATCGATCCCGGAGCCCGCAGCGTTTTAGTGAAAGACCGTGCCGTCCACCTAACGCCGAAAGAATTCGACTTGCTCGTCTATCTCGCCCGCCACCCCGGCAAAGTGGTGACCCATCGCGCCTTGCTCGCGGCCGTGTGGGGTGGTGCGAGTACAGAACAGGTTGAATATCTGCGCGTGTTCGTGGCACAGCTCCGCAAGAAGCTTGAGCCCTCGCCAAATTCCCCCCGATACATCGTGACCGATCCCTGGGTTGGTTACCGCTTCGAGCCCGGAGATTGACCCGCGAAAACTTGCGAGGGACAGCCGCCCCCGCCGGGGTCCCCAGACCGCGCGCTTTTCGCCGGCTGGGGTGGTTGGCTCTTCAACTACAGCTGGGTCGTTTTCGATTGCCAGTCCTGCGCGAGTTGGTGGTATTTCGCTGCCAGCGTCTCCGCATCCTTGGCTTCCTGAGCGTACAGCTTCGAAAAATAGCGGTAGTGGCTCGTGCAGTTGCAGGAAATGCCCTGCTTCGATTCAACGGTCGCAGGCTGCGTCGCGAGATAGTCCGCCTGTGCCGAGAATTCCTCTGCCTTCGCCCTCAGATGTTGGGCTTTATCCCGGTAGTACGCTGCCAACCGTTCCTGACCTGCGGGCGACGCCGATAGCGCTTTCAGTTCCTTCTTGCTGAGGTGGGTCGAAGCCTGTCCAACCGCAGGGACCGCCGCAGTGCAGGCGGCCAAAACCAGCCAGACAGCAGTTAAGGTAGTGAGCCGTCCGAAGATGTGATGTGTGTTTGTCATGTCTTTCCTCCCCACATCATCGGATTCACAAACCCGCAAATTTTGAATAAAGGGTTCATAAATTGTTTGCAAAGATGCCCCGTTCCACTTCTGCCGAGCCGACAATACCGTTCACGTGGCACTTTTCTTTATGACTTCCTTACGAACTCCTTACTCCCCTCTTACGGCGCCCTGAATCTAATCGAGATGGCACGGAAGCCGCCTCCGAGTGCACCGGAATGATTTATTTCTTGCTCACGTTGATTGCGCTGGCTGTGGCCTTTTTGTTGTGGTTCCTGGCGGCGCTTATCCGAGAGAACCGGCAACTCCGGCCACGTGGGGGGAACGCTGCTCGACTGCGAGGCGGACCGGCCAGGCGACGTGGAGAACTGATCTTTATGAATCCAGGAACGACTCGAGACAAGAGCATGGGCAAAACGATAGGGAAGCGCATGTTACTGATGGCGCTGGGCGCGTTGGTGTTAACACTTCCAATGCACGGGCAGCAGACCGCTTCTGACACAAGGGGCACCGCCGTCCAAGAGGGAACGTCAGACCAACCGATTCCACCTGCCGTCATGAAAGAACTCGAAGCCATGAAGGCACGGATCGCACAACTGGAAACCCAACTGCAAAAGCGAAACGAGCAGCAAGGGCCGGCATCCACAGCGGAAGGAAGTGAAGCAGCATCGAAAGGGCCGAATGTTCCCGCGGTCCCCTTAACTTCAGCTTTATTGGCGCAGCCCTCTCTCACGCAACCGCAGAGCGGCGCCGAGGCCGCACCGCCGTCCAACGCGTCCACCAAGAAGGAAAAGATCGCGCCTTTTTCGGATTGGGACTGGACCTGGCTCAACGGCAACCCGCGCAACAAAGACACGGCGTTCGACTCGAAATTCTTCACCCCGGAAATTCGTGCCGATATTACCTACAACTATGATTTCAACAAGCCAGTCGACAACTCGATAGGCGGGTCGAGCGAAATCTTTCGCGCCAACGAAATGCAGTTGGAGCAGCTCGGCATCGGCGGCGACTTCCATTACGACAACGTGCGCGCCAGATTTATGACTCAGTTTGGTATGTACTCCACGGCGACGGTGCGCAATGACCCCAGCTACGCCAAGGGGCAATGGACAGTCAACGATGCGGACCGTTACTTGTCGGAAGCGTACGGCGGCTATCACATTAACGCGTTGAACGGGATCAACATTGACGCGGGAATTTTCATGTCGTACATCGGCCTGTTCAGCTATTACAACTTCGACAACTGGGCCTACCAGCCTTCGTACGTTTCCTCCAATACACCCTGGTTTTTCGAAGGCTTGCGAGTGCAGATCTTCCCCACCCCCCACTTGAAGATCGAGCCATGGCTCATCAATGGATGGCAATCGTATGGCTCTGCCAATTCGAGGAAGGGCGTGGGTGGGCAGATCAAGTGGACCCCGAGACCCTGGATGAACATCATCTCCAACAATTACGGCCTTGGCCACGACGACTTATACATACCGAAGCGCGGCCGCATCCACACCGACGACAGTATCGAGATCAAGTATTACGACAAACCGGGAAACCGCCTCGACAAGATGGCGTTTTCCTTCACTGGCGATCTGGGTTGCGAATTTGGCGGCGGGGTGAGCTGCCACGGGAATACTTCGGGCGGTCCCAAGCAGAGCTTTGTCGGCTACATGCTTTATAACCGCGCCTGGTTCAAGAAGGATACATACGGACTAACCATAGGAGGCGGCCAGATTAACAATCCGGGACGCTATCTGGTCCTGCTCCCGCCTATCAACGGCGAGACTGCACCCTCCGCGGCGATCAACGCCCCCTATTTTACCGGGAACCCCGGCGATCCATTCAAGGCCTGGGATGTGTCGGTAACCTACGATTACATGCCCAGGCAGTGGCTCACGTTCCGCTGGGAGTACGACTATCGCCACGCGAACGTGCCGTATTGGACGGGTCGCGGCGGAGTTACGCCGCCCGGTTCTGGTGGAGTGCCCTATACCAACAACGGGTATCCCCAATTTTTCGCTTGCAACGACGGAAATTCGTCCATGTCCATGACCCTCAGCGGCGCGCAAACGGCCTGCGGGGCACAAGGCAGCACCGTATGGTTCCCTGATCTTCGCAGGGACGAGTCGCTGGTCGACATCGACATCATGGTGAAATTCTGATTGTGACAAGAAGGTAGTCCACATTTGGAGGAGGTTCCGTGCAAGACCTGATCTTTGTCGTGGTCGCGATAGCGTTCTTCCTGCTGTCGCTGGGTTATGTGCAGTTCTGCGATCGAATTCGCTGAGGATAAATGGCCTGAGGCAAATCAATTATGAATGCTGAATCGATCATTATGCTGATTGTAAGTGCAGGATTGATGGTCTACCTCCTGTACGCGTTGCTAAGACCGGAGAAATTCTGAAATGACAACCAATGGCTGGATACAGATCGGCGTATTTCTAGCTCTGATTCTGGCGATCACGAAGCCGCTCGGCGTGTACATGGCGAAAGTGTTCAACCGGGAACGCACTTTTCTCGACCCCTTGGTCCGTCCGATCGAACGGTTGCTTTACCGCGTCACCGGCGTCGATGAGGAACGCGAGATGCGCTGGACGGAATACGCCGTCACCATGCTGCTGTTCAGCGGCGCTTCCATGCTGCTGCTCTATCTGCTGGAGCGCGCGCAGCATTTACTGCCATGGTGGAACCCGCAGAAGTTTGCCGCCGTCCCTCCAGCGCTGGCCTTTAACACCGCCGCGTCGTTCACGACGAACACCAATTGGCAGAACTATTCGGGCGAGTCGACCATGAGCTATCTCACACAGATGGCTGGCCTGGCTTACCACAATTTTGCGTCGGCGGCCGTCGGGATCGCGCTGGCGATCGCGTTCATTCGCGGCATCGCGCGCAAGGAAAAAGAAACCATCGGAAACTTCTGGGTCGACATGACCCGTTCCACCCTATGGGTACTGTTGCCTGCCTGCATCGTCTATGCCCTGCTCCTGGTTTCGCAGGGAGTCGTGCAAAACCTCAAGCCGTACGACACGGCCAAACTGATCGAGCCGCAACAGGTCCAGAAGACGGGAACCGACGGCAAGCCGATGGTTGGGCCGGACGGCAAAGCGGTGATGGACACCGTGACCGATCAGACCATCGCACAAGGACCGGTTGCTTCTCAAGAGGCGATCAAGATGCTGGGCACGAATGGCGGCGGATTTTTCAACGCCAACAGCGCCCATCCCTTTGAGAATCCCACACCGCTCAGCAACCTTCTGCAAATGCTTTCCATCTTCGCGATCCCGGCAGGTCTCACGTATACGCTGGGCCGAATGACTAAGTCGCAGCGTCACGGCTGGGCGGTCTGGGCGGCGATGGCGATTCTGTTCCTGTGCGGGGTTACGACGGCTTACTGGGCCGAGTCCCGAGGCAATCCTCTGCTGCACGGAGTCGACCACCACGCCACCGCGATGCAGCCGGGCGGCAACATGGAAGGCAAGGAAGTGCGCTTTGGCATCGCCAACTCCGCGTTGTTTGCCACCATCACCACCGACGCGAGTTGTGGCGCCATTAACGGCCAACACGATTCGTTTACTCCGCTGGGCGGAATGGTGCCGCTGGTCAACATCATGCTCAGCGAAACCGTTTTCGGAGGAGTGGGCGCTGGCCTGTACGGCATTCTGATTTATGTGGTGCTGTCGGTGTTCATCGCCGGACTTATGGTCGGGCGAACGCCGGAATATCTGGGCAAGAAGATTGAAGCCTATGACGTGAAGATGGCGATGCTGGTCACCCTGGTTTTCCCGCTGATCATTCTAGTGCTCACGGGCATTTCATCGGTCGAGGGATTTGGCACCTCGAGCATCAGCAATGCGGGTCCACACGGCTTGACCCAAATCCTCTACTTGTTTACGTCGTCGGCAGGGAACAATGGCTCCGCGTTCGGCGGCATAAACGGCAACACGCTTTGGTATAACAACGCAGGTGCGATGACGATGCTGGTGGGGCGATTCTTCATGATCATCCCCATGCTCGCGATTGCCGGCAATCTGGCGAAAAAGAGGGCGGTGCCCGCTTCGGCGGGCACGTTCCCGGTGACTACGCCCCTGTTTACCGTTCTGCTGGTGTCGGTGATCGTGATCGTGGGAGCGCTGACATTTTTCCCGGCCCTGAGTTTAGGACCGATACTTGAACACCTGCTGATGATGGCAGGGAAAACCTTCTGAGGCTGCGCATGGCGGAAAAGAAAAGCAAGAGCTTGTGGGACGCAAAAATAATGCGGCGGGCGCTGGTCGATGCGTTGGTCAAACTCGATCCCCGCACCATGATGAAGAATCCGGTCATGTTCGTGGTCGAGGTTGGCGCAGTGGTGACGACCGTGCTGTTGTTCCGCGGGAAACAGAGCTTCGCATTTAATCTTCAGATCACCCTCTGGCTCTGGTTCACCGTGTTGTTCGCGAATTTTGCGGAAGCCATGGCCGAAGGACGGGGCAAAGCGCAGGCGGACACGCTGCGCAAAGCCCGGTCTGAAACCGAGGCCAAGCGCTTGCTGGCGAATGGGACCACTGAAACGATACCGAGTGCGAAGCTGCGCTCCGGCGATATCGTGATGGTAATCGCGGGGGAACTCGTCCCCGGCGATGGCGAAGTCATCGAAGGCGTCGCCTCGGTGGACGAGTCTGCGATTACGGGCGAATCCGCGCCAGTGATCCGCGAAGCCGGAGGAGACCGGTCGGCGGTCACCGGCGGCACGCGCGTGCTTTCCGACGTGATCAAAGTCCGCATCACGTCGAATCCGGGAGAAACCTTCCTCGACAGAATGATCGCGTTGGTCGAGGGCGCCGAGCGCCAGAAGACTCCGAACGAGATCGCGCTCAACATTCTGCTGGCCGGCCTGACCATCATCTTCCTGCTGGCGGTGGTTACGTTGCAGCCGTTCGCGATTTACTCGGGCTCGCCGCAGACGGTATTCGTGCTGGTCTCGCTGCTGGTATGTCTGATTCCAACTACGATCGGCGGCCTGCTCTCCGCGATCGGCATTGCCGGCATGGACCGCCTGGTGCAGCACAACGTGCTGGCCATGTCCGGGCGCGCCGTGGAAGCGGCCGGGGACGTGAACACGCTGCTGCTCGATAAGACGGGAACCATCACGCTCGGCAACCGCCAGGCCGCGGAGTTCATCCCCGCGCCGGGCATTACCACGGCGGAGATGGCCGATGCCGCGCAACTCTCTTCGCTTGCCGACGAGACGCCCGAAGGCCGGTCGATTGTCGTGTTGGCGAAAGAAAAGTACAGCCTGCGCGGACGCGAACTCGCTTCTCACGAAGCGGTGTTCGTCCCTTTCAGCGCGCAAACCCGCATGTCGGGCGTGAACCTCGACGGGCGTGAGATTCGCAAAGGAGCAGTCGACTCCATCGCAAAATACCTGCACCAGTTCGGCACCTCGCTGCCGCGCGAGATTCAGGCGAGCGTGGAACAGATCGCTCGCTCCGGGGGAACTCCGCTGGTGGTGGCGGAAAATCAGCGTGCGCTAGGCGTGATCTACCTCAAGGACATCGTCAAAGGCGGGATGCAGGAGCGTTTCAATCAACTGCGCGCGATGGGGATCAAAACCGTCATGATCACCGGAGACAATCCACTGACGGCGGCGGCGATTGCGCGCGAGGCCGGCGTGGACGATTTTCTGGCCGAAGCGACCCCGAAAGACAAGATGGATCTGATTCGCCGCGAGCAAGCCGACGGCAAACTGGTCGCCATGACCGGCGACGGCACCAACGATGCTCCCGCCCTGGCTCAGGCCGATGTGGGGGTGGCCATGAACACCGGCACGCAAGCGGCGAAAGAGGCCGGAAATATGGTGGACCTCGATTCGAATCCCACCAAGCTCATCGAAGTGGTGGCCATCGGCAAACAGTTGCTGATGACGCGCGGAGCGCTCACCACCTTCTCGATTGCGAACGACGTGGCCAAGTATTTTGCGATCATCCCGGCGATGTTTGCCGGAACCTTTCCCGTGCTGAATGCGCTGAACATCATGCGGCTGCAGACGCCGCAGTCGGCGGTGCTTTCCGCCGTGATTTTTAACGCGCTCATCATCGTCGCCCTGATTCCGCTGGCGCTGCGAGGGGTTAAGTACAAGGCGATGAGCGCCGAATCTCTGCTGCGGCAGAACCTGCTGGTGTATGGATTCGGAGGATTGGTGGTTCCGTTCATCGGCATCAAGGCGATTGACATGCTCATCACCAGCATCAGGCTGGTGTAAGGAACTGGTGGTGGCCAGAGCGGATTTAATAACGGTTGTAGGCAGGGTCTTGGGAAGGGCACGGCTTCAGCCGTGCCGCTACCAGACGCATAAACACCGGGCTTTAGCCCCTGAGGGAACTGCTCGCTTCCGTTCACTATCCACTTACAGAGAAGACCTATGAAGAAGAATTTGATTACCGCGGTACTCATGACGATTGCGACGACGGTGCTGTTGGGAATTCTGTATCCCCTGCTGGTAACCGGACTCGCGCAGTTGATCTTCCCCAAGCAGGCCAACGGCCAACTCATCCACGGGAAGGATGGAGTGGTGATTGGTTCGCGGCTGATTGGGCAGCCATTTTCCGGGCCGGGCTACTTTCATTCGCGGCCATCCGCCGCGGGCGCCGCGGGCTACGACGCCACTGCCTCGGGCGGGTCGAGCCTGGGCCCGACCAACACGCAGCTGATTGGCCGCGTCAACGGAGACGTTGCCAAGCTGCAAGCCGAAAATCCAGGCGTTCCTATCCCGGTCGATCTGGTGACGACATCGGGATCGGGACTCGACCCGGACATCACGCCAGCGGCGGCCCAGTTCCAGATTCGGCGCGTGGCGTCAGAACGCAAGATTCCGGAAGCTGAAGTCGCGCGCCTGGTTCTTGAAAACTCTGAGAACCGGCAATGGGGATTCCTGGGCGAGCCGCGCGTGAACGTCCTCGAACTGAACCTTGCGCTCGATGCGCGGTACGGCCGAGTTCGCTAGGAGATCGTAAATCTACTCCGTCATCCTGAGCGAAGCGAAGGACCTCTGCATTCTGCTGGCACAGGCGAGCCGCATAGGTCCTTCGCTTCGTTCAGGATGACAGAGTGTTGCGTGACGTGCTGCGGTTCTAGGGCGGCGAACAAATCACCCGCAGCGCGCCCGCGGCCACGGAAATCTCGGCGGGCGTCTCACACACAAACTCCCCGTCAGCGTAGATCTCGATCGGAGTCTCGGTCTGCAGGTGTACGCGCTCCGCCCGCGAGTATTCAACTTCGGGTACAAGGAGATGCCGCCCGAAGTACACCGTCGGAAACAAGCTAAGCAGCTTAAGCGGGCTCAGCGTGCCGATCCGGCAAACATCGAGCTTACCGTCCGCAAAATCCGCTTCCGGCGCGATGCGCATGCCGTCTCCATAGAACTGGGTGTTGGCGAATGCGGCGAGCAAGGTGGTTTTCTCGGCCTCGGTGCGATCTGCACCATTGATCTGTGCCAGCCACATCGAAACAGCCGGGAGTTTGAGCAGCAGCGGCAATAGGGCCAGCGCATAGCCGCCATGTCCGCGCAGCCAGCGCGGCATCCGATTGGCGCTCCGAGCCGCGGCAGAGTCCAGCCCGCACCCGGCGACGCAGCAGAAATAGTGGGTGCGCTCCGGCGCGGCGGATGGCACGATGACCCCAAGATCGACTGGCCGCGCGCTCATTTTCCCCGATTCAAAATCACGCCAGAGGCGCAACGAGTCTCGCATCGAACGCAATTTGAGCGCGCGGGCAAAATCGTTTCCACTGCCGGAGGGAACAATCAGCACCGGAAGCTTGAGCCGTACCAGCGCCGGAAGATGACGATGGATCGTGCCGTCCCCGCCAAAGATCAGGATGGCATCGGCGTCGCCAGTAGAAGTGGGCAGTCCCTGCGACCACCCGGTTGCCGAGCCAGCTTGAAACAGCTTCAAGTCAGCCGGCGAGGTTCCCAACCCGAAGATGACGGCGGCGCGCATGCGTTCAGCATTAAAGGTCTTAGGTCTTAGGTCTTAGGTCTCAGGTGTCAGGGAAACCAACACGACCTGCCCAGTGCCGGATTTCTCCTGGCACCGCTGCGCATCTAAGGTTCAACTGAGAACTGACTTGAGAACTGACCTGAGACCTAAGACCTGAGACCTGACCTTTCTCACCTCGGCAGGCACTTCTCCATGAATTCCACCAGATCTTTTTTCATCTTGTCATGCTCGGCGCGATCGACATAAACCATGTGTCCCGACTTGTAGGTGGCGTAGGAAATATTCTGGCGAGACTGCGCGCCGAGGTCCAGGTGATCCATCGTCCAATTCGCTGCGGCAAACGGCGTAGCCAGGTCATAGTAGCCTTCCATCACCAGAATCTTCATATAAGGATTCTTGATCATGGCCGATCGCAGTCCGCCCGCCGTGCTGGGAAAGCCTTCCACGGCATTGCCCCACTCCCACTTCTGGAAACCGGGTTGGTCGTAGGCGAACACCCGGTAGGGCATGTCGGACTTGTAGTTCAGTTCGGTGCGCAGGTAGTTGTTGAATGCCGAAGTGTAGGGCGGCAGAATGGCGGCGCCGGTCGGATCATAGGAATGATCGCCGTCGGGATTAGGGCTGCTGAAGCGGCCATCCAGGCGCCCGACAACCAGTTTCTGATCGAGCAGCAACTCTTTGGTGAAGGTGGGAACGTCGATCCGCAGGTTGTGCGCTTCGATCACTTCTGGCCGCAGCCCGATGTAGCGTGACAGTTGGTCGACAATCTTGCGATGTTCTTCCGGCGTCATGGCGTCGCCTTTGCCCAGAGCGAGCGCGTAATCATTGGACGACCAGTGCACGACCTCCTCCCGCGTTTTCGCCACATCCTGCGTGAGATCGGCAGCCAGCTTGCGATGATAGCCCGCGATCATGTTGAACGTGGGTACCAGCAGAAAATAGGGCAGGTCGTTCGATTTGTTCCATTCCAATGTCTGGAAATCCAGGGCCATCGAAAGCAAGGTCACGCCGTTGAAAGCGATGCCGTGATCCGCCAGATATCCGGCAATGCCGGCGGCGCGCGTCGTGCCGTAACTTTCCCCCAGCAGGAACAGCGGAGAACTCCAACGATCGTAGCGGGAAATGTAGAGGCGGATGAATTCTCCAAAGGCCTGTACATCGCCTTTTACGCCCAGAAACTTTTTCGTAAGTTCGGCGTTTGCGGCCCGTGAATAGCCCGTGGCCATGGCATCCACCATGACGATGTCACTGCGGTCGAGCAGCGTGTCGGGATTGTCTTCCAGACGGTAAGGCGCTGCCGGCATGAAGCCATTCGCCTGCAGGACCACGCGCTTCGGTCCGAGCGCCCCCATGTGCAGCCACACCGATGCGGATCCGGGGCCGCCGTTGAACGAGAACGTCAGCGGACGCTTTGCCGCATCCTGTCCGTCAAGCGTATAAGCGACGAAAAACATTTCCGCTTCCGTCTTGCCGTCGTCGCGCTTGATGGGGAGCCGGCCGGCCGTCGCCGTATAGCTGAGAGCCTTGCCGTTGAGCGTGATCTGGTGATGCGTGATTACGGGCGGGACTTCCGCGACATCGTAATGTTCTTCCTTGTCCGCCGCTTCGCTCGCGTCGGTTTTGGCCGGCTCGGCGGTCTTGCCGCTCTCCGCCGTCTTATCTGGAGTTGCGGCACTCGCAGGCGTTGCCTGCTTCTTATCTTTCTTGGATGCGGCCTGCTTCGCGCTCTCGGGCGTGGTGTCCTGGTTTTGCTGCGCAACCGTAAACGGAATCGTCAGCACGGCGAAAAGAAGAACTGCCAGAATCCTCATGCTTGTCTCCGGAAGAAAAGAGTTGGACCAGCATTATAAAGCGAGTTCGCCCTTGCGCCTGGAAAAGCCTTGTCCGAGGTCTACCCACCCCGGCCCGCCGGAGGCAAGTCCAGACGTGCTAAAATTTGTTGCGCCTGAAATGCTTCCTCCGGCTGGGTGGCGCACCCGATCTTTCCACCCTGGTAATGACGGACTAACAACGACGGACAAAAAAGTGGCCCAGAATCCCAACCTCCCAGCCGACCCGATCACCTACGCCGATGCCGGTGTCAGCATCGATCGTGGCAACCGCACCAAGCAACGCATCAAGTATCTGGCCCACAAAACCTTCACCAAGGGAGTGCTGAGCGAGATTGGCGGATTCGGCGGGTTGTTTTCGGTCGATAAAAAGTATTTGGATCCAGTGCTGGTTTCGAGCGTCGATGGCGTGGGCACCAAGTTGAAAGTCGCCTTCGACATGAGCATGCATCACACCGTCGGCGGCGACCTGGTGAATCACTGTGTCAACGACATCGCGGTGCAGGGTGCGGCGCCGTTGTTTTTCATGGACTACCTGGCCACCGGAACCCTGGATCCGGAGATCGCCGAAAAAGTTGTCGGCGGACTGGCCGAAGCCTGCAAGCATAACGGCTGCGCCCTGATCGGCGGCGAGACCGCCGAAATGCCGGGGTTTTATCCCGATGGCGAGTACGACCTTGCCGGATTCATCGTTGGAGTAGTGGAACGCGACCGCGTCATCAGCGGCAAAGACGTGCAGGTGGGGGATTGCGTTCTCGGCTTGCCCTCCAACGGCCTGCACACCAACGGATACTCGCTGGCTCGCAAACTGCTCTTTGACGTCGCCGGCTATTCTCTGGAAACTTTTGTCAGCGAGATCAAGAACAAGGTCGGCAACGAACTCATGCGGACCCATCGCAGCTACTGGCCGATCATTCGCAAGATGATCGCGGGCGACTGTGTCGCGGCGCTGGCGCATATCACCGGCGGCGGCATCACCGAAAACCTGCCCCGCGTGCTGCCCAAAGGCACGTCGGCCGTGATCGAACGCGGCACTTGGCCGGTTCTGCCCATCTTTGAGCATTTGCAGAAACTTGGCAACGTCGCCGAGGAAGAAATGCTTCGCACCTTTAATATGGGCCTCGGCATGCTAATCGTGGTTCCCGCCAAGAAGTTCAAGAAAGCGCAGACCCTGCTGGAACGCGCCGGGGAAAAGTTCTACAGCGTCGGCCGCATCGTCAAGGGCGATCGCAAGGTGATGTTCAGCTAGGAACGGGCTTCTAGCTTTTGGCGCTTAGCTTTTATCGACCCCTTTTATGAAGCCCGGTCATTGTCTTGTATGAAAAACCTCGGCATTCTGCTTTCCGGACGCGGCTCGAACTTTGTGGCCATCGCCGACAGCATTGCGGCTGGCCGGATACCCGACACCCGCATCGCGGTCGTGATTTCGAACCGTGCCGATGCTCTCGGCGTCGAAACCGCTCGCCAGCGAGGGCTCAACGCGCTCGTCATTGCATCGAAAAACAAGCCGCGCGAGCAGCACGACCGCGAAGTTGTGGCTGCGCTTCTGGACAACAAAGTCGATCTCATCTGCCTCGCCGGTTACATGCGCCTGCTCTCGCCCTGGTTCGTGCGGCAGTTCCCGGCGAAAATTCTCAATATCCATCCGTCCTTACTGCCATCCTTCCCGGGACTCGAAGCCCAGCAGCAGGCCTTCGCCTATGGCGTAAGAGTGTCCGGCTGCACGGTGCATTTTGTGGACGAAGAACTCGATCACGGCGCCATCGTTGTGCAGAAAACTGTCCCTGTGCTGGACTCCGATGACGAGCACACGCTGGCGGCGCGAATTCTTGAGCAGGAACACATTGCTTACACGGAGGCGATCAGGATTGTGTTGGAAGGAAACTTCGAAATCGCCGGCCGGCGAATGGTGAAAAGTCAAAAGTCAGAACTCAAATTGAAGAAGTAAAACCGACCAATTTGAGTGTGCGAAGAGTCGCTGCGAATTGAGCGGGGCAGGCGTTAGATCTCAGGGGTGGAACACTTTGAGAAACTGCAGGAGCGGACAAGAAACTTTGCACTACGCATCATCAAACTATTTCGCTCGCTGCCCAAGACTGATGAGGCTCGAATATTAGGTAAGCAACTCCTTCGCTCGGGTACTTCGATTGGGGCTAACTACCGCGCCGCTTGCCGAGCCCGCTCTCGTGCGGAATTCGTCGCGAAACTCGGTATTGTACTGGAAGAAGCCGACGAAACAGCGTTCTGGTTGGAGGTGATGCGGGATGCTGGAATCTTCCCCGAGGCAAAGTTGCAAGAAATAGTTCAGGAGGCCAAGGAACTGGTAGCTATCTTTGTAGCGTCCGTCCGAACGGCAAAGGGTTTTACTTCTTCAATCTGACTTCTGACTTCTGACTTCTCCTACATCAGCAATTCGTTCGTTCTCCGCGCGATCGGGTGCTGCATCACTTCAAGCTCGTTCTTCACCAGGTTCAGTCCATACACGCACTGCTCGAATCTCTGCGACAGTTGCGCGAACAGCGGCGCCACCTTGGCGTATTCGAAGTCTTCGAACTTGGAGACGATGTAGTAGCTTTCTTTGCCCGCTTTCACCCAATCCACGAAATTTTCCACGCGCTGGCGGCGCAGGCGATAGTGGTTGATGCTCTCCGGAAACATGCCGGCGTAGAACAGCGTAAAGTCGCCGATATGCTTGCGCACCTGGCGCTCGCGGTCGAACGAGGGCGCCGGGCCGTAGATCGGGTCCGACTCGATCAGCATCTCGCCCACATCGTTCAGGGGCTTCCCGGCCGCATTGCGAATTTTCAACAACTGCTCGGCATCGCAAAACTCCGACAGCAGATGCGCGACATAACTCACCACTTGCGGATCGCGAATTCCAATCTCCTGGGCATAGTGGCGTCCGACCAGTTCAACAAACAACTGCTGTAGCGGATGCGTCTCCGGAATCTCCATGGCCCCGACTTCCTTCCCTAACCCCGGCCTCTCTTATTCCTATTCCCATCGGAACAAGAACTCGTGCGGATTAAATACCGTGAATCGACGATCAATGCAAGTGACCATTGAGCCACTATGTCATTAGACGTCCGTGTGGGGCGCGGCGTTCGCGTGTATCTGCTGGCAGCCAAGGCAGGCGGCTGCTAATTTTCGCATCACGTGGATCGAAAAATTGGGTTTCGGAATCTATTTACAAAGAAACACCAAGAAGAGCGGAGGCAGAGTGGAGCGAATCAACATTTCAACCGGAACGCCGTGGGAGCCGATCGTCGGTTACTCCCGTGCGGTTCGTGTCGGTGCACACATTCATGTTGCAGGCACAACCGCAACTGGCGTCGACGGAAAACTCGTCGGTACAGGCGATGCGTACGCGCAAGCCGTTCAGACCATCAACAACATTGAACGCGCGCTGGAGCGTGCCGGAGCTTCCCTGAAAGATGTGGTACGCACGCGCGTGTTCCTTACCAACATTGCGGATTGGGAAAAAGTTGGAAAAGCGCACGGCGAGTTCTTCCGCGACATTCGTCCCGCGAGCGCCATGATGGCGATCACGGCGCTGGTGTCTCCAGAAATGCTGGTGGAGATCGAAGCGGAAGCGATCGTGCAAGAAGAAAAATGAGTGAGATGGCGGAAGCCCGAGCTTCCGCCATCATTTTAGTGGCTAGCGTGAGTCGTTAACGGCGGCCTTTCTTGCGGGTGCCTTTCTTCTTTGCCGCTTTCCGGGCCGGCTTCTTCGCCGCTTTTTTCTTCTTCGCGGGTTTGGCCTTTTTCTTGGCGGCCGGCTTTTTGGCCGCTTTCTTGGCCGGCTTCTTTGCCGCCTTTTTCTTGGCAGGAGCCTTCTTGACGGGGGCTTTCTTGGCAGGCGCCTTCTTCTTAGGCGGCCCACCCTGGCCGCCGCCGCCCGACGGAGTTACGGGTGCGGGTGTTGCCACGGGCTCCCGTACCAAAGGCGCGGGAAGTTCGTCGTCTTCCTCCACCAGGGCTGGTTCTTCTTCCTCTTCTTCTTCTTCGTCTAGATCTTCTTCCAGCGATTCGCCATAGGCGCCGCTGTCGCTGAACTCATCCGTCTCATCGTCCCGACCATACAGAGTCGGATCATCGAAGCGCATATCTCCTCCTGCGTATTTGCGGTCACCCGCGCGCATTCGCGAGCAGGGCCAGGGAATTAGGACAACCGGCTGCGAAACTGCACTGTTTCTGCGTACCGGCGCGCGATTATAGCACGGCGCAGTTTCACCGGCAGTATCGTGCATTCTCTGCCGATTTGCGAGCAAAATTATTAGAGAGGAAAGAGCCCCTACCCATGGGGCGAATTGAAAGCGAAAACGAAGAGTGGCGCCCCCTACTCGTAAGCCAGCGCGTCGATGGGATCCTTCTGCGCCGCCTTGAACGCCGGATACAGCGCACCGGCGACCGCGCTGGCCAGAGCAATCAAGGCAGCCCGCGCAACCCATGCCCCGGCCAGTACCATGGGCGTGAGGGGCAGCCGATTATGAATCAGGCTCCGGGCCACCACGCTCGCGACGATGCCCAGCAGGATGCCTCCCACCGCCAGCAGCGCCGTTTCCCGCAGCACTACGTTTACGATATAGGGCTTCGACGCGCCCATCGATTTCAGAATGCCGATTTCGCGCGTCCGCTCCATCACCGCCGTATACATCGCCTGAAAAATCACCAGGACCCCGATGACCACCGCAATCCCGATCACCACATCGATAAAGGTCGAAAGGCCGGGAATGTGAGTCGGGGTCATCATCGAAAGATAGGTGGCCATCGAACTGGCGACGTAGCGTTCCATCCCCGGCACCTGCTTGATCTCGTCCACCACCGCATCCGCGTTCGCGGGATCGTCGAGCTTGAGGTACATGACCGAGGCCTTATCCTTGCCGCCGGTCAGATCCTGCAAGGTGCTCAGGGGAAGGAATTTTCGTCCACCCTTGCCGCGTTCGACAATGCCGCAGATGTGGAACGGGTTATTGAGGATCTCGATCGTGTCGCCGACTTTGGAGTGCTTGGACTGGGCAAACAAATCGTCGACCAGCACATCATTCGGCCCCTGGAACGGACCGCCCTTCAGATAGTGAAAGCCGCCCGACATGCTCTCGTAACTCGGCAGATCGATTCCGGCGATGATCTCCAGCGCGCCGGAGGTCGAGACCTGCGTGATCACCGGAGCGACATGTTCCACGTGCGGCAGTTTGGCCAGAACGCCGGCCACCTTGATCGGCATCGGGCTGCCGGTCAGCCCGGCGATGAAAGACGATCCCGGGGGCAGCACGATCACATCCGCCCCGATGCCCGCAGTCCGCGTGCGTGAGTCTTGCAGCATCCCCAGCGAGAACCCGACAATCAGCAGAATCATCGCGACTTCCAGCGCCACCGCCACAATGCTGATCAGCGAGCGTACCGGCCGATGCACCAAATTCCCGACGATCATGCGATTCATCATGCTTTTTCTGGAGAACTACCTCCGGTGGCTTTCCGACCCTTTCGCCGCCGCCCTGGTGTTGGAGGAATCGAGGTGCACCACCTCGGCTCCCGGCGGCTGCTCCAGCGCGAACTGATCGTCGGTCAGCGCGCGATTGATTTCCAGCTTGACCATGCTGAGGATGATGTCGTAATCCTCCCGCGGCCGCTCGATCTCAATCGTACTTGGGAATGCAATCCCCGCGTAGTCTTTGTAGTCGTGGTAGTGAGCGTCGGTCGCGACGTTTCCCTGCTGGTCGTAGATCCTTTGCCGGCGCGGCAGCAGGTCAGTTCGGCTGAACTCGATCTTGCGCCACAAATACCAACCCTGGGGCCCCTTGCGGATGACGGCCAGAGCGTAATTCGGCTGCTCGACCCGATGCTTCTTCGCGTCCAACACGGTTTCATAGCCGTTTTCCATTACCGCAATCTCGTCCCGCCCGATTTCCGGTATCAGCAGCGCTTCGTAAATGTACTGGGGCCGCATGTTCTCCAGCCGCTTGTCGGGCTGGTAGTTGTCGCCATCGTCCTGGCCCACGAAGAACTTGTTCTTCGGAGGAATCCAGAGCTTGAATTCCTGCCCGTCGCTCACCATATCGAAAGCCGTGTTTCGCACCAGCGGCAGCAGGCCCTTCATGCGGAGCATGGCGGGCTTGCGCGCCAGCACGTAACCCCGAATCTCTTTGTAATCGGTGATGCGGCCGTTCTTCGTGTCCCCAACCGAAGCGTCAATATCCACAGTCGCCTGCATCGACTGAATCTTGGCAGCCTGCGTGTTGACGTATTCGATCAGATCCTGCTGGGTCGCCGTCTTCAGCGGCTGGTTGGAGAACTGACGGTCCAGAGTACGCGTCCGGAACAGACACCCGCTCAGCGGGAAAGTAGCCGCCGTCAGAAATAATAGACAAAGCAAGCGCAGATGAGGACGATACATTCCTATGCCAGTACCTGAGAACCTTTCGCTACTTGGGTATCTGATTAGTATAAGGCAGCAAACGGTTCAGCGCTCAGCAGGAAACACTCTGGCTTCGTATCAGGGTATCGCTTTGGCGATCCCGCTAAGGTCTTCAAAATCAGACGCCCCTTTAAGCAGGCTGCGGAAAAACTCCATTTCAAGCAGGTTTTGGGAAGGGCACGAGTTTACTCGTGCCGTTAAGTCCTTAAAAATGTGTCGCGCTTCAGCGCCGGAGGTGAGCTTCTTGCGCGCTCGGTGGGTTTTTCCGCAGCGTGTTAGGGGCTGGGCGTCGGAACATCCGACTCGTTCCGTGGCCCGCTTCAGTCGTACCGCTGACTAGCTGTTTACCGCAGCCCAAGTGCGCGCCGATAGGCGACCACGTTCCGATTGTGCTCTTCCAGGCTGCAGGCGAAGCGGTGGCGCCCGTTGCCATCGCTAACAAAATAAAGAAACTTTGTGCTGTCGGGATGCAGCGCCGCTTCGAGAGCGCCTCTTCCTGGATTCGCGATAGGTCCGGGTGGCAGCCCTGGGAAACGATAGGTGTTGTAGGGCGATTTCACGGACAAGTCGGCGTGATGCAGGCTTCCCGAATACGTGCCCGTCAGTTGCTCGGCGTAGATCACGCTCGGATCGGCGTCGAGCGCCATCCTTTGCGCCAACCGGTTGTAGTACACGCTGGCCACGCGGGGCCGTTCCTCCGGAGCCGCAGTCTCTTTTTCAACGATTGAAGCCATGGTCACGATCCGCGGGACGTCCGAGTTCAGCCCAATCTGCTGCGCCACCTGCCGGAACTGATGGACCATCGTCGCCGCCATTTCTTCCAGAGTCTCGGTCCGCGTGAACTCGTAGGTGTTGGGGAAGAGATACCCCTCCAGCGACTTGGCGTCCGGCGCCAAATCCGAAATCAACTGGGTCTGAGTTTCGGCAACCTGCACAAAATCCGCCGCCGATCCAAGCCCCGCGTCCTCCATCGCCTTGGCAATATCGAACACCGTATAGCCCTCGGGAATGGTGACGGTGTGGAAGTAGATATCGCCCCGCCCGATCCGCTCGTGAACTTGTGGAAGAGTAGCCGCGCGCTCGAAAAGATACTCGCCCGCCTTCAACGATGGCTTGCGATGCCACGCGTGCCAGAGCCGGAACGCCAGTTCGCTGCGAATCACGCCCGCCTTCTTCAACTCGGCCGCGATGCGCCGCGTCGAATACCCGGAATGCAGCAGCAGAGAAGTATTGGCTGGAGGCGTGACCGGCGCATAGACCTGCCAAGCCGCCCAGCCGACGACGGCGAGAACGACAACCAAGAACAGTTTGATCAGGGTGCGCAAGATTCCAGTGTAGAGGCTCTCCAAAGAATGCAACAGACCCGGGCGGAGGGGAAGCTTCCGAGAGTAACGCTTAAGGGCTCTGCGCACGGAACGCCCGGAGGGAACCGTGTAAAACTCCCCTTGTTTATTGGCGGTCCCCGAATATAATGAGACGCGAAACTTCTCTGTTCTTAGCAGTTAGCGCATGAGGTATGCCAATGTCGGTGATTCCCTTCGTGACGGACGGAACCAATCCTACCGTTGTAGCCAGAGAAGATCAGTTCGACCCTAAGGGCAGCGCCATGCTGATCCTCAACCTGGACAAGAGCCAACTACAAGGAGAGCAGCCTAACGCGACCTATGACCTGCGAATAGGTCGGGCGTACAAAGACCACCGGGATTCGGAACGGTGGACTCTGCGCGAAGGGGGAGAGATTACTCTGCTGCCTGGTGGCGCAATCTTGATCGAAACCGAGGAGCAGGTCTGGCTGCCTCAGTCGATGCTCGGGTACATTGTGCCCAAGGTGGGGCTTTTACAAGACGGCGTTTCTAACACGCTCTCGAAGATTGACCCTGGATATCACGATCATCTCGTGGTCACGTTGTTTAATTTAGGCATGAAGGAGAAGACCCTGAAGCAGGGGCAAAAGTTCTGCGCCCTTGTCGTGCATAAAGTTGGCCTGGGGGTTATCCCCTACACAGGCCCCGGCAAGAAAATTGAGGGCCCCGCCGGCGTCGGGCGGTTCTGGCGGCTATTGGACCGAATAAACGCTAGGCCCGGCCTCCTGGCTTTTTTGTCGGCCCTGCTAGGCTCCATAATAGGCGCACTGCTGACGCGCCTCCTTGCCCGCTGAGGGTCTGACAAACTGATGCTTGAGTCTGAAGAGCGACAGTTGCTCTCGATCGTGGGAGGAGCATCTGCTTCAACCGGCAGCGGAAGTGCACACGGACAGCCGCAAACCACTTGGGATAGCGCCGCAAGGCCGACAGGGTCAAGCTGTGGCTAGGCTGGGAGCAGGGCCCGACATGCGATCTCGCTGCGCCTCGGGGCGCTTGAATTGCTTGCTGAGAGCAAGCCATTGCTGCTGATACGAAGAACCTATTGAAAGGCCATATACTCTATCCGGGATAGCTGCCATCGGGTAGTAGTGCAGTCTGCCGACTAGATCCTCGTCCTCTAGCAGCATCGGTACCTCGTATGCCCTGACTTCCAGCACCGCCTTCGTTCCCGGAATTTCCCCATTGGCCCCATATCCAAAGCCGGGGTCGAAGAATCCGGCGTAGTGAACGCGAAATTCTCCCATGCTAGGGTCATGCGCGACCATTTCCGCCGCATGATCGAGAGGGATGCGCACCCTCTTCTTCGAGGCTAATAGATAGAAACCGCCAGCATCGAGAACAATGCGGCCATTGCCGGGCCTTGGGATTGCCTCCCAGAAATCCGCTGGGTCGTAGTAATCGATTTTGTCCAGTTCTATCTCCCGATCAGATCCTTTGGCTTTATAGGCGACGATACTTGAGCGGTTGTCGCCCTCTAGATCTACCGTGATCTCCACGCCGTCGCCGACGTGATTCTTCGCGGGGCTGCCTTCGGCATCGTAGACAAGGCGCTGCTCTTTCGCCAGCTCTCTCAGATTCCCGGTACCCAGCCTGGCTGAAGTGCCACGCACAAAGCGTAGTTGGTTGAGCTTCATCCCAGCCCTCAGACGGATCGGAAACGTTCTGGAAGAAACTTCTACATAGAGTTGGCCAGAGTACCCCTTCTCAACGTGGTCAAACTCATCACCGAACTCGGTGATTAATCGCGTAAATATGTCAAGACGTCCAGTTGTGCTCCTCGGGTTGGCGACGCCCTGAATATCGTTTGGGAGCTTGAGTCGTTCGAGCAGCGGGATTATGTACACGACGCGGGGTTCCAGCAAAGGCGGTGTTGGCTGGGTGAGGTCAATTGTGGAGTGGAGCAACTCATGCACCTTTGTAAGAAGAGTGGCCGAGCGGCCACGGAGGAAACTCGCTTCAACGCGATAAGCCTCGCGGCCTAGGCGCAGATCCAGGCTCGCCGGTTGGAGCTGAGAGTCCGACACTTCTGGGCTCGCGCTTATCCGGCCGGTCTCCACCATCCGCCTGATCTGTTGCCATGGCAAAATCCCGTTCCCAACCCGTTTGTCGTATATCTCTGGAAACAATGATCGTTCTACGTTGTCCAATTCGAGTCCTGCCCTTCGCGTTCAATTATTACGACGCTGCTCTTCGTCCCTGAGATTCTTATGTTTTTCTACCAGCCTTTTCTTGTGGTATTCGCCATAGCAGTCAAGGGAGCAAAAGCCGCCATCGCTCTTCTTGCCACTGCCGACACGCTTGCCCTCTGGGATTTGCTTGGAACATTGTGAGCATACATTCTGCGCCCAACATTCAAGCAGAAAACGCTCTTCCTCCGGGGTGCTCACTATCAACCTCTTGAGTGCCGTCGCTGAGCCTGGCCTTTATGTCTTCCAAGTCTTCCGCTAAGGGCTTGCCAGTATGGAACACATACCCCGCTCGGCGCAGATAAAATTCTAACGTATCAATCGCACGCTCGAACCCACTGGACACCTCGACGTACACCGGTACCACGAAGACGCTGGGCATGTGGAGCGGACTCCTTCGACTCGAAAGTTGTGGGATTTTTGATACGTGTACATATTTATCTACCATCCACACCATCGTCAAGGACCGAATACCAGCGTTATCAACAGGCAGTTTCCACAGTCCGTTGAAAACCCCGGCGAAACCCAAAAGACCGATTTAGAGTCAGTCGCTCCGTCGTTGTTTCCTCGTGAAAAAGGGATACAGGTTTCGAGATTCCAAAGAGATGCTCTCGGCGCTCCCTGCGTCTCCGCGGTGAAAAGATCTCTACTCGCCCAGCCAATCCGCATACGGCTTCATCGACTCGACGTGGTCGAACACAATCTTGATCGCGCCCGTGATCGGAATGGCGAGCACCAATCCGATGGCGCCCCAGACCGCTCCCCAGAACAGCAACGCGATCGTGACTGCCAGCGGATTGAGTCTCAGGCGGTTTCCCAGCAGCTTGGGATAGAGAACATTCAGCGCGAAAAGATGCAGCCCGATCACGCAAAGCACCACTATCGCCAAGTCTCCCGCATCCAGTTGCCCCAGGCCGACCAGGATCGGCGGCACCATCGCCAGCACGATTCCGAGGTACGGAACCAGGCTCAGAAAGCCGCTGAGAAAGCCGACGAAGTAGAAGAAGGGGACGTGCAGCAACCCGAAAATCGCCACGCTCACGCCCGACATCAGCAGCCCGATCAGCAGGTTCCCCACAATGAAACTCTGCAACATCTTCCCGATCAGCCCCAAGGTCACGAAAACCGTGTTCCGGTGACGCAAAGGAAACAGCATTACCGTGGCCGACCGCGCGTGGCTCTGCCAGGTCAGCAGAAAATAAGCCAGGAACGGGATGAACGACGCTGACAGCAGGATGTCGGTCAAAGTGCCGGCTCCGTGGGTGAGCACGTCGGTCCAGCTCTTCACCTGCCGCACCGGCACCACATTCGAGGGCTCGGGCTCCCCAACCGCCTCGCCCGTTTTTTCAAGGTTCTCCGCCTGCTGCCGGAAGGGCTGCAGGATGGAGCGGATTTTCTGCGAATACTTCGGAACGTTGTCCGCGAAAACAGCGGCTTGATTGTAAGACGCCGCCGTGATGCCATAAACCGCCGCCAGCAGCGCGGCCACGCCGATCAGCGCCCCGAGAGCTCGCGGAACATGCAGATACTCCAGCGCCTGCACCACCGGAGAGAGCATAAAACTCAGCAGAATGGCAAAGAACAGCACCGCCAGCACCGATTCGCCGTAGTAGGCGAACAGAACGATCAAGCCGATGCCCAGCAGCGTCAGCGACCAGTGATGCCCGCGGGGTGTTTCAGAGATCTCCATACTTTGCGCTTACCCACCCCTCTCCCGACTGGCCCACAATTTTGCCTCAGCGCCGCGGGAATTGCATCACCGGAATTGCGGTTAGACCTCGGTTAGACCGTATCCGCAAAGTCGGCATCTAGAGGGTTCCCCCGTGGACCTCAGTGTCCCCAGTGGTTGATTGGGAAAAGGCTGAAACCACAGGGGACACTGAGGTCCACGGAGGAACCCTGGGTCGGGCCTACGTGATTCGGGAACCGGGCCATCTACAATTAACGGATGCACGCACCTGGCGTACCCGGCAACAGCCGTATTCTGGCCCTCGATGTCGGCTCGAAGAGAATCGGGGTCGCCGTCTCCGACCCGCTGGGCATCACCGCGCAGGGGTTGGATACGATCCAGCGTCAGAACAAACGCCGCGATCTGGAGGCCCTGGGACAAGTGCTGGCGAAATACGAAGTCCAGGAGATTGTGGTCGGCCTGCCCCTGCGCTTAAGCGGCGCGGAAGGAACGCAATCGGAAAAGATGCGCCGTTTCGCCGACGATCTGCACACCCACTTCGGCCTGACCGTCCATCTGTGGGACGAGCGTTGGACCTCAACCCAAGCCAACCGCCTGCTGCGCGAAACCGATCTTTCGATCAAGAAGCGTGGACAAGCAGTGGACAGGATGGCCGCCGTCTTGATTCTTCAATCCTGGCTGGAAGCCCACCCCGCTCACTGACGTCTTCTGTAGATAGACGCTTTCTGTAGAGAGGACTCACGCTTCGTATCAGCGTATGCCTTCAGGCATACCGCAAGTCGCTGAAAATGGTTCCGGCTTTAGCCGCTGCTGGCAGCGGAGAAATCTTAATTCGAGCGGGCCGTGGGAAGGGCACGGCTTCAGCCGTGCCGCTCAGGGCCGCAAGAAATGCGGGCTTTAGCCCCTGAGGGCCAACCGTTTATGAGACCGACTCTAGTGCAGAAGCGCCACGTCCGGAGTCACCGACTTGCCGTCCAGGTAAAAGCTGACCGCGCCCTCCGCGTCGGTGCGGTAGGTCTTCACACCGGCCTTCTGTAGCCGCTCCAACACTTCGCGCCGCGGATGTCCATAAACATTTCGCGCGCCAACAGAAATGACCGCAAAGCGCGGATGCACCGTCGCGAGCAGATCGGCGGAAGTTCCGCTCGCGCTTCCGTGATGAGCGACCTTGAGCAGCATCGCTTCCGGGTGCTCTTCCACCACCCGCCGTTCTGCCGGACGTTCCGCGTCTCCCTCGAGCAAAGCGGTCGTGCCGCCAAGAGTGGCCGTAAACACCAGGCAATCGTCGTTCGGACGCATCGACCCGGTAATTTGATCGCGCCCCGGAGCGAATACGCGGAAGTGCGTTCCGCCGTAATCGAATGTATCGCCGTCTTTCTCCACGGAGACTATCATTCCCGCGCTCTGGGCTTGCGCAACGATCGGAGCCAGTTCGCCCACCGGCTTGTCGATACTGATCCAAAGTTCCCGCGGGTGGAAATTCGCGATCACCGCCGGCATCCCGCCGAGGTGGTCGGCATGAGGATGCGTGATCACGACCACGTCCAGACGATCGATGCCTCGATTCCAAAGATAAGAGGAGACCACCTGCTCGCCGATATCGAAGTCCGAATGCATCCACTGCGCCATGCCTCCAGCATCAATGAGCAGCGCGCGGCCCGCGGGCGTGACCAGCAGGATGGAATCGCCTTGCCCAACGTCAATGGCCGTCATCTCCATCACGCCCGCGCGAAGGTGAGGACGAGAGGGGACAAACGCGATCCAGCCGGCAACGCCGAACAGCAACGCCACGGAAGCGAAGGCGGCCAGGCGCGAGCGACGGGTTTGCGCCGCCAGCATGGCGAGCGCCAGCGTGGCGAGCGAGGCCAAGATCATTGCGAGCGAGGGCATGGCCACGCGCAGGTCGGCGATCGAGGTTAAGAAACTCGAGGTTCCGATGACCTGCCCCCCGCCCAGCCAGTGCACCGTTCCCGCGATGCCCTCGAGCGCCAGGCCGGAAATCCAAGCCGCGGGCTTGGCGAGCGTGGTCGAGATGTATCCCAGGCCGACCGCGGCGGCGGCGGTAGGCATCAGCACCTGGGTGAGCGGAATCACCGCCAGGTTGGCCGGCATTCCCATGGTGGTCGCGCGATGAAAGTGGTAGGCCATAAGCAGCGCCAGTCCCGCCTGCATCAGCGCCGAGATGAAGATCAGCTCGCCCGTGCCAATCGCCACTCGCATGAAGATCGCGGGCAGTATGACGCCGAGGCGCTTCCCGATAAATCTCGTGAGCCGCCCCGCGATCATCCGCAGCTCGAGCCGGAACTGCGCCACCTCGGGAGCGACTTGCAGATCATAGCTTGAAGCGCGCAGCAGTCGCAGACCGCGCGCGTAGGGCAACGTTGTCCGCTCGAGAATCGGTGAGCCAATGCCCGCGATGATGAACACGGCGAGAAACGTAAGCTGAAAACTGGCGCCAAGCAGGGCGTGTGGATCGGCGATCAGAACTCCCAGAGCCGCCGCTCCAATTGCGTTCATCATGTTGCGTCCGCGATACAACAGACGCGCCCCTAAGTATGTCGCCAGCATCAGGGCGGCGCGCCACACCGGTGGACCGACTCCCACCACGAACGCGTACGCGAACGAGACCACGACCGTGGTGATGGCCGCCACTGCGGGATCCACGCGAAGCTGGCGCAACGCCCAGAAAATAGCGAACGCCAGAATGCTCAGGTTCATTCCGGAAACCACCAGCACGTGATACGTCCCCGAGCGCTGGTACTCGGTGCGGGTTGCGTTGCGCAGGAACGACTCTTCGCCGAGAACCATGGCGTCCATGAGTTCGGCCTGCGACGCGGGCCAAAGCTGATGAATTTTGGCGATGATGCTGGCGTGAACGCGCGCCCGCCAGAGTTGAATCCGGCTGCCCGAAAACCCGGGGAGCCGCTCAATATCCTCTGCCTCCGCCGATCCCAGCACGTTAATGCCGTTGTCGCGCAGATAGCCTTCATAATCGAAGGCTCCCGGATTGCGGTAATTGCGAGCCGGATGCAACTTGGCGAGGATGCGAAGCCGCGTGCCGTAGGTGAGCGCAAGTGGAGAGACGGGCGCCCCGCCCGTCCCGTGTGCACCAGCAGCATCGAGGCCGGGCGAGGGCGCCCGGCGCTCCACCGCCTCACTACTTTCCACCTTCTCGTAAATCGCAAGCCGCACCCCAGCCCGCACCGGCCATGTCTCGCCCTGGCTTGTGATCGTTTCCGTCTCGACATCAATGGATTCGCGAATCGACTGCGGCCCCGCAGCCCGAGCATATCCCTCACGAATCACGTGGCCTGTCAGGGTGACGGCCCGGCCATCGGCCAGGGTAAGAATGTGAGCGTCTTCTTGCCGTAGTTCAACCGGCCGTTGACCGCGTATCTGAATTAGAAGCGCGCCCAGTAGAAACCATGCGCCCAAAGCGAGCGCCTTGGCCAGCCAGGCTCGCCTCGCAAGGAAGAATGACGACGCCAGGACGAACGCCACGACCGCAATCACCCACCACGACGGCGGCCGCCAGGCGCGCACGCCTGTCCAGAGGCCGAGTGAAAATACCAGCGCCGCCCAGAACAACGGCTGCCGCGGCGGCTTCCGGTCGAGCGTCATAGCAAGGATCTCCGGAGAAAAAGTGCGACTCGTCGGGCGGCGGCCACGTCTCGGGCCAAACTCGGCTGCAAAGAGTTAGGGCAGACGATAGGGACGAGCGGGGCCCTCACAGGTCTAACTTGCGCGGGCCCCGGGCCACCCGTCTTCCAGGAGGAACTTGGACGACGTGAAAGCGGTCAGCGCGCCAGCAGCATCACCGATTCGATGTGAAACGTCTGGGGGAAGAGATCGAATAAGTGTGCTTCCTCGATGTGGTATCCGGCCGCCAGAAGGGGGGCGAGATCCCTGGCCAGCGTCGCCGGATCGCACGAAACATATCGGACTCGGGGCGCTCCGAGTTCCACCAGAGAACGGATCACCGTTTTGCCGGCACCAGCGCGGGGAGGGTCCAGGACGATCAAATCGGGCCTATTTCGCACTGGCCGGCGTCGCAGATCATCTCTCCTCAGGTAATCCTCGGTTCGCGCGCCGACCGCTTTCACGTTCGCAGGCACATTCTGTACCAGGTCCCCATGCGATGTCTGTGACGCCTCTACAGCAAAAATGTGATGAAAACTGCCGGCTAGAGCCGCCGAAAATAACCCCACACCGGCATACAGGTCGAGTGCGAGGTCTCCGTGGGCGTTGCCGGTCACGACCGAAACCAGTTCGTCGATCAGATGACGGTTTGCCTGAAAAAAGGCTCCCGCGCTGACCTGATATTCGTGCTCCTTGGTTTGATAGCCAATGGTGCGATAGCGAATAGCCTTCGCGCCCGATTGCGCCAGCGCCTTCGGATCGGGCATTTCATCTTCTTCCACCCGGCGCCGGGAAGAGAAAAACGTCACACCGCTGATTCCTGGCAACTCGCGCTGAAGGGCCTCCGCCCAGCGCAATAGATCTTTCTGGTCAGCCTCGCGTCCGCAAAAAGCCCAGGCCAGCAAATGCTCGTCGGCCGCATCCGCGAACAGCTCAATCTCTTCCACCGCTGCCGGGCAGCTCAATCCGCCGAGCTCAACCAAGCGCGCCATCATCCGATTGAGCAGCGGCGAGCTGATCGGACATTCGCTGACGGGAAGAAATTCGTGAGAGCCGAACCGGAAGTACCCCAGCGCAAATCCGAACATTGTTCGTACCTGCAGCCGCGTCCGGTTGCGGTAATTCCACGGAGGAGAAGGGTGCACCCGAACCTCAGCCGTCAGTTCAATCTTCGCAATCCGCTGCAACGTCTCGCGCAGAATTCCAGCTTTGATCTCCAGTTGCCGCTCGTAGGGAATGTGCTGGTAATGGCATCCGCCACATTGGCGAAAGTACGGGCAGCGAGCCTCGACGCGATCAGGCGACGCTTCGATCAGCTGCGCAACCGAGCCGCGTGCGAACCCAGGCTTCTGTTGCCGGACCTCGGCGTCAATTCTTTCACCGGGCAGCACGAATGGAACAAACACGGCCATGCTGCGCCCGTCCGCGCCGGCGGGAGTGCGGGCCAGACCGTCGCCGCCGTAGATCAGTTTTTCGATGGAGAGAAGCATGGGGTTCGACTTGCAATGAGTCGGCTCTCCACTGAGAACTGAGAACCGGGAACTGAGAACTGATCTTAGTGCATATAGAACAAACTCAGCCGCGGCACGCCGCAGCGCTCCAGCAGCCGCTTACGCACATACTGTTTGTGCAACTGTTCAACCTGCGCCGCCGTCATGTTCCGCCGGTAAGGAGCAATATCTCGATCCGCTTCCGCCCGCACATTCACCAGATCATCGTCCGGAGCCGCCGCCATCAACACCGCGAACAGTTTTTCTTCGAGCACGGTCAACCGCCGCTCCAAATCTTCCAGACGCGGAAGTTTCCCCGAGCTCTCGATGACCTCCGCCATCTCACGCAACGAACTCGCTTCTTCCCGTGCCAGCGCTCCAGCCGCGAACCCCGCGCGCTCTGGCAGCTTCGCTCTCTCAAGCTTCTCAGCACTCTCGCGCAAGAACGCTGCAATCTGCGCCGCTTCAAATCCGTGCTCGCGCTGAGCTCTTTCTTCACCGCCAGCGCCTACCGCGGCTTCCTTCATATCTTCCGCCGCAGCCAGCACCGCCTGCGAGCAATAGGCCAGGCTATTCACTTTTTTCGATTTCGAGGGACGCTGATCGTACTTGTCAAATGCGTCATCCACCCCGCGAAGCACGGCCTCCAGCGGCACGCCAGCGCTCTTCCAAGTCTCAATCAGAGCCCAATCGAGCGTCGAAAGCAGGAGATGAGTCCCCCGCCGCCGCAAATAGTGCTCTTCGATTTCCGTGAAGTAATTGAAGTAATTTTCCACAACCGCCGGATTGTCGAACTAAGCGTCGTCCCGGGAACTCTGTCATGCTGAGCGAGGATTGAGCTTCGCAACGCGAAGCTCAACCGCAGTCGAAGCACCCCTACCCAGTCCAACTCCCCACTCCGTCACCGCGCCTTAGAAGATTTCGGCGAGGGCCAAGGTTTCGCAGCCGCATCCAAACCCTTAGCCGTCGTCCTCGCCGCCTTCGGCGAGACTTCGCGGCGGAGGGATGACGACTGGTTCCGATCCCACAGGATGCGCAGCCCGTCGAGCGTAAGAAACTCGTCCACATCTTTAATAAAGTGTGAAGCGGTGCCAATCAGCGATCCCAGCCCGCCCGTCGCCACCACATGAGTTTCCGGCCCCATCTCATCCACCAGTCGCTCCAGGATGCCGTCGACCAGCCCGAGATAGCCGTAGTAAAGTCCCGACTGCAAACTGCCGACGGTGTTCGATCCGATCACCCGCGCCGGTTTGCGAATCTCCACCCGCGGCAGCCGCGCCGTACGCTGAAACAGTGCGTCCGCGGAAATCCCAATCCCGGGACAAATCACGCCGCCCATATACTCGCCCTTCTTGGAAATGCAGTCGAAGGTCGTCGCCGTGCCAAAGTCCACAATCACGCACGGCCCCCCATATTTCTCAAACGCCGCCACCGCGTTGACGATCCGGTCAGCGCCCACTTCCGCGGGATTGTCATACAGCACCTGCATGCCCGTCTTGACCCCGGGCTCGATGAACAGCGGCTTGGTGTTGAAATAGCGCTCGCACACCTGCCGCAGCACTGGATCAAGCGGCGGCACCACCGATGAAATCACGATCCCGTGCACGTCCGAAACTTCTAGGTTGTCCATTGAGAAAAGGTTGCGGAAAATCACTCCGTACTCGTCGACCGTGCGGGTCAGGTGTGAACCGACGCGCCAGTTCGCCACCAGTCGCTCGTAACGCGCCGCCTCCGCAGTCACGTCCTCGCCCGGACGGTGTGCCGCCGGCGCAAACACGCCCAGCACCGTATTCGTGTTTCCGACATCGATGACTAGAAGCATAAGATTCACTACGCGATTCTTACCGTTCCACCCACCACCGTCCGCAACCCCTCCGCCGTTCTTACCCGTAAGAATCCGCGCTCGTCCAATCCCTCGGTAACGCCTGCCAGGCCGCCGTTCTCCTCGATCGTCACATTTCTGCCGCGCACCGACGAAGAGCTCTCCTCGAACCGGCGCAGGATCCCCGCCCGCGCGCCCGCATCTGCCACCAAACCCCGATACTCCCGGTCGAGCGATTTTAGCAAAGCGGCGCAGAGTTCCACGCGCGACCACTCCGTGCCGGTCTCGATCCGCAACGAGGTCGCAATCTCGCGCACCTCCGCCGGAAATTTCACCTGGTTCACGTTGATCCCGACGCCCACGACCAGGTGGCGCACTCGCGTTGCTTCGGCATTCATCTCCGTAAGAATGCCGCAGAACTTTTTGCCGCCCAGCAGCACGTCGTTGGGCCATTTCAGATCGACGGACAGCTGCGGCGCAATCTCCGCCACCGCGGCGCGCACCGCCAGTCCCGCAGCCAGCGAAAAAATGAGCGCATCCGAGGGCGGCATCGCCGGACGCAGGATCGCCGAGCAATAGATTCCCGCCGACCGCGCCGAATGCCAGGTGTGTGCGCCGCGCCCCCGCCCGGCCAGCTGTTCTTCGGCAAGAAAGACGCTGCCTTCGGGCGCGCCCTCCATCGCGGCTCGCATCGCTTCCATATTGGTCGAGCCGATTTTGTAATAGTGATGGATCTGCTTGGCGCCGCCCGCACTGCTTCCAAAGATCGTCCCCTTCAACGATGCCGCCAACATCTCCGGCAGTAACAGGTCCGGGACTGCTCGCAGTCGATAGCCGGTTGCCGGATGTCCGGCGACATCCACGCCCAATCCGCGCAGTTGCTGAATCAGCCGCCAAACTTCCGACCGGCTTGTCCCGATCTCCTCGGCAATCTTGGTGCCACTGACGACAACGATAGCGTGGTCCATGAGCAGGCGCACAATGCGGCCCAGGCGAACATCAGTCGCCTTGTGCACCGACGGCAGGCTGCGAGTTTTGCTGGAAGTGGAGATGGAGGGAATTATAACCAGTCGCTGGTCGATACAATTTTCTAATTTGTAATTGGTAATTTGCAATTTAGAATCGACGGCTTTCCAATTACAAATTACAAATCGGAAATTACAAATTCTCCGATCGCTGGCTACGTTTTACGCTGGCGTCACCCGCATACTCATATCGACCGCCGTCGAGGAATGCGTTAGCGCCCCGACCGAAATAAAATCCACTCCCGTCTCCGCGTACGACCGCACGTTCACCAGATTGATTCCGCCCGCGCACTCCAGCGGAATACGCCGCGGCTGGCGTGAACAGATCTCGACCGCCTTGCGTACGTCCTCAACGCTCATATTGTCGAACAAGATCGCCTCCGCCCCGTGGCCCAGCGCCTGCTGCAGTTCTTCCAGCGACCGAACTTCAATTTCGATCGGCTGTCGCCCGCGCCGGTTGCGGATCGCCCGCTCCAGCGCCGGAATTGCGCCCCCAGCCAGCACAATGTGATTGCCCTTGATCAACACGCCGTCGGAGAGATCCAGCCGGTGATTCTGGCCGCCGCCACAGCGCACCGCGTATTTATCAATCACGCGCAGGCCCGGCGCCGTCTTGCGCGTGTCGAGAATGCGCACGCGCGTGCCCTCCACGGCATCGACGAACTTGCGGGTGGTGGTCGCGATTCCGGCCATGCGCTGCAGAAAATTCAGGATCACCCGCTCGCACGACAGAACCACCCGCGCGTTATGCCGGATCACCGCAATCTGCTGCCCTGCGTGCACGCGGATCCCATCAAAAATCGAAGGATGGCTAGTCACGTCGTAATGCGAAGTGACCGCCCCGTCCAACGCCGCATAGACGTCGAGAATCCGGGGAACGCATCCCAGCCCAGCCAGAATGCACTCCTGCTTGGCGATTACCGTCGCCGAAGCGCGCTGATTGGGATCGATACAGGCGTAGCTGGTCGCGTCGCGCGTCGCCCGATCTTCGGTCAGCGCGTTCTCCAGAATCGCCGTAATGCGTCGTGAATTCCAGTCCATGTGTAGCCGGCGTCCCGCCGGCAATCCAACTCTGATAAGACGATGACTGACCTGGACCGCCCAATCTCGCGTAGGGACAGCCGCCCTCGGCTGTCCAGCGGAGCGAAGCTCCGCAGTTCATTGTGCTACGCGCAGCCCAACTCTTTCATCTTGGCCAGGATCTTGTCTCGCAGCACCCTCAGTTCCTCCGCCCGCGCCTTCAGCCCTTCCACCACCTTCCCTGGAGCCTTGGCCAGGAATTGTTCATTGGAAAGCTGCCGCTGCCCGTTGGCGATCTCCTTCTCGATCTTCTCCAACTCCTTCTTCAGTCGCTCACATTCCGCCGCAACGTCGATTTTCTTTTCGTACAGCGCATGCACATCGAACCGCGAAGTACTGCGCGCACCCGGCAAATTCGCCAGCGAGCTTTCCACGAACGTAACCTTCTCCACACCCGCCAGCCGCTCAATCGCCGCCAGATTTTCTTCGAATAGCTTACGAATCTCCGGTTCATGGGCAAATACTTCGATCGGCACTTTCACCTTGGGTTCGACTTTCAATTCCGCCCGCAGATTGCGCACCGCAACGATCAGGTCCTGCAGAATCGCCATCTCCGTTTCCGCGCTTAGATCAATCTGTTTTTCATCCGCTGCCGGATAGGCCGCCAGCGCGATCGACTTCAGCGGAGGCTTGCCGTCGTACATCGCATGCCAGATTTCTTCCGTGATGAACGGCATCACCGGATGCAGCAGCCGCAACGACGCCTCGAACAGATAGACCAGGTTTCGACATGCAATTCGCGCAGCGATCGTGTGGGGACGGGGCTCTGCCCCGTCCAAGGCGGGTCGGGGACCCGCCTCCACACTTTCCTCATTCAGCCGCGGCTTGATCAGTTCAAGGTACCAGTCGCAAAACTCGCCCCAGAAGAAATCGTAGATGCGCGTCGCCGCCTCATCGAAGCGATAAGTCGCCAGAGACTCGTTCACGTCCTTAGCCGCGCGATTGAAGCGCGAAAGAATCCACCGGTCTTCAAGCGTTTCGGAGGAAAAGCCGGCAACACCCGAGCCCGTGTGGTGACGGGGCTCTGCCCCGTCCAGGGCGGGTCGGAGACCCGCCACCACACCAGCATCTGCAGGCCGCAGGCCCGCGTCGATCCGGTCCACGTTCATGAACATGAAGCGCGCCGCATTCCAAATCTTGTTGGCAAAATTCCGATACCCCGCCGTGCGGCTCTCGCTGAACGCGATATCGGTCCCCGGCGCCGCCATCGCCGCCAGGGTAAAGCGCGTCGCATCCGTCCCGTACCGCTCGATGACTTCAATCGGATCCAGCACGTTCCCTTTTGTCTTCGACATCTTCTGTCGATCGGCATCGCGCACCAGCGCGTGGATGTAGACCTCGCGGAAAGGAACGCTCGCGCGCAGCGCCTCGTCCGAAACTTCTTTCGTGCCCTCGCTTGCGTCCCCGCCCACCCACCCTTCCGCAAAGTGCGCGGAAGGATGGGGCACCCGCTTGTGCGGCGTCATGAACCAGCATCCCAGCATGATCATGCGCGCCACCCAGAAAAACAGGATGTCAAAGCCGGTAATCATCAGCGAATTGGGATAAAAAACTTCCTCGTCGCTGGTAGCCGCGGGCCAACCCAATGTCGTAAACGGCAGCAGTCCCGACGAGAACCAGGTGTCGAGTACGTCCGTATCCTGTTCCAGGTCCGTGCTGCCGCACTTGCACGCCGAAGGAGCCTCGCGCACCACGACGACTTCCTTGCAGTCGTTGTTCTTGCAATACCACGCCGGAATCCGGTGTCCCCACCATAGTTGCCGCGAGATGCACCAGTCGTGGATGTTATGCATCCAGTTCAAATAAATCTGCCCGTAATTTTCCGGCGTGAAGCGGATGTATCCCTTCTCGACAACCTCAATGGCGCGCTCGGCCAGCGGCGCAATCTTGACGAACCACTGCGTCGAAAGCCGCGGCTCGACAATCGTGCCCGAACGGTCGCACTTGCCGAGCGCAATCGTGTAATCCTTGGTGCCCACCAGAAACCCTTGCTCCGCGAGGTCTTCCACCACATGCGCGCGCGCCGCAAAGCGATCCAGCCCCGCGTAACGGCCGGCATTCGCATTCATCTTCGCGTGCTCGTCGATCACTTCGATCTGCGGCAGGTTGTGCCGCAGTCCGGCCATGAAGTCGTTGGGATCGTGCGCCGGCGTGACCTTCACCGCGCCCGTGCCAAACTCAGGCTGAGCCAGTTCGTCGGCGATGATCGGAATCTCACGATTCATCAGCGGCAGCATCACATGCTTGCCATGCAAATGCGTGTAGCGGTCGTCTTTAGGATTCACCGCCACCGCCGTGTCGCCCAACATCGTCTCCGGACGAGTAGTCGCCACCGTAATAAACTCCTGCTCTCCAGCTTGTGTGGTGACGGGGCTCTGCTCCGCCCGAATCACCGGATACCGGATCTCATACAGCTTCCCCGCGACATCTTCGTGCTTCACTTCCAGGTCCGAGATCGCCGTGCCGCAGTCGGAACACCAGTTCACGATGTACTTCCCGCGATAGATCAGCCCATCCTCATACAGCCGCACGAACACTTCCTTCACCGCGCGCGACAGCCTGTCGTCCATGGTGAAGTATTCCCGGCTCCAATCGACCGACGCGCCCAGCCGTTTCATCTGATCGAGAATCGCGCTGCCGTACTCGCGCCGCCATTCCCAGACGCGCTCCAGAAACTTCTCGCGCCCCATCTCGCGCCGCTTCTTGCCTTCTTTCAAAAGCTGGCGCTCCACCAGCATCTGGGTCGCGATGCCGGCATGATCCGTGCCCGGCAGCCAGAGCGCCACATGGCCGCGCATGCGGTGCCAGCGCACGATGACGTCCATCTGCGTCTGTTCCATCATGTGCCCCATGTGCAACCGTCCCGTCACATTGGGCGGCGGCAGCAGCAGCGTGAACACCGGGTGCGCATCTTCTTCGGACGAACTGGGCGGAGGCGTCTCCACATGAAACAGTTTTTCCCGGACCCAATACTCGGCCCAGCGCGCTTCAATCGCGCCCGGTTCGTAAGCTTTCGGCAATTCGTGCGGCATCTTGTCTGTGTAGCTCCAGCGCTCGCGTAGGGACGGCCGCCCTCGCCGGGGTCCCCAGACCGCGCGCTTTTCGCGGGCTGGGGTGGTTGGCCGTCCAGGCCAAGCAAAGCTCGGCAGAGTCTCCGGCAGAAGGACGGGAATCATTGATCTTACAGGCGCAAGAAAAGAAGGGTCAAACGTAAGCGGGGGTTAGCTATACGAACGGGAAAAGTGATACACCCCCCCACAACGGATTTGGACCCAGGGGCCGGGGCGCGCGCGCTTGCGGGGCGGGCGGGAAGCTGCCGGAGGTCACAAGCGCGTTAACTGAATGTTCGATTGTCTTCCCGTTCATTGTCGTCGCGATGATCACGTCCCGGTTCCATTCTCCCTCCACAGCCTCACTCACTGTTCGCATGTTTCTGCGCAGCGTGGCCAGAAATCCCGCGATATCGTTTCCGCACTGTGGGACAATGAAAGATGTTGAGATCGTTCCCATCTCCGTTCGCAAGCACAGAACCGTAAAGGGCTGAAAAGCCATATTCCTCAGCTGCCGGACTTAGCAGAGTCTCTATAGATCAGAAGTGCATCTTCACGCTTCCACATGCGGCATATAATTGTACAGAGTATGCGTTCGACAGGATGGTTGAGTACCAAGACGGGAGATAACGAATGATTTCCCTATTTAGCAAAAAGAAAACGTGGCCGACAATTGAATTATCTGAAATTAAGAAGCGGGCCCGATTGTTAGTAATTGATGATTCTGATTTCCCGTATCAGAGCCTGTTTGAAAGGGATGGGTATACGATCGAGAAATGGCCGGACGTGACCGACCTGCCAAAGCTGGAATCAGGATTTTACGATGTAGTGCTGCTCGACCCATCTTTAGCAGCTACCTCAGCTCTTCGCAAGAGGGTTTCATTAGGGGGCTGGCCCACCCTTCTCCACGCACTGTTCTACCTTTCCCATAACGAAACGTGGGTGCCCCATCCTTGCGCTTTTTGCAAGGGTGGGCCGCGATGCTGCTGATAGCATAATGGCCGGGTGGCCCACATCTCCGGCGTGTTAACTATACCGCGCGTTGTTAAGTGTAGGCGCGCGCATCGCGAGTCAGGCGAGAGGGGTGAGTGGCCTGATGTCGTCATACCCTGGATCAAACGCTACAATCTACTTTTCGTACACGTGAAATCTGCACTGATTAGAGGCCGTCAATGATCGCCAGCATCCTTCCGGCATCTTCGTTGAATGTCGTAGTTGTTATGCCTCTCCGCGACGACTGGAGTTCTGCCGCGGAACTGATTCGCCGGCTGGATCAGGCCATTTCTTCATATCCTTGCACGCTTCATGTCCTGCTGGTCGACGACGGCTCAGCTCAGAGCTGCAATTCGGCGGATTTCCAATCTGATTTTGCCGTTGTGCAAACCATTCAGACCCTTCGTCTGCGGCGAAATCTGGGCCATCAGCGAGCCATCGCCATTGGTCTTGCCCACATCGACCAGACCGCGGCGTGCGACGCCGTGCTGGTGATGGATGCAGACGGCGAGGACACACCCGACGGGGCCCTGCAGCTCTTGCGCTCCTTCTCCGATCAGGGCCGCACGCAGGCGATCTTTGCCGAACGGAGCCGCCGAGTGGAATCGATTCTGTTTCGGACCTTTTATCGGATGTACAAAGTCCTGCATCGTGTTTTGACGGGCATCAGCGTGCGTGTCGGGAACTTCAGTATTCTGCCGCGAGGGCACCTCAGCACGATTGTCACCGTACCTGAACTGTGGAATCATTACGCCGCTTCGGTTTTTCGGTCGGGGCTGCCGCTCACACTGATTCCGATTCCGCGGGGATACCGGATCGCCGGAAAGTCGAGGATGAACTTCGTCGCCTTGGTTACTCATGGCCTGAGTGCAATCTCGGTCTTTGGAGATATCGTTGGAGTGCGGCTTCTGATCGGGTCCTTGGTCGGCTCACTTCTCGCCATGGTCGGAATCCTTGTCGTCATTATGATCCGGCTATTCACGAACCAGGCCATACCGGGCTGGGCCACCTATGCGACCGGCATACTGGCTATCATTCTGGTTCAGTTCATCACCATAGCCACTAGTTTCACTTTCATGATTCTCTCGACCAGGACGAATCTCGGTTTTGTGCCTGTCCGTGACTACGGTCTATTTGTCGCAGAGGTAGTGGAGATCTACCGGCATGAGTGATTGTAACTATGTCGGTAACTATGTCGGTTCGGAACTGGAGTTGTTCGCGGCGGTACACAATTGGAAGACTTATTGGTCACGGCAGATTCGGCCTTTTATTCGCGGCGACGTTATCGAAGTCGGCGCCGGAATCGGATCGAATACCCCATTCCTCGATCCTAGCGGGGATGAACCTGCCGGGGATGAATCTGGCGGGGATCACCGATGGGTATGCCTTGAACCCGATCCGCTGCTCCTCGCTCAGCTAACCAAGACTCTTAAGGAAACAACAGGCCGCCAGTATGAAACCGTGTGCGGCACACTACAGACCGTCGGCGGAAGCCAGCGCTTCGACACGATCATTTACATTGATGTTCTCGAACACATCGCCAACGACCGGGAAGAACTGAATATTGCGGCGGACCGTCTTCGCCCCGGTGGCCGCATTATCGTCCTAGCCCCGGCTCATCAATGGCTGTTCTCTCCTTTCGACGCCGCGATCGGTCATTTTCGCCGCTACAACCGCTCCATGCTCCGAAGCATCTCTCCGGCCGGCCTCACGATCGAGCAAATGATCTATCTCGATTCCGCTGGCTTGATTGCCTCTGCGGCTAACTTGTTTCTCCTCCGGCAATCCATGCCGACCAAAGCGCAACTTCGTTTTTGGGACCACTGGATAGTCCCGGTATCGCAAGTCGTTGATAAGCTATTACTACATTCAGCAGGCAAATCGATCGTCGCGATTTGGCGGAAGAATTAGAGAAAGTCTGAGTAAGTCTCCTTAGGGAGCTTCACTGGAGCTTGCCTGCGTTCTTCGCAGGACCAGTATGCTCCCTTCCCCAGGTGGCAGCCATCTTTGAAAACGATAGCGTTTCATCTCCGTGAAGCCCGGGACGGGTTCGAATGCGATCATGAAGTCGTCTCTTGCCACGAAATACCAACTCTTCCCCGGGCTGGCTCTATAACTTGGGTCGTAAAGATACGAGGCATTAAATTCGAATCCGCCATCGATTTTGTCTGGTCCTACCCGCTGTTCGGTTTCTAGATTGTTAAGAGCCTGCCATCGCGCCCTGTTCCAGGACAGATAGTCGTGTGTTCCAGCAATAGAAAATGCGCCATACAAAATCAAACTCGCCACAGAGAGCGAAATGGTTAGAGAGCCGGCTTTGGCCCGACCGGCATCGCTTGCCAGAAGAAACAGAATGACAATCCCTAACGGCACGAGGAACAGAACATAACGATCAAACGCTCTACCCGTGAAAGTGAGGATGGAGAGCGGGACGAGGTAGATCAATCCGCTGGCCAGCAGGATCACCAGCAGCTCTCTTTTCCCCTCTGGCATCGGCAAGAACTTCCGCGTCTTGCCGATAGCCCGCAGCGTCGCTCCAACTAGAACCACAGACCCCAGGAACCCGGCAATCGTAACCACAGCCCAGAAGCCTTTTCCCGCGGTGGGCAGCGAAGGCGAACCTCCCTGCAGAATCGCCGGGCCGAGCCCCAGATCATAGAGGGTATTCCGCAATATCGGCATTCGCATACGTCGAAACACAATCGCACCCATGACCGCATAAACCACCGTCATCAAGCTCACCAGGCGCGGCCGGCAAAGCGCTTTCACATTGCGCGGGCCAATCCATAGAATCAGCGGAAACAGGAAAAGGCCTACATACACGGAAAGAATGACGAGTCCCGCCGCGAACGGCTTGATCGCGTGCCATGAGACGTAGGAGCGAGGTGAGAGCACCAAAGTTGACTGCACGCCGTATAAAGCCGGCAGGATGTGCCTAGACGTCAAGAAATGATGCCATAGGATCTGCACGGCAAAACCGCTCGCCAAAGAAACCGCCGCCACGAACACCTTTTGCCGGCGCCATCCATGCTTTGCAACGTAGGCCACACTGAAAGCCATGAAGATTGCCAACCCGGTCTGCCGGATTAACAACGCCACGCACGCCAGAAGAAGTCCCGCCACTATCTCAACCCCGGAGTTCCTTCTCATTCCCCGCACTAGAAAATAAAAAGAGAGGAGAGAAATGGCGATGAACGGAACGTCGGACATGAAAGTGTAGGAGAGCACTAGATAGAGTGGATTGAAAGCCAGCAACAGTGCCCCGAATAAAGCGGTCCCGTGGCCGGCCTCGCCCTCCCGGAGGAGACCGTATAAGGCCAAAACACCGGTTAGCCCAAGCACCAGGGTTGAAATCCTAAGGGCAGTGAACGAAAAACCGAAGGGAAGACAAAAAAGCGCTCCCCAGAAGATTTGGGCAATGAGGTTAACGGTGGTCCACCCCGAAAGCCGTATCCCTCCTCCGCCCAGCAAGGTCTTCACCGCCGCGGCATACGCCCAATCGTCGTTGAGAGGAAACTCGCCCCGTGGATCGATGAGGAGCGCCACCACAATCCAGACGGCGACGATCAGCAGAACCATCATCAATCCGGATGATGGCGTATATGCCCACCCGCTTTTCCGCGCACCGACCGGCGTCCCGGTCCTTGTCCCTGTCCTTGCTATCTCACTGACCGATTCCAAATTCCTCTCCTATAGGGTCGATGGCTTCGGGGAAACCGTCTCCGAGCAGCCTAACAGCAGCATTGCAGCCCACCCTTGCAAAAAACGCAAGAGCCTGCCCTGAGCGGAGCCGAAGGGATGGGGCACCCACGTTTCCTTATGGGAAAGGAAGAATAGATCGTGGAGAAGTGTGGGCCAGCCCCCCAAGAGCCTGCCCTGAGCGGAGCCGAAGGGATGGGGCACCCACGCTGTTGCTTCAAGCTTGCAGTATAGTGATCGGGAAAATGAAAACCTTTCGACAATCCTTTTCCGCGCTGGCTTTATTGCTGGCGGCGAGTTTCGCTCACGCCGCGTCCTACCAATACATTCGCATCGGGAACAAGAACGACATCCAGACCAAGCCCGCTTTAGGCATTGCCATGATGGGCGGTGGCAGCGATCTGGACGAGGCGTTTCGCTGGCTTTGCCAGAAAGGCAACGGCGGTGACTTCCTCATCCTGCGTGCCAGCGGCAGCGATGCCTACAATTCCTACATCAACGGGTTGTGCAAGCTGAACTCGGTGGCGACGCTCATTCTCTCCGATCGTCAGGCAGCACAGGATCCAGCGGTGGCCGAGATCATTCGCCAGGCGGAAGTGATCTTCATTGCCGGCGGTGATCAGGCTAACTACGTCCGCCATTGGAAAGACACACCGGTTCAGGATGCGATCAATGCCAATCTCGCCGAAGGCAAGCCGATCGGCGGTACCAGCGCCGGCCTCGCCGTGCTGGGCGAATTTGTCTACGGCGCTCTCGGAGATCCTCCTGACGGCAGCGCCCTCGTTTCCGCCGCTGTTCTGCTCAATCCTTACACCGAGCGCGTAACCCTGGTTCGCGGATTTCTCAAGATTCCGCATCTGGAGAATCTGCTAACCGATTCCCACTTCGCGAAGCGTGACCGCATGGGCCGAACTCTGGGCTTCCTCGCCCGCATCATGCAGGATCGATGGTCGAAGTCGCCGCGCGAAGTCGCGATTGACGAAAAGTCGGCGGTGCTGGTTGAGCCCGATGGCAAAGGAACCGTGTTGGGAAGCGGGAAAGGCGCGTACTTTCTTCGGCCCACGCACAAGCCCAAGATTTGCAAGAAGGGCGAGCCGCTCACTTTTCATAAAATCAGCGTCTATCGAGTCCCGGCGGGCGGGCACTTTAACCTCAGCTCGTGGACGGGTGATGGAGGAACGGCTTATTCGCTCTCGGTTGAGAACGGAAAGATTGGTAGCACGCAGGCCGACCATGCCATCTATTGATTGACCTTCAGCACGATTCACCATCGCGTACTGGAGAAAACCGGCATTTCCGCTCTGCTGTTTGACTTCATCGCCATTCCCTGCAAGAATTCGATGCGAGAAATTTGAGCCTGAGGTACGTCATGAGCAGGCATTTGCATTGCTTTCCTTCGCGCGCAAGCACGGTTGGGAAGCCGTGTTTTCTCGTTGAAGCCGGCAAACTTGAAGCCGGCCTGTGATTCCCTTCCGTGAGCCGCCTCACTGGCACCGTCATGTTCTGTCTACAATGCAAAATCGAAAGCTTAGGAGTTCCTATGAAGGCTATTCGTGCAGTCGCCCTCGTCATTCTTATGTTCCTGGTTTTTGAAATGTCGCTGATGGCCCAGACCCAGGGGCGCATTTCGGGGCAGATCACCGATTCCAGCGGCGCGGTCATCGTCGGGGCCAAGGTAACCATCGAGAATCGCGGAACGCAGGTAAGCAGAGTTCTTAATACGAACAGCTCGGGAGATTATGTTGCCCCCGGCATCGAACCGGGAATTTACTCCATCTCCGTCGAGGCCCCCAACTTTCGCAAAGTAGTACGAGAACGGGTACAAGTTGAGGTTGCCACCGACCTCAAAATAGACTTCCAGTTGACTCCTGGCGCCACCAAGGAAGTGCTCGAGGTGAAGGAGGAGGCGCCACTGGTCGACGACACGACCAGCACGCTCAACGGCGTGTTAGCCAACAAAGCAATCAACGAACTCCCGCTCCAGGGGCGAGACTTCCAGAACCTGCTGGTGCTCCATCCCGGCGTGCAGCGTGAGCCGGGCGGGGGGTTCCACTCCGTGACCTCGAACGGCCTTCGTCCCGACGACAACAATTTTGTTATCGACGGAGCCACCGACAATGACGCTTACTATGGCGAAACGGTAGTTAATGACGCCGGGATTTCGGGGACGCCGGCAAGCACGCTTCCTCTGGATGCAATCCAGGAATTTAACACGCAGGAACAGCCGCAGGCCGATTTTGGAGAAAAGCCTGGGGTGGTGGTGAATATTGGAATCAAGTCCGGCACCGATCAGATTCACGGGACCTCATATTACTTTGGCCGGAATGCCGCAATCGATGCGCGAAATTACTTCAATCACGGGCTTGATCCTACTTCCTTTGCGCCTGAAAAAAAAGCGGCCCTGATTCTTCACCAGTTTGGAGCTTCCATCGGTGGACCAATCATTAAGGGCAAGTGGTTCTATTTTGCGAACTATGAGGGGGTTCGGAGCAAGGTAGGCAATCCCTTCAATGTGGATTCCCCTGTTACTAGCTCCCTGGTGGGGAGAATCGATCCCAGTTTCGGAGTAGACCCGACCCAATTTAGCATCGTCGATGCCGAAGCAGCTGCGGGTTGCAACACGAATCCATCGCCGTGCAGTGCGCTCAGTCTCGCCCTGGCCAAGAACGTGTTTCCGGTGAATCCAGGTCTCACGATACCTAGTGCCTGCACAGCGATTAGTTGCGACCCGGCACTCATTAATTTCGATTTCAACAACGTAAATCGAGCCGACAATCTGGTATTCAAGAGCGATTACCATTGGAATGAGCACCATGTCTTTACTGGCCGGTTTATTTATGCAAATTCAAACGAGATCGAGGAGGATGCGGCCCCTGTTCGCCAAATATGGCTGTCCCATGCTGCCCCTATCACCCAGGTTTTTGGCATCGACTGGACGTGGACGCCGAATTCGCGCATGGTGAACGTTGCGCGCTTCAGCTACAACCGGTTCAACGAATCCATTGCGCCTCTGGATGCGAACGTCAATCCCACCCAGTATGGCCTGAATACCGGGATCACTGACCCTCGTCTGTTCGGCTTCCCGCGTATTAATCCGGGCACCTCGTTTTTTAACTATCTGGGCGGAAACTCAAGCTGGCCCCTCGACACCACGCCGAGCCACGCCGAGAACTATTCCGACACGGTTTCTTATACGGTGGGAAAGCACGCTCTCCGTTTCGGTGGAGTTTTCAGTAACGGCGGAGTGAACTACTTCCGTGCCGGTACTGGGCGCGGTCGCGTGGACTTTCGCGACCTGTCGGACTTCCTTACCGGCTCCGGCGGTGTCCACGATTGGAGTCTTCTTTATGGCGATCCTGGACGCGATCTCAGCCTGAAGTCATTTGGGCTTTTTGCGCAGGATGATTTTCGAGCCACCCGCCGTCTCACTCTAAATCTCGGCCTGCGTTACGACGTCACCTTCCCCCTTAAGGATCAACACAACCAACTCGCAAACTATGTTCCGTCGCAAGGCGTGGTGCAGGTTGGTTATGGAATCAGCGAGCCTTACCAGACCAACTGGGCGAACTTTTCTCCTCGCATAGGCGCCGCGTTCGATGTTTTTGGAACGGGGGAAACGATCCTGCGTGCAGGCTTTGGCCTCATTTATGTCGAACCCTCAATTCGAACTTTTGCCTTTGGCGGGGGCGGCCTAAACCTGAATCCAAGCGCCTTGATCCAACCCGGTGCCAATGGGACGATTTCGTCCTTCCTTCTGACCGGAGCCGATCCCTCATTGATCAATTGGTGCGCGATGAACGATCCAAATCCCAATTGCGCCGGCAACCCCACTATCTTTCCGGGGAAAAACACGACTTCGAATGCGTGCAACGCGGGTAGTCCCTGCAACATTTTTGGTGTCGATCAGAAGTTGAAGACTCCTTATGTGATGAATTGGAACATAAATCTGCAGCAGCAACTCACGCCTGGAACTTTGCTGCAGCTGGCGTACGTTGCTAACCGAGGCCAGAACCTCTATAGCATCCTCGACCTCAACCAACCAAACCAAGCTCTCTCAGCGCAATGCGTTGCTAACGGAGGTGGTTACGATGGAGATGGCCTAGACAGCAGCTGCGAAGCGGCTGCGCGGCCCTTGACCAACTGCACCGTCGGCCCAGGCCAAAACTGTTTCCCATACATCTCCTACCTGGACTTCCTGGGCAATAAGTCGACATCCTCATATGAAAGCCTTCAGGTCACGCTGACTCACCGTTACTCCCGCGGACTCTACCTGCTCGCTGGGTACACCTGGGGACACGCCATCGACGTTGCCGGAGCTACGAGCAACACCGCCATTAACTTTATCCCCCAGAATAGCCTGGATTATCAAGCGGAAAAGGGGAATGGAGACTATGACATCCGGCATCGGTTCACGCTCTCAGCGACCTATGATTTGCCCTCGCGCAAGGCATGGGGACAGATGTTGGAGGGTTGGCAATTGACGAGCATCCTCCAGTGGCAATCGGGAGAGCCGATATTGTTCTACGATGATTACGACGATTTCTCGCTGACCGGAGAAGGCAACAACGCCAGCAACGAACGCTGGAACATTCAAGGCGCTCCTTCCAATCTGAAATGGTCGGCAAAGACGGCCATACCATTTCTCAGTTCCAGTGACCCGACCTGTCTAGCGGTGGCGAATACCCCCGCACTGCAACAGTCGCTGGGTATCGCCGGCGGCTGCTTTGCACAGAATGGAACCGTCCTCTATCCCATGGCGCTCGGAACGTTCGGCAACATGGGACGAAACATCTTTCGCGGACCAGGTTTTGCGAATTGGGACGCTTCGGTCAGCAAGATCTGGCGCCTGACCGAGAGGGTCAAGGTGCAGTTACGCGGCGAGATGTTCAACGTTGTGAACCATGCAAACTTTGCTCCCGGGTCGATTAGTGGCGACCTTTCATCTCCAAGCATCCTTGGTCTCGCCACCGCGACTCCAGACGTCCAGAAGTCGAACCCCGTCATCGGTTCCGGCGGCTCGCGCCACATTCAACTGGGAGCGAAAATTATCTGGTAGGGGGCTGGCCCACCCTTTGACCGAGGCTGCCCCATCCTTCGCGTTTTTTGAAGCTGTGAAAAAACCATCTTTAAGGATAGCCCTGAAAAGAACGCGGGTTGGTGAAAGTGGTGGGGGAACTGGAAGCGTGGTTTGGGTTGCGCAGGGGATTTCTCGATTTTTGTCTCGCGGCTTTGGGTGGGGGCGGGTTAGGGGGTTGCGGTTGCGATTTGCAGTTTGCGCAGACGGATCCACTGTTGCAGGTTGTAGGTGAGGCAGGCCCACAGCATTTCCATTTGCACTTTGGCCAAGCCGCGCAGGTGGAACTGGCGCAATCCCAGTTTGCTTTTGATCCAGGCGTGGCAGAACTCGATCACCCGGCTGCGTCGGCGATACTGTTTCTGCGCCTCGGGCGTGGCCATCTTCTTACGAAAGGCGATCATGGCTGCGGTTTCTTCGGTGCGCAGCAGGCCGCGGCCACGATGTTGATTGCTCGGACAGCATTGTGGTTTTAGCGGACAGTTCTGGCAGTCCGAGGCCTGCGCTTCGTAGCGGTAGAAAAAGTTTCCCGACTTGTGTTTGTGGCGGCCTTCGTAGCGCAGGTGCTTGTCTCCGGGGCAAACATAGTGGTCGCGCTCGGCATCGTAGATGAAGACCGCAGTGGTGAAGCGTCCAGTGCCGGTGTTGTCTTTCTCCGCGCCGCCTTTGCGGAGGCTGCCTACATAGTCGACGTCCAACTCCGCCATCGCCTCGATGCTGCGACGGTTGGTGTAATCTCCGTCGGCCAGCATCTGCTGCGGCTTGCGGCCCAGGCGTGCGGCGATGCGTCCGACGGCAGGCGCCAGTTGCTCGCTGTCATTGGCGGCCTGGGTCACCTGCACGTCCACGATCAGCGACTGCGCGGCGTCGGCCGCGATTTGCACGTTGTAGTTGGGCGCGATGCCGCCGTCGGCCTGCCGCATTCGGCGGGCTTCCGGTTCGCTCACGCTGACCCGCGCCCGCGGCTTGCTGGGGCGCAGTTTCTGCAGCTCTTCGAGTCCCCGCTCCAGCCGCTGTTGCCGCTCGCGTCGCGCTCGCCGCTGCGCCTGTTCCACCCGACCCGGTCCCTCTTCTTGATCCGGGTCCCCCATCTCGCGCACGCGTCGCCGCGCCCGTTCCAGGTGCTGTGCAATCTTCGCCTCGCCTTGAAAGCTGTCGCTCGCCGCCTGGGCCTTGATCTTGGTTCCGTCTTGCACCACCTGCTCCAGCGTGATCAGTCCTTCCGCACTCATCAGCCCCAGCACTTGCGTGAATAACTCGTCTAACTCCACCCGATACTCCACCCGGAAACTGGACAGCGTGTGGTAGTTCACGGTTTCGCATCCCGTCAGCCATTGCAGTGCCGGCTCCCACTCGCAGCGCCGCGCCACCTCCCGCGCCGACCCGATCCCCTGGCTGTAGGCGTAAATCCACAAACTGATCAAAAGCCGCGGATCATAAGCGGGTCGCCCGCCTTCTTCTTCGCTGCACTCGATGCTCGCGTAGAAACCATCCAGTTCCAAGCGCCCGACTAGTTCCCAGATGGCCCGCGCCGGATGATCTTCCCCGATCAACTGTTCCACGTCGACGGCCCGCCACATCATCTGCTCGCGATTGATCCTGCGCAGTAAGGGCTCGCTCATGCCCAGAGCTTACCCCGCTTTCTAACTCTGTCAATTAACTTTGTGGATGGTTTTTTCACAGCTTCGTTTTTTGCGAAGGGTGGGAACTCAGGCGGCGGCCTGCTCGTTCTCGCAATGTGCGAATGCTGGTTACCCACCCTTGCAAATCCGTGATCGAAATCCATTGACATAAGACCCGTCGTGCGCAACCATAACGATAGAGATCCGATTGGGGCAGTTTCGGGTGTGCCCGTCAACCAAGACGGCCCTCGGAACTGCCCCCAAACCCATTTTCAGCGCTCTTTGATAAGTAAGTCGTTGGTTCTTAAAGACTTTACCCGCAAGTCCTTTGAACCCAAAAACCTGGCGCGAACCACATGCTAAGTCTTTGATTCCAAAAGACCGGGGGGTAGGGGGTACCCCTCCTAACTAAGTCAGCTCTATCCAAACTGCTGAATAGCCAAGAAAGCTCGGACAGTCGCAGCGAAACCAAAAATGAAGACTTAATTAAATCGATTCACACGCCACAATGATCATCGTCGAAGCAAATTGAGAAATTCGGCGATGCACTTCCCGCAAGAAAGGTTGCAAATAACCGGTACCGGCAGTAGTATGGCTTTGGATGCTGTTTTTCGCGTCCACCCTTGTCCAACAAAAACAAATCTTCCAGGTAGAAACGCAACCCTAGGTTTTAGGCCAAATCTAAAGGGGTGCCCAAGGCCCCGGTGCAATTCGGAGAGAATGCATGTCGTGGTACGCGTACTGCCTCACCGAACACCAGACCCTAGCGAATGGTGTTCGCGCCCGCCGTCCCTTCGTTCTCGATGGAATTCAAGGTGTGAACTCCGCTCCCGTCATGAGCTACCCGAGCGGAGAGTTCGCGGTGATTGTCAGTGAATACGACCGCGCCACCTCCAAGCTCGACGAAAAGTCGGTTCTGGAACATGCCCGCGTGGTCAGCCAGAGCTTCCGAACCGCCACCGTCCTGCCCTTCCGCTTCGGAACGATTTTCGACACGGAAGATGCCATCCGCCAGGCCGTCCGAGCCAACCGCCGCACTTTCTGCGAGAGTGTGGAGCGGCTGCGCGGCAAGTCCGAAATGCGCATCAAGCTGGTGGTTCGCGACGGTTCTCCCCGCGGTTCCATGGACGAGATCGTCCTGCCCGATACCGTCGGCCGCGAGTACCTGATCAAGCTGCGCGAGAAGGCGTCCCGGGAGCGCGAGCGCCAGACCAAAGCCCGCGCCCTGTCCGTCCAGGTGCACAAGCTCTTCAACCCCCTGGAGGAAGAAGTCAGCTGCAAGAAGGTGGATGCCGACGGAATGTTGCTCGATATCGCCCACCTGATCGACACCAAGTCGATCGAAAAATACCAAAACCGCTACAGCACGGCCGCCAAGCAACTCAAGAACTGCCAGCTGTTCGTGACCGGTCCCTGGCCGCCCTACCACTTCCTGCCCGGCAAGGTGCGCACCGTCGCCGGCGACAGCTAGAAACGATTGATTGGTCAAGCCCCCTTGTCTAGGGGGCTTTGCTTTTTTCACCGCGACAGCAAAGTGCAGTTTTGTGCATCTGGCCACCCATCATCCGACATTGGGCCGGCTCGCTTTGCGCGTAGGGGAATTACCCTAAAATATTGATTTTGAACAGTTTCCCAAAGGGCGAATCGCCTTCATTCCCATTTAACCTTTTGGTTCTGCAAATGCTCGATTTCAGTGCAGTAAAGAGGTCGTGCTCGTTTGACAAACTTCACTCTCGATGCTCTCGACATCTCACTTTGTCCGTTCCTGTCTCCGGAACGGCGTCCCTTAGCTTTCCTCTGATTCCCGCCACTTAACCTCTTTGAAAAGGGTGGCCCCGAAAGGGGCCGCTTTTTTTGTTTCTCGCGCTCCTGTACACTCGCGGTTTCTTATGTTTGAAAAAACGCACTCTAACAAGGCCGTTACCTTGCCCATCCTCCTGCTTCTGATTGTCGTGCTTGGGTCCGGATCGCTCCAAGCCCAGAAGTCTGCGACCGCAACTGACGATCTCCTCCTTGCCACCATGGAGAAGGAGCTGCATCGCGGCCAGGCCGAACTCGCCAAGCAGGATCCCGCCCCCTACTTCACCAGCTACAACGTGACCGACGGCGAATCGCTGGTGATCCTCGGCGCTCAGGGTGGCATCCTCTCCTCCTCTCGCGCCCGCCACCGCGCCGCCGACGTCAGCATGCGCATCGGCGCCCCCGCTCTCGACAATACCCACGACCAGGAACGCTCCTCCGGCCTCACTTCCGGCCCACTGCCGCAGCGGGACGACCCCGACGCCATCGCGCGCGTCCTCTGGCGCCTGACCTACGAGCAATACCGCAAGGCGCGCCAGGCCTATACCAACGTGAAGACGAAGACCGCCGTCCGCGCCAAGGACGAAGACGACTCGCCCGACTTTTCCCAGGAGAAACCCTCGACTTACATCGAGAAGACTCCGTCCCCAGCGTTTCCCGAGCAGAAAGCCTGGGAAGAACTCGCCCGCCGTTATTCCGCTTACTTCCGCCGCTACCCACAGGTCGAAGAATCCGTCGTCTTTCTTACCGCCGTGAGGAGCCACAGTTACCTGGTCTCGACCGAAGGCACGAAGATCGTCACCGCCGACGCCATCTTCCGCATCATGATCCAGGCCGAAACCCGCGCCGACGACGGCATGCAATTGATGCGCGTCGAAACCTTCCAGTTCTCCGACCCTGCGAAATTTCCTTCCGATGCGGAAGTAGAAGCCATCGTGCGGAAGATGGCCACCGATTTGAGCGCGTTGCGCACGGCTCCACTCGCCGAGCCTTATAGTGGCCCCGCATTGCTCTCCGGCCGCGCGGTCGCGGTTTTTTTTCATGAAGTGCTCGGCCATCGCGTCGAAGGACAGCGCCAGCGCGGCCGCGACGAAGGCCAGACTTTTGCCAAGAAGGTCAACGAAAAAGTCCTGCCCGAGTTCCTCAGTGTCACCGACGATCCCACGCTGCACACGCTCGCGGGCACGGAACTGTCGGGCTTTTATCGCTACGACGACGAAGGCATTCCCGCCTCGCGCGTCGAGGTGGTCAAGGACGGCATCCTGAAGAATTTTCTGATGGGACGATTGCCGGTAAAGAACTTCAGCAACTCCAACGGCCACGGCCGCGCCCAGCAGGGACTGATGCCCGTCGGCCGCCAGGGCAATCTGATCGTGACTTCTTCAAAAACGATTCCCGACGCTCAACTGCGCTCCCGCTTCATCGAAGAAATCAAGAAGCAGGGAAAACCCTACGGGCTCTACTTCGAAGATATTCAGGGCGGATTCACTCTGACCACGCGTGAACTGCCGCAGGCCTTCCAAGTCTTGCCGGTCATGGTTTGGCGCGTCTATGCGGATGGGCGTCCTGATGAACTGGTCCGCGGTGTCGATATCGTTGGCACCCCACTTACCGTGCTTACCCAGATCGCGGCCACTGGAGACACCACCAGCGTCTTCAACGGCATTTGCGGAGCCGAATCCGGCAGCGTTCCTGTATCCGCAGCCGCACCGGCCATGCTGTTTTCCGACATGGAAGTGCAGAAGAGAAAGTACGGTGACGCGCGTCCTCCCATTCTTCCGCCGCCGCCCGGGGCGACCGACGATAAGGAAGGTGCAAAATGATCCGACACATCTTGTCGATCTCACGCTTGATTTTGGGTGGCACGGCGTTTCAGATTTTGGGTGGCGCAGCGCTTCAGTGTGTGCGTGAGACCTCGTTTTTGGGCAATCCGGTGGAACGAAGCACAGGAGAATGTGGCCCCGGAGGGGCGACCGAGCTTAGCCCAGCGCTTCAGCGCTGGGAAAAGTGGAAGCAATCACTCAAGTCCCGGAGGGACGACCGAGTTCTGACGCACACTCTTCAGCGCTGCGGTAAATGGCTCGCTCTTACACTCGGCTTCAGCCGCTGCGGTGAGGCTGCCGTGCCACCTCAGCGGCTAAAGCCGCATTCACAACGATGCAGGGATCGCAGCGCTGAAGCGCTGCGCCACCCAAAATCAACTTCAATATTGAGTCATTCGGCGATCACGTGCGCGCTCGTGGTCTGCACCCTGTCTGCTTTCGCTGGCGCTGCCGATGCAGCTCCCGGCGATGTCGTTCTCCGCGCCCTTCGCGAAGAGATGAACCGCACCAAAGCCCAGTTAAAAATGGACGGCGTACTTGCACCCTATTACATCGAGTACCGCGTCACCGAGATCGACCAGTACGATGCCAGCGCCGTCTTCGGCGCGCTGCGCAACCAGCAGCATAATCACGGCCGCCTGTTGCGCGTCGTGGTCCGCGTTGGCGACTACAAGCAGGACAGCTTCTACGGCAGCGGAGAAGGCGCGATTGACCTTGTTCCATCCGACGACGATGTCTTCGCCATCCGCCACCGCATCTGGCTCGCCACCGATCGCGCCTACAAGGCGGCCAGCGAAGCGCTTTCCGCCAAGCAGGCCGCCCTGAAGCAGTTGAAGGTCGATGAACCCGTCGACGATTTCGCCAAAGCCTCGCCGGTCGAAGCCGTCGAGCCTCTCGCCCATTTTTCCGCAACCGAACTAACTTCCGACCTTACTTCCTGGATTCATCTTCTCGAAGAGGCTTCCGGCCAATATCGCACCGACAAAGATCTGGAGAACTTCGAATCCTCGCTGCGTTTCACGGTGGAGAACCGATACTTCCTGAACTCCGAGGGCACGGTTGCCCGCTCCGGTCACGCGCACTACGTCGTCTCCATCGCGGGATCGACCCAGGCATCCGACGGCATGTTGCTGCAACGTTCGCACGCCGACCAGGGCAACGATCTCAAGGATCTCCCCACCCGCGAACAATTTCTCAAGACCACCGCCAGGATCCTCGAAACGCTGAAGTTGCTGCGTGACGCGCCGGTGGTCGACGAGGAATACCGCGGCCCGGTGCTGTTCTCGAACGACGCCGCGGCCACGGTGGTCACCGAACTCGTGGAGCCGAATGTTCTCGGCCGAAAGCCTCAGCTCGGCGAGAACGCCCGCACCACGGGGAAATGGTCCAGCAGCTACAAGTCGCGCGTGCTGCCCGACTTCATCAACTTGTTCGACGACCCGACGATTTCCACCATTTCCGGGCAGCCTCTGTTTGGCAACTACACTCTCGACGACGAGGGAGTGAAAGCCCAGCGCGTCTCCCTTATCGAGAAAGGGCAACTCGTCTCCTACCTCATCGGACGCCAGCCGATTCGCGATTTCCCCGCTTCGAACGGACACGGCCGGGCCGCTGCCGCCGCAGCGCCTGCGCCTCATCCCGGCAATCTCGTTTTGCAGTCGACCGATCCCCAACCGGACGCCGGCCTCAAGGCAAAGTTGATCGAGCTCTGCAAGAACCGCGACCTGCCCTACGGACTCTACGTGGAAACCATGGGACCGCGACTCGAGCCCCGGCTCCTCTATCGCATCTGGACCAAAGATGGGCGCGAAGAACTCGTGCGCGGCGGCGTCTTTGGAGATCTCGACGTCCGCTCGCTGCGCAGCGATCTCATCGCCGCCGGAACCGCGCCCGCCGTCGAGGACCGCTCTGAGCCCGTCTGGTTCAGCGTCTTGAGCCCGGCGCTTCTGTTCGACGAACTCCAGGTCAAGCGGTCGCAAGCCGCCAAGCAAAAGCTTCCCGAGTACCCCGCGCCCGCGCTCAGTCAGGCCGCAAGCCGGCCGTGACCGGTTCTTGGAGAAACTTGAACATCTTGTAGAGACGGGGCTTGCCCGGGCTTGCCCCGTCTCCGTGCGCTGCGAAGACGCGGCAAGCCGCGTCTCTACGGGAGGTTGAATGCCCGATGTGAACCTTTCTCCCGCACACGCGAGCGGGTTTCGTTTGACCGATTTCCACAACGCACGATAGACTAATTGAGTTTGCCTGTACTTGCGGACCCGTTCTGGGGCCGCGCCGCGTTTCCGGTCAGAAGCCGCAGCGGGAAAACAGCAAGCATACTTAGGGTATCTGCCGAGCTGGGCTCGGCATGGACGGGCGAGGTCGCCCGTCCCCACACGATAAGGAGAGTTTATGTACGCGGTAATCCGCGCAGGTGGAAAGCAGTATCGGGTATCTCCGGGGGACGTAATCCGGATGGAAACACAGGCAGACAAGGACGGAAAGATCGAGTTCGGCGATGTGCTGGCGGTTTCCGCCGAGGCGGGTAGCGTTCTGCCTCCGGGGTCTGGAGCGAGCGTAACGGGCGAGGTGGTCGAGCAGGGACGCGGCAACAAGATCCTGGTCTTCCACTACAAGCGCAAAAAGCAATACAAAAAGCTGCGGGGACACCGGCAGGACTATACCGCGGTCCGCATCACCGAGATCGCTTTTGATGGGCAGTCGTTCAAAGCGCCCGAGCTTCCGAAGAAAGAGAAGAAGGTGAAGCCGGCGCACGAGGGCGGCGAAGCGAAGGCTTCGGCGCGGCCTGGGAAGACGGCAAGAAAGGCGGTCGCGAAGAAGCCGGCGGCGAAGAAAGCCGCGGCGAAGTCGAAGAAGAAGTAGGAGCAGGTCCTTCGCTTCGCTCAGGATGACAACTCAGGTTGGGATGACAATCTAGTTCGACGTCGCGAACAGATGGATTTGGAATATATGGACACCTGGCAACTGGCCACTGGGAACTGATTTTATGGCGCACAAAAAGGGACAAGGCACTTCACGAAACGGGCGCGATTCGAACGCGCAGCGGCTTGGGTTTAAGGCTTTCGGTGGACAACTGGTGCCGGGCGGTACGATCATCGTCCGCCAGCGCGGCACGCGGGTGAAGCCCGGACTGAACGTTGGACGCGGCAAAGACGACACGCTTTTCGCCAAGATCACGGGGCGCATCAAGTTCCTCGACAAGGGATCGATGGGGAAGTTTGTGATGGTCGAGCCCGAGGCGATCGAAGCGGAGTAGGGCGCGAGCCTTTGGCGCGCTGCTGCGGAGCTCGGATTTCGTATTACGACAAGCGCTTGATATCAGAATCGCTTCGTATCAGGGCATCGCTTGAGCGATGCCGAAATCGTCGAAATGGAAAGCCCCTTTAGGGGCTGCGGCGCAGGGCCTCGGCTTCGAGTCGAGGCTTTTTCGTTGCCGCGAAACTGCGGAGCTTCGCTCCGCTGGACAGCCGAAGGCGGCTGTCCCTACGTGAGTTTTTCTGGCGCTGGCTTTTCGCGGACAGGAGTGTCCGCGCCACACAATTCACACATCATGTTTATCGATGAAGCCAAAATTCGAGTGAAGGCTGGGGATGGCGGCAACGGCTGCATGGCGTTCCGGCGGGAGAAGTTCGTTCCGCGCGGCGGGCCTTCGGGCGGCGATGGCGGTCGGGGCGGCGACATTTGGATGGAATCGAGCGAGCGCCACAACACGCTGGTGCACTTCCGCTTCAATCCTGAATACAAAGCCGAGCGCGGGCGGCACGGCGAGGGCGCGAAGAAGACCGGCCGCGACGGGGAAGGGATTGTCCTGAAAGTGCCGGTGGGCACGATTGTTTTCGACGAGGACACGGGCGAGAAAGTTTACGATTTTTCGCGCGCCGATGAACGCGTCGTAATTGCGCGTGGCGGACGCGGCGGACGCGGCAACGCGCAGTTTGCCACTTCCACGCATCAGGCGCCGCGCGAGCACGAAGACGGACGTCCGGGGGAAGAACGCAACTTCCGGCTGGAGTTGAAGCTGCTCGCCGATGTGGGGCTGGTGGGATATCCGAATGTGGGCAAGTCGACGTTGATCTCGCGTATCTCGGCGGCTCGGCCGAAGGTTGCGGATTATCCGTTTACTACGCTCGAACCGAACCTCGGGGTGGTGCTCGCGGGCGACAGGGGAAAAGAAGAGAGTTTCGTGGTCGCCGACATTCCGGGATTGATCGAAGGCGCGCACGCCGGATCGGGCCTCGGCACGCAATTCCTGCGACACATTGAGCGCACGCGTTTGCTGGTGCATATGGTGGATGTCTCCGACAGCAGCGGCCGGACCGACGTGGTAAACGACGTTGAGGTGATTGTGGGCGAACTGGCGAGTTTCGGGGCGGGATTAGAGAAGAAGCCAACACTGATGGTCGCGTCGAAGATCGACGTGGCGAACCCGGAGAAGCTTAAGAAGCTTAAGCAGTGGGCGACGCGCAAGAAGCTGAAGCTTTATCCGATTTCGGCGGTGACTGGCGAGGGGATCGAGAAGCTGAAGTACGCGATGGCGGAGGGCGTAGAGAAGGTAAGGAAGGCGCTGGCGGAGGCGCAAGCAGAAGGAACGACGATCTCTCGCCCAGGCGCTTAGATTGACCAGCGGCTCTAAGAATGCGGTTGGTGGTGATGGGGATTTTTCGCCAGTTACCACACTTCAAGGGCGACAGTTAAAATGCTGGAATGAAATGGGTGCCACTATACGCGCTGACAGCTCTAGTGACCGGACTGCACAACTTCTATGGGCTTATGAGCATGGTCAACGGCGCCCCGATAAATCTGTTGAATTGTATATCCCTGTTGGGTTCTGCTACGTTGCTAGGAGCCGCATTTCTTCTGCCTGTTCGACCAAGTTTTGCCGCAAAGGTTGGGTTAGCAGGTTCAATTTTGTCGTGGGTCTTTTACGGACCATTGATTGTTGCCAGCCTAGTCGCACCCTTTTCCATTTGGCTTGAAATCAAGACGTTTATCACTTTCCACGATTATGTCCCGCTTATGGGCATGCTCTTTGGCCCTGTCCTATTGATTGCCTGTACCGTCCACTCGACACTTTTCTTCAGGCGTAGTAGGGAGGCTATTCGGCCCCCAGTCAACTGAGAGATGGGGGTTGTTGACGAAATCTAACCTTGATCGTGCCGTCGCCTTCCCCTCCCCTGCCGCTTCCCCGTGCTAGAATTTCCACAGCCTCTGACCCTATAGTCTGGACCCTATTTTGATCGAACTTGCACCCTCGATACTCGCGGCCGATTTCGCCCACCTGGCGGACCAGGTGGAGCGGGCGACGGCGGGCGGCGGCAGCGTGATCCATGTCGACGTTATGGATGGGCATTTTGTGCCGAACCTGACGGTCGGGCCTCCTTTGGTGAAATCTTTGCGCCGGGCAACCCGGCTTCCGCTGGACTGCCATCTGATGATAGAGAACCCCGACCAGTACATTGCGGAATTTGCGGAAGCGGGAGCGGATTGGATTTCAGTGCATCAGGAAGCGTGCCGGCATTTAAATCGCACGCTGAATCTTATCAAGCAGCATGAGTGCCGGGCGGGTGTGGTGATCAATCCGGCAACGCCGGTCGAGACGCTCACCGAAGTGCTCGACATTGTCGATTATGTGCTGGTGATGAGCGTGAATCCTGGATTTGGGGCGCAGAAATTCATCCCAGCGACGCTGCACAAAATGAAGAAGCTGGCGGAAATTCGCGCGGCGCGGGGATACTCATACCGCATCGAAGTAGATGGTGGCATTGGAATGGACACGGTGGCGGAAGTGGTGCGCGCCGGGGCGGAGATTCTGGTGGCGGGGAACGCAGTGTTCGGCAAGGGCGATGCCAAGATGAATGCGCAGACGCTGCTGGAAGCGGCGCGGAGCGCGAGTTTGCAACGGGTGTAGGGGATTGCAGAGGTTAGAGGTCAGATTGCAGAGGTTCTTTATGCGTCGGAATTCTATTTTCGTACTTCTCGCATTGCTGCTGGCGTTGACGGTGGCATGCACGAACAAGAAATCGGTGAATCCACTGGCCAACGTCGGGTCGAAACAACCTGACAAGGTGCTGTTTGACCGGGCCATGGATGCCATGAAGCACAACCGCTTCGACGTGGCGCGCATGACGCTGCAGACGCTGATCAACACCTATCCGGATTCGGAATTCATCGCGCGCGCCAAGCTGGCGGTGGCGGATTCATGGTATGCCGAGGGCGGCACGACGTCGATGCAGCAAGCCGAGATCGAATACAAGGATTTCCGCACGTTCTTTCCCAATATGCCGGAGGCGGCCGAGGCGCAACTGAAGGTCGCGAACATCCATTATCAGGAGATGGAAAAGGCGGACCGCGACTACACCCACGCCATGCGGGCGGAGGAGGAATACCGGTCGCTGATTCTGGAATACCCAGACAGCAAGCTGCTGCCGCAGGCGAAACAGCGGCTGCGGGAAGTGCAGGAAGTGCTGGCGGAACGCGAGTTCGGCATTGGGCGATTTTATTATCTGCGGCTGGCGTATCCAGCGGCGATTGCGCGCCTGAAAACGCTGGTGGACCGGTATCCGTTATACAGCGGGGCGGACGAGGCGCTGTATCTGCTCGGGCAATCGTACGAGGGTGAGATCGATGCGATCCGGAAGAACGGGCGCATGAACGAAGTCTCCAAGGGGAAGATGATCGAGGGCCTGACCAAGGATGCGTCGGAGTCCTACGGGCGGATCATCAAGCGGTATCCCGCGATGAACCGGGCGCTGGACGCCAAGGCGCGGCTGGAGTTGCTGCATCAGCCGGTGCCGCGGCCGACAAGGGCGGCGCTCGAACTGAATAAGAAGGAAGAGGCTAGCCGGCAACAGACCGGCGCCATGTCGAACATGCTGGGGACGTTCGAGAAACATCCGGACGTGGCCAGGGCCTCGCGCGTGGGCGAGCCAACGATGGTCGACGCCGCGCCGGTGACGGCGACGGACGTGGTGAGGAGAGTGACCGAGTCGGCGGGCATGGGCGGTAACAATAAGGTCAGTGCGGAAACCGTAAACGGAACGGTGGGTCCGAACCAGGAGGCGCCGCGTTCGGATTCGGCAGCGGCAGACTCGTCGGCAGCACCCGCCGCGGACCAGCCTGCGGCGCAGGAGCCGGCGGCAGCGGAGTTGAAGCCGAATGTGGCGGATCCAAACGAACTGAAGCCGAACGTGGAGGCCGATCCGAACGCGCTTCCCCCGCTGCAGCAGAGCAATCAACTGGACAGCAGCGGCGGTGCGCCGAGCGCTGCCTCTTCAACTGCGCCGGCGAAAACCGAGGAGATGGCGGATATTTCTTCCAGCAAGAAAAAAAAGAAGAAGGGTTTGGGGAAGCTGAACCCGTTCTAGAGAGGGCAGAGGTTCGAGGGCAGATTGCAGAGGTTACTACCGGTTTTGCCAGCCGAATGCCGCAATCCGGCCGTTGATTCTTCGACCCCTCAATCCTTAGGAGTCTTGCCTTCCACCTCTTCAATCTGACCTCTCGCCTCTGACCTCTTCAACCCCTGCCCAACAGACTAGGAACGGAAGTAACGGTTACTTTTGCGGGAATCGTTGACTTGGGTTGAGGGACAAGGTAGTTTCGCGTTATCTCTCCTTTTTTGGCGTGAGGATGACGCTTGGCGCGGAAAATACTGCTCGCCGATGACAGTGTGACAGCCCAGAACATGGGGCGAAAGATCCTGGCCGATGCCGGGTATGACGTGGTCACTGTCAACAACGGATCGGCCGCTCTGAAGCGGATCACCGAACTCAAACCGGATCTGATCGTGCTGGATGTGTACATGCCCGGCTACAGCGGGCTGGAAGTTTGCCAACGTCTGAAGGATTCGGCCGAAACGGCGCACATTCCCGTGCTGCTGACGGTGGGCAAGCTGGAACCTTTCAAGCCGGAAGAAGCGCGCCGGGTGAAGGCCGACGCTCACATCGTAAAGCCATTTGAAGCCAGCGAATTGCTGACTGCGATCACGCGACTCGAAGACCGCGTCGTACCCCAGCCAACGGAAGGTAACACCGATCTCGATACCGGATGGAAGAGCCGCCTGCGTTTTCCGTCGAAGAAGAAGAAAGAAGAACCGGAACCAGAACGAGAAGACTTCGCGGCAGGGTCGACCTTTCGGGATTTCCGGAAGGGGAAGGCCCAGACGGAGTCGAGCCCAGTCTTCGAGGTGAAGGCGCAGCCGGAACCGGAACCGGCGCTGGTTCCAGATATTCCGCGGGACGTTACTCCGGAAGAACTGGACGCACTCAGCGCGTTGGCCGCGAAACTCGATGCGCCGATTTCGGCTGAGAAGACTGCGCCCTTGGCGGAAAATACGGGGCCGATGGAGGCTCCGGCAGCCGAGGTTGCGCGAAATGAAGTGGAAGTCCCCGCGGCAGCGGCGGAAGTGAAGAGCGCAGAAGTGAAGAGCGCGGAAGAAGCGAAAGCAATTGAAACTCCCGCGCCGCCCGCCGTTGAGACCGTCGAGCCCGCAGCGGCTGCCGTCGAAGCCCCGGCATTAGCGAGCGAGGCCAACCGAGAAATCGAGATTCCAGCCGAGGCCGCGGAACTGACGAGCAAAGTTGCCCCGGCAGGTGACGATCCGGCCGCGGTCGTTGCGGCCGTGGTGAATACTGCCCTTTTCTCGGAGGAGCCCGCGCCCGTGGACAGGGACGAAGAGCCGATCTTCGCGTCGGCACCAACCGCGGTTGAGCCGGCGAGGGAAGACCTGGCCGATGAAAGGAAAAGGATCGAAGGGAAGCCAGCAGAAGAATTGACGGCGGAGAAGGCTCGGCCAACCGTTCCCGCTGCGGTCGTACCAGCCTGCAGCAAGGGGCAAGAGGCGGCGGAGGCGGAAGAGCCGGTGCCGAGCGACGCGGATCTGGCCGAAGCGTTGCGCCTGCTGACACCCGCCACTGTACATGCGGAGGTCTCGACCGTGCCGTCGCCCGGGACGCTGGTGGCAGCAGGGTCGCGGTGGGTGGCGGAGCCGGTGACGTTGAGTCCGGAGGAAGCGGCGATTTCGCTGGAAGCGGAAATGTTCTCCACTTTTACCGCAACGCCCGGCGCAGAAGTTGGGTCCGTACGGATCGACGGAGTGTCGGCGATTGCGGCCGCGGTTGAGAACCGGCTGGCAGAAGCAGAGATGGCGGCCAGTGCCAAAGCCGCCGAAATCTCGGTTGTGGAAGCGCCTGCCGAGGCGATGGCTTCGGTTTCGACCCCAGCGACTCCGTCAGTGGATGAGACCGAGTTGGAGAGCGAAAAGAAGATCACAGCAGAGACGATCGAACCCGAGAAGGTCGAACCCGGGAAGATGGAAGCCGAGCGGACGGGTTTCCTCGAGAAGATTGCGGAGGAGGAGCGAGCGACCTTCGCGGATGCGGTGGATCGGGACGAGATCAAGGCTGCGGCGGAACCGAGTGGAGAGCCAGCCGACGAGGCGGCTGCAGGGTCAGAAAGCAATCAAGATTCGAGTTCGGAAGTTGGGGGACGGGAATCCATGGGAACGGACGGGAAAGCGAAATCGGGAAAATCCAACTGGCATCGGATTCACACGGCGCCGGCGAGCGCGGCGGGGGCGAGTGACGTGGTGGAAGCGGCGAAACAGGCCGAGCACGCGGCCGAGGAGGCTCCTCGGGCCATGGCAGCCGCGGCGGCAGAGGGATCGGCGACTGCGTCTGCTCCGGACGCCAGCACGATTGCCAGCATCGTCGACAGGGTAATGGCCGATCTTCGCCCGAAGATCGTGGAAGAGATTGCGAAGAAGCTCGGGGGCAAATAGGGCAGCAGTCAGCTGTCAGCCGTCAGCTGTAGTAGTTCGAACTCGACCTTACGGACAGGGTTGACAAGGCTCCACGTATCGGACACAGGCTGGTGTCCGAGTCGGGGGGATTTTGAGTGTTAATGGGATTTATCACCAATCATCCCGTTATGATGATTCCCTCACGAGCAGCACGTTGAGGACATGGGAGCGCAAGCGGGGCGGGGGCGGCGCGGGCGGTGTTCGCCCGTCAACCAGCCCGCCCGAGTAGGCTACTGAACCCGCCCCCCCGAGAACCTGCGTACCTCTTCGTAGAACCAGGCATTAAGCAAGTCGTACTCGTTCGCCTTCTCGCGTCCGTAATTGGCTTCGATCGCGGTGAGCATCACCGTGTTGAGCGCATTAAGAGCGTCGCCGAGGCTGGGTCCGCGCTTGTTCAGAAGGTCGATTATTTCAATGGCTAAATGGCGGACCCTTTCGGACCGCTCTTTGTCAACCATAGTCCCCTGCAAACCGCCGCCATGACCAAGCTTGTTCCGCAAGTTGGTGCCCGCGCGCGCCAGTGCTTGCCCGATACGGTGCCAGAGCCGTTTCACTGAAACGGAACGAAGCCTTCGTAACTCCCGGTTTGCTTGTTCATCCATACTAACTCGATCACGCTCTATCCATTCCGCGAACCTCTTGTTAGAAATGGAACAAAAGCGATCGCGCTTCATCGATTCCGAGAACTTCCTCACCTCTTCGGAGTAATGAGACAAAAGCAGGTCGAACTCGTTCGCCCTTGCGCCTCCGTAATTGGCTTTGAGGGCGTTGAGCATCACGGTGGTGAGCGCATCGCTCCCGTCGGCGAGGTTGGTTTGGCGCTTGATCAGAAGTTTCATGATCTCGTCGGATAAGCGTATCGTTTCAGGACGGTCCTTTATAGTCCCGCGCAGGACGTTGTTCTTTGCGTCAAATTCGAATACAAACCCCATAGAGAGTCCCCTCATCGATTTCTTAAACAATTTTCTTCTCCTTCTGAACTTTGTCGTATGCCGCTTCAGCCTGTTCCTGCGTCGTCTTGATGCCTTCCCGCGCCTGAGTCGCGATGATGCAGTCGATCATCAGTTTCCGGCGCGACACAGGGTCACGTAGGAGAGCTTTTATGCCCAGCCTTTTACCCTTATCATCGATCAAGTGCTTTCGCCACTGATGCACAACGGAAACAACGTATTTCATATCTTCGAGCCACGCCTTAGCGTTATCTTCCGCCGTGCCCTCCGGCGTATTGCCGAAAGCTATGACGCGCCGGGTACCAACGTATCCGTACCAGTTGTCCCAGCGATTTTGCTTGATGCGTGCTTTTCTCATAGTTCCTAGTTTATTCAACGATGCGCTCTCCTTTTCCTTGGGTGTGATCGCGGGGTAGTCGGCTCCGCACTTTGGGCAGACACCGTTCACTACGCCGTTCCAAACGTACTACCAGTGATAGAGCGACCCGCAAGCGTGCGCCAGACCGTGGTCAATAGTGCCTTGGCGCGAAACGGTTTCAGCAGAATGCCACTGGCTCCCATGTTTTCGACAGCGAATCGTGCCGTGCACAAGCAACATGGGGCAGTGGATATGATGACGGGCATTGTCGGACAGTCGTGCTGGGTGTGATCCAGCAAAGTGATCCCGTGCGGATTGTTCAACAAATCGCACAGCATCAAATCGAATCGCTCGCCTGAATTCAACAGAGCCAGCGCCTCGCGACCGGAACTGACCGCTCGGCATTCGTAGCCCGCCGTCGTCAAGATGTCAAAGATCAGTTCACGGACGCCTTTGCAGTCGTCTACGATGAGAATGCGCTCTGGTGTTCCTGCCGCTCTTGCCGTGTCACCACTTTGCTGGGTTCCAGCCATTGCCTTGTTCATGCAATGCCCTCCTGATGGGCTCCGATGAGCACCACCGTCCTACTTCTAATGCCGAAACTCGCAGCGGTTGGGAACAACTTTGGAGGCTCTGGTACTAATTTGTTCCACGTTGGGCAATAGAGTGTTGGCTGCGAGACATAGCTCTCAAGTAACTCCCGCGCACTCCTTGCCCAACTTGCTTTGCAGATGGGTGGTTCTGAAGTTACCTCCGTAACCCTTCGACCACATCTTTTGGGCATGTACTCCGGTCCAAACGAGCATTCTCAGAACAGAACCGTCTCATGAAAGGAAGGCCGCCATGTTCTCAAGTAACTCCCGCGCACTCCTTGCCCAACTTGCTGTGCAGATGGGTGGTTCTGAAGTTACCTCCGTAACCCTTCGACCACATCTTTTGGGCATGTACTCCGGTCCAAACGAGCATTCTCAGATTAGAACCGTCTCATGAAAGGAAGGCCGCCATGAGATCGGTGCTAGCAGGCTCCGGGTTTCGTTCACATCCGGGCGGAGAATACAGATGGCTGACTTCTCGTTCTCTTTTCATGGCGCAAGACAACAGTTAGAAAGCGAGATCGAAGATCGCAATTTCGCGATTGACAAGCTAGAAGGTCAAAGCTGCTGTGACACTTGCGGAAGTCAAGTAGACGTTCCTGAAACGTTTCGCGTTCGCATCACGAAGTACAGCGCGATGATGCTGCGCGTACATTTGGTGATGGAGAAGGTTCGTGTCAGGGCGGAATGTGCCAATTGTTGCAACAAGTGCGATTCGCGAGAGGAGCCAAGACGATGTCTCGCGACAAGAGACGAGATTCTGTGCGCAATAGAAAGATTGCAGCCTTCGCAGCAGTGGCAAGACCTTAAGAAGCGTGCCTACCGGCTAGTGCTGCCTCTCGCCGAAACTTTTGACCAAACCGGCGAGGATTTGTTTCAGGAAGCACTGCTTAGGACATGGGATGGTCGCAGGAACTGGGATATGGTCGCGGTTGATTTCTTCGGTCATCTGCTAGGCACAATGCAGAGTATTTGCAACGACTGGAAAAGAAGGTTCTATAAGCGGAAACCTCTTGAAGTTGACAATATCACACACAATGATGAAGGAGATGAAATTTCTCGGCTCGAAAAGCCCGATCCACGCGATCAGCCAGTCGATAAATGCCTCAGCGCAAAAGACCAGGTAGAGCGACTGTTCGGGAAATTCGGGGAAGACGAAGTGGCTACTGCCATACTTCAGGCGCAGAGGGAGGGTGTGACGACGGCGCGTGAAATCATGCAGGAACAGAAATTGACTAAGCGACAGTATGAAGCCGCACGGAGACGAATTCGTTCCCAGAAATCGGTTCTGATCGTTGAAGAATACGATCAGGTGGTGGGGCTCTTGGTTCGTTTGCTCAGGGCAATGGATTTTGCGGTTGTCACGGCTAGCACCGCCAGCGAAGGTCTGCGTTTGTACAGCAAATGCGGCCCGTTTGATGTGGTCATGCTGAGCTATTCCCTCGATCTAAACGGCGTCGAGATTGCGATGAATATCCGCAAAAGAAGTCCGTTGCAAAATATGATCATCACAACGACTCATTGCAGCGAAGAAGACGTAGTCCGCCCGAGCGAGCTTGCCCACGTTCCAATCCTGCTCAAGCCATTTCATAGAACTGATCTGCAAGCAGCCCTCGACAGTTTCGCGAATAGCGTGAAAGAGCAACCAGCGAACCCTTGTAGGCAGAAAGGACTGAGGCGCACGACAGTCAAGGGGCGGGTGCCTTTGCGGATCGTCAGCGTGTCGAAGCTCCCGAAGCGAGATGGAATTCTCAGTGCCACGCCGCTTTCCTGAAGTTCGACAAAGAAATCGCGCAACAACACCTGCTTAGTTGGCCCCCTTCATTCAAGGTAGCTTGCATTTCGCCCGGCGGGCAGGAGTCGTGGGGAAACCTGGGGACAGACGGGACGTTCACCGGCTTCTGCTGGTGGCCCATCCTTTGCGTTCTTTGCAAAGGGTAGGCACTCCGGCAGCATACAGCGAGTTCTTGAATTGCCCCCCGATTTTTTCATCACAAAGAGACTGTGTGCGCCATCACAGACTTCCCGTTCGCCATCCGTGAAAATGAACTCTGCTTCGCCCAGGCAGATGTGTGCCCGTCTCCAGAGACGGACCTCCAGGCGATCCTTGAAAACCCGGATAACACCAAAACAGTCTTCACCCTTTCCCGAAATGGAGCACCAGTAACGTACCTCTCAGCTAACTCCTTATTCCGCAATACTTTGATATAACTCCTTTCGTTTCAAAGACCAGACCCGAAAATTCCCGCTAACCCCTTGATTCCACTAGACCAGGGGGAGGGGGGTATCGGTACTAACTAGTAATCATCCGCTCCCGGGGACGGGTAGCCCGCCCTCCGCGCCCCCTTCTTCCTTTCGTTGCCAACCGGCAAACGCACCAAGAACCAGAAAACCCCAAGAGTTCCTTCCCTGCCAATCCACCACCAAGAAATTTATTTTCGGACGAACAAACGGAGAACCGAGAACTGGCGGGCAGAACAAACCCGCGTCACACTTCCTACCGATTTATCTTGTAACAAGTTGCCGCGGAATGCATTTCTTCCAAGGAAGAGCCCAGCGGAGAGGCAGTGGACATGTCGAAAGCGGATACCTATGCAGGGATGGCCGTCGGGCGGGCCCTGAGCCACGAGGATACACCTTTCGATATTCCGGTGATCGTCGTTCCCGAGCCAGCGGTTCATCCGCCAGTCGAAGACCGAATGCAGCGTGTCATCAGTCTGGCATTGCTGTTCGGGGTGCTGGCTTCGGCCGCACTGGTGGTGCTGGGCGGGTCGCTTTATGTATCCCGGCACGCGATGGTGACCACCGATTACGAGGCCTTTCGTGGGACGCCATCTGCAATGCGGACGTTCCGCGGGGTTTTGGATGCGGCCTTGCACCTTTCCGGAACCGGCCTGATCCAGCTTGGGTTGATGCTGCTGGTGGGAGTGCAGGTGGTGCGCGTTTTCTTGACGGGCATATTGTTCGCGCTGGAGCGTGACCGCATCTTTGTCGGGATTAGCGGCATTGTTTTTCTGTTGCTGATGTTCGGAATCATCAAAGGGATATTCTGGTGCCGGTGAGCGGATGATCCAAGGGCATCGGCCAAAATCCGACAGACGATAGGGGCGATGGTGAGAGATGGCGATGGCTAGCAGACGTGGGGAAACTCCAACGTCCAGAACCAGCGCCTGAAGGCGCTTTAATAATGCGGCACTTTGCGGTATGCCTGAAGGCATACCCTGATACGAATCTTACTTGCACCATAGGGTCGGTGAGTTATGAGCGTTATCGTTTTTACGCTGTGCGTACTGGCGGGCTCGATGCTGGCCGGGATTGTGGGTGCGCTAACGGGACTGGGCGGAGGCGTGATTCTGGTCCCGATGCTGGTGTTGCTGTTCAAAGTCAACGTGCATTACGCGGTGGGCGCTTCGCTGATGTCGGTGATTGCCACGTCTTCGGGCGCCACGGTTGCGTACCTGCGGGAAGGGTACACGAATCTGCGGGTCGGCATGTTTCTTCAGGTGGCGGCAGCGGCCGGGGCGCTGCTGGGCGCTTATATTGCCGCGCGCATCCAGGGCCACCAACTGGCTATCCTATTCGGCATCATGTTGCTGTTTTCCGCCTGGCTTTCCATGCGCCGCCGGAAGCAGAGCGCCGCGGCCAGGGGCTCCGACAAACTGGCTCACCGGCTGCGGCTGTCAGGTTCCTATCCGGTGCCGGGCGGGAGACAGGAATACCGGATCTACCATTCCTCGGGAGCGTTTGGGCTGATGCTGGGGGCGGGAACGCTGTCGGGACTGCTCGGCATCGGTTCCGGGGCGGTCAAGGTGCTGGCTATGGACCAGATGATGCGCCTGCCTTACAAGGTCTCGACCACTACCAGCAACTTCATGATCGGCATCACGGCGGCGGTGAGCTGCGCGCTTTACATCAGTCTCGGCTACATTGACCCCGGGCTGACCATGCCCGTGATGCTGGGGGTGCTGGCGGGATCCATGATCGGAGCCAGGCTGCTCATGAAAACCCGGGCCGATTCCCTCAGGGTATTGTTCAGCATCGTGATCCTGGCCCTGGCCATTGAGATGATCTACAGCGGCCTGACTGGCAGGATCTAGGCGGTGGCGAACACGCTGCTGCAACAAAGCCCCCACGCCACCCTCATCCGCGCGCCGTTCGTATCGCGCTTCAGGATCTCGGTTGTTCTTGCGCGGCGGCGCGGTCTTGCAGAGCGATGGTGACCGCGCCCAGCATCTCGGCGGCGGGAGCGGGCTTGCCGGTCCAGATTTCAAACTGGCGGGCGGCTTGTTGCACAAACATTTCGATTCCGGGGATGACGGCGATTCCCTTGGCGCGGGCGACTTGCAGGAGGCGCGTCTCGACCGGGTCGTAGACCATGTCGAAGACTACTCGGGCTTGAATCTCTTCGTCCTTGAGCGGACAGTCGCGTGAGTTGCCCATGCCGACGGGAGTGGCGTTGATGATGACGTCGAAGGCGATCTTGCGCAGATCGGCGCGCTTGAGGGTGCGCGCTTTGGCCTGGCGGGCCAGTTTCTGACCTTTGACTGAAGTACGATTCAGGATCCAGACTTCGGCGCCGCGCTCTTTTAATCCGAAGACGGCGGCTCGGGCCGCGCCCCCGGCGCCTAGCACTAGAACCTTCGCGCTCTCGATGGAGAGGCGTTGTTCGAGGGGACGAAGGATGCCGGCGATATCGGTATTGAAACCGTAAAGCTTGCGGTCTTGTCCGCGGACTACGGTATTGCAGGCGCCGATCTTACTGGTGTGGGCGTCGGTGTTATCGAGATAGGGAATGATCGCTTGCTTGTACGGCATGGTGATGCTGAGGCCGTGCAAGGGAATCTCGCGGACGCAGCGGATCAGATCCTTGAGCGTTTTGGCGTGGAGAGGAAGATAGACGGCGTTCACGTTTTCGCGGCGCAGGGCCGCGTTCATGATGACGGGCGAGAGCGAATGCTCGATGGGATCGCCGGCGACTCCGTAGATGCGGGTGGCGGGGTCGACTTGATCGATGCGGTAGATACCGCGCAGATCCCGCGAACTGATCTGACCGGGCGCGGTTTTGAGTCCGGCATTAGCATCGACGGCGCCAAAGGTGAAGACGCTGCCGGCGCGCACGCCGAGCACGCGACTGATGATCCCTTGCTCTCCCATGCACAAGCCGATCAGCGCATGCTGGTCGCTTTGGGTCTGCAGAAACTTCATCATGGCCACGTTGTCGAAGAGCGTGGTGGCAGTCGAGACAACCTTGTAGAAGTCGGCCGGGATCTTCAACATTTTCTCCAGCGTCTCCTCGAGGTTGCGGGTGGCGCGGAAATCATGGAAGGAGAGGATGAGTGCGGCGCGGCTGCGCAGGCGCGCAATCGCCTCGGGCTTGGATTTCAGCGCGCTCTGAAGTTCCAGGTCGACAATCGGACAGCCGGCGGCGTGGGCTTTGGCGAGCACTTCCAATTGAGAAGCCAGCGATCCTTTGAACTTGCCGCCATTGTCGACCCGGCGGCAGGTCGCGATGGCGGTGACGTACTGGTGGGTCTCAAGAAAGCGATGGATTTTGGGAAGCGCGGCCAAGGGCTGCTTCAGGTAGTCCAAACGGAACTCGAGGAAAGGGTCGTCCCTTGCCATGGACTCGGCGGTGGCGAGCATGTCCTCAACCGTGTCGGCGCTCAGTGCCAGACAAAGCTTTGGCAGGCGCAAAGGCAGAAGACGGGGTGCGAGAGTGGAATAAGAAGCCAAGGCCATTTGTTTTCAACGACGGCGCGATATTACAGGGGTGTAAGCGCAGATGCAACAAAAGGTTGGCGAACGGCTCAGAAAACACTTTGGGAGCAGGGGGGCTAAACACCCTCGTAACCTTGACCCATCCCCAGGCGCTTGTTACTTTCGGCTGTAACCCTTGTCTTTCTAGAGAGATAGGTGGGGGGATCCCCGAAGCGGTTGGGAGGCGGAGGTAAGATGAAGAAAACAGGATTGTTATTGCTACTGACGGTGATGGTAACGGCGACCTTCGCGGTGGCCCAACAGTCAACGACGGCGAGCACGCCAGACGCGTCCGGTATCATCAACACGTCGGTCAACGTGCCGTTTGTGCGCTACCAGATGCCCACCGCAGCTGATATTTACTGTGCGGGGTTTATTACCAAGGACCGGATTCCCGACGCGAACTACGTGAACGGGGGACTGCAGACACCGGCTTCGACCAAGTTCCAGAACGGGGAACTGGTCTACCTGGCGGGGAGTGGCTACCAGGCGGGACAATTGTATTCGATCATCCGCGAACTGCGGGATGTCAACGAGTACGAACTTTATGCTGGGCAGCGGAAAGTGCTGGCTGCGGCGGGACGAGCCTACGGGGACATCGGCAGGGTGCGGGTAGTCGATACGCGCAGCCACAGCGCCATCGCCCAGGTGGAATTCAGTTGCGATCCCATCAATCCGGGAGATGTCGCCGTACCTTTCGTGGAAAAACCGCCGGTTGCATTCCGCGCGCCTGGGCACTTCGACCGTTTTTTGCCGGCCAATGGGAAACTGAGCGGACGAGTCCTGCTCGGCAAAGACTTCGACGGGGAACTCGGCACCGGCATGAAGCTCTATATGAACCTGGGTTCGAACCAGGGTGTAAAAGTGGGGGACTATTTCCGTGTGGTGCGTTCCTACACCGCTACCTTGCAGGATCCAGTGGACTCGCTCTCCTTCGATACTGGGACTACGGAAGAAACGCAGATGCGTCCGCCGACTTTTGAGGCCGGTCGCTTCAACCGGACCAACGGGGTGAACATTCATGTGGGCGACCTGCCGCGCCGCGCGGTGGGAGAAGTGGTAGTTGTGAATGTAACTCCGACCGCGTCGTCCGCCATGGTGGTCTTCGCGCTGGAAGATGTGCACGCGGGCGACGGGGTGGAACTGGACCCGCCCGAGTAAGAGAGCAAAACCATCGAATCGGAACGAGGGGAGAGCGAATCTCCCCTTTTTCTTTTATCTGGAGATCGACCGCCCCTGGCAGCCCGCGACGTTTCACCTTAACCGATGCGGACGGTCGTGATTGAACTCCGCCCTAGCGACCATTTGGACCTCCTCTGGATCGGTGACCATCGATCCAGAATCTCCGGGGCCGGTGGCAACGTGCGGCAAAGTATAATTACGCGCACGCATGGCAGTCACTTCCGGCACACAACTCGGCCCCTATGAAATTCAATCCCCGATCGGTGCGGGCGGAATGGGCGAGGTGTATCGCGCCCGGGATACGCGGTTGGGGCGGAATGTTGCCATCAAAATTCTTCCGCAGACATTCGCGTCCGACCCCGAGCGGCTGCAACGGTTTCAGCAGGAAGCGAGGGTCTTGAGTGCGCTGAATCATCCCAATCTTCTTGCGATCTACGATGTTGGAGTGCAGGACGGCGTTCATTACCTGGTGTCGGAATTGCTGGAAGGCCAGACCCTCCGCGAGCGCATGAATCGGAGTCCGTTGCCGCAGCGCAAGGTGACCGAATACGCCCTGCAACTAGCGAATGGGTTGGCAGCGGCGCATGACAAAGAGATCGTTCATCGCGATCTGAAGCCGGAAAACGTCTTCGTCACACGTGACGAACGGGTGAAGATCCTGGATTTTGGCTTAGCGAAGCAGACCCGGGCAACCGTCGCAGCCGACACCGCTACCTTGGCGGCTACGCCGACCGCGGTTGGCGTAGTGATGGGCACGGCCGGCTACATGTCGCCCGAGCAGGTACGCGGCCAGGCGGTGGGTCATCGTTCGGATATCTTCAGTCTGGGCGCGATTCTTTACGAGATGATTTCGGGTAAGCAGGCCTTTCACGGTGAGTCCGGGGTGGAAACCATGAACGCCATCCTGAAGGAAGAGCCGCCGGAGCTGGCTGAAAGCGGCCTGAATGTGGGTCCGGGATTGGAGCGGATCGTCCGGCGGTGCCTGGAGAAGACACCGGAGCGCCGCTTTCAGTCGGCGAGCGATCTGGCGTTTGCCGTCGAAGCTCTTTCCGGCGTTTCCAGCGGCAAGACTGCACAGCCGGCCATAACCGCCCCCTCTATCTTTATCTCTCGGCGTCGAGCGGCTTGGATTACGACCGCGTCGTTACTTGCCGTGGCTGGGATTGCCTTCGTCACCGGCGTCAAGTTTGCGACCAAGCCCTCGCCCACTTTCAAACAACTCGCCTTTGGCCCCGGCTATGTAAGTTCAGCGCGTTTCACGCCGGACGGAGCCAACGTAGTGTACGGGGCGGCATGGCACGGCAAACCACTTGAGATTTTTTCCACGCGGCTCGATGGCGTCGAGTCGCGCAGCCTCGGCCTGCCTCCCGCGGATGTGCTGGCCGCCTCCGCGAGCGGCGACATGGCGATTCTGTTGGGCCGTCACCACTTCTTTCAGTGGATGACGACCGGCACGTTAGGCCGCGCGGCCCTCTCCGGCGGGGCTCCCAGACCGCTGCTCGAGAACGTGTGCGACGCGGATATCACTGCCGATGGCAAGGACCTCGCGGTGGTGCGGTGCGGCGGTGAGCAGCAATCCTTGGAGTTCCCGATCGGTAAGGCGCTGTACCGCACAGGAGGGTGGATTGATCACCCGGCGATTTCTGCCAGCGGCAATGAAGTGGCATTGATCGATCATCCGATTGCGGGAGACGACCGCGGATACATTGTGCTGGTGAATCACTCCGGCAAGAGCGATCGGCTCACCGAGGAGTGGTCCTCGGTAAAGGGACTGACGTGGTCCCGGAAAACCGATGAACTGTGGTTCAGCGCCAGCAACGGCGGAGAAGCAATCGCTTTACGCGCGGTTACGCGGTCTGGCCGGCAACGCGTTCTGCTTTCCGCGCCGATAGACCTGCAGATTCGGGACATCAATGCCCAGGGACAGGTGCTGCTGGTGGCTGCTCGTTCCACCAGCGAGATTGCGATCCGCCGTCCAGGGCAAACTTCCGACCGGGTGGTCGATTTCGGTAGCGGCGCGGGGAGTATTGCAGGATTGTCCGACGACGGCTCTTTGATGGCGGTGAACTACTCGGGCGCTGGTTCGGGGACGGATTACATGACCTACGTTGTTCACACCGATTCGCCGGAACTGATCCGCCTAGGAGAAGGCGACCCAGGAGGGATTTCGCCCGACGGTAAGTGGATTGTCTCGTTCCGGCCGTCGTCTCCGGGAAAGATCATCCTCTATCCTACCGGGACCGGAGAACCGCGGTCCTTCGATATTGGTCCCGTCGCAAATATCGGCGTTTTCTGCTCGTGGACGCGCGACAGTTCCCAATTCGTCTTTACCGGTTCGGAGTCGGGAAAGCCGCCACGTTCCTACTTGATCGACGTCGCCACGGGCACGGCCCGGCCGGTTGCGCCCGACAACACGTCAGATGCGATCATCTCGCCCGACGGTCATTTTGTACTGGCGAGGAACGCTCAGGGGTTCGCGCTTTATCCCCTCGAGGGAGGAACCCCACAACCGGTTCGTGGAATCTCGGCGCACGAATATCCCGTGCAGTGGGACTCATCGGGTACCAAGCTTTACGTGTGGGACCGCAGCTTCCCAGCTCACGTCAGCCTGCTTGATCCCCGCAGTGGGGAGCGCAAGCCGTGGCTCGATACCATGCCCCCGGACCCCGCGGGCCTGCTCTACGCGAACTTGTTTTTCACGCCGGACGGTAAGTCGTACGCGTACCGCTATCGGCGAGTGCTCAGTACGTTGTACGTGACGGACGGGCTCCGCTGATGCACTCAGACTTGCGAGTAGCGTGACCGCGCGATTTGTACCGTTTCGCCCCTTAACAGGCTGGGGAAAAAGTCGCGTTCCATGCGGCAGCGGCCCTCAGCGGCTGAAGCCGTTGATGAAAACAAGCCGGTTATGCAGCGCTGAAGCGCTGCTCCACCCAAAACCGAGTGCAACATCGAGTTTTTCCGCAGCCTGTTGAGTAGCGTCGCGCCGAGTTTCCGGAGTCTCACGGGAGACCTTCGACATCGGCGTCGCCGAAGACCTCGGCGGTGAAAGCCTCGATGGTCGCGGCCTGGCGCCAGGCATTCAGCGGCAAGCCAGCTTTGCGACAGGTCTGCTCTAGAAAAGTTTCCCGGTCCCAACCATTTTCAAGGGGGACCTGGGGCAGCAACAACCCGCGTCGAGCGCCATCGGAGATGACCAGGCCGTGACGTCCGACTTCGACTGCCTCGGGATGAATTGGGAAGAGACGGGAGAGCACGCTCAGCGAAACTTCCAGCTTCAGAGCTTCTTCTTTCGTCACCGGCAAGAAGCGGGAATCGTCGAAAGCGGCGGCGCGGGCCGTTTCGGCCACGGCGCGATACAGGGGCGCGATGGGCGCGGCATAGCCGACGCATCCTCGAAGTTGGCGGTGGAAATCGCCGGGCAGATAAAGCGTGGTGAAGACGCCGCGCGGATCCGACAGCCGGAGTGAATCAGCCGGCGGTTCCGGAAAAGGCTGGCGCTCCAGAACCGAAAGAATCGCCCGGTGCGCGATGCGGAGCAGAGTCCGGCGTTGCTCGAGAGAAAATTCCGGAGTTTGCGGGGCGGGGTCGGGTGCGGCCAGATTCGCAGACGGCTTTTCAGACAGCTTGGACATCGCGTTTTCTCCGCCGGGAGAGGACGAAGGCCCGGCGTCGCCGCTTTTCCGATTTGCGGTCGATCCGCGACCAGAAGGCGACGAAGTAGTCGAGCGCGGAAACCAGCGACAGCAGAACCATGAACCAGATGGCGAGCCGGGCAATCCAGTACACCGGGAAAATGTAAATGCCGTACACGGGCCACTCGTGCCAGCGGCGAGCCAGAATCACGGCCACCACCGAAATGATCTGCACCAGCATCTTGAACTTGCCCAGTTCGCTCGCTTGAATCGTAAAACCTTCGGAAGCGGCAATGGAGCGCAGCCCGCTGACCAGGAACTCACGGCCGATGATGACCACGGCCATCCAGGCCGGCACCAACACGGGATTGAACTGCACCAGGGTGATGAAGGCGGCGGCAATCAGCAGCTTGTCGGCCAGGGGATCGAGCAGCATGCCCATGGTGGTGATCTGGCCGCGTTTGCGCGCGAGATAGCCGTCGATGCCGTCGGTAATCGAAGCCAGAATGAAAACGCCCGAAGCCAGGATTTCTCGTTCTCCGGTTTGCTCGCTCGAGAAGCGCGGAGTGCAAAGAATCCAGATGAGCAGCGGAATCGCGGCGATGCGGGTGAGCGTGATGTAGTTAGGAAGATTCACGCGATAACGGGACCAAGGCCGTGAGGGCAGCCAAGGAGATTATCCTCTAGATCAGAGGCCAAGGCAACGGACAGGAATTCCAAGGGTGGGCGGACCGTGACCCAGCGTTGGACTGTTCGTCCGGAAGGCGAGAAGCTTGCCACCCGGTAACCGAGGCGCTCTCACTTAGGTAACCTCGTCATCCAGACCCTGCGCGACTAATCTTTTGTGCGAGGGTTTTTATCGGCATGAACAACATAATCGCCAAGTCATTGCTAACCCTGGCAGTCGGGGGACTGATGATCGCCGGTTCCGCCGCTGCTCAAACCTCAACCAACACTTCGGGCGCGGGGCCTGGTGTGGTCGATCCTGGCCATCCGCGGGTGAATCAAGTAAACCGCCGTCAGGAAAGGCAGCAACAGCGCATTGCCAACGGCGTCGAGAACGGGAAGCTGAGCCCCAAGCAAACGTCCCACTTGGAGAAGCGCGAGGCCAGCGTGCAGAACCGCGAACAGAAAGACATGGCGGCGCACAACGGCCATCTCACCAAGGCGGAGCAGAAGGGAATCAATCGCCAGCAGAACCGGATCAGCAAGAGCATTTATAAAGACAAGCACCAGTAATCCGGCGAGAGGGCGCAAAGAGTGAAACTAGAGGACAGCCGCAGGTTTGCTGCGGCTTTTCTTTTGGCCGCGGCTCCGGTTGGTGGTTCGAAATGACAAAAGAAAACGGCCGGGAGAAACTCCCAGCCGTTTCTTGGGGCCCCAAGCTCTGAATCTACCAGTTCAGTTTCAGGGCAAACTGGAACTGACGCGGATCGTAGGCGGCGGTGGCTTGGCCGGCGGCGTTCATTTGTGGGTTTACGCCCGCCACGTTGTACACGTTGGCGATGTTGAACATGTCGGCGATGAAATCCATGTTGAAGCGCTCGCCGAAGTAGATCTTCTTGGCGATGCGCAGATCGTCAAAGACAGTCCACGGCGTGATGCCGGCATTGCGGCCGAGGTTGCCGTCGAGTCCGAGCAAGGTGACGTGGGGAAAAGTGGCTGGTGAGGAAGAAGTAGGGGTGAAAGCTTGATAGCAGGGCTCCTGGAAAATACCGGTGGGTGAGAATTTCGAGGGTATGACCTGGTTCCCAGCCGCCGTGCATGCCGTCGTTTCGAAGGTGTTGGGCCGCCCGGTTTGGGAGGACAACTGCTCGTTGTCGCCATTGCCGGTGAGGACGTTAAACGGTCTCCCGGAACTGAGTTCGATCTGGGGCGCGAACGTCCAATTGCTGAAGAACTTGCTGACGACGCCGCTACCGCTGAGTTTGCCCGACTGGTAAACGCCGCTGAAGACGAAGCGGTGGCGCTGATCGAAGGTGGAGTTGGAACGATCAAGACCCGGGAAGTAGCTGTCCTGCGGGGTGAGGGTGGACTGCAGGTCAGTCGAGTCGTCGATGGCGTGCGACCAGGTGTAGGAAGCCAGGAATTCGTAGTGGCTGCTGAAACGCTTGCGGAGATTGGCGCTCAGCCCGTGATAGACCGAACTGCCGTTGGAATAGTTGGCGTCCATGTCGCCGAAGGGAATGCAACCAGTGACGCTTCCACTTAAAGGATTGCAAGCAGTGTTGAAGCCGGTAGTGCTGTACCCGCTGGCCTGAAGATACTGCATGACCAGCGGCACCTCGCCTACACACAGGCCGGCACCGGCGCCAATCAGGGCGTTGGCGATCGAGACATTCATCCCGCTCGGGCGGAAGAAGTTGGCCAAGGCAGCGGAAACCCAGGGCACCCCACTCGGGTTGACGCCGCAAGGCGCGAAGCCCAGCGCGCTGGAACCGCTGCCAACACCGAGTGGTCCACCGATAGTCGCATAAGACGTCGGATCACTGTAGGCTGCCTGCCAGTTTGCCAACAACAAGTCGCCGCGAACCGCGCTGGCGTTAATGGGACGGTTCAGGTGGCGGCCACCGTTAAAGTTGTAGGCCAGGCTGAAGGCGAAGCCATCGCCGAGGTCGCGCTCGATGGTCAGGTTCGCTTGTTGCGCGTAGGCATAAACGAAGTTCTTAGACTGCGGGTAACCGAACGGTTGGGAGAACAGCGGGAAGCCGGCGGCGATGTAGTTCTGATTGAGAAACAATGTGTTCGCGAGGAAGGGATCGAAGCGCTGCGGGTTGGGCATGCCGTTGGCGGATGTTTGCTGATAACCCAGAAGAGGTGTAAGTGCTCCGAGTGAGCACTGCGTGGCGGATGTGAGGTTGCCCTGGAACATCGGGATCGCGTTCAGGTTTCCCGCACCGCCGGAACAAGGAAGAGTGCCGGGGAATGCCAACTGGCCGCTGTCCGAGCCGTCGGAGGCATCGCCGAGGAAGTAGAGACCGAGTAAGGGGTGGTCATAGAACATGCCGAAAGAGGCGCGGACTACGGTTTTGCCGTCACCTTTGGGATCCCATGCCACGCCGATGCGAGGCTGAATGTTGTTCTTGTCGGTCTTGATGCCTTTTGCTAACCCGAGGAAGTTATATCCGGCTTGACCGAGCGTGCTCAGCGGCTTGAACGTCGGGGGGAATTCCACGTCGTAGCGCACGCCGTAGTTCAATGTGAGATTGTGGCTTACGCGCCAGGAATCCTGCCAGAACAATCCCAAGGGTTTGTTGGAGAACGAGTCGGTGGGATTACCGAGACCCTGGATAAAGGTCGACGGCATGCCAAGGCCGTAGGACTGCACCGGGTTAAACTGGGGGAAAGGAGCCGGAAACAGGGATTGGGTGCCGAAGTTATAGACGCCGCCATAATTCACAGTGAAGGTGGCCGTGAGCGGAAGATAGTTGAAGTCCCCTCCGAACTTAGTGTTGTGCCGTCCGATGCTCCAGGAAAAATTGTCGGTGAACTGATAGCGTGGCTCGATGCGCTGGATCGAGGAGTAGGGCTCGCGTCCGAAATAAGCGAAACCGGCAATGTTGACGGCCGGGTCGAAACCGCTCGGAATCTTGGTGTTATAGAAATAATTCAAGCCTCGGCGAGCGTACTGGAAGCGGAATTCATTCACCTTGCTGGTGCCGAGAGTCCAAGTATCCTGCACCACTCCCGCCACGTCACGGTAGGTTTGTTGAGAGGTGCGCGAGTAGGCGTTTTGGCCGAAGGCCTGGTCTTGTCCGCTGACTTCGATGCCGGTAACCGTGCTCGGGCTGGCATTGACGCGCAGCGTGAGCCGGTTGTTATTGCTCACGTTGTGGTCGATGCGTAACGAGTAGAGGCTGGTGCCCTCGAAGATTGGGAAGTTGCCGGATTGCTGTTGCAAGGTCTGGAACGACGCGGGTAGTCCGGTGCAATAGAAATTGAACCCGGCCGCGAAGGCAAACGAGGGATTGCAGGAAGAAGGAAACTGCTGCAGTCCCCCGGCGGAGGCAGGGACGGGCACAAGGGACGGAGGAAGACCCGCGAACCAGGTCGGATAGCTCCCGTTCAGAGCGATGCCTGAAGAAGCACCGACCATGAAGGCATAGAGCTGCAAAGTTTGGAGCGGGATTCCATCAGGGTTACTGAGCAAGGCCGCCTGAGGGGCCGTCGCCAGGATGTCGGGGAGGGCCCCCGCCGGCGCTCCAAAGAGTGGCGAGACATCGACGTTCGTCAGGCCGTAGTACGACGGATTTGTTGCCGGGGCAATGGCGGAAAATCCAGTCTCATGGCGTCGCGTGACTTCATAGGAAAAGTAGTAGTAAGTTTTGTCCTTCTTAATCGGTCCACCGAAAGCTACGCCGCCCTGCACGCGGGTGTAGGCAGGATTGGGCGTGGTGCTGAAGGGGTTGACCGCCTGGAAATTGCGATTGCGCAGGTATCCGTAGACGTCGCCGTGGAAATCGTTCGATCCGGAGCGGGTGATGATGTTGACCACGCCGCCCGAGGCGCGGCCATATTCGGCGGCGTAGTTGTTGGTGATGATCTGGAACTCCTGCACCGCTTCCTGCGAGACGGTGGAGCGCACGCCGTTGGTGGAATTGTCGGTGGCATCGGCGCCGTCGACATTGACCAGGTTGGAGCGCGCGCGCTGGCCGCTCATGTTGAGGCCGGAAGTCGGCGCGGCGCCGATTTGGGGGGCGCTGTCGCGCTGTACCTGCGAATCGGTCAGCGTGAACTGGATGTAGTTGCGGCCATTGATCGGCAGATTATCGATGCGGCGCTCGCCGACGGTGTCGGTGGTGGAGCTGCGCGAGGTTTCAACGTTCTCGGCTTCGGAGCTGACTTCGATGATTTCCTTGCCGCCCGCTACGGTGAGCGCGATGGGCAACTCAGCCATCCCGCCGACGGTGATGGCGACGCCGGTGGCTTCGGTCCTGGCAAAACCCGACGCTTCCACGGTAACGGTATACGTGCCGGGAGCCAGTTGACGCACACTGTAGCCGCCCTGGCCGTCGCTGCTGCCGGCGCGCTCCAGGCCCTTGGCGGCGTTGCGCGCGGTGACCGTGGCGGTGGCTATGGCGTTGCCTTTTGGATCTCTTACGCTGACGTGGAGGTCGCCGGTGGCAGCGGCCTGGGCAAATGCCGATTGACGGACGAGCAAGAAGACGACCGCAATAAAGAGCAGACGAAATGACGCTTTCATAGGGCTCCTGGGATTTCCCGCATGGTGGCGGAAGGTGGGATCGGAGTGCGCGGTTTGTCGCTAGCCACTTGATCTTCGAACACGTTGGTAGGAAGAGATACCGCTGATATGTACATCAGAAGAGGGTGTTTAGGCAAGCAATAAGGTGGATTCCCGGCGGATTGCCGAGGGGGAGACGGACAGACGGAAACTGTTTTTGTTGTCACCTTGAGTCCGGCGGTTGTGTTTGTCGCAGTCTTCGTCATAGTCTCCGCATTGCGTTTGCCACGGGCTTTCTTTAGTCTGAAATTTCTTGGTGCGAGATTACCGGCGATGCCAGAAATATTTCTTGTGCCTGCGCTTATGCATTCCGAAAACTTCAACGGACACTCCATGACGGGAGAACTGCGGCGGGTGATGGTGTGTCCGCCGCGCAACGCGGGGTGGGATGTTGCCGGGAAAGTCGCGGCATGGCGGGAGCTTGGGTTTCAGCACGCTCCCGATTTTGCGGCGGCACAGAGTCAGCACGAGATTCTGTGCGCGCTGCTTAGCGAGAGCGGAGCTGAAGTCGTGTGTCTGCCTCCGGCGGAATCTCTTACGCTCGATGCCGTGTATGCGCACGATGCGTCGCTCGCCACAGACCATGGTCTCTTGCTGATGAACCCGGGAAAGAAGAATCGCGCAGGGGAGGCGCAGGCGCACGCTACCTTTTGCGGGCGGCTCGGCATTCCGGTGTTTGGCGAGGTCGGGCTGCCGGGGACTTCCGAATCCGGCGACATCGTGTGGCTCGATTCGCGGACGCTGCTCATCGGTGACGGCTATCGGACGAACAAGGCGGGGATCGCGCAGATGCGGACGCTGCTCTCTTCGGATTCGCTGAAGGAAGATTCGCTGAAAAATGTTGAGGTGCTGTCCGCGCCGTTGCCTTATGGACCGGGGCCCTCTGCCTGTCTGCACCTTATGTCGCTGATGAGCATGCTCGACGAGCGGACCATCCTGGTCGATCTGCCCTGGCTGGCGGTCGAGACGGTCGAACTGCTGAAGACGCGCGGCTTCCGCTTGATTGAGATTGAATACAGCGAGCGCGCGAAGCTTGCCTGCAACGTGCTCTCGCTTGGCCGGAAGCGTCTGATCGCGATTGAAGAGAACGTGAAGACGAATCAGATCATGCGGGGCGCCGGCTTTGACGTGCGCACGTTTCCCGGGTCGGAGATCTGTATCAACGGCTCGGGAGGTCCGACGTGCCTGACGCGGCCGTTGCTGCGGACGTAGTCTTGCCGGTGGAGAGCCGTCCCTCTACTAACCAACCCTTGGTAGAATCAAACGAATGCTTTTGCCGTTTGTCCGCGAACTTTTCGCGGAGGTGGAACTCTTAGCTGCCTTTACGCGTGCCGCCTCCCATCTGCGGGAGGGCGCGGGGCGGATGAGTGTCACTGGGCTGTCCCCGGCAGCCAAGGCGCTGATCGTGGTTTTGTTGCGACGCACGGTCGAGCGTCCGTTCGTCCTGGTGGTGGCCGATAACCGCGCCGCCGAAGAGTTGCTGCCGGTGCTGCGCGCGTTCTGCGAACTGACCGGGGCGGCGGACCCGGACTCGGTCGTTAGTTTGCCGGCGCGCGACGTGCTCCCCTTTCAGAATTTGTCGCCGCATCCCGAGATTCAGGAAGAACGCGCGACCGCGTTGTGGAAGATTGCTACGGGGCGCGCTGCGATCGTGCTTTCACCGGTGACCTCCACCACCATTCTTCTGCGCTCTCCCGAGTACTATGCCGACCTGGCGCGGGTTCTGCGTCGCGGCGAAACGTTCGACCTGGAGAAGCTGCTTGAACACCTGAACACGGTCGGCTACAGCGCAACCGATGTGGCGGAAATGCCGGGGCAGTATGCGGCTCGCGGCGGCATTCTGGATGTGTACTCGCCGGAAGCGGATCGGCCGGTGCGGGTCGAGTTTTTCGGGGATGAAGTCGAGTCCATACGCAAGTTCGACCCGGCGAGTCAGCGCTCTTCCAACCCAGTTGACGAAGCGCTGCTTCTGCCGCTGACGGAAACGCCGGTCACGGCGGAACTGCTCGGCTCCATCAACGCGCTGCTCTCGGGGAAACGCATTACGGGATCGCCGGAGGTTGTGGAGCAAGCGATGCGCGACTCGGGGGCTGGAGTTTTTCCGGGCTGGGAGTTTTATGCTCCGGTGGCGGGCGCGGACCGTAGCATCTTTGGGCTGCTTCCGGACGCGCGGGTGATTCTCGACGAACCCGAAGCGCTGGCTCTCGAACTCGACAAAGTTTGGGCTCGCGTTGAAGAAGCGCACGAGCGCAGCGGAGTGGGGAACCTGGTTCGTCCGGCCGATCTTTATTTGACGCCGGAAAGCTGGCGGGAAAAAACTGCGGCGCTTGCGGGAGCCGACTTCGAATATCTGGCCGTGGCGCGCGAAGCCGCTAAGGCCCACGAGAGAAGAGAGGAAGCCGCTTTTCTTTCGCAGCCGTCCTCACGCTTCCACGGCGCTGTTCCAGCGATGATCGAGCAGGTGCAGAAGCTGGTTGGCGGCGGCACGCAGGTGATTCTTGCCGTTCCCAACACCGGAGAAGTTGAGCGCCTGGCCGACTTGTTCACCGAATACAACGCTTCGTATCGTCTGGGAAGCCGCACCCGCAGCGGAGAAAGCTATGCCGACGAAACTTCGTATTTTGCCGGCGACGTTCTCACCACCACGCTGCTGAAGGCTTATTTGCCCGACGGTTTCGTTTTGCCGGAAGCGCATCTCGCGATTTTTGGGGCGCGCGATCTGTTCGACGAATCGGACCTGGTCGCGGCACGGCCGCAACGGCAGAAATCGAAAGTCTCGGCCTTTCTTTCCGACTTCCGCGATTTGCAGGTGGGTGACTACGTCGTCCACGTGGAGCATGGCATCGGGCAGTATCAAGGGTTAAAGGAAATCAATCAGGGCGACGGCGCCTCGGAATTCATGCTGCTTGAGTATGCCGAAGCTGCCCGGCTCTATGTTCCGCTGACTCGGCTCGACCTGGTGCAAAAATATCGTTCGGCGGAGGGCGCGAAGCCCGTCCTGAATCACCTTGGCACCCAGGCATGGGGGAAGACCAAAGCGCGCGTGCGCAAGGCGATGAAGGACATGACCGACGAACTGCTCAAGCTCTATGCGCAACGCCAGTCCGCTCAGGGCCACATTTTCCCGGCTGATACCGAGTGGATGAAGGAGTTTGAAGACGCCTTCGAATACAACGAAACGGAAGACCAGGCACAAGCCATCGCCGACGTGAAGCGCGACATGGAGTCGCAACTCCCCATGGATAGGCTGCTGTGCGGCGATGTCGGTTACGGCAAAACCGAAGTGGCGATGCGCGCTGCTTTCAAGGCCCTCGGCGACAACAAGCAAGTCGCCGTGCTCGCGCCCACCACCGTGCTCGCATTCCAGCACTACGAAACCTTCAAGCAACGATTCGCGCCGTTTCCGCTCACCGTCGAAATGATCAGCCGCTTCCGGACGCCGAAGCAGGTCAAAGAAATCTTGCAAAGAGTGGAAGCGGGCAAAGTGGACATCCTGATCGGCACGCACCGCCTGCTCTCTAAGGATGTGAAGTTCGCCGATCTTGGCCTGCTGGTGGTGGACGAGGAACAGCGTTTCGGCGTCCGCCACAAAGAACGCATCAAGCAGATGCGCACGGAGGTCGACGTGCTCACCATGTCGGCGACGCCGATTCCGCGCACGCTGCATATGTCGTTGGTGGGGCTGCGCGATATGAGCGTGATCGAAACGCCGCCCAAAGACCGCATGGCCATTCAGACCGTGGTTGCGAACTGGGACGAGAAGCTCATCCAGTCGGCGATCGAACAGGAACTCGACCGCGGCGGCCAGGTTTATTTCGTGCACAATCGCATCGATACGATCTGGGAAATTGCCGCCAAGATTCAAGCCATGGCTCCGAATGCCCGTATTGCCGTGGGCCATGGGCAGATGGGCGAAGGCGAGTTGGAGAAAGTGATGCTGAAATTTATGCATCACGAAGCCGACATTCTGGTCTCGACCACGATTATCGAAAACGGGCTCGATATCCCGCTCTGCAACACAATCCTCATCAATCGCGCCGACCGGCTGGGCTTGTCGGAGCTTTATCAGCTGCGCGGACGCGTGGGCCGCTCGAACCGGCGCGCTTACGCATACCTGCTACTGCCCTCCGAAATCGAGCTGACGCCCATCGCCCGCCGCCGTCTCGCCGCGCTCAAGGAATTTTCCGACTTGGGCGCCGGCTTCAAAATCGCGGCGCTCGATCTCGAACTGCGGGGCGCGGGAAATCTTCTTGGCGGAGAGCAGAGCGGCCACATCGAAGCGGTGGGATTTGAACTTTATACGCAGATGCTGGAGCGCGCTGTGCGCGAGATGAAGGGAGAGGCGGGCGTTGAAGTCACGGAAATACAGCTCAATCTTGGCCTCAACATCCGTATTCCGTCCGATTACATAAAAGAAGAGAACCAGCGGCTGCGGATGTATAAACGCGTTGCGGGAGTGGAGACCGAGTCGCAATTGCACGACGTGCGCTCGGAGTTGATCGACCGCTACGGCGAGACGCCTCGCGCGGTTCGCAACCTGCTTGCGTACGCAGCCCTGAAGCTGCAGGCCATGCGGGTCGGCGCGAACGCCATTGAGCGCAAGCGCGAATTCATGAGCATCAAGTTCAGCCAGAAGGCCTCGATCGATCCGGGAAAGCTGGCGCGGTTTGTGGCGTCGCAGCGGGGTACGCAGTTTACTCCGGACGGGACGCTGAAATTCTCCATCAAGATCGACAGCGCCGAGGGAATCTTGCAGACGCTGCGCGATTTACTGGAAGAACTGGAAGCGCGCGAAGAAGCAGTGGGCCAAACCTGAAGCCCAGCAGTTACAATTGTTCCGCAATGAAGCCTACGCACGAACGACGAACGGATGGCGACCGCCGCAAACAGCGGATCGTCCGCAAAGCCATTTTCCCCGCTGCCGGATTGGGGACCCGCTTTCTCCCAGTCACCAAAGCTCAACCGAAAGAAATGTTGCCGCTGGTCGACAAGCCCATCATTCAGTATGGCGTGGAAGAGGCGCTGGCGGCCGGATGCAACCAGATCATCATCATTACCGGACGCGGCAAGAGCGCGATCGAAGATCACTTCGACGTCAGTTATTCGCTGGAGAAGATGCTCGAAGAGAAAGGCAAGCTCGACTTGCTCAAGATCGTGCGCCAGATTTCGGACATGATCCACGTGGCCTACGTGCGTCAGAAGGAGGCGCTGGGCCTGGGGCACGCCGTGCTCACCGCGCGCGAACTGGTCGGCGACGAACCGTTCGCCACCCTGCTTGCCGACGACGTCATCGATGCGGAAGTGCCTGTGCTGAAACAATTAATGAACGTGTTCGACGAGAAGCAGTGTTCCGTGATCGCGACCCAGGTGGTTGAGGGGCCGGCGATTTCTTCTTACGGCGTAATCAAAGCGAAACCGGTTGCGGGCTCCGGCGGCAGACTCTACGAGGTACTCGATCTGGTGGAGAAGCCGAAGCTGGCGGACGCGCCTTCGAATCTGGCCGTGATTGGGCGCTACATTCTGACGCCGACAGTGTTCGAGACGCTTTCCGACATCAAGCCGGGGGCGGGCGGCGAGTTGCAGCTTACGGATGGGCTGCGCGGGCTGCTGCAGCGCGAAAAGGTGTACGCCTACGTCTACGAAGGCCGCCGCCACGACACGGGAGACAAACTCGGCTTCCTCAAAGCGACGGTGGAATTTGCGCTGAAGCGCGAAGATCTGGGTGGGGAGTTCCGGGAGTATCTGAAGAGTTTGAAGCTGTAAGCGAAGTTCGTATCCACCCGCCTTCGTCGATGGTTCCGCTCACTCTTCCATTACTGCGTTAATCTTCTTTGCTTTCTCTTCCACGCCGCGCGCTAGTTTCTCTTTGTGACTCGCTAGTTTCTTTGCGATCGCGGCATCCGCGAGCCCTAATATTTGTGCTACCAGGATTCCAGCATTGGTCGCGCCGGGCTTGCCGATGGCGACGGTTGCCACCGGAATGCCCGCGGGCATTTGCACGGTCGCCAGCAGGGAATCCATACCCTGCAGGGAAGTTGAGGGGATGGGGACGCCGATGACCGGCAAGGTAGTGTGCGCCGCGATGACGCCGGCCAGGTGCGCCGCTCCGCCCGCGCCGGCGATGATCACGCGAATGCCGCGCCCGGCAGCCTTTTTCGCGTAGTCGGCGGTGCGATCGGGTGAACGATGGGCGGAGGTTACATCCATCTCATAGGGAATCCCGAATTCATCGAGAGCTTTCCCGGCTTCGCGCATGATCTCCAGGTCGGAGTCACTGCCCATGACAATGGACACCAATGGCTTGCTCATAGAAGTCAAAAGTAAAAAGTCAAATTGAAGAAGTAAAGGCAAAAGTGGGTGGTGTCACTTCTTCAATTTGACTTCTGACTTTTGACTTCGCTCGGTGCTACTTCTTCTTCAGCGCTCTCGCCGCAATATCCTTGCGATAGTGCGCACCCTCGAAGGCGATCTTCGCGCACGCTTCATAGGCGCGTTGGACAGCGGTTTCCAGTTCCGCGGCCCGTGCCGTCACCCCGAGCACGCGTCCGCCAGCAGTATAAATATCCCCGTCACGTTTCGATGTGCCGGCATGGAAGACTTTTACGCCCTTCAGTTTCGCCACATCTTCCAGGCCGGTGATTTTCTTGCCCGACTCGTAGGCTCCGGGATAGCCGCCCGAAGCCATCGCCACGCACACCGCCGCGTCGTTCGACCATTTGAAATCGCCGTCGCTGGTGCGGCCGTCGATGGAGGCCTCCATCGCTTCGACCAAGTCGCTTTCGAGGCGCATCAGAATCGGCTGCGTCTCCGGATCGCCGAAGCGGCAGTTGAATTCGAGCACCATGGGGCCGCGCGCGGTCATCATCAGGCCGCAATAGAGAACGCCTTTAAACTCCGCGCCTTCGTCCTTCATGCCAGCGACGACGGGCCGCACGATGTGGGCGAGGAGCCAGTCGCGCATCTTGTCATCCACGATCGCCGGGGTCGTGTAGGCGCCCATGCCACCCGTGTTCGGGCCGGTGTCGCCGTCGCCCACGCGTTTGTGATCTTGCGCGGCGACCAGGGGCGCCACTCGCTCGCCGTCGCTCACGACCAGAAACGAGAGTTCGTCGCCTTCGAGAAATTCTTCCAGCACCACGCGCGATCCTGCCTCGCCCAGCATCTTGCCGCTGAGCATTTCATGGGCGACGGTCGAGGCCTCTTCCTTGCTCTTGGCGATGACCACGCCCTTGCCGGCGGCGAGTCCGTCGGCCTTTACCACGATTGGAGTATGGAAGTGCGGCAGCGCATCGCGCACCTGTTGCGAAGTATCGCAGATCGCATAATGCGCCGTGGGAATGTGGTGGCGTTGCAGGAATTCCTTGGCAAAGCTTTTGCTGCTTTCAAGCTGTGCGGCGGCTTGCGTTGGCCCGAACGTGCGCCAGCCTCGCCGCGTGAATTCGTCCACCACGCCGAGCATTAGCGGCAGTTCCGGGCCCACGATGGTGAGGTCGGGCTGGATCTGGTTCCCGAGCGCGATCATGGAGTCGAGGCTCTTGACGTCGGCCGCGACGCACTCCGCCTCGTCCGCGATGCCGCCGTTGCCCGGCGCGCAGTAGATTTTTGTGACCCGCGGAGACTGCCGGAGCTTCCACACCAGGGCATGCTCGCGTCCGCCGCTGCCGATGACGAGGATCTTCATAGTCGAGACATTCAAGGGTAGGAGCGGAAGCGGACGATGTCAAACGGAAGGGGGGGTACTATGACCTGACGGCATTTTGCTACACCTGCACCCAAGGGCCGGGGCGCGACGCGAGTATTCGTGGCGTTTTGGACGCTGGCTGAGTTCAGACTGGTCGGCGGTGCCGGTGGCGGTTCCGTATGCGAATTTGACGAATCCGCAGACGTTGAATCTGTACGCAATGGTTGGGGACGACCCGGAATCGTTCGCGGACTTGGACGGGCACGCAGGCGCTGGTTATCCTGAGCCAAACAACTGTATGGCTAACCAAGAAACCTGTCCCCAGACTGGCGCCTTGAATGATGGTGGACCAAGCAGCCCCAATCCCGCGGGGTACTCCGAGGCGGATTATGAAAAAGGGCTAGAACAGATCCAGCAACAGCAGGGCGTTGCTGGCGGCGGAGGGTCCCCACAGGAAGGACAACAAGTCCAGCAGGGGACTTCCGGTCAGCCAAGCTCAACTCAGCAAACCTTGTCAGCCGTTAAAGTTGACGATGGAGGGGACTATTTGCGTATCGCGGTGGATTGGAAGCTATCAGGCGATTCAAAAACCGGTGGATGGGTCGTGCAGCATGTGATAGGCGATTGGAACAAGAATTCTGCGATTCCAGGCCATCGCGAATACTGGGAGGCATGGTACATAAGTGCAGGGAAAAACAATACAAACTATCATATACATATTGGCTTCGATGATCAATTTACGGGAGGGTTTGGTACCAAGATTCATGCCGAGGCGCGTTTCTATGAGGGTCTGAAATTGCCTTCTACATTCAAGCCAGGAGGGGTTGATGTGGCTGGCGGTCTGCGATCAACTTATAGTGATCCGCATTTGTCAACGACGCACGCGACGCCACCTATTATCCGCGACTGGAAGCCGTAAGGAACTATGCTAGGAGGTTGGTATGAAGACAATTCAGAACGGACCCCAAATCGCAATTCTCTGTGTCGCGTTCGCTTTGCTGCTGCCCAGCGTGGCAGGAGCGAAGGCAAAACCTGACATCAATCAGCAGCTCCAATCGGCCATAGCGAAAGTTCGACGGGCGAAGACGACCACAGCGAAATCGGACGCAGCGGAGCGCCTTATCGCATTGATAGATGACAGGGACTGCAGCGACGTTACAGATCAAACCATCCAATCGCTGATTTCACTACTGGACATGCCGGACGATGTGGTGAGAACGTGGGTGGCAGCGGTACTTGGACAGATCGGCCCTCGCGCAAAGGCTGCAGTACCGAAGCTACTGAGCATTCTTGCTGAAGTGGAGTGCATTAACTGGGACTTTTCATCGGCATCGACAATACCAGTTGCGCTGAAAAAAATGGGAGTAACGCCGCCGCCTCGAAACTGCCACCATTGAGACCGTTGCATCCGTGGATGGAGAATAACGGTCCAGACAAGCGGTTGGGGCGGGGCTTTTCCCGCTACCACGGGCAGCTATTGCTGGGGATACCAGTATTCCTACGACGCGTGGGGGAATCTGCTTTCGCAGGCGGGCTGGTCTCCGACTTACAATTAGCTGCACGGAAAGCACCATGGGCGCGGTCACTGCCGATGGCAACAATCACATCTCGGCCATGAGCTATGACGCCAGCGGCAATGCGCAGAGCGATGGCGTCTCCTCCTACACCTGGGACGGCGAAAGCCAGATGAAGACAGCCGGGGGCGTGACTTACGCCTACGACGGCGACGGACGGCGCCGCGGCCAAAGTTCGCCGCCCGCTCTGCATCGCCCGCCGCCCGCGCGCGCCCCGGCCCTTGGGTGCAGGTGTAGCAAAATGCCGTCAGGTCATAGTACCCCGTCAAACGGAAGGGCGAAGATTGCAGAAGTCAAAAGTCGAAAGTCAAATTGCAGAAGTTTGGGTCCTCACTCTGCAATTTGACTTCTGACTTTTGCAATTGTCGGTTAACTATGCTTAATCCCGCCGTATAATTTGATCACGTGATCACCGTTTCCAAAGAAGACTACCTCAAAGCGATTCTCGAGGCCGAGAGCGAGGGGGAGACCGTCATTTCGGCCACGCTCGCGCACTGGCTTAAAGTCTCGCCTCCGGCGATCACAATGGCGGTGCGGCGTCTGAAGAAAGACGGCCTGGTGCGGGTGCATGCCGGCGGACGGGTTCGCCTGACCACTGCCGGCCGAAAGATTGCCCGCAAGCTGACGGTTCGCCATTACCTGATCGAGCGCATGCTTTCCGAAATTTTCGGGATGGAATGGTACAAGGTGCACGACGAAGCGGAACGTTTGGAACACGCCGTCTCGCCCGATTTCGAAGCCAGGCTGCTCGCCAAACTCGGGCGTGGAGTCGCGTGTCCGCACGGCAACCTGACCGAAGTCGAGAGTCTCGCGAGCCGGCGGCGGCGCGGCCTGCTGCTGCTCTCGGAAGGTGAAGTCGGGAAGAACTACATCGTAAGCGGGATCTACGAGCGCGATCGGCACCTGCTGGAGTTTCTGGAAGCCCGCGGCATTCGGCCCGGGGCCAAGCTCAGCCTGATCGAGCGCAACTACGACAAGACACTTTCCATCCGGAACACCGTGCGCACCGTGGTTCTAGGCCGGCCGGCCGCAGACAGAGTGTGGGTCGCGCCCTTGTCATCTCGCCCCTCATAATTATTAGAACTGGTTTCATAAATGTCTTTCAGCCCGGAAGGCACATCCCTCAGGGGCTAAAGCCCGCATTTTTCTAGGGCCTGAACGGCACGGCTGAAGCCGTGCCCCACCCAGAAACCATTTATGAAACCAGCTCTAACTATTATATTAACTATGATTAACGTCATAGTGTATACTCCAGTTGACTCGTGGGCCCCCGGAAACGCAGAAGCAGCAGAACGAAGATGAGAAAGGCAGAAGGATCAACGGACGCGAATCTACCGGCCGGCTCCGGCTCGCCATCGTCGGGCGCTCAGAGCAGCGGCCACGTGTCCTTGGAAGGCGTGCACAGTTCCATCGATGTGCCGCATCATCAGGCCGGCTTTTGGGAGCAGTGGCGGGCTTTCGTCGGCCCCGCGATTCTGGTCAGCGTCGGCTACATGGACCCCGGCAACTGGGGGACGGACCTGCAAGGCGGCGCGCAATACAAGTACGGGCTCTTGTGGGTGGTTGGACTCGCCAGCCTGATGGCGATCTTCATGCAGGTAATTTCCGCGCGCTTGGGCGTCGTCACCGGCAAGGATCTCGCCCAATGCTGCCGCGACTGGTATCCCCAGTGGACGCGTTGGCCCAACTGGCTGATGAGCGAAGTGGCCATTGGTGCGTGTGACTTGGCGGAAGTGCTGGGGAGTGCGGTCGCTCTCAACTTGATGTTCCATATCCCCTTGCTATGGGCGGTCATTATCACGGGATTGGACGTGCTGTTGCTCCTGGCCTTGCAGCGGTTTGGGATGCGCACCATCGAGGCCATAGTCCTGCTCTTGATCGCGACCATCGCCGTGTGCTACTTCATCGAGATTTTCGTTCTGCCGCAGACGCAACCCAGTTTCCTGGAAATGGGGCGGGCGCTGATTTCGCCGCACCTTCGCCAAGCCGGGGTCTTGTACCTTGCTATCGGCATGATCGGAGCGACGGTGATGCCTCACAACTTGTATCTGCACTCGGCGCTGGTACAGAGCCGCAAGCTACAGAAGGACGAGCCGTCGATCCGGAGTGCCATCCGCTTCAACACGGTCGACTCCATCGTGGCCCTGACCGTCGCCTTCTTCGTCAACGCGGCGATTCTCGTGCTCGCGGCGACGGTGTTCTTCGGGAAGAAGAGCGTGATCGCCTCGGGCGGGCATGTGATCGAGTTCAGCGCCAACAGCGATTGGATCCGGGTCGCCTATTTAACGCTGGCGCCGTTGCTGGGGACGGCTGCGGCTAGCACGCTGTTTGCCGTGGCGCTGTTGGCCAGCGGGCAGAGCAGCACCATCACGGGGACGCTCGCCGGGCAGGTCGTGATGGAAGGCTTCATGCATTGGCGAATCCAACCGTGGATACGCCGGCTCATCACCCGCACGCTCGCCATCCTGCCGGCGGTTTTCATTATTGGGTTGCGAGGCGACAGCAGCATCACCGACCTGCTTACCCTCAGCCAAGTGGTGCTGGCGCTGCAGCTTCCGTTCGCGATGTTTCCGTTGCTTCAGTTCACCAGTTCCAGCAAGCGCATGGGGACTTGGAAGAACGGCTGGTTCCTGCTGATCGCGGGTTGGGGCAGTGCTATTCTGATCACCGCGATGGATATCTACGGCATACCGGACTCGCTCAAAGCAGCGTGGCAGGTTATCGCCGGCGGATAAGGGCTAACGAGAGACGACAGGAACGGAAGAATCATGTACGAGACCATCCTGGTGACGTTGGACGGCACGCCGAGTGACCGGGCGATCATCGAACACGTCAAGCAACTCGCGAAGCTGGCGCAGAGCCGACTGGTGCTGCTTCATGTGGCCGACGGATGGGCGGCCCGGACGTATGGCCCGGATGCGGTCAGTCCTGAAATCACCGAAGACACTGCCTATTTAGAAAAAGTGCGGGTTGAGTTCGAATCCATTGGTATTCCTGCGCAGGCCGAACTGGCGTACGGTGAACCAGCGGATCAGATTATCAAATGGGTCGAGAAGAAGCGATGCGATTTGGTGGCCATGAGCACGCATGGACACCGCTTTCTAGCGGACATATTTCTAGGCGCTACCGCCACGCGGGTTCGGCATAGTATCGACGTGCCGGTTCTGCTTCTCAAGGCGAAATAGACGCTTCACGGCAACCCTCTTATGATCCGGCTGTCGGCTCGCTCCGGGCGAGCTGCGCTCGGCTTGGACAGTCGGGGGCGGCTGTCCCTACGCAACCTTGGACGGGGCAAAGCCCCGTCCCCACACGATCAGTTCCCACACTAGCTTTCAAAACCGATTACACTATTAGGTCCGAGTCTGCATTATTTTCCCGGTCCTGTGCCGGAGTTTGTGGAGGAAGGTCATTATGTCATCGAATAGTTTTGGCGCCCGCGCAACGTTTAAAGTCGGCAAGAAGGAATACGAGCTTTACCGGCTCGACGCGCTTGACAAGCAGGGCATTTCCACCCGGCACCTGCCGTTTTCGCTGCGCATTCTGCTGGAGAACCTGCTCCGCACCGAAGATGGGCGAAGTGTGACGAAGCAGGAGATTCGCGCGCTGGCGGCGTGGAACAAGAATTCGAAGCCGGAAAAGGAAATCGCCTTCACGCCCAGCCGCGTCCTGCTGCAGGATTTCACCGGCGTCCCCGCGGTGGTCGATCTTGCCGCCATGCGCGACGCCATGAAGCGCCTGGGCGGAGATGCCAAGCTCATCAATCCGCTGCAACCGGCCGAACTGGTGATCGACCACTCGGTGCAGGTCGACGAATTCGGGACGCCTGGCGCGTTCGATGTGAATGCGCTGCTTGAATTCCAACGGAACAAGGAACGCTACGCGTTTCTGCGCTGGGGGCAGACCGGCTTCCGCAATCTCGCCATCGTGCCGCCCGACACCGGCATTGTGCATCAGGTGAATCTTGAATATCTGGCGCGCGTGGTGTTTGTGCATGAAGAAGGTGGCAAGCGCACCGCCTATCCCGACACGCTCGTCGGTACCGACTCGCACACCACCATGATCAACGGGCTCGGCGTGCTCGGCTGGGGTGTGGGCGGTATTGAAGCCGAGGCCGCCATGCTCGGGCAGCCTGTATCCATGCTGATCCCGCTCGTCGTTGGCGTGAAGCTCACCGGACGCCTGCACGAAGGCGCCACGGCAACCGATCTGGTTCTCACTATTGTTGAAATGCTGCGCAAGCACGGCGTGGTCGGCAAGTTTGTCGAGTACTTTGGCCCCGGACTGCAAGACCTGCCGCTCGCCGATCGCGCGACGATTGCGAACATGGCTCCCGAATACGGCGCCACCTGCGGCATCTTCCCGATCGACAAAGAAAGCCTGCGCTACCTGAAACTCACCGGGCGCAGTGACGAACAGATTGCGCTGGTCGAAGCCTATGCGCGCGAGCAGGGACTTTTTCACGATGCCAAGACGCCCGAGGCCGAATACTCCGAACTGCTGAGTCTTGACCTTGCCACCGTCGAGTCGAGTCTGGCCGGACCGAAGCGTCCGCAGGATCGAGTCGTTCTGTCAAAAGCGGGCGAATCGTTTGAGAAGGCTTTGCCGGGATTGATGAAGGCAAAGACAACGACGGGCGCGCCGAAGGCTCCGGCCAACGGACACCTGCATCACGGCAGCGTGGTGATCGCGGCGATTACCAGTTGCACGAACACTTCGAACCCGTCGGTGCTGATCGCCGCTGGCCTGCTGGCGAAAAAGGCTGTCGAGCGCGGCCTGGAAGTGCCGGCATGGGTGAAAACTTCGCTTGCTCCGGGATCGAAAGTCGTTCTCGACTATCTTCAGAAGGCCGGCCTGATGCCGTATTTGGAGAAGCTGAAGTTCCACATCGTCGGCTACGGCTGCACTACGTGCATCGGAAACTCGGGTCCGCTGCCTGCGGAAGTGTCCAAGGAAATTGAGGAAAAGAATCTCGTCGTCGCTTCGGTGCTCTCGGGCAATCGCAACTTTGAAGGCCGGATCAGTTCCGAAGTCCGCGCCAACTACCTGATGTCGCCGCCGCTGGTGGTGGCGTTCGCGCTCGCCGGACGCATCGATGTCGATCTGCGCAAAGATCCCGTGGGCAAAGGCAAAGACGGCAAGCCGGTTTACCTGGCCGACATCTGGCCTTCGCAGCAGGAAGTCGAGCAGTCGATGGCGAGTGCGATTACGTCTGAGATGTTCCGCAAGAGCTACGCTGAGGTGTATTCGGGGGACGAGCGCTGGCGCGGGCTGCCGGTTCCGAAGGGTGAAACTTACGCGTGGGGAAAAGACTCGACCTACATCCGGCAGGCGCCGTATTTCGATGACATGACGTTCAAACCGTCCGCCGTCGCGGACATCAAGGGAGCGCGTGTGCTGGCCGTGCTCGGCGACAGCGTCACCACCGACCACATTTCGCCCGCGGGTTCCATCAAGAAAGACGGGCCCGCCGGCAAATACTTGATCGCTCATGGCGTACAGCCGGGGGATTTCAATTCTTATGGATCGCGTCGCGGCAATCACGAAGTCATGGTGCGCGGCACGTTCGCCAACGTTCGCCTGCGCAATAAAATGGTCAATACCGAAGGCGGATTCACCCGCCACCTGCCCGATGGCGATGAAATGTCCATCTTTGAGGCGTCGGAAAAGTACCACTCCGAAAAAGTGCCGCTCGTGATTCTCGCGGGCAAGGAGTACGGTTCCGGATCTTCACGCGACTGGGCGGCCAAGGGACCGTGTCTGCTCGGCGTTCGCGCCGTCATTGCGGAAAGCTACGAACGCATTCACCGCTCCAACCTCGTCGGTATGGGCATTTTGCCGCTGCAGTTTCTGCCGGGAGAAAATACTGGCACGCTGAAGCTGACCGGGGAAGAAGTCTTCGAGATCGCGGGCATTCGCGAGGTGGTCGAGAAGTTTTCTTCCGGCCGTAAAATTGCCGTGCGCGTGAAGGGTGGGAAGAAGGCGGAATTTCAGGCGGTGGTGCGCATCGATACTCCGCAGGAAGCTCTCTACTACGCCAACGGAGGCATACTCCAGTATGTGCTGCGGCAGTTGCTGGCGGGGAAGACGCAGCCGGAAGCGGTGACCGCTTGATGAGATTCTGAAGCGCTGGCGCTCTCTGGATCAGCTTTAGTGGATTCCAGCGGACTGCTAAGATCCCGGAGGGGAGAGCCAATGCCCTTTGTCGACACACGTAATCTCGATGTCGTTGAGCGCTTGCCGGGCTGGCATGGGCGCTATTTCCACTCGCCGAACATGACGTTCGCACACTACGATTTTGTGCGGGGCGCATCCATTCATGAGCATTTTCATCCTCAGGAAGAGGTTTATGACGTGATCGAGGGCGAACTCGAGATCACCATCGACGGCGTTACCCAGACCGCCAAACCAGGCATCGTGGCGATCGTGCCGAGCAATGTTCGTCACTCGGTCAAGGCCCTCACTGACGGCCGAGCTATCATCGTCGACTATCCGCTGAGGCGAGATTTTGCTTAGCCTCAGTCAATAACCATGCTTTCCTCCAATTCTGCGCAGCAAATTCTGACTTATGAAATGACGCCGCTCGCCAGTAGCTTGCCGCGCAAAACTTTTCGCTTCGCATGCTAATCTCAAATTCCGATGCCGATCGCACCCCAATACATCCCTGCCGCTTATAGTCTGACCGCGGTTGGGGTCTGGGGCGCGAGTGACTTTCTGGGCGGAGTGGGCGCACGGCGCGCGAACGCGTTTCTGTTCACGGCCATTGTGCACATCAGCGGCTTGGTCCTGGTGGGCACTCTCGCGCTGATGACCGGCGCACAGTTCCCGGGAAACGCCAGCTTGGTTTGGTCGCTGATCGCTGGGGCGGTCGGGGGCATTGCCCTGGCCTTGTTCTATGGTTCATTGGCCAGTGGAAACATGGGACTGGTTGCGCCCGTGGCTGCCGTTCTGGGCGCGGCGATTCCCACCCTCGTGACCGCGTTTGCGGAGGGCTTTCCGGGCTATCGGCACGTGTTCGGTTTCATTCTTGCCGGAGTCGGAGTCTGGCTCATCTCCCGTAGCGAAGCTGGCGTTGGCCGTCCCGAAGGCTTAGGCATGGCGGTGCTGGCCGGAATCGGCTTCGCTGGTTTTTATCTCTGCATCCACCGGGCGGGCAACGGCTCCGCATTGTGGATCGCGACCTGTTCGCGCTTCGGTGCCTTGCTGGTCACGGGTTCTATCGTTTTGTTCGGAAGACACCTGCGCGCGGTGGCCGCTCCGGTGCTGGGCATTGCCTTGGTGGCAGGAATCCTTGACATCTCCGGCACCGCCGTCTTCATCCGCGCGAGTCAAATTGGACGCCTGGACGACGCGGTGGTGCTCAGTTCGCTCTATCCCGCGGTTACCGTTTTGCTGGCTCGCATCTTTCTGCACGAGCACTTCAGCCGCGCCCGGACCATCGGCATGGTTGCGGCGCTGGCGGCGGTTCCGATGATTGCGGGGTGAGGGGACTCAGCTTTATTCCATATTCCGGAATATGGAATGCATGTAGAACAAAGTTGTGGGAAGAAGGTGATCTGTGCCTCTGGTTGCCGTTCGGAATGTCACGAAGATTTTCGACCTTGCCGAATCCCCGTTCGGCGGCCGTGGCGCGGGCCGAGTCCGCGCCGTGGATGACGTGTCCCTAGAAATCCACAACGGCGAAACGCTTGGCCTGGTGGGCGAATCCGGTTCGGGCAAGAGCACGCTGGGACGCCTTATCCTCCGCCTGATCGAGCCGACTTCGGGCGCCATACTTTTCGAGGGCATCGATCTGGTGCGAGCGAACGGCTCGGAACTGCGCCGTATTCGCCGCGACATGCAGATCATCTTTCAGGACCCGTTCGGTTCGCTCGACCCGCGCTACCGCGTGGAGGATGTGATCGCCGAGCCGCTCATTCTGCATCGGACAATCGTTGACCAGAAGACCAAGCACGAAGGTCTGAGCCGCGATGCCCGCCGTCAGCGCGTGCGGGAACTCTTGCGTGCCGTCGGAATGGATGAATCCGCCATGCCCCGTTATCCGCACGAGTTTTCCGGTGGCCAGCGGCAGCGCATCGGCATTGCCCGCGCGCTCGCGCTGCGGCCGAAGTTCATCGTCGCCGATGAACCGGTTTCCGCTCTCGACGCCAGCGTTGGCGCGCAGATCGTGAATCTTCTGCAGCAACTCCAGCGCGATTTCGGCCTGACCTATTTGTTCATCTCGCACTCCATGCCAGTCGTGCGCTACCTCTCGACCCGCATCGCGGTGATGTATCAGGGCAAGATTGTCGAGATCGGGACGACGGAGCAGATCACCGCGCAACCAGAGCATGCTTACACGCGCAAGCTGCTGGCGGCAACACCGGAAATGGCGGCGTCGTAGCAACCCCGTCACCGCACGAGCATTTACAATTGCTCCGCACGATTGCCAGCGCTATGCACACCGCGGACGTCGTTCTCATCGGCGGAGGGATTGTCGGATCCAGCATCGCCTATCATCTTGTTGCTGCTGGCTGCACGAACGTTCTCGTACTGGAGCGCGAGACCACGCAGGGCAAGGGATCCACGGGCAAGAGCATGGGCGGTGTGCGGGCGCAGTTCTCCACGCCCGTCAACATCCAGATGTCGCTTTACTCGATCCCGTTCTATGCCAGCTTCGAAGAGCGGCTTGGCTATCCATGCGACTACCGTCCCCAGGGATATCTTTTTTGCGCGACCAACGAAAAACACATGGCCTACCTGCGCGCCAACTACAACCAGCAGGTTGCCATGGGGTTGAAGAACGTGCGCCTCGTCGCCGGCGACGAAATCCGCAGCCAGTTCCCGCAACTCCGCGGCGATGACATCCTTGGCGGCAGCTTCTGTTCCACCGATGGTTTTGTCGATCCCTACAGCGCCATGATCGGCTATATGACGTGGGCCAGCGACCACGGTGCCCGGCTCTGGAAGAACGCGAGCGTAACGGGAATCACGCGCAACCTCGACGGCGGGAGCTTTGAAGTCGCGACCACGCGCGACACCGTCTCCACGCGCACGGTTGTGAACTGTGCCGGAGCATGGGCGGCTTCGATTGCCAAGATGGTTGGTCTCGATCTTCCCGTCGAACCCTTGCGCCGCATGTTGGTCCCGACGGAACCGTTTGACCAATTTCCCCACACCGCGCCCATGATCGTCGACATGTCCAACGGCTTTCACTTTCGCCCCGAGAGCCGCGGATTCCTGCTGGCCTGGAACGATCCGGAAGAAACGCCCGGCTACAAAACTGATTTCGACGCGGGCTTCATCGAGAAGATCCTGACCCGCGCCGCGGATCGCGTGCCCGTATTCGAAAACGTGGCAGTGAATCCCCAGCGCGCCTGGGCCGGCCTCTATGAAATGACGCCGGACCATCATCCGATTCTTGGTGAATCTCCGGACGTTCCCGGCTTCTTCTTCGCCAACGGCTTCAGCGGACACGGCGTGATGCACTCGCCCGCCACGGGAAAAATTCTGAGCGATCTGATTCTAACTGGGAAGACGGACTTGATCGACGCGTCGTTGTTGAACTTCTCTCGCTTCGAGGAGGGGCGGATGATTCATGAGACGGCGGTACTGTAATTTGGGTTCCCTTCGTGTACCTTAGTGTCCTTGGTGGTTAACGAAAACCTCATAACTACCAAGGACACGAAGGAACACGAAGGAAGAGAATCAAACATTCTATGCCCAAGGAACTCAACTACTGGCTTACCACGGTTCAGATGCCCACCGCCCCGTCGTTACCATTGCCGGAAAGCGCTGACGTCGCCATCATCGGCGCAGGATTGACGGGCCTCGCCGCCGCGCTCTCGCTGGCCAAACGCGGCGCGAAGGTGGTTGTGCTGGAATCGGAGACGATCGGCTGGGGCGCGAGTTCGCGCAACGGCGGCATGGTGCTCACCGGAATGAAGCTCGGGGTCAACAAGCTCATCTCGACGTATGGACGCGAACTGACGCGCCGCATGTACGCGGCGTCGCTTGAGACCATCGGCTCGGTCGAGCGCGTCGTGAACGAGGAAAACATCGCCTGCGATTTCGCCCGCACCGGACACCTCGAAGTCGCCTGCAAACAGGCGCATTTCGACGACTACGCCCGCCAGGTGGAAGTGATCGCGCGCGAATTCAACCACCAGTTGCGCGTCGTGCCCCGCGACCAACTGCGCGGCGAAATCGGCTCCGACATTTATTACGGCGGCATGGTCGATGAAATCTCGGTGGGCCTGAATCCCGCAGGCTTTGTTGGCGGACTTGGCGTCGCGGCCATGCGCGCCGGCGCCCAGATCTGCGAAGGCACGCGGCTGCAAAATATGCAGCGTGAATCGCGTGACGCCGCGCCCGGTTTCAAGCTCAACACCGCACGCGGCAGCTTTTGGGCGCGCAACGTGCTGGTTGGAACCAGTGGCTACACGGGCGCGGCGACTCCCGCGCTGCGGAAGAAAATCATCCCCATCGGGTCGTTTATCATTACGACCGAAGTGCTGCCGGAAGTGCTGGCCCGCGAGTTGAGCCCGCGCAACCGCCAGATCTACGATTCCAAGAACTATCTTTATTACTACCGCCTTACCCCCGACCACCGGATGTTATTCGGCGGCCGCGCCGCCTTTTTCCCGGAGACCGATCAGACCATCCGCAAGAGCGCGGAAATTCTTCGCCTCGGGATGATTGATGTCTATCCGCAGCTGCGCAATACCAAAGTGGAATACGTGTGGGGCGGTACGCTCGATTTCTGCTTCGACATCATGCCGCACGCGGGCCAAATCGATGGCGTCTATTTTGCCCTCGGATACGCGGGACACGGCGTCGCCATGGCCACCTACCAAGGCCAGAAAATGGCCGAATGGATCGCGGAAGGGAAGACCGACAACCCGTTCGCGGAGATCCCATTCCCCGGCGCGCCCCTCGGGCTGTACAACGGCAACCCGTGGTTTCTGCCGTTCGCGGGAGCGTACTACAAGGTTTTAGACTGGGTGTCTTAAAAGCAGGTCTTAGGTCTCAGGTCTTAGGTCTCAGGAACCGCGGAATGCTCTCGGTTTTCCTAAGACCTAAGACCTAACACCTAAGACCTAAGACCTAGGACCTAAGACCTAAGACCTAAGACCTGACACCTTTCTTGGAGAGACCCATGTCCATCTTTGGCCTCATCGAATACTCCGACGCCAGCCCCGAAGTCCGCGCCATTTACGACGACATCATGGCCACGCGCAAGACCGACTGGATCAACAATTTCTGGAAAGCGATCGCCCATGATCCGGCGATGCTCAAGCGCACTTGGGAAGACATCAAGCAGATCATGGCTCCGGGAGCGCTCGACCCGCTCACTAAAGAAATGATTTACGTTGCCGTCTCGGTGACGAACCAGTGCGAATACTGCATCGCTTCGCACACCGCCTCGGCGAAAAACAAAGGCATGACCGACGCCCAGTTTAAAGAGCTGATGTCGGTGGTCGGCATGGCGAACGAAACCAACCGGCTGGTCGCCGGATACCAGGTGGAAGTCGACGACCGCTTTAAATGAAGCAGGTCTTAGGTGTTAGGTCTTAGGTCTCAGGAAAACCAAAGGCAAGCCCAACTTCGTTCCTGAGACCTGAGACCTGAGACCTGAGACCTAAGACCTGAGACCTAAGACCTGAGACCTAAGACCTGAGACCTAAGACCTGAGACCTAAGACCTGAGACCTAAGACCTGAGACCTAAGACCTGAGACCTAAGACCTGAGACCTAAGACCTGAGACCTGAGACCTTTTCCTGTTGATAGCGCGCTCCCACAAAGCTCTATAATTGTTGGCGGGGTTGCCAGGCAAAACGCGAATCGTCAGAATCCCATCAGGAATCGAATCACAGACGCAATTCAACGAGCACGCTCGAAAGAGGTTTAGGCATGGCCCAGATGACGTTGACTCCGGTTGCGACCCACGGCTTGTTTCTGGATGGGAAGTGGCTGGAGGAGGGTGACATCGTCGAGGTGCGCGCGCCTTACGACGGCTCCCTGATCGCGCATGTTCGCCAGGGACGCCGCGAACACGCCGAAGCCGCCATCGCCGCCGCCGTCAAGGCTTTTGGGACCACTCGCCGGCTGCCAGCCTTCGAGCGCCAACGAGTGCTGCGCCAGATCGCAATCGGCGTTCGCGATCGCAAAGAAGAATTTGCCCACACGATTGCATTGGAAGCGGGCAAGCCGATCAAGAGTGCTCGGACTGAAGTGGATCGCGCAGTCTTTACGTTCAACATCGCCGCCGAAGAAACGGTGCGCGGCTATGGCGAATATTTGCCGCTGGATTGGCAGCAGTCGACCGCCGGACGCTGGGGCATCGTCAAACGTTTTCCGCTTGGCCCCATCGCCGGGATTACGCCCTTCAATTTCCCCTTGAACCTGGTCGCGCACAAAGTCGCTCCGGCGATCGCCGCCGGCTGCTCCATGGTGCTCAAGCCCGCGCCCGAAACGCCGCTCACCGCGCTGCTGCTGGCTGAAGTGATCCAGCAGGCGGGATGGCCGGATGGCGGATTCAACGCGGTGTTGCTCTCTAACGAAGATTCCGGTCTGCTGGTCACCGATGAACGCATCAAGCTCATCAGCTTCACGGGCAGCGCCAGCGTCGGCTGGGCGATCAAGAACAACGCAGGAAAGAAAAAAGTTGTTCTTGAACTGGGAGGCAATTCCGGAGTCATCGTTCACAGCGATGCCGACCTCGCTTACGCCGCCGACCGCTGCGTTACCGGAGGCTTTGCTTATGCCGGCCAGTCCTGCATTTCCGTGCAGCGCATTCTGGTCGAGCACTCCGTCTACGGAAAATTCTCAGAGCTGCTGCTGGCGGGAGTCGGCAAACTGAAAACCGGCGATCCGCTCGATGAGTCGAGCGACGTCGGCCCACTCATCCGGGAAAGCGACGCTATCCGCGCCGCCGACTGGGTGCAGGAGGCGGTTCGCGGTGGCGCGCGCCTGCTCTGCGGCGGTAACCGCAAAGGTTCCCTGTTCGAGCCCACCGTGCTGACTGGCACCAAGCCCAACATGAAAGTGAATTGCCAGGAAATTTTTGCGCCGGTGGTGACGGTTGAGCCCTATAGCGATTTCGCGTCCGCGCTGAAGCAGGTCAACAGTTCGGCCTACGGGTTGCAGGCCGGACTTTTTACCCGTGACGCCACACTCATCTTTCAGGCCTACGACGAACTCGAAGTCGGCGGCTTAATCGCCGGCGACGTTCCCACTTTCCGCATCGACCACATGCCCTATGGCGGGATTAAAGATTCCGGACTGGGCCGCGAAGGCTTACGCGACGCGATTCAGGAGATGACGGAACCGAAACTCCTGGTCATGAACTTGCGCTGAAGCGATGCCGGATGCAACGCCGATTTTTTCTGCATCCTGGCAGGGGTCCGGTTCCTCTAAGCGAAGAAGAAATGCTTTCGATTCTTGCGGGAGCGATTTCGAATTGAAGTCTGGAACGGCGCAAAAGAAAAGCTGCGCGACGCATTTGCCGTGCACCTGTTATACTCGCTTGTTTCAGTAACGCGCATCACAGTACTACGTGACGTAGGGCGTACGGGTGGCGTCGCACGGGACTGGCGCAAGCGAATTTCGCAATACCAAAAACTCACAATCAATGCAGATCTTTCCACGCAGCATCAATGCAATTGCCCGGGCCTCTATGGTCTTGACGGTTGTTGCCGCCGCCGGGCTATTTTGGGTCATGGTGCAACTGGAGCGCTCTCCCTACATTACCTACGCGGGAGTTAGGAAGTCGCAGCCCGTCCCGTTTAGCCATCAGCACCACGTGACCGGGCTGGGCATCGACTGCCGCTACTGTCATACGTCGGTCGAACAATCGAGTTTCGCCGGCATTCCGCCCACCAAGACCTGCATGAACTGCCATGCGCAGATCTGGACGAATGCGGCTTACTTGGAGCCGGTCCGCGACAGTTTCCGCACCGGACGGTCGCTGGAATGGACGCGGGTCAACCAGTTGCCCGACTACGTGTATTTCAATCACAGCATTCACGTGAACAAGGGTGTGGGCTGCAACACCTGCCACGGTCCCGTGGACCAGATGCCGCTGACGTATCAGTACGCATCGCTGCAGATGGAATTCTGTCTCGACTGCCACCGCGCTCCGGAAGAATATCTGCGGCCGCGCGAACAAGTGTTCAACATGCGCTATGAGCCTCCGATTAACAACCCGCTGGGCAAGAATGAAGTGGTTTTTGCTGGTAAGGCGTACAACGACCAGATCGCGCTTGGCACTGCCCTGAAGGATGCATACAAGGTGCGCTCGGTCAACGACATTACCAGTTGCAACACCTGCCATCGGTAGGGGCGGGGTTTCAATCACAAGAACTGAGAACGGAAAGGTAGAAGCAGCTAGTAGCCAGGAACTGAATTCGACGATGAGCATGGACGAGCACAAAACGAAAGTTACCGGGATTGGCGCCGGAGGCGAAGTCTGCCCGAGCAAGCGAAAGCAGCTTGACCTCGCGACGGTGAAGGCGCAGATCGAGGAGACGACCGGGCCCGAGTACTGGCGCAGCCTGGAAGAACTTGCGGGCAGCGCAGAGTTTCAGGAGATGCTGCACCGCGAGTTCCCGAAAGGCGCTTCCGAGTGGCTCGACGATTTTTCGCGCCGCGGCTTCCTTAAGACCATGGGCGCATCGCTGGCGCTCGCCGGCCTGACGGGATGCACGCGGATGCCGAACACCGAGATCGTGCCTTATGTGAAGCAGCCGGAAAACGTCGTTCCCGGCCGGCCGATGTTCTACGCGACCGCGTTCACGCTCGGCGGCTACGCTTCGCCGATTCTGGTGGAAAGCCATCTTTTCCGTCCGACGAAAATCGAAGGCAACCCGCAGCACCCCGCGAGTCTCGGCGGCACCGATGTATACGCGCAGGCTTCGATTCTCGACCTCTACGATCCCGACCGGGCGCAAAACATCACTTACATGGGCGATATTCGCTCGTGGAATGCGTTCATGGAAGCGGTTCGCGGCCCCATGAATGTGCAGAAAAGTCTGGCGGGCGGCGGCGTACGGATTCTGACGCAGACCGTTTCGTCGCCCACGCTGGCAAGTCAGATTCGCAGTTATCTCGCCGCGAATCCGCAGGCCAAGTGGCATGTCTACGAACCGATCAGCCGCGACAACGTGGTCGAAGGTGCGAAGCTGGCCTTCGGCGAACCGGTCGAGACACGCTATGACTTGTCGAAAGCCGACGTCATTGTTTCGCTCGACGCCGACTTTCTCTACGCCGGATTCCCCGGCTCGGCGCGCTATACCCGCGATTTCGCCGCGCGGCGAAATCCCGACGCGAGCATGAACCGGCTGTATGTGATCGAGAGCACGCCGACTTCGACGGGGATGAAGGCAGACCATCGGCTGCCCGTTCGCGCGGCTGAAGTCGAGGCGTTTGCCCAGACGTTGGCGGCGCTTGTGGGAATCAAGGTGGGTGAGATCGGGCCTCCAGGAGAGTCTGAGTTCATTAAGGCAGTTGCGGCTGATCTGACTAGGCACCGCGGGTCGAGTGTCGTGATCGCTGCCGATCATCAGCCGCCAGTCGTGCACGCGCTGGCGCATGCGATGAACGATACGCTCGGAAACGTCGGCAAGACTGTCTTCTACACCGACCCGGTTGACGCCAATCCGGTGAATCGCAGCGAGTCGCTGCATGCGCTGGTCGAAGACATGCGCGCGGGCAAAGTTGACTTGCTCCTGATTCTCGGCGGCAATCCTGCCTACGATGCACCTGCTGAGCTTGAATTTGCTTCGGCGCTGAAATCGAATGCCGTCAGTTTGAAGGTTTTTCTTGGTTCGCACCGCAACGAGACTGCCGAGCTTTGTCAGTGGCATGTGCCTGAAGCTCACTACCTGGAATCCTGGAGCGACGCCCGCGCCTACGACGGAACGGTCAGCATCATTCAGCCACTGATCGAGCCTCTGTATGGCGGCAAGAGCGCACACGAAATCATCACGATTCTCGCCGGCCAGTCTGGCCTCACGGGACACGATCTCGTCCAAGCCTACTGGCAGAAGCAGCACCCCGGCGCCGACTTCGACGCGTTCTGGCGCAAATCGCTGCACGATGGATGGATCGAAGGTACCGCCTTTGCCACGAAGCAAGGCAAGTTTGACCTGTCGCGGTTGAATCTGGCAAGAGAGTCAATCTCAATTACCGCCTTCCGTGAAACTGGTGTCTTCGAACTCAACTTCCGCCGCGATCCCTCCATCTACGACGGACGCTTTTCGAATAACGGCTGGCTGCAGGAACTTCCGAAGCCGCTGACCAAGCTGACTTGGGACAATCCGATCATGATCGGTCCCGCGATGGCCGGGCGGTTGGAGCTGAATTTCAAAGACGTTGCCGAGCTGGAATTCAACGGGAAGAAAGTAAAAGGCGCAGTCTGGATTCAGGCCGGCCATCCCGACAATTCCATCACTGTCTTTCTCGGTTATGGGCGCACCCGCGCGGGGCGCGTCGGCACCGGCACTGGCTTCGATGTTTATCCGCTGCGCACCAGTCAGACTCCATGGTTTGCGGACGGTGCGAAACTCACTCCCACCGGCGAAACTTACCAGCTCGCCAGCACGCAGGGCTATCAGACGATGGAAACTCCCGTCGGCGAGCGTCCGCTGGTGCAGGAGCGCAGCCTCGAGGAGTACAAGAAAGAACCGAACTTCGCGAAAGAAGGCGAGCCGCCGCCGGATCTCACGCTCTACAAGCCCTTCGATTATTCGAAGGAAACTTACTCGTGGGGCATGGCGATCGATCTGAATTCCTGTGTCGGATGCAACAACTGCATCGTCGCCTGCCAGTCGGAAAACAACGTCCCCGTGGTCGGCAAAGAGCAGACCCTTAAAGGCCGCCACATGCACTGGCTGCGCGTGGATGCTTACTACAACGGCCCGCGCGAAAATCCGAAGGGCTTCTTCCAGCCCGTGCCCTGCATGCAGTGTGAGAATGCGCCCTGCGAACTGGTCTGTCCGGTGCAGGCGACCGTTCACAGCAGTGAAGGCCTGAACGACATGGTCTATAACCGCTGCGTCGGCACGCGCTACTGCTCGAATAACTGTCCCTACAAGGTGCGGCGATTTAACTTCTTCCTGCTTTTCGAGGACTGGGAGACTCCGCAATTCAAGCTCATGCGCAATCCGGACGTGACAGTCCGCAGCCGCGGCGTGATGGAAAAGTGCACGTACTGCGTACAGCGCATCAGCGAGCGTCGCATTGACGCCGAGCGCTCGATTCCACCATTAAGGAGAAGGCGATCTACAGACGGCTTGCCAGCAGTCGTGTCCGGCGAACGCGATTGCCTTCGGCAACCTCAACGATCCGAACAGCCTGGTGAATAAGTGGAAAGCGCAGACGAGAAATTACTCCCTGTTGGGCGAATTGAACACGCGGCCGCGCACAACCTATCTGGCGGAAGTCCGCAATCCTAACCCGGAGTTAGAAACAAAGTCAAAAGCCATGTTGGAAAGGTCTCAGGTCTTAGGTCTTACGTCTCAGGAAAACCGAGATCGAACCTTGACACCTAAGACCTGAGACCTAAGACCTGACACCTAGCGGAGCGCACGTAAGGCATGGCAACAAACACACAAATACCCGTGGCGGACAGGCGAGTGCCGGTAATCGCGCCGGGCCATACCTTCTCCACTATCACCGAGAAGATCAGCAACATCGTGCTGAGCCGCCCCGTCTCTCTGGGATGGATCTTTGGCTTCCTCATCGTGTTCGCGATGATGAACATGCTGATGATGGCCCTTGGGTATCTATTCATCAAAGGTACGGGGATCTGGGGCATCAACATCCCCATTGGCTGGGGATTCGCCATCGTCAACTTCGTGTGGTGGATCGGCATTGGCCACGCGGGCACGCTGATCTCGGCGATTCTGTGCCTGCTCCGCCAGACCTGGCGTAACTCGATCAACCGCTTTGCCGAAGCGATGACGCTGTTTGCGGTTGCCTGTGCCGGCATCTTTCCACTCGCTCACATGGGACGCCCGTGGCTCGCGTACTGGCTCTTTCCGTATCCGAACACCATGAACTACTGGCCGAACTTCCGCAGTCCGCTAGTGTGGGACGTGTTCGCGGTTTCGACTTACTTCACGATTTCGCTGGTGTTCTGGTTTGTGGGATTGATTCCCGATCTCGCCACCATGCGCGACCGCAGCGAGAGTCCCCTGGTGCAGCGCATTTACGGACTGCTCGCCATGGGATGGCGCGGTTCCGCCCGCCACTGGCACCGTTATGAGACGGCCTACTTACTTCTCGCCGGACTCGCAACGCCGCTGGTGCTCTCGGTTCACACGGTCGTCAGCTTCGATTTCGCCGTTGGCATCGTTCCCGGCTGGCACACCACGATCTTCCCGCCGTACTTCGTTGCGGGCGCCATTTATTCCGGCTTCGCCATGGTTCTTTGTCTTGCGATTCCGATCCGCGCGATCTACGGACTGAAGGACTTCATCACCGAGCGGCATCTGGAGAACGCGGCCAAGGTCATGCTGGCCACCGGCCTCATCGTCGCTTACGGCTATGGCATGGAGGCGTTCATGGGCTGGTACAGCGGCAGCCAGTTCGATTCGTTCCTGCTCTGGAACCGGTTCCACGGCCCGTATCGGTTGGTGTACCTGGCGTTGCTTAGCTGCAACATTTTGATCCCGCAGGTTCTCTGGCTGAAGAAGTTCCGCGTCTCCACCGGCTGGCTCTGGCTCATCTCGTTCATTGTGCTCGTCGGCATGTGGCTGGAGCGCTTCATTATCGTCATAGTCAGTTTGAGCCGCGACTTCCTGACTTCTTCGTGGGGCATGTACTACCCAACCAAGTGGGACTGGATGACGTTCGCCGGCACCATCGGCCTGTTCCTGACTGCGATGTGGCTGTTCGTACGCATTCTGCCCATGATCTCCATCTTCGAATTGCGCACCCTGCTGCCGGAGTCGCAGGTGCACGAGGCGGCGGAGGTGAAGCAATGACAACTTCAATGAGGGATTCGTCGATTTATGGATTGATGGCCGAATTCGACTCGGCACAAGAACTGGTAGCCGCCGCGCACAAGACGCACGAAGCGGGCTACCAGAAGATCGACGCCTACAGCCCGTTCCCCATCGAGGGCCTGGCTGAAGCCATCGGCTTTCACAAGAACCGCGTGCCCCTCATCGTGCTCATCGGCGGACTTGTCGGCGGGATCTCGGCGTACGCGCTCCAGTATTGGGTGGCGGTGATCACTTATCCGGTCAACATCGGCGGACGCCCGTATCACTCCTGGCCCTCGTTCATGATCGTGACCTTCGAATTGACGATTCTTTTCGCCGGACTGTCTTCCGCCATCGGCATGTTGGCCCTGAACGGCCTGCCCATGCCTTATCACCCGGTGTTTAACGTGCCCGAGTTCGCCAAGGCTTCGGAGAATAAATTCTTCCTGGTCGTGTTTTCGAGCGACCCGAAATATGACGCCGCCGGCACGCGCTCGTTTCTCACGGGCCTCGCGCCACGGATGATCGCGGAGGTGCCAAGCTAACCATGGGTGCCAAGCGCCACCTCCGAAAAGTTCTGCCCGCGCTGCTGGCGCTGATCGCCATAACGGCGGGATGCCGCCTCGACATGCACATGCAGCCGTATTACCGGCCCATGGCGAAGAGCGATTTCTTTGCTGACGATCGCTCCGCCCGCATGCCGGTCGAGGGCACGGTCGCACGATGCGATCCAGGCGAAGACGCCAAATTCTGCGAAGACACCTACTTCCACACTGGAAAAATCGGCAACGCTCCCGGCGACTATCTGCCGTTCCCGGCGACGGCCGAAGTTCTTGCCCGCGGACGCGAGCGGTTCAACATCAACTGCACGCCCTGTCACGGACGCGTCGGCGATGGCAATGGCTTCATCCCGTCGCGTGGATTCCGCCGTCCGCCGTCGTATCACATCGATCGTTTGCGCAAGGTGCCGATCGGCTACTTCTTTGACGTCATGACCAACGGCTTCGGCGTGATGCCCGAATACGGCACGCAGGTTGCGCCGCGCGATCGCTGGTGCATCGCCGCGTACATTCGCGCGCTGCAACTGAGCCAGAATGCAGCTTCGAGCGACGTTCCCGCGGGACAAAAAGTTCCGTCACCTCCGCCGCAGTTCCGCGACATCGGCAACGGAGCGACGTTGCCCCAGGTGGCGCCCACGCCGGCCCCCGCCGCTGCCGAAGGGGAGCCAAAATGACCACGGCCACCATGAATAAGCCGGATCTGATGGCCCCGCCCGTAGTTCGGACCATGCAGCTACGATCGCTGGTGATCGGCGTCATCGCCGCACTTGTCTCATGGGCCGGAGCGGCATTTGTAGACCCTGACAGCTTCTACCCCGCCTATCTCCTCGGCTTCATGTTCTGGCTCGGCCTTTCGCTCGGATGCATGGCCATCCTGATGCTTTACCACTTGGTCGGCGGCGCCTGGGGGACCGTGATTCGCCGCATCCTCGAAGCGGGCATGATGACGCTGCCCCTGATGGCCGTGCTCTTCCTTCCTATGCTGGCCTTCCAGGAGCATCTTTATGCCTGGGCACATTATGGGGAATTGTCCGCGGACCCCAAGATGGTCGAGATCGCGCACAGCTATCTCAACTTCCACGCCATCTTCGTGCGCTATATCGTTTACTTCGTCATCTGGATCGGGATGGCTTACTTCTTGAATCGCTGGTCCACCGAGCAGGACTCGATTGCCGGCCAGAGCACGCTGCGTTTCCGCGCCATGAGTTCCATTGGACTCGTCATCTACTCGTTCACGATTTCTTTCGCTGTGATCGACTGGGTGATGTCGCTGCAGGCGCGCTGGATCTCGACCATCTACGGACTGCTTTTCATCGCGGGGGAAGCGCTCTCCGCCTTCTGTTTCTGCGTGGTCATCGAGAGCATCCTCGGCAAACGCAAGCCGATGTCCGACTACCTCACCGACACCGAAGTTCACGACCACGGCAAGTTCATGCTCACCTTCGTCATGGTCTGGGCGTACTTCAATTTCTCGCAGTGGCTCATCATCTGGGCCGGCAACCTGCCGGAAGAAATTCCGTGGTACGTGCGCCGCATGAATGGCGGGTGGGAGTACGTCGGCTTGTTTCTCGTGGTGTTCCATTTCGCCGTTCCGTTCGCGCTCCTGCTCTCGCGGCAGTTGAAGCGCAAAGCGCGCACTCTGGTCTGGCTGGCTTCCTGGCTCATATTGATGCGCATCGTCGATATCTTTTGGCACATCGAGCCGGCATCGCATTTCAGGTTTCACGTGAGCTGGATGCATTTTACGGTCATGGCCGGGATGGGCGGTCTTTGGATGGCCTACTTCCTCCACAACCTGAGAGCGCGTCCGCTGCTGGCGGTGAACGCGCCGCAGACGCTGAGACTTCTGGAGCCGTCGCATGAGTGAAGAGATGAACCACGGCCACTCCGGCCACGAAACCGGTTTCGAACGCGAAGACCTGGGTACGCGCGGCGTCTTCGCCTTCATGATCGGCCTCGCGATCTTTGGCTTAGTCATTTATTTCATCATCGTCGGCATGTACTCGTTCCTCGATAAATACGAGCGGTCGCAGATGGCCACGGCCAGCCCGTTGGTTACTTCCAAGGGGGCGATGTCGCGCGTGGTCACGCAGGACGACATGGACAAGGTGTTCAAGGACAACGGGGCTCCCATGCTCGAAACCAACGAGCGCGGCCAGTTCCGCGACTTCCTCGTCAATCAGGAGAATCAACTCAACAGCTACGGCTGGGTCGACGAAAAAGCTGACGTGGCGCATATTCCGATCGAGCGCGCCATGGAGTTGACCGTGCAGCGCGGATTGCCCGTGTATGCGCCGGGCGGCGCGGATGCAGGCGCAGCAGCGCCGAGCACAGCGCCGGCGAAGAAAGTGGCGGCAGCGAAGCGGTAGCCCGGCCCCTTAAGGGGCGTCTGATGGCGCGGGCGGAGACGGGGCAAGCCCCGTCTCTACAGAAGAACTTACGGTATCGCTAAAGCGATGCTCTGATGCGAAGCAACCGTTCCGGCCGGACAGCCGGAAAAGGAAAAAGCAGTGCGCAGCAAAAGCAGTTTCGCCAACTCGATCGCCGCCACAGCTTTGCTGCTCCTGTTCGCGGTCGCTCCGCTGTTTGCGCAGGGCGCGCGCGGTCCCATCATGGGCGGCGGCATCATGAGTCCGCCCGTTAACCAGCGTCCACCCGGGCTCGAATTCGTCGGCATCGAGCCACATCTCAACGCCGAAGTTCCCGCCGATCTCGAATTCCGCGACGAACTTGGCAACCCGGTCAAACTCGCCGACTACTTCGGCCAGGGACGCCCCGTCATCCTGAACCTGGGTTATTACCAGTGCCCCATGCTGTGCAGCGAACTGCTGCAAGGGTTGGTCGGTTCGATGAAGGCGCTGACCTTCAATCTCGGCAAGGACTTTGACGTGCTCACTGTAAGCTTCGATGCGCGCGAAACCACGGAGATGGCCGCGGCAAAAAAGCGGGACATGATGAAGCGCTATGGCCGCGCGAATGCCGATCAGGGCTGGCACTTCCTCACCGGCAAGGCTGACCAGATCAATGCGCTCACCAAAGCGGTCGGCTTCCAATATCAGTTCGATCCGAAAACCGAGCAGTACGCCCACGCCGCCGCGATCGTTATGCTTACGCCCGACCGGCACATTTCGGGATACTTTTATGGAGTCGAGTTCTCTCCCAAGGATCTGCGCCTCGGACTGGTGCAGGCCTCGCAAAACCGGATCGGTAACATCGGCGACCAGGTGCTTCTGTACTGCTATCACTACGATCCCAGGACCGGAAAATACGGCGCCGTCGTCAGCAACATCCTGAAGCTGGCGGCGCTCGGTACCATGCTCATCCTGGGAACATTTATGTTCATCATGTTTCGCGCCGACAGCCGTTCCAATCATGGTTCCGGGCTCGGCCCGGCCCACGGCGAACCGAGGCGAGTTAAGTAATTATGTCGAAATTTCTACCATTGTGGCCCGATCAGGCCTCGACCATGGCAGGCCAGGTGGATGCGCTCTACATCTATCTGTTGCTGGTTGCTGGCGTCATGACCGCGCTCATTTTTCTCTCCGTGCTGGTGCTGGCGATCAAGTATCGTCGCGCGCCCGGCCGCGAAGCGCAACAGATCGAAGGCTCCACTGCCCTCGAGATCACCTGGTCGATCATTCCACTCTTTGTGATGATGACCTTCTTCATCTGGGGAGCAGTCATATATTTCCAGGAGCGCACTCCTCCCGCCGACTCGACTGAGGTCTACGTGGTCGCCAAGCAGTGGATGTGGAAGATCGAGCACATGGAGGGGCAGCGCGAGATCAACGAGCTGCACGTTCCCACCGGCCAGGACGTCAAGCTCATCATGACCTCGCAGGATGTGATTCACAGCTTCTTTGTCCCCGCCTTCCGCATCAAGCAGGACGTGCTGCCCGGCCGCTACACCACCTTATGGTTCAAGGCCACCAAACCCGGCCGCTACCATTTGTTCTGCGCTGAATATTGCGGAACCAATCACTCCGGAATGGGCGGCGACATCGTCGTCATGGAGCCGCAGGATTACGCGCAGTGGATGGCGGGCGGACCGTCCGCGCCCTTGCCGGAAACCGGCAAGCAGTTATTCGGTACGCTCGGGTGCGCCACCTGTCATCGTTTCGATGTGCAGGGCCGCGGCCCCAATCTGACCGGCGTCTACAACAAACCGGTTCTGCTCGAAGACGGACGCACCGTGATGGCCGACGAGAACTATGTTCGTGAGTCCATCCTCAATCCGATGGCAAAGATCGTGAACGGCTTCAAACCGGTGATGCCCACCTTCCAGGGCATCGTCAGCGAAGAGCAGTTGAACGCGCTGGTGGCTTACGTCAAATCGCTAAGCCAGCCACCCACGGGAACCGCCGGGCTGCAGAGTCAGTCCGCCCCTTCCCCGGCACAAACACAGAAGACGCAGGTGCAATAGTCATGGCAAGCACAGTAATTTCGGCGAATCAGGCTCCAGCTCCGAAGTTGAACTATCTCAACAACGAGTACACCCTCAAGTCGTGGCTGTTGACCACCGACCACAAGCGGATCGCGGTCCTCTATCTGATCTCGGTTACTTTCTTCTTCTTCCTCGGCGGCTTTTTTGCCATGCTCATCCGGCTCGAGTTGCTGACGCCACAGGGCGACCTGATGCAGGCTGACACCTATAACAAGGTGTTCACCATGCATGGCATGATCATGGTGTTTTTCTTCCTGATCCCGGTGGTGCCTGCCGTGCTGGGCAACTTCCTGGTGCCCCTCATGATCGGTGCCAAGGATCTTGCGTTCCCGCGCATCAACCTGCTGAGCTGGTATCTCTACGTTGTCGGCGGCCTCCTGATTACACACGTCATGTTGACCGGTGGCGTCGATACGGGCTGGACTTTCTACACCCCATTCAGCACGGAGTACACCAACACAAAGATTGTCGAGGCCGGACTCGCGGTCTTCATCGCAGGCTTCTCGTCCATCTTCACCGGACTCAATTTCATCGTCACCATTCATCGCATGCGCGCGCCCGGCCTCACCTGGGAGCGCCTGCCGCTGTTTATCTGGGCCAACTACGCCACCAGCCTGATCATGATTCTGGGCACGCCGGTCGTCGCCATCACCATCGTGCTGGTGGCCGTCGAGCGCCTCTTCCACCTCGGCATCTTCGATCCCAGGCTCGGTGGAGACCCGCTCTTGTTCCAGCACCTGTTCTGGTTCTACTCGCACCCCGCCGTCTACATCATGATCCTGCCTTCGATGGGCGTGGTCAGCGAGCTCATTGCCTGTTCTGCACGCAAGCGCATCTTCGGCTACAAGTTTGTCGCTCTGTCAAGCGTTGCCATCGCCGTCTTTGGATTCCTGGTGTGGGCGCATCACATGTTCGTTGCCGGCATCTCGCTTTATGCCGCGATGATCTTTTCCTTCCTGAGTTTCTCCGTGGGCGTGCCTTCCGCCGTCAAAGTCTTCAACTGGACGGCAACCCTCTACAAGGGTTCCATTTCGTACGCGACTCCGATGCTCTATGCCTTTGGCTTTATCGGGCTGTTCACTATGGGCGGACTAACCGGCCTCATGCTGGCGACCATCGGCATCGATGTTCACGTCACCGACACTTACTTCGTCGTCGCTCACTTCCACTACGTCATGGTGGGCGGGGTGCTCATGGGGTATCTTGGAGGCCTGCATTTCTGGTGGCCGAAGATGACCGGCCGCATGTATCCGGAAGCCTGGGCCAAGCTGTCGGCGCTGCTCGTCTTTGTCGGCTTCAACCTGACGTTTTTCCCACAGTTCATTCTCGGCTACGTCGGCATGCCGCGCCGCTACTGGCAGTATCCGCCGGAGTTCCAGACGCTAAACGTGCTCTCGACCGCGGGGGCCAGCATCCTCGCCGCCGGCTATCTGCTGCCGATGATCTACTTCGTCTGGTCGCTGCGCTACGGGAAGATCGCCGACGCGAATCCCTGGGCCGCGGCTGGCCTGGAGTGGAAGACCACGTCGCCGCCGCCCACCTTTAATTTTGACGAGACGCCCGTCGTCACCTGGGAAGCTTA
>CAWDPH010000007.1:0-381360 GCA_963804135.1 uncultured Acidobacteriaceae bacterium | reverse complement strand
GGCAGCATTTAGCACTTAGCACTTAGCATCTAGCCAAAGCCGGGCTCTGCGTCGCGGGTTTTGGCTAAATGCTAACTGCTAAATGCTGAGTGGCTAAATGCTAACTGCTAAATGCTGAGTGCTGCCTTCCCCTCCCGTATAATCAGGAGATGAGCTCGCATTCCCATCCTCCCGGCCAGCAACAGCCCGCTCCTCAACCTTTACCTGGCGTCAACGCGATCATCGCCGTCGGTTCCGGCAAGGGAGGAGTCGGCAAGACCACGCTCGCGGTCAATCTGGCAATCGCCCTCAACAAGATGGGCCACAAAGTGGGATTGCTCGACGGCGACGTCTATGGTCCGAACGTCCCGCTCATGCTCGGCACCAGCGAGCAGCCCAAAGTGATCGGCGAAGGCCAGATCGCGCCCATCAATTCGCACGGACTGAAGGTCATCTCGGTCGGCTTCCTCAACCCAGGAGACAAGCCGCTGATTTGGCGCGGACCGATGTTGCATTCGATCATCAAGCAGTTCTTGGGATCGGTGCAGTGGGGACTGCTCGACTATCTGGTTATCGATCTTCCTCCGGGGACCGGCGACGTGGCACTCTCGCTGATTCAGACCGTGCCGCTGACCGGAGCCATCGTGGTCTCGACGCCCTCCGACGTGGCGCTGCAGGATGCGCGCAAGGCCATCGAGATGTTCCGGCAGATGAAGGTGGATATCGTCGGCATGGTCGAAAACATGAGTTACTTCGTCTGTCCGCACTGCCAGCATGAAATCGACATCTTCTCGCGCGGCGGCGCGGAGAAGACGGCGAAGCAATTCGACATCGCCTATCTCGGCGGCGTCGAACTCGATCCCGAGATTCGCAAGTCCGGCGACGGCGGCACTCCATCCGTGCTTCAGGGAGAGGACTCGCCCCATGCGAAATCGCTATTCGCATTTGCCCGTAATGTGGCGGCGCGAGTGGAGGAGATCAGAGCCGGCAGTTCGGAGAGCGTGATTCAGATTCAGTAGGGCCCAAAACCGCTGAACCGCAGAGAACGCAGAGTTCGCGGTGGTTATTATGGGTGGTTTTCCCCTGTAGCCCGCTGTGTCCCCCCGTCAAAGGCCCCGCCCTTCGCTTCGCGATAGGACGGGCCACCCGCCAGCGAGATTAAGAGCCTGGGCCAGCCGGCCCAGCCGGCGACGCTCAAATCCCACCCTTCAAAAAACGAAGGGTGGGGCACCCGGCTTGAGCGCACCAAGTTTACTCGGCGGCTTGGAGCCGACACGGTTATCTAATCAGGCGGGGAAGGTTTTAGAGGGCATGTCCACTCAGCAGCTTATCGTAATTCATTTGATCTTGGGGAGATTATCCTCAAGCACTTTGTCAAAGATTTCGTGGATGGGTCCAGGTGCATTGTAAATACGAATCCACTGGTAAGCCTTGATGCCAAGCCGTTGAACGGCAGTCGCAAGAAGCGCATTGAGAAAACTGTGTGGTACTGTCTCGACATCCCTAAAATCCAGGTCAATTCTCTTTCCTTGCTCAACCGCTGGTAGCAGGCGCCTGTCTCTGAATGTGATTGCCGCATCCTTATCCTCTGCATATTTTCCGAAATAGTTAAAGATGCTAACTACATATCTTTCCGACTCTTCCTTGCGCGACGCCCCATCAAGCTCTTGTTTTGCATTAAGTCTAATCTCGGCCATTAGTTCTTCGAGCGATAAGCTTGGAGCACTTCCAACGTTCAGGTTTATCAGCACGAAAGTGCCGGGCCAGGAACCCTTTAATTGATGACTTGTCACGTCCTCCGGTGACACATGAACCACCCCGTTGTGGGAGACGATATACATATCTCCTTTTAGACGCTTCGACATTAGGCTTGAATAAGTCAAGCCCATCCCGGCGTTGTTCCTGGTACTGTATGGCTGCGATTGCTGTGCGAACGTGCCTGAGACATTAGGTCGCAACGCGTAAATGATTGCTTCCTGATGAGTGGGGAAAGGTGGATAGGATTGCTCTAGGTGTTCCTTGATCCCTACTCCGAGATCACTGAACAGAAATGACAATCGGTTTAGCTGCGTGTAAAGCCCAAACTGAAAGATTGCTGGCACCATTACCTGACAGTTCTCGACACCTGCTACGCGACGCCCATGTTCAGTTGCGTTATAGAGAAGCTCAGAAATCAAGTAGCTCATGTACTGCGGAAAGCCAATCCTGTAGTTCATTATTGCCCGTCGGGCATTGTTTATTGTGCTTTGCACATCGGATCGTCTCCGCAAAGCAAAAGTTTTTCTACCTGGATAGTTGGTGAAGTCGCGCCCATCACTAAGGAGGACCTCACGCCACTCTAGGGCACCCATTGCTGTCAGCATTTTTGTAACGCCAGACCGGGCCGTTCCGTACTTGAAGGTGACTTTGTGCCCATTCAGGGTCAGGTACCAAGCGTACTGAACCAACAGCGCCAAAGTTTGGAAATTCGATCTGAGGCAGGCACTTAGGTCGATTGTTAGAGAGTGCTCATGAGGATTCCAATCAAAGTATTGTATGACGTGGTCGAAGTCCAAGAACCCGCGTGTGTAGAAGGAAAACCCTTCCGGAAGTTCGAGGTTCGAACCCGAATCCTGCGTGGGTCGCAATATCGATGCACTCACTTCCACCCGGTCGGCGGGAGCGGTTTGCGGCATGGCAACATTCACGTTTGATTTCAGGGCAGAGGCCGGGCTGGGAGTTGACTTCTCCTCAGCGGCTCCACCTGACCTTGACTGCGTTATGGCTCTCAGCACGTCTCCAGGTCTGGCGATGTGGGACAAATCGACGGAAGTTGTCAACATATCGCCGAGAGGATACCTGCGTACGCGATGAGAAATCTCTGGATGGGCACTAACGTAGGCCCGAACCTTCTCCGCTTCCCATTCCTCCACGGAACTTGAGTGGGTCTTCTTTTCGATCACGCCAACAAGCGGAAGAACGTCCAAGACCGTACGGCTCAGAATCTCCAGCTCACGCGCCAGATCGTTTATGCGAATTTTTGCCATTTAGGTTTCAATCAGATCCATATCAATTGTCCCCTCGACCCAAACACACAGTCAAACAACCAGGAAAGCGAGACAGCTCATGGTGCGTTGGCGGAGGTAAGGACGGTATCAAGCGCGGTTGTCGATGCAATTGCCGCAAATGGGCAGAGCAGGCTAGATCACCTCGTCTTTCAGAAGCGAGATCGCAAGATCCGCACTAGCATCCATACAGAACTTGTGCCACTTATCATTCTTCTTTGAATTAGCCCAGTCTGAAATAGCCTTGATCACTACGAAGGGGCAGCGGTTCTGACAGGCGGTAGCAACGCCGAGCGCTTCCATCTCTACGCCCAAAGCCTTTCTGTGGCGATGCCGAACCTCCTTGGCATACGCGGCATAGCCAATTACACTCGACGAGCATGCCAGCGCGCAGTCGCTATGAATGGTCGGTTCGGTTCCGCTAATCGATTTCTTACCCCATCTGAAACGCCAAGTGTCCTCACGCGGCCACGCAGCCATTGCCTGCGCATGGCTGATAGATGTGGGGAGGATTAACCCGGCAGGTTCGTGGCCTTTTGGTGTTTTCTTACCGCTTTCTACATCAATAATGGACGTTGGCATCAACACATCTCCAAGTTTCAACTTGGACAATTTGAAGCCCGCTGTAATTCCGACTAGTACAGCCAATTCGGCCTGAGACCAGAAGTTGAGCGCACGAGTCGCGGCAATCGCAGCGCTGACGCTTGCAACTCCGGTCTGAATAACAACGACATGTCTTCGTGTACCGGTCTTGCAAATAATTTCCCCAACGTGTTGAGGTGGCAAATCCGGAAGTTTTAGCAGTTTTCCGTTTCCAAGCCGTTTTACAACAGCCTTAAACTCCTCTTTCAAAGCACAAAACACTAACACGGCCACCAGTCCCACATTTCCAATAGTCGTCGTGGGCAACCGGTCGGGAATTATCTGCAGGGTCCTGTAATCGCCTCCAGCAACCCAGTCCTCTGATCGCGTCCACAAAGGCTTTGCATCGAGTTTTTTCTCTGGTGTCTCGTTCCCTAACAATATTTGGGTTCCATTATTACAACTAGTTGCCGTATTTCCTGTGAGCAAAAATGCATCAACATACGGCTCCCGGTTGTTTACCTTAAGCGAGTCGATGGAGGTAGTCGCGTTGGGAATGATCAACAGATCGATGTCCGATCCGAAGCTGGCATTGGACGGATAACGCCTTGACCCAAATATATAAATGCGCTCGATCCAAGCCTGCTCTGACAGTTCGCTCACATACCGAAATAGATCAATTGGCCTAGTCTTCATCCCCTGGCCTCCTCTGCGCGAACGCGGTATACCAACTGTCGCAATCATACCTGCCCTGATTACCGTTCGGGGGTGGGGTACCTTCGAGGGGGGTAGAATGCTCACCCCCCGGTGATCCTTGACACCCTCCTCAGCGCTCCCTAGAATTCCCTTAGGCGTGGTGGAATCTTAATCTAAGCCACTGCATCTAAAGAATTTAGAGGAGCGGATTTCGACTCCCACTCGTCGCAAAGGACGCGATGAGTGGGGCACCCTCTCCTTTGTTTAGGGACTTATGCCAGCAGGGCCAGCGGGCGGACGGGAACGCGAAATCCTTACCGCTATCGTCGAGACATTCATTGCCAGTGGAGAGCCGGTGGGGTCGCGCACGCTGGCTCGCTCCAGCCGCGAGGGGCTGAGTGCGGCTACGATCCGCAACGTGATGGCGGATCTGGCCGATGCTGGATTTCTGGAGCAGCCTCACGCTTCGGCGGGGCGCGTTCCTACGGCGGAGGCTTATCGATATTACGTCGAGCAGCTTAGTGGCGAGGTGCATCTCTCGCACGAGAACCAGAGCATTATTCAGGACACTTTGACTGGCGTTACGGACGTGGCGGAGTTCATGGAGCGGACTTCGCATGTGCTCTCGCTGATCTCGCATAGCGTTGGCGTTACCGTCGCTACCAGCGGACCGCGGAATGCGCTGGAGCATGTTTATTTTTCTCGCTTGGGCGATCAGAAGGTGCTGGCGGTTGTGGTCACGCGCTCGGGAGTGGTGCGCGATCGCGTGCTGCGGCTGGATATTCCGCAGTCCGATCTCGATTTGGCCGCGCGCTACATCAATGAGAATTTTCGGGGCTGGACTATGGCCGACATGCGGGCCGAACTGGCGCGCCGCCTCGAACAGGAGCGCAGTGAGTATGACCGGCTGATGAAGTCGATCGAGCAGCTTTATCAGCAGGGGGCGCTGGCTTCGACGGACGACACGCAGGCGGTGTTCGTGGAAGGAGCGGCGAACCTGGTCACGAATCAGGTGGCGGGCCAGGAAGATCGGCAGCGGCTGCAGGACATGCTGCGGACGCTTGAAGAAAAAGAAAAAGTCGTAGCGCTGCTCAGCGCTTATCTGGACACGCGGCAGGAGGCGGTGCGCGTGGTGATCGGGCTCGACCAAGCGCTGCCTGCTTCGAACTTGCAGAATTTTGTTTTGATTGGCGCTCCCGCGCGCGTTGGCGGCGAAGTGATGGGATCGCTGGCCGTGATTGGACCTACGCGGCTGGATTATCAACACACCATGTCGGCGGTGTCGTACATTGCGCGGCTGTTTGACAAACTTTTGAACGAATCGGAGTAATCGAGAAGTATGGGTAAGGGAAACGGAAAGACCGATGCGGGGCTTGATCTCGAGCACGAACTTCCGGCCGCGGAAGGCGGAGAAGAAGCTGCGCCTGCCGGAGCCGCGGCCAAACCAGCCGAGATCGGCGCAGGATCGGAAATCGACCAGCTTAAGGCCGAGCGCGACGCGCTTCTCGACCGGCTGGCCCGCTTGCAGGCGGAATTCGACAATGCCCGCAAGCGCGCGGTGCGCGAACAGCAGGAATTCCGCGAATTCGCCGCGGCCGACGCCATCCGGAACTTTCTGCCGATTCTCGACAGTTTCGAGCGCGCGCTGAAGGCCGGCGGCGGCGACTCCAATTCCAATTCCAACGATTTCCGTAACGGCGTTGAGCTCATCTACCGGCAGTTTCAGGATGCGCTGCAGAAAATTGGAGTGCAGCCGATTCCGGCCTTGGGACAGGCTTTCGATCCGCGGGTTCACGAAGCCGTCGAAATGGTGGATACGACCGAGGTCGCGGATCACCAGGTCTTCGACGAACTGCAACGCGGCTACAAGTACAAGGATCGCCTGTTGCGTCCCGCGATGGTGCGGGTCGCCCGCAATAACCGCGGATAATACGATTTACAATTTGCTCAGCCGATTTGCTTAATTAAAGTGGGGGGGAGTTTCTGGCCGCCAATACGAAACGCGATTATTACGAAGTACTCGGTGTTGCCCGTGCGGCCACCGACGTCGAGATCAAGAGCGCCTACCGCAAGCTCGCGATGACGTACCATCCCGACCGCAACCCTAATAATCCGGATGCGGAAGAGAAGTTCAAGGAGATCACGGAGGCGTACGCCATTCTCGCCGACAGCGAGAAGAGATCTTTGTATGACCGCTTCGGACACGCCGGCGTGGGCGGCAATGCTGGAGGTCCGGCGGGATTCGATCCCACCATCTTCCAGGATTTCGGCGACATTTTTGGAGACATGTTCGGTTTCGGCGACTTGTTCGGCCAGGGGGGACGCCGTCGCAGCCGCGCCCAGCGCGGAGCCGATCTGCGCGAAGACTTGCATCTCGAATTCGACGAGGCCGTCTTTGGCGCCGAGAAGCAAGTCAGCGTGCGCCGCCATGAGACCTGCGACTCGTGCCGCGGAAACGGCGCAGCGCCCGGTAAGACTCCGGTCACCTGCCGGTCGTGCGATGGCCGAGGGCAGGTGCGGTATCAGCAAGGGTTCTTCAGCATTGCTCGCACCTGCCCAACCTGCCAGGGCGCGGGCAGCGTAATCACCGAGCCATGCCCGAAGTGCAAAGGCGAAGGCCGCTTGCTGCGCGAACGCGTGGTGGAAGCCAAGGTGCCTGCGGGAGTGGAGGACGGCACGCGCATTCGTTTCAGCGGACTCGGCGAAGCGGGCGCGTTCGGCGGGCCGGCGGGCGATTTGTATGTTGTACTGCACGTCAAAGAACATGCTTTCTTTGAGCGCGAGGGCAACGACCTGCACTGCGTGGTGCCGATCTCGTTCCCCCAAGCTGCTTTGGGCACGGAGATCGTGGTTCCCACGCTGGAGGGCGAGCACAGGCTGAAAGTTCCCGAAGGCACGCAGTCGGGAACGTCGTTTCGGATCCGGAGCAAAGGCGTGCCCGTACTCAATGGTCGCGGCAAAGGCGATCTTTATGTCGAGGTGCGAATCCAGACACCCGGAAAGCTGAGCAAGCGCCAGCGCGAATTGCTGAGCGAACTGGGAGAAATATTCCCGGTGGAAAATAAACCGCAGCACCGGTCGCTGCTGGGACGCGTGAAGGACATGTTTGCGTAAAACCAGGTGTCAGGTCTTAGGTCTTAGATTGCGGACTCGAGTTCCTTGCCGGTTTAGTAAGCGAATGAGTTCTTCCTGAGACCTGACACCTAAGACCTGAGACCTGCTCCATGACACGCCGCCGCTGGATCGCCGATGAGGTCACGGGAAACGCCGCAGCTCTAGTGGGCGAGCACGCTGCGCACCTTGCCCGCGTGCTTCGCGCTGAAGTGGGGCAGGAGTTCGACATCACTACCGGGGATGAGGTTCGCCGCGGGACGATCACGTTTATCTCGAACGACCGGGTTGATTTCGCGCTCGACACGAAGCCGCTCCATAGGCTGAGGTCCAAGCCGTCAGCCGCTCCGAAAATCACGCTGGCACTTGCCATTTTCAAGTTTGACCGCATGGAGTGGGCGATCGAGAAGTGCACGGAGATTGGGGTCGCTCGCATCATTCCGGTAATCGCTCGCCGGACGGATGCTCATCTGGCCACCGCTGCAGTGAAGCGCCGTGAACGCTGGCAGCGCATCGCTCGTCAGGCGACCGAGCAATCGCGAAGGTTGGCGCCGCCGGAGATTGTGGCTCCGGTCAAATTGAAAGAGCTTGATAAAGTTCTGCCTGCGGACCTACTGACCCGCGTCGTTCTTGCGGAATCCGAAGAAGAGACTCGGCTGGGAGCGGTTTTGCAATCCAGGCCAACCGAAGTGGTCCTTGCGATTGGCCCCGAAGGCGGATGGGCCGACGGGGAACTAAGTTGGTTTTACGAATCGGGATGGGCAGCGGCCTCGCTCGGCGAGACGATACTGCGAGCCGAAACTGCGGCGATCGTCGCCACCGCCATTGCTCTTGAAGCGCTGCGCTGATTCCCCGTATCGTTTCCCGTTCATTCGCAACATCAGGTTTGTTTGTGTAGATTTGTGCCTTGAAATTCCGGGACACGACGCTGGAGCATTCGACACTCGCCTCTGATATTCTCCGGCTAGAGATCTCAAGTGGCTTCCACTGTTTTACCTGCGACGAAGATTCTCCCCGATGAGCGCCAGTGTCAAGCCATCGAGCACGTCGATGGCCCGATGCTGGTGATCGCCGGCGCTGGGACGGGGAAGACTACCGTCCTCACGCAGCGCGTGGCCAATCTTATTCACGAAGGCCACGCCCGCCCTGACGAGATTCTTGCCCTCACCTATACCGAGAATTCGGCCGCGGAAATGCTGGCGCGCGTGCAAGGAGAATTGAAGGGTACGGCCATCGACGGCTTGTCGGCCTGCACGTTCCACGCATGGTGTTACGGATTGCTGCAGCGTCGCGGCGCTGGTTTTGGCGTGCTTGACGATAAGGATCTGTGGGTGTTTTTGCGCCGCCGTATTCGCGATCTGCGCCTGAAGCACTTTGTGCGCGCCGCCAACGTCGGACAGTTCCTCGACAGCCTGCTCGATTTCATGCGCCGTTGCCAGGACGAACTGGTCGGCCCTGACGAATATGCGCGCTATGTCGAGCGTCTCGAGCGCGGCGAGATCCCTTTGCCTCGCGTTGCCAAGTCGAAAAATCAGGCGGATTTGGAAGAACGCGAAATTCTCGAACGCTGCCAGGAAATCGCTCGCGTTTTCGCTACCGTGGAAAATATGCTTCGGGAGAAAAACCTGGGCACCTTCGGTCACATGATCGCCAAGGCCCATCGGTTGCTGAAGGACGATCCCACGTTGCTCGAAGAAGAACGGCTCCGTACGCGCTTCGTGCTGGTGGATGAATTTCAGGACGCGAATTTTGCCCAGGTCGAAATTCTCTCGTTGCTCGCGGGAACGGCGGCAAACGTTTTTGCGGTGGGCGATCCGGACCAGGCGATCTATCAGTTTCGCGGCGCTTCGAGCGAAGCGTTCACGCTGTTCGTAAGGAATTTTCCCGCGGCGCGAGTCGTTGTGCTGGGAAAGAATCGGCGCTCGCTCTTGCCGATCCTGCGATGCGCTTTTGGCCTGGTGAACGACAATCCGCCGGTGTTCGGATCGACGCCCGGGCACACGCTCTCGCAAAAGGGGATTTCAATTTCCTACCAACGAGCCCCTCTGGAATCGCTGCGCGACGAGGAGGCAAAGGAAAAAGGCGAGGTTGCGGCCGCGCCGCCGGTCGAGATTGTTACCTGGAGAGATAAAGAAGTGGAGGCCGCCGACCTGGCTCGGCGCATCCAGAAGAAGCGTAAGGATAAGGATAAAGACCAGCGCTGTGCGTGGAGCGATTTTGCCGTGCTTTACCGCCAGCACCACCATCGCGATGAACTGGTTCATGAACTTGCCGAGCGGGGCATTCCATTCTCCATCGAAGGACTGGACGTACTCGACACGGCCGAGGTTCGCGACGTGGTGGCGTGCCTGACCGCGGCGGTGTCTCCGAACGATGCCGCCAGCCTGTTTCGCGTGGCGGCGCTGCCCCAGTTCGGCATCGACCCAATGGAATTGCGGGCGGCGATGAGGGCCGTGCGACGTCAGGACCTCGATCTGCGGGCGGTGCTCGGACGATTGCCGAAGGGCGCGGCGGTGCTGGAGTGTGTCGAGAACGTGCACCGGGAAATGGGAAAGGACGGAGTTCGCGCGGACGACGCGGTCGACCTTGTGATCCGCCATTTTGTGCTGCCGCGGTCGGCGTTGGTGGTTGCTTTTCTGAAGTTTGTCGAAGCATGGCACAAGAAAGCTATCGCCGAGATGGGGAGCCCTTCCGAATTTCTTGAGTACCTCGATTATTTTGTGCAGGCGAAAGGCACGATCGCGCTGCCACGCAGTGCGGACGACGCGGTGCAGCTTTTGACCGCGCATGCCGCCAAGGGGCTTGAGTTCCGTCACGTCGCCATTCTTCGCGGTTCTTCGACCTGGTTCCCCATGGCCTACAGGGAGCCGCTGGTTGCGTTTCCGGCGGAACTGCGCTGGTCGAACGCTTCTTCTTCCGACACCGGTTCCGACACGCGCGCGCACGACGACAAGACGCTGCATGAAGAAGAAGAGCGCCGCCTTTTCTACGTGGCGATGACGCGCGCCAAGGACACGCTGGCGATTTATGCGCACCAGGGTCGGGGCAGGAAAGATCCGAAGCCCACGCAATTTCTGCGCGAGTTCATGGCCCATCCCGCTTACAAGAAGTTCTGGTTCACGCACTCAGCGGCGGCCGTGCAGGATACCTTGTTTGCCGAAGAAGAACAGAGAATCGCTTTGCAGCAATCGAACGTGGCGGGATGGCTGCTCATGGAGCCGTCGGCGAACTTCGTCACCGGGCTGAGTGCGTCGGCCATTGAAATCTACGAAGAGTGTCCGCTGCGCTTCAAACTCGAACGAGAGTGGAACCTGCCGCGCGACGTCTCCGCCTCACTGCACTACGGAGCGGCCATGCACGGAGTGCTGCGTACCTTCTATGACGCGCAGCGCTATCGACGGGAAATCGGCGACGACGATTTGCTCGAACAGTTCCGGTCGGCCTTGGCGTCGGCGGGCATCGCCGACCGCTATCAATATGAGTTGTATCTGCGGCAGGGTATGGAGCAGTTGCGGCAATTCTTCGACGGCGCGCGCAATGCTGCGCTGCCTGAGGTGCTTGAGACCGAGCGCAGATTTGAACTGCGAGTGGGCCCGACAACGTTGGCCGGACGCGTGGATCGCATCGACCGCACGGGCGCGGAGACGGTTGCCATCGTGGACTACAAGACGGGCAAGCCGAAGTCACAGGAGGATGCCGATGAGAGCTTGCAACTTTCGTTGTATGCGCTGGCGGCGAGGGAGGCGTTTGGAAAGCGTGCCGACCGCTTGATCTTCCATAACCTCGAAAACAATACGGCGGTTTGCACCACGCGGAATGACGGCGAGTTGGAAGCGGCGAAATTGCGGGTGCGGAAAGTGGCGGAGGGGATCGCCCAGGGAGAGTTTCCGCCGAATCCCAAGTATCATTGCGCGTTTTGTCCCTATCGCAATCTTTGTCCGGCGACGGAGAAGGTCGTTGCGGGTCCGCAGAAGAAATCGGCGTCTCGCGCGAACTAGAGGAGCGTTGTGCCGATGCGCTTCAGGCGGGGTTGGTGGTGCAGGCGAAAAGCTTGAACCACAGGGGACACCGAGGAGCACAGAGGAGAGCCTCTAGAACGAAAGTGGTCTTGCAATCATCAGCGCAAAAAACTTAGGGGACGCTCATCGCGTCCCCTTGGTCGTTGCCTGTTGCAGGTGCCTAGTGCTTCTTGGCTTTCTTCTTCGCTTTCTTTTTGGTTGCCATGGATCTATTCTCCCTTTCCATTCTTCATGGAATTTCGCAACGGTATTTTGTTGCAACTGTTTGAATGTATAGAGTCAACGCAGAACGAAGTCAAGAGAAAAATGATCGACACGGGCGCATCGAACGATGCACCAAAGTCACTCCGCAATGTCTCCCCTAAAGAAAAAGTTTGCGCGACGAGAATTTAACCCCTTATCGAAGCCGGAAATCAGCAGACGCATGGGCATCTCAACATAGGCTTACGCCACAAGGTAAACTGAAGCTTCATAACTGAGCCTTCATGGACGCGACCGACCAACTCGGGTTCCAGTTTCGTCCCGCGGAGCGGCGCGTCTGGACGGTGCGGGCGCTGGTCTCCGCGGTGCGCTCGCACATCGAGCGCGAGTATTCGGATTGCTGGGTGGAAGGCGAAATTTCGAACCTGCGTAATCCCGATTCCGGCCATTTATATTTCACGCTGAAGGAAGAGAGCGCGCAGATTCGTGTGGTGATGTTTCGATCGTCGGCAAAGCTGCTGCGGTTTCGGCCGGAGAACGGATTGCACGTTACGGTTCGCGGGCGCATCACCGTATATGAAGATCGCGGGGAGCTGCAAATCTCCGCCGAGTTCATGGAGCCTCAGGGCGCGGGCGCTCTGCAGTTGGCGTTCGAACAATTGAAGGCCCGATTGCAGGCGGAGGGATTGTTCGAGGCTGCGCGAAAGAAAGCGATCCCTCCGTTGCCGCAGCGAATTGGCATCATCACTTCACCGCAGGGTGCGGCGCTGCGGGACATTCTGAACATTCTGGCGCGGCGGCATCACTCGGCGAATGTGCTGATCTATCCGGCGCAGGTGCAGGGAGACTCGGCTCCGGGCGAAGTGATGGCCGGGCTGCGGCACTTTCATTCGGAACCGCGGCATCCGGACTTGCGGGGCAGCCGCGCAGTCGAGGTCATTATCATTGCGCGCGGCGGAGGCTCGGCCGAAGACTTGGCCTGCTTCAATCACGAGGGCCTGGCGCGGGCGGTCGCGGAGTCAAAGATCCCGGTGATTTCGGCGATTGGGCACGAGACGGATTTCACGATCGTGGATTTTGTCGCCGATCTGCGGGCGCCTACGCCTTCAGCGGCGGCGGAATTGGTGATCCGATCGCGGCAGGAGATCGAAGCGCAGGCAGAGGATTTGTACCGCCGGCTGGAGCATGCGGTGCGCTACCGGTTGCTGATGGCGCGTCAGGAACTGACCGAGCGGGCACAGCACGGAGCGTTTGCGCGCATGATGGACGGCATCCACCGGCGGCAGCAGAAACTGGATGAACAGCGCTTCCGGTTGGAAAAAGCGGAACGGCAGCTTTTCGAGCGATGTCGTCGGCGCTGCGAAAATGTCTCTTCGGCGGTGCGTCACTATGACGCGCGACGCCGTCTGGCGGCTGTCCGGCAAGGGCTGGAGGCGCAAGTTGCGAACCTGGCCGCCGCTATACGCACGCGTTTGCTGGAGAGCGGCGGGGCGCTGGATCGCCGCGCTGCCAGCCTGGAGGCGCTTTCGCCGGTGGCAATTCTGAATCGGGGATACGCGCTGGTGTTCGATGCGAAAGGCCGGCTGGTGAAAGATGCGGCGCGCCTGGGAGCTGGGGATGAGCTGTCGGCGCGCTTGGCTCGGGGACGAGTCCGCGCCCGCGTGACTGCCAGCGAGCGCGGCGAACCGGAAACCGGCGATCTGCATTAGAACCGGTTCATTAATGATTTTGGGTAGGGCACGGCTTCAGCCGTGCCGTTCGCGATCAATGAAATTTGGGCTTTAGCCCCTGAGGGCCGGGCAGCCTGCTCGGAGAATCATTTGCGACTGGTTCTAGACGGCGTGCATTAGAATGAAGGCCGATTCAACTTTCGACTCGACGCTCGACATGAGGGTGGCGTGACGCCGTCGCTGATCTGGTCGCACATCTCGGTCATTTCGATTCTGGACGTCGTGCTGGTCGCGATCCTGATCTACCAGTTACTGGCGCTGGTGCGGGGAACGCGGGCAGCGCCGATGCTGGTGGGAGTGGCGACGCTGGGGCTGGCCTTTTATTTCGCGCGGCTGGGAGAATTGCGGACGCTGAACTGGCTGCTGAGCACGCTGCTGCCGTTTGTTGTTTTTGCGCTGATCGTGGTCTTCCAGTCGGAGATCCGGCACGCACTGGCCAACCTTGGGAGCCGCGTTTCGCTGATGCGGTCTTCGAGTTCGGTGGCCGACGTTTACGACGACATTGTTTTGGCGGCCAATCTTTTTTCGCAGAATCAGACCGGCGCGCTGATCGTGATCGAGCGCGAGATTGGGCTGCGCACCTATATCGAAAGCGGCGTGGCGCTCGATGCCAGGCTTTCGTACGACCTGCTGGCCACGGTGTTTCGACCGAGCGCTCCCTTGCATGACGGCGCGGTGATTGTGCAGCGGGACCGCATCGCGGCCGCCGCTTGTTTCCTGCCGCTGTCGATGAACCCCGTGCTTTCCACCCAACTGGGCACGCGCCATCGCGCCGGGATCGGGATCACGGAAGAAACCGACGCGGTCGCTGTCATCATTTCCGAAGAGACGGGCACCATCAGCATGGCGGTGGCCGGGAGCATCGAGCGCGATTTGACGGTCGAGCGTCTGCGTGAGCGCCTGAGCCACCTGCTGCGCCGTTACGCGCCTGCGCCGTCGCTGCCCAGTCCGGTGGAGGAAAGCATGGCCGACGAGGAGCCGCCCAGTTCTCAACTCTCACGCCGGCAGGATGCAGGAAGGGACGACTGACGATGCCGAGCCTTGTTCAGCGCAACTTTGTGCAGCGCAGCTTTTTCCAGCGGATTTTCGTTCACAATATCGGGCTCAAGATCGTTTCCCTGTTGCTCGCCATCGGCCTGTGGATGTGGGTGCGCGATCCCATCGCCGAAGTCGAAATGAGAGTTCCGATCGAGTTCCAGAATCTTCCCGATAATCTGGAGATCGATTCCGCGAATTCCACCGAGGTACGAATCCGGGTGCGAGGCCCGGAGCGTGTGATTCATCAATTACGGGCGGCGGATGTGCACGCGGAGATCAATCTGGCCACGGTTCGCCCGGGGGAAAGGACTTTCGATTTGAGCAGCCCGCAAATCCATGTGCCGCAAGATTTGGAGGTCATACAGATCATCCCCGGTCAATTTCACCTCTCCTTCGACAATCGCGGGACCCGGGTCGTCGAGGTTCGGCCGCGTGTGACCGGAACTTTTGCGAGCGGCATGCGAGTGGCGCAGGTAATTGCCGACCCGCCGACGATCACGATTACCGGACCTCGCCACCATGTCGAGGCGGTGGAGGCTGCCACCACGGATCCGGTGGATGTCAGCGGAACCATGACGCGATATTCTTCTGTGACGCAGGCCTATGTCCCCGATCCTCTGATCCAAGTTGTGCACCCCACCCCGATTCGCGTGACCGTTATTATGGAAGGCGCGGGAGACGAGAAGAAATAAGGCGGTCGGTGGTCGGTGGTCGATAGTCGTTCGCGAACTTTGATCGGCCGACAAACCGCAAGTGACTAACGACTACCGACCGATTCATGACGCAAACTAGACAACTCTTCGGCACGGACGGGATTCGCGGCGTGGCGGGAGAATTCCCGCTGACGCGCGACAGTGTTTATTGGATTGGGCGGGCGCTGGGGCACGGTCTGGTGCGGGTGAATGCCCAGGCGCGGGTGGTGATCGGGCAGGACACGCGCGTCTCCAGCCGATGGATCGCCGACCGATTTCTGCAAGGGCTGGCGTCGGTGGGCGTGGAGACGCGCAGCGCGGGCGTGATTACCACCCCGGGCGTCGCGTTTCTGGCACGCTCGCAAGGCTTCGATGCGGGGGTGGTAATTTCGGCTTCGCATAATCCGTGGACCGACAACGGGATCAAGATCTTTTCCGGCGATGGTTACAAGCTTCCGGACGCACACGAACTGGCGATTGAAAAAGAGATCTTCGCATTGCTGCGGGATTCGGATGCAGTCCCGCCGGACGCTGCTCCCGAAATTTCGAGTGTTCCCGGCGAGGAAGGCTTGCGGCAGTCGTACGTTCACTGGCTCGCCAGCAGTGTTTCGACCGACTTGACCCGGCTGCGTGTGGCGGTCGATTGCGCCAATGGGGCGGCGGCTGCGGAGGCTCCGGAGCTATTCGGTTCGCTGAAGGTCAACACCACCTACCTGCACTCCGCGCCCGATGGACAGAACATCAATGAGAATTGCGGAGCGCTGCATCCGGAGATGGTGGCGCGATTTGTCAGCGAGAGCGCGGGCCGGCAGGGAGGTTTCGATATTGGCGTGACTTTTGACGGCGATGCGGACCGCGCGCTGTTTTGCGATGCCCAGGGGCGAGTGGTAAACGGGGATGCCGTACTGCTCGTGGCGGCGCGTGAAATGCAGTCGCGCGGCGCGCTGGCGAAAGCTACCGTGGTCGCGACGACCATGTCGAATATGGGATTGGAACTGGCGCTCAAGCGCTCCGGCATTCAGATGCTGCGCGCCAATGTCGGCGATAAGTATGTGCTCGAAGAAATGCAGCGCGTGGGAGCTACGCTCGGCGGCGAACAGTCGGGCCACATTTTGTTTCGCGATGGGGAAGCAACTACCGGCGACGGACTTTTGACCGCGCTCCGGGTACTGGAGATCATGGTTCGGACGGGCAAGCCGCTGGCCGAGCTGGTGAGCGATCTGAAAGTATTTCCGCAGACGATTCGGAATGTGCGAGTGCGGAACAAAACTCCCTTTGCGCAGATTCCGGCGGTGCAGGCGGCGATTGCTGCCGCCGAGCGGGAACTCGACGGCAGTGGCCGGGTGGTCGTACGTTATTCCGGCACCGAAGCGCTGGCGCGGGTGATGATTGAGGCGGAGTCGAAGGAGCAGATCGATCGGCTCGCGGAGGCGATCGTGGGCGCGATTCAGTCGGCGCTGGGCGCGTAGCGAGCGGAACGTAAAACCCCTGTAGAGACGGGGCTTGCCCCGTCTCCTCTATACGCGGCAGGAGACGCGGCAAGCCGCATCCTACGCGAATTCGAAGAGTCTCCGTTTCAATTCCCTCAGGTACGTCCCTTCGTACGGCCAGGTTATCTTGTGCGGTGGTGTGACTGAGTCGAAAATGAGAATCGGTTCACAGTTACTCCACTTAGATGAAACTCATGAGAATTCTTATTGTGGAAGACGATGCGGCGCTTGCCAGCTTTATCCGGAAAGGGCTGGAAGCGGAGCATCACGCGGTGGATGTGTCCAACGAGGGGAACCAGGGCCGGTCGATGGCGATGGAGGTTGACTACGACCTTGTGGTGCTTGACCTGAACCTGCCCGGGGTTGATGGGTTGTCGGTCCTGAAAAGTTTGCGGCAGCGCAAGGCGAACCTGCCGGTGATGATTCTCACCGCGCGCAGCCGGATCGAAGACCGCGTGCAGTGCCTGGATTCGGGCGCGGACGACTACCTGGTGAAGCCGTTTTCGTATCTCGAATTGTCGGCGCGGGCGCGGGCGTTGTTGCGGCGCAGCCACCTGCCATCGGAGTCGGTTCTTACCGTGCGCGATCTTTGTTTGGATCGCGTGGAACGCAAAGTGGAGCGCGCCGGCCGGCACATTGAATTGACGACCAAGGAATTCGCGCTGCTCGAGTATCTGATGCGCAATGCCGGGCGCCGTCTGACGCGGGCGATGATCATCGAACACGTCTGGAACCTGACCTTCGACTCGACCACGAACGTGGTGGATGTGTACATCAACTATCTGCGCCGCAAGGTGGACGACGGCTTCTCGCCATCTTTGATTCACACGGTTCGCGGGGTGGGGTATCAGATGAATCCGGAAGGGGCATCGGCATGAGCACGAGCCCGCATTCTTTTCCGAAGGTACCGCGAGGTCCGGACGTGCTCGGCGAATTGCTGCACTCGTTAAGCCAGCCGCTGACCAGCTTGCGCTGCTCGCTCGAACTCTCGCTCGATCTTCCGCTCGAACTTCCGCGCGAACTGTCGCCCGAGCAAGTCGCGGAGCAGCAGCAAGCGAGTGTTGCGGTAGCTCTGCAACAGACCGAAAAAGTCATCGGCATGATCCAGTTGATGCGGGAGTATCTGGATGCCGAGCAGCCCGGACCGGAAGCTTCTTCGACTGCGCTGGCACCGGTGCTGCGGAGTGTGATCGAAGCGCTGTCTTCAATCGCGGCGGTGCGCGGTATACGGTTGCGCCTGGTGGGCACATGTCTGGCGGCGATGCCGGCGCCGGAACCGCGGCTGCGCCTGGCTTTGCAATACTTAATTGCGGCGATGGTGGAGGCGCAACCAGCGGGCGGCAGGGTTACGCTACTACTGGGGGAAGGCCCGGCGGGGGCGGTGCTGCGGGCGGAAGGCGAACGCGGTTTTCGCGGGCCGAATGTTCACGAGCCGAATTTTCACGACATGGAACAGAGCGCAACCAGTCCGCCGACGCGGCGCGATCCGGCATTGCGCCGGGTGAGGCTCGCAATCGCCCGCCGCGTGCTCGAAAACGCCGGAGCATCGCTGGTATTCGGCGACGGCGACGGTGGTCCTGCTGGATTCGTTCTTCGCCTTCCGCGCCGAGTTGGGGCTTCTGCCGGATGACTTCGTCCTGAAATATTGCCAGATGGCACTTGCCGCAAGGAGTACAATCCAGCCTTTCCGGAGGCTGCGGTGAAACACTGGACGATTCTGCCGACGGCTCTGAGTTTGTTGTGGCTGATTTCCCCGAGTTGGGCTCAGCAAGCCACGCCCGTGGTCGCACCGGTGACGGTAATTCGGGCGGGAGTGCTGATTGACGGCGTGTCGGGTTCCGCTCGTCGCGACCAGATCATCACCATTCGCGGAAATGTGATCACCGGCGTCACCGATGCGGGACCGGCGGGCGTTCCATCGGGCGTTCCATCGAACCTGCCCGCGGGCGCTGCCTTCATCGATCTCTCGCAGGCCACGGTACTTCCCGGGCTGATTGATGCCCACACTCACATTTTCCTTCAGGGTGAAGATCCCGCCGAGGGCGGGTACGATATTCAGCTGCTCAAATATCCGCTGGCGTTCCGCGCGGCGCGCGCGACGGTTTCGGTGCGGCGCGCGCTGGAACAGGGCTTCACCACCTTGCGCGACATGGAAACCGAAGGCGCGGGCTACGGTGACGTTGGCATCAAGCAGGCGATTGAAGGTGGATACATTCCCGGGCCGCGCTTGTTTGTTTCGACGCGCGCGATTTCGACGACCGGCGGATATCCGCTCGAGGGTTACGCGCCGGAGATTGAAGTGCCCAAGGGAGTGCAGATCGTTGACGGGCCGGTCGAGGCGCGCAAGGCCGCGCGCGAGCAACTCGACCACGGCGCCGACTGGATCAAGGTGTACATGACGCATCGGTCGTGGGTCGGAAAGAACGGCGAACTGGTATCGCAGCCGACTCTGACCGTGGAAGAACTGCGCGCGATTGTGGACGAGACTCACGGCTGGGGCAAAAAGGTAGCCTGCCACGCATACGGCGGAGAAGGCTTGCAGCGCGCGCTCGACGGCGGTTGCGATTCGATCGAGCATGGCTTGCTGCTGACCGACGCACAGATCGCGCAGATGGTCCGGCAGGGCACATGGCTCTGCGCGACACTGAACATCTATTACGAAGACTGGGCGCCGGCCGACACTCCGGCAGGCCAGCGCGACCGCAAGCGCGCCTTCGTGCACGAAGAGTCGTTTCGCAAGGCCTTGAAGGCGGGAGTCAAGATCGCTTTCGGGACTGACATTGGGGGCATGCCGTGGACCGAGCCGATCGCGCAGGAGTTTCCGCGCATGGTCGAACTGGGCATGACGCCGATGCAGGCGATCCAGAGCGCGACTTCGCGGGCCGCGGAATTGCTGGAGATGAAAGGACGACTCGGTGTGATCGCGCCGGGCGCCTACGCGGATGTGGTCGCGGTTTCGGGCGACCCCTTGGCGAATGTCAAAATTCTTGAGAATGTCGGTTTTGTGATGAAGGATGGCAAGGTATTCAGGAACGACCTTGGACTGGGACAACATTAGTCGGGCAATAGTCGGTGGTCGTCAGTCGTTGGTCGTTCGCGCGGAGCCAACACTCGCGGCGGCATCGCAATTTTCGGGGTTGCCAACGACCATCGACCAGCGACTAACGACCGTGGCAGTGGAATCGTTTGAAAAATCAAAGTTTGAAGAACGACGCGGGGCCGAAAGGTGAGGGAATGAACATCCTGGAAATGTGCGATTGGGAAGCGGCCTCGGTTCCGCTGGAAGCGACCGTGGAGCAGGCGATCCGGACTATGCTGGATCGGCGGGTGGGAGCGGTTGCCGTCATTGACGAAAACCGCCGCGTCGCGGGAGTCTTCACAGAACGAGATGTGCTCCGGCTGTCGCTGGGCGAACATGACCTGCGCAAAATCCCCGTTCGCCAAGTCATGACTGCGCCCGTCGAAATGGCGACTCGGGCCACCACTGCGGGCGAAGCGCTGGCCACCATGGTCGAGCGCCACTACCGGCACTTGCCGATCGTCGACGATAACGGGCAGTTACTGGGGATGCTTTCCATCCGCAACCTCCTCCAGGCGCGGGTCGACACGCTGACGCATCAACTGGATCAGGTGCGGTCGGTTGTGCTTTAGGAATGTGCGTGCGCAGGAACGGCCGCCCTCGCGAGTCTGCCTCTGAGCGAAGCCGAAGGGTCCGAGACGAGCGCACCGGGGTCCCCGTCAAGCCCGGTGTTGGCTTGACGGGGTGGAGCAGCTCGGCAGTTAGCGCGGTTGCGCACTTTGCGCGGGGTTCTTGCGTGGCGCCGGCGGAGCCTTGGCGATTCGCACATCAAACCTTACCGGTAACTGTTTTGGCGGAAAGCAGGACGCGTTATCGCAGGCCTGGTATTTCAGAGTTCCGCGGACGACATACTTACCCGTTTGCGCGGCATGCAGGGGACGCACCAGCACCTCCACTTTGAAATCTCCGGTGTAGACATTGAGCTTTTCGTCGGGGGCGAAGGCGAAACTCGTATCCTGGCCGTCGGGATAGGTGGTTCTGCCGATGACGATGTCGGTGGCGGGTTCGACTTTGAGCACGGTCGGGATCAGGAACTCCGACTTGGGCTTGTTGGAATTGACGTGATAGCCGCTCGAGACGCGGAACAGGAGCGGGACGGTAATCGATTTGCCTTGCATGACGGTCACAACCGGAACGGGGGCCATGTTGACCAGAGGACCTTTGGGACCGAGGTCGTCCTGCGCCCAAGCCCACGCGGAAAGTACGAGAAGCGCGCTCGTGAAAAGTATTTTCATTGGCTGCCCCAATTCAAAAGAAGCAGATGCCGCACCCTGCTAGACTACCCCAGGTTCGGTACGGTTCGCAGTTACTTCCGAGCCTGTACCGCCTCGCCCTGGCTCAGGGCCTTCTTGATGTGGTCGACGAAGACGCTGCGGCTCTGCAGGCCGAATTCGCGGGCGATCAGCTTGCCGTCGCGGTCGATAAAAAACGTTGTGGGCAGCACGCCGACGCCGCCGTAGCTTTCGCCAACCGATTCTTTGCCGAGCAGGATGGGGTAGTTGACGCCCATTTCCTTCGTGAATTTAGCGATGTCTTCGGTGCTGGCATCGTCCATGGCTACGCCGACGATCTGGAAACCCTGTGGGCCGTATTCTTTCTGCAACTCGACAAACCACGGCATCTCGATCTTGCAGGGACCGCAATACGTCGCCCAGAAATTAAGCAGAACGGCTTTGCCGCGAAGGTCGGAGAGCTTGAGCTTTTTGCCATCGAGCGCCGGCAGTTCGAAGTCAGGCGCCGAGTTGCCGATGAGCTGTCCCTTACCGGGACCGTTCGCGCGATTGTTGCGGGTCATGCGAATGCCGGCGAATAACATGGCCGCGACGATGGCGGCGATGAAGAACAGAATTAGCGGATTTCTTTTCACTGGTAAACCCCGGCGGCTCAGGCCGCTCAAATCTTCCAAAGATTGTCATCCCGAGCGGAGCGAGGGACCCCTATTCCCCGCACACACTTTCGAGCGAGTAGGGGTCCCTCGCTCCGCTCGGGATGACAATCTTTCCAAAGGTCATACTCGTTCATGCGCCTGCCTACAGCGCAAAGCGATTCAAAAACGAAAAATAGCCGGAGATCAGCGCAAAGCGGCCCATCACCAGCAGAATGCCCAACACGATCAGCAAGCCTCCGCTCGCCACTTCCACGGCGTGCATGTGGAATTTAAATCGGTTGTAGAACTTTAGGAAGCGCTCGATGCCGAGCGACGTCAGCAGGAAAGGCACGGCCAATCCGGCCGAGTAAATCGCTAGAAGAAAGATGCCTTTCCAGACGGTATCCTGGGCGGCTGCTAATGTGAGCACAACCCCCAGGATCGGACCCACGCACGGCGTCCATCCAAAAGCGAAGGCAAATCCAATGACAAACGCGCCCCAGGCGGACGAACTGCCTTTGAGGCTGTGGAGCCGCGTGTCGGCCAGCAACGCCTTGATCTGCAGGATGCCGGTCAAGTGCAGCCCGAAGAGAATGATGACCGCTCCGGCGATGCGGGCGAGCAGCGATTTGTATTGCGCGAGAACCTGGCCGACTTCCGTCGAGATCGCGCCCAGCGTGATGAAGACGATGCTGAAACCGATGATGAAGGCGGCGGAATTGAGCATCACCTTGCGGAGGAGTTCGCCTTCCTTCAGCTTCAGCTGCTCGACGCCGACGCCGGAGATCAGGGAAACGTATCCGGGCACTAGCGGAAGCACGCACGGCGACAGGAACGAGATCAGTCCCGCGACGAAGACGGCGGGCAGTGACGGTAATGGCAAACTTGACATGTCCTCACTATTGTAGCGACCGGGAGCAGTCTGCCGCCGGTGTGTCTTACAGGTTCGCGGCCTAAATCTCAATAATTACAAGATGCGGTTAGAGGGGAATTGTTACAGCAATTCCCGCCTTCGTACATTAGACGTCGTCATCCGATTGTCGTTATCGCGACCCGGCCTTAGGTAGCTGCTTCGAGGCCGACGGCTCCTTGGGCGGCGCGGCAGGAGCCGCTGGTTCCACGCTGTTCGACGGAGCTTCGGTCAGAACCTTCTCGATGAATCCTGGCGGCACGGTTGCCGTGAGAATCGCGCGATCTCCGGACTGTTCGACCTTGAGACTGTCGAAGAACGCCTTTACATCCACATCGGTACCGTGTGCGCCGACGCTGCCCTCGGCGGCGTGAAAGATGCTGAGAAAGGCGGCGGTCTTCTCGGTGATGGCCTGCGCGTCCGCTTCACTGTCGGTAAACGCCTCGGCCCGCAGGTGAAGGGCGCGGAGATAGCGTCCGGAAATCACGGCGACCGCGGGCTTCGGAAACAGGATGCTCCAACTGCCCATCCCGCCCAGAGAATTCATTTCCGCGGGCTGCACGCGCAGAATCGCAAAACACAGACTCGCCAGCGGGACTTGCCGGTAGAACCTCCGCAGCAACCGGGGTCCGCCGAACGGCGAAGCCAATTTGCGGGAGCGATCGAGCATGCCGCGAATCACTGCGGGATCCGGATGGTTCGAAACCGCGACGCTGTCATACGAAAGAAGGACGACGCGCACCGTGCGGCCCTCGAAAGGGATGTTGTAGATGTCGAAACCGCGGTAGTCGTCAACCGAAGACGAGATCTTCTTGAGGTATGCGGTCAGCCGGCCGGAGTCGATCCTGCCGATGAAGATCTCTGAAAAGCGTGGCTCGGAAGCCGATCCCGCCGTCCCGTTCCCCCAACTTTGCGGATAGTGAATAGCGAAGGCGGCCTTGTCCAGATCGCGCTCGAATTGAAAGCCGGTCTCTTCGACAAACTTCTGGTATTCGGGCTCGCGGGAAACTGGCGGCAGTTGACCGGTGGCGTTGAACGTCCGAATCCACTTCAGATTGATGTAGAAGAAACCGTCCGCGCCCGGGAGCAAGCGGGCCGCTTCCGGCGGCGCTTGCTTGCGCAGGGTCACGATTAGCGCGACTGCGGCCACAATCAGCAGCACGGCCAGGGGGATGGGGAGGAGGCGTCGAATGCGCATCGATTTCGGCAGGTACTTGGCTCAGCCGCTGTGAACAGAAGGTGAGCCGGATAATGATAGCACCCGGAGGCGGCGGAATTTCTTGCCGCCATTTCAATTGCCGGCCGAGGGGGGGTAGTGGGGTCATAGTGTGGAATCTCCACACAAAAGCACCACTACCCGAGGAGGCCTCCGGTTGCACGTGAATTACCCTTGTGATAACTTAAATAATTGTCCCGGACTTCAGGAAGGGATCGGGGAAGTATTGTGCCCGGTTGGACTTGCTTCCACCTGCTGGCGTAGCTCAGTCGGTAGAGCATCTGATTTGTAATCAGAGGGTCGGGGGTTCGATTCCCTTCGCCAGCTCCAGAAAAACAAGATTCCGGAAACAGAAGAGGTTGGCGCAGCGACGCCCGGCAGCGGCACGGCCCTAAAGCACTCCTTCAGATTATTTTCCGGCGAGCGTAGGTGTCAGGCGGGAGTTCTCGCATTTCGTTTCCCGAGCTGAGATTTGCTGAACGGTGTCGATGTTGTTTTTTGTGCGCGGTGTTTTCGGATTTGCACAGGTGGGTGAGTGGTTAAAGCCAACAGACTGTAAATCTGTCCCTCTCAGGAGGTACGGAGGTTCGAATCCTCCCCTGTGCACCAGAGTAGCGAAAGAAGTGATGAGCTTCAGTTGCTGGCGAGCCTGAGGCGGCGGCAGAAGTTGGCGGTCACGCATTGACGATCAAGAAGAAGTTCGTGCTGGCCCTGATCGCATATGCGGTGCTGGGCATTTTGGCTTGGACTACGCTGTCCGACGAACCGATTCGAGTCTTCAACGCGAACGTGAGACTGCGAACCGGGACGCTGCTGATCCTGGGACTATTCGCGCTTCGAGCGGCACTGTATTTTTGGCGCACCCGGATCGAGGAAGAGCGGGCGAACGCGAAGCCTCGGAATGAAAATTGATCGGGCGGATTTGGTTTTGATCGAGTTTTGGCGTTGAGAAATCTGTGGCGGTGCGGACAAAAAGCAGGTCCTTCGCTTCGCTCAGGATGACAAGCAGTATTTAAGAAGTTCAGCGAGCCGATGTAGCTCAGTTGGTAGAGCACTCCCTTGGTAAGGGAGAGGTCATCAGTTCAATCCTGATCATCGGCTCCAGAAGATTGCGCTTACGGCTGATGATTCGTATCAGGGCATCGCTTTAGCGATGCCGTAACGAGTCGCAAGCCAAGCGGCTTTAGCCGCTGGTTTGCGGAGAGCTGACAGCTGAGAGCTGACAGCTGGTTTCGAGGGCGGGAGTAACTCAGTGGTAGAGTCACAGCCTTCCAAGCTGTTGGTCGCGGGTTCGATCCCCGTCTCCCGCTCCAGAGTTTGAGCGTTGCGTTTGGATTCGGCGTTTTGGTGGAGTGGCGATAGGTGAAGTTCGAGCAAGGCGCGATCAAGGTTGAGAAAGAGCGCGAGTTCGGTGGCCTGAAGTCCGCGATCGAAAAAGCGTTCGCGACGGATCGGGTCACGAAGTATTTGAAGGAGCTCGGCAGCCGCAACCTTCGAGTCCGCGACCTGGATGCGGTTTTCACGGTGAACGCGATCGACCGGGCGGCGGGCGGGAAGGCTGGAACGGCGCGGTCTTTGTATGAGTCGTTGCCGGTTTCGGATCAGGCCCAGGTGCGGGAGTTTTATCTCTCGAAGGTCGAAGAAGTCGAGCCGGCGCTGCGGGCAAAGTTTCACAAGCTGTATCAGTATTACTGAGTGAATTTCTGAGTCACTATCTACTGATTAGCGAGGCAAAGCAATTATGGCGAAGGAAAAATTTGAGCGGAATAAGCCGCACTGCAACGTAGGGACGATCGGTCACATCGACCACGGCAAGACAACGTTGACGGCGGCCATCACCAAGGTGTTGCAGAAGCACAACCCGAAGATTGTGTTCCGGTCGTTCGATTCGATCGACAACGCTCCGGAAGAGAAGGCGCGCGGAATCACCATTGCCACGGCGCACGTCGAATATGAGACGCCGAACCGGCACTACGCGCACGTCGATTGCCCGGGCCACGCCGACTACATCAAGAACATGATCACGGGCGCGGCGCAGATGGATGGCGCGATTCTGGTGGTAGCGGCGACCGACGGTCCCATGCCGCAGACGCGCGAGCACGTGCTGCTGGCGCGGCAAGTCGGCGTGCCCTACATCGTGGTTGCGCTGAATAAGTGCGATGCGGTCGACGATCCCGAGTTACTCGACTTAGTCGAACTCGAAGTACGCGAGTTGCTGAAGAGCTATCAGTTTCCGGGCGACGACGTGCCGGTGATCCGTCTGTCGGCGCTGCTGGCGTTGAACGGCGACGAGAAGTGGGAAAAGCAGATTGATGCGCTGATGGAGGCGGTGGACAAGAGCGTGCCGCAGCCGGCGCGCGAGTTGGACAAGCCGTTCCTGATGCCGATCGAAGATATTTTTTCGATTCAGGGCCGAGGCACGGTGGTGACGGGCCGGATCGAGCGCGGGAAGATCAAGGTGGGCGAAGAAGTGGAGATTGTCGGCTTTCGCGAGACGCGCAAGACGGTGGTAACGGGCGTGGAAATGTTCAAGAAGCAGCTGGACGAAGGCCTGGCGGGCGACAACGCCGGCCTGCTGTTGCGTGGCATCGCGAAAGAAGATGTGGAGCGCGGGATGGTGCTGGCGAAGCCGGGATCGATCACGCCGCACACGAAGTTCAAGGCGGAAGTTTACATTCTGACGAAGGAAGAAGGCGGGCGGCACACGCCATTCTTCAAGGGCTATCGTCCCCAGTTTTATTTGCGGACGACGGACGTGACCGGGATCGCGGAGCTGCCGGAAGGCACGGAGATGGTGATGCCGGGCGACAACGTGAGCCTGGTGATCGAACTGATCACGCCGGTGGCGATGGAAAAGGGCTTGCGGTTTGCGATCCGCGAAGGCGGGCACACGGTGGGCGCGGGCACGATCGCGGAGATTATTAAGTAGCGTTCGTGTGGTGGCGGGGCTCCGCCCCGCCGGGACGGGGCAAAGCCCCGTCACCACACAAGTGAGAGAGTAAGAGTTTAGAGACAGGGAGTGAGCAATGCCCCGAGAGATTATTACGTTGCAGTGTGGTGATTGCAAAGAGCGGAACTATTCGAAGACCAAGAACCGCAAAACGACACCGGACCGTCTGGAACTGAAGAAGTTCTGCCGCCGGTGCCGCAAGCACACGCCGCACAAAGAAGTGAAATAATTTGTAATTGGTGATTGGTAATTTGTAATTGAAAAGCCCAAGCCACCGCGGTTTTCAAATCACCAATTACAAATCGAAAATTACCAATTGGTTTTAGGGGCGTAAGCTCAACGGTTAAACTGTCGGTCTCCAAAACCGAACTTGGGGGTTCGAATCCCTCCGCCCCTGCCAGAGTTCAGGCCCGAGAGGGAGCAGTCGAGGAAAGTGGGAAGGTATGGCGACAGCGGTAGAACAGAACGCGATTGTAAACACGCTGAGGTCCTGGCCCGAACGGATCAAGGCTTTTTACAGCGACGTGCGCACGGAGATGAAGAAAGTCACGTCTCCAACGCTGAAGGAAGTCCAGGGAACGACGACGGTCGTCATCATTACCGTATTTCTGTTTGGGTTATTTTTCTTCCTGACGGATCTTGCGATCAGCAACACCCTGGAACGGATGCTGCATTACTTCTCGCGCCGTTAGGCAGCGAGCGAAAGAAGCGATGGAATGCCGGATACGGACAAAGTTACGGATAAAGACAAGAACGAAAGCGCTGCGGTGAGCGTTGGCCAGGACGGCCAGCAGGCGCCGCCCGCCGAGGCAGTTCCGGGCGGCGAGCCCGCGCGCAATCCGAATATGAAGTGGTACATCATCCACGCCTATTCGGGATTCGAGCGCAAAGTGAAAGAGTCGCTCGAATCGCGCGTGCAGGCCTTCGGGTTGCAGGAGAAGATCGGCAAGGTGCTGATTCCGACCGAGTCGGTCACCGAAGTCCGTGGCGGGAAGAAACACACCTCGGAACGCATGTTCTATCCCGGCTACGTGCTGGTTGAAATGGACATGGACGATCACGTCTGGCACGTGGTGAAAGCGACGCCGCGGGTTACCGGATTTGTGGGCACCGGACAGCAGCCGACTCCGCTGTCGGAAGAAGAAGTCAATCACATCGTCTACAAGGTGGCCGACAGCCGCGAGAAGCCGAAGCTCAAGGTCAAATTCGAAAAGGGCGAGACGGTGCGCATCGGCGAGGGCCCATTCGCCACGTTCACCGGTGTGGTGGACGACGTGAACGAAGATCGAGAAACTTTGAAGGTGATGGTCACGATTTTTGGCCGGTCGACTCCGGTGGAATTGGAATTTGGGCAGGTGGAGAAGGTCGCATAAAGCATGGCTACGTTCACTGTTCATGTGAAGGTTTGGAATCCCGTGAATCCCAGCCGGTTCGCGGAAGTGGAAGCTTGGGCGGATACGGGCGCCGCATATAGCTGGATTTCGAAGGATCGACTGGAACCGCTGGGTGTGCAGAAGGTGAGGCGGCTGCAATTCCGAACGATCGAGGGTCGCACAATCGAACGCGATCTTGCAGCGGTTTTCTTGTCAGCAGACGACTACACGGGCGGTGACAACGTGGTGGTAGCGGAATCGGGAGATATAGAGGTTTTGGGAGCGCACAGTTTGGAGTCTTTGGGGCTGGCCGTCGATCCCGTGCACAAGAAACTGATACCGCTGGTCGTGGCACTAGGGCTGTAGCAACATGAGCACGTAGTTGTCGGTTTCGCTGAGCCGAAAATCCTAGACTCAGGGCCGGGAAGAGAAAGGCATCATGGCAAAGAAAGTTACAGGATCGGTAAAGTTGCAGATTGCGGCGGGCAAGGCCACGCCGGCGCCTCCGGTGGGACCGGCGCTGGGTCAGGCGCAAGTCAATATCATGGAGTTCTGCAAGCAGTTCAATGCCCGTACCGGGCAGAAGGAACTCGAAGGGTTGATTGTTCCGGTCGTGATTACGGTCTACAGCGACCGCACGTTCACGTTTATAACCAAGACGCCGCCCGCGTCGATCTTGCTGAAGCGGGCAGCCGGCATTGCCAAAGGATCGGGCGCGCCCAACAAAGATAAGGTTGGTAAGGTGACGCTGAAGCAGGTCGAGGACATTGCCAAACAGAAGATGCCGGACCTGAACGCCGCATCGGTCGATGCCGCCATCAAGAGTGTGCGCGGCACGGCACGGTCGATGGGGATTGAAGTCATTGGGTAATTGAGTAATTTGGTAATTGTGTAATTAAAAAGCTCTGGAGTTTTGGTTTTTCAAATTACCAAATTACCCGATTACAAAATTGCAAAATTTGTCGAAAACACCACGGCGCTTCGGAGCAAAGAAGCGCGGTGGGAGACTGAGGTGAAAATGAAGAAGTCGGGAAAGAACATCGAAAAGGCGCGGAAAGCAGTCGAGCCGAGGCCTTACACGCTGCAGGAAGCGGTTCCACTCCTGCAGAAAGTGAAATACGCAAAGTTCGACGAGACGGTGGAAGTGACGCTGCGCTTGGGCGTCGATCCGAAGCATGCCGACCAGATGGTGCGGGGCACGGTCGTGCTTCCCCATGGACTGGGCAAGTCGAAAAAGGTTCTCGTAATCACGACCGGCGAAAAGGTTCGCGAGGCCGAGGCGGCGGGAGCGGACTTCGTCGGCGGCGAAGATATGGTCGAGAAGATCACGAAAGAAAACTGGACCGACTTCGACGCGCTGATTGCCACGCCCGACATGATGAAGTCGGTGGGCCGTCTGGGCAAGGTTCTCGGACCCAAAGGTCTGATGCCGAATCCAAAGACGGGTACGGTCACCATGGACGTTGCCCGCGCGGTGCAGGAAATCAAGGCCGGTAAGGTCGAGTTCCGTACCGACAAGACGGCGCTGGTGCACGTGCCGGTGGGAAAGATTTCCTTCTCGCCCGACAAGCTGATCGAAAACGCGACCGTGCTGATTTCGAGCGTCATCAAGGCGAAGCCTTCCGTGGCCAAGGGCAAGTACATTAAGGGATGCTACTTGAGTTCGAGCATGGGGCCTGGGATCTCGCTGGATACGACTCCGATCGAGGTTGCGGCTAAGGCATAGTTTAGGAAAAGCCGCCGGGCTTTGCCCGGCCGGACAGCCGAGGGCGGCTGTCCCTACACAAGTTCTGAAAGGGTTTGAACATGGCGGTTACCAGGGCAAAAAAAGTTGCGCAGGTTGAACAACTCGGTGGCGAACTGAAGAACGCTTCGAGCATGATCGTAGCCACTTATTCCAAGCTGACGGTGACGCAGGATTTCGAATTGCGCAAGGCATTGCGTCCGACCGGGGCGAAGTATCGCGTGGTCAAGAACACTTTGGCGGAGCGCGCCGGCAAGGGTACCAAGGTCGAGCAGGCGCTGAAGAACCTTCAGGGCGTAACCTCGATCGCCTACACCGAGGGCGATCCGGTGACGCTGGCGAAGGCGCTGGCAAAATACGCCAAGGACCATCCGGAATTCAAGTTCAAGGCGGGTGTGGTCGAGGGCCGTGCGATTACGGTCAAGGAGATCGAGTCGCTCGCGACCATGCCGTCGAAGGACGAACTGTTTTCGAAGTTGCTGTTCCTGTTGAGCTCTCCGTCGCAGCGTCTGGTCACCGCGATGAATGCGGTCGGACGGAATCTGGCGGTGGTCGTGAGCCAGGGCGTGGAACAGAAGAAATTTAAGGAAGCATAGAAATTTGTGATTGGGAAATTTGTAATTGGTAATTTGAACCCGGCGAGTTTTGGGTTTTCAAATTACAAATTACAAATCACCAATTACAAATTCACTCAAGTTTCGGAGCGGCAGTGCTGCTCGAAAAAAGATTTAGTTATCGTGAAGCGAGGGGTGGCGCGGTCTGAGATTCGGGCGTTGTCTGGCGCTGGAATGGACGACCTGGTCGCACTGGAAACCTGGCCAAGCGGTAGCAAAATCGTAAATCTTACTTAAAGCGGAGAGATTCACATGGCGGATCTACAGCAGTTGGAAGAGTCGATTGTTGGCCTGTCGTTGCTGGAAGCGGCGGACTTGGTCAAGAAACTGGAAGCGCGTCTGGGCGTTTCGGCGGCGGCAGCGGCCCCGGTGATGGTTGCCGGCGGCGCAGCGGCTGGCGCGGCTGCCCCGACCGAAGAAAAGACCGAGTTCACGGTCGTTCTGAAGGAAGTGGGAGCCAATAAGATCAACGTAATCAAGGCAGTACGTGAGGTCACCAGCCTCGGCCTGAAAGAGGCAAAGGACCTGGTCGACGGCGCTCCCAAGAGCATAAAGGAAGGCGTCTCGAAAGACGAAGCCGAGACCATCAGAAAGAAGTTCACCGAAGCGGGCGCAACTGTCGAAGTCAAGTGACCGCCTTAGCGGGGCGTCTGAGCCCCGCTGCGGTCATCCCGAGCGGAGCGAGGGATCTGTTATTTGGGTCCCCGCTTGCAATTATTTGACCGAACAGTGGCTGAATCGTGGCGGGCTGTGTTAATATCTAACAAATAACCCGCTTACCCTGGCTTCACTGTGAGGCGACAGCGACCCGCATCCTCCTAAATAGACCCAGGAAGCGGAAAAAGGGTCGCTGGAATTGAAAGTTTGGCAGCCGGTCCCGCGGGCGGCGGGACGGAACAGGCCTTTGAACTGGCACGGAATTTTACAAGTCACTTAAGAGTAAGCGTCGAGTGTGGCGCCCGAGGACAAACATGTCCCTGCGGGTGCCTATGTCTTTTTTCCGCGTACACCGCCCGTTAGAAAATATTTTGGCGCCGCTTTTTGCGCCCTCATTCCGCGCTGTACCGCAGCCCCAGGCTGCCTGAAAGCAGGAGTTCCAGAGAATGCCAAAGCACAATATCCATCGCAAACGTTTTGATTTTTCCAAGATTCCAGCGACCATCCAGATTCCGAACCTGATCGAGGTTCAGAAGCGTTCCTATGACCGCTTCCTGCAGATGGACAAACTGCCCAGCGAACGCGAAGACGGCGGACTGCAGGCGGTGTTTCAGTCGGTGTTTCCGATTACCGACTTCCGCAATGTTTCCCAGCTTGAGTTCGTGGACTTCGCGATTGGCAACTGGGAGTGCAAGTGCGGCCACCTGAAGGGACTGCACCACTTGCGCACGACTTGTAAGAGTTGCGGATCGACGGTGATCACCGACCCGTTCCATCCTGGCGAAGTTCTCTGCCACAAGTGCGGCACCTACAACGCGAATACTCCCGACTTCTGCAACAAGTGCGGCGATCCGGTTGGGTTGCAGCTGAAGTATGACGTGGCGGAATGCGAAGAGCGCGGCATGACCTACTCGGCTCCGCTCAAAGTCACGATGCGGCTGACCATCTGGGACAAGGACCCGGAGACGGGCAACCGTTCCATTCGCGACATTAAAGAGCAGGAAGTTTTCTTCGGCGACGTCCCGCTGATGACGCAGAACGGCACGTTCATCATAAATGGCACCGAGCGCGTCATCGTCAGCCAGTTGCACCGCTCGCCGGGAGTGTTCTTCGAGACGGCGGCCAACCGTACGTACTTCCTGGGGAAAATCATTCCCTACCGCGGTTCGTGGGTTGAGTTTGAGTACGACCAGAAGAACGTTCTCTACGTGCGCATCGACCGCAAACGCAAGTTCCTGGGCACGATTTTCCTGCGCGCGCTGGGCCTGCGTTCCGGCGAAGACATTTTGAAGACTTTCTACACCACGGACCGGCTGGTTGTCCGCGACAAGAAGCTGTTCTGGACGCTGGATGCGGCCACCGAAAAGCCCACGAATCTGCTGGGCATGAAGCTGGCGCACAGCGTCAAGTCGAAATCCGGCGACGAAGTGGCGCACTCCGGCCGCAAGATCACGCCCGCCATCTTGAAGGAAATTCAGAAAGCGAAGATCGGCGAAATCGAAGTCGACACCAGCGACCTCGAAGGCGCGTGGGCGGCCAGCGACATCGTCGACACCACGACCGGCGAAGTACTGCTCGAGGCCAACTCGGAAATCACGGCCGACAAAGTGGCCAAGATTCTGGAATCGGGCGTGGTCGAGATGAGCCTGTTCTTCCCCGAGCGCGACGACGTGGGCACGGTGATCAGCCAGACCCTGCGGCGCGATTCGATCACCAGTCCCTCGGAGGCGCTGATCGAGATCTATCGCAAGTTGCGGCCGGGCGATCCGCCAACGCTGGACACGGCGACGGCATTGTTCCAGGGCATGTTCTTCGATCCGCGCAAGTATGACTTCTCGCGCGTGGGCCGGCTGAAGTTCAACATCAAGCTGTTTGAAAACCAGGAAGCGACGAGTCTCGAACAGCGGACGCTTGATCCCAACGACTTTTACGCGACCATCAAGTACCTGCTCAAGCTGCGCAAGAACATCGGCGCGGTGGATGACATCGATCACCTGGGCAATCGCCGCGTGCGAGCGGTAGGCGAGTTGCTCGAAAACCAGTTCCGCATCGGCCTGGTCCGCATGGAACGCGCGATCAAGGAAAAGATGAGCGTGTACCAGGAAATGTCGACGGCCATGCCACACGACCTGGTCAACGCGAAGCCGGTGATGGCCGCGATTCGCGAATTCTTTGGATCTTCGCAGCTCTCGCAGTTCATGGATCAGACGAATCCGCTGTCGGAAATCACGCACAAGCGGCGTCTGTCGGCCCTGGGGCCGGGCGGATTGTCGCGCGAACGCGCAGGATTTGAAGTTCGCGACGTTCACCCGACACACTACGGCCGCATCTGCCCGATTGAAACGCCGGAAGGCCCGAACATCGGACTGATCTCGTCGTTGAGCTGCTTTGCGCGCATCAACGACTACGGGTTCATCGAGTCGCCGTACCGCAAGGTGAAGGGCGCGCGCGTGGTCGATTACGTCATCGTCGTCAATGCCGGTGACAGCAGCTACAAAGTCGGCGACCATGCCGAGAAAAACGAGATGGAGAAGGTCAACGCCGATTTGAAAGAGCGGCGCAAAAAGCCGGTCGAGATCGAGCCGTTCTCCTTCTATCTCTCCGCGTGGGAAGAAGACCGGCACACCATCGCTCAGGCCAACATCGAACTGGATGAAAAGGGCCGCATCGCGGGCGAGTTGGTCAACGCTCGCAAGGCCGGCAACTTCGTGCTGGTAAATCGCGACGAAGTCGACTACGTGGACGTCAGCCCGAAGCAGCTGGTTTCCGTGGCTGCCTCGTTGGTGCCGTTCCTGGAGCATGACGACGCCAACCGCGCGCTGATGGGCGCGAACATGCAACGTCAGTCGGTGCCACTGTTGCGGGCTCAGGCTCCGATTGTGGGGACTGGGATGGAAGGCGTTACCGCGCGCGATTCGGGCGCGGTGATCTTGGCGAAGCGCAACGGGATCATCGACTCGGTCGATTCCGAACGCATCATTGTTCGCGTCGAGGGCGAGCATCATCCAATGCAGCTTTCGCGTGAAGTGGGCAGCGACATTTATCAACTCACCAAATTCAAGCGCTCGAACCAGAACACCTGCATCAACCAGAAGCCGATCGTGAAGAAAGGCCAGCGGGTGGTGAAGGGGCAAGTGATTGCCGACGGTCCATGCACCGACTTTGGCGAGTTGGCTCTGGGACGCAACGTGCTGGTCGCGTTCATGCCCTGGCGCGGATACAACTTTGAGGACGCGATTCTGGTTTCGGAAAAGATGGTGAAAGAGGATTACTACACCTCGGTTCACATCGAAGAGTTCGAACTCGAAGCGCGCGACACCAAGCTCGGTCCCGAAGAAGTGACGCGCGACATTCCGAACGTCAGCGAATCGACGCTGCGCAATCTGGACGAAGCGGGTGTGATCCGCATCGGCGCCGGCATCAAGCAGGGTGACATCATCGTCGGCAAAGTTACGCCGAAGGGTGAGACGCAGCTGACGCCGGAAGAAAAACTGCTGCGCGCGATCTTCGGCGAAAAGGCCGGCGACGTGCGCGACGCTTCGCTCTACTGTCCGCCGGGAATCGAAGGCATCGTGGTGGACGTGAAGATCTTCTCGCGCAAGGGCCAGGAAAAGGACGAGCGCGCCAAGACGATCGAAGGCTACCAGGTCGCGAAACTCGAAAAGAACCTTTCGGACGAGATTCGAATTCTGACCGACGAGCGCCTGAAGCGCTTGGAAGGCCTGCTGGGCGGCAAAGAAGTGCAAGCCGACCTGCACGACGAGCGCACCAACAAGCGGTTGCTGACTAAGGACACGATTCTGGACCGCGACGCGATCGAGCGCATCTCGACCCGCAACCTGAAGCGGATCAAGTACGCCGACAAAGATCCGCGGGTGAACGAGCAGATCGACGAGATCGAGGAAATGACCTCGCGCCAGATCGACGTGCTCAAGAAGATCGTCAACGAAAAGAAAGACAAGCTGACCAAGGGCGATGAGCTGCCGCCGGGCGTAATTAAGCTCGTCAAGGTGTACATCGCCATGAAGCGCAAGCTGAGTGTCGGCGACAAGATGGCCGGACGCCACGGCAACAAGGGCGTGATCGCGCGCATTCTGCCGGAAGAGGACATGCCGTACCTCGAGGATGGAACGCCAGTCGAGATCGTTCTGAACCCGCTCGGAGTGCCCAGCCGTATGAACGTGGGGCAGATTCTTGAAACCCACCTCGGATGGGCGGGTCATGAGCTCGGTCTGAAGATCGCGGAGTTGCTGAAACAGAACACCCGCGCGGAATCCATCCGCCGCGATCTCAAAGCTTTGTTCAAAGACACCGTGCTGGCGGAGACCATCGGCGATATGAGTGAAGATGAGCTCGAAGCGCTGGCTCCGACCCTGAAGAACGGCGTGTTCATGGGATCGGCCGTGTTCGACGGCGCCCGGGAGACGGAAATCAAGGCGTTGCTGACGAGCGCGGGTCTGCCCACTTCGGGCAAGACCACTCTGCGCGACGGCATGACAGGCGAGAAGTTCGAACTGCCGATCACGGTCGGCTACATCTACATGTTGAAGCTGTCGCACCTGGTGGACGACAAGATTCACGCACGTTCCATCGGGCCGTACTCGCTCATCACGCAGCAACCGCTGGGTGGCAAGGCGCAGTTCGGAGGCCAGCGTTTCGGAGAAATGGAAGTGTGGGCTCTGGAAGCATACGGCGCGGCGTTCATCTTGCAAGAACTGCTGACCGCGAAGTCGGACGACGTCTACGGCCGCACCAAAATCTACGAGGCCATCGTCAAAGGCGAGGCCGCGATGGAGCCGGGCGTGCCCGAGTCGTTCAACGTGCTGATTCGCGAATTGCAGGCGCTCTGCCTGGATGTCGAGTTGATCAAGATCACGGAGAAGAAGCCGGTGGCGGTAGCAGCAGACTAGTTGCCAGTTGCCAGCGGCCAGTTGCCAGTTAAAACCGGCTGGCCTCTGGCGCTGACGACATGCGTCGACTTTGAGAATTTAAAGGAAAGTTTCGCGGGGCTTCGCTCTCGGTCGCTGCGAGACATAAAAAACTGGCAACTGGCCGCTGGCAACTGGCTACTGCCTTGAGAGTAAGAAAGCGGAGGAACATGTTTCGTTCGAGCCCGTTCGATATGGCAAATCCCGTAGCTGACTTTGACGCCATTCGCATCAGCCTGGCGTCCCCGGAAAAGATCCGGAGCTGGTCGCATGGGGAAGTAACCAAGCCGGAAACCATCAACTACCGCACCTTCAAGCCGGAGCGCGATGGCTTGTTCTGCGCCCGCATTTTCGGCCCGGTCACCGACTGGGAATGTCTCTGCGGCAAATACAAGCGGATGAAGCATCGCGGGGTGATCTGCGACAAGTGTGGCGTGGAAGTCACGTTGTCCAAAGTCCGCCGCGAACGTCTCGGCCACATTGAGCTCGCTTCCCCCTGTTCGCACGTCTGGTTCTTCAAGGGACTGCCCAGCCGCATCGGGCATCTGCTCGACATTTCCCTGCGCGATCTGGAAGCGATTCTGTACTTCGAAGCCTATGTGGTCGTCGATCCCGGCGACTCCCCGGTAAAAGAGCGCGAAGTTATCAAGGACGAAGCGAGGTACCGCGAGCTCGACCAGCAATATCGTCCTGCCGGCTTCAAAGCCATGATGGGCGCGGAAGCGATCAAGGAGCTTCTGAAACGCATTGAAGTCGAATCTCTGGCCGCCGAACTGCGCGAGAAGATGAAGAACGAAACCTCGCTGCAGAAACGCCTGAAGTATGCCAAGCGGCTGAAAGTGGTCGAGGCCTTCCGCAAGAGCGGCAACAAACCGCAATGGATGATCCTGGACGTGCTGCCGGTGATTCCACCGGAGCTGCGTCCGCTGGTTCCACTGGATGGCGGACGCTTCGCCACCTCCGATCTGAACGATCTTTACCGCCGCGTCATCAACCGCAACAACCGGTTGAAGAAGCTGATGGACCTGCACGCTCCTGAAGTCATCGTGCGCAACGAAAAGCGCATGTTGCAGGAAGCGGTCGACGCGCTGTTCGATAACGGACGCCGCGGGCGCGTTCTGCGAGGCGCAAACAACCGGCCCCTGAAGTCGCTTTCCGACACGCTGAAAGGCAAGCAGGGACGCTTCCGCCAGAACCTGCTCGGCAAGCGCGTGGACTATTCCGGGCGTTCGGTGATCGTGGTTGGCCCCGATCTCAAGCTGCACCAATGCGGCTTGCCCAAGAAAATGGCGCTCGAGTTGTTCAAGCCCTTCATCTATCACCGGCTCGAACAGACGGGAAACTGCACCACCATCAAGCAGGCCAAAGAAATGGTGGAGCAGCAGGAACCGATTGTCTGGGACATTCTGGAAGAGGTCATCAAAGACCATCCGGTCATGTTGAACCGCGCACCTACGCTCCACCGCCTGGGCATTCAGGCTTTTGAGCCGGTGCTCGTGGAAGGCAAAGCAATTAAGATCCACCCGCTGGTCTGCACCGCGTTCAACGCCGACTTCGACGGCGACCAGATGGCGGTACACATTCCGCTTTCGCCCGAGGCGCAGGTGGAAGCCAGCGTTCTGATGCTGTCTTCGCACAACATCCTGTCGCCGGCGTCGGGCCAGCCCATCACCGTGCCCACACAGGACATGGTGCTCGGCCTCTACTATCTGACGAAAGCCAAGCCCGGCGCGAAGGGCGAAGGCCGTTCGTTCGCCAATATTGAAGACGTCGTGATCGCGCTCGAAATGGGCGAAGTGGAAACGCTCTCGCCGATTCGCCTGCGCTATTCCGGCGAGGTCATCGACCTGACGCAAGCCTACGACGATCAGGACGTGAACCACACCGACCCGGTGCAGCTCAAGCGCGAGTACCTGAATACCACCGTCGGCCGCGCCATTCTGAACGACCATTTGCCCAAGGCAGTGCCCGGCGGCAAAGAGAGCATGCCGTACATCAACGGCCTGCTCAAGAAGAAGGGCATCGGCCAGCTGGTCAATTACTGCTATCTGCGGTTCGGCCTCGAAGTCACGGTCAAGATGCTCGACGAGATCAAGTCGCTCGGGTTCAAGTACGCCACGCGCGCCGGCCTCTCCATCGGCATCGATGACATGGTGATCCCGGACAACAAGAAGACCCTGGTGAAAGACGCCGACAAGCAGGTGATCGCGGTCCAGCAGCAGTATCTGGATGGCGCCATCACTAACGGCGAACGCTACAACAAGGTCATCGAAATCTGGTCGGCCATTACGGAAAAAGTTGCCGATGAAATGTTCAACCAGATGCAGAAACGGGATAAAGAAGGCCAGCTCAATCCGATTTATGTCATGGCGGATTCCGGCGCTCGCGGATCGAAACAGCAGATCCGCCAGCTCTCCGGAATGCGCGGACTGATGGCGAAGCCGACCGGTGAAATCATCGAGACTCCGATCACGGCCAACTTCCGTGAAGGGTTGACGGTGCTCGAATACTTCATCTCGACCCACGGCGCCCGCAAGGGCTTGGCCGACACGGCGCTCAAGACCGCCGATTCGGGCTACCTGACGCGCCGTCTCGTTGATGTCGCGCAAGACGTGATCATCAGCGAATACGACTGCGGTACCGTGGACGGAATTTTCGTTTCCGGTATCGTCGAAGCCGGCGAAATCATCGAGCCGCTGCGCGACCGCATCGTGGGCCGCGTCTCGCTCGAGAAAATCAAAGGCTACGAAGGCCAGGTCGTGGTCGACATCAACCACGAGATCACCGAAGATCTCGCCGGCGCGATTCAGGCTGCCGGTATCGAGCGGGTGAAGATCCGTTCGGTGCTCACCTGCGAGTCCAGGCGCGGCGTTTGCGTGATGTGCTACGGGCGTAATCTCGCTTCCGGGCGCCTGGTCGAACTCGGCGAGGCCACGGGCGTGATCGCGGCTCAGTCCATCGGCGAACCTGGAACGCAGCTCACCATGCGCACCTTCCACATCGGAGGCACGGCGTCGCGAGTTTCGGAACAGTCGCGCCTCGAGGCCAAGAGCAACGGCCTGGTTCGCTTTATCAACCTGCAGACGGTGAAGTCGAAGACTGGCGACTTGGTGGTCATGAACCGTCAGGGCTCGATCGCGGTGGTGGACGAGAAGGGCCGCGAACGCGAGCGCTATGCGGTCGTGTATGGCGCCAAAGTCAAGGTTGCGGAAGGCGGGGCGGTACAACTCGGTCAGGTTATGGTCGAGTGGGATCCCTACACCTTTGCCATCCTCACCGAAATTGGCGGTACGGCGCAGTTCAAGGACTTGCAGGAAGGCATCACCCTGCACGAAGAAGTGGATGAAGTCACCGGTCTTTCGCGTCACGTGGTGGCGGATTCGCCCGACGAGAAGCGTCAGCCGGCCATGGTGATCAAGGGCAAGGCAAGCAAGCGCTACCTGATGCCTTCGCACGCTCACCTCATGGTGCAGGACGGAGACACGGTCTTTCCCGGCGACGTGCTGGCCAAGATTCCCCGCGAAACCACGAAGACCAAGGACATCACGGGCGGTCTGCCGCGCGTGGTCGAACTGTTCGAGGCCCGCAAGCCGCGCGAAACCGCCGTCATCAGCGAAATCGATGGCGTGGTGCGCTTCGGCGAAGTGGCCAAGGGGCAGCGCAAACTCTACGTGGCAGCCGATAACGGCACGGAGAAGGAATACTCCGTTCCGCGCGGCGTCCACATCAACGTGCAGGAAGGCGAACGCGTCCGGGCGGGCGAACCGCTCATGGACGGCCCGCTCAACCCGCACGACATTCTGGCCGTGCTCGGCGAAAAAGAACTGCAGTCTTACCTGGTCAATGAAATCCAGGAAGTCTACCGGCTGCAGGGCGTGAACATTTCGGATAAGCACATCGAAGTGATCGTCCGCCAGATGATGCGCTGGGTGAAGGTCGAAGACGTAGGCGACACCCAGTTCCTCCTCGAACAGCAAGTGGACAAGTTCCGCTTCCACGAGGAGAACGAGCGCGCGATCGCCAATGGCGGCAAACCGGCCACCGGGCGTCCGCTGCTGCTCGGTATCACCAAGGCGTCGCTCTCTACCGATTCGTTTATCTCCGCTGCCTCCTTCCAGGAGACCACGCGCGTGCTGACCGAAGCGTCCATTCAGGGAGCGGTCGATCATCTGCGTGGCCTGAAGGAAAACGTAATCGTAGGCCGCTTGATTCCCGCCGGCACCGGCATGGAATATTACCGGAACGTGCGTCTCTCTCCGGAAATGGAAGAGGCCGCCAGCAAGGTGCAGGAGGAAGTCTCGCAAGCCTACGAAGATGCCGAGCGAGCGCTCGAACTCATGCGCCACGAAGGCGAGACCGAAGAACTTGCCGCGGAGTAAGATGGAACGAATTCAGGACAGGGGCGACGCAAGTCGCCCCTCATTTTCTTGAAATCAATGGCTCCAGCACTGGAACAACAGCGCTTGCCCGAGCAACCTCAGAACCGCAATCCCAAGCCGGAGCCGGTTCCTGGCGGACTGGTGTTGGCTCCAGCCCTGGGTCGCTTCTGGCGCCTATTCCGCTTGTCGATCTGGCGTGCCTTCGAGCATGATGCTTTCGGGACTGCCAAGGCCTCGGCCTATTCCGCCATCTTCACTTTTTTCCCAGCCTTACTGGTGCTTGGCGCTATCATCGCCACCCTGAGGCGCGGCGAAGTCTACCAGCGCGAGATCTCCTACGCCCTGGGCACCATTTTGCCCGCGGGCAGCTCGACGGCGGTTTCCTACCTGAGAAGCAAAGCGGACCGGCCCGTGGGCCTGCTCGTCTCCACTTCGTTGTTGACCATGTGGACCGCTTCCGGCGTCATCATCTCCTGGATGGACGGTTTTCGCCGTGCCTACCAGCTTCCCAAGACCTGGGGATTAGTCAAGGAGCGCGTGATTGCGATTTCGCTGGTCCTGATGGCGGGTCTGCCGCTGACCTTCGCCACTATTCTGGTTGCCTTCGGCAGCCGCATTGAAACCCGAGCTTTGTTTCACATCGGGCATGAGTTCGGACCTCTGATCCTGCTGTTGTGGGGCGCCATACGCTGGCTCATTGCGATCACGACCAGCATCGCCGTGATTCAGCTGATCTATCACAACGCCGTGCCCCGCACCCAACCCTGGCACAGCGTCTTGCCGGGCGCGGTGCTTGCCACTGGCCTGTGGCTGCTCTCCACTGCGGTTTTGGGATGGTATTTGCAGCACTACGTCGACTACAGCGTCATCTACGGTTCGCTCGGTGTGGGCATTGCGCTGCTGGTCTGGATGTACCTGATCTCGCTGGTAGTGCTGATTGGCGCCGAATTTAACGCCATGCTCTTTCCCCGCGGCCTAACGAAAGTCCCGCCTCCGCCGCCCGACTCCGAAGCCAACTGACGGACCGGCTACGCTCTGACTTCCGCCTGCGCCCGAGCCCGCCGCTCGGCATAGAGCGGAAACTCCTCCGCCATCCCCAGCACCTGCTTGCGGATCTTCGCGAGCACCGCGGCGTCCATCCGATGATCGAGCGCCTCGGCGATCCAGTGCGAAATCTGCCGCATCTCCGCTTCTTTCATGCCGCGCGTAGTCATGGCGGGCGACCCAATACGGATGCCGCTAGGCTTCATCGGAGGATTCGTATCAAACGGAATCGCATTCTTGTTAACCGTAATGCCGGCCCCGCCAAGAGCCTTCTCCGCCTCGCTCCCCAGCATGCCCTTAGCAAACACGTCGACCAGCATGAGGTGCGTGTCCGTTCCCCCGGAGACGATGCGATAACCGTCGGCCGCCAACGTCTCGGCCATCACCTTGGCGTTGGCCACGATCTGCCGAGCATAGTCGCGGAAGCTCGGCTGCGATGCCTCAAGGAAGCACACTGCCTTGGCGGCAATAATATGCACCAGCGGCCCGCCCTGCATTCCCGGGAAAACGGTCTTATCGATCGCCGCCGCAAATTCCTGCTTGCTCAGGATCATGCCCGAGCGCGGCCCGCGCAACGTCTTGTGCGTGGTCGAAGTCACGATGTGCGCGTGCGGTACGGGCGAAGGATGCGCTCCTCCCGCCACCAGTCCCGCGAAGTGCGCCATATCGACCACATAGAATGCCCCTACTTTGTCCGCAATCTGGCGCATGCGGGCAAAATCGATAATCCGCGGATACGCGCTGCCGCCGCCAATAATCAGCTTGGGATGCTCCGCCGTGGCGAGCCGTTCCAGTTCGTCGTAATCGATGGTCTCGGTTTCCCTGGTCACGCCGTAGGGAACGATCTTGTAGGTCTTGCCCGAAAAATTCAGAGGATGCCCATGCGTGAGGTGTCCGCCATGCGCCAGATTCAAACCAAGAATCGTGTCGCCGGGTTGCAGCACTGAAGCGTAAGCCGCTTGATTGGCCTGCGATCCCGAGTGCGGCTGCACGTTGGCATGATCCGCGCCAAAAAGTTGCTTGGCACGCTCCCGCGCCAGACTCTCCACCACATCAGTAAACTCGCAGCCGCCGTAATACCGCTTGCCGGGATACCCCTCCGCATACTTGTTGGTGAACACGGACCCGGCAGCTTCCAGCACCGCTTCGCTGACAAAGTTTTCCGAAGCGATCAGCTCCAGCCCTTCATGCTGGCGGCGAACTTCGTTGTCGATAGCGTTAGAAATCTGCGGATCAACTTCATAGAGCGGGCGCGACATCGATGAATTTTTCATATGGACTCCCGGTTATTTTACTCCGAGCGGAGCCAGTTCCAAGGCGGCGAAACGATATACTCTCACCGTACCCCAGACAGATGTCAACGCCTCCCCAACGGCAGCGCCGCCGGGCCATAAAAGTTTTCGTGGTTCTCCTCGGCGTTGTCGCGCTTCTAGCGCTCGCTCGTCCAGCCTGGACCCATTTCCGAGCCGCTGCGATCCTGTTACGAGTACAAACCCCGCAACATCCAGGAGCACTGGCCAACCTCAGCGCCCATCCCATCGAGGAAGTGCTAACCGAGGTGCCGACGCCGTCTGGACCCATCCGCGCGCGACTGTACATTCGCAAGGACAATCACCGGCTCAATGCTCACGGCCTGGTCCTGGTGCACGGCGTGCATCGTCTGGGCATCGATGAGCCGCGTTTGGTCGCCTTCGCTCGCGCCCTGTCTTCGAGCGGCATCCGCGTGCTGACGCCTGAGTTGCTCTCTCTAGCCGATTACCACGTGGACCGGAGTTCCGTCGACCTCATCGGATATTCGGCGTGCGCGATTTCCGCGCAGCTTGGGCAAAAAGTTGGAGTACTCGGCTTGAGCTTTGCTGGAGGCCTGTCCCTGCTAGCGGCAGCCGATCCACGGTTTGCGCCCTGCATGAGTTTCGTGGTTTCCGTCGGAGCCCATGACGACCTGGAACGGGTGTCTCAATTCTTGATCTCGAACACGATCGAGCGGCCTGACGGCACCACCCTCCACATGACGGCCCACGAGTATGGGGCGCTGATACTCATCTATTCGCACCCCGAAGATTTCTTCCCGCCCGCCGACGTCCCCGCAGCCCGCGAAACACTCCGGTTGCTCCTGTGGGAGAAAGTTGACGAGTCGCGAAAACAAGCTGAGCGCCTCAGCCCCAGCTCTCGCCAAAAGATGGAATTGTTATACAACCACCAGGTGGAACCGCTGGCCGAAGAGCTCCGCCAGTCGATCGCCCGCCACCGTGCGGAGATGGCTCCGGTTTCTCCTCACGGAAATCTGGCAGCGTTACAGATCCCCGTGCTGCTCCTGCACGGCGCGGCAGACAACGTGATCCCGTCGTCGGAATTGTTATGGCTGCAGCGCGACGTTCCGCCCAAGGCCCTGAAGTCCGCACTCATCAGTCGGGCCATCAGCCACGTTGCCCTGGGAGGGGAACCGTCTCTCGCCGATCAATGGAAGCTGGTGCACTTCATGGCGCAGATCTTGGAACTAACGGAAGACACCCAGCCCGCGCCCACAATTCCCGAGGACTTTACTCCGAACCAGAGCAAGTGATGGCCTGTGGTATCTTCTTTGTTTTCAGGCATAATCTTGTGGATGTAGAAGTGCTCTTGATTGGACCGATTGGTGATTGCGTCCGAACCAACCTTATTGCATAGTCGCCGCGCCCCGGGAAGGAACCGTGAGAAATCTCCCTAGTGCCCTGATGGCTGGATGGGCGGTGTTGTGCCTGTTGCCCATAGCCGCGAATTCGCAAGCGCCGAAAGAGCCGCTCCGGCTCGTGCAGACCATACCCATGCCCGGCGTCAAGGGACGCCTCGACCACATGGATGTGGACGTGAAAGGCAGGCGCCTGTTTGTTGCCGGACTGGAAAATGGATCGCTCGAGGTGGTCGATCTTCAGACCGGTAAACGGACCCAAAGTGTCCCCGGATTCAAGAAGCCGCAGGGCATCTTTTACGTCCCGGAGTTGAAAAAGGTTTTTGTGGCCAGCGGTGACGATGCCATGCTGCGCGTTTTCCAAAGCGATCGCCTCGATCTGATCGATTCCATCCCGTTGGAGCCTGGCCCCAACCGCCTCGCCTACGACTCGCATGACAAGCGGATTTACGTGGGGTACGGAGGAAAAGACGCAGGCAAAGACTACGGCCAAGTAGGAATCATCGACGCCTCTACCGACAAACGAATCGGTGACATTAAGGTGGCGGCCCATCCCGCTGAGATTGTGGTGACAGAATCCGGAAAGACACTCCTCGTGGCGATACCCGTTCTCTCCGAAATCCAACTGATCGATGCGCGGAAGCGGGAAGTTGTCGCCACCTGGAAGCCCAAGGGCAAGGGCGTCGGAGACATGGCGCTGGATGAGAGCACTCACCGCCTGTTCGTGGGAACCAGAACTCCGCTGCTGATTGTCGTCGATTCCGCCTCGGGAGTTGAGGTCGCGAGCCTGCCTACGGTCGAAGGCATGGATGGTGTCTATTTCGACACGCTTCACAAACGGGTGTACGTCTCGGGTGGTAGAGGTTTTGACGTGGGTTCGGTCGGGGTCTATGAGCAGAAAGATGCCGATCACTACCAGTTGCTTGGCAAAGTTCCCACCCGGCCCGGAGCAGGGACGTCGTTCTGGTCGCCCGAACTCAACCGCTACTATGTCGCCGCGCCCGCGCACGATAAGGACGACGCGGCGGTCCTGGTGTATGAGCCCAACCCTAAGGAGGAACCCTTGAAGAGAATCGTCGGCTATTTCACCGTAGCAGCCATACTCGGATTTTGCATGTTTGCCGGCGCCCAAACTGCGCCCTCCCCAAAGCCTGCGGCGCCCGCCAAAAAGGCAGCCCGGGAATTCTCCACGCTGCAACTCGAAGAACAGATTCCCGTGCCGAATGTGGCGGGCCGCCTGGATCACTTCACCGCCGACGCCAAACGGAAGCGGCTCATCGTCTCCGCGCTAGGCAACAACACCGTGGAAATCATCGACGTCTTCGCTGGCCGCGTCGTGCACAGCATTACCGGCGTAGCCGAACCTCAAGGTCCGCTCTACGTCCCCGAGTTCGACAAACTCTTTGTGGCGGATGCGGGCGACGGAAAAGTCAACATCTTCGATGGCGGCACCTACGCCCTGCGCAACAGTATTGACCTCGGAACCGATCCCGACAACGTTCGCTATGACGCCGCCTCGAAGAAAGTATTAGTCGGATTCGGAGAGGACGACGGCGGCATTGCCATAATCGATCCCGCCACTGAGAAGCGCGCTGGCGACATCTACAAGACCGGAGGCCATCCCGAGTCGTTCCAGGTCGAAGCCTCAGGAAGCCACATCTTCGTGAACGTCCCCGACCAGGGGAACGTGGTCGAATCCATTGACCGCAAAACCGGCGCCGTAACGAAATGGCCGCTCAAAGGCATGCGCGGCAATTACGCCATGGCGCTGAACGAAGCCGATCATCGCTTGTTCACCGTCACGCGCAAGCCCCCCATGCTAGCGGTCCTCGACACGCAAACCGGAAAGGAAGTGGCGCGAATGCGAGCGGCGGGTGAGTGCGACGATGTCTATTTCGATTCCAGCCGTAAACGCATTTACGTGATCGGCGGTGAAGGGTTCATCAGCGTAATCGAGCAGAAGGATCCGAATCATTACGAACTCATCGAGAACGTTCCATCAGCCATCGGAGTGCGTACCGGATACTTCTTCAGCAAACGCGATCGCTTCTATGTCGGCGTACCCGCCAGAGGCAGCGAACCCGCCCAAGTCTGGACCTACGAGGTGGAAGACTAAAACTAGAACTCGTCTAATAAATGGTTTTGGGAAGGGCACGGCTTCAGCCGTGCCGCTACCGGCCAACAAAAATGAGGGCTTTAGCCCCTGAGGGCCGGGCACTTGCTCTGAAGACCATTTATGAGGCCACTTCTAGCTTGCTCATTTGGGAACTGGCCAGTTGACAGCAGGAGTTACAATAAGAATTGGGCTATAGTCCAACGTGCCTGTGGCGCAGTTAGTCCTGAGCTCTTTGACATTTGTACTCGACTTAGTAAGTAGAACTCACGGATTCTAAAAGTAACGCGCCAGTTAGGTTCGCTCCTAACTCTTTTGTTGTCTAGATTTTGACTTTAACCCCCTTTAAACCCAAAGATTTGGGCCGTTTTAGGCTGTAACTCAATGATTCTAATAGGGATGGGGGGGTACCCCGCCAGTACCAACTGGTCGCTATAGTCCAACGAGGAATCTGTGGGCGCAGCCGCAAGCTATGCGCTCTTAGTCAAACGCGGTGCGCAGAAAACTTACCAGCTGCCACCCATCCATGTATTTGTAAGGCGTCTCCCCCATGGTGTAATGCCCGCAAGGCAGCACGACGACTTTGTGATCCAGGTTGTGTCTCTCGAATTGCTCGACCACCTGCTCGGAAAATTCCGGAAGGAACGTCATGTCGTACTTGGCATAGATAATGAGCGACCGGCGCGGCCAGCGCGAAAACTTGTCGAAGTACACCATGGGGCTGACGGCGCGCCAGACGTTTCGTAGGTTTTCCAGGCTGATGGCCGGTTCCAGTCCCTCGCGGATATGGCGCGTGGACTGCCCATGCCACACCACGTCGGCAAAATAAGTCGAGGCGTGATTGAACGCAGCCACCTGAATCCGCGGATCGTGCGCGGTGGCGATGAACGCATAACACGACCCAAGGCTGGTGCCGACGATCCCGAGCCGGTTGTAGCCCTGCGCTTCCAGCCAGTCGAGACAACAGCGCACATCGATCACGCCCTGACGCACCGAATCGAGCGTGCGTCCAATGTTGGCGGAAACGGCATAGTCGGCGCGGTCGATCTCCGCCGGACGGCGAATGTCGTGATACGGCATTGACAGCCGCAGCACGGCGATGCCCATCCAGTTCATTACGCGACAGAGGGCGTTGTAGGAAATCGCATCGGAATTCCAGTGTGGCAGCAGAACCACGGCGCGGCGTCCGCGTGCCGGAAACCAGCGCGCGTTCACCAGATTATTCTCAGGGAAAGGCGTCACCACCGGCGAGGTGAAGCGCAGAAACTCGGCCTGAGTCCCGCGAACTTTTTCTTCGAGCCGAGGGTCGGGCACTTCGCGCGTGCTGAACACCTGAACCTCACGGCGCTCGAGCCGGAAATCCGTGGGCTTCCGGTAAGAGTAAAAATCGTCGCTAGCCCGAATGATGCAATCGTTGAAGCGGGAGAAATATTCCAGCAGATCGCGCGAGCTCTGCCCTGAAGGACCGCCGTTGCGGCCAGGCCAGTTGTGAGTCCAATCCAGTCCCCAGTCCAGCGGACGCACCACGCGGTTATTGTCCACCGAGGTGAGCCGGGTCTCCCAGTCGTACATCCATTGAGCGTAGCGCGAGGGCATGTCTACTCTAGAAATACAACAACGGGCGTAGATTGGCGACTGGGGTCAGTTCAACGGCAGAATTCAGCACTCAGCGGTCAGCACCCAGCATTCAGTAGTTTCCCGGTGCCCAGCCCCTCAAGGGACACCTTCTCTCGAAGGACTTACGATATCGCTGAAGCGATACCCTAATACGAAGCCTGCTGGTACGAACGCCGCTCGCTGAGTCCTGAGTGCTGACGGCTCAGATGTACACTCTCGGGACTCGCTGCGAGATGCCGCACAGGATTTCATACGGAACGCTCTCACACAGGCGAGCCAGTTCGACGGCATCGACACGTCTGCCGTTGTGGGCGCCGATCAGGATCACTTCATCTCCCACGGCAATGCCGGGAATATGGCCGACATCGACGGTCGTGAGGTCCATCGAGACTCGACCGACCACTGGTGCGTACTCGCCGCGAACGATCACGCGGGCGCGATCGGAGAGCAGGCGTGGATAGCCGTCCGCATAACCCACCGGCAGCACGGCGATGCGGGTGCTCTTGCGGGTGACGTAGCTGCTCGCGTAGCCAACTGCTTCTCCGGCGGAAACATCCTTCACGGTGAGAACGCGCGTCTTCCAGGTGAGCACGGGAACAAGTGGAAGCAAGGACCCGTCGACAATTTCGCCACCACGCAAGATGGGAAGCGAGTACCCGTAGAGAAGAATTCCCGGACGCACCATGGTCTTCCAGGTTTCGGGACGAGCGCTCACGGCGGCAGAGTTGCCCATGTGCACGAGCGGAGGATGCAAGTCGTACTCGGCAAGTTTGGCGAGGGCTTGTTCGAATCGCTTGGTTTGGCGGGGAGTGTCTTCCGCATCGAGCACTTCGGCCGACGCGAAATGCGTGCTCACGCCCTCGAGGTGCAGGTGTTCCGAGACCGCGAGCTTTTCGCAGAGTCGCGGCAAGCCTTCGACCTTGGCGCCAAGGCGGTTCATGCCCGTGTCGACTTTCAAGTGCACGGGAAGGTTGACTTGCTGCTTCTTCGCAGCCTTTTCCAGGCGTTCGATGTGCCAGGTTTCCCAAACCGTGGGCGTGAGATTGTGGGAGACGATGCCGTCCTCTTCGCCTTTCCAGATGCCGGTCATGAGGAGGATGCGGGTCCAGATGCCGGCGCCGCGCAGGGCGCGACCTTCCGCGGCGTCGGTGACACCGAGCCAGGGCACGCCTTCGGCTTCAAGCGCGAGGGCGCATTCAACGGCTCCGTGGCCGTAACCATCGGCCTTGACCACCGCACAAATGGTTACGCCTGTGCCCACGTGTTGTTGTACGGCGCGGAGATTTTCTCCGAGCGCGCCGAGAGAAATTTCCGCCCAGGTTCGGCCGTCGAGAATCAGCGACCGCCGGTCGGGTATTTGCGACAAGTTGGTACGCGGTGCGTTCACTTAGCCGATTATAACGAGCGCACCGCACTATGCTGACTGCCGATGGTAACCATCTGTTTCGCTGGCGATATTTACGGCATGATCAGTTCCCCGACAGCACGAAGTTCACGGTAATCTCCGTCTCCACTTCAATCGGCTCGTGATTCAGGAGATACGGGCGATAACGCCATTGCCGGACGGCTTCCAACGCGGCTGCGGCCAGCATCGGATGTCCGCGGACCACGACCAGATGCTCAATCGTCCCCGTCTTGCTGATGATCGCCTGCAACTCGACCGGGCCCTGAATCCGTGCCTGCCGGGCGAGGACGGGATATGTCGGCTGCACGCGCCGCAAGAGGCTGCCCTCCCCAAGGTTCGACAGAACCAGCGGTTTTACCACCGTTGGATGGGCCGGCATCTCGGCCGGCATATTGTCTCCCAGGCCATAGGGCACGCCATCGCGCGATCCGCGACCCGATCGAAACTCGATGTCGGGCAGGTTCGGTGCGGGTGGGCCCAGCTTCGAATCGTCGATTTGCGCGGCGTGCAACGGGATGAACTGAGGCGTAATCACCTTTCCATGAAACAGGTTGCTGACGGTGGCGGCCGTAACGTGCTGGTGCGCAGCTGGTTTGGGCGGCGCGGGTTCGGCCGGTGAGAATGTTGTGGTCGCCGGGATTTGCAGCCAACGCACCTGCGGCGGCCGCTCAACCCAGAGCATTGAGACTGCGCTCAGCAGACTCAGGCTTAGAGCCTGAATCGTGAAGGAGGCAAGTGTAGCTCGTCCCCGACGGGCAGACTGGTCCCAGGTGCTTTCGAGTGTGGTGAACATATCGTGTTCCTCCGGAACGGGCCCGTTACCACTACAGACACCTGCGGCCCACAACTTGATCCCGCGGCGTGTGATTGGCGCGAGGCTCGTCTTGGCCGGTGGGAGCGCCCGCGCTCCACAAGAAGAACAACCCAACGAAAAAAGACCGCGTCTGCACGCGGTCTTCAAGAAATAACCTGGAACTAAAACTCCCCGAGCGGTGTCGCTACTGTTTCGGCGGAGTGCTCTTGGGCGCAGCGGGTTTAGCGGGCGCCGTTGCTTTAGGGACGGGCTTCGTAGCCGTGCTGCCCGCGGCGGGCGCGGCCACGCCGGACTGCGCGTTGTAGGCTTCCACGATCGCCTGGGTGATGTCCATCGCCGGTCCAGACACAATCACCGGACCCCGCGGCCAAGGTTGAGAAGTGTCCAGCAGGAGGCCGAAACCGTTGTCGACCACATATTTCTGAAGCAGGGGCGCCATTTTGGTCAGGATTTTATTCCCGATCTCGCCCTGCTGGCCCTGGAAATCTTCCTGTGCGTCCTGGGTCGCGCGATCGAAGCTCTTCTGCTTGGTCTCGATCTGCTTGACCAGCTTGTCGCGCGATTCCTCGTTCAACTTATCCTGCTGGGCACTGAGCTGCTTCTTGAGGCTGTCGATTTCGTCGGCCAGACCCTTCAATTCGTTCTGCTTGGGTTCAAATTTCTTACTGAGCGCCTCGAAATCGCGCCGGCCTTCATTGGAGGCGAAGATCGCCTGTTCGATGTTGATGGTGCCGACTTTGGTACCGGTATTCTTCGCCGCAGCAGCAGCCGAGGGCGCGTCGGGCGTGGCGGCTGCGGATGTGCCAGCCGACGGTGTGGTTTGGGCCAGAGCGAACAGCGAGAGGCCGAATACTGCAGCAACAGTGACGCGCGCAAACTTCTTAATCATTGGATCCTTTGAACTCCTTCGGATTTTTAGGAATGCTGGATGCTTCCAGCCCGCTGGGCTCAGCGAAGCCGATCGCAAGCCCGAGCCTATCAGTCATCAGACCTGAGACTTGAAACCGGCACCGCGAGCGCACAAAGCACGTACGCCGCCCGGTTCTGTTCACGCAGAAACCGCCCGCGTGGTGATCAGGGTGTGGACGCTCTAAATTATACGGAGCGTACCGGAACAGCGTCAAACGAATCTCGCGGGTCTGACTAGTTTGATGCGGATGGGCGGGCAGCCGTCAGGTCTCGGCCGAGCCGCTCCTCAGTAATGGAACCGGAACCGCACCTGGACATAAACTTCGCGGGGCAGGTTCCAGTGAAAGCCGCCGAAGGTCAGGCTGCTGTCGTAGATCACGCGGTGGTCGGTAACGTTGAGGGCGGTCAGCGAAGCGCTGAAGCGTTCGCCGAAATCTTTCCCCAAAGAGAGATCGAACGTGGTGTGGCCGGGCAGATAATCGCCCTGGTAAGGCCAGCCGGTAACACCGTTTTGTCCGTTGCTGAAGCCGGAGCCGTAATAGACGTTGGTGGAGGCGTAGGAGCGCCAGGGAAGGGTGACGTCGCCGCCCACGTTGAGCGTGTTGCGCTGGTCGTGGTCGAGCGCGCCGAGTTGGAACGGAGGGGGTGGGCCAGTAACGGTAAGGCCTCCGGTGATGACGTTGCTTCCCTCGGCGATCTGGTTGGAGTAGGCGAGGTGAAGCTGGCCACGGTGGGCGATGCGGGGAGAGCGCAGCGTAAGTTCCCATGCGCGAATTACGGCTTGGGAAACGGTGATGGGGAAGAAGATGTTGGAGGCTCCGATATTGTTGTGGTCGAGAAAATTCCCGACGTTGGTTTTGAAGGTATCGGCGTCGAGCACCCATCCGCGGTAGGGGATGGTGACGCCGAACTGATGCTCTTCGTCGCGCTCACCGTGGAGCGAGATGAAGCTGAAGCCCTGCTGTCCGGTGTAGTTGATGAGGGCCGGACCAGAAACGGTCTCGATAGGTGGCGCTTGATAGTAATGTCCGTAGAAGGCGCGGAATGTCCAATTTAGTTTAGGGACGGTGAGAGTGGCGCCGAAACGCGGGCTGATGGCGGACTCGGAGATTGGCGGCGCGAAACCGGCCGCAAAGTTGCCTTCGGCGAAGCGCGTGGGGCGCATGCCGGCGGAGAGCGTCAGCCAGGAAAAGGGTTTGAATTTGTCGTCAATGTAAAAGGTCTCGAGATTGGCGGTCGGGCTTTCGGAATCCGCGATGGGCGGGGGCACCGTTTGGGGCGGAGGATAGGCGAGCGGATTGAAGACAGCTCCAAAAAACTGGTTGTCGCTCTGGTGGAAGCTGAGGAATCCAACTTGCAAGTCGTTCTTCTTGTAGTTGGCGGCGAAGTTGGCTTGACCTCCGACGTAGGCGGAACTGCGGCTTTCGGTGCTGGCGACCGGGACGTCGTTGGGATTACTTTCGTAGTCTCCGCTGTTGTAATGGTAAAACGGTGAAACCGTCGCCATGAGGTGCGAGTTGAACGTGTGGACCCAAGTGAATAGGACACCGGCATCGGTCTCGTGTTGGCCATCGCGGAGTCCGATGCTGGCGTAACCGGCAGGGTTTGAGTTTTCGAAGTCGTTGGGATTCGGATCGTAAGGAATCTGAAAATAGTCGCGGCGCAGCGACGTGACCAAGCGAAGCTGGTTGGAGGGATCGAGGTTATAGATGAACGATCCGAAACCTCCGACGCCGTTGACCGCATCGTGGACCACCTGGGCAACCGGCGGCTGCAGGCCGAGATTGCTGCGGTTACCATTGACGCTGGCGTAGTAGGCGAAGCGCTCGGTGTGGCTGCCGAAGCTGAGGGCGTCGTTGGTCTGATAGAAGTTGCCGGCGCTGACGACGAGTTCGGCTTGGTTGTTGCGCTCGAAACCGGTGCGGGGCACGACGTTGAAGACGCCATAGGTGCGGTCGCCGAATTCGGCTCCGTAGCTGCCGCGATCGACCTCGACGTAATCCATGTCTTTGGGATCGAACTGGGCGCCGAGATTTTGCGCGATCGCGGTGTTGACGATGGGAATGCCGTCCAGGAGCCAGGTAGTTTGGTGGCCACCGCGCATGTGAAGCATGTCGTGGGTGACGTAGGCTCCGGGAACGTAGTCGGTGATCATGGCCATGCTGTTGGTGCGGTCGGCGCCGGGGGTGCGCTCGATGTCCAGGCGGCTGACGAGGGTGGTGGGAGTGAAGCTGTCGGTGGCGACCACCGCGGGCGAGCCCGAGACGGTGACTTTTTCATTCGCCGACGCCACCTGCAATTGAAAGTGCACGACCGGCACAGATCCCGAGATGACCGTGACATCCTGTGAAATCTGCGCGAAGCCCTGACTGGCGACGCTGACCGAATAATCGCCGAGCGGCACGGCGTTGAACTGGAATTCGCCGGTGGCGCCGGTGGTGACGCTCTTCGACCAATCCGACGATTTCGCTTTGAGCATCACCATGGCGTCTGGAATGGGACGATGCTGCGGGTCGTGCACCACGCCGCGAATCGCGCCGTAAATGCTCGCGAACGCGGCGGGAGCCATCAAGAACAAGGCGGCAAATGCGAGCAGCTTGAAGCGAGTCATGTCTTTTTCCCTTATGAAATGTCGATCCCTCTCCGCGCTTAAGAGTGCAAGTTCAGAGAAGTCGGCCTGTCGCATACCTTCTCGCGCAGCGAAACTATTCCGGTTTCGGATCGGGCGTCGCCACAGCGATTCCGCAAGTACGCGAAATCAGACCACTCTTTCGGGGCTGGAAATGAGCGTACCCCTGCGCTCCTGGCCAGGGTTGCCAATTCTCAAAGTTTCGGCAAATAGCTAGCTGCGAGGAGGAGCACGGGCGGAATCCTGTCTGGAAATACCGCTGGAGTGCAGGACCGCGCTTTGAGTCGGAGGCGCGGATTCGATCAGGAGATTAAGAAAAGAAAGCGAGCCAGACGCGAGCCGCGCCCACTCGGAGGTGGTCGCGCCGCAACAGCAATGGTTCTGACAGCAGCTGTCGGCCGCGTGAAACGAGATTTCGGATGATTCGCCTTGTGAGGATTCGGGCTGGGGCGGGCTCGACGGCGCCATCGCATGATGGCAATGCATCGCGGGCCGCGCCGGGTGCACGGACAGCGGCTGGCGCATGCAGTGCATCGCTTGCGGCAGGGCAGCGCAGGGCATCGCCATCGGCCCGAAGACCGGGGCGAGCATAACCAACAACAGAAATCTGGCAGACCAGCGGTAAGCCCCCCACATTTGCGGAATAGCATAGCAGGAGCCAGTACCCAGTTGCCAGCGGCAGGGGTTTGCTGGCAACTGGGAACTGGCAACTGCTGTACCATTTCTCCGTGCACGAGCTGGCCGAGCAGCTGTTAAAGGCAATTCGAAAGCAGGAGTCGATTCACGCGGGAGACCGCGTGGCGGCGGCGGTTTCCGGTGGAGCGGATTCCGTCGCGCTGCTCCGCCTGCTGCTGCAGTTGCGCGCAGAGTTGGGGATCGTGCTGTCGGTTGCGCATGTCAACCACAAGCTGCGCGGAGACGAGTCGGACGAGGACGAACGGTTTGTCGCGGAGTTGGCGCGGCAGCACGGGCTGGACCTGCATGTCTGCGAAGGGCCGGTTGACCGGAGTCTTCGTTCCGAAAGCGGTTCCGGCATCGAGGCGGCCGCGCGTGAACTGCGCTACGGTTTTTTCCGCCAACTCGCGCGCGCGGGCCGCGTGGCGAAGATTGCCACCGCGCACACGCTCGACGATCAGGCGGAGACGGTGCTGCTGCGCATTTTTCGCGGGACTGGCATTCGGGGGCTATCGGGCATCCATCCGCAGCTTGTGTTCGAGGAACGGGGACAGACGTTTGGAGAAGTGGTACGGCCGCTGCTCGGCTTCCGGCGCTCCGCGCTGACGGAGTTTTTGCGCGATTGCGGGCAGGCCTGGCGGGAAGACGCGTCGAATCGGGATATTGCTTTTCTCCGCAATCGCGTGCGGCACCGGCTGCTGCCGCTGATTGCGGAAGAATTTGGCGAAGCCGCGATTGAGCACATGGGGGAGCTGGCGGAAATCGCGCGCGCCGAGGAGGAGCACTGGCAGCGCGGGCATCCGGAGATCGCGCCGCAGTCGTCCTCGGTGGCTGAACAGGCTACAGAAAAAGCTGGCTTCGTATCAGGGTATCGCTTTAGCGATACCGCAAGTTCTTCGAAATCAAATGCCCCTTCAGGGGCTGCGGCGCGAATGCCGATTCTACTCGCCGCCTCTAAGTCCCCCATCACTGGTGCGGCGCCTGAGACGCGGCCAGCCGCGTCTCTACAGGTGGGACAGTTGCTGGCGCTTCCGTTGGCGGCGCAGCGCCGCCTGCTGCGCGGATGGCTGCAAGCGAATGCTCGCGATTTGAGTATCTCGTTCCGGCTGATTGAGGAGGCGCTGGAATTGGCGCACGGTCCGGCGGGCAAGAAAACGGAGCTGCCAGAAGGGTTTCTTCGACGTGGCCGTTTGGACCTCTTGTTGGAATCGAAGCCTTTCGGCGTCCGGCGGGAAGCGGGGCATCGACAAGCAGCCGATTATGAGTACGCTTTAGCCGTGCCGGGCGCGGTGAAAATTCCTGAACTGGGCGCGTGCATCGAAGCCCACGTGGTGGATGCGGCTAGCGTTCCGGAGGATGGGCGTGGGCAGTTGCTGGATCTGGAGCGCATGCCGAAGGAAGTGCTGATCCGCAACTGGCGGGCGGGAGATCGTTACTGGCCGGCGCATACCGCGGCGGCAAAGAAAGTGAAGGAACTGCTGACCGAGCGCCATGCGACTGGAGCGGAGAAAAAGCTCTGGCCGGTCGCGGTCGCCGCAGGCTGCGGGCTCGTCTGGATGCGGGGATTTGCGGTTCCGGCAGCCTTTCGCGCGCCGGCGGGGGCTGCGAAAGCAATTTGGATTCGGGAGATCGCGGGCATGATGTAACATTGCCGTCAGCCGTCAGCTATCAGCCGTCAGCAATGCAAGATTCTACTGACAGCTGATAGCTGATGGCTGAGAGCTAATGGAGGCACCGCTTCCGCTATGACTATTTCGCCGAATGGGTTACGCCAGGTGATCTCGGCCGACCAAATTCAGAAAAGAGTCCGCGAACTAGGACGGCAGATTTCCGACGACTATCGCGGCCAGACCGTGGTCGCGCTGGGGATTCTCGAAAATAGCTTCCTGTTCATGGCCGACTTGGTGCGGGCGGTCGACGTGCCCATCGTCTGCGCCTTTATCAAACCGAAATACAAGCAGACCCAGCAGGGTGAATCGGTGGTGCTGGAGATTTTTTTTAGCCACGAACTGGCGATTGCAGGCAAGCATGTGCTGCTCGTCGAGGGCTTGGTGCACTCGGGGGTGACCAGCGAATTCCTGATGAACGACCTGCGCGGGCGGGGCGCGGCCTCGGTGAAGCTGGTTACGCTGTTGGATCGCCAGTCGGCGCGCAGGGTGCCACTGCAGCCGGATTATTTCGGATTCCTGGTGGATGACGCTTTTCTTTGCGGTTATGGATTGGGGAGTCCGGAGCAGACTGGGCGCAACTTGCCCTATCTGGCGGCGACGACATAGAGCGGTGTCGAGATGAATACAGCAAGAACAGCTCTCTTCTGGCTGGTAATCGTTGTCTCCGCCTTCCTGCTCTGGCAGGTTGTGAGGGCCGGCGGTACCGCTCAGGCTGTTCCTGAGATAAGTTATACCGAGTTTTTGGCAAGGGTTGCGAACGGTCAAGTCAGCAAAGTCACAATCGCGGGGAGTGTGGTTCGTGGGTCCGACGCCAAGGGCGGCAATTTTCGCGTTATTGCGCCATCAAACCAGGCGGCAATGATCGACGCTCTTCAGCAACATGGCGTAGAAATCTGGTTCAAGGAGGGGACCGAACAGAGTTGGCCGAACTGGATCCTCAATCTGGCTCCTCTGATTCTTCTGGCAGCGTTGTGGTTTTTCATGATCCGCCAGATGCAAAGGAAGCGTTCGATGGGAGAGGGACCGTCAGCTTCAACGCCCCCTCGGGAATCCAATCCCCGCTTTGGCCCGTGACTTCTGTTACCTTCCCCAATCCCCCGTTCTCTTTGGAAAAGGTCTAAAATGCAAGAGGGGTAGTCTTTCCTCAGTCAAATTCCCGCCTCCGGCATCTAATATGACCTGTAGCGGCGACTTTCTTTTGGCGAGGATGGGGCCGCACTCCGAGGAGTTTTAGGTGAATTCGACGATCAAAACAGTGCTTTTCTGGGCGGTGATTGTGGTCTCGGCCTTCCTGCTCTGGCAGGTGGTGAAAACCGGTACCAATGCCCAGAAAGAAAAAGAAATTGGCTTCTCTGAATTCATGGCCGACGTGGACCAGGGCAACATCCACGACGTGATGTTCATCGGCCAGGAAGCGAAGGGCAAGTTTAAGAGCCCCGACGCACCGTTCCATACCACTGTGCCGCCGGGGAGCTATCCGGAAATGTACAAGAAGCTGACGGACAAGGGCGTTCCGTACAGCTTCAAGGACATCAGCAACGGCACCTGGCCGAGCTGGATTCTGAATCTGCTGCCCCTCGTGCTGCTGGGCGCGCTCTGGTTCTTCATGATCCGGCAGATGCAGACCGGCGGAAACAAGGCGCTGTCGTTCGGCAAGAGCCGGGCGCGGCTGCTCTCCATGCAGCAGAAAAAGATCACGTTTAAAGACGTGGCCGGCGTGGATGAGGCGAAGGAAGAACTTCGCGAAATCATCGAATTCCTGCGCGAGGCGCAGAAGTTCCAGAAGCTTGGCGGACGCATTCCCAAAGGCGTGTTGCTGGTTGGACCTCCTGGAACAGGCAAGACTTTGCTGGCGCGCGCGGTCGCGGGCGAAGCGAATGTTCCCTTCTTCTCCATCTCCGGCTCGGACTTTGTCGAGATGTTCGTCGGCGTCGGTGCAAGCCGCGTGCGCGACCTGTTCGAGCAGGGCAAGAAGAACGCTCCCTGCATCATCTTCATCGACGAAATTGACGCCGTCGGACGTCACCGCGGCGCTGGCCTCGGCGGCGGACACGACGAACGCGAGCAGACTTTGAATCAACTGCTGGTCGAGATGGACGGCTTTGAATCGAACGACGGCGTGATCCTGATGGCGGCGACGAATCGTCCCGATGTGCTTGATCCCGCGCTGCTCCGGCCCGGGCGTTTCGACCGGCGCGTGGTGGTGAATCGTCCCGATGTTCGCGGACGCGAAGAAATTCTGCGCGTCCACACCCGCAAGATTCCTCTCGCCGACGACGTTGATTTGTCGGTTCTGGCGCGCGGCACGCCGGGATTTTCCGGTGCCGATCTGGCCAACATGGTCAACGAAGCGGCGCTGGCGGCGGCACGTCCGAATCGCAAAGCCGTGCTCATGTATGACTTTGAGCTGGCCAAGGACAAAGTGCTGATGGGCGTGGAGCGCAAGTCGCTTCTGCTCTCCGACGAGGAGAAGAAGAACACCGCCTACCACGAGGCCGGACACGCGCTGGTGGCCGCCATGCTGCCGCACTCCGATCCGGTGCACAAGGTGACCATCATTCCGCGCGGAATGGCCCTCGGTTTGACCATGCAGTTGCCGGTGGACGATCGCCACAACTACTACAAGAACTATCTCGACACGCAGATCGCCATCCTGATGGGCGGGCGTATCGCGGAAGAGATTTTCCTGAACCAGATGTCGACCGGCGCGGGTAACGACATTGAGCGGGCCACGGAACTGGCGCGCAAGATGGTTTGCGAGTGGGGCATGAGCGACCTGGGGCCGGTGACCTTCGGCAAAAAAGAAGAGCAGATTTTTCTGGGACGCGAGATCTCGCAACACCGCGACTACAGCGAAGCCACCGCCATCCAGATTGACGAAGAAGTCAGGAAGATGGTGAGCACGGGCTACGCGACAGCAAAGGGGATACTCTCGGAGAATCGTGAAACGCTGGTCCGGATCGCCAAGGCGCTGATCGAACGCGAAGTGCTGGACGCCGTCGAGATCAAGTTGCTGGTCGACGGGCAGGACCTGCCGCCGATCAAGCCGCTGCCGTCGAAGAGCGATGACGGCGTGCAGCAGGTGATCAAGCCGGAACGGGCTCCCGCCAAAGGTGGAGAGCGCCCGGCAACGGCCTAAAGAACAGTTCTCGGTTCCCGGTTCTCATGGGGCGGCCCGATGGCCGCCCTTGGTTTTTCGGGGGAGGGCGCGAAGCGCTATTGCAGCCGCACGTCCCCGTCACACTGAGCCTCTTCATCCTCGTATAAACTTGTCTCAACTATGAATCTGACTCTCAATTCCAAAGTTGCTCTGATCACTGGCGGATCGCGCGGAATTGGCGCGGCGACGGTCCGGATGTTCGTGGCCGCTGGCGCGAAAGTTATCTTCAATTATCAAGAGGCGAAGGCAAAGGCCGAGGCTCTGGCGCGCGAATGCGGCGCGGAAAACTGCCGCGTGGTGCAAGCCGATCTTTCGACCACGAAGGCGGCGCAGCAACTGGTATCGTCTGCGATCGCGGCTTTCGGGCGTCTCGATATTCTGGTCGCGAATCACGGCATCTGGCCGCCCGAGGATGCGCCGGTTGAGCGCATGTCCGACGAACAATGGCATCGCACGATTGCCGTGAATCTCGACAGCGTGTTCTCGCTCGTCAAGCATTCGGTCGCACAAATGAAGACGAAGAAGCCAAGCGGCGGCCACATCGTGCTGGTCAGTTCGACAGCCGGGCAGCGCGGCGAAGCTTTTCACTGCGACTATGCGGCCTCCAAAGGCGCGCTGATCAGCATGGTGAAAGGGCTGTCGACGGAATTGGCGCGCGACGGCATTCATGTCAACTGCGTGGCCCCGGGGTGGGTGGATACAGATATGGCGGCGGCGGCGCTGAACGATCCGCCAACGCGCGAAAAGGTTTTTCGCACCATTCCGATGGGACGCGTGGGAACGCCGGAGGAAATCGCTGGGCCGATTCTGTTCCTGTGCACGCCTTATGCCGGATTCATCACGGGCGAAGTTTTCAACGTGAACGGCGGCGCGGTGCTCGTGGGGTAGGGAAAGTGTGGCGCGGACACTCCTGTCCGCGAGAAGTGTGCACCAGAGAAGAGGCAACGGCAGAAAGCAAAAGCAACGGCAAGCGGACAGGAGTGTCCGCTCCACCCGATCGCGATGCGTTTTGTGGACAGCTAAAATCAACTGGACCGCTTCTAACGAGATAGTTATGCATCGCTCTTTTTCCATTTTGCTGCTGTCAGGACTGGCGTTCGCTCAGGCTGGGCAAGCGCCGCCCCCGCGGGCTCCGCTGACGGGCCAGCCCTCCGCGCCCGTCAAACTGAACGACTCCGACAACGCCCGCAAAGCGCGCGCCGTGCTCGATCAGACGATCGAGACCCTGGGCGGCGATTGGTATCTCACGTATCAAGATAAGGAAGAGACCGGCCGCTACTATCCGCTCTATCACGGACGCACCGAGAGCACCGGAATTCCCTACAACTACTACATTGAGTATCCGGACAAAGACCGTTTCGAAGTCATCCACATCAAGGACATTCACATACTGCCGGGAACGATCGACGTCGGCCACATCAAGGTCAAGAACAAGTTCGACCTTGTCCTGATTCACAACGGCGATAAAGGATACGAGACCACCTACAAGGGAACCGCGGCGCAGGACAAGCTAGATTTGGAGAACTATCTTCGACGCCGGCAACATTCCATCGAATACATATTCCGCAAGTGGATCCGCGATCCGGACGTGGCCCTGTTTTACGACGGTCCAGCAGTAGTGGAGGGCAAGGAAACCGAAGGCATCACGCTGCTCAACAGACAGAACGATTCGGTGAGCGTTTACCTGGACCAGAACACGCACTATCCGGTCAAGATCAGTTATTCGTGGCGCGATCCGAAGGACAAGCAGAAGAACGTGGAAGACGAGGTTTACGACAGTTACAAACTGGTGCAGGGAATCTGGACCCCCCACTCCATCACCCGTTATTTCAACGGGGAGACGTCGCAACAACGATTCGTCACCACCGCCAGCTACAACCTGAAGCTTCCCGATTCGATGTTCGAAGCGGCAGTGTCCTACGACCCGGAAGCGCCGCGGAAGAAACGGTAAGAATCCGGGTTGATGCGGCACGGCGCACACTACCGCGACGATGAAGAACCTTGACAATCTGCAATCGTGTGTACATAATGTACATACAAATGGATGCCGTTGAAACTAAGGCGCAGAGATGCTTTTCGAGTGGGATGAAAGCAAGCGACTGGCGAACCTTGCGAAACACCACATCGATTTTCGAGATGCCAAACGAGTACTTGACGGGCCAGTGTTCGAGAGGATTGATCGCCGACATGGCGAAGAACGCATATTCACTATTGGACTTATGCAGGACATTGAGATCGTAGTGGTCTATGCGATCCGCGGCAAACGACGGCGAATCATCTCGGCAAGGAGGGCACATCGCAGTGAAAGGCAAGAGTTCAAAAGCCGGCTCAAGAGCGCGGGCCAAGGGCAAGACTGACTTTAGACGCTTGCGCGAAATGCGTGATGAGGACATCGACTACTCCGATATCCCCAAGCTGGATGAATCGTTTTGGAAGACAGCCAAGCTCACCCTGCCGGAGCCAAAGGACCGGCTGACGATCCGGGTTGACCATGATGTTGTGGAGTGGCTCAAGAAGAAGGGCAGCGGCTACCAGACCCGCATTAACGCCATCTTGCGCACCTACATGAAAGCCCAATCGGATGAAGGTGTGGATAGCCGGACATAGCGGACGTGCCCGCACATCAGAATAGCTAGGTCACCGTACTTCATACGTATATTCGGAAAGTCGCATCCAAAACCTGGGGGAACTCGGGCTGTTTCCTCCCTGAATACCCCCAACATCCATAACGGTCTGAACAACTTAGCCATTCCCATAGTGGAACGAGCCACGAAGTGTGGCTGTTTTGCCACATACAGAAGTCTGCACGTCGCTGTAAGCTGATACATAGCAAAAGACTTACGCAATCCCCCGTTGACACATGAGCAAACAATTCGTGCCGCGGTGACCTGCACAGGAGTAGGTCTCCACAGCGGCGCTCCGGTCAGCCTGCGGATTCTGCCCGCGCCTGCCGGAACGGGAATCGTCTTCCACCGCACCGACCTCGACGGCTTCCCGATCGAGGCCAGCGGACGCAACGTGGCTCGCGTCAGCTACGCCACCAGCTTGATGAAGAAGGGCGTGCTCATCTCCACCACCGAGCACCTGCTCTCGGCATTTACCGGCGTCGGCATCGACAATGCCATCGTCGAACTGGACAACCTCGAGTTGCCGATTCTCGACGGCAGCGCTCGTCCATTTGTCGAAATGATCCAAAGAGCCGGCATTCGGCAACAGCGCAAAGCGCGCACTTATCTTCGGATCGTGCGCGAGATCGAGTTGCGCGAGGGCGATAAATTCATTGCCGTGTATCCGGCCGACGCCTATTCGGTTTCGTATTCCATCAACTTCCCTCATCCGCTCATCGGCAAGCAAAGTTTCTGCGTGCGCCTGACGAATGGCAGCTATCTGAACGAGATTGCGCCGGCGCGCACTTTCGGATTTCTGCATGAAGCCGACGCCATGCGGCAGCAGGGACTGATCCGTGGAGCGTCGACCGACAATGCCATCGTGCTGAACCGCGACGAAGTGCTGAACCCGCCGTTGCGTTTTCCCGACGAGTTCGTGCGCCACAAAGTCCTGGACCTGATCGGAGATCTGGCGCTGATCGGGAAACAGATACTGGGTTCGGTGGTAGCCGACCGCGCCGGCCACGCCATGCACACCGCGCTGGTGTCGCGCATTTTACGCGACCGGTCGTATTGGGAAGAAACCGCGCTCGAAGAGGAACCGGCAACGCCAGCGCTCGCATCAGCAATGAGTCTTAGCGTCTAGCAGGCCGCGGAAGGACCCCAGTTCAAGCAGGTCTTGGGAAGGGCACGACTTCACAGGCCGCGGAAAAAACTCGTGTAGAGACGGGGCTTGCCCTGTCTCAGACTGCCGAACAACTCTGGATCATTTTGGTTTTGGGAAGGGTACGACTTCACAGGCTGCGGAAATACTTTATTTCAAGCAGGTCTTGGGAAGGGCACGACTTCACAGGCTGCGGAAATACTTTATTTCAAGCAGGTTTTGGGAAGGGCACGACTTCAGTCGTGCCGTTAAGCGTTGAAAATGTGTCCGCGCTTTAGCGCCCGAGGTATGCTTCTTGCGCTCGCGATGAGTTTTCTGGCAGCCTGCTAGGCAACGAGCGCCGCGCGTTCAGCCAGCAGCCGCGCCAGTTCGGCTTCGGCTTCGGCGCGGATGCGCCCGGCAAAAGCATGGACGCTCCGCCGGTGCTCGGCCCCGAGTGCGGACAAGCGCACCTGCAAATAGGGCTGGTCTTCTTCCAGGCGGCGCAGCAAGCGCTGCGTTTTCGCGATTCTTTCTTCGAGTGTGATCATGAGTTCGGCTAAGACGCGGCCAAGCCGCGTCTCTACAGTGCCACAGCCGGAGCAGGGCGCAAGTTACAAGCTGGATGCCGGGTGGGTGGGTTTTACCGCAAACGCGAACTGGCCAGGCCGAGCGATCGGTCAGCGAGGCGTCAGGTTGCCGTGTAGCCGCTCCGGCAGTTCTCCCCGCAAGCAGTCGGTCAGCCATTTTTCAAGCTGATACTGCGAACTCTGCGGAACCTCAACGAAGCGGATACCGGCATGGCCGGTCCCGTCCGCCCAGGCGACTTGGCCTTTTAGTTCGAGCGAAATGTTGGCGCCGGGAAGCGTGAAGCGAAGCTGCGCCTGCGCACCCTGGAGCAACTTGCCGATGAGGCGGATGGCCATGCCTCCCTCACTCACATTGGTCGTCGTGGCGGTCAGTTCGTGCTTGTCCGCCAGAGCGATCCGCAACGGGATCTCCACCGGATGCCGATAGTAGCGGCGCTGTTCCCGCACCATGAAATTGAGCGCTGCATTCAGACAGCGGGTGGCGTGCAGCGGCGTGAGCGGCTTCTGCAGAACGAAGTTGGCTCCGGACTGAAACGCCTCCTGGGTAGTCGTCTTCCCATTCACCACGGCAAAGGCTACCGACCGCGCATTGCTTTGCGTATGACGGACGCCACGCAGCAAATCAACGCCGTCAGGCAGATCGTCGCAGTCGATGATGATTGCATCGTACTTGCGCTTCACCAGCAGTTCGTTTCCGGGCTTGGCCTCGGCGCAAACCTCGACATCGACCGAGATATTCTCCAGTGCCGGACGCAGCACGCCAAGTAAAGCGGCATCCCCACTGATGAGAAGAGAGTCCAGATTCATGACTCTTTCGATACTAGCGGTACCCAGGGACCGAAGAAAGTGACCTTGGTACTGGACGAAAAGCGTGCCTCCGTCACCCAAGGGCAAGAATTCAACCGTCGGCGACTTCAGACCTTTGGGTAACGTCGTGTCCTTAGGATGGGGATGAACTTAGGATTCTGCCCGTTCCGTCAGATTTCTGGATTCTTGCGCCTTTCACTTAAACTGGTGGGGTGAGCGAAACTGCGTATCTGTCGTTGGGATCGAACCTGGGAGATCGTGCGGCCACCCTGCGCGCAGCCGTCGCACAATTGGAAGTTGCCGGACGGCTGGTGGCGGTTTCCGCATTGTATGAGACCCAGCCGATGGTGGTCCACGACCAGCCCTGGTTTCTGAACTGCGTGGTGGCGATTGAAACCGGCAAGTCGCCGAGAGAACTGCTCCAGCTTGCGTTGCAGATCGAAGCCGCGATGGGACGCATCCGACTGCGCGACAAAGGCGCGCGCAAGATTGATATCGACGTGGTGCTGTTTGGGGATTCGGTGGTCGACGAACAAGGCTTGAAAATTCCGCATCCCTCCATGCACCTGCGGCGGTTTGTGTTGGAACCGCTGGTAGAGATTGCTCCCGAAGCGCGCCATCCCGTGCTCGGAAAAACGGCACGAGAACTTCTGGCAGCCTTGGGCGAAGGGCAGACGGTCCGGCGGCTCTGAAAAGCTAGCCTTGCGGTGAGCCTGTTAGTTGTCTCCAGCCACGCTGAGAACGTGTAGCGCGGACACTCCTGTCCGCGTGTCGACACCGCCCGAAAGCTTACGGTTCGCACATGCGCAGAGGGCGAAAGTGCTTCGCAAGGGGTACTCCTCTTCGCCCCCCTCTCCCGGTCTTTTGGAATCAAAGACTTAGGAGGAAGACTCGCCCAGGCGGGATTATCCCTTTGACAAACCATGTAAAAAGTGCTAGTCTATAAACACTGGCCTGTAGTTTAACGGCAAAACGCTGCCCTGTTTCAAGTTAGGGCGGTTTACGTCACGGCAGATTTGTGGGTTCGACTCCCACTGGGCCAGCCATCAAGTTTAAGGACCGCCCTCACCTAGCCCGCCTTCTTTGGCGGGCTTTGGTTTTTCCGGTACTGCTTCCTTGCTTCCGGTTTGGTCTCCAGTGCGGCCAGCACTGTCTGCTTGAAGTCCAACGGGATTTTCAGCGGCTCGCGTTGTCTCTTTTTCTTTTTCGGCATTCAATTCTTCCATTTTGTCGATTAGCGGAAATTTACTCGGTGGAATATCGAGTTGAGCGAGGCTCACCACTTTAAGGCCGAGCTTCTTGGCGAAATTCTGAACTCCCTTGTCGTCGGAGTAGATGGTGTGGCACCCTGCAACCTTTACGGTTCCGGCGATCTGTCGATCAAAGTTCACCTTTGCCCAAGTATCTCTTGATCCATCACGCTTACTTTTCTTAGTGACTCCTGCTTTTATGGCTGCCGCTACTTCAACGGCGGCTCTAACTCCATAGGGTTCGATTTTGAATTTCGATGATTTCTGAAGTTCATCTAGGTAACGCGGGGCCGCCGCTTCGGCATGAACTAAGAACTCTGTTAATGCTGGAGTGGGCACTACAATTTTCTCGTTGGCCGCTTGCAACTGGAGCAAGAGATGCGCTACGCGCTCCTTGGGGCGATCTACAGATGCGGGGATCGCTGGTCGCAGGGCAAGCATCACGAAATGTGCATCGAAGCCTACCATCTATTGAATCTTGCTTGATCCCTTTCTGATCCGGTCAAGTTCGGCCAAGGGATCATCTATTTTGTCCCATCCACTTCCAGGAATCTGGCGCATTCGCTCTAGCACTTGGTGAAGATCGTCATTGCTAAGAGCTTCATATTCAAAAATCTTAAACTGGATTAACTCCCACACGCCCCCCGCGTTCCGGCACCATCTTCCTCTTCCGGAAACACGAACTGGTTTATCGCGCTCAAGCAAGTAGGGCTTTAGCCCTTTCGCCTTTGCAATGTCGGTGGTATAGCAGGGATAGGTATTGTCGCCATCTTGGATCAGAATGTGAAAAGTTTCGTCTTTTCCGCCGATCCTAATAACGATTCCTTCCAGTGTCCCATCTTCGACAACCGGGCCATATTGCGGAGCAACTGGCTTAGGAAATTCGATGATCCGACTGCGCTCTACTTTGATTCTCCCTGTAGTCTTCTCCTGAGCTAGAAGACCTTTCAGGCCGACGTATCCACTTACTGCTTCCTTCGGCCCGTCGCCCTCGCGTGCCGCCGTGATGCGAGCGCGAACTTCAGGGACAATTTCCTGGGGGGCGCGGTTGATGAGCGCAGCACTCCCCTTGCCTACCCGCTGAAAGCGAACTTCGGAATCTGGCCCGACCAAATTGGCGAAGTTGCGGATGTACTCTGCGAGCCTACCAATGGGCAGGCTGTCAGGCGTGTAGCCATCGATGATGAACGTGATTTTTTTGTACGTCGGCACGCGCGGCCTCCTATGATACACTGATCCCACGTCATAGGAAGTGACGAAAATATTCCGGCCCGCGTATCAGCGCGGGCCTTATTTTTTGTTCGCAAGCAGACGCTTGCGCCACATCCATCGGGAGAGCGGTACCACTGGCTGGAAGAGGTCTAATTGCCTCTTTCCTATGCGCCAGTAGGGCTGTTTGCTGATTCCCGGAGTTGTAGCCTCTTGCCTTCTGCTTGGCTCAGAGCCAGCAACGTGCGGTCGGTGTCGCTGATTTTCCGCGCGTTGTATCTAAAGTCAAATTCTGCGAGGTATCTGTGCAGGTGATGCTTGCCCACCTGATGATACGTGCCGATGATTCCACGCTTGAGTAGGGAGAACACGCCCTCAATCGTGTTCGTGTGGATCGTCGGCTTGCCTGCGATCTTGCGGGAGTATTCCCCGGTGCTGTGATTGACTACAAGATGATCCCCGAATTGACCTGTCAGTCCATCGTAGGAAGGAAAGCTGTCCGTCATAATCGTTGCGGACGGATGCGCGTTCTCCCGTAGGATGCTCTGTAGATTGTCTGCGGTCACGCGCTCGACGTGAAAAGAGCGCACATCGCCATCACGCTTTACCAGCGCGAAAACCTTTTGCTTTTTCTCGTAGGCTTCGGCTCGCGTTATCTTCGTACCCTTGCCGCCGACGTAGGTTTCGTCTGCTTCGATCACACCGAAGAGTTTCTTCTTGTTCTTAAATGATGGCTGGCTCATCATGTAGCGAATACGATGAGCCATAAACCACGCAGTCTTGTACGTCACTGGGAGCATCCGGTGTAGCTGATGGGCGCTCATTCCCTTCTTAGACGCACAGAGTAGATGGATAGCCAGTAGCCACTTGTGAAGAGGAATATGGCTATCCTCGAAAATCGTGTTCACCGTAACCGTGAATTGCTGTTCGCAATCCTTGCACTTGTAGACTCCGACCCGGACTGGCTGTTTGCTTCCCGGTTTCGCGGCCAGTTTGTAGGCAGTCGTGCACCCGCAATGCGGACAAACCGGACCGTTCGGCCAGCGGAGTTTTTCTAGGAATGTGCGGGCCTTATCAGCGTCTTGGAATTGTGGTGTATCGGCTATGCTGAACATGCCTAAACCTTACGCTTTTTGTTCCGGTTTGTCAAGGGGATAATTGCGCGCCCAGGTCTTTGAGTCTAAAGGACTTGCTGGTAAAGTCTTTAAGAACCAACGAGTTACGAGATCCATTCGCTCCTCCACCCCATGGCACCAAAGGCGGGCGCGCTGGGGGCCCGGGCTCGCTCAGGATTTCGGCAGCGGGCTCACCCCTTCGACTACGCTCAGGGTCACGCCCGCTAAACGCCTCAAGTTAAGTTGTCAAAGAGCCCTGAAGATCGGTTTGGGGAAGTTTCGAGGGCCGTCTTGAAGACGGGCGCACTCTTCACTGCCCCAATCAGATGTCTATTATCTATCGTCACGCCCGGCGAATCTTAGGTCAATGGATTTCGATCACGGATGTTTGTGGTGAAAGGGATCCGGGGTGAGATTGCGGAAGTGGGAACGACCGCGGCATCCCACTCATCGTAAAATGCGCGATGAGTGGGGCACACGGCATTCTGCCACCTAGGGTTCACGGAGTCGGAGGATTAGGGCTGATAGATTTGATCTCGGGGAATACATCATGCTTATCGTTTACTACTCTGATTGAGATATCGTCCTTGAAGTCCGCTGGATAGTTGTAGATCCGTTCTCCGCCTCCCAGCAGATCCACCCGTATCTGATTCAATCGGTAGCTACCTGACATGACGTTGTCTATCGTGCTGTCAACCTCAAAGACATTCGATGAAACCTGGTGAAACTCGCTGCCCTGCCAGCCGCCGGGCAGACCGAGCTGATCCTTTCGTTGTTCGGTCTCGAGCCCAAAGAAAATTCTGACGCCGTTCACAGTCGCCTTAAACTCGCCTTGGAATGTAATGTAGTAATGGAGCCTATCGCCGGGTTTGAACGTTTGCTTTACGCTCGGGCCGGACTGCCCGAGAAGCAACACACTGAGAGCTAGAATCATGAACAGGAAAAGTGTAGTGCACCCCTCAGAACTGGACACAAGGGGCCGTGTTTGAAGTAAGGGTTTGGGCGAACTGGGCACGAGCATCGTGCGGGGTTCGTCCGTGGAGTCCGCGATGCGGACGGTCGTGATTGTACTCCTCGATCCAGCGGGCGATGCTCAGTTCGGCCTGGTCGAAGCTCTGGTACTCGTTGAGCCACACCTCCTCTTCTTTCAAGCTGCGATGGAACCGTTCGATGTAACTATTGCCCTCGGGATGGTTGTAGGCCGTGCGCCGGTGCGTGATGCCCAGTTGATTCAGAGTTTCAACATAACGGGCCGACGTAAACTGTGTGCCGTTGTCGGTCGTCAAAGTCAAACCCGTTCCACGAGAACCGCAAGGCAACACCTCCAACACGGCATGATTTAATGCCGCCAGAGCTTCTTCTGTGCGACAACGCAGACTCAGGTCCCAGCCGACGATCTCGCGCGTGCAGCAATCGATCACCGAGACCAGATACGCCCAGCCCACACTGGGTCCGGCCCAGACCTTGGTCATGTCCGACTGCCAGACGTGATTGGGATGCAGCGCTTCCACCTTGCCCCAGTCCTTTCGGCGCGAGACCTGAAAGCGGCGCTTACGCACCAACAGCCCGCGTTCCCGCATCACGCGCAACACGCGTTTGCCGTTTAACACCAACCCGTGATGCCGCCCCAACCACCAGACCACGCGCCGATAACCGTAGGCCGGCTTCTCCCCGCAGGCCGTGACGATCTCCTGGTCGCGCGAGCGATTCGCACCACTGGTGCGGGGCCGCCGCTGATAGTAGAGGCTCGACCGGCTGATCGCCAGCGTTTCGGCCACCAGCTTCGCTTCCTTCCCTTGGGCCACTAACTCCCGTGCCGACGAATGGGCTGGCCCGCAGCTCACTCGCCCAGCACGTTTTTTAGGATCTCGATCTGCAAATGGGATCGGCCCAGCGCCCGCTCCAGTTGTTTGATCCGCTTCTCCTGCTCGGCATCGGGCCGCGCGGCGGCGCTTCTCCCCCCAAGCGCAGCCTTGGCTCCCGCCTCCACTTCGTCTTTCCAACGGTAATAGAGATTGGGAGCGATCTCGTACTTGCGGCAGGTCTCAGCCACGTTGCCGCTCTTCAGGACTTCCAACACAATCTGCCACTTCTCTTCCGGGGTTCTCTGGACTCTCGGCTTTCTTGACATTCTCACCTCCTGGCGGAGGCCCCAAGCCTAACTAACTTCCGTGTCCAGTTCTACTGGGGTGCACTACACCTCCACTCGCTGCTCGTCCTGCTGGCCGTGAACCGTAAGCTTGTGAATGCTTTTCGCATTATCGTCTAAATAGAAGTCTACAGACCTAAACTTTGTTCGGAGCAGACCCAGTATCCGTTTCGCCTTCTTCAACAGAATCAGATCAGCGTTGTCGCCTGTTTCGTATACAACCTTATGATGCGTTCGGTTTGCTATCCGTTTAGCCCACGAGGATCGAGGATTGTTCGTTTCAGCATCCTTTGAAACTTCGCTCAGCAGCTTGATGTCGTCAAATAGCAGTACATCATCCATCGTCTTGTAGTGCTCCTTGCCCCAGATCTTCATGTATTCCGTCAGGTAGTAATCGTAGATCCTACGTAGCCGGTGATAATAGACCTGAGTGTTCATTTGGTACCGCGCAAGAATCAAAGCCTCAAACGTATGCTCACCGCCTCTTTCGATTGCCAGTTCGATCCGCCCAGACGACTCGATCAACCGACGAAAATCGAACTTCCCGTAGTCAACGCCACAATGAAGCGAGTCCCTCAGAAGATAATCCGTGCGATCCATGTCCATTTCACCTGCCACAAATCCTCGGAGAAATGTGGCGTCAGGCGACTTCCGGAAAAGACGGACGAGCAGGCCCGCGATTCCCCTAAAGAACAGCTGGTCCAACTTCTTTCCCAACACGTCGCGAACGACGTACAGAGAAACTTCTTCATGATTACCGCCTGGAATCACATCCTCTGCTGCATGCGAGAAAGCTGGGTGTCCGACGTCGTGCAAGAGAGCAAACATCCGAAGCGTTTGACGAGCGCGCACCCACGTGTTTTGCCTCAACTCACGGATCTCGCTCAGCTCGGCATTGATTAATGGCCGATGCTTCAGACCAATACTGTCGAATGCCCTCGTAACCATCTCCATGACGCCTAGAGAATGCTCGAATCGACTGTGCGTTGCCCTCGGATAAAGATAGTGAGTCAAAGCCAACTGCCGAACATTTCTCAAACGTTGGAACGCTCTGTGATCAATAACCTCCCGCTCATTCTTGGAATAGTGAATAAAACCATGCACCGGGCATCGAACTAGCTCGGTTGGCCGGTCCCGTTCGGTAAGGTATTCATTCACTGGCGAATAAAAGGCGAATGCAATCATACTACAAATCGCCCTGCACGGCACTACAAAACTCCTGATTGTAGTACTTTTCTGGGTTCCGAAATGGAACTGGGGCTGGATTCAGGAATCCGGCCGAGCCGAGAGTTTCTCGGCCGAATTAGTTTCAATCAGAGCTGCATCGACGTTTTGCGGTACGCTTCTGCAGCCAAAGACAGAGGTTCAAATACGCGTCAACTACACCCGCTGGTGCTGCCGCAGCTCATGCACTTGTAGCAACTGCCGTTGCGCACCATGATGGAGCCGCAGACGTGGCAACTGGGAGCGTCTCCCATGTCGATCATGCTGGCCAGAGCATCGGCGGCATGAACGGAGCCAGCGGCGGGCGAGGGCGCCCGCCCTACACCTTGATCCATCGAGCCGTTTAGATCGCCTACACCTTCGGCGGCGGGCCAGTTCTTGGGACGCAGGTTGTCGAACAGGAGCTGCTGCTGTCCGGTGAGGAAGCGCAACTCCAGCCAGCGGAAAATGTAGTCCACGACCGACTTGGCATAGCCGATGTCGGGATTGTTCGACCAGCCACTGGGCTCAAAGCGGATGTGCGCGAACTTCTCGCAGAGCAGGCGGGCCGGCACGCCATGTTGCAGCGCGATTGAGACCGCCAGCGCGAAGCTGTCCATCAAGCCGGAGACGGTCGAGCCTTCCTTCGCCATCTTGATGAAGATCTCGCCGGGCTCGCCGCTGGGATAGAGGCCGACGGTGATGTAGCCTTCATGGCCTCCAATGTTGAACTTGTGGGTCACCGACATGCGCTCTTCTTTTAAACGGTGACGCACGGCGCGGGGAGGAGCGTCGAGATTCTCGTCTTCAGCCAGCGCCAGGGCCGCCGCGTTTCGCGCCGCGTCGTCCTTGGTGGAGTTCGCCGTCTTCGTTCCCGCCGCAGAAAGCGGCTGCGACTGTTTGCATCCATCGCGATAGATCGCTACCGCCTTCAGGCCCAACTTCCAGGCTTGAATGAACGCCTCGGAAATATCGTCGACTGTGGCTGCATTCGGCAGGTTCACGGTCTTCGAAATCGCTCCCGAAATAAAGGGTTGCGCGGCAGCCATCATCTTCAGGTGCCCCATGTAGTGGATGGAGCGCGTACCTTTGGCTGGCTTGAATGAACAATCGAACACCGCCAGATGCTCGTCTTTCACATGCGGAGCCCCTTCGATGGTTCCCGTCGCATCGACGTAAGAAACAATGGCATCCGTTTGCTCATGGGTGTAGCCGAGTTTGAAGAGCGCGCTGGGGACGGTGTTGTTCACAATCTTGATCATGCCGCCGCCTACCAGTTTCTTGTACTTGATCAGCGCCAAGTCGGGCTCGATGCCGGTGGTGTCGCAGTCCATCATGAAGCCGATCGTTCCGGTTGGAGCCAGCACCGTAACTTGCGAGTTACGATAGCCATGCTTTTCGCCGTGGGAAAGGGCTTCGTCCCAGCATTGTTTCGAAGACTCATAGAGAGAGCTCGGAACGTTATTCTTGTTTATGTTGTTTACGCTGGCTCGGTGCATTCTGATTACGTCTAAGAATGGTTCGCGATTGATGTACCAGCCCGGACAAGCCGCTCCTGGCATGTTTTCGGCAGCGGTGATTCCCAGACGCGCTTGTACTGTGTCGGTGATGGGAGTTAATGGTTGACATTGCTCCGCAATTCTTGACGACTGCAGATAGGCTTCGCCGCACATGATGGCGGTTACGCAGGCGCTGTAGTCTCTTCCGGCGTCGCTGTCGTAGGGTAGGCCCGCGGCCATTAACAAGGCGCCTAAGTTGGCATAGCCTAATCCCAGCGGACGATAGTCGTGCGAATTTTTGCCGATGATTTCGGTGGGGTAGCCGGCGTTGTCTACCAGAATTTCTTGCGCGGTGATTACTACGTCCACGGCGTGCCTGTAGGCTTCCACGTCGAACGAGCTGTTGGGCGCGAACTTCAGCAGGTTCAGGCTGGCTAGATTGCAGGCGGAGTCATCCAGGAACATGTACTCACTGCAAGGATTCGAGGCGTTGATGCGGGCTGTGTTCTTCGACGTGTGCCAGCGGTTGACGGTGGTGTCGTACTGCATGCCGGGATCGCCGCAATGCCAGGTGGCCTCGGAAATTTTCTGCAGCAGGTCTTTGGCTCTGTAGGTGTGGACTACCTGGCCGCCGACGATTGCGCGGGTGGAAAAATCGGTGTCACGCATTACGGCGACCATGAAGTCGTCGGTTACCCTAACGGAGTTATTCGCGTTCTGGAAGAAGATGGAGCTGTAGGCGTCGGAGTCGGGATGCGATCCGTCGTATCCCTGGGCTACTAGCGCGTGAGCCTTGGCTTCTTCTTTACTCTTGCACTCGATGAAGTCGACTATGTCGGGATGGTCGATGTTCAGGATGACCATCTTCGCGGCGCGTCGGGTCTTACCTCCGGACTTGATCACTCCGGCGAAGGCGTCGAAACCTTTCATGAAGCTTAGCGGGCCGCTGGCCGTACCGCCTCCGCTTAGAACCTCGGTGGAGGAGCGCAGCGGCGAGAGATTGGTGCCGGTGCCGGATCCCCACTTGAAGAGCATGCCTTCGGTCTTGGCCAACGTGAGGATGGAATCGAGCGAGTCTTTCACCGAATTGATGAAGCAGGCGGAGCACTGCGGGCGCGTGTATCCGGTGGCGCCGAACTCGACTTGCTGCGTGGTGTAGTTCCAGTGCCAGTTGGTGGCGTCGGATTTCGGTTCGACACGTTCGCAACCTACGTTGAACCAGACGGGCGAGTTGAAGGCCACGTGCTGGCGGATGAGCAGGTGGACTAACTCGTCGTGGAAGGTGGCGGCGTCTTCGGAGGAGCGAAAGTATCCATCTTTCATGCCCCAGTCGCGAATGGTTTCGGCGACGCGAGCTACCAGTTGACGGACTCCGGTTTCGCGCTCATCGGTGCCGATCTGTCCGTGGAGATATTTCGAGGCGACAATGTTGGTCGCGGTCATCGACCAGTCTTTGGGGACTTCGACATTCTTCTGCTCGAAGATCATGCCTCCCTGGGAGTCGGTGATCTGGGCGGTGCGAAGTTCCCACTCGACTTCGGAGTAGGGAGAGACGCCGGGCTTGGTGAAAAAGCGACGGAAGGTGAGGCCGGGGGCCTTCTTCTTATTCGCGTTGCTGACGGCGGTTGGAGTCTTTAATTGATCGCTCACTTCGGGCATTTCCTTCTCCTAATTAGATGATGGCAAACAGCATCCGGTCGAAATAACAGGTTCTAAGTTCCTTATCCATTCTTAAGAATGAGCGCAGCCAAAAAACTGCGGGAAAAATCGGGCGACGATGCCCGGCCCCTGATGGGGCATTCTATTGTCAAGAAGCTTGCGGTATCGCTGAAGCGATACCACGACACGAACCTTATGGAGCGGGATCACCCTGCGAGCTTTTTCGATAGTTGTGCTCAGGGAGCGCGGTGGTAAGGGGCGACTCAGCGGGGCCGGCAACCGCCGAGCTACGCTCGGGTGGACAGTTGGGGGCGGCTGTCCCTGCGTGGGCGGGCGAGGGCATCCGTCCCCGCACAAACTGAGAACCGTTGGCCGGGCATTCGATGCCGTGACGGGCAAAAGAGGCAGCAACGAGTTCGATCAAACTTTCCATCGGGGGCTCCTAAATGGCGCTGAGGAGACGGGGCAAGCCCCGTCTCTACACGAGCGGGCTACGGCAGCGCTGAAATCGCCCTAATTCCGTCGATGGATTCCCCCTGGGGGAAGTGTCTGGCCAGGCCAGACCAGGGGAAGCCACCGCTTGGTTCCTTCTGCTTTTCCATCCACTTCGGAGGGATGGTTTCCCGTAAAGGGGAAGACGCGAAGTCACCTCGACTTTGAGTCTCGCCCTTGTATTTACGGTTGCAGCCTCCTTTCGAGGAGGTCAGCCAAAAGTGCTCTGGGATGCTTAACGTACTCCCGTATATGGGGTCTGTCAAGAGGGAAACACAACATATTGTAGCCTGAAAGTGCTAAGGGTACCGAACTGGAAAAGTTGGCCGATCGCCAACGCCGCGTCCCGGGTGGGGAGACGGGGCAAGCCCCGTCTCTACAGAAAAGCAATCTGGCCTTAGGCGGTGGCACGGGGGCGCTGCTCTGGGGAGGCTCGGGTTACGGGCCGGACGAGGACGCCTGGGGCTCCGTCGGTGTCGGTGAGTGGCACGTAGATGTCTTCGAAGATGGCTTGGGTAGTGATGCGTTTTATACCATCAGAGGACTCGACGAGGTAGTCGCCGGGGCGGCCGGATTGTTCGCGGCCGAGAGCGTCGGTAAAAACGAGTGGTTGACTGAGTTGACGAGCACGCACCAGGAAACGGGTGCGATAGACGGTCCAGTGGCATTCAAGATTCATGGCGCTTTCTTTCACCCTTCGGCAGGGCTTGGTCGTTTCTGGCTTTCTGGTTTCTGGCTTTGACCGGGCACGGTCCCTGCTCGAAGCGGATGCTTGCTTCGAGTGGAGCGAATGTACGCGCACAGAGAGGGCGGGTCAATACCATAAGAATTGTGCAACGGTGGAATTTCGGTTCGCGAATGGGACGGGATGAATCGGGATCAAGCATCGGTCGAGGTGAACGGCGGCGGGCGTACGAGTGGCGGGGTTTGAGGGGCGGGGAGGAAATTGCGTTGGACGATTCCGCGCAGAGCAGCCGGAATTTGCACAAGGGGCGCACAGAAAAGGAACAGTTCGCCAGTACCCAGTTGCCCGTTGGCCGGTAAACTTTAGCCGAGGACGCGGAGGTTTCGAGTGAAGAAACTCTTCCTTGTATTGGTATCGATGGCGGCGATTGCTTCTTGTGCAATCGGGTTCGCTGAGGAACATGCCGCGCCGCTTACTCGCGTGGTGGTGTTGGGAACGGGCAATCCTAGTGCGGACCCGGAGCGGTGGGGGCCGGCGGTGGCGGTGGTGGTGAACGGTCGGGCGTATCTGATCGACTGCGGTCCGGGCGTGGTGCGGCGGGCGGCGGCGGCGGAGCGGGATGGGATTGCGGCCCTGAAGGCGAAAGAACTGAAGATCGTTTTCATCACGCACTTGCATTCCGATCACACGTTGGGGTATCCGGACTTGATTTTTTCGCCCTGGGTGCTGGGGCGAACCGAGGCGCTGGAGGCGTACGGCCCACGGGGACTGAAGAATATGACTTCGCACATCGAGAAAGCGTGGGAGGAAGATGTGCGGGTTCGGCGGCGCGGGCTGGAACAGGCGAATGCTACCGGATACCAGGTCAACGTGCATGAGATTCAGGCGGGAGTGGTGTATCGCGACGAGAACGTTACGGTCACCGCGTTTCCGGTGAAGCATGGGACATGGAAAGAGGCTTATGGATATAAGTTCGAGACTCGGGACCGGAAAATTGTGATTTCCGGCGATACGGCGCCGACCGAGGAAGTGGTGAAGGCTTGCGATGGTTGCGATGTTTTGCTGCATGAAGTTTTCAACCCTCATGGCGACGAACTGAAGGAAGAACATTGGAAGGAATATTTTCGGACGTTTCACACTTCTCCGGCGGAGTTGGGAGAGATTGCGCGGCGGGCTCGGCCGAAGTTGCTGGTGGTGTATCACCAGTCGCTGGAGAAATTGCCGGAGGCGGACCTGGTGGAGCAGATTCGGAAGGAGTATTCGGGGGAGTGGGTGTCGGCTAAGGATTTGGGGGTGTACTGATCTGTGCCAGCTTGAACTCGACCTTGCGGACGCCGGTGGCGAGGTTCCGTGCATCGGACAAAGGCATCCCGTCCCTGCCTCCCGGCTGCCCCCTTCTGCCCGACGCGCGGAGTAACCGACGCAGTCGGGGGTTTTGAGCGTTATCGCGATTTATCAACAGCTGACGGTTAGACTAGACTTTGGCGACAACTATGACGTAGTACCTGGAAGGCATCGCGACACTGTGCGCTGGATTCCTCGCGAATAGAACACTGACAGAGGTCCCCATGTACCGGGTGTGCTCTTGCTTGGCCGCGATGTTCTTCATCGCAGTGGCGATGGTGACGAATGGCTGTTCAAGTTCGCCGCCGATCTCGGTGAGCCTTTCTCCTTCGTCTCCGCAAGCGATCGATCAAAGTCAGACGGTCGCGATCAACGCTACGGTGACGAATGACACGTCTGGGAAGGGGGTCTCGTGGAGCCTGACTGGCCCGGGTTCTCTTAGTGGTTCGACAGGGCTATCTGTCAGCTATATCTCTCCGACGACCAGTATCACCAGCGCACAGCAGGTGACGGTGACGGCAACCTCCCAAGCGGACCAGACGAAGAGCGCTTCCGTGCAGATTACGGTGAACCCGTACCCGACAATTCCAGTTCAGAACATACCGCGGGGATCGGAGGGGACGGCGTACAGCCAAATGATCGCGTTGAGCGGGGGCACGCCTCCGTTTCAATGGAGTGTGTACGACGGGCCCATTGGCACCGGATGGGAGGTGGGCGGGGCGGTGCCGGACGGTTTGACGCTGAATGCCCGTAGCGGGACGATCAGCGGGACCCCGACAGGGGGTGGCACGTGGTATTTCGAGGCGACGGTAACGGATGCGACTGGCGTGACCGTGGACAACGGCTTTTTGAGCATCCAGATCAATCCCGGCACAACCGCGGAGAATCCCATCCCATTCCTGAACCAGACGCTCGTGCCGACGGCAGTTTCGCCGGGGAGTTCCGAGTTCACGCTGAACGTGAGCGGAACGGGATTTGTTAGCAACGCGACGGTGAACTTCAACCGCACGGCGCTGGCGACAACGTTTGTGGACAGCGAGCATCTCAGCGCGACGGTTCCGGCGGCGGACGTCGAGAATGCAAAGACGGCTATGGTCACGGTGGTGAATCCCGGGCCGGGCGGCGGCTCCTCGAATGCGGTCTGCTTCCAGGTGGCTGCGCCCGAAACGACGGTATCTTTTGCGCCCGCAGCGAACTCGCCGCTACAAATCCTCGAGCCGGTTGGGATCACGGCGGGCGATTTCAATGAGGATGGCAAGCCCGATCTAGCGATTACGGCGGGAACCCGCGTTTTTGTATTTTTGGGGAATGGCGATGGCACATTTAGTCCGGCAGCCGGTTCCCCCCTGCCCGTGCCAAGCCCACCGTATGATGACTTTCCTTCGCCCTACGTCCAACCAGTAGTCGCGGGCGATTTCGACAACAGCGGTCATTTAGGACTGGCGATTGGGCTGGTACAGAATCAAGCCGTAGCCATCCTATTCGGTAAGGGAGACGGAACCTTCACTTATTCCGACACGCTGGCAAATACATTCTCGCAGCCTACCTTGTCCTTGACCGCTGCGGACTTCAACGGAGATGGGAATCTGGACCTGGTTGCTGGGAACGCCCCTCTCGGGAGCGGCATTTCGCCGGTCATCTTGCTGGGTTACGGCCACGGTGCCTTCAATGGCAATGCCATTTTTCCGAACCTCGAGTTTCAAGTGGAATCAGTCGGCGCCGGGGACTTTAATGGGGACGGGAAACCCGATCTGGCGGTCGATGGTTCAAGCATCCTGCTGGGAAATGGCGATGGGACGTTCACACAAGGGGCTTCTCTGAGTGTGGCTGGATTTGTCACGGTGGGTGACTTCAATGGTGACGGCAAGCTTGACCTTGCCGTCTGCAACTACGAAAACAACGTGACGATTTTCCTCGGAGATGGCTCGGGAAATTTTGCGACTGCTCCAGGTTCGCCCATTGCGGTTGGACGTCAGCCTCAGGCGATTGTCGCGGGAGATTTCAATAACGACGGGAAGTTGGACCTCGCCATCGCAAACAATGAAGACGGAACAGTCACGCTGCTGCTGGGGAACGGCGATGGGACGTTCACACAGGCATCGGGTTCGCCATTTGCGGTGGGGCAGGGCCCAATCGGAATCGCCACGGCAGACTTCAACGGAGATGGCAAGCTCGATCTCGCCGTGGCGAACGCAACGGATGGCACGGTATCAATCCTGCTGCAGCAGTAGTTAGGGAGCGATGCGAATGCCGCTTGTGGCGGCGCAGGTTGACGCAATCACGTTAACACTCATTGACCCACGTTCATTGAGTGTAATCGCCCCCAGCGGCTGAAGCCGGAACCCATTGCGACTCATGGCGGCGCCGCTGAAGCCCTCCACTCCATCAAGCCAGATGCGGGCTTGATGGGGACCTCGGCCGTGCCCTTCCCGTTCGCGGCTTCCCCATACGGTAACTCGGGAAATGCCTTAGTTGGATGGCTTCGCTTCGGGGGCAGGCTGCTTTCTGGCTAATGATCGGATGTAGTTGACCAGATCCCAGAGTTGCTCGGGCTTGACGCGATTGCCTTCGGGAGGCATATCGCCGTGGCCGGTCTTGATGATATAGAAGAGTTCGCCGTCGGTGCGGTCTTTGAGCCGCGCCGGATCGGTGAGGTCGGGGACTCTCAGATCCTTGGCAACCTCGGTCTTGGCGTCTCCGGTGACACCGTGGCATGAAGCGCAGTCGTAGCTGTAGATCTTCTTGCCTTGCGCGATGGATTCGGGCGTGGGCTTCACCGGGTTCGGCTCGCGGGCGGCCTTGACGGGAACCGGGTAGTAGGCGGTCTTGGGAGCTGGCTTGGTTTCTTGCGCCGAGGAGAAGAATGGAATCACGACGAACAGGCTGAGAGCAAGCGCAGGCAGACGCATGGCGACCTCCAACGATTGAGAACCCGTACCCCTTCTGCAGTGTATCTTACGCTGGGAGGCAAGGGGCGCGGACAGCGGCGTCCGCGCCACAACTGCCGAGCGTTGCTCGGCTGGACGGGCGAGGCGCCCGTCCCCACACGAGCTAATTCACGATTACTTCTTGATTGACGACTGGTAGCGCTTGTTGATTTCTTCCCAGTTCACTACGTTCCACCATGCCTGCAAATATTCGGGACGGCGGTTGTTGTATTTGAGATAGTAGGCGTGCTCCCAGACGTCGTTGCCGAAGATCGGATGGAGACCTTGGGAAATTGGGTTGTCCTGGTTCGGGGTGCTCAGGATTTTCACTTCGCCCTTGGAGTCGCCGGCCAGCCAGACCCATCCGCTGCCGAACTGGCCTGCGCCGGCGGCGTTGAATTTTTCCTGGAAGGTTTTGAAGTCGCCAAAGGTTTTCTTGATCACGTCGGCGATGGGGCCGGTGGGATCGCCGCCGCCGTGGGGCTTCATGATGTTCCAGAACATGGTGTGGTTGACGTGGCCTCCGCCATTGTTGCGGACAGCGCCGCGGATGTCTTCGGGAATGGCGTTCAGGTCGCGCAGGAGATCTTCCGCGGCTTTGTTGTGCAGATCGGGATGCTTGTCGAGCGCCGCGTTCAGGTTCTTGACGTAGGCGGCGTGATGCATATCGTGATGCAGGTGCATCGTCTTTTCGTCGATGGTGGGTTCGAGCGCCGTGTAATGGTACGGCAAGGGGGGTAGTTCATGCGCCATTTTTACTTCCTCCAATAGTTTGTGCCATTTTCATTTCTTCCAAAGTCTTGACCTTTAGAGATGACCGGGTGCGGGCGAAAGATTCAAAGAGGGCGGATGGCGGCAGTCCCGACACCCATATCCCGAGACGGCTGCGAAGGAAGTCTTCATCCAGCGCCCAGCCCCTAAAGGGGCGTTTGTTTTTTTAATCTATGGTATCGCTAAAGCGATTCCCCGATACGAAACCTACGCCGTTATAATTCTCGTTCATCGATTGTGCCGAAGTCGGGGAGGTTCTTTGAAGGTCTTATTGCTGGAGAACATCAGCGGGGTGGCGGCTTCTCAGTTTGAGGAAGCGGGGTTCGAGGTGGAAGCGCTCAAGGAGGCGCTGGACGAACGCGAACTGCTTGCGAAGGTGCGCGGAACCTCGATTTTAGGCGTCCGGTCAAGGACGCGGATCACGGCGGCGGTTCTGGATGCGGCTCCGGAACTGGTGTCGGTGGGGGCGTTCTGCATTGGCGTCGACAAGATCGACCGCGCGGCCTCGAGCGACCGGGGGATTGCGGTGTTTAACGATCCGCACTCGAACAGCCGGTCGGTGGCGGAGTTGGCGATCGGGGAGATCATCCTGCTGCGGCGGCGGACGTTTGAGGCGAGCACCCGGCTGCACGGCGGGGTGTGGAATAAATCGTCGGCGGGATCGCATGAGGTGCGCGGGCTGACTTTGGGAATTGTGGGGTACGGGAAGATTGGGTCGCAGGTGTCGGATCTGGCCGAAGCGTTGGGCATGCGGGTGGTGTTCCACGATGTGGCGCACGTTTTGGCTCGGGGAAATGCCCGGCCAGTCAGCTTTCGCGAATTGCTGGAGACTTCCGACGTCATCACTTTGCATGTCGATGGGAAGGCGCAGAACAAGAATTTGTTTGCGGAAGACCAGTTCCGCCTGATGAAGGATGGGGCTTGCCTGATTAATCTTAGCCGCGGGTTTGTGGTGGATCACGAGGCTTTGGCCCGGCATTTGAAGAGCGGGAAGGTGGCGGGAGCGGCGATCGATGTGTTTCCGCAGGAACCGGAGAGTGGCGGCGCTTTTTCCAGCCCGCTCAAAGGGCTGCCCAATGTGATTTTGACTCCTCATATTGGCGGGAGCACGGAGGAGGCGCAGGAGAATATCGGGCATTTTGTTTCGGCGCGGATGATCGATTACTTCAAGACCGGGAATTCGCTGCTGAGCGTGAACCTGCCGAATTGTCATCTGGACACCGATCCGGACCATGCCCCGAGCCAGGACACGAACGGTGACTCTGTGCCGGGATCGCACCGGCTGACGCACATCCACCGCAATGTGCCGGGAATCTTGCGGGCGATTAACGACATTCTGGCGGATCGCGGGATCAACATCGACCGGCAAGTGCTGGATACTCGCGGGCAGCTGGGATATGCGATTTACGACATCAATCGAGCTTGCGACGAGGAATTGCTGGAGAAGTTGCGGAGCGTGCCGCATACGATTCGGGTGCGGGTGCCGGGAGAGTGCGGGTAAGGTGCGGACGTCCTATTGCCTCAAAGAGGAATGCATGGGTCCTTCGCTTCTCCACCCCGGTTCGCTCAGGAAGACAGAGTGCGTTGTGAGGAAATCAGGTGGCGGAGGCGGCAGCGGTGTTGGCGGAAGGTGTGGTTGGGCTGGGGGTGGAGATGGAATCGAGGGACGGGCCCGGGGTGGTTACGGGAGAGGCTGGAATTCCGTTGATGTAGATGGTGGGGGCGACGGTTCCGGCCCGGACGGTTTGGCCCGCGGGCAGCAGACCCACCGCCCGATTTCTTCCCGAACCCTTGGCCTGGTAAAGGGCAAAGTCGGCTAACACGAGTATCTGGTCGTGAGACAGGAGCTTGGGATCGCTCGCGGTCCATGGAAAGACCGCCCAACCGAGAGAACAGGTGATGCGCAGGTCCGCTTTGCTGGCTTCCACCCGATAAGGCTTCGATCCGACCGAATCGAGAATGCGATTGGCGAGAATGTGGGCCTCCCCACGGTCGGTATAGCGCGATAGAAGGAGAAATTCCTCGCCGCCCCAGCGGATGACCGCATCGGAAAGGCGCGCGGCAGAGTTGATACGGCGCGCGACCTCGGCCAGCACCTGATCTCCAATCTTGTGGCCGAACTGGTCATTGACCTTCTTGAAGTGGTCGATGTCGATCAGATAGAAAACCAGATCGCGATTGCGAACGTCGCTGGCTGAATAGTCGGCAAACGAGCGCAGCACCTGCTGCACGTCGGCCTCGATCGAACTGGTGAAGAACCGCCGGTTTCGAACACCGGTGAGCAGGTCGGTGAGGGAAGCGTCGAGCAACTCACGATTGGCATTGGCCAATTCCTTTTCCAAGCGGGCCTGTTTCACGATGCCAACAGAAGCGAACACCACCACCGCGGCCAGCGACAGGAAAACGCGGAATTGCCACACCGGGACTGGCAGGGTGCGATCCAGGAACGACCACGCCGCCAGCAGGGGCAGGATGAGCGTGAAGGGAGCGGCCAGACGCGAAGCCCACCGCCAGTATCGTTCGCTGTCGGGATCTTCGCGCTCCGACATGGGTTCCAGGCGGTACACCATCAGAGCCGCCAGCGTCATGCCGGCGATACCGGCCGACGTCGCGGCATCGTACCAACTGCCGCTAAAGGAAACGGCAGCGGGGAGCGTGTCCGTGGCGTATTCCATGACGGTGTCGAAGGCGACGATGGCCGAGAGCAGAGCGTAGAAATGCCGCCATCGTCCCGAACTGTGGCGCCAGCCGAGCACGACGATGGAAAGCAAGATCACGTCCTCGGCCAGCGCGAGAAACGTGTAGGCCGGGTTATAAGACTGGGGCTCAGGAGCCAGGTACTGCCACGGGATCACGAGAAACAGATACAGGTACAGCCCCGCCAACAAAAGCAAGAGCAGGTCAAAGGTCCCCAGGCGCTGATGTTGCGGAGTCGGCTCCACGTGAGGGCGCAGCGCAAAGCCCATAATCACGGCCGTCCAAGCGAGAAAAATGCAGGCGTCCCCCAGACTCATGGCGGGGGTTTGCTTCACTACCAGATCCCAATGCATCCACAGAATCTGGCCGCACGCCTCGACCGCATAACCGACACCCAAAAGGATCCACACCAGGCGTTGACGGCGGTTACTGCCGAACGCGTTCCTGGCAAAGGCCAGTGCGGCGGAGAGCATCAGGGCTAAGCTGATCCAGTCGGTGATGGCGGTGAGGCGATAGCACTTCGGGAGGAGCATCGACGCGACCGCCTGCGCGATCACCAGACAGACAACGGCGATTGCCCAAATCTTCGAGATCGATCGAAGACGCACTAACCCCCCATTCGTAGAGCGTGGTTCAAGAAGAGCTTTGGGCGCTGAGAAATGGTTCTCCAGGCGGCAAAAGCCATCAAGACGCAGGCCTAGAACGGCGCGGCCGAAGCCCCGCCTCTCCAAGCCAATTCATGAACTCGCTGTGGGAATTACAACCTGTTCTCCGGGGGAACCCAAGTGACCGAAGTCACTTCCGAAGTATCTTCCGAGCATAACGGCGTCCGCATGGTCCAACCCCTGAAGCACAGGCGACTTAGCCGAAATCGGGCCGAAACGCCCGGCGCCCCACCGAGTGCTTCTACTTCTTCTTGTCATCTTTCTTCTCCGGTTCGTCCACTACCAGGTTGTTGGTCACTGAGAATGCGCCGTGGACGCCGTTGGCCTGCATGCCGGCGATTTGCTTATCCATCTGGCGGGCGACGGCGCCTTCGAGTGTGACGTGTCCGTTCTTGACGATGATGTGAATGGGCGGAACGGCACGCAACTGGTACTGACTTAGGACACTGTTGCCGTAGATGGCGCGGTAGGCAGCGCGGCGGATCCGGTCGTCGTTGCCGGAGGTGGGGAGGACCTCGATGTTGTTGACGACTTTCTCGACCCCTTCAATGCGCTTGACCACATTTTCGGCGTCGGACTTAAGCGTGGGACGCGCGACCTGGCCGAGCAGGGTCACCGAACCATCCGGGTCGACCTTGTAGGCGAGGTTGTCAAACACGCCGTAAAAAGGAAGCATCACCAGTTCGTGATGGACTTCACGAATGATACGGTCGATGCTCTTCTGACTGAGGGCGCCAGCGGGTGGGTTGTCCTGGATGGCGGCGCTGGCGAGGGCGACCATCGAGAAAATCAGGAGAGTGAGAGCTGCGAGCGGCAATTTCTTCATTGGTTTGACCTCACGCAAAATGTTTTACGACATGGTGAGAGCCCGTGAACTTCTTCACACTTGTCAAAACTGAAAGAGCCGGGAGTTGCACCTGGGGAACCAGCACACTGTCCGCCTATTCTACAGCGAATTCAGCGTGTTGTGACTGCAGGCAACTGCCGAGCTGCGCTCGGCTGGACAGCCGAGGGCGGCTGTCCCTACACAACCCTGGACGTCTTTCTGCGGCGATCTCGGAAGCCTTCGATCAGGAGATAGAGCACGGGGATAAAGAATAAGTTGAGGATGGTGCTCATGATCATGCCGCCGAAGACGGTGGTGCCTACGGAGTGGCGTCCGTTCTCTCCCGCGCCACTGGCGGTAACCAGGGGGACAACGCCGAGGATGAAGGCGAACGACGTCATGAGAATCGGGCGCAGGCGGATGCGGGCGGCTTCGACGGCGGCGTCGAGAATGGTCATGCCGCGTTCGCGCAGCTGCTCGGCGAACTCCACGATCAGGATGGCGTTTTTGGAGGCCAGGCCGACGAGCATGACGAGGCCGACCTGGCAGTAAACGTCATTCTGCTGGTTGCGGATCCATTGGGCGGAAAGCGCGCCCAGCAAGGCCATGGGTACGGCGAGCAGAATGATGAAGGGAAGCACGAAGCTTTCATACTGCGCCGAGAGCGTCAGATAAACGACCAGCGTTCCCAGTCCGAAAAGGATGAGCGTGGTCGAGCCCGAGGCCAACTCTTCCAGCGAAATTCCCGACCATTCGTAGGTGTAGCCCTGGGGCAAAACTTTCGCGGAGAGCTGCTGCATGGCGGCGATGGCCTGTCCGGAACTGAAGCCGGGGGCAGCAGAGCCGTTGATTTCCGTGGAGCGGAAGAGGTTGTAATGACTGATGACTTGCGGCGCCGCGGTCTGGGTGATGGTGACTAAATTCTCGAGCGGGATCATGGCGCCGGAATCGGAACGCACGTAATACTGGCCGATGTCCTGCGGGTGGGAGCGGAATTGTTTGTCGGCCTGCACATACACGCGATAGGAACGATTATTGAAATCGAAATCGTTGATATAGGCCGAACCCATGTAGACGCTCAAGGTGTCGGTGATCTGGCTAAGCGGGATGTGCAGGCTCTTGGCTTTTTCGCGATCGATGGTGATGACGTACTGCGGATCGCTGGCCGTGTAGGTGGTGAACAGTCCGGCGAGGTCTTGTTCTTTGCGCTCGCCGCCGGCGCGAGTGAGGTCGTGGGTGGTTTTGTCGAGATCCTGAAGAGTGTGATTGCCCTGATCGAGGAGTTCGAACTGAAATCCGCCGAACTGCCCAAGCCCGTTGATGGCGGGCGGTTCGAAGGGGATCACGATGGCGCCGGAAATTACGAACAATGGGCCGCGCAGCCGATTGATGATGGCGGCGGCGGTGTGGTCGCGCCCCTTGCGCTGCGCGTACGGCCGCAGGCTCAGGAAAACCAGACCGGCGTTGGGCGCGCTGCCTCCGAAGCTGAAGCCGGCAACGGAGAAGGTACCCTCGATTTCAGGGAAGTTCCTGGTGATGGCGGTGATCTGATCGCCGATCTTTTCCGTGTATTCCAGTGAAGCTCCCGTGGGCGCCTGGATGGCGATGATGAGCCATCCCTGATCTTCGTTGGGGACGAAGGCTTGGGGCACGTGCCGGAATACGAAATAAGCGAGACCGAGTCCGGTGACAAACAGGATGAGCGCGACGGCCTCGAAGCGCAGGAATGCGCGGAGTGCGCGAACGTAGCCATGGGTAACCGCGGTCAGGACACGGTCAACGCGCTGGAAGAACCAATTTTTTTCGCCGTGCTCGCGGCCGAGCAGGAGGGCGGAGAGCGAGGGCGTAAGAGTCAGCGCGTTGAAGGCGGAGATCGTGATCGAGAAGGCGATGGTCAGGGCGAACTGGCGAAACAGAATGCCGGTCGTACCGGGGAAGAAGGCAACCGGCACGAAGACGGCAACCAGCACCAGCGAGGTGGCGATGACGGCGCCGGTGACTTCCTTCATGGCGTCGGACGAGGCTTTGGTGGGATCGTGCTCGCCTTCCTGCAGATGGCGTTCGATGTTTTCGATGACGACGATGGCGTCGTCAACCACCAAGCCGGTGGCGAGCGTGATGCCGAACAGCGTCAGCGTGTTGATGGAGAAGCCAAGCAGCTTGACGAAGGTGAACGTGCCAATGAGCGAGACCGGGATGGTGACGGCCGGAATAATGGTGGAGCGCCAGTCTTCGAGGAAAATGAAGATGACGAGAATGACGAGGAAGATGGCCTGGCCCAGGGTCGAGACCACGTCGCGGATGGATTCGCCGACCGCGTCGGTAGTGTCGAAGGCGAGCTCATACTTCATGCCCGGCGGAAAGCGCTTGGAAAGGCGCTCGAGTTCAGCGATGCAGCGGCGGTCTACGTCGAGGGCATTGGCGGTGGAAAGCTGCGTGATGCCGATGCCAACGGAGTCGCGCCCGTTGTAGTTCACGTTGGAGCTGTAGTCTTCGGAGCCGAGCTCGGCGTGACCGACGTCCCTCAAGCGGACCAGCGTTCCATCGGCGTTGCTCTTGAGGATGATGTTATCGAATTGAGCGGATTCCGAAAGACGGCCTACGGCACGCACGCTGATCTGGAATTGCTGGCCAGGAATCGAGGGCTGGGAACCGACTTGTCCGGCGGCGACTTCGACGTTCTGCTCCTGAAGAGCGTTAACCACGTCGTCGGCAGTCAGGGCGCGGCTGGCCATGCGCACGGGATCGAGCCAGAGGCGCATGGAGTACTTGCCTGCGCCGAAGGTCATGACGTCGGCCACGCCGGGAACGCGCTTCAGGGCGTCTCGCACATAGACGTCGAGGTAGTTGCTCATGAAGAGCGTGGAGTAGCGGCCGTCGGGCGAAAACACCGCGGCTCCGAAAACCCAGTTCTGCGAGCTCTTCTGGACGGTGATGCCGACCTGCTTGACGGCGTTGGGAAGGCGTCCCAGGGCGGTGTTGACCCGGTTCTGGATGTCGACGGAAGCGAGGTCGGGATCGCGGCTGAGGTCGAAGGTGGCGGTGATCTGGCTGACGCCGTCGTTGCCGCTGGAAGAGGTGAGGTACTTCATGCCCTCAGCGCCGTTGATCTGCTGCTCGAGGGGCGTGGTAACGGCGGATTCGACGGTTTGGGCGCTGGCTCCGGTATAGACGGCGTTGACGCCCACCTGCGGAGGCGCGAGGTCCGGAAATTGCGCGATGGGCAGCGTGGGAATACAAACCGCGCCGGCGAGAATAATCAGCAGAGCGCAGACGGTGGAGAAGACGGGGCGATGAATAAAAAAGTCGACCATAAGAATTCGTTTGTCATCCTGAGCGAAGCGAAGGATCTGCTGTCTCGCGCAATGCCAAGAAAGCAGGTCCTTCGCTTCGCTCAGGATGACAAGTCTTGTTTCTATGCCGCAAAATCGGGACGCTAGAACTAGCTGCTGCTTTCTTGCGGGACTACGGGTACGCCATCGATTAGAAACTGGGTGCCGGAAACAACCACTTTGTCTCCAGGCTTTATGCCATCGAGGACTACATAGTCATTGCCGACGATTTGGCCGATCTGGAGCGGCTTCTGGTGGACCACGTATCCACCCTTCTGGTCAGACTCGGCGACGAAAGCGAAATAGAGACCGCCGATTCGCGACACAGCTATGACGGGCACAACCGGCCTTTCCTGGCTGCCCCACACCACACGGGCGCGAATGAACTGGGCGGTGCGCAGGGTATCGTTCGAGTTAGCGATTTGGCCTTTGGCGAGCACGGTTTGCGTGGCGGTGTCGACCTGTGGCGAGATGAAGGTGATTCGGCTGGTCGCCAAGGGCGCGCCCGAAGCATCGACGATCTGAACGGGCAGATTCATTTTGAGCTGGGCGGACTTCTCGATGGGAATATAGATGTAAGCTTCGAGGCTGCCGGGACGATCGACGGTGGCGAGTGTGGTGGTGGTGAGGACGCGGTCGCCAACGCGGACGGGAATATCCCCGACGATGCCGGCACGCGGCGCAACCACCTGGTAGTAGTGCAACTGGACCTGCTGCTCGCGGACCTGGGCATCGAGCGAGTGCAGTTGGGCTTGGGCAGCGTCGAGAGTCGCGCGCGCCTGGTCGAGATCCTGCTTGCTGACTACGCCGGCATTGGCGAGCCCGCTGACGCGCTCGTAATTCTGCTCCGCCCATTTGACCTGGGCGACCTGGGCAGCGCGCGCGTCCTCCTGACTCTTGACCGTGGCCTGCTGCTTGGCGGGATCGATCTGCATCATGGGAGCGCCGTTGGCGACACGCTCGCCGGAGCGGACGAAGATTTGCGTAATGATGCCTTCGACTTGCGGCATAACCACGGCCGAGTCGCGGGACTTCAAAGTGGCGACATAGTCGGTGGTGTCGTCGATTTTCTTGGCCTTCGCGGTTTGGACCTTGACCGGCATGGCCTGCGGGGCAGCGGCCTTGGCTTCTTTGTTGTTGCTGCAGGCGGCCGTGAGAAGAAGCGCGGATAGCAGTACGCCGGGCAAAATCAGGCATGACATGGTTGCAAAGAATCGAGACATAGCGTTGCTCTTTAGTTCAGTTCTTTAGCTCTTGGCCCTCAAACGCTTAGCGAAATTCCTCTCGCACCTTGGCTCCGGCGACGCGCTTGCAGAACAATACTAGACCATAAATATAGATTCCGGGTAAGGCCGGGGACGCTCCGAGAGCTTTCATTTCTGCTAGATTGTTGGGGCATGAAACCGATGCGGAGTTTTGCAAGCGACAACAACGCGGGGGTGCATCCCGAGGCGCTGGAGGCGATCCGGCGCGCGAACCAGGGGCATGTGGTAGGGTATGGGGATGATCCGCACACGGAATCGGCGATAGAAAAATTCCGCGAACAATTTGGAGCCGATGTTGCGGTCTTCTTCGTTTTCAATGGGACGGCGGCGAATGTGCTCAGTTTGCAGGCGCTGGCGCGGCCGTTTCATGCGGTGCTATGTCCGGAGCTTTCTCATATTTATACGGATGAATGTGGCGCGCCGGAAAAGTTCACGGGTTGCAAGCTGGTGCCTCTCACCGCACCCGGCGGCAAGCTGACGGTGGACACGGTGGCCCGTGCGTATCACGGAATTGGGGACCAGCATCACGTGCAACCGCGAGTGATTTCGATCACGCAAGCGACCGAGATGGGGACGGTGTACAAGCCGGCGGAAATCGAGGCGCTGGCGCGGTTTGCCCACGAGCGGAAAATGTTTTTGCACATGGATGGGGCGCGGATTTCAAACGCCGTTGTGGCGCAGCAACTGACCCTGCGGCAAGCGACACGCGATCTGGGAGTGGATGCGCTTTCGTTCGGCGGAACGAAAAACGGGTTGATGGGCGTGGAGGCGGTGGTGTTCTTTCGTCCGGAACTGGCGGAGGATCTTTCGTTTGTGCGCAAGCAGGGAATGCAGTTGGCGTCGAAGATGCGCTACATGTCGGCGCAGATGGAGGCTCTGCTGACCAACAATCTCTGGCGGCGGAACGCGGAGCATGCCAACCGCATGGCGCGACTGCTGGAGCAAGAAGTGAAGAAGATTCCGCGAGTCAAGATTGTGTATCCCGTGGAGGCGAACGGGGTGTTTGCGCAGATTCCGCGGGAGGCAATTCAGAAGATACATGACCGGTACTTCTTTTACGTGTGGAGCGAAGAAGAGTCGGTGGTGCGTTGGATGTGCTCGTTCGACACGACCGAAGAGGACGTCCGGGAGTTTGCGGAGTTTGTGGCGGGAGTGGTGAGGGACCTCCCGAACTGAAGCCCCCAGGTTGAGCACAAAAGGCGGGCGTACTTACTTCTTCTTGGCTGCCCTAACCTTTGCCCATCGCGCCCTCTGCGCGGCAGCAATTCTCCTGCGTCCCGCGGCTGAAATCGTTCGCTTCCTGCGAATTGCGACTGGCCGACGCTTGCTGCCCTGCAGGAAGACCTTCCCGAAGGTAGTTAGGGCAGCGGTTACGCGGTGGAGTTCATTCTCAAGTCGCGCCCGCTCCTGTTGAAGTTGCTTGACCACGGATTGAATAAGTGTTTTTGCCATGGAGAGATTTTATCACTAGTAAGTTGGATATCGTTGGGATATCCAGAGGTTGATTTCCGCCGCCGGTGCGTCAGTAGGCTTTCGCCTGGAAAGTGAAGTTAACGTTCTTGGTCTCGTCGCCGGCGATGGTGACGTCGGCGGTCTGAGTACCGTAGTCCTCATGCCAGGCGGTGATCGTGTACTTGCCTGGAGGCAGGTTCGGCAGCTTGAAGATCCCTCCACCCTTGCTTACGTCGTAGTGCGACGTCTTGAGAACGGCGAAGTAGCCGCGCATCCAGGGATGGACGCTGCATTTCACCGGGATGAATTCTTCTTTCTCCTACTTCTCGGAAATGGGCGGCGCGCCGGGCAACTGAGATTTATTCCACTCGCGGTTCACTTTGGCCTGCGGATGTATGTTGTGCGTGGTCGGGTCGCTGTTGAGAATCTTGAGTTCCTGGTTCGTGTGCATGGCCACAATGTGCGGGAGATACTGGCAGCCTTTCCTGCTCGAAAGTGACCGCCCGCGCCGGAAGCTGACCGTCATCGGGGACCCCTGACGAAACGTACACCACCACGTTTTCCAATGCATGGTCAGGGCCGGTTACGACCGTTTCGTTGGTTATGGGTGTGGCATGCTGCCCGGCACAGGCTGGTTCTCCGGACATGTCGATGGGTCTTTGTTGGGCAGGCGTTCCCGTGTAGGTCACCTTGCCGCTAATCGTTCCAGCCAACATCAGCGACTGACCGGCAAGCAGGATCAAGAGCACCGTCAGTATTTGCTTGGCGCGCATTTAGGTGCTTCCTTTCGCTGGTTGACGTCATCGTATTGAGTGGCGCCGGGTAGCCGTCCATTTTACAAGATGGACGGAGGGCTGGATGCGGCCTGGCAAGACGGGCTAGACGCCCGTCCGTCCACGGTTCGGCAGTTGCCTGCGATCGCGTTTGGTGCGAGCATTGTATTATTCAGGCGTGCTGATGCGTCTTTATGGCGCCGGTTTGTCTCGTGGGGAATTGTTCGATAACAGCTGGTTTGAACTGAACCGCCGGACGAGGGCGGCATGGCGCAAACGGGCAAGTGTGGGGTTCATGTTCCAACAAGTTGCGGGTCGATTGCGAGACTACGCCGAATTGACCAAGGCGCGCATTACAACTTTGATCGTGCTTACGGCGTGGTGCGGCTACTTCTTTGGCGCGCGCCGGCTGGGCGTGCCGTCGTGGTCGCTGGGTTTGTTCCATGCCTTGCTTGGAGTTGCGCTGGTTTCGAGCGGAACCGCGGCGCTGAACGAAGTGCTCGAATCGAGCGTGGATGCACGCATGCGGCGCACTGCGTCGCGCCCCGTGCCTTCTGGACGCATGTCCAGGGCACACGCGGCTATTGTAGGTCTGGCGCTAACTCTGGGCGGTTCCGCATATCTCGCGGTCTATGCTAACTTACTGACCGGGCTTCTAGTATTCCTGACCGCATTGGTGTATCTGGCGGCATACACTCCACTGAAACAGGTTTCTCCGGTGTGCACATTTGTGGGCGCGTTTCCAGGAGCGATGCCGGTGGTGCTGGGTTGGACGGCAGTCCGCGGAAAGCTCGAAGTCGAGACTCTGATCCTGTTTGCCATCATGTTCGTCTGGCAGTTTCCGCATTTTCTTTCGATCGCGTGGCTCTACCGCGAGGACTACGCGCAGGGCGAAATACGCATGTTGCCGGTCGTCGAGTCGGACGGAAAGTCAACGGTGTGGCGGATTTTGGGCTATTCCGGAGCGTTGATTCCGGTAAGCATTATGCCCGTGGCGTTAGGGATGGCGGGACGCGTGTATTTGGTGGGGGCCATCCTGATGGGAGCGGCGCTGTTCCGCGCGTCGATGGGAATCGCGTATCCGCAATTGCCGGCGACGGCTCCGGCATCGAAGCCGCAGGCTCGACGCTTGTTGCGCGCCACAATCATCTATCTGCCAGCGTTGTTTGCGCTGATGATGATTAATTCGGGCGGTTGGCCGATGTAACAATGACGGCTTGACTCTGTTAGTCGACGAGGCGAACTTGTGAAGATGCAGGGATCCCTTCTTCTTACAGTAATTGGTCTACTCCTCGCGCTTCTGCCCAGCCGTGTGGGAGTGGGAGCGACTAGCCCGTTGGCCGGATGCCGAGAACTGAACTGGACCGCCCTTTCAGAAAGCGAATCGGCCTATCCTGACGCAATGGACTTAGCCCAAACCTTGATCAACCATGGTTTCACCGTCACCTGCATCGGTCCATCCACAATGACCGGTACGTTTGAAGGCCAGAAAGGAGCGGCAGTCTACAAAACAAACGAGGGTGATTTCGAGGCGCTCTTTATCCCGAAGCCGCAAAACTTCGACAAACTGCGGGTGATCGAGCGTCATGATGGCCAGAGATACCGCTACTCATTTGCAGGGCGACCCAAGCCTTGGCCTGCCAATCTGATAGACAGCGCCTATCGTTTGTATTTCGTCAAGCATGATAACGAGTTGATTGTTGCGCAGGACCAGCAGGTTGCGGTCCGAATTAAGGGCGTAATCGACGGTCGCTAAGCCGCCAAGGGCAAACCGGGGCCGGTTATTCCCACTCCAATTCAATTTTCTTTGCCGCCGGATCGAGTCTTGCGATCCTAAACTTGCGGATCTGCCCTGCCCGCAGGGCTTGCGGCTTTGCCTCATCTGCGGACACGCCGCTCTTCCAACGCGCTTGCAGCATCGAACCTAGAGAAGACAAGTCGGGCTTCGCCGATGATGCGGGCAATTCCGCGCTCTTGTCTTCCTTCGCTGGACGCTCCTCGGGGATCCGGCACATTGCCACTACGCCTTCGCCAAGTTCTACGCGGGCGTGTCCTTCGGAAACCTCGATCATGCGGCCGGTGACCATGTCGCCTTCTTTGTGTTCGGCGAGATATTCATCTAGGCCGGTTGGGACCAACTGTTTCATGCTCAGGCGAATGAGGCGCTTCTCGGCATCGAGCGCGAGCACTTGCGCCTTGACCACTTGCCCGGCTTTCAACACTTCTTGCGGATGATTGATGCGCTTCTCCGCGCTGATTTCGCTGACGTGGATCATGCCCTCAACGCCTTCGGTAAGCTGCACGAAGGCGCCGAACTTCATGATGTTAGTCACCGGGCCTTCGATCACCGTACCCGGCGCGAATTTTTGCTCGGCCCCGGTCCAGGGATCGCCCAGCGCCTGTTTCAGGCCGAGGGAGATGCGGCGCTCCGCCGGGTTCACACCGAGAATCACGGCCTCGACGGTCTCTCCGGGTTTCACTATGTCACTCGGCGTTCGCACTCGCTTGGCCCACGACATTTCGGAAATGTGAATTAAACCTTCAATACCGGGCTCGAGTTCGACGAACGCCCCGAAATCGGCGATGCGGCTCACCGCGCCGCGCACGCGTTCTCCGGGCTTGTATTTTTCGGCCACAGCGTCCCACGGATGCGGCTGGAGCTGCTTCAAGCTAATGGCTATGCGATGCTTGTCCGCGTCGATCTTGATAATCCTGGCTTCGATGCGCTGGCCTGCGGAAAGCACGTCGGACGGCTTGTTGATGCGGCGCCATGAAATTTCGCCCACGTGAAGCAGCGCGTCCGCGCCGCCGATATCGACGAACGCGCCGTAATCGGTCAAGCTGCGGACCTCGCCCTGCACGATGTCGCCTTCCTTGAGTTCCGAGAAGCGGCGCTCTTTGCCGGCACGCTCTTCGTCTTCGGCAATGGCGCGGCGATCGACCACCACGTCTTCCTCGGCCACATCGAGCTTGATGATGCGGCAGCGGATTTCCTGCTCGACCAGCTTCTCCAGTTCCGTCGCGTCGTGGGTTCCGCTGCGCGACGCGGGCATGAAGGCTCGCACTCCGATATCCACGCTCAAGCCGCCCTTAACCACGCCGGTCACGGTGCCGACGATCGTCGACTTTTCGGCAAAGGCTCTTTCCAGCGACTCCCAGTCGGTTGGATGCTCGACCTTGCCGCGGGTCAGTTCGTAGTAGCCTTCGGGATCGCGCCCCTTGATGGTGACTTGCACTTTGTCGCCGGGCTTCGGCGGCTCGCCGGCCGGGAACGCCGTGAGCGGCAGAACGCCTTCGGTCTTGTATCCGATATCGAGAACGATGGAGTCGGCCGTAACGGCGATCACCGTTGCTTCGCGGCCCTGAGTGCCGGGTTCCTTCTTGCGAGAATGGCTGTGCTCGTACTCGGAAAAAATATCCTTAAAGGACTCGGTCGGTTCGTTGGCGACCGTAGGCTCCGGAGCGGACGGATTGGGCGCGTTTGCATCGGACATAGTTGGTGACATGGTTGGTTCGGAGTTGCTTGGATTGGACGTCTCTGGATTGAACATGAGGAGGTTAAAGCCCCTGCGGTGTGATCTCGCTTAGGATAACACCGCAGGGAGCGTGCTGTGTGGGTCCCCCCGGGCGATTGCGCCCGCGCCACACGGGTTGCCCTTCCGATTAGAGTCCATCCGCCCGCGCCAGCATCCAATCCAAACCATGGAGGTCTGTATGTACGTAGTTCTTGGAGCAAGCGGCAACACTGGACACGTAGTGGCGAAGAACCTTCTTGCCCGCGGGCAGAAAGTTCGTGTCGTCGGCAGAAACGCGGCTCGGTTGCAGGCTCTGGCGGCCGAAGGCGCGGAAATCTTTATCGGTGACGTCACCGACACGCAGGCCCTGACCAAGGCGTTCAAGGGCGCCGAAACGGCATACGTCATGATTCCACCCAACCTCACCAGCAACGATCTCCGCTCCTATCAGGAGCGCGCCGGCGATGCGATCGCGACTGCCGTTCGACACGCCGGAGTCAAGAACGTGGTTTCGCTCAGCAGTATCGGAGCCGACAAGGCCAGCGGCACAGGGCCGGTTCTCGGTCTCCACAACCTGGAACAAAAGCTCAACCAGATCGATGGCACCAACATTCTCCACTTGCGGGCCGGATATTTCATGGAAAACACGCTGCCGCAAGTGGGCGCCATTCGCATGACGGGCAGCGTCGCTGGCCCGCTCCGTCCCGACCTGAAAGTTCCCATGATCGCCACGCGCGATATTGGAGCGGTGGCGGCCGATGCGCTCTTGCGGCTTGATTTCCGTGGCAAGCAAACGCGGGAACTCCTGGGAGAGCGCGATCTCGACTATACCGAAGTTGCGGCCATCATCGGCGACGGCATTGGCAAACCCGGACTCGGCTACATTCAGATGCCGGACGAGCAGATGAAGCCGGCCCTGGTGCAGATGGGGATGTCGGAGAATTTTGTGGGGACCCTCCTCGAGATGGTTGGGGCCCTGAACACAGGACACATGCGGGCGCTCGAGCCAAGATCGGCCCGCAACACTACTTCAACGCCCTACGAGACCTTCGTGGCCGAAGAATTCGTGCCGGCGTACAAGCAGCAAGCAGCAGCGTAAACGTGTAGGGCGGACACTCCTGTCCGCCAGTTGTCGAACGCGACCAAGGTCAATTTTCGATTCGGGGATTGATCTTGGGTCGGGCAAAAGTCAAAGGCAGCGGACAGAGCCTGCCCTGAGCGCAGCCGAAGGGAGTGTCCGCTCTACATATTCAAAAAGGCCACGGTGCTTTCGCAACGTGGCCTTTGTTTCAGGCTCGTCTAGGCAGCCGCCACTTTCTCTTCCGCGGCGACGGTATAAACCACAACCGCTTTTCTCCCGCCTTTCGCAGCAGTGGCGCAGATCGAATTCAAGTTGACGCCTTTAGCGGCGAGCTTGTCCAAACACTCCGCCAGAGCGCCGGGCTTGTTGGGTAACTCGTGCTCCTCGGCGGTGGTTTCCTTGTACGTGAGCCGGGCCTCGTCGAGCGCTTTCTTGGCTCGCCGTGCGTCCTCGACGACGAGTTCCACCGTGCCGGTCGTCCCTTGCGCTGTTCCCAGGAGAGCGAGAATGTTCACCTTGGCGTTTCCCATGGTGCGAGCGATCTCGGCAACTGTCCCCGGACGATTCTCAATCGAAATTGTGAACTGCTTGGTCTTGGCCATGTTGACTCCTCCTAATGGCTTGCTGGCGGGGATTATACGCCTGGCGGTGTAGGGCGGACACTCCTGTCCGCCGCCTTGTGATCTCGATGGGAGTCGTGGTGAGGGTAGGAAGTCAAAATCCTGTAGTGCACCCCAGTAGAACTGGACACGGAAGTTAGTTAGGCTTGGGGCCTCCGCCAGGAGGCGAGAATGTCAAGAAAGCCGAGAGTCCAGAGAACCCCGGAAGAGAAGTGGCAGATTGTGTTGGAAGTCCTGAAGAGCGGCAACGTGGCTGAGACCTGCCGCAAGTACGAGATCGCTCCCAATCTCTATTACCGTTGGAAAGACGAAGTGGAGGCGGGAGCCAAGGCTGCGCTTGGGGGGAGAAGCGCCGCCGCGCGGCCCGATGCCGAGCAGGAGAAGCGGATCAAACAACTGGAGCGGGCGCTGGGCCGATCCCATTTGCAGATCGAGATCCTAAAAAACGTGCTGGGCGAGTGAGCTGCGGGCCAGCCCATTCGTCGGCACGGGAGTTAGTGGCCCAAGGGAAGGAAGCGAAGCTGGTGGCCGAAACGCTGGCGATCAGCCGGTCGAGCCTCTACTATCAGCGGCGGCCCCGCACCAGTGGTGCGAATCGCTCGCGCGACCAGGAGATCGTCACGGCCTGCGGGGAGAAGCCGGCCTACGGTTATCGGCGCGTGGTCTGGTGGTTGGGGCGGCATCACGGGTTGGTGTTAAACGGCAAACGCGTGTTGCGCGTGATGCGGGAACGCGGGCTGTTGGTGCGTAAGCGCCGCTTTCAGGTCTCGCGCCGAAAGGACTGGGGCAAGGTGGAAGCGCTGCATCCCAATCACGTCTGGCAGTCGGACATGACCAAGGTCTGGGCCGGACCCAGTGTGGGCTGGGCGTATCTGGTCTCGGTGATCGATTGCTGCACGCGCGAGATCGTCGGCTGGGACCTGAGTCTGCGTTGTCGCACAGAAGAAGCTCTGGCGGCATTAAATCATGCCGTGTTGGAGGTGTTGCCTTGCGGTTCTCGTGGAACGGGTTTGACTTTGACGACCGACAACGGCACACAGTTTACGTCGGCCCGTTATGTTGAAACTCTGAATCAACTGGGCATCACGCACCGGCGCACGGCCTACAACCATCCCGAGGGCAATAGTTACATCGAACGGTTCCATCGCAGCTTGAAAGAAGAGGAGGTGTGGCTCAACGAGTACCAGAGCTTCGACCAGGCCGAACTGAGCATCGCCCGCTGGATCGAGGAGTACAATCACGACCGTCCGCATCGCGGACTCCACGGACGAACCCCGCACGATGCTCGTGCCCAGTTCGCCCAAACCCTTACTTCAAACACGGCCCCTTGTGTCCAGTTCTGAGGGGTGCACTACATGGGAGACGAGGGTGTCCTTCAGGCGGCCTTGGTCGTAAAGCCCATATTTGACTCCACAGAAATGGCTGTCGCGGAGCAGGTAGTCCTGCTTATCGACGTCAACTGGACCAGACACGATGTCTTTGTATAGGCTGAATCCGTAATCTCCCTTGAGTAGGCCAACAATGTGCTCACGATCTTCCTCGCTCAAAAGCCTTGCGAGCTCCTTGTTGTGCAGAATGACTCCCCACGATATCAATTCGTGAACTTCGTCCTGGCTCTTCACCTTGAGTTTGGTTTTGTCCGAGTAACGTTGAAGCAGAGGCTCGGAAACGTGAGAAAAAGGTCCGTGGCCAATGTCGTGCAGCAAAGCCGCGAGTCGCACGAGGCGGCGGGAATCCTCGCCCGGGAGCAGTTTCTCACACAGTTCCCGAGCTATGTGCAGTGCTCCAATAGAATGATCAAAACGAGTGTGTACGGCTCCTGGATAGACAAGCGACGCCATTGCGAGCTGGCGCAATCGCCGAAGTCGCTGAAAAACGCAGGTGTCGATGATGCGTTGCTCAAGCGGCTCGCGGTAAATGAAACCGTGAATAGGATCTCTAAGCTCCAATCCACTCATAGCTCGCCCAGTATAGGTGAAGAAAAAGCGAAGCACAAGCTTTTTCGACAGGTGAATGCAGTTATTTCTCTTCCTCCCAAAAGCGGAAAAGACCACGTTCATTTAAGAACGTGGCCTTTATTTATGCCGGCAACGACCTACTCTCCCACACACGTGTGGCGCGGGCGCCCCGCCCGCGAAAAGGCTGGCGGTGAGGATTGGTCGCGGACGTTCCGAATTGCTGAAATCGTCACATTTTGATTGTGCTTTGGTCACAGACCGATTTGGTCTTTTCGGGCAGACTCACGAAAGTCAAAAACAAAGTCAAAGGCAGCGGGCGGTGGCGCCCGCTCCACAACATTCACTTTGGACATTCCGATGACTCAGGCATTGTTGAAGGGGAAGTACGAGTATCGGCGGCGGCTTCCGCACTATCAGAAGGACGATCGAGCGGTGTTTGTCACGTTTTGCTGCAGCTTCGATCCGTTGCCGGAATCGATCCGGGATATCGTGCTGCGGCATTGTCTGCATGATCAGGGAACGAAGGCGGCGATTCATGCGGTTGTGGTCATGCCGGATCATGTGCATCTTCTGCTGACGCCGCTTCGCGATTTGGACCGAAATCTTTACAGCCTGGTTGAGATTCTGCAGGGGATTAAATCGGCGTCCGCGCACAGCTTGAACCGGGCGCTGGGGCGTTCTGGACCGGTCTGGCAGGAGGAGTCATTTGACCACGTGTTGCGGTCGGATGAGAGCTTCCGGGAGAAAGTGGAATACATCCGGCAGAATCCGGTGCGCCGCGGGTTGGTGGCTAGACCGGAAGATTATCGGTGGTTGTGGGTGGAGTAGATCGGAAGCTCAAGATCAACACCGAGATCAAAGGCAGCGGACAGGAGTGTCCGCTCCACACAGCATAAAAGCGGAAAAGGCCACGCTCATTTAAGAACGTGGCCTTTATTTATGCCGGCAACGACCTACTCTCCCACACACTTTCGCGTGCAGTACCATCGGCCCAGCGGGGCTTAACTTCCGTGTTCGGGATGGGAACGGGTGGAACCCCCGCGGTAAGATCACCGACAAGTCGGAGCCGTCAGCCATCAGCCGTCAGCTGTCAGTAAACCTTGCTGTGGTGACTTCGCCGCTGATGCGCGGCAAACTTGGTGCAAAGAGCTTGAGGACGAAGCCTCACAACTGAATAGATTGGGGAGACGGGGCAAGCCCCGTCTCTACTACTTGGCGTTTTCGTCGGCGCCAGTCGTCAGTACTTGTGGTCAGTCGCGTCCAGTTTCTGACGCGGACTGAGAACGCCATCGCTTTCGAACAGTTTCGAACTGAAAGCTGATAGCTGAGTGCTGACGGCTGTTTCTGCACCGAGTAAATTTTATGGTCAAGCCGAACGGGCGATTAGTACAGGTAAGCTACACGCATTACTGCGCTTCAACATCCTGCCTATCAACCAGGTAGTCTACCTGGGCCCTTCATTACCCTTAAGGGTTGGGAGATCTCATCTTGAGGAGTGCTTCCCGCTTATATGCCTTCAGCGGTTATCACAACCGAACTTCGCTACCCAGCGATGCCCTTGGCAGGACAGCTGGATCACAAGAGGTTCGTCCATCCCGGTCCTCTCGTACTAAGGACAGGCCCTCTCAAATCTCCTGCGCCCACAACAGATAGGGACCGAACTGTCTCGCGACGTTCTGAACCCAGCTCACGTACCGCTTTAATAGGCGAACAGCCTAACCCTTGGAACCTTCTACAGCTCCAGGATGCGATGAGCCGACATCGAGGTGCCAAACCGGAGCGTCGATATGAACTCTTGGCTCCGATCAGCCTGTTATCCCCGGCGTACCTTTTATCCGTTGAGCGATGGCCATTCCATACAGAACCACCGGATCACTAAAGCCTACTTTCGTACCTGCTCGACTTGTAGGTCTCGCAGTCAACCACGCTTATACTTTTGCATTCGACGGCTGATTTCCAAACAGCCTGAGCGTAGCTTCGCGCGCCTCCGTTACAATTTAGGAGGCGACCGCCCCAGTCAAACTACCCGCCTTACTATGTCCTTCTCCCGGATCACGGGAGTAAGTTAGAACCACAGAACTCGCAGGGTGGTATCTCACCGTTGGCTCCTCCAAGTCCGAGAACCTGAAATCAAAGCCTCCCACCTATCCTGCGCAGCAAGTGCCATAGTTCATAGTAAAGGTATAGTAAAGGTGCACGGGGTCTTTCCGTCTAGTTGCGGGCAACCGGCATCTTCACCGGCACTACAAGTTCGCCGTGCCAGTTGGCAAGACAGTCGCACTTTCGTTACGCCATTCGTGCAGGTCGGAACTTACCCGACAAGGAATTTCGCTACCTTAGGACCGTTATAGTTACGGCCGCCGTTCACTGGGGCTTCAGTTCAAAGCTTCGCCTTGCGGCTAACCTCTCCCTTTAACCTTCCAGCACCGGGCAGGCGTCAGCCCCTATACGTCGTTTTCGACTTAGCAGAGACCTGTGTTTTTGTTAAACAGTCGCAATGCGCATTTCTCTGCGGCCTCTTCGGACTTGCATCCTAGTGAGGCACCCCTTTTCCCGAAGTTACGGGGTTAATTTGCCGAGTTCCTTACCAACTGTTCTCACGAGCGCCTTAGAATATTCATCTCGTCTACCTGTGTCGGTTTGAGGTACGGATCCCATATGTTCTCCTTAGAGGATTTTCTCGGCAGTGTGGAATCAGCAGCTTTCCCCCATACGGGGTACTGCTTTGCGTCTCAGTGATAACTTCCCGGCGGATTTGCCTACCGGAAACACCTTACACGCATCGACCGTCATAGCCATAGGACGGCCTGCTTATCCTTCTGCGTCTCCCCATCGTGATAACGACCACACGGGAGGTCCGGAATATTAACCGGATGTCCATCAGTTACGCCTTTCGGCCTCACCTTAGGAACCGCCTGACCCTGAGCGGATTAACCTTTCTCAGGAAACCTTAGACTTTCGGCGCGGAGGGTTCTCACCTCCGTTATCGCTACTTATGCCGGCAGGGTCTCTTCTCAACAGTCCACCAGTCTTTTCAGTCTGGCTTCAAACCGTTGGGAATGCTCTCCTACCACGCACCGCTCGAAAGCGATGCATTCGCTGCTTCGGTAACAAGCTTAAGCCCCGTTAAATTGTCGGCACCGGACCGCTTGACCAGTGAGCTATTACGCTTTCTTTAAAGGATGGCTGCTTCTAAGCCAACCTCCTGGCTGTCTGGGCGTTCCGACTTCCTTTCCCACTTAGCTTGTATTTTGGGACCTTAGCAGGCGATCTGGACTGTTTTCCTCTCGACAACGAAGCTTAGCCCCCGCTGTCTGACTCCCGTACTGGTTGTTCTATGGCATTCGAAGTTTGATTGGATTCTGTAAGCTGGAAAGCCCCATAGTCCATTCAGATCTCTACCACCACGACAAATCATACGAGGCTAGCCCTAAAGCTATTTCGGAGAGAACGAGCAATCACGGAATTTGATTAGCCTTTCACCCCTACCCTCAGCTCATCGGAGCTTTTTTCAACAAACAGCCGTTCGGCCCTCCATTAGGTTTTACCCTAACTTCAGCCTGGCCAAGGGTAGATCATCCCGCTTCGCGTCTATTCCTGCCAACTTGTGTTCGCCCTATTCGGACTCGCTTTCGCTACGGCTCGCTTTCGCTTAACCTTGCTGACAAGAATAACTAGCCGGCTCATTATGCAATAGGCACGCGGTCAGACTTTCGGCTTGCGCCGCATAGTCCTCCCACCGTTTGTAGGCACACGGTTTCAGGTACTATTTCACTCCCCTCGAAGGGGTTCTTTTCACCTTTCCCTCACGGTACTGGTTCACTATCGGTCAGAAGAACGTATTTAGCCTTACGGGATGGTCCCCGTAGCTTCTCGCAGGGTTTCTCGTGCCCCGCGATACTCAGGTACCAGCTTCGAGTCCGGATGATTTTCGCCTACGTGGCTATCACACTCTATGGCCCCTCTTTCCAGAGGGCTTCGACTAACCACCGGATTGGTAACTCTACTGTTGCTGGCCCTACAACCCCTGTGTCACCCGAAGGTGAAGCAGGTTTAGGCTGATGCGATTTCGCTCGCCACTACTATCGCAATCGAGGTTTCTTTCTTTTCCTCCAGGTACTGAGATGGTTCACTTCCCTGGGTTCGCTCGCACCCGACTATGGATTCATCGGGCCGTACGGGGGTTTTACCCCCGTGGGTTTCCCCATTCGGAAATCCCCGGATCAAAGCCTGCTTGCGGCTCCCCGAGGCTTATCGCAGCTTGCCACGTCCTTCATCGCCGTCTTCTGCCAAGGCATCCACCATGCGCCCTTAGTAGCTTGACCACAAAATTTACTCGTTGCACTTGGGCTGCTGGCTACTAGCTTCTGGCTACTAGCAAGCAAACCCAAACACGACGTGCAAACTTTATAGCGCCACCCTGCTCCTCGCACGCTTAGACACGGTTTCCGCGGCGCCAACCGCAGATCCCTCGCTTCGCTCGGGATGACAATCTGGGTAAGAAGGTCAATCGATTGAAGAGGTCTTACGTACACCAGCAGGTACTACGGCACTCATAAAAATTTACTTCGCCTTGTAATTTGCCCAATCTATTCAGTTGTCAAAGTTCGTCCTCACCAGCTTGCGCTGGCTGACCCGCCTGAGCGGGTTTGGATTGCTTCCAACCCAATGTTCGGCGTCAAAACGACTTTCGTTGGACCGTAAACTGATTTACGGTTGTCGCATTTGACGCCCAACATTACGTTGGCTGTTTACCCGATCTTGCTTTCAAGCCCGCCAGTAACCCGCCACCGCAAGCACTAACCACACAAATCACTGTCTCATTCTCAGCAATGCGATTCCGCAACCACAAATTCTCGCCCCACGGAGCAACATCAACTCGCTGCCCATTCATGAATGCGGCGTGAGAATCTGCCCAGCCCGCCAATCCAGAGGCAAGCACGAACATGATTCCACCGAAAACAGCACCTCGCAGGAACCGTCTTCGGTAAGCCAAGGCGACTGTGCCGAGTCCGATTAATGCACCTAGCACAAGCTTCAAAGCGATCAAAAACAGCGCCAACCCCGGTGTCATGAACATCACTTCACCTTCGCCGGCAGGCCAATCTTTGGTGGAGCTGACCGGGATCGAACCGGTGGCCTCCTGGTTGCAAACCAGGCGCTCTCCCAGCTGAGCTACAGCCCCTTGTAGCTATCAGCTTTCAGTTGTCAGCTATCAGTCAAAACTGAAAGCTGAGAGCTGATGGCTGACAGCTGATTCTGGTGGGCCTGGGTAGAATTGAACTACCGACCTCACCCTTATCAGGGGTGCGCTCTAGCCAACTGAGCTACAGGCCCGGTTTCCCGATTGTACTCCTGAGAGCCCAGCGTTAATCGGCTCTCAGCTATCAGCTTTCAGCTGTCAGTTAAACCGCACCAACTGAGAGCTGATAGCTGAAAGCTGAAAGCTGAGAGCTTATTTTCGAGGAAAAGGTTGAACGCGCGACCAAGCTAAGCCCAGTCTGACGGTTGTGACAAATGTTCGAGCAAGAGAGGTCTGACCGTAAGCTCCCTCGCGTCTTCTCAGGTTAGTTTGAAGATTTGAGGGGTACATAGCAACATTTCTTGCCGAAGCAAGAATGCTATGACGTTCTCTCTTAGAAAGGAGGTGATCCAGCCGCAGGTTCTCCTACGGCTACCTTGTTACGACTTCACCCCAATCATGAACCATACCTTGGACGGCTGCTCCCTTGCGGTTAGCGCACCGGCTTCTAGTGCAGTCCACTTTCGTGATGTGACGGGCGGTGTGTACAAGGCCCGGGAACGTATTCACCGCAGCGTTCTGATCTGCGATTACTAGCGATTCCAGCTTCATGGAGTCGAGTTGCAGACTCCAATCCGAACTGAGGCCGGCTTTTTCCGATTAGCTCCACTTTGCAGCTTTGCGACGGTTTGTACCGACCATTGTAGCACGTGTGTAGCCCTGGACATAAAGGCCATGAGGACTTGACGTCATCCCCACCTTCCTCCCCGTTATCCGGGGCGGTTTCACTAGAGTGCTCGGCTTGACCCGGTGGCAACTAGGGATGAGGGTTGCGCTCGTTGCGGGACTTAACCCAACATCTCACGACACGAGCTGACGACAGCCATGCAGCACCTATACAGCAGTCTCTTGCGAGAAAAGGATATTTCTACCCCGGTCTCCTGCATTTCGAGCCCAGGTAAGGTTCTTCGCGTTGCGTCGAATTGAACCACATGCTCCACCGCTTGTGCGGGCCCCCGTCAATTCCTTTGAGTTTCAGCCTTGCGACCGTACTCCCCAGGCGGATTGCTTATCGCGTTAGCTGCGGCACAATCGGATTGGGTACCGATCACACCAAGCAATCATCGTTTAGGGCCGGGACTACCAGGGTATCTAATCCTGTTTGCTCCCCCGGCTTTCGCGCCTCAGCGTCAGTAGTGGTCCAGTGCGCCGCTTTCGCCACAGGTGTTCCTCCCGATATCTACGCATTTCACCGCTACACCGGGAATTCCACGCACCTCTCCCACCCTCCAGCACGGCAGTTTCGCCTGCAGGCTCTGAGTTAAGCCCAGAGGTTTCACAGGTGACTTACCGCACCGCCTACGCGCCCTTTACGCCCAATAATTCCGAACAACGCTCGCACCCTCTGTATTACCGCGGCTGCTGGCACAGAGTTAGCCGGTGCTTCTTCCACTGGTACCGTCATTATCTTCCCAGTCGAAAGGAGTTTACGCCCCAAGGGGCTTCATCCTCCACGCGGCGTTGCTGCGTCAGGGTTTCCCCCATTGCGCAAAATTCCCCACTGCTGCCTCCCGTAGGAGTCTGGACCGTGTTTCAGTTCCAGTGTGTCCGTGCGCCCTCTCAGGCCGGATACCGATCTTCGCCTTGGTAGGCCATTACCCTACCAACTAGCTAATCAGCCGCGACCCCCTCCAAAAGCGGATTGCTCCTTTGATCTTGCGATATTATGCGGTATTAGCCTCGGTTTCCCGAGGTTATCCCCCACTCAAGGGCAGGTAGTCACGTGTTACTCACCCGGTCGCCACTATACTCAGGGATTGCTCCCCTTTCCCGTTCGACTTGCATGTGTTAGGCACGCCGCCAGCGTTGATTCTGAGCCAGGATCAAACTCTCATTTGAAACCTGAGCCGGTCTGGGTAGACCGGCGGCCTCCGTCTGCTGTGACGAAGGTCCTATCTTGTGAGTACGTTCAGACTTGAGCCCGAACATTTGTTTCTCACGACTGGCACGTTCAACCTTTTGTCAAAGACCGATCCGCTTTCCGCCTGAGCGGTGCGCCTTCAGTCCGCCCGATTCTTTTGCAGAATCTAAATCCCTTGCGGGATTTTGGGCGTCCTCGAAACTTGTTAAAGCTACGCGTTCGGTCGAGTGGCTGTCAACCCTCTGAAATCACAGGATTTCCACCTGTTTTCAACAGTGAGGGGAGTCTCCATCCAGAAATTGCGGTGAGGCAAACCGGAGAACTCTTTTTACAGCGCGCCCGAAAACGCGCTTCCACTTGGACTCGCCACAAAATCCGGCGCAGGCCGAAGCGGAAGACGGTTCATAAATTAAAGATCGCTTGGAGGCTCTGCTATTCGCGGAAACCCTTCAGGGAACCTTGTCCCCGAATGCGAACCCCGGAAAGGGGTCAGTTGGAGGCTTACGAAATTGGATGCCAAAAGCTGCCGCGAGGATTCAGCAGGCAAGCTTAGACACACAGTCACTTGTCCTCGGTCAATCGTTTATACCAAACTCCCCGGCATTGTGCAAGGGGAGAATAAAAAAAGTTACTGGCGTGTCAAAACCTCCGCATTCTGCCGAACCCGGATCATTTTCCCTCCGGATTATCGTCTTCGGGGATCACTGCTCTGCTGGCCGCCGTTTGCGCAGCGCTTTGCGCGCCGCCGCAATCTCCGCATCGATCTCTTCCATGGAGAGTCGATCCAATCCCTGTTCCGTCGCGCTTTCCCATGACGATTGGAGCCATTCCGGAGCGGAAGGTGAAGTCGTCGTTCGGATAATGATCTCCTCGTTCTCGGCAATGGCCCGGCCGAGCAGGCTTTCGATAGCTAGCCTCTGATCCGGGGACAGGTCTTTAGCCTTGCGAGTCATATTTCACCCGATGCTCAATGCTTGAGCAAGTTTAGATTTTAATCTACCCGACTACAAGCCTCGTTTAAACGGTCCCTTGGCATCCGCAGCGGGCCTATAATTTCAATATCCCAGCATGATTTCTCTAGTTCAACTCGGCGTCGTCGGCTATGCCGAAGGGCTGCGCCTGCAGCGGCAACTCGTCGATCTGCGCAAGGCCGGAAAGATCGGCGATGTGCTGCTGCTGCTCGAACACTCGCCCGTTATTACTCTTGGACGCAACGCCAAAGCGGCCAACGTGCTGGCTTCCACCGAGGCGCTCGCCGCTCGCGGGGTCGAGGTGTTCGAGTGCGATCGCGGCGGCGACGTCACGTTTCACGGGCCGGGACAACTGGTGGGGTATCCGATATTTGATTTGCGGGAGCATGAACTGCTTCCGCTTGATGGCGATTTGCGCGCGCAGCGTTTCGCGGACAAGAGTGTCCACGCCACACCGACCCGTAAGACTCTCGGCGCGGTCGATTACGTTCGGCGGCTGGAGGAAGTTCTGATTCGCACCTGCGGCGACTTCCGCATCGCGACTAAGCGAGTGCCCGGACTAACCGGGGTGTGGACCGAACCTGCTCGTGTGGTGTCGGGCCTCCGGCCCGATTGCGGGGCGGAGCCCCGCCACCACACAACCGCCGAAGCTAAGATTGCGGCGCTCGGCGTGCACATTTCCCGGTCGGTTACCTCGCATGGCTTCGCTTTGAATGTCAACACCGATCTCAGCTACTTCAACCTGATTGTGCCTTGCGGAATTACGGCGAAGCCGGTGACGTCGATGGCGAAAGAACTGGGGCGGGAACTCGACCTGAACGACGTAGCGCAGGCGGTGTCGCGAAACTTCGGCAGCGTCTTCGGGAGCCAGATGCTTTGGGTTGAGACGGTCGATGCATTGCTCGGGAATAGCGTCGGATTGCCGATGAAAGCGCCCGACGAGTTACGGCGCCTGCACGGGGAAGACGGATTGTTTCACGGCTGACTCGCGACGTTGCTTTCGCGGCCGGCATTCGCGGACAAGCCTGCCCTGAGCGAAGCCGAAGGGAGTGTCCGCGCCACACAGTGATAGCATGTTCGCGGACTGATCATACTCAAGAAGATCATGGCAAAGAAGAAGGGCGTTCGCACACCGAAGCCGAGTCGGACCCGAACCGGCTACCGTCCCCAAGCCAAGAGCCAACCGCTAGCCGCTAAGAGCCCAGAGCCGAGCGGCGATCTCCGCAGCTACACCATCCGCGACTACCGGCTGGAGAAGCCGAGCTTCACGCTGCGCCAGATCGTAGAACGAAAGAAAGATGGGGCCGGCGACGAAGTTCGCTACGAAGTCGAAAGCGGCGATCTCTCCGCCCCCGTGCCGCCGATTCGCGAATCAAAATATTTGTCCCGCGAGCAATGCATCGAAATCTATCGCTGGATGCTGCTGAACCGGCGCATGGAAACGGCGCTCGAAAATCTCTACAAGCAGGGTCAGGTGGTCGGCGGCGTCTACTTCGGATTGGGGCAGGAAGCTTGCTCCTGCGCCTCGGCGTACGCTCTGCAAAAGGATGATTGGTTGGGCCCGATGATTCGCAACCAGGGAGCGCTCCTGGTGCGCGGCTTTTCGCCCGCCGACATCATGATGCAGTACATGGCGAAGTCCGGATCGCCCACTAAAGGACGCGATGCTTCCTCGCACTTTGGCGATATCGTGGACCGCAACGTGGTCTCGCCGATCTCGACGCTGGGCGATTTGATTCCGGTGCTGGCGGGCGTGGCGCTGGGGGCGCGGCTGCAGGGCAAACACATTGCGGTCATGACTTACATCGGCGATGGAGGCCAGTCCACGGGCGTGACTTATGAAGGATTGAATTTCGCCGCCGTGCAGAATCTGGGCCTGGTGCTGATTGTCGAAAATAATCTTTGGGGATACTCGACGCCTGCCGACATGCAGTTCCGGGTCAAAGATCTGGCCGAGCGCTCCATCGCCTACGGGATCCCCGGCGTGATTGTCGACGGCACCGATGCGTGCCAGGTTTATGACGCGTGCCATGAAGCCTGCGAGCGCGCCCGCCGCGGCGAAGGGCCAACGCTGATCGAAGCGAAGATGATGCGCATGAAGGGCCACGCGATCCATGATGCGGCCGAGTATGTTCCGAAGCCGTTGTTCGAGTATTGGAAGCGGCGCGACCCGATTGCGCGGCTCGAAGACGATCTCGTGCACAGAAAGAAATGGCTGACGTCCGCGGAAAACGAAAACCTGATTGCCGGCGTAGAGCGGCAGTTGGAAGCAGATCGCGAGCTAGCCGTGAATTCTCCCATGCCAACGCCCGAGTCGGCCGCGGGCGGAGTGTATTGCGAAACGGGATGCCACGAGATCAAGCCGAAGTACGCGATGCCTGACTCCGCAACGATGGGAGCGCGCGACGGGCGGTCCGCCGGTCCAAAGCGTTCCCAGGCGGCGGTGCATCTGAACTAATGCGCTGGGCGCCACGCGAGTCGTGTCGGTGGAGACATCGTGGTAAGTTCCGTTGCGACCCGACCGCAACCCATTGCATACTGCGAACCATGGGAACCGAAAGTCTTGTGCTGACGGGCAGGCATGTTCGTCTCGAACCGCTTGACCATTGCCACGTTGACGGTTTGGCAGCCGCTGCGGCGGTTGATCGCTCGCTCTACCAGTGGAGTCCCATCCCGCAGGGCAAGGCCGAGGCCATCACCTATGTTGACACCGCTCTGGCCTGGCTAAATGCAGGCACCGCGGTGCCGTTCGCGACTGTGCGGGTGGAGGACGGCGCCGTCATCGGGTCTACACGCTTCTTTAACCTGGAGCGATGGGCGTGGCCGCCGGGCCATGCGCGACACGGCCGCCAAGACCCCGACGCCTGTGAGATCGGCTACACTTGGCTGACCCGCTCGGCAATACGCACGGCAGCCAATACCGAAGCCAAGTTGCTCATGCTGACGCATGCTTTCGAAACGTGGGAAGTGCTCCGGGTGTGCCTGCACACGGACGTGCGCAACCAGCGCTCCCGCGCGGCCATCGAACGTATCGGCGGCAAGTTTGAAGGAATTCTCCGCTCCCATCGAATGGCTGCCGACTTCATCGCTCGCGACTCGGCGCGCTTTTCGATCGTGGCGGCGGAGTGGCCGGAGGTGAAGCAACGGCTGACCCGGCTCCGGGGTCATGGCTGACCGGCCTCGGGACCGCCAAACTGATAAAATCAAGCTTCGTCATGTCCGCATCTTCCCAGCTCATTCAGATCGACCTTGGCCCAGTCGTCCGCAGCCCAAAGCCGGCGTGGCTGAAGGCCAAGGCTCCGTCGGGAGACAACTTCCACAACTTGAAGAAGCTGGCACGCGGGCTGGGGCTGCATACGGTGTGCGAGTCGGCGCAGTGTCCGAACATTGGAGAATGCTGGCACCATAAGACCGCAACCTTCATGTTGCTGGGCGATATCTGCACCCGGCGCTGCGGTTTTTGCGCGGTGCCGAAGGGGCGTCCCGAGGCGATTGACTGGGACGAGCCACGGCGCGTGGCCGAAGCGGTTGCTACGCTGGGGCTGCGCCATGCGGTGGTGACCAGCGTGAACCGCGACGACGATAACGTTGGCGGCGCGAAGATTTTTGCCGAAACCATCCGCCAGATCCGCGAACTCGTGCCGGAGTGCCGCGTCGAGGTGCTGATTCCCGATTTTCAGGGACTGGAAGAGCCGCTGCGCATCGTGCTCGAAGCCCAGCCCAACGTCCTCAACCACAACACCGAAACCGTTCCGCGGCTGTACCGCACGGTGCGCTCGGGGGCACGCTACCAGCGAACGCTCGATCTGCTGGCGAATGCCAAGCAGTGGGACCCGGCAACGGTTACCAAGAGCGGCGTGATGGTTGGCATCGGCGAGGAGACCGCGGAGCTGATCGAAGTTTTCCGCGATCTGGGCGAGCGCGGCGTCGATATTCTGACGATTGGCCAGTATCTGCGTCCGTCAAAAGATCATCTACCGATGACGCGCTACTACACTCCCGCCGAGTTCGCCTCGCTGAAAGAAGAAGCGATGAAATTCGGCTTCAAGCACGTTGAGTCGGGGCCCCTGGTGCGTTCGAGTTATCACGCGCACGAGCAGGCGGATGTGGCGGCGGAAAGAATTTTGTAATTTGGTAATCGGGTAATTTCGTAATCTTAAACCCGACGGTCTTTCTTCCTAACTGGACACGGCAGTGCCCCGCGATTGCAAATTACAAAATTACCCGATTACCAAATTACAAAATCCCTTACCACACCCTGCACGCGTTCTGATTCACCATCGGCGCGGTTGCTGGACAGTGGTAGGCTTGGCGGAACTCCGGCATATTGGAAATGGTCCCGTTCACGCGGTTCTTGGGCGGTGAGTGCGGATCGATGGTGACCAACATCCGCGACAAGGCATCGGTGTAACTCCCGCACCACACGTTGGCGAATCCCAGAAAAAAGCGCTGCTCGGCGGAGAGACCGTCGACCGGCGCCGGTTCCTTGCCGGCAAACGTGTTCAGCATCGCCATGTAGGCGATGCGCATGCCTCCGTTATCGGCCGTATTCTCGCCCAAGGTGAGTTTGCCGTTCAGCTTCAGGTCGTCGACGGCGACGAAGCTTCCGTATTGATCCTTGATGCAGCTGGTGCGCTCCTCGAATTGCTTCTTGTCGCTGGCGGTCCACCAGTCGCGGAGATTGCCCTGGGCGTCGAACTGGCTACCCTGGTCGTCGAAGCCGTGAGTGAGTTCGTGACCGATCACGACGCCGATGGCGCCGAAGTTCATCGCGTCGTCGGCCCGGTTGTCGTAGAACGGTGGCTGCAGAATTCCAGCGGGAAACGTGATGTTGTTCTGGGTTGGGTCGTAACTCGCGTTCACGGTCATCGGCGGATACGGCCAATCTCTCTTATCGAGCGGCTTGCCGATCTTGTCCAGCCTACGCTCGACGTCGTGCTGGTTCGAGCGTTGCCAGTTGCCCATGGCATCGCCGCGTACGATCTGGAGCGTCGAGTAGTCGCGCCACTTGTCGGGATAGCCGATGCGGTTGGTGATCGCCTGCAATTTCCCGAGCGCCTGGGTCTTCGTGTCCGCGCCCATCCAGGGCAAGGCTTTGATGTCCTCGCCCAGCGCTCTTTCCAGAGCCCCGACCAGCGCCAGCGTGCGCTGCTTACCTTCGGCACCGAAGGTCTGTTGGACGTAAACCTGGCCGACCAACTCGCCGAGGTCATGGTTCGTGTAGCCCACGCAACGCTTCCAGCGCGGACGCAACTCCTTGGTCCCCGTCAGCGTCTTGCCGAAGAAATCGAAGTTTTCGTTGACGAACGCCGCCGGCAGCATCGGCGCGTTCGTATGCACCGCGTGCCAGCGCAAATACGTCTTCCAATCGTCGAGCGAGTGCGCGCTTAATACGGCCTGCATGTTCTTGACGAACTCCGGCTCGGCCACGTTGAGGGAATCGAACCGGGGCGCGCCCACACCTTCAAAGTAAGTGCTCCAGTTGAAGGACGGGCTTAGCGCGGTGAGTTCCGCATTCGTCAGCTTGTGGTAGACCTTCTGCGGATCCCGGCGGCTGGTCTGGTCGAGCGCGCCTTTCGCTAAGCCGGTCTCGATGTCCATGACGGCTTTTGCTTCGGCTGCCGCTTTGGCTTCATCGTCGCCCAGAAGCACAAACATTCTAGCGACATGCTCGACGTACTTCTTCCGCAGCTCGACCGACTTGGGGTCGTCCTTGAAGTAGTAATCACGGTCGGGCATACCCAGTCCGCCCTGATCCACCTGAGCGATGATCTGACTCGCGTTCTTGAAGTCGGCTCCGGAATCGAAGTCGAACAACGCGCCCGTGCCCTCGCGATGCAGGCGAACGATCTCCTTGGGAAGTTCCTCTTTTGACCGGATCGCAGCAATGCTATCGAAGTCGTGCTCGAGGGGCTTGGTGCCCGCTTTCTCGACGGCTGTTTCGTCCATGCAACTGGAATAGTGGTCGCCGATCTTCTGCTCGTTGGCGCTACGGCCCGGCCGGTCGACCGCCGCCTTTTCAAGAATGTCGCGCACGATGTATTCGCCGCGCTGCTGCAATTCGTTGAAGCGGCCCCAGGACGAGCGGTCGGCGGGAATCGGGTTCCGTGCCAGCCACTTGCTGCAAGCATAGGCGTAGAAATCGTTGCAGGGATCGATGCTCTTATCGAGCATGTCGGCGGAGAAACGCACGTCGGCGGGCGGCTTCGCGGCCTCGGGCTCGGCTTGGGCGGGCTTTTGTTGGGCAGGCTTTCCCTGGGCAAACAGAGCAGACACAAGCATCATGGAGACGGTCAACACTTTCAAGATATTGCGCATGAGAACCTCGAATCGAGATGTGGAACTGCTTATGAAGATGCGGAACACACGGAACCGCTGTATTGGACGGATGCCATTGAAAACGGTCACCCGCAACTTCGACCAACGACTTTCGAATCAAAAGATCTTCATGTGGATCGTCAGATATTTCTTGGGGTTCTCGCGGATCGCTTTCACCAGTTCCCGTGACTCCAGCAGCATCTGGTTGCTGTTGTTGTAAAGGGTAGGATCCTTGAGCAGCATTCCTGCCGTGCCCTCGCCTTTTTCGAGGCGGTCGGTCAGTGACGCCAGGTTGTTCACGGTGGTCTGCAGTCGGGCGGCGAACTCCTGGTCGTGCGTCATCTTGCCGAGCGCGCCCTTGCCGGCATTGATGTCGTCGGTCAACTGGCGAACGTTCGCCAGCGTCTTGTTCGCGTTGTCATACAGCGCAGGATCTTTGAGCGCTTTGCCGGCCGAGCCTTTCCCCTGCTGCAAGTCGTCGGCTATTGCGTTCAGCTTGTCGATGGCGGCAATCGCTTTCTTGTAGGCCTCGTCGCTGGTGAGCAGCGGGCCGAGCGAGCCCTTGCCGCTCTCGATATCATCCATCAATCCTTTGAATTCGATCACGGTCGCGTTGAGCCGGTCGTACAAAGACGGATCGTAGATGACCTTGCCGATCGAACCCTGGCCGCTCTCGATAAACGCAACAATGTGATCCAGGCGCTTGAGCAGCGCGTCCATGTTCTGCAGCGTGCCCTGGCTGGCGCGCACCACGTCCTGGATATCGGGCTGGCTGTGGGTCGCCAGCATGTCCCCGTCGGTGGCCTCCGGGCCCTTGGCCGCGGAACTGTCAACATCCACGTAGGTTTCGCCCAGGACTCCGACCGTGCTCAACAAGGTGACCGAATCTTTGCGCAGATTGAAGGAGTACTTGGTGTTGACCTTCATCGTGATTTCGACTGGCGTCAACGGCTTGCCGCCAACGATCCGGATGCGGGTCACGTTGCCTATGTCCACACCCGCCAAACGCACAGGCGCGCCTTCGCGCAGCCCCGACGCATTATCGAGATAGGATCGCAGCGTGATCTTGCGGGTGAACCATCCGCCGGTACCGCTCATCACGAAGATCAGTACGGCGAGAGTGACGCTTGCGAATAGGACCGTGAGCCCCACGCGCAATTGCGACCACTTTAGCTGCTTTTGGCTAGGCAAGTTGGTCAGTAAACGACAGGAGCATCATAACAAACACGGCGGAATTTCAGGGTCTCAGATTCTCTGGCGCCCGGGGACCGTGCACTGCATCAGCCGCAAACCGGCGAAACAGGATAGCCCGGCGCGTGCCGGGTAGGCGGAAGTGGAACCAATCGAGTCCCGCGAGGGACGGCTGCGGGGCTACGACGCGGACTCCAGAGGGACGGCCGAAGTTCGCGCACACGCTCAAGAAGTACCCTTCACCACGGAGGCAGAGTTTGCACCAAAACGAAGGCTCCCACCCTCTCGTGTTTGGTGCGGAGGATGAGAGCCTCTTTGCAATACCGACTATGGTTCGTTTACGTCGCCAGTTTAGCGATGCTCGCGGCCGTTGCCTTTCGCTTCCCCTTTGGCCGGTGCCCGATTCGCTTTCTCCGTTCGGGCAGGAGCGGCCTTGTCCTGCCTCTGAGGCTCCCTCGCGGGCCTGGAGCCGTGGTTCGAGTTGTCGGGACGCGCTCCCGCGCGATCGTTGAAATTGCCGCCATTTCTGGCGGGCTGGTTTCTGGGCGACTGGTTGAATCCGCGATTGCCGCCAGAATTGTTCTGCGACTGCACGCGCGCTTCGCGGGGAGAAATGTTCGGCGCGTGATATGCCTCTCCCGCCGCGCTGGCTCTTTGCACATGCGGTCCATTGAACTCGCCGGCCCGGCCCGTCGCCGCAATTGCCGGACGTCCATGATTCTCCGATGCGAATAGCTGCCGGTTCTGGCTGGCCGCATGTTCATGCTGCGATTGCGTCGCCAGCGCCGCCGTATGCGATTCGCGCCCGTACGCTTCCTCTTGCCGAGTCGGTCGCGCTTCGATTCCGCCAGGGCCGTTGAAGCTCGTATGCACGTTATTGACGACGACGGTCCGGTTGTAGACGTTGGTCACGTTGGTCACGTTCACGTTGGTCACCGAGCGGTTGTAGAAGAAGCGGCCGCCTCGCCACTCTCCGCCGCCGAAGCCGACCCCACCGTATCCGAAGCCGTAGTTGATCCCGCCGTAGAAGCCAACATGCGGCCCCCAATAGCCCGCATGCCAGGCGTAGAAGCCGCCGCCAAAGCCCCAGTAGCCCGGGGTCCACAGCATGCCTACCGGCCCAACCACCCAGGTGCCGGGGACCCAGTAGTAGCCGCCGTCGTCATTCCATGCCCAATAACCCGGGGTCCACAAATGGCCCGGACCGGGACAGATCGGCTGCGCGTAAACCGGCAGCGCGGGCGGGCCGATCCGCACCGAGATCCCGACCCCGATTTGCGCCGCCGATGTCGTCGAGAGCGACAGCACCGAGACCGTTAACATCAAGATTCCGAAGACCAACCCGAATACCAGCCTACGAACGGAGCGTTTCATTCTGATTCCCTTTCTTTGGTTCAACTATTTTGGCCCAACACCGGCAATCCGGCCTCATTACGTTCCGTCCATGTAAACCCTGAACCTTCGCGCATGTTGCGATGGGACTGAAAGTTATTCTGAATCAGGAGGTTAGTGCCTGGCGACGGCTGAGAGCCGACAACTGAAAGCTGATAGCTAGTTTTCCAGAATGACGTGGGCCAAGGCTTGCTCGGACGTGTGGGTAAGCGAGAGCGCGATGTTTTTCGTGCCAAGCTTGGCCGCGATGGCTGCGGCCTCCCCGTGAAATTGAATGGTGGGACGCTGCCCTTTCGGACGCACCACTTCGATATCGCGCCAGCGGACGCCGCGACTCCATCCCGTGCCCAGCGCCTTCATTCCGGCTTCCTTGGCGGCGAAGCGCGCGGCATAGCTTTCAAAGCGGGTGGCTTTTTGCTCGCAATAACGGATTTCGCCGTCGGTAAAGATGCGGCGAAGAAAGCGGTCGCCAAACCGCTCGATGCTTTCGCGGATGCGAGGAACTTCGGCGATGTCAACGCCAGTGCCAAGAATCATGGAGATATTGTTAATTGGTAATTTGTAATTGGCAATTTGGAACCAGTTCTCAGTTCTCAGTTCTCAGTTTAGGGATGCGAGGATCGTTGCCAGGTTTGCATCCTGCTCGGGAAAGACCGTGCGCAAATCCAGCAGAACGCGGCCTTCTTCTACTCGGGCGATTATGGGCGGCGCGCTGGCGCGGAGACGGGCGCTTAGTTCGTCGGCGCTGAGATCGGCATGAGTCAGCGCGATCAAGCGCGTGGGCAAGACCGCCGATGGCGCGGCACCCCCGCCAACCACGGATTCGCCGTCGACGAGTTCCAGCTTGAGGCGCGCGGATTTTGCCTCGGCAGATTCAACCTTGGAAACGATTTTCTCCGCGCGCCGCGTAATCTCGTCTTTCGAGAGGCGCATCATGCGCAGCACGGGCACGGCGTCGTGGTCGCGTTTGACGTAGGCGAGCAGCGTGGCCTCGAGCGCGGCGTAGGTGAGCTTATCGACGCGCAGGGCGCGGAAGAGCGAGTTCGAGCGCATGCGCGCGACCAGATCGGCGCGGCCGCTGATCAATCCCGCTTGCGGGCCGCCGAGCAGTTTGTCGCCGCTGTAGGTGACGATGTCGACGCCGGCGCGCAGGCTGTCGACGACGCCCGGCTCGCCGTTGATCCCAACCGAGCGCAGATCGAACAGCGCGCCGCTGCCCAGGTCTTCCATGAGCGGAAGGTTGCGGCAACGGGCCAGGGCGACCAGTTCGTCGAGCCCCGGCTGCTCCGTAAAGCCGGTGATTTCGAAGTTGGAACGATGCACGCGGAGCAGCAGGCGCGTGCGCTCGTTGATGGCGCGTTCGTAATCGGCGATGCGCGTGCGGTTGGTGGTGCCCACTTCGCGCAGCGTCGCATTCGACTTCGACATCACGTCGGGAATGCGGAACGAGCCGCCGATTTCGACCAGCTCTCCGCGGGAGACGATGACTTCGCCGCCCTCGGCCAGCGAGTTCAAGGCGAGCAGAACCGCAGCGGCGTTGTTGTTCACGACTATGGTCGAGATGGTGGGCGAAGGCGCTGCCTCGCTTTGCTCGGCTGGACGGACGAATGCGGCCGTCCCTACGTGATCGTCGCAAAGGAGCTTTTGGAACAGGCGGTCGACATGGACGTCGCGCTTTCCGCGATCGCCTTTTGATAGATCGAATTCGAGATTGGAATAGGCGCTCGCCGTGGCGCGAATGTGATCGAACGCTGCGGCAGCCAGCGGCGCTCGTCCGAGATTGGTGTGCAGGATCACGCCGGTGGCGTTGACGAGCGACTGCAACGAGTAACTCAACGACTGGTGCAGTTGACGTTCGACCGCTGCGGACAAGCCCCCGAGTGCAAGGTCCAAGGATTTTTCATCGAGCTGCCCGTCGGCGAGTTCATGGCCGATTTGCTGCCGAAGACGCGCCAGCACCGCGCGGATACTTTCGGCGACGGCGGAATGACCCTCCCGTAGGATCAGCGCCTGCATGTCCGGCTGGCGGAGAAGCTCGTCCGTCGAAGGCAGCTTCTGAAACAGCGCGGATTTATTGGCGGTAGACACCGAGGGCGATTATGCCATAAGACCAGTTCTCAGTTCTCAGTTGTCAGTTCTCAGTAAAAACCCTCCACATTTGCGGTTTTACTGAAGACTGAGAACTGACAACTGAGCACTTACAGCGTGTGCAAATACGCCAGCAAATCTTGGATCTGCTGGTCGGTCATGACCTGGCGGAAGCCTTCCATCTTCGCTCGGCCATTCTTGACGATGTCGGTCATGCGCTCGTCGTTTGCCGGCAGTCCGCTTACGGACAGGTACTGCTGCTTAAAGACGCCTTTCATACTCGGACCCTTCTTGCCGCGCGACGAATACGGTTCATGGCAGCGGTCGCAATAGTTGTCGTAGAGTTTTCTGCCTTCGGCTTGTTGCGGGTTGAGGCCGAGTTCGACGTCGGACTTGCGGCGCTCGGCATCGCATCCGGCGAGCGCCAGAAGCGCGAGGATCACCACGGAGACACGGAGGCACGGAGAAATCCAGTTCCAAAAGTTCATAACAATAAAGTTCAGATAATAATAACGAGTGCGGCATCGCCTGCAAGACCGGGCGCAGAGGTAGGATAATACGGAAAGCATGAACCTTGTCGTCAAACGCGTTTACGAGGCTGCTTCTCCGTCGGACGGAGTACGCGTGCTGGTCGACCGCCTGTGGCCGCGCGGCCTGACGAAACAAGACGCGGCGGCCAAGTTCTGGCTGCGCGACCTCGCGCCTTCGAATGAGTTGCGGCAGTGGTTCCATGCAAATCCCGAGGCGTGGCGCATGTTCCGGAAACGCTATCTCAAAGAACTGGTGAGCGAAGAGGGCGCAGCGGCGGTAGAGAAGCTCCATCGTCTTGCGGAAGGCAAGGGGCAGGTCACTCTCTTGTACGCTTCGCGCAACCAGGAGCATAACAACGCGACGGTGCTGAAGGAATTGCTGGAAGGCATGCGCAAGCCTCCGTCGAGCGTGGGTCGCGCGGCGAAGGGTCGCGGACGCATTAGGAAAGCGAAGAGACAGTAGAAGCCGGGCCGGGCATCTTTCCCGAGCCTTCCCGCGCGCGAACGCATCTAACTCCATGCCTTCTTATTTGGGGTATTGGCCCTGATACTTAGCCGAATTCTTTTCTTAGCGCTGTTCCTTTTGGCGGTCTACGCCGTCCAGCGATTCTGGTTTATGCGGGCGTGGACGTGGGTTGGTTCGTTCTCGAATGCCAACTGGCGTTTCGGGCTTCATGCCGTACTGATCGCGCTTGCGGCTGCTCTGCTGGCTACCCTTCTTGATCCGCTGCTTGGGCACGGCATCTCGCGCCTTACCTTTGGCAGCTTCAACATCGGCAAGACCCTCTCCACAGTTGTCCGCTTGTGGCTGGGCGCATCATTCTTTGGATTCCTGGCGGTTGAATCGGTGGGAGCGATTGAGTGGGTAACGAATGCGGTCGCGGCCCAGCTTCGGCTTCATTCTGGAGCGGTTGCGGGTGGGTTCAGTCCCTCGCGCCGCACGTTTTTTCAATATGCGGCCGTTCTCGCCGGAGGCTTTCCATTCCTTGCCGCCACCTACGGATTTGCCGCCGGGCGCTTGCGCTACACCGTTGAGCGCGTTGATGTGCCCGTCGCCAATCTTCCGCCGGAGTTGGATGGGCTGCGCATCGCTCAGCTTAGCGACATCCACATTGGCGACTACATGCCGCCGCGCGAAATTGCCCGCGCCGTCGCCATGGCGAACGATCTGCAGCCTGATATTTCTTTTGTGACGGGAGACTTCGTCAACGGCGAAGGCGATCCGCTGGACGCCTGCATTACAGAGTTGAGCCGGCTGCGCGCTCCGCTCGGCGTCTGGGGATGCAATGGCAACCACGAAATTTATGCGGGAGTGGAAGACGAGGCGGAACGGCTCTTCCGCGAAAAGGGAATGCGCCTGCTGCGCGCCGCGAGCGCGGTTGTCGAGCACAACGGAGCCCGCTTTAATCTGCTGGGCGTCGACTATCAGCGCGACCACATGACTAGCGGCGAACCGACCGGGCCGATGCTCGCGGAAATCGAGCACCTGATTCGGCGCGACATGCCTAACTTCTTGCTCTCGCACAACCCGAATTCGTTTCACCGCGCCGCCGAGCTTCGCATCGAACTTAGTCTTGCGGGGCATACTCATGGCGGGCAGGTTAAATTTGAGATTGTGGATCACAGCGTCAGTCCGGCGCGCTTGATCACACCTTTTGTCGCCGGACTTTATCGCCTGCCAATGAAAATGAAAGGGAATGCCAGCATCGCGTCCGGCAACGGTTTGCAGACAATTGGCATGCAGAAGGCGGCGCTGTATGTGAACCGTGGCCTCGGAACCCTCGGCTTCCCGGTGCGGATTGGCGTGCCGCCGGAGATCACCCTGCTGACCTTGCGCAGGGCCTGAGAGAAGAGCCTGAAAAGCTAACCTTTGCTCGCCCCGGGTGGCCTCGAACGTGGTATAATTCTCAAGTAAATCTGTCTAGATAAGTGCCTGTAGATGCAAGAACTTAGAGAGATTTGTGCCGAAACGGAGCGGGCGGAGCTTCGCTCCGCTGAACAGCCGAGAGCCTGCCCTGAGCCTGTCGAAGGGGCGGCTGTCCCTACGCGAGCCTTTACTGAGAACTGACGACTGAGAACCGAGAACTGACTTTCATGGCTGACGATCAGAATCCTGAGCTTCCACTAACTCCTCCTCCTGGCGGCGACGGTCAATCTCCGACGGGTCCGGGCGCCCTCAACCTGCAGCCCGTCAACATTGAAGACGAGATGAAGCGGTCGTATCTCGACTATTCGCTGTCGGTGATTATCGGCCGCGCGCTGCCCGACGTCCGCGACGGATTGAAGCCGGTGCATCGCCGCATTCTTTACACCATGCAGCAGATGGGCCTGGCTCCGGGACGCGCCACACGCAAGTGCGCCCGCATCGTCGGCGAAGTCATGGGCAAGTACCATCCGCACGGCAACCTCGCCGTGTACGACGCGTTGGTGCGGCTCGCGCAGCCCTTTGCCATGCGCGCACCCCTCGTCGACGGCCAAGGCAACTTCGGCTCGGTCGATGGCGACCCTCCCGCAGCCGATCGATATACCGAAGCTCGTTTGACGCGCGTCTCTACCGCGCTGCTGGAAGACCTCGACAAGGAAGCGGTCGACTTCTACCCGAACTACGACGGCACGGAAACGCAGCCCGCGGTTTTGCCCGCGCGGTTTCCCAACTTGCTGGTCAACGGCTCCGATGGCATCGCGGTGGGCATGGCGACCAAGATTCCGCCGCACAACTTGACCGAGATTGTCGATGCCACCATCACGCTGGTGAATAACCCCAGCGCGCAATTGCCGGAAATTCTGAAGTTCGTGCAGGGACCGGACTTTCCGACCGCGGCGATCATTCACGGCCGCGCAGGAATCTTCGAGGCTTACAGAACTGGCCGCGGCCGGTTCATGATGCGCGCCCGCGCGGCGATTGAGAACGTCACCAAGGAAAAGCAGGCGATCATCGTCACCGAAATTCCCTACCAGGTAAATAAGGCGCGCTTGATCGAGCGCATCGCCGACCTGGTCAACGCCAAAACCATCGACGACATCTCCGACATTCGCGACGAAAGCGATCGCGACGGCATGCGCATCGTAATTGAGCTCAAGCGCGGGGCCGAACCGCAGATCGTGTTGAACCAGCTCTTCAAGCACACCTCGATGCAAGAAGGCTTCAGCATGATTCTGCTGGCCGTGGTCAACGGGCAGCCCAAGGAATTGGGGCTGATCCAGGCGATCAAACACTTCATCGACCATCGCGTCGATGTGGTGCGGCGCCGCACTTCGTATTTGCTCAACAAGGCGCGCGATCGCGAGCACATTTTGGAAGGCTACCTGACCGCACTCGACCACCTGGATAACGTGATCGCGATTATTCGCGGCAGCGCCAACCGCGCCGACGCTCGGGAGAATTTGGTCGCGTACTTTGGCGGCAAGAAGATCGACATCAACACCACCGGACGCGCTCCCAAGCTCGCCGCCGACAAGCCGTTTACCGCGAAGCAGGCCGACGCCATCCTCGAACTGCAACTGCACCGGCTGACCAAGCTCTCAATCGACGAAATTGCGAACGAGTTGAAGCAGGTGCGCGAAGCCATCGCCGAGTACGAATCGATTCTTGCCTCCGAGGCCAAGCTGCGCAAAGTCATCATCAAGGAACTGGAAGAGGTCAAGAAACTTTACGGCGATGCGCGCCGCACGGTCATCGAAGACGAGGCCGCGGAAATCATGCTGGAAGACCTGATCGCCGACGAGCAGGTTGCGGTCACGGTCAGCCACTCCGGCTACATGAAGCGCACTCCGATCTCGACCTACCGCATGCAGCGGCGCGGCGGCACCGGGCGCACCGGCATGAAGACGCGCGACGAGGATTTCGTCGAGCATCTGTTCATCGCCTCAACCCACGCCTACATCCTGATCTTCACCAACACCGGGCGCGTCTACTGGCTCAAGGTGTATGAGATTCCCGACATCGCCGCTGCCGGCAAAGGCAAGCACGTGGGCAACCTGGTGGGCCTGCAGCCGGGCGAAACCGTGCGCACCATGCTTGACGTACGCGATTTGGAAGAAGCAGGCAGGTACGTTTTCTTTGTCACGTACAACGGCACGGTGAAGAAGACCGAGGTGAAAGACTTCTCGCACGTGATGCAGCGCGGCATCATCGCTATCAATATCGAAGCGGGCGACGAGCTGGTCGCGGCCTCGCTGACCGACGGCAACCAGATCGTCTTCCTCGCCTCGCATGACGGACAAGCGATTCGCTTCGACGAAAACGACGTACGCTCCATGGGACGCAACGCCACCGGCGTGCGCGGCATGAACCTGGCCGAAAAGGATTACATCGTCGGCATGGCCACGACGATCAAGCCGGAAGCGAAAGCGGTTGTGAAAGAAGGAGACGTTGCTCCCGAGATCGCCGATTTGATCCCGGAGAAAGGCTCGCTGATTCTTTCCGTCACCGAGAACGGATACGGCAAGCGCACCCCCGCCGACGAGTATCGCCTCACCAATCGCGGCGGCAAGGGCGTAATCAACGTCAAGACCACGGCGCGCAACGGCAAAGTTGTCGGCATCTCGCAGGTAAGTGAGAAATCCGAGGTGATGCTGATCAGCCAGTACGGCAAGATCATCCGCATCGAATCGAAGTTCATCCGCGAATCGGGGCGGTCGGCGCAGGGGGTGCGGCTGATCAACGTTGAACCGGGAGACCGGGTCGCGGCGGCGGTGGTGATTCCGCCGGAAGAGCCGAATGGGAATGGGATGCTGCTGCAGTAATTTGGCCGTTTGGGCGCCGGCACGCCGACCGGCGTCGAACCCAAGCGTTAGCGCCTTCAGCACCAGTGGCAACCAGACACCCGAGCCTCCGGCAAGCGGCGCAGTCAACTACACCGTGGACGCGGTCGCGTTCGCCCCGGGCTCGAGCAGCACTCTCGATTGCAGTCCCTCGGACCTGCAAACCAGCCCAATCGCGGTCACCGCGGGAAACAGCTTCACGGCGGCAACTTTGGCGTTTACGAGCTGCCAGTAAATTGCTTCGGTGCGGGAATCCGCACGCAACCGAACCAGGGCGCGGTGAAAGTCGCGCCCTGGTTCATTTCGCATCGCATTGATGTTGAAGCAGACAGCGAGAGCGTCTCAGTCTTCATTTGCGATTTGCAGTCCTGCCGTCGGGCATTACGCCAGTCACTTCCCAAGCACTCCCGCTCTCGACTATCGTTTACCCTAGTGACACTGCCCCTCCCCGTGTGTGCCCGCGCGGTTGCAGACTGTTTGTAAGCGAGCGTTTGTGCACGATATTGCAAAACCTGAACCCGTGTACCAGGAACTTCTGAGCCGGCCGATTCGCGAGTTGGGGCTTACGCTCGCGGGATCGCCGGTGGAGCGCTTTGTCGAACAGCTCTATCGCGAACTGGAGGCGAAGGGGCTGACAAAATTTCGCCCCGCCTGTTACTTGACTGACGAGTGGGGATGCCCGTCGGGCGAACCGATTATCGGAATTCCGTTTTACCTGGCGAATGCGGCGCTGGCGCAGCTGGAAGAAGAAACGCATGACCTCGAAGACGCGAGAGAAATCATGATGTACCTGCGGCATGAGGCCGGACACGCCTTCACCTATGCGTACAAGCTGCACAATTCGGCCGAATGGAAAAAGACTTTCGGGCCGTTCCGCCGTCCCTATCACGACATTTACCGCCCCGCGCCGTTTTCGCGCGATTATGTGCGGCATTTGCCGGGATGGTATGCGCAGAAGCATCCCGATGAAGATTTTGCCGAGACGTTCGCGGTGTGGCTGACGCCGCGCTCGAACTGGCGCAAGCGCTATCGCGGCTGGGGCGCGATGGAGAAGTTGCGGTACCTGAACCGGCTGGCGCGAAAGTTGGGGAAGAGCGACCCTCCGCGGCGGCGCGGCCAGGCCGACATCACGGTCGATGATATGGACACGACGGTGGCGGAGTTCTATCACCGGGATGGGCAGAGTGGGCGGGAAGAAGTTGCGGTCACCGAGCTCACGCCGGATACGGATTTGCGCGACATCTTTCCCGTATCCAAGCGCAGGAAGACGGCGCTGCCGGCGCACGAATTTTTGCACCAGCATCGCAAGGCGGTGATCGACAAGGTTGCGCAGTGGACGGGTGCGCAGCGTCCGCTGGTCAAAACGTTGATGGACACGATCGAAAAGCGCGCCGGCGAACTCGACTTGCGCGCCGACAAAACGCGCAGCGCGGAACATCTGGCAGAAGTCACCGCCTATGCCACGGCGCTGGTGATGACCTATGTGACGAAAGGAAAATTCATTCAGCCGTAGAAGAGCAGGTGTCAGGTGTCAGGTCTTAGGTCTCAGGAAAACCGGGCCCCGATTGAGGTCAGAGATTTTCCTAAGACCTGACACCTAAGACCTGCCTTTCCGAGGTGACACAATGATCGGAGCAAAACTGAAAATCGCGCTCCTGTACGACGTATGGAACGAAGATCCGATTGCGGCGGCGGAGAAGGAAGAAGCGGCTCCCGCCCGCAAGCCACGCAAGAAAGTGAAGAAGGTTAAGAAGGAGAAGACCGATCGCGAGGAAATCTTCGAAGCGCTACAAAAGCTGGGACACGAACCTTCCTACTTCGAACTGGATGGGCGTCCGCAGTCGTTGCACTCGCTCTCGCGTTGCGATGCCGACCTCCTCTTCAACCTGACCGAGTCTTTCGACGGCGACGACACCAAGGAAATGAACGTGGTCGCGTATGTCGACCTGCTGGGATTGCGCTACACCGGCGCCGGTCCGCACGCCATTATTCTTGCCCAGGACAAAGCGATCGCCAAAAAGATCTTCGCGTTTCACGGCATCAAGACTCCGTTCTTTGCGACTGCCTATCGCGGGCGCATCGAACATGCCCACGACATTTCGTTTCCGCTTATCGTCAAACCGTCGTGGGAGGATGGATCGATTGGCATCGACGCTGGCTCGGTCGTGAAAAACATCAAGGAGATGATGGAGCGCGTCCAGTACATTCAGGATGAATTCGACTCGCCGGCCCTGATTGAGGAATACATCGAAGGACGCGAAATTTACGCCGGAATTCTGGGCAACTACGAACGGGCGCAGGTTTTGCCGATGGTGGAGCTCGATCTGTCACGCTTGCCGGAAGGCACGCCAAAAATCGCCAGCTACGATGTGAAGTTCGAGAAGAATAGCGAAGCCTACAAGGTGACCAAATCGCAGATCGCGGAAAATCTGGACGAGGAGACGATGAAGCGCTTGTCCGATACGGCGCTGGCCGCTTATCGCGCACTGAAGCTGCGCGACTATGGACGCATCGACATGCGACTGGCTCCGAACGGCGATGTCTACGTCATCGAAGCGAATCCGAATCCGTGGCTGGCCAGCCGCCAGGAATTTGCCATGGCCGCGAAGGCCTCGGGACTCTCCTATCCCGAGATGATCGGCACCATTCTCGACTTGGCGATGAGCCGATACCTGAATGCCGACTTCACGAATGCGGCGGCGATGCACTAGCGTCGAGTGTCGCAAGCCCGCAACCTAAGGCTTTACCGCAGGGTTCACAGAGGTCGTGTAGAGCGGACACTCCTGTCCGCTGCTCTTGACCTTGGTCTTGACTTTGGGATCGGCTAAAATCCCGCTTCCAGTTTGAGTTTCAAGAAGCAAGACTCAGCGCAAAGAGCAACGGACAGGAGTGTCCGCTCTACACGTCCCCTGTGCCCTCTGTGGTTAAGAATTTCCTCGCTTTCTAGAACATATTCCACAGGTACTGGTTGTAGACCGCGTGGTGAAACTGCACTTCGGCGGGCTTCACAATCGTGCCCAGCAAGCGCGGGCAGCGGTCGGCCGATGCCTGCTTCAGGTCGGCGTAGCGGCCTTTCACGTCTTCCCCGAGGAGTTTGCTTGTCCATGGGGCTTTGCGGAAATCGTCGAGCGCCGTGTAGATGTTGTCGGGCAGGTAGCGTTCGGCCGAGCGCAGGTTCTTGATCTTGGAGGTCTCGCCTTCCAATCCAGTCTTGAAAATGGAGTACATCACCAGGTAGGGATTGGCGTCGGGAGCCACGGCTCGCACCTCGGTGCGCATACTGCGCTCGTTGCCGATCGGAATGCGGATCATGGCGCCACGGTCCACGGCCGACGCTTTCAGCTGGTTCGGCGCCTCGAAGTGCGGATCGAGGCGGCGGTACGCGTTGACGCTGGAATTGAACACCAGGCAGAGATCGTTCCCATGCGTGAGAATGCGGTCCATGAACTCATAGCCGAACTTGCTTAACTTCTCCTCGCCCTTGGGATCCCAGAACAGGTTCTTGCCGTTCTGACTGACGGAGACATTGGTGTGCATGCCACTGCCGTTGACACCCACCACCGGCTTGGGCAGGAAGCAGGCGGTCAACCCCATGTTCTGCGCGACCTGACGGCAGACCAGTTTGTAGAGCTGGATGTGGTCAGCGGCGGCCACCGCTTCGGCGTAGCCGTAGTTGATCTCGAACTGCGAAGGCGCGACTTCGGGATGGTCCTTCTCGTTTTGGAAGCCCATGGCGCGCTGTACTTCGGCGACGGTATCGATAAACGTGCGCAGCGGATCGCCCGGCAAAGAGTGGTAATAGCCGCCCGTATTGACGTACTCGAACTTGCCCGTCTCATGGTAATGGCGCTCGGCATCCGGCCCCGCGAACAGGAAGCCCTCGATCTCATTGGCGGCGTTGCAGGTATAGCCGTGCTTCTTGTGCAATCCGTTGGTGAACAGCTTGAGCATGCTGCGGATGTCCGCGGTGTAGGGTTCGCCGTTCTTATCGATGACCTCGCCAAACACCAGCACTTTGCCCGGTCCAAACACGTCCGCCGGTCCCCAGTAGAAGGCAGCCCAGTCAAGGCCCAGCCGCAGATCGCTTTCCCGCTGCGCCGTGAAGCCGCGAATCGACGAACCGTCAAAGGTCAAGTTGTCGTAGCTCTTCAGCAGGAATTTTTTGTCGTAGTCGAGCATGTGCAGACGGCCTTCCAGGTCGCTGAACATGACGGTCACGGCCTTGATGCGCGATTCCTCGGCCAGATACTTCAGCCGCTCTTCCTGAATTTTGTGAGCATCCACGCGGTCCAGGCGCTGCTTCTTCGCCTTCAGATTCATGACTTCGAGTTCGTCGTAGGGGATCGCTAGAAAATTCCGCAGTTCAGTTGACATGTGTCTCCTTATTGGTGAGTTGCCAGGAATCGGATTGAATATTGAATGCCCGGTGACGACTAGATAGGCTAACGCGTCCGGCGCAAGCACACAAATAGAAATCGTTTATCGCAACGATTAGCTTTTCCGATTTGCATCAAGAACGGTGCAGAAACTGGCTTTTGGCTATTGGCCACCAGCTTCTGGCGAGAGTTCCAACAAAAGTCCTTCTCTGCGACCTCGGCGTCTCGGCGGTAGAACTTCGCTCTTTCCATGAAATAATCGAATCCTGAGGAATTGTCTTTGACTTGCGCGATTTGTAACGAACGAAGGGAAAAGCGGTTTTGCCCGGCGGTGCACGGGAAGATCTGTCCGCAGTGCTGCGGTGAGCAGCGCGAGGTCACGCTCGACTGCCCCAGCGGCTGTCCTTATCTGCAACAGGCGCGGGAGCACGCGAACACCCACCACCAGCCGCCCGCCGAAAAGGATCTGGAGAACCTGTTTCCCGAGGTTGAGATCACGGAGCAGTTTCTGATCGAACGCCAGCACTTCATCCTGGGACTCAGCTTCGCTCTGAGTAAATGCGCCCGCGCTGATCGGTCGCTCCTGGACCGCGACCTGATCACCTCGGTCAGTTCGCTCGTCAAGACTTATCAGACGCTGGTGAACTCCAGTCTTATTTACGAACCGCCCACCGCGAACCTGGCGCACCAGAGCATCGCTCGCGAAGTCGAGACCATGGTCAAGGAATTCCGCGAGGCCGAGCGGCAACATATCGACGAAACACCGGGCCACGCCCGGCTGCGGGACTCCGACGTGCTGAAGGCGCTGGTATTCCTCCTGCGCATGGGCTTGGCACGCACATCGGGCCGGCCGAAGTCGCGGGGGCTCATCGATTTCCTCTTTGCCCAGTTCCCAGAAAAGCAGTCGGCTATAGCCGGGCCGGAAGAGGCAGGCAGCCGGATCGTCATCCCCTAGGCTAGCTATTTTGTGGGCGAACCTTCCACAGGTTGCCGGAAAGCGAATTTTCCCGCACACTCTATCTAAAGGGGTCTCCGATTTCAAAGAAACTTCGGCATCGCGCAAGCGATACCCGGATGCAAAACCTGAGTTTTCTGCATCCGACTTGAGAGCAACCTGGAGCAAGATGGAATCCACGGGGAAGAAACTGTTGAAACTTTTGGTGGAACGCGATCCCGCGAGCCCGGAATTCCGCAGCGGAGTTCAGACGGCATTGGGTTTGCCGGAACCAGCGGCGGAAGTGCCCGCCAACGGCGAATTCGACCTGTGGCGCGATGTCTTCGTCCAGCAAAAGCTGCCCTGGGGACGCTTCTTGCAATCGGTGCTGTTGCACGCGGCAGCTGTTGCCCTCCTCTATACGATTTCGCTGGCGTGGATTCGGCAGCGACAGATTCTGGAGCGCGCCGCGTTTGACCGCTCGTCGCTGATCACTTACGCGCCGGACGAATATCTGCCGCCCCTCGACACCGGCGCATCCGACGTTGCCAAAGTGGAAAAGGGAGATCCCGTCTACGCCAAGCAGCCCATCCTCTCGGTTCCGCCAGAAGCCGACAACCGGTCCCAAACCATCGTCGTGCCTCCCGATCTCAAGCTCAACCGCGACGTGGCCATGCCCAACATCATCGCCACTGGAGCCATCGTTCCGGCGGTTCCGCTGGATGCGACGCGAGCCCCGTCGACGCGCCTGGTCGCGCCCGAGATGCAGGTCGTAGCGCCCGCGCCCGACGTCCAGTTCGCGCCGGACCGCGTAGTGCAAGCGGCGATGAAGTCGGACGTGATTGCGCCGCCTCCAGAATTGACGGCATCGACCAAGGGACAGATTGGGGTCGTGAACATTGGCCCCAGTGAAGTGGTGGCGCCGGCTCCGCAGCTTACGCTGACGGAGCAACATGCGCTCAGCTCGCGCGGCAAAGGGCATCTGCCTGGTGGTGCGGTACAACCGGTCGGCCCTCCGCCGAGCTTGGGGGCGAGTGGCGGCAGCGCGGGCGGACGGCTGATCGCATTGGGGATTCATCCCGTGGCTGCCACGGGACCGGTGACGGTTCCCGGGGGCAATCGGCGGGGAAAGTTCGCCGCCGGTCCGCAGGGAAAACCAGGCGCTTCGGGAACGCCAGATTTGGCGGGATCGAAGTCGGAAGCGAAAGGCTCGGGCGGAGACGGCAGCGGCGGCGTCAACGCGCGCAACCACGGTCTACCGGCGGGGCTGCATGTGGGTTCGCCGGAGTCCGGCGGGAACGATGCGCGAGAGATGGCTAGCGCCTCGTCGACAGGAGCGAGGCCGGGGGCGCGGGTTGCGGCTCCGGTTTCCGACGATAAGGTCACCGAGGAGGACCGGCAGGTTTTTGGCGGCAAGCGCTTGTATGGAACGACGCTGAACATGCCGAATCTGAACTCCTCGAGCGGCAGCTGGGAGATACACTTTGCGGAACTGGAAGCGGGACTCAAAAAAGGATATCTGGTGGCGCCGCTCGCCACCGAACAATCCGACCCTGGCTATCCGCTGGAATTGATGCGGGCGAACGTGCACGGCATGGTGACGCTCTATGCGGTCATTCACGCCGATGGCAGGGTGAGCGACATACGCGTCCTCAGCAGCCCGGACGAACGCTTGGACCCTTATGCAGTGAAAGCCCTGGCGCGCTGGAAGTTCCTGCCTGCGGAAAGAGCGGGGAAACCCGTGACGCTCGAAGCGGTGGTCAAGATTCCGTTTCGGGTGCGGCGGAATTTCTGAAATGCGTTCCAGGAAGAAGGCAGGAGTTCTACCGAGGAGCGGCAGCCGATTTTTCCCCGGGCAACGCGGCGTACACGGCGGGGTTCGCGCAGACTTCGTAGTAGTAGTGGTCGGTCCACTGCACGATCGATAGATCGCGCACATCGACTTGGGCGATGCGGTTTTTGCGGATGACAATCTTGCGAAATGCTCCATTGGCGATGGGAACGGTGCCGACAAAAAACTCGCGCTGCGGGTGGACCCAGGGTCCCGCAAAACCAGGTCCGGTCAAACCTGGCTCCCGCGGACTTACCGCCCAGGGAGAGAGCGAGATTTCCTGGCGCAATTTGCCGAAGGCCGCTTCACTCAGACAAATCCCCCCTACGTTGTAGTTGAGGCGCATTTCTTCCACGGCTGAGTCGGCGCTGGCACTGTCATTTTTCTTGTTATTGCCTCCGCCTCCGATCAGAACCGAGTACACCTGGAAAACCCCGGCGTCGGACGCGAGTTTCTTGCGGACGCGCTTGCTGCAGGAGGAGAGACGGTCGCTCTCATTGATCGCGTCGGAAATCATGATGCGGTGGTCGCCATCCATCAGGTAGAGCGGAGCCGAATCCTGGTAGGCGATGCCCAGGCCAAGTTCCATCTGGGGCAGACCGGAGCGTTGCAAAAGTCGGTTGTAATCGCCGAGCAGGCTCAAAATCTCCCAGGCCAGAACGCAGGTGCGGCCGACGCTGACCATGGCTTCGCCTTCGCGCTCCAGCAGCGCCACGATAATGGCGTCGCCTTCGAGGAAGACTTTGGTGGCGCCGTATTTCGCCAGCAACTTGTTGACCGGTTCATAAAAATTAAGGCTGAAATACGAGGCGGCGTTCATGCCTTGTTCCATCAGCGAGCGGGTGAGGCGGGATGAGTCGCGCACGTCGGCCTTCAGGATCACGTGATGAAGCACACGATCCTCGGCGGGCTTCTGGTCCTCGGGGGGCAGAAACTCGTAGAGCATGCCGTTCAAAGAGGAGAGTTGGCGGACTTTCTCGTCGCTGACCAGGTTGACGCTGTCAAAACCGGAGCTGAGGGTTTCCAGGCCGCGCAGGTCGCGGTGATAACAAATAAGGTCGTGGAGAAGCCGGGCGGCGAAGCGGCTGCGCTCGGAGCTGCGGCAGGAGGCGACGCGTCCGATGGCCGCAAAGAGGCGGTCGGAATGGAGACGGCCCTCGGCAATCATTTTTTCGACGCGCTCGGCTTCCTCGCGGAAGATCAGGGCGTTTTTGATCTGCTGCGGATTCACGCGTGGGGCATATTCGGCGAGCAGAGGCACGGCTTCATAGGAAGCGACGACGTGGGCAAGAGCGTCTTCGCGCTGCAGCATACGGGTCCAGATGTCGAGGCGGTCTTTTCGATTTCGATCTTCTTGGGTTAAATCCTCGCCGTTGCCCGTGCCCACGAGCGCGGCGGCGTTCTCGGGAACGTTGAGGGCCAGCGCCAGATGTTCATCGTCCACGTCCTCTCCGTATCCGAGTTCGCGCAGAAAGTTCAGCGCGAACTGGCGCAGGTTGGGGAAGCGGTCGGGATCTTTGTCGAAGTTGCCGAACATGTAATAGTGCTCGGCGCAGAGATAGTCGTCGCGTCCGTCCTCGGTGAGAACGAGCGGATTGAGGAACAGGCGATAGCAGTCGGCGGGTAAATCGCCGAGCAGGGAGCGGCGAGTGCGGGCCAGGGTTTCTTTTTCAATCTCGCGAAGCAGGCGAAACATTTCCTGCCCGGCGCGGCGAAGAATGATTTTCTTGCGCACCCGGAAAGAGGAGACGAGTTCCTGGGACTGCATCATTCTCCCTTGCGGAACACCCTCCAGAGACTTGGTCTTCAAGCGGCATTGTTCGAGGATCCTCGAAAACTGGGTTTGCAGTTCGGCGCGTATGAACTTGAGGACGGCGAGGCGGCCGAGCAGATCGATGGATGGATTGGCTTCCGCCTTGGCGCGATTCAGAATGGCGAGATGAATGGAGACCAGCACAGTTTTCAGGTCGGCGGGGCCGGGCTTGCCTTTGGCGGCCTCGGCAGCGCGTAGGAACTTCGCTGGAACGGCGGAGGGTGCATCCTGAGTAAAGAGCGATTCCACCTCGCCGATGCGCGCGATGTAGCGGGCGAGATAGAAACTTAAGTCGGCGGTGATGCGGGGGCTGAGAAAGACGTCGTAGCGGAGGTTGTCGACACCCAGCCGCAAATCGGCGAACGCGAGCGTCGGCCCGTAGTATTGCAGATCGGGCCGGCTGGGTGGTTCGGAAGTACGCAACCGGAAAATCGGAACCTTAGGCATCGTCCTGGCGCTGATTGCAAATTGCTGAAACTGCAATACTAAGCAGGCTAGCACGTCGTCTGGGACGGTCCAAAGTTACCCAAGTGTAGGCGCAGAAGCAGCGCGGTAACGGCAATTGCGAATCCAGAATGGCTGTGCGCTCGGCTGGGACGACCTAGGGCGGCCGTCCCTCTTGTCCCGCGACCGCGGGATTAGTTCTTGGATCCTCAACCAGGCCAGAAGTCGCGGACCTCGTCTGCGGGGCGAAACAGGCGTCGCAGCGAGGTATGGTTGGCATCGGACAGTTGGCGGTTCAGAGCTTCCACGTCCGCTCTTACCCAGCCGACACTGGAGATCTTGATCTCGGCGTCCTGGCCGATGAGGAACCATGAGGGCACGTTGGTGAGGCCATAGGCGTTCGAGACCACATAACCGGCGGGATCGTCGAGGAGCGTGGGGAAAGATGCGCCGTACTCTTTCAAGAAGGCGGCGGTGCTCTTCTTGTCGTCCTGAGAGACTCCAACGATGGCGACTTTCCGGCTGCCGTAGGCTTTGTGCAGGCGTTCGAAAAACGGAAACGCATATTGGCAGACGGGGCAGGAAACTTTGAAAAAGACGGCCAGCACGGGTCCACGGTGGAGTGCGTCTTGCAATGAGAATTTACCGCCATCGAGGGCGGGTAGAGAAAAGTCAGGAGCTTTGGTTCCCTCCCGCAATGCAGGCATACTTTTCGGACCTCCGAACAGGCGATCGAGCCACGGCATACGTGCCTTCCGATTTTAGATGACGCCGGCGGCTTTGAGGATTTTTCGCGTCAGGCCGGTGATCGGGAACTGGGAAATGTTTGCGACTGGGATCCATTTGCCTTTGGCGGTCCGCGCCCTGTGCACATGGACGGCGTAGTCGGTAACGGTGATGGAATGGCGGAAAGTGCGCCAGGCGGCGGGAACGGGCGACGGCGGCCGCTTTTGCGACAGTTGCGGCAGTTCCCACATTCCGGGCATGAGCAACGATTTCCTCGGACGGCGCACGAGGCGGATGCGGCCGTTGCGCCGATTCAGCACGCACCAGACTTCTTTCTTGATCCGGCGACTCGATTTTAGGGTTAGAGTTCCGCCGGGCCGGGACGCGCCGCCCTCCATTATTATTGTGCCGTTCGCGCCTTGGTTGAAGTTGGAGGGTTGGGTTACACACCATTTCCGGACCGGACAGGTTGGGCAGCGGGGCTGGCGGGGCACGCACACGGTTGCGCCGAGTTCCATCATGGCCTGATTGAAATCTCCGGGCCGAGAACTCGCGAGAAGTGCCTGGGCATTTTGCCAGGTTTGCGGCGTGGTGAGATCGATGCCGGTCAATCTTTGCAACACACGCTCGACATTGCCATCGACAACGGCCACGGGTTCGGCAAAGGCGATACTGGCGATGGCAGCGGCCGTGTAACGTCCGATGCCGGGGAGAGTTTGGAGGGCTTCGGCAGTTTGCGGGAAGCGGCCGCCGTGCTTCCGCACGAGTTCTTGTGCGCACTGATACAACATCCGGGCTCGGCGGTAGTAGCCGAGACCGCTCCAGGCAGCGAGCACAGCGTCTTCCGTAGCCGCGGCGAGCGCCTGAACATTCGGGAAACGCTTAAGGAAAATTCTGTAGTGGTCAACGACGGCCGCTACGCGCGTCTGCTGCAGCATGATTTCGCTGAGCCAGATGCGATAGGGATCGCGAGTCTTGCGCCAGGGAAGTTCGCGGCGATGCCGGTCGTACCAGCGCAGCAGCGCCTTCCGGAAAACGGCCAGGTTCTTGCCGGTCGGTGGACCTGGAGACGCGGCAAGCCGCGTCTCTACTGGGATGGAACTGGATGCGCGCATTGTTGCTGGCGATTGTACCGTGCCCCGGCGGACTTCTCCGGATTTGACCGCTGCGAGAAGGCCCACGATAATGATGAGGCTTGGTAACCGGGCACTCGCGCGAACGTGCACCTGAACCAGCAGGATGGGTATGACTGAATTCAACCGCAAGGCGGAAGAAGCTTCGGCGCGCTTCAATCGCTCGGTAGCGAACCTTGCCGAGACTCTGGAAAAAGAGACGGCGGAACTGGTGACGTATCTGAACGACGAGGTGGTGCCCGCGGTGCGGACACATTCCTCGAAGGCGCTGCGAACGGCGGCGGGAAAGCTTTCCGAGTTCGCGGACTTTCTGGAAACCGAGCGCAAGAAGTCTTGAACTGCCCTCCTTCCAGGTACTCGCCTCAGAACTCGCGGCGGTTTCGGCGGTCGGCGGCATGGTCATTGTTATCCAATCCGTCATGCACTCTGCCGTGTCTTCTATTCCTTCTATTGCTGGGCAGCGCTCTGCTCGGCGGCTGCGGCCGGCATAAGCCCCCGCAGGCGCAGGTTCCGCCGCCGCCTTCCATCCCGCAGGAAAAAGAGAAACCAGTCGTGACTCCGCCACCCGCTGAAACTGCGGGCCAGAACGAAAAGATCGAAATCCCCCCCGGCGCGAAACCGATCTTTGAAGAAACCGGAATGGCGAGTTGGTACGGCGCTCCATATCACAACCGGCGCGGGTCGAACGGCGAGGTTTACGACATGAACGCGATGACGGCGGCGCATCTTACTTTGCCGCTGGGCTCGATTGTGCGCATCACGAATTTGAAGACCGGAACTTCGGCGTTGGTGCGGATCACCGATCGCGGCCCATTCGTCGAAGGCCGCATCGTCGATCTTTCACTGGCCGCCGCCAAGGCGCTCGATGTGTACCTGCCCGGCACCGCGAAAGTCCGGTTGGAGGTGATGCAGGCGCCTGCGTCTCTCGATACGGGTGGACGCTGGGCGGTTCAGATCGGCTCCTTCACCGCGGAGAAAGCGGCGGCTGAAATGGCGGAACACTTGCAGAAGCGCTACCAGACGGCCCAAGTGCTGAAGTTTAAGAGCCCGGTGGGAGTCTGGTGGGTACGTGTGCGAGTGCTCGACGACGACCGCCAGCGCGCATCCGCTCTGGCCCACGAGACGCAGACGGCGGAGGGGGCGGTGTTTCTGGTGCGGCTCGACTGAAGAAGCGCGGTTTGACTGAAAACATTTCTTTACAAAACGCTGTCGGCTTGAGTGTTATTGTTTCTGCCAGAGATATAGAGCACCTATCTCCGAGATTACTTGCCGGGTGATCGTAATCCCAGGCGAGGGGAGACCCACTTATGGCGGATTGTCTATTCTGCCGGATTATTCGCGGCGAAGTGCCATCCAAGAAAGTTTTTGAAGACCAGCACACCTTTGCCTTTGAAGATCTGAATCCACAAGGCCCAACCCACGTCCTGGTCGTCCCCAAGAAACATATTGCGGGCTTGAAGGAAGCGGTGGCGGAAGACGCGGAACTGGTGGGGCGCTGTCACCTGACGGCGGCGCGCATCGCTCGCGAGCGGTCGATTGAAGATGGGTACCGCACGGTGCTGAACGTGGGTCCGCGCGCGGGGCAATCGGTTTTTCATCTGCATGTGCACCTGATCGGCGGGCGGTCGCTGCAATGGCCGCCGGGATAAAGTCAGGTCGCAGGTCTTAGGTCTCAGGTCTCAGGAAGACCCCTCGAAGCGCTCGTCTTTGGGGTTTTCCTGACACCTGAGACCTGAGAACTGACACCTTCCCCGCCCCGAAGTCTCCCCCCCATTCTCTGGCTTACAATCGTGGGATGGCAAACCTGACTTTGGTGTACGGCCTGCGTCTGCTGCCCTCCGATGAGGTGGCAGAGGTGGGCGCGGCCACGATCAAACTGAAAAATGGGAAGGATGCTCGCGTCGCCATGCACATTCTCGAGGGTGGCAAGGACGAGATTGAGAAGCAGCTCAAGACGAGTCTCGCGGCTTTTTTCGACATCTATCCTGAGATATAACGCCGGAGCGATAACGGCAGGTGAGCGTCTAATCGGCAGGCGGCAAATCAGGCCACGGGATGAGACTGATCTCTCTGGAATTCGAAAGCAGACTGCGCGAAAAAGGGCTCTGGCCACAGAGCTGGGTCGCGTGGGCGGCGCTCTACGCGCTGGCGCTCGACCTGCTTCTCGTCGCGGTGCAGGAACTGACGCGCGGGGTAAGTCCAGCAACCTCGGCGAGCCTGGGGGGCTGGGTAACATTTCTCAGTGGGCTGGCGATTGTGTTGCTCGCCCTGGCTGCCTTCCGCTGGCTGCGTGCGAAACTCCTGTGGCGGCTGCGGAATCGGTTGATCGTTACGTATGTTTTTATAGGCGTGATTCCCATTTTTCTGCTGGCGATGATTTCGCTGATCACGCTCTATCTTCTTGCCGGGCAGTTCGCCAGCTTTGTCGTAACCTCGGAGATCGCGAGCCGTTTGCGCAGTATGGAGGCCTCGAACCGCGCGATTGCGAAACAAATCGCAAACCGGTACAGCCGGGGCGAAACGCTGAGCGGAGAAACCATTGGCGGAATGCGGCCGCAGCATCGCGAATGGGCACGGCGGCAGGTGTGCGTGTGGTACGGGAACCAAGCAGAGCCCCAGTGTACGGGGCCGAATGGAGCGGCGGCATTCAATGCTCCGGCATTCGTGCATGACAATTTCCGCGAGATCGTCTGGGACCGCGGCGCACTCTACCTGCGCACCGCCGCCGTGATTGGGGCGGAGCCTGAGTCTTTGCGCGTAATCGCAAGCGAACCACTCGACAAGCTGCTTATGGAAGAGATGGCGGCCGACCTCGGCGAAGTCACGCTCTTGCAGCCGAAACCCTCCGCTACCATCCCGAATGGGAAAGACAAGAACCAACTGGGGTTCGACATAAGATCGGGTGGGACGGTTTCCGCTGACGGCCGGCAGTTCGAACCGGCATTCACTGCGGGGGCCATTCCAGCGCCTAGCCGTGCAGTGGATTACGAAATCACATTCGGAACACCGCTCTCGGTTGTGGATTGGGCTTCGGCGACCGGCGAACGGCAACGTGCTGGAGCGCTGGTGCGTGTACAGACACGGCCCTCGGTTCTTTACCAGAGGCTGTTTGCGGCACTGGGTGATTTAGCCGAGGGCGTGGGGTACATGCTGCTGGTCATTGCGATTCTTTTCGCGATCGTCGTGCTGTTGGCGCTGATCGTTGGATGGAAATTGATACGCAGCATCACATCGGCGGTGGACCAACTCTACGAAGGCACCAAGCATGTCAATCGGGCCGACTTCAGCCACCGCATCAAGGTGCAGTCGAACGACCAACTGGCAACGCTGGCGAACTCGTTCAACTCGATGACCACGTCGATCGAGAAACTGGTTCAGGAGCAGAAGGAAAAGCAGCGTCTGGAAGGCGAATTGGCGATTGCGCAGGAAGTGCAGGCGCAGCTCTATCCCAAATCGATTACACAACTGGAAAGCCTCGACGTGCACGGGTTCTGCCGTCCGGCGCGGACGGTGAGCGGGGACTACTACGATTTTCTGGGGCTGAATTCCGACAAGCTGATGCTGGCGGTGGGCGACATCAGCGGCAAGGGAATTTCAGCGGCGCTGATGATGGCGACGATCCACTCGGCGGTGCGCGCGTACAGCATCGAAGACATAGCTGTGCTGCGAGAACCGGCGGCGATGGCGGTGGCGGGGGGAACGGGGCTGATGCTGGCTTCAGAGGCAAGGGAACGGGAAGTGTCTCCAGCGGCGCTGCTGACGCTGCTCAACCATCAACTCTACGAAAACACTCCGGCGGCAAAGTACGCGACTTTGTTCTTGGGAATCTATGACGGAGCGACACGTCGTCTCACCTACGCCAACGGCGGTCACCTGCCGCCCATCCTTATTTCCGAAGATGGATCGTCTCGGCTGCTGGACTGCGGCGGAACTGTGGTTGGCTTGTTCGACAACTTGAGTTTTCCAGAGGAGACGGTCGAACTCCGCCCCGGCGATGTGCTGGTGGCCTACACGGACGGCGTGACCGAGCCGGAAAACGATTATGGCGAGTTTGGCGAGGAACGGCTGATCCAACTGGTGCGCGCGAATCGCCATTTGCCGCTCGCGCGCATCACCGAAATCGTCACCTCCGCGGTCGAGGACTGGATCGGCGACAACGAACAGCCGGACGATGTGACGCTGGTGCTGGCGCGCGCCAAGTAACTCAGAGGCCTGCCATGACATCGACTGCTCTGGCAGCCCTCCCAAGGTATTATTGTTTGTTTCGCTTGCTATTGTTCTCAGGAGGACTTGGATGCCGCAGGACACCTTGACCATCACCGACAACCGCACCGGACAGAACTACACCCTTCCCGTCGAAAACGGGACCATCCGCGCCATGGATTTGCGCAAGATCAAGACCGGGCCCGAGGATTTCGGCTTGATGACCTACGACCCCGCCTTCATGAATACGGCCTCCTGCCGGAGCGCGATCACCTACATCGACGGCGATCGGGGAATCCTGCGCTACCGCGGCTATCCCATCGAGGTTCTCGCCGAACACTGTACCTATCTCGAAGTTGCCTACCTGCTTCTTTTCGGCGAATTGCCCAAGGCCAGCGAATTGAAGAACTGGGTACATGACATCACGCACCACACCATGCTCCATGAAACCACCAAGAAGTTCATGGAGGGCTTCCGCGACCACGCGCACCCCATGGCGATGCTGGTGAGCACGGTGGCGGCGCTGTCGACGGTCTATCCGGATGCGAAGAACGTACACGACCCCGCGAACCGGCTGCTGCAGATCAAGCGCCTGATTGGCAAGATGCCTTCGATCGCGGCCATGTCGTATCGCCACAATGTGGGATTCCCGTACATCTATCCTGACAACGACCTCACCTACACCGCAAACTTCATGAATATGCTGTGGAAGATGGTCGAGCCGAAGTATCTTGCCAATCCGGTGATTGCGCGGGCGCTCGACATCCTGTTTATTCTGCACGCCGACCACGAGCAGAACTGCAGCACCAACGCCATGCGCGCCGTGGGCAGCTCCCAAAGCGACCCGTACCTGGCCACGGCCGCTGCCGCCGCCGCTCTTTCCGGTCCCTTGCACGGCGGGGCGAACGAAGAAGTGCTGCACATGCTGGACGAGATCGGTTCCAAGGAAAACATCCCCGCCTACGTCAAGAAGATCAAGGACGGCAAAGGCCGGCTGATGGGCTTCGGGCACCGGGTCTATAAGAACTACGATCCCCGCGCCAAGATCATCAAGTGGGCCGCCGACCAGGTGTTCGCAGTTACCGGACGGAATGCCAAACTTGAGATTGCTCTGGAACTGGAGCGCATCGCACTCGAAGACGAGTATTTCGTAAAGCGCAAACTCTACCCCAACGTGGACTTCTACTCCGGCATCATCTACCAGGCGATGGGCTTCAAACCGGAGATGTTTACGGTGCTGTTCGCGATTCCGCGCACCATCGGCTGGCTCTCGCAATGGCAGGAAATGCTGACCGACCCTGAGCAGAAGATCGCGCGCCCGCGCCAGGTCTGGATTGGGCACGAGACGCGGGAATTCGTGCCGATGGAGAAGCGGTGAAGCCGGAAGCCGGATTGCGGAAGTAAGAAAACCAAGCGCAGAAAATGGAAGAGCTTCTTCCGAGCAGGCTGGGGCGCGGGATTTCTGCCGCCCGGCCATGCAGCTAAGGCCCAGGAAACATCAGCCTTTTCTTAACCTCGCGTTCATAATTCCTTAACATCGCGTTTACGACACCTTCCTAGAATTGCCGGTCACCCCAAAACAACAACTGAAAGATAGGACGAAACAACTTCCCTTCCCAAACAGGAGACTTTTTATGCGGTCAAGTTCTTCATCCCACTCATGGTCACTTTTCGCTCTGGCGCAACCGGCTCTTCTAGCTCTCTTCTTCTTAACTATCGCCTGCGTGGGAGCATCCGCGCAAATCGACCGTGCCGAACTCGAAGGCACAGTGAAGGATCCATCGGGAGCCGCAGTGGCCGGCGCCAGCGTGAAGATCGTGGCCGCCGACACCGGTCTCAGCGCCGTGCTGTCGACAAATCGCGTCGGCTACTACCGCTTCCCAGGCCTGGCGGTCGGAGGGTACTCGGTGACGGCTTCGAGCAGCGGCTTCAAGACTACCGTGATTCAGAATGTCATCTTGGAAGTAGGACAGACTCGCACTCTCGACATCAAGCTTCCGGTTGGGGCGACAACGGAAAAGGTTGAGGTCAACGCCCCCGACGAACCTGCCAACCGCACTTCGGCCGAAGCTGGGACCGTGATTCGTCCGGACCAAATCGCGGACCTCGCCAACAATGGTCGCGACTGGACCACCCTATCGTTGCTCGCACCGTTCGCCCAGGACGATGGCGGAGGCGATCAGAGAACGATCCGTTTTGCCGGGCGCGCGCGCGACGACAACAACTTCCAGATCGACGGAGTCGACGCGGGCGGCATTCAGGAACAGGCGCAGAAGTCGACGACGCGTCTGCAGATCTCACAGGACGCTATCGAAGAGTACCGCGTTAGCAGCGCGCTATATGACGTCGAATATGGAACGCAAGCGGGCGGCCAGATCGATGCCGAAACCAAGTCCGGCACCAACAATCTCCACGGAACGGTCTTTGGTTATCTCAGAAATTCCTATTTCGACTCGCGCAGTTTCCTTGATTTTGACGTAAACGGCAACGCCGCAATCGCCCCATTCCGGATGGGCCAATATGGGATGTCGCTCGGCGGGCCGATTGCAAAGGACAAGACATTCTTCTTCATCAACTACGAAGGAATCCGGCAGTTGCAGTTCAACGGGGAGCAAATGACGGTTCCCGCCGGAATGTGCTGCGCTTCGTTTAACGGCACGTTCAACGGTAACCCCGAACCAGGAAATGTCACATCAACCTACCAGCAGTATGTGCTGGATCAGGCGCAGAGTCTTGGTATTGGGCCTACGATGTGCCGGATCATGCAGACGTTTCCATGGCGCGCTTCAGTTGGCACGATCGATGGTTGCACACCTCGCTTCGTTATTCCCGATGGCGCTTTTGCGTGGCAGGGCAGCTCGGGAGGAGGCAGCGACTCGAATAATCAAGACCTTCTCACCGTTGGCAGGCAGACGACCATCCACGAAGATACGTGGCTGGTACGGATTGACCAGAAGATCAGCGACAAGACTCTGCTTTACGGCCGCGCGCAGCGCGACATAAGTATTTGGTATGCGCCAGCTACGAACCCAACCGTTCCCGGCGACAACCAGGCAACCCTCAATCATCCGGCAAATTACATGCTGGCACTGCAGCACACCTTCACTCCCACCTTATTGAACGAGGCGAAGCTCTATATCAATCGCTCACCATTTCACAACCCAGGAGGAAGCGCGCTGCCGTATAGCGTTTCGAGCAACGATTTTGTCACACTCAACAACACGAGTGCCGATGTCGAGGTGGGTACAACCTATGGCGTTATTGACAACCTGACGTGGGTCCACGGGCGGCATGCGTTCAAGGCAGGTATGGAAATCCGCCGCGTCCGGCTGAATCAGGGGCAAACCTCCAACAATGCCCTCAGCTTCAGCGACGACTATTCCATCTCACAGGGTGAGTTAGCCGGCATCAGCTACGACGCCCCGTGGTGCTGCCACCGCCTGCGCCGCACCTTCTACATGCCTTATTTTCAGGATGAATGGAAAGTAACGCCCACCCTGACATTCACGGCGGGAATCCGTTGGGATTATTATGGCGTGGCTAATGAGGCGACCAACCGGACGACGGTGTTCGACCTGAATCAATTCCACGGCGTGTGTCTGGGATCGGGCTCTTTCAATGTCGCGCCCAGTCCCGGTCCGATCAACACCGCGCCTTGTCCAAGGAATCCAGCTCTTTACGATCCGAACTATCGCAATTTCGATCCCCGCATCGCGCTCGCCTGGGCGCCTGAGTCGCTAGACGGCAAGACCGTGGTGCGTGCCGGTTTCGGCATCTATCACGGCGCCGCGCAAAACGACGACCTAAACGCCGGGTTGGAGAGTGACGAGTTCCGCCTCCAGGTCGCTGCCGCGACAACCGTAACGCCTGCTATAGCGCAACAGGATCCGGACCTTTCCGCGATACCCAGTACTACGAAGGTTGGGGAGCATCCTCGGGCGCTGCAACGCCAAGGACGCCGCGATTTGTACGCCGAAAACTGGGGGCTTACCCTCGAGCAGCAATTGCCCTCCGCCTTCACGGCATCGGCCCAATACCTTGGCAGCCGCGGCGTTCGCCTGTTCTCTCGCGGTGTAACCAATCTATGTACCCAGCCGGTCACCTTTAACTCTTTAGATGGTGATTGCGTTCGCCCGCTGGACGTATACTATCCCGCCGGCAATCCCTTCTCTTCCGTCGACATCAAGCGCGACATCGGCGCGAGCACCTACCACGGGCTCAGCCTGGCCCTGGAGCGGCGTATGACCAACGGTTTTGCCTTCCAGTCGCGCTACACCTGGTCGCACTCGATCAATGACGGATCGGTCGGCGGAGGCGAGTCGAACGGACCCGAGAATGTGAATTGCCTCGAGTGCGATAAAGGGCCCAGCGTTTTCGACATTCGTCAGAATGTCACCGTAAACACCGTCTATGAACTCCCATTCGGCCCCGGTAAGCAGTTCCTTAGCGGCGTCGGCGCCATGGGAAAAGTCTTAGGCGGCTGGAGTTTGAGCAGCATCGGGCTTTGGCACACGGGCCATCCGCTGACCGTCAATATGGACCTAAGCGGATCGATTGCCTCGGGGCCTTTCACCGGACTCTCCTATACCTATCTCCTTCCCAACGGCGACGACCGGTCCAGCCAGCGCCCCGACATCGTTCCGGGTGTCCCGCTGACGTTGTCTCACGCAGGTCTTAATTCACCGCTGGTCAACGCAGCCGCGTTCCAGGCACCGCCCGTGGATGCGAATGGGAACTTCACGCGGTTCGGGAACGAGCCGAACGGCGCCATCCGCGCTCCGAACGTTTGGCAGATTGACCTCGCGCTCACGAAGGAAACAAAACTCACGGAGCGAGTAGCGATGGAGTTCGCTGTGCAAGCGTTCAATATTTTCAATCACGTGCAGCTAGCCGATCCTTTGGATCTTACCTTGTCCTATGCTCCCACCCAATCGAATCTGCAGAACCTGACAGCCAAAAGCGATTTCGGCCTCATCAACTCGTCGGTAAACTATAATATTAACAACGACAACGCCGCCCCCGGAAACACGGGAACCGGCACCCCGCGGCAACTGCAGTTCATGGTTCGCTTCACCTTCTAGTTCGCGGCCGGGCGGGCCGGGCAACGGCCCGCCTGGTTCGCCGCCTTGGTCATCAACAGAAAGTCATCCGCAGAAAGTCATCGGCAGAAACCAGTACAATTTGTACCAGCACACATTCTCAGGAGGAGCCCGTTGAAAATTCTAGCAATCGTCGCCTTGTCATTGAGCCTCTTTACCGCCTCAGCCCAGACAACCAGCGGCTATCACATCACTAAGAAGATTCCGGTCGCCGGTCAAGGCGGTTGGGACTACCTCACCGTCGATGAAGGCGCGCGCCGCCTTTACGTTTCTCACGGAACGCAAGTTGAAGTGCTCGACGTCGATTCGGGCGCAATTGTCGGCAAGATCGAGAACACTCCCGGCGTGCACGGAATCGCGATCGCTCCGGAACTGGGCCGGGGATTCGTGAGCAACGGCCAGTCCGCAACCGTCACCATCTTCGATTTGAAGACCCTCAAGGCAATCGCGGAGGTCCCAGCCGGCAAGAAGCCCGACGCCATCATTTACGATCCGGCCACGTCACGAGTCTTCGCGTTCAATGGTGGCAGCAATAGAGCCACCGCCATCCAAGCGGCGGATGGAAAAGTGGCCGGAACGGTCGATCTGGGCGGCGGTCCCGAGTTTGCCGTGGCCGACGGGACTGGCTATGTCTACGATAATCTCGAGGACGAGAGCCTGGTGCTGAAAATCAATGCCAAGTCTCTGAAGGTTGAGCAGCGCTGGCCGACGGCTGCTTGCGCTTCGCCTTCCAGCATTGCGATGGACCGTCCGAATCGGCGCCTGTTTCTCGGCTGCCGCAGCAAAGTGATGGCGGTGATGAACGCGGACACAGGAAAGGTAATCACCACGCTTCCCATCGGCGACCACGTGGATGCGACTGCCTTCGATCCCGACTCGCGGCTTATTTTCAATTCCAATGGAGAAGGCACGATTACGGTGATTCATCAGGACGGCCCGGACAAATACTCCGTGGTCGAGAATGTGAAGACGTTGCCCAAGGCGAAGACCCTGGCGCTCGATCCTAAGACGCACCAGCTATTTCTGTCCACGGCGGAAGCGGGACAATTTGAAGTGCTGGTGGTGGGTCGCTAAACGAAGGTCGCTAATGAAAGGGCGCTGAATGAAACTCTTGCAGAAACTGCCCATCGCTATTCTCTTTCTCGGCTGCATTGCCTGCTCACGTTCACAATCGCAGCCGCCGCCGCCAACAGAGCCAGTGGAACTGCAACTGCAAGTAAGCCCGCCCTTCCACTTCGTCGCCTATGGAGATTCGCGGTTCCACGATCCCAAGGACAGGGAAGCAGCGAATCCCGAAGTGCGGCAGGCGCTGGTGCAGGCGATCGCGCAGTCCAATCCGGCGTTCATCTCCTTCGGAGGCGACATCGTTTATAACGGCTATGACAAGGACGACTGGAAGGTGTGGGATACCGAAACCGCGGTGTGGCGCGAGAAGAAGATTCCGGTTTACCCCGTTTTGGGCAACCACGATCTGCACGGCGATGAAAAAGTTGCCCTGGACAACTACTTCCAGCGTTTCCCGGATATAAAGAACAGCCTTTACTATTCCGTCCGCGCCGCCAACACGCTGCTGCTGGTTGTGGACAGTTCACTCGACGAGACCTCGGGCCCGCAATGGCAATGGCTCACTCAGAAGTTGGACCAGCTTCCGGGCGAGGTGGACTTCGTGTTCATCGTTCTGCACCATCCTCCCTACACCAGTTCGTCGGACGCCAAGCTGTTTGGCGGAGGACACTCGCCCCGCGCCAAGGAGCAAGAACTGGCCAAGCTTCTGGAAGCGCGGCAGCAGAATCTCCGCGCCCGGATTGTTGTCTTCTCCGGACACGTGCATAACTACGAACGTCACGAGCATGGAGGCGTTACTTATTTCGTGACCGGGGGCGCGGGAGCGCACGCTTATCCGATTGAACGCGCACCGGGAGATCCATTCCAGAGTAAGGAAGTGAACTACCACTACCTGCAAGTGGAAGTCGATGGCGGCAAGCTCAAGGTCACCATGCGTCGCCTGGACCTGACCAGCGGCAAAGCCGTGTGGACGGAACCTGACTCGGTCGTAGTTTCGGTGCCGGCCGCGAAGGCTGTGGCACAAAGCAAATAGACGGAAGGAAGTGGCGCGTAGTGGTGCAGTTTGAATCCGCCCGGTTGCTTCCTTTGCGACCTTTGCGAATCTCGGCGTACTTTGCGTTTAAGACCTTTGTCCCAAAGTTCGCAAACTTCCATAGTGGAAGCCGGGACCGGGGCTCTTCCGGAAACCGGACGTACACGCCCTTTCGGTAACCCCGGTAATCGTCGGTAACCATCGAACGGAAACCCCCCAGCTTTACAATAAAGCTACTCCGCGATCCCAGTTGCGGGTTTGGCGGGGGTTCGCCGGGAAATCTCCCGGCGAGGTTCGAACCCGTTCGGCATGGCTCGAGCAAAACGCGGGCGTTCGACGGGGAAAAGGCTGGAGTCCGCACATTATATGGCGTTTGGTTTCGGTTTCAACAAGCAGAAGGCTCTCAGCGCCGCGGAAAAGTTTGTCCAGCAGGGCAAGCTGCAGAACGCCATCGCTGAGTACGAAAAGGTCCTCAAGAACGATCCCAAGGACCTTACCGTCAACAACACGATCGGCGATCTCTACTCCCGTCTCGGCGACAGCACCAAAGCCATCGAGTGCTTCAAGACCGTGGGCGATGCCTATGCCGCGCAGGGCTTCACGGTTAAGGGCATCGCCATGTACAAGAAGATCACCAAGCTCCAGCCGAGCGCGGATGGATCTCTGAAACTGGCGGAACTCTACACCCAGCAGGGGCTGTTCAACGACGCCCGCGCCCAGTACTTGCATGTCGCCGAAGACTTCATGAAGCGTGGCGACCTCGACCAAGCAGTGCGTCTTTTCCAGAAGGTCCTCGAAATGGACCCGGAAAATGTACCCATGCGGGTCAAGCTTGCCGAGGTTTACGTCCGCCTGGGAAAAAAGAAAGAAGCGTGGGAAATTTTCAGCGCGGCGGCGGAAGCGTTGCGCGCGCGGGGATCGCTCGCCGCCGCCGAAGACATTCTGAAGCGCATGCTGGTGCTCGATCCGGGCAACGGCTACGTTCTGCTGATGCGTGGGCGGGCCGCCCTCGAAAGCGACGATCCCAAAAAAGCCATCGGGTACCTGGAGAAGACCGCCGACCTCGATTCTCATCCCGAAGGTTTGCGCGATCTGCTGAAAGCGTACCTGCAAATCGGGGACTTGACCCAGGCTGCTCCGATCGCCGAGAAGCTGCTCTCGGTGCACAACGATTCCGAAGGGATGTTTCTGCTAGCGGAAGGTTCGGCCCGCCTCGGCCAGTATTCCCAGTCGCTTGACGTTTATACCGGGCATGCCGATCGCCTGCTGGCGACGGACTCGACCAAACTGCTGGCCAGCCTGCATGCCATGATCTCTCGCGTGCGCGACGATTCGGGCGCGCTGGAAGCGCTGTTACATCTGCTGAACAAAGCCGGCGAGAGCACCCACGTCAACGAAGTCACAGAACTCTTGGCCCACGCCTCGGTCAAAGACGGGAACCTGGCCCGGGCTCGCGATCTGTACCAGGCGCTGGCCACCTCAGAGCCCCAGAACCAGTTGCACCTGCAAAACTATGAGCAGGTGGTGGAGCGCATGGAGGGACCATCGCCCGCCAACGGGATCAGCGCCGAAGAGGGGGCGGTGATCGTGGAGGAGTTGGAAGCAACGGCGCCGGTCATCGATCAGTTTTATCCCGACGCCGTCGCGATCGCCGTGCGTTCGGCGGTCACCGATGCGGATTTGTTCCTTTCTTACAATCTGCCGGACAAGGCGGTCGTGCCCCTGTTGGGCGCTCTGCCGCAGGCCCCGCGCGACGCGCGCCTGAACCAGCGCCTGGCCGCGCTCCACACCCGCTTCCAACGCTTTACCGAAGCCGCCGTCTGCTGCCGCACGCTGGAAAGCGTGTACCACGACGCGGGCTACCCGGATGAAGCCGTGCGCTATGGAGACTTGGCCGCGCGCTACGAGCAGAGCGCGGAAGGCGCTCCGGCGACCTCCGCTGCATCGCTTGCCGCCCCGCCGGCGATGCCTTCGCCCGCCCTCGCTTCATCCGATGCCGTTCCGCCCACGGTCCGCGCCGCCGCTGCGGCTTCGTCCGCGCCCTGGCCGGTGGCCGCCCCGGCAATTTCCGACAGTCCCGCTGACGCGCATCCGGAATTCGCCGTCCAGGAATCGACCCTGCATGCGCCGACGGACGCGCACGAACTTTCCTCCGAGCCGTCCTCCGAAATCTCCTCCGACCTTTCCTCCGAATGGGAGGAATCTCTTTCCGTCGACGAAGCCGCTCCGGCGCCGGAACTGCCAGCCGCTGCGGAAACGCCGGCCGCTTTTGCAGCGGAGGCCGATGCTTCCAGCAATCCCGAGATCGCCGAGACGGTCGAGGAAGTCCGTTTCTATCTCGAGCACTACATGACGGACCAGGCCCGCGCCGGGATCGAGAAGCTCGAATCCCTGACCCGCGATGCCCGTATTCTCGATCCGTTGCGCGCCGCCGTCGAATCCAGCGGCCAGCCGCTGGCCGAGCCCGAACCGGAAATCACCGAGATCAACGCCGACGAGCCCGCGGATTTCGAAGTTGCCATGGAGACTGGGCAAGGGTCCGAGGCCGCCGCCTCGCCCGATCTGCCGGCCGGCGATCACGAAGAGTCTCGCCCCGAGATCCACGCCGAGGCTCCGGCCGAACTAGCGCCGGAACCGGCCCACGCCGAAGCCGCGCACGCTGAAGCCAGCGACCTGACCGCATTGGTCGCGGATCTGGAAGCTTCTCTCGGCGATTCTTTCCCGCACGCGCAGCCGCCCGCGGCCCATGCGCCGGGAACCCAGCTTCCCGACACCCAGCCACTGCCGGGCTGGCCAGTGGCGCCAGCAGTAGCTCGAACGGCGCAACCCGAACCCGTCGCCAGCCTCGAAAGCGAAATCCCTGCCCCCGTGGCCACGCGCGCGACTGCCGCATCGGCGGGAGTCGCCGCCGCTCCGACCATGAGCTACAGCCCCGCCCCGGTACGCCCCTTGGGAGCCGGAGCCCAGGCCATGCATGCCTCCGATAGCGTCGATCTTTCGGAGATGTTTGGGGAGCTGAAACAGGAACTGGAGGAAGAAGTTATTGCCGGCGATGACGATCCGGAAACCCATTACAACCTGGGCGTCGCCTTCCGCGAGATGGGCCTGCTCGACGAAGCCATCGCCGAATTGCAGAAAGTCTGCAACGCCATCGATCGCGGCAAGCCATTTTCGCAGCCCGTCCAGACCTACACCTGGCTGGCCCAGTGCTTCCTCGATAAAGGGGTTCCCGACGCCGCCATCCGCTGGTATGAAAAGGCGCTGGGCATCCCCGGACTCGATCATGAAGCGCGCCTGGCCATCAACTACGAACTGGGGTCGGCCTGCGAAACGGCGCGTGACAAGCCCGCGGCGCTGCGTCATTTCACCGACGTGTACGGCGCGAATATCGATTATCGCGACGTGGCCGAGCGCATTCAGGCTCTGAAGTCGTAGAATGCACGAAGTGGGTTCGAAAATTGCGCCGGAGATGCAACCGGATCTCGCGCCCGCCCCACGGCCGTTAATCACGGCCTTACTGATAACGACGCGTGCATGATTTCCGATCCCAAGATCTCCGATCCCAAGCTGCCTTTTGCCAGCAACGCCACGGGTGTCGGGGAACTGCAATCCCCAGCGGAAGCATCGGTCCCGGCCGTTCCCGTTTCCCGGCCTTCGCCTTCGACCGCGCGTCTGTGGCTCCGCCGCGTCGGAGTGCTTCTGTTCGTGTTCTTGTGCGCGACGCTTGGGGTGATGCTCATGATTCTGCCCTGGCGCCCCGAGTGGTCTGACAACCCCCTGCTCCTCCCCTACCCCACGTTTCGCGCCATCGTAGCCAGCGGCTTCTCCCGCGGCGTTGCGACCGGCCTGGGCGTGCTCAATGTGTGGATCGGATTTTGGGAGGCGATTCAATACCGGGAAGAGGAGTGAAGACATTGAATCATTAAATCATTGAGCCATTGAATCATTAAGTCGATGCCCAATGATTCAATACCTCAATGATTCAATGTCTCAATAATTATGACCGATCAAAAACTCAAAGCCGCCCCGCTCGCGTATCAGAACGAACCATTTCTCAATAGTCCTGACGGCAGAATTTTGCGCATACTGTCCGAGTACAGCGAGCCGCTCTCGCGCTTCCGCCGCGAGCAGATTCAGGACACGGTCGTCTTCTTCGGCTCCGCCCGCGTCTATAGCCGCGATAAAGCGAACAACAGCCTGACGGAAGTCCGCGGCAATGGCGCTCAGGTCTCTGCCGCTCAGCAAGCCACGGACATGAAGCGCGCCGAGGCCGCCCTGGACATGGCTCGCTACTACGAAGATGCGCGCCGGCTGGCCCGCCTGCTGACCGAATGGTCCGCCCAGATTCCCGCCAAGCGCCACCGCTTTGTCGTCACCACCGGCGGCGGCCCCGGCATCATGGAAGCCGCCAATCTTGGCGCCCATGAAGCGGGAGGAAAGACCATCGGGCTCAACATCAACCTGCCCTTTGAGCAGAATCCGAACCCTTACATCACGCCCTCGCTCAACTTCGAGTTCCATTACTTTTTCATGCGCAAGTTCTGGTTCGCGTATCTCGCCAAAGCACTGGTGATCTTTCCCGGCGGTTTTGGCACGCTCGACGAACTTTTTGAAATCCTCACCCTCGCCCAAACGGAAAAACTGGCCAAGAAAATTGTCGTCGTCATTTACGGCAGCGCGTACTGGAAGAAGATCGTCAATTTCGAAGCCCTGGTCGACGCCGGCACGATCTCCGCGCCCGACCTCGACCTGTTCAAGATGTCCGATTCGCCAGAAGAAAGTTTCGAGTTCCTGAAAGAAGGACTAACCCGGTACCACCTCGGCCCGCAACAACCCAAACGCAAAGGCGAGGCGGCCGTCCCGGAAATCGCCAAGACAAGGCCATAGCCCGTGTGGCGCGGACACTCTTGTCCGCGTGCTCTGGAGAATTCGTGGGAGTAGCGAGCACCCATGCGCTCAATCTGAACCTCGGCCGCCTTGTCTCCGTATACAATCTCGCGTTGTAGTTTTCGGAGACAAACAAGAATGCTTTCACGAATATTCCTGGCAACAGCGCTCGCTTGCCTGATTTTCTTCTGCGCGCCGTCCGCGCTCGCCCAACCCCCCGCCGCGAACCAGATGCCATCCGTGATCCAGGTTCCCGCCGAGGCACAGGCCTCGCCGCACTTCGATGCCACGGCGGCCACCAACGCGTATCTGGCGCAGATTCGCGCCGACAAGACGGCCCGCTCCGACGCCTATTTCGAAGGCGGCTACTGGCTGATTCTTTGGGACTTTCTCTATGGTGCCGCGATCGCGCTGCTGTTGCTGAATCTGCGGTGGTCCGCCCGCCTGCGGGACTTGGCGGAGCGGGTCACTCGTTTCAAACTGGTGCACACGTTCGTGTACTGGTTGCAATGCCTTGTTCTAACCAGCGTCCTCATCTTCCCGCTCACGGTTTACGAAGGTTATTTCCGCGAACACAAGTACGGACTCGCCACCCAAACCTTCGGCCCCTGGATGGGAGATCAGTTGAAGGGCCTCGGGGTAAACCTGATGCTGGGCGGAGTGTTGGTGATAATGCTGTTCGGCGTCGCCCGCCGCCTGCCGCGGACTTGGTGGATCTGGGGCGCGGTGGTGACCATTCTGTTCTCGACTTTCACCGTTCTGATCGGGCCTGTCTACATATGGCCCATCTTCAACAAGGTCACGCGCCTCGACGATCCGAAGATTGTCGGGCCTATTTTGAGCATGGCGCGGGCCAACGGAATCCCCGCCCAAGATGTGTACGAGATCGATGCTTCGCGGCAGTCGACGCGGATGAGCGCCAACGTCAGCGGCTTCGCCAATACGATGCGCATCACGCTCAACGACAATCTCTTACGCCGCGGCTCGCCGGAAGAAATCCAGGCGGTCATGGGACACGAGATGGGCCACTACGTGATGAACCACATCTACAAAGGCATCCTGTTCGACTCGATCGAGACGGGGCTGATGTTTGCCTGCTTGTACTTTGGACTCGGCTGGGCCCTCAAACGTTGGGGCGAGAAGTGGCAGATTCGGGGTGTGGGCGACACGGCGGTGGTTCCGCTAGTGGCGCTACTGGCCTTGATCTTTGGTTTCGTCACCACTCCCGTGGATAACAGCTGGACCCGCACGCAGGAATACGAAGCCGACATGTACGGCTTGAACGCCAGCCGGCAACCCGACGGCTTTGCCCAGGCAGCGATCCATCTCGGCGAATACCGCAAGATGAATCCCGGCCCCGTCGAGGAGTTTATCTTTTTCGATCACCCCAGCGGACGCAATCGCATTTATGCCGCCATGCGCTGGAAAGCGGAGAATTTGAAACTGTCCGCTGGACATTAAGTGTGGAGAGGACGCTCCTGTTCGTTGCCTTTGCATTTGTCGGGTGCTAACCGTTCTCGCGGACAAGCTTGCCCTGAGCGAAGTCGAAGGGAGTATCCGCGCCACACAATTACCTCCCGTAGTACGCTGAGAGCTGATGGCTGACCGCTGTCTGCTCTACTACATCACCGACCGGTACCAGTTTCGCGGCGACGAAAGCGCCCGCTGCCGCGCCCTGCTCGCCAAAGTCGCCGAGGCAGCGTATGCCGGCATCGACTATATCCAGCTCCGCGAAAAAGATCTGAGCACGCGCGAACTCGAACAACTCGCCCGCCAAGCCGCCCATGTAATCCAGGAACTGAGGACCGAGAACCGGGATCTGAGAACTCGTCTCTTAATCAATTCCCGCTCCGACATTGCGATTACCGTTGGTGCCGACGGCGTCCACCTGCGCTCCGATGACATTGCCGCCCACGAAGCGCGAAGCCTCTGGACGCAAGCGCTCGCTCGCCGCTCGCAGCCCGCAGCTCGCAGCCCTCTACTCGCCGCGTCGTGCCACACTGCCGCTGAGGTCTTCCGCGCCGAATCTGAGGCAGTTGACTTCGCCGTTTTCGCTCCGGTATTCGGAAAGAGACAAGCGCCTGGAACCCAACCCGCCGGCCTCGCCGTCTTGCGCGAAGCCTGCCGGGCGAAGATCCCGGTGCTTGCTCTGGGCGGCGTCAACCTGGAGAACGCCGCATCCTGCCTCAGCACCGGAGCGGCCGGCGTCGCCGGTATCCGCTTGTTTCAGGAGAATAGAATCGAAGATGTCGTCCGCGTGCTACGGACGCTCTGACCCAATGGACGCAGCAAAACTTCTCTCCCGATCCCAAGCCCGCTCGTGTGGGGACGGGCGCCCTCGCAAGCCTGCCCTGAGCGGAGTCGAAGGGTCCATGCCGAGCGCAAGCTCGGCAACCGCTTGTGGTCGCAACAACTCTGAATTCGCGCTCGTCCGCATCCCCGCCGCATGGTTCCTGATGGGCTGCGACACCGGACAGGATAACGAAAGGCCCGTGCATCGCGTCTGGGTTGACGAATTTCTGCTAGCGGCCAACCAAGTCACCAATACCGAATACGAGCGCTTCCTGCACGACGCCGCTTGTCCGCCGCCGCCGTTCTGGAGCGACCCCGCGTTTAACCATCCCAAACAGCCGGTGGTCGGAGTATCGTGGCACGAGGCAGTCCGCTATTGCGAGTACCTAAGCGCACGTACCGGAAGAAAGTTCCGCTTGCCTACCGAGGCCGAGTGGGAACGCGCGGCTCGCGGAGGCAGCGAAGACGCAGGAGCGCTGTTTCCGTGGGGAGACACGCCTCCGCAGTCGTTGCCCGGCTACGCCGATCGTTGCGCCGGTCATTGGAAGACGGGCCCCGAGCCCGTCGGCCAAGCCGAACCGAACGCATACGGCCTCTACAACATGTGCGACAACGTGCACGAGTGGTGCAGCGACTGGTACTCGGCCAGCTACTATGCAGTGTCGCCCGAGCGGAATCCACAAGGCCCTGAAACTGGCGACCGGCGCGCTTCCCGCGGAGGTTCCTGGCGCCACCACGTAAAGATCTCCCGCTGCGCCGCCCGCTCCAGCATCCCGCCAGAGTTCAAGTACGCCGACTATGGGTTCCGCGTCGCCTGCGACGTACAATTGCAGGTCAGAGGTTAGAGGTCATGTTGCAGAGGTGAAGACCTTCAGTAGCAAAGGAACTGCTGCAAGCTTAGTCTTTTACCTCTACAATCTGACCTCTGACCTCTGCAATGGACTTCTATGCCTGACCTCGCGTCCCACTACCTGGACGAAGTCCGCCGCCAGCTCCGCGGCCACAAGCGCATGGGCGAAGCCGCCATGGCTCAACTTGAAGACAAAGATTTTTTCGTGACGCTCGACTCGGAATCGAACTCCGTAGCCGCGCTCGTCAAGCACATCGCCGGCAATGCGCGTTCACGCTTTACCGACTTCCTAACCAGCGATGGCGAGAAGCCGGACCGTTTTCGCGACCAGGAATTTGAGGTCTCGACCAAAACTACCCGCGAAGAAGTGATGCGCTGGTGGGAGCAGGCGTGGTCGCACCTGTTTTCCGCCCTGGACTCGCTTAAGCCCGAGGATGTGCAACGCATCGTGACCATCCGCCAGGAGCCGCACACAGTGATGCAAGCGCTTAACCGCGCGCTCGCTCACTACGCGCAGCACATTGGACAACTCGTCTTCCTCGCCAAGCACCTGCGTTCTTCCGAATGGCAAACGCTCAGCATTCCGCGGTGCAAATCCGAAGATTACAAAACCGCCAGTCCAAAGGGATTCCGTCGAGGCACGCACGATCCCAAGGCCTGAATCGCACAATCCGTCGGGTTAACCGAAGAAATTCCGGAGACAAGCCATGCGAAAGATACTTCTAATGACATTTCTTCTGGCTATGAGCGCCTCTCTAACCGCGCAGCCGCCAGGCGTGCACGTCGACACGAATCCCGCCGCGGAAGGCGAAATCAAGGCTCTGGAATTGAAGTTGGCGGGACTGATTCTTCGGGGCGATTGGGACGAATACGCGAAGTATCTTGCGCCCGACTACCTGCACACGCGCTATAACGGGCAAGTCGAAAGCAGAGACGAGGCGCTGGCTAGTCTGCGCGACGTTAAGCGCAAGATCATCGTGATGGAAATGGAGCCGGCGGATCTTGCCATCCGCATTTACGGCGACACGGCGCTAGCGAACGCGGAGTTCACAATCACGGTTCGGGACTCCGGACAGGTCAAGAGCCGCCGTACCCGCCTGACTGACATCTTCGTGAAACGCGACGGCCAATGGTGCCTGGTCGCCGGACAGGAGACGCCGATCGGCAAGTAGCTCTCTGGGGAAGTTTCGTCTGAATTATTTCGACGGACCGTAATAGCGATAGTGCCCGGTGATTTTCCAGTTGAACAACACGTCCTCGATCCGCGGTCCCTGTCCGATGTTGTGTTCGATCATGTAACGCCCGCCTGCGCCTCTGCGGTCCACGACAATTCCAATGTGCGGCACGTTGCCGCCGAGATCGTAAGTGACCAGGTCGCCGGGGCTGTAGTCTACCGGGTTGGTGGAGATGGGCAGAGTCTCCCCTTTCCTGTGGAAGAAGACCATCAGATTCGGAACGCGGCGGTGATCGATATTGCTGTCAGGTTTCCCCGAAATCCATTTCCACTTTCGGGGATAAGCCGAGAAATTCCGCACGATATCTTCGTGCACTTCTTTTTGCAGATCGACGCCAAGCGTCCGATACGAACGGATTACTTCGTCGGTGCAAACGCCCGTGTTCGAGGGAACGTCTCCGCCGGGGTAAGGAATACGCACATAGGCCGGATCATAGCGAACGGAATGATGCGTGCGCTCAATTGCCGCGTTGACCAACCGTTGCAGAAACAGCGCGTGCGAACTCGCATCCGGCGATGTCTGAGCCAGCATCCCGGCGCAAAGGGGAATCGCCGCCAGGAAAAGGAGCGCGGCTCGGCCTCGGGCACTCCACGGTGACATGCCACTCATTCTAAAAACGCTCGCCTTCAAGCTGCGCTGCGCCAGTCGAGTATGACTTTTGCCGCGTTGCCGGTTTCCATCGCCAAAAATCCTTGCTCATATTCTCGCCATGAGAATCGATGAGTGATGATCGGCGAAATGTCGAGGCCGGACTCCAGCATCACCGTCATCTTGTACCAGGTTTCGTACATCTCTCGTCCATAGATGCCTTTGATCGTCAGCATGTTGAAGATCACGCTATGCCAGTCGATCGCCATCTCGGAGGCTGGAATCCCCAGCATGGCAATCTTCGCGCCGTGGCTCATGTTGGCGAGCATTTCGCGGAAGGCTGCCGGGGAACCCGACATTTCGAGACCCACGTCGAATCCCTCTTGCATGCCAAGCTGATTCTGCACCTCTTGGAGAGGCGTCTTTCGTGGGTCCACCGCCATCGTGACTCCCATCTTTTCCGCGAGCGCCAGGCGATAAGGATTCAGATCGCTGATGACCACATGGCGCGCTCCGGCGTGGCGCACAACCGGCGCCGCCATCAGGCCAATCGGGCCCGCTCCGGTGATCAGGACATCCTCGCCCAGAACCGGAAACGACAATGCCGTGTGTACCGCGTTGCCAAACGGATCAAAGATCGCGGCAATCTCAGGATTGATCTTGGGATTATGTTTCCAGATATTGCTCATCGGCAGAACAATAAATTCCGCGAAGCATCCCGGCCGATTGACCCCGACACCTTTTGTGTGTGCGCACAAATGCCGGCGGCCGGCCAGGCAATTCCGGCAGCGCCCGCAGATTACGTGCCCTTCTCCGCTGACCAGTTCTCCAACCCGGAAATCGGCAACGTTCGAACCGACCGCGGCGATTTCGCCCACAAATTCGTGCCCGATGACCAGCGGCACGGGAATGGTTTTCTTTGCCCAATCATCCCATTGGTAGATATGGAGATCGGTGCCGCAGATCCCGGTGAGCAGCACGCGAATTTTGACATCGTTAATGCCGATTTCCGGCTCGGGCACATCTTCGAGCCATAGACCGCGCTCAGAGCGGCTCTTCACTAAAGCCTTCATGGGGAATTCTGTCCTTTCGTGCGGTCACCGAGCTTCTCCGCACACGGGTTAGCCTTTATCTGAACCGGACGCGGAGGGCGGGTTCCTGTATCGTTGTAACACCAACCCGCCATTGCAGTGAAGTGCACGAGTCACTGCGATCGATGACGCAGCACGGTTTTGTGATTATTTGCACAAAAGTGAGAAGTGGCTGGCGAGGCCTCATAACCGCGCAATCCAGGCCAGCCCTCAGTGTTCTGTTCGCGATCCTCCGCTTCGCTGGCATCGCCTCTGCCGTAAAATGCTGTCTGTAGTAAAACAATAAGAGCCACGGAGAGGTGGCCGAGTGGTTGATGGCACCGGTCTTGAAAACCGGCATACCTGAAAGGGTATCGGGGGTTCGAATCCCTCCCTCTCCGCCAGCGCTTTTGCCATCGAGCGTGTGCGAGCCGGTGACCTACGCCGAGACCAGAATCAGGAAGAAAGCAGTAATACACGTTTGCGCGGGGTCCGGCCTCTTGCCTTCCATCCACCCGTCCACGCCTTCGCTACGACTAGGACGTTCGTCTTCCCGGGACCCAATCCGATGGGCCGCATTCCCCGGACTCAGTGCACCAGCCTTGAGAGTCCACGATCAGATTGGGGGCAGTATGGTGTGTGACCCACGGCTCGGGGCCCAGTCCCGGCGGGCGCGCTCTGCGGACCTGACTCTCGACGGCAAGCCTTCGGAGTTCACGCCACGTGATCCAACACATTAGCCCCAGGAGGACAGCCGCGTACAATCCAACGCCGATCCACAAAGCAACCGATTCGGCCGGTTCGCGCGGAACTCGATATTGAGGCGGCGCGGTTTGAAGCGCAGGATGAAGCGCAGGATGTGGCGCCGTGGCGTGCGCTCCGCTGGGATCGGCCGGCCAATCGTTGGCATCAGATCGAGACGTCTCCGCACCCTGGTTCTCCGCACCATGGTTAACGCTGGCCAATTCGACGGGCGGATATTCAGTGAGGTATTTATAAATATCCGCAGCTTCGTCCTCGCTCAAATAGCTGAATACCGGCATCCGTCCGCGATAGGCCGAGGAAGGTGTGCCCATAACCACGGGCGCGCCACTGGTGACTTTCCGCACCAACTGCGCCCGGTTCACACGCATGGGGAGCACACTTAGAGGAGGGATTGCGCCCTCGAAAAGCTCGGCGGAAGTGGGATTCAGCCCCGTTGCGCCATGGCACGTGTGGCAGGTGGATTTCACGATCAGCTCGCCGATGCGATCGTGCGATTCTTGAATGGCAACTTGTTCGTGTTCAGCACCCGGCACGTCGGCAAGCTGCTTGAGGTAAGCCACCAGCGAACGAATTTCCGCTTTACTAAAATAATGGAAGGAAGGCATGTCCTGTCCGCCCTCGTGGAGCCGCTTTAGTAATAAGTCTCGGGACTGACTTACTAACTCAGCCGTCTGCCGACGACTTATTTCCATGCCGGCTTTCTTCATGCGCTCACTAACCAGCACACTGGAGGTTGCGCGGACTGGGTTGATCAACGATCCGATTTCCGGCGGAGCCCCGAGACCCGATTCGCCATGACATCCTCGGCAATTCAGGCGGTATAAGTCGGAGCCGTGCAGAGTCCGCGCCCCCTCGCTTGAACGTCGAAGCTGAGGCGCGGCCAAGTCCGTCGCCGGATCGGGCGACCCCAAACGGAATGTCTTGCCCATGCTGGTTTCGTCAAACGAGCGGTGAAGGTGATGGAGCCAGCTTTCGCCGGTTACAGCTGTGACTGCAGTATCTTGACGGACGGCGCCTTGACCAAACATCGCTCCTGCCGAGAACAGCAACGCGCAGATCGCCGCCGGTATCTTCATAACTAGAACGTCCGCAGGAAGGGACTGAAGACACTGTAAGTAATCCTCCGCGTGCGCTTGTCATGAACTTGTCAAGTTATTGTTTTGTTTTTTCGTCTGCAGTTGTGCGAGAGTGCCGCCCCGGACGGGAGCCCGAGCTTACCCCAGCGTTGCAGTGAGAAATTCTAGTGCGACATCAGAAACTCGACTTCCCGCTCAATTTCAGAGATCGCGATCGGAGCCAAGTTAGCCTCACGCAGTTGCTGGTTGAGTTGCGCCAACCTCGTTTGCTTGAATCTGTCCCACTCCGCGATGCGCGCTTTTACCTGTTGGCTTGACTCCGTGTAAACCGCGATGGCCTGCGAGGGCACGGCGCGATCTCCGCTTTCGACGACCCGCAGAGCCGATGCCAGGCCCGCGTAGGCCTCTTCCAGCCCGGGGCCCTCCTCGGCGTGTCCCGTGTTCAAGAGAGTCTTGTTCACAAGAATCTTGCAGGCCTCGGATCGCGCTTCCTCCAGCGCTGACTTGAGCTGTGCGCTTTGTGCCCCTAAGTTCCGCAGCCCCAGCTTCTGTTGCATGTCAGCCAGTTGCTTCTGAACCGAGCCAATCTCGGCCAGCGCCCGCCTCGCGTCGATGGTTTCGCCAAAGATCTGCCGGCCCAACTGCAACTGCTGCGTCAGTTCCTCGGGAGTCGCGGGCGAGCGCGGGTCCATGACGACTTCTAGCGATTGGTTTTGCGTTTTTCCATCCACCGTCAGGCGGACCTGGTAGACTCCCGGCACCGCCTTCGGCCCGCTCGGATTGCGGTACTCGGAGTCTTCGTCCGCGGCTGGACCGCCCGAACTACCCCACGTCAGGTTCCAGACGAAGCGGTGCATTCCGGCATTCTTCTCGAGGACTTCAGGCTTGGGAAACCAACGCTCGGCAACGGGCAGGGTCGCGTGTTTCGCCGCGCGCTGACTCTCTGAAGAATGTTCCTCCGAAGAAAACTTACGGATGAGATTCTGCTGCGAATCGAAGACTTCCAGCCGAACCGCGCTCGCCGCAGACGGAAGGAAATAATCGATCATCGCGCCACTTGGAGGATTCTGTGCCGTTGGCTCCTCGGGCGGAAGCGGCGTACCGGTAAAAAAGTCGTTGTCCACACGAACGGCTGCGGCCGGCCGGTAAAGCCACGGGCCGCCGGCTTTTCTCGCCTCAAGTGCCTGGCGAAGCGGCGCGATGTTATCGAGAATCCAGAAGGAACGCCCGTGCGTGGCAATCACCAAGTCGTCGCCGTGGAGGGTGAGATCGCGAACCGAGCTGACGGGCAGGTTCAGTTGCAGGGACTGCCAGTGGTCACCGTCGTCCCACGATACGTACACTCCCAATTCGGTTCCAGCGAAAAGGAGCCCTCGGCTCTGCGGGTCTTCGCGAACGGCGCGCAAAAATGCCGGAGCCGCAATGCCGTTCGTGATCGGTTGCCAGGTAGCCCCGTAGTCCCGTGTGCGATAGAGGTATGGCGTCTGATCGTCGAGGCGGCCGCGATCGACGGCGGCATACGCGACAGCGGGATCGAAATGCGAAGTTTCGATGAGCGAGATCTTGCTCCAGTCGCTCAGTCCCGGCAGCGTGACATCTTTCCAGTTCTTTCCTCCGTCACGGGTGAGATGAATCAATCCCGTGTCGCTTCCCACCCAAATCAAATCGCGATTGAGCGGCGAGGGCGCGATCGTGAACACCACGCCATAACCGGCGCGTTTAGCTTCCTCGATCGTTGGCGAACCTTGCGTTGGCGGACTCGGCGGTTTCGTAGTTTTTGAATCGCGTGCGTCACCGGCCGCCCCGGTGAGATCGGGGCTGATGGTCTCCCAGTGCAGACCGCCATCGACCGTCTTCATCACATACTGCGTCCCCAGATAGAGCGTTGTAAGGTCAGCCGGGGAAAGTACCAGCGGCGGGGTCCAGGGCGCGCGATATTTGCGCTCATGGACTTCCGAGTCCCACCGAAATGCTGGCCATGGAGTGATGTCCTGGCTGAAGCCAGTCCGTTTGTTGAAGCGGGCAACCGTACCGAAAACCCCACTCAGATAAATGATGTCGGGTTCCTTCGGATCGAGCGCCAGGTATCCACTCTCGCTGGGGCCGGCCGGGAACCAATCCCGCGGCGTGATCTGGCCGTGGTCGGTGCGGCTTACCACGGCGGCAGCGCCGGTATCCTGCTGCGCGCCATACACAACGTAAGGGAACTGATTGTCGGTCGTCACATGATACAGCTGTGCCGTGGGCTGGTTATACCAACTGCTCCAAGTCTGGCCGCGATTCAGGCTGATCGTGGTTCCCTGGTCGGTTCCGAGCACCATGCGGGCCGAATTCCTGGGATCGATCCAGAGCTGGTGATAGTCGTCTCCACCGGGCGCGCCTCGCAAGACCGAAACTGTCTTCCCGCCATCCTCGGATCGATAGAGAGCAATATTCGGGACATAGATCACATCGGGATTCTGCGGGTCAATCGAGATGCGAGCGAAATACCACGCCCGGCTGGTCAACCGAGGATCGGCGTTGGCGAACACCCAGGTGTTGCCTCCATCGTCAGAGCGATAGATGCCGGATTTGTTCGCCTCGGATCCTTTCGCCTCGATCAGGGCGTACACGCGCTTGCCGTCGGGCGCAACATCGACGCCAACGCGCCCCCAATCGCCCTCGGGCAGCCCGCGTCCCTCAAGACGCAACCAGGTTTTGCCCGCATCTTGAGAACGGTAAAGTCCGCCACCGGGTCCATCGATCGGAGCGTACGTGCTCCACGGCGGACGATGTGTATGCCACGCGCCGGCAAACAGGAGCTGCGGCGCGGAAGAACACATCGCCAAATCTGATATGCCGATTTCAGGCCCCAGATCCAGAACCCGCGTCCAATGCATTCCCCCATCCAAGGATTTATAAACGCCGCGCTCTTCGTTGCGGCCATAAGCGTGCCCCAGAGCGCCGACATAAACGACGCTCGGATTCCGCGGATCGATCACAATCCGGCTGATCTGGCGCGTGTCGTCCAAGCCGTTGTGATTCCAGGTTGCTCCGCCATCAGTCGATTTGTAGACGCCGTTGCCCGTGGACAGGTCGGAACGAATGTCGGTCTCGCCGGTTCCGGCATAAATGGTCTTAGGATCGGAGGGAGCCACCGCCAGTGCGCCGATCGAGGCCACCGGCTGGCCGTCAAAAATCGGCGTCCAGACTACTCCGGCGTCGGTTGTTTTCCAGATGCCGCCATCGACCGAGCCGAAATAGAAGGTCGTCGAGTCGCCCGGTACACCGGCCACGGCCACCACGCGTCCACCGCGGAAGGGGCCGATGAGTCGCCATTTGAGCCCATTCACCAGTTCCGGAGGAACCGCCTGGGCAAGAACCGCAACCGTGAGCAGCAGAAAAGAACAAGCAGGAATACCACGCTTCAAACACGATCGGAATTTGCGCAAGTTAGGAGACCCTCGCTTTGGGTATCCAGTTTAGATGAAGATGGCGCTCTCGAAGTACGACGAAATTCGAGTAAAGCGTTTGTTTCACAATAGAATCCGCAAAACCATTACACCACCAGGAACACAAAGTATCGCGAAGACTTGTGGGTCTCAGGGGGTTCCTTCGTGTACCGGAGCCTGCCCTGAGCGCAGCCGAAGGGTGGCCTTAGTGGTTAACAGTTTCGTGAATTGACCCACTACCTGATTTCAGGCACGCTTGACGGCGCCCAAACTGAACTGTACAGTTCGAATTAGTGAACTGGAGAGTTCCCTATGCTGAGAACCAGCCCGAATGACACGATCGTCGTCTCCGCGCTCCAAGCCCGCTCCAATTTTGGCAAGCTGTTGCGCCGGGTAGATCGCGAGCGCCGCTCGCTAGTCATTGAAAAACGCGGCACGCCGAAAGCGGTGCTCTTGAGTATCCGGGACTATGTGCGGCTCGCTGCTCCCGAACCGGAAGTGCTCCGGCTGATCGGAGAGGAGTCCAGACGCAAGGGCACGAACACGCTCAACTCGCGCCGGATTGACCAGGTCATCAAGGCCGCCCGGGCGCAAAAGCCAAAGCGCCCCCGACCTGCACAGCGATGATCCCGCTTCGCCTCGTGATCGATACCAACATTCTCGTCTCGGCGGCTTTGAAACCGCATGGACTTCAGCGCACCGTGTTCCTGGTTGCGATCACCAAACCGGCGAGGCTGTACGTCACCGAAGCCATTCTTGCGGAATACCGTGAGGTGCTCGCCCGCCCGGAGTTCAAGATCCGCAAGGGCCTTCGGCAGCAATTGCTCCAACTCATCAAGAACCGTGCCTACCTCGTTACCCCAGTGCGTGCGCTCCATCTCGCGCGCGATCCCGACGACAACAAGTTCCTGGAATGCGCCGATGCCGCTCGCGCCGATTACCTGGTAACCGGCAACCAGCGGCATTTCCCAAGGTTCTGGAAGCAGACTAAGGTAATCACGTCCAGCGACTTTATCGGCATCGTAGCGCCGCACTTCCTCCCGTGACCACCATCACTGCAAGCCGCTCGCCCCTATGCCAGCTTATGGGGATGAGCCCCCTTATCAAGAATGATCGCGCAGCGTGGTTGCAAGGGCCTTCCGCCGATTGCTCCGTTCTTCCAGCCGAGCGCAAGAACCCTTGTCGGCTGATCCTTTTAGGTGCCCCAGGCGTGGGCAAAGGCACGCAAGCCGAAATCCTCACGGCCCGTCTGGGCGCTTGCCATCTCTCGACCGGAGATGTTTTTCGAGCGGCCGGCAAGCGGCCCGACTGCGAGCAATCCCCCGCCATGAAGGCGGCAACCCAGTACATGCGCCGCGGCGACCTGGTGCCCGATTCCACCGTTTGGGAGATGGTGCGTGAGCGCAGCAAGTGCATCCTCCACTGCGGCGGCTTCATCCTCGACGGCTTCCCCCGCACCCTGGGCCAGGCCCAGTCGCTCAAGCAGTTGATGGCGCAGGAGTCCTTGTCTCTCAGCGCGGTGGTGAACTACGAACTGCCGGTGGACGAAATCGTCGCGCGCCTGAGCGGTCGCCGCACCTGCGAAAAATGCAAGGCGGTGTTCAACGTGAAAGAACGGCCGCCGAAGTTCGAGGGCATCTGCGATCGCTGCGGCGGACGCCTGCTGCTGCGCGATGACGACCGCCCCGAGGCCATCGCCGTCCGTTTGGAAGCCTACGACCGAAGCACCGCGCCCCTCATCCAGTTCTACAAAGATCTCGGCCTGCTGCTGCCGATTCTAGCCAAGGGATCTCCCGAGGAAATCGCGGCACGAACCATCGACCGGTTGAATGCTCTGGCAGCTTGACTGCCTTGCAAGGGGGAGGGCCGGGAGTCCTCCAACGTAGAACCCGGCACGCGCCTACGCTGCTAAGTCATCGGCTGGCCGGCGTATCGGACGTTCTTGGCTCCGCGCCGCCAAACTGCCCGCGGCGCTCTCCCTGCCGCTGCAACCGGAAGGCCGGAACAATCAGAGCCTGTTCCAGCGTGGGACGATTTAGATTCAACAGAGTTTCTGCCGTTCGGTTAGACTCCGCGTGTTTGCCGAGCTTTTGGTACGCCACCACCAGCGCGCGCAGGGCGAACGGATCGCGGTCGTCCTCTTCCAGATCCTGCACCGCATTGTCCCACTTGCCTTCGTAGGCCAGCACGGCGCCGTGCGCGCTGTAGTAGGCATGCAGGATCGTCGAGCGTCGGCTCGAGGTCGCCAGCTGCTTAAGCTCAGCGGCCGAAGCCACCGCCTTTACTCGATTGCCCGCATCGAGGTCGCGAAGAACCAGGGCATAGAGCACAACCGCCATTTCCTCGTCCCGTGCGGCTTGGCTCATCCCCTTGTCTTCTTTCAACACATCGCTCGCCTTGCTCAGCAGTTCCAGGGCCGCCTTCGGACCCTTCTGATAGAGGGCCATCTGCCGATACGCTTCGGCTTCCATCTCTCCCAGTCCCTTGGCCTGCGCCTGGCTGGCCACGGCGCGAAAGGCCTTATCCGCGGCCGCGAAATTTTTCTCGCGCACGTAGGTAGCCGCGGACTGCAGCGCCCACTCGGCCGCCTGCGCCTCCGAGGGAGCCATTTTGATCGCCTTATCGTATTCCATCCGTGCCCGAACCTGATCTCCCGCTAACGCGTAGGTGTCCGCAATCCCGAGCTGAGCCGACGAGAAAGTTGGATCAAGCTGCAAGGCCGCACGATACTCCGAGAACGCATCGTCGAATCGTCCCATCACCCGCGAGAGCTCGGCGAGGCTGTCATGCGGGTTGGGTTCTGTTGGAACCAGTTCCATATATTTCTGAGCCGCGGCCAGCATTTTTGGCCAATCGCGACGAGCGGCATAGCAATAGGCAAGTTCATTCCACGAGCCCGGAAAGTTGGTCGTGCGCTCAAAATAAGGGATGGCTCTTTCGTCCTCGTTCTGGTGGATCAGCCACCAGCCCGCAAACCACGTCAGGTTCCGGTCGTGCGGATAAAGACCCAATACCTGGTTCATGTCCGCAATGGCCTCAAGAAAATGGCCGTCGCCGGAGTCCGCCATCCAGGCAATGAACAATTGCTCGCCCTTCGTAACCTTCTTCGACAATGCCAGCGCTGCCTGGCGATGGCTCGCCTGTTCGACAGGGTCCCGGGAAACGAACGCGATAAACCCGTGCGCCAGAGCGAAATTGCGATCTTTCCTGACCGCTTGTTCCCAGATATTCACCGCGGTTTCGATCCTCAAGTCACTCTGAAAGCGCGCCAGACCCTGCTCGAACTCATGCCGCGCCTTGGCCGAGCGAGTGGTGACGGGAAGTGTCTCTTCCCTCGGCGCTGCCTCCGCCGCGTAGGCCAACGACAGACCGGCGGTGAGTAACACGAATGTATAAATCGCTGCACGCTTGCTGAGCATGAAGGCCTCTATTTCCCTCGCAACAAATATCCCGCTTCCAGCGGAAGCAGGTCGTCGATCTTCAACACCTTGACGTCATGTGTGATGGAATACACGTCGACCAGGCTGATGGCGCCGCGCGTGGATCCAACGAAACGCAGCAAGTCCTCATCCGAACTGGCGACCACGATGGAGCCTTTGTGGGCAGTTATAAGCGCCTTCATCTCGTCCAACGAAGCCTTGTACAGCCGGTCCTGCGCGATTTGCATTTCCGGAGACCCTGCCTCCCGGATCACCACCGTGACGGCCGAGCCGTCCGGCCAAGTCCGGGTTTGACCTTTGAGAATCTTGACGAGATTTATAGAAGTGAGACCCGACGTCGGATTCGCTTTTTCCACGACAACCGCGAGTTGCTTGGCGCTGCAATGGACCGCAAGGCCGATCACGAGAAGGATGGTTCCAAATCTTGTGCCGCGCTGCATGAAGAAAATTATAGGTGACCATGCGAAAAGCTTTTACGTACTAAAGTAACGAGCCCTCCCGAACTATCCCGAATGGCCATGGATGCGATAGCTTGATACCTTCTAGTTTAGGAAAGGCGCAAAATGATTGCAGTCCCGGTGGGTCGACCTAGTTCTGAGACGCGCTCTGAAGTGCAGCGCCGCCTTGCCTATTTCAACCAACGCCGCGACGAAATCGTCTCGACCATCCGCGAGTTGGTCGAAATTGAATCTCCCAGCGACAACCAGGCCGCCGTGGACCGGATCGCCGAGGCGGTCGCCGAGAAATTTTCCCAGCTCGGCGGCGAAGTTCGGATTCACCAGGCGAAAGACTTCGGCAATCACCTGCAAGTCGACTTCGCCTTCGCTGGCAAGTCCACCAAGCCGGTGCTGCTGCTCGGTCACTACGACACCGTCTATCCGCTGGGCACGCTCTCTGCCATGCCGTGCCGCACCAACGGCGATAAACTGACTGGCCCCGGCGTCCTCGATATGAAATCGGGCATCGCATTGATGCTCCACGCGCTCGCCGCTCTGCAACAGTGGCATGGCGGATTGCCGCGCCCCGTGACCGTGCTTCTGGTATCCGACGAGGAAGTCGGCAGCGATTCGTCACGAGCTATCACCGAGTCGCTGGCGAAGAAAGCTGCGGCCGTGCTCGTACTCGAGCCTGCCTATGGATTCCAGGGTGCCGTGAAAACCGCGCGCAAGGGAGTTGGCGAGTATCTCGTCAAAGTTGCCGGCAAGGCGTCTCATGCCGGCCTCGATTTCCAGAAGGGCGTAAACGCGATTCTTGAGCTGGCGCGTCAAATCGAAAGAATCTCCGGCTTCACTGAACTAAAGAAAGGCTTGACCGTAAACGTCGGAATCGTGACTGGCGGATCGCGCACCAACGTGGTTCCGGCCGAAGCGGCGGCACAGGTTGATGTCCGCATCGCGCGCATGAAAGACGCAGCCGGAATCGATAAGAAGATGCGCAGCCTGCGCCCCTTCAACCGCAAGTGCAAAATCGAGGTCACCGGAGGCATCAATCGTCCGCCCATGGAACGCACCGCCGGGGTCGCGGCGTTGTACGCACAAGCCAAGGCCATCGCCCACGACCTGGGATGGAAGCTTGGCGAAGCCGCGGTGGGCGGCGGCTCCGATGGCAATTTCACCGCCGGTTTGGGCATCCCAACCCTCGACGGTCTCGGCGCCGTAGGCGACGGAGCCCACGCCCCGCACGAGCACATCCTGATCTCGGAGTTGCCCCGTCGGGCGGCCCTCCTGGCCGGGCTGATCGAGGCCATCTGATCGAACTGGACTGATTGACGTTGGCCGTGTGACCAATTTCACAATCTCCAGTGACCGCCAGCACAGGCGGCTTTGACCTGAGGGTCCACACTAACCTAGAATTCAATTGGGGCCGGGGTTCGCCCTGCTGCATTCGAGGGCGTAACTGGAGGTTTTTATGGGTGAGGGACTGTTTCAGCCGCTGCACATTTTGTTGATTATTGGTATTGCCCTGCTGCTTTTCGGACCGAGTAAGTTTGCCGATTTGGGCAAGGGGCTGGGGGAAGGCATTCGCAATTTCAAGTCCTCGATGAAAGAGCCTGAGGACAAGGGAAAAGAGCCGCCCAAGCCGCCTGCCGCCTAGATAGCCCGTGTAGCGCCGACACTCCCGTCCGCGCACAGTTAGCGCCACCACAAACCTGAACTAGATAGCCCGCGCCTGCCGCAGCATCCGCCACACCAACGCCACTGGCAGTCCCACCACGTTGCAGTAATCCCCTTCGATGCGAGGAATCCAGCGGGAAGCGATGCCCTGAATCCCATAGGCTCCCGCCTTGTCCATAGGCTCGCCGCTGGCGACGTAATCAGTAATCTCCTTCTCGGAGATTTCGGACATCGTAACCGAAGTGGTTTCACTGGCCACCGACCGCTGGCCGCTGGCCACTAAACAGACGCCAGTAATCACCTGATGCTCGCGCCCTGAGAGCAAGCGCAACATGCGCGCGGCGTCAGCGGCGTCGGAGGGCTTGCCCAGAATCTGGCCATCGACGACGACCACGGTGTCGGCCCCGAGCACACAATCCTGTGGACGTTGACCTGCAACCGCAAGCGCCTTCTCCCGCGCCAGGCGCTCGGCACAGTCTTTCGCGGCTTCTCCAGGCTGCGGGTCTTCTGAAATGTCCGCAGGCTGGACTTCGAAAGGAATGCCAGCGTTGCGCAGCAATTCCTGGCGACGCGGCGAAGCGGAAGCGAGCACGAGCATGGGAATCATTTTAGAACGCTCGTGTAGGGACGGCCGCCCTCGGCCGTCCAAGCCGAGCGAAGCTCGGCAGCGTCTGTGCTCGCCGCTACTCCAGCGCCTCGGGCTCGATCGAAATATTCTTCTCGCCTTTGGCGCGCTTTTCCCAATACTTCTTGACCCAGGCTTCGTAGCTCCTGCCGGCGGCGGTGTCGCGTCCGGTGAAGGCGATGGCGGCGATTTCGGAATACGGGATGGCCGGCCGCTCATTGCTGGTGGCGAGCATAAGACGCACGGCGGAGTTCGCGAGCGTCGAACCAATACGGCGGTCGAAAAGATATCCGGTGATTGCGGAACCATTCTTGCACGTGACGGTTACGTCGCCACGATAATCAAACGCCTTTTCGATCACTGCGCGCACATCGGCGTCAGTGGCAAGCTGTGGAATCCATCCCTGAAGATTTTCGCGCTCGAATCCCGGGACAACTTCGAGTTCGTCGGTGCCGTGCGGCCGAACCAGAGCTTGCGCGCCGTGGGGCAGCGCAGGATCGTGCCCATGTTCGCGACCGCTCATGCGCGGCTTTCTTCCGCCTGCGGAGCGGCAGCAGCAACATCCATTTGCGCTTCAATCTGGACGAGTGGGTTGTAAGAGTGCACCGGCCGCACCTCCCGATCCAGATCGGCGAGCGCATCCTTGTCGGGATAGAGCGAGAAGGTAGCCCTTACCGTGTCCGCGAATCCGCGCAGCGATCCAAACGTATCGTCCACCGACGAAGGTTCGTATCCGCAATGCACCATGCAGTTGGCGCACTGCGGATTGCCCGACTCGGTTCCGTAGCTCGCCCACTCCGTCGTTTCCATCAATTCTTTGTACGACTCGGCGTAGCCATCCTGCAGCAGGTAGCAGGGCTTCTGCCATCCGAAAATGTTATAGGTCGGCATGCCCCAGGGCGTGCACTTGTAGCTGCGCTTGCCCATCAGGTATTCGAGGAAAAGCGGCGACTGGTTGAACCGCCAAGTCTTCTTGCGATTCGAAAGCATGGCGCGAAACATGCGGCGAATCCGGGCGCGTCCCATGAAGTGTTTCTGGTCGGGCGCTTTGTCGTAGGAATATCCGGGCGAGACCATCATGCTCTCGACCCCGACGTCCATCATCTCGTCGAAAAATGCGCGCACGCTGTTGGGATCGGCGCCATCGAACAGCGTGGTGTTGGTGGTCACGCGGAAGCCGGCTTCGACCGCCGCGCGGATCCCGTCGAGTGCGAGCTCGTATCCGCCTTCGCGGCACACGGAAAAATCGTGGTGTTCCTTCTGCCCGTCCACATGAACCGAGAAGCTCAGGTACTTGCTGGGCTTGAACAAATGCAACTTTTCCTTCAGCAGCAGCGCGTTGGTGCAGAGATAGATATATTTCTTGCGCGCGACCAGGCCTTCCACAATTTCGGCGATCTGCGGATGCATCAGCGGCTCGCCGCCCGGGATCGAAACCATCGGCGCTCCGCACTCATCCACCGCCTTAAAGCAGTCTTCCGGCGAAAGATCTGTTTTCAGGATGTGGGCCGGGTACTGGATCTTGCCGCATCCGGCGCAAGCCAGGTTGCAGCGGAACAGCGGCTCGAGCATAAGCACGAGCGGATAGCGCGTGCGTCCAGCCAGCTTCTGGCGCAGGACGTACGAGGCCACTGTCCACATCTGGGATACAGGAACTGCCATCACCCCTCCGGCAAGAATGTGTGTATATGATACCGGATTCTGGCCCGGTTGTTGTCCGCTGGTCGTCATCTCATAATTTGTCATCCTGAGCGGAGCCTGCTTTTCACGAAGTGAAAAGCAGGCGGAGTCGAAGGACCCCTACCCCAGAGGCAGCGTCGGAATACAGAAGTTCTTCGCTTCACCCACACCTCGCCCAACAGTGCCCGCGCCGCACCCTGCTAGAATCGACCTATTCATGGAAGCCGCTCGCATCCGCAATTTTGCGATCATTGCGCACATCGATCACGGAAAATCCACGCTGGCCGACCGCCTGCTGGAGCTGACCGGGTCGCTCGCCATGCGCGAAATGCAGGAGCAGGTTCTGGACTCGATGGACCTGGAACGCGAGCGCGGCATCACCATCAAGGCTCATGCCGTCCGCATGTTGTACCCCGCGCAGGATGGACAGATTTATCAGCTCAACCTGATCGATACGCCGGGCCACGTGGATTTTTCCTACGAGGTCTCGCGCTCCCTCGCTGCCTGCGAAGGCGCGCTGCTGGTGGTGGACGCGTCGCAGGGCGTGGAAGCGCAGACGCTGGCGAACTCATATCTCGCGATCAATCACGGCCTCGAAATTGTCCCGGTCATCAACAAGATCGACCTGCAGAGCGCCGACGTCGCCCGCACCAAGGAGATGATCGAGAGCGCGGTCGGCCTCGATGCCTCCGATGCATTGCTGATCAGCGCCAAGACCGGCCAGGGTGTGCCCAACGTTCTCGAGGCAATTGTGAAGCGCGTTCCCCCGCCAAAAGGCGCGCCGGAGCGCCATCTTCAGGCCCTGCTATTTGATTCCTGGTTCGATCCCTATCGCGGAGTGGTGGTGCTGGCGCGGGTCTTCGAAGGCCGGTTGCGCAAAGGGCAGAAGATCCGCCTATGGTCGAACGGCCACGTTTTTCAGGTGGAAACTCTGGGCGTGCTCACCCCGAAGCCGGTGGAAGTCGACGAACTGGTAGCGGGCGAAGTCGGATTCATCATCGCCAATATCAAGAATGTCGCCGATACGAAGATCGGCGACACCATCACCGACGATGACCGCCCTTCTCTGCAGGCCTTGCCCGGGTTTGAAGAAATCAAGCCCATGGTTTTCGCCGGCCTCTACACCGTGGACGCGCACGAGCACACGGCACTGCGCGAAGCTTTGGAAAAATTGAAGCTGAACGATTCGTCGTTCTTCTTCGAGCCGGAAAGTTCGGTGGCGCTCGGATTCGGCTTCCGCTGCGGCTTTCTCGGCCTGCTGCACATGGAGATCATCCAGGAACGGCTGGAGCGCGAATACAATCTCGAGCTGATCACGACGGCCCCAGGCGTGCGCTACCAGATCACCAAGACGGATGGCGCGGTGATCGAGGTGGATAATCCCTCACGCTGGCCCGACGTTAGCGAGATCGCGAAAGTGGAAGAGCCGGTGATTCTCGCCGTGATTTTGACCAACGAGGAATATGTAGGCGGCATTCTGAAGCTGGTCGAGGAGAAACGCGGCAAGCAGAAGAGTTTTGAATATGTCAGCTCTTCGCGCGTCATGCTGCAATACGAGCTGCCGCTGAATGAAATCGTGCTCGATTTCTACGACCGCCTGAAATCGGTCTCTCGCGGCTACGCTTCGCTCGACTATCATCTCTCCGGCAACTGGGTATCGCCGATGTCCAAGCTCGACATCATGGTGGCGGGCGAGCCGGTGGATGCGCTGTCGACTATCATCCATCGCGACTTCGCCTATGATCGCGGGCGGGCGCTGGCGGCAAAGATGAAGGAACTGATCCCGCGCCAGATGTTTGAGGTGGCAATCCAGGCGGCGATTGGAGCCAAGATCATAGCCCGCGAAACCGTGCCAGCAATGCGCAAGAACGTGATCGCCAAATGTTACGGCGGCGACATCAGCCGCAAACGCAAGCTGCTCGAGAAGCAAAAAGCAGGCAAGAAGCGCATGAAACGCATCGGCCGCGTGGATATTCCGCAGGAAGCGTTCCTGGCCGTGCTCAAGGTGGGCGAGGACAGTACCTAAACGCCGGTTGGCGGGAACTGTCCGCCGCGACGACTCAGGCCCGCTATCACTTTGGGCCCCGGTATCGAATTAATCGAGTTCACGAGCGCTGTTATTCCGTTTGCCCGACGAGAAGAAACTGCCTGGTTTTCTTGTCGGGGAAGAGAAACTCATAGACCTGAAGGGAATCGTAGGTGGTCTTGTGCTCGTCTTTAACGAGCCTCGCCTTGTAGTCGCCGAGCGCCAATAACCGGCCAATGCGCAGTTCGGACCCCAGTTCATATTTTTTACCGTCAATGACGACATTCAGTACTTGATAGCCGCGCTCTATGTCTATGCTTGATGAACTGACGTGGACGTTGACGGTATACTCGGCCGGGTTGGGCTCAGCCCCAGCCCACGCGAACACGGAGCCCAGCAGCACGATAGCAAGTGTGATCCTGTTCACGATTTCCCTTCTTTCTGTCTGCGGAGATACCCCGCAGTATATCGCTAGTGGATCGGCGCGGAATTCTTAGAGTCGCGTACAGGTTACTTAGGCTCTCCGGCTTGGCGAGGTCGGCTGGATTCCTGTAGAATTAAAGTTTCGGCAACAGGCCTGGAAGGATTTCAGAGTTATGGCTCGAGTTTGTGATATCTGCGGCAAGGGGCCGCAGTTCGGAAATACGATCAGTCACGCCCACAATGTCAGCAAACGGCGCTGGAATGTCAATCTGCGCCCGGTTCACGCCAAGGTGGGAGCGGCTACCAAACACATGCGCGTTTGCACTTCTTGCCTGCGCAGCGGCAAAGTGGTTAAGGCGTAAGAGACCAGAGCCCGCAGAGATGTGGAAATCCTGCGGGCCTTTGTCTGCCTGCCAACCAGCTTTTCGCGGACAGGCTTGCCCTGAGCGAAATCGAAGGGAGTGTCCGCGCCACACGAGCTACTTCACGTCCACTAATTGCACGTCGAAGATCAAGGTTGAGTTGGCTGGGATGACGCCTGGATAACCCTTTTCTCCGTAGGCCAGGCCGGGCGGGATGCGCAATTGGCGCTTACCCCCGACCTTCATGCCGGCTACACCTTCGTCCCAGCCCTTGATGACCTGGCCGGCGCCGAGCTTGAACTCAAACGGTTTGCCGGTGCCGACCGAGCTGTCGAACTTCTTGCCGTTGGTGAGCCAACCGGTGTAATCGACTTTGACGTGCTGTCCGCTTTGGGCGACGGCGCCGGTGCCGACTTTGATGTCCCAATATTCCAGACCGCTGGCGGTCTTGATGGGCTCGCCGGTGACTTTGGTGGGAGTGCTGGTGGCTGGCTTGGCTGGCGCCTTCTTTGCTGGAGTCGTTTGGGCAATGGCCAGGGCCGCTAGGGCGAACAGCGCTAGGGCTGAGATCACGATGACAGTTTTCATAATTTCCCCTTTTCTTAATTCCACGTTAGTTTCCACTGCAAATTCCACATGCTTTGGCGCCGGCGGTTGCTGCCGAGCTTCGCTCGGGCTGGACAGCCGAGGACGGCTGTCCCTACGTGAGCATTACGCTAGCGCGATCACATCAATTTCTACCAGGACGTCTTTTGGAAGGCGGGCGACTTCTACCGTGGAGCGGGCGGGCGGGGCCTGCTTGAAGTAGCGGCCGTAGACTTCGTTCATGGCGGCGAAGTCTCCCATGTTCTTAAGGAAGACGGTGCAGCGGAGAACCTTCTGCATGCTACTGCCCGAAGCCTGCAAAATGGCGGCGAGATTCTTGAGCACGCGGTCGGTCTGCGCGCTTATGTCTCCGGCTACAACCTGCTGGGTGGCGGGATCGAGGGCCACTTGTCCGGACGTGAAAATCAGGCCCTGGGCTCGAATGGCCTGCGCATACGGACCTATGGCTTGCGGGGCTTGGTCGGTCGAGATCACTTCGCGCATGACTCCTCCTGCGTTTCTTGGGGACGATGACGAAGAGCGATTAACGCAGATTGCGGCAGTGGAAGTCAAACGGAGCTCCACGGTCTCGCGCCGTAGATCCAGGTTTGATGTGGCGTTGGCAGCTGCCGAGCTTCGCTCGGCTTGGACGGGCGAGGCGCCCGTCCCCACACAAGCTCGTCCCCACACGATCTAGAAGAGGGAGCTTTGGCGGCGGTTGGGAGTTATGCCGAAATGTTCGTAGGCTAGTTGGGTGGCTACTCGGCCTCTTGGAGTTCGGTTCAGGAAGCCGATCTGAATCAGGAAGGGTTCGTAGATTTCTTCTATGGCGTCGGGTTCCTCGGCTAGAGCGGCGCCTAGAGTGTTGAGGCCTACGGGGCCGCCCTGGTATTTCTCGATGATCGTCAGCAAGAGTTTGCGGTCAACTTCGTCGAAGCCGTGGCGGTCCACTTCCAACATGCTGAGCGCGGACTGGGCGGTGGGCAGATCGATCAAGCCGGCGGCTCGCACTTGGGCGTAGTCGCGCACTCGGCGCAGCAGGCGGTTGGCGATGCGCGGCGTTCCTCGGGAGCGGCTGGCGATTTCGGTGGCTCCGGGATGATCGATGCTGACGCCTAGAATTTCGGCGGAACGCTCGACGATGACGCGGAGGTCGTCGTGCGTGTAGAACTCGAGGCGCAGCAGCAGGCCGAAACGGGAGCGCAAGGGCGCGGAGAGCAGTCCGGCTCGGGTGGTGGCGCCGATGAAGGTGAAGGGCTTCACGTCCATGGTGTGGGTGCGCGCGGAGGGGCCTTGGCCGATCATGATGTCGAGCTTGTAGTCTTCGAGCGCGGAGTAGAGAATTTCTTCGAGCGCGGGCTGAAGGCGGTGGACTTCATCGATGAAAAGCACCTGCCGGTCGCGGAGATTGGTGAGGATCGCGGTCAGGTCGCCCTTGATCTGCAGTGTGGGGCCAGACGTCTGCTGAAAGGCGGCTCCGAGTTCGTTGGCGATGATGTTGGCCAGGGTCGTCTTCCCGAGGCCGGGCGGTCCGTAGAGCAGGACGTGGTCTAGTGCTTCACCTCGGGACTTGGCGGCCTGGATGGCTACGTCCAGGTTCTCTTTGACTTTGGGCTGGCCGATGAATTCTTGCAGGCGCTGCGGGCGCAGCTTGAGTTCGAAGGAGGAATCGTCCTCGACCGGGGCGGCGGAGACTAGGCGGTCTTTTATCTGCGGGGCGCGGAGAGCGGGGTTGTCTTTGGCGGCGGACACTGAAGGGGATGGTAGCAGTTCTTCGCTCTGGCTTCTAGGTAGGGTCAGATTGCAATTCGTCTCTGATGCGCGATGTTCGCGGCTGAAACCCTGCGGAGCTTCGCTCCGCTTGGACGGCCGAGGGCGACCGTCCCTACGTGGTTCTTGCTTGCTACTGACCTATTACTCCCAGGCGCACGCCCTTCAACTTGCCCACGTCGAACCAGGCGACCTTCTGTCCGAACCAGGTCTTGCCGCCGGAGAGTTTGTACTTCTTGGCAGCGGCTGGGAAGTCACGCGTGGCGAGCAGATAGGCGACCGGAGTTTCGCCGTACTTGGCGATGTGGTCGGCGAGCCAGCCTCCGCCCGACGGGGCGGCCAGAATCACGGGCTCGCCGGGAAAGTAGGCGAGTTTGCCGATGTCTTTTTGGGTTTCGGTGAGCGGGTCGGACCAGCCATACGCCTTGCGGAACAAGGCAATGGCCGCATCCAAATTGTTGACGCCCAGTACGACATTCTCGATGCCGTTGACGGGCGCTCCTTGTACGCTGGCCGAAGTCTGGACGCGCCAGGCGCGCGGCGTCTGGTCTTCGATGATGAAGGGCAGCGTGGAGCCCGGGGTTCCGGAGCCAACGTCGGCGGTCATCCATTCGACCGACATGCCGTCGGGGCGCTTGCGGCTGCCGCGCTCGGGAGCGGTGACGGGGATTCCGGCCTTCTTCAGGCGGTCGACTTCCTGGAGCAAAACATTCGATCCCACCGCCCAGGCGCAGGTGACGGCATCGTCGGACATAAACTTCGCCCAATCGGAGCCCGCAGTCGCGCCCGGCTTTACCGGCGCGATCAGTTCAATGTATGACGCGTCATCGAAGCCCAGGAGGGCCATCTGGGTAATGCCGTTGCCGTGGGGACCGCCGAGGTCCGGAGTCAAGCCTACATCGGTGAAGGCTTGACGAAGCGTGTCGAGATTCGATCCACAGACGGACACGTGGTCGAGCTCCAAGACCACGGTCTTGCTTTCCTGCGTCGTTGCAGCTTGGGTCATGGCTAGCTGAGAGATGAGTAAAAGAAATAGCGTTACGAAGGATAAGCGGCAGCAGATCAGGGTCTTCCGCTTGGGCATGCGTGCCTCCTTAAGAAGAAGAAAGAGGAATGGTACGCCAGAAAGCGCGATCAGGGAACGATTTCCTTGCCTGCAGGAGCCAGCCGGGCGCATGGCAAAGAGTATTCTTGGGAATATGGATTTAAGCAATAGGCCCTTGCCCAGTAAGAACGCCGCAGCAGCACGGTTGGCCAGCGAGATTGAGGATTTGCTGCGGCGGGTAGACACGCTTCAGACCCTGGACTGGCGCCCAGAAGACGAAATCCTCGGCTATGGCGAAGAAGGCCTTCCGCGCTAGGGTCATCTATTCGACGAAGAGCTTGAGAAATACAGCGGCGCGATAAATCGGAATACCGGCATAGACGACCATGTCCAACAAGTCGCTGTCTCCGGAGATGATGCAGCTAGCTTTTCCCGCGACGGCGAGGGAAAGAAACTTGTCGTCCTTCGGATCGCGGCAAGCGGCGACGTGTTCCGCAACGATGACGGACTCGGAAATTCCGGCATACCATTCGACGTAATCAATCGTGGTGTCTTGTGGGATATACTTCCGAAATTTATCGCGGCTCAACACGGCGAAAAGTTCCGCAATCGTTTCCTCGGAAACCAGCGTGACGCCGTGTCCGGCTAGATAGTCGAACAGTTTTTCAAAATCCTGGTTGGGACGGATGGCAAAACTGACGAGGATATTCGTATCGACGACGACCCGCATCACTGATCGTTTCTCACTGGTCGTTTTTCAACGACGCCATGAGCGCGTCGTGCTGCGCATCGGTCATGCCGCGCGCCGCAGCTTCACTCTGTAACTTCCGCGCGATGATGGACAGACTGGGACGGCCAACCATGAGGCGGACAACCGCGTCATCGGGCATGCCAGCGAGCGCCGCTTTAATTTGCTTGGCGGTTCCTTCGATAACTCCGGGCTGTATCGCCATGGTTTCCACCTCTGTTTCTGAGCTAAATTATATTACAAGTCTCTGTACAGATATGTCGTGAGATCAGCGTTCTTGAGATCAAATGCCTTTGCGCGCACAACTCGACGGGCGCTCAATAAACGCGGTGCTCCTTTCCGAAAGCGAGTGGCAGGCGTTAAAAGGCTCGCGACTGCTCCGCATGCCCTGTTGTGACGCGCCTGCGTACCGGCGCACCAGTCGGCTTGGCACCCGGCACTTTGTTCACTCGGCTAAGAATCATTGCGGTGCTGAAGGCGAACGTGCGGAACATCTCGCGGCCAAGGCCGAGATCGTGCGTGTCTGCAACGAGCTAGGGTGGGCCGCGGATTCGGAGGTCGCGGAGGGGCAGTGGCGGGCAGATGTTCTTGCGATCCGCGACCGCCACCGCGTTGCCTTCGAGATCCAGTGGTCATGTCAGACACTCGATGTCACAAGGGAGCGCCAGGCGGCCTACGGCGCTGCCGCTGTCAAATGCTGCTGGCTCTTTAGGAAACTACCCACAGAACAACGACCGCATCCGCATGAACTGCACCCGACGCTTCCAGAACGGAACCTGCCCATGTTTCGCCTGCACCTCGAAGACTCTGGATTCAATGTCACGGTGGATCACAATATCCTGAGCTTGCGAGAGTTCGTCACGGCCCGCCTAGCCGGACGGATTCGCTTTCGCGACCAGAGGGAATATAGCGTGTGTGAGCTACAGGTCGTGGCTCGTGAGACGGGATGCTGGCGATGCCGCACGCGCTACGACGTGCTCTACACGCGCCGAGTTATGCGATCGAATTGTGGAGCGGAACAATTCATGCGGGATCCTGGAGAAAACGCACCCGATATGCTACGGGACGACCCCTATAGTGCATTGCGGAACGTGCGCCTTGCACGGAGGCACTTCGCGTCCGAACTAAAGCGGCTGCGGCTTTCACTTGCGCGTCGGCGGAGCGACACGATTGGACGGTCCTACTGGTCCTTCGGCTGCCCGCGTTGCGACGCCTTGTACGGATGGTTTTTCTTTCTCCATTTGATGGCCGAGCCGGAAGACGCGCCGTTAGCACCGTTCTGCTCTAAGAAACTACTATGTTCTGAGCATCGGCCAGAACCGCATTGGTGCTTTCCTCAAAACGGCAGGTTCTGCAGACCTCCGGGCATTACTCCTCCTCTTCCTTCACCTCACCCCGCTCCGCCTTTGCCTTCTCGATAATCTTGTCCTGCAGTTGTTGCGGGACCGTGTCGTAATGGTGCATCTCCATCGCGAAGCTGCCGCGGCCCTGGGTCATGGAAGTTAGATCGGCGCCGTAGGTTAGCATCTCGGCCATGGGGACCTCGGCTTTCACGATGGTGTTGCCGGCTTTGTTATCCATGCCCTGGATGCGTCCGCGGCGGCTGTTGAGGTCGCCCATGATGGTGCCGGCGAATTCGTCGGGGATGGTGATCTCGACGGTCATGATCGGTTCCAGGAGCGTCGGCTTGGCCATTTCCATGGCCTTGCGGAAGGCGATGCGGCCCGCCATCTGGAAGGAAAGATCGTTCGAATCCACGTCGTGGTAGGAGCCGTCGTAGAGGCTCACGCGGAAGTTCACCACGGGGTATCCGGCTAGGTAGCCGCGAGCGGCGGCGTCTTTGATTCCCTTTTCTACGGCGGGAATGAAGTTGCGCGGGATGGAGCCGCCGAAAATATCGTTGACGAATTCGAATTCAGCGCCACGGGGCAGCGGCTCCATCTTGATTTTGCAATCGCCGTACTGGCCGTGGCCTCCGGTCTGCTTTTTGTGGCGTCCCTGGACGTCGGCTTTGCCGCGAATGGTTTCGCGATACGGCACTTTGGGCGCCTTGAGCACGACTTCGGCGTGGTAACGCTTCTTCATCTTTGAGACCACGACTTCGATGTGCTGCTGTCCTGTGCCTGCGATCAGGAATTCCTTGGTCTGCGGATCACGGAAGAAGCGGAGCATGGCGTCTTCTTCCATCAGCTTGTGCAGGCCGACGCCCAGTTTGTCTTCGTCGGCTCGGCTTTTTGGCTCGATGGCGAAGGTGATGGCGGGCTCGGGCAGCTGAACGGCGGGGTAGCGGATGGGCGACGACTTATCGCCGAGGGTGTCGCCGGTGAGAGTTTCTCTTAGCTTCGCGACCGCGCCAATATCGCCGGCGTGAAGTTCCGAGATGGGAACCGCCTGCTTGCCTTGGACCAGGGAGATGTGAGCGAACTTCTCCAGCGTATTGCGATTGTAGTTTTGCAGCGAAGCGTCGTTCTTGAGCACGCCGGAAAAGACTTTGAAGTAGGAAATGCGGCCGGCGAACGCGTCGGACAGGGTCTTGAAGACGAAGACCGAAGCGGGCTCGTTGTCTGTGCCTTTGCGCACGGTCGGGTCACTGTCACTGCCATCGGCGGGCTGGCCGGTGATGGCATGATGTTCGCTGGCGGCGGGCGTGTAGTCGACGATGAAATCCATGAGCTCGTCGACGCCGATGTTGCCCAGGCCGGAGGTGAAGAGCACGGGGAAGAGCTTGTCTTCGCGGATGGCTTCGTGCAGCGCCGGGACCAGATGCTCCTCGGGGATGGTGCCGGTTTCGAAGAACTCTTCCATCAACTCGTCTTTGCCCTCGGCTATGAGTTCCACCAATTTTTCGTGAGCATCCTTGGCGACGCCGGCCATGTCGGCGGGGATGGGGCCTTCCTTGCCTTTGCCGTTTCCGCCCATGTCGTAGGTGTAGGCCTTCATGCGGACCAGATCGACGACGCCGCTGAGACTTTTCTCGCTGCCGATGGGGAGCTGCAGCGGGGTGACGGCGCGGCCGAACGCGTTGGTGAGCGATTCGAGGACGCGGTTAGCGTCGGCGCGGTCGCGGTCCATGCGGTTGACGACGATCATGCGCGGCAGGTCGATTTCGTTGCAATAGTTCCAGACACGCTGGGTCACGACCTCGACGCCGGCTACACCGTCTACTACAACGAGCGCGGCGTCGACCACGGGCAGGACCATCTTGGCCTCGTGGACGAACATGTTGAAGCCGGGGGTATCGAGCAGATTGATCTTGACCTTGGAGTCGGTGTTGCCCCACTCGACGAAAGCCAGGCCGGTTGAGATGGACATCTTGCGGGCGATTTCTTCTTCGTCGTAGTCGGTCGGGGCGGAGCCGTCGTCGACGCGGCCGAGGCGGGGCGAGGCTCCGGCGGTGTAGAGCATGGCGGACACCAGCGTTGTCTTGCCAGCATGGCCGTGTCCGATCAGGGCAAGGTTGCGGAGATTGGCTCCTGCGTACACTTTCACGGGTTGTCTCCTTCGGCAGGCTTGCGGGAAGAGTGCGACGGCCCGAAAGAGTATCAGGACAGGTACAGGCCAGCCCAACATCACCTGCGAAACTTCTGATGCTAACACAGGGGATGGGGAGGCTTAAAGGCGGTCAGGCGCTTCCTCGCCGCCTATTTCGCATTCACGAATTTCGCGAGCGGGATGACCTCCACTTTCTTTGCCAGGGAATATGTCTTATCGCCCGGATACAAAACGCACAGCCGGTCGAGGTTAAGATCCGCGAGAGCGATTCGCATGGACGTGGTCAGCACAGGCGCGTCGGCGCGCTTGCACTCGATGCCGATGCGGCGGCCGTCTTTGAAGAGCAGTAGATCAAGCTCCGCTCCATTGTGCGTGGCCCAGTAGTAAGCCTCGTCAGGGCGGAAAGACTTGAGCACCTCCTCCACGGCATAACCCTCCCACGAAGCGCCGACCTTGGGATGAAACTCAAGGTCGCGCTGGTTGGAGATACCCAGCAGCGCGTGCAGAAGACCTGTGTCGCGGACATACACCTTGGGTGCCTTAACCTGCCGCTTACCGAGATTCTCAAACCATGGCGGCAGCTGCCGAAGCATGAAGACACCCGCCATCAGGTCGAGATAGCGGCGCACGGTAGCCTCGTTCACGGCCAAAGCTCGAGCTAACTCGGCGGCGTTCCAGACTTGGCCATGGTAGTGGGCGACCATGTTCCAAAACCGCCGTAACGCCAGTGCCGGAATCGTGATGCCCAGTTGCGGCAGGTCGCGCTCAAGAAAAGTCTGAAGAAATTGCCGCCGCCATGACAACGAATCTGCCTCGGTTCGCGGCGTGTAAGCGAGCGGAAACCCGCCGCGCAGCCAGTGGCGCCCCTGGGCCGCAGCGCCCAGGTCGGAGAGCCGGAAGCCCTCCAAGGAAACGGTCTCGATGCGGCCGGCGAGCGTCTCCGAAGACTGCCGGAGCAGATCGGGCGAGGCGCTGCCGAGAACGAGAAAGCGCGCGGGGAGCGGCCTGCGGTCGGCCAGAACCCGCAGCAGTGGGAAAAGATCGGGGCGGCGCTGGATCTCGTCAATCACCACCAGCTTCTTCAGCGGACGCAGAGCCGTGTTGGGCTCGGAGAGGCGTGCCAGGCTCTGCGGGTCCTCCAAATCGAAGTAGTTGAGGGAATCGGGCGGTACAATCTCGCGGGCGAGCGTGGTCTTGCCGCACTGCCGAGGACCGAGCAGGGCCACTACGCGGCTGCGCCGTAAAGCGGCGCGGACGAGCACGATGTCGGTCATGCGGACAATCACGGTGGCTATTGTATACCATGAAAATCCCGCAGTCGATGCGGGAATTTCATGGTATGAAAAGGCAGGGGGCTACAGCGTCGCGCTCTTCTCCACAATCAGCTTCTTGATCTTCTCCACGAACTCCACCGTGCCCATGTCTTCGGTCTTCTCTTTCCCGCGGGCGCGGACGTTGACTTTGTTGGCTTCGGATTCTTTGTCGCCGACTACCAGCAGGAAGGGCACCTTCTGCATGGCGTGCTCGCGGATTTTCGCGTTCATCTTCTCGTTACGAGAATCCACCTCCACGCGCACGCCTGCGGCGCGCAGTTGCTGGGCTACTTTCTCTGCGTACCCGGTATGGCGCTCGGCTATCGGGATCATTGCCACCTGCACCGGTGAGAGCCACACTGGGAACGCTCCGGCGTAGTGTTCGATCAGGACGCCAAAGAAGCGCTCGACCGATCCGTAGAGGGCGCGGTGAACCATGACGGGCTGCTTGCGGGTGCCGTCTTCGGCCACATATTCGAGCTGAAAGCGCTGCGGCAGGTTGAAGTCGAACTGGACCGTCGAGAGCTGCCAGAGGCGTCCTATGGCGTCTACTAGTTTCACGTCGATCTTGGGGCCGTAGAACGCGGCTTCGCCGGGGATGGTTTTGTATTCGATGTTTAGTTTTTTCAGCGCGCTTTCCAGCGAGTGGTTGGCCAGGTTCCATTGGTCTTCGGTGCCCAGGAAACTTTTCTTGTCCTTCGGATCCCAGGTGGAAAGCTCGGTCTGGAATTTGTCGAAGCCGAAATCCTTCAGCACTTCGAGCGCGAACTCGAGGCAGCCCACGATTTCGGCTTCGATCTGATCGGGAGTGCAGAAGATGTGGGCGTCGTCCTGGGTGAAGCCTCTTACTCTCAACAGACCGTGCATTACTCCTGAACGCTCGTAGCGATAGACCGTGCCGAGTTCGCCCAGGCGCACGGGCAGATCGCGATACGATTTCAGCGAATCTTTGTAGATCAGGATATGGCCGGGGCAGTTCATGGGCTTCAGGCGATATTCGGCATCGTCTAGTTCCATGGCGTCGAACATGTTCTGCGAGTAGTAGCCCTCGTGGCCGGAGGTGTGGAAGAGCTGGCGGCGTGATACGTGCGGCGTGCAGACGAGAGAGTAGCCGCGGCGCAGGTATTCTTCTCGCATCCAGTCTTCCATTTCTTTGCGGATGATGCCGCCCTTCGGATGCCAGAAGATCAGGCCGGGGCCGGCGAGTTCCTGGATGGAGAACAGGTCGAGCTGTTTGCCTAGGACGCGGTGGTCGCGCTTCTTGGCTTCTTCTAGGCCGGTCAGGTAGGCGTCCAGATCCTTCTTTGAGAAAAACGAGGTGCCGTAGATGCGCTGGAGCTGCGGATTCTTTTCGTCTCCCAGCCAATAGGCTCCGGCTATGTTTAGCAGCTTGAAAGCTTTGATTTTCCCGGTCGAAGGCAGATGGGGGCCGCGGCAGAAATCCTGGAACTTGCCGGTTTTGTACACGGAAATCTTTTCATCGGGCTTGGTGAATTGCTCGATGAAATGGCACTTCATGAAGTCGCCTTCGGCTTTGAATTTTTCCAGACCCTCTTGGCGGGGAAGAAATTCGCGGGCGTAGGGCAGGTTCTGCTGGACTAGCTCCTGCATCTTCTTTTCGATCTTTTCCAGATCTTCGGGCGTGAATGCGGTCTCGCGATAAAAGTCGTAGAAGAATCCGTTCTCGGTGGCGGGGCCGTGGCCGAGCTTGGTCTCGGGAAAGAGTTCGAGCACAGCGGCGGCGAGCAGGTGGGCGGAGGAATGACGGTAGACTTCGAGCGCCTCAGGGTCGCGGTCGGTGAGGATGCGGAGGTCGGTGTCCTGGTCTAGGGGGCGGGTTAGGTCGATCAGATCGCCATTCGATTTGGCGGCTAGAGCGGCGTCCGCTAGACGCGGGCTGATGGACTTGGCAACGTCGAGCGCCGTGGTCCCTTTCGGAACTTCCTTGGTGCTGCCGTCGGGGAGCTTGAGATGAATGCTGTCAGACATGAGTTAGCCCTTGTATTCTGCTGAATCTTTTGAGTTTAAAGGAGCGATTTGGGAGGGGTCAAACGCTGGCGGACAGCACCTCCGACAAATTGTAGTCAAAATCTGTTGGACTCTGCCCAAACTTTAGTTTTATTCGAATGTAACTTCGGGTCGTATTTGTGTTTGGTTGGTGTTCTAGTGTTGGACTAATGGCTTGTCGCAGCCGGGATTTTGAGCGGGCGAGTTCCGGTTGTCAACGCAGGAGATTTTGAAATGTTTATGTTTTGCTTCATACGGGAAATCCGGAAATGGGCATGGATTTGTTCGGTGTTGATGGTTTGCAGTTTGGCCGGGCTTGCCGCGGGGCAGGCGCCGGGAGTCAGTGCCAGTCAGATCAAGATTGGCTCCTGCACCGTGCTTGACGGGCCGAACCGCCAGTACGGCATCCAGATCGTGCTCGGAGCCACCGCCTACTTCGACTACATCAACGAGCAGGGAGGCGTAAACGGCCGGAAGCTGATCCTGTCTTCGTTCGACGATGGCTATGATCCTGAAAAGGCCAGCGCCTGCTTCGCATCGCTGAAGCGGGAGAAGGTGTTTGCCGCCGGCTTTTTTTTCGGTTCGGCGACCACCGCCAAGTATCTGCCGCTGCTGGAAGCGGAGCACATGCCGCTGGTGGGAACATACTCGGGAGCGCCGTTCATCTACGAGCCGGTGAAGCACGGGATCTTCAATCTGCGGGCTTCGTATAACGACGAGACGCGGGAACTCGTGGACAGTTTATGGAAATCGGGCGCGCACAGGATCGCCGTGATCTATCAGGACGATGCCTTCGGCAAGGTGGTCCTCGACAGCGCCAAACGGGCGCTGGCAAAACACAATGCCGCGCCGGTGGCCACCGGCTCTTACACGCGCAACGCGCTCGATGTGGGGCCGGCAATCGAATCGGTGCATGCCGCGAAGCCAGAAGTGGTGCTCCTCGCCAGTACCTATGCGTCAGCCGCCGAAATCGTGAAACGGGCGCATGGTCAGGGCTGGCGGCCGCTGTTTGTATCCGGCTCGTATATCGGCACAGACTCTTTTATTACGGCGGCCGGAAAAGAGGCGGAAGGGGTCATCAGCATGCAGATCGTGCCCTCCTATGACTCCACCGATCTCCCCACCGTCAAGCTTTACCGCGAGTGCCTCCAAAAGTACATGTCGTCCAGCCAGCCCAGCCCAACCAGCCTGGAAGCGTTTGTGAATGCCATGGTCATGGTAGAGGGACTGAAACGGGCCGGGAAGGATCCCACGCGGGAAAAATTCATCGAGGCGATCGAATCGATGAACGGCTTCGATATTGGCCTTGGCTCGGCGGCGCGTCTGGAGTTCAGCCCGCACAGTCATAAGGGCCTCGACCGGGTGTACCCGACGGTGGTGCGTGACGGGAAGCCGGAAGCATTCGGCGACTGGGCCATCATGCTGGCGCGAAAGTGAAAAGGGCGGGCGCTAGCTACTCCAAAACAGCCGAGGGCGGCTGTCCCTACGTGGTTCTTGGTGCGGCGTGCAGGGCCTCAATCGCCGCCTTCACTTTACCCGACACCTCTTCCGTATCGCGCACGGTCAAACCTGCGGTGGAGACAGGCGCACCAACCCGCATTTCCAGCGGCTGGCACTTGATGTGGTAGGTGTTCATGGGCAGCAGGTCGAAGGTGCCGACGAGCGCGATGGGCACGATCTCGGCTTGCGCTTTGATGGCGAGAAAAAATGCGCCCGGCAAAAAGGATTGAACCTCGCCATCTCGGGTGCGGCCGCCCTCGGGAAAGATGACCAGCGGCATGCCGCTGCGCAGGCTCCGCAGGGCCGATTTGACGGCGCCGATCGAAGCCGCCGGATTCTGCTGGTTGATGCAGACTTGTCCCGAGCGCTTCAGATGCCAGCCGATGAATGGGTACGCCAGCAATTCACTCTTGAAGATGATGCGGAATTGAAACGGCAAATAAACGTAGAGGATCGGAATGTCGAGCGCCGATGCATGAGTGACGGCATAGACGCGGGGTTTGGGTGGGGTGCTCTTGTTCTTGTCGATGTCGATATCGATATTCATGCCCGTGACTTTCACCGGCGACAGGATCGTCTTCATGATGAGGCACGACCAGAGGCGGGCGAAATCGTGCTGGATGCGCCCGTTGCGGTCGAAGAACGAGCTGGCTAGAGACAGCGTGCCCAGAGTGAGCGTGTAAGCCCAGATCAGCGGGTTCAGAATGAAATACGAGCGCAGACGGCTCGGCCAGCCATGCGGCTTATTGGGGCCCGCGGCGGGGTGATTTTCGGACCAAGCGGGGACGGCCTCTGCCGACGGCGCATTGGAACGCGGTGCTTCGCGCTCTTTTTCGGGCTCCGCGGTTGTGGGAATTTTATTCAAAATGCAAGGTTTCAAAGAAACCGAAATGTGCCTTTGGCTATTGGCTAAGAGAGACGGGGCAAGTCCAGGGCAAGCCTCGTCTCTACTTGGATGCGCCTAGCGTTCGCATCGCTTCTCCTACAACGTAAATCGAGCCGGTAACGACGACCAGGCCGCCGGGTCCGGCAACGTTCCGCGCCCGGTTCAGGGCCGACGCTACATTTTCAGCCTCTGCAATATCCATGCCTGCGGCGACACGCGCGGCGGCCTGCCGAATCTCATCCGGGCTTGCCGAGCGCGGGTTGCCGGCGTGGGTCACGATCACGTGCCGAGCAATCGGGAACAGAATCTCGGTAATCTCCCGGATCGCCTTGTCGCGCATCACGCCAAACACCATGGTGATGTCGCGGCCGTTTTCCAAGTCCCGATAGGCCGCCGAAAGCGTCGACCGCAACGCCCAAGCCCCGGCCGGATTGTGCGCTACGTCGAGCACATACTCGGGATTGTCTCCCGTGGGCGGCACCACCTGAAAGCGCCCTGGCCAATGGGTCTGGCGGATTCCTTGTGCGATGGTTGCCGCCGTGATCTGAACGGTTCCCTGATTGTGCAGTTCTTCCGCCGCCGCGATCGCCAGCGCCACGTTGCGCAACTGATGGCGTCCCACCAGCGGCGACTCGACCTGGATCGTCTCGCCGCAGACGTCCAGTGCATACCGATGCCGCTGACCATCGGGCACTGGCCACGGATCACTAAAGGCCGTATCGTTTCCCGGCGACACCGGCGGCACATAGGGCACGGCATTCACCGCCCGTGCGCCCGCATTCAAAATCGCGTTTCCGATCACGTCGTTGGCCTCGGGCAATTGCGGCAGCGTCACCACGACCCCGCCGCGGCGGATGATGCCAGCTTTTTCGCGCGCAATCTCGGCGACCGTGCTGCCCAGATACTTCTGATGATCGAGCGCGATGTCGGTGATGATGCTGAGGCGCGGCTCCACCACGTTGGTAGCATCCAAACGCCCGCCCATGCCGACCTCAAGCACAGCTATGTCGGGCCGGTTACGCGCGAAATATTCAAAGGCCATCGCGGTCAGCGTCTCAAAGAAGCTGGGATGCCAGGGCAGATCGCCTTCCCCAACCAGCCGCTCGGCGGTGCGGTCGACCACATCGTGGAGCAGCGCGAAATCGCCGTCGGCGATGGGCTCGCCATTGAGGCAGATCCGCTCATTGATGCGAATCAGATGCGGCGAAGTATAGAGTCCCGTCTTCAGCCCGGAAGCTTGCAGGATGGATGCCAGGGTTGCAGCGGTGGAACCCTTGCCGTTGGTGCCGGCGACCAACACAGTTGAAAAGCGATTTTCCGGATGTCCCAGTGCCGCCAGCAGCACGCGCATGTGTGCCAGATCGAACTTGTGCGGCGGCGTCTGCGCCAGCTCGTGGCCCAACGCGTACATCTGCGCGACTGCGGTTTCGTAGGACAAAGACAGCTCTTGGCTTTTAGCTCTTAGCTAGGACGTTACAGTTTCAATCTTTGCTTTCACGCTATCCAGAAAACCACACTCAAGGGTCAAACCGTGCACCGAGCGGACAATATCGCGATCTGACAGGAATTCAAGTTTTTCCGGTGAGGGGCGTAGTTGACGTCGCCGCCAAAAAACGAGGACCAAAGGCTGGAAGCCAAGAGCTAATGCTAAAAGCCAAGAGCCGTCTACGCGGCATGCACCATAAAATCCAGCGCCCTCGCGATGTAGGCTTTCAGGTCCTTGCGCACCACCACGGCATCGAGCATTCCGTGTTCGAGGAGAAACTCGGAGCGCTGGAAACCTGGCGGGAGCTTTTGCCGGATGGTCTGCTCAATCACACGCGGTCCGGCGAAGCCTATCAGGGCGCCGGGTTCGGCGATGTTGAGATCGCCGAGCATGGCAAACGATGCGGTCACGCCTCCGGTCGTGGGATCGGTTAGAACCGAAATGTAGGGAACTCGCGAGGTGTCGAGACGGGCCAGCGCGGCGGAAATCTTGGCGAGCTGCATCAGGCTGATCGCGCCTTCCATCATGCGCGCGCCGCCCGAGGCCGAGACGATGATAATAGGCTTTCGCGCCTCCATGGCCTTCTCAATGGCGCGGGTAATAGCTTCGCCCACCACCGCTCCCATGCTGCCGCCGATGAACGAGTATTCCATCGAGCTGACGATCACCGGGCGGCCGTTGAGCTTGCCCTGGGCATTGATGACGGCGTCTTTGAGGCCGGTGTTGGCCTTGGCCTGCTTCAGGCGCGAGGAGTAGGGTTTCAGGTCCACAAACTTCAACGGGTCGTTGGAGGCGAGATTGCAATCGAAGATCTCGTACTGATTGTCGTCGAGAAGTTGCGCCAGGCGGGTGCGGGCGTCGATGTGGAAGTGCTTGCCGCACTTCGGGCAGACGTTTAGATTTTCTTCGAGGTCCTTCTTCCAGATAATCTGGCGGCAGCTGTCACACTTCACCCACAAGCCCTCGGTGTGGACGGTCCGCTCGCCCGAAGTGTCCAACTCACCGGATTGTCGCTTGAACCAAGCCATAAAGAAGCTATCAGCTCTCAGTCGTCAGCTCTCAGTAAACCTGCTCGGCCACGCTCTTACTGAAAGCTGATAGCTGAGAGCTGAAAGCTAGTATTCGATTCCTTTCTGTGCCATCACGCCCTTCTCGTAGGCATGCTTGACCTGGCGCATTTCGGTCACGGTGTCGGCTAGCTCGACAATTGTCGGATGCGCGCTCCTTCCGGTCAAGATGACGTGCACCGCCTCCGGCTTGCGCTTCAGCGACTCGGCCACTTTCGCGGGGTCCAACATGCCGTAGCTGATGGCGTAATTGATTTCATCGAGCACCACCAGGTCCCATTCACCGGACTGGATCGCTTTTTCGGCCTCGGCCCAGGCTTCCTCCACCATGCGCACATCTTCCGGGTCGGGCTTCTCGGCGCCGACTTTCACGAAGCCGCGTCCCATCTGCTTGAGGATGAACTTGTCGCCGAAAGCCTTGACCGCATCGAGTTCGCCGTAATGCCACGAGCCCTTCAAGAATTGCAACATGAGGACGCGCATCCCCTGCCCGACGGCGCGCAGCGCTGTCCCGATAGCGGCGGTGGTCTTTCCCTTGCCCGGACCGGTGTTTACGATGATGAGACCACGATGGAGATCCGACATAAGCCGAATCGACTATTGTACGCGGACAGTGATGGACGCGCTATAGATGCCGCCGGTAAGTTGGTAACTTTGCGGCCCGTTTGATATGTTGGCGCCGGAAGCCACAGGTGCCTCCACGGAAGGGACTCAATGGAAAGAGTGACCGTCGAGATCGATTCAACTTGGGCGAAGATCGCTCGTTCGCCGCTCTACTTCGTATTTGCAGCTCTGCAGGGTGTCTCGGTCAGCTTCGCGCCGCTCTTCCTGTATTGGAGCGGCAAGGGAAAATTCTATCAGGGCTATGAGTGGATTATCGTGCCATCGTGTTTCGCGGTTATTTGGCTTATCCCTGTGTTCTATTTCCGGCTCGCCGGGCCGGTGATCAAGGAACTGCGACAGAAGTGAGACCAGTCTTGGCAGGAATACTTATGGAGCCCGCCGTTCTCACCGCCCGGAAGGCGGACGGTTTTGGCTTCCGTCCGCCTTGGATGCACCGGGGGAGTAAATCCTCCAGCAGGTTGCGGAAAGGGCCCGCTTCCGATGCTCGGCCCCTAAAGGGGCATCTGATTTCAAAGAGTCTGCGTCACCGCTAAAGCGATGACCTCATACGAAGCCTGAGCATTTCCGCAACCTGCTAGGGCATTTCGACGACTCGTGACAGCTGAGGCTGACCTTCGCTTTTGGCTGCGGCCGGATCCTCGGCGCCCAGCAAGCGCGCGGCGATCCGCAGAGCTTCGATCTCTTTGCGGACTCGCAACAGTTCCTGTTCTTTCATTCGTAATACGTCGTACGGATTTTTCATTGGGAGGAGGGCCTCGTCAACAGATTCAGACTTGTGTCGCCTGTTCACAAATACAGTAAGGCAGGTTTGCGACGCTGGGAAGCTGCCAGAGGTACATCGGGGCTCGAAATCGAGGTGCGCGGCCATGGGGCTGACTGGACGCTGCCCCGTTACCATAAAGTTAATGCCCTAAATGGTAGGGATGATGCTTGAGAATGGTGAAAGCTCGGTAGAGCTGCTCGACCAGAACCACCCGCGCGAGTTCGTGGGGCAGTGTCATCTTTCCGAGGGACAGGGTAAAACCAGCGTGACGCCGCGCTTGTTCGCTGAAGCCGTCGCTGCCACCAATGGCGAACACGAGCGGTACCGCGTTCAGTTGCTCGCGCTCCAGAAACTCGGCCAACTCTTCGGATGAGAGCTGTTTTCCGCGCGAATCGAGAAGAACCAGCTTGTGGCGTTCTTTTCCGCCGGCCAGGGATAAAATTGCGGATTCGTCTTTGAGGGCGAGGCCGGCAATGTCGGCGTAGCGCGAAATGCGTTTCAGATACTCGTTGGTGAGAGCCTGGATCGCTGGCTCTTTCGTCTTCCCGATCCACGCCACTTTGATCTTCATGGGGATTATCAGGGTTTGGGCTAGAACTCAGTCGTCCCTCCGGGACTCGCGTATCTCTCCCACTTTTCCCGGCGCTGAAGCGCCGGGCTATTGGCAGACGCCCCTCCGGGGCTGGATTCTCTCCGCAGCTGGTAACGCTACTTAGGCTTTTCCCGACGCGAGGACAACGTCAGCGCCGAAGCGGATCTCGCTCCCCACGCGATAGCGCTCGATCGCCGCCTTCGCTTGCGCGCGGATCACCGGCCACTGGTCCGCCGGAACCCGCTCCAGCATCGGCCGGAACGGAGCCGACACTGCGCAAAAATATTCGAAAACTTCTTCCGCGTCTCCCGGCCACGTCCAGGGCAGATTCTGAGTCGACTCTTCTGCGTCGTGAAATCCCGCCGTGCTCAGCACTTTCGAGAGAGAGCCTGCGGCCGAGAATCGAAAAGGATCGGAGCTTCCCGGCGGAAGCATGGCACCGCCGGCGTGCTGGTGGACAATCTTCATCGTGGTCTGCCAGTAGGGCTGTTCCATCGGGCCCCAGGCGACGAAGCAGGCGCGAGCTCCGGGCTTCAAGACGCGGCGCAGTTCCGCCAGCGCTCGGTCGACATGGCTGAAGAACATCACGCCAAAACGGCAGGTGGCGAGATCGAAGGTCCGGTCGGCAAGCGGCAAGTGGTGCGCATCGGCCTGCTGAGTCGTGAAGTTGGAAAGTTTCTTGTTGCGGGCGCGCTCGGCGGCGATGGTTAGCAGGTCCGAACTCTGATCGACCGCAGTGACCGAACCCTGCGGACCAACGTGTGCCGCCAGGCTGATCCCAGGCTCGCCGGTGCCGCTGGCCAGATCGATGACGCACATACCTGGCAACGGACGCGAGTATTCAACCAGAGCGTCAGTGAGCGCACCGCCCATCGCCGCCGATTTTGCCTTCCACTTTTCCGCCGCCACCAGGCGGAACGAGGAGCCCCACGGGGTTGGATCCGAAGCGGACATCTCAGCTCTTCTTCTTACGCGCTTTTTTGGGCGCCGGGGAAGGGGGTGTGGACTTGATGGCCGTTATCCGCCGCGTCTTCGGTTTAGCCAGCAATTCCGCCGGTTCCAGGCGTTTGGCCGACTTCCACAGGCGCTCCAGATCGTAGAACTGGCGGGCTTTTTCGGAGAAGATATGAACGACGAAGTCGACGTAGTCGAGCAGCACCCACTCCGCCTGTTTGTAGCCCTCGGAGTGCGTTACGCGGAGACCCAGCGCTTCCAGGCGCTCGTCCACCGCGTCGGCAATGGCCTGGATTTGCCGGGGATTCGCGCCGCTGCACATCACAAAATAGTCGGTGAAGGCTCCCGAGTCTTTTTCCAGTTGGAGAATCGCGACATCTTGCGCTTGTTTGTCCTGGCAGGCGAGGAGGGCTTCACTTACTTGCAGTTTGAGGTCGTTCTTTTTCTTCATACGGGCTCATTGATTGTAACCCGCAAGCAGCCGAGTGGGTGGGAGCACTGACATCGCGCGGAGGGGACGCTCGGTTCGGCCTGTCGAGCGATCACCGGCGCACACTTGCCGATCATTGGTGAAATCGCGATTTATCGCCAATTGACATCAGGCAAACCGCGCCCCCTTCGTTAGCGGGGACACGAGCCAGGTTTGATGTCGCTGGGAGTCGCTTTAGACAGCGGGTTTGGTAGCCACCCCATCGTGTTCACTTCCCAGTCGTGGGCTTTGTCATTACGAGTGAGGAGTTGATGCGGAATCTCGAATTCGCTCTCACTGAACCGGTTGATGACATTAATCTCTATGTCAACCCCGGTGTCACCTCGATAACTTTCAAAGATCGCAAACCGATCAGGACTAAATCCAGCCTCGTGCTTAAGAACTGTGGATTGCTCTCGGCTTAACCTAAACAGGAAGGGTGTCTTTCTATTGTCGGTGTGACAACGGCGGACAAGGCCGAGAAAAGCCTTTTGAGATTTCGTTAGCTTAAGAACCGTGACTTTTCCGTCCGGGAAACGGCCATTGATGAAGGTCCAGCCGTCTGCAAAGGCGGGCACCGAACTCAGAAACAGAAACAGCAAGAAGCAAGCTCGCATATCAGCCTTGGCTTTCCCTTTTGACTCTGAGAACCGCAAAGACATGGGCCGTCGGGCTCCCAGCGTCCATTCTTGATCATAGATCAATACGCCGGGAAGATAACTCTTGTAATCGGGCAATTGCACCACCTGTTTCCCGCTCTCGCTTCCGCCTCGTGGCGACCAGTTCTCACGCGCCCTTCCGGTACAGCCCGTGCTTCCGCACATAATCCGCCACTCGCGGATCCAACCATCGTGCCAGCGGCTTGCCCTGGGCCGCAGCCGCCCGAATCGCGGTCGCGGAGGCGCTTTGGTTGACGCCTTCAAGCAGGTGCAGGGTGACGCCGGGAAGAACGAGATCACCTTTTGCAGGCTGCTTATGAAACGGACGCGTCACCGCGCTCGGGGGCCGCAGCTCTTCCGGCAACGACTCGGCCACGTCCCGCAGCGAATATCCGGGGCGGCTGGCCACGATGAAATCGCATTCTCCAAGAAGGGCGCGCGCCTCGCGCCAGTTTGCTACGTCGCGGAAGGCGTCCATTCCGATCAGGAAAAAAAGACGATCCGATTTCTTGAGGGTTTGTTTCAGGCGTCGAACCGTGTCGATGGAATAATTCGCAACCGCGGGGCTTCTCCCCGCTGGACAGCCGGGGGCGGCTGTCCCTACGTGGGTTGTTACGAATTCTGGCGCCTCCAGCAGCGAGGGCACGAATCGTTTTTCGTCCTGGGTTGCGAGCGCCACCATGGCATAACGATGGATGAACGCGGTGAGCGGCGGTTTCTGTTTATGGGGAGGAACATTGGCCGGCACAAACAGCACCTGCCGCAGCGAGTAGCGGCTGGCGGCCGCCTGGGCCAGGGTCAGGTGTCCGCGATGGATTGGGTCGAAGCTGCCGCCGAAAATACCGATATTCATTCGGACATTCCCTGAAGTGCTGCCGGTTATGCCCCGTTAGTTTCGTCGTTGCCGGCCACGGTTGCAAGTCCTGTTGCCCGCCGATGTTCCAAAAACGGAAATTTGCACGAAAGAGTTTTGCGGGAACAAGCTTTGAGATTAGGCTGTTGGCAAGACGTTTCCTTCTGGCCGAGCTTTGTCCCAGGTTGAACGATTAATGGAGGGACGGGTATCTCGCGCGTCCAGGCGGGCGAGGATGCCCGGCGCTCCGTTGTACTACTGCTCTTCCTAGTTGGTGTACCTCTGGCCACTGTGCCGCCAGGAATCTGCGGTGGACTGGCGTAACTCGCTGGGCGCGCGGTAGGCGCTTAGCATGAATCTATGCGAATGAAACTCCCCCTCATCCGCAGCTTGGCCGTACCTCCTTCGCGCGATCCCCTGCTGCGCTATGGAGTCGCTCTCCTCAGTGCGGTTCTGGCGCTCATCCCAACCTTGTTTTTCTCCGATATCGCAGAGAGCCGGCTGGTGGTGTTCGCGGTCGCGGTCATGGTGAGCGCCTGGTACGGAGGATGGAAGCCCGGACTCGCCGCCACCTCGTTTGCACTCACCGTCAGCGCCTACTATTCGCTCGCCGGAGAATTGACTCCCAGCGAGTATCGCAAGGCGATCGCGCACCTCACCTTGTTCTTCGCGGTGGCCCTGCTGATCTGCTGGTTCAACGCAGCGCTGCGCGCCGCCCAGGAGAGCCTGCGCCGGTCGGAGACGAATTTTCGCTCGCTGGTGATGAACGCGCCGTACGGCATCTGCCGTTGCGATGCCTTCGGTACCCTGCAGGACGCAAACCCCGCGCTGGTGGCGATGTTGGGTTATGACAACGCCGCCGAGCTCACGGGCCGTCATCTGGGAAGCCTGTACGCCGATGCCCAGCAATGGTTTCAAACTGCCGATTATTTTCACGCGGGCAAAGCATTCAACAACCTGACCACGGAGTGCGTCCGGAAGGATGGCGCGCCGATCGTAGCGCGCATTTCCGGCCGCTCGATTGCGAACGGCAAAACCGGAGGCACCTTCGAGATCTTTATGGAAGACGTTACTGAAACCCGCACTCTGGAACTGCAATTCCGTCAGGCGCAAAAGATGGAAGCGATCGGCCGCCTCGCCGGCGGCATCGCGCACGACTTCAACAATCTGCTGATGGTGATCTCCGGCTACTCCGAGTTTCTGCTGGAACGTCTCGGACCCGATCCCCAGCTGCGCGGACCGGCGCAGGAAATCTCCAACGCCACGCAGCGCGCCACCTCGCTGACCCGGCAATTGCTGGCTTTCAGCCGAAAACAGATGCTTGCGCCCAAGGTGCTCGACCTGAATGAGGTGGTTGCCGAGAATCTGAAAATGCTCACCCGCATGATCGGCGAGGATATCGATCTGGTCATGGTTCCCGGCCCCGGACTGGGTGCGGTCCGCGCCGATCCCGGCCAGATCGACCAGGTCATCATGAATCTTGCCGTGAACGCTCGCGATGCCATGGCGCAAGGCGGCAAGCTGACCATCGAGACCGCCAACGTCACGCTCGACGAAAATTTCGCGCGTACTCATACCCCGCTCACCGCAGGCGACTACATCATGCTTGCCATCAGCGACACCGGCATCGGCATGGACGGCGAAACCCAGTCCCGCATCTTCGAGCCTTTCTTTACCACCAAGGGCGCTAAAGGCACCGGCCTCGGCCTCTCCACTGTGTACGGCATCGTAAAACAGAGCGGCGGGTTTGTCTTCGTCGACAGCCAGCCGCAACGCGGCACGGCTTTCCGTACCTATTTCCCGCGAGTCGATGGCCGCGAAGAGGCCGCTGCAGCGCAGGATTCTCTCGGCCTTCCCCGCCCCGATCATGGGCAGGAGACGATTCTCCTGGTCGAAGATGAAACCCATCTCCGGCGTCTTGCCCGCCAATATCTGGAAACGCAGGGTTACAAAATCCTCGAAGCCGAGGACGGCGCGGCGGCCCTGCAAATCGTGGACGGCTACCAGGGCACCATCGACCTGCTGCTCACGGATGTCATTATGCCCGGAATGAATGGCCGCGTATTGGCCACCAATATTGCCAAGCTGGTCCCTGACATCCGGGTGCTCTACATGTCGGGTTACACGGAGAATGCGATTGGTCATGACGGGACGCTCGATGCCGGCGTTAACTTGCTGCAAAAACCGTTCAGCCTTCCTGCGCTGAAAGACCGCGTCCGCGAAGTGCTGGATTCCGAGCCCATCCCCCTGGAGGCCGCGATGCCATCCCGCACGGGTGCAAGTGTGGTTGCGGAAAAGAAAGTTCCACCGTTCCGAGCTCGCCGTTTCAATCTCCATCTACCGCTGCGTTATCGTCCGCTCGGAGAAGAGAACTGGCGCCCGGGTACCACCGAGAACATCAGCCGCTCTGGATTGCTCTTTCTGGCGCAGGAATTGCTCAGTCCGAACGCGCTCCTGGAGATCAGCCTGGTGCTGCCGGCGGAAATCGCCGGACTCGCGGCCACCGAAGTCATCTGCCGCGGAGAAGTGGTACGCTCGGTCGAAGCGCAAGAGCAGGGTGTGAGCCCCGCGTTGGCGGCGAAGATTCTGCAATATCACTTCCAGCACGGCACGCGCGTCGGGGAAGCGTAAGAGCGCCGAGCTCCCGATTGCGAACGGCAAAAGCCTGGCGAGCAGCGCTCGCCTTGGACGGCCGAGGACGGTCGTCCCTACGTGGGCTATTCCCTTGGACAACTTCCCCCGGGGCTGGTACATTGCGGCCAGTAGTTTTGCCTCGGGTGAGGATAACGATGTCCCTGGTCGTAAAGCTGGAAGACGATCTTGGCGAACGCAGCGAGTGGGTGATGCTGCACGGCGTGGTTCCCGCCAACAGCCATGAAGATTTCGTGCTGCTCAGCGGCATTGATCCGTTCGGCAAAACCGTGTTCAACCACCTGCAGATGAAAGCCTTCCTCCAGGAATGGGATCGTGCGAAAGAGCGCGTCCGCGACGAGTCGCAATTAGAGGCTTGGCAAAAAGTGAAGCAAATGGCGGAAACCTGCCGCGACGACCGCGACCTCTATCTGCGCTTCGTCGGCAACTAAAACCACGAATCAAGAACTACCACGGAGACACGGAGTCACGGAGAAAAGCAAATGTCGATTTCTCCGTGCCTCCGTGGTGGATCATTCCTCGATTGACGCAATTATTTCTCGGGCAAATTCTCCTTCAAGAACTTCATCACATTTTCTCCCATGATCGCGCGGACTTCCTGCTCGGAATAGCCTGCCTCCAGCATGGCATCGGTGATCTCGATCAATCCTGTTGTGTCAAAGGGAGCGGTGGTGGCTCCATCAAAATCCGAACCTAACGCCACGTGTTCCACGCCCACCCAGTCGGAAACATAGCGCATCGCTTTTACTATCGCCCGGGCATCGGTTCCGCAGGTTGCCGTATCCCAATACCCAATGCCGATCAAGCCGCCCTTGGCCGCCACCGCGCGAATCTGATCGTCGGTGAGATTGCGGTTGTTGTTGCATGTTCCTTTTACGCCGGTGTGGGAAACGACGATTGGACGATTGGCGATGGCCAGCACGTCGTCAATCGTCCTGGCTGACGCATGGGCCAAGTCCACGATCATGTGCCGGGCTTCCATTTGCCGCACCCACTCGCGGCCTTTGTCGGTGAGGCCGGTTTTATGGACTCCGGCCGAGGAGCCTTCAATATCGTTATCGAAAAAATGGCTGGGCGACATCATGCGGTAGCCGGCGCGGTAGAGAACGTCGAGATTCTCCAGCTTGCCGTCGAGCGCGTGCGCGCCTTCAATCGAAAGCAGTCCGGCCGTGAGCCGGCCATTGAGCCGGCGGCGTTCCAGGTAGCTGGAGAGATCGGTGGAATTTTCAATCACCACAAAGCCGCCGTGCGAACCGCGAGCGAACCGATGCAGGCGGCGCGCCTGATACAGAGCCCGCTCGGTGAGGCTGTTCCAGGTTGCAGGAGGCCAGCGATCGACAATCGCCAGCCAGAAAATCTGATCGTTCTTGTCTCCGTTGCTCTCAATGTTCAAGCCCGCCGGACTCTTGGTGGGAAGCGAGAACACTTGCAAGGCAACGTTGCCGTCCGCCAGGCGCGGAATGTCAACGTGGCCGTAGGTGCCGCGCTCCAGCAGATCGCGGCCCCACAAAAGCGAATCGGCATGAAGATCGGCGATGGTGAGCTGTTTGTGCAGATACAGCGCCCGCTCGGATGCCGCGTAGGGCGGCTTCTTCACAACTTTATTCTCGTCCTCGTCTACCAGCCGCGGAATCGTCAAGAAGAACACGAGCACGATGCACAGGACGAACAGAGTGATTTGAACCGACCGTCGGCGCACGGAACCTCCCCGGGTTCGAATGAGGCTAAGAATATCTAGTGTAGAGACGAGGCTTGCCCCGTCTTCCGCTCGCGTGCTCGAACCACGCGCGCATCTTCCCCAAGAGCGCCGAGGGAGACGCGGCAAGCCGCGTCTCTACAGGGCCGTATCGCTCGGCGTGGGATCATTTCGACAGCGATCCCAGCGCCTCGCGAAATAGCACGTCAAAACTCTGAGGACTTTTGCCGCTCCGTGCCGCCAGGAGCGCCTTCTCCGCCGCGATCCGCGGATAGCCGAGATTGACCAGGGCGGAAATCACATCTTCCTCGACCGGGCTGGCCTGCGTCGCGTTCATTGAAGTGTCGGACGCTCCGGCCACTGGCAGCTTGTCGCGCAGTTCCAGCACCATGCGCTCGGCCGTCTTCCTGCCGATGCCTGGAATACGCGTGAGCCGCGCCAGGTCGCCTCCGCGAATCGCGCCTACCATCTCGTCGGCTGGCATGCCGCTCAGGATCTTGATCGCGAGCGTCGGACCGATCCCGCTCACGGTCAGCAGCTTTTCGAAGAGCTGCTTTTCGGCTAGGCGCAAGAATCCGTACAGGCTCAGCGCGTCCTCGCGAACATGGGTGTGGATGTGGAGCGCGACGTCAGCGCCTGCCGCGGGCATTTCCGTGAACGTCGGCACGCTGATCGAAACGTCATAGCCGACTCCGTGAGTTTCCACGATCGCCTGGTTCGGACGCTTCGCCAGCAGGGTCCCTCGAAGATGCGCAATCATCGGGGGTATTGTACGGCAGACGTACGGCAGACGTACGGCAGACTCCCGGCAGACCGCCGGTTTTCCCCCGGCGCGCGGCGCCAATAAAATACACTTTTCCTTCCCGTTCCACAGGAAGTTCCGGTGCTCCACAGTATTTACACAGTGCAGCCGCAGTTTTCCATTGCGCAAATCTTTCCGCTGCCGCAAAGTGCTTGCAGTCAAAAGCGTGAGACGTTCTGAAATCTGCTGCGAGAAAGGTTCAGCGTTGCCGGTGATTTCTCGAGAGTGAATCACCGGGGGAAATTCGGCACATGTCCAGTGTGCCGGCGCCCGGGCTTTGCGGCCTCCCCTGACATCCTTCTTTCGAGAAGGATGGAAGCGCTGAGTCTTGGCCTTGAAGCGCGAGCCTCAGGGAAGCATCGATCCATGGCACTTTTCGGAGTGCGGTGGCGCGATGTACTTTTGCTTGGCGATCTCGCTCGGCGAAAGACGGCAGGTAGAACGTCCGCGATAACAATGCGGCTTGGGTGGCTGGCCCGAGCCGCATTTGTTTTTAGCTGTCAGCCCTCAGTTGTCAGCTCTCAGTTCTCAGTTAAAACCCCCTGAAGCTGCTGGCTGGTCTTTCTGCCTAGAACTGGTTTCATAGATGGTTTTGGGAAGGGCACGGCTTCAGCCGTGCCGCCCAGAGCCAATAACAACGCGGGCTTTAGCCCCTGAGGGACGTGCCTTCCGAGCTGAATGACATTTATCAAACCAGCTCTACCTCTATGGAGAAACGGGTCCGGTGCGCGTGAACTTTCAAGAGTGGACGCTGGAAATCAAGAGTCGTCCGGCCCAGAGTTTCGGCGAGGTCAAGAGCCCACCATCCGCAAAGAACGCGAAGGATGGGGCAGCCACTGGTGCGGTCGTGTCGGCGGAAGGCTGGGCCAGCCCCCCCGAGCCTGTAAAATCGCGGACGCCAGCCGCTTAAAGTTCTCTAGTGCTTCCGGGCCTTCGGGGTTGGGAGGGGGTACCCGACCATCAATAGTTGGTTAATAATCCAAGAGTAAGTCGGCAGAAAGACCGCCAGTCCGTCTCGCGTTGCCCCATCTGACATATTTGCTTTTCATTCGCCCTATGGCATACTGCGTGGAAGCGCTGCCGAGCTTTGCTCGGCTGGACGGACGAATGCGTCCGTCCCTACGTGGTTTGCGAAAACACGCGGGAGTTCATCGGCCAAGAATATTCATTTTCGGACCGGTTTTCCTGTGGTGCTCCTCATACGTTCACAGGCGAAAAAGATTTACGATGCAACGCACTCACTTAAACATCGTGGCTACTCTGGAAACCAGCATCGGGCGGTTGCCGGCTAACATCGAAGCCGAACGCTCCATCCTGGGCGCGGTTTTGCTCGACAATCACGCCTTCAACGATGCGGCCGAGCATCTTAAGCCGGAAGACTTTTCCATCGACTCGCACCGGCGGATTTATTCGCGGATGATGGATTTGGCTGAGTCTTCGCGGCCGATTGACATCATTACGCTGGTTGAAGAACTGGAGCAGAAGAAGGACCTGCAGGCAGTCGGCGATGTGGGCTACATTTCCGGACTGCTGGACGGCGTGCCGGACCGGCCTTCGATCGAGCACTACGTTCGAATCGTCCGCGACAAGGCTATTTTGCGCGGGCTGATCAATGTCTCGAACACCGCGATTGCCAAGGCTAGCGAGCAGGCCGAGCCTGCCGACGAAATTCTTAACGACGCCGAAGCCGCCGTTTTCCAGCTCTCGGAGAAGCGGATTGGCAAGGGCTTTCAGAGTTTCAAGGAGATTTCGCGCAACTCCGGCGGGATCGACGCGCTGCTGCAACGCGGCGCACGCATCACCGGACTCGCCACCCACTACACCGATCTCGACGAGATGACCAGCGGCTTCCAGAAATCGGACCTGGTGATTCTGGCGGCCCGGCCTTCCATGGGCAAGACGGCGCTGGCCATGAACATTGCCGAGAACGCCGCCATCGACGATGGCAAAGTGGTGGGCATCTTCTCGCTTGAAATGTCTAGCGAGGCTTTGCTGCAACGGCTGCTTTGTTCGCGCGCCATTGTGGATGCGCATAAGCTGCGAACCGGATCGCTCTGGGGCGACGACACTAAGAAAATCGTGCGCGCATCGGAGGAACTGGGCAACTCGCTCCTGTTCATCGACGACGCGCCCGGCGTTACCCTGAGCGAAATGCGCGCCAAGGCGCGGCGGCTGAAACAGTCGCAAGGACGGCTTGACTTGCTCGTGGTCGACTACCTGCAGCTTATGTCGGGCGGCAGCAAGCGGTTCGAGAACCGGACGCAGGAAGTTTCGTCCATTTCGCGGGGACTGAAGGCCATTGCCAAGGAACTCGGCGTTCCGGTGCTGGCTCTGTCGCAGCTTAGCCGCGCTCCCGAAAGCCGGGGCGGCGACCATCGGCCGCAACTCTCCGATTTGCGGGAATCGGGGTCGATTGAACAGGACGCCGACGTGGTTATGTTTATCTTCCGCGAGGAGCTCTATAAGCAGGACGACCCCGACCTCAAGGGGCGGGCCGAGATCATCGTCGCCAAGCAGCGCAACGGCCCCATCGGCAAGTTCAATCTGGCGTTCTTGCACAATTCCACCCGCTTTGCGAACATGCTCGAGGGCAATAACGAACCCGGCGAGTAGGCTGGAATCAGCGTCCGATCGTCCTGATCGGCGTCCCGATTACCGACCGACAAAAATCGACCCTGGGATACCCCTATCCTGTGGAAAATGTTGTGGATGAGAAGGCCGGGGCCCGAAATTCGACAGAACCGACCGGCTGGTCGGGATATTTAAGAGCCATCCAGTTCTTCCTAAAGCTATGTTTCTAAGTTGGTTAACTCTCTCTTGGAGGGGGATCGGCAGAACCGCTTGCGAATCAATACTTTCGTCACCAAATCTGAGATTTGCACATAAACCAAAAGCCTCGGACCCGCATCGCCAGCGGTTTCGGCTCGTGTAACCCTTCCCCACGCCACTCCCGATCCGGGAAAAGTACCGGTTTCCAGGAGATTAGCCCTCACTTGAGGGGTTACCGTTTGTGTCACCACCAGCTGTGACGAGCCTCACGGCGGGGACCCTCGCCAAGACATACGCTCGTTCAGAAAGGAGGATCTCGCGGTCCTCATAGTCCAAGTCAGCGTGCCGCCGGAGAGCGCTGGCATTTCCTTCTGTTCCAGCTCGGCAGCACGTCCAAACCCCTCTCTTATGCTTGTGGTCGGCAAGGAATGCGGCACAGTGACGGTTATCCGCGCGCCATCGACGTATGACGTTGGGGAGGGTTGTGATTGGGGACTTCGACAGCGGATCCTCATCGCTTCTAACTTTGTGGTTCGGAGAAATTCCTATGCTGCATCTCGATACTGGGAATACAGGGTTCATGATTTTATGCACCAGCCTGGTCATGCTGATGACACCCGGCCTCGCGTTTTTCTACGGCGGCCTGGTCGGGCGGAAGAACGTGCTCGCCATCATGATTCAGAGTTTTGTCTCGATGGGCTGGACGACGGTGATCTGGTACCTATACGGCTATTCGCTGTGTTTCAGCGGCGACTGGCACGGGGTCATCGGCAACTTCCACCTTGCATTTCTGCGCGGGGTCAATCTCACTACCCCGTCGCCGAATGACACCATTCCGGCGTTTGTGTTCATCGCCTATCAGATGATGTTCGCCATTATTACTCCCGCACTCATCTCGGGCGCGTTCACCAACCGGGTCACGTTCAAGGCGTACATGCTGTTCCTGACCGGCTGGCTGACCTTCGTATATTTTCCCTTCGTTCACATGGTTTGGGGCGGAGGTTTCCTGCAGCAATGGGGCGTGAAAGATTTCGCGGGCGGCATTGTGGTACACAACATCGCGGGTGTTGCCGCCTTGGCGTCGGTGCTGTACGTGGGGAAGCGGCACACGGCGGACCGCGGCCCGCACAGTATCCCGCTGGTTGCGTTGGGCACGGGACTGCTGTGGTTCGGCTGGTACGGCTTTAACGCGGGCAGCGAAATGCGGGTCGATTCGGTAACCGCTACCGCATTTCTCAATACCGATGTGGCCGCCTCGTTCGCGGCGGTTGCCTGGTTGTTGGTGGCATGGTTCAACGAAAAGAAGCCCAAGTTCCTCGGATTGCTGACAGGAGCGGTTGCCGGACTGGCGACCGTCACTCCCGCGGCCGGATATGTTTCTCCGACGACAGCGGTCATCATCGGCTGTGTTTCTGGAGTCGTTTGCTACTACGCGGTGGAGATGAAAAACAAGCTGCAGTGGGATGATGCGCTGGATGTTTGGGGAGTTCACGGGGTAGGAGGCTTCCTCGGCATCGTCATGCTCGGAATCTTCGCCAACAAGCAATTTAATCCCGACGGCGCGAATGGGCTGCTCTATGGCGATCCGACGTTCCTGCTGAAGCAGGTCGTGGCGGTGACGTTCTCGTCGGTATGGGCGTTCGTGTTTACCTACGCGATGTTACGCATCATCGATATGTTCACGACGGTGAAGGTCGACGAGATGAGCGAGGAAATCGGCCTCGATGAATCCATCCACGGCGAACATGCCTACGAGGAGACTCCCGAGCACGATCTCGTTCATGCGGGGATACGCTAGGAAAACTCCGATTAGCTAACTTTGAAAGGGCATGGCCTCAGCGGAGGCCATGCCCTTTCAACTCGCCACACAGGCGCTTTTTGTGGGCGCTTAGTCAGAATTTCCCTGGAAAACAGATCACGCGCATGCCCATCAGAATCCGCTCCGTAGTTTGCTAGAGTTGGGGGTTTTACTAGGCGGACGCCAGCCGTTGGCCCGGCGCTGGCCGCTTCTGCTACCCTGCCCCCATGGACTATCTCTGGACTCCGTGGCGTTACGCCTATGTCACTGGCGCCGACCAGCAGCCGGATTGCATCTTTTGCCAAGCTCCCCAAGAAAACGACCAAAGTTCCTTCATCGTCCATCGCGCGGCGCATTGCTACGTCATTCTCAATACCTATCCCTACACCAACGGGCATGTCATGGTCGTGCCCTACGCACATCTGGACGAGTTGCAGAAGCTTCCCACCGATGCCGCCCAGGAGATGATGGCTCTGACCCAGCGGATGGAGACGGTTCTGCGCGCTCTCTATCGGCCCGACGGCATCAATCTCGGCATGAACATAGGAAAAGCCGCGGGCGCCGGCGTGGCCGGACACATCCACATGCACATTCTGCCGCGCTGGGTCGCCGACGCCAATTTCGTCAGCGTCATCGGCGAAACCAGGGTGATGCCGGAAGCGCTGGACCGAACCTGGGAGCGGATCCGGCAGGAGATGGGGAAGAATTTGTAATTGGTGATTTGTAATTTGGGAAGCCCGCGCGTTTGCCGATCGGATCGAACTCAGTCGTCTGCAATTGGCCTAGGCCGCATAGCGTTGTGAGTTTTTCCGCATCCAGTTCCACGCACTCGACACGACATCGGCAAGATTGCGCTGGGCGGCCCATCCCAGCACTCTTTGAGCCTTCGCCGGATCGGCCACCAGAACCGGAGGATCGCCCGGCCGCCGCGGTCCGATCGTTCTCCGAACCGGACGTCCCGTAGCACTTTCCACCGCTTGAATGATTTCGAGAACCGAATGCCCCCGGCCTGTTCCCAGATTGATTGCCAGCGAGTCGCCGCTTTTTTCGTCCCTGCTTTTCTCTTCGGGCTGCGATTCGAGATATTGCAACGCCCGCACGTGCGCATCGGCGAGATCGTTCACGTGAATGTAGTCGCGGACGCAGGTGCCGTCCAGAGTCGGGTAGTCGGCTCCGTAGACTTGCAACTCCGGTCCATTTTCAGCGCAGGCGCCCAGCGCCAATGGAATCAGGTGAGTTTCCGGGTGGTGCATCTCGCCGCTGTCGTTTTCGCTGTCTTCGGCTCCCGCGGCGTTGAAATAGCGGAGGCTCACCGAGCGTAACCCGTAAGCGCGGCCATAAGCTTCGAGCGCGTTTTCGAAAAAAAGTTTCGATGCGCCATAGGGATTGGCCGGCTCGCGCGCTGTCTGCTCGGTAATAGGAATTTGCCCGGGGACGCCGTACACGGCGCAACTGGAGGAAAACACGAAGCGGCGGATCCCGCTGTCCAGCGCGGAGTTCAGCAGGCTGAGCGCCCCGAGAACGTTGTTTCGGAAATACTTGCGCGGATTCTCGACCGACTCTCCCACGTAGGCGTGGGCGGCAAAGTGCATGACCGCCTTGACGCGCGCGAGCACTGGCCGGAGCCTGACTTCGTCGGCAATGTCGCCTTCCACCAACTCAAAGCCTTGCGCCAGTCGCCGAAAGCCGGTGGAGAGATTGTCGTAAATCACGGCCTCATAACCCGAACGTCGCAGCGCGCGCGCCGCATGACTGCCAATGTAGCCCGCTCCGCCCACGACTAAGATCGCCACGCAATCATGTTGCCGCGAGGAACGGTCGCCTTGAGGTGATACTCGTCACCCTCCGTTTGTGACAGAGGAGTGTCGGGTGCCCCACTCATCGCGCACTTTGCGATGAGTGGGACTTCATCGCGCCTGCCGACGGGTGTAGAATCGGAAAGTCGACCCCACGCTGTCATCGTCATCCTCGGCAGCGGATTCCATCGGGACGTAGCGCAGCCTGGTAGCGCACTTGCTTGGGGTGCAAGGGGTCGCGAGTTCAAATCTCGCCGTCCCGACCATTTAAACCTAAAGCACTTTCGCGGATTTCTCTCCGAGCCGAAATACTAAGGCAAGGGGTCAATCAGCGCAAGGATTTTTGACCGTTCATTTACCGCTGAGCACCCGCGCCACGGCACGGTATTGGAGCCGGAGGGTCTTCTTGGCGATTTGATTCATTTGGCGATTGAGATCGGCCACACGTTTCTGCACATGACCCCGCACCAGACGCTTATATTTCTGTCCATCCAGTTGTAATTCCCGCAACGCTGATTCTTCGATGAGTGCGCGGAGACTTTTGTCCACTCGCTTATCCTGCTGAGCCACTCGCTGTTTGTATTGGCCTCGTTTTTTGCGGAGTTGCTTCACCGGCATAGTGTCCAGCAGTTCAACCGGAACTTCACGCTCGAAACGTCTAATCAATCGTTCCAGATTCGCAAGATGGAGCTTGGCTTCCCGATAAGACGGAAGCGTTTTGTCCATCTGCGCCAAGGCGCGGGTCCACATCTCCGCTTTGAAGGAATAGCCGTAAAGGTCAGTGAACATACTTAGGACATTGTACGGCCCGAACATCAGAAAGCAAGGCCGCCCGGAGCCACAGGAGTTGACTGCAACATCTCTCTCTCATGCTCACCGGAACAGCCGCCGCGCTGTCAGTTCACGATACCCGCGCATGTAGCGTTTTTTTCTTGCCCGCATCGTAGGGTGATTGTCGTAATGATGTTGCCTGCAATTCCCACTACAGAATTGCTGGTCTTCCCGCTTAGCCGCGAAAAACCACTCATTGCACGCAGCATCAGCACAGCGGCGTATGCGTGGCCGTTTACCGCCAAGGTAAGGCACTATGTCCAGCAGAATGCCGATGGCCTCGTATTCCCAAGCGTCTTCCCCTGACAGTCCAATGTCCGCCGTCCGTAGGCTTGCATGAAAGCCTTTGCTTGTGGGCGAGATTTGCGTAACCCATCTATAGGCGCGTAGGGCATTACGCAATCGGGTGAGAATCTGCATCTGCTCCAATTTGCTCACGCGATCTCTCAGCCTGCGCACATCCCGGAGACTGCTGAGCAACTCAAGAACCCATTCAACCCGCTTTGATTGTGGAGTTCCAGGGTGTTCCCGGATGTGCCAAAAGATAGCCGCAAAACGCTCCGGGTCCAGGTGAGGCGGCAAAATCTCGTTCTTACGGATAATCGCATTCATACGTAAGTAACATACCACTCGCCCTATCAGCCTGTCCAGCTTAAAGTGGTTCTTTAACCGGCTTCGTTAGCGGTTAACGGGAAAGGGGAGCCAACATGAGGACGCCACAAAGGGCCGACCGGCTGCTTGACGCGGAATCCGCCGCTGAGCTACTCGGTGTCCGGGCCAGCACGATTCGTGGGTGGTGGTCGATTGGCAAACTGCACCGCGTCAAGATCGGGCGGCTTACGCGGGTGTGGGAATCCGAGATTCTTGCCCTGATTCCGCACGAACAGAAGGGAGCCAAGCTGTGATTCCGCCGGTATCAATTGACGTTTACCCCGAAAACACCCTGGAGGGCCTGATTGCCCGTGAGTGGGTTTCGATAATCCGTGAGATTGAAGACCACACCATCAATCTGGAGCCAATCACCGAGCTTATCAGCCGATGCCGTGAGCTGATGCATGAGGCCGGATGGCCCGCCACTTACCAGCACGATTTTCTTGTGAAGCTACGGGACGATCTGACCGCGCTAACAGACGGTCAGTTGGTTACCCGGCAGTTCGTTCAAATGCTCACCATCGAAACGGAGTTTAACTAAATGCAACCCACTTTCAAATCTCCCTATTTTGCAGTCCTCGAATCCTACGTTTCACAACTGCTGGCCGGACCTGAAGCCCGCGTGTCACCGCCCCGCACACAAACGCTGGCAGCCGGGCAGGTTGCCGTCTTCGGCGTGCTCGGTCAGAACGATTGGTTCGCCGATACCGATTACACGGCCATCCGAGCGAGCGTGAGGCGCGGTCTTGCGGACCCATCGGTCAAGACGATTGACCTCTTTGTGGATTCGCCCGGAGGTTCCGTGCTCGGCCTGCCCGAGACGGCGGACGTGATACGCGCGGCGGGCAAACAGAAGCCCGTCAGGGCGTTTGTGACCGGCATTGCCGCGTCCGCAGCCTATTGGCTTGCCTCACAGGCCAGCACCATCAGCCTTACGCCGTCCGGCGAAGTGGGCAGCGTGGGCGTCCTGGACCTGCACGCGGACATTTCCAAGGCCCTGGATAACGCCGGGGTCAAAGTCACCGCCGTGACTGCCGGGGAGCACAAGACAGAACGCGCACCGTTCGTGCCGCTGTCTGATGACGCCAAGGCACACATGCAAGTGGGCGTGAATGCGTGGTACTCGGATTTCTTAGGCGCAATTCGACGTGGCCGTGGTGCCCGCGTGTCTGCCACTGGCAATTACGGCGGGGGCCGGATGCTCAGCTCACGGGATGCGCTGGCATCTGGCATGGTGGATTTCATTTCTGGAGGTGCGTTTTGACACTACTTGAATTGAATTTTCAATGCCGCAAGGCACACAAGGAAGCAAACGAGCTGCTGGACCAAGCTGTCATTGACGGCAGAACCATGACCGTGGCGGAGCAGTGCAGGTTCGACGCCCTGCTTGCCCGGATGACCGAACTCAAAGCTGCCATTGCGCAGCGTGACTCTCTCCGAAAGCGAGTGACCATCTAATCATGTCCCTAATCTCCCTGAACCTTCCTGACCCCATGCCCGAGCCGGGCAAGAAAGCATTGACCCCGAGCGGCGCACCTTACAATCTCGCCACCTTGATGGATTCGTTTGGCGGCGTGCGGTCAGTTAGTGGCCAGCTTGTCACCCCCACGAAGGCCCAGCGTTGCGGCATCGTGCTTACGTGCATGAGAATCCTCAGCGAAGACCTTAGCGCATTGCCTCTAAACCTTTACCGGCGAACGCCCACAGGCGCACAGCTTGCAATCGACCATCCACTGTTCGCCCTGTTACACGATGCGCCCAACCCCTGGCAGACCTCTATGGAGATGCGGGAGTCAATGATTCTCGACATTCTTTCCTACGGCATGTCCTTTGCCGAAAAGGTAATCGGTCCCGATGGCATCTCCGCCTTGTGGCCGTTGAGCGCGGGCCGGATGGTCTGGGTTAACCCGCTGGACCTCTACATCCCGGAACCGATACCAACATTCTGGCGGTACGCGGACCCCCGCATCGGCCAAAGAATTTTGATAGGTGATGACCTCTGGCTAAACAGAATGCTCACACCGGCTGGTACACTCCAGGGACAGTCCCTTATCCTGCTCGCCCGCGAAGCCATCGGGATGCTGATGGCCGCCGAAGAGCAAGGCGCACGCCTCTTCTCGCAAGGCGTGCAAACAGACCTGACTATCTCCACGCCGCCCGATGTAACAATGGACGCCGAAGGCAAGAAACAATTGCGCGAAGCGTTCATGCGGCGTCACAGTGGGTCCGAGAACGCTTTCATGCCCCTGTTACTGGAAGGCGGCCTCACGGCTAACCGGATTGGTCTGACCGCACAGGAATCACAGTACATTGAGGCCCGCGAATTCCAACTCCAAGACATCGCACGAATTTTCAGAATCCCGGATGTGCTCCTGGGGATTTCGAAGGGCAAGACTGCGACCTTTGCCAGTGCGGAGCAATTTTTCCTTTCCTACACAAAGCATACATTGCAGCCTTGGTGCACCCGCATTGAGCAATCCCTGAATCGTGACCTGCTCGCACCGAGCGAAGCCGGGGAATTTTTCTTCAAGCATGACCTGGATTCACTGATGCGTGCTGACCTTCAGACACGATACGCGGCCCACGCGGCTGGAATCCAAGCCGGTTTCCTCACGCGCAACGAAGCGAGAGTCATGGAAAAATTGCCCACGTTGCCCGGTCTGGACGAACCGCTTTCACCGTTGAACCTCGGCAGCGGGACCAACCTCAAGCCCGCTCAAGGCTCGGGTGCCCGTCTCGCCCATCAGCTCGCCACAAACTGCGTACAGCACGAAACAAAACTGCTCGCAGACGGCAAAGAACCGGGCGAGATTTACGGGCGATTGCTGCCCACGTTCCTTGTGGCCAAGACCGGCATGACCCCGGCACAGTGCGCCGCCTACTGTCAGGCGCGACTTGCCGAGCCGGACGCTGACGGCGTGGAACTGCTCACACGATTTTTGATTGCGGGTTGACCCCGCGTTTTCGCCAATCACCGGCTGGCCCGGCTTACGGCGGAAAAACAAATTGGTGGGCGCACCTTAAACGCATGGAGTTATCAGTTATGACGTTACAAGAAATTCGCACCCTACGGCAGACCTGCCGGGCCAAGGTCGAAGACCTATTGGGCCGCACGTCCAGCCGTGAACTGTCCACCGAAGAAACACAGATGCTGTCTGACCTGAAAGCAGAGGGTGAGCGGCTTGGCAGTCTCGAATCCCGTTACGCTGTGCTGGAGTCGTTTGACAAGGGCACAACGCAGCCAATCATCCACCGCCCTATCGCCCCGACCGATACCGACCGGAAAGCGGCCACTATCAAGGCCCTGGATGGTTTCCTTCGCACCGGCGTGATGGCAACTGACACGCCCCTCCAGATTCAGCAATCGCCTATTTCTGGTGCGGCTGCGGCCATCCCCACAGACGTGGTGCCCTCGATTATCCAGGGCATCAATGATTTTGACATCCCCGGACGCCTCGGTGTTCTGGACTTCGCGCGGGACAATACCCAACCGTTGGTTGTCACGATGCAGACCGCTGCTCCGGCTGCGGCCACGTTCGTTGAAGGTGCGGCACCGTCTGACAGCACGCCTCCGACTTACGCAACCGTGACGTTGGCGGGCACCCGGTACCAGAACCTCACTAAGTATTCGATTGAATCACGGATGAACCTTGCCGTGCCAATCGTGGCGAGCGTTCTGCGTGCGCTGGCACTCGGTCAGATTCAGAGTCAGAACACGGATTTCATGACAGCCTTCAAGGCGGCCATGTTTGCCAACGGCAATGCTCGTGTGGACAGCGGCGGCGATTCACCGGCTGACGCCTATTCGTTCATGTCCCGCCTGAAGTACGCACAAGGCTACTTCTGGCAGAACAGCCCCAACAATCGCTATCTGCTGAGTCCTTCGGACCTCCAGAAAACCAAGAATGCCCGCGATACCTATGGGCGTCCGCTGTTTGATGACGCGACGGACACCGTCCTTGGCAAGCCCTACGTTGTCCACCCGGACTGCGACCGCGTTTACTACGGCGATTTCAGCGTGAGCTGCTGCCGTTCACGGACTCCGCTGTACGTCCAGACCTTGCTTGAGCTTTACGCGGAGAAAGGTCTGATCGGCGTCACGAGCTATCAGTTCGCGGATTGGAAATTCTTTGCGCCGCCTGTGTTCCAGCCCGTGGTGTACGGCAACCTGGATGCGTCCGGCTCGTAACCAACTTCGGGGCTGTGGGGAGCAGCCCTTTAACTTTGCCTACGCGGTAACGCGGGGCAAATTTGCGAGGGAAATTCATAACCGGCGTCCAGACGGCTGTTCACGGTCCTCGCAGGGGGGTTGTGTCCTCCCATTTCATGCCGTGAATGGAACCCTGGCAGAGGTCTCCAGCGTACCGGTCCTGAAAACCGCTGGAACGGGGCGTTGCCGTTGTCCGTAGGGAGAATGGGGAACGGCAACCCCTACTTATTTTTTTTTTGGGGGAGGCGTGATGACGTTTGAGCTGGCACTGCCGGACGAATTGGTTAACGAATTAACCGAGGCCGCAAGGGACGCCCAATGTACCCCGCTGGAGTTCGCTTGCGAATCGGTCTGTAGTGTGCTCGCCTCACGGCGGTTGCCAAGAATGTGGACACGCGGGCCTGCTCACGGTGCGTTTACCTCGGGATGCCGGAAGATCGCGGTTGAAGCGGTTGCGGAACCTGAGGGTTACCGGGTTCACTTGCCCGGAGAAATGGAGTCACTACCATGATTGACCGAATGCCAGTCCGAAATTCCGACCCGGAAACCAGCCACGAATCAGCCGCGCAAGTGGGCGAACTCGCGGCCAGGCTGCGCGGACGGATTATTGCCCTTGCCCGAGAGGCGGGGCAGGTTGGTATCACTATCAATGAAGCCGAACGGCTAATTGCGGACCACAAATACAACGGGGTTTCTCCACGATTCGCTGAGTTGGTTCGGCGTGGTGATTTGGTGCGAGAGATGATTGGTCACGGCAAACCAACGAAGCGATTCCCTGATGGCATTCCACACTACACGGTCCGATGGGATGCGCGGACGGAGCGAAACGTGATTGTTCATTGGGTGCCGGAATTTGCGCCCAAGGCACCCGCCGCGCCCGCACAGTTACCTCTGTGGCAAGCCAAGAAACCAGCACAGTCAGTAAAAGAGGCCCAATGAGCTTTCTGGAAATCGCGCTGCCGCTTGCCGAGCGTGGCTTCCGTGTCTTCCCGCTCATCCCCGCTGAAAAAAGGCCGGTCAAGATGTCATGGGGTGACCACTTCGATGCGGCCACAACAGACCGGGCGGCCCTGGAGCTGTGGGACAAGGAAAACCCGCACGCCAATGTGGGTATCAGCCCGGATGAAATTTTCTGCTTTCTGGAGACGGACTCGGAGACGGAGCTAAAAGAACTGTGCGCGGACCTTGACCCGGAAGTATGGGACACAACGCGGGTGAGCAGCGGAAGGCCCGACCGAGCTTACTACATCTTCCGGCAGACCATGCGAACGAAGAAAGCCGGGAACATGGCCCCGAAGAGCCGCAAGACCACGGACACCCTCTTTGAGCTCAAGCAGCACCGCGCTCTGGTAGTAGGCCCCGGCAGCATCCACCCGAAGACCGGCAAGCCCTACGGCGTGGAGTGGCGGACCATTCCCGCTCTGCCGGACGTGCTACTTGACCGGCTGTGTGAGCTGTACGGGGCACCCAAGGCCACGGACACACACAAGATGGACGCGGAGACCACGCGGCAGACGGCGTTACTTGACCGCTTCCTGGAGACATACGAAGTACCGACCACGGGCGATTGGTTCAATAAGGGCAAGAGCTGGTACAGGCCCATCGAGTGCCCGTGGGCGAACGAGCACGAAAACGCCAATGCGGGAACGTCAACCTGCATTGTCTACACGGAAGGCACGGGCTATGGCTTCGATTGCAAGCACCGCTGTGCGGACAAGACCTGGAAAGAATTTAGAGCCGAGTTGCAAGCCCGCTTCCCCGATAAGAAATTTGCCTTCCTGGAGCCGAGCACGGCACAGGCGACCATTGGAGGCGTTCTCCCGGTGAGTGACGCCGAGCTAGCCGAGGCTATGAAGGCCGTGGATTGGCGGACGCACTACCACACCTTAGCCGAATTCGACGCGACCAAACCACCCCAATTTCTCATTGAGGGCGTTCTCCAGTTGCAAGCCATCCTGATGATTGCCGCCTTTGTGGGTCAGAAGAAAACCTTGTTTGCGCTGAACCTTGTTTGGTCACTTCTCACAGGCAATCCGCTGTTTGGCAAGTTCAAGGTGCTGCAACGTCCTTCCCGCGTGCTCTATCTCGGGCCGGAGAACGGCCTTATCTCGTTCGTTGACCGGGCAAAAAAAGCTGGGTTGCGGGGCTACGTAGGTAAGGCATTGTTCTTTACGACGATGAACATGCAAAACCCTCCCACACTGTGTGACCTAAGCCCGGATGAGATAGGGGGTGCTGTTGTCATCATTGACACGCTCATCAGGTATGCCGAGGGCAATGAAAACGACTCAGCGGCCATGAAGGTGCTGGCTAATAGTGCATTTTCGCTTATTCGGAATGGCGCGGCTGCGGTTATCGTTTTACACCACTCGACCAAAAGTTCAGCCACGGCCAGTGACATCACTCTGGAAAACTGTGCTCGTGGCAGTGGTGAGCTGGTTGCATTCGTATCGGCGGCGATAGGTATGCGCACACAAGACCCGGACCATGATTACGAGTCGGCATCGCTTGTAAAATTCGTCAAGCAGCGGGATTTTGAGGCCAATCCAGCGTCGTTTGAAGTTGTGACCGACAGGGAGACGTGTCTCATGTCGTATGTGGATGGTAGTGACAACGCGAAAGTGAAGCTGGGTAACACTGCGAACAAAGACGGCAAAGACGATGCGGCGGTGTTGATGCTGAAAGCCAATCCCAAGCTTTCCAACGTCAAAATGGCCAAGCTGTTAGAAGATGCCGGAATTGACCGCAGTAAGGAATGGGTCAGGCTGAAACGCCTGGAGTTGGGGATTGGCGGGTTGAAAACCGGCAGCAGCCCTATATAAGAAAAGAATAGTTGCCGTCTGCTACTACCACCTACTACGAACAAGTTCTTCGTAGGAGGCAGGGGACTGGCGTGAAGAGAATTGATTACGTGAGTGGTTGCCAACATGAAAACCCTTATCGCCATCTTCACCTGCCCCAAGTATGCCGAGCGGCGCAAGGCCGTCTCTGACACCTGGCTGACCTTGGTTTCCAATGACGTTGACGCCCTGTTTGCCGATGACCCATGCAGCTACGCGGAACTGCCACAGAAGACGTTTGCAGCCGTGCGGTATGCATCCGCGTGTGGTTATGACGTGCTGGTTAAGGTGGATGACGATACGTTCTTGCTGCCGTTGCCTGCCTACATTGCCGAGTTCGCCAAGCACGATTGCCTGTGTCACGTGCGTGCGCCCCACGGCGACCGCTACCCACAAGGCGGTTGCTACTCGCTCAATCGCAGGGGCATGAATGCGGTGCTGGCACACCCCGAGCTGTTCACCGTTGGCCCGGAGGATTTAGCCGTGGGGCAGGCCCTTTCCTTGGAAGGCGTTGCACTCCACCATACCGAGCGTATCAAGCCCACTGTGGTGTTCGGGCATCCAGCCGAGTGGAACGATATTATCGCCTGCCACTGCTGCCCACCGCGTGAGATGCTACGACTGTTCGATGTGAACAGAAGGCGAATGAACAAGACTGTATGTTGCTGATAACAAAGACACCCTGGGGCGGGTAAAATGTCTGGCACTGACCGCCAAGGAAGCACGCATAGTGGTTTCTTTACGTACATGAACAATTTCCGAAAACGTGTAATTTTTACACTGTAGCAAAACGCAGAAAATGGCGTTTAAATGACTTGAGACGGGCTGCAAAAAGGGGAGCCATACCCCACAGGCTCCGATTGAGAACGCGCTGTGAGCTTGCGCTGCGCGATTACGCGGCATCCTGGAGCAACGAAATTTTCTCATGGACCGCCTGCAAGTCAGTGGTCACCAAGTTGGCATAACGCCGCGTCATTTCCAGCGTGGAATGACCCAAGACCTTTTGCAGATGGAACACGGACCCACCGCGCCTCAGATAGTTCACCGCGAACGTATGCCGGAAGGCGTGCAGCGTGCGCCCTGGAGGGTCAAACCCTAAGCGGCCACAAAGCAGTTTCACGTCCCGGAGCATGACCCTTCGGCCTAACTTCGTCTCGCTTCGGCTGGCAAGCAAGAGCCTGTCAGGTTTGCGAGCGCAATCCCTGATGAAGCGGAACAATGCTCTCTTTAGCTCAAAGGAAAACGGGACCACTCGCTGCTTGCGTCCTTTGCCGTCCAGTGTGATGAGCAGGTTGTCCAAGTCAATCTCACTCACACGGAGACTAAGGGCCTCACTGATTCGGCATCCGGTGTCCAGCAACAAAAGCATGAGCAGATGCAGCCGCCGCTGATAGAAATTCTTTGGCTTCCAGTGGATCAGTAGGGCCACTTGCTGCGCTGTCAATGTGGGGAGAATCAGTTGAGGCTCTTTGAGCTGTGAGATGCGCAAGTGCTGGCAGCCTGGACCGCATTTCCGGTCCCCCGCACTGCTCCAGTGGAGATAGGCATTGATGGCGCGGATTACCGAGTTGCACCCGGTTGCCTTCCGCCCTTTCTCGCGCATTCGGACCACGGTGTCTTTCAGCTCGGCGTCCGAGGGTGATTCCGTGCGGAGCCATTTGAGACTGTGCTTATACCATTCCAGCGTTGCGGGTGAGACGTTCGTGAGGTACTGACGTTCGCGGATGAACTGTGCAAAGCCGCCCATGTTTGCCCTCCCAAGGCAAGTGCTCAATTTGGGAGGAAAACCGCGTAAATGCCGGGACGTAGCGCAGCCTGGTAGCGCACTTGCTTGGGGTGCAAGGGGTCGCGAGTTCAAATCTCGCCGTCCCGACCATTTCCTTTGGGCGTGCGTTCATTCCCCTGTGATCCCTGCCCTTGCATTTTTTTAGCGTTTGGAGCAACGTTTTTAAGGTAACTAAGGAGGGCTCCCGCCATCATGATCAACGTTCTCATCCACCACGAAGTCGCCGACTATACGGCCTGGAAAGCGGCCTTCGATTCCGCCTTCGACTGGCGGCGCAAGAGCGGCGAGCGCAGTTGCCATATCTTCCGCAGCGCTGGAAGCGTCAACCACCTCACTCTTTTCTTCGAATGGGAGAGTCTGGAGAAGGCGCGCGCCTTCGTAGCTTCCGAGGAACTCAAAGCCAAAATGGCGAGCGCGGGCGTCAAAGGCGCGCCGCAGGTCGATTTCCTCAGTGAAGTGCACAGCGTTCACCGCAGCGCTGCCGACTGATTCGGGCTGCAGAGACGCGGCAAGCCGCGACTCTACGGAAAGTCTTGACCGGCTAGTGGCGCGCGGAAAGAATGTGCAGGATCTGCTGCAGTTCATTCCGCAAGTGCGCCACACTCGCAGATGGTTTCCCGGGAAACGGAAGCGCGGTCTGGTGCCGATCGGACTTGGTTTCCTCGCGCAACTGAACCCGGGCGCCCGCGATCGTGAACCCGTCTTCATAAAGCAGTTTCTTGATCCGGACTACCGACTCCACATCGCGTTTCCGATACATACGCTGCCCGGTGCTGCTCTTGACGGGCTTCAACTGCGGAAATTCGGTTTCCCAGAACCGAAGCACGTAAGCCGGCAGGCGGCACAAGCCGGCGACTTCACCAATGCGGAAATAGAGCTTGTCCGGAATGATGATTTCGGCGTTGCGTGCCGCTTTTTTCGATGTTTTCTTTCGGAGGGTCATGGAGGCCGCTTCCGTGCTCCTGTATATGCGTTTCTAGCACGAGCCGCGCCACGGGACAACCCCCAAAGTACGCCCAGAAAAATTCGGATTGTCCGCTGCCCGCCGGATTTCCGCGAATCGGCTCGGAAACGCTGTGCCGCAACCGCAAAAGGAAAAGCCTCTCAAGAGGTGCTTCTCCGGAGAGGCTTTGGGGGAATTCTGAACGAGCATCCGTCCGCTTAGTGTTTCTTTTTCTTGGCGGCTTTCTTCTTGGTTGCCATGAAGTGTTTCCTCCGTTTGAACGATTTGTTCTCCCAAGGTTCTCGACAGGGCACCTTGATGCCCGGGCTACTCAACTTCTTGTATGAGTAGCTGTCCTACCACAAGATATTGCCACTCGTATGTAATTTGTCAATGAAAATCTCACTGCACCGAGCGATTTTGGTCAGGCGCGTGCTTGGCGTGTCCAGGCGGCCGCATGCGGAATTTCGCCAGAACCACGGAACCTTCCCGTCAGAAACCGGTGAACGCGCAATGTCTGTGCGATAATTTCAGAAGAAATCTATGTCCGATCACAAAGTCTTCTGCGCAAAATTGAAACAGCAATTACCTGGGCTCGCCGAGCCTCCGTTCGACGGCGACTTGGGAAAAAAGATCTACGAGCAGATCTCGCAACAGGCGTGGGGCCAGTGGATGGAACACTGCAAAATGCTGCTCAACGAATATCGCCTGAATCCGGCGCGCAAGCAGGATCAGGAAGTCATCGTGAAGCAGATGGAGCAGTTCTTCTTCGGTGAGGGAGCGGCGCGTCCAGCCGAATACGTTCCCCCGACGCACTGAGCCCAGTCCGACGAAAAGATCCGGCGAAAAGCAGCGCAGGGCAAGCCATCCGCGGCCGTTGGGCCGGTGCTGACGCTGGGTTACTGACTGATTGCCTCTAGCCGTCACCACGTTCCCAATTCATCACCTCGTAACACTCGTCGGCCACAATCTAAGTGTGGCGCCGCAGGTCACATATGACACGCTGATCCTTTCGGATCTGCACCTGGGTGCGGACATGAGCCGCGCGCGCGAAGCCTTGCGCGTTCTCCAGGAAAATCAATATCGCCGCCTCATCCTGCTCGGCGATATTTTCGCCGACCTCAATTTCGGACGCCTGAAGAAAGAGCACTGGAAATTTCTCGGCTACATTCGTAAGCTCTCGAATCCCAAGCGCCACGTCGAAGTAGTCTGGGTCGAAGGCAACCACGACCACGGCTTGGCCCCAATCATGTCCCATTTAGTCGGCATCCGCGTGTACCAGGAATATCAATGGGAATATCGGGGCTTGCGCCACATCGCCGTGCATGGTCACCAGTACGACGGCTTCGTGGTGAGCAATGTCCACGTCAGCTATCTGATCGGGACGCTGCTCTATCTGCAAATGCAGAAGTGGGATTCGAAAAACAAAACCGTGACGCGTTTCCTCGACCGGCTGGGCACACGCTGGCAGCGCTTGTCGGAGAAGGTTGCCCACGGCGCACTGGCCCATGCCCGCCACCATCAAGCGGCGCGCATTTTCTGCGGCCACACTCATGCCGCCCTGCACCAGCACGACAGCGAGCACGGAATCGATTATTTCAATTGTGGAGCCTGGATTGACCAGCAGCCTACCTATATCACCGTTGGCGAAGAGGGAGTCCAGATCCATGAATACGCTGAGCGGCCTGACGAGCCCCATCCCGCCGCAGAACGAAGCCTCGCCGATGCCGGACCTGCCGAATTCGGCGACGAGGCGGCATTCGTGGAAGATGGCGAATACGAGGGTGTGGCCACCTGATGTTGGTCCCAGCGCCCACATGCTCTGTGAGAAAATTCGTTTGCACAAACGAGGCACGCTAAATCTTGCGTAAACTGATTATCGTTTTTCACCACGCCGGCGGAGGACATCAAAGCGCAGCGGACGCTCTCCAAGACACTCTTTCCAAGCAAGAAAATCCCTGGGACGTCAGTCTCCTCGACATTCAGGAATTGCTCGATCCCCTCGACCTGATTCGCCGCGCCACCGGCCTGCGCATTCAGGACACCTACAACTTGATCCTGCGCAAAGGCTGGACGCGCTTCACGCCGCAACTCCTGGTCGTTCTGCAGGGGACCATCCGCGCCTACCATTCGCCGATTGTGAAGGCGCTCCGCGCTTACTGGGCGCAACATCCCGCGGATCTCGTGCTCTCCGTGATCCCGCACTTTAACCGCGAGATCGCCGACAGCCTTCGCAAAGATGACGCAAGGACGCCATTTGTAACTCTGATAACGGATCTTGCCGATTACCCGCCGCACTTCTGGATTGAGCGCGAGTCGGAATACGTCATCGTTGGCACCGAACGCGCCCGGCAGCAAGCCTTGACGATCGGCCACTCCGCCGACCATATCTTCCAAACCTCGGGGATGATTCTTAAGCCCAGGTTCTACGAGAAGGCCACCGTCGATCGCGTCGCGGAAAGGATACGGCTCGGCCTGGAACCCGGTTGTCCAACTGGCATTGTCCTGTTCGGAGGCCACGGCTCTCAGGTGATGGTCGACATCGCCAGGAAACTCAACGATGGCGGCAGCGGCGTTCAGCTAATTCTGATCTGTGGACACAACCAAAAGCTCGCCGCCGAACTCAAGAAGCTGCCCACCAGAAAGCCCGTCGCCGTAGTCGGATTTGCCCAGAACGTTGAATACTACATGGCCCTGTCCGACTTCTTCATCGGGAAGCCAGGCCCTGGCTCGATCAGCGAGGCCCTGCAGTTCCACTTGCCCGTGATTGTGGAATGCAATTCCACAACTCTGCCGCAAGAGCGCTACAACGCAGAATGGGTGACGGAGAATGGCTACGGGATCGTGGTGCCGACCTTCAAACAAATTGCCCCCGCCGTTCAGCGCCTGCTGCAGAGCGCGACTTACGATGAATTTCGCCGGAAGGCCAATGAATACTCCAATCGGGCGCTCTTTGAAGTACCCATGATCCTGGAACAATGCGCCGAGCGCGGGGCGACTCCGTCGCAATCTCGGCTTGCTGTCTAGGAGTCAGCACTCTCCGGTCATCTCTAGAACCGAGCCGCCGTCGGTCACCAGTTCTTCGGCGCGCGCTGGATTTCCCAAACGCAGCTTGAGCCGCGCCCGCGCCAGACTGTTATTGGCCACTTCGAACCTACCGGAGCAGTCGGTCTTGGCGTAGGGAAGCCGATGCAAGGACGAGCCGCCGCCCTCGAGTTCCGCTTCGATGGATCCCGCCGCGGAGGCCGTTTGAAAAACCCAGCGCATCGCTTCGGGATCGCGGCAACTCTCGCGCAGCTTGCGAAAAATGTGGGAGCGGCCTTCGTGCCACAGGATGGCCGTCCGAAACACAAGTCCGAAAGGCATTTCATAAACCAGAGCTTCGAAGGTGCTGAGACGGCCATCGGGCTGCGGAAAGCAGCCGTGCGCCCAAGTCCAGAAATACCGATGGCGGAAGCCGCAGTTGTGGCCCTGGACGCCGAAGCCGAGAGGATCGCCCCGGAAAACTCGATCGTCAAGCCGGACTTCTCCGGAGAAAACGGCGTCGGAATGAGGTGTGCGGGAAAAGCCGATCCAGCCTTTGTTGCTCAGCGTAATCCCGAAATTGGAGCGGTAACGCAAATCCCATGACAGCCGGTGTCCGCGGACTTCCAGGACTCCGCGGCAGCAGGAATCTTCGATACGGTTGGGACCAGCTTCCAGAAAAAACGGGCCGCGCCGCTCGCTCAGTTGCAGCGCGTCGAGCGGAAACTCTTGGATGAAGGTTTCAGGTCGGCCGCCGCGCGGGAACCAGGTTGCCCAGACTTGCACCGGAGCAGCCCCCGGAAGGCCGGGGCAGCCTTGGCGTGCGGGATTCGCCAGCAGATACCGCAACCACCACGCGCCCGAACCGTCCGCCAAGCCAAAGCGCAGGAACCACGATTCATAGCGGCGGCGCATGCTGAGCCGGGTAAACGGCAGATTCAGCGAAGTCATATTGCGGGGTAATATTACCGGGTCATATTACATGGTAGCGCTTGATCGTCCGGATCTCGACACGACGGTTCTAGAAGTGCACCGCGATGCCAGTTGAGAAACGCGCGCCATTCTGCCCGTGGCCATAAAAACGAGTGTTGATCCAATCGAGCTGTCCGCGAAACGATATCGGCCCGGCGATTCGATAATCCAAGCCTCCGCCAACTGCGTTGACGAACGAAGTATCCGAATCGGAGATTCCGTTGCTCCGGCTGATGTGACCGGCGCCTACCAACAACTCCGCGAACGGGCGGAAGCGCTCGACCTGCACCGACACTCTCGGGCCGAACAGAACGTTATGCGCGGCGATGTCGGCGCTGGTGCCGCCGAAATTGTGGTTACCATAATGCCCGTCGATATCGGCCACCAGTCCAATCCACGGCGCGAACTTCCCCTCTAGCGTGAAATCCCACCCATTCAGATTTGCGGTGTCGTTGGAGACGATAGAAGTGCGGTCATAGGAATAACCGAAAAACACGTTTCCCTTCGTCGGAACCTGCGCCCAGGCGGCGCTGGCCAGCAGAGTCGATATGGAGACAAGAATCCACAGCCTTCGCATAGTTTCCTCCTCGCGTGTGCTATGAACCGCGCGATTGATATGCACCCAAAGCAGAATATAGATGCAATCGAGGCAGCAAAATATGCCTGTCCGCCCCGCACACAAGGGCACTCTTCTGTAGAGACGCGGCTTGCCGCGGCTCCCCCGGCATGGAGCAGGTCATCGAAACAGCGCGGCAAAAAATCCGCCGACTTTTCTGAAGAACCCGCGCGCTGGTGCGTGCTTCGCCGATGTAGTTTCCGAGCCACCCGGCTTCGCCGCCTCGTTTGCAGGCGGAGGAAGCGGAGCTGCCAAAGCCGGGGCTGCCGGCAGACGCGAATCCAATGGCAGCGCACGCACCTCCTCAACCGGCGCCGGCGGAGGCCCGCTCGCGTGGAACACAAACGGCGCCTCTACCTGCACGTGCAGCTCGTTGGGCGCAACCGAGGCGTCAAGTGGAGCGGCAGGTGCCGGCATCGCTGCCTGTAAACCGTTCGCAGGCGTGCTTTCCGCAGGATCCTTCTCGGCAACCGGCGCTGGACTCGCGTTCACAGGCGGAAGCGCTCCGCGTTCTCCCGGCGCGCGGCTCTGCATGGGCTGATCATTGGCCGGCAGAACGTTGGCCGCGCGCAGCGGTGGATCCCGCAGCGGCGGACATCCGCACTCGAGTGGCACCGCCATATCCACACGGTCGAGTTGCCCGGAATGAAACATAAGCTGATCGGTTGCCTTAACCTGATAAGTGCGATCGCCGAGCAACTCGGTCACAATCGCCGAGGCCGTGTTGCCGGGCAGCGCGCGCACGCAGGTGTTGCCCTGACTGTCCGCACTGATGGCATAGTGAAATTCTCCCGGCCCCACCAGAAGGATGCGGAAGTCGGGCGTCATGACGGAATCCGAAGAAGCATCGAGAGCGAGGTGCGCTTCCAGGGCGCCCGTGTTCATGCTAAACATCAGGTTATGCCGGCTCTGCGACGGCGTAACCGACACGGTTGTTCCCGGACAAACATGCACCTCGCCGCCACTCGACAGGCGAACAACGGCGGTGTCGGGACCGGCCGTGATCGCCGAACCCGCGCTTCCATCATTTCCACTCAGCGCCAGCGGGCCAGCCGCGCGCACCGCCGCCACCACCGGCTGCGGTCCAGGCGTCAGGCTGGGCACCGTGGGTGCCAGAAATGGCGAACTGTTCGCCTGACCGGGGTTCTTTCCGAGATGCACGACCAGGCGGTTTCCGGCAGCATCCCAAGTGTAGGCGCGCGGCGCGAGCAGATCCAAAACCACGCGTGCTACCGGCGGATTCTGCTGAAATTGGTCGGCGCGGATCGCGCGGATCTGATCGGCTTGTACGTTGATCCGCTTCTCCTGCGTTTCCAGCCGCGCGTTCGGCAAGTCGATCACCAGCCGATCAGGGTCGCTGATCGCCTGGATGGAAGGCACCAGCGGCCTCGTCGAAAGGATTTCAACCGCCGGGCCATCCTTCTCCTGCACGATCCGGAAGCTCTTAATCGCGGCAACCTTACTCGCAACCAGAGAAGAAGCGTCAGGTTTGGAGTCTGATTTGATGGTCTGGGAACGAAGCCAAGGCGCTCCGAGTAGAAGCATTCCCATCGCAAGAACGCGGGTGCGGGTGCCCCATCCTAACGTCGTGCTTTTCGACGTTAGGGTGGGCTCGCGAGACAACGGCTGCAGGAACCGAGGATGCGGCGGGAAGTCTTTCACGGAAGCGCTCGAGTGTTAGAGAAACCATACCACTCGGGGGTTCATGGAGAAAGATGCACGGAGAAAAGCGAATGAAAAAAGCGTCTGGGAAAAGCGTGCGCCATTACGAGTCGGCCATGAACTCGTACTCGTCGATGACGGCGGCCACCGCCAACTTGCTGGCGGGATTGCCGCCCTCGACCCGCACCACGCGGCCCTTGCAACGCACCCGGATACTTTCCGTCAGCGTGATTTCGGGCGGCAGGGTCAGGGTGAAATCGATCGCGGAACCCGCCTGGATGGCGGAATCGACATAGAAGCAGATTCCGCGTGCGCTGACGTCGCGGGTCTGCGCCACATGCTCCGGCTCATTCTCTCCGTAACGGACGGTTACCGGCAGGCGAAGCGCGAAGCGGCGCGTAGCCCGCTTGTCATTATTAGTGTCCTGGTCCTGCTGGGTCTCGGCCATCGGACCTCCTCAAAGCAAGGGTTCAAAGTCTTCCGGTTTCAAAGTTTCCAAGATCGATCGAAATCGCATGTAAGCATGGCAATTAGCGGCCAGCCTGTCAAGGAGAAGCGCAAAGCCGATTGCAGAGGTCAGAGGTCAGAGGTCAGATTGCAGAAGTAACACCATTCGAACGCAGCTGCATTCCTGAACCCGGACCATCCGGGGTGTGGGTTTTCACCTCTGCAATCTGACCTCTGACCTCTGCAATCCCTTCCGCCTCTCAACGGCTACAATGAATCCGTGGTTTTCGTCCTCGACAACTACGATTCGTTTACTTACAACCTCGTCCAGTACCTGGGCGAACTGGGCGCCAAGGTTGAGGTTCGCCGCAACGACGAAGTGACCGTCGAAGAGGTCGAGGCGATGCATCCCGAACGTATTGTCGTTTCTCCCGGACCCTGCACGCCGCGGGAAGCCGGCATCAGCATCGAACTGATCCGCCATTTCGCGGGCAAGGCACCCATACTCGGCGTCTGCCTCGGACACCAGGCGATCGGCGCTGCCTTCGGCGGCCAGGTGGTTCGCGCGAAGAACCTGATGCACGGCAAAACCAGTCAGGTCGAGCACGATGGCAAGACCATCTTTCGCGGCCTGCCTTCGCCGATGACCGCAACTCGTTATCACTCGCTGATCGTAGCCGAGAACGGTCTGCCCAACGACCTTGAAGTCAGCGCCTGGACTTTGGACAAAGACGGAACACGGGTGATCATGGGCCTGCGACACCGGAAGTTTTCCGTCGAGGGAGTGCAGTTTCATCCCGAGAGCGTGTTGACGGACGAAGGGAAGAAACTGGTGGCGAATTTCCTGCGAAGTTGATCCCACTCATCGCAAAAACGCCTCATACAACTATTTTTCAGCGACGGTCTTGAGGTTATTGAGCCCACCTTCGAAGTGCTTCCCGACTACGCTATCCATGTTCACAAAAACACTCATGATCTTCATGATATAGAGATTTGTACCGTGCATGGTCCACGTAATCTTTGTTAAGGCTCCAGCAGGCTCCAGAGTGAACTCATTGATGTTGTGGGCTTCAAACGGCTTCATGAAATCCACCTTGACTGAAATCATGCTGGGCGGCACCGATTCCGTTATCGTCATTCGCCCCTTGCCAGCGCTGCCAGTGCTATTCCATTCGGAGACGGCGCCCTTGCCGTTTGCGGCGCCGCTGTAGGTCCTATTCATTGTAGGGTCCTCTTTGTCCTGGGGTGCCCAGCCGCTCCAATTGTGGAAGTCGTTAATGAGAGCAAAGATTTTTTCTGGGGGAGCTTTGATTCTTATCGACCGCTGGACATGGAAAGTCTTGGGCTTGGTCGCGGCGAAAGCGAGAACAGCCGCGATCACAACAGCGACGATGATAATAATTCTCAGGATCACGAACCCCTCCGTGGTGTTTCAATTTCCCGAATCCTAGCTGGGGAGCCTAGCCTTCCGCGCCGCGGTCTGACCGCAGCGGTTAATGCCGTCGGAATCGGCCGCGGGATTGCAGCGTAAACCGCAGCACCATCCAACCAGAGGTGCTGCGTCGAGTTTCTCCGAAATCTGTGAAGCTGTGCCCCACCCAAAACCCACTATCCACCGCCCCTCGCCATCTCCACCGCCCGCAGCACGGCTCGGGCTTTGTTTTCCGTCTCTTCGAACTCACGCTGCGGATCGGAATCGGCTACGATTCCTGCACCCGCTTGCAGGTAGGCCTTCTTACCTTTCATGAGTAGCGTCCGAATCGCGATGCAGGAATCGAGATTTCCCGCGAAATCGGCGTAGAGCACCGCTCCGCCATACACGCCGCGCCGCGTGGGCTCCAGTTCTTCGATGATCTGCATGGCGCGAACTTTGGGGGCGCCGCTTAACGTTCCAGCGGGGAAGCACGCAGCGAAAGCGTCCATTGCATCCAGCTCCGGACGCAACCGCCCCTCCAACGCTGAAACCAGGTGCATGACATGCGAGTAGCGTTCCACGTACATCAGACCACGAACTTTTACCGATCCATAGTCGCTGACACGGCCCAGGTCATTGCGGCCCAGGTCCACAAGCATCACGTGTTCGGCGCGTTCTTTTTCGTCGGCGAGCATCTGCTTTTCCAGCGCCGCGTCTTCCGCTTCGTCGCGGCCACGCGGATGCGTCCCCGCAATGGGACGGTACTCGAGCTTTCCTGCGACGGCACGCACCAGCATTTCAGGAGACGAACCTACCACGTGCAGCCCTTCGGATTTTGTCTTGCCTCCATTCCCGCCCGCCCCGAATCGCAGGAAATACATATACGGTGACGGATTCACCGTCCGCAGCGCGCGGTAGAGATCGAGCGGAGCGACTCCCGGTTCAAAATCCCAGCGCTGCGACAGCACGACCTGGAAAATGTCCCCGGCGGCGATATACTCCTTGGCTCGGCGGACGCTTTCCAGAAACTTCAGCTTCGGAGTGCGCGCCCGCGTCTTCAGCTTTGATTTCGCCAGCTTTGACTTCGCGGCGGCGTTGCGCCAGTACGCCGGCTTCCATCCGGCGGCGAGCTGTTTCTCGATGCGCGCGATGTCCTTCACGGCGCGCTCGTAGGCGAGTTTGGTCGCTTCCCGCGTCGCATCTTGGGTCACATCGGCCGACGCCACTATGTGGATCTGGTGCCGCAGGTGATCGAAGGCGAGCACGCGGTCGAAAAACATCAGCACGCAATCGGGAACATCGAGATCGTCCGCAGCATGTGCTCCGATGTTCTCCAGCCGCCGCACCAGGTCATAGGCGCAATAGCCGACCGCACCCGCGGTGAAGGGCGGCAACCCTTCCACCGCTGCCGGACGATGCTGCTGCAGCAGTTCCTTGATTACGTCGAAAACATTACCCGTGCGGCGGTCGACTTTATGGCCGCGTTCGATCTTGATCTCGGCGCCGCGCGACTCCAGCCGCAGAAACGGGCGCACGCCTAGAAACGTGTACCGCCCAATTTTTTCTCCACCTTCGACCGACTCCAGCAGGAAGGCATCGGGCTCTCCGTCAGAGACAGCAAGAAAGGCGGAAACCGGCGTCAGCAGGTCGGCGGAGATCGACTTCACCACCGGAACCAGTGTGGCGGCGCGCGATAAGCGGGCGAATTCTTTGTAGTCGGGACGGATCATGCTTCTCCCCAGGATGTCATTATAAGGAAGCGAATCTCTGTACCCATGTTTACCGTCCGTCGTGCCCTCGCTTGCCTAGCCTGCGGTATACTTTGCGAGGCTTCCCTGACAACTTGGGCAGGCAATCCCAACCGCAATCATACGGAGACTTTCATGAAAACCATCGACCTCGAACAAGAAACGAATCCCTGGCAGGCGCAAGCCGCCCGCTTTGACCTCGCCGCCCATAAGCTGAATCTTGATGAAGGACTGTGGAAGGTCCTGCGCAGCCCAAGTCGCGAAATTATCGTTCATATCCCGGTGCAGATGGACGACGGGCACCTGGAGGTCTTTACCGGATACCGCGTGCAGCACTCCATTGCGCGCGGCCCGGCCAAGGGAGGATTGCGCTACGGGCCCGACGTGAACCTCGACGAAGTCCGCGCCCTGGCGAGCTGGATGACGTGGAAGTGCGCCGTGGTGAACATTCCCTTCGGCGGCGCCAAGGGCGGCATCATCTGCGATCCGCACAAAATGTCGCAGGGCGAGCTCGAGCGCATGACCCGCCGCTATACCGCCGAGCTCTTCGATTTCATCGGGCCGGAAAAGGACGTCCCCGCGCCCGACGTGAACACCAACGAACAGACCATGGCTTGGATCATGGATACCTACTCCATGCACATGCGGCAGACCTGCACCGCGGTCGTGACCGGCAAGCCCGTCAACATCGGCGGTTCGCGCGGGCGCCGCGAGGCTACGGGGCGCGGCGTTCTCATGGTCTGCGAAAAGGCGATCCAGAAACTGCGCCTGAATCGCGACACGACCCGCGTCATCGTGCAGGGTTTTGGCAACGTCGGTTCGAACGCGGCTCGCCTCATGGCGGCTGCCGGATACAAGATCATCGGCATCCTCGAGGTCGGTGGTGGCCTGTACAAAAGAGACGGTATCGACCTGGAAGCGCTGTGGGAATTCCGCCAGCGCAATGGCACCGTTCACGGATTCCCGGGCGCCGAGAAGTACGATCCGGCCGAGCTTTTGCTGGTCGATTGCGACATTCTGATTCCGGCGGCGACCGAAAACGTGATCACCAGCCAAAATGCGGACCGCGTAAAGTGCAAGATACTGGCCGAAGGCGCGAATGGTCCGACGACCGCCATCGCCGACGATATCCTCTCGGAGAAAAAAGTCTTTGTGATTCCCGACATCCTGGCGAACGCGGGCGGCGTCACGACTTCCTACTTCGAGTGGGTGCAGGATCGCCAGGGCTACTTCTGGAAGGAATCGGTAGTCAACGAGAATCTGGAAGAAATCATGGATGCGGCGTTCGACGATGTTGTCCGCTACTCTGAAACTCATGGCGTGAACAACCGGATCGCCGCCTACATGCTGGCCATCGACCGCGTGGCGTACACCATCCGCCAGCGCGGCATCTATGCCTAGCATTTGTGGTGCAAGCGAGATACTGCGGTGCAGTTAGCAATTCACTAGATTTTGTCATCGCTAGAATTTGTCATCCTGAGCGAAGCGAAGGACCTGCTTTTTGCGGCAACCTGCAGAACCTGTCTTCGCTAGAATGACAATTCATCAAGGGTTGGAACCCGTGGACAGCTCTCGGCTCACGCCGCGCGCCGGTGAAATCTCGGAGGAAATATGAATCATTCCCAAAGCAAACTCACTCTCTGGATGCTAGTTTTCTGCTTGCTGTGTACGGTCGCCATTTCGCCGGCTTTGGCGAATGCCCAGTCCAGCAGCGCCACTTCCGCCGCCGCGAAACCCGCAGCCCAGGCCAGTCCTAGCGCAACTCCCGCCGCTCCCAAGGCAACCACCAAGGCCGTCGCTGGCGCTCCATCCAGTCAGGAGATTGCCGCCGCTAAAACCAGCGGCAAGGTCTGGGTCAATACCGACAGTGGCGTCTATCACAAGGGTGGCCGCTGGTATGGCAAGACCAAAGCTGGAAAGTTCATGACCGAAGCCGACGCCAAAGCTGCCGGCTACAAAGAAGCTCAGAAGTAATTAAATAGATTCAACCGCCGAGATCGCAGAGTTCGCAGAGGAGAAATAAGCTCTGGAAATCTCAGCGGACTCTGCGTTCTCTGCGGTAAGTTTTTTCGCCGGCGACCACTTGAACCAAAACGATCGCAGTCAAGCCGACCGGAGCCGGATCGATTTGATTCCGGCCACACTGCCCGAACACATCGAACAAGTTCGCGCCCTCTTCCTCGAGTATCAGAAGTCACTCGGCTTCAACTTGTGTTTCCAGAGTTTCGAGGATGAGTTAAAGAACCTTCCGGGCGCGTACGCCCCGCCCAGCGGCAGATTGCTGCTTGCCCGATCCGCAGACCACGCCGCTGGATGCATTGCGTTGCGCAAACTTGATACCGGGATCTGCGAGATGAAGAGGCTTTACGTACGGCCTGACTATCGCGGCCTGGGCCTGGGCCGGATGCTGGTGGAACGCCTAATCGCCGAAGCGCGGACCATCGGCTATGAGCGCATGCGTCTGGATACGATCGCATCGGCGATGAAGGATGCGATCGCGCTCTATCGCAGGATGGGATTCCAGGAAATCGCGCCGTACTCTAACATTCCCCTCGAAAGCGCCCTCTGGATGGAATTAGTGTTGTAGATGGCGGTCCGCAGTTCTCGCGACAGTGGGCGTCGGGGCAGCAGCAACGGAGGGTTGCGCCGTGTTGTCCGTGGGTCGGGTGGCGGCGGGACCCTGCGATTGGGTCCCGGCTCGGGCAAGAGAAGCTGAAGTCAGGGAATGGCCGAGAACGACGATATCCACGCGGCGGTTCATGCCGCGGCCTTCCGCGGTGGAATTGGGTGCGACCGGGTGATACTCGGCGAATCCGGCAGCGCTCAGACGATCGGGACTGAAGCCGTCGCGGACGATGAGCAGCCGCACGATTTCGGTCGCCCGGGCGGTGGAGAGTTCCCAGTTGGAGGGAAACTGGGCGTTGTGAATGGGCGCGTTATCGGTGTGGCCCTCGATGCGCAAGCGATAGTCGCGCTGGCGCAGCATGTTCGCAATGCGGTCGAAGGCGGCCTGCGAACTGGACTTCATCTCGGCTGCGCCGCTCTCGAAAAAACCCACCTCGCGCAAACTGATCACCAGACCGTCGGGCTCGCGGCGCATGGCGATTTCCTTCCGCTTGATTTCCGAGGCGAGCGCGGTTTCCAGTTCCGTCTGCAACTCCGCCAGATCGCCGTTCTCGATGCCCACACCGGCGCCGAGCGCGCCCTCGGGGTGAGACACGATCCGGCCCAGGCTCGCGGTGCGATCCGTGTTTTCGATGGCTTGCACGGTGCTGAAGGGCATGGGCTCCGCGACATCGATCGGCACTTCTGTGGTGGAATCCTGAAAGACGCCCATCTCCTGGAAGGCGACCTGGATGGCTAACGCCAGCTTTCCGACTTTTCTCTTGTCCACTTGCGACGAGGCGTAGAGCACGACGAAGAAGGCGAACAACAGGGTGATGAAGTCGGCATAGGAAACCAACCAGCGATCGCGATTGGCGCGGCTCTTGGGCCGCTTGCGCCGGCTCATACGCTGGACCCCTCAGCAACCTCGGCGGGTTCGTGGGCTGCGGTGAGGAAGCCCAGCAGTTTCTCTTCCAGCATGTGAGGGTTCATGCCTTCGAGGATGGAAACGACCCCCTCCAGCGTCATTTCGCGGATGATCTGCTCATCGCGGATGCGAATCTTCAGTTTTCCAGCCACAGGCAGCAAAACGAGGTTGGCGGCGCCCACTCCATATAGCGTGGCCACAAAGGCCACCGCGATCCCTTTTCCAACTTCGTCGATTTTGTCCAGGTGCTCCATGACCTGGATCAAACCAAGCACGGCACCGATGATGCCGATGGTGGGAGAAAACCCGGCCGTGTTCAGGTTGGCAAGATTGTGGGCCGAAACTTCCAGCGCCTGGCTCTCGGCCCGTAACCCCGCACACGCTGCGTAAAATCCGCTGTCCACATCGGCTCCTTGTGGTTAGACAGGAAGCAAGCCAATCGCCATGACGCGGAGGTTAAGGCTTTCACAGAGAACATTGTTCTGAACCGCTTAGGAGTAGCCGCCGGAGGAAGGAACATTGCAGGCGTCTTAGAATTCCTGGGGAGTTCGCGGGCGGGGAAAACTCTGCCGGGCAGCAAAGTGAACCCGGCAAGATTTTCTTGGGGAAGGTGGAGCTGCAGGTCTTAGTTTTAGGTCTTAGGTCTTAGGTCTTAGGAAAATCGCCCAAGCTTCTCGTAAGACCTGAGACCTGAGACCTAAGACCTGGCACCTGACACCTTGCCTTCAGCCCTGCAGTTGAAGGCAAACGGCAATCGGTGCGCCCTCGAACAGCAGAACCGTGTCCACCACAGCCCCGTCGGCCATCGAACGGAAGCTGTATTCTCCGCCGCTGATGACGGTCGGCACGCTCAACAGGCAGCGTTCATCCGTGCCCGCAAGCTTGTTCTTGAAGTTTCCCGCGATCATGTTGCAGATCTCTCCGAGCGCGTCCGCTACCTGTTGTTCGGCGTCGGCCGTGTCCCCCAGCATGGACTTGGCAACCTGGCGGGCGGTCTCCGCGTTGCAGCGGACCGTCAGAACTCCGCACAGCGACCCGGCCAAACCGACCATGGCGGTGAATTCCCCGTGCACCGGATGCTCGGATGGCGTTACCGGCTTCACCCGGCAACCCAGCATGATTTCGAAGACCTCCTCGACCGCAAGATCGAGAATCGGCAGCCAGCTCTCCTTGTGAGCTCGCGTGGAAGATGAGATGTCCGTACTCACGGTTTTCTCCCCAGCAACGACAGCACATGCTCTTTCACCTGATCGGGAGTGAAGGGTTTGCGAATGTAGCCGCGAGCGCCGGCCGAAAGCGCCGCCACCACGTGCGATTCGCTGCCTTCGGTGGTGATCATCACAATCGGAACCCCTTTGGCGTTTTTCACCGTGGCCACCTGGCGGACGAACTCCAGCCCGTCCATCACCGGCATGTTGATATCGCACAGAATGAGGTCGACCACGTTGTCCTGCAACGCGACCAGCGCTTCGGCCCCGTTCGAGGCTTCCACCACCTTTTCCAGTTCCATGCCCGCTTGACGCAGCGAACGCTCAACAATTTTGCGCATCACCGAGGAGTCATCGATAATGAGCGCTCGGATTTTATCCATAGTTCCCACCACTCTGCGGCTTTCACCGGCGGGCCAAGAAACCGCGCGCCGCAATCTTCCGGCTGACTTGCTGTACATCGGCAGTTCGACCCGGCGCTTTAGGGAACGTGTGACAAGCTGGCAACTGCCTCAGTTCTCAATTGCCAGTTCCAGGGCTCAGCCAACGTCGCTCTCGGGTAGAGCTTGGCAGCGCCCTGACTTCCGTAACCGGCGAGCGTGCCAAGTGGGGATGGAACCTTTGGCAGGACGTTGCCGGCCCCGGTTCCTTCACCTTCCTGTACCTTCCGGGAATCCGTTATGCTTAGTACAGACCTATGACCCTGCTCGACGCCCAGCCCTATGACCCCGCAAAAGCGCGGCGGCGCAAGATCAAGATCGCGGCCACCGTCGTGGTCGTGGTCGCCCTGGCCGCGCTCGCCTGGATGTACCGCAACTGGCCCGAAGAGCGCTGCGTGGACAAGTTCTTCGCCGCGCTCGAACATCAGCATTACGAAGCCGCATACGGCATTTACTTCAACGATCCCGGCTGGCTTCAGCACCGGCAGAAGTATTCCCAATACACGTACGCGGACTTCTATCGCGACTGGGGACCGGGCGGCGAATGGGGCTTAGTCAAGTCGTACAGAATTTACGGATCGGCCAACACAAAAGGTCTGGGCGGCGGAGGCGTCGTGGTCGAGGTCGTCGTCAACGAGCGCTCCGAGCACGCCCGCATGTTCGTGCAGAAGTCGGATAAGACGCTGACCGTGTATCCGTTCTGAGTGGAGGGACGGGGCTCGTGTGGACTAGCTCGTGTGGGGACGGGGCTTCGCCCCGTCCAGCCGAGCGCAGCTCGGCAGCTAAGCCGCCGTTGCTGCAATTTGCGCCAGTGTCTTCTGCAGCGACGCCTCATCTCCCACCGTCGCGCAGGTCTTCGAGCGGTCGATCTGCCGCATGAGTCCCCACAGAACTTTTCCCGGGCCGACCTCAATGAACAGACCAACCCCCTTCTCGATCAGCAGCCGCACCGACGGCTCCCACCTCACCGCGCCCGTCACCTGGCGAATCAGAGCGTCACGCGCAGCCTCCGCCGAAGTGATGACCACGGCGTCGACATTCGAGACCACCGGGCATAACGGATTCTGAAAACTCAGCGCGCCCAGATCTCGCGCCAGACGATCCTGCGCCGGCTGCATCAGCGCACAATGGAAAGGCGCGCTTACGGGCAGGCTCACCGCCTTCTTCGCTCCGCGTTCAGTAGCTAGCTTGATCGCGCGGTCGACCGCGCCGGCGTGTCCCGAAATCACGATTTGCTCGGGCGAGTTAACATTGGCCGCCTGGCAAACTTCTCCCTGGGCCGCGTCGTTCGCAATTTCGCCCGCAGCTTCGGCCGCAATTTCGCCGACTTGGTCGAGCGTCATCCCAAGAATGGCCGCCATCGCGCCCACGCCCACCGGCACCGCTTCCTGCATATACCGTCCGCGATTGCGAACCGTCCGCACCGCATCGGCAAACGTCAGCGTACCCGCGGCCACGTGCGCCGAATATTCGCCCAGGCTGTGCCCGGCCACATACTCTGGCCTTAAGCCTTTTTCTTGCAGCACGCGCCAAGCCGCCACCGAAGCCGTCAGAATCGCCGGCTGCGTGATCTCGGTCAGCTTCAATTTTTCTTCCGGACCGGCAAAGCAAAGCTCGGACAGCTTGTAGCCCAGCGCCTCGTCCGCTTCCTCAAAGGTTCGACGCGCCACCGGGTAATTCGCAGCCAGCTCTTTGCCCATGCCAACCGCTTGTGAACCTTGTCCGGGAAAGAGAAAAGCAATTCGGGAAGTGTTTATCATGTTGGGTAGTTGAGTGGGAGGTCAGAGGTTAGAGGTCAGATTGCAGAGGTTAAAATCACCCGATCGCTGATGCATTCGCAAGGTGAGTTTTCACCTCTGCAATCTGACCTCTAACCTCTGACCTCCCTACGGCACCGCCGCGCTCAGTTGCGCCAGCTCGCGCTCGATCGCTTCGTTGACTTTGCCCTCGGCGAACTCCGCCGCCACTCGCACCGCGTTCTTGATGGCATTCGCATTCGACGATCCGTGCGTGATGATGCACACACCTTTGATGCCGAGCAGCGGCGCACCGCCATATTCGGTGTGATCCAGCCGCTTCTTGAAATCGGAAAACGCGTTGCGCGACAGCAGCGCGCCCACCTGCCGCGTGATCGTCGCCTTCAAGGTTTCTTTCAGCACGGTTCGCACCATTCGCGCCAGGCCTTCAGAAATCTTCAACGCAACATTGCCGACAAATCCGTCGGCCACGATCACATCCACGTGGCCGTTAAACAAATCGCGGCCTTCGACATTGCCAATAAAGTTGATCGGCAGCCGCTTGAGCATTGGAAACGCCTCGCGCGTCAGGTCGTTGCCTTTGCCTTCTTCTTCTCCGATCGAAAGCAGTCCGACCCGCGGATGCTGCACGCCGAAAATCGAGCGGCAGTAAATATCGCCCATCACCGCAAACTGCTCGATATTGTTGGCCGTGCAATCCACGTTCGCGCCAACATCGAGCAGAACCGCCGCCGCGTTCAGCACCGTGGGAAACGCCGCCGCCAGCGCCGGACGGTCCACGCCAGGCAGCGCCCCCAAAACCACTTTGGCCGTGGCCATGGCAGCGCCCGTGTTGCCCGCCGTCACGAAGCCCGCCGCGCGCCCCTCGCGCACCAGGCGCAATCCAACGCGGATCGACGAATCGCGCTTGGCGCGAATCGCCTCCACTTTGTCGTCCATGGCGATGACTTCGCTGGCGTGCACCACCTCCACCGGCAGCCGCCGCGCGCCGGGATAGCGCGCCAACTCGGTTCGCAGCTGCGGTTCCGGGCCCACCAGCAGCACGCGGATGCCGTGATGGCGCGCCGCCTGCAATGCGCCTTCAATCTCAGGCTTCGGCGCCTTGTCGGACCCCATCGCATCCAATGCGATTACGCTAGGCATGAAAAGAAGAAGGGAACTAGGACTTCTCTGCCACTTCGACCACTTCGCGGCCTTTGTACGTTCCGCACTTAGGGCAGGCGCGATGCGGCATTTTTTGCTCGTGGCAGTTCGGACACTCCGACAGCGAGTGCTTGGAAAGCGAGTCATGCGCCCGCCGAGTAGCGGTGCGCTGTTGTGAATGTCTGCGTTTCGGATTCGGCATGATATTCCTTTTTCTGCTCTCAGTTCTCAGTTTTCAGTTTTCAGTTCTCAGTTCTCAGTCAACCCGCTTCTAATGAGAACTGACAACTGACAACTTTCTACTGATTCAACTTGTCTCGTATTTCTTTCAGTGCCGACCACCGCGGATCCTCGACCTCGTCCACGCACGAGCACTGAATTTCGTTCAAGTTCTTGCCGCAGTGCGGACATAAACCTTTGCAATCTTCGCGGCAAACCGTCTTCAACGGCAAAGCCAGCAACACCTGCTCGCGCAGAGTGTCTTCCAGCAATAGCCCCTCACCCTGGTAGTACCCGATCTCAGCCTCGGCATCGGTAACCGAAAGTTCTTCGTGGCCGGAGTCGGTTCCGAGCGGCCGGTACAGAAGATCGAAACTGCGCTCCACCTGATGCACGACCGGATCCAGACAGCGCGCGCAAGCCACTTCCAGGCTCGTCTCCAGCTTGCCTTTCACCCGGATGTCCTGCACCACCTTATGCTTGCCGTGATGCTCTTCAACCAGGTCCGCCCGGCCCTCGCTGCGTAACGGCGACCGCTGCCGCACCTCGTCACCCAGATCGATCGCACCCGGGCTGAACTCCTCCCGGAAATCAACCGGGTGAATCTCCAGATCCTCAATTTCGATGAGCATTGGAACCTCCGCCGCCCCCACTCAAATTACCGCAAAGGCCCGCGGAGTGCGCACAGAGACGAAAGTCTCTCAGGGAGCAATGTCTAAGAATAAAGGGCTTAAAACGGGGTGTCAAGGCAGAGCGGGTGCCTGGGAGACCTTACCCACATCGCATCACCCAGCCTGGGATTTTCTCTGGGCCATTCTGGTCTGGGTCTCTGCCTAGGGATGTGCTAGACTATCCCTATGCCTACCCTATACGTAGAAAACGTGCCCAAAGACCTCTACGAAGCCCTGCGTTCCCGCGCCCGCAAGAACCGCAGTTCGATTGCCGCCGAGGTCATCGCGCTGCTCAGGGATGGCGTGCCCACTGCGGCCGAACTGAAACAGCGCCGTCGATTCCTCGAGGAATTGCTGGAGATTCAGGCGCACAAGCCTCCCGGCAAAGGGCCGTTCCCTTCGACTGAAGAGATGATCCGCGAGGACCGTGAGCGGTGAAGACCTTCGTGATGGACGCGAGCGTCGGCGCGAAGTGGGCAACGCCCGAGATCATTGAGCCTCTCGCTGCTCAAGCCCATCGCTTTCTTCGCGCCTACGTGGAGGGGTCGATCCAGGTGGTTGTCCCTGACTTATTCTGGCTCGAGATCGGCAGTTTCCTATGGAAATCCGCCAAACGCGGCGCCATCACATCCGGGTTGGCGCAACGTGCTCTCGAAGCGATGCTCAACCGCGACTTTCCCACTATGCCAAGCCGGGCTTTTCTGCCGGAGGCGTTCAAGATCGCCTGCGATTTCGACCGAACCATTTACGACAGCACCTACGTTGCGATGGCCGCTGCCACGGGTAGATATCTCATTACCTCCGACGAGCGCCTGGTCAACGCCCTCGGAAGCCGCTTCCCCGTGCGCTGGCTCGGAGCTTTCTAGCCGGGGCCTCGCGTCCGAGCATGCACCGAAGTCACCCATTTCCGCGTTGCCTCCACCGCGTGGTTCGTTATAATTGAGTCGAAGACCAACGGTGAAGGAGTTCACCGCTAACCGCTGCCTCACCCTTTAGCCGGGGCAGATGATGACTCCTGACAGGATCGCCTGTCGGAGTCAGTTTCCGCCAACGATCCCACAGAAATCAAAAGTTTGGAGTTCATACCCGTGGAGAACGTGTGGGTTCTGGCATCGTTGTGGGTCGGTTTAGCTCTATTTGCCACGTTACTGGCTATCTGGCTGAAAATATCGACTGCCCTGTCCGAGATTGTTCTCGGAACCGTCGCTCAGTTAATCATTGGCGCGTTTCTGATTCAAGGCGGTCTCGGAGCCAAAGCAGGATGGATTTCGTTTCTCGCGGGCACCGGTGCGATCGTTCTTACGTTCCTCGCGGGCGCTGAACTCGATCCTGTGATCTTCAGGATGAAATGGAAGGAAGCCAGCGTGGTAGGCCTCGTTGGATTCTTCGGTCCATTTCTTGGCTGCACGGCAATCGCTCACTACATCTTGGGTTGGTCGGCTCGCCCGAGTTGGTTGGCAGGTGTAGCCCTATCCACAACCTCGGTGGCGGTGGTCTATGCCGTCATGCTCGAACTCGGCTTCAACACTACAGAGTTTGGGAAAGCGATCCTCGCGGCTTGCTTCATCAACGACCTGGGAACGGTCATTGCTCTGGGCCTGATCTTTTCTCCGTTTACCTCTCGAACGCTCGTGTTTCTTGCCACTTCGGTGGCAGTCTTTGTCGGTCTTCCATTTCTGACGCCTTGGTTCTTTCGCCGTTACGGTGGCAGAGTATCGGAGTTGGAGGCAAAGTACATTCTCTTCTTTCTCTTCGGAATGGGTGGGCTGGCTGTGTGGTCGGGGAGTGAAGCTGTGCTTCCCGCATACATGATCGGCATGGTTTTGGCGGGTACGGTTGGCAAAGACCACGTTCTCGTTCGTCGCCTGCGAACACTCACTTTCGGGTTGTTGACCCCGTTCTACTTCATCCGGGCTGGGTCTTTCGTATCCGTGCCTGCATTGCTTGGGGCACCGCTGGTCTTCGTAGTTTTGTTCTTCGCCAAGATGGTGACGAAGATTGTGGGACTGCTGCCCACGGTGAAGGCATTCAAGTATGAACGCACCGAAGGTCTTTATTACACCTTGATGATGTCAACCGGCTTAACGTTTGGGACGATCTCGGCCCTCTTTGGGCTGAACCACGGGATCATCGACCAAAAACAATATTCATTCCTGGTCGCTACCGTGATTGGCAGCGCGGTGGTGCCGACAATGATCGCGAACTCGTTCTTCATGCCAAAGCACTTGCTGGCCAGAAAGGCCGATCGGGAAATCCCGATATCACTTTCGGATCCCTCATCGACGCCAGCGGACTAGGAACTGCGGCTTCGAGCGCACGACGGCTGTGCGTTGAGACTAGTGACATAGAAAGGTTGGGCAGGTGGGAAAGTACTTCGCGGTGGGCGTCGGTGGGTTCGTGGGCTCCATAGCCCGCTTTTGGTTGGCTGTTTATGTGGGACAGCGGATGGGGACACGCTTCCCCTATGGCACGTTTCTCATCAATGTTTCCGGCTCTTTCCTCATCGGCTTGGTCATGACCATACTCACTGAGAGAACGCACCTGAGCCCCATCTACCGTTATCTCATTCCCATCGGCTTCATCGGCGGATACACAACCTTCTCTACCTTCGAGTACGAGACGCTTCGAGCGACTCAGGAAGGGCAGTTCACGATCGGTTTGATTAACATGGTTCTGAGTGTCCTCCTGGGCTTTCTGATGGTGTGGACGGGTGCAATAGTGGGAAAGGCGATCGTATGAGACCGGGCAAACTGATCGAGATTGAAGGCGTGTCACAGACACATGTCACAACCTGAAGTTAACGGATAGGAGACTCTGTGCTTAAAGCGGGAGCAGCCAAGAAAGTCAGTATCTACGTCGGTGAAGATCAGCAGTATCACGGCCACACCGTTTACGCGGCGATTCTGGATTTTCTCTTCTACCGGGGCGTCTCGGGCGCAACGATCATGCGTGGCATAGCTGGCTTCGGGGCGGACCACCACATCCACACCACTCGTCTCGTGGAACTAGCCGAGAACCTGCCCGTAAAAATCGAGTTCATTGAAACGGCGGAGCGTGTAGAAGAACTCTTGCCCAAGTTGCAGGAACTCGCGGGGACAGGACTGATCGAGATTAAGGACACCACGGTCATTAAGCCAGCCCAGACCTCCAAGAGGCAGCCCGATGCGGAGTTTGTACACCCGCTCAAGACAGAAGGCAGGGCGAAGCTCATGCGTATCTATTTCGGCGAACACGACAAGTGGCACGGCAAACCGTTGCAAGAGGCCCTCGTCGAGGCCCTGCGTGCCAATGAGATCGCAGGTGTCACGGTCTATCGTGGCATTCTTGGCTATGGCGCAAACCGGAGAATCCACAAGGACAAGACCCTGAGTCTGTCTCATGACCGTCCCATCATGTTGGCCGTGATTGACACGGAAGCTAAGCTCGCAGCATTTACTCCCATTCTTGACCAGATGTTGCAGCAGGGGCTCATCGTTATGTCCGATGTCGATGTGATCAAGTACACGCACGACTACAAGGGCACGGATCGCAGGCGGGGGGTGCGCCAATGAAACTCGCAGGTAAAGCAAAGATGCTGCGAATCCATTTTGGTGAGGATGACAAGTGGCAGGGCAAGCCTCTCTACCGGGCGATCGTGGAGAAGTGCCGTGAACTCGACATCGCAGGCGCGACTGTGTATCGAGGCATCGAAGGGTACGGAGCCAGCACGCTGATCCATCGTCCTCACCTGATTTCATTTTCGTCAGATGCCCCCGTTATGGTTTCGATTATTGATACCGACGAAAAAATCCAAAAGCTTATACCAACTCTCGATCAGATGGTGGATGAAGGGCTGATCGCCATCTCCGATGTTGAAGTTATCAAGTACGTGCACCAAGAGGGAGTTCGGTCACAGCCATGAGTTCAGATCGCCGGACAAAAGATACGATGCCCCTCGCGGTATCTGACGAGCCGCGAGTCTCTGGTTCTCGGCCCGATTCGGGTTCAAGCTGCGTGGTTGGCGTAGAAGCGGACAAACTGGTTCGCATTGCCAGCCTGGCCGAGCAGTTCAATGACGCCCAAATCACCGAGGATGCCCGTTCCGCCGCCGAGCGCATTGCGGAAGGACGCTTTTATGTGGCCTGCGTCGGTCAGTTCAAACGCGGCAAGTCTACATTGTTGAATGCCTTGATCGGTGAGCCCATCCTGCCCAGTGGAGTGGTCCCGGTCACGGCTGTCCCCACGATCTTGAGGTTCGGAGAGAACCTCGGGGCACGGGTTCGCCTAAGAAGCGGTGAATGGACGGAGATTGCCATCACTGATATTGAGGAGTACGTGTCCGAAGTGCGGAACCCGGAGAACAGCAAGGGAGTCGCCGGGTTGGAAGTATTCGTGCCGAGTCCGTTGCTTGCGGAAGGCATGTGCTTCGTGGACACCCCCGGGCTAGGGTCGGTGTTCGCCGGGAACACCGCTGCCACGCACGCATTCCTCCCTCACATCGACGCCGCCATCGTCGTCATCGGCGCCGATCCTCCAATCGCGGGAGAGGAATTGGCGCTGGTCGAAAGTGTTCCGAAAGAGATTCCCGACATCCTCTTCGTCTTGAACAAGGCAGATCGTGTTACCGGGCCCGAGCGGGATGCGGCCGTTTCCTTTACCAGACAGGTGCTTGCAAAGCGGCTCCAGCATCCTGTCGCTTCGATTTTTGAAATCAGTGCCCTCGAACAACTCGACCAAGGTGGTTCTCAAAGAGACTGGGCTCAGTTGGTAGACGCGCTGGAGCAGTTGGTGCAGCAATCAAGCCGGCAACTGATCCGCGATGCCGAGGACCGTTCGGTGCGACGTTTGTCTAGCCAGCTCCTGGTTGTGGTGAGGGAAGAGCGAGACGCTTTGACTCGGCCCTTTGATGAGTCTGAAAGGAGAATCGGCCAACTGCGCGAGATCGTGTCGCAAGCCGAGCAGTCTCTAAATGATCTCGGATACCTGTTCTCAGGCGAACAGCAGCGCCTGTCAAAGACCGTCGGTGATCGTCGAGATGCCTTCCTCAAGTCTGTCCGAGATGTGGCGCACCGCGAACTGAGCTCGGCCCTCAAATCGCTGCCGCGAAAGAACGGGCCCCGGTATCGGCGATCTGCAATGCGGGCCGCTCAAGATGTGGCTCGGAATCACACCATGCCGTGGTTGGAAACCGAGAAAATAAAAGGAGAGGAAGCGTACCGCAAGATAGCGAAGAGATTCACGGATTTGACAACTGATTTCTTGTCGAAGACGCGTGGCATCCGAACCGAGCTGGAGTATCTGCCCAGAGCGTTGGATGCTGAACAGGATTTCCGAACTCGCTCTGAGTTTCAGTTCTACGAGTACATCGTCTTGGCTATTCCCGCATCCCCAGTACGTTACATCGCTGACCTTGTGCTTGGCGCTATCCGGGCTCACTCGGTGATTGATGCCGCCGCCCACGATTTTCTCGACCTCCTCTTGGAGACCAACAGCGAGCGCGTGCGCAACGATCTTGAGAAGCGCGTAACCGAGAGCCGCCGCCATCTTGAAGCTGAGATACGCAGCGTGCTGCGTGAACTGAGTGCCGTCGCGGAGCGGGCGCTGGCTCGCGCGCGCACCGCCCACGCAGCGGGTGCCCCGTCGGTTGAATCGTCGTTGAAGAGACTGGCGGGCATCGAGGCTGAACTCGCTCGCCTGAGCGGAGCCGAAGTTTCCCATCCGGAGCATTCATGAGCCCGGCCGCGATCTACGGAAGAGATGCTGAACTTGAACAACTCCGGCGGTTGGTGTTGCGGCGTCATTCCTTCCTGCTGCACGGTCCCGCCGGGGTGGGCAAAACACTGCTCCTGAAACAACTGGCGGTCGAAGTACCCGAGATGGTGTATTGCGACGAATCTTCCAGCAGCCAACTTGTTTTTCGCAGGCTCGCGGCCGGACTGTTCGCGAGGAAGAATCGCCACGTCCTCCAAGCCTGCGGGACGAGCGGTCTGAACGCCATCAAGGACAAGTCCGCCGTGTCGATCCGCGGGATCGTCGCCGATGCCTTGCGTGAAGCCAGCCATTGTATTGTGCTCGACCACTTGAAATCTCCGTCCCAGTCGTTTGCTGCGTCCCTGAAGGATGTTTGCAACGGGACGCAAACTCCGCTCATCGCGGTTGCCCGCTCCGCGCACATGGAAGATATCGGGTTCCTGTTGCCGATGTTCTCGGATCGCTCCGAGAAGTATGCCCTGCGGAATTTCGATGCGGATACGGCAACGGAGTTCGCGGTGCGAACTGCGGAGGCAATGCGCCTAAATGCCGCAAACCGAAACGAGGCGATTCAGAGGATCGTCCACTACAGCAAGGGGAATCCGGGCGCCATCATCGCCATGCTTCACATGGCAGCCAGCCCGAAGTACGTTACCGAACAGCACGTCAAACTATCGCCCCTTTACATAGATTTCAGGCTGAGGTGGGGCGCCACTCATGGATGATGGACTCAGTGACAATCATCGCAGAGTCATCGCGAGCGGCATGCTGATCGTCGATGCCGCGGCCGTTCGTATGCTCGATCTCTTGGAGGACCGGAATTCGCCAGCCGCCATGAAGACCGTCGAGGGCTCCGTTACCGAAAGTGAAAGAGAACAGGTCAGGGCGAGTCTGCTTCGACTTCAGGCGCTTATCGCTTCTTTTGTGCGGAAGTATGATCTTCAGCCCTCAAAGAAAAACCTCCGTCGCATTTTGGCCTCGGACGTTTCACAGATATGGGTGGCTTTGGAGGACAGCCGGCCTGCCCGAATTCGGGGGTACGGGGCCATGCCGATCTCCAGCGCCGAATCGCTGGAAGCCGACTTGCGGGAGTTGTTGCTTCTTGCCAACAGACTCAGGGCGCTTCTGAATTCCTAATCCCGGCCAGGTTCGAATTGCCCCACTCATTCGCGTTCCCTGTGCGCCGCAATCCCTTCTGCATTGATACACTGAATGCCGCAGACTAGCCCATGATTCCCTGTCAGCGCCATCTCTTCGATATCCCCGACGACGTCGCCTACCTGAACTGCGCCTACATGTCTCCGCTGATGAAGCCAGTCATTGAAGCCGGAGGCGCGGGTCTCGCTCGCAAAGCGCACCCATGGGAAATCACGCCCGACAAATTCTTTACCGGCGCAGATGAGTTCCGCGCTACCGCCGCACAGCTAGTCAACTGCTCAGCCGACGACATCGCCATCGTTCCCTCGGCCAGCTACGGCGTCGCCACCGCCGCGCGCAATCTGCCCGTCAAGAAAGGCCAGAGCATTCTCGTACTCGCCGAACAGTTCCCCTCCAATTACTACCCGTGGCAGCGGCGTGCGGAAGAAACCGGCGCGGCGCTGAAAATCGTCCCCTGGCCCAGTGATAGCGATAAAGACCACGACTGGACCGCGGCCGTCATGGATTCCCTGACCGCCGACGTAGCCATCGCCGCGCTGCCGCACGTGCACTGGACCAGCGGCGGAAGGCTCGACCTGGTCCGCATAGGCGAAGCATGCCGCAAGCTCGGTGCCGCGCTCGCTCTCGATCTCACCCAGTCACTCGGCGCGCTGCCCTTCAGCGTTCGCGACGTGCAGCCGGATTTCGCCGTCGCCGCCAGCTACAAATGGCTGCTCGGGCCCTATTCCGTGGGCCTTCTCTACGTCGCTCCGAAGTGGCAGACGGGAATACCGCTGGAAGAGAATTGGATTCAACGCGCCGACGCCCGCGATTTCGCGAGCCTCGTCCTCTACACGGAAAAGTACGACGCGGGCGCGCGGCGTTTCGATATGGGCGAGCGCTCGAACTTCGCGCTGCTGCCTGCCGCCGTGCGCGCCATGCAGCAGTTGCTGGAGTGGGATGTCGCGCGGATCTCCGAGACCACCGGTGCGCTCAATCGCCAACTGGCGAACGCCGCAGCAGACCTGGGTTTTTCCGCGCCTTCCGAACCGTGGCGCGCGCCTCACTACCTGGCGCTGCGGAGAAAAGCGGCGATTCCGAAGGAACTGCCCGAAATGCTCGCGAGCGAAAAAGTATTCGTCAGCGTTCGCGGAAGTTCGATTCGGGTGGCGCCGCACGTTTACAACACGGTCGAGGACTGCGACCGGCTTATTGCATGCCTGCGTCGCATCGCCGGCACCTAGGAGCTTGAGGTGCAAGTGCGATTTGTATCAGGGTATGCCTTCAGGCATACCGTAAATGTTGTGTTATGACTGCGCCTTTTAGGCGCTGGTTTTGGACGCCGGAGTTCCACCACAGGCGGTTAGGAAACGACTCCAGAAATTACTGCTTAAGTGCAGTAGCTCGCCGCTGCGCCAGCGATGCCGCATCAGTGGCGGGATTTTCTTTCTCCACCTGGTCGTAAATCTTCTTGGCTTCGTCCGGCTTCTTCTGCGCCTCGTAAAACGCTGCGAGTTCGAGCTGCGCCGTCGCCTTGCTGACGACGATCGTGGGCTTGTCGATCAACTGCTTATAAAGATCGACCGCTTGCGCGTCCTTATTCTCCGCACGATAAACGGCAGCCAGCGCGAACTTGCCGAGCGCTGCCAGGTCGGCGTTCGAAGAACCGGCCGCCTCCTGCAAACTGCGCTCCGCAGCTACATTGTCGTTAAGCTGCGACGACGCGAGTCCCACGAAATAGCGCGCCATATCGGCCGTGTGCGTGTGCGGATACTTATCGACGATCCCCTGGAACTGCTTGCGCGCCGCGGTGCCACGTTCCTGCGGCGACGCGAAGGTGTCGTATCCCGGTTGCGCGGGCACGCCCGCCGGACGCACCGGCGTTTCAAAAGTACGCACCGCCGTCGAAAGCTCGGCGCTCGCCTTTTCGTCCTGCGTGTTGACGTAGTACCAACCGCCAAACGCGGCCGCTGCAATGACGACCACCGCAACCGCGGCAGCAATAAGTTTCGCCTGGTGTTCCACCGTCCAGTGAGCGGCGTTCTCCGCTGCTTCGATCGTAACCTTGCTGAAGCGGTCCTGTTTCAGTTGATGCCGGGTTTCTGCGCGCACGGGCTTCCTTCTTCGCTTAAAGGTAGGATGGCAATGATTCAGTCTAGCAGGCCGATTTCCAGAAGGTCAAAAAACGCCCGTCAAAGAACCGGAGTTTGCGCCACAATGAACGTCGACGCCAACTATTGAGCGGCTTCGAGCAGGCCCTTCTCCGCTTTTTCCTGGCACTCGATGCAATGGCGCGTCCAGGGCACAGCTTCGAGACGCTTGGCGTTGATCTCTTTGCCGCAGGAAACGCATTCTCCGAAGCTGCCTTCGCGGATGCGGGCGAGTGCGCTATCGACCATGTTGAGCAACTGGCGGTCGTTGTTGCTCTGGCTGAACAGGAATTCTTTGTTGTAAGAGCTGGCAGCGCGATCGGCCACGTCCTGCGTGGCCTCATCGTCGGCGGTGCGGCCGTCCTGCTGATTGCGGACAACCATGTGGCGCAGTTCCTGCTGCCGGGTTTCCAGTCTCTTTCGGAACGTCTCTAGTTTCTTCTTATCCATGATTGCGCCTGCGATGAAGCTGAAGTCCCGTCTACACGGGACCCCATTCCCCATGAAGTCAAACGAATATCCTATGCGCGGCAGAGATCGGGCGTCAACTGGAGGGGACTGCAAGAAATACAATCGGGGCGGCGACCGGGAAAAGATTGGCACCGGGGCGCCGCTTCAGCGATGCCGCGCCTTCCCCGCGATAGAAACACCTCTTGAGAGGGCGGAGGCCGCTACGCCGCCTTCCCCATCACCGGCTCCGTGCAATGACTGCACCGCCGGGCATCAATTGGAATCTCACTCAGGCATTCCGGACATTTCTTGGTGGTCGGATCCGCCGGCGCCGGATCCTTGCGGGTCCGTGCCACCAGAGCATTGATCGGAGTCACCACGAAGAAATAAATGGCTGCGGCAACCAGCAAAAACGACACCACGGCGTTGATGAAAAGACCCACCGGAAACGGCGTCCCGTTAATCGAGAAATGGATGGCGGAAAAATCCGGTTTGCCCACGATCGCGGCGATGAACGGCATCAGCAAGTCGTCCGTCAGCGCCTTGACCACACCGCCAAAAGCCGCGCCAATCACCACGCCCACAGCCATATCCACTACATTGCCACGCAATATGAACTGCTTGAATCCAGAGAGCATTGAAGTGTGCCTCCTGTAGTTAGACACGAAGGTTATCGCCTGTCCGTGGAACCCGTCAACTAGCGCCGTGACCGCGTAATGAGACATCCGGTGGAGCGACGGGCGCCCCGCCCGTCCCGCCGAGTCCATGCCTACCGAGCCGTGGAAAACCTGTATGCGGAAAACCTAAGGGCAGAAAATCGGGCGCGGAAAATGGACCGAGGTCCCAATCGCTCCAGTCGCGAAGCAGCCAATCCAGTGGAACAAGACGCCCTAGACTCCAGCCCCGGAGGGGCGTTTGAGAAATAGCCCGGCGCTTCAGCGCCGGGAGATCGGTGGAGCACAACCAGTGTCCCGATAGGGCGGCACGCTTAGCGGCGCCCCTCAGATCCGCATCGGCATCACAATATACCGGTACTTATAATCCTCGCCTTCCGCGGGACGCAGTTGCCCCGCCGACTGCGCATCCTTTAGCTCCAGCTTCACTTCGCACGACCCAGTCGCTTTGATGAAGTCCATCAAATATTGCGCGTTGAATCCGATCGCCATCGGCTCGCCGTCATAGGCGACCTCGATGGAATCCTCCGACTCGCCCGTCTCGGTCGACGAGGCAGAAATCTTCAACTCGCCCTTCTCCAGCCGCAACCGGACGGCGCGCGACCGCTCATCGGCAAACTGCGCCACGCGCGCGATCGCCGCTCCCAGCTCTTCGCCCTGCAATGCGATCGACTTCGAGATGTCCTTTGGCAGCACCGCTTCATAATTGGGAAACTGCCCGGTAAGCTGCCGCGATGTCAGCAAACGAGGACCCACGCGGAAGAACAGCGTGGACTCGTCCTTGGCGAAGTCAATCGTCTCGACATCGGAATCCAGCAGCGATTTCAGTTCATCCATCGCCTTCTTCGGAATCAGCGTCTTCATCTCACCGGAGACGCCTTCGAACTTCTCCGCCCCGCGCTCCACATGCGCCAGGCGGTGGCCATCGGTCGCAACCATGGTAATCGACTCCGGCTTCAGCACCATTAGCGCCCCATTCAGCGTGTAACGCGACTCCTCGCTGGCAATCGCGAATCCCGTCTTTCCAATCATCGACCGCAGCACCGCCGCCGGAATCTTGATCGCTCCCGCCGCCGGAAATACCGGCAGGCCTGGGAAATTCGACTTTGCCATCCCCACCATCTTCGTATTCGACCGGCCGCAGCGAATACTCACCCAGTGGTTTTCAAGCAGTTTGATGGTGATATCGGCGTCGGGCAGCAGCTTCACGTAGTCGTGCAGTTTGCGTGCCGGAATTGTGCAGGCGCCTTCTCTTTTCACTTTGGCGTTGCAGGATGTCCGTAGGCTCAGGTCAAGGTCGGTCGCGGTCAGCGATAATCTATCCCCTGCGGCCTCAAAAAGATAATTGGAGAGGATGGGAATCGTGGTCTTCCGCTCTACGACACCCTGAGTAGCTGTCAGTTCGCGAAGTAGCTCAAACTTGCTGACCGTGATTTCCATGGTCGTTGTGGCTGCGGCAGGGGCGGCTTCCACCGGCATATTGGGTCTCCCAACTCTAGAACCGGTTCAGGTAGGGCACAGCTCTAGTTGCGCCAATATACCTGTCCCATAATTCTGGGCTTTAGCCCCTGAGGTCCTAAACTCTCAAAAGCTGTCAAACCAGTTCTACTTCTGTTCTCTTCTTATATCAAATGCAAAAGCAATAAAACCAGTAGTAACCGTAGGCGCTTCGGAGAAGTGGAAAACTGGCCCAGATCCCTCCGGCTCAATTGCTTCCACATCAACCATTCATGTGGAGAATCGCTCCCCGCCTTGGTGGAGTCTATCGCAACCCGCGGGCCCTTCTCCGGTTTCTGTCCCGTCTCGCACAGTTTCCACAAACACTTTACAGTCGGAAGGCAGGAAGAACGGCCTGAAGAGTGGGAAACGTGGTCGAAACCGCTCCTTACGCGCCCAATTGCTCGGTCAGTTTATTAAGCAGCCTATTCAAATCCTTGTCGTTCTTGCGAACCTCTTCAATCTTGACCACCGAATGCAACACGGTTGTGTGATGCTTGCCGCCGAACTGGCGTCCAATTTCAGGCAGGGAAGCTTCCGTGAGATGTTTGGCCAAGTACATCGCAATCTGCCGCGGATAGACGATGGAGCGCGAATTGTTCTTCGCCTTGATTTCCACCAGGCGCAGCCCGAATTGCTCGGCCACCGCCTTCTGAATGGATTCAATCGTCACCTTGCGCGCCTGCGAATCGATGAAATTCTTCAATACCTGCTGCGTGTAGGGAAGCGTAATCTCCGCCCCGATCAGCGAAGAATGCGCCACCAACCGGATCAGCGCGCCTTCCAACTCACGCACGTTGGACCGGATATTCGTCGCAATAAATAGCGCCACATCCGTCGGCAACGTTACCCGTTCCTGTTCCGCTTTCTTTTGCAGAATTGCGACTTTCGTCTCCAGATCGGGCGGCTGAATGTCGGCAATCAGTCCCCACTCAAACCGGCTCCGCAAGCGGTCCTCAAATTCCGCCAACTCTTTCGGCGGACGGTCGCTGGCGATCACGATCTGCTTCATCGACTCGTGCAGCGCATTGAACGTGTGGAAGAACTCTTCCAAAGTGCGCTCTTTGCCCGCCAGGAACTGGATGTCGTCCACCAGCAGCACGTCCACCGTCCGGAATTTATCCCGGAAGCTGATCATCTTGTCGTAGCGCAACGAGTTGACCATCTCGTTGGTGAACTTCTCGCTCGACACGTAGCAGATGGCCGCTTGCGGCGTCCGGCGCTTGATCTCATGCCCGATCGCCTGCATCAGGTGCGTCTTGCCCATGCCGACGCCCCCGTACAGAAACAGCGGGTTGTAAGCTTTCGAAGGCCGCTCCGCCACCGCCTGGCAGGCCGCGTGCGCGAACTGGTTCCCGCTGCCGATGACGAACGCGTCAAACGTATACCGCGGATTCAGTTGCGCCGCGCTGTCCCAGTCGAACCGCCCCTGCGCCGGATGCAATCCCGATGCCGCTTGTGGACCCGCGCCAACATTCGGACTGGGCGCCGAAAGCCCCCCGTTGTGCCGGATCGGCGTGTTCGAAGGATCGTCCTCGGCGGTTACGAATTTCACTTCCTCGTACCCCAGTCCGAGGTTGTCGACCGCTTCCTGTATCAGATCCGCGTATTTATCGCTTACGTGACGGAACTCGGCCGTCGGGATCCTCACGAACAACACTTTATTACTAGCGTGGCTGTATCGCGTCGGCTTCAACCAGGTGTCGTAGGAGTGCCGGTTGACTTTCTTCTCCAGGGCGTCCAGGATGCGCACCCAGGGGTTCGGGATGATGGCAGAACTTGTGAGCGACATTTTTTATCGGAATATCGAAAGCGCCGGCGTATGAACGTCCGGGAAAAATTCAATCGTAAGGTTGCGTATTCTTCGATCTTGTTTTACTGCAGACAGCTTCTGTTTTGCAGTACCGGTTTTTGGTGAAATGGATTGCGAGACGAACGGCATACTAGCACAAAAAAATTCGCCGCGTCCGTGTCTTTGCAACAAAATCTTCCGCGAAGCGCTTTACTGAACGCCGATTTCTAGGCGCTGTCAAGTGTCGAGAAACTAACTGCCGCGCAAACTGTGCAACCCAGAAATGCTCACGTAGCGACAGCCGCCCCCGGCTGTCCAGCCGAGCGCAGCTCGGCAACTACGAAATCGGACGCCGTTCCCTCTTCGCCGGCGCCGCCGTCTTGTAATTCCCCGGATACACCACCACCGAGCGCCGTCCGCCCTCGCCGTCACTCTCGGTGCGCAAATCTTTTTCCTCGCGCAGCGCCAGATGCACAATCCGCCGCTCCCGCGACGACATCGGCCCAAACCGGTACGGCTCGCCCGTCCGCCGCACGTGTTCCGCCGCCACCCGCGCCGCCATCTGCAACTCGTCGATTCGCAGCGCCCGGAAATTCTTGCAGTCGAACCAGATCTTCTCGTGCTCGCTCCCCTGCAAGTGCAGCACTTCCGACGCCAGCAGCTCAAACGCTCGCAGCAACTCGCCGCCCCGCTCCAGCAACAGCCCCGAATCCGGCCCCGCAAACTCCACCAGAATTTCCGGATGTTCCCACTCGCGCTGCTGCGCCATCGGCGGATCCACCGTGATCCGGTACTTCAGCTTGAAGCCGCCATGAGAAATAACGGCCTGCAAAAATTCCCCAATCTGTTTCGCGGCAGCAACCTTGTCAGTAATCGGCATATTTAAGTTCTCAGCTGTCAGCTCTCAGCTATCAGTAAAAGCTAAGAGAATACAAATGATCCGTGATACGTATCAATATCAGAAGGTCCAAGAAATCGGGCGTCCCTTCAGGGTCCAGATTTAACTGACAGCTGATAGCTGAGAGCTGACAGCTATTTCTCTTTCTTCCGCGCCCGCTTCGCCATCATCTCGCGCATCTCGCGGCCCAACGATGTCCGGTTCAGCACCGCCTGTTGCACAATGCCGATCACCTGCCCCGTACACCAGTACAGCCCCACCCCTGCCGCCATGTTCCAGCTCATCAGGCCGAACATGCCTGGCATCATGATGTTCATCATCTTCTGCTGCGCCGGATCCATCCCCGCCTGCGGTGTCATCCGTTGCATGACCAACATGGTGACGATGATAGCAATCGGTATAACGTGCCACGGATCGGGCGCGGAAAGATCCTTAACCCACAGCCACGGCGCATGGCGCAAATCCATCGCTACCCCCAGCATCCGGTAGTAGGCAATAAAGAACGGCATCTGGATCAGCAGCGGCAAACATCCGCCCGCCGGATTCACGCCTTCCGCCTTATACAGCGCCGAAATCTCCACGTTCATTTCGGCCTTTTTCGGATCGCGCAAACTGTATTTCTTGTACTTCTCCTGAATCGACTTAATCTGCGGCGCCACGCGCTGCATCTTCAGCATCGACTTCATCTGCGACAGCCGCAGTGGCAGCAGCGCCACGTTGATGATCACCGTCTGCAGCAGGATCGCCCATCCCCAGTTGGCCACGATGTGGTCGTACGTCCACTTCAGCCACAGAAATAGCGGCCGCGCAATGTATCCTAGGATCGATCCGAAGTCGATGATCTGTCTCAGATCCGGTTCCGCCCCCGTGATCCCCGGCACGCTTACCGACTCCAGATCCGCCAGCGCCTTCGGTCCCACATAAATTCTGGCTTCAGTTACGCCCTTCACGCTGCCGACCGCCGCGCCCAGCACCTCGACCTTATCCATCTGCTTGCTGTCGCCGCCGTGCGGAATTTCAAGCGCGCCGCGCAGCATCACCATCGCCGCGTTCTCGGGATCGCGCGGCAAAAATACCGCCGCGAAATACTGGTCCGAAACTCCCGCCCAGTGGAACGGACCCGGAATGGTCGCACCGCCAATCACTTTGATCGAAGGTAAGATCGTCCAGCTGCTAGTCGACAACCGTTCGACGGTATGGCCGTATTGATAAGCCATCTGGCTGGTCGCATACTGCGCGCCGTTCGTCTGGTCGCCAAACCCCGACGGCCACATCGGAAACGCGGTGACCTGCGCCCCCCTCACAAGAACCGCCGTCTTCACCCCAACCACATAGCTGTCGCGATCGAACGTGTAGCTCTTCTCCACCGAAACGTCGCCGTCGGAATAAGCAAACTTAATATCCTCTGGAGCGACGGGCGCCGCCGCGAGCCTGCCCTGAGCGGAGCCGAAGGGTCCATTCTCAGCGCCAGAAGAAGAAGTAGTAGTGGTGGGGGCAGATGACGAAGCGGACTGCTGAGAACTGAGAACTGAGGACTGAGAACTCGTCATCACATACAGCGCCGAGTTCACCTGGTCCCGCAGCCCTGCGTCATAAGTCCACAACGTCAGCGGATACCCATGCTTCTCCGACGCCGCGCGATTCACCAACTCCAACTGCCCGCCCTTGTCGTCGGTATATTTCTTCAGCACCCACGACTTCACCCGCCCGCCGCGATTGGTGAACACGATCCGGTAGACGTCATTTTCAACCACGGTCTCCGACTCGCTAGTGGCCTCGACCGGTGCCACCTTCGTACCCGCGGCGCCACGTTCGGTAGAAGCCTGTGCGGGAACTGGTGTGGGACTTTGCGAAGGAAGTTGCGCCTGATTCTGCGCCGCCGCTGGCGGACTCGCTGGTTTCGCCGGAGGCTGCGGTCCATACTTCTTCAGCAGCGGTTGGAACAGCATGATGATCAGGAACGTCAGCGCAAACACCAGCAGCAGCCTGCGCTCCATCCCGGGTTCTTGTTGCGGATTATTAAATTCAGCCAAATCAGTCAGCTCGCCATTTCTTCGTCGCTATAAGTAGGACAGGCGGGTGGCCCATCCTTCCGCGCATTTTGCGGAAGGGTGGGCCTCAGCGAGGCATCCTTCACCACCGCATCCAACCCGCCCTTAGCCAGCGGATGACACCGCAACAGCCGCCAACCCGCCATCAATCCGCCGCGCACCACCCCATGCCGCTCAACCGCTTCCATCGCGTATTCCGAACAAGTAGGCACGTAGCGGCACGACGGCGGAAACACTGGCGAAATCCACCGTTTGTAAAGCCGCAACAGCCCCAGCAGGGCAGACTTCATTTCTCCACCAGTTTCTTCGCGATCGCGTCCAGCGCCCGTCCCACTTCTTCGAGCACCACGGCAAACTCCAGTTTCAGCACCGACTTCTTCGGATTGATCACTACATCGACGCCCACCACATCCACTGCGCCTGAATCCTCGAGCACCGAACGGCGCAGCCGCACCGCTTCGCGCAGCCGCCGCTTCATCCGGTTCCGCTCCACCGCGCCGCCCAACACGCGGCCCACCGTAAACCCAACGCGCGAACCCTTCTCCGGGAAAGCGCCCTCCGCCCGCCGCAGATAGAACACGGTCATGTGCGGAGAAAAGTGCCGCCGTCCCTGCTTGTACACACGCTCGAAATCGGAGTGCTTCCGCAGCCGCCCCGAACGCGGAAAGCCACGCGGAACGCTTCCGCCCGCCTTGGCCGCGGGCTGTTCTACACTCCCGTTCGGAGCGTCGGCGTTCACCAGCTCACGATCCCGCACAATAATTAGTGATAATAATAACGACGGCCTTTGCTGTCCCTCGGGGAAGACTAATCGCGGAAACCCGGCGCCACGGAAACACGCTTGCGCCCCTTAGCCCGGCGGCGCGACAGCACTGCGGCCCCGCTCTTGGTCTTCATGCGAGTCCGGAACCCGTGCTTCTTCGAGCGCTTGCGCTTGTTGGGTTGAAATGTACGTTTCGGCATTCGAAAATCCCTGCTCCTGATTGAATCAGATGGCTTAAGGCAAACCGTAAGTATAAATGACGCGCACCAGATGCAGCAAACGGCGGATGGCATGGTAAGCTCTCGTCCGATGATGATCCTGCCCATCTCGCGGGCGTGGATGTACTCCCGTGCCGCCCGGTGCGTCGATCTCGTTTGTTCTGTGCTGGCTCTCGCGTTGAGTGGGACTCTCGCCGGAACGCGTGCCGCCCAAGCCGCCTTCGGATCACAAACTTTGCCGCCAGCAACTGCCGTCGTCTTGCGATTGGTCTTGATTCCGGAGGTCATTGGGTCGGCATTGTTATGGGTGGCGATGCTCTATTCTTGGTTCAACTGCGACCCATCGTCATGGCTGAGACGTGCGCTCTGGTTTCCTTTTGTTTTCTGCTTCATTCCTCTCGCTTTGGCCCTCTACCACTTCCTTGTTTATCGAAGGTGGACGCGCGGTGACAGACAAACATCCAGCGTGACCGCAGCGTCACACAGCTAGAATGTTCGTGTGAATCTCGACGACACCATAGTCGCCATCGCTACTCCACCCGGACGCGGCGGCATAGGTGTAGTTCGCCTAGCCGGTCCCGAAGCGCGGGCAATAGTCGAACCTATGCTTCGCCGAAGCCTTGAGCTAGAACCCAACCGAGCGATCCATTGCGATCTAATCGAACCCGCCGACACCACCAAGACTCACGTAGGGACAGCCGCCCCCGGCTGTCCAGCCGAGCAAAGCTCCGCAGCTCTCGACATCACCAGAACTGCCACCCGCATCGACGAAGTCGTAGTCACCTACTTCGCCAAGCCCCACTCCTACACGACCGACGACATCGTAGAAATCTCCGCCCACGGCTCCCCTGTCGTCTTGCGCCACATCGTCGAACTCTCCCTGGCCCAAGGTGCCCGCCTAGCCGAGCCCGGAGAATTTACCATGCGCGCCTTCCTCAACGGACGCCTCGATCTAACCCAGGCCGAAGCCGTCCGCGATCTGATCGACGCGCAAACTCTTTTCCAAGCCAAGGTAGCCGCGCAGCAACTCGAAGGCGCGCTCTCCAATCGCCTGAAGCCCATCAAGCAGAAATTAGTCGACCTGATTGCACTGCTCGAAGCCGGCATCGACTTCGCCGAAGACGACGTCTCCATCGCCTCCGACGCTACCATCCGAGATCGCATCGCCGAAGTCGAAAGCCCGCTCCGGCAACTAGCCGCCACTTTTGCCTACGGAAAGATTGTTCACCAGGGACTAACCCTGGCCATAGTAGGTCGTCCGAACGTAGGCAAGTCGAGCCTCTTCAATCGCCTGGTCGAACGCGAACGCGCCATCGTCACCGCCCAGCCCGGCACCACCCGCGACCTGGTCAGCGAAACCGTCGCCATCGGTGGAATTCCTGTGGAACTGGTGGACACCGCCGGCATCCGCCAAGCCCCAAACGATGCCGAAGCCGAATCCCTCGGCATCAAGAAATCCATCGAAGCCCTGGCCGACGCCGACTTAGTCCTGGTAGTAATCGACAAAAGCCAGCCTCGGAACGAGGAAGACGAGGAATTACTACGCCAGATAGAAGCCCGTCCCGCGATAGTAGTAGAAAATAAATCCGACCTGCTCGGCGAGTGGAACGACAGCAATGCCCACGTAGGGACAGCCGCCCTCGGCTGTCCAGCCGAGCACAGCTCGGCAACGCGGACGCCGCCCATAATTCAAACCTCCGCCCTGACCGGCGAAGGCATCCCCGCCCTGCGCCAAGCCATCCTCCGCCACGTAGCTGGAGACCGAACCACGCAGCAGGAATCCGGCTTCCTAACCAACGTTCGCCATCAAAAATTAGTCAACGACACGCTCGCCTCGCTCGACGACGCGACCAACGCCGTGGCCGCCCGCGTCCCCCACGAGATGCTTCTCCTCGACCTCTACCGAGCCCTCCGCCCCCTCGACGAAATCACCGGCGCCACCACCACCGATGACATCCTCAACCTGATCTTCAGCACCTTCTGCATCGGAAAGTAGGATTTCGCCCACATCGACCGGCGTTTTTCCCTTACACTTCCAATCTCGGGATTGTTAGCATCACGCGATTGCCGCACTTAAGGAGAAACCTTGGTCCCGCCGCCGCCAACTCCACCGGCCGCCCGCCTGCCAAAACAAGGCCACGGGCCCGCCGTATTCGCCGGCTTTCTCGGCTGGACGCTCGACGCCTTCGACTTCTTCCTCGTCGTCTTCTCGCTGACCGCCATCGCTAAGGAGTTTCACCGCTCCGACGCCCAGATCGCTCTCTCCCTCACCCTGACCCTCATGTTCCGTCCCGTGGGTGCCTTCATCTTTGGGCTGATGGCCGATCGCTACGGGCGCCGCCTCCCCTTGATGATCGACCTCGTCTTCTACTCCGTGGTCGAGGTCTTAACCGGCTTCGCGCATAGTTTCACCACCTTCCTCGTGCTGCGCGCGTTGTTCGGCATCGGCATGGGCGGAGAGTGGGGCGTGGGCGCCTCTCTCGCCATGGAAAAGGTTCCACCCCGGCTGCGCGGCTTTCTTTCCGGCCTGCTCCAGGAGGGATACGCGTTCGGCTACCTTCTGGCCGCGGTCTGTTTCTACTTCGTCTTTCCGCGCTGGGGCTGGCGGCCGATGTTTTTTATCGGAGGACTCCCCGCTCTGCTCGGCCTCTTCGTCCGCTTCAAAGTGAAAGAGTCCGAAGTGTGGGAGAAAACTCGTCACACGAACTGGACCAATCTCGGTCGCGAGATCTGTTCCCACTGGAAATTGTTTCTCTACATGGCCCTCTTGATGACCATGATGAGCTTCACATCCCACGGCACGCAGGATATGTATCCCACCTTCCTCCAGCGCCAGTGGGGCATGGGTGCGACCAAGCGGGCCGCCATCACCGCCATCTCCATGGTGGGAGCCATCCTCGGAGGCCTGCTCGGGGGACTGTTGTCCGACCGCATCGGACGCCGCCGCGCCATGGTCGCCGCCCTCGTCAGTGCAGCCGCGCTGGTCCCTCTGTGGGCCTACGCTCCATCGCTGACTTTGCTGGTCGTCGGCGCTTTTCTGCTCCAGTTCATGGTGCAGGGAGCCTGGGGCATCGTTCCCGCACATCTCTCCGAATTGTCGCCTGACTCGGTGCGCGGATTCCTTCCCGGATTCGCCTACCAGTGCGGCATTCTTGTAGCCAGCTCGGTCGCCTACCTGGAGGCGATTCTCGCCCAGCATACCCGCTACGCGAACGCCATGGCTCTGACCGCGTTTACCGTGTTCACGCTCGCCGCCGTAGTGGTCGGTCTCGGCCGCGAGCATAAGGCCATTCAATTCGGTGCGTAACAGCTTTGCTGGGGCGCAGCTTCGCCGCTCCGGCCGAGGCCCGGCAGCTAGGAAGAAAATTTTGACCGCAGAGTTCGCGGAGATCGCTGAGAACCACAAGAATCAGGAAACGATTTGAGCCCGATTCTCTCTGCGTCCTTTGCGATCTCCGCGGTTAACGCTTTTGATTTCATCCGCCCCAAAACATGCGATGATGTTCCAGCTTCCCAAGGAGCCTTCCCCCATGGCCGACCGAGCATCCCAGAATCTTTCCAATCACACGCGCCTTGATCCGCCCTTCCATTTTTTCATCCTGCCCGTGTTTGCCATCTCGCTGATCGTGACCATCGTCCACCTGGTCCGCAGGCCAGGACTGCATTCCGCCTGGCTGGTCGTCTTCATGGTCGCGGCCATCGCCGCCATCTTCAAGATCCGCCTCTACGCCCTTAGAGTGCAGGACCGTGTCATCCGCCTCGAAGAAAGATTGCGCTTCGCAACCTTACTCGACCCCGCCCTTCGTTCCCGCATCGCGGAATTTACCGAATCGCAATTGATCGCCCTGCGCTTCGCCTCCGACGCCGAACTCCCCGCCCTCGCTGCGAGAGCCCTGAACGAAAAACTTTCCCGCGACGATATAAAGAAATCGATCCAGCACTGGCGCCCCGACTACTGGAGAGTTTGAACTACAGCGCATGAGCTGACGTAGGGACGGCCGCCCTCGCCGGGGTCCCCAGACCGCGCGCTCTTCGCGGGCTGGGGTGGTCTGGCCGTCCAAGCGGAGCGCAGCTCCGCTGCAGAATCCAGTCCCCGAACCGGCCTCCGCGTTTCTCCCTCCCCATCGGTTGACTTGCCCGGCAGCCAACCGTAAGATTTCACCCCAGCGCGGAGCAAACCAATGGTGGGCGAGGTTGTCTCGCATTACCGCATTCTCGAAAAATTAGGCGGCGGTGGCATGGGCGTTGTCTACAAAGCCGAAGACACCCGCCTCGACCGCTTCGTCGCACTGAAATTCCTGCCTGAGAATGTCGCCCAGGACCGCCAGTCCCTCGAGCGCTTCCGCCGCGAGGCCAGGGCCGCATCGGCGCTCAACCATCCGAATATCTGCACCATCCACGACATTGGCGAGCACAACGGCAAGGCCTTCATCGTCATGGAGTACCTCGACGGCTCGACGCTGAAACACATCATCGGCAACCGTCCCATGGAGCTGGACACACTCCTTTCACTAGGCATCGAGATTGCCGACGCGCTCGACGCGGCACACGCCCAAGGCATCGTCCATCGCGACATTAAGCCGGCAAATATTTTTGTGACCAAGCGCGAGCACGCGAAGATCCTGGACTTCGGCCTGGCCAAGGTCACACCGCCCGCCACCCGCCCATCGGAGCCCTCGGGGGTGACGATAGAAACCTCCGTGGCTGACGAGCATCTGACCAGCCCCGGTTCCGCGGTTGGGACGGTCGCGTACATGTCTCCCGAGCAGGCCAAGGGAAAGGAACTCGATTCCCGCACCGACCTGTTCTCCTTCGGCGCCGTGCTCTATGAAATGTCGACCGGCATGATCCCGTTTCGCGGAGACACGTCGGCCCTGATTTTTCAGGCCATCCTCGATCGCGCCCCGGTTTCGCCGATCCGTTTGAATCCCGACCTGCCTCCGAAGCTAGAAGACATCATCAACAAGGCGCTCGAGAAAGACCGCAACCTCCGTTACCAGCACGCCGCCGACATCCGTGCCGACCTGCAACGCCTGAAGCGTGACACCGACACCGGACGCGCCGTGGCCGCGAGTTCAGGCTCGGTGGCGGCTGCGCACGACTCAGGATCGAGGCCGACGGCGCAAGCGATCTCGTCCGGTTCGGGTGCGCCGGTTGCAGCCGGTTCGTCGGGCGCATTGATGCCCGCCAGCGGCGTCGCTCCTGCGGCGCAGAGTTCCGGGCAAAAGAAATCGTGGAAGATTCCCGCCGTAGTCGCTGCCGCTGTGCTCATCGCGGTGCTGATCGGAGGCGCCTTGTTCTTCCGCTCCCGCAGCGCCAGCGCCCTTACCGCAAAAGACACCGTGGTGCTCGCCGACTTCGTGAATACGACGGGCGACGCCGTCTTCGACGGAACCCTGAAGCAGGCGCTGGCTGTGCAACTGGAGCAGTCGCCCTACCTCAACCTGTTACCGGAATCCCGCGTCCGCGAAGCCCTGCGCTTCATGGGCCGCCAGCCCGACGAACGCATCAGCAACGACGTGGCCCGCGAGATCTGCATGCGCGAAGGCGCCAAAGCCATGCTCGCCGGCTCCATCGCCAGCCTGGGCACGCACTACGTCATCACCGTTTCCGCGCTGAATGCCCAAAACGGCGACGTGCTGGCCCGCGAAGAGACCGAAGCCGAGAGCAAGGAGCAGGTCCTCAAATCGCTCGACCACGCCGCTTCCAGCTTGCGCGGCAAACTCGGAGAATCCATCGGCTCGGTGCAGAAGTTCGCCACGCCGCTCGAACAGGCCACCACCTCGTCGCTCGATGCCTTGCAGGCCTTCAGCCTCGGCCAAGCCGAGCACCTGAGACTTAACGATGCCAAGGCCATTCCCTATCTCAAGCGCGCCGTCGAGCTCGATCCCAACTTCGCCATGGCGCAGGCCACCCTGGGCGTCGCCTATAACAATGTTACGCAGCAAGGACTGGCCGACAGTTTTATCACCAAGGCCTTTGACCTGAAGGAGAGAGCCAGCGAACGCGAACGGCTCTATATCTCGTCGCATTACTACGACATCGTCACCGGGGACATGGAGAAGGCCATCGAGATCTACGAACAATGGGTGCAAACCTACCCGCGCGACACTGCTCCCCGCGACAACCTCGCCTTGCGCTACCAGGCCATCGGGCAACAGGAAAAGGCTCTGGCCAGCTCCAGCGAGGCCATGCGCATCGATCCGAAAGATAGTTACTCATACCAGAATGTGGCCGACGCCTACCAACGCCTCAATCGCTTCGACGAAGCCCGGGCCGTGGCCGAGAAAGGGGTCGCCCAGAACATGGGCCGGTCGCTGCATTTCACACTCTTCGACCTCGCCGTCATTCGCGGCGATGAAGCCGCCGAGCGCCACGAGCTGGAATTGGCTGCCGGGAAACCGGACGAGCCCATCCTGCTTCTGTCCCATGCTCGTTCCGAGTGCTCCCGAGGAAGGCTGCAGCCAGCCCGCGCCGCTTATGCCCAAAGTGAAAGTGCCTCCCAACGCCTCGGATACAAGGAATTCGACGGCGTCATTCTCGCGCTGCAGGCCGGGTGTGAGGCGGATCTGGGTAACCTCGCGGAAGCACGCCAGAAAATTTCCGAGGCTCTCGCCCTCTCGCAAGACCGCGAAACTCAGAGAATTGTAATGGTGTTGCTGGCCCAGACCGGAGACGCCCCCCGCAGCCAGAAAATAGCGGAAGAGTTGGTCCGCCAGTATCCCACCGATACCCTGCTCAACAAGCTCTGGGTTCCCGTCGCCCAAGCCATCACCGACCTGCAGCATAACCAGCCGGCACAGGCCGTAGCGCGCCTGGAAGCGCCCGCGCCCTACGAATTCGGCAGCGAACCCGGCTCCGCGCATTACTCGGTCAACTACCTGCGCGGCCAAGCCTTCCTCCGCCTGAAAGAAGGCGCAAAGGCGGCCGTCGAGTACCAGAAAATTCTTGCCCACCGTGGCACTGACCCTCTCGACGTTAGCTACAATCTGTCCCACTTGGGACTGGGTCGCGCCCAAGCCCTGCAGGGCAACACCGCCGCCGCCAAGTCCGCCTACCAGGACTTCTTCGCCGCCTGGAAAGACGCCGATCCCGATCTCCCCACCCTGAAACAGGCCAAAGCCGAGTACGAAAAATTGCAATAGAGAGAGGCAGATTGCAGTGTGAATCCCCGCTAAACTGCGCGAACCGTCCCACTTGTTACTCCCCAGATTCCCCCCGCAAGCCCCCAATTACGCGCTCCAATACCCTAGGGAGAATCAGCAGAGTAACAAGTGGGAATAGCGACGATGCCCGACTTGTCGATTTAATCGGTAAAATGATTTATTTTCGACCCCAGTTTTCCTGCTGTGCTCCTCATACGTCCACAGACGTTTTAATGCTATGTTCTGCACCATGAACAGGGCAATGCGGCACAGTCGTCGAGACCAGCTTAGAAGAATAGGCGACGAGATCGAGACCGTTTTGGCGTTCAGCAAACGATTAGCGTTTCAGGCATTCGATGCCACAATCTACTATGTCGGGCTCTGGACCTTAGTCAAATGGTTGCTCAGGTAGATGCGAAACCAGAATTGACCGTCGCTGCCTCCAGCCCGACCGGCAAGTGACTCACCCGCCAGAGATTCTCACTTGCGAACCTTCCCGGCGGCATCATAGAACTCATCCGTGGTGATGCCGATAACTTGTTCGCATGCCTTTCGCGCCGCCACCTTTGCTTGATCGTAGTATTTCGAAAAAGCGAAAATCCTCACGCAGTAGCGGTGCGTTTCATATGCTTGAATCCAGTATTCGAATCGGGAAGATGTTTGAAAACAGACTCGCTTTTGTCGAACCTCCGACCAAGAGATGAATATTTTCAAACTTAGGAGGGCTTGGAACATCGAGCCAAACGCCAGCAGTCCAGAGGGCCTCTTCCGGGCTTGCTCCTAGACTGTCATCCAGTTTTAGGAGCTCACCACCCATCGCCGTTTCGAAGTCTCTTATCTTCGCGGCTTTTCGGGCCGGGTCGAGCAAAATGGAAACGAAGTCAGCCAAGTGTTGGCCTTCTGCATACGAATACATGTTGGATACAAAGCCAAAAACCTCGCGCGGCAGCAACCTAGCCCTGACCTTGTTGCAGTAGTACGCTACGCCAGTGTCTGGGCAATGGGCAAGGTCGGAACCGTCCAGAGCCGAGTCGGTCATATCCATAAATCTTTCGAAGATATCAAGATCGGTCATCCCGAGGCTGCGCCAAAACTCTGTTGCTCGCATCAGCATTTTGGACAGGAGGCCCTCGCCGGCGCGTACTTTGCGATGGTGATATATGTAGCTGTAGAGCATGAATTTGCAAATGACGATCTGCTCTATCGTGCTCATTGCCTGCCTTGGCAGCCGTAGCCGGTAGGTTTCGTAGTAAGGAAACCGCGTTGATTGGTCGGGTTGTTTCCTCTCAGCTTCTGTGCCGATGGACTCGTAGAGGCGTTGCAAATAGTCCTCGCCGTCCGGCAATCGGTCCCTCGCGATGTTTACGGTGTAGAGGTATCGTTCGAGATCGTAGCGCAATGGTAGCCCGGCCGATGTTGCATCCCGCAGAAGGTAGTCGAGCTTGTCCGCGTCCAGATCAGAAGAAATTATGTCTGCCGCAAATTGAAGGTATGGATGCTTTGACCGCCCAATAATGAGCAACGAAACATTGTCGAAATCGACGTCGCCTACTTCTTCGTGCAAGTTCTCATCCAACCGCGCCTTAGCGCGCTCCCACAGGCTACGTACCGCCTTTGTCCGCGATATGCAGAAGGAAATGACCTCACCGGCACCCTTTTTGCGGCCCGCCAAAGTGGACAATTCCTCTGCTGCCTGCTCCATGACATGCAGTTTGGAATAGACCATCTCGGACGTATGGCTGTGAAGGCTGTGGCCAGTATCGTGGAGTAGCGCAGCGAGCCTAATCTCCTCTCTGAGCTTCGACAAAAACTTGTCTGGGTTTTCATTGTTAAAGAGGCGCGCAATATCTCGTAGTTCCCTTGACCGTTGAACCAATCCGTCGAAAGCCCGCGAGGCAACCGTCGTTACGCCGAGGGAATGTTCAAATCTGCTGTGTCTGGCGGATGGGTAGACGTAGTAGGCTAGTCCAGTCTGATGTATGTTCCGTAATCTCTGGAGAATCGGCGAATCTATAAGGGCGAGTTCACGCCAGGAAAATGGATTCGTACCCCAAAGGTTGTCGTGGATGACCTTGGAACCCCTTACAGGCAGAATCGGATGTTCTGCAGATGAGCCAAAAAATTCCGGATAGGTTTGCTCGAGGTGCGTTTCGAGGCGGTCAACGATCGACGCCAATATGGGATATCGACTTAACATCCCGAATGTTCGAGCTCAAGCAGCGAAATCGCTTTTCACCCGGTCCATTACTTGATCGACAAATTGCAGTAATTCACTCTCCAGTTGCTGGGAAGCCCAGATGGTTTCGAGATCAGGATTCAACGACATTTGATCATAACTGGGATTGGACGCCGCAACGCAGCCAGTGAAGTGAAGCGCATGAATGTAATTAGACAGCTCCTGTGAGCGCGGATATGAGCCGTCCCAATCAAAGCGCATCGTCTCCAGGAAGACTGGCGTGCCGGCGAGTTTTTCCTGCTTCAGTTTGTAAAAAAGCAAGTGCCAAGGGGCCTCGTCTTTGAATGGCATTGGAAGGTTCGCCTTCTTGATGCGAACAGTCAGTTGCTTCACAAACTCGCCGAGAGAAATGTCTGCCCTAGTCATACTCAGTCTCCAGCTCTCTTAGCTCTCATCGGTTCTCAAACTGCCGTCCTTTACTAGCGCCTCCAGGCTTCGCGCTAGCAAGCGTTCGGCTGCGTCTGCTGGGTTCTTCCCATATAAACCTGTCAATACTAGTCGGTCCAGAAATCTTTGAACAGTTGAAGTGGTCGAAATCGTGATTTTTACAGTGCCTATCGTGTTTTTCGATTTCGCCATAATAATGGCACAATTATCGCATAAGTATCCACATAATTCTAGGTTCTTTTTTAGAGAGCGATCATATCATAAAAGCGAACAAAAAGCGAAATGCCGCTATTCTGCGGAAGGCCTGTTCAGCCTTATTGGTCGCTGGGTACTGACCCAACTCAATTCCCCTTCAGCATCGTTACCACCCGGTCAAAGTCCTCCAGCGTCCCATACTCAATCGTGATCTTCCCTTTCCCCTTCCGATCCCGAATCCGCACCCTCATGCCCAGCACCGCCTCCAGCGACCGCTGCGCCGCCCGCACATTCGGATCCACCCACCGCGCCCCGCTCGACTGCCGCTCTTCCGGGACGCTCTTCGGAACGTGGCTGTCGATCACCTTTTCTTCGAGCAGCGCCACCGACATCTTCTTGGCGATCACCATCCGGGCCACTTTGACGATCTGGCTCTCCTCGCCCAACGAGAGCAACAAACGCGCGTGACTGTATGTCAGCTCTTTGTTCCGCAGCGCGTTCAACACTTCCAGCGGCAGTCTCAGCAAGCGCAGATAATTCGATACCTGCTCGCGCGACACCCCCACTCGTTTCCCAATCGCTTCCTGCGTCAGGTGGAAGTCGGTGCTCAGCTTGGCGAAAGCCACCGCCTGCTCCAGGCAGTGGAGATCCTGGCGCTGCAGGTTCTCGACCAGCGTCATCTCCGCCGCCTGCTGCACCGAGACCCGTTTCACGATCGCCGGGATCGTCGTCTTCCCCGCCATCTTCGACGCGCGAAAACGCCGCTCGCCCAGAATCAGGATGTAGCGCTGCTTTCCTCCCGGAGCCACGGCTGCGAGAGGTTGCAGGGCTGACCCAACCGTTTCTGATCGAACGATTTCCGATCCAACGGTTGTTAACCCAAACTGGCCTGGTGGAAGTGTCGCTGGCCGAACCACGATCGGCTGCAATACTCCCTGCTCTTGGATCGAGGCGGCCAACTCCGCCAGAGCGTTGGGCTCGAACTCCGTACGCGTCTGGTACGGATTCTGCTCGATCCGCTCAAGCGCGAGCTCAAATGCCTGTTCGCCGTCCGGAGTTTGCCCCGCAACCGCAGCCTGCAACTCGTCAACAACTTCAGGTGGAGCGGCCGCCGTCCCCGGCTGTCCCCCGTCAGCAGCGGAAGAAAGACCGGAAGGCTCAGACGACGTGGAGGAAGATGAATCGGGTGCCCCATCCTTCCGCGTACTTTGCGGAAGGGTGGGAGCGGCGGGAGGGCGTGCGGGCGACGCCGGAACCACCCGTGGCCCCGGCAACAGAGACTCCAGCCCCCGCCCCAAAGCCCGCCGCTTCTCCGCCAGCTTCTCGCGAGCCTTCTCCGTTCCAGTCTTAGCCGCCGTATCCGCCGCCGCATTCGATGTAGTCATCAAAGTAATCTCTCCCGAGGTCGGAGGTCAGATTGCAGATTTGAAAATCCCGCGACTGCCGGTGCCGTTTGCGAGCCGGGTTTTACCTCTGCAATCTGGCATCTAACCTCTGACCTTTCTTTATATCGACATACATAAATATTTATGTAAATCAATCTAAGCCGCTTCCCCCGGCCCCTGGGCCGCCCGCGCCTGCCGGTCCAGAATCTCCTTCGCCAGCCGGATGTAGCTCTCCGCTCCCCGCGACCGCACGTCATACACCAGCGCCGGCAGCCCATGGCTCGGAGCCTCCGCCAGCCGTATGTTCCGTGGGATCGTCGTCGTGCACAGCTTCTCCCCAAAATATTTCTTCAGCTCCTCTGCCACCTGCTGTGCCAGGTTCGTCCGCTCATCGAACATCGTGATCACCACGCCATCCACCGTCAACGTGGGGTTCAGGTCCACTCGGATTCGCTCGATGGTGTCCAGCAGTTCCGACACACCCTCGAGCGCAAAATACTCCGCCTGCATCGGGATCAACACTCCATCCGCGGCGACCAGTGCGTTCAGCGTCAGCAGATCAAGAGCTGGCGGACAGTCCAGCACGATAAACTGAAAGCGCTCGCGCAAACTCGCAAGGGCATCGCGCAGACGATACTCGCGCCGCTCCGCCGCAACCAGTTCAAGGTTGGCTCCAATCAGATTCTTGTGCGATGGAATCAGCCACAGTTGTTCCAGCGCGGTGAGCTGCAGCGCCTCTTCCGCCGAAGCCACCCCCACCATCACATCGTAGATGCTGATGCGCTCCGGATCCTTCACCAGGCCCAAGCCGCTGGTCGAGTTCGACTGTGGATCGCAGTCCACCAGCAGCGTGTTGACCTCGGCAGCCGCGAGGGAAGCGGCAAGGTTGATGGCCGTCGTAGTCTTGCCGACGCCACCCTTCTGATTGGCAACTGCGATGACACGTCCCATGATTTTATCTTCTTGATGTAGCGCGTCAGAATATGCGAACCAGGGGTCGAAATCAATGCCAGAATATTGTGCAAAACCCATCGAGTGTTTCACGTGAAACCATTCGGCGGGCGGGTTCGCGTCGTCGTGCGATGTGTTGCACGAGAGACCCATCACGGCCTAGTGGGTAGCGGGATGGATGGCTCCATACTCGTAAGGCGGGGAAGTGTTTCACGTGAAACACCCTCGACGCATTTTGTATCATAATGAGATCACGTAAATAAATCCCACTTATAGCCCTATGAATGGGTAATTATATGGCTTTAAATTTCCACTTATACTATATTAACTTGGAAATATTGCCACTTCACTGTAGCACACCAATTGACAAGACTCTTGCACGTGACTGCGGGACTGGTATTGGTGGCTGCCAGTTCAGGGTGGCCAGGGCGGTGAGGTGGGGGACCTGGGCGACTCCTATGAGTAAGGCCAGGGTGGCGTTGGGCGCTAGGAAAGCTACCGCTTGGCGGAGGATGGCGTCGAACCGTTCTACCGCCCGGAAGGTTACCACCTGGGCTCGAGGGAAGCTGGGGCGGGCAGCCAGGGTTTCGAGCCGATCGGCAATTACATTGATGTTCGTCAATGTAAGCGCGCGGGCCACTTCACGGAGGAAGGCGGCCTTCTTGTGATTCGATTCGATCAGCGTCAGGTGGATATGGGGAGCCCAGAGCTTCAGGGGAACCGCGGGGAACCCGGCGCCGGAGCCGATGTCGAGGACGCGCGGAGTGCAGTTGCCAGTACCCAGTACCCGGTAGCCAGTAGAACCATGAACGCCAGCGGGCGTTTCCTCTTCGATAGGCTGAAGGTCAGGATGAAGGGGATCGGACGAACCGGGGAAGAGGTGGCGGGCTAGGAAGAAGGACTCGCCGAAGTGGCGGGTTACGATTTCTTCTTCCTGGCGGATAGCGGTCAGGTTGATGCGGGTGTTCCAGCGTTGTAATAGATCGATGTATATCGATATTTGATCGAGCTGGGATGGAAGCAGCGGCCGCTCGAGGAAAGGTTCAAGGAGGACGGCGATTTGGGCGGTGTCCATGGCGTGGCGTTTCTTATAAGATACGGGTGCCGCGAGAATTGCTCGATTGACTTCACCTTACCAGAAGAGACTCTCATAATATGCAGCAGGTTGCATCCCGAGATTCTAAAGCACCCGCAGTATGGGCTTGTAAGTTGTTGATAAACAATAACAACCAATCCAGGTAATCTTGGAACGGCAAGTGCACTAAGGCGAGTGGGCGACTTATAACTTAGTCACCACGCATGGTGACGAAAGTCACATCTTTTTTCCGAGCCGGAGACTACATTACTGGGAGTCGATCCTCCCCCGACCTTCCCCGGCTGCTTGTTTACGAGAGTCTTGGCACTCTTTTGTATAGAAGTGCACGACGTTAACAATCTAACCTTCGCGATGTGGGCGACTCGCCCCCCCCAAGGGTTGTCCGCGAGGGTCACTTGAACTCTGTGGAGGAAATAACAATGAAGCGAGTCGCAGTACTTGTGGGTCTATGCGCGCTGCTGTTAACAGCGGCAGCTTGGGCAGATGGTATTAATCTAACTAACAAATTTGGCACGGTTTCTATCACCAACGCGGGAATCGTATCCGTCGGGTCGCAGCTTCGAAGCTACGGCGCGGTCAACACGGGACACTCCCTGGGCTCGGTCAGCTTTTCGACCGGAGCTCTGACGAGCGGTAGCATCCTAGGCGGCGGAACCTTTGCCGGGGGCACGGGTTCATCGTTTATCGTGAATGGCGCCGGCGCGTGGCTAAAAGCATTAACGGGGACAAGCAACACCAAGGTGGCCCTCTTCTCCGGCAGCTTCGTAGGTCCGGTAAATTGGCAGTTGCTCAGCGTCGGCCCGCATGGTTTTACCTATAACTTTGAGCTCTCGGGGACGATCCGGGGACAGTTCTGGGATGGCCGAACGGTGAACGGAACAACGACCCAGTACATCACTTTGTATAAGAATCAATGGGTGATCGATAATAAGGGGAACATCGATGTCGGCAGCAAGACAACCCTGCTCGTTCCTGAACCCGGCACCTTGGGATTGTTAGGCACAGGCTTGATCGGCATCGCCGGAACCTTGCGACGCAAGATGTTTGGAGTGTAACTCGACGTTTCATCTCGCCGGGTAAGCCTGATTTCCTCCCTGGGGAACTGGTCCCGATTCCGTGTGGCGAGGTTACCGCCCACCCTCGCCACATGGGCTTACAACACAAGCATCGGCCAGGTTCTGTGCTGAAGAACTCAGGTTTTCGTGTGAGTGATTCAAAATCAGGCACCCCTTAGGAGCGGCAGGGCGAAAGCCGATTTTCTCAGCCTGCGCCGCAAGTATGCCAAAGAACTCAACGGCGGCCTTCTAGCCGCTGCGATGCCAGCCTGCGAAGCCGCGCCCCTTCAAAACAGAGTCGAAGCCCACCTTTCCAGCTTGGGAGGCGTGCGATACTGAAATATATGACGCTGCAGGATTCTGCGCCTCGGGTAGGGAACGATCCCAAGTCGGTGGTGATTCATTTGACGACGGGGACGGGGATGGAGATTGAGTGGAAGGATGGGCACCGCTCCGTCTATACGTTTGCGTTTTTGCGGGATGCTTGTCCTTGCGCGCTATGCGAGGAGGAGCGGACTAAGTCGGGACGCAAGGCGGGCGAGGCGGCGAAATTGGCGCAGGGAGCTTTGCCGATGTTCAAGCCGGCGATGAAGGCGCTGTCGGCGGAGGCGGTAGGCAAGTACGCGCTGAAGTTTTCGTGGAACGATAAACACGATCTGGGAATTTATTCGTGGTTCTATCTGCGGGAAGTTTGTCCTTGCGGGGAGTGCGCGCGGACCCGTACGCGCGTTTGACTTTGTATCGGCGCGCCCGGTAGATTGGCTGGGCTGCGGTTTTTGTTCTTTCTCAAAATTAGGTTCGCGCATGATCGTAGGCCAGCCACACGCTGGACTATGGGAAGCGGGTGCAAATCCCGCGCTGCCGCGCAACTGTAAGCGAGGAAATCGCGACTGGCCACTGGGAACAACCTTGAAACGGCAACCGTAAAAGGAAGACCTGGGAAGGCCCGTTGTAGCAGGCGGATGTTGGTCTAAAGCTCATTCGAGCGAAAGGCTCACATCCTGACTCGCAAGCCAGGAGACCGGCGTGAACCATCCCCACCCACCCTTTCGCGTGATAAAGGAGACGTGCCATGCGCTGTTCTCGAGTTTTCGCCAGTATTGTTTTTCTGCTCGCTGCCTTTTCGTCAATCGTCTTGCTGTCAACCGGCGCTTCCGCCGAAATCAAACTCAGAGTTGTCGACCCGCAAGACGCCGCCGTCGCCGGTGCCGAAGTGCAATTGCTCAAGCTGGGGAAGCCCGTGGCCGTCGAAAGCACATCCGCCGAAGGGCTGGTGATTTTTCGCGAGGCGGCATCGGGCGCTTATCGTGTCAACGTGTTGGCTCCGGGATTTGCGGCAGAAACGTTGACGGTCGACGTTTCCCCAACTGCTGCTGCCGAGGTTGTCACCATCAAACTCCGCGTGGCGACAGCAGCGGAAACCGTGGTCGTGACCGCAACCCGCACTCCAGTTCCCATCCAGGCTGCGGGCGCCGAGGTTGACACTCTTAGCAGCGGGCAGTTGGAAGTAATGCAGCCGGTGGCTGCGGACGACGCGATGCGCTTCTTGCCGGGCGCGGTCGTGAATACCGCCGGGCAACGCGGCGGAATCTCGTCTCTCTTTGTGCGCGGCGGCGAGTCCACTTACAACAAAGTGATTGTCGATGGCGTTGCCATCGATAACCCGGGCGAAACGTTTGACTTCGGCACTCTGCCCCTGGCGCAAGCGGATCGCGTGGAATTTGTGCGGGGCGCGCAGAGTACCTTGTACGGCTCCGACGCCATGACCAGCGTAGTGCAGGTGTGGACGCGCACCGGAAGCACACGGATTCCCGAACTGCGCTTTGGCGCGGACGGAGGAAATTTTGGAACGGCCAACGGCTACGCGTCGCTGGCGGGCGCGCACGGGCGCTTCGACTATAACGTCTTTGGCGACGAGATCAACAGCAACGGACAGGGCGTGAACAACGCCTACTCGGATTCGCTCGAGGGCGCGAATGTAGGAGTTGCTATCACCGACAAGGTTGGACTGCGGGTGCGGGCCCGACATTCCAATAGCTATACGGGAGCGCCGGGGGAGTGGAAATTTAATGGCTACGACCCGCCGGTGACGGTGAATGGCGTGACACAACCCCTACAGCCCGATCCCAACGAATCGGCGCATTTGAATAGCCTGTTGGGCAGCGTGGAGCTTACCGTTGCAGCACCTTCCGGATGGCAGCACCGCTTCACCGGCTTCGACTATCTCTACCGTTACACCGACAATAATCTAAATAACGAGGATCCTTTCACCTACGACACCTATCAAGATCGTTACGTCACCCATATCAACCGCGTGGGATTCGAATATCAGGGCGATTACACGGAACGGACTTGGGCGCATAGCACCTTTGGATATCGCATCGACAGTGAAAATGGCTTCGTCAACGACCAGTATTCTCCCCCTCCCGCTTCCGGGCAGCGGATGGATCAGGACGCATACCTGCAGCAACAGATCACGCTGGGCAGGCTCTCGGTGATCGCGGGTGGGCGTTTTGTTCATAGCAGCACCTACGGCAATACGGGCGTGCCGCGGGTTGCGCTAACTCTGCGGACGTTTCGCGGCGGGGAATTGTTTTCGGGGACGCGCTTGCGTTTTTCCTATGCCACCGGATTTATGGAACCCGCTCTCTACCAGATTTTTGGCCAGACTGCATATGGCGGCGTGCCAAATCATGGCCTGCTGCCGGTGCGCACGCGAGCCTTTGAAGCTGGCTTCGAGCAGAAACTGTTTGCCGGCCGCTGGGCCCTGAACGCAACCTACTTCAACAATCTCTTTCACGATCAGATTGAGGCCAAACCCTTGCCGTCGGGCGAGTACCAGTATTTCAATCTGGGACAATCTTTCGCCCACGGCGCCGAAGTTGAGCTGCAAGGAAGAATCCGTTCGAGATTGTCGCTGACCACGGCCTACACCTATACCTCGACTGAGATACTCGAAAGTCCGCTGTGCACGCTGGCAACTCCTTGTTATTTTCCGTATGCTCCGGGAAATCCCTTGCTCCGCCGTCCCAAGCATTCGGCAACGACACTCCTCAGCTATCTGGGAACGCGCTGGGGCGCGAATCTGGGAGGGAGCTTCGTGGGGCGTCGCCCAGACGACGACTTTGACGGCCTCAACATCACCCACGCTGCCGGTTACGCGCGTGTCGACGTTGGCGGATGGTATGCCATCAATTCGCGCATGACGGCCTACGCCAATGTCGACAATGCACTCAACGATCACTATAACGAAGTCGTGGGATATCCGGCGCTGACGGCGAACTTCCGCGCGGGCGTGAGGTTTCGCATCGGCGGAGAGTGAGCGGGCTGCGGAAAAAAGTCGGATCTTGAAGGCGCTTTCATAGCGCAGCACTTACGGCACGCCTGAACAGGCCGCGGAAAAACTCGCCAAGCGCGCAAGAGGCTCACCTCGGGCGCTGAAGCGCAGACAGATTTTCAACGACTTAACGGCACGACTGAAGTCGTGCCCTTCCCAAAACCCGCTTGAATCGGAGCTTTTCCGCAGCCTGAAGGCGTGCCCTGATACGAAGCGGACCCTCGCTACGGGCGCACTAACGTTGATCCCCGTCTATGCCGATAGATCCCCCAGAGGGCCGGGCCTCGTCCGGCCCCGTTCCTCATGCCCAAGATTCTGATCGCCGACGACTCTCGCTTCCAACGTCAGTTGCTGGCCTCGTTCTTCAGTCCGAGCGAATTTGAGCCCGTCTTTGCAGTCGACGCGCTGCAGGCGTGGATGGCGGCCCTACGTTCCGCTCCGCAGTTGATTCTGCTCGATATCAACATGCCTGGAGGCACCGGAATCGAGGTGCTGAAGCGGCTGAGGATGTCCACCAAAACGCAGCACATTCCTGTGATCGTGGTCAGCAGCGAAGAAGATCCCGCGACCGAATCGATGGTGCGGAGTCTCGGAGCGGTGGGCTTTCTGCACAAACCGGTGGAACAGGGGCAGGTTTGCGCTGCCGTCGATCTCGCCCTGCACCCCGTGCGCCCTGGCGGCTAGCGCCGGCTGCCGGCCGTTTCTCGGGGCTCTGTTTCCGAGCGGAGGTCGTCGCCCTCAACCGACATTTTCGCCTGCGCCGGCTTGGTTCCTCCGTTGTAGCGGTCGCGCACCGCCGCCAGCTTTTCCACTTCTTTTTCGTTGAGCGGTTGCTCGTGACCCAGCAGGTGCGTCACCAGCGCGATCTTGGCGAAGTGCTCCACCGTTTCCATCTTCATGTAAGCATTTTCGAGCGAAGCGCCAAACGTCACCACCCCGTGATTCGCCATCAGAATCGCGTCGTGGTGCGGAATCAGCGGCTCGAGGGCGTCGGTCAGTTCGGGCGTGCCCGGGGTGCCGTAGCGGGCAAGCGGAATCGAGCCCAGGCCAACCACAACTTCGCACACCAGCGGCCGGTTCAGACCGTAACCGGAGGCGGCAAATCCGGTAGCGGTCGGCGGGTGCGCGTGGACGATGCCCTGCACGTCCGGACGCAGGCGGTAAATCAGCAGGTGCATGCCGATCTCGCTCGAAACTCTGCGCTTGCCGGCGAGCCGTTTTCCTTCCATGTCAACAATCACCAGGTCGGTAGCGCGCATCCTGCCCTTGCTGATACAGGTGGGAGTTACCAACAAGCGCTTTTCGTCCAGACGGACGGAGAGGTTCCCGTCGGTGGCGGCAACAAATCCGCTTTCGTGCAGCATGCGGCCGAACTGCACAATCTCGAGACGATGCTGGCGATCATTGGACATGGACATGGACATGGAAGACAACTGAAGCCCTGCGCGTCATGGTACCGCACGTCTCGGAATCCTTACAACCACTAGCTGGTCAAAATATGTAAATGGAAGGCGCCCGGTCCCGGCGGGCGTAGCGGCCGTTGGGAACCTCCCCTCAAACCCTATAATCTCCTCGATGCTCGTCTCGGACTTCCAGTACGATCTGCCGCCCGAACGCATTGCCCAGGAGCCGTTGCCTCGCCGCTCGGCGTCGCGCCTGCTCCACCTCAATCGAACGCCTGGGAGCTGGCAGGGTCAGAGTTGGCAGGGTCAAAACTGGCAAGACCGGAGCTTTCGCGAATTCCCCTCTTTGCTGCGGCCCGACGATCTGCTGGTGGTAAACAATACGCGGGTGTTCCCGGCACGGCTCTACGGCCACCGCAGCGGACAGCGGGCCCAGCCCCTGAGCCCGCACAACCCGGCGGCGCGAGATTTTCTCCGCGGGCGCATCGAAGTTCTGTTGACCCGCCAGAGGCCGGATGATCCGGATGAGTGGGAGTGCCTGGTACGGCCCGGGCGGAAGATCGGGATCGGAGAGAAGCTTTACTTTGGCGATGCGCCAGAAGGCGACGCCCCCGAACTGGAGGCCGAGGTCACGCAACGCGGCAGTTTTGGGGAACGCCGCATCCGATTCGCCCCGGTCCCAGACTTTTTTGTCCGCGTCGAGCGCATTGGACACGTGCCCCTTCCCCCTTACATCGACCGCGACGACCGCGCGACCGACCGCGATCGCTACCAGACCGTCTACGCCCAAGCACGGGGATCGGCGGCCGCGCCCACCGCAGGCTTGCACTTCACGCCCGAGATACTGGACGAAATTCGGGCACACGGAATTGAAATCGCCGAGATCACCCTGCACGTCGGGCTGGGCACTTTTCAGCCGGTACGAGTAGAAAAAGTGGAAGACCACAAACTGCATCGGGAGTGGTACGAGATTCCGGTGGACGCGGCGCAAGCGATCAACCGGGCGAAAGCCGAGGGGCGGCGCGTGGTGGCCGTGGGCACAACCACGGTCCGCGCACTCGAATACGCCGCAGAATGCGCCGCGAAGCCCGCCGCCGAACGAACAGGCCGAGATCAAGTCGAAGCCGGTCGCGGCGAGGCCGATGTGTTCATCTATCCCGGCTATCGCTTTCGCATCGTCAATGCGCTGCTGACGAACTTTCATCTCCCGCAATCGACCTTGCTGATGCTGGTCTGTGGGCTCGGCGGGAAAGAACTGGTTATGGCAGCGTACCGTCACGCGGTCGAGTCCGGGTACCGGTTCTACTCCTATGGGGATTGCATGTTCATCGAGTGACAGTTCGGTCGAAGCCTGCCGCCCAATCTGAAACGAATGTAAACTTGTTTTACGACACGTTTCGTGGAGTGTCGTCCTTTCATGAATTGTCATCCTGAGCGAACCTTGGTCCCCAGCGCGCCCTCTTTTGGCGCGATGGGGTGGGGGAGCGAAGGACCTGTTTCTTGCGGCGGCAAAACCTGGCTGCCTGAGCGTCGAACGTCGGGCTCTCACTTTCGCTATTACCGCCTGGCTGCCATGGCACTCTGTGCCCTCTGTCTGAGCATCGCAGCCCAGGCGCAAAGCAAGCCCGCCGCCGCGCGAAACGAAGACGCCCAGCTTTACCGCAATCCCACTTTCGCATTCCGCTATAAAGTCCCCTACGGCTGGGTCGATCGCACCAAAGAGATGCAGGAGGGAAATGACTCCGGTAAAGGCGAAGTTCTGCTCGCGGTTTTCGAGCGCCCTCCTGAAGCCTCCGGAGACACCATCAACTCCGCGGTCGTCATCGCCTCCGAGAGCGCGGCGTCCTATCCCGGCCTCAAGCGCGCCGAAGACTACCTCGAGCCGCTCACCGATCTCGCGACCGCTAAAGGCTTCAAGGCCGAAGGCGAACCCTATGCGCTCGAAGTCGAGTCGAGGCACTTGCTGCGCGCCGATTTCAGCAAGGCGCGCGAAAGTAAGGCAACCAACAACAAACTCACCATGCGCCAGTGCACGCTCGTCCTCCTCGCCAAGGGCCAGATCGTCTCGTTTACTTTCATCGCCGGCAGCGAAGATGAACTCGACGATCTGATGGACGGCCTCCATTTCGGCGCCGCAAAATCGTCCCCACACTAGAGACTATGCCTGCGCAGTTTGACCGCTCTCCCTGCCCCCAGTTAGGATTCCGTAGTGATCTCCACGCCTATCGGTTTCACGCGGGCCGCTTTTTTTCATTTAGTTCCTTTGCATACTTTCCCCATCCCTTTTAGACTATGGAATTCGACTTCATTCGATTCATTGAGCGGTATGCAGTCATCAAACAACAAACGCCGGCCCGGAACCGGGACACGCGATTCCAAGATTTAGAAACGAGGAGAAACATGGCAGCCGTTGATGAAAAAGTGAAACAGATTATCGTCGAACAGTTGGGTGTGGACGAGGGCGAGGTCACGCCCAGCGCTTCGTTCGTGGATGACCTAGGCGCCGATTCGCTCGACACCGTCGAGCTCGTGATGGCCTTCGAAGAGGCTTTCGATATTGAAATCCCCGACGAGGATGCGGAGAAGATTCGTACCGTGTCGGATGCCGTCGACTACATCGGCAAGCACGCGAAAGCGGGCAAGTAATTTGGCAAGTACCTCGGCAAGACGGGTGGTCATTACCGGCATCGGCTTGATCTGCGCTCTGGGCAAGACCACCGCCTCGGTGTGGCAGGCCCTGCTCGCGGGCCAAAGCGGCGTCAGCCGCATCACCGGGTTCGACGCTTCCGCATTCGCCTGCCAGATTGCCGCCGAGGTCCGCAACTTCGATCCGCTCAATTTCATCGAGAAAAAAGAAGTGAAGAAGATGGGGCGCTTCATCCACTTCGCGATCGCGGCCGCCGATGAAGCGATGAAGATGTCGCAACTCCAGATCACTCCCGAAATCGCCGAGAACGTCGGCGTGCACATTGGCTCGGGCATCGGCGGATTCGACGTGATCGAGCGCGAACATACGGCGCTGCTCGAAGGCGGACCGCGCAGGATCTCGCCTTTCTTCATCCCTGCCTCCATCGTCAACCTCGCCGCCGGGCACGTTTCCATGAGGTTCGGGGCCAAGGGTCCGAATGAAGCGACGGCCACGGCTTGCACCACCAGCGCCCACTCCATCGGCGATTCCTTCCGCATCATCCAGCATTGCGATGCCGACGTGATGATTGCCGGAGGCGCCGAGGCCGCCATCACTCCCATGGGGGTTGGCGGATTCGCCGCCATGCGCGCCCTTTCCACGCGCAACGACGACCCGGCTCGCGCCAGCCGTCCCTGGGACAAGGATCGCGACGGCTTCGTCATGGGCGAAGGCGCGGGCATACTGATTCTGGAAGAACTCGAGCATGCCCGCCGCCGCGGCGCTCCCATCCTGGCGGAAATCGTCGGCTACGGTATGTCCGCCGACGCGTACCACATGACGCAACCCGCTCCCGAGCACGAAGGCGGTTTTCGCGTGATGCGCAACGCGCTGCGCGACGCGAAACTCGAAGCCACCGCGATCGGCTACCTCAATGCCCACGGCACCTCGACGCCCATCGGCGACACGCTTGAAGCGCACGCCATCAGAAATCTATTTGGGAAGAAGGTTCCGGTGAGTTCCACCAAGTCCATGACCGGCCATCTGCTGGGCGGAGCGGGCGGACTGGAGGCGGGAGTAACGGTGCTGGCGCTGTGCGATCAGATTCTGCCGCCGACCATCAACCTCGAGAATCAGGACCCGGAGACCGATAACATGGATTTCGTTCCCAACCACGCCCGCAAAACGGAATTCGAATACGCCATGTCGAATTCGTTCGGCTTCGGCGGCACCAACGGCGCGCTCCTCTTCCGCCGGTGGGCCGAGTAAAAGCATTGCAGAGGTCAGAGGTCAGATTGCAGAGGTAAGAACAAATTGCAGAGGTTAGAGGTCAGATTGCAGAGGTAAACCCCTCGCGGTGCGCACGGAACTGACAAAAATTGAGACGAGTTCGTTCGCCTCTTGCACAAGATCGCGCAATTTTCCCGCCGGGAAAATATTTCCTTCCTGTAGGAGTTCCAGCCAGAAAACTGTCTCGTCTGCCTCTTCCAAGACGATCCCCAGTTTGGCTGTGAATTCTGCCCGAGATCTTCCGCGGCACGCCGCTCGGTAGTTTGCGCCAATCGATGTGCTGGAGCGAAGAAGCTGGCTACCCAAGATTCGCGCTTCTTCAGTTCGCGGAAGCGAGCGATAAAGTCTTAGGACTCGCAATGCAAAGTCCTTGGTACGGAGCTTCAGCGCCTCGGAGTCCCGCTTCATGCCGCGCCTCGTGAGGCGATTTTATTCTCTGATCTTTAATGTTGAAGGTGATGATCCTCACATCGAGGAGGTGAGGTTTTAACCTCTGCAATCTGACCTCTGACCTCTTCACTCCTTCTTCATCGCGTCGATCAGCACATAGAGCTGCGAAGTGTCCTTCACCTCGACGTAGGGCTTGCCGCTCCGCTTGTTGCTGACTACCCAGATGGTCGGAGTGTGGTCGATGTTCAGACTCGTGCCCAAATCTTTATCCGCCCTCACCAGCCCCGCCAGCTTGCCCGAAGGATCCACCACAAACGGCAAACCAATCTTATGTTCGGCGGCAAACTTCTCGGCAAATCCCCGCAAATTCTGCGGGTTGATCTCCAACTGGTGCTCGAACACCGTGTCGCGGAATTCGTTGCCCATTTCTTTGGAATGCGTGTCGAAGTAGCGCGCCAGCACCGCAGCCTCGAACGACCAGTTGTGCATGGGCAAGGTGAAATCGTGGCGGACAACGGGAATTTTATAAGTCCGTCCTGCCTGAGCCAGCAGCGGCGCGACCCGGCCGCATTGCGGACATTGCAGGTCTTCGAAAACGACAATCGCAACCTGCGCCCCCTTCGGCGGACGCAGAGCCTCCGGCGGATCCTGCGCGAAAACCGGCAGGCACAGCAGCACAAGGGACACCAGAACGAAGAGGGGTAGTCGGTGAATCTTCATAGTTTTATTTTGGATCCACATCGAATGGAGAATATCCCCATGTTAGCGAATTCGGCCCATTTGCGCACCTTTCGCACGGTTGAGTTCGTTGGCACCGCCAGACGCGGCAAGCCGCGTCTCTACGGGAACTTAGATTTCGCAAGCTTATTTCGTGAAGTCCTCGCCGGGGGTGATGTTGTAAAAATAATAGAAACGCAGGCCGAGGAGTTTGCCGGGAAATTCTTTCGGTAGCGGTTGGAACGGGGCGGATGCGGTGATACTCCCCCACGCGGCCCGGTCGAGGGGCACGTCGCCGGACGACGTGCGCAGCATCATGCCGCTCACTGTGCCATCCTTGAGGATGACGAATTCAATCGCAAGCTTGCCCTTTTTAAAGATCGGCGGATACACCGACTCCGGCATGATGTTATACCAGTTCTGTTTCACAATTTGCACGACCCGAGTCAGATACGGCCCGAAATCCACGCCCATCGTGTCGGTCAGAATTTCCGCCTGATCCAGCGCCTTCGCCCCGCTCCTGCCCGGGCTCCCGTAATCGCCCGCTTGTCCAGCGCCGCCGTAGTGCCCGCGGCCCTCGGCTACGGCCCGTTGCGCCTGGTCGATCATCGAGCCCGCCGTCATGCGAGCATTAAAATCCGGCATCGGCCGGTTCTGCGGAGGCAACCGCAACTGCGATGTCTGATCGCTCGGCTGCGGCTGCGCGAATCCCGAATTCTGCTGCGGATTCTCCTGCGGCGCCGGCTGGCCCTGCGCCGGGGACTGCTGCGCGCTCTCGCCCGGCCGCCCCGGACGCGAGCTCTCCAGGATCTTCTTCAGGTCCGCTCGATTAATTTGCGGCGCTTTGCTGGTTGCGATGCGGTCTTTATCCGAGATTACTTTGGCATCGGGACGCCGCGTCAGCTTCTGCGCGTCGGGCGGCAGCTCCAAAAAAGTCGCGTCTTTCGACCGGTCGTTCGCCGAAATCGCCAGATTCACCGTCCGGTGCGGCAACAGCCCCCTCAACTTCTCGCTGTTCACCAACAGAATGATCACAAACAAGTGCAGGATGACCGACAGCCACAGCGCTTCCCGCTTGCGTGCCCGCGAGAGATCGTCCTGCAACTGAATGAGAAGATGCGGAACATCGTCAGGATTGAAGCCGCGATAAGCCGTCTCCCAGTGCTGCCCTTCGAACAAATCGCGCTGCTCCGGCTGGTCGGCCGATGGAGTCAATGATTCGCCGGACAGGGATTCGCGAGACAACGGATCGCGAGACGGAATTTGGGTGGCCGGCATCAGGCAGAAGCTATCAACTTAGAGACACGGGCAGGCTCCAGGGTTGCGTAATTTACGCGTAAAGTCCCACGTAAAGTTACGTAAACTACGGAGTTGCGACCGTTGAATCTATTGTCGCATTTTTCGTGCCAGATGAGTGAGTACCGGAGTAACGGCGCTTGGTCAGAGGGATTGCAGAGGTGAACCCAAACCTCTTCAATCTGACCTCAGACCTCAGACCTCTAACCTCTCCCCACTCCAATCCGTCCGGCGTGCCGCCCAATCTCGCCGAGAATCGCCAGCGCGAGGTCCAGCGCTCTCCGCCCGTCCTCCAATGAAACCACCGGACGCGACCGGTCCCGCACCGACTGCAGGAACGCCTTGATCTCCGCCAGCAGCGGCTCCTCCGCCGTGATCGGCGGCTTCGCCATCTGGATCCGCGGATTCACGCTAGGCTGGGTGGGCTGGGTGGCTCCGGACGCGCTCTCGACCGAGAACAGCAGAACATCCTGCCTTTCATAATCGATCGAAATGTATTGCCCCGGCTGGAAGAAACGCAGCTTGCGCACGCGCTCGGTCGAAACCCGGCTGGCGGTAAAGTTGGCCACGCAGCCCGATTCAAACTCGACGCGCACATTCGCAATATCCACTTTGCCCGAAAGAATGGGCAGCCCCACGGCCCGGATCTCCTTCACCTCCGACTTCACGAAGGTGAGCACCACGTCGAGGTCGTGGATCATCAGGTCGAGCACCACGTCCACATCGAGCGCCCGCGGCGAGAACACGCTCAGCCGGTGCACTTCAAAAAACATCGGACGGCTGAGCAGCGGCAGGGTAGCCCGCACCGCCGGATTGAAGCGTTCCAGATGACCCACCTGTGCCACCCGCTTGTGCTGCGCGGCCACCAGAAGAAGATCGTCCGCCTCGCCCAGCGTCGCGGCCAGCGGCTTTTCGATGAGCACGTCAACCCCGGCTTCCATCAGATTCCGCGCCACCTGCCGATGCAGAACGGTCGGCACCGCGACCGACGCCGCCTGCACCTCGCTGTGCGTCGTCAGCATCTGCTCGACCGAGCCGAATGCTTTGCAGTCGAACTCGGCGGCAACCGCGTCGGCCCGCGCCGTATCCGGATCGACCACCCCCACCAGCCGCACGCTGCCGGCCTGCTGCAACTGCCGATAGACACGCGCATGATTGCGCCCGAAGGCGCCCACGCCAATGACCGCAACATTGATCGGAAATTCCTGACTCAGGCGAAAGCTCCGCAGCGAAGAAGTAACGCGCCATTGTCGCAGTTTCAGCCCCCGATAGGAAGGTGCGAAACCAGGAACCCCCAGGACAGCGGCCCCGGTCCTGGTCTTCACATTTTCTTAAGCAGCGCAATCTGCCCCGCATGATACAGCTCATGCTGCACCACGCCATGAAGCATGTGGTAGAAGGTATAGTGCGCGCCTTTCTTGCCCGGAACGGTCTGGTCAAGCCGCGAGTCCGGGAGAGCCGCAACGGCTGCGATTAGTTTCTCGTGCACGCGCCGCACTTCAGCCAGCGCTGCGCGCCATGCCGCCTCGCTCGCGTCCGTGACCGGCGGGAAGTTCTCGGCATCGGAGAGTTCTACCGCGGCCCCGCCCAGGCGACGCAGCACGGCGCCGTCCCACGCCGCAATGTGCAGCACCAGCTCCCAGATGCTGTGGGCGTTCTTGATGGGACGCGCGGCGGCTTGCGCGGCGGTGACGTCAGCCAGGATTTCAAACACAGAATCACCGTGCCAGGCGTTGCCATCAAAAGCGCGGCGAAGCTGGTCGGCAATGCGAGCCGCTTCAGACCGATCTGTTTTGGGCATGGAATACCTCCATTTTGTGAACATACATGAATAACGGGTATTCAGGTATACTGTTCTTGTGATCTCCAGCTTCGGGGATGCGACGAGCGCCGATATTTACCACGGGAGCGACACCAAAGCGGCCCGCAGAATTCGGCGCGAACTCTGGAGCCGGGTGCAGCAGAAACTCGATTTGCTGAACGCCTGCACATCCGTCGAAGACCTGCGGACGCCTCCCGCCAACCGGCTGGAGAAACTGCGAGGAGATCTCGACGGCTTTTACAGCAGCCGTGTGAACCAGCAATATCGAATCGTCTTTAAGTTCGCGAATGGCAACTGTGAAGAGGTTCGCTGCACAGATTACCACTGAGGAGTCACCGCCATGCTGCCCGAATTTCGCATCGCAACCCATCCCGGTCAAATCCTGCTGGCGGAGTTTCTAGAACCGTTGCGCCTGACTCAGGCCGAACTTGCCCGCGCTTTGCACATTCCCGTCAATCGCGTCAACGAACTGGTTCGGGGCAAGCGTGGCGTCACGCCCGAGTCCGCCCTTTTGTTTTCGGAGTACTTCAGAAATTCTCCCGAGTTCTGGATGAACCTGCAAACCGCGCATGATCTTTCGCGCGTCCGCCAGGACATGCGCAAAGACATGCGCAAACGCCCCGGCGGAATCCCGCGAATCAAGGCGCCCGTGAAAGCCCACCGTCGCGCCCAAGGCGCGGACTGATTAGCGCACACTAAGCGGCGCAGACTAGTCCGCGCACACCGCGATCCCCGCCTCATCCGCCGCCCGCGTCATCGCCTCGCCATCCAGCAACAGACATCGCCCCGCGTCCACCGCCAGACAACTTGCGCCGGCGCGCACCATAGTCTCGATCGTCTTCAGGCCTATCACCGGCACATCAAACCGCAGATCCTGCCTCGGCTTCGCTACTTTCACCACCGTCAGCGCCCGGCTCAGCGTCGAAGCCTCGCCCTTCGATTCCGATTCCAAGTCCAGTTCCAACGACCGCATCAGCAGCCCGGCCCGTTCGATCGTGGCGTCGGTGCCTTCCATGGCTTCGACCGTTACGCACGCCGCTTCCGCGATCACCACGGCTTGTCCAATGTCGTATTCCGCCAGCCGCCGTGCCACCGCGCGTCCGTATTCGATGTTCTTGCGTTCCTGCTCACTCGGAGCCCGCTTTGTAAGCACGCCCGTTCTCGCCAGCAGCGGTTCGAGCAGCGCGGTCGAGCTCTCGAGCATGATGCCCTCATCCGCCAGTACTTTCGCGACCGCGCCCAGCAGCGAGTCCGTATTGCGGGTGCCGAGCGAGAGCAGCAGCTTTGCCAGGCGCCAGTCGGGCTTGATGGCGGAAAAGATCTGCTTGTGCTTGACCTGACCCGCCATGATGGCGCGAGTGACGCCCTCAGCTTTAAAAGTGTCAATGAGCTTTGACAAATCGCCGAGAGAAAGCCAATGAACAGAAGCCGCGCCGCGCGACTCAATTTCGGGAAAGGCCTCTTCGCGAATTGCCGCCACCACTACCTCAAAACCCTGCGCCCGGGCTGCGTCGAGGACGAGGAAAGGAAACTTGCCGTTACCTGCGATCAAGCCAAGACGTGTCATGGGCAAGACCCACGTAGGGACAGCCGCGCTCGGCTGTCCGGCGGAGCGAAGCTCCGCAGCGTCTGTCGATTGCGGCGCACTGCCGCAGCCGCGCTTCGCGCGGCTGAACAGCCGAGGGCGGCTGTCCCCACGTGAACACTGACGATGCCCACTACTTAATGACTCCGCGTACGGAACTCTCGATAAACCGAATCAGCATCTCGACATCTTCCCCGCAGTCGGCTTCCGCTTTCAACTTATCGAGCGCCTGCGACGTATTCAGCTTCGAAGCCAGCAACAACCGATACGCATGATGAATCTTCCCGATTCGTTCTTTCGTAAATCCGCGCCGTTCCAACCCTACCGCATTCAATCCATAGGCGTGGGTTCCGCGCTCGGCGGACGTTTTCGAAAATGGCAGCACATCCCGTGTAATGGTAGTGCCGCCGCCGATAAAGGCATGCGTCCCAATGCGCACGAAGTGATGCACCGGGCACAGCGCCCCTACCGCAGCCCAGTCTTCCACGGTGACGTGCCCGCCCAGCGTAGCCGCGTTCGCCATGATGATGTGACTTCCAACCTGGCAATCGTGCGCAATGTGGGTATAGGCCATGATCAGGTTATGGTCGCCGACTCGGGTGCATCCCCCGCCCTTTACCGTGCCGCGGTTGATGGTGACAAACTCGCGAATCACGTTGTGGTCGCCGATCTCCAGCCGCGTCGGCTCGCCCGCATAAGTAATGTCCTGCGGCGCCATGCCCATCGAAGTGAAAGGGAAGAAGCGGTTGTCCGCGCCAATCTTCGTGGGCCCTTCGATCGCGACGTGCGAAACCAGACGGCAGCCCTCGCCCAGCTCCACGTCGGGCCCAATCACGCAATAGGGTCCAATCTCGCACGACGGATGGATTTTGCTTTTCGAATCGACGATCGCCGTGGGATGAAAAGACATTTGTAATTGGGTAATTTGTAATTTGTAATTTGGGTTGAAACCCGGAGTCGCCGACTCAAATTACAAATTACAAATTGAATATTACAAATTCTCCCCCGCCTCCTCCGCGCTTCCCGCGCTGACGTTCCGCGGCACCAGCCGGCAAGTCACCGTCGCTTCGCACGCCACTTTGCCGTCCACGTACGCCTTGCCTTCCAGACGAGCCGCCGTGATCCGCCAGGCCTTCACCGCGACTTCAATCCGCAGCTGATCTCCCGGGACCACCGGGCGCCGGAAGCGCGCCTTCTCGATCCCGGTGAACACCATCAGCATCTCGTCGCGGTTCGGAACCTCGGTCAGCAGCAGCAACCCGCCCGCCTGCGCGATGGCCTCCACAATCAGCACGCCCGGCATGATCGGCTTATCCGGAAAGTGTCCTTGAAAAAAAGGTTCGGTGATGGTCACGTTTTTCAACGCAACAATGCTCTTCATCCGCACCAGTTCGATCACCCGGTCGATCAAGAGAAATGGGTAGCGATGAGGCAGGATCTTGAAAATGTCGCCAATCTCCATGCCGGTGCTCGCCGCTGCCGGCGCTTCAGTTGCCGCCGCTTCCGTGGTTTGGTTGGTGTCCGTCATTGCGATTTCGTTCAAGCCGAAGATTATACTGTAGCGCACGTCCCTGCGAGGGACACGCTCAGCCGAGCGAAACTCCTCAAGAAGTTCGCCCTCATTCATGACGCACGGCACTCTCCAAACCACGTTCCTAACAGCAACAAAGGACGCGGTTTACGGTCTCGATTCCAGCCCCAAAATGAGCCCCATTTATGTTAAAATACATACAGCTCTGGTGACAGCTAAATAGCAGAAAAGTCAATAAGTTGAGGTCACCCAAGCACTCCCGGAATCGTCCCTCCAGCCAGGCGCCCGATCCGGCTCTTTGTACGGAGCAGAATGGCCACGAAAGAATTGCAGACCGAACTCGTCGACACGAAGAATAACGACGCGAAGAACAAGAACGGCCAAACCACCAACGGAGACTACAACGCCGATTCGATCAAAGTCCTCGGCGGCATGGAAGCGGTGCGCAAACGTCCCGCCATGTATATCGGATCGACCGGCGAACTCGGTCTGCATCACCTGGTCTACGAAGTCGTCGATAACTCAGTCGACGAGGCGCTAGCCGGCCACGCCGACAAGATCGATGTCACCATCCACCTCGATAACTCCATCACCGTAGTTGATAACGGCCGCGGCATTCCCGTCGATAACATGGACATCGATGGCGAGAAAGTTCCAGCCGCGCAGGTCGTGATGACCACGCTGCACGCAGGCGGCAAGTTCGACAGTAACTCCTACAAAGTTTCCGGAGGATTGCACGGAGTAGGCGTGAGCTGCGTCAACGCGCTCAGCGAAGAACTGGAGTTGGAGATCTGGCGCGACGGTTTCACGTGGGAGCAGACATACTCGAAAGGCGAGCCCACCAGCAAACTGAGGAAGACCGGCGCCGCCAAAATAAAGACAGGCACCAAGGTTCACTTCGTCCCCGACAAATCTATTTTCACCACCACCCTCGAATACAATTTCGACACGCTCTCGCAGCGCCTCCGCGAACTGGCGTTTCTAAACAAGGGCCTGATTATCACGCTTACCGACGAGCGCCAGACCGACTCCAAGACCAACGAAGCCAAGCGCGCCGAGTTCAAGTACAACGGCGGCATCGCGGAATTCATCAAGCACCTCAACCGCGGCAAGCAGACGCTCCACGACAAGCCCATCTACATGGAAGCCGACAAGGACGACGTGCACATCGAAATCGGTCTCCAGTACAACGACGCCTACTCGGAATCGGTTTTCAGTTTCGCCAACAACATCAACACCGTCGACGGAGGCACGCATCTGTCCGGCTTTCGCACCTCGCTGACCCGCACCATCAACTACGCCGGACAGCAGATGGGCCTCTTCAAAGACGTAAAAGAAAATCTAACCGGAGACGACGTCCGCGAAGGACTGGTTGCCGTGATCAGCGTCAAGCTGCCCCAGCCGCAGTTCGAAGGCCAGACCAAAGGCAAGCTGAATTCCGACATAGCCGGCGTTGTGCAGGCCGTAGTCAACGAAAAACTGGGAGCATTCTTCGAGCAGAACACCGCCGTAGCCCGCAAGATCATCAACAAGGCCATCGACGCCGCCCGCGCCCGCGAGGCCGCCCGCAAAGCCCGCGACTTGACCCGCCGCAAAGGCGCGCTCGATGGAGGAGGACTCCCCGGCAAACTCGCCGACTGTTCCGAGCGCGATCCCAACCGTTGCGAGCTTTTTCTGGTAGAAGGTGAATCCGCAGGCGGCACCGCCAAACAAGGCCGGGACCGCCGCTTCCAGGCCATCCTCCCGCTAAAAGGAAAAATTCTGAACGTGGAAAAAGCGCGCTACGACAAGATGCTGGCGCACGAAGAAATTCGCGCCATGATCACTGCGCTAGGCACCGGAATCTCGAAAGAAGACTTCGATCCCACCAAAGTCCGTTACGGCAAAATCATCCTGATGACCGACGCCGACGTCGACGGCTCGCACATCCGCACCCTGCTGCTGACCTTCTTCTTCCGCCACATGCAGGAGTTGATCAAGCGCAGCAATATCTACATCGCGCAGCCGCCGCTATTTGGCATCAAGAAAGGCAAGTCGCACCAATACATAAAAAACGACCACGAATTCGTCAAGGTGATGGTGAAGCGAGCCTCCGAAGGCCTGATTATTCGCTACGGAGAAGGCGCCGCCAAACTGGAAGGCGCGGCCCTGACCAAGTTCATCACCGTGCTGAACGAGTATCTGGGATTCCTGGACAAGCTGAACAAACGCATTCGCGCAGAACAGATCGCCGCACTATTGCCGAAACTCGACCTTGCCAAGCGCGCCGACTTCGAAGGCGACAAGCAGACCCCGCCCAAGAAGATCGAGAAGTTAGAAAAAGAACTCAAGCGTCTGCAAAAAGATTTGAAGCTGAAGAGCGTCGAAACGCGCTTCGACGAAGAACACAATCTGTGGGCGGTCCACTTCGTGAACGCGCAGGGAGCCGAGCACGTCGTCAACTGGGAGTTGGCTTCGACTCCCGAATGCCGGCAGCTCATCGCCAAGTTCAAGCAGATCGAGCAGTATCTCGATCCGCCCTTTGTGGTCGAGAGCGTGCCGAGGCCGGCAAAGGCGGCGGCCAGAGCGGAAGACAAGAGTGAAGAACAAGACAGCGAAGAAGGCGAAGAGGAAAATCTAAGCGCTGCGGAGAGTGAAGATGCCGGGAAAGCTGAGAAGAAGTCTGGCAAGCCGCTGGCGCTCAAAGGAAGAGCGAAAGAACCCGAAATCGTCGAGAAGAACACCGCCCGCGATCTGTTCGATTACGTCCTGAACGAAGGCCGCAAAGAGTACACCGTCCAGCGTTACAAGGGCTTGGGAGAAATGACCGCCGAGCAGCTGTGGGAAACCACCATGGATCCTGAGCGGCGCACCCTCCTGCAAGTCCGGCTCGAAGACATCGCCGAGTGCGAAACCATCTTCACGACGCTGATGGGCGAAGACGTGGAAGCGCGCAGGAAGTTCATCGAGGACAACGCGCTCGACGTAAAGAATTTGGATATCTAACTCGTGTAACTAGTGTGGGGCGGGCGCCCTCGCCCGCCGCCGTTGATTTTGGTTTTGATTGTGGAGGGACGGCTGCCCTCGCCCGTCCAAGCTGAGCAAAGCTCGGCAGCCCACCACATCGGATGGCGCAACACAGGAGCGCTGGGTTCTTCCGACACGGTTTTGTGATCTAAATGGCACCCGAGAAGCAGAACGACCCGAAAGTGGTCGCACCGCCCCAAGACGCGTCTAATAATGCCAAGCCCCAAACCGTCACGCGCTCCGACGGCGTCACCCCATCAGAAAAATACCTGAAGAGGTTGTGCGACCGTAGCTTCCTGTCACTCTGGAGTTATCCGAGTGTTTTCCGTGACCAGGGTCGCCCAGGAGGCAAGGGTGACGGCAAAGAAATAGCTGACCTGCTCGTGGTTTTTGAGAATCACGTCATTATCTTCAGCGATAAACACATTCAGTTCGATATTGGTAGCGTCGAAGTTGGCTGGAGCCGCTGGTTCAAGAAAGCCGTTTTGAAGTCTGCCCAACAGGTCTGGGGCGCCGAACGCTGGATCCGACAATTCCCGAATCGACTGTTCTTAGACAAGAGCTGCACAGTTCCCTTTCCCATAGTTCTCCCCGACCCCGCGAATGCGACTTTTCACCGCATCGTCGTTGCCCATGACGCATCTCGGGTTTGTCGAGAGCGCTTCGGCGGCAGCGGCAGTTTGATGCTGGATACACACTTAGCCGGAGATCAACATCTAAAGAAACCGTTTGTCATCGGTCGCATCGACGCCGCTAAGGGTTATGTGCATGTATTCGACGATACGTCGCTAAATGTCGCGATGACGTACCTGGATACCGTCAGCGACTTCGTCGCCTACCTGACGAAAAAGGAACAGCTCTTAACAAGCGGAGTGCACGTGCTCGCGACTGGCGAGGAAGAACTTCTGGCGGAATACGTGGGAAACCTGAACGACGAGGGTGAGCACGATTTTGTGTTCCCCAAGGACGCGGACGGCCTTTTTTTTCCTGAAGGACGCTGGGCAAAGTTTTTGAGAAGCGAAGAGCGGAAGGCGCAGATAGAAGCCAACCACATTTCCTACTCGTGGGATTTATTGATTGAACAGTTCTTGCACCACCTCATGTCAGGCACCCAGTACGAAGCCGATTGTCCCGAAATCAGCGAACAGGAGAAGTCATTTCGATGGCTAGCCAGAGAGAATCGCACGCGCCGTAGGATGCTCGCGGGCGCAATACACGGGTTGCTAGAAAAGACCCCAGCCAACTACCGAGCCTCAAGGCTTGTCAAACCGTCGCGGCCCGGGGATCCATACTTCCTGTTTCTTTTGCTGCCCCGCTATTCCAGCGTCGAGGAGAAGGACTATCGCAGAGTCCGGGGGGAGATGCTACGCGGCTACTGCCAGGTCGCGAAACTGCATTTTCCGGACGCCCAGCACATCATTGGGATAACTGAGCCACTGGATGGCGACGACCGACGATCGGAAGATTTTGTGCATCTCGACGCGACCGAGTGGAACGAAAAGCTCAACGAGCAAGCCCGCGCCATTAAGAGAGACCTCGGCATTTTTGCAGACGTGCAGACCTTCGCAGAACGCGAGGAGGAGTACCCAGTCGAAGCGCGGACGCCTAAGCGCGCTCCAGTCTCCCGGAACTCTCCATGTATCTGCGGCAGCGGGAAACGCTTCAAGCGATGCTGTGGAGCCGGAATGTTCAGCAAGAAGAAGGGCAATTGTTTCGGAAACTCAAAGATTGAACGTGCAGGCTGGCCCCGGCGGTGTTCGTGCTACCATGCCCGCATGGCGAAGTCGGAGAAGTTCGATTTAGAGAATCCCGCTCCGGTCGTAGATGATGAAGACGAGGAGACCCTCGCCGCCATTGACGAAGGAATGCGGGACGCTGAAGCCGGTCGAACCGTGCCCGCGGAAGAAGTCCGTCGGCTGCTGGCAGAGGTTCGCCAGGCGGATCGCCAGGTCGAATCGGGACACTACATCAAGCACGAGGACATGAAGGTGTGGCTGTTGTCATGGGGAACCGATCGCGAGTTGCCGGTTCCGAAGTGCGCCTGCGGATCGTCTGAATTCTGAGGGAGCTGCTGCGCTGTTGACTTGCGTCACGCGGACAAGAGTGTCCGCGCCACACTATTTTGCGCCGTACTTTACCTCCGGATACACCCGGTCAAACAAGACCCAAAGCGCTGCGATCACCACGAACACTACGTAGCTTCCCTCCGGCCCAACCGAGCCGCCCGTCAGCCAATCGGGACCTTGGAAACTGGAGTTGAGCAGGTGCCTGGGCAGAAGCGTCCCGCTGTCGGGAACGGAGTAGAGAAAGCTCTCGCCCCAATCCCACGCCATGTGAAAGCCGACGGCCCACCACAGATCGCCCGTCCGCCGCAGCGTCAGGCAGAAGAAGAAGCCAATGGCGACGACGGCCACCAGTCCGATCCTGGCCTCGCCCGGATTGGCGCTGTGGATGCAGCCGAACGAAATCGAAAGCAGCGCCGCTGCCGGCCAGAAATTCATTCCCTTTGTCAGCACCCACTGCGAGTATCCGCGCAGCAGAAATTCTTCGAAGAATCCCGTGATCAGGAAAAACACCGCGTAATACAGAGCGAACTTGACGATGCGTCCGCCGTGCAGATTGAGCGAGCCGAAGGTGAAGGCTCCGGTCGCTCGTAACACGAGCATTAGCACGGTGAGGGACACGATTCCCCAAAGCGACCCCACCCAGAAATTGCGGCCAAACGCGCCGCGTGCCGGGAGGCCGAAGTCGCCGAACGGACACCCTTCGATCTGCGCCATGACAAATCCGGGCAGAATTGCGGCCAGCATCATGCCGGCCTCCGTCGCCATGCCCCACCACATCGCTCCACCCTCATGAGGATGGACAAAGTGCAGGAGCGCGCCCTCGAGCAACAGGATGATGCCGCCCATGGCCAGATAGATCAGCCAGCGGGTTCCCGCATACATGCCGTCGGGCCCGACGAACACTTCGCGGAAGGGCGATTCCCGTCGGGCTTCTGCGACCGTCGATGCTGCCGGGGAAGCGAGCGGCGCAGAATCCGCAGTGGGCCGCAAAGTTGACGGTTCAGCGGGTGGAAGCGGATGGGTATCCATCGGTGTCTGGAACATGGTAAAACACTCGGTCCCGCTTTGTTGCGCCAATGTTGCGACGACTTCTTGATTCCGACGCCTTCCGCGCCCCGCAGTTTGCCGCGGCCGCGCTGCTGCTGGTCTATCTCTTGCAGTGTGTTTGGCTGGTCCGCGTGCAGACGTTGCACGCCTCGCTCCCGAATTCCGACCAGGCTCTGCGCATTCAACTGGGCGGCGAACAATGGAAGGGTGGCGTGATCGCGGGAACTCCGGCATCGTTGCGTTCGGAAGCCGCCACTGGCGTATCTTCCGCCGGACGTGGTGGCCCTCTCCGCGCGCGCGACGGTTACGATCAGGACCGCTCGCCACTCTACTACCTCGTCGCCGCGGCGCCGCTTTTGGTGCGTCCCGCTTCGTGGTTGCCGGAATCACTTCAGCCTTTACTGGCTGCGTCCCCGTACCTGTTCTTCGGCGCCATGCTCGGAGCCTCGCTCTGGTACGTGGCGCGCCGTCTCTACGGGAACGCTGGCGGATACATTGCGCTCGGACTCTACTGTTTTTCGCCGGCCATGATCGTGAACGTGGCCGGGGCGCAGAGTCTGGGAGAGATGGGCGCCGTGTGGGGAGCGTTCGGGACCGTGTTTACCGCGATCGCCGTGGCGCACACGCTCTACGCTCCCCGCGAAGTTGTGTTCTGGAACTGGCGACGCATTCTGCTGCTGGGATTGTCTCTGGCACTGACAGTGGGCAACCAGTTTTCGCTGGTGGTGCTGGCAATGGTGATTTTGCCGCTCATGTTGTGGGTGGCGCCAGTCAGGCCGCGTGCCGTGCTTGCGATCTGGACCACGGCAATCGCAGTCGCACTGGTGCTGCTGTTTGCCGCCTACTTCTTTGAGCCTGCGTTGTTCTGGCGAGGGATGGTACACGCTCGCTGGACGAACTTCGAACCAGCCGCGTTTCGGATGTCCGTTTCCTACCGCCGCGCTTTGGAAACGATCTTCGCGGGCAGTCCGCCCCTGATGCTCGCCTTGCCGATGGCGCTGATTGCGTACTTCGGATGGAAGCGCGCGCGCTATTTCGGCAACACGGCGCCGCTCCTGATCGTCGGACTGGGGCTCATTTTGGCTCTGGGCGCTCCCGATTTTCCGGGGCAGGGATTTCATCTGACCATGCTCGTGTTTCTCTTCGTCTTCGTCAGCGGAGTGTTCGCCGATCTGCTGGAGACTCGGCACAGGCTGCTGGTGGCGGCTGGCATCGGCGGATGGTTGAGTGCATCGGCCATCTGGAACCTTTGGCAGTTGTGGCGCGCTTAATTTCATGTAGAGAGGCGGCTGGCTGCGTCTCCGGTGGCCCGGGAGACGGGGCAAGCCCCGTCTCTACAGGTTAGAATGACTGCTTACGATAATGGCAAGGATCAGGTTGGCATGAGCGTTCGGACCGAGACACCGACATCGAAGACCATCTATGTAACTCGCACTGGCCTGCCGCTTCGTTTCGAGCTGGAATGGCCTTTTCGGTATGCTACGTCGGGCGCGGACTTTGACGTTCTGCACACGGCGATCACGCTGGAAAATTCGGGAGGCCTGCGCGCGCTGGTGGCCGTGAATCTTTCCGCGACGCTGCGGGAAGTGCTGCCTTCGCTTGAGCCGAAAGACACGGAAAGTCCCGTCATCAACGCTCTGCGGAGGGAGGTTGACCAGAAGCAGTTGGAGTTTGTGAAATCGGGCAAGCTGGTGCCGCTGCCCTTATCCAGCCGACACTACAGCTTCAAACTCAAGCAGTGGGTATTCGGCAAGGCAAGCGACGAAGAAATCGCCCGCATGGTCGAGCGCAAGGTGTATTGGCAGACGCGTCTGGTTGGCGGAGATGTGTGGCTGGGCGACCAGACCGAGGCCCTCTACCTTGATACCACCACCGATCACATCGCCGAAATCGGCGCCGGACTCGCGCAGCGCGGACTGTTCACCATGGCACGGCGGTACGCGACTGCGCTTCCCGCCCTGATGGAGCAAGAAGATCGCTTCAAATCGGAGATGGCGGCGGCGCGTCAGCAACTGGAAGAAAAGCACGCCTTTGAGCGTGGGTAGAGGTTCTTGTGGGGCGGACACTCTTGTCCGCCGCCTTTGATTCTGGGGTTGGTCTTGATTCTGCGTTCTAGCTCAAATACTGTTTTGGTTTCGACTGCCTACTTTTTAGAATCAACGTCAAAAGCAGCGGACAAGAGTGTCCGCTCCACACTTACCACACGCGGCAGGCGTTCTCTCGCACCATCGGCTGGCCGGGCTTGCAGTGGAAAGCGGCGCGAAACTCCGGCATGTTTGCGGCCACGCCGTTCGTGCGATACTTCTCCGGCGAGTGCGGATCGACCGTTGCCCGCAGCCGCTTATTCTCCTCGCGCTCGTTCGTGCACCAGCTCTGGCCGTAGGCGACGAAGAAGCGCTGCTCTGGCGTCAGGCCATCGAGCGGGTCCAGCTTTTGATCCTTTGTATCTTCCTTCCACGCGAGATAGGCCAGTAGCGTCCCGCCGAGATCGGCTAGATCTTCGCCGTTTGTCAGTTTGCCGTTGATTTTGATGTCGTCGACGATCGTGTATCCGGAATATTGGTCGACCACGCACTGGGCGCGCTGCTCAAATTCCTTGCGGTCGCCGCCGGTCCACCAATTGCGCAAATTTCCCTGCGCGTCGAACTGGCTGCCCTCGTCGTCAAAGGCATGGGTGAGTTCGTGGCCCATGGTGGCGCCGGTGTCGCCGTAGTTGGGCGCCGCGTCGGACGACGCGCTGAATAGTGGCGGCTGCAGGATTCCCGCGGGGAAGTTGATGTCGTTTTTCTGCGGATCGTAATAGGCATTGACGGTGGGCGGCGTCATGCCCCACTCCTTGCGGTCAACGGGCTTGCCGATTTTGGCGAGCCAGCGATGAAACTCGAACCAGGACGCCCGCTCCGAGTTTCCGATTTCGTCTCCGCGCACGATCTCGAGCGAGCTGTAGTCGCGCCAGGAGTCGGGATAGCCGATCTTGTTCGCGATGGTGTGCAGCTTGGTGAGGGCCTGCTCCTTGGTCGCCGCTCCCATCCATGGCAGCGCCTGAATCTCGCTTTGCATGGCCGCTTCGACCTGGTTCACTATTTTCAGCGCTGCCTGCTTGGCCTGCGGACTGAAGTACTTGGTCACGTACGCCTGGCCGAGCGCTTCTCCCAAGTCGTTATCGACGTCATTTGTGCAGCGCTTCCAACGCGGGGGCAACTCCTCACGTCCGCGAAGGGTCTTGCCGTAAAAGCTAAAATTCTCTTTCACAAACGCGGCGGATAAGCTGGTGGCGGCGTCGTGCGCGGCGTGCCAGCGCAGATACGTCTTCCAGTCGGCGAGGCTATCCCTTTCGATTTCATCACTCATAACGTGAAAATAATCGGGCGTCACCACATTTAGAGTTCCGAGAGGAGACCCAAGCGATCCCACGCCGGTTTTTGTGAAATAGGTGTTCCAAGCGAAAGAGGGCGCCAGCTTTTGCAGTTCCACCACGTTCATTTTGTGATAGAGCTTGGGCGGGTCGCGCCGTTCGACGCGGGTCATCTGGCCCTTGGCGAGCGCAGTCTCGATGCGCATCACTGTTGCCGCTTCCGTGGCCGCGTCGGCCGGCTTGTCTCCGAGCAGCTCGAACATCTTGGCGACGTGCGCCAGGTAAGCCTTGCGCAGTTCTTCGGATTTGGCGTCGTCCTTCAAATAGTAATCACGATCCGGCAGGCCGAGTCCGCCCTGATCGGCCTCGGCGATCACCTGGGTCGAGTCCTTGAAGTCCTGATTCGAGCGGAAGGTGAAAAGGGTTCCTCCGCCGTAGAGCGAAGGCGGGAACTGTGTGGTAGCGGCGTATTCCGCCAAATCCTGCTTCGACTTCAGCGCGGCGATACGAGCCAGTTCTGGCAACAGAGGCTTGGCTCCGAGCTTCTCGATGGCGGGCTCGTCCACGCACGACGCGTAGTAATCGCCGATTTTCTGGGTGACGGCATCGCGCACGCCGGTCGCGTTCGCGGCATGTTCCAGGATCGTTCGCAACTGCGCGCGGTTCTCGTCTTCGAGCTTGCCGTACGTGCTCCAGTTTGCCTGATCGGGTGGAATCGGATTCTTTTTCACCCAACCGCCACAGGAGTAGGCGTAGAAGTCCACGCAGGGATCGACAGTTCTATCCATGGCGGAAACATCCAGAACCGGTTCGGAGGAAGAGTGCTGGGCAAAAGCGGGCACGGCGGACGAAAGCACCGCCAGGATGAGAAGGCAGATTTTCCAGTTCATAGGTTTTAAGACGCGAAATTGCACTCTGAGAGTATCGCTTCGTTCAAGACTTATCCAGTGTCACCGGGCCGCTGGTGGGCGAACATCGGCCCAGATGGTTAGACGTAAGTACGGGGATTTGGTTAGGGACGTTCCGGGAAGAATCGCTGGAAGCGCTAGGGGTGATTTACGCCGCTGAGGAATCCTCCCAGATGACCAGTCATGGCCACCAGCGCCACGGCCAGGATCTCCAGCCCCCACCGATATACGGGAGGCCTGTCGGCCGTCCCGCGTTTCAACCTCCAGTGCACCCACCAAACCGCTGCGATCAGCATCTCAGTGTTCATTGTTCAGGCGAAGGCCCTGCCCCTTGGTTTTGCGAGCGCCGGGGAGATGGATGCGAGATCTTTCCATTTGGAATGCTGGCAGCGCGACGCCCTGCAATATTTTGCGATTAGCGACGCGGCTCCCGAAGATCTGCGCGCGCTGAGCGATCTTCTGGGAAAATAACGCCCGGCAACGCATAGTCTACGTTAGTACACCCCGCGTCAGTATCCGTCTCTAGCTATCGCGCCCTACCTATCACACCCTACTTACCCTCTACGTTTCGATCCCCACGTGGCACACGCGACCGACGATGTAGTCGCCGGGCTTCTGGCCGTCTTCCAGGGCTATCACTTCAACCGGGTAGGCGGGGTTGTGGGGGCGCAGGATCAAGTGGCGGTCCGCAGCTTCAACGTACTTGATGGTGCAAGTCGAATCTCTACGCACAGCGTACATATTACTTTCGCCCTTGCGGTAGGGAGCCAACGAATTGTAATGGCGGTCGAGCAGAAGGGTGGCGCCGGGCATGGTGCGCGGATACATGCTCATTCCTTCCTGCGCGTCCGCCTTGATGATGACAAAGCGTTCCCAGGCGCGGCGGTCGCCGTCCACTTCTTCTTTCAAGCGCTTCAGGAATGTCTTCTTGAACTTCAGGATCTCCTTGACGTGCATGCTCTTAATCAGCGCTTCGAAGGCTGCGATACGCGAGTCGGTGACCACGACGTTGTCGAACGCATCCTCGCTCGGCGGGAGGATACAGGCGCGCTTGTTGACTTCGCCGGGATCGATGAGATCGAGCACCGAAAGATGCTGAACGCTAAGAACTCGGTCCATGCCTTCCAGACTGAGTCCACGCTTGCGGTTCAGGAAGTTGGAGATGTGGGCCTGCTTGAAGCCGGTCTGCTCGGCCAGACGCAGGCCGGTGAGTTCCCCTTCGTCAATGCGTTCCCAAAGGGTCTTGCGGAGATTTTCTTGAAGCATGCGAAATTTCATGGCCGGAGTATAAGTCGTAACAATAGCTAATAGCTATTATTATTAGAAGTACAACATCTACAAGGCAATAAAGTTCTTGACTTAGCAGATCGTGAGCCATAATATGACCTGATAAATTTCTCATACTGCGCTTATTTTGAGAAGAAAGGTTGTTGGCCATGATAGAAGCAGACACCCCCGAAAACGACGAGAGAGTCTTCGGGGAGTTTCGCCGGAAGGTACGCTCGGCGGAACTACTCTCGGCAGCCATGCAGCGGTTGTTGCAGGCCATTCACTTCAGCGGGCGTTTGAGCGTCATTGTGCAGAACGGGCAGGTGCTCAAGTCCGGCTACGAGGAGGGTTACTTCCGGCAACAGGAACCGGGGGGCAACCTCAGGCTGCAGTAACTGCTTCATTGTTAATTAAATAGCAAGACAGGTCATCGTAAGAGAAACGAGCCCTGGACCGAGAAATCGGTACCAGGGCTTTTTTGGTTTGATCTTCATTTCATACAGAGAGGCAATCATGAACTTCATGGGCAGGAAGGAAGGCCATGAAATCCAAGTCGAGCTGAAGTATTGCGAGCGGTGCGGCGGATTGTGGCTGCGTCCGCGGGGAACGGACGGAGTGTATTGCGCCAGTTGCCGGGAGCGATTGGCGGCAATGCCGGACCCTGAGGGAGCACCGCCCCGGGAGGCGCGCCGGCGCCGGAAAGCGCACGTGCAAGGAACGGATCTTCACCGAGAAGAACTTGAGAAAAGAGAAGAACTTCAGAGCCAGGTCCTGATTGAATATCTGCAGGGTGTGGCGACGATGGGGGTGCGAGCATGACCAGTGCACAAACGACGATCCCACAAGCCTGGAGTCTGATGGGGCAGGCGGATTTGCCGCCATCGGTGGTGTTTAGCGAAACGGAGATGGACCTGTGGCCCTACCGCAGGCGCACGGTGGCGCTGTTGCGGCGGTATGCCCGGGCCTCGGTCGAGGTAGGGAGGCTGCCGTCGTTGCTGGGGCGGGAGTTCTTCCGGACGCGGGTCACGTCGTACACGATGAGGAACTTTGAGGACGTCGTGATCTTTGTGACCGACATGGAGCAGGCGATCGAGAAGCTGACCGCAATCGAAAAAAAGATACTGGCCATGAATGTCTTGGAGGAATACAGCACGGACGAGGTAGCGCGCCTGCTCGGTTGTACTCCTAGAAACGTCCGGCGGCTCCTGCAGGATGCGCTCGACCAGCTCTCGCGGATCCTGCTCGCGGGCGGTTTGATGGAGGAAATGGGTTCGGCGGCTTGCAGTCCAAAAACTTGTCAAGGGGGTAAGAACCACAATTTCGACGCAAGTGATTCAAAGGAAGGCGAAAATAAATTCCACAACTATGTCCGTTTTCCCCCTCTGATTTGATATCCTAAACTCAAGAGTCGAAAAAACAGTAAGAACTCCGAAGGGCGCGACGCAAATCGCGCCCTTTTTCTATTTACGACGTGAGCGGCCGCGGTCCCCAAGAAGCCGGAGGTAGCTTAGAATCAGAATCATTGTAAGACGCAGATTTGGGATTGCCTCGAGAAGGCGACCGGAACGCAGCATGGACATAACCTGGGTCACGGAACGAGTTGCGCTGGGCGGCGGGATCTGGAACGCGCGGAACATGGAAGAACTGGCGCAAGGCGGTGTGACCCACGTGCTCAACATGCAGATCGAGTTCGACGACCGGCCGCTGGCGGAGCCGCACGGGATCCGCGTGCTGTGGAATCCGACCGACGACGATTTCTTGCCAAAGTCCCCGGAGCTGCTGCAACGCGGCGTTGATTTCGCGCTGGAAGCGCTGGACGATCCGGAGGCGCGGCTGTACGTGCATTGCGCCGCCGGGGTGCACCGGGCTCCGATGATGACGCTGGCAGTGTTGTGTGCGATGGAGTGGAAAATGGAAACGGCCATGGCGCTGATCGAAACGCGAAGACCGGCGGCCGACTTCGCGGACGTGTATGTCGAGAGCGTGCGGCGATTTCTGGATTCGCGGGTTGACAGCGAGCCGCGGAATTCAGAGTAACAATGGGAATTGAGTGGGGTGGGAATGTGCGAAGTGTCCTTCGGAAGTCCTCAGTGCGGTAGCGACAAAAGTCAGAAGCCTGAACCACAGGGGACCCTTCGGCTCCGCTCAGGGCAGGCACAGAGGAGCACAGGGGAAACCTGTAAGGGGCGCCGCTCGGCAGAGCGGCTTTCTTATTGGCCCGAGTTAGGGTGGCGTGCGCTTACGAGGAGAGAAAAAGACATGCGCAGACGGTTCGCGGTGAAGAACAGGTATTTTCCGCTGGCGGCGAAGGCGGTGATTTCGATGCTGCCGGCGTTGCTGATCGCGTTGACGTTGCCGACCACCTTGCAGGCACAGGGGCCGGCACTTACGACGATCAGCGGCACAGTGTATCGAGCCGACGGAACCGCCGCATCGGGCACAGTGCTCATTTCCTGGCCGTCGTTCCAGACGGCGGAGGGAGACGCGGTAGCGGCGGGCAACCTGGCTGTGACGATCGGACCAGGAGGAGCGTTTAGTGCGCAACTGGTTCCGAACGTGGGCGCGTCTCCGGCGGGAACTTACTACGTCGTGGTCTTGCAGTTGGATGACGGAACGGTTCGTACGGAATATTGGGCGGTTCCGGCGACATCGCCGACGACGATTGCCGCGGTGCTGACGACACCGGGCACTGGGCTGGGAAACCTTGCCGTGACGCAGGAGTATGTGAACGAGGCGGTGGCAAACCGGGCGCTCGACACGGCGGTGGTGCACCTGGCGGGGACGGAGACGATCACGGGCACGAAGCAGTTTGCGGTGCCTCCGGCGCTTCCGGCGCCGGCCGGCGCCAGTGACGCTGCGAACAAGGGTTATGTAGACGCGGCGGTGGCGAACGTTGGGTCGGGAGCGTACGTCTCCAAGGCCGGCGACACCATGACAGGTCCATTGACCCTACCCGCGGACCCAGCCGCACCCAACCAGGCTGCAGACCGGCATTATGTGGACAGTGGGCTCGCCGTGAAAGCGGACCTGGTAAATGCGACTATTCCAACTGGCGAGTTAGGAGCGGGCATCGCCACTGCAACTACTTGTTTAAACGGTAACTCCACGTGGGGATCTTGTGGTGGCGGCGCACCGGCAGGGATTACTTACGCCACTACGGCGCTGAATTGGACCCAGACCATCTCCAACCCCTTAACAGGCGGATCTCAGGCAACAGTTACGCTTACTCCCTGCCCGGTTGGCGTTGACACGACGAGCGGGGCTGGGTACCAGGTACTCATATCTGGTGGAGGAAATAGTGAGGCTGTGAGCGTAGTTACTGCAGCCGGTGGATGCACCTCGGGAGCGGCGTCGGGGACGATTACGTTTACTCCCTTTCATTCCTATGGGGCTGGATACACAATCGGTTCGGCCTCTTCTGGCATTCAAGAGACGATCAATGCCGCCTGTGGGGCGATGGCAACGACTCACCCGAATGGCCAGTGCAACGTAACCATTCCGGCGAACGGCGGTCCGAACAATTTGTCCGGGCCGACGTCCGACCATCCGCTGAACAATTACCTTGTGTACGGAACGATTTACTTTCATGCCGGACAATCAACCCTGAATGGCTACGGTGTATCGCTGAACTGTTTGGGGCGAGGGCCATGCCTTCAGCTCGGCGACTTGCTGAATGCGAACCACTACACCGACATGACCGTGGAGGGCATTCATTTCCGCACGCCCGTGGTGTCGACTGGGGACCCAGCTTATGCGGGCTCGGCAATTACCAACACAGCGGTCGCTAGTTCGGTGGCCACGATCACCACTTCTTCCGCGCACGGATTTCGTCCCGGCGACATGGTTGTACAGCTTTTCACCGACGACGCTTCGTACTGGGGCGATGCGGTCGTAACGACCGTTCCGAGTGCCACAACTTATACCTACGCGCACGCCAGCAATGGGACCATCGCATCTCAGACTACCCCCGGTGTGACAGCCCTCGCCTATGAAGGGGTGCTCGACAACGCCAACAGCAGCCATTTCATTGACGTATCCGAGGATGCGTACTATGGCGAGTCGCGGCATTTCAACAACTTCTTCGACCTGTGGGACGATGAGAACGCGGTCATCGACCACTTCAATAACAACGCGATCTCACTGAATGGCAATGCGAACTGGAACGGATCGTTCGTGTTCTCGGGCGGCGGTAACAACATCGGAGTCACGATGGCACCGGTGATTACGATCCGCGATTCCAATTTCACGGCGAACGCTTCCAGTTGCGTGACCGACTACAACTCGAATGGGCTCTACTTCGAGAACAGCGTCTGTCAGTCAGCGGGATTATGGCAAGTTTACGCTTCCAACAGTACGGGGAACTACCAGGGCGCGTACCTCAAAGACATCTACACGGAGAGCACCCTTGCGATGAATCCGGCATCTGGGGCGAGAACTCCATTTCCTGGTCTCGGGATTGCTGGCCTGATCGCCGGACCATCGACTTCAGCCGCGAGTTTCAAAGTCGACAGCGGCGGTTCCACCGGCTTGACAGGAGGCTTTGCGACGGGTGGCTCGGGATCAACGCATTACTCCTATTTCATTGTGGTCAACGATGTGACTAGCGGCGGTCAGACCTCTCCCATGCAGGTGCTGAGTTGGTCTTCGACGGGAAGCGATTCCATTCCGGTGAGTTGGCCGAGAGTAGCACGCGGAACCGATAGCATCACGTATGACGTGATCCGCATGACGACCCCGAGTGTCGCGGGTGATGCTTTTCCCTATATCGGCGGATGTCCCGGAGGCTCCGGTGGAACGTGCGGTTCGGTGGCGACAGCTCTCAGTCAAGCAACGGCCTGCTCTGGTGGACTCGTTTGCACTTATACGGACACAGGATCGTCTGCGACTTTGGCTTACACGGTCAAAACCGGCGGTTCTATACAGCTCAATTTTTGGCCCGGTACGATTGTGACAGCTGGTAATACGATCGAGGTAGACAAAGAACCGACTAACTTAGTCGTAGTCGGAATCTCTCAAGGCACGCCCGCACTGGTCGCTAACACCTGTAGTCGGGGCGGAGTGGCATCGTCTGGCGGCTACACCGCTTGCTTGTCCAACCCAGCTTTTAACGGCCCCGCCACTGAAACAGCAACGGTGTTGTACGATGGCGCCCAGCAGACATTATCCAAGGGCCGATTGAACCTCTTTACGCCTCAAGGTTACTTGGTCAATTCCCATCATTTCATCACATTGCTTGACTCCCAACCCAGCTTGACGCAATCGACGATAGGATATCGCCCACTTGCCAGCGCAAACGACACTTGGATTGGGACAGACATTGGGACAAACAAGGCTATCACTCTGGGACAACTCAGCTTCGGCGCTCCCGTAGCCATCAGCAGTTACATCAACAATACCGGGGACGGTACGAGTTGGCTGGAGCGGTTGACATCTTCGTTGAAGGAATTCAACGTCAACGTGAAGTTTGACCAGAGCGTTACGCTTGCCGGACTGTCGAATGGATGCCTCAATGTTGCGTCCGGGGTGATTGCATCCACCGGAAGCCCTTGCGGATCGGGCGGTACGGGAGCCGTTAACTCGGTGTTTGGGCGCTCAGGAGTGGTTATAGCGGCCAGTGGCGACTACACGGTATCTCAGGTAACAGGGGCGGCGGCGGACGCTTCGGTGGTGCATAACACGGGCACTGAGATGATCGCCGGGACGAAGACGTTCACGAGCAACGTCACGATGAGCGGAAATTTTGTATTGCCTCAGGGGAATGGCTATGTCCCCGCCAGTGGCGGTATTGGGCTGGATACAACTGCTGGGTTGCCGGTGGTGAACATTGGCGGCACGACACACCAAGTTGCTTTTACCAGTTCGAATATCAGTGGGCAGGCGGGGACGGCACTCGCTCTGGCGGCCATTCCGACGCAGTGCAGCGGATCGTTTGCGACGGGCATTGGCGCGAATGGGAATGCGAATTGCACAACGCCGAATGTGATCCAGTTGTCTGAAACTACGCAACCTGCGGGGATTCCTAACTGGGGCGTGTTCTGGTTTGACTCAGCCACTCATACTCCGCGAGTTATTGAGAACAATGGACAAGTCACCCAATTGGGGATGACCAACCTGTTTAACTCCGATCCGGGCGGCGATCCTGCGGACAATCTTGAGGAGCGCAATGGAAGCACGGCGCAGAACCTGCGGGTGTATTCCAACTATGCGAACAACACGACGTGGACGCGTATTTCGCTGGGATCGGAAACGATCGGCACTACCAATTACAACGTCCTGCGCAGCGAGGATGCGACCAGCGGCAATGCGCCCAGTTTGGGCATGCACATTGGTTCAGCCATTAAATGGTTCTTCTCTTCCGATGGAACTTTTAAGCCGAATTCCGATAACAGTTACGACATGGGAACCGACACCGGGCAGGCGATGCGAAGCGTGTTCGCGAAGACCTCATTCAACATGTACAGCATGGGCCGCCAGGATTTTGAGTTTGTCAACGACGCCACGAACGGAACGACGCTCAACCAGCTCGCGATCTATAACAGCGGCGCCACGGGGCTTCAAACCGCGGCAACTTCGAGCACGGATGGCGTGTTGGGCATCGTAAGCGGCGGCGCCGGCACGTCGAACAAGGCGGTGATCACGTGGGCCGGGTTCGCGGGATGTAACTTCGACGCTGCTAATCCGATCGCGGGAGATTATGTAGTTGCCAGCACCACGCAAGCTGGGAAGTGCCACGACGCCGGATCTGCGACTCGTCCGACTGGGGTGCAAACGATCGGATGGATTGAGAACGGCGGCGTGCGAGTGAGCCTCGCGCCTCCGAGCGGGAGCGGCAGCGGGGCGGTCAGCTCGGTATTTGGCCGCAGCGGCGCAGTTACCGCGGCGACTGGCGACTATTCTGTGTCGCAGGTTACAGGGGCTGCGGCAGACTCTAGCGTGGTTCACCTGGCGGGCGCTGAGACAGTTAGTGGGAGTAAGACATTCTCCAGCGATGCGACTTTCAACGGGAATCTGAACGTGGCGGGGAATATCAACCAGACGGGCACCGGCCCAACGCAGTGGTCGGGGAAGAAATGGACGGGAACAACAGTCACAGTGCCGAGCGGGATGGATTTTTCGCTGGGGATTGGGTCGGACAACGCGTTCAAGTGCCAGTTGACGAGTGGAGCGTCGTGTATGCCAGCGGACGCAGTTACGAGCGTATTCGGGCGAACGGGCGCGGTCGTTGCCGGCAGCGGCGATTACTCGGTTGCGCAGATTACGGGAGCCGCGGCGCTGGCGTCGCCGGCTTTTACCGGCTCGCCGACGGCGCCGACCCCGGGCGCGGGCGATAACTCCACCAAGCTGGCAACCACGGCTTACGTGCGCAGCGAGATGCAGATGGCGTGGTCATGCCCGGTCGCCGGGACGACGTCCACCGTGCAGTATTGCAACTGGACGCTCCCTGCCGCGATCACGATTACCGGATTCGATCTCGCGGCCAGCACGGCGGGGGCTGGATGCACGACGTATCCGACCCTGCAGGTCTGGGATGGAACGGCGAATGCGGAAGTGGGGAGTTATTCCGTCGCTTTCACTTCCGGCACCAATTTCTTTACGCAGGTTACTGGGAGTACCAACGTAGCATCCAGCCATCTTCTGCGGCTGAAGATAACGACCGCGGGGGCGGGATGCTCCACCAATGCCGCTGGAGTCGTCGGCACCGTCACCTATCAGATGCAGAACTAGAACTTGTCTCATAAATGGTCAGAGCAAGCGGCGAGGCCCTCAGGGGCTAAAGCCCTCGCTGTTATTGGCCGGTAGCGGCACGGCTGAAGCCGTGCCCTTCCCAAAATCATTTATGAGATGAGTTCTCGCAGAGCCACCGAATTCAGAAAACCATATTCAGAAAACCATGATCAGACAAGTGTTGTTGCTTCTATTACTGGGAGCGCCGCTGGCGTGTGCCTCCGACTATTTCGTGGACTGCAATTATGGGTCAAACGGGAATCCGGGCAGCAGTCCGCAACAGGCTTGGCGCACTCTGCTGCAAGTTGGGATCTCAAGCTTTCAGCCGGGTGACACGATCAACCTGAAGCGGGACTGTACCTGGAATGAAACGCTAACTCCTCCCTCGAGTGGGAGCAGTAGTTCGTTGATCAAGATCGACAGCTATGGCAACGGTCAGCCGCCGCACTTGACAGGCTATCTGCCAATCGCGGCGCGGTGGTGGACCCAGATGGGAAGTACGAACGTCTGGTCGGCGACGCTGTATTCGGCCACGAGTGGACTGGCGAATGTGGTGCAGTGTGGCATTCGGGGCTTCTATTGCCTTACACAGCCACCATCCGGGTTGCAGTATGTACGGTTTGGGACGGTTTGGGGAACGACACAGGGAAACCAGTCCGCCCTTAGCCAGGATCGAGACTTCTGGTACGACTCGACGAACTATGTTTTGTATGTGTACAGCGCAAGCGGAAATCCGGCGACACATTACTCCGGAATTGCGCCCATCGTGCTTAGCGGGGAGAGCGTGCTGAATGTGAACGGCGTCTCGTGGCTGGAAATCCAGCATCTGCAAATCGACTGGTTCGACGGCTATGGAGTGCAGGTACAGGGAGCGAGCGATCATCTTTGGCTGGCGAACCTAGCCGCGAACAGCGAGGTGGAAAACGGCGCGGTGCCGCTGGGCTTTTACGTGCATCCGGGCGGCGTGCCGGTGGACATCCATCTTTACAACACGGATGCAAACATGAACTATGCCGGTTACCACTTTGATGGGTGCGCTGGCGGCGGGTGCGCATTTGAGATCAAAAACTGTCGCGCCTACGGGAATCGCGCGTACGGGATCGTGGATAACGTGCTGGGCGCGGTGAGTTATGACTACTGCCATCTGTATGCGAACAATCTGGCCACGGCGTTGACGGTGGACACGTCGGGAACTCCGGGACCGGCGGCGGGGCTGCACAACGTCGCGGCAGAAACGCCGCCGTGGATCCGGGAATGGCGCCGGTGGCCGGCATATACGACAGTGAGTTATGACGATCCGGGATTGGTGCAATACAGCGATGCGTATATCAGCTCATTGCTGCCGATTATGACCGCTAAGGGAATACCACTCTCGATCGCGGTGGTTACAGGCGGAGATTATTCGCAGTCGATCATCAGTGAAGTGCAGGGGTGGATTAACGCGGGATGGGACGTTAACACGCACTCAATATCCCATGAGTATTGGGATCCTCCCGCGGCCAGTTGCGGGCCGAATGGGACTCTTCCGGTTCCCTGCCACGCATTTGAGTACTTACAGTACACGGGGACGGTTGCATCGAGCGTGACCTTGAACATCTTGCACCCAACAGCGGGGCATGCGACGCTGACGGTGACGACGAGTCCAGACGATCCGGCGGCCGACATTAACTGGGATTTGACACCGGCTGCGCCGGGACAGACCAGTAATGGACTCGTCACACTGGGCGGGATTCTGGACACGCTGGAGCAGCGCGGGGTGTTTTCAGTCGTACTGGATGCGAACGCCAAGAGTGCGGCGCGCAGCATTTCGCTGGCCGATGTGACCAACATGGACATCAAGAATACGGCGCAGAACCTGGATCTTGACGAAACGCAAATGGAAACAGAAGAGATGAGTTGGGCGCAGGGGTGGATGAATTCGAACTTTACCGGTCTACCCGCAAAACGGGTATATGTGATGCCGGGGAGTTATGAAGATCCGGTGACCGAGAATATTGCGGCCAGTCTGGGGTATGCGGGGGTACGGGGAACGGGCAGCCTGAAACCTTGCTGCGGGGCGAATACAACGTTGGCCACGGGCTATGACGTATTCAACATTCTAAGTCAGGGTGCAGTGCCTAACTACCAGGGCCTTAGTTATCAGGCGATGCGGAATCGGGTCAGTCAGGATTTGTTCAAGAATGCGCTGTGGGGAAGGCCGATCGGGTACTTCTGGCATGTGAACGAGTTGCGGCCGGATGAAGTCGCAAACTTCATGGACGCGCTGGTTCAGGGAGGCGCGACGCTGGAGTCGAACACGCAGATGGTGAACGTTCTGTTGTCGTGCCAGGCGAACGACGTGGTGCCGACGGGCTATGTGTCCGGCAGCTACTACGTTTGTGCTGGGAGCGGGGTCGAGGCAGATTTTCGGCCGACGGTGAATTCGCCGGTGAGGGATGCGGGGGCGAATCTTGGTGCGGAGTATCAATACGATCTGATGGGAATCAATCAGAACTCGTATGGATCGGGATGGGAGATCGGGGCGTACGCGTATGTGCCGGAAGGGCTGAGCGCGGTGCACTGAGAGGGCAGAGGTCAGAGGGCAGATTGCTGAGGTGAAGATCTAGGGCAGGGTTTTCGAGATCAGGTTGCGGGTGTAGGGTCCGGAAATCCCACCCTAACGTCGCAAAAGACGCGACGTTCGGATGGGGCACCCGGCACCCGACGGCGCATTGATGGGTCAGAGGTTAGAGGGCGGAGGTAGTCAGGGGGCAGATTGCTCGCGGCACAGAGCGCGGTGGGGTAGGGGTCCTTCGACTCCGCAGAACGATCCGCTTCGCGAATCGTTCTGCTTCGCTCAGGATGACAGTGGGGTTAGGAATTGAAAAATGAGAAGAAAGTGGCGCGGATAAGGGATGCATTCCAAAGATCAGAAGTTGGGGAAGGACAAGAAGGAGAAACCGGGGCGGAATGGGGAAGAAAAGCCGGTAAAGGTGGTTCCGCTGGCTCCTGGGGGAGTGGTGGACCACCAGGAGGGGCTGGGCAGGGTCTATCGGGGCAAGGAGCATGGCGCGCGTTGGAATGGGGGTGCGGCGGAGGAGCGAGTTGAGGATGAGGATGCGGGGTGGAAGATCCAGTTCAATAGCCTTGTCGATTTCGGGAAGGTGCTGGACCATCCCACGCGGAACCCGGAATTCTGGCGGGAGGTTCCGGGGAGGGCGGGACTCTGGAAGATGCCGGAGGGGGATGTTTGGGTTGAGCAGCATTTGAAGATCCGGACAAAGCAGGGCGAGATCAAGTTCATACAGCTGAACTCGGCACAGCAGGCGTATTCGCGGGAGTGCGCGGAGAAGGGGTCGAAGCGGAACATTGTGCTGAAGGCGCGGCAGGTGGGGATCACGTCGTATATCGCAGCGAGATACTTTGTGCAGACGATCATGCGGCCGGGGACGCTGACAATGCTGGTGGCGCACGACCGGGAAGCGGCGGAGGAAATTTTCCGGATTGTGCACCGGTTCTGGGACAACCTGGCGGACGACTTGCGGACAGGACCGCTGAAGACTTCGCACTGCAGCGCGCGAGAACTGGTGTTTCCGCGGCTGGACAGCGAGTTCACGGTCGCGTCAGCGGATGAGAACGCGGGCCGGGGGAGGACGATCCAGAACCTGCATTGTACGGAGGTTTCGCGGTGGGGACGCGAGGGGGCGGAGGCGCTGGCATCGCTGCGTGCGGCGGTGGTTCCGGGCGGAGAGATCGTGCTGGAATCGACGGCGAATGGGGCGTGGGGACAGTTTTACGAGGAGTGGCAGCGGGCGGAGGAGACGGGATACACGACGCACTTTTTTCCGTGGTGGTTTGAGGAGAGTTATAAGAGCGAGACCGGTGCCGCGTTTGAGAAGACGGTGGAAGAAGAGGAACTGGCGAAGGCGAACGGGCTGACGGACGAGCAGATTGCGTGGCGGCGGCAGCAATGGGCTTCGTTGCGGGGGCTGGCGGTGCAGGAATTTGCCGAAGATGCGGTGTCGTGTTTCCGGGCATCGGGGGAATGTGTATTCGAGCTGGAGGCGGTGGAGCGGGCGCTGGAGGCGGCGAGCGATCCGGTGGTGACGCGCGACAATGGGCGCTTGACGATCTGGCTGCCGGCGCAAGCGGGGCGGAGGTATGTGATTGGAGTCGATCCGGCGGGCGGAGGAGTGGAGGGGGATTACTCGTGCGCGGAGGTGATCGATCGCGAGTCGGGGATGCAGTGCGCGGAGTTGCACGGGCATTATCCACTGACATGAAACATGCAAACGATGAGATCGAAGAAAAGGCGCAGCAAATGAGCGAGAACGATTCGCGTCGAACGCCGCTTGTTTCGTTGCTGTTGGTTCAGTTCGTCGATCGAGCCGTCGAAGCCGAGCGGAGGGTGACAGAGGCTGAGGTGCGACGTCTTGCTGCCGCGCTAGAAGCGCAGGCCCGAGCGGAGGACCTGCGGCATGAGGCCGGGGATGCCAAAATCCAAAAGGCGAGTGAGGTTCTCGATTACCGCCTGGAAGAGATGAACAATTTTCGCGCGCAAATTAACCAGGAGCGTGGGGAATACCTTCGGCGTGAAATGTATGACCGCGAGCACTCTGCCTTGGCACAGCGGGTGAAGGATTTGGAAATTGTGCGGGGGGAACAATCGGGAAGGACCACCGCCTACGCTTCGATGGTTGCAACGGCGGTGATCGTGGTGCAGGTGGTGTTGCACTTCTGGAAATGAGGACTTGCAGAGATCGGGTCATCCGGTGATCGGGTCATCGAAAATCAAGAGCCTTAGATCGCCCGATGGTCAGATGGCCCGATCAAAGCGGCCGGCGGTACAAGATCGAGAGGAAACGCTGTGACTTTCAAGCATCCAAACGTGCATCGCGAGTTCGTCGCGTACTCTGAGACTCAGAAGTTGCACGTTGTTTCAGTGTATTCAAACCCGTATCGCTGGCAGCGCCGGCGAGAAACTTTCCATAATTTCCGGCTTCATATGGAGGCTAGCCCGAACGTCGTGCTGCATGTGGTCGAGGTTGCCTTCGGAGACCGTCCGCACGAAGTCACAAGCTCCGACAATCCCCTAGATCTGCAACTGCGCACCGATTCCAGTCTTTGGATCAAGGAGTGCGCCATCAATGAGGGCGTGCGCCGCTTCCCGCCAGACTGGCAGTACGGCGGCTATGTAGATGGAGACTTCCACTTCACGCGACACGATTGGGCGCTGGAGGCAATCCACATGCTCCAGCACCATAGCTTCGTCCGACTGTTCAGCACCTATGCCGATCTGACCGGCGAAACCGCAACCAGCAATTGCGGCCACCGCCCTTATCGCATGAGCACCAGTTTTGCCTGGAATTATCTCCACCCCGGTGAATTCCTGAGTTCCCGGGAAGGCCGGCGCGGAGGTGCGGACACCTATTACGCACCGGCTGCGGCCGAACCGTCGTCATCATCATCGAAAGAAACATTATCAAAAGAGGCATTTCCTTTTGGTCATCCTCCTGGAGCGACCGGGGGCGCCTGGTCGTGGCGGCGCGACGCTTTCGAGACGGTTGGCGGGATGCTGGATACCTGCGTCCTCGGCAGCGCCGATTGGCACATGGCCTTCGGGCTGGTACAAGCGACGAACGTGGCCGCGGAAATGAAGCGGTGCACGCAGCCCTACGTCGCATCCGTCCTGAACTGGCAAGCGCGCGCCGCAAAACTGGACCGCATTGAAGGCCGCTCTCCGATGGGATGCATCGACAACTTCGCAAGCCATGCTTTTCACGGCAGCAAAGCGCTACGCGCTTATGGAGCGCGGTGGGCGCTGCTGCGGAAATGGGATTTCAATCCCGCCACCGATATCGCTCGAGATTACCAGGGACTGTGGCGCTGGACAGGAAACAAACCGGGGCTCCGCGATGACGTGGCTCGATATTTCATCGAACGGTCGGAAGACGGTCCGTTACTGCTGGGGGAAGCGCCGTTGGTTTGACGTTTTAAGAGAAATCGGGTCATCGGATGATTGAAAGTCAAAAGCTTTGGCATTTGAATTCAAATGACCTGATGATCAGATGACCCAATTTGCGTGCATCACGCACGTGCACCACGGGCTGTTAGCCGACTTCTTCACTCCAGTTTTCAAGAGTCTTCTTTACGACGGCCATGAACTGGTCGGCAAGGGCACCGTCGACAATGCGATGGTCGTAGCCCAGCGTGAGGTGAACCACGGAACGAATGGCGATGGAATCTGCGCCGTCTTTGTCGGTGACCACTACGGGCTGCTTGGTGATGCCGCCGACGCCCATGATGGCCACGTTCGGCTGGTTGATGATGGGCAAGCCGAAGACGGCGCCAAACTGGCCGGGGTTGGTGATGGTGAAGGTCGCACCTTCGACATCCGCCGGCATGAGCTTCTTGGAACGAGCGCGCTCGCCGAGGTCGCTGATGCCGCGCTGCAGTCCGAGGAAGTTGAGTTCATCGGCGTTCTTGAGAACGGGGACAATGAGTCCCCAATCGAGCGCGACGGCGATGCCCGCGTTGACGTGTTTGTGGTAGCGGACGCTGTCGCCTTCGAGTGAGCTGTTGACGATCGGATATTGCTGTAAGGCGATGATGGCAGCGCGCACAAAGAACGGCATGAAGGTAAGCCGCGCGCCGTAGCGCTGCTCGAAACCGTTCTTGAGCTGGTTTCGCAGATTGACGATGCGAGTCATGTCCACCTCGAACATGCAGTGGACGTGAGCGCTGGTGCGACGCGATTCGATCATGCGCTGCGCGATGATCTTGCGCATTTTGGACATGGGCACGAGATCTCCCACCCCAGTCGGCGAAAACCGCGCCGCCTGGGGACCCCGATCGCCCGGAATGACAGCCGGGGCAGGAGCAGAGGCTTGAGGGGACGCCGGGGCCGCAACTGGGGCGGCCGCACGGTGCTCGACGAAATCGAGGACGTCCTGCTTGGTAACGCGGCCGCCGGTGCCGGTGCCACTCACTCTTGCGAGATCCACATTGTGCTCGCGGGCGAGTTTGCGGACGAGCGGGGAAGAGCGAACGTCGGAATCTTCTTCGACCTCGGGTGCGCTAGCGGCGGGCACGGGCGGCGGGGCTGGAACTTCTTTCTTTGCGGATACGGTCGCGGCAGGGGCAGCCGCAGGCGCAGCGGACTTGGCGGGGGCGGGAGCGGAAACGCCGTTGCCGTCGCCAATGACCCCGACGACTGTGTTGACCTGAACGGTATTGCCTTCGGAAACCTTGATCTCCTGAAGAGTTCCGCTCGCGGGCGCGGGGATTTCGGCGTCGACTTTATCGGTAGAAATTTCGAATAGGGGTTCGTCGCGCTGGACCTTGTCACCGGGCTTTTTCAGCCATTTGGTGATGGTCCCTTCGAAAATCGATTCGCCCATCTGAGGCATGACTACGTCAGTCGGCATGGTTCCCTTTCCATGAAGCCCTTCGCAAATCGAGGGGGAAGGGCAAACACACATTATAGCGAAGCCGGGAGCGAGTTCCGGGCGCAGAGCGCGCGGGTCTGCGTGGGCTCTTGCGTTGCGCAAGGGCTCGCTCTCGTTTAACGAGAGATGCGATTTCTAATGGAGCAAAGAGCGATGAAGAACTTCTTGGCGGTCGTAGTGTTTTGCCTTCCCGCTTTCGGGCAAATGGCCTCCTCGGGCGTCGGGGTGGACTCCGGCAGCGTGCAGGTTGCCGGGATTCCAGCCGGAGGCTCCGGCCCGCTTGGTTTTGCCGCTCTTCCTGTGAACTGGGTCGACAACACCGCCTGCAACCCGCCAGGTGGAACTTACGACACCGAAGTGGTACTTGGGACGACTACCAACATCGGCCCCAACGTCGCAGGCGAAGCCATTGGCCAGCCCTACGCCCTGACGCCCGCCGGGTGGCTCGACGCCGCCAACAACTGGCGCGACAATGCGGACAACGCCAGCCAGACTCCGCACTTCTCCGACAAGTGGTGGCGGATTAAAGTTCCGGCCGGGACCGTGCTGCATTGCACGGCCTATGACGCCAATAACGCCTGCATCAGCCTGCCGGGAAAGTCAAACAGCGGTGTCGAGCCAACAAAGTGCTTGGTGATTGAATCCACGACTCCGCTTCCCAGTGGGCAGATCGTTTGCAGCCATGGCTTGCCCGGATTCGGAGGCACGCGCAATCCCGGCTGCACGGCCGACAAGGGGAGCATGTGGAAGTTGCAGATGGAGGGGACGGTTGCCGCCAAGGAAGGAATCAGCGCCTCAACCGACCTTGCTACGCCGACAAACCTTGCCAATCACATCGTCATCCGCGACGTGGAAATTACGATGTTGGGTGGAACGGCACAGAGCGCCGGATTTGGAGGCGCTCCGGTCGATTCCCTGTTTTCTATTCCCCAGAACCCGCTCGGCACCCGGCCTCCTACCGTACTGAAAACCGCCAACTATATCGGCGTGGAGCGGTCCTATTTGCATGGCAACGATCCCGGCGATTCCGGCCAGCCTACGACCGGCTCCAGCGTGGACGCCAGCGGAAATTGTCTCGCCTGGTATAACTCGGGTACGGTCAACACCGCGAACACGGATGGTACGCACGGCTCGATCACGCTTACGAGTTTCACGCCGGCCTTGGCATTTGGCAATGCGGCATTTGGCCCAACCTTCACTGTCGGTTCAACGATCAACATTGGCGGCACGATGTCGGGCGCGGGAGGCTCGATCACCGGAGGAACGAATTGGACGATCTCGGCCTTCGATCCAACGGCGTCGAACACCGTCCTGACCGTCAATGGGCAGCCCGGAACGCAGACTGGGGTTCACTACCTCCAGGTCAATCCTCCGTCGAATTACACTCCGGGCTGCGGAGATGACGCGGAAAGAGCTATTTCGCTCAACGCCGACAACAGTTGGATGGAATACAACTACATCGAGAAGATTCATTGGAACCTGTCCGAGAGCCACGGAGCGAGCTACGGCTTCGATAACGGGCCGACGAAGATCGCCCATAACTGGATCGAAGGCGGATCGGGTACGCTTTTCAGCGGTGGCGCTCCTTCCGACAGCGCTGGCGGCCCTGGATCGGACAACGAGATTCGCGGCAACTATCTCGGGCGCGATCTGAACTACCGGCTGCTTACCGGAGGAGCTTCGAACAGTCCCAAGCCGCCGTGGGGATGTGGCACGTTTGACGGCACGGCAGGCCACAATACCTGCCCGTTCGCCTGGGCGATCAAGAACTCCCTGGAGGCTAAGGTCGGCCATCGCAATCTCTTCGACGGCAACATCATCGAGAATTCATGGTCGGACGGGCAAAGCGGATTCGTGATCCTGTTCAACGTAGAGGCCGGATCGGGCGGAGAGGCGGTAGGAGTATTCGACCCCAGCACCGGCTTGCCAGCTTCTTACGTTGATAACATCCGATTTAGCAATAACTGGGTCCGCAACTCTCCTCAGGCTGTGCAATGGACTGGGCGCGGCGACATGAGTCCGAGCAATGCCGGGGGCATCACGGCACCCACCAACAACGCGGATTTCATCAACAGCCTGTTCTCGAACATCTCGGACAACAATCAGTTTGGGAATCCCGGCCACATCTGGCAGTATGGTTCCAGCGTTACGCCTTGGACCTGTGCCATGTCCTACACGGGGACTGGGCCGTATACGGTCACGGCGGCTTGCGCTCCCTTCCAGACCAATCTCAAGACTCCCGCGCACATCTCGAACATCAGCGTAGACGGGAGCCACAATGTCACCATTTCACACGGCGGCATCCGGCTTGATCCCACGCTTTGCCAATCGACAAGCTCCGCGTGCGTCACGGCGGGCCAGACGGTAGTGGTCAACGGCGTTACAGCCCTGACGAGCGGCTCCTTCGCCATGACGGGCACGAGCGGCAACTGGGCGGCTGACGGCACGGGCGGCAGCACAATTGTCTATAACGACGGCGCGTCATCCGCCGGGACGGTTTGCAGCAGCGTTTCGGCCTGTACCACGGCCATCGGCGCGGGAACTTTGAGCTTCGCCTCGCTGGCCGGAAAGATGATTAACATTTCGGTGGGCGATGGCGTGTACGCGTATGACACGGGAGACGGCACCTGCAACCTGGGCTATGCGACAGGATCGACCGTGGCCAACTACGCGGTTACCGGGACCATGGCAACGGGATTGACCGTCAAGTACCAATTGGCAGCGCAGCCCACGTCAGGCTCCGCGAACTGCTTTATCAGCAACGCCGCCGGAGCGCCGCGCTTCGTCACCCTGCAAAACAATACGTTTCTCGCATCCAACGCGTTCAGCATCGAGATTTTCAATCAGTGGCACCAGCCGATTTCCAACTACTTCCACGACAATGTGTTCGCGGACAACGACGCGGGGACGACCTCCGACGTTTACGCGCTGAGTCCGGCAGGCGAAGGCACGACAGCGTTTCAGTCGTGGGACCCAGCGAGCTTTCAGTTCTACCATAGCGTGATGCAGGGCCGGAACCCCGCCAACTGGAGTGTGGTTAACTGCCCCGGTGGAACCTGCACAAACGCATTCCCGGCGAACGTCAACTGCTCGACCTCGACCGCCGACGCGACCTGCCTTGGCTATGCCGGTTTCATGGGCAGCAGCCCCACGGTCACGTATCCATCGGGAGCCTGCTCGAATGTGAATGCCCCCTTCAACTGTCCCCTGATGGCTCTGCCGTGGGCGAATAACCTGGCACTGTCGAATCTGAACTATGTGGGGTCCAGTTCCTATTCGACCCAGGGCGTGAATCCAGGGCAGTTAACGAACGCCATGACTCAGACCAGGTACGTGTGCCCGTCCGGCGCAAACTGTGGAACCCACGGCCCGTATCCAGACTGAGCGAAGAGGAATGCTACACCTGCCCGGTGTGACATCTGTCGGTGCATGCAGGGCAGTAATTTCGGAGCCACCATGCGAATCTCAGAACATTTCACGTTGGAGGAACTTTCCTTTTCGGAAGCGGCGGCTCGGCATGGAATCGACAACACTCCGCCTGCGGTCGTTATTGTGAACCTGAGGCTGGTGGCGGCGGTCATGGAAAGAATCAGGACGCTGCTTGGGGACAGGCCCATCGTCGTACACAGCGGTTACCGCTCGGCAGAGGTGAACCGGGCGGTGGGCGGGGTGGAGACGAGCGCCCATTGCCTCGGCTTGGCGTGCGACTTCGTTTGTCCTGCGTTTGGAACGCCCGCGGAAGCCGCACTAGTCATTCTAAAGTCCGACATCGACTACGAGCAACTTATCCTCGAGTATGGATGGGTTCACATTGGCCTGGCGCAAAAGGGATTCTTATCTCGCAGGGAGGCCCTGACGAAGCGGTCACCATTCACTCCGTATGAGACCGGTATCAAGGACTAACCGGTCTCGCCATACCACCTGAACGACACAAGTATAAGTCTATTGCAAGGAGATACTATCGTGAAGAAGTACGCCGCTTATCTACCCACTGTTGTCCTTCTGCTTACCGCGCTCGCGAATACCGCCACGCCGGCGATTGCTGCGTTCTGGACAAACCATGCCACCGCTGCGGCAGTTCTTGCGCCGCTGGCCGTCATCGTAGCGCATTGGCTGCCCTCGCCGTATGCAACCGTCGCTTCGAAGTAAGTCAGTTAGGGTCTTAGTAATCAAAGGAGAAACTAGTTATGAGGAAAGTTCTTGTCGTTGCGCTGTCTCTTGCCATGTTCTGCACCGCCTGTTCGACCGCTTGGGTGTCAACGCTCGATTCCATTCTGGCCGCGGCTGCGCCGGCGCTGATCGATATTCTGCAGATTGTCGCCGTGGCCAACGGTAAACCGATGAATAGCAATCTGGCCGCTAAGATCAATGCCGACGCCGCGGTTATCAAGACGCTGGCCGGCGACTTCGCCAAGGCTTCGGCGGAGTCGGCGCCTGGCGTTTGCCAGCAGTTGCAAGCAGCCGTCAGCGCATACCAGGCCGATCAGGCACTTGTGCTTCAGGTCGCGCAGGTGAGCGACTCAAAGACACAGACGAAGATCGCACTGCTCGCGGACCTGGTTGCCGGCACGGTTCAGGCGATTGCGGCGGTTATTCCGTCGTGCCAAGCCAATGCGCAGGCATCGTTCAAGGCGCTGCCGCCTTACAGCGTCTCCACCTTCGCGGATCATTACAACAGCATCCTAGTTGCGCCGACTGGTAACGCGGCCGTGGATGCGGCGACCCCGGCGCTGAAGATTCATCGGCACTCGAAATTCGTGCGGGCGCTGACTTTCGGCCGGCTCCAGTGATCGCCGAGCAGTCGACCCGACGCAAGTTCGGCGCGCTTCGCGACGTTCATGATGTGCGGGATCGGATGTACCGGGCTTCGCCGCGAGCCGAGCCGGTCCCGCAACATGTGGATCTGCGAGAGTGGGGCGGGCCGATTAAAGATCAAGGCGAGGAAGGCAGTTGCACCGGACATGCTTTCTCCTCCGCGCGCGAGTGGATTGCACGGAGGTATGAGAAGACCTCGCCGATCCTGAGCCCGCAGTGCCTGTATGTCGAGGAACTGATTGCCGATGGGTCTTTCCCGAAAGACGAAGGCGCAATGCCGCGCACCGCTTGCCAGGTGCTCACCGCGAAAGGCTGCTGCGAAGCGTTGCTGTATCCCTACGTCGCGGGCAAGCTTACTGCCCCGACGGCGGAGCAGGCGCTGAACGCGTTGAAGTACAAGACGGGCGCCTATCACCGCATCGAAACTTTGTCAGACTTTCTCCGATGCCTGGCAGACCCAACGCCATGGCCGGTTACAGTCGGGTTCGCGGTTTACGAGTCGTTCATGTCGCAGCAGGTGGCTGACACGGGAATCATGCCGATTTCGAAACCGGGCGAACAGCAACAGGGCGGCCACGAAGTGCTTTGTCTCGGCTACGACCTTCCGAAGCAACTCGCGCTTATGCAGAACAGTTGGGGCGATGGTTGGGGACAGCGGGGGTACTTTTGGATGCCGCTTGAAGTGATTAGTGCGCCCGACACCGATCTGTGGATGGTGCACACGGGCGGACCGTGGAAGTGATGGAGCGATCCGCTGCGCGGCGATTTCTTGCTTTCTTGCGCCGTTTCTTGTGGGGATTTCATCTAACACCAAACAAGGACCGATGAGGCAAGAACAATGACAGAAACTGGCAATGCCGCGCAGCCGGCCAAAATTGCTAACGATACCCTCAACCAGCTATTCCGCCAAGCCCGCACGCATTCGGCATGGCTTCCCGAGCGCGTGCCGGTCGAAGTGCTGCGCGAAGTTTATGAACTCGCGCGCTGGGGGCCGACCAGCGCGAATTCCACTCCCGCGCGTTTTGTATTTCTCGAAAGCGAAGCCGCGAAGGCGCGCCTGCTGCCCGCTCTCTCTCCGGGCAATGTCGAAAAAACAAAAGCCGCGCCGGTCACCGTTATTGTCGCCTGGGACACGGAGTTCTACGAAAAGCTGCCCCAGCTATTTCCCCACGCCGACATGCGTTCTCATTTCGTTGGGAATCAGAGATTGATCGATGAAACGGCCTTGCGCAATGGCTCGCTGCAGGGGGGCTACTTCATACTCGCCGCGCGAGCCTTGGGACTTGATTGCGGCCCGATGTCCGGCTTTGACGCGGCGAAAGTGAACGCTGAGTTTTTTCCCGATGGCAAATGGAAGGTCAACTTCCTGTGCAATCTGGGCTATGGCGATCGCAGCAAGCTCTTTCCCCGCAACCCGCGTCTTGAATTTGACGAGGCGTGCCGGGTACTGTGATGGGCGCGTCATCCGCCGGCGGAGACGCGGCAAGCCGCGTCTCTACCAAGCATTTATGCTCCCGATTTCTTCTCGGTCTTCTTTCCGATCTTCTTCTCGACTTTGGCCCAGGTATCTTTCAGTGCCACGGTGCGGTTGAACACGAGACTCCCCGGTCTGGAATCCCGGTCCACGCAAAAATACCCGAGGCGTTCGAACTGATAGCGGCCCCCAATCGGCGCGTTCCCCAGCGATGGCTCCAACTTGGCCTGCGCGATCACTTCCAGCGAAACTGGATTTAAGTTCGCAGTGAACTCCTGCCCTTCTTCAACCTGATTCGGGTCTTCCTTGGTGAAGAGCTTGTCGTAGATACGCACTTCGGAGTCGAGGGCATGGGCCGCTGATACCCAGTGGATAGTTGACTTCACCTTGCGCCCATCGGGAGCATTGCCGCCGCGCGTGGCCGGGTCGTACGTGCAGTGCACCTCAACCACTTCTCGCCGGTCATTCTTAACCACCGACTTCGCGGTTATGAAATAACCGTAGCGCAGTCGCACCTCGCGCCCGGGCGACAGGCGGTAATACTGCTTGGGCGGGTCTTCGCGGAAGTCGTCCTGTTCGATGTAGAGCACCTTCGAAAATGGCACTTTGCGCTTCCCGGCGCTTTCGTCTTCGGGATTATTGATCGCCTCGACTTCCTCCACTTGACCTTCCGGGTAGTTATCGATCACAACCTTCAATGGCCGCAGCACGGCCATGACGCGCGGCGCTCGCTTGTTCAGGTCTTCGCGGACGAAATGTTCGAGCATCGCAAGTTCCAGCGTGCCATTGGTCTTCGAAACCCCGATGGCGGCGCAGAAATTGCGGATCGCCTCCGGCGTGTAGCCGCGACGCCGTATGCCGGAAAGCGTGGGCATGCGCGGATCGTCCCAACCGGTGACGCGCTTTTCCTGCACCAGAGTTAGCAACTTACGCTTGCTGAGCAGCGTGTAAGTCAGGCTGAGGCGATCGAACTCCATTTGCTGCGACGGAAAAATGCCGAGTTGCTGGATGAACCAGTTGTAGAGCGGGCGATGATCTTCAAATTCGAGCGTGCATATGGAGTGCGTCACGTGTTCGATGGAATCGGACTGTCCGTGCGCGTAGTCATACATGGGATAGATACACCACTTGCCGCCAGTACGGTTATGCTCGGCGTGCAGGATGCGGTACATGACCGGATCGCGCAGGTTCAGGTTGGGCGAGGCCATGTCGATTTTGGCGCGGAGCACACGCGATCCGTCGGGAAACTCGCCTTTGCGCATGCGCTCAAACAGGTCAAGGTTCTCCGCCGCACTGCGGTTGCGATGCGGACTATCTTTGCCGGGCTCGGTGAGCGTGCCGCGATGCTGGCGAATTTCTTCCGCGCTCAGGTCGTCAACGTACGCTTTGCCCTCATTGATCAGCTTGATCGCCCACTCGTAGAGCTGATCGAAGTAGTCGGAAGCGTAGTAGAGACCCTCCCACGCGAAGCCCAGCCAGCGCACGTCCTTCGTGATGGAGTCCACATACTCCTGCTCTTCCTTTTCCGGGTTGGTGTCGTCGAAGCGCAGGTTGGTCTTGCCGCCGAACTCGTCGGCTAAGCCGAAGTTGAGGCAGATGGATTTGGCATGGCCGATGTGCAGGTAGCCGTTGGGCTCGGGAGGAAAGCGGGTCTGGACCTGACCGTCGTATTTTTTCGTCTCCAGGTCCTTGATGACCTGGTCGCGGATGAAGTTCGAGGGGCGGGGCTCGGACGGCGAGTTCGCGCCGCCTTCGTTTAGGCTCATACCCTTTGTATTTTATATGGGAAGAGCGGATTCGCGGGTGCTGGCCGGTTTATCGGCTGTTGTGCAGCCCCACCCCGGCTAAGTGGCCTACGTGATAATCTGCGTCGAGATGGCAAAATGCGTGCAATGCGGTCGTCAGCTTCCAGCCCTCAGCTTCGGCAAGAAGCTTTGCCAGTGGTGCGTGCAGCATGAGGCGGCGCAGCGCGGCGAGGATTCTCCCATCCAGCGAGTCGAACCCGCGCCCTGGCTGCGCCAGCGGTCCAGTTCAATGGCGGTCACGCAGGCCATTTTCGGCATCAACGTTGCGGTGTTTATCGCCATGATGTTAGCGGGCGTTTCGATGTTCGACAATCCTTCGGGTCCGGATCTTGTACGTTGGGGCGCCAACTTTGGCCCGTACACCATCAGCGGGCAGTGGTGGCGGCTGCTGACTTGCGTTTTCATTCACGGCGGCTTGCTGCACATCGCGTTCAACATGTGGTGCCTGTGGGACCTCGGCAGACTGGCGGAATCGGTCTACGGCCACTGGACGTTTGCCACGGTGTACCTGATTACTGGATTGTCAGCGAGCCTCACGAGCGTGATTTGGAATCCCGCCATCCTGAGCGTCGGGGCCTCCGGGGCCATTTTTGGGATTGCGGGGGCTCTGATCGCATCGTTTTATCTTGGCGAGTTTTCGCTGCCGCGCGCCGCGATGACAGGAATGCTGCGCAGTGTGGTCCTGTTTGTCGGCTACAACCTTTTCTTTGGAGCCGTGATCGCTCGTACCGACAACGCCGCACACGTTGGCGGCCTGCTCATGGGGTTGCTTCTGGGTGCGCTCATCGCAAAGGTCGCTCCACTGCAAGATGAAATTTTGCGCCGCATCGCAGTGCTGTTCGTTGGGGCTTTGCTCGTGGTGGGAGCCGTGATGGGGCTGCAACGTTCCCGCGGCTATATGGTTCATGCACAAAACGGCGTCGCACTTCTCGGCCAGGGAAAGACGGACGAAGGGATTGCGGAGCTGCGGAAATCTGTAAGCCTGAGGCCTGACTTCGCCGCTGCTCATGGGGCTCTGGCGCGTGCTTACAGCACGAAACGAGACTTCGAAAATGCCGCGGCGGAAATGAAGCGCGTGATTGTGCTGAATCCGCGGAACGTGGCCGCGTATTACGGCCTCGGGATGATCTATCTCGAGCAGAAACTTCCATCCAAGGCGCAAGACACTTTTGCCCAACTGCTCAGAATCGACCCCAGCAGCGCCGATGGACACGCCGGACTGGCAGCCGCTTTGTCGGATCAGCATCGCGATCCCGAAGCGCTCGAAGAGTACAAACGTGTGGCGGCACTCGACTCCGGCTATCAAAGCATTTACTACAACCTGGGTGTCACCGAGGTCCGGCTCAAGCTCTACGACGATGCCATCGCATCGCTGTTGAAGCAGCGGCAAACTGCTGATGATGCCGAAACTGAAAACCTGCTCGCCGATGTCTACGAAGCCAAGGGAATGAAGACGGAAGCCGAGGACGCGCGGCGGAAAGCGGCGCAGTTCCAGGCTTCCCACTAACCAATACTGCGCGCGCGGCACTACTGCAGCTTCTCGACTGCCTGCCCGATCCGCTTCAAGGTTGTTTCCCGCCCCAGCACTTCCAGCGTCTCAAACAGCGGCGGGGCGTTCTTCCGCCCGCAAACGGCCACGCGAATCGGTTGAAACATTTGGCCGGTTTTTACGCCCATCTCCTGGGCGGCCGCGCGGAGGGTTTGGTCGAGGGGGTCGTGTTTGAATTCGGTTTGCGCCAGGACTTCTCGCGCGCGGATCAACACTTTTAGCGCCATGGCGGCGTCGCCCTTTTGCGGGATGAGTTCGGATGGATCGTAGGGCGGGAGCTGGTCTAGGAAAAAGAAGTCGGCGGCGGTGAGGACGTCGCGCAGGAGCTTGATGCGCTCGCGGATGAGCGGGGTAATGGCGTGCACTTTCTCGGGGGTGATGGGAAATCCGGCGGCATGCACAATGGGGAGCAGGCGGGCGCTTAGGTCGTCGACGGAGAGCGCGCGGATGTGCTCGGCGTTCAGCCAGAGGGCTTTGGGGTCGAAGGTTTCTTCGGGGTAGGGGTCCTTCGACTGCGCGGGAACTTCACTTCGTGAAGTTCCTGCTCCGCTCAGGATGACAACTGAGGAAGGGGCATGGACCTCCGCCTGGACGGGCGAGTCGCCCGTCCCCACACTTCCCCTCGTTTCTTTGAAGTTCACTACCGCGTTGGCTCGGTTGATGCCTTCTAGCGAAAAAGCGTCGATCAGTTCCTGGCGGGACATCTTGTCGCGATCGTCTTTGGGCGACCAGCCTAACAGACATAGAAAATTGATGAAGGCTTCGGGAAGGAATCCGGCGTCGCGGTACGTGGTTACGCTGACTACGGGGCCGTGGCGGCGCTTGGAGAGCTTCGATCCGTCGGGGGCGACCAGCAGCGGAAGATGCGCGAACTGCGGCGGCTGGACGCCGGCCGCCTCCCCAGCCGCTGCAAAGATCAGGACATGTTTGTAGGTGTTCGAAAGATGGTCCTGGCCGCGGATGATGTGGCTTATGCGCAAATCAATGTCGTCGGCACAGGAGGCGAGGTGGTAGGTGGGCATGCCGTCGGAGCGGAGGAGCGCGAAGTCTTCGATGTCATCGGCGGACTTGATTTGTTCGCCGTACACGGCGTCGGTGAAACGGACCGCTTCTCCCAGGCCGCGGGGGACACGGAAACGGAGGGCGAAGGACTCTCCGGCGGCAGCGCGACGGTCGCTTTCCGCGCGGGAGAGTTCGCGCATGCCAGGGTTGAAAAGCCAGGTTTGATTGGCGCCCGATTTTTCGCTGTCGCCAGTGTGGGCAGGGGTGAAATCGCGATACGCCAGTCCCTTTTGAAAGATGGCGTCGGCAATCTCGCGGTGCAGGGCCAGGCGTTCGGATTGCTTGTATTCCTCGTCCCAGCCGAGGTCGAGCCAGCGCAGACCTTCGAAGATGGAATTGACGGATGCTTCGGTGTTGCGCTCGACATCCGTGTCATCCAGGCGGAGGACCATGGTTCCTCCGTTGCGACGGGCGTAGAGCCAGTTGAAGATGAAGGTGCGGGCACTGCCGACGTGCAGAAAGCCGGTGGGGGACGGGGCAAATCGAACACGAAGCATAACTGTTGAGTATAGCGGGAGTTTCTTCAGTCTGTAGAGACGGGGCTTGCCCCGTCTCTCTGCGGGAAACGAGGCAGCCGTGTCTCCAGGGAAATCAAGCCGGTTACTGCCGGTTACCAAGGTAACTCTTCGAGAGAAGATCGCCGTAGCGGATCGCATCTCATAAGATAGTTTTAAAATCGCCATGCCCGAGGGTGGAACCTGCCGGAAGACACCTATTGTTTCGATCTGTCGGGTATGACAGGATTAAGGCGTCCAGAGTTCCATCCGGGCCCCGATTACGACCGATGAGGAAACGTTAGTCTATGCATAGCGTAGCCACAGGTCTGGTGGCGGTCCCTGGGGCCGTGGCCCTGCTGGTGCTACTGGTCTTCACCTACCTGTACGAACAGAACCGTCACAATTATTTTCGCGCGTGGCAACTGGCCTGGGCGGCATATACGCTGCATTATGCCGTGAAGGCGGTGGAACATTTTTATGGCGTTTCCGCGATCCTGTATCTGCTCAGCTCCCTGCTGCTGGTAGCAATGGCGACTTGTATCTTCGTCTCGACCCGGCTGATGAAGGAACCGTTCCAGCTGAAATGGCATGACGTTGCGCTGGTGGTCGCCGGGATTCTGCTGGCCTTTATCGGCCTGCGGGCGCAAATGGCGACCGGAGTATTCGTGGAGAGAGCGGACCTGGTGCCGAAATATCTGCGTCTGGAATTGGGACTCGCCGCCACGCTGTTCTATTGCTCATTCCATTTTTACCGATACGCTTTTCGCAGGAATTCCGTGGCCTTCAGGACCCTCGCGTTTTCGCTGGCGCTGTGGGCCGCGCTGATGAGCGCGGGGCAACTTCGCCAGCCTTTCCTCGATATTGTTGGGCAGTTGGGAGGTTTCCTCGGGCCGATTCCGCAAATGCTGCTGGCCATCGCTATGGTGATGGTGCTGTTTGAAAACGAGCGCAATGCGGTGCAGGAAAACGCGTTGGAGTTCTCGACCCTGGGCGGAGACCCGCGCCGATTGCTCTCGGCATCCGACCTCGTGCCAAGGTTGCAGACTTTTGTGGAGAGGTTAGTCGCGCCCTTGCCTAAGCGCCGCGCCGTCTTTTTTGTTTCCCAGCAGTGGCGCGGCACCGTGCCTTCGGTCCAAAAAGGTTTCTCTGCGGAGTTTCTGGAAAAGCTGCAAAAGACGCAGGCCGGGGATTACATCGCCGAGCTCGCCTACCGCCGCGGTGGAGTAGTCACGTTTCGCAACCTCGCCGAACTGGAAGAGCCTTTGCCGGCGCTTTCGGGAGGCAAGTTCGCGGTCTGCAAGCAACTGCTGCTGGCCGAGGGAATCACTGACCTGATGGCGGTGAGCCTACAGACGCGGGAGCATAACTTCGGGGTCATTTTGTTTCCACATGCCGAACGGCACACGTTTGGCTCTTCGAATTTGCAGTTGCTCATCGGGCTGGCGCTGCAGATTGCATTGACGCTCGAAAACTATGTCGTCATGCATGAGGCGCAGCGGCGAACCAAGGAATACGAACTCCTCACCGAGATCGGGCAGGCCATCAGTTCTCATCTCAACCAGGACGAGGTGCTGCGCACGGTGCAGGCGGAACTGGGGAAGATTTTCGACGCCAGCGATTTCTACATCGCGTTTCAGGAAGAAGACGAGATCCACTTCGAGTTTGAGGTTGAAAGCAACGTTAGTCGTCCCAAGCGCTCGCGCAAGGCCAGCAATGGATTGACCGAATACGTCATCCGGACCGGTGAGCCGCTGCTGATCGAGTCCAATCTTGAACAGGTGCGGGCAAAACTGGGAGTCGATTTTGTGCCTGAGCGGCCGGCCCGGTCGTTCTGCGCCGTGCCTATTTTTCTGGGCGGTAAAGCGGTGGGCGTGATGGCGGCGCGGAGTACGGAGCGGGAATCGCAGTTCCAGGCCCGGGACCTCGAGGTCATGCAAACCGTAGCCGGGCAGCTCGGGGTGGCGGTAGAGAATGCGCGGCTGTTTACCGAGGAGCAGCGCCGTGCCCGGCATCTCGCGTTTCTGAACAATATTTCGAAAATGGCGATCTCCAGCGAAGATGCCGAGCAGATGATGGCCGAAATCGTGCGCGAGATCCAGAAGAACTTCCGCTACGATCACATCGGCATCGGAATCATGGACTACGCCACCAAGGAAATCGAGATCAAAGCCGAGGCGGGAACGACGTCGCAAACCTTGGGCCGCCGGATCGCGGTGGGCAGTGGAGTTCTGGGGAAGGTCGCCCGCACCGGCGTGAGCGCGTTGGTGCAGAACGCCGGCCCGGGACAACTCGCCGGGGTGCTGCCGGAATCGCGGGCGGTGCTCTGCCTGCCGATCACCTATGGCGAGACGCTGCTCGGCGTGCTCAACGTGGAGAGCCGGGATGAGAACGCGTTCGCCCCTCAGGACGTTCTGATCCTGAATACGCTCGCCGATCTTCTGGCGACGGCCTTGCACAACTCCTTCGTCTTCCAGAAACTGCAGCAGCAGTCGATTACCGATGGATTGACCGGCATCAAGACGAGACGGTTTTTCTGGGAGGCGCTGAGCTCGGAATGGAAGCGTGCGTCCCGTTCCGGCCGGCCGTTTTCGGTGGTGCTGATCGACTTGGATAAATTCAAAGAGGTCAACGATTCGCTCGGCCACCTGGAAGGGGATTTGGTGCTGGCGCGCGTGGGCCGGCTGCTCGAACAGAAGTGCCGCCAGTCGAACGTGGTGGCCCGCTACGGCGGAGACGAATTCGTCATCCTCATGCCGGAGACCGGGATCGAGCAAGCGCAGGTGCTGGCCGAGAGATTACGGTTGTGGCTCGCCACCGATCCCATGCTGGAAGAGCACCATATCACCGGCAGTTTTGGCGTCGCCAGTTTTCCCGTCCATGGATTTTCCATGGAGGACCTGATTCGCATCGCGGATGCGGGCATGTACGTGGCCAAGCACGGGGGCGGGAACCAGGTTTCCACCTCGGATGCGTTCGGTGAAGATTCCGCTGTCCAGCGACAGCTTGTCTTCCGCTATGTCGAAGGATTCCTGCAGCGCGAGCACAACGGCCCCGAGCACCTGGAAGAATTGGTCAACACGCTGCGCAAGCTGTGCGGACGCGAAGGGGATGCGGACCAGAAGGCGATCAAGCAGGCCGTCGAAGCCTTGGCACGCGCGGCCGAACTGAGGGAGCAGTACGCGGCGGGACATGGCGAGCAATGCGGGCATTATGCCGGGATGATCGCGCGCGGACTCAACCTCTCTGCCCAGGAAGTGGAAGAAGTCACCTTCGCGGGGCGGGTGCATGATTTGGGCAAGCTGTTTATCGATCATCGAATCCTGAACAAGACGGGGACACTGACGGAAGAGGAATTCGCCGCCATCAAGACCCACGCGAAAGTGGGCGCGGAAGTGCTACGCGCGATTCCTGAACTTGAGCGCGTGGCCCAGGCTATCGAGTCTCATCACGAAGCCTTCGACGGTAGCGGCTATCCTCTCGAACTGAAGGGCGAAGCCATACCTCTCTATGGCCGCATCGTCGCCGTGGTGGACGCCTACGACAACATGACCAGCGATCGCTCTTTCAGTCCTCCGAAAACCGAGGAGCAAGCGATGGCGGAACTGGGAAAGCTGAGCGGCACGCGCTTCGACGGCATGATCGTCCGTTTATTCAGCCGCCTGCTCAAGATGGAGAGAAGCCCCAGTCTGGGCGGCTCAACCTAGAAAGATCAGTTGCCAGCGACCAGTTGCCAGTTGCCAGTGAAAGGGACGCCGGGATAGGTTTGACTGGCAGCTGACCACTGGCAACTGGCAACTGATTCTCTACGTCAACGTCAGCACCAGCCTCGCATCCTTCCCGAGGTAGCTCTTCCGCCGGAACCAGTCTTCCATCGCATCCTTGAGCTGATCAAGCGGGACATGCGTTCCAATTTCCATGCGCCCGTCGGCCACCGGCAGCGTGTCGTCGAAAACCGACGCGTTGGTGAAGTTGCGCATGCTGAAGTTGTCGAGCCATTTCAACGGACAGGGCTGGAGCTGCCCGTCGAGCTCGTATTCCACGCGGAGTTTGCGGGCGAACATACTTCGATTTAAGCACAGACGAACCTCTGTGGTGTCTCAGTGATTGAGACACTACAGGGACCCCAAACTCTTTGCCCAGCCCGGCAATCCGGGATACCCTCATCAACGCCCAGCCACCGCCAGGCGTCGAGCAACTGGGCGCATTCGTCCTTATCTATCTGGGGGCAGAGTCTCCGACCTCTTACCGAGCGGGCTCACTTTGCCAAACCTGCTGACCTTTCCGACTCTGCTGATGCTTACCCGAAGCCGCTTGTCCAAGTCCTCGAGCTCGCGATTCAGACCCTCGGGCAGGTGTTGGTGGTCGCCTGTTCCCTAATCTCCGACCAGTTCCGTGTGTTTGCGAGCAGTCGGGAAGGAAGACGAATCATCTTCCTGAGCATCGACGACGGCAATGGCTGCGATATTCACAATTTCTTCCACCTCGGCATCGCGCGAGAGCACGTGCACCGGTTTCCTCATGCCCATCAGGATGGGACCCATCTCCCAGCACCCACCCAGCTTCCCCAGAAGCTTGTAACCGATGTTGGCCGAGCTGAGCTCTGGAAAGATCAACACGTTGGCGCCGCCGGTCAGCGCAGTGAAAGGATAAATCTTGTCGATCAGTTCAGGAGAAACGGCGACATCTGCCATAACTTCGCCGTCCACGATGAGCGAAGGATCCATCTTGCGAATGAGATCCACGGCTTTTCGCACCTTCTCGCACTGGGGATGGTTCGTGCTCCCAAAGGTGGAAAACGACAGGAGCGCGACCCGAGGCTCCAGGTCGAACCGCCGTGCCGTATGCGCCGCGCACAGCGCGATCTCGGCCAGATCTTCCGTGCTGGGTTCGATGTTCACCGTGGCGTCGGCCAGGACGTACACTTGGCGCGAGCGCGTAGTCATCACGTAACAGCCGGAGACTCTCCGCAATCCTTCCCGCGTGCCGATGATCTGCAGCGCGGGACGAATGGTTTCGGGATAATTTTGGCTAACTCCGGAAACCAAGGCGTCGGCGTAGCCCATGTGGACCATCATCGATCCGAACACGTTTGGATCCTTCATCAGGGTGTGCGCTTCGGTCATGGTCACACCGCGGCGCTGGCGAAGACGGAAGAGCTCTTGGATGAACCCTTCACGCATCGGTGAGGCATAGGGATCGACAATCTGCGCGCCCTCCAATCTGACGCCCAACTCCTTCGCCTTCGCTTCAATTACTTTAGGAGCGCCCAGCAGGATGGGGCAGGCGATCTTCTCCTCCAGCAGGTTGTGCGCGGCGCGAAGGATCTTTTCATGTTCACCCTCGGGAAACACGACCGTCTTCGGCCGCGCCTTGGCCTTCTGGATCATCAGATAGGTGATCTCGTGGGCCTTGCCCAAGCGGCGCTCCAACTGGTCCCGATACTGGTCCAGCGCGATGGGCTTGCGCGCCACGCCAGTTGCCATGGCCGCTTCCGCGACTGCTGTGGCCTCCCACAGCAGCACGCGCGGATCAAAGGGCTTCGGGATCAGGTAGTCCGGACCAAACCGGAGCCGATCGACGCCGTATGCCCGGCAAACCGAGTCTGGCACATCTTCCTTCGCCAGGTCGGCAAGCGCCTTCGTCGCCGCCAGTTTCATTTCCTCGTTGATCGCCGTGGCTTGAACGTCAAGCGCCCCACGGAAAATGGACGGAAAACCTAAAACGTTATTCACCTGGTTGGGGTAATCCGAACGCCCCGTGGCAATGATCACGTCACTGCGGCAGGCTTTCGCATCTTCGTAGCTGATCTCGGGGTCGGGATTCGCCATGGCAAACACAATCGGCCGCTCGGCCATGGACCGCACCATGTCCTGCTTAATCGCGCCCTTGACCGAGCAGCCGACCAAGACATCGGCATCCTTCACGGCTTCGGCCAGCTTGCGCAGTTTTGTGTCCTTGGCGAAGCGCTCCTTGTAGGGGTTCATGCCTTCCGTGCGTCCCTTGTAGACCACCCCTTTGGTATCGCAGAGTGTGAGGTTCTCCCGCTTCACGCCCAGCCGGACGTAGTGTTCCGCGCACGCTATGCCCGAGGCTCCGGCGCCGTTGAACACCACGCGAACTTCGTCGATCTTCTTGCCCACGACTTCGAGCGCGTTCAGCAGCGCCGCTCCCGAGATGATCGCGGTCCCGTGTTGATCGTCGTGAAAGACGGGAATCTTCATCGTCTTCTTGAGGGTCTCTTCGATGTAAAAACACTCCGGCGCTTTAATGTCTTCCAGATTGATTCCGCCGAACGTCGGTTGCAGCAGTTGGCAGACTTTGATGACGTCGTCCGGATCGTGGCTGTCAATCTCAATATCGAAAACGTCAACGTCGGCAAAGCGCTTGAACAAAACCGCCTTGCCTTCCATCACCGGCTTGCCGGCCAGCGGGCCGATATCGCCCAACCCCAGCACCGCCGTACCATTGGTCACCACCGCGACCAGGTTTCCGCGTGCCGTGTACTTGAAGGCATCCTCGGGGTTCCTTCGGATCTCCAGGCAGGGTTGGGCCACGCCCGGGGTGTAGGCCAGACTCAGGTCGCGCTGCGTCTCGCAAGGTTTCGTGGGAGAAACTTCGATTTTTCCCGGGCGCGCGCCGAAGTGATAATCAAGCACCTGCTGTTTCGTAACCGCCATGAGTGCCTCCTCCTCTTGTGTTCAAGAGCCAAATTCTCCGTGATTTCGAGGGGTTTTTCCGAGACCCGAGTCCCAGATCGAACCGCCACGAGATTTCAAGTGCCCCCGCGGCGGCCAGTCGATTATCCGAGCGTGCGAGGGGGAAAGAAGTGTTCGGGATCACAACCACTTGTGACATAGACCCCCGACGTCGGGTGCAAAGCTCTGAAAAACAAGTGGATCGGCTAGCTCGCAGCAGGCACCGGAGACTCGGCCGCGGCCACCACCGCGTCCAGATGCTTGAGAGTCTCATCGACGGTAAGCGAATACATTTCACGGCCTAAGCCTTCGCCCGATTCCAGCGCTGTCTTCAGAAAATGGCCCGCGATTTCCTTCGCCAGAGAGTCGGTGATCAGTCTCCCGGTGCGCTTCTTGTACTCGACCCACGCCGGGTGCGGCAGCGCCACCCAGACCGGGCGCCCGTCGACCAGGAACTTGATATCGACCGCATCGGCGTGGCGGGTAGCGATGGCCACCAGCAAGGCTTGGTAGATGCAGTGTGCTTGTTGCTTGGTCCAGCGGCCGGTGGCGGTGAAGTCAGTGAACATCAGGGACTCAATAAGGCAGCACCCGTAACTATATCGCCGGACGGGGGTGGGGAGCAAACGGTTGTGGTGGCGGCGGTAGGACTCGAACCTACGACCTACGGATTATGAGACCGTCGCTCTAACCACCTGAGCTACACCGCCAATCCGGAAATACGCGGAAGAAACCAGGGACAGCCCGGAAGTGGGCACAGAATCCCGCAGACGCGGGTGGACGCGTCCCTGACTCATTCTAAAAGTGCATCGAATGAGTGTCAATGGAACGAGGGTCAATGGAATGGCGTGCCAAACCGCACGACTCCATGCGAAACTGGGCGCATGAAAGTCATCGCTGTGATTCCAGCGCGGCTGGCTTCGACGCGCCTGCCCCGCAAGATGCTGCGCGAGATCGCCGGCGAGCCCCTGCTGGCGCTAACCTACCAGGCCGTGCGCCGCTGCCCCCAACTCGACGAAGTCGTGGTGGCTACCGACTCCGACGAAATTTTCCAGTTCTGCCAGCGAAGCGAATTTGGCGTGAGGATGACTTCACCTGCTCATCGCTCAGGCACGGAGCGCACCCACGAAATCTCTACCGTCATTCCTGCCGACATCTATATCGATGTCCAGGGGGATGAGCCGCTGACTCGCCCGGAACACATCGCCAAACTGATCGAAGTCATGCGGCCACCCGAGGTCGAAGTGGGCACACTGAAAACGCCGGCGTCTGACATCGACATCAACAATCCCGGCGCCGTGAAAGTGGTGACGGATGCTGCTGGCCGCGCCCTCTATTTTTCTCGCGCCACAATTCCCTTCGACCGCGATGGCACGCATCCCCGATACTACAAGCACCTCGGAATCTACGGACATCGCAAAGGCGCGCTGGACAAGTTCGTCGGCTGGCCGGAGTCGTCGCTCGAGCGCAGCGAGCGGTTGGAGCAGTTGCGCTTCCTGGAAAACGGAGTCCCGATTTACGTCGCGGAAACGCCGTTCGACACGGTAGGCGTGGATACAGAAGAGGATGTGCGGCGTGTGGAAGAGATTCTGAAGAAGAATTTGTAATTGAGCAATTTGTAATTTGGTAATTTGAAAATCAGATCAAGACCGAACTCCAGATGCGGCTCGGACCGGTTTCAAGTTACAAATTACAAATTACTCAATTACCAATTTTCTTCGCCCAGGCTTCGGCGGCGGCGATTCGCTTTCCGATCGCTGGATGCGAGTGGAGCAACCACTCGACCCAGCGGGAAGGCGTTCTTTCCGCGAGATTCTGCTCGGCCAACTTATTCATCGACGAAATGAAGGGTTCGACGCTGGCCACCGAATGGAAACAATAGCGGTCGGCCTGCCGCTCGTTGAAGCGGGAGTAGGCGTTGAGGGCGGGCATCAGCAAAAATGAGAGTACGGTCGAGACCAGAATCAGCAGCGGCAGATTGGCAAAGTCGGACATAGTCTCGAACATATGGCGCCGCTCCACGGCATAGCTGAGAACTTCGTTGGCCAGCCAGAAGCCGAACAGTGTGATTCCCGCCTGCACGAAAATGCTCTTTAGAATGTGCCGGTGCACGTGATGCCCGAGTTCATGCGCGAGCACGGCTTCGATTTCATCGTCAGAATAGTTATCCAACAAGGTGTCGGCAAGAATGATGCGCCGGGTGGCGCCGAGTCCGGTCAGCGCGGCGTTGGCTTTCTTGCTTTTCTCGGAAAGATGCCACTTATAAACGCCACGGACGCGCGCGCCGGCGCGTTCGCCCAGAACGATCAAGCGGCGCTTGAGTTCTTCGTTTTCCAGCGGTTCGAATTTGTAAAAAATCGGAAACAGCACAACCGGCGCGAGTTGCGCGAGCAACACAATGAGTCCGAGGAAAACAGCCCACGCGATCACCCACCAGTGCTGCGGGGTCTGGCGTATGAGCATGTAGAGCAACTCGACCACGATGGTGGCCATGACCAGGCCAATCAGCAGGCTCTTGAATTCGTCCCACAGCCAGGAGCGGAATCTTTGGTTCGAGAGGTTATAGCGGTGCTCCAGCCGGAAACCGTAGTAGTCGAGCGGAGTTCCCAGCACTTTGCCGATCAGCATCAGCATCAGCACGTAGAGAAAAACTGCGTATGCGTAATTCTGAGAAGCGCCTCGTTCGGCCAGATCGCGGAGGGTTCCGCTCCAGCCGGTGGCCAACAGCACGACGAACAGGCCGAAGCCGGTCGCGAAATCGGCAATGCCCAGCCACCGCTTGACGCGGTTGTAGCGGCGCGATTCCGGAGAATCGGCGAGAACCGGTGTGGTTTCCGTCGTGGCCATTATGCTGAGTGTCATTATCCTATCGCGTTCCGAGGCTGGCTAGAACCCGAAAGGGCTGGCCCGACGGCCAGAATTTGGAAGCAGGATGTGCTGAGTTCGTCGAGTTCCTGTGCTGTGGACGGCGACTCTTGATCTTTAGCTTCAGCCGTTCGCTCTCTCCGCCACCAGCATGGACTGCAGAATCTGATCCGAGACCTCTTTGACCGCCGCCGGCGAGTGAGACAGAAATAGCGTGTTGGTTTTGTCGTTTTCACCAATGGATTTCAGCGTATCGAAATACTGTGTGACCATCACCAGTTGCATGACTTCTTTCGCGGACGCTCCCTCCACAACCTTCTGGAACTGTTCGATCGAGGCCTGCAGCCCTTCGATGATGGCCTTCCTTTGATTTGCGATTCCCTGTCCCTGGAGAGCCTTGCTTTCCGCTTCGGCCTCGGCCTTCTTTACCACCAGAATCTTCTCCGCCTCGCCCCTGGCGTTAGCGGCTACCTGTTCGCGCTGCGCCGCATTGATGTCGTTCATGGCCGACTTTACCTTGGCGTCGGGAACAATATCGGTGACCAGCACATTGACAATTTCGTATCCGAAGGTCGCCATGTCCGCATCCAACTCCTGCTTGACCGCCGCGGCGATGCTGGATTGCGAGGCGAACACTTCGTCGAGCGTCATTCCCGGAACATGCCCCAGGATCACCTGCTCGACATAAGACTTGATCTGCGCCACCGGATCGGACAACTTGTAGTAGGCGTCGTAAACTTTTTCCGGACGAACGCGGTTCTGCACCGAAATAGGAATGGTGACGAACACGTTGTCTTTGGTCTTCGTCTCCATGGTGAGAGTGATCTGATTCACACGCAAACTCACTGTGCCGGTCACGGAATCGAAGAACGGCCGCTTCCAGTTCAATCCGGGCTCCGCGACCCGAAGGAACTTGCCGAATCGCGTGATCACGGCGACTTCGGCTGTGCGCACGGTGAAAAAGCTTCCCAGAACCAGGTAAAGAACAATGAGAGCTGCGATCGCCAACGGAACCCAGTACAGTTGATCCATCGTGGTTTCCTCCGCTGCTTCTTACTTGACGCAAGCCAGATTATACCTTTCATTGAAAACGACTCGTGTCTAACCTTGAGGCTGCCGAGCTTCTCCACCCCGGTTCGCTCGGCTGTCCCTACGCAAGCCTGACGAATCTTTCGCCGCTCTCCAAAATTTCTTCAACCAGTTCGGGCGTGGCGGCTTCCACATAACAACGCAGCATGGGTTCGGTGCCGGAGGCCCGGAACAACACCCAAGCGTCGGCGCCGTTGCCATGCTTGGGAGCATCGAGGTAGAACTTCACGCCGTCGCGATTCTCCTTACGCAAGATGGGATAAGCGCCGAGCTTCGTAGTCTGCGGATCGGCAGCGCGGCGGATGGCGCCGTTCTTCATTTCATCGGAAATATGCAGATCGCGCCGGCCGAAGTAATGCGCGCCGAATTCACGCTGCAAATCGGCGACCAACTGGCCGAGCGGCTTTCCCTCTTCCGCCATAACATTCGCCAGCAGCAGCGCGTTGAGAATGCCATCGCGTTCGGGGAGAAAGCGGCTGTATCCGATGCCGCCGGACTCTTCCCCGCCAATCAGGATTTCGTGGTCCATCATCAGGTCGGCAATGTATTTGAAGCCGATGTTGCACTCGTGCAGCTTGCGTCCGTACTTGGCTGCGATGCGGTCCATCATACCGGTGGTGTTGAAAGCGCGAACTACGTCGCCCGGCCACTTCTTGTACTGCAACAACCAATGCAGCAGGACGCACATGCACTTGTGAGAATCCACAAAAGTGCCGTCTTCGGCCACGGCGCCGATGCGGTCGGCATCCCCGTCGGTGACCAGGCCAGCGTGGCATTTTTCTTTCACCACGGTTTTCTGCAGGAGCGCGACGTGCGGCAGGATCGGCTCGGGATTAATGCCCGGAAACAACGGGTTGACTTCCTGGCGGATCGCTACGTACCGAATTCCATTCTTGTCGAAGATGCCCGGCAACACTCCGCGCCCCGAGCCGTACATGGAGTCAATGGCGAACTTGAAGTTCGCTTTGCGGATCAGGTTAAGGTCGGCAAACTGGCAGATCGCCTCGACATAGGCGGGTTTCAGATCCACTTCTTCGATTTTCGCGGGTGCGTGGCCGCTGGGCATCGCGTTGGCAGCGAGTTCTTCTTCGATCAACTTCATGATCGCGGGCGTGGCCGAGCCTCCAAACTTGGCTTTAAACTTCACCCCATTCCAGTTCCACGGATTATGGCTTGAGGTGACCATGACGCCGCCCGCTGCGCCCAGCTTCTTGACGTTGTAGGAAACCGTCGGCGTGGGCACGTAGTCGTTGGCCAGCAGCACGGGAATCCCTGCGGCGGCGATGACTTGGGCAACCGCGCGAGCGGCGTGATCGGACAAGAAACGCGTGTCATATCCGATAACGACGCCGCGTTGGGGATCTTCGTGCTGGAGGACGTAGCTGGCAATCGCTCCGGCCACGCGCCGCACGTTGTCGAAAGTGAAATCGTCGGCAATAAGGCCGCGCCAGCCGTCGGTACCGAATTTGATTTGGGTCATGAGCGGACTGTCACACCAGTTTCTTCAGGTTCTTCTCATCCAGATGCTTCACCACTTTGCCGACATCCTGCGACTGATCGAGCGTGGTGACGAGCAGGGCGTCTTCGGTCTCAACGATCACCAGGTTGCTCACGCCGACCAGCGCGACAAATTTCCCGGGCGCATGAACGTAGTTGTTCTTCGCGTTTAAGGCAAAACTTCCAGACGCTGAAGCCATGTTTCCATCGCCAGGTATGGCCTTTGCCACGTGGTGCTCATGCAGCGCGGTCCAGGAGCCGAGGTCGTTCCATCCGAAGTCGGAAGGCAGGCAGAAGATGCGCGACTGGCCTTCTCCCTTGGTGGAACGCGGTTCCAGAACTGCATAGTCGATGCTGATGTTCTCGCACTTCGGGTAGAGCTTGCGAAACGTGTCGGCGAATTTGCGCGTGCCATAGGCGGCGGCAATCTTTTCGAGGAACGGAGCGGTGTTGGGAAGATGCTCGCGCAACGCGTTGGCGAGCGTGTCGGCGCGCCAGAGAAACATGCCGCTGTTCCAGAAGTAGTTACCCGCGTCGAGAAACTGCTTGGCAGTGGCGAGATCCGGCTTTTCGGTAAAGCGGCGCACGCGCAGGGAGCTTTGCCGATCGGGCGCGCCACCTTCGGGAACTTCCGCCTCGATATAGCCGTAGCCGGTTTCGGGGCGGGTTGGGCGGACGCCGAGCACAACGATGTTTTCTCCGGCGGTCGCGATCTCGATTCCTCGGCTGAGAGTCGCGCGGTAGTGGGCGGGGTCGGCGATTACGTGGTCGGAGGGAAACAGGCCTAGCACCGCGTTGGGATCATGACGAAGCAAAAGGAACGCCGCCAGCCCAATCGCGGGAGCCGTGTTGCGTCCGGCGGGCTCTGCGACGATTTGCTTCGGAGGAAGTTTCGGAAGCTGACGCAAGATGGCGGGGCGCAGGTCGCCATTGGTGATGACCCAGAAACGGCTCGGCCCAGCCAAGGGCAACAGGCGCGCCACCGTCTGCTGGATCATGGTTTGCTCGCCGTCGAGCGCGAGCAGTTGCTTGGCGCGGCGCTTGCGGCTCAGCGGCCAGAAGCGCGTGCCTCGGCCGCCGGCGAGGATTACGGGATAGAAGTGTGGGTTCGTCTTCACCGGAATAGAAAGCCTACCATTGACGCGCCTCGGGGTGAATCCCCTGACCGCAAGAACGCTGTTGGCTCTTTGCTCTTGGCTTTTAGCTAAAAGCCAAAAGCTAAGAGCGTCTTTCGCACGCTATTAGAGCCGTGTCGCGGGCTCGGGCACTGAGATACTCGGCACACTGGCTTTCAGGAATTCTACCGCCCACTGCGGACGAACCTGAAACGCGTCCAGGTTGGCCGGAATCACGACCGCATCTCCTTTGGCCATGGTCACCGGGTCGCGGCCTTGCGCCTCTACAACTCCGCAGCCTTCCACCGCGACCAAAATCTGCGCCGATGTCTTCCCGGACGCGTCTCTTTCGGACTCGATGATTGAAAAATCGTGCGGGCTTTTCAACTCGAACAAGTCCACCGTAAAATACGGGGCCGAGATCATCGAGGAGCGTCGGTTCTTGCCGCCGTCGATGGCCACCGGCGCGGGGCGAATCACTTTGCCGGAGGCAACGCGCTCCTTGACCGAGGCGAGGCCGCGTTCCAGATGCAGCGGGCGCGGGCGTCCGTAGTCGTAGAGACGATACGTGGTGTCGGATTGCTGCTGCGTTTCCACTATGACAGCCCCCGGTCCGAGCGTATGCACCGTGCCGCCGGCTACATAAATCATTTCGCCCTGATAGACGTTGATCCAGTTCAGCAGTTCCTCCGCGCGCTTTTCATGGATGGCTTGCTCGAATTGAGCCACCGTAACGCCGGGCTTCAGTCCAAGCGCGATCTGCGATCCGGGCTTGGCATGGGCCACGTACCAGCATTCGGTTTTGCCCCAAGGCTCGCCGAAGTGCTGCGCGGTGGCGTCGTCGGGGTGCACCTGGACGGATAGTTTTTCCTCGGGGAAGAGAAACTTCAGCAGCAGCGGAAAGCGCTGTGGGTCGCGCGCGGCCGTGCCCACGAGTTCGGAGCCAAATTCTTTGCTCAGGTCTTCGAGTGAACGATTCGCCAGCGGACCGTTCGCGACCACGCAGTTGTCGCCGGTAAGCCAGGCTTCTCCGATGCGTTCGTTGAACTTGTGATTTGGATAAATGGCGGAAAGATCGAGCGTGCCCCAGGGACGCGGGTCGAAGGCAGGCGACATTAGGAGCGGGTAAAGTTGGGTCATGGGAGAAAACGCTGAACCCAGTGACGTGTTTCGAAAGTTCTTGGCACAAACTCAAATTTATGTCGTTCGAGCCCATGGAACGCGATGCTTACAGCCCGCCAAAGAACTTCCTCATGCGCTCCAGGCCGCGGTCGAGTTCGGCCATCGAGGTGGCGTAGGAAACGCGGAGGTGTTCCTTAGTCCCGAAGCCTTCTCCGGGAACGGTGGCGACGTGCACCTCGCGCAGCAGTTTCCCCGCGATCTCGGAGGCTGAGTTCACTCCGCCACGCCCGAAAAATGCCGAAACATTGGGGTAAGCATAGAACGCGCCTTCCGGCAGCGTGCATTGCACACCGGGGATGGAGCGTAGTCCTTTCACCACGTGATCGCGCAGCTTGATGTACTCGGCGCGCATGTCTTCCACGCACTGTTGCGAGCCTTTGAGCGCCGCGACCGCAGCTTTCTGCACGATCGAGGTCGGGTTTGAAGTGGACTGGCTCTGCAGTTTCTGGACGGCCGTGATGATGGGAGCGGGGCCGAGCGTGAACCCGAGACGCCAACCGGTCATGGCATAGGTCTTCGAAAGCGAACCGACGACCATAAAGCGGTCGCGGAACTCGCGCAGCGACCCAACCGAGAAGCGCTTGCCGCTGTAATTGAGATAGACGTAGCACTCGTCGGAAATTACCCAGATGCCGCGCTGGTGAGCCAGCCGGACGACTTCGGTCATGTCTTCCGGGCTCATCACGGCTCCGCAAGGATTGGAGGGTGAATTCAGGATGATGAGCTTGGTTTTCGGCGTCACCAGTTTCGCGACCATGGCGGCGGTGACGCGAAAGCCCTGGCACTCGTCACTCTGGAGAAGCACGCAGGTGCCGCCGGCATAGCGCACCATGTCCTTGAACGAGGCATAGTAGGGGACGGGAAGAATGACCTCGTCGCCATGATCCACGAGCACGGAAATCACGTTGAAGAGCGCGTGCTTGCCGCCGACCGAAGCGGCGGCTTCTTCGCGGCGGTAATCGGAGTCGAAGTCCACGGCATGGCGGTGCACAATGGCATCCTTCAGCTCGGTGGTGCCGCCGACAGCGGTGTACTTCGAAAAATTCGCCTGGATCGCAGCGATGGCCGCGTCCTTGATGTGCTGTGGCGTAGAAAAGTGAGGCTCGCCGGCGCCGAAATCCACGATATCCATGCCCTGCTGGCGCAGCTTGTCGGCTTCGGCCACGACCGCCATGGTGGCGGAGGGCTCGATGCGGTTGATGCGTTCCGTCAGGCGAACGGGCCGAGTGACCGGCGTGATTACTGTGCTCATCTTTGGCATGCTCGTGTTCAGCGTGCTTGTGTCAACTATGCTCAAGCTTTCTTCTTCCTGGACTTGTTCGTGCCCTCGGAAGGTTCGCCCCTCTCGAACTTGAGAGCCACGTCCATTTTCTCACGAAGCTTTCGCTCGACCAGGTCCGGCACCAGGCAGGCAATCGAACCGCCGAGTTGCGCGACCTCGCGCACCAGACGCGAACTCACGTACGAATACTTTTCCGCAGGCAGCATGAACACCGTTTCCAAACCGGGCTGAAGTTTGCGATTCATCAGGGCCATCTGCAGTTCGTACTCGTAGTCGCTGATAGCGCGAATGCCGCGCAGGATGGCCCTGGCCTCAACCCGCAACGCGTAGTCCACGGTGAGGCCTTCGAAAGTATCGACCGAGACGTTGTCAAAGTCCGAGGTCATCGCCTCCAACATCTTGCGGCGGTCGGCCACGCTGAACAGCGGGTCTTTCTCGGGGTTCCGGAGAATCGCGACGACCAGTTCGTCAAAAATCTTGCTGCCGCGTTCGATCAGATCAAGATGTCCGTTGGTAGGAGGATCGAACGATCCGGGATAAATGGCTTTGATACGTTTCACAGGGTCCTCGTTCCAAGAAAGGTCGAAGAAACAAGGATTGTATGCGGGGGCAAGGGGGATAGCAATCGGAGGGGATTTAGGTGGGGGATGGGCAGACGGGCGAGACGCCCGTCTCTCCATCAACTAAACAAACTGCATTTGCGGCAGTTACCGTCTTGCCGCCGGCACTCTTGTAGCTTCCGGGACCGCGCTCGGCATTGTCGTGACACGTCCCTGCGTGCCGGTGGCCTGTGCCGGGATCGCAGCCGGCGTCACCACGGACGGCGCCAGTCCCAGAGCCTTGCGCACTTCGGCATCGAGTTTCGCCATGGTGTCTTTGTTCTCTTTCAGGAAGGTGCGGGCGTTCTCGCGTCCCTGCCCGATGCGCTCGCCTTTGTAGCTGAACCAAGAGCCCGACTTCTCCAGAATATTCTGGGCCACCGCCTGATCGATCAGGTCGCCTTCGCGCGAGATGCCTTCACCATAGAGAATGTCGAACTCCGATTCACGGAAGGGCGCCGCCACTTTGTTCTTCACAATCTTGACCCGGGTGCGCGAGCCGGTGACTACGTCTCCTTCTTTAATGGCCGCAATGCGGCGGATGTCGATGCGCACCGACGAATAGAATTTCAGCGCGCGACCGCCCGTCGTGGTTTCCGGATTGCCGAACATCACGCCAATTTTTTCGCGAATCTGGTTGATGAAGATCAGGCAGGTGCGCGACTTGGCAACCGTTCCGGTCAGCTTGCGCAGCGCCTGCGACATCAGGCGCGCCTGCAGGCCCATGTGGCTGTCGCCCATTTCGCCATCGAGTTCGGCCTTGGGGACAAGCGCCGCCACCGAGTCCACCACCAGCACGTCAATGGAGTTCGAGCGCACCAGCGCTTCCGTGATTTCCAGCGCCTGCTCGCCGTAGTCGGGCTGCGAGACCAGCAAGTTGTCGACGTCCACACCCAGCTTCTTGGCATAGCCTGGATCGAGCGCGTGCTCAGCATCGACGAACGCCGCCATGCCTCCAGTTTTTTGCGCCTCGGCAATCACCTGCAAAGCAATGGTGGTTTTGCCGGAAGACTCCGGGCCAAAAATTTCAACCACGCGGCCGCGCGGAAATCCACCCACGCCCAGCGCGGCATCGAACGAAATCGCCCCCGTCGAAATCACTGCGATCGGGACGATGGCTTCCTTCGACCCCAGCCGCATAATGGAACCTTTGCCAAACTGCTTTTCGATCTGTGCGAAGGCGAGTTCAATTGCCTTGTTGCGCTCGTTGTTACGATCTTCGGTTCTGCTGCGCTCGTCTGCTCGGCTGCGTTCTTCGGCCATGATGGCTGCTCCTGTTTATGAATCTGGAATCCCGGGTACGAATCCCCCGTAGCCTACACCCGCGGGCTGGGGCGTGAAGTGTTGGCTGTCACATCACTTTTGGTCAGTTTAGCACGAAGCGAATAAAAGGCGAAGCGTGAAAAGCATTGGCGCGGATGATTCCTGGGAGGTCAAAGGTCAGAGGTTAGAGTGCAGAGGTTAGAATCCGGGGGGCACCTCTGCAATCTGACCTCTAACCTCTGACCTGCCTCTTTTCTTGCTAGACTCGCTTCATGCGCGAAGAGAAGCAGAATGGCGACAGCTCCGAACCAGGCACAGCAACAGGGGGCCCGTCGCTCTATCTCGTTGCCACGCCGATCGGCAACCTCGAAGACATCACACTGCGCGCCCTCCGCGTGCTCAAAGAAGTTGACCTGATCGCCTGCGAAGACACGCGCCAGACCCTGAAGCTGCTCAGCCACTACGGCATCCAGACGCGCATGATCAGCTATCACGAGCACAACGAGATGACCAAAGCTGCCGAGTTGGTCGTCGACCTCGAAGGCGGAGCCAAGATCGCCCTCGTCACCGACGCCGGCATGCCCGGCATCTCCGACCCCGGCTTCCGCCTGATCGCGCTGGCCATCCGGCATCACGTACCGGTCGTCCCAATTCCCGGAGCGTCGGCATTCCTAGCCGCGCTCGTCGCTAGCGGCCTGCCCACCGATTCTTTCCGCTTCAGCGGCTTCCTCCCGGCCAAGGCAGGGCAACGCCGCAGGCTGCTGGAGAGCGTGAAAGACTCTCCGCGAACGCAAGTATTCTACGAAGCCCCGCACCGGCTGCTGGAAACGCTTGCCGACGTGGTCGAGGTTCTGGGGAATGACCGGCATGTGGTCGTCGCGCGCGAGGTGACGAAGATTCACGAAGAGTTCTTGCGCGGTCGTGCGGCAGAAATTCTCCAACAACTCAAAGCCCGCGGAGACGTCAAAGGCGAAATCACGCTGCTGATCGCGAAAGCCGAAGAGGGCGCAGCTCCGTCCGCATCCGAGACCATAAGCCTTGCCCAGCGTGTGCGCGAAATCGTCGCCGAAGAGAAAGTAGACGAAAAGGCCGCGCTGAAGAAAGTTGCGAAAGAGCGCGGGATTGGGAAGAGCGAAGCGTACCGGGAGTGGCAGCAAACCAAGTAGGAGCACGAACCTCGCCAACGAACCACTAGGGACGGTGCCCTCGGCCCGTCTAGCCCGATTACTTCCCCGCCAGCTCCTTCTTCACCGCTTCGCTGACCACCTTGCCATCCACCCGCATCCCAGCGGCGGCGAAGCGAGCCATCGCGGCTTTCATTACCGACCCCATGTCTTTCATGGCAGGAGCGGGCGTCATCTCGGCAATCGCCGCGCGGACTCCGGCCACGATTTCTTCTTCGCCGGCGGCTTTGGGCAGATAAGTCTCGATCAGTTTGATCTCGGCGGCTTCTTTGTCGGCCATTTCCTGGCGTCCGCCTTTGGTGAACTGCTCGACCGAGTCCTTGCGCTGCTTGATCAGCGTGGAGAGCACCTGCTGCGACTCCTTGTCGTCGAGCGGCGCCATCTTGTCGATCTCGCGGTTCTTGAGCGCGGTCTTGACCATGCGCAGGGTGGAGAGGCGCTGCTCTTCGCGCGCCTTCATGGCCGCGACGATTTCTTTCTGGATCTGGTCGATGAGGGGCATGGGGGAATTATAGAGGTCAGAGGTTAGATTGCAGAGGTCAGAAGTCAGATTGCAGAAGTGCCCTCTCTCACGCAGCATCGCGGTTGGCAGCGGAAGCCTTTGATCTTAACTTCTACAATCTGGCTTCTGACTTCTGCAATCGCTTCCCGAATTACTTCTCATCGCATATTCTGATTATTCTCATGATCAAGAAAAACAGGCTCTTCACTCCCGGTCCGACCCCCATTCTTCCCGCCGCTCAGACGGCGATGGCCTCCTACGGCGCGCACCATCGCACGGCCGATTTCCGCGCTCTGTTCAAGCGCGTGCTCGCCGACGTTAAGGAATTCATCGGCACGAAGAACGACGTCCTGGTGCTGTCGTCATCCGGCACGGGTTTCATGGAAGCCTCGGTCTCGAACCTGACTTCTCCCGGCGACCGCGTGCTGGTTTTGAGCGCCGGCAAGTTTGGCGAACGCTGGGCCTCGTTGGCCAAGGCATTTGGCTGTTCCGTGGAAACGGTAAGCGCTCCCTACGGCAAAACTTTTTCTCTGGAACAAGTGCGCCGCAAGCTGGCGCCCGACGTCCGCTGCGTTTATATGCAGGCGACCGAGAGTTCCACGGGCGTGCGCCATGACGTCGAGGGGATCGCGAAACTGGTGCGAGCTTCATCCGATACTCGGCCGGATACTCTGCTTGTCGTTGACGCCATCACCGGCTTGGGCACAACGCACCTCGACGTCGACGGTTGGGGAATCGATGTCATCATCGGGGGCTCTCAGAAGGCGCTGATGATCCCGCCGGGATTAGCCTACGGCGCGATCAGCGAGAGGGCGTGGCAGCGCATGGAGACGGCAAAATCTCCGCGGTATTACTTCGATCTGCGAAAGGAACGCAAATCGGCGGCCAAGGCGGAAACGGCCTATACGCCCGCGACTTCCCTGTTCGCCGGACTGGCCGCGGCGCTCGATTACCTGCGTCAAATGGGAGACGGGAACCTGCCGGCGGGGCGCGACGCGCTGATCGCGAACGCGGAGTTGTGTGCGGCCATGACGCGCGCCGGCGTCGAAGCGCTGGGACTGAAGCTGTTCGCGCCGAGTTGTCCAGCGGCCGCGCTGACTGCCGTCGCTGCCCCGGCCGGCGTCGATTCCACGACCATCTGTAAACGCTTCCGCGACCAGTTTGGCGCGGTCGTGGCCAACGGACAGGCGGAAATGAAAGGACAGCTTTTCCGTATCGCTCACATCGGTTACTACGATTATCTGGACACGATAGGAGTGTTGGCCGCACTCGAACATGTGATCGCCGAAGCGACGGGGAAGGCGGTCGAGTTTGGATGCGCCGTGCGCGCCGCGCAGCAAGTCTATGCGAAGATCAGGTAAGAGGTCAGAGGTCAGATTGCAGAGGTTAGAACCCAAGTGCGCGAACCGTGTCGTCGGCCTTGGGATTTTAACCGCTGCAATCTGACCTCTGACCTTCCTAGGCGTCCAGCGCTTCCCGGCGCAATTTGCGGCTTTCGGCCAGCAGCGACATGGAATGCATCAGGTTTTGCAGGGTGACGATTCCGACCAGATGCTGATCGTCGACCACCGGAATGATGCTGAGATTGCGAGCGGAGAGCTTACGAAAGGCGGAGGCTAGAGACTCCTGCTTGGCGGCCACTTCGAAAATGCGGTTCATTACAGCCTGCACGTAGCCGTTGCCCTCGGCGCGCAGCGCCTCAAGAATTTTTTGCCGGGACACGACCCCCACCATGTCGCTGCCGCGTACCACCGGAAAATCGTCCTGCAGGGTGTGCACGGCTTTTTCGAGCGCGTCTTCCAGAGTGTCGGCGGGCGAGAGCGTCGCGAAGTCCGTGAGCATGACTTCTTCCAGCCGGACGCTTTGCAGCACGGACTGAAATACCGCCGAGCGCTCTTCGAGTTGCGCGCCCACGAAGAGGAAAAATCCGATCATCACCAGCCACCAGTTGCTCATGAGCATTCCGACCATCATGAACAAAATGGAAAAGACGTGGCCGATGCGGACCGCGCGCTGGGTGGCTTGCACCATGTCGGCGCGGCGCGCAAACACGGCGCGTAAAACCCGCCCGCCATCCATGGGATACGCCGGTAACAGGTTGAACAAGCCGAGGTAGAGGTTCGACCACACGATGCTCCGCAACAAGGCGCTCGAATGGAGGAGCGGCCGCGCGGTAAGCGAAAAGCCGGGTATGGCCGCCAGTAGTATCAGTGCGGATAACCCGGCGATGCAGAGATTCACCAGCGGTCCGGCAGCCGCGATGCGAATGTCGCGCTTCCAGGCGTTGATCGGGTCGGGGATGGCGTGCGCTTCGTCAAGAATGGTAACGCCGCCGATCGGCAGCAGGATGATGCCCTTCGCTGGAATGCCCGAGCCGCGGGCCACCAGAGCGTGACCCAATTCGTGCAGCACCACGCTGCCGAAAACGATGCCGAACAAGCCCAGGACCCGAAGAGCGGCAGTCGCATCCTGCGTAGCGGCTTCGGTGCTAAACAAGAAGACCAGCAGGAACAAAAAGGTAAGATGAATGCGAATTTCGATTCCGAAAAGACGTCCGACCGGGATGGACCAACTGCGCATCGTCATGCCTACCAGTATTCTATCTGTTTAGACACCGGTGGAGGCCGCGGAGATGCGAAAACGCGAATCGGAAGGGCCTAGTCTGTAGAGACGCGGCTTGCCGCGTCTCCGGCGGCGGAGGAGACGGGGCAAGCCCCGTCTCTACAGAAGAATTATGAGAGTGATCGCTGGACACTACCGGCGCCGCACGTTGCGGTCGTTGCCCGGACGCGAAATCCGTCCGACCGCGGACCGGCTGCGCGAGACCCTGTTCAACGTGCTGTGCGGGGGCGATCCGGCGGCGCTGGCCGAGTCGGTGTGGCTCGATTTGTACGCGGGGACGGGCGCGGTGGGCATTGAGGCGCTGAGCCGCGGCGCCCGGATGGTGTACTTCGTCGAGTCGTCCAAAGCAGCGGCAGAGTTGATTGCCGTGAACTTAAAGTCATTGGGCATTGCGCAAGGGTTCCAGATCGTGAAGGCCGAGGCCGGGAAGGCTCTGCGGCAATTGGAAGCGGCGGGGAACGTCGCCGATTTCGTTTTTCTCGATCCGCCCTACTCGATGCAGGATGAGTACGCGACGACAATGGCGGCGCTGGCGGAATCGAAATTGTTGGGAGGGCGGAGCCTGGTAATCGCCGAGCATGAGAAGAGATTCGATCCGGGAGAGGTGTTTGGGGAATTGCAACGATATCGCAAGCTGGTGCAGGGGGATGCGGCGCTGAGCTTCTATCGGCGGCAGTGAGCTACGAGCCGCGAGCTACGGGCTTCGACCGGACCATCATTAAGTATTCCCACGGTGTTTCTAGCTCGTGGCTCGCAGCTCGCAGCTACCTCGCTATAATCACTACGACATGCCTAACTTTCCACCGGTCGAAGAACAACTGGCTTACCTCAAGAAGGGCGCGGCGGAGATCGTCAAGGAATCCGAACTGCGCTCGAAGCTCGAACGCTCGCGCGCTTCCGGCAAGCCGCTTAAGGTGAAGGCGGGCTTCGATCCGACCGCGCCCGATCTGCACCTGGGGCACACGGTCCTGCTGCGCAAGCTGAAACATTTTCAGGATCTCGGTCACACGGTCATCTTTCTGATCGGCGATTTCACCGGAATGATCGGCGATCCGACGGGACGCTCGGCAACGCGGCCTCCGCTGACGCGGGAGCAGATTGCGGAGAACGCGGAAACCTACAAGGCGCAGGTTTTCAAGATTCTCAGCCAGGAAAAAACGGTGGTGGACTTCAACAGCCGCTGGTTCTCGAAGTTCTCGGCCGAGGATTTTATCCGCTTGACGGCTAAGTACACGGTCTCGAAGATTCTCGAGCGCGAGGACTTTCACAAGCGTTTCCACGACGAGAAACCGATAGCGATGCATGAATTGCTGTATCCGCTGGCGCAGGGATATGACTCGGTCGCGCTCGAAGCCGACGTGGAACTGGGCGGCACCGATCAGAAGTTCAATCTGCTGGTGGGGCGCGAGTTGCAGCGAGCTTACGGCCAGGAGTCGCAGGTGGTGCTGACCACGCCGATCCTCGAAGGGCTCGACGGCGTCAACAAGATGTCGAAGTCGCTGGGGAACGCGATTGGGATTCACGAGCCGCCGCTGGAGATGTACGGCAAAGTGATGTCGATTTCCGACGAGATGATGTGGCGCTACTACGAACTGCTGACGGATGTGCGGGTGGACGCCATCGCGCAAATGAAGGCGGATGTTGCCAGCGGGAAGGCGCATCCGATGGCGCTGAAGAAAGAGTTGGCGCGGGGGATCGTGGCGGATTTCCACTCGGCGGAGGCGGCGTCGAAAGCCGCGGAGGATTGGGCGAAGCAGTTCCAGAAGGGTCAGGCCCCAGACGAGTTAGAACTCGTTGAGATCCAACTGAAGGACGTCCAGGCAAGCGTGAGTGGAGCGGTTCGTGTCATTGGAGGAATCGAACAGCCAGCGGAAACAGACCTTATCCGGATAGACAAACTAGTCCGACTTGCTGGCCTTGCAGCCTCGAACACAGAAGCAGCCGGAAAACACAAACAAGGAGCGGTTAGCCTGGTCCGCATTGACGGAGAGAACATCGATCCAAGACGGGAGTTGGTTGTGTTTGCGCCGACCAATCAAATTCTCAGGTTGCGTGTTGGCCGACGGATGAAAAAAGTGCTTATCGTCGATCCGAGCGGCGGAAAATGGCAATGATTGGACGGGAACAACCGCCTTCGGCTGTCCGGACCAGCGCGCTTGCTATTCCTCGCTTCCGCTTGCCATTGTCATCCTGAGCGGAGCACGACGATGCGCTCTGCGCATCGTTGTGCGGAGTCGAAGGACCCCTACCCCTCTGCACCGTCAGACCCGATTGGAAGTTCTCGCCATCCTGCGCGTCCCTTCCCGCGTGTCCCCATGCACTCTGATGCGATCGTTGCACGTACTTGCGTCGGTATCCTCGTGCGAACTCCCTGCGGCGGCGCAGACAGTGTTTCCGGTGTAGGGGTCCTTCGACTCCGCAATTCCGTTCGCTTCGCGAATGGAATTGCTGCGCTCAGGATGACATTTTGTAATTGTCCGTCTCACCGGAATCTGTCATCCAGGGAAACCATTCTCGCGCCAAATCCACCCAATGCGGATTCAGCGATTCGATCAGCGCAATCTTCTTCGATCGCCGCCAGCCCTTGAGTTGTTTCTCGCGTGCGATCGCCCGGTGGACATCGTCGAAAGACTCCCAGTACAACAGACGCTCGACCTGATATTTGTCCGTGAATCCTTCTATGCGGTGGAACTTGTGTTCAAAGACGCGTTTGTGCAGGTTGCCTGTCATGCCGATGTAGAGAGTTCCCGACAGGCTGCCCATGATGTACGCGCAGTATGTCTTTCGCTCATGCGGCATAGTGGGAGTAGGGGCCCTTCGACTACGGTGGCCGTTCACTTCGTGAACGACCACCTCCGCTCAGGGTGACAGGGTTTAGGTTTGAGTACAGTGACATCCCTCACACCACAATTGTTCGGATTGCCGAAGGGGTGCACGCGACCTATGTGGTTCGAAGTGGCCCGGGCATCCTCTTGTGCCACTCCGTCGCCTGCTCGTAGGCATGTGCGGCTTGCAGGACCACGTCCTCCCGCCAGGGAGCGGCGGCGAGTTGCAGGCCGATCGGCAGGCCATCTTTTGTGAAGCCGCACGGTACGGAAATCGTGGGAATTCCCCAGACATTGAAGGGCCGCGTGTTGCGCAGCATGATCAGCTCTTGCGGGCGCAGGTCGTCGGGATGCTCGCGGAGATCGGCGATCAGCGGCGGGGGAATCGGAACTGTGGGCGTCAGCAGCACGTCGACTTCATCGAATATTTTTCCGATAGCGTGACGGCTCGCTTCGAGTTCTTGGCTGGCCCGCAGAGCATCGTCCGCGGAGATATTGGCTCCCGATTGGATGCGCGCCAGCGTCGCCGGTTGATAAAGCTCCGGTGACGTGTCCACGAATGCCTTGTGATAGGCATAGGCTTCGGCGCTCGCGAGCGTACGGTCGGTGGAGATTTCGAGTTTGACCTCTCGGAATTCAGCATGGAGTTCGCGGAAACACTCGATAGCTTTTTCGATGGCCGCGGCAACTTCGGCATGGAGATCGTCGAAGAAAAATGGATGCGGAATTCCGATGCGCAGATTCACCGGCAGCTCATCGAACCGGGCGACGAGACTAGGCTGAGCGCAGGGGTCCCCGGCCTTGAAGTCGGACAGCACTTGCAGCATCAGAGCCGCGTCATAGACCGAATTCGCAATGGGGCCGACGTGATCGTAGGACGACGACAACGGAATAACTCCACGGGCGCTCACCCGGCCATACGTCGGCTTGAGCCCGACGACTCCGCAGTAGGCGGCAGGCAGGCGAATGGAACCGGCGGTATCGGTGCCGACAGCGGCGAATCCGAGAGCCGCGGCAACGCTGGCGGCGGAGCCTCCGGAAGAGCCTCCGGTAATGCGCTTCGCATCCCACGGATTGTGGACCTCGCCAAAGAAGCTGATCATCGAACTGCCGCCATAGGCAAACTCGTGCAGATTCTGTTTGCCCAGAATGATCGCCCCTCCGCAGCGCAGGCGGCGCACAACCTCGGCGTCTTCGGTGGGAATGCGATCTTTGAACAATGCGCTGGCTGCGGTAGTACGGACTCCGGCGGTATCGACGATATCTTTGAGTCCGATGGGGATGCCGTGAAGCGGGCCGCGATAGTCTCCACGGAAGATTTCGCGCTCGGCGACCCGGGCTCGTTCCAGAGCGCGGTCGGCGGTGACCGTGATGAAGGCGTTGAGCGCCGGGTTGAGCTTCTCGATCAATACGAGGCAGTGCTGGGTGAGTTCGACGGGAGAGATATCGCGGTCGCGAAGTTTTCGGCTTAGTTCGCAGATCGTAAAGAGCACATGACCCTCGCACGTCGAAATGAATCGCGCAGGCCGAGCGCCTGAGCCGCAATTCCTCACCGATCGCCTGCGCTGTCGCTAAAGCGGCACCCGGATACAGACCTACCTGGCCTTTTGCGCAGCGCGCTTGGCAAACCATTTCACCACAAAATAAACGAACGGGCCGGCGGCCAGGGCGCACGGGCCCCAGAGCTTCGCGATCTTAGGGCTATTAAACAAGGCGACACAGGTCATCGCCATCGGCAGGGCGATCACATAAAGCAGTCCGAGGTTGCCGCCGGGGATGCGAAAAGCTCGTGGCAAATCGGGCTGTTTGCGCCGCAGTCCCCACGCGGAGAGGACGGTCAGCGCCGTGGTGGCGCCCCGCAGCCAGCCGTAGATGCTGATCAAGTCGCCGAGCGAGTGCAGCGCCAGCGATGCGTAGATGGCGGCGGAGATCAGGATCGCGATCCAGGGCGTGCCATAGCCCGGATGACGGCGCGTGAGGAATGGCGGCAGGTATCCGTCTTCGGCGAGCGCGAAGGGCATGGGCGTGGCGGTGAGCATGGTAGCGTTGAGCAGCGCGACCGCGCCGGCCATGGCTGCGACCGCCATCAGATGGCCGAGCCAGGGGCCCCCAATCAGCAACGCCGCGGTGGAAAAGTATCCGTCGTTCCATTCTTGCCAGTTTCCGAGCGCGGCCGTCCCGGTGAGCACCGGCAGAAAATACGTCGCGATGGAAAGCGGAATGACCACGGCCAGCGCTCTCGGATAAGTGCGCTGCGGGTTCTCAACCTCCCCGGCCACGCTTGAGACTTGCTCGTATCCGGCGTAACCCCAAATGGCCAGGGCCAGGCCAACTCCGAATGCTTTGAAAAAAGGCTGATGCGGCGGGACCAACGGCACAAACGGGTTGTGATGCCATTTGGCAAAACCAATGACGACCATGGCGATCACCGGAATGAACATAAACAATTCGAGAACGGTGGCCGCTTTGCCCACCATCTGGATGCCACGGACATTGAGCCAGGTGATGACGACGATCAGCGCGAAAGAAACCAGCCAATGCTTCCACCCGCTGATCCCGGGAAAATAGTAAGTCAGATAGTCGGTGAACATCACGGCATAGGAGCTGCCGAGGATGAACGAGGCGGACCAGTTCCACCATCCGGCGAGAAACCCCCAGAAGTCTCCGAAGGCGGCGCGGGTCCAGCGATAGAATCCGCCTTCGACAGGCATGGCGGTGGTGAGTTCGGCGGCGACGAGCGACACCGGAATGCTCAACAGGAACGGGATGACCAGCAAAAAGATCAGGCCCATACCGGGGCCGCTGGCGCTTACCATGCCTTCGAGTCCGAAGGGGCCGCCGGTGGTATAGGAAAACATTACGAAGACGAAATAGAAGAGGCTGGCCTTGCGGACGGTCGATGTCGTGGATGAGCTCGGGGCGTTCACAATGAAGATGCCGGTTAGTGTACAGGAATTGCGCCAACCGTCAGCTTATGCCCCGATTCCCAGGGGAAGAAAAGGACGAACGTGCCCCAGCTCAAGGTCGAGCAACTTGCGCTTGACGTCGAGCCCGCCGCCATACCCGCACAGCGAGCCGCTTGAGGCGATCACCCGGTGGCAGGGAACGACGATGGCGACTGGATTCCGGTTGTTCGACATGCCGACGGCACGGTAAGCCTGCGCGTGGCCAATGGCTTCGGCAATGTCGCGGTAACTGCGGGTCTCGCCGTAAGGGATTTCGAGCAGCGCGCGCCAGCACGCGAGTTGGAACTCGGTTCCGCGAAGATCGAGCGGGAACGAGAACTCTCGGCGCTCGCCAGCGAAATATTCGTTGAGTTCGTGCACATAGGGCGCGAGGGCGGGCTTCGATTCATGCAGTTGAGTCGTCCCGGGATTGATCTTCAGCACGCGACCTTCGAATTCGAGCCGCACCAAGCCCTTTGTGGACGCGGCAAGGAAGAGAGGGCCGACAGGCGAAGACGTGCGCACATAGAACAGAGTTTCCATGACGCGTGGAGGATAACACGATGTTGAACCGGTGTGTCTGACGGTGGAATGCAGACAAACTAAGAAAAGCCTCCCACTTTCATGGGAGGCTTCCAGGGGAGAGGGTACTGCTACTTCTGCTGTGGTTGATCCGGAGTCGCGCTGGTGGAAGCAAGCTGTTCCAGGTCGTTCTTCAGGAGGCTGACTTCAACGCGGCCCCCGGCGATGCGCTTGGGCTTGGCTTCGCCCTCGGTGGACGTCGCCGGCACCGGTGCATTGCCCATGCCGACCAGGTAAATCCGGTAGATCGGAATGTCGTGATTCAGCGCCAGATAGCGGACCACCGACTCCGCCATCTTCTGCGAGTTGGCAATCGCGACCTGTCCGTGACCGGACGAAAAGCCTTGTACTTCGACGACGTAGCCACGCTGGTTCTTCAGCGGGGTGGCCATTTCATCGAGCGCGTTCTTGGCGTTCTGGCTCAGCACCGTCTGTCCGGGTTTGAAACGGATTTCGGTTTGGGCGGAGGGCTGGTACTGATCGATGTTAGTGACCACCTTCTCGACCGTGTTCAGACGGGTGTGAGCCTGTTGCGCGGTCTGCTGCGCGGCTTGCGCCCGGTTGCCGGCGTCGATGGCATGTTGATCGGCTTCACTGGCCTTGGCCGAAGCGAGTTGGATTCCCTGCTGCGCGCGCGCGTCGGTATCCTTGATCGCCCGGGTGTTGGAGGCGGTCAGCTCATCGAGTTCATTGACGCGGTCGCGGATCGGCTGGGTCTGCCGCGCGACATATTTCTTGCGCGCGAACGGGTTCATCTTGCCCCAGAAGCCCTGGCGAGTCTCGGGTTGCAGCGGATCTTTCCCGGTGGCGCTATCGGCCTTAGTGGCCGTCTGGGCTGCGGTCTGAGCCGTTGCGGGCTGAGTTTGGGTGGCGGAATTGTCCTGCGCGAATACTGGCACTGCCAGGATTACAGCCAGCAGCAGAGCGAAGATAGTGCGGTTTTTCATTTTAAACTTCCTCCAAGTGGGGAGTGGGGAGCCACTCCAAACGCCTTGCGGCGCGATTTTGATTGCGTCATTTTCCTTAACAGATTCCGTAAACTTTCGGAAGGCAAGCGCCGACGCGCGGTTGCCTCAAAACGCTGCCCGCATCACGGGCGCACATTTCTATAAACAGTTTGCGTGCCAAATGCCCGGGGGCCGGGCGTGGAATGCAAGTGCTTTATTTTCAAGGATATTGTATCTCATCCTTCCCCGACCCTGCACGGTGCCTAGCGGTAATTTTGGCGGGAACTGATATAAAAACTGCGTGCAGGCGCCGTCTTTCGGGGAATTATCGAAAAACGAAGGAATCGGATCATCGCAGAAAGAGGAGCGCAGAGCACGGCGGAGTCATCCATTAAATTATGCGTTGCCTGGACATGCGCCGAATCTGGTTTGTGCTGCTTCCCTCTCTGCTCGCACTCCTGGCTCACACCGGCTCTGCGCAGGCGGAGAAAACTCGTTTCGATCTTGCGCGATTGAAAGCGCCGCCGGGATTTCATATCTCAGTTTTTGCCGAAGACGTGGATGGCGCGCGCATGATGATCTCCAGCCCCGGCGGCGTCCTGCTGGTCAGCGAGTCGGGCGAGGGCAAGGTGGTCGCGCTTCCCGACCCGAAACACACGGGCAAGGCCGGACGGACGGTAACTGTTCTCGACGGGTTGAATGAGCCGCACGGGCTCGCGTTTTACGAAGGCAAACTGTACGTCGCCGAGAACGACAAGGTTCGCCGCTATGACTGGGACGAAGCGAACCTGCGGGCGTCCAATCCGAAATCGCTCGCCGATTTGCCGACCGGGGGCGGGCACTCGACACGCAGCCTCTTGTTTCACGGCGGCAAGATGTACGTCTCGGCTGGATCGAGTTGCAACGTCTGCATCGAAAAAGATTCGCGGCGAGCGGCCGTGATGGAATTCAATCCGGATGGCAGCGGCCAGAAGATTTTCGCGAAAGGCCTGCGCAATGCGGTGGGGCTGGCGGTGAATCCGAAAACGGATACGGTGTGGGCCACCGTCAACGGACGCGACTGGCTGGGCGACGATCTGCCGCCGGAAGTGATCGTCGATCTCGGTAAAGACGGCGGCGATTTTGGCTGGCCCGATTGCTATGGCGACCGCGTACCCGATCCAAACTTCACGAAGCAGGGGGACGATCGTTGCAAGAATGTGGCCCGGCCGAAGGTCCAGATGCAAGCGCACTCCGCTCCGCTGGGGCTTGCGTTCTACGAAGGTTCGGAGTTTCCCGCCGCGTACCAAAACAACCTCTTCGTCGCATTTCACGGATCGTGGAATCGCAGCGTTCCGACCGGATACAAGGTCGTGCGCGTGGAACTCGACGATAAAGGGCAACCCGTGGGCGGCGCGGAAGACTTCATTACCGGGTGGCTCGCGCCGGGCGAGACGAAGAGAGGCCGGTGGATGGGGCGCCCGGTGGGGATTGTATTCGGCGGCGATGGAGCGATGTACTTGAGCGACGATGCGGGGGGCGTGATTTACCGGATCACGTACGCGAACTGATTAGCGACTCACGTAGGGACAGCCGCCCCGGCTGTCCCTACGCCCCGCAATACTTTTCATACTGCTGGTAGATAAACGGGTCGGTCATGCCGGCGATGTAGTCGCAGATGACGCGCGGCAGCGGCTCCTGGGCGGCTTTTTCGCGGTAGGTGCGGGGCAGATCGTCAGGCTCTTCCATCCAGTGGGCGAAGAGCTCCCCGGTAATGCGCTCGGCATCTTCCTTCTCCGCCGCCAGCGCCGGGCTGTAGTAAAGATTTTCGTAGAGAAAGTCTTTCAGCCGGCGCCGCTGCTCTTCGACGGGCGGACTGAACGCGGCAAGCCGCTCGCCGTGGCGGCGGATATCTTCCAGAGAATGCACGCCGGCCGCTTGCACTCGTTGCGCCGTGTTCCTGATCAGGTCTCCGACCAGCCCGTCGAAAATACTTTTCAGCGCCTCGTTAAAAACCATCTTTTCAGCGGCATTCGGGTACAGGTTTTTTGCATCGCGATAGCGGCGTGCGAAAAGGTCGACGCTGTCCGCGACCTGCTCGACCGTAAGCAAGCGGGCTTCGTAGCCGTCGTCGAGGTCAGCGGTGTTGTAGGCAATCTCGTCGGTCAGGTCGATGAGCTGCGCTTCCAGGGGCGGGCGCTGATCGAGCAGATACTCGGCGAGATCGGGATGGTCTTCGGCGTTATAATCGTGCGAGTGCTTGATGATGCCCTCGCGCACTTCGAAAGTCAGATTCAATCCGCGAAACGCCGCGTAACGGAGTTCGAAGTCTTCGACAATGCGGAGCGCGTGCAGGTTGTGATCGAACGACAGCCCGTGCTGGCGCATGGCGGTGTCCAGCGCCTTTTCTCCGGAGTGACCGAAGGGAGGATGGCCGAGGTCATGCACCAGGGCCAGCGCCTCAACCAGGTCCGAGTTCAGTCCGAGTTGCGCGGCGATGGTACGCGAGATCTGCGCCACCTCGATGGTGTGCGTCAGCCGGTTGCGGAAGTGGTCGGAGTAACGGCGAGTGAAAACCTGCGTCTTCGCTTCCAGCCGGCGAAAGGCGCGAGCATGTACGACACGATCGCGGTCGCGCTGAAAATCGTTGCGGTAGGGATGCGCCGCCTCGGGATGGCGGCGTCCACGCGAGTCTTCAACGCGCACCGCGTAGTCGGCGAGCATGAGAAGAGTTTAGCAGTAGGGTCACCGCCGAGACGCCGAGAAAACTTTTACGGCTTTGTTGATCTCCCAGGATGGAATCGAAAAAAGATCTCTCGGCGGTCTCAGCGTCTCGGCGGTGAAAAATCCCGACTCCTACTTCGCGCCCTCTTCCCTGGCCAGCTTCATCCTCGCGGAATCGAGTTTCTTTTGCACCCGCGCCGGATCTGCCGGATCGACTTCCGCGGCAATGGTACGGTTCCACTCCGTCAGCGCGCGCTCCCAGTGGGTCGCCGCCAACTTGAGCCGCCCGGTTTTCTGGTACAGATCGCCCAGGTGGTCGTGCACGGTGGGGTCGGTATTGATTTTCTGCGAAGCCTTCAGCAGGTTGTCTTCCGCCAATTCAAATTTTCCCAGGCGGAAGTATGCCCAACCGAGAGAATCCAGATAGGCGCCGTTGGCGGGATCCAGATCCACCGCGCGCTTGATGTATCCGAGCGCCTCTTCGATCTTCATGTTCTGGTCGGCCAGCATGTAGCCCAGATAATTCAGCGCCGAAGCATGTTCCGGATCGCTGGCCAGCACTTTCTTGAACTGTTCTTCCGCTTCCGTGTAGCGCTTCTCGCGCTCGAAATTAGAGCCGCGGAGAAACCAGATATATTCCTTGTCATCCGTCTTGCTCGATAGCGCTTCGGCCTTGTCGAGCGCCTGTGCGGCATCGCTGAACCGGCGCAGACGCGCGTTCATCTGTGCCAGCGTGATGTAGACTTCGCGGTCCTCTGAGTTGGAACTGGAGTCGGCGCCGCCCTTCAACATCGCCCGGACGTCGGCCAGCGCCTTGTCGGCATCGCCCATATCGACCTGCTGCAAAGCCAGCACCATCTTAAGTTGGGGGCTGGGCAGTTTCTGGACCGCTTCTTTCGCAGTGTCGAGAGCCTTCTGCCATTCCTTGGCTTCGCGCCAGGTGTCGATGATCTGCTGATAACCGCGCTCGATGTTCTCATCGCCGCCCAGCGCAACGATCTCGCGGAAAGTCTCGTTAGCGGCCGAATTGTTCCCCTGGTCGCGGTAGATCGTCCCCAGCCTCTCCAGAAACACCGCCCGATTGCTCTTCTCCCCGTTCGAGTACTTGCCGTCAGCCTTCTCCGATTTCTTCAGCAGGTCGCGCATGATCGGAATGGCTTCGTCGAAACGCCCCTGCGCCTGGTAGATGGCGGCGATGTTGTAGGGAACTTCGACCGAGTCCTGCACCATGGACTCGGCTTTTTTCAGATGCTCGAGCGCCAGATCGAATTTGCCCTGCTTGCGGTAGATTTCGGCGATGCGAACGTAAGTTTGCGCATCTTCCGGATTCGCGTCCGCGATCACTTTGTATTGTTCGAGAGCGGCATCGGCCTGCCCATCGTTCAGCAGGTTCTGCGCCAGCCCGCGAATGGCATCCAGATTGTCCCGGTCCAGTTCAATCGCGTGCCGATACGCCTCGACCGCGTTCTTGTATTGCTTTTGCTGCTCGTAGGTGTATCCGAGCGCCGAATAGAGCTTCGCCGAGCGCGCGGCGTTCGGTATCGAACTGAGCACTTGAGCGGCGCGAGCCGTGTCGCCCAGTTCGTTGTAGAGATAGGCCAGGGTAGTAACCGCTTCTTCGGAGTCCGGCTGCAACTTCACCGCCGTCTTGAATTCGCTCTCCGCTTTTTGCAGATCGTTGTTCAAGCGATATAGCCGCCCCAGAAGCAGGTGGTCGTCCATGCTGTCGGGTTGCAGGCGGATGATCTGCTCATACTGCTCGATCGCCAGTTTCAGCACGCCTTCCGAACCGCCGCCGGCCTGCATGTCGCCGAGCGAGCGCAGATAGATCCTTCCCAGCAGACGCCGGGCTTCGAGATTGTTGGGATTGCGTTTGATGAGGTCCTGCGCCTCGACCACAGCGTCGCGAATGCGGCCGATTTTGTTATAGAGCTCGGCCAGGCCGGAAGTCAGGTACGCTGAGTTTGGATCCGCATCAATAGCGGCGCGGTATTCCTCAATGGCCTTGTTGGCCAACTCGCTGCGGCCGTTGGCTACCTGTTCCTCGTACATGTGCGCGAGGGTGAAATGGTAGTAGGCGGCGGCGCGGTCGGGTGTCTTGCCCTTGGTGGCGGACGGGGAGCCAACGGCAGCCGGGGAATCCGCGGCCCGAGCTTGAGCCAGTAAACCCTGGGTTAGTAAGCCCTGGGCCAGCAAAAAAGACCCCCAAGAAACGACACTGACAATCCACAACCGTTTTTTCATGAAAAATCCTGCCACCCGCAAATTGCAGCCCACACCCTATTTGGATGCTAACGATTGGATGCTGATCCGCAGTCATCCATATTTTTCTATTCTACCCTCCACCGGCCCTTAAGCCGCGAGAAAGCGCGGGGTGGGAGGAAAGCCGGAGGTACAGGGGCTTTGGGCGCTTCGGGTGGAAGCTGGCATGCCGAAAACCTGGGGTTCGTGCCTGGGTTCGTATCAGGGCATCGCTTCAGCGATGCCGCAATTCGTCGAGATGAGAGGCCCCTTCAGGGGCTGGGCATCTTAAGATCGTTAATGTCTGAAGTGCCGCACCCCAGTGAAAATCATGGCCAACCCGAGGCGGTCGGCGGCTTCGACGGCTTCCTGGTCGCGCACCGAGCCGCCGGGCTGGATGATCGCGGTCGCCCCCGCTTTGGCGATTTCTTCGACTCCGTCCGGGAAAGGGAAGAAGGCATCGGAAGCGGCCACCGTGCCCTTCAGGGGCAACTGCGCCTTCATGGCGCCGAGCTTGCAGGAATCAACTCGGCTCATCTGTCCGGCGCCGACGCCCACCGTTTGCCCATCGCGGGCATAAAGAATGGCATTCGACTTCACGTGCTTGCAAACCTTCCACGCGAACAGCAGCGCCCGCTTTTCTTCCGGAGTCGGCGGCCGCTTGCTGACAACTTTCAGATCGGCCTCGGCCAGCTTGTGAAGGTCGGCGTCCTGAACCAGCAGGCCTCCAGAAATATTCTTCAGAACCCAGTTTTGCTGTCCGGCGGGAACTTCCACCAGGCGCAGATTCTTCTTCGAGGCAAACACCGCTTTCGCCCCTTCCTCGAATGCAGGAGCGGCAATGACTTCGAGGAAGAGCTTGGCCATCGCGTTAGCGGCCGCCGTATCCACCGTGCGGTTCACCCCAATCACACCGCCAAACGCCGAGATGGGATCGCATTCGAGCGCCCGCACGTAAGCCTCCGCGAGCGTCTTGCCGGTCGCGGCGCCGCAGGGGTTTGTGTGTTTGATGATCGCGCACATTGGCTCCTCGAACTCCTGTGCCAGATCCCACGCGGCTTGCAGGTCGACCATGTTGTTGAAGGAAAGCTCTTTGCCCTGCGCCTGGCGCGCATTGGCCACGCCCGCGCCCGAACCGTCCGCGTACATCGCAGCCTTCTGGTGCGGATTCTCTCCGTAGCGCAGGTCTGCCACTTTTTGAAAAGACAGCCTCAGAGTTTGGGGGAAACCCAGCGTTGGTTTTGACTCGACTGATTTTGACTCGAGTGGCCGCAACTCGAAGTCGCCGCCCACCCGCTCGAGGGTCGAGGCGATGGCGGAATCATAGGCAGCGGTTGTCGCAAACGCTTTCTGCGCCAGCCGCCATTTGGTTTCCCGGGACAACGAGCCACCCGAGCGCGCCATCTCCTCGGCGATCGCGCCGTAATCGGCGGGCGAGGTCACCACCGCGACGTCCTGAAAATTCTTCGCCGCCGAACGGATCATCGAAGGCCCGCCAATATCGATATTTTCAATCAACTCCTCGAAGCGCACGCCCGGCTTGGCCGCGGTTTTCTCGAAGGCATACAGGTTGACCACCACCATGTCGATCGCCGCGATGCCATGCTCGGCAACCGCCGCAAGATGGCCGCTATCTGCGCGGCGATACAGGATGCCCCCGTGCACCTTCGGATGCAGCGTCTTGACGCGTCCGTCGAGCATTTCCGGGAACCCAGTCAGCTCGGAAATATCCTTCACGGCGATGCCGGAATCCCGCAACAGCTTGGCCGTGCCTCCGGTCGAAACCAGCTCCACGCCAAACGCGGCGAGTTTGCGAGCGAAATCTGCCAGTCCGGATTTGTCGGTGACGCTAAGAATGGCGCGCTGGATTTTAGAAGAACTGGGGGACATGATTAGCCTCGAGTACAACTAGGTTGTGAACGGGCGAACAGAAATTCTACCAGCAGGCTTCGTGACGTACTACGATGACTCCACAGGCTATTACCCTTGGGAGGTCGGATGATTCGGCGCACACATCTTGCCCTGTTGGTATTTCTTCTTTGTCCAGTCTTCTCGTTAAGCGCCGGAAAAGAAATACAGTCCGATCCGGGATGGGCGGCGATCACTGAACGGGGCCGAATGCTTGCGCAGTATGACACTGCGGCATGGTACGCGACCGACGCGGTCGAGGCGCTGAAACCTGACAAGTCAGTTGCTCCCATGTACATTGCCAAGACAGTTGAGTCCGGATGGGAAGTGGCCTTCGGCAGATTGAACGACAAGCGCGACAGATTCCTGGTTGTCTATCAAGCATCTCAAGGTGCGAAGCCGAACGAGTTTACGGTGAAGAAGCTGGATCCGCCCTCGGAGGATCAAGGGTTTTACCTCTCTGCCGCCAAGGCCATTGAAACCGCGTCTCAAGATTTTGGAAAACCGGGCCGCCCTTACAACACCTACGTTTTGCCGGCGCCGAAGGACCAGCTTTACGTCTATTACCTGCCCGCGCAGACAACAGACGGAGTTTACCCAATGGGCGCTGACGTGCGCTATTTGTTGTCCGAAGGCGGGAACTCAATTGTAGAGAAACGACAGATGCACAAGACGATTCTTGAATTCGACGTGCAGGATGCGTCAGGAAAGATGAAGAAGATTGAGAGTGGAATACATACCCATGTCCTCAGCAACGTGCCCGAGGACAGTGACGTATTTTACGTCCTGGCTAGGAAGCCCTCGATTCCGGAATATGTGGGGACTTTAGACGGAAAGATTTACGTGATCCTTGTGGACGGGACGATTCTCCTCGGCAAGTGACTCGGTGTTACTGGCCTACGTTTTCGCTTTCGCCTTAAGTTTAACCTGTCCACCCTGCATCTCGACTGAGTACACCACCGCATTGCAGCCGTGCTGCTTGCGAATCTCGCTGGTCTTCTTCTTGACGAATGCGGCGAACGAATCGAGGTTGCCAGAGACTTTTTCTCCCGACTTGTGCTTGGCTTCGGTCAGCGCCTTGTAAAGAGATTCGACTTGCGCCCGCTCGGCCGCCGCGCCCGAGCACTGTACCGAGAAAGACCGATCGCCTCCAGGATCGGCAGCCGGAGTCTGCCCGCCCTCGGCCTGCCCTTTGCGGTGAAGGCCATACACGGGACGATGTTTCACTTCACGCTCTTCGCCGGCGCGCACGCCCTGCACCGAGAGCAGCGCATCCTGCGGCCGGCGGTAGCCCTCTTCGCGAATCCGCATCTTCTTGCGCCACAGGTCGGCTTGAATCGCGTAGCGCTGCGCCATCTCGTTGTACTTAAAGCGCTGCGAAAAACTCAGCCGCGAGCTATCGCTGAACTTGCGAATCAACGAGAGCACCTTCCACTCCACGTCGGCGGGAGGCCGTTTGCTCGGATTGTTGAAGAAAATCTCGTACTCGATCTTCAGCCGGCGCAACTGCTGATCGAGCAGACTCAGTTCTTCATCAGTGGTCACAAGGATTCCCCACCCCCTTACCTTAGCGTTCCAGGCATGGGTTGGCGAGGTTCCCGCCGGACACACCAGGGATGGTACGAAAGTACCTAAAGACCAGCCGTCAGCCCTCAGCCATCAGTTGTCAGTTTTGACGAATCAACCTGTACGCCGAATTATCCACCTTGGAGTATGGGGAAAACCGGGTGAACTGAAAGCTGAGAGCTGACGGCTGATAGCTATTTCGCGTTCGACGCCATCTTCTTCACCATCGCCAGCACCAGCTTCCGGTCGCTGTCGTTCAGATTGGCGGAATAGCGCCGCATCTGGCTCAGGAAGCGGACTTCATCGTCGGAGAGTTGCGGCAATCCCTTATGGCCGTTGCTGTGGCCATCGGCAAAGAATTGCGACAACGCCAAATCCATTGCCCCGGCGATCTTCGCCAGGGTATCCAGCGATGGGATGGTGTGGCCGTTTTCAACCCGCGACAGGTAGCAGCGCAACAGGCCCGTGCGCTTTTCGATGTCGCCCTGTGACATGCTTCTCTGGAGCCGGAAATTGCGGATGGTCTCGCCGATATTCATAGACGCGCAGCTAACTCAATGCCAAGACAGTGGCAATTTGAAGATGCGTGCATAGTAACCAGAGTAGTACCTTCTGGCAAGTGGAAATTCCTTGCGTTCCAACCGAAAGTGTCTTCCTGAATGTTTTTGGGAAGGGCACGACCGGAGTCCCCAGCGGGTGCGGGTTTTGCCTGCTGGGGTGTGGGACTTCAGTCGCGCCACAGAAGAGCCTAAAATGCGGGCTTTAGCCCCTAAAGGCGTCCCTTCATAATCCCACGAAGATTTGTGTGACCGACTTTCTCACTGACCAAGAATCCGATCTGCCGCTTCACTTTTTCAGCGTCGTGGCCAGAAAATCGACCGTGCGCTGCCACGCATCCGCAGCGTCCTCTGGCCGGTATCCTTGCTTATTGTTGGGATTTTCAAACGCATGACCCGCGTCCGGATAGATCTTCACTTCAATCTTCTTGCCCAATCGTTCCATGGATTGCTGAAACTTTTTCACATCGTCCGGGGTGATGCCGCGATCCTGCCCGCCAAAAATCCCCAGAATCGGAGCGTTGATCTTCTTCAGTTCCGACGGCTCAGTTGCCAGACGCCCATAGTGGATGACCGTTGCCGCCAATTGCGGCTCGGCGAGCGCCGTATCGAGTGAGTAGCCCCCGCCCATGCACCAGCCAATTGAGCCGATCCGATCTTTTTTCACATTCGCTTGCGACGCCAAAAAATCAAAGGCCGCTCGCAAATCGCGGATAGCCCGGTCTTCGGGCAAGCCGCGCATCAGTTCGTGGGCCAGGTCGGGATTGTCGGCAACCTTGCCGCGATACAGGTCGACCGCCAGCGCAACATAACCCTGGTCCGCGAGTTTCCCGGCCTGCTGCTTCACCCAGTCGTTCAGTCCCCACCACTCGTGAATCACGATGAGCGCGGGAAACGGCCCGTGGCCGGCGGGAGTGTAAAGAACTCCATTGACGGTGTCGTCGCCGGACTGGTAGGAAACCGCCTTGCCATCGACGGCGAGGGCCGAAACCGACAAGAAGAGTGACAACATCAGCGACAGGAAAACGATGCAAGAAGTCGTGCGCATGGGTCTCACCTCTACGGGTTGAAATTGTAAACGGGACAGGTGTCAGGTGTCAGGAGGGCAGGTCTCAGGTCTTAGGTATCTGGTCTCAGGAAACTCGTTACACCGATACCTAAGACCTGATACCTGCTTTTACGGAGTTCCCTCAAACAGCGGCCAGAGCCCGTCGGCGGTGACGCGATAGATCGCGTAGGCGCTGCCGCCGTCAAAGGTGCGCCGGAACAGCAATTCGCCGCGGCCATCGCCGTCGGCATCGACCGCATCGATCAACTCCATGCGCGGAGCGACGTCGAGATGCCGCGAATCCGTCTGCGCGAAGAACAGTTTTTGGACTTCGCCTTCAAGGTTGGTGCGGGCGATCAGCGTGATTTCCTTCGGTTCTTCGATGCTTCCGGCTGCGCCCGCGGCAGGCGGCCGAGTTTTCGCGGAGAGCACCAGCACCGGCTCGTTCGAATTGGAGAGATCGAAGATACGCAAGCTCACATCGTCGAAGTCAGGCACGGAGAGGGCAGACGACTTGCCAGCGGATTTCCGAGAAGACGATTTCTTGCGCGCGGGCTCGGGCCCATTTTCCGCAGCGCCTGCCCGACCTCGAAGCTGCGCCGCTGCCAGAGCAAACATCTTGTTGCGGTAAATCGCTTCTTCCGCCGGCTTCACATCGTAGGTGTAGGGACGCGGATCGGGCCCTCCGGCGTCGGAAATTGCCGGGATGGTGACGATCTGCGGCAACGTGTCGGGACTTCTTGCCGCCTTCGCATCGGCCTTCCCTGAACTTGTCGAAGATGTACCCGGCGCTGTATCGGTCAAAGCGTCGAAAGTTGTAAACGGTTCGCGGCGCTCGTTTGAGTTCGGCTTTCCGCGCCGCAGCCGGGGCCGATTCGGGTCCTCGATCGGCTCGTCTGACGCAGATGTTTTCGCAGTCTCCGGTGGCACGGGCGCCTTGGCAGTTTCGGGCGCGGGCGGCTTGGCGGGCGTCGTCGAGGGCTTTGGCTGGTCCTTATCCTTGTCCTTGCTGTCAGTGCCGCCTTCCGCCGTCTTTTCGCTGCGGCGGTGCAGCACCGGCGGCGCGTCCTTGTCTTCGATGACAGGGGCCGAATACTTCTTGCTCTTCTCCGGAGCCTTCGCTCCCGCAGGAAGCCATGTGCCTTCGGCGATCCAGACGCGATTCAGTTGTCCAGGTTGCGTAATCGTGAAAATGCCCTGCGACACGCCGGTGCGCAATCCCTCATAGACGATGTCGAAGTCGAGAGCCATGGGAACAGGCGTAGCTTTATACGAACCTGCGTCGTAAAATTTTCCGTCCATCATGATGGCAATGGGAATGAGGCGGCCTTTGTTACCCTTGGGTGACAGCTGGACCAGTCCCAAGGCACGCGGTCCCCGGTCGGACTTCGGCTTGCGCCCATACTGAGTGATCGGACCTTGGGCCACGAGCCGGGGCACAAGCGCACCGGCCAGCAAGATCGACGCGACCATCGACGCGATCAAGGTGACGGCGCCCAGCCGGTTGCGATATAACCATGTTCGGCGAGGAGAGAACTTCATGGAAGTCAATGATAAATCCCCAGACTTCAGTACGACGGACGAGAACGGCAAAGAGGTTGCCCTGAAAGATTTCCGCGGCAAGACCGTGGTGCTCTATTTCTATCCCAAGGCCGATACTCCGGGATGCACCAAGGAAGCTTGCGGCTTTCGCGATAGCTACTCGGCGATCAAGAAGACTGGCGTGGTTCTGCTGGGGATTTCGGCGGACACGGCGGCGTCGCAGAAAAAGTTTCAGGACAAATTCAGTTTGCCGTTCCCACTGCTGGCCGATGCGGAAAAGAAGATCGCGAACCAGTTCGGCGTGATCAAAGAGAAGAACATGTACGGCAAGAAAGTGAAAGGAATTGCGCGGACGACCTTCGTCATTGGCCCCGACGGCAAGATCCAACACATCTTCCATAACGTCAAGGCGGAAGGGCATGCGGAAGAAGTGCTGGCGTATCTGAAGAGCGCGGCCTGAAACAGTTAGGAACCTAAACCCGCTTTGTCATCCTTCGCTTCGCTCAGGATGACAAAGTCGGGTGAACTGAAAACTGGACATGAGTTCGCTCGGCCGCGGTACTTTACTCAAGGCGAAGTTCTTCAATCGCGATCCGCGGCAGGTGGCGCGGGCGCTGCTGGGGAAATTGCTGGTGCGGAAGACGCCGCGCGGCATCGTTGCCGGGCGAATCGTCGAAACCGAAGCGTATCTCGGCAAAGACGATGCGGCAGCACACTCGGCAGCGGGACTGACAGCCCGGAATGCCGTGCTGTTCGGCCCTCCCGGCCATGCCTATGTGTATTTCATCTATGGCAATCATTACTGCCTGAATGTTTCCTGCCTGCCCGACGGAGTTCCGGGCGGCGTGTTGTTTCGTGCCCTGGAACCGGTGGCCGGCATCGAGCAGATGGCCAAGGCGCGGGCGATCGACCTGGCGAAAGAGACCAATCGCAGCAAGGTTTCTTTTCTCAAAAAGCTTTCTTCCGGTCCGGGACGCCTGTCCGAAGCTCTGGAAATCACGCGCGCGCGGGACAACGGGAAAAGCTTGATAAACCCGCGCTCCGACCTCCGTATTGTCGACGACGGCTATCGCGTGCGCCGCGCTACCGTCACACCGCGCATCGGGATCGTAAAGTCAGCCGAGCAGCCGTTGCGTTACTTCGTCGCCGGAAACCTCTTCGTCTCCGGGAGGAGGCGGTAGCGCTTGCTCGCTCCTGGCACACTCTATCGGCGCAGTAACGCGGATCTTTAGGCGGTCATATTGAACTGAGGGTTTATTGGTCCACGGCTGCTTCGGTTCAGGGATTCAGCACAGTATTGTCGATCAGGCGCGTTGATCCGACGTTGGCGGCAACCGCAACCAATGTTCTTTGCGACACCAGTTCGACGGGATCGAGCGTCTCCGGATCGACAATCTCAAAATAGTCGAGCGCGACTTGCGGCTCGCGGCGGATGACTTCTTTGGCGGCGGAGATCAGATTGGCAGCGATTCTTTCCCCAGCTTGAAATCGCTGCCGAGTCTCCTGTAACGACCGTTGCAACACGAGCGCGCGGCTGCGCTCTTCTCCATCCAAGTACGCGTTGCGAGAACTCATCGCCAGGCCATCGGGTTCGCGCACGATGGGGCAGGCGACAATCTCCACCGCGAAATTCAGATCACGCACCATGCGGCGGATTACCGCCAGTTGCGCGGCGTCCTTCTGTCCAAAGAACGCAGCCTCGGGCTCAAGGATGTGAAACAGCTTCGAGACGATGGTCGTCACGCCGCGGAAATGGCCAGGCCGAGATCGTCCGTCGAGCTTTTCGCTCAGGCCTTCGACCACGACCCAGGTGCCTTCGGCATTGGAATTGGATTTGGGATAGATCTCTTCGACCGCCGGCGCGAACAGAATCTCGACGCCTTCTTTTTCGAGCAACCGGCAGTCGCGGTCGAAAGGGCGCGGATATTTTGCCAAGTCTTCCTTCGGGCCGAATTGCGCTGGGTTCACGAAGATGGAAACCGCAACCATGTCGCACTGCGCCTTGGCCGCGCGCACCAACGACAGATGGCCCTCATGCAGAGCGCCCATGGTCGGCACCAGGCCAAGGCGCTTGCTGCTGGCGCGGGCAGCGCGACAGGCGGCGCGAGCTTCCGGAATTGTCGAGCATACATTCATGGACAGAGCGATCTGCACTTCAGATCACCCGATGACTATTCTCACGGCGTCTTGCGGTACTGCACGTCCAATTCCTTAAGAGTTCCAAGGAGCAAAGCGCGGTTCTTCCGCACGTCCGCTTTCGTCTGCTCGGGTGGATTCTTAGGAACGGATTCGGCCACCAGCACCACCCGGCCGTAAGGCCATGCGCTCGACGGAAGCGAGACCAACTTGCCCGGGACTTCTTCCGGCTTCAGCATGTGGATCTCGGAATTGGCGAGATCGACCAGGCCGATCCCATCCTCGCGAACCACCAAATACGGATTCCGCCAATGGACCATATCGCTGACCACCGGGTACTTGGAGGGATCCGGCGCGGGGATGGACTCGAGGCTGGCCGGCTGCGACGCCTGCGCGGGCTCTGGCTGTGCAGGTCCGGAGCAGGACGCCAGAGCCCCCAGCAGAATGAACGTAACAAGCGCTTGTACAACGTCGCGCACGCTAGTTAGCAGTGGAACAGGTCTCATAAATGGTTTTGGGTAGGGCACGGCTTTGAGCCGTGCCGTTCAGGGCCACCAAAAACGCGGGCATTAGCCCCTGCGGGCCCGGCAGCCTGCTCGGAGAACCTTTTGTGAGCCATCAAAGTTCGACTAAGTTCGCACGCCAATCCGCACAACGCTTTCTCCGCCCGCCATTATCGCAGCATGGCCTGCTTGCGGTGGAGTACCGTTTCGAGCGCGGCCTGCGTTTCCTTCGGCAAGTGGTAAGACTCAGCGTCGTTTGGGAACTGGTGCGAAACGATGTCAGCCTTGAACGCCAGCACCGCTTCCGTGATCAGTGCGGCGGCGTCTCCATAGCGGCGGACGAATTTTGCGGGATGTCCGAACGTCAGGTTGACGAGGTCGTGGAAGACAAGCACCTGGCCATCGCAATCCGGCCCAGCGCCGATGCCGATGGTGGGAGCTTCGACCTCGGCGGTGATCATGGCCGCGACTTCGCGCGGAATGCCTTCCAGATAGATGCAAGCCACGCCCGCGCGATCAAGCGCGACCGCATCCCGCATGAGTTGCTCGATCGCGTTCAGAGTCTTGCCCTGCACTTTGTAGCCGCCCATCATGTTGATCGATTGCGGCGTGAGCCCGATATGCCCAGCGACCGGAATCTCGGCGTCGATCACGCGCCGGATCATATCCACGCGCTTTTCGCCGCCTTCCATCTTGACCGCCTCGGCGCCGCCTTCTTTCACGAAGCGGGCAGCGTTCCGAACGGCGTCGCTGTAGTCAACCTGATAAGACCCGTAAGGCATGTCGGCGATCAGCAGCGCATCCTTCACGCCCCGGTGCACAGCCTTGACGTGGTGCAGCATCTCGTCCACCGTAACCGAGAGCGTGTTCTCGTAGCCAAGCATGGTCATGGCCAGCGAGTCGCCGACCAGGACAATGTCGATGCCAGCCTCGTCGACCAGGCGCGCGGTGGCGTAGTCGTAGGCGGTGAGGCAGGTGATGGGTTCGCGTTGAAACTTCTTTTCGCGGATGGTAGCAGTGGTGATCTTGTGGCGGGGTTCGCCAATAGGAGTGAGACTCACGATGTCCTCCAGTGCCCCTCCGCAAACCGGGCGGATAGAGCCTGTACGCGTCTTGGATGACGCTGAGGGGATTATAGCTGCAAAAGGGGCGTTGGTCGAGGGCCGTATCGAGGCACCCCGGCTGGCTTTGCCCAGCGAAAAACATAGAGGCAACAATATTCATTTACAATGTTGCCACAAAGGTGCATCATAGTCGCATGCCCTCGATTGTTGATGTCCAACAAATGATGCTCCAGAGACTGGAACACGAGTGCGCCTCCTTGCAACCGCTCCGGGCAGAAATGGACAAGCTATCCTCCGCCTATAACCGATATGTTGACCTAAAGGCGGAGATCGATTCTAGGGGCAAACGCATCCAGCGGCTAATGGCAGTCCTAGGAGAGGAGTGTCTTGACGCGATGGCCAAAGGCGAGGCTGTCATGAGCGAGACCAACCTTCAAGGCGACCCGAGTGAATTGAGAGCCGATCTTCCTCTTTGGCGAGGTATCAAGGAATATTTGCTCATCGCCGGAGAAGGTAAAGTTGCCGATGTCCAGCAATTCCTTGGGGCAATGAATGTTGAAAAAGTTGGCAGGCAGGCTATTGAGTCCGCGTTGCGTAGCCACGAGGGGATTTTTCGCGTCGTGAAGCGAGGGCGGGACAAGTACATCTCGCTCAGGAAGCGAACTGCGTAAGCTAGTTGGCCGAGCGCTGCTCGTTGTAGCGATAACATGCGCAAGGCCGGCCCCTCTCAACGTGTGATTACACGGCGGAGTTGGAGTGGCAATGAAGCGCAATCGCGATCTGGAGCGCCGCATCGACGACTTCTATGCCGTCTGCGAAAAGATCCTCCTGCGAACTCTGATCTTCGGATGCTTCGTTCTTGAACTCAGCAGATTTGCCAGATGGTTATGGCGGTAGTCGATAGTTGAGAGAATCGGACATGCGCCTTACAAATGCTGCGGGGAAGCAGGCCTGGTGATCGCGGCCTGGCGCGCAATATCCGACAACTGTTCTTCGAAACACTTGAGCACGAGGCTCTCGAGCGGTTGCAAATCGCCCTTGTCCGCAGCCTGCAAGCCGTCGACGTAGGCATCCTTGCGCGTTTTGAGCTTCGTGGGCAGAGGTTCGCCGGCAAAGATAGGCGCTACCTCCGAAACAATGATCAAATACGCCAGCGAGCGGGCAACCCGACCATTCCCGCCGTTGAACGGATGGACGGCGTTCAACTTCCACATCACTCTGGCCGCTCTTCTAATCGGGCTCTCATTCTGCCCCTCGCCATAGTGCGATTCGAGCATGTCGTTGATTTCAAGCCGAACCTGCGAGGGGTGAGCGGGCCGGTGATCAGTTCCAGTAATGGTCACCTCGGTTCGAGCATCCCTGTAGGTTCCGGCGCAAGGGTAGATCCCTTCAATTGTTAAACGATGAATCTCAAGCACATCTCCCTCTGTAATCCGAGTTCGACCCCTGTTGACAAATCGGCAAGGTATTCGACAACAAGCTTCTGGTTCGCAATCTCAAGATCAGCCTTCTTCTCGGCGGGACAGAGGAGTTTGTCGTCTTTGTATTCGTTGTCCATAATTCAAAAGGGCCAGCCATCCCGGCTAGCCCCAAAATCAGCTTAGGTATTTCCCGCAACCAGCGACTACTCGGGTTCTTTCTCTGTGATGACGAGCTCGACCTGGCTGCGAGTAATCGATTCATTCTCGATCCCAGCATTACCGTAAGCCCAATCTCGCATGAAATGGACAGTCGGTTGCTTCGTCTCGGGCATTTCCTCAGCAACCTTTTTGAGTTGAAAAATTACCTTCTCCTCCGCCATCGTCATAGGAATCGGGCCTCCATTACGTTTGATGCCAACTCAAGCTATGCGGCTCAATGCTTAGCGATTCGTAGCTTAACACATCTCTCTCAAGACAAGACTCTAGAGTCCTGATGCAACCTCGTGGGTCCCCCACAACTAGCTTGATTCCAACAATCTGCAGCACCCACCTTCCTAATACCGCCCTACGCGCTGGCCGCATCCTGACCGCCGAGCGGCAGGAAGTATTGCGTGCCTTTGATCGGGGCGGAGACTTTTTTCAGCAGCTCTTGCAGGTCTTCGTTGCGGTCGACAAAGTCGATCTCGGAGGTATTCACGATCAGCAGGTCGGACTGCGTGTAGTGAAAGAAGAAGTGCTCGTAGGCCTTCACCACTTCCATCAGATAATCTTCGCTGATGGCCTTTTCGCCGGCCGCGTTCTTCTTCTTCAGCCGCTTCTTCAGCACCTCCGGCGTGGCTTGCAGATAGATGACCAGGTCGGGAGTGGGGAGTTGTTCGCGGAAATAATTGAAGTAGCGATTGTAGGTATCGAGTTCCTGATCGTTGAGATTGAGGCAGGCGAAGAGCTTGTCTTTTTCAAAAATATAATCGGAAACCACTGTCTTATTTGACCGCGGCCCCAGATCGAGCCCTCGCAGCTGCTCGAAGCGGCGGATGAGGAATGCAAACTGCGCTTGGAAGGCGGCGCCGGGCTCGCCTTCGTAGAACGCCTTCAGAAATGGATTGTCTTCCGGTTCGATAACGCGCTGGGCGGCCAGGCGCTCTCCGAGAACCCTCGCCAGCGTGCTTTTCCCAACTCGTATGGGACCTTCAACCGCAATGTAACGGGGAAGTTCGAAAAGCTTTGCCATGGATAGTCGTGAGCAGAATATCCTGCTTCGCCGCGCGGCGCAATTGGGAAGAGCAGGGCAGAGGTTAGAGGTCAGATTGCAGAGGTGAAAATCTCTCGTGACAAGCGGCAATGCTGAATCTCTGAGGTTCTTACCTCTGCAATCTGACCTTTGACCTCTGCAATCGCATACAATTTCCCCATGCTCCCCGCTCTGATCGGACTGACGGCCGCTGCCGCCGCTTCGGCGGCTGGGTACCAGTCCATGGCGCCGACTGGGCAGTGGTTCGGTCGGACGTTTGCTGGCGGGGTTCGCGGAAGTAAGCAGATCGCCCTGACCTACGACGACGGCCCGAACGATCCGCACACGCTGAAGTTGCTCGACGTGCTGGCGAGGCACAAGGTGCAGGCGACGTTCTTCATGATCGGCCGTTACGTGCGGCAGCGCCCCGATATTGCGCGCGCGGTGGCGCAGGCGGGACACGCCGTCGGCAATCACACGTTCACGCATCCGCTGCTCATCTTCAAGTCTGCGGCGCAGACACGCACAGAGCTTCTAGATTGCCGATCGGCGTTGCAGGACGCGATTGGCGAGCATTCGAGTTTGTTTCGTCCGCCGTTCGGAGGGAGGCGACCGGCGACGCTGCGGATTGCGCGTGCGCTCGGGCTACGGACGGTGATGTGGAACGTAACCGGATACGACTGGAATGCTCCGCCCGCCGCGGTGATCGAAAGGAAAGTTGCGCGGCAAATGCGCGGCGGCGACGTGATCCTGCTCCACGATGGCGGACATCGCGCCCTAGGTGCGGACCGCGCGCAGACGGTAGTTGTGACGGACAATCTGATCCGGCGATATAAGGATTTGGGGTATGAGTTTGTAACGGTCGAAGAGATGTGAAACATCGCCATTACACCAACTACGTCTGTCCTACGCATGCACCGTCGCGAACGCTTGTTTGGCTGCCGCGATGGTCTGCTGCACGTCCCGCTCAGTGTGCGCGGCTCCCATGAACGCTGCTTCGAACTGCGACGGCGGCAGGTAGATTCCGTTTTCGAGCATCGCCCGGAAGAACCGTCCAAAGGCTTCGGTATCGCACTTGGCGGCGGAAGTCCAATCAGTGACTGGGCCCTCCGCGAAGAACCAGGTAAACATCGAGCCGACCCGGTTGTGGCACATAGTGACGCCGGCGTCTTTGGCTGCTGCGGCTACTCCGGCGACCACTTCGGCGGCGAGCTTGTCGAGTTTCGAGTAAACATCCTTGTGCTCACGCAGGTAGCTTAGCGTGGCATAACCGGCGGCCATCGCCAGAGGATTTCCAGAGAGCGTTCCGGCTTGGTACACCGGGCCTAGCGGAGCGATCAGATCCATGATTTCGCTGGCGCCGCCGTAGGCGCCGACGGGCAAGCCTCCGCCGATAATTTTGCCCATGGTGGTGAGGTCCGGCTGGATCGCGTAGAGTTCCTGGGCTCCGCCATAGGCCAAGCGGAATCCGGTCATGACCTCGTCGAGGATGAGCAGCGCTTTGTCGCGTTGGGTAATCGCGCGCAGAGCTTCTAAATATCCGCGGGCCGGAGGCACGCATCCCATGTTGCCTACGACTGGCTCCACGATGACGCACGCAATCTGATGCTTGAACTTCTCGAAAGCTTGCTCAAGTGCGCCGACATCGTTGAACGGAAGCGCTAAGGTGAACTGCGTGAATTCCTCCGGAACGCCCGCCGAGCCCGGAATGCCCAGCGTGGCTACGCCCGATCCAGCTTTCACCAAGAGCGCGTCGGAGTGTCCGTGATAGCAGCCTTCAAACTTCACAATGTATTTCCGCTTCGTGTACCCGCGCGCCAGGCGGATGGCCGACATGGTCGCTTCGGTGCCGGAACTTACGAAGCGAACTTTTTGCATGTGCGGAAAAGCGGAAATCACCAGCTCGGCGAGGTCCGCTTCGGCGGGAGTGGACGCTCCGAAGCTGGTGCCGCTGCGCGCGGCTTTGATCACAGCCTCAATGACTGCGGGCGCGGCGTGCCCGAGGATGAGCGGACCCCAGGAGCCGATGTAATCCACATACTCGTTGCCGTCGGCGTCCCAAATGTGCGAACCCTGGCCACGGACGATGTACAGGGGGTCGCATCCCACGCTGCGGAAGGCGCGCACCGGGGAATTCACGCCTCCGGGAATCAACTGTTCCGCGCGTTTCTGCAGCGCGCGGGATTGCTCGGTCTTGCGGGCCATGATTCCTCCAGCGCAGCGGTTGGCCGAGGCCGGAGCCGCCGATAACTCCGATCAATATAGCAGTGGCTCGTCGAAAACGGTTGCCAAGGGCATCTTGCGAGGCCAAGTCGAATTCACCGGACTTTCACGGAATTGCAATACTCCCGCAATCTCGCGCGGCTATCGTGATGCCAGTTGCCCTTCTAACCGGGAGGGTTTATCAGGACGGCCTTGGGGGGCTCCGGGCTGTCCTTTTTACTTTTTGCCGGCTCTTCCGCCCTATCCCCGAGATTCGCAGCCAGCGCCGATTTAAATGACGCCAGGCCTACTTCAGGTAAGCGCGCACTAGACTGATCAGGTCCTCGGTCAATTCTTCGTTTGATTCCATCCCGCGGTTTGGATGCGTGATGTGCAGCCGGATGTGATCTTCCAGGATCTCCGCCATCAGGCTGTTGACGCCGCCGCGAATCGCCGCCAGCAACATCAGGATGTCGGCGCACTCATCGCCCGCAGTCACCGCGCGCTCGACGGCGTCGATTTGCCCGCTCATGCGTCTGATCCGGGAAAGCAGCTTCTGTTTTTCTTTCGAGATTTCGGGGAGTTTGTCTTTCATAAATTGTTTTGCGGATTTTTCCGCATTTTTCTCTTGACAGGTACCCTAGGGGGGTATGATATAAAATCCCTAACGGGAATGCCAGACCTCCCGTTAAGACTACCAAAAGGATCTATGAAAACAAGCAGTGGGTATCAGCCTCCGAGAACGCTCGGCGGCCTTCCGGTTTAGAAGAAACGGTCGGGTGTCCCGATAAGCCTCTGTCTCCCGCCTATCGCCTCACCTCTGCTTCTTCTGACTGACAACTGAAGAACACGAGGGATCGAGGCCCCTGCCTTAGGCACACTTCCTCCTTCCACAAGATCGAAACGCGCGAACTGCGGCGCTCCGCTCAGCCGCGGCAGAGTTGCCGCCAGCAAGAGTGTCGCAGTCCGCACAAGCGGGGGTTGCCCGTGCATTGGTTTTTCAAGTTTTGGATTTCCTTGCTCTGATTCCATGCTTGGCAGCAATGGTCGGCATCCTGCGCTGCGCGAAGGCTCCAAACGCGAGCGTTTAGCAGCGCAAAGCGGGAACAAAGCCCAGGGTGGAAGACAAACGTAAGAAGGAAAGGAGGAAACGACAATGTGCGCCACTGTACTTGCACCACAAATAGCGATGACGACGCCGTTCGAAGCTGCGTCCCGCTACCAGGGCTCCAATTTCAGGCGTGTGGAAAATGCCGGAGATCGCGAGCAGCCGTTGGGCAGGAAATGGGTCGTGGTCATCGACGAACATGGCAACCGGAAGCTCCAGATATGCTGGACTGTCGCACGAGTTGTCCCTCCTGCCCGGTTTGAAAGCGGCGCGACACGCCTTCTCCGTTATGGTTTCCGGGCGCTTCCCGTGACCGATGAAAACGGCATCATTCTAGGAGTGGTTCCGTGTCGCGGCGTCATGAATCTTAAGCATCGCATTCTCGACTAGATGAGAGCATGGCTGAGTCGCGTGACATTAACCATGGTTAACTATCTATGAGATGCTTACGTTAATTAGCAGCGCGGGGTGCGAATCGCACGGGGTCGGGACGAAGAAGAATCGGGTTTTACCATAGGCTCGCTATGGGGAACTGCGGGTTTCGACTCCGGCCGCAACTGTAACGCTCCATTAACCGACTGAGCGCATACTGATCAACTCTATGGGCCGGGCGTGATTGCAATCACACGCAGAGGTGATCGGACGCGTTGCGGAACGCGGCAGCCGGTCGTTAGGGTGTTCTCATGATATTGAAAGTGAAATTCATTTTCATTATAGCCGGCTTTACGAACCGCGCCACTGGGCTGGCCTTGGCGCTGGCGTTCGCCTTCTTGCCGGGCATCTCCGTTCCTGCCTGCTGGGCGCAGGCGCAACCCGCCTCCGATTCAACTCAGCCCGCCGCTGCTCCGAATGCGGACGATCCACCCGACCCGCCCAGCAATGCCACTGCCGATCCCGAAACGATGCTCCCCCATTTCAAGGACAGTCGCTTCTGGCTCTCCGGGCAGATGAACTTCATATCCCAGGCTCATCCCGATTTTCACGCCGACTACAGCGGGAAGAACAGCCTCAGCCCGCATTACGAGAAGGCCACGTCGCGACTCATGACGCTCTACACCGGCGTGCGGCTCAACAATTCCACCGAGTTTCTGGCGGACGTGGAAGACGCTGCTGGCCGCGGATTGAGTAACGCACTGGGGTTGGCAGGAATTACCAATTTGGATGTGGTCCGCATTCCTGGCCAAGGCTCGCCACTGAGCACCGCGCCTTACCTGGCGCGCGGAATGATCCACAAAGTATTTGCGTTGAGCAAAGACAAGGTTGAAAACGACCGTAATGCTCTTTCCTTATTTGAGGAGTTGCCGCGGCGCCGGCTGGAAGTGCGCTTTGGCAAGTTCGGCTTGGCCGACTTCTTCGACCAGAATTCCGTCGGATCCGATAGTCACTTCCAATTCACAAACTGGACGGTCGACCAAAACGGCGCCTGGGACTTCGCTGCCGACACCCGCGGCTACACGGTTGGGGTCATGGCCGATTATGAAGACCGCAACTGGGGATTTCGCTTTGTGGAAGCGCTCATGCCCAAGGTTGCGAATGGAATCGACTTGGTGTGGAAGCCGTGGCAAGCACACTCGGAGAACTGGCAATACGAACTGCGCTGTGGCTTGATCCCGAAAAAACCAGGAGCGGTCCGTCTGCTGGCGTACACGAATTACGCGAACATGGGGATTTATCGCGACGCGGTTGCACAGGCTAAAGGTGGGGTACCGGAGATCACGAATCATCCCTGGCATATCACGCGCAAGTATGGTTTCGGCATCAATGTGGAGCAGAACCTCACGCGCAATCTAACGGCCTTCGGACGTTTTGGATGGAACAATGACAAAACGGAATCATTCGCTTTCACGGAAGTTGGCCAGACTTTCTCGGGCGGTCTAGGTGTAAATGGTGTCCTGTGGCATCGCCGCTATGATCGTGCGGGGATAGCGGTGGTGAGTAACGCGATTTCGAAGGACCACCAGATTTATCTTGCCGATGGAGGCAGTGGTTTTCTGCTCGGCGACGGCGCTCTCAACTATGGCCGCGAGAACATAGTCGAGAGCTATTACACGGTTCACGTTTGGCGCGGAATTTATATTGCTCCCGGTGTGCAGTACATTGACAATCCCGGCTACAACCGCGCCCGCGGGCCGGTTGTGGTGCCGGGCCTGCGGGCTCACGTGGAATTCTAGAACTAGTTCTCAGTTCCCGGTCCTCAGTTCTCAGTTTTCAGCTTGCAAGCCCGCGCTTCAGCCGTTTCGCTGAATTCCGGCTTCTTGTTTTTCGGTGGTCTGAAGCGCCCAGGCCATGCGCGGCGTGTTGTGGGCAATTCCGAAGCGGCCCTGAGCATCCAGCACAATGATTCCTCCGTGGCCGTTGAGACGCTGCTTCAGATAGTTCATGGCTTCCTTGGCGACCCACTCGGGCAAACTGCCGGATTCGACTCGATCCGCCGCCCATTTTGCCAGCACCAGCTTCATGATCGGTTCTCCCCATCCGGTGGTGGAAGCGGCCGCGCTGAGATTATCGGCGTAGCAGCCGCAGCCGATCAGGGAAGAGTCGCCAAGGCGGCCGGGAGCCTTGTTGAGCGTGCCCCCGGTCGAAGTCGAAGCCGCGATATTGCCGTCGCGGTCAAGGGCCACGGCTCCAACCGTGTCGTGCGAAATTTCGGGCGCGAACAGATCGTTGCCGTGAGTTCGGTCCTGCGCCTGGTATTCCCGCAGGCGTTCGACTTCGCGAGGGATCACGAGGTCTTCGTTGCGGCAAAGAGCGATGCCCTGCTCGGCGGCAAAGCGCTCGGCGCCTTCAGCGACAAAGTAGACGTGCGGGCTGTCGCTAAGAATTTTCCGGGCGGCGCGAACCGGGTTGCGCAAACGTTCGACGCAACCCACTCCGCCGCCGCGCAGGGTCGAGCCGTCCATGATGAAGGCATCGAGCTGCACCTTGCCGTCGCGGTTCAGGAAGCTGCCACGGCCGGCGTCAAAGGTTTCGTCATCCTCGAGTACGACCACGGCTTCTTCGACCGCGTCCAGAGCGGAGCCGCCGCGTTCCAGCGCGCGCCATCCGGCCGCGGAAGCATTACGCACGCCGTTGAGGTGCGGCTCGACCATGTCGTCGGGAATGGCCCAGGCGCCTCCGTGTACCACCAGAACCGGATTGGTTGGCACTTTCAGTCCTTTCGAAAATGTTAGTGTAGCCCTGCCGATTATAGGCTGTGAGTTTCATCCGAGCTTTCAACAGACTGCTTGGGCGACAAATTTAGAAGCGCAAATCTCCGCTACACCACACTAGCTTCTACAATGGAGTCCGACTTCGTTTGAATCCTCGCAACAGGAGATTGGAATGCAACGCAAAGCGAGTGCAGTGTGGAAGGGCGGTCTTAAAGATGGGAAAGGGACAGTTTCGTCCACCAGCGGCGTTCTTTCGAATACGCCCTATTCGTTTACCACGCGGTTTGAAAACACTCCGGGGACGAATCCGGAAGAACTGATTGCGGCGGCGCATGCCGCGTGCTTTTCGATGGCGCTGTCGGCGCAACTGGGAGGTGCGAACCTGACGCCGGAGAGCATCAGTACGGCTGCCACGCTCACCATGGAGAAACTCGATGCCGGCTGGACCATCACGGCCGTGCATCTGGATGTGGTAGCCAAGGTGCCGGGCGCGAGCGCGGAAGCCTTCAGCACGGCCGCGCAAAATGCAAAAGCGGGCTGCCCGGTTTCGAAGGTGTTGAACGCGAAGATTACGATGGATGCGAAGCTGGGATAGCAACGTCCGATTCCGCAGAGACGCGGCTTGCCGCGTCTCCGCCGCAGCGTGAGACGGGGCAAGCCCCGTCTCTACAGTCGGAAGAACTTGTTAGCTCTGCTCGCGCAGAACTTGGCGCAACTTCTGATTGATTTTCACCGCTTCCTGCGAGGCCCGATCGATCATTTCGACCCAGCGCCCCAAGTTCTCGGGCGGGCCTGCCTGCGAAATCAGGTAGGTGGCTTGCACAACAGTTTCGAGCGCATTGCTGAGATCGTGCGCCAAGGTTCGGAGTTCCCTCGCCAGTTCCGCGGGGATTTTATCGGAGGCATTTCCCATAGTCATGGAGCGGCCTGGAACCTTGCCAATGACCAAGCGCACCGAGGGTCATGACGTTGCGCTCGTTTGACAGCCAGGCGCTGCCCAGTGGATATTAGTGTAGTCCCCCTAAAAAAGGGCCTGCCGATTTTTTCTTCGTAATGCGGATGTGGCGGAACTGGCAGACGCGCTAGGTTCAGGACCTAGTGGCCGCAAGGTCGTGGAGGTTCAAGTCCTCTCATCCGCACCAAGATCAGTTGCCAGTACCCAGTTGCCAGTCTCCAGTTATGATCCCAGCTCGTAATCGCATGGCGAAACAATGCGGCGTGGATCTGAAGGTCTGCACAGCCATCGCATCGCGACCCTAACTGGCAACTGGGTACTGGCGACTGATTCTATGCCCCTGCGGATAGCCTATGTGTGCTGCGGCTTTGCGCGATTCCGTACTGGCGGATTTTATAGAGCAGCGCTTTGTAGCTGATCTGCAGCAGCGCCGCGGCTTGTTTGCGATTCCAGTTCGTCTCTTCCAGCGCACGGGCGATGGCTTCGGCCTCCGCTTCATCTTTGGCGTTGCGCGACAGCGACTTCAGGCCGCCCGCGGACTCAGCGCCCGCGAACGTGGTTCTTTCGGCAACCTCGGCGTGCATTCCTCGGCCGCCATCGGGCCGGGGCTGCAACTCGGATGCGGCGAGCGTTTCGTCTCCCAGAACCAGATAGCGCTTGATGAAGTTGCTCAGTTCGCGCAGGTTGCCCGGCCAGGAATGCCGCAGGCACGCCTCCATCAACGCAGGCGAAAGGGGCAACGGCGCACGCGCGTACGACTCCGACATCCGCGACATGAAATGCTTCAGCAGAATCGGAATTTCTTCCTTGCGATCGCGCAGTGGCGGCAGCGACATCGTGAATGCGTTCAGGCGGTAATAGAGATCCTCGCGCAGACGCTTGTTGGCGAGCGCTTCGGGAATGTTGATGTTGGTGGCGGCCAGGATGCGGACGTCGACTTTGACCAAGGTGCGGCTGCCCAGGCGGGAGAACGTTTGGTCCTGCAGCACGTGCAGCAGCTTGGCCTGCAGCCCCGGCGGCATTTCGCCGATTTCGTCCAGCAGGATGGTGCCTTTGTTGCAAAGTTCGAACTTGCCTGGCTTGGGGTGCGTGGCCCCGGTGAAGGCTCCCGCTTCGTACCCAAACAGTTCGCTTTCCAGCAAATCGGCGGGCACCGCCGCGCAGTTCACTTTCAGAAAAGTGCGGTGGGCGCGCGGCGAAAGTTTGTGGATCAGCCGCGCCAACACTTCCTTGCCGGTTCCGCTTTCCCCGAGCAAAAGGACGGGGATGTCGACGTTGGCAACAAGCGCCGCCTGCGAGCGAATCTTCTTCATCGCCGGGCTGGCCGCGACAAAGAACACGTCGTCGCAAAGTTCCTCGATGTCGCCCGCATAGCTCTCGCCTTTGGCCGTGCCTACGCACTGTCCGATGACCGCGTCAAGCTCGGCTTTCTGGAAGGGCTTGGTCAGATAATCGATTGCCCCCAAGCGCATCGCCTGCACGACTTTTCGCGTGTCATTCACACAGGAGAGCATCACAACTTTCAATCCCGGCTTGAGGTGGCGGAGTTGCTCGAGAGTCTGCAACCCGTCGATGCCCGGCATGAGGAGATCGAGCAGCACCAAGTCGGGCTGCGGTCCCTTTTGGACGCATTCGACTGCTTCTTCCCCGGTGCTGGCGGTTTGAACTTTGTGCTCATCCACTTCCAGCAGGGTGCGGATGTAGCGCAGCATTCCCGGTTCGTCGTCCACCAGCAGGATGTTGGCGCCTTCGCTCATTTCGTTCCTCGTGGCGGGCTGATCGGAATTGGATTCAGGGGAATCAGAAAGGAAAACTTGGCGCCTGCTCCCGGTTCGCTCTCCACCCAGATCTTGCCGCCCATGCCCTGAAGAAGCCGGCGGGCAATGGCGAGTCCCAGGCCCATGCCCTCGGCCGATTCGCTGCCCGGCAGGCGGAAGAAATCATCGAAAATTTCCATGTGAAACTCCGGCCGAATTCCCGGGCCAGTGTCGGAAACGCTCACTTTGACCGCGTTCGGCACGTTCGTCGATTGACGGCGCCGGTCTCCATTGGCTGCGGATTGACTTACGCTGCGACGCTCCCACATATGGGGTTCGGCGTGCAACCAGACGGTACCGCCCTCAGGCGTGTATTTACTGGCGTTCTCCAAAAGATTGGAAATCACGCGCTGGATCTTGGGCAAATCGAAAGCAAAGGGCGTCAGTTTGTCGTTCGCCAGGAAGTACAGTGCAAGACCGCGCTCCTGAAACCGGCCGGACCAGAGCCGGCATACTTCGGAAAGGCAGGCGTTCATGTCCCCTTCCACGAACTGCATGCGCAGGTCGCCGGTTTCGAGCACGCTGAAGGTCAGGAAGTCCTGAATGAAGCGTTGCAATCGCTGTCCGCTCAAAAACATGTCGTCCATCACTTCGCGTTGGCGTTCATTGAGCGGTCCGAGTTTCTGACTCTGGAACAATTCGATGTAGCCGTTGAGGATTGCCAAGGGCGTCTTGAGGTCATGGGCGGCGGAGGCCAGAGCGGTCGCGGTCTTGCGCAAACGGTCGCGCAATTGTTCCAGATCGCGTGCGCTATCGTCCGCCGAACTGGGCGCGGAGACCCGAGCCGTGGCAAGGGCCGACCGGCCATCTTTCGGACTAGTACCTGTCAGGGCAGCTGTCGGGCTCTTATCTAACGTTGAAGACATGGAGAACCAAGTACGCGCACGCCATTTCTCGGGGAGGGAACTCCTACTACCTTCAGAACATTGGGGGGGGTGAATTGATCCTAATGTCAGGTGCCCTCGGCTGTCAATTGGAAAAGGCCCCGAAGCGGCACGGAAGCGAAAAACGTTGCACCCTTTTGACATGACCAACAGTCATTATTGTACTCTATGGCTCGGCAATTACTTCGGTAATCTCCGTGTCGGTGGCGAGGTTTGGAGCGATTCCAGGCAGGCCTGGCTCCGCTCCGAGGTTTGGCCCCTGAGATGCGGTTGCCGGGGGGGTTGGTACCTCTCAAGGTGGTCAAGATAAGTGCGTCGCATCTCGCCTAAGAAAGAAGAGCGCAAGTGGGCACGGTTGCAGCTCGCCATTCCGGTGTTTATCCGCACTCGTGACCGAAACGACAAGGATTCCCTGGAGTTTGCTACGGCCGTCAACATCTCTCCTGGGGGTGCTCTGGTGGTTGTTCGCCGTTCTTTGCCCAAATCAAGTCTGGTTTCCCTGGAGATTCCGAGCGCTCCCGTCGGGCCCGCCAACGGTTTGAGGACCTCCTCACGGATCATGCACGCGAAGGCGGTGTGGGTTGCGCACCTCGATGACTACCACCTTCTGGGCCTGAAGTTCACCCGCCCCCTCGGCACCGACGCAACGGCTTCTTCCGGTAAGCAACTGAGAAGAGCGGGTTCTGCAGTGTGAACTATTTTTCCCTTCCCAGGTCTATCTCCACATGGCACTTCGGTGCCATGCCCAATCTTCTTCGTTCTCGGTTATCATCACTTCAAGCCATTCATAAGTTGAGTACTTAACGGGAATCTTTCCAGGCACTCTGTTCTCTCCCCCGGTTTGGTGCTTGGGTTGCACTTTTAGTGCACGCGGGTGACACACACACCGCGAAGGGGGCATTCAGCCTTATGACGACACTTTCGGTAAGTCCGCTGGCGCAGGCGCTCGGCGAGGTTCCCCCTGACAACATCATTTTTGGCCACTCTGAGGTCATGCAGTCGGTTCGTTCGCGGCTAGGCAAAGTGGCCGCCGCCAACGTTCCCGTCCTGATTACCGGCGAGAGCGGCACCGGGAAAGACATCATTGCCCGGCTCATCCATGGGCTGTCACCATGGAAAACCGGGCCGTACGTAAAGGTGAATTGCCCGGCGATTCCCGGAACGTTGCTGGAAAGCGAACTGTTCGGCTACGAAAAAGGAGCCTTTACGGGCGCCGTCGGCTCGAAGCCGGGACGGGTCGAGCTGGCCCACCGCGGCACCTTGTTTCTAGATGAAATTTCCGAGCTTGACCCATCGTTGCAATCGAAGCTCTTGCAGCTCTTGCAGGATGGCCAGTTCTGCCGCATCGGCGCCCAGGAAGACAAGAAGGTCGAGGTGCGTGTGGTATGCGCGACCAACCGCCACCTCGAAGCGGAAATTGAAGCCGGGACTTTCCGCCAGGATCTTTATTACCGCATCAACGTGGTCAACCTGCGCATGCCGGCGCTGCGCGAACGCCGTGGCGACATTGAAGATTTGTGCGCCTACTTCCTCGAATACTACAACCAGAAGTTCAACTGCCGGGCACGGCCTCTGTCGAACGAAGTAATTGCAGTCCTGCAGAAGTATCACTGGCCGGGAAACATCCGGGAGTTGGAAAACCTGATCAAGCGCTACGTGATCCTGGGCCATGAAGAAGTGATCACCAACGACCTGGTGACACGCGAACCAAACTTTTTCAATCCCGACATCTCGTTCGACGGACCGATTTCGCTGAAGAAGCTCACCCGCCAGTGCGTGCACGAACTGGAGAGCAAAGTCATCCTGAAGGTCCTGCAACGGCACCACTGGAACCGTAAGCAGGCCGCCCGCACGCTCGGCATCAGCTATCGTGCCCTGCTGTACAAGATCCGCGATGCCGGCCTGCCCTCGAACCGCGCGCTGCGCTTGCGGCAGGCGGAGAAGAACGCCGACGCACTCAGCCACCCTTCAACCGGCGAGGCCGCAGCCGACTGAAGCGGCTGCGGAAAAACTCAGGCTTCGTATCGGGGTATCGCTTTAGCGATACCGCAAATTCGTCATAATCAGACACACCCCTTTAGGGGCCGGGGGGCGAACATCGGCTCTTTTTCCGCAGCCTGTGAACGGGTCCCCGAATCCATTCGTATAGCAAAATAGATCATGACCTCCGTGCGAATGGACAAGTGGCTTTGGGCCGCCAGATTCTTCAAGACGCGATCATTGGCCGCACGCGCCTGTGAACTCGGTAGAATTCAATCCAACCGGCAGCCCGCCAAGGCCGCGCGCGAGGTTCGGATTGGAGACAGCGTGCGAGTGACCAACGACGGCGGCGACTTTCAGGTGGAAGTCCTGCTGCTCAGCGACGTTCGCGGTCCGGCTTCGGTTGCGCAAACCCTCTACCGCGAGACCGAGGCGAGCCGGGAGCTGCGCATGAAGGTGGCTGCGGAGCGCAAGGCAATGAAGCAGTTCGAGGAGCTACCCGCGGGCCGACCGTCAAAACGCGATCGCCGGAAAATCATCCAGTTCCGGACGGGGCCTGACCTCCGGCGCTAATATGCTTTTCCATCCATCCCATCCCGGCGAAGTCTTGAAGGATTACCTGGGCGACATGACGGTGAAGGAAGCGGCCAAGCGCCTTGGGGTGACGCGGCCGAATCTCTCCCGGATACTCAACGGCCGCGCCGGCATTTCAGCGGTAATGAGCGTGCGCCTTGCCAAGGCCATGCCCTACACGTCTCCCGAGTTTTGGCTGAAGATGCAGCTCAATTACGATCTTTGGAAGGCCCGGAAAAACAGACTGCCAAAAATCAGACCGTTCCCAGTCCGGTTGCAAAAGGAGGCTGCCTCAGCTTGATTCGACATCCTCGACGACCTAAGAATATGTGCGGCTACACCCTCCCGCTCTACCTAATTGCGGAACGTCACGCCCAGTACGTCCGGTCCAACGTCCGGTACTGAATTGCCTCAGCGATGTGCTTGGGCTCAAGCTGCGGAATTGCGTCCAAGTCGGCGATCGTGCGCGCCACCTTCAGGATGCGGTCATGAGCCCGGGCGCTAAGTCCTTGCTGCGCCATGGCGCGTTCCAGCAGACGCTCGCAATCGGCGGAAAGTTCGCAGAATTTGCGAATCAGCTGCGTCGGCATTTGGGCGTTGCAATAGATTTTTTCGCGTCCGGAGGAAAAGCGTTTCAACTGGACGTCCCGGGCGCGGATCACGCGCTCCAGAATACTCGCGGAACTCTCCGACTCCTTCGTACTGCGCAATTCCTTGTAGTTCACCGCCGGAACGTCAATGTGGATGTCGA
>CAWDPH010000006.1:0-207766 GCA_963804135.1 uncultured Acidobacteriaceae bacterium | reverse complement strand
CCGCACGCCAGCGGGAAATCCGTAGTCCACTAGGATGTAGTGTCCATGTGCTATATCCCTGCGTGCGTCCTGCGCCCCACGAACTGAAGGTTCAGGACGAAGCGCGAAACAGACAATGAGAATGACCGCGATTGCAACGGAAGCCATGAGCATTCTTGTGCTCAGAACACTGAAGAACAACCCGCACAGCGCAACAATAAGAAATGGAATTGGAATCCTGTGGATGTCCGGTCCAACCATTCCAACCGTGATTCGCTGAAGGATGCCAACGATTAGCACCACGGCAAAACAAAAAATCAAGATTATTGTGACTGCCCTTTTCATCTTTTTGCTAATTCTCTGAAGCAACTCAGAGTACAGGTGTACCACTCCTCACGGCTGAGTCCTAGTCCACCTTTGTGCTAGCCGACCTGTCCCAAGGAAATCCCGCGTAGAACGCCAAAGGGACATAGTTGGCGAAAAATCCCGATTACACCAACTACGGCGACCGGCCAATTAGCGATGTCCAGCACCGACCTTGCGGAAGATTGTCACGGCGGCGACCCCGAGACCAATCGCTAACCAGATGACAGCACCAAGGACCAAATAATCCGATGTGGCGAACTGGACGCGAGCGAAGACTGCGGTCACGCAAAGAGAGGTAAACAGCGCGAGCAATATCCAAGGCGTCATCGCGTCGGACGCAGGTGTGCCCGTTCTGCCCCATCTCCGATCCATCCATGCACCCATGCCGTACCAAAGGATCGCAACGAAGAATAAAGCTGGGGCATACATCATCCCTTCGGGAATTTCAGGCCAGCGCTCACCTATTGGCCAACCCAGCAGTGCCCACGATAGAAACGCTGGCAAATTCGTGACCACGGCAAGTTTGAAAGGCCAGGGCCAGACATGAAATCGAGCCGTCGAGTCCCACAACGTTTGCCCCTCACCGAAGCCGGGTCGGCTCAGGATCGCAGATCGTTGCCAGAGTCCAACGCCCCCGAACAACGCCGCTAAAGGACATTGCACTAGCGGCAGGAGCACACGGAATTGTTTCGTTTGCATCCGGGCTTGAGTCTACTTGATTGGACACCTCAACGGATGTGATCGGTTCCCGTGTCAGTTGACGTAACATCCCGATTACACTCACTTACCGACCCGAGGCTTGAAAATTCAGCCCATTGTGCTAGCCCATGATTGCCCGGCGTGTACGTATTTGCAGGTACTTGGCAGTCTCCCGCAAACCAGTAAGTAGTTGTGAGTTCAGGTTGAACTAGGTCTGAAAAGGCTGGCGTCGGTCGAGCAAAGGCCATTCCTAAAGACTCAATGACGCGTACGAACCCCTGCCCGCGCCTGGTTCCAGGCACTCTTGGCTTGAATGCCTACTGACTGTCGGTCATCCAACTTCAGGTCGCGATTTCTTCTCAACTCATTTTGACATCAACTACTTACCCGAGAACCAAGCCCGCACGGAGGCACTTTGGGAAACCAGCGAGAATGGCGGTCGTGCTGCATATGACGGCGGAAGAAGGGTCACGTTTGTGGCACGGTTTTGCTGGTCAAGGGGGACTGTGTTTTCAAGAGGGGAGCGGGTCGAAACCCGAACCCTACTCTGTCGAGGTGTCGAGGGCCAGATTTTGTCAGTGAGCGATGTTGCGCCAGTTGTGGCCCTTGCGTGTATTGTTCCTAGAAATCGAGAGACCGCGTGCCGTTTAAGCCAACTTGCCTTTGCACCTGGGGAAGGCTAGGGCAGCAGAGGATCAGAATATAGGCCAAGGCGAGACAAAAGACCGACGGCGCTGGCATTCTTCGTAGGCGCGAATGTGAGATTCCAGCCGCTGTCTGTGCAAGTCCACGGCACGCTGGTAGAGGACGTTCTCCTCTGAGCATTCATGACCAGCGGGATCCTGCGAGCACGCTGCCTCCATGCTTCTCTTGGTCGCTTCCATATCTCTTCTTGCTGCCATCAGCTCCCCATCTGGATCGGTGCTGCAATTCGCAAGGAAATTCGCAAACAAGACGCAACCGCCGCCGTTCCAGTATTCGCCCGTCCAGCAAAGATTCCCTTGTGGCGAAGCCACGCAGGCGCCGTTCTTGCCGTAAGCCTGTCCCGCAGGACAGACAGGACACGGGCCCTTCGCGCAGATTCTGCGCCGCAGATTGGTCTCGGTCTTTGGCTGGGGCTTGCTGAAGGGATGACGCAGAAACGAGAAAAACGTACGCTTCTCGGGCTGTGATGGAACGCGGGCGATGCCCCGCTCACGAATTGCGGGCGCGGCATTCGAACCCGACGTTTGATGGCTGGAGTGGTATGCCCTCGACCCTGGGCTTGCACTGTGCGTGGCCGAACCTCCGGACGAACTGCCCCCGCCCGAGTAGTTGCTGTGGAAACCGCCAGAACTTGAGGAACCGCCCGACGAGCCACCTCCGCCGGAGGAATGTTGCGCAACAGCAACGGATGAGAATAGCAGGATTACTGCCACCGCCAGGCCGGAGAGCCGCATAAAGCACCTCCTCCCAACCCGAGGGGAACACGCGTTAGCCGCCCTATGGGTTGGACGCTTCGCCTAACCACAGGATACTCCGCACTCGTCTCAAAAAGCGTAACGATCGGGTAAAGAAGTTTTACGCAAGCTCCAAGAAAATGACAGAATCCACGCAGCGGTGGCATAGGTGTCGAAATCAGATGGGATGAGAATGCCGGTCTCCGGCGGGATGCGATACGCTCCCAAGTTATCGACGCGCTCGAAGCGCAAGAGATAAAGGAGACCGGCAATGAAAAAAGATTAGCACCGCAGCGGCAAAGCAGACGAGAAATTTTCAGGATCAGAAGCTGACCATCGGGTTGGACCTGGGCGATCGCACGAGCTGGTATTGCGTTCTGGACGGAGCGGGTGAAGTGGTGCTGGAACAAAAGCTGAGCACAACCCCGAAGGCCATGAAAAGAGGGGTTCGGGGGGATGCCGCAGAGTCGGATCGCACTGGAGACGGGGATACATTCGCCGTGGGTCAGCCGGTTATTGAGCGAGTTGGGACACGAAGTGATCGTAGCGCATGCCCGCAACGTGCGCTTGATCGGGGAAAGTCGGAAGAAAGATGATCGGCTGGATGCCAGAACGCTGGCCCGGTTGGTGCGGATCGACCCGCAGTTGCTGGCGCCCCTGAGCCGGGGCCGGAAGGGTGAACATGCCGGAAGAAAACAAACCAGAAAGTAATCCCACTGAAATGGCGGGGCCCACGCGCTCTGCCGAAACCGCACGCGCGCTGATCCGCAAGACCAAGCGGGCCACGCGGCGAAGATTTCCTACCGAAGACAAGATCCGCATCGTGATGGAAGGCGTCCGCGGGGAGGTATCGGTGGCGGAACTGTGCCGCCGCGAAGGCATCCACCCCACGATCTACTACAAGTGGCTGAAGGATTTCATGGAGGCGGGCAAGGGCCGCATGCGGGGCGATGGGCTACGCGAGGCCACCAGCGACGAAGTGAAGTTGCCGCGCCAGGAGAATGAGCGGCTGAAGCAGTTGGTGGCCGATCTGAGCGTGGCCAACATGTTGCTGAAAAAAAGCCAGAGCTAGGGCTGATCACACGGCGGAGGTACGAGCGCGTGAGTGCGGAGAAGAAGCGGGAGATGATCGAGTTGGTGCGGCGTTCGCCGCAGCCGAAACGGGCGACGATCGCGGAGCTGGGGATGGCACGTTCAACGTTTTACCGTTGGCAGCGGCGTGCCTGAAAAGATTGGTCGGGGAGAGAGGATTTGAACCTCCGACCCCCTGGTCCCGAATTCAGTAGAGTCAACAGCTAACTCATTGGTCTGGTATCGCTTACGAATCTTGGGTGCAAACTCAGTTGCACCCATGCACCCATCAGCGGTTTTTCGACTGGATCCCGAAGAAGACAGTCAAGAATTGACCCGCCACTGTGCGACCGCTCGGCCGGGTTCGGATGCCTTTCAGGAAGCCGATTTTAGGGGAGGTTGGGCTGCCCGGAGGGGCTCGGGCGTTTCAAAGCCGCAGGCAGCCTTTTGAACCAGTCTCCCGACCCTTGTAACGGAACTGCTGGACTCTAGTTGCGCCCCTTGGGTTATGAGCCCAAGCGGTCAATCTAACTTGTTGTTGATTCGACGACTCTTACACCCCTCGACACCCGATTTTGACCCCATTCGGGGTCGATTCTTTGCCCAAGTTTTGGGCCGTGAGAAGCCACAGCCGAGATTGTGCATCAGCGCATCGCAATGCCTGGTCCTGAAAGTAAAGAAGGTCGTGCAGCCGGACCTGTAATCAGCCAAGTATTACCTCGTGAACCGGACGGGAAAGGGATGAAAAAACGCTCCAACGGAGGTGGTTGGAGCTACCATCGATGCTGGCCAGATGGCAAAACGGAAACCCTGGCCAAGAGGATCCAGTTCGCATTTTTCAACACCAACCCACGATAATTTGGAGGAACCATGCCCAAGAAGGTGACCCACGCTGATGCTCAACTCATTCTTCAACTGTATGATCTCCGCCGGGAAGCGGAGATGCGCAAAGCCCGCAACTGGGTGGCCACGCAGTTCTGGCCGCAGAGCGCTGACGACTATATCAAGGTGGCATCCGCGGTCGGTACCCCGGAGAACGCATGGCTGCGACAGGTGACGAGTTACTGGGATATGGTGGCCGCGTTTGTGCTGCATGGCGCGCTGAATGAGGAATTGTTTTTTGCGCCAGGGGTTGGGAATGAGATGCTGTTCGTTTTTGGCAAGGTGCACCCGTTCCTGAAGGAAATCCGTGAGAAAACGCAGAGTCCCGCTGCGTTTGCCACCGTAGAAAAGATCATCAACAAGAGTAAGAGCGGCCGGGAGCGATTTGCGATGATCTCGAAGCGGGTGGAGGGGATGCGGAAGGCACAAAAGGCGTAGGTTCTGGTTACATCCGTCGGACACGCGATGAACACCGAACGTCCATCATGCTGGCCCGTCCAGCGCCCCGTAGCACGTTGGAGCCATTCCTCGTGACCGCGAAGGCGATTAGCCTGAGATGGAGCAGTTTTCGGGGGAGGGCTGTTCGAACGAGCGTCCCATGACTCAATGAGTCTGGGGCGCTTTCGTTTTCCACCCGGGTTCGACTCGATACCCGCGTCGCTCCGGAAACGCTTGTCTCTGGTAGTGATGCAGTCCGCGCACACAAAGCCAGTTAAGAGCGCCTCGTCTTCGCGCGAAATCTTCTACTCAACTCTTGCCTTTTTGGACGAATTCCACGGGCATGTGGCTCAGCTTGGCATAAATCCGGCTCCGTCGCAGCAGAGGCCACCAATCGTAAAGATAGATCTGCATGGGTCGCCACATGGCGACCCATCCGGCAATCGTGAGGCTCTCCCGCACGATGGCAGCCCAAGTGCCCGCCTCATGACCCAACAACATCTTGCTCAGAATTAGACATGCAGCCAAGAACAGCAGCCCGATGAAAAGACTGGTGCGGCCTTGCCTCAGGAGCCGCTTAAACTCCAGGTCAGTAATCTTGGCACGGTGATCAAAATGGTTGCGGACGGCCGTCCTGATCAACTCTTTGGGGTCTTCGGCCGGCCACTGGTCCAAGTAGATGCGCAATTTGATCGGAGCTTTAGGGGAGAATTCTTGGGCCCAGCTCACGATGAATTCTTCTGCGTCGTCGTCGAGGTCCTTTTCAATGAATGGAGAAGGGTCCATCGAATTGAAGAGTTGGTTCATGTCGCGCAGTTTCAAACTTATGGTGTGGGGATGCCCCCGGTCCGCAGCGACAGTGTCTAGTAATGAAAAATGCATACGAAGAGCTCTACCATCTTCGGTCTACCATAGGAAGAGGATCATCACCGTAGTTAACTGCGCGGAAGTTGAAAACGAACACCGATGCCCTGCTGGAAATGTCTATTCCAGCGACGATTTGCCAGATTCGGCGGACTCGCCGATGGCGCGAAGGCCCGTCATCGAATCAATGTGGATGCGGAAGAAGAGCGGAGTAATCAAGTCCTCGCCCAGTCTTAGCTGACGCTCACCCAATACGTTTTGCCACCACCGGTAGCGCTTCCCTAACAGCCTCCGCGCATGTTCCCGCTCGGCGGTATATTGGGGCTCGGGCAATTCCTGGTAGCGGCCATTGGCAATCACGCTCATCCACTGAGACTGGTTCGTCATTTCGTCAACTTCCAGACAGACCTTGGGATTCGCTCGCATCCATTCGGTCTTTTGCCCGAAGGTTGAGAGGACGTAAATATAGTCAGGCTCGTACACAAAGTATATCGGCACCACGTACGGCTGGTTATCGAACGAGCAGCCGAGCCTTCCGAGCGAAGCGGCTGCTAGAAATGCGCCACACTCTTTCTGGGTCATTTCATTGATCACCATAATCCCACTGCCATTCTATCCGACAGACGTTTACATCGCTCCGGGTTTGCAACTGAACAAACTTCGTGGACCTGTTCATGAAAGAACGGTGCGGTGTTGGTGTGGCCCGGCCTGGCCGCCTGCAACCAGGGGCGGCAGAAACACGGCTTCGGCAGGCTCATCATCCGGATGCCTCCTTGGGGCGGGGGTTGTACCAAGAGCCGTCTGTAGCGATGATCGCGTCAGCCTCTTTCGGTCCCCAGCTGCGGCGCTTGTAAGGGCGCGCCCGGTGGTGGGTCTTAAGGACTGGATCGACCACTGCCCAGGCGGCCTCAACCGCGTCCTCACGGGTAAATAGCGCTCCATCGCCGGTCATGGCGTCGTCCAAAAGCCGCTCGTAAGGCGTTTCTTCTCCCAGCTGTTCTTCGAATAGGTAAAGCTCTCGCTGGTCCCCGACGAACTCCTTCCCTGGGAGCTTGACGCGAGCGGCGAGGGCGATGGCCGAGTTGGGGGAGAGACGGAAGCGTAGGTAGTTGGCAGGGCCGGTTGTCGGCGCTGAGTCGGCGAAGAGCCTCTGCGGCGGCGGCTTCAGCTCCACCAGGACCTCCGTCGCGGTATCGGCCAAGTATTTGCCGGAGCGCAGGTACCACGGCACCCCCTCCCAGCGCCACGAGTCGATGAAAAGCCGCAAGGCGCAGAAAGTCTCGACGTCGGAGTTCTTCGCCACGTCTGGCTCCTTCCGGTAGCCAGCGTACTGGCCGCGCACCAAGTCGTCGGGCTTCAGAGGGCGCATGGCTTGAAAGACCTTGGCTTTCTCGTTGTGCACGGCTCCAAAGTCCCTACCGGCCGGCGATTCCATGGCAAGTAGCGCGACGATTTGGAAGAGGTGGTTCTCGATCACGTCGCGCAGACAACCGGCAGTTTCGTAAAACGCGCCGCGCTCCCCGACGCCGAAATCCTCGGATAGGGTTATCTGGACGCTGGCCACGTAGTTGCGATTCCAGATGGGCTCCAGGAAAGAATTAGCGAAGCGGAAATAGAGGATATTCATGATCGCCTCCTTCCCGAGGAAGTGGTCGATGCGGAAGATCGAGTCTTCCGGGAACACCGAGTGCGCGACGTGGTTGAGCTCCCGCGCGGAGGCCAAGTCACGTCCGAACGGCTTTTCGACAATGACGCGCGCATGCTCGGCCAAGGTCGCGGCACCGAGTCCTTTGATCACCATCTCGAAGAGCGAGGGCGGGATCGCGAGGTAGTGCGCGGGGCGCCGAGCGCTACCCAACGCCCGTTTTATCGCCGCGAACGTCCCCTGGTCTTTATAATCCCCACTCACGTACGTGAGCAGGGACAGAAGATGGTGCAAGGCACGCTTGTTATCGATCCCTCCTGATCGCTTTATGCTGTCGGTCACGCGTTTGCGCAGACGCGCCAGACTCCACTTCGGGAAGGCGACGCCGATTACCGGGACCTTGAGGGTGCCTCGTTTCGCCATCGCGTAGAGTGCCGGGAAGATCATCTTGTGGGCGAGATCGCCCGTCACACCGAAGAGCACCAGCGCGTCTGAACGCAATGCGGTCATCAGGCGCCTCCCTTGTTGGCAGCGGCCTTTTCCTCCGACAGATAGAGGAAGACCTTGATGATCCGGGTGCCGTTACGGTGGAGATGCTCCTCCAAGTCCACGATGGAACGATACCGCTCCTTCCAGATGGTTTTCTCGTCGCGCAACTCTTCCGGAAGCCCCTGGCTGCGGAGAATCTCGGGATGCACCCGAACGACCAGCACTTCCTCATAATAGGAACGATTGAATATGCCGATCCGTCCGCGTGCGGGAAGCTGGCACGTCGTGCGCCAGAGAAATTCATGTTCTAGTTCTTCGGCGCTTGGCTGTTTGAAACTGCAAACCTCAACATGTTCTTCCAGGAGTTCTTGATACCGCTTCTTCGACTTGCAAGAGGGCTTCACAATCGTCGGCCACTCTCTGAGTTTGACCTTTTCTCCGGGCCGCACCCGGAAACCCTTTGAACTGATTTTCATGTTCCTCCATTCGGTGCCACGAACTGCGTGGGTGCGGCCACCGCTCCCGGGGGCTCACGAGGGCATTCACGAAGCCTTGCGATGTCCCGCCTGATCTCTCCGAATCTCGCGCTCTGCCTCAAGCCAGTCTTGACCTGCATGGCCTTCGCGGCGGCCTCGCTGCTCGTAGAGTTGATAGGCCCATGTGGCGATCTGCGGTGTAAGATCGATCGGCTTCTTGGCCAACAATGGGGCTTCAGTAGGGTCAAAAATCCGATAGGCGAGCAGTTTCACGCGGTCATTCACGAGGAACCAAGCCAGAGCATAACCCCAAACGAACAGTGCCCAGCCCCAGCCGAGAGGTGTCATAAACAGCCCATAAACCGCAATCAACGTCGCCACGATTTGCGTGCCGAGCACCGCTACCCATAGAATCCGCGCCGGGCGGATGGACCAGAACGGGCCGCGCGTGCGCGTCAGGAAAATCGTCAAATGTCCGGCCACGGACAGTTTCAGGTACATCAGCGTCTGGATGTGCGCGCGGTCGAGGTGAAATACGCGCTCACCGAGATAAAACAAGCCGAAGGCGGAGACGACCCCGATGACGCCCAGCACGGTGGAGATTCCCAGCACCAGGCGCATGTTCCAGGCCTCGGGCTTATCCTTGTAATGAACGTTGTCATAGGCGATGGACAGAATGGCTCCGTCGTTGAGTAACGCCAGCATCACGATCATCACTGCAGTCAGCGGATAGAAGTTAAACACCAGGATCGCCAGCGTCATGAAAAACAGCACGCGCAGCGTTTCGGCGATGCGGTAAATCGCGTAGCTGTTCATCCGCTGGAAGATGCGGCGGCTCTCCTTGATCGCCTCGATGATCACCGATAGGCCGGACGCCAGCAGCACGATGGACGCCGCCGCGCGAGCCACGTCTGTCGCGCCGGAAACGGCGATGCCGCAGTCTGCTTTCTTCAGTGCGGGAGCGTCGTTCACGCCGTCGCCGGTCATACCGACGATGTGGCCGCGCTGCTGCAGAACATCCACAATGTGGAACTTATGTTCGGGGAATACCTGGGCGAAGCCGTCGGCTTTTTCGATGGCCTCCGCCGACTGCGCCGTCTCGTGATGCTTCGTGTCGCCCAATCCGCTGGCATCAAGGATGTCCGTGCCCAGCCCCAGTTGGCGGGCAGTTTCTCGAGCGATGGCCATTTGATCGCCGGTAACCATTTTGACGCTCACGCCCATCTGCCGGGCGCTCGCGATGGTTGCTTTGGCCTGCTCGCGTGGCGGATCGAACAATGGCAACACGCCAACAAACTGCCACTTGCCTTCCTGATCTGCCCGGGCCACGCCCAATGAACGGAAGCCGCGTGCCGCAAATTCATTGACGGCTTTCTCGACGGCGGGCTTTACCTCGCCGGCATTGGTCGACATCTCCAGAATCACCTGCGGCGCTCCCTTGGCCACCTGGAACTGTTTTCCGTCCGCGGCTTTGACAGTGGCTTCAGTGCGCTTATGCACCGGGTCGAACGGCTGGAAATGGACCACCTGATAGCCCTTCAAGGCTTGATCGTTCTTCAGGCCGCTGATCACGGCCAGGTCGATGGTGTCCTTGTCTTCCGCACGCGAAGCTAGTGCGGCGTCGAGGATGACTTGGTCGGCAGGGATACCGTTCACGCTGAATGGATCGCCTAACGTCAGCTTGTTCTGGGTCAGGGTGCCGGTCTTGTCCGAGCACAGCACATCCACGCCAGCTAGTTCCTCGATAGCCGACAACCGGGTCACAATCGCTTCTTTTTTCGCCAGCAGACGTGCACCGACCGCCATAGTCACTGACAGCACCGTGGGCATCGCCACGGGGATCGCGGCCACCAGAAGCACCAGGGCGAATTCCAACGTGCTCAGGATCGGGTCGCCACGGAAGAGGGCGACGGCCAGTATCAACACGACCAGGGTCACCGCGAGAATGATCAGGTAATCGCCAATCTTCAGCACGGCACGCTGGAAATGGCTGACGGTATGAGCCTCCTGTACCAGTTGCGCCGTCTTGCCGAAGTAGGTGTTCTCACCGGTGGCGTACACCATTGCGTCGATTTCGCCCTGCCGGATGATCGACCCCGAAAATACTGCCTCGCCAGGTTTGCGCGTGGCGGGCAAAGATTCCCCGGTTAACGCGGACTGATCCACCTCCACCGGGTCGCCGTCCAACAAGCGCGCATCCGCCGGCACGATGTCCCCCAGTCGCACGCGGATGACGTCGCCCGGCACCAACTCACGCGCCGCCGGGGTGATCCACTTCCCATCACGTTTCACCTTGGCCTTGATTGCCAGCTTGGCCTTCAGAGCGGCGATGGCGTTGCCCGCCTGGTGTTCTTCCCAGAATCCGACCACGGCGTTGGAAACGAGCAGAAGGAGGATGATGAAAAAATCCGCCCAGTGCCGGACAACCCCCGACAGAATTACCGCCCCTTCGATCATCCACGGGATGGGACCCCAGAAATAGGTGAGGAACTTCAGGAATGGATTGGTTTTCTTTTCTTCAATCTCGTTAGGCCCATATTGCGTCAGCCGTTTCTGCGCCTCGGCTTGACTGAGGCCGTCCGGCGATGACCCCAATTGTTTCTCCACTTCCGGCAGGGGCATGGATTTCAGATCGTCCTTCGCAGTGGGCTTCGATCCCGGCTTCGATTCGGGAGCTTTGGGCTGATCGCCATTGGGTTTCATAATCGGTATCCTTATCTGTCTTTGCTATGCCGCAGGTTTCGTGAATTGCGGGATACTTGTTGTCACGCAGCCCGCTTGCACCTGGCTAGCCTGTTGCGCCGCCAACACGAGGGCCTCCTCGCCCTGCCAAATTTCCAGAGCCGGTTGCTGACCGGGACGGTTATGTACGAGCCGGTAATAACGGCCACCGGTTCTAACTCCCATGAAACAACTCTGCGAAACAATGGGGTCGGTGAGCAACTATTACAATCGAAGTGTAGTTCACACTGAGGGGGCTGGCTTTGTGCCAATAACAATATCTCCCGGCAATCCCAGTAAACTAACTCGCTCCTTGTATTGTATTCCGAACCCAGCATCCTTTATGGACTGCTCAACATAGATTGGTCTACAGTCAACATATTGGGGAAGTTTCTGGTGCAACCACTCGTACAATTTCATTAACAGCGAAGCCCCGTCTTCCTTCGACATGCTAATAATCCCAACTCTTCCTTTCGGTCTCAAGACGCGCCTGATTTCGGCAAGCACCTCTGGGATTTCTGGTGAATCGAAAAGCTCAAGCGCAAAGCTCGAGAAAACAGCGTCAAATTTGTTGTCCGTGTACGGCATTTTCATCGCATCAGCACAAGTTAATTCAACCCTGTTCCAAAGCCCGGCCTTTTCCAGTCGTCGTTTGCTGGCAACAAGCATCCCGGAGGATAGATCAATGCCATAGACCTTGCCTCCTTCTCCCACCGCCTCAGCCATTTGTTTCAAGCAATGGCCAGTTCCAAAACCAACCTCGAGAACTGCTTCGCCCCTTGCGACATTCAACCGCTTCAATGCGAGGTTTCTATACTTCTGCTCGAAGACTCCGGCAAAATAGTCATAGAATGGGCTCATTCTGTCGTAACTCTCTTTTGCCTGAGCCTTGGTTCTAATGACTCGCAATACTGTGTGAGGATCTAAACTCATTTCGCTCTTCCTAACTCTTGTTTTGTCATTGCAAGATTCTTTCTAAGAGCAGCAATGACGGGCGCGCCATAACGTTAACAGTCTGCCATGCCGCGAGTTTAGTAAGGGTCATTGTTTTCTTCATATTTAAGTTCTTTCCATCGCGGCATTGTACTCGCCACGGCGCGCAGCCCGGTTGCAGTTGGCCCGATGATACAGAGCTTGCTGTGCCGCCAACACCTGGGCCCCCTCGCCTTGCCAACTCCCGATAGACGCGTCGGGCCTCCTCGGTCTGGGAATCCCCAATCTGGCAAATCGTTTGTTGCAGGTTGGATTACTTTCATCCATCGCCAGCAAACCCTTGTCGCCGGCGACCAGAGTCCTCGCGGTGTCTATAAGTTCTTGCGCATTCATTTGGGGGTGCTCCACTTCCAGTTCCGGACTTCCGGCATGTCCTCGCCGTATTTGTCGATGTATTGCTTGTGCTCGATCAGCTTGTCCTTGAGCTGCTGCTTCAGGTAGATACCTTTCTCGCCGGTCTGCGGCACGCGGTCGATGGCGTCCATCACGAGGTGGAAGCGGTCCAGATCGTTCAGCACCGTCATGTCGAAGGGCGTGGTGATGGTGCCCTCTTCCTTGTAGCCGCGGACGTGGATGTTGTCGTGGTTGGTGCGGCGGTAGGTCAGCCGGTGGATCAACCACGGGTAGGCATGGAACGCGAAGATGACCGGCTTGTCCTTGGTGAGGATCTCGTCGAAATCCATGTCGCTCAACCCGTGCGGGTGCTCGGTTTGCGGCTGCAGCTTCATGAGGTCGACGACGTTGACCACCCGGATTTTCAGGTCGAGCAGATGCTCGCGCATTAGGGAGACGGCGGCGAGCGTCTCCAGCGTGGGCACGTCGCCACAGCAGGCCATGACCACGTCGGGCGCAACGCCCTGGTCGTTGCTGGCCCACTGCCAGATGCCGATGCCCTCGGTGCAGTGTTTGACGGCGGCGTCCATCGTCAGCCACTGCGGCGCCGGGTGTTTGCCCGCGATCACGAGGTTGACGTAATGGCGGCTGCGCAGGCAGTGGTCCATCACCGACAGCAGGCAGTTTGCATCCGGCGGAAGGTAAACCCGCACGATCTCGGCCTTCTTGTTCATGACGTGGTCGATGAAACCGGGATCTTGGTGGGTGAAGCCGTTGTGGTCCTGGCGCCAGACATGCGAAGCCAGCAGGTAGTTCAACGAAGCGATCTTCCGCCGCCATGGCAGGTGCGACGTGACCTTCAACCACTTGGCGTGCTGGTTGAACATCGAATCGACGATGTGAATAAAGGCCTCGTAGCAGTTGAAGAGTCCATGCCGTCCGGTGAGCAGGTAGCCCTCGAGCCAGCCCTCACATTGGTGCTCGCTGAGCATCTCCATCACTCGCCCGGAGGGGGCGAGAAATTCGTCGTTCGGCACGGTCGCGGCGTCCCATTGCCGTTTGGTCACTTCAAAGAGCGCTTCCAGGCCGTTGGAGAGCGTCTCGTCAGGGCCAAAGACGCGGAAATTCCGCTGCCCACCGTTCAGCTTCTCCACATCGCGCAGGAAACGTCCGAGCACATGCGTGTCGCCGATGCCGCGCACCCCCGGCGAGGGCACGTCGACCGCGTAGTCGCGGAAATCCGGCATCCGCAGGTCGCGGAGCAGAATTCCGCCGTTGGCGTGGGGATTCGCGCCCATCCGTCGTTCGCCCTTGGGCGCAAGTTCGGCCAGTTCCGGTTTCAGGCGGCCCTGTTCATCGAAGAGTTCCTCCGGCCGGTAGCTCCTCAGCCAGTCTTCCAACAGCTTGAGGTGTTCGGGATGGGTGGCCGGGTCGGAGAGCGGCACCTGGTGCGACCGGAACGTGCCTTCAACTTGCAGGCCATCGACCATCTTCGGCCCTGTCCAGCCCTTGGGTGAATTGAGGACGATCATCGGCCAGCGCGGCCGAGTGGTGTCGTTCCTGTTCCGTGCATTCTTTTGGATTTGCCGGATATCCTTGATGGCCTTTTCCAAAGTGGTGGCCATGAGTTCATGCATCTTTTCCGGCTCATCGCCTTCCACAAAATGGGGCGTCCAGCCGCAGCCCCGTAGAAATTGCTCCAATTCCTCATGCTCGATGCGGGCCAGGACGGTCGGGTTGCTGATCTTGTAGCCGTTGAGATGCAGGATCGGCAGCACCGCTCCGTCGGTAACTGGGTCCAGAAACTTATTGGAATGCCACGCCGTGGCCAGCGGTCCGGTTTCCGCCTCGCCATCGCCGACGACGCAAGCGACGACGAGATCGGGATTGTCGAACACCGCCCCGAAGGAATGGCTGAGCGAATAGCCCAGTTCGCCGCCTTCGTGGATCGAGCCCGGGCACTCCGGCGATGCGTGGCTGGGAATTCCTCCGGGAAACGAAAACTGAATAAAGAGCTTCCGAAGCCCTGCCTCATCCTGGCTGATGTTGGGATAGATCTCGCTGTAAGTACCTTCGAGGTAAGTGTTGCCCACAACGGCCGGGCCGCCGTGTCCGGGGCCGGAGACGTAAATCATATCGAGGTCGTATTTTTTGATGACCCGGTTCAAGTGCACATATATAAAGTTCTGCCCGGGGGTCGTGCCCCAGTGTCCCAGCAGCATGTGCTTCACATCCGCGAGCGTCAGCGGCCTCTTCAGAAGCGGATTGTCGTAGAGATAAATCTGGCCGACCGACAGATAGTTGGCGGCGCGCCAGTAGGCGTCCATCTTGTGAAGCAGTTCCGGGGAAAGAGTTTCTGTGGTCATGATTTAATGCTCCTGCTTTTCGGCCAAGGCCGAGGACTGTCTGTCAATCGCATTTGCCGTTCTCGTTTCAACAGCCTTCAACAGACAGCAATGCTTGTACTTCTTCCCGCTCCCGCATGGACAAGGTGCGTTCCGACCGTATCTCGGGCGGCGCGAGAACGTCAGTTTCATCAGGGATGCTGTGTCCTGATGGAACATCTCCTGGAGCATCCCATACAATTGAGGATCATTCTTTTCGAGCAAGTCCGGCGACTTGAAGAAATACTCCGCTAGCACCGCAAAGAATTCATGTTCGTTCGTGTATGCGTAATCGCGGATGTAGGAACGATTCGCGGAAGGATGGGAAAGCTCCCGTGCGACGTACTGCACCCAATGCTTAACTGCTTGCCAGGGAACCTCGGGGGGCAGACCGTTTTCGGCCTCTTCTAGCTCCACCAGATGCGCGAACTCATGGATACCCACATTGTCCCTGGTGGACGCAGTATCGAACCCCGCGAGGAGAGACGGTTTGGACAGAATCATCACACCACGTACTTGCTTCAGTCCAACCATGCCAAGAATGTTCTCGTCGGCATTTCCGGTTGTTTGATACTCCTCTCCGAATGAGTTGGGGTAGACGAGCACTTCACCCAGGCGATGGTATTCCCAATCGTGGAATCCGAAGATAGGGATCGCCGCACTGGCGGCTACTAAAACCCGAATGGTGTCATCGACCTCGGTCTGGATGCCAGTGATCCGGACCTCATCCAGGAAAACTTTGACAAGCTGTCGAAATCGTTCTTTCTCATGGAGCGGCAACGCTCGAAAAAAGGTGACGTGAGACTGAAGCACCTGTTCCCACGAAGCGGGGAACGGTTGTTCCATAATCCTCAACCGCCGTACGCATCGCCATCGAACCAACCAATAGATGAACGGGGAGAGACCCAGAGAGAGAAGAACAGGATGGTAAAACCAGCCCGCAACCACGGACGTCACTGCCGTCGCGCCAGCCAGGGCGAAGGCATGATTGCGGTTTCGCCGGTTGCTCTCGGGAGTGACCAGCATTATCGTCTGCTCCTGGTAAGAATGGACGGTTCGCCTTCCGTGAAGTGATCCGTTGAAGTCAGCAGCCGCTTCAGCAGTGGATTGTCGTAAATATAAATCTGGCCAAGCGACAGATAGTTGGCGGCGCGCCAGTGGGCGTTCATCTTGTGGAGCAGTTCCGGGAAAGGAGTTTTTGTCTTCATGGTTCAATTTTCCTTTTTTCAGCCAAGGCCTGGAACGCTCGATAATGACGGGAATCAAACGATTGGCGCGCCACGTGCCAGCCGATCAGTCTGATGCCGCCTCCTTCATGATTTTCACAATCGTGTCCTCCACTTCATGCGCCACGCCTTCAAGTTGCGGCGCGTTGAACATCGCCAGAAGAACAGTTGGCTTCAAAGTGGCCAGAATGGTTTTACCATCCTCCTCGTAAATGGAGATCCGGCATGGCAGTGCGGTGGAGATGCTCATGTTTTGGTCAAGGACCTTCTTCGCTTGTTGCGGCTGACAGACCTCGAAGATCAGACATTCACGTTCGAACTCCACGCCCTTCTTCGCCATGGTCTCTTTGAGGTTGTGAACCTGCATGACGCCAAAGTGATTGGCCTGGACGGCAGCCTGCAAGGCAGCCGCAGCTTCACTCACGGTTTTGTCCGTGGATACTTTGACCAGCATTGGTTTCCTTTCATCCTTAACAGTTCACTTCGCAGGCGGGTCGCGAACGCATGATTATTTATTGGATAGCCTAATTACGACGACCAGCAGGACCACCACCAGTACGCCGACTGTCCAAATCCACATCCCTCCACCCATCCATCCGTAAGGATGGTTCATCATAAAATCCCCTTCGTTGCGCTGCGGCCGGTCCACCCGTGGTCAATCCAGACCGTGAGCGGAGGCAGGAGCGTCATTTGAAGTAGCAGATCGGGCGACAACAGCTTGTCCGTTTTATCTCTTGTCCGTTTCCACGGCGGAGTTCTCCTTGAACTCCATTTGTTCACTTCATGACAGTGAGCCCTTTTTCATGATCATGTTCCTTTTCAACTGTAAGACCCAAGACGCGGCAAACCGTTTTGGCTATCATGCGTTCTTCGTCCGTGCGAATGACGCGGACCGCAACCCGGCTGGCCGCCGCGGAAATCACGCTCTCATTCGCCGCATTTCGCTTTTCTTCGAGTTCGATTCCAAGAAACCCCAGCCCATCGCAAATCCGGGCGCGGACCGGAGGCGCATTCTCTCCGATGCCGCCAGCGAACACCAGCGTGTCCAGTCCACCCAACGCCGCCGCGAATGCGCCGATCCATTTCTTGACCTGGTAGCAAAACAGCGCGACCGCTTCAGCCGCCCGCACGTCCTCCGTTTCACGGTCGAGCAAGTCACGCATGTCGGAACTGGTTTCGGATATCGCGAGCAGCCCGGACTGGAAATTGACCATTTCGTTGAATTGCTTCGCGCTAATTTTTTCAGTGTGCGCCAGATACCAAACCAGTCCGGGATCGAGATCGCCGGAGCGGGTGCTCATCGGCACCCCGGCAGTTGGGGTAAAACTCATGCTCGTGTCCACGGATTTGCCGTCACGCACCGCCGCTAGGCTCGCGCCATTGCCGAGGTGGGCGAGGATGACCCGGCCTTGTGCAGCTTCCGATCCGGCCAGACGGGTCAGTTCTTCCAGTAGAAACGCATACGACAACCCGTGGAACCCATACCGCCGCACGCCTTGAGCTTCGTAGCGGCGCGGGATCGGCAGCAGCTGCGCCACGCGCGGCAGATCATGGTGAAAAGCCGTGTCAAAACACGCCACTTGGGGCAGGTCAGGAAATCGGCGATGAAACGCTTCGGTCAACAGGATCTCCTCCGGTAGATGGTCAGGATCGAACGGACTGAGGAGCTTCAACTCCGTAACCATTTCCGCAGTGATTCGCTGCGGCTTGTAATACTTCGGTCCGCCATGCACGACGCGATGCCCCACTGCGGTCAATGCGTCACGCCCGATGCGTTCCTCGATCCAATCCATCAGAGCGCCTACCGCCGCCGTGTGATCCGGCGCCGACACTAACCGCGAAAAGTTGTCCGCCTGATCCAAGCCTTTCACCCGCAAGGTGGCCTCCGGCAGTCCAATCCGCTCAATCCCGCCCTCCAGAATCCGTCGCAGCGAGTCACCGGCCTCGAAGAGCGCAAACTTGATGCTCGACGAGCCGCCATTGATCGTCAGGATGCGCGGGTTAACTGGTGTCATCGATGATTCCTTCGTCATTCTGCAACCCGAACGAAGCCAGTTGCGCGCAGGTGGACGTATAATCGGTGTGAAGAATGCTTCGAATCCCCAGACCTTCCGCGATCCGGACGAACATCGGGGTGTTTTCGATATAGACCACCTGCCGCGCTGGCGCCTGGGCGATGTCCAGCGCAAGCCGAAAGATGTCCGCGTCGGGCTTGCGGACGTGAACAAAGCAGGAGGAAATAAAGGAATCCACAAACCCGTCGAGCTTGAATTTTTGAATCCGGTAAGCATTTAATTCCCGTGCTTCGTTGCTGACCACGGCGATTTTCAGCCCGTGCCGGGCCTTGAGCTGAGCGACCAGCTCGATCATCTTGGGGTAAGGTTTCGATTGCGCGAACATGAAGCGCCGAAACTGAGCCCGGGTGAACGGTCGCTTCTGGTAGAAGACCACCCGACCTAAGTATTCTTCCAGCGTGAGTTTTCCCTCCTCGTAGGTGTCGAAGGTCAGGTGATGCCGATCCTCCATCTCGGCCAAATCCAGCTTGAAGTTCGTCGCCGCGCGTCTGCGGGCATGATGATCCCAACCGTCGGTGAGCAGGACACCGCCGATGTCCAGAAACAATGTCGTGATCGGGATCGTTCTTTTCATTTGGCCTCCGTCAACGCCGTCTGCCACCTTTGACCGTTCGTTCCTCGAGCCAGAAGTATGGCGCTGGATCGGGGGTTCAGGCGGTAAGTTTGTGGATTTTCCCAAAGCGGTTCCTCGCCCGCATCAAACAGATCTTGTGGCGCTTCGCGAGAGGTGTCAGCGGCCAGATGCCACCGAGTCCCCGGCAACACGGGGGGCAAATCGAAATCGACCGCATCGGCGCCGGCATTGAACGTCAGGCAAAGTGCGCGCCGCTCATCTTCATGGATCAGACAGGCGAGTTGCTTTTCTTTCGGGTCAGTCCAGTGGGGCCGGCCACCGTGCGGGCTGAACCAACGGATCTCGGCGTCCGTGTAGAACTGCTCCTCACTCAGAATCGAATGCGCTCGACGAAAGGCAGTCATGCCGCGGGTGAAGCGGTACATTTCCTGGTGCTTCTCCAGTTGGCTCCAGTCACACCAACTGGTCTCGTTGTCCTGGCAGTAGGCGTTGTTGTTGCCGCCTTGCGTGCGGCGAAATTCATCACCGCCGAGCAGCATCGGCACCCCGCGCGAAATCAGCAGGGTCAGGAGGAAGTTCTTGATCTGGCGTTTCCGCAAGGTCTCGATCCCAGCGTCCGTCGTCTCGCCTTCAGCGCCATAGTTCTCGCTGAAGTTGGCGTCGGTCCCGTCATGGTTGTTTTCTCCGTTGGCTTCATTGTGTTTGTAGCGATAGCTCACCAGGTCGTTCAGAGTGAAGCCGTCGTGGCAGGTGACGAAATTGATGCTGCCCTCGGGACCTTTGCCCGACTTGGTGTAGATGTCGGCACTGCCGCAGATGCGGCTGGCAAATAAACCGAGCATCCCATCATCGCCGCGCCAGAAACGCCGGACATCGTCCCGGTACCGGCCGTTCCACTCCGCCCAGCGCCGCTCTGAAAAACTACCCACCTCGTATGCACCGGCGGCGTCCCACGCCTCGGCGATGATCTTCACGTCTCTTAAGATCGGGTCCTCGGCGATGCGCTCGAGAAGCGGGGCATTGGCTAGCAGCTTGCCGGTGCCGTCCCGGCCGAGAACCGACGCCAAGTCAAACCGGAATCCATCTACATGCATCTCGACCATCCAATGACGGAGCGCGGCCAAGATGTGGTCCCGCACCACGGGATGGTTGGCGTTGATGGTGTTGCCGGTCCCCGTGTAGTCCTTGTAGTAACGTTTGTCGCGCGCCAACGTGTAGAAGATCACGTTATCCATCCCACGGAAACAGAGCGTCGGCCCCAGTTCGTCTCCCTCCGCCGTGTGATTGAACACCACGTCCAGAATCACTTCGATGCCGGCATTGTGAAAGGCCCGGACCATTTCCTTGAACTCCAGCTTCTGCTGGCCCAAACCTCCCGAACTGCTATAGGAAGCTTTGGGCGCAAAGAAGGCCACGGGATCGTAGCCCCAGTAATTCCTGAGCGGTTGACTTGTCTGCGGATTCCTGCGCGTGACAGGAGTTTCATTGAACTCCTGCACGGGCATCAGTTCCACAGCGGTCACTCCCAGGGTTTTGAGATAGGAAATCTTCTCCATCAGGCCTCGGTAGGTTCCCGGATGGTCCACGCCCGACTTGGGGTGAATGGTAAAGCCGCGAACATGCGTTTCGTAAATGACGGTCTTCGACCACGGATGCCGGGGTGGCCGGTCTCCGTGCCACTCGAAGGGCTCGTTGACAAATACGCATTTCGGCATCGACCTGGAATTGTCCAGCTTCGATATAGCCAAATCTTGCTCTGGCGCCGACGGGTCGTATCCACGTGCCGAGGCAAAATCCCACGGCGGCGGCTGCGAAATCGCAGTAGCGAAGGGATCAAGGAGAAGCCGGTTGAAATTAAAACGATGTCCTTCGCTCGGTTCGTAAGGACCATCCACGCGGTAAGCATAGAGTTGACCGGGACCGATCCCCTCCACCCAAACGTGCCATACGTCGCCGGTGCGATTGCGCGCTGAATCCAGATCGATCACTCGGGCGGGCGCTGCGTCTTCGGGATGGTCGAACAACTCTAGTCGAGCGCGGCTGGCGTAGCGGCTGAAAATGGCGAAATTAACTCCTCCTCCCCTTTCCTGGATTCCCAAAGGCAGAGGAGAGCCCGCCCGAACGTCAGCGTGCTCGGAGCTTTCCGAGATGTAATCGTGCAACTCGCGTTGCGGCGTTTTCATCATCGTTGCCATAGGATTCGAGAGTCTTCCAGTGGGACCGCAACGCCGTCGCAGTGCGGCGTCACTCTCGCCGTGTAGTCGTTCGCTGGGCGTGCAGCGGATATCGTCGCGTGGTAGACGCAGCCGTTGGATGGGCCAGGAAGCTGTCGAGCCCACTTCATTTCCTGCCGTACGGGATCGCCGCCGTTGATTCCGTCCGCATAAAGCTCAGCTCGCACCGCATTCGGGTCGAGATCCTTCAGAAAGATTTCGACTTCAAACACGTGGTGATCTTCGTTGGTTTCGACCCGCAAGTCTCCGAAGCGCAACGAGCCCCACTTCTGATCCAGCGCATGCTGCCAATCGACCACCTGCCTGCCCACTGCACCTTTGTTCGCCGCGCGGTCACGGTAGGAGGCTGCAGCCGGAAGGTAGTGTTGCTCGGTGTATTCGCGCACCGCGCGGTCGGCGGAGAAGCGCGGTGTCAGTCGCGCCATGCTTTCCCGCATCCGCTTAACCCATGCGGTGGGAATGCCGTTCTGGTCTCGGGTATAAAACTCCGGGATCACCTCCCGCTCGAGCAAGTCGTAGAGCGCGTCGGCTTCGACAGCGTCCCAAGCGGGATCGTCGCCATGCTCCTGGCCATCCCCCAACGCCCACCCGACTTCGGGCGTGTAGGCTTCCGCCCACCAGCCATCCAACTCGGATAGGTTGATGCCTCCATTGACGAGCACCTTCATGCCGCTCGTCCCGCAAGCCTCCCAGGGCCGGCGTGGTGTGTTGATCCAGACATCTACGCCCTGCACCAGGCGTTCGGTCAGAAGCATGTCGTAGTCGCTCAGGAAGACGATGTGGGGTCGGGTCTCTGGCTGGCGGATGAAATTTATCCATTCATGGATCAAGGCCTGCCCCCCCCGGTCCTCCGGATGGGCCTTGCCTGCGATGATGAGTTGCACCGGGCACTGAGAATTAGTCAACAAACGAAGCAGTCGCTGCGGGTCGCGCAGCAGCAAGTTAGGTCTCTTGTAGGTCGCGAAGCGGCGCGCAAAGCCCAGTGTCAATGCGTTGGGATCAAAGAGATGCTTCGCACCGTCGACCGCCTCGGCCGAAGCGCCTGAGGCAGCCAGTTGTCGGGATAGTCGTTCGCGAGCGTATTCAACAAGAGACTCACTGGCGGCGGTGCGGAATTTCCAGAGCGTGGTGTCGGAGGCACGGCGAACGTCCTGCTCCAGGTTTTCCGTTGTCCCCAGCCAACGCCCCTTGCCACAGGCTCCCGTCCACAAATCGTCGGCCGGAGCCGAGTCCCAGGTTGGCATATGGACTCCGTTGGTCACGTGCCCGACTGGGATCTCTCCCTCGGGCCAGTGCGGAAACAGAGGCAGAAAAATGTGCCGGCTCACCTTCCCGTGCAAGCGACTCACGCCATTCACCGCCCCGCTCCCGCGGACCGCCAGATAGGCCATGTTGAAACTTTCCGATGAGTCGTTCGAGTTCTGGCGGCCCAGCGCCAGCAGATCGTGGAGTGCTATGCCGAGCTTCTGCTCGGCATACCCTCCGAGGTATTGTTCGATGAGGGCGGGAGTGAAACGGTCAAAGCCGGCGGTCACTGCTGTGTGCGTGGTGAAGAGATTGCCGACTCGAGTCGTGGCGAGTGCCACTTCGAAGGGTTGCGCGGTCTCTTGCATGAAACTGCGGGCGCGTTCCAACACGGCGAAGGCCGCATGCCCTTCATTCAGGTGACAGACCTCCGGTTGGACCCCGAGCGCGCGGAGCAACCGCCATCCGCCGATCCCGAGAAGCAGTTCTTGCGTCAGGCGCAACTCCGGTCCGCCCCCATAGAGCTCGCTCGTAATCCCTCGATGAGCGGGAAAGTTCGCCGCGTCGTTGCTGTCCAACAGGTAAAGCTTCACTCTGCCGACCTGGACCTGCCAGGCGCGCAGCCAGACCGAGTATCCAGGCAACGCAATCTCCAACCGCAACCACTCGCCGTTTGGTTGGCGCAACGGCGTGATCGGCAACTGTCCGGGATCGTTGTACGGGTAAAGAGCCTGTTGCTCTCCGTTCTTGTCGATCACCTGGCGAAAATAGCCCTGCTGGTAGAGCAGCCCCACGCCGGCCACCGGCACACCCAGATCGCTGGCGGCTTTGAGTTGATCACCGGCCACATTACCAAGCCCGCCCGAGTAGATAGGCAAAGCTTCGCTCAACATAAATTCCATGCTGAAATACGCGACACAGGTCAAGGGGGATTGCGGATGCTTTTGCTGAAACCATGCCGGCCTCTCCGCCGCCTGGCGCTTGGATCGCAGCAGGTCATCAACGTTCTTACGGAAGGCAGGATCGGCTAGCACGCGCTCGATCTGGTCGCGCGAGACCGTCTGCAGGACGACCCAGGGGTTATGCGTGATCGCCCACAGTTCGGGATCAAGCTGGCGCCACACTTCGTCGGTGGCATGATTCCACGACCAATGCATATCCAAGGCGAGTTCCGCCAGGGAATCGAATCCTTCAATTTCGGTGGGTAGAAGGTTGTAGATCGGGTGGCTGACGCGGGTTTGGTCGCTCATGATTTCTCTCTCGGATCCGACGCCGCCAAAGCATCGCTGACAATCGTCTGGGCTTCCTCCAGGATTCGGCGCAGATGATCCGCTCCACGGAAGCTCTCGGCATAGATCTTGTAGATATTCTCGGTCCCTGACGGACGCGCCGCGAACCATCCGCTCTCCGCCGCCACCTTCAACCCGCCGATGGAGGCGCCGTTGCCTGGCGCGTGGGTGAGGACAACCTGAACTTTTTCCCCCGCCAGCTCGGTGGACCGGACCTGCTGCGGCGAGAGTTTTTCCAAAATCTCTTTTTGTTCCGGTGTAGCAGGCGCCTCCACGCGGTCGTAAACTGGCTCACCGAATTCGCGCGTGAGTTCGCGGTAGATCTCGCCAGGATCGCGGCCCATCCGGGCTGTGATCTCCGCCGCCAGCAAAGCCGGGACAATTCCATCTTTGTCCGTCGTCCACACACTGCCATCCAGACGGACGAACGACGCCCCTGCGCTCTCTTCGCCACCGAAGCCAAGCGAACCGTCGAGCAAGCCATCAACGAACCACTTGAAGCCCACCGGTACTTCGTAGAGCTTCCGGCCAAGCTTCGCGGTGACGCGATCAATCATCTGGCTGCTCACCACCGTCTTGCCGATCGCCGCTTCCTTGCGCCACTTCGGCCGGTGTTGGAAGAGGTAGAAGATGGCGACGGAAAGGTAATGGTTGGGGGGCAGCAATCCCGCGCTTCGGGCGACGATTCCGTGCCGGTCATGGTCGGTATCGCAGGCGAAGGCGATCTCGAAGCGATTCTTCAGGCCGATTAACCTCTGCATCGCATAGGGTGAGGATGGGTCCATGCGGATCTGGCCGTCCCAATCCACAGTCATAAAGCGGAACGTCGGGTCGACGGACTCGTTCACGACCGTGAGGTTCAACCCGTAGCGCTCGGCAATCAGCCCCCAGTAGTGGACCCCGGCACCGCCGAGCGGATCGACTCCCATGCTGATCTTCGCGCCGCGAATGGCGTCCATGTCGAGCACGTTGGCGAGATCAGCAATGTAAGCGTTGAGATAGTCGTGCCGGTGCGTGGTGAGGGCACGAAGAGCTTTCTCGAAAGGAATCCTTTTCAAACCCAGAAGGCCATTCTCGAGAAACTCGTTGGCCTTCACCTCGATCCAGGCGGTGACCGTGGATTCGGCCGGCCCGCCGTTGGGGGGATTGTATTTGAACCCGCCGTCATGTGGCGGATTGTGTGACGGCGTGATGACGATGCCGTCGGCGAGTCCTGTCTTGCGTCCGCGATTGTATGTGAGAATCGCGTGGGAAACGGCAGGGGTCGGAGTGTATTCATCGCCCTTCGCCAACATGACTTCCACTCCGTTGGCCGCCAGTACCTCAAGCGCACTCGCAAGAGCCGGCACCGAGAGCGCATGCGTGTCCATGCCGAGAAACAGCGGGCCATCGATCTTCTTCTGCTCCCGGTACAGGCAAATGGCCTGGCTAATGGCAAGGATATGCCATTCATTGAAAGAGTTTTCGAATGCGGAACCACGATGTCCTGAAGTGCCGAAGGCAACCCTTTGTTCCGGCACGGAAGGGTCAGGCACCTCCGTATAGTAGGCCGTGACAAGCTTGGGTACGTTCACCAGCATCGATGATTCGGCCGGTTTTCCTGCACAAGGACTTACTTCCATGAACCTTCTCGTCAGACTGTGGCGACCTTTGTGCCAAAGTCTCCATCAACTTGTCGAACAGCTTTTCCCGTACTGTCTGAAAAGACTCGCCTACCGGGAGCGCGGCAATACGACCTGCAACTTTCCGCTCTGGAGTGTTGCCCTTGCCAATGCTGGATCGACATCAAAGGGGAGCTCGACAATTCGCATAACTTTTGTGCGCTTACGACAGGTTTCTGCTGGCTGACTTGGATCTAAGTGGACACCACAAATAACGGCCCGTCGATGCCCAATGGCCACTTCCAAGTCTTTCGCAGCAAAGCCCGGCACTTGCGCTGTTAATCGCAATGCACTGTCGGTCACATAGCGTTCGATCGCAAGCGGGTGCAGAACCTCTTGTTCCGCTGTGAACCAGTCCTCCTGGTCAGCACCGTGCCCGCCGCCGCGAGACTCATAGATTTCATAGGCACGCTGAGCGATCGACGCATCGGTTTCATTCATTTTGTCGAGGATGTCGGCCTCGACCACTGGTACGGATTGTGCTTTCCCGGGTTGCGATTTGCCTGTCATGTGCTTCTTCTGGGCCGACCCGCCGCGAATTCTGCCCCATCGCGCCCTCGGCGGTCGGTCGACTTCGTATACCAATGGGCAAGGCCTCTCGATACAGCTTTGCCCATACAATTCGCGGGAAAGCTAAGCGGCTACCGCTACCGCTTCGCCTGAGTGCATTCCCAATTCGGCGGGATGGGTAGTCTCGATGATGTCCTTCGCCTTGGCCACCTCTGCAGCGGTCCCGTGGGCGATGAGCAGGAATTGATCTGTCTTGAGTGCGGTTTCGTACTTCACAATGCTGTCCTTAGGAATTCCTATGCTGTAGAGGCCAGCTCCCAGAGCACCCAATACTCCCACCTCCACCGCGCCTTCCAGCGCTGCCACGATCCATGCAACTATCGGTCCCGCCGCTAAGATTGGGCCGAAACCCGGGATCATGAAAAAAGCAGAACCGAACAAGAGTCCCCAGAAACCTCCCCAGAACGCGCCAACTTTGCCCCAATATTTCATGCGGTCGCCGGTATTGTAGTAGCCCACCACCTGCTCGTCTGTGTGGTAGCCCTTCCCAACGATCGATAACTTGTGCATGTCGACTCCGCCACGCTGAAGCTCCTTCACTGCTTGATCCGCTTCCGTATGCGTGCGATATATCGCAACAACTGAATTTACTTTGGACATTTCTTCGTCTCCTCCGGGACTTGCCGTCGTTCTCAGACCATCAAGCGAAGTCCCGCTTGGAATTATGACAGCGCACGAACACAGAAACTGATCCCTATTGCACAGTGTCGGGAGAGAACGTACACGCGTTCCTTACGGCTCACCGTGACAAATTTCCCTTATGTCTGCATTATTCACTTCGGGGTAGCCCGAGAAGAGAACGTCCGCGAGCGTGGCGGCGCCTTGGGCAACCCCCGTGCGTCACACCGTGAGGTAAGAGAGCAATTCCCCTCAACATCGAAAGGGTGACCGCCATCACTGACGAGAAGACGATTTCGGGCGAAGCTAATAGGGCGAGGTATTCCCCCATGAAACCAAAGCCATCAACAACACCGAAGTTGGATGAGCCGCCCGTCCTGATCCCGATTGAGCAGCAGATTCAGCAACGTGCCTACGAACTTTACGAGCAGCGCGGAAGGACAGACGGTCACGAGCTGGACGATTGGCTTCAGGCCGAGTGCGAGATAAAGGGCACGCAGGCGAACGCAGCAGCGGCATAGCTTCCGGCAGTCCTCAAGAGCGGTTGGTGGGTTGGCGGGGCTCGTCGCAGGTGGACTTTGGCTTCAGGGCTCTGATGAAGTATGCCTGAGGTAGTCATGCCAAACCTCTTGTTCAGCACAAACGGTCCGCGTGCCACTATTCTTATCCGCTTGCTGGTGGGTGCCGTTTTCTTGTCAGAAGGCATTCAGAAGTTTCTCTTCCCTGCGGCCCTCGGTGTGGGACGCTTCACAAAAATCGGCATTCCGGCTCCGCAGTTCTTCGCACCCTTTGTAGGCGTTGTTGAAATAGTCTGCGGCACGCTCTTGATTGTCGGTTTGGTGACACGACTGGCCGCGATTCCACTGATGATCGACATCAGCGTTGCCATAATCACGACCAAGATTCCAATGTTGTCTACGGTGGGCTTTTGGAGCATGGCACATGAAGCACGGACAGACTACTGTATGCTTCTCGGCTTGGTATTTCTCCTCTTAGTCGGAAGTGGGCCTTTCTCGATTGATCGACGCATAGAACCTTCCTAGGCGAACGACGACGAGGAGTGCTCCTCACCCGTGGAAGTCGCATCGATTCAGGATCGACTCTTTTTGTAGCGGGGACTGTGAGATAGCGTGATTGTGAGAAGTTTTTTGGGGGAGGGCTGTTCAACGAAAGCACCCCATGACTGAATGAGTCATGGGGTGCTTTTGTGCTGAACTAGGGTGGGGCGTTTCTGTTGTCACCTCCGGGTCCGTTCAGGCATTCTCGTTCTCTACGAGCCGGGAAAACCCTGCTCTACTGCTTCTGGGCGACATACGTCGATGTCCGGTCGGTCAGCTTATTCGTTGCGACCACTGTCATGGTCTTGCCATCAGGAGAGACGGTAATTTTCGACACCTCGACCACCTTGCCGTCGCGCTTGTCCGTCTCCTCGATTGTGCGGTCGTTGATGCGCTTCAGCGAGACAGAATTGTAGGAATATGCTCCCTTGCAGGGGTAGTCTTTGCCGTCCAGCTTCGCAGTGTAGCTTTCGCCTGTGGGCATGGACATGGTTAGCTCATCGCCCTTGCTTTTGTAAGTTGTCGTGAGGCCATTTTCACTCTCGTTAACCTTGTCGAGTCGCCACGAGCCAGAAGTCCCATTCGCGCCAGCAGGAGCTTTCCCTATTCGCGTGGCGATCACTTCCGAGGTCACCGCTTGATTGCTTTCTGGCGGGTGGCTGGTCGTTTTCACCGTCAGCGTGTTGCCGTCAGCCGATACGGTCCGAGTCTGCTCGAAGTCGGGCTTGCCGTTCTTCTTGGTCATGAACTGCACCGAGCTGGCATCGATTACATGCACGCCGATCATGTCATACGTCTGGCCGGCGACGGACTGTGGCTGTCCATCGGCCTTGACGTTGACCTTCGGAACACAACTGGAACAGTCGTACATACCGCCTTGCACAGCAAAGACGATTGGTTTGGGCGACAGCTTGGCTTGGTCCATGTTGGTGTGCCATGTACCATCGAATGGGCTCTGCGCGAACAACACGGGAGCTAATAACAGAGGCGTGAGACACAGCACGAAAACAGTGACCCGATGGATCGTTTTCATCTGAATTCTCCTCCAAAACCAAAGTTTCTAGCTTAGCGAACAGAAGCATCATACGCTTCCACCAAGAAATCGTCTCGACTTCCAGCGTTGCCCCCCGCAGTCGTTTGTATTCATGGTTTCCGGGCGACAATGAGCCACCAAACGTGGTCATCATTCGGCTGGTCTATGAAACGATCTTGGCGACTGATAATCTCGAAACCTGCTTGGCGAACTTCAGGTTCAACCAGCTCTGGCCGTAGTTCGTGATGCTGCCCCTCGATCTCACGAGACTCCCCGCCAGCGGATCGTGGACCATGGTCTACGATGACCAGTCGGCCGCCCGGCTTCAAGGATTGGAACAAATGATAGAGGATCGGCTTTGGCCGGGCCAACTCATGATAAGTGTTCGCTACCAGCACCCCGTCTGCCACGCCAGTTGGGAGCCGTGGGTCATCGGGGTATCCACGTATGACGTCAATGTTGTGCTGGTTTCGCAGGAATGATCTGACCCACAAGAACGCCAACGGCTCCCTGAGAATATCCACTGCCATAACCCTGCCGCGCTTGCCGACCACAGGAGAAAGCTTCAGTGCGAAGTACCCCACTCCAGAGCCGAGATCGACGACGGCACCACCCTCCCTGAGGTTCAGCGCCTGAATAACGTCAGCGGGACGCTGCCATTGATCCCGCTCCCGTTCTACTTGCCCTAATGCGTTGAGAGTCTGAAGTCCTTGGGAAAGGCAGATCAGAAGAAGAACGAGCAGGAAAGCAACGATCAGGAAGAGCGTGATTCTAACGCGATATGCACGTTGAATATTGGCGTCCGATATAGGCTTCCTGCGCATGATGGGCTAGTTGGGGTTGAGATCATTCACATCAGGCATCCTGCCCGCGACTCACGCCATTCCGAGCACGGATAGACGAACAGACCCGATTCGCGCTGCGGGACGGTCGTGGGCAAAGACAGCAGCCAACAAAATAGGCCGCGAGTTTCCTGTTGCCAGTCAGTCACGCAGCCCAAAACAACTCAGAAAGTTGTCGAATTCATGATAAGCGATCAGCAGCCAAATCGCCGTGGAAATTCCTCCTGTACCGTAGGACTACAATAGCGAGTGCTGCATCCTGCTACTTTCCTGCGAAGGGTTAAATTTTTGGAATCCTGCGTGCGTTTCTGTATTGCTCGTGTGCAGGAGCGCCGTATGCCGACCGACACGATCTTGATCATCCGCTGCCCCCATTGTATGGCGGGCATCGAGTTCAAGCCGCCTGCGGCTGGCGCGGAAAAACCTGAACGGAGAAATGAAGCTCGTCCCGGCCTAGCGTGAATTGACGGGATATGAGGCAGAGCGTTTTGAAACCGCGCAAGGTATCACAGCTAGCGCGGCCTTGAGCGGCATCCGAATTTTTCGAAACATGATCTCGGACACGCGGAGTCCACCCTGGCGTTTTCGCTCACGGATCGAGGCTACACTACTGAAGTCAGAGACAATGGTCGGAGATAATGAAAGAAGACCGGATATGAACCGCCCACTCAATTCGCCGCCACGTCTTGCCCTGTTCTGCCTGTGCGCCCTGCTCGCTTTCTCTGTCGCCTGCAACCGAGGACCATCGCAGCCCGGCGCCGCCACCGGCCAACCCGCTGCCAAGCGCTATTCCCTCAAGGGCAGGGTCATCTCCATGGACAAGAACGCCGGCACAGCCAGCATCGATAACGAACCGATTGCCGGCTTCATGGACGCGATGATCATGCCCTACACCATCAAGCCTCCGGCCACGCTGGACCAACTGCAGCCCGGCGATTCCATCACCGCCGATGTCGTCGTCGAGCCGGACAAGTACTGGCTGGAGAACGTCAAGGTCGTCGGGCACTCGAAAGCTCCCGCTGGCACACCCACCGCGACCATGCATATCCCGAATCCGGGCGACCTGGTGCCGGACTTCGAACTGGTCAACCAGAACGGCAAGCGTATCTCGCTGCATCAGTATCGTGGCCAGACCCTGTTGCTCACGCTCATCTACACGCGCTGCCCGTTCCCCGACTTCTGCCCGCGCGTCAGTCATCAGTTCGCCGCGATAGACGGCCAGGTCCGCGCCGATCCGGCACGCTACGGCAGAACACACCTGCTCAGCATCAGCTTCGACCCCGCCCACGACACACCCAGGGTTCTCCGCGCCTACGGCTTCTCCTGCGCCGGAAGCAAAGATTCCGCGCTCTTTAAGCATTGGGAGTTCTCTACGATTCCGCCGGCCGAGTTACCCAAATTTGCCGATTATTTTGCTCTGACCTACAAGAAGGAAGAAGGCGGTCCGATCACACATTCGCTCAGCACCGCCGTCATCTCTCCCGATGGAAAGATCTTCAGGTGGTATCACGGCGCCGACTGGCGGGCCTCCGACCTACTGCAGGACATCGCCGCGGCCGCGCACTCTGCCCCGCTCGCCCCACCCCGCTAGCCTGGCGCGCCCCGGCCCACGCACCCGCCCCACCCGCGCCTCACTCTTACTCCCGCTCTTGCCCCTCTCGCGCGCGGGTCCGGCCTGGCCTTCGGTGTGGGGGTGTAGCAAAATCCCCTCAGTGGTATAACCCCGTCAACGAATGACGACTCTGGCACGAGCGTGTCGAGCCAGAACACCTGCCTTGGAGCGGGGTATTTTGAGAGTGGTCGGTGCGCGGTTACAGAATCGAGCCGATTGCTCCCGGATAGTCGGCAAACAGAAAAGTGGAGCTTGGCCAATAACTTCAGAGTCGCCCGTGAAATCAGGCCGGGCAATACGCGGGTCTACTACGCATATGCCTTGAGGAACACGAAAACGACCACGCCGTCCGTGGACTGGAGCGGCTTTCAAACAGATCATCGGTAGGGAAGTGGACTACTTTGAAGTTGGTCGCATATTCCGCACGAGGTAGCGATAAAGAATTCCAGAGCATAGTAAACCAAGGCCGACCCATATTGTGTCCATGTGGCCTAGGAATAATATGCCGCACGCGGTAGTACTGGCCAGTGTCAACAATCGCAAAAGCCACTTCACCTACGGCGCTCTTTCCGCCCTTCGCTGCTCGTAAGATTCCCAGAGGGCAACCAAGTCCTCTACGCTCCAGAGCCGATCCGTAACGCCAGTGGCTAGGCCGGAGACATGCGAAGTGTACGACGAAACTTGATGAAATTGTAGGCGAAATAGTTGAGGGCGCAGCCGCGCGCCTGCGGTCCGCGATCTCCACACATCAGGTGCGGGAGCCCGCCATCGGGAATTCTTGCGAGGGCTGCGAGATCCTATGCGCGCTTACCAGTCTGCACACGCATAAAGCTCGCGAGGCGCGACGCGCGCTGGTGATCACGCGCTAGATTCTCGCCCAACACCGTCGCGCGAACGATAAACTGCGGGCACCAGCACAGTGCCTAGAAGGCCATGGCGACGAATGGACTTTCGTACAAACACCCGGCCCCCCTAAATTCAGATTGAGCAGTCAGCATCTCACGATATAATGTTCCCACCTCAATGCTCTCTGGCCGCATCACGTGCGAACTGGCTGTGGTGGCAGTTCTCTGCGTTCTGATGATTTTTCTCTTTCCGTCCGTGCAGGGTTCGTATTCCATGGTACACGGGCCGGTTACCGCACTTCTGGCAGCGCGAGCAGCGGTTCGCTTGCGCATGGCCATCGTGCAGGGCGCATTGAAATCTCTGGGAACTCGTCTGATTTCACCACAAGTGGTTCTGTCTTGGATATCACTGCCGACCGCGGAATTTCAGTTGCTCAGCGTGCCACGTTACAACTCCATCCTCCGTTGCTGATTTTTCTCACCCTATCGTTCTGGAACCGTCAATCTCCGCCACAGTCACCGGACGCATATCGTTCTGGTTGGCCATTTCTTCTACACATGCTCGACGGAGGTTGTCAACCAAGTCTTTTGCTTCAAGCGAACTCAACATTTCTTCTAGTGAGACAGACGAAAGGATAAGGACTAAATAATATGAACCAGAAAAGAAGAAAGACATTTGTATTACTAGCCTCTCTTGCGGTCGTGTTGTCGCTAGCAGGATGCCACAAGAAGGCAGCCAAAGTGACGCCACCACCTCCGCCCGCAGCCGCACCGGTCGCGCCGACAGCCACTCTCGCCGCGAACCCCACTGTGATTCAGCAGGGCCAGTCAACCGTGCTGACGTGGCAAACCAGCAATGCCAATGAAATTGCCATCGCTGGACTCGGTACGCTGCCGCCGTCCGGCTCCCGGTCGATCACGCCGAGTGAATCCACTACCTACACCCTGGTCGCGAAGGGGCCGGGAGGAACGAAAGACGTCTCCGCCCGCGTCACGGTAAACGCGTCCATCGCCAAGGCAACGCCTTCACCCACGGACGAGGAATTGTTCAGTAAGAACGTCAAAGACGTTTTTTTCAATTACGACAAATCCGCCATCCGTCCCGACCAAACGTCAACGGTCGAAAATGACACAGCTTTCCTCTCGCAGCATGCGAGCGTTAAGGTTCTCATCGAAGGACACTGTGACGACCGCGGATCCGAGGAATACAACATTGCCCTCGGAGCCAGTCGCGCGGAATCGGTGAAGCAATCGCTCTTGCAGCATGGGATCTCCACAGAGCGCATCAGGACCATCAGCTACGGCAAGGAAAAGCCGTTCTGCACCCAGGACAACGAACAATGCTGGCAGCAGAATAGGGTCGACCACTTTGTGTTCGAACACTGAGGGCTCTAGGAGGCGGCCTGATCGTCGGGCCGCCTCTCCTCTCCGCAGCCCGCGTGGCATCGGTTGAGATTTCTATGTACCACATGAGCCTGAAGTCAGATCGCCACAACCCGGCGGCAACAGCGGGAGCTGGACTTGCTGCTTTCGAGATTGGCCGCTACGTGCTCGCTCAGCGCTACCTTCAGGCTTCTGTGTCTGCCAATTCCAGCGACGCGCAGAGCGCCGTCCGTCTCAAAGCCATGGAATTCGTACTGCAGATGGATCCGTTTCGGCGACAGAGCTCGGTCGCCCGGCGCAAAGGAAAAGTTATATTGAAAAGGAACCTATCTTTTGTTGGGCTCCTGGCGTTCATTCTTCTGGTATCGGGTTATGCCCAACACCTCCAAGATGGACCTAATCAGGAGGCGATCAGACCGAATGTACCGCCTCTACTCCAGAACAAGGCCACTTATGACAAGAGGGGAGCTATTGACCCAGATGGGGAAGTCCACGTGGGCCACCAGATGCTCCCCGTGATGGTCGTTACTACCCCACAGTGCCCGTTCGTCGATATCCCGAACCACCCCGGAGAAATCAAAACGAGCGACAAATTCAACTGCGACCCCCTTGCTTTCGTTCAACGCGCAGTGAAAGTGGAAGGCAGACGATTGGACCGCCGTCCAAAGACGGTCACGTTTCCGTACCGCCTGACCTTCTGGCATAAGCATCCAGTGTTTTGCGTTCCGTTTGATGACCAGAACCAGAAGTTGAAGCCAGGAACGGGAGAGGCGTGTTACTTCAGAGACATTGAAAGATTGCATGTCGAGATCCCTTAGCCACCACCCATCGCGCAAGCAGTATCCGACAAGCGGACGCGCTCGCCTTCTTTCTAAAATGGACACAGGGAGCTAGTTATGAAACTCAACACCAAAGCTCTGGCGCTGGCGTCGGCAATCCTGTGGGGGTTGGCGATGCTGCTGATGGGTCTAGCCAACTTGATTTGGGGGAGCTACGGTCAATTCCTCCAGATAATGTCGTCGGTCTACCCCGGCTACCATGCAACTGCAGCATTGCAGAGGTGATCGTCGGCACGCTCTACGGAGCCGTAGATGGTCTCGTCGGTGGCGCTGTCTTTGCTTGGCTCTACAATCAGTTTGCCGAGCTCGGCGTCTGAACAACAAAGGCCATGCTGGAAAGCGGACGCTGCTAAGATTCGCATGTGAGCGTTCGAGAAGCAACGAATCGCTACCTTGCGCCTGAAAGAGGTGATGCATTTTTGTGAACGACCTGGCGCTAGACAGGTGGCATTGATCTTCGTGACGGCGTCAATCGGCGGGCATATGACGGTGGACACGCAGGCCCGATCTCGATAAATGACGACTCCTTTTTCCGATGAGGTACCGGATTTGGCAGGTCGGATCTCACCCCGGCATGTGTTCGAGACAAGGATTCGGATTTGTCTCCAACGGGACAGCCAGAGACTTACCCTACACGGGTGGACACGTGATCTCAGCGAAGGTGGCCTGAACGCGTTCGTTGCTCAAGCCCTGGTACCGGGGGAGTTCGTTACGCTCGAAATCCCGTTGCCAGACTCCGGCAAACATGTAATCCCGGCGAAAGTTGTTCGTGCGTTGGGAACTGAGTACGGATTTCAGTTCACTGCGTTGAGCGCTGAACAACGCATGCAAATTCGAGCAACGCTGAAAGGACAGCCGGCGACACCCCACCACGGCTCGGGATGGTGATTCTGGAGTTAACGACGAGCCGCCGGCGTTCAAGCCGGATGGGCATTAGCACACCATCGAAGTTCAAGCGCAGAACCAGGAAGGCCTGCGCATCCACAGCCGTAAAGGGTACCGCGGCCCTGCAGAATACTACACGCCCAACCAGTAGCGCTGGTTTGCTCCATAGCCCCGGCGCAGGGGTCCCAAGCTTTCAACTTGCGGTTTGCCTGTGATTCGAGACCAAAATCCGGACTAGGTCATCCTGTTCGTTAAGCGAAACGCCTATTCGTGACACTGACGAAGCGTCTACGATACGCGATCGTCCGAAACCCTCAAACAGCGGACACTTCCACGCAAGCGGCGGTGCACGGTTGCAGGGCGGGCAGCGGCATTTCTCCCGGTCCCGTGGTCAGTTCTGTGTTCAATTTCGGCTCCTGTTGTTCGTTGTTGATTATGGTTAGTATTCTCACGAAGGGAACGAGCAGCGGTGTGCATCCAGCCCAGCCCGTCTAGCCACGTTGTCCGAAGAGCTTCTCCTGCCTGCTAAATCGAGGCGACGAAGGAGTCGATTTGCCATGAAGAAAAATGTCTGGAGAGCGGTGATCGAGGTAGGTTTTATCATCTTCCTCTTTTATTCCAATCTTTTGATGGGAGAATTTGAGCGCTCAGGCATGGGCCAGAAGAGGGGAGTAGCTTGGGCAATCAGAGATGTTTTTACCGCTGCCAATTTTGAAATTGCCACGATAGCCGCGCTCGCCGGCTATATCCTTTTTGAATTTCTTCGAGAAAGATTCTAGGCAAACGTAGCTTTAGTTCTTGGCTGCAAGAGAAACAACAATAGTGCCCCGGCGATGATGAAACTGGGTCCGCCGAAGTTTTGCATCCACAGTGTTCTAAAATCATTTAGAGCTTTGCCGCCATATCCCCATAGTTTTTCATCACGTCCGCAGGAGTAGCCCAATGTGGAAGCCGCTCCTGGATTCGCGGGGGATCGATGACAATCTCTGAGATTTCGTGTCCAAGTGCGACCGCATTGTTGCCTTACGTCTTGATCGCACTGAAGGTTCTCCGCTGCTCTCGCCGGCGCGAGGGGACTTGTCGTGGATTTGGCCGGTGCTCGCCGTTTCAAGAGTGCCCCTCCTGCGTCTGCGCCGCTGAACGAGAAGGACAACCAGATCTTCTGTCAGTAGGCGACCAGTCCCCGACATCGCGCAAGAGCATGACCTTGCTTGTTCAACCCATTGCGAGCGCTAGGATAGTGTCTCGAAGGCCATGGCGACGAATGGACTTTCGTACAACACCCGGCCCCCCTAAATTCAGATTGAGCAGTCAGCATCTCACGATATAATGTTCCCACCTCAATGCTCTCTGGCCACATCACGTGCGAACTGGCTGTGGTGGCAGTTCTCTGCGTTCTGATGATTTTTCTCTTTCCGTCCGTGCAGGGTTCGTATTCCATGGTACACGGGCCGGTTACCGCACTTCTGGCAGCGCGAGCAGCGGTTCGCTTGCGCATGGCCATCGTGCAGGGCGCATTGAAATCTCTGGGAACTCGTCTGATTTCACCACAAGTGGTTCTGTCTTGGATATCACTGCCGACACCAGTGGGGCTGGCGTGCCCCAAACGGCCTCAGTAAAGCCGCCGGGGGTGAGGCGGTTTCACGGTTCCGCAACACTGAATGCGACTCGTATATCGCGCGACGTTGATGCTATAGCCACTTCCGTGGTTCAGCATCTCGCCGGACTACTCGACGCTAAAGTGAAAATCATCCTTGAAATCGAAGCTGAACTTCCTTCTGGCGCTCCTGAGAATGTGGTTCGCACTGTCACCGAGAACTGTCGGACGTTGAAATTTGACAGCCAAGGATTTGAGGAAGCATAAATGCACTGCCGTACCAGATCCAGCCCAAGATTTCAGCCCAAGATAAGCGTGTCTTTCACGACCTTTGAAGTACTTACGCAGCCACCTAAGACCTGTTAAGTCGTTATAAACACTTATCAACGCCACTCTGAAAAGGCTGGCGTCGGCGGTTCAACTCCGTCCCTGGCCACCATATTTTCAATCAATTGAGGGAATTTCATCAACTAACACATCTAACACATCAATGCGATGGCCGGTTTTCGGTAGGCTGGTGGGCGGCCGCAAGTTTCCGTGCAGGTATCGGAAGCACTATCAGAAAGAGGAAGACGAGGGAGGAGACGAGGCACGTAGGCCATTTACCGGGCCTCGGTTGCACATGCGAACCCGTTGCGTAAATCGCGCATCCACAGCGGCGCACACTGAACACAAATGAATTCCGGACATTCTCTAGCGAGTTGAGAAGCTGTAGATCGTGACCGTGTGATAGCGCTCGCCCGGCTTCAACTCCGTGCTTGGGAAATCGGGATGATTCGGAGAGTCCGGGAAGTGCTGCGTCTCCAGGCACAACGCGGCGTGCAACACGTCCGGGGTTCCACCCTTGCCTTTGATCGATCCATCCAGGAAATTACCGCTGTAGAACTGGATTCCCGGCTGATCCGTCAACACTTTCAGAACCCGCCCGCTGCTCGGATCATAGACTTCCGCCGCTTCCGCCAATTGTCCGCTCTTGCTATCCAGCACCCAGTTGTGGTCATAGCCTCGCCCCAGGTGGAGTTGCGTATCGTCGGAGTTGATCCGCGCTCCCACCGCAGTCGGCTTGCGAAAATCAAAAGGAGTCGACTCCACCGCCTTCCACTGACCTGTCGGAATCAGCCCCGCGTCCACCGGTGTGAAGCGGGACGCATGCAGAGTGAGTTCATGTTTCAAAATGTCACCCTGCCCGGCAAGATTGAAATACGAGTGATTGGTCAAATTGACCACGGTGGTTTTGTCGGTCGTGGCCGAATACTCAATCCGCAGGTCGCCTTTCACCAGTGTGTACCGCACCGTGGCCGTCAGATTGCCCGGAAATCCCGCCTCGCCGTCTTTGCTCCGATAGCGCAGTTCCACTCCGTTCACGACCGGTTTCGCTTTCCACACAATGTTGTTGAAGCCATGCGGTCCGCCGTGCAGAGTGTTCTCGCCATTGTTCTTGGGCAGGGAGTATTTCTGTCCATCGAGCGTAAAGCTGCCGTGCGCGATTCGATTCGCATAGCGGCCAATGATCGCGCCGAAGTACGCGTCGGACGGGCCGTTGAAGTTGGCGACATAGCCGTCGACATCGTCGAATCCAAGCACCACATCCGCCGACTTGCCGTTGCGGTCTGGAGTTTTTAGCGAAACTACGATCACGCCATAGGTTGCGATTCGAGCTTCATAGGCGCCGTCGCTCAGCGTATAAATTTCTACCGGAGTTCCAGCCGGCAGCTTTCCAAATGGCTGACTTGTCACCTTCGTCTTAGCCTCCGCAGTCATGCCAACCGCCGCTAACAATACTGCGCCAATCGCGATTCTCTTCGCGGCTTCCCGAACTCTCATCGCTGCTCCTCGCTTCTGCCTATCTCTATTCCACTGCTGGGTGTGCCGCAGTCTCTGCCACGGCGATCAAGGTTGGCAACACATCGCCCAAGCCGTTGGCGTTCTTCTGGCCCAAACTGAAATACAGCTCGCTATACAAAGGATACAGGTCCTCGTAAGTACGCTGCGCCGAGCTATCGGGCGTAAACGTCTTGTGCCCTGGGCAAATCTTGTCCTGCGCTTCTTCAATGGTTTTGAAAGTGCCCGCAGCAAGGAAGGCAAAAATTGCCGACCCGAGACTGACCACGCTTTTGTTCGGAACCAGCACCGGACGCCCCAGCACGTTGGCATAGACCTGGTTCAGTGCATCGTTCTTCTGTGGAATGCCCCCAGCGTTGATCACACGCTGGATCGTCACGCCATGCCCCGCCATTCGGTCGAGGATTACGCGCGTGTGAAAAGCAGTCCCTTCGATCGCCGCGAAGAGTTCATCCTGGGCCGTGCTCTGCAGGTTCCATCCCAGCGTCACGCCGCGCAGGTTAGGATTCACCAGCACGGTGCGGTCACCGTTGTCCCACGTCATGCGGAGCAGACCGGTCTGCCCGGCGCGATAGTTCTCCAGTCCCTGGCTTAGGATCTGCACATCGGTGCCGGCACGGGAAGCGATGGCATTGAATATGTCTCCTACGGCGGACAGCCCCGCCTCGATTCCTGTGTGCTGCGGATGCACACTACCCTGAACCACGCCGCAAACGCCGGGCACCAGGTTCACTGAGGGTGTGATCCCAATAATGCAGGTCGATGTGCCGACGACGTTTACGATGTCGTTGGTTCGGCACCCCGCTCCGATCGCGTCCCAATGCGCGTCGAAGGCTCCTACTGGAATCGGAATACCTGCTTTAAGTCCGAGTTGCTCCGCCCAAAACGCTGAGAGCGTTCCTGCGACTTGATCCGACGTTGCGTATTCGCCGTCGAGTTTCTCGCGGACTCCCTTCAACAGGGGATCAACCTCCACCAAAAAACTCTCAGGCGGAAGGCCGCCCAGTTGCCGTGCCGCTGCCTCCGCCACAGCAGATGGCGTTGCGCCCATTCGGAGTCATTTCGACGAAATTGCTGCAGAACGCCTTCAGCAGTTCGCGCGGCTGCTGCACGATCCATCCCGGCCGCGCGATGTTGCACGGATCGTGCTACGTAACCGTCTCGGTAATGGTGTCGGCCTTGAGTTTCAGCCGTCCCTGCTTCCACGCCTGGTGCGTATACTCCATGATGTTCAGGACCGGGATGCTCGAACGCCCGCCACAGAACGCTGGATAGAAATACTTGGCCACCCGCGAAGCATGGCCGCACTCGCCCATCAGGAGCTTCTTCACCTCATCCTCCGCGAAAAGGGACACGCCCATGGCTATGATTTGTCGGCCAACCTCGTCAACTACGCTTTCACCGACTCCGAGATCGAACGGGCGGCGCTCTACCGAGTGCTTCGCCGGTTGGAACGCTTCGCCTAAGTCAAGTCGGGATGGAAGATCGCCGCCAACGGACCGGCCCGCCGTGTCTACTCGCTGACCCCCAAGGGCGAAGCCCATCTGCGGGAGTGGGCGACCGTGCTCGACAAAGTCGCAACCTCCATGACGCGCTATGTGAAGCGCGTCACCGAACTCGAAGGCCACGCTCACTAGGCGCTGGTTTCGTATCCGGGTATCGCTTCCGCGATCCCATAAGCTTCTTCAAAATCAGACACCCCTTTAGGGGCTGGGCACCGGGATACCGGCTTTCTCTGCAGCCTGTGTTCATGTCCTAATACCCATCGCGCTCGCACCAGGCCCTGCCCGTAAACCACACCCATCCGAGCCTCCTCCCTTTGCCCGCTCTTCGCGCGAAGACGACCCGCTCTACCTAATGAAAGTGGCGGCACGGACGATAGGGTCTCAGTAGGGAGATCGAACAGGACTTCCCGCGCCATGAAACCACACCCACGGCCCACAGGAAATCCCCCACCTGGAAAGGAACGGCAGGGATGAGCGACAGCGACATCGTGCAAGATTTTCTCGCCGAAAGCCGGGAGAACCTGGATCGGCTGGACCGGGAACTGGTCGGCCTGGAAAAACATCCCCATGATCGTGACACGCTGGCAAGCGTGTTTCGTACCATTCACACCATCAAGGGCACCTGCGGATTTCTGGGTTTTAACAAGTTGGAAAAGGTTACCCACATTGGCGAGAGCCTGCTGGCTCGGCTCCGAGACGGGCAACTGACCCTCACCCCGGAACATACCACGGCGTTGCTGAACATGGTGGATGCGGTCCGCCAGATACTCAAGGAAATTCAAGCGACGGGGCAGGATGGCGAGAACGATTATCCAGAGGTACGGGAAACCCTGACGCGGCTGCAGCAAGCCGGGAGTGGAAGCCAACCGGACGGAACGGCGGAATCGGCAACGCCCCCGGCGGGTCAGACCCTGGCACCGGCACCGGGAAAAGAGATCACTGCAACAAGTTCGGAAAATATGGATGTGTCCCCAGCCCCGGTACCCGACCCGATAGCGAAGAAACCCGCTCGAAAGAAGACACCCAAGGTGGCCAAGCTCGCGCCGACCGAAGCGGTGACCGCCGAAATACCGATGGCGGAAACAACGATGGCCGAAGCAACGATCGCCACCTCGCCGGCGGAGCCCGCCCCGGTGCAGGCCCATAAGAAAGAGAAACAGAAAGTTGTGGCCAAGCCGGACGACGTTCTCACGGCCCAGCAGCCCCTGGAATCGCGGCCTCGCGATACCGCAGCCGAGACGATCCGTGTTGGGGTCACGGTGTTGGACAGGCTGATGACCCTGGTCGGTGAGCTGGTGCTGGCGCGCAACCAGCTCTTGCAAATCGCAAATACGGTGGAAGACACCAACCTGCAGGCCGTCTCGCAGCGCATGAACCTGATCGCCACCGAGCTGCAAGGAGAGGTCATGAAGACCCGGCTGCAGCCCATCGGAAACATCTGGAGCCAGTTTCCCCGGACGGTGCGCGACGTGGCGCTTGGCTGCGGCAAGGAAGTGAACATCGAGATGGAGGGCAAAGAGACCGAGCTCGACAAAACCATCATCGAGGCGATTAAGGACCCGCTCACCCACCTGGTACGCAACTCCGTCGACCATGGCATCGAACTTCCCGCCGTCCGCGTGAAGGCGGGCAAGGATCGAGCCGGACGCCTGATTCTGCGCGCGTTTCATGAAGGAGGGCAGGTCAATATCGAGATCACCGACGATGGCGCCGGATTAAACCTGGAGCGCATCCGGCAAAAGGCGGTGGAGCGCGGAATGGTCACCGCCGAACAAGCGGCACACATGACGGAGCGGGAGATTTTCAAGATGATTTTTCTTCCCGGATTCTCCACCGCGGAAAAGGTGACCAAGGTGTCAGGCCGCGGCGTCGGCATGGATGTGGTGAAGACGAACGTGGAGAGAATTGGCGGCAGCGTCGACGTTCAATCCGCCGCCGGCCGGGGCACCACGGTTCGAGTGAAGATTCCGTTGACTTTGGCCATTATCCCGGCGTTGGTGGTAACCAGCGGCGGCGATCGCTATGCCATTCCCCAGGTGAGCTTGCTCGAATTGGTGCGGATCGAGGCGGAAGAGGTCGCGAAGAGCATCGAATCGGTCCACGGCGCGCCGGTCTACCGGCTGCGCGGACGGCTCCTCCCTCTGGTCTACCTGAACCGAGAGCTAAAGCTCGCCGAGAATGCGGATTCCGTGACGCGGAACAGCGGCGCCGTCAACATCGTGGTGCTGCAAGCCGATGAGCGGCAATTCGGACTGGTCGTCGACCACATCAACGACACCGAAGAAATTGTGGTCAAGCCGCTGCGCAAGCAGCTCAAGACAGTCAAGACCTTTGCTGGATCGAGCATCATGGGGGACGGGAAAGTGGCGCTCATCCTGGACGTGCTTGGCCTCGCACAACGGGCCAGCGTGGTGACCGAAACGCGCGATCGCGCCCTGGCGGAAAGAGCCACGGAAGCGACGGGGATGGCGGGGGAGAAACAGACCTTCCTGCTCTTCGCGGGTCCGGGCGATTCCCGCATGGCCATACCGCTCAGCACACTGGCGCGGCTGGAGGAGTTCCCAGCGGCGCAGGTGGAAATGTCGGGCAGCCAGTGGGTGACGCAATATCGTGGGCAAATCCTGCCCTTGATTCGTCTCAACCTGGTGCTGGGAGAGCGCCGTGCCCGGCCCCGAGCCACGCCCGCTCCGCCCGCGCCGGGTTCGCCACCGATCCAGGTGTTGGTGCTGAATCACGACGGACGCAGCTTCGGACTGGTGGTGGAACGGATTCTGGATATTGTCGAAGACCGCGCCGACGTCAGGTCGGCGGCCACGCGAGCATCCGTGCTCTATTCCGTCGTGATCGGCGACCGGGTCACGGAATTGCTCGATGTTCCGGCCATTCTGCGCAGCGCGGATACGATCACTGCGCCGGCCAGCTTGGCGGCGAGAGCAGCGGGGGTTGGGAGCTAGCCATGGCGAACACTTCACAGTTTTGCACTTTCTATCTCGACAAGTTGCTGTTCGGCGTGGAATTGAAAGGCGTTCAGGAAGTCATCCGTTCGCTGGACATGACCAAGGTTCCGCTGGCGCCAGCGGTGGTCAGTGGCCTGATCAACCTGCGCGGCCAAATTGTCACCGCAGTCGATCTGCGGCGGCGCCTCGAACTGGAGCCGCGGCCGCCGGGCATGTTGGCGATGAATGTGGTGGTGCGGTCCGAAGATGGCGCCGTCAGTCTGCTGGTGGACGAAATCGGCGATGTGGTCGAGGTCGAGGAAGACAGCTTCGAGCCGCCGCCGGAAACCTTGCGCGGCTCGGCCCGAACCATGATCCTCGGGGTCCACAAACTGAACGACCGGCTGTTGCATGTGCTGGACATCGAAAAGGCGTGCGCGATGACGGACGTGGCGGAACACGCGGCGGCCGGGCGCTAGGGTTCGGCTTCAACCGGCAAGCACGGTATCGGTCGCGGCCGCATGATCCGCTGGCAATGGGTTGAGTGCTTTTGAATTCGGAAAGCTCGGGAGAACAAAATGAAACTGACACTGGGTAGAAAACTGGGACTGGGCTTTGGCGTGATCCTCGCCTTGATGGTCCTCAGCACCGTGATGACCTATTGGAAGGTGGCCGACATCAAGCAAAGCCAGGACGGCGTATTCAGCCTGAGTTTTCCGTCGGTTGAAACCGCGAGAAAGTTGCAGAGGGATCTGAATCAGGTGGGGAGCAAGGGCCGTCAGGCGATCCTCGCGGGAGCGGAACCCGGCCAAAGAGAGGCTACGAAGAAGCTTTCGGATGACGCGTGGAGCGAGGTCGACAAGGATGTCGCCCGCCTGGACGAACTGGCACCCCACTGGATCCTACCGGAGAACCGGGACCGGCTGGCTGAGATCAAGAAGGCCTTACCCTCCTTCCGCGAAGCCCCGGATACTGCGATCACCCATGCCAGCAGCGGCGAACGGGATGCGGTTGTGAAAGCAGGGGATCGGTATTCGGAAACAGCCATACCGATCAACAACGGCATCAAGAAATCCCTGGATGATATGGCAAGAACCTTCGACAATTTGCTGGAGCATGACCACGAAGAACTGAATTCGGCGACCCGCTCGCTGACCTGGATCTTGATGCTGACTACGCTGGCGGCTTTGGGCGTCGGCATCTTCGTGGCCATCTTCCTGAGCCGCGGCATTTCGGGCGCAACCCAATCCGTCCTGGCCCAGGCGGAAGCCATCGCGGCCGGCGACTTGACCCATGACGACCTGAAAGTCCGCAGCCGGGACGAACTCGGCGACCTGACCACAGCCATCAACAAGATGAGTGGCAGCTTGAAACGCATGATCCTCGCCATCACGGAAAGTGCGGTTCAGGTAGCCAGCGCCAGCGAGGAACTGAATACCACCAGCCAGCAGATCACCGCCAACTCCGAGGAAACCTCCGCTCAGGCCGACGTGGTTTCCAAAGCGGCCGAGCAGGTCAGCCAAAACCTTCAAACCGTCGCCACCGGCGCCGAAGAAATGGGAGCCAGCATCAAAGAAATCGCCAAGAACGCCACCGAAGCCGCGAAAGTCGCAACCGGCGCCGTCAAGGTCGCCGAAACCACCACCACCACCGTATCTAAGCTCGGCGATTCTTCGACCGAGATTGGCCAAGTCATTAAGGTCATCACTTCGATTGCGCAGCAGACGAACCTGCTGGCTTTGAACGCGACCATCGAAGCGGCGCGCGCCGGCGAGGCCGGCAAAGGCTTCGCCGTGGTCGCCAATGAAGTCAAAGAACTGGCCAAGGAAACTGCCAAAGCCACCGAAGACATCAGCCGCAAGATCGAAGCCATCCAAACCGATACCAAGGCGGCGGTCGACGCCATTGCCACGATCAGCACGGTGATCAACCAGATCAACGACATCTCGGGCACCATCGCCACAGCCGTCGAGGAACAGAACGCGACCACCAACGAAATGTCGCGCAACGTCAGCGAAGCGGCGCACGGCAGCGGCGAGATCACCAGCAACATCGCCGGGGTAGCGGAAGCGGCGCAAGGTACGACACGCGGCGCCACCGATACCCAGAAGGCGTCGCAGCAACTGGTGGAGACCGCCACACAACTGCGCCGACTGGTCGAGCAATTCAAGATCAACGCCGGCGACAACAGTCGCGGGAAAGGCGCGGCCACGGCTCCAGCGCAGAGCCGAGCAGCCCATGCTGGCAGCTAAGCCAGGTTTCGAAAGGATGTGAAACCAGATGTTTGTCCCGCAGCGACAACTGAAAACAGCCCGGCGCTTTAGCACCGGGAACATTTGCGGCATTCAGAGTGAGTCCCGGAGGAGTCGGTATTCATAGCTTGAGGTCGACCGAAAAAAGTGGACCGGACGATGCACTAGCCGCGAAGCGGCGGAACAGGAAAGCCCGGCACGGAAGTGCCGGGTAGGCTTATGGCTCCTATTCGTATTCTCGTGGTTGACGATTCGCTGGTGACTCGCAGAGTGCTCTCGGACACGTTGTCGGGAGACCCCGCGCTGGAGGTGGTTGCTACCGCCAGCGACGGGCAGATTGCCCTGGCCAAGATTCCGCTGCTCAAGCCCGATCTCATCACTCTGGACGTCGAGATGCCGGTCATGGATGGCCTGGAAACGCTGGCCGCGATCCGCAAGTTGTATCCCCGGTTGCCGGTTATCATGTTCAGCGCGCTCACCGAGCGCGGGGCGGCGGCGACCCTCGATGCGCTGGCGCTGGGAGCGTCCGACTATGCTGCCAAGCCGAGCAACACCAGTCCCGCGGATGCTGTCGAGTGCATTCGCTTCGAACTGATTCCTAAGATCAAGGCGTTATGCGGGATCGCCCGGTGGGAGGTCCCACGGCTGCCCCGGCCTCAATCCGTCACCAAGGCTCGAGACCGCGCCAACTGGCGCATCGAAGTTGTGGTGATCGGCGCATCGACCGGCGGTCCGAGTGCCCTGAGCGAGGTCTTGCCGAGGATTCCAAACGACTTTCCCGTCCCGATTGTGGTGGTACAGCACATGCCGCCGATCTTTACCCGCCAACTGGCGGAGCGGCTTTCTGCCTGCTCCGCCATTCGCGTGGAAGAGGGTAGCGCCGACGCCATCCTCTCCCCCGGACATGCCTGGATCGCACCGGGAGATTTCCATATGACGGTAGCCCGCAGGGGCGTGAACTGGCGGCTGAATCTGGATCACGGCCCGCGAGTGAACTCCTGCCGCCCGGCGGTCGATGTGCTGTTCCGCTCGGTGGCGCTGGCCTATGGCGCAAACGTTCTCGGAGTGGTGATGACCGGCATGGGCACCGATGGGGCGCTCGGTGCGCAACAGATTCGCGACGTGGGCGGAGATGTCATTATCCAGGACGAGGCCTCGGCCGTGGTTTGGGGGATGCCGGGCGCGGTGCACACTCTGGGAATCTCCGATGGCGCCTATCCTCTCGATCGCTTAGCGGCGGAGATCACGCGCCGTGTGCGCCAAGACCGTGGCCCGCTCGTCCCAGTTGAGGTCGGGAGTTGTTCCTCCCTGGAGCTTCCCGCAAAATGACCATCACCCTCCAATCTGCCCGGCCGCAGCTCTCTCCGAAAAGGGACTGTGACGCTGTCGACCCGGTGTACCCGCAAATCCGCGACCTGGTGTACAAGGTCTCAGGCATCTATAAAGCCGACGACAAACTCTACCTCCTGGCCGACGGCTGCGGGCGGCGAATGAAACTGGCGGGCGTGCGCACGCCACGCGAGTATTGGGACCGTCTCACCGCCTCCTCGAACCGGGACGCGGAACTTCGCGAACTACTGAACGAAATCACCATCGGAGAGACTTGCCTGTTCCGCAGCCAGCCGCAGATCGATGCGCTGCGGAAAGTAATCCTCCCGGAACTCATCGCGGAAAAATCCAAGCAGATCACCAAGAGACTGCGTATCTGGAGCGCGGGCTGCTCCACCGGTGAAGAGTCCTACACGCTGGCCATGAACATGCTTGAGGAAAGCGAGCGTTTACTCAAAGGCTGGACGATCGAGATTGTCGGCACCGACCTGAACGACCGTTCCGTCGAAACCGCCAAGGCCGGCATTTATGGCGACTACGCGCTGCGCAACACCACCGACTTCTACAAACGGAAATATTTCACGGTGGTCGATGACAAAAAACTGCAGGTCCGGCCGGACGTGAAAAAGCTGGTCGCCTTCAGCCGCATGAACCTGCAGGAGGACTCCAGGATGCTTTTCATGAAAGGCATGGATGTGATCTTCTGCTGCAACGTGTTGATTTATTTCGACGGCATTTCGAAGTCGAAGGTGATCAACCATTTCTTTAGCAACCTCAATTTTGGCGGTTATTTCTTTCTCGGAACCTCGGAATCGCTGATGAAGCTGAACGAGCAGTTTCACCTCGTCCATTTTCCGGGAACGATCGCCTATTGGAAACCCTCCCTCAGCAGTGGAAAACTATGAACCCATCCCCCACGGTAACGATGACGGCAACGACGACGGCGACGATTCGTGATCGCGTGCGGCGGATCAAAACCATGCCCGCCATCCCGGCGGTCTTTCTGCCCCTACTCAAGTTGTTGGCCCATGATGAAGTAGAGGTGGAGGAAGTGGTGCGCCTGGTCTCCTACGACAGCGCCATTGCCGCGCAATGCCTGCGCGTGGCCAGTTCCCCGTTATTCGCCATGGCCCAGCCCCCCAAGTCCATCAAGGGAGCGGTGATGAGCCTGGGCCTGCGCCGGGTGGAAACCATTATTCTCACCTGTTGCCTGGGGCAGGCATTTCCAACCAAGAAGTGGGTGCTCGATCCGATTGTGTTCTGGCGGCATTCGCTGGGGTGCGCCATGGTGTGCCGTAAAATCAGCGAGAAACTCGCCGGCGCCGATCGTGAGAAGGCCTACACGGCGGGCCTGATGCATGACCTTGGCTTCATGGTCAACTGCCTGGTTTTTTCCAAGGAATTCGCCCCCGTGATGGAGCGCGCCTGCCAGGAGGGGATTCCCCTCCACGAGGTGGAACAGGCCACACTGGGGTTCACGCATTGCGAGACCGGGCGCGCCCTGGCGGAAAAATGGGCACTGGCGGACGACATCGTTGAGGTCATCAGCCATCATCATGCCGTCGAGGACAGCCAAAAGGCGCAGCCGCTGGTGGCCCTGGTGCACTTGAGCGATCTTCTGTGCCGCATGCGGGGCATGGGCTACGGATACTATGAGCGGCACAAGGTAGATTTGATGGCCGATCCCGCGTGGGCCATCCTCAAGAAGGAATACCACGATCTCGAAGGCATGGACCTGGTGCGCTTTACCTTCGAACTGGATGAAGCGGTCGAGACGATTCACACCCTCGTGTCGATGATATTCGGGTCGACCCCGACCCCCCCTGAACCATCTTCCCCTGAAAAACGCGGCCGGTAAAGAATCAGGCTTCGTATCAGGGTATCGCTTCAGCGATACCGTAAGTTTGGAATCAGATGCCCCTTTAGGGGCTGCGGTGCAAAGGCTAACCGCCGGCAATGGCGCCCAGAATGACAAAGGGTTCCGCCCCCGACGCGACCGCCTCAGGCAGCAGCGCGTCCGGAGGTTCATGGGACAGATCCTCCTCGCAAGCGAAGAAGCGCAGAAACGGCCGGCGCTCCAGCGTGACGTGGTCGCGAATCGTCCCGCGCAGCATCGGATAGCGTGCCTCGAGCGCGTCGAGCACCGAGCGCTGCGTGATCGGACCCTCAACCTCGAGCGTCACCTCGCCGCCCACGTGCGCCAGGGTTCGCAAATGTTGCGGAAGTATGACTCGGATCATGTTTGTGCGATCACCCCAGCGTTTGCACCTCTACGGACAACACCGCCGGAAGATCGCGCACAATCGGCGCCCAGCTATCCCCCGCGTCAGCCGACGCGTACACCTGCCCGCCGGTCGTTCCGAAATAAATGCCGCACTTATCTAAAGAGTCAACGGCCATGGCATCGCGCAAAACATCTACGTAGCAGTTGCTCTGCGGCAGGCCTTTGGTGAGCGCTTCCCACTCGTTGCCGCCAGTGCGGCTGCGATACACGCGCAGCTTCCCTTCGTGTACATAGTGCTCGCCATCGCTTTTGATCGGAACAACGTAAATCGTCTCCGGCTCGTGCGCGTGCACGTCGATGACGAAGCCAAAGTCCGTGGGCAGGTTGCCGCTGATTTTGGTCCAGTTATCGCCGGCGTCGTCCGAGCGCATCACGTGCCAGTGCTTCTGCATGAACAGCACTCCAGGACGCTTCGGGTTCATCGCGATGTGGTGCACGCAGTGGCCGACCTCGGCAGTCGGGTTGGGGATGTATTGCGAGTAGAGTCCGCGGTTGATCGGCTTCCAAGTCTTGCCGCCGTCGTCGGTGCGAAACGCGCCCGCCGCTGAAATGGCAATCCATATCCGCTGGGTTTCCGGAGTACGAGAGCTCGGGTCGAGAATGATGGTATGCAGACACATGCCGCCCGCGCCCGGCTGCCACTTGGGACCGGTGCCATGGCCCCGCAATCCCGAGAGCTCTTTCCAGTTCTGCCCGCCATCGGTCGACCGGAAGATGGCGGCATCCTCCACGCCCGCGTAAACCGTGTCGGGATCGCTGAGCGACGGCTCGAGATGCCACACCCGCTTGAACTCCCACGGATGTTGCGTCCCGTCGTAAAACTGGTGTGTGGTGAGCGGTTTGCCGGTTTCGGCCGACACGTCATAGACGAACTTGTTGCTCTCGCCCTTGGGCTGGCCTTCCGGAGTGGTGACTGGCTCGCCGGGAGGCGTTCCCGGCTGGTGCCAGGTTTTGCCGCCGTCGTCGGAGCGTTGAATGATCTGCCCAAACCATCCGCTGGTCTGCGAGGCGTAGATGCGATTGGGATCCACCGGCGATCCTTTCAGGTGATACATCTCCCAGCCCGCGAAGTGAGGACCGCTAACCTCCCATCTTTCGCGCTTGCCGTCCGACTCCAGAATGAATGCGCCCTTGCGTGTACCGACGAGCACTCGTACCTTGCTCATACCGCGCTCCTTTCTTATTTCATCCCCCTCGATAGGCTCGCTTCAAGCCTTCAATGTCAATCTTCGTCATTTGCAGCATGGCTTTGAAGACCCTTTGCGATTTCGCCGGGTCCTTGTCCTGCATCAGTTCGATCAAAGCCCTCGGAACAATTTGCCACGATACGCCGAATTTGTCTCGCAGCCATGCGCATTGCATATCTGATCCGCCCGCGGACAGCTTGTCCCACAATTCATCGACTTCCGCCTGCGTCTCGCAGTCTACAAAGAACGAAATGGCCGGTGAAAAAGTGTAGTGCGGGCCACCGTTCAGCGCCATGAATTGCTGCCCTTCGAGTTGGAAAGTCACCGTCATCACGGTTCCCTTCGGTCCCGGCCCCGCTTCTCCGTACCGTGCAACGTTCAGAATTTTCGAGTTCTTGAAAATGGAAGTATAAAAGTTCGCCGCCTCTTCGGCCTGGCCGTCGAACCACAAGAATGGAGTGATTCTTTGCACAGAGTTCTCCTCTTGTTGCACCGAACCTTTGCTGCGCTAAATGTGAGCCTGCGCCGCGGAAGCACTGTTATGCGCTAGGGGGCGCAGGCTCGCTCGCTATTTACTCTCGCTGTTTCTTCAGCTCTACGCGGCCTTTTGCATCTGGCCACGCATTTGCGTCATGAACTCGCGCATTTTAGCGATGTGACCGGGCGAGCGCTTCTCCATCCAGCCCTCAAAGCGTTCCGCGGCCTTTTCCAGATGCGCGAGGAACTGCTGATTGGCCCATTGTTTTCGTCCTTCGGCGATACTTGGCTTGATCCGCTCCCAGACACCGAAGAATTCACCGCTGGTTTCGAAGAACAGATCCTCGTGAAGCAGACCGTAGTTCAGCAAAGCGCAGGCCTGTTCCCAATAGCTGGCCACCATCATGAAGTTGGTGCCGCCTTCTGTCCCGGGCGCGGCGACTCGCATCGCCTCGTTCCAGTTGTCTGCGAAATAGCTCTTAAAGAACCAGTCGCGGGCCTGCCGAAGCCGGGCCTCGCGGCGCTGCTCAAAAACCTGCAGGTGAAGTTGAGCTTGTTCGTGCGTCGGTTTTTCCATTTGCATTTCTCCTTTTCTTCGATTCGCTGGTTATGAATTGAAAGGGTTGGGTTTCATCTCTGTCACTTCTGGCTTCGTAGATAGACGAACAGACCACGCGAAAGTCGCACGCCGCTGTAGCGCCGCCGTCTCGGCGGCTGTCCGGCGCTACGGTACTGCATTTGCACAAGACACTCCTTTGTTATTTCGTGATTGAACAACCCCACTGTGTGTGAGATTATCCATAGATCACTTGCAATATGCAAGTGGAAATCTCGGGTTCTGAAAGAATAGTGAAAAAAGGCAAAAGTAAACGCCGGTCGGAGTGTCCGCTGAACGCATCGGTCGAGATGTTGGGCGACCGCTGGTCGCTGCTGATCATCCGCGACATGATGCTGCGGGGCTGGCGAACCTTCAAGGAGTTTCTGGAGGGCTACGAAGGCATTGCGACCAACATCCTGGCCGATCGCCTGCGGAAGCTGGTCGCCTACGGAATCCTGACCGCCGACCGAGACCCATCGGACGGAAGAAGACTGATCTACTCGCTGACCGCGAAAGGAATCGATCTTGCCCCGGTGCTCACCGAGATGGTGCTATGGGCAGCCGCCCACGAATATACCGGCAACCAAGCACTTGTCCGGCAAATGCGCAAGGACAAGGAGAAATTCATGGCGGAAGTGCGCGAACGCTGGGCCCAGCGCCATGCCAAATGACCTCACGTAGGGACAGCCGCCCCTTCGACAAGCTCAGGGCAGGCTCTCGGCTGTCCAGCCGAGCGAACCGGGGCCCCCGTCAAGCCCGGTGTTGGCTTGACGGGGTGGGAGAAGCTCGGCCGCGAGGCCGGGCGCCTTCACCAACGCAGCCCCACCGTGATCGGCACAACGATGGCCTGGCCGTCGCTGTGATAAGCGCGATGATAGCGGTATTCAAGGTAGAGCTTGGAATTATGAAGATGGTTCAGACGGTAAGTAACTCCTCCGCCATAGTTGAAGCCGCCGGCAACCTTGGAATTTGAGGACATCGTTTGCCCGGGGATAGGATTGCCGAAGATATCGACGCTGAGGTCCCACCATCTCCACGCGGGGTGGGGTCCTGTGCCGGGTCCGATGGTCCGGCTGGGAATCGAAACGCTGCGGTCATAGAAACCTACGCCGAAAATTCCGTATGCGCCCAATTTGCCATAATGGCGGGGCACGGTGACGATGCCGTCCAGGCTGATCGACTGCATTCGTCCGCTTTGGTGCGTCAGGAACTGACTCTGGATCACGCTCGGTCTAAAATTGAGGTCGTAGTACATGTATTCGGCATCCACGCCAAACATGCGGCTGAAGTTCATGCCGCCTCCGACCACGGCAAAGGGAGAGTTCCCGACATAGTTGGCGACATCGTGGCGGCCAATGCCCAGTCCGCCCCCGGCGGTAAAGTTAAAACGATTGAAATCCGATTGTGCCGAAGCCGAAACGATAAGCCCGCAAAAGGTAAGTAAGAACAGTATCCGATTCCTCAATCTCGATCTCCTATTTCCTGGAACCACCCTGCTACAGCCATATTTCCGCAGCCGCTTCAACTTAGATGCGTTCTTCGGTAGAGACGCGGCTCGCCGCGTCTCCGCTAGCACAGCCGGTGTCTCTGACTTGCAAGGGAGACGGGGCAAGCCCCGTCTCTACAGCGTTAGTGTCCGGACAGTGTCATTGTCCCGTGCCCGACCGCGTCCCAGGGCGAATCTTCCCGTAAAACACCGGCCAATACTCGCGGAGCATGTTTCCGCCCCATCGCGTTGCCAAATCCAACCCATAGCGCAGGAACGTGTCTCCAACGCTCCGGTTCCGTTCCGGCCAATAGACGTTCGCCAGTCCCTCGGCCAGCAGCGGCCCGGCCAGCCCAGACCAGTTTACGACGTCGCGCCCGTCATCGTTGCGCGTCACGAAGACGCGCTCGCCCGAATACTTCATGGCGTGGCCCAAACCCGGTTTGATCTCCGGATAGAAACGTGGATCCTGGTGAAGTGCGGACGCCAGCACAAACGTCCCGAAAAAATTGCTGGACGCCTGGCGCGCCATCGACGACCCGAATCGTTTCGTGTATCCGTCCCATCCCTGCCCGCGCCCGGTGGGAGAGTTTTCCAGTTGGCCGAACGATGAACCCACGGCCGCCCAGGTCAACGTGTGCACGGAGAGGCTGTTGTCCACGAACAGCTCAAACTTGCGCCCCGTTGAAAGCGGCTCCGTGTTCGAAGCGATGTCGGGGAAAACGATGGACTTCTTCTCCAGCAGATTGTACAAGGCCACAGGCCCGATCTTCGAAGGCGCGCTCTGAGCCGGCGAATTGCCCTCCTGGGGTTTGGGCGTTTCCTGGGCCAGTGAAACCGCGGTCAAACCGATCGCCATCGCTCCGAAACAAAGCAACGCGCCCAGCGGCGCTCGCAGGCAGATCGTCAGATCGGGTCGGGGTCCGGTCCCAGCAACGCTCAATCTCGGTCCCAACCCCATCGCTAGAGATTACTCAATCGCAGTGCCCGGCGGCAAACGGAGAGAAGCAGGTTAGGCAACTTCTCCGGAACGTGCCGCCAGGTACTCCAGCAGTTCGCCGACGTTCAGGCCCGAGTCGAGCAGGTAAATCATCTCATCCGTGGTAACTCCGGTTTGCGCCCCCAATTCCACCACTTTGGCAACCGCGCGCCGCAACGTTTCTTCCTGGGCGGTGGTGAGCGGTTCGACCCGGCCCTGGCTTATGCCTCCGAGCGAATGCTGTTCAGTCGCCATTCGAGAACTCCACGTCTTGCGCAGTGGCGGGCCTGGGTCCCCGGCTGCTCATGGTTCCCAAAACCAGAATCTGGCACTTCCCGCACCGACTTGGGCCTATGATCCACCATCCAGCCGGTCCGCGCTGTGATGAAGCTTACGCATAATTGTGATGGAAGGAACACGTCCGCAAGCCGTTTAGGCGCTGCTGCGACGCTGAACCGGGATGTGTTACGTCATCGCTAAAGCGATGCCCTGATACGAACCCCTTTGTTTAAAGGGTTTGCTACGGCTTCCCCATCAATTCCAGAATCGACGCCATCTCCACTTCGATTCCGGTCTTGAGGCTGGGTTCGCGATCGGGAGCGAAGTAAGGAGAATGCGGCCCGGGAAGTTTCTCTCCAGTTTTCATTGCCGCCGCATATTTCTCCGGGTTGACCGCGCCCAATTCCAGCATCACGCTCGGAATCCCCGCATAGCGATATTCGGCAAAATCATCGCTCGCCATGATCGGGCTCCCGAGGACAACGTTCGCATCTCCGATGACCTGCTTCAGCCGATCGGCGAGGCGATGGGTAGTTTGAGGATCGTTGTACACGGCGCCAACGCCTTCCGTGATTTCGATAAGTGGCTTTTTGGGAGCGCCCGCCGCCGCCGCTTCCGCGTCCGCGATCCGCTCAATCGACGCCAGCAGGTGCTTGCGCACCTCATCCTTATAGGAGCGCACCGTCAACTGCATCAGCACTTCGTCGGGAATGATGTTGTTTTTGGTGCCGCCGTGGATCGCACCCACGGTAATCACGGCTGGCTCTCGCGGATCAATCTCGCGCGACACAATCGTCTGCCAGCTTACGATGGTTCGAGCGGCGATCACGATCGGATCGACCGTCTGCTGCGGGGCGGAGCCGTGTCCGCCAACACCGTACACCGTAACGTTCACAGAATCGGCATTCGCCGCGCTGAAGCCGGGCGTGTAGCCGACCTTCCCGGCAGGAAGTCCGCTGCTGTCGTGCACGCCGAAGACGAAGTCGGGCTTGGGAAAGCGCGTGAACAGGCCATCCTTCATCATGGCCTTGGCGCCCCCGATGCGCTCTTCGGCAGGCTGGCCAACATAGATAAAGGTTCCGTGCCAGCGGTCCTTATTCTGTACCAGCAGGGCCGCGGTTCCGATGCCGATCGCCATGTGCAGATCGTGGCCGCAGGCGTGCATCACCGGCACTTCAACGCCGCGGTCGTCGTGCGTGGTGACGTGGCTGGCGTACGCGAGCCCCGTTTTTTCCGGCACCGGCAAGGCATCGAGTTCGGCGCGCAACATGACCACCGGGCCGGCGCCGTTCTTGAACACGCCGACCACGCCGTTGCCGCCCACTCCGGTGGTAACGTCATATCCAAGTTTGCGAAGCTGGCCGGCGATCTTGGCCGCAGTCTTCTCCTCGTGATAGGAAAGCTCGGGATTGCGGTGCAGGTCGAGATAGAGACTTTCAACCTGAGGATAGACCGCATCGATTTGCGTGGAAGCCACGCGCCAGGGCTCGGCGGCCCACGACGCAGCAGAGAGCGAGAGGAGGAGAAGCAGAAGACGTTTCATATTTTTCCGTGTACGGCATTAGACCATAAACTGCGGGAAGCGCGCAGCCGGACAGGAGTACGTTAACCAAAGGACACGAAGGTACAGAAAAGAACTCGCTTCTCAATATGCCTGCGCGAGCTAACATGAGATGCTCAACTCATAAAGCGAAACTAGCCTCATGACCATTCAGGAAAACGTTCCGCTGGCGCCGCTAACCACCCTGCAGGTGGGAGGAGCGGCACGCTACTTTGCGGAACTGCGAAGAGAAGACGAGGTTCGCGAGGCCGCGCGGTTCGCGAAGGCCCGCGATCTGCCGCTGTTTGTCCTGGGCGGAGGAAGCAACCTTGTCATCGCCGATTCGGGTTGGCCGGGGTTGGTGCTGAAGATCGCAATCGGCGGCATCACCAGCCCACGTGCGAACGACGCGCCGGGAAATGCCGTGCTCTTCAGCGTGGGAGCAGGCGTCAATTGGGATGACTTTGTCGCGCACGCAGTCGTGCAGAATTGCGCCGGCGTCGAGTGCCTGAGCGGCATTCCCGGAAGCGTCGGGGGCACGCCCGTGCAAAATGTCGGCGCCTATGGGCAGGAGGTCTCCGACACCATCGAATCGGTGCGCACGCTCGATTTGAAGGGAGACCGCATTGTGGTGTTGCCCAAACCGGCGTGCGGATTCCGTTATCGATCGAGCATCTTCAACGGCACGGAACGTGGTCGATACATCATCCTGAAGGTGAACTACCGCTTGCAGCGCGGCGGCGCTCCGAGTTTGAAGTACGCCGATTTGCAAAAGCACTTTGCCGAAAGGCTTGTCCCAAAACAAACGACGCCATCGCTAGCCGAAACCCGCGAGGCCGTCCGCGCCATACGGCGTACCAAAGGCATGCTGCTTGTCCCCGGAGACGCCGATTGCCGCAGCGCCGGATCGTTCTTCAAGAATCCCGTGCTCGACGCGGAGCAGTTCAAACAACTGGCAGCGCGCGCCATATCGAAAGCACTCGAGATTCCCAGCTATCCCGCACTCGATGCACAGCACAAAGTTTCAGCCGCTTGGTTGGTCGAACACTCCGGGTTCTCCAAAGGGTATGTTGCGGGAGCAGCCGGCATCTCGCACAAACATGCCCTGGCGCTGATCAACCGCGGAGACGCGAAAGCAAGCGATATTGTCGAACTGCAAGATAAGATCCAGCGCGCCGTGCAAGAAGCGTGGGGAATTCTGCTCGATCCGGAACCGGTGTTCGTAGGATTTTGACCGCGGCCCTCATTGATTCAATGCTTCAATGTCTCAATGATTCAATAAATAATGGCGGCGCATCCCGGAGCGACGGCTCCCCCATGCCGGCCCAGTGGTGCCCGTTACCGCAGGATACGCCCGCTGGATTCATCGGCCAGTTCGCGCGCTCGCTTGAAAATCTTTCGGAACATCTCTTTCGTCAGCTTGCCCGTCTGCGTGTTCTGGTTGGAGGGGTGATAGGACGCCAACAGGACGTGTCCATCGGGCAGAACGTATTCGGCGCCGTGATGGAATCCATACTCGCGCTTACTCGAAATCAGCCTTCTTCGCATCAAGTAGTTGAGGTAGGCCTCGAATCCGATTCTTCCCAGGGCGACGATGACGCGCAGATCCTTGAGCCCTTCCAGTTCGCGTTCCAGAAACGGAGCGCAGTGGGCCAGTTCCTCGGGCAGAGGTTTGTTATCAGGCGGTGCGCAGCGAGCAGCGGCGGTGATGTAGAGCCCCGTGAGCGCCTGGCCATCGTCGCGGGCGGTCGCGGTAGGGAGCAGGGCGAACCCGGTTTCGTGCAGCACCGGGTACAGGAAGTTGCCGGAAGAGTCTCCGGTAAACATGCGCCCGGTGCGATTGGAGCCGTGGGCGCCGGGAGCAAGCCCAAGTACGAGCACGCGGGCGTGGGGATCGCCAAAGCCGGGAACGGGCTTGCCCCAGTACACGCAGCCGCGGTAAGCCCGCCGCTTCTCGCGAGCGATCTGCTCCCGATACGCGACCAGACGCGGACAGCGCGTGCAGGCAACGACTTCAGCGTTCAGAACCTTGAGCCAATGCATTTTGTAATTTTGTAATCGGCTAATTTTGCAATTTGAAACTAATTAGGCTGAAATTACAAAATTACCCGATTACCAAATTACAAAATCCCCAGCGCCACGCACGCAGCGTCTTGACTAGTTCCATGACTATGGTTAATATTATGGTCATGTAAGAAAACGGTCGACGGACTTGCCAGGTAACCCCATGAACGAAATCTCTATTTCAAAATTTAAGGCCAAATGTCTGGGCTTGATTGCAGAGGTCCAGAAAACACGGCAGCCCATACGCATCACGCGTCACGGAAAACCGGTGGCCGAAGTGATTGCGGCCGGCCCCGATCGCACGCGCAAGTTTGTGGGCGCCGGCTTGGGAACGGGAAGGATCGTCGGAGACATCGTATCGCCGGTCATCGATTTTGGCGAGATGGAGGTTTACCGCCGGTGAATTTTCTTCTGGACACCCATATCTGGCTGTGGAGCCAATTGGAACCGAAGAAACTGGGACGGCGGGTTACGGCCGAGCTCTCGAATACCGCCAACGAACTATGGATATCGCCCGTGAGTGTTTGGGAGGCCCTTGCCCTGATGCAGAAAGGCCGCGTACGTGTCGAGAATCCCTATGGCTGGGCCAAGCGATACACCGAACAACTGCGAGAAGCGCCGCTGACCAGCGAGATTGTTATGGCCGGATTGTCCCTTGCCCTTCCCCATGCCGATCCGGCTGACCGCTTTTTGGCGGCAACGGCCAAGGTGCTGGGGCTAACGTTAGTCACCGCTGATCGCAATCTTTTGGATTTGACCGAGATCGCTACTCTTCCCAACCGTTAGGCCCGGCCCATTCACCGGAAAGAACGGGCCTTTCTCAGGACAGCCCCCTCCGCCGTTTGACGTTGCTCTTCAGAAGTCTTTACACTCAAACTGCGTCACCAGGCGTCGCAGCCGGGCAATTTCCTACCGACTCTGCTGCCGCCGCTGCATTGGAAAGGCATTTGTGAGCCCCACTGATTTGAAAGAAAGCGCCACTAAAGAAAGCGCTACCAAGGAAAGCACCACCAAACGCGAGATTCAGGTTGAGGTTCCGGTCGCCGATGTCAACCGGCAAACCGACACCCTGATCCAGAAATATCAGAAGGTGGCGCGCATTCCCGGCTTCCGGCGCGGCCATGTTCCGGCATCGATTATTCGCCAGCGTTTTTCGGAAGAGATCAAGACCGACATGGTCGAGGCGCTGGTTCCGCGCTTCTTCCGGCAGGAAGCTGAGCGATTGAGCCTGCATCCCGTATCGCAGCCGCGGGTGACCGACCTGCACCTCCACGATGGCGAGCCGTTGCGCTTCAAAGCCGCTTTTGAAGTGCTGCCGGAAATCAAGCTGGAAGGCTACAAAGAGCTGCGCGCCGATAGACCGGAGATCGCGGTTTCCGAGGCCGATGTGGAGCAGGCGCTCGCCGATCTGCGCGAGCGTCATGCCAGTTTCAATCCGGTGGAGGGCCGCGCCCTCGCCGATGGCGATTTCGCCCAGGTCTCGCTCGATGGCAATCCGAAAGCCGGCGATTCAAAATCCGGTGAAGGCCAGCCCGTGCACATGGATGAAGTGCTGGTCGAAATCGCGGGCAAGAACACCATGCCGGAATTCACCGAACACCTGCGCGGGACGAGCGCCGGAGATGAGCGGACGTTCGACGTGAATTATCCGGCAGACACGCAGGACAAGCGCTTGGCGGGAAAGACGTTCAGTTACACGGTCAAGGTGCAGTCGATCAAACAGAAGAGTCTGCCCGAGTTGAACGACGAGTTCGCCAAGCAACTGCGCGAGTTCCAGACGGTGGACGACCTGCGGAAAGCAGTTCGCGAGCAGATGGAATCCGAGCGCAAGCACGAAGCGGAACATGCCGCCAAGGACAAGCTGGTTGCGGAACTGATCCAGCGCAATGATTTTGAGGTTCCCGATTCCTTGATCGAACAGCAAATTGATATCCGCATCGAGCGGGGACTGCGGGCGCTGGCGGCCCAGGGTCTGACCGCCGAGCAGATGAAGAAACTGGATTTGAGCCGTCTGCGCGGGGCGCAACGCGAGCAGGCGATTCACGATGTAAAAGCGGCGCTGCTGCTCGAAAGAGTGGCGGAGGAAGAGAAGATCCAGGTCGGCGAGGACGAGTTCGATCGGGAACTGGAATCGCTGGCACGGCAATCAAAACAGACGTCCGAAGCCGTACGCGCTCGTTTGACACGGGATGGGGGCCTCGATAGGATACGAACAAGAATCCGCAACGAGAAGACCCTCGAATTTCTGTATCACCAGTCCGCATAATGATGACTAGGATGCGGACCATTTCGATCCTCCCCAAAGCCGGCGAAAGCGACCCCGGGGCAGGAGTGTGGAAAGGGTGAATGATGCTGGTACCGATGGTAATCGAGTCGACGGGCCGCGGCGAACGGGCCTATGACATTTATTCCCGGCTGCTCCGCGACAACATCATCTTTATTGGAACGCCGATTGACGACAACATCGCCAACCTGGTCATCGCCCAGATGCTGTTCCTGGCCCAGGAAGACCCGGAGAAAGACATCCAGCTCTACATCAACTCGCCGGGCGGGTCGATTACGGCGGGCATGGCGATCTACGACACCATGCAATATGTAAAGAACGATGTGACCACGATTTGCATCGGTCAGGCCGCCTCGATGGCGGCGCTGCTGCTTTCCGCGGGCGAAGCCAAAAAACGGCTGGCGCTGCCCAATTCGCGCATCCTGATTCACCAGCCTTCGATGGGCGGGCTCTCCGGGCAGGCGACCGATATTGACATTCATGCCCGCGAAATTCTGCGCATGCGCGAGATTACTAATCAGTTACTGGCCAAGCACACCGGCCAAAAGCTGGATAAAGTGGAGAAAGACGTGGAGCGCGACTTCATCATGAATTCGCAGCAGGCCAAGGAGTACGGAATCATCGACGATATCATCTATAAGACAAGATAGAGGGTATGATCGCCGGGGTATGATCGGCAGTTCGTAAAGCAGTGTAGAGACGCGGCTTGCCGCGTCTCCGCCCGGAACCGGAAACTAGGGCGGCGAGGCCACCAGAAAAGGAGTCAGGCCGGTGAAGACCAAATCGGGATCGGATGAGATGTTGCGCTGTTCGTTCTGCCACAAGGCGCAGGACGCGGTGGCAAAACTGATCTCGTCGCCGAGCGACTATCCCCGCGCCTACATCTGCGACGAGTGCGTCGCGGTGTGCAACTCGATTCTCGAAGACGACCGCACGGCGACGCCGGCGGCGGCGGTTCCCAACCAACTGCCGAAGCCGCAGGAAGTGAAGACGTTCCTCGACGAGTATGTGATCGGACAGGAGCAGACCAAGAAAAAGCTGGCCGTCGCCGTCTATAACCATTACAAGCGCATTTACATGAACCGCCAGCGCACGGGCGATGGCGTGGAACTGACCAAGTCGAACATTCTGCTGATCGGGCCCACGGGTACGGGCAAGACGCTGCTGGCACAAACCCTAGCCCGCATGCTCGATGTGCCCTTCGCGATCGTCGACGCGACCACGCTGACCGAGGCCGGTTACGTGGGCGAGGATGTCGAGAACATCATCCTGAAGCTTCTGCAGTCGGCCGAAGGCGACGTGAGCCGCACCCAGACCGGCATCATCTACATCGACGAAATCGACAAGATCGGACGCAAGGACGAAAATCCATCGATCACGCGCGACGTGTCCGGCGAAGGCGTACAGCAGGCGTTGCTCAAGATTCTGGAAGGCACGATCGCGAACGTTCCGCCCCAGGGTGGGCGCAAGCATCCGCACCAGGAATTCACCCCCGTCGATACCACGAACATCCTGTTCATCTGCGGCGGCGCCTTCGTGGGCCTGGAGAAGATCATCGGCCGCCGCATCGGCAAGAAGGCTCTGGGCTTCCGCCTGGGTGAAGATACGGAAACCGAGGCGGGCCTGGCCGCGCTGCGCAGCTTTGAGCTCGTGTCGGAAGCGCAGCCGGAAGATCTCATCAAGTTTGGGCTGATCCCCGAATTTGTCGGGCGCCTGCCGGTGATGGGAGTGCTTCAGCAACTGGACGAAAATGCGTTGGTCGAAATTCTGACCCGTCCGAAGAACGCGATTATAAAGCAGTACCAGCGCCTCTTCGAGTTTGAAAATGTGCGGCTGAAGTTCAGCGAGGACGCCAACCGCGCCATTGCCCGCCAGGCCATGGCGCGTAAAGTCGGCGCCCGCGGCTTGCGCATGATCCTCGAAGAGCTCATGCTGGAACTGATGTATAGTCTGCCCAGCCAGAAGAAAGTCAAAGAGTTTGAAGTGACCCGCGAGATGGTGGAGAAGCGGAACGTCTCGCTGGCCATGATCGAGAAAGCGGCAAGCTGACAGGTCGTTAGTCGTTGGTCGTTCGCCAACTGGAATGGCTAGCGACCAACGACTAACGACCAACGACCGAACACCGACCAGAGACGGGAGACCGAGTTGTCGAACCCCAAGGAAAAGTTCGAGAGCAAGAAACTACCCATGATGCCCATTCGGGACGTGGTCATCTTCCCCTACATGATGACGCCGTTCGTGGTGGGCCGGGAGTCGAGCGTACGCGCGCTCGAAGAAGCTCTGGCCAGCGACAAAAAGATTTTTCTTGCCACCCAGCACGATGCCTCGATCGACGAGCCCAAGGCTGGAGACATTTTCCAGGTCGGTACCATCGTCAACATCGTGCAGAGCCTGAAGCTTCCAGACGGAAATATTAAAGTTCTGGTTGAAGGTATCGAGCGCGGCAAAATCCTGCAGGTGGTCGAGACCGAAGGCTACTTGCAGGCCACGGTCCGAGTCGCCCGCTATGCCACCGAGACGACGGCGCCGATCGAAGCGGGCATGCAGCGCGTCACCGGTTTGTTCGAGCAATATGTGAAGCTGTGCCAGTCGCTGAACTACGAGACCATGATCGCGGCCGTGCGCATGGAAGATCCGGCCAAGCTGACCGACACCATCGCCGCCAACCTGCAGCTTGCCATCGAAGAAAAGCAGGGACTGCTCGAGATTTTCGATCCCGCGGAAAGATTGAACCGCATCGGCGACGTGCTCGACGTGGAAATCGAAAAGCTCAACATGGACCGCACCATCCAGTCGCGCGTCAAGCGGCAGATGGAAAAAGCGCAGAAAGAGTATTACCTCAACGAGAAAATCAAGGCCATCCAGAAAGAACTGGGACGCGGCGAAAAAAGCGAATTCGACGAACTGAAAAAGAAAGTGGAATCGGCAGGCATGCCGCCGGAAGTTCGCGAGAAGGCGATTCAGGAACTGAAGAAGCTGGAAGCCATGCCCCCCATGTCGGCCGAGTCCACCGTTTCCCGCAACTATCTCGATTGGCTGCTGGCGGTGCCGTGGAAGAAGCGCTCGAAGGAAATCCGCAACATCACGCGGGCTGAGAAAACTCTGAACGAAGATCATTACGGCCTGGAGAAAATCAAGGAACGCATCCTAGAATTTCTAGCCGTCCGCCAGTTGGTGAAAAATCCCAAAGGCTCGATTCTGTGTTTCGTCGGACCTCCCGGCGTGGGCAAGACTTCGCTAGGCATGTCGATCGCCAAAGCGACCGGCCGCAAGTTCGTGCGCATGTCGCTGGGCGGAGTTCGTGATGAAGCGGAAATCCGCGGCCATCGCCGCACCTACATCGGCGCCCTGCCCGGCCAGATCATCCAGATGATGAAGAAGGCCGGCACCAAGAACCCGGTCTTCATGCTCGACGAAGTCGATAAGATGTCGATGGACTTCCGCGGCGATCCCTCGGCCGCGCTGCTCGAAGTGCTCGATCCCGAACAGAACTTCATGTTCGTCGATCACTATCTCGACGTCGAGTATGACTTGTCCCAAGTCTTCTTCATCGCCACCGCGAACGTGATTCACACCGTTCCACCCGCTTTGCAAGACCGCATGGAAGTGCTGCGCCTGCACGGCTACACGGAACCGGAAAAAGTCGAGATCGCGAAGCAGTTCCTGGTAAAGAAGCAGATGTTGCAGGCGGGCTTAACGGAAAAGAACGTGCAGTTTTCCGACGATGCCATCCGGCAAATCATTCGCGGCTTTACGCGCGAAGCCGGAGTGCGCAACCTGGAGCGGGAAATTGGCAACATCTGCCGCAAAGTAGCGCGCAAGGTGGTAAAGGAAGGCGCCGCGTTCTCGGCCGCGATCCAACCGGAAAAGCTTGGCGACTGGCTCGGCGTGCTGAAGTTCCGCGACACCCTCGCCCACGAGAAAAGCGAAGTCGGCCTGGTGACCGGCCTCGCCTGGACCGAAGTGGGAGGCTCGATCCTGAGCACCGAGGCCTCGGCGGTGGACGGCAAGGGCAAGCTCACGTTAACCGGCCAACTGGGCGACGTGATGCAGGAATCGGCGCAGGCTGCCATGTCCTACATTCGCTCGCGAGCCGCGCGGCTAGGACTGCCCCGTGACTTCTACCGCAACCTCGACATTCACGTGCACGTCCCCGAAGGTGCGATTCCCAAAGATGGCCCCTCGGCCGGCATCACCATCGCGACCGCTCTGGCGAGCGCGCTCAGCAAGATTCCGGTGCGTCGCGATCTCGCCATGACCGGAGAGATCACGCTGCGCGGCAAGGTGCTGCCCATCGGCGGATTGAAGGAAAAACTGCTCGCCGCCCATCGCGCCGGATTGTTCGAAGTGATTCTGCCGCTGGAAAACGAAAAAGATGTAGCCGAGGTTCCGGAGAACCTGCGCAGAGAAATGAAACTGCACTTCGTGGACAACATGGACCAGGTGCTGGCCGTCGCCCTCGAAGGTCCGTTGCCGACCATGCCCTCGGAAGCCGAAACAACGATGGCTCCCATTGTGACCCCGCCAGCTGGCGAGATTCCTACGGCGAGACAGTAGGCTAGAAGGACGCCGCAGTGGGCGGCGCGAGAGAGTGCGGAGAAATTGATTGAGAAGGTGCTGCCCATCGGCGGATTGAAGGAAAAACTGCTCGCCGCCCATCGCGCCGGATTGTTCGAAGTGATTCTGCCGCTGGAAAACGAAAAAGATGTAGCCGAGGTTCCGGAGAACCTGCGCAGAGAAATGAAACTGCACTTCGTGGACAACATGGACCAGGTGCTGGCCGTCGCCCTCGAAGGTCCGTTGCCGACCATGCCCTCGGAAGCCGAAACAACGATGGCTCCCATTGTGACCCCGCCAGCTGGCGAGATTCCTACGGCGAGACAGTAGGCTAGAAGGACGCCGCAGTGGGCGGCGCGAGAGAGTGCGGAGAAATTGATTGAGAAGGAATAGCCGCTCTTTGCCAGGTTGCAGCGCGTGGTAGATCATGTTGATCGCAGAAAACGCTCCCTCATTATGGCTGCGGTCCATTCGGAGGATACAAGTCCGGAGATGGCGGTGCGGAAAATCGTCCACGGTCTTGGATATCGCTATCGGCTGCACGTTCGCACGCTACCCGGCCGGCCGGATTTGGTTTTTCCGGCGCGCCGCAAGGTAATTTTTGTCCATGGATGTTTTTGGCATCGGCATCGAAAATGCAGGTATGCGACCTCGCCTAAAACACGCCGACGATTCTGGGAAGCGAAGTTCGCCGCCAACAAGGCCCGAGACCGCCGCGTTCGGCGAGAGCTGAGGCGTATGGATTGGGCGGTGCTGGCGGTGTGGCAATGCGAACTTAGGAAGTCGAAAGGACTGGCGGGGCGCCTTGATGAGTTCCTCTCCAACTGAAGCCGTGAAGAGCGCAGTGCGGCGGCTGATCGGCATAGACCTGTTCGCGGGTGCAGGCGGGCTGTCGCTCGGCTTTGAGCAAGCAGGCTTCGATGTGGCGGCTGCTGTCGAGATCGACCCGATTCATTGCGCTGTCCATGAATTCAATTTCCCGAATTGCGCAGTAATTTGCGCGGACGCTGGAAGGACGGCCGGCGAGAAGATTCGGGAGACGGCGGCGCTGAAGGGTGCCCAGATCGATGCAGTTTTCGGCGGCGCCCCGTGTCAAGGTTTCTCGTTGATCGGACATCGCGCGCTTGACGATCCGCGCAACCGCTTGGCGCTTGAATTTATGCGGCTGACTGTGGAATTGGAAGCACGGTATTTCGTCTTCGAGAATGTCAAGGGCTTGACGATCGGCGAGCATAGCCGGATTCTGGACGAACTGATTGAAGCGTTTGACGCAGCGGGTTACGAGGTGGTGGTGCCGTATAGCGTGCTGAACGCTGCCGATTTCGGCGTGCCGCAAGACCGCCGCCGCTTATTTCTGATGGGCGCGAAGAAAGGCTTGCGTCTCCCGACGTACCCCGCAATATGGGCGAAGCCCCGGACAACCGTCTGGCAGGCGATTGGCGATCTTCCCGACGCCGACAACTATCCCGAACTCGTCGAGGGCGATACGGTTGAGAACGCGAAATTCAACAAGGCATCGGGGTATGCGCTTGTATTGCGCGGCTTCGCCGAAGATCCCGGGGATTTGTCATATCCAAGGGAGTGGAATAGGACGCGCCTCACGTCGAGTATGCGTACGGAACACACGGCATTGTCGCAGCGTCGCTTCAAATCGACGAAGCACGGCAAGGTCGAGCCGGTGAGTCGATTCCTGAAGTTGGACCCCGCTGGAATATGCAATACGCTGCGCGCTGGGACCGGAAGCGACAGGGGTGCGTTCACGTCTCCGCGACCGATCCATCCACATGCGAAGCGCTGCATCACGGTGCGAGAAGCTGCGCGGCTTCACTCCTATCCAGACTGGTTTCGCTTCCATGCGACGAAGTGGCACGGATTCCGCCAAATCGGCAATTCCGTTCCGCCGCTGTTGGGTAGGGCGGTCGCCGCCGAGTTGATGACGGCTGCGGGCGCCGAAGCGAAGCGTCCGAGTGAAGCGATCGAACTTGGTGAAGAAAGTCTGCTTCGAATGACGATGAGGGAAGCTGCCGAGCGCTACGGCGTATCCCATGCCGTAATGGGGCGGCGGCTGCGCCAGGACAAGAAAGGTAAAGGCGCGGCAGCCTGAGGCGAAAAGCATGGCCAATAAGGCCGGCAAGTCGGCGAAAAACCCGCGCGAAGCCGAAAACGATCCCGAGATTACCGACAACATTTCGCGCTATGCCAAAATAATCGAAGCTGTTTTTCAGCGCTACTGGAGGAAAGGCGAAACCGACTTTACCTTCGAACGCGGAGAGTTGGAGCATGTCTGTAAACGACTCAAGATCGATGTGCCCAAGAACCTCGGCGACGTAATCTATACATTCCGGTATCGCAAAGCCCTTCCGAAATCGATCACGATGACGCAACCGCCCGATAGGGGCTGGCTTATCCTGGGCGACGGCGATGCACGCTATCGCTTCCGTCTAAACAAGCTGACGCATATCCGGCCGGCCAACGGTCTTTTGGTCCGGAAGATCCCCGACGCCACCCCTGAAATCATCACGCGCTATGCCTTGACCGACGAACAGGCTCTCCTCGCGAAAGTGCGCTATAACCGGTTGATCGACATTTTTCTAGGGATCACCGCATATTCCCTGCAAAATCATCTGCTCTCAAGAATCCCTAACTACGGACAAATCGAGATCGACGAGCTCTATGTGGGACTCGACAGCAGGGGCGCGCAATACATTGTGCCCGTTCAGGCGAAGAGCGGCAGAGACATACTGGGAGCGATCCAGACTATTCAGGACGTAACTTTCTGCCAAACCGAAGAGAAATATCGCGATTGCATCCCGCGTGCGGTTTCGGCCCAGTTCCTCCCGGGCGGTACCATCGCGCTTTTTGAAACAACTTTCGACGGCGACGAGGTGTCGATCATGCGCGAAAGGCACTACGAGTTGACCGAGTCCGATAATATCTTCGCGGCCGATCTGAAGGTGTACCGAACTCCAGAGCCGGACTGATAGCTTCACGGAATCGAAGGCGGATCATAACCGTCTCGTCAGCGGTCGGGCCTCAGGTGGCGCTCGGCCGGCCTATCGCAATCATTTGAAATCCGGAGGCTGCCCTGTTCAAGCTCTGCTTGGGCGGGGACTTCTGCCGAGACCATCGCAGCGTGTCTTCCGGCTCGTGTGCGACCTCGGGCGAGGGTCGCTAATGTTGGAACCTCTTGAGGCACCACCTCCCGCGATCTGACCTCCAACCTTTTTCATCACAAAAATCCTGTGTGCAGCATCACAGACTTCTAACCGCCCGTCGGCGACAATGGTGATCGACCTGTGTGTCAGGGCCGAGGTGTGTGCGCCTCCCAAGACGCCCCTCGAAACTGCCCCAGCCCTATTTGTCGGCGCTCTTTGAAAACCCGTTGGGGAAAATGAGGCGGGCGTCATCCCGCCGCCGCAACCCGGAGCCAGCGAAAAGCGAGCTAAGTTCTTAGTTTTGAATATTTTGGAGTTAAGTCCTTATTCCTTAATACTTTAGCGAAAATCGGGGGGGGGGGGGGGGGGGGGTACTTAAACATCAGGGTACTACCTCAAGAGTAAACAGCAAGATTTGCCACTTGCAAAACGGCCCAGCAGAATCGAGGCCAAAGGCAGCGGACAAGAGTGTCCGCTCTACACAACCCATAGCGGCGCTAAAATAAAGTCATGGAGCCGGAATCTGGCAGCCGCTCTGGATTCAGCCTGAAGGGATCGGCGGGCCTTATCGTCGCGCTCGTCGTAGTGGCAATTCTGCTGATCGCGCTGCCGGCTTATCGCTGGTTCTTTCTGATCAGCGTTCTCATTGGATTGGTCATCGCAGGCGGACTTGCGCTCTGGCATAAACTGCATCCGATCGAAGAAGAGGACGTCGAGCCCAAGCGTCCGCTTGGACTTTAGCGCTTCGCAGCCCCTAAAGGGGCGTCCGAATCCGGAGCGCTTTCGGCATCGCTAAAGCGATGCCCTGATACAAAGCTCGAGTTTTCCCCCAGCTTGACAGCCAACTTTTTTCTGCCGCGCTTGCCATGTGCGACCCAAACACTGGACACTGTCTGCATGCGGATTCTGGCGCGATTCATGCTGTCTGCGAGCGACTTGACTCACTTCCCTGCCCCCAGCCTGCCGGAGATCGCTTTTCTCGGACGATCCAACGTCGGCAAATCGAGCGTGATCAATGCACTGGTCGGCAAGAAACTGGCCCGCACCAGCAATACTCCCGGACGCACGCGCAGCATTAACTTTTATGAAGTCCGGCGAGCGGGACAACCGAAGCCGGAGTTGGTTTTCACCGACCTGCCGGGATACGGCTATGCCAAGGTCTCGCGCGAAATCTCCGACGACTGGGCGCGGTTTGTGGATCCCTATCTTCACCAACGCCCGAACCTGGCGCTGTGCCTGGCGCTGGTCGATTCGAACATTGCACCCCAGGAAAGCGATGGCCAGTTACTGCTATTCCTGGCGTCCAAAGGACGGCCGCATGTCATCGTGGCCACCAAGTGCGACCGGATGTCTGGTAACCAGTTACGACAGGCGATGAACACGCTCGGCAAAACCTATGCTGGGGTGCCAATAGTGGCATTTTCGGCCAAGACCGGAGCCGGGAAAGAAGAACTGTGGCACCAGATCCTCGCTTCGTTGCCGCAATCCGCGACGTTCTAAAGTTTTCCCGCAATCTTCCGATCCAACCTATGAGCAGCACTTTGCCGGAGGCATTGTGGACCCGCATATCTCTCCTGAACAACCTGGCGTGTCGCTGGACTTGAGTACGAGCGAAGACGCGGTGAACTATCTTCGCCGGCTGAAAGCGCCAGTCGGGGAAGGTATGTCCACCGGCGCGGCGCGAAGCGACAGCAAAACTGGGGCGACGACGATGGGTCCCGGGTTCAAAGACCGGCGGCAAAGCCCCAGGCTCCGATGTTCGGGCAGCGTGGAGTTTCGAGTCGAGGGCAGCGACGTGCGCATGTGGGGAACTCTCACCGACATCAGCCTGCACGGATGCTACGTGGAAATGAACGCGACGTTTCCCGTCGATACGAAAGTGGATCTTGTACTCAAGTCGTTCGGCATCCGGATTCAGACTCGAGGCAGGGTGCGCGCCACCTACCCATCGCTCGGCATGGGCATCCTCCTTGTGGATATCGAACCACTAGAACAGCTGCAACTGAAGCAACTCCTCGCCGCACTTTCTGGACGTAGCACGATCTACACTGCCAAATCGTCGGAGGAGAGTGGCCTGAAGGAAACCCTGGCGTCGGCCGACCCGAGAACCATTCTTGGTGAGATTACGGGGTTCTTCCAAAACAACCAGCTGCTCTCGCGCGCCGAGTTTTACCAGATCGCCAAACGGGCTCGCCGGCCCTGAATCCTCAACCTCCGGGATTTAGCGGCAGGCGAACCGTTTGGCGGGCTCCGGAAACGACGTTACTCTGGTGACGGCGGCTCCCGTACGCGGCAGCCGGTCCATCCGTTATCATCAAAAGTCTATGGCCAAATATCTCGTGACCGGCGCTGCCGGCTTCATCGGATCCTCCCTGGTGCGCGCCCTGTTGGAGCGCGGCGACGAAGTCAGGGGCGTCGATAACTTTTCCACTGGCAGACGTGAGAACCTGACCGAAATATTCGACCGGATGGACTTTCGCGAAGCCGACATTCTCGATCTCGAGGCCATGCACAAGGCGTGTGCGGGCGTCGATTACGTCTTGCACCAGGCCGCCATTCCGTCGGTCCCGAAATCGGTGTTGGACCCTCTGGGCAGCAACCGCGCCAATGTCGACGGCACGGTCAACGTTCTGGTGGCGGCGCGCGATGCGAAAGTGAAGCGGGTCGTGTATGCCGCCTCATCCTCCACCTATGGGGATACTCCGACCCTTCCGAAGCACGAAGCCATGACCCCCAACCCGATCTCGCCCTACGCCGTGGCCAAGCTGGCCAGCGAGCTCTACATGGTGTCGTTTTACCGCTGCTATGGTCTCGAAACGGTCTGCCTGCGCTACTTCAATATCTTTGGGCCGCGGCAAGATCCTTCTTCGCCATATTCCGGCGTGCTCGCGAAATTCAGCATGCAGATGCTCGCTGGGGAACAGCCCACGATTTTTGGCGATGGCGAAACCAGCCGCGATTTCACCTACATCGACAACGCGGTGTCGGCCAATCTGCTGGCTTGCTCGGCCTCGGGAGCGGAGTGTGCCGGGCGTGTTTTTAACTGCGCCACCGGCCGGCGGATCACGCTGAATGAAACGTTCGCCGCATTGAAAAAACTGACGGGCTACAAGGGCGCGGTCAAGTATGGTCCGGAGCGCGGTGGGGACATAAAGCACTCGCTGGCAGACATCACGCAGGCGCAAAAGCATTTGGGATACAAGGTTCTGGTGGACTTTGAAGACGGCCTGCGCCGCACGGTGGAGTGGTACAAGAGCTGTCAGCTCTCCGCCGTCAGCCGTCAGTGAAAGCGTGCTCTGGTCGGCCTGCGCGGGTGTTGAATGATGGCCGGATTATGACGCGGGGCGTTTCGCGTCGGCCATGGTATCGGATTTCGGATTCCTGGACCTCTCCCACGCGATCAGTTCGTTCAGGTCATAGCGGAACGGACCATATGCGCGGAACGTGTTCTCGTCGAACAGGCGCTTGGCGCCGCAGCCCAGACAAACCTGGTAGGAACATCCCTGCACTCCGATCGGCCAGCTCATCCGGCGGTGCCAGCAGCCTCGGAAGGCCACCACGGCGGCCCCAGCCAGACTGGTGGCCACGACTCCTGGCCACCACCAACTGGACCTCTTGAGGTTCTCGGTTTTTCCCCGCTCGACTGCGTCGGTCATCGGTCGTCACTTCTCCCGTCGTCACTTCTCCGGTCGTCACATCTCCGGGCCTTTTGGGGGCGCTTCTTCGTCTTCATTTCTAACCATAGGCCGAATCGCGGCGGAGGGCAAAATCTGAAGGGACGTAGCTCGGCATTCCTGACTCTGGCGGGCACCGGATTCGTATCCCCAGTGCCGCAATCGGACGTGTACCATCGGACATTGCGGTACCCCCCTAAAGACTATTACGCTGGGATTTGGAGCTGCGGCCGTCGTTCCTGGGTGAGAGGCCTGTGGAGCGTGCGCCCATGGCTTGGACTGGTTGCACCTGGATTGGGAATCCATCAGCCCAAGACCGGCAATGGGCCTTTCGAGCCATGGATATGCCAAAGAGACGATGAAATACTGACTTTTTTTTCCTGACCGCGCAAGCATGAGTGCCAATCCAACTCGAGTTGACTGGGACCCAGAAACGGCGGCCGATCCCGGTTCACCACTGCAGGAAGGCAACCGCGTTCTGGAATCGATTGCGCGCCAGGAGGCCCTGCGCGCGCTGCTTGCCTTCTCGGACCTCCACGAGCAGATACGGAAGCGGCGCGCGGCCACGGGGTGCGCCTCCGATCACGACTTGTTTGAAACCGAACGCTTCATCCTGGACGAAGTGCTGCAGTTGATCACGAACCGCGCCCAGGCCATCACGGGGGCCGACGGCGTCGTGGTTGCGCTCGCGGAGAAATCCACGGCTACTCGATCGAAGACAGAAGCGCCGGAGATGGTGTGCCGCGCCGCTGCCGGACCGCTCGCCGTCGCCCGCGGCGTTCACTGGATCGGCGAATCCGAGTTTCTGCGGGACTGCCTGGAATCGGGACGCATTCTTCGCTGCGACGATTGTGCAACCGACGCTCGCGTCGAACAGGACTTCGCGCGCGCGATAGGAGCTCGCTCCACCGTTCTGGTTCCGCTCGGCGGGCGCGGCGGGCAAATCGGTGTGCTGCAGGCGTTTTCCACAACGGCTCGGGCTTTCACGGATCATGACGTTCGCTGCTTCGATCTGTTCTCGGAGCTGGTTCTTTCCGCGCTCAAACCCGAGGATCAGGATCGGCGCATCCACTGGCTGTCGGATGTGGCGGACGAAGTTCTGCGGACGAAACCGGCCGCGGCAATGCCGGCAATGGCTGAGGCGGCGGTCGAGACTAAAACCGCTGTAGAGACGGGGCTTGTCCCGTCTCCCACGACGCTGCCCGATCCACCTGCAGCGCTTCCAATTCCAGAACCAGTTCCGGGACTCGCAGCGCTGGCGCGGCCGATTATCATTTCCGCGGACCGGGTTGAGTTGCCCGAGCCTAGCGTTGCCGACGAGGCGTCTGAAACCTCATCCGAGATCGAAGAACCGACGCCTCCGGTGCCGCCTCACGTCCTATCGTTTCCGCGCGAACTTTCTCTTCCCGGCGGTTCGCGCCCGGGATTGAGATTCGTGATGGGTGCGGCGGCCGTGGTCGCGTTGTTCTCGGCGGGCGCTTGGTGGGGCATGCAGGTTCATGAGAAGACGCCGGCCGCAGCGGACGAAGCCGCTAGAACTGCAGCTTCACGAAAATCGGTGACCGCGCCGCCCGCGCCCCCGGCGGATGTCCTGTCTCCCGGAGTCTCCGACAATCTGATGAATCCGTCGAAGCTCGCTTCCGATAGCGCGCCCATGACCGCAGTGGCGGAAGACAAACTGGCGGCGCTGCCGAAAATCACGGGAGTGCGTCACTGGTCTTCGTCCATGGGAAGCACGGTGGTCATCGACATGGAAGACCAGGTGCCCTACGAAGTGCATCGGCTGATGTCGCCGGAGCGGATTTACTTCGATCTGCACGATACGGTTCTGGCGCACGATCTGGACGGAAAGACGATGGACGTTGGCGACGCTTCACTGAGTCGTGTGCGGATCGCACAGCCCGTCGCCGGTGTGACGCGAATCGTACTCGACACCAAAGACGGGTCGAACTTCTCGGTCAGCATGGAGTCGAACCCTTATCGCCTGGTGGTGGAGCTGCGCGGCAGCGAGAAAACTCTGGCGGCGAGCCACGTTTTCACGAGCCGTATGACTGCAAATCAGACCTCGGCGTTGGTGAACCCAGCGCCGGTGAAAGCGGCTCCGGTAGCGGCATTAGGGGTACAGATCCCCGAACGGCCTCTAGCAGCGAGGACGGGAAAATTCCGCATCGTGCTGGACGCCGGACATGGCGGCTGGGACTTGGGAACGGTGGGACGGCAGGGATTACTGGAAAAGGATCTGGTGCTCGACGTGACCCGGCGGCTAGGCAAGTTGCTGCAAGCGCGGTTGGGGTCGGAAGTAATGTTCACGCGGACGGGCGACACCTACCTGTCGCTCGATCAGCGCGCCGATTTCGCCAACCAGGCACAGGCCGATCTGTTCGTCTCGGTTCACGCCAACTACAGCAACTCGGCAGCGGCGCGAGGGGTTGAGACCTATTACACGAACCTGTTTTCGGCTCCGGGGTCGCGGGAGGTTGAAAAGCATGAGGATGGAACCTTCACGAAGGTGACGCCGGCATCGCTCTCGGCCGAAGCATTGCATGAAAAGATTGAGGAGTCGCGCCGTCTGGCGGCGAGCGTCCAGCGCGCGCTCTACGCCAAGGTGGCGGCGAGCGGCCCGGACATTCGCAACCGGGGCATCAAGGATTCGGCTTTTGCCGTACTGACCGGGACGACCATGCCCGCGATCCTAACCGAGATTTCTTTTGTGAGTAGTCCTACGGACGAGCACAACCTGCAGAGTGAAACCTACCGCCAGCAAATCGCCGAGGCGCTTTACAAGGGCATCGCCCGCTACGAGGAAGCTTCGCCGCACGCGAAAGTGGCCCAACTACAAACGCCCGCGGCGCACCGGTAAGAGTCGCTCGCGTAGGGACAACCGCGCTCGGCGGTTGCCCAACCAAGTCGTTCTCACCAGGTGTAGTGCGCCGTATAGTTAATCGTCTTCTCCCCATCTGGAGCGATGGTCACCGGAAACTCGATGGTGTGGGCGTCGGTCTTCTTATAGTCGGAGGAACTCGAAGCGATATCCCAAGTTAGCCCGCGATACAGATGTTCGACCACACGGATCTCCGCGGGTTCTTTCTTGTGGTTGCGGACTTTGATCTCGAACGACTCCGTGGCCGTACTCTTGCCATCGTCCACAAGGTAGTTGGTGCGGCGGCGTTCTCCAGCCAAGTCGAACGCGTTGCCGGTGTAGATGCGGACGGTCTCATCGCGGGGCGTGTGGTCGATGACGTTTTCACCGGTGAATTCGATCTGGCCGTCGTCGTTGCGGCGGTAAAAGCGGACGCGGCCCTTGGGCAGCGGCATGCCGAGATGATTCGCCTGCGCGTTGACGAACTCGCGCATCACCCAAATCTTGGGATTGGATTCGGTGCCGTAGTAGCGATCGTTGCGGATATTCTCCCAGCCCCAGCCGTTGTAGCGGTTGGCGTCGATCTTGAGGCCATCGTAAATATAGATTTGTTTCGTACCCACCCCCTTCGCGCGAATGAATTCCACTTGCTTGGTTTCGCGGTCGCGCAGCGTGGTGGTGCGTTCGAGCGTGTAGAGGTGGTACTCGTCGAAGGCTTTCTCGGTGACGGGAGGCCCCACCGCACCGGCCGCCCCGTTTACCACAACCATCTCGGTGATAGCCCGGCCATTCATTCCCGGCTGAATCTTATTCACGTCGCCGGCCATGAGCTTGATGCGCGCGTTCTCGAACGTCTTGCCGGTCTGGTTGTCCATGGTGACCCAGCCCACGATGTCGACCAGGTCGCCCTTCTCGGGCGCGACGATGTTGTAGTCGGCCTGCCAGCTCATGCCGCCGGTGACGTAGGAGAATTCAGCGGGAAATTTCCCATTTTTATCGGTGGCAAGCATCCACTCGAGGCGCGGCTTCAGGATGGTGTCATCGGTGAGACTGGGGAAGACGGGCGTGCCGGGAAGACTGAAGCGCATTTGACCGTTGACCTCGATGATGGGCTGCGCAGCGGCGGCCGCCATATTGGCTTGGTCGTACTCCTGGCCGTAGCGGTTCATGGCGAAATAGTCGTGCGGCGTATATCCGCTGCGGATTACTTTGCCTTTGACGATTTGCGTTCCCTGAGGCGTCGCGACCTCGAAATCGAGCGTCTTGCCTTCGTAGAGGGAGAGCAGCAGAGGCTCGGATACGGGGTCGGCGCGATAGTTCTGTTCCAGCACCTGGACCGCGTGCTTGCCGGTGGGATCGCGCAGAATGACGGAGTCGGGCTCCAGGTGCATGGTGATGTCATTCACGTTGACCTGGTTTTCGCCAGCCTTCAGATCCAGAGGGATCTCCTGCCGCACTACGGCAAAATCCTCGTTATAGATGGTGAGTGACGGTTGCGGCGATTGCGCAAAGAGACTTCCGCAAAAAAGCAAAATGCAGACGAAGCGAGCGATCATCAAGCTGAACCTCCATGGAACTGCCGATTATGCTCTTGCTGCCTTGGAAGCCGCGGACAAGGCGTTTGGTTGGCCACGCCCAGAATCAAGCCGCCTTGAGTAGAACGCCGGGGATAAGTCATTCTTGCGCGGCGGGAGTCGTGCCGGTCACGCCGCCATACTTCGCCAGCCAGTTCAGTTCTTCGCGCACCTTGATCTTTCCGTGCCAGGGATTCTTATCGAGTTCGTGTCCCTCGCCGGGAAAAATCAGCAGGTCACTTGGGACATTGAGTTCGTGCAGAGCGCGATCAAGCAGGTAGTCCTCGAGCACCGCAACTCGAATATCGTCCGCCCCGCCGACCATGTGGGTTGGCGTGCGGACTTTGTTGATCTGGAAGATCGCGCCTTCGCTGCGATAGCGATCGGCGGTTTCCCAGGGCAAGCCGCCGAGGTAATAAGCGTCGTCGAAGCCGGTGTCGTCGTTACCCCAGTTGGCTATATGTTCCACCGCTCCGGCGCCGGTGACGGCGGCCTTGAAGCGAGTGGTCTGGGTAATCAGCCAGTTGGTCATGTAGCCGCCGTAGCTGTAGCCGCCGACGGCTAACTGGTTGGCGTCGGCAATTCCGTCTTTCACGAGCGCATCGACGCCCGTCAATATATCTTTGCCGGGGCGGGAAACAATTTCAGGAACGATCTGGAGCGCAAACTTATCTCCGTAGCCGGTCGAGCCGCGATAATTCGGCTCGAACACCAGCCAGCCCGCGGTGGCGGCCAGGCGATCCCACTGATACCAATCGGCCTCGAAGTGGTTGCCATCGGCATCCTGCGGGCCGCCGTGGATGAAGACAAACATCGGCAGGTTCTTCGCCTCAAACTTTCCCGGCGGATACATCAACATGCCTTCGACGGGCGTGCCGTCGTCGGAGGTCCAGCGATAGGGCTTGGCCTGGGGCAGATCGCGCTCGGTGAACAGCTTGTTGAAGGAAGTGATGGGCCGCGCCTGCGTCAGTTTTTCGGGACCGTCGGCGATGTAAACTTCCGTCGGCCGTTCGGTGGCCGAATACACAAAAGCAACGCGTGGAGACCGCATCGACCCAGCGGGAAGCTCGTAGGTTCCGGGCCATCCCTCACGCTTCACGATCGGAGCTTTTGGATTGGCCTGCGACTGCAGTTGCACCTCGGTGCCCACTCGGCAGGCACAAAGCACCGATCCATCCGGCAACGGCGTGTAGCGCACGACTTCGCCTTGGCAATCGGCAAACCAGCGCTGGACTTGCCTTTTCTCCGAGGTGGTGTCCGAGTCCAGCCAATAGAGGCGCGGTTGCGGATCTTCATACTTTCGTTCCAGCGATCCCAGGTTGACCTGAAAGAACAGGTGGCGATTATCCGGAGCCCACTCCAGATTCAGTTCCACGGCGGCGTTTTGGGTCAGGCGGATGGGGGTGGCTTGAGCGGAATCGTTGGTCAGGTTGACGAGGTAGATGTCGATGTCTTCGACCTTCTCCTGACGTTCGGAGACTGAACTGGTCACAAACGCTAACCGGGTGCCGTCCCGTGAAATGGAGAGTTGCTCGACGCGCAGCGGCGTGTGTGCAACGCCAACCGCACCGGGAGTGAGTCCGGATTCCTTCTCGGTTGCGGGAAGCTCTTTCGTGCCCTCGGCGGCGTGGCGAGCCAGCGCTTCTTCGAGCGCGATCCGGAAAAGCACGTCACCGCGCTCATCGCCGCGGTAACGAATCACGTCCTTCCAGTCTTTTTTGTGATCGTCGTTCTGCTGCTTGGTCCAGGGTTCGCGGGTGGCAAAGTAGATCGACTTCGAGTCGGGAGACCAGGCGAAACCGTGCACTTCGTCATCGCCGGAGGTTATGGCGAAGGCCTCGCCGCCGTTCGGCGAAATCAGAAACAGCTGGGCGGCCTCTTTTTCTTTGCCATCTTTTCCTTTGCCATCTTTTCCTTTGCCGTCTTCCGTATCGGCATCTTTGCCCTCGGCAACTTTGCGTTCCGAAAGAAATGCGATCCACTGGCCGTCGGGCGACCATTGCGGCGCGGTGTCATGACCGGATTGCGTCAACTGGGTCAGGCTGGCGTTGGCGGTGCGATAGAGCCAGAGGTCTTTGCGGAAGATCTGCTGCTCCCAGTCGGCTTTTTCGGTTGCGATGACGACGGAATTGCCATCGGGCGAAACTTTTACCGCGGTGAAGCTGACCGAGTTGAAGAACTCATCGAGGGTGAGCTTGGGCTTGGCGGCTTGGGCCTGGGCAAGAATCGAAGCAGACACTAGGGCGAGAATTAAGATTGATCGTTGCATAGAAGTTCGTCGCATAGGTTTCGAAAACAGTTCTTCAAGGTTCTGTCATCTGAGCGAGGCGAAGGACCTGCTTTCTTGTCGGTGGATGAGAGAGCAGGTCCTTCGCTTCGCTCAGGATGACAATTCATTTTCCTTATGGCGCTGTGGGTTGCGCGTTGCGCAGCGCTTCCTCCAGCGGTTGGTTGTTCGGCACGTTTTGTACTACAACGCGCCAGCCATTGTCGTAGCCACGAAATCCTACGGTCGAACGGTAGCGCACTCCGCCGTCATAAAGCGCCTCGCCCACCGGATTGATGGAAGCCCAACGCCAGGTAAACTCGACGTCGGCAAAGTTGCCGGCCTTGGCGATTCCGGAAATGCTCAGCAGTTCGCGGCGCGCGACTTGGATCCCGATCGGGCCATTGCCGGAAAAGGCAGTCGAAATCAGGGGGCGAATCGTGTCCACTCCGAGAGGCGTGAGCACTACGTCCCAGCAGGGCGGAGGATCGATTCCCGCGGGACACTTCTGTTCGGTGCCAATGATCCATCCGTGACGCTGTAAGACCATGGAGTCGGGAGAACTGAAATCCTTGTTGGAAACAATGCCGGTCCTGAGCCAGAACACTTGCGGCGCTTTGAATGCGTCCGAGGCTGAGATTAGATCGGCGGCGAGGCGGCGCGTCAGGAAATCGCGCGGAGAACAGCCGGGGATCAGACAGAATAAAACCGCCAGCAGCAATGTTTTTGCCGTGCGCATGAATGATTGTGGTTGCGAGAGGATTTTAACAGCCCGCGGTGGAATTTCGACCCGCGAGGGCAGCAGTTAGGGCACATCGAGAGTTGCCGTGGCCACTGGCAGGCAGCCGAGCTCCTCCACCCCGGTGCGCTCGGCTTGGACGGGCGAGGGCGCCCGTCCCCACACGAACCCGTTAGATTACGCGCGGCGGCGGGGCAGAAACGGCGAGGCCGCAATTTGGCCGTCGAATTTCTTCGACCAGCGGCCGGGGATCGGCGCGTGGCATGCGGGGCAAGCGCCTTGCGGAGTCAAGTTGTACTTTTGGATCGAATATCCATAACGCTGGATCAGCATTTCGCCACACTGATGACAATGCGTGTCTTCGAGGCCCTCCACTTGACCGGGAAGATTGCCGGCGTAGATGTAACGCAATCCAGCGTCACGACCGATGGCGGCGGCGCGCAACAGATCCTTGGGACGCGTATCGGCGGGGGACGTCATTTTGTAATCCTGATGAAAGGCGGTCACGTGCCAGGGGATGTCGGGCGAAACGCCGGCCAGAAATGCGGTCAGGCTTCGCAGTTCGTCGTCGCCGTCGTTGAAGCCGGGGATGAGTAACGTGACGATCTCCAGCCAGATGCCCATCTGGTGCAAACTGCGGATGGTGTCGAGGATGGGCTGGAGGCGTCCGCCGAGCTGGCGATAGTGGCGATCGTCGAAGCTCTTGAGGTCGACCTTGTAGAGATCGATCCAGGGATGGAGATAGGCGAGCACCTGCGGAGTGCCATTTCCGTTCGAAACAAACGCGGTGAGCAGGCCCGACTGGCGAGCCTGGCGGAAAACCGCAACCGCCCACTCGCTGGTGATCAACGGCTCGTTATAGGTGCTGACCACAACTTTCGCACCTTGGGCTAGGGCGTCTTTGACCAGAAGTTCGGGATCGGCCTGGAGCGGCGGTGAGACGGCGTTCGGGTCGCGCAGCGCCTGCGAAGTGACCCAGTTTTGACAGTAGGAGCAGTGCAGATCGCAGCCCAGCATTCCGAAACTGTAGGCTAGGGCTCCGGGGTGGGCGTGGAAAAACGGCTTCTTCTCGATCGGATCACACTGCACTCCGGCGACGTAGCCCCAGGGAACGTAGAGCGTGCCACCATGGTTGAAGCGAACTTTGCAGACACCGGGTTGTCCCTCGGGAATCGGGCAGCAGTGGCCGCAGGCATAACAACGCACTCGATTGCGATCCAGCTTCTCCCATAGCGCGGGGTCGGCTTCTCGGACGCGGTCGCTCAAGATGTCGCGCAGCGTGGCCACGCCTCTATTTTACGGCTGTTTACGGCGCACGGGTTATGACAGGAAGTTCTTTACCACGGGGGACACAGGGGTCCACGGGGGAAAATCCACGGGGGAAACCAAACCCCGAGCTCTATTGCCGGTTCAGTTGCCTGCGGGCTTTGCGGAGTTGTGCTGGTGGATCCAGACTTCGGCCCGCTGGCGGGCGGCGGAGACTTGCGCCCGCGTCATTTGGGAAGCCAGCCCTTCGAGTCGAGATTTGCTGTTCTCATCACCCTGGGCGAGCGCGAGGGCAGACCAGAAGTACGCTTGGGACAAATCTTGAGGGACTCCACGCCCCGCCCAATAATAGGCGCCGAGCGTAGCCTGCGCGGTAACATGCCCTTGTTCGGCGGCGCGCTGGAACCACTGCATGGCTTGCGCGTCGTCGTGGGGAACGCCGTCTCCGTTATGGTAGCGGACGCCGATTTGCCATTGCGCGTCGGCGTCTCCCTGATCGGCGAGCTTGCGCAAGTCGGCGAGCGACATCACTCGCGGGCGTTGGGCGGCCGCGCGCTGGTCGGCCGAGGGTTGATCGGTTGCGTTTTGACCGGAAGGTGTCGCCGCCTCGACTAATGACTGCTGCGACGCTTGCGGTGAAGGCGCGCCACGCCGCCCGATCATGGGACCGACGAGATAGCCGAGGGCCATCGCCACCACGGCAACGGCCAGCCCAAGCAGCGCGAGATGGAGCAGGCTAGACCGAACTTTGGGCGCGGGTTCGGGGAGTTCCTGAACTTGTGCCGAGGCGATTTGTTCGAGGACCTGTTGCGAGACTTGATCGTGGATTTCAGGCCTGCGCGACGCGCTTTCAGACCGGATGTTTTCTCGATAAGCTTTGGGAATTATTTCGACGAGCCGATCCAGGACCGCCTCGTGGACCTTCGCGAAACCGTGGGGATGCGGAGAGAAAACTTCGAGCAGGCCGACCACCCGTAAGTAAGACACTATGGGAGCCGCCATCATCGAGCCTATGCCCAGAGTGCGGCAGACTTCGGGATCGACACGCGGGTCGTTTTCCGTGTCTTCGCAGGAGACGAGAAGGTCGCTGCGGACGCATTCTCCCGACAGCCCTTCCTTCACGTTCACGGGAGTCCCAAGTGGCGGAGCCGGTTCGCCGGCACGCGCCCGGCAGATCATCTTGTCTTCCGTGAGAAACGCCAGGGCCGCGCCAGTGGCTCCGGTAAGAGTCAAAGCGCGCTCAGTGACAAGCTGCAAAACCGCGTCGACGTCGTCACCGATCTCGCGGATCTCGCGGCCAACCGCTTCCACCGCAGAGAGCAGTCCGCTTCGATCGGGCAGCGGAACCACGGGGCGAGGCTTAGCGGGCGGCGCCAGTTCGGAGGATTCTTCCGCCTCGCGTTGTGTGAGTTGCTCGGTTCGAGCCGCGTAATTGGAGCAGGCGATCAGCAGGTTGGCAAAGAGCCATTGTTTCAGGATTTGCCGGGAGCTCTCTGGAAGCCCGGAGAAGCGGATGCCTCCGCGGCCCGTGTCATCGCTCCAGATGACCTGGCCACTGCCATGAATGTAACTCTTGGTTTCCGGGAGATCGAGGCAAAGGGTTACGGCGCGATTGACCTCCAGCCGCTGACTGGTTTGGACGGCGAAGCCATCTTCGTGCAAGTCGAGCAATTCGCTCAAATCCACTACCATGCCGGCCTGCGGGCCATTGAAACTGGCATAAACCGGGGTGTGAAGTTTATGACGAATGTGACGCCGGCGCTCGCCGGTGCGAGACCCCGCGACTGGACCCGGCAATCTGCGAAGACTCTGCTCCATAATCGCCTCCATATTAACTCAGGGATGGCAAGGACGGGAGCAATATCCTGCGTAGGGACAGGCCCCCCGGCTTTCTTTGCCGATCAGTTGACCGGCGGCAGGCCAATTTTGGCCAGCAGTTGGTGGAAGGCCGGATCGCGGTGCAGGCTCGCGAAACCCTGGTCAGCGCTAAGACTCAGCGTGTGTTCGTCATGTGCCTGGAAGCAGATGGTCAGGTACTTAAGCGCTTCGTGCGGGTTGCCGAGCCTAGCGTCGGTTTGCGCCACAAAATAGGGTGACAACTTCCCCTGTTTATACAGTTTCCTCTGTTCCGAAAGTTCTGCTTCGAACAAGCCGCGTTCGCCACCCTGGGCGAAGCCTTTCTCCGCCGCCTCAGCCACCGATGACTGCGCCGCGTCGTGTGTGAGCAGCGCGTCTTGTTTCAACTCCGCGATGTAGTTGCGATAATCGCCAGTTTCGGAATAAGCGAATCTCAAGTAACGGTGAGGCGAAAGGAAATCTGGCTCGGCTACCTCGAGTTGTTTCAGCATTTGCAGAGCTTGTTCGCGATGTCCCGCAGCCCATAGAAGTTCCCCCTGGTCGGCGAGGATGGATGACGAGTCCGGGGCTAGTTTGCGCGCGAGGTCAATCTCGGTCAGGGCTTCCTCGTGCCGGTTCAGGGCATGCAGAAACGTTGCGTACCAGTGGTGGGCCTTGGCATTATTCGGATCGAGTTCGATCGCGCGGCGGAATTCCTTTTCGGCGTCGGCAGAGTCCCACATGCCAAAAAAGGTCACAAACGCCAGCGAGGCATGCGCCTCGGAAGACTGCGGGGCCAACTCAACCGCCTTCTTCGCAGCCGCGAACGCTTTGAAATAGGCTTCATTCCCCGACATGGCGGAGAACTCCCGCAGCAGGTTGTAACAGTCGGCGAGCCCAACGTAGGCGTCCGAATAATTCGGATCGTGCGCAATTGCCTGGGTGAAGGCCTCCAAAGCCTGATTCAGGCTCTCGGGCGTCCGCTTGTTCCAGTAAAAACGTCCTTTCAGGTAAAAGTCTTCGGCCTCGCGGTTGGCGGGTTGGTGCAGGATTCGGGCTGAGGCCTGTCTGGATTTCGCGCTCGCCTTGGCGTCGCGATAGCCGGGACGGAACATCCACACGGCGAAGAGCAAAGCCAGCACCGGGAGGACAAAGACCATCTTCCACCACGGCGAGGGCCTCGACGGCAGCACCGCTGCCAGCGGAGTTGCTTGTTGTTCCGGCGATTCTCTTTCTGGCGATTCGCCCGAAACCGGTTCCACTCGTTGGATGGGTCCGATCCAGCGGTAGCCGCGCCGCTCGATGGTCTCAATAAAGATTGGATTGTCGGCGGAGTCGCCCAAGGCGTCGCGCAGGCGCATGACAGCGCTGCTGATGCCTTGCTCAAAGTCCACAAAGACGTTCGGGGGCCAGAGTGCCTGACGAAACCCCTCCCGCGTGATCACTTCCCCGGGATGGGTGAGCAACAGCGTCAGCGCTCGAAAGGGCAGATCTTGAAGACGGACTTTGACGCCGTTCCGCCGAAGTTCGCCCGCGCGAAGGTCGGCTTCGAACATACCGAAGCGAACCAGAGCGAGAGGCACCTGTGCAGAGCCCATAAGGATAACCGGGGGGGAGGGCTGTAGTTTACCACCTGACGAGACCGGCCGAAAAGGCACGATTGGGCTAGACGAAAGCGGCTTCTTGCCAGGCAATAAGTTCGCTTAAATACTTGCAAATAAATATCTTATTTCGCCAGACACGCACCAACCTCCCGCTATCTTCAGACCATTGACCGAGCGGCTCATAGCGGCGCACAGTTCGGCGCACATGTGGGGGAGGGGTCCCCCCTCGAAAAAGACCTAAACGTAATTCACTCTCAGGAGACAAACAATGAAGTCGAATCATCGTCAAGGTAGGCGCTCGGGCATGACTGCAATCGCGGTCACCGTGATTGCCGTTGTGGTTATGTTCGCCGGGGCGGCCGTTCCGGCGCAGGCGCAGACGCCCACCGTGCTGCACACCTTCCTACTTTTTCCGACCGACGCCTGCTATACCGAAGGCAACATCGTGCAAGGCCGCGACGGCAATATGTACGGGGGTGGTAACGTCTGCGGAGCGAACGGCAGCGGCGCGGTCTACAAGATATCTCCGGCTGGAGTGGAAAGCATGTTTTTCAGCTTCCCGGGGCAATGGAGCCATTGTGGTGGCGCTGGGCTGACGCTGGGCAGCGATGGAAACTTCTACGGCGCATGCGAAATTGGGAATCCAGCGACTGGCCTCGGCAGCATTTTCCGGCTGACGCCAGCCGGAGTGTTTACCGATCTGCATGACTTCACTGGCGCGTACGGCGATTCCTTCCCCGTATACCCGCCGATCCAGGCCAGCGATGGCAACTTCTATGGCGTGTCTGGAAATGAAGTTCAGGTCTGCGGGAACATCTACAAGATGACCCCAGCGGGCGTGTACACGAATCTGCACACTTTTGTTTTTCCCAACGAATGCCACTCTTCAAATTTGTTCCAGGCCAGCGATGGCAATCTTTACGGCACGCTTGCGGAGTGCGAAGTCGTCTCGACCGCTGGCTGCGTGTACAGGATCAGCACGGCGGGTGTTTTCAAAGAAATTCACGACTTCGCGCTCACAACCGGAGAGATTCCATGTACTGGATTGATTCAGGGCAAGGATGGAAAGCTGTATGGAGCCACGAGCGCGGGAGCGGCGAATGGCTGGGGAAATATCTACAAGATGACCACCGCCGGAGTCGCTACTGATTTGCACGATTTCAACAATGCGACCGATGCGGCCTGCGTCAACAATGTCGGTCCTCCGGTGAATATGCTGCAAGTGACCGACGGAACCTTCTATGGGGTTAACCCGGCTTACGGGCCTAGCGGCACCGGCAGCATCTACAAACTGACTTCCGCCAAGGTGTTCACGGCATTCCTGTTCCCGGACCCACTTGTTGACGGGGACTTGCCCAGCTCCACGCTGATTCAGAATACGAACGGACTGGTGTATGGAACAACTCCCTCTGGCGGCTTCATCCCCCCCAACTGCCCCCAGGGCTGCCAAGGCACGTTCTTCAGCGTGGCTACGGGCGATAAGCCGTTTGTAAGTCTGGAGCCGACCGAGAAGACAGGCAACGTGGGTGCGAGCGTGGGCATGTTCGGGCAGGGATTCAGCAGCGCGTCGGTGGTGAAGTTTGGCGGCGTGGCGGCGACATCGGTGACGCTCTCGGGCACTGCCTACCTCACGGCTGTCGTTCCCGCAGGAGCACACACGGGCGTGGTTACGGTGACCACGGGCACGACTACGCTGACCAGTCCGCAAACGTATAAGGTGAAGCCGAAGATTACGAGCTTCACGCCGCCGAGCGGCCCACCGGCAACCCTGGTGACGATCAACGGCACCGGGCTGATTCAGACGAGTGCAGTGAAATTTGGCACCGTGAAAGCGACCACCTTCACGGTGAAGTCTGACTCGCAGGTAACGGCGGTTGTGCCATCGGGATTGGCGGCGGGCGCAGTGACGATTACCATCACCACGCCGGGCGGGACAGCGAACAGCCCGACGAAGTTCACGGTGAACTAGGGGGCGTTTGCGTGATTCTCCCCGACGCCCAGAGCACGTCGCTGGCGATCAGCAGCATCACGCTGGGCGGCACGGACGCAGGCGACTTCAGCGAAACGTCCACCTGAGGATCGAGCCGCAAGGCCGGATGGGATTGCACCATCACGGTGACGTTTAGACCTACTGCCACTGGTGCGCGCACTGCGACTTTGAACATCAAAGACGCGGTGGGCACTATGGGCCACGCCGATTGCAGGGTAAAATTTCACCGCAGCCAGTCTCCTTGGCGCTGGTGCCGGAGCGCGGTTAGGGGATTCGCGCTCCGGATCGAGAAGCCGTCTTCAAGCAAGTCAAGCAATTCGCTCAAGTCCACTACCATGCCAGTCTGCGGGCCATTGAAACTGGCGTAAACCGGAGTGTGGAGTTTTTGACGAACGCAACGTCGGCGCTCTCCGTTGCGAGACCCCGCGACTGGATCCAGCAATCGACGAATGCTCTGATCCATGATTGCCTCGATACAACTCAGGATGGCAAGGAAGCGAGCAATATCCCGCGGAGGGACACCCGTTAGAGGTTTGCGGCCAGAAAGGGCCGTTCGCCTTGCGGAGCGGGGACGAGGACTTCAGGCATGGTCAACACTCGATCCAGCGCGTCTGCCAGGCTGGCGGGAAATTCGGAAGTCAGGAGGTTGACATCCAATTGCAGATCGCGCCGGCTGTAGATACGGTAACAGACGAGGGAGCCGCGGGGCCGGTTCGCAGTGGTTACCAGGTCCAGCGTCAGTTTCCACGAAGGCTGGCTGGAAATGGCCGCCATGTAAGGAAATTTGCTCCAGTGAAAGGGGCGGCTGCTTTCGCTGGACGGCGCTTGATCGCCGGGAAGCGGCTTGAGACGCAATTCGAACGCATCGAAATCGTTGCTCTCGAAGGCCGCGACCAGGACGCTTCGCACCTGCTCGAAATCGTCAGCCACCTTGAGTTCCTCAACTGCACGGCGCACCGAAAGGTTGTTGATCACGATCTGGCGCTGCTCCATGGTGCGCTGCGCCACGCGGCGCAGTTCACCGAACTCGAGGTAGTTCAGATGCTGGACTCCCAGCCAGACGCCGGTGCCAACCACCGCCAAGACCAATCCCAGGGTGCTGCCCGTCGGCCAAAGCAGGAACAGGCTGAGCATGGCAAACATGGCGGAAACGGCGTAGAGAACAATCACCACCTGGCGATGCGAAAAACCCATTTGCAGCAGTTTGTGGTGGATGTGTTCGCGATCGGCGGCGAAAATCGGCCGCCCGCTGATCAGCCGCCGGACAATCGATAACATGGTGTCCAGAATCGGCAATCCAAACGAGACCACCGGGATAGCCACGGCCACGAAGGTTGGCGCTTTCTCGGCTCCCGCCAGAGCCAGAGCGCTGAGCATGAAACCAATGAACAGGCTGCCCGAATCACCCAGAAAAATCGTGGCCGGATTGAAGTTGAAGCGAAGGAATCCCAGAATGGCGCCGGCGAGGGTTACGCTCATCAGGGAGCCGAGCCATGAATGATTGACCAGCGACACGACAAAAACCACCATCGTCGAAAACAAGGCCGATCCCGCAGCCAAACCATCCAGGCCATCGATGAGATTGAAGGCATTGGTAACCGCAACCACCCACAACACGGTGAGCGGCAACCCGACGAACCAGGGAAGCGTATGGGACCCGAAGATCAGCGGCAGATCGAGAACGCGCATTCCGCCGGCGAAGAGCATGGCAGCGGCGATCGCCTGCACCGCGAACTTCAGATACGGACCGGCGCCGCGGAGATCGTCGTAGATACCAAGGCAAAAAATGAGGCACGCCGGAACATAGATGCGCAGAAGCGTCGTGGGAGCAAGCCCATCGAGCAGGCGAGGAAATACGAGAGAGAGCGCCAGCCACACGCTCAGACTGACCGAGAAAGCCAGGAAAATCGCCACGCCCCCCAACCGGGGAAGCGGGGCTTGGTGGACATGCCGTCCGCCTTGCGGGAGGGAAACCCAGCCTCTGCGGGTCGCCAGGTCTCGCACTTCACGGGTAGCCGCAAACGACACTGCTAGCGAGAACGCAAATAGTGCAAAGAACAAGAGCGTCAAAATCAGAGCTCCCTTCCGGTTGAAGCACCCGGCATTTCAGACCATGCGCGCAGAACGGATTCTCCGCCTCTTCTTCCAGACGACGAGGTTTTCCATGCCAAGCGCGGGAAATTCGTAAATTTGGTTGCAGGAACTATACATCTTTCGGCTTGCGGCGGGCAAATGTTCCGGTGTCAGATGGACAAATTGTTTTGGTTCTCACGCGTTGGCAAACCCGGCACCTGCCGCCCAATTTCGCCCCGTTTCCTCCTACTAAACTTGGCGTCGCACACCAAGCATCCACTTAACCGGATGGTGGTCTACATCCGTTCGGAACGGTTTCGCGAACCAGCGTTCCGGATCGGCGTTTTGGGTGTTGACAGATTCGCGCGGAACCGGTTCGCCACACCTGAGTCGCTCATCTCGTTTCCGTCGAATAGGCTCGAGCGGCGCGGTGCGGCTGCAGATGGCTGCGCCCCGTCGTCCACCGAAACCGATGGCTTAACCCTGGCTCGCTCTGCTGCGCGCTGCGCGCTTCTCTCGCGTTCGATCGGTCGATCGGCCCAGAGGGTGGCCTTTGTCTCCGCCAGGCGCCGGCCGGACTTGCCGAAGAACTCGATCCTGACCGGAATCCGGGCGCCATGCCGATACTCCAGAGGGATAGGCGTAGCACTCAGGGCGCAAAGGATGCCCTCCACGCGCGTGCAGGGGAGTCGCCAGCCGGTTTTTCGGAAATGCAAATTCAGTACGTTTTCGCGTGGGAAGTCCCAGTTGTTCGGCAAAACGTAAGCTCCGCCGCGGCAGCTGTCAGTGACGGGTAATGCTTGGAATTCTCGATCCTGCCACGGCGGGACGAAACGAAAATCATAGATGCAAACTCCCGGCCTCTCAGCTGCCACGGACAACCAAACGAGGTACAGAGTCCCCCGGTCCTGCAGATCAAAGACCAGGCAGTCGATAGGAGACGAGCACTGCTCAACAATGGCTTCCGAGGACTGGCTGCCGAGCAGGTCGTATTCGATCGGCATTGCAATACCCAGCTGCTCTAAGTGGCGCAGCCGGTTGGCGTAGAATTTTCTCTGTTGGCTCGTAAGCATCGGTCAGACCTCCTCAAGAAATGTGCACAACGTGCATATGTGCGCAACTGCTTATGCTTCAGCGTCTTGGGCGTGTGCACATTCGGCGCAATCCCGAAACGGTCGCCTGGCGGATGGGACGTCGTACAAACCAGCGAGGCGATGAATGGCCCGTCGCGTCGCTAGGTCCAGCTTAATCCCGCGACCGCTCTGGCCAAGGCGGTGAGTTGGCAGACCGACCGATTTCAGCAGGCTGCCCACCAAGCGGTCGGTCAACGTCAAGGTCCCGCTCCCAGCAAACAGGGCCGCGTTCACATCCGCTGCGATCTCATTAACGTACAGCTTAGCCCGGCCTTTTTCGTGACACCGGGCCAGCAACACCTCGACCAAGACCACGCGGGGATCGTCTCGGCGCCCGTCATCCAAACTTTGCTCGGCTTCGATCAGGACGCCGAGACGCTCGCCGAGTCGCGGCGCGTCACTGAAACAGGCGCGCAGCCCGCTGGCGAGCTCGCTCGTCGAGCCGGCTGAAGAAACATCGGTGGATTCTGTTGTGCGGGCAGTTCCGCAGTGGGTTAATCGATACTGCAGGAGCTTCGGTTGGAACTCTTCCGCGATCGCCCGTTGTCTTTTTGCGTCCAGTGTGGGCAGAGGTCGCCTAGTAGGAGCGACTGGGATCTCGATGATGGGGCCAAGGGTCCGGTTGCCAAGCGGAACGTCCGTCGAAAACACCCTCGCCCCGAGAGTCTCGACGAGCCGACCGGACCGACCGGAATGAAAGCCGCGCCAGCGGGAGGTTGTCAGTAACTCCCGCGTGCGTCGGCTCGAGGCCGGACGCAAGACCAGAAGAGTCGCCGGCAATTGATCCGGGAGCGCTTTGAGGTCTGCAGCATCCGCCCCCGCCAGAGTCAGTGCGAGCCGGCACAGGCAACTTAGGACCAGCAGCACTCGGGCCCCGTCCACCGCCGCGGGAGACCAAAGTGAGACGTTGATGGGTGTCGGAAGGCAATCGGCAAGCCAGGACGCAAACACGATGGCGACCAGTTGCTGTCGGAACGGCTCCGCCAAGTCCGTGTACTCTCCGGCCAACGCGACCAATTCTTGGAACAGCGTCTCGGGCGAACCGAATGAAGAGACGTCGGATGGCAACCGCAACGCTCGGCGAACCGTGGGGTCCAGCGTGAGTGGAACGTATGTGTGCCCCTGGTGGGTCACCTCTGGCGACAAGACGGACTTGCAGCCGTTCCATTTCAGCAAACCCAGGCCACTCCGTTGCCGCGGGTCGTCGACCAGTTCGAGTATGGTCCCGTCATCGAAAATCTCACCGCCGCTTGGGATAATGATGGAGGTCGAAGTTGCGGCATCGTCGGTGTTCTGCGGTTTCCGGGTCACAATCCCCTCCTCGTCGGGAAACGTAGGCCACGCGGAAACAGTGCCTTCGTTCCGACTTCAGGATGATTTTTTGGGATTACGTACGACGTTGACGCCGGGGTACTCGGGGGTTGATCTTGCCAGTTCTCAATACCAGGATTTTATTATAAGGCTCGGGTCAAAAGAGAACAAGCGGCTGTACTCGTCCAGTGGATGAGTGACACTTTCATTCCTTTCGTTGCGATGAGTTCTGGCGGAGGAACTGAAGTGGGGTTAAGTAGCCCAGGGCCTGGTGAGGGCGGACGGTGTTGTGGATTTTTTCCCAGTGGCGGAGTTCGCGGTTGAGTTTGTTCATCTCCAGCGAGCAGGGAGTGACCTGGTAAAACTCTTCGGTGTGGGTGCGATTGGCGCGCTCGACGGCGCCGTTGAGTTTGGGCGAGCGCGGAGGCAAGACGAACAGATGGAGGCCGCGCTGTTGGCAGGCCTGTTCGAACTCGGCGGCAAACTCGGGGCCGCCGTCGATCTGCACGGCGCGGATCGGAAAGGGCATGCGGTGCTGCAAGGTATCGAGGAACTGAGTGGCGGTTTGAGCGGTGGCCCGGGGATGAGCTTGAATCACTCCCAGCGGGAAACCACGTCGCGGGCGGTGAACTGTTTAAAGACCACGCCGGGGATGGGACGGACGTCCAAGGTGTCGACTTCGACCAGGTCGCCGGGCTCCGACACCGCGTACTGCTTGGGTTTTCGCACGGCATAGGGACGAGGCCGGAGCGCGCGACGCGATCCCGGAACTCCCGTGCGCGGCGGTTCCACCAGTCGGCCCTGCTGCTGCAGTCGAGTAAGAATGCGTCCCACCATGGAAGTCGAAACCGCCGACTTCTGCCGGCGCACCGCCAGCTTATCCTTCCCCCAACGTGGAAACTGCAACCGCAACCCCAAAACCTTTTCTTCTAAGGGAAAAGACCAGGTCGGCAGACGGCGCTGGTGAGGGCAATGGCTGCGCTCCCGTAGCGAGGTCAAATCGTACCGATGATACCGTCGTTGCCAACGATAAAACGTCTGACGACTGATGCCGAAGTGGCGGCAAGTATGAGCCACATTGTCGCAGCGACCGTAAAAATCCATCCAGGCCAACCGCACCCGAGCTTCCCGGCTCAACTCCACCCCGATCCCCAAGATCGTGAAACGCACGGTAAGACCATCCGTTCATGAGCAAGGTGCGCGCCGTACGCCTGCGAAGATCCGGTGAAAACATCGTTCTTCATTGTTGGCGGTCTGCTCGAGCAGAAGCGCGAACTGGGCAAGAGTTTGGCCGTCAGCAACTCCGGTCGCTGACGGCCTTTGAGGGTGACGGCTTGCTATTCGCGAGCCGTCACGCCATTCCTCTTTATTGAATAGACCGTAAACTTCAACCTCCCGGCTTGTCAAGGCATGCCGCGATTCATTCGAATGCGGGCTCCGTGTAGGGTTTCTTAGCTGGCTTTTTCTGAATCAGTCGCTTGTCTTGAGGATCCACCGGATTCTCAGTTTTCCCGGACAGCCCGCAGCGGTCTGAAATCCACGCCTCACCGCCGAAATTTCCCGAAAACTCTATGCAGTCATGCAGCGCATTCGGCTCTTCAGCCTGATGGTTTTGCTTGGCATCCTTGGCTGATACAGACCGCTTCGGCCCAAGGACAGGAGTTAAAGGACAGCAGTTAATGGTGTGCGCGGCAATGGATTCCACATTGAACCGCCCACGTGAAATGGGTGGTGGGCGATCTGGTTTCGGCGCAAGTTTGACTTGCCACGAGATTTCGAGAGAAACTGAGCCGGGGCGAGGTTGGAAATACCGCGGGATGATTCAAAACATAATTCCCCGCCGCCATGCTGAGGAGTTCCCTTCTAGATCCTTCGATTCAACCCTCGTCAGTCCGCCGCCGCGGAAACCACTGCGGACCCAGGAGCCTTAGAAAGAACCTGAGCTGCAATCCATTCGAAGGTCCCGGCCAGCCCTGGCTCCAGCCGAATGGAGGGTTCCCAACCCAGCACTTCACGCAAACGGGTGTTGTCGCTGTTGCGGCCCCGCACACCTTGAGGCCCGCTGAGGTTATGGCGCTTCGTGACCCGTTTGCCAGCAATCCGAGCCACGATGTCGACCAGTTCATTAATCGTTACGAGTTCCTCCGTTCCCAAATTCAAAGGGTCGTGGTAGTCGGAAGCCATCATCCGCACCAGTCCTTCCACACCATCATCCACATGCATGAAGGAGCGTGTCTGCGCACCATCACCCCACACTTCGATCTCGCCGTTATCTTCGATGAGAGCCACCTTGCGACAGATGGCGGCTGGCGCCTTTTCCTTGCCGCCTTCGTAGGTCCCCAGCGGCCCGTAGACGTTGTGAAAGCGGACAATTCGTGTCTCAAGGCCGTAGTCTTTGTAATAGTAACGGCAGAGTTGCTCGGCAAAGAGTTTCTCCCAACCGTAGCCCGGCTCGGGATCGGCGGGATGGGCATCTTCCTCACGCAGAGGAGTGACTGCAGCATCGTGCTGCTTGCTCTGGTTGTACACACAAGCGGACGAGGAGAACAAGAAACGCTGGACGCCATTCTGACGGCTGGCCTCGAGCATATGCGTATTGATCAGGACGTTATTTCGACTGATGTCGGCGAGGTACGCAGTGATATAGCCAATGCCGCCCATATCGGCGGCAAGGTTATAGACCTCATCGATCCCGCCGCGTGTGGCCAGGAGGCAGTTTTCTGCCTTGCGCAGATCAAGGATCTCAAACGCGTCGCTTGCCGAAGGTTCGTATTCCGGATACTTGAGGTCAACACCCCGAACCCAATGCCCGTCCGATTTGAGTCTCTTCACCAAATGGTGGCCAATAAAGCCGCCTGCGCCCGTTACCAATACCCGCTTTTGCTTCCCCATATTTCTTAGTCTCCTGGGACTTCGCTGAACCAAGATCTCCGTCTCGAACTCCAAGCCGACGGACATTTGTAATTGCTGAGCTTCCTCGCTTCGTGCGCTGCACCGCAGTTTACCATGCAAGTTGCGGCCTTGGGTTTCCTCCATCAACGCAGTGTCAGGACACTACCAAATCACTCGTTCGGGTTGTGCGTCTGCACCGCGCGGCATTAGAATCGGGTAGGGTTATGCAGCGCATTCCGAATTTCCTCTCGCACCTCTTGAGACTAGTGCTTGTGCTTGGCATCGTTGGGTTGCTCCAACTGGCCGTGGCACAAAACAGCGGCCCTGTGCAAGGCGCTACCCCTCAAAGCAACGTAACCACGGAACCATCGAAAATTGCCACACCGCCACCAGGTGGATCTCCAGAACAAAAGACCACACCGCCGGCGAATTCTTCCGCACTCATCATCGGTCCGGGCGATGAGGTGGACGTGACAGTGTACGGCGCGCCTGATCTTTCCGTGCACTCTCGTGTGACCACCGACGGAAACATCTGGATGCCGCTGATCGATTATGTTCGAATCGCGGGCCTCAGTAGCAGTGAGGCGGGAGCGGCGATCGAGGCCAAGTTGCGCCAAGATAACGTTCTGAACGACCCGCAAGTCTCGGTATACGTTAAGGAATACTCCAGCGGCGGAATTTCTGTCGCCGGCGAGGTCACTAGGCCCGGTGTCTATTCGGCTCTGGGGCCACACAGGCTATTCGACATCCTGCAAACCGCCGGAGGCCTTTCGGAAAGAGCCTCGGGCTCAGTTGCCATCTCGCACAAAGGCAACGAAGAAAAACCTGTCACAGTTGAGCTTTCGAAGGACCCGTCGGAAATGGTACGCAGTAACGTCGAGTTATATCCCGGTGACACCGTGTTCGCCGCCAAGGCAGCGATGGTTTATGTTTTAGGAGAAGTGAATAAACCAGGCGGATATATCCTAAACTCGACCGGCGCCGTGACCGTGTTGCAAGTAGTGGCGGCAGCGGGGGGACCAACGCACCTCGCTGCTGTGGGCCGCGCCAGGATTCTGCGGCGGACCCCGAACGGGTTGCAAGAGTCACCAGTTCCACTGAAGGCCCTCCTGCGCGGCAAAACTGCAGATATTCCAGTCTCGGCCGAAGACATACTCTTCGTCCCGAGCAGCCGTACAAAGGATCTTATCGCTGCTAGTTCAATGGTTGCTACCACGACTGCAACCGCGGCTATATACCGAGTTTTTTGAGGAAAATCAGTCACCCTGCTCCTTTGCGTATCCTTTTGAAATGCGGAACCGAATCCAGGAGTCTTGGACGTGCGGGTCGGAGCGCGATGGTATTTGCGCGCAAACAGATTCTGTAATTACTTCTTCGCAGAAGTCAGCGTCGGCTCGTTCGAAAATCCCATACCGATCATCAGAACAATTTTAGTCAAGTTGTGTGCTGAATCGACAATTGCTTGAACCGTAAGCGTTTGACCAACACACCTGTTCGTCGTAGAGGCCTTCTCGCCACTGATACCGCTCTTCTGGCGTCGAGCCTCTACTTTTTGCAAGGCACCTTTGAAAAAATCCAGCTCCACAGTCTTTTCGGCCAGCAGTCGCTTTAGTTGGCTGACCTCTTTGCGGAGCGTGGATTCGCGTGGGTTCTCCGGCGACGGTTCATCGCCGATGTCAACCGGGTCCAGTTGATCGCGCCACTTGTACAACAGCCGCCGATGAACGCCCAACTCCTCCGACAGCGCTATGATGTTCTCGCAACGTTTCAGTCGCTCGACCGTCATTCGACGGAACTCGTTCGGATACCGTCCCTTTCGTCTCTTTGCCACTTGCAGTTTCCTTCCCCTGCAAAGTGTGCCCCATCCGATTGTCTCAAGTGAAGGGTTCAGTCCAGGCAATCAGGAGAAGTTGACGTTTTTTGGACAAGGCACCAAGGCACACTCCCAGTGAGCAAAGCCAACCCTATCTGGGAATCAGATACGATCCAGGAATGTTCTCGTCTAGAGTTGCAAGGACCGCACCATTCGCGCTCGCAAGTTTGCCCAAGTGACCATCGGTGATTTGTTTAGGCGCTCTGACCCAACCGGGAAGATGAGAAACATCGTGTTCGTCAGGAACGAATGTGAGTCGAGAGGTACGTGCCTCCTTAAGGCGTAGCAACAGTGTACGAGCTTGAGCAACGGTAAATCCGTAGGCTGGGGCTTGGGCAAGCACGCGTACAAATCCGAGTTCAGTGATTGAACAACTCGCCAAGTTCGGTGAATTATGAGATTGGACCCAAGAAGCAACACGATCGTGGAATTCGTGATTAATAAACCCCAGAGCGACTAGAGCATTCACATCGAGCAAGTAGATCATGGGAAGTTTGCCAAAATTTCTTCAACTTCCTTGCTGCTTAACGTGGGTGCGTTCGGACCAGCACTTAATGCAGGCAGTCCAGTAACGGGGTCAGTCACAAGTTTGACTCGATGCGGCCGTTTCTTGCCTGGCGTCAACACAATTCGCCCGTCCTCTATATTGGCGTCCAGGGGATCACCTGCCCGAATATCGAGCCGGCGGCGAAGCGGGCCTGGAAGAACGACTTGCCCTTTCGTGGAAACTTTGGTTTGCATGGTAAGACAATCTTACCAGTCCTTCTGCTCTTTCGCAATCGTCATCACTCTAGTGCCCTCAAGAGGACCGGCACAGACTGCGAAGCGACGACTCACGGGCCATCACCCTCCAGCATCCGACCCCGTACTACGACGATTCCCATCCTATGCGGTGAACTCTGCCAATCACGGCCCGGCAGGCCAAGCTACTTGCAACGGTCCGAAAGAGTTTTGTGAACTTTCCATCATGGCTACGTCCGATATCATGTCGCAAAGAGTCCTCGACAAAGAATCCTCGACATTGAGCGTTCAGCACTTTTTAGATTAATTCACGACGTCCCTCGCGATGACATCAGTGCGTCTCAAAACGTCGTCTCACAATGCACGACTTGCTTTTGTTTAGGTGTAAGATGCTGATTTCGCTTCGCGGAAGAGGTCTCGAATTTTCGTCGCTAGCTCTCGGAGAAGAAACGGCTTCGCCAGGGAAGCGTCGGCGGTCCGACAGTCAGTTGGCAAGAGATCGGATTTCCTCTGTGCACAGCATCTTTTCAACAACCTACCGGGTTGGTGTTTTTCGTCTGTGTCCCAAAACGTGTCACGGATGTTCCTAGGCCGTCATTTGTGGTGCCACTTCTCTTTCTTGATTGAGGGCCGCACGCACCAGTTCAAGTTCCGGATGTTGATACTGCATCGCGGCTCTCACATCCTTGTGCCCCATCGTCTTCATCACTGCTGCCAGATTCCCGGTCTTCGTCAGTACCCGTGTACCGTAATCATGCCGGCAGCAATACAAGACCAACTCCTCGGGAAGACCCGCCTTCGCACGCGCTGCGCGAAACTGTCGTCCCACATCCGTCAACTGGCCGCACCTCGATCGCTGGGATGGAAACAGCCATCCTTCGCTTCTTCCACCCGATCGTGTGCGCAGCACCTCGCACACACGATCGCTCATGGGAATCATCCTTCTACCATCAGCCGTCTTGCTGTCCGGCACAAAGATAATTCGGTTGTTCCAATCGAGGTTCTCCATGCGAATGCGGTAGAGCTCTCGCTGGTTCCGCATTCCCGTATCCCTCGCGAGGATGATGACGTCCCGAAGCAGCTCGAACCTGCCAGTCGTCCAATCGCACGTGCTTGCTGCGACCAGCAACTTCTGTTCCGCATGATCATCCAGTCTCAACCTGCGCCCGTGCTCCGTCAGCAGCTTAAACCTTGGAACCCTGCCGATCAGACTCCATTCTTCCGCTTTGTGAAGCATCCGGCGCAGCGTTCGAAGTACACAGTTGGCGTTCGATGCCGAGCCGCTGAGACTGAGTCCTTCCACATCATCCTTGGTTATGTGATCCAGGCGCATGCCGACGATTTTCGTCATCGCAAGCAGGCGCCAGCCGTAGCGGTAATACGCTTTCGACTTCCCCGCTAGAGTTGCCGATTCGACCCAACTCAGAAACCGAATCGAGAACCCCTGCAGGCTGGGGGCCTTCCGATCCAACGGACCGATTCCTCCCATGGCTTGGGAGAGCCTCAAAGCGGCAATCTTCACGGCTCTCTTCTTGTTCGTCTCTTTGGTAGAACTTCGATATCGCTTGCCGCGCCATTTGAAGTCATACCAGTAATATCTCGAAAGCCTCTTCTTATATAGTTCCACGAGTTTCCTCCATTGCAGCCCGCACGGAAGGCGCTCGTGTGTTCCCCCTGATGAACTCAGGCGGAACAGGAAGATCCTAGCTCACGAAGGCTCTGATGGCTACCTCGCCGAGGCGATCATCAACATCGCCAAAATCTGCAGGAATGGACCCTGCCCCGCAGTAAAATGCGTCCGAGGAGGGATCCCTATGGCCAGCCTACCCAGCCCGGAGAGCCGAGACGTCCAGGAAATGATTCGTCATCTCAAGTGGTCACACACCGAAAAACAAATCGCTCGCAAAGCTTTTGAGCTAGCTCTGGATCGGGAATTTCGAAGTGTCATCCGGAGGGCAAAGGACATGGCGGGCCAGATCGAACAATCGCCCGATCTCTGGGACTTGGAGCACTATCTGACCGAGAGCCGCAAGAGGATCGATCGCACCTACGACTATCGATACTCGGTTCTGACGGATGTGTTTGGGAGGCTGGTCCGAGAAGGGCGCCTGAGTGAGGACGAACTTCAGGGTCTTGGGGAAGACAAGCTGCAGTCTATCCGCTCCTACGCCAGGCTTCTGGCCAAACTCGACGAAGAGGCTTGAAACCTGGAGGCTCATGAATGATCGATCAAGCGCGCGATCTACCGGAACAGTCATTCGACTGAGTGAGCCGTAACCTTACGCGCCTTCAGTATTCACCTTGCCCTCATCTCGAAACCCGCTCGCCCGTGAAATTTGTCGATGAGTGAAATGGGGATGTTTCAACAATTACGCGAAAGTCACTGCTTTTCAGATGGAGCAGTGGGACAATCAAGACCATGAAGGATCGCGACGCGAGCAGGCATCCCGGCCCATTTCGCATTATGCAAGTGGATTCGGAGATTGCTGGTCTACTTGTAGCTGTCGGCTTTCTCGTGATGGGCTTTGTCAGTATGCCCATCGCAACAGGGTTCGTGCTCGGGGCCATTACGCTCGGCGTGGTCGTCGCGCTGCTGCTTCGCTTCACTCCTAGGAAGTTCACTCGCGTGGCAGTGGTGATGGTGATTATCCTCGCTGCGGTCGTGCTCTGGTGGGAAGGACACAAACCTCGACGACCGCGTACTGTCTCGTCCAACGCGCTTTATGTCTTACCAAACAATGTTCCGTTTACATTGCACAAGACAGGTTATTGGGTGGACTGTTGGTTTGACCAGCACGCGAATGCTGATCGATGCAGACTTACGGATGAAGACGGAACCGTGTCGTTTGAGGATGTGTTCCTCCCATGCGTAGGCCATACGCCACTCCCTCAAAGCGTATTGGTCTTCAATACTCAGTGGACGGGGTACACGTGGACCCGATCACCTGACAAAAGGAATAACGTCCCGGTAGTTGTATTGGAAGATCGTGAAGTCTTGCTCCCCCAAAGTTTCTTTGCAGAAGCCCAGCGCGATGCACGTTGCTCTCCCCTTTGAAGCACGTTGACGTAAGCGGGCGATTACACTCAGAACCCGGGCCGGTTGGTTCTTAAATGAAAGCGAACGCTTTCGCCAGAGCCAGCAAGCCGCTCAGCAGGCACAGCGCATACATAAGAATCAGTCCCATTCCGTAGGCTCTTTGTGTTCGAATGCCCCACACGCCGAGTCCGCACCACGCAGTTCCAAGAAGAAGACTAATCCCTGATGGGCTCACTCCGAGGGCCCCGAGCCACCTCGGTACACCCCGGATCAACAAGCCAAAGATCAAGTACCCAGCGAGGAGAGTGCCTATCACAACGGCATGTGCAAGCACGTTGTGCTCACGCCACCACTTCGTTCGTCTTTTTCTCGCCAAGTTCGCGGCTGTGAATGAGTCTGCCATTTGCTGTTCTATTGTACTGAGTTCGACCGCTCGCCCCAATGAGAGCAATCGCGACTGAAATCAGGTCAGCGTGAAATTATCAGATAGACAAATCCGCCGACCAATGCTGCTGCGCCGACGGTCTCGAACCCGACCCATGCGGCATATTGGCCCTTGTTCGGTGCCGCTCCGAGCTTCCGCCATGCCCGGATGAAATGAAGCGGAACCACAGTCACCGTAGTCACGGCCCACACAACTGCGATAAATGGCAGGTAAGCTTTCAAAGAGGTTGACGCAGCCGCTACGAGGCACCCGAACGATGTGAGCCAAAGCAAGCCTTCCGCATGTCGTTTCATGCTGTTTGCCTCAGACCCATTATGCTCCAACATCGGCATATTGAATTGCCAACTGTCGCAATCAGGCGTGGCTGTTGAAAAACTCTTTTCAGGGGATTTCATCCACGAAACTCGTCTGCAAGTTATTGAATCTTCGTTCGACGTAGGCCCTGAAATTCACCAAAATTACTAATCTGGTTCCTTTTTCAACAGCCACAGGCGATTACACTCATTGACCCGGTTGTGAGTGTAATGGCGACAGTTACGCCCAATTGCGCGACCATCCCGCTGCCAATCCTTCAAGCCAACATAAGCAAGCTGGTCCGGAGAAGGACTAGTCTTTAATGAATTCGGCTCTGTCACAGCGCTATGTAGCTGGTTTCGCCGTTCGTTCGACCATGACCAAACGGACCCTACCCAAGTGCCGATGCAACCGATAGAATTCACATTGCATGCCCGAGCTTATTTCCATACCGCTTTCGTTTTTCGAGGCGACGTTCCCATACAAAGAGCCAAACGTCAGGCTCTGGCTTGACCGGGCGACCGTGGTCCAGGACCTTTTTACAGCTTTAAAGCCGTGGCACATCGATGTCGATAATGTAGAAATTATTACCACCGGTAAGCCGTCGGAGCAGGGCCTCAAATTCAAGCTTCCCCAGAAACAGATTGCTTTCTTTTTTAGTCCGACATTGTGCAGATTTTCGAAGGACAACGCTGATTGGGAATCGGCTGAGGAAACGATCGCGATTATGGACGTAGCATTTTCTACACTGGCAAGATCCGGCAAAATCGAGGCTGCAAAGATAGAGACGGTCATCGCTCTTCACATGCAACCAAAGGCGCTGCCATTCATGAAAATCCTGGAGCGGTTTGTCCCGGCCCAACTTGCTGCTTTGGACGGAGAAGTTAAGACGATGGCAAGCATCGTAAAATGGGACAAGCGGAAGGTCATCATTGACGGGTCAGGGCAAATAGCGAACGCATTATTTCTTCGGTTTGAGCGCGAATTCGACGGGACCGCTGCCTATCAACAAATTGCCGAACAATTGCGGGCCGATGAAGAGGCCTTGTTCTCCATGCTCGATGTGAAGGAAGATCGACCATGAACGGACTGTCTTATAACCAGGTATCAGGAAACGACTGGACCACTCCGCCGTCTGAGATGCTCTATCAACTCGTTCAGTATGTCGTTCCCACCCATGCCCCCAAGCCGCAACCTGGGCTCGATGGGCAATACGCCCAGCGAATTGAGGAGCAAATTGAACAGCAGATGGCTCGGTTTGAGGCCGATCATGAAGCAGCTGTGGCTGAATTGCAGAGGAGTTACGTATTTCTGAACGATCAGGCAATAAGGAAGTTTTTCAAAAGCCACAGAACCGCGCCGCAATTGCTCCTCGAAGCTGTGCCCCACCTACGGCAGGATTTTGGTGCTGGCGCTGTGTTCAACCTCCGGGCGATGACTGACGAATATGGAGCGCAAACCCTTTATGCGGTCGCGATGTGGCCGGGGAGTGTCCGTGACGTACGGATCGCCCTTGACGACGTTGCCCGGAACTCCGTTGAAAGTTAGAGACTCTCGACCGTCATAGGCTACGCAACCTTCACTTCCTCGGCAACCGCCTTCTTCGAAAGCGTGTTCGCAAGCGAAGTGAACAGCGACGGAATCTCCCGATAGCCTTGCACCTTGCGAAACTGGCGCTCGGCCACCAGCAGACCCGAACCGACCCAACGCTCGATGTGGTCGCCCGCACGCCAGCGTTTCACGTTGCGGCAAACCGTCTCCACGATGGAGAAAGCCGATTCGATCACGTTGGTGCTCGCCAGGGTGCGGCGCAACTGCGCGGGCACGCGCAAACGATGCACGGTGAGCGTCTCTTCCATGCCTTCCTCCAGGCTGCGGGCGGCGCTCGGATTCAGCTCCATCAGTTCGCGATGCAGTCGCTCCAGCGCACGCTTGGCGTCGGCGTATTCGGTCATGGCATAGGCGTTCTGCAGTTTCTTCTTGACCGCCGACTTATGTTCTTCGGGTAAGTGGTCGATGACATTGCGCCGCTTGTGCACCTGACAACGCTGGATCATCGCCGCCTCGCCCGCATGACGCCGCACTGCTGCCGCCAGCGCCTTGCCTCCGTCGAGCACATAAAGCCGGGGCACGCTGAAGTCCAGCCCGCGCGAGGCCAAATCGCCAAGTAACTCACTAACCACGGCGGCATTCTCGGTGGCTCCTTCGCGCAGGCCCAACACCGTTTTGCGCCCGTCGATGTTGATGCCCAGGGCCACGATCATCTGCCGGTCGCGGAACGGCGTGCCGTCGATCAGTACCGCGCACAGCCGCAAATCGCCCAGCGGACGCTCCATCAACGCCTGCAACTTTTCCCGGCTGGAGGCGATGAAGTTGTCGCTCACCGCCGACTTTTCCACTCCGTAGGCTTCGGGAAAGTCTTTCACCACCGCTCCATAGTTGCGCGTCGACAGCCCGCGCATCATCTTGTCCCATACCGCGTGTTCCATCGGTCCACTGCGCTGGAACAACTCGTAACTGCCCAGCCGTTGCTCGCGATTTTCCGGGCTGCGCAGACGCGTTCTCTGGATCGGAACCTTCTGCCCGTCCACCATGCAGTAACCCTTCTCTTTTCCCCAGCGGTGGGCGCGCCGCGCGGGATGCTGCTCATGCCGCTCCCCGGCCAGGTGCCGCACTTCTTCCTCCATCACCAGGCTCATCAACGCCAACCCGGCTTCGCGCATGAGGTGGCCCACTCCTTCTTGCAGCAGACCGACCACCTCGGTCATCGGAAAAATCATCTGAAGGTTGGGATTCTCTTCGCGGGCCAACTGCCGGAATTCTTGCACCGCTCGTTGCTGGTCGATCTGGTATCGTTTCTTCATAGCGACTCTCTCCTTTTTCTTGGCAGAAAAACTACCCTCGGTCATTATGACCGGGGTTGAGAGTCGCTACTTTCTACGAATTAACGGGCATCCTCCCCTTGACCATTTTGACGCGCAGTGGTGGATTGCTAACTCACACCAGGCATCAGGCGACCTCACCTTCACCTACGAGCTTGTATAATGGCCGCAGCACCTTTCGACTGGATTGGGTACTACAGACTGGCCAATGAACTGGCGGAACAGGCGGATGAAGCCTCCCGTCGCAGTGCCATTAGTCGAGCCTATTACTACATCTATCATCTGGCCCTAACGAGGGCCGTTGACAACGGCTTCCAGATGATTGCTGGCGAGGCATCTCACAAGCAACTGTGGCGGAACTACAGTGAAAGCCCCGAATATGGTTGCAAACATCTCGCAGTCATCGCCAATCGTCTAAAAGAAAAAAGAGAACGAGCTGATTACAACAAGTTCTATCCGCGCATTGACGACGAAATTAATGTGTTGATTAATGATGCCAAGGATTTCGCTGCCCGATTAGTCTTGCTCCCAGCGCGGTTTCCAGACCCCGCTCATGTGCGACAGTGAACTGTATGCGAACAGGCGTTTACACTCAGAACCCCGGTTGTGAGTGAAATCGAGATTTTTCGCCAATCACAAGGAGACAGGCGACCGAAACGGCGCTGAGGGTTCTTTCGCTGATTACCAAAGACAGCTAGGCTAGCTCATTGTCGCCGGTGTCAAATTGTCACTAAGAGCGGGATTTGGCGAAAGGTAACGCTGCAATGAAGTTCAGATCGAGGAAATTGTGGCTGGCTGCGAGTTGCCTGCTTTGCCTAGCCGTGGCGTGGAGATACGGATTTGTTTTCGTTTTCGCCGGAACAGAGGCTAGTGGCGGATGGCTCACAAGCCCCATCGAAAACCTATACGATATCGGCTTCCTTCTGTTTGTTTTGGCTCTGCTCGTGACGTTTTTCTATCGACGAGTAGCTGCGGCACTCGTCATTACGGCTTCTCTACTTTGTTGGCCACTCTACCTTTACTTTAGCGCTCCCGGTCTCTTTCGCCTCGTCTTTAGGAATGCCGAATACGAGGACTTTCGAGCCAGCTTCGTGTGGAGCAAACCAGTGATAGTGGGAATGCTCACCCTCGCGCTTGCGACGATCAATGGCTTCTGGAATCTGGGCAGAACTAAGCGCGAACCATCCAAAGAGCACGAGTAACAAGGACTCGCAGGCTCAGGTGTTGCAAACAGGCGATTTCACTCAGAACCGCGTTGTGAGTGTAATTGATTCCATAACAATGTCGGCTCCCACGCCCGGATAGACTTTGGTGGTACCAACCAACCAAGGCCCGGGAGAAAGGAGCCGAACGATGATCATTATAGGATGCGATTATCACCCGGGTTTCCAGCAAATTGCGCTAACTACGGCGTCCCCCCGCTCCCGGTGGCGGGTCTGGCAGGTCCCAATTGTGAAATTGCCTGGTTATGACAACTGACCCTCGTGTGAGCCTCATCACGGGTTGCGTTGAGTTCTTCAGCGTAAAATGATCCGCACTCGGCCAGCTCAGATTGGCAGATGCAGAAGTTGGCATGAGTGATCGCAGGGAGCGGTTGCGCTTTACGTTCAAAGGATCTTGAAGGGTTAGCTAGATTACTTTGTGCTGGAGTTCACCTCGAAGTGACCCACGCAACGTGGAGACTTCCACCATGAGCAAATGCCCATTCATCATACTGACCGTGATACTCGGTTTGCTTTCACCCCTCGCCAGCGCCGATCATTCCAGACGTGTCATACAAATCCCCGTCCAATGGCCCCAAGCAAAACCCGTCTACCCTCGAGTCATGCCGTCGGAGCAACCCACCTCTCAACCCTCCTCCACAGATTCACTGAATGCTTCCATCTCTAACCCTGTGCCTCCGCCGTCTCCCACCTCCCCAGCAACTTTCAAGAACGGCGTCGTCGTCCAGATCTCCGGAACCGCGGCGGGAATCGGCTTTCAGAACTTCCTGGTGGAATGGGCCCCTGGCTTGGACGCAGCGTCAGGCTGGCAAACCACCGGGGTAACTCTTGTTGGTGCGGGATCCACTCCCGTCACCGGCGGGCCGTTAGCCACATGGGACACCTCGTCTGTGCCTGCTGCTGGCTATTACACCATTCGGCTCACCGTGAACATTTCCAATTCGCCCATTCAAGCCCTTACCATGATCTACCTCGAGCCCGACCTGCTCTCTGCCAATTGGCCCCAGTTTCTTGACGTGGGCCCGGCACTCGGCGCGGGAGTGGTTCCCGCAAGGAACTCCGATGGAACCTTCCGTCTGCTCCTGGAAGCTCCTGCGGGACCTGGCCTCAGCAACGGAGAATTTTGGACCCTTCCCTTAAACGCTCCTGCTCAGAGCACGAGTCATATGGGACATGGAGGTTTCATGCAGCCCGCCGTGGCCGAGTTCAATGGGGGCGCCGGCGACGAAGGCATGATGATCGACTTCATCACCGGTTCCCCGGTCTCCAGCAGCCTCGAACTTTTTCATCAGGACGGTACCTTCAGTGCGCTCTCCAGCAGTCCAAACCTCTGGAATGTGGGAAGCCAACTCGTTGTCGAGGACCTCGCAGGCGACTCTCAGTGGCAAACCTTGGGCTACGGCGTCGACTATGACAATTCCGTGGCTTACGTTTCCGCATGGCAGCCTGATGGCTCTCAGCTCAACAACAATTTTCCTGTCCAGGTTACTTTTCAAAACTCCAATGACGGGCGCTTGAACCGCAATCCTGTTCTGGTGGGCGACATCAACGGTGATGGCAAGAAAGAAATTGTCGCCATCGAGGACCTCTCCCCAACGACATTCACTCTCGCTATATTTGCCAACGACGGAACTCCCCTGACCTGGCAAGTCGCGGAACTTCCTGGAATCCCTGTGGTCATGGCTGCTGCGGATCTCGACAACAACGGCAAGCTCGAAATCATGCTCGCTGCCAACACTGACACGCAGACCTTTCTCCATGTCTTTCAGCCCGACGGTACCGAACGAGCGGGCTGGCCCCTGACACTCTACAATTCCAATGGCGTCAGCCAGTCCTATCTCGCGGTTGGTGACCTGAACGTTGACGGTAACAAAGAGATCGTCTACTCGCACGAGTCTCTTCTTTATGTCTTCAAGCCCGATGGATCCAACTTCTCCGCTGCCTGGCCCTTGCAATCTTCGCCCGTTAGCGAAAGCTTTGGTTACAACGCTGTCGCTATCGGCGATGTTGATGGTGATGGCTTTCCGGAGATTGTGACCGTATTGAATACTCTTGCGAACAACACCGACCCCTTCTTTGTCCTCGGAAGCTACGCCGATCAGCAACTCCTGGCTATCCGCAGGGACGGCACTATTTCCAAAATGTGGCAGCTCAATGCAAGCAACGGCTGTTGGCTCCAATTTTTTCCTACCCCCTCCATCGGTGATTTCAACCAGGACGGAATAACCGATATTGCTGTTGTGTCTGTGGTGGGATCGGGGGTCTGCCCAACGGCCAGCGCCGGCGTCGTCACCGTCCTAAGTACCGGCGCCACGTTTAATCCCGGCCTGAATGACTGGCCTCTCGTTCGGCGCGACCCTCGAAATACCAGCGTGCTCCTCTGCTCCGATTTCTGCCTCAGCGCAAGTTCCCCTCAAACCGTAGCAGCGGGTTCAACTGCCACCTACACCCTCACGATCACCCCAAACGAAATACCCTATACGACAGCTATCAACGATTTCACATGCATAGGTCTGCCCACAGGTGCGTCCTGTAATTTCAGTCCCTCCTCCGTAACACCTGGCTTGGTAACCGCTTCAACGACCCTTTCCATCTCCACTACATCGCGGAATCTGGCAATGGACCGCCCACCCGCCCGCGCGCTGCGGTTCCTTTCTGCGGCGTGCTTCGGAGTGGGTGGTCTCGCCCTAATTCCTATCCTCGTCATTCCGAAGATTCATTCACGGCGCAAGAACAGCAAAGCGCTCGTCGCGTTGCTCTTGATCGGTTCGTTCGCGGGCAGTAGTTGCGGCGGCTCCAGCGCATCCCGGCTAAATCCCAATGGAACTCCCGCTGGTTCCTATACTGTCACTGTGTCCGCCAACGGCGCGTCGAAAGTCCCGAGGACGGCCAAGCTCAGCCTGATCGTTGAATGATTCACGCAGGATAGACCCAGGGCTGAGCGGCGGAATACATAGCCCCCACTGCCGTCAGTTCGCTCCGCTCGTTGGCGAAACATCCCGTGGCTGTTGAAAAAGGAACCAGATTAGTAATTTTGGTGAATTTCAGGGCCTACGTCGAACGAAGATTCAATAACTTGCAGACGAGTTTCGTGGATGAAATCCCCTGAAAAGAGTTTTTCAACAGCCACTCCCGTTTACACTCAATGACCAGCGGTCAAAACGTGTAAACGCCTGATTTCGTCATTTACCGGGCCCCCACCTTCCGATGCAGAAGAAAAAACCGTCCAGACGTCGGCGGTTTGTGATCCTGACAACAGACTGATGGGTAGTGAAACGACCCCTTCTGCTAGCCAAATCTGACGTGTGAAAGAAAGCCCCGCATCTCTGCGGGGCTAGTGGGAAGCAGTCTACTGATCCTACTTTACTTGCCGGTGCCGGTTAGACTCGACTTCTGCGGGCTGTTGTTGGCGCTGTCGCTCACGCTCAACACCCCCGTCCTCATCCCCTTAGCCGTCGGCATAAACGTCACGCTGATCGTGCATTTGCCCTTGGCTATCAGACTGGTGGTGCAGGTCGTCGCGGAAACCGCGAAGTCTCCAGCCGTTGTGATTGCGATGCTGGTCAAGGCCACCGTCTGGTTGTTGGTCAGGGTAAACGTCTTCGCCGCGCTGGTCGTGCCCACCGCCTGCGAAGCGTAAGTGGCTGTGGCTGGGGTCAGCGTCGCGGGTAATACACCCGTGCCCGACAGCCCAGCTGTCTGTGGGCTGTTGCTGGCGCTATTGCTCACACTCAGCTTTCCCGTCCTCGTGCCCGTCACCGTCGGCGTAAAGGTCACGCTGATCGTGCACTTCCCCTTGGCTATCAGACTGGTGGTGCAGGTCGTCGCGGAAACCGCGAAGTCTCCAGCCGTTGTGATTGCGATGCTGGTCAAGGCCACCGTCTGGTTGTTGGTCAGGGTAAACGTCTTCGCCGCGCTGGTCGTGCCCACCGCCTGCGAAGCGTAAGTGGCTGTGGCTGGGGTCAGCGTCGCGGGTAATACACCCGTGCCCGACAGCGCCACCGTCTGCGGACTATTAGCAGCGTTGTCAGTAAAGGTGAGCGTCCCGGTTAGCGTACCCAAAGCCATCGGCGTGAAGGTCACGCTGATCGTGCACTTCCCCTTGGCTATCAGACTGGTGGTGCAGGTCGTCGCGGAAACCGCGAAGTCTCCAGCCGTTGTGATTGCGATGCTGGTCAAGGCCACCGTCTGGTTGTTGGTCAGGGTAAACGTCTTCGCCGCGCTGGTCGTGCCCACCGCCTGCGAAGCGTAAGTGGCTGTGGCTGGGGTCAGCGTCGCGGGTAATACACCCGTGCCCGACAGCGCCACCGTCTGCGGACTATTAGCAGCGTTGTCAGTAAAGGTGAGCGTCCCGGTTAGCGTACCCAAAGCCATCGGCGTGAAGGTGATGCTCACCTTGCAGCTTTTCTTCCCAGCGAGCGTGGCCCCACAGGTGTTCGCGGAGATCGCGAAGTCGCCGCTGGGCGTGATGCTGCTGATATCGAGCGTGTCCGTGCTTGTGTTGTCCAACGTTACCGTCTTGGCAGGGCTGGTCGTGCCGACCGCCTCATTGCCAAAACTCAGCGAGTTCGGCGAGACCCTGACCGGTGGCAGACCACCGATGAGCGGTATCGTGCTGGAAGTAACTGCACCGTAGTTGCGATCGCCCGCATAGCTCGCATCCACATTATGCGTGCCGGGGGCGACCGGCGCGATGCCGTTCACTGTCACCGTCGCGGTTTCGGTCGGCACCGTCAGCAGGGTCGAGGCTGTATTGACGCTCTTGGTCAACATGGCCAGGTCGGGCACGCCGTCACTGTTGAAATCCGCCGCAACAATGGCAAACGGACCGAGAAAAATCTGGCTTACGGCAGGAGTGGTGGCGGTCACCGTAAACGTGCCATCTCCTGCACCGATGAGAAGAACTATCTGATCATTGTATTGATCGATTCCAGCAATATCGACCTTGCCGTCGTGGTTGAAATCCCCCGCCGTAAGACTATAAAGTTCATTAGGAACCGGAATCGGGCTGGCCGCCGTTTCTGTGAAGGTTCCATCTCCGTTGCCGAGAGCGATCTCAACGCCATTCAGGTCAGAGAAAGCTAAATCGAGAACGCCATCGCCATTAAAGTCGGCGACTAATACGGAAGTAGGGAAGTACGCCAGGGTGAACGATGTGGACTTGAATGTAAATGTCCCATCGCCTTTACCGAGAAAAATGGTTGGACTGCCGCCGTCTTGGAAGTAATTCGGAGCCACAAAATCCGGAATGCCGTCCCCATTGAAATCTCCGGTTGCAACCAAAGCAAAGCCCGCGGTCAGATCAAGGTTCGGACCCGCCGCCGTAAACGTCCCATCCCCGTTTCCAAGGAGAATCGTCACGCCTCCCGATGAGACGTAGTCGCCGACAACGGCGAGATCCAACTTGCCATCCCCATTGAAGTCGGCGGCAGCCAAGGTTCCTAGAATGACATCGCCTCCCGTTTGGGGTTGGCTATAAACCTGACCTGTTATCGGTGTTGCGAATGTTCCATCGCCCTTGCCCAGCAGGACTGTGATGTAGCTGATAGAGTTCCCGTTGTAACTCAGCACAGCCAGGTCTGCCTTGCCGTCACCGTTGAAATCGCCGCCAATCATCGTTGGGTAAGATTGGATACCCGACGGTTGAACTGTAGGACCTGTTGTAAATGTGCCGTCGCCTTTACCGAACAAAATCGTAATGGAGAATGGACCACCGATTGCGTTGTTGCTCCAGAGTATCGCCAAATCCGGTATGCCGTCTCCGTTAAAATCCTCGGCCACCTCAGACAGCGCATTGCCGCCCATGGCGGGCGTCTGCGATATAAGCCAGCCATTCCCGGCAGCACCTGCTCCCAGCGCAGCGGTCGCGAGCACGTTATTGCCGAAGCTCGTATCGACGAACGAAACGTTCCCGGTGGGCGAGGCCGGGCCGCCATATCCAATGACGGTGGCCGTGAGGCTGTAGTCGCCCTGCGATCCATTGGATGAGATGGCCGCCGTATCGCTGTAGACGGGGCTGGGTGGAGGACCTACTTTCAGCGGTGCAATGTTCGATGCACTCGCCAGGCCAAAGCCGTCCTCGACGAATTGCGCCTGGTAGTTGTGCGTGCCGGCTCCGGGTACAAACTCGAAGGTCGCGGTTCCGGAGCTGTTCAGCGCGGACGAGCCAAGAATATGTATATCGGTGCAATGTGGCGCGGAGGCATCGCAGAAGTTGACCTGCCCGGCGGTTACTGGGGTAGTGCCGACGCTCACCTGTGCGGTAAGGAGCACCACGGTTCCCGGAGCGACGCTCGTGACCGGCGACCCTCCCGACGTCAGACTCAATGTGGTCGACGTAGCGGGCAGAAGACCCCACAATGGAATCGAACTGGAAACGCTGGATTTGTAGTTACCCTCCGCGGGAAAACTTGCCTCAGCCAAATGTCGGCCTACGCCATTGACTTGAACACTGGCGCTTGCGCTCGCCGTCTCCGTTGGCTCGGTCAGGTACAGCCCTTGGCTACTGCTGTAATAGCCGCCGGCTACGATGTCCGGGTATCCATCCCCATTGAGGTCACCCACGCCAACTTCGAGATAGTAAGGAACATTGAGGCCCGAAACCACTGGAAAACTCTCGCTGAGTGAGCCGCTGCCATTGTTCAAAAAAACCGTTGCTGTGCCGCTCGAATCCGCCAGAACCACATCCGGAGTGCCATCCTGGTTGAAATCTGCCACCTGCATCCAGGTCACGCTCGTTGATGTCGAGCCCGGACTTGGAAATGGTGAATTGAATGTCCCATCCCCGTTGCCCGTGAGTACGCTCACCGATTCACTGGTATTGACGCCTGCCGCCACAGCGATATCAAGCTTGCCATCACCGTTGAAGTCGGCCACGCCGATGGGTGAGCTGCTGCTTGCTGAATTCACAGATCCCGATGCCGTAAATGTGCCATCTCCGTTTCCCAGAAGAATGGCAATCGTACCGCCGTTCTCCGCGACGGCTAAATCCGTCTTGCCGTCTCCGTTGAAATCGCCCGTGGCGAAGTACGATGGTATTCCGGAAATCGGAGGTTTGGTCGTTTCTGCGGTAAAAGTACCATCCCCATTGCCGAGGAGAATGTCCACGGTCGAATTGTCGCTGTCGATAACGGCCAGGTCGGGAAGTCCATCTCCATTGAAATCTGCGTTGACAACCTGCGTGATATCGACGGGAAAGCCCGGCACGGAAGCCATAATCGGATCGGCAAACGTGCCGTTCCCTTTACCCAGCAGGATCGCTATCTCATTCGAACCATATAGAGGTACGGCCAAATCCGGAATTCCGTCCCCATTGAAGTCGGCGCTAACGATTGGATAGCTTGTAGGTCCCTGAATGGAAGGCGTGGCCGCTTTGGTATAGGTTCCATTTGCTTTTCCCAGATAGATTGACACCTGATTGGAACCCAACACGAGGTCGGGAATGCCGTCTCCGTTAAGGTCCACCACCAAAACGAAATAGGTGTCCAGTGTGTTCGGCAGCGATCCTGGATTTGGCCAGCCGACACCGGCAACTGCCGCTCCTAACGATCCGGTTCCCAAGACAGAATTCCCGTTGCTGGCGTCAATAAAGGAGACAGTCCCAGTGGGCGCAACCGTTCCTCCCGCCTCCGTCACGGTTCCAGTCAGCGTGTAATTCCCCCAAGCCCCCGTTTCCGCAATCGAGGTGGCTGTGGCAAATGGCCCAGTAGTTCCGGTCACGGTGAGCGAGGCCACGCTCGAAGTACTGGAGGCATACGAGTTGGTGCCGACAAACACAGCCTTATAGCTGTGATTGCCGATCCCCGGGCGAAAGTTGTAAGTAGCCGCGCCAGAACTCGTCAGTTGCGCGGTGGCGAGAATATGAACGTCCGTGCAATATGCCGCCGTGGCATCGCAGAAATTCACCTGGCCCTGCTTCACTTCCGTGGATCCCGCCTCGACAGTAGCAGTCAGCGTGACAAGGCTGCCTGCCTTAACAGAAGTCACCACAACGCCGCCTGAAGTTACAGCAAGCGAAGTTGTCGTGGTCGTACGGGCGAATGCCGAGGAACTTATTGCAGCTGTGCACACCATCAGCGCAATCTTCAGTAACAGTAATGGACGTCGAGCTGCTGTACTCACTGATGCCAATTGGAGTGGAAAGAACATGTGGTTCGACTCCCATAACTGCGCGACTCGCTCTCGCACCAGCAGCATGGAAGAAACGAGACGAAAACGGGGCTCTGGACCTGACTGCGGATTTGGAAAAGAAATTTGCGTCATCGAATTAAAACTCAAGAACGTCGAGAATTGTACTCCTATTTCATCAGTTAGTAACGTGTGAAAAGACATTCAGCTGCAGCGCGATTGCGATTTCGATGTGGGGAGGTCACTATCGCTAAGAACGCCTCCCCCAAGGCAGGCATGTTGCGCAAATCGTCCAAGGTCCGCTGGGCTGGCCAATCGTCGATTGGTGAAACATCGCGATTACACTCATCGACCTTGGTTTCCGGCGAACAAACGGAGCAAGCTGGTGAGAACGCCTGATTTGAACAGTTGCGCAAGACTGAGTGCTATCAGGCCGTTTACAACTGCGGCTGGCCTTGTATCTGATTCGGCTGGTCATCTTGTGTGCCCGGCCCAATTCGTTCGCCGATGAGTGATCGAGATCACAGCTTATTGGAGCTCGCCTGATCTAAGCTGTCGCGGACCCAAAACCCTGAGGGGCAAGCTAACCTTCGCCGTCGGCGGTCCCACCCCAAGGTGTTGCGAATGTCTTTGACCGATTCGGTGCGCTGCCTAGTTAGGTATGAGATTCATCGCCATCGCGATTCGCGCACTTATTTTCAGTATCCCGGCCTTGAGTCAGCAGACCAATTCCGGCAAGGTGGCGGCGCAGTTGAGGTAGACAAAGCCATGAGGAAACCCACAATTCGATTCGCAGCAGTTGCAATTTTCTTGCTTGGGCTGATTGCGCCGACAGTTTGGGCCCAAAACACTGTGCAAACCATTGCCGGCGGAGGGCCCAACAATCTCCCCGCCTTGAAGTCGAGCATGGGTTATCCCACCAGTGTTGCACTGGATGGCGCGGGGAACATTTACGTCGCCAATGCCTACTACGGTCGAGTGTTCAGAGTGGATACCACCGGGAACGTCACCGTCGTGGCGGGCAATGGAGCATGGGGACGCGCTTCAATCGGCGATGGCAGCCCAGCCATCAGCGCCAATCTTGAATATCCCAACGGCGTCGCCGTGGATAGTTCCGGCAACATTTTCATAGCAGATAGAAGCGATTGCAGGATTCGCGAGGTCTCCGCCCAGACCGGGAACATCTCCACCATCGCAGGCACGGGCACTTGTTATTACTCCGGCGACGGCGGACCAGCCACCAGCGCCGAGCTGAATGATCCCTCCGGCGTGGCCGTCGATAAGTCCGGGAACATCTTCATAGCGGATACCTTAAACTGCTTGGTCCGCGAGGTCTCAGCCCAGACCGGCAACATCTCCACTCTGGCGGGAACGCTGCCAGATCTAACTGGCCTATTACACTGCGGATACTCGGGGGACGGCGGCCCCGCCACCAGCGCCAAGGTTTGGTTTCCTAACGACGTGGCCGTGGATGGCTCCGGGAACATCTTGATCGCAGATACTAGCAGTTGCGCGATTCGTGAGGTTTCTGCCTCCACGGGTATCATCTCCACCGTGGCGGGCACGGGCAGCTGTGGATACTCGGGCGATGGCGGGCTAGCCACCAGCGCCCAGATCAACCTGCCCTCCGGCGTGACCGTAGATAGCGCCGGGAACATCTTCATCGCGGACACTTCAAACTGTGTGATCCGCAAGGTCTCTTCCCCCAACCTCCACATCTCCACTGTGGCTGGCGACTATAGCGTCGGCTGTGGATATTCCGGCGACGGCGGGCCGGCCACCAGCGCTCAGCTCAACCAGCCCAATAGCGTGGCCGTGGATAGCTCAGGAGACATCCTCATCGCGGATTATGAGAACTCTGTGATCCGCGAGGTTTCCGCCTCCACCGGCAACATCTCAACCTTCGCCGGCGTGGCCGTACCCGATCCGAACCATGCGGGACAAATGATCGGTCTCCCCGCGTATAGCGGCGATGGCTACGTTGCCGTGGATGCTGAGCTCGGTTTTCTGAACACCACTCCGTGGTCCGCGGGTCTGGCTACGGACAACTCTGGGAACGTGTTTATTGCGGATACAGCGAACGACGTTATCCGCGAAATCTCAGCCTCTACCGGAATCATTACGACTGTGGCCGGAAACGGCTTCGTCGGATACTCCGGCGATGGCGGCGCAGCCACTAGCGCCGAATTCTGGGATCCCAGGGATGTGGCTGTGGATGGCGCGGGGAATATCTTCATTGTGGATAGCGGCAATTGCGTGATTCGGGAGGTTTCCGCCTCCACCGGAATTATCTCCACCGTAGCGGGGACGCCGCCAGACAGTTCCGGTAATTATTATTGCGGCTATTCCGGCGATGGGGGGCCGGCCACCAGCGCCACGCTATATCCCATCGACTTGTTGTCGCCAGCAGGAGGCGTGGCCGTAGATGGGTCCGGCAACATCTTCATCGCCGACACCGGCAATAACGTGATTCGCAAGGTTTCCGCCTCCACCGGAATTATCACTACTGTGGCGGGAATCGCCAACAGCCTCGGCTACGGTACAGGTGATGGTGTGCCGGCCACAAGCGCCACGCTGTTCGCTCCCTATGGTGTAGCGGTGGATAACGCCGGCAACTTCTTTATCGCAGACACCTGGGACTACGTAATCCGCGAGGTAATGGCTGTCAACGGCAACATCTATACCGTCGCTGGCAATCTGACTTTGGGTAGGGGTTTTTCAGGTGACGGCGGCCCCGCAGACTTAGCGCAGCTTGGCAACACCTACGGCCTGTTCCTCGACCCCGCGGGCAATCTCATCATCCCCGACGCCGTCAATTGCGTGATTCGCGAGGTTGCCGCCTCCACAGGGATCATTTCAACCGTGGCGGGGACACCGAACCCCATGGGCACTTATTTTTGCGGCTATTCAGGCGATGGCGGGCCAGCACTGAGCGCCGTCTTTGATAATCCAGGGGCCGCCGGAGCAGACGTCTCCGGGGACCTAGTGGTGTTGGACAACATCCGGGTACGTGGCGTAGCGGGCTTAGTGCACGAGTCTGGAGCAGGCGCCGTTGCGTTTCCCAACACTCTGGCGTTCCCCACTACACTGGTGGGAACATCGGATACGCTTACCGCAATGCTCAGTAATCGAGGCTCCTTAAAAACCACTGTCTCCACCGTTTCGATCTCCGGCACGAATGCCTCCGACTTTACAGAGACGGACAATTGCGTCGGCCGTTCGCTGGCGGCGGGCGGCGGCTCCTGCGCGATCAACGTGAAATTCACCCCCTCAGCCGCTGGTACGGAGAGCGCGCTACTCACAATGACCGACACTGCGGGCGCCCAAACCGTTAACCTCTCCGGCGCTAGCGCTGTGTTGACTCTTTCGACAAGCGCTCTGACGTTTGCCACTGAGCCGCTGGGAACGAGAAGCCCGCCGCAGCAGGTGACGCTCACTAATCCCGGCCCCTCGCCAGTGACCGTCCCCGCAATCGCCATCTCCGGTCCAAATCATGCGGATTTCGGGGAGGGAGACAACTGTGCGGGCCAGGCCCTCCCAGGAGGAGGTTCTTGCACAATCAACGTGATCTTCAAGGCTTCGGTTGCCGGAGCAGAGAGCGCACAGCTCAGCGTGGGCGGACTACCGGTTAACCTCTCCGGAGCAGGCATTGACTTCTCAGTGGCGGCAGCGAGCGGAGGCTCGCTGTCAGTGACGGTAACCCAGGGCCAGAAGGCCACCTACTCGCTTCAGGTGACGGCCAGTGGCGGAGCGTCGCCCGACGATCAGGTGAGTGTTACCATCGCGTGCGCAGGGGCACCGTCCGAGGCCATTTGTTCGTCGACCCCGCAGCCGGTTGTTGCAACCGTCAGTACACCCGGCGCGTTGACGGTCTCTGTGACCACCACGGCTCCCACTCGCGCGATGGCGTCGCCGGTCAGCGGCCTGAAGACGCCGGTTCCGCCGGGAATGCTGGCCGTCGGCGTTTTGGTGTTGCAGGCATTCTGGCTGTTCGCTAGGATGCGCGACTCGGCAGCGAGAGGGGGCCGGCGGCGTCTGGCCGGGTTAGCTGTCACGGCACCGATTGTGCTCGCCATCGTCCTTGCGGTCGGCTGCGGCGGCGGGAATTCATCAAGCCAGCCGCCGCCGACGGGCGGGACGCCGCCCGGAACCTATACGCTGATGCTGACGGGTACGGCCGGAGGTGACAGCCACACAACTCAGCTCACGCTTATCGTAAATGCCGATTGAGGCGTGAAGTAGGCTGCTGCGCCGCGATAACTGTCGAAACATCGCGATAGCACTCACGGACGGGGAGTGAGCCCGTTTTCGTCAATGGATAGTTCCCGGTGATCGCGTCTGCGTCGAAGAGAGAGGGTGTTGCCCGTTCGTCACCAGCAATCGATCCGTCCGTCGCATCATTCTCCAGTCATATTCGTAAGCAGTTCCACAACGTGGCATATCTGATAGTGACGACCTGCGGCGTCCATGCGTGGCCAGGTGAAGCGATGCGAGCAACCTCGTCCGAAAAACCGCTTCCAAAAGGTCATTGCCTCGCCCCTTCATTACGACTTTTCCACGTCTCGAACCAGCGGCTGAAGAACGGTCGCGGTCGACGGTTCAGCAGATGCTGAAGCTTGGATAAGAGAATCTTTGATGGCTGGGATTTCGACAGAAAAATGTCCACTGTCTCCAGTTTGCTCGCGGGCAATGGCCCATAGGACGACAACAGCATGATCGGGACGTCTGGCTTAGCACGCTTCATCTTCGCGGCCACCACGTCACCATTCATCCCAGGCATCTGGTAGTCGAGGACCACCGCGTCGACAGAATGCGAGAAGAACAACCGTAGTCCTTCGTCCCCACCGGTCGCTACCAGCACCTCATAGCCGTTGCCTTCGAGCAATATTTTGCGGCCGATGAGCCCGCTCCAGTGGTCGTCAATGCAGAGAACGGTTGCTTTCAGCCGAGAGATCACGGTTTGACTTCTCCAGTTCGGCCAGGGCTGGTGTTTTTCAGAGGGGCAATTCGGTCGGCGGAAGAGCCGAAGTTGCCGTGTGAAGTGGCGAGCAAACTGATTTAACTACTTCGGAAACGTACTTTCAAATTACGAACGTCCATCTCGGGTACCAGTTACCCAGCGTCCGATCGTGGAGGCCCACGATGGCACTTCTCGCTCGGCCAAACTGTCGCAAAATCCCCATAGCACTCATTGACCTTGCAGAGTTCTCAGTTGATGAAAAGGGCCTTGTTTCGTCAACAATCAACTTCCGTATTAAGATACCGGTCGACCCGCTGCGTCGGATTGGCTTGCCTGTGACGGGCCTTCAAACGAGGAACGAGAGATCTCAGGCGGCCACTTACGGTATGAGAAAAGTCTTCCTTAACTCGCGTGGATTGCGCGCCGGTTGGCGCCTGCTCATTTTTGTCGGTATCTTCGCGGGACTCACGTTCTTGGCGAACTGGATCATCCCGAAGATCTTCCATCCCAAGCAGCGCTCGTTCCTTGATCCCGTAGGCACCATTTTCGACGAACTGGTGGTGCTCATCGAAGTGCTGATCGCCACCCGGATTATGGCTCGCATCGAGCGCCGCCGCTTCGTTGATTATGGCATTCCCGTGCGCAACGCCTTCGGAGGCGACTTCTGGGTTGGCCTTGCTTGGGGCGCGGCCTCCACCTCTTTGCTTGTGGGCTTAATTGCAGCCTTCGGCGGCTATCGCATCTTCGGGCTCGCAATCCATGGCGGCGCGCTCTGGTACTTCTTAGGCGTCTGGATGATTGCCGACTTGCTCATAGGGTTTTCGGAGGAGCTCCAGTTCCGGGCCTATCTCCTCGCCACACTCGCCGATGGGATTGGCTTCTGGGCAGCGGCTATTCTGCTCTCCATTGGCTTCGGCGCGCTGCACTATTTCTTGAAGCCGCACGAGCGCTGGGAAGACTTCGCCTCCACCGGCCTGCTCGGCCTGTTCGTGTGCCTCACGCTGCGCCGCACCGGCACGCTGGCCTTCGCCATCGGCTTCCACGCTGCCTTCGACTTGGCCAACCTCTTCGTGTGGTCGGGACAAAACGCCGGCGAGTACGCCGTCGGCCACCTTCTTGAAACTCGCTGGCAAGGCCCGCAATGGCTAACCGGCGGCCGGCTGGGCCCGGAAGCGAGCTGGATGGTATTTGTGGTAATCGTGCTCATGTTTGGGGTCTTTGATCGGCTTTATCGACGTAAGAAATTTCCACGCTGAGTTCCCTGGACATTGCGCTGAACTAACCGCACGACTGCTGATCTTGGTTTGTTGGCGAAACATCGCAATAACGCTCATCGACTCGCTGACCGGGGTTTTGAGCGCTATCGCCGGGTTACGACAATTATCTCCGATAGTTTCGCCTACTTGCTAGTTGAACGGAATTTCGGATCAGATACGACGCTTTGCAAAACCGGGTCGTTCTCCATTCTCTCGAGCGCGTAACCTTTCTGAAGAGCCTTTTCCGCGTATTCGATCGCGCGAGCCCTGTCGATGGCTGCGGTCCAGCTCTTTTATCGGTGGAATTGGGTGGCGACGTTGCCCGGAACTCCGTTGAAAGTTAGAGACTCTCGACCGTCATAGGCTACGCAACCTTCACTTCCTCGGCAACCGCCTTCTTCGAAAGCGTGTTCGCAAGCGAAGTGAACAGCGACGGAATCTCCCGATAGCCTTGCACCTTGCGAAACTGGCGCTCGGCCACCAGCAGACCCGAACCGACCCAACGCTCGATGTGGTCGCCCGCACGCCAGCGTTTCACGTTGCGGCAAACCGTCTCCACGATGGAGAAAGCCGATTCGATCACGTTGGTGCTCGCCAGGGTGCGGCGCAACTGCGCGGGCACGCGCAAACGATGCACGGTGAGCGTCTCTTCCATGCCTTCCTCCAGGCTGCGGGCGGCGCTCGGATTCAGCTCCATCAGTTCGCGATGCAGTCGCTCCAGCGCACGCTTGGCGTCGGCGTATTCGGTCATGGCATAGGCGTTCTGCAGTTTCTTCTTGACCGCCGACTTATGTTCTTCGGGTAAGTGGTCGATGACATTGCGCCGCTTGTGCACCTGACAACGCTGGATCATCGCCGCCTCGCCCGCATGACGCCGCACTGCTGCCGCCAGCGCCTTGCCTCCGTCGAGCACATAAAGCCGGGGCACGCTGAAGTCCAGCCCGCGCGAGGCCAAATCGCCAAGTAACTCACTAACCACGGCGGCATTCTCGGTGGCTCCTTCGCGCAGGCCCAACACCGTTTTGCGCCCGTCGATGTTGATGCCCAGGGCCACGATCATCTGCCGGTCGCGGAACGGCGTGCCGTCGATCAGTACCGCGCACAGCCGCAAATCGCCCAGCGGACGCTCCATCAACGCCTGCAACTTTTCCCGGCTGGAGGCGATGAAGTTGTCGCTCACCGCCGACTTTTCCACTCCGTAGGCTTCGGGAAAGTCTTTCACCACCGCTCCATAGTTGCGCGTCGACAGCCCGCGCATCATCTTGTCCCATACCGCGTGTTCCATCGGTCCACTGCGCTGGAACAACTCGTAACTGCCCAGCCGTTGCTCGCGATTTTCCGGGCTGCGCAGACGCGTTCTCTGGATCGGAACCTTCTGCCCGTCCACCATGCAGTAACCCTTCTCTTTTCCCCAGCGGTGGGCGCGCCGCGCGGGATGCTGCTCATGCCGCTCCCCGGCCAGGTGCCGCACTTCTTCCTCCATCACCAGGCTCATCAACGCCAACCCGGCTTCGCGCATGAGGTGGCCCACTCCTTCTTGCAGCAGACCGACCACCTCGGTCATCGGAAAAATCATCTGAAGGTTGGGATTCTCTTCGCGGGCCAACTGCCGGAATTCTTGCACCGCTCGTTGCTGGTCGATCTGGTATCGTTTCTTCATAGCGACTCTCTCCTTTTTCTTGGCAGAAAAACTACCCTCGGTCATTATGACCGGGGTTGAGAGTCGCTACTTTCTACGAATTAACGGGCATCCTCTTGGGTGGCTGCCGAGAGAGAGTCCGCTCGTGCCGTAGAACTGAATCCCAATGCCGCCGAAATTCACCACCTGCGTTCGTATGCGCTCCGCCCTCTGAATCGCATGGACGAAGCGTTGCAGGAGCAGCGGAAGGCAATGGAGCTGGATCCGTTTGCGCGCCCCTACCAACTGGGTTACGCGCTCATTCGCATGCGGCAGTTCGACGCCGCGCTGAATGAGGCTCGCATACGGACAGATGTCCAGCCGAACAACGCCGACCTCCATGATCTTCTCTCGCAAGTGTACTTCCTCAAAGGAATGGAGCAAGAATCGGAGGAAGAATCGGAACGTTACCTGCAACTTGCGGGCGAAAAAGATCAGTTGGCCGAGCAGATTCAAGTCTACCGCCGGGGAGGGTTCCGAGCGGTGCTTGAGTGGAAAGTGGATGTGTTGAAGCGAAAGGCCGCCAAACAATACGTGTCGCCCACCGAATTCGTGGATGCCTATGCACAACTCGGACGTAAAGAGGAGACGATCCGCTATCTGGAGGAGAGTTACCAGAAACGCGCGCCTCACCTCGTGTTTTTGCAAAGCGATCCGACTCTCGATTTTCTGCATTCCGATCCACGCTATCGCGCCATCGTCAACAAGATGGGCCTTCCCCCGGCGTTGTGCCTCGCCAAAATTCTGTCCGGCTCTGATATCAACAGCTTGCACAGTTTCCTCAGCCGCGGTATCTGCTATGACTGTTGCTCATGTTCCGCTACATCGGATTATGGTGGGGCCTGCTCACCCGCTGCTTTCAATCGCATCGAAGCCTGCTCCTTGAAAATCTCGCTCTCCGGCAACAGCTGGCCGTGCTGAAGCGCAGGCATTCCAGACCCCCGATTGGATCGGTTGACAAGATCTTCTGGGTCTTCGCCCGTCGTTTCTGGGGTGCCTGGAGGCAGTCCCTGGTGCTCGTCCATCCTGAGACTGTCGTCCGCTGGCATCGGGCTGGTTTTCGCCTGTACTGGAGTTTGATCTCAAAGGCGAGAAAACGGGTCGGTAGGAAAATACTGTCGACGGACATTCGAGAGTTGATCTTCCGTATGGTGGCGGAGAACCCAACCTGGGGCGCGCCGCGCATTCACGGCGAGCTTCTGCTGCTGGGCTTTGACGTCTCCGAGAGAACCATCTCCCGCTGGATGAACCGGGCGCCGAGAGATCCCCAGCCAGCCCAGCGCTGGCGCGCGTTTCTCGAGAATCACAGGGAAGCGATTGCGGCCATGGACTTCTTCACCGTGCCCACGATCACCTTCGGTGTCCTCTACTGCTTCTTTGTCATCCGCCACGATCGCCGGCGAATCCTGCATTTCAACATCACGAAGCATCCGACCAGCAGTTGGATCATCCAGCAGTTGCGCGAGGCGTTTCCCTTTGCGGCGGCTCCCAGATTTCTAATCCATGACCGGGATGCAAAATACGGGAGGGAGGTCCCGGCAGCCATTCGATCCTGGAAAATAAACGCCGTGCGGACCTCGTTCGCAAGTCCCTGGCAGAATGGTGTCGCCGAGCGTTGGGTGGGGAGCTGCCGCCGCGAACTGCTCGACCACGTGATTGCTCTCAACGAGCAGCACCTGAAGCGGCTCCTGTCCGAATACGTTTCCTACCATCACGAAGACCGCACGCACCTTGGACTGGGCAAGGAAACGCCGGGGTGCAGAACTCGCTGCCTAGCCTCTGGTCGCGTGCTTTCCCATGATCGACTGGGCGGGTTGCACCACCGTTATGATCGGGCTGCCTAGCCCGAAGACCTTTCCGCCCATCCTTAACCATACATGTATGTGCCCTGCCGAAGTGTGGGCCGCAGGGGAGCGCAGTGGCTGGGGTTACCGGCACGTACGCGCAATCGAAAGGAGCTCTTGGTCAAATTCAGACTCAGAGACTCAGAGTTCCCGCTTGGGCGAGAAAGAATCGAGCCACTCTCGCCGGATGACATTTCGGCGAGCCACAGGGGTGACGGAAATGGATGTCAGAGTTAGCACGTTCTGCATCAAGACCGGAGATGTGCTACCCCCGTAGGTGCTGTCACCGCCATAAACGGCCGTGATGGAATGCGCACCGGATGCAAGGGTAGAGGTGGCGTATGTCGCTGTCCCGCTGCTGAGAGCGCCCGTTCCCAGCGTCGTGCCGCCGTCGTAGAACGTCACTGTTCCCGTTGCCGCAGAAGGCGAGACCGCTGCAATGAACGTCAAAACAGAGCCGTACGGGGAAGGATTCGCCGAGGAGGTCAAAGCCACAGAAGATGCCTGCTTGACGGTCTGGGTCAAGGTTCCTGAGGTGCTTGTGTTGTCGTTAGAGTCGCCGCCGTAGGTGGCCTTGATCGAGTGGGATCCCACTGCAAGCGTTGAAGTGCTGTATGTCGCCGTCCCGGCGCTGAGCGTGCCTGTTCCCAGTGTCGTGCTTCCATCCTTGAACGTCACCGTCCCGGTCGCTGCCGAAGGCGAGACTGTCGCCGTAAACGTCACCGACGAGCCATACGCTGATGGGTTTACAGACGACGTTAGCGTGATTGTCGTGTTCGCTTTGTTTACAGTCTGGGTTAGCGTCGAGGATGTGCTGCTGTTGTAGTTCGTGTCGCCGCCATAGGAGGCCGTGATCGAATGTGATCCCGCTGCCAGTGTCGAGATGGCAAAGGTCGCCTTCCCGCTGCTGATTGTGCCCGTTCCCAGCGTTGCGCTCCCGTCCTTGAACGTCACCGTCCCGGTCGCTGCCGAGGGCGAGATTGTGGCCGTGAATGTCACCGATGAACCGTAGGTCGACGGGTTCGCAGACGAAGCTAGCGTGACTGTGCTGTTTACTTTGTTTACCGTCTGGGTCAGCACCGAGGACGTGCTGCTGTTGTCGTTTGCGTCACCGCCGTAGGAGGCCGTGATCGAATGTGATCCCGCCGTAAGCGTCGAGATGCTGAATGTCGCTTTCCCGCTGCTGATCGTGCCTGTTCCCAGCGTCGTGCTTCCATCCATGAACGTCACCGTGCCCGTCGCCGCCGTGGGCGTTACCGTGGCCGTGAACTTCACCGATGAACCGTATGATGACGGGTTTGCAGATGAAGCCAACGTGACTGTCGTGTTCACTTTGTTGACCGTCTGCGTTAGTACTGACGAGGTACCACTGTTGTAGTTTGTGCTGCCGCCGTAGGACGCCGTGATCGAATGTGATCCTACTGCCAGCGTCGAACTGCTGAACGTCGCCTTCCCGCTGCTGAGAGTGCCGGTTCCCAGCGTCGTGCTTCCGTCCTTGAACGTTACCGTCCCGGTCGCTGCCGACGGCGACACCGTCGCGGTAAACGTCACCGATGAGCCGTAAGTCGATGGGTTTGCAGACGAAGCTAGCGTGACCGTCGTGTTGGCTTTGTTCACCGTTTGGGTTAGGACTGACGAGGTGCTGCTGTTGTAATTAGAGTCCCCGCCATAGGCGGCCGTGACCGAATGCGATCCAACTGCAAGCGCCGAGGTGCTGAACGTGGTTTTCCCGCTGCTGAGAGTGCCGGTTCCCAACGTCGTGCTTCCGTCCTTGAACGTCACTGTCCCCGTCGCTGCCGACGGCGTCACTGTGGCAGTGAACGTTACCGAATTCCCATAGGTGGACGGATTTGACGAAGAGGTAAGCGTCACGGAAGAAGAAGACTTTCCAAACACCATTCCGGTGAAGGCCAGGCAACCAAGAATGAGAACCAGAACACGGGACATTGCACGCATCACGATCCGCTCCTCTGCATCCTAAGATTTTCTTAACAGCGTGGGTACTGATTACTTAGCAGCATGTTCGGACAAAATGAAGCCGCTGGGATTCCTGTCGTGCATATTTCTCGAAAACTCAGCTAAAGACATCGCTGGGAAGTCTCCAGACAAAGAACATGCGAGTACGCACTTCCGGCGCACGAGTGCCACACAGAATCATCCCGCGCACAGCACGGGCGAACGCCAGACGCTAAAAGGGAAGAATTCCGGCCAGAAAGTTTCAGGAAAAGCCTGAGATGCAAATCTCTCTTACCAGAATTGGCAGCAACCCTATATGGAACTGCAACCCAGCGTCAACAGAAAAATAGCAGAAAATCGCGTCATCACGCTGCTGAGTGACATAGATCACTCCGCAACCATATTCTTCATCCGGTGCCTTCGGCACCTTCTGGTTGCGCGTACGTCTCCGCCAGCACACTATTAATACTGGGCCTTCCAATGTTTTCAATTTCGGCCTCAAATCCCCACCTTCTCGTACTTATCAAGCGAAGTTTCGTCGCTGCGGAGGACGTGGAACTTACGTGGTGCAGCGGGGAGAAATGGTTGACCATTCGCTCGGTGTTTTCGAGCGTGCCAGCACTTTTCAGGCATTCGGTGATGCCGGTGGCGCGGAGCGAGTGGTTGCCGACATGGATTTGAATTCCCGCTTGGCGTGCGTGGCGCTGAATCATGCGGAAGCCGTCGGACTGGGTCATGAGGTGCGCGGCACCGTTGGAGCGACCGGTGGCACCTTTTCGAGTTCATTCAACTGTCTGACTGCCACATTGAACATAAAGGAGACGATACCAAAGGAGTGCGGAATGATACGTCCTCCGCAGTCCGTGCCTAACCCTAGCCGACACCAACAGGAGCATCCTTAGAAGGGATTCCAGAAACAGATCCAGATCGCGTTGACGTTACGAGTGTCACTCGCTGTTCCAGGATAAAATCACGTACTTCTTGGAGGCCGATTGGCATCGACAAAATAGGGTATCTAAAGGTTGCGACAAATCAGAAGGTCAGGTGTGCCGCAAGTGTGCCGTACGCTTCGATCCTGTGCGAGCTAAAGCGCGCCTTTTCAATACCGCGTTAAGAGTGCTTCCGTGCGGGCTTGGTTGGGGTAAATCATTGAAAAGAGTGGTGAGCGCGGTAGGAATCGAACCTACAACCTACTGATTAAGAGTCATTTAGTGAACTGCGAGGACGGAGTAGACCCCAGGAGGAGGGGTAGCGCTGGACCCGCTTGGATTGCAGAAGTGCAGGAGCATCGTAGCTGACGCAGAGATATATCCATTCAGTGAGAGGTTACCCAGCGCAGCTGGAGGTACGATGTTTGAAATGCGATCCGCGGTCGTTACTCCCTGGAGTGGAAAAGTCTGATCTGAACAGCTGGCGGCGCTTACAGCAACCGGAGTGATCGAAGCCGTTGAGTATAGCGCCATCTGCGTCAGCATCGTACCCGACGTACCTAGCTGGAAACCCCGAGAGCTCAAACTGAAAGTCTGAGTGACACCTTTGTCGCTGAATCCCCTCAGCGGAGTTCCAAATTGTAATTCCATATCCTTCCCACGAAAAATATGCCTCAGGGTGTGATTCAAAGGATTTTTCTCTCCGTGAATCGGCCAAGTCGTCGGATAGGGGCCTTTAAACCGATAGGAAGTACCTACGATCCCGGTTGCAATGCGATTCACTTGATTTCCTGGATCAATGGGATTTGCAGCATAGATGCTGTAGCTGGCGGCGTTCGGAGAAGCAAGCCAGGTGAGAGTCTCATAGTGACTGCCATCGAAGGTAGCAGGACCGTGACAACCCGAAGAATTGCCGGAATTTCGCAATATGGTCTCATTGCCAGCTGCATCAACGCCAGAGACATAATAGCTGTGCACTGCGCTGGTATCGCCGCCGATTACGCTGCACACGAGACCATCCGGCGAATTGACACCAACTACCTCGTATCCTCCTTCCATCCCGCACCACGAATCTAACCCACAGGAAGTGGCGTTCTCGGTCTGATTCGCGACCCCGAGACCACCAGCGCTATCGTTGAGGCCAAAGAAAACGGCTCTCTCGAGAAACGTGGACCCGGTGCTTGTGGCTAGAAATCTCGAAGCATTGGAAATTCCGGCAGAGTCAACAACCGAGCGTCCAGCCGGTCGAACGTTAATGAAATTCGCGAGATCGTATCCGTTGAAACCAAACAGCGAATCTGCTCCAAGAAGCGTAACGGCATTATTTCCTCGGTTGCATATCTTGTGACCGCCGGCTCCGCCGCCAAATCCCTTGTAAAACGTATTGCCATTCGGCGCTGAAAATGTCCCACCGAGGAATGAAACGGCGCACGTGTCATTGACCGGGATGTTGTTGGAGGTAACCTCGATAGAATGATTCACCGTCCCATTCATTACGAGGAACTGATCTCCGCTTTCCGCCGATTCGGAAAGGTTGCTAGAAATCTTGATGGGGTCGGTCCAGAAATCAATTTGAAAATCTATGCGATTACTGCCAACCTCGTTCTCGTCGATAATCGTCCCTCCACCTTGCTCCCAAACACCGATCGCGCACCCATGAATGAAATTGTGCCGGATGACATAGCCCTTGTTGTTAAACGACGGCCCCATGCGGATGGCCGCGACCCCCGAAGTCACAGATGGACCACAGTAGAACGTCGAATCCAGGACTCGCATGTCCTCCACGTTGTCGCGCGAAACCATGGAAAACTGTAGTCCGGTCCAGCCCGTATTGGAGGCACCGCCCCTCATGTTTCCATGAACCAGCAATCTACGGAAAATCCCGTCCGTCGTGTTGACCACTCCGCCGGCTCCGGTCTTATCCACGTTGATGCCAACCGTTGCCAGTCCACCACCGTCAATGGAAAGGTTTGTGACCTCGAACCCATCCACGTACTCCATGTCGATCATGGTGCCGCCTGCTGCTCCGGTCCAGGTGATTGTCGGCACGTTCGTTCCGTAGTTACCGTTGTTCCCTGCTCCGGAGATGCCTTTAATCGTGAACCCGCTGAGATTCTTCACGAACCAAGTGGATGTTAGCTTGACGTGACAGCTGGGAGGGAACGTGATAGCGGCACCATTGGTCGCGGGTGCGGCAGTTATCGCGTTTAGTGCGGCAGAACTATCATGGGTGAACGTGCAGTCCACTCCGTAGTCGCGCACATCCAAAATGTCTTTAGCCCACACTTTAGATTCGGAGGTCGCCGGGTTCCCAATTCGTCCGGAAGCGGCAACATCAGCCCGCTGATTGGAGATCTGCGACTGGCAGAATTGAAGAGTTGAAAACACGACAACGCAAACACATACTTCAAAGGGGAAATTCTTTAGCATTAGTTTGGGCCTCCGGCTCGGCCGGACAGATCCGGTTCCGAGATGATACCGCACCATGATTTTATGAAGGAGCCTGATCAGCTCGACTACTCGCGTTCCTGCTCTGCTCGATCGCACAGATCATTTGTGGAATGAGCAACTCCTTCGAGAATCGTTTCCCCACTTCGGCAGTCGCCGACGAAACAACATTTCCGCACCGCATAGCATGCAAGACGTTTGTCACGACGCCGTCTACATCACCGTGCGCGGAAACGTATGCCTCCAGCCCGGGCTGGCGGACGATGTCCCGCACGTGACTCTCCGCTGGACCGATGTAAAGGAATGCTCGGTTGGCGGCGAGCACGTTGTAGATTTTGCAGGGGTGGACGATGCCTACATACTTATCTCCCATCACCACGACGTGCAGGTCGGCCGCGGACAAGGATGCCGACAACTTCTCTATCGGTTGGTAAGGAAGGCACAACACGTTCCGCATGCCACGGTCTCGCGCACGCTCCACCACCTTTCGGAATTCGCTTCCGCCCCCGATAAAGCAAAAAGCGATCTCTTCATGACCGGCGAGTCGCTCAGCGGCCTGAAGGAGCGTCCCCAAAGGGTGGCATGGGCTATGGTTTCCCGAGTACATGACGACGAATCTACGGGAGAGCTTATGGATGGCCCGGAACTCTTCCCTGCCCGCTGGATCGAACCTGACGCGGTCATCATGCGACCAAGGCGGCACGACCAGGATCTTTTCTGCAGGAATACCCTTCGCCTGGATGCAGTCTTTCATGAACCGGTCCAGAGCTACGATGCGATCAGCTCGTTGCAGGCTGTGCAACAACATCCGGGATAACAGACGCGCGACCGGGGATTTATCTCGCAGCCATCCTGCAGCGATTGCCTCATCGGGGTTTAGGTCCATTGACCAAAACACCAGGCTGCGAGCCCTGCGCGGCACAGCCAAGGCCGCGACAAAAGAAATCAGAGGCGGCGAGGTCATCGCAACTACAACGTCGAACGGAGGCAATGACCATAGACGAAGCGCACAACTTGCCACGAACGTTCCGAAGTCGGCGGCACGGCGCCATTTAGAACTCTTGCCGAACCCCGTCGATCGTACGCGAACGATTTTGACCCTGTTCCAAGTTTCCTGGTTCGGGAATCGAAGCTTCGGATCGTCGTAGCCTCGGGAGTTGCAGATGACGGTGACTTCGTGCCCCGCCTGCGTCAAGCCCCTTGCCAAGTCACTCGCGTGCTGAGCGGTCGAGACAACGTCCGGATAGAAAGCCTGGTTCAGAATCAACACGTTCATTGGCCGGACACTTCCTCTGTCACCGCTGCAGCATGTAGTTGCCCAAGAACAAGACATCCATTCGTGTCCTTTGGAAGCAGTTCAAAGCTTCCTCAGGAGTACACACAATCGGTTCGTCTTCATTGAAGGAAGTGTTCAGCACAACCGGGACGCCGGCTAACCGCTCGAAGTCGGAAATGAGCTGGTGGTAACGGGGGTTGGTACTGCGAGCGACGGTTTGCAGCCGCCCGGATCCGTCCACGTGCGTCACCGCAGGAATGACTGAGCGCTTGTCTTGCTTGACCTGATAGACCATGAGCATGGCCGGAGAAGGATGCGTCTGCTCGAAGTAGTCTCCGACACGCTCTTCAAGGATCGAAGGAGCAAAAGGGCGGAAGGGCTCGCGCTTCTTGATGCGAGCATTCAGGATGTCCTTCATCTCAGTGCGGCGCGGGTCGACGACGATGCTACGATTGCCGAGAGCCCGTGGCCCAAACTCCATCCTGCCCTGGAACCAACCTACGATCTTGCCATCAGCGACAGCTTGCGCTGCTGCTTGCGTGAGCTCAGGGTCGCTCAATTCGCGCCACTCACAATCGCTCTTTCGCACTACACCGTCGATCTGCCCTTTAGTAAACTCTGGACCGGTATAAGCGTGCTCCATCACAAACGACCGCGGCCGTTGCAGTAGAACATTGTGGATGTAGTAACAGACTCCAAGGGCGGTGCCGGAGTCGCCGGCTGCCGGCTGCACAAACACCTCTCGGAATGGAGTGTTGAGCAGAATCTTTCCGTTCATCACCGAGTTATAGGCGACGCCACCGGCCAGGCAAAGCCTGTCGGTTTTCGTCTGCTGATGCAGCTGGTTCAGAATGTGAAAGCCAACTTCCTCCAAGCGGGCCTGGAGGGAGGCCGCGATGTCTTCCTGCAACGAGGTCAGCGGCTCGCCGGTTAGACGCGCGGGCCCGAAGGCATCGATAAACTTATCCGAGAAAATGCGACCGATCGTCGGCGAGCCGTCCTCCCAGGTCATGTCCACGCCTTCAGAGTCGTGCTTGAAATAGTCGAGGTCTAGTTTGAAGCCGCCGACGTTGTCTGTCCGGATAATGTCCCGGAACTGTTCCAGGTAACGAGGACGCCCATACGGCGCCAGACCCATAACCTTCCCTTCGTCTCCGTACTTGGGAAATCCCAGGTACTGGCTAGTGGCGGTGTAAACAATGCCGGCTGAGTGTGGGTATTCGATCTGCCCGAGCACGTCCATGTGATTGTTCTCGCCGACTCCCCACATAGTGCTGATAAAGTCGCCGAAGCCGTCAATGGACAAAATGGCAGCGCGGTCGAATGGGGAAACCAGAAAACAGCTGGCCATGTGTGCCCGGTGGTGCTCCACTTTGTGGATCTTGGCTCGGAACTGCGGCGGAACATCCAGCGCATGCGCCAGCTCCTCGCGCAGGTCGTGCACTTTGGCGGCATTCGCGAGCCGGGCGGCAATCAGGCCTGAAAGGTTCGGGATGCGCGTGATCGAGAACAGAATTTTCTTGTGCAGGTGCGCGGAGGGATCCCGCGAAATGCCAACATGGTCGAGCTCATCAACCGAGATGTTGGCAGCCTCCAGGCAATAGCGGACCGCGGCCGCAGGGAACCCAGCACAGTGCTTCTTGCGGTTGAAGCGTTCTTCCTCTACGGCGGCGATAAGCTGACCATCCTTGATGATCGCGGCAGAGGCGTCGCCGTGGTAAGCGTTAACTCCCAAGATGTACAACGAATTACTCCTATTCAGTATTCTAAGGTGACGGCCGAACAGCTCGCGCGCTGATTCCTATGGCCGAAGTCTCGATGTGCCGATTCGGGCAGCCATTTCGCTCAGGCAGTCTTGGTCGCGAACTTGCTTTCGATGTTCTCCACAACCATGTTGAGTACCCTAACCGCTTCGCGACCTTCTTCCGCTGAGACCGGCGGTTCGGATCCCGACAGAATGCTGTCAGCAAAATGAGAAATGATGATTTCGTGCGTGCTGCGAACTCTCCTGGTTGCGACCCGAATCGAGTTGGAAACAAATGCGCCCGCCAGCTGGGCGGATTCCCTAAGCAAGGAAAGCCCGACTGGAACAGGTTTCAGTTCGGCACGCCGGTAATGCAGCACATTCATGCTTTCCAAATCGAGCATTAAGAATCCTGTGTCTCCCAGGACTTCAACCTTGGCGGCCCATTCTTCGGTAGTGTAAACCACGGTAGCGGAACTGATCGCGTCATCCCCAATCAGGTTAATTCGGTAGTCCTCAAACGAGGACCAGGGATAATTATGCATAACCTTCAAGGCATCGACGTTGACAGTGTGAATATGAGGAATGAAGGCCAGCGTCATGTACACGATGTGTGGACCGGTTTCTCCGATCACTCCACCGGGCAGCTTGTGCGCCCAGTGTTCCGGGCGCGAGGTCATGTAGGCTGTGGGAGTCGAGAGAAAGATGCGCATTCCACGCACTGTCCCAATCGCGCCATTCCCTACCATACGGCGCGCCTTCATGAACGGCTCGTAAAACAAGTCGCTGTGCGCGACGCAAACTTTCCGGCCATAGTCCTTAGAGGCTTGCACGATCTGATCGCAGTCAGCCACGGTGAGTGCCATTGGCTTCTCGACCAGAACGTGGCAACCGTGCCGCATGGCTTCGACGGCCAGGCGCGCATGGGTCTGCGGCGGCGTGCAGACGTCCACCAAGTCTGGCTTTTCGGTGGTCAGCATTTCCGCAATGTTGCTGTAGGCGCTCGGAATGCCGAACCGGCTTGCCACTTGCTTCGCGGAGGTAAGATTCAAATCGCAGACAGCTACGAGCTCGGTCTTAGACCTCAACTTTAAGAATGCGGGGACGTGCTTCTTCCCTGCGATCAAACCGGAACCGATGATAGCGGCTCGGATTCTCTTCAACCTGCCCTCCCAAATTTCACTACTCGTTCGCCACAACCTTACCCAGGGACCGCAGTCACATGCGCGTGGCACGCCGCCCATTCAATGAACTGGCCTGACTGAATCCCGCAGGATGTGGTTCTACATTTCTATCATCTTTGTCGAGGAACTGTTCCATCCAAATCTCAAGCGTCAGCAACTGCCAGATCTGCATGGACCAGTCCTGTGCGCCACTTCTGTGCTGCTGTATGAGAGAGCGGACTGCATCCGGTTGAAAAATGCCGCGCTTTCTTAAACGCGATTCGGAAAGCAAGTCATTGACCATCGGCTTCAGTTCGTGTGCAAGCCAATAGTCCACCGGCACACCAAAACCTGCCTTGGGCTGCCGCAGCACCTCGGCGGGAAGCATCCCGGCCACAGCCTTGCGCAGAATGTACTTGGTGGTCGGCCTGATCGTTCCGTGAAGCTTCAGTCGGGGGGGCACGTTCCAGGCCACGAACTCGGCCAGGCCCCGGTCAAGGTAAGGTACTCGTACTTCAACCGACGATGCCATGCTCATTTTATCGGCGTAGGTCAGATTTAGGCTGGTCATGAAAATCTTTGTGTCCACGTATAGCATCTGGTTCAAGAAATCTGCGTGATCTACCTGTTTGAAGCAGGCTCGGTGTCGCTCACACGGGTCCTGACCGTCGATCGCTTTCGAAATGACAGGGGTAAGGAGGTTCTCCTGCTGCTTCGCATCCATGTACGTGCAATTCATCAAAAATCGCTCGACGGCTGGCAGAGAGCCGCTACGAGCCATCTTCTTGGCCAGGCGAATCATTCCCTTCAAAGGCGTGCTACGCAGGCTCGGCATCCCAAGTAACAGTGGTTCGATGAAACCTCGCCTCAACAAAGAAGGAATCCCGCGGTAGGCTTCTCCCCAGTAGTGCGCGCAGTGCTTCCTGTACCCTGCAAACAGTTCATCTCCACCCACGCCCGACAGCAGCACGGTCGTTTTGCCGTGCGCTTCCCGACAAACCAAGAAGGCTGCAATGATGGCAGGATCCGCCGTGGGCTCATCCATATGCCAGGTAATCTTGGGAAGTAGGTCTGCCACGTCGGGGTCTACGACGATGGTCTGGTGTTCGCATCCCATCCGTCGCGCGAACCGCTCAGCCACTCGCGGATCATCTAACGTCTTTTCTCCGACCCGGTACTTAGCGGGAAAGGTAATTGTGTGCGTGTGTACTGGATGGTCGGACAGTTCGGCCATCGTTGCAACGATGCTGCTCGAATCCAGCCCCGCGCTAAGGAACGCTCCAACCGGAACGTCGCCAATCATCTGCGCCTTGACGGAACGGCGAAAGCGCTGTCGAACCTCATCCACCAACTCAGCCTCTGAACGTGGGTACGGAGTATCCGCGGACGGAAATTCCAAATCCCAGTACTTCGATACGGTCCATTGGTCATTTCGGAAGACCGCAGAATGCCCAGCGGGAAGTTTGTAGATGCCGCGAAACATGGTATGGGGATCAGGAACCCAAAGCAGAGTCAAGTACTGTTGCAAAGCAGTGGGGTTGATCTCGGCTCCGATTCCTGGCACTTGCAACAGGGCTTTGATTTCAGACGCGAATGCCAGCCAGTGCCCTCGTTGAACGTAATAGAACGGTTTGATACCAAAGTGATCGCGGGCAACAAACAACGTTGGGGCCGCGCCGCGAAGATCGCAAATCCCAAACGCAAACATTCCATCCAGCCGTTGGACGCACTCCGGACCCTCCTCCTCGTAGAGATGCACGATGACTTCCGTGTCGGTTCGGGAAGCAAACCGATGCCCCTTCGCCTGCAACTCGCTACGAAGATCACTGAAGTTGTATATTTCGCCGTTGTACGTGATCCAGACGGTACCATCTTCGTTTGACATCGGCATGTGCCCACTGTCGGACAAATCGAGGATGGCTAGGCGCCGGCTCGCAAGCCCCATGTAGCTGTTGTCGGGGAATCTCTTTTCCCAGGTGCCTGAGTCGTCAGGGCCGCGATGCGCCTGGACCTGGATCATCCGCGCCAACGTTGATCGATCCCCGCAGTTTACGAGTCCCGCTATTCCGCACATTCCGTGTTTTCCCGGTACTTAGTTTTACTCGGTTTTCGAATGAAATTGTGCATGATACGTTAAACGGACCGTCTGTCCTTCTCGCTCTTCAGTTCGTAAATTTTTGCCTTGGTATGGAACATCTGAATCGATTGAAAGGCACAGTAAATCAGCCCCGGCACGCCGTCCAGAAGCCCTAGCCGAAATACGTAGCGATAAAGAAAAAGTAATAGCGGCGAACCGGGAATGCGATACAACCACTTCTTTAGCCAACGTCTGCGCTGCGCTTGAGTGCCCAACAGAGTCGGCGCTAACTCGTGATCCTGTCCACCGTCTTGTACCAGAACTCGCGATTCCCAATTTGAATATTCGTTATGTTTTGCGATGTAGCGGGAAAGAGTTTCGACATTCTCATGGAGGAGCGCGTGCTTCAGGATTCCCGCCGAGCCATCAACCACAACGTGTTCATGGATTTCGATGTCGCCCATCGAATCGTCCTGGTCCCTGAGACGGCACTCAAAATGACCTTTGCCGCACCGAAACAGAGACAGCTTCCAAAACCCGCTATCGCCAAAGCGAAGCACTCTTCCGAGAAAATTCAGCCGAAGGAACACATAGTAGCCCTGGAACCTAGGATTCCGAATCGCCTGCCGCACTTCATCCGCCAGTTCCCGGGTCACGATCTCGTCCGCATCCAACAACAAAACCCATTCATTCTCGATAGACAGCGAGTCCAGAGCCCACTGCCTTTTCTTCGGCCAGCCGCCGCCATAATGAAACTGCACCACTTTCGCGCCAAACGCACGGGCAATCTCGACGGTCTCGTCGGCGCTCTGTGAATCAACAACATAGATTTCGGCGCAGAGACGGGCCGCTTCCAAACACCGACCGAGATGTCGCGCCTCATTCCGGGTCGGAATGATGACGGTAACCGGAATGCGGTTTGGCAACGTCGTCTGAGATCCAGCTCCCGGAATTTCTGCACTCTCTTGCATTTCAGTATGTCCTAATGACCTGCATCAGGGTTTTGGAAGGGAGAACCGATCATGCAGGCTGGCCTGCGCGAGCAGGGACACGAGAAGACGCCGTTTGCGTTTTGAGCCATTGTCCGAGCGTGACCAGCGCCCACACGCGTGACCACGCAGGGCCATCCGGCTCGTCCTCGAAGAGCCTGCGCACGACCTCGATCCCGGCCGGATCCAGCAGTCCAGAACCGCGTAAAAAACGCAGATTCTCTTCCATCATTTCGCGCAGGGGACCTACCAGCCAAGCACCGAAGGGGAGCACGAATCCCCGCTTAGGCTGATGCACCTGCGATTTGGTGTACAGATCGGCACAGATTTTCCGTAGAAGGTACTTCAATGGAGCTCTCCGCGGGAGCAGCACATTGCCTGGTAAACGAAAGGCCCATTCCACAAGATCGCGGTCGAGAAAAGGTACGCGGATCTCAAGGGAATTCGCCATGCCGAACACATCGCTGTCGCGGAGTAAGGTGTTCTGCAGGTAAAAGGCGGCATCCAATCTGCCCACCGATGCCACATGATCGGCCGGAACGTAGCAATCTTCATAACGCAACTCAGGGATCTGAAAATCTTCCGACAAACCGAGACTCTTGGCGTCCAACCCGAACCCACCAAGGCCAAAGTCCGAAACGAGTCGACGATAATGGAAGTACATTCCGATTATTCCCGGGTCGACGATTGCGATTTCTTCAGCTTTGTGCGCGGCCACGCGACTTGTCGATACCGTCGCTAGCCGGGCCGCAGTCACGCGCATCGATAGCGGCAGGAGATTGAGCCAGGACATCATATCGTAGGTGCGAGGTACACGGCGGAAGAGGGTGTACCCCCCGAAAACCTCATCGCCACCTAGGCCGGACAAGGCCACAACAATCCCTCGCTCACGTATCGCCCGAGCCACAACGTAAGTGTTGAAGCCATCCATTGACGGCTGGTCCATGCATTCCAAAGCATCGCCAATCCAACTCAGGGTGGTGCTGTCACTGACTGGGCATTCGTGAAAACAAGCACAGAAGCGAGCAGCAGTGGCACGCGCCAATGCCCGTTCGTCGTATTGAGGCCGATCAGGAAATGAGACCGTAAATGCATCAATAGGCTGGAGTCGATTTTGGTCCTCGCTAAGTCCGAGGATGGCAGTGGAATCCAAGCCGGAACTGAGGAAAATACCAAGTGGCACGTCGCTTAGCAAATGGCGACCTACCGATTGGTGCAACAGAGCGCGCCCTTCTTCTATGAGGTCGGGCAGCGAGCGCTCGCGGATCGACGGCTGCACGGGCGGAAATCGCCAATACATGCCTTCGGCCAGAACCTTGCCACTCGGGTCCAATTCCTTCCAAGAACCGCGCGGGAGAGAAAAGACATTTTCGTAGATCGTGAGTGGCTCCTGAACGCCACCATATGCCAAGTATCCAGCCAGCGCACGGCGATCGATGTCCGAGCTAACCAATCCGCTCTGTGCAAGCGCCCGGATCTCCGACGCACAAGCAAAGCAACGGTCGTTGCAGGTGTAGTAGAGCGGCTTAATCCCGAGATGGTCCCGGGCGATCACCAGACGTGAACGCCGCGCGTCCCAAACAGCAAACGCAAACATTCCTCGAAGTCGATCTAGGCACTCGATCCCCCAATGCTCGTAGGCGCGAAGCAGTATCTCCGTGTCGCTGTGGCCGCGGAAGCGATAGCCTTCGGAGTTCAGGGAGGCTTTGAGCTGAGGGGCGTTATAGATCTCTCCGTTATAAACCAGGAGGTCGCCTGTATCCTCGTTGCGCATCGGCTGATGCCCGAGGGGAGAGATGTCCTGAATCGCCAGACGGCGGTTCCCGAGGCCAAGGGTCGATTGCCCCGCCGAAATTACAACCCAGCCGCCATCGTCTGGACCGCGATGAAATTGCGCTGCGAGCATCGCTCGCAGCGACAACTCCACTTGGTCCGCAGGTCTCTCGCCCAGAATCGCCGCAATGCCACACATCGGCTGCCTACTGCTCTATCCTTAATTTGGTTGGACTTTCGTCAGAGTGTTCAGCGTCATGGGCCATATGCCTGCTTGATCTGTCTAACTGCGGACACATTTGCGATAGAGGGCCAGCATCTCACCACTGAGCGATTCCCAAGAAAAGTCTTTCTCCATCCAGTCTCTCCCTCGCTGTCCCATCTCCTGCAAGGGTAGGGTACGAATCTTGCGAATTGCAGTCGCCAAGCTTTCGGGATCGTTGTCTACCCAGAGTCCGCACCTGTTTGTCTCCAAACCAATCCACGGTGTGCCCTTACTGGCGATCACCGGCACCGCGTGGGCGAGCGATTCAGCCACCACAATTCCAAAATTCTCAATGTGCGAGGGTACGAGAGCAACATCGGATTGCGCGAAAAGCGCCTCCTTTTTCTCCTCGAATGCCTCTCCGACGAACTCCACCTGTTTGGATAGCCCGAGTTCCTTCACCTTTGTCTTGAGAAAATCGACATAAGATGGGGATCCTGTACCCGCAATATACAAATGCCAGTCTGGCGATAGTTCTCCAACGATACCACAAGCCTCAAGCAAGGCTTCGATGCCCTTGATTGGGTGCAAGCGTCCCAAATACAGAAGTCGCAATCTCCCATTTGAGGCTTTTCGCCTGAGAATTTGCGGAACATCCACGCCGTTCGGGATCACCACTGCCCGCAGCCTTGGGAATCTCTTCCGGCTTTGGTCGGCTTCTGCCTGCGAAGTGGCATGTAAGACCAAGTTGTTCGTAGGCGCCAGCTTCTGACATATCGATTCCCAGACCCACTTGCGAACAACTCGAGAGGTCCCCTCCCATCGCTGCAGAGCGCCGCGGGGAGACCACACCACGGGCTTATTGAACAGACGACAAAAGAACAGGGTGGGAAATGTTGGGAACGAGTAGACAGCCGTCAGGTGTACGACATTGGCCCACTGAATGTAAGAAGGCAATACTCTGAGCAACGCCGGAGAAACAGAATGGCGAAGCCGCTTATGGCAATATCGCACGCGCAAACCATCGACTTGCACTTCCCGATCATTTGCCACGCCGAGGGTACGGCCAAGACCGTCCGTGTCAGTAGTCAGGACCCGCACGTCACATCCAAGCCGTGCTAAACCGCGGCATAAGCCATACCCAGAGCGTATTGTTCCGCCATACGCTTCTGAGGGATAAAACGAGGGGCTCACATGGAGGACCTTCATACAGCAGAAAACGGTGGACTCATGATTTCCAAGGTTGGAGCATATAATACATCAACCATTCCCGATTGTCGTTCACAGCAGTTTGGCCAGGAGACCATTCCTTTTGCGGAAGAGGGTTGCGCTCGTCACGTCCGGTTTGGGTACCGCATACGGCGGCATCGGAGTCGTCGCTAAGTCAATCAAATCTGCCCTAGAACCAAACTGCGACGTTTCCGTCTGGCACCATCCTCCGTTTTGGCCGCGCTCGCTGCGGGTTGCGAAGGTGGCAACTCAAGTTCTTCTCGGTTCACTGAACCCTCCCGACCTGGTTATCTATGACCATGTCCATCTCGCGGTGCTGCACGGCAGTATTCCAAAGCTGCGGAGGATTCCGTATGTGGTTTTTCTCCACGGGGTGGAGGTATGGCAACCCCTGGCCGGGCGCAGGCGGGAAGCGCTGCTCGGGGCAAGCCTCCTGATCGCCAACTCCGCTATCACGGTTGCCGCCACACGAGCCGTGAATCCCTGGCTTCCGCACGTCGAGGTTGTGTGGTTGGGGGTCCCGGTGACCCCACAGCCCATCGATGCGGGTTTGTTGCCGCCCGTGGGCCTGATCGTCGGCCGAATGAGCAGTCCCGAGCGGTACAAGGGGCACGATGCTGTCATGGATGCCTGGCCGCTAATCCGGGCGGCCGTACCGGATGCCAAACTCGTCATTGTCGGAACGGGAGACGATGAACCGCGGTTGCGACGGCGTGTCGAGCAAGAGCGGTTGCAAGCAATCGAGTTCCGCGGCCGGTTGAGCGACGCGGAAAGGGACCGTGCCTATCGCTCGGCCCGCCTGTTGTTTTATCCCTCCGACCAAGAAGGCTTCGGATTAGCCGGAGTCGAAGCGCTTGCATTCGGAGTTCCTCTGCTGGGACTAGCAGGAACGGTCGTCGAAGAACTGTTTCCCAATGGTGAAGGTGTCGTGGTCGCAAGAGACCTGGGCAGGGACAGCATCGCGAAAGCTGCAATTCCCGTTTTAACGGATGCGCGACTGGCTTCAAGCTTGGGGAAGGCAGGCCACGCAAGGGTGCAAAACACTTTCTTGGAAGAACACTTCGCCATGCGTTTCCGCCGGGCTCTGGCGCAACTCATACCAACCGTGGGCGACGACGAGAAAGACCGCACGGCAGATGCCCTGTCCCTCGCGAGCCGATGACTTCCACTGGCAGCACGTCGCCATTAACTGAGCACTGTTTATGAATCTGCGCCATCTGGCGGAACGGTTCAGCAGGGGTATGATTTTGCGCAGGCATCTACCAAAGCAATTCCAAAGCCTGCCACTGTATGTTTCTCCGGAAGCCGGCCTGCGCTTTTGGAGATGGGGTGTGGAAACGACCGACCCCATGCTCTTTCGCATGGTTCGAGAACTGGTGAGACCCGGTTCTGTGGTCTGGGACGTTGGGGCCAACGTAGGCTTATTCAGTTTCAGCGCAGCCGCCCTGGCCGGACCAGGCGGGTTTGTGTTGGCTATTGAGCCAGACGTGTGGCTGGCACATTTGCTGACGCGCTCCGCCCAACGCATTCAACAGCACTCTGCCGAAGCTGCACCGGTGGCAGTCCTTTGTGCGGCCGCATCAGAGGGTAACCGCATCCGCCAACTCCAGATCGCAGAGAGAGCGCGCTCAGCCAATTATCTGATGGAAGCGCAAGGATCCAGTCAGGCCGGCGGGTACCGCTATCAACAGGCAACTGTGACCGTTTCGCTGGATTTCCTGTTGGATTATTTTCCCGCGCCATCCATCTTGAAAATTGACGTCGAGACCGCGGAACTCAACGTTCTGCGTGGCGCGTCAAGACTGTTGCGTAGCGTCCGCCCTGTGATCTGGTGCGAAGTAGCGGACGATAACTCAGAGACTGTTTCAGAACTGCTGCACCAAAGCGCCTACGAGCTGTCCTCTGCAGCGGTAGAGCCGGCGAAGCGCACACCGCTGACACGAGCCCCGTGGGACACCATGGCGGTACCGAAGGCATAGCAAGAAATCAAGAGTCGGTGATCCGTGCGCACATCTGACAGCTTGTTGAAGGACTACGTTCGATAGAGTTTCTCTGTTCCGTTCGAGCTTAACGGCAGCGTGCTAACCAGTAACGTCACCAACGCGGTGCTCGACTGATTCACTTATCTGACTCGCAGTTACAAAGTTGACGCCTTGCAATTGCCGCAGTTGCTCAACATTCCGGACGAAATGGCTCACACCGATTTCCGTCAATTCCTCCGGGTGAAAGAAAAAGGCGACAACGCCGCTGCGGAACACTGGCGGGGGTGGCCAAGGATCAGTCATCTTGAGTGTTTTATTGTGCAGTCCGGTCACCGAGAAGCAGCGATTGCCAATCCTCCAAACATATCGCTTCGCCATGCCGAGCACGGAGTTGGAGAACTGTGTGATCGGTACCTCCAGAAGCCGGAGGGCATTCGGGCCCTCCTTCTGATAGTCGTCCCGATCGGGATGATACGGACCCGGGGTAGAACGGCGCCAGTCCACAACGACCCGGTCGGGTCCAGCCCGATGCCATCCAATGTTTCCCGGCAATGCCGAAAAGTCGATTTGGATCCCGAGCTTATCTAGGCTGTTGAACAACACAGTGCTCCCATAATCCCAACCGACGCGTGTCGCGCGAACATGGAAGTGCTCTTCCAAGCCGGCGTGAGCAGCCGATAACCAGGATGGGGCCGGATCGAAGCCGAACGACCCGTGATGACGGTTAAACGAAAGGTGATGCATGTGCCACCCCAGTTCATGCCCCCGATCCGTCAGCCTTCGCCAGAGTTTCCGCCGCGAAATGAACCCAGATGCATAGGATTCAGTGCAGAACCGTACGCTCTCATCTGATCGGATCAGCCATGTGATCACCGGGAGGACCTCCCCCATAGTAGCAACTAGCCTATCGATTTGGTCCAGCGGTTCCCATATATCCGTGTCAGGCGGGCGCCGCAGGACTGCGGGGAGGATCGGATCCACATCGCACCCGATCAGAATCTTCATCTTTTGACCGCTACGATAAATTGAGCCGGTGCAATTCTGAAGTAGCCAAGAAGTCTCGCCACGACCAAAGACGGCCTCATGACGTCGAGCAAAAACGGCATGATATTCACGATTTTATCGAAGACGCCGGTGGCGTATTCCTCTGTGATCCGAAACCCAACAGTATCCAGCTGACTCTCTATAAACCGCGGGTGATGGCCAAATAGCGAACGGTGATACCGGTCGATGTCTCGCGTGAAGGGATTAGTTGCCCGACCAACAAAGAACTTTATGATGTGCTTCAGATTTCTTTTGTTGCTGTAGTTAAATACCAATGTTCCCCCAGGCTTCAAGATTCGCCACAGTTCCCGCAGCGCTGCCTGGGGATCACCAAGATGATGAAACACCCGGACCATCAAGACGGAATCGAATACCGAATCCGAAAATGGCAGACTATACACGCTCGCGTCGTGGTACTTCACTGCATCTCCGTAGAGCCGGGTAGCTGCAATTCTGAGGTTACTGGCTGGCTCCACCATGTGCACTTCTGCGTATTTGCTGCTATAGCAACTTCCTAATCTACCGAACCCCGCGCCGACCTCGACTATCGATTGACCGCCGGCAAGCGTATGACTGGTGATAAGCCGTTCGAGTCTGTCGAGGTATTCCTTTCCCGCGCCCTTCCAAAAGTGTTCGTAATCGCAACCCTCATAGTCCTGGTACAACGGCCCTATGCTGTTTCTGTATTCCATAAATTTGTCTTTGGATCCCGATTATATACAACCATGTCCATCTCGCGGTGCTGCATGGCAGTATTCCAATGCTGCGAAGGATCCCCTATGTGGTTTTTCTCCACGGAGTGGAGGTATGGCAGCCCCTGGCCGGGCGCAGGCGGGAAGCGCTGCTCGGGGCAAGCCTTCTGATCGCCAAACTCCGCCACCACAGTTGCCGCGACACGAGCGGCGAATCCCTGACTTCCGGACGTCGAGGTTGTGTGGCTGGAGGTCTCGGTGACCCCGCAGCCCATCGATGCGGGTGTGTTGCCGCCTGTCGGCCTGATCGTCGGCCGAATGAGCAGTCCAATGCGGTACAAGGGGCACGATGCTGTCATGGATGCCTGGCCGCTTATCCGGGCAGCCGTGATAGCAACAAATCAAGAGTCAGTGATCCGGTGATCCGTGCACACGTCCAAGCTCCAGTGCTCACTTGCGGGTTTGAAATATCCTGCCAGGCTCCGCCTTCTCGCTGCCTAAAGAGGCAGAAATATGTTCCAGTAAAGTGTCCTGAGAGCGATTCGCAGTGCTTTGCAGCCATTTCATGCTCGCCCTGCTCATTGCTTTTCATCGCCAGAGGAGCTGTCACAGCGACGGTTTTTGAAGACTTGAGTTCGACCTGATTATTTCTGGCTGATTGGCAGATCGCGCGAACGTTCTCGCTGGAACTGCCTTTCCCCGGCTCCGAGATTTCAGAACCGGGATCAGGACCAGCAAAACTACAAAGACCTGCTGCGCCAAGCCTGCCACGTACTCGGCCATTTGAGCCTCCACCGTCAGCAATTGCGGAACCAGCACTGCCCCCACGCTGCTGAACAACAGGCCCGAGTCGGCGTGCAAAAGAATCCGCTGCATGGACCCCAGAAAAATCCCCAAGGGGAACATGATTAGCACCGGCCCTAGCCAACCAAAATTAATGTAGCTCTCGGCGAGCGTGCCTACAGCAATGGAAACATTCGATAGCCCTCGTGGCAACGTGAGCCCATACGACACCTGATACCAACGATTGGCGTCGTTAACAGACGGCTTGTCAGGCCACAAGAAGCGCGGGATAAAGGTAACCCCGATGTAGGAATAGAGGCGGCCATACTGATAGGGCACTCTGCCCGGTGTGAATTCCATTACGTTGGCAGTCTGTTGAAGAAGCGATAGCCGGCTGAGCGTAGCGTCGGCCAGCAGCTTACCTTTTTGGCCCGTTTGGTCTGTGATTGCGTCAGCCCATATGTTCCAGGAGCTTTTGACCCAAAAGGCAACGCGTTCCGAATAACCTTCGGCGGAATCTCCTCTCCAATAGCGTTCGCGGAACGCCGCTTTGCCCGGCTGAAAGAACAAGATGATCGGTAGCACAATCAGAAAGGCGGTCAGTGGCAACTTACGGCGCTCATATGTGTAAACGGTCATGCAGACGAGGCCAAGCCCGACAAAGCTCCCCAGCCAGCCCGAGGAGATACCCACAACCAACGCTAAGAACGCATACCCGAGCATTAGAAACTTATCGGGATCCGAGATCTTACGGCGGAGGTAATAACGGAGAAATATCGCGAAACTGACCGCTGGCACCATGTTTTCGAAATTGGAGATGAATTGGCGGCCTCCCTGCCCCCACTCAGTAATCGGAACGAACACCTTGACTAGCGTTCCAACAATGAAAATGATTCGCAAGTAGTTCCAGTGTTCGGGAGTGCCGGAAACATCGACTCGGATCGCGGGCGCCCAACGAAAACGTGCAGCTAGTTTGATGCCCGCCCAGAGGGCAACCACACCCATTAACGCCAGGTAGAGCGAAGCGGTAATTGCGTTTTCGGAAAGAGGCCTGCGCCCCGAAACCAGGCCTACTTCGTGGCTAGCCCAGAAAAGCGGCACAACATAGGCCAGCCAGTACATCCCCGCGACAAGAGCGAACAGTGGGATCCCCTTTCTCTCTCCGCGATACCAGTTGCGATACGAGGCCCACGGCAGCCAGCCAAGGAGGAATGCCGCCCCTGTTTCTGCCAGGGTCACGTCGTAAGAGCTGGAGTACCAGAGGAGCACGGTAACCAGCAGGGGAACGCCGGCGTCCGCCATCATGGGCCGTTTCTGCAGCGGCTGGAACTTGGTCAGCAATTGCATACCAACGTTCGTGAACCGGTAATGGCAGCCATGCACCGAAGCACACCCTCCACAGCCGCCTGTATCGAGTGTTTCTGTATCCTGCACCGAGCTTGCGTGCTCATGAAGGCGAGGTGAGAAGGATCCCGCGTCAGGCCGGTCATCAGAGCAGCGAGGGCATCCACATCACCCAACTGGAAAATGGCGCCAGTTCTCCCTACTTCTATCAAGTCAGGACCGCAACCTACCTGGTCGCTCACAATACATGGCCGGCCGCAGGCCATGGCCTCGTTCACCACTAGGCCCCATGTCTCACCTCCATCAGAAGGCAAAACTAGCAAATCGCTAGCCGCATAAGCCGCCACAATTTGGGACTGGTTGAGAAAACCGGTGAAGCAGATAGGGCTGCGGTGCGCCCGAACAAAGTCTTCACATCCGGCACGAAGTGGACCGTCACCCACCATCAATCCCTGCACAGCAGCACATTGGCGCCCTGCTTGATCTATCGCTCGGACAAAGTCCATGGGTCTTTTCTTCTCAATGAATTTACCAGCAAATGCAAACACGACGTTCTTCTCGTCCAGCCCCCACCGGCTGCGCAATTGGCAGCGCGTGGGCTCCCATTGATGACATTCAGCAGCAATCCGCTGGTTATCAGCCGCATGAGGCACAAAGAAGATTCGTTCCGGACACGCACCATAGTATAAGAAATACTCCCGCGACCACTGCCCCACCGCGAGGCAAGCGTCAAAGCGTGGAATAAAACGCCGGTAAGCTAGCGACTTGGCCAGCTTCTTAAGGGGACCACGAGGAGTGTGGAGATGAGAATCTCCGCGCACTAGGACCTTGACTCCCGATTTCCAACAGGCCCAAATTGCCTGCCAGGCGCTTTTGTAGTGCCAGCCATTCACGAGGACGGCATCGTACTCCCGGCGGTGGATGATGTCCTCGAGCTCGGGAGTGTCGAATCCGGCAAACCTACCGTGGCCTGCTGGATTCGCTACATTCCGCAAAAAGGTGTGCGGATACCCTTCCAGCAGAGGCACGTCCCAGCCAAAAGCAACTCCAAATCCCGCTCGAGCTTGTTCCTCGGGAGTAGCCTTATGACAATAGTAAACATGCAACTTCACATCAGGATGCGCGGCGAGCCCACGGAACCAAGGGGATTGGTACTGGATCGGATGTGTGCTGACGATAGCAAGCCTATAAGGCGTCCTCATGTGCAAGTCCAACAATGTTTCATCTCAATGATGACTTCGCAAGCGTTGCTTCGTCGCCGAAGGAACCGCTGGTTCGACCGCGGGTTCAGCCAACACATGGGTATTCACCATATTCGACATTCAGCTACAGACAATCGGGCCGCTTAAGGAATTCCAGCGCATTGCGCAACTCTCATCCGTTGGTCGCAGCCGATTGGGCCGTAAGATCGAAAACCTCTGCAAGCCGAGCCGTAACCGCACGGGCGGTGTAGGGCTCGAACTTTTCCCAGTTCGTTGGTGGACGCCAGCCGGTTGGCAGTTTCAACAATTCCTGAAGGGCCGTACAAATGTCCCCAACAACACTAAGCGGAGGGCGACCAGTACTGAAGGTCACCGCATTACCGGCACAGGTTTCCTGGAGCAGCTTCACTGCACTGCTCTCTTCATGAAATATGGCCAGCAAGGGCTTCGCTGCCAGGATATAAGGGAAAATCTTGGAAGCCGTATAGTGAGGAGCCTCGGAACCCACCAGGAGCAGAGCATCCGAATCCAGCAGGATCTGAATCGCGTCCAGATGGTGCACTCTCCCTGGGTACTCGTCCACGATGTCGTCGACTCCACACTCCCGGGCTACGGGCAGGACCTGGTATAGACCTTCGGCCTGAGGCGCGTAGGTTGTTCCCACAAAGTGCATTCGCACTCGTTTGTACAGCTCGGGCGCGTTTTGCCGCCCCAGCCGGATTGCTTCGAACAAGGCACGCAGTGCCGCAATCATGTCCGGCCCGCCCCGGCCGACGTAACTGATATGGAAATACCCGTCTGCCCGAGTGAAAACCGGGTTCGGGCGTGGGTGCCGACGCACGTACTCGAAGTCCCTCGGTTCGACTCCAAACGCTATCGGTGTGGCCTTCACGCCGTGCAGCCATTCGTAATTGGCAAATAGACCCGCCATATAGGAATCATCGACACCCACGAGCTGGTCCACGCGCTTCAGCGCGAACGGTTCCAAAATGCGATACATCGCATACACGAGCGGCCACTTGGGAGGACGCTTCGCCCAGGGCAGTTTCCAGTAGTAATCGGTGAGAATGGGATCATTGTAGTCGAGGATGTAGGGAATCCCAAAGCGCGCATGCGCCAGCCGGCCCAGGACAATGGGAGTGTTGGGGGGAACAGAAATGAAGATCAGATCCACTCGCCGCTGGCGGCAGATTCCGCTCAGCGCCCGCCAGTGATGCCAGAGAGTTCGCAGGCCCAGATCCCCGAAACCCAACTTTCGGGTCCACTTTAGAGGCAATGCGCCCGTCCGGACCACCTCCAGTGCAGGGTCCAGCAACTTTTCATTTTCTGGGTCGACTGTCCATTCGTAGTGACGGGGATCGGCGGCCAGCACAATCGGGTTCCACCCGAACTCGGGAAGATGCTGGGCAAAAAAACGGGCACGCAACGCCGGCGGATAGCTGCTGGGCGTGAAGTCGGGGGCGATGATGAGTACGGTTCTACGCTGAGTCTCATCAACAGACACTTTTGGCACTCGCTTCGTCAGAACGTCGCTTACAACATCCATTAGTTTCTTCTTTTCAATGTCCCAATTGAATTGGCGCGTTCCCCAATCCCAGGATTCTTGGCGAGCTTGTTGGAGAATTTTCCTATTCTCATACCAGATGCGCAGACCACAAGCAAGCGCATTTACATCGCCCGGCTCATAACAAAAGCCCGCATCGCCGATGGTTTTCATGATCGGCTGCTGCCCCCTGGTGGCAGTGGCAATCACCGCGTTGCCCGCGAGAAGGTAGGTGAAGATTTTGTTGGCGATGCACAGATCGTGATTTTCGTTGTCTTTGCGTTCCAGCGCGAGGCCAACATCATGGATGGCCGCGAGCCGTATCATCTCGCTCTGGGGCTCCGGGTCGTGGGAACAAATCTGCTGGTGCAACACTCCCACACTCGTCGCGAGGCTGAAGAGCGCCTCTTTGTAGCGGCCCGCCCACCTTCCGCGCACGTGCAATTCGATGTCGCACCCCTTGAGCCGGCCCATTGCTTGTATGACATCTTCCAGCCCGCGGTCGAGCCCAATAGTCTGCGAAAACCAGTACAGCCGCAGCGGGCCATCCGGTGGCATGGCTTGCAACTCGCGAGGGCGCTCCGCCAGCGGAAACACGTTTAGGATGGTGGTGGGTAGAGGGATGCCGTACTTGGCGCTATACGCCTCCGCGATCCCCGGCGACGCTGCGGTCACATAGGAACATTGCGGCAGATATTCGCGCTCGAAGCGCTCAATGAGCCGGTCCATTTTCCCTGGTCCGGCGCCCAGCGGGTAGGAGCCAGTTTCGAAATCCTCCGCGTCGAAGGCGGCCAGAGCGCCTCGCCTGCGGGCGGCACTAACAGCCGCGACCAGACCCGCAGGGTAATGGCCGATATACAGATCGGCGGGTATTCGCATGGCGGCAGCTAGCAGTTCAGGCAAGACCCGGGAGACTGCCCAGCGACGAAAGCCGTTGTTTAGGCGCCAAAACCCGGGAGCGCGACGGAGTAAGCCATGGCGCAGGCGGGCCCAGGCGTAGGTTCCGCGACTCCGGTTCGGGTCGCCCCCGACATAAGTGCACTCCCAAGCACGACCCTTGAGGAGCTGCCGATCTGCCTGGTCTGCCCAGTCGATATAGTGTGCGCAGACAACCTGCACCTCGTGCCCGGCTTCGTGCAGCGCGTCCGCCTCTTTGACCAGGCGCGGGTCAACTGACGGCTGTCCGGGAGCGAGGACACAGATTCTGGCCATAGGATCAAGCCCAGCGCTTGGAAGCAACTAGGAGCGACGAGCTGCGAACAAAGATTACGTCCACCTGCCACAACGCGCCGTCGTGGGGCCGGCGAAAGAAGGTGCAAATGTCGTACACCTGAAATCCCCGCTCACTCATAAACTGAGTCGCTTCATGGAACAAAGGCGCGCCATCGAGAATACCGAGAAGATTCACCTCCATGAGAACCGCCTCTGCGGAAGCCAGCGCCAGTTCTCCTCCTCGCAGGACTTCCAGCTCATAACCCTGAACATCGAGCTTGATGAAATCAGGCCGCGCGAAAACTGTGTTCGCGGTGAACTTATCGAGTGTGGAATGGGAACAGAAATAGTGCTTACGACAGTCGGCCTGGCGGATTCCATGAGCACAGAACTGGCGGATTCGCACATGTGGAAAGGAACGCTGCCCCTTTCCTGCGCACCACATAAAACTGGGGCTAATTCGACACCGTTGAAGGCGGCCACCACAGCACGCAGGCGATCAAAATGACCTGGCTGCCGCTCAACCATCAATATGCGGGCACTCGGAAAAATGCGTTTGAAACCGCGTGTCCATTCGCCGATGTATGCTCCAACATCGATAACGACCGCCGGATTGAATCCCAGCCGCTGCATGCGGCGAAGCGATCCTTCGGTGTCCGACGCTTCGAACAATCCGGTTTTTAGGCGACGCTTCCATTTATCCGGGACGAGAGCAGAAATGCGCCGTACAGTCTGACGTAGGATTGGCATCAGGCAGTCTCTCGCCCTTTCATAACTTCTCGATACAGCCGCTCGTAGGCTTCCACGATCACGCGATCGCTGAATTTCTCTTCGGCAATGCGCCGGCAATCGCGGCGATCAATCTCCGGCAGCCGGCCGACAGTCGCGACCATCTCTTCGACGGAGCCACACACGAACCCGTTGACGCCGTGCTGGACGATTTCTGGAGTCGGGCCGCGTTTGAATGCGATTACGGGAGTACCACACGCCAAAGCCTCCGCCATAACTATTCCAAAGGCTTCCTGGCCGAGAAGTGGAAAAAGCAACGCTGCCGACCGGCGGAGCAGGTCATTTTTTTGCTGGTCGTTCACGGGACCGATGTATTCGATTTGTTTTGAGTCCACATGTGGCTGGATATATTCCTCGAAATACTTCTTGTGCACAGCGCCGGTGGGCAAGTTGCCCGCTATGACCAGCTGGCTGCCCGTGCGTTGCGCCACCTCTATGGCAACATGGGGACCCTTGAAATGCTCAAGACGTCCAAGGAACGCAAGCGGCGCGTCTCCGCTAACCCGGTCGGTGGCGCGGTAGCTCTCAAGCGGCACGCCATTATGGACGACATGGAAGTTACTGCGCGACGCCCACGGCCGGATCAGGTGCGCGCTGCAGCCCGTAAAGTGCAGAGTTCCGCGGGAAAGCGAATTGCCCAGCCACACGCTGCGGCTGGTAATGCTGCGCTGGTAACTCATGATCTTTGGAATGCGCCGCGGCAGCAAAGGTACCAGGTAGGCGAGCCGGGCAAAACTGTGCACCACGTCGAAGCCGCCGCGCAGGATGGCCGACGAGACGTGCCACATGTTGGCTAGCGTATCAGTCTTTTTCTGGCTGTGCAGCCTCGGATAGGGCACCAGACGGCATGGGACGTGCGAGTCCGGGTTGGCGAACAGGGTCACGTCATGGCCGCGCTGCACGAGGCCACGCACCAGCATGTCCACGATGCGCTCAATACCGCCGTACAGCACCGGAGGCACAGGAATCTCCGGGTCCACGGTGATGGCGATGCGCAGCGGAAGAGCGCAGCGGTCTCCGTCAGCGGAGGTTGTGCTGGTGGCCGACAATACTACCGTTCGCTCGGACATATCACGTTTTACAGAGCGGGTCGTGTCATGACAGACCGTGGAAAACCAGGATTTACGAAGCGGCTTCCTGAGTAGGAACGAGCTCCGGCCGCTCGTTGTTCTGGATCGAGGCAATGATTCGTTCCAAGATTCCCTCAAGGTCCAATGATGGTCGATAGCCAATCAAACGCTGGATCTTGCTGATGTCGGGCACACGCCGGGCCATGTCTTCAAAGCCTTTCTCGTAGGCGCGATCATAGGGGATATGAATGATCTCCGATTTGCTGCCTGTCATCTTCTTCACCAACTCCGCCAGCTCATTGATCGTAATCTCTTGCGTGTTTCCGATGTTAAATACTTCGCCCACGGCGCCAGGGTGGTGTGCCAGATTCGCAAGCGCGCTTACCACGTCTCCCACATAGCCGAATGCGCGAGACTGTTGGCCGTTGCCATAAACCGTAATGGGCTGACCGCTGATGGCTTGTTGAACAAAATTGGGAATCACCATGCCATAGCGACCGGTCTGCCGGGGACCAACAGTGTTGAACAGGCGGACGATGACCACCGGCAGGTGTTTCTCGTGCCAGTAGGCAATCGCTAGGAACTCGTCAATCGCTTTGGAACACGCGTAGCTCCAACGCCCTTTGGTAGTGGGACCGAGCACTAAGTCCTGATCCTCCCGAAAAGGGACCACGGTTGATTTTCCGTATACTTCGGACGTCGATGTGATCAATACCTTCTTCTTTTTCTTGTTCGCATGCTTGAGAACAACCTCGGTGCCGTGAACGTTGGTCTCGATCGTATTCACTGGGCTCTCTACGATAAGCTTCACTCCGACGGCGGCGGCCAGGTGGTACACAACATCACAGCGGTCCACCAGTTCCGCCAGCACCGGCTCGTTATGCACCGAGTCGATAAGGTAGTGAAAGCGGGAGTTCGGTTTCAGGTGCTCGATGTTGTCAATGCAGCCTGTGGACAAATCATCGATGATGTGTACCTCTTCTCCACGGTGCAGCAACTCTTCAGCGAGATGAGAACCAACAAACCCGGCTCCCCCTGTGATTAAAGATCGCAGTGCCATTTGGACTCCTCGGGATAGTGCGGGAATATGACCTGAGCCCCTGCCTCCGTGCAAGTCAAGGACAGCCGGCGCCGGACACTTTCGGTCGGTTGAATATGGTCACGCAAATTGAGGCGCTGGGAGCCCCTCCTACTCCTTGGCGAGAAACCGGAAAAGAACATGAGCCCCTTGCAAAATCGGAAACCCGGCTTGTGGTTCTGTGCTATTTTCAAGGTGAGCTGCTGCTTAGTCAAGCATAGAAGCACCAATTCGCAAGAGAAGGCCAAGAAAACGCTGGCCGGAAGTGAATTGCCCAGCCGCACGCTACGGCCGGCAACGCTGCGCTGGTAGCTCATGATGTTTGGAATGCGCCGCGGTAGCAAAGGCGCCAGGTAGGCGAGCCGGGCGAAACTGTACACTACGTCGAAGCTGCCGCGTAGGATGAGGGACGAGACGTGCCATACGCGGGCGTCGATAGGTACAGAGGTAGACGCGGCAGGTGGCCATTACATCTCCCGTGGCAACGGACCCCGTTTGCACAACTCTAACAAGCGTCGGCGGAACGGTTCGCTAAGCGACCCAGCGTAGGCGATATGTACAGGCGCGCGTTGAGGCGGTACGTTCATCTTGGGCAAAGGTTATGGGACGAGCCGGCGCTTCATTGCGGCGCGATTGAAACCATGACGCACCGCGAATTTTTCGATTCGTCGCGCCAGTTTCCATCCAACCACACGGCGGAGTGCATGAAAACCCGGCGTACCGCTGGGCGGCCGGTCCGAACCGCCCAACTCGTTTACCCGAGTGGCCATCAGCCGACAGAGTTCCGCGTGCTCCGGATAATAATCAAAGACGAAATTTTGCAGAACCGTTGCACAGGCGCGGCGTGCGCGTGAGTCATTGCGCCGGGCCAGCAAATGTTGAGTCCCAAGCATGAGAGAATCAAAAGCCGATTGAACGGCCTTGGCGCTCTTGTACCCGCTCAAGCTGCCACTCATGCCGGAACGATAATACAAGCGCGCGCCCCGAGCAAAGCGCACTTCGGAAGCATGGCTAAGCACGCGGGCAAAAAATTCGAAGTCATTGATGAGAGAAAGATCTTCATTCCACAACCCGCACTTTCCCAGCAGGGCGCGAGGAACAAGCCACAACGCGCTTTGCATCATCACGCCCCCTGCAAGCCAGGATTCAACCAGCCACTCGATCGGATCCATGTCCTTCCAAACCGGCTGCAGCTCGAGCTTGAACGTAGAAAGGTCATCGCGGTAAAACCGTCCCCACTCGCACGAAGCGACCGCCGTTGTGCCTCCGCGTACGCGCTCCATTTGCAGTTCGACAGTGCGCGGGGCCAGCAAATCGTCAGCATCAAAGAACTTGATGTAATCGCCCGAGCATTCCTTGAATGCCCGATTGTTGGCGGCGCACTGGCCTTTGTTTTCCTGATGAATGACCTTAACTCCACGGCCTCGGTAGGATTCCAAAATTTCGCCGCTGCCGTCGGTTGAACCGTCATTGACCGCAATGATTTCTTTCTCCGGCCACGTCTGAGCGAGCGCGGAGTCGAGCGCGGCGGCGACGTACGGCGCGGCATTGTGACAGGGAATGAGAATGGACACTAAGGAACGCGACATTGCGAAAATTCTGTCCTAATTGCCAGACAACGCAACCTGCTGGCCGTTAGTGGCACGCAGGTGCGGCTTGAATATCCGAATTGCGTACTCCCTCACTCGGAACGCAGCGCGCGGCCCGGCCAACCGGCAGAGCGCAGCAAACTCTTTTGACTGGTTTGGCGGAATACCAGGCTTAAGCTTCAGCGCGTCAGCGATAGCGCCGTCCACATCTGACCAGGCCAAATATGATGCCAGTCCTGCCGCGGCCTCCCACAAGCGGGAAGAGATCTCTGCGCCATAGCGCTCCCCGGCCGAGGCCGCCAGTTTGCGCATCACCGCATGATGAGCTTTGAGGCACTTGAGCTGGTTCGCGCCGGACATCGAATTGCCCACACGATAGTTGATAATTGAAATTTCCTTCTCGACGCCGAAACTGAAACCCGCCAGGGCCAGCTTGCAATGGAAGGCAACATCTTCGTTATAAAGAATCTCCCTCTCTGTATCGTAACCGCCGATGTGCAGTAACTTATCTCGTCGGTACAGCCCACAGAATGGATTGATTTGGTTCAATATGGCATAGCGGACTGGATCATGAACCAGGGCAGCGCCATCGAAGTTGGAACGGCCAAGAAGCGCTCCGCTGGCATCGTCCCGATACTCATAATTAAATAGCACAACATCCGGCGGCTCACGGCGAGTCATCCACCGACCTGCGAGCGCAGTGAAATTAGGGAGCAGTTCGTCATCTGCATCATGAAAATGGACCCAATCCGCCGAGGCCGCCGCCAGCGCCTGATTTTTCGAGGCGGAGCAACCCAGGTTGACTAGGTTCGTTATGACTTTGACTGCATGGGCCCTGGCCACAGCGGCGGTATCATCCGTACTCGCGTCATCGCACACGATCACTTCATCAAATGGCACGGTCTGCTTCGCCGCGGAACCGAGCAACCGGGGCAAGAATGCCGCGGCGTTGTATGCGGGAATGCAGAGAGCAAGCGTGGGTTGGCTCATATTTCTGCGAAAGAATCTCTTAGAGCCAGTGTTTCGACTTCGAAGTCATAGACCGGCGACTGTTGCTTGTCTTTACGTCCCCCCATCATAAATTGATACATCACCGACATATGCTCTGCTCGGCGCCAGTCGCCGCCTGCTTCGGTTCCAATCCGAGTGAGTCGATGCGCCACACCCCAAGGTGCTTGCCTGTATCCATGGCCGTCCCACATTCGTCCAGCATGGCGACGGGCTCAGGAAAAATGAAAGGCGGCAGCTGTAAATTAAGGCGCCGCCAATCACCGGGTCGAAAGGTTGACTTTCGGGACAGACTGTATTCCGCTTTGTCAACATTATCCGTCTGGTTTGGATAGGTGGTTGCGGCGAAATAAGTCGACCCGGATTCTATACTCCGCTTGATGGCTTCCATAGCATCTGCCAGCGGCAAATGCACCAGACAATCTCGACATAGAATCATGTCACATTTAGGCAGCGCATCATGAACGATGTCAGCAACCGCGAAGCTGCGCTGCGGATAACGTTTTGCGTTACCGCGGATCAAGTCTGGCACCACATCCATGCCGATGTAATTTTCAACAGGTATATGCTGCATCCAATTGCAGTCGCCACAGGGAATATCAAGCAGCGAAACAATCTTCAGATCGGATAACAATTTGGGCAACTCACGTCGCAACGCTGCTGTTTCATTCAGTGTGCTGCCGTGCCCAGAAACGGTCCCGTCGGTCGCCCATTGGCGCTTGGTGTGGATCTTGCAAAAGGCATTGCCTCCGAACGGGTAGCGCCGCTTCAATGGTTCGCAAAGACGCGCGATCGCCATCCGTACGATGTCTTGGGCCATATTGTTTTCTCTCTGCACAGTGCAATATACCGCTGGTCGGTCAGAAAGGTCCAGCCAATGTCGCGGCTCGGAATCTGCTTACCAATCACAACTCTTGGCGCAATGTTCGGCGGCATTAAATAATGGACTTCCGCGGTCGGAAAGGCTCATCAATTCTGCCCCCGCAACAATTTTGCAACCCCCCGTCGCAAGATGTAGGAAGTCAGATCTTTTAGCGGCAGGGCGCCGAGAAACGTCAACGGGTTTTTCCCCGTTTCTGGCAGAAGGCATTCGCGAAGCCAGGAAACCTGCATCGCCTCCGATTCCGGCGGACTGTCGTAAAGGTTCAACTTTGCCGCCGCGATGCGTTCCGGATCCAATCGCTCACGAACCGTGGCGGCCGCGTTTTGCCCTATAGTCCCCCGTTCTTCATCCGTCAAGTTTTCCACTTGCCGGACCAATTCGGCCAGCGCTGCCGCGTCACCTTTAGGAAATACAAAACCATTCACACCGTGCTGTATGAGATCAACCGCGCCCGCCGCATCGGATAAAACCACCACTCTCCCCAGAGCCATGGCTTCGGCGGCCACCAGATTGAAAACATCCCATGTGGACGGCACAAGCACCGCCTTCGCCGTCCTTATCCTCCGATGAACTTCCTCCGGAGAAATTTGGCCGATCGGCTGAATGCCTGCCCCCCATGTACCTGGAAATTGCTTTCGCAAGGAAATATCCATCGAGTCGCCAATCGCTGGTTGCCTGGTGTCGCGTCCGATCCATTCCAATCGAGGAGCGGATTCGCCAAGCAATTGCCAGGCAGCACATGCCACTTGCGGACCTTTCCAATGTTGAATTCGCCCCACGGAGAGCCATTTATCGCCACGAACTCTATCGAACTCCGCAGGCTTCAATTCCAAAGGCGGCGGCAGATAATCCACGGGACGATGTAGAACTTTCTGCCACCAGCAGGCATTGGCATGACTGTGGGTGCATAAACACAGTGCCGCAGCAAGGGCCGCTCTCTCCAGCAAGGAGGCAAAAAGGCCCTCTGCTGTACGACCGTCCGCCGGCTCGTGCCGGGCGATTTGGCCGGTGCTGCCATGCAATTGCACGAGCACCTTGGCTTTCGATTGAATTACCCAGGGCAGGAACAGCAGTCCCCAGTCTGTGACTTCGACGGCGTCGAATCCTTCGCCTTCGCCCGCCTGCTCGTGCAGGGCAAAGGCAGCAGCCAAGTGGCGGCGCAGTTCAGGAAACATTGCGAAGTGCACGAACTCCTCCAGCCATCGCTGATACCGCGCCGTTTCCAACGTGCGTACGCTGACGCCGTCGTGCTCGTAAGTATCCCCGCCGTGGAAGAACGCTGAGCCCTTCAGAACGCTGACCTTCTCGCCCAGCTTCTGCAGCGCCGGGACCAGCGTGCGATAGAAGGCGCCGATGCCTCCGCCGAAGTCAGGCGGATATTCCGGCGTTATGAGCAAAATCTTCATCCTTCTCGATAGCTAAGCAAAGCTCACGCAGGCATTGGCAAGAAGACTCGCGGTGGCGCTGAGCATGACAGCTCGGCACCGCCTATCCAATTGCGGATTGCGCCGCGCCTGCGCCAAAGCGCGACGCGCCATTCTCACACCGTAGCGCCGAAGCACGTGTCGTGTCGAGGCGTAGTTCCGGTACCGGGAAGCAAATGCCTTGCTTATAGCCCCGTACAGGGCAAAAGCCTCTCGCGCCTGCTGGGCAGAAAGCGACGCCCATGTGGGTGAGAGCCGCCTCAGGCTCTGCCAGGCCGAATCAGGCAGTGGGGACCCCAAAAGCCGGGTCACATTGCGCCGGGCGACTTCCTCGGCTCCGCGCTGCTGCTGAGCCAGCCCTTTTTTGGAAGCCGAGCCCCCGTGATCCCTGCCCAGGACGAGGGGCTCGTCACTATTCGCCAACTCGCAAACTTCCGCCATCCTGGATATGAACTCATAGTCCTCGCATAAGCGGAAGGTGGGATCTTCCGAGTACCCACCCACTTCTCGAATAAGCTCCCGGCGCATCATCAGACTGCTGTGCGAAATGGCGCTGCCCCATAGCAGCCACCAGTTAATCTCGACATTGTCGCAAGGGGCAGCCCAGTACGAAAACGGCCTGCCTGATTCGTCAATGACCCTCACCTGCGTACCCACTATCCCAACCCGAGGATGCGCTTCCAGGAAAGCAACTTGCTTTCGAAAGCGGTCCGGATGAGACAAATCATCGTGGTCTTGAAGCGCAACGAACTCTCCCCGGCACTCGGCAAGTCCCCGGTTCATGGCGGCGCCGATACCTAGGTTGTCCGGATTGCAGATCACGCGAATCCGAGGGTCCCTAAGATTCGCCAGTATCTCTGCCGTGCCGTCGGTTGAGCCGTCATTGACGATGATGAATTCGAAATCGCCAAAAGACTGCCGCAGAATGCCATTCACGGCGTCGGCGAGGAACTTTTCACCGTTATAGGTTGCCATCAACACAGAAACTTGAGGCGGACTGACCAAATCATGTCCTTTCATAATCACACATTGATGACGCCTATTCCGTACTCATTCTGATCATCCGCCGCAACAAATGCTCTCGAAGGGGGGAGGAATCGTCCACTATTGTAGGCGCCCCATGACGGCGGGCAGCTCGGAGTACTCACACTAAACTGGCGTTAGATTTGCACATAACCAGCGCCGATTCTGTAGCCATTCTGTTGCGTGTCCTCAACAGCTCTCCGGTGTTTTGATTTGCTTGACCTGCGCTAGCACCTCGGCAAAACCGATGAGCATTTTAGACGATCGTCTGCAGAAACACGCCATCGCCGACAATAAGCAAAGTCGGCCATCAGCTCGCCCTCAACCACTCCTGCCAACCGCTCCGGTCTTCGCTCGTGGGCACAGTCGTCAGATTCCCCCACGTGCAGGACGTACACCGTTTTCCACTGCTTGAACGTGGTTCGGAAACTCACTTCGTTGAATTCGATTCTCCCCCTCGGGTTATCGGCATATGCCGAGAGAAGCGATCGAGTACTTCGTGAATTTTTGTCTTGAGCCGGGACCTGAGCAATCTACGAAGATTTCGAATAGTCCATCTTATAGATTCCTGGTTTTTCTCCCTTGCTAGTTCAAGCAAAGCCTGCCGGTACAGGAGACCATGTTTAGTCGCAATGAATTCCTCAATTTGCTTTCCGAATCCGCTTGTACGAGTAATCATCGATTCTCTGGCTACCCGATAATCAAACAGGACTTCTGGCACATACACAAATTGCCAGCCATGCTCCAGAGCACCCAACCAAAAATCCCAGTCTTCCAATCCTTGAACTAGCATGCCGCCATTCGACTGGACATTCTTGAGGGCGTTCTCGTAACCCTTGTTCTGCTCCCACACAGACCGCCGATAAATGGCACACGCTTCAATGTAATTCGATTGTAGCAACAGGTTCCGGTCAAACGGACCAATTCGCCAACGGCCTGTGCGCAGCCCAAAACATTCTCCATCGCCATAGACGACCCCAACTTCCGGATTGGCGTCGAGAATTCGGGTTCCATGTTCGATATAGCCAGGCCGCAGATGATCGTCTGCGTCGAGTGGGAGAATGTATTCCCCATTTGAAAGGACGATCCCAGCGTTTCGCGCTTCGGCCAATCCCTTATTTTCTTGCCGGATAACCTTGATTCCTCGTGCAATCAATCCTTCGATTTCCCTGCGCGTACCCTCGTCAGTGGAACCGTCATCCACCACAATTAATTCAATATCGTTCCGCTTGATATTGGTTACGCTGGCTACTGCTTCCGGCAGAAACTCGCCGTGATTAAAACAGGGAATTATTACGGAAACCTTAGAGGAGTCGGCCATTTAGCAATTGAGTCCTTAGCGGTCGATGAAAGAAAATGTAGAATAAAGTAGAAACGAACGACATATTAGCTGCCCGCCAAGGAGGACGTCCCAGCTCTCCGACAACTGCTAAGGCCAACCTTCGACTTGGCTGCCGACGCAACCATTGCGCTATGGGTCTTGGGTCGAAGCGAAGAGTGGGATCACTTTGGAACATGCTCCTCACCTCATGTCGACCCGACGCAAAATCCCCCATCTCAAAACAAAGGCTTGCTTTGCGAAAGTTAAGTTGCGCCTTTGTCCTCGGCCGCGCAACCAAACCTCCGGTCGAGTCTGCCTTCTGGCGCGCCGCTTTCATGACCTGGAAATGGCGGTCTAGTCGCGCCCCCCTGGGTACTCCAATGCTCGTGTTGCGTCCGTGTACACGGTATTTGAGCACGGACCCAGGAACAAAAGCTGGAGAGTAGTGCGCCGCCAGGCGAATCCAGTATTCCCAATCGCTATATAACACTTCCTCATCGAACGGACCGATTCGAAGGACACAGTCTCTGCGAATCATCGTGGTGGGGGCTACGATAGGGTTCTCCCAGATGGAGTTCTCGACCAAATCGGTGCAGGATGACAGATCCGACCCGAACTGGCCATCGAGGGGCGCACCGTTCTCGTCGATTAGGTCGGCAATTCCGTACACCCATCCCACGTCAGGATGACTTTCCAAAAACGCCACCTGCCGCTCCAGTCGGTCAGGATACGAAACGTCGTCTGACGCGTGCGTGCACCAGTACTTCCCTCGCGACTTTTCGAATCCCAAGTTGATTGTCGCCGAGATCCCCAGATTGCGCGCTCCGGGATGGGTATAGACACGTATGATCTCAGGATTTCGACGGGCATAGCCCTGCAACACCTCCAGGCTGTTGTCAGTCGAGCCATCATCTACGACTACGATCTCGAAATCGCGGAACGTCTGGCCCAGTATTCCGTCCAGCATCGCAGGCAAGAAACGAGCGTGGTTGTAAGACGCGACACAGACGCTGACAATCGGCGAGATGCTCATGGTGTTTCTTGCCTCAACTGGCCGTGCTTCAATGTGGCGCCAGTCCAGTGGCTGGCCATAGGCCTGTCTGTTCCGCAGCTTGCTTTCCGAAAGAGTTTACACAGGCCGATACGTGCGCTAGCTGCTCCCCGCTGATCGTGGGAAACATGGGCAAAGACAGCACTCGCTGGGCGACGCGCTCTGTTACGGGCAAATAAAAGTCGCGGCGAGAGAGGTGGCGTACAACCGGTTGGCGATGGCTTGGCAGTGGATAGTGCACCAGGGCCTGTATGTCATGCTTGTGCAAGTGCTCCCGCAAGGAGTCGCGCTCGTCGCTCTGGATGACAAACAGGTGATAGTTGTGGATCCGCCGGGGCTTCGCTCTCGGCGGCGAGAAGCGATCCTCCAAACTAGACAGATAACACTCCGCAGCCCAACGGCGACTCTCATTCCATGCATCCAAGTGCGGCAATTTCACCCTCAGAATTGCGGCCTGCAGCTCGTCCAGCCTGCTGTTGTAGCCCATCGTCTCATGGTAGTACCGGCGCGACTGACCATAGTCGCGCAGAAGCCGTAACTGGCGCTGCATTTCTGCATCGTTCGTGACAACCGCTCCAGCGTCGCCGCACGCTCCTAGGTTCTTCGTGGGATAGAAGCTGAAGCACGCCAAGTGCCCCAGGCTTCCCGCCTTCTTGTCATGGTACAAAGCGCCATGCGCCTGGGCCGCATCCTCGATGACGAACAGGTGGTGCTCCTCGGCGACTGCGAGGATCGGGTCCATGTCGGCGCACTGCCCGTACAGGTGTACCGGTATGATCGCTCTAGTTCTGGGCGTAATCGCTCGCGCGAGCTGCGACGGATCCAAGGTGTAACACTCCGGATCGATATCCACGAACACTGGGGTGGCTCCTGTCCACGCGATCGCCAGTGCGTCCGCAATGACGGTGTGCGCAACCGTAATCACCTCATGGCCCGAACCCACGCCACAAGCGCACAGCGCAAGAAACAACGCTTCGGTTCCCGAGGCCACACCCACGCAGTACTTTGCGCCACAATAGGAGGCGAACTCGGCCTCGAATGCCTCCAGTTCCTCGCCCAGTATGAACCACGACCGGTTCATCACGCGCTGGATGGCTTCATTCAGTTCCTGGGCCAGCAACCGATGTTGCGCTTGCAGATCGACGACAGGGACCATGGAGGCTCTACCTCAACAAGTTTGCTGCGCTAATGAGTTCCTGTAACTGATGAATTCCGCGTGATCGCGGATATATTCGTCCTCTCGGTAGGGCTGGGAACACAGCACCAGGCAGATGGCCCCGGACGAAAAGTTTTCCAACTCGCGCCAGATCAGGCTTGGCAGGTACAAACCATAGTAGCTGCGGTTAAGGGTCACCGTCTTCCTGCGCAAACCATCGTCGACCACAACGTCGAAGGAACCCATCGCGGAAACGATCACCTGTTCGAGATCCTTGTGGGCGTGGCCCCCGCGCGACTCCCCGCCCGGCACATCGTAGAGATAGAACACGCGGGCAATGTCGAAAGGAACATGTGTGCCGCCTTCGATGGGCGTGATGCTCCCTTGCGGCATCACGATCCGTGGCAGGTCGAACACGCGGCAGTCGTCTACCGTAATCATTTGTGTACGCCATGCTGCGCCCGGGTAAACGCCTCGTAGTTCCGAAAGTAGTCCTCTTCCGAGTACGGCAATGATGCCAGGATCAGCGTCACCGAGTTGCTAGAAAAGTTGTCTAGCTTACGCCACATCAAGGGGGGAACATACAGACCGAAATAGGGGCGATTCAACTGGACCACCTGGCGCTGCCCGCCATCATCGACCATCACATCAAAGCTGCCCGAAACGGCGATAATGAACTCTTCCAGCGTGTGATAGGCATGCCCGCCCCTTGACTCTCCCCCGGGTACATCGTAAATCCAGTACACACGGCGAATCGAGAATGGAATGTGCTTTTCGCCCTCGACGAACGAAAGGTTCCCCCGCACGTCCGGAATCTTTGGCAACTGTATGATCCGACAGCCGCCGACTAACGTACCGCCCATCCCAGGTTTGGTCGCGGTCATCGCTTAAATCTGGCCCCTAGAAATCACACCGCCGCCTGCCCCCAAGCCTTCATGATTGCGATCGGACGAACAGTGAGATTACAATTATTATCCAGCGCGAGCCGAAAGTCAAAATTCGCCCCCTTCAAGAAACTTCGCAAACATGCGCCTCTCGTCAACTTTCCTATTCAATTCACGGCGCGGTCGTCGTTTGCCGCTAGCTGTCTATCCGGCACGTTGCCCTATAATCTGTTCATTGCCACCCACGATGATATTGCTGAACGCAATTGACGACGAGGTCAGGTCAGCATTCCATCCGAGACGCGCCGACCTACTGCGCCTTATCGAGCCACCGGGTCTGTCTCGAGCGCATTTACAGGTCCATCGCAATTACGCGTTCGAGTTGATTGGGAGTGTCTTGTCACCATTCTTATGGTTGGCACGCCTGAAACCGATTATTGCGTACGGCGCTTATGACGATACCCTTAGCTTTGCCCGGGTTGATCCTGCTGCAGTCCAGATCATCTCACTGGATTTCGAGAGATATGGTGAACAGGCAAATTCGGCGGACTTCAGCGACTGGTTCGCCAGCCGGCTGGAGAATCTGCGGGGCAAGACTGAAGGGCCAATCGTTGTCTCTGATTGGCCATCGGAAAAACGCACCGCCCAGCGGTTCAATCTTGAGCTGGGAAAGACCGCCGACCGCCTGCCTTCAGTATTCGTTTGGGACATATCTGAAATCTTCCGGGACATGCGTGCGGAGTTTTTCGACGAACGGGCCGCTCGCGCAAAGGGCACACGCCTGAGCGATTGCGCCTGTATCGAGCTGGCGCGCAGTCTCGGCCTTGTTCGGCTACCTAGCGCTCTCCGCCCACGCATTAAGGCCGTGGCTGTCGATTTGGACAACACTCTTTACGACGGTGTGCTGGGAGAAGATGGCGTAAAAGGAGTACGTATCACCGCCCAGCACGCGGCGATTCACAAGGAGCTGCTCCGCTTACGGGAAGAAGGAGTTTTTCTAGCAGTTCTCTCCAAGAATGACGAGCGCGATTTTGCCCAGCTTTGCCTGAGGCGCTCGGATTTCCTTCTTAGGCCCGAGCACTTTTCGGCCAGCAGCATCGGCTGGCAGACGAAACCGGAAGGTCTAATTCGCATCGCCGATCATCTGCACATCGCCGCTGACTCGATCCTGGTCATCGATGACAATCCGGGCGAGATTGAGCAGGTCCGTGCCGTTCACGCGAACACGTCTCTACTGTATTCTCGTAATCCCGCGCAAACTCTGTTCTGGCTACGACACTATCCGACCCTCAACGGCTACCGCACCAACTTATCTACGCCGCTTCGCATGAACGATTTGGAGGCCTCCCATCAACGCGATCTTTTGCGAGCCTCAACTGCTGATACGGACTATTTAGGTCAAATGCAGGTCGAACTTACCTATGCGCTGAATCCGGTCAATTACCGAGGACGGCTTGCCGAACTTTCGCAAAAAACCAATCAGTTCAATACAGGATTGCAGCGCTTTTCCGAAGTACAAGTAGCCCGCAGGCTGGAAGCACCGGACCACTGTACAATATCCGTCAGCATGCGCGACAGATTCTGCGAGAGCGGCATTATCGGGGCGATCTTTGCGCAACTGGATGGCAATCGCCTCGTTATCGACGAGGTTTGTATCAGCTGTCGCGCGCTGGGGCGAAACGTCGAGAGTCCAACGATCGCGCTGGCTCTCGCTCCGGTCATCGATCAGTATGGGTTGCGCGATGTCGTTTTTAAGTTTCGCGAGGGACCACGCAATGTGCCGGCGCGCATGTGGTTGATGAGCTTTACAGGAGTGCAAGATATCGCAAACGAAGGTGCTGTCACCGTCGCTTGGGAGGCGATTCCTCAACGCAACAAACATTTGACAGCACCGATCGCCAGTAAATGGGAGCACACGGCAAGATGACTCGATTCCAAATTCGGGGGGCGGTGGCCGAGTTACTGAGCATCAGCGTAGGACGCCAGATTGCGCTCACCGAATCGGTTACGCGCGACTCCGAGCCAACTTGGGACTCGCTCAAGCATGTCGAGCTCATCTTCATGCTTGAGGACCGTTTTGGTGTCCAATTCAGAGAGGAAGAAATGGCGGCGTTGCGCAGCGTTGACGAGATCGTGCATGCGATTGAGGAGAAGAGTGCGGCATAGTATAAGCCTTACCTGTGTGCGCTACCGCTTGCGTCCAGTCACGCTAGAAGATGCGCCTTTCATTGTGGCGCTGCGGACGGATCCGCTCCTGAACCGTTTCATCCACGAAATTTCTCCCCGAATTGAGGATCAGGTCGCATGGCTCGAGCGTTATTTCCTGCGTCCCGGCGACTACTATTTCATTGTGGAGGATGCCGATTCCGCCGAACCCCAGGGTACGATAGGGTTGTACAATGTGGCTTCAGAGTCAAGTTGCGCCGAATGGGGGCACTGGATCTTGAAGCGAGGTTCCATGGCGGCGCTAGAGAGCGCATGGCTTATCTACGAAGCCGGTTTTTCCAAGTTGCGACTCGCAAGCCTGTGTAGCCGGACTCTGGCCGAAAACCGCGGAGTCGTTTCGTTCCACGACAACTTTGGCGCATGCCGAGTAGCCGTAATGGAACAGCACTCTGTCATACGCGGTGAACCTAAGTCTGCGATCGAACATCGCATTACGGCTGCCGAATGGCCTGTGCTCCGCGCCCGGCACTATTCCACCGTTTCCCGACTGGCAAGTCATGCACGGCGATAGGCTCACGTTCCACCACATCGGCGTCGCTTGCCACCCCGACGCGCTAACGCATGGCGCAGAGCGCGAGGAGCTGGATTTGCTCGGTTATTGTCTCGAGGGAGAAGAATGGGCCGATGACCGGCTCGGCATGCGAGGTCAATTTATGGTCGCGGCTGATGCCGGAGCGCCACGCCTGGAGTTGGTGGTCCCGTACGGCGACCGGAGTCCTGTGACGTCTTGGCTCGAGCGGGGAATTAAGCTTTACCACCTCGCCTTTTTGGCGACGGACTTATCCGCTGAACTCGACCGTATGCGCAAACATCGTGCCAAATTGATGTTGCCACCTACGCCGGCCGTCGCTTTCGGCGGCCGGCACGTCGCCTTCGTGATGCTACCCAATCTCCTCTTAATTGAAATGATCGAGAAGGACTAAGTGCCTCGTGTCGCCACCACGTAAATCTCTCCCGCGATATCCGGATAGCGTTCGCCAAGCGCCATGAAAGCTTCCATCATCTCGGGCGTCCACGAGGCCTCTATCTGCGCGTTGGAAAGTGGCTTCATCCAGTAGCCCCCGAAGATATCAACATGCAGGCCAGCTCTTTGGAAATCAGCCCGCAGTGATTCTGGATCATAAACGCGACGATGTCCGTGATGCCGATCCATGTCGTTCAGCTCGTGTTCCTCTTTCAACAAGCCCATAATGACTGCGGCTTGTCGATGGAGACTGCGGGCATTCGGGACGGCTGCAACGATCACCCCGTCATCCACGAGCCACTGCTTAGCGCGAGCCAAAATCGTCGTGGGCTCATCTACGTGTTCCAGAACATGTCCAAATACGATCGTATCGAATCTTTCAGGAGCCGAAAACTCCTCAAACAGAGAACAATGAACCTTAGCCTTGGGATATCTGTCACGCAACGCGCGAACGAACTTCTCTGCGCCCTCCACCAACGTAAGCTCAGAGAAGTGCTCATAGAGATGTTCACTCATCAGGCCTTCCGCTGGACCCATCTCCAAGCAACGACGGCCACGGAAGTGGCGCCGAAAGATTCTGAATGAATACGCTACCGATGCTGCACAAGCTCCTTTGGCGTACCAACTGTCGGAGGCAATTTCATCGAGCCGCTTTCGCTCGGAGGTGACTAGATGCATGTTAATCTCCCCATTCTGATGCCATATTCGGGACTATTCTAAAGCTATGGCGTCTAATTCTGAACGGATTCTCCGCAACTAACGAGGATACCACCTGCTTTACATGCCGTGCAGAACTCACTCTTCATGAGGGCGGAGTGAACAGTAGCTGCTATGGACGCAATTTGTTCATGTCGGTTTAACCAGCGAACATTTTTCTTCGAAGGAATGTCGCCACGATAGCATCGGTCGGATAATGCCCGGCGCAACTCCCATGTTCGCACCCCTCCCAGTCGAAGTGTTCTCTACTTCAAAGAAGACAGCGTCATCCATGCGAAACAGGACATACCGCTGATCCTTGCCGAATTGCACGCTTAAGGAGTAGCGCCCCGCATTGAGCAAATGCGCCGGTATTCTGCCTGTTAAATGATAGGACCCATGGCGGGAGTCACCATCCGAACTAATAATGTGCCCCGATTCAAAAATAAGAATACCGTCGCTACTACTTAGGTAAACCGTGCAGTCAAGATTGATATCCGCCCGCAAGTTATCAAAACCGATCTCAATCAAAACGCCCGTATCAATAGTGATCGTCGCTTCACCTTCCGGAGGGATTATTCGTACGTAAGAGACATGGACGCTTTCATTGCCCGGGGCGGTTGCCGAATCCCGCCATTCCCGAACACCTACGCCGGGCGCAGTGCCCAACAAATAATCGTCGACGACATCAGCGACCATGCCAGAGGCGGCGACGGCACCATCGCTTATCAGGACCGCTTTACGGCACAAGGCCTTCACCGCCGCCATGTTGTGACTCACAAACAGGATGGTCCGACCTTCACGCGAGACTTGTCCCATTTTGCCGAGACATTTCTTCTGAAAAGACGCATCACCCACTGCTAACACTTCATCCACTAATAGAATCTCTGGCTCCAGATGCGCCGCCACCGAGAACGCCAGCCTCACGTACATTCCACTGGAATAGCGCTTAACCGGAGTGTCAATAAACTTTTCAAGTTCGGCGAAGGCCACGATCTCGTCGAACTTGCGCACGATCTCGGCTCTCCTCATGCCCAGGATGGCGCCGTTTAGGAAGATGTTATCGCGCCCGGTCAGCTCGGGATGGAAGCCGGTACCGACCTCTAGGAGCGAGCCGACGCGTCCCCAGATGTCGGCATGGCCGTGGGTCGGCTCGGTGATGCGGGAGAGGATTTTGAGCAGCGTGCTCTTCCCTGCCCCGTTGCGGCCGATGATGCCGACCACTTCTCCGCGCTTGATCTCGAAAGAGACGTCTTTCAGTGCCCAGATGTTCGGCTTCTCGCTGCCGGCGCTGCCGTTCGAGGAATGCCGCAGAGCGGAGCGCAGGCGGCGAAAGGGCGAAGCGAAGGCGTCCGTGACGACATCACGGAGCGCCTTGTAAGACTCCCGTTCCCCGATCCGGTACTGCTTTGCGAGTCCCTCGCAACGAATGGCTACATCAGTCATTAGTTTGGTTAGACCAAATCCGCGAAGGTCTTCTCCATGCGACGATAGTAATAGAGACCGCCTACAAGGACGACAGCTACGACCGCCACCGAGACCCACAGCATCGTGCCGGGTGCTTGCGCCTTGCCCAACAACGCCCAACGGAAACCTTCGATGACGCCAGCCATGGGGTTGAGACCATAAAAGGGCCGCCACCGCGCAGGAACCAATGTGCTGGAGTAGGCGACCGGAGAGGCAATCAGCCAAAACTGTACGATAAAAGTCAAAGTGTAGCGCACATCGCGGTACTGCACGTTCAGCGCGGAGAGCCACAATCCAACTCCAAGGGCAGTCGCCATAGTGAAAATCACAAAAAAGGGCAGGGTCAAAACCGCCCAGGTGGGCCTCACCCCATACCAAACCATCATGCCGATGACCAGGGTAAAGGCGATGACAAAGTCGACCAAGCCCGCGAGGATGCTGGCGAGTGGAACGACTAGCCTGGGGAAATAGACCTTTGTGATGAGACGCTCGTTAGCGACAACGCTGTTGCTGGATTCCGTAAGCGCATAGGCAAACAATTGCCAGGGCAGAAGGGCAGTGTAGCTGAATAAAGGATACGGAATTCCATCGGACGGGACCTTTGCCAACCGTCCAAAGAAGAGCGTAAACACCAGCATGGTAAACAGCGGCTGAATGACCGCCCAGGCTGCCCCTAAGGCCGTCTGCTTGTAACGAACCTTGATATCGCGCCAAGCTAGAAAAAACAGCAACTCTCGATACTGCCACAGATCCCGGAGGCCAAGCGAGATCCAGCCTTTACTCGGTTCAATCCTGGTATGAGGTAGTTCAGACCGCTCCACAGAAGGAGCCGACACTGATCGCGATGGAGTTGCCTCTGTGAAGGTCATGTCAGACATGTAGGAGTTCTCCGACAAAAGAACTCTGCAGAGCCGTGAAGCGCAAAGGTTGCACTGCGGGCCGAATCTGCGAGAGCAACACCGAACGGACTACTGAGCGCGTTACAAAAAATATATAGGTGTTGCTTCACAGTGTCAAAGCTTCCATGAAGATTTCTGATCAAGACCAATCTCCTGCGACTGTAGTGCACCCCTCAGAACTGGACACAAGGGGCCGTGTTTGAAGTAAGGGTTTGGGCGAACTGGGCACGAGCATCGTGCGGGGTTCGTCCGTGGAGTCCGCGATGCGGACGGTCGTGATTGTACTCCTCGATCCAGCGGGCGATGCTCAGTTCGGCCTGGTCGAAGCTCTGGTACTCGTTGAGCCACACAATCGACAGTTCCCGGTGATCGCGTCTGCGTCGAAGAGAGAGGGTGTTGCCCGTTCGTCACCAGCAAACGATCCGTCCGTCGCATCATTCTCCAGTCATATTCGTAAGCAGTTCCGCACCGTGGGCATATCTGATAGTGACGACCATCAGCGTCAATCCGTGGCCAGGTGAAGCGATGCGAGCAACCTCGTCCGAAAAACCGCTTCCAAAAGTTCATGGCCTCACCCCTTCATTGCGACTTCTCCACGTCTCGAACCAGCGGCTGAAGAACGGTCGCGGCCGACGGTTCAGCAGATGCTGAAGCGTGGATAAGAGAATCCGTCCTGCAACAGCAATCTGAAGGGCGTGTCTCTGAAAAAGTAATTCCCGAATACCTTATCAATCGTACGCAAGACGGATGACCGGGGATGCGGGCGGTGTCGGCCTGCGCGTATATCGGTGGCGTAGAATTCTGAGGTTCCGAGTGGTCGAAGCCAGGTCTAGTTCCTTCGCAGCCACTGGGCAACAGAGCGAGGGTCAAAGCGCACGCACGTTCCGACATGAAATGATGGGATGCGGCCTGCCTTGGCTTGCTTGAAAATAGTGATTCTTGAGACTGTCAACATTTCTGCGAGTTCGTTTGCCGTCAGAGCGCGCTCCATTCGTTCAATTCGGTCTGCCAGCGATAATGGCACTGTACTGCTTTTAGAGTTACATGATTCCATATACCTCCTTACTTGGATTTACGTCCGCGGTTACTGCCGCAACTGCATTGCCTATTTCTACATCTTCCTTCCGTTGTACTTGTACAGTGGTCCTATCCCGTCTCGCTGCCGCCAATCGGTCAATCACGGCCTGCCGCTGCTCAGGTGTGCGCGTTTGATGGGGTTGGCGGGTCTTTCCCGTTCTACAGCGGTCACATACCCATCTAAAGTGCCGATTCCCGCCGTTTTTGCCCACATCCGACAGCGAGATACCCCCGCAGGGCTCCTGACACCCGTCTCAGACGTACCGACCCGCAAAATGACAGCCGTTTATCGTTTTCGCGTACGGGATGAACGCCCCGACCTTCGTCGCCTTAGGATTTTGTCAACTAGCCTAGAGGGTCAGCCCCTGATCAGGCGAGCAACAATAATGATGAGGGGCTGCTGGCGTAGCCACCTACCCACAGGGGACTCGTCCGAAACTCGCCTCAAGGCACCGCGACCAGAGGTAGCTCGATGAAGCTGGCCTGGTCGGGCGTGTGGTAGACACGCTGTTCGGCCTTGCGGTAATCCGCTGGCTTGGCCCAGAAGATGTTGGGGACGAACGTCTGCGGATTGCGGTCGTACAACGGGAACCAACTCGACTGGATTTGGACCATGATCCGGTGGCCGGGCTGGAAGACATGGTTCGCGGTGGGCAGGGCGAAGCGGTACAGAAGCGGCTTGTCGGCAGCGATCGGCTTTGCCGTTTCCAAGCTCTCGCGATAGCGGCCGCGGAAAATGTCGGCCGAGATCATCAGCTGATAGCCACCGAGGCCCGGTTGGTTCGCCGCCTCATCGGGATAGAGGTCGATCACCTTCACGACCCAGTCAGAGTCTGTGCCGCTGGTGGAGGCGACCAAATTGGCGATAGGCTGGCCACTGATCTTCAGCGGCGTGGTCAAAACGTCAGAGACGAACGCCACAACATCGGGGCGCCCGGATGCTTCGCGCTGGTCGTCCACCAGCCATCTCGACCAAGAAGCCTCATCAATAGGACGGGCGCGGAAGGGCACGGGCCTCGACGGATCGGAAACATACTCATCGAATGCCGCATCGGCGGGGGTGGGCGTGGCAAAGCTTAACTTCAAACCCGCATTCAGATAGAGCGGCGTCGGCCTTACGCCGCAGCCAGTCGCGCATCCAGCCGGCCATGCTGGCAGGCGCAGCCACTTGTTAGTGCCGGTTTCGAAGGCGGAGACAGGTGCGACGTCGGTTTTCGGTGCGCCGTCTTTCAGATACTGATCCAGAAATGGCCGAAGAATCTCCCTCCGAAAATAGAGCGCGGTATCGCTGCCGAATTTCAAGGGGCCGAGCGTGCTGGCGTCGCCGATTTCCTGGGCGTGATACCAGGGACCCAGCACCAGGAACACCTTGTCGTTATTTGTGTCTTTGGGCTTGATTGCCTTGTAGACGGCGATGGCCCCGTAGATGTCCTCTTGGTCCCAGAGGCTGTGCACCAGCATCACCGGTACCTTGAGCGGCTCAGCGGCCAATAGGCGGTCCACCGCCTGGTCGCGCCAGTAGGCGTCGTAGCTGGGGTGCTCCAGGATCTTCCGCCAGAAGCCGACCTGCTCCAAACCGTGGAGACGCCCGAGTTCGCCCGCTGATCCCGCTTGCATGAACATGTCGTAATCGTCAAAGTAGCTCTTCCACCATTTGACGTCGGACTTTCGCGTCGCCTCCTGCTCATAGATGTAGGGCATGCCCTGTTCGCGGAAGGCGCCGTTGTGGAACCAGTCATCGCCCATCCAGCCATCGACCATAGGATTCATCGGCACCGCAACCTTGAGCGCCGGGTGCGGGTTGACGAGCGCCATCAGGGGCAGAAAGCCGTCATAGGAAATGCCGAGGATGCCGACTTTACCATTCGTTTCCGGAATATTCTTCACCAGCCAGTCGATGGTGTCGTAGGTGTCCGTGGCGTGATCGACGGGGGTCGGGTTTTGCGGCCCATGCAGCGGCCGGTTCATTACGTAGTCGCCCTCGGAGCCATACTTGCCGCGCACATCCTGGACGACTCGAATGTAGCCGCCTTCGACGATCACGTCGGTTGCGTTGTCATACCCCTGCAGGATGGGACCGAGATGCGAGCTCTCGGCGTGACTCGTAAGTCCGCTCGCATCGTACGGAGTACGCGTTAACAGAATGGGCGCGCCTTTTGCGCCCTTGGGCACAATAATGACCGTGTGTAGCTTGATTCCGTCGCGCATGGGGATCATGACCTCACGCCTGACGTAATCGAAACTATCGGTGACGGGCTGGATTTTGGTGGGTGTTTCACTTGGTAAGGCGGGGTACTGCGGCGGCGTAACAGTCTGCGCCGCTGATGTTTCGGGGAACAACAAAGCACCAGGCACAACGGAGAGACAGGCCACAATGCCAAGTAGGAAACTTACCGTCCACGAACTGCACAGCCCAAAACCAAGAAGCCTGCCCAGCGTTCTCATAGACGGCACCTCGCCACAAAGAGTGTACTGGTGGAAAGCACTGCGAACAACTTGGTGAATTCTGAGGCCATTGTCCGCAATTCGCGTTAGGAGTGCAACTTCTCGAGATTGTTCATGACCGTTGTACTACGAGTGAGGATGGGCTGATGGCCAGCGTGCTAGTATTTGGCGCATGTTGCGATCCCTGCGTTCCGCCGCCACTGCGTTCGTCTTCATCCTCGCTCTTGCCATGGTATATGCACTCCAGGCTCAATCTCCCGCCGCTCCCGCCGCCATTCCCGCTAGCGATACCATCGTGCTCCATGCCACCCACATCTTCGATGTGGAGCATGGCACCCTCGTCAGCCCTGGCGAGGTGCTCGTACGCGGCAATCGCATTGTTGAAGCTGGTTCCTCGGTCGGTCATCCCGGCGGCGCCACTGTGATCGATCTGGGCGCGGCAATTCTGATGCCCGGGCTCATCGACGTCCACGTCCATCTTTTTCTCCATCCTGGAGCCGAAGACTCGCAGACCGTCGTCGAATCCGTGCCCGAGCGCACGATCCTCGCCGAAATCGCGGCCCGCGAGGATCTGATGGCGGGTTTCACGGCCGAGCGCGATATGGGAACCGAGGGCGCCGGATCGGCGGACTCCGCCGTGCGCAATGCCATCGACTCCGGACTGATTCCCGGCCCGCGCATGAGCGTCAGCGGCAACGCCATCAGCATTCTCGGGGGCCATGAAGACGCAATCCACTTCAATCCCGCCGAACACATTTCATCCAATGCCACCTACGCCAACAATGCCGGCGAACTGGTCTCCGTCATACGGCAGCAGCTCAAGGAGGGCGCGGACTTCATCAAGATTTATCAAACGGGTGCCGACCACTTCGCCGATGGCAAATTCACCACGCCCTACCAGTACACCGCGACCCAGCTCGAAGCCGCCGTACAGGAAACGGCGCGCGTGGGCAAGCGCGTGGGCGTTCATTGCACCGGGGAACCTGGAGCTCTCTACGCAGCCCAGGCCGGTGTCGCCTCCATCGATCACGCCGACCAGCTCAGCCCAGAAACCATGCGCATCATGCGCGAGAAGCAGATCTACGCCGTGCCCACCTTTGCCATCTCCGAGTACTTTGCTGCCCATGCCGACTCGCCCTCCGTTGCCGAGCATGAGCGCGCTATGCTGGCCTTCCATGCCGCCGAGTTCCGCAAGCAACTAGCGGCAGGCGTCCCCATGGCGGTAGGCTCCGATGTCGGCCCCTTTCCGCACGGTACCCAGGCGCGTGAGTTTGAGTTGATGGTGAAGTACGGAATGCCCGCCGCCGATGTGCTCCGCGCCAGCCTGTTGAACGGTGCGCGTCTCCTCGGACAGCAGGACGTAATCGGCCAGCTCAAGCCCGGCTTCTACGCCGATGTGATCGCAGTCCCCGGCGATCCGCTGCAGGACATCTCCGTGCTCCAGCGCGTCAGCTTCGTCATGAAGAATGGCATCGTGTACCGGAAATAGTGCGGCGGAGGCTGGACGCCCCGAAGCCGCCCTTTTCGCCTGAGTCAATCATCGGGCCCCGCGTCATACCGCTCCAAGGAGTTTTATGAACTTGCTCACTCGCAAACTCTCGCTCGCCTCCGTCGGTCTTGCCTGTGCCCTGTCCTGCGCAGCCCTGGCCCAGAGTGCTCCCGCGGCTTTTCCGCAGCCCGCCTCCGCACCGCACAAGTGGGCGCTGGTGCTGCACGGCGGCGCCGGAGTCATTGAGCGCTCCTCTATGACTCCCGAAGCCGAGGCCAACTACCGCGCCGGCCTCAAGGATGCGCTCACCGCCGCTGCCAACGTGCTTGATAAAGGAGGTTCTGCGCTTGATGCTGTCGAAGCCGCCATTAAGCTGCTCGAAGATAATCCGTCGTTCAACGCCGGACGTGGCGCGGTTTTCGCGGCGGACGGCACTAACCAGCTCGATGCGGCGATCATGGATGGCGAGACGATGCGGGCCGGCTCGGTTGCCGACGTACAGCGCACGCGCCACCCCATCTCGCTCGCCCGCGCGGTCATGGAGCAGTCGCCCCACGTCATGCTGATCGGCTCCGGCGCCGATGACTTTGCCGCACACGTGCATCTCGAACAGGTGCCGCCCAGCTTCTTCTTCACCGAGCACCGCTGGCAGCAGCTTGTCCGCGAGCTCGAAAAGGACGGCTCGCCGATTCCTCCGCGCCCCGAGGGTGCGCCCGCGCCTCCGGCCAAGCCCATCGCCGCCTTGGAAAGGACTGACATGCACAAGTACGGCACGGTCGGTGTCGTTGCTCTCGACCGCCGTGGCAACATTGCGGCCGGTACCTCGACCGGTGGCATCACGGCCAAGCGCTGGAACCGAGTCGGCGACTCCCCCATCATCGGCGCGGGGACCTACGCTTCGAATCAGTCGTGTGCCGTTTCGGCAACGGGCACGGGCGAGTATTTCATCCGGCTCACCGTGGCGCGCACCATCTGCGCTCTCGTGCAGTACAAGGGCATGACTTTGCAGGCGGCCGCCGACGAGGTCGTGCAAAAGGATCTCTCCGCGATCCATGGCGACGGAGGCGTCATCGCGCTTACGCCCGACGGTCAGCTAGCCTGGAGCTTCAACACTCCAGGGATGTTTCGCGCAAAGCTGATGGAAGGCGCTACGCCGCAAATCAGCCTCTATCGCGACGAACCGTAAAACTAGGTCGGTTGTTCATTCGAGAGGCCGGAGCGCAGCCCTGCAGCGAGACTATCTTTGACGCGTGTTCAGTTTGTCGAGTGCGCGCTTCAACTGTTCAAGCTTCTGTCCAGCCTCGCCGAGCTTCCCTTCCGCCGTCAGGCGCTGGTAGTCGGCAAGGTCTTTGGCGGCTTCCGCGATGAGCGCGTTGAGATCCGCTGCGGGTTGGGGCGACGCGGCGGATGCCGGTGCGCCTCGCACCTGTTCCGCCGGGACAGCCGCCGCGCTCATCGACGAGACCGCTCCGCCAAAAAGAGCCGCCATCGCCGACTCGAAGGTTGGTCCGTACGCAAGCCGATCCTGCAGCGCGAGCACGACCAGACGCAACTCCGGCATCGGACTCCGCTCGGCCTGCAGGTAAATCGGCTCCGCATACAGCAGCGCACGCCCGGACGGAATCACCAGCAGAGCGCCACGCCGCACGTGCGAACCTTGCTGATTCCACAGCGTCAATTGTCCGGAAAGCTGCGCGTTCTGATCGATTCGCGCCTCGACTTGCAGCGGTCCGTCGACCAGCTTGGTTTTGGGAAAGTTGTACACCACCGACGTACCGTATTGTGCGCCGTCGCTGCGCCCGGCAATCCAGCCAATCAGATTATTCCGGTTAGACGGCGTGAAGGGCAGAATCTCCACGAACTCCACGCCCGTTTCGCCCGGCAGTTTCATCAGCACGAAATTCGGCTGCATCGCCTGTGTTGTTTGCTGTCCTCCCTCGCCCATGCCGACTTCGGTGGCGACCGTCCAAAGATCTTCACGGTTGTAGAACGCTTCCGCATCCGTCATGTGATACAGACCGTACACTTCCGCCTGCAGTTTGAGCAACAACTCAGGGTAGCGCACGTGTTTGCGCAGCCCGGGCGACATCATGGCCGCATCCTTGAACAGGTCCGGAAAGATGCGGCGGTAGGCTGCAATGATCGGATCTTCCGTATCAAACACATAAAACGTTGTCGTACCGTCGTAGGCGTCGATGACCACCTTAACGCTGTTCCGCATGTAGTTAATCGGATTGTTGTCGAGACGATAATGGCTCGAGTACGGATAGCTGTCTGAAAGCGTGAACGCATCCATGATCCACGACAGCTGGCCATCGTCTCCGAGCACGATATACGGATCTGGCTCGTAGGTGAGGAACGGCGCTAATGCCGATACACGATCGCGCAGGTTGCGCCGCATCAGCAGCCGGCTATCCTTGTTCACGTCATCGCTGAACGGCAGCTTCGCCAGGTCGCCGCGGTCGAGCGCGATCACGATGCGGCGCAGAAAACCGCCGAGCACGATGCCCCCGTTGCCCTCGTATGAAGTAAGGCTGTTGCTCGCGCCTTGCGGGTAGTTGAATTCCTTCTGCCGTGTTTTCACGTACACGTCGGTATTGGTCAACTCGCCGAAATAAATCTCTGGACGCGTCACGCTTAGACCACGCACCGTGCTCTGGACGGGCATATTGCTCAGAAGCAGCGTGGGCAGCCCTTCCGGCGTGAACCCATTGACTGGGTTCATCGTGATGCCGTAGCCGTGCGTGTAGATCAGCTTGTCGTTAATCCAGTTGCGGCTGCTCTCCGGGAGCTTGTCGACGTTCAACTCGCGCGCCGCGAGCATCACCTCGCGAGTCGTGCCGTCAATGTCATATCGATCAATATCGATGTCGGGAAAGTCGTAGTAAGTTCGGATTTCCTGAATCTGACGCAACGTGTCCTGGAGTGCATGCCAGTCCCACAGACGGATGTTCTGCAGCGTAGCCTGATTGTTCGCTGGATCAGTCGCCTCGACTGTCGTCTCCGCGGGAAACTCGCGCTGCGAGACCCGGTTCAATCCGTAGGCCTGCCGCGTCAAGTCCGTGTTGTAGACAATGTAGGGCTTCTCCCGAACCAGCTCGTTCGGTTTGACAATAAAGCTGCTGACGTACCAGGCGACTCCTTGCAGGGCGACATAACAGATCGCCGCCGGAAGGATCGCCGCGATCAGCCAGCGCCCGCGTGGCGCCCGCACAGCGTTGATGACGGCGATCACCGCACCCAGAACCAGCGCCGCGCAGACGATGAGCATCCCCGTGACCCTAATGTGCGCGTCCGTGTAGGTCACACCCCCGAAAATCGTATGATCGTCGAGCAATAGCTCGAAGCGGCTGATATACACACGCATCGCGACGATCAGCAACAGGAACGCAAACGTGATGGAGAGCCCGCGCCAAGGTAATGCGACGTAGCGGCTGAGATGCCCGGAAAGCACACGGCTTCCGCCCGTGATGAGGATGAAGAAAGCGGCGAGTATACAAGCAATCACAGCCAGCGTAAGCAGCCAGCCGGCGATCAACTGCCACGCGGGCAACGTGAAAAGAAAGAAGCTCAGCGACTTGCCAAAAATCGGGTCAAACACGCTGACGCTACCAGCGGTGCGGGGTGCGTACCAGAAAAGCGCAAGCGTCGGCCACTCCACCATCATACCGGCGCCAGTTGCAGCGGCAATGGCGAGCGAAACGCCGAGCGCGATGAGGTGCAGGACGGGCTCAACCGGCAGCTTCACCGGCTGTCCGCCGATGAGAATCGTGTGACCGCTCGGCAAATCGGGGAGATGCGCCCGCTTCAGGGCCAGGAACGATCCGTACAGAATGAGAAATGTGGCCGCTGCAAAAGCCGCGAAGATTCCCCACTTAAGGCTCAGTGTTTTCCAGAACACATCCCCGTAGCCGAGCGACCCGAACCAGAGCACGTCCACGTAATACGACAACGCGCTCCGACCGCCGAAGACGATGCCGACAAGGACGGCCATAATGAGGAGGACGCGGCGGCGGCGACGCCGCGGCGGACGCGGCGGCGGCCAGTCAATGGACTCAGGCATTGCTCCACTCCGTTTTCATTAACTTCATATAGTTATCCGCATAATACTCCCTCCGCTTCCGCAGGATGATTTGCAGCGTGTAGTCGCGAAAGCCGACTCCGACGAGGAAGCGGGTGAGTCGGCGCTCTGCGGCGGTAGGCCGGATTCAGCAACGAACTTGCTGGACGAAAGCAAAACCCCACCGGTCGTTAGAACCCACTACTTTCAGAAACCGGCGCCTGGATTGGGACAATTCCTTCATCGGGCCTCCTTGATTCCAACAACGGCGCCGACAATGAGCAATCAGTTCATGTATGCTGGGCAAGCCTTGCATCAAGAGACCAACTCCCGCCACCTACTGAGATAAGGAAAACTAGGCAGCAGAACATGGCGAAATCGGTTCGTGCGTCGCTAACAGCCCGTGGTGCAAGTGCTGACAATTCTGGGGGAGCGGCAGAGCGGCCGGACTAAGTTGATGGGGCGGAAACTCGTGTGGCGGCTTCTGCCGGACGGGTTCAGCGTGTTCCTGCGTTGAAACACGAACAAAACAAGCCGAACCGCCGCCGAACGCAGGTTCTTCCACTCCCGCGGCGTGCCTGCACCCAACAGTTTCCGCAAAATCAAGCTCAGATTGAACGCGCCGACATGAACCAACTGCCGCTTCAAAATGTTTTCCCGTCCGCGCAAGTGGCAGCGCCTCATCCCACCCGTCTCGTAGCAGTGCGCGAAGCTGCGCTCCACCAACTCGCCCCGCCGCCGCAATAAACTCTTGCCGTAGCTGCCCTGCACCCGCCGCCGGTTCGCGTACACCGCTTGCTGCTCGGCCGCTTTGCCCGCCCAGTTCCTCCGCCCCTTCTGCTTCTTCTCCGGAATGTAGCTGCGCACCCCGTACGCCTTCATCCGCTCGACCACCGCGCCGCTGTGATAGCCCTTGTCGGTTACCGTCTCTTCGATCCCGTTGACGTTCACCTTCGGCTCTTCGTCGGGCCGCAACTCCGCCTCGCGCCCCACCTGCTCCGCCACTGCCATCCCGGCCTCGCTCAACGTTTCATCCAGCGTCGCCGTGTCGCCCTGATCCGCGCCTTGCAGCGTCACCGCCAGCACCGCGCCCGTGTCCATATCCACCGCGTGCTCGGCCTTGTGCGCCAAATGCGTGCGCCCATCCTTCATCTTCGCGATCCGCGCATCCCCGTCCGCCGGACTCTTCCACTCCTTGTTCGACATCCGCTTCTTGCGCTTGCGGTCCAACCGCGCCAGGTCTTCCCGCGTCGGCGTTTCGATCCCCGACGCCTTCGCCAGCCCGCGCAGAAACTCCTCGTAACTCTCCCCCGTGTCTCGCCGCACAATCGAACGCATCGCCGCGTTCGCCTCCAGCGTCGTCGCATCGATGGCGACCCGCTGACCGTTCAGCAGCCCACGATCCGCCAGCACGCCCAGCACCCAGCCGAACACCTCGCGATGCGTGTCCAGATCGATCAGCCGCCGCGTCCGCGAAATCGTCGAGTGATCCGGCGTGTACTCGTCCAGCCCGATGCCCACAAAACGCCGCAACGCCAGCGAGTCCGCCAGCCGCCAGGCTATCCCGCGTTCCGCCCCGAGGCCCTCGAAATACCCGATCAGCAGCGAGCGGAAATAGATGCCCGGCGTCAGCGACGGACGCCCGTACTTCTCCGCATAGAACTTCGCGCACCGCTTCTCGACAAACTCGTCGAAGCCCTCGGCCTCCAACAACTCATTCAAACGCTGATAAAACGGATGCCCCGGAGCCGATGCCAACTCCTGCTGCGCGATCCAAATCTCCTCTTGCTTCTCCCGCTGCTTGCGCGTCCCCATCGCCATGCCTGAAGTCTACGAACAATCCCTGTGGATCACCCAATCCTTTTCCGTTCCGGAATCCAGACTTGCACCACGGGCTGCTAACCATGTACCAGAAACCTTGGTTAGCACGAAACAACTCCGGGACCTTTGTAGTCGCAATGGCGGTCGTGATCACGATCAGCAGCGGAATGGATGCGAGCCTCGTCCACAGCCCTGGCAGTACTAGGAGGCCGCACAGAATCTCGAAGGTCCCGACAAAATGGGCCGTGAAGTACGGGTGTGGAAATCCGATTCTTGTAAAGCGAACCACTCCCATGTTGGGGTCGATGTACTTCAGAATGCCCTGTGTAAAGAAGATGAGCCCTACCGCAATACGAACGAGCAGTATGCTACGGGAGCTTTCTGTCGGTCTGGCAAGAAACTGAAGGATTGCATTCATCGAAGAGTACCTCTACGAGAAGAGTCGTCTCTGAATCTGGACGAGTCCGCTGGACGACAGCATTCCTCGTCGTCGCGCGCCACCAGGATCCCGGCCACAATGGCCAGCACGCGTTTGCGTCCTTCATCCATTCTGTAGTGTTCACCAGTTTGATTCTGAGCGGTTGCCATTCACCAAGAACGGGCGACCCCAAGGCTAAGCGTCAGACCTGTCGAGGAAGGTCTGTCCCGCCTTACGTTCGAGGCGCGTCAGCCGATGCTCGAACCGCGCCTTGGTTCTGCGATACGCGGTTGGCGCAATCGTGCCTACCTGGTTCGCGCGACGGAGCTCGGCGAGCGCTTCACGCGCGATCGCGAGCGCCTGCCACGGCTCTCTGGCTTCGTGCTCAAAGTAGATCGCCAGCTGTTCGTAAGCTTCGTACCCCGCGCGAGAGTTTCCCCGCGTGCTTTCCCAGAGCTCCCGCGCGAATGCCAGGTCCCCGTCGCGCTTTGCCAGTCGTGCCAGCGCCGTACGGGCAGCACGATCGGTTCCCGCCGGCAGCGCCGAGGCAATCGCCTCTTCGTACAGATTGCGCGCACGCTTCATCTCACCACGTCGCTCGCAGATGCGGGATACGCCATAGAGCTCCAGTCCATCCCGGCTGGTCGCTTCCTCACCAAGGAGTGTCAGAATGCGGCCCGAGAGTCCGGCAAGTCCGCGCAGGTCCATCTGGTTGTGGTGAAAGACAGGGACCAGCGGCTCTGCACGCCCACCGCGCACAAAATCGAGATAGATTCTCGGGATCAGCTCGGAGACTAGATCTGCGCCTCGGTCCCATCCGAGCACGTGACGTTCGAGTTGCGACAATCTTACGGAGCCTAGCCGCAGGCGCCAGAGATTCCGGGCTGGATGAAGAAAGTCGAGATGGGCCCGCGGCGCCGGCGGAGGAATGGTCCGCGTCATCCGATACCGTGTTTCGAGCAGCGGCCAGTCGAACGATTTTCCGTTAAACGTGACTAGCACCGTCCGTTCTGCCAACCGCTCGGCAAGCGCCGCCAGCAGCGAACGCTCTTCGCTGTACTCGCGCATGAACAACTGCTCGACCTTAAGGCCTCCACCTTCCCACCATGCCAGGCCAACCAGAAACGGATACGTTCCCGTGCCGCCCATCAGTCCCGTTGTCTCCGTATCGAGAAAAAGCCACTGCTCGGCGTCGACAACTTCTTCCGGAGCATCTGGCGCGAGCAACTTCAGTGCCGCAGCATCTGGAATGCACGGGGCATGTTCACCATGCCAGCAGTGCACCGACAGATGCTCGCCGTGGCCGTTGCGCTTTACCGAGGCGCCCAGAATCAGCGCAAGCCTTTCCGATCCAATGGCAGCCATCGGCGCGCGCCCGAGGAATTCCTCTTCGACCCGGTTTTGCCCGGGTTCGACCTCATTTCCCGATGGGGGCAAGGTCGGCGGACGCTGCAGCGCCTTCAGCCGGGCAAAGCGATCTAACGTTGTGCGACTCGCGCTAACTGGCATGCCGAGTTTCCTTGTTCGTCTTGGGTGCGACGCGGGTCTCGCGAGAAAACAGCACCTCAAGGATCGCAAGAGCCACTTCCTTGGAGCGCCCGTTCTTGTCCCCTGCGGGGCCGACACAAGACGGGCATCCGCTCTCACACGGACAGGCCGCGATGAGTTCACGTGTACGGGTCAAGAGCACGTCACATATGCGGTAGAGCGGTTCACTGAATCCAATCCCTCCCGGATAGGCGTCATACAGGTACAAGTTCGGCTCAAACAATTCCTTCTCAACATCCTGCGTGGTCGCGAAGTCCTCCCATTCAATGTCGATACCAGCACTTGGTGGCCGTTCTCCGACCGCGGTGCCAAGATCGCGACGGTCGCACATCAGCAAGAGCGTTGCCACGGACCCAAGGGCATGGAGCAAGCCAAAGATGCCGCTCTGGCGCTCGGAAAGCGTGAAGGGCAGTGCCGCCAGCAACCCGTGACCGAGTGTTACCCAGAAGGCAGTTGTGTGCATTTCGTTCTCCGGCAACTCAAGCTTTCCGGAGCCCACGTTCTCATTCGTGAAGAATTTGATTTTCTTGAATCCGACGACCTGTGATCGCACCAGCACGTCGCCATGCGCACGTGCTGCCGGACCGGGGATGCTCTGTTCTTCGGCGATTTCGAGGACCCGTACCTGGGTGTAGCGGATAGTGTCCGTGAAATAGTCGACATTGACCGGTTTCACGTACGCTTTGCGCTTGTCGAAATCGAGCCGCGCGACGTGGTACTGCTGCCCCTGATGGATGTAGATCGCTTTCGGATGGACCGTCGTGAGCGCGGAAGAGAAATCTACCTCTCCGATCACCTGCGGCTGACCATCCTCTTCACCCGTCGTATCAATAATCACGAAATTGTCGGACGTCACCGAACGCAGACTGATCGTGTCCGCCGGATATGCCTCCTGGACCCAGTGCCAATTCCCGCCACTGCGATGCAGAAACCCTGCTTCGCCAAGTCGTTCGCAAAGCTCCGGCAAATCCACGTTGCCGAATCGCTCATCGGGCGAGAGTGGCAGCTCGAACGCTGCACACTTCAAGTGGTTCACAAGAATCTCAAGGTTGTCTGGCTGAATGTGTGCGTGCTCGGGCGAACTGCCAAAAAAGTAGTCCGGATGCTGCACGATGAATTGGTCGAGCGGCGCAGAAGACGCAACGAATACCGCGCAGGAGGTTCCGCTACGACGCCCGGCCCGCCCTGCGCGCTGCCAGGTGGAAGCAATCGAGCCCGCGTAACCCGCCATCACACAAGCGTCGAGTGATCCAATATCGATCCCCAGCTCCATTGCATTTGTGGTCACCACTCCGCGGATCCGGCCCTCGCGCAGGCCACGTTCAATCTCGCGCCGTTCCCGAGGCAAGTAACCCCCGCGATACCCGCGCACAGGTTCCGCTTGGCCGGCCTTTGGCGGATTCGCCTGCTGCAAGTAAGTGAGCAGGATCTCTGTATGTAACCGGCTATTGGCAAAAACAATCGTCTGCAGCTTACGGACAAGCAGCTCCTTGGCTACGCGTGTGGCTTCATTGATATAGCTGCGCCGAATTCCAAGGCTTCGGTTGACCATCGGTGGATTGTAGAAAACGAAAAGCTTTTCCCCAGCGGGCGCACCATTCTCGTCGACAACGTCAACTTCGCCCTCGATCAGCTGCGAAGCCAGCTCTCCGGGATTCGCAATCGTGGCGGAACAGCAGATGAACTGCGGGCTCGAACCGTAGAACTGCGCAACGCGTCTCAAGCGCCGCAGCACATTCGCCAGATGACTACCGAACACGCCACGATAGGTGTGCAATTCATCCAGCACGATGTAGCGCAGGTTCTCGAACAGCCGCATCCATTTGGTATGGTGCGGCAGGATTCCGGTGTGCAACATGTCCGGGTTCGTCAGGACGATATGGCCGCGCTCCCGGATCGCTTTGCGCGCGTCGTTCGGTGTGTCACCATCGTAGGTGAACACTCCAAAGCGGTCATCGAGCCGTTCCCCAAGGTCGTGCAATTCGGCAAGTTGGTCCTGGGCCAGTGCTTTGGTGGGAAATAGGTAAAGAGCACGGGTGTCGGGATTCTCCAGGACTGCATTCAGTACCGGAAAGTTGTAGCAGAGTGTCTTGCCTGACGCCGTGGGCGTTACCACGACAACGCTTCGGCCGCTGTGCACTGCCTCGGCGGCGGCGGACTGGTGCGAATAGAGCTCTTGAATTCCCTTCGCGCGGTACGCCTCAGACAATGCACTTGTCACCCAGCCCGGCATGGGGCGAAACTTAGCCTCCCGGGCTGGAATCTGCCGCACGGAAGTCAGCACTTCGTCCCGGCGGTAGCGTGCAACCAGCGCTCTCATGATCTCCTCAACCGCATCGAGGGTCGTGCTTGATTGTGGGGCAAGGGTCTGAGAAGGGGTCATCGAAGGCTCCAAGCTAATTCGCTTTTTGTTCGCTTTCCAGCCTAGCACTTCATGTATGCCCTGCGCAATATCTGAAACATCACACCCGGTTCGCCGAGCATGGATGTGCTCAGCTAGGAGGTCATGATCTCCGAGCGGCAAGAGTGGCATCCTGTTTGACTCGTGTTCACGACATATGCTATGTTCACGGTGTCGTGAACATACAACCTATCGTGAACATGAAGGCTCTCGGCGGTGCGGCCTTGGAGCAGGCTCTCGGTGCGGAACTCAGGGAGCTGCTGAGCGGCATCGCTTGGTTGCACGACTGGCAAGTAGAGCGTGCTGCCGGAACGCCGGATGCCGGGTTTGATCTGCTGGCCACGCTCCCTCTACCCGGGGGCAAAGCAGCGCTGTGTGTCGTGTGCAAGAGCGAATTGCGCCCAAGCACTTTTCCTGTATTAGCCGAGAGGAGGCTTGCCCCTCCCGGACGTCCACGAGTGGTCGTGCCTGTGCTGGCCATGCCATTTGTATCGTCCCGCGTCGCAGACCTGTGCATTCAGAGAGGCTGGAGTTGGTACGATCTTGCGGGAAACTGTCATATTGACGTGCCGAATGCAATCCACCTTGAGCGTCATGGCTATGCACCGGTGCATTCCCGGCCTCGACCAACTGCGAATCTAAGCACGCCTGAGGCGGGACGAATTATTCGTGCGCTTCTGGCGCCGGAAAACGCGGGCAAGCGCTGGACGCAGAGAGGCATGGAAACTCATTTCGGAGAGTTCAAGAACCGGATCCCGAAGCCCAGTCTTGGCTTGGTGAACAAGGTTGTCAGGCACCTCCAGGATGAGGCATTCATTGAAACACTGCCGGAGGGTGGTTTTCGGCTACGCGATCCGCTCAAACTCCTATTCGCCTGGCGGGACGCCTACCGCTTCGACCGGAACGAACGCCGCGGCTATTTCACCTTGCTGCAGGGAAAGCGGTTAAGTGAATCCCTGGCCAACTTTGGCCTGGAAACCGGCGGGTTCGCGGCGTATGCCGCTTTTTCAGCGGCAGATTTTCAAGCACCCCACGTGCGCCAGCCGAAGACATGGATTTATGTGGGCCGGGAATATCTCAGCAACCTGGAACAACGGATCGAAGCAAAGCCGGTAGAGTCCGGCGAGAACGTGGTCGTCCTAATACCGGATGACGACGGCGTCTTCTATCTGGCTGATGGCGGATTGGTTGGCGATCATAGAATGGCCTGTACGAACCCGGTGCAGACCTATGTCGACCTCTCCCACTGCGGCGGACGCGGCGAAGAGGCAGCCGAGGCGTTGCTGGAACAGAAGCTCAAACCGGAGTGGAGTCGACGCGGGCTGCTATGAACCAGGAACCAAGGCATCAAAGCGAATACGATTCCCGCCAGACGGAAGCTGCCCGCCGCGTGCTCGTCGATCTTGGTCAGGTGTTGGCCGCTTTCCACGATTGCCTTGTCGTGGTTGGCGGCTGGGTCCCGGATTTGTTGCTTCCGGGAGTCGAGGAGGCCCACGTCGGAAGCATAGATGTTGACCTGGCCTTGGACACCCAGAAGCTCAGCGATGGCCGCTACGCCGAATTGCTGACGCTCTTACTGAATACACGCCGCTATCGCCCTGGAGCAAAATCCTTTCAGCTTCTGACTGACGTTGACCTCGGTGACGGTGGCGGACCAGTGCAGGTGGAAGTGGAGTTCCTTGCTCCAAAAGAGGTAAAGCTGAAGAAGAATCGGCCAAAGCTTCTGGAAGGTTTTCGTGTTTTACAGGCAGATGGTTGCGGCACCGCTTTCCATGCGCCCGTGGAGATTGAACTTGCTGGTCAGAACATCCACGGCGCGAAGAACAAGGTACGTCTTCGTGTCGCTTCCTTGCCGGATTTTCTCGTGATGAAGGCACACGCCCTGGCGGGGAGGGACAAACCGAAGGACGCCTACGACCTCTGTTATTGCCTCGACAACTATCCGGGTGGATTAGAGAAACTGGCAGCTGCATGGAAACTGCGTGGCGAGGAAAAGGACGTGAAGCAGGCCATAGCAATTCTGCAAGCGAAATTTTCGAGCGTGGAGGATTTCGGCCCTAGACAGGTCGTCGAATTCTTCGACTCGCCCGATCCTGAGACCCAAGCGATGAACGCGCGGCGGGCATTCGAACTCGTGCAAAGGTTCCTGAGCCTGATTCAGGAGAACAAATAGAACGGAGCGATATCCGGAAATCCGCTTGCCAATCGTCCCAGTTCCCAGACGCTCCGATTCGTCAATCCCCACATTTTCCGCAGGACTTCAGGGCTGAATCGCTGCTGCCCAGCGTGTACGTTGGGCGAAATAGAAGGCGGCCAAGCGGAACAGATGAAACATAACAACGACCGGGGAGACCCTCCGCTTCTCGGCTCTTCTTGTGCCGATCCCTTAGGAAGGTTTGGGTACGCGCCTCGGCCGCTACTCACGATGACAACCAGGGCGGAATCTTCGACGATCAGCCCCGTGACACACCCGAAGGACTACCTGCGGGGACGCGTTCTTGACCAATAGAGCGTCAACGCTGTGTCCCCGGTGTTCCGCAACCGCTCTGCGACTTCTTTTGTCTCGAAGGGTCGGTCCTCGATCTCCAGGTCACGATTGAGCAACTCAGTGATTTCTTCCGCGGTGCTCGGTTTCCTGATCTTGTTCAACGCTCGGGAAATGTGCTCGTCGAGACGACGAGTCGAATTCGGAATCTTCCGCATTGCCGGTTCCAGCTCTCGAAAAATGAACTTAGCTTATTCCTCACAGGGTGCCGATGTCAGCATGGGTTTGGAGGAGATAACGAGCTGGAATGGCAGATCATGGCTTTCTCGCCGGCAGCAGCTTAACGACCAAGTTTCCTATGATCGCGGGCTGGTGCTCTCCGGCGCCGCCAACCAAAGTGTACGAGCGCTCGAAGCCCTCTGGTCCTTCCACTTTCATTTCCCAATTGTCATTTGCGCGAGACCCGACAATTGACACCCGCCACTCTCCGGGCCTGTCACTCAGGACGTGTTCAATGACAGCTACAATCTCCCCGCGAGCTCGGGCATCGCCCGTATTCTGCATCTCAATCATGACCGCCATGTCTCCTACATTGTACAAAGCGGCCCGCTCTCATTTACGGCGGGTCGAATCCCCGCTTGAAGTGGGGGGATTGCCGCAATCGCAGACAACGTCGGGCGTCTCCGGGCTCTCGAAGAACCACGCGGTCGACTGCCGCCCCCTTCGCAGATCACCTGTTGAAATGGTGCTTCACAATTCCTGACGAAAAAGGCGTGCGGAAAGAATGTTTTTCTGGGGAATGAGACTTTGCGGCAATGAGAGCGCTGGGAAAAGGTAAAGGCTGTGACATTGGTTACGCTCTAGCCATCAGCTCCTGCGAGGGAGCCAACAGCGTGGAGACGTGCACCGTCACAGCCCTTGATGCGATCACCGCTTTCGCGGTCCCAAACCCCAACTACTCCTCGCAGAGCGGTCGGTTTTTTCGGGTCTGGCTGCTCGTCGGGTTACCCTTCCGAGCTGATCACTCAGCCTACATCGGACTGGCAAAAGTTTAATTAAGCCAACCCTTTCAGCCGTCGACGGAAGCAACCCTAGAGAGTTGCCCGAAAATTGTCAATGCCCGTTTTCGGTGCAATCGGCCTGTTGCGACGGATCAAAACCCAGAGACGCAACCCATTGAATCGTTGCTGCTTAATAAATGGAAGATTATTCTTTCCCGTTTTTCCACAGCAACATCCACAGGTGCTGAAAGCGCGGCGCAACTACCAGGAATATGTAGAGGAACCAGTAAGCATCTTGACGACGGGAAATAGATCACGCATAGTTTGTTATCACCTCGCCAACGCAATGTCAGATCTCGTGGCCTACATCGATGGCGGCTCTCTCGGGAATCCGGGCCCCTCTGGCATTGGAGTAGTAATTGACGGCCCCACCGACGGCACCATCAGAATCGCCAAATGGATCGGACACCAGGACAATAATGTCGCCGAGTACCTTGCTCTGCTGGAGGCGCTGCAATGTGCCCTGGGGCTTAAGGCCAAGACGCTTCACGTGTTTTCCGATTCCGAAGTAATGGTCAAGCAGATGAGCGGAGAGTACAGCTGCCGCAGTCCGCGGCTCTATTCCCTGAATTGGCTCTGCCGGAAATTGGCCCGGTCGCTCGATTTCTCGATCTCCCACGTTCGTCGCGAGCACAACACGGAGGCCAATGGTCTGGCCAGCGCGGCCGCTCGCAGGAAGCTTTGCTAATCCCCGATTTGACGGCCAGACATGCGTTCTTGCCGCGCATCCAACCACGAGGAACTGCGGTTTTGAGTGTGCTCTGAGTTTTCGTAATGAGATCCTGTCTATCTGGGCCGTGTTGAAGTAGGTCAACAAAGCGCGTAAGAGTCAACGAGCGGGGCGACCTGATCGAGTCATAAATCAAGATTGGCAATGTGGCCGGATTGGACTTATCGACTGTAGTTGCGCACGATAGAACGATCCCTCTTCGGCTGAAGCGTAGCCCCGCGGAATGCCGTCGCAACGGGAACAAGTCGCAAGAACCTCTGGCAGCAGCCGCCGCGCCGCCTTGTCGCTGCACGGTTCCGGAGGGACGCGTAAGTACCCAGGCTGACGAGGGCGGATCGCTTGGTGCATGCTACCATTTAGACCGCGCCTGTCACGGATACAAGCCCTCCAGCGCAAGCCGTACAACTCCGAGTGCAACGGGCGATGACGGGGGAACAGCGTCTTATGTTAGCGCTGGAAATGAGCCTCTTCACCCGCCAAGGAGGGCATTCGGCAGGGGCATCCGGAGTGGTCCGAGGTTAAAGTCCATCGCGAGTTCCTGCGACGGGCATTCTTGCCAGGGCCCGTGCCAGCGTCACTGCGATGAAGGTGGCGGGTATCCTCCATCGAATCACGCTAGCGCTCGATGGGGCTGGTATTCCCTGCATGCTGACGGGATCCTTGGCTAGCGCCTACTACGGTGTTCCGTGTCCTTTCGGCAGAGCTGCGTGACTTGAGCTGATCGAGGCTGGTATCCGTTGCGTTTGGCGGGAATTATTTCGCGTGCTCTTCCAGCACGGCGGCCATGCGGGTCTGATAACCGCGGCCACCGGCCTTGTACGCCTCGACCGTGCTTTCTTCAAGGCGCAGAGCGATCAGAACCTTGCGCGGTTTTTTCTGCGGGCCGCGCTGGCCGCGTTTGCGTTTCTCCGAATGTGCGGCGAGATCGGGAAAGACTTCGGATGCCGGCCTTGCCTTGGCAAACATGGCGTCGGTCCACTCCGGGTTTTCCTTGTCGATCATCTCGGGATCAGGCTTTTTCTTCATAGCGTTTTACCTCCGTTTTGTGGGCGCGGCGCAGGCTGATAACCCGCACCGTCGCGCCGGATTTGGTGAAGACCAGAGCATGAAGGCGGTTCCCGATATAACCGAGCGCGAAAAAGCGGGCTTCGCCGTGGCGGCTGGACGGTACGATCATGGCTGTGGTCCAATCGAATTCAGCGGCGAGCGTGAACGGGAGGCCTCTTTCCCGGATGTTCTTCGCGTTTTTCGCCGGATCGAAGTCGATCTTCATTATTTAATTGTATATACAAATAAATGGACCGTCAACCCTAATCCGAAAGGTTTTTGATCACGAAAAAGATTGCACTGCTCAGCACCGCCCGATCTCGCTATCGACAACGTTCCCAATCGCAAAAATTGCAGATTGCCATTGACTTTCGCTTTATGTTCTTCTATGGTGACTGCGTGCACAAATGGCTGCCATGCTCAATTCGTATTCAACTCTTGCCCGAGAGCGGCTCCAACCCATGCGGGCGTTGTCGCCGGCATTGGTCTTGAGTGGAACAGCGTACCGAGCCCCAAGTTTGTGCAATCCGGTTGCACAGTGACTCAACACCACGCGTAACCCGCTCTTTCCTCTTGCCGATGGACAAGCTTACGCAATATACGTAATAATGTACGCAATATGCGTAACTCGTCCGTGCTGACTGCGTTGTTCCCACAAGTCCGGCAAGGTGTGCTCGCGGCCACGCTCACGCAGCCAGCGAAGTGGTGGTACCTGTCGGAGCTCGCCGAGCGGTTGCACACAAGCCCATCGAGCCTTCAGCGGGAGCTAGCATCCTTGGTCGCAAGCGGAATACTAGCGCGTCGTCGTGAAGGCACGAGGGCCTATTTCAAAGCTGAAACCAAGTCCCCGGTGTTCCGAGACCTGCAGCAGCTTTTCGAAAAAACTGCAGGGCTGGCTCCGGCCATCGAGCAAATGCTGGCACGGTTTGGAGGCAAAATCCAGTGTGCGTTTGTCTACGGTTCCGTGGCGCGGAGTCGAGAATATGCAACCAGTGATGTGGATTTGATGGTCATTGGCAAAGCAGGCCTCGCTGACCTGTCTCCAGCGCTCCGCAATGCGGAGGCGCAGCTCGGAAGAGAAGTCAACGTTACAACCTATTCCGCGGAGGAGTTCCGGGGAAGAATCAAATCACGCGACCATTTCCTCACCGCCGTTTTACGAGAACGGAAACAGTTTGTAAAAGGAGGTCAGCGTGACTTGGACGAAATTGTTGGCAAGTAAAGAAGCCCAGAGACACAAGACCTCCAAGAAGGAATTGGATAACATCCGGGCCCTGATCGCCCGCGACCTGGCGGACGCGGCCATTGCCGGCCTTTCGGCAGACCGGAGGTTCGCGACTGCCTACAACGCTGCCCTTCAGGCGGCAAATAAGCCTATTGCCTGTGCGGGGTATCGGATCATGAGCAAGGTCGGGCATCATCGTGTCTCGTTAGAAAGCACGAAACTCGTGTTGGGAAAACCGGCTCACAGGTATGCCGACTACTTTGAGACCTGTCGGCGAAAGCGAAATACTATCGACTATACCTTCTCCAATGTAGCGACCGAGACCGAAGCGAAGGAGATCCTTGTTGAGGCCATCGCATTTTACAACCAGGTCAAAGACTGGATCACAAAGAATCACCCTTCACTCAGGAAATAGGAGTCGGTTGTTTGGTTCATGTGCGATAGCTTTGTCCTACGGACAGCACCGACGAGTCACCAGTTGCAGGCGAGCAGATGTGATCACGAAGCAGGTTTTTCCTGCTCCGTTGGATTCGTCACCCTATCGCGATCGGTCACTATGCCAACCATCGCTGCCAATTGGACATGCGGGTGGCACAGCATGCTGGTTCGCGGTCGGCGCGACCTCACGGATATCGGACGTTACCGCTCCGGTGAGGAACCGATGCGGGTGGTTTCCGGAGCAATGCACGCGCCCAAGGTACACTTTGAGGCGCCGCCATCGTCTCGCGTGCCAGCAGAGATGGCGCGCTTCATGATTTGGTTTGAGCGGACCGGACCCGGCGCCAAAGAGCCCATGGCAGCGCTGACGAAAGCAGGAATTGCGCATCTCTATTTTGAGAGCATTCACCCGTTTGAGGATGGCAATGGGCGGATCGGACGGGCGATTGCTGAAAAGTCCTTGGCCCAGAGCTTGGGTCAGCCAACGATAACCGCCCTGGCGGCCACGATCCTTGCTAGTCGCAAAAGCTATTACGGTGCGCTCGAAGCAGCGAACAAGCAGAACGAAATGACCGACTGGCTGGCGTGGTTCGCAGGCATGGCGATTGAAGCGCAGGAGAATACAGCTGCTCTGGTCGGGTTCTTGATCGACAAAGCGAAGCTACTGGACCGGCTGAAGGGGCAGCTGAACGCCAGACAAGAGAAGGCGCTGCTGCGTATGTTCCACGAGGGCCCGCAAGCATTCAAAGGCGGACTAAGTGCGGGCAACTACAGCACGATCACCGGGGCATCGCCAGCCACTGCGACTCGTGATCTCGTTGATCTGGTTCAGAAAGGTGCACTAATCCGAAGCGGGGAACGCAAGCATGCGCGGTATCAAATCGGCGTCGCATTGCGGCCAACAAAGCGCGTAACCGTCAACGAGCGGGGCGACCTGATCGAGTCACGCGGCGGAGGCTGGACGCCCCGAAGCCGCCCTTTTCGCCTGAGTCAATCATCAGGCCCCACGTCCGACCGCTCCAAGGAGTTTCATGAACTTGCTCACGCGCAAACTCTCAGTCGCCTCCCTTGCTCTTGCCTGCACTTTTTCTTGCTCTGGCGCAGCCCTAGCCCAGAGTGCTCCCGCGCCTGCCTCCGCACCGCACAAGTGGGCTCTGGTGCTTCACGGCGGTGCCGGAGTCATCGAGCGCTCCTCCATGACACCCGAAGCCGAGGCCAACTACCGCGTTGGCATCAAGGAGGCGCTCGACGCCGCTGCCGGCGTGCTTGATAAAGGAGGTTCTGCGCTCGATGCTGTCGAAGCCGCCATTAAGCTGCTCGAAGATAATCCGTCGTTCAACGCCGGCCGTGGCGCGGTTTTTGCGGCGGACGGCACTAACCAGCTCGATGCGGCGATCATGGATGGCGAGACGATGCGGGCCGGCTCGGTTGCCGATGTGCAGCGCACACGCCATCCGATCTCGCTCGCCCGCGCGGTCATGGAGCAGTCGCCCCACGTCATGCTGATCGGTTCCGGCGCCGATGACTTTGCCGCGCACGTGCACCTCGAACAGGTGCCGCCCAGCTTCTTCTTCACCGAGCGCCGCTGGCAGGAGCTTGTCCACCAGCTCGAAAAGGACGGCTCGCCCATTCCGTCGCGCCCCGAGGGTGCGCCCGCTCCTCCGACGAAGCCCAGTGCCGCATTGGAAAGGACTGACACGCACAAGTACGGCACGGTCGGTGTCGTTGCTCTCGACCGCCGTGGCAACATTGCGGCCGGTACTTCGACCGGCGGTACCATGGCCAAGCGCTGGAACCGAGTCGGCGACTCCCCCATCATCGGCGCGGGAACCTACGCTTCGAATCAGTCGTGTGCCGTCTCGGCAACGGGCACGGGCGAGTATTTCATCCGGCTCACCCTGGCGCGCACCATCTGCGCTCTCGTGCAGTACAAGGGTATGACTTTGCAGGCGGCCACCGACGAGGTCGTGCAAAAGGATCTCTCCGCGATCCACGGTGACGGAGGCGTCGTCGCGCTCACGCCCGACGGTCAGCTAGCCTGGAGCTTCAACACCCCCGGGATGTTCCGCGCAAAGCTAAAGGAAGGCGGTACGCCGCAAATCAGCGTCTATCGCGACGAACCGTAAGACTTTCTCTGAAACCGTGGTCCTCTTCCCGAGTTACGCTAATTGTAAGAAGAGGAGTTGGGCGAAAAGCCAGTTATTGATGCTCATCGATATATTGCTCCTCGCATCCAGCGAGGTGATCCTAACGCCGGACGGTCAGTCGGTCAAGACCACAGTTCGGGAACAGATCAGACGCTTGGCTCTTATACACGCGGTAGCGTCCGCCGCGCGAGCGGCTTCGTTCTAACGGGCAACCCTGAAGTAATCCCAAGGTAAGGGCTGCTGACAATTCTCCCAGGATGGGCAGATGGTAGGGCGCGGGCGCGGCTTGGTGCGGGAGACTGCCGATGGCCAAACACGTTAAGTCCTCAACCTTTGAACCGCGCCCACAATGATCCTGCCTGCGGTTGCTCGTGCGTGCTCATCGTGAATGATCCACGGTACGGGAACGAGCGCAGCTACAATGAATTACGTCTGACCACCATTGCAGCCCCGGTCCAGGAGCGCCCGACCGTGATGAGAGATCTGCCTCTGTCGAAAGTCTACCAGTTGCTCGAACCGGGTCCGGTGGTCCTGCTGACGACCGCCAGCAAGGGCCGCGCTAACGTCATGACGATGTCCTGGCACATGATGGTCGAGTTTGAACCGCCGCTGGTTGCCTGTGTCGTCAGCGGTGCCAATCACAGCTTTGCCGCATTGCGGGCGACGAAGGAGTGCGTAATCGCCATTCCGGCGCTGGCACTGGCGCACAAAGTTGTGGAAGTCGGCAACTGCTCGGGCCGAGACGTGGAGAAGTTCGAGAGATTCGGTTTGACGCCGACGCCCGCCCAGTGCGTGACGCCGCCTCTGGTGGCCGAGTGTTTCGCCAATCTCGAATGCAAGGTGGCCGATACCGGTCTGGTCAACAAGTACAATCTCTTCGTCCTTGAAGTGCTCAAGGCCTGGACCGATCCGGCACAAAAGAATCCGAAGACCATCCACCATCACGGATACGGCAGGTTCGCTGTGGATGGCGAGATGATCAAGCTGAAGTCGAGAATGCCATAATCAGGAAACACGCCCTTTGCTAGCAAACCGAAAAAGTTGTTCCTAGCACGAAGTTCGGCGGTTACCGCGTCAGTAGCCTGAGTGTTTGGTGACAGGATACCTTGCCTCATCGTCGAATCAAGGCTGGACGCCCGCATAGAAAGGAATCGCGCCCCGGGCGGCGTTCTTGTAAACCACGCCGCCCTTCATTACAAATACAACGCGCCGAACGGCGGTGATGTCTTTCAACGGATCTCCATCGAGCGCAATGATGTCCGCCTGCAGGCCGGGGGCGATTGAGCCAATCTGATCGGCCAAGCCTAGTGCTTCAGCCCCCAGCGAGTTGGCAGAGACCATCGCGGCCATCGGATCCACACCACAGTCACGCACACGGTCGATGAACTCCTCGGCATTGCGCCCGTGCGCGCCCGCCACGGCGTCCGTGCCAAAAACGATTTTCAGTCCCGGAGTTCTCGCTGCGTGTCGTACCACCTCCTGGTCTATCGGAAGGATCTTCTCCATGGCGGCAAATCCCTCGGCAGTGTAGCCCTCTGTGCCCAGATACTTTTCTTTGTTCAGTAAGTAGTTTTCAATGACCAGCCCGGCTTGCGGATCCAAATAGGTGCCCTTCTCTGCCATCAATTTCAAGTCGTCGTCTGTGGCCAGCGCACCGTGCTCAACTTCGGTGCATCCCGCCAGAGTCGCGGCGCGGACCGCCCCTTTGTAAGCGTGGACAAGCGTGCGCAGTCCCTGCTTCTTTGCTTCATCACACGCCGCGTTCAATTGCTCCTGCGAAAGCGTCATTCCTCCGCCTTGGCGGATGGACTGCGACGCGAAGATCTTGATCAGGTCCGCGCCGGCTTGCTTTTGCTTCCTCACACATGCGCGGATTTCATCGGGCGTGCCGGTCGCCTCGCCTCGCCCTTCGAGCGGCTCGTCGGCCGTCAAGATACGCGGGCCGGGGAGTATTCCTTTCGCGATGGCATCCCGAAGCGGAATGTCGTTTGGCGAGCCCACACTTTGCACTGTCGTGAAGCCTGCCATCAGCGTCACCCACGCATTCGACGCCGCTTGATAGGCATCCTCTTGTGTTTTCCCTTCCGTGCCCGCGTTTTTCCCGTCCTTGCCGAAGATCCATGTAATGTGCACGTGCGCGTCAATCCAGCCAGGCAACACCGTCAGGCCGCGCAGGTCATAGTCCACCGGCCCCTCGACCTTAGGACCTATCGCAACAATCTTTGAAGCCTCGATCACGATCCGAACGTCATGGAGTATGTGACCCTTGCCATCGACCACCACGCTCGCGGCAATTACTGTTGGGTGCGGCGAGGCAAGCGTCTGTGCAGAAATTCGAGGCACCAGGGCGCAGACGCCAACAATGCTGAGGATGCATGAAATAACCTTTGCAGGTCGCATGAGCGCTCCTCCTTCGGCTCGATCTGAAGTGTGAACCAATCCTGTAGCTTTCCTGAACCTGAATTCCGATTCGGGGTTCTGGCTTGTGCATTGTAGGCGTCTTGCCCGCAGCCTGTACAGAAAGCGCGTGGACCGCGGGCTGCGCCGGTATTGTCTCTACAACCGGAACGCTCACCGAGAACGCTACCTGGATACGGTAGCCTCCTTTCAGACGCCAGATATCCTCACAAGCTATGGAGTTGGCCCGATCAGTCAATGCAAGCGCGTTTCTCCGGACCAATTTGGAGACCTCACTGACCCCTCAAAACCCCGCCGGCCTCTGCTCTCGAACGCCGACGATTCTCTCCAGCGCCAACCCCGCGCTGCCCAGCGTCCCCTCATCGAACAGCCGCCCGATCAGCGTCACCCCGTGCGGCACCCGTCGCGGCGGCGATAACTTCGGCAACGGATGCCGTGGGTCCGGCGCCCAGTCGCTCCGCGCCTCCGATACTTTCACGAAGCCAGCGCGCAAGGTCAACGACGGGTACCCAGTGAAGTTGGTGATAACGAGCATTTCGTCGCGCAGTGACGGTACCAAGAGCAGATCGACATGCGAAAAAACGCGCGCCATCTCCTCGGCGACCTTGCGGCGGAAGCGATCTGCCTGCACGAAATCGACTGCCGATAAGAAGCGCGACTGGCGAAAGGGGTTGCCCGTCACTCGACCTCTATGGTGCGCCAAAGTAGCTTGTAGCGTTTTCCACTCAGGTTCTACGGGCTTTGGTTTCGCGGCACGATACCTGGGAAGCTAATGGATGCAAGGTGCCAGTCAAGCAGGTGGGAGCCGGCTATGTCAGTTTCGGTGAGGACCTCAGGCCTTTCGAGTCACCCGGTTTTTCCAGGGTAATCATTGTAACTCTGCTTCAGACAAGCCGATCTTGGCGGCTGATCGCTCTATCAGTCGATCCCCAGCCTTTTCTGCATCCCTTCCAAAGTGATGCCCTTCGTTTCTGGGTAGACCAACAAGACCACCAGGAATTGCAGAACCATCATCGCTGAGAAGAAGACGAATGGGTAGCCACCCGAGAAAGCGGCCATCAATGGAAACACTCCGGAGATCAATGCATTCATGACCCAGTGCGAAAAACTCCCCAGGCTTTGTCCTTTTGCCCGAACCGGATTTGGGAAAACCTCTGCCAGATAGACCCAGATGACAGCACCCTGGGAGAAAGCAAAGAACGCGATATATCCGATCAGCAGCCAAAGCAAAAGATTCTGATGAGCGGCAGTGAAGAAGATGATCGCCACTCCGGCCAGGCAGGCTGCGGTTCCCACCGATCCGATCAGCAGCAGCGTTTTGCGCCCGATCTTGTCTATGACCGACATTGCGATCACAGTGAACAACAGATTCGTGCCCCCGACGGCAACCGCCTGAAGGTTGCCGGATACTTTACTGAATCCTGCGTGGGCGAAGATATAGTTCAAGTAGTAGAGAATCGCGTTGATTCCCGAGAGCTGATTGAACATGGCGATGCTCACGGCCAGAAAAATCGGGAAAGCGTACTTGCCCGAGAAAAGCTTCTCCGCTGCCTGCTTGTTCTCCAGATGAATCGACTGCACGATCTCCTGCAGTTCATGTTCGAAATTCTCTTCGCCGGTCATTTGCAATACCGATCTTGCTTCATCGATCCGTGCCTGCTTCACCAGCCAGCGTGGGCTGCGGGGAATTCCGAAAAGCATGACAAGAAACAGCCCAGCTGGAATCGCCGCGACCCCCAGTTCCCAGCGCCATTCGCCGCTTTCGAAACGCTGCAGCCCGATCAGATAGTTCGAAAAATATGCCAATAGAATTCCAAACACCACGTTGAACTGGAAGAATCCCACCAGCCGACCGCGAAGATTTGCCGGTGCAATCTCCGCGATGTACATCGGGCCCAACACCGAAGAGCCGCCAACCCCCAGCCCCCCAATGAAACGAAATACCAGCAGCGCATACCAATTCCAAGCTCCGGCGCAGCCCAGAGCCGAAATCAGGTACAAGATGGCCATAATCCGCAGACTGTCGCGGCGGCCGAAGCGCTCACCCGGAATTCCGGCCAGCATTGCACCCAGAATCGTTCCCCAAAGAGCGCTGGCCACGGTTACACCCAGCAAAGCCGGTGAGAGCTGGTAGAGGTGCACCAGCCCACCCGTCGTGCCGGAGATGACAGCCGTGTCGAATCCGAATAGGAGGCCGCCCAAAGCTGCGACCACGGTGCTCTTAAGCAGATGCGAGTTCATTTTCACGGTTGATTCCAGCCTTCTCAATCCATTTCCGCGGGGACGCAGCCAGCTGCGCCTCGACTGTGCGCCGCACTAACATGTGTCAGGTTATGGAACTTCAGGAAGCGCGTGGAGTGCAAATCGAACCTTCACCGTCTTGATCTCGTAAGGCTTGGTATGCACCGTGACGGCATCATCGTTCACACTCCGATGGCTCGCAGTAAGATGGTGCACGGCAAGATTGGCGGTCGATCTCTCCATCAGATCTGTTTCCGATGCCGACTGCGCCCCTGGCGGAAGGTGGAGTGTCACATCCGCTTCTCTCCCGGCCCATTCGTAAAAACGCAGGACAAGAGAGTCGTCGTCCTCCGATTTCTTGAGTGCAGTGAGCACCACGTCGTCCGCTTCCACTCGCACGAAAGAATGTTCGCCCGGAAGTGTTCCCCCGTGCCTCTGCGACGGCAGGGCGATCAGATTGTAATTCAGCTCGTAGCCGCGGCGTACCGTCTGACCGTCCCGCCAATTTCCACCGTGGGGATACAGAGAGTAGGTGAATTCGTGATGACCTTCGTCGGCATGAGGATCGGGCCATTCCGGTGAACGCAGCAACGACAGACGCAGCACATTGCCCTTCACATCGTATCCGTACTTGCTGTCGTTCAGTAAGCTGAAGCCGTGTTTGGCATCGGAAAGATCCGCCCAGCGCTGCGCCGGGACTTCGAACTTAGCCTGTTCGGCCGGTGTGTTCCGAGTGGTGGGACGCTCGATCGAGCCGTAGGGAATTTCAAAAGTTGCCTGATCGCTGTGGACGCTCAAAGGGAATGCCACCTTCAGTAAAATGTGTTTTTCGTGCCAGTCCACCTGCATTTTCACATCAACCCGCGGCACCCCGGCATACATGGTGATGTCCTGCACGAACGTGGAATTCTGGAAATGTTTCTTGACGCGAATCACGGCGCGCAGTGGCCCACTCTCAACCAGTTTCACTTCGTCCGCTTTATCCAAATCCCAATGTTGTTTCTCGAAATCGGAATCGATGTTCCAAGCGTCCCACCGTTTAGGTTTGTCGGTGAAAGCCTGCAAAAGATTCCCGCAAGCAACCGTGCTGGGACCGCCAGAGTCGGTTTCGGAGGGAGCCAACGTTTCCGTCTGATTTCGCAGATCGAGAAGGCTGGTGATGCACCCGCTTTGTGCATCGACTTTGATTTGGACGTAGGCGTTCTTCAGCGTCTCGCTTGACGCCTCGACAACTCGCACATGGTCTTTCAGCGTGTCGGGAAAAATGCTGGTCTTCGCCCCCGAACGCACAAAATAGACCCTGTAGCCCAGTGCAGGCGCATCTGCAAGGAGGAGCAGACGCTCGCGGTTCGTTGCCGAGTCCATGGTCAGCAGTTGATGTTCGACTGGTCGGCCTTCGCCGTCGACCACTTCAACCTGTCTAGCCGAGCCAGGACGTTGCACCTCGACCTCGACCACCTCCGTTCGCGGCCACGAAAGAGAATTGAAAACCACAACCGGCACAGTGTCGCCCGGCACGCCAGCACCTTCGGTGTTGACGTGAGCCAGTATCTCGTCGAGCGCCCCATCCGTGATCTCTTTCGCGGAGCGCGCAACGTCCTCCAAGTTTCGCTTGGCGTCGAGATAGTTCACCGCGATTCCGGAACCCGGCATGACGTCGTGGAAATGATCGAAGAGCAGATTCTTCCAAGCACGCTCGAACTGATCCTGCGCATACGGGCGTCCGAAGAGCGCAGCCAGCGACGCATACTTCTCCGCGTCGAGCAACCGTTCCTCATCCCGCCGAATTCGCTGCTTCGCGTCCGCCTGCGTGGTGAACACGCCACGGTGATATTCGAAATAGAGTTCGTCCTTCCATACAGGGACTTTAAGATTTGGAAGTTCCCGGTTCAGGTCGGCGAAGAATTCTTTGGCGGTGCTGAACTCAATCTTCGGGAAGACCGTGTTCGGATCCCGCAGGCGATCCGCCCGATCAAGCATGGTCCGAGTCGGGCCACCCCCATGATCGCCGATTCCATACAAGTAAAGCATCTGGGGCGCACCGGCGACTTTGGTCCCATAAATTGACGGCGCATAAAGCGACAGGTCCTGCGTGATCTGCTGAGGGTCGAATTCATTGGCGTATTCGTGGGGAAAGTAGGTCAGAAGACGGCTGCCATCGGGCGCTTCCCACCAGAACAGCCGGTATGGGAACTTTGTGTAGTCCGTGGCCCACAAGAGCTTGCTGGTCACAAAATAATCAATGCCAGATTTCTTGTAGATTTGCGGAAGCTGCCAGTTATATCCAAAAGAATCCGGATTCCAGCCGATCTTGATCTCGGCGCCAAAGTTCTTCTGGAAGTATCGAGTGCCGACCAGAATCTGACGCACCAGCGACTCGCCGTCCGGCATATTCAGATCGGGTTCCACCCACATGCCGCCGATGACCTCCCACCGGCCCTCCTGCACCCGCTGCCTGATCTGTTCGAACATGTCCGGATATTTCTCCTGCATCCATTCATAAGTTCGTGCCGACGACATGGTGAACTTGAAATCCGGATACTCGCGCATCAAATCCAGAACGCTCTGAAAGGTATTGCGCACCACTTCGACCGTTTCCGTCCACGGCCACAACCACGCCATATCGATATGTGAGTTCCCAACCGCGCGAATGGTGAATTGTTTCAACCACGGATTCAAGGTTTGCAGTTTGTTTTGCGCCTGGCGCAGCGAAGTGTCGAAGGCCGCCTGGTCGTCCCTGGCAAGCGGTGAAAAATCGATCGCTTTCACCGCCGCATCGAGCTGTTGCTGGCGCTCCGTTCGACCTTGCACATACGCCACAATCATCGGACGCGCCGCCAGAATCTCTATTCGCAACATCGCCGGATCCGGCCGGCTGGCGGCCGGATCAATCGTCAGCTGAGCATGATGAAACCGTGTCTCCACCTCCGGAGCGTCGATCCGCACGGCGATCAGAAACTTCTGCCCTGGTTGTGCGTTCTCCGTGAGCGGAATCGGTTGCTGCATGTCGTCGTCTCCCCGGGACACCAGCGATCCGTTCGAGAATATTGCGATCGTGACTGGGCCTTTGCTGTTCCACAGAAAGTCGAACCTGAGGTCCAATTTCACGCGGGCGCCCAGCACTGCATAACCGTTGATCTTCTCCGGAATCTCGACCCAGCGGCGCAGCACGCGAGGCCCGGTCGACCATTTGTCCCCAACTCTCACTGTTTCCCAGCCCGAGTCATTCAAGGACGAATCTTCAGGATGTGGTACGTCAGCGTGAAACCGCCACTCCGACAGTGGTAGAGTGGTCAGCGATTCCAGACGATCCAAACTTGGCTGGTACGGATCAGTTGCTTTCTGGCTCGGAAATGGCTGTTGGGCGGAGACTAACCTGGCTGTTACGAGTGCGAGAAGTGCACACACGATGCGTCGCTTCACCGGACTTTCCTCCTTCATTGGATTCGACTGGATAAGAAATTTGCGTTGCACGCGCTGTCCTCAGCCTCAGGCTTGAGTTTTCGAACTCCAGCGCTTTATGGGTATGGCATCTGGAAAGAAACTGCCTGTTGCATCGGGTCGGCATTGGCAGACTTGATTGCTCCCGTCGTTATCAGGATGCGGATCTCCAAATCGTCCTGCGTTTCAGCACGAAGGTCAACGTCCGATATTATCGGCTGTATGCGGTTGTGAACGGGAAATCGCATTTTCTAGTGGATCGAGGAGAGAAGGAAATACAACAGCCGGCGAAGTTCATTTCATTCCACACAGGTTGGCGGGGCGTGTCACACCACGTTCAGCGGCGCGGAAGCGATTCTGGACGAGTTGTCGGCAAACCGGAAGTAATTCAAATGCTCACAAGAACGGATCGGTAACGATAAGTCGGCTTCTCGCCAGCAATCGGTCGATCACTGCTAGCGCGTTTCTCAGTACCGATCTGGTGAAACTTCCCCCAAGAGGACTTCTGGACCACTTCGAGCCCCCACATCCGTACAGCAAGCGTGCAGAGTACAGCCGTTCGGCCCATGAAAGATGGGCGGCGCACCGACGACTTCGAGTGTTTTGCGAGCACCGGCGTGAACACGCCTGGGACAATGCTTCTGAATTGACGTGGTCCGGCAGCATACGGGTGTGCCGGTTATCCGTCGGATGCATCTCCGACAGCACGCTTCTGAAATGCGGAAAAGGGCTGGTGATGCGACAGGATCACCAATCTGCGATTTCACAACGCTGATCCGCTGAGAGTTTTGGGCCACGCAAGTAGCTCGTTCCGCAATTTGCAGTTGCCGCCGGTCCCCGGCATGTTGTTGATCAGTGGAATTTGGGAAGGGCACGCCTGTCGAGTGCCGCGGTTAGTGGTCCGCTAACGATTCAGACTGAATACCGTGCCGCCCCTGTGACCCGCAGCATAGAGCGCCGCCGCTTCTACCTTGTTTTGAGAATTCCCTCGAGTACGCTCAGCTTGCCATCGACCGGACCTGTTTTCAGGTTCGTGATGTCCAGACCGAGGATCCTAGCGACCAGCGGATATACGTTCACGTTCTCAAATGGCTCCAGCGCGATTCCTGGCCGAATGTCCGGCCCGGCGGCAAAGAAAATAGCCTTCATCTCGGGCGTGCGGGTGGTGTCATACCCGTGCGCGCCCGCGGGGGGATGTTCTGGAGCGCGGAGGTCTGCGCTCACGTTAATGAAGTAGGGGCCGGTCGGGACGACAACGGGATCGCCCTCCCGAGGATTGCTGTCAAAGTGAAGATAGGCGGGCACCTGTGCGTGGCGATAGACGAGAAACTTGTCGCTCTTTCCGCGGAGCGCTGCATAGGCCTTTTGCGCATCGTCGTCGGATTTTGGATACAGGCTCGAACCTACGATCTGGGCAAACCATGAGGGGTTCAAACCGTACTGATCGAGGTGGATGGGCGCGCCTTTGACATTTGCCATTCCATGGTCCGCCAGCACGATCAAATCCACGGGCAGCTTGGACTCCTTAATGCCATCCACCAACTTCCCGATCTCGCCGTCGAGTTCGTGGACGGCTTCGGCCACCTCCGGACTGTCGGGACCATACCGGTGTCCGGCTGTGTCGGTGTCGGAAAAATACAAGGTGATCATGTGCGGACGCTGCTCGGGTGGAAGATGGAGCCAGGCAAGGACTTGCTCGACGCGCTTGCGGTTGGGAAAACTCCCATCGAATTTCAGGTAGTAGGTGGGACGAAGTCCCTGAATGTCCGCCTCGGAACCTACCCAGAAGAAAGAAGCGGATCGCATACCCTGCTGCTCGGCCAAGACCCAGAGCGGAGTTCCGCCGTACCAGGTGCCGTCAGCCACGGACTTGGCATCGCGATAGCTATAGACCTCTTTCCGAGCCGGATCATAAAAGCTGTTGGCCACAATACCGTGATGTTCAGGGTAGAGACCGGTAACGATCGTGTAATGGTTGGGAAATGTGATCGAAGGATACGTGGGAATCATTCCTTCCGGAGCGCTGGCGCCCTGAGCCGCCAGGGCGAGCAGGTGGTTGGCCTGATACCGCTTCGCGTAATCGTAGCGAAAACCATCGAGCGAAACCATGATCACATAGGGTTTCGAGAGCTGCTGCGGGGCATTCGGGCCGTGATCGACGGTAATGACCGGAGAGATGGCCTGTCCGTAGGAGGCCGCCGCAAGCCAACCGACCGCAAGCGCGAAGCAGAGGATGCAGGTCGAGATGCGTTTCAGCGAACCTTTCAGCGAACCATGCATAAAGAGTCTCCGACTGCGTTTGGAAAACGGGCAGGATTATTCGCGAACAAAGTGATGCAAAGACGATTCCGTGCGAGTCCCGGATGGAAATCGTCCGGCAGTGCAAAATTCATGTATAGCCTCTTCTGACACCAATCGAAAGCTTGTTCCATCGAAAAGTATTCCAGATCGCTCGCTCCCCAACTTAAAGGAGCGAGCGATCTGGTTTCGGGCGAGTGCCGATGGGCATCTCAGAACGTCAGGTGCAGCGCCATCTGAATAAAGCGCGGGCTGCCGATGGTGTGCTGCAGAATACCGACGCTGCCATGGGGAGGAAATGTATATGTGTTTTGACCGGTGTCCGGATCGTATGGCGGATTGGAATAGTAGGGGTTAAACGAAGCGAAGTTGTTCGGGATGTCGAAGCTGGGGTGATTGAAGATATTGAAGGCCACGACGTCGTATTTCAGCGCGAAGCGTTCATGGATCCTAAAGCCTTTCGATAGGCCGAAGTCAAAACGATTCTGGAACGGACCGCGGAAAATGTTACGCCCCCCGTTGGCGTAGCCGTTTTCATACGGGTCGCAAACGCCGCTGGTTGGATCGCAGGGTGGAACGCCGTTGGCGCCGGCGGCGTACGGGGTGGGGATGCCAAATGCGTATTTGTTCAGAACCGGCTTGGCGCCGTTGATGCCAGTCGTGCCTTGAAGAACGGCATTGGGCTGGGTGGCTCCGTAGCCGCCTACGGGAACAATTGGGTTGGTTGATTCGTCTTGTCCTCCGCCCCAATAGATGCTGGCCGCTCCGCCGGTGTAGTCGAACACGCTGTAGGGTTGGCCGCTCTCCAGCACCGTCACTCCATTGATCGCCCAGCCATTCACGGCCTGTTTCATCCATCCTTTGGATGTTGCCATCGTGGGGAGTTCGTAGTGATAGACCACCGTAAAAACATGGGTGCGGTCAAAGTCCGACGTGGCGTAGGAGGAGTGCGGATTGTTGGGATCATTGCCGGTGAAGAACAATCCCAACGCGCTCTGCTCATCCATGGTATGCGAGTAGGTGTAGGAACCGGAGACTTGGAGGCCCCCTCGCAGGCGCTTCGTCACGTTGAACTGCAAAGCGCTGTAGCTCGACACACCGACTGTCCGATTGAAAACAGAATTCGGGTCGAATCCGAGATAAGGCGCGCGCAGGGCGGCGTTGCCCGTCCCGTAACCAGCCATCAGGGCGTTAACACTCTCAGCCGCCAGCGCCTGCGACGCGGGAACGGTAGCCAGGTTGGCGGGCGTACACGCTTCATAGTAGATGACGCCGCAATTCACGTTGTAGCCATAGGAGTAGTTCTGCTGGTAGGGACCTCCCGCCAGCAGCGGTTTTTGCGGTGTGGCGATGCCCGCCTGATTGAACGGCAACGGGACGACTTCGTGGACGCCGTGATTGCCCACATAGCCCAGGGTCAGGACAAGATCATTCTTGGGTTGCCACTGCAGGTCGAGGGTCCAGTTTTCCGAATACGGCAGTGTATTTTTGGGATCGTAGCCGCCGAACAAGAGAGGGCCGCATCCGGACTCTCCGAGATTTGTGCAATACGTCGTGTTGTTGGAAATCAATTGCCCCGCGTTCGGGAGCAGAGTCTGCACCTGAGAAAGATTGGTGGGAGGTGGCGGCGGTGCCGACGTTCCGAATGGTTGCGCGAACGTGCCTCCTGGAACTGCATAGAACGGGACGACAAACGGCTCCTCGACCGTTACCCCGAATGGGCCGCTGATCCCGCCGCCGGCGGGAGGAGAGAGCTCGGAGAAATATTCGCCGCGATCATAGTACATGCCAATGCCCGCGCGCACGACCACGTTGTGGACGAACGAGGGACTGTAGGCGAGCCCAATGCGAGGAGCAAACCCCCACTGCCGCCCGGTGAGCGTCGAATTGCTGACCCCTTTTGTGCCGAAAGCTTTGTTGTTCCCAGCGATTACCAGCCCAATGCTGGTGATCGCATCGTTGGCCACGTCGTAGGAATAGTCTTGTGGGTAGAAATTGGTGAGGTTGCCGTTCTTTTCCGAGAGCGGGCCGTCCCAATCCCAGCGCAGGCCGACATTCACCGTTAGATTCGATTTGAGGCGAATGTTGTCCTGCACATACACGCCCATCTGTCGGGTTCGATAGTAACGGCTGGTGGCGCCGCTTAGAATCTGCGTGGGGTCTTGTCCGCCGCAGCCAAAAGTGTTCGGTCCACACACTTGGCCCTGCACAAAACCGGGAAAGTCTTCGAAGGTAATGCGGCCCACGGAGTTGTTCTTGTTGATGACGTTGAGTTGGGTATAGGCAAAATTGACGCCCACGGAAATGGAATGGCCGCCGCGGACCCACTTCAGGTCGCTGGAGCCGCCCAGATTATTTTCGTAGAAGCCCGCGTTGGCAAAGTTATTCGTCGGGCCAATCGCCAAGGGGTTAGGGTAGCCATCCGCATTCTTGATATTGATGCCGGGGAACAAGCTTGTGCCCGGAACATTGATCCCTACCGACGATGGATTTAGAAACTGGCTGGTCGAGGCGTAATCGCTCATGCGCAAGAATCCCAGACGCTGTTCCCAGGTGAGGTTGGGAGTCAGCGAGGTGGCATTGTCGAGCGAGAATGTCTGGCTGCCAGCCGACAGTTTTTGCGGAAAGCCGAGCAGGGAACTTTGGGCAAACGGAGTCGTGTTGGGGTCGTTTTGGAAGTAGTACTTCAGGGCAAGGCGATCCTTGGCGCTAAAGTTGTAGTCCACGTTGCCGTTGACCTGGTCGGCGCTGAAATGGGATTTCGGGCCGAGAACGATCGTGTCCCCTCCCTGGTATTGCAGACTGGATGTGCTGAAGTTTGGAATCCACCAGCTGCCGCCGGGCGCCTTGGTATTCATGATGTTTAAGGCCTGCTGAGAAACCTGGCTGGGTTGGATGTTTAAGCATGGGGGATTGGTCCCTGTGCCGCAGCCGGGTGCGCTGAAATCCGTGTTCGCAAGGTCTGCCAGTCCTGGCGCCGTGCGATTGCTGTCAGAAAGGCCAGGTGGCACGGCGACGTACGAGCTTGCCAGCAACTGGTCGCTCACCCGCTGCGCCTGATAAGAACCAAAAAAGAAGAGCTTGTCTTTGATGATCGCACCACCGATGTAACCGCCGTCAACATTTCGATGTATCTGCGGACGCGGCAACGGGGTGGGCTGGACGTTGTTGAAGAACCATTCGTTCGCGTTCCAGCCCGTCTGCTGATGGTAAGCGTACACGCCGCCGTGAAGCTGGTTGGTGCCCGACTTAGTGGTGGCGCTGATCTGCGCTCCGCTGTTGGCCCCTTGCGAAGCGTCGTACATCGCGGAATTGACGTGCATTTCCTGGATCGTTTCCGGCGGCGGCGAAGGCAGCGCCTCGCCGATCGCGCCATAGACTGACGTGCTCGTGGAAATCTCGCCGCTGGGATTGTTGCCGTTGCCGTTTTCGCCGATGTTGACCGCAATCCTGCTGGAGGTCACCTGGCTGGTGGACTTACCGTTGAAAATGTTGTTGGCGCTCACCCCATTGATCGTGAAGCTGTTGCTGGTGTCGCGCTGCCCGTTCGCCCAGATCGCCTGATTGCCGAGTCCCGCGTTTGTGCCGGCGGTGTTCAGCAGATCGGCGCTGACGCCGGGGCTCAGGATCGCCAACTGGGTAAAGCTCCCCGTACCAAGCGGCGTCTCCGTGATCTGCGACTCATTCAACGTGTATCCGGTGGTCGTATCCGTCTCGTTCAGCAACGGCGTCGCCTCTACGGTCACGGATGCCGAAACCAAACCCGGCTTGAGTTTGGCGTTGATCGTGGCGGTGCGATTCCCCTGGACGAGGATCTGCGGGTGGAGGTCGGTTTCAAAGCCATCCTTGATGAACTTCACTTCGTAAGTGCCGATGGGAAGGTCGGCGATGCTGAACGAGCCATCTGCTTTGCTGGTGGCCGCTACTTCCAGATTCGTGGCGGTAGCGCGAGCTTTCACCTGGGCTCCCTGAATAACGGCGCCCGAGCTGTCCGTCACATAGCCATTGATCGAACCGAGCGTTTGCTGGCCAAGCGCGAGGTGTCCACATGCGGCTAGGAAAATGATCGTTAGAGGGCCTGAAAGGTGGGCGAGGAAATGCCTCCTCCACGAGAAGCCAAAGGCTAAACGAGAGTTCACGGATTGCCTCCTGGGAATGACTGGAGATTCTATTGGGAGAAAATTCAGAGTTCAAGCAAATTTAAGTGAAAATTTGGTTAAAAAAGAGTGATTATCCAATCGCGATTTTCCGGCCTGAGCGGTATGGTGCATGATTTCTCATATTATTCCGATACAAGAAGCGTCATGAAACTCCATCGCGCTGTGCTCATGCTGTGCCGTTTTTCAGCGGGACGGGTGGCTCGTGCGGTATTTTGCGAGCACCGGCGTAAACGCGCCATTGAAGGCGATGTTTTGATGCAAATAGCCATTATTTCCGATCTTGGCACTACTCCCAGGAACCCCGTCGGAGTCCGCGTCGATGGTTCGTCTGCTCGGAGAGCCGGCATGCGGTCCAGAAACGGGCTTGGAGGAGATCAAATGGCGATTTCCCCGAAGAGGACTTCGGGCCAGCGAACGTTCAAGAGTCTGTCCCGGCTTAACTTCCGAGTTGCCCGGCACTCGGGCACAATCCCCAAGTGGTAACGTAGACCAAATCTGCGGTTAGCTGACTACTCGCCCCGATGCAGGCTGGCTCGGTTTCGCAATTCAGGTTTATAACCAACAGGCCGTGGTTGAACATTGGAGCTCTGGAAACGATGGGCAATCTTCGATCAGAATGGGACATTCCAGCCTAGCCGCCTTCGGCCCAGAGACATTCTTCTGGAAGGTTACCGTAGGGAGTCTTCACCGTTGTGTTTACAACCCAAAGACCCCATCACCACCTCAGGGGGGGCCAGAGGACTTTTTAGGTATTCCCACTCGCTGCATCAGATCAGACAGTCGTGGATCATCCCGCAACGGATCTGCCAGGGGTTCGGTGTCGAGGTAAACAAGATATTCCGTTCTTTCGTTGAACGCCTCCTCCAGGAAGCGGAAGGCTTCGTTCTTCTCCCCCAGCCCGGTGTAGGTGAGCGCAATGTACAAAGCGGGCACATAGCGGTGAGAGGCGAGATCCCTCAGTCTTGAGATCACCTGCAACGCGTCGTCGCGACGGCCGGAGACGGCATACTCGTGTCCCAGCAGCGCTAGGACGGCGGGATCGTCGGGCACAAGCGCGAGTATCTTCTGGAAGGCAGCCTGCGCCTCGGGCATGCATCCCCTTCTGTTGATATGCGCGGCCGATATTCACGAGCGCAATCGCATATCGGGAATCCAGCTCCAGCGCTCTCTGGTTTTGCGTGATCGTCTGATCAAAGTCGCGAGACTGGTAGTAGGCCTCTCCTAGAGCTGACGCCATCAGTGGGCTGACTGGATCAAGATCGACCGCCTTTTTTCTCTCCTCGATGGCCTCGGACAATTTGCCGTCGACCGTCAGGGCGTAGGCGTAGAACTGGTCGGCCGGTCGCGTAATTCGGCCGCAGATCGAGGGCGCGGCGGAATTCCCGGTCGGCATTGGCGAATTTCCATTCGTAGGCCAGGTAGGCGTACCCCAGCGATACATGCGCTTCGGCGAGGGACTCATCGAGTTCCAGAGCTTTGCGAGCGGCGACTTCGGCCTTCGGAAAGGCCTCCCGGGGTGGCATGGCGGTGTACGGCGCCGATCCCAAGAGCTCATAACAGTCCGCCAATCCAGCATAGGCCGGAGCGTAGGTCGGGTCCTCGTTCGTCGATCTCTCAAAGAGCTCCAAGGCCTTTTGAATACTCTCGGCCGTTCGCCGGTTCCAGAAATATCTTCCCTCGAGGTAGGAAAGGTAGGCTTCGCGGTTCACCTCCCGTGCGGGTGTTGCCGGATGGGGAGCTTTTTGAATACCTCCGAGGCGATGGCCTCCGCTGCTTCTGCCTGGACACGTAGCAGGTCCTTTAGATCCCGCTCGTAGCTCGTGCCCCAAACGACAGTCTGGTTGCTGGATTCGATCAGCTGAGCGGTGACGGCAATCTGGTTGTCGAAACGGCGAACTGTCCCCCGCAACACATAGGTGGCTCGCCCACCGCCGCGACCTGCTGCCACACTCGTGTTTACCGGGAGGACAGACATCCGGTTGGGGTGTAGCTGGCCGAGCCGGGCAATCATTTCTTCGGTGAGGCCCGCAGCAATGTAATCGTCGGACTTCTCCCCCAGGTTTCGGAATGGCGGGACAGCGAGTACGATCTTCGACGGCCAGATGCGATTCACCATCTTCGGGATGAAGACCGTCAGCAAAGCCGTTGCAGCGATGAGGATCGACCACTGGAGCAGACGGCGACGAACAGCCCGAGCATCACGGTGGCGCTCGGTTCCTTGCTCAGGAGGAGACGGCGGCGCGCCGACGATAGCCGAGTTCGATCCGCTGGTGTCGTCGGTGAGGTCGGGTGCATTTCTAAGTACCTCATGATCGCGCCACCAGGCATCCAGTTCAGGCTTTAAGGCGAAGACCCGCGATTGCTTTTCCGGACCTGCGCCCAACCGCCGAACGGGCAGGCCTATGGTTTTTTCCCAGCGTTGGACCGTCCGGATCTCGCGGCCCAGATAGGCGGCAATCTCTCCCCAGGTCTCCAGGCGATCGCGCGACTGGCGCTCCGCGACTCCCTGGACTGGCGGTCGTTTATCGGCCATGAAAGTTTCCTGGGGGGAAAACGTGCTGATAGTTGCTCCGAGCCCCCGATTTTTCAAAAGATTCGACTAGCGACAAAGCGCGACATTTGCCTCCTTAATGTCTCTGTCTCGCCTTGTCGCTTGAAAGTGTATCAGGCAGTCGGGTATGACCAGTCCCGGAGGGCGGACGACCGTTCCCATCGCCGAATTTCTATGCGTGTTCCCAACTTCAATCGGAACCAGTGGCGGGCGTTGATTGTCCTCATGCTGGTGAACTTCGTCAACTATGTGGACCGGCAAGTCATCTTCTCGCTCTTCCCGGCAATCCGCCATGACTTCGCCCTCAGTTACGAGCAACTCGGTTACCTGGCGACCGCGTTCACCATCGTGTTGTCCCTCAGCACGTTTCCACCGGGGATGCTGGCGGATCGGTTTTCCCGCCGTTCCGTGATCAGTGCGGGTGTTTTGTTTTGGAGCGGAGCGACTT
>CAWDPH010000005.1:0-115175 GCA_963804135.1 uncultured Acidobacteriaceae bacterium | reverse complement strand
AAGTCCACTGCGGACGGCGATCTCCGCTGAAATGAAGGAGATAGACGAAACGGTAGTTCTTGGTGGGGACTACGGCGATGAGATCGTCAGCAGCGCTTTGATGGAAACCGCAACAGGCGAACGCTGGCGCTTACAGGGTTTGGAGGCGGACTGCGAGAATAGCGGCTTGCAATCAGTGACTTAGGGGTTTGTTAGTCACTGATGAATCTCACAACAGCGTAAGTTGAGGAATGCAACAGCGAGAGTTCGCGAGAGAACTCGGTCGTCCCTCCGGGACTTGGATCGATGGGTGGGCTTTTCCCAGCGCTGAAGCGCTGGGCTAAGTTCGGTCGCCCCTCCGGGGCTTACGCCGCTTCGCGGCTTAATGCAGAAGGACTTACTCGCGCGAGTACTCCACGTGCAGATCTGCGTCGGCAGTATCCGGGGCGGCGGTTAGCACCTTGGTCCCGTACTCCAATCCTCGATCGAAGGCCTTCACGTTCAGTTCTACGAAGCTGGGCGGGACCGAATCGGCTACGGCTTTGCGGACGGCGTCGGCCTCCAGCAGGTGCGTGACTGCGGTGAAGAATCCTACCATCACCGAATTCAGCACCATGCGCTTTCCCAGTTCTTCGGCAATACGGGTTGCGGGAATGCTGTAGACCAGGACGCCTTTGCTGAGATCGCCAACGCGCACCAGATCCTGCTCCACGATCAGGATGCCGCCCTCTTTCAACTCGGGAGCGAAGCGCACGTAGGCTTCTTGCGACATTACTACCATGATGTCCGGCCGGGCTACGTAGGGGTATAACACCGGCGTATCGGAAACGATCAGTTGCGCACTGCAGGCGCCGCCCCGGGCTTCGGGGCCGAAGTTCTGCGTCATGGTGGCATACGCGCCTTGATAAATCGAGGCGGCTTTGCCTAGGACTATGGCCGAGAGAATGACTCCCTGGCCGCCAAAACCCGCGATACGAATTTCCGTTAGCTGCAGTCGCATACCATCTCCGGTTCTACGGGGGGTTGTTCTACGTATTTTGCACCGAGCGATGCGGTGTATTGCGTTTTCATCAGGTCGAGGTAATCGGGGCGGTCGCGGTCGACGAACTTACCTACGGCGATTTCCCCGGTCAAAGTCAGGCCGACTTCACTGGTGGGTGCGCCGTTCTTGACCTTGCTCTTCTCCTTATAGAACTTCATGGCGTCGAGACCGTCGCCCATCTTGTTGCGGCGCTGATAGAGCGTGGGACAGGGCGAAATCACTTCGATAAACGAGAAACCTTTCTTCTTGAAGGCCTCGCCGATGGAGCGCGCCAGTTGGCGGACGTGGAACGTGGTCCAGCGCGCGACATAGACCGCGCCGGCCGCTTCGACCAGGTGGGGCAAGTTGAACGACGGCTCGAATGTGCCGTAAGGATTGGTGGAAGTCGTCGCGTTTCCGGGCGTGGTGGGCGCGGTCTGGCCTCCGGTCATGGCGTAGAGCAGATTGTTTACGCAGATGACTTTCAGGTCGATGTTGCGGCGCGCGGCGTGGATCAGGTGATTGCCGCCGATGGCGGAAAGATCGCCGTCCCCGGAATAGACGACCACGTTCAGTTTGGGGTTCGCCAGTTTGAGACCCGTGGCAAACGGAATGGCGCGGCCGTGCGTGGTATGGAAAGAATCGAGCTTCACATAGCCGGCCACGCGCCCGGTACAGCCGATGCCCGAGACCAGGGCGAGCGACTGCAAATCGATTTTCGATTCGATGAGGGCACGGGCGAAAGAATTCACGGTGGTGCCGATGCCGCATCCGGGGCACCAGATGTGAGGCATGCGATCGCTGCGCAGGAATTGTTCGACTGGGTTACCGGCTGGGTTGACCAGGTCGTTATTGAGATCGGTGATCACGTTGTCTGGCATCGGCTTGCCTCCACAATTACCTTGAGGATGTCTTCGGGGTTGTGCACTCCGCCGCCGGCGTGCGACACGGCGAACGTCTTAGCTTTGCCCGCGGCGGCGCGCTCCACTTCCCGCACCATCTGGCCCAGGTTGAGTTCGGGAACGACGAATGCTTTCACCTTGGCTGCGATCTCGCGAATCTTTTTATCGGGGAACGGCCAGGCGGTGATCAGGCGCAACTTGCCGACCCGCATACCCTTCTTGCGAGCCGCCTCGATGGCGCGTTGTGCCACGCGGGAAGTGATTCCGTAGGAGACGACCACGACATCGGCGCCTTCGAGTTGCTCCTCCTCGAACATGGCAATGCGGTCGGCGGCGTCAAGAATCTTGCTCTGCAAGCGGCGAACCAGTTTGTCCTGCATGGGCGGAGTCATGTTGGGATAGCCGCGTTCGTCGTGGGTCAAGCCGGTGATGTGAAACTTGTAGCCCTCGCCGGCGTGCGCCATTTCCGGAACCTGGTCGCCGTTGGTTCCGTAAGGGAGGTAGTCGTCGACCGATTTGCGAGTATGGCGGCGCGGTACGACGTCGATCTGGTCGGCGGGAGGAATGACGACCTTCTCGGTCATGTGCCCTACGCATTCGTCCATCATGAACATCACGGGCACGCGGAATTCTTCGGACAGGTTGAAGGCTTTGATGGTGAGATCGAAACACTCCTGCGGAGAATTAGGACAGAGAGCGATGATTTCGTAGTCGCCATGCGAGCCCCAGCGCGCCTGCTGCATGTCGGCTTGCGCGGGCAGGGTGGGCAGGCCGGTGGACGGGCCGCCGCGCTGCACATCGACGAATACGCACGGGGTTTCGGTCATGGCGGCGTAGCCGATGTGCTCCATCATGAGCGAGAAGCCGGGGCCGGAGGTTACAGTAAAAGCCTTGGCTCCGCCCCAGACTGCGCCTTGCAGAGTGATGGAAGCGGCTAGTTCGTCTTCCATCTGGATAAAGGTTCCGCCCACCATCGGCACCCGAGCGGCGAAACGCTCTACCACTTCCGTGGAGGGAGTGATGGGGTATCCGGAGGCGAAGCGGCTGCCGGCAGCCAGGGCGCCTTCGCAGCAGGCGTGGTCGCCATCCATAAAGTGCACGCCGGTGAGCACGCCGCGCGGATCAGCCTTTTGGGTCTTTTGAAGTTCAGCTTTCATTTGTCACCTCCGCCCGACGCAATCTTGGTTGCGTAAATGGCGAAATCGGGACAGTACATTCCGCACAAGTCGCACCCGCTGCATTTGTCCGGAAGCACGACGTGGGGTGGATGGTAGCCCTTGGAATTGAAAGCGGAGGAGAGCGCAAGCACCTTGGTGGGACAAAACTCCACACAGAATCCGCAGGCCTTGCAGCGCTCGACGACGATGGAAACACGCCCTTTTGCCATGGAAACTCCAGGTTCACGTGGTAGAAGCTTCCCGGAAACCTGAAACGATTATGCTTTGAAGCCTTGCAACCTGTTGTGACAGCCGTCACCGATGTAAGTGAAGGTGCGCACACCCGGTTTCATCGTGATACCAGACACAGTGCTTTATGCCTTCAATCACAGCAATGACGATAGCGGAGGTCGACAATTAAGAGTTGGTTGAGTTCCGGCTGTTCAGAAAAGGGGGCTGTCATGTTTGAATCCGAAGTTGAGATGGAACGACGCTCATCGTTTTTGCCGATGGTACTGATGCTGTGCCTGGTAGCCCTGATCGTGGGCACGGTGGGCTACGTGGTGTTTCAAGTCCGGTCGAGAACACCTCTGAACGCGGCGCAAGCCACCCCGATCGTGGCCGCGGCGGTCCAGGGGCTGGGGCCGGCCGTCATCCACTTCCAAACGGGCGCGGTGAAATGCACCGCCGATGAAACCAAGGCGGACCTGAATTATCGCTTACTGGAAAAGGCCGGGATTGTGAAATTGGGCAAGCCGGCGAAGGCCAGCGTGAAAGTCACGCTCACGCCCCAAGGAGAACGTCTGCTCAACGGTCAGGCTGGCTCGACAGACAAGGATGGCAATGTCTCGTACCAGGCTCCGCTGGCCGGACGGCAACTGCTGGGCGTCGCCGGCGTGGAAATGACTGGAGACGACCAGGCGAGAGTGACGTACAACTGGAAATGGGTGCCCGATGCGTTGGGCGACTCGTTTGACGCTGGGGGTCCGGTGGTAAAAAGCTTCAATATGTGGGAGCGGCAAACCCTGATCAGTAAGTATCAAGTCGACTTCTATCATGGGGACGCGACCACATCCACGCTGACTCTGGTGCGTCAGAATCGAGAATGGAAGCTGCCAGCGCGATAACTCGCGGCGAAGCGGACGCTGGACACGGCACGGGTTGTCGAGTTAGTGCGCGCGCGCTTGGAGTTCCGGAAAGAGAGCTTTGCCAAAGAACGTTTGGCGTAACCAGGAGGGAACATAATGTCAATGATGTCGATTAAGAAAGCAATTGTGGTGGTTATGGCGCTGTTCGTATTCACCTGCACGGTCGCCGCGCAGGAGAACACGCAGGCCCCACCGGCGAAAGTCATCCAACATGTCCCTGTCAAAGCCGTGTCGCCCGCGGCGGGCAAGGAAATGTACATGTCCTACTGCGCCGTTTGCCATGGAACGGACGGCAAAGGCGGCGGACCCGCAGCCAGCGCGCTGAAGGTTCCGCCCACCGATCTTACCCTGTTGAGCAAGACCAACGGAGGCAAGTATCCCGCGCTGAAAGTCACGTCCAGCATTCGCGGCGAAACCGCTCTTGCCGCGCATGGATCGAAGGAGATGCCGGTGTGGGGAACGTTGTTTTGGAGTATGAGCAGTGGGCACCAAAGTGAGGTACAGCAGCGCGTGGTGAACCTGACTCGTTACATCGAAACGATGCAAGCGAAGTAGTGGGCTTGCCCGGCCTTCGGTGGGGTGAGAGCCGGTGGGGCGCAAGGGCCGCCTTGTGCCCCTTTCTTGTTGGTCGCAGTAAGTCACTCGTAACCCATATATCGTCGATCATCTTTAGCGGGTATTGGGATCCTCCAGTCTGCCTGCAACCGGCCGTGAAAATGCTTGATGTGAGGCGGATCACAATAGCCTGTGCCCCGCGGCACAGCCAAGGGTTCCCTCCTGGACGGACACTGACCTGTGACGAGGCCGACTCAACGGGCTCGTGGACTGCGCAAGATGCGACCCACGCACGCGAGCCGGCCCGAGGTTGCCACAGGAGGCTGGTTCATGATTTCACCCTATGGAATGGAAATTGTAGAAAGCTGCCTTACTTGCAAACTGCGCGAAGATCGCAGCTTCTGCGACCTGCCTCCGACCGCGCTGCAAGCTTTTGAAAACATCAAGTACGCGACCGCGTATCCGCAGAAGGCGGTGCTGTTTGTGGAAGGGCAGTTGCCGCGCGGCATCTTTGTGCTTTGCAAAGGCCGGGTCAAGCTCTCCATCAATTCCCCGAGCGGCAGAACCGTGATTGTGAAGCTGGTCGAACCAGGAGAGGTACTGGGGATGAGCGCCACGATTTCCGGCAAACCTTACCAGGTCACGGCGGAAACCATCGATCCCTGCCAGGTCAACTTCGTCAAGCGCGACGACTTTCTTCGCTTCCTGAAAGACGATGTGGAGGCGTGCTTCAAGGTGGCCGAGCAGTTGAGCGAAAAATATCACAATGCCTGCAAGGAAGCAGGCTCGCTGGGCTTATCGCATTCCGCCGCCGAGAAACTGGCGAAGTTACTTCTGGAATGGAGCCTCAAGAACGGAGAATCCCACAAAACCGAGCCCCGGTTGAAGCTTCGACTCACGCACGAGGAAATCGCGCAGATGATCGGAACTTCGCGCGAGACGGTGACGCGGCTGTTCGCGGAGATGAAGAAGCGCCAGATCGTGCGCTCGAGTGGCTCCACGCTGGTGATTCGCAACGCGGCGGCGTTGCGCGGCATCGCGAACCACAACTAGGAACAGCTTTCAGCCGTCAGCTATCAGCCATCAGTGAGAGCGGTTCGGCACCTTCGGAACGGGTGCCTGCAGGCCCCGTCAAGAAACCTCGATATCATCCTATCCCCAACATTCAACGAGGGTTGCGGCTCGTGACTGAGATCACAATTCCCGGTGATGACAGTCACCGCTGGAGGGGGCGTTCTCTCCTATCGTTGCGCCTAGGGTGGGAACGAGACTAGGTTCTAGTGGGGAGGGAATCTTACATGTCGGTAAACGGCAACGCGCAACATTCCAATTCAATCCCAGCCAATGCCATTCCAGCCAATGCAATGGCGGCGAGCAAGAACACGCCGCGATTGATTTTCTGGGAGCTGACCAAAGGGTGCAATCTGCGCTGCATCCATTGCCGAGCCACGGCTACGGAGTTGAGTTCACCTTCCGACCTTTCCACCCAAGCGGCACGCGAGATCATCGATCAGATTGCGGCGGTGTCCACTCCCATCCTAGTGCTGAGCGGTGGCGAACCGCTGTTTCGTTCGGATATTTTCCAGTTGGCGCGTTACGGCACGGACAAGGGTCTGCGCGTGGCGCTGGCCACCAATGGCACGCTGGTCACCAAGCACGTCGCGCGCATGATTGTCGATAGCGGCGTGCGGCGCGTCGCCATCAGCCTGGACGGCGCGGATGCGCTCACTCACGATACTTTCCGCGGCATTCCCGGCGCCTTCGATGCCGCCATCGCCGGTTTCCGGAATCTGAAAAATCTGGGCATGTCGGTGCAGATCAACACCACCATCGCCCGCCACAATGCCCACCAGCTTCCGCAGGTGCTGGAGCTGGCGAAGGCGCTCGGAGCCGACGCGCTGCACACCTTCCTGCTGGTGCCGGTAGGCTGCGGCGTGGATATCGCCGAGCAACAAATGGTTCCGCCGGAAGAGTACGAGCGCATGTTGAACTGGTTCTACGATCGCTCGCTCGAAGGCGGTATCGAGTTGAAGGCAACCTGTGCGCCTCACTACTTTCGAGTGGTTCGCCAGCGGCGAGCGGCAGAACACCGCTCCGCCGCAGCGGCAGAGGCCGCTCACGCTGCGCCGCCGCTACCGCAAGCGGCGCAGGGTTCGACCGCTATCGGGCCCACCGAGATGGCGATGCCCGGATCGACCGGCATCGAGTTAAAACTGCAAGGCGTGGGACGGACGAAGGTTGGACAGGTCGTGGGACATCCTGGTAGTCATCCCTCCGACATGAACGCCATGACCAAGGGCTGCCTGGCGGGAACCGCCGTGTGTTTCATCTCTCATCAGGGCGAGGTCTATCCCTGCGGATACTTGCCCGCGTTGGCGGGGGATCTGAAAAAGCAGTCGTTCGCCGACATCTGGGAGAGCTCGGTGGTGTTCAACGAACTGCGCGACACCAACAACCTGGAAGGTAAATGCGGCTGTTGCGAGTTCCGCAATATCTGCATGGGATGCCGCGCCCGCGCTTTTGCGGCCACCGGCAACTATCTCGATGAGGAGCCGTTCTGCGTCTACCAGCCGCAGGCGAAAAGCTTGAAAAAAGAGAAGGATGCCACGCCGGCGGAAGTCGCGCGCTAAGAGCGTCGAAAAGCTTTTTCGCCACGGAGGCACCGAGAAACCTTCTCGGTTTAATGCTTGACATTATTAACGACGATAATTAAACTCTCTCCGTGATCAAGACGTTCTCAGACAAAAGCACAAAAGAGTTCTGGGATACGGGAAAAAGCCAGCGGATGCCTCCAGCGAACCTGCGAAAAGCGTCTAAGAAGAAACTGGCCATGCTCAACTCGGCCACGCGACTGGAAGATCTGCGAATTCCTCGCGGTAACCGGCTGGAAGAGTTGCATCATGACAGGCGAGGCCAGCACAGCATTGCCATCAATGATCAGTTCCGTGTGTGCTTCGTGTGGCGGGATGGCGACGCCTATGACGTGGAGATAACGGATTACCACTGAATCCGGGGAGAAGCGATCGTGAGCATTAAGAATGAAGGTTCGGCGGGATGGGCGGTTCATCCGGGAGAAATTCTTCGCGAGGAGTTTCTGGAGCCTATGGGCATCTCCGCTTACAGGTTGTCGGTGGAGTTGCGTGTCTCTCCACCTACCATCAACGACATCGTCCGGGAGAAGCGGGGAATCACTCCCGAGATGGCCGCTCGTCTGGCGAAGTATTTTGGGACTTCCGAACAGTTTTGGCTGAATTTGCAGGATGCTTTTGCGGTTTATCAGGTCAAGGAGAAGTATTCCAAGGAACTCAAGGCTATAAAGCCTTTGGCTGCGGCGGCGGCCCGATAGCGCCGATTCGGCCGCAGAAGAGCGGCTTTCCGTGTCTCGGCAGTGGAGGGGCTCAAGGAGCCAAAAGACACCAGCCCAGCGTGATATCCCGCAACCTGGGCTCATCTATCCCACTTCCCTTCTAGTTACAACTTCGCTAACTAACTGAAACCAAGGAGGATCGTCGTTCGCTAGCGGACCCTTCTTTGGCACGCTGGGTGCTTTTCCCATGTGGAAGGGTAGTCTTGCTGGAGGCGATAAAGACGTGGAACCCACTCTCCTGGTCGTTGGGCTGAACTATCGTACAGCCCCTATGGCAGTGCGGGAACACTTTTGGATCCCCCAGAGCCGGCGCTACGAAGCCCTGGTGCATCTGTCGAGGGCGGAAGGTATTGAAGAAGCCATTGTAATGGCGACCTGCAACCGCACCGAGTTCTGGCTGTGGGCGAACGAGGTCACGCTGGCCGAGAACTCGGTGATGCGGATGCTGGGCGCGGAATACGCGCTCAAGTTGTGCGAGTGGAAGCACTTTTACCGTTTGCTGGATGAAGCCGCCCTCCTCCATATTTTCCGGGTCGCGTCCAGCCTCGATTCGATGGTGGTGGGCGAGCCCCAGGTCGTGGCCCAGGTGCAAGAGGCGTGGACGCAGGCGCAGAAGATAGGGGCCACCGGCCGATTCCTCGATGCCGTGTTGGAGAAGGCGCTCGCCGTTTCCAAGCGCGTGCATAGCGAGACGGCGATTGGCGGCGCGGCGGTTTCGATTCCTTACGCCGCCGTGGAACTCGCACGCCAGAATTTCGACACTTTGCAAAACAAGAAAGTGATTCTGCTCGGCGCGGGCAAGACGAGCGAGATTCTAGCCGGTGGGTTGCTCAGCCAAGGGGCCAACTCCATCGGCGTGAGCATCACCGTCATCAATCGCACGCTCAAGCACGCAGCGGAACTGGCGGCGAAGATCGGCGGGGTTGCGGTTCCGTTTGAGGAGCGCCGGCAGCCCATGGCGGAGGCCGACATCATCTTTAGTTCGACTTCCTGTGCGCACACGATTGTGAGCCGCGAGGAAGTCGAGAGCCTGGTTCGTGAACGCACGACTCACGACGGCGGGCGCGGACAGAAAGACCATCCCCTGGTGATCGTCGACCTCGCGATGCCCCGCGACATTGACCCCGAAGTGAACCACGTGAAGGGCGTCTTCTTCTACGACCTTGACGACCTGGAAAACGTGGAGGACCACCACCGGGACCAGCGCCGGGCCGCCGAGGTTGAGGCGCAGAAGATTCTACTGGTGGAGGCGCAAGGGTTCCGTCGCAAGCTGATGGCGGAGCGGGTGGTTCCGACCATCGTGGCGCTGCGCCTGCGGCTGGACGAGATTTGCCGGCAGGAACTGGATGCCTTCCGGCAGGAGAACGGACCTTTCTCCAAGGACCAGGACGAAATGCTAAATGCCATCCTGTCCCGGATGACGCAGAAGATCGCAGGGTCGCTGGCCCGCGAACTCCGGGAATTCCCGGAGAAGGTGGCGCAGGAACAGATGACCAGCGCACTGCGGCGTCTGTTCCACCTGCAAACGGCCGAAACGGCGATTGCCGGCAGCAAACCGGCGTAGAGAACCTCCCGAATCCCGCGGCCTAAGCGTGACTCTTATCCGGGCTCACAATTGGCGGTGTGGACTGTCTCACGTGCGAACCGGGTCTAGCGGATGGGAAGCGCATAAATAAGCCCGCCATGGGTCCAGAGATTATTAGCGCCGCGGGGCAGCTTCATCACCGAGCCTGAACCGAGGTCGCGCTGGAACATCTCGCCATAGTTGCCCACGGCTTCGATGACTCGGGCCGCCCAAGCATCGTCGAGTCCAACCAACTGGCCGTAGCCGCGGTGGACGCCGAGCAGGCGCCGGATCACTTCATCGTTGCTCTTCTTCATCTCCTCTAAGTTCGCCTGCGTTACTCCGCTTTCCTCGGCTTGGATCAGAACCTCGACCGTCCAGTTGACAATCGTGGCCCATTGCGGGTCGTCGAGGGTGTAGACCGGCGCCAATGGGTCTTTGGCGATAACGTCCGGCAGGATTTCAAAATCCTTGGCTACTCCCTTAAAGCCGAGCCGCTCGTAGGCTAGTTGCGAGACGTCGGCGGTGACGGCGGCACAGTTGCGGGTGACGAGTGCCGCTTCCATTTCGCCTTCTTCCTGAAAGGGAAAGGGCAGAAATTTGATCTTCTCGCGCTGCATGTAGCTTGTAAGCTGTGCCTCGATCTCGAAGCCGCTGATGAAACACACTTTCTTGCCGGCAAGATCCTTTGGGGAAGCGATTCCCATGGTCTTATTCACAAAAAAAGCCTGGTAGTCATAAAAGAGGGGCCGCGCAAAGCCCAAGCCCGTATTGGCGGTATTGATGTAATTGGGAGATCCCGTGGCGAGAAGCGCGGTCTCGCCGGACTTGAGGGCCTTCAGGGCATCCGGCTCGTCGCGGAACGACTTGACGGTGAACTTGGCGTTTGGGCCGAGCACGGCGACGGCCACTGCCTTACAGATATCCACGTCGAAGACGATGTGATTCCCGTGCGCGTCTTGAGTGGAATACTCGGGTTCTTCGATGTTGACACCACAGGTTAGTGAACCGGAGCTTTTGATTCGATCGAGTGTGGCCCCGGCGTGGGCGGTCGCGGTGGTTCCGATGATCAGCCAGGCCATTGAAAATAGAAGCGCGGAAACTCTGCTCATCTGAGTCTCATCTCTCCAAGCACGGCAACGCCATGCGTGAAAAATCCGGCGACCAGAAAAAATCCGGTCGCCGGAGTAAGTGGTGGGAGAACAGTTCTTAGTTCGAGGGCCAGCCGCCCTGGTACGGAACCCCCGGGTTGGTGCTGGGACGGGGATTGACGTCCTGTGGGGCCGGATCCATCACTCCTCCCTTGATGACATCGGTCGGAACGATCTGCAGGACGCGGCAACCTTGCCCACCGTAGTGGGGCAGTCCGAATTCAGACTGCGGAATGGTCGCGTACTCAGCCGGCAACGGCGGCGTTTGACCGGTCAAGCGGCCATTGTCAAACCCACTCAAGAGATCGCCAACGCCAGGAGTGTTGGCATCGGAGGGCCCCAGGTACTTCTGACCGTAGGTCTTCAGGCCGAGAGCGCGAGCCGAGGATTCGTCGGGAAGGTAGCCCAGCGGAGTCAGGCTGAAGAGCTCGTCAATGAACTTGATGACCGAGCCATGCTCAGTGGCTTCATGGGAGATTCCGTGCACGACGCCGTAAGGCGAGATCACGATCGCGGGAATGCGCGGACCCTGACTGAGAGCGGCTCCAAGGGGATCCCACGAACGAATCTTCGGTTGCGTGTGATCGTAGAGGCCATCGGTCTCATCGTAGGTGATGATAATGGCGCTCTGCGGCCAATACGGGCTGTTGGCGATGGCGTTGATCGTGTCGCCCAGAAGGGCTTCGCTGATCTGCGCGTCGGAGTAGCCTGGGTGGTCGTCGTTGCCCTTGTAAGCAGCCTCGGTTGCCGGACTGGGCGAGCGAGGAATCAGTCCATCGAGGTTGCCATATCCGCCGCGGACGTAATACACTCCGCCGGTTCCGGTGCCGGGCAGGGCGGTCGCGTTCAGGGCGGTGAAGAAATCGCCGAGGCCCTTCATGTGCGCAGCGGTTTCGTTCGGGTTGTTGGACTCATAGCCGAAATACTGCGGGGCATCGTGATGGGCGATGTAGGTGGCATGGCTAGCGGTACCGCCAGTGTCGGTCGGCTCGAGATCGTAGCCTTCCTCGTACCAAGCCCAATTCACCGGCCCGTTCGGACTGCCGGCGATCTTCTTGATGTCCTTTTGCACATCGAGAAGGTCGAAGGCGGGATTCAGATCGCTCGCCGTAAGGCTTTCAATCTGGTTGCCCATAAACGTAAGCGCCAGACTGGCATAGGTCTGGTTGGAAGCCGGGTTGGTGCTGGGAGCGCCGCCGCTTTCAGTAGGCTGCCGATTAGTTACGGTGGGGTCCAAAGCAGATCCCCAGTAGGGCTGGGGATCCCCGGTAACGGGTAGTTGCGCGTTGGTGGTGTTGATATTGCTGCCCAACCCGGGATGTTTGACCCACTGCGTCACGCCCGACTGGCCCGCGAGCATGGCGAGGGCGTTTGGCGTCGAAGGCCCGATCACGGTGTCAAAGAAGTTATCGAATAGCGTGAAGCGATCGGCGTAGTTCCACAGAAATGGAACGGTATTGCAGTCGACATGGCTGACGACCAGTTCGCCCTTTTGTACCTGCTGTTCTGTCGGCGCCGGTCCGGTGTAGCTGCACGACCCGCCACTGCAGGTCAGGGTTCCAGACAGGCCTTCCTCCGTAAAGGCATAGCGATCGTTCTGGGCAACGTTGCTGATCAGATCGAGCTTGGCGTCGCTGGCGCTGTGACCGTGATTGACCGAGTCCGTGTCCTCCGGATAGAGGTTCACGGTGTGGCCATTGATGTCGGTGATCGACTGCGGCATCAGGAACGGGGAGATCGTGCCGACCGAGCCGTCCGTCAAAACGATTGGCTGTACGAAGCCCGGGGTATTGGCGGCGGACTGGGAGAACAAACCCCGAGCCCCAGGGTAGGTGCCGAAGTGGAAGTCAAAAGATCGGTTTTCCTGGAAAAGGACGAAGACGTACTTGATGTTCTTCTTGAGGAGCGCGAGTTTCTGAGCATGCGTCAGGGTCGGCGCGCTCGCGAGGCTACGCGTGTAGCGGGCGACTTCAGCGCCGGATCGCGGTGCGATTTCGACAACTTTCTTCTGGTCGGCAGCCCCATCACTCTTGGGGTTTTCCGCCAGTGCGGGAAATGGCTGCATCGTCAACGCAGCCGCCAACAGGGAAGCCCAACTGGCCTTCACCCATTCTTTGGTATGCATATTCTGTTCCTCCCTATGGATGGAAAGTCTTGAGTTCATGCGGATTTCGCCGGTGTTGCCCGGCCGCTTGCACAGCGCGTGGCGATTCGGCGAAAACATTTTCGCGTCCATCGGAACAGAAGCATGTGAATGGAGCTTTGAGCTGGTGTGAACAGTTGATGAAAATCTTGTGAAAACAGATCACCGCGCCGTGAGCGATGTCACTAGGGAATGCGAGGTGAATTGCGAATCCGCATCAAGCGCGCCGCTTATTGCTCCTCAGTCGCGCCAGCCTGCGCCCCTTCTTCATCTCCGCGGATCAGTCCAAATTTCTTCAGCTTGTAGCGCAGGGCGTCGCGGCTGATGTCGAGCAGCTTGGCTGCGTGAGTCTGGTTGCCGTTCGATTGGCGCATGGCTAACTCGACCATGGCGTGCTCAACCTCTTCTAGAGATGTGCCACCTTCCGGGATGTACAGCCGCGGCAGGGTGCGGCCGTTGGGCAACGCTTGTCCACCGTCCGCGGATGAGGTCCGCTCGAAGACCGTCCGGCCGCCCGACTCGCCCACGGAAAACGGCAGATACACCGGCCGCAGGAACGGCTCGTCTTCGAGGATCATGCCCCGTTCGATGGTGTTTTTCAGCTCGCGAACATTGCCCGGCCAGTTATGAGTAAAAATAAGCCGGCGCGTCTCATCGGTAATGCCGCGAATCGACTTCTTAAATCTGCGGTTGTAGCGCTCGATGAAGAAGTCCACCAAAGGCATGATGTCTTCTTTCCGGTCGCGCAGCGGCGGGATAAAGATGGCAATAATCGCCAACCGGTAATAGAGATCCTGGCGAAACTGGCCATCGCGCACTGCCTTTTCCAGATCGCGGTTGGAGGCCGCGATCACCCGCACATCCACTTGCATATCGCGGATGCCTCCCACGCGCCGGATGACCTGGTCTTCCAGCACGCGCAAGAGTTTCGCTTGCAGCAGGGGAGAGAGTTCGCCGATCTCATCGAGAAACAGCGTGCCGCCGTCGGCCGCCTCGAACAGGCCCTTCTTCATCTGCTTGGCGTCGGTGAACGCGCCTTTTTCGTGGCCGAAGAGTTCGGCTTCCATCAGCGTCTCGGGGATGGCGGAACAGTTGATGGCAACGAAAGGCTTCTCCTGGCGCGAACTTTCGTAGTGGATGGCTTTGGCGATGAGGTCCTTGCCGGTACCGCTTTCGCCTTGAATCAGAACGGTGGTGGCCTCGCTGGCCGCAACCTTGCGAACGAAGTTCATGAGCTCGATCATCTTGGGCGAGACGCTCACCACGTTGGAATAACCGGAAGTGCGGCGCACCTCGCTGCGCAGCGTCTGGACTTCGGTGCGCAGGCTGGTGGCCTCGAGCGCGTTCTTGACGGCCACGTGCAGCTCGTCGAAATCGATTGGCTTGCCGATGAAATCGTAAGCCCCAAGCTTGAGCGCGGCTTTCACATCGTCGAGCTGCGGATCGGCGGTGATCATGATGACGGCGCGGGCATCGCCATTCTTCTTAAGTTGATCGAGCACCTCGATGCCCGTGAGGTCGGGAATGCGTACGTCGAGCAGGACGAGATCGGGCGACTCGCGCTGGGCCAGCTTGAGACTGGCTTCCCCGCCATCGGCCTCGACCACCTGGTAGCCCCACTCTTCACACTTCTGGCGCAGCGACCAGCGCACCAGGCGCTCGTCGTCCACAATCATGATCTTGTCTACGGGCATTGATGTTTAATTACTTTACTACGAAATCGAAGGGAGGGGACCAGCCGCATAACCGCCCCATCCGCAGTCCCTGCGGAGCGCTGCCGGCTGGAGAGCTGGAGAGGAACTTGGTGCAGGAGTGCGACCGCGATTTCTTGTGGATGCTTTGCAGGAAATATGACAATCTGATTTTGTGAAAGAGAACTTCATCAGCGTCACGGAGGCAGCACGCAATTTTGCCTATTTCGTCAACCGCGCTCACTATCAAAACCTCACCTTTGTGCTCCTCAAGAATGGCACTCCGTTTGCGCGCTTGGTGCCGGACCATGCGAGAGTCTGCTCCGGGAGCGACCTCGCTGAGGTCCTGGTCAAAACCGAATTGCCGGAGAAGACGGCCAGAGCATGGCGTCGTGATCTTCAAACGGCTCGTCAAAGCCTCAAACACCCGATCGACGAATGGCGATAATTCTCGACGCCGATGTCATCATTCGCGGGGAAAAGGGTGTCTTCGATCTGGGGGGCTGGATGGCATCGCTTCCGAACGATCACTTTGAAATCGCCGCCATAACAATCGCGGAGCTCTGGCACAGGGTGGAACGTGCTGTCGAACCGCAAAAGTCCAAACGTCGAAAATATCTTGAGAGTGTGGTGGCCGCGTTGCCCATTGTTCCCTACACCGAGCAAACCGCTTATGAACATGCGCGGATTGGGGCGGAATTGAAGTCGGCAGGCATAATGATCGGCGCTTACGACCTAATCGTGGCGGCCACCGCGCTGGAGCGCGGCAGCCAGGTGGCCACGTTCAACAAACGGCATTTCGCGTTGGTCAAGGGACTTCACATCCTCGAGCCGCGATAAGACGGACCGGCTTGGCCACGCAGCAGGTCCTTCATCGACATACCCGGCTATTGGACTGCGACCTCAGCCGCGGGCAATTGAAATGGCAGCAACACCTCAAATTGGCTTCCTTTTCCCACTACGCTCGTCACTTCGATGCGACCGTGATGTTCTTCCACGATACGGCGGGCCAGGGAAAGGCCAAGACCGGTGCCATTGCCCTTGGTGGTGAAGAAAGGCCGGAAAATGTTCGGCAGGTTCTGGGGAGAGATACCGCGCCCGGAGTCGCTGACCACCACACTGGCGCAGCCCTCCCGCGAACCGACCCGGACCCGCACCGTGCCCGCCCCGCCGCCCTCTATGGCCTGTACCGCGTTCAGGAGCAGATTGAGAAGCACCTGATGAATCTGATCGCTGTCGTGCTCGACTTCCGGCAGATCGGGCGCCCGCTCGAGCTCGATCTTGATGGGCCGGGAGAGCACTTGCTGGCGAACCAGCATGACGGTGTGTTCCACGGTGGTGTTGAGGTCGCCCCGCGAAACATGCGGAGGATGAGGGCGCGCGGTTTCCAGAAGATCGGTGAGAATGCGATCGATCTGCGCGATTTCCAGGCGAACATCCTTCACCACCGCCCGCGCCGGACTGGTGGAAGGCAGATCGCGGCCGATGATTTCGATGACTCCGGCGATGCCCGCGAGCGGGTTGCGAATCTCGTGGGCCAGGCCGGCAGCCATCTCGCCGAGCGTGGCCAGGTGCTCGGCGCGCGAGATTTGCGTGTGATGCAGGCGCTCGATTTCTTCCCGGCTCTCCCGCAACTGTTCCATCATGTGGTTGAAGTTGCGGCCGAGGTCGCCGATTTCGTCGTTGCGCCGGGAAAAGCTGACGGCTACGTCCAGATCGCCTTCACTCACCAGCCCGATTTTCTCCTGCAATTCGACCATGGGCCGCTGAATCAAATAGGCAAGCGCGACGATGGAAACGGCACAGATGGCCACCGCTCCCGCTCCCGCGACGATCAGCACGGCGTGGCGCTCCGGGTTGCGTAAGGATACGGTGGCCAGCGTGAACAGCAGCAGCCCCGCCAGCAGTACGAGCCCGACCGGCAAGATGGCCTTGAGCTGCCAATTAAAACGCATGGAACGCAAGCGGAAGTCCTCCGGCTGCGACGAACCCTGGGACAACGAACCCGCCGACGACGAACCTGCCGACGAGAAGGGCTCGCTGCCACCAGACACCGCTAAGTTCGATGCGGATTGGGGAGGGCTAAGCATAAGCGTGCAATCCGGGGAGCAGGTATGTGACCCCGAAGAACGTGAACATCACGACCGCAAAGCCGGCGATGGCGAAGTAAGCGGCGCGACGGCCGCGCCATCCGCGCGTGATGCGCATGTGCAAGTAAAGGGCGTACACCAGCCAGGTGATCGCCGCCCAGGTCTCTTTCGGATCCCAACTCCAATACGAGCCCCAGGTCTGGTTGGCCCAGTAGGCTCCGGCGGCGATCATCAGGGTTAATAGGGGGAAGGCCAGACAAATAGTTTTGTAGGTGATGCGGTCGAGGTTGTCGGCGCTGGGCAGCAAACGCTCCAGATCCGTACGCCTCCACAGCAGCAGCAGATAAAGCAGCGAGATAAAGACGCCGCCCACTAGACCCGACAGTATGAAGGGGGAAGCAGCGAGAGTTGTCGGGAATACTCCATCGGCGTCGAGCGATGGATAACGGCCATCGCTGGCGCGTACCAGAAACATCACCAGGGCCATCACCTGGAGAAGAATGCTGAGGAATACGGCGCGATTGGCGAGGGTCAGAAAGCTGTCGCTGTTCGTCTTCTTCCAACGCGAAAGCCCATAGAGCACCAGCGGCGATGCGACCACCAGAAGAGTCAGCGTCATGAGCCAGCCGAGGTCCGGAATGGTGACGAACAACCGTACGCCCCGGGAGAGGAACATTTCCGATTTCTGTTCCGGATTCCACGCCGCCAGGCTCAGCCCGCCCCACTTCTCGAAGCGGGTCAAAATAACGCTCGCGTAAATTGCCAGGGTGCTGGCACTGGTCACGGCGAGGAAGGTCTCGGTCTTCATCTTGTCCTGGATCAGGAACATCGCGGCCAGCGCGAAGCTGAGAGCACATGCCGCATAGGCCAACATGGCGAGCGTGACGTGCACGTGCAGCCAGGTCGATTGCAGGGCGGGAACCAGCGGATGCACATCGGTGCGCAGCAATTGCATCAGCACCACGCCCACGATTGCCACCGGCATGGTGACCGTGCCAATGACCTTCACGCCATATTTCTTTTCGGCGATCAGGGTGAGCGCGGCCAAGGTCCAGACGAAGCTGAGCAACATTTCGTAGACGCTGGCGAATGGCGGATGTCCGGCTTCATACCAGCGATGGGCGACGGCTGCGGTGTTGGCGGCTAATCCCAGCCAGGTGGCGAACGACGCGGACTTCACGTACGACTCGGTGCCGGTGACTCCAAATCCCAGATACAGCGCAGCGGCGCCGGAGTAAAAAATCAGGGTGGCGAACAGCAGATTCGTCTCACTCAACAGATTGCCGCTTTTGACCACGTTCAGAAATGCCATGAACAACAGGAACGCGATGGCTAATCCGACCATGACGATCAGAGTCATGCCGGTTGCCGGTTGCTGCTGTTCTGCTTTTGCTGGTGCCATTAACATCCTCCCAATGAGTCCGTTCAGTTCAGGTCGCGGCCGCCCTCAGCGGCTAAAGCCGCGCCCCTAGAACACCACCCTGTAGAGACGGGGCTTGCCCCGTCTCCTCCGCCGCCGGAGACGCGGCAAGCCGCGTCTCTACAGGGATGTATCGACTTTCCCGCAGCCTGTAAAGCCGCCGTTCATTTTGCGGCGCTAACGGCGCGGCTGAAGCCGCACCCCTTCAAAGCAAAAGTCAAACTCTGAGTTTTTCTGCAGGCTGTGCCGCGACCGGCTCGCTCGCAGAGGTTCTTGGAATGGTTTTCAGTTCTGCTTCCACCAACCCCACCAAATCGTTGAAGCGCTGCTCAAATGCGTCCCGGTTGCGGTTCGCGCTTCCCCCGATCCACAGCCGGGTCTTGCCCGTCTTCGGATCCCGAACCGGTACCGCCCAAAACCGCATGTGCACCACGTAAAACACGAATGACAGTCCCACGGCCATGAGCACGACGCCAGACCACACTCCCCACTGTCCCGGTTCGTGCGAGACCTGCAATCCCGTGAAGTGTTGCATCTTCAGGTTGGTGACCTGGAGTTGGTAAGGTGCCTTCGAGTTGTCGGCGACCTCGTCCATCGGCGGGAACCAGACGTCGAAGTCCTTCCCCGCGGTCTTTGTCCCGGAGATCTTCGAAGTCACCACCAGGTGGACAGCCGGATTTTCGAACTCGTTCGATTTCCGGTACACCTGGCCGTCGCGCACTGCGTAGTCGGGAAAGAACTCGGCGAAACGCAAGGTCGTATCGGCATCGAGTGCGATGGTGTCATTCAGCGCCAGCCCGATTTCCTTCTTCTCGCCGGAGCCGGTGTTCGAAAAATGGCTCGGAGCTGCGGTCAGCATCAGCTGGTTGACCTTGCCGTTCGCCCCGTAACTCGATTGGTAGAAGCGGACGCCGCTGTAGAGAAGCGGATCGTTGACGACAATTTCTTTCTTCCGCACATCCCGCCCGTCTTCGACCACGGCGAGCTTCGACCACCATTTTTTTGGAGTGCCGTCCTTGTAGTTCTCCTGACCGGCGGAATCGCAGCGAATGGCAAATGGGAGCGTGCGCGTGTTGCCGTCGTGCAGTTCCACGTGGTTGGATGTCTGTCCCTCATTCAGATTGAGCGTGCCCCGCCATCCCCAAATGCCGTCGACCACCGTGCCCAGGAAAATGAGCAGGAGGCTGGCGTGGACGATGTACACGGCGAGCTCGGAAATCCGGTGCCGCTCCGCGAAAATTCCAAAGTGGTCTTCGCGCACCACCCGCTCCGGTTTGAATCCCAGCGAATGCAGCGCGCGCTCCGCCGCCACCAATCCCGCTTCCTCGTCCGCAATCGCCACCGCTTTCTGCGGATGCAAAGCACGGCGGAAGCTTTCATCGGGATATTTGTAGGGACGCGCGAAGTAGCGCCACGCGTTGGGAAAACGATCGATGGAAGCCGCGACGATGCAGAGGCTGACCAGCAGCACCAGTCCGAGGAACCACCACGAGTGGAATACGTCGGTCAACCCGACCGCGTCCAAGATCCGAAGGGCCTGAGGGGAATAGGCGTTCTGCATCTCGTCGGGCTCGGTGACGGGCCGCTGCAGCACGATGGTTCCGGCGGCCGAGAGAATCACGACCAGGATCAACAGAACCACGCCCGTCTGGATGGAAGCAATGGTGCGCCAAGTTTTGTGGGCGAATGTGCGCAAAGCTACAGCCATTATCCACTCCCCTGTTCCTAGTTTGAAATGCAAGTTCCACGCCAGACGCAACCTGGCGTGTAACCGACAGATTGTGTGGGACTTAGCAGATAAGATGGCGAGGGCCACGACCGTCGGTTTTGGGCTAAATCGCGCATTCCGACCCAGTTCGGCGGGAATTGACACACATCACAGTCGTCTGGTGATGATTCTCACTAACCCTTGTGACGGGCGCGCAAAACCGTTAGCTCGTGTGATGGCGCGACCTTAAGACAGAATTCATTCCGGTTTGCCTATTAACCGGGAGAAGGCACGGTTCGGCTGCGGCGGAGCTTGGATCAGTACGGCCGGCTCTAAGGTTCTGAAGTGAAGCTGGGATTGTCAAAGGCACATCTTCTTCTGGGCCCAGGTGCCATTGGGAAGTTTGTAGCTGACCCACTGGGGCTCGCTCCCGTCGGGACAAAGGTCGTCATCGGCGTCATTCGACGCCATCGCTTCCAAATTGACAGGCTCGCTTGCCAGGCCAATGGGCTGCCCGGACCAGTTGTGTTTCTTGAAGAGTTTGGCCAAGTCGTTGACCATTTCGGGAGTGGGATGTTGTTTCGCCATTTACTTGTCTCCTTTGTTGCCCCATTCGGTTTGGGCGATGTGAATCTGGCGGGTACCGATCAACTTTTTGCCGGCGAGGAACGCGAGGTCGACTGTGCCGGGCTTGGAGGTGAGAGCGCGCGTGATTTCGACCTTGATGGACGCGGGTGGCTTAGGCAGCTTGGTCTTTTCGTCGAGGACTTTGGGGTCAGGCTCGGGTAAGACGTAGTTGACGGGGCCGTTGTTGGCTTCGACGGCGGTGAGCCCGCTGAAGTCCTTGGCGCCTTTCGCGGCGGCGGAGCCGGTGGCCGTAGCGGAACCGGAGTCGGCCTTTGAACTGGTAGTCAGTTCGGACGATTTGATTTCGATCCACTGCGAGTCGTACTGCTTGAGTTCGATGGGGACGGTCTTGTCGTCTTTGGCTTTGAGCGGGGGGACGGTGAGGTTGTAGACGGCGCCGCTGGGGGCAACGAGAACAACTTTGTCCGGGAGGCCCGCGACGGTCGCAGTGACGGTGTAGTCGGAGATAGGGCCGAGCGGCGGTGGAGTACAGGCGTCGTCTTTGGCCTTTTTCTGGCAATCCTTGGGCGCAGGTTCAGCGTGGCATGCCGAGGTAACGAGGGGCAATTCGGTGTCGCCGGCGATCAGCTTCCAACAGGCGGAAGTTGGGTCGGCAACCTCCGGTCCGTTGACGAAGCTGGGGCCGTCGACACGACCAATGAGGATACTCTTTTGGCTGATGCGGGTAATCTGAAAATCGTCGTCAGGATTGGAAATCCTTGTCGATACCGTCCATTTGTCCGCTGGGTAAAAGGGCCACGAGACTCTTACCAACCCGCCTCCGTCCGCCAGATCGGAATCTGGGACGTTGGCTTGGATTGTCTCAACACCATCTTTATCGGGCGATTGATAGTAGGGCATCTCCAGAGACTTACCGTTGACGGAGATCACGGGAGTAGCGCGGGTTAGGTCCTGGGAGCCGTTCAAACGCCAAACCTTGACGACGTCCATGCGGGCGCTACTAAATTGCTTCTTTGCCTCATCGACTTCGCCGTTTACGGCCTCCACCTGCGCTTTCAAAGTCGCTGCGTCGCCTAGTTGGGCGGTAATCGCGTCCAGATTCTTTTGAGCTGACTTAAAATTAGATCGGCCTTTGGCTGACTGCAGAGCTCGAGTTGCCTCCTCCACCGCCGCGAGCTTGTTCTTGACGGCCTCCAGCTTCGAGTGAGTTTTCAAGAAACGCTCATGAGCGTCGCGTTCTTCTTTAGCGGCCTCGGGGCTCGGTATTCCACGAAGCTTGATTTCAATCTTACGCTGCCCCGCTAGGGAAGGGTGGGTTAGGACCTCCGCGAATTCGACTCCATTCTCACTGAAACCTGCAGGAAACCCAGTCGGTTGAACGAGCGGTACGCCAACGCCATAGCGACCGATTACAGTTCCAGGCCCATTCACCAGTGCATCTAACGGTGCCACCAGATCGAATCCCTGATTCGATTTAAGAATCAGCCCATCTTCGAGTTTGGCGAATATTTTGTCGCCGATGGCCACCTGCGTATTTGTAAAGAGGTTGTTGCCCTTTACCGAAACAATGACATTCTTAGCTCCGATCGGACGCCACTCAACGGAGTCTACGGCAGGCGTGAGTTCCGATTGGTAAGTCGCGCTCGACTCCACAACCAGCGGAGAGTAGGTTGCGGTGTTTTCATATTTGTGGTCGTCGAAAACTTGGGGCTTGGCGAGGCCGAGGGAGAGTCCGTACCAGAAGCGGGTGGCGCGGTTGGCGTCCTGAGATTCGAAAGAGGTGAGGGTGGCGCGGTCATATTTTTTCCAGTAGGTTCGGATCGTCGAACTAAGATTGGCCGTGCAGGAGTTGCCGCCTTTGTCTTTTTCCGCACCGGCGATGGTGCAATCGACGTTGGGCAAGGCCATGATGGCGAAGAGCTGCCGTAAGCCTGGAGATATGGAACGCCTTCCAAGGAGGGGGCGGAACATCCAGCCGAAAACGATGGTCTTGGGATCCCCCGTCATGCGTTCGTAGGAAATCGTGTCGGTATCGCGGTACAGATAGAAGATCTGGCTGCGCTTGCGGGCGCTGAATCCGACCTGAAAGCTGCTGACTACGGCGGAGCCGGCGAAGGCATTCGATTTGTTGCTTAGCGCCGCGGCGTTGTAGGTCTTCTCCTGGGGCATCAGGCCAACGAGCGACACGGGCTTTTCATCTTTACTGGTCAAAGTGATCTCAACCACGGCTACCGCGTCATTGGCAGTGCGCGGCGGGTCGAGGGTTACGTTAAATCCCAGCACCGCCTGAAGGCGGGTCACACCGTTGGACAGCAAGCGGTCGGAGAGCGAGCGTTCGAGGATCATCCGCAGATTGAAGATCTGGTAGGTGAGGTTGACCTGGTCGCTGAGCAGGTCGGAGGCGCTGTTGCCGTAAGTCGGGCTAAATCCCTGAAAAGCAGGGGCGGTGTCGAGCGCGGGGGCCTGGGGCGTGACGCTGGCGCGATTGACATCCGTTTGACGCTGGAAGGTGTTGGGCAACGGAGTGCCACTGGCGTTCACGTTGCCGGTGTTCAGGGTTGTCTTCACGTCGGTGGCGGGCGTGGGCGTGGCGGTGAGGCTTAGGTTGGTGCTGGTTTCGGTCTGAGTAAATCCTTGAATATTTGCCAGTGCGGCCGCCACGCTTTTCTGGTCGATGTAGTTTTGCTGCTGGGCTTGCAGCGCCTGGCTCAGGGACTCAAGCATCAGGGTGAGAGTGCGATTGTCGAACACTTTGGGTGCGCCGACGCTGATGCCATTGCAGGGCTGAGGGATGGGTGTTCCATCAGGGTTGTATCCTTTTGCGCAAGCGGGCGGTTTGTCCTCGGCGCCCGCCTGGAGGAAGCACACGAGCAGCATGCCCATGAGTGCCATCAGGAGGCGAAACTGGAACTTGGACTTCATCGTTGTCTCCCCGGAGAGAATGAATGACCTAAACCTGCTTGTTCACGAGCTGTAATTTCTGGTTGCCGGCGCCGGCCTGCTTGTCGGCGGCGTCGGCTTTGCTGGCTTCCTTTTTGTTGTTGGCGAATTTCAGCAGAGTATTGAAGCCTTCGGTGCCATCCTCCACGAAGAAGGGAGAATGGACCCGACGGGATTTGAACCCGCATCTGCGACTTGGACAGAGTGCTATGTTCCCGTTACACCACGGGCCCTGCACGGAGTTTCCGCGATGGCGGGGGGATATAGCAAGACGGTTGACCACAATTTTTCCGGACGTGTTTCAAATCGGGACGATGTCGATTCCCAGTGATCTTCGTGCGTGGAATCCCACGTTTCGAAAACCGCGAAACCTGGGCATCCGGCAATTCTGCGGGGCGATGTTCTCTCAGAAGTCGGCGGGTGCCCCGCCCTTGTCGCGTTTTCTGCGACAGGGCGGGGACTTTGACTTTCACAATCCGGAAGAACCGTGAGGACATTCTAGCGGCTGTAGTTTTTCGCCACTATGTTTCAGGCGTTGAAGGAGTGGTGGAAATTGAGTCGCGGAAGAGAGAACGGATGAGAGTCGTGGTGGGGATAGGGAGTCAAAATCCCCGCCCCTTCGGCTTCGCTCAGGGCAGGCTCTGTGTCTGCAAAGAACGCAGACACAAGGACGGGGCACCCTCGGGAGTTGAGATGAGTGAAAGGGTGGGCCAGCCCCCGCCTCGATAATTGAGGTGCGGGCGAGGGCAGCAGCCTTCGCGAAGCTAGGAGGATTGCAGGAATTGCGAGATGCAATTAGGAAGCACCGCAGCGGCATCCTCCAGTACGTACAACAATGCCGCAAGTTTTGAATCGTACCCACCGGAACGAAGGTGGGGAGGGGCGTATGCATCATACCGGTGGGTATTATGTTGGCGGCGCTGGACGGCGAAGATCGAGCGGCCGAAGCGATGGCCTCCTTGAGCGTATCCATCGCGTTTAACGCAAACGTCCGACCTCAGTTCGAGGCTATTCAGAAGATTCTGGAAAAATCCTAGTCCCATCCCATTCAAACAGCCGCGCCACGTCACCCACTACCATCCTCTGGTCTGCAGCAGGTGGGCTTCATCAAGTGTGGACACCGCCAGCCCCTTCATGGCGCCCGCCAGATTCTCACTGACTTCAAGTAACACTTTAGGGTCCTTGAAGTGCGTTGCTGCCTGCACGATTGCCTTGGCGCGCTTCTCGGCTTCTGCGGGCTCGGCGAATTCGGAGGAATTCTTCATGAAGATGGCGGAGCCGACGAATACCGCCTCTGCTCCCAATTGCATCACGAGCGATGCATCCGCCGGAGTCGCAATTCCGCCCGCCGAGAAATTGGGCACGGGCAGTTTGCCGTCACGCGCCACCATCTTCACCAGTTCGTAAGGCGCGCCGTGCTCCTTGGCTTTCGCATAGAGCTCTTCTTCGCCGAGCACGGTGAGAATCTTCATCTCCAGCACAATCTGGCGAATGTGGCGGACGGCGTGCACCACGTCTCCGGTGCCCGCCTCGCCTTTGGTGCGAATCATGGCCGCGCCTTCGGCGATGCGCCTTAAAGCCTCGCCCAGGTTGCGCGCGCCGCAGACGAAGGGGACAGTAAACGCGTGCTTGTCGACGTGATGCGCTTCGTCGGCGGGGGTTAGCACTTCGGACTCGTCAATGTAGTCGACGCCGATTTCCTGCAAGATCTGCGCTTCCGCGAAATGGCCGATGCGGCACTTCGCCATGACGGGAATATCCACCGCCGCCATGATCTCGCGAATCACCTTTGGGGAGGCCATGCGCGCCACTCCACCCTCGGCGCGAATCTGCGCCGGGACGCGCTCCAGAGCCATGACCGCGACCGCGCCGGCTCGCTCGGCAATCTCCGCCTGTTTCGCGGTGGTGACATCCATGATGACGCCGCCCTTGAGCATTTCGGCTAGGCCGGTTTTCAGACGAAGGCTGGTGTTGTGTCCATTGTTTTGCGACATGGCTCTACTCTTTTCTGCAATCGTGAAGGATAGCGATGGAATCGCCGGCGCGCCGGAGCGCGGCCGAGAAGGACGCGCTGGAACCTCCGCGCTTCCCGCCCCTGTGCTCATTTTACAGCCGGTCAGCGATTCGCGGTACCCCTATCGCGAACACGTAGCGACAGCCGCCCCCGGCTGTCCTGGCGAGGGCAGCTCGCCTTGGTCTCGTTCGTGCATTCTTGTGCGCAAGAGTGGCGGGGCTTCGCCCCGCGGACAGCCGAGGGCGGCTGTCCCTACGTGGGCATTAGCGCTCCACAAATCGCGCGAACATGCGGTGCGGATCGATCGCGATGAACAAACCCCGGCTGCGCGCCAGCACTTCGCCTTTTTCGTTCAGGATTTCAGCCATGTTAATGTGCTTCCGGCCCTTGACCTTCACCTCGCGCGATTCCACCCGCAGCGGCTGCCTCAGGGGCACCGGTTTCAGGTAGTTCACGGTAATTTCGGAAGTTACAGCCACTACGTCACGCAGCTTGTTTACCTTGCCCATGGCCTCATCGAGGATGGTCGCGATGATGCCGCCGTGGCAGTGTCCGGGCGGCCCCGTATAGCGCTTGCTCAGCCGGAATCGACAGACGAAACAGCCCCGCTCCTTGTCGTAGGTGAAGCGCAGCCGCATGCCGTCGGGGTTATTCTTGCCGCAGGCGAAACAGTAGTTTTTCTGCAGTTGTACGTAGCGCGTGTTGTGTCCAGCTTCGGACTTCTTGCCAGCCATCGAAAGATTCTATCGTGCCACTAAGATTGGGTGTATCGAGACCACCATGGTTGCTATGATCGATCCATGAAGAAGATTGTGAAAAAGGTGCGATCTAGGCCCAAGTCGCAAGTCATCAGCAAGAGCCGAAAGCCAGTCGCAACGCGTGTTCCGGCGGATAAAGTGAAGCCCGATTTCATCGGTCGACTGAAAGGCATAATCCGGATCGTGGGCGATATCGAATCCCCAACTGAACCACCGGAAGCGTGGGAGTGCTGTCGTGAGGATGACCTGGAGCGAATCAATCAAGCAGCTGAGGGGCTCAATGCAGAGTCGACCGATATGCTCGACTATCAGACCATTGAGCCCCTCCAATGCGCTGCCGATGCGAAGAAACGCGGGCGAGAGCGCCCGCGCCACACAAGCTAATCGTAGTACTCCAACCCTAGATGCGTGATCAGCTCTTCGCCCTTCAGGTGCCGCAGCGTGTTCTTCAGCTTGATCAACTGGATGAACAGATCGTGCTCCGGATACAGTCCCGGAGCGGTCATGGGCGACTTGAAGTAGAAGCTTAGCCATTCCTGAATGCCCAGGCGGCGCAGCTCGGGTGTGCGCTGCGCGAGGTCGAGGAAGAGCACCAGGTCGAGCACGATGGGCGCGGCCAGAATCGAGTCGCGGCATAGGAAGTCCACCTTGATCTGCATGGGATAGCCTAGCCATCCGAAGATATCGATGTTGTCCCAACCTTCTTTGTTGTCGCCGCGCGGCGGGTAATAGTTGATGCGAACTTTGTGGAAGATATTGCCGTAGAGCTCGGGATACAAAGCCGGTTGCAGAATGTGCTCGAGCGCCCCCAGCTTCGATTCTTCCTTGGTCTTGAACGACCCAGGATCGTCCAGCACCTCGCCGTCGCGGTTGCCCAGGATGTTGGTCGAATACCATCCGCTCAAGCCGAGCAGGCGCGCCTTGAAAGCGGGAGCCAGCACGGTCTTCAGCAGAGTCTGGCCGGTCTTGAAATCCTTGCCGCAGATGGGCAGTTCGCGCTCATGCGCGAGTTCGTGCATCGCCGGTATGTCCACGGTCAGGTTCGGAGCACCGTTGGCGAACGGCACGCCTTCCATCAGCGACGCGTAGGCGTACACCATCGAGGGCGCGATGTTTTCGTCATTCTCTTTCATCGCTTTTTCGAGCGCCTTCACGCTCTGGTGCGCGGCTGTGGGCTTGATGAAGCTCTCGGTCGAAGCGCACCAGATAGTAACCAGGCGGCTGGCTTTGCTCGATTTCCTGAAGTCGCGGATATCCTGCCGAAGCTGCTCGGCCAGGTCCAGCTTGTTCTTCCCCTTCTTCACGTTCGGCCCGTCGATCTTCTTGACGTAGTTGTGATCGAACACGGCCTTCATCGGCGTGATGGCGCTGAGCCGTCCCTTCACTTTGGCGAGCAGGTCGCGCTCCAGCACGCCGGCGTTGCGGGCGGCCGCGTACATGTTGTCTTCGAAAATGTCCCAGCCCGTGAACACCAGGTCATTGAGACCGGCGAGCGGGACGAAATCCTTGATCTTCGGCGAGCGGCCATCGGTGCGCTTCCCCAGACGGATGGTTCCCATCTGCGTGAGCGAGCCGATGGGGTGCGAAATTCCTTTGCGCACGGCTTCGACGCCCGCTACAAACGTCGTAGCCACCGCGCCCATGCCCGGAATCATCACGCCGAGCTTGCCCTTGGCGGGCTCGATCGCGCCGTCGTGCCCGGCGCCGCTCGGCGCGCTGCTTGCGGACATCACTTCGTCGGATTTAGCCCAGTCGGACGTAACCTCGACGCTCGTCTTCTGAGCCTTCTTCACTGCCTTCACCTTCGCCATATTTTGGGTGCTTCCTTGTAGGAACCGTGGGATATATGCAAACCAAGTATGTTCTCGCTCGGCTGAGTTTTTTGCAAACGCGCGCGCCTGAATCCGCTGGAAAACCACTTCAATGGCATCTACCATGCATTGGGCGGTTGATCTTTTTGGGATCTCGCGCATCGCGGGCGGCGTTCATTTACTTCCCATCCAGATCCACGGTCCTGATCGGCAGGTCCCAATGTGCGTCGAGGATTTCAAATCGCCGCTGCTCTTCCTTCGCATACGTGGCCTGGTCGGGCCAAAGCTGCTTTTTCAGCGCGTCTTCGTCGAAGGGCTCATTGGCCGCCGCCGAGTTTTTGAACACGATGGTCACGCGATAGTCCCAGCGCCCGTCTTCGGTGGTGTGGTAGCGCGGCTGGTCCATCCAAACTTTGAGGAGGCGGCCCATCTCCACCTGCTTCTTCAGCAGCGGGTAGTGGTTCCTTTTGAACAACTGCAGAAACTCGTCGGCATGTCCCCACTTGGCCTTGTAATAGTATTCGATCACGAAGGGCTTGCCGGTTTCGGGTGCGGGCTGGGCAGGGAGAGATACGGGCAGCAGAGTCAGAAACAACAGCAGGAATCTTGATTTCATGGATGGCCTCCGTGGGGAATGATTGTCGCATAAGTGCAAGCAGGTGGAGTGACGGGCGTCTCGCCCGTCCAGCCGGGCGGGGCGCCCGGCTCTCCACCGCAATGGTAAGATTGTCTGTGCCCGCCGATTCCGTCCACCTCGTTGCCATTGATATTGACGGTACCCTGCTCAACCCGGAATTTCAGATTTCCGGGACCGATCTGGCCACCCTCCGGAGCGTGCACGCGCAAGGCATCGAGGTCATCCTGGTCACCGGACGCCGCCACACCTTTGCCCTGCCCATCGCGCAACAACTGGGATTCGATCTCTGGCTGATCAGCTCGAACGGCGCCGTCACCCGGTCGCTTGCCGGAGAAACCTTCCACCGCGACCTGTTGCCTGAAGAAACCTGCCGCGAACTCTTGCGCTTGATGCAAGAATTTCGAGGCCAGACGGTTCTAACCTTTGACAGCGATGGTGAGGGCACCATCGTGATCGAGCGTCTCGACGAACTGGAAGCCAGCATCCAGCGCTGGCTGGAAAAGAACAAGCAGTATATGCAATTCGTGGTTCCACTCGAAAATGCGCTTACCACCGACCCCGTGCAGGCCATGTTCTGCGGACCGGTGGCGCGCATGCAGCGGGTCTTGCAACTCCTCGCAAGCTGCGGCCTGCCCATCACCGTCTTGCGCACCGAGTACCCGGGCCGCGATCTTTCCATTGTCGATGTGCTCAACGCCGGCTGTTCCAAGGGACACGCACTCGAACGCTGGGCCAATTACCGGCGCATTACCCGCGACGAGGTCATGGCCGTTGGTGATAACTATAACGATATTGAAATGCTTGCCTTTGCCGGCCACCCCTTTATCATGGGGAATGCGTCCGAAGAGTTGCGGAGCCGCGGCTGGAAGCTTACCCGCTCGAACGCCGGGAGCGGCGTAACTGCCGCCATCGAGCACGTGCTGTACGGAAAAGCGCTCGAACCTCTGGGCGTCGACAAGGCTAGCGGACCAGTGAGTCTGGGATCGGCGATCGTGAGCAGCTTGTGATGATTCGAAGAAGACGATCAACAACGGGCCGGACCGCGAAACTTGCGGCCCAAGCCGCCGACGCCGCGTTGTTTTGCGTGGTCGCCATAGCATTGTTGTCTCGTCCCGCGATTGCCGCCGACTTGGCGATCCTCAGCAACGGCTTTAGCATTCGGCACGAGCATCGCCTAGTAATGGGAGCAACGACTCGCCTCTTTTTCGGCGCCGACGATTCCAGTTTCACCGACGTGCCCACGGCCGAGATCACGGGCTACGAAAAAGATCTGTCTTCGTCTCCGTCTTTGTCCTTGCCGCTGCCGGCACCCGCTGGACAGCCGGGGGCGGCTGTCCCTAGGTCCATCCCGTCACACTCTTTGCCTGCACTATCCGCGCCCGCTCTCCATCAAGTCGTCGACTCGGCCAGCGCCGCCTATCATCTCGATCCCGACCTGGTGAACAGCGTGATTCACGCCGAAAGCGGATTCAACTCGCATGCCGTTTCCCCCAAAGGGGCCCGCGGACTGATGCAGTTGATGCCGCACACCGCCAATCAACTGGGCGTAAACGATGCCTTTGATCCACAAGCCAATGTCACGGGCGGAAGCCGCTATTTGCGCGAACTTCTGGAGCGCTACAATTTCGATCTGGTCAAGGCGCTGGCCGCCTACAATGCCGGCCCCGAGCGCGTCGAGCAGTATCGAGGCGTACCGCCGTTTCGCGAAACCCAAGCCTACGTGGCGCGCATCGTGCACGAGTACAACACCAAGAAGATCGCCCAGGAAAAAGAGGCGAAACAGAAACAGGTCGCCAGTAAGACCCGGAGCGCCGCTCATTCCAGTCTGAAACCCAGCACTATGAAACCCGGCGCTCCGAAACCCGCCTCCACCACGGTCGCCGCGCAATCTCCGCGTTGACCCTTCGGAGTTCCTCATTTACCTTCAAGTGGGGCTGTGCTCACCACAGCTGTGCCTCTCTTCGAATTGAAGTTCCGAATTGAAGTTCCGAAATTGAATTTCGCAACGCATGAACAAGAGAAAATACGCAGCGTACGCGGTTGTCTTCGTCGTGCTGGCCGTGTTGGTCTATCTTCAGTTCCGCACCTGGCAGCACTTCGACTGGGCCCGGCTGTTTCAGTTCGGCCTGAATTGGCGTCATATCCTGCAAGGGGTGGCGTACATCTACCTGGCCTATTTCCTGCGGGCGGTTCGCTGGAAAATCTTTCTTCGACCCGTGCGCAAGGAAGCGTCCATCCTCGGGCTGATCCCGGCCACCATGATCGGATTCACCGGGCTCGCCTTGCTCGGCCGCGCCGGCGAACTGATTCGCCCTTACCTGATCGCACGCCGTCAAAACCTGCCTTTCGCTTCGCAGGTGGCGGTGTGGGCCGTGGAGCGAATTTTTGACATTGGCGGTTTCACGGTTCTGATGGTGTCCGCCATTTTTCTGCCCTCGAAGCTCCGCGCGTTTACGGAGGCCGCAACCACTCCGCCGGAAGTCAGGCACTGGGTTCATCTCGTAGGATTCGCGCTGATCGCGCTCGTACTCGGATTGCTTTCGGGAACGGTGCTGTTTTCCTACCGCGGAAGTCGAATTGCCCAGTGGGTCGAAGATCGTTTTTCCCATCTGGCCGAGAATCTGGGCCATCGCATCGCGCAAAAGATTCGCGAATTTACCGTCGGCCTAAATACTATCCACGGACCCGTCGCATTCCTCCAATTGTCGGCTGTGTCGGTTTTGATGTGGTGGGTGATCGCGCTGGCCTACAAAGAAGTGACGCATGCCTACGGCGCACCCATGCATGACATGAGCGCCACGAAGGTTCTCCTTCTTATGGGAGCCAGCATGATCGGGTCCATGGTGCAGTTGCCAGGGGTCGGCGGCGGCTCCCAACTGGCGACCATCAGCGCGCTCGACCACGTCTTTCATATTGTTCCCAAGGAACTGGCGGTCAGTTGCGGCATCATGCTGTGGCTGGTCACATTTGTCGCCGTCGTTCCCGTCGGATTCTTGTTCTCTCATCACGAACACCTGTCGTTGCGCAAGCTGTCCGCCGAGTCCGAGCAGGCCGAAGAAGTCGAGGCAGCCGAGACCACGAGCTAGGTCTTAGGTCTTAGGTTCTAGGAAAATCGTAATCGCTCGGTTTTCCTAAGACCTGAGACCTGACACCTGAGACCTGGGCCCCGCACCTCCCTGCTACAATTTACCGGTACCTCTGAGCGCCCAGCATGAAATGCCCCTTCTGCGGGTTTGAAAATGACAAAGTCGTGGATTCGCGTGAGAGCAAGGAAGCGGATTCCATTCGCCGCCGCCGCGAATGCCTGAAATGCGAAAAGCGGTTCACTACCTACGAGCGCATCGACGAAATTCCGTACATGGTCGTAAAGAAAGACGGCCGCCGCGAGCGCTTTGACCGCCAGAAGGTGCTCAATGGCCTGATGCGCGCCTGCGAAAAGCGTCCGGTGCCCATCGGCAAACTGGAGCAGATCGTCAACGAGGCCGAGAGCTTCGTCATCGAGTCGGCCGAGCGCGAGCGCAAGACCAGCGAGATTGGCGAGCTGATCATGAATCGCCTCCGCCGCTACGATAAAGTCGCCTATGTAAGATTCGCCTCCGTCTATCTCGACTTCAAGGACGTGCAGGAATTCATGACCGAGTTAAAAGACCTGCTCAAGGCCAAGGACGCGCCCGAACCGAAGGGCAAAACCGCGAAGACCTAATTTAGTCATTGAATCATTGAGGCATTGAATCATTGAATGCCTCAATGATCCAATAGCTCCATGAACTCTCTTGACAAAGCGACGGAGCTGAAGCGGCGCACGAAGAGTTTTGCGATCCGGATCGTAAACCTCTTTCGTTCTCTGCCTCGCTCTCCCGACGCGCAAACTCTGGGAAAGCAGCTTCTGCGCTCCGGCACCTCGGTGGGTGCGAACTATCGCGCGGTCTGTCGTGCCCGTTCGCAGGCCGAGTTCATTGCAAGAATGGGTATAGTGGTCGAAGAGGCGGATGAAACTGTTTTCTGGCTCGAACTCTTAGGCGAGACAGGAGTAATTAGTCCGGCGAGGACGCAAGATCTGCTGAAAGAAGCCAACGAGCTAGTAAAGATCTTCGGGGCGTCGTTGCGGACGTCGAAGCATGGCGTTAAATGATTCAATGTCTCAATGATTCAATGACTCAATCGGTTTAATGATTCAATGACTTCACACAAAGTAACCCTCATCCCCGGCGACGGAATCGGTCCCGAAGTCACCCAGGCCACGGTTCGCATACTCGAAGCCACCGGCGTCCAGTTCGAATGGGAAACCTTCGCCGCCGGCGCTGAAGCCTTTGAGAAATACAACGAATACATTCCGAAAGAACTCTCCGAGTCTATTGAGCGCACCCGCGTCGGACTGAAGGGACCGGTGACTACGCCCATCGGCGGCGGCTTCTCGAGCATTAACGTCGAGCTCCGCAGGCGCTTCGAACTCTTCGCCAACTTCCGGCCGATCCACAACCTGCCGCATATTCCCACGCACTACCCAGGGATCGATTTGATCGTAGTACGCGAAAACACCGAAGGGCTTTACTCGGGCATCGAACACGAAGTCGTCCCGGGAGTGGTGGAGAGCCTGAAGATCATGACCGAGAAGGCTTGCACTCGCGTCTCGCGTTTTGCCTTCGAGTATGCGCGCAAGAACAAGCGCAAGAAAATCCATTCCATCCACAAAGCCAACATCATGAAGATGTCCGATGGATTGTTTCTGCGCTGCTCGCGAGCCATCTCGAAAGAGTATCCCGAGATCGCATACGGCGAGCACATCGTCGACAACACCTGCATGCAACTGGTGATGAACCCCTACCAATACGATATTTTGCTGATGGAGAATCTCTACGGCGACATTCTTTCCGACCTGTGCGCCGGACTGGTCGGCGGACTTGGCCTGGTCCCCGGCGCGAATTTCGGCCACGAATGCGCCATCTTTGAAGCGGTGCACGGTTCCGCACCCGACATCGCCGGAAGAAATATCGCGAATCCCACCGCTGTGTTGCGATCCGCGCTGCTGATGCTGCGCCATCTCGGCGAGCACGACGCTGCTCTCAAGATCCGCAACGCCATCGACGAGGTTTACCGCGACCGCAGCAAACTGACGCGCGACGTGGGCGGCACCGCCGGCACCTCGGAATTCGCCGACGCCATTATTCAGGCGATGGAAACGCAGAGATCCGCGGCCGCAGCTAAACAGCCGCAATAATCGAGGCGCGCCTTACCGCGGTGGTAAACTGTTGCGTTTCGGGAAACATGCCGGGCGATGCTGTGCCGCTCGCTTCCCCTGGGGGCCATTCTGAAAGGCATCGAAATTCCGTACCATCGCGGACTCCACCGCTTCGCCCTTTTCACCGCCTGCGCCACTCTGGTCCTCATCGTCGCCGGAGCGCTCGTCACCAGCAATGACGCTGGATTGTCCGTCCCCGACTGGCCGACGAGCTTCGGCTCCTACTACAAAATGCCGCAGATGGTGGGCGGCATAAAGTACGAACACGGCCATCGCATGGTGGCGGAGTTCATCGGGCTGCTTACGATTATTCTGGCCGTCTGGACCTGGCGCGTCGAAAAGCGCCGCTGGCTGCGCCTTCTGGGCCTGGCCGCGCTGGCGACCGTAATCACTCAGGGCATCCTCGGCGGAATCACGGTTTTATTCTTCCTGCCCGCACCCATCTCCAGCGCGCACGCCGCCGTGGCCCAGACGTTCTTCTGCATCGCCGTTGCGATCGCGGTCTTCACCGGCCCCCGCTGGGTGGAAGAGCAGCCGCGCGCGGAATTCGACCAGCGCCGCCCCGCTCTTTTCACTCTGACTTTGCTTTCGATTTTTGTGCTCTATGTGCAACTGGTTCTCGGCGCCATGTTCCGCCATCACGGCATGAGTTGGTGGCCGCACGTCATCAACGCGGGCGTTGTGGCCATCGTCCTCTCCTGGACTGCGGTTCGCGCCATCTCCGTCTACTCACAAGTAGACGCCGTCCGCCGTCCGGCAATCGCCATGCTTGGCCTGATGGTCGCGCAACTCTGCCTTGGCTTTCTCGCCTTCATCACGCGCGTCATGTGGGGAAGAGACGTCGAGCAGCCCGAACTGCCCATGGTGATTTCGACCGTGGTCCATGTCGCCGTCGGAGCGCTGCTTCTGGCAACCACCGTTGTTCTAGCCATCCAGGTGTGGCGCCACGTCCCCGTCGCATTCGAGGAGCGCGTCGCCGGACAGAGCACGGTCGCCGCATAGGGTTCCGCTTTGGATCGGGTCATCGGATGATCGGGTCATCGGGTCATCTAAACCCGGCGAGGGCTTGGTTTTTCGATCACCCGATGACCCGATGGGCCCTCGGATGATGATCCGATCATTCCCGGCGTAAAATGGCTTGTGACTCCGAACTCATCTGCTATCGACGTTCCCGCTCCCGCCCAGCCTGCCGAGGCCGCGGCCCAGCCCATCATTGCCATTGCCGTTCGCGACCTCGTGCATCGCTACCAGGATCGCATCGCGCTCAACGGCGTCTCCTTTGACGTTCGCCCCGCCGAACTCTTCGGTCTCCTCGGTCCGAACGGCAGCGGGAAAACCACTCTCTTCCGCATTCTTTCCACGCTCATGGTCCCGACTTCCGGCAGCGCCATGATCGCTGGCCTGGACGCGGTTCGCCAGCCCGGAGCCCTGCGCCGCCACATCGGCGTCGTCTTCCAGGCCCAGAGCGTCGACCCGAAGCTCACCGCCTACGAAAATCTCTGGCATCAGGGACACCTCTACGGCCTCCGCGGCCCCGAGCTCAAGCAGCGAATCACGGAGATACTCACGCGGGTAGGATTGCTCGACCGCCGCGCCGATCGCGTGGAAACATTTTCCGGAGGCATGCAACGCCGCATCGAGCTCGCCAAAGGCCTGCTCCACCATCCCGAAGTCCTGCTCCTCGACGAACCCACCACCGGCCTCGATCCCGGCGCCCGGCGCGACCTTTGGCAATACCTCCAGATCCTCCGCGATCAGGAGCGCGTCTCCGTAATCGTCACCACTCACCTGATGGAAGAAGCCGAACGCTGCGACCGCCTTGCCATCCTGAACGAAGGCAACCTGGTAGCGCTGGGCACACCCGAAACTCTGACGCGCGAGATCGGCGGCGACGTAATTCTCTTCGAAGCACGCGACCCGCAGACTTTGGCCGATCGCATTCGCACGAAGTTCCATGTCGATGCCACGGTCATGGACAACCACGTCCGCCTCGAAATTGAAAACGGACATCGCTTCGTCCCCGATGTAGTCGAAGCTTTCCCCGGAGAGATCCAGTCGCTAAGCGTGAGCAAGCCAACCTTGGAAGACGTCTTCATCCATCGCACCGGCCACCGCTTCTGGAGCGAAGACGCACAGCCGGCAACTGAAAGCGCCAAGAAGAAAGCCCAGAAACATTGAACCGCTGACGCTGCTAGACTAGAAACAATGTCAACCCAGACCGCGACCTTCCCCGCAACCGCTCCCGCATCCGCCGGAGTTCTTCTTCCCGCCTTCACGCTCTGGTGGCGCGAAGTCGTGCGCTTCTATCGGCAGCGCGCGCGTGTGGTGGGCGTCATCGCTTCTCCGCTCTTATTCTGGATTGTCATCGGCAGCGGCTTCGGAACCTCATTTCGTTCCGGACAGGCCGCCGGACAGCAGCACTATTTGAATTATTTCTATCCGGGCACGCTGGTCATGATCGTGCTCTTCACCGCGATTTTCACCATGATGTCGGTGATCGAAGACCGCAACGAAGGCTTCCTGCTTTCGGTGCTAGTGGCGCCGGTGCCGCGCGCCGCCATCGTTCTGGGAAAAGTCTTGGGCGGCACCACGTTAGCCACCGCCCAGGGACTGATTTTTCTGGTGTTCGCGCCGCTGGTCGGCGTGCACTTTACGCTCGCCTCGTTCGGGCTGATCGTCCTTACCGTGTTCCTGGTGTCGTTTGCACTGACCGCGCTCGGCTTCGCCATCGCCTGGCCCATGGATTCGACGCAAGCCTTTCACGCCATCATCAATTTATTTCTGATTCCGCTGTGGCTGCTTTCGGGAGCGCTCTTCCCTCTTTCCGGCGCGTCAGGATGGATTCGCTGGCTCATGTACGCGAATCCGCTGACCTACGGCGTTGAGGCGCTGCGCGCGCTGATGTATCCGGAGGCCCCCAGGGATTTCCCGCTGACCGCGTCCCTTTTGACGCTGGTGCTGTTCGCACTGTTCATGTTCGGCCTCGCCTTCGCGCTGGCGAATCGGCGCACAACGAAGCCGGCAGCGTAGAGCGATTTTGTAATTTTGCAATCGGGTAATTTGGTAATTTAAGAGCGACAGCACGGCGGTTTTGAGATTACAAAATTACCCAATTACCAAATTACAAAATGCCCTTAGACATTCTCGCCCTGGCCGCGCACCGTGACGACGTAGAACAAACCTGCGGCGGAACTCTGCTCACGATGGCCGAGCGCGGATACCGTACCGGCATCCTTGACCTCACGCAAGGCGAGATGGGGACGCGCGGCAGCGCCGAAGACCGCGCCAGCGAAGCGGCGGAGGCGGCGCGCATCCTGAAAGTTTCCTGGCGCCACGCCCTCGATCTTCCCGACGGCCGCGTCGAAAATACCTGGGAGAATCGCTTGAAGGTCGCCCGCGTAATCCGCGAACAGCGTCCGCGGGTACTGATTCTTCCCTACTGGGAGGGCCGTCATCCCGACCACTACACGGCCTCGATTCTCGGCTACGAAGCAGCCTTTATCTCGGGACTCGCCAAGTTGCCGCTGGAAGGTTCCGCTCATCGTCCTTTCAAAATCATCTACGCCAGCCTCTACCGCGACGTGCGGCCTACGTTTGTCGTGGACATCACCGACCAGTTCGAAACGCGCTTCGCGTCGTTGATGGCCTACAAATCTCAGTTCACCGACCAGCAGGCGGGCAGCGGAATTTTTCCCGCGCAAAAAGAGATTCGCGCACGGATAGAATCTATGGCCCGCTTTTACGGCATGATGGGCGGCGTCACCTATGCCGAGCCGTTCGTGCAGAAGGAAGTTGGACTGGTGGACGATGTGATGGCGATTCCGGTGAAGTCGATTTGATCAAATAATGTGAAGGAACTTGCCTGTGTCGGACCGGCGTGCCCGCTTTATCGAGTCAGCCTATCAGATCTCTGGGGAGGCTAGGGCACCGGGGTTTTGATGTGGGGAAAGCGCGAAGCTGTTGGAACTATTCTCCCAGGGTTGCGTATTGTTGTTGAGGAGGAATACCAATGCGAACACTTCTGCGAACGCTTCTGATCTGCCTGCTTGCGCCAGCCGCCATCGCCCTGGCCCAGGAGAATCCGTTCAGCGCCTACAACAAGGACGTCTACAAAGGGGTGAAGGACATCATCCTCCGCTCCGCCGAAAAAATGCCCGAGGAGAATTACACCTTTAAGCCCACAGAGGCGGTCCGCAGCTACGGCCAGATCCTTGGACACGTGGCCGACGCACAGTACCTGTTTTGTTCCCTCGTACTGGGCGAGAAAAATCCCGCCCCGAAAATTGAGCAGACTAAAACCTCGAAAGCCGACCTGATCGCCGCCCTCAAAGACGCTTTCGCATACTGCGACAAGGCCTACGATGGCATGACCGACGCCTCCGGTGCGCAAATGGTGAAGTTCTTCGGAGGCGACACACCGAAACTGGGCGTACTGTCGGTCAACAGCATGCACACGGTGGAACACTACGGCAACCTGGTCACCTACATGCGGCTGAAGAACATCGTTCCTCCCACCAGCGAGCCGAAACCCCAGCCCCAGCCCCAGCCGAAGAAATGATGTGCCGTGGGACGGTCCCGCCCTTCGCTTCGCGATAGGAGGGGGAACCCGTCTTATAATCCTTGGTTCCTCATTCCTACCAAAGGGCCGGTGCCCCATTCTAAATTTCGCGTTCTTTGCGAAATTTAGAGTGGGGATGCTCGCCGGGGCTTTGGCTTGGGCTTCGGCGTGTTCTTGCCCTTGAGATTGAGCGCCACGGCAGCGCGGATGAGATTTTTCAATGCCGCCTCATCGACCTTGTCGCCTTCGTGGATGTCGATGGCGCGCCTGACATTCCCGTCGAGGCTGGAGTTGAATAGACCGGAAGGGTCCTTTAACGCAGCTCCCTTGGCAAATGTCATCTTGACGACGTTCTTGTATGTCTCTCCCGTGCAGACGATGCCGCCGTGGGAAAAGACGGGAGTCCCCGGCGATGTCGGCTTGACCCACTTCCACTCTTCGACGATCTCAGGGTCCGCCTCGTGGATGATTTCGCGCACTCTCGCGAGCGTCTTCCCGCGCCAGTCCCCAAGTTCCTTAATCTTCTCTTCGATTAATCCAGAGGCGATGAATGCAGAGGCAGATTCCACCGGGGCCCCCACGAAGCCCGGTGTTGGCTTCGTGGGGTGGCTGACCGGGACGGACCTTTTCATGTTCAGCTCCAATTCTCGCACCTAATTTAGTTGGGCTCAGCGTAACCTGCAACGCCCGCTCTTAGTGCGATTGGATCAGGACGCAGCATTCACCGCCGCGAAAGTGGACGGACGAACTTCCCGTTCAATGGTGCGTGAGAGCTTGTCCTGCGCCACCTCGAGATCGTACGAGGACTGAAGATTCAGCCAAAAGCCCGGGCTGGTATTGAAGTACCGAGCCAGCCGCAAAGCCGTATCTGGAGTAATGCCGCGGCGCTCGTGGACAATCTCGGCAATGCGTGTCACCGGGACGCGGAGATCGAGCGCCAGCCGATTCATGCTCAGGCCGAGCGGTTCCATGAAGTCGGCGCGCAGAATCTCGCCGGGATGGATGGGAGGAAGAAGTTTTTCGCGCTTAGCCATGGATGCCTCTAGTGATAGTCCACGATCTCAACTTCGTAAGCATTGCCCTCGCCACGTCGCCGAGCGCGGCGACGAATACCTCGGGGTTTGGGTCTTCGGCAGCCGCCGAAAGATATTCCGCAATGACCGCATCGTTGTCGAGATACGCCGCCGCGTCGAATGGTTTGTAAACTGTTTTCTTTTTCTTCATTGTTTCGGCCTCGGTTTGGCCCTTTTGAGTTCGCGAGCCCTCTGGAAAGCAAGCCGCGACCGGCGCTTGACAACAGTCGTCCGCCGGCTATACTAACATCTAGTATTACTTGGTCATACGCACAATCCCATGAGAACCACCCAGATCATGAGCATTTCGCTCCCTCCCGCCATGGTGCGGCAGTTCGAGGAAGTACGGAAGAAAGAGTCGCGCACCCGCTCCGAATTGGTGCGCGAAGCGCTCCGCGCCTATTTCGACGAACGCTATCCCGCCGTAACGCCCACCCCAGCCGAACTCGCCGCCCTGCGTCGTGGACGAGCCGCTTTTCGACGGGGGGATTCGCTATCATTGGCTCAATTCCTCAATGACCTGGAATCTCCACATCACCGGCCCCGCGCAAAAAGAGTTTCAAAAACTGCCGCCAAAGGAACAGGCGCGCGTTAAGGATGCTCTTCTTGCGATGCAGCAAGATCCCTTCCGCGGCGACATCAAGCGCCTCAAAGGACAGGCTGCGGCGTAGCGTCGTCGTGTCGGCAGTTACCGCATCATCTACGATCTCCATGTTGAAGAGCACCGGATTGTTGTGGCAGGAATTCTCCGTCGAACCTCGACTACGTATTAGATGCTGCCGTTCTGGCCGGGTGCCCCACACATTCGCGTCTTTTGTCTTTTGCGAATATGTGGGCAAGGTCGCGCGACGGCTGCGGGCAACTTTTGGTGTTATGCGCACCCGGGGAATCAAGATAGTTATCACATTTCCACATCGTCCAAGAGTTCAATATTCCTGTGACTCTACCCCATATTCCTTCTAGTGAAATCGACCTAGTAAAAAGCATCGTCTCTTTACTGCTCGTCCTGGCACCTTTCTTTTTTAAAAAAAAGCCGAAAACATCGTACGGCCTTTTAAAAAAAATCTAAAATCACGGGCCCTAGATTTTAAGGAATAGAAAATGTCTTATAGTTCAGCACGCGCTTCCGCCCAGACTGCTGCGAATTTGCCACATGACCAAGCCATCAAACAGCTCGCCGAAGCAATCTATGCGCTTTCACGAGCCGTTGAAAAAGACGTGAAGGAACTTGAACGCGGGATTAGCAGCATTAAGACAAAGCTGAGATAGCGTCATCCCCAAGTGAGGGCCATTTCCCGAAAAGCGCGAGAAGCGGCGCACCCCCAGCTATTTCGGGCTACCAAAGACAAACCCCGCGTTGTACTTTCCCGGTAAAGTGGCCCACCCGCCGTGGTCTGAAACCGTCGACCGTGCCGAGGCTAATCGCCAGGAGAGCAAACTGCGCATGTCCTACAAGAAAGCAAACGACGTCAAACGCCCCGTCTGGGACCGTAACAAGTAATCGCTAGTTCAGAGTCTGACCAGTGCCGCGCTTATTCTTCCTTGTTCACGTAAACGTAGACTTTGCGTCCGTCTGCATCTGCACAGGTCAAGTCGCTCAGGGGCATCGGAGCCTTCATGACATCACTTCTTCCGAGAAAGCATTCGTAGTTCCTCAGGGGTCGCAATCCGCAACTTGCATTTGGGTCGAGCTTGTCAAGCGTGTTCAGGTCACACAAGCCATAAATCTTGTGTCCGTCATGACTGAGCACCAGATGCACCACCTCGTGGTCATAGGATTGGTCAGACACCTCTCGGCCCTGCTTGTCTACGTAGCTGTCGGTACGCCCAACGACCCGGTATTCGTTTCGATGGCCTGTGAGCGACAAGAACGGCGTGGACGACTTGAACAGCAGGTACATCCCGCCGATGACCAGCAAGGCTGCGAACACCGTCACCGCCCGGTAGAAGTACTCACCAAACTTAACCCGACGCCACTCTTCTTTCAGAACCACCTGCGTGCAGTCCAACAACTTGTGGTCGGCCAATCCTAGCTTGCTGAAGTCTGGGATAGTGCCGTCGCCTGGAAATAGGCCCTCGTGTTCTTGCAATGCCCGAAGAATGGCGATAGACGAGTCTTCTTTGGGATTCAGCCGGAGTTTTATCTTCGCCCAGGCTTCGTTGAGCTTGACGAAATCTTCTCTGGTGTTCTGCCACAGAGCCGAGCTGTTCGGGAACTTCGCTAGCCACGCTCCATGAATAGCGTGGGCATGCGTGATGACCGCTGCAACTTCCCCTCGAAGTGAATCAATCCATGCCTGGCGAAACTCCGACACCTTGTTCTCTTTGCTGATGATTAACCCGGCCAGAGATATGACGGCGGCAATGACGGCAGCGATGATTGTCCCTGCAAGTTCTACTGGCAAGCCGAACATGAGCGGAGACTCCTGTTTCGCTCGAAGCGTACCACGCCAACCGACTACTAGCCACCGCGACCGGTGGACTTCAGAAGCAACCGGACCATTGCGAACATTCGGTGAAAGAGGTAATCGACATGCTCGCTCTCCACGATGGGTGGCTTGCCGACCTCGGTGTGTCGGATCATCAGATTATTGCCTATGAAGTTCAGTTCCCGCGCCTCGCCTTCCAAACGTTCGCGGAAAATCGGCTCTTTGGCAGCTTTGTCTAGGATGGCCTTAACCTGTGCAGGCTTATCTTTGCCGCACTCCACTGTCTTCAAACGTTCCCAGGCGTCCCATAGCTTTTCAAGACCCTCTTTCCGTACCTCTAAAGAACGGTTCAAGAATTTCTCGCGCGCGCTTTCGAGCAGACGATCCAGGTCAGCATCGCGGGTCCTAAACACAGTGCTGGCCAGCGCCTCCTGAAGACCGCTGGGCGCCATTCGCGTCACTTCACCATTCCTCAGCTCGAAGGCCAGCCCATTCCGCTCGAAGAACCTGTTGATGTCTCGGTCGAATTTAGCTCTCCCTTCGGCTTGGTCGTAGGTGACGTGATTGTGGCCGAAGAACGAATGAAACCCATAGGCCTTGGGCAAACCAGCATGCTCATAGAGAAGCTCGATCAGGTCGAAGAGCTGAGGATCGCTTGGCCAACTGCCGCCTTCGTCGGGCCAGCCGCGCGGCCAAATGACCTTGTAGGCGGCGAGGCCGGCTTTAAGTTTCTCGAGGTCACAGCCTATGCTCCTGTTCCCTCCGTCGGGACATTCCTCCGAGAAGGCCTCCCCAAACAAATTCTCATCGATCTTGGCATTAATGACGGTCAGGAGGCCTTTCGTCAGATCAGCGTCTAGCTCCTCATTGACGCGTGGTTCGTTCATGCCATGGCGCTCTGTGAAAAGCTTCTTCATTGGGGTTCCGCGTGGATCTGACTTGCCGAGACCTTATATTTTACCAACGCCAACGCTTGGCGGGTGGCCACGCCCTCGATGGCAGACCATGGGCGGGTAGCCCACTTCTCCCGCACCATAGATGCCGGGGGTGCCCCACGTCTCGCGCTTTTCGAGACTTGGGCCTGCGAAACTTCCTGCCGCGAATTGATGACTCGCCTTTTTCATCACAATCAGACTGTGACCGCCCGCACATACATCCACCCGCGCAGACGCAATCATTAAATTCCGATGGGACCCACCAGCGGTGTGTCCGCCTCACGGTAGAGGCTCTTTGATAATTGAGATTGATTGGGGGACTTGACATTTCCCTCGGCACGAAACGGCATCGCAGTCGAGCGAAACTTCTAAGTCCTTATTCCGGAATACTTTGATATAAGTCCTTATTCTTCAAAGACCAGAGCAAAAAATTCCCTCTAACCCAATGATTCCACTGGACCAGGGGGAGGGGGGTATCGGTACCAGGTAGTAAACATTCAGCCAAAAATCCCGCCTTTGCCGCTTCACGGGTGACACGATTTTCAAATTTATTTTTTGCTGATCCTCAAGACCGGGTCTGGCCGCTTTCCGTGAACGGTGCTCGCCGACTGTCGCATCCTCGGGTTTTGTCCATAAGACGTATGTGTGCCTTTCATGCCGCCGTATAATACTCGGTTCCTCATATCTGCCGAAGGACTTGGGTCTCCCCCACTGATCCAGCGCCCGACGCACAGGAGATTCCATCATGACTACTCTTATCGAACCCGCCACCGAAACCCAAGTGAAGACCCGCACCGAATCCGACAGCATGGGGAAGATCGAAGTTCCCTCCAATGTTTACTGGGGAGCGCAGACGCAGCGCTCGCTGCTGCATTTCAACATCGGACGCGACACCATGCCTCCTGAGCTGATTCGCGCCTTCGGCACGCTCAAGAAGGCCTGCGCGCTGGTGAATCAGGATCTGGGCAAACTCCCTTCTGACAAAGCGAAGCTCATTGCGCAGGCCGCCGACGAAGTCATTGCCGGCAAGCTGGATGACCAGTTCCCGCTGCGCATTTGGCAGACGGGCTCGGGCACGCAGACCAACATGAACGTGAATGAGGTCATCTCGAATCGCGCTATCGAGATTGCGGGCGGCGAGATGGGGTCGAAGAAGCCGGTGCATCCGAACGATCACGTCAACATGTCGCAATCGTCGAACGACACGTTTCCGGCGGCGATGCACATTGCGGCGGCGGAGCGGGTGAAGAACGCGCTGATTCCGGCGATCAAAACCGTGCGCGATGCGATTGCGGCCAAGGCGAAGGAATTTGACTCCGTGGTGAAGATTGGCCGCACCCATCTACAGGACGCTGTGCCCTTGACCATAGGACAGGAATTTGGCGGCTGGGCCAGTCTCTTAGACCGTGACATCAAGCGGCTGGAGCAGGTGCTCGACGGGCTTTACGATCTGGCGATTGGCGGGACGGCAGTAGGCACGGGGCTGAACACGCATCCAGAATTTGCCGAACGCGCCGCCAGGAAGATTGCGGAATTAACGTCACTTCCCTTCCGCTCGCATCCCAACAAGTTTGCCGCGCTTTCCGCCCACGATGAGATCGTGTTTGCGCAAGGTGCGATGCAGACCTTGGCCGCTTCGCTGATGAAGATCTCCAACGATATTCGCTGGCTGGCGTCCGGTCCGCGGTGCGGCCTCGGCGAGCTGTCGATTCCGGAGAATGAGCCGGGATCGTCCATCATGCCGGGCAAGGTTAATCCCACGCAATGCGAAGCTATGACTATGGTCTGCGTGCAGGTTCACGGAGCTACGGCGGCGGTAGGATTCGCCGGATCGCAGGGCAACTTTGAGCTCAACGTGTTCAAGCCAGTAATCATTTACAACTTCCTGCACTCGGTCACGCTGGTCACCGACGCCTGCCACGGCTACGTGGAGTACATGGTCAAGGGCATTGAAGTCGATCGTGCCAAGGTGGACTGGTACGTGAAGAATTCGCTGATGCTGGTCACGGCGCTCGCTCCAAAAGTGGGATACGACAAGGCGGCGCAGATTGCACACACGGCGCACGTCGAGCACTCAAGCCTGCGCGATGCGGCGTTGAAGCTGGGATATCTTACGGGCGAGGAATTCGATTTGCTCGTTAAGCCGGAGAAGATGACGCACCCATAACAGCATCGGGTCGTCGGGTGATCGGGCGATCTAAAACCTGAAATCCTAAGAGCTTTTGACTTTCGATCACCCGATGACCCGATTCCTTACTGCGGCGTCGCCGTGATCGGTATCGGAGCATTTTTCGGCGTGCTCAGGTAGCCGGTGATTCTGTTCTTATCCACCGTCCAGACCACGAGTTCATACAACATGTGCTCGCGTCCGGTGTAGAACTGCACCGGCTCGCTCTGGTTCCTGTCTTTCTTCTCGATGGTTTTGTCGTCGGCGGTCACGTTCAGGGTGTATTTGCCGCGTTTTGGGTCGGTCTTTTTCAGCTGTAACGCCACCGTCGAGAACGCCTGCGGGTGGGACCCCTTCAATAAGGTGAACTCGTAGTACTGGCGGTCGCCCCTGTGCTTGAGGGCTTCCAGATCGCTGCGCGTGTTGGCGATCAATCCGCTCTGCACGCCGAGATCGCCGATGGTGCCTTGCAGTTTCGCGATGGTCGCCTCGAGCGACGCCTTGGTGGCGGCCACATCGGTCTTCACGCCACCGACGTCGGTCTTCACGTTGCCTACTTCGCCGGCAACGGCGCCCACATCTTTCTTCTCTTCCTCCGCCTGGGCCGCAATGCGCGCCGACGCGAGTTGTTGCTGATGTTGCAACGCGGCCGCACGCGTTGCCAATTCTTTCTTGGTCATACCCAGTTGCTGCGCCAGAGTCTCAGAATCGGCTTCCGCGGACTGCATGCGCTTGGTCAGATCGCCGATCTGTTGTTGGCTGGCGGTTTGATCTTGCGTGACCTTTTGCAGCTTGCCGTGTTGGTCGTAAATGAAAAATGCTGACGCACCGACGTAGACAACCGCCAGCGCGATAAGAATCCATTTCCCGACGTTGCTCTGCGGCTCGGGGTGGTAAACGGTCGGTTCGCCTTCAGACATAAGAGGTTAATCTCCAGTTGAAATGGGCTATAGGGCTTATTGTTTGTGAGATGGGAGGCGCTGTCAATTGCGTTTCAGGTTCAGGGGCGGATGTAACACCCACATCTCGAAAAACGCGAGATGTGGGGCACCCGCTAGAATGTAGGCGTGAAGAGCTGGGATGCGATCATCGTGGGAGCCGGCATCGTCGGGGTTTCGCTCGCGATCGAACTTAACCAACAAGGCCAGCGCGTGCTGGTGGTGGAGAAAGGTGAACCGGGGCGCGAGGCCTCCTGGGCCGCGGGAGGTATGCTCGCCGACTTTCCCGCTGAAACACCGCCCCGGTTGCGGGAACTGGCGACCGCGAGCGCCCGCATGTATCCCGAGTTCGTACGCGAACTGGAAGACGGGTCCGGGCTGAAGATCGATCTGCGGTCTGTAGGGACGCTGGTGCTTTTTCCTGTGGAGACGGGGCAGAGTCCCGTCACCACACAAGCTTATGCTCTGCCCGGACCACTGGCGGAACTGGAACCAGCGCTTCGGATTTCGGCCAGGACGGAGTTGTCGTTGACTCCTCTGTTTGTGAAAGAACGCTGCGTTGATCCCCGCCATCTGACCACGGCCGCCATCGCCGCCGCCCGGCATCGCGGCGTTGATTTTTCGTCCGGAGACCAGGTGCTGGCCGTCGAAGTGGCCAACGGCAGGGCATCCGGCGTCCGCACCAGCAAGACGCAGTTTGCCGCTGGCATGGTTGTGAATTGCGCCGGAGCCTGGGCGGGGCAGATTTCGCCGCATCATTTTCCGACGCGTCCCGTCAAAGGGCAGATGCTGTGCGTCGCCATGCCGGAAAAGGAACTGGTGCGCCATGTGGTGCGGACGGTGGGGTGGACACCCGACGTGTACCTGATCCCGCGCAGCGATGGGCGCATGGTGATCGGTGCGACTGCGGAAGAAGCGGGATTCGACAAGCAAACCGTGCCGGAGACGATCCAGAAATTGCGGCAGGCGGCACTCGATCTGGTTCCGAAATTGGCCGAAGCGCGGATTCTGGAAGCATGGGCAGGTTTGCGTCCGGGAACACCCGACGGACTGCCGATTCTGGGCGCGACGCCGACGCCAGGATATTTTGTGGCGACCGGACATTTTCGCGATGGAATTCTGCTGGCGCCCGTGACCGCGAAGCTGATGGCACAGATGATTCTTGGGCAGAAACCGGAGTTCGGTTTAGAGGCGTTTGGGGCGGAGCGATTCGAAAGTTAGCAGCCAGCCGGCAAATCGTTGGCGCCCGCAATTGCGACATCGAGGCGCATCAAAGCCGAGCGATTAGACTCTGGCCAGCCAGTGAGTGAGCCACTCATTTGGGTGTTGGCGACTGAGCGGATCTCCATCCGCCAACACTGACAGGCAAGGCTTTCCTCTGGATACCGCAATCGATCGCGCCCCGCCAACCCTACTGGGCTGCCGGTTTTTTGGCCGGTTTGGCAGCCGCCGCAGACGCCGGCTTGGGCTTCCAGAACTCCGGATCCGCTTTGATCCAGTCTTCCGAAACGTAGCTCATCCGCGGGTTGAAGGCGAACAGGTTCGTTTCGCTCGAGTCGATGGCGGCAGCAGTGAGCTCGCTCAGCTTCTTCATGCCATCTTCGCCCATCGCGGACGTAAACTTCACCCAGTCACTCGCCTCGCGGTCAATTTCGGCCGCGCTTTTCATCGGATTGAAAACAATGTAGGTGCCATCTTCCAAGCCGTATTGGACTTGATACGTCGCCCAGTGGGTTTCCGAGATTTTCTCGAAACCCGACATATACATTTTGGCCAGGGCTTCCCAGTCTTTGTCATGCCCCTGCTTGACGTGGAACCGCGAAATCTCGAAGTAGCGCATGTGCGCGATGTCGACCTTGGGGCGCAGGCTCAAGTCTTCGCGAAACATCAGGACGCCCTGGTCCACGGCGGAGAGCAGTTCGCCATCGGCCACGTTGGCGCGATCCAATGCCGCCGAAAGAGCCGTGTTCTTTTCTACTGCCTTGGCATCCTTCTCCCACGCATCGAAGGAGTCGTAAGGAGTAAAGAACAGCGTGCGGGTTTTGCCGGACATCGAATCCGCCGCGAAATAGTGGGTGGGCCACTTGGCGTTGGTCATCGCCTGGACGAACGCGCTCTCGGTTTTTTCGTGCGACATGCCGTTCTTGCCTGGTTTTGTAAACTCCCGGGTCACGGTCAGAACCTTGGGTGGCATCTTGCCTTCGGAGTGCTCCTGCGCCGCTGCAATGGCGCAGCCTGCTATCAAACACGTTCCCAGCACTAGCCCTGTCATTCGTTTCATCAGGAACCTCCTTAATCTCGACTTCAGAACGTATGGACTTCAGAACGGCGGCAATTGTACACCCATGCCGCAAGTTCGCAGCGCCCGTGTTCCGGTATATACTGAATCGTTTTCGGCGATCATTCTAGAATGTGCGCCCAGCGCGCCAGAAAGGCAACAAAGTATGGCTTCCCCGGCAGTCGATTTTGCCCGCAATAATCAGCCGCGTTTTCTTGACGAGCTGAAGAACCTTCTCCGCATTCCCAGCATCAGCACGCTCGATGAACATAAAAGCGACGTAATGAGAGCGGCGGAATTCGTGGCCGCTGAGCTGCGCCGGATCGGGATGGACAATGTCGAAATCGTCCCTACCCAAGGACATCCCCTGCTCTATGCCGACTGGCTGCACGCCGATGGCAAGCCGACGGTCCTGATGTATGCGCATTACGATGTGCAGCCGCCCGATCCTTTGGACGAATGGAAGACGCCACCGTTTGAACCGACCGAGCGCAACAACAATATCTACGCCCGCGGCGCGGTCGACGACAAAGGTCAGCTTTGGATGGAAGTAAAGGCGCTCGAATCCCTGATGCGGGCCAATGGTGGCAAGCTGCCGATCAACGTCAAGGTTATTTTTGAAGGCGAAGAAGAAACCGGCGGTGAGTCGATTGCCGAGTACGTCCGCAAACAGAAAGCGAAGTTGAAGGCGGATTTCGCGCTGGTCTGCGATACCGAGCTGTTCGCGCCCGATCTTCCGACTCTCTGCGTCGGACTGCGTGGCTTGGTGTACACGGAGATTGAAGCGTTCGGGGCCAAGACCGATCTGCACTCCGGCATGTACGGCGGCGCGGCGCCGAATCCATTTTTTGCGCTGATTGAAATCATCAGCAAGCTGAAAGATGCGAAGGGCAAGGTGCTGATCCCGGGCTTTTACAAGAACGTGAAAGCGCCCAGCAAAGATGAACTGAAGGCCTGGAAGCGGCTGCCCTTCAACGAAGAGCATTATCGCAAGGCGGAAGTCGGCTCCAAGGTGCTGACCGGCGAGCCGGGCTATTCGGTGCTCTACCGGACGTGGGCGCGTCCTACGCTTGAGGTGCACGGCATGCCGGGCGGGTTTGTGGCTCCGGGGGCGAAGACGGTGATTCCGGCGAAGGCTGCGGCAAAAGTTTCCATGCGCATGGTGCCGAACCAGGACCCGGACGACATCCTGAAGCGCTACAAGGCGTTCGTCAAGAAGCTCACACCCAAGGGGATCGATACGAAGATTAAGGTTTGGAGCAAAGGGAAGGCATCCGTGGTCGGCACCGAGAACCGGTTCATCGAAGCGGCCACCGAGGCACTGCACGACACGTTCAAGAAAGAGACCGTGTTTATTCGCTCCGGCGGGTCGATTCCGATCGTGACCGATTTCCAGGACGTGCTGAAGATTCCGTCCGTAATGATGGGCTTTGGGCTTCCCGACGACAACCTGCACGCTCCAAACGAGAAGTTTCACATCCCGAATTTCCATCGCGGGATTGAGACGATCTGCTTGTTCTTTGAGAAGCTGGGATAAAGCAGGAATTCGATTGACGCTGCGGATTTCCCCTGTGAACCTCTGTGCACGCTGTGGTGAAAAGAAAGTCTTAACCACAGGGGGCACAGAGGTTCACGGGGGAAACCTCGCCCGGTCGCAGCCCCCGGAATCCGCCCAGTGACTCGCCAATCACCCGCCGTCAGGTAAAATATAAGGTTTGAGGACGATGGTCATGCGTACACGGATTTTCGGGTCGGCAGTGCTGTTCTTGGCGGTCACCATGGTATCGGCGCCCTGGGTGCAATCCGAATCCGATCAGGGAGTTCCGCATTTCAACGCGGGCCCTCCGGCCGCGGACGCTAAACTTCCGCCGATCCTAACCAAGGATCAACTTTGGGGCGCAAACGCGCAGTTTCCGTATCAGACGCATGCCTATGAACTGGCGGCGAAGATTCCGAAGGTGCTCTACCAGCAGCCGTGTTACTGCTACTGTGATCGCGGCATGGGACACACCAGTCTGCACAGCTGTTTTTCGGGCACGCATGGAGCCGAGTGCGGAACCTGCCTCAAAGAGCTTTATTACACTTACACCATGTACAAACAGGGCAAGACGGCACGGCAGATTCGCGCGGGAATCATCAAGGGCGACTGGAAACTGGTCGATCTGGACAAGGCGGCCAGCATCAATTGACTGTCGATTTCAAGCTTTTCAATTTGCAACTCTGAACTAAATTCTGAACTCTAAATTCTGAACTCAAGGCGGTTTGATGGCACTCAAGGTAACCCCTAAGAAACAAGTAACCGAAGATCCACGACACACACAGGCGGTGCAGGCCTACGAGTTGGGGCTGCGCGCGTTGCAGGAACGCAAGTTTGAGAAGGCCAAAGGCCACCTGCAAAAGGCGCTGAGCGGACCGAACAAGTCTCTGGTCGACCGGGCCCAGGTTCACATCCTCACCTGCGAGAAGCATCTGGGAACGCCCGCGTTGCAGTTCAAAACCGCGGAAGAGCATTACGACTATGCGGTGTCGCTGATCAACACGGGCGACTATGTGACGGCGCGGGAGCATCTCGACAAGCTCTTGAAGCAGAATCCGAAGGCGGAGTTCGTGCTCTACGGCCTGGCCGCATTGCATTGCTTGACCGGTCAAGTCGAAGAATCGCTGAAGACGCTCGACGAGGCGATTCACGTGAAACCGGCGCTGCGCTTCCAGGCGCGGAACGATACCGACTTCCAGAATCTGGCGGAGGATCCGCGCTTCACCGAGCTGCTGTATCCGGACCCGGGCGCGGAATCTGAGCCCACCGAAGAAGAAGCAAGCGCGTACTAGGGCCGCACTAGCTGCCAGCGCTAGCTTCGATTGAGTCATTGAATCATTGAGGTATTGAATCATTGAAAACCTAGATCCAGCGAGTTACCCAATGATTCAATGATTCAATGACTCAATGATCGAATGGTTCAATGATTCAATATTAGGGCGGTATGCTCCCCCAGTTGCGCACCAACTCATCCGACACCGGCAAGGCTGGCGCCGAACTGCGCGTGGTCGCAATCGGCGGCGGCACGGGCCTCTCCACGCTGCTGAAAGGACTGAAGCGTTACGTCATGACGCCGGCGCTGGCCACCCCCGGTCAGCCCACCATTCGCGAATTGTGTGGCGTGGTGACGGTGAGCGACGATGGCGGGTCGAGTGGCCGTCTGCGCAAAGAATTCAACATGCTGCCGCCGGGCGATGTGCGCAACTGCATCGTTGCCCTCTCGGAAGACGAGGCTCTGCTCTCGAAACTCTTCCAGCATCGCTTTCAAAAGGGCTCGGGGCTGGAAGGCCACAGCTTCGGAAACCTTTTTCTGGCGGCGCTGACTTCGATTACCGGAGACTTTGCGGAAGCGGTGCGGCTCTCTTCGGAAATTCTGCTCACGCGCGGGCGCATCTACCCGGCAACCATGTCGAACGTGGAACTGGAAGCGTTGTTCGAAGACCAGACGCGGGTGCGCGGCGAGACTCGGATCACGGCGAGCAAGGGCAAGATTCGCGAGCTGTTCCTGGTGCCTCCCGATGTGGAGCCGCTGGCCCACACGCTGGAGGCCATCGCGCACGCCAACCTGATCACCATAGGCCCGGGATCGCTGTTCACCAGCCTGATTCCGAACTTGCTGGTGCGCGGAATTCCCGAGGCGATTCTGGAATCTCCAGCGGTGAAAGTATTTGTTTGCAACCTGATGACGCAGGCGAATGAAAGTCTTGGTTTGACCGCGGCGGATCACATTCGCGCACTCAATGAACACGCTCGCGTCCAGTTGTTCGACTATGCCCTGATCAACCGCAAGCCCGCATCGCCAGAGATGAAGGCCAAATACGCTCTGGAGGGAGCTTCGCAGATCGTGGCCGATCTGGAAGCGATCGAAGCGCTCGGCGTCTGCCCGTTGCTCGGAGATTACCTGGACGAGGGCGACGTGGCGCGGCACGCCACCGACCGCGTCGCGCGCGACCTGATGGCGCTGATGTCGCAGGCGCCAGATCGGCAGACGGCCGGCAGGTGATGCACAGCGGATCACCAGTATGCGGAAAGCCAGAGTAGAGACGGGGCTTGCCCCGTCTCTTTTGGCAGCAAGACGGCGGGGCGAAGGAGACGCGGCAAGCCGCGTCTCTACACCAGCGGTCGCGCAACAATAGGGTTCGCGACAATGGCGCTCGCGGTATATTGACTGAGCATGGCAAAAGCGAACAATAAGTCCAATCCTTCTCCGCAGCCCCCGCGTATCGCCATCGCGATTATGGCGGCGGGCAAGGGCACGCGGCTCAAATCGAAACACCCCAAGGTTCTGCATGAAGTTGGCGGGAAGCCGATCCTGGCGCACGTGATTGCGACCGCGAAACAAATCGTGCCCGCCGAGGACATTTTCGTGATCATCGGCCACGAGGCGGATCGTGTGCGTGAGGCGGTTGCGGGCGCGGGCGTGAACTTCGTGCTGCAAGCCGAACAACGGGGCACCGGACACGCGCTCATGATGGCGCGTGAAGCGCTCTCCGGCAGTGGCAATCGCAATCGCAATCGCTACGACCAGGTCATTGTGCTTTCCGGGGACGCTCCTCTGATTACCGCCGAAACCGTAAAGAAGCTCGGCGCTTTCCACACGGCGCAGAAAGCGGCCATGACCTTGCTGAGCGCCGATCTCGACAATCCTCATGGGTATGGGCGAGTGATCCGTAAAGGGGCGCGGGGAGGGGCGGAGGTGCAGGCGATTGTGGAAGAAAAATCCGCGACCCCGCGGCAGAAGAAAATCCGCGAGATCAACTCCGGGTTTTACGCCTTCGCAGCGCCCGCCTTGTACGAGCACATCGACCGCCTTTCGACCGCGAACCCGCACGGCGAGTACTACCTCACCGATATGGCCGCAGTGCTGCAACGCGCACGTAAGAAAGTGGTCGCGATCAAAACTGAAGATGCGGGCGAAGTGCTGGGCACCAACACGCGAGCGGAGATGATGGTTCTGGATGTGCGGCTACGGATGGCGAAGTGCCGTGCGCTCCTGGAGGAAGGCGTTACGATTTTTTATCCGCACACGTGCGTGATTGACAGCGACGTGGAAGTTGGCGCCGACACGGTAATTGAGCCGTTCGTGCAGTTGCTGGGCAAAACTAAAATCGGCTCGGATTGCCGCATCCGCTCCTACAGCGTGATTGGAAATTCAATTCTTGGCGACCGCGTAACGGTGAAGCCGGGGACGATCATGGAAGACTCGCGGGTCGGCGCGGGAGCGGTTCTCGGACCGTACACTCATATGCGTCCTGGAAGCGATGTGGGCGAAGGCGCGCACCTGGGAAATTTCGTCGAGACCAAGAAAATCAAGCTGGGCAAGGGATCAAAGGCGAACCATCTCAGCTATTTGGGCGACGCGGAAATCGGAGAAGGCGTGAACATCGGCGCCGGCACCATCACTTGCAATTACGATGGCGCGAACAAACACAAGACGGTCATCGAAGATGGGGCTTTTATCGGCAGTGATTCGACGCTGGTAGCGCCAGTGAGGATTGGACGCGGCGCCTACGTCGCGGCCGCCAGCTGCATCACGGAAGATGTGCCGGAGGATGCGCTGGCGCTCGGGCGCGCGCGGCAAAGCGTGAAGGAGGGTTGGGCCCGGGCGAAGCGTGACGCGCAGAAGGACCAACATCGGTAGTGGTGGAGTTTCAAAATTGCGACTGTTTCTTGCTGGGCGGCAAAAAAGTCTTTAACGCAGAGTACGCTAAGGACTCGCGAAGGGCGCAAAGCAAAGCACCGGAAGAGCACAAACTGCACACTACCCCAACATCATTAGTGGTGGAGCTTTTTCAGGATTCGAATAGACTAGTGCGGTGTGCTCAAGTTCGTGGCATAAATCCACAACGTAAACTTGTAACGAGAATACATGACGCAGACGCCTCCAACTCGGGAAATATATCCAGTCCGCTACGACGTTTCGCTGTTGACGGCGGAAGATTTCTATTTATTCAACGAAGGCAGCCACTATCGCATTTACGAGAAGATGGGCGCACACGTTGTCGAATCCAACGGCGTCACGGGCACCGTCTTCAGCGTGTGGGCGCCCAACGCCCGGCAGGTGTCGGTGATCGGCAGCTTCAATGGCTGGAACCCGCAATCCCATCAACTCCAGCCTCACGCCTCGTCGGGAATCTGGGAAGGCTTTATCCCGGGCGTCGGCAAGGGCACGTTGTACAAGTTTCATATCAACTCCAATAAACACGGCCACCGGGTGGAAAAGGCCGACCCGGTGGGCCTTTTTGCCGAGAAACCGCCGCGCACCGCTTCCGTGATCTGGGATCTCGACTACACCTGGAACGACTCGGCCTTCCTCGAAAAACGCGCCGCCGCCAACTCGCTGCACGCGCCCATCTCCATCTACGAGGTTCACCTCGGCTCCTGGATGCGCGTCCCCGAAGAACACAACCGTTCGCTCACCTACCGCGAGATCGCGCCCCGCCTCGCCGACCACGTGAACCAACTGGGATTCACCCACGTCGAACTGCTCCCCATCATGGAGCATCCGTTCTACGGTTCGTGGGGATATCAGACCACGGGATACTTCGCACCGACGTCGCGTTACGGCACGCCGCAGGATTTCATGTACCTGATCGACTACCTGCACCAGCACAATCTGGCGGTCATTCTGGACTGGGTCCCGTCGCACTTCCCTTCCGACGGCCACGGCCTCGCCTACTTCGACGGCACTCACCTGTTCGAGCACTCCGACTCACGCCAGGGCTTTCATCCCGACTGGAAGACGCACATCTTCAACTACGGGCGCAGCGAAGTGCGCAGCTTTCTGATGTCGAGCGCGATGTTCTGGCTGGACAAATATCATATCGACGGCCTGCGCGTGGACGCGGTCGCTTCCATGCTCTATCTGGACTACTCGCGCAAGCAGGGCGAATGGATTCCCAACAAATTCGGCGGGCGCGAGAATCTGGAAGCCATCGACTTCCTGCGCCGCTTCAACCTCGAAGCCTACGGGGAGCACCCCGACATTCAAACCTACGCCGAAGAGTCCACCTCCTACCCCATGGTTTCGCGGCCCACACATCTCGGAGGACTTGGCTTCGGCCTGAAGTGGGACATGGGCTGGATGCATGACACGCTCACCTATTTCCAGCAGGACCCCATCCACCGCCAATACCACCACAACCAGTTGACCTTTCGCATGCTCTATTCGTTCCACGAGAATTTTGTCCTGCCCCTCAGCCACGACGAGGTGGTGCATGGAAAAGGTTCGCTGATCGGGAAGATGCCCGGCGACGAGTGGCAGAAATTTGCCAACCTGCGCCTGCTCTTCGCCTACATGTTCGCCCAGCCGGGCAAGAAACTGCTCTTTATGGGCTGCGAGTTCGGCCAGGTCAGCGAGTGGTCGCACGATCGCAGCCTCGACTGGAACGTGCTGGAATACCCGGTGCATCGCGGGCTCATGAACTGGGTCGAGCAACTCAACCGCACCTATCGCAGTGAATCTCCGCTGCACTGGTTCGATAACGATCCCAGGGGCTTTGAATGGGTGGATTGCAACGATGCGCCGGCCAGCATCATCGCGCTGCTGCGCAAAGGCAAGGACGGCGAGAACCCGGTGCTCATCGTGTGTAATTTCACGCCCGTGCCCAGACTGGAATACATGGTTGGAGTACCGACGGGCGGCTACTGGAAAGAAATTCTCAACAGCGACGCCCGCGAATATGGCGGCAGCGGCTCCGGCAACATGGGAGGCGCCGAGGCCTTCCCCGAAAAAACCCACGGTCGTCCGTATTCTCTGCGACTGACCTTGCCTCCGCTGAGCGCGCTGTTTCTAAGAAAAGCGTAGCCGCCGGAGCGAACCGGCTACAGCCGCGAGTTTAAGTTAAGTCTCTGGGGCCATTTGCCGAATACTCAGCTTCTCAGCCAGGAATATAAAGCGTGTCTGCGCAAGCCAGGATTAGCCCGGTAACACGGAGAGACGAACGCGAGTTGCGCGAAGCGCGCTTCGCCATGCGTCTCTCCCTGATTGTTGGTTTGGCAATGCTGATCGGTAAGACGGCAGCCTTTCTCATGACGCATTCGGCGGCCATTTTTTCGGACGCGGCCGAGTCGGTAATTCACGTGGTCGCCGTAGGGTTTGCCAGTTTCAGTCTTCGGCTCAGCGCGCGATCGGCTTCTCCTCAATTCCTCTACGGTTACGAGCGGATCACCTTCTTCTCCGCTGGATTTGAAGGAGCGATGATCGTGGTGGCGGCGATGGCAATTCTCTTCGAGTCGATCCGAAGGTGGATTGCCGGGCTGCAACTGGAGCACCTGGGGACCGGCGTGCTTCTGGTGCTGGTCGCTGGAATAGTGAATGCGGGCCTCGGTTACTATCTCCTGCGAACCGGCCGGCGGACCAATTCCCTCATTCTCGAAGCCAATGGCAAACACGTTTTGACCGATAGCTGGACCAGCTTGGGCGTGGTGGGAGGACTAGGGCTGGTGCTGCTGACGCACTGGAAGCCGTTCGATCCGCTGGTGGCCATCGCCGTCGCGGGAAATATTCTCTGGTCCGGCGGGCACCTGGTCTGGCGTTCGGCCGTCGGTCTGCTGGATTATTCCGATCCAAAGGCTGGCCGGAAAATTCGCGACAAGCTGGACGCACTTTGCTCGGAGCTCGCCATCCAATACCACGGCGTACGCTTCCGCACCACCGGATACCGCCAGATCATTGAGGTACACCTGCTCTTCCCGCGCCTGACGTCGGTCAGTGAAGCGCACCGCCTGGCAACGATTCTGGAAGAACGCCTGCCAGCCGAACTAGGAATGCCCGCTGAAGTTACTACTCACCTGGAGTCCTTGGAAGACCATGCCGACGTCCATCGCGAAGAGCACTACACGGGGAGACCCGACTAAAGTTGCCAGCGCCAGGGTTTGCTGGCGGCTGAGGCATGTAGTCACGGTTTCCATACCCCCACATGCTCCAGCAGGTCCTCTAACTTCGCTTTCTGCAAAATTTCCCCCACGGCCGCGTGATCGATGTGCGCCGCAATCGGCGTTTCGCTTTGCGCGATGGCGTAGGCAGTCACGGCCACAATCGCCTCCCCGGCCTTGAAGTCCAGCCCATCGACTTTGTCGAGCGTGTCGCTCGCTTTGTGATGGATTTCCATGTAGTGCGACATGTCCACCCACAAATCGAGCGCCGGAATTCCCTGCAACACGAACGGACCGTGGTCGGTGTCGTACGTGGTATCGAGCGAAAGCTCGCCACCGTTGAGGTCTTTGAGCAGGCCGTCGCTCCAGGGCTGCATCGCCTTTCTCAGATCCTCGCGGCCTTCCACCTTCCATCCCTTCGGATGGCCGGCGCCATTATCGGTATTCAGGGCGGCGACACAGTTATTCAACTCGCTCTGGTGCGCCTGCGTGTAGGCGTACGACCCGAGCAGTCCCTGTTCTTCTCCTCCCCAAAGCGCCAACCGGACGCTGCGCCGCGGCGCTTTCCCCAGCGACATCAGGGCGCGGCCGATTTCGAGGACACTGATCGCGCCGGTGCCGTTGTCCTGCGCGCCCGTGCCAAAGTCCCACGAGTCCAAGTGCGCGCCGATCAGAATCCACTCGTCCGGGCGTTCGCTGCCTCGAATTTCCGCCACCACGTTGTTGACTGTGGTCTCGCCCGATGTTTTATTTTCGATCGTCAACTGAATCGTGACCGGCCCGCGCTCCAGTTCGCGCTGAATGAGCTTGGCATCTTCCATGCCAAGCTGGGCCACTGGCAGCGGAAGCAACTTCGCGCCCCAAACACCGTCGTGTGCATTTAAAACGTTGCTCTTCTCGCGGTCCGGCATGATCGCCGCCAACACGCCATCCTTGTGAAACGCGATCCACGCCGCCTCGAGCTTGGGCAAAGCTTTCCCGTAGCCTTCGGCATAGATCCTGCTCGTATCGAGAAATACAATCTTTCCGCGCAGCTCCGCTTCACGAGATTTCAAAGCCTGCGGCGCCACGTCTGCGACGATCACCACGGCGCCCTGCGCTCCTCCCGGCGGCGTCGAGGGCGCCCACCCGAGCGACGCCACGTACAACGGACGCGACAGAGGCGACAGCATCGCTCCGCTCGCCGTCCCGCGCTGCCAGCCCGCCGGAATCGTGAACGGCTCCAGCCGCACATTCTCGATCCCGTAGCTGCGAAACTTCGCCGCCGCCCATTCCGTCGAGCGGACGTAGGCCGGAGAACCCGTCAACCGCCCGCCGATGCCATCCGCGAGGTCCCCTAGAGTTGTCATCGACGGCCCGTTGTAAATCGAAGCCGCCAGCCGGTCGGTCACCGGCTTCAGTTCTGACGGCGTCTGCGCCCACACCAACACAGGAATCGCGGACCACACCGCCAACGCAATTGCTCGGCGCAAATTCATTTCTCCTCCGACCAAATAATTTCCTATAACACTTCGCTAAGCAAATGGGCATTCTCCACCAACACGGCCCTCATTGCAAATCATGGGGTGAGCGAATAATCATGCGAGTGAATGGCGAGGGTAGCGGTTGAAACGGGCGGCGACAAGCGCTGGGGACACCCCGTGGTTGATTCAGGAGAAGAAGGTGGGGAATGCCCCCGAGTTGCTTTTCCGACCCGAATATCCTATGGTATGAATTATTCCTACCGTAGCGAGGTGGTCCATGCCTAATGTCGAGAAGATAAGCATCGCATTGCCGCCTGAGATGGTGGCCGTTCTGCGCCAGGCCGTCGAGACTGGAGAATACGCCTCCAGCAGTGAAGTGGTGCGCGATGCGCTGCGGGATTGGACGCAGAAGCGCAGCATGCGGCAGCAGGGTATCGACGAGCTGCGCCAGGTGTGGCGGCAAGCGATGGAAGACAAGACTCCCGGTGTTCCGGTCAAGGAAGTACTGAAACGTCTGGAGCGGAAGTACCGGGATTTGGCGAAACTGATGAAATAGTGCCGATTAAACAGGGCGTTCTGCTATTCGTCCTGAAACCAGCCACTAGGGAATGATTTTTCTAACTCCTGTCGAGGCGGGACAGTATCGTCCTCGTTAGCGGAGACGACTGTGCCCTGATGATAGAGAATTCGCCATCCCTCGGAAGTAGTCTGCCAAATGGTGGCGCGACGGGTGAGGCGTTCAGCTTGGCGAAGAGTATACGTGAAGAGGTAGGTGTCGGGGCCGAGGCGTCGAAGGCCGTGGTCGTAGCTTTGCCAGCCCGCAGAGGCCGCGTCGGCGGGCGGATTACGAACCAAAGTGTGGAGGATGAACTCGCGGCTGTACCGGCGACCAGATGCGCCAACTTCCCAATATTCGGGTGCGGTGACCTTTTCAAAGTCGGCGAGCGTGGTGCCGAATTCCGGTGTGTGAAAGATGGGCTCGCGGCGGCGAAGCTCTTCGAGCACTGGACGTAGATCGGTCTTCGTATGCGTGAAGACCTCGTGATTCGTCATGACGCCATTGTACTTTCGGTTTGCTCCGAATGGCGGCTGCTCGAAAGCACTCGGCCATTTCGCCTCCTACCTCCCAAACGCTTCCTTGTTCACCACATACGGCATCTTCGTGATGTCGCCGCCGTAGTTCCCTTCGAGCACGTCGATCAGTCCCTGCACGCAGCGGCCGGCCATGCCTTTATTGGGATCGGGAGACAAGCGGGTGATGCGCGCGGCGCTGGCGAAATGCGGCATCAGACGGCAGCGGTCGGCGATGGCGGGATCGCGCAGCGGGGAATCGGCGGGCAGCGGCTCCGTTTCGTAAACATCGAGCGCCGCGCCGCCGATCCTTTTCTCGCGCAAAGCGCGCGCCAGGGCGATCTCGTCTACCACCGGACCACGCGAGGTGTTGACGATCATGGCGGTGCGTTTCATCATGCGCAACGTGATTTCATTGATCAGGTGGTAGGTCGGCGTCGAGCTCTCGCCCTCGCGCAGCAGGGGGACGTGCAGGCTGATGAAATCCGCGCTACTCAGGGCTTCGTGCAAGGTGGTGTAGCGAATGGTGGCTCGCTCGCGACTCAATCCGTGCTTGAAGCGCAGATCCTTTACCTCTTGTATGACCCGGATGTATTCGTGATTCTCATACGCGGGGTCAAAGCACAGGATGTTCATGTCGAATCCTGCGCACTTCTTGATCAAGGCGAGACCGATACGCCCGGTGCCGATGACGGCAACCGTCTTTCCCGTGACTTCGTCGCCCAGAAACGGCAGGTAGGGATGCCAATAGCTCCAGCGATTTTCCCGGGTCAGATGTTCGGCGGACCAGAGTTTGCGGGCGAGCGCACCCATCAGGAAGAAGGCATATTCGGCGGTCGCTTCGGTCAGGACGTCGGCGGTATGGGTGAACGGGACTTTGTACTGGTTGGCATCGGCGCGGTTGATGTTGTCAAATCCGACGGCGTACTGCGCCACCACTTTCAGGGTGCCGTCTCCGGCGGCGAAAATCTCGGCGTCGATCGGATCGCGCAGGGTGGTGATCAGGCCGGCAATGCCCGACTTCACCTTTTCGACGATCAAACTCTTCGGCGGAGCTTCGGGGTGGGGATAGACTTCCAGGTCGTATCCCTTGTGGTCGAGAAGGTTGAGGGCGTCTCCGATGTCGCAGGTGGCAAAAACGCGAATTCTCTGGCTCATGCTTAGTGTGATCGCTGGGTCAGGGATTGAGTACCCACTTCCTCATCCCTGGGCGCAATTAGTGTACCGCACTGGCCCGGGAGGGGGTGGAGCCGATGACAACGACACGTTAGCGCTCAGAACCCGCTCGATGAGTGATATGGCGATGTTTCAACAACTATCCACCACAGAACTACGCTCGCTCCTGATGCAAATTGCTTCAGATTGCTTCAGATTGACACGAACAGGGATAGGGGGGATAATGGCCGCCGTTCTTGGGGTCAAAAAGTAATTCCGGCTCGATCTTGCGACCGGCGTGGGTCCTTTCTTCGGCTCGCAGGCAACTTCGGAATCATTCTGTACCTGGAGGAGAGGAGAGCGTCCATGCAACCAACTCGAATGAGCCGAACACTAATTGTCTGTTGCGCGGTTGTGTTCGCCGCCATCTGCCAGACTGCCGTGGCCGGGACCCTTTGCGTCAATCCGGCCGGTTCCCATAACTGCTTCTCGAGCATCCAAACCGCGGTCAATCATGCCTCGGCCAACGACCTTATCGAGGTTGAAGCGGGCACCTACAACGAAGAAGTGGTCATTGGCATTCCACTCGCGATCATCGGTGCGGGTCCCAGCGCCTCGATTATTGATGCCACCGGTCTCGCGCATGGCATCTTCGTGGATGGCTTCGACCACCCCGGCCTAGAGCAAGTGACCATTACAGGACTCACGGTAGAGAACGCATTGTTCGAAGGTGTTTTGGTTGTGAGCGCTTCGAATATCACGATCCAAGACAACCACATCATCGACAACGATGCGACACCGGGCTTGAAGTTCACCGGGGCGCTTACCGGTTGCCCTGGCCAGCCCGGTAATGGCGTTTATGAGGATGATGAAACAGGGGACTGCGGCGGCGCCCTTCACCTGGTCGGGACAGCCAACTCAATCGTTTCTGGCAACCTCATCACCGGCAATGCCGATGGCGTCCTGATCAGTGACGAGACCGCCGAAAGCCATGACAATCTGCTCATTCACAATACAATCAAGAACAACCCGTTGGAGTGCGGCATCGTGCTTGCTTCGCATCCGCGGTCGGGCAACACGTCGCCACCTTTCGCTGCGCACCATGGGGTGGACCACAATACGGTGGCGGAGAACATCTCTACCGGCAACGGCGTGCTAATTGGAGGTGCGGGGGCGGGCATGTTTTCCGATGGCGCGGGCCGCGGCCGCGTGTCAGACAACGTCATCATCGGGAACACGCTCATGCATAACGGACTGGGAGGCGTCGCTCTGCACACGCATGTGGGACCCGCGTTTGGGCTCCCGGCAGACGACATGAGTGGGAACAAGGTCATCGGCAACATCATTGCCGGAAACCTTGCCGACCAATCCGACACCGCCACCCCGGGCCATGTGGGAATCAACATCAATAGCGGCGATGGCGGTTCGCCGGTTCGCGGCACCGTGATTTCCCAGAACGTGATCAGCGATGAGGATATCGACATAGCGGTCAATACCCCAGCCGAGGTCGACATCCATCTGAACACTCTGCTGGGGGGCGGCATCGGGGTCGGGGATGTTTGTGCGCTCGACGGTTCCGCGGTGTGCACCGGCACAATCGATGCGACCGAGAACTACTGGGGATGTCCTGCGGGTCCGGGTGAGCACGGATGCACGACCATCAGTGCCCCGAGGATTCTTTGGACCCCTTGGCTACAGAAGGCTGTCGGCAACCACTAACGCTTTCGGCCCACGTGGCAGGGATCCCACGTTTTGACACGCGCCGCAATTGCAGCGCAGCTCCCGTTCTTGTCGGGAGCTGCGCCTAAACTTGCGGGCGCTCTGGAAAGACGCCGACCCCGACATCCCCATCCTGAAGGAAGCCAAGGCCGAGTACGCGAAGCTCCAGTAGCGAGAAAAATCCTTCCACGTTGTTTGGTGGTTGCCGATAGTTGTTGTAACCAGGCGTTTACACTCAGAACCCGTTACACGAGTCGTTTCGCCAGCTTCCACCCCATCTCTTCCTGCAAGTCACGAAAACACTCTGGACATATCCAACGACTGCCGTCCTCCGTGACGTATCCCTCCGTCAGCACTTCTGACGAACCGGATTCCATGAACTTGGCCCAACAGCCTTCGCAATGGTCGTGGTCCCAGTCTTCTCTTGGGCGGGTGTACTTCTGGAAACGCAAAACTGCCCCGCGAGTCCACTTCGCGTTATCGATACGCCAGTCAGCCATCAGCAACCAAGGCTATCACGCTCAGTTGTTGAAACCAGGCATTTGCACTCAGAACCCCGCGACCACGATGCGCATCTTGGGCACACGCAGCTGCAGTTGCAAATCCTCCTGCGTCGGCGGCGGAAGCAGGATTGGTAGTTTGCTTTTGTCCGCTTCGGTCGCATTCGGGAACCGATTCACCGCGTCCTTGGGCCTCGCCCCGACCTTGCGCACTTCGACCACCAGCCGGTAGGGACTCGGCTCCAGGCTCACGGTGAAATCTGTGTTGGCCTTCGTCTCCAGCACAATGCGCGTCATGCCGGCCACGGGCTGAGCCACGCGGATGCGCTTGAGCAGTGCATCATCCACCTCGATTGATTTCCCTGCGAGGTTGGAGGCCAGCCGCGTATCGTGCAGATCGAAATAGATGCGAGCAGGATTGGCCAGGCGGTGCGCTTCATACTGCACCTGATCTTCAAGATTGAGAACTACAGTACTCGAATCCGCCGACGACCAGTGCTGGATTCCGGTGACCATGGGAAACTTCGACAATTCCCGCGGCTTGGTCTTCGCCGCGGCGCCCATCGGTTTCGGCGCCATCTCTTCCGTCGGCACCATCTTGTTGGCCAATTGCGACGACTTTAGCTTCCACCAGGCTCCTGCCGCTACTGCTGCGGCAATGACAATGCACACCAGCAGAACCAGCATGCCAAACCGGCGGGTCGCACTCTTCGGTCCCTCGGCTGGCATCTCGGGTTCAGCGACGGGCACGGCTTCTGGTTTGCTCGGAGCCGCTTCCAACTTTGTCGCCGCGACCTGCGCGGACTCTGCAAAGCGGTACTCATCCTCCGGCGTGAGCGCTCCCTGCACCAATTCAGCCAACAGGCTCAGGTTGCGGACATCGCTGTCGTTGAATCCGAACGGCTGCGCTGAAAACGCTTGCAGCACCCCAATCCCGCGCCTCCACCCGCACAGCGGCACCGCGACCATGGAGCGTGCGCCCAAGCGTCGGCACGCCTGCAGGTTGACCCGTGCATCCGTCTCGGTGTCGTCGCAGCTTACGATCTCGGCCGTGCGGAAGCAGGCCCCGGAGAAGGCCGAATCGCGGTCGATGCGCGCGCCCAAGTCGGGCCGGACCGTGCCCGCCGCCGCCCGCAAAACAATCTCGTTGTTTTCCGCCAGCGCAATCGCCAGGCCGTCCGCGCCAGTGATCGCTACTGCTCTGTCTGCGACGAGTTGAAGTACTTCATCCAGAGTGAACTGCTCTCCCTCTTCAATCTCCGCCTTGGGAACAGCCGCATCGTCCCCGGTCCGGCGAGTTTCCAGAGTTTTCCTCCGGCGCACCTGCTCCTGCAGCGCCAAGAACGCCAGTAACACCTGCAACCGGTTGCGCTGCGATGGTTCTTGCTGGGAATCCGCAGGATGATCCGTGGAGGAGCTCGAATCGGTTTGCCCCGGCGGGCAGAGAGGTATTACAACCCCGGCAGACGGGATCTTCCCTGCAAGGCCCGGGTTGGTGGGCGCTGTCGCCATTCCAAGCCCAATTACATAGTTCAAGTGGTACAGTATATGCACCGCGTAAACTTATAGTCAATTAGTCGCTTAGCCTACTCCATGTGGTAGATTGCGCCCGTCTGACCTTGATGCGCCCAAAATCACTCTGGGTGGTGCAGCCTCGCGCGCTGAATGTGTGCTGGAAGAGGTTTCCTAGCCTTCGGGTGTTATGAAATAACTCCAACGGAATGCTGACATGGTTCTGGTCGAGTCTCGGGCGGCCCAGAAATAATCCACGACGAAAAGTTAGGTGGGGAGAGGGGTCTGGATAGTTGGCGAAATCAGGCGTGGGTGTTGAAAAAGTCACTGTGATTAGCAAGCTGAATGACGGCAAAAACGTGGTAGAAGAAGGAGAACTTTCCTCGCCATGCTTTACTGGATCACCATTCTCGGAGGCGTGCTAATCATGATGGGACAACATGATCGTTCCGAAGCCTTGTTTTATTACTTCCGCCTAGAAGATCAGGTTCCAGAGACTCATCTGCTGCGGCTCATCGATAAGCACATCAGTTTTGCCTTCGTGCGGGAAAAGCTGAAAGAGAGTTACAGCGATACGGGCCGCCCGTCCATCGATCCCGAGCTTCTGCTGCGCATCCTGTTGATCGGCTATTTGTATGGCATCACCAGCGAGCGCAAGTTGGTCGAGGAACTGCGCATGCATCTGGCGTGGCGCTGGTTTACCGGCCTGGGCTTCGATCAGGAGATCCCGCATCACTCGACATTTTCCAAGAACCGACACGGACGGTTTCAGGAATCGAAGCTGTTCGAGCAGTTGTTTGAACAGATCGTGCGGCAGTGTGTGGAAGTGGGATTGGTCAAGGGCGAAGACCTGTCGGTGGATGGCAGCTTCGTGGAGGCGAACGCGGCGAAACAGAGTCGTATTCCCCGGGAGCAATTAGCGGAAGCTGCCCAAGTCCACCACACCATCCGCCAGTATCTGGTGGAGTTGGAACAGCAGAATCCGGTCGAAGAGCCAGTGCATGAGCAAGAGCAGGTGTCGACCACCGATCCGGATTCCACCTACGCCACCAAGGGCGGCACACCCGCCCGGCTGGGGTACTACGACAACTCCCTGGTCGACAATCCCAGCTGCGTGATCGTGGGCGTGCAAGCGACGGCAGCGCGCATGAGCCAGGAGACCGTTGCCGCGCAAGACATGCTCACACGTTTCGCGCAATGGCAAGGACGAGAGCCAGACTCGGTGGCGGCGGATACGACGTACGGAAACGGGGAGTTTCTGCAATGGTTGGCGGATCGGCACATCACTCCCTACATGCGAACGCGCGACAGTATCCACAGAAAGAACAGCCCGTTCTACGGCCCGGAGCGGTTCACGTATCAGCTGGAAAGCAACAGCTATCTCTGCCCCGCAGGTCAGCCCCTCAACTACGGCGGCCGGAGTGATCGCAACCGCACCTATACCTACATCGGAACTCGCAAACGTTGTGGGGCATGCTCGCAAAGGCCGCAGTGCACCAGCGCAGCCTTCCGCTGTCTTGCCATCCACATGCATGAACCCGCCCGGCAGCGTGCGCGCGAGTTGGCGCAAACACCAGCCTTCGCGAGCGCACAGCGGCAACGGAAAAAAGTGGAAGCCCTCTTCGCGGAACTGAAGAACCAGATCGGGCTGCGCCGCCTGCGTTTACGCAGGATGAAGTTTGTGCGGGAGCAGTTCTTCCTGGCGGCAGCCGCCCAGAACATCAAGCGACTGGTCCGCTTCCTGAGCCAAGGACCAAAACCAATACTGGTTGTGACGACTTAGTAATCGCTCCACCACGAAACACACTCCCCATCCTGGAGCGGTCGCCGACGAGGAGTTTTCTTTCGAGTGCTCGTTTTTCAACACCCACTCCCGATTACACTCATTGCCCCGTAGGTTCCAAACAATCCCCGCTTCCCTATTCTTCACTCACTCGCAACCGGTTTTGCCAGTGCGACCAGAGGAACCAGACGATCCCGGCCAGAAGAAACGCTCCGATCACGGCATCGAATTTGTGGAAGTACTTGCCCAGCGAGCGCCAGTTCTCGCCGAGTTTCATGCCGAAGTAGGCCAGCATGAAACACCAGGGCCACGATCCCAGGAAAGTGTAGACATGGAATTTGCCGCGCGGCATGCGGGCAATTCCGGCGGGCAGCGCGATAAAGGTGCGGATCACGGGCAGCAGACGCGCAATGAATACCGCCATATATCCCCACCGCAGAAAGAAGCGGTCGGCCCAGTCGAGCTCGCGGCGGCCCATAAGGATCCAGCGCCCATAACGCTCGACCAGCGGGCGTCCGCCGTAACAGCCAATTTCGTAGGCGACCAGCGAGCCCAGATTGCATCCGATCGCGCCGGCCGTGGCCGCCCAGACGAGCTTCATCGTGCCGGTCGAGACGAGGTAGCCGGCGAACGGCATGATCAGTTCGGAGGGCAGCGGAATACACGCGGACTCAATCGCCATAAGCAGCGCGATGCCAGCGTAGCCGGTCGTCGCCACGATGGAATTGATGAATACAAACAGTACGGTGAGGATCTTTTCGGTCATGCGATCAGAGGCGGCGTGAGCCTAAGGACAGCAGGTCCTTCGCTCCGGTCAGGATGACAACCATAAAGGGCAACACCGTCCGCAGCAATCGTCAGAACGCCCCTTCCTGCGTGAAGCTAAAGCCGGGCAAGGTTACGCCTTCGGCGGATCTTGCCACCTTCACCTTCACCACCGGCGCGTCGGGCGCGGTGACCTCGGCGGGACGCAGCACGGCATACTGCGTGAAAACTTCGCTGTAGACCTTGGTGACGAGATGATCCTGGCCGGTTGCGTCCTGGCGCCAGACTTGTCCGAGTTGAATGTTCTTTACGGCCACTTTTTTCCTTAGTAGAGACGCGGCTTGCCGCGTCTCCGGCGGATGGAATTGTTGCTGCCCGCAAGGGAGACGGGGCAAGCCCCGTCTCTACAAAAGAGTACTCACCGGGCCGTCAGCCCGTCAATTGCAGCCGAGTTACCCTAGTCGAGGTGTGGCTGCCACGAGCCAACCGCTTTGTTACCATGAACCACTACGCAGGAGGGAAACCATGCCTCGCGGAAACGTGCCGCGTCAGCCCAGTCGCAGCGGACGACACGAAGGTGTCCGCCACCAGAAAGGCCCGATTTCGAAGCAGGCCTCCAATCGTGTTTCTTCAGGCCACGCTTTACCGAAGCGCGCGGAAACTCCACCGGCGAAGACTCGCGCTCCGAAGAATGCTTCGCCAAGAAAAACAGCCACGGACGGATACGATCCTTTGGCGCCAGAGCGCGTGCGTCAGATCATTGCCGGACTTGACCGGCTTTATCCCGGAGTAACTTGTGCTCTCACTCACCGCAGCGCGTGGGAATTGCTCGTGGCGACGATCCTCTCCGCGCAGTGTACCGACGTGCGCGTAAACATGGTCACCCCCGTCCTGTTTGAGAAATATCCGACGGTCCAGGATTTCGCGGCGCTCGAGCCGGAACAGTTGGAACCGGACATCCGCTCGACCGGCTTCTTCCGCAACAAGTCAAAGTCGGTGGTGGGCGCGGCGCGGAGGGTGGTCGCGGACTTTGGCGGGAACGTGCCGCAAACGATGGACGAGTTGCTGAGTCTCCCTGGCGTGGCGCGCAAAACCGCGAACGTTGTGCTGGGAACGTGGTTCAAGAAAAATGAAGGGGTGGTCGTGGATACACACGTGACGCGAATCTCACAACGCCTGGAGCTCACGAAGCAGGAAGACGCGCGAAAAATCGAAGACGATCTGATGCGGATTATTCCCCGCGAGCGCTGGACGGATTTTTCTCACGAAGTGATCTGGCATGGGCGGAAGCTGTGCGTGGCGCGCGGCCCCAAGTGCGCCGATTGCGGGCTGGAGAAGCTGTGTCACGCGGCGGATAAGACCTGGTCTACGGTCGAGATTCACGAGGCGGCGCGCCCTTAGTCTAGAGTTAATGAGTTTGGTTTGTCATCCAGGACCTGCTTTCTTCAAAGTGCCAGAAACAGCAGGTCCTTCGCTTCGCTCAGGATGACAAGTTCGATTGTGGGAGTATCGACTAGTTGCCGGTGTAGGAGAGTTCGACCACCGTGCAATCGTCGTTGAGCGGGGTGCCTCCGCAAAAATCGGCCACAGCGCTGAAGACATCTTCCATCGACGTGCTCTTCCCTGCCACCTGTTCGAGTCGTTCGCTGTCAAACATATCTCCGCGAGCGTTCTCGGCCTCGGTGACCCCATCGGTCACCAGGATCAGGCGATCCCCGGGCCGCATCTGGCATCGGTCGCTCGAGTACGTCGCATCCGCCAACAGGCCCACGGGCAGGTTGCCGTGGGATGGCCGCAGCACTTCGTTGCCGCAAATCCACACCGGCGGAACGTGTCCGCAGTTGACATACTCCAGATCGCCGTCGCTGCGCAGGCGCGTAATGATCATGGTCGCATACTTTTCACCGATGTGTTTGTAGGTGAAGAAGCGATTGACGGCATCGACAATTTCCACCAGCGGCATGCCGGAAATGAGTTGCGAGTAGACCATGCCCTGGAGAATGGAAGCCAGCAGCGCGGCCGAAACTCCTTTCCCGCTCACGTCGGCCAAAACGACGGCGAGACCTTGCGGCGTGTTCACGGCTTCGAAGAAATCGCCTCCGATTTCCTTACAAGACATATTGCGTCCGTTCACGCGCGCAAACGGAACTTCGGGCAGAGTCACGGCCAGCAGACGCTGCTGAATGGAGGCCGCGATTGAGAGTTCCTGCTGGTAGCGGCGTCCGGCTTCTTCGGCCTGCACCAGACGGGCGTTCTCGATCAGTTGCGCGGCTTCAGTCGCGATCGCCCGCAGGATGTCGTGGCTGACGCTGGTGATATCGCGCGAGGCAAAACGCGAATCGACGTAGAGGGCCCCCATCACTTCCCCACCAGCAGGCTGATCGGCGCGCGTCGCTTGCACCATCGGCTTGCGCAACGGGATACAGATCACGGTTCGCAGGTCGAAGGCGACGATGCTTCGCCGCTCCTTCACATCGAGCATCTGACTGGTGTCGGTGACCATGTATTCGGAATTCGCGGTCAACGCGCCGTCGAGCACGGAGCGGGAAATTGTCTTATCGTCGAGCAGCGGCTCGCCCTTCGAGTTGCGGCCCGCGGCGAGCGTCAGGGTCCCGTCGAGGTCGCGAAGGAAGATGTACCCGCGTTCGGCACGTGTCAGTTTTAGGGTTGCTTCGAGCAGCGTGACCAGGATTTCATCGAGCACGCCGATGGTGTTCAGCTTGCGCGCCGCTTCCATGAACAGCGTAAGTTTCTCGAGGTCGCTGGCTTCGGGCGCAATCTGGATGCCCGAGATCTGGCTGAGAAATTCCCGCGCCGTGTTCGAGGTGGTGCGCAGCGGATGGAAGATCAGGTAGGCGACGTCGCGCGCGCCAAACTCCAGACGATCGTTGCGCTGCAGTTTGTGGCGGTCCACCTTCTCGCCATTGACGAAGGTGCCGTGTTTGCTGCCCAGGTCGACAACAAAAAACTCGCCGTTCTCCGCAATGATCGAAGCATGCTCGCGCGAGACGCGCGGGTCGGCGATCACCAGGTCGCGATCGACCTTGCGGCCCACCGTGTACGGAGTGTGATTCAGCGACAGCGTCTGCTGATCGTTTCCCGACACAAAGATCGCGATGGGAAAAATGCTCGATATGCCCGAATGCGACGAAGCCGACATGTACGGTGGACTCTCCTGCAGCCGTCATATCAGGCAAGCAGCACAGCAGCCTGCGCCTGACATGGGCTCACAGCATTCTACGACGCTCCCGGCTCCGCCGACGCAGTAAAAGTCGTCTGATAATAATGGGCCAGCATCAAGGCTGCCACTGCCACCGGGATCTGGATCACAGTCCAGAAAGGGATCGCCCAGCCCCGCTCGACCGTGGGCTGCGGCAAAACGAAGGAAAGGCCCGCCAGAGCTGTGCTCGACAGCCACGGCCAGAGGACCAGACTGCCGGTGAGCACGAAGAGGGCCCGGTTGGCAATACTTCTCCGCCAAATCGTCCGACGCTCCTTAACCAGCACCAGCAATGCTGGGATCACAAGCACCTGATTGTAGTTGGCGCAGGTGGGTACGATCAGGATGGTTGTGGCCAGCGCCAGGCTGAGCGTGAAAACAAAGGAGCCGGCGTTCGCCGCTCGCCGGCGTTCCCTCCAGCAAACACCCATTACCGCTGCGCACGCCAGCAGTTCCAAAGCCCAACTCCAAGGCGCACCAAACAAATTGTCCATCACCGACGCGGACGCGGTGTAGTGCTCATATTCGTGAATGGCTCGCCAGAAGCGGGGAATCCAGTGCGGCAGGTACCACTCCGAGGCAGCGACCAAGATGGTCATGGTGGTTAGAAAGGAAGCCGCCAACCGATAGCGGCGCCGCCAGTCTCCCAGGGTCCAAAGGGCGAGCCAACACAGCAGCAGCAGCACCAGTTGCGGCTTGATGCTCGCCAGCGCCAGTAAGAATCCGGCGGCTACCGGGTAATCCGCTACCAGAAGCGTGATCGCGATGGCGATCAGGCCAGCGACCAGAAGGGTCATCTGTCGCAGCTTCAGCCCTTGCATAACGGCGGGGCTGCCCAGGGTCAGCGCGAGCAGGCTGGTTTGCATCCACAGCGGCGCAGGGCGGCGCAAGATTCGGAGCCAGAGGAGCGTGGTCGCGCAGGTGAGAAAAAACAGTACCCAGTAGCAGGCCTTCTGCAGGATGGCAAAAGGCAATCCAATCGTCGGGGCCAGACAGAAAACGACATAGACGGGGTAAGCAAACCCCTCCTGGTCGCGCGGATCGTCGGGACGAGACGGGTCGAGTGGCCGACCGTAAAAGCCGACCTGAATTTCGCGGGTGACTTCCGGACTGTAGGGATCGCGGCCGTGGAGAAGCAGTTCCCTGGCGCCCAGCCAGCGGGGATAGAGATCGGAAAGATTGCCGCGCGGGCGGTCGTGGGCAGCGGCATCGGCTTTTTGATATGGAATCAACACGCGGTCGGCGTAAGTCCACATGCCCACCGCGAAGAGCGCGGCCGCGAGAAGCAGCCAGTGCGGCTTGTAAGAAATGGCAGGTCTCATGCGAATCTGAGAGAATCTGGATATTACAACGCTCTCGTGAACATTTCGAGTCCAACCAGAAATCGCGCCGTTGCAGCAGCCATCGGCATGGTCAGCGGCACACTGTGCTGGGCGTTCCTGCACCACTTCCACCTTGGCGGAGCGGATTTCACCTGGGCCCATCACGCTGCGCGCGCTCTCTGGTCGGGCGAGAATCCCTACTCCGGCACTCCGCCGGGAGTCATTCCCTACCCACTGCCCGCGGCGGTTGCGGCACTGCCGTTCGCGCCCTTCCCGCTGGAAATTGCCGCGGCCCTGTTTTTCGGCATCAGTTCCGGACTGCTCGCTCTCGGGCTCATCCGGCAAGGTCCGGAGCGGCTGTTAGTCTTTTTTGCCTACCCCTACTGGGCCGCGCTCATAACGGTGCAGTGGACGCCGCTCGTCATGTGTTCGGCGTTCTTCCCGCTGGCACTTGCATTCTGCGTCGCCAAGCCCCAGATCGGTGCGCCGGTCGCGCTCACTCACCCTTCTCGCACAGGATGGATGGCGGCGGCCTGTTTGCTGCTTGCAAGTTTTGCGCTCAGACCCGGTTGGCCGCTGGATTGGATTCCTCAACTCCACGGGTATCAGCATTTCGTGCCGTTGTTGGTGGTGCCGGGGCCGCTGCTGGCCCTGGCGCTTTGGCGGTGGCGCGACCGCGACGCCCTGCTCCTTTTCCTGGCCTGCATTCTGCCGCAGCGCTGGTTTTACGATTCGTTCATCTTGTGGCTGATTCCGAAAACGCGCCGGAGCATCATGGCCACCGTGGCGTGCAGTTGGGGGGTCGGACTCTGGCGCTGGTATCACATCCCGCGCACAATGCAGCAAGTGGGGATCTGGTGCGTGCTAGGCTTTTACGTTCCGATGCTGGTGGTCGTTCTGATTCGTCCGCGAAGCGACGATCCCCCGCGCCTAGCCAGTGGGGACAAGAGGGCGGAGTAATTCATGCTCAAGCCGGCGCCTCCGCCGGAGCTGGGGTCAGAACCAGCCGCAGATAAAGCCAGAACAGAATCAGCGAAAACCAGACAAAGCGGTCGACCACCAGCCCCAAGAAAACATAGAGCGGGGTCAGCAACAAGAGGGTGAACAACAGAATCGTCCCCGCGTCGATTTTCGTCCCTGCAATGCCGAGCGTTTGGGAAAGCAGGAAAAGTACCATCGGAAGCAGCAGACTGACGTCGTACACAAGCGCATGAAAGCTGATGAGGATGGTGGAGACCGCGGCCAGAACGGACTCGAAGATAACGGAGTCCCGCCCGTAGTGGATCCGGCGCAGCGTCACGAAAGACACAACCAGCGACGATGCGAGGATGAGCAAGGCGGCCCACCGGCCTGAGGGGCTGAGCCCAGGCAACTGCTCGACCAGACCCCGGAGGTTCGGCACAGCCTCTGAGCCAAACGCGCGGGCACCGGTGCCTTCTAAATGGAGAACAAAGCGAGCGTAGTCGAGAGGGCCGCGCCACCCCGTGATGGCCACGGAGATGGCGCCCAGAGCAAGAGCAACGGGTGTGAAGCCGACCAGAACACGCCAGCGGCGTATCGCGAAGAAGACAACCAAAGGCACGACCAACTGAGGCCGGAAGAGACCCGCGGCCAGAAGCGCGCCGGCCACCGCGTCATTCCCTCGATCGAGGGAGATGACCGCCAGAACAAAGAGGAACAGCAGGAGAATTACGTCTTGCCCTTGAATGATGCCGATCGCCACCGGAAAGAATGCCGTGGCGCCAAGACCCAAGACGAGAGGAGAGACTGCCGCGAGTTGGGAGAAGTGCCTTCTCAGAAGAGTTACGCTCACGGCCAGCATGATTAGGTTGAGCGCGGTCCAAAGGAGGTAGGCCGGCCAATAATCGAGCATCGTGAAGGGGACGAACAGAAGGGCCTCGAACGGCGGGTGATTGAAGGGCAGCGGTCCCTGCCGGATGGCGACGTGCGTAAACGTGAGTTGCATCCGGTATTGCGTGGCCAGATTGTAAAGGCGGGAAGCCTCGCCACTTCGGAGGAGGCGAGCGCTCGTGTAGAAGATGGTGAAATCCTGGTATCCATTGCGCAACCAGGGCGTCACTCGAAACACCAGCGTGAGGTTGCAAAACGTCATCGCCAGCAGAAAGGCCGCGACCAGAAACTTCCGAGGTTGGAGCAACGAAACCATGAGGCGCTTTTGTGGACAACTGATTCTATAATCCCGTCCGATGGTCAAGTTCGGAATTCCCCGCTGCAGTGGACGTGCGGTTTTCGGCGGCATCCTGTTTTTCGGCTTGTTGGCGATGACCGCGCGCAACGCGGTCGATCCCGATTTGTGGTGGCATCTGCGCACCGGGCAGTGGATCGCCGAAAACGGCCACATCCCGCATTCCGATCATTTTTCGTTCACTCGCGCCGGGCAGCCGTGGATCTCCCATGAGTGGTTGTCGGAGGTCGTGTTTTACGAGCTCTGGAAACACGGCGGCGCCGCTGCACTGATCGTATTCTCCGCGATCATTACGACCGCCGGCTTCATGCTGCTCTATTTGCGCTGTCTTCCCCAAGGAGGACCCGGCCACTGGGCAGCCGCAGCGACCGCCTTCGGCGCCGTGGCTGCGGCTCCCTCCTGGGGTGTGCGCCCGCAGATGTTCACCTTTGCTCTAGCCAGCCTGCTGCTATGGCTGCTTGAAGGTGGCGAACGTCGGCCCAGGCTCCTGCTTTGGATACCGCCGCTGTTTCTCCTATGGCTGAACCTGCACGCCGGATTCGCGCTCGGCCCGGCGCTGATATTGGCGTATGCGGTCGGCCTCCTTTTGGAGACGGCCGTGGGCAGTACGCCGTGGCCGCAGGCACGCCCGATCCTCCTGCGAGTGCTGCTGCTCCTGCTGGCCTGTTTGGCGCTCGTGCCGCTCAACCCCAGCGGCGCGCAACTCTATCGTTATCCGTTCGATACTTTGCGTTCGCCGGGGATGCGGTCGTTCATCGTGGAGTGGTTTTCACCGGATTTTCATCAATGGCTCTATCGTCCATTCTTGCTGCTGTGGCTGCTGGTTCTGACTGCGCTCGCCACTTCCCGCTGGCGACCCAAGGGACGCGTGATCGTGCCCCTGCTGCTCACCGCATTCGCCGCTCTGGACGCCGTCCGCCACATACCAATCTTCGTTTTGGTGGCGGCGCCGGGAATCGCCGCGGCTCTCCCGGCGGCTAGACAGGCTGCGGAAAAACTCCGATCCACGCAGGTTTTGGGAAGGGCACGACTTCAGTCGTGCCACCAAGTCGTTAAGAATGTGTTGCGCTTTAGCGCCCGAGGTGAGCTTTTTCCTCCCTCGGCGACTCTTTCCGCAACCTCTAGAGGCGATCACGGCGAAACCCACGTCTCGAAAAGCGCGAGACGCGGGGCACCCATCTCTTCGCGGTTCCGGCCACTTTTCAACGCGACCGTTCTCATTCTGATGGCTGGATTTGCATTCGTGAACTGGGTCAGTCTGGCTCGCAACCAGGACGCTCGCGTCTCGGAGCGGTTTCCTGAAAGAGCGGTCTCGTTCCTCCGGGCCGGCCACTATCCCGAGAGAATCTTCGTTTACTACGACTGGGGAGGCTACGCCATCTGGAAGCTTTATCCCGAATATCGCGTGTTCGTCGATGGCCGCGCCGATCTCTATGGCGACGACCTCCTGCGCCAGTCGATTCAGACCGTGGTGGACATCCGGACCGGCTGGCGCGACGTTCTTGACCGCTGGCAGGTGGAGGCGGTACTGGTGCCGCCTTCCTGCGCGCTGGCTCAAGCCCTCCTTCTCGACCCCAACTGGCATGTTGCCTCCAGCGACTCGAAGGCGATCCTCCTGCTCCGGAGGCAACCGGCCGTCGAAAATGCTGCAAATCTCGGTGGATCCCTCGTCCAAGGGGCAAAATAGTGAAAAAATGTTTCCCAGAGCCATCCCGAATCTGCGAAACTAGGGCGCATAAGAGGAGTAGTTCCGACACTCGCCCGGACCAGATTTCTAGCGAGGAGCCCGAAGGAGTCCAAATGACAGATTTGACCAAGCTCTTGTGGCGCAATGAAGAAGGGCAGGACATCGCGGAATACGCCGTGATGCTGGCCGTAATTCTGGTGATCGTGATCGGCACCATCCGTCTGATCGGCACCAACGCCAACACCGTATTCTCGTCGGTCGCCAGCACCATCCAGTAGGCCACTGCCTCGCGGAAATCAAGGCGCGGCGGCAACGAGCCGATCCGGAGTTGTCGGGAAGGGGAGGAATGAACCGAAGCCGTTTGTTGATGATCGGAGGCCTGGCCCTTGCGGTCGGCCTGCTCGTCGCCTTTTCTGTCTATAACAAACTGCGAACCTCTCCAGGCTCGAACAGCAGCGAGCGCGCAGTGCGGGTCGTGGTGGCTGCCGACGATGTGCTGGTCGGCGTCAAACTCGATGCTCATGACGTCCGCGTGATCACTCTGCCAGAATCGGCGGCCCCTCCGGGAGCATTCTCCGACCCAGCGAAAGTCGTGGGCCGCGGTGCGGTTCTGCCGATCAGCAAAGGCGAGTTTATTCTGCCCAGTAAATTGGCGGCGCTGAACGCCGGAGGCGGCCTGCCCTCGCTGATTCCACCGGGAATGCGCGCGGTTTCGGTGCGGGTCAACGACGTGGTTTCGGTGGCGGGCTTCGTGCAACCGGGCACGCGCGTCGATGTGCTGGCTACAGGGGGTGAAGGCGGTGGCCGTCAAACCACCACCGTCCTCGAAAACGTTGCGGTCATCGCCGTGGGCAAAAGCCTGGACCGCAGCACTTCCGCCGACGCGCAGACCGCCCCGGTGATTACCCTGCTGGTTTCTCCGGACGACGCGCAGAAGCTGGCACTGGTTTCGCAGGAAGGCCGCATTCAACTCTCTTTGCGCAATCCGCTGGATACAAAAAAGGGAGGCATTGGCGCCACCCGGACCAGTTCCCTGTACCTGGGCGAGACGCCAGCGGCGACCGGACCTAAACCCAAGGCCAAAAAGCTGGTGGCGAAAGTTCCGGCGCCCGCGCCAACGCCGTATCAGGTGGAAATGATCCGTGGCAGCAAACGGGATGAAACCAAGTTTGAAGATAAATAGTAATAGTGAAGACAAATCATTTTGAGCCATCTATACCCGAACCATTCGTGTCCGCTCATTTTCTCGATGGATCTGCTCGCGCATCCTCGCCGAGGTCCGAATTCATGAAAGCTCTTACGCTGGTCGCAGCCGTTCTGCTTCTCGGTGCGCCAACCACAACAAGAACAATGTTCGCGCGCACCGTAGCTCCAGAAGGCAACCCAGGAACTGCTCCGGCAACGCCGTCGGCTTCTTCGCAGAACCCTCCTTCTCAAAACACTCCTCCTCAGAGTCCTGAGAATGCGCCCGCCGCAGCCTCCTCCACCCCGGCCACTTCTGCATCCCCTCAGAGCGTTACGGCAGGTGCTGCGCCGCTGCGGGTGATGGTGGGAAAGTCCCTTTTGATTAACACCACCGAAAGACTGAAGCGCATCTCTGTCACTGACCCCACGGTGGCCGATGCGCTGGTCGTCACCCCAACCCAGGTTCTGGTCAATGGACTCAATCCGGGCGAGGTTTCACTGCTGATTTGGGACGAACTGGAGCGCTCGCGCAGCTTCGACCTGCGCGTGGATGTCGATATCACCGCGGCGACGGAAGAAATGCATCGCCTTTTCCCCGATGAGCAGATCAACGTGACGCCTTCGCGCAACGCCATTGTTCTCTCCGGCCACGTCACCACCGAGGACGTCTTCAAGCATGCCGGCGCGCTGGCGTCGGCGTATACCAAGAACGTTGTGAACGTGCTCACCTTCGGCCCGGTTGGAGCGGAGGAAGTGCTTCTCGAAGTCAGGTTTGCCGAAGTCGATCGCACGGCGGTGACCCAACTGGGAGCCAACCTGTTCATGCCAGGACTGGGCAACACCATTGCAACCAGCCAGACCGGGCAGTTCGGCAGCGTCAGCGTCATCCAGACGCCCGCGAGCGTGACCTCGACGTCGTCTTCGACCACGGTCACGCCGGCGACCACGACCACCACCATCAGCAACTTCTTGAACCTTTTTGTGGCCCGCACCGACATCAATCTGGGTGTGGTAATCAGAGCCCTGCAACAGAAAAATCTTCTGCAAATTCTGGCCGAGCCCAATCTGATCGCGGTCAATGGCAAGGAAGCCAGTTTTCTCGCCGGAGGAGAATTTCCCTTTCCTGTGGTTCAGCCGGGCGCCGGCGGAATCTCAACCGTCACGGTACAGTTCCGCGAGTTTGGCGTGCGCTTGAAGTTCACCCCCGTGATTCAGCCGAACGGCAACATCCACCTGCACGTGGTTCCCGAAGTGAGCACCCTGGACTTTACCAATGCCGTCACCGTATCCGGAACCACGATCCCCGCCATCAGCACGCGCAAAGCGGATACCGAATTTGAACTGCAGGACGGGCAAAGCTTCGTCATCGCCGGGCTGATCGACAACCGGGTGACCAACATTAACAGCAAGGTTCCCTGGCTGGGAGATATCCCGATACTGGGCAATTTTTTCAAGAGCACGAGCGCGCAGAAGAGCAAGGGGGAATTGATGGTTTTATGCACCGTGCACCGGGTCGCGCCCACGGCGCAAAAGCCCGCAGGTCCCGTCAATCCCCAGCCGATGCTCGACAAAGACACGTTCGATAGCAAGAAGCCCGAGGGCAGCAAGAAGAAGTAGAAGCCAGTCAAGCCGCGAAGCGGCGCAAGAATTCAGCCCACGGCGCAAGCCGTGGGTGAGAGGATGGTCGGGAGCTAATCATGCCGGAATTGTCAGTAGCCGTATTCGCCACGGACAATGACCAGCGCGCGGTGTTGCAGGTTCTGGTGGATGGTACCAGCGTAGCCCGCACCGTCTGCAGCAACCCCACCATGCCTTTGGCCGCCAGCGATCCGGCCATCCGCAGAACGCAAGCCTTTGCCCCCGACGTGGTTCTGGTCGACATCGCCACCGATGGCATCACCGCGGCGCTGCGGGCGGTGGAGTTGCTGCACCAGGAGCTTCCCAACGCGGCGCTGTTCGCGGTCGGCCCCATGACCCAGCCGCAGTTGATTGTCAGCGCCATGCGGGCGGGAGTGCGCGAATACATCGAGCGCCCCACCACCACCACCGATCTGCTGGAAGCTTTCGTCCGCCTGACGGCAACTCGACGCAAGCCCGGACGCGAAAGTTCCCGGGGAAAGGTGTTCACCATCGTGAACGCCAAAGGCGGCAGCGGCTCGACCACCGTCGCCGTCAATCTGGCCCTGGCCTTGCAATCGGCTCACCAAAGCACGGCGCTGGTCGACTTGGCGCCCCTGGGCCATTGCGCTCTGCACCTTAATCTAAAGCCGGCATTCACCATTTCGGACGCCATTGCCAACCTGCATCGCCTGGACTCGTCGCTGCTCGACAGCTTCATGGCCCGTGACGACCGCGGCTTGCAGCTACTGGCCGGCCCTGCGGCTCCCCTAGCCCTCGAGCCCTCGGCTGCCGACTTTGCCCGTCTGTTCGACACCATGGTCGGTCTGTTTCACTACATCGTGGTCGACGCTTCCTCGCGGCTCGACAGCGCCACTCGTCTGGTCAGCAACCTTTCGGAGAAGATTCTGCTCATCGCCCACGCCGATGTCGCGTCCCTGTGGAGCGCGGGAAGAGTCGCCCAGTACCTCGGCGAGAGCGGATCGCGCGACCGTTTTGCACTGGTCTTGAACCGTTATCGCAAGGTGGCAGGTTTCAATGAAGCGGAGACCGAGGCCGCCATCGGCGCCCCAGTGCTCTGGCGCATTCCCAATCAGTACTTCGCGGTCTCGGCCGCGATTGATCGTGGCGTTCCCTTGATGCAGCAGGGGACCACTGAAATTGCCCGCTCCATTTCCGGGCTGGCGGAATACTTGACCAAAGACGATTTGGACGTAAAGCGCACGGCGTGGTCGCTGTTTAAGACGGTGTAGAACTACATTTTGTAATCTCGTAATCGGGTAATTTGGTAATTTGAAATCAGCCGGGTTCAAAATTACCAAATCACCCGATTACAAAATTACAAAATTCTGCCAGTCGAGATTGAGAACGGTCTAAAACATGGCCAACTTGCAAGCCTTCGAACGGAGCGAATACCAGCAGGTTAAGGCGGACCTGCATCGCAAGATCCTCGATCGCCTCGACCTTGAAAAACTCGGCCGCACGGCCGGCGATTCCGCGCGCGACGAAGTTCTCATCCTGATCCGCAGTTCGGTGAACAGCGAGGCGGTTCCCCTCAGCTTCGCCGAGCGCGAGCAGTTGTCGCGCGAGATCCTGGACGAAATCTTCGGCCTGGGCCCACTCGAGCCGCTGCTCAAAGATCCCACAATTTCCGACATCCTGGTCAACCGCTTCGACCGTGTCTACGTCGAGCGCGCCGGCAAACTGGAAATCACCGGCTTGTCGTTCAAGGACAACCAGCACCTGATGCAGATCATCGACCGCATCGTGTCCCGCATTGGGCGGCGCGTCGATGAGTCTTCGCCCATGGTCGATGCCCGCCTGCAGGATGGCTCGCGCGTCAACGCCATCATTCCGCCCCTGGCGCTCGACGGCGCCTGCCTTTCCATCCGCCGCTTTGGCCGGGATCCGATCACCGCGCGCAACATGCTCGACAACAAAACCTTGACCGAGCCCATGCTCGAAATGCTCTCGGCCATGGTCAAAGGCCGCCTGAACCTGCTCATCTCCGGAGGAACCGGCGCGGGCAAAACGACCGTTCTCAACGTTCTTTCGGGTTACATTCCGAATTCGGAGCGCATCGTGACCATCGAAGATGCGGCCGAATTGCAACTCAAGCAGGAACACGTCGTCCGCCTCGAAACCCGCCCGCCCAACATCGAAGGCAAAGGATCGGTCCGCATGCGCCAGCTCGTCATCAACAGCCTGCGCATGCGTCCGGATCGCATCGTAGTGGGCGAGGTGCGCGGCGAAGAAGCCTTCGACATGCTCCAGGCCATGAACACCGGCCACGAGGGTTCGCTCACCACCGTGCACGCGAACTCGCCGCGTGACGCCCTGTCTCGCGTCGAAAACATGGTTTCCATGGCCAACCTGAACATTCCCGAGCGCGCCATTCGCCAGCAGATCTCGAACGCCGTCCACGCCATAGTCCAGGTCGCGCGTCTCTCCGACGGCTCGCGCAAGGTGATTACCGTTTCCGAGGTCATCGGAATGGACGGAGACTCGATCACGCTGCAGGATATTTTCATGTTTGATCGCAGCGGCATCGACGAGAGCGGAAAGGTGCGCGGCGTCTTCCATTCCACTGGCCATCCGCCGCGTTTCGCGGAGCGCCTCGCCATCGCCGGTTGCCGCCTCAGCCCCGAACTCTTCGAGTCCAGGATGGAGGTCTAGGGGCATGCCGCTCTTGATCGCTGCGCTGGTGTTTGTGGTGGTCACGCTGGCGGTCTTTTCCGCCGTGTCTTTGCTGGATCAGCGCCAGGCACGGGCCCGCATTCTTCGCGATCGCCTCTCCGCCACTCAGAAACCAACCGAACCACCCGCGCCGGCCGTGGCTCTGCTGCGCGACGAAGTGCTCAGCCGGATTCCAGCTTTCGACACCTGGCTGCGCCGCTCCGAGCGAGTCTCCTATCTGCAAAAAATGCTGGCGCAGGGCAACGTCGATGTTCGCGCCGGAAACTTCCTGATGCTTTGCGCCGTATCGGCTGTGGCCTTCGCCGTCATCGCTGTCTTTGCCGGCGGCCGCTATGAGTTCGGCTGGGCCGGCGCTCTGCTCGGTTTTTTTATCCCCTACGCCTATGCCTCCCACATGCGGAACAAGCGCTTCCAGAAATTTGAGGAGAAGTTTCCCGAAGCCATCGACACTCTCGCCCGCGCGGTTCGCGCCGGACACGCCTTTACCACCGCCATCGAGTTGATTGCCAACGAGGTCGCCGAACCCGTGGGCGGAGAATTTCGCCAGCTCTTCGAAGAACAGAAATTCGGCCTGCCCGTGCGCGACGCGCTGCTCAACCTGGCCGATCGCATTCCTCTGGTCGACGTTAAATTCTTCGTGACGGCGGTGATGTTGCAGCGCGAAACCGGCGGCAATCTGGCCGAGATTCTTGACAACCTTTCCTACGTCATCCGCGAACGTTTCAAGATCCTCCGCCAGGTCCGCGTCCACACCGCCCAGGGACGCCTCACCATGCTCCTGCTCATGGCGCTTCCACCCACCATCGTGGTCGTCATGCTCGTCATCAACCCCGGATTCATTCTCCCGCTGTTCAAGGAATGGCTGGGACACGTCGCCCTCGTCGTCGCCATCAGTTTGCAGACGCTGGGCTACTTTGTCATTCGCAGGATTATCAGGATTCAGGTTTGATAAACGGTCGGTCGTTAGTCGTTAGTCGTTCGGAGGTTTTGCCAACGACCAACGACCAGCGACCAACGACTGAAGTAAGGGTCTGATTCATGCCGCTGCCGCTGATACTGTCGATTGTCGCTTTTCTCACCGTCGTGGTGATCGTGTTCGCCTTTGGAGCGGCCGCGGTGGCCCCCTCTTCGGTGCTCGGATCGCGCCTGCGCGAAATCGGCTGGCAGCGCCCCAAAACCCAGCCCAAACCCGCCATCCGCGAACGCATGCAGCAGGCCCTCGATCCCTTCAGCCGCGCCTTGCCGGTCTCGCCCACCGAGGTTTCCCAAACCCGCGCCTGGCTAATTCAGGCGGGATATCGCGACCCGCAACACGTCACCATCTATCGTGGCATGCGCGTCTTGTTCGCCGCCCTTGGTTTCTTCTCGGTTTTTGCGTTTACCGGATTCGATTCGCTCCTGCTGCTCGCCGGGGTGACCGCGTTCGGCTTTTTCATCCCGCGATTCCTGCTGAAAAAGAAGCTGAAGGAACGGCAGCGGCGGATCCGCATCGGCCTTCCCGATGGACTCGATTTGACCGTCATCTGTGTGGAAGCAGGCCTCTCTCTCGATCAGGCCATGATGCGAGTGGGCGACGATTTACGCACCGCGCACCCGGAACTGAGCGCCGAGTTCCACCTCTTCAACCTCGAAACCCGCGCCGGAAAACCTCGCGTCGAGGCGCTCCGCAATCTGGCCGAGCGCACCGGAGTCGACGACATTCGCTCGCTGGTCGGCACTCTGATTCAGACCGATCGCTTCGGAACCAGCGTGGCCCAGGCCTTGCGCGTGCATTCCGATTCCCTGCGCACCGAACGCCGCCAGCGCGCCGAAGAACAGGCCGCCAAAACCACCGTCAAAATGATCATTCCCCTGGTGTTGTTTGTGATGCCGTCCCTGATTGTAGTGACCGTCGGGCCGGCCATTATTCAGCTGTTGCACATCTTCATGCCGGCCGCTGTGGGAAGACGGTGAATCTCTGGACCCAATTTGTAATTGGTAATTGGTAATTTGTAATCTAACGCCGGTGGACTTTTCGGTTTTCAAATTACAAATTACAAATCACTAATTACAAATCCTAGGAGTTGTCATGTCCCGCGGGCCCAAGGGATACGCCTTCAACCGCACCCGCACCACCTATCTCGCGACCGATCTTCTGATCGCGCGCACCCACTGGTCGCGCTTTCGCGGCCTCATGGCCACGGACTCGTCCCGCTTTTCCCGCGGCCAGGGACTCTGGATTAACCCCTCCCGCGGCATCCATACCTTCGCCATGCGTTTTCCCATCGACGCCGTGTACCTTGACCGGGAGCGGATTGTCATCCACATGGAAGAGGATCTCAAGCCCTGGCACATGGCCGCGGTTCGCGTCCGAGCCGCTTCCGTGCTCGAGCTTCCCATGGGAACGATCCGCGAATCGCTGACCGCACTCGGCGACCAAGTGGATATTTCTTTCGAAGAACGTCCGCTTCACACCGAGGCCGCCTGAAGCACGGGCTCTTTCCCCCGTCTCAACTCCCGAGGGTGCCCCGTCCTTGTCGCGTTTTTTGCGACAGGGCGGGGACTTTGACTTTGACGATCAACGGATCAACGCATGCGGTCTTGCAGGATAGGAAATCAAAATCCCCGCCCTGTGTCTGCAAGAACGCAGACACAAGGACGGGGCACCCGCGCGATCTAGGGTCCACAAATCGGTAAACGTCTTCCGCCCGGTCCTTTTCAGTTCACCACTTGCGTCACGGTCGCCGAAGCCGAGCTGTAGTCCACGGTGCCCGCGTACGCAGCGGTGACGACGTCCGATCCCTGCGGCAGTGTTGTCGTCGAGAACGTCGCCACGCCCGTGCTGCTGACATTAGCCGTTCCCAGGGTCGCGCCGTTGGAGCTGAAAGTGACGGGCTGCCCAGACGGCAGACCGCCATTGCTGGTCAACTTGGCCGTGAACTTGACTGATATGCCGAAAGCCGACGGATTTGGATACGAGGTCAGCACCATACTGATGGAAGCCTGACTCACGGTCTGCGTGATCGCCGCCGACACACTATTGGCGTCCCACGTATTCCCGCTGTAGGTCGCGGTCAATGTGTCCGCCCCAACCGGGATCTTCGCGGTGGTCAAGGTTGCAACTCTGCTGGTGTTCAAGGTCCGAGTACCCAGCACTGCGGATCCGCTCTTGAATGTCACGGTTCCGGTTGGCCGATAAGGCCCTGTCGGTGCAACCGTCGCTTTCAAGGTCACAGCTTGTCCGTAGATTGAGGGATTGAGACTCGAACTTAGGGCCGTCGTTGTCGGATACTTATCCACTACCTGCTCCACCGACCCAGCGCTCGGCTCAAACGTGTCATCCCCGGCGTAGGTGGCCTTGATGGTGTGCGTCTTCACCGTCAGCGAGGAAGTTGTGAAGGTCGCCACACCGCCGGCCGTGGTGCCCGTTCCGATCGCAGTGGTTCCGTCGTAGAACGTTACCAGTTCGCCATCAGGAATCGTGCCGGCGCTCGACGTCGTCGTAGCGGTGAACGTCACAGGCTGTCCGACGAGGGAGGGTGACCCTGACGTGGCTAACGCGGTCTTCGACCCGTGGATCTCCACGTATTCTGTCAGCGGAGGGGAAATGCTTGCCGCGTGCTGCAAGTCCCCCGAGTACACGGCGGTGATCGTATGCACGCCGCCCTTCTTGTACGTTATGCTGTAGGCCGCCTGATTGCTGGCGATTGGAACCGTGGCGAACGTGGAGCCTCCGTCCTGGAACATGATCGATCCGGTCACCGCTCCGCCGCCCTGGCTAGCCACTGTTGCGTTATAGGTGACCACCTTGAGCGGGGGTGCGGGATTCAGGCTCGAGACCAATGCGGTCGTGGTGGGTGTCGTTCCTGCGTGCAAGAGCACTCCCACCGACGGCGTACCGCTTCCGGCATAAGCGCAGGAGTTGGCTACCAGCAGATCGGGTCCTCGGTCGTTGTTCACATCCGCCACGGCTACCGACCAAGGCTCACATCCTGAGCCGTAGGTCTGCGCGGTCTGAAACGTTCCGTCGCCATTCCCCAGCAGCACGCCTATCTCACCGCTGCCGGAATCGACCACGACGAGGTCGGGCTTGCCGTCCCGGTTTACGTCCGCGACTGCTAGGCCGCCTCTCCAACCGTCCGAACCTCCACCGGAGCCATAGGTCACCACCGGCTGGAGGGTGCCATCGCCATTGCCCAGCAGCACGTCCGCGTTGCTGGAAAACATGCTCGCCGCCGCTACGTCGAGCTTTCCATCGCCGCGGAAATCCGCCACTACCAAAGAATCGGGATACTCCTCGCCCGAGGGGTACTCGGTGGCCGCCTGAAAGGTTCCGTCGCCGTTGCCTAACAACACGCCGACTTGGCCGGCCGCGTGGCACTCCTTGGGGCCGCACACCGAGTAGCCCGAGCCCACGAGAATGTCGGGCTTGCCGTCGCCATTCATATCGCCAACCGCAACCGCCATCGCTGCGTACCCCGTGGGGTAGGTCAGGGCCGGCTGGAAGGTTCCATCACCGTTGCCGAGCAACACGCCCACGGAACCATCGCAATTCTGGTCTATGCACGAATTCGCCACCACCACATCCAGAATTCCGTTGCCCCTCAAGTCTCCGACCGCGACCGCACGGGTTCCTCCTCCGCCCGCACCGTAAGTGACGGCGGTTTGGAAGGTTCCATCGCCGTTACCAAGCAGCACACCTACAGTTCCATTGAGGTTAGCCACGACAATATCGGGATGGCCGTCGCCATTCACGTCCGCGACAGCAACAGAACTTGCGGCCCCGCCCGCGTCGTAGGTCACGGCCGGCTGGAAGGTGCCGTCGCCATTACCCAGCAGCACGCCCACGTCACCGGAGTCGAGGTTTGCCACCACTAGGTCAGGTTTCAGGTCGCCGTTCACATCCGCCACGGCTATCGAGCACGGCCCGAGTCCGCCAGAACTGTAGGTCATCACCGGCAGGAAAAGGGGCGGGGCCTCGTCCAACGGGAGCGCGCCGTAGCCTTTCCCTTGTAGGTGGCTTACGGGAGCGCGCTCGGCGTTGGTGGCTCCCGGCGACAGTTGATGCTGCAGCGCTGGCGCGCCGGTATCCTGCTGCGCAGGCACAACTGCCTGTTGAGCCGACCGCTGACCCGCTCCCGGCGTTTGCGCCAGCACGGCGGCCGCGATCAAGAGAGTCAGAATTGCGATGAAAGGAGCAATAACACTGAGAGAATAATTACGACTGACCTTGCGCATCATAAAAGACCTCCTTCACGAACAGAAGCAGGGGCCATGGCCGAGGTCGATCATTCAACTGCGAGCAGTTGCCAGCGTTCTGGTCTTCGACCGGCCAGGCCCAAAACACGAATCGTCATCGACAAGCGAATTGCTAAAGGGGCCGGCGTTCAAAGCTCTCGCCTCAGGGGAGGGGTGCGTCTCAACAGGCGGGAAGGGCGCTTCGGAGAGGCGAAGCGTACTAATGCAATACCAATTTGCGCGAAATGTCAGTGATAGATGTCACTAATTGATGTGCGGTGATCGGGTGGCCCAGCCTTCCGCTCGCACCACTTATGAAGTGGGTGCCCCATCCTTCGCGTGCTTTTCGCGAAGGGTGGGCGGGTGACGCGGTTGGAAGCCAAACCCATCGGCAGCATCGCAGCCCACCCTTGCAAAGACGCAAGGATGGGGCACCCACATTTCGCTATGGGAAAGAAAGAACAAAGCGTGGAGAAGGCTGGGCCAGCCGCCCGGTCCCCGTGCCCATGGCTCCCTACTCCTCGACCCATGATACTTCCGGGCCATCACCTAATCTTCGGAGAACTGGGGAACGTCCCGTCTGTCTCCGGATTTCGGATTTCGGGACTTAATGACACGATCGGGCCATTGCTGAGATCTAGTCGTGCCATTACAAAGGTGCTTGTAGGCAGAGTAATTGACCTGTAGCCCCATTTCCCGACACCGAACCCCTTAATAGCGTTTCGATCGTGCACGGTGTACCAGAAAGGGTAAGTTCTCTTACGCGAACAGGGATGGGGGACAATGGCAGCAGTTTGTTGGGGGTCAAAAAAGAGATCTCGGTAATAAAGATTATTTCGGTAATTAAAGATTATTAAGGGTCAAAACATGCCAAGATATCGCAAGCGAAACTACCGCATCGGCGGTGCGACCGCGCTTGCCGTGTTGGTTTTCATTAGCGCGAGTGTACTGCTGGCTGCGGGCCAGACGGCGGTCACAACGTATCACTACGATAACTACCGCACCGGCTGGAATCAGAGCGAAACAGTGTTGACGCCCGCCAACGTGGGGAACCTGTTCGGTCTGCTGCGAACCGTGGCGCTCGATGACCAGGTGGACGCGCAGCCGTTGGTCGTGCCGGGTGTGCAGATCACGGCGGGAGCGTACCCGGGCACGCACGATGTGGTTTATGTGGCGACGGAAAACAACACGGTGTATGCCATCGACGTGCACACCGGGACAGTGCTGTTGAATCCGAATTTTGGAACGCCGGTGTCGTATCCGTTGGGATGCACAAACAACGGGCCGAATGTGGGGATCAACTCGACGCCGGCGATCGACCCGAGCAGCAATACGTTGTACGTGATGATTTACACACAGGATCCGAGCGGTCCGGCCTACAGGCTGCACGCGCTCGATCTGGGAAGTTTGACCGACAAGGTGACCCCGCAGGTGGTGACCGCGTCGCATACGCTGAACAATGGAACGACATTCAACTTCAACGCGACCTACCAGCGGCAGCGGCCGGCGTTGTTGCTCGCGAACGGCAGTATTTATGTGGGGTTTGGCAGCTTCTGCGATTTTGCGAAGAATCTGTCGCGGGGCTGGCTGCTGGGGTGGACGGCGGGGTCGCTGACGCCATTTCCGTCGAACCAGCTCAACGACCAGCAAGCAACTGCCAAGACAACCTTGTCGTCAATCTGGATGTCAGGCTACGGACCGGCGGCCGATGATGCGGGCAACATCCTGTTCGTGACCGGGAACTCGGATCAGGCCACCTACGACGGCGTCACCAACATTCAGGAGAGCGTGGTCAAGATATCGCCTACGCTAACGACGGTGCTTGACCTGTTTACTCCGGATAACCAAGTGAGTCTGGATGAGGGGGATACGGATTTCGGCTCGGGCGGGGTGCTGGTGTTACCCGATCAGCCAGGATCGACGCCTCATCTGGCGGTGGCAGCGGGCAAGTATGGAACGATGTTTCTGATGAACGAAGACAATCTGGGTGGTTACTCGCCGACGCAGAATAATGTGCTTGGCAGTTACTTGGTGGGCCGCTGCTGGTGTGGCCAGTCATACTTCGTGGACCCGGCGGACGGATTAGGAAGGGTGGTGAGTAGCGGCGGCAGGGAAGTGACGGTCTGGAAGGTGCAGACGTCGCCTACGGTAGCATTGACGCAGGTAACAGTGTCTCCGGGGATCGGCGGTTCGCAGGATCCAGGATTCTTCACCACGATTTCTTCGCAGGGCAATTCCAATCCAATCATTTGGGCGCTATCGCGCCCTCTCACATTGAACACGGCGATTAATCTGTTTGCATTTGATCCGGAGTCTGGAGGAGGCGAAATGACGCTGCTGTTCAAAGGGACGGCGGGCGCGTGGCCGAATCTGAGCGGCAATGCGAACCTGGTTCCGGTAGTGGCAAACGGCTTGGTGTTCGTGGCCAGTAATCAGCAATTGCAGATCTTTGGACTGGCCAAGGCCACGACCACGACCGCTCTGGTTTCGTCCATGAATCCTTCGGTGTCTGGAAAGCCGGTTGCCTTTACGGCGCTGGTCTCGTCATTGGCGGGCACACCCACGGGCAAAATTAAATACCTGAACGGCACGACAGTTCTGGCGACGCTGACGCTCACATCTGGCTCTGCCACGTACAGCACGTCACAATTGAAGCCGGGTGCCAACAGCATCACAGCAGTTTATGAAGGCGACTCCAATAACGGTGGCAGCACGTCAGCCCCCGTGAATCAATTCGTGCTGGCGGCCACCACAACCACACTCTCGTCGTCGCCGAATCCGTCCGCCTTTCGTCAAACGGTGGTCTTCACCGCAAAGGTCACTTCCAGCATTGGCACTCCGCCGGATGGAGAGACGATCACCTTCAAGCAAGGCGCGACCGTACTGGGAACGGGAACGTTGGGCGGCGGCACGGCGACCTTCTCTACATCGACGCTCGGGGTGGGCACGAAGTCGATCACGGCGGTGTACGCCGGCGACTCGAACTTTGCCGGCAGCTCGAAGACAATGAGCCAGGTGGTCAGCAAAGCCACGACCACGACCACTTTGGTTTCCTCGCTGAATCCGTCGAATTCTGGGCAGTCTGTGACTTTTACGGCGAGCGTGGCGCCGCAGTTCAGTGGCACGCCCACCGGCTACGTGACGTTCTACGATGGCGCGACCGTTCTGAAGACTGTGTACATGAGCGGAGGCGTGGCAAAGTTCACAACCTCGACGCTGGCTACGGACACGCATACCATCACGGCGACGTACAACGGCAACTCCACCTTTGTTGGCAGTTCGGCTTCGCTAACACAGACGGTGAATTAACTTTACCCGATTACACTAACTAAGAAAATTGGTGTTTGAAAGTTTCCGTCTTTCCGCAAGAGCGTCATTGCAGTTTTTGCGTCTAAGGAGACTCTGATTAAGTTCTCCTTTGTCCACCGATGTTCAGGATAGATTGAGGGAAAATGCGGGGACAGACGGGACGTTCCCCAATTCCCCGAAACTAGGCAACCATTTCGGAACAAAAACGCTCTTGACTCCGCTGTTAGAATAGATTCATAGCAAACAAGCATTTGCCTCACCCACCTGCTCCTTGACAACGAATCTGAGCTGTAATCGGTCATTGTTTCAGCGGCCCACCTCGTCGATCCGTCTAGCGGGCCTCTCGCGAATAACTCCATTTCTTTGAATACTTTGAAAGCGAAGTGGCAGTTCGCACGAAAAGACCCCTGCTAAGTGATTGATTTCCCGTGGCGGGCGCCAGCGAGGACGCATCTAATGAACCGGGAGCCAAGCTAACTTGAGGCGATTAGCGGGCGTGAGCGAAGAGGGAGCCCGCTGTCGAAATCCTGACCCTGAGCGGAGCCGAAGGGGAATGGATCTCGTAACTCCTTATTCCGTAATACTTTACCTATAAGTCCTTATTCCCCAAAGACCTGGCAGGAATTTTTCCCTAAGTCAATGATTCCAAAAGACCGGGGTAAGGGGGGTATGGGGTACCAACTGGTAAACATCTCGCTTCGAATTTGAAAAAAACACTCCCTCCGAAGGAAAATCAGAGACACCTTCTGGCACACTACATTAGTACGAATCCCCAAGAAATAACGAAGTCCAAAACGCAGTCAGAAACCAATGTCCGAAGTTGCCGCCATTCCCGAAAGCTTCGATCGTCGGCCTGAGGATCGTCGACCTGAGGATCAGTGGCCCGAGCCGCCGCGCCTGCTGGTGGAATGGTCCTCGCGATGGGCCGAGTTCAAGTCCGCCTTGCGCCCGGCGCTCGCCCGCCCTCCGAAAGCTTTGGCCGGAGAAGCTCCCATTGGCATCTTCCCCTATCGCGGCATGATCGCCTGCTGGTTGCTGGAGTCGCTGCTGCTGATCGCGATCATCGTGCTCCCCGAACGCTATGCGAGTCTTCAGATGCCGCCTCCTCCCGTTCGTCTGCAATGGGACGTCATCTATTACTCCGCCGACGAACTGCCGCAAACCCAGGACCGAGGCGGAGCCGAGGCTGGCAAGTCGGGACGCGCCGGCGGTCAGCAAGCCCACCACCGCACCCAGACCATCCGCGTGGCGCGCGGCGACAAGCCCGCCGAAAAAGTTGTGGACGCTCCCAAGATCAATCTGCCTCATTCCGATTCCGCCGTCGCCAATCTGCTCGCCTTCAAAGCGAATCCTGGACCACCGCCTGCCGAGGGATTGCGCTCTGCTCTCACCGCGCCAACTCTGCCCGAGATGAAAGCTGTGCCGCCCGCACCGGACCTGAACTCATCGGCAAGACGCACTCCAAACGCCCTCGCGACCAACATCGTGCCGCCCGCACCCGAAGTTTCTCACGCCAGCACGCGCACTTCGCCGGCCTTGACCGCGTCTGTCGTCAATGCGATAGTCATTCCGCCCGCGCCGAATGTCTCGCGAGACAAAATGCGCAGCGCAGACCCGTTCGCCTCTACCGTCATCGCTCCGGCTCCGCGCGATGCGCAGCGCGACTTGGCGAGTTCCCGCGTCCCGATGGCGCAAACTGCGGACGTAGTCGCGCCACCGGTTTCCGCGCCCCAGCGCGATGTGTCGTCCACACCCAAGCTGGCGCTGCCAGCCACCACCGTCATCGCGCCGCCGCCGTCGCAGGTGAGCCGCGATCTCAACAGCTGGGGAAGCTCCAACACTGGCGACCTGCGCGCCAAGCCCGTGCCTCCGCCACCCTCCGCGTCCGGCGGAGGTTCACTCGCAAGAACCGGCGCGGCCGGGCTTACGCCCCAGGTTGTGCCGCCTCCGGCGAGCATTGGCGGAGCGGGCTCTCCGAGAGGAAGCGGCGGTGCACGGTCCGGTAATTCCGCGGGTGCGCTCCTGGGCTCGCCTAACGTCGTACCGCCTCCGCCGAGCCTCGGCGGAGGCAAAACCCTCTCAGGCAGCGGCCGCGGCAACAAAGGAGTCGGTGCCGGCGGTCCGCTCGACCTCGGTTCTTCCGTAGCTCCACCGAGTAATGCCGGAGGGAACGCCGCTGGCAACGGGGTCGTCATGTCCAGCCAGCCCGGAACCAAAGCAGGACTCCCGAACTCGACCGGCGGCGGCGCGCTCGCCATGTCGCCCAGCGGCACAGCCAACAGCGGCCTTGGCGGCAGTGGCGGCGGAGCGGGCATCGGCAAAGGCAACGGCTCCGGCAGCGGATTGCAAGGAGAAGGGTCAGGCGCGGGGAAAGCAGGCGCAGGACGCGGTTCCGATCCCAATGCCCACGGAGGAATCTCGCCGTATCCCGGCCCCGGCGGAGCGGGAACCGGCACCAGCGGCACTCCCGCCGTACCCGGCGTATCCGTGCAGGGCGGCACGACGCAAAGCATCACACTGCCGAGCTTCGGAGATTCCAGCGGCGATGGTCGATCCAATGGGCCGGGCCGCTCTTCGACCAGCGCTCATGGAGGGCCGAGTTACACCGTAAAAGCCACTTCAAGCTCCGGCGGCGTCTTCAATCGCTACGGTCAATTGAAGGGCGATAACTACTCCATCTACATCGAAACGTCGCTCGGAACGGCCGTGATGCAATATGCCGATGCTTCATCCGCGGCGCACTCTTACTTGGGAGACCTGACGAAACCGGAGCCGCTTCGCGATGACTTACCCCATGGACTGCGTCCGACTTATGTGGTGTTCGCCTGCATCCTCGACCGCTTCGGAAATCTCAAAGACGTAAAGGTACTCGAGCCTGGCGCCGCCGAAACTACCTCGAAGATTCTGGTGGCTTTGCACAGCTGGAAATTCCGTCCGGCATTTCGGGGAAATGAGCCGGTGGAAGTAAATGCATTCCTGGGCTTCGGGATCGATACGCGATAGGCAAAATCTCTACCGCAGAGATCGCCGAGGACGCAGAGTGAGTATGGGCAAGTTGGATTCGTATCAAGCATCGCTTTAGAGTCTGCGGAAAAACCCGGGATTCGTATCAGGGCATCGCTTTAGCGATGCCGAAAGTTCTTCACGACCAGATGCCCCTTCAGGGGCTGGGGTACCAAAAACTCAGTATCCCTTGCGCTTGTCCACGACGGCCAGCAGCGCCTCGCCCTTCAGATAGCGGCGCAGGTTCTCTGAAAACAGCGTGTACTGGCGCTCCCACAACTTGTCGGTCAGCGCGGCTGTGTGCGGAGTGATCAGCAGATTCGGTACGTCCCACAACGGAGAATCGGCCGCCAGCGGTTCTTTCGGAAACACATCGAGTGCGGCGCCGCCAATTCTCTTTTCCCGTAGAGCGGCGGCGAGCGCGGGTTCATCGACCAGCGGGCCGCGACCGACGTTGATCAAACATGCGTCGGGTTTCATGAGCGCCAGACGTTCGGCGTTCACAATTGCCTTGGTGCTAGTCGTAACCGGCGCGGCCAGCACGATGTAATCCGCCTGCCGAAAGAGTTCGTCGATTTGCGCCGGCCCGAACACGGTGTCCGCGCCTTCGCTTCCCTTCTCCGGATGCTCGCGCACCGCAATCACCCGCATGCCCAGAGCCTTCGCGCTCTTCACTACCGGCCGTCCGATGCTGCCGAGGCCCACCATGCCGACGGTTGCGCCCGCAACTTCTCGGACGCGAGGCAGTTCGTCCCACAAGATCTGCTGCCCCCAAACGTGTTTCTCCTGCAAGCGTACTGAGTCCGGAATCTTCTTGGCCAGCGCAAAGATGAGCGCGATGACGTGCTCTGCCACTACCGGCCCGTGCACTTCGCGCGCGTTGGTGAGAACGATGTCGCTGTTGACAAGTTCCGGAAAGATCAGCTGATGAACCGCCGCCGCCGTGGAATGAATCCATCGGAGATTCTTTGCGGCGGTAATCTGTTGGGGCCGAACCGACCAAGCGACGACAATTTCCGCATCGACGACTTCTTCGTCCATGCGTTTGTAGTCTGGCAAATGCACAACATTGACTTGCGGAAATTCCCTTTGCAGACGCTCCGAAAACCAATCCGGAACATTCCACTGATCAAACGGATGGCGAACGGAAATCAGAATGCGGATCGGGCTGTCGGGTGATCGGTTCATCAAAAGATCTTCTCGGCGTGCTCGGCTCCTCGGCGGTTCAAGATTTTCGGCGTGCCCGCAAATCCGCTCCGGTCATTTCCTTCGGTTCGGTAATTCCCAGCATCCCGAGCATCGTCGGTGAAATGTCGCGCAGGGAGCCATTGGGCTTGAGCGTGAATTGCTTTGCATCTTCCGCAACCACGATAAACGGCACCGGATTCGTGGTATGCGCGGTGTGTGGACCGCCGGTTTCGGGATCGATCATCATCTCGGCGTTGCCGTGGTCGGCGGTAATCAGCATCGCTCCGCCCCTGGCGCGCACCGCTTTTCCGATTCCGCCCAGGCAGGCATCCACTGTCTCGACCGCCTTGATGGTGGGCTCGATCTTGCCCGAGTGGCCGACCATGTCGGCATTGGCAAAGTTGACGATGATCACGTCAAAGGTGCCGTCGTTCGTGGCTTTGACAACCGCCTCAGCAACTCCCGCGGCGTTCATCTCCGGTTTGAGATCGTAGGTTGCGACTTTCGGCGACTGCACCAGCACACGATCTTCTCCCCGAAAGGGCTTCTCCACGCCACCGTTGAAGAAGTAAGTTACGTGCGCATATTTCTCCGTCTCGGCCACGCGCAGGTTGCGCATGTTCAATCCGCCCATGACGTTGGCCAGAATGTTGGCCATCGACTCCGGTGGAATCACCACCGGCAGATTGAAATTCTGGTCGTATCGCGTCATGCAAACGTACTTCAGGTTCTTCGGCGCGCGATCGCGCGGGATAGTGGCGTCGAGATCGGCAGCGCCCGGCAAATCGCTTCCACCCTTATCGTTCAGTCCGCTGTTGCGGCACAGAGCGCGCGTGATCTCGCGCACACGGTCGGCGCGGAAGTTAAAGCAGATGCAGGAATCGTCGTCGCCGATCTTCGCTAGGCCGCTCTTTGCCAGGCCGCTCTTTGCCAGCGCCACGCCGCGCGCATCCGTGCACACGAAGGGCAGCACGAACTCGTCGGTCACGCCTTTGTTGTAAGACTCCTTCATGCCTTGCACGGCGTCGGCTTGCGTGCCGCCCTCGGCCTTGCCCTCGACCAGCGCGCTGTACGCTTTGGCGACGCGCTCCCAGCGGCGGTCGCGGTCCATGGCGTAGTAGCGGCCGCTGACGGTCGCGATCTTGCCGGAGTTGTACTCGCGCATCTTCTGCTGCAGTTGTTCGAGATAGCCGGCGCCGTTGGTGGGCAGCGTGTCGCGCCCATCCATGAAAGCGTGCACGAACACGCGATCGACTCCGTTCTGCTTAGCCATCTTCAGGAGCGCGTAGAGATGCTCCTGTCGCGAATGCACGCCGCCGTCGGATAGCAGACCGAAGAGATGCAACTTGCGGCCGCTGATGCGGGCATTTTTCATCGCATCGACTAGCACCGGATGCGAGAAGAACTCGCCGTTCAGAATCATCAAGTCGAGGCGCGTGATGTCCATGTGTACGATGCGCCCGGCGCCGATATTCAGGTGGCCGACTTCGCTGTTGCCCATCTGGCCTTCCGGCAGCCCGACGAACGGCCCGCTGGTGTGAATCAGCGTGTTCGGATACTCGCGCAGCAAGCGGTCATAGGTCGGCTTGCGCGCCAGGGCGATGGCATTGGCCTTGGTTTCGGCGCGGTATCCCCAGCCGTCGAGAATGATGAGGACGAGAGGTTTCGGACGGGACATAAATCAGCTCTTAGCTCCTGGCTTTTGGCTGTTGGCTTTTCGCTTTTCGCTTCCGAGAAAATCCACCACGGAGGCAAGCGAGACACTTAAGAAAAGGGCAAAAGAAGAATCTATAGGAGGGCGCGCGGCTTTTCAAATCAGGCGGAGGCGGAGCAATGAGAAATGTTCGTGAATCCCAGCGGCCCGACTCGGCATCTGAACTCTTTCACAGAGGATAATCATGCCCATCAGCCAACTGCTCCTGCTGGAATTCGATGAAGAAATGAAGAAGACCCATACGATGCTGGAACGCGTTCCGGCAGACAAGAAAGACTTCGCGCCTCATCCCAAGTCCATGCCGCTCAGCAAGCTCGCGCCGCACATCGTGCAGCTTTCCGGCTTCGGTGTCACGGTGTTGACCACTCCCGAGCTGGATTTTTCCAAGGGCAGCATCCAGCCGGTGCCGTTCGAGTCCGCAGCCCAACTGGTCAAGGCTTTCGATGAAGGCGCAACCAAGGCTCGCGCCGCGCTTAAGAGCACCCCCGATGAAGCCTGGACGCAGAACTGGAAGCTGAGCTTTCAGGGCAAGCCCATCTTCAACGGCTCGCGCTTTCTGGCGTACCGGCAGATGTTCCTGAATCACCTGGTGCACCACCGCGCTCAGCTCGGCGTGTATCTGCGCTTGAATGAGAAGCCGGTGCCGGCGACTTATGGGCCTTCGGCGGACGACACGATGGGGTTTTAGCTTAACTGGAACTCATCGCTTATAGAACTCGTCCTCGATCTCTTTCGGCAGCGGGTCGTTGAAGTCCGTTGGAATAGTAAACTCCCCTTTCGCGGAGCCCAACACCCTCTGTTGAGCCATCCGATTGCGGATTTTTCTCGAGATCCACACCAGCAGAAGAGCCACGGCCGCCACTAGCGAGGGTCCAATAGTACGCGACCATTCCGGTGGGACGTGCTTTCCGTACTTCAGCAAAAATGCCACGAACGCCGCCACCAGGATAAAACCAGAGCATCCGAGCAGCAGAGTGTCCAGAACCCACTCTGACCGGCGGCGTCTAAAGATCGCTCTCCAAAGAAGAAGCAACAACGTGACGACGAGAACCCCCATCATCAACGCGATGAGCAACCATACGATCTCAGGCCACATGTTTGGATCCACTACTCAAACCTCGCTCCGCGTAGTACTCAGCCCTTGTAGTTCAGCGCCTTCACCCCCAAAAATCGCGCTGCCCCGCCCAACTCTTCTTCAATCCGCATCAGCTGGTTGTACTTGGCGATTCGGTCCGTCCGCGAGGCGGAGCCGGTCTTGATCTGTCCCGCACCCGTCGCGACCGCAAAGTCCGCGATGAAGGTGTCTTCGGTTTCGCCCGACCGATGCGAGATCACCGAGGTGTATCCATTGCGCCGCGCCAAGCTCATGGCGTCGAGCGTTTCGCTGACCGTGCCGATCTGGTTCAGCTTGATCAGGATCGAATTGGCTACGCTCTTGTCGATTCCCTGCTGCAGCCGTTCAATGTTGGTCACGAATATGTCGTCACCGACGAGCTGAATCTTTCCGCCGAGCTCCTTGGTCAGAAGCACCCAGCCATCCCAGTCGTCTTCGGCGAGGCCGTCTTCGAGCGACACGATGGGATAGTCTTTCACCCATTTTGCATAGTAGCGAACCATCTCTTCGGAGCTCTTTACCGACTTATCCGATTTCTTGAAGACATACTTTCCATCCTGATAGAACTCGCTGGCCGCGGGATCGAGCGCAATCGCGATCTGCTCGCCCGGCTTGTAGCCCGCCTGCTGAATCGCCTCCAGCACCACTTCAATGGCCTCGACATTCGACTTCACCGACGGTGCAAAGCCGCCCTCGTCGCCGACCGCCGTGTTGTATCCGCGCTTTTTCAGCACGCCCTTGAGGGTGTGGAAGACCTCGACGCCCCAGCGCAGCGCCTCGGAGAACGACGGCGCTCCCACCGGCATCACCATGAACTCCTGGAAGTCGACATTGCTATCGGCGTGCGCGCCGCCGTTGAGGATGTTCATCTGCGGCACCGGCAACGTGTTCGCGCCGGCGCCGCCGAGATAGCGGTAGAGCGGGAGCTCAAACGCTCTGGCCGAGGCGCGAGCCGCGGCCATCGAAACCGCCAGGATGGCATTGGCTCCCAGCCGTCCCTTGTTGGGTGTGCCATCGAGCGCGATCATTTCGGCGTCGAGCGGGCGCTGTTCGGCGGCATCCATACCGACGAGCGCGCGGGCAATCTCGGAGTTCACGTTCTCGACGGCTTTGAGCACTCCCTTCCCTTTGTACCGCTGCTCGTTGCCGTCGCGCAATTCAACGGCTTCGTGCTGGCCGGTGGACGCGCCACTGGGCACAATGGCCCGCGCGCTGGCGCCGCCATCGAGAAAAACTTCGGCTTCTACAGTTGGATTGCCGCGCGAGTCGAGCACCTGGCGTCCGCGGATTTCAGCGATCGTGGTAAGAGGCATAAGTGCGTCCTTTTCTTGGTTGATGAATTTAGAAACGTCGTCGCTATCGTAGAGACGCGGCTTGCCGCGTCTCCCGCCTGCGAACTGAAATTATAGCGGACGTGGAAGAACCTGGTTTGTGCGCTGGGACGCTGCCCAATCGATTCGTCCCGGACCATCCCCGGTACCCCATCTGTTATTGTTCCGGAAATCCACCTCGCTTAAAGTCGAACTCAACATGAAGAACCGCACCGAAACTCTGGAAATCGGCTCGCGAGCCCCGGATTTTTCTCTGCCCGCGGCCAACCGTGAGGGTACCTTCACTCTAGGTGGTTTGCTGGCGCAGAGTGCGCTGATTCTTGAGTTTCTGCGCGGCACCTGGTGACCGAACTGCGTGAAGCGCATGACTCAGTTCGAGTCGCGGAAACCGGAAGTTGAAGCAGCGGGAGCGCAGTTGGCGTTCATCGCCGCCGAAAAGCGGGACGGCGTCTGGAAGCCGGGAAAATTTCTGGAGAAGCATCCCATCTCCAGTGTCTTTCTGCTCGATGAGGATCGCGCCGTGACCAAAGCCTACGGACTCCATCACGCTTGGGGTACTGACGCGCTCAACATCGCGCACCCGGCTACGCTCGTCATTGGTCGCGACCATGATGGCGGCGGCTTGGTGCGCTACATCTATCGCGGCGCGAACCAACTCGATCGCACGCCGCTCGATGAGGTACTACAAGCCTTGAAACCTTGAAACCTGGCTCTACCCTCACCCGCTCACGGCCAGCAAATCTTCTTCGGTCAGCAATTCCAGTTCGATCCATCCTTCCACCGGCAATGCATCGACCGGCAGATGGTTCTGCCACAGACTGAAGCGCAGGCGCAGCCGGGTGGTCAGCACATCCGAGCTTTTCGGTCCTCGCACCTTGTCAATCCCGAGCGGAGCGGCGAGCAGCCACGTCAGTGGCAGGCGAAACTCAAAATTGCGGACTAGCGCCACCCGCGCCAGGTCTCTTGCATCCGTCGAATCGGCGACCGCCTTGCCGGCCCCCTCCGTCACTTTCCATGACTGCAAGCGGCGTCCATCCACGGCCGCATCCAACCGCAGTTCGCGCCGGGGTTTGGCGGCATGGTTGGCCCACGACTCCAGATTCACCACCACTTCGAATGCCCCTTCCGGCACTTTGCCCACGAAATCCAACCGGCCGTAAACGTACTCCTCGTCGATCCCGGCAAACACTGCATCGGTCAGAAACTGTTTGCCGTGCATGGCGCCGGAGCGCTGGTCCGCCGTATAACACGCCGCCCCCAGCCATTCGAAGTAGCGCACCACGTCGCCGGAGACCCGGGGATGGATGTAGGCGCTCTGCGGCGCAAACGTTGGCCGCGCCACTCCCCCGCTGATCGGCTGCGCCAGATAATCCGGCGGAGTTCCACCGAGCGCCTGGTAAACATTCGACAGGTGTTTGCGGTAGAGTTCGTCGAAGTCGCGATCGTTGGCGGAGTGGTGCTCCGGTCCATACCACCAGTTCCAGTCGCTGCCCTCGGCAATCAAAATCTCTTCGAGCGCCAGCTTGCGTTGCTTCTCGGTCGCGTCCGGCGACCTCTGCGCATAGAAGTTGCGCGCGTGATACAGATAGTCCCAGGCCTTGTTGTCTTCCGGCGCTCCAATCCAAACGTTGAAGTTCGCGCCGATCCACGACCCCGGCACCAACGTCTTCAGAGGACTGACGTTCTTGTGGCGGGCAATCGCTTCGGTCACCGTCACCGCTTCGATCTCCGGGTCGCTCTGCAAGGCCTCATAGAATCTGCGCAAGAATTCCCGCCCCGACTGCGGATAGTATTCCCAAGCATTCTCGCCGTCCAGAATGATCGAGACTACGGCATCTTGTCCCTTTGTCACCACCGGTTGCGAGGCTTCCTTAATCTTATGGATGAGATTATTCGCCGCCTCTCGCGGCGGCATTCCCGAATACACAAATCCGATCAAGTCGGAGAGCGCGTGATCGCGGAAAAGCAGATTCATCCGCGTATCGCCATTCTCGTAACGATAAATTGTGTACAGCCGCCGTGCCGATTCCGAATTCAAGTGGCCATCACCATCGCGTGAAAAACTCACCCCGAGGCTCCGGATCAGCACGCCTTCGTCGGTCGCCATCCACTGCACGCCCAGCTGGTGTGCGATCGCCAACGCCTCCTCGGAAACGCTGCCCTCCGACGGCCACACCCCTGGCGGCCTCATGCCAAACACTTTTTCGTGCAGATCCAGTCCGCGCTGCAATTGCTCGCGAGCATCCTCGGGATGGCGATAGCGATTTTGCGGCAATGGCAGCCCTGGCGAAGACACAGCTCCCATCTGCGTGTCGCAAACCAGCGGCAGAATGGGATGATAAAAAGGCGAAGTCGAAATTTCGATCCGACCCTTCTTGGCCGCCTCCGCATGCACGGGCAGAACCCGGCCGAGCAAGTCGCGCTCCCGCGCGATCACGAACCGCTGGTCTTCGAGCGAATAGTTCCGGCCTTTGCGGACCAGTTCCGCTATGTCTTTCTCCGCCAGAAAATACTCGTCGAACCATCCTATCTGCGAGAGCACCTGCAAGTCGGTGAAATCCTGCGCCTGAAAATATTTGTCCGCGCGCTCGGGCGATCCACCCGCCAGGTGAAATCTCTCCCACAACTCGCGGTACCGCGGATAGCGCCCGATGACATTCACCGGATTCGCCTGAAACAAATATTGCAGCGCAAACCGCCGCTCTTCCTGGGTCAGGTCTTTCGCGGGCTTCGCCGCGACCTGCAGAAAAGGGTCCTGCGCCTCGCCCGAAACATAGTCTTGAATCTGGGCGATCAGCGAGGGCACCAGATTGAACGTCTGATGGACTTGTGGAAACTCGTCCAGCAGCTTCACCATCCCGTAGTAGTCTTTCAGAGCATGGAGGCGAGTCCAGGGCAGGCGGTACTGCCCCGTCACCAGGTCTTTGTAGAACGGCTGGTGCTGGTGCCACAGAACGACCACTCGCAGTTGCGCCATGACTTTCGCTTCCACCTAATCCATCGGCAATTTTTTCAGTTTAATTCATCCGGCTAGGTTTACCCTGCGGAATCGCCCGGAACAAGGCTGATAATGGGGGAGCGGCACCCGACATGAACGCGAAAGTCAAAGTCATCTTTTTCGACGTGGGCAACACACTGCTGTTCCCCAATCGCGAGCGCATTCACGCCCCGCTCACCGAACGCGGCATTGTCCCCGAGGGCGAACACCTGCGCGATCTGGAATGCCGGACCAAGAATCGTTTTGACGGCATGATGATCGCGGACGGCGCCGCCGACCACAGCTTCTGGTGGATGTTCTACTCCCAGTTGCTTTCCGAAATTGGACTTCAGAATAACGCCGACTCCATCCGCGACCAGCTCGTCACCGGCGTCCGCAATTCCGGCAACTGGGACCAGATTCGCCCTGGCACTGCCGAGCGCTTGCGTGAGATCGGCAAGCGGCACCAGATCGCGGTCATCTCCAATGCCGATGGAAGGATCGAAGATGTACTGCGCAAGTGCGGCATCGCTGAGTGCTTTCGCACCATCACCGACTCCGGACTGGTCGGATACGAGAAGCCGCACACGGAAATCTTTCGCCAGGCGATGAAGAGCGTGAATGCCGCGCCTGAAGAGAGCCTCTATGTCGACGACGTTTATTCGGTGGATTACCTGGGTGCCACCGGCGCCGGCATGTTGGCGGTGTTGATGGATGTTCCTGGCGCCTACCGTGACAAAGGAGTGCCGCGAGTGGAATCCCTTGAAGAACTGCAGATCGTCATGCGTGGAACGACATAATCCCCGGTAGAGACGCGGCTTGCCGCGTCTCTTTCGCGGCGGGAGACGGGGCAAGCCCCGTCTCTACAGCGTAATCACCTGGTGATCGTGGCAATCGGGATGGATCGTCTGATAGAGATTCGCGAGCAGTTCCGGCCCGTATCGCGCCACAAAGCTCACGCCTGCGACTTCGCGCTCCTGCAGCGCTTTGTGCGGAAATAGCGCGTGACTCAGGGCATCCGCGTGCCGCGTGATGACTTCATTCCGCAGCCCTTCCGCCCGCGATACCCGCGTTTGCAGACGGCTGATCTGATGCGCCATGCTCTCCTGGCTGCTCTTAGCCGTATCGATGAGCGTTGAATCCAGTCTGCGAATGGATTCACGAAGCGCGGTCATGGACTGCTCAACGCTTGCGTAGGCTTCCGAAAAGCGTGTCTGCAAATCCGAGGGCAGCGAACGGGAGGCAATCGCTTCTCGAACTTTTTCCGGGCCGAGGAACAAATCGGGCAGTCCCAGTTGGTAGCGCGTCAGAATGCGCTCGGGCTTGGCTTCGACCAGCGTCGCCGAAAATCGCGGCAGAATCGGCGTCACGCGTCCCAGCAGTTTCTCGTAGACCACGGCCACCTGGGCGAAGTACGCGACTTCGGCCGCTCCGCCGGTGTAAACGAGCGTCGGCAACAGGCAGTCCTGCACCACGGGACGAAGCAACACATTCGGGTTGAACTTCTCCGGCGCCTTTTCAATACGGTCGAGCAGCTCTCCGTGAGAGATCCGCTCCTCACCGACGACGAACTCCCCACCATTGCCGCCGTTGGTACCATTATTTCTGCGCCGCACCACCGTGCGCGCTCCGTCCTTCACTTCAAAAAGCAGCGTGGTCGCCGATGTCACCTTCACCTGCTGGTGATATCCCGCCTGCTCTAGCGCCTTGCCCCGCGCCAGCAGTGCCTCGTCGAGTTCGGAGGCCCGTTCGATCGCCGCGCGGAACAGCGGTTTTGCGAGATCATGGAAATCCTTGTCTGCCGGATCGAGCAGGATGACTCCCCAATCCGCAAACAGGCGCGCAAAGAGCAAGGCAAAAGCACTGCCCAGACTTTCACCGGGACGATACGCCTGACGCAGCCACGTCGTGACTTCGGAATCCCCCAACAGCGCGGCGGCGCGCTCGATCAGCGGCTCGATCTCCGGGCCAAACTTGACGGTCCCCACGGGCGCATCGTCCACCGCGTTACTTTCAAATGCCCGGCTTTCCGCGGCAAAAGGTTCCGGAACGCCTTGCTCGGGAACCAGCGCCACATGGTTGACCTCAGCTAAATCGTGGTCTTCGGTCGCGAGCCAGAAGATCGGGACGCAGTCGACTCCCGCCGCCGTAGCCTGTTCCGCCAGTTTGACCGCCGTCAGGGCTTTGAAAATCGAAAACAGTGGTCCGCCAAAGAGGCCGACTTGCTGTCCCGTAACCGCCGCCAGGGCTCCTTGCTTAAGCCGTTCGATGTTGGCCAGTGTTTTCGGAGAGGCGCCCCACGCGCGATTTTGCCGCTCGAGAATTTCGCTCACCTTGCCGCGCCGCGTCGCGTCGTAAGCCACGCGCTGGGCTTCGTCCTTCAGCCATTCGGAAAAACCCGGTGAGCGTGGATAAAAGTCGCGAACGGAAGGAGCGTAGGAAAGATAATCAAGGAAGAGGCGTGTGGTGTGCGGAATCTGCTGGAATGGCAAACACTGCGATTTCATCGGCAGTTCTCCCGGCATCTCTCGACGCACTGGCGTATTCCTGCGATCCGCATACGTTCTCACTCTCGGCGAAGCTCGCGCTGGGATGGTCGCGGGCTCCCAAAGGTAGCATTTTCCGGACACCTGGCGCCAAACTCAACTACATCAGATGATCCGAACGCGCTCAGGTTGCAGAGAGTGACGGGGAATTCAAGCTTGGAGCCGAGCTTTGATCGTTTCCAGCAATCCGGCGCCTGCCTCACCGGCATGGCTGGTGGAAAACTCGCTGCCCAGTTCAATCACCGGGAGTCTGGCGCACGCGGCCTGGAAGGCTGGCGGCGAAGCCGGGGAGGCGGTCATGCCGGGGCCCGCCAGCAAGAGATCGAAATGCGCAACCCGCATCAGGAGCAAAGCGTCGCTCACGCGGCTGCTGGACTGGACGTCATATCCGGCGCGGCGCAGCAGTTCGCGCAAGTAGGCGAGCACGTCGGCATTGGAGTCGAGGCACAGAACGCTGCGGCCGGTGGGTACCGGCGTTTCGGCGCGAGCTTCGGGGCGGTAGAAGGCGGCCACCGCTTTCTCCTCCGATTCGTGTGAGTCGAACACTGCCGTCAGCCGCGACATCTCCAGAACTTTGCGCACAAATTCCGGCACGTTGCAGAGCTTCAGGTCTCCGTGCGCCTGGCGCGTGCTGGTAAGGGCGCGGACCATGGTGCCGAGGCCGCTGCTGTCAATGAATCCGACTTCGCCCAGGTGCAAAACGATGGAGCGGCGGTCGCGCAACAACCAGGCGACGTGCGCCCGCAGAGATTCGCACTCGCCCCCGGCAACGATCCGTCCGTTGCAGCGCACGATGGTGACGCGTCCAACCTCGCGAGTGTCAAGCAACAGGCGCAATATGGGCCTCCGATGCGGCTGAAATCCAGCCTGCGAAATCGACACATTATATCCCTATGAGGGGCGCGAACCGGCGGCGCGAAAACCGGGAAGCGGGCGCAGTCGGAGGCGATCAGGGTTGGAATCAGGCATCTCTGACAAAGTCGGCGGTGTCAAGTACTTTGTGAGCGTACTAATCCGTGCACTCCGAAGAGCGCGCCATTTCGCTCTAGTTGAAAATGTGCCGATCCAACCAAGGCTCGCTCGCAATCAGTTTCAAGTCAGGAACTCAGTCCGACCCATGCATCTCTTCGGTCACAACGTCGATCATGATTGTTAATTCGAACTCCCCGGTGAAGGGGAGCGGGATACCCATTCAATTTCTCGATGTTCTACTTCACACCATCGCCTGATCCGGGTTGTCCCGCGTGCGAACCGAACTTTTTCATCTGCCCGTAATTCCATTCCTTGCGCATCATCCAGTACAAACGAACCGCCAGTCTCCGCGCCATGGCGACCTTGGCAATCTTCCGCCCTCGCCGCATGGTTAGGTGGACATACTTACTGCGCCATTCCGGGAGGCTGCGCGCCGTCACTTGCGCCGCTTCCACCAGCAGGAAACGCAGTAGAGAGTTCCCTTGTTTCGTGATATGTCCCAGCCGGCGCTGATTCCCGCTCGACTTCTCCAACGGCACCAGTCCCAGATAGCTCGCGATCTGCTTGCCACACTGGAACCGATCCGCTCTCCCGATAATCAGCACGAAGGCCAAGGCGGTCAGTGGGCCCACTCCGGGATGAGTTCTTAACTGCTGTGCTGGGGGACACTTCTCCACTTCCTGCTCAATCGCCTGCGTCAGCTTCGCGATCGTCGGGTTCAGTCGGTCCAGCAACTCCAGCAGGTCGCGCCGGCGCTGGCTTGCCCAGGGGGCTAACCGGAACCCCTCCAGTTGCTCCCGTCCGGCTTCCCGCCACAACCTCTTCTTCGAGCGTAGGCCCTCGTTCAGCGCCACGGCTTGTAGTTGGTTCATGATTCGCGTGCGCGCCTGCACCATCCGATGACGATGCCACAGCAGTTGCCGCAGATCGCGATTCTCCCAGCTCGGTACCCAGATCTGGGGAAAGCGATCTTCCAGCATCAATTGCAGAATCAGCTGCGCATCCTGGCGATCCGTCTTCTGCTTGCGTACTCGCTTCGTACTGATCTCAGCGGCGTCTCCGATCCACAGCTCAAACTGCAGCTCTGACAGCAGTCGTTCAAACCAGCGAGCGTGTCCGCTCGCTTCTATCCCCACACGCACCTTCATCCCCTGTGCCGCGAGCTCACGGTAAAACTTCTCCGCTTCCTCACGGTGCTGCAGTCGCCGCTCTTGCAGCTCCCCAGTCTCGGTATCCACAAAAGCAATTTGTTGGAAGCTCGGGTGGTAATCGCATCCTATAATCATCATTGTTCGGCTCCTTGTCTCCCGAGCCTTTTTGGTTGGTTTGCACCGCCAAAGTTTACTCGGGTACGGGAGCCGACTTTGTCATGGAATCAATTCCACTCGCGACACGGATTGTTGGTGCAAGGGCGATTTATCAACAACAACGTTTTCGGGTGGGCAATTAAGCACAGGGCGAGTCTTCACTTCCGGTATTTCAAGCCCAACTCGCCATCGTACTGTCGGATAACCCCGTAGCACTCGCAGGCGGAGTCTTCAAGTTTCTTGCGGTTCACGATCTTCACTGCGCCACGGGTGTACTCGATGAGTTCCTTCCTCTGCAAAACACCAGCTGCCAAGCTCACGGTAGGTCTATCTGTCCCTAGCATCGTTGCGAGAAAATCATGAGTGATGGGCAGCAACCCTGAGTCCACTCTATCTTGAGTCATTAGCAACCACCGCGCTAGGCGCTGCTCAATATCGTGCAGCCGATTACACGCGGCTGTTTGTGCAACCTGCATTCCCCGAATTACGGCATAGCGGCTCAACATCAATTGAAGGTGTGGAGCGGATTCCAAAGTGCTTTGCAAAGCTCCGGCCTCTACCCGAAACCCATCCCCCGTGATTTGTACCACCGCTTGAAGCGGGGCCCTGCTCAGGCCAACTGCCGCCGGTGTTCCTGTAAAACCCTCATTGCCAACTATGCCAGCTTCGGCGGTTTTTCCATCTTCCATTACTACGACAAGAGAAATCAAACCTCGGTTCGGGAAATACGCAAATTCCAGCTTTCCACCCGCCTCGTGAAGCACTAGATGGTTGGGCAAGCTGACGTATTCGAGATGAGGACGAAGTGAGCTGTAGTCGCTATCGGAGATCGATAGAAGTATTTTGTTGCTGACTTGCTTCCCTGCGGTATTCGTCCGCTCGCTAGGCTGGGAATGAACTCGCCCGTCATGGGGTGCGAAACAGGAAGTCTGGTCGGGCATGGCGAACCCCCTCTCGAAGACCTATCAACACTATGCTGGATACGGCCCGGATACTGAGCAATACTGACCGCTTCAAGACGCACCCAACGTGACCAACAGCTAAAGCGATTCCGCTACTTCAAAGGAGGCCCCGAAATCGGGCGTGCGAACGAACAAAACTCCTCTGCGTATGTGCGATGCCCGACAGACCATCAAAATTGGCATGTGATATTAGTGCAATCGGGGAAACTAGGGGAGAAAATGACAAACCCAATGACGGACCTAGACGCTTACACAGATGAGGAGCTGCAGCAGACGCTGGCTCGCGTGCTCGCGCACGCTCGGGGAGAAGTGCTGAACGACGCTGAAGTGCAGAAATTCTGGCAGCTCTACCAAGAGATTCAGCGGCGTGCGCTCTCTGTGACCGCCGTGTAGTTAACTGACCTTGCGCAGGCCGGCGCCAATCTCAGAATCGGCTGCGCATCTTGGCGATCCGTCTTCTGCTTGCGTACGGGATCCGACATTGTCATGGAATCAATTACACTAAGTCACCAACAGTCGTGATGCCCGTCACGATACCGCGGGATGGGTTATGCGGCTCATTATCCGATAGATCGTCTGGCCTTCTCGGCAATCTTCTGCATATGTGTGATGCCCAACTGACCATCAAAATTGGCATGTGATATTACTGCAACGTGCGGAAATTAATGGGTCCCCGTGCGGCAGCTAAGAAGGGACGCGATTTTGACCCCCTTGCATTCCTCGCAACCATCGGCGAGGGCAGGAAATTTGTACGTTTTCCGAGGAAACATATCATCTTTACGCAAGGGGATCCCAGTGACGCAGTGTTTCATATCCAGACCGGCAAGGTAAGACTCACGGTCGTGTCCAATGATGGCAAGGAAGCAACCATTGGCATATTAGGGGACGGCGAGTTCTTCGGTGAAGGTGCGCTGGCAGGTCAGGCTCTTCGCATGGGGTCTGCGACCGCGATGACAGATTGCGCTGCTCTGCGAATCGACAAGAAGGCCATGATGCAAGCGCTTCACCGGGAGCACACCTTTTCCGACATGTTCGTGGCACATTTATTGGCGCGGAACATCCGATACGAAGAAGATCTGGTTGATCAGCTATTTAATTCCAGCGAAAAAAGGCTGGCCCGGATCCTTCTGCTGCTCGCTCATTTTGGCAAGGAAGGCAAACCCGAGACGGTAGTTCCCAAGATCAGTCAGGAGATGCTGGCGGAAATGGTCGGCACAACCCGGTCGCGGGTCAGCTTCTTCATGAATCGGTTCAGGAAAGTTGGGCTTCGTTCACTACAACGGCGAGCGGGCTTGCAAGTCCATAGCTCGCTGCTTAATGTTGTTCTCCACGACTAGCTTCCGCAATCCGAATCCCACTCCCCAAGGTTCTTTTTTTTCTCGATTGTCCCAACCAGGCGATTACACCAGTTGAGAATTGCTGCTGAAATCGCGATCTGGCAACAGTGGGTTGACCGCTGGGTCCAGGCTTATACTTGGACTGGCTGTCGGAAAGGATACATCTTATGAATCGCAAGAGCCTTTTACTTACCGTGATCTTGACTCTGGCGTCTCTGTCGTGGGCGCAGACGCAGAGCGCGCCGCCACCGGCGCCTCCTCCCAAGGGCGGGCCCGGCCAGATGGGCACGGAGCAGCACCACAAGATGATGGAGATGCACAAACAGCACATGGAGGCCATGAAGGCCGACGTGGACAAGATGAAGGCATCCCTCGAGCAACTGAAAGCCAACGTGGCCAAGATCAGCGAGCCCGCGGAGAAGGCGCGCTGGCAAGCGAACGTAGATATGTGGAGTGTGATGGTAGGCCACATGGAACAGATGATGAAGCACATGGAAGCCATGGGTCCCGAGGGCATGACGCATCCCGGCATGATGCACCACGGCGGTATGGGGGCCCCGCCTTCGCCTCCGCCAACCGAACCGAAACCGCAGTAAGCTCGCGTTCCGGTGGGGTTGAAATCCTCTAGTGCTGTGACCGCGTGATGAATCCTACGGTGGAGGGACGGGCGTCTCGCGGGCCTGCCCTGAGCGAAGTCGAAGGGTCCCTCCGGGCGGCGACGCGCGGCTCTCCACCAGCAAGCGCCAATCCACCTTCGTGGTATTCTTCTTGCCGTTCCGTGGCGGAGCACTCATGTCGATCACCCGTCGTGGATTTCTGGAGTCCGCCGTCGCCGTATCGCTGGCCACCGGCTTAAGCGCACAGGGTAAGGATGAAAGCTCGCGCCCTGGCAAGCGGCCGATCATCATCAGCGCCAACAATGGCGTTAAGTACCTCGACGACGCCTTCATCTTTCTGAAAAATGGCGGTGACACACTCGACGCCGCTCTCCGCGTTGTGAAGGGCCCGGAAGACGATCCGAACGACGATAGCGTTGGACTCGGCGGCCTGCCCAACGAAGAAGGCGTGGTCGAGCTCGATGCCTGCTGCATGCACGGGCCCACCCGCCGCGCCGGATCCGTCGGCGGCGTCCGTAACATCAAGAATGTTTCACTCGTTTCCAAAGCCGTCATGGAACACACCGGCCACGTCATGCTCGTCGGCGAAGGCGCGGAACGATTCGCAGTTGCCGTGGGTTTCCCGCGTGAAAATCTGCTCACCGAGCGCTCCCGAAAAATCTGGCTGCTCTGGAAAGAAAATCACTCAACCGATGACTGGTGGGGACCGGGGTTGTCCGACCCGCAATGGAAGCCGCCTTCACTCCCACCAACGACATCGCCGCAAAGTGAACTTTGGGAAGAGCGCATCCAGCGCCTGGAAAAGCGCGCCACCCAGCTTGGCATAGAACCGGAATTCCGCATGGCCGCCATCCGGCGCGTTCTTTCACCGCCGACCGGCACCATCCACTGCTCCGCTGCTCAACGACAAAGGTGAAATCTCCGGCTGCACCACCACCAGCGGCCTGGCCTTCAAGCTTCCCGGGCGGTGCGGCGATTCGCCGATCATCGGGGCGGGCTGCTACACCGATCAGGATGTGGGGTCGGCGGGCGCCACCGGCAGCGGAGAAGAGAACATCAAGGTTGCCGGAGCGCACACCATCGTCGAGAACATGCGGCGCGGCATGTCGCCGCTCGAAGCCGGCCTGGACGCCCTCCATCGCATCGTCCGCAACTACAACAACGACATGAGCAAGCTCAAGTTCATCGACATGACCTACTACATCCTGCGCAAGGACGGCGCCTACGCCGGCGTGTCTCTGTGGGAGCGGCTATTCGGAGAAGCCACACAAGATCGCTGTGCACGACGGCACCAAGCGCTCCGAGGTTACGGTTTCGTTATTTAAAGGTGTCTCGCATGAATTTCCGCCGTTCCCGGTCACGATGCCAAAGGAGTTAACGCAGGATTCGGTGTACGTGAAATAGGTGCGCGAAATGGGAAAGGCAGAGCCGCCGCAAACTTCGCTCCCACCCCTTGCCTGCGGGTGTACAATTTTCTTGTAGGGACCGCAGCTTCACGGGACTCTTCTCCCGCGTTCGAGGCGTCGACAATGAACGTTCACGTCAGTTACAAGGTCCACAAAACTCCCGACATCGAAAAAGAAATCAGCCACCAGATCGAGAAAATCCAGAAGCGCCTTCAGGTCTTCCGGCCCGAACTGGTCCATCTGAAAGCCATCATCGAGCAGAATTCGGCGCGCGAGGGAACGCTCGTCTCCTTGAACCTGCGCTTGCCCTCCGGCCAACTGGCCGCCCAGGCGAAAGCTCCCAGCCCCACCGCGGCCATCAAGGCTGCCTTTGACGAACTCATCCAGCAGATCGGCCGGCATAAGGAACTGCTCCGCTCCAGCCACAAATGGCGCCGCTGGCGCGGAGGGCCACAGGAATCTCCCGAACCCGGCGTTCCATTCGAGCAGACGCTGGCAGCGATTCGGCCGTCCACCATTTCCGCCGATGACATCGGCTCCTATGTAAATGCCAATCTTTCCCGCCTCGAACGCTTCGTGGACCGCGAACTCCACTTCCGCCGCGCCGACGAGGAGATTCTGGAGGACGCTCTCTCCACCCCCGAGGTCGTGGACGAAGTCATTGCCCGCGCTCTCGGCGATCACGACCGTCCGGAAAAACTGTCGCTCGAACCGTGGCTTTACCGCCTTGCCCTCGAAGCCATGAACGAGATGACGGCGCGCCTTCATGAACTGGAGTCTCCCGTTCATCTGGAAGCCAGCCGCCGCCGGCAAAATGTGCAAGCCTCCGACGAAGCCGGGCTGCAATTCCATCAGCCCGACGAGGGTTGGACCCGCGAAAGCGCCATCCCCGATCGCCGCGTGTCCACCCCCGAGCAAGCCGCGTACTCCGACGAAGTGATCGCCCTGGTGCAAGCCGCACTCCGCGGCGCCGACCGCACCGACCGCGAAGCTTTTCTCCTCTACGGTATCGAGGGTTTCTCCCTCGACGAAATTGCCGCCATCACCGGGCGGCATCCGGAGGCCGTGCGCGAGTCCGTGCAGCGGGCGCGCGACTGCGTGCGCAGCGCGCCTTCCATAGCCAGCGAATTCCACCATGAACTCTTAATCAAAACTCGAACCTAAACATCAGAGTACAAGGAGAGTCGAGATGATAACCCGGGACGAAATCCGTGAGTTGGCGGCTTTTCAAGCGGACGAAACCAAAGGGGCGTGCGCCCTGAGTTTTTACTTTCAGCCCGATCCCCCGCAGGATCGTTCCCATCGCCGCGAGGCGATCGTCGCCAAAGATGTCGTCAAGCAGGCCCTGAAAACTGCCGGCGCTACCGGCAAGAACGGATCCGTTCACGCCGATCTTGATCGCGTCCTCGATCTGGCCACGAACCTGCGCGGCAATGCCCGGGGAAGGGCAGTCTTCGCCTGCTCGGCTCAGAATTTCTGGAAGGAGTACGAACTACCCCCGCATCTCGGAGCCACTCACATTTATCTCCAGCCCCAGTTTCAGTTGAAACCGCTGGCAGCTTTGCTGGGAGCGCAACCTGCCCTTTGCGTTGCCATGGTCGACCGCCAGCGCGCCCGTTTCTTTGATCTTCGCCTTGACGACCTGCGCGAACGCGGAGCCATTGTCCACATGCTCTCGCGCAACGCCTCAAGCCACGGCTACAACGGCTACGAAGGCGGCCATGCTGAACGACGCGTCGCCGAGGAAGCGCTCCAGCACTTCAAGGCAGTTTCAGAGCGACTGCGGACCGACTTCGAGAAAGGCATCTGGGAGCGGCTCATCGTCGGTTGCCAGGATGCCAACTGGTCCGAGTTCGAGTCCCACCTCCACCCTTACGTCAAACAGCGCCTGATCGGCCGATTCTCAGCCGATGTTGCCAGCGTCTCGAATGAAGAGATTCGCGATCACGCCGGTGCGGTCCTGAATCGATGGATCACGGAACGCGCCTCCAAGAAAGCCAGCGAAGCGGTGGACTTCGCCAAGTCCCACGGGCGCGGTGTCACCGGCCTCCGCCGCGTCCTGCAAGCACTGGAAGCCGGGGAAGTGCAGACCATCTTCCTCACCGAAAACTATTCCGCTCGCGCCGTCGAGTGCCCTAACTGTGGCCACCTCGACGCCCACCTGGTCCCGTCGTGCGTCGCTTGCGGACGCCCCACTCGCGAACTCACCGACGTCTGCGACGCCCTCATTCCCATCGCCATACGCCGCGATATCGAATTGTTCTATCTTAAGGAGCACGCCGATCTGGATCGCGCCGGCAACATCGCGGCGCTATTGCGCTTCCGCTCGGATCAGAGAACGGGGCAGATCGCGGCGGCATCGTAGGAGAGGTCAGAGGTTAGAGGTCAGATTGCAGAGGTAAAACCCTTCGATCAAAAGCTCGCGTGGCTCCAACCTCTTCTGGCCTCCTGCCTCTGACCACGTTAGTGTTCACTTAGCGCGAAGTTCACCGTGACCTGGGTTTCGACGTACACTGCATTTCCATTCAGCAGGTAGGGGCGGTACTTCCATTGTCTCACCGCATCCAGAGCGGCGGGAGCCAGCATGGGGTCACCGGAGACAAGTTCGAGACTTTCGACGTCACCCGTCTGATTGATCAGCGCCTTCAGCACGACGGTCCCCTTGACTCTCGCCTGTCGCGCCAAGGGTGGATAAATTGGCGACACCTTGCTGGGATGAGCCCCGCAGCAACGCCCTGAGAAACGCGGACCCGTTGCGCCGGGAGGGATGTTCCAGAAGCGGCGTTGTTTTGAGGAGGAACTCCGATCGCATGAATGGGGTGGCGGGAACTTTCTCCTCCACGACCTTGCCGCTGGCCAGGCAAGTGGCAGACTTCCCATCGGCGGAAGCTCGCACCATGCCACTTTCATCGGAACAGAACGCGCGCTGACCGGAATCCGGCACCTCAGGCTCAGCCACGACGCGGTAGTGAGACGTATCGCATCCCGAAATGGCGAAGGTGTAGCCGTTTTTCTTGCCGCTGACCACTTGCGAATCGTAAAGGTAGACACGCTTTGTGGCGCCCGCTTCTTTGCCGCGCGCTTCCCAGGGCAGAAAGCGTGCAGGCATAGCTGCCCTGTGCAGATTGGTATAACCTCTCGGCATTGATCACCGCGCGCACCGACCAGAGCACCATCTGTTCATTCTGACGGAACTCATATTCTTCCAAGTCCTTCAGGAAGACAGGATCGGCCAGCGGAAACCGTACCGTCCCGCTAACTTCATTCAAGCGCCACACCTCCGATTCCATCTTCATCGCAAAGGTGAAGCGAAGAACGATGGGAAGAAGAGCTTCCTCTTTCCCGTCACTTATCATGTGCATGGCGAGCTCAATCTGATCCTCGTCCCCGGCCAGGTCGTCCCGTTCAACTGTCATGTATATTTTTTCGTATTGTCCGTAGGGAGGCTCTGTCGCGGACAAAAACGTTGGGCCGGTGTCGAAGGTCTCGAGTTTGCCTCCTCCGGCCCTGGGCCGCGCAGCCAGCAAGGAGATTATCCTCGGAAGGTCCTGGCCATTCTTTCGTCTGAGTTTATCGAGAGTTTGGTGCGTTACATCGGGAAGATGCTTTTCGAAATGGTCTGGCGCTTCACCAAAGAGCATTTCGATCAGCGCCTGGCGAGCAGTCTGTGGAGGAGCCGCCTGCGACGGCGCGGTTTGCGCACCAACCTGTGTACCAACAGAAGATGAGACCAGCAGAGCGAGCGCAAAGGAAATACCAGATAAAGAACGCATTTCAGGTCCCTCAGAATCTAAGGAGTGAGGTGGAGCGGCCACCTTAACGGGGAAGTATAACGTAGGTTAGTCTCTTAGCACGGATCGGAATAACCGGGGCGTGCATCACGTCTGACTACAGTAGCGAAGTGGTGAATTGTCCCGCCCTGAGCGAGAATGAGTTCATGATACATAAGATCCTTTCCGTGGGCCCGCTGCAATGTAACTGCTCAATCATCGGCGATGAATCCACGCACGAAGCCATGGTCATCGACCCCGGCGACGATATTGAAGATGTTCTCGCCATCGTCCGCCAGCACAAGCTGCAAGTGAAGCAGATCGTCATCACCCACGCCCACATTGATCACGTGGGCGGAGCCATGAAACTGCGCGCGCAGACTGGCGCGCCAATCCTGCTCAATCAGAATGACTATGCGCTGCTGAAAATGCTCGACGTCCAGGCTTCCTGGCTCGGCATGGCTGCGCCCGGCGAAGTTGCAATCGAAGCGAGTATCGGAGATGGCGAATCATTGCGGACGGGCAACCTGACGGCGAACGTGCTGCACACTCCCGGCCACACCGAGGGCAGCGTCTGCCTCTATTTTCCCGCGGAAAAATTACTGATCGCCGGCGACACCCTGTTCGCGCGCAGCATCGGACGCACCGACCTCCCCGGAGGATCGTTCGAGAAAATCATGCGCTCCCTGCACGACCGCGTCCTGACCCTGCCCGATGACACCCTCGTTGTTCCAGGCCACGGCCCCCGAACAACCATAGGAGAGGAAAGGGAAGAGAATCCGTTCTTGGTGGGGTGACCGCGTGGCGAGTCATACGATGGAGCGACGTGCGTCTCGCCGGTCCAGCCGGGCGGGGACGCCCGGCTCTCCACTAGCAAGTTATTTCTGCGTCGGCGCTTGGTTTTGGGGAACGGTGGGCGGTGCGGAAGGCGCAACCGGCGTCGCTGGCTGCGACTTTGTCTGCGCCGGTTTCACTCCCGAAAGCACCGAGGTGGGTCCGGTTCGACGCGCCGCGAAAATCGAAAGCGTTATCGACGTGAGCATGAAAACGATCGCGGACCAGGTCGTCGCCCGGGAAAGAACCGAAGCCGCGCCCCGCGGGCCGAACGCTGTCTGGCTGCCCTGTCCGCCGAAAGCCGCGGCCAGATCGCCGCTCTTTCCGCTTTGCAGCAACACGACCGCAATCAGAAACAGGCAAACGAAAATGTGAATCACTGTGATCAAAATGGTCATTGCAAAAAAAACTCCGTCCGGGCCTTGGCCCGATTCAAATTCCGATCTTTAATCGAATCAATACGCGTAAACAATACGCAGGAATCAATACGATGG
>CAWDPH010000004.1:0-1348123 GCA_963804135.1 uncultured Acidobacteriaceae bacterium | reverse complement strand
GGAACCACCGATGCCCTAACATGCTTCGGGCCTACCAGACCTGCGGGACGGTTCGATGCTTCTGCTTCGGCTCTACGTACCCTTTCAGCTTTTGCCTTGGCGGAAGCTTGGGAGGGGTATAAGGAATCTCCTCGTACGGGATGCTGCTGAGGAGGTGCGCAATGCAGTTCAGGCGGGCACGCTTTTTGTCGTCTGACGGAACGATGTGCCAGGGCGACGCTGCTGTATCCGTGGCGGCAAGCATCGCATCCCGGGCGCGTGAGTAGTCGTACCACCGGCGGTGGGATTCCAAGTCCATAGGACTAAGCTTCCAGCGCTTGGTAGGATCTTCAATTCGCGCAAGGAAACGCTTGTGCTGTTCCTTTTCCGATACTTCGAGCCAGTACTTCAGAAGGATGATGCCCTGGCTAACCAGAAAGCCCTCGAAGATGGGACAGTCCCTCAGGAATTCCCTGTGCTCTTCCTCGGTGCAAAAGCCCATCACATACTCAACACCGGCGCGGTTATACCAGCTCCGGTCGAAGATGACGACTTCACCTCCGGCGGGCAGTTGTTCAATGTAGCGTTGGGCAGGGAGCTGCGTCTTCTGCCTCTCAGTCGGCGCGGGGAGGGCGACCACGCGAAAGATGCGCGGGCTGACACGCTCCAAGATGCGCTTGATCATCCCGCCCTTACCCGCAGCGTCTCGTCCTTCGAAAATGATCACAATGCGGGCGTTGGTCGTCTTGACCCAGTCCTGGAGCTTAACCAGCTCAACTTGTAGCTTGAGAATCTCGGCCTCGTACTCATTTTTGCCGATCTTCGGTTGGCCGTTGACGCCGGAGTGTTCAGTGTCGCTGTCCAGCCTCGATTTTTGTTTCTTTTTGTTCTTGGAATTCTTGCTCATCGTTGTTTCTGGCTCCGTGGGTCGGCCCGTTTGCTTGGAGGCCGGCCTGCATTCCTGCGGGTTCAAGTGCGACGGTTTTATCGGCGTTTGCAGGGACCGCCAACAGGTTCAGTCATGGACCCTCGTCCCGGGCCTGACACTTCGCTGCTTCGGCGAGTACGACATCACAATTGCCTTCTTGGGATCTGACCCTATCCATGTTGTAAAAACGCTGGGCCGATCCTGCATGCGCGACCTTCGCACCCCTTTTGATTCTTGGGTGATTCTCGCTGGAACTGAGAGGAGCCCGCGGAACACTAATCAGTTCAGCCACACCGTCAGCCTGATCAGTGCACTTGCCTCGCCAAATCTTCAGAACAAAACTCGCGGAAAAACAGCGACATAGAAGTCTGTGCAGCCGGGCAGGGATGCCCACATCTGGGCATGTGACCTCACAGGTGACGACAGCAGGGCATCAGTTACCAATGCATCAGAAGCAAGGATTTCGGAACGGGCCGAATTGGTTGGCAATCCGCGTTTCGACTAGGACTGCGATGACGTTACCCGTGGGCTGCTGAGTTCGAATGTCGATCTCTTTTAGCCGGAGTTGGAGCCAGCCAATATCTGTGACGTCGCCGGTCACGCCCGAAATCTGCACTCGGTCCCTGATTCTTATTCCGCGCCTTTCACACCAGCACGAAGTAACCGACGGCGGACAGAATGACACTCTGAAGCGCAACCGCAACGCCTGCTGCCAGAAGCCCACAGGAAGTAGCTAAAGAGGTCAGGTCCGAGGCGAACGCAAGCGCGGCGACGGCTACGATGGTTGACCAGAGGACAACTCTCTGGAATACCAGGGCGATGTGGCGGCGCTCAGTGTCGCGCATATAACGCCGCGTCACTCTGCGCACAACCGCGCCTATAATCACAAGCGCACCAATGACTACGGCGGCAACGAGCAGCCGCGAAACTAGGTTTTTCCATGTTTTCTCATCTTCTGCGCTGACGGCGGCGCGCCAGCTTTTCAAGTGCGAAGTGTAGGCCGCGAGCAATAGTCTCTGCTTGTCCAACGCCACGATCGCTGGAGAGAGTGTCTTGCCGCGCCGGAACGTGAAAGTTTAGTGAAACCCTCTCCTACAATTCACACCGTCACGTTACCTTTATAACCATCTTCGCATTCTGCGCTTGACGATGAAAACATAACCAGTTACCGTGTTTTCATTGACTTAGGTAACCACCGCTGAAACCGCAATGGAGTCCCGGAGGGACGTGTAAGTACCCAGGCTGACGAGGGCGGATCGCTTGGTGCATGCCACCATTTAGACCGTGCCTGTCACTGATACAAGCCCTCCAGCGCAAGCCGTACAACTCCGGGTGCAACGGGCGATGACGGGGGAACAGTGTCTTCTGTTAGCACTGGAAATGAGCCTCTTCACCCGCGAATTGGCCAAGGAGGCGATTCGGCAGGCGCATCCGGAGTGGTCCGAGATTGAAGTCCAACACGAGTTCCTGCGACGGGCGTTTTTGCCAGGGCCCATGCCAGCGTCACTGCGATGAAGGTGGCGGGTATCTTCGACGCTTCGACGCTGATTCTGATTGCTAAGTAGCGTGCGATCGAGTTGGGTAGGATCTCCGGGTTGCCATTGTCGAGGTGCGCTCCTGCGAGAAAGTCGGCGCAGATCAATTAGTGGCCGCCCATGCGTGCATTTCTGTCTGGAAGGATCAAATCTTACTTCTTGAGCGAGGGATGGTTCTTGGTAATCCAGTCTTCGATCAGGTTGTAAAACTCGTTCGCCTGGATCATGATCTCTTTTGCTTCCGTCTCCGTCGCAACGTTGGAAAAGGTGTAGTCGATGGTGTTTCGCTTCCGCCGACAAGTCTCGAAGTAGTCGGCATATTTGTGAATGGGCTTTGCTAACACAAGTTTTGTGCTTTCTAAAGACACCCGGTGATGTCCGACCTTGCTCATGATCCGATACCCCGCACAGGCTATTGCCATATTCGCAGCCTGGAGTGCTGCGTTGTAGGCAGTCGCGAATCTCCGATCTGCCGAAAGGCCAGCGAGGCCCGCGTCTGCGAGGTCGCGAGCGATCAGCGCCCGCATGTTATCCAACTCCTTTCTAGAGGTCTTGTGTCTCTGGGCTTCCTTATTTGCCAACAATTTCGTCCAAGTCACTCTCACCTCCTTTCACAAACTGTTTCCGCCCTCGTAAAACGGAGGCGAGAAAATGGTCGCGCAATTTGATTTTCTCTCGGAACTCCTCTGGGGAATAGGCGGTGATGTTGACCTCTCTTCCCAGTCGCTCCTCCGCCTTGCGGAGGGCTGGAGAGAGGTCAGCAAGACCTGCTCTGCCGATAACCATCAAATCCACGTCGCTCATCGCATTTTCCCGGCTTCGTGCCACGGAACCATATATGAAGGCACACTCAATCTTGTTCCCAAACGGCTTTAGTATCTGCTCCAAGATCGGAGCCAGCCCTACAGTTTTTTCGAAGAGCTGCTGCAGGTCTCGGAACACCGGGGACTGGGTCTCCGCCCTGAAATAAGTCCTTGTGCCTTCGCGGCGATGCACCAGTAATCCGCTTGCGACCAGGGATGACAGCTCCCGCTGAAGGCTCGATGGGGTCGTGCCCAAGCGGTCGGCAAGTTCCGAAAGATACCACCACTTGTCTGGCTGGCCGAGCGTAGCCGCGAGCACACCTTGCCGTACCTGTGGGAACAACGCGGTCAGCACGGAAGGATTACGCATATTGCGTATATTATTACGCATATTGCGTAAGCATGTCAATTGGCAAGAGAACGATTCGGGTTGCGACTGGTGTTGAGTAATCTGGTGTTGAGTAATCTAAGGTTGCAGTTAAGATTGCTCATGCCCGTTCGAATGTTCGAATGCGGGTCGGTCACAATCCGAACAAACTCGGATTCTGTTCGCCTATGTGCGAGCAGTATTCGCCAATTCCTGGAAGCTCTGCACCGACCTAGGCCGAAAGTTTAGGGATGCTGTCTCTTGGATTCGTGCGGGCAAGCGACGGCTGCCCGCCCAGCACGATTCTCAGTTCACCACGCCGTCTGCTCCAGCGCGCGGATGTATTCGATGACCGCCTCGCTCCAGCCATCGACGTGCATCCACTTGCCGTAGCCGAGCCGTTCCTGTACCTGGCCACATTGATCAGGTAACCCTTGCCGCTCGGCGCGGGCACATTGTCATGCGCCTGCTCGTCGGTGATCACGATCAGGCGGTCACACTTCTCGTTGCGGTTCAGCGTATCGACCGCCTTAAGAATCATCCCTCCGTCGCCGAAAAGGTCTCGTTCGTCGCCCCCGTGAAGCTGACTTCCTACAGATCAGCGAGGAAAGTACTGCAACTTGGTCAACTTTAGTTCCACGATGGAACGATTCCTTTTCGGCTGAAGCGCAGTCGGGCAGAATGCCGTGGGAACGGGAACCCGTCGCAAGAACCTCTGTAGCAGCCACCGCACCGCCTTGTCCCTGCGGAGTTCCAGGCGGACGTAGACCTACTCAGGCTGACGAGGGAAGATGTCTCGGTGCGTGCTACCATTTAGACCGTGCCTGTCACGGATACAAGCCCTCCAGCGCAAGCCGTACAACTCCGGGTGCAACGGGCGATGACGGGGGAACAGCGTGTTATGTTAGCGCTGGAAATGAGCCTCTTCACCCGCGAATTGGCCAAGGAGGGAATTCGGCAGGGGCATCCGGAGTGGTCCGAGATTGAAGTCCAACACGAGTTCCTGCGACGGGCGTTTTTGCGAGGGCACATGCCAGCGTCACTGCGATGAGGGTGGCGGGTATCTTCGACGCTTCGACGCTGATTCTGATTGCTAAGTAGCGTGCGATCGAGTTGAGTAGGATCTCCGGGTTGCCATTGTCGAGGTGCGCTCCTGCGAGGAAGTCGACGCACATCATGGCCTGACATTAACCGCGCGATTTGCCCGTGCCCAGCATCCCGCGCCGCCTTCCCGATCGCTGCTCGATCACCGCTCTCAAGATTCGTCAGTTTAAGGTCGCGCCAGCAGCATTTCCTGTACTTCTTCCACGAGCTGCATGGGCACGGATCGTTCTGCTCGGCTTTGGAAGCGGCTTGCCTTGGCATCGGTGCCCTGCTCCTACGAACAATGGTGTCACCCTCTTATGGTGGCGCTGTGATGCTCGCCACAGATCATACTGAGTCTGCATTCCAATCCATAGTTCGGGGCTAGTGCCAAGGGCATCGGACAGCTTCAGCGCCATGTCTGCCGAAATTCCGGCCCTACCATTCAAGATGCGCGACACGGCGACCCGAGTCACCCCAAGGTGCTTGGCGGCATCTGTGACCGACACCGTCCCCAGATACTCTCGTAGAACTCTTCCCGGATGTGGCGGATTGTGCATGCGCATAAAAACCTCTCAGTGGTAGTCCTGATAGTCCACGAGCACGGCATCTTCACCTTCAAATGTAAACGTCAGCCGCCAGTTGCCGCTGACATCCACCGACCAGTGGCCTTCCAGATCGCCGTGCAAGGGATGCAGCCTCCAACCAGGTGCGTTCATGTCCTTCCCGGATTTGGCGTTGTCCAGCGCAGCAAGTTGCAGTTTCAATTTATCCGCATGCTTCGGCCGAATTTTCGCCCTCGACTCTGTTTTGAAGAACTGCTCGACACCCTTATGTCGGAAGCTCTTTATCATCCTGTGTAGTGTATATTATCACTATACACACAGTCAACAGTCATTTGTTTCAAAGCCCCGTAACACCGGCACAACGCGAACAACGTGGCGGGACAAGCGCATCCATGAGTCGCAAAGTGCCGATTTAACGGCGGATGCCCCTCGTGTTCCGTCACGGAGCAGAGGACGATCACACAGGTTTGCGAGATGCGGCTACACCAAGGGGTCGGGGCCTACAAGAAGGAAGGGTCCAAGTTCATGCAGCGCCTGGTCGCTAAGTGGCGAACTCGCGGAGCAGTCCGTTGCCAGCTATCTTGAGGCAATCGAACAAATACGCCAAACGGTGTGCTACAATAATATTTATATTGTGCTACACGGAAATGGCGATGCAACTGTTTCCGGGGAGGTAAGTCGTGAAGCGTGACGCCCAATCCAGTTCCTCACGAAGAAGGAAACCTGCAGGCATGGGGGAGGAGAGTCCCATGCACTCCAGCAAGTTGCGCGACGTGATGGTCATCGCCGAGAAGGAAGGACTACTGCGTGGCGAACGCACCCAGATGGTCCGGGGAAGAATGCCGGAAGCCCTCGTGACAAGGGCAAAAAAACGCACCGGCATTGATTCTGACACCGACCTGATCGAGGTGGCGCTGGCCAACATTGCGGTTGCTGACGACTACGCGGACTGGCTGCTTTCCCTGCGCGGCGCAGTTGGTAGCGAGGCTGAGCTTGAGTTCTGAATTTCAAGCCACTCTCAGGCGGCTTAAACCCGACAAACATCGAGCGCAGCTTAGACCGCGGGCCGAATCGGAGCTTGAGTTCATTGGAACGACCAGCCATCGACCCGCCAAGCTGCTCTACGATACAACGGTCTACATTGATATTCTTCAAGGCCGTTTTCCGCATCAGGGTGACGCGATGCTGCGGGCGACCGAGGCATGGCATTCCCCAGTCACGGAATCTGAACTGGCGGCGACCTGCGGCCTGCTCGATCCCGCTCACTCCCAAACGCCTGAGATCATCGAGCAAGTTGCCGCGGTCATCGACCGGCGTCCCAGCTACCGGACGATCACGCCCGATCCCGGGATCTGGCGAGAAGCCGGAGTGCTGTCCGGTACGCTGACCCGGACCCAGGGATACGGAAAAGAGCAGCGACGGCGCGTCTTGAACGACGCGCTGCTATTCGCCACCGCTCGAAAATACGGATGTGTGGTATTGTCCCGCAATGTTCGGGACTTTGACTTGCTGCAGCAGCTTGATCCCTCGGGGAAAGTCATGTTTTATAAAATAGGCGCTCAGCAGGCACCTGTGGTTCGTCAAAACCTCACGCGCGGGTAAGAGCTTTCTTCCGCGTGGTGTGCAGTCCACTGATTGCGATTCATTACTCCGGGCAATGTTTCGGCCACGCGAAAGCGTCGTTAACCAGGACTCTTGAACCGCGGACTGGCAGATCCGAACTCGCGGATGGAGGAACCCTTCTCCGCCTCCCGCCTGAAGTCTTCCTTCGGCATCTCACGCCCTCTGTGCAACCATGTTGCACAATCACAGTGCTGCCTGTCCCTGGGCGCAAGCCTCTCCACGATGGCGTGGAGGCCGACAAGAAAGAAGGGCTCAAGTTCATGCAGCGCCTGATTGCCAAGCAGAAGGTGCGGGTCGCCATGTTTGTAAAAAAAGGAGAGATAATCGACCAGCAAGATCACCGTGCCCCGTAGTTGAGTTGCTAACAATGGGGCCGACTCTTCGTGGTTCTCGCCGAGAATGTCTTTGCCGGTTGACCCAGAAGCTGGCACCCACATCTGTCTGGATCCACGTCCTTCGGCCGGCGCGCGGCCCCCGGTAGGTTGACCGTGCAGGCAAAGCCCTGCTTGGCTTGCCGCTGCCCCTCTGTTCGCTATACCCCAGATCGGCCAATACCTCACCTGCCCGGGGCGTAATTGCACTGCTATCTCGGTGGCCCGGACGGAGATGTACACCCGGGGCTAGGCTGTTCCGGCGCGCCTTCGAACGAGCCCTGGGCGCCATTTTCGCCATGAAGCTCCCGGCGCTATCTGCTCGAGGCATGGTCTGCCTTTCAAAAGCCAAGGCTTGCATTCACTATCACCAAAACCGGATACGGTGACCTGAGGGGTGACGGAATTTGACGGAATAGAGGAGGCGGTGGTTGCGACGAACTGCGGAAGTATGGCCAACTTTGACTATGAAGAATTTATGCACCCTTCTTTCTAATCCAGGAAGGAAACAATGGGTCCAGAAAGAAATAGTTGCCTTTGTACCGATCCAAAATATCTCTTGAATCAAGGGACTGAACAGCCTTTTGAACAGTAGACGCTGGCCCGAGACGAAACTCTTCTCGGACGCCCTGCGAGTAGATTTCGGAAGCCCCGCGATAAGCGAGTGCCTGCAGCGCTGCACGTTGCCGCGCCGACAGTTGCTCCCAGAGCAACTCATAGTAGGTAGATTGGCCTGTGACAAGACTGTCAATGATGGAATTCACATCTGACACCCCGAGTTGACGTTTGTCCTTTAGTTCCGCGTAATCCCAGAGCTCATGTGCGATACGCTGTACGTCATAAGGAATTAAATCAGCCGAAGCCAGCAGGGTTTCCAAGCCGAGGTCGTCAAGCGTTCTGCCCCTCTTGCGAAAATGGCGAGTAATAAATTCCTTCCAATCCTTTGCCGGAATCTTGTCCAGGAACATCTGAGGGCCGGCTTTATGAAAGGGACGTTTGGCAGAAAGCATTTCCTCCATCAACGACGGCTGAGATCCCGCGAAAACATACCCTACCTCTCTTTGCTCCTGAACCTGGTTTCGTATGGCATTTTCGACCGACCCTCCATTGAATTGTGAAATCTGCTGAAATTCGTCAAGGCATATCGCCATGCGAAACCCTGCGTTTTTGGCCAACTCTCCCGGCAGGGCAAAAACGTCCGGTGCGATCGGTGTGGGATCAAAACCTGCCCCTTTACCTAGGGACAGACTGATCTCCCCAGTTACCATGTTGATGCTGACGTCGGGCTTTACTTGCCGGCCAAATCGCGTAACCCAATCTTTGACCCGTTCCCAAGGACCGGCAGCGCGCAACACCTTCTCAGCGAATTTTTCCAGGAATTGGGCGTAGCTGGAGTAGCTGCTCACCGTCAAGTTGACGATGTGAATGTGTCTCTTCTTCAGTTTGAGGAGGGCCAGTGCAACTAGCGAACTTTTCCCGAAGCGTCTCGGAGACAACAAGAACACTTTTTGGCTATCTGCCAAGTCTCGGACGAGTTGGGTGAGTTCGTCAGTGCGGTTGACGAAGTTCGCGCCGTCGATGATTTCGCCAAAAACGAAGGGATTTTCCTGGGATGCCATATTACGCTGATTAGCGTAACGCCAAATGGCGTAATGCGCAAGTACCGAAAAAAACCGGGGTCATACTCCGATTGGCGTTTACGTTAAATGGCGTCCTTGCGAGGCTGAACCTGCTGCTCCGTGATCACGACTGCTGGACTCTTGCTGGACTCTCAGCCCTGAGGTGTTTGAGCGTAAATGAGAGCGCCCTACCGCAAACAAAACACGTGAAAATCGGTGAGCACGAACAGGGCAAGTAGAATTAGCAACCTGCGTCGGCCGGCTCATCCTTCTCCAACCCGGCGATGGCGGCATGAATCCTTGCCGTCCGAAAATCAGGAGCGGCAGCCGCCGACACGAGTTCCTCTCCTCGGTACTTCCTCGTCTCGATGCTTCCGTCGATCTTGCGGCTCACCACCTCGACCCCGGAACGTGTTTTCTTCTTCGCGTGTACCGCATCCTGCGCTCTAAGCCACCTTCCCGGTTCCGCGGCCTCATTTCTATTGACAGTTCGCCGTATGTTCGCCTAGTATGGCTGCGTGCGCAAACGCCCGGCATGCTCGATTTCTATTCGGCCTTTGTCTGGGCCTGGCTGCAGCCAACGCGGCCATCATCGCTGGCATTGGCCCTTGACTGGAGCACTTGTACTGAGGCCCAAGTTTGTGCAACCCGGTTGCACAGGGGAGTTTGTGCACCCCGGGTGCACAACGACGGCCAACCGAATCCCAAGCTCCGCTTTGATCGCGCGTGATCGCCTGGGTCGAGATGCGATGCGGCACACTGCCGGCCTGGAGAGCGGATTCTGGACGATCTCCGACTCGAGGCGACTAGGCTTCGTCAGGCGACCGCATTTTGTGGCGTTCTGCGAAATCTGCCTGTTCGTCAGGTGCCCGAGTCAGCAGGCGAATGCCAAGCGAACCGACTCAGCAATAACCTTGCAATCATGCGATGACGTGGCATAATTACAAGGATGATTCCAAGAGCAGCCAAAGCCAAGCTGCTGGACTTGCTGCAGCGCTTTCCGGCCGTAGCGCTGCTCGGTCCGCGCCAAGCCGGCAAAACGACTCTCGCTCTTTCTTTGGAAGAGCAGCTTAAACCCCAGGCTCTGTACCTTGACTTGGAGCTTCCCTCGGATCGGGCCAAACTCGCTGATCCTGAGCTTTACCTTTCGCAACATCTCCACCGGCTTGTCATCCTTGATGAGATTCATCGTCTTCCTGACATATTCCAGACGCTGCGTAGTGTGATTGATCGCAGGCGTCGAACGGGCAGAAAAGTCGGTCAGTTTCTGCTGCTCGGTTCGGCGTCCATTGATCTCATGCACCAATCGGCGGAGACACTCGCTGGCCGAATCGCTTACCTGGAACTGACTCCGTTCACCGCTGCCGAAGTTGGCGGGACCAGCCCTTCTGCTCCAGATGCTCTGTGGCTGAGAGGAGGCTTCCCCGAGAGCTTTCTCGCTGACGATGACGAAGGCAGCTTTGAGTGGCGCACGGCATTCATTCAAACCTACCTGGAGCGGGATGTGCCCGCTCTCGGGCCCAGAGTGCCAGCAGAGACACTTCGTCGTTTCTGGCAGATGTTGGCCCACAATCAGGGACAGATGTTGAACGGCGCCCAACTCGCTGCAGGCCTTGGAGTGAGCGGACATACGGTCGCTCGCTACCTGGATATTTTGGTCGATTTACTTCTGGTGCGGCGCCTGCAGCCCTGGGCATCGAATGTGAGAAAGCGGTTGGTGCGATCTCCGAAAGTCTATGTGCGAGACAGCGGCCTCGTTCATGCCCTCCTCGGCATTCGCACTCAGGAGGAACTGCTCGGGCATCCCATCGTTGGTCCAAGCTGGGAGGGCATGCTCATCGAGAATATTCTCAGCAGCTTACCGGCAGCAGTTCGTTCATGGTTTTATCGAACATCCGCTGGTGCGGAAATTGACCTCGTGCTCGAATTCGGCCCCAAAAGCATTTGGGCGATAGAAATCAAACGCTCGATCAGCAACCCCGTGCCTAGTAAAGGCTTTTACATCGCTTGTGCCGACCTCAAAGCCACTCGCCAAATCGTTCTTTACCCCGGAAAAGAATCCTACCGGATCAATCCGAGGGTGGAAGTCATGCCATGGGATCAGCTCATCGAACAGCTTCCCACGCCGGCACGCTCTACTAAGAAGCAGTAGGCCGCAAGGGTCGCAGAATGCCCACCTCGAACCACGGTCCGAAGGCTACGGCGCCTCCTACACGGGAGATTGCGATGAGTCTCATATGCTACAATGCTTACAAGAGTTACACCTGGAGATTGCCATGAAATCAACCCATTCGATGGTCATCAGCATGCGCCTGCCGGCGGAGAGCGGAAAGCGTCTCAAACGCATGGCGAATCGGCACGGATGGACCCCCAGCGACGCCAGTGCGCGCCTGGTGGAGGAAGGCTTACGCCGGTCGGAATTTGGATTCATCGACTTTCGAGATTCGCCTGCGGGCCGGCAAGCCTGCCTGCAAGGGAGCACGCTCGCCGTATGGGAGGTCATGCTGCTCGTCCACAGCTATCACAAAGATGTGTCCGCCGTAGCGGCACATCTCAAGTGGCCAGAAGTGAAGGTCCAGGCAGCGGTCAACTATGCGGCGGCGTTTCCCGAAGAAATCAATGAAGCAATGGCTGAAAATGAGGCGACGGATTTTGAAGCGCTGAGGCGCATGTTGCCTCAGGCCGCCGAATTCGTTCCCAAGCAAGCGGCGAAAGACCGAAATGCTCAAACTTCTTCTCGATGAGCACATCTCACCGGACGTAGCGAATGGTCTGCGTCGCCGCCATCGCGCGATAGAAGTTCGCTATATGGTGGAATGGGAAAATGGGCATTTCCTGGGACAGGAGGACTCCCCTTGTTTGCAAGAAGCCGCCGCCCAGGGATTAACGCTGGTTACTTATGACCGGAGGACGATCCCTCCCCTACTCAAAGCCTGGGCGGAAGAAGAGCGATCGCACGGAGGCGTTGTTTTTGTGGACGAAAAAACAATTTCGCCCGCGGATATCGGCGGTTTGGTCTGGGCCCTGACCAGACTGGCGAGAGAAACTGGGCATTGGGACTGGACTAACAGAATCTATTTCCTGCGGCGCTGATGCCAATCGCCCAGTGTGATCGTGAAGACAAACCTTTCAGGATTTCGGCGTTGAGGCGCGACATTCAGCAGATCGCTGATGAGGAACAAAGGACCATCACGCAAGTCTGCGAGATGCTGCTACACGAAGGTTTGCGGCACGATATCCATTTTCCGGCTTTGCACGTGCTCCTCCTTCCAGGGTTCAGCTGTGGCGGCCCCCCTTCGGAGCCGAATTACGGAACAATTCGCTCCTTGTTGTTTCTGTCGGAAACTGGTGTTCGCCCATCCGAGTTGGCATTACATCTGCTCATTTCGACTATTTCGCGCCATCCGATTTCCCCGAGAGAAAGACCGAAGGTTGCGCCGGTTGACGCACTCCCATAAATATGGGAGCATGGCTTTATGAAGACTACATTGGAAATTCCCGATGCCATCTTTCGCCGCGCCAAGACGGTGGCGGCCGAGCGCGGGATTCCTTTTCGAGCGCTCGTCTCGGAGGCGCTGGCGGACAAGCTACGCGCCCAAAGCGATAGAGACAGCAAGCCCTGGATGAAGACGTTCGGCAAACTCCGACACCTGCACACGGAAACCGCCAGAATTAACCGGATCATTGAAGAAGAGTTCGACCAGATCGAGACTGAGGATCAACAGTGATTCTGGACACCAATGGATTGTCAGCTGTCGCAGATGGTGATGCGGCACTGGAGCCGATCCTTCGCACAGCAACTGAGGTCGCCGTTCCGGTAATTGTGTTGGGGGAATACCGATATGGAATTCGGCAATCACGCAACCGGGAGCGCTACGAACAATGGCTGACGGAAACGATTTGCAACTACCGGGTACTCGATGTGGATGAAGAGACGGCCATCTCCTACGCTACTATTCGAACCGAACTCAAGAGAGCCGGGACTCCAATTCCTTCTAACGACGTTTGGATTGCCGCACTCTGCCGTCAGCATTCTTTCTCCCTCCTAAGCCGAGACCGCCATTTCGATCTTGTTGGCGGAATCGAGCGATTAGGTTGGTAACCTTAAGACGCCGACAACTAGTGTAGTGCGTCACAACTAACAACCTTTATCAATCCGTGCGCGTCTTATGATGAAGGAGATGGTCACGGATGCGCATAGCCCCTGTGATTACGTTGAGTCCGGAGCAGCGAACGCTGCTGGAAGGCTGGGCTCGAAGCCGATCCCTTCCGGCACGCGTGGTGGAGCGCGCTCGCATTGTGTTGTTCGCAGCCGCCGGCCAGCAGGACAAGGAAATTGCGGCGGTCATGGCCATTACGCCGAAAAAGGTTTCTCGCTGGCGCAAGCGTTGCCTTGCGCTGGGCGTGGTGGGGTTGGAGAAAGACGCGCCTCGGCCCGGCCGCAAACCCAAGATCGGCGCCCGCCTGACCAAGCGGGTGGTGACCATGACCACGCGCCAGCAACCCACCAACGCCACCCACTGGAGCACGCGCACCATGGCGGCGGCCGTCGGCATCAGCGAAGCCAGTGTGCGGCGCATCTGGCGGGCCCACGGATTGAAACCGCATCGCGTGGAAACCTTCAAAATCAGCAACGATCCCCAGTTCGCAGAGAAACTGGAAGACATCGTCGGTCTGTACCTTAACCCGCCCGAACACGCGCTGGTGCTGTGCCTGGACGAAAAGAGCCAGATTCAAGCTCTGGATCGTACCCAACCCGGTCTGCCGCTGAAGCGCGGACGCGGCGCCACCATGACGCATGACTACAAACGAAACGGTACGGCCACTCTGTTTGCCGCGCTGAATGCGGCGAACGGCGAAGTCTTTGGACTGTGCCAAGAGCGGCATCGCCACCAGGAATGGCTCAAGTTTCTCCGTCTGATCGACCAGACCATCCCGGCGGACCGGCCACTCCACTTGATCTGCGACAACTACGCCACCCATAAGCACCCCAAAGTGCAACGCTGGCTGGCGCGGCACCCGCGCTTTCATCTGCACTTCACCCCCACCAGCGCGTCGTGGCTCAACATGGTGGAGCGTTTCTTTCGCGATCTGACTCAAAATCGCCTGCGTCGCGGTGTCTTCCGTGATCTGGAAGAACTCATAATGGCTATCGGCACCTACATCGACCGTCACAACGAAAGTCCGAAACCGTTCATCTGGACTGCCCGAGCTACCGACATCCTGGAAAAAGTGAAACGCGCTCGCCGCACCCTGAATAAACGTCAATCTGCTTGACGCACTACACTAGCGGCCTGGCGAGCCCGGCGATGACCCCTGCGACGGAGGGCCAAGATTGATCATCGGCCGCTCCCGCCAACCTACCCTTGCTGACCAAGAGAACTTCCTTATAACTCGACGTATATACATTGTTGGGGGTTGGTGCATGGGCACTGCGCGAGTTTTCCGTTCCGGGAACAGTCAGGCGGTCCGGCTGCCAAAACAATTCCGACTGAGGAGCAAGGAAGTGGAGATCTTTCGGCGTGGGGATGAGATCGTCCTGCGGGAAAAAGATGGAGACATGGTGCGAGCATTCGATCTGCTGGCGGGTTTGCCGGATGAAGTTGCGCGCGAGAAGGATCAACCGCAGAAACGAAAGGGACCGTAACGGAGCCCTCGCTATCTGCTGGACACGAACATCTGTATTCACATCCGGCAAAAGCGCCTGAGGAAGTTTTGCGACGCTTCCGCAAGCTCCGCCCCAGGGAAGCCGCGCTTTCGGTTATTACCTACGGCGTTCGTGTCGATCACAAGATGAAGCGGGATCATCGCCGTCTGGATCTGCGGGCGGCCGTGACGATCCGATCAATTTGCGTAGTGCTCAGCTTATCTGTGCCCTTCCGTTTCGACTCTTTTCCGATGACCCGAAGGACCTCAGGCTCGGGGACGGCGAGGCGCACATAGTCCCTGATGCTCAGTAAAACCGCTCGCGGACTGCCCCGTTTCTCAATGACCAGCGACCGGCCTTTATCTTCGACACGGCGAAGAAGCTTGCCAAAATGGGCTCGTGCGTCCAGCGCGGTGACGACAATACCGTCATTCATAAACTCTCCAGTTCAATCGTCCAAACTGTACAGTTCGTAAGACTAGGCGTCAACAATACATTGCCTTTTAAGAGGGAACCGTCGCTATTAAGGGCGGGGATAACCAACAATAACGAACGAGGTGTGAATTCCGACTGGCACCCAGAGACACATTGAGGTGAAAATATCAGCGAGATTTTCCGTGGGCACCAGGGTGTCGATGTCGTCTTGGAGAGCAAGGCCGTTGTAGAATGAAGCAGCTAGAGCAATTCCCTGCTAAGGCGTTGTGGGTATCTCGGTGTCACCGAGCAACCGGAGGATCCGGCCCATTTCTCCGCCGCAAAGTCGTGACGGCTGCCAGCTTGGTCACAGGAAGTATTCGTACCGGACCGGGCTCGTTGTGTGAAACGACGCCAGCAAAGAGCATGTTTTCCAGTCCGATGTTAGGGCCTAGATTCCTTGACCCACGTCAACGTGAAGCCAGCCGCAATCAGGCTTGGTGACAGGCGAGTGGTAGGATTTTCCTACCACACCATGGCAACCGACCACACTACTCTCGAATTACGGTTCCTAAAAGCTGTTCCGCGACGATCTTGGGCTAGCTGGGTATCAAGCATGTCGACCCGAGGCATGCACCGCCGGCATTATGCGCACCTCGATCAGGGTGCCCCGGCCACGACCACTGCGTTCAGGCCTGAACTTCCCTATGCCAGACAATGTGCAGAGGGCTTCCTCTTGCGCGGCTGTGGTAAGATTACTGTGAAGGTAACTACGGTGTCCCCCGTAGTCGTCCTTTCCGGTGTGGTCTGTAGCGTAAACCGTATCGTCTGTCACGTCATAGAAAAAATCAAAATCTAGCCGCAGCCGCATCAGCGGGCGCAGGCCTGAGCCTCTCTCTTTGGAGGCAGCCTGTGCCGATGGCGGCTGCCGGCAAAGGAACGGACGATGAAAATACCAGACTTTGACTGCAAAAGCCGGCCGGGATTCCGTTATACCATCGGCGAGACCCTACGCGACGGCACCGTCTTCGAGGCGGTGCTCTCACAGTCAGGTGACAAGCTCGATTTGCTGCACTTTGACAGAAAAACGGCCACCGTCGCCGCACATTTTAAGGTCGACGGGGTCATCTACCACGCACCCCACATGCCCCTCAGTCTTCTCCGCGCAGTAACCCTCCCACGCGGGGCTGCAGAATACGGTACGCGCCTCGAGTTGTTCCGCAAGATCGCCGGCCATTTCCAGCACTACGCGGGCATCCTTCCACAGGAGGCCGCCTTCTTGGCGTACCTCGTGAAGTGCTCCTGGGCGCCGGCGCCTGATCCGGGGCCAATCACAGCCTACATCACTGGAGCCGATGCCGCGCTGAGGCAGCGGCTCCGTCAATTGCTTCACGTCTTCTGTCGCCGTGCGTTCGTCACAGCCGAGCTCAGCCGTCGGTTGCCCCTATTCTTTTCTCCGACGCTAGTGCTGACCGATCCGATGTTGTCAGCGCGAGCGGTGGCGTTCTGGCGGGCGTCGAACTCTCCTGGCGCGTACGTTCCAGAATCCCGCGGCGAGGTCCGCACCATCTCCTGCCCCAAGCTAATCTTCGGCGAGACCCTCGAGTCCCGGGATGCCTGGGGTCCGGAGGCGCTGCACCTGCACTTGCCGCCCGTCCCCGCGGCGCTTCCTCCTTTCACCGAGCGCGAGGAGGAAGCGCTGACCGCTGAATACCAGCCGCAGCTACTCCTGCTGCGGCTGCACGTTCTGGTGTCAAAGGAGCCGCCGAACTCTGCTTCTGACCGGGATTCATCACAACTCACGAATCCCGCGCTACGCCGCCACATGCCCCTGTTCCTTCAGCGGGAACCTGAGATCGTGGCGGCGGTGACTCCGCTGCTCGAGGCGCACGAAGAGGAACTGACGTTCCGCCGCCAACTCAATCCCGAGATCGTGCTGGTGGAAGTCCTCTGGCACGCGGCGCACGCGGACAAAGAAATCAGCACCGCGGCAGCCACACAACGCCTCAACGACCTGCTGCGCCTCCGCGGCGAGACGCTGGAGTACAACGCAAAGGAAATCGGCTGGACATTGGCGAGATTGGGCCTACCGCGCAGGGACAATGGCCACAACCGCGTGCTGCGCTTCTCCCGCGAAATACGTCGCCGCGTCCACCTACTGGCGGCGCAGTTCGAACTCAAGCTGCGGAAAAAAGCCGACTGTGGTGACTGTGCGGATCCGGTCCGTAACTGATTGTGCCGTAATCATCTTTGGTGTTTCTGGAAAGTTTGCCAATTTTATGGAGGAGACAATGCCGATACGAAGGCCCCGGCTCTCGCGAGCGGAGGAGGCGGGCTACATTAAGCGTTTGCAAACCATGCAGGCGGAGGGCATGGATATCGACATCCCAGAGCAGTGGCTGGAACGGGCCCGCTGCTTGGACATCATCATCTTTGGCGGGCTAACCGAAGTCTTCGACTTGCCCAGTGGGTTGGCCGGCTACCAGATCTACGTGCGTTTAGTTGCCCGGCGGCCGGTCACCGTGCTGGATTGCCAAATCACGACCGACTTGGATGACCAAATTGTGCCAGATGGTCAATCAGACGACCGAAGAAATTGCTACTGGTTCGGCCGCCAGAGGTACGAACTTGAGCAGGTGCTGAATCCGCGCCTGACTTGTCTTCGATTCCATCATCGGGATCAGATGGTGGAAGGTATGATCTTGGCCAGCGGCCTGAAGTGCATTCCGGAGGAGTATCGGGACGGCATGAGGGTGCCGTTCACGCTGGTGTTCTTGGACCAAAGCGACAATCCCATCTCACAGGACGGCGAGCTTTGCGTCTACCACAGCACGCGGCGGAAGAAGGAGGTCGTACACCGGACGGGCACCCTGTGGGACGGAGAATGCGCTCCTGCTTGGAAGCCGCCGATGATTCCGGTTCCGGAACCGGATCGCACACCAGGGGACGATGGCCATGCCAAAAGAGATAGTTCCCATGACGGCGCTGGAGTAGTGGACTCCGCTCCTGCACCATTGGGCCAACTGAAAGCGCTGCTCGGCAATGAGAAATGATGGTCAATTACGAAACGAACCCAATAAGTCATTTGTTTTCAGTTCTGGTTGCGCACAAAAGGGTTCGGGAGAAATGAGGGGCGAGGTTTGACCCAAGTTTCGCACTGCTTCTCAGAGGCGGTTGCCGGGGCATCTGCTCTTTGCCTGGCGAGTGCCAAAGAATGACCGCTTTGGGACTTTGCGCCGACCGCCACATGTGTCGGTGAAAATTGGAGAGAAGATGTTAGAATTCGCCTGTTCTAGACAACGTCGGTTCGGAGCGCGCGAAACTGCCGGTGGCGGGATTTCTGGGGTTTAATTGATGGAAATGCGTTCTGGACGCAGCAACTCTGATGAGTCGGAAGCATTAGAACCGATCGAATTGCCGGTGGTTCGAGGTAGTCAATCGGTACACCCGTACTTCGCTCAGGAAGAAAGCCCCCTCTTTCACTACTGGCGGGTTTTGCTGAAGCGGAAATGGTGGATCCTGGCCACTGTCGCCATAATTTTTGCACTCTCCGTCCTTAGGACTCTGAGGACGACTCGGCTGTACCAAGCCACATCGAAGGTTGCCATATTTCCCGAAAACCCTAACGTTTTGGGATTCAAGGATGTGGAGAATGGTTTCGCCGACAATGAAACGGAGCTATCGCTTGAGACTCAAGCCGCAATTCTGCGTAGCAACGCCTTGGCCATGAAGGTAATCGAGGCCATGCACCTCGACCAAGACCCTCGATTTGCGGGTGTCAGGCAGGCTGCGCCTAGCAACAACGCGATTGGGCTTTCGAGCATGGAGCCTGATCCGGCTAGGATAGCCGGCCTGCAGGGCGCCTTTCGCGGTGGGCTGAGCGTCCAGTTGATCCCCAATTCGCGGCTCGTGCAAATTAGCTATACACATCCCGATCCTCGGCTAGCAGCCGAGATTGTCAATGGCTTGGTGAAAACTTACATCGAGGCGAATTTTAGGACCAAATACGAATCGGTCACACAGACCTCCGAGTGGCTTTCGACGGAACTCGCCGATCTTCAGTTGAAAGTTCAAACCTCCGAGGAGAAACTCGTCCGCTACCAGAAAGACCACAGCATTCTAGGGATCGATGAGAAGCAGAATATAGTAACCGCCAAGCTGGACGAACTTAACAGAGAGCTAACGGCCGCTCAGAGCGATCGCGTGCAGAAGGAGTCCGTTTATACGTTTGCCACGTCCGGTGACCCTAGCTTGTTCGCGAAAGTGTCACCCGCGACCGGGCTGCTGGGCCGGTTGCGGGAAAAAGAGTCCGACCTCGCCACCCAGTACGCTCAGTTGACAACCCAATTCGGTTCCGGATACCCCAAGGTTGTCGAACTGGACAATCAGCTCAAACAAGTACGCGCGCAAATAGCAACGGAAGAAAAGAAAATGCAGGAGAGCGTCCGCAATGATTATTTAGCGGCACTTCAACGAGAGAAGTTGCTGTCGTCTGCGTTTGAGCAGCAGAAGCAGGAGGCGAATAAGCTCAACGAAAGCGCGATTGAGTACTCAGTGCTTAAACGCGATGCGGAAGCGAACCGACAGCTGTACCAGGATCTTCTGCAACGACTCAAGGAGGCAGGCGTTAGCGCAGGTCTGAGATCGAGCAATATTCGCGTCGTAGACGTCGCCGGGATTCCGACTTTTCCGATCACGCCCAACGTCCCTCGGAACCTAATGATCGGTCTTCTGCTCGGCCTAGCCGCAGGTATGGGACTTGCCTTCGTGCTCGAGAGTCTGGATAGGACGGTCCGGAATATGGAAGAGGTGAGTGCGATCTCGATGCTGCCAGCACTGGGGACGATACCGTTACAGCTTTCCAGCAACGGGCACGTGCGCAAACGGTTGACCACGCTTTCCGTAGGCGACGGAAAGCCAGAGCCACCCGACCTGGTGACGTACGTGCGTCCAAAATCGGAGGCCGCGGAAGCATACCGCGCGCTCCGGACTTCGATTCTCCTTTCCTCCTTTGGTGCGCCGCCCAAGGTGATTCTCGTCACCAGCGCGTTACCGCAAGAAGGAAAAACAACGGTCAGTGCCAATTCCGCTTTGGTCTTGGCGCAGCGTGGGAACCGTGTTCTGCTTCTGGACGCGGACCTTCGCCGACCCGGCATTGAGAAGTTGTTTGGCATAAAGGCTCGGGGCGGCCTCAGCACCCTCATAAGCGGAGTCGACAAGCTCGAAGATGTCTTAGTGCACTCTACGGAGGTTCCCAACTTGTGGATTATGCCGGCCGGCCCCATTCCGCCCCAGCCCGCCGAATTGCTCAGTTCGACGCTCATGAAGGAATACATCGCGCGCTGGCGTAATGAGTTCGATCATGTCGTAATCGACACACCGCCGTGCTTATCCGTGACCGACGCAGTCGTCTTGTCCCCCGAAGCCGACAGGGTCATCTTGGTCGCGCGCTCGGGGAAGACTACAAAACCCGCCCTTCGGCGCGCTTCTGAACTGCTGCTGCAGGTCAACGCCAGGGTGATGGGCGTTGTCCTGAACGCTCTCGATCTCCGTTCCGGAGATGGCTACTACCACTATTCCTATGGCGGCTCCCATGCACGAAGCTACTACGAGGAGGACCCGGCGACAGATGGGATTACAACCACAACTGACCCTGCCAGCAAGGTTTCTTAGCATGGCTCAATGTGATTCGCACGCTTTCGAGTCGTCGGTGCTGAACGCGCTCTCAAGCTCCTAGATCAGATGCAAATTGAATTGCGCTCCCGGCTCCGGAAGTTTTTCTTAGCATTGGTTTGCTTGGTTTTTGTGGGGCTGTACCTACATTGGGCTCGACACGCGTACCTGGCCTCGCGTCTGGCGGCAATTCCAGACTCATCGAATCTCCAGAAAGCAATCCAACTGGAGCCATCGAACGCTGAATATCGCGACTTGTTCGGCCGGAATTTGGCGTTGTCGGGCATAAATCTGGATGAGGCGATTGCGAACTACCGGATCGCTGTGCGTTTGAATCCGTACGTAGCACAATATTGGCTAGATCTAGCAAGTGCTTACCAGGTCGCGGGCCGGACCCGAGAGCAGGAAGAGAGTGTGGAACGGGCCGTGGAAGCCGACCCGACAACCCCGCATGTCGCTTGGGATGCCGCCAACTTCTTCTTGGTTCAGGGCGATCGAGAGAAGGCTTTGCGTTATTTCCGTGGAGTATTCGCAAACGACCCCGACCCCGACACGATTGACTCGGCCCTTCTGCTTTGCTGGCGGGCAACCGAAGACGAGAATCGGATTCTTGCGCAGGCCCTGCCGCCAAGGCAAGACCTTTACCTTTCTTTCTTGCGGCTCCTCATCCATAAACAGCAGACCGCTGCCGCAGAAAACGTCTGGAACCGTTTGATCGGATTAAACCAGGCGTTTCCAACCAAGTTGGCATTCCCCTATTTCCAATTTCTCATTGCCCAGCGGGAAGTGGCAGCCGCCCAAACGGCATGGCAGCAACTGGCCGGCCTCGATCGGTCCATTCAGCCGTACCTCCCGTCCCGGGAGAACTTGATCGTAAACGGGGGATTCGAGGAGAACGTGCTGAACGGCGGCTTTGACTGGTGGTACGAATCGAACCCCCATGCGTCCCTGGCCATCGATACCAGTGAGTTCCACAGCGGAACCCGATCGCTCTCGATCGCGTTCGACGGACGAAATCCCGGCGATGCCGGTATCTTTCAGTTCATCCCAGTAAAGCCAAACACCAACTACGAGTTTAGCGCGGTATCCCGGACGGAAGACATCGAGAGTGCCAGCGGTCCGCGGTTTGCGATCGTGGATGCTTACACCAATGCTTCCTACGTTCTCACCGATGATCTATTGGACACCAATCCCTGGCGTGTGCAACAGGCACGATTCCAAACGGGCCCGAACACGAATCTATTATTGTTGAAAATTGTCCGCCAGCCTGCCAACCCCCTGATTCGGGGCAAGCTTTGGATCGACGATCTCAGGCTAGTGGAGAAATCGAGTGAGGATCGGTGAGTTGAAAATCTCATCGTATGCGATTGTCGATACGGCTGATTCGATTGAATTGGAGCACCCGCTCGTTCGTCTGTCAGGAATCCTGCAATGGGTGCTCGTTCTCGGCCTATGCGCCCTCTTGATTTTCGCGGTGTTGGCGTTCGGTGCGGTCGATGAGTGGTCGACCTTCGCATTCGAGGCCGGGGCGGCTTCGCTGTTCGTCATTTGGGTGGGACAACAGCTTGTTTTGAAGGAACTGAAGCTGTCGCAGAATCCTCTCTACCTGCCGGCATTTCTGTTCTTCGGGCTGATCCTCGCGCAGATCGTGATGCGCAGATCCGCCTACAGTTACATTACCAAGTACGAAGCGCTTCAGTATGTCTCCTACGGGGTTGTGCTGCTGATTGGAGCGGAATGCGTCAGAGAGGAGAGCGCTCGCAAAATATTCGCCTTTGTAATGATTGTTTTCGGGGCCTGTTACGCCTTTTTTGCGCTCGCCCAGGAGCTGACCTCCAACGGCAAAATTTTCTGGGTCCATAGTCCACAGTTCCATGGCTCGATCTATGGAAGCTACGTGAACCACGACCACTATGCCGGCCTGATGGAGATGCTGGTGCCGATTCCGTTCGTGCTCAGTATGGGACATCTGCTGAGAGGGGGAAAGCGAGCCTTGGTTGGCTCTTGCGCGGTATTGATCGCCGGCACGATTTTTCTTTCCGGCTCGCGCGGAGGAATGCTGGCTTTCGTTCTCGAAATAGTGCTGTTCGCAGCTCTGACTCTCGGGAAGAGGCGAAGCCCTCGCATAGCGCTGGGAACAACGGCCGTGTGCGTCTTGATCCTTGCCCTCTTGATTTTCTTAGGCAAGGGGCAGGTGCTGGGACGCCTCGGAGATCTCGGCCCTGACATGCGTCTGGATATCACCAAAGATAGCTTGCGAATGTTTTCCAAGCGGCCAGTTGGGGGATGGGGGTTGGGAACCTTCCCAACGGTCTATCCGGGTTACCGCAGCTTCCATACGAATCTGTTCGTAAATGAAGCGCATAACGACTATGCGCAATTGCTGGTGGAGACTGGCTTACTCGGCTTCGGGTTGATGCTGTGGTTCCTCGTGCTCTTGTACCGAAACGGATTACCGACCTCTCGCCGCTGGGAATTCCAATGGGATGAGGCGGTCTCCCTCGCCGCCTTGCTGGGGTGTACGGGAATTCTGTTCCACAGCTTCGTGGATTTCAACTTGCAGATCCCGGCAAATGCCGCGCTGTTTTATGTGCTTTGCGGGTTGGCTGCGTCCAGGCTTTTAGCTCAATCATCCAAGCACCGGCGGTCTGGCGAGCTCCGTCGCAGCGAGCGCAAAGGATAGTTTTTCCTCGCACTTCTCGACTGGAGGCCCACTCGCCTCACCCAAGAACTTCGCGCCCTGCTTGAACGTTTCGGCAAGTCGGTGGACATCGCTCAAAACCTGCCCGAGCGGTTCCATGACATCACTGCCGCGAAACCGCGGATTCCAGAAGAATGCCGAACCGAGCAGCCGCCAACTAGAAGTGGTGGACGACACCGACACCCACATAGTAGTTGTGCTGACGGCCTCTCCCGGTATCAACGTTCAGGTCGGGAGTTCCAGAGTAGAAATCTCGCGCTTCGAACCGCGCGCCCCACCGATGCCACACCCACACATCCAGTCCAGCTCCGAACTGGACGACGCCGGTATTGGTGCCGGTTGGCCCGGGGTTCGGAAGATCATAGATCCCAAGGAGACGCGGGGCTTCCCGGAAGCGGCCATAGCCACCGCCCGCACTAACCCAGGGTGTGACTGACTCGCCGGAAAAAATGTTCAAGCGCACGGATGGAGTCATGAACAGCGCTCCGATGTCCTTGGGGATCCGGGTGTCGAAGGCGTTTACGTCCATCCGAAAATAGATCGCTACTGGCAATTCCCCATACAGCCCGAAAATCCCATGGGTCTTGAGCAGGCGACCATAATTGAACGCGACGCTTTCCTCGTTGGCAAAATGAATGCTGGGGGTCCGGACGGGCGGAGGCGGATTCTGATCCGTCTGGGTGCTGACAAAAGTTCGCCCCACCGTGACGGAAAGCTCATTCACTTGCGCCCACGCGCAGGAAACGAGAACTAAAACTGGCCCAACCAGAACGGCGAGACGTTTAGCCGACATTCTCTCCTCCAACCTATTGAGGGATGTGGTTTTGTTCAAGCAAGATTAGCACGCGACGACTCCGCCGGACGAACACAAATCCTACCCTTTGCGTGCGCCGCAACTTACCTAACACGGGCAAGAGCTGCCAATACAATATTTTCGCCGGGCGACGGCATTGCCGAGAACTTCTGAACGGAGCGTATACCCGGATTTCCGGAGGACCGCATCATGTTCTGCCTACAATGTCGAAAACCGCTACACGGAGCGAGGTTAACGGAGCAGACAGCTTCGCACCCCGGGCTACACAGCAGCCCGGCTAATTGAAGATTTTCTTTAGTGGGATACTGCACCTGGGATCGGTAGATTCTCAGCCCAGTCGAGACGCGTACGACGCTCACGCTTGGAGTTCATGCCTCCACCTGGTTGGTTTTATCGGGCTACTTTGTTGGACTCGCCGGTTGCTCGCTCTGGACTAACACCCATATTGTCGCACCGGCAATTGCGCCTCCGCCAATTCCGACTGCCCATGGAGAGCTGAGGATCCCCCCACCTGCGGCAGGAGCAGCTCCAGCTGCTCTTTTCTTTTTCTTTTTCTTCTTGTCTTCTTGCGACTGCGAATCGTCTCGAGTGGTCTCCTGACCCTGTGCCAGTGTGGCCGTGGTCCCGTTGTCATCGCTGATTGTCACGTCGCCCTTGCGCGCGGCGATCTGGACCGTACCATCCACGTCTCTGACTTCAAATTCGGTCCAAACACTAGCGGCCGGTGACACGGTAACGCCGCCTACACGAGTGGCCAACGCTTTCGAGGTGGATACGGTCACACCTCCGTGCTCCAACTTGACGGCGTTACCTTGATACTGAACCAGCGAGTCGTTCCGAACCAAGACGATAGAGCCTGAAGCGTTTATGTTGGCTGCTGAGTCCGCGCTGGTCTCCACCAAGTCGCCGGAAAAGATGGCCGACGACCTTGCGATGCTATTCCCATTGAGCAATGCAGGTCCATGGGCGTAGAGCATGGCAGCAGGTTGGTCCACTGCGAACATGGCGGCCGGAAAAATCACGAGCAGCATACAGCTCAGGATCTTCAAGTTTAGAACCCTCATCATGGTAAGCACTTCCACCCTTCGGAGACGCCCTTGAGTGAGGATAATCCGAAAGCCCTTCTCCGTCAATCGCTGCTTGTTGGGTAGTGTCTTAATTCCGTGTTGCTGGCGGCTTCCGAGTTCCCGGTCGGAAAACAGCAGCCGCATTAAGGGCTGTTAAACTTCGGCAAGGCATTGAATCGCTCGTGCCGCAGATTCCTCGCTCGTGCGCTGGCTCCCAAGAGGCGATTGCGCCTGGGGGTGGCAGGAGGTAACTTTGCAAAAATTGCAGCGCCAGCGTTGAACTCCACGCTTGCCGTAGGTTCCAAGGCGTTTGCAGGTTTGGTGCTTGCTTGGATGCAAGGTCATGGCGTCTCTCCACTTGATTTCTGCGGAGAAACCGCCCAAAATACGATTGGGTCTGAGGTGGTGGCGGTATAGCCTCCACCTCCGATTTGCGACGGCTCAGCGCTTTGGCCGCGTTGAGCCGTTCGTATTTGGATCAGTAAAGTCATTTCTCCAAGGAGGGGCCGCGGAGCTTTGGGTAAACGCGCTACTTCTGCCGGTCAGCCACTCGCCCTTGTGCGTGGGACAATGGAATAGGCCGACGGAAGCAGCGTCCGAGTCCAAGGATTGCACAGGTGACCCGGCCGGCTTCCTTCGCTGCGTAGTGCGGACCGTTCTTGTCGCACACCGCCTGCAGCAATGGCTCGAAGTTTAGATACGCCGCTGCGGCGACGCTGCGCCGCCCAATGCCGGCACCAGACGCTTCTGCAGTCCCCGGTGAAGCACTTGCAGCAGCATTCCCGGCCATACGCAGAGAGTCGTCACGCCCCGAAGATGCGCTGGGACGCATGCCAACGATCATTGCACTTCTGATCGCTGTGCCGCTTCGACAACCCGTGTTGTTCCCATGCCATCGACGAGCATACGGCCCAGGGTTGTCATGCGCTCACGCTCGAGGTGCGAATCGACCAACTCTTTCACCAAAGCCGCAAGCTTCGCCGAGTCAAAGTCGCAGGTGTCGCCCATGTCGATCACCGCGCCGCGTTGCGCCAAAGCTTGCACCACCCTCGCTTGCACGATATTTCTAGAATAGGTCAATACCGCGCAGCCCATGGAAAGAAGCTCCCAGAGCGTTCCACCCGCGGCAATGATCGCCTGATCGGAACCATTTATGAACCGCGCAATGCTGGGAGGGTTGAATACGATTCGGAGATTGCTTGCGTTCCGCTTTCGCAGCTCATCTGCTTTATCGTAGCCAGGTCCCGCGATCGCTGTAACCTCAAGATCGGAGCAGTGCGCAAGAGCGTTCGCGATTTTCGGCGTCAGATTCTCCGGATCGCTTCCGCCCAGGGTTACGAGGATCCGGTTGCCTGTTTGGCGAATCTCTCTTTTTTTCGCTCCTTCTCTGAACTCGCGACGCAGCAAAACGTAAGACGGGCCCATCAACAGTCGTGCGGTCGCGCCTCGTTTTCGATAACGCTCCCCATCGTCGTCAAGATTCGGATTCACGATCAGATCGGCAGGAAACGATTCCCTGTCGGCGAAATCATCGATGAGCAGTATTCGAAAGCCTGCGACCCGAACCGCCTTCAGAAAATCACTTCCGAAGCGATCGCCGTCGATTACGACCCAATTGGCTCTCAGTCGACGGGCCTGCGCAACAGTCTCACCAGCATCCTCGGGACTGCCGGGGATTGCATGCACCCGGCTCAGTGAGACCCCTTCTGCAGTCATACGCGGCAAAAGCGCATCCGGCAACTCTGCCACGACAAGGCTCACCGTACCGCCGGCGTCCTGCCAGGCTTGGGCCAGGGCCAGGCAACGCATAACATGCCCAGTTCCTATCGCGAGGCTGGCATCGGCCCGAATCAGAAGTACGCCTGGTTTCATCGACTCCAATGAAGTTGCACCCAAACGGAAGTTACACCCAACGCCTGCTCTTGATTCGCCAGTCGCATATATCACCGAACCGTGCAACCCGACTGGATCATCTCCTCAAGATGCTCTTCTGGATGTGCTTCGTTCAGCCATTTCGATACTATCTTGCACACTTCCGAATGCGCTGGCAGCGTCTGTCCAATTGCCCGCGGATCGTGCGCTGCCGTCCCAGCCGGAAATTCGGGACATGGATTATTTTGATTGCCGGGTCTCGAGCAAGTGCAAGCGTGCGCCTTCCCCTTCATAGTGGGTCACAACTTTAACTAGCGCATGAATCACGTCTGCCACATCCTGCGGCGTCATGGAGTGAAACATGGGCAGGCTGATCAGCCGCTCATAAGCGTCCTCGGCCACGGGATAGCTTTCCTTCGACTTCGAACGCTCACGGTAATACGGATGTTGATGGACCGGGATGTAGTGAACATTCACGCCGATGTTCTCCGCCCGCAGCGCTTGAAAGATCTCGCCTCGCCCGGCCGCAAGCTTTTCCAGTTTCAGTCGGATCGGATATAGGTGCCACGCGGGATTGGCGTCCTCGCGCTCTGCCGGAATCACAATCGCAGGTAAATCCCGAAAAGCCTCGCCGTATTCCGCCGCAATTTCCCGGCGTCGGGCCAGGTTCGCATCCAGCCTTTCCAGTTGCGACAGTCCCAGGGCGCAGGCAATATCGGTCAACCTGTAATTGAAGCCCAGCAGCACCATCTCGTAAAACCACTGCCCCGCTTCCTGCCGCTGGCGCGCTTCGCTGCTGATGCCGTGATTGCGAAAGCGCCGCAGCGTCTCGGCCAGCCGCGCATCGTTGGTCGCAACCATCCCGCCTTCCCCGGTGGTGAGGTGCTTCACGGGATGAAAGCTGAACACAGTCATGTCGGCAATGCCGCCGACTCGTTTCCCCCGGTATTCCGCGCCCAGCGCGTGACAGGCGTCTTCAATCAGCAACGCTCCTTGTCCTTGCGCCTTCGCCAACTGCTCCAGTTCATCCAGCGCAGCGGGATGTCCCGCATAATCGACGGCGAAAACAGCCTTCGTGCGTGCGGAAACTCTTTTGGAGACTTCCTTGGGATCGAGGTTTAGCGTGTCGGGCGAGACGTCGGCGAACACCGGCGTTGCACCCTGGTACAAGATGCAGTTGGCGGTCGCGCAGAACGTCATTGGCGTGGTGATGGCCTCGTCGCCAGCCTCCAGACCGGCGGCAAACGCCGCACCGTGCAAGGCGGCCGTGCCCGAACTGAAACTAACAGCGTGCCGCGCGCCGACCCACGCCGCAAACCGTTCTTCGAACTCGCCGACCTTCGGTCCCGTGGTCAGCCAGTCCGACTTCAGAACCTCAACGACCGCCTGGATAGCTGCGTCATCCAGGCTTTGCCGCCCGTACGGCAACAAACTTTTCCGCACGGGGCTGCCCCCGTGGATGGCGAGCGTTTCCAGTTTTGTGGGCAAGGCGCTCATGTCAGGCGGAGGTCGGAACCGCCTCCGCGGCACTCGTTTCAGGAGTCACCAGTTCTTCCAGTTCAGGGCGCGTCAGCCAGCGTTCGTTCGCGTCGCTCGAATAACGGAATCCTTCCGGCAGCGGCTTGGCATTCACCCAGTTTTCCGATTTCCACCATGGATGCGACGGCTGAATGATGTACATGTCTTCGGTTTCGAGCGTGTGCCGCGACTCGTCTTCCGAGACCAGCACCTCATGCAGCTTCTCTCCGGGACGAATCCCGATGGTCTCCACCTGGCATCCGGGGGCGATCGTCTCTGCCAGATCTAGCAGCCGCATGCTGGGGATCTTGGGAACAAAAATCTCGCCCCCGTGCATCTGCTCCAGGCAGCGGATCACAAACTTCACGCCCTGCTCCAGCGTCAGCCAGAATCGGGTCATGCGCGGATCGGTGATCGTGATCTTCCCGCGCCGGCGCTGTTCCAGAAAAACCGGGATCACGCTGCCGTGGCTGCCCACCACGTTTCCATAGCGTGCGCAACTGAAGCGCGTATTCTTCGCGCCCGCGTAGGCATTAGCCTGCACAAACACTTTTTCCGCGCACAGCTTGGTGGCCCCATACAGATTGATCGGATTCACTGCCTTGTCGGTCGAGAGCGCCAGAATGCGGCGCACACCTTGGTCAATGGCCGCATCAATCACGTTGCGGGCGCCCATGATGTTCGTCTGGATCGCTTCGAACGGGTTGTACTCGCAAGCCGGCACCTGCTTGAGCGCCGCCGCGTGCACCACCACCGTCACACCCGCGAGCGCCCGCTTCAACCGCTCGACGTCGCGCACGTCTCCAATAAAATACCGCATGCCGGGATGATCGAAGCCCGACGTCCTCATTTCATGCTGCTTCAACTCGTCCCGGCTGAACACCACCAGCCTTTGCGGATGGTAGTCGCGCAGCATGATCTCGACGAACTTCTTCCCGAACGATCCGGTCCCACCCGTTACCAGTATCGATTCCTGCGACCAGTTCACCATCCCTGTCCCTTCGAAATATCTTCTGTCGAGTTACGCACCGAAGAAAAGCGCCAGTCTCGTATCAGGGCATCGCTTCAGCGATGCCGCAAAGTCCTGTGCCCAGACGCCCCTTCAGGGGCTGGGCGTCGAGGATCGACGTTTTGCCCAGCTGGCCAGAGGAATCTTCGTTTTTCGGGTTAGTTCTTGTGCTCGATAGTATAGCTGACAAGCGTCAAGCGAAGGGCATCTCAGTGGCTGGAACCGCCCTCGGCGATTTGCAGATCGAGGGCCACACGTTCGCCATTGATGAGGACGGTTCCCGCGTCCAGAAGCTGCTGGCCGGTGCAATCGTATTTCTCGTAACAGCGCAGAGAGGAAAGCGGAAAGAAAAATTCCACGGCTTCGGATACGGCGGGCGCCGACTTGCCGGCGAGGTGGATGTTCGTGCTGAAGCCGATCCCATCAAAATCCTTCGAATCCTTAAAATACGCCAGCAGCGGACGGACGAGGTGGGCAACGTGGTCATCGAAAGCCGTGGCTGCAAGCTTGTACCGCGATCCAGCGGCAGACACTGGCAAGGTGGAGTTCAGAGAGAGCTCAAGATAGATTCCCTGCCGGAAGGCCACAAATTTCGGTGGCGCGTAGGCGACGAAGTGGGCCTGCGGCTCCAGTTCTTTCACAATCGAATCAATCCATGGCTGGTTGGAAAGTTGCACCGCGGCCAGCGCCTGCGTCGAGGTATCCCGGGGCGGTGGTGGCGGCGGTTCTTTCGGTTTCACCGGGACCAGAGGAGCCGGGGCACCTGGCTGCGATCCGCTGTCGCTTCCCGTGGCTTCAGCCCCCGTTTGAGCTGGATCCGACTGGGCATTGGCGGAAGCGTCATCGCCGCGATCATTTACAGCCGGCGGGAGCACCGCATCGTTAAGCCAGATGGAGATGGGCTGCGCATTGAGAAAGACCTGCCCCTGCAAGAGCGCCGCCTGCTGCGCGGTCTCATCCTTGGCGGCCACCAGTTTGAGAGCGCCGCTCCGCGGCAAGAATACCATCAGGTTTTCCGGACGCTCCATGGAAACTCCCATCACTTTTCCCATAATGTGATGCGAAATTTCCACCGCATACCCTTGCACATGCTGGTTGTTCTGAAAACGCGGAACCGCGGCTTTCAGGATCGGCATCACCACGTTAAGAAAAGTGCTCCGCGCCCGCTGTTCGGGATTGATTTTTTGCGCGGAGTACGCGGCATAGTAGTTGCCCGTGATCGCGAGCACGGTCTTGCCGCTATAAGTGTCGAAACGAATGGATGTCTGGTCCGCGACCTGCTGCCGTGCCTGGTCCAGGTCGAGCTTACGGCTGAGGTAGAACGGGTAATCGAAATGGGTTGCCAGAATGTCCGCCCCTGCCTGCTCCAGGTCGTCCATGTATTGCTGCTGCAGGGCGCGCAATGCCGGGTCTTTGATTTCTACCGGCGAGACCGCCTGAGCCCGCGCGGCGTTGGTCCCGATCAGACCAAGAAGAATCAGACTGAGAAAGATCAGACTAGAGCGTGATTCATAAATTTCTTTCAGCGAGGAAGACGTGTCCCTCAGGGGCTGAAGCCCGCATTTTGTCAGAGCCTGAACGGCACGGCTGAAGCCGTGCCCTGCCCAAAACCGATTTATGAAACACGATCGAGGAACGAACAGCCTGAGAACAGACGGAACAAGGCCCAGCCCACCGGCCCTACTTTTGTGCATAGACCATTCCGGCAGCATGATAGGGAGGATCGGAGATGAGGCGGATGTAGGAAATCAGCGCCTCGATCTCTGTCTTGCTGAGAGTATAGCCGTACGGGGGCATCAACGCAGATTTGTTCAGCGCCGGTCCGCCGTGGCCGATGATGGCGGTCAGTTCGGCGTCGCTCATCTTGTTGAGGGTGTCACCCTCGGTGAACGGGTGCGGCTTGACCTCAAGATTGTCGTAATTGGAGACCCGCTCCGGCGTTGACTCTGGATTGTGGCAGCGGGCGCAATACTTGTTGTCGAGCTGAAATCCGAGCTGCTCTTGATATCCGAGCGCTATTTCTTCAATCTTCAGTTCGACTGACTTCTGAGTTTTCGTGGATGTGTGCGCGATAAGTTGGTATCGGCCTGCCATGCTGCCCAAAGCGACGTTGGTGCTGAGCTGTCCGCTGGAATCGGTCAGGCCGCTCGGAGGATCAAAACTTACGCCCGCAGGTCCGCTGAATGCGACCAGTGCTCCGGTGACGGCGTTCCCTTGGTCGTCGTTGGCCTGCACGACCAGAGGCTGAACGAGCACCATGCCGGTTGCACCGATCTGTTTGCCCCCACTCGACTCCACCAGCGCGGCGCCAAAACTTGTGGGCTTTAGAGCAGAGGCCGCTCCCGGCTTGCGCGCGCACCCTGCACTTGCCAGGGCGAGGGAGACTACGAAGAGTGTCCGCCAGTGTCTGAACATGCTATTTCTTCGCCCCCTGCTTAGTGGAGCCCTTCTGCGTCATCAGGAATGCGGTCAGAGCGCGGGCATCTTCGTCGCTCATGTTGCGGTTCGGTTCGATGACGCCGGGCCGCATGGCCTGCGGGTCTTTCAGCCAGTGATAAATCCACGGAGCGGTTAGCCGCGAGCCTACTTGCGTGAGCGTTGGTCCGACGTAGCCTTTGTCGACCTTGGTATCGACAATGTGGCAACCCTGGCAGGCATACTTGGAATAGAAAAGCTGTTTCCCCTGCTCCACCTGCGCGGGCGGATAGCCGCTGGACGGCATCGAATCGCGGTCGAATGCCGGCGTCTGATACACGGCCATGATGTAGTCGGTCAGTTCCTTCGCGTCGTCATCGGAAATGTTGAACCTTGGCATGCGGCGGATCAGCGCCGGACGCAGCGTGCCGGGGTTCTTCAAGAATGCCTGCAACCACGGCCGCTGCACCGAACTGCCTTCCCAGGTCAGGTCGGGAGCCAGGTCGCCGCCGCGTCCGTTAATGGCGTGGCAAGTGAAGCAAGCCATGTCCGCCATGAGTTGTCCAGCCTTGCCCGCGGGTTGGTAATCCGAAGCCGGCTTCGCCGGCACGGTCAAGGCCAGCGGCAAGTCATGCGCCCGGTCGGTGAGCGCGAGCAGTGCAGTCGTCAACGCGTCAACTTGCGCGGGGGCGAGGGCGAACTGCGGCATCTTCAGCGCCGATCCAAAGGAACGCGGTTGCCGGATCTTGGCCGAAATGTAGTCCGGTATGGCGTGCGTCATTCCGGGCAGAAAAATAATCTGCGTGAGCGGCTTGCTCCCGATGCGGGTCAATTCCGGAGCAAAGTTATCCGGCTTCTTGATTCCGTTGATCAGGTGACAGGAAGCGCAGCCGTACTCAGTGACCAAAAGCTTGCCGTGCGCAATCTGCTCCGGCGTCGGGGCGTCGAGATGCACATTCGCGAGCAGGTCGGAATCCGCCTTGTTTCCAAGGAAGCCAGTCAGCAGGGAAAGTTGCGGATCGGTGAAACGGTAGTGCGGCATGGCCGTTCCCGAATCGTAGACGCGCGGGTTGTGCAACCAGGCCCGCAGCCACTCAGGTTTGACTTTGGTACCGACGCGGGTCAATTCCGGACCAATGTCGCCGCCCACTACGTTCCCGGCGGCGTTCTGCACGGCATGGCAGGAGGCGCAGAATGACTCGCCGTACAGGCTGGCTCCGGCGGTCGGATCAGGCGCCTTCTCTGTCTTCGTGACTGGCGTCGTGTCTCCAGCGAGTGGTGTGCTGCTCGAGATCAGGAAAGCCGAAACATCGCGCGCGTCCGGATCGCTCAACTTGAAATTCGGCATCGTCGCAGTAACCGCGTAGGCCTGAGGATCCTTCAACCACGCGTAAATCCATTCCCGCGTGGTCTTGTCGGCAATGTGCTCTAGGGAAGGCGGATCGTCGGTCGGTTGGATCGCGCTGCCGTCGGGCAGTTTGATGGTGTGGCAGTGCACGCAGCCATATCGTCCCAGCAGATTACGTCCCAGGTTCAATTGCGGTGCGCCGATGAGAGGAGCGCGATGGCATTGTCCGCAGGACGATTGGACGTAACGTGCCGGCAGGATCGGCTGCTCCCAGGCCAGCGTGCTGCTGTGAGCTTCTTCGACGGTGGTCGCCGGGCCTTGTCCACGGTGACACATCACGCAGCCGAACTGGTCAAGCGTGTGCGGAATTACCGGATGCACACGGAACGGCTGGGTGCTGACATCGGCGAGACTGGCTTCTTTCAATCCAACGTGGCAGGTGGTACAGCGATCGACGACTCCGAACTGCGGAAGCCAGATCTGCTGGATGCCGTCGTGGAAGTGGCGCTGCAGCGTTACCGCCTCTCCCCGGCCCCGAATCAGCGCGAGATATTTATTCTGGTAGTGGCGCCATTCGCTGAAATGATTCTTGGCCGGTGCGATGGCCAGCGATATCAACAGCAGCAGGCTGACCACGCCAAACGCGCGCACCGGATGGCCGAACCATCTCTGCCACAATGTCTGCCACAGGGAAGACAATTTGTTCTTGGATGATTGCACTTAGCTCCTCCAGGGCAACACCCAGGACCAACCCGGGCCGCGGAAGAATGTGCCAACCGCCGTGAGCACGGCCAGTTCGAACAGAAACCAGGTCATGATCCAGTAGGAAAGTGGTTTGCCAGCCAGATAACGCCGGAAGGCCGAAGTCGACTGCGGAGAACTCTGCGCCGCCAGCGCCATGAACCCGACGACGATCAGGGTCGGGACCAGGGCGACGTACACATCGAACCACAACAGGAACACCGAGAGCGCAGCGGCAACCAGGTAGAAAATAAGGACACGGCGCTTGCGGTCCTTCAGGAACACGCCTTCGGCCTCGATGTTGATGTGGAAATACGGAATCACAATCAGTGCGATCACGACCAGAGTTGGAACCAGCACACCCGCGACCACGGGCGGAAAGTAGTGCAGCATTTCCTGCAATCCGAGGAAGTACCAGGGCGCCTTGGCGGGGTTGGGCGTGTGCGAGGGATCGGCAATACCCTCAAGCGGAGCGTTGAAGAGAAGCGCCACGCCCACCAGCGCGATCGTAAGCACCTCGATGGCCACGAGGGCGCGGAACAGGACTTCCGGATAGGTCTGCACCTCATCTTCGTCGGTGACCTTGACCTGCGCCGAGGTTCGCCGGGTGACGAAGACAACCCGGGTCGGCGACTTGCGGGCATTCGAATCCATGCCGGCGATGAAATCTTTCGGATCGGGCGTCTTCTCGCTCATTGCAATTGCCCTCCCTTCACGACCGCCGGAACCGCTTGCACCGCGCCCGTTCTGGGCTCGCTTTGGTGGCTGTAGAGGCCGCCATCCTTGCGAATCCGCCAGAAATGCACTGCGACGAAGAGGATCGCAACCAGGGGCAGAATCATGCAGTGCAACACGTAGAAGCGCAGCAGAGCATTGGCGTTCACCATATTGCCGCCGAGCATCAGGAAGTGCACCTTGTTCCCCATCACCGGCACAGCGGAAGCGATGTTAGAACCCACCGTAATCGCCCAAAAGGCTAACTGATCCCAAGGCAGTAAGTAGCCCGTGTAACTGAGCAGCAGCGTAATCAGCAGCAGGATCACTCCGACGACCCAATTGAACTCGCGCGGCGCCCGATATGCGCCACGGTAGAACACCTTGAACATGTGCGCGAACACCAGGAAAACCATGGCATGCGCGGACCAGCGGTGCAGGTTGCGCAGAAACAAGCCGGAGGAAACCACAAACTGCAGATCCTTAGTGTCGGCATAGGCCTGCGGCACCGAGGGATGGTAATAGAACATCAGGGGAATGCCAGTGGCTACCAGGATGAGAAAGGTTCCGAAGGTCAGCGTGCCCAAATACCAGGTCGCACTGAAGCTAAGCATGCGGGTCCGCACCTTGGTGGAGAACAGGTGCAGGAATACGTTCTGCTGCACCGCCAGCGCCCGGTGCAGAGTACTGGACCCGGTTCCGCTGCGGAACACCGAACGCCAAACTCGGGTGCCGCGCAACTCCTCGAAGTAGTTCGTGATTGTTTTCGCCACGCTCACACCCTCACAAACTGCATAGGACGAATAGTGATGGAACGGTCCACCATCAGATCACCCTCGTCGCTGATCCAGGTCTGCAGCCAGGGCAGCGGCCTGGGCGCGGGGCCTTCAATCTTTTCTCCGGGAGTTTTCTTGGCTTCGAAAACATAAAACTTGCTTCCGTGACAAGGGCAAGCGATGATGCCCAACTCAGGTTTCCATGCGGTCAGGCACCCGAGGTGGGTACAGACGGCGCTCAGCGCAAAAAAACCTTCCTGGGCATGAATGAGATAAATTCCCGAGTTCACGTCCAGCGTCACCGAATCCAAAGCATAATCTCCCGGTTTGCCTGCGTTGATAATAGGAGAGGGCTCGTACAAAACATTCGGCGAGAGAAACTGGTAGGAAAATGCCGCCGTACCGGCTGCGGCGATGCTTAACGATCCCAATCCCAGTTTCACAAAAAAAGCGCGGCGGTCGAACTCTTTGCCCGACTCAGCCGGCGTAATTTTCTTCTCTTCGGACATTGGTTTCCTCGAACGCTTACTTCGGACCTCCAGCCGCAACTGGCGATTTGGGCCGGAGCGGTCCATCGATCGATTCAATCGAAATCAATCCGGTGCGCTCGGCCGAAGCCAGATTGTACGACTCCATCGTGATGGTGCCAACGGGACAACGCGCCGCGCACAGTCCGCAGCGAATACAGCGAGTCTCGTCTTTCAGCATGGCGGAACCGGTCACGATGCCGAGTTCGTCGGCCGCCACTTCGTCGAGTTCCACACCAAACAATTCCTGATGTTCTAAGATCTGCTGCACGGTCTCGGGCTCAAACTGAATGCGATCCAGCGAGACCAGCGACAGGCAGTTTTCCGGGCAAACATCCACGCAGCCGCCGCACAGGATGCACATGCTGCCATCTTCCGGGCTGCCCTCGAAGATCGTGTTCACCCAGCAATGCAGGCAGCGTTGGGCTTCCTCCATCGCCGACTGAGCGTCGTAGCCAACCTCGACTTCGGTCACTCCGGTGCGGCGCTCCAGCGGCAGCATTGGAATCGCAGGACGAACCAGATCCAGCAAATCCAGCGGCATGCTGTGGCGCTTGAAGACCTCGACTTCGACAATGGGCTCGGGGTGCTTCTGGCCGCGCAGGAACTCATCAATGCCCACTGCGGCGCGCTTGCCGTCCGCCACGCTGTCAATGATCAACCGCGGACCGAACACGCAGTCGCCACCGGCAAAGATGCCGTTCGCCGAGGTCATCAGCGTTTGCGGGTTCACCGCGATCAGCCCTCGGGGAGATTTCTCCACACCGTCTTCCGGTTTAAGAAAATCCAGATTCGGCGCCTGGCCTACGGCCATGATGATAGTGTCGCAGTCCAGTTCGGTTTCACTGCCCTCGTAGAACGCAGGATTGAAGCGCCGATTCTGATCGAAGACCCACTTCGTCTTTAGAGTCTCCAACGCCACCACTTTGCCGTCCTTGCCGATCATGCGCTTGGGGCCGAGGCCGGGATGCATGACGATGCCTTCGGTTTCGGCCTCTTCAATCTCTTCCAGCGCTGCCGGCATTTCTTCGCGCTTTTCCAGGCAGACAAGATGCACTTCCTGCGCGCCCAGGCGAAGTGCGGAGAGTGACACGTCTACCATTTCTTTAGTGGCCACGGCGCTTACACTCTCGAGCGACGGCTCCAGGTCCTCTACTCCGGCAACATGCTGGCGAACCACTTCGCGGGCCGCCGAACGCGCCACGTCCATGGCCACGTTGCCGCCGCCGATCACAATCACCTTTTTGCCGATGGTGAACTTGTAGCCGAGATTCACGTTGAGCAGAAAATCGATGCCCTTGTACACGCCATCCAGGTCGACGCCCGGGATGGTGAGATCGCGGCTGCGATGCGCGCCCACGGCAACCAGCACCGCGTCGAAGCCCTGGTGGCGCAGGTCGGAGACCGTGAAGTCGCGTCCCGCCGCCTGATTCAGCTTGAGAGTGATGTCGCCGGTCGCGAGAATTTCCCGCACTTGCGCTTCCACCACGTCGCGAGGCAACCGATATTCGGGAATGCCGAGATAAAGCATTCCGCCGGCCACAGGGGCAGCTTCAAAAATTGTGACCGAGTAGCCCATGAGAGCGAGATCGTGCGCCGCCGATAGTCCGACGGGCCCGCCGCCCACCACGGCAACTTTGAAGGGCAGCCGGTTCTGGCCCCGTCCCGCATTGATGTCGACCGGACGCTTGGATTCCGGGCCGTGCCGCTCCGTCAGAAAACGCTTGAGAGCCCGTATGGCGATGGGGCGATCGATATCCCGGCGGCGACAAGCAGTTTCGCAGGGATGCGCGCAAACCCGGCCGCAGATGCTGGCCAGCGGGTTGGGATCGCGGGCAAACTTGTACGCTTCCTCAAATCGCCCTTCCGCAATCAGAGCGACGTAGCGGCCCGCGTTGGTGTGGGCCGGGCAAGCCATCATGCAGGGAAAGTTGGTATTCAACCAATCCCTGTCCACTTTCTTGTCTTTAAACCGCTTCAGCAAGACGGCAATCCCCTGGGCGTTCGTGTGACGGAAAGCATTCTACTCGTAAAAGAAAAGACCGAAGAGCGGACGTGGCCGCCCGCTCCTCATTTCCTTATTTGCTCAGCGTGAAGTCCGCTTTGCTGTCGCCCGCCACAGCCACCGGCTTGGACTGGTTCTTGGCGCCTTCATGCCACGCCGTTACGGTGTAGCTGCCGTCGGGCACGTTGTCGATTTTGTAGGCGCCCGATATGTCGGTCAGAGCAAAGTACGGGGTCGGTGACACGACCACATAGCCCGCCATCTCCGGATGGACATTGCACAGTAACGGCACGGCGCCCGGATTGTCGAACTTGAACGGGCGCTTTTCGCCCGTCGGCCAAGTGCCCAGGTTGTGAGTAAGTTTCTTGTTGCCGCCGACCGAAGGCCAGAATACGTTGTGGGCAACCTTGTCGCTGTTCAGGAACTCGACCGTCGTGCCTTGCTGCACCACCACAATGTGCGGCACAAACATTAAGCCCTTCTGGTCGATGACCGGCTTCGCGGTTGGCGCCGGGAAAGTCTTCCCGGCAACGGTGTCAACGTAGACCACCGATTCGCCGCTCACGCCGGAAACTTTTCCGCTGATCGTGCCCGCGCTGGCAGCCAGGCTCATCATCGCTACTACGAGCATCACCATCATGAAAGTGCGCTTCATTATTTTCTCTCCTCATTTCCTTGGCAAATCGTTCGTTGTAAGAATTCTCGGCTCCTAGTAGACGAATTCTAAAGCACCGGTGGCCGTGTTTGTACGGAACGCGTTCAAGGGCTTCCCAGTCGTTGGATCGTACGACAGTGCTTGCTTCGGACGAACCGCATACTCAAACGACGCCTTGATGTTAGCGTGAATCAGGAATTGTACGCCGGGTGTAACCCGGTTGCGCGTGCTTCCCACCGGTGAGAAGTAATTCCCGGAGGCAACCTGGTTCAGGAAATCCGCGGTGGACTGGACGCGGTCGTAGCGCAGGATCGTCATCACCCAGGGCAACGCCAGATAGTCGGCCTCAAGGAATCCGCCATTGAAGTTGGCGGCAGGTCCCCGAATAAATCCAGTGGGGTCGTCGGGGGAGTTCAACAGCAGATCGTGGTCATGGCCGTACATGAATAGACCGAAAAGGTTGAACGTGCGGTAGTTGAAGCTGAAATCCCCGCCAACACGGTAAAAAGGCTCACGCGCCGTCAGCAGGGTGCCTGCTGCTCCACCGTTGAAGCGCTGGACCGAGCGGCCCTCGTAATAAAACGTGCCCAAGGATAGGTACGTGTGGTCACGCGGTCCGCTGGCGCCGGCCGCCTGAATATCGTGTCGGCTGGCCGGGTCCTTCTCCAGGTTAAAGCGGTACGAGAACCGCGCGTAGATGTCTTTGTAGTTGGCGTCGGAGAAAAAGCCCCCGGGCGAGGACACATTGAGAGGCGACGCGGTGTTTCCGCTGGTGTTCTGGTTCACCACAGCCACCGAATAGTGGTAACCACCATACTGATGGCCTCCGCTGAATTCAATTCCCTGGACACCGTCCTGCAAGGCGTACACGTTGTTCACGTTCTGACTGCTCGAGCCGATGTTGGCCTGAGTGTAGATATCGTAAGGACTGATATTGATCGACCGGGCCTGCGTAAACGGCAAGTCGGGCTCGAACTGGCCCACCCGAAGGGTAAGCGCGTCGGTCGGCAGCTTGAAGAAGCGTCCGAGGTTGACGAAGCGCAGATAGCCGTCGCCGAGAGCGCCGTTGGCGTTCTGCCCGGAGACACTTAGATCGTCATCCACCCAGAAGGCGATGTCGCTGCCAAAGTTTCCCGCCATGAAGATGCTGAAATAACCTGGTTCAAAGTCTGTGCGCGGAATCGTCGGCGGCTGCACCGACCCGGGCGCCCCTGAAGGTTGGTAGTAGTTGTTGGCGTTGCCGCTGGTGTATTGGAAGAACTGGTTGTACCGCAGCCCAACCGGAGGCAGCCCAGGAATCGTTCCCGGAAAAACCGTATGCGGCCACAATTCCTTCTGCGCCGGCGCTCCCAGCATCACCTGTGGAACCTTGATAAAGTCTTCATCTGCTTTCGGAAACTTGAATCCGGCATCTTTGAAGGCCTTGCCAAAGTCGTTGAGCTTGGGAAAGTCGATGTGGCAGGTGGTACACGAAGTACCGTACTGGCGTGAGAAAGCCGGAATAGCATTGCTGGTCCCCGTCAGCAGTACGACAGTCAAGACCAAAGTGAATAACACGGACACCCGACGCGGCATCTCCATTGCATCGCCTCCTTGGCGGTAGAAGTTGTGCATCCTTCGCTTCACTTCTTAAGGACCCAGGTTGACGGGTATTATCCGGGACAGAAATCACAACTCGCAGCGTTCGACATCACGCGCGAGTGTGATTGCAATCACACCTTGGTCGTCCTGAGATCACCTTATGAAGCGAGAATAGAGGTATTGTCAGGCGCACGTAAACAAATGGTCAAGAGATCGCAAGCGGTCAGCGATCAAAAGATCGATCCCAGCCACATTTTCAGAACGGCTAAGAGACTGCTCCCTCAAAATGCGCTTCGATTTCTTCCAGCGTCTTCCCCTTCGTCTCTGGTAAGAACACCGCGGCGGTGATGAAGTAAATTACCGTGCAAGCGGCAAATCCAAAAAACATGGCGGCATAACCATGCTTGCCGACCGTCGGCAGGAATACGGCGGCGATGCTGGTCGAAACCGCCTGGTTGATCAGCAGCGCGATGCTCATGCCGTTCGAGCGAATCCGTGTCGGCATCAACTCCGAAAGCGCCAGCCACACACAGACTCCGGGGCCGATCGCGAAAAACGCCATGAATACGAAAAGCGTGATCGCCACCAGCATTCCGCTGCGCGGGCTGGGAAGCGGCGTGATCAGAGCATTGTCGATTCTCAGCGGAGCCTGGCGCGCGGCATCGAGATTGCCAAAGGGATTCGAAAAGAACGCCACCACTTTGTTGGCCGGCACCGAGCTCTCGCGCGTGATCTGAATCGGGGTCGCGGCGGCATCGTCGGAACGCGCAGCCTTGGTTGCGGCGCGGAAGTCTCCATACGAATAGATGACGACCAAGGAGGTAGGACGATTGCCGATTCGTTCGGCGGCGTCATCTCGTGTGCCGAGCGATGTGCCGAACGATGTCCCGAGCAGCGTCTCCGCCAGTTTCTGGTTGTACGTGAGTGTGACCTTCTGGTCCGCCGTCACCATAGCCTGAACCGGGCCCCGAGAATCCACGCGCAGCCGTTCCGTCTTGCGGAAGAGCAACCCCGTCGAAACGAGCGACAGAATAATCCCGGCCGTTCCAACCGAGAGCAGGAACTTGCGTCCCTTGCGGTCGACCAGCAAAACGCCACCGATGGTCATCAGAAAATTCACGATGGTGAACAGAACGTAGCCCCAATGCGCTTGAACGTCGGAAAGGCCGCTCTGCAAAAGAATATTCGTGTTGTAGCCAATGATGGAATTGATGCCCGTGGCTTGGTTGCACGCGAGAATGACGCAAGCCAGAACAAACGGAATTACATACTTGCGGCGCAGGAGCGATTCCCTGACCTTGGCCCCGGTTGAAGTTTTCGCTTTTTCAGCCGCGGTGACCTGTTCCATCTCCGCCAGTTCAACGTCCGCTTGTTGGTTAGTGCGAGAGCGCAGAAGCGCGGAGTAGGCGGCGTCCCGTTTCCCGCGCAGAAACAGCCAGCGCGGGGACTCCGACACCATGAAACCGCCGATCACGAACAAAATGCCGGGAGGCAGCGAAACCCAGAAAATACTGCGCCAGGCGGTGTCTTTGAAAGCGAAGAGCCGCGCGGGATCGGCCAGCCTGGCCACCTCTTCGACGCGAACGCTGAAGTACATGCCCACGACGGCCGCCGTCACAATCCCAAGCGTCAGCAGCCATTGGAAAATCCCCGTCCCCTTGCCGCGGCTCGCCGCTGCCAGGCACTCCGCCAGATACAGCGGGACCACCACACCGATCAGGCCGGCGCTGATGCCCTGTAACAAGCGGCCCAGCACCAGCGACTCATAGCCACGTGAGAGCGCAATGATGGGAATGCTGCAGACAAACAGCACTCCGCTCAGGATCATCAGAGGCTTGCGCCCCATCCAGTCGGCGAGCACACCGGCAAACAAGGTCGAGATCACGCTGCCGAGGAGCACGGCCGCGACGACGATGGAAAGCTGGCCCGCGTTCAACCCGGAGGTGGCCTCCAGATACGGCAAAGCCCCCGCAATAATGCCGACATCGACGCCGTAGAGGAGTCCACCAAGTCCCGCTACCAGCAGGAGAAAGCGGTTGTAACCGGACTTTTCGTCGTGTGGCACAGTGCCAGCCCTTTCGTCTTTACCAGCAGAAGAAGCGAATCAAATGGTCATCGTAATCCCGTTAAACTGTGAGTGGCTACGGGTCCAGATAATGCCGGGCCGGAACCTCCCGCAACCACTGGGCCGCCGTTTCCGGGGTAATGTCCCGCTGCGGCATGGCCAGCATCTCGTAACCGACCATGAATTTCTTGATCGTCGCCGAACGCAGCAGCGGCGGATAGAAATGCGCGTGCAAGTGAAACTCAGGATAGTCCTTGCCATCGGTGGGCCGCTGATGAAAACCCATGGTGTAAGGAAACGACGTGCGAAATAAATTATCGTAACGAATGGTGGCCTGCCGGAGTATCTCGGCCAGGGTGGTGCGCTCCTCGTCATTCAGTTCATCCAGAGCGGACACACATCTCCGGCTGACCAGCAGGGTCTCAAAAGGCCAGACCGCCCAGAACGGCACCAGCAATACGAAATGGTCGTTGGCGCATACCAACCGTTCCTGTTTCTCCAGTTCCAGCTTCAGGTAATCGTTCAGCAGGGTCGTGCTGTGCGATTGCCGGTAGTCTCGAAAGGCGGCGAGCTCCTTCGCCAATTCGTTGGGCAGAGTTTCGTTGGCCCAGATTTGCCCGTGGGGATGGGGATTGCTGCATCCCATCATCGCCCCGCGATTCTCGAAGATCTGTACCGCCCGGATGTGCGGATCACTCGCGAGTTCCGAGAACTCTCGCACCCAGGCATCGACCACGTGGCGTAGTTCGGGCACGCTCATGCGGGCCATCGCGAGGTCGTGTCGCGGTGAAAAGCAGACCACCCGGCAGCGCCCAGCTTCGCTGCGCGCAACGAGGAGTTCTTCCTCCTGAATTTCATCGGCGGGCGTATCTGGCTTCAACGCCGCAAAATCATTGTCAAAAACAAACGTCTCGGCGTACGCGGGGTTCTTCGCGCCTGCCGCGCGCGCATTGCCCGGGCAAAGATAGCAGTTGGGGTCGTAAGTTGCCGGAGCTTCCGTCGGAACCGATTCGACCTGCCCCTGCCAGGGTCTTTGCGTGCGATGCGGCGACACCAGCACCCACTCCCGGGTCAGAGGATTGAAGCGGCGATGCGGTTGCGAGGCAAGTTCAGAGAAGTTCATGGAATTATTGAATCATTGAGTCATTTAGCCATTGAGTCATTGAATCATTGAGGCATTCCGGCATTCAGTCTGATGATGTAATGATTCAATCATTCAATGACTCAATGCCTTCCGTATCCATCAGGCTGCGTGCGATGCCACTGCCACGCGCTTTCAACAATGGTTTTCAAATCCGGGAATTTCGGCTGCCAGCCCAGGTCGCGGCGAATTTTTTCCGAGCTGGCAATTAACACTGCTGGATCTCCCGCGCGGCGAGGCGATTCGACCACCGGAATCGGATGCCCGGTTACCTTCCGCGCCACTTCGACTACCTGGCGCACGCTGAAGCCCTGCCCGTTGCCCAGGTTGTAGATGAGCGGACTGGAATTCTCCAGCGCACCTTCCAACGCATGGAGGGCCAGCAGGTGCGCGCGCGCCAGATCGCTGACGTGGATGTAATCGCGGACGCAGGTGCCGTCGGGCGTGGGGTAGTCGGTCCCGAAAATCTTCACGTGTTCAGCGCGGCCGAGGGCGACTTCGAGGATTCTGGGAATCAGATGCGTCTCCGGCTGGTGCGCCTCGCCTTGGTCGGGACGCGATGCGCCGGCGGCATTGAAATATCGCAGGCTGGCATAGCGCAGGCCGTGGATCCGATGGAACCACGCCAGCATGCGCTCCACCAGCAGTTTCGATTCGCCGTACGCATTGGTTGGACGAATGGGATCGTCCTCTTCAATTGGAGTGCGCTCGGGATTGCCATACAGCGCCGCCGTCGATGAGAAAACGAAACGCTTTATCCTGGCCGTGAGCATCGCTTCGAGCAGGGTCAGCGCATTTGCGGTGTTGTTGCGGAAGAATTCTTCGGGAGCCTTCATCGACTCGCCCGCTTCGATCAGCGCCGCAAAATGCATGACGGCATCGATCGCGCGCAACCGGAACATCTGGTCAAGGTGATTGCGATCCGCCAACTCGCCTACGATCAGTTCAGCGTTTTTCGGCACTGCCTGGCGATGGCCGCGACTCAGGTTGTCGAAGACGACAACCTGGTGTCCTGTCTGCAATAGTTCCTCGGCAACCACGCTGCCGATATAACCCGCTCCCCCTGTAACTAGAACCCTCATTCGCTTCGTGCCCATTTCTTGAACTGCTTCACAGGCGACTTTCTCATGCTATCCTGCCAACCCCATCGGCAGCCGCGCAAACGTAAATCTCCGGCTTGCGGCCGGTCGAACGTTCATAGCCTTCCCGCACCGTCCGCTGGAACGCTTCGACGCAGCCGGCCTGAACCAGCGCGATGGTACAACCGCCAAATCCGCCTCCGGTCATTCGCGTTCCGTAAACGCCTTTCGCTCTTTCAGCGAGTTCCACCATCAAGTCGAGTTCTGAACAACTCACGGCAAAGTCGTCGCGCAGGCTGCGATGCGACTCCAGCATCAGGTTCCCGAAGGCCTGCAAGTCCCCGCGTTCAAGCGCTGCCGCTGCCTTGAGCACTCGGGCATTTTCGCCGATTACGTGACGGCAGCGGCGTACAACGACCTCTGGCAGTTCGTGCCCGTACGCTTCCAGATCCTCCGGCGTCACATCCCGCAATGCCCGAACCTGCGGCCGATACTTCGACAGAGCGCGCACACCCGCCTCGCATTCGGCGCGGCGCTGATTGTATTCACCTTTAGCGATGCTGTGTTTGACCATCGTGTTACAGATCGCCAGGACCGCATCGTCAGGCAACGGCAACTGCCGATATTCCAGGTCGCGGCAATCGAGCAGCAACGCCTGACCGCGTTTCCCGTGGCTGGCGACAAATTGATCCATGATTCCGCAGCGCGCGCCGACAAACTCGTTTTCCGCCTGCTGGCACAGCAACGCGAGCTGGTTTCGATCGATTGTGCTTGGATCGGCGAGATCGAGCAGTGCGTAGCCGACCGCTACTTCAATCGAAGCCGAGGAACTCAATCCCGCACCCTGTGGCACGTTACCATCCACCAACAGGTTCGCTCCACCCAGCTTCTTACCGGACCGGACCAGCATTTTCACAACGCCAATCACGTAATCGCTCCAGTGCCCGGCGCCCGTGGCGGGCAAATGATCGAGATCGAACTCAACCTGCTCGGAATAATTTTCGGAATGAATCGCGAGTTTGCGGTCAGGGCGTGGCGCAACCGCGGCTCGGGTATAGAAACCGATCGCCGCCGGCATGACGAAGCCGTCGTTGTAATCGGTGTGTTCACCGATTAAATTGACTCGTCCCGGAGCCTGGTAAATGCGGGGAGACTGCCCGAAGAGCTGGACAAATCTCTGTTCCAAAGCAGGAGCGCAATTTTCGATGGCTGGATTCGTGTTCTGCATGAAGGTTTGCGGCAAGCCCAGATCCCATCTCCGGTGTTAGGCCTTACCTGACGTTTGGGCTCTTGAGGTTCTTGTGCGCCGAACGCGCGGCTACTGCTCCCCGGCGCGCGAGCAGCAGCATTCCCGCACCGAATATCAGCATGGCAATCCCCCACCATAAGTTAACGTTGATACCGAGTGAATGACGCGTGTACATCTCGCTCCCTTGCGTCGCCGCTCCATATCCAGCCACCAATACGCCAAACACACTGAACATCATGCCGATCGGTAATCGGATGTCGAATCCCATACCTTTTCCTCAAAACTCTCTCGCCCGTTCTTGCGGCGAATCACGTCGGTTTGAAAATTACAAAAGTTCCTGGTTACCAGAAGATCCAATTGAGCAATAGCAGAGCCGTCAGCACCACCACCGCCAGCACCGCCGGCTTCTGGTACCACGCGAGGCCAACATCCTTAGGCCGGTCTGTCAGCGCATACACCAATCCCTTAAGCTCTCCATCCGGACGCGGCTTGGTCAGCAGAGAGACGAGGATCGTCACCGTGAAGCACGTCGTCCAGGCAAAGATCGCCGTCCAGAAATTCTGCGCCATCTCGCTCGGATAGCGATGCACCACCATACCTAAAAATCCGCCCTTGACGCCGGCGACTGAGCCCGCGGGAAGCGTCAGGCCATGATGCACGGCCGCCGCCGCGGTGCCTCCGAGGAGCCCGCAGAACGCGCCGTTGCCGGTGGCGCGCTTCCAGAACATACCCAGCAGGAAGGTCGCAAACAGCGGCGCGTTCACGAAAGCAAAGACCAACTGCAGCACGTCCATGATGTTATTGAACTGGCGGGCAACATAGGCGGCGGCCACTGCAATCGCCAAGCCGAACACCGTAGCCGCCCTACCCATCCACAGGTAATGCTGGTCGGACGCACCCTTGTTGATGTAGCTCTGGTAAATATCGTAGGTCCAAACCGAATTGAAGGCCGTCGTATTGCCGGCCATCCCCGACATGAACGAAGCCATCAGCGCGCACAATCCCAACCCCAGCAATCCCGAAGGAAAATACCGAACCAGCATCATGGGAGTTGCGAGATCGTAATCGAGCACGGTCTGGCCGTTTTTGACGAGCGGATTTCCATTTTCGTCGAGTTTCGGTGGAATGATTCCCTTCCCGCCTTCCAGTCTGATTCCGCCGCTCGTTGCCGGCGGCGAATCTTGCTGCGAATCTTGCTGCGAAACTACGGCCAATCCCGCTTTTGCCGGGACGTCCGCCGAAGCGCCGCCGCTCATGCTCCCAGCGGCCACAACGCCCGCAATCATCCCCGGGAGAATCACCAGGAACGGAAACAGCATCTTCGGAAACGCCGCGATCAGCGGGGTCCGCCGGGCCGAAGTCATCGAGTCGGCCGCCATGGCGCGCTGCACCACCAGAAAGTCCGTACACCAGTAGCCGAACGACAGCACGAATCCCAATCCCATCAACATGCCGAACCACTCCACGCCCATGGGATTCGCGCTGGGGCTGCCCAGATACTTCCAGGAATGCACCATGGCGTCGTTGCCGAGGCGGGCCTTCAGGCCGCTCCATCCGCCGACATCCTTCAATCCCAGAAACACCAGCGGGATGAAGCCGATTACGATCAGAAAAAATTGCAGCACCTCGTTATAAATCGCGGAAGTAAGGCCGCCCAGAAACGTGTACGCCAAGACGACCAGCGCGGAAACAATGATGGCGGCGTTGAAATTCCAGCCCAGCAACAGTTGCAGCAGCTTGCCCATGGCGTACATCGATACGCCGGAGGAAAAGACCGTCATCACCGCAAACGAGATCGCGTTCAGCCCGCGCGTCTTTTCGTCAAAACGCAACTTCAGGTACTCGGGCACCGACCGCGCCCGCGACCCGTAGTAGAACGGCATCATGAAAAGGCCGACGAAAACCATCGCCGGAATCGCACCCACCCAGTAGAAATGCGAGGTCATGATCCCGTATTTGGCGCCGCTGGCGCCCATGCCGATCACTTCCTGGGCGCCGAGGTTGGCGGAAAGAAATGCCAGTCCCGTGATCCAGGCAGGAATCGACCGACCCGACAGAAAGAAGTCGGTGCTGGTTTTCATGTACTTTTTCAGTACGAAACCGATTCCCAGAACAAACGTGAAGTAAATGCCGATGATCGAATAATCGATCCAATGCGGATGTGGGCGCATGAAAACTAACCGTCTCCTGTCAGCGCCAAGAATAACCTGAACGCCTTCATTTTGCCTGGCGAAGCTATTGCTGGGAGCGATACTCCAGCCGAGACGCACCGCCCTGAGCTAGCGTGGCAGTGGGAAAGAAAACGTCCCGGAGGAACATCCGGGACGTCTTTTTGTTTCGGCTTCGTAAGAAACGTCAGTGCGAAACGGCGGCAAACAGCGGCGAGTGCATCAATGACTGGAACTTCTGGTCGTCGCTTTTGAAGTGGACTTGCACATTCGAGCTGTCGGAATCGACGGTAGTGGCGTCAATGGCGGTCTTTTCGATGGGGCTGGCATTGAGTTTCTTGTAGAGCATTCCGGCCTTGACGATGGTGGACAGCGTAGCCGCCGTCATCGAGTCGGACGTGAGAACGCTTAGGTCGAAATCCACTCCGCTCTCGAAGTTCATGGTGTAGCGGGAAGCCAGGATGCGCTTCTTAATGGTCTCGTAGTCGGCGACCTTCGCCGCATCGCCCATCGCCGAAAACATCATGGCCTGGGTTCCCTTCTGGTCGAGGATGCTCCACACGGGCGAACCATCGACGGCCGACATCTGGTCGGTCATCACGGAATTCGAATCGAGCGAAGGGCGCTTGCCATCGCGGGTATCGAGCGCGCTGTGCAACGACTCCGGAGTGCCGAAGGCCAGCGTGTTGTCGTCCAGAAAGGTCATCACCAAACCGTTGTCCATCGGATAAATGACGGCGGTACCGTACTTGGCGCCCGCGATCTTCTTGAGCTTCATCTTCTTGAGAACGGCTTTGGCGGAGAACGATCCCGCTGCCACGCCGATGGTTTGAACGCCCTTCTTCTCGGTGCGGAAAGAGGCGAAGTTGAGCTGCTCGAGGTCGTGGTCGGCGTCAATGCCGATACCTTTGAGTGCGGTCTCGAGGTCCTTCAGGTTGTCGGGCAGCACTTGCGCTTTGAGCGCCTGCGCGGTTGGCGAATCCTTGAGCGCCCGGTAGTCGACGCCGATCAGTTGCTGAAGTTCAGAAGGCACCATGGAACGCGCCGACGATGCGATCGGCATGGCGAAGCCCGCCGTGGCGCACAATAACAAAACTGCGAAAAACAAATTCTTCATAGAACTCCTCGAAATGAACGGCTCAGGAAGCGGTTCGCAAAACATCAAAAGTAGGTCTGCATCGTTTAGATGCAAACCGCAAACTAGACGTTGGTGAACTTGGGCAGACTTTAGCCGTTCTCCGAATTATTTTAGTCCTTAATCTGGCGAGGAGGACCGTGACTAAAGTGCTTCCGCCTCGCATGGTGTTGGAACGCTCGAATCGCAGGAGCTTGCGCGGGAAACGGGCGAGGACCAAGCCCTGCCGTATAAGGCGAATCTGACCCGGCTTCTGGCGATAGCCCGGTGAGTGCCGCGGAATCGCCTATTTTCTCTTTAGGATACTAACCAATTGGCAAAGGGTACCCCCCCATCATTGGAATCATAGGGTTCGGGGGAAATGCCCCCGCCCCACGGTCTCGAGCAGGCGAAATGGGTGTAGAATGATCGCCGCTTTCGAGGCCAAAAAGGAAATTCTGGCTTCCAATCTAGCAACTTAAGGAGCGCCTATGACGTCACGTTCCGCGCTTTGCTGCGCGGTGTTGTGTTTCTGTTTCACGGCTGCTGTTTTCGCCCAGGATCCTGTAAAAGTCGATCCTGCCCACTACAAGGTCGAGATGGAAAATGCGCAGGTGAGGATTCTCCGCGTTCACTATGGACCGCATGAGAAATCGGTCATGCACAGCCACCCGGACTCGGTTGCTGTGTTCCTCAGCGACGGCACAATCAAGTTTACCTTTGCCGATGGCAAGACTCAGGAGGCCAATGGCACGAAAGGGCAGGTTCTGTACACACCGGCCCAAATTCACAACCCGGAGAATACTGGCGATGCGCCCTTTGACGTCATCGTCATTGAGTTGAAGGGCGGCACAGGTAAATAGAACGCTAGCAAGAAGCGAGCCAACCGGTGGGACCGAATACCCCGAGTGGGACGTTCGAGGCCGCAGCGATGCGGCCTTCTTTCTTTGGAGCTTCAGGCTCCCTGATTACAGCACCTTGGAAGGCGATTCCTGCGATGGGATAAGTTCTACCCTTTCAACACTGCTGCCCGCTTTCGCGTCTCCCTCACGAAGCCCTCATCCTTCAGCGAATCAAGGTTGACCTCGACGTTCGCGAGCGCGCCTTCGAGGGCGGCTTTTGCCAGAGCGATTGCGGTCGTCAGGTCGGACTTCATGTTGGGGTTGGTGATCGGCTTCAGAGTGCTGGCGATCTTCGCCACCTCGACTACTCTTTCGGCGACGCCCAGAGGCACGCTGGTCGCCTGTTTGAGAGCCGCGCTAATCGCCGCATCGCCGTCGGAAGATTCCTTGGCCGCCTTGTAGGCCTTCATAACGACGTTGTAGGACTCAGCGTCGGCGTCGATTGCGGACTTAAGCTCCTCGCGAAGCTGACTGAGCCGGGCGATGGCTTCGCTGAGCTGCTTTTCGTGCTGCAGGTAGGCTTTCTTGCCGCGCGACATCGACGCGACCATGCCCGCAAGTCCTGCGGCCATGGCACCGCTGGCGGCGGCGGCGCTGCCTCCTCCGGGAGTCGCGGTGGGAGCGGCGAGTTGTTCGATGAAGGGCTCGACTCCGGCGCGGAGGCCGCCGACGGCCATCTTGCCGCTCATCACCGCGGCCAAGCGGTTTTCCAGGATGAGCGAGGAATCGAAGTTTTCTACTTGCAGAAACCATTCCGCGGCCTGCTCTAAAGCCCGCTTCGGGATCAGGCCGACGATCTCGCTTGAAACCGGGATGACTCCGTAGCGCGCGGCTTCGCGTTTCACGTATTCGAAGACGCGGTGGATGGGAGTCTGCTCGAAGTCGGTGAGGTTCATCGAAACCTGAGCCATGCCGCGCACCAGGAATCCGGCGCCCTTGACGAAGCGCATTCCACCCGTCGAAAAGCGCACAGCCTTCGCGATCTTCTTGGCAATGCCGACGTCAGGCGTATTCAGGAAGACGTTGTAGGCAACGAGAAATTTGCGCGCGCCGACGACCGTCGCTCCGGCCGTGGGATGCACACGGGGCTCGCCGAAATCGGGCTTGCGCGCGGGATTGGTCGCAATATCGTCGCGGATACCTTCAAACTGGCCGCGGCGAATGTTCTCCAGATTCTGACGTTCGGGCGTGGCGGCGGCGGCTTCGTAAAGATAGACCGGGATCTGGAAGCGTTTCGCGATCTCGGCTCCAACGTGTCGCGCCATGGCTACGCAGTCTTCGATCGTCACGCCGTCAATGGGGATAAAAGGAATGACGTCGGCGGCGCCCATGCGCGGGTGCGCGCCTTGGTGTTTGGTGAGGTCGATCAACTCGGCGGCCTTCCCTACCCCGCGAATGGCGGCTTCCTGGATGGCTTCACGCTCGCCGACCAGGGTGATCACGCAGCGGTTGTGGTCGGAATCCATCTCCCGGTCGAGGAGATAGACGCCGGGGATCTTCATGGCTTCGATAATGGCATCCACTTTGGCCGGATCGCGGCCTTCGGAGAAATTAGGAACACATTCAACCAGAGTGCTGGGCATGGTGAGAAGGATAACGGGCGGTGGTTCGGTGAGGCAACTGGCGGCATTTGACAGAGCGCTGGTTCAACAGGCAGACTGCGAAACTATGCGGTGTGCGCCTCGACTCTCCGGCCGCGGTTTTACTTGACGATAGTCCCGCCTAAAACGTCCGTCGGCCGTTTCCCTGCTTATCAGTAAGCGTTTATCGGAACAATCTCTGATTGAAAGGATGCGTCATGCGTCGGTCCCTACTCTTCTTGCTGCTTGCTCTGCCTGCCCTGTCGTCCGTGCCGGCTCGCGCCCAGAACGAGCGCCACTTCAATTTCCATTACGCATTCACAGTTAAGAATGTCAGCCCCGGTGAGCGTGTTCGGGTGTGGATACCGCTGGCGCACTCCGATGCCTTCCAGAATGTGAAGGTCGCTTCCAAAGGCGGAGACTTGCCGCTGAAGCAAGTGCACCAACCGGAATACGGGAACGAGGTTCTGTATGCCGAGACTTCGAAAGCCGACAAAGGCGAGTACAAGTTCTCCGTGGACTATGACGTGGTGCGGAGAGAGCACGTGGTACTAGTGAACGGAAGACCGGTTACCCACGCGCCGTCTGTAAAGATGCCGCGGGTCGCGTTGGCGCGATTTCTTGAGCCCGACCGACTGGTGCCGGTGACGGGACTCCCGGCGCAACTCGCCGCGCAGGAAACGAGGGGAGCGACCACGCAGCTCGAAAAAGCTAAAGACATTTACGAATACGTTTTTCGCACCATGAAATACGACAAGAGTGGCACGGGCTGGGGACGCGGCGACACGCTCTGGGCCTGCGATTCGAAGCATGGCAACTGCACCGATTTCCACTCGGTTTTCATTTCGATGGCACGGGCCGAGAAGATTCCGGCGCGCTTTCAGATCGGTTTCCCGATTCCCGCCGACAAACACTCCGCCGAAATTCCCGGATACCACTGCTGGGCGGAGTTTTATCTCGACTCCGCTGGATGGGTCCCGGTAGATATCTCAGAGGCATGGAAACATCCGGAAAAGCACGATTATTTTTTCGGCGCGCACGATGTGAATCGGGTGCAGTTCACCGAAGGACGCGATCTGAAACTTGCGCCGGCGCAGGAGGGACCGCCGCTGAACTACTTTGTTTATCCGTATGTGGAGATTGGCGGGAAGGAGTATCCGAATGTTTCCATCGCGTTCTCGTTCGAGGACGTAAGCCAAGCAGTTGCGAGCGCGAGGACCTCACGCTAAAGCACCTGCGCGGAAGAGCCATGTATCATGCGAATGTATGACGCGCAAGTGTTCGTCTCGCAGGCCAAAGATTGGCGTATTTGATTCCGGCGTAGGCGGACTCACCGTCTTACGCGCCTTGCTTGATCGCATCCCCGACGCCAGCTACCTCTACTTCGGCGACACGGCGCGCCTTCCTTACGGATCGAAGTCAGCGGCCACGGTGGCGCACTACGCAGTCGGAGCGGTGCGCTATTTGCAGGATCAGGGAGCGGAGTTGCTGGTGATCGCCTGCAACACGGCGACCGCGCTGGCGCTCGACGAGATCAAAGCGGCGGCGGGAGTGAAAGTGATCGGCGTGGTTGAGCCGGGAGCGGAAGCCGCGGCGGCGGCCAGCCGGAAGCGGAACGTGGTCGTCATAGGCACCGATGCCACCATCAGCAGCCATGCCTACCGGCGCGCGCTTGAAGCTCGAAACGTCGCGGTGCGGGAGAAGGCTTGCCCTCTGTTTGTGCCGCTGGTCGAAGAGGGCTGGGTGGAGCATCCGGTGACCGAGCAGGTGGCAAAGATTTACTTGGCGGAAGCGTTTTCGCCGGAAGTTCTTTCACCGGGCCTTCTTTCGGAAGATGCGCGCGATGCCGACGTGCTGCTTCTTGGCTGCACCCACTATCCGCTGATCAAGCCGCTGTTGCGGCGAGTGGCGCCGGAGCACGTCGCCATCGTGGACTCGGCCGAGTCGACGGCGCTAGACGTGGCGCGTCAACTGCAAGTCGAGCTGCCGCCGGCTACGACTCAGACCAAGAACGAGCGGAGCGCAGTTCCCCAACTCAAGTTCTTCGCGACCGATTCGGCGGAGAAATTCAGGAAGATGGGAACGCGGTTCCTGGGACTTGCGGTGGAAGATGTGTTGCATGTGGATTTGAAGGAATAAGCCGCGGCGTTTCTTTTAATTTGTCATCTTCATAATTTGTCATCCTGAGCGAAGCGCCCCCCCTCCGATAACAGGCTGCTAAACAAAAACGGCCGCATTCTGCGCGGCCGTTTCCTGGGCTCCCAAACTTTTCGCTACTGCCAGCTTCAGTACAAACGGAATTCGACTTCGATGTTGACCGCCACTGAAACCGGCTTGCCATCTTTTTTGCCGGGCTCGAAGCGCCAGGTCTTTACGGCTTCAATCGCCTTCTCGTCCAGTCCCAAGCCCAGGGTTCGGGATACGCGGATGTCTCGCGTCCTGCCATCCGGCCCCACGATCACGTACAGAACGCACGTCCCTTGATATTTTGCCTTCCTGGCTTCCTCGGAATACTCCGGGTCGGGATCGTAGATCTTGCGGGGAGCCGAGACTCCGCCGCCCACATGAAATACTCCACCCCCGGTGCCGCCGCCGCTGCCCGGGCCGTATCCAGGCCCCGATCCGGAACCGACGCCGCCACCGCTGCCGGAGCCAATCCCGCCGCCGTAGCCAGTTCCATTCGATGGCACTGACGGCAGACGCGAAAGCGGATCGCCCAGGTCGGGCATATTCGGCTGCTGCAGGTGAATATCGGGAGGAACTACGATGGTCGGGGGAACTTCGAGCTTCGGATGCAGGTTGCGCACCACGGCCAGCGGCGGAGTAATCTGCTGCATCGACTGTTTGGGCAAACGGCCCTGCGATGCCAGCAGTTTGTCGCGATCGCCACCGCCACCGCCGCCGCCGCTCATGGTCTTCGAAGCCGGCAGATCGGGAAGGTCGCCGGGCGCGATCAACACAACGGTTTCTGTTGGCTTCGCGACTTCGATGATTCTCCGGCCCAGGTAGGTACCCGCGATGATGGCCGCCAGGGCCAGCACGTGGATGACGGTTGAGCCAGCGGCTCCGCGTCCTTTGTAGTTGTAGAAGCCCCAGATGTCGCGCACCGGGATGGGCTTCGAGGTCAGGACCAGCGGAGGCAGTTTCTTGGGAAAGAGGAAGTCGTCAACATTGCGGAACAGGGATTTCCACAGAGGCTCGTCCAGAGTCTGATTGCTCAGGAGAAGATGCAGCTCGGGCTCTGGACCCAACGCTGATAGATTCTGCGGTGTTTCTAGTTCTGGCATATTTTCCCGAACACTAACCCCACGTTCACGGTACGGGCGGTCGCTGGTTTAGATGCGTGAGCGCTCCTTAGAGTTTACAAAAAGATCGCTGGTAAAGCGGACGAACCTACCCGGCCCGACATTTCCCTGTCAATATGGATGCGTGCAGGCTGCAATCTACTAAAAATTGTACACGCTTTTTGGCGAGCAGAAAGAGTACTTTTCGAATTCCTTCCCCGAGCCGGCCAACCGAATAGACGTGTCCTTCCGCGCTCCCTATATAATGAAAAGATTCAATCAGTTGGGAGAACCTTGCGAGTGCCGATGGACCTGAAGTCCACCATCAATTTGCCCAAAACCGGCTTCCCCATGAAGGCAGGGCTGCCCCAGAATGAGCCCAAAATCCTGGCTCGGTGGGAGGAGCAGCGGATCTACGACCGCATCCGCGAAGTCCGTAAGGGCGCGCCCACCTATGTGCTCCACGATGGACCGCCCTACGCCAACGGGCCCATCCATCTGGGGACGGCCATGAATAAGTGCCTGAAGGACTTCATCGTCAAGTCGAAGAACATGGCCGGCTTCGATTCGCCCTATGTTCCGGGCTGGGACTGCCACGGTCTGCCCATCGAAATCAAAGTCGATCAAATGCTCGGCGGCAAGAAACTGCAGATGGCCGCGGTCGATGTGCGCAGCGAATGCCGCAAGTACGCCGAAAAATTTCTCGACCTGCAGCGCTCCCAGTTCAAGCGTATCGGCGTATTCGGCCGCTTCGACCAGCCCTATTCCACGATGACGCCGCAATACGAAGCGGCGGTGCTCGACATTCTTTATCGTTTTCTGGAGAACGACTTCGTCTACAAGGGATTGCGCTCGGTGTACTGGTGCGTCTTCGACGAGACGGCTTTGGCGGAAGCCGAAGTCGAATACGAAAACCACACCAGCCCGACGGTGTGGGTGAAGTATCCGTTTGCGGGCGACCCGGCTTCGCTCGATGCGGCGCTTAAGGGAAAGAAAGTCTCGACCATCATTTGGACGACCACTCCCTGGACGCTGCCAGCGTCAATGGCGGTGGCGTTTCATCCGGACGAAGAATACGTGGCGCTGCAAGCTGGCGACGACGACGATGTGTACATTGTCGGCGCCAGGCTCGCGGCCGTGACGCAAGAGAAAACTGGGCTGCAAGCGGCGCGCGAGATCGCCCGCTTACCCGGCCGCAAGCTGGAATATGCCGAGTTCCAGCATCCCTTCCTCGACCGCAAAGTTCTGGGCGTGTTGGCCGACTACGTCACCATGGATACTGGCACCGGCGTGGTGCATACCGCTCCGGCGCACGGCGCCGAAGATTTCGTCACTGGCCAGAAATACAAGATCGATCCCACCTGCAACGTGGATAAAGCGGGCATCATGCGCCACGGACTGCCGGAGTACGAAGGCAAACGCGTCTTCGACGCCAACGCTCCCATCGTTGAACTATTGAAGACGCGCGGGGTGCTGATGCACTCCGAACCAATGGAGCACTCGTATCCCCATTGCTGGCGGTGTCACAACCCGATCATCTTCCGCGCGACCGAGCAGTGGTTCATCGGCATGGATACACCCATGAAGTCCGGAGCAACGAAGGGAGGAAGCAGCGGCGAAACCATGCGCAGCCGCACCCTCGCCGAGATCGCCAAAGTGAAGTGGGACCCGGCCTGGGGCGAAGATCGCATCTCCAATATGATCGCCACGCGCCCCGACTGGTGCATCTCGCGGCAACGCGTGTGGGGCGTGCCGATTGCCGTGTTTCTGTGCGACAACTGCGGCAAGCCTGTGAACGATCCGCAGATCAATCGGAAGGTAATGCAGTTCGTCGCGAAGAACGGCGCCGATGCCTGGTACACGCCCGAGGCAAGCGCGATTCTTGCCGATTTTCAGAATGGCGGCCACAAGTGCGCCCACTGCGGCGGCACGAAGTTCAAGAAAGAAACTGACATTCTCGACGTGTGGTTCGAGTCCGGATCGAGCCACGCCGCTGTCCTTGGGCACGAGCCAAACCTGCCCTGGCCCGCCGATCTTTATTTAGAAGGCGGCGACCAGCATCGCGGATGGTTCCATTCTTCCCTGCTCTGCGCCATGGGCTACCGAGGCAGCGCTCCCTATCGCATGGTCGCGACCAGCGGATGGACGCTCGACGAGCAGGGCCGCGCCCAGTCGAAGTCGCTGGGAAACACGGTCGATCCGGTCGAGATCGCCGACACGCTGGGCGGCGAAATCGTGCGCCTGTGGGTGGCGTCGGTCGACTTCCGCGAGGATGTCGCCTGCTCTCCGCAGATCATGCAGCGGGTCGCGGGAATCTATCGCGACATTCGCAACACCTTCCGCTTCATCCTTGGCAACCTCGATGGCTTCGATCCCGCGAAAGATGCGGTTGCGTTCGACCAGTTGCAGCCGCTCGATCAATACATGCTGCGGCAAGCGGTTGAAGTCTCGGCCGAAGTGCAGCGATCATACGAAGAATTCGCGTTTCACAAGATCTATCACCGGATCAACAATTTTTGCGGCGTGGAACTGAGCGCGTTCTACTTCGATGTATTGAAGGACCGGCTCTACACTTCGGCGCGCAAATCGGTGTCGCGCCGGGCAGCGCAAACGGCGATTTGGCGTATCGGCGAAGCGCTGGTGCGGTTGCTGGCTCCGATCATGAGCTTTACCTGCGAAGAGGTCTGGGGGTATTTGCCGCCAGTCGCGGGGAGGCTGGAGAGCGTGCATCTGACCCTATTCCCAACTCCAAATGACATTCTCGGCGATCCTACCGGTCTCACCAAGCCGTTTGATTTTCCTCAAAAAACAGATTGGAGCACACTACAACTCGTCCGCGAAACGGTCCTGAAGTCGCTCGAAGAAGCGCGCAACCAGAAACTCATCGGAGGCAACCTGCAAGCGCAAGTCATATTGACTGCGTCCGATGCGGTGTTCGCGGTGTTAGAGCGTTATAAGGACGATCTGCGCTACTACTTCATTGTCTCGGCGGTGCAAATAAAAAAGGGACTAGGGGATGGAGACGCTGCGTTTGCCGTTGAGGTCGGCAAAGCTCCGGGACAAAAATGCGAGCGCTGTTGGAATTTTTCGATCCACGTCGGAGAAGACAAAAACTATCCGACGGTGTGCGAGCGCTGCAGCGCCGTGCTCAAAGAAATTGAAGGCGCGTGACCGCGACCTCCGCAAACGCGATAAGCTATAGCAAAGAGCGTGTGGTGAATGTCGGCGAGCAGTAAACAAACGACACCTTTCATGAACTTAAACTTATGTCGCGAATTAACGGCACGCGACATAAGCGAGGAACACAAGAACTTTTTCCCAGGGTCATGCGCAAATATCATTTCCTAATCGCGTTGTTTGTCATTGCTCTCGATCGCGCCACCAAGTGGACGATCGCGCACCGTCTTTCGCTGCACGACAGCATTGCGGTCATTCCTGGATTTTTCCGCATCATCCACGCCGAAAACCCGGGCGCCGCGTTTGGGATTTTTGCGGATTCCCCCTCGCAATGGAAAGTCGGCCTGCTGATTGCGTTTTCCATCATTGCGCTGCTGATCGTCTCCCTGCTGCTTTGGAAGAACAGCCACAGTCTGACCTCGACCGGAATCGGGCTGGCGTTGATTCTGGGGGGCGCGGTGGGCAATTTGTGGGACCGCCTCGTCAGCCGGCACGTGGTGGACTTTCTCCTCTTCTATGTAGGCTCGCACCAGTGGCCAGCCTTCAATGTGGCCGACAGCGCGATTGTCGTCGGAGCGGGGTTGCTGGTGTTTGAGATCGTGTTTACCAAGTCGCCCAGCCAGCAGTCGGCCTAGAGCCTGTTTCATCCAGCTTCAGGGCTGACTGCCCTATCCATTCTTCGGATATGAGCGAGTGCCATTACCGCCGCTTGCCTTAACCGCCATCGCCACGGCCTTCCTAGCCTTGAAAGGGCGCTTCGTCTTCCTTTTCATGGTGCGCAATCTAGCTGCCTTGACGGTGGTGGCTTCCGGCAAAGCTTCGGGATGGAGGGCGGTAATGACAGCCGCCGGATTCTTATCGATCACCGTGAGCAGCGTGCGGGCTGGCGCTTCTGGCGTGCGCCGTCCCCCTTCCCAATGCTTGATCGCGTCCAGACTGAAACCGAAGGTGTCGGAAAAGCGGGATTGAGTCATGTTGAGCTTGTGGCGGATGCTCTTCACATCGACTTCCTCCGGCACACGCACCTTGAAGCCTTTCCGCTCTCCTGCGAGAAAGGCTTGAACCTCGTCCAGGCCGGTCATGAGTTCTTCAAACGCGGTTTTCATCGTCTATCTCCGGTAGCTGTCAAAAATATCGTCGGCGCGCTTCTTCAGAGCGTTGCGCTCGGCCTTCGTCAGGTTCGCCTTCCTGTTCTTCGAAAAAACGGTAATCAGGAAAACCGGAAATCTATCGTTGCGCCAGATATACACAACCCGCGCCCCGCCGCTCTTGCCCATGCCTGGGCGTGGCACGCGAACCTTCCGGAACCCGCCCGTCCCCGACATCACATCGCCGCACTGCGGATTCTCCGCAACCATGGCCACAATGTCCTCGCGCTCCCGCTCGCTAAAGAGCCTGCCGGCGAGGGCGACATAAGAAGGCGTTTCGACAACCGTCTGCCTACTCATCTTGTACTCCAATGGACACCCCCGGTCAAGAGGAATCGTGTGCCATTGGACACCACACGTTTACCCGAAAAGTGACCAGCGCCGCAATAAAGTTCGATATCTTTGGCATGAGGAAGGTATAAAGGCGAGAGCCTGCGGAAAATGTGACGGCGCACCCGGTTAATGTCGTACGGGACCGGTGGGCATGTCTGTGACGGGACGCACCGATGGGGAGTGATGAAAAATCAGAAGTCTCGACGAACTCCTGCCCCGCCCAAGCTCAGGTCTGCACCAGCCGCACACGCGCTTTCTTCGAAGCCCGCGCCAAGTCCTCGTCCAAGGTCGCAAGTGGCAAGCCGCTATCCAGAGCCAGATCGAGGTACGCCGCATCGTACGCGGTTAAGCCGTGCTCGCGGCTGAGGCGCTGGATCCTGCCAAGAATAACTCCAGCGGGAAACTGTTCCAGCACGATGGGGAGCGTTGCCAGGTCGTCGAGGAAGCTGCGCACCAACTCTTTGGAAATGCGCTTGCGTTTTTCTCCCACCAGCAAGGCGTTCAGGACCTCGTGCGGCCAGAACGAGGGTGCAACGGCAGTGCCGCCTTGCTTGAACATGCCGGCGACACGCTGCGCCGTGGCCGCATTCTCATCGGGAAAACACCAGGTCAGGACGACAGAAGCGTCGAGGACAAAGCGGCTCACCGGCGTCCTTCCGGTCTTCCTTCATTGATCAGATCCTTGATTTTGAGTCCGCGCAAAGAGAGCCGGTGGCGCTGGCCGAAATTTGCCAGCCGCTCCACTGCTTCGGCTGCGGAAGCGCCCTGGACCGACATGCGCTTCTTCAGCAGCGCGCCGAGCAGCCGCGAAACGCTGGTATCATGGCGCGCGGCCTCGATCCGAGCCCACTGGGCCACGTCTTCTTCCAGGGTTACGGTTACGTTGCGCAAACGGCGAGGGGACGACACGAATATAGTGTAACACGAATTTCGTGTCGACACCAAGAATTAGAAGGTTTTGGAAGGAGCCGAGGGCAGCTGTCCCTACGCAAACGCGCTACGGCGCCCCATAGAGTTGCCGGTACACATTCGCATTCCGCAGGATGGCTTGCACGTATTCGCGGGTTTCGGTGAAGGGGATGGACTCGACGAACTCCTGCGGATCGCGGTAGTGGCCCTGTCCCAACCATTCTCCTACGCGGTCGGAACCGGCATTGTAGGCAGCCAGGGCGTACTCGAACTGTCCGTTGTACTTGTCGACCATGTCTTTGAAGTAGCGCGTGCCCAGTTCCAGGTTCACGGCCGGCGTGTAGAGTTGCGGGGCGCTGTATCCCTTGAGCTTGACTTGCTTGGCTACGGTTTTGCCGGTCCGGGGCAGAAGCTGCATCAGGCCTACGGCGTTGGCTCGGGAAAGAGCCAGCGCGTTGAACTCGGACTCCTGCCTGATGAGCGACGCTACCAGGTAAGGATCGAGGCCGTTGAGCAGCGAATACTTGCGCAGGTCGGTCCAGTAGGCTTTGGGGAAAAGCGCTTCCCAGTAGGGGCGGGGCAGGTCGGGAAGGTCGACGGCGAAATAGTTGGGCGTCGAGTGCTTCATGATTTCAATGCCGCGATCGTAGCGGCCAATGTCCTGATAAACGAGCGCCATCTCGGGGGGCGCCCAGGTTCCTCCCTCTTCGCTGGCGGCGGCCTGCAATTCGCGCACCGCCATGTCGGCGAGGGCGCCGTTCGAGAGCAGGCGCGCCCGTTCTACGCGCAGGTTGTCGTCGGGAGGATCGGTGGCAGTAATTTTTCCCGTAGTCGGCAGCGGAGAAATGTGGTCAAGCAAGGCGTAGTGCGGCGCGTCTTCTTTCGGCGCGCCCGGCAAGCTTTTCAAGCGCTGGCGGCCGAGTTCCGCGTAATAGTAGTTGCGAAAGCGGTCGGAGAGCTTCTGATAAAATGCCCGCGCCATCGCCGGATTGCCTTCTTCTTCGGCGACGCGCGCGCGCCAGTACAGCGCGTTGGGAACTTCCGCGGAATCGGGATAGAGCGCGATTTGCTGCTCGAACCCTTGCCGGGCCTCCTCGATTCGGAGTTGCCGGAAGGTCAGCCACGCGGCCTTCCAGTGCGCAGAGGATGCGTGTCCGCCATTTGGAAAGCGCTGCTGCAATTCGCGGAAGTAGTCGATGGCGCGATCATAGTCGCGCTTCAGCAGATACGTGTTGCCGGCCGACAGCAGCGATTGTTCGAGCCACGGACTGGCCGGACCAAATTGCCGCAGTTCGTTTAGAGTGTGCTCGACGGCCTCTTCATCGTTGGTCGAATGCTGGGTCTCGCTGAGCAGGTAGAGACGTTCGGCTTCGGCGTCGCCGGTTTGCGCTCCCATGGCGGCCAGAATCTGGCGAGCGTCGCGACTGCCGCCGCTTTTTTCGAGCGCCCCCGCAAGAGCAAGTTGCATTTGTGGTCGGTCCGCGGGGCTCACCTCGTTTACGAGTTCGCGGTAATCGTGGGCCGTATCGGCGTAGTGCTTGGCTTTGAACAACAGATCGGCGCGGGTGCGGCGCTCGGCGACGGAACCGGAGATGCCAAGCTTGCGCAGTTCCGTTCCCGCCGCATCGGCCTCGGAACTAATAGGAAGGTTGAAGTGCACGTTGCGGAAAGCGCTTGCCGCCTTCTCTGTGTCGCCCGCTGCTTCATAGGCACGCCCGATGGCGAGTTCCACATCGCTGCGCACGGGAGCACGGTCTTTTTCCAGCAGAGCGGCTGCCTCCTGGGCGCGGCCTTCCTCCAGCAAGGCGTTGGCATAGACGAGGTGGGCATCGCGGATCAGAAGCGAATCGGGAAAGTTCTTGCTGAAATCGGCCAGCGTGGAGAGCGCCTCGGCATTGTGCGCAGTTTTCAGGTAGGCGTCGCCGAGGTGATAGGCAACGTAGTCTCCCAGTTCGCTGGCGCCGGCCTTGGCCCGGTTGAACGGGTCGATGGCTTTGCCATAGTCGTGATCGAGGGTGCGGGCGTAGCCGACTACCAGCCAGGCTAATGCTCCTGCATCTTCTTTAGAGTGGCGGCGGGCGTAGGCCTCGACTCCGGCATAGGCGGTGGGAGTGCGGTTCTGCAACAACTGCTGCGCCATGGGACGAAGATTGGCGGAGGCGACAAAGGCCTGCCGGACGCGGCGCACGCGCGGAGAGATGGTCTTGCGCTTTTTCCTGGCGGTGGTTTTCCTCGTGCTGGTTGAGGCGGCGGTGTTTTTGTTAGCTGGCGTGCTTTTGGTTGAAGTGGGTGTCGACGTCGTGCTTTTCGACGCTGTGCTCTGGGCGGGCGCGCTGGCCGCGGGAGACGGGGCAAGCCCCGTCTCTACAGAAGATTTGGACTGGGCGACCGCGGGCGGCACAAAGGCGAGCCAGACCGAGGGAAAAAATTCCAACGAAACAAATCCAGCGAAAACCAGGACTGCAAAACGACGCACTCAAACCCTACCTACTGCCGAAAGTTGGCACCCATGATGGAAACATCGTCTTCTGCGAGACTTCGTATTATTTCATGTTGAAAGTAATTGCCGGAAGCGGCAACGGTGTTCCCGTAACGCTTTTGGTACGTGGCACGGCTTTTCTCGATCGCATCTTTCAGACGGTCGTAGAGGTCTTGATTCTTCCGGCCTTCGGCAACCTTGGCCTGATTATAGAGTTTAATTTCGTCGGCCAGCAGGCGGGCAAAACGCTGCGCCTTGCGATGGACTTCCTGATCCTCGGCCGAGACAGAGGAAGCCGGCGGCTCGGGTATGGCCTCAGTCTCGGCATGGCCGATCGGGAGCGGCTCAGCCAGTGCAACCTCTCCAGCGGAGCTCGCAGCGGACGCCGAGGCTTCGTGTGCGGACGCTGCGGCTGCCATGGCGTGGCCGGGCGCATGCGAGGCGAAAGGATCGTTGAAAGCCGGCACCGTGTGCCTCGGAGCCTGCTGCATCGGCGTTTGGGATGGCGGCGCCTCGCCCGTTGGAACGAGGTGACTGTCGGCATGCGTCGCGGACGGTTCCTTCTGCGCTTGCTTGCGAAGCGAGTTGACCTCGAGCCAGGCGCTGGTGGAGAGCACGAGCAGTTCGAGCGCGCCGGCATCGAGCGCGCCGGCCGCCTCGGTTCCGCTGTCGGCGTAGACCAGGGCGGCAACTTTCTCTTTGAGGATCAAGGGGAGAATCCGGCCTTCACCGCTGGCCGGCGGTCCAACGGCTTGCAGAAAATGCACGTCCAGGTCAGCAACAGGAACACTGGCCACTGCACTATCCCCGATGGCACGGCCGATCGCACGAACCACGGCGGGAGCGTTTTCGTCGAGAGCGAAATCCTTCACCGCATCGTTTTTGGCAAAGCCGCGTCCCTGCCAACCGGTGGCATGGCTGCCCTTGACGACAAAGAGCGCGACACGGGCGGCATAACGAGAGCTGGTATCGAGCAGGGCGCGCAGAATTTCCCGTTGGGAAGCGCCCAACTGGATTTCGGCAACGGCGCGCGCCAGATCCGCCGGAGCGGAGGCGGCATCGGAACGGGTGGGCTCGGCGGGTGCGGGCGCGGCTGCGATCTCTTCCATTACCCGGCGGACAATCTCGGTGCGCAGTTGGGCTGCGTGGCTGTCTAGAACCTGGCCCACCACCCGCTCCACGATTGGCTCAATCCAACCGCGCTCCTTCATACGTCCTCCGGGCATTGCGCACTCCGAGACAAAGCTTTGGGACAAGAGGGAGCAGCCCTCTAACCCTTGATTATAAGGCCGCTTACCGGCGTTCTCGGGACACCTTGGTACCTGACCGCCAGTACCCAGTTGCCAGTTCCAGTGGCCAGCGACCGCACTCGGGGTGTCTGTTCTGAGTACCGGGTACTGCGTCCTGGGTACTTTCAAGTACAATAGCATTTCGGCAATCGGTGGCGCAGTCGGAAAAATCTGCATCAAGTTACCAATGAGTACCATCCAACCCAACGTAGAGCAGCCGGTCAGCGAAGAAATGGCGCTGGTACGGCGGGCCAAGCGCGGCGACGATCAAGCGTTTGAAGAATTGGTACGGCGCTATGATCGCAACGTTTTCCGCATTGCGCAGCACATTACGCAGAATCGCGAGGACGCGGAAGATGTAGTGCAGGAAGCGTTCCTCAAGGCGTATGGCAACCTGGCGAAGTTCCAGGAACAGTCCAAGTTTTATACCTGGCTGGTGCGGATTGCGGTCAACGAAGCGCTGATGAAGTTGCGCCGGAGAAAGCCGGAACGCACGGTTTCTCTGGACGAAGAAGTAAAGACCGAAGACGACTCGCTGCCCCGCGAGGTTGCGGATTGGAGCCCCAATCCTGAGCAGATGTACAACCAGGCTCAGTTGCGGGACATTCTGACCCGAACCATTCAGGGGTTGCCGTCGGGATTCCGGACGGTGTTCGTGCTCCGCGACGTGGAAGGTCTCTCGACCGAAGAGACGGCACAGGCGCTGGAGTTGAGCATCCCGGCGGTGAAGTCGCGGTTGCTGCGGGCGCGCCTGCAATTGCGCGAGCGGCTCAACCGCTACTTTCAGAAAAAAGCGAGTGGAGATGGCGACCAGTGAAGTGTTCTGAGTTTCTCAACGAGCTGACCAACTATCTCGATGGCGTGCTGGACGCCCGGACCAAGTCCGAACTCGACGACCATCTGGCGTGGTGCCACAACTGTTACGTGGTCTGCGATACCACCCGAAAAACCATCGAAATCTACCGCGACTCGGAGCTCTACGAGTTGCCCGAGGATCTGCGCACGCGGCTCCGCTCGGCCATCATGAGCAAATGCTCGGCACACAAGAAGTCCGAGCCGCCGAGCAGTTGAACGCAGAGTTCTCGCGCTTCGGGATTCTCATTGGGCTTTGGGAAGGGCACGACTTCACAGCCTGCGGAAAAACTCCGCGTAGCCCTTGATTTTGGGGTGGCGCAGCGCTTCAGCGCTGCAGTAAGTGCATTGCCTTGAATCCGGCTTTAGCCGCCGAGGGCACGGCTTTCGCTCACGGACGACTTTTTCCGCAAGCTGTTCAGTCGTGCCGTTAAGTCAGTGAAAATGTGTCCGCGCTTTAGCGCCTGCGGTGTGCTTCTTGCGCTCGGCGTTAAGTTTCCCGCAGCCGCAAGTCCGACGTGCCGCCATCCGAAAGCCTGTCCTAGTTAATTGAACAAAACCATTGTGGTCGCGGTCACAGACGCCGCCAAAGACTTGATGCGAGAATCGAGTCGTGCCCTTCCCAATTTCCGACTCGAACCAGTGTTTTTCCGCGGTGGTTCTTGCCTTCATTCCGGCTGAATGCCCGCAAGTGCCTGATTCCGGTGCGTCTAGGGGATGTACCTGCGGAGCTACCCGCCGCCAGAACCTTTTCCGCACGGCACGAATCTAAGTAGTTAGAGCTCGTTCTTGATACTCAAGCGAAGGGGATGAGCCAGTTTTGTCGCTTTTAATTCTGTGGAGGTCACCCGATGATTTCGAGGATGTTGGATGCCATGTTTGGTTGCCGGCACGCTCGGTACAGTTTTCCCATCACGATACGCGCCGGTTCGCGCCGCACTCCGACGGCTCAGCGCATGGGCACCTACGTCGCCTGCCTGGACTGCGGCAAAGAATTTCGCTACGACTGGCATGAAATGAGGATCGTGGGATCGCGGTCGAGAGAAGTCGCGCACTCCCTGGTTACGAAGCAAGCCACGAAAGAAGCCGCGTGATGGTCGCAGGATAAGACCCGCTCTCCCCCCAAGAGCGCGTCGTTCGCGGCGTTTCGCGGCCAAAACTGAACATTCCTCCCCAGCTTCCCCCAGTTCTTGCTCCGCGTTCTGTTCCGGTTTTGGTCAACCTTTGGCCTGCTCCGAAATTTCACTACCTCCCCGGCCTCGGAGGAGCGCATAATGGAACCGCTCCGACCCGCGGAGCATGCTTTCACCCTCGATAGAGAATCGAGAAGCATCCCCGCTTGCGGTTCGGACGGGAGGTGTCTGTGCCTCTTTCCATGCTTCGGGAATTCCTGGATCGTAACCGCGTTCAATACCTGGTGATCTCGCACTCGGTGGCTTACACGGCCCAGGGGATTGCCGCCCTCACCCACACACCCGGAAAAGAGCTGGCGAAAACCGTCATGGTCATGGTGGATGGACGTCTCGCCATGGCGGTGGTGCCGGCTTCGCTCCGCGTAGATTTGTACCGGCTGAAGAAATATCTCGGGGTAGACTCGGTGGAACTGGCCAGCGAACACGAATTTCGCGACCGTTTCCCCGACTGCGAAACCGGGTCCATGCCGCCCTTCGGCAATCTCTACGGCATGGATGTTTTCGCGGACCAGAGTCTGGCCGAGGACAAGGAAATCGCCTTCAACGCGGGTTCGCACCGGGAACTGGTGCGCATGAAGTTTGCCGATTTCCGCGATCTGGTGAAACCGGCAATCATCCCGCTGGCGGCGGGCAAAGCCCATACGTACGCGGCTTGAGTGCGGCGGCGCACGGACTCTTCCCGGCGTGAAGCGGCTGCCGTCTCGTGCCTCGACGCCCTCTTTAGATTGGCGCGCGTAGCCGTCCAGAGAGCGGCTGAGGGATAAATTTGTCCCGCCTCGTTTTTTTCATACAATCTTCACAAATCGCTGTGTTAAATTTGCCCTTCAGATCAAAGACTAAAGATCAACGCAAGATTTCCTGGAGGAAAATGAATTGGGCAAGGACATGGTCCCCAAGAAGATCTTCTTCACTAAAGGTGTGGGGAAACACCGCGAGCGCCTCACCTCATTCGAGCTCGCCTTGCGCGACGCCGGCATCGCCGCTCAAAACCTGGTGCGCGTCTCTTCCATCTTTCCGCCCAATTGCAAGCTGGTTCCACGCGCGCAGGGACTGACGTATCTATCTCCCGGAGAAGTCGTATTTGCGGTGGTTGCCGAAAATTCCACCCACGAACCGCACCGCCTGCTGGCTTCTTCGATTGGCGTCGCCATCCCTGCCGATCGCAATACCTATGGCTATCTGAGCGAGCACCACTCGTTCGGTGAGACCGAAGACGCTGCCGGAGATTACGCGGAAGAGCTCGCCGCCGAAATGCTGGCCACAACTCTGAACGTGGAGTTTGATTCGGACCGATCGTGGGACGAGAAAAAAGAGATCTATCGCATCTCGAATAAGATCGTCCGCACCGCCAACGTGACGCAGTCGGCGGTGGGCGACAAACGCGGGCTTTGGACGACGGTGATCGCGTCGGCCGTACTCATCTTCGACTGATTAGTGTAGAGCGGACACTCCTGTCCGCTGCCTTTGACGTTGGTTTTTTGCCAGCGCCTGAATCAAGATCAAAGGCGGCGGACAGGAGTGTCCGCCCTACACGGGAAAGCCGCGTCTCTATTTTGCGATTTGCTTAACCGTCTTTTTCGCGGCGGGCTTCTTCTTCAGCCGCTCCAGCACGGCGGCTACGATCAGCGGCAAGCCCACCGTCGCATCCACAAAAACTTCGCCAAATTTGCCGCCTTCGGCTGGAGGCACGAACTTGCCCCACGACACCGCTTCGCTGTAGGGGCTGCCCGAAAGCCCGCCCCAATAGACCGGTTCCGGACAGATGCGCAGCCCATAGTGATAGCGTTTGAGCGGCAGGTCTTCCCCGCCCCGGCGATGGCGCAATTCGATGAACGGCCCGAACTGCTGCGACCAGTTGCGCGGAACGCCGCCGCCGATGGTGAAGATTCCCAGCCGTTTCTGGCTGAGCAGCGTCGCGGCAAAGTGCTCGAGGTCTTCAAAGGGATCGAAGCGGAAGCGTGCCTTCCCTTCCTTGTCGCGCTCGCGGTTGGTCAACGCGAAATCGAGGCCGAGTTCGGAATCGGAGAACGCCGGAACAAATACCGGAACATTCTTCTCGTAGGCAGACTTCAGAATGCCGCGCTGTCCTTTGGCATGCTTCGCCAGATGCGCTCCAATCGCGCGGTTCAATTTGTACGAGCACATCACTTCGTCCGCGTCCCAGCCGCCGAACACGGCAGCCATCACGCGCTCCACGTCGTCGAGGTTCTGTTCGGGTTCGAGCGTGTCATAGACGCGGTTGTATCCGGCTTCGTAAAGTTGCTCGTCACTGAGGTCGGGATTGTGGCGGAAATGAGCGCGGCCGGTCGCTTCGACCAAGCCATGCGCCATGAGCGCGCCGGTCGAAACGATGGCGTTCACGATGCCACGATCAATCAACTCGGCAATCACCAGGCCCTGCTTGGCCACGGTCATCGCGCCGGCTAGCGTCATGACGACGAAGCAGTCCTGGTCGCGCGCCATGGCCTCCAGCACGTCGGCGGCTTCGCCGAGCTGGCGGCCGGTAAACGCCGTTTTCGCCATCGCGCGCACCAAGTCGTCGATGGATTGGATTTTGCCGGGATCCAGCGGCTCCAGCGGAATCAGGCGGTCCGCCACCGGATCATGCAGCTTGCGGTCGATGCCCGCGCCTTCGTGATGATGGCCGTGGTTCGCGATATTTTTCTGCTTCAAGCAAAAACCTCCAGAATGAAAACCTGTTTTGACCGAAGAAACAATTTACTAGAAGTGAGAGAATCGCGGCGAACTGCTTTCGCTCCACATCGAGCACTTTGGTATTCTAGAGCGCGATAACACATCCGTAGAGACGCGGCTTACCGCGTCTCCCCATGTTGGAGAAGAAGTGCCAGACAAGTTCACCGTCGCCCTAATCCAAATGTCGTGCGGCGCCGAGCCTGCCGACAATCTGGCCAAAGCGCTTGACCGCGTTGCGGAAGCGGCACGCAAAGGCGCCGACGTTGTCTGCCTGCCCGAACTTTTCCAGACGCAGTATTTCTGCCAGCGCGAAGACACGGCCCTGTTCGATCTGGCCGAGACGATCCCCGGAGTTACCACGGAGAAGCTCGCTGCTGCGGCTCTGAAGAATAAAGTCGTGCTGATCGCTTCACTCTTCGAGAAGCGCGCTCCGGGCCTCTATCACAACACGGCCGCGATCTTCAACTCGGACGGCGCGCTCAGCGGCATCTACCGCAAGATGCACATTCCCGACGATCCGCTCTACTACGAAAAGTTTTATTTCACACCCGGCGATCTTGGCTTCAAAGCCTTCGACACTTCTGCTGGAAAGCTCGGCACCCTCGTCTGCTGGGACCAGTGGTATCCGGAAGGCGCGCGGCTCACGGCATTGCAGGGAGCGAGCATTCTGTTTTACCCCACGGCGATCGGATGGCATCCCGCGGAGAAGGCTGAGTTTGGCGAGGCGCAACACGACGCCTGGCGCACGATTCAGCGGGCGCACGCGATTGCGAACGGCGTTTATGTCGGCGTGGTGAATCGCGTTGGCTTCGAAACCGGCAACATTCGCGGCCATTCTGCGCCGGGCAAAGGTCTCGAATTCTGGGGAGGGTCGTTTTTCTGCGATCCCTTCGGTCGCGTGCTTACAGAGGGTTCGCACGATAAAGAAGAGATTCTGCTGGGCGAGGTGGACTTGCGACATCTTGAGGAGACGCGGAGGAATTGGCCGTTTTTGCGCGATCGGCGGATTGACAGCTACGCGCCGATCACGAGCCGCATGTTGGATGAAAAGTGAGTTCCAGACGGTCGTTGATTTGGGACCTCTGGTGTCTTGGCCCCTGGTCGCGGTCTTTTAAAGTCAAAGACTTAGCGGTGGTCTTTTGCCAAGTCTTTGAGAAATAAGGACTTAAAGCTAAAGTATTTATTATTCAATCATTTACATGACAAAGACGCGTTCTGCATCGAAGCTCCCCGCCCTTCTCGGGTACCGCATGCCCGCCGAGTGGGAACGGCACGAGTCGACGTGGCTCGCTTGGCCGCATCTCAAGGGAGATTGGCCGGGAAAATTTGAGCCCATCCCGTGGGTCTATGCCGAGATCATCAGGAATCTGGCGTGCCACGAACGCGTCGATCTCGTCGTCAACAGCGAGCGGGCCGAGAAGAAAGCACGGGCCGTGTTGGAGCAGGCCGACGCGCTCTCCGACAACGTTTGCTTTCACCGCTGGCGCACGGACCGGGTATGGACCCGCGATTCCGGCTGTATTTTTCTGACGCCGCACGCCGATCACGCCGATTCCGGACTGCTTGCGCTGCACTTTCAGTTCAACGGCTGGGCGAAGTATTCGAATTACAAGCTCGATGAAAAGATTGGCGCGCGCATGGCGAAGGCCGCCGGCGCGCGGGTGGTACGACCGGTTTTCGTTGATCCTTTCAATGAAGACCACCGCGTCGTTCTGGAGGGTGGATCGATCGACGTCAACGGCTGCGGCACTTTGCTCACCACGGAAGAATGCTTGCTCTCGACCACGCAGCAGCGCAACCCGCCCATGGACCGCGCGGCTTATGAACAATTGTTCGCCGACTATTTTGGCGCGCCGTCCGTGATCTGGCTCGAAAGCGGCATCACCGGCGACGACACTCACGGCCACGTCGATGACATTACCCGCTTCGTCGCTCCGAATACCGTGGTCACGATGGTCGAGCCGAATGAACGCAGCGAAAACTACGCCTCACTGCATGCCAACCTGGGCCGCCTGCGGAACGCTCGCACCGCCGATGGACAGAAACTGGAGATTGTCGAGATTCCCATGCCGCGTCCCCTTGTGTTTGAAGGGCGCGGGTTGCCTGCCAGTTACGCCAATTTCTATATCGCGAATGGCCTTGTGCTGGCGCCGGTCTTCAACGATCCGAACGACCGCGTTGCTTTGAATACGCTGGCCGAGGTGTTTCCCGGCCGAGAGATCGTGCCCATTTACTCCGGCGACTTGATCTGGGGATTTGGTGCGCTGCACTGCATGACGCAGCAGCAACCAGCCGTCAGTGGTCAGTAGAAGTCAGTCGCTTGAGGCCGCTAGCCTCAGCACTATGGTTTTGTGCTCGCCTTCGTCAAGCTTCACAGTTTGCCCCAGAGACTCATGAGCGTGGACAAATTCAGGGTCCCACACCACGTCGACGTCTTCATCAAGCGTGAACACACGGTACTCGCCCGGATTCAGTCCGTATAGACTGAAGCGCCCTCTATAGTCGGTACTCACCGCTCGATAGAGGTCGTGGCGCTCGCGGTGCCTTGCATCAGGGAAACAAATGACTCGAACGTCGGAGGCTGGCTTGTCTTTATCGTCGAGTGCAACGCCCTCGATGGTCGCACCGTTGGCGCTGACAACGATTTCTAGCGAGTTGCTTGCGCCGCCGACAGTGAAGTCCGAGTCGGTGACGTCTCTGCCACCAAGAGTCACAGATTTCACAAAATAATCCTGGAGAGCCTTGTCAGGGAAGATTCGCAGGCGATAAGTATCGGCGGGGATGTCCTTGATTTCGAAGGACCCGTTGGTTTTCACTTCGCCGCGGACGGGCCTTTCGTCCCAGTAGAGCGCCTCGAACTCGTTACCGGATGATGAGAGTGACCCCACTATATCTCGTCGGTGGTCGGAAACAAGCTGCACCTCAATTTGAGACCAGTCAGTCTTCTGGCCATTGTCCGTGTGAAGCTGGCCGCGAATCTGACCGTTTGGTTGAGCTGAGATCCGCAAGCCCTCGACATCCCCATTCGAAACCTGCACGGTTGGCTCGGCGCGCATCGCTCGAAGGTCTTTGTAGCCGCCGGACACGATTAAAAGAGCGTACGAACCCGGAAGCACTCCGCGGACCTCGAACCCGCCATCTTTCTCGAGCGGCCGAGTTTGGATATCAGCCACCGAGTCCTCATCGAGAGGATGCAAGATGATACCGGCCCCGCTCGCCAATCCAGCAGGGAGATTCGTTACGAGTCCGCGCACATGAAACAAGCGCACCAGCCCCAGGGTGATATTTGCAGGTGTTTCGTCCCCAGCATGGACCGCGAGGGGAACCGCCTGGCTCTTTTCGGTTGTCCCCGGATAGTAAGTTATTCCGTAAACCGGCGCGTTCTTCTCGGCTGTTTTCGCAGACTCCATAACCCCTCGTAGCTGCGAGAGTGGTTGCGCTATCAGCAGGTAACGGTTGGAGGGCAAGCTGCCGATGCGGTACTCACCGACTTCATTCGTGCGATCGCCGGAGCCCTTAAAATCCCCTAGGGCACTGGGATAAGGCATGGCGAAGACCTCGACCTTCGGCACTGGATCACCATCGACGTCAGTCACTTTACCCATGATTATGGCGCCCGGGGCCATGTGGAAGAGCAAGTTCGTAACATCCTGCCCTGGCTCTAGCGAAAGTAGCATTCCACTTCCATGGCGTCGTTTCTCGACGTCGACGAAACCTGCGTGCTCGAAGAATAGACGGTAGCGGCCGGGTTTCACGCCCTCGATCTTGAAACGGCCTTCTGCGTCTGTAACGGTGGTGTACTTGATGTCCTCAGACTCCTGGTACTCGCCGACTCTGTACAGCCAAATATCTGCTTTCCTGATCGGCACCCCGCTGGCCTGCTGAACGATCTGACCCTGGACCGTACAGTTAGCAGGTCTCGACGCCGCTGGTTGGGCTCTAACGACAGCTGTGAGCAGCAAGAATGATAGAAGCGTACGCCAAATGCTCATCGCCAGTCCCGATCAGACCGAGACTATTCTAGCCGATGGGCCATCTGCGTCGTTCGTTGACTACTGGCAAGAGACTCCTGACCCCTCGCTCCATCATTTGCACTCTTACCCGTGAACGCCGAGACCATTGCCGTTGGGAGATGCACACGATTCATCGGCGGGGCGCTAGGTAGTGGTGCAGTTTGAAAAACACATCCCCTCAGCGGCTAAAGCCGCAATTGATTTTGCGGCACTTGCGGCGCGGCTGAAGCCGCGCCCTTTCAAAGCAAATTCAAGCCGAGCCGCTACCGGGCTATAGCGCATATATAATGACATCATTTGATGCTATAATAAGTGCCTAGGAGTTGCCATGAGAACCACCATCGCGCTGGATGATGACCTTGTACGAATCGCTCAGGAGTTCACCGGGGTAGCGGAGAAGACGGCGCTGATTCGTGAAGCCCTCAAAGCCCTGATCGAGCGTGAAAGCGCTCGCAGGCTGGCGTCCCTGGGAGGCACCATGCCGGGATTGAAGAATATCCCGCGGCGCAGGGTGACGCGAAATTGATTCTCGCCGATACCTCGGTTTGGATCGATCACTTCCGTTCGGGCGACAATGAATTGCGCAGGCAACTGAGTCGGGGGCAAATTGCGATCCATCCCTTCGTCATTGCGGAACTGGCCCTTGGATCCCTGAAAGAGCGCACCAAGACCCTTGTCCTGCTGGACTTATTACCGCAGGTTCGAGTGGGGCAATTAAACGAAATTCGGACCTTGATCGAGGCCCGTCGATTGTACGGACTCGGCATCGGTCTGACCGATGCACACCTGATTGCGTCCGTTCTGATCAATCCGCCCACGCTTTTATGGACAAGAGACAAGCAACTCCGCAAAGTCGCCGAAGGTCTTGGCATTCACGCCAGCCTGTCTTAACAGCAGAAAGAGCGCCTGCTGACTACGTTCCCCTTCATTTACACTCATACCCGTGAACGCCGAGATCATCGCGGTGGGGTCTGAGTTGCTTACTCCCCATCGCCAGGACACCAACTCGCTCTACCTCACCGAAAAACTGAATGAACTGGGCGTTGAAGTGCGCTTCAAGTGCATTGTGGGCGACGACGCCGAAGGACTGGCCGCGGCCGCCAAACTTGCCATGCGGCGTTCGGACATCATCATCTTTAGTGGCGGGCTCGGCCCCACGGAAGACGACTTGACGCGCGAAGCGGTGGCTGACGCACTCGGATTGAAACTGCAGCGCGACCCTCAGGTGATGGCAAAACTCGAGGAGCGCTTCGCCAAGCGCGGCATGAAAATGTCGGCCAACAACGCCAAGCAGGCCGACATCCTGACCAGCGCCACGGTGATGCCGAATCCAGTCGGCACCGCGCCCGGCCAGTGGATCGCCGGAAAGTACGACGGAGAAGAGCGGCTGCTGATGCTGCTCCCCGGGCCTCCGCACGAACTGAAGGCGCTGTTTGAGGCGGAATGCATTCCGCGGCTGCTCGCCCGCGTTCCGCCTCAGCACATCGCCACTCGCACGCTCAAAATGGCGATGATGCCGGAATCGCAAGTGGACGCGCGGGTCGCGCCGATCTACAAGACTTATACCGACGTGCAGACGACGATTCTGGCGGGCGCGGGCGAGATTCAGTTGCAGTTGCGCTGCCGCAAGGATTCGCCGGCGGAGGCCGAAGCGCGGGTCGCGGAACTCGCCGAAAAAATCGAGGACGAACTTGGCGACGCCATCTTCTCGCGCAAAGGGGAAACTATCGAACAGATCGTCAGCTACCTGCTGCAGATGCGCGGCATGACGCTGGCCGTGGCCGAATCCTGCACCGGCGGCTTGCTGGCCGAGCGCATCACTTCGCTGAGCGGCAGCTCGCGATATTTTCTTGGCGGCGCTGTGGTGTATTCGAATGAGCTGAAGACGCAATTTGCGAACGTTCCCAAGGCGATGATCGACCGGCATGGGGCGGTGAGCCGCGAAGTGGCGGCGGCGATGGCGGAAGGCATCCGCAAGCGCTGCCTGGCGAGCTACGGAATCGGAATTACCGGAGTCGCCGGCCCGAGCGGCGGGACCGAGCAGAAGCCGGTGGGCCTGGTCTACATCGCGCTGGCGGGCGAGGAAGGCACGCAGGTTGTCGAGCGCAATTTCCCCGGCGACCGCAAACGCATTCGCCAGTTTGCAACCCAGCAGGCACTGGAGATGATCCGCCGGGCCCTGGTGTAGGGCACTGTCATAAGACATGCGAATCTTTATTGGCATCGATCTCGACCCTGAAATCCGCGGGCGGATCTCGCGCTTCCTCGAAGGCGTGCAGGGATTTGCGCCCGATGCACGTTGGGTGCGTCCGGAGTCGCTGCACATCACGTTGAAGTTCATCGGAGAACAAACACCGGAGCGGGTGGAGGCCATTGCGGAACGTTTGCGGCGGGTTAACAGTGGGGAGTTCGAAATTCGCGCTGGCGGCTATGGATTCTTCCCTACGGCAAAGGCTGCGCGGGTATTCTGGATCGGGATTCACGCCGGACCGCAACTCGCCGAACTCGCTGGGACCATCGACGTGGCCACGGCCGAACTTGGCATTCCGCGCGAAGACCGGCCTTTCAGCCCGCATCTGACTCTGGCGCGCGCCGGCGCCGGGAGAAGTTCGGGCTCGCCGAAATGGCGCAAAGGCGACGGTCCCAACTCAGCGTTTGCCGTGCTCGACAAGCGGTTGGCCGCAATGGGCGAGCTTGATTTCGGGACAATGACGGCACGCGAGTTTATTCTCTATCAGAGCGAGCTTTCACCGGGAGGATCGAAGTACACGAAGCTGCAACGCTTTCCAATGCGGCCGCTCCAAGGCAACTGAATTGAGATGAAATCAGGAGCCATCTCACCATGAACCCAAAGGGGGAAACTGCGTTGACCCTCAGGGGCTAAAGCCCGCGTTTTTATTGGCGGTAGGCGGCACGGCTGAAGCCGTGCCCTTCCCAAACGATTTGTAAGATAGCTTCCATCGATATACATGAATCCTTACCTCGTCGCCGCCGCCGTAGGCTATCTGCTCGGAGCCATTCCATTTGGTTATCTGCTGGTGCGTGTTCTCAAGGGCGAAGATGTGCGCGCGACCGGCAGTGGCAACATCGGCGCGACGAACGTGGCCCGCACGTCGCCCGGGCTTGGGGCCGCGACTCTGCTGCTGGATGCCGCCAAAGGTCTAGCGGCGATTCTGGTGGCGCGGGCGCTGTTCAGCGGACCGCATCAAGCGCTCATCATGGCCACGGCGGCATGCTTCGCCGTGCTGGGGCATCTGTTTCCCATCTGGCTGAAGTTTCGCGGCGGCAAGGGCGTCGCCACCACCTTCGGGGCGTTTATTCTGCTCACCCCGAAATCTATTTTGTGCATGGTGGTGCTGTTCTTGATCCTGGCGGCCGCGTTCCGCTACGTTTCGCTCGGGTCCATCTCGGTGGCAGCGGCGTTTCCACTGCTGGCGTGGGCGCTCCACGAATACGCGGATTCGCGGCAAATTGTTTTGATCGCCCTGGTTGCGGCACTCGTGATCTGGAAACACCGCCGAAACATCGGCCGTCTCGCCGCCGGAACGGAAGCAAAGTTAGGGGCGAAGTCCGGAGCAAAGTCCGGAACTCTAGGAGCAACCCGCCGATGAGCCGCATTGCCGTCATCGGATCAGGCGCCTGGGGCACGGGACTGGCCATTGTCCTCGGACGCAAAGGGACACGCGATTTGCAGCACCGCGATTTGCAGCACGAGGTCCGGCTCTGGTCCAACGAAACCGAAGTTTGCGAGAGCATCGCCAGAAGCCGCATCAACGAACGCTTTCTGCCCGGGTTCATCCTGCCCGAATCGATTGACGCGACCAACGACCTGAACACCGCCCTCGACGCCGCGGAGATTGTCGTCAGCGTGATGCCCTCGCAGCATTGTCGAGCTCTGTTCGAACGCATGGCGCCGGCGCTCCGCCCGGAGATGCTTTTCGTCAGTTGCACCAAAGGACTCGAAGATGGAACTCTGCTGCGCATGACGGAAGTGATTGGCGATGTTCTGCGCAGCCGCAGGTTCACGGCCCGCGTGGCGGCGCTCAGCGGGCCGTCGTTCGCCAAAGAGGTGGCGCGCGGCGATCCGACCGCGGTGACCGTGGCATCGGTTGACGGAGAAGTGACGCGCGCCGTGCAGCAGGCGTTCAACGATTCCCGCTTTCGCGTTTACACCAACGACGACGTGATCGGGGTGGAGTTAGGCGGTGCGCTGAAGAACATCATCGCCATCGCCGCCGGCGTATGCGATGGTCTCGGCCTCGGCCATAACTCGGTCGCGGCGCTGATCACGCGAGGGCTCGCCGAAGTGGCGCGCCTGGCCGTGGCTTGCGGCGGCCGCCTCGAGACCATGTCTGGACTCGCTGGGCTGGGCGATCTGGTTCTCACCTGCACCGGAGATCTTTCGCGCAACCGCAGCGTCGGGGTGGAACTGGGCAAGGGCCGCAAGTTGCCCGACATCATAGCGGACATGCATGGGGCAGTCGCGGAGGGCGTTTTCACCACCAAAGCGGCGATGGGATTGGCGCGCCAGAAGCACGTTGAGATGCCGATCACCGAGCAGATGTTCGCCATCCTCGAAAACGGCAAGGCACCGCAGCAGGCCATCGAAAAGCTGATGACGCGTGCGGCGCGGTCGGAAATTTATTGAGTGTGGACGGGAAAGCAACTGGACTTCGCTGGTGCCCGCAGCGAGAGAATCCGATTCGAGGCGTTTACGAAACGGAACGAAACGGCAACTGTCGAAATATCCATTTCACTCATTGACCCGTCGGGAGCGCTATCGCCCGATTTCGTCAACAGCCTGGTCCTATGCTCTGCGCGAGTCGCGCTGCTCTCGTAAAATTGGGTCCGAAGGGCTGGAGACTAAGTCGTTTTACCCTGCGACCTCAGAGCGTGCGTTATGCGGCAAGACATTGCGGCCTTGCCGCACTGGGCCAGCCTACTGTTTCGCTGCGGTAAACTGGCTGTTGGTTCCGTGCAACTTGTCCTCGATTTTGGCGGTCATGACTTTGCCGTCGGCAGCTACTGTCATACGCGCGACGCTGATCGCCTTCCCGTCGCGCTTGTCGGTTTCCTCTATCGTGTTCTTGCCCATGCTTTTCACGGAGACGCTGGTGATCCCGGGATCACCCTTGTAGGGCGCCTCCGTGCCATCCAGTTTCGCAACATAGGACTGCCCGGTTAGGCTGGTCATGCTCAGGCTACCGCCTTCCACCTTGAAGGTGACCAGGAGCGCGTTATCGGACAGAGTGTCTATCTTCGAAGTCACCCATGAACCGGAAATCGCGTGCGATCCCGCCGGGCCCTTGGCCACTTGTGTGTTGCTTCCATTGCCGGTGACCGGGTCGGCGCTAGTGTTGCTGCTGTCGGTGAACTCGAAAGTCGCCGTCTTCCCGTCCGGGGACACTACGGTTTTGGAGGTGGTGACGGTCTTCCCGTTTTTCTTGTCGATTTCCTCAATGGTTCGGTCATCCACCACTTTGATACTGACGCTATCGTAGTAAGGTTGTCCGCTGACCGGATGGTCCACGCCGTCCGCTTTTACATCAATCGGGGGCGCGCAGGTCTTGCAGTGATACATGCCGTCTTGCAGCAGATAAACGTCGGGTTTCTTAGGGAATTGCGCGTCGCTGAGATTAAACTTCCACGTACCGTCAAAGGCATTCTGCGCGAGTGCTGGAACGGAAACCAGCAGCCCAGCCAGCAGTCCTAACACCAGTAACTTCTTCATGGTCGTATCCTCCATGGATTTTTGAGACAGGTTTCCCGTAGGCTTCTAAGCGACGGCCAATGTACACCTGACCCTCTCCCGAGTCAACAGTGCCCGCCAACTGGTATTGCCGTGAGTTATGCGGCGCGGGCGATTCGCAAACTTGACAACTCGACAGAAGGGCGGATTTAGCAGCAATGAAAAACCGGGAGGGTCGACGCACAAGCCCACCGACTGAACCAGGAGATGCGCGCGTGCCGGTTGCTGGCGATATGCCGCCATAGCACTCATTGACCGGGTTGTGAGCGCTAAGCCCTGGTTGCATCCACTATCCGCGCTGTCCTTAAACACGTGACGCGCCTTCGACAACTAAATGCTTTCAGCATGCCGCCCGAGCGTAGAGTTGAGCCATGAGGCCGTTAGTCCAGATGCGGCGAAAACGCATACCAACTGGTGCTCTTCCAAGTCGCTTTTGGCGCGCTCCATCTCGACGTTCTTGTAGGCCGCAAGCTCCGTGCTGACGCGATAATACGCAGCGAAACGGGCCGCAATGTAGTTGCGGCGTCTAGATTCAAAAGCTCGTTCCAGCTCCTTACACGTTGGACAATCCATACCTATGCCTCCAGCCCTCCAGCAGATTCACGCGTGGGGGTGCATGGTGGCTCCTCTAACGCTCGCGGTTGAGGATCTCCCGCTCGGCGTGGAGCCAGTCCTGTTCGTCTTGGCCGGGTTCACGACCGCGGCCTTCATATAGCTCATAGGCCCGCTCTCTAATCCTGTCTTGTGACGGAACGATGTTTGGCATCCTCGCAACTTTGCCAGGAGAGCTTTTCGGGTCGGCGACGATCTTTGGCTGCGGTTGTTTTTGAGTCTTCAGACTGCTCATGGGGGAACCTTCTGGGTGGTCGGAACTAAGGGGGGCGTACTTCAGATGAGCTGACTTAGTCCAGGAAACCTGAAAGAGGAGGAAAAGTGCTCACTCAATTTCAACCCTACGCTGAATTGTCAGGCTTGTCCAATTTGGAAGGAGCCGGTTGCGGCAATTCTCGATCTAATCTTGTTAGCGTAAAAGCACGGAGTGTGACAGAAAACATGCCAGCCCATATGTCGAGGCTGGCATTGCTCTTGTGTAGAGACGGGGCTTGCCCCGTCTCCGCGGGCGGCATCCTGGATGCGGCGGGAGACGCGGCGAGCCGCGTCTCTACAGGAAATTGGTTCTAGTTGCTTAGCACCTTCTCGCGCTCTTCGGCATCCTGGAGTTGCTGGTGCGGCGATTTCGGCAGCGCGAACTCCAGCACCTCGTCGATGGTCTTCACGTAGTGCGTCGTCAATCCCAGCAACTGCTCGGGCGTCAGGTCTTCCTCGACATTGGTTTTGTTGTCGGCGGGCAGGATCACGTCATGCACCCCGGCGCGTTTGGCGGCCAGCACTTTCTCCTTGATGCCGCCAACCGGCAGCACGTTCCCGCTCAGCGTGATTTCGCCCGTCATTGCCGTCAGCGGACGCACCTGCTTGCCCGACAGCAATGACACGAGCGCGGTGACGATGGTGACGCCCGCCGAAGGACCGTCCTTCGGGATCGCTCCCGCGGGCACGTGAATGTGGATGTCATGGTTGGCGAAAAATTCTTCGTCGATACCCAACTCCTTGGCGTTCGAACGCACCCAGCTCAACCCGGCTTGCATCGACTCGCGCATCACGTCTTGAATCTGGCCGGTAATGGTCAGCCCGCCTTTGCCTTTCATCTGGTTGGCTTCGACAAAGAGCACGTCGCCGCCCGAAGGCGTCCACGCTAAACCAACCACCACGCCGGCGCGTTTCGTGCGCTCGGCAATTTCGCCTTCGCTGCGAACCTTGATGCCCCCCAGAAACCCTTGCACGACCTCCTGGGTGATCACCAGCTTCTCGGTCTTCCCCTCCGCGATGCGGCGCGCCTGCTTACGGCAGATGGTACCGATGGTCCGCTCCAGGTTGCGCACTCCCGCCTCGCGCGTGTAGTGCCGGATGATGTGGCTGACCGCCTCTTCCGGAAATTCAATCTGCTCGGCCGTGATTCCGTTTTCCTCGATCTGCCGCGGGATCAGGTACTGGAAAGCAATGTGGACTTTTTCTTCTTCCGTGTATCCCTGCAGTTCGATAATCTCCATGCGGTCGCGCAACGGCTCGGCGATGGGATCGAGCATGTTCGCGGTGGTGATGAACAACACCTTGGAAAGATCGAAGGTCACGTCCAGATAGTTGTCGCGGAACGTCGAGTTCTGCTCCGGATCGAGCGCTTCCAGCAATGCCGACGCCGGATCGCCGCGGAAGTCGCGCCCCACCTTGTCGATTTCGTCGAGCATGAAGACAGGGTCTTTGGTCTCGGCGCGGCGAATGCCTTGAATGATCTGCCCCGGCAAGGCTCCGATGTAGGTGCGCCGGTGGCCGCGAATTTCGGCTTCGTCGTGCACTCCGCCGAGCGACAGACGCGTGAACTTGCGTCCCAGCGCGCGCGCGATGGATTTTCCCAGCGAAGTTTTGCCCACGCCTGGAGGCCCGACGAAGCACAGAATCGGCCCTTTCATGCTGGGCTTCAACCGCCGCACCGAAAGGTAGTCGAGGATGCGGTCTTTCACTTTCTGCAAGTCGTAGTGGTCGGTGTCGAGAATCTCTTTCGCCTTCGGGATTTCAATCTCTCCCCCCGAAGTCTTCGCCCACGGCAGGATCGCCAGCCACTCGATGTAGTTGCGCGTGACCGAATAATCCGCCGCCATAGGCGACATGCGCGCCAGGCGGCCCAGTTCCTTCAACGCTTCCTTCTTGACGTCGTCGGGCATGCCCGCCGATTCGATCTTTTGCTTCAGCTCTTCGGTATCGCGCTGGCCTTCGTCCTGCTCGCCCAGTTCTTTTTGGATGGCCTTCATCTGCTCGCGCAAGTAGTACTCGCGCTGCGTCTGCTGCACACGATCCTGCACTTCCGACTGGATCTTGTTGCGCAGTTGCTGCACTTCCAGCTCCTTGGCCAGGTGCTGATTGATCTTTTCCAGCCGCACTCGCACGTCGGTCGTCTCCAGCGCCTCCTGCTTATCCGCTGTTGATAGTGACGGCAGCGACGAGGCGATAAAGTCCACCAGGCGTCCCGGCTCTTCAATGTTCATCGCCACCGTCGAAAGCTCGTCCGAGAGCGTCGGCGAACCGGCCACGATCTGCTGGAACAAGGTCAGAACATTGCGCTGCAGCGCTTCAATCTCGGAATCCTTGGGCGGAATCGTCTCCGGAATCGTGGCTACCTGCGCGCGCATGAAGGGCGAGAGTTGCGCGAAATCGGCGAGGCGCACCCGCTCCAGTCCTTCGGCAAAAACGAACAGGCTCTGGTTGGGCATCTTGACGACTTTGTGCACCACCGCCAGCGTTCCGATGCCGTACAGATCGGACGGCTGCGGCGAGTCCACGCGCGCTTCGCGCTGCGCCACCACCACGATGGTCTTGTCCTCGCCCAGCGAGTTGATCAGTTGCACCGAACTTTCCCGTCCCACGGTCAGCGGCAGCACCGCATGGGGGAATAGGACGGTGTCGCGCACCGGCAAAATGGGCAGCGACCGCTCAGTAGTTTCGTACGGCGTGTGCTCGGAAGAATTAGGATTGCTCATGCTTTTTCCTTGAGTGACTTGCACTCAACCTTGGATGAACCAACCTCGCAAAAAGATGCAGCCTACGAGCTAGGTTGTTGAACTATAGACCTTTTTTAGCCTTTTGCAAGACACAAAAGGGTTTCGGCCCCCCACTGGGTCTGGTCCTTCCGAGGGACGCGCTCCCTGCTGCGCCCCCGGCCAAAATCAACGCTACAGCGTTCCCCGCCTCCCCTTAAAGAGTCTGTGTCATAGCCCAGGTGCCGTCCCTTGCGGGACTCGATTGGTTCCACTTCCGCCTACCCGGCACTGCCGTGCCGGGCTTTCCTGTTCCGCCGCTTCGCGGCTTGTGCATCGTCCGGCCCACTTTTTCGGTCGACCTCAAGCTATGACACAGATTCCTAAAAGACGTGCTTCTGATCCTCGCCTTTGAACTCCAGTTCGTGCAGAACTCGCTCGTTGGCTGCATTCAAGACGTAAGTCGTCCGACTCTCACTGGCCTTCGCGCTCAGAGGAACCAGCGTGCACTTCGCGCGTACCTCCGCCGGCTTCTTCGTCCCCAACTGCCGGAACACCATGATGTGGTTCGCGCCCTCCATTACATGACGGACCTCATAGTTCCCCTTTGGCAACAGCGTGTCCGCCACCCGCACGTTCTCGGAAAACTTCACTTGATAAGTGTCTGCAATTCCCAACTTATTCTCGGCGGCTGCAATCGCGCCCAGTATGAAGATGCACATCACGATAACAATCCCAGCAAACATGCGACGCATATAAGCCCTCCTAGGCTCCGGGCCAGAGCGACCCAGATTCAGGCTAGAACGAAGGCGCGGTTCCCGCTGTGCATTACCTCACACGGGGTTGTGACGAAAGAAGCTGTCGGTACGCCTGCGGAGACAGCCTTGCGGCACTTCTTGCCCGGGCGCAAGAAGCGCGGGGGGAAAGAACCGGCGATGTCTCCCGATCACACACGGAGAATCATCACTTCGGTTGCCTTGATGAGGGCCGCCGCAGTCTGGCCCGGCTTCAGTTGCATCTCGCGAACGGAAGTGGCAGTAATGATGGACGTAATTTGCTGGCTGCCAATCGAAATCTTTACTTCCGCCATCAGACCGCTAATGCGCACCGAATCGATGCGGCCCACGAGCTGATTGCGCCCGCTGCAGCGGCGGACGACCCGCTCCCGTTCTTCCTCGGTTCTGCCACGCGTTCTGAACAGCAGCTTGTCAACCTCGCTTCGTGGGATTCGGTGATGTCCTCCGGCCGTCTGGAGGCTGCGAATTTTCTTCTTGTAGATCCACTGCTTGATGGTGGGGAAGCTAACGCCTAGCTGTAAAGCCGCGTCCCGAAGGTGCAGCAAGTCTTCAGCATTTGCATTCCGTCCGGATTTGTCCTTCTTCCGCATCGGAACGAAATCGTACCTTTAATGACGAGCAGGGTCAACATCCAGCATTTCCCGCCCGCCCGGTCCAAATGTTTTGTTACCGTATATAAACGCATATTACTGGACAGTAAAACAGTATTTCATATACACTCTTCAATTCGTTTACCCATTACCCGCTTTGGGAGGCTGAATGCGTTCCGCTGCCCTGTTTCTCGCCGTCCTCGTTGTCTGTCTTTCCCCTACGTTATCTTCCGCACAGGACGGTTTTTTTTCCGACTGGCTCAGCATGGTCTCCGAAACGCAGGCCGCACAGCCTCACTGGATCACTCCCCTCGCCACCACGACTCCGCGGCTGGAGCAGGAGTTTCGCTACGATATTCAATGGCAGACCCACAATAGCGGTGTGGTTACGGACAACTACGGCGTAAGTAAGGGCCTGGAAATCATTCCGGCAAAAAATGTGGAGGTTATCGTCGCTGTGCCCCCCTACGTGGTGAACAACCCGGATTCACCCAATGGATTTGGCGACTGGCAATTCCTCGTGAAATATCGACTCGCCGCTGGAAACGAGCAGCACGGGAACTACATCTTGACGGCCTTCCTCCAGATGAGTCTTCCCACGGGGCAATACGAACAAGGCACGTTGAATCCGGTAATCACACCCACGATTGCTTACGGAAAGGGCTTTCGAAATTTCGCCGTGCAAGGAACTTTTGGGATCAGCCTGCCCACCGGGAACACGCCGGCGATTGGACGCAATCTGACGTGGAATAACACGTTTCAGTACCGAATCTTCAAGAAAATTTGGCCGGAAACAGAACTGAATTTCACCCACTATTACCAGGGCTCGCACAGCGGCCACACCTTGTTATACGCCACGCCGGGCCTCGTGCTTGGCAAGTTTCACCTGGCCGGTCGTCTCGGCTTCACCGTCGGCGCGGGATACGAGATCGCCACGACGTCATTCCATCCCACCAACCACATTCCGATTTTCTCGGTACGCTTTCCGTTCTGAGGATGGACCGGGGAGGAAAACTGCCCTGCTTCACGCTTCCGGATAAATTCCCAGCACCTTCACCAGTTCCGCCACCTCGCCCAGATGCCGCAGAGCATTGCGCGAGGCTTCATCGTCGCCGCGCAGCAGATCCACAAAGAACACGTATTCCCACGGACGCCCGCGCATGGGCCGCGACTCGATCTTGCTCAAACTGATGTCGCGCAGCGCGAACACGCTGAGCGCCTTGAACAACGCGCCCGGAATGTTCTTTACGCTGAAGGCCAGCGACGTTCTTTCCGCATTCGCCTTATTCGGATTCCGCGCCGCCCGCGGCTTGCCCCGGCGAATCAGGAAGAAGCGCGTAAAGTTCTTCTTGTCATCCTCGATTCCAGCCTTCAGAATCTTCCCCGCATACACCTCGGCGGCCCGCCGGCTGGCGATACCCGCCGCATCGCGCAAGCCCTCCGCCACCACATGCTTCACGCTTCCCGCCGTGTCGTAGAACGGCACCGGCTCCAGCTTGGGATGCTTCGCGAACAGGTCGCGGCACTGATCGAGGGCTACGGGGTGCGAGAACACGCGCCGCACATCTCGAAGTTTGGCGCCCGGCAGCGCAATCAGATTGTGCACGATGCGCAGGCGAAACTCGCGCACGATGTGCACGTCGCGGCCCAGCAATAAGTCGAAATGCTCCGCGACCGAACCGGCCAGCGAGTTTTCGATCGGGATGACCGCGCCGTCCACCGTTCCTCGCGTGACTCGGTTGAAGACCTCAAGCGACCGCGCACACGGGACCACCGTCGCCCGCGGCAACATCGCCTCGGCCGCTTCGTGGCTGAAAGATCCGAGTTCTCCCTGAATCGCAATCTTCATGAAGCCGTTTCCATTTCGCACCGCGATTTTCTGCCGGTAGAGACGGGGCTTACCCCGTCTTCTTTCAACGTGCAGGGAAGATGCGGCGCCAACAAGACGCGGCAAGCCGCGTCTCTACAGGAAATCCGTTATTGCTTTAAGTCCCAATCGGCGCCCGCGCCAACTCCTTCGTCATCACCAAAGCGTCCAACTGGTTCGAATAGTACCCCGCAACCGTCTTTTCCACGAAATACCCTTTCTGCTTGTAAAAACGAATCGCGGGTTCATTATTCACCGGCGTCTCCAGCGCCACCGCGACCGCGCCCGCTCGCAGCAACTGCTCTTCCGCAGTTTGCAGCAAGGCCGAGCCGACACCCGATCGCCGGGCATCCGCGACTACATCGATGGTAATGATGTGTCCACGGGCGCGGCGAGCCTCAGCCACGATGAAACCTAGAATGCCGCAACCCGGAATCGCGGCCGGCGCACCGCCGTTGCCCTCCCCGCCTTCGGCCACTAGAGTAAACGACCCGGGCCGGCGTATATAAAAAGCCATCTCTGGGCGGGAGTATGCCAATTGCGGCTCGAAGCACGCCTGGTCAATCCGCCACAGCGTTTCAAAATCGGCTTTCTGGAATTGCCGGATGCGAAATGGCACGCCGCCATTGTAGCGGGTGAGTGGCGGAAGAGCAGGGAGGAAACAGCGGCGGGTCTCATAATCCGCCCGAGATCCCGGGCGCAGGCCGCCCACTCATTCGCAACAAGTTCTCAGTTCTCAGTGGAAACCGGCTGGTTCTTAGGTTTTACTGAAAACTGACAACTGAGAACTGAGAACTTTTTCTCTTTTCCACCCCTTGCGCAGTTGCATCCAATGGAAGTACGATTTCTGCCAAGAGGCATTGTGGGGCGTTTCATCCTCATCGACGTGGCAGTGGCGCTCGCCCTCTCTTTCCTCTGGTATGGCTGGTTTGTCCGTTACAACCGGCGTCGCGCCGCCGGCGTGCTGCAGTGGGTGCAGGCGGCATGCCTGGGAAAAGGCCGCATCGCAGATCTCCGATGGCAGGCCAGCAGCTCGCGGCTGAAGGCCACTCTACATCTTTCCTCGCGCTGGTTTGAGGACGCCCGCCTCACCATTCGCCTGTTGCCCCGCCCGCTCCCGGTGCAGTGGGCCCTGAGCCGCTGGCAACAGCAGGAGGAAACGCTCACCTTCGAGGCCGACATGGGATTTCCCCCGGGCTTCCATCTCGACGTCATTCGTCATCGCTGGTCGGGCCACAGCGGAGCGAAAAGCTCGACGCGCCCCTGGATCGTCCACCGCCCCGGCCCCGTCATTCTTACCACCAAGGAAGACTGGCCCGTCGAACTCAGCCCCGTGGTCAATGCACTGGGCGCCTGGCGCGACAAGGATTTCGTGGGCGTCCGCTTCAACTCCACTTCGCCGCACTTCACCGCCACGGTGGCGCTGGAAAACCTTTCCGATCAAAAATCGGCAGCCGCGTTGCTCGGCCTTTTCCGCGAATTGGCGGCCAGTTCCTCCGCGAAACAACACTAGAGCTGGTTTCAGGATCGGATTTGGGTGGGGCGCGGCTTCAGCCTTGCTGCTAGGCTGGAAAAATGCGGGCTTTAGGCCTGAGGAAAGTCTGCATCGCGGCCCGTTGTCGGTTCAAACGTGGACGGCGAGAACCGGGCAGGGTCCTAACTGCATCACCCGATAGGTTGTCGAACCAAACACCGCCAGATCCAAGGCGCCACGGCCATGCACTCCCATAACCACCACGTCGGTTTGCGTTTCCAGGGCGAGTTGAATGATCTGCCGGTATGGTTTTCCGAGGCGCACCGCCGTCTTGATCCTGAGGGTCTTCGGTCCCTCCGGTGGAATCAGTTTATCGAGTTGCTCGGTCGCTGCTGCGATGGCCTCTTCCGTCTTGGACGGGCTTGCGGCCTCCTCCAACACGTGCAGCAGGGTGAGCTCGGCGTCGTACTCCGCGGTCGCGGAGATCGCATAGTTCAAAGCGCGCTCTGAATTCTCGGAGAAATCCGTACAGAAAAGAATTCGGCTCAAGTGGTGGACGCGGCCCCGCTCTTTCCCCGCGGCCATATCTGCGGCCACAGACTCGTGCGGCGGCTTACATACTGCGAGCAGCGGGCACGGCGCCCTGCGCATCACTCGGTCGGTCACCGACCCCAGCATCAGGCGGTCATACCCTCGCCGGCCGTGCGTTCCCATGACGATCACGTCCGCTTTCCGCGCTTGCGCAAACGACAGAATCGAGTCCGAGGCGATTCCCTGGTGCACCTCGAGCTCCGGCTGAATTTCATCGTGGGTGCGGTTCTTCACGAATTCCTGCAGTTGCTCCTTGCCGCTCTCGCGAACCGCCTGGCAGAACTCATCATAAAGCCCGGCAGAGGCTGCAAAGCCTACGGAAGGAAATCGGAATAGCTCTACGATATGGAGCGCCACCAACTTGGCTCGATAGTGTTCGGCCAGCGATAGCGCATGGCGATACGCCCTTACCGAGAACTCTGAGAAATCAATTGGACAAAGGATGAGTTTAATTTCCGGCATGGTCCCTATTTAGGCCGTCGATTCATGATTCATGTGCTGTCCGCGATTACTGATAGACTTCGCGGTGATATCATCCCCCGCTTCTACTGCCACGCTCTTGCGAGTCCGCGATAATCACCCACCGCGGCACGCCGCCCACGATCGCGCCGATGAGCAGCGCTCCCAGCAAGGTATAGCCTCCCTCAATCCACAGCAGATCGGGCAAGACGCGCGACGAGGCCACCGCCGTCACGATTGCGAAGATCGCAGCGAAGATCGCCAGCCAAAGCGCAGCCGCCACTTCGACGCCGTGAGTCAACGTACGCGAACCCAGCCACCGCAGCAGTCCCGCCACGCCGTAGGCAAACAGTACACACGCGCCCACAGTCAGCAGATGGGGCGCCAACATTCGCGCCAGCGCTTGCGTCTGCGGATCGCTCAATCCGAGCGCCATCGTCCATCGCGGCCGGAACAGGTATTGGGAGTGCCAAGCCATGCCCAGCACCCACGCCGCCGCGCCCGCCAGCAGCACGGGCAAATGCACGACCCTTGGCGTTCGCCACGAAACCTGTTTCAACGAAACCTGACTCAGCGCCGGCGCGGGCTTGGCCTCGACCGCATCCGGAATGCACTCCTGTCCGCAATCGGCGCGTTCCGGCCAGCGCGTGCAATCGGCCAGCCGCAGTTTCGGCGGCCCCGCCAATCCGCTCCACGCGGCCCGCAAGGCATTGAACCGCACCGACACCGGCGCCTGCGTCTCCGGACAATTCACCGTCCGCCCCTCGCGATACGTGTGGAAAATCCGTTCGCCCCAAAGCACCGGCAGCAACAGGATCAGACAAGCTCCGACCAGGAAGAGGAACAACCCGAACAGCAGCAGCATGACGTGCCTCCTTTCCTGGCACGAAGGATTCGTGCCGGGCGGAAGGTTCTACCGAAGGTCCTATCGAAGGTCCTACCGAATGTCCTACGAAAGACCGTAGCGATCCGCAACCGTAAAGCATCCGACGAGCGTCGAATACTGCGATCAGCGTATTCGGCGCGCGACCCGCGCGCTGTGATCATCATCACCCCAGCGCGTGACGCGCGCCCACGGGACCCGGCCCCCTTCAGATGAGGCCCTTGCGAACTTTTAGAAGGAAATCCTCGGCATCTGCGCGTGCCTTCTCCATCATCGTCGAATTGCTGCTGTCTTCGAATTCCATTTCATGAAGCACAAGGTCGGCAGCAATCTTCGGCGTGTATCCTCGCTTTATGAACATCCGGGCACGCTCGACGAAAGGAACGCCGGTGTCCAGTTTTGCTTCCGGTTCCGCTGCAAAAAAACTGGTTCCGGCCTCGCACGTGTGTTCGCGAAACTTCGCAGCGGCCAGGCGGTCGTAAGCGCCCTTAGCCTCTTCTCCGGTAAGCAGCGTGGGGACGGGGAATTTCCAGCGACATTTGGAGCAGGCCCAGCCCTTGGCATCGCCCCCGATCCAGATCAACGCGCGCTCCATATCGGCAACCCGAACAAATGTTACCGCAATGAAACCCGCCACGATATAGCGCAGCGGCTGTCGAGCTGCGGGATGAAAGATGTTGGGAGGTATGAGCAAAGGCGGGAGTTGCTCGGGAGTGGGTGCTGTAAAACACGTTTGCACTCGACACCATGGTCAATGAGTGTAACCGGGATTTTTCGCCAACAATCCTTCCGAGGCACTGTCAACTCCGTGCCTTTCATTGACTTGCCCGGTTCACCCACGTAAGATTTGCCCCTGATGATCGGCCAAACTATCTCGCACTACCGCATTCTGGAAAAGCTCGGCGGTGGCGGCATGGGAGTGGTCTTCAAGGCCGAGGACACGGAACTCGGCCGCTTCGTCGCCTTGAAATTCCTCCCCGACGAGGTGGCCCATGACGAGCCTGCCCTGGAACGGTTTCGGCGTGAGGCGCGCGCGGCATCCGCTTTGAATCATCCCAACATTTGCACGATCTACGAGATCGGCAAGGACGAAGGCCGATCCTTCATCGCGATGGAGTACCTCGAAGGCTCCACGCTAAAGCACCTGATCGGCGTACAGCCGATGGAACTGAACCCGCTGCTCGAAATCGCCATTGAATTGGCTGATGCGCTCGACGCGGCGCATGTGAAGGGAATCGTTCACCGCGATATCAAGCCAGCAAACATTTTCGTCTCTAAACGTGGACACGCGAAGATCCTCGATTTTGGATTGGCCAAAATCGCTGCCAGACCCAAGTCGGTCAGCGCGGATTCTCAAACCCTGGTCGACGCTGCCGCGTTGGGTCTCACCAGTCCGGGGACGGCGCTCGGTACAGTTGCGTATATGTCGCCCGAGCAAGTGCGCGGCAAAGAACTTGACGGGCGCACCGATCTGTTTTCGTGTGGCGTCGTGCTCTATGAAATGGCCACGGGGATGCTCCCGTTCCGGGGTGAGACGCAAGGCGTCATCACCGAGGCGATTCTCAACCGGGCGCCCACGGCTCCGATCCGGCTGAACCCGGACCTCCCCCCGGAGATTGAGCGCATCGTTCAGAAGTTGCTGGAAAAGGACATTGAGCTGCGCTATCAGAGTGCGGCCGAGGTTCGCGCCGATCTGAAGCGTCTGAAGAGGGAGCGGGACTCGGCGCGTATTTCGTCGAGTGTCGCGAGTGAGCCGGCGAGCAGTTCGGCTGTCACCGTAGCGACGGCGGCAGCGGCAAAGGCATCTTCGTCAGGGATCAAGGCGATTCCAGAACCTCGATCCCGCGGGGCCGTCTACGCGCTGGGGGCTGCGCTGGTGGCGGCATTGGCCTTGATCGCGTTTCTGCTGTTGCGTCACGGCGTAGCGGTAGCAACACCGGCTTATCACCTGCTGACCTATCGTCGCGGCACCATCCGGATGGCGCGGTTCGCGCCCGACGGCCAGACGGTTGTTTACAGCGCGGCCTGGGAAGGCGGGCCGGTTGAAATCTTCAACACGCGTTTCGGTACGCCCGAATCGCGTCCTGCGGGAGTTCCGGGGGCCGAGATTCTGGCGATTTCTTCCACCGGAGAGATGGCAGTCCTGTTGCACAGCCAGCAGTCCAAGTCCCAGGTCTATACGGGAACGCTGGCCCGCATGCCGCTTGGCGGTGGCGCGCCCCGCGAGATACTGGAGAACATCCAGTGGGCCGACTGGTCTCCGGACGGAACGCAGCTCGCAATCGTGCGCGATGTGAACGGGCGGAATCGTCTCGAATATCCTCCAGGGAAAGTGCTCTACGAAACCGGCGGATGGGTCAGCCATCCTCGCATCTCCCGCAAGGGCGACATGATCGCGTTTATCGATCATCCCATCCCCGGCGATTCCATCGGCAGCGTGGCGCTGGTCGATATGAACGGCAAGAATCGAACGTTGAGCCAGAATTACGGAGGTGGCGCGGTCGGGCTGGCCTGGTCGCCCAGCGGAGACGAGGTCTGGGTTACGGCGACTGTGATCGGAATCGACCGGTCTGTGTTTGCTGTTCCGTTGAACGGAAAGGAGCGGCTCGTAGCGCGGGTGCCCGCCGACCTTACCTTGCAGGACGTGTTGCCGAATGGACGGGTTCTGCTCGCCCGCGATAGCTGGCGACGAGGGCTGATTGTTCGCCGCGCTTCCGATGCGACGGAGCATGATTTTACCTGGCTGGATTGGTCTTACCCGGTGACGTTGTCGGCTGACGGCCAGACGCTTCTGTTCCGCGAGGAAGGCGAGGCGGGCGGACCAACCTATGCCGTGTATCTCCGCAAGACCGACGGCTCACCTGCGGTTCGCCTGGGCGATGGCCTTTCCCTGGCGTTGTCGCCGGACGGTAAGTGGGCTCTCTCCAGTCGTGGCGACAACCAGGCCGATTTGTTCCTGCTCCCCACTGGGCCGGGCGAGCCCAAGCCCTTGCCGGGGCACAATATTGTCCACGGTTCCGCTTGCTGGTTCTCTGACGGTAAACGGATTCTGGTATCGGGCACCGAGTCGAATCGCGGGTCGCGGCTTTACGTGCAAGACATCGAGGATGACAAGATCGTGGCCGTCGCACCGGAGGGAACGAACGGGTTGTCGTTCGCACTATCGCCCGACGGCCGCGAAGTCGCGGCCATCGGTCCGGACGAAAAGGGCTATCTCTTTCCCATTCTTTCCGGCGATCCTCAGCCGATTAAAGGACTACAGCCGGGAGAGGTGCCAGTCGCATGGACTGCGGATGGCCATTCCTTGTACGTGTACCGGGGTGGTGATTTGCCATCCAAGGTGTACCGATTGGATGTTGCCACTGGAAATCGGACTCTCTGGAAAGAACTCATGCCTCCCGATCCATCCGGAGTTGAATTTGTTGGCCCTGTTCTTCCCACGCCCGACGGCAAATCCTACGTTTACGGCTATCGCCGGTTGCTTTCCGATCTTTACCTGGTGGAAGGGCTGCAGTGAGACTCGGCATTTCTTGCGGACGGGGACCCTCTGCTTCATTATGCTCGCCTCGTCAACTGTTGTTAACAGGCGTGGCTGTTGAAAAAGGAACCAAAGCAGTAATTTCAGCGAATTCTAGCGTCTACCGCGAACGAACATTCAATAACTTACGAACGAATTTCGTTGTTGAAATTCCCTGAAAGAGTTTTTCAACACCCACAGGCGATCTCACTCATTGACCTCCGACGCCGGGAAGGTCCCCGTCACGGCTGGAAGTGATACTAGTCACCGCGATCCTTACAGAGTCTCCCCATACCGGCCTCATGCAGCGCCAGATCGATGAAGCGGAGTACGTGCTGGCAGGTTTGTACCGGATGCGAGACGAGGTGTCCGCGACTCCGAAATCGTTTGATCCCGATGCTCAAGAACGAATTGATGAAGCAATCGTTCGCATCCAGGACGTGCTTCGATCTACTCGGTCGCAATTGATGATCAGGAGCGTGGAACAAAAGGTCAAAGCTGCCTGACTCCCATCACTGATTCGTTGCGCTTTCTCAACTGTCGCTATCAGGCGTCTCTGACAAAGTCGGCGGTGTCAAGTACTTTGTGAGCGTACTAATCCGTGCACTCCGAAGAGCGCGCCATTTCGCTCTAGTTGAAAATGTGCCGATCCAACCAAGGCTCGCTCGCAATCAGTTTCAAGTCAGGAACTCAGTCCGACCCATGCATCTCTTCCGTCACAACGTCGATCATGATTGTTAATTCGAACTCCCCGGTGAAGGGGAGCGGGATACCCATTCAATTTCTCGATGTTCTACTTCACACCATCGCCTGATCCGGGTTGTCCCGCGTGCGAACCGAACTTTTTCATCTGCCCGTAATTCCATTCCTTGCGCATCATCCAGTACAAACGAACCGCCAGTCTCCGCGCCATGGCGACCTTGGCAATCTTCCGCCCTCGCCGCATGGTTAGGTGGACATACTTACTGCGCCATTCCGGGAGGCTGCGCGCCGTCACTTGCGCCGCTTCCACCAGCAGGAAACGCAGTAGAGAGTTCCCTTGTTTCGTGATATGTCCCAGCCGGCGCTGATTCCCGCTCGACTTCTCCAACGGCACCAGTCCCAGATAGCTCGCGATCTGCTTGCCACACTGGAACCGATCCGCTCTCCCGATAATCAGCACGAAGGCCAAGGCGGTCAGTGGGCCCACTCCGGGATGAGTTCTTAACTGCTGTGCTGGGGGACACTTCTCCACTTCCTGCTCAATCGCCTGCGTCAGCTTCGCGATCGTCGGGTTCAGTCGGTCCAGCAACTCCAGCAGGTCGCGCCGGCGCTGGCTTGCCCAGGGGGCTAACCGGAACCCCTCCAGTTGCTCCCGTCCGGCTTCCCGCCACAACCTCTTCTTCGAGCGTAGGCCCTCGTTCAGCGCCACGGCTTGTAGTTGGTTCATGATTCGCGTGCGCGCCTGCACCATCCGATGACGATGCCACAGCAGTTGCCGCAGATCGCGATTCTCCCAGCTCGGTACCCAGATCTGGGGAAAGCGATCTTCCAGCATCAATTGCAGAATCAGCTGCGCATCCTGGCGATCCGTCTTCTGCTTGCGTACTCGCTTCGTACTGATCTCAGCGGCGTCTCCGATCCACAGCTCAAACTGCAGCTCTGACAGCAGTCGTTCAAACCAGCGAGCGTGTCCGCTCGCTTCTATCCCCACACGCACCTTCATCCCCTGTGCCGCGAGCTCACGGTAAAACTTCTCCGCTTCCTCACGGTGCTGCAGTCGCCGCTCTTGCAGCTCCCCAGTCTCGGTATCCACAAAAGCAATTTGTTGGAAGCTCGGGTGGTAATCGCATCCTATAATCATCATTGTTCGGCTCCTTGTCTCCCGAGCCTTTTTGGTTGGTTTGCACCGCCAAAGTTTACTCGGGTACGGGAGCCGACTTTGTCATGGAATCAATTTCACTCAGAGCCCAAAATTCTGCGCGTGGGTTTAGCGGTCGTACATCTGGTAGTGCGTGGAGCACGGCTCCAGTTCGAGCAGGAAATCCTTGTCGAAGTCGTAGTATTTCGCCACCCTAATGTCGTCGCCGGCGAAGGCGCGGATCGCCTCCTCGGACTCCCAGAACGTGACCATCAGGGAATGCGCGGTGTTGCCCTCGATACGGCGCAGCGCGTAAGCGCCCTGGTTGCCGGGAGTCGCGCGGTAATCCGGGAGGGCAACGGTTCGCATCAGGTTCAGGTATTCGTCGCTCTTGGCTGCCGGGGTTGCGCCATGCCAGATTCGCGTAATCATGTTGAACTCCGTTCTTGTCATTGACTGTCCAAGGAGGAGTGTCCAAGTAGGAGTGTCCAAGGAGCCTTCACTTCCGCTCGCGCCACCCGTGGGCCCCAGAAGCCAGACGTGACTTCCCTACTCCGGTTCCGCCACAAACCGATAGCCCACTCCGCGCACTGTTTGCAGGTGCTTGGGCTGCGATGGATCCTCTTCGATGTACCGCCTGAGGCGCACCACAAAATTATCGATGGCGCGGGTATCGGTATCTTCGCGCAATCCCCACACATCTTCCAAAATTGCCTTGCGCGACACCACGCGGCCTTCGCTGCGCACCAGATAGCGCAGAAACTCCGCCTCCATTACCGTCAGATGGATCGTATTTCCCAGTGTGCGCAGTTCGAGTTCCGCGAAGTCGATCGACTTGCCGCAAAAACTGAAGCTGTCGCCTCCAGATTCCCGCTCGCCCACCCGCGCGGTCCCCGTCGTCCCACGGCCGGCCGGGCGAGCGTCTTTGGCCTGGTCGTCTTTCATCCCGGCGTTTTTCATCCACCCACTGCGCCGCAGCAGGCTCTCCAGGCGGGCCATCAGAATCGCCAGCTCGAAGGGCTTCGGCAGGTAATCATCCGCGCCCGACGCGAATCCCTGCAGCACATCTTCGGGACGCCCGCGCGCCGTCAACATCAGAATCGGCACATAGTTCTTTTTCTCGCGCAGCAAGGCCGCAACATCGAAGCCGCTCTTACCCGGCAGCATCACGTCGAGCACCACGACGTCGAAGCGCTCTCGCTTTTCAACCAGCCTCTCCAGGGCCGTCTCGCCATCGGCGGCAACTTCCACGGCATGCCCTTCGGCTTGCAGGTTGAAGCGCAAGCCCTGCGCCAGGTGCGCCTCATCTTCCACAATCAGCACGCGGCTCATGCCGTATTCCTCGAAACTTCCCGCGGCAATTCCAGCGTCACGGTTGTTCCCTTCCCTGTTCCCTCGCTGACCGCGAACACCCGTCCGCCGTGATTGCGCGCGATCGAACGCACAATGAACAAGCCCAGTCCCGTGCCTCTTACTCTTGGGCGTTGGCGGACGCGATAAAAGCGTTTAAAAATTCGCTTCAGTTCGTTTTGCGGAATGCCGACGCCGCGATCGCGCACCCGAAGCACGAGGAGTTCTTCGTCGGGCGCATCCAGTTCAACCGCGATGTGTACGCCGCCGGGCGAGTACTTGACAGCATTGTCGAGCAGGTTCGTAACCGCTGTGTGCAGTTCGTCGGGATCGCCCAGTACGCGCGCGCCGCCGGATTGCGGCCCCGATTGCGGCCCCGATTGCAGGAAAGATTCGTGATAATCGAGATTTTCCGGTAGTAGGTGATGTCGCGTGCGCGCCAGTTCCACGCATTCGCGCACCACCGTGTTGAAGTCCACCGGGATACGCTGGCCGGAAGCCTTCTTCTGGGCGCTGGCGCCCGCCTTAAGCACCTGCTCCACTGTGCCCATGAGGCGCTCGGTATCGACCAGCATCAATTGGTAAAACTCTCGGCGGCGGGCTTCATCGACCTCGCGGCGCTGCAGGGTTTCAAGATACAGCCGGATGGAGGCGATCGGCGTTTTGAGTTCGTGGGTCACCGCATTGATGAAGCTGTCATGCTGCTCATTCCGGCGAATCTCGCGGACCAGAAAGATCGTGTTCAGAACGAGGCCCGTGATGATGGCGCCGAAAAAGATGATGCCGAGGAAGACCCTGATGCCTTCACGCCAGTTGAGGATAATCCAGCCGCTGCCCACCGCAAAGGCCACCGCGGCGAGGCAAACGCCGAAGGTCAGAAAGAAGGCGATCGCTTTGCGCCGGCTGGAAATTCGCACAGAGAGATTGTAGCGGGGCAGGGGGCGGGTGTCAGGTCTTAGGAGTCAGGGGTCGAGGGCTAGGAGGTCTCCAGAGGCTGTTAGGCAATGGGGATATTTCAACAATTATTCATTTTGCATGAGTCCGGGGGGAGAAGAGAAGGTCGCGAGGGTCGAACCTAAAGCACTCGCACTCAACGAACTTTCCAGCTTAACGCTAAATCCCTGATGACTTCGTATCCTGGAAGTGCTATGGGAATCCAGATTCCGCCCCAAAACCAAGTTCCGAATCGTCCATACTTTGAAATGCGGAGTGCGGGAGCGATAAAGACATTACCGTGAGTTTCCCAAACCGATTTAAGCTCGTCTTTTCGGACAGACCGCTCAAACCATGGGTGTACAGAGGTAATGCAATCATCGGAGACAGTTACTTCGTATGCGAGACTACGTTTGACGTACAGCAGGACGAACAACAAGGCAAAGACAGCGCCAGAGATGACCGCTCTACTGAAATCCCTTAACAGGTGTGTCGAGGAAGACCATGGTGTCCAAAGCAGCATATCGAGGGCCGCAAACACCCCTGCCGCAAGCAAAACTCTCAGGAATATGCGCTCACGGGTGAAGCCAGCCAGCTCGGGTGTGACACGATAGGTCTTCATGACTTCTACTCTTTTACACCCGAGCAGCGGTAAGTTCTAGTGACCAGCCCAGAGGTGGGCTCTTAGAACTGACGACCGAGTGTTTCGTAGATGTTGTAAACAGGCGAACACTAAGAAGGCTCCCGACGCCGGCCAACCCGGCTGATTCGAGAGCCTTTCCTGAAACCTGTCACCTAACACCTGCGACCTGCTTCTCAGTCGTTCCCGGCAGCCGGGGCCAACACCCCCGCCTTCACATCCCGCACCAGAGCCGGCTTCGGCGGCAGGTTATCGAGCGTAACTTTATACACGTGCCGCGCCAGTCCGAGTTTCTTCAGAGCCCAGATGCAATACCAGTTCGTGTCAATTTCATACCACGTCAAGCCGTGACGAGCCGAAACCGGATGCGCATGATGATTGTTGTGCCAGCCTTCGCCAAAGGTCAGTACGGCCACCACGAAGTTGTTGGTGGAAAGGTCTTTGGTCGCAAAGCGCCGCGATCCCCAGATGTGGGTGACCGAGTTCACCATCCAGGTAGAATGCAGTCCGACCACCACGCGCGCAAACACTCCCCACAGCAGCCACGGCCATCCGCCAATGGCATAAAGAATGACGCCCACAATCATGTTTGAGGTGTAGTGATACTTGGTCAGCCAGACGTGAACTTTATCTTTGGTCAGGTCGGGCACGTAACGCGCCAGGGTCGTGGTGTCGTGATGCATCGACTTTCCCATCAGGATCCATCCCATGTGCGACCACCACTTGCCGTCGATGGGCGAGTGCGGATCGCCCAACTCATCCGAATACTGATGATGAATTCGGTGGGTCGCAACCCAGAAAATCGGCCCGCCTTCGAGCGCCAGCGTCGCGCACCAGGTCAGGAAGTACTCCACCCACTTCGGCGTCTTGTATCCACGATGCGTCAGCAGCCGGTGATAGCTCATCCCGATTCCCAGGCTGCCCGAAATCCACCATAAGAAAATGGCGACGAAGAATGCTTTCCAGGTAAAGAAAAATAACGCCGCAACCGCGCCCACATGAAACAGGCCCATGAAGATCGCCGTGACCCAGTTGAATCCATCCCGGCTCGCCCGGTCTTTGCGGCTGGAACCTTCTACTGCGTCGGTCATAGACCAGCCCGCAGCTTCGCTCATGGTCTCGCGCACTGTCTGACTCATTGTCTTTTTCTCCCCACACCCGTTCTGCTGAAGTCTTGATTAGACAATAGCAAGAGTCGAGGGAACGCCTTGTAATACTTCTGTAATCCTCGCTGGTTAAAGGGGTTACAAGCGTAATCCGGAAAAAGAGAACCGTTTGCCACGGAGTCACGGAGACACGGAGAAAGCCTGGACCGGGGAAACCAAGAATTGCTTTTCTCCGTGACTCCGTGCCTCCGTGGTGAAAAACAGTGATAAAAGAGCCATCCTCGCGGGCAATGTCATCCGTGATTCCCCGCTCCGTCTCGCCCGCATCCTTTTCGTGCACGTTCCCGCCCGGTGGAGTATCTTTAGCAGTTCGATCAATGTTTGCGAACAGGAGGTGTGCGTTGAAAAAGAAATGGGAGCAGGGAGAAACGTTGAAGGCAGCTCTATTGGTCGCGCTCGCGTTGTTCTTTTTTGTGTTCGTGTTATGGGCGCAGAAGGACCAGCCTCCCGCCAAAGCGCCCGCCCCCGAAGCCAAGGCCGCGCCCGATGATTCCGCAAGAGTAAATCCGGTCAAGCCGACGCAGGAATCGCTCAACAAGGGCAAGAAAGTGTACGTGATCGACTGCGCGATGTGTCATGGCGACAAGGGTGACGGCAAGGGCGACATGGCGTCGGACATCAAGAACGTCACCGACTTCACCAATCCCGACGCGTTGAAAAACCGCACCGACGGCGACCTGTTCCACACCATCCGCCATGGCAAAGGCGACATGCCCCCCGAAGGCGACCGCGCCAAAGATGAGGAAATCTGGAATCTGGTGAATTACGTCCGCGCGTTCGCCAAGAAGTAGAAGGGGTTGAGTGTGGTGACGGGCGGCTCGCCCGTCCAAGCCGAGCGCAGCTCGGCAGCCTACTATCGCTCTTACTTTATTTCAAGTGGTAGCGCTGGCGTTATGCTCTCCAGCATCGCATAAAAAGTTGCAAGGTGAGTCTTCTCTCCCATAAAACTTGCCCGCAGCCGATCGGGACCGGAGCACTCAACGAAAGCAAGTGGTTCTGCACTGGAATGTAGCCATCGCGCACGCGGTGTCTGGGATTCAAAACAGGTCAGTCTCCCTTTGCCAATCTGGAAATCATGGCGCGATGCGCCGCCGTTGCCACTCGATCGCCCGAATTCCGCGCTTTGTTTGTCGGACTCAGCAATTTCGACAGACCAGCTTGAAAAGGGAAGGTCTCCGGGATGGAGATATCGTCTAATCCCGAAACCAGGACCGCGGGCTGCCCAGCCGAACACCCATGACGCTCCAGTCATCGAGTTTGAACCCTGGAACGATATCGTCCATGACAAAGGGACTCTGATTTCGTATCCGGGAACTCTGGTTTCGTATCCAAGCAACCGAACCGCTGAGGGTTGTTGTAGGTGACTCATAAATCCCCACGTCTCCGGCAGAAACGAGAACACCGCCAACACCGTCAGTGATGGAATCCAAAGCGACCACCGGATCGCTCGCTCCCGCCATTTTCGTTCGACAGCACCAATCCCCGCCTTGCGTTCAGCCAGCCATCTAGACGATTCGAGTTCAACACTTCGCTTCCCTGCTTTTCTATTGATGAAGAACAGCAGGATCGGCACCGCCACCAAAATTGCAATCGTGCACAACATAGCGGCAGTCGAGAACAGGGTTGAACTGCCTGGATCGATGCCTCTCGCTTCTAGGATATTCGCGAGCAGACCTAAGGGGCTAACTATTAGGACTAGCAGCAGAACAAATCCAGCCACGGCAATGAAGCGAAACGTCACCCTTCGTTTCCACTGATACCACCCATACAGGATCAGCGAAAACAACGCAGCCATACCGGGGATGGTGAATAGCTGAGCAATAGCCAAGAGCGGACCGCGCATTCCGATGGAATATGATCTAGACGGCAGCAGGTAAATCAGTAGGAGTGCCGTTTCAAGGAGCGAGTACCCCGCAACGGCTCCGACAATGAAAAGTGGCTGTTTCACAGAATGTCGATGTGGCCGACTCCGGCGGCTATCTCAATTGCTGAGCCGAAACCTCGCCATCTGAATTAGACACCGCTAGTCACCATTTCGGGCAGTGTTCTCTACGCCCCGCCTTTCACTTCCACGCCCGCCCATTTTTCCAGCAAAGTAAGCGTCGCCGCGTAGTCGAGATCCTGCTGCCCTTCCTCGGCCGCAACGTCGTACACCTCTTCCACGGCTTCGAGTCCCGGCAACCGCACGCGCGATTCCTTGGCCGCTTCGAGCGCCAGGCGAATATCTTTCAGCATCAGCCGCAGCGGAAAATTGGGCGAGAAGTCGCGCTTCAGAATGAACGGAGCTTTGTAGTCCACCACTCCCGATCGCACCATCGAAGCCTGCACCAGCGGCAACAGCTTTTCCACGTCCACGCCCAGTTTGGCGGCCAGCGTGAGCGCCTCGGCGAAGCCTTCATAGATGAGCGCAATCTGCAGATTCATGACCAGCTTCGTGGCCTGTCCCTTGCCGGTTTCGCCCATGTGGAAGACCTGCTTCCCCATCGCCTGAAAAAGCGGCTGCAGGCGGGCGAACGCGGCGTCGTCTCCGCCCGCCATAAAAATCAGGCTGCCCGCTTCGGCGGCGATCTTCGAGCCCGTCATCGGAGCGTCCACATAGTCGACGCCGCGCGCCTTCACGCGCTCGGCAAAGCGCAGCGTGGCCGACGGAGAAATCGTGCTCGAGTCCGCGATTATCATGCCCGAGGCCAGAACTGGCTCCATGCCGTCCGGGCCAAAGAGCACGGCCTCGACTGCCTTCGTGTCGGAGACGCACATCCACACCACTTCCGCGCCCGCCGCCGCGTCCGCAGGAGAAGTCGCGCTGCGCGCGCCTTCCACGTCCTTACCGCCAGTCCGATTCCATACCGCGACCTCGTGTCCGGCTTTGACCAGGTTCGCGGCCATCGACCGTCCCATAATTCCCAAGCCAAGAAAAGCGACGCGCATCGGCGTTGATTCCTCCAAAAGGCTTCGTATCAGGGTATCGCTTTAGCGATACCACAAGTACACAGAAACTGCCCGCCCCTTTAGGGGCCGGACCTCCGAAATCGTTAATTTCTGAAGCTCCTTAGTCTTCGAGATCAATTGGGATTAGATATGACCGGCAGAGCGGCGGTCAACAAAAACAAAATTTTGTTCACTGGACAAATGAACCACCCGGAAAACGCAGCGGCAGCAATCTCGCCGCTTTGCGTCGCTGTCCGGCTCCGCGGCATCTAAGCCTCTAGAGAGTTAAGCCAACAAAGCCGATAATAGATGAATGGTCCGCGGTACCAGCCGACTGCCGGGATCATCCGGTTCGAACTGATGTTAAAGTCCTCATTGAAAAATCCCGCGCTGCGCAAGCGAGCCAGTCAGTTCACGCGCCTGGTGCGGCGTTCCGCGGTCACCCCTCGCACCGGAGAGACTCACAAACCGCAACTGGTCACGAACGGCGAGTTGGGCGTCACCTTCATCGGACACTCCAGCTTTTTTCTGCAAATTGGCGGACAGAACGTCGTCATCGATCCCAACTTCGCGCGCTGGCTCTTCGTTCTCAAACGCCTGCGCCAGCCGGGATTGAACCTGCGCGACCTGCCTGCCATGGATGTTGTGCTGGTAACGCACGCGCACTTCGATCACCTGCATCGCCAGTCCCTGCGCACCATCGCGCGCCAAACCCGGCGTCAAACCGGAACCGCGCCCACGCTGGTTGTCCCGCATCATTTGTTCGACCTGGTCGACGATCTCGGCTTCGAAGAAATTGTCGAACTCGAATGGTGGAACACCTATCGCCACGGCGCGCTCGACATTACGCACGTCCCCTCGCGCCATTGGGGAGCGCGCATGATCAAAGATTCGCACCGCGGCTATGGCGGATACGTGCTGCGCAGCGGCAAACACTCCGTCTACCACGCCGGAGACACCGCCTACTTCGCCGGCTTTCGCGAGATCGGACGCCGCTTGTCGCCCGAACTCGCGCTGCTGCCCATCGGCGCCTACAATCCGCCGCAGTTCCGCAACGTCCACACCAGCCCCGCCGACGCCACCCAGGCCTTTCTCGATCTGAAAGCCCGCTGGATGGTGCCCATGCATTATGGAACCTTCCGCCTCTCGCATGAGCCCATCGAAGAGCCCCTCCAGTTGCTGGAGCGCGAAGCGCGGAAGGCTGGCGTGAAAGACAAAGTGGTCGTGCTCGAAGAAGGCGTCACCCGCTTCTTCTGAAACATTCGCCGCAAAACACGCTTGTATTACCATAGAGTGCAGGCGAGGTTTTCGATGAAATTCGGCGTCATAATTTTCCCCGGATCGAACTGCGATCACGATGCTTTCTGGACGGCCAAGCAGGTCGCGAAGCAACAGGCAACGTTTCTCTGGCACGACTCGCACGACCTCGAAAATTGCGATGTGGTCATTGTCCCCGGAGGCTTTGCGTACGGCGACTATCTGCGCACCGGCGCAATTGCCAAGTTTTCCCCGGTGATGGAATCCGTCCGCAAGTTTGCAGCCGGGGGCGGACTGGTGCTCGGCATCTGCAACGGCTTCCAGATTTTGTGTGAGTCGGGATTGCTGCCCGGAGCGCTGATGCGCAACCTCGGCTTGAAATATGTCTGCAAGCCGGTGCAGGTGAGAGTCGAAAACAACGAGACGCCGTTTACCAACACCTGCCGCCAGGGCGAAGTGCTGACCATCCCCATCGGCCACATGGAAGGCAATTACTTTTGCGATGAGACCACACTCGCCGAACTGAAGCGCGACCATCGCATCGTCTTTCGCTACTCGAACCCGCAAGGCGAAATCACGCCGGAAGCGAATCCCAACGGCTCGCTCGAAAATATAGCCGGCATCTGCAGCCCCGGACGCAACGTCCTCGGCATGATGCCCCATCCGGAACGAGCCGCCGAACCGGAACTCGGCGGCATCGATGGGTGCAAGATCTTTGAATCTATCGTAGGTGCGATGGCGACAAAGTGAATTGTAGAGACGCGGCTTGCCGCGTCTCCGCCCGCGTCTAGTACGCCCACCTGAGCAAAGTCGCGCCAAGCGTGAATCCCGCACCCACCGAAGCCAGCAACACCAAACTTCCCTTCTTCAACTTGCCTTCCTGGCGCGCGGTTTCCATGGCCAGCGGAATCGTTCCCGCGGTGGTGTTGCCGTATTGCTCGATGTTGAGGATCACCGCCTCGGGACGCATCTTCAGCCGATCGGCGGTCGCGGTAATGATGCGCTTGTTCGCCTGATGCGGAATGAAGGCGTCGATATCGCTGCCTTTAATATTGTTGCGCCGGAGAATTTCTTCGCAGAGCGACGCCATCCTGCGCACCGCGAACTTGAAGACCGCTGCCCCGTCCTGGTGAACGAAGTGCATCTTCTTGTCGACGGTTTCGTGGGTCGAGGGATTCAGGCTTCCGCCACCGGGCATGTAGAGCGAGGACGCGCCCGATCCATCGATTTCGTGCAGAAAGTCGATGAGCCCGACCGAATCGTCTTCCGCCGGTTCCAGCAGCACCGCTCCCGCTCCATCGCCAAAGATGATGCAGGTCGCGCGGTCGGTGTAGTCGATGATGGACGACATCACATCGGCGCCGATCACCAGCACTTTCTTGTGCGATCCGGTCGCGACAAACTGCGCTCCGGCTTGCAACGCGTATACAAACGCGGAACAGGCAGCCGAAACATCGAATCCCCAGATATTCTTCGCCCCGAGCTTGTGTTGGACCAGACAAGCGGTGGAGGGGAAAAACATGTCGGGCGTGACCGTTCCCACGATAATCGCATCGAGATCGGAAGCTTCGATACCGCGTTCGGCGAGCGCTTTCTTCGCCGCCTCCACGGCAAGATCGCTGGTCGCAACCCCTTTGTCGACGAGATGACGCTCGCGGATGCCGACGCGTTCCATGATCCATTGGTCATTGGTGTCGACAAGTTTTTCGAGATCGGCGTTGGTGAGAAGGCGGGGCGGAACGTAGGTGCCGAGAGCGCTAATCTTAACGCGCTGAAGCTGGGTCAATGAGGTCTCCTGAAATAAAAGTGCGATGCCTAGGGAACCAGTTATTTTGAACGATGACGGCGAGAATGTCTAACGGCAAGGTCCTAGGTCTTAGGTCTTAGGTCTTAGGTCTTAGGTCTTAGGTCTTAGGTCTTAGGTCTTAGGTCTTAGGAAACCCGTGACAGTGAACAGCCCGATTCTATTTTTTCTGAGACCTAAGACCTAACACCTGAGACCTGCCCTACCGCAGCCGCGCCGCCAGTTCCCCGAACAGCGGCAATTCAAAGCGTTCGCCCTGCCATGCCTTGAGCGACAGAACCATCCACAGGAACAACATGGCCAGCGAGGCCAGAATTCCGAACAAAAGAAAAAGCATCGCGAAAGCGACATTCGAAAGCAGGAGCGCGGCAATGGTCAAAACGAAAAACACTCCCCACAGCAACACGCTTTGCCACGCATGAAAGCGGACAAAACGGCGGTTGCGAAATGCCGGCAGAAACAGGAGCACCGCGGCAGGAACGAAGGTGAGATAAGCAACCGCCGCAACCGCCCGGTCCGCCGGAGGAAGCGGCGCCATCGACCATCCGCATCCCGGACAGAACGCCGCGTTCGCCGGCATCGCCGTGCCGCAATGCGGACACTTGGCCGAAGGCTGCGCCGGATTCGTGGGACGATTCTCCGGGCTATTTCCCACACTCGTTTCCGGACTATTCGGCGGGCTAGACAATGCGGCGTCCATTCGTCTTCTTGCGGCAGGGCTCGCAAACGCCGTAGATCTGAAAAGTGTGGCGGGTGGTGACGTAGCGGTGTTTGCGTCCAATCTCGTGTTCGATTTCTCCGACTTTCTCCGAAAAAAATTCCACCGAAGCACCGCACTCGGTGCACACCATATGGTGATGACTGCGGCGGTTGTACTGGTGTTCGTAGCGCGCGATGCCGTCATGAAAGGCAACTTCACTCGCCAGGCCGCAACCGGCCAGAAGCTTTAGCGTGCGGTAGACGGTGGTGAAGCCGATGCGCGGGTCGGTTTTCTTCACCAGCCGATGCAACTCGTCGGTCGAGAGATGTTCGTGGGTTTCGAGGAAGGTCCGCAGAATCGCGTTGCGTTGTCCGGTCTGCTTCAGGCCGACGCGACGCAGATGCTGCAGGAAAATTCCTTCGGCTTCGCGGATGTTCTCGCGCGAGATGGATGGCCGATCGTCGATTCGTTTCTGCAGCATGTTGGGCGGCGCGGAAACCGAGATCAGTTCTCAGTTCCCGGTTCTCAGTTCTCAGTGATCATGCGCGCCGAGGTTCCGAGACATGATACTTGGCGAGATCGGGTTGTGCCAATCGGACTTCCCTCGCCTGCGACCTCTCAGGGTTAGTAGCTTCGAGCTCTTGGTTTATTCTTTCTTTTCTTCCCCTACATATTTACTTAAGCGTTACTAACCAACTAGTATAGGTGCCCCCCATTTTCGGTCTTTTGGAATCAAAGACTTAGGAGGAGGTTCCCGCCAGGTCTTTGGGTTTAAAGGACTTGCTTGTAAAGTCTTTAAGAACCAACAACTTAACTTGTCAAAGAGCGCTGAAAATTGGTATGGGGCAGCTTCGAGGACCGTTTTGGTCGACAGGCTCGAAACTGCCCCAATCAGATCTCTATGGTGGCGCACGATGGGTCTTAAGTCAATGGATTTCACGGATGGGTTTGTAATGAAAAAAGGTCAGGCGTGAGGTTGCGAGGTGAGAACGCCCGCGGCATCCCACGTCTCGAAAAGCGAAGCTGTGAAAAAACCATCTTTAAGGATAGCCCTGAAAAGAACGCGGGTTGGTGAAAGTGGTGGGGGAACTGGAAGCGTGGTTTGGGTTGCGCAGGGGATTTCTCGATTTTTGTCTCGCGGCTTTGGGTGGGGGCGGGTTAGGGGGTTGCGGTTGCGATTTGCAGTTTGCGCAGACGGATCCACTGTTGCAGGTTGTAGGTGAGGCAGGCCCACAGCATTTCCATTTGCACTTTGGCCAAGCCGCGCAGGTGGAACTGGCGCAATCCCAGTTTGCTTTTGATCCAGGCGTGGCAGAACTCGATCACCCGGCTGCGTCGGCGATACTGTTTCTGCGCCTCGGGCGTGGCCATCTTCTTACGAAAGGCGATCATGGCTGCGGTTTCTTCGGTGCGCAGCAGGCCGCGGCCACGATGTTGATTGCTCGGACAGCATTGTGGTTTTAGCGGACAGTTCTGGCAGTCCGAGGCCTGCGCTTCGTAGCGGTAGAAAAAGTTTCCCGACTTGTGTTTGTGGCGGCCTTCGTAGCGCAGGTGCTTGTCTCCGGGGCAAACATAGTGGTCGCGCTCGGCATCGTAGATGAAGACCGCAGTGGTGAAGCGTCCAGTGCCGGTGTTGTCTTTCTCCGCGCCGCCTTTGCGGAGGCTGCCTACATAGTCGACGTCCAACTCCGCCATCGCCTCGATGCTGCGACGGTTGGTGTAATCTCCGTCGGCCAGCATCTGCTGCGGCTTGCGGCCCAGGCGTGCGGCGATGCGTCCGACGGCAGGCGCCAGTTGCTCGCTGTCATTGGCGGCCTGGGTCACCTGCACGTCCACGATCAGCGACTGCGCGGCGTCGGCCGCGATTTGCACGTTGTAGTTGGGCGCGATGCCGCCGTCGGCCTGCCGCATTCGGCGGGCTTCCGGTTCGCTCACGCTGACCCGCGCCCGCGGCTTGCTGGGGCGCAGTTTCTGCAGCTCTTCGAGTCCCCGCTCCAGCCGCTGTTGCCGCTCGCGTCGCGCTCGCCGCTGCGCCTGTTCCACCCGACCCGGTCCCTCTTCTTGATCCGGGTCCCCCATCTCGCGCACGCGTCGCCGCGCCCGTTCCAGGTGCTGTGCAATCTTCGCCTCGCCTTGAAAGCTGTCGCTCGCCGCCTGGGCCTTGATCTTGGTTCCGTCTTGCACCACCTGCTCCAGCGTGATCAGTCCTTCCGCACTCATCAGCCCCAGCACTTGCGTGAATAACTCGTCTAACTCCACCCGATACTCCACCCGGAAACTGGACAGCGTGTGGTAGTTCACGGTTTCGCATCCCGTCAGCCATTGCAGTGCCGGCTCCCACTCGCAGCGCCGCGCCACCTCCCGCGCCGACCCGATCCCCTGGCTGTAGGCGTAAATCCACAAACTGATCAAAAGCCGCGGATCATAAGCGGGTCGCCCGCCTTCTTCTTCGCTGCACTCGATGCTCGCGTAGAAACCATCCAGTTCCAAGCGCCCGACTAGTTCCCAGATGGCCCGCGCCGGATGATCTTCCCCGATCAACTGTTCCACGTCGACGGCCCGCCACATCATCTGCTCGCGATTGATCCTGCGCAGTAAGGGCTCGCTCATGCCCAGAGCTTACCCCGCTTTCTAACTCTGTCAATTAACTTTGTGGATGGTTTTTTCACAGCTTCAAACCGCGAAACGTGGGGCACCCTTTTTCAATTTGGTTCCCGCCGGAAACTTCGGCCACCCGCCTGAATGCAGAAGCATGTGGTCATGACCCGCAGTAACTTTGATAGCTGCTCCAATCCGACTAGGTTTTTAAATGAGAAAGCGTCTTCATATGAGGTTAACCCTGTGATCTGGTCGGTTACTTCCATACCATTTCTCAACTTTCGGCGCCTCCATTCCATTCCAATATTTGTTTTGTTGTTGATGGCGGTTTGTGGCTTCGCCCGCGCTGACGTACCGAATCCGAAACTCTCGTCGTGCGGGCTCACCGATGCGGAGGCTGCGGGTTTAAGCGGCGACGCCAGCAGCGATATCCACGCCGTGTCCAGCTACAGCAAGACCATAACCAGCCTGTTCAAAGCCGGGAAATTCGAGCAACTGGACTGTGTCGCAGATTCGGTGCGCTTCCATAAAGAGAAGTTCCCCGGAGGCATGTGGAAGCTCCACGCTATCTATAGCGGCCTGGAGAAACCTCCGCTCCACGCGACTCAGGAGGACTGGGGCACGCACATGGAGTTACTCCAGCAATGGATGACCACGCGGCCAGAGTCGATCACAGCTCGCGTCGCACTGGCGGAATCCTATGTCAACTACGGCTGGGATGCCCGAGGCTCAGGTTTGGCCGACACGGTGAGCGAAAGTGGGTGGAAACTTCTCGCGGAACGTTCCGCCAAAGCAAGGCAGGTCCTCGAACAAGCATCTGCTCTTTCGAACAAGGACCCAGAGTGGTACGTCGCCATGCAACACGTGGCCCTGGGGCAAAGCTGGGAACCAGACGCCAGGCAGGCTCTGCTCGAGCAGGCCATCAAGTTTGAGCCCGCTTATTATTACTACTATCGCATGTATGCTGATTCGATCCTACCCAAATGGGGTGGAGAAGAAGGAGAAGTCGAAAAGTTCCTACAAGAATCCGCCGATCATGTCGGCGGAGACGCAGGCGACAGCCTGTATTTCCGGGTTGCCGCGACGTTGTATTGCGGCTGCGAAAACGATCAGCAGCTGAAGCTTTCCTGGCCCAGAATCGTGAGGGGCCTCGCTGCCGTCGAGAAACAGGATGGTTCGTCGCCAGAGAACTGGAATCAACTCGCCCATATGGCATTAAACTTTGGGGATATCCTGGTAGCGTACAAAATGATTGCTAAAATCGGGGACCAATGGAGCGAGGACATCTGGCAGACCTCTTCCTCCTTCGAATCGGCCAAGCAATGGGCGAAACAAGTCGCACCTATGATCACGAAGCAACGTGACGCCGAAGAATTTGTGGAAACGAACCTGCGTACCTCCGTAGGAAAGAAATACAATGCCGCCTTCGTTGAAAAATTTCAGATCTGGATGCAGTCGTGTCTCGCAGAGGGGGGCGGCAATGATCTCAGCGATCTCGAGACTCTGGTCAAGATCGGCAAAGAAGGTACCATTGAGGACATGACGGGCGACGGTGCCATCAGCGCACTCACCCAGTGTCTCGCCCAGAAGATGCGGGATTTCCATAGCAGCAAACAGGCCTTTCTCGCACCACCTCCGCAGGCTGATTACTGGGTCCGGTTCGATTTCAAACCCGAGCACCCGGCTTCAACGGCTCTGAAGTAGATTCGGCGGCGTAAGCCAAATCGCATCGATCGGGTGCGGGGTTGTCACAGGCAGCACACCCGCGGTTGGTCCCATGCTTACGCCCAACGGAAGTCGATCGGCATCTGGACATCGGGGTGCATGCTTTTATGCACCGGGCAGGTCATTGCGGCATGGATGAGCTTTTGCCGCTGCGCCTCGTTGAGCGATAGGGGAACGTCGATGGTCACGGCCAAAGTGCGGATCCGCCGGAGCGGTTTGGCCACCATTTCCTTGCGCACGACAACTTTCGTGCCGCTCAAGTCAATCTGCATCGATTGCGCAGCGATGCCCATCATAGTCAAAATGCACGCGCCGAGAGCGGTTGCCACAAGATCGGTTGGGGAGAAACTTTCTCCCTTGCCATGATTATCTTTCGGGGCATCGGTGGTCAGCACGGTGCCGGAAGGCTGGTGGGTTGCCAGGCAACGTAGTTCTCCGTTATAGACGATGTCAATCTCAACCATTTTCGTTCTCCAATTTCGTTCTCCATGCGAATCGCATTCTTATGGTTCTAAATGAAGAGCTACCACGATGTTGTTATATCCGGTATGGCGCGGCGGCACAATTGCTGGACGCGGGTTGAACGCCGACACGTTAGGTTGTGCAGGGGTCCTTCGACTCCGCAGGGGCTTCACTTCGTGAAGTCCCTGCTCCGCTCAGGATGACAGTTGCTAGAGCCAGTCGATGGTACGAATTGCGCCCGCCGGAGCGCGCGGTTGTCACCGGCACTGCGCATCCCTACAATCTTTGAGTAATGTCTGCTACTGCCACACTGCCTGAAGTCGGCCGCCGGAATCCCGCGCTCCGAATTCTGTACTACGCCGCTTGCCTGGTGTTGGCGGCAATGATCATCGCTACATGGTGGCTCTACTGGATCGCTCATTCCGCCCTGCCGCAACTCGATGGCAAGGTCTCCGTAGCTGGAATTTCTTCCCAGGTGCGGGTGGTGCGCGATGGGCAGGGGGTTCCGACAATTGAGGCGGCTACGCTCGAAGACTTATTTTTTGCGCAGGGGTACGTCACCGCGCAGGACCGGTTGTGGCAGATGGACATCCTGCGACGCGCCGCTGCCGGAGAACTTTCGGAAGTGATCGGCGAAGCCACGGTGAAGATGGACCGCGAGCAGCGGATTCTGGGGCTGCGCGTCGCGGCCGAAGAGGCAGAGAAGAACATCTCGGCGCGCGATCGGGCTTACTTTGACGCTTACGCCCGCGGGGTGAATGCGTTCATCGAGTCGCATCGCGACCGCTTGCCGCTGGAATTCCGGCTGATGTGCGGCCAAACTAATGTGCTCGCTTTATTGCGCTGCCCCACCAGCGAGTATCAGCCGCGGCCGTGGACGGTGACCGATTCCCTGCTGGTGGGCGCGCGCATGGTGCAGGACCTAAATCACTATAAGAATCCTCCGGCGCTGACGCGAGAAAAAATTCTGGCGAAGCTGGGGCCGGAACTGACGGCGGACCTGTACGTGAATTCTTCCTGGCGCGACCGTCCTCCTGGCGATGTGCGGCGGCTGGAAGAGGAACCTGGGGTCAACGGCAGCGACGAAGATGAGGATGACGACGAAGAGGTCGATCCGGAGGGTGGAGGGCGGCTGATTTCCGGGCTGGCCGGCCGTCAAGTCCCTCAGGGGCTAAAGCCCTTATTCTTTCAGGACGTCAACGGCACGGCTGAAGCCGTGCCCTTCCCGAAGCTGGTTTATGAAAACAGATCTACCAGGGAGAACTCGGTCGTCCCTCCGGGACTTGAATCATTGGTTCCGCTTTTCCCAGCGCTGAAGCGCTGGGCTAAGCTCGGTCGCCCCTTCAGGGCTGAATACTCCGCTTGGGGGGGATACTCCTCCGGCACTGGATACTCTTTCGGGGCTCAATACTCCGACGATTCGCTCCGGCCGGGATCGAACAACTGGGTGGTGTCCGGTCAGCATACGGTTTCGGGAAAGCCGCTGCTGTCGAACGATATGCACCTCGACCACCAGATGCCGAACCTGTGGTTTGCGGCGCATTTAAGAACGACTAGCGGCAACTTCGACGTCGCGGGGGTTACGCTGCCCGGAATTCCGTTCGTCATTGTGGGCCACAACCAGCGCATCGGCTGGGGCTTCACCAACGTTGGGCCGACGGTGGAGGACGACTTCATCGAGGAGTTCAATGCCGAGGGGCAGTACAAGACTCCGGCAGGATGGGTCGAGCCGCAGCATCGGCGGGAGACCATCCACGTCAAAGGCAAGCCGGACGTGGCGCTCGAAGTGGTGACGACGCGGCACGGGCCGATCATTACCGACTTGCTGCCGGGCGAGACACGCAAGATTGCTCTGCGTTGGACGCTGCAGGATGGCGTGGGGCAGGTCTTTTTCGACGTGAACTCGGCGCAGAATTGGGACGAGTTTCGCAAGGCGTTCTCGACCTTTGGCGCGCCGGGACAAAACGTGATGTACGCCGATGTGGAGGGTCACATCGGTTATCAGGCGACGGGGCGGATTCCGATCCGGGCGGCAGGCGATGGCAGCCTGCCCGTCAGCGGCAGCGACGATGCGCACGAGTGGAAAGGGTGGATTCCGTTCGACGACATGCCGCATGTTTACGATCCACCCTCGGGAATTCTGGCGTCGGCCAATGGGCGCATTGCTCCCAACGGCTACAAATATTCGATCACCACAGAATGGGACGCACCGTGGCGGACGGCTCGCATCTACCGCGTGCTCGAATCGGGCAAGAAGTTTGCTCCGGCGGATATGCTGGCGCTGCAACTCGATGTGTCGTCGACGTACGACCGGTTCTGCGCCGACAAATTCGTGTATGCGGTCGATCACGCCGCGAGCGCCTCGGACCGGGCCAAGCGGGCAGCCGACATTCTGCGCGACTGGGATGGGCGGATGTCGGCGGATGCGGCGGCGCCGACGATTGAGACGAAAGCGCGCCAGGAATTGGCGCGGTTGCTGCTGGAGCCGAAGCTGGGTCCGGCGGAGGATGGACCCAATCGCGGCGCGCTGAGTTGGAAGAGCTACCGGTGGGCGATGTCGTCCGTCTGGCTGGAAAACGTGCTCACCAAGCAGCCGGCGCGTTGGCTGCCGCCCGGATATTCAGATTACGGGAGCCTGCTGACGGCGGCGGTGGAAAACGCGGTGAAGCTGACGCGAACCGCCTCGCAAGATTCCTCGAGCTTTGCCGCGAAAGTTCCTTCCAACCTCAGCCGATGGAAATGGGGAGAAAATCATGCGGTTGAAATCGAACATCCCGTGCTCAGCCAGCTTCCGTTGATTGGGCGCTTCACGGGGCCGGGAGCGCGTCCGTTGAGCGGGAGCGCGTTCACGGTGAGAGCGGCGAGCGGGGAACTTGGGCCTTCCGAAAGGCTGACCTGGAACTTTGCGAACTTTGACGACAGCACGCTGAACCTGGTGACGGGAGAAAGCGGAATCTTCCTCAGCCCGCATTACATGGACCAGTGGGCGGCGTGGTACGGAGGCTCGACCTTCGCGTTTCCGTTCTCACCGGCCGCGGTCGAACAACACCGGGCGCATGAGATGACGCTGGTGCCGCGGTAGGGTATAAGTTCCTGAAGCGTGTTTCATAAATCGGTTTTGGGTAGCGCACGGCTTTACAGGCTGCGGAAAAACTCGATGCTTGATTTTGGGTGGAGCGGCGCTTCAGCGCTGCATAACTGGCGTGTTTTCATCAACGGCTTTAGCCCCTGAGGGCCGCTGCCGCGTGGAACGCGACTTTTTCCGCAGCCTGTTTAGCCGTGCCGTTTAGGGCCTGGAAAAACGCGGGCTTTAGCCCCTGAGGGACGAACCCTCCGAGCTGAAAGGCATTTATGAAACGCACTCTAGTGTCCTGAGTCTAATGTTCGTTTACAAAAGCGGGCCACGGAGTCGAGGATTTGGTCGGCGGATTTGGTCCAGACAAAAGGTTTCGGGGCCTGGTTGTGATGGTCGATGAAGTGGCGAATGGCGTTTTCCAACTGCAGCGTGCTGCGGTGAACCCCACGCCGGATCTGTTTTTGGGTCAACTCGGCAAACCAGCGCTCGACCAGGTTCAACCAGGAAGCCGAGGTGGGGGTAAAGTGCAGGTGGAATCGCGGGCGTTTCGCCAGCCAACGGCGAATCAGCTGCGTTTTATGCGTGCCATAGTTATCGAGGATGAGGTGTACGTCCAGTTCTGCGGGCACGTTCTGCTCGATGGTGTCGAGAAAGCGGCGGAATTCGCGGGAGCGATGACGACGATGCAGTTGGCCCAGCACGTGGCCGCTGGCTACGTTGAAAGCGGCGAACAAACTGGTGGTGCCGTGCCGTTTGTAGTCGTGCGTGCGGCGCTCGATTTGTCCGGGGCGCATGGGCAGCAACGGTGCGGTGCGGTCCAGTGCCTGAATCTGGCTCTTCTCGTCCACGCACAGCACCAGGGCGCGATCGGGCGGGTTGAGGTAAAGGCCGACGATATCGCGGACCTTGTCGATGAACAACGGATCGCGGCTCAGCTTAAAGGTCTGGCTGCGGTGGGGTTGGAGCGAAAAGGCCCGCCAGATGCGACTGATGCTGCTCTGACTCAGTCCGGCAGCCTGGGCCAGCGAGCGTGTGGACCAGTGCGTGGCCGCTTGCGGGTGGCTTTCCAAAGTGCGTGCCAGCACGCGTTCTACGGCGGCGTCGCTCAGGCGGCGCGGCGTGCCAGGACGGGGTTCATCGAGCAGTCCGTCGAGGCGGAGAAGGACAAAACGCTGTCGCCACTTGCCCACGGTGGCGAGCGCAACGTGCACTCGGCGAGCCACCTCGGTGTTGCTCCGGCCCTCGGCGCAGAGCAGCACGATGCGGGCGCGCAACGCCAACGCCTGCGCGGTCTTGGGACGGCGAGTCCACTCCAACAACCGCTGTCGTTCGGCAGGGGCAAGAGTCAGGGGCGAGAGCGGGCGACCGAGAGCCATGCAGTTCCTCCTGCTTATATCAGATGCAGGAAGAACCACAACTTATTCAACGAATATTAGACTCAGGATACTAGTAGAAGTTGTTTCATGTTCTTTAATTGCTTCTGGAGGAGACGCGCGATGGCAACCCATAACTGTGAGAATTGCGGGTTTCGAGCGAAATACGATAGCGCCCCCAAGTCTTTTTTGGGCCGGCTTTGGAGATGGCACGCGAACTGGTGTCCCGGATGGAAAGCGTACATAACATCTCTACCCAGCGATGAAAGAAGTCGGTTAGCTGAAAAATACGGGCTCCAGAAATACAGATGACGCTCTTGCGGATAGTTGGAGTAGCACGCTCTAGTAAATCAACCCTGTCGTCCATGACTTACTAACTCTAGAACGGGTCTCATCAATGGTTCTCAGAGCAGGCCGTCCGGCCCTCAGGGGCTAAAGCCCTCGTTTCTATTGGCCGGTAGCGGCACGGCTGAAGCCGTGCCCTTCCCAAAACCATTTATGAGACGAGTTCTAGAAGTCAATAGCCTTGACGTCGAAGAAATTGCCGACGAGGCCGTTGATGTGACCGGGGTTATTCGGATCGTTCGGGTTGTTCTCCAAGGCATCGATGGTGGCGTCGTAGATGAAGAGCGATCCACCCTGGGAGACACCCTGGCCCTGGATCACATACACGACGGTTCGCTTGGCGATGGGCTGGATGCCGGTCACGTCTCCGTTCTCAGGTGGAACTAAAACACCACCGGGCGGAACGCTCCCCACCGTCGTGGTGGGCAGCGTGTTGTAGATAGAAAGGCAACCGCGGGTTTCGGCGGTGGAGATCTCGGTACAGGTGCGCGCGCCGATAAGGAGCTGTCCGTTGGCGGCCATCGACATGCGGTTATGATATCCGTCGGTGATGATGATCGGTGCGGCGTTGGAAACAGACATCGTGTTGAGGTCGAAGGTCGTAAGCATGCCGCAGTAGGTTGCCTGCGTGGTCGTGGTCCCTGCGGAGCAAAACAGCGAAGGCCCTCCCCCGGCGGAGAATGGCGTGCCCGCTATATACATGGTCTGACCAACTACCAGGAATGTGCTGCCCGCACACTGCTTTGTTTGGGTGTTGTCGACGGTGCAGATGGGGGCGGCTAGACCGACAAGAGCGTTATTCGTTAGGTTGACCTGCTGTATGCTGGCCTGCGTCCCGCCGCACTCGGCGCCGCAATTCAATACGTAGGCGGTACTGTCGTCGCTGCTGAAGAAGGCCGCGACGGGATGGTCAAAGCCAGTAACGAAACTGACGGTGGGATTCGTCGTTCCGGCGTTCGACGGAGTGATCACCGCAACAACGTTTGGAAGGGAATCGGGGCCCGTACCCGCGCCCTCGCTGAAAGCCAGGATGCGGTTGCCGGTGTTGCCGATGGAAAGATAGCGGTAAGGCTGGTTGAATCCCTGGGACACCGTGGAGGGCCAGAGGCAGGAGATTGTACCCGGGTTCGGAGGATTCGGGTTCTGCGGCGGGCAGGCAATTGGGGCGGTGACGGTGCCCGAACTCAGACTGACGACCGCCACCGCTCCGGGAGAAGGCTGCCCCACCACCGGCGCATTGGGCAAAGCAACATAGGCGGTGGAGCTGTCCGGGGAAACAACGAAGCTCTCCGTCATTCCCTGCGACCCTGTGCCGAAACTCAGGTGCGCGGCGTTCGCTTCGGTGGCGTTGTTGACGATGCTGAACTGGTTGTCGGAGAATTGCGTCCCGTTACCGCTGAACACCAGAGTCTGAGCCCGGTTGGGCGTGAGCACCATCATCACCGGAGTGTTGCCGACGGAAATCGGGGAGGTGGTCGCACGCACATCCGTGTCCGCGTTGACGATATACACGCCCGCGGCTCCGCTCCCCGAGCTCACGTTATTGGTGACGAAGGCGCGGTTCTTGATACCGCTGGTGGTGGTGCTGCTGGAGGGACCGCCGCCGCAGCTCAGCCACATCCCACTGGCGGGCAGCAGGAAAAACAGAAGAATCAGGGCTTTTCTCAAACCTGGGCTCCAACCTCGTGCCGGATAATTGCTTGGATGCAAGAATAAGGATTATAGCAAAGGAAGAAATCGCGCTGACGGGGCAGCACAGAACATGGAGACCGTCAGCCTACATGAGATCGGAGGGCTTGAGCTTCCGCCTTGCGCCGTGGCGGATGTGGAGCACTTCAACTTGCTCCTGTTTTTCCAAAACGCGGTAGATCACGCGATACACACGGGGCTTGTGGCCGTAAAGCAGGTGCCTCAGTTTGTCCAGCTTGCGCGTCAGAGGGCATCGGTTCGGTTGCCTTTCCAGACTGAGAATGGCCTCTTTGAGTCCCTCATACCATTCCAGGGCCGCGTCTGAATACTCGGCGTTGATTTGCCTGTACAACTGCGCCAAGTCGCGCTCGGCGTGCGGAGTGATCTTAACGACGTATGCCATGCTTGGCTTCAAACTCGGCAAAAAATTCCCTCACTGGCCGTGTCCTTCCTGCTTTCACATCCTCCAGACCCTGACGAATACCTTCCTCTTCATCGGCGCTGGCGGCCAGGTCGAGCAGGCGCTGATAGGCTGCGGCGTCCTGCACAACGGCCGCCGCCTTCCCGTTCACGGTGAGCACGACGGGGCGCTTGCTCTTCTTAAGCTGTTTCAGGAAGTCGCCGGACTGGCGGCGGAAGGTCGTTAGCGATTGGATGTCCTTGGTGATGTCAAGCATGGTGGCCGCTCCTTCAGAAGCACCTTATTAGGTGCCACTATAATACTACCTCCCGGCGGACGGTGGCGGCACAATTCACAATGTAGCTGACCACTGAAAGCACAGGTTATACCCGTCCGGATCGCGAACGTACAATTGTTTCATGCCATAGGGCGCGACTTCTGGCTCCTTCACATTCTCGCCACACAACCGAAGGTAAGAGTACGCTGCATCCACATCGGGGCAACCGAAGTAAATCGTCGTATCGTCGTGGCCGGCAATGCGCGCGGGATCGGGTTCCGGCGGTCGGGAATCCTCTTCATAAGCCGTGTTCAACATCAACTCCACGCCGCTCAACCGGAGAAGCGCCCAATCGAAACGCTCTCCTCTGGGCTTGGAGGTGCTCACCACCTCGAATCCGAGCACATCCCTGTAAAACGCAATGGACGTTGGCATATCGAACACTTGCAGCAGCGGAGCCATCCCCCGAATATCGATGCCCATGCGACCTCCTGTAAGACATTGAGTATTGAAAGTCGAAGGCTCCAGGTTTTCAAATGCCTCAATGGTTCAATGTCTCAATGATTCAATGCCTTTGACCTTCAACGATTCAATTATCCCTCACCTTCTTGTATTCTCAATAGGATGCCGCAAAACCTTATCGAACGGCTGAAGCAATCTCCCGTCCTCTGCGACGGAGCCATGGGAACGCTCCTCTATGCCAAGGGCATCTTTATCAACCGCTGCTATGACGAGTTGAATCTGTCGCAGCCGGAACTGATCCGCGGCGTCCACCACGATTATCTGCAGGCGGGGGCCGAGATTGTCGAAACCAATACTTTCGGCGCCAACAGCTTTCGCCTGGCGCGCCACAGCCTGGCGGATCGCGTGCGCGACATCAATGTTGCGGGCGCTCACGTGGCTCGGGAGGCGGCTAAGAGTTTCGACGCCTGGGTGGCGGGATCGATTGGCCCGCTCGGGGTTCGCATTGAGCCGCTGGGCAAGACTTCATTTGAAGAGGCCCGCGCGTCGTTTCGCGAGCAGGTCGCAGCCTTGGTCGAGGGCGGCGTGGATCTGCTGATGCTGGAAACCTTCGGCTACGTCGAAGAACTGCACCAGGCCGTGCTCGCCTGCCGCGACGTGAATGCGAAGATTCCCATCGTCGCCCAGGTCACGATCGACGAAGACGGCAACTGTCTTGATGGCTCCGACCCCGAGGCCTTTGCCGCGCGCCTCGCGGAATGGAACGTCGACGTGCTCGGCATCAACTGCAGCGTAGGGCCGGTGGCGATGCTGGATGCGATCGAGCGGGTGCGAGCGGTAACTTCCCTGCCCCTGGCCGCGCAGCCGAACGCCGGCATGCCGCGCTCGGTCGAAGGAAGGAACATCTATCTCTGTTCGCCGGAGTACATGGCGAGCTACACGCGAAAATTCGTGGCCGCCGGTGTGCAGCTGATCGGAGGATGCTGCGGCACCACGCCGGATCATATCCGCGCCATGAAATCGGCGTTGCGAGTGGGAGAAGCGCGCGGCAAGACTGCGGTTACCGAGGCGATTCATTCCGGTCGAACGCCGTCGGCTCCGGCCACCGCTCCCCTGGCCGAACGCTCGCGCCTCGGCGCAAAGATTGCCGCCGGGGAATTTGTGACCATGGTCGAGATCGTGCCTCCCAAGGGAATCGACATCCGAAAAGAGGTCGAGGGGGCGAAGTTCGTCAAGTCGGTCGGCGTGGACGCGATCAACATCCCTGACAGCCCGCGGGCGTCGGCGCGAATGAGCAACCAGGCGCTGTCGCTGCTCCTGCAACAGGCGGTTGGTATTGAAGCCATCCTGCACTACACCTGCCGCGACAGGAACGTACTCGGCATTCAGTCCGATCTGCTGGGGGCGGCGGCCACCGGAATTCGCAACCTGATCTGCATCACGGGAGATCCGCCGAAGATGGGGAACTATCCCGACGCCACGGCGGTGTTCGACGTGGATGCAATCGGACTGGTGAATATCGTCCACAACCTGAACCGGGGACTCGACCTGGGCGGAAACCCGATCGGCACCGGGACCAGCTTCGTCATTGGGGTGGGTGCGAATCCGGGGTTGCCGAACCTGGACGAAGAGATCCGGCGCTTCGAATACAAGGTGCAAGCGGGCGCTGAATACGTGGTGACCCAGCCCGTGTTCGACCTCAGCCTGCTGGAAAATTTCCTGAAACGAATCGAGCACTGCCGAATTCCCGTTATTGCCGGAATCTGGCCCCTGGTCAGTGTGCGCAACGCCGAGTTCATGAAGAACGAGCTGCGGGTCTCAGTGCCGGATGAGATCCTGAACCGGATGAGCCGGGCCGCCAGTCCAGAGGCGGCGCGCGAGGAAGGCGTGGCCATCGCTCGCGAAATGCTGGCGGCGGTTCGCGAGCGCGTGCAGGGTGCGCAGATCAGCGCTCCCCAGGGCCGATATACCTCCGCCGTAGATGTTCTGGAGGCGCTCGGCTCGAAGCGGCCGGCTTCAGTGTAATTCTGGGAACACCCTGCCCAACAAATTGTAGGAATTAAAAAATTTCGCTGGACATTTTGCACCGGAATCGGCATTACAATAGAGCTAGGAGCAACCTGGATTGGTAAAGTTTGAGGAATGCCTCGAGCGTCTGGAGAAGATTGTTCAGGAACTAGAGAAAGGGGAGGTTCCTCTGGAAAGGTCTCTGACGCTCTTTGAAGAAGGCATGCAACTTTCCGCAACCTGCAGGAAGCAGTTGGAGGAAGCGGAAGGGAAAGTCGAGATTCTGTTAAAACAGAACGGAAAGCTCCAAACTGAACCGTTCGAGCCCCCGGCCGAGAAAGCGTTGCGCAAGTAACGCTGTCGCGCTCGGAACTGATAATGCCTGTGGTAGCAGATTGCTGTCGCAGCCAAGGCCACCGCGCAAACGCGGTAACGTCAGGGGGATGTATGGAACCACTTAGTGTAGTCCTCTTCCAGAATGACCCCAGAACTGCACAAACTCTGGCGGTCGGTCTATCCCAGCACTTCAATTCCGTTTATTTGGCTCGCACGTACCAGGAAGTCTGTCCCGCGGTTGCCCGGCATCGCGCCGAGGCGGTGGTGCTGGACCTGGAAACTTCGGGACCGTGCGAGGTCGAGCATTTGCATCGTGAGTACCCCGAGCTTTGCATTGTGGGTACCCACCGGCTGGCCGACGACAAACTATGGACCGAAGCGCTGAATCTGGGCGCGTCCGACATCTGTGAACCACGCAACGATGACGTAGTGAGCTCCTTGTTGCGCGGGATCATGCACCGTACGGCCGCCTGATTTTTTGATGTAGAGACGGGGCTTGCCCCGTCTCTTGCTCGCTCAAAGGGAGACGCGGCAAGCCGCGTCTCTACAGGAAACATTTGGTAAGAAGGGACGCCTGAGCGCGTCCCTTTTCATTTGCGTGCAGCCTGCTTGTTATACTTCGATGTCATGCTGAAACAAGTTCTGGAGCAGGGACGCGCCGCCGCGGATGCCGCACTCGAACAACTCCTGCCCCCACCTACGCAGCACCCCACCTCCATTCACCAGGCCATGCGGCATAGCGTGTTTGCCGGTGGAAAGCGCCTGCGGCCCATCCTCTGTATGGAAGCGGGACGCATGATCGCGGCGGCATTGTGTGGTGCCGGGGCGGAGCCCCGCAACCACACGACCGGGTCGCTGCCCGCAGGCATCGAGCAGGTGGGGGCGGCGCTTGAAATGCTCCACACCTATTCCCTGATTCACGACGACCTGCCCGCGCTCGATAACGACGACCTGCGGCGCGGACGTCCCACCTGCCACAAAGCTTTCGGCGAGGCCATCGCGATCCTCGCCGGAGACGCCTTGCAGACCCAGGCTTACGAGGTGCTGGCGCAGATCGCGTGCCCCGCCGAGGCGCGCGTTGCCATCATCCGGGAAGTCGCCCATGCCACCGGCACCATTGACGGCATGATCGGCGGCCAGGTCGTCGACCTCGAAGCCGAGCATAAGAAACCCGACCTAGCCACCCTCGAATACATTCACCGCTCGAAGACGGCGGCCCTCATCACGGCCAGCGTAGTCAGCGGAGGACTGTACGTTGAAGCATCGGATGCCGATATCGTCCGCCTCCGAACCTACGGCCAGTCGATCGGTCTGGCGTTCCAGATCGTGGACGATGTGCTCGACCTGACCCAGACCTCCGCACAACTGGGCAAGACCGCGGGCAAGGACGCTACCGCAGAGAAGACAACCTACCCGGCGTTATTCGGAATTGACGAATCGAACCGCAAGGCGGGCGCGCTGGTCGATCAGGCCTGCGCGGAACTTAACCAATACGGCGCAGCCGCGTCTACTCTTAAGGACCTCGCTCGCTTCCTGGTCGAGCGCAAGAAGTGATGGGCGGGTGCCCCACTCATCGCGTTCTTTGCGATGAGTGGGAGCGAAACTCCAACATGGAAAAACGCGCCTTGTCGTCACGGGCTGTCGCGCCCAGCGATTCCGCGGACCTCAGTCGAGATTGTGGCACTCCCACTCATTCGCAAAAAACGCGAATGAGTGGGGTACCCTCGTTCTTGGTCCCTCCTGGGGCCGCTGTCGCCGTGTTTCTTCTTGTTCTTGCCTGCGGGACAACGGTAGGTGCAGCGTCCGCTCAAACTCCCGCCTGGCGCTACGATCTTCATCCCGGAGATCACCTGATCTACCGCTACACGTTTCAACGCCAAACGCACAGCAACGAGGAGCAAACCCAGGTCGAGGCGAGATTTCGGACTCACGTGCTGGTGGCCGCCGACCATGCTGGACGCATCAGTCTCGGCTTTCAACGCAATTTCGAGCGCTACAACGTAGACCGCGATCGAATCTACCTGACCGGCTTCAGCAACGGAGGAACCGGTGCGCTCTACTTCGCCACTCTCTGGCCTCACCGTTTCGCCGCCGTCGTTTCGCTAATGGGCGAAGGCCAGTGCAACGAAGAAGTCAAAGCAGGTCTGCCGAATCTCGGAAATCTTCCGCTGCTGTTCGTCCACGGCGAGAACGATCCCCGCATCACGCCCGACTGCTCCACGACCACCCACGCCGCCGTGACCGACCTTCATCCGGCAATCAAGCCCGAACTGAAAATTCTGCCCCACCGCGCCCACGACATTGCGCTCGACTCCGACGACGGCCTGACCCTCGCTTTTTTCAAGAACAAACTGCACGATCCTTTCCCGCGCGTGGTCAATGTGACCCTCTCCGACTCCCTCGCCGCCCGCGGTTACTGGGTTGAGATTCTGGACGGCAAACCCGGCAAGTCCAGCGTGGAAGCTCGCGTCAAGGCCGACAACACGGTTGAAATCCACAGCCACGACGTCAAAACCCTACGCCTGCATTTGCGGCGCGAGCTGCTGCCCAAGCCGGGCGATGTGCGCATCGTGTGGAACGGCAAGAAAATGTTTAACGGTCCCCTGCGCGACGTTTGCGCGCTTCCGGCCGAGCCAACCGCCAGAAACCCGAAACTCGATGTCACGGATACCCGCGATCTGGATCTCCCCTAGCGCGTGTCAACCGTCCCCCCTGTAGAGACGGGGCTTGCCCCGTCTCCGCGTGCGCCGAAACCAACCAAACGCGCGGTGATGATGCTCACTGCCCGAGATCTTCTGCGTGGCTTATGCTCCCCCTGATGACTACGTTCCAAAATCGATATCGAGTCGAATCAGCCCGTCTGCCGGATTGGGACTACGCCTCACGCGGCTGGTATTTTGTCACCCTCTGCACCCGCGACAAGAAATGCTCTCTCGGCTGTGCGGTCAATGGACAAATAGTGCTCTCCGACGCGGGAGTAGTTGCTGAAACCGAAATGAAATCCATTCCGAACCACTACGAAAACGTAAGCATCGACCGATATGTGGTGATGCCTAATCACGTCCACGCCATCGTTGTGATTGAGGGAGACCATGTGTATTCCACCGTAGAGACGCGGCTTGCCGCGTCTCCCGCCGGCACACATGTGCGACTGCCGCAAATTGTCGGGAGCTATAAAGCAGGAGTCAGCCGGATTTGCCATACGAAAGGGATTTCCGGTTTTGCGTGGCAAGCACGCTTCCACGACCACATCCTGCGATCAAACGTCTCAGTGGATGCGGTTCGAGACTACATCGATCAAAACCCCGAAAACTGGCTTTTGGATCCCGACAACTCGGCCACCGCCGCCTAGCCAGCTGGAAAATGTCGTGTAGAGACGGGGCTTGCCCCGTCTCGGATCGCGCAGAATGTTCGGTTCGAGGATGGCCAGGGAGTCGCCGCGGCCGGAGACGCGGCAAGCCGCGTCTCTACGGAAAAATAAGGCCGACCCTGCCCTACCGGCCCTTGAATCTCCACCCGTCCAGCGGTACAGTGAATTTGCTCTCGCCTTCTCCCGCCTTCCTTATTCCTCACCGGCAATTTGCGCGTAATAGCTGCAGTATGTGTGCAACTAAAGGCGTTGTGTCGATGGGGCCCACTATATGTGGTGTTTTATTACTTGACCCGTCCCCGTATTCGCCGTTAGAGTTGGTCAAAAGCGGGGATGACATTCCTGGTTCTTGGGGACGGCATCCTACGATGCGACCGGCGAGGAACCTTGGTAGTTAACAGCCAGTTCCCCGCAATTTGCAGCGCACTCCAGCCAGCGCAAACCGAGTCCGCGGGCCAACGTGTCCGCCTACGAAGGAGTCATTTTGCTCAAACTCAAGAAGCTGCAAATCCTGGGGTTCAAGTCGTTCTGCGATCGCACCGAACTGAAATTCCACGGCGAAGGCATCGCCGCCATCATCGGCCCGAACGGCTGCGGCAAGTCGAACATCGCCGACGCCATCTCCTGGGTGCTCGGTGAGCAATCGGCCAAGACGCTGCGCGGTTCGCGCATGGAAGACGTGATCTTCTCCGGCACGCGGGACCGCAACCCCACCGGAATGGCGGAAGTGTCCCTGACTTTGATCGATCCCGAAATTTATGCTGGGCCGGACACCAACGCGCCCACCGAGATTGAGATTCAAGACGATCTTCCGGGCGAAGAAGACTGGGATGAAGCCGAAGTCCGCGCCCAGTCTGCCGCGGAAACGGAACGCGCTGTCGAGGAAGCTCAACCGGGGAAAACCGAAGAGGTTGAAGGCGAGGCCGCGGCCCAGGCTCCGGCTGCCGAAGCATCGGCGAACGAATCTTCCACTGATCCCCCCGCTAATCCCCCTGCGGTGGCTGTGTCGGGACCGCTGGTAGTTCTGAAGATCCGCCGCCGCAAATTCAATCAGCAGCAACACCACGCCGGAGAGATTTCGGTGACGCGCCGCCTGTTCCGCAGCGGCGACAGCGAATACCTGCTGAATGGAAAACTGTGCCGCTTGCGCGATATCCAGGAACTGTTCATGGGAACGGGTCTGGGGCCGGAGTCCTACGCGCTCATCGAGCAGGGGCGCATTGGGCAGATTCTGAGCAGCCGTCCCACCGACCGCCGCAACATTATTGAAGAAGCGGCGGGCATTACGAAATTCAAAACCAGGAAGCGTCTCGCGGAGGCGCGCCTGGAAGACGCAAAGACCAATCTCAACCGCGTCAACGACATCTTCGAAGAAGTCACGCGGCAGATGAACTCGCTCAAGCGCCAGGCCAGCAAGGCCGAGCGCTATGGCAGGCTGCGCGACGAAATGCGCGCCAAGCTGCGGGTCGTGCTCGCCAGCAAGTTCACCCAGATGGACCGGGAAAGCGTGGCGCTCGATAGCCAGATCCATCAACTGGGCGAAGAAATTCGCTTACAGACCGAAAGCGTGCACGAATCGGAAAAAGAGCACTCCGAGCGCACCGAGCGCGGATACGCGATCGAGACCGAGACGCGGCAAAATCGCGAGCGGCTCAACCAGATCGCGATTGAAGGCGATCGCGGGAAGGCGCGCATCCGCACCAACGAAGAGCGTTCGGCGGAACTTATGGTGCGCACCGCCTCCGCCGAAGCAGAGCTGGCGCAGGCTCAGCATAGGCTCACGGCGCTCGAGGAGGAACTGAACGGCCACCAGCAAGTGCTGGACTCAGCGGCTGCGGATCTCGCGGCGGCCCAGCAGGAGCTTGCCCTCAGCCAGCAGGAAACGGCCTGCGCCGCCGCTAATCTTGCGATGCTCGAACAGGAGCAGGAATCGCATCGTGCGGCCATTCTGGAGGCAGTCGGCGGCGCGTCCAATCTTCGCAATCAGCTCACGCAGTCCGAGGAGCGCCTGGCGGGCATAGGCCGCGAAGAGCAGCGTCTGCGCGCCGAGATCGCAACCGCCTCGTCACAATCGCAAACCTTCGGCGGACAACGCGGCCAGATTGCCCTCGAATTCGACAGCGTTTCGCAGCGAGCCAGCGGCCTCGCCGCCGAGATCGCCAACCTGCGCGAGACCCTCGAGACGAAGCGATCTGCGGAGAACGACACCAAGAAATACCTCGACTCCATTCGCTCCGAATTCGCCACCGCGCTCGGCAAGAAGGGATCGCTCGAAGCGGTTATCGCGGAGCACGGCTATTCCACCGAATCGGTGCGGCGGCTGTTTCAATCGGGCGCGCTGCAAGGGGGCAACGCTCCCGCCGGTGTGCTCGCCGATTTCCTCGAAGTCGAGCCCCGCTACGAGCGCGTGGTCGAAGACTTCCTGCGCGACGAACTGAACTTCGTCGTGGTCAAGTCGTGGGACGCCGCCGACGAAGGCTTGCGCCTGCTACGCTCCGACGTCAACGGGCGCGCCACGTTCCTGGTGCACCCGGAAGACTCGCAAGCAAAGTTCTCGTTTCTCGCGGACGAAAGCCATCACTACTCTCCTCTCAACGACACGGTTCTGCCGCTGAAGAACTCGATTCGCGTGCTCAACGGATTCGGCAAATCGCTCGAAGTCATTCTGCCGAAGCTGGGCAATGGCTACATCGTGCCCGACCCCGCCGTGGCGCGCGAACTCGCGCTTTCCAGTCCGGACGCATTTTTCCTCTCTCAGACCGGAGAATGTTTCCACAACGTGACCGTGACTGGAGGCAAGCAGCGCAGCGAGGGGCCGCTCTCGATGAAGCGCGAGTTGCGCGACGTGCTGCGCCTGCTCGAAGAGTTGGAGCGGGCCCTGCGCGAGAAAGAAATGCTCGCGCTTACCTTGGGACGCGAGATCAAGGAGCACGCTTCCCTGCTCGATCGCTTGGAAGAAGAGAAGCGCGAAGCCGAGAAGCAGGCGATGACCTCCGGACATTTGCTCAAGCAATTGGACGGCGAGATGACGCGGGTGCGCGAGCGGATCGCCATCAGCGAGCGCGAACTGCAACGCCTTGTAACGGAAAGGCAGGAGCAGGAAAGCTTGATCGCATCGCGGCAAGCGGAGCTCGCCACAGTCGAGCAAGCGCGGGCGCAATTCGAAATGCAGCTTGCCGCCGGGCAAGACCGCCTCGCCGCTCTCCGTGGGCAGCGCGATGCTGCCGCTGAAACGACATCGCAGCGGGCTGCTCGCGTCGCCACTCTCGAAGAACGCCACCGTTCGGCCACGACGCTGCTGCAACGGATCGAGTCGCTTGTCTCCGAGATGCGGCAGCGGGCGGGCGTTTTGCAGGCTCAAATGGAATCGGCGAGCGCCGAAATCGCGCAACGGCAAAACGAGAACGTGCAACTGGCCGAGCAGTTAGTGCAGTTCGAAGCCGAGCGCAACGCTGGAGAAGCGCGCGAAGGCTTGCTGCAACTCGAATCCGAGCAAGTGCGGGCGCGATTGGCCGAAATTGACGAACTTCTGCGCAGCACGCGTCAGCAGCTCGATCTGGCTCGCGACCGTCGCGGCGAGCTATCGGCCACGGCCGCCAAGCTGCAATCCGACCTGCAACACCTCGCCGACACCTGTCTGAATGAACTGGGCATGGAACGCGCCATCCTCATGGCCGACACGACAATTCCGATGCTCACCGGCGATGAGCTCGCCGCTGAGGATCAAGCCCACCGCGAAATGCGCGCCCGCCTCGACGCCATGGGTCCGGTCAACATGATGGCCCTCGAAGAGTACAAGGAAACGGCGGAACGCCACCAGTTCCTCGCAACCCAGAGAAAAGACCTGATGGATGCGATCGAAAACACCGCAGCCACCATTCGCGAAATCGATCAAGTCTCGCGCCAGAAATTTGAGGAAGCGTTCCACAAGATTAACGAGAACTTCCAGGCCACGTTCCGCAAGCTCTTCGGCGGCGGACACGGCTTTATGCGGCTGACCGACATTGAGAACAGCGCAGAGAGCGGCATTGACGTGGTGGCATCGCCTCCGGGAAAGAAACTGCAGAACGTGCTGCTGCTCTCCGGCGGCGAAAAGGCGCTCACCGCGCTTGCGCTGCTGGTCGGAATCTTCCAGTACACGCCCAGCCCGTTCTGCATTCTCGACGAAGTCGATGCTCCGCTCGACGAATCGAACATCGCGCGCTTCACCGATCTGGTGCGCGAGATGAGCGTGCAGACCCAGTTCATCCTGATCACGCACAGCAAGCGAACCATGAGCATCGCCCCCGTGCTCTACGGCGTGACCATGCAGGAACCGGGCGTGTCGAAGCTCGTGTCAGTTAGGTTTGGAGCGGCGTAAACAAATGACTCCCTCTGAAAAGGAAACTCGCAAATTAAGCGATCTGGAAAAGTGGCAAATCGAGGAAATCAAGAAGGGTCTAGAGGAGGCGGATCGCGGTGAGTTTGCCAGCGATGAGGAAGTCCAGGAGACGCTGAAACGCTTGATGCACGGGCGTCCCAAAGGCAATTGCTGACTCAGGATGCGGGAAAAGGTAGCGTCCATGAAATATGTGCTCGTGCTTGCCGTATGCTGCATCGTAATCCCAGTAAACGGGAAGGAATCCGGAACACATTCCAGTCGAAACCAGCAACCAGCCGATACTGCGCGCCCCCCACAAAACCAAACCGACACGGTGGATGTTGGGACGATGAACGTAAACAAATTCAACGCACCACAGCCAACAGATCCCACAGGGAAACCCGATAAGGACAGCGGCAAACCTCCATCGTACCTCTATCGCCTGGTTGCGCCTGAAACGCTCCCGAATACGATCCTCTGCATTATTGGCATTGCTGGAGTCGTTGCAGCTTTCTACACCTTGCGTGCCATGAAAGAGCAAGCGGAATTGATGAATGGGCAACTGAAAGAAATGGAGAAATCGAGGGAAATAGATGCCAAGGTTCTCGTTTTGCAATATCGTCCCAAGATCATTGTGCGCGACGCTAGAGCTTCCGACTTTAATGTCGCTGAACTTGGCAAACCCGCCAAAGCCAACGTCAGGTTTACGGTTATAAATGTAGGAGGTACGCCTGCACATGTTGCTGATGGGACTGTCGCCTTGTGGTCTGTCGAACCGCTCAACACTATCGCCCCAATAGAGCTCAAATGCGGTGACGAGGACTCGATTGGCGAATTCACTTTGCAACCAGGGGAAAGTACTGCTTTTGACCGACCCCTGAATACTGGGGTAACGAATGACATCCAGTGGGCCAACTACCACCAGGCGATTCAAACAGAACCGCCGAAATACATCTACCTGGTTGCAGTAATTCGTTACATTGACGATCTTGGCATTCCTCGACAAACCGGCATCAGCCGAAAATATGACCCCAAAACGAGAACCTTCATTCCCGAAGCTAAAACCGACCAAGAATATGCAGACTAGTAGAAGCCAAATTAGGACACCACTCGGGAAAAACTTGCGTTGACAGATCGCCAGCTTTTTGCTTCATCGACCTCAGAAACTCACCGCCCTTTTTTCCAGAGCCTTCCTCAGTTTTTCCACATCGTGACCCCTCGAAAACCAGCCGTGGACAAGGCTTTTCGCTTACACTGGAACTGTCAACACTTTTCGGCGTGACGCTCAACGGCGCAACCTGCCGGGTGTGATCGTAATCGTTGACAAATTTCCCCTGACAATTAGAATACGCAAAGTTTTCTTACCGGTGAATTAGACGTGAGCCCCGAAATCTTAGACACTGTTCTTCTCCGAACGGACTACCCCGAATTGGAGCTGCGCGCCAGCGGCAAGGTTCGCGACGTCTACAACCTGGACCAGAACCACCTGCTGTTCGTGGCCACCGACCGCCTTTCGGCGTTTGACTACATCTTGGCGACCGGCATCCCGCACAAGGGCCGCATCCTGACCCAGATCTCTCTGTTCTGGTTCGACTTCCTCAAGGACATTGTCCCCAACCACGTCGTCACGGCCGATGTAAATCGCTACCCCGCGGCAATTCGCAAGCATGCCGACGAACTCCGCGGCCGCTCCATGGTGGTGATGCGGGCCGAGATGTGTCCGGTCGAGTGTGTCGCGCGCGGCTACCTTTCCGGTTCCGGATGGAAGGAGTACCAAGAGACGGGCACGGTAAGCGGCATCAAACTTCCTCCCGGATTGAAGGAATCCGACCAGCTGCCGGAGCCCCTGTTCGCGCCGGCCACCAAGGCCAGCACCGGACACGACATCAACATTTCATTCGAAGAAATGTGTAAGCGGGTCGATCCCGAATTGAGCCGCCAACTGCGCGACATCACATTGCGGATCTACAAGAAGGCCGCGGATTATGCGCGGCAGCGCGGCATCATCATCGCCGACACCAAGTTTGAATTTGGACAAACCGCCCTGGGCATCACCCTGGCGGATGAAGTGCTCACACCGGATTCCTCGCGCTTCTGGCCGACCGACACCTATCAACCGGGCAAGGCGCAGGATTCTTACGACAAGCAGTATGTACGGGACTACCTCGAAGAAATTCGCTGGAACAAGCAACCGCCCGCGCCCGCCCTCCCCCAAGAAGTGGCGCGGCGCACCAGCGAAAAGTACCTCGAGGCGTATCGTCAGTTGACGGGACGCGAGTTGGAGATTTAGCCCGCGTGCGCTCGGATGGTTGAGCTTCGTCTTGAATCATGAGCATTGCGGACTGGATCATCCTCGGATTTCTGGTGCTTTCCGTGATCGGGGCAGCCAGCGAAGGCTTCTTTCATGAAGCCTTCGGGCTGGCTGGCTTGGTCGTGGGATACTTGCTGGCCGCCTGGCAGTACCATCGCCTGGCGGACTGGTTCGCGCCGCATTTGAAATCGCTGTGGTTGGGCGAGATCGCTGGGTTCCTGATCGTGTTTTTCGCGGTCCTGATCGTTGCCGGCATGGCCGGACGGATCGCGCGCTGGGCAATGAAGAAGGCCGGTCTAAGCACGATTGACCGGATGTTGGGAGCGGTCCTGGGTTTGTTGCGAGGCGTCCTGGTGGTGGCGGTTGTGCTCACCGCCATGGCCGCTTTTGCGCCGGCTGCGAAGTGGCTGGCGGGATCGCAGTTGGCTCCGTATTTCCTGGTAGGTGGAAGGGCAGTGATCTGGCTCGCACCGTCAGAATTGCGCCATCGCTTCTACCAGGGCTTGGATTATATGCGGCTGGAGCGTTCGACAACGGAGAAGACTCAACCGCCGTCATCAGGACAGTCCAAGTAGCGTTGGCAGAATTCGTCAATGATTCATAGGCTGCAAAGGTGCGGAAACGAGGCAAGGTGAAAGATCAATTGGAAGCACTCATACTTCAGATGTACAAAAGCAACATCCTCTACTCAGAAGCGGTTCGTGAGTTTAAGAAACGCTTTATCATGACCGTGCTCGAGGAAAACCGCGGCAATCAGTGCAAGGCAGCCCGGCAATTAGGCATGCACCGGAACACGCTGAGCCGGACCCTGCAGGAGCTGAAGATTGATGTGCGTCCGTTGCGCGCCGGCGCCAAGCGCCCGCCGCGCAGCGCGCGGCCCGTCCCGCTGGAGAGAAGACAGGTTCGGTAAGGGGGGCAGGGGTCAGGTCTTAGGTCTTAGGTCTTAGGAAAACATTGGCTTGGGTAAAATCTCGAACAAAAAGGCGGCCCGGATTGGGTCGCCCTTTCCTTTTTCTTCCCAGAACTTCCAGCCTAGGGGTCTTCCTAAGACCTAAGACCTAACACCTGAGACCTGCCCCTCAGTGTGCAGCTGGCTTCTTGTGCGCAGCCGGCTTCGGTTTCGGCAGCGATTTCACCAGTAACGCCCCCTGGTTCATGGTCATCACAAACGGCTTCGCCACGTAGGAGACCGGCGTTCCCTCGAACTGGAAGTCCGTATCCTCCTTCGGCATCTGTTTCGCTGGGATCGCCGCCGACATGGTCAGATCGATGTCGGCGCGCTTGGCTTCCACATCGTCCTCGCTGCCAGCCAGCTGCAGTTTGGTTGCGGTTTTGCTCGTGGAGTCGATGCTGATGATATGGGCCGCCATCTGCAACGGCTTCCCTTTGAGTACGGTCCACACCTTGTCCGCGTCTTCCGGCGTGCCTTCAGAAAGAACCAATTGCCACTCCGCGAAGCTCATCTCCTCAATCTTCTTGCTCTTGATCAGGGCTGCCGCCTGCTCGGCGGGAGTCGGCGGCACGTACTTCGTGATGGCGAAGCCGGCCGGAGGCAGCGTGGTGGTGGCTGTCTTCGTCAGCAGATCGCTCCATCCCTCTTCGCTGCCATGGTACTTGTTGTACCTGCTCAAGCCGAACTTCGCGATCTGAGCCTTGCCCGCACCCTGCGCCAGATTGGAAGCGCGCGCGATGAAGAAAAGACCGTCCACGTCTTTTTCCGCTGGTCCAACCTCCAGATAGGCGCGCCCCAAGTCATAAACGTTCAGCAGGTTCGCCGGATCCGCTTCGACCGCGGCCCGCAGATACTTCACGGCCTTCGTGTAGTCGTTCCCCTTGGCCTGGACGGTAGCTTGGAAAGCGCTGACCCCGGCCGCGCCGTTGAAGATGGTCGCGGCCCCATCTTTCAGTTTCTGAAAATCCGCGTCCGACGTACCATCCGGCTTCGGAACCGTGGGCAGGCACTGCAAGCCTTTTTCGCCGAACTGGCCCGCCTCCGCATAGTTCAGTTGCGCGTTCTTGGTGAAGGCCAGCAGCGCCAACGCCCGGAGGTTGCACGGGTTCGCCAGCAGAACCTTCTGCGCCGTTTCCAGCACTTTGGTCTGATCGAGCTTCTGCTGGTCGGGCGTCTTCGCCTGACTGAGCAACTGCTGGTAAGCGCCCATCAAGGTTTCCAGCGCGTCTTCCTTCATCACGCTGTTCGGATATTGCGTCAGAAACGCTTCCAGGCCGCTGACTTTGGCGGCGGGGTCAGTTTGCTGCACGGCGCCGACGTAGGCGTTATATTCGGCTGGGTCTTTAATCTCTTTTTTCTGGGGGGCAGCCGGCGCCGGTGCTGGGTTCTGCGGCGGCGCGGTTTGGGCTGGTGACGAAGCGGTTTGAGCGACGGCGGTAACCGCGGCTACCAACAACATCGCGAAAAAAATCTTCTTCATTACTGTGGCTCCTTAATTCTTGGGGAAACTGGAGTTTGATTTCTTACCCGATTCCACTCATCTGGTGCCGGGCTTGCACCATGAACCAATCTTTCTCTCTGCAACTCACTCTGCAACTCACACCGACTGGTCCCGAGAATATGGGCCGCCTCGAGACGTACCGCGGCTTAGCCATTATTCCGGTGAGCGGATTATAAGGATGGAATCCCGCTAAGGCAAGCGGATTGCTCCATTTACCCCTCCTGAATGTTGAGATGCCCAAAACCCCGGCCCTGTCGAAAGGCTTCTCACCCTGCATCATTCGATACACAACCCACCCGATCCAAAATAGAATAGTTTTCTCTCGTATTCTCTTTGGAGGACCGTCTCTTGACGAGCGCTGCATCCAACCTGCCTCTGGCTGGCCAAGTCGCGGTCGTTACCGGCGCGGGACGCGGCATTGGCAGCGCGATCGCCCTGACCCTGGCCGAACTGGGCTCGCACACCGTCCTATGCGGGCGCTCGCGCGAAGCCCTCGAACAAACTGCCGCAGCCATCCGGAACAGCGGCGGTCAGAATTCCGGGAGAGGTGCTGAGAGAGCTGCCGGGAAAAGTTCCGTGATCGAATGCGATGTCACCGGTCTGCAATCGGTCGAAGCGCTCGCCGAGCAAATCGAGCGCACCTTCCACCGGCTGGACATTCTCGTCAACAATGCCGGCATCGGCGTCGCCGGAGGACCGCTTCATCAGCTTTCGCCCGGCGACTGGGATCGCGTGTTGAACACGAACCTGCGCGGCGTGTATTACTGCATCCGCAGCCTGGCGCCGCTCATGATCGATTCCAAAACCCGCAACGGACACATCATCAACATCTCGTCCCTCGCTGGCAAGAACGCCCTGCCCAACGGAGCCGCCTACGCCGCCTCCAAGTGGGGGTTGAATGGATTGAGTTACTCGGTGGCCGAGGAATTGCGCGCCCACAACATTCGCGTGTCGGTCATCTGCCCGGGCTCGGTTCACACCGAGTTCAGCACACATCCCGGAATGAATACCGAGAAGATGCTGCAAGCCACAGACGTAGCGCACGCGGTCGCCATGATCGTGACCCAGGCCCCGCAATCCTTCGCCAGCGAAATTCTGCTAAGGCCTACGCAGAAGCCGTAAACAGCCGTCAGCCGTCAGCCATCAGTTAAAGCGGAAGCCTTCCAGCCTTGCGTCTTCAGCCACCCTAACCCGAGTTGACATCTTGAGCGCCGCCCAGGATGAAAACTTGGACAGGGTGGCTAAGAACTGATAGCTGAGAACTGACGGCTGAGAGCTGCGTTCAGTCCTTGAACAGATTGTCAAACGCCGCGCGCGCGTCGTTCGGACGCTGACTGCCTTTGCTGGAAGTTTCTTTTTCGACCATCACGCGGATGGAATAGAGCGAGCAATCGTTGCGCTTGTCTTTGGGCGAGATTCTGGCGGGAATCGGCTGATTGCATTCGAAGCGGCTGGACGGGTCGAAGTGTTCGCACTGTTTGCAGGCGTGCAGATCGAACCCGCACTTCGGACATTGCCCGACGGGATCCGTGAGATTCTGCAGCAGCGCGCCACATTCGGCGCAGCGGGAGACGGTCCTTGTTCCTGGCATGTTGATCGGCCGCGGCCCGAACGTATTCTCTCTTTTGGCGGCCGCCGGCTTCTCCGGCTCTTTCTCCCTTTTCGCTCCCGCGCCGGAATCCTGGTATCCGCGTTGCCTATACTTGCGGTCGGACAAAAAACGCCTCCTGAAAAACGCCCTATTCTCCGCCTTTGGCGCGTCCCGCACAAGAGGTTCTTTATGAGCTTCGAGCTGCGGGCTGCGAGAGAACCGGTTGCCCGAAGCTCGCGGCTCGCAGCTCGCAGCCTGCTGGCTCGGCAACACCGGATTAACCCACTGGCCGTGAATTGTCTTTCACGTATCGGGGGTGCTACCATCCGATACACAGAGAGACTGAGGAGGTAGTTATGGCGGATCGTGAAGGCAACGGCTTCTTGTGGTTCCTGGCGGGTCTCGGAGTGGGAGCTGTAGTCGGCGTGTTGTACGCGCCGAAGTCCGGCGATGAAACGCGCGATGCCATTCGCGCCAAAGCGCAGGAAGGCAGCGAGCGAGCGCGTCATCACGCTCGTCGGGCACGCGAACAGGCGAGTGACTGGGTGGATCGCGGACGCGACGTGCTCAACCAGCAGAAAGAGCAGTTCCGCTCCGCTTACGAGGCTGGCCGTCAGGCCTATCACGAGACGACCGCGGCCGGGGCAGAACCGCCCAAGTAATATCTAATAAACTGCTGAACCACTCGACATTGACATCAGCAGATCTCGAGATTTGTATCAGGGTATCGCTTTAGCGATACCGAAAGAGATTCGTATCAGGGTATCGCTTTAGCGATACCGAAGAGTCTTCGAAATCAGAAGCCCCTTTAGGGGCTGGGCGGCGGCAACCTACGTTTCCGCAGCCTGCCAGCAGCAGGAGCAGCCATGGATGACAACCTCCTAAGAATTTTTATTGCGGTCACCACTTTCGCGGTCGTGATCCAGGCGGGAATTCTGGTGGGCCTTTACCTCGCGGTCCGCAAGAGCACGGCGAAGATGGAAGCTCTCGCCACCGAAGTAAGGAGTAAGGTTCTGCCCACGATCGACACGGTGCAGAACATGCTGGTGGAGATTCGCCCCAAGCTCGACGTCATGACCGTCAACCTCTCGGAGTCAAGCACGCTGGTGCGCAATCAACTCGGCCGCCTCGACGCCACGCTCACCGATGCCCTCGATCGTACCCGGCTGCAAGTCATCCGCGCCGATGAATTGCTGAATCGCACCATGGACAGAGTCGAAGAGACCAGCGATGCCGTCCACAAAACTGTGATCTCTCCGCTGCGCCAGGTCAACGGACTGATGAGCGCAATCAGCACCGGAGTCGAAGTCTTCCTGGGCCAGAAAAGGCGTCACCCAAAGAACGGCGCGGGCGTCCCGCAAGACGAGATGTTCATCTAGAAACTCTTGTGTGGGGACGGGGCGGAGCCTGCCCTGAGCCGAGCCGAAGGGCCCCGTCCAAGCGGGGCGCACCCCCATAAGCGCTAACTTAAGAATTACTTCCGAATTGCCCGTGATCCAGAAACAGTCCTGAACTGCTTAGTAACCTAGCGTGGAGCGTTTGGTCCTGCAGGTTGCCACAATTCGATCGGATTTCCCTCGGGGTCATGCACGCGGGCAAACCGGCCGGTGGGATCGGGCGGGTAAATCTTGATCTCGATTCCTGCGGCCCGTAGCTGTGCCGCCATTTTGTCGAGATCCCGGACTCGAAAGTTCACCATCCAGACCTTGTTGGCATCCCCGAAATACTTGCTCGTCTCAGGAAAAGGAGCGAAAACCGTGGGGCCTGCCTCTTGCTCCCAAACCGGATCCCCTTCGCTCGATGGTGTGAGCGAGACTCCCAGGTGCTGCTGGTACCAACTCCCCAACGCTTTCGGATCGTGCGCTCGGAAGAATAGCCCTCCGATTCCCGTCACTTTTTCCATTTCCGCTCCAGTAGCGACCCCATTCCTAGACACTGCCCCTGCAGCGGGAGGAGAGGTCATTGGCTGTGTGCCCGTCTGCGCCGCTACGCCTAGTCGGCCCCGGCTCAAGATGAAGCTCGACCCAAAAGCAAATGAGAGGATTCGTAGCAGTTGGCGTCTGTGAAAACGCATCTTACCCTCCTTCGGAGACTAAAGCAACCGATCTACGATACCTGCGCAAATGAGGTTCTGGGAAGCGTAAAGATGAGGTTCTGGGTGAGTGGTCGGCAACTCGGAAGCTACAACCCAGAAACAACCCGGGAGGGTCACCCCTCCCGTGACATCCTTAAGTTAGCGCTTATGAGGCAGAGCCCCGCTTCTACACCTTATTCTTCGCCGCCGCCCGCCACCCGCTCACTTCTCACATCGGGCACATAGATCGAGTGGACGTTTTGTTCCGCCGCCAGCTTCTGGAACGCCACGATGTCCGCATTCCGAACCTGTTCCCAGCCCGCCAGTAATTCATCGGTCTGCTTTTTCAGCTTGTCGAATTCCTGGTACTGCGCCTCGGTCGGAGCCGAGTCGGCGAAGCCCGCCACGGCCATGGAAAGGAACGCCAGCCTGGTGTCGATTCCCGGCGCGTAGGCCAGAGAATCTTCACTGGCGCTGATTTTGAAATTGATCAGCGGATCGCGAACTGCAATCAACTTTGCGTCCAGCGCATTTGCCCCATCGAACAGCGCTTTCGAGGAGTCGCCCGGCACCAGGCGCTTCTTGAGCCCTTCCAACTGCTCACGCACGTCCTGGATCTGGTTCACCGCGTCGTGCACGCGACTCACCTGCTCGCGCAAGTCCATCTCGAGCTTGAACTGTTTTTCAAGATCGCTCTGGGAAGTCGTAACGCGCGGATCCAGCTTCACTTCGAACGGAGCCGTCACACTCTTGCCGGAGGCGGCCAGGCTCAGCCGCACCTGGTAGTGGCCCGGCAGCGCCAGGGGCCCGCGCGCGCCGTCGTTGTATTCCCACAAGTAATAGCCTGGGACGCGATTCGCCTCCTCGTAATGCAGATCCCACACGAAACGATTCAGACCCTCTTCCGGCTTGATCTGTTTCTCCGGCTTCTTGTCGTCGGGATCGAGCGGTTCATTGAGCGGCGCGGCTTTATTGCTGGAGTACGTGCGGATGACACTGCCCGCCGCGTCCAGGATTTCAATCTTTACTTCCTGCTTCATTCCCGGCTTTGGGGCCTGCTTGAGGTAGTAATAAATCACCGCGCCATTAGGCGGATTCGTTCCTGCAAAGAACAGTTTTGCCGGAGCCTCTCCGGTGTGCACGCGGTACGCCGTCGCGGGCTGGTAGAGATGCATGTCTTCCGCGGCCATCGAATCGGCGAACTGGCGCAGCGGCGAGACATCGTCCAGTATCCAAAACGAGCGCCCGTGGGTGGCCACAACCAGGTCGTCGTCCTTAATGACCAGGTCGTGGACCGGCGTGATCGGCAGGTTGAGTTCGAGCGACCGCCAGTGCCCTCCGTCGTCGAACGAGACAAAGACACCGCGCTCGGTCCCGGCATAGAGCAGGCCTTTCTTCTTCGGGTCCTCTCGAACCGCGCGCACAAAAGCTCCCTCCGGGATCCCAGTTGTAATCCGGTTCCAGGTCGCTCCGTAATCGCCCGTCTTATAGATGTAGGGCGCGAGATCGTCATTCTGATGCCGGTCAATCGCGACGTACGCCGTGCCGGCATCGTGCGGAGACGCTTCAATCAGGCTGACGCGGCTCCATTCCGCCAGTTCCTTGGGCGTGACGTTGGTCCACTTCTTCCCTTCATCGCGCGTGATCTGGATCAAACCGTCGTCGGTGCCCACCCAGATCAGGCCTTTCGCCAGCGGCGAGGGAGCAATCGAAAACACCGTGTCGTAATACTCAGTGCCGGTATCGTCCACCGTGATCGCGCCGCCCGAGGGCTGCTGCTTCGTTTTGTCGTTGCGCGTCAGGTCGCCGCTGATCGCTTCCCAATGAGTGCCGCCGTCGCTGGTTTTGAAGACGCGCTCGCCCCCGTAGTAGATCGTGTTGGGGTCGTGCGGAGAAGTCACGATGGGCGCCGTCCACTGAAAACGGTGTTCGAGTGCAGCCGCGCCGCGCGCATCGCCAAGTTCCGGTGACACGGCGATGTTCTTAACCTGGTTCGTGCGCCGGTCGAAGCGCGTGAGGTTGCCCTGATAGTCGCCGGCATACACAATGTTCGGGTCAGCCGGATTGGGTGCGATATATCCCGCTTCCCCGCCCCCGACCTCGTACCAATTGTCGCGGCCAATCGCGCCGTCATCGCTGCGGCTGGCAATCGCCACCGTGGAATTATCCTGCTGCGAGCCGTACACGTAGTAAGGCGTCCGCGTGTCGGTGATGACGTGATAAAACTGCGCCGTCGGCTGATTGTCTTCGCGCGTCCACGACTTGCCTCCATCCAGGGTGACCGTGACGCCACCGTCGTCCGAAGCGATCATGCGCTGGGTATTCTTCGGATCGATCCACAAACCGTGATTGTCGCCGTGCGGAACTTTAATCTTATTGAAGTTGCGCCCGCCGTCGGTGGATTTGAAAAACTCCACATCCAACACGTAGAGCGTATTGGCATCCTGCGGATCGGCGATGATGTGCATGTAGTACCACGGGCGCTGCAGTAGTCCGTGGCTGCCGTTGACCAGATCCCAGGTGTCTCCTCCATCGTCGGAGCGGTAGAGCCCGCCGTCTTTGGCTTCGATCAGTGCATACACGCGCTCCGAGTTCGCCCCGACCGCCAGTCCGATGCGCCCGTAGGGGCCTTTCGGAAGCCCGTGCTCGTTCTCCTGCAGCCGCTTCCAGGTCGTGCCGCCGTCGGTCGAGCGATACACGCCGCTGCCCGGCCCACCGCTGGAGAGCGACCATGGAGTGCGGTGCGCTTCCCAGAGCGAGGCAAATAAAATGTTGGGGTTCTGCGGGTCGAACGCCACATCGATCGCTCCCGTGTTCTCGTCTTTGTAGAGAACCTTGTCCCAAGTCTTGCCGCCATCGGTGGAACGGAAAACACCCCGTTCCGTGTTTGGACCAAAGGGATGACCGAGGGCGGCGACAAAGACAACATCCGCATTGCGCGGATTCACGATCACTCTGCCAATCGCGCGCGAATCCTTCAGGCCAACGCTCTTCCAGGACTTTCCAGCGTCGAGCGATTTCCATACGCCGTCGCCTTGCGAGATGTTTCCGCGAATGCAAGCTTCACCGGTCCCTACATAGACGACGTTCGGATCGGACACCGCGACCGCGATACTGCCGATCGAAGGCGCTCCATCCCGGTCAAAAATCGGCGACCAAGTGTTCGCGCCGTCGGTCGATTTCCACACGCCGCCACCCGTCGCGCCGAAATAGTAGGTGGTCGGATCGCCGGGAATTCCCGCTGCCGTAAGCGAGCGTCCGCCACGAAACGGGCCGATCGAACGGTACTTCATTCCCCGGAACAGCGGGTCGCCTTCCTTTTTGTCGTCTTTGTCGCCGGCCGCCGACGTCGTCGAAGCCGCGGATGCGGCGGGCGCGCCGTTTTGCGCGGCATCCAGCTTGCGATTCCGCTGTTTTGGCTGGGAGAAAGTTAGCGTAGTGAGGAACAAGGCGAACAAGGCAAGCATGGCAACGCGCACACGCAGTCTTTGGAACAGGAAACGGATCATGAATTCATGGGCCCCGAGAAAAGGATTTGCTTTCGTTCCATGGTAATGCCTGAAGCGCGAAACGTACAAACCAGAACCTCACCACGGAACCGCAGCACCCAGTTGCCAGTACCCAGTTGCCCGTTAAGGCGGGGGGCTGGGTACTGGGTACTGGGTACTGGGTACTGGCAACTTGTTTCCCGCCACGTACCCGCGTAGTCAACACAACGAAGCGCGAAACGTTGCTTGATTTCTGCCTTCGCCGCCTAGAATGTTTCAAACATTTCTCCACATTCTTGTTTGAAACGGAACGCGCTCAGAATGCAGCAAGAGTTCACATCCAACGAAGTGATCGCCCTGACCGGAATCACCGCCCGTCAGCTGCAATGGTGGGACGAACGGGGCATCGTGGCGCCCGGCCGCCAGGGACACCGCCGTATTTATACCTGGGATGAACTCGTCACCGTGGCGGTGATCTGCCAGCTCCGCCGGCGAGGCTTCTCCCTGCAGCGCATGCGCAAGGTGATCGGGTTCCTGCAACGGGAATTCGGCACCAGCCTTGCCGCTACCGTCGGCGCGTCTTCCGAGTATCACCTCCTGACCGAGGGTACTCATCTGTATCTGCGCACCTCGGCGCGGCAGGTCGTCGACCTGCTAAAAAACGCGCGGCAGCCGATGTTCGATATTTGCCTGAGCGACGAAGTCCGCCGGGTTCGAGCGGAAATTCAGTCGCGCAAGAAAGCTGCGGCTTCAGAACGGGTTCGGCCCTCGCGCGGGGCACGCAGAGCGTAACGCGGTGGGCGTAGGAAGAGCGTAAACGGAGGGCGGGGAGGCACATGATGATCGGTGAATTGAGCATTATCAACGAGTGGATTCCCGAGCAGATGGAACCCGGCACCGTGTTCGTGTTGGAAAATGCAGGCGAAGTGGGAGAGAAAGAAGATCCTTATTGGGCGGTGCTCTCCTGCCCTTCGTGCGGCACGCTGGGCTTGATCACGCGCAAGCAGATGGCAGGACTTCTGCCGACAATCTGCGGCTCCGCGCAATGTTCGGCGCAGTTCTTTATTAAGGATGAAGAGATTACGCCCCGGAAGCCGTTTTGAGCAGCCGGGAAAGGGTCATTTTCGTCTCAAGAGAGACGACGACTTTCCTGACTTATCAGTGTAGGTTGCATAGTCAATTCTGGTCAGGTACGGCGTGCTAATCCCGACTGTAGAACCGTCATGCAGATGATAAACAAAGACGTACAAACCACTGCCAATCTCTTCATCGGGTCTGCCACACTTTTGAACAACCGCATACATTGACATTTCGGGAGTAAGGGAGCGAAAGCATTCGGCAGTTTGCGCTTTCCCGTGAGCATTGGGGAACAACTCCTTAACAACGCTTTGCGGCGTTACTGGCTGGGATGGAGGGTTGCTCCTGCCACTGGTTTCGGCCTTTGCAGGGACTGTATTGTCGGTCGCCTGTTGCTTTCTTTCCGGCGCCCTGGCTGTCTGGCAGCCGACCAGCGCAAGCGAGAGAGTCAGGACAACAAACCGCTCAATGACCGGCAAGCAACTCCTCCACCGACAGCTCAACATCACGGAGAACAGCCCGCAGAAGGCCGGGCCCGATTGTTTCGCCAGAATGCACCGGTACCGTAGTCACCCTTCCGTCCTTGTGTTTGAGGAAGACGTGACTACCTCGAGTCCGAACAATTTCAAATCCAATTTTTTCGAGAAGACGTACGAGTTCCTTGCCCTTCAGGCGCGGAAGGCGAGTCATACAGAAATCTGCTGGATACCGACGAGTTCCAGCGATGGGGTTGCCTGATTGTCCTCTAAGCAGAGTTGAATAACTTCTCGCACTCGTTTCATGAGAGTGTCGAGGTTCTTCGCCTGGGTGTGGCAACCTCGCAGGGCAGGCACGGTCGCGACGTAGTAGTCGTCTTCATCTCGCTCGATTACGACCGTGAATTTCCGTTGAGCTTTCACGTGGTGATTTTAGCATGGTGAAGGAAGGCCCACAGCGATCCAGAGTTACCATGACCACGAGAGCTGCCGAGCTGCGCTCGGCTTGGACAGCCGAGGGCGGCTGTCCCTACGCTTGCATCGGTTGGGGCGGGCCAGCCGCCAGGGTAATTGAAAATACCACCATACGCTTACGGTCTATTCAGGGTCATCGCGATGGACGATCCCTAGCACAATACCGACCACTGTTACGAGCTATCCAATCATCAAAATGACGAAGACGTTTCCTGAAACGAGTGAAAGGAGCCAACCCATTAGGAGGCCAATCAGCATTCCTGTAGCTGTGAACCTTAACACCGTTCGCATGCGCTTCACCTCAGGGGTGCGTTTTCGGAACCGTCAACTTTACCGGCACCTGCTCGACAATCTCGATGTCGAATCCTTCCAGCGCGGCCACCCTTCGCGGGTGATTGGTCAACAGGCGAATGCGCTTCAAGTTCAGATCGGAAAGGATCTGCGCTCCCAGTCCGATCTCGCGTTGAATCTTGCGCTCGCTTTCGGGCAGCGACGGCAGGCGGCGTTCGCGGTGAAACGTTAGAAACGACTGCTCCCCGATCTTTTCCGCCGTGAATCCTTTCGACGTCTGGTGCAGGTAGATCAATGCGCCCCGATTCTCCGCGGCGATAATCCGCAGCGAAGTGTCGAGTGTCTGATGGCAGTCGCACCCGGTGGCGCCGAAAACGTCGCCCAGCAGGCAATGCGCGTGCATGCGGACCAGGACCGGCTCCGACGAATCGCCAATGCCGCCGCGGCCGATGTCGCCGCGAATCAGTGCCATGTGCGATTCGCCGCCGTCCACTTCGCTCTCGTACGCGATCAGGCGGAATTGCCCGTACTTCGTTTCGACCATCGCTTCGCCCACACGATGCACGTAGCGCTCATGCTGCATGCGGTAGCGGATCAACTCCGCCACCGTCAGCATTTTCATTTCGTGCTTGCGGCAGAACTCGGTCAGGTCGGGCACGCGAGCCATCGTGCCGTCGTCTTTCATGATTTCGCAGATGATCCCGGCCGGAACCATGCCGGCAAGCCGCGCCAGATCCACGGAAGCTTCGGTCTGTCCCGCGCGCACCAGCACTCCGCCCTTGCGCGCCCGCAGCGGGAATACGTGCCCCGGCCGCGCCAAATCCGATGGCCGCGTGGCTGGATCGATTGCCGTCCGGATGGTATACGAGCGGTCGTAGGCCGAAATTCCCGTGGTCACGCCGTCGCGAGCGTCAATCGCCTCGCAAAAAGCAGTCCCGTACTGCGATGTGTTCTCGCTGGTCATGGGACCAATGCGCAGGTGATCGAGCCGTTCTTCGGTCATGGCCAGGCAGACCAGGCCGCGTCCGTGCTTGGCCATGAAGTTAATGGCTTCGGGAGTAACCTTCTCCGCCGCGAGCGTGAGATCGCCTTCGTTCTCGCGATCCTCGTCGTCCACCACGACGATCATTCGCCCGGCGCGGATCTCTTCAATCGCGGTGGGAACGTCGGTAAAGGGTGAGTTGGGAGTCATAAGGACCTACGCAGCGTTTACATCGCGCCGGTTCGCCGACGCCAGGCGGTTCTCGTTCTCCATGCCATTTTCAGCAACACCGAACAAATTCTTCAGCGCCCGCGTCATCGCCCGCACCACCCAGCGGATTGCGATTACGATCGCGGCCAGAAGAGCGGCAACGATGAGGGCTGCCGCAATCGGGTGCCGGGTGGCAAGCCAGGTCAGAAACACGGCGAGCGTGTCTTCTCCCGCGCTGAGCGCGATGTTTGAAACCGGTTCGGGCGACGGAGTTACGGCCACGCGCGCCGCCGTCTTGCCGCCGTGCGCCGCCAAGGCGATCGCCCCGCCCGCCAGCGCCGCCAGCAACTGCTTTTCCGGCGAAAGCTGGGAGGTTGCGCCGTAGGCGATCAAGGCCGCTGCGGGCACTCGAACGAAAGTATGCAGGGCATTCCAGAACAAGTCGAACGCCGGGATTTTGTCGGCGAAGAACTCAACGGCAAACAGCGTTCCAGACGCCGCAATTACCCACCAACTGGCCAACAGGTGCAGCCCGGAAGGCAAATCGAGCAGGCCCGCGTGGGCCAGCAGTCCGAGTGTGGCCACCGTGGCATACACGTTGAGTCCGGCCGCGAAGCTGACCGCCACGATCAGCCCTACGAGTTCGGAGCCAGCGAGGCCGTAGCCGCTAAACTTCATGCCAGCGAGCATATCCGGACTCGGCCTCCCCGCCAATAGTTCTGCAAATGGAAAAGGGCCGCCATCAGGCGGCCCTCCCAGCAATTCCATGCCCTGAACTTACAGGGTGGATTCGATTTCAAAGCCCCAAGCTTCGAGCAACGGCTCGGGGATGTATTTGGAATTCTTGTTCCGGCGCGCCCATTCCCGCAGCCGTGTAGACCGCAAATACTGGTCGGGGGAGAGCTTGTACTCGTGTACAACCTGTTCGAATTCCGTGATGGTGGGTGTCACCGGCCCGATGGGTTCAGGCTTGCCCCAGTTGGGGTTCCCGCGTCGCTTAGCCATGAAAAATATTCCCTCTATCCCTATTAGTTTGATTCCAAAAATTGCCCAAGGGATTCCCGCAAGAAGGCGAAACAATCCACAGATTCTTAGCCCCCTCGGCCCCTATGGAAGCTATTGATAATAATAGGTTTTTCTACGTAAGTCAATAGAAAAATTGGACCCTCTCCAAAAGATTTACTATCCCCTTTGTGCACAGCCACTTGCAGTTAGCGCTCAGAAAAACCCATGTCACGTATATCGGCTATGTACGGAACCTTCATGAGGACTGCGGAAAAAGTCGAAGCCACTGATTTTGAAGAACTTACGGTATTGCTGAAGCGATCCCTTGCTACGAACACCGCTTTCGGCAGCCGACTAGTGAACGGCGAACTTCCAGCCGATAGCACCAGGAAGGGCACCAACCATCATCTGGGGGAAGGCGCCGGGGGCACGAAAGTGACCGGAGTAACCGGAAGACCGGGCCATGGCGTTGACCACGGAATCTCATAGACTTAGAGTGCGAGTGGGGAGTGTTCCGATGGCTCAGTTGGGGACTGGCGATCTCTGCCTGGACCATGCACCCGCAAAGGCGCTTTCCCCGGGTTCTCACCACGATCTGCCACGGAAAAGCCGGGGAGCAGGCAAGAACCGATCTGAAGCGTGATTCGAAACATGGGCTTGAAGTCTCTACTACTGAGTTCCGACGAAAAAACGGTGCGCGTCCTGCGCCGGGTCCTCAGCGACCTGGAAATTGACGTCGAGCACTGCACCGCCGTGGACGAGGCCATCCGCCGCATCACCCGCCAGCGTTTCGAAGCCATCATCGCGGATGGAGCGAATGTGGAGGATGCGGGCAGCCTGTTGCGAGGGGCCAAAGCCGCTCCCGTCAACAAGCGCGCCCTCACGGTCGTGCTGGTGGAAGCTCCCGTCGGACTCAAGGGCGGCTTCGAATTGGGCGCCCATTTTGTGCTCCATAAACCCCTTGCGGTCGAGCGCGCCAAAGCCAGCTTTCGCGCGGTTCGAGCCATGATGAAGCGGGAACGGCGGCTGCAGCTGCGGGTTCCGGTGCAGATTCCAGTCGAGTGTTTCGGATGGGGCTCGCGCCGCTACAGAGCCGAGACCCTCGACCTCTGCGAAGGCGGCATGGCGATCCAGTTTTCCGAACGCGCCAAAAAAGAGAACTCCCTCCGCTTCTCGTTTGAATTGCCGGGCATGATATCGCAAGGCATGGGCCACATTGTCGAAATCCATGGTGAGCTGGCATGGGAAGGCAACGGCGCCCGGGCCGGTGTCCGCTTCGTGAACGCCACCGACGAGCAGCGCAACGCCCTTCGCCAGTGGTTAAACACCCAGCTTCCCGAGCCCGAGCAGGACGATCCACCCGTGAACTGCCGGCTCACCGACCTCAGTCTCGGCGCCTGCTATCTCACGACCAACTCACCGTTCCCCCGGCGCACGCGGGTCATCCTTAAGATCAAGACCGCCGCCTTCGAAGTCCGCGCCGGAGGCATCGTACGGGTCGCGCATCCGGAATTCGGAATGGGAGTAGAGTTCCTCCAGGCCACCACCGAGCAACGGGATCAGTTTCTCCGCATGATCACAAGTCTGCGCGCCAACGGAATCGAATCTCCCGAGATTCAAGTCGAGCCCGACGAACTGGAACGACCATCGTCCGAAGATAGCGTGGCGTTGTTCCAGTCTTCCGAAACCGAAAATTCCGGAACCGAAGACACACTCGTCGATCTGTTCCGGCAAAAGTCCGAAACGCCGGTCGACGCCTTCCTGGAGCAGATGCGCGCCCAGCGTCACGCGATCGAGTCGCAGGCCGCGAAAGCGTCGTCGTAGCGTTCTCGGCGATCCCAATACGGTCCACTACTTTCCCGGAATGATCCCTTTCACAATGGAATTCCACTGCGTTCGCTTACTTCCCCACCCCTCCCCATGCGTCGGTCGGGGCACAGCGTAGGGAGGAACGGGCTTCGACAATGCACTTGACGGCATATGCACCATAAGGCATACTCGTGGTTGTGGGTTGGGTCGTCGAGATGGGCGATGAGTTTGAGCCTGAGTTTAACCATCTGCCCATAGAGGTGCGGAACGAAATTCTGGCGCACGCGCGCCTGTTACAGCAATTCGGTCCGCTGCTGGGGCGTCCTCGCGTTGACACGTTGGACGACTCGCGGCACAGGAACATGAAGGAACTAAGATTTGACGCCGCCGATGGCGTTTGGCGCGTGGCCTTTGCCTTCGATCCGAGGCGCCGAGCCATTCTGCTTCTGGCGGGCGACAAATCCGGCGTAAGCGGAAGGCGATTTTACAAGCAGCTCATCGCCAAAGCCGATCGAAGATTTGACGCTCATCTCGCCCGACTCCAACACCAGGGAAGGAAGTAATCATGCCGAGGAACGTGAACGATATCATCAACAAATTGGGTCCCGTGCAACGCAGAAAGGTCGAGGCTCGCGCCGCCCAGCTTATTGCCGAGGAAATGACGCTGCAAGAACTTCGGCGCGCGCGCAAAATTACTCAACAGAAGATCGCCAAGTCTCTTAGTATCGGCCAGGAAGGCGTCTCGAAGATCGAAAAACGCACTGATCTTTTGATTTCCACACTGCGGAAGACGGTCGAGGCTATGGGCGGAAGCTTGTCTCTGGTAGCTGAATTTCCCGATCGCGACCCGGTGGTTTTGTCCGGAATAGCCGGAGACAATCCGACAAAACCCGCCGGGCGAAAGCACGCCGCGCACGCATAGACCACGCAGAGAAATAGACAAAACCGTCCCGCGAGTCGCGGTCGATTCATCACTTCTGTTCACCCTTCGGGAATAAATTCGCTTACCGTCCCACGCTGCAGCAAATACGCTCCCGGTCCCTGCTGTCCGCGAATCGAACGGCAGAACTCGGCCACCAAGAATCCCGCTTTCATGGCCTCGCGGAACGCCCACCGCGTCGCGTCGCGCCACTCGCGGGCGAGTCCCATATCGGCGCGCTCGACCTCCAGAATGTCGCCCGGAATTTCAATACTCACGCGCTGCCGGGCCAGCGACTCGGCCAGATCGGCGCGTCCCGGTTTCCCGCTGGGATCGAAGCGCACCAGCGGAGCCAGCAGTCTCATGGCATCGAGCGTTTCGGCGCGCGCGTCTTTACCCGCCAAGCGGCCTGCCATCCGATCGCGCACTCGCCGCGAATTCAGTATCCAGCGCACCCACAGCCGGTCGGTTCCGTTCCGATGCAGGATGCTGGAGGTTTCCGGCCCGTAAAAGTCCACCTTATAAGTATCGGAGACCACGCCCAACTTCGAAAAGTTGAAGTGGGCGTTGCGACTTTGCAGCGGATCGAAGGTCCACGTCATCTCGCGAACGCCCATGGCCATGGCCCGCTCGCGCTGTGCCTGCTTCAGCCGCGAGCCCAGATCGAGATGCCGATAAGCCTCGAGCACCGCCAGCATGTGCGAGTGAATTGTCGTCTGCCCGTGCTCGCGGCCGAAAAATCCGAAGGCGAAGCCGACAAGCTTATCTTTTTCAAACGCCCCGACAAAAATATTGCCCGCCGCCTTCAAGGCAATGCCCAAGGTGAGGGGCAAGGTGTCATCATCCGCCATTCCCCAGACTTCTTTCTCCACCGCTTTCAACTGCCTGAGGTCGTCGATGCTTTTGAGGTCGCGGATCACAATCTGCTGCGCGGCGCCGCGGGACATCATGGTTGGCCCTTCGCGCGCTTCGAGTTCGGTTCCCAGGGCATGGCAATCTCCGCGCAGAAGTCCCAGCGGAAGTCCGGCGCTAAAGAGAAACCATCGTGTACAGCACCGGTTGCGTCGTTGTCAACAGCAATCGAAGACAGGCTCGCGCCTGGAGAAAAGCACCGAGTCAGTAGAGGAGGTCAGAGGTTAGATCGCAGTCGTTAAGAGCGGCACAGCTCTGCAATCTGACCTCTAACCTCTGACCTCCTGGTAGGGTTCGCCTTTGTGGTGACGACTGACCTCGATGGTCACTTTTCGATCAAGCCGTTTCAGAAAATCGAGCAGTTTGTCGGTTGTGAAACGGCTGAAATGCCCATTCATCAGGTGCGACACGTCGGGCTGCGCAATGCCCAGAACATCGGCAATTTCGCGTTGTTTCAATTTTTCGTCTTTCAGAATTCGAAAGACATGAAACCCGATCTGCGCGCGCGCCAAAAGCCGATCGTTGTCTCTCAGCCCCAGATCGGCAAAGACGTTCCCAGACCCCTCTTCAAACTCGATTGGTTTTCGTTTTTTCGTACTCACGCGCCAACTCCTGTCCTTCGCTATATCGCTTCTTGATCAGGTCAACGTCCCGCTTTGGGGTTGCAATGCCTTTCTTCGATTTCTTCTGAAAAGCGTGCAAAATATAAATCCGCGTACCGATCTGTACGGCCAGAACGACACGGTAGGCGTCCGACGCATAGCGCAAGGCAATCTCAAGAACGCCGCTGCCGACACCCTTGAAAGGTTTGGCGTCCTTTGGCATACCACCAAACTGGATGAGTTGCAGCTCATCGCCCCGCAGTTTCTGTGCGCCATCTGGAAAGTCACGAAGTTTCTCTTTCGAGTTTCCGAGCCAGACAACGGGCCGCAGCACCGGAGGTTTAGGCCTATCCAAACCGCACCTCGTCAAGATATAGTAGGTTTACTATAATATCAAATCCGACCTGCTAAAAAGACACAGCGAGAGAAGAACTTCGATCCTTAATAAATAAGATTCATGAGCCGGCGATTGCTATCGTGATCGGCACCCGGTTCGTCTGCTCTTCAACAGCGATTGTACGGCCCGCCGCCAAGCTCCACGCATCTCACCCGACATGCTACCCTCGAACCGGAGCCGACTACTGCCGTGAAACCGATTGCCAAGCTTCTGCTTTTGACCGCCCTGATCGTGCTAGGGAACTCCCTGCTGCTGGCCGCCGATCGCGGCGTCCTGGTGCGCGAAGCCGTCATCTACCTGTCTCCCGACACCGCTTCCAGCAAGCTCGGCCATGCCGAACGCGGACGGGAATTGGTTCTCCTCGACAAGAGCCGCAACTGGCTGCATGTGGAAGCTCTGCTCGGCTTCGCGCAAACTCCCGACCCCGCCTTCGTCGAAGACGAAGACGTCGAGGGCAAGACGATCAGCGGCTGGGTTCTCGATACCGGCGTGGTCTGGGCGTCGACCGCCAACGGCGACCGCATCCTGTTCGGCGCCGCCGTCGATTCCGAGGACGAGGCGAGCCGCCGTCACGGACGCCGCGGCGCAGCCCAGGACGCCTTGCGCCTCTATCGCCGCGTCTTCGATTTGTTCCCCAACGCTCCCCTGGCCGGCGAAGCCCTCTACCGTGCCGCCGACATTAAGTGGCAGATCGACAAAGCGGATATGCAATCCCGGCCTTCCGCGCGCGAGAAGGAAAACTACCTTCGCTCCGGCATTGACGAGGAGTCCATGAAGCAGGTGATGAAGAAATTCCCCAACAGCAAGTGGGCCCAACTCGCCGCCTTCCACCTGATCGACAACAAACTCTGCGGAGATTGGCAAGGGTCATCCAAGTGTCCCGAGAAGGAAGCCGACATCTACGAAAAATATGTGAAGGAACACCCCGAATCTCCCGCCGCTCCCGAAGCGCTGTACAACGCCGCCTCTCGCCGGGCCGCTCTCATCGAAATTTATAAGGTGGAAGAACAACCCAAGAAATCCGAGCAGTCGAAAGGCTCGGCCATGGCGCTCGCCCAACAGCTCATCTCTCAGTATCCGCAGAGCGACTGGTCGTCGCGCGGACAAACCCTGCTGTTCCTGTTGCAGCAGGGAGTCCCGACCTACGGAAACGCAATGCAGTAGTGGAGCGCCGGGCACATCAGAACCGGTTTGATAAATGTTTTTGGGAAGGGCACGGCTTCAGCCGTGCCGCTACGGGCTGCATAAACACTGGGCTCTAGCCCCTGAGGGCCTGCCATCACACCCTAAGAATCATCTGTGCGACCAGTTCCGGTGACTCTCAATCTTCGCCGTCCGATTAATCGCGACAACCTTCCGAGGAGCCAGTCCTTCCGACCCATCGTCAAGGTCAGGAACGAATCACGGGCGCTTCTCCCAGCTTCCCCTCGCGATAAGCGCGCACGTAATTCTTGCAGTGCGCATCGCGACCCAGCAACGCTTCGGTCGCGATGATGTTCATCATCAGTTGCTGATCGCGAGGATCGACGATTGCGGCATCGAGGCCATGCGCCATCAGCAACAGAAGGAATGTCTCGTTCAGCAGTTTGCGAACCGGCAGGCCAAAGGAAACATTGCTGACGCCGGCACTGATGTGAACTCCCGGATACCTCGCCACAATCTGGGCAACGCTCGCCATCAGGTTCTTGCCATGCGGACCGGTAGCCAGAGGCATCACGCAAGGGTCAACGTAAATATCGTCCAGGGCAAAGCCCTCCGCGGTGAGGCGATCGATCAAGCGGCTGGCGGTCGAGACTCGATCCTCCACGCCGTTCGGCATTCCACCTTCCGACAGGCACAGGGCGATCACTTTGGGGCGGTGTTCCTTGAGCACGGGCAACATCTTCCAGCGCGCGGGTTCGTCGCTGATCGAGTTGACCATCGGCCTCTGCTTGCAGCGGGGAAGCGCTTGCATCAAGGCTTCCGGGTCGGCGCTGTCCAGGCAGAGCGGAATGTCCACCGCGGCTTGCACCAAGTCCACCAGCCAACTCAGAAGTTCCACCTCCTGTAGCGCAAGGCCGCCGTTTACATCCAGCATGTGGGCACCGGCACTGGCTTGCTTTCGCGCCAGGTCGCGGAAGAACTCCTCATCCCGTTTTTCCGCGGCCTCGCCGACTTTCTTCCGCGTGCAGTTGATGAGTTCTCCAATGATCAACATGGTTTTGTCTCCTTCGGATGGCCCTCTTCGACGGGACTTCCGAGATCAATTCTCTTGCAGAGGTTATCGAGCCCCGCGAAGCGATTGGCCAAAGCGTTGGTGCGGTCCAGGCACCAGTCGCGCGGAGGAATCAGCACGTGGGCGAACTTTTTGGGGTCATCGCCCATCGCCAGCGTGCCCAAGTAGATGAGGTTCCAGATGCAGGGCAGGTCGGCGCGAGCTTCACAGTTGCCGTCCACTCGGGAGCCGCCGCACGGACCGTTGCGCAATTCCTTGTAGCAGCCCTGCATCGAGCACCCGGCATAGTTGAGATGGTCCTGGATGCAATCTCCACAACTGACGCAGCCCAAAGTTGCCTTCCGGTAAAGAGTCGCAGGCTCCAGCAGCCCGTACCATAAGCCATGCCGCCAGGAACTGTTCTTGCCGGGCAGACCTCCGGTTTTCATTATTCTCGTCTTCAATTTCGCCGCGAAGAGTCGCGCGCCGAAACTGCCTTCTCGAATCAAGTGCCCGTGCACGCTCGCTGAGAGGCGCTGCGCCCATGACGCGTGAGGCTTGACGCCGCTGATCCGATAGTCGCCTGCGCCGTCGCTGAGACCGTCGCCACCCTGGGGCAATAGGTAAAACTCGTTTGGGATCGGGAATACGAGTTCGTCGATCCGCCCGCGCCAGTTCTTCCCAATCGCCGCCGCACCCTCCAGGATGGTCATGAAATCTTTGTGTGTGAGGCCGAATCCACCAATATGGGCGCCGGCAAAGCCGAGGTCTTTCACTGCGGCCACCATCAGCGCGGCGCGCTCCAGCCTCTGTGGCTTCTTTTCTCGCTCCAGGCGTTGGATGAGTTCGTCCGCAACGACGCAGCCCGCCAACTCTCCAGTCTGCATCAGCCGCGCGATTTTGGCGGTCGGCACATAGACGTTCGCCAGCACGGGGATATGGCCCAAGCCCTCCCGGGCCATGTACTGCTTTAACTCGTAAAGCTTGCGCAGGTTATACCCAAGCTGAGTAATGATGTATTGCGCGCCCGCCGCCACTTTCAGCTGCAACTTGTAAAACTGCATCATAAGATCCGGTTCGCGGACCTTGAAGGGGTTCACCACCGCGCCGGCAAAGAAGTCGAAGGGCGTGGTGCGCGCGGTTTTTGGCCCCAGGTTGTATTCCAGGCCACCGCGCAGGGCGCGAAGCAGCCAAAGAATAAGCACGGAATCCAGGTCGTAAACCGGCTTCGGCTGGCCGGCGAATCCCTCTTTCTGCGCATCGCCGGTCAGGGCCAGGATATTTTCCACGCCGAGGCGCGCCAGCGCGTGAATCCGTGACTCCAACGACAAGCGGTTTCCGTCTTTGCCCGTGAGATGCGCGATCGGAGTGAGCTTGTGCTCAAGGACGCAGGCAACAAAAGCTTCCGGCGGCAGCGCAGGATTTCCTCCGGGAAGATCGGTCAGGCTGATAGCGTCGATCCCATGCTCCTGCTGCGACGCTTCTTTCACGAAGACTTCAGCCTCCACCGCACTGTGATCGCGCCCCAGAACGAGTTCGGCCGTGCACACGAATTCGCCTTGCTCAAGCGCCGATCGAAAGCGGTTCGGGACTTCGCAGCACCCGCCTGTGCTCATTGGCATCACCGATTAGTGGTGCCTCCATTGGAGCATCCTTACTAACTCCAGGGCGGTGATTTGCATCACGAGGCGGTGTCTAAAAATCGAACTAAGTATGACTCTTAGTCTTGACCGAGTCTCGGGTACACTGCATTCGTCATGAACTCGCCCGCTCTCCTGCTAGCCGCCGTACCGTTTCTAACTCGCCCTCTTGCCGAGTGGCAGGTCACCGCCGGTTACGCCGTTTTCGCGGTCAGCTACCTCGTGTTCGCTTTAGGCAAGCTCCCTGGGATGAAGATCGATCGCCCCGGCATGGCGATCATCGGCGCCGTACTGATGGTTGCCTTCCGAATTGTGCCCGCCACCGAAGCGCTGCGCTTCATCGACTTCGGCACGCTGGTCCTTCTGTTCTCCATGATGGTGGTGGTCGGCTGCCTGCACCTGACGGGCTTTTTTGACTGGGTAACCGAGCAAATCGTCATACGTTTGAAACCGCACCATCTGCTCCCCACCGTCATCTTTATCACCGGCTTGCTCTCGGCCTTTTTCGTCAACGACATCATCTGCCTGGTCATGGTGCCGTTCGCACTTCTCGCTACCCGCCGCATGGGATTGAAACCGCTGCCGTACCTGCTCGCCGTGGCAACCTCGGCCAACATCGGCAGTGTCGCCACCATCACCGGAAACCCCCAGAACATGCTGATCGGCTCATTCTCCGGGCTGACGTACCGCTACTTCCTCTGGCACCTGGGACCGGTGGCTCTGATCGGCCTGGTGCTGAATTGGCTGATCATCCACCGAATGTGTGGCAACGACTTTGTGCCCGGAGACGCTGAAGGCGTTGCGTCAGCGGCGACACATGTCTCGACCCGCGCGTTGCGCAAGCCCGCCATCGTGATTGCTCTCGTGCTCGCCGGTTTTCTCGCGGGCGTGCCGCCAGCCATGATGGCGGCCATCGGGGCTGCGCTCATGCTGATCACGCGCACGCGCAATCCGCGGTTGGTCTATGACGAAGTCGATTGGGGGCTGCTGGTGTTCTTCGTCGGTCTATTCCTGATCGTGGGCGGTGCGGAAAACTCCGGGTTGACCCGCCACCTCTTCGAGATCGCGGAACGCTCCAATCTTCAGAACGCAGGGATCTTTACGGCTGTGACCGCGGTGTTGTCGAACCTGGTCAGTAATGTGCCGGCTGTGATGCTGCTCAAAACCCTCGTACCGGGTTTCCGCGATCCGCACACGGGTTGGCTGGTGCTTGCCATGGCCAGCACGCTGGCCGGAAACCTGACTATTACAGGCTCCGTCGCGAACCTGATCGTCGTGGAACGCGCGCACGGCGAAGTCCACATCGGTTTTTGGGACTACTCACGCGTCGGTATTCCAGTCACGCTGGTGACGCTCGCGGTCGGATGGGTTTGGTTGGCCTGGGTGCGTTGAACTCGAGTGGATACTGGAAGATGTGCTCGATCGTCATGATTGCGTTCGTAGTAACCGCCGGTCCGTCTTTAACTTTGGTTTTGCTTTAGAATTCACGCATGTCGCTCCTGCATGTCATCATCCTTGCGATCGTGCAAGGTTTCGCGGAACTGTTACCCGTATCGAGTTCAGCCCATGTGATCGTGGCCGAGAAGCTGATGGGCCTTGACCCATCGTCGCCGCCCATGACGCTGCTTCTGGTCATGCTGCACACCGGCACCATGTTTGCCGTGATCGTGTACTTCTGGCGGCAGTGGCGAGACACATACTTCCAAAGCTCGGCTGCTTTCAAAAAGTCTGCCGGCCTCGTCATCCTGGCGACTGTGCTCACAGGAATCGTCGGCGAAGGCTGCATAAAGATCATCGAGAAGACCCTTTTCCGAAACGTACCCCATGCTCAGATTGAGGATCTGTTCGGCCGTCTCGAACTTATTGCGCCGGCCTTGGCCGCCGCCGGAGTTTTGATTTTGATCGCCGGAATCATCGAGAAGCGCAACCCGACAGGAAACCTCCGCGAATCGAACGAGTTGAACGCGCGGCAAGCTGGTCTGATCGGTGTTGTACAGGGACTGTGCCTGCCATTCCGTGGATTTTCGCGCTCTGGTGCAACGATCTCCACTGGGATGCTGGCAGGAGTCGCCAAATCGCGGGCGGAGACTTTTAGCTTTGCACTGGCTGTGGTTCTCACTCCCCCCGTTGTCGCCCGTGAGGCAATGCGGCTCATCCATGCAGAGCACATCAGCAACACGCCGCACCTAGCCGCAGCGGTACTCCCGAGCCTGCTGGGCGCAGGCTTCGCCTTCTTGGCCGGACTGCTTGCTTTGAAATGGCTTACCCGATGGCTTGAAGGAGGACGCTGGTATCTCTTCGGCATATACTGCCTCATTGCCGCAGCGATGGTGGCCGCGTTGCACCGGGTGGGTTATTGATCTGCGGCGAGTCGTGAAATACATTTTTCCCTCTCTGCTAACCAGAGTGATCGGTAGCCACGCTCTACACGCTATTTTCCATAATTCCTTTTGCTCGTTACAATCGCGCAGAAGGGAATTTTCATAGCCATGATGCGCTCGATTCGATTCCGCACTGCAAAGACAAAGACAATGGTGTTATTGATGAGCAACCTGATCGCTGCCGGAATTGTGGCCCTCGGCGCCACCCATCCCGCACTCGCCGCCACCGCCGAATTCGGTCCCTCGAACCCTTTTTACGCGCCCAGTACCCTGCCGTTCCACGCGCCGCCCTTCGACAAGATTAAGGATGAAGACTACCAGCCCGCGATTGAGGCCGGCATGGCCGAGCAGCAGGCGGAGATTCAGGCAATCGCCGACAATCCCGCTCCGCCCACCTTCGATAACACCATCGTCGCCATGGAAAAGAGCGGTCGCTTATTCAACCGCGCCCTGGCAGCTTTCGAGGGAGTCACTGGGGCCAACACCAACCCAACCCTGCAGAATGTCGAAACCGTCGAGGCCCCGAAACAAGCCGCGCACCAGGACTTCATCTATCTCAACACGAAACTTTTCGCGCGCGTAGCCACGATCTACAAGCAACGCGCCACGCTCCAGCTTGATCCCGAGTCTCTCCGCCTGATCGAGCGCGTCTATGACCAGTTCGTGCATGCCGGCGCCAATCTGCCGGAAGCCGACAAAGCGGAACTGCGCAAGCTCAACGAAGAGCTTTCTTCACTTTCCAACGCCTTCAACACCAAACTGCTGGCCGCCACGAAAGACGGGGCTTACATCACCACCGACAAGACCGCGCTCGCCGGCCTGTCCGAAGCTCGCATCGCCGCAGCGGCGCAGGCCGCCAAGGACCGCAAGGTCGAAGGCTTCGTCATTCCGCTTCAAAACACCACCCAGCAGCCTGACCTGGCTTCGCTCAGCAACCGCGCCACGCGCCAGGCCATCTTCGAACACTCCTGGAACCGCGCCGAGCGCGGCGACGCCAACGACACTCGCGACATCGTCGCACGCCTTGCTCACCTGCGCGCGCAGAAAGCCAAACTGCTTGGTTTCCCAAACTTCGCCGCGTGGAAACTCGACGATCAGATGGCCAAGACGCCCGAAGCCGCGCTGCAGTTCATGGATGCCATCGTCCCCGCCGCAACCGCCAAGGCCGCTCGCGAAGCAGGCGATATCCAGGCCGTGATTGACCGACAGAAAGGCGGTTTCAAGGTCCAAGCCTACGACTGGGAGTTCTATTCGCAGCAGGTCCGAAAAGCTCGCTACGACATCGACGATGCGCAGGTAAAGCCCTATTTCGAACTCGACAGCGTGCTGCAGAACGGCGTCTTTTACGCGGCCAATCAGCTCTATGGAATCACCTTCAAAGAGCGCCACGACATTCCCGTTTACCAGCCCGAGGTGAGAGTGTTCGAAGTTTTCGACGCCGACGGCAAGCACCTCGCCCTTTTCTACTGCGATTACTTCAAGCGCGACAACAAGAATGGCGGAGCCTGGATGTCAAGATTCGTCGGCCAGTCGCGCCTGCTTGGCAACTCCCCGGTCGTGTATAACGTTGCCAACCTGCCCAAGCCCGCCGCAGGCGAACCCGCCCTGATCAGCTTCACCGACGTCATCACGATGTTCCATGAGTTCGGACATGCCCTGCATGGCATGTTCTCCGACGCCGAGTACCCGACTCTTGCCGGTACCTCAACCGCGCGCGACTTCGTGGAATTTCCCTCGCAATTCAACGAGCACTGGGCCACCTATCCCGCAATCTTTGCTCACTATGCCAAGCACTACAAAACCGGTGAGCCCATGCCGCAAGATCTTGCCGCGCGGATCAAGAAAGCCGAAACGTTCAATCGAGGCTATGGCATGACGGAAGTCCTGGCTGCGGCCGAACTCGACATGCAGTGGCACTTCCTCTTGCCAAGTGCGCCGCTCCAGCAACCCGACGAGTTCGAGAAGCAGGCCCTCGATAAGACCCACCTCAACCTCAGTTACGTGCCACCCCGCTATCGCTCCAGCTACTTCAGTCACATCTGGCAGAGCGGTTACAGCGCGGGTTACTATGCCTATCTCTGGACCGCGATGCTCGCGGACGACGCCTATCAGTGGTTCGATGAAAACGGCAAGCTCACCCGGGCCAACGGGGATCGCTTTCGTAAGATGGTGCTTTCGCGCGGCAACACCGAAGATCTCGCCAAAATGTACGCGAACTGGCGTGGCGCGTCACCCAGCACGAAGGCGATGCTGAAGTATCGGGGACTCGAGGAACCCGCTCCGGCGAAATGACCGCTTATAGCTTTCGAGGCCACCGGCGCGCGCCGTGCAGCAGCCGCAACACCGTCAGTACATCTCGGGCGAAGCGATAGGCGGCAATATAAGGTGTTCCCGTGATCGCTAATTCACGGGTGCCGCGGACGCGGCCGGGACGGCCGATTTCCGGGTAAGTCGCCAGCAGATTGATCTGCTTCCGAATTTCGTCATGCACGCGGTAGGCAGCACGAGGATTCTCGCTTGCGATGTATGCCACCAACTCGGCCAGGTCGGCGCGCGCCAGAGGGTGCCAATCGACCCGCACGTACTCAAGCCTTCTCGGCTACGATCCGGGTTTCGGCTACGATGCGGTCAATGATGGCGCGGGTTTCATCCATCACCACATCATGCGGGATACCGGGGCGCGGATCGTCCATGGCTTCCTGTACCTTGGCGCGAAACCAGGCGTCATGTTCCCGCGCCTCGCGCTGGCGTTGGACGAACTCCCGCATGAATGCCCGAACCAGCTCGGATGCCGGCCGGTGAGTCGCCGCAGCTTCGGCCGCGAAGGCATCGCGCAGATCGGATTCCAGCTTGAGGGTGAAAACGGCTTCCTTGGGCATGACGAACTCCATTGTAAGTACTTTGACTATACTATATCAGTACGTCGATTGCTACTCAGCGAGAACGGACTGGGAGTGCAAACGCCTGATAGCGTCAATCATCCTGAGAGGGCTAGAATCGGAAGAACTAAATCAGCCCTCTGCGGAACCGGAGTTTCAACTTGTTCGAGGAACTGGAAAAGATCGAGCATGCCGAGGATTTGTTCGGGATTGACCTTCCGGTCGATCTGGCCTTCGATAATCCTCCTGAGCTTGTCGATTACCTCGTATTGCACTTGAGAGGTTGGGGACCGAACCCCTTTGCTGCCGATTTTTTGAAGAAACTCGCCGAGACGCATAACACTCCCGCATTGGCTCAAGGCTTGCACGACAGTTGGCGACGAGAGCAGATTTCGGCAATTATCCAAGAAATCTTCAATACAGGCGACCGCAGCGCTGGCGGAGATGACGGGGCTGTAATTCCTGTCAGAAAACCACGCAGCCCAAAGTCTGGCGGTCGCGCTGCTGCTCAGAGTCTTGATGAGGACAATCCGTCAGCCCGTCGCTGACGTAATATTCCCATTACACTTACGACCGCAATCAAAGGCGCCCGCCCGTACCCAACTCGCCACCCCGTCCCCTTTCCGCATTGCCCGAACCGCCGCTTCTTGTCATAATTATCAAGCTCTGGCCATGTAACGGTGCTGTGGGTGAGCTTTTGCCCGAAAGCAACGCCGTCGCTGCCACATGACTTTTTTCTCGAAGATTTTTGCGCCCACCAGGAACCGGCGTCTGAACGAGCTCGTCGGACTCGTCTTGTCGGTCTCCGCGCTCCTTCTTTTCCTCGCGCTCGCGTCCTATTCGCCGCTCGATCCCTCGCTGAACAGCGCCTCCATCCTGACCAAATCGCATGCTGCCCGCAACTGGATCGGCATCTTCGGAGCCTATCTTTCCGACCTCATCCTGCAATTCTGGGGAGTCGGATCGTTCCTCCTCCCCATCTTTATGGGCATGCTCGGCGTGCGCTGGTTCCGCTCGCGAACCGTGCAATCTCCGGTCGCCAAGACTCTGGGCGGAGTCTGGCTGCTCATGTTCGTCCCGGCGCTGCTCGCCATCCTGCCTGGGCACTTTCGCTGGATGGGCTCGATTCCGGTCGAAGGCCTCGCCGGCCGCATCGTCGGCGACGTCTTAATCCGCTACCTGAATGTTGCCGGCGCCTACATTGTCTGCACCACGGTTTTGGCCGTCGCGCTCTACCTCACCACCGCCTTCTCGTTGACCGCGATCGAACTCTGGGCGCCTACCCGCTTCGCCTTCATCGTGGCGCTGAGAGACCGCTTCAAAGACTGGCAGGACGAGCGCGCACGCAGGCGTCAGCAAGAAGAACTGGAAAAACGCCGCGCCGAAAAGCCGACGGTCACCGCCCAACTCGTGCCCGCGCGTCCCGCGGCGATGCGTCAGGAAGGTTCGCGCCATCAAAATGAAATCGGCCAGGAAATTCCCGGCGTGCAGTCCTCGGCTCCGGTTCCCCGCAACGGCATCGAACGCATGATGGCCGAAGAAACGACGGCCGAGGAAACGATGGCCCTGGAACCAGGCCTCTCCACCGCCGTGCCGCCGCCGCAGGATGCGCCCGCGACCACCGCCGAAGTCGAAGTTAGTGACCGCGCCGACGCCGAGCACAAGCCGAAAACCACCTTCCCGAAAATCGCGGGCAGTTATAAGCTGCCGCCGTCGAGTCTGCTGCACCGTCCCGACGAGCAGCAATCGGTCAACGAAGATGAACTCAAGATTGTCGCCCAGGTTCTGACCGCGAAGTATGCCGAATTCGAAGTCCACGGCCAAGTCACGCAGATCAACCCCGGCCCCGTCGTTACCACCTTCGAATTCAAACCGGAAGCCGGCATCAAGTACAGCCGCATCGTCAGCCTCAGCGACGATCTCTGCCTCGCGCTGCGCGCCGAAAGCATTCTGGTCGAGCGCATGCCCGGCAAGAGCACCGTCGGCATTCAGGTGCCGAACCGCGAGCGCGAAATCATCTGGCTGCGCGAGAACATCGAGTCGCAGGAATTCCTCGGCTCGAAATCGAAGCTCACCGTCGCCATGGGCAAAGACATCAACGGACGCATCGCCGCCGCCGACCTGGCCGGAATGCCCCACCTGCTCATCGCCGGCTCGACCGGCACGGGCAAGAGCGTGGCCATCAACGCCATGATCATGTCGATTCTCTACAAATCGACACCCGAGGAAGTGCGGCTCGTGCTCGTCGACCCCAAGCGCCTCGAACTCGGCAACTACGAAGGCGTGCCGCACCTCTACACGCCCATCATCACCGAGCCCAAACTAGCCGCCAACGCGCTGCGCAATGCTGTCCGCGAAATGGAGCGCCGCTTAAAGCTGTTAGCCGCCAAGGGCGTCCGCAACATCGACAGTTACAATCGCCTGTTCGACGACACGCCCAGCCTCTTTAGTGAGCAAACGAATCCCGAAGAGGGCCCTATTCCCAAAATCGTCATCATCATCGACGAGTTAGCCGATCTAATGATGCTCGACGGCCACAACGTGGAAGAGTCGATAACTCGCCTTGCGCAGATGGCCCGAGCTGTAGGCATTCACTTAGTACTGGCCACGCAGCGGCCATCGGTCGATGTGATAACTGGCTTAATCAAAGCGAACTTTCCCGCCCGCGTCTCGTTCCGCGTCGCCACCAAAGTCGACTCGCGAACTATTCTTGACGCCAACGGCGCCGAATCGCTCCTCGGACGCGGCGACATGCTCTACCTGCCCGCCGGCTCCGCCCGCGTCCACCGCCTGCATGCTCCGTACGTAACCGAAAAGGAAATCGCGGCGGTGGTCGAATTCTGGAAGGCGCAGGGCGTGGCGCAGTATCAGGAGAAATTTCTCGAAACCCCGAAAGAAGATAGTGATCTATCGGCTGGCGCCGGCGACGATGCCGGAGAACTTTCCGCCGACGACAATACTAATGACCCGCTGTTCAACGACGCCGTGCGTCTGGTGATCGAGTTCGGCAAAGCCTCCACGTCGCTCTTGCAGCGCCGCCTGCGCATCGGTTACGGACGCGCCGCCCACCTCATCGACCTCATGGAGCGCGATGGAATCGTAGGCGCCGCCGACGGTCCCAAACCCCGCGAAGTGCTGAAGCGCCCCGATTGGATCTCGGAAATCGAAGAGTCGATGCGCTAGCGCCACATCCGTTTAAAACCAAATCACCACAGAGTCACAGAGACACAGAGACACAGAGAAATCCTTGGGGGGCTAGAGCGGTTTCAGCGTTGCTGTACCCCGCTTGTGTAGAGACGGGGCTTGCCCCGTCTCCACCGGACGAATTCCGTGGTTATAGCAATCCTGGATTCGCTCTAAACATCAAGATATTCTCTGACTCTGTGTCTCTGTGGTGAAAACAATCCTCTTGTTCAGGCAAGACGCAGCCGGTCACTTCGGGGCAGGCGTGTCGCTGGCGAGCCCCTTCAAGGCAAGTAAGGCAAGCACCACCACGGCCAGCAGCATGGCTCCCCACAAAACCCACTTATGCCGCTCGGACCACGGGCGCTCGTCGGGGCGCCCCGTGTAATCGGGATTCTGACTCTCCACTCCCATCACAGCCGGTATCGCATCCGCCTCTTTGTGGAAGAACCTGGCGTAGTCAAAGACGGGTGCGGACAACTTTTCGTCGCCGTAATACAGTTTGACCGCGGTCTTGCCGGCAGGGTCAAAATAGATTCTGCGCTCCAGCGACTGCGGTTCAGCCTTCTCCACCGTCAGCGGCGTGTTATCGCCATTGTCAATGTCGATCAGGATCTGACGCTCCCTGCTGCTGCGGAAGTTGAGCGCAAGATCTTCCGTTACCACTTCCCTGCCGCTGCTCTTCATGCGAATACGACTGACATTGCCGCTGCAAAGCGGCGCCCCCTGCACATCGCTCAGCGTGACCGTGCGGCGGAAGTTGACGATGTCCGCCGGAACCGTGAACAGGATCCGTTCTACGGGAACGCCGGGATCGAGATCGCAAGCGATTCGAGTTGTGCGGCTGACTTGTTCGGAAGAGTGGCAGCGGCCGGCGGAGATCCACCGGGCCTGCGCCTCATGCTGCGCCGAAGTGCTCGCCCCGGTAATCTCGCGCGGAGAAATCGCCGGTGTAATGCTCACATGAAGGTAGCGGAACGTGGCCAGCGGCACGCGCAGCGCGAAGCTGTTACCCAGGCCTTCGCGGGAAAAGTCGTACAGAGTCGAAGTCGAAAGTTTGCGGCCGGCACTTCCCGTGAGGGCATCGCGCCCATCCGCCGTGGCCGACGCGACAAAGTTGGTGGCCTTCAGACGAAGATGGACCTGGTTGTATTCTGCCCCGCTTCCCACATCGAGATCGAATTCGGTCCGTCCGTCGCGAACGCCGAGATTCAGGATGCGCGCTTCCCGCTCCAGCGTGGAAGACGACGCTTGTTCTTCGCTGAGCGCGTAAGGAACCTGAACCGCGCCATCGTACAACCGCAGGTCGGAGAGATCGGGGCGGACGCGCGCCCAGATCGCGGCATCGACGACCAGATAGTTCTGCTTTCCGGGCTGCGAGATCGTCACATCCCTCGTATACCGGAGATACTCGCGCACGGGAGCAACCACGGGTTGCGCGAAAGCGAAACCGCAGAGGATGAGAACGGCACACCGTTTGATCAACTCTGCCCGCCTCCTGTTCTCTTTTCCGCGACCGACAGTTTCAGCCAATCCTTCTGGTACACGAACGACACCGCCAACAGAAGCACGCCGAGGATCATGAAACTGAGGATGCGGTAACCGCGGTCGAGCTGGGAAACGTCATAAATGAAGACTTTCACGATGGTGGCGGCAATCAGGAACAACGCCTGCCAGCGGAAAAACGCCGATTTGCGCCAGAAGCCGATCGCCATGAGCAACGCGCCGTACCCCATCCACAGGGCGGAATAGGTAAAGTCTTCGGCGATCCGGAGCCGTTGCCGGTTCTCCGCCGCTGCCATCCTTGCCGGAAACGGCATAAATCCGTTCGGACTGGGAGAGAGCTGCCGCGCGTAGTAATCCCCGATCTCGCGGCTCAAGCCCACCAGAGCCAGCGCGCTCACCCCGAGTGCGGCAACCGCTGCCAGTTGACGGTCGAATTCGCCCTCGCGCTTTAGGCTGAACCAGGCCAGCAGCGCCAGCACCACCATCGCGAGCAGATAAGTCGCCATCCGGGAATTCAGCAGCAAGGTACTTACCTGGAAGTTATCGAAAGCCAGGAGCCGCGCCACGCCGAGGGCAAGCGCAGCCGCCGCCAGATAATGCAAGAAACGCGCGCCAATCCGGTCTGCCACCCACAGCAGCACTCCTGCTTCGACCAGCCAGCCCATCGTAATCCAGTGGCCGTCCAGCCGAATGGGAATGGCAATGGTGATCAGCACTACGGCCAGCGCCAGATGCAGCAACCGCAGCGCCTCCGCATTGGCGGGCTCTTGACGCCTGACGATGCGGCTCAGCCCGATTTGCACCGCCGCCAGCGCCAGCGCAAACCAAGCCATGGACAGCTTGTCGATCTCCTCAAACATGGCGTAAGCCTGGAGAAAATACACGCCGGTGTTGACGAAAGTGATAAGGCCCGCCAGATACGGCAGTGAAACTGTTCCTTCAGGAGTCTTGGACACCAACGGGGCGGCGGCAAAGATGGCGAAAAAAATGGTAGCGAAGGCCAGCGTGGCCGCGAATTCGTTGCGCCGATAGTATTCCGCGTACCAGGCAATGTAGAGCACCAGCGTGCCGGCGTAACTGAGGACGAGCAATCGCCGCCAGGGTTTGAAGGCAACCAGAACCACCGACGCAGCGCTGAGCAACGCCACGTAAGAAAACAACTGTATTTCGCGATTTTGCCCGGTCGAGAGCAGCAACGGCGTAGCGAAACCGCCGGTCAAGGCGACGGCCGCCAGTATCTCGGCATCCTGCTTGATCGCCAGCGCCGCGGTGGCAGCGGTCACGATCGCCATGGCCAGAAACGCTACGGCGCTCGGGATCAGCCCATATACCTGGAACGCAGCCCACAAGGAGAGATACAACACTCCCACGCCGACCGCCTTCAGCGAGTAGGAAAATATCTTGTAATCCCGCCTGCGGAAACTTTCGCTCCAGACAATAACGGCGATTCCGGCCAACAATCCAATGGACACGCGTCCGGTGGGACCAATCCAGTTATTGTCGAAGGCAAACTTGAGGAAGTAGGACACACCAATCAGCACCGCGGAGATGCCGATCCGGTTTAGCCAGTGTGAACCGATGCGGGATTCGAGATCGACCTCGGGCGCGGCCGAGTGCGGAACCGGACTCGGCGGCACCGGAAACGCCGGAAGCGGGTTCGCGACCGCTAGCGGTGGAGGAGGCGGCGGGGCCGAAGACAACGGAGTTTCCGCTCTCAGCACGGTTTCTGCCGCGCCGCCTTCGTCGCCTAGTCTGCGCTCCAACCGTTCCACGCGGGCGGCGAGCTCACGAACCAGCGAACGTAAGGATTCGAGGTCGCTCTCTTGGGAATTCACGGCCGGTTCCAGTGGCAAAAGAACCATCCACTATATGTGAAGCTCATCGCGCTTGCACCCTCTTATTTTTCGTCGACCCTCCCTGTGCTGCTATGTGCCCCTGTGGTTACCTTTTTTGTGTTTAGATAAGGCGCATGAAATTCCATACCGAGTACCTGACCCTGCACACGAAAACGAAGCGCGCCTACCTCCACCTGACGCCGCAGGTCGAGAGCGCCCTGAAAAAGTCCGGCATCAAAGACGGCATGATCCTCGTCTCCGCCATGCACATCACCGCGGGGGTCTACGTCAACGACAACGAGGGCGGCCTGATCCAAGACATCGACCAGTGGCTGGAAACACTCGCCCCCTTCCGCCAGAACTATCAGCATCACCAAACCGGAGAAGACAACGGAGACGCGCACCTGAAATCGCTGATCATTCACCACGAAGTCATCGTTCCGGTTACCAACGGAAAACTCGACTTCGGCCCCTGGCAGCAGATTTTCTACGCCGAATTCGACGGCCAGCGCGACAAAAGAGTGATTATTAAAGTGATGGGAGAATAGGAATCTGGTTTATCCTCATAACCCATAGTTCTCACAGGAGTCCGCACCCATGTCCGAAGAACTCCACGAACTGCAAGAGCACGCCGAACATGCCCGCGAACATCCCGATCTCGCCCCCGTCACCCTCACCATGGCGGTGCTGGCGGTGCTGGTCGCCACCGTGTCGCTGCTCGGCCATCGCACCCATACCGAAGAAATCATTTTGCAGAACAAGGTCACCGACCAGTGGGCCTACTATCAGGCCAAGAATATCCGGCGCCACAACGACGAGTTATTTGCCGATCTGACCACCGTGATGGCCAGCAAAGACGCGGAAGCCGCCGCCAAGCTGCACGAAAAATACCGCGCCGAAGCCGACCGCTATAAAGATGAACAGAAGGAACTCGACGCCAAGGCGCGCGAACTGGAAAAGGAAGCCGATCTTACGCGCCGCAAAGGGGACCGTTTCGATTTAAGCGAAGTCTTCCTGGAGATCGCCCTGGTGATCACCTCGATCACTCTGCTCTCGGGCCGCCGCGTGTTCTGGCACCTCGGCCTGCTGATGGCGACCGCCGGCATTGTCGTCGCCGCCTCCGCCTGGATCGTACGCTAGAATCTATTCCACTGTTCCATGAATGGCCAGGATGTCGGGGTCGGCGTGTTTCCAGAGGGCGAAAAAGCGGTCACTGCGGCAGGCCCATGCGTTTGAGCAGGTCGATGTAGCGCGGATCGGAGTGAAAGGGTTCAAGATAATCTTCGATCTTTACGTATTCCATGCGGCCCGCCCGCTCCGCGTAACCTTTTTCCAGCCACTCGAAGGTATGGTCGCGGTCTCCCATCAGCCCGTAGTAACGCGCTATCTCGTTGGGTGAGACGTACTCCGCTTGTTTCTCGTTTTTCAGTACCTCAATCAACGCCGCGCACGCCCCCTTCAGTTTCGCCTTGCGATATCCAGCGGCGAATGCCTCGGCCCATTCCGGACGCCCGTCCTTCTTCATCTCCATGGCCCAATCCGCCACCGATGCGTCCTGATTTCCCATGCGCCAGTACACGCTGCCGCGGACTCCATAGTAGACCGGAAATTCCGGATTGGCGGCAATGAGCAGGTTCAACTCCGCCAGGGCATCATCATAGCGGTGCATGTCACTCAGGATCCCCGCGCGATTGGCGTTAATCTGGGGAGAAGCTGGATCGAGCGCCAGAGCCTTCTCGATTTCAGCCAATGCCTCCTTGAGTCGGCCCAGGTTCTGTAGCAGAAGCGAGTACCAATGGTGGGATGTGGCGTCGTTCGGGTTCAATCCAATCGCCTTGCGATACTCGGCTTCCGCTCCCGCCCAGTCCCAATCTGCCTCCTCCTTCAAGACTGCCAGAGCGGCATGCGGCTCGGCCAGCGTCGGATCGAGTTCGATCGCCCGTTGCACCGCACTGCGAATCTTGGGCGAGGCTTCATCTTTAGAGATCCATTCGCGATCAAAGAGAAGGATATAGGCATCGGCCAACCCGGCATAGGCCTGGGCGTAATTTGGATCCTTGGCGACCGCCTGGTTGAATTGATCCAAGGCCTTGTAAATGCTCTCGCGGGTGCGCTGCGCCAGGTAAAAGCGTCCTTTCACATAGAGCTGGTAGGCTTCGGCATTCTCGGTGGCATGCTTCTTTTCATTGGCATTGCCACTGCCACTTACCTTCATCCGCAACTGGCCGGAAATGTCGGAGGCAATGTCGTCTTGTACGGTAGCGATATCGGAGGCTTTGCGCTGGTACTGCTCACCCCAGATCTGCGAGCCGTTGCTGACATCGACCATCTCGGTCTCGACGTTGAGCGTGTCTCCGTGTTGAGTCAGCCGGCCCACAATTACCGCCCCCACCTTCAGGTCGCGCCCGATCTGCAGCGGATCCTGTTGTGCCTGCCGGTAGCGGAAAACGGTGGTCCGGGCCATCACCCGCAGCCCCGGCAGCCGCGAGAGATGGTTGATCACTCCTTCCGTGATGCCGTCCGCCAGATAGTCCATTTCCGAGTTTGACGTGGCATTGGCCAGCGGCAATACCGCCACCGAATCAATCGCACTCGGCGTTCGGTGCAGGAAGTAATACCCGCCCGCCGCAATCGCGAGCATAAGGGCAACGACAACCCCGACCAGCGGCCATGGTTTCCTCCGAACCGGCCCGGCAGCCGCCACGCTGGAACTGGAATGCCCGGCGGCAACGGTTCCACTCGTTGGCGTCGCTACAGCGATTGCTGAGCCTGAGGCGGCCGGGACGATCCCCGCACCTGCTGGAGTTGCCGCGACCGGGACTCCGCCGCTGCCTGGGGGAATGCCATGTTCGGAGGCCGCCACGGCTGGGCTGCGGCTGGAATCGGTATCTCTCTTCAAACGCTGCAATTCAGCCCGCATCTCGGATGCGTGCTGGTAGCGCAATTCTCGGTCCTTCTCCAGCGCCCGGTTGATGATCCGTTCCAATTCTGGCGGCAAGTCCGGATTCAGCCGCACCGGAGCGACCGCAGCACGGTTCAGGATGGCGTCGAAAATCATGGCCGTACTATCCCCGCGAAATGGCACCGCGCCGGTAGCCATTTCATAGAGGACAGCCCCAAACGAGAATAAATCCGTGCGCGCGTCCAACTCCTTGGCCCGTGCCTGTTCCGGTGACATGTAAGCGACCGTTCCCAAAGCGGCTCCCGGACTGGTAAGAAGCTCCTCGCTGATCATCGTCGGTTGGGCGGATGCCGCCGCTGCGGGCATCATTCGGCTGGAGAGGTTCGTAACCTTTGCCAGTCCGAAGTCCAGAACTTTCGCGTGCCCACGCTTATTGACGAAGATATTGGCAGGCTTGATGTCCCGGTGAACGATACCTGCTGAGTGCGCTGCATCGAGCGCGTCGGCAATCTCGATGCCCAGCGATAGCACCGTTTCCAATTCCATCGGGCGATTGCCGATGATGTGCTTCAGGGTCGCGCCATCGAGAAACTCCATCACGATGAACGCATGGCCGTCCTGTTCCCCAATATCGTGAATCATGCAGATGTTGGGATGATTGAGCGCGGAAGCAGCCTCTGCTTCACGCTGGAAGCGCGCTAGTGCTTGCGAGTCTTTCGCCACGTCATCCGGCAGGAACTTGAGTGCCACGAAACGGTGGAGTCGGGTGTCCTCGGCCTTGTACACCACACCCATGCCGCCGCCGCCGAGCTTTTCGATAATGCGGTAATGCGAGATCGTTTGGCCGATCATGAAGTTCGGACATGTTAGGCGGGATGCGAGGGTAAGTCAATGAAAACCAGACAGTTGTTGATGCGCTAGCAGGTTGCGGAGAGGTCAACCTGCGACCTCACCGTGGTCATCCACCAAGTCGACACGGCCTTCGGCCACGATGTAGAATAGCCGGTTCCATACGCGGCACCAACGATCGCTATCCCCACTTGACCGATTTTGACGCGAAGGAATTAAGAAGAAAGCCGCTACCCAGCAAGGTGACCAGGAAATGACCCCGAACGATTTTCTCTCCATCAAGGATTTTTCACCCCAGCAGATTCGTAGTTTCCTCGACCTCGCCCGCCACATCAAGGGGCGCCCCGATGATTACGCGCAGAAGCTCAAAGGCAAAACCCTGGCCCTGATTTTCGAGAAGCCTTCGCTGCGCACCCGGGTCAGTTTCGATGTCGGTATCCACCAACTCGGAGGGTTCTCCCTCTACCTCTCGCCCGCGGAGATCAACCTGGGCAAGCGCGAGTCGGTCTATGACGTGGCCAAGAATCTCGAGCGCATGGTGCAGGGCATCATGATCCGTACCTTCGCCCACGAGATCGTGGACCGAATGGCCGAATACGCCAGCATTCCGATCATCAACGGGCTAACCGACTACAGCCACCCCTGCCAGGCGATGGCCGACTATATGACCATTCTCGAGATCAAGGGGAAGGTGGCGGGGATGAAAGTCGCCTACATCGGAGACGGAAACAACGTAGCCCATTCCCTGATGTTCGCCGGCGCGCAGCTGGGAGCTCATGTCTGGGTGGCGACTCCGCCCAACTATGAGCCCAAAGCCGACGCCATCCAGTGGGCCCAGAAGCGGGGCGCCGAGACGGGCGGCACTTGCACCATCACCAACGATCCGGTTGCCGCAGCCTCGGCCGCCGACGCGATTTACACCGACGTCTGGGCCAGCATGGGCCAGGAAGCGGAGGCCGACAAACGCCGCAAGATATTCATGCCTTACCAGGTGAATGGCGCTCTTTTCGGACGCGCCAAGCCCGACGCCTTGTTCCTCCACTGCTTGCCCGCCCACCGCGGCGATGAGGTCACCAATGAGGTGATCGATTCTCCCCGGTCGGTCGTCTTCCAGGAGGCCGAGAACCGCTTGCACTCGCAGAAGGCGATTATGCTGGAACTGATGGAGCACGGGAGCCGTACCGCTCCTGGTGTTTCCGCCAAGGAATCGGTGCACGTATAAAGATAGTGGAGCCTTGTTTCATAAATCGGTTTTGGGTAGGGCACGGCTTTAGCCGTGCCGTTTAGACCCTGAAAAAATGCGGGCTTTAGCCCCTGAGGGACGCGCCTTCCAAAGCCTGACGACTGACTACCATGAAGACCATGCTGATTGCCGTTGGCGGCAACTCCCTGATTCGCGCAGGCGAAAAGGGAACGGTCAACGAGCAGTTGGCCAACGCCCGCCGCACCGCCGCAGCCATCGTCGGCCTCATCCGCCGCGACTATCGGCTGGTCGTGACTCACGGCAACGGTCCTCAAGTTGGCGCCGCTCTGCTCCGATCGGAAAGCGCTTCCAGCCAGGTCCCCGGCCACACTCTGGATGTTTGCGGTGCGGCCACGCAAGGTGAGATCGGCTACCTGCTGTCCCAGGCACTGAGCAACGAACTCTCAGCCGCCGGCCTGCAGGTGCCCGTGGTGAGCGTGGTCACGCAGACCGTCGTCTCTCAGGACGATCCGGCCATGCAGCACCCGACCAAACCGATCGGCCCTTTTTATTCTCGTGCCGATGCCGAGGAACGCAGGCGTCAGCTGGGATGGCAAATCGTCGAGGATGCCGCTCGCGGCTATCGCCGGGTCGTGCCTTCCCCCGAGCCCATCGAGATCGTCGAGTTGGAAGTGATTCGCGATCTGGTGAACGACGGCGTGTTGGTGGTGGCGGGCGGAGGTGGCGGCATCCCAGTCGTGCGTTCCGGCGGATGTGTAAAAGGTGTGGAGGCGGTGATCGACAAGGACCGCGCTTCGGCTCTTCTGGCGACCCAGCTCGGCGCCGACGTTTTCGCCATATCCACCGACACCGATTACGTCTACCTCGATTACAAGAAGCCAACGCAGCGGCCCCTCAAGTTAGTAAGTGCCGCCGAGATGGAAGCGTATTACCAGGCCGGGCACTTCCCGCCAGGCAACATGGGGCCCAAGATCGAGTCCGTGCTTCGCTTCCTGCGGAGCGGTGGAAAAGAAGCAGTCATCACTACGTACGAGCATCTGTGCGACGCAGTGGACGGCGCCGCGGGCACTCGTATCGTTTCCGATCCTGCCGGGGCTGGCGCCGCGACCGGCCAATCCGCTGAACTTTCCTCTGAATTCCCGGCGAGAGGACGGTAGTGCATGCGAACCCCGAATTCCGCTTCTGCAAAAGCTGACCCCCAGCGTTTACTATCAGACATGGAACCGGACCCGATGAAACTGAAACACCTGGTGGAGTCGCAGCAGTTCACCGTCCCGCTGCTCATGGATCTCTTTGCCCGCGCCCGTGGCATGGAGCGAGTGGTAGCGCGGGGAGGCTCTCTCGACTACCAGAACCGCATCATGGCGACTGTGTTCTACGCACCGTCGACGCGCACGCGCTTTTCCTTTGAAGCCGCCATGCATCGTCTGGGCGGCAGTGTGCTTTCGACCGAGCAAGCCCGTGTGTTCTCCTCGGAAATCGAAGGCGAGCAGCTCGAGGATTCCATCCGCGTCATTTCGAGCTATAGCGACGTCATCGTCATTCGCCACAATGAAGAGGGCGGCGCCAAGCGTGCGGCCCAAGTTTCCCCGGTTCCCGTGATCAACGCTGGTGATGGCAACGGTGGCCAGCATCCCACGCAGGCTCTGCTCGATCTCTACACCATCTACCGCGAGCGTCCCCTCGATGGCTTAAGCGTGGCCATTATCGGCGAACTGGATAAGGGGCGAACCGCCCGCTCGCTCGCCTACCTGCTGGCGAAATTCGAACGGGTGAAGATCTTTTTCGTCAGCCCCCCCGAACTCCAGATGAAGCCCGATATTCTGGAGTACCTCGACGAACATGAGGTCCGCTACGAACTGGAGTCCGACCTCGACCGTGTGATCCGCGAGGTCGACGTGGTTTATCAGACCCGCGTCAAACCGGAGCGCGTGACCGACGTCAAAGCTCTGAAGCGCTTTGCGATTGACTCGGCCGTCCTCGAGCGCATGAAGCCGGACGCCATGATCCTTCATCCGCTGCCGCGCACGGTCGAGCTCGATAAGACCGTCGACGACGATCCCAGGGCTCACTACTTCCGCCAGGCCGTCAACGGCCTCTACGTCCGCATGGCACTGCTGACCATGTTGTTGGATAAAGACTAAGGCGCAGCTCCGAGCGACTAGTTTTTCCGCAGCCGCTTAGAGACCGGTCATTTTCTCCAGGCGTTCTGGATACCGAGCGCCTTCTACCTTGATCTTGGAAGCTGCGCTGTCGATCTCACGGAGGTCGCCGGGCGTCAGTTCGACGGCCGCTGCTCCGAGGTTCTCTTCGAGGCGGTTTAGCTTCGTCGTGCCTGGGATCGGAACCATCCACGGCTTTTGCGCCAGCAGCCAAGCGAGTGCGATCTGAGCAGGAGTCGCTTTCTTACGTTTCGCGATGCTGCCGAGCAGTTCAATCAGGGCCTGATTCGCCTTAAGAGCCTCCTGCGTGAAGCGAGGCAGGCCGCTGCGGAAGTCGGAGCTGTCGAACGTCGTGTTTTCGTTCATCTTTCCCGTCAGGAAACCCTTGCCAAGAGGGCTGTACGGCACGAAACCAGTGCCGAGTTCCTCGATGGTCGGTATCACTTCCTTCTCAGGGGTTCTTGTCCATAGCGAGTATTCGCTCTGCAGAGCAGTGACCGGCTGGACCGCGTGGGCGCGACGAATCGTCTTTGCGCCTGCCTCGGAAAGTCCGAAGTGCTTGACCTTGCCTGCTTGAATCAGTTGCTTCACCGCTCCGGCGACGTCTTCGATGGGCACGTTCGGGTCAACCCGGTGCTGATAGAGCAGGTCGATGGTCTCGATCTTAAGCCGCTTGAGCGAGCCCTCGACGGCCTGCTTGATGTGCTCCGGCCGGCTATTCACGCCCGGCGCACCCTTCATTCCCCGAGGATCGAAATGAGGACTGACGTCGAACCCGAACTTGGTGGCGATCACCACCTTGCCGCGGAACGGAGCGAGGGCTTCGCCCACAAGTTCTTCGTTCAAAAACGGGCCGTAGACTTCGGCGGTGTCAAAGAATGTGATGCCGCGTTCCACGGCGGCGTGGAGCAGAGATGTCATCTCCTGCTTGTCTTTGGGCGGGCCGTAGGAAAAGCTCATGCCCATGCAGCCGAGTCCGATGGCCGACACTTCCAGATTGCTGTTTCCAAGTTTGCGCTTTTGCATTGCTATTCCTTCCTAAATAGAGGGCGCTTACGACACTGCTCTTGCACGCTGTTCTTCGCGCCAGCGAGCGGGTGGAACTCCTTCCCAAGTAGTGCTTATTCATTCGGTTTACTCAGACTTGAGAGAAGCCATGTCGATCGAGAAGCGGTACTTCACATCCGACTTGAGCAGTCTCTCGTAGGCTTCGTTGACCTTCTGGATGGGGATGACTTCGACATCGGCGGTGAGGTTGTGCTTCCCGCAGAAGTCGAGCATCTCCTGGGTTTCGGCGATGCCGCCGATGGTCGAACCGGAGAGGCTGCGGCGGCCCATGATCAGGCTGAACGCGGCAACGGGCAGAGGCTTCTCCGGGGCGCCGACGAGCGTGATGTTGCCATCGCGCCGCAACAGATTGAGGTAAGCGTTGATGTCGTGGCCGGCGGAGACAGTGTCGAGAATAAAGTCGAAGCTGCCGGCGTGTTTTTGCATCTCGTCCGCGTTCCGCGAAATGACGACCTCGTCCGCTCCGAGCCGGATTGCGTCTTCCTTCTTGTTCGGCGAAGTCGTGAAGACGACAACGTGGGCGCCGAGCGCATGTGCAAACTTCACCCCCATGTGGCCGAGTCCTCCGAGACCGACCACGCCAACTTTCTTGCCCTTGGTAACGCCCCAGTGGCGCATCGGCGAGTACGTCGTAATTCCGGCGCAAAGCAAAGGCGCGGCCCCGGCGTGGTCGAGGTTCGAAGGAACCCGCAGGACAAATCTCTGGTCAACGACAATGCGCTCGGAGTAGCCGCCGTAGGTGACGCCTCCCAGATGCTTGTCGGGAAAGTTGTACGTAAAGATCGGATTCAGGCAGAACTGCTCGAGACCCGCCCGGCATTCTGGGCAGATGCCGTCCGAGTCCACCAGGCAGCCGACTGCGGCGAAGTCGCCCGGCTTGAACTTGGAGACCGCGGAACCGACTTTGGTGACGCGGCCGACGATTTCGTGGCCGGGCACGCAAGGGTAGACAGTGGGCAGGAAACCGCTCCACTCATTGCGGACTTGGTGGAGATCGGAGTGGCAGATGCCACAGAAGAGAATCTCTATCTGTACGTCGTGTTCGGTTGGGTCGCGCCGCGTGATCGTAGTCGAGGCCAGCGGCGAAGTCGCACTTCGAGCGGAGTAAGCTTTAGCGTTGAACATATGCTTAATCTAGATGCTCACCGCACGCTCCGGTATGCAAAATCCGCCATTGTGCATGCAAAATGCGCCAACCTTCATCCGCTGCCGCGCACGGTCGAGCTCGATAAGACCGTCGACGACGATCCCAGGGCTCACTACTTCCGCCAGGCAGTCAACGGCCTCTACGTCCGCATGGCTCTGCTGACCATGTTGCTGGATAAAGACTAGAACAGTTCACTGGACCTAAGGACGGGTGTGAGCAGCAAAGCTCATCCCAAGGGGTTGTTAGCGTGCAGGCGATCTTGCGACAACAACCGCATAGTTTCCTGTCTTGTCGACCATCCGGAAGTGGCCTACATGTTGGGCTTTACCTGGCAGGGTTCGTACTCACGGATCCAAGTGAGGCCCCAGAGTTGCACACCCTAAACACTAAGGCGATCGGGCGGTCCGGAGGGCGCGCGAGTTCCCAGGCCGAATCGGCACCGAGCTACTGGGCTAAACCCACCCGCCGCAGAAGATCCAGGAACCGGGAGTCGCCGCGCAGCGGGTCGAAGGCAGGGTCTACCTTAAGCACGGTGAGACCATTGGAATGCTGCGCGTAGGCCTTTTCCAGCCAGGCGATAGCCTGGTCGTTGTTCCCCATGCCGATGTACGCGAAAGCAATCACCATCGGATCCATGGGTTGTCGCCGATTCAAATCCAGCTGTTTCCGCAGGACGCGCTCCGCTTCCCGCCGCCGGCCGGCGCGACCATAGATATAGGCCAGCGTCGACCACTTCCAGGGAGTGGCGCCCGGCAACTGCTTTTGTGTTTCAGCCAGCGCCTCCGCAAACATTCCTTTTTGCACATAGGCATACAAAATCATTCTGGCGCGCGAGAAGTTGGGATCCAGCTCGCGAACGGCGGTGAACTGAGCGATGGCCCGGTCGTATTGCCGCGAGTAGTACAGAGTTGCTCCGTTGTCGGCTGCGATGATCAGCGAAAGTGGATCCAGTTGGCGCGCGCGTTCGCTTTCGCGGAGAGCCTCATCGAAACGGCCTCGCCATGTCAGGTGTTCCGCATACCACTGATGAGCGGTGGCATAGTTAGGGTTCAGTGCAATGGCCCGTTTGAATTCTCTCTCCGCCGTCTGCCAGTCGTAGTCATGGTTTTGGACGATCAAAGCCAGCGCTGCATGGGCTTCCGCCAGGCTGTCGTCAAGCTGCAGAGCTCGCAGCGCGGCGGCACGTGCTTGGGACGCGAATTCGGCTGGAGGGGCCCCACTGTAAGTACCGATCAGAGTATAGCTGTCAGCCAAACCGGCGTAGGCCCGCGCATAGCTGGGATCTTTCGCCGTGGCCTGCTGAAAGTAGCTGATTGCCTTCTGGAATCCCTCCACCGTCCTCTCGTTCCAGAAGTATTGGCCCTTCAGATAAAGGTTATACGCTTCATAAGCCTGAGGAGAGAGAGTCGGCGCAACGATGGGAGCGATGGGCTTGTTGGGCTTGTGGTCTCCAAGAGCGGTCTGGATCTCGTCAGAAATTTCCCGCGCGATCTCGCTCTGCAGCACCAACAAGTCCTTGGGCTCACGGTCATACTGCTGGGCCCAAAGGTGAGTCTGGTCGCTCATTTGAATGAGCTGGGCGGTGATTCGTACCCTGTTGGCATCGCGTCTTACACTCCCCTCCAGCACGTACTGCACTCCTAGCTCGCGTGCAATCTGCGGCAACTGTTCCTGGCTGTGTTTGTAATACATGACTGAAGTGCGGGCGATGACGCCCATACGATCGGGATCGAGGCTGCCCAGCTGCGTGATCATTTCCTCCGTCATGCCGTCGCTGAAGTATTCCTGAGCAGCGTCTCCCGTGAGGTTTTCGAAGGGCAGAACCGCCAGCATCGTTCGTCCGCCAGACCGTAAGGGCCGGGCTCGAGAGTCGAACCATCGGAAGTAGGCGCCCCCAGCCGCGATCAGGACGATCATGATCCCAAGAATCGTTGCCCCGAGAAGCACCGCCCGCCTTCGCTGCGCGAACCAGACAGCGGGAGATTGGAAACCCGCGATCACGCGCTCGGGTTCCGTGTCAGTATCCGTGACCAGTGGATCCGTGACCCGCGGATTAACGACTGGCGCGATGAAGCGATACCCCTTTCCCGTGATGGTTTGAATGAAACGAGGTTGCTCCGGGTCGTCCCTCAGAACTTGCCGGACTTTGCGGATCGCGCCGTTGATGCTGTTGTCGGTGTCGAGATAGATGTCCTTGCCCCAGATCTTCTCTACAATCTGTTCGCGCGTCACCAGTTCTCCCCTCTGCTGCACGAGGAAGAGAAGAACTTCCGTGGGAATGCGCTCCAGCTTGAGCACACGACCAGATCGGCGCAGCTTGCCGGCACCGCAATCGAGCTCGAAACCGTCTCCGAATCTGAGCGATTCTTGGACGATGGCTGGTTCCAACGGCACGGAGGCTGCTCCTACGCAGTGGAGTATTCTACCCCGGTTCTCGGGTTCCGCAGCATCTTCATTGCTTTCCGCAAGTTACAGGAACATGAAACTTAAGACGCCAACAGACCTCCGCTATTGAGCCTGGAAGCCAGTCAAGGCACTATGCTGCGGGGTTTCTGGAGAGTTCGCACAAACAATCGACTGTCCAAGAAGGGGCGCCATGTATGTTTGAAAAACTTGATCCTCAGAGTATTCTCCGGTCCGCTGGTCTTGGATCGTTGCCGCAACGGTTTGATAACCCACTCCGAGGCCGGCTCCGCAGACGAATCGGTGTCTGCGTCGTCGCTCTCGTAGTCATTGCCACGGGTTCTGCCATCGCTGATATCTACCTTCCCAACCTGTTTCTATTCCTCGATCCCACCGGTTTGTCCGGAACGTACAGCAGTACCGGAAGTGTCGACTTGAGTGGCCCGTTTTTTCAGAGTCTCGGCTCAAACGGTAGAACCTGCGGGACTTGCCACGCACCCAGCGACGCTTTCGGATTGAGCGCCATTGATGCGCAATTCCGATACCTCGTCACCAGAGGCAAAGACCCGCTGTTTGCGCAGATTGATGGCTCGACTTGTCCCACCGGTCCCGTGAACAACAGCCTGGTCGTGAACAACGGGCTGATTCGCATCGGACTGACCGTTCCGCCAAATACGACTGATCCAACACCGCCGCAATACACGATCACCGCCGTGCAGGACCCGTATGGTTGCGCCCTCACGACGGATTCTCAGGGGCAGCAGATCGTTTCCGTCTATCGGCGGCCTTTGCCAACGACAAACCTGGGCTTCCTGAGCGCAGTCATGTTCGATGGCCGGGAATCGTTTTTTTTTCCGCTGAACAATGAGGCGAGCTTCGCGACGAATCTGAACACTGACCTGACCCAGCAGGCGATAGACGCAACTCTAGTCCACGCACAGGCCAATGAGCCTCCTACATCCACGCAGCTAAGCCAGATCGTGGGCTTTGAACTGGCGCTCAACTCTGCGCAAATGCAGGATTTCGCCGCGGGAAGTTTGTCGAGAGAGGCGCAGGGAGGAGCGAAATTTCTGCCCACGCAACCCTACTATCCGGGAATCAACGATTCTCTGGGCAAAGATCCCCAGGGAAAACAGTTCAATCCCGACGTATTCACGATCTACTCGTCGTTCCAGAATTCGCAGAACCCGCAGCGAGCTTCGATTGCCCGCGGCGAGCAGATTTTCAATACTCAACCCCTCACGATCAGCGACGTTCCGGGGCTAACAACCGGCAACCAGCAGATTATGGGGACCTGCACCACTTGCCACGATACGTTCAACGTGGGCAATCACTCCTTCCCGCTGCCGCTGGACATCGGCACGAGCCGCTCGCTGCTGTACGAGACCGATCCCAACGTCATCGCGGGCTTGCAGCAGCTGCAATTGCCAATTCTTCCCGTGTTCCAGTTGGTGTGCAACCAGGGCCCCCTCGCCGGGCAAACGTTTAATACAACCGATCCGGGGAAAGCCCTGATCTCGGGACAGTGCAGCGATATCGGCAGAGGCAAGGGCCTTATCCTGCGAGGCTTGGCTGCGCGCGCCCCTTACTTTCATAACGGAGTTGCGGCCAATCTCCGGCAGGTAGTCGATTTCTATAACCAGCGCTTCCAGATTGGCCTCACGAAGCAGCAGATGCAGGACTTGGTCAACTTCCTGCAAACGCTGTAGCCGAAGGACACGCTCGATAACGCGGTGAAAGGTTGGACATGAAATCGTTAATTGGAGTCGAGGGATCGCTGGTCATAGCGTATGTCGATACGATCGCCAAGTCCGGTCGAAGACCGTAACTCTAAACTGCCTGGGCATGCAACAGCGGCGGGTACCCCGCTACGCGCACTCTGCGAAGCGATGGATTTGCTGGCCGCGGTCACACTGATTTCTGCACACGAATGCAGACAAGACCGCTTAGACGAATCACCATGCAGTAGCAGCAGAACGTAAGTTCCCTTACACTACGCTGGTCACGCTAGCCGTGTCGGCACAAGCAGTCATCGAGCAGACGGGACTTACCGATCCTGTCCCCTGCGCCTACCGTTTCTCGATCACCTTCTTGATCCGCTCGAACGCCCAGTCGATTTCTTCGCGCGTAATGACCAGCGGCGGCGCGATCCGGATTACGCGGTCGTGAGTTTCTTTGCAGAGCAGGCCTTCTTCTTTCAGCGCCTCGCAGTACGGACGTGCCGGGCTGTGCAGTTCGATGCCAATCCAGAGGCCGCGGCCGCGCACCTCCTTCAGATCGGGGCTGCGCAACGTGCGCAGTTTCTCCAGGAAGTAGCCGCCCAGTTCCGCCGAGCGCTCGGGCAGTCTTTCTTCGATCAGCACCCGCAGCGCCGCCCGCGCCACGGCGCAAGCCAGCGGATTGCCGCCGAAGGTGCTGCCGTGGTCGCCGGGATGGAACACGCCCAGAATCTCCTTGGACGCGAGCACCGCCGAGACCGGATAAAAACCGCCGGAAAGCGCTTTGCCGACGATGATGGCGTCAGGCCGGATGCCCTCATGCATGTAGGCGAACAGCTTGCCGGTGCGGCCGAGGCCCGACTGAATCTCGTCGGCAATCAAGAGCACGCGATTTTGCCGGCAGATGGCCTCCGCCTCTTTCAGGAATCCGGCGGGCGGAATCACAATGCCGGCTTCTCCCTGGATCGACTCGACCAGGAACGCACAGGTGTTCGGAGTCATCGCGCCGCGCAACGCCGCCGCATCGCCGTACGGAACAATCTTGAACCCAGGCGTGAACGGGCCGAAGCCGTCGCGGTACTGCTCGTCGGTTGAGAAGCCGACAATCGTCACCGTGCGTCCGTGAAAATTGTTGGCGCACACAATAATCTCGGCCTTGCCGTCCGGGATGCCCTTGACCTTGTGTCCCCACTTGCGGGCGGCCTTGATCGCGGTCTCCACCGCCTCGGCGCCGGAGTTCATGGGCAGCGTCATCTCGAAGCCGGTCAGCTCATGCAGTTGCTCGAGGAGCAACGGCAGTTGGTCGTTGCGGAAAGCGCGCGAAGTGAGCGTGACTTTGTGCGCCTGATCCACCAGCGCGTTGAGGATCTTAGGGTGGCAGTGGCCCTGGTTCACCGCGGAATAAGCGGCCAGGCAATCCAGATACTTCTTGCCTTCCACGTCATACACCCAGCAGCCCTGGGCGCGGTCAATGACGACATCGAGCGGATGGTAGTTATGAGCTCCGTATTGTTCTTCGAGCTGTATGAATTCCTGGGTCTGGTTCTTTTCTTCGGTCACGGGCATGTGGGTTCTCTCTTTTCTCTTGCCTCTTTATATATATCTTAGGCTTTAGGAGTCAGGTCGGCGATGACGAGTCAAAGCAGTCTTGGCCATTTTCACTTCGGGAATTCTCTCATTATTTCCTCGCCATCGCCAATCGCCCTGTGATGCCCATCACAGCCGAGCCGGTCGGTAATGACGGACGAGCATTCGTCAGGCGCGCCTGCTTTCCGTCAGCACAGCGCAGGCCAACCTGATCCCGGCCCCAGCTCCACCCTCTAACTCACGGCAACTGTAGGTTAGAAACTTCTAATGTGTCTGCCTGCGTTTTGGCCGCTGGCGTGCTGTTTCGTTGGAATCTCTCTGGCCGATGCTCTACAGAAGAGAAGATTGGACCCAGCCGATGTTGCATAAATGCGCCAACCCATCATGCACGGCTCCCTTCCGTTCCCTTCGCGAAGGCAAGCTGTTCCTGGCGGAAACTTTTCCTTCCGACCTCAACACCGCTTTCGACGGCAACCGGCGGAAGCTGCGCCGGCGCGAGCATTTCTGGCTCTGCAATGCCTGCTCCGCTCACTTGACGCTCCGTTTCGACAACACCCTTGGGATGTTGACCGTCCCCATCAGCATCCGCACCGCTCCACACTTCCTCACTCGCGCCGCGACCAACGCCGGCTGATCGCCAAGGAGGCCTGCGATGGATAACCCAATCAGAAAACATTCTCCTTGCTTGGTTTGCGGCCGCGATAGCTTCCGCCACACGGGATGGTTCCTCGTCGTCGAGAACCGCTGGCTTGACCGTCTCAAGATCCTATCCTGGCATCCTTCGCTCGCCCGGCAAAAAGACGTACAGAGCGTCTGCTGCAGGCGGCATCTCAAAACCCTCATCGCCCACTGGCTCACCGAAGCCAGCCTGCGCCTTCCCCCAGCGCAACGTCTTCCTCTGCCCATCGGCAGCGACCCGGCTCTCACCGATGTCGACCTCGACCCTCAATCCCTGGGCCGTCTGGTCGGCGAATTAGCGGTTCATCGTGAGGCCTTTTCCAGAGTCTGGTCAGGTTCCCCTGCGGCCCTCGAATGCATTCTCGACGCCCTCGGCACCACCGGAGGCGAAAACGAACCCCGCGCGCTGGAATTCCAGTGCCCGATCTTCGATCCAACCAAGTCCCGGCACGAACTATCCCTCCAATAAAGCGCCGGCGGAGTCTAGCTCCGCCGGCGCTCCCTCCACACTCGCCAATCTTTCTCCATCGCGTCCGCCATCGCCTGCGCCGCTGCCACCAGCCAGTTTGCCTTTCGTCCGCGCAAATCTTTCAGGATCGCCTTCCGCTTCTCCGCCGTCCCCAGGTGAACATTCGCCGTCTCTCTCCCCATCGCCTCCAGCAGCCGCAGTTCCCTCTGGCTGGTTCTTAGCGCATCCAGTTCGATGCGCGAGCAATGCGGCGACAGCCGCCTCACGATCCAGTTCCCCCGCATCTGCACATACGGGTCGGGACAGCGCACCGCCCGCTTCAGGATCGCACCATACAGAATCTCAGCCGTCGCCTGCTTCGGATTGACCCAGTGCAACGCCGAGGGCAGCAGCGCCTTCGCTTCCCGCGCCACTCGCGCGCCCCTCCACTCCGCGATCGCTACCAGCCGCACCCGCCCCAGACTTCCCAGCCCGGCCCTTCGCCGTGCCAGCCGATACCGGATCCCGCGCTCCGGCAGCAGATGCTCAATCGCCTCACGCGCGCTCTCTGGAACTTCTCCCGTGGCCGTAGGCAGACGATCCATTTTCCCCCAAAACACGACCGGATCCCGCAGCTTGCTCTCCGCGATCGCCCGCAGCCATTCATGATTCTCGCCCAGCACAAACGCCCGCCCGCCCGACTCCAGGCTCTGCTCGTATCCCGCCAAAATCGCCGCCGCCGACTCCTTCGGCTTCATCGCCAGGCGATTCTCCCGTATCGCCAGCAGCGCGCTCGTCGCCAGCCGCACCAGATCCATGGTGTAGGGATACACACAGGCTTCATCGAAATCGTTGACTCCCCACACCAGCCTGCCTTCGCAATCTCTCCAGGTGCCAAAGTTCTCCACGTGCAGATCGCCCACCGACAAAAGATGGGGCACTTCGTCGAGTTTCGCGCAAACCTCCGGCCACACTTGCAACCAGCGATAAAACGTAGCCCGAAAGAACGGAAATAGCGCCGCCGCCATCTCTTCGTGCTTGAACTTCAGATCGGGCTCGACAATTCGGATGTGCGACCCCAGCCAATCCTCATACTTCTTAGTAGCCTTAACGATGTTCATAGTCGGCTAACAATAAGAAGCCAGCTCTGCCCTGTCAAGGCAGATGGAACCTCGCACTCCATCCTGTTATGATGTGCGCGCCCATGTTGCGAAGTTCGTATCTGATCGTGTGGGGACGGGCGACCTCGCCCGTCCGCGTAGGGACGGCCGCCCTCGGCCGTCCAGCCGAGCGAAGCTCGGCAGCTGACGGTAGCCACAACCGCTCTCGTCTCGCGATAGCTCTGGCGATCCTAGCTCTGCTGGCAATGTCCGCGCCTCTCCACGCGCTCCCTGCCCCCAAAACGCCGCCTTCCGCTCCGCGCCCCGTCCGCATGCTCCAGCAATCCATCCCCATGCCCGACGGCGTCCGCCTCGCCGCCACTCTCTACATGCCCGGCGACGCCAAGCCCGGAGAAAAGTTCCCCGCCCTCCTCGAATATCTCCCCTACCGCAAAGACGACGCCACCGCCGCCCGCGACTATCCCATCCACGCCTGGTTCGCCGCCCGCGGATACGTAAGCGTCCGAGTAGATATCCGAGGCTTCGGCACGAGCGAAGGCGCGCCCACCGACCGCGAATATTCGGAGCAGGAACAACTCGACGGAGAACAAGTCATAGCCTGGCTGGCCGCTCAACCGTGGTCCACCGGCAAAGTGGGAATGTTCGGCATTTCCTGGGGAGGCTTCAACTCCATCCAGATGGCCATGCGTCATCCGCCCGCGCTCAAGGCCATCCTGGCCGTCGATGCCACCGAGCAACTCTTCCACGACGACATCCATTACATCGACGGCATGATGCACTTCGACGAGTTCGAGCTCAACATGGACCTGGCTCCCGCGATGACCGGAGCCCCCGACTACTCGCTCGACGAAAAAGTGCTCGGCCCGCGTTTCGACTCCGCGCCCTGGTCCCTGCTCTATCTCAAGCATCAGCGCGACGGCGAGTTCTGGCGCGCCCCCGTCCGCCCGCTCAACGAAATCAAAATTCCATGCTTCCTAATCGGAGGCCTGCTCGATGGCTATCGCGATTCCATTCCCCGCATGTTCGAGCAAGTCAAGGCGCCGCTGAAGGCGATCATCGGCCCCTGGAATCACACCTTCCCCCACGACGCCGAGCCCGGCCCCCAAATTGAATGGCGAGATCAAGCCCTCCGATGGTGGGATTACTGGCTCAAGGGCCGCAACAACAGAATTATGGAAGAGCCGCCGCTATCCATTTATATGCAAGACTGGCACGCCCCCGACGCGCACCTCAAAACCGTGCCGGGAAAATGGCGAGGTGAAATTGGCTGGCCGCCCAGGAACGTGGCGAATGCGACGCTCTATCTCTACGATACTCACGCTCTCTACACCGGTCCCGCCAAGCCCGCCGTCCATCAACTCCGCTACGTCCCATCGGTTGGCGTAGAGGCCGGATTCTGGTGGGGAGAGTTGCTCACCGACCAGCGCCCCGCCGATGCCTTCAGCCTCGCCTACGATTCCGCCCCGCTGAAAACCGAACTCACTATCCTCGGACGCCCGCACGCCCAGCTTCAGGTAAGTTCGTCCGCTCCGCAAGCCGACTGGTTCGTCCGCCTCTCCGACGTAGCTCCCGACGGCACCGTAACCCAAGTTACTGGGGCCGGACTCAACGGAGCGCAGCGCGACAACGTCTCCGACCCCAAGGACTTAGTGCCGAATCAGACTTACTCGCTAGATATGGAAATGCACCTCACGACCTGGACCTTTCCCAGAGGCCATCGCATTCGCCTGGCCGTCTCGAATGCGCTCTGGCCCATGATCTGGCCCACTCCCTATGCCATGACGACCACTCTGCAACTCGGCGGCGACACCGGATCACGCCTGACCCTGCCGCTCGTCCCGCCGTCCATGTATGCCGCTCCCCAATTCGCGCCTCCGGAGCCCTCCGAAACGCGCAACGACTTTCAGTCCGCGGGTTTCCCCTGGCCCGGCGATTGGAAAACCGAGCGCGATGAACTCCATGGAAAATCAAGAGTGAAGTGGGCGGGAAAGTCCGAAGAAACTTACCCCTGGGGCAAAGAAACCGACTTAGAAAGTCTGACCTATGTTGCCGATGACAACCACCCCGAAGCCAGTTCGGTCGAAGCCGAAGCCCAAATCGTGATGGCCCTGAAGCAACAAACCCTGATCTGGCAGGGCCACCTGGCCCTAACCAGCGACGCCCAATACTTCTACTACAAATACACCCGCCAGCTACTGAAAGACGGTGTCGAGATCAAGCAGAAAACCTGGCAGGAAACGATTCCGCGCGACCACCAGTAAGACGCCGCCGTCACCATGGGGCACTTAGTTCGGCTTCGTTTTATCTTCAACCTTCTGAGCACCCTTTTTAGTCTCTTGCGCCACTTTGTGCGTGACCTTTTTGGTGGTCTTCTTCACTGCCCGTGCAGCATCCTTGGCAGCCTCCTTGGTTGAGTGCCCGGCATTTTTCATGTCCTGTTTTGCACTCTGGTCTTGGGTCGGGATGGCAAAGGAAGCGCCCGTGATGGCAACAAACAAAAGAAAAATCGGAAGGTGTTTGCCTTGGAACATACTCGTGAGTTCTCCTCCTTACATGAAGTTTGTAGCCGGGGCGACGGCTTTCCATTGTCGCCCTTCCTTCAGCAATAGCGAGTTTAGTGAGAGAATTTCTTCCCAAAATGGGAAGGTATATTGCTGCTTAGTTACCCTACCCCCCCCTCCCCCGGTCTAATAAACTCAAAGACTTAGAGGCCGTCGGGCGCTGGGTCTTTGAGGAATAAGGACTTACTGGTAAAGTATTTCTAAATCAAAGACTTAGAGCGTTCCTGTTGCAATCTGGTGCTTTCCAGTCCGGCTAGCTGAGGACAGGTACGAGAGAGCAATTCTTGATTAACTCAAACTTCTATTTTAGCAGGCGATGTCAAGAAGGCTTTTGGGTTTCTGGAACATCTGAGGGGGCAGGCGGTAAGAGGATGATCGTTTCACCTTTTTGCGGGGTTTTGAGCGCTATCGCCTGTGGCTGTTGAAAAACTCGTTCTCTCAAAATCGGCAAAAATAAAATCGCGTCAGGAAGCCCTACAATCGATTTTCTCAGGTCGCCTAGACATTTTCTATCCCCCCAATTTTGGCTAATCGGTGCGAAAAGTGAGTTTTTCAACAGCCACGCCTGGTTACAACAATTACCGCTCCCACCTTCCGCTGATGCAAGAAAAAAGCCGCCCAGACATCGGGCGGCGTGCATTTGTTGTGCTTTGTTCTACCTACCCCGAGGTAAGCCGTGAAACATTCTGCTCACATCAACGTGGTTTCACTTCCTGCACAATCGTCAGCGTGGTTCACCTGCGCTCCGAAACGCCGTACGGCTTCCCTAAGGGATCGACGTTCGCCTTCACCGGAATACCCTATTGCTTTTTTAAATCCGCGTTCCATGTGCCACCAGGGTCAGTCTGAGTGACAAAGACTTCTGCCCTGCCGCTGACAATCACGAACGCCGCGTCGGCATTGCCGCCGGGAGCCCCTATCGCCGTACCGGTACAGTCGGAATTCACAGTATATGTGGCGTTGTAGGTAGCGTCTGTGAAGACCTCGCCGTTTTGGCTACCGTTGTAGACACCAGAGATGTTTCCCGCCCCATCGAATGTGAATAGTCCCTCGCCAACGAAAGGAACCTCTTTTGCCTTCGGGTTCTGACCGGGTACTGTAAATCCGCTGAAGGTCATGCCATAGTTCCCTTTCAGGGTGGCGTCGGTACATCCACTCCCTGCATAAACAGGTCGCACGATGTTCTTCGACGTTGTGGTTACGATCGCCAAGGCTGCCAAAACCGCCAAGGCCAATGGGATAACGATTTGTTTCATGGGTGTTCTCCTTTTGAGTTGTTTGTAAAACCGAACTACGTCGGACCCGCGACCCACAAAGTAACGACCGCAACCTCGGGACTCGCGTCGGCTAAGTCGCCTTTTTGCCAGTGCTAGGGTCGAATGTCAATAATCCGCACCTGTTCTGTTGCCGTCATCATTCTGTCCCGCTAAGAGACTGACAATGCTAGATTTGGGAGTGCTTCTGTTTCTTTTCTAAAGGTTCGGTGATAAGCTTTGCCGCACAGCTACGGTGCTGCTCCCGTGGAGGATGCTCAGCCATTACACGCCCCCGTTCGTTTCGGTGTCTTTGAACTTGATCCCGAGAGTGGCGAACTGCGTAAGCAGGGCTTGAAGGTTAAGCTTCAGGAACAACCTTTCCAGATTCTTCAAATTCTGTTGGAGCATCCGGGCAAGGTGGTAACTCGGGAGGAATTGCAGCAACGCATCTGGCCGGCCGACACGTTTGTAGATTTTGACCAGGGACTGTACAACGCAACCAAGAGGCTGCGCGAAGCGCTCGGCGATTCGGCGGATACCCCCCGCTACATCGAGACTCTCTCCCGTCGCGGGTATCGCTTTATCGCACCGTTGAACGGATCAGCACCGGAGCCGCGCAAGCCTGTTCCCGCCGCAGCCGCCTCGGATTCCATCGCGGTGCTTCCGTTTCTCAACTTGAGCGCGGATCCGGAGAATGAGTTTTTTGCCGACGGTATCACGGAAGAAATCATCAACGCTCTGGCGCGGATCGAGCAGCTTCATGTGGTAGCGCGAAGTTCCGCTTTTTCCTTCAAGGGGAAACATCTCGACCTGCGCATCATCGGGGAACAGCTGAACGTGCGGACCGTCCTGGAGGGAAGTGTACGCAGATCTGGCAACCATCTCCGCATTACCGCTCAGCTGGTGAGTGTTGCCGACGGATACCACCTCTGGTCGGAACGGTACGACCGCGAGATGAAAGACGTCTTCGACATTCAAGACGAGATCGCGCGGTCAATTGTGGACCGGTTGAAGGTCAGCCTGGAAGGAGACCGGCTGGAGCCGCTGGTAAAGGCCGGGACGAAAAACCTGGAGGCGTACCAACTTTGCCTCAAAGGCCGCGCCCTTCTAAACAAACGAGGTTCGGCAATTCCGCGCGGGCTGGAGTGCTTGCAGCGAGCGGTGACGTTGGATGGTGAGTATGCGCTAGCCTGGGTTGGACTCGCAGACGCGTATACGATGATTGGTTACTATGGGTTCGCACGTCCCGAGGCCAGCATGCCGAAAGGCAAAGACGCTGCTCGGCGCGCCATTGTGCTCGGCCCGTCGCTGGCGGAAGCGCACAATGCGATGGCGTGTGCCTGTGTGCTGTATGAGCGGGATCTCGCCCAGGCTGAGCGGGAGTTGCTTCTCGCACTCGAGCTAAATCCGCGCTACATTCAGGCGCGCTGCTGGTACGCCTTCTTCTATCTCGGGTGCGCGGTGGGCCGTTGGGACGAGGGCGTGACCCATGCCACGCTGGCTGTGGAATCTGACCCCCTTTCTGGCTATGCCAATGCCGTACTCGGTGCCACCTACCTTGGTGCTGGGAGATGTGCCGGGGCAGTAACGGCGTCGGAACGCGCAGTGGAACTCGATTCTGACTCGTTTCTCGCACGCTACATCCTCCATGGCGCTCTGCACGGCAGCGGACGATTCGAAGAGGCCGTGGCTGTTGCCGAGAAAGCCTTGACCATGTCCGGCCGGCACGCGTGGGCCATGGCGGCCCTCGCCGCGACGCTCGCGGACTGGGGCAAACCTGCGGATGCCGAGGCCGTCTACTCGGAACTGATGGCCCGGGCACGACGGTACTACGTGCAACCTACCGAGCTCGCCATCGCGGCCGCTGCGGCTGGAATGCAGGACGAGGCCATTCGCCAGGCCCGTAAGGCTTTCGAAGTCTGCGACCCTTCCAGGAATCAATTCTCGATGACAAAGGACACCTCGTGGCCCTTCACCGTGCGGTTATATGCGGATCCCCGCTTCCGCGAAATTCTCCGGGCAGCGGGGTTCGAATAAGGTCCGCGCGTCTGGCGGCCCTCCCCCGTGTTACGACAATTCGGGCGAGTGAAAACGAGATCATTGTCGGATTGTCGGCAACTTGTAAACTGCAAACCTGGCTCGTAGTTGACGTTAAATCCCGTGGGTGTTGAAAAACTCCCTTTTCGTCTCAAACAGCCAAAATTGGGGGGATAGAAAATGTCTACCCGACCCGAGAAGATCGATTGTGGGGCTTCCTGACGCGATTTTATTTTTGCGAATTTTGCGAGTAGGAGTTTTTCAACAGCCACTCCCCATTTCACTCATTGACCAAGTCAATGAGTGGTTAGACTATCGCCTCCTGAAATACGCTAGTCCCATGACCAAAGCAGAGAAGAACCGCCTATCCGCAGTCATTCGCGCGACCGGGTACCTGTTCCTGGAAAACATTGCGCTCAAACTTGTGCTGGAACATCGCGCCGTCCCCAACTGGCAAAGACTGCTGGAGAGGCTTCTAGACGACAAGGAGATGTTGGCGGGAGTACGTCTGAAATTTCGAGATCTCTACGACCAGCTGGCAGGAACCGCAGACCCGTCAGGCGCCCTCGAAGCCCTCTTAGCCGAACTCCCGGCTCCGAAGAAACCGCACTAGCCCGCTGGGGAAGTCCCGTTTTCGCACTGTGCGCCAAAAGCGAACTCGTCCCGTTACCTCGGTTACCTTCCGGTCGTGCTGGATGGCGAAGTAGGCTACTGGCGGAGGTTCACCATGCGACGCCGTGCGGCAGCCGCGTTCCTGGCGCTACTTTTGGGAGCGGCCGCGTTCTCCCCATCCTTGGTTCTTGCTCAAGATTCTTCCGTTCAAGAACAGCCGGAAGCCAAGCGGAAGGTTGTGAACAAAGTGGTCCCCGTATATCCAGAACTGGCCCGCAAGCTGCAAATCCGAGGCATCGTCAGGGTGGAAGTTGTAATTGCGCCCAGCGGAAAAGTGAAGATGACGCACGTGATTGGCGGCAACCCTGTGTTGGCGCAATCCGCGGTGGATGCCATCGGACAATGGAAGTGGACACCGGCTCCGCAAGAAACCCAAGAACTCATCGAACTCAGTTTTCACCCCTAGCAGGCTGGGGAAGAACCCAAGCTTCGTATCCTGGTATCGCATCCGCGATACCGCAATTCTTTCGAAATCAAACACCCCTTGCGGGGCTGTGCGGCGAACCTCGCGTTTCCGCTGTCTCCTAGTGTCCCGAATCACGGCGCTTGAACGCCGTTTTTGCACTTCATGCCAAAAGCGAATTGGTCCCGTTACTTCGGTTACTTTCCCTCGTTCTCGATGCAGAGGTAGGCTAGTCGCGTGAGGAAGTTAACCATGCGACATCGTGCCGCAGCCGCGCTGCTGTCCCTACTCTTGGGAGTGGTTGTCTTTTCGCCATCTTTCGCTCTCCCGCAAGACCAGCCCGACGCGAAGCGGAAGATTGTGAGCAAGGTGGTGCCGGTGTATCCAGAGCTGGCCCGCAAAATGCAAATCAGCGGAACCGTGAGGGTGGAAGCCGTCGTGGCGCCCAATGGAAAATTGAAGTTCACCACCGTGATTGGCGGCAGTCCGGTGTTGGCGGCCGCCGCCGTCGATGCCATCGAAAAATGGAAATGGGCGCCGGCCCCTCAGGAATCGAAAGAGATCATAGAGCTTAACTTCCGTCCCTAAGCTTCTGCTCTGCGCACTGCGCGACCTCTGCGGTTAGGTCTCACCGCGGGCGCCCGCCGCCGGTCCCAGCCCACTCTTCAAATCCGCCGCCAGCAAGCGGTGAAACAACTGTTCCCCCGCTTCCCGCCGCACCGAAAGCCGTCCCGCTCCGTAGGCCCGCGACTTCAGGCCTCTCTGCACCGCCTCGCAAATCCCCAAATCCTCGTCTTGCACCCGGTTCCCCACCGCCACACTCTGCTCGTTATAAGCGCGCGCCGCTTCGCTCACATCGCTGAAGTAGAAATCGAAAACCACCCGGCAATGATCCACATCCATCGGGATCACCAGATTCGTATCCAGATACCCTTCGTAGCAATTGAACATGAAATTCGGATGCAGCCAGAAATACCAGGCGCGGTCGCCACACCGCGTCGTTCCGGTGGCGGCATCTTCCGCCGAGCTCACCATCGGACTGGACTGCAAGCAATACCGGTCTTCATTCTCAATCGTGTACTGTTTGTAATCCAGAACTGAACTAAGTCCCTTATGAAGATGCGGCACGTGATATCCGCCATCCAGGTAGTTATCGACAAACACTTTCCAGTTACAGTGGATGTCGTAACTCTTACTCGTAAAGTAGTGCAGCTTAGTCAATTCCAGCGGAGCCGCGCGCTTCGCCAATCCGCCAAGAAACTCCGTCAGCGGAGGCGCGTCCGCATCCAGATTCACAAACACAAACTTCTCCCAGGTCTCGACCTTCACCGGAACCAGCCCGTGGTCCTGGCGGTCGAAGTTCTTCACCCCCTCGAACTCCGGCATTCCCTTGAGCGTCCCATCCAAGCCGTAATTCCATCCGTGATAAGGACAATGCAAAATCGAGGCCTGCCCGCACGGTTCGGTCGCCACCGCCGCCGCATGATGCCGGCACACGTTATAGAACGCCCGCAGCACGCCATCGTTTCCTCGCACCGCCACCAGCGGCTCTCCCGCCACCGTCGCGGTCACGAATTGCCCCAGCTTTTCCACCTGGACCACTCGCCCCAGCACCTGCCACGTCCGCGAGAAGACCGTCTGCCGTTCCAGTTCCGCAATCCGCTCGTCCACATACCATGGCGCGGGGATGGTCGACGCCTCGGCCAACGGCGCCGCGTCGTCGTAACTGGCCAGAATCTGCTCCACGGTCATTCTGTTCTTGAGGCCAGCCTTCATGCTTTCTTCCCCCTGACTTGTGCTTTCTCCGACCCAATCGCCCTCCGTAACAATTCCACAAACTGCTCGATCCGCGCTTCTTTCTCTTCCGGAACCGGTCCCGATTTCCGGAACAATCCCGGATCCAGCTCCTCGGTCAGCAGCGCATCCTGAAACCGGTCGATCGTCCATTCCAGAATCGATCCGATCAGGTCCACGTCCAGGTCCGAGCGCAACTCTCCCCGCTTGACTCCGAAACTCACGAAGTCGCGCCAGCCGTAAGGATCCTCCGCCACCAGGAAGCGGTTGATCTCGCGCCGCAGCGCCAGATCCGTCCCATAATTCCCCACCAGATAAATTCGGTAGGACGACCAGTTATCCCGCACCATATTCTCCGTGCGCCCCAGCCAGTAGCGCAGCACTTCAAAAAATCCGCGCTCTTGCGCCGCTGCCGGAGCCTGCATATATTTCGGAAACGTTTGCACCGCCTTCTTGTATGCCTCGAAGAACAATCCGTCCTTGCTCTTGAAGTGCTGGAACACCGATCCCTTGGCAATGCCCAACTGCGCCGCGATATCTTCCACCCGCGCCGAGCTGTACCCGCGCTCGGCAAAATGCCGGATCGCCGCCTCCACAATTAGCGCCCGTTTCGCTTCCGAGCGCGGACGCGGCTTGCCGTCCCGCCTCATCTGCGTCGGCTTCGCCAGACTGCTGGTGATTCCTTCCATAGCCCAACTCCTCCCAGATTTATTGACCGCCGGTCAACAAAAGATACAGCAGTAGCAAAGCATTTTTCAATGGCTTTTTCCATGGGCTTTCGATACTTTCTTCACCCGGGGCTCGGTTCTGTTTTGACCATCGGTCAGCCCAAGGCCCAGCCGCTCAGAATCGCGACAACACGTCTTTCGAATCCGGGCGCCAATTTACCGGTGCCAAAAAATATTTCGTCCCAACAAGAAGGGCAGGCCTCTAAGAAAAGCGAAAGGAAATTCCAAATGTCCGAAACCGCTCAGCAGTACACCCAACGCATCATCGCCAACGCCCAGGGACAAGACCCGATCAAACTCCAATCCGCCACCAATAAGAAACTGACTCGCCTGGTCAAAGGCGTCTCCACCGCGAAACTGCGCAAGCGACCCGCGCCCGATAAGTGGTCGGTTGCCGAAATCCTGGCCCACCTCGCCGACGTTGAAATCGTAATTGGCTGGCGCATGCGCTCGATCCTCGGAGCCCCCGGAACCCCCGTCCAAGCCTACGATCAGAATGTCTGGGTCATTGCCGGACACTACGAGAAGCGCGATCCCCGCAAAGCCATCGAACTGCACCGCGCCGTGCGCGAAGCGAATCTTGCGCTCCTCAAATCGCTTTCCCCCGATCAATGGAAGCTCTACGGCCAGCATGCCGAGCGCGGACAGGAATCGATCGAACATATCGTCCGCATGGTGGCGGGGCACGACGTCAACCATATCCAGCAGATCGAGCGCATCCTGGGATCGAAGTGAGGGCAGAGGGCAGAGGTCAGATTGCAGAGGTGGAAACCCGATCTGCCCCTTCACCTCTGACCTCAGACCTCCCGACTTCAGGCGGGCGGGACGCCCGGCGCTCCACCTTGCGATCGCGGAACTAGCGGTCGGCCAGTTCTTGCAGGGGTTTCATAAGGGGCGGAGCGGCGGGCTTCGGGGTGCGAGTGGTGGTGATCACAACCACGCTGACCAGCACCAGCAGCGTTCCGAGCAAGGTTCGCGGACCCACGGTTTCGCCGCCGAGGAAATATCCGACGATCACTGCAACCACAGGGTTGACGTAAGCGTAGGTACCAACCTTAGTGGGCGATTCGTGATGAATGAGCCAGACGTAGGCGGTGAATCCGACGATGGAGCCCGCCACAATCAAGTAGGCGAGCGCGAACCACGCGCCGCGAGAAACGGCTTGCACGTGGAATCCGCGGAACTCTCTGAAGATGGTCGCGGCCAGGGCAAGCAAAATTCCTCCCATCAGCATCTGCGCTGCGGAACTCATCGCTTTTGAAGATGGAAGCGTCAGCTTGCGAGTGAGAACGGAAGCAATCGACCAGCTCATGGCCGCGACCACCAGAGCCACTGCGCCGCGAGGATCGATGGCGACTTCGCCAAAGCCGAGCGAGCGGCTGACCAGAACCGATACCCCGCCGATTCCGACCAAAAGGGCGAACGCAAGCCGCAACGTAAGGCGCTGCGAGCGCAAGAAAAGTATCTCCGAAAGCGCCATGAAAGCCGGGATGGTCGCCAGCATGACGGCGGCAATTCCCGAAGGCACCCTTTGTTCGGCCCAAAACAGCAGGCCGTAATCGAGCACGAAGATGCAAACCGCGAGAACCGAAGCGGCGGCCCACTCGCGGCGCGACGGCGATGGGGTACCCTTCAGCCGCAACCATGCAAAGAGCACGATTCCAGCAATGAAGAAACGCATGCTGGCCAAAAGGAGTGGCGGAACCTCGCGCACACCCACCCGGATGGCCAGGAAGGTCGAGCCCCAGACGAAATAAATGATGGAGAACGCCAGCAGGGTCTTCCATGTCGGCGGGCGAACCGTGGGTTCCATGTAAAGTAGATCGTCGGCGAGGCCGCGGGGACGCAGAGTTTTTGAGCTTCAGCGGCGAAACCGTCTCCGGAGTGCCAGAAGCAACAGCGCCACCTGGATTGGAACCAGTGTCTGCTCCGCAATCACCATCAACCGTCCGCGCCGCCAGGCAAAATAGTACACGGCATCCCTCTGGAACGTCGCGACTTCGAGAGAGTGAAATAGGCCAGCTGGGTAGCGTCTCAACCACGAGGAGGCCATCTGCACGGCTCCGGGATTGCCTTGCGCTGGGCCAAGCCCAAGCCACGGCGTCGCAAAAATGACACTTGCAGCAATAACGATGGCCACTAGAACGAAAAACGCCTGCACGTAGCTGCTCCCGTACGAACTGGCAATTTTGTACGCACTGAGAACTGTTCTTGAAAGCCACGTCTGGTTAGGATCAAGCCGCTTCATTTCCATGGCCCCGCAGAAGCAATCTTCGGCGAGATCGAGAGCGCGAACCTTGTCGAAGTTATTGATCAGCTGGCGATATGCAATCGCCACCAACTCATGCTCGGAACGGCGACACTCAGTCGTGGTGCCTGCAACCGTCTTCCGGCCTTCGACCACATCTAACTCGTCCTGTAGAACCATACGACCGCCGCGTCGTCGATGCCAATGCACGTCGTCGAGGTGGATCTGTTCGACGTCACAGTTGAGGAAACGGGCGCGCAAGCCGACCCCCGCATCCTTGTTTACCTGCGAAAACCAGACGGCTGTCGGCTTCTCAAATTTTGCGCCTGTGAAATCAGCTATCGCCGCGCCCCTAGCAGCCGAACTGTCGTCCGGTAGCGGCCCGAATGTGGCGCGCCTGAACTCCACGTCTCCGGAGAAGGTCGCCGAATCAAAGCTCGCGCCCTCGTAAAGGTGCGCTGACTCGAATGTCACGCCTTGAAATTTTGTCCTCTGGAAAGCTGCGTGCCTGCGAGCCAGTACTTGCCCGAAATCGGCGCTTTTCGAGAACTCCGCAGAGTCGAAGTTAGCCGCTTCAAGGGTTGCCTGGGAGAAACTCGCCGTGTCCAAACACTTCGCGAAGCTGAAATCTGCCGGCCCGGAAAAGACCGAATGAAAGCAATTTACCTGACTACGGAAAGTAACATTTCTGAAGTTAGCGTCACCGGACAGTTTGGCGGCGATAAACGAGACGTTTCCGACGAAAACGCTCGACTCGAACGCTGGGCAATTCAGTTCGGACCGCCCAAAAGCCGCGATAGACCCGAACCTCGCTTCCCTGAAGTCCGCCGTCCTCCTAAAAGCAGCCCCGCTAAAGTCGACCTCTCGACCGAACGTTGCCCTCGGAAATATGCCGTTCCCTTCAAAGACGGCAGAACTGAAGTCTGCGGCTGAAAATGTCGCCTGTACAAAGCTCACGTCCTGAGTGAATCGAGCGCCTGAAAACTTCACGGGCTCATGGAAAACTGCACCCATGAAGCAAGCGACGTCCGGAAACACCCGATTGCAGAAATCTACTCCCCCGGGAATGTGGAATCCCTTAAAGTCGGCCACTCCCAGCGTATTGCGTTCCGACTTGCGGGCAATCAGTGCGTCCACCTCAGCCTGAAAATCCTTTGCTGGCTTCGTGCCGGGATAGTGCATCAAACATGTACCTTCTAAGGGAGCGACTGCAGTCCTCGCATACAAGCGTCTTCCGCACGGCTTGTGGTCTGACATCTCGACGGTGCAAGCGTCCATAAAACAAGCCAGCCTTCAAATTACAAATTACCCAATTACGAATTTTCTCACGAGCTCCCAATCCATATCCCCACCGCAAACACCAGCACTCCCCCCACCACCACCTGAAACGCCGCCGACAGCAGCGGAGTATCCATATACCGGTTTCGAATCCATGCAATCGTGGCTAACTCTGCTGCCACGATAATTACCGCCGCAATAAACGCCACATGGAAATTCGTCAGCAAAAACGGAAGGGTATGTCCAATCCCGCCCGCCGCCGTCATCAATCCCGTCACCGCACCACGCAGCACTGGACGCCCGCGCCCCGTCAACGATCCGTCATCCGACAGCGCCTCCGCGAATGCCATCGAGATTCCCGCTCCAATCGATGCCGCCAGTCCCACCAGGAACGCATCATGGCTGTTTCTGGTGGCAAAGGCCGCCGCGAACACCGGAGCCAGCGTCGACACCGACCCATCCATCAGCCCGGCCAGTCCCGGCTGCACAATCTGCAATACAAACAGACGCCGCTGCGCCTCGTCTTCCTTCTTCTCGACATCCGGCGTGATCTTCTCTTCCAGAGCCTCCGCCGTCACCTGGTGCTTGCGCTCGACCTCCTCCAGATCGCCCAGCAACTTCCGGATCCCCGCATCCGTCACCTGCCCAATCGCCTTCTGGTAGAACTGGCGCGTCTCCAGTTCCATGAGCTCGGCTTGCTTCCGCACGTTCTCAATTTTCAAAGGACGCGTCAGCCAGAACGGCCTGCGCTGCACAAACCCCTTCACATCCTGCCGCCGGAGCAGCGGAATGTGTTCTCCAAAACGCTCCCGATAAGTCGCGATCAGCGACGCTCGATGCCCCGATTCCTCCGCTCCCATGTCATCGAACAGCTTCGCCGTGGCCGGATACGTCTCGCGCAGCCCGTCGGCAAAATCCGCGTACACCCGGCCATCTTCTTCTTCCAGGGAAACGGCCAGCGCCAGAATCTCGCGCTCCGTCAAATCTTTGAAGTTTCGCGCCATGCCGACCAGTGTACTGTTTCTGGATTCGGTTTCAAGATTGCGGTTTGGATACTGCCCCCGGCAACTCTTGCCTGCGCCACCCCTGCACACTTTGCCCGTCCGCCCCGCACCGCGCCATCTCGCGGCGCACTGTGGCTCGCAACCGCCACAAAATGCACCAACGATCCTTCCGCGCCATTTCCAGCGCCAATGGAATCGAGCATGCTCTAACCCCGTCAGGTTCACTCGGAACTTCGCCGGCAGACAACCTCAATCCGCCGCCAGCGAATTCCCCGGCGAGCGCTTCTTCAACTCTTGCATCGAGGTACATCCATGTCGATCTCCGGGATTCCCAGCAGCACCTTCAGTCCATACCAGCTCGGCACCCCTGCCAACATTTACCAGCAGAACTTCCAGAAACTCGGACAGGATCTCCAGTCGGGCAATCTATCGTCCGCGCAGTCCGATTTCGCCACCTTGCAACAAGCCTTTTCGCAACCCTCCACTACTTCTGGAACCGCCGCTGCCACCACTTCCACGGCTACTTCCAACCCCATCATTCAAGCCTTCAACCAGCTCGCCTCCGATCTTCAGTCCGGCAACCTCGCAGCCGCGCAAAAGGATTACTCAACCCTGCAGCAGGATCTTCAGAGCCAAAGCGGCACGGGCCACCACGTGCACAATCACCACCGTATCAGCGCCGGCGGGGTCGAAGACTCAAGCAGCCAGAATCCTCTGCTCCAGGACCTCAACCAACTCGGCCAGAGCCTTACGTCCAGCAACCTTACCGGCGCCCAACAGGCCTACGCCATGCTGCAGCAACAGCTGCAACAGTTCGCCCTTGGCGGCGGAGCCCTCGCCACCGAGTCACCCGTCTCGCTGGAAGCCTGATCGGCTCGCGTGGGGCGGACACTCTTGTCCGCAAGAAACACAACGGCCACCTGCCGTCAGGAGGGAACCCACCTGACGGCCGATGGCCGATGTTTGTAACCGCCAAAGGCTTCTACCGCTCTGCGCGGATCGCCTCGATCGCGTCGTGCAGCTCGTGCTCCGCCGCATGCAGATGCTCTTCCGCCTTCGCGCCATGCCCAGCCATATCGTAGTGGTTGGCGGTGCGGGCATGATCCATCTCATGAATCGCTTCCTCCACGTGGTGATGGACCGCGTCCAGATCGTGCCAATCACGCACCTTATCGGCAACCGCGATCCCGGCAACAAATGACAGACACCCAGTAACAACGGCAACTGCAATCGCTTTCTTCATAATTTTTCCTCTTAAGGTTGTGGATTAGTTTTTTTCGACACTCAGAGATACACGCCATTTTGCCCGACCGCCCAACTCCTGTCAAAACGAAATCAGCGCATCCCAGTGTAACGGCAGGTTCGCGTGGCACGGGCGCCCCTTCGGCAAGCTCAGGGCAGGCTCTCGCCCGCGGCCTTGGATCTGCCTTTGACCTCCGGGTCAGTACAGCGCGTGATCTGGATCACAGCCTCATGTCCGCTGCTTCCGCTACAGTATGGGCACACGCATGGGCGGATTTTCCATTCTCACCAACCGCAAGCGCGCCATCGTTGCCCTGGTGCATTCCGTAGTGTTCCTTATGATTGCGGTCCGGCAGATGATTGCCGCCCAGCCCGCCGCCGGCATCTGGGTAGCATCCACGGTGTCCCGAGGCACGTGGATTCTCTGCGGAATCTTTGCCATCGTTTCCGCCATCCTCTTGTGGCTTCTCGTAATTTCCCGCGGATGGATGGAAAGATTCTATTTCGGACTCTGCACCGTCAGCGCCTCGTCGGGCCTGTTGCGAACCGCCGTCGGCGACCAGGCATTTCACGCCGGCCTCTACATCAGGGTGGTCATGCTCGTCAGTGCCGTTCTGGTAGGACTGCTGATCGTTCGAGAGCACTCCCGCACCCAATCCCAAGTGTCCGCGGAATACGCCGAAGGTGGTAGCTCCTAACCTTGAAGACGTCTAAAGCATAGCAGCCACAAGGGTTACAAAAAACAACTGGCGGCAGCCAATTCGTGGCCACCGGACTCTGAGAGAATTTTGTGAAGTCCGAGGGCGGGGTTCCTGGACTCGGACGACTCCACGAGCCCATTTTAAGGGAGCTTTGCGCAGCCTCGGAGGAATATAATTCGAGGCCGCCGCAGGAACCGGATCTGGCCGATCGATAACTTGGGGTTCCAAGCGGCGCGCTAAGGGGTGCAGCCATGGCATTACACCCTGGGCAACGGAAGCGTCATTCTCCGGAAGAATTGCCAGTCGCAGGTGACCCGATCCGGCGAGTCCTGGAAGAAGACAACGACTGGTATCGCGATCTGGTCGAGCACAGCCACGATCTGCTGTGTGTCCACGACCTGGAAGGCCGACTCCTGTCGGTCAATCCCGTTCCCGCGCGTCTGCTGGGTTACAGCGTAGAAGAATTGCTGCAAAAGCCAATGCGGGACCTGATCGATCCGCAATTCCGCGATCAATTCGATGCCTATCTGCGCGAGATCGGGCGCACCGGGGAGTCCCAAGGACTGCTGGCGGTGCTGACTCGATCGGGAGAGCAGCGGATCTGGGAGTATCACAACACGCTGCGCACCGAGGGCGTGGAGGCGCCGATTGTGCGCGGGATCGCGCACGACGTCACGGAACGGGTGCGGGCGGAGAGGGCGCTGCGCGCGACCAACGAAGAACTGGTGAAGACGGCGCAGGAGCAGGAGCGGATGCTCCACGAACTGACGCTGTTCCGGACGCTGCTGGACCAATCGAACGACGCCATCCTGGTAACCGATCCGGAGACCCTGCGTTTTCTCGATGTGAATGAGAGGGCTTGCGTAGAGCTTGGGTATAGCCGGGAAGAGCTTTTGTCGATGGCGGTTTGTGACATCGACCTGGGCGTCGACGAAAGTTTGCGCGCGCGGGTGGGGCAGCAGTTGCGGGAGCCGGGGTTCGCAATCATGGAGAGAGTGCACCGGCGAAAAGATGGAACGACGTTCCCGGTGGAAGTGAATATGCGAAAGGTGCAACTAGACCGGGAATATATCGTGGCCGTGTCGCGCGACATTACGGTACGGAAGCGGTCGGAGGAGAGGCTGCAAGAGTTCGAAAGAGTGGTGGAGAGTCTGGAAGAGATGATCGTGGTGGTGAACCGGGAGTACCGGTATGTGATCGCGAACCGGGCGTTCCTGAGCTATCGGAGGTTAACGAAAGAACAGGTTGTAGGACGTTTGGCAGTGGAATTATTGAACCCAGGGGTGTTTGAAACAGTGGTCAAGGAAAAACTGGATGAGTGTTTCCGGGGGAAGGTCGTCAGCTACGAGCTCAAGTATAAATATCCGGGCATAGGGGAGAGGGACCTATCGCTCACATATCTACCGGTCGAAGGTTCGACGGGGATCGACCGCGTGGCGTGCGTTTTGAGCGACATCACGGAGCGCAAGCGGGCGGAAGAGGGCTTGCGAGATGCCAAGCAGTTTTCTGAGAACCTGATTCAGACCGCGAATGCAATCATCCTCGGTCTGGATGCTGACGGAAATATCACTCTGTTTAACCGCGCTGCCGAAGAAATCACTGGCTACACCTTCGCAGAGCTAAAAGGCAAGAGCTGGTTCGAGACTCTCGTACCCAAAGCTCGATATCCCTATGTCTGGGAAGAGTTTGGCAAGATTTTGACTGGTACAGCGCGCAAGACCTTCGAGAACCCGATTCTCACCAGAACGGGTGAAGAGCGCTACATCGCGTGGCGGAACAGTGATGTGAAAGTGAACGGTACGGTCGTGGCCACGATTTCGTTTGGAAACGACATCACCGAGCGCAAGCGCACCGACGAGGCCTTGTGGCAAAGCGAAGAACGGTTCCGGGTGGCGCTGAAGCATTCTCCGATTGCGGTGTTCAACCAGGACCGGGATTTGCGCTACACCTGGGCGTACAATCTTCAACTTCCGGGGCGGATGAGCGATCCTCTGGGAAGGACGCTGGGCGAGTTCTACCGCCCTGAGGACGGTGAGCGCATCACGGAAATCCGGCGGCGGGTGCTGGAAACCGGGGTGGGAACGCGTCATGAAACACAGATCATTGGCGACGGCCGAAAGCACTACTTCGATACGACGATCGAACCGGTCTTGGACCCGGCTGGCACGGTGATTGGACTCACCGGCGCCAGTATGGACGTCACCGAACTCCGAGAAGCAAATGAAGCGTTACGCGAAGCCAAGAGAAAGCTCACGGAAGAAAAGCTTTATCTGGAGCAGGAAATCGATACGCAACTGGGGCTCGGAGAAATCATCGGAGAGAGCAAGGCCTTGCAAGCGATGATGGAGCAGGTGGGAAAAGTGGCGGCCAGCGATGCCACCGTGCTGCTGCTGGGCGAAACGGGGACCGGCAAGGAACTGGTGGCGCGAGCCATCCACCAGCAGAGCCGCCGCGCCGACAACAGTTTCATCAAGGTGAATTGCGCGGCGATTCCGTCGGGACTGCTGGAGAGCGAGTTGTTCGGCAATGAGAAGGGCGCATTCACCGGGGCGGTGAGCAAGAAAATTGGACGACTCGAGCTAGCCGACAAGGGTACGCTGTTTCTGGACGAGATTGGGGAGATTCCGCTGGCGTTGCAGCCGAAGCTGCTGCGGGTATTGCAGGATCAGGAGTTCGAGCGGCTGGGCGGAATCCACACGCTGAAGGTGGACTTTCGTTTGATTGCGGCCACGAACCGCGATTTGGCTGATGCCGTGCGTGAGAAAGAGTTCCGCAGCGATTTGTATTACCGCCTGAACGTGTTTCCCATCCGCTTGCCCCCGTTACGGGAACGGCGGGAGGACATCCCCTTACTAGTGGAACATTTTGTGCAGAAGTTCTCTCGGCGGATGAACCGGTCCATCACCAGCATTCCCAAGAGAATCATGGATGCGCTGATGGGGTGGGAGTGGCCGGGGAACGTGCGGGAGTTGGAGAATTTTATCGAGCGCTCGGTGATTCTGACCCAAGGTTCAGTGTTGGTGTCGCCGTTAAGCGAACTGAAGCCCATGACCCCGACGGAAGAAGAAGTCGTGGATGAAAGTCTGGAGGCGGCGGAACGCGACCATATTCTGCGCGCTTTGCGGGAGAGCCACGGACAAATCGGCGGCCCCAGAGGCGCAGCCATGCGGTTGGGATTGAAGCGGACAACTCTGCAATCGAAGCTGAAGCAGTTGGGGATCAATCCGCGGACGATGCCTCCGGGACACTAGGTCATCCTCAGCGGCGCTGGTTAGCGGTTAGCGTTTGGCAGACGCGCAGCCCGGGGTGTCAAACAGTGCTTCCATCCCGCACGGCGAATGGAACATTCCTCGCTCGTCGTGGGCGATGCCCGGAACCTCCCACAGTCGCTGCGAGAAATTTTCCGGATGCCTCGACTTGAGGTACGCGAAATAGGCCGTGCCCCGTGCAAAACGGTGCGGGCCTTCCGCTTCGCCTTGACACGATACATCCAGGTCAGAGTGATGTGGGTCGGTGTCGGCCGTCCCCAGCAGGTAAATCACATCGCGACGGCTGTAACTCTCCTCCATGTTTACGAATGAGTCTTGACCAACGTACGGCGGCGCGTCTTCTACCCCATATTTCCAACGGTTGAAGCCCTTGCATGATCCGGTGTAGCGGGCAAAGCCGGCAGTGCTCAGCGGACGATCTTCCGAAAAATAAACATACGAGGAAGGGTTGGCGATCACGTAACGTACTCGAACTCCTACCTTCGCCAACACGGCTTCACCGCGTCCAACAACGGCATATCGCTGGACCACCTGTCCACCACCCGAATGTCCGGCGAGGACAACCTGCACGAGGTCGGGAAACCGCGACCGGTCCGCAAGCTGTGCGAGCACGGCATCGATGGCGTCGAACGAACTGATCGGCGCGGGCCCGGCAGCATTCGCTCCACCCTCCCAGCGCTCGTGGTGCCACCGCAGAATGCCAGAATCGAGATGAAATGCCACCGCGTCCTCCTCGGTGAGGAACTGCGGCGCAATCACGATCGTTCCTCGTCCCGCCTTCCCCGCCGACTGCACCGCTTCGTTCGCCGATCGGAAGTAGCCCACTGCATTGCGCTTGATACCATGGAAGATAACGAGGGCGCGGGTCACTCGCGGCTGCGGTTTGCTCCAGTCACTCGATACATAGATCGGCAGCGATCCAGTTCCCGCAGGAGTCGTCACCCGCAAGCCGCTGTGCGCAACTTCGTCCACCGCGGGACGCGTTGAAGCAGCGAACAGCACGGTCGATAGCGCCGCGAAAACAAACAGGAGGAGAATCGGACGCGATTGCTGAACGCTGGCCGTGGTCATGCCCGCACGTTAAATCAGTAATGTCAACATGTCCAGCCGACGGACACTATCCCAATCTTGGTTGACGGGGGTACTATGACCTGAGGGGATTTTGCTACACCCAAAGGCCAAAACCTCACCCTCACCGTGCCCGAATCGCCACACTCCCCGGTCCAGATCGGCGGCAGAATCGGCACCGGAAAGCGCCGTTAATCGGACCTCGATCACGGCCCGGATCGGCGGGCATGGACATCCCCGAATCAGGACCGGATCGGCAGGCTAAAACGGCAAGGCCGCGCCGCACCCCGACGCGGCCAACACCCAACCCACAGCTAAAAGAAAAACTCCCGGAACACCCCGGCGACCCGAGCACTTTGCCCCGACCCTCACCCACTCCCGGATCGACGCTTCTGGCTTCCCGGAAACGCCACCGGCCACGTGCTCTGCTCGGCGGTCAGGATCGACGAACTGATCCCTACGGGCGAAACGGCGGGCCATCCGTAAACTCGTCTTCGTTGCACTGATTCCCGTCATTCACGCAGACGCGTTCGTAACGTCCTGAACCTCGAACGCCGTATCCAAAACCGCAATCACCGTCTTGCGTAATCTCAACACCGTCCGCCGCGAACTTCATAGTGATGCGGCAACTAGGGAAGTCCTTGTCGCCTTGGTACGTGACTTCGTTTCCCTGCTGCACGGTTGCAGAGCCGGTCAAGTCACCATAGCCTGCAGGACCGTAACGCTTCCACGCCGATCCCATCCGATAGACCAACAACCTGAAGCTAATGTCGTGTTCTCCACTCCGAGATACAGAGATTGAGTTCCACTGGCCTCTGCCAGCGTACTGAACGTAAGTTCCGTGAACATCCCCTGGCCATGAGACATTGCCCAGATCGTTTCCGATTCTCTCGATGTTTTGGCGGGCAGTGCTGTTCTGCGGGTCGAACCGCAGCGCCACATGTGCCCAGGCCAATGCCCGCAGATAATCGTGATTTTGCGCGTAGGCAGACGCAAGATTGTTGTAGGCGCTGACCGACTGCAGTTTGTCCTGTGCGTCCTCTGAGTACGCTGCTTCGTACTTGAACAGCCGAATCGCCGCAGCGATGTCGCCTTTGTTCAGTGCCTGCACCCCATTTCGGTCGCAGACAAGAGCACGATCACACGGTGTCGGCGCTTGGGGCGCTTGGCCAAAGGTGAATATGGAGAGAATCGCTAGCACGCCTATAATTGACAGCTTTCGCTCGGAATTCATCATTCAGTACCTCGAATATAAATATAGATCTGCTTCATCTGAGCGACGGTTTATCAGTCCCGGCGGACTTAACCATTGCCGGGGAAGAGTCTCGACGAAATCCGAACCGAAAAGAGGATGCGCCCCACTGTTTATGTCTTTAATAAGCACCAGCGCGGCCCTCGGACTGGTATAGGCGACACTAACGAGAGCGTCGAATTCAGCGTACCCGACGCCCGCCGCCCTCGAAAGATGACCGTTTACAAAGCCCTCGGCAGCACTAGCGTCTTTCCTCAGCAGATCGAGCGCCTTCGTCTTGGTGATTCCTTTGCTGAAGTCCTCACCGTCTTTGACCAGGTGGCCGTAGCCGATGGTTGGGTTTCCATTTATGTCGTCGTAGACAGTTAGGTTGGGCTTACCACCTACGGTTTCATGTTTCGCTATGAATTGCAGCCCCTCGGGACTTAGTTCTCTCTGCTGGGTCGTATTTTGCGCCAACTCACCGGAGCGCTCGTCCTACCAGCACCTCCTTCAAATCGTAGACTTACCCTGCTGCAGGTCAATCACGAATTCCGGTAATCTTGTGCAAACGCTTTGCGAGATTGCGCGCGAAGGTACCCGTCTCAAAGGACACGGTGTGGTCGTTTACGAAGCCATATTGCCCGAACTTATCGACGAAAAGCGATCCGATCTCTTGACCTTGGGCATCATAAAGAAACACGCCCCAGCGTAGGTCTGGCGTGTGGCTTTCCTTCTTGACCGATACACCAGACAAGAGCGCGCCGAACTTTTCTGTAATGTGGTGACTGAAATCTAGAGTAGAGCTCGCGATAGAATGCAGGGCCTCTTTGCTCACACCCACACGCGTCAACGTTGAATCGTGCGCGTGCAACACTTTAACTTTTGCCACTGCGCCTTGCTTCAAGAGTGACGCCAGCCTCTCTAGATCGACCTGTGGGTCACCCTGCGAGGAGGCCTGAGCCGACACAAGTGCCGGAAAGATTAGTAGGATGGTTAGCAGCAATACTCTCATATGAACTCCTCAATGGGCAGTTGGTGACGCAACCCAGAATAGGCACTGAGCGGCGCACGAGTGATCCGTTCGCGTGCCCTCGCCAAGATGTCTGGCAGCTGGCGTTTCAAATCTCTCTATGACCCTCCGTTCTTCACGGTTGTCGTAGTGTGCATCGGGAATCATCGAGCGGATTAGCGTGCCGAGCCACCTGCCGGTTGTTCGTCGTCAGAAGCTGTGAGACCAGCTTGGCCGCCAGGCCAAGCTACGGTTTGAATTTCAGTTCCACCCTTGGTTTTTGGTTCCAGCGACCCAGATTGTAACGCAGCCGCTGCTCAATCGTGCGTTGTTTCTGTTCGGCCCTCCTGCGTAAGATTTCTTCCCGCCGTCCGTAGTACACATCGGCCGGAGTCACGTTGCCGATGGCTTCGTGATAGCGGCGATGGTTGTAATACACGATGAAGTCCTGCATGGTGCGACGCAGCTCGTCCGGGCTGGTGTAGACCAGGAGGTTCATGCGCGCTCTGAGCGTCTCGTGAAAGCGCTCGATTTTGCCATTGGTTTGGGGATGATGCGGTGCGCAGTAGATATGGCGGATATCGAGCACGCGCAGATACTCCTCGAAAACTCGCGCCAGGTAGCCCGAACCATGGTCGCTGAGCAGCTTGGTGCGGTCTTCGATGGGTACCCGTCGCATGCCGGTAAAGGCCACCGCCTGTTCCACTACGTCGCTGATGGAGTGCGCGGTCATGTCCGGTTTCAGATCGCTAGCCAGCACAAAGCGCGAGTAATCATCGAGCACTTCGATCGAGTAATACCAGCCCCAACCCACCACGAAATAGTAACTGGCATCGCTCTGCCACATTTGATTGGGCGCAGTGGTCTTCACCCGGAACTCCTTGCCCGCCGGGAAGCCCACCAGCGCAATGGTGCGATTCAGCCCGTGCCGCTTCAGCACTCGGTATACGGTGGCTTCCGACACCGTGAACCCGGCGTGGTCGGTGACATGACAAGCCAACTCGCGCGGGCTCAGATCGGGCTGCTGCAGCGCGGTTGCGAAAATGGCAGCCTGTTCCGCGGGCCGCAGCCGGTTCCACACCGCTCCCGGCTCCGGCTTGCGGTCTACCAGCCCGACTTCCCCTTGGTCGCGATAGCGCCGCTGCCAACGATAGAACGTGGAGCGGGCCATCCCCAGCTCGGCGATCGTGGCGCGCTTCGGCTGCGGCGCACGCCGCACCAACTCGATCATCTCGCGTTTCTTGTCCGCACTCACCCGCTCGTACCTCCTACGCTCGATCAGTCCTAACTCTGGCTTTTTTTGAGCAGCATATTGGCCACGCTCAGATCGGCCACCAACTGTTTCAGCCGCTCATTCTCTTGGCGTAGTGCTTTGACCTCGTCACTGGTGGCTTCGCGCAGGCTGTCACCTCGCATGCGGGCTTTGCCCGCCTCCATGAAGTCCTTCAGCCACTTGTAATAGATCGTGGGATGGATGCCTTCGCGACGGCACAGCTCCGCCACCGACACCTCCCCGCGCACCCCTTCCATTACGATGCGGATCTTGTCTTCGGTAGGAAACCTGCGCCGTGTGGCTCGCTTGGCTTTGCGGATCAGCGCACGCGCAGTCTCGGTGGAGCGGGTCGACCCCGCCATTTCCGTGGGATTACTTTCTGGCTTGTTTTCTTCCGGCATGTTCACCCTTCCGGCCCCGCTGAGGGGCGCCCGAGTAGACTGCCGGCGCAGCACCCCAGCCAGCCAAACGCGGGCTGGCTGGGGCCCCGCTGTCGCCGCCAGTCTACTCTCTGTTTCGGGTGAACTGAATCTCAGATGTGTAGCTTAACTTCCGGTCTCAAACTGTCCCATTTCCGCTGACGTGGCACACCAAAATCAGACTTACCCCGAATTCCCGATCACTGGCGCACAGTCGGGAGCAGGCAATCGCCGCTCTCAGGAGGGCCGCGCCTAGCCGTCACGCCCGTCCATGCGATCCTGAATTACTGTTTCGCCTTGCTTGAGGCCGAGACCCGCATAGCTGTCTCTGCGTTGGGCCTAGACCCGTGCTTGGGATTAGGCCTGCACACCGATACGCCAAACCGGGATTCTCTTGTTTTCGATGTTCTCGAACCGGCTCGCCCACGGATCGAAGAATGGGTTCTTAGCTGGGTTACTCGGGAGCCACTGCGCCGTGCTGATTTCTTTGAGACTTCGACAGGCAATTGTCGGCTCCAGTCTCATCTTTGCGCGAAACTGAGTGAGACCGCACCGACCTGGGGCAAACTCGTTGCGCCGTGGGCCGAGCACGTGGCGCATGCGTTATGGAATACTACGTCGGGAACGAATAGCCGCGTACCAGCCACACGCCTAACTCAGCAACACAAGCGAGAAGCCAAAGGGCAATTTGAACTGCCAAGTGTAGTCCAGCCTCGCCCGCAGAGGGCCTGTCGGGGTTGTGGGGTCGTACTGCACAGCCATCGGAAACATTGTTCTGCTTGCGGGGTGAATATCTCCAGAGCCAACATGATTGAGATCGCTCACCGTGGACGCCTTGGATCCAAAAGCGCCGAATCTCTGGCCCGGCTGTCCGCTGCACAGAAGCAACAGCGCGCCGCTCGTCGTGATTGGGTGCCATCAAGTCTCCCTAGTTGGCTCACTCGGGAAACCTACCGAGAGGGGATCTGGCCGCGACTTTCCAAAGTCACAGTTCCTAACCTCGCCAGGACGATGCGGGTTTCCGAATCATATGCGACCAAAGTGCGGAAAGGCCTGCACGTCCCACATCCGAGGCATTGGCAGGCGCTGGCGGAACTTGCTGGCGTTTCGCAGTTGCACGGAAGCGCTTAATTAGGTTCCGCGTATGAACGTGCAGTTACTAAATGTGAGATTCGTCACGCATCAGCATGAGCTATGCCTCTTTCTTCTCTTTTTTCTTGACACTGATAAGAAGCCTCTATACAGTCGTGCCCTCGGTTGATTCGAGGGGACCAACCGAAAACCATTTGGAGGTGAGCCCATGGCTCGCTCTGAGGTTGTGCTGTCCCCTTTGCCTTTCGTCCCTTCTGGCCGCAAGCGCAACTTGTCGTTACTCCACTCGTCTAGCGCTTGGGCAGTTTCTTTGAATTGTAGACAACACATCCTGCGCTTCGTTTCCGGCTCAGGACACCGTCAATGCGTCGATCAGACGCGAACTGGACCGCCAGCATCGCTAATAAATAGGGTTATGGAGGCTGCAACGTGAAACCTTTCTCTTTGGTTATTGGTGTAGTGGTTCTATTCGTTCGTTTGCTGATGGGCCAGGGTCCAGACCTAACGCCCAATGACCAAATGGGAGTTATAGCGTACCAGTCATACCATGGCGGAGACATCGATCTTATCAATCTTTCTACGGGCAGGCTGACGGTGCGTGCGCCGTTTCTAAGCTATCCACAGCGCGGATCGGACCTGAAAATTGATTTCGAATTGGTGTATCACGGTGATCCGTGGGTCGCGGTCAAAACAAACTGCGATGCCAAAGGACTCAACTGCACCCTAGTCTGGCAACAAGCCTACCCGAACGGTTCGCTAAATTCCCAGGTCGGCGTCAACGTCTATGAGTCTGGTGTCGTCGGCGTCGGGGCCAGTGATTATCAGACCTCGCCATTAAATCCGTACGGCTTTTTCGAGATTTGGACGATTGGTATGCCTGACGGAACTTCACACGTTATGGGAGGAGCCACTAGCAATGGGACCTGCCAGATCGGCAACAACACGATTTCGAATGGCTATGGAACCTTCGAGAGCATCGACGGAACAGGATGGCAAATGACAGCGCCATCGTCGAGTTGCACTGGCGGCTTCCAGGGAGTAACGATTACAAGCCCTACAGGGGTCAGGTCCTACGGCGGGTACAGTCGCGAGGACAGGAACGGCAATCAAATTACGGCTTCCGGTTCCATCATCACCGATACGATGGGGCGTCAGATTCCCTTTCCTCCTGTAGAAGGTTCGGCGGGAAACACCAATTCGACGGGCTGCACAGGGCCTTTGCCCATCGCATCCGCTGTTTCCTGGACGCCTCCGGGTTATAACGGAGGGACCTTAAGCTATAAGTTCTGCTATGCGAACGTCCCCATCGTCCTTCCCGATCTCGGCGGAGGGGGCTACAACTATCCCCAGCCGATGCTGCAAAGTATTGTGCTGCCCAATGGCACTACCTGGACCTTTGTCTATAGCGGAATGGACAGTCAAGGATACAGTCGCGGCGACCTAACGCAAATCACGCTGCCCACGGGAGGAACCATCTCATACACGTATAATGGGGCTGTCGTTTACCCAGAATGTCTTCCCAAAGAAATTACCGGCGGTAGTTCACCGGTTGGGATTCGCACCGTTGACGCCAACGACGGCACCGGACCTCAACAGTGGACCTACTCTCTTGGCGGTTCACAGAACGCCCCGACAATCACGGTCACCAACCCGCTGAATAATGACACCGTCCACACTTTTACCAGTATTGGGACCGGGTATTCGTGTTCGCCTTACGAGACCCAAACTCAGAACTACCAGGGACATCAGTCAGGCGGTACGCTTCTCAAGACCGTCGCCACACAATATCAGTATTCGTCAAGCGGACTTCTCAATCCCCCATTTACCCTGTCCACGAGCGTGGTTCCCACCAGCATCACAACCACGTGGCCCAACAATCAGGTGAGCCAGATCACGAAGAGCTACGACAGCGGCTTTTCTTACTTGAACTTTCCCGCAGGCACGAGCACGGCAATCTACGGTAAGGTCACGAGTGAAAGCGCTTATGACTACGGCGCCGGTGCACCAGGCTCGTTGTTGCGTAAGACGAACACGCAGTATCTGGCCTTTGCGAACTCCAACTACTTGACCAATAACCTTTTGAATCTGGTGTCGTCGGTCCAAACCCTGGACGGCGGTGGCACGCAACGGGCGTACACCAGCTACGGATACGACGAATCGGGCCTGCAACCGTCCAACGTCACCGAGCAAAAGGTTGCCGGTTTGGCATATCCGGGGAACCAGACCTCGGTTCATCACTGGTTGAATACCGGCACGCTCACGTGCCCTGGCGGAGGGTCGGGCGGCTCGAACTCGAACACAATTAGCACGGTGGTCTATTACGACACGGGCAAGGTCTATTCCGCGAGCGATCCTTGCGGCCACTCCACCACCTACCGGTATTCCAGCACGTATTATGGGGCTTTTCCCACTACCGTCACGAACGCGCTGAGCCAATCCACCACGAATGTTTACGACTTCAACTCTGGCGTTCTGACTTCCTCCACCGACCCGAACCAGCTCACCAGCACTTATACCTACGACTCCATGTGGCGGCTGGCGCAAGCGAATCATCCCGACAATGGCCAGGACACCATTACGCGGCAAGAAGCCGTTTATCCGTTCACGGCTACGCTGACTTCGACGATCAATACCAGTCAAAATAAGGTTCCGCTCAGTGTCTTCGATCAACTGGGGCGCGTGGTCCAGACCCAACTCACCTCCGATCCGCAAGGCATTGACTATACCGATAAGACTTACGACGCGCTGGGCCGTGTGGCCACCGTTTCGAATCCGTATCGCACCGGCACGGACGCAACCAGCAGCCCGAAAGGGACCGTCACCACCTATAGCTACGACGCCCTGGGCCGCAAGATCAAAGAGACTTACCCGGACGGCTCCGTACTGACAACGGCTTACTGCGGCAGTTCGACGCTGGTGACCGACCCCACACTCAAGTGGCGACGCAGCCGCGTGAACGGCCTCGGTCAGCTCGTGGAAGTGGACGAACCCAATGCGGTTGGCGCGACGGTCAATCCCAACGGCTGTCCCGGAACGGGCGAGCCCATCTGGGTCACTTCCTACACCAACGACGTTCTCGGCAACCTGACCCAGGTTGTCCAGAACGGTTCGCATACGCGCACGTTTACCTACGACTCGTTGTCGCGCCTGCTCACCTCCGCGAATCCCGAGACGGGCACCATCACCTACACCTACAACCCCGACGGCACGGTGCTGACCAAGAAAGACGCCCGCAATATCACTACTTCCTACACCTATGACGCGCTCCACCGCGCAACGAGCGTGAGCTACTCGAACGGCGATCCGTCACTGACCTTCACCTACGACGGAACGGGATGCCTGGGTCTTAGCGCCTGCCAGAACATCGGCCACCGCACCAGCATGACCGACGGCGCGGGTTCGGAGTCATGGGCCTACCAGGTAGACAAGACCAACTCGCGCAGCATTCACCGGGAGCAGCGGACGACGAACAGCTCGCCGAACAACATCACGAAGACGACGACCTATTATCTCGACCTTGCGGGCAACGTAACGCAGATCGTCTATCCCACCGGACGCACCGTCAACTACACCCACGACTCCGCCGATCGGCCCAGCTCAGCCACGGACGCTTCCAACGGCATCACCTACGCCACCGACTGGCAGACGCCTCCAACCGGGACGACCTGCACGGCGGGAGCGGTCTGCTATACGCCGCAAGGCAGCGTCTACGGCATGAGCATCGGCCAGAGCAGCTCCTTCACCGGCTTCAACATCCTTGAGAATTTCAACCAGCGCTTGCAACCCCAGGAAATCAAGGCATCGTCATCGGCGGGCACCGCCATCGACATCACCTACAATTTTGTCGATCCGGTTTCGCAGGGCAATGCCGGACATGTCTACGGCATCACCAACAATCTGAATTCCAGCCGCTCGCAGACGTTCACCTACGATCAGGTGAACCGGATTCTCTCGGCGGGCACGACGGCCACGACGGGCGCGTATTGCTGGGGGTATCAGTACAGCTACGATGCCTGGGGGAATCTGCTTTCGCAGGCGGGCTGGTCTCCGACCTACAATGCTTGCACGGAAACCACGATGGGCGCGGTGACTGCCGATGGCAACAATCACATCTCGGCCATGAGCTATGACGCCAGCGGCAATGCGCAGAGTGACGGCAACTACTCCTACACCTGGGACGCGGAAAGCCAGATGAAGACGGCTGCGGGCGTGACTTACGCCTACGATGGAGACGGACGCCGCGCCGCCAAGGTCGGTAGCAAGCTCTACTGGTACGGTTCGGGCGGAGAGATACTGTCGGAGACCGACGCGGCGGGCAACACGCTGAACGAATACGTGTACTTCGGAGGCAAGCGGGTGGCGCAGGTTCCGGCGACGGGAGGAGCGCTGTACTACGCCGAGGACCTGCTGGACAGTTCGCGCGTGATGGTGCAGGCGAATGGCACGGTGTGCTACGACGCGGATTTCACTCCGTTTGGCGGGGAGAGAGCCTACACTTCGACGTGCGCGTCGAGCTACAAGTTCGAAGGCAAGGAGCGCGACGCGGAAACGCAGAACGACGACTTCGGAGCGCGCGAATACTCGTGGCGCTTCGGACGCTGGCTGAGTTCGGACTGGTCGGCGGTGCCGGTGGCGGTTCCGTATGCGAATCTGACCAACCCGCAGACGTTGAATTTGTATTCGATGGTTGGAGATGATCCGGAATCGTTCGCGGACTTGGATGGGCACGCTGGTGCTGGTTACCCCGAACCAAGCAACTGTATGGCTAACGCTGAAACCTGTCCCCACGCTGGCGCCTTTAATGATGGTGGGCCAAGCAGCCCCTCTCCCGGCGGGTACTCCGAGGCGGATTATGAAAAAGGGCTAGAACAGGTGGCAGAAGAACGGGCGCAAAATACGCCGCTCACATCGGTAACTGTTCTTGGCAACAAGGTAGGAATCACGTACGGCGCGAAACTCTCCGCCGCCGACCAACTTACGGCTAGCAACTCGATTGCGGCTGCGGCTGGCCTGATCAACAAGAATGCCAGTTCGCTCACAGCAGACCAAACGAAAGCGATTGGACAGATCTCGTCGTTCTCGGTGGTCGGACCCAAGACTGACCTCGGCGCGACGGGCAAGGGCTCGATGACTCTGTCCATCGGCTACATCGGAGCCAGTTCACCCGCCTGGATAGGTTCCTTGTTTGGGCATGAAGGACAGCACTACCTCAACTCGGGACAATATTCCGGTGCGAACCTCTGGAGAGATGAACAGTCTGCTGGTCGAACTCAGCTCGGCATTGGGAACAAGATCGGTTTCAGCAGCACGGAGAGGCAGCACCTTGAGGAATGGATTGACGACAGGAATCGAGCTGCGATGCAGCAGCACATGGAGCAAGGATACCAGTACTGACGAGAGGAACCACCATGCTTGCGTTCTCAAAGCTTTTCCGGCGGATGTACCCGTTGGCTATTTTTGCAATTTTCTTGTTCCAGATAGGTGTCAAAATGGCCCCATCTCAGGTTTCACAACGGGCGGAGACTTCTAGCGCAGCTCAACCTGTAAGCTTGGTCGTCTGGACAGACCAAGCGAAGTATTCGTTAGGTAACTCCGTGAAGGTGAATGCCGCGCTCCAAAACAACAGTGACAAACCGGTGTACGTCGACCGGAGGATGTTCTGGACAGGGTTCGGAGGCGGCCTCAAGCTGGAGGTCAGAGATGAACAGGGCAAATCTCTTCCCGTACGCCCCCTCAGCGACGCCATAATGCCTCCGCCGAAGGAAGGGGACACGTCGATCCTCATTCCGCTTGACGAAGGGTTTCTCTACGGAACGTCGGTGAACCTTCTCGCGAAGGACTTCTTCCCCAAACCTGGAAGGTACTCAATCCGGGTCATCTACAAGAGTTGGCTTCGCAAGGAATTCGTTGCACCGCAATTACGCGACCTGCCTGCGCTTTGGGCAGATACGCCGGAGATCGCCTCTGCACCTGTGTGGATTGAAGTTACTCAGTAGTCTTGTGCAGCGCCACCTGGTGCCGCTGTCTCTGTGCGCGTTGGCTCTTGCAGGTCTGGAGGGCGGCGCGGCTTCGGGCCAATCGCCCGCCACCAAAATTAGTGCGCGCGAAGGGGTTCCTCTAGAAGTCACGTTGAAGACCGACAGGGACTCCTACAAGTTGGGGGATGAGATCACCGTTCAGGTACTGCTGACAAACAGGTCGAAATCTCCGCTGTACATCTACGCCTCGCTCGATTGGGGAGAATCCGCCAGCCTTTCCCTCTGGCTGAAAGATGCAGTTTCGGGAAAGGATGTCCCAGAGGAGTTCATCGCTGACGCGCTGCCCCCGCCGCCCGGTTCCAAGGATGCGTTTGTGAAGCTTCTCCCTGACCACGTTTACGGCGCCGTGCTGAGATCAAAGTTGGCGCAACTCAACGTGCAAAAGAGCGGCACGTATGAGCTGGCCGCCGAGTATCACAGCCCGATTCCATCGAGCATGAACTTTGGCTTGCCGATCTGGAGCCGCGAAAAGGGGGCTGTTCCTTCAAACCGGGTGACGATCACAGTAGGCGAGTGATCCGACTGTCGAGCAGAGTAGCTGCTGTTGGCGTCTGTAGGCGGCCAGGGCGAGCGATCTGGGAGCGGGTGAGGTCGGGGCAGGTGCTCGGGGTGGCCGGGGTGTTCCGGGAGTTTTTCTTTTAGCTGTGGGTTGGGTGTTGGCCGCGTCGGGGTGCGGCGCGGCCTTGCCGTTTTAGCCTGCCGATCCGGTCCTGATTCGGGGATGTCCATGCCCGCCGATCCGGGCCGTGATCGAGGTCCGATTAACGGCGCTTTCCGGTGCCGATTCTGCCGCCGATCTGGACCGGGGAGTGTGGCGATTCGGGCACGGTGAGGGTGAGGTTTTGGCCTTTGGGTGTAGCAAAATCCCCTCAGGTCATAGTACCCCCAATCTTGGTTGACCCGGCCGGGATGACAGCCTACCATTACGCCTTCACCTGCTCGAGCAACACTGCTATGGAAATCGTTGGGCAGACGGTATCCCATTACCGCGTGCTGTCGAAGCTGGGCGTCGGCGGAATGGGAGTGGTTTACGAAGCGGAAGACATCCGCCTGGGCCGGCATGTCGCGCTGAAATTCATTCCCGAACATCTGGCGAAGGATCAACGCTCGCTGGAGCGGTTTACGCGCGAGGCGCGCGCCGCATCGCAGCTCAACCACATCAACATCTGCACCATCCACGACATTGAGGACAACAACGGGCACCCGTTCATCGTCATGGAAAAGCTGGAAGGCGAAAGCCTGAAACAGCGCATCCACGGCAAGGCAATCGAGCTTGACGACCTGCTGGACATCGCAGTGCAGGTAGCGGACGCGCTGGCCGCGTCGCATGCCAAGGGGATCGTGCACCGCGACATCAAGCCGGCAAACATTTTTCTGACTCCGAATGGACAGGTGAAGATTCTGGACTTTGGCTTGGCCAAGCTGGCCAAGGATGGGAGTGTGGGCACGTCGACGGACTCGTCGCTGGAGGAATCGCTGACCCAGGTGGGAGTGATTCCGGGGACCGCGGTGTACATGTCGCCGGAGCAGGCGCGGTCGGAAGATCTGGACGTGCGCAGCGACATATTTTCATTTGGCGTGGTGCTGTTCGAGATGGCAACGGGCAAGAAACCGTTCACCGGATCGAACGTGGTGATGACGCTGCATGCCGTGATGAATTCGAAGCCGGCATCGCCGCGGTCGATGAATCCGGCGGTGCCGGCGGAACTCGAAGCCATCATTGGAAAAGCGATGGAGAAGGACCGTGACCAGCGCTACAAGAACGCGGCGGAGATGAAGGCCGACCTGGTGCGATTGAAGAGAGGAACGGATCCGACACTGCGGAGCGGGTTTCGCCAGGCGACCGGGCTGCACGCGGTGCCGCGCACGTTCCAGAAGCCGAGTTCGAAGCTGAGATGGATTCTCGTTGGAGTGGCGGCACTGTTGCTGGTGGCCGTGGCGGCGGTGGGGGCGTGGTTCCTGAAACATAGAATGTCAACCGTGGAAGCAAGTAGTCGAACGATCGCGGTGCTGCCCCTGCAGAACATTAGTAACGATGCGGAAAGCGAGTTTCTGCGGTTTGCACTGGCCGACGAGATTTCGAATGCGCTGACCTATGCGCATTCGCTGGAAATCCGGCCCTCGACGGCGACCCAGAAATACGCCAACGCCGAAGCGGACCCGGCGAAAGCGGGGCGAGAGTTGGGCGTGGGCACGGTGGTAGTGGGGCACTTTCTGCGGCAAGACAAGACCGTGATGGTGACCCTGGAAGCCGTGGAAGTGAAACAAAACAAGTTGATCTGGACGAGCACGCTCACCGCACCGGTCGATAATTTGATCGCGCTGCGGAACCAGATGGCGAAAGAGGTGCGGCAGGCCCTGGTGCCGGCTTTGGGGATCACCAGTGGGTCGGTGGAAACGGGCAGCACTCCCGCGAATCGCGAGGCCTATGAGGCGTATCTCCGAACGCTGGCCATTCCTCACGAGGTCAAGTCCAATAAGGATGAGATCGCCATACTGGAGAAGGTGGTGAGTCTTGATCCGAATTACGCGCCGGCGTGGGAGGTGCTGGGACACCGGTATTACTTCGACGCGATTTACTCGGACGGAGGCGAGGCGGGATATCAGCGCTCCAACGCCGCGTACAAGCGGGCGCTTTCGCTGGAACCGGGACGCGTCAGCGCGGCGGGATTACTGGCGGGGAATGAAGCCGAGGGCGGAAATCTCGACCGGGCCTATGACGACGCAAGGGCATTGGTGCAGAAGCGTCCGGATACGGCATTCGCGCATTATTCGCTGGCGTATGTGCTGCGCTATATCGGGCGGCTGGATGAGGCGCAGAGCGAGTGCGACAAGGCTTGGGCGATCGATGCGAACGATAGCTGGCGAACCTGCGCGCTGGCTTTTGCCGAGGCCGGAAAAGCCGCGAATGCAATGAAGTATATTGAGCACGATACGGGCTCAGAGTGGTCGAATGCGGTGCGGGTTTCAGTGCTAATGCGGCAAGGGAAGACGGCGGAAGCGCAACAAGTCGCGCCGCGGATGACGGAAAATCCGATGTGGATGCGGGAACTGATAGAGGTATGCCTGGAGAAGGCGCCAGCAACGGATATCCACCCGTTGGCGGAGCAGGCAGAAAACGAATTATTAGCGAAACAGAATCCCGAAATGAAGTATCACCAGGGCACGATACTGGCGGCTTGCGGCGAAAAAGAGATCGCGTTCGCGTTTCTGCGCCAGGCCGTGGCCGGAAATTATTGCGCGCGCCAGGCGTTGCAATCCGATCCGCTGCTGGCGGGCGTGCGCGAGGATGCGGAGTTCCGGCAGATTGTGCAAGCGGCCGCGGAATGCCAGCAGAAGTTCGCGGTGGCGCAGGGGATGGGGAGATGAGCGTGGAACGGGATCCTGTTCGCATCACACAAGCGACACCTTTATCACTTATCTGCAGTTATGAGTTGTCATCCCAAGCGAAGGGATGACAATGTATAGAGCTGGTTTCATAAATGGTTTTTGGGAAGGGCACGGCTTCAGCCGTGCCGCCCAGAGCCAATAAACACGCGGGCCTTAGCCCCTGAGGGATGTGCCTTCCGGGTTGAAAGGCATTCGTGAAACCAGTTCTAAGGATTTGAATTGGCAGCGCGAATATATTTGATCCTTTCTTTGGGGAAAATCCATCAGATGGTCATGTTTGCGATCTTGAAGAAGTTCGGGCTTGGAGTGCCGTGCAAAAGGCTTGTGACCGCATTGCCGCTGATCGTGCTGGCGGCTTCAATCGTGATACCCGCCGCGGCGCAGCGCGCCGAAACGACCCTGGTCGACCACAACGCCAATCACGCCGTCGATCATTATTATGAGCCGCTGCCGCAGGAAACCGGCGCCGCGGGACTGAAGCTGATGCTGCGACGCTTGCGGACCACGGGGCGCTTGATGCAGGTGGACGCTCATCCGGACGATGAGGACGGCGGCATGCTGACGCTGGAAGCGCGCGGTCGAGGCGTTTCGACTCTGCTGATGACGTTGACGCGAGGCGAAGGCGGGCAGAACGAACTGGGCAGCAATCTGTTCGACGTGCTGGGCGTGGTGCGAACGCTGGAGGTGCTGGCAGCGGACCGCTACTACGGAGTGGAGCAGCGATTCTCGCGGGTGGCAGATTTCGGATATTCGAAGACGCCCGAGGAGACGTTTCAGAAATGGCAGGGACATGACATTCCGCTGGGCGACATCGTGCGCGTGATCCGGACGTTTCGCCCCGACGTGCTGATCGCGCGATTTTCGGGTACGGAGCGCGACGGGCACGGGCATCACCAGGCATCCGCGATATTGACGAAAGAAGCGTTTCGCGCGGCTGCCGATCCGAATCGTTTTCCGGAGCAGATCAAAGAGGGACTGCAGCCCTGGCAGCCGAAGAAGCTGTACATCGGAAACGTGTGCGGCTTCGGAGCGTCCACTTGCGATGCGGGGAACTACACGGTCAAGCTGAACACGGGAAAAGAAGATCCGCTGTTGGGCGAATCGTACGTGCGCTTTGCGGTCGAGGGATTGCGGCATCAGCGGTCGCAAGCGCTGGGCGGCGTCTCGATTCCCAAGGGCGATCGATTTGCTTATTACAAGCTGGTGGATTCGGTCGTTGCATCTCCAAAGGACAGCGACGGCCACGAGCAGGACTTCTTTGATGGCATTGATACCACGCTGCCGGGGCTGGCGTCGCGGCCCGGGGAGGAAGAGAAAAAGGTGCCGTGGCTGCGTGAGCAACTATCTCGGATCCAGCAGCGGCTTGCCGAAGTTGAGCACAACCCTGATGACGACTCGGCAAAGAGCGCGATGGCTCTCCTGAGCGGACGAAAGGAAGCGGATGATCTGCTGCAACGCGTTCGACAAACATCGCTGTCGGATGATGCGAAAAAGTGGCTGACCATTGAACTGGAGACGAAGCGCAATCAGTTCCAGCAGGCAGCGAACGTCGCGCTGGGAGTCAAGTTGACAGCAACTTATGACGGTCCACCGGCGTCTTCTCCCGAATCGGCAGCGATGGCCGTTCCGGGAGAAAGTACAGCCGTGAAGTCGTTGGGCTTTGCCAAGAGCGGGATCGTAGTCTCGGCAAAGTTGATCTTGGACGCTCCGAGTTGCCAACAGAACGCGCAAGGAGCAATGTCGGCCGACAAACCTTCATATGCCGAGTTCGATTTCCGCATAACGCCGTGCGCCAAGGCCGGCTACACACGGCCATATTGGCATCGACACGATCCGGAGCGCGACGCGCTGAATACGATTGACGAGCCACAGTATCAAACGCTTCCCTTCCCGCCGGCGCCATTTCACGTGCGCATGGAATATCAATATCAAGGGCTCGCCGGAACGGTTGAAGTTCCCGTCATGGTGCGCTTTAAACAGTCTGACGGGAGCGAGGGCGAGCATCCGCTGGCGATTGGTCCGGAATTCTCAATTGCGCTGTCGCCGGCGAGCTCAGTCATCCCCTCCGACAAGCACGGCAGCACAAGCGTCAAGACCACGGCGCGCGATCAGAGCAGCGGCTCCGAGGCACAGGTTGCTTTGAATGTGCCAAACGGATGGCGCGTGGAGCCGGCGCATGAATCCGTTGAGATTCCCAAAGATGAATCGAAGGACGCCTTATTCCAAGTCTTCCCCTCCGAGTTAAAGGAAAGCCAAACTCATATCCGGGCAGAACTCACGAGCGGCAAAAAGGCCTACGGCGAGGGATATACGGTGGTCACGCGCGAAGACCTCGGCACCTTTTATTACTACCAGCCGGCGGTGCAGCGCGTGAGCATCGTCGACGTGAAGGTCCCGAAAGACCTCAAAATTGGCTACATCATGGGCGCGGGCGATGACATTCCGACGGTGCTCGAGCAGATCGGGATGAATGTCACGATGATTCCGGCTGACAAGTTGGCAAGCGAAGACCTGAGCAACTACCAGACGATCGTGCTCGGCATCCGCGCTTATGATACCCAGAAAGGCGTGATTGACAACAACCAGCGCCTGCTCGATTTCGTCAAAAATGGTGGGCGCTTGGTCGTGCAATACAACACGCTGGGATCGTTTGGGGTGCCGATCGATTTTAATGCTGGCAAATACACGCCGTTTCCGGCGACGCTGAGCCGGGCGCGGGTTTCGGTCGAAGAGGCTCCGGTTGCGATTCTCGATCCGGCGAACCCGATCTTTCATTCTCCGAATGAAATTACGCAGGAAGATTTCGAGGGCTGGGTGCAGGAGCGCGGGCTGTATTTCATGTCGCAGTGGGATGCGAGCTTTACGCCGCTGCTGGAATCGCACGATCCGGGCGAACGCGAACAAAAGGGCGGACTGCTGGTAGCGCATTACGGCAAGGGGACGTACATCTACACGGGATATGCGTTCTTCCGGCAATTGCCGGCGGGCGTGCCGGGAGCGGTGCGGCTGTTTGTAAATCTGATTAGCAGTCGTTAGTCGCTGGTCGTTGGTCGTTCGGGGAGTAGTTGCGAACGACAACTTGCGGACGCCCTGCGCGGATTTGTTCGCCAACGACTAACGACCATCGACCAACGACTTCTCTCATGACAATTCCACGCGAAGGCGAATCCGATACCAAGCCGCAACTTGTCCGCGGCATTGGCCTCGGCTCCGCGACCGCGCTGAACATGATTGACATGATCGGCGTGGGACCGTTCATTACCATCCCGCTGATCGTTACCGCGATGGGCGGTCCGCAGGCGATGCTGGGGTGGATATTTGGCGCGCTGCTGGCGGTCTGCGACGGGCTGGTTTGGGCCGAACTGGGCGCTGCCATGCCGGGATCGGGCGGTTCGTATCGCTATTTGAAAGAGATCTACGGGCCGCAGAAACTGGGGCGCCTGATCTCGTTTCTCTTTATCTGGCAATTGTCCTTCAGTGCTCCGCTTTCGATTGCGTCGGGCGCGGTGGGACTCTCGCAGTACGCCGCTTTCTTTTGGCCGCACCTGGAGGTTGTCTGGTCGACCCGCACCTGGGCATTGCATCTCCCTCTCCTTGGAACTCTGCAACTGACGTGGGTCGCGATGCCGGCTACGTTTCTGGCAATTGGTGTCTGCGCGTTGACGGCGTTTCTCTTGTATCGGCGGATCACCGCGATCGCGCGGCTTACCAAGGTGCTGTGGGTGGGGGTGATGGCGACCATCGGGTGGATCATCTTCGCCGGCCTGACGCACTTCAACGCCCATCAGGCATTTGATTTACCTCCGGGGGCGTTTTCGTTTTCGCGAGACTTCTTTCACGGACTGGGCGGGGCGATGTTGATCGCCGCCTACGACATTGGGGGGTACTACAACGTCTGTTTCCTCGGAGACGAGGTCAAGGAGCCGGGGAAAAATATTCCGCGGGCGCTCTTGCTATCCATTCTGGCGGTGGCGTGTCTATATGTAGTAATGAACGTCAGCATTCTCGGCGTGGTGCCATGGCGGGAACTGGCGCAGTCGGGGGCGTCGAATAGCAAGCTGTACGTCGTTTCGACGTTGATGCAGCGCGTGTATGGGCACGGGGCGGCTTCGATGATTTCGGTGCTGGTCATGTGGACGGCATTCGCATCGGTATTTTCGCTGACGTTGGGGTATTCGCGTGTGCCCTACGCGGCGGCACTTGATGGGAATTATTTCCGGGCGTTTGCGCGCGTGCATCCGGTCCACCAGTTTCCCTATGTTTCGTTGCTGGCGCTGACTGGTGTTGCGGCGCTGTTTTGTTTCCTGCGGCTGGCGGATTTGATTGCCTCGCTGATTGTGATTCGCATCGTGCTGCAGTTTCTCGTGCAGAGCATAGGTGTGATCGTGCTGCGGGTGCGGCGCCCGGACATGCCGCGACCGTTTCACATGTGGCTTTATCCGATCCCGGCGCTGGTAGCGGCAGCAAGTTTTCTTTTTATTCTGGTTTCGCGCAAAGATTTTCTCCGCGAGGTGCGGTACGCGGGGGTGATTCTGGTGGTGGGGGTTGTGATTTACACGGTGCGGTCATGGCGGAGAAGTGAGTGGCCGTTTGGGAAACGGCGGTTGGTAGTTGGTCGTTAGTCGTTCGGGGTGTCGTTCGCTTTTAGTCGGTCGCTTGTCGCGGTTCGCGGGGAATCATAAGAACTTCTCATGGCGGAAATGATCAAAATGCCGGTGGTGGAGCCGATTGCGGGGAGGCGTTCGGTCTCGGCGTGGGCTCCGCTCGGGGAGCCGTTGTTTCGGTCGCTTTGGATTGCATCGGTCATCTCCTACACCGGCACGTGGATGCAGAACGTGGGCGCGGGCTGGCTGATGACGCAGATGACCATGAATCCGCTGATGATTGGACTGGTGCAGGCGGCTGCAGCGCTGCCGGTGTTTCTGGTGATTCTGCCGGCGGGTGCGCTGGCGGACATGGTGGACCGCCGGCGTTTTCTGTTGCTGACCCAGGGCTGGATGGTGCTGGCTTCAGCGACGCTTGGCATCATGACGCTGACCAGTTGCGTGGGACCGTGGGTGCTGCTGCTGTTTACGTTCCTGCTCGGCCTTGGTGCGGTGATGAATGACCCGGCGTGGCAGGCGATTACGCCGGAGTTGGTCCCGCCGGAGCAACATGCTTCGGCAGTGGCTCTGAACTCAGCCGGGTTTAATGTCGCGCGGGCGGTGGGACCAGCCTTGGGCGGCATCATTGTGGCGGCGGTCGGTTGCGGTACAACATTTCTGCTGAATGCATTCTCGTTCCTGGGCGTGATCTTGTTTCTCTACCGCTGGAAACGCCCGATGGCGGTTCGACCGAAAACTCAGCGCGTATGGTCGGCCATCGGCGACGGCTTCACCTATGTGCGCGAGAGCGGACTGGCGAAGTCAGTGCTGCTGCGGACGGGGACGTTCAGCGTGTCGGCCGTGGCCATGCTCGCGCTGCTGCCGATCATCGCGCGTCCGTACGGGGCGAGGGGATACGGCGTGCTGCTCGGCTGCTTTGGGCTCGGCGCGCTGTTGGGAGCCTTAGCGCTGCCGCGGCTGCGAGAAAGTCTGTCGGTGGATGGCGTGGTGGGCACGGCCATCCTGATTTTTGCGGGGATGACCTTTGCCGCGGGACGAGCGCAGACGTTTGCGCTTCTTTGTGCGGTGCTGCTGTTAGCGGGCGCGGCGTGGATCGGAATTCTAGCTTGCTTGAATGTGGCGGCGCAGACCATGTGTCCGGCCTACGTTCGCGCCCGGGCGCTGTCGTTTTACTTGCTGGTGTTGCAGGGAGGCATGGCGGTGGGAGCGACGCTCTGGGGCGCCCTGGCAAAAAGGATTGGGGTTCCGGATGCGCTCGGCGTGGCAGCGGTAGCGTTGGCGCTGGGAGTTTTCGCGCTGCGCGGGCACCGCATCACAGCGAGTGAACTGGAGTTGGCGCCAGCGGTGATTCGAGATTAGCTTGTGTGGTGGCGGGGCTTTGCCCCGCCAGGACGGGGCGGAGCCCCGTCACCACACGACCTTATTTCCTTCCGTTGCCGTGGTGTTTGCGCCAGTCCGCCCCATCGCGTCCACCGTGGAGCGCGATCTGGGTGAGGATGAGTTCGGCGGTGAGGTGGCGCTTGGTGAGGTGGGCGGCGATTCTCTGTTTCGCCTTCTTCGCCGGAACCTTGGGATCGAGGAACACCAGCACCGACGGGCCCGCTCCGCTGAGGGCGGCACCGAGGATCCCGGAATCTCCCTTGAGTTCTTTGAGGGCGGGAAGCAGCGGACAGAGCGGCGCGCGATAAGGTTGGTGGATGCGGTCTTCAAGCGCCGAGGAGAGCAGGTCGGGACGATCCTGCGTGAACGCCGCAAACAGCAGCATCGAGTTCTGAATGTTAGTGACGGCGTCAGCGCGCGAGTACTGGAAGGGCAGCACGCGGCGGGCTTGCTCGGTCGAGAGCAAGGCATCGGGGACAGCCAGCAGCAGCGGCCACTTCCCTTTCGGCTTCACTTCGACCACCTGCGCCTGCACCTGATTCGCCATGCGAGCCACGGTGAGCGCGCCCATCCAGCAGGCAGAAGCGTTGTCGGGATGGTGCTCGCGCATGGAAGCTTCGCCGACGATGCGGTCATTTTTCCAGCGCAGATGTCCGAAATGTACGGCCAGCGCGATCCCCGCCAGGCGGGCAGCGGCGGACGATCCGCAACCCCGGCCAATGGGAATCTCGTTTTCGATATGAATGCGCAGCGGCGCGATCTTGCGGTTCTCCGATTCGAGGACCTCGCAATAGGTGGTGACGATGAGGTGATTCTCCATGCGGGCGCAGATCGCCGCATCACGGCCCTCGGCGGTGACGAAGAAATCGGGCGCGCGCTCGGCGCGCAAGCGCAGATGGAAATCCAGGGCGAGTGCGGCCGCGTCAAAGGCCGGACCCAGGTTGGCGGAGGTCGCCGGAAGCACCAGGCGCAGCGAGCGGTCCAAAGATGTGGGACGTGACGGCATAGATTAGAGAACACGCTCCTCGGCGGCGAAGGCCATTCGAAACGATAGAAATGAAAGACGTTAGCCAGATAGGGACTAAGCCGAGTCCCTTGCAATCGCCAAGACGTTGAACTGTGTTTTATACACGAATTGGAGGCGAACTGCTACGAATTTCTCTCGGCCGCGTCGAGGGCGGCTATGACGGCCCCCAAATCGGCATCAAGCACAACCGGGGCGCGCTGCAGAGATTTCGCCTGGGCAGCTGCATTCTCCGCGGGGGTTCCGGAAAAGAGTTCGCCGCGATGGAACTTGATCGTGAAGTCGGGATCTTTGAGCTGGTGGCCGGTTAGGATTAGGACGACGGACTCGCCGGGTTTGACGAAGCCACTCCTCCGCAGCTTCTTGAGTCCAGCCAGCGTGACTGCGGAGGCAGGTTCGCAACCGATGCCATCGGCGCCGATTTCGGCCTTAGCCGTGGCGATTTCGACCTCCGTAACCTGCTCGACCTCGCCGCCCGTAGCCTGAAGCACGCGCAAGGCTTTCTTCCATGATGCCGGGTTGCCGATCTGTATGGCGGTCGCGAGCGTGTCGGCGGTCATCGGTTCGAGCTTCTTCCCGCCGAACTCGCGCACGCTGCGGTAGAACGGATTCGCGCCCTGCGCCTGGATGATGGAAAGCCTTGGCAGGCGCGAGATCAGTTTCAGCTCACGCATTTCGACAAGCGCCTTGCCAATCGCCGAACTGTTCCCGAGATTGCCTCCGGGCACAATGATGTGATCCGGCGGCTCCCACGCAAGTTGCTCCATGAGTTCGATGGCGGCCGTTTTCTGGCCTTCGATGCGATAAGGATTCACCGAATTCAAAAGATAAACCGGCTTCTGGCGAACCAGGTCGGCGAGGATGCGGACACATCCATCGAAATCGGTGCGGAGTTGGCAGGTGAGGGCTCCGTAGTCGAGCGCTTGCGAGAGCTTGCCCCAGGAAATTTTGCCTTCCGGGATGAGCACCAGGCTGTGCATGTTGCCGCGCGCGGCGTAGGCGGCCATGGAGGCTGATGTGTTGCCGGTGGAAGCGCAGGCGACCCAGCGAAATTTTCGCTCGTGTGCGGACGAGGCAGCGAAGGTCATGCCCGTGTCTTTGAACGATGCGGTCGGGTTCATGCCCTGGTGCTTGGCGCGGAGATTCTCAACCCCGGTCGCGCGTGCGCACCGTGGCAGGTGGTACAGCGGCGTGTTTCCTTCGCCGAGCGTGATGGCATGTTCCGCGGCAATGTGCGGAAGAAGTTCGCGGAAGCGCCAGACTCCGCTCTGGTCGAGCGCTTCGGGCGAGGTGCGGCGGTTGAGCCAAAGAGCTTTCAGCGCCGCCGGATCCGTGTGGTGACGGGGCTCTGCCCCGTCCATCCGGTCGAGCCTCCATCCGGGAAAAAAGAATTCCAGCAGGTCGCCGCAAGCGGTGCAGCGGAAATCTTGCGCGGCGGAATCGGGCGTGGCGCCGCAGGAAATGCAACGGAGTTTCGCAGTGGCTTCCGTATTTTGAGCGATCGACACTTATTACATCATACGGGCTAACCGCGGAGATCGCAGAGTCCGCAGAGCTTTTTAGATTTTCCTGCCGTTCGAATTTCTCCACGATCTCTGCGTACTCTGCGGTTAGATTTCTTCACCGCAAATAAGCGTCGGTCTTGTTCATCCAGTCGGCACGAGGCGGGTAAAAAATATCGAGGTCGACGGTATCGGCGAGCGCCTCGGCCCAGTGGGGCATGTTGGGAGGAATGGTCAGGACCTCGCCCGCATTCACCACGATCTCTTTGCCGTCGATCCCGAATTTCAGCGCACCTTCCAGAATGTAGGTGATCTGCTCGTTGTGGTGGCTGTGTTCCGGCACGATACATCCCTTTTTGAGCAGGACGCGCGCCAGCATGACGTTCTGCCCGACCACAAAGTGGCGGCCCAGCAAGGGATTCAGGGCCTCGACTTCGACGGAGCTCCACGGGATGTGGCGCAACTCGGCCTTCGGTGGCTTGCCTTTCAGGACGGTGGCTTTAAGGGCGACGGCAACCTTATTTGCGGGGCGCGCCCTCTTCGTCCTTTTCCTGGCCGCGGATGTTTTTCGTGAGGTCGTTTTTAGTTTCTTCTTTTTCATAGGAGTGGCTCCATGAAAGATACAACAAACACTGGGTCGCGTGCCGCAGAGCATTATCCCGAGTGCCAGGTTCCTTAGACCGGGGCTTGCGCCTTGCCGCGGCTGGGCGCCGCAGGTAATCTTAAGAGATTCCAGCTTGATTTTGGGGGAATATGGGAGCCGCTCGCTACATATGGATTGACAATTCTTTGAGGCCCGCCAGCGAAGGCGTGGTCCCGTTTGTGAGTGCCGCCGTGCAGTACGGCTTCAGCGTGTTTGAAGGGATCCGCTGCTACTCGACCGATAAGGGGCCGGCCGTGTTCCGGATGGACGAACATGTGGAACGCCTGCTGGACTCCGCTCACATCGTGGGCTTTCGCGAGTTGCCGGTTACCGCCGAGCAGGTGAAGACGGCCATCAACCAGACGATTGCGGCGAACGAATTTTCATCCTGCTACATCCGTCCGATGATTTATCTCGACGGCGCGATGAGCCTGACCGTCGAGGCCGGCCAGCCGCACTTCGTGGTCGCGGTGTGGGAGTGGAAAGCTTTTCTGGGGGCCGAGGCGAAGGAAAGAGGCATTCGCGCCAATATTGCGTCGTTCACGCGGCTGCATCCGAACATTATGATGACCAAGGCCAAGGTTTCGGGAAACTATGTGAGCTCGATTCTGGCCAAGACCGAGTCCCATCGCGCCGGATTCGATGAGGCCATCATGTTGGGGCCCGATGGATACGTGGCGGAGTGCACCGGCGAAAATCTCTTCGTCGTTCGGAACAACGTGCGAAATAAAATCATCTACACCTCGCCGCGGGCGGGGATTCTCGAGGGCATCACTCGCGACACCGTGATTGCGCTGGCTCGGGACTTGGGCTACTCCGTGGTCGAGGAGCCCATTTCACGCGATCAGCTTTATATTGCCGACGAAGTGTTTGTGAGCGGTACGGCGGCGGAAGTCGTGGCGCTACGCGAAATTGACTTCCGCGTCATCGGCGACGGCAAGGCCGGTCCCGCAACTCGCGCCTTGCAACAGGAGTTCGACAAAGTAGTAAGCGGAAGGCACGCCCGCTCGGCGGAGTGGCTGGCGCCCGTGCCGGCACTGAATGCGGCGGCGGTGCCAAGGTAGCAGGTTCGGGTAGAGACGGGGCTTGCCCGCCTCCCGCTGCGACAGCGACGCGGCAAGCCGCGTCTCTACAGGAGATTTCCGAAATGAAGAAGCATCATTTTCGCCGGGAGACCGAGGCGGTACGCGGCGGCAGGAGCCTCGACAAAAAGAACGGTCCTCTCTCCACGCCCATTTATCAGACCTCGACCTTCGAAGTCGCCGACATGCAGGAGCAGTTGCGCGTCACTCCCACCGACAGCTACTACACGCGCTACGGCAATCCCACGAATACGGTTGCCGAGAATGCCATCGCCGAACTGGAAGGCACGGATGCGGCGCTGCTGTTCTCATCGGGCATGGCCGCGATCACCACGTCGGTTCTGGCGCTGGTAAAGGCGGGAGACCATATCGTGGCGCAACGCGATATTTACGGCGGCGTGATCAAATTCCTGTCGCAGTGGCTGCCGAAACTCGGAATCGAAACGACGTTCGTTGATACCAATGACATCGAGCAGCACGAGCGCGCCATCCAGCCCAATACCAAGATCCTGCACATCGAGTCGCCGACGAATCCGAGGGTGCGGGTTGTCGATCTGGAGAAGATTGCGGCTCTGGCGCGCGAACACGGCCTGATCACGACCATTGATTCCACTTTCTCCACGCCCATCAATTGCCGTCCGGCGGAGTGGGGCATCGACCTGGTGCTCCATTCGGGGACGAAGTATTTTGGCGGGCATTCCGATCTGATCTGCGGCGTCGCGGCCGGACGACGCGACTTGATCGAGCAGATCCATCACACGCGCACCACGCTCGGCTGCTGCATGGATCCGCACGCGGCATTTATGCTGCTGCGCGGCATCAAGACATTGGCTGTCCGGGTCGAGCGCCAGAACCAGAGCGCGCTGCGGATTGCCGAGTTCCTGAGCCGGCATCCCAAGGTAGCGCGGGTGCACTATCCGCTGTTGCAGGAGCATCCCGACTACGCGATCGCAAAGAAACAAATGGCGGGAGCGGGCGGAGTGCTGACCTTCGAGGTGGAAGGCAGCGGCGCCGACGCCTGCCGCGTCGCCGAGTCGCTGAATCTGTTTACCCTGGCGCCGAGCCTCGGAGGAGTGGATTCGCTGGTGACCATCCCGGTGCTGACCTCGCATTACATGATCGATCCCGAGTTGCGGGAAAAGATGGGTGTCACTGAGCAGATGATTCGCCTCTCCGTGGGCCTTGAGCACGTCGAGGACTTGATTGCCGATCTGGAGAAGGGGTTGGCCGTGCTAAGCCGGGAACGCGTGCGCGTGGGAGTGGCCGACTGACGAAGCAATTTGGTTGAATACTCGCGGCAAGCCCCACTCATCGCAAAGAACGCGATGAGTGGGGCACCCGCCAATGGATCAGAACGTAAATCTTGCGCCAAACTGGAACTGGCGCGGGGTGTTGACAGTGGTCGTGATCTGTGAGAACGGTTGCACCCCCGCCTGATAGTCCGCCAACGACGGCACGTTCGGCATTCCAAGCTGCGCCGTGTTGGTCACGTTGTAGGAGGACACCTCGAAGCGCAGTTCCCGGTTCTCTCCGAAAGAGAGTGTCTTATAGAGCGAGAGGTCCAGATCCCGCGCTCCCATGGTGCGAACGTGGTCAAGATAAGACGGGGCGGTTCCCGGAATAAATGGATTAGCCGTGCCACCGTTTTCCGTCCCAGGTATCGCAAAGCAGTCGGGGTTGAACCATTGCGCTATTGTATGCGGAGCGCCACTTGCCGGATTGCAGGTCAGGTCGGCCCTCTGATTGAAGTACGGATTGCCCACCCCCGCGCTCGGTGAGGCGATCGGAATGCCCGAGCTGAGATAGAGGATTCCATTAACGGTCCACCCACCCAGAATGGTGTTTGCCACACCGTTCAGATTCACCCTCTGTCCCTTGCCAACCGGCAGGTCGTAGGATACCTGTCCGTTGAACTGATACTTCACGTCCTGCGGGCTGACCGAGCGCTCGTATCGAAGATCTTTCCAGTCCTGAGGTGCGCCTGCGTGAGAACCGACGAAATTCAAGGGGGGCTGGCTGTCGTCGGTGATCAGTTTCGCCCAGGTAAACGAAGCGAGCGTGGTGAAGTGGTGTGTCAGCCTTTTCTGCACCTTGGTTTGCAACGAGTGATAAATGGAGTCGCCTCCAGGGTAGCCATTCACCAGGACGCCGTTGCCGTCACCATAGCTGCCACTGCCGAACTGCGGGTATTTCTGGAGCGACACCCACAAAGGAACGGTGGCTGCGCCGTAGTTGGCGTTGGTGGGCGGCTGAATGGCCGCCCAGGTGTTGGGCACCATTACGCACGACGGCTCCGCATAGGCGCACAGCGAAGCACCGTATTGCGCGATCGTGGCCAGATCGAGATCGTTCAGATCGGCTTTGCCCAGGGGCAGGAATAGTCCGCGGCTGCCGACATAAGCCGCGCTCACGACAACTTCGTGCGGCAGCTCATATTCCACACCAAAGTTGAAGTTGTAGGTGGTCACTGTCCGAATGGAGTGCTGCACGGCGTTCAACGTCGTCCCCAGGTTATTGGCGAGACCGGATGGCGGACTCGTGAGTGTGGGAACAACTCCATTGGGAAAGGGGTTGCTGATGGAATAGTCCGCGGTATAGACGCCGGGCGCCGGGGCTGGGGCTGGACATCCCGATGCAGCATTAAAAACGGTATTGCCGTGTCCGTCAACGCAGGTCGCGTTCCATAGGGTATAGGATGAGAACCCATCGCTATTCAAACTGGCGTTCGCGACCATCTGCGTGCTGGGGCCGTAGTAGAATCCTGCTCCGCCGCGCACGACCAGGTGATTGACTGGCTGCCAGGCGAATCCCAGGCGCGGCCCAAAGTTCTTCATGTTGGTGGTAAAGGGGGAGCGATTGCCACCGTTGACGTAAACTTCCGCGCCGGTGTAGGAGACACCGCTCACGGTGTTCGATGCATTGGGATCGAAGTATTCCAAACGGTTATGACGTTCGGTACGCCCGCCGAAGATGTCCCAGCGCAGGCCGGCGGTGATGGTCAGACTCTTGGTGGGATGGTAGGTATCCTCGACGAAGGCCGCATAGTAGGGGCTGGCCTCGGCGGCGAAAATGTCTTTGGAGAAATTGGGGTAGCCGTTGTTGGTATTTTCTTCGTTGCCCGGCACTGTTCCCATGCCGACCAGGAAAGAGGCAAAATCGCTGCCGCCGTAGGGAATTGTGGCGCCCGTGGACTGATCCGTAGCGCTGAGGTCGAAGGTGTACGCGCCGGCGGGCGAAATCGGCTGGCCCACATTGAGATACCGCTTCATATATTCAAAGCCGGTAGAGATTTGATGCTTGCCCCAGACCTTCGTAATGGTGGCATTGAAGTCGCTGTTCTGGCCGGCGTAGAGAAACGTGTTGTAGTTGCCGGTGCCGCCGAACTGGTTACCGTTAGGCGGAAGGTCGTTAAACACGAAGATCGGAAGGAGCTTGTAAACCTCCTCCGCAGCCAGCGATGCAGGGAAGCCCAGCGTCGTGATGTCAAAGCCCACCTGCCGGGGATCTCCTCCTTGATTTGAGTATTGGCGAGCAAACGAGTAACGGAGCTGAAGTACAGTGGAGGAATTGAGGGTCAAGTCGTCGGCCACGAGGATGTTGCGCCCGTTGGTCACGTTCTGGGCGTAGTTCGGATCCCACATGCTGTTGAAGGCGTTGAAGGTAGAGAAGAACAGCCGGTCATAGGAGAAGCGGGTGAAGATGCGCTGTTTCTCGCTCTGGTTCCAATCCAGCCGGACGTCGAACTTGTGTGCCTTGAGTGGGTCCAGGCCCGGCGCAAAGAAATTGTTGGCAACGTCACTCGTCGCTGAATCGCAGTTGGCGCCCACGTTACACTTGGGTAGATTCGATAAGACCTTCAAAGCGATGGGGTTGGGGTTCGTAATGATGTTGCCGGGAAACGGCGTCCGCGTGCCGTCCGATTGTTCGGGTTGCGTTGGATCGTAGATGACACCTGAGGGACCTGAAGCGAGAAAGGCCGAGAAGTCTCCGGTCCTCTCGGCGCTGGTTGGGACAGTAAACAAATTCGAACCGTCGAACAACGCCTGGTCCGTGTATTCATAATCCCCAAAGAAGAACAGCTTGTCGCGCTTGATCGGCCCGCCGATGGCGCCGCCTTCCTGATAGCGGTGGAAGCCAGGAGGTGTGTTGCTTTGGCCACTGCTCAGTTGGTTCTGCTTGTTGAAAAATTCATTTGCCGCCAGGACATCGGGCCGGAATACTCCGAAACCTTCGCCGTGAAACTTGTTGCTGCCGGACTTGGTCACCAGGCTGATGACGCCCGCGCCTCCGCTCTGGTAAGACGCCGACGTATTCTGGGTCTCAACACGAAACTCACTCACCGCGGCCTCGGGAATTTCCATCGCCGGGAAGATGGCGGAGGAATTGTTCTCCGCAATTCCGATCGGGCTGCCGTCGACCATATAGTAGACGGACCCGTTGATCGCGCCGTTGAAAGTGTAGGAGGACACGTCGATTCCCGGGCGCCCGGACGAAATGTTGTCGATGGCAAACGAACTGGATGCATTGGGCGTCCCATTGGCCGGAGTAACGCCCGCGCTCAGCTGAACGAGATCGAAAACATTGCGTGTCAGCAACGGGACCCGGTCAATTGCCTCGGCCGGAATGAGCGAGCCGACGGTGGAATTGGTGGGCTCGACCAGTTCGACTCCTGCGGTGACGGTGACCGTCTCCGTGGCAGCCCCCACCTGCAAAGTGAGGTTGACCTCGGTGACCTGATCGACGCTGACCGTGACCTTGTCTCGGGCGACGCTGGCAAAGCCCTTCTGGCTGGCCGTGACCCGATAAACGCCGGGATTGAGGGAGATGAAACTGTAGAGTCCCGCGGCGCTGGTGACGGTGTGCTCCGTCAATCCGGTTGCCTGGTTTAGAAGGGTGATCTGCGCTCCGGGAACGACCGCCCCGGCCGGGTCAGAGACCAGGCCGTTGATACTGCCCCTGCCCGCCTGGGCAAGCGCGAGTGCCGCCGAAAGAACCAATGCTCCCACTACAATTCCGAAACGAAGACGAATTTTCATAACGGGCTCCTCACGGATTTGGAACGAAACAAAAGACGGAAGCACGGGACCGCCGGGTTGTGCAGCCGATGTTGTGCTCCGAATTTTCTGCCGGGCTCGACCTTCATTCCCATCCCAAATTCCTTCCCAGCGCGGCCGCCCGTCTCAGAAAACGGGTAAATGCCGCTATTAAATCGTATCAATACTGCGTCAGGGATTTCTCCCTGTCAAGGGAAAATTCGGATTGCGCCCCGGAAAGCTACTTCAGGCTGCGGGTGGATTCGCGCACGATCAGCTCAGGTACGATTTGGCGGTGAACGGTGCGGGTCGGTTTATTTTCCAGACCGGCGTTGATAGCTTCGAGCACGATGGTCGCCGCCGCCGTTCCCATCACTTCCATGGGCTGGCGCACGGTGGTCAGCGCGGGCGAGTAGATGGCAGCGGTCGCGACGTCGTCAAAGCCCACGACCGAGCATTGCTCGGGAACATGAATTCCCGCTTTCGTGAGCGCGCGAATGGCGCCAAAGGCTGTCATGTCGTCAAAGGCCATCAGCGCGGTGAAGGGACGGCGGCGGTGCAGCAATTCCTCCGTTAATTTGTATCCTTGTTCAAAACTTGAAAACGGGTCTCCCGATTCTGGTAGGTCGACGATCAGGCGCGAATCGAGTTCGAGGTCACGTTCCCGGGCCAGGGTCTTGACGCCACGCCAGCGCGGTTCGGTGTCGGACAACTGGCGCGGGCCGCGGATGAAGGCGATCTTGCGATGGCCTAGCGAATGGAGATGTTCGAGGGCGGCGCGGGCGCCGGCGGTGTTATCGACGATCACCGAGCTGATCTTGTCGTTCTTGAGCTCGCGGCCCACGGTCGCGGTCGGAATGTTGTTCTTCTCCAGGTCGGCGAGGACGTTGATGTCCACAAACAGCCAGTTGGCCAGGACGACCAGGCCCTCGATGCGGCGGTCGAGCAGCATTTCCAGATAGCGCTCAAAGCGGCTGCGCTCGTTGTGGACATCGGTAAGGATGGGAAGGTAGGAGGACTGGAAGAGCGTGTTCTCGATGCCGCGCAGCACCAGCGTGCAGTAGGGGTCGGTCATATCGAACACCATGACGCCCACGGTGTGGCTGCGGCGGCCGCGCAACGAGCGCGCAAACAGATTGGGACGGTATCCGAGCTGCTGAGCGGCGCGATGAATCTTTCCTTTGGTAGTGTCGGGAATGTAGCGGGCCAGCGGAGCGTTGTTCAGCACGATGGAAACCGTGGCGGAAGAAAATCCGCTGCGCTCGGCGACGTCGCGGATGGTGATCGCGGCCGGCTGCGAGCGCTTGCGGGAGGGCTCGGATTTGCCGTGGGATTTCGACGACGAGGCACTTCGCGTGGGCTTCGAATCGGAGGATTCCATGGGCGCCTTGAATTTTAGCCTCTTGCTGGCGGACACTACAGGACGAGGAATCGAGTGTCAAGCATCCGCGGAACTAGGGCGGGAGCCGGAGTCAAATCTCCTGTAGAGACGCGGCTTGCCGCGTCTCCCACCGCGGAGACGGGGCAAGCCCCGTCTCTACAGCGATTTCAGCGCGCTGCTTGCACGCACTCCATGATCTCAGCTTCGGTGAGCGTGTGGTCGCTCGACTTGGCGCACTTGTAGATGCGTTCGACCACGTCGTCATTCGCTGGAATACCCCGGTGTTCCAGCCAGAACAGGACATTGGATTTTCCGCTCATGGGGCCGATGTCGATAATCTGTTCCAGGCCGAAGTATTGCGCCGGCACTCCGGAATAGACTGTGTTGGCCAGTTCAACATCTTTTTTCTTGTACGCCTTGATGACGGCCGCGGCGTGAACGCCGGTGGCGGTGCGGAACGCGTCCTCGCCCACTACAGGATAGTTTGGCGGAATCGCAACGCCGGTAGCGGCGGAGACGGCCTCGCAGTAGCGCTTGAGTTTGGTCAGATCCTGCTTGTCCCAGGGCGCGATGCCCATGAGCTTCAGGTTGACCAGCATCTGATCCATCTGCGTGTTGCCGACACGCTCTCCGATGCCGAGCGCCGTCGCGTGCACGCAATCCACACCCGCCACTAGAGCCGCCATGGCGTTCGCGGTTGCCAATCCCCGGTCGCAGTGCCCGTGCCAGTCAAGGCGAATTTTCTGGCCTGTTGGCTTGATCACTTGCTCAACCACAAACTTGACCAGCGCCACCGTGCCCATCGGCGTGGCGTGTCCGGCCGTGTCGCAGAGCACCAGAGCATGCGCGCCGCAGTTGATGGCCACGGAGTTGAGCTGCTTCACCGTTTCCGGATCGCACCGGGTAGTGTCTTCGGTGACGTACATGACTTCGAGGCCCAGCGAGACCGCGTATCGGACGGCCTTTTCCGTGGTTTGCAGCAGGAAGTCTCCGTTCCAGCCCTCGGTGTAGCGGCGGATGGGACTGGTTCCGAGAAACGCGGCCACCTCGATGGGCAGGCCGGTTTTCTGGACAATCTCGGCGATCGGACGAATGTCGTTGGCGTGGGTGCGGGCGGCGCAGTACGCCGTGATCTTCATTTTGTGGGCGACGATTTCGCGCGCCAGCGCGGTGACGTGCTCAACCGCGCGTGGCCCGGCTCCGGGAAGGCCGAGGTCGAGCGTGTTGATGCCGAGCGCCTCCATCAGGTGCAGGATTTCGATCTTCTGTTCGATGGAAGGATCGCGGACGGAAGGCGACTGCAAGCCGTCACGCAGCGTTTCATCGGTCAGGCGCACCGGTCCCGGCGGATGCAGCGACTTCGGATACAGAAGATTCCAATCGTAGATGAGTTCAGAAACGTTCACAGGGAGCCGGCACCCCTCCGGCTGTCGAATAGCCTTTGTAGAGACGGGGCTTGCCCCGTCTCCCCGTACCCGAGACGCGGCAAACCGCGTCTCTACGCCTTCTTCTCTTCCTTGGGAGGAACCGTCAGCCCGAACACCGAAAGCTGGCCTCGCCCCGCGACGTTTACCCCACGCGGATCTTCGGGACTGGGCAGGTAGAGCGTCTGGCAAAATTCGCAGCGATACACTTCGGCGTCCGCTCCCCAGGCTTTCTCCACGTCACCGCATTCCTGTTCCAGAACATCGGCGGCGTAGAACCAGCGCTTCAGGTGTCCGCCACAGAACTTACCCTTATCGTTTTTCTCGTTGCAGGCGCGCTGGCCCGCCTTCTTGATCTTGACTTTGTGTTTGGGAAGCTGCGGAATCGTGCTGGTGACAGCAGTTGCCGTTTCGCCGGAAGTCATTCCATCTCCTGCGCGCCATTGGTCAAGGCCCGCTTCCCGTTATTTTACTCAGCAGTGGCCTTTCGACCAAGGACGCAGAGAAGCCGGTCGTGGTCCAATTTCGTGCTCCTGGGCTGCGAGCTTCGGACTGCGAGCTTCGAACAAACCGCTCCGCGAAGAGTGCGGATGGAAGGGTGGCGACAGCGGCAGCTCGGCGGAGAAAAATCTTGTCCAACGAAAAAACAAAAGATCCTACTTGACACTGACCGGCCTTCTCATGGAAGGCGATAGCGCTCATTGAACCTGTCGCGAGTGTAAGCGCGATTTAACCATTTTCGGCGATATTAGGCCACTGTTTGAGTATTGCTGCCGCAAGATCACGATCCGCCTCGGTTCCCTCTGCGATGCTCAGTTCGTACGCCTCAGTCGCGTACCGTTTGGCAAGACCGACTTGCCCGTCCATCAATAACAGTTGTGCAAAATTGTACACAGCGAAACGATAGTCCTTGGCATACGGAAGCGCCTGTTCGGTGTAGCGTATTTCGCGGCGACGGTCTCCCATGAAGTGAGCCAAAACGGCGGCATGACGGCATATGATTTTGATCCACTTGCTACGATTTTCCTGCGTCGCTTCGGCAAGGGTGCTGTCCAGAAGGCCGAGTGCTTGCTCGATTTCTCCTGTCTTTGCAAGCTCCACACTTTGTTGCATCGCCAGTCGCCCGCGTTCCCATGGACCTTCCACCGCTTTGCTCCCAGACCTCACACTCCGAGCATAGCAACGCTGAAAAACGATTCATGCTCGCACCGTGAACAGCCTACAAAACACCTTCAGTCAAATTCCTTGCGCGGCGGCGCTTGGTCCGCGCCGACGCGTCCCACGGTGATATCGGCTACGTAATAGTTTTCGCCCCTGATCGGGACGCCGGCCATCCTCCGCAGCATCGCGATCTGGCCGATGTGGGTGAGCGCGTCGGCGAGCGCGCTCTGAAACAATTTTTCGGCGGCGACTTGCAGCGGCTTTTCCGACGCCAGGTAGTCGTCGAATTTCTTCAAGGCGGTGAAGAAGCGCTCGCATTCTTTTTCCCACGCCAGCGGAGTGGAATCGTGCCATTCGCGGCGGCCTTCGGACATGGCGAGGCCCCAGTCCATCAGGTCGCCGACGTGCGCGAGAATTCTTGCCGGCGTGCGCGAAGTTTCGGCGGGGCGGTAGTCGGCAAAGTTAGGCCCAGCGTTGCGGATGGCTTTCCCTCCACGATAGGCGATGGTAGCGAGGGTGTGACGCAGGAAGGCGCGGGAGTCGGTCATGGGCAAGTTCTCTGTTCTCAGTTCTCAGTTTTCAGTTCTCAGAAAAATCTTCTCGGTCATAACTGAGAACCGAGAACTGGGAACTGAGAACTGCTTCTACAATTTTCTCCGCCACAGGGCTCCGGCCGAGCGCACTCCCGCTACCAGTTTCTCTCGCAGCGGGCGCGCATACAGCAGGTCGAGGAAGCTCTCCATTTCGGCCGCAAATCCTCCGCCGTAGCCGAACCACCAGATTTTTTTCATGCCTGGAATGCGGTCGCTGTCGACATACTTCACGCGCACCATTTCTTCCAGGCCCCAGCGCCCATGCGTGCGGCCCAGGCCGCTCGACTTCACGCCGCCGTGGGGAGCTTCGCTGATGCTGAAACACGACACGGCGTCGTTCACCATCACCGTGCCGGCATTGATCTGGCGGGCCAGTCGCTCGCCGCGGGCACGGTCGCGCGTCCACACGCTGGCGGCTAATCCGAAGTCGGAATCGTTGGCCAGGCGCACGGCCTCGCCATCGTCACGGAACGGCATAATCGGCAGCACCGGGCCAAAGGTTTCTTCCTGCATCACGCGCATCGTGTGATCGACGTCGGCCAACACGGTGGGCGAAAAAAAGGTTGGGCCGAGCTCGTGCAATCGCGTGCCTCCGGCCAGCACGCGGGCGCCGCGCTGCCGCGCATCCTCCACCTGCGATTCCACCACCCGCACTTGCCGCTCGTGGATCATGGGCCCGATTTCAGTGGCCGGGTCCATGCCGTTGCCGACGCGCAGCTTCCGCGTCTTCTCGCAGCACGCATCCAGGAACGCGGGATACAGACTCCGATGCACGTAGCAGCGCTCGACCGACAAGCAGGTCTGGCCCGCGTTGACGAACGCTCCCCAGACGGCGCCGCTCGATGCTACATCGACGTCGGCGTCTTCGAGCACGAGCATGGGATCTTTGCCGCCCAGTTCCAGCACCACCGGGAGCAGGCGTTCGGCAGCGATCTGCGCGATGCGCCGGCCGGTGGCGACGCTTCCCGTAAAGACCAGTTTGTCGATTTCGCCGGCGACCAGCGCCGCGCCGGTCGCGCCTTCGCCGGGGAGAACCTGGAAAACGTCGTCGGGAACTCCGGCTTTGCCAAGCAGCGCCCGCAGTTCGAGCGCAATCAGCGGCGTCAACTCCGAGGGCTTGAGCACCACGGCATTTCCCGCGACCAGCGCCGCCATGGCCTCCGTCGCCGGAATCGAAAAAGGATAATTCCACGGCGAGACGATTCCGACAACGCCATACGGTTCGTGCAGAATGCGGCCGGACTTGGCTTTGAGCGCGGGATTTCCGTGGGGCAGCTTTTCTTCTCGCAGGATCGCGAAGGCGTTGCCGATCAGGAATCGGGCCGCGTCGAGCACGACCAGAACTTCGGTGACGAGCGCTTCGACCTGCGGCTTCCCTGCTTCCTGGGTGATGCGCCGCGCGATGTCGTTCTTATGCGCAAGAAGAATCTGCTGGAAGCGGCGCAATACCTGAATGCGATGGCGGATGCCCCAGGCGTTCCACTCCGGCTGTGCGGCACGCGCGCGCGCCACCGCAGCGCGCACTTCGGTCGGACCGGCACTATCCAGTTCACCCAGAACTTCGCCCGTCGCCGGGTTCACGGAAGCGAGGCGGGAGACAGCGAATTCGAGATTCGTGGCCATTGCGAAGAAGTGTACGCGGCACGGGACGGACGCGCCAGAGTTTCGCGTCAGTATTCAACCCCGACCAGATACAGCCCGCTGGCGGGCGCGGTCGGCCCGGCCGCAGTGCGCTCCCGCGCGTCGAGGATGCGGCGCAAATCTTCCAGGCTCACTGCTCCCTTCCCCATCAGCAGGAATGTGCCGACCAAGTTGCGCACCATGTGATGAAGGAATCCGCTGCCGCGAACCGTGTAGACGAGTTCGTCGCCTTCGCGGGTCCAAGTGGAGAAGAAGATCGTCCGAATGTTCGTGGTGTGAGTATCTTCTCCGGCCACCATTCGTTCCACGCGTTCCGGGTCAACTGCCGCGAACGACGTGAAATCGTGTTCGCCGACGACCACGCCAGCGGCTGCGATCATCGCCGATTCCTCTAGCGGATACGGGTAATGCCACACATAGCGCGCCAGAAACGGCGGACAGATCGCGGTACGATGAATGCGGTAGCGATACGTCTTGGCGCGCGCCGACTTGCGCGCGTGGAACTCGGGCGTGGCCTCGGTCACCTCGAGCACACGGATCGACGCCGGCAGAATGTCATTGAGCGCCCGCGCCCAGTTTTCAGCAGGAATCGCCGACGCGGTTCGAAAACTCGCCACCTGGGCCAGTGCGTGCACCCCCGCGTCGGTGCGGCCCGAGCCCTGGGGCAGTACATTTTCCGCGCTCAACCGTCCAATGGCTGAGGCCAGCGCGCCTTGTACGGTCGTCTGGCCGGGCTGCACCTGCCAGCCGGCGAAGTCCGCCCCATCATAAGAAAGGATCAGTTTGAGATTGCGCACGTTCTTTTTCGAGTCCGAAGCAGTCCGAGCATCATCGTTAGTATTTACAAAGTCTTACGGCCGCAGTCGCTGAGTGTGCAGCGGCGCGTCAGCTATACTAGTTCACTTACGATCACTTCTACTTGCAAATGAAGAAGATTGCCTTTTCTCTGGTTTGGCAATGAGAGACCTGCACCGGAAAGATTACAAGGAACTCTTGCCCGCCGTTCTACGTAGTAACAGAGTGTTAGCAAGAATGCGTACCAGTACGTCCTCATGGACCTAAGCGCTTGAGTGCGATCAGTTTAGTGTGGCCAATTGAGTTTGACCAATGGAGATGATGCGAATGCAACGTTCTACAGTGATGACTGCGTTTCAGCGGGCTGCCGCCCTTCTTATTGCCGCCGTCTTCCTGGCTGTAATCATGGTACCTGCCGCGTGGGCGCAGGATGCTTCGTCCGTTCCCAGCGCGCCGTCGGCGCAGATGCAGAGCCAGAAGGCCGTGCCGTCCGCATCGCAGCCGTTTGATGTGAAGCAGTATTCGAAGCCGCAGTCGCCCTTCCCGAATCCGATTGGTCCGTATACTGCGCGGCACGTAGCACCGCCGAACTTGGCCAACACGCCACGCATCGACCAACTCATGCACGATGGCAAACTTTACATCTCCATGAACGACGCGGTGGCACTGGCGCTCGAAAACAACCTCGACATCGCGATCGCTCGCTACAACCTGAACATCGCCGATACCGACGTCTGGCGCGCCAAAGCCGGCGCCAGCACTCTCGGTGTCAACAACGGTGTGGTGCAGAATACCCCCGGCGGAGGCGTAGGCGGACTCGGTACGCAAGTGGGCTCGGGCCAGGGCGGAACCTCGGTCGCGGCCGGCGGCGCTGGCACCGGCTCTGGCGGCCTGGTTCAATCGACCTTCGGCAGCGGCCCGCTCATCACCAGCTTTGACCCCATTCTCACAGGCACGCTGCAGTTCGACCGTCAGGAGGTCAATTGCAGCAGCCCCTTTTGCGGCAGCAGCCAGAATACGACAACGGGCAATTTCGCCTACACCCAGGGATTCCAGTGGGGCACGAATCTATCGGTCGGCTTCAACAACAATCGGATAACTTCCAACAATGCATTTAATGAATTCTCTCCGGCCCTAAGTTCGAGTTTCCAGTTTAAGTTGACGCAGCACCTGCTGCAGGGCTTCGGATTCGCCCCCAACACTCGCTTTATTCAGATTGCAAAGAACAATCGTGAAATATCGGACGTCGCCTTCCGCCTGCAGATCACCACTACCGTTGACCAGATCGAAAACATGTACTGGGACCTGGTATACGCCTACGAAAACGTCCGGGTGCAGAAGGAGCAACTGGCTTTCGCCCAGAAAACCCTCTCTGACAACCAGAAACAGGTGGAAATCGGAACGCTCGCGCCGATCGAGGTGGTACGGGCACAGAGCACAGTCGCCAGCAATCAACAGACCCTGACCTTGGCGCTGACCAATCTTCAACTGCAGCAACTCCTAATGAAGAATGCTCTCAGCCGCACTCTGGTTGACCCGGCACTGGCCGACGCAGAAGTGATTCCCACCTCAACCATGGAATTGCCTGCGCAAGAACCGGTTGTCCCTACCCAGGACTTGGTGAACGATGCACTCAGTCATCGTCCCGAACTCGCGGAACAGCGTATTAACCTTTCCAATACCGACATCAGCAATAAAGCAATCCGCAGCGCTCTCCTGCCCTCGGTGGACCTGTTTGCCTACTATGGCGGCGCCGGCCTGGGCGGCGGTTTTAATACTGGCTACATATGCTATCAAGAACCAGGATTCTGCACTCCCGGTGCCACGAGCTTCCAAGTGCCGCCTCCCGTCTCTTATGGGGCAACGTTGAATCAACTGATCAATTCCAGTGCGCCCGATAAAGGGGTAGGCCTGAGTCTTAACATTCCACTCCGCAACCGCGCCGCTCAGGCCACGCAGGTGCGCTCGGAATTCGAATACCGGCAAGCCCAGTTGCGCATTCAACAGATCGAGAACCAGGTGCGCATCGAGGTGCGCAACGCGCAGTTTGGCGTGCAGCAGAATCGCGCCAGCGTGGCTTCCGCGCAAGCCGCCGTCGATCTGGCGCGCCAGTCTTTGGACGCCGAACAAAAGAAGTACGCGCTCGGCGCATCCACTTCAACTCTGGTACTGCAGAACCAGGCGGCCATGACGCAGGCCGAAGTCACGCTCGTCTCCGCCAAGGCCCTGTACGAGAAGGCAGAGGTCGAACTGGATCGAGCCATCGGTCTCCTGCTTGATCACGCCGGGATTCAGATCGCCGAAGCCGAGCGGGGCGAGGTCACGCACGCGCCGAATATTCCCCACGTCGCGGCGCGGCCGGCCGACCAGCCAGCTCCCGCGAACCCTCCGGCCCAACCGCAACAGTAGCGCCGCAACGATTCGCGATGGAGCGCCGGGCGTCCCCGCCCGGCGTTTCCCTTTTGCAGCGTTTTTCTTTTGTTGCATGCCGTCTCTCGCGTATCCTCTCTCCGTGGAGCTCTCGGTCATCGGCGATGCTCGTGTGGAGACGGCTTGCGTAGGGACAGCCGCCCCCGGCTGTCCAAGCCGAGCAAGGCTCGGAGGGCTCTTGGCCCGCAGCGGCAGGAGCCTGGCGTGATCCTCTCGGTGGTCGTCATCACCCACAACGAGGAGGCCAACATCGGACGCACGCTCGCCAGCGTGCAGCCGCTCATCGCCGCGGGCAAAGGCGAAATCATCGTCGTCGACTCCGGCTCGACCGACCGCACCATCGAAATCGCGAAATCCTTCGGCGCGAAAGTCTTCATCGAGGAATGGGAGGGCTACGCCGCACAGAAAAACTCGGCGATCGATAAGGCAACGGGCGAGTGGATTCTGAGTTTGGATGCGGATGAAGAGGTGAGCCCAGATCTTGCTGCCGAACTCGCGAACCACGAAGCGATCAGTTCGGTCAACCCATCGGACCGTTCCCGCGACTGGTGCCTCACGATGGAGCAAGCATCCGCTGGATCGAGAAATCTTGACAAGAGCAGGGGTCCGTCAGCCGGCTATTGGATCTCCCGCAAGAATCACTTCCTCGGCCGCTGGATCAAGCATGGTGGTTTCTGGCCGGACCCCAAGCTGCGTCTGTTTCGTAACGGCGCCGCGCGCTTCGAGAAGCGACTGGTTCACGAGGACGCAAAGCTGATCGACGGCGCTTCAGGCAAACTCAAACAGGCCCTCCTCCACCACTCCTACCCCACGCTCGCCGACTACATCGATCACATGAACCGTTACTCCTCCCTCGGCGCCGAGATGACAGCCGCCAAGGGCCGCCGCGGCTTCAGCCTGTTCAACATCGTCGTACGTCCGCTCGCAACGTTCATCTACAACTATTTCTTCCGGCTCGGATTTCTCGACGGCCGCGAAGGCCTGCTTCTGCACCTCTACCACGCCGTCTATGTGTCGTGGAAATACGCGAAGGCCTGGGAACTCGCGCGCCCAAAACAGTCGCCGTAGAAATCAGCGTCCCCTTCTGCCCAAGACCACCGCCACAAAATTTGTTGGCGATTTTTTCTCGTCTGCACAACTTCCATCCGCGAGGAGGGTTTGATTCGAAAGAAGCCAGACGGCTTCCCGGTTGGGTCCCAGCAGTGAATTGTGAGCGGCTCTGACGTAGTTCGATCTGCGTCGACGGCGGTTCATCCATCGCAATCAGCACCAAACCTTCGAACAACTTGAGGAGACTTATGAAACTTCGCACACGTGTATTTACGCAACTCGCAGCTGTGTTGCTTGTTCTGGGCGCCTCCGCCTTCGCCGCCAATGACGGTTACCTTTACATCGTGCATGGCATTCCAGGACGCGACATTGCCGACAATCTCAACCCCGGCTTGCCGGTCGACATCTTGATTGACGGCACCTGCCCACAGCGAGGACTAACGTTCGGAAACACCGCGGGACCACTCACTCTCCCCGCCGGAACGTATGACGTGCACATCAGCATGGCCAACACGCTGGCGCCCTGCACGAATCCGCCGATCATCGACTCGCAGGTGACGCTGAAGGCGGCGGCAAGTGTGTCGGTCGTGGCCGCGATCAGCGGAACTCAACCCGCGCTGCTGCAGTTTGCTGATAACTTGACTCCGGTAGCTCCCGGAAAGTCGCGCTTTGTCTTCGCTAACTCCGCCGACGCGCCTGCGTTGCAGGCTACGCTGACGCAGTTATTCGTAAAGAACCCCAAAACCTTTACGGTGACGGCGAATCCCGGCGCGCAGGATGCGATCGGCGTACCGGCAGGCACCTATCTGGTGCAGGTGGTCGCGGCCGGCAGCACGACCGTGTTGGCATCGGAACAGATATTTCTGGCCGACCAGTCCGCCAACTTCGCGTACGCGGCGGGCGAGGCAGTCAATAACTCGGTGGGCTTGATCAATCGAGCAGTCCGAGATGTGTTCTAGTTGGCGGGAAATGCAAACCGGGCCGTGCTTGGGCGGTCCATTCTTCTTTGTATCGAGGCAACGATAGAGACGCGGCTGGCCGCGGCTCTGGATATCGGCTATCCCCGCAGCGTGATGCGCATGATGTCGTACTTTACCTCGACCGAGCGCTGCGGAAACTTCGACTCCACATAGGCTTTCACGTCGCCGACCGAAGGAATGCCGTCACGCCCCGTGAGCCCGCGCGCGTCGTCGAGCAGAATCATGTGCGGGTAGGGATGGCTCAGAATCATCTCTAGTTCCGCCGAAAGGCGCTGCTCATTCGTCCGAATTCCCACCCAGCCGTAGTAACCGGCGTCGAGCCAAAACAGCGCTGGGCCCTTGAGCAAGGCGAGCACCTCGGGCATGACCAGGCGGCTGTCTCCGCAAAGGATTCGGACGCGCTGGTCGCGCGCGAATTTGCGTGTGGCTCGCTCCGCCAGCGCCGGCACAAATTCGATGGAATAGATGCGGTCGAAACGGTTCTTCATCGCGGCGACCATCTCGCCGTAGTACGTTCCGGTCTCGACCAGGGTCTTCAGCCCGAACTTCTCTCCGTATTCGCGCACGACTTTCTGTTTCAACAGATGCGGAGACCGCGACGGCCGCCCGCGCAGGATCCAATACCAGTAGTCGGGATAGTGGCCGAGCGCCTTATACGCGCCGTAGAACGGCGTGCGCTGCAGGAGTCGCCGGAACGCTTTCAGAATCCCTCCGCGGAACGAACGTCAAGAATAGGCGGGCGCGAAAAGCGGCGTCAAGCACATCGAGACCTTAGGAGGGCGCCAAATTCGTTCACCACAAAGTGCACGAAGGATCGCGAAGGAAATCTGCAGGAATTCGCACCTTCGTGCGTCTTCGCGCCCTTTGTACTGAATGAATTTGATCTTGACTTTCACCAACCGCTCGGTCGGTCGCTTCTTTTGCAGCCTGGCGACTGCTCCTCTATGATCAAAACCAGAGCGTGGAACTGAATGCCCGAGAAATCGAAAACCGATCTGCCTCACACCGTAGCGGAAAGCCCGATTTCCGACGTCTTTGAAGGCCGCCATCCTGCTGAGTCGGAGAAAGACTGGGCCGAGAAGACGCTGGCGCCCACCCTCGACAAGGCTCCCGAAAAGCCGGTCGGCGCGCCCACCGGCACCAATCTCGACGAGCGCAGCCACGCGCGTTTCAGCACCATCTCGAACCAGCCCATTCGCCGTCTCTACACCCAGGCCGATCTTCCCGCCGACTGGAATTACGATCAATACTTAGGCTATCCCGGCCAACCGCCCTACACGCGCGGCATTCACTCGACCGGCTACCGCGGCAAGCTGTGGACGATGCGCATGTTCTCCGGCTTCGCCTCGCCCGAGGAAACCAACCAGCGCTACAAATATCTCCTCGAACACGGCGGCGGAGGGCTGTCGGTCGCCTTCGACCTGCCCACGCTCATGGGCTATGACTCCGATCACGCGGCCAGCGAAGGCGAGGTCGGCAAGTGCGGCGTAGCCATCGACTCGCTCGAAGATATGGAGATTTTGTTTGCCGGCATTCCACTCGACAAAATCACTACATCGATGACCATCAATTCACCGGCCAGCGCGCTCTGGGCGATGTACCTGGTGGTGGCGGAAAAGCAAGGCGCCGACTGGAAAAAGATTTCCGGCACGATTCAGAACGACATTCTCAAGGAATACATCGCGCAGAAGGAGTACATCTATCCGCCCGCGCCCTCGATGCGCCTCGTAATAGACACATTCGAGTTCGGAGCGAAGTTTACGCCGCGCTTCAACACCATCTCCATCTCCGGCTACCACATTCGCGAAGCCGGATCGACCGCGCTGCAGGAACTCGCGTTCACCATCTACGATGGCGTCGAGTATGTCGAATGGGCGCGCCGCCGGGGGCTCGATGTTGACGACTTTGGACCGCGCCTTAGCTTCTTTTTCAACGCGCATAACGATTTCTTCGAGGAGATCGCCAAGTACCGCGCCGCGCGCAAGATTTGGTATCGGCTGATGAAGGACCGTTTCGGCGCGAAAAACGACCGCACCCGTCTGATGCGCTTCCATAGCCAAACCGCCGGCGTCTCGCTGCCCGCGCAGCAACCGATGAACAACATCGCGCGCGTCGCTCTGCAGGCGCTGGCGGCGGTGCTCGGCGGCACGCAGTCGTTGCACACCGACGCCTACGACGAAGCGCTCGCCTTGCCCACGGAAGAGGCTGCGCGCATCGCCTTGCGCACGCAGCAGATTATTGCCTTCGAGTCGGGCGTGGCCCAGACTGTCGATCCGCTCGGCGGAAGCTATTTCGTCGAAAAGCAAACTCTCGACATGGAAAACGGCGCCTTCGATTATTTCGAGAAGCTCGACCAGATGGGCGGAATGGTTAAAGCCATCGAGCGCGGATATCCCCAGAAAGAAATCGCCGAGGCCAGCTACCAGTACCAGCGCTCGGTGGAAGCCAACGAGAAGATCACGGTCGGCGTGAATGATTTCGTCATTGAAGAGGAGTCGCCCAACATTCTCTACATCGGCGAATCGGTGGCGCGCGCTCAAGAGAAGAAACTGAAGGCCCTGCGCGCCCGCCGCTCGAATGAAGAAGTGCAGCGCCGGCTCGAGGCGCTGAAGAGGGCCGCCGCCAAGACTCCCACCGCAGGCAGCAACGGCAATATTTCCGACGCCAATACCATGCCCTACATCGTCGACGCCGTCCGCGCCTACGCTACCGTCGGCGAAATCTGCGAAGCGCTGCGGCAGGTGTACGGCACGTATACGGAAGTGAGCGTCACATAAATCTTGTTTGCGGTCGCAAATTGCGACCGCAAAGATTCCTTCCCGAGTTTAGTGCGCTTCCTCGGCAGAAGATCGCACGGTCGACCTCCGTTTTCGTCACAATCGGACCGCCCATCGGTCACAGCCTGACCAGTCTGCGACCGCTACTATGACAGGATGCAAATCCATTCGCTGAAACCGAAACCAGGGCGGCAGACACTTGGTATCCGAGGAAAGGCAGCTGCAGTCTCGATTGATCTCCGAATCCTTATTCTGCGCCGCCAGCGTGTCATTCTCGACACCGTGTTGGCGGAACTCTACAACGTGCCGGTAAAGCGTTTGAATGAACAAACAAAACGCAACCGAAAGAAATTTCCTGCGGATTTCATGTTCCAGCTTACTCCCAGAGAGAACCGATCTTTGCGGTCGCAATTTGCGACCTCAAACATGGGCCGAGGTGGGCGGCGCTCGCTTCCTTACGCCTTCACCGAACATGGCGCCATCATGGCAGCAACGGTGCTGAACTCGGAACAGGCAGTAGAAATGAGTGTCTTTGTAGTGCGCGCCTTTGTCCGCTTACGGGAGGTGCTGGCCGCAAACAAAGAACTCGCCGCCAGGATGGAAGAATTGGAAGAACAGCTCGGGACGCACGATGGGGCGATCCAGGGAATTCTTCACCTCATCAAGAGGCTGATGAACCCGCCATCTCGTCGCCGAAGCAAGATTGGATTCGCGCTCCCGCCGGTCCGGACGGGATAGTTGCCATCTGAGTTTCCCGTCCGCATTCCCGCCCATCGGGAGCAGCGCTGGAAAATCCCGCGCTCCGTGGAACGACCAAGGATTTATCCAGTACATTGTTGACGTATGGTATCTCGGAACATCGAGATCAAAGCCTTTCTGAAGGACCGTGCCGCTGCCCTGGCCACCGCCGCGCGGCTGAGCGGCTCCGCCCCGGAAATCATTCACCAGCAAGATATCTTTTTCCGCTGCGACGGCGCACGCCTAAAGCTTCGCATCTTCGCGCCCGACCGAGGAGAATTAATCCGCTATGAACGAGCCGACGTTGCCGGCGCACGCAGCTGGCGCTACTCGATCGCCCGGACCGCCGACCCGCAAGTTCTGCTCGACATTCTCACGCAGACGCTGGGCGTAACCGGCACAGTCGAGAAAATACGCACCCTCTATTTGGTCGGCCCAACGCGTATCCACATCGACCAGGTGCAGGGGTTGGGAGATTTTCTCGAACTGGAGGTGGTGCTGGGGCCAGGACAAAACACACAGCAGAGCGAGGAGGAAGGCAAGAGAATCGCGGCAGAGTTGCTCCGCAAATTCGGGATTGGCCCCGAAGACTTGATCGCGGAAGCCTACGTCGACCTCCTGGCCGGCGCGCAGGCACGGCACAACTTCATGCCCGAAATCGGGTAAACTTCAGCGCATGTCCGGACCCGAATAGCAGGCGGGTCCCCACACCGCTCTACTTCAGGCGATTGCGATACAGCGTCGCATCCACTTGCCGGACCATGGCGTCGATATCGAGCGGGAATTGCAAGAATGCGGCGATTTCTTCGGCGACGGGTCTCGGTTCACGCACCACTCGGCGATAATGCACTCGCGCGACCTGCATGTTCGCCTGGCCCGCGAGCCACTGGTTTACTTCGATCAGGTGGCGTTGAAAGGCCTCTTCCAGGGCGGATGTGTCGGCGATCAAAGCTGCGTTGCCCCGGCGTTGCAGCATTTTGTCCTGTGACTGTAGCACTTCGGGCAGCGGACGCTGCATGAAGACGACGCGGTAGTCATGGCCCGCTGGCAGCGACAGAATCAGTTGCGAGATGACCTTCACAACCTTGCCTTCAGCCTCCGCAATCAGGCTGGGATCTTTCGGAAGCTGCTTGATGCGTTCCCACTCGAAGTAACCCTTGGGGTTGTCGGTGTCGGCTTTGCGTTCGCCGTCGCAGAGAACCGGCAGGCCGCCCGATTCCAGCATCTGCATCATCAGGGATGTGCCCGAACGCGGTAATCCCGAAACAATGGTGATCATCATTGCCTTTCAAGAGACGGGAAATAGCGGAGGCGTTTCCTGGCTCCGCCGAATTCAGTATTCCGAACTTGAAATGATAGTGGGAACGCAGCCATTGGGGAAAGACGAATTCCCGGCCGAGCGCCATTGCGCTTGGGCGAGCGTTCTGATAACTTGCCTGTCGTCTTGCAAAGGAGGCCCACCGTGGCATTCTGTCCAAGCTGTGGAACCCAGATCGCGGATGGAGCAAGCTGTCCGAAATGTGCCGGCGCCGCCGCGCAAGGTGCGGGCGCGAGTGCGGCTGCACCCGCCGCCGGACTCGCCGATAACGTGGCGGGGGCCCTGGCCTACGTGACCATCATCCCGGCGATTCTGTTTCTGGTGCTGGAACCGTTTAACAAGAAGCGCTTCGTCCGCTTCCATTCCTTTCAATGCCTCTTCTTTGCGGCCGCCTGGATCGTGCTGGAGATCGGTCTGGCATTCATCGGCCACATCCCGTTCCTCGGTTGGGCAACGGTCCTGCTGTGGCCACTGATCGGTTTGGCCGGGTTTGTGGTCTGGCTGATTCTGGTCATCAAGGCCTACCAGGGACAGATGTTCAAACTGCCGGTGATCGGCGACATGGCCGAACAGCAAGCCGGGAAGTAGGCTCTCCCGCATTCAACTCGTGGCCGGAGACGCAATCGGCAGTGAGCGGAAGGCAATGCCTGTCCCAAGAAACCTTTCCTCTCTTTGCACGTCAATCGGGTAAGGTGGTAGTGCGTGTTTCATGGTTCTCAACCCGCGAATCTTGAACCGGCGCCTTCGGGATTCCGGCGTCATTGTGCGGTGGCGGTGTCGGTGGCCGCACACCTGGCGGTGTTGGCGGTGCTCGCCTTCCATAATTCCAGGGTCATCGACCTGGCCCCCGCATGGCTAGCCTATGGCCAAGGCGCCCACAGCTACAAGCTGATTTACCTTGCTCCTGGCGCGAACGAGAACGTGCCCCCAGACGCGGCCAAGCTGCGGTTCCCGCCACGGACGAGCAAGGCGCGCCCGAACCCGCAGTCCCAACCGCTAAAGGCCGCGCTCGAGCCTCGTCCGGTAACGGCCGATGCGGAAGCCGGCGACCACAACTCTCGCGCCGGATCTCCGCTGGGCACGATGATTGACGGACCAATTACCGGGCATGAAGTCCACGTCGCGTATCCGGTCGTATATCCAGATCCTCCCGTGGACCGCGCCGAACTTCCCCGCGACCTGCAAGGAGATGTAGTCATCGAAGTCGCCATCGACTCCCAGGGAAACGTGGTCGAGACGAAAATCGTGCAGGCGATCGGCCACGGGATCGACGAAAAGATCGAGGCCACGCTTCGCCGCTGGCGCTATCAGCCAGCCACGCTCGACGGCATGCCCGTCGCCTCCAGACACGACGTGCATTTCCATTTTCCGTCGTGAAGGAATCGGGTCATCGGATCATCGGGTGATCGGGCCATCTAGAAGCTGCCGTATTCAGATGACGCGATGGCCCGATGATCCGATGACCCGATTCTCTGATTCGCTATTTGTTCGCCTATTGTGTTAAACTTCCACCGCGACCAGCGAGGAGCCAGCGACAAGTGCGTAAAGCGATCGACCACCTGAAGAAATCCGATCCCGTGATGGCTGCGATCATCGCGAGCGTGGGGCCGTTCCGCATGCAGTTTGGCGAGCCGACCTTTCACTCCTTGGCTGAATCCATCCTCTATCAGCAGTTGAATGGGAAGGCGGCGGCGACGATCTTTGATCGGTTCACCGCTCTGGCCGGCGATCCGCTGACGCCGAAAGGCATTCTCAAACTGACGGATGCCGAAATGCGCGGCGTAGGGCTGTCGCGGCAGAAAACCGCGTATCTCCGCGATCTCGCCGAGAAAACCGCAGCTGGCCTGCTGGAGTTCGAGCGCTTGCCGGAATTGCCGGAAGAAGAAGTGATCGCGCATCTCACCCAGGTGAAAGGCGTCGGCGTTTGGACGGCGCACATGTTCCTGATGTTCACCTTGCGGCGTCCGGATATTCTGCCGGTCGGCGATTACGGCGTGCAGGCTGCCATCAAGAAGCACTACAAGAAACGCAAGTGGCCGAAGCCGGCGGTGATGGAGAAGATCGCGAAACCGTGGGCCCCCTATCGCTCGATCGCCTGCTGGTATCTATGGAAGAGCCTGGATATGAAGACGATGTAACGCGGGGACTCACCCGCCGGTCCGCAGGTCATCTCAGAGGCACGCCGCTCAAAACGGGAACAGAATCCCCTTGTCCTTCAGTTTTTCAAAGCGTGCCGCTTGGAACTTGTAGAGTTGCGCAGGACGTTGTCCGCCCCGACGATATTCGCGCAGAGGTTTCAGAATCTTGAGCAGCGCCAGCTTCCGCCGAAAATTTCTCTTGTCCAGCTTCTTTCCCAGGATTGCTTCGTAGACTTCCTGGAGCTCTGTCATAGTGAACTTTTCCGGAAGCAACTGGAAGCCGACCGTCGTGTATTCGAGCTTATTGCGCAACCGCTCCAGCGCGTAGGCGAGAATCTTGCCATGGTCAAAAGCGAGGGAGGGCAATCGGTCCATGGGCCACCAATCGGCCTCGGCTGCGTCAGTGCCAGCCTGGAGCGAGTGATCTGCCGAGATCAGCGCAAAATACGCAACCGTAACCACTCGCCCGCGCGAGTCGCGCTCAGGATCACCAAACGAATACAACTGCTCGAGATAGACACTTTGAACGCCGGTTTCTTCGTGCAGTTCACGAAGGGCCGCTACTTCCAGACTCTCACCCTCATGGACGAAACCACCGGGAATCGCGAACTGTTCCTGAAAAGGGGCTGCGGCGCGCTTCACGAGCAGAACTCTGAGAGCTCCCGACTGAATGGTGAAGATAACGATGTCAACGGTCACTCGCATCGGAGCTTCTCAGGATACGACAAGCCGGGCACTCTGTTCGGCGGCACGGATATGAGCAATGGCTCCGGAGTTGAATTGCAGGAAATCCGCTTCCATGCCGTCGCTGAAGATTACACCGTACGAGGGCATCCGCGATTCGATCGTAAGCTCTTCTCCTGTCTGCAGGATGCCAGCAACGATTCCCGCCTGCGAGTGACGGCTGACAAAAGGTTCACGCACGACAAAAAGAAGGCGCCGGTCTTCCCACTGCATGCGCATCGGCGTCACCGGAGTTCCTCCGCAGAAACGCGAAACCCCAGCCGCCATGTTGAAGACCGACGACACCCATCCCGTCGAGCCCGCTCCAGTCGAGACGAGCACGCCGCTTGAAGACTGGACCTCCGATTTCTTGCCGCATGTGATCTGGTACAAGGCGGAAATGTGACTTCGCGCCCCCAGAAAGAAGTCGTTGAAGGCCAGCAGTTGCTGCCCGTCGTCAAGCCTCACTTCCGCCAATGTGATTTCGCGGACCTTGGCTCGGTCCCCCATCACCTGTTCCACCGCACCGCGCGCCTGGTCGGGCAGAAACGGCAACAGGATTCCGTCAAATCTTGACGGTTCAGGATTTACCGCCACAATCGGCTGGGCTCCGACATACTTGGCGGTGTTCGCCACCAACCCGTCCTGCCCCAGCGTCACCACCAGATCCTCTTTCTGAAAATGAAACGTCGAAACCAGGCTCCGGTCCACCAACTGCTGCGGCATCTCGAAATCCAGAGACCGGCGGAGCGTCTCCAACGCGAAGCGGTAGGCATCGTCCTCGCGCTCGTAGTCGGCAAAATCGCCGCCCGCGTGCTCAATATAAAACTTGGCCTGCGACCGCGTGTTGAAGCGCTCCACCAGTTCCTGCAACCTCGTTTTGCGGGTTACGATCACCAGCTTCTTGTACATGACTGTATCCCCCGCTACTTTCCTGCGGTGCAGATCAATGACTTCAGGAGATCGGGCGAGACGTTCAGTTCGCCGATCTTCTGCGCATTCTCGGCCATCTCCTGAAACGCCATCGCAATCATGGCCTTGGGGTCCGCGCCTCGTCCGCCCAGCATCATCAGCGCCTTCCAGTCGAGATCCCTCAGAGGTTTCAGCATTTCGGTAAGTGCATAGGCGCGGACATCTGCGTCCTTGCGATCGTTTTCGACACGACGGCTTACGAGTTGCAGACGCTTCTCTTCGACAGAAATTTCCGCGGCCATCTGCGTTTCGCGGATTTCCCTTTTTTGTTGCTCCGCGGCAATCTCCGCCGCCAGTTGCGTCTCGCGGATCTGGCGTTTCTTCTGTTCGACTGCAATCTCCGTGTTGAGTTCGCTTTCCTTGATCATCCGTTCGTTTTCCACGGCGGCGTTGCGACGGGCATAAATTGCCTCGTCGGCACGGCCTTGCAAGGCTTCCCTCGCTTCCGCCTCGAGCGCCCGCGACATTTCCGGCGTGGCTTTAATGTCCAGGATCGACAGCGCCAGAATTTCCAGCCCCAAGGTGGAAACTGCTTCTGATTCCTTTAACTTTGTCTGCACCTCCGCCACGATCATGTCCGAACTGACCAGAATCTCCTTGAGCGAGAGGCGTTGCGTAACCGCGCGAGTCAGTGTCTGCAGAGTATGCACCAAACGTTCCGGCAACTTCTGCCGATCTTGGGAGTGTTCCTCGAAGTACGACAGGGTCCTCTTGTCGATCGTGAAATCGAGCAGAGATGCCAGCCGCTTCGGATCGGCGACCCGGTAGGTAAGTTGTCCCTGGATGGTGACAGACTGGAAATCGGCGGTGGTCTCGGGGAAGACGAAGGGGACATCGGCGCTGGCCAGCGGGACGGCCACGATCGTGGACGTGGGAGCCCAATAGAAGAACGATAGTCCGGCGCCTTCGCGCTTGATCTTGCCGTGTTTGTACTGCAGAACGTAGGTTGTCGGCGGTACTTTCATGAAGCTGATCATCGGGAACCTCCATTAGTGTCTCTACGACACTATACTAGTGTCTGTGACACACTATGTCAAGTAAATCCTGGATGCCCCGTAACTTCCCGAATGATATGGCCAATGAGGTCTCTGCAGGACGGGAGGGTGGGGGCGCGGCGGAAGGTGGGCCGAGGAGCTGCAATGTTGGTTCGCGTCCTGACAAGCCGGCTTTACTCCGGTCAACTTCCGGTTTGCCCTAGCGTCACTCGGGCACACTGCATCGAGAATCTCCAACTCCACCGATTAAACGGGCCTGAGCTACTCTCCCTTCAACATTTCGTCGATAGTCACGATATCCGCTAGCCCGGAGCAGCCGTAAATTGCCGGTAGAATGCGATCCGCCGGGTGGATGCGTCGCAATTGCGCGACTCGCTCCGTTCCTGCCCGGTAAGCCGGAAGATACATTCGGCCGAGCAAGGGATGGCGTCCCCAAGCGCCAGAGAGTTTGTCGGCGCGTTCCTCGGTGACGAGAAAATCGCGACGCAGCCTGGCCGCGACCTCCGCCTGTGGCCTTCCCTCGCCCCAGGTCAGATACGACGACTGGTTCTTGGCATCGTCCTGTAACAGCGCCAGCAGCACTCCGATCTGCAAATCTTCGTCGGGCAATTGCTCGACTTCCGTGACGCCGTGCGCGATCAGGATTGCGTTATTGGCAATGCCTTCGAACAGCGTGGCAGCGCGCGTGTTCATCGTAAGCACGGTGGTTTCAAAGCCGGCTTTCCCGCGCACGTACAAATCCTGCAGATAAGCGAAGGTGGTCACGTGGCCGGGCACAACCTCGTGACTGACAAGATGCTCAAACTCGGGAAACGAAATCTGCAGCGAGGCATTGATCTCGTAAGTGGCTTCATACTTGGGGGAGCCGTCCGCATTTCGAGCCCGCCCAATGTAATTCATCGAGCCGGAGAACCAGGCATCTTTGATGGGCAGAAAGTCGATGTTCGCGCGCGGCACCCGCGCCAGTTCGTTCGGGAGGTAGGGTAGCAGATTCTTCGCGCAGAGGTGGTCAAGCTGCGCGATCACCGCCGCGCTCAGAGCGCGCACCGATGCCAACGGGGCCACGCGCTCATGGCGCCAGCCGTCGACCGCCTTTAACAGCGCGTTCGAGTCCGACGATGCATAGCCAGCCCGGTCGAGCAATTCGGCAACGCGAGCGCGTTTTTTCTCCGGCTTGGAAGGCTCGGGCGGCTTGCCCGTCGCGGCTTCCACGCAGCGAGAGTAGGGAACCGGCTCGCCTTTGCCTAGGACTTCCATAGCGAGGTCCCACATGACGTCGAGGCAATCCGCCAGGCTGATCAGATAAGGCTTGCGCAGGGCGCCGGACCTTCCTGCGACGGTTCCTGCGAGCTTTCCTGCTTCTTCGCGGATCCCCGCGATAGCTTTGGGAAGATTCACTTCGCGGAGATACTGCTCTACCGCATTGCGATCCACGTTTTTGCCCGAGACGCCTCCGCAGTCGCGCAGCCGTCCCGCGGCTGGATGCGTGTAGGCAACGGGCAGGGGTTCGTCGGAAAACCAGCAATCGGCGATAAATCGTCCCGTGCCCGAGGGGCACATGACGTCGCCACCCCAAAGTGTGTCGATACCGAGAACTGCATCTGCGACAAATCGTCCTAGCGAATCCATGTCAATCTCCTTATTCTTTTTCAGCGGAAACTTTCTTCAGCGAGCCGAACCATACGTAAAGACAGAGCCCAACAAACAGCAGCGCGGAAACGACTTGGGACACGGCATTGTTGGAGTAGAAAGGCGTTTGAATCCACTCTTCCTTGAACTGCGGCAGCACGCGCAGCGCCGCCCCAATCACTCCGCCGAGTGCGCCGCCCGCCATCAAGCCGCTGGCAATGACGATACCGCGCTCGCGGATGGTGCTGCCGTGCTGGCCGCCGGTCTTCACCCCGCGCTTGTTCACCAGGTGCGAGAGAAATCCGCCGGCCAGGATCGGCGTGGTCAGCTGTAGCGGCAAGTAGATTCCCAGCGCGAAGACCATGGAAGAGAGCCCGAGCATCTCCAGCACTACGGTGACCATGGCGCCGATGCCGAACAACATATAGGCGACCGGCTGGCCGCTCATGAATCCCGACACCACCGCCTTCAGTGCGGAGGCCTGCGGCGCCACCAAAACCTGCCGCGGATCGCCGGGCACCGCCTCTCCGAACTGGAAGGCCTTGGCCAGCAGGATAATGGTTAACCCGGCAGTGATGGCCGCCGCGATCACCCCGATAAACTTCACCTTCTCCTGCGCCGAAGGCGTGGAACCGATCCAGTAGCCGGCTTTCAGGTCGGTAATAAATTGTCCCGAAGCGCACAGGGCTACGCAGACCATGCCGGCCAGGGCCATCACGAAGAACATGCCGGTGGTCCCGGAGAGCCCGAACTTCAGCAACACCAGCGCGGAGACGATGACCGTCAGCAACGTCATGCCGCTGGCCGGGTTGTTCGCCGTGGTGGCAATGGCGTTGGCAGCCACCGTGGTGAAGAAGAATGAGAACAGCAGCGTCAGTGCCAGGCCTAACGCCACCACGGTCCACGAAACATGAAGTTGTCCGAAGAAGACGGCCACCGCGATTGCCCCCAGCACCACGCCGAGGAGGATGGTGGTGACGGGAATGTCACGGTCAGTACGTTCCATGTGCGGCGCTTCGCCGTGGCGGAAGGCGTGCAGTGCGATGCCGAACGATCCGGCCACCACGCGCAGCGACTTGAGGAGGCCGACCAGGCCGGCCGTCGCGATGGCGCCCACGGCGATGAGGCGCACGTAATTGCGGTAGATGTCCGAGGCCGCCATGTGCGAAATGGGGATGGTGGCCGGGTACACAGTCACGTCGCCCATGTGGCTGCCGATAAACCAGATCAACGGGACCAGCACGAAGTTCACCAGAATGCCGCCAGCGCAAAAGATCAGGGCAATGCGCAGGCCCATCACGTAGCCCAGGCCGAGGATGAAGCTGATCGCGTCGAAATTGAAGACCATGCGCCCATGATCGGCCAGTGACCGCACTGCGGGCACGAACTGGAAGTTCAGGTACTCCTTCCAGACGTGAAACGTGGTGACAAAGAAGTCGTAAACCGCGGCGATGACGGTGGCCTGAATCAGCAGTTTGGCCTGGGAACCGCCCTTCTCGCCGGTGACGAGGACTTCGGTGATGGCGGTGGCCTCCGGGAAGGGAAACTTGCCATGCATTTCGCGCACAAAGTAGCGCCGCAGCGGAATGACGAAGAGGATGCCAAGGCAGCCCCCGGCCAGGCAGATGAAGATGGTCTGCACCGGATGCGGGTCGAGGTGGAGAGCGTAAAGCGCCGGCACGGTGAAGACAGCACCCGACACCACGGCCGCGGAGGCGCCGCCCATGCCGGTGATGATCATGTTCTCCAGCACGGTGGAGCGCCGCTGGTAGACGCGCGCCAAGCCGATGGCGAGGATGGAGATGGGAATCGCCGCTTCCATTCCCTGGCCGACCTTGAGGGCGGAGTAGGCCGACGCGACGCTGAAGACGATACACAGCAACGTGCCCCACAGCACCGCACGCCAGGTCACCTCCGGTGGCGCCATGCTGGCCGGCACCAGCGGCATGTAGATTTCGCCGGCCTTCAACGGTTGGTATGCGTTTTCCGGAAGAGACTTGGTTCCGACTTCGGCCATGGGTGAACGAGCCTCCCGATCAGGGCGAATTCTCGTTCGTTATCGTCGCCCCATCGCGGTCCCCTCAGGAAAAAGGGAAGCCATTATGCATCAGCAAGTCAACCATAGGGTGCAGAGACACAGCAAGGGCGGAGGTCACACACGAAGGGTCTTTAGAGTAGATACCGCGTCGATCGGTCAACCCATGTGGACCGTCAGGTGAACGGCCCTTGCCTTCGCGTTATTTCAGGGCTGCCCGTGACACGGGAAGAATCGCCGAGGTGTCGGGAAAGGCCACATCTCCGCTTGCTTTACCGCGCTTGCGCTCATGGAGTCGGCCAGCAACGCTGGCGCGAAGTGGTCGAGCTGTGTTTGAATTCGGGAGTCGTCCGCACAGTTCATTTCAAGACGAGGACTTCATGCATAGGAGATTGTTATTGTTCGTGTTCTGCTTTCTGCTGCCGGTCATCCCCAGCGCAGCCGCCAAGCGCGCCTTCACCATCGAAGATCTTTACCGCCTTCGCGGAATAGAAGAGCTGCACGTATCTCCCGACGGTAAGTCCGTCCTGTTCACCTTGCACACGAACGACCTGGCGAAGGCGAAGCGCGTCGGGCACGTCTGGCTGATGGATGTCGACGGCAAAAACGCACGCCAGTTTACGTTTGGCGAAAAGGGCGAATCGTCGCCCATCTTTTCACCCGACGGCAAGTGGATCGCCTTCATCAGCTCGCGGGATGGTGACGACAATCTCTACGTCATCTCCGCCAGCGGCGGCGAAGCACGGCGACTCACCACCGTTTCCACCGGGGTTTCCGATCCGCTCTGGTCTCCAGACGGAAAATGGATTGCGTTTTCGAGCGACGTGTACCCGGAATGCGGCGCCGACGATGCTTGCAACAAGAAAGTCGAACAGCGCTGGAGCAAGGGCCCGCTCCACGCCCACATGGCCGATGCGTTGCTCTATCGCCACTGGACGCAATGGAAAGACGGCAAGCGCACGCACGTCATGCTGGCCGATGCTACGAGCGGCGCCGTGCGCGACCTGACGCCAGGTGACTTCGATTCTCCTCCCTTCCAGCTCGGCGGAGCCTTGCGCTACGATTTCTCTCCGGATAGCGCGGAACTCGCCTTCGACTCCGATCATGACCGCGACCTCGCGTCGTCAACCAATAGCGACGTGTGGATCGTCGCGCTCTCTGGCAATCAGCCGCCACGCAACATCACCGCTTCGAATCCTGCCTTCGACGGTCATCCGAAGTATTCACCCGACGGGAAATACATCGCCTATCAGCTGCAAAAGCAGCCCGGCTATGAGTCCGACCTCTTTCGCCTGGCCATTTTCGATCGCTCCGCGGGCACGTCACGCGTGCTCACCGAGTCTTTCCGCAACTGGGTTGACGCCTTCCAATGGGCCTCAGACTCGAAATCTCTCTACTTCGACGCTCCCGTCGAAGGCGACAATCCTATCTTCCGCGTGAGTCTCGACTCCGGCTCCATTCAACAAGTATTGCTGGACCATGCCATTGACTCGTTCGAACTCTCTCAGGACAACCGCCGCATCCTCTACACCCGGCGTTCCGTCAGCGACCCGGCTGAAATTTTTGCGGTGGAATTGGCGGACGGGAAATCCTTGCCGCCGCAACGCCTGTCTCGATTCAACAACGAAGTCGCCAACGAGGTGGACATCCGTCCCGCCGAGCGCACGTGGGTGAAGGGAGCCGACGGAGCGAAAATTGAAGTCTTCATCGTCAAGCCCCACAATTTCGATCCATCCAAGAAATATCCGCTGATTCTCAACGTGCATGGTGGGCCGCAGTTTCAGTGGCAGGATTCTTTTCGCGGCGATTGGCAGGTCTATCCCGGCGCCGGCTACATTGTCGCTTTCGCCAATCCGCATGGATCCACCGGCTACGGCCAGGATTTCACGGCGGAAATTTCCGGAGACCACGGCGGCAAGGTTTTTGAAGACCTGATGAAGGTCACCGACGAACTGAGCAAACTCCCTTACGTCGACCCCGACCGCATGGGTGCTATGGGCTGGTCCTACGGCGGCTACATGATGGACTGGTTCGAAGGCCACACCACCCGCTTCAAGGCCATCGCCTCGATGATGGGTATCTTCGATCTCCGCTCCATGTACGGTGCGACCGAAGAACTATGGTTCCCCAAGTGGGACTACAAAGGGCAGCCGTGGAACTCCGATCAGTACGAGAAGTTTTCGCCCTCCTATTTTGTGAAAAACTTCAAGACGCCCTGCCTGGTTATCTCCGGCGAGCGCGATTATCGCGTCCCCTACACCCAGTCGCTGCAGATGTTCACGTCACTGCAAGAGATGAAAGTGCCCTCGAAACTGATCGTCTATTCCGACGCCGGCCACTGGCCCAGTTGGTATGAAATGGCTCTGTACTACACGGCGCACCTCGAGTGGTTCCATCAGTATCTGGCAGGAGACGCGCCACCCTGGTCCACTGAACAATTCCTGCGTAACGGCGTCTTCGACCCTACGACGGGTCAACGAGTCAAGTAACCACTCGGCTGCCTATGCCGCCGCCGGCGTTCCGGACGGATGGTCGGCTAACCTTACCTTGGGATTACTTCACGTTTGTCCGTGATCCGGGAAAAATCCCTTCCCAGATTCGCGCTGGAGGCATGAGGTGGCTCGATCCGAAAGGCGTTCCCGCTGACACAGTTCCGGAGATCCGCGCGAGTGCACCGATGAACGACAGCGGCGCCTTGGCGCTATTTGCAGGCGCTCCGAAGACGCAAGCTAACGCAAAGTCACGTTTGGCCCGAGACCAAACCCCTGCATCGGAGTTGAGCCCGGGACCTAGGAGGGAAAGTGCTCAATGTGCAGACGGCGGTGTTGTCGTAGTAATTGCTGCAGCGGTTCTCCCTGGTGAGCAGAACCAAAAGCAGGCGGCTCTGCCGGGGATAGTTACATGTCGGTCCTCTGCTCAGCATGCCGGATGAGAAACCAGCAGGGAGGATCACCGGAGTGTGGGAAAAGGCTGTGCACGCAGGTCTGCTGCACCGGTGGATCGAAGATAAGCTCGGCCTTCCCGTCTTTATGCTGCACCGAGTAGTAGTGTTCGACGGTCACGCTGCCAAAGGGCTGGCGCTTCGTCGCCAGACGATATCGAAACACGCCATAGTCTGCAGCATACGCGATTCCCAGCAGGCCCACTCCAGCCAAGAATGATCTCCGCGCGATTCGCCCGAACCATGAGCTGGCTTTGTTGCCGGATTGGTTGCCTTCGACCGCAGTCACGGCCGAATTATACCCGCCAGCAAACCGACCCTGGTCCCGAAGCGTTGACAATTCTTCACACGAAATTCGGCTTCGATTTGTTCTTCCGCACGTCAAAGAGGTAGCGGAATATGGTGATAAGATTCAGCAGAAGCCCCAAATGACAGCTTTTGTCCCTCATAGACTTGAGGAGTGCAAGTGACCGAACAAGGACCAGACGCAGCGGTTTTCGGAAAATCCGAGCCGCGCACAAACGAAAATTTAAGCACCCACAAGAGCCGCTGGTGGATCTGGCTCATCGCCGCTGCCGCTATCGTCGTCATCGTGGTTTTGTGGAAACGTGGTGGGGCCGACGCCGCAACGAAAGCCGGCGTTGACGCGGCCTCCCGTCCGGTTATGGTATCGACGGCGGCAGCGCACCAAGGCGATATCGGGATTTACTTGAACGCATTGGGGACGGTGACGCCCGTGTATACCGTAACGGTAACCAGCCGGGTGCAGGGCGAGATCACGCAGGTCTACTATCGCGAAGGGCAAATGGTACGGAAGGGCGACCCGCTCATCGAAATCGATCCGCGCCCTTATCAGGCGGCATTGACGCAAGTCGAGGGACAACTGGCGCACGATCAGGCGGTCTTGAATGAAGCCAAAATCGATTTGGAACGCTACCAGCAAGCCTTGAATCGCAACGCCATCGCCAAGCAGCAATTTGACGATCAACAGCAAGTTGTGTTGCAAGATGAAGGCACGGTGAAAAACGACGAGGGCCAGCTTGCGAATGCCAAGGTCAATCTGGTCTACACGCATATCACCGCACCCATAGCCGGGCGCGTGGGACTGCGGCTGGTCGATCCCGGAAATATTGTGCAGGCGAATAGCAACACTGCCCTGGTAGTGATTACGCAGCTTCAGCCCATCACGGTGATCTTCAGCATCGCGGAAGATCATCTCTCCCAGATTCAACAGCAATTACGCAAGGGAAAGAAGCTGACGGTGGACGCTTTCGACCGGGAAGCCAGCACGAAACTTGCATCCGGCACGCTCCTGACCCTCGACAATGTCATCGACCCAACCACGGGAACCTTGAAACTCAAAGCCATCTTTGACAACTCGGACAGCGCTCTGTTTCCCAGCCAGTTCGTCAATGTCAAACTACTCGTCGACACGCTGCACAATACGACCTTGATTCCCACTCCAGCGATCCAGCGCAACGCCCAAGGCGCTTTTGTTTACGTGATTAAAAGCGACCAGACCGCCTCCATGCGGACGATTACGCCCGGTACTACGGATGGATCCGTGACCGCCGTCCAAGGCCTTGAACCGCAGGAAGTGGTTGCGGTGAATGGCTTCGACAAGCTTCTGGATGGGGTGAAAGTTACCATTCGCACGCCTGCGAAAGCGAGCGGAGCTTCCGGCCAGCAGTCTCAAACCGGCCAGAATAATGTGAATCAATCCACTCCGTCCGGAGCCTCTAAGGGAGGCACCGGCAGCGGCAAAAACGGAGCCTCGCATCAGTGAGTCCCTCTCGTCCATTTATCTTGCGGCCGGTGGCGACGTCGCTATTGATGGCAGCCATCCTGCTCGCGGGCTTCGTCGCCTATCTCCAGCTACCGGTCTCCGCGCTTCCCGAGGTTGACTACCCGACGATTCAGATCGTTACGTTTTATCCCGGCGCCAGTCCCGACGTGATGGCCTCGGCCGTAACCGCACCTTTGGAGCGGCAGTTCGGCCAGCTCCCCGGTCTCAATCAGATGACTTCCACGAGTTCGGATGGGAGTTCCATTGTTGTTCTGCAATTTTCCCTCGAACTGAACATTGACGTCGCCGAACAGGAAGTGCAAGCCGCCATCAACGCAGCCCAAACTTATCTGCCTTCCGATCTGCCGGTGCCGCCGATCTATAGCAAAACGAATCCGGCAGACACGCCGATTCTTACCCTGGCGCTTTCCTCCAAATCGATGCCGCTGCCGCAGGTCGAAGATCTCGCCGATACGCGCTTCGCGCAAAAAATCTCTCAGCTCCCGGGTGTGGGATTGGTCAGCATCAGTGGCGGTCAAAAGCCGGCGGTCCGGGTGCGCGTGAATCCCACCGCGCTTTCCTCGTATGGCATCAACCTCGAGGATGTGCGCACCGCCCTGCAGCAAACCAGCCTCGACCAGGCGAAGGGCAATTTCGACGGCCCACAACAGGACTACCAGATTCAATCGAACGACCAACTGCTGAGCGCCTCCGATTTCGCGCAAGTCATCATCGCCTACCACAACGGGTCGCCGGTCAAGCTCTCGGAAGTGGCTACCGTCGACAATGACGTGGAAAACAATCGCCAGGCCGCGTGGATGAATGAAACTCCCGCGGTCATCGTCAACATTCAACGCCAGCCCGGGGCGAACATCATTCAGGTAGTCGACCGCATTAAGAAGCTGCTTCCCCTCCTGAAGAGCAATCTTCCCGCCACCGTTCAAGTGGACGACCTGACGGACCGCACCACTACGATCCGGGCATCGGTCAAAGACGTCGAATTTGAACTCATGCTTACCGTGGCGCTGGTGGTCATGGTCATTTTTCTGTTCTTGCGCAATGTCTCCGCCACCACCATCCCCAGCGTTGCCGTTCCTCTCTCCATCGTGGGCACGTTCGGCGTGATGTATCTCGCGGGTTTCAGCTTGAACAATCTCACGCTGATGGCGCTCACGATTTCCACCGGCTTCGTCGTCGATGACGCCATCGTCATGATCGAGAACATTATTCGATTCATCGAAGACGGAGATAGGCCGCTCGATGCGGCCCTCAAGGGCTCGGAGCAGATCGGCTTCACCATCGTATCGCTGACCATCTCCTTGATTGCCGTATTGATTCCTCTGCTCTTCATGGGCGACATCGTGGGCCGGCTTTTCCGCGAGTTTGCTATCACCTTGAGCGTGACCATCCTCGTCTCCGCGGTGGTTTCGCTGACCCTCACGCCCATGATGTGTTCGCGCATATTGAAAAGCACGCACGGGCGACAGCAGAGCCGTTTCTACGTGGCTTCCGAGCACGCCTTCGCAAGCATCATTGCCTTCTACGGGAAAACCTTACAGTGGGTGTTGAAACGCCAAACCGCTACTCTTCTCGTGGCCGCTGGCACGCTGGTACTCACCATCGTTCTCTACATCGTCATTCCGAAGGGTTTCTTCCCGGTGCAAGACACGGGAATCATTCAGGGCATTTCGGAAGCCGGGCAGTCCATATCATTCCCCGCCATGGCGGAAAAGCAGCAGCAACTCACCCATGTGATCTTGCAGGATCCTGCCGTCGAGAGTCTTTCTTCCTTTATCGGCGTCGACGGTACCAACACGACCTTGAACAGCGGGCGTATCCAAATCAATTTGAAGCCCCTGGAAGACCGCAAAATCAACGCTTCGGATGTCATCCGACGCCTGCAGCCGAATTTGGAAAAGATCGATGGCATTACGCTGTACATGCAGCCGGTGCAGGATCTCACGGTCGAAGACCGCGTAAGCCGGACACAATATCAGTACACACTCGAAGATCCCGATCCCCGCGAACTGAATCTCTGGACGGCCAGGCTCATGGCCAAACTGCAAGCGATTCCGGAACTTCGCGACCTGGCCACCGACCAGCAGACTTCGGGTCTCGCCGCCTCCCTCGTCATCGACCGGGTCACCGCTTCCCGCATGGGCATTACGCCGCAAGCGATCGACCAACTGCTCTACGATGCCTTTGGGCAGCGGCAGGTTTCCACCCTGTACACGCAGTTGAACCAGTACCACATCATTCTTGAAGCGCAACCCGAATTCCAGAAGAACCCCTCGAAATTGCAGGAGATCTACGTTCGTTCTGCCCTGGCTTCGACGGCACTCACTACGGGCTCTTCCGGCACTGGCACTGTTACTGCGACCACGTCTACGGGCAATTCCGCCTCCTCTGCTTCACCGAGTCCTTCCGCTTCCCCGAATACCCTTGTCAGCTCAGGCTCCGCTAATCCCAGCGCCGTAACCACGGTGAATGGAGCCGCGGTTCCCCTCAGCGCCTTCACTCGATTCGAAATGAAGAGCAGCCCCCTGTCCGTCAATCACCAGGGGCAATTTCCCGTGGTCACCATCTCTTTCAACCTGGCTCCCAACGCGTCCCTGGGCGAAGCCACCAATGCCATCGACAAGGCCCAGCGGGAAATTGGCATGCCGCTCAGCGTACAGGGCGCGTTTCAGGGCACCGCCGCTTCGTTTCAAGCGTCCTTGTCGAACGAGCCGCTGTTGATTCTCGCAGCCCTGATCACGGTTTATATCGTGCTTGGCGTGCTCTACGAGAGCTACATACACCCCATCACAATTCTGTCGACCCTGCCCTCCGCGGGCGTCGGTGCAATTCTGGCCTTGCTGATTTGCCGCCAGGAGCTCAGCGTCGTCGCCCTCATCGGAATCATCCTTCTGATCGGGATCGTCAAGAAGAACGGAATTATGATGATCGACTTCGCGCTGGAGGCGGAGCGTAAAGAGGGTAAGAGGCCGGAAGACGCTATTTATGAAGCGTGCCTTCTGCGTTTCCGTCCCATCATGATGACCACCATGGCCGCGTTGCTGGCCGGCTTGCCCCTCGCCCTCGGCACCGGAATTGGCTCGGAGCTTCGTCGCCCCTTGGGCATCTCCATGGTTGGCGGCCTACTCTTGAGCCAGGTGCTTACGCTCTACACGACTCCCGTCATTTACATTTTCTTCGACCGGCTCGCGCAGCGTTTTTCTTCGCGCCGCGCGCCGGAATCCGGACCGGAGGCGGTACCAGCGGATTGATGCGGATGAAATACGCGGATTGAATTAAGATGAGCCTCTCTTCTCCATTTATTCGGCGGCCCGTGGCCACTACCCTCCTGACCGCGGCCATCGCGCTGGCGGGCGGCGTGGCTTTTCGGGAGTTGCCGGTCTCCCCTCTTCCGCAGGTCGATTTCCCCACGATTTCGGTGGGTGCCGGCTTGCCGGGAGCCAGTCCGGAGATCATGGCCTCCTCCGTCGCGACTCCCTTGGAGCGGCAGTTCGGGAGAATTGCCGGGGTCACGGAAATGACGTCGTCCAGTAATCTCGGCACCACCAGCGTCACGCTGCAGTTTGATTTGAACCGGGATATTAATGGAGCCGCGCGCGACGTTCAAGCCGCGATCAATGCCGCGCGCAGTTACCTGCCCGCCAATCTGCCCGGCAATCCCACTTATCGCAAGGTCAATCCCGCGGATTCTCCCATCATGATCCTTGCGCTTACCTCGCCTGTGTACGACCGCGGAGCGCTGTACGACGCGGCTTCCACCATCATGCAGCAGCGTCTTTCTCAGATTCAGGGTGTCGGGCAAGTAAGTGTGGGCGGCAGTTCGCTGCCGGGAGTGCGCGTGGACGTGAACCCGACCCAACTTAACAGCTATGGTCTCGGCTTGCAGGACGTTGCCTCGATGCTGAGCCGGCAGAATGCCAACAGTCCCAAGGGACAAATTGTGGATGGCACAACCACCGCGGACATCGTGACCAACGACCAGCTTCTCAAGGCGGTGAACTACATGCCACTGGTGGTTGGCTACCACAATGGCGCCGCCGTCAAGTTGTCCGATGTCGCGAACGTCCAGGATTCCACGGAGAACATACGCGCTGCCGGGTTCGTTAACGGCAAACCATCTGTCCTCATTATCATTTACCGCCAGCCGGGCGCTAACATCATCGATACCGTGGACCGCATCCGCGCTGCGCTTCCGGCACTCAAGGCCTCTGTCCCTGCCGCCATCGACACGCAAATCGTGATCGACCGCACCCAAACCATTCGTGCTTCCGTTCACGACGTCGAGCGCAGCCTCATGATCTCGATTTCCCTGGTGATTTTGGTGGTTTTCGTTTTCCTGCGCAGCGTCCGTGCCACCTTGATTCCCGCGGTCGCCGTCCCCGTCTCCCTGATCGGCACGTTTGGCGTGATGTACCTGTGTCACTACAGCATCGACAATCTCTCGCTCATGGCACTCACCATTTCGACGGGCTTTGTGGTGGACGATGCGATTGTGGTCATCGAAAATATCACCCGCTATCTCGAGCAGGGCATGGCGCCCATGCAAGCGGCGCTCAAGGGCGCTCGCGAAATCGGCTTCACCGTCCTGTCCATAAGCATCTCTCTGGTCGCCGTCTTCATTCCCATTCTGATGATGGGTGGTATCGTCGGCCGGCTGTTCCGGGAGTTTGCCGTGGTCCTCTCGGTTGCCATCCTGGTGTCCCTGGGCATTTCTCTCACCACGACACCAATGATGTGTTCTCGCCTGCTCAAGGATGTTCGGGATGTGCGGCACGGAAGAGTGTTCCGTGCCAGCGAACGTGCCTTCAATGCGCTCCTCGGGGCCTACGAGCGCAGCTTAGGCTGGGTGCTGGAACACTCCCGCTTGACGCTGGCCGTTCTTGTCCTCACCATCGCTTGCAACATCTGCCTTTATTATGTTGCTCCCACAGGATTCTTTCCGCAGCAAGATACTGGCATTGTTTTCGGCGGCATCCAGGGCTCGCAGGACATCTCGTTTCAGGCCATGCAGAAAGCTACGGCGCGCATCGTCGATGTCATCAAGACGGACCCGGCCGTGCAGAACGTCATGGCGTTCACGGGCGGAGGGGGCGCCACAAATGGCGGCTTCGTTTTCCTGGGCCTGAAACCTCTCGCGCAACGCGACGCGAGCGCCAGCCAAGTGATAGACCGGCTGCGTCCAAGACTCATGTCCGTCTCTGGTGCCAACACCTTTATGCAAGCCGCACAGGACATCCGCAGCGGCGGACGGTTAAGCAGCGCCCAATATCAATACACAATTCAGAGCGACAATCTACAGGATCTCGTAAAGTGGGGTCCGGTGCTTCTGCAACAGATGAGAAAATTGCGGATGCTCACCGACGTCAATACCGACCAGCAGAACAGCGGTCTTCAGGCCATGCTCACCTATGACCGCGAAACCGCTTCGCGCCTCGGCATTACCCCGCAGATGCTCGACGCCTCTCTCTACGAAGCCTTCGGCCAAGCCCAGGTTTCCACCATGTATACCGCCATTAACCAGTACCACGTCGTTCTGGAAGTCGCGCCGAAGTACTGGCAGTCGCCGGTGAATTTGAACGACGTATATATCCGGGCTGCGCAAGGGAAAGTCGTTCCCCTCAGCGCCGTGGCGCATTACGAGGCAAACACTGCTCCCCTGTCGGTGAATCACCAGGGTCAATATCCCTCGGTCACTATTTCCTTCAACCTTGCGCCTGGGGTTGCCCTCAGCAACGCTGCCAAAGCCATCGTAGCAATGGAACAGAAAATCGGCATGCCCAATACCATTACGGGCATGTTCTCCGGCACGTTTCAGACCTACAAGGCAGCTCTGGCGACGCAACCCCTTCTTATCATTACAGCCCTCCTGGCCGTCTATATCGTGTTGGGCATTCTTTACGAAAGCTACATCCATCCCCTCACGATTATTTCCACCCTCCCCTCGGCGGGGGTCGGCGCCCTCCTTGCCCTCAGGCTTTTTCACAAGGACCTCAGCATCATCGCTTTGATCGGCGTCATTCTGTTAATTGGCATCGTCAAGAAAAACGCCATTCTGATGATCGACTTCGCGCTGGCCGCCGAACGCATCGACGGCAAGAACCCTCGGGATGCCATTTTTCAGGCTTGCATCCTGCGCTTCCGGCCTATCCTGATGACCACCATGGCAGCCCTCTTTGGCGCTATGCCGTTGGCTTTCGGCAGAGGAACTGGATCGGAACTTCGCAATCCTCTCGGCATCACGATTATCGGCGGCCTGATTCTGAGCCAAATGCTCACGCTTTACACCACGCCGGTCGTCTATCTCTCGCTGGACCGCTTGAGAGTCAAATGGCTTCGCGCTCACGGCAAGCTCGAAGCGCAAAGGCAAATCGAGTCCTTCGGCTGACAAGTTCTTAGGCGCCACACTAACTCGCAACCGGAAAGGCCGTAGCCAGATTGGCAAAGGAGTTCGAGACACCGATGAAGCCAACGAATACAATGCGCGCTGCGACCGCGCTTCTCTGCGGCGCTCTCCTCTTCCAGGGCTGCGTTGTCGGCCCGAAATACAATCGCCCTCCCGTGCAGGCGCCGGGGACGTATAAAGAGGTCACTCCCGACGATCTCAAGAAAATGGACGGCTGGAAAGTGGCGCAACCGCAGGACAGTGCCCTCCATGGCAAGTGGTGGGAGACTTTCGGCGATGCGCAGCTAAGCGCACTCGAAGAGCAAGTCAACATTTCCAATCAAAACGTCGCTGCGGCGTTCGCCAACTTCATGGCGGCACGTGCCTTGGTGCGGGAGGCTCGCGCGCAATATTTTCCGACTGTGACCGCTGGCGCGAGCATCGTTCGCCAGCACCAACCCAGTGCTGCGGGCACTGCGCCGAGCGCGGCTTCCGGTGCGACCTTCAACGAATACTCCCTGCCCTTCGACGCTTCCTGGACGCCCGACTTGTGGGGCCGTGTGCGCAACACCGTTCGCGCCAATGTCGCCAACGCCCAAGCCAGCGCTGCCGACCTAGAGAATACCCGCCTGACGGCGCAAGCGGAACTGGCCGTCGATTACTTCCAACTGCGCGGGCAGGACGCGCTCAAACAGCTGCTGGATTCCACCGTGGTAGCTTATGAAGAGTCCCTGAAATTAACCAAGGCACTGTATGAGACAGGGATCGACTCCGACGAATCCGTCGCGCAAGCCGAAACTCAGCTGGAAGCCACCCGCGCGTTAGACACCAATATTGGCATTCTGCGGTCGCAATACGAACATGCGATTGCGCTCCTGACCGGTCAACCTGCTTCTTCCTTCTCGCTCGCCGTCGAGCCCTTGAAGACTCCACCGCCCGCCATTCCGTTTGGCGTTCCCTCGCAACTCCTGGAGCGCCGCCCAGACGTCGCCGCCTCCGAACGCCTGATGGCTCAGGCCAATGCGTTGATCGGCGTTCAAAAAGCCGCCTATTTTCCAACCCTGACTCTTAGCGCTTCTTTCGGGTTTCAATCCACGTCCGGTTCCAGTTGGTTAACCTGGCCAAGCCGTTTCTGGTCCGTCGGCCCGGCCATTTCCGAGTTGATTTACGATGGTGGTCTGCGCCGCGCCACCGTCGAACAATATCGCGCGCAATACGATCAGACGGTCGCCAACTATCGCAACACGGTCCTGACCGCGTTTCAGCAAGTCGAGGATAGTCTTTCCGGCCTGCGCATCCTTTCTCAGGAAATTCAGGAACAAGACGTCGCGATCGCATCGGCGCAGCGTAGCCTTGGTCTTGCCACCGACCGTTACCGCCTCGGCATCGACCCCTACCTCAACGTCATTACGGCCCAGACGACACTGTTTAGCAACCAGCAGACAGCCGTGAACCTGCGGATCGAGCAAATCGTGGACAGCGTGCAATTGATCGAGGCACTCGGTGGGGGTTGGGATTCCTCCACGCTTCCCACTTCGCAGCAGATTATTTCGCGACACGCTCAGTTGCCGGCGATTACGCCGGTTCAACCCTCCCAGAGCCAGCCACCAGCCTCATCGACTCCCTAATCGGTCGGGCAAATCGGTAAACTCTGAGTAGGCAACGGAAGACCCTGTTCGAACAGACCATCTCGGCTCGACCTGACCCTAGCGATTTTCATGTTTATCTGGGCTACGCCGGATGGACGAAGAATCAACTGCGGAAGGAAGTGGAACTAGGCGCGTGGTTCATTTTCCCGCCGGATGCAGAAACGGTTTTCGATTCCGATCCGGATTCCTTGTGGTTGCAAATGATTCAGAAAACCGAGCTTAAGTTGGCGGGGAGCGAGCCTGCGGACGCAGATCAAAGGACGCTATATGCCGACGAGCACGCCGTCAGCGCCGCTCTCGGTGCAAGGAGGTCTCAGGAACTGCTTCGGCCACAACAATCTTTTCAGGATGCCCGTCTGGATAAGGGTTTCGAAAAGGCTCGGAAACTCTGCCGGCTGGAAGCGCCGAACTGAGCGTAGCGATGGAAATAGGTGGCAGCAACGAAGGCCGGGATCCTACTTCAGCCCTTCCACTACCAAAAGGTTCGTCAAAATGCGGACGTAGTTGTAGGCGTAGGCTTGGCCGTTGCGCGATACGACCACCTTGTTCACATTGATCACTCCCGAAGGGTCAGCCGGCATCAATCGCAGCACCAGCGTTTTCTTGCCGGTCGAGAGATCCACCTTGTAGATGGATGCCGGCATGCCGCTATCGTTCACATACAGGGAGTGTCCATCTTCGCCCCATTGCACGAAGAGTTGACCCGGGTCGAGTCCAGGCAACGGACGCGACGCGACGCCGTTTACCGGGAACAAGGCCAATCGGCCGTCCGCATCTGGAGCAATCATGAACTTGTCATCGGGAGAAACGCCGACGGCGAAAACGCCCTCGGGAGTCACGGGGTGCAGCGCACCGCCAGCGATCTCTTGCACGTAGGTACGGTCGGGTCGACCGACCTCGGCGCCGCTGAACCAGATTCGTCTCCCATCGGCGATTACGGCGTGCAGGCTGCCATCAAGAAGCACTACAAGAAACGCAAGTGGCCGAAGCCGGCGGTGATGGAGAAGATCGCAAAACCATGGGCGCCCTATCGCTCGATCGCCTGCTGGTATCTGTGGAAGAGTCTGGATATGAAGACGATGGAAAAATAGGGTGCAGTGATCGCAGTGGGCCAGTTTCCGGTTGTCGACCATGCTGGAATGAGTGGCGGCAAGCGCGTTTGTCGGGACCAATACGACGGACGAACCGATTCGTCCCTACCTCGCCGGCACGGTAAGAATCAACACCGCCAAGACTGCCAGGACGAAGCCTGCGACCAGCGCAAACAGGGTGTGGAACGGATGGGCATGGAAATGGCTATCGCCCGATCTCCTGAAGTGCTCCAGGGTCCCCATGACCAACCTCCTGCGACGATCAAGCAGCAGACAATTTGCCGATCTCTGCCTAGATTTCCCTGCCTCAATTAAACATTTTTCGCTGCGATATTGCAACGATAGTGGACGTGCCGCGCACCCTTGGGCTGACCCGTTGTGCCAGAAGTATTGGGGCAGAACCGAAGCAGATTCGGCCTTCCTGGAATCGCATGTCGGATCGATTGCGTCTCAGACGCGATACCAGTTTCCCGCGTCAGCGGCCAACCGCTATCGCCGTGTCGTGGCTTGGCGAGCAGCGTCTGGCGCCATATATCGCGAGATTCAGCGAAAGTCGCCGTACGAAATCAGACCGGCCGTGCTACCACCACATTGTCCCGGCGAAGCGAGCGAGGAACGCGATCCAGACGCGTGATCGTCTCCAGTTCGGGTTTGTTGAGCACCAGGGTTCCTTCAATAACCAAATCCGTCAACGCGGGGCTCTTCACACTGTCCCCAACTGGTTGCGTACTGTCGTGCAGCCAGGCAAGCAGAACGGATGGATCCTGTATTGCCGCGACCAGATCCGGGTCCTTCACGCCTTCTTTCCGCACCTGCAATTTCCCCTTGTTGAACGCTAAACCGAACGTCCCGCCGCTCGTGCGGACAGTGACCGTGCGGCGCCAGTTGGCAAGATTGGCCGTCGCTCGTGGGCTGTGGGGGATCATCTCGGCAAGTTTCTGGAAATGAACTCTCACTTCCTGCAAGGTTTTCTGCAATTGAGCAGTGGGTTTGCCAAATCCCATCTCCGAGAGTCGCCCCCACTTTATTTCACTCTCGAGAAGCGGACTCTTGGCGAGTTGCCGCCGCGTCAGTTCATTCTGCGGCACGGCAAAAATGTCCAGCATCTCGCCGTGTCGTGAATCACAGAAGGCGATCTTGACCGGTGTGCCTTTCTTATAAATCCCCGGCCGTATGGTTCCCCGCGTGGTGCGGACGCGAACCAGCATCGCAGTCTCACTGAGTTTGCCGTTCGCAGTTTCAAGAAACACCCGGCCCGTGCCGAAGGGTTCCTGGCCCTTAAAACGGCTGGGCGCAAAAACGGTGATCACCGGCGTTGCGGCCATGATGCCAGTGTCGTGTACGTACTCCTTTTTCATCTCCACGAAATTACATGCCGGGCAGCGCCGCATGAACGGCGGGATAATCAGGTGCCGGCACTCGGGACAACGATGGCCGAACACTTTGCCCTCGTCGCGTAGCGCCCGGAAGAAATCCGAGAATTCGCCCTGCGTGTGCTTCATGGCCGTGAACATCACGTCGTTCCGCTGGAGGTACACGCCGTCCGCTCCTTGGACATCGGTGATTCCTTCCACGGGGAGCATCGCAGGGGAGATCACCGGCTTGGTTTTGCTTTTCGCGGAAGCCACTGCTTTTCCTGTCCGTGCCATGATCAAGCTCTCCTCTCGAGCACTATGGCCACGCCATACATCGAAAGCGACGCGCCCGTGCCATGAATCAGGCCATGCTCCAGATTCCTGGCTCTCATTTCGCGCATGGCGCTCCAGGTTGACATCATGTTGGACCCGCCGACGAAATGTCCGCCGAACACGAGCCCGCCCGAGGGATTCACCAACAGTTTTCCGCCGGGCAGGATGATGCCTTCCTCCACTAGATCGTTGGCCCGCCCCAGCGGCACCACGCCCATCTCGGCCAGTGTGATCATCAGCTGCGGAATGAAAGCGTCGTGCAATTCGATCACCTGTACGTCTTCTATGGCGATGCCCGCCATCTGCAACGCCTTTTTGGTCGCTACGTGGTCGGAATAGATGCGATGGAGGACCTTGTAACGGGTGATGTCGTTGCCTACGAAGTAGGGCTCGTTGGCAGCGCCGACCCCGGTCAGCCAGATCGGTTCGCGGCCGGTGCGCTCTTTGATTTTCTTCGCCATTTCCGCGGAAGCAAAAATCAACGCGCACGCCCCCTCCGTGTATACGCAGGTTTCCAGCACGCGAACCGGATAAACCACGTAGCGTGAATGGAGGACCTGCTCCGCGGTCACTTTCTCGCCGAGGCGCTGTGCGTAGGGATTGTTTTGCGCCTGTTCGCAGAGCAGTTCCACGATTCGGGCGCGCGCCATGGGCGCCAGGTCTCCCGGATGCTCGTCCATGTAGGCCTGGATGACCTCGGCATAACTCTCCGAGGCATGCGCCCCCAGCGGCCGTTCAAACCACGGATCCCAGGAATAACCAATGGTCTGAACCACCGCCGGCGTGTTGCTCTCGGCTTCAAAATCGTAACAATCCAGCGCCTTTTCCACACCCAGCACCAGCACCAGATCGTGCTGTCCGCTCGCCACCATGTTGCGCGCCGCCAGCATGGCATAGGCGCCGGTCGCGCCCCCATTTGTGACCCTCATCAACGGCCTGTTCTGCAGCCCTATAATCCCCTGAAATCCGCTTTCGGGAATTGCCTGGAACTCAAAGATGTCGTTGTAGATTCCTGCGACGCCGGCCTCCACTTCTTGGATGTGGATGCCCGCGTCGTGTACCGCCGCACTGACCGCCATTTGTGCCAATTCCCAAAAAGTTTTCTCAACCCACCGGGAACGACATGGGGTCATGCCCGCGCCTACGATGGCTACGTCATTCACTGTATTGCTCCTGATTGATTTGTTTATTCCCCTGAACGCTTGGATGGCTGCGCATCCGCCCAGTGCTTGCCGACCATATTGCAGAGGCCTGCCTGGTAAAGACAAATGTCACAAAGACCTGACACACACGCCTCGGTCAGCGGCATTTGCGCCAATTCTCGCAACGCTTTCTCAACCAACGGGGAACGACCTGGGGTCGTGCCCGTGCCTACGATGGCTACGTTTTTCACTGTAGCGCTCCTCGTCCGGCTGTCGACTGTCCCGAGACACACCTGCGGTCCGTGCGCTCGTTCTAACTTAGCACTCCGAGCTTGCGGACGCAGTGACGAAGATCACCGGGGAGGGGTTGATAACTGGGAAGAGGAGTAATCAGATTGATCCTGTACAATCTCTGGAAAACGCGTCCCGTTCAACTCAACGGCTTATTTCTGCAGGGCCGCATTCTGTCGCGCCTTGGCTTCCATCGCTGAGCGATCAAGGCGGCACGGATTACACTGGCATCGAACGGCTTGGCAAAATTGAACGCGAAGGCCGAAGACCCGTGAGCGTGCAAATGATCCAGCCGGTCTGAACCCTCCTTCCAGTCCAGGTTGTGATCCTCGGCCACCCACCAAGCCACGTAGCTAGGAAGTCCAAGTGACTGAAACCAATCCTTCCGCCTCATGAGAGCTTCGGCGTGCGCGCCGTTGTAGGCGAAGGCAGCGACAGACTCGAGGTCGTCCCACAGACTCAAAGTCATCGCGAAGCGTTCGGTATCGTCGAGCTTCGGATAACACGCCGGCGGCACAACCTCGCCCTAGGAATGTTTCCATGTGGCAACATCGCGAATGGACCGTGCCTGAAATCCGGCACTCGCATCGGCCGCGGCATAGACGGCAGGAATCCGATCTACGAATCCTTGGCGGGTGGACCCGATTAACGCGGAAAGTACAACGCGGGTTTTTTGAAACGCTGAAAGTGAAACAACCGGGGGTGCGCCACTTCTCACGCTTTTTGAGAAGCGGCCCGCGTCGCTGTCTCCACCGCGCCCAGGTTTATGGTTGTCCGCAGGCCCACTTCTCAAAAGCGAGAAGTGGCGCACCCGCCGTGGGCAGCATCGCCGCCCACCCTGGGAACCACTGAGATTTTTCATCACAATCACGCGGTGCGCCCCATCACAGCCTCCCCACCCGCCCGATGCGACAATGACTTCTGACCGGCAAAGCCGCGGCAGCCAGTACTCTTTGATAAACCGAGGTGTTGAGCGGGAGAGAGCGAGCCCAGGGTGGAGAAGCGGAAATTCTCCCCCAAACTGCCCCAAAACTGGAATTTAGGCCGAAAATCGACCTTAAGTCCTTATTCCGGAATATTTTACAATTAAGTCCTTTAATTCGAATACATTAGCTGAAATTCGTGGGGGGGGGGGGAGGGTACGTAAAACATTGGGTAATATCTCAACGGTAAACATGCAAGAATGAGTCAAGCCAGAAGCAAAATAAAAAACCCTCTCAACAATCTGAGAGGGTTTTGCGAACTGGTCGGAGAAATTTTATGCCGCGCGCGTGACGTTACCCGCCTGGAACCCTTTCGGGCCCTTGAGCAGATCGAACTCAACGGTCTCGCCTTCGTTCAGCGAGCGGTAACCGTTCTCCTGGATGGCCGAGAAATGGACAAACACGTCCTCGCCCGTGGAGCGCTGGATGAATCCGTATCCCTTCGCCCCATTGAACCACTTCACAGTACCCTTCTCTCTCACAAGAAACTCCTTTCGCCTCATTGCTAAGAATTATTCTTCCGTCTCTTGTTTGTTTGCCCCAGGTCGTCGGACAGACGCTACCGCCGGACAGCCGCTACCGGACATTCGATAGCCGATACCCGATCCCGGAACACCCCCTCGAAGGGACGGTAAGAATCTTGCCGGCGTTGCCGCGCGCGGGCGAAACCGCGCCAACAGAAACGGCTCCCCTGGATTCCGTCGAACGGTTGCCCGCGACGAAATACGGAGGAGCCGCGAAAACGAAGGCGCGATATCGGACTGCTGCCACAGCAACGTCAATCCTGCTACGCACTCGCCAACCAGGTCCGGATGACGAGCAGAAAATAATAGCAGTTAGATTGCAGTTGGCAAGAGCGAAGTTGAGGACTCCGTTATGAGGGACGTGGTTTCCCCTACGGACCCGCGCTCCAAGCCCCCAATCAAAAGCCTTTACCGCGGAGTGCGCGGAGATCGCAGAGGAAATCGAAGGGCTGCCACTTGTCCGCCGCGAGCTCCGCATATCGATCGCTAACTTCCAATTTTCCTCTGCGCGCTCTGCGATCTCTGCGGTTCAACGTTTCAAACTCTGCCGAGCGAAGTTGAAAATCGCACGATTAGCGCTATATTCCCAACGTGCTCTCTCTGATCCGGGAACATCGCAGTTTCTTTCTGGGAACCATACTCGCCGCCCTGGCTTTGCGACTGTTCTTCTTCGTCTATTTCCCGGCCGTCACCGATGACTCGCACGTCTACGCCGATCTCGCCGCCAACTGGCTGCAGCATGGCGTCTACGGTCTGACGCAAGCCAGCTCGCAGGAAACTCACCTCGTGCCGACCGACGCGCGCCTGCCGGGATATCCCATGTTTCTGGCTACAATCTTCTGGCTATTTGGGATTGGCAACTTCAAAGCAGTCCTGCTGGCGCAGATTCTGGTCGACCTGGGCACCTGCCTGATCGTTGCCGACCTCGCCCGCCGCGCGGTTTCCGTTCGCGCGGCGAGAATCGCTTTTGTCCTGACGGCGCTGTGTCCATTCCTGGCAAACTATGCCGCCGCCGCGCTCACCGAAACGTTGGAGATCTTCTTTACCGCGCTCGCTCTGGACGGCGCGGCCGCCGCTCTGGGCCGGATGCGTGAGGCAGGCGTGGAGATGGGCGTTTACAAGCTCTGGGCCGCGACCGGAGCGGCGATTGCGGCCTGCATCCTGCTGCGTCCCGATGGCGGCATCCTGCTGGCGGCGGTCGCCCTTTATCTGGCGGTCGCAGCTTGGAAGTGTCTCCCCGTCAAGAAGAATGTAGCGGATGTTCTGGTCGCTGCAATGATCGTCGTGGTATTCGCACTCGCGCCGCTCGTTCCCTGGACGATTCGTAATTTTCGGACCCTCCATCATTTCCAGCCGCTGGCGCCTCGTTACGCCAACGAGCCGGATGAAGACGTCCCGCGAGGCTTCAACCGCTGGGTGAAAACCTGGATCGTCGACTACGCGTCGGTGGAAGAAATCTACTGGAGCGTTCCGGGCAGCAACCTTGACCCGGAGAAACTGCCGTCGCGGGCTATCGACGATCCGGCGGAAAGGGACGCGACGCTGGCCATCATCGCGGACTACAACCAGTCGCAGAACATCACGCTGGAACTGGATGCGCGCTTTGCCAAACTCGCCGCGGATCGGATTCACGCTCATCCTGTTCGCTACTATGTTGTGCTGCCCCTGCTGCGCGTCGCCGACATGTGGCTGCGCCCGCGAACCGAGCTCCTGCCTCCCGACGTGCGCTGGTGGGATTTCAATGACGACACGAAACAGTCGGTCCTCGCCGTAGGCTTCGGCGTGCTGAATCTCGCATACGTGGTGGCGGCGTTATGGGCGCTGGTTCGACTGGCATTGGTTCGCAGGACGTCAGCGGTCGGCTGGGCCGGACTGTTTCTCTGCTTCCTGCTGCTGCGCTCGGCATTTCTGGGAACGCTGGAAAACCCGGAACCGCGCTACACGCTGGAGTGCTACCCCGCGGTGATCGTCTGCGCAGCTGCCTTTCTGTCGCGCGACAGAGGAGCAGCGGTAATCTGAATCGCGATTCCAGAATCCCGATTACCGTAGGGAGAATTCAAAAAACGGGAAATGACTTTGAGTCATGCGTCGCTGACTCCATCTTCTTCAGACTTGTTCTCTTGGAACATAACGTGCAACATTTGTGCAGAACCTTCAGTGAGGGCCCCATGAAACCCTTCTCCTTCCCCAGAATTGGACTAGCCGTCAGCATCTGCATGGTTGGTTGTCTAATTTTCTTCCAGGCTTTCAGCACCGTTTGTTTGGCGCAAAGCGCAACAACCTCGCTGCGCGGCACCGTTTACGACGCCGCAGGGGCGGCGGTTGCCGGAGCCAGCGTCACGTTGAGCAATGCGGCCACGGGATTCTCACGCAGCACCAAAACCGACGGCCAGGGCGTTTATCAGTTTCTCGAGCTTCCCCCTGCCAACTACGTGGTCACCGTTGAAGCTGCAGGCTTTGCCAAGGTGAACCGCGAAAACGTGGTTCTACAAGTCAGCAGTCCGGCCACGCTGAACCTTACGTTGACGGTGAAGGGCGGTACTGTGGTCGTCGATGTCACCGGCGAGGCCCCCAAGGTCAACACCACGGATGCCACGCTGGGGAATAACTTCAATGCCCGGCAATTGACGGATCTTCCCTCCGAAGGCCGCGATCCGGCGGCGATTCTCAGCCTGCAGCCGGGCGTCGTCTACATTGGGAACACCACCAACGATCAGCAGAACTACGACAGCCGCGGCGGCTCAGTCAATGGAGCCCGCAGCGACCAGACCAACATCACGCTCGATGGTTTGGACGATAACGACCAACTCGAAGGCTACGCCTTCGAAGGCGCCATGCGCACTACGCTCGATTCTCTACAGGAATTCCGTGTCACCACTGGCAACTCTGACGCTGACGCGGGCCGCTCTTCCGGCGCTCAGGTCAACCTGGTCACCAAGAGCGGCACCAACGCGATTCATGGATCGCTCTACGAATACCACCGCCCCTCCTTTACCGTCGCCAACGACTACTTCAACAAGCAGGCGGAGCTTCAAGCCGGACTGCCGAACATACCGGGGCATATCTTGCGCAACACCTTTGGCGCCACGATTGGCGGGCCGATTAAGAAGGACCGGCTCTTTTATTTCGCCGCCTACGAAGGTCAGCGCACGGCAGACACTGCACAGACCACACGCGAAGTGCCTACGCAGAGCCTGCGCGATGGATTCTTGCAGTATCTATGCAATCCGAGCACCGACTCCAACTGTGCGGTCGGGAGCAACGCGAACTTCTCGGTGGCGAGCAATTCGAAATTTGCCCCGGATCTAGTGGCTACGCTCACGCCAACCGGCGTCGCCTCACTGGACCCGAACTGCTCCGGAAATGGCACCTGCCCTCCCACACCGGGTAACCCCACCGGGAACGGTCCTAACGGCCTGCTCACCAATCTCAATGGCGCGAATCCCAGCGCCCTATTCGCAAAGTACCCCCTCCCCAACTCCAACAGCGAAGGCGACGGACTCAACACGGCGGCTTACACATTCCCTGGCGCCGACCCGGTCAAGCACGACACCTATATCGTCAAGCTCGACTACAAGCTCAACGCCAGCGGCAGTCATTCGCTTTTTGTGCGTGGCAACTTGCAGAATGACCACGAGGCGCAGCCGCCGCAGTTTCCCGGCCAGCCTCCATTCGATTTCCTCACCAACAACAGTAAAGGAATCGCCGCCGGTTACACGGCCTTGATCAGCAGCCACCTGATCAATAATTTTCGTTACGCGTTCATTCGCCAGGGCCTGGGGAGCGGGGGCATCAATACTCAGGACTACATCACTTTCCGCGGCCTGGACGATACCCAGGCTCTTGCCAGTCCGACCATCCTGACCAACGTTCCCGTGCACAATTTCATTGACGACGTTTCCTGGACCAAGGGCAAGCACACCCTTCAATTCGGCACCAACTGGCGGCTCATCCACAACAATCGTCAATCTAACGCGGACAACGTCTCTTACGGCAATTCGAACCTTTACTGGCTATACCCGTCGTACATCTCCAACCAAGGGGTCAGCCTGGATCCAGGCATCAATGCAAGCTTCCCGTTGGTGGATACGGCCTTCGGAGACTCTTATGACTTTGCGGCCATGGATGTTGCCGGGATCATCAGTGAGGTCTTCACCGAGGCCAACCAGAACAAGTTGGGGCAGCAGATTCAAAACGGCCAGTTGGTTCCGCGCCACTTCCAGAACTTTGAGGGCGAGATGTATTTGCAGGATAAATGGAATGTGACGCCCAATCTGGTTGTGACCTACGGACTCCGCTACTCGCTGTTGCAGCCTCCTTTTGAGAACACGGGCAATCAGGTTGCGCCCACGGTTGACATGCATCAGTGGTTTACCAACCGCTGGCAAAACGCAGAGCAGGGCAATGTGGTGCAGCCCGATCTGACTTTTGCGCTTTCCGGGAAAGCCAACGGCGGCAAACCTTACTGGGCCTGGGACTATAAGAACCTAGCCCCCCGCTTCGCCATTGCCTATTCCCCCCACGCAGCCAGTGGATTCTGGCACAGTTTGTTCGGCGGTACGGGCAAGAGTTCCATCCGTGCCGGCTACGGCCTCTACTTCGATCATTTCGGAGAAGGCGTTGTGAACACTTTCGACCGCAACGGTTCCTGGGGATTGACCTCCACCTTCAGCAATCCCGCGGGAGTTGAAACTGTGGACACTGCCCCGCGTTACACCGGCTTGACTGGAGAATCGGTTTTGCAAGCCACAGGCTTGCTTGCTCCTTCGCCCAGCGGGTTTCCCTACACGCCTCCAAACAACCCGTATACCTATGGCTTGGCCATTGCCTGGGGCATCGACGACCACCTGAAAACACCGTATTCGCACGTGGTGGATCTCTCCTTCACGCGCGAATTCGCGCACAACTTCGTGTTGGAGACGACCTACACAGGGCGATTCGGGCGTCACCTGCTGCAGGAAGTCGATCTGGCCGAACCCCTCAACCTGGTTGACCCCACTAGCGGTATGTCCTATTTCCAGGCGGCTCAAATGTTCTCCAAGGCTTCGGCGGCCTACACTTCGGAATCGTCCATGGCCAACATCCCGTACTGGCAGGACATGTTTCCGCAGGCAGGGGGGACGCTCGGAGCCTCGAACTGTGCCCCGGGTACCCCACTTCCTAATCCCACCGCAACCCAGAATATGTACGACCTCTACAATTGTTACCTGTATAACGAAACCTCGGCACTGGAAACCGCGGATGCATTCTGCATCCCAGCTTGTGCCGGAGCCAACCAGACTCCGTTCCAGTATTATCAAGACCAGTTCTCTTCGCTCTACGCCTGGCAAACACGGAGCAACAGTAACTACAACGGTCTTCAAGTGACGCTGCGTCATGCCATGAGTGCGGGGCTTCAGTTCGATTTGAATTACGTATATTCCAAGTCTATCGATGTCAGTTCGAACGCCGAACGCGTGAATTCATATGAAGCCGTGGGCGGCGTCGCCTATAACAACCAGGCGATTAACGCGTGGTCTCCCAATTTATGGCGGGCAGTTTCGGACTTCGATACCACCCAGCAGATGAACGCCAATTTCATCTGGGACCTTCCCTACGGCAAGGGCCGGCGCTGGAGTTCCACGAACGGTTTCATGAATTCAGTACTTGGCGGATGGGGATTGAGCGGCCTGGCCCGTTGGACCAGCGGCTTCCCCTTCAGCGTAGGCGCCGGTTCCGGCTGGTCTACCGATTTCGAATTGGAAGGCACGTCCTTTGTGGTGGGAGCAAAACCCAAAACAGGAGTTTTCTATGATTCAAGCGGCGACCCGGAGGTTTTCAATAATCCCCAGAACAACATAACCTGTGCGTGTACGTCGCCTACCGCGCCCCCCAGTGGTGCAACTCCGAATTTCAGGGCCACTTACCCTGGCGAAGCTGGGCTGCGCAACAATTTCCGCGGCCCCGGCTTTTTCGACATCGACGGGGGACTCAACAAGATTTGGAACTTCAGCGAAACCCGGCTGGTAAGATTTTCCTGGGAAGTCTTTAACGTCACCAACTCGGTGCGATTCGACGCGGCCAACGCGCTGAGTAACGAAGACCTGGTGGATATCACCGGCTTCGGCAAGTTCCAGCGCACCCTGACCACGCCGCGTGTGATGCAGTTCTCGCTCCGGTTCGCGTTCTAGATTTCTGAGAACGATCAGCCAAGAGAGCGCCTCCGACTTCTCCCATAGCTGGTCCTTGGTCATTTTGTACTTGTCCGTTAGAGATGTACTTCTAGCTCAGCGGCGAGTCGGTCATGCGGAAACGGGTGCGGACGTGCTCGGACAGCAGTTCGATGGCCTCGCGATTGGTGACCGGATCGGCCTTTGCCAAATATTTCATCGCTTCGACCAGCATCTTCTGACCGTCGACGTAGCGAGGGTCGGTGGTGCGCTCACGCCTCTTGCGAGACATGTCCGGAGGAACGGTGATGGTGAACACTTTGGCCATGCAAACTCCACTTTCGGCGGCTTTGGTGCAGTATATCGTCCCGGCCAGTCTTTTTCAGCTTGTTTCTGTAGGCGCGGACTTTGGCAAGATTTGACGCGTAGAAACGCGGCTGGCGGCGTCTTCCTTGCCGCGTCTTCCTTGCTTGCGCCCCGAAGACGGGGCAAGCCCCGTCTCTACCGGGCAACTACCCTTGTGGAGAGATGAATTTCGTCTTTCCGGTGGTCTTTAGCTTAAAGGCGTTCTCCGGAAGTTTTTGATTGATCTGTATATTCGAATACTTCGCCAGGCGGTAGTCCCCGCCCGGTTCAAACCACTGCTGCTGCACGGAGACACCCCTGGCCGAGTCGATCCAGAGCCAGATGCGCGCGATATTGTTTCGCAAACGCGTTGATTTCGGAATCAATTCCAGCTTCACGGTGGCGACACCGTTGGCGGTCTCCGGCCCCAAGAACTTCACGTCGTAAGACTTGAGCAGGTCGTGCCCGCCGCCGCCGAAGCCGAGCACCAAAAAGCTCTCGACGTCGCCACGATTCTTGCCAGGATTGTACTCGTTGACCTGATCGATCTTCGGCTGGTACACCTGAACCTTGCCGCCGCTGTAGATGACGTACTTCTTGTCGGGCTCGGCAAAGTCGGCAGCCATCTGGATTTCGCCGCCTTCACGCCGGAAATAAATCTTGCCGTTCTGGGTTTCGGTTTCGTCGATCACCTTCTGGTATTGGTCGGTGACGACACTGGCCTCGGTGGTTCGGAAGTTTCGGGCGACGCCATCCATCTGGGTGAGAACGTGATCCAGTCCGCCAGATTCGCTCTGCGGCCACGCGGGCGCCGTCAACAGCCAGGCGGCCACCAGAATCCCGAAAAGAGGCGCTTTCAGCACAGCTCTCATTTGATGAACTCTCGATGAACTCTCGATGAACTCTGAAACCTTGAAAACTTTGAAACCATGAAACCTTCCTCTTACTCTTTTTTCACCCAGACTTTGTAACTCTGCAGATGTCCAGAAGGGTCGTTGACCGTTTCGACGTTGGTGATGCTGACCGCTCCGGAGATGGGCTCGATGATCTGCTCCAACTGCCGGCGAACGTCGCCGCCCCCGGACGTATTCACTGCCGAGGCCTGGATCTGATAGATCAGCTCGCCCTTGTCACCGGGAACCACGACGACGCCGGTAAGATGCGGGATGCGCTCGACCGGTTTGTCCTTGTAGTTGATGAAGTGCGGCGAAACAAAGACAAAAAGCAGGATCAGCGTGACCATGATGTCGTAGTGCAGGCTGCCCCGCTCATACGACCAAAGAATGTATCCGCGGATTGTGCGCCAGATCGCGCCCATGGGAGAGACGGAGCTTTCAACAGCCGCCGAAGCTTCGGGTTGCTGCCAGTGTATTTGGGAATTCATGAGATATCAAATCTCCGATTACCGCGATGGCAAAACTCCGATTGCCGCCAGGTAGAGACGGGGCTTGCCCCGTCTCCGCTCGCACCATCTCGGTCGCTGCGGGAGACGCGGCAAGCCGCGTCTCTACGGGACGTTTGCTGGTATGTGGTCCGTGCCCATATAGGGCTGGAGCGCCTCCGGAATGCGCACGCTGCCGTCGGCTTGCTGATAGTTCTCGACGATGGCAACCCAAGTACGTCCGACCGCTAACGCGCTGCCGTTCAACGTGTGCAGGAATTCAGTCTTGCTCTTGCCCTCGGGACGGTAGCGGATATTCGCCCGCCGCGCCTGAAAGCTTTCGAAGTTCGAGCACGAAGAAATCTCGCGAAACAAATTCTGCCCCGGCAACCAGACTTCCAGGTCATAAGTCTTGGCGGCGGAGAATCCGATATCGGCGGTGCAGAGCGTCACTACGCGGTAGTGCAGGCCGAGTTTCTGCAACACAGTCTCGGCGTTGTGGGTCAGCTTCTCCAGTTCATCGTACGAAGTCTCCGGACGCGAGAACTTCACCAGTTCCACCTTCTGAAACTGGTGCTGGCGGATGATTCCTCGCACATCCTTGCCGTACGATCCGGCCTCGCTGCGAAAGCACGGAGTGTATGCAGTCAGCGAAACCGGCAAGCGCGCCGCGTCGAGCACTTCATCGCGATAGAGATTCGTCACCGGAACTTCGGCCGTCGGAATCAGCCAGAGATCTTTTTCGCCGTGCGGCACGCGAAACAGATCCTGCGCGAACTTCGGCAACTGGCCCGTGCCGTACATGGACTCTGAGTTCACCAAATACGGAGGGAGCACCTCGGTGTATCCATGCTCTCCGGTGTGCAGATCGAGCATGAAATTGGCGAGAGCCCGCTCCAATCGCGCGCCCAGCGCCCAGTACACGGCGAAGCGAGCGCCGGACAATTTGGCGGCGCGCTCCAGGTCGAGGACTCCGAGCTGCTCGCCCAGTTCCCAGTGCGGCTTGGGCTTGAAATCGAAATGCGGCGGCGCGCCCCAGCGGCGCGCTTCCACGTTATCGGTTTCGCTCTTCCCTACCGGCACGCTGGCGTGGGGAAGATTGGGGATTGCGGTCAGAATTTCGCGCAGGCGCGCTTCCTGCTCGGCCGCCTTCTTTTCGGAGTCCTGAATTCGTTCGCGCAGTTCTTTGGTCTCCTGGATCTGTGCCGCGGCGTCCTGCCCGCTCTTCTTGAGCTTGGCGATCTCCTCGGAAGCACGATTGCGTTGAGCCTGCAAAGTTTCCGCCGCAGTAACCGCCTGCCGTCGCTGGGCGTCGATAGTGCGAAAGTCCTTCAAGACTTCCGCCGGATTCATTCCGCGCTGTCGCAGCTTTTCTTCCACCAGCGCCAGGTTGTCACGAACAAAGTTCAGATCGAGCATTGTGCATCAACTTTAGCTGAAAAGTGCGGTTCCGTGCACGCCGTCGGCATAACCAACGCTGGCAAGAACCTTCAACGCGGAGGACTACGCAGAGGGTTCTTGGTCTTCTTTTCTCAGCGATCTTTGCGTTGCTCTTCGCGCCCTCCGCGTTAAAGGTCTTCTGCTGTAAACTAGCTCGCGATGAAACTCCCCCGTATCCTGCGCCTGGCGCTGGCAGCGCTGGCATTGCTCGGCTTGATCCCGGGCGCATTTGCGTCCGCTTACAACGCCCGTCCCAAGCTGGTTGTCGTCATCGTGATCGACCAGTTCCGCGGCGACTACCTGGAGCGCTATCGCGACCAGTTCGGCGACGGAGGATTCCGCGTGTTTCTCGATCGCGGCGCTTATTTCACCGACTGCAACTACGACTACGCCAACACCCGCACCGCTCCCGGGCACGCCACCCTCTTCACCGGAAGTTACACCAGCGGACACGGCATCGTGGCCAACGAATGGTGGGACCCGCAGAAAAAGAAGCGGGTAACGTCGGTCGAAGACGACGCCACGAAACTCGTCGGTGGCGGCAAGACTGGGCCAGGCGCATCACCCCACAACCTCTTGAGCGATACGCTTGGGGACGAATTGAAACTGGCCACGGGCGGCAAAGCCCGCGTGTTCGCCATCTCGCTGAAAGATCGCGCGGCCGTGTTGCCTGCGGGATTTTCCGGAGATGCCGCTTACTGGATCGATCCCAAAAGCGGCGACTGGATCACCTCCACCTACTACCGTCCGGACCTTCCCGAGTGGGTGCGCAATTTCAACGGCAGCCATCGCGCGGAGAAATTCTTAAACCGCGAGTGGCGGGACAAAGACAGCGACGGAACCGTGCTCGGTTCGACCGCGCCGCGAAACGGTAAAGACGGCGCCCCTGCCGGCTTCTACGAGGTCGTCGGCTCCACTCCTTTCGCCAACGATTACCAGTTGGAATTCGCCAAGGAACTTGTTCTGTACGAAAAGCTGGGCGCGGGCCCGGCGACCGACCTGCTCGTGATCAGCCTTTCGGCCAACGATATTCTCGGACACCAGGTTGGCCCCGACTCGCCGCAAATGCGCAGCATGGCGCTCGAACTCGACCGGTCACTGGCGGAGTTCTTCGACTTCCTCGGCCATCAGGTTGGGATGGCTAACGTGTGGATGGCGCTTTCCGCCGATCATGGCATCGCGCCTCTGCCTGATTTCGCGAAAACGCTTCGCCTGCCTGCTGCCAATCTCGATGCAAAAGCCTTGCGCGCGCAAATCAATTCCCTGCTCTCGAAAAAATATGCGAAGAAAGCCGACTACGTGCTCGATCTCGATTACCCGCTGGCCTGGCTGAACGAAGACGCGTTCGCAGGCGTCTTGACCGGCAACAAGGAGGCCGAGGCCGAAGCCGACGCGGGCGAAGCCATAAAGCAAGTGGGATTGGCCGGATACTTTACCAAGTCGCAACTGGCGCGCGGAGAGATTCCGGCCACGGAAATCGGACGCCGCTACGCCCACAGCTACTCTCCCGAAGGCGGATGGTATGTGATGGGAGTGCCCATTCCATTCAACGTCGGAATCACGAAGGGTACCGACCACGCGACGCCTTTCTCGTACGATACCCATGTGCCGCTCGCCTTCTATGGCCTCGCCTTTCAGCCCGGCATCTACCGGACGCACGCCGAGCCGGTCGATCTGGCGGTAACGCTCGCTTCGTTGCTCGGAATCAACGCACCCGCCAAAGCCACGGGAAGAGTGCTGACCGAGGCGCTGCCGCCGGCGCGTCATTCCACGACGCCGCTCTCGTCGCAGCCCACTACTGCTCCCGCCACCGCGCCCGCCGGAGGAACCGAATGACGCCCATCGCCAATCCGGATTTGACCGTCAGCTTCGCCGGCATCGACCTGAAGAATCCGATCATCGCCGCTTCCGGCACCTTCGGCTATGGCATCGAATTCGAAGACATCGTGCATCTCGACCGGCTTGGCGGATTGGTCGTCAAAGGTCTCTCTAAGGAACCGATGACCGGAAATCCCCCGCCGCGCCTGTATGAGACCGCTGCCGGAATGCTGAATGCCATCGGGTTGCAAAACATCGGCGCATCGGCGTTTCTCACCGAAAAACTTCCCGCGTTGCGCGAGAAGAAGAATGTCGTCGTGTTCGCCAACGTCTTCGGCCACACCCGCGCGGATTACGAACATACAATTGAGATCCTGAATCAAGGCGAGGGCATTGCGGCGTACGAGATCAACGTATCCTGCCCTAACACTGCTCAAGGCGGCATTCATTTCGGCAGCGATCCGCACTTGCTCGATGAAGTGGTGCGGACAGCGAAGCGCGTGTCGTCGCGGCCGATTATTGTTAAGCTCTCGCCCAATGTCACCTCGATCGCGCAGATGGCGTACGTGGCCCAGGAAGCAGGCGCCGACGCCGTTTCTCTGGTGAATACGTTTCTAGCCATGGCCATTGACGCGGATACGCGCCGACCCAGAATCGCCAATGTAACCGCCGGCCTCTCCGGCCCGGCCATCAAGCCCATCGCGCTACGCATGGTTTACGACGCTGCTCACGCCGTGAAAATTCCGGTGATCGGCATGGGCGGAATTGCCACGCCCGCCGACGTAGTGGAATTCATGCTGGCAGGAGCAACCGCTGTGCAAGTGGGAACTGCGAGTTACTTCGATCCGGTGGCCACGGAAAAGCTGGTGGAGGAACTGACCAGCTATTGCCGCGAACATCGCATCGAGCGCATCAGAGAGCTGACGGGTGGCTTGCTGACCGACTGAATAGAGCAGGTCTTAGGTCTTAGGAAAATCTTGCGGTTGAATTTCCTGACACCTAAGACCTTAGACCTGCTTTTCTACCGTCCGCTGGCGTGCCAGATCGATCCCGGAGACTGATAGTTCAGCCCTTCGCCCCAGACCACGTGCGTGTCGCCGTGGTTGTCGATGGCGAGCGAGAAATAGTCGCCGAAGGGAAAACGGAAACCTTCCTTCCCGATATACCGATAACCCGGGACGTAGCCCGAAACGCGAATCTCTTCTCCCCAGGTGGCTCCGCCGTTGCTCGAACTCCGATAGTAAGTGTTCCAATACGGAGAGTTAGGAGAAGAGCTACGCGAATCCATCCACGCGACGCGGACGTCGCCAGTGTTTCCCGCCACGATCGCCGGGAAAGCATGTTCAACTCCCGCCTCGGCGTAGGAAACGCTGATGCGCGGCAGCCAGTTTTCGCCGCCGTTGGTCGATGACGAGAAATAAATCCGCTGCGGCCCCAGGGGCGCGCTCCCCGCGCTCCAAAGCGCATAAAGAGTCCCGGCGGCATCCGAGGTTAGAGCGATCTGCGCGCCCAGATACGCCTCACCGCATTCCTCGTCCTTGCAGCCGGGCGCCGCCGCTGAAACATCGAGCAGGGTTGCGCTCCACCCCTTGCCAGCATCCGCCGACTTCGCAATATACAAATTCACCGCGCCCCGCGCTCCTCCCGCCTTGGAGTAGGAAGCCCAGGCCAGATACACGCTGCCCGCGGGATCGACCGTGGCCGCACCCAGCAGGGACCATCCCGGGCGGCTTTCAGTATTGACGCGTGTCGATGTAAAGCTGCGCCCTCCATCCTGCGAGGCCGCCACCCACACCTCTTCTTGATGATTAAAAGCCACGTAAACGCTCGCGCCGCGCACCGCCAGCGCCGGTTTATCCAGTTCGACATCGCTGCGGACCGCCATCGTAAACGCCCACGTCGCGCCGGAGTCGACCGACTTGGCGAGCATCACCGCGCGTTTCCCATTCTGCAGCCACGCCGCATACACGGTGCGGCGGTCGGCCGGGTCCACGTCAATCTGGGCGTCAAACTGGCCCGCACCTGTTTCGAGCATCACGTGCGGAGTCTGCCAGGTCTTGCCGTTGTCGTTGCTGGCGACGAGCAGCATGGTCGGGATGCGGCAACCCTTGCAATTGGGCACGCGCCCGTAGTGCGGGTAAAGAACGTAGATTCGCCCCGAGCCGTCGGCCGCCACGGCCGGTTCCCACTGGTCGCCGGTGGTGAGGCCGACCCGCTTCTGCCCGGAAAATTGCGGTGCCGCCCACGCCACACCGGCAAGCACACAGAGAATAAGCGCGAGTTTGGAACAAGCGGAGCGCATGTAAATCAGGGTTTGCAAATCAGGGCGGGGGGCAGAACGGAACCCTGACCTCTGAAACTTTATCCCGAAGCCGTCCGCCGGTCAACCGCTATTGCACTAACCAGGGTCAGCGAGATCGGCGACCCGAAGCCGTGGCCGCTATGAGGCGATCACGATCCCGTGAGCTTCGCTCGTATTTCTTCGGGCAGGCGCTCGCGAATCTCCGGGGGCAGGCGGTCATGCACGTGTCGCGCGCCCAGCTTGGCCGCATCCACCACCGCCATGGGCGCGGGAGTCGCCACGGCCACGATCAGCCAGATGAGCGCCGACAGCGCAAAGCCCCCGAGCGCGCCTACCTCCAGCCAGACAGCGTGGCGCGGCCCAAAATAGCGGATCAGCGCAAACGCCAGCAGAAACGCGACGGCCGAGGCCGACGCCAGCACAATCAGAGAAATATCGATGATGCGGTTCAGTTTCTGGCGGCTGCGACAGTGCTCGCAATCGGCAAAATGCAGTTCGTAGTCCCCGCGCATCTCCGGAGCCAGTCCGGAAATATCGTAGCGCCATCCGGCAAGAATTTTCCCCACGATCGGTTCCACACATTCGCTCATAAAAGGCTAAACCGGAGGCTACAACCGGATCGCTTCCAGAACTTCCGTCTGGGACGCCAGCAGCACCTGATTGTGCCACAGCCCCTGACGACCGCCGAGCGCCTGCTCCGCCGCCGCCCGCGCGATTTCAGGATGGTTATTCTGTTCCGACAAATGGGCCAAAACTACGTATTCCGCTCCCCCATCATAATCGCTGGAAAAGAATTCGGCGAGCGCGTCATTCGACAAATGCCCTACCCGGCTCATCACCCGCTGCTTCACCGACCACGGATACGGTCCCGAGCGCAGCATCTCCACATCGTGATTCGATTCCATCACCAGCAGGCTGCAGCCCCGCAGATGGTCGCGCACACTGGCCGGCATGTAGCCGAGATCGGTGGCAAATCCAACCTTGACGCCTTCCGCGCGAAAGGTGAAGCCCACCGGATCGGCGGCGTCATGCGGAATCGTGAAGGGCATGACCTCGATATCGCCCACGCGAAAGCCCCGGCCGGCGGAGAAATGTTCGGATTTCGGCAGCTCGGGAACCGCGCCCTGCTGGTCACGCACCGCCCGGCTCCAGGCCTGATGGGTCGGCGCGGTCAGGAAAACAGGCACGTTCAGTTTTGTCGCCAGCCGCTGCAGGCCGGCAACATGGTCGGAGTGTTCATGCGTGATCAGGATCGCGGAAATTTCCTCGGCGCGCTCGCCCAGCGCGCGCAGCCGCTTGCAAGTTTCGCGGCCCGACAGCCCGGCATCCACCAGAATGCGCGTTGTACTCGTCGCCACCAGCGCACAGTTCCCACGACTGCCGCTAGCGAGCACCGACACCGACACTCCCATAACCGTAGCTTACCCCCAGCGGCTGTGGAAACGGGAACAGTTTTTCAGCAGCCGGTACCTTTGGGGAAACGGCCCGTCGGTAGAGACGGGGCTTGCCCCGTCTCCTGCGGCAAGTCACTTGAGGTGCAGGCGTGGAGGTGCAGGCGAAGACGCGGCAAGCCGCGTCGCTACGGGAACACTGGCGCTCACTTCCCGGCAAACAACTTGTCCACCACATCGCGCCCCGCGGCTCCGCCGTACGCGCCTGCAATTCCCGGCAGAAACGCCAGAAACGATTCGTAGATCTGCGCCCGCTCCGGCTTCTGCGAAAGAAAGAAATACGCCAGCCATTCCACCACCGGCACAAACACTCCGACCAGAACAACCCAGCGCCACGGTCTTCGCGGACTCAGGATTCCAAGGAGGATGTTCGCCGCCAGCACCACCATGGCCGTCAGCAGCAAATCACCCACTTTGATGTCTAACCATCCCGCCAGCGCTCCCGACAGCACCGCCAGCAAGTAATAGAAGCTGTCGCCGCCCGATCTTCCTTTGGGAAGAATTCCGCTCGAGGCTGTCGTCATATTCCCCGTATTTTTACGAATACGTGTAAAACCCGCGCCCGCTCTTGCGTCCCAGCCAGCCCGCATCCACCATCTTGATCAGCAGCGGACAAGGCCGGTATTTCGGGTCCCCCAGCCCATCCTGCAGCACCCGCATCACATCCAGACACACGTCGAGCCCGATGAAATCCGCCAGGGTCAGCGGCCCCATGGGATGCGCCATGCCCAGCTTGAACACCTCATCCACCGCCTCGGCCGTGGCCACGCCCTCCATCAGCGCGTACATCGCCTCATTCAGCAGCGGCATCAGCACCCGGTTCGACACAAATCCCGGAGCGTCATTCACCTCCACGGGCGTCTTTTCCAATTTCACAGCCAGCTCGCGCACCGTCTCAAACGTGGCCTGCGAAGTCGCGAGGCCCCGAATCACTTCAACCAGCTTCATGACCGGCACCGGATTAAAGAAGTGCATCCCAATCACCCGGTCGGCGCGCCCGGTCAGCGCCGCGATCTTCGTGATCGAAATCGAAGACGTGTTCGTGGCGAGAATCACCTCCGGTTGCATCATGCGATCCAGGTCGCGGAAAATCTCCGCCTTGACCTCAAACTTTTCCGTCGCCGCCTCGATCACGAGGTCGCAATCCGCCAGTTTCGCGCGATCGACCACCGCCGTAATTCGCCCCAGCGTGGACGCCTTGTCGCCCGCCGCGATCTTGTTCTTGGCCACTTCGCGATCCAGGTTCTTCGCAATCGTCTGCAGTCCCCGATCCAGGAATCGCTGTTCCACGTCGCACAGCACCACGTTGAACCCGCAGCGCGCCGACACGTGGGCAATCCCATTGCCCATGGTGCCTGCCCCGATCACTCCCACCCGCTGAATAGCCATGATTGCCTCGCTCGCGACTGCCTGAGAAAAGAAGGAGACTGGAAAGTGTAGCAGAGCGGACTCCAGGGGCGTGGAATCCCACCCTTGCGCAAAAAACGCGCAAGGACGGGGCACCCGCGGGCCGACGTCGGAATGCCGGAAACGGATGAGATGCTTGGTGAAGTCGCCCTTGCCCGCGATCGCGTGCGGCTCTGCGTCGCGCTGAAGGGCTGGAATCCGGCCTTGATCATGGCCTCGATCACGCCGAGCGTCCAGCTGACGAAACGTCAAAAACGACGGTTACATTAGCCTCAGGTTGAGGGTGTCCTGCCGTTGACAACCGTGTGGCTGATCTTCACCCTTTGTGGAAAGCCTTGGCCCGACCTGCGGCGGAGCCGCATTTGGCCGCGTGGCGGATGGCGACTCGTGCAAAGGGCCGGACCCCGGGAGGTCCGGCCCTCGACGGCCGTTCAAATCAGCGGCTGGGCTCGGTCATTTGGCCTTCCAGCGGTTGTAGTCGTTCGTGTCGCTTCCCCGTCCCCAGACGACGTAGTACGGCTTGACCGTGCTGCCGTTCACGTTCCAGAGGACCGTCTCGAAGGGTCCGCCGCCCGGGTGCCAGGGATTGGTAAAGTTGTAGTCACCCCAACCGCTTGCTCCGCTGATGCCGCCCACAAGGAAGTCGTAGCCCCATGGCTGGGTCGGATTGACGTTGTCCTGCAAGACGATGGCTCCGCCAGGGGCGTTCAGTCCCCACGAAAGCGAGCAGCCGACGTAGCCTTTGTCGTTCACCGCGCATCCCGCGTACGCCATGGTCACAGACGGGTTGTAGAACTGGTCGTTGCCGATGTAGGCGAGCGAATGCAGCTTGAAGTAGTTGAACACGATGTAGTTGTTGCCGCCGCTGAATGAGCTCGGACCCGCCTGCATCGCCACTTCGAGAATGTCGTCGCCCGCGAAGGCCGAGTTGGCTTGGGCTCGATACTCGGCAGGTATGATCACCGGCGATTCATACCTAGCGTCGAGCCGGCTGCACCAGTTCGGCGAGCCGCATGCGACGGGGCTGGCGTTGTACGCGTTGATCCCTCTCGTGACCCAGGAGTAGGACCCGCTGTTGTCGGCCCACCAGAAGATACGCTCGTTCTGGCCATTGACCGTGCCGTCGTTGAACAAGTTCGAGACCCAGTAGAACTGATCGTGGGAGCTCTTCTGCTGCGCCAGCGCAAACGTGAACTCGGTGCTGCGAGTCAGGTAGCTGAAGCCGAAGCCCGCGCAAGAATTGGCCATGGCGTCGAGCGGCATTCGCGCGAGCCCTGAAGCCGCAAAGCCCGCATTCGGCGGGTAATCGTTCCACGTGAGAAACAGGTTGTTGTTCGAGAGCGCGATCTTCGGGTAGTCCAGCGTGTCAGTCGACCCTTCGCCAAAGCTTGCTCCGGTGAACTTGTAGGTGCACCATGTAGCCGGGGTCAAGCCGCGCGCGACCGACAGCGTAAGGCCGTTGGTCGAGGCCCCCTCCGATGTGTAGTCCAGCAGGAGCAGGATGAACACGTCGCGTTCCTGGTCGTAGACGACCTCAGTGTCGCAGCAGTACCCGGGCGAGAGCGTGTAGGGATCCTGATTCAACCAGGTGGCGCCCCCGTTGTGGCTGTAGGCGATGTTCCAGTTGCTCGTCTCGACGACTTGTTCGCCGCTGTTCGCCACCGACGGCTCATTCACGGTCGATTGCGCGCACCCCGAACATAGCGAATTGATCAAACTTTTCTTGAAAACGGTGAAGGTGGTGGCGACGTAGTCCGGCGAAGCTTGCTGAACCGAGACATCCGTTGGGGGGCCGCCGGGGCGCGCCACATCCGCCGCAGTCGTGTGCGGTCCGAGCGGAGGCGCCAGATGCTTCGACTTAGCGGCCAGCACCTGTTCGTGAGCCTCGATCTGAGCGGCCGTCGGAGCGTACGAGAAGTCGCTCCATGGGACTTCAACGACTGTTCCGGGCCCCATGCTTCCGGCCTGGGTCTTATCACTCATGGCCCCTTTCGGAGCTCCGGCCGTTTGGGCCTGCTGCGCAGCGGGGAGACCGACGAACGACATGACACACACAATCAACACCGCTACAAACACATGCTTCTTCATAATTTACCCTCCCAAAAAACCTGGTGTTCCTGGTTGAAGTTGACTCCGCACGGCACGGAGGTCCTGGTTCCCGTTGAGACACACAAGGTTCCTATTGGGTCTGAGAAAACCGGTCACCAAACTCGTTTGCGGACGGGTTCTTTCCACAACAGTCCCTTGCTTCTTGAGGAAGTCTGACGACGGATTATTAGAAGGGGAAGAGTCTGACCGTACAGCCCACACCAGCGTCACTCATTATGGCCAGTTCGCGATTGGTGTCAAGAAAAATCGCACAGCGGACGCGAATTTTTCCGTGTCCTTAACAATGCAGATATAGTACAAACATTTTCAGAGTTATTGTCGAAAAGGGGCGCCGGACGGCCACGCCGCGCGTGGACTTCAATGTTTTCGGGAAAGAAGCGACGTTAGAGCCCGCCCCGAGCGCAGCCGATCGGGGCCGCGTAGGCTACGAGAATGCGGCCTCCAGCCCTGAGCGCCGGGTATCTCCGCTACTTTTCTTTCGCAACATTCAGCCGCGTTTCCGCGCGCTGCAAAGCGTCTTCCGCGCGCGTGTAATCCACCTGAGGATCGTTGCTCTTCAGCCGCTCTTCGGCGCGGTCTTTGGATTTTTGCGCGCGCTCTACGTCGATTTCCTGCGGACGCTCAGCGGCTTCGGCCAGAATCGTCACCTTGTCGGGCAGCACTTCCGCAAAACCCCAAGCTACCGACAGCGTGTGCGTCACTCCGCTCGCCTGATAAGTAATCGCACCGACGCCAAGCTCCGTAATCAACGGAGCGTGTCCGGGAAGAATCCCCAGATACCCGCTCAACCCCGGGATCTGCGCTTCCTCCGCCGCGTCCTTCACCACCAGTTTGGCGGGAGTCACAATTTCGAGTTGGAAAGTATTATCCACAGTTCTCAGTTCCCGGTTCTCAGTTCTTAGTTAGCATCCGGCGGCTGTCCATACTGGCTAAGTGCTAACTGCTGCCCTAAGCTGCAGTCCCCTTCATCTTTTCCGCCGTCTCGACCACTTCGTCGATCGTTCCCTTCATATAGAACGCCTGCTCCGGGATGTCGTCGTACTTCCCTTCCACGATGCCGCGGAAACCTTTCACCGTGTCGGCGATCTTCACATAGCGTCCTGGAGTGCCCGTGAATTGCTCGGCCACAAAGAACGGCTGCGAGAGGAACTTTTGGATCTTGCGCGCCCGCGCCACCGTCAGCTTCTGGTCCTCGCTCAGTTCGTCGATGCCCAGAATGGCAATGATGTCCTGGAGGTCCTTGTACGTCTGCAGCGTCTTCTTGACCATCTGCGCCACATCGTAATGCTCCTGCCCGACAATGCGAGGATCGAGAATTCGAGAAGTGGAAGCCAGCGGATCGACCGCCGGATAAATTCCAATCTCCGTAAGCGCGCGGGAAAGCACGGTCGTGGCATCCAGGTGAGCAAACGTGGTCGCCGGGGCTGGATCGGTCAAGTCGTCCGCCGGAACATAAATCGCCTGCACCGAAGTTACCGATCCTTTCTTAGTCGAAGTAATTCGCTCTTGTAACTCACCCATTTCCGTCGCTAAGTTGGGTTGATAACCGACGGCGCTGGGCATGCGGCCCAAAAGCGCAGAGACTTCAGATCCTGCTTGGGTGAAACGAAAGATGTTGTCGATGAACAGAAGGGTGTCGGAGCCTTCTTCATCGCGGAAATATTCGGCCACGGTTAGAGCGGTTAACGCTACTCGGAGACGCGCTCCGGGAGGCTCGGTCATCTGGCCGTAGATCAACGCCGCTTTCGATTCGGCGGGCTTGCCGGGTTTGATGACTCCCGACTCGCTCATTTCCAGCCAGAGGTCGTTGCCTTCACGGGTGCGCTCGCCGACTCCGGCGAACACGGAAAATCCACCGTGCTGCTTGGCGACGTTGTTAATGAGCTCCATGATAACGACGGTCTTGCCCACGCCGGCGCCGCCGAAGAGGCCGATCTTTCCGCCTTTCAAGAAGGGCTGGATGAGGTCCACCACTTTCACCCCGGTCTCGAACATTTCCGCGGTGGTCGACTGTTCATCGAACGCGGGCGCAAGACGGTGAATGGGCATCCTCTTTACGAAGTCGATGGGACCGAGATTGTCGACCGGTTCTCCGATGACGTTCATCACGCGGCCCAGCGTGCCACGGCCGACGGGAGCCGAGATCGGTCCACCCTGATCGACGGCCTTCATGCCGCGCACCATACCGTCGGTGGCTTCCATGGCGACACAGCGCACCCGGCCTTCGCCTAAATGCTGCTGCACCTCGAGAATGACGTTGATGGGCGAAGGCACGGTAAAGCCCTCGCTAACCACGCGAAGCGCCTGATAAATGGGAGGCATCGCCGCTTCGGTAAACTGCACGTCGACGGCGGGGCCCGCGATTTGGATTACGTGTCCGATATTTTCTGACATAAGACCTCAAAACCCGGCAATTAGCACTTAGCAGTTAGCACTTAGCTTGGAACTCAAAGATTTTGCTAAATGCTAATTGCTAAGTGCCGACTTACTGCGCTGCCGCTCCGCTTACGATCTCGATAATTTCTTTCGTGATCTTGGCCTGGCGCGCGCGATTCATGACCAGCGTGAGCGAATCGATCATGTCGCTGGCGTTGTTGGTGGCCGCATCCATAGCCGTCATGCGGGCGGCGTGCTCGGCGGCTACGGACTCCAGCAGCGCGTGAAAAATCTGGATGCCGAGATACTTCGGCAGAATGCCCCCGAAAAGCTGCTCGGGCGGCTGCTCGTAGATGTAATCGACGGGCGAAGCCCCGAATTTGGCGGCGGCCTCATCGACGGCGCTGGTATCGATTGGACGCAGACCGACGTGGGCCGACTTCGCCGCTTCGATTCGCCGCTTGCGTTCCTCTTCCGAAGCCTCTTCCGCCATGAGGACGTCGACTTCGCCGATCTCTTTGATGGGCAGCAGACGCTCGGCGACGAGGCGTTGCGCGATCACCGACTTGAATTCGTTGAAGAGAATGTAGACGCCGTCAATCTCGCCGCGGGTGTAGCGGGCAATCACGCTCTCACTCAGAGTGGCCGCGAAATTGTGTTCGACCTTGCCAAGAACTCCGACATATTCGCCGACGATCTGCACGCGACCGGCGCGCGGCGGAGCAGCCTCCGAACCCGGCTGGACGGGCGAGACGCCCGTCGCTCCATCGACAGGGGCCCGCTCTGGCGCCATCGGGTAGCGGCGGCGCATGAAGTCGCGGCCCTTGCGTCCGATGCATTCGACGTCGATATTTTGTTCTGGCTTCGACTCGATGAATTTCGAAACCATCTTCAGGATATTGGTGTTGAAGGCCCCGGCCAGGCCCTTATCTCCGGTAACGACGATGAGCAGGATGCTGTTTTCCGGGCGCTCGGCGAGCAGAGGATGACGCGGCTCTCCGGTGATGGGATCGTAGATATCGGCTCGCGACACCAGCGATTTGAGAACGTTGGTGAGCATCTGCGAATAGGGACGCGCGGCCAGGGCGCCCTCTTGCGCGCGGCGCAACTTCGCCGCCGAGACGGTCTTCATGGCCTTGGTGATCTGCCGCGTGTTGACCACGCTGCGGATACGGCGCCGAATGTCGAGAACGTTTGCCATTCTTTGTAGAGACGCGGCTTGCCGCGTCTCGATCTCTCAACGCAGGAGACGCGGCAAGCCGCGTCTCTACAAAACTATTTCGCTACTGCTTGCCTTGCATCCACAAACTGCTGTTTTGCTTCTTTGATTACTTTGGCGATTTCCGCTTTCAAATTGTCGTCCAGAATCTTCTTTTCCATGATCGTGTTCAACAGGCCGGGATTCGCGGTCTCCACGTACTTGTACATATCTATCTCGAAGTCGCGCACCTGTTCTACCGGCATGTCGTCGAGCGCTCCGCTGGTGCCGGCGAAGATGATCAGGATCTGCTTCGAGAAGGAGAGTGGCGAGAACTGGTTCTGCTTCAGTAGTTCCACCAACCGTTTGCCGCGATTGAGTTGCTGTTGCGTGGCTTTGTCGAGATCGCTGCCGAACTGGGCGAAGGCGGCGAGTTCGCGGTACTGCGCCAGTTCCAGCTTTAGGGTTCCCGCTACCTGGCGCATGGCCTTGATTTGCGCGCTGCCGCCGACGCGGCTTACCGAAAGTCCCACGTTCACGGCGGGGCGGACGCCTTGGTTGAAGAGATCGGTTTCCAGATAGATCTGGCCATCGGTAATCGAAATCACGTTAGTCGGAATGTAGGCAGAAACGTCGCCCGCCTGGGTCTCGATCACGGGGAGCGCGGTAAGCGATCCTCCGCCGTTCGCGTTGCTGAGCTTAGCGGCGCGCTCCAGCAGACGCGAGTGGAGATAGAAAACATCACCGGGATAGGCTTCGCGGCCGGGGGGACGGCGGAGCAAAAGCGAAATCTCGCGATAGGAGGCGGCGTGCTTGGAAAGATCGTCGTAGATACAGAGGGCATGGCGTCCCGCATCGCGGAAAAACTCGCCCATGGCGCATGCCGCGTACGGAGAGATGTACTGCATGGGTGCGGGTTCGGAAGCCGAAGCTGCGACCACAATCGTGTACTCCATGGCGCCGGCATCTTCGAGAATCTTGACCACCTGCGCAATCGACGAGCGCTTCTGGCCGATGGCGTTATAGATGCAGATCAGGTCGTTGCCCTTGCTGTTGATGATGGTGTCGAGGGCAACGGCGGTCTTGCCGGTCTGGCGGTCGCCAATGATGAGTTCGCGCTGTCCGCGGCCGATGGGGATCATGGAGTCGATGGCCTTGAGTCCAGTGGCCATGGGCTCGCGCACGGGCTGGCGCGCGATGACGCCGGGAGCCAGGCGCTCCAGCGGGATGAACTTGTCGGTCGAGATCGGACCCTTGTCGTCAATCGGCTGCCCCAGCGAGTTGACGACGCGGCCAATCAGGGCGTCGCCGACGGGCACGCTCATGATGCGGCCGGTGCGCTTAACTTCGTCGCCCTCTTTGATCTCGGTGTATTCGCCGAGGATGACCACGCCAACCTGATCTTCTTCCAGGTTCATGGCGATGCCGGCGACGCCGTGCGGGAAGCTGAGCAGTTCTCCGGCCATGACCTTGTCGAGGCCGTAGACACGGGCGATGCCGTCACCGAGGGTGATGATGGTGCCGACTTCGTCGACTGCGATCTTCGATTCGTAGTTCTCGATTTGCTCGCGGATTAATTGCGTAATTTCGTCTGCTTTGATTTGTGCCATAAAATCAGTTCTCAGCTCTCAGCTGTCAGTTTCAACCTGCATATCAGCGCCTTAACTGAAAGCTGAGAGCTGATAGCTGACGGCTAACTCACCAACCGCTCCCGAATTTTTTCCAACTGCCCTTTTACGGAACCGTCGTAGATGGTGCTGCCTACCTGCACGACCGCTCCGCCTAGCAGCGAGGCATCTTGTTCGTATCTGGCTCGGACTTTCTTGCCGGTCATTCTTGCGATCTCGGCTTCCAACATCTGCTTTTCCGGGTCGCCCAGCAGCCGAGCGGTGCTGACCTGCGCTTCCGCGAAGCCCTGGCGGTCGTTCAATTCTTGTTCCACCTGTTTCAGGATTTCGCCGAACAGCGGCAGCCTTCGGTTATCGGTAAGTACGGCAACAAAATTCCTCACTTGCCGGATAGCGCCCAGGCGCGCGGTGATGGCGTCCAGAACGGCGCGCTTGCGGTCTCCGGGAATGGAAGGGTTTTCCAGCACGCGGCGCAGTTGATCGCTTTCCTTCAGCAGGGCGCCGACGCTGTGCAATTCCAGGAGGGCGCGCGCGGGATCGAGCTGGTTGCTGGCCTTCATGACCACATCGGCGAAGGCGCGGGCGTAGGTGCCGACGACGGAAGCCATGGCTAGCGGCCGTCCTTTCCGCCGTCATCGTCTTTGCGCGAGGCGGGCACAGCCAGCTTCGCGGCGAACGTGCGGACCAGAACCTGGTCGGTATTGGAATCGACGTTGATCTGCTGGCGGGCGAGGGCGAGAGCCAAGTCGGCGGTGTGCGTGGTCAATTCGCGGCGGGCTTGCTTGGCAGCGGCGGCGATTTCCTGTTCGGCGGCGACCACTACCTTGCGCATATCCTCTTCCGCGGCTTGCTGGATGCGAACTTCCTCGGCGTCGCCTTCTTTTTCCGCAGTGGCTTGCATCCGCCCGATTTCCACATCCAACTGACGCAGACGATTCTCGATGTCCGCTAAACGGCGACTCGCGTCTTGGCTGGCGGCGCGCGCCTCTTCCAAAGCCCGCTGGATGGCTGCGCTCCGGTTGCGCAACACGCCGGGCACGAACTTGCGCACGGCCCAGAACACGATAACCACAATGATGGCGAAGTTTATAGAAATCAGCAGGAGATGTGCCCCATGCACGCTCAGACCTGTCTTACGGGCCAGCCAACGGATGGGGGCGGCATGCTTGAGGTCGGCGTGTTCTTCCTCTTCCGCTCCGGTGGCTTCACGGGTCTCCTCGGCCAGTTGTCCACCGATACTCTTCTGCTCGGGGGCGGCTTGCTTGTCTTCTATCTTTGCGGGTTCTGCCGATGTCGGTTGGCTAGCCTGGGCGGAAGGCTGCGCCCCGGATGGTTCCTGCGCGTTGGCAGACTGCGCAGTAAACAGCGACACGAAGACCAACAATGCGACAACCGGCAGCGGGCGGAGGAATCCCGCCATCTTTCGCCGGCCAGCCCACTGGCCAGCCCCTGAAGCGGCGGTTAATCGCGAGTTTATGGCATCGCTAAAGCGATGCCCTGATACAAGGCCAAGACAAGGCATTCTCATTGGCCACCGGCCTGACTGGGCGATGCCACGGGGCGCAGCACGGTGCGCACGATGTCGCTGGCAAGCCGGGCCGCGTCCGCTTGCAGCTTCGCCATGGCTTGCTGCATATCCGCTTGCATGCCGGCGCGGGCCTGCTTGACTTGTTCCTGGGCCCGGGCGCGGGCTTGATTCACGGCTTGGCTGCGGGACTGGATCGCCTGCTGGCGGCGGGCTTCCTGGTTCTTGAACACCTTCTGGCGGGCTTCGCGCAGGCGTTGCTCGTAATCGGCGGTGCGGGCCTCGGCGGCGGCGATATCGGCGCGCGCTTTTTCCATGGCCCCCTGGGTCCGGCTGCGGCGCTCGGCGAGGACGGCGGTGAGCGGCCGATGGACCAGAAAAGTGTAAAGAATGTAAAGCGTCCCGAGCAGGATGACCGTGGGCACGGCTCCGAGCAGTAATCCGCCTAGTTGGTGGAGTGTCTGTTCCATTTCCTGATGATCAAATCGACGATCGAACCGACGATCGAGTCCTTGCTGATCCTGCTGGCTGTTTCTGCCTTGAAGAAGAAGAGCCGCTTTGAAAACTAATTAACGTACACCGTGGCGAGGGAAGTGTCAATGATTCCGAGCACGACTGGGGCTGATTTTTTCCAAATGGGCGCCCACGGGCATGGGAAGTTGGCTCTTGACAACCCAACCGGAGGGGCTACGATGGAAGTATCACCTCCGATCCCAGTCCGGATCGAATGGGCCGATAGCCAAGGAAACGTCACCGCTTCTTGGCTGGCGGCCCATTTTAAGTTTTCGCGATCGGCCCCCGAAAAAAGCAGTTGAAAAATGTGACGACAAGTTGACACGGGTGTGACAACAGCTCCGCTCGGGACGGCGAGAATGATGGCAAGTAGCCTGGGACTGGAAGTGGTCTGGCGGGGCCCTCTCTCTCCACCCCGCCAGACCTTATTTTTCTTGTGGCAGAAGTGTTGGTTGGCGGTTAGTCCACGTCTGTGGGCTGAAGCAGGGTGGCGATCCGCTCGAGGATCAGGTGCATGCTCAGGTTGGAGTCGACGGCGGCGTCCACCTCGTGATGGTGGGTACCGGCATGCATCACCAAAACCTTCGTCCCTTCGTGGGCCTTCTTGACCATGTAAGGAAGGTGATGGCGATCGTCCCTGGACAACGTGGCTCCAAGGATGACGAGGTCAAAGGCATCGCGGCGCAGGGCTTCCTGCACGGCTTGGCGGTTGAGAGCCGTCGTCACGCCATGTCCAACCTTGCGCATTTCCTCGGCTTGGGCGGTGAGAGTGGGTTCGTCCGACTCGGCGTAGAGAATCTTGATAGTCGATTGGCGAGCGGATTGGGGAGCGGATTGGCGAACGGATGGCTGAGCGGATTTCTGAGCAGTCGCGGGCAAGGGCCCTCCTAGAACTCCACTGCTAAGGGTAGCAATTGGGGAGGAGCCTTCCGAGATCACGGAAGACCAGGGCCAGACGGGGCGACTACGCCGTGGGACAACCGGAACCAGGTTCTTTCGAAGTCAGTCGCCGCGACCGCAAGCGGCACAAATGCGGGGCAGAGCCGACAAGCCTTTCAGTTCAACGCTGGGCGCGAGGTATCCGTCGCGAATCGGTTCCTCCTTCATCAGGTCGGTGCTCAAGTACTTCTTGTTGTCGTCGGGAAATACCGTCACCACCACCGCATCCCCCAATATTTCCTGCACCTTGACCGCCGCCAGAAAATTACACCCGGACGAAATTCCGACTCCCAAACCCAGCCTCGATGCGAGTTTCTGCGCCATCAGGATCGAATCGCCGTCCGGCACCGCCATGATTCCATCCAGGGCCGCCAGTTCCATGATGGGAGGAATGAATTCGTCCGAAATCCCCTGGATGCGATGTTTGCCGACCTTGCGCCCCAAGGAGAGCGTTGGGGACTCCGCGGGCTCGACAGGATGAACCCTGATTTTGTCATTCTTGCGCCGCAGAAACCGCCCCACGCCCATTACCGTGCCGCCCGTGCCAACCCCGGCGACAAACGCGTCGGGCGCGCGTCCGGCGTCTTCCAATTGCTGCCAGATCTCCGGTCCGGTCGTGGTTTCGTGCGCTTCGGCGTTGGCATCGTTTGAGAACTGGCAAGGCAGGAACACATCTCGACGGCTGGCCGCAAATTCCTCCGCCATGCGGATGCTGCCTAGAAATCCTCCCTGCTCGCGGCTGACCGGCACGATCTCGGCCCCATAGCTCATGATCAGGTCCTTGCGCTCGCGACTCATCCAGTCCGGCATGAATATCCTGACGGGGTGACCGAGAGCGCGGCCAATGGCGGCAAACGCGATTCCCGTGTTGCCGCTGGTAGCCTCGGCAATCGTGTCGCCCGAATGGAGTTGCCCGCTTCGATACGCCTCCCTCAGAATGTGCAGCGCCATGCGGTCCTTGATGCTGCCCGTCAGGTTCAGCTGCTCGGACTTGGCATAGATCACACGTTGCCGCCCGCGAAATTCGAACGAGATCTCCAGCAATGGCGTATTGCCGACCATCTGGGAGAGCCCCGCGAGCCGGGCGCTGTTGGAAGCATCAAACATTGGGGGTGAAATCACTTCTGTCCACTTTCAATCACCCGAGAACCTTCCGCATGCACCCGCATCGCGGTGACGCCTCCGACTCTTTTCTTGGAGTTCAACGTCCCAGGCATCGGTCCGGTTGAATGATAAGAACTGGCGGAGAGAGTGGGATTCGAACCCGCCTGAAAACGTAAAACGAAAGACTTACAGCGCACAGGTAGCGACCCTAAGACACTGTAAATTCATGAAAAACCAAAGATCGGGTTTCACGCGGGTTTCAGAGGGTTTCACCTTTCCGTGGGACGCTCGCCCACCACACTACCGAGGTTTGGGACGGAAAGCAACTCTCGGCTCGCCTGGAGTTCAGTCGGGAATACGCCGCTCCCTATGGCTTTCTACTTTTTACGAACCGAGGCTGCGCTACTGCGACTGTATACGACGCCAGCTTTTTCAGACTGGCGTTAATGAGTATTTGCAACGACTTAACAGGTCTTAGGTGGCTGCGTAAGTACTTTAAGAGTCGTTGGTGACAGGCTTATCTTGGGCCGGGATCTTGGGCCCGGTGGATAGCTTTCGAGCGTGCTGCGGTCGAACTAGATTGCGCCGATCTGGATGAAGCCGACCTTTGGGTTATGAGCCCAGGCGGTCAATCTAACTTGTTGTTGATTCGACAACTCTTACACCCCTCAACACCTGGTTTTGCCCCTATTCGGGGTCGATTCTTTGCCCAAGTTTTACCCAAGTTTTTCGCGCTGTCGCTTTTTCTAAAGCGGAAAAATTGTCACCTCGGGAGGCCAGAGAGGAGCAAAGATCACTTGTTCCTTATATGGGCCGATGGTGGGATTCCCGAGCTGTATCGGTGCCGTATTCGTTTTGGAAGGCCTAGCTCAGCCGCGCAAATCTGCGGCTCGACTCGGGAAAGTCGATGCCACTGACGAACCACGCGGCAATTCCGCAGACCAATGCAACAAGAACCGAAGAAAGGTGCATGATCGGTTCGGGAGTAGGAGGAGTTCTCGCTAAAGTTGTGATCGCCGCACCCAGAAACACGGTGACCATGGCGATCCACTGGTACAGCCGCAGACCCCAAAATATCGGCGTTTGAGGCTCTCCCCGATAAGCCTCTTCCATAAATCTTCCAATGCCGGAGAGGATCAGGTAAACTCCGCCAACCATCGCTGTCGTCGTATGCAGGAAATACAGCCTCGCTACAACTAGAGCGACCGCGACATTCCAAAGCAGTGAGTACAACGGCGTGGGGTGAATCGGAATGCCCCGTAGCGACGCTATGCGGCAGACCCGGGAACGAGGATGCTCATAGCAGATGCCCAAGTGCTCGCTCGCTGGTCGCCCGTGGCAGCATCCCTGAACCAAGCAGCGCAACCGGCCAATCCCTTGAATCCACGGACCAGCGACAACCAACGCGCTTAGCACCTGCCAGACACTTGTACCAGACAACCGCGCGGCGGCCACTCCACCAACAGAAGTACCGATCACCCCTCCATAGAATCCTAATGGCCGCAACAGAGCTGGCGAACCCTCAATGAATTGTGCCCAGAGTGCGGCTCCGATTGTTCCCCCCAGGAAAATGGCGAGTGGGATCACGCTCTTACCTGGCCCCAGCAGCGTGTCAAGAATCCAGATTCCGAGGAATACTCCGGCAGCGGCGTAGCCTCCGTGGTTTATGACCCGTACTGGGCCGATTCGCCACTCCCGCCAGGAGTTTGCAATAGCCTCCGACAGATGGCGCAGGAATGACCAGACCCGCTCCATCCGCACGACTAACCAGACGACGAGCAACCCGGCGAGAACATCCAGCAAAGCGTGCATTCCTGTCGTCAAGCAGCTCGCCGCAACCAAGACCGCCCAGAGCTGCCACGGTCGCTTTTGCCAGGGTCCCCGGCCCATGGCCCCGGCAGCCAGGAAGGCCCATATGACGTGGTAGGAGGGGAATGCTGCCGTGGCACTGTCGTGGGACCGCTCGAAATTCAACAGAGTGCCCAATGCTCCGTTCGAGGCAAATGGGCGCGGTGGAGCGATCAGCGGCACTGCAAGGTACAAGGGGAAGACGATCACCATCGAGAGCAGGGCTCGACTGGAGAACCAGCGAAGAGCATGCCGCGTTCGGGCCATCAGCGGAACCAGCACCACTACTACGTAGACGCTGCCATAAAGAATTTCTGTCCATGGCCACACGTGCAGACGCGATTCGAAAAGGAGATAGGCTACCTTCGCGTCCGCCGGAATTCCAAGCGCGATCACAGCCTCATAAAGAACGAACCAAGGCAACAACACAGTCAGGTAGCAACGTGACCGCTCCAGAGGGGTCGGCTGAGATCGATCATCCGGCGGGAGCAAACGTTGTTTCGGAAGTGCAGCGCCGAAGCGGTCTTGCATGTCGGGAAGTTCATATCCGAGAACCAGCGCCGCACTAGCGAGGATCACAGTCGTCGATACCAGCCATAGCCCGCTGGGCGAACCCACAGCGATCGCGATTCCCACGCACATAGACGCGAACCCTACATAGATCGGGTGGGAGAACACGTGGTAGATTCCGCCGGAAACATAGCGCGGAGGAGGAAACGCATTCATCGGCAGGCCGCCGCCACGCCACCACAGCGACGCTGTTCCCAAGGCCATCAACAACAGCCCAACTCCGGCCGTGACCAATCCCCAAGACAAAGAGTGCACTGTCCGCAGCGCAACAACATCCCTCGTTTTGGACGCCCAGATTACCAGCAGAAAGGGCAAAAGACCCACGAAGAGCAACCCGTAGAGCAGCTTCGCCACTGCGAGCTTCCTCAGTCTGTCCACTTCACGACCTCGTGGATCGCATACCCGGAACTCTCGGCACCCGAGGAATGCATGAATCCTCGACTCAGCCACTTGCATTCATTCACTGACAGCATGCTTCGGGGAAGCAACTTCGCAAGACGAGAAATCCCTGGAAATACGGTGTCCCCCAACCGACCCTGACGGAGAACCAATCCGCGATCAAGTTCCAGCCGCGCGTCCGAGTCAGCAAACACAATCTCCGATTCTGTGATGGACTTGACCTGACGTTCCTCGCCGTTGTGGAAGACGATACGCTGTTGGTGCGGACCCCGCCAATCAATCCAGACAACAGCATCCGGGTCGGAAAGAAATCTGCCCCAGCGGAGCTCGTGCATAGGCAATTTCCATGGAAGAATGGAAAGGGTCAAGCATTCCGCATACCCGCGCCCGGTGACCCTGGTTGTACCTCGAAAAAGCAGGTCGACCTGAGACATCGGTTGCAAACAGTGCCAGTAGACTGAACCGTGTTCACTTTCAAAGATTGTTCTTTGAATGGGCGGTCTCAACACTTGCCATGTGCCTTCAACATAGAGCTGAGGCAGGTTGACTACTATCATTCCGCCCTGAACCTCAGGTATCGCACCGCCCCGCAGGGAAGACATAGAACCAACCCTGCCGCCGAGGACCGTGAGTAAGCTCCCATAGTGGACTGTGAGTGCGTTCCAGCGGAGATCGGCCACGTACAACATCACTGCATCGCCACTCTCTGCGACGCAGTCCAGGTACCACTTCGTGAGGAGAAAAGAATTTTTCAAGGAATTCCTTTTTGACTTCGCAAACACCCGGTGTTGTGCACTCGCTGGCTCAAGAACAGATATCTTCAAACCACGTACGCCTAACTCTAGTTCTCGGCTGGGAGAACCTCGGGTAAGTTTAGATCTTCTCCAATCCCGCGGCTTTTGGCAGAGATAAGCAGTAATACATGGAGACCACGCGTCGCCCTCGATTATCGCTCGCTGGCTTTGCTGACTGCCTTCTCCGCGAGAACGATGTGCATGCCACCCATTTCGAGTGTGCCCACAAGGCTGAAGTCGTCGCGCTGGTCCTTTTCAATGTCCTTTTGAGCGTTGGAAACCTGCCTGGCCGCATGTATTCGATACTCATAGCGTGTCTTTGGAACAGTGGGCTTCTCGCTAATCGCAACAGCCATACCTCCGATCTGAGCCAGAGTGTGAGGGCAATAGCGGTATCCATCCAACGCAGCTTTGTTCATGTCTTTCTGCAAATTCGACAACAACAGCACGTGCAGCACGCGGTACTGGTAGACCTGCAGAGGTGTAGCTGAGCGTTCCATGGTGGCATCGGCACTTTTCGGCCCTTTCGGCGCAAACGCGACGAGCCGGTATCCCGCCGCCGCTTCGGCATTTAAATCAACTTGCCCTTGGTCAAATTTGCCGCCCGAGATAGTCACCACCTTATGGTCAGCAGCAGGTGGTGGAGGACTGGCGGCCTCCGGCGTAGCAGACCCGCCCGGTGGAACCACTGGTCTCTCCAGAAGTAGTTTTGTGGTGGGTGCAAGCCTTTTCGCGAACTCGCGGGTTATCCCTTCGGCCTTGCCGCCAAACGCGCCCCCGGAAAGGGTCGCGGTGATCTGCTCGGAGAGCAGAGTCTCGCCGGTAGACCGGTCCCGATAAGCAACTTGGGCGACGATTTGCCCCGCTCCGAGGCCGAATCCAACGTAGCGTTTGCCGCGGTTGCCTGGATCAAAGTAAGTCACGGTGCCTGTCAAGCGCAGCATGGAGGCAGTGGCGTCCCTCGGGTTCTGTCCAGGAAGGACTACTTCATCGAACGTCTTCGACCTTCCGAACTCCTTCACAATTTCATCCTGTAACGACTGGACATACTCCGGAGGGAATTGCAGCCCCTCGAGAACATCGAATTTCTCCACCTCCACAGCGCGGTACTTCTCTTTCAATGCGATTGGAGAAGTAGTCTGAGGTTCGGGCGCTTGCTGCCCAACTAACAGAATTCCGATCTCATGATGAGAGATGCCACTTTGGACGATACGAGGCAATACCCGCTGCTGCTGGTTCCAGTCCAGCGATGCAAAACACGAACATAGAATGAAAGTTAGAATCGTGATGCGTTTCATGATTTTCCTCCACAAGCAAAATCTTGCAAAGGGTAAAGGCGCTTATACAGCTTTCTCTGCCGGTACGACCGCGCCATTTCGAGGTAGATTCCGATGTCACGGTCGAGGTCGGATTGTTGCCCGTCAAAATAGAAATTGTGGATGGGGATGTTGTTGTAGTCTCGGCTGAGCTTAGGATAGATGGCTTCGCTCACAACTCCGTTCATGCATGTGAAGGGGCTGATGTCCACGATCCCGTCGGCTCCGCGCAGGGCCAGACAGACGCTCCTGCCCACGTTCGTGACCATCTCCCCTTCCGCTCCGGGAAAGGGAAGATATGGTTGCGCCCGCTTCAGCACCTCGCCGATCTCCGGTTCCTCGTAGCCACCGAAGTCCTCGACGAATAGTGATCGCAGCGTGTGCTCGTCGGAATGCTGGATTCGGGCACGCAGCTTCGACTTGATCATTTCCCAGGAGTACGTCCGGCGGGCCAGGCGCAGATTGCGGACCTCTTCCATGTTCGTGTAGGCGATCCACTCGGAGATGTCCGCCATCCAGCACTCGGCACCCGCGGCTTCCAGGCGACGCACGAGATCCTGGTTGCTGAAGTTATTCAGTCGACAGAAGATCTCGCCTACTATGCCGATCAGCGGCCGGCTGCCATCGAAGCGGGCGGGTACGGCGCGAAAGCGAGCTCTCGCGCGTAACAACGATGCGGTCAGCGAACGCATCTGGCAGGTAGAGTCGGAACAACTGTGTTCGAGCGTCTGGCAATAATCCTCAAGGGATTCGCGAAAAGCCCGGTCGGCCGTCCCCGGCAATGTTTCGTATGGTCGTGTCTGCAACAGGAATTTGCGCAGAATGTCCGCTGCGACCACAGCCCGCCAGGCCGCCCGCACGAAAGCGGTATCAAAATCCTCGAAATCGCTGTAGCCGTGTTCTCCGTGCGGAGAGAGAACCACCACATCACCGTAGCCCTGTTCGCGCAGGACCTTCCGCAAAAAAGGCGCATACTGCCCGAAACGGCAGGGCCCGTCGGTAGTTCCCATGAAAAAAACAGTGCGTCTGGCATCGAAACCCGGCTGCTGGACAATCTGTAGGAAATCTCCGGTCGTAATTTTGGCGGGAAAGCATTCGTCGCCGCTCGTGTGCTGGCCGCCTAACTCAAGCGTGCGTGGATCCGAGGGCGGTGTGGGACGGGCCGCAATGCCCATCCAGCGCAGAGCCGCGCACAACGCCTCGATGCTGCCCTCGGCCATGGCGGGGATGTAGACCGTTTTCCCAGCCAGTGGATGGTCGGCGTCAACCTTCCGGGTTACGCAGCGATGTTTGCGGAGTTGCATCGCAAAAACCCCTTGCTATCGAGATAAGCTTCACACCGGGTGATGTACCCGGCGTCGTTCGAATGTCCGTCAAACTGCAGCACCAGGCTGGGCTTGCCGCAGGCGTCGTCGAGAAAAGACTTCAGGTAAGAGTCCGGACCGCACTCAAAGTTCGAAATGTAAATCAGATGCAGGCCTGGCATGCGCCTGGTGAACTGTGCAGCGGCCAGAATCAGCCGACCGGAGTACCAGTACATGTTGTCGTTGATGGGAGAGATATCTTCGTCGTCGAGCGGCAGAAAATCCAAAGGCAGCACGTTGATGCCGTAGAGCGTCCGCAGCTTACGGGGAATGTCGCAACACACGGTTCGGTCGTAGATGTTGTAGGGCCGGCCTAGCAGCACAATCGCAGGCTCGTGCGTCGCGCTCAGCACTTGCAAAGTGGCATCGCCTGCCCTCCGCACAGCCTTGCCAAACTTCTCCTGCGCCCGCCACGCATTCTCCAAAGCGGCATCACTGGCTGCTTTGCTCCGCCCTAACGTGCTCGCCAGCATGCGCAGTTCCTCGCGCACATGCTGGTGCCCTTGGCGGAAGTGGATGGTCGGGCACAGCAACTTGCCGCCCAGATCCTTTTCCAACTTCTCTACTGCACGCACCACGAACGGCAGGGTCTGGTTCCACGGACACAGCTTCGACTCTGTCTGCATGAACGGAGTCTCCGCGTCCACGGCGTTGGGCAACAGTATGTAATCGACCCCTTGCTTCAGCAGCGCTTGCACATGCCCGTGCGCCACCTGGATCGGGAAACAGGGTTTTGCAACTGCCAGTTCTTCACCTTCTGTCGCAATATGCCCGTCGGTGGGTGGCGAAATCACCACGTTGTATCCCAGTTCCTGCAGGTAGGTGCACCAGAAGGGGAAGCGATCGTAGAAGAACATGGCACGGGGAGTGCCGACCGTTTTCCGTCCTGCTCTTGGTGGCTCCAATGCCGCTTCCAGTAACTTGTCCCGGCAGGAGAGGAGATCCTCAATCACCGGCTGCCGATCGGTGCGTGAGCGCTTGCGAAATTTGTCGGAGCACTGGTCTCCCCAGTAGCTCTTCTCGCCGTCAATGAGAAACTCCTTCATCTCGCAGTAGTTGGAACAGGCACGGCAGACAAAATCGCGACTGGTGCAATTCACCTGGTTCAGGTCAAAGCTGCGGAACCTGCTGGTCTCACCGCTGCCTCGCATGCGATCGCGGGCGATCAGTGCCACACCAATTGCGCCGATTACTCCGTTATGTGGGGGAACAATGATCGGTTTTTTCAGGATGACCGAGAATGCGGCGGCAACGGCATCGTTATAGGCGGTACCGCCCTGGAAATAGATGACGTTGCCGAGGTTGCGTCCACGCACCACGCGATTCAGATAGTTCAAGACGATCGAGCAGGCCAATCCAGCGCATAGGTCGGCGACGGTCGCACCCTTCAGCATCAAGCTGCTAACATCCCGCGCCATAAAGACGGTGCAGCGTTCGCCTAACCGGATCGGGTTTCGCGAAGATAGGGCCAGCTGCGCAAATTCGCCCTTGATCGCAACTCCTAACTTTTCGGCTTGCTCTTCCAGAAACGAACCAGTCCCCGCGGCGCAAGCTTCATTCATGGTGAAGTCCACGACCACACCATCGCGGATACGAATGAATTTCGAATCCTGCCCACCAATCTCGAAAATCGTGTCGACCAGCGGCATTCCCAGTTGGTGGCACACATGCATCGCGCCGGTTTTGTGTGCGGTGATCTCGTCATTTATGGTGTCGGCTCCGGTAAGCTCGCCAATCAGTTCCCTCCCGGACCCTGTCGTGCCTACACCGCGAATATGGACTCGTACACCCAGTTCGGCCTTGATCTCACGCAACCCCGCAGAAACGACTTCGATCGGACGGCCCGCGGTGGGAACGTAAATCTCCTTCAACAAGTGTCCGCTGGAGTCAATCACAACCAGGTTCGTGCTGACCGAACCCACGTCAATGCCAAGGTAGGCATCCACGCAGCTTCCAACATCTGGTAGTTGAACGGGCGGCACTCGATCTCTTAGCAACGTGACGTGGTCGAGGGTCAGTGGTTCGCTGGTGGGAAACTCTTCCGCGATTGCGGTCCCCGCCCGCACGCGGCACAATGTGCCCGACGTGCCGTGGCCATTTCCTTCCATCGCGAGAATGCTCGCGCCCAGCGCAGTCATCCAGCAGTGCGTTTCCGGAACCAGAAAATCTGATTCCGGCAGCTTGAATGCTTCCCGGAGCGCTTCGCGCACTCCAGCGTTCAGCGCCACTCCACCGATAAATGCCACGGGTGAGACTACCTTCCGGCCCTTGACGATGCTGGACTTGAAATTTCGTGCCACCGCCTCGCACAGCCCGCGCAGTATCTGGTCCGTGGCGTATCCCTTCTGCTGGGCGTGGATCATGTCCGTCTTGGCAAACACCGAACAGCGGCCCGCCACCCGGGCAGCACAACTGGCACCGCGGGCGGCCGTGCCCACATCCTCTACCTCATAGAGCAGTCGCGAAGCCTGTTGATCAATAAACGATCCCGTCCCGGCAGCGCACTCCGTGCTGCATTGGTAGTCCAGAATACCGAGACGATCTGCGCCATCCGTTGGGCTGAGGCGGACATATTTCGAAGTCTCCCCGCCCATCTCAAACACGCTTCGCACCTGCGGGTAAAACGCGTGCATGCTCCGAGCCAGCGCACGAAACTCGTTTTCAAATTCGGCGTTGAGGACATGAGCCACAGTTCGTCCACCCGACCCAGTAACGCGAATGCCCGCGATCGCTTCTTCTGGTACAAGTTCGCAGAATTCTCGCAACAGGTCCGAGGCAGCTTCCCGCGGATTGCCCTGTAGCCGGCGGTAAGTGGAAAGTGCCACGCAACAGTCAGAAAACCCATTGCTTTTGGGCAGCTTCGGAAGAAAGAATGACGAGGAGACCTCAGCCAGTTGGGCGAGCGCGGGATAGTCTTCGGGTGCACCCAAGGCCGCCAGCTTCACGCTGACTGCTCCTACATCCAAACCAAGGCTGATACTCATGCGATCTCACCTTGAGCTTTCACAAACGTTCCAACGCTTCATTCACCGAACCCGCGGGCCACGGAGCGTGACGGAGTCAACCAGCGGGCAAACTACAGATGTCTGACCCTGAACCGCCTACGTCACCTCCCGACGGCTTTGCGTGAAGCCCCATGCCAAGAGCACCGAACCAAGCAGGAAAAACGCGTAGGCGGGCACCAGAATGAGTGCGAGGGGAACGAGCGCCAGTCCTGCAAACACGACCGGCATATAAAGAATCATTACCGCAATCCGGGTCCGATCCCAGTGTCCGCTGTCGCCTTGCGCTCGCCATACCCAAATCGCAATCGGCAGGACCCAAATCATTCCGAGTACGGCAAAATTTAGCACACTCGGCACCATCGAATCCAAACGAGACACTCCCAGGGTCAGGTCGCACGTCGCGAACAATGCGATCGCCGTTGAGAGAAATACGAGCGCATAGCTTCTGCGCAGGCGGTCTCCCAGACGTCTCATCGCAACCGCCGCCAAGCCCAGCAGCGCGATGCCGAGCGCTGCAACATACATCCACCGACCCACCTGGGACAGGATCGCAAGCGCCGGATCTACTAGCGTGTATTCAGCCATCGGCCAACTCTGACGTCCCGATACCACTTGCAACCCATAGCCTTCAAAGAGATCCATCCGTGCAACTAGGCTAAACAGCAGGAGTCCACTTCCCAACACCAACGCCCGTTTGGCACGGAGGCGCGCGCCCAGCCAGGTGCCGCACTTCCCGACGGTCCGCCTCACAGCGGTCCGCCAACCCGTTGCAGGGCGTGGACCCATCTGCTCCATTGTCCAAGCCAAGTATTCCTCGCTTGCCACCACACACATTGTCATGAGAGCAGCAGCGAGAAGTGCGCCGATCACGCATAGATCCGGTCTAGTGGTCAACGTCCCGAGAACGAAGAGATCCACAACCGAAGGCATTTGCTTCAATGGGAGCACAATGCCGCGGAAGTGCTTTACGATAATTGCGACCCAGCACGTCCACGTGATGACTATCGCGACTGCCGACGTCAGGCGGGCGAAGTCCGACCACCGCTGCAATAGCGAACTCCTCTGCGCCGCGCTCTCTGCCCCAAGCACCTCCGGCAAAGCGCGAAAATAACCAAATGCGTATGCCGCCGCTGGGGCCCATGTGACCATGAGTGCGAATAGGACTCTCTCCAGACCGAAGGGATGTGCTGCCTTCCACGCAGTGAGGATTCCGATACCTGCAAGAATCAGAATCGCACTCGCAGCGAAAAGCCGACGCCAAGTCATTTCGATGCGCATTCGGAAGGGTTCATGCACGTGCAGTCCAACGTGAGCATTCATAGGTCTCCTTTCGAGACTTGACAGCTGAGTGCCGGCAACCGGCAACTTCGCCTCAAATCCCGTATGTAACTCACCCTTGTGCACTATCGTCGTCACATATCGCCAGACTATTCAGAGGCAATAACAACCGGTGATAAGAACTGGCCCGGGTTAGCGGGGTCTTGCGGTCGAATCTCAACTCCGTTGGCAACAATCACTAAATCCGGCTTGTTGTCTCCGTTCATGTCGCCAACAGCCACCCAGGAGACAACGCTGTTTCCCACATAGTTTGTTGCCGGCGGAAATCTTCCCGGCGCGAGAGGATCCTGAAGGAATACCGAGACACTGCTTCCGCTCAAGTCGCCGCTGTTTGCAACAACAATGTCGGCCTTGCCATCTCCGTTCAAGTCAGCCGCGACCACGACGGATGAACGAATCCCAGTAGTGTAGTTGGTTGCGGGCAGAAAGACTCCGGCACCCGAAGTACTCTGCAGCAGCACCGAGAGGCTGGCAGTCGAGCCGTCGTCGGGAGTTCCATAATTGGCAACAGCGAGATCGGGGCGACCATCGCCGTTGAGGTCTTGGATCGCTATGAAGATAGGCTGTTCGCCTGCCTTATAAATCATCGGGCTCAGAAACCTTCCTGGCGAAGTTGGGTCCTGCAGATAAACGTTGACCCCGGAAGAAGTCGACGCTACCAAATCAGCTCTGCCGTCTCCATCTAAGTCAGCGATCGCGACCGCCGATGTCCCACCATTTCCAACACTGATTGTGGTGGCCGCCAGGAATGTTCCCGGTGCAGCGGGATTTTGCATGAGGAGTGAGATGCCCGTCGTGTCCGCAACTGCCAGATCGGGCCTTCCGTCACCGTTCAAATCCCCAATGGCTACAGCGACCGGGGAGAAACCTGTTGAATAGCTCGCCGCCGAAAGAAACTGACCCGGATTGGCGGGATCTTGCAGAAGAACCGAGACGCTACTTGACCCCGTACCATCCGCGTTCATGATTGTGTTGGCAGTAACGATGTCTGGTTTGCCGTCACCATTCAAATCGCTAATCGCGAGCGCGACCGGATCGTTCCCGACGTCATAGGTCACAGGGGGGAGAAAATTACCGGGACTGGCAGCATCCTGAAAAAAGACTGCGACTACGCCCGGGTGCGGTGGCGGGCCTGCGATCTTCGAGTAAGACACAACAATGTCGAGTCTGCCATCACCGTTCAGGTCGGCCACAGCCACAGACCAGTACATATTAAATGGCGGCAGCACGACGGTCCCTTCGCCTGCGCCCGCACCGCAAGAAGCCAGGCCTCCGAGGGCGAGAATAGCGATAAGCATGATGACTATCTCAATCAGACCGCACTCCGCCATGCTCCTGACCACCGTGAACGCAGTCGCGCCCAAGAGACAAAGTGACCTACGCAGCTTCATGGCTGCAGCCTAAAAGCGGCAGCGACTCCGGCATGGTCGGACGACCACAGTCCATTCCGCGGACTAAGACCTGTCCGCACAATGCGCATCGGAGTGGTGCCACTACCATGAGTCAGAATCAAGTCAATCCTCTGTGGCGCCGACGGGCCAATTCCTGAATCCTCCACAAAGAGTGGCCAGGTAAATCCTGCATTGTTCGGATGGATGTTGCTCCAAACGTCTATGAACCCAGCGCTGGTTAGGATCCCGTAGGCCGGGCCGCTCTCCCAACTGGGTGCATGAGCGTCAGAATTAAGATCGCCTGCCAGAATGAGCGGCAAATCCGTGGCGAGCGGGCCGCTCAATAGTTCGTTGGTCTGCGCCGCCTGATAATCGGGGCTGAAGGTTTCGAGGTGCGTTGTGACAAACCGATAATTCTTGCCGCGTATCTTCACATCCACGGCGATCCATCCGCGCAGGAATGGGATCGACTGGCCGGCAACGGTAAAATTCAGCGTCGCGGCAGCGCTGAAGTGATCCGCTTGCCGTTTGACCACTTTAAGTTCCGCTGCCGGAAGATCGGTCCGCACCAGAACTGCATCGTAGTCCGTGAGCCCGACCTGGATCATGTTCTGATACGTGGCGTCAAATGCCGGCAGCGAGATGTCGGCATTCTTCTGGACCACGACCACTTTGTAATGCAGCCCACGGGCTTTGAGCGCTGCCATTAGCGAGTCCAACCCACTCACCACGACCGTCAAGTCGGTCGATCCGTACGGTCCCGAACTCAAGGTTGTAATTTCCTGCAGAGCGACCATGTCGGGATGATGCCTTTGAATTTCGGCGGCGATGCCGTCGGCGCGCTGAGCAATGTTGCTGTTGAGCATCTCCTGATAGGTTTGCGTGATCGCGACCAGGATTGCGGAAAGATCATTGGGGTCCGCTGTCAGCACGTACCAGAAGTCTGAGCCCGCATCCATATTTCGAGTCATGACATCCAGTTGCCGAGGTGCACAGGCGCTTGCAGTCTGCACTCCAGCGCTTAGGAGGACTAAAACCACGAACAGGGATACTAATTTTCGGATCATAGCTTGCTCCTCATTTAGTGGTATCGGAAACGAACAACCAGGTTCTCTTATTTCTCAACATAGCCCTAGCCTCGCGCTATCTAAGAACATTCGAAGCCAATCACCTGGTCAGAAGCGAAATACGATGCCAGTCGAGACACGGGCGTTCTTCTTGGAGGTGTAGCCCTCCGAACGGAACACCAGCCAATCGCCCTGGATCACACGGAAAGCGACCCGGTCAGCCACTTTGACGTCAACGCCGCCACCGAATGCCATTGCAAAAGCGTTCGTGCCTCCACCGGACGCACCGCCGAATAATGCATGGGCGAAAGGCGTCACCTTGTCCGAGCGGGCCGAGAACACAGGTCCGAACATGTAAGTATGCACGTGCTCCCCGGACTTGTACGCTCCGCTGAAATCAGCCGCGACGCCGAACCACCGGCTGATGTTACCCGCCACGGACGCATTCCACCCGTTGGCCTCCACGCCGCCCTCAAAGTGAGTGTATTGATAGCCGCCGAAGACCTCCGCCTTGGGAACGTCACGGACGCTTAGGGGCTGGGCCACCGCGGGCAAAGTGAGTAAGCTCAAGAACAGCGCAATAATCATCAGTTTTCGCATGGTATTTGTCCTTTCATATCAAACGGTAAGACGGAATATTTCCCGTCACTTTTCGTCGATCTGTTCCACCTCCTTGCCCGTTTGAGCTTCGGCGCACGCTACGGCTTCGCGCGCGTTTTTTTATCCAAATGGATGATCGCGTACTTGCCCTGTCCGGAGTCATCTGTGTACTCAAATGTGAGGTAGTGCTTCTTTGAGTTCGACAAAAGAAACAGCGGAGAGATCAGCACCGCCTCGGCCATGCGAGGCTTCGATGCCTTCTCGTAGGTCATGCTCTTGATATCGTCAAAGTTGATGCTTAGCGCGGGTGAGCCGGAGTCCTGCAGAAAGTCGACGTATCTTCTTTGTGGGTCAAACACCAGAGTGCCCTTCACAGGCGGCGCAGCCTTCTTCTGTCCTGTTGAAGTGGCCTGAAGGTACTCGGCCTTCCCAAAATGATGATTATCTTCCCGGCTGGGTTTGGTGGGCGTTTCCTGTCCGAATGCACAGGCAAGGACAAACAGAATCATAGTCAGCACGCTGAGTATGTTTCTCACAATGATCTCCTTTGTGGATTAGACAGAAGTTGGGTGCGGTACTCTGGCCTTCAATGCCGCGAACCGCCAGCGTTAAACACAGAGCGAGGGCCGACTGAATGATTGTCTTCATTCTTAAGTCACCTCTCTGTCCATTGGGTTAAGCAGGACGGAATCCCAAGGCGGACGGACCGCTGGACTTCCCTGCGTCGGGGACACCCTCTCTTTGCATCCGCAAATGGGACACGCGTCTAGATCGGCGTCGTAGTGCGCCCTGCAGCGAGCGCACGGTAGTCCAAAAAGGGCGTGGTTGGGGCCGCGAAGGTTGTCCAGCATGGACTCGCGATTTTCGTCGCAGCATGGTTTGAGTTCAAACCTTAGAGCGTCGAGTGTTCGGACATCGCATCCAGGCATATGTAGCCTCCAACAACTGCTGCTGGAGATTCGCGATAGTCAAAACAAATCGTTCACCTCCCCGGTGAGCGACGATCCAATCCAGAATCAGCTTCCAGACCAGTCTGTCGGCATCAATCGCGAGGGCCGTCCGGAGCCGGTGCTGAGGCTAAGAATGCAGCGAGAGCGTGATTACTGGACGCCGCGAACTCTGCCCTTGAATTCACCGTTCCACCGCAGTGTTATGCCTTCCTGTGCCGAAGGCCCTTCACTTCGCTATGGTGAGGTCATAAGTAACGTCGAGCCAGGAAGCGCCAAAGTGCAGGGTGTGCATCCCGGGTGACATCGGCGCAAGCATCAAGTAGTAGCCATCGTCCACTGCTGGGAAATAGCTGCCTGCTTCAAAGTTGTTGGGAAGCGCATATACCGCCTTGAGTAGGTTGTCGCCCGGGATCGTAAAACCAAAAGCGGTGGACTGGACGCTGAATTTCTGAGCAAGGTTCTTCACTTTTCTTCCGTCGATCTGACAGAAAATGTCGGTTGCGCCTTCGACGGATGAAGTGACCGAGCGCAAGGTCCCAATCTGTTGATAGGTTGGATCGCTCGGGTGTACGTTCACCGCCTCTTCTAAGGCGGAGTCCTCGAAGTCTGCGATGGGGAAAAAGATAGCTTTCCCCGACGGAACGCTGCAATTGCGAACCACGCTGTAGGAGCAAGTGGCACCCACGGCGCAGAACTTCCCGCCTAGGAACCACACCGGACCCGACTGACCGACGCTGCAATCTCCGTTGTCAAAGAGAGGGTGCTGGGCTACAGGGATGGAGTATGACCATTGGTTCCACTCCGCGTCCCACTCGCCAAACGTCCTTCCGTACACCACGGAATCGCGATCGAACATTTTGATTGTGTTCTCGTCCTTATCGTTGGCCAACAAACTCGGCACTGACAATACTGCCAGTCCCAAGCCCAGAACAACTGCTGCCATGACGATTAAATATGCACGTTGCATAGTGTCTCTCCTTTTTCTTTGCGAGCTAGAGATCGAGGTCAGAAATCGAAAAGAACAAGAGCGAAGTGCAACTTTCTCATACGCTCATCGGGCTGGAATTGAACCATGAATTCGTGATGTCAATGCCTGCCGTCTGTCACTCCTGAAAATGACGTTCTGATTCTCGGGAAAGCTATTGCCCAAACGAACCTTGGCTACTTGTTGACTTACCTGCCCTCTATCTCACGTCCCTACTACCCTTACAATGAACAGCGTCTGAACATTGCATGAAATCTGCCTGAATGCGGTCGCAGCGGAGAAACATCACAGATCCTCCCACGGCCTGCAATCACAGTCTTTTCAACAACTTTGTGCTAGACTTCGGTCGAAATGAAGGACGGCCCTGTGCCTGTTCCTGTCGCATCTCGGCAGCGAGTTTGTTTTCGCGACTTCGAGTTGGACTTAACCTCTGGCGAACTCCACAAAGACGGCCAGAAAGTCTCTCTCCCCCCCAAAGCTTTCGGAGTGCTCCGCTCCCTGGTCGAACGTCCCGGAGAAGTCGTTACGCGCGAAGACTTGCGCGCTCGTTTATGGATGGCCGACACGTTCGTCGAGTTCGACGACAGCCTGTTCGTCGTCAGAAGCTGTGAGACCAGCTTGGCCGCCAGGCCAAGCTACGGTTTGAATTTCAGTTCCACCCTTGGTTTTTGGTTCCAGCGACCCAGATTGTAACGCAGCCGCTGCTCAATCGTGCGTTGTTTCTGTTCGGCCCTCCTGCGTAAGATTTCTTCCCGCCGTCCGTAGTACACATCGGCCGGAGTCACGTTGCCGATGGCTTCGTGATAGCGGCGATGGTTGTAATACACGATGAAGTCCTGCATGGTGCGACGCAGCTCGTCCGGGCTGGTGTAGACCAGGAGGTTCATGCGCGCTCTGAGCGTCTCGTGAAAGCGCTCGATTTTGCCATTGGTTTGGGGATGATGCGGTGCGCAGTAGATATGGCGGATATCGAGCACGCGCAGATACTCCTCGAAAACTCGCGCCAGGTAGCCCGAACCATGGTCGCTGAGCAGCTTGGTGCGGTCTTCGATGGGTACCCGTCGCATGCCGGTAAAGGCCACCGCCTGTTCCACTACGTCGCTGATGGAGTGCGCGGTCATGTCCGGTTTCAGATCGCTAGCCAGCACAAAGCGCGAGTAATCATCGAGCACTTCGATCGAGTAATACCAGCCCCAACCCACCACGAAATAGTAACTGGCATCGCTCTGCCACATTTGATTGGGCGCAGTGGTCTTCACCCGGAACTCCTTGCCCGCCGGGAAGCCCACCAGCGCAATGGTGCGATTCAGCCCGTGCCGCTTCAGCACTCGGTATACGGTGGCTTCCGACACCGTGAACCCGGCGTGGTCGGTGACATGACAAGCCAACTCGCGCGGGCTCAGATCGGGCTGCTGCAGCGCGGTTGCGAAAATGGCAGCCTGTTCCGCGGGCCGCAGCCGGTTCCACACCGCTCCCGGCTCCGGCTTGCGGTCTACCAGCCCGACTTCCCCTTGGTCGCGATAGCGCCGCTGCCAACGATAGAACGTGGAGCGGGCCATCCCCAGCTCGGCGATCGTGGCGCGCTTCGGCTGCGGCGCACGCCGCACCAACTCGATCATCTCGCGTTTCTTGTCCGCACTCACCCGCTCGTACCTCCTACGCTCGATCAGTCCTAACTCTGGCTTTTTTTGAGCAGCATATTGGCCACGCTCAGATCGGCCACCAACTGTTTCAGCCGCTCATTCTCTTGGCGTAGTGCTTTGACCTCGTCACTGGTGGCTTCGCGCAGGCTGTCACCTCGCATGCGGGCTTTGCCCGCCTCCATGAAGTCCTTCAGCCACTTGTAATAGATCGTGGGATGGATGCCTTCGCGACGGCACAGCTCCGCCACCGACACCTCCCCGCGCACCCCTTCCATTACGATGCGGATCTTGTCTTCGGTAGGAAACCTGCGCCGTGTGGCTCGCTTGGCTTTGCGGATCAGCGCACGCGCAGTCTCGGTGGAGCGGGTCGACCCCGCCATTTCCGTGGGATTACTTTCTGGCTTGTTTTCTTCCGGCATGTTCACCCTTCCGGCCCCGCTGAGGGGCGCCCGAGTAGACTGCCGGCGCAGCACCCCAGCCAGCCAAACGCGGGCTGGCTGGGGCCCCGCTGTCGCCGCCAGTCTACTCTCTGTTTCGGGTGAACTGAATCTCAGATGTGTAGCTTAACTTCCGGTCTCAAACTGTCCCATTTCCGCTGACGTGGCACACTCGCGCCGGGGCTGATGTCGGGCTCTTGGCTGCAAATACTCCCCACATTGTTTTTGACGAGCTTCAGCGCCGATCGTTCATCCCACTGATCAGCATTATGGAGGCGACGCGCGAAGCCGCGGAAGAACTCGGATTACGCAGACTCGGCCTGTTCGGTACGCGCTTCACCATGCAGGGACGCTTCTACCCGGAGGTTTTTTCCAAGGCAGGGGTCACCCTAGTCGTTCCCGAGGAAGACGAGCAAGCCTACATTCACGATATTTACATGAATGAACTAGTGAAAGGCGTATTTTTACCCGTAACGCGGGAGCGGTTGCTGGCGATTGTCGACCGGCTGGCCAAACAAGAGCACGCGCAAGGGTTGATTCTGGCCGGAACGGAGCTGCCGCTGATTTTGCGGGAAGCGGGTTCCGGCATCCCGTTTCTCGATACGACTCAGATCCACGTGAAGGCCGCGTTGAGGTGCCTATTGTCTTAGCAAGAAAACGTGCATACCTTCCTCGGGAGACTCGGAAAGGACATGCCTAGAATGACGTTTGTTGTTTTCGGTGCAGGCGGAGTAGAGCGGAGCACAGCCTCACTCCGTCCACACACATCGCTAGAGAGCCGCATCCTCTTGATTAATCAGATGAATTCCCTTGCGCCATGATTGAGCAGCTGATTCTGAATCAGTTGCCCAAAAATCGTAAGCGCCCACCCTTTGTACAATTCAAAGGGAAGCTGCCGTGCGCCTTGGAATTCATCGAGTTCGGTGATGAGACCGAAGATTTCCAAGTAATCTTGAGGCTGCCCAGTAAAGGGCCTTAACCTAGCCCACCTGAACTCGTTCTCGGCGGGAGCGAGTCCCTCGGTTGATTCCCCTCGACTTCAGCGATACGCATCGTCACCGCAGTGACGCGGCCGATAATATCCGCTTCGGTCGGGTACCGAAGCTGCCGGACTTGCCCCCTTGACTGTGGACAAGGAACCAACATCAGTTGTTTTCCGTCCAGTTCGCACCAGCTGCAGGCGTAACCATTTCGCAGCTCGACGAAATAGATGGGGCGGTCGAATTCGTTTTGCCAGCTCCCGACCTTCACCTTGTTCTGCCGTTCATCAATCTCGACAAATGACCCTGGGCGGATCAGGGGATAAAGGGTGTAATCCTCAAGGCCGATGTATCCGCAAAGACAGCGCCACAAGTCCAATTGCTGCAGAAGAGCGACAGGAATCTTCCCCCAAGTTTCAAACATGCGGGAAACCAAATTCGTCTTTGCCAGTTCGGCGTTCTTGCGGAGTTCGAGTGGGAGCATGATCGTCTGCCCCGGCAGCTCAAGATTCGACTCGATCAAGTGCGTGTGCGGCAGGCTGACCAACCTCTGTTCCCTGGCGGCGTCAAGGACATTGATCCCGAAAAACCCCATGATTTGTAGGTAGCTGCACTTATAGATGAGACTCAAGCTGTAGAGCTTGTAGATGCTGGGCGTGAACTTCCCGTTCTCGACTTCCGTAAGCCAGCCGTGGGAAATGTAGTAGTCCTGGTTGTCATCCTTCTCGCGCGCAATCTGCTGGCTCAGTTTCTGCACGGCTCGCGTCGACAGACGGGCGCGCAGACGTTCTGCTCTGAGCCGCTTCCCAGCGTCCGGGCTCGGTATCGACTCCGACATTGGCGTCGGCATGGTACAGAGAACTTCCTTCTTTACGCGAACCAGTACGTTAGCCTGACAAAAAGCAGGCCAGCGAGACAAAGGGGAAGATGTGAAATGATACTCCTTGCTACTCGCCACTAAGCACGATTTTTTCGTTGGTCGTTAATACGACCGCCGACCCGGTGAGACAAGTTACTCCGAAGCAGTTTATTGTCAGCAGGAGCCTGGTCGCAGAAATGGTCACCTTCCAAAAATCTATTACGGTAACGACGCTCGCCGTTTATACACGGCAACATCTCTGCGAGCTGATACAGAGCACCCCAACATTCCTCGTGGACGAAGAAACGAGAACCCGGTGGTGGAACTTAGAAGCCCTTCGAAAACAGAACTCGTGGAGCGAGTCAAAGCGATCCTGGCAAGCAAGGGCCTCACCTTATATCAAGTCTCGCAGAGGGCAAGGAGCCTGTATGGAAGGTCGTCGCCCTATTTCCTGCCGCACAACCTGTACTACGATCTCGGTCTTCGGACCTTCAGTCCGAGCCTCCATCAGCTGTTTGCCCTGAGCAAGATATCCGACTACCGCTTCAACGACTGGTTACAACTCTTCGGATTCAACACTGAGGACATCTCACGGTTGCAGATTCTTCTTTCCTCGAAGCGGACAATGCTCCTGGATTGCGCGCTGGATGACCCCGAACGCTTGATCCCGTGGTTTCAAAACAGACTTGGAAATGCCCCAGCTCCGGCGATTGCGCCCATTGGACAGCTTCTGGACTTAGCAGCACCAAGGCTGCCTCGGCTCGCTCCTCCATATCAAGAGGGCCAACTTCCTGTATGCAAGAGTAGGGCGCGAGGACGCTTTCGCATTTCCGGATTTGCTTCCGGGCACCATCGTGCGCGCAGACACACGGCCTGCGGAGATGATGCCTTGTACCCGGAGCGATCTGGCCCCGAATTCTTTATTTCTTATCGAGCACGCCAAAGGGTTTTGCTGCTGCCGGCTGCAGGCACTCGGCAGGAACCGCATCGTGCCGCTGAGTGGGCAGCTTCCTTATGCACAGGTCGAACTGCGGTTGCATGACGAAATCAGGGTTCTTGGCGTGCTTGATCTGGAGATTCGATCCTTGCTAAAACCAGAACAGCCGGACGTCCCGAAGGAGTTCGCGAAGCATTGGAGACCGTCGAGACTAGCACCACAGGAAAAGACGCTGAGTCACTTGCTTCGCTATGCCAGGTTAAGAATGGGATTGACATTTCGGGAGGCTTCGGCCATGAGCCGCCACATCGTCGCCGAAATGGATGATGAGCAATACTTTGCGGCGCCAGGCTCTCTTTCCGACTACGAAGCGCTAGACACTCCGCCGCGACACATCCATAAGGCAATCACGCTGTGCGCGGTTTATGGACTACAATTCTCGACATTCCTCAAGAGCGTCGGCCTGGATTCAAAAGAGGCGGGCAAATACCCAATTCCCGACAATCTCGTTCCCAGAAGGCTCTGGACAACTTCTCGCGACGCTAGCTGTAAAACGGAGGAGGCCGCAGGAAGCGGGTTCCTGGAGCAATTGTTGACTCGATTGCAGCCCATCCCATTCTTTCTACGTGAGTCGCTCCCTGATTTGTCCGGCCTGAAAAGTCCTTCACTCCATGACTTCTTCTGGGTTGGAGGAGAACCGAACCCGTTACACCCTCTTCTGGTGAACGGCGTTGTAGTGATTGTGAATCGGCACAGAAAGAAGCCCATCTACTCCCGATCGAAGCCGTGGTGGCAGCAGCCACTTTATATGCTCTTGAGGCGCGATGGAAGATACGTGTGCGGATGCTGCAGCGCTGAGAACGGCACCCTGATAATCCATCCGCAGTCCCAGAACTATCAGCGATCTGAGCATCTGCGGGACCACGACGATGCTGAGATAATCGGCCAGGTCGTGATGGTGGCAAGAAGGCTTTGATGCGCTGCGAGTTAGTTTTCCGAACGCGGAGCGCCACTGTTCATTGCTCAATTCTGACGGAATGTTGGGGAATTGTTTTCTGTTGTCGGGATCGCGAACCTGTGGAACGAAGTGTGGAACCTGTTCGGACCGTCAGCGTAACCTGCTAGTTCCTCCGCCGGTGTGTCTTTCTGCAAGTTGCGGGGACCAGCATGATCTCGTGGATCCCTTCGGAAATGCGATGGCTGTACGGTCAGGTGCGGCCTTTCCTGCGTTGGCACATAGCCAGCTTCTTTTGCATCTCGGCCGGTAGCTTCTTGGCGCTTTCTGCGCCGCTGGTGTTGAAATGGCTGATTGACATTGTCCTGCCAGGCCGGCGGGTGGGACCGTTGATCGGCGCCGTGGGACTGATTTTCCTGTGTTACCAGGGTAGAGCGGTTCTTACCGGCCTGGGAGGATACCTGACCATGCGCGCAGCGCAGCGGCTCGCACTTGATATGCGCTTGGGACTACTCCGGCATCTTGACACGCTCTCACCCGACTACCACGAAGGGACTCCGGTAGGTGCGTCAATGTACCCGCTGAAGGAACCCATTGACGAAATCTCATACTTTGGCTCCGATTTGCTGCCTGCCATCCTGCGGACCCTCATGGCAACGGTGTTCACATTAGGGACGATGCTCCTATTGAATGCCTGGATGACTCTGGCAATCCTGCCGCTCGTTCCTCTCTTTCTCGTCGCCCGCAAGCACTTCCGAGATCGCCTCGAAAACGATTCCGACACGGTGCAGCAAAACCAGGTAGCCTGGAGCAGTTTCCTGCAGGAACACCTCTCGGCGATGGTCGCAGTACAACTGCTTCGCCAGGAACGGCGGCAGGAGCGTACGGCATTTCATCTCTTGGGCACGTCACTTCGTTCGTTCAACAGGCTTTTTAGGACCGGGGTTTTGTTCACCTTCTGCACGAGCCTGACCATCGGCGTGGCGATGTCCGCAGTCATTGGGTACGGCGGCTGGAGTGTGCTCACCGGAGCGATGACGGTCGGTGGCTTGGTTGCGTTCTACACTTATGTGACACAACTGTTCGAACCACTTAGCGGAGCCGCCGAAACCTACGTGCGGGCACAGAAGACGTTTGCGAGCATCCGAAAGGTGCAGGCTGTATTGGCATTGCAGCCTGCGATCACGAACAGTCCCACTGCTATCAAATTCCCTCGGAACCACCCATGGACAATCGAGCTTGTGGGCGTTTCCTTTGGATATTCGAAAACTCGTGGGCTGTTGTCGATCCCTCACCTGAACATTCGGGCAGGCGAGAATGTGGCCATAGTAGGAGAGAACGGCGTAGGCAAAAGCACCCTGGCAAAGCTCTTGGCGCGTCTGTACGACGCGGACTCGGGATCGGTCTCCATTGCCGGCCACGATGTGCGGAAGATCGAAATCGAGAGCCTGAGGGAGCATGTGTGCTACGCCCCGCCGCACCCGATTCTGTTCGACACAACGCTGGCCGGCAATCTCCGGCTTGGCAGGGTGACGGCTTCGGACTCGGAGCTCGATCAGGTAGTGAACGACGTTGGGCTCGCCGCTTGGGTCAGTACCCTGGATGGAGGTCTTAACCATAGGATCGGCCCGGGAGGATCCCGACTATCGGGTGGGCAGCGACAACGCCTTGGACTCGGGAGAGCAATCCTGCAGCGACCTCGCATCCTGATTCTGGACGAAGCCACATCGTCTCTCGATTCCGCCTCGGAGCAGCAATTGCTTTCCAATCTCCATAAGATCCTGCCGGGGAGCACCATCATCGTAATTTCGCATCGGCTGTCGGCGCTGCTCTGCGTTGGCAGGGTGATCGTTCTCGAAGCAGGACGTGTCGTCGAGGATTCCAGTCCGGCTTTCCTCTTGAGAAACGGGGGTGCTTATTCTCGGTTGTTCAATGGAGCCGCCTCGACGCTTGGGCATCGGCACGCCACTTTCCACGGTTGCTCGACCTAAGCCCGCAAAGCGGAAAGAAATTGACACTCCTCATCGTTTGGCTTGAGGGCCCGGTTCCGGCAAAATTCTCTGCAGGATGCGATGCGCGCGCGCGCTTTCTTCCCGAATTTCGACCTGAGGCGCTCGGCCTGCGGGCAATGCCGCCGCCAGATACCCCTCGTAGAGGAGATAACCTGGCGCGGCCATGTCTCGAAAGAAATCGTGCAGTATTGCTTTAACGCGGCTTCCCAATTCCGGGTCCGCTCGAAACTGTCCCTCAAACTGACGCTTGAATTCAGCCAAGTCCGGTCGCGCCTTGACGATGGCTACAATATCGGCCGCGTGGGTCTGGGCTTCCTCGCGATCGTGCCGTGCTTCTTGGGGGCCGCGGATATTGTGGTAGCGGTCATACAAGGCCAGCAGTTTGAGCATCACCAGCGCATGGGGCCGGGTGACACGCACTTTCGCAGCGTAGGGGGTGCCGTCCGGCAAGGTTCCTTCAAGTGGATACTCATCCGACTCGGCGAGGGCGATGGTTCCTCCTGTACAGGCGCGGGCGTGAATCCCTTGCTGCACGTCCACGCGGAAGTCGGCTGGCCGCTTGAATTCCTCCGGCGCCATGAACTCAATACGCATGGTTTCGGCACTATTGGGAATTGGTTTTTCAAACTGGAAATTTCGCGCCCCCGCGACCGCGGTGTACCCCAACTGCTTCAGTACGGCGTTCAGTTGGAGTGGCTCGGCCCTGAGGGCAATCACGTCCAGAATAAAATCGACGTCCTTGGTTCCGCGCGCATCCTTGACCGCAAATTTAATGGCTTGTGCGCCAGCAACGACGAACTCTCCCGCAGCCGGCCCCAGCGCCGCCAGCAATTCGAGCACATACGTCCGCTGTGGCTCTGGAATCACGCAGCTCTCCAGCGAGGCTCAATCGCGTTGCTCAATAAATAATCTGCCTGCTTGAGGTCCCGCCCGCCCCGCGCATACAGATCAAGATAGGTCTGCAGGTTGGATACGATCGGCACGCCGCCTTCCCGTATGGAATACAGGAACACACCATCGTCATACGGATAGATCAATCGCAGCTTGGGCCCGGTCGATTCGCGGTCCGCCAGCTGGCGCAAACGCGCGCCGCCCTCCTCGCTGCCGAGAAAGATGTCCACACGGTCCAGCTCAACGAAAGGCGCGACAAGGGAAGCGGCGGCGGCGGCGGTGAAGGCGTAGGCGCCGTCGAGTTCCTCCTTGAGTTGCTCGTTGATCCTGCTTACACCGCTTCCGAAAGGATTGGGGAGTTCGAAGGAACTCCGTAAACGCCAGCGATAGCGTTCCTTATATTTCTCCGCCCACTCGACCAACAGCCGCCGAGGTTCCGGCACCAGGACCGCGGATCCCTGCCGCCGGATCCATAGCTGCTCTTCTAAGCTGGAAAGGGCTTTTGAGATCGATCCCTGGCTGACAGCAAATTCCATCGGCTGGCGAAAGATTTGTTGGACTCGCTTCCCTTCCGCCGCCAGTTCTTTCGCGATATCGGTGAGCGACCACACTTTCGGCTTTTCCAGCAAGGCTCGCAGCACGCGGGAGGAACGTCCCGAGAACACATTCACGCTACGGGAAGAGTCGCTCGGCTGGTTTCGGTCTGGGCTGCGCCGGCCCAGGCGCTGCAGCGTGAACTTGCCGGGAAGCTGAATGGAGACGTTGCCCGCCAGATCCAGAAAATCAATGCCGTTCGCGACGCAGTACGCTTGCGCCTGCGGAGAGAGCGCAGGGGCGACGACTGCGAACGCTGCATCTGCTTTCAAGGATTTCATGCGCTGAATCCACGGACCAATCTCTGCGAGCACCTTGGGGGAAGGAGCCTGTTTGATTTCACCAAACACGAGAATCCGGTTTTTGCCGGAGGTGAGTTCGAAACTGAGATCGAACGGCCGTTCCGGCTCCTGCCGGACTTGGGCGATGCGCACGCCGGGAAGGTCCTTGACCGGCACTTGCTTTCGCAGCGCATCAAGAACGGTTTGTGCGAGTTGGGCCTCTCGGATCTGCATACGTTGGCTATTTTCGCAGACGGGAAACTATCTGTAAAGGAAAACTTTCTTATATGGATGACTTTCCTGTCCTAGAAATACTACATATATCCCATTAAATCAATCACATACATATTCGGATGGTCCTGCCGGAGACATGCCTTGGGGAAACCCATTACGGGGACTCGCGGTCGAGTGCGGGCTGCTCACCGGGGCTGACCCAGAGCTCCGCGGAAAGTAAGAAAGTTCGCCGACCTACTGTTCCGCTCCAGCAACTAGGTGGCGTTTGTTTGACGGGACCACCTTAAATAGGACGGAAAGCCGGACAACCACCCGCCTAAGCAGGATACGCAACAACCTCCTATCCCGTTGAAGACGTGAAGAGCCCGCCAGTACCCCGGCTGTCTTGCGAACATTTCGCACAAAGGGTCGCCTCAGGCCTGCACTACGTGGGACATTGCTCAGTACGTTACCAGCCGAAAGGATCCACACCTTGTACCAAGTTTCAGCCGGAGTTCGCAGCACCAGGAATGAGGATGGAGGAATTGTCCTCGACATCGACCACGGCCAGATGTTCAGGCTGAACCCCGTCGGAGCTCTGATCCTGGAATCCCTTGCAAAAGGACGTGGGGAAACCGAGATTGCCAAGGAAATCTCGCAGCAGTACAGCATAAGCGAAGAAACAGTATTACCCGACGTACGTGAGTTCTTCAAATCGCTGCAAGAACACAAACTTGTTCGTGCCCAACCAGAAGATAGGGTCCCATGAACGCGGCGACCCTAGACCGAAGTTCTGCCTCGGCTGCAATCCCCGCGTTACAGAAGGATCTGTACCGCCTTCTCTTGCTCCGAAAGAACGGTTCGGAGCTCCTGGTTGTCGGCGAACAGCCGGCCTTCACACTGCCTTGCGTGGAAGTTCCCAAATGGGAACGGGTCGCGGAAAACATGATTGCTGCGGTCAGAAGGCGTTATGGACTTTCTGCAATCTGCCTTTTCTCGCCCCAGGTGTCGGCTGCCGCCAGAGCCGGTGAACAGCCGCTTTATCAAGTGATGGCGACCGGAGAAGACTGCGTCGCAGCGCCTGATGAAACGCACTGGCTGCGTGTGAATTCATTGCCAGATCGTTCCTTCGCAGATAGACAAGATTTTGTCGCAATCACCGAAATGTTACGTCAGATAGCCGAATTTCAAAGCGGCGAGGCTATCGGGCCCTTTGGCAGGCCGGGGTGGATCAAAGAGTTGTCCTCCTGGGCACAACAAGAAATTGAACCTTACGGTCTCCGTTGGAATGGAGAATTCCGGCAACTGAATGCCAGCCCAACGTTCGCATTACTCCGGCTTGAAACAAACCGCACTGCACTGTGGTTTAAGGCTGTCGGTGAACCCAATCTGCGGGAGTTTCCAATCTCCGTCACGCTGTCGAGGCTATTCTCCGGTTTCGTTCCTACCGTCATCGCAACCCATCCAGCCTGGAACGGCTGGCTGACGACAGAGTTCCCCGGTTCGACCTTGGATGAAGTTCCAGATGCTTGTGCCTGGGAGCGGGCAGCTCAGACCCTGGCACAACTCCAGATCGCCTCGGTGGGGAAGACTGAGGAACTGCTTAAGGCTGGATGCCGGGATGTTCAAGCCGCGTCGCTCCTGGCATTGGTCGATCCCTTCATGGAAGTGACGTCGCAGCTCATGGAGCAACAGCAGAAAACTCCGCCTCCAGTCCTTGGTAGAGACGAACTCCGGACGCTCGGAATACAGATCAAGGAGGCGCTGTCGGCATGGGCGCAATTGGATATCCCAGACACGCTGGGACATCTGGATTTCAATCCAGGGAACGTCTTGTGCTCCGCCGATCAATGCGTCTTGCTCGACTGGGCTGAGGCGTATGTTGGGAATCCTTTTCTCACTCTTCAGTACCTCCGTGAACACCGAATGCGGCTGCGACAGGAACAGTTTGGTTCGGGCGCCGATCTTGCCAAGGCATACGAAACCAAGTGGCGCAGGATTCTCTCTCCTGAAACCGTCTCTGCAGCGCAGGACCTTGCACCCGCCTTAGCTGTCTTCGCTTATGCAGCGGGGACGGCGGCCTGGCAGAACCCGACAATGCTGCAAGAACCTAAGGTTGCTGCTTACCTGCGGAGCTTGACGCGGCGTATGCATGTCGAAGTGCAGCGATTGCAGGAACGGAGGGACCTTTGCTGCAACTGACGGCAATCCCACCTTACTCTCCGGTCGAGCCCGTGACCGAAGTCTTGCACGGTGTCCCGATCACGGATCCCTACCGCTGGCTCGAAGACCAAGAATCAACACGGACCCGCGAGTGGCTAGCAGCGCAAACACAATATGCGCGGGCGTATCTCGACGCAATTCCTGCCCGGGACCGCATTCGTGAACGGATTCGCGAGCTTCTGGATGTTGAGACTTACGACTCCATTCAGCAAGTTGGCAACAAATACGTGTTTCGCAAGCGCGTTTCCGGACAGGAGCAGCCCTGCATTTTTCTACGTGAAGGTCCCGACGGAGAAGATCAACTTCTGATCGACCCGCAAGACCGGGGAACGGGCAACCACACGGCCGTGAAACCAATTCGCTTCTCACCTCATGGGCACCTGATGTTGTACGAGGTGAAGGAAGGTGGGGAACGTACGGGTACCTTCGAACTACTGGATATCCAAGAGCGTAAGACGCTTCCTGACACTCTTCCGCGAGGCTACCTGCGAGGGCTTGCGTTTGCTCCCGACTCGCGGAGTTTCTACTACGCGCACGAGCCCGTCTCCGCACGGAGACCCCACTACAGGTCGGCTTGTCATCACATTATCGGTACAAACTTCAAGGATGATCGTGAGGTCTTCTGCGCCGGCGAAAACGAGCGGGTTCGGCTGCATGTAATTCCAGGAGACAACCATCTGGGCTTCTTGGTGGTTTGGTTCCTCAATAAAACCTACACAAGCTTCTGGCATTGGTCACTAGAGAGCGAACAACTGCCACAGCAATTGATCGAGAAGGCCGAATACAGTTTTGGGCCAATTTTCCTTGGGGACCGACTCCTAGCAATAACAAACCGGGATTCTGCAAACTCTCGAATCGTCGAGATCCTTCTCCGGGAGGGACAGGAACCAGAGTTCGTCAATCTTGTGCCGGAAACCGATTCTCCGCTTCGCAGCTGGGTGGCAACCAAGGATCGAATTTTTGTGTCCTACACTCGGGGTAGCAAAACGGAAATCCAGATCTTCGATCTGTCGGGGACGCGGCTTGGTCAACTGCCCACTGCCGAAAACGATACAGTCCACCTGATGGGAGCTTCGACTGGTGGAGATGAATTGTTCTATGAACAGGAATCCTTCACCAAGCCCAGTCAGATCTACCGTTATTCGACGCACACCGCAGAGGCCAGCCTGTGGAAAGAACTAACAGTTCCATTTGAATCGCGTCACTACGGCCATTTGCAGGTTTGCTTCAGTTCAGCAGACGGAACGTCGATTCCAATCTTCCTTGTCGGCCGCCACGAAGTCCTGAGAAATGGGCTACAACCTACGATCATGACCTCGTATGGCGGCTTTGGCGTCCCAATGACGCCGCAGTACAGCGTCTTCGTGGCATTCCTCATCGAGCTTGGATGCCTTTTCGCGCTTCCGGGTATTCGTGGTGGATCGGAATTCGGAGTGGGATGGCACAACGCCGCCAAGCGCTGGAACCGTCACGTTGCAGTGGACGACTTTCTGGCCGCTGCCGAGTGGCTGATTAACACCGGACACACTGACCCAGGGAGGCTAGCCATTTTCGGCGGGTCCAATTCAGGCCTGCTGGTGGGCGCAGCTTTGACCCAGCGCCCACTTTTGTTCCGCGCTGCAGTCTGCCTCGCTCCACTGCTCGATATGCTTCGCTATCACCTCTTCGACCAGGCGTACATCTCGAGAGAGGAATTCGGCACGGCGGACGACCCCGCCGATTTCCCTGCTCTCATGACCTACTCGCCCTATCATCACGTTCGCGAAGGCGTGGCCTACCCCGCGACCATGGTCATCTCCGGCGATAAGGATCAGAACTGCAACCCTCTCCATGCTCGCAAAATGGTTGCGCGGCTTCAGGCCGCCAATGCCTCCGACTACCCAATTCTTCTGGACTACAGCAGGTTTCGCGGGCATTCACCGGTTCTTCCGTTGAGTGAGCGAATCGAAGCTTTAACCGATCGCATGGCATTTGTTTGCGACCAGTTGAAATTGCCAGTTTGACGCTAGAGGTCTCCTCATGCTCCTTCTCGTGCTGAACGCTTACTTGAAGCTCATCCAGTTCGACTTCTACCTGAAACGCGGGGACTTCGCTGCATTGCGGAATAAAGTTTGCGACTGTCCTGTCGAGAACGGACCATCCGCCGTGGACACGACAGTCAAGATTTGCTCTGCGGTGGACATGGCCTGTATCTGGTATTGGAAAGAAGTGCTGTGCCTGCAGCGATCAACCACCACAGCGTGCCTGCTGAGGCAGCATGGGATATTCGCTCAGATGGTTATCGGCGCGCAACAGATGCCGTTCAAGGCGCATGCGTGGGTCGAGGTTAACGGCCAGGTGGTCAATGACCGCGCATACATACCGGCTATGTACGCAATCCTCGACCGATGCTAGAGCGCCCATTGAACGCAGACTGAAAGAACCTGTCATGAGCGTCCAATTTGGAAGATGGAATTTCGATGGCGAACCTCCTGACCGAGAGTACCTCGAGAAGGCTGGGCGCCTGCTTGCTCCTTACGGACCAGACGCCGGCAGTTCCTATTGCGACGGCGGGGTGGCCATCGTCTATCGTGCGTTCCATACCACTAAGGAATCCCGAGCCGAAGCACAACCACACCTCTCCAGAAATGGCTCCGTGCTGACCTGGGATGGCCGTCTCGACAATCGGGCGGAACTGATCTTACAGCTTGACCACACCCTGGCGAAGAACTGCCCTGACGTCTTGATCGCTGCTCTTGCATTCGAGCGCTGGGGCCCGAACTCGTTCGCGAAGTTAATTGGCGACTGGGCACTTTCCGCTTGGCAGCCGAGCGAGCGTTCACTGATCCTAGCCAAGGATTCTATTGGCACCCGCCATCTCTTTTATTCGGTCGATGGGGCTCAGGTTGTTTGGAGCACCATCCTTGATCCCCTCGTTCTGCTCGCAGGTCACTCTTTCCAACTCAACGAAGAATACATTGCCGGATGGCTGTCACTTTTCCCCGGAACACAATTGACGCCCTTCGAGGGCATCCACGCTGTGCCGCCTTCTTCTTTTGTTTGTGTGAAGAGGAATCGATCGCAGGTTACTAAATATTGGGACTTCGATCCGGACAAGAAAATACGCTATTCAACTGATACCGAATACGAAGAACACTTTCGGGATGTCTTCGCCCAAGCCGTTCGGCGTCGGCTCCGCTCGGACAGCCCGGTTCTCGCCGAACTGAGCGGCGGCATGGACTCTTCCTCGATTGTGTGCGTGGCGGATGCTCTTATTGCTCGCAACCAAGTCGACACTCCGAGGCTCGATACGATCTCCTACTATGATGACTCCGAACCCAACTGGGATGAGCGCCCCTATTTCGCAAAGGTAGAGGACAAGCGCGATCGTATCGGCTGCCATGTCGATGTCAGCACTCATCGGGTTTTCGAGCCGCTTAACGAGGGCAACGGATTCAGGGCTACCCCTGCCCATGGCACTTGCAAATCCAGTGCACACGCGAAGTTTGCAGCATGTCTGACGTCACAAGGAACCCGGGTTTTACTCTCAGGTGTTGCCGGCGACGAAGTCACTGGCGGCATACCGACGCCTACAGCGGAACTCGAAGATCTTCTTGCAACGGGCCAACTCAAAACGCTTGCTCATCAATTGAAGGTTTGGGCGCTGAACAAAAGAAAGCCGTGGTTCTATCTTCTCTTCGACGCAATGCGAGGATTTTTCCCCATTGCGTTGTTCGGGCTGCCAGAAAGCAGGCGTCCCGCTCCGTGGCTGAATCCGACCTTTGTGCGGCGCCATCAGTCCGCGCTGGACGGATACAGAAGGAGAATGAGAATGTCTGGCCCGCTGCCGAGCTTCCAGGAGAACCTCTCGACGGTAGACCTGTTGAGAAGACAGCTGTCGTGCCTCCCTCCCGAGGCTAACCCGCTCCACGAAAAAAGCTATCCGTATCTAGACCGGGACCTGCTCGAATTCTTGTTTGCGATCCCGCCGCAGCAACTGGTCCGTCCCGGCCAGCGCCGGTCCTTGATGCGTCGCGCTCTGGTTGGGATTGTGCCCGACGAGATCCTCGACAGAAAGCGAAAAGCATACATTGTTCGCGGACCCATGAAGGCTGTGTCCGCGGAGTTAAAGCCTTTGATCGATTTGGGCCAACAAATGATAAGCAGCTCCCTAGGGGTCGTCGACGCGAGAGCATTTTCCCAAGCAGTATTAGAAGCCGCTGGCGGGAAGGAAGTCCCCATCGTAATTCTTAAGCGCACGGTGGGCCTCGAGCTCTGGATGCGAGAGCTGAAACCCGGGACTTGGAGAAGACCGACGGGGGATGGGCTCCGACTCCTCGCGCCTCGGACAGACAAGTGTTTTGAGGTATCCCCGACCAGCGCAGACGTCTAGCTAGACACGCCCGTAAGACTCAAGAAGGAAGGAGGTGACAACAATGAACTATCAAAAGCCGACCATTGCCGTGCTTCCCAGTGCCTTGAGCATCATCCAAGGCAAGAATAAAGGAGGTACGTCCATCCAGGACGTCAACATGCTGCCTTACTTCACAGCACATGCGTACGAAGCTGATGAGTAAGCCGTCGCCGGAACGCGCCCAATTAGGACGCGTTCCGGCATCTAATTTCTGCGGCATTTGTCAGCAGGATTTTGGCCGTCGCCGTTGTGCTCCCGGCAGGATCGTGGCGCCGCCAAAGCCATCCTGACTCGAAAAACTCGACGCATTGGTCCGGCTGTAATTGAATCGATAATCATTAGCCCATGTGGCGGGCCGGGCCCAGGTTACTCCTATCGTCAACGTTTGGGTCGTGCTGCGAATGGGAACGATTGTGCTCAAGGCATCTCCGTCGCCATGATCGACAAGTTCCGAAGGGGAATAGTTGTAGCGTCCGAAGAGAGTGAACTTGTCGTTCAGCCTATGGTCAATCCGTAGGCTGTACGCATCGAGACTGGCCTCGTTCGAGTAAGAAGCATTGAACGGGGCCATCCCTGTCGGGGTTCCGTTGTCCAGAATCTGTGGGCCGTTCGGCAATGGAAATGCATTCAAATATGGTTGCACTGCGGCGATCGCGTACTGCCGCGAATACGGGTCCGAGGGATCGGTGTCCGGAACGGTGGTCAGCGCGGTCTGCGGCAAGCGAAGGCGAAGCCCTTCGTAGGAAAAGAAAAAGAAAGTCCGGTCCCGCAGGATCGGTCCGCTGAACGTGCCGCCGAAATCGTTCTGGCGCTCCTCCGGCTTGGGCAGGCCCGCGTAATTGGCGAACCAGTCGTTCGCATCGAGCAAGTCGTTGCGCAGGTAATCGAACACCGAGCCGTGGAACTGGTTGACGCCCGAGCGCGTGACGATCGAAATCTGCGCCCCTGGGGTTCGCCCAAATTCAGGCGCGTACGTGGAAGTCTGGATGCGAAACTCTTGGAGAGCGTCGACCGATACCAGGCTGTTTGTTCCACCGAAAACACTGAAAGACGGAAGTGATCCGGCAGAACCGTTTCCCGGGTTGGAAACGGCGCTTGTGCCGAAATTCGCGCTTACGCCATCGACCATCCAATAGTTGGAACTGGCGCGTTGTCCGTTCACGCTGAATTGCCCACCGTCATAAACGCTTGGCGCGGTGACAACCACACCTGGCGTGAGATCAATCAGCGTTTGAAAACTCCGGCCGTTGAGAGGTAGGTTTTCGGCGAACTGCCGATCCACAACAGTGCTGACCGTTGCGGATTCCGTGTTCACCAGTGGCGCTCCTGCTTCCACGGTTAACGTCTCGGATGCCGCTCCAACCGGCAGGGTGAAGTTGATAGCCACTGCTGCCTGCACGTTCAAGATAACATCAGGTTTGATGAGGGTCTTGAATCCGATCTTCGAGACTTGAATGCGATAGGGTCCCGGCGGAAGGTTCGGAAGTGCATAGATGCCTTCCCCGTTGGTTGCGCCCGGGTATTTAACGCCGGTCGCATCGTTCACGATCAGAATATCGGCGCCGGTAATTGCTCGCCCGGAGGGATCGACTACAAGACCACTGATCGTGCCATTGGGAGACTGTCCCACGGCAGCCCTAATGAGAAATACGACAAAGAACAACAGGGGAAGGGGTAAACGTAATCTCATTAGGGCTGCTCCTGGCTCGCACGGATTCATACAGATTCATCCGGTCTACGGATGCCCCGCTGTATTTGTATCAATATTTTCTTGATTGGCGCGGTCGAAAGGCCGGTGGTCGGTTTTCCGAACACTCAGGGATGATTCGGATCGATGTGCAGGTAGGCGAATAGCAAAGGCTTATTGCTCGGCTTGTGGCTCCCGCCGTTTGGCTCCACAGTGACAAAAACCGCATCAATCTGGGCCAACGCCTTGGGATCGTCGAACCTCAGCACCCACCGCTTCTTTGAAGAGTTGTCTACATAGAAAATGCCCAAGTTGAGCGCCTGTTGCCAGTCAGGCCCACGCCGGCCCCAGGCCTGGAAAGTGCTGGCATTCTTCGCTCCGGCCTGCTGGTCCAGATCGTAGGCGTAAAAGATCAGCGACTTCCCTTTCGTGTAGAACACGCGGCCATACGGCTTCTTGGTTTCTCCGTTGCGCTCGACGTCGTACACTTCAGCAACATAGAGATCTCGGGCGCCCATCAGGTCCCGGATGTCACGGTCGTGGGCGAGTAGCTCTTGCTGCTGGTCGAGCGTGTTTTCACGATCACGTAACAGGCCAGTTAGATCGCTCACCTTCGCTTCGAGCGCGGTCACGCGCTGTTTGTCCTGGGAAGACTGCCGTTCGAGCGAATCCAGCGTACTCTGCAGTCCTTGAGTTTTGGCTTCCGCAGCTTCTAGCTTTTGGCTCAAGTCAGATCGCTCTTGAAGGAGATCCTGCCTGCCTGCCTGCCTGCCTGCCTGCCTGCCTAGACTGGAGATCGGTCTCCAGTTGATTCTGTGCGAGCTTCATTCGGCCCACCTCGGCCGATTGATGTTCCATCTGGCGCCGGAGGTCAGCGATTACCTGGTCTCGTTGCGTCAGTTGAGCGCGCAACACTTCCCGCTCATGCCCGGCATCACTAACTTGCTGTTCCAAGGCTGCTGGATTTTTCTGGCTGGTTGCAGGCGTGACCGCAGCAGTCTTTACGCCACGGTGTATGCCAACCTGATAGGCGGAAACACCCAGAGCGATGATGAGCAGAATGCCGGCAGCGTAGAGCGTCGACACGTTGCGCCACGTCGCTTGGCTGGCTGACAGGGGGACCTTGCCAATAGGTTTCGAGGCAGGCCCCCCCTCCGCCCCCCCTCGATCCGTGGCCACCTCTTCCTCCAGCGTCAATCTTTGGAAGAAGGCCGCTTCTGCCTGCTCTGGCGACCATGACGGATCGGATTCGAGACTCTCTGGTTCCGGTGCCAAGGCAGGAATAGCCTTGCTTACGACAGCCTCATACTGCTTCATGGCTTCCCTGCAAGAGGGACAAACAGCCAGATGCTCCTGCAGCCGCTTGTGCTCTTCACCGGTCAGCTCACCCGAAGTTGAGATGGCACAGAGCTCAAGGAACTCGTCATGAGGTGATCGCGACAACGCCCCCGCTCCTAGCTTGAGAGTCACTTTCTACCACATCCGTTACGGCCCGGCAATTTTCCGGGGAACATCTGCTTCCGCAGCTTGTCCAAGCCTCGATAGTAATGATTGCGGATGTTTCCCAAGGATTGATCCAGCTTCGCGGCAATTTCGTTAAACGTGAGGCCCTCGAAGAAGTGCAGGTTCAGAGTATTACGCTGGTCCTCGGTGAGGGTGTCGAGAAGTCCTTGGATGGTCGTATTTCCGACCAATGAACCGAACCCTGCGTCGTCTTCCCTGCCCTGCGAACGTGGGTCCAGCAAGTCCGCGACGCCATCCAGGTTTAGCCGCGTGTAGAAGTGGCGCGAATTGAGGTAGCGTCTGCGGTCGATGGCGCGGTGATAGGTCATCTGCACGATCCAGGAGCGCACCGCAGCCCGGGACGAATCAAAGATGGAACAGTTGCGGTGGACAAAGAGAAATACGTCCTGCAGCAAGTCGTCAGCTTCGGAGTCATCGCGCAGAATGCGCATTGCTACAGTCCGTACCAGGCGGGCGTAGCGACGGAACAGGATCGCCAGCGCTTCCCTGCTCCCTTCGCAGATCTGCGCCATCAAGGCTTCGTCGGAGACTGCGAAATCTACAACCAGGGGTGCAGCCGGGGTCTGGGGCGCTTGGCTGTCTTCAGCGGGGACAGCAAACCCAGGCAAGCGGATTATGATGGAGGAATTCATGAGACCCCGACACTGGATTCGTGGTTGAGCGGGTGGCTTCCAGTCAGAGCACGTCCCTGCCGACGAATCGGATTACCGGTTCCGGGTACCAATTTTGGCAACACTTCACCGGCCCGCGATTTGGGACACATCGCGACACACATAAACTATGTCCTTTCAACAACTTACAAAGTCTACCCGGCGTGCGGACTCAGTCTTACCTACCAGCAACTGACTACCAGTTCGATCGAGCCTAACGATCTGATGTCTATAGACGGTCATTCTATAGGCGGTGGACGCTTGCATGAGCTTGCTTTCAAATCTCGCACGTGACACAACTGCTCCTTAAGATAGGGAAACGAGTACGAAACCTACGAACGGACCGTGGGTGGTCGCAGGAAGAACTTGCCGATCGAAGCGGCGTGAACCGTTCCTATATGAGCCGAGTCGAACTTGGAAAATCCGACGTGTCATTGTCCGTCCTTCACAAAATTGCCCGGACCCTCGGAATCTCACTTGCAGAACTGCTAACGGGAATTTAACCGGCCAAATTGTGTAATCGACAATCGAATGGATTAAACAGCGAGCGCTCGGTGTTTGTCAATGAGCTTTTGTGCCGGTTTACTTGGACTTGGGAGGACGGCCACCTCGCCGGTTCTTTCGCTTCTTGGAAAGCTTGCTGTAGTGACCCGAACCGTACTTCTTATACGTCGCCCTCCCGCCTTTCCGCCCAAGATCCGTGGCGGCGGGATCTTTCTTTCTTGCCAACCGTTTTCAATAACGGGAACAACTGACTCAGTTTAGCAGCACGACCTCTTCTGTTGAAGCGCTCCATGTTCGACGACGCACTCTTCATTATTCTGAGGACGAAGCCGCATCTAAAACCTCTGCATCGAATGTTCGGTTGTCACAGAAGAAATCTACGTTAGTAATGCAGCTTCCACTTTCGCGGCAGGGTTTGAGGGGGATCTGGCTACAGCGAAAGGCCGTTCGTGAGGGCCGCTTCCATCTTTGCAGCGGCTTCTTCCTGCATGTGCGGCAGCACGTGGGAGTACGTGTCCAGGGTGAACGCGGCGCTCGCATGTCCAAGTTGCTCGGACACTACTTTCGGCGCGACTCCAACCGTTAGGGCGAGAGTGGCAGATGTGTGGCGGAGAACAGCCCCCGCAAGAAGCACCTGAGGAGCAAGCTATCAGAGTGCGGGACGCTAATTTAGAACGGCGATTCTGGCGGAGAATACGAAAATGGAGATGGTAGCTCGGAAGATGACTGTCAGTGCGCTCTGGTTCCGACGCAATTTGTTTTCGTGCGGTGGTCAGGGCGTTGCACACCGATGGCACACTTTGTGAATGCTAGCCGCCGGTCTTTTTGCTGTGGGCCTGCGGACGAACACTGTTGGAATGTCAGCCTGCATACGAGCGGTCTACACTAGGGCTGCAGCGCCTCGTCGGAGATTAAGGGCCCTCGGATAGCAGCTCAGTTCACCCCACCATGCAAGCTGCTGGTTGTACTCGATGCGCCGATGCACGGCGGCAGGACGATGGTGCTCGTTAGGTCACCCCAATCGCTGCTCAGCGCGAGACTGTTTTGCGTGGTCACAGGACGGACGATGATGCCGTTCGTCAGAGCCGCATCACCGCGCCTTATTTTCTTCGCGGCACCGTGTATCCTTTCGTCGTGGAGGTGATGCAATGGCAAGACTTGTGGAGCCAAACGCAACCGATCTGTGCGTTGAGCATTCGGAAGAGGGTCAGTCGCTTCATGCGGTGAAGGTGATTGCGGTTGGTGGCAAGGGGAGAATCCCGTTGTGCAAGCATCATCTCGACGAGCTAATCGCCGATTTAGCGGCAGAAGGTCTGGAGTAGGTCGAAGGGTCGAAGAGTCGCGCAAGCTCCCTCGGTGCTTAAGGGTGCATGCACTTGAGCGGCAAGACCACATATGAATACGATGCCTGACGAAATAAAGCTGGTGCGTCAACAAGGGCTTCACGACTGCGGAATTGCGACGGCAGCAATGATCGCTAACGTTTCGTATCGTGAAGCGTGGGAAAAGTTGGCTCCCCCACCTTCGACGGAGTCGGAAGCGGTAGCTTACCTTGCTCGGGAAATTGCTTTCCTAAATGCAGCAGGCTGGTGGCCATCCGCACAACTTGTACTCGACACTGTGATGAGCGCAGAAGCAATGGATTGGATCATTGAGAGCGAGGAGAAGTTCAAGGAGGCGGTTGATAGTTCGCAGCGGGCGCGTATCGTTTTGGCGTTTGCTGATGGTGCCAAACCGGACCATGCGGTCGTCTGGGATAGAGACCACAAGGATGTGGTTTACGACCCTTCACGTGGCGTAGTTGCAGTCTCGGAGCTATTCAATTATGCGGGGCTACACAGTTACTCCGGCACGTTGGGTATGACGGCATTCCGCTATCAACCCGGACAGCCTATTCAGACGTTGATAAAAAGAGCTTCATACAGCCAACCGGGAACTTAGCCTTGTGGAAGTCAAAGGACAAGGGGTTGAGACACTAGAGTAGAGGAGGAAGACAGTTATGCCACGCGCCAGCAAGGCTGCCCGTCCTAAAAAGCTCACTCAAAAAGCCGTTCGAGCGTTCGAGCCGCCCGTGCGCTTGAGGCTGTACCGCATCCCGGTCTTGTGTTTTCGCGGAAGCATCACGTGTTTATAGCCAAAGCCAAGCGCGGGGAGTTGTGGGCACTGAACCACTTGTCCGTCGCCGCAAGAGGAACTATCACGCCATTGTTCGAGATGTGGCCGCCAGCACCGCCTCGGAAACCTAAGGATGGCAGTGCATCGAAACCAAAGGCAGCGAAAACTCTCGGCGCACATGCGACTGCCCTGCTTCAGATGATTCGAGATGAATGGGGTACGCTGCCGTTCTTTCTCGACACTCGCTACGTGCCGTTGGGCGGCATACCCTCGCCTTTAAGCGCGAAGGTGATTTTCGATGTAGCCCGGACGATGCAATTAGTCGCAGTCCCGGTCACGTCGATTACGTTTGCTCCGGCCACGAGCATATATTCGCTGCACTGAATCGAGAACGAATGTCATGCAGTGCACCGGAGACAGCTGCTTAATCAGCGCCCTGACTTGATTTGCGGAGAAATCTTGGCTTTCGTCCGCGATGATCACATCGTACGGTCCGGCTTTTGATTGAGCTGCCAGTTGAACCGCAAGATCGTTCCAATCGACTCTGTTGCGCCCCAGCTTCCATACCTCATACGGCGTAATAACGTCGTCCAGCAGAGCTTGACGCTGCGTTTTGTCCATACGAGGACTCGCACCTCGACCATCTCGTCGAGCCGAGACGTAGTTGCCCAAATCTGCGGGAAGAAAACGCCCGAGGACGTACTCTGTCTCGGCGAGCAAGAAATCGGAGGGAAGCTGCAAATGGCTCCCCAATGTCAGTATCTTGTTTTCTCTGACTTTGTCATCGAGGATGGATGGATCTGCAAGAGCCCGCTTCGCCCAGTGTCCAAAGGTCTCGACCTCCAAATTCACGCCCTCAAATGTGGAGGCTTGCTGTTGTGTTAAAGCCTCGATATAGCCGCGCAAGGTTCGGTTATACGTAAGAACCAAGACTCTGATTGGGGATGTGTCGTTTTCACGCTTGCGTCGACTAGCAAAAAAACCGATCAGCGACTTGAGCTTCAACAAGGCAGTGGTGGTCTTGCCACTTCCAGCAGCCCCACGAATCAACTCCACTCCTGGGCGAACACGCGACAGGATCGCCAGCTGTTCTGCTGTTGGTGTTACATTGCGAAGTGTGCGCATACTTCTTTGCGGGATAACTTGCCCGTCGCCCGCCGAGATAAGCTTATCAGACGAATCCGGAGAGTCATTGCCCGTTGTACTGATGTACTTAACCAGGACCTCTCTAGACCGCCTTGCGAATGCCTGAACCTGGAATCCGGCCCACGGCTGGCACACAGCACACTAATAAGGATCAGGTTTTATGCGAGTGTTATCTGCTGGTACGACTGATCGGCCGTTAGTCTATCGGCAGCCTGATTTCCTCTGTTCTGATCATGTTTTCAACCACCTGCCGAATTATCGTTTTCGCCTGTGTCCTAGAACGTGCCGCGGACTTGCCTATGCGGTCGTTTGCGCGGACGATCCATTTGTTCGATTCAGGGCGGCTCGGACAATCTCAAGGTCTGGATGCTGATACTGCATGGCAGCTCTGACATCTTTATGCCCCATTGTCGTCATCACCGCCGCCAGATTGCCGGTATTGCTTAGGACCCTCGTCCCGTAATCGTGTCGTGCGCAATACAAGACGAGATCCTCAGGGAGTTGAGCCTTCCGGCGTGCGATTCGGAATTGCTTTCCCAGGTCCATCAAATGACCACACCGTGAACGAGCGGAAGGAAACAGCCATCCTTCCGCCTTACCTGCGGCGCGGGCCCGGAGCACTTCGTATGCGCGATCGCTCATCGGGATCATTCTTCTCCCATCGACAGTCTTGCTGTCTGGTACGAAGATGATTCGATTGTTCCAATCCAGGTTTTCCGTACGGATACGATAAAGCTCTCTCCCGTTCCTCATTCCCGTGTCCCTTGCGAGAATGATGACATCCCGAAACAGCTCGAACATCCGAACATCTCAGGTTTCCAATTGCAGGATTTGGCAGCGGTCAGTAACTTCTCTTCAGCATTATCATCCAGCCTTAGTTTGCGTCCATGCTCCGGCCACAGCTTGAATTTTGGAACCTTGATGAGGAGATTCCACTCTTCTCCCTTGTGGAGCATCCGGCGCAACGTTCGTAATGCACAGTTTACGTTCGCTGCTGAACCACCGAAACGGAGGACCTCCACATGGTCCTTGGTTATGTGGTCAAGACGCATGCCGACGATGGGTGTGCTGGACAACAGTCGCCAGCCATTTGCGTAGTATTTTCTTGTCTTGCTCGCCAGACCTGTTGATTCGACCCAGCTTCTGAACCGGGTCGAGAGCTCCTGCAGGCTGGGAGCCTTCCGGTCCAGCAGAGCCGTACCTTCAATTGCTTGTGAGAACCGCAAAGCGGCAATCCTTCCGGCCCTCTTTTTGTTGGTCTCTTTGGTAGACCCGCGGTACCGTTTGCCGCGAACCTTGAAGTCATACCAGTAAAATCGAGAATCTTTCTTTCGAAATAGTTCCACGAGTTTCCTCCATTGCAGCCCGCACGGAGGCGCTCGTGTGCTCCTTTTCGAAGGAAGGAGAACAAGAAGATGTTAGCTTATGAGGCTTTGCCTTTGCTAACGGCGAAGTGGGCGAAGAACAGTCATTCGCATCGTCAATGAGCGCTATGGGGATTTATCGCCAACTACAAGCTAGGGACCGCTGGTCTAGCCATGCAATCGTTTGCTAAGAAACCAGAAGCCGGCGCTGCAACCAAGGCCGAAGATGAGTAGTGGAATAGTGGAATGCCGATCACCCATCGTCCGAAAATCGAAACAGGGTCCCAACCGACCGCCCCGTTTGAGGCAAAGAATGGCGGAAGTCACTCACGCAGGTCGATTTTGGCGCCATGGTGAAGCAAGTGATGAGTGGCCTTGGACCGTGGCGCACTCCGAAAACGCTCGAAGATGCGAAACAGATCGCTAACACCGTCATCGACTACATGGACCCGGAATGGCTTCTCCGGTTCGGCCTCGATCTTAGGGTGTTCCCGAAGTCACGGAGTGGGTAGTTAATGACTGGGTTAAGAGGCGCAGGCCGCCGCAAGGCGACACACGCCTGTGTGACCTCAATCACTGGTAGCGCGCGATTTTCAGAATACAACGTATGCTTACGAGTTTAAGACAAGCTTTCGGTGGGAGTAGCGTCCTTGGTTGCCACGATTACACGGTAACAGGCGGAGGTTGCAGTCACGAGATCAAGCGCATCGCTCAACTCGTAATGGCGACTTCTACATTGGCGGTGTCAGGGCCCTGACTGGTTTGTGGTGCGAGAATATCCGGTGCCTACGGCATTGTGACCGAGCTGCTTAAAGATGGATCGCTCTGAAGGCGAACCGGATGCGCCTTGAGGCGTGTCAAAGGAACTTCTATGAGAAAACTGCAGGTGTTGGTTTTGGATGACGAGCCCCTTGTCGGCAAACGTCTGAAACCGATGTTGGAAAAGATCGGATGCGAGGTTGAGGCATTTGACGACCCCAGCAACGCTTGCCTCAGGATCCGCGAGAAAGAATTCGACATCGTCATAACAGATATCGTGATGGGGGGAATCGACGGCATTCAGGTACTCGATTGCGTCCGGGAACGCAGTTTGCGCACCAAAGTTATTATGGTCACTGGCTGGGCGAATATGGCGACGGCCAGGAGCGCCACGGAGAAAGGGGCTTTTGATTTCATTGCCAAGCCATTCGAGCCGTGGGAGTTGCGCCGCGTAATGGCGCGCGCAGCGGCGGAACTGGGGGTTCCCCTGCAAACGGAACGAGAATCATGAGGCCAGCCTCTCCATGGATAGATCCGCTCGACCCTACCGAGGTCGAGGCGGCCCGCCCATACCTCGCGGGACCCGGCGCGGCACGGCTCCGGCGCACCGTGGTGCTCGCGACGGCGGCAGTCTCTATCGTGCCGCTCCTGATCATTTCCTTCCTCTACTACGACCAGTACGAGCGCTCGCTCCGCACCGGGACCCTCGAGGCCGTGTCACGCCAGGTGACCAACAATAAGCGAGCGTTGGAGTTCTTCCTCACGGAGAGACGCTCGGCGCTGAGCTTCATCGTCCAGGACCGTTCGTTCACGGAACTGTGCGACGAAAAGACACTCTCGCGCCTCATGAAGCACACGAACGACACCTTCGCGCTGGGCTCGTTCGCCGACCTGGGTCTCATCGATGCTGGCGGGAAGCAGCTCTGCTACACGGGCCCCTACGACCTCAAGGGGCGGGACTACCACGACCAGGACTGGTTCTACCGTGTGAGCCGGCGCGGCGTCTTCGTCAGCGACGCCTTCCTTGGCTATCGTCACTCGCCCCACTTCGCTATCGCCACCAAGCACGAGCGCGAGAGCGGCGAGTACTACATCCTGCGTGCTACCGTCAACGCTGAGGTGCTCGCCGAGCAGATCGTGACTGCCGGGCTCACTCCGGATGACGACGTCTTCCTGGTGAACAGGGACGGCGTACTGCAGTCGCCCTCGCGGCGCTACGGGGCGGTGCTGAACACCGTCCGCATCCCCATCCCGCACGCGACCGGCGAGGTCCACGTGCTCGAGCAGGAGGACGAGCAACACCTGCGTGTTGTCATCGGTTGTGTCCAGGTTGCCGACTCCCCGTTCGTCCTCGTCTACATCGGGTCCCACGTTCGGGGTCAAAGCGCGGGCCTCTCCCTCCCACGGCTGCTCGTGTTCCTCATGGTGAGCATCGCCTTCATTCTCGGTGTTATCTTCTGGGGAAGCGGCCAGTTGGTGGCCAGTTTGAGGGCCCACAACCTGAAGCGCGCCGAGCTGATGCACAAGGTGGAGTACGCCAACAAGCTCGCCACCATCGGCCGCCTCGCCGCCGGCGTAGCCCACGAGATCAACAACCCGCTGACCATCATCAACGAGAAGGCCGGACTGCTGCAGGACATCGTCAAGCTCGAAGGCGAGTTCCCTCGACGCGACAAGGTGCTCGGCATCGCCGAGTCCATCGTAGGATCGGTCGCGCGCTGCCGGAAGGTCACGCATCGGCTGCTGGGCTTCGCGAAGTACATGGACGTCGCGAGCGAGACCATCGCGGTGGAGGAGTTGCTGAAGGAGGTCGTCAGCTTCCTTGGAAAGGAGGCCGAGTCCCGCAACGTCACCATCACGGTCGAGGCCGAGCCGGGGGTACCCAACGTCGAGAGCGACCGAGGCCAGCTCCAGCAAGTGTTCCTGAACATTCTCAACAACGCCGAGGCCGCGGTGAGGGACGGTGGCCACATCGACATTCGTGTGCGCATGGCCGGAGAACGGCGGGTAGCCGTGTGCATCGCCGATGACGGCATCGGCATTCCCAAGGAGAACCTGGACCGCATCTTCGAGCCTTTCTTCACGACCAAGGAGGGTTCGGGGACGGGCCTCGGTCTGTCGATCACCTACGGCATCGTCCAGAAGCTCGGCGGCGAAATCAGAGTACAGAGCGAGGCCGGCAAGGGAACCTGCTTCACGGTGCTGCTGCCGGTCCGAAGAGGGTAGACTATGGCGGCGCTACGAGTGCTGTTCGTCGACGACGAGGAGGAGTTGGTCTCGACAGTGGTTGAGCGACTCGACCTCCGGGGCATCGACGCGACTGGCGCGATGAGCGGCGAGGAGGCACTGACCCGCATCGAGGAGCAGCCCTTCGATGTGGTTGTGCTCGACGTCCGCATGCCGGGTTTGGGGGGCTTCGACGTGATCAAGCGCATCAAGCAGTCGCATCCCGACCTGGAGGTGATCCTCCTCTCCGGCCACGGTGCCAAGGAGGCCGCCGAGACGGGCCTTCGCCTGGGGGCCTTTGACTACCTTCAGAAACCGGTCGACCTGGAGGATCTTATCGCGATCCTCCACCGCGCGACTGGCCGGGAGTGAGCGTGGCGGCCGACACTCTCAACGAGAATCGCATGCGAGAGCGGGAGTTACGCTACTTCGGTCGCGTCCTGGCCGGACAGTGCCACGAGTTGGTCAACGCCCTCAATATCGCGCACGAGCTTTGCGGCCTGCATGAGGACACCCTCCCGCGCGCCCTCGAGGGGCAGGTCGGCGCGGTGGAGAAGCTCGGTAGTCTTGCACGCCGCATGCAGATACAGATCGCGCGCTGCCATGCGATCCTTCGGGTCCTCAGCCGCTTCGCTCACTCCTTGGACGAACCGGAGGGGACGTACGATGCCCGCGAGATCGTGGAAAGGGCAGTCTTCCTGGCCGCGCGCCAAGCGCGCCTGCGGCAGACCGAGCTGCAGGTCGTCCTACCCCAAGGCGGTGTCCCGTTGGTGGACTACAATCCCTTTCGGCTCCAGCAGGCGATCCATGAGGGCATCGAGTTGCTCCTTGAGGGGGTCGCGCAGGGTCGCCGCATCACGGCGAGTCTCACACCGGATCCCCTCGGTGCAGAGGTAAAACTCGAAAGCGGTGATCCCCTCCTGTGCAACGAGGCTGCCGTCGGACGGCTCGCCGAGCTTACTGCGCTAGTGCAGGCTGCCGGGGGCGAGGTACGCGAGACCCCCGAGGACGGCGGCCGCCTGGTATTTCTAATCCCGTATGGCCGACGCGACGCCACCTCGCCCGATTCGGACACGGTGGGCCGCGGCGGTGCTACTGGAGGTTGCTGATGTCGACTGACCGAGTACTCCTGATTGACGATGAAGTAGAGTTTGTTGAGATCCTCGCCGAGCGCTTGCGCGCCCGCGGCCTGGAGGTCGATGTCGCCTATTCCGGCGTGGACGGCGTAAACAAGTCGCAGGCCACAAAGTTCGACGCCGTGGTACTCGATCTCGCCATGCCGGGCATGGACGGCATCGCCGCGCTCAAGGCGCTTCTGGCAGGCACCCCGGACCTCCAGGTCATGCTCCTCACAGGCCAGGCGACGATCAAGACGGCCATGGACGCTACCCGCCTCGGTGCCGCGGACATCCTTGAGAAACCAATGGACATTCCTACACTGATCGAGAAGATCCGTGATGCGCGCGCACGCCACGCGGCGCGGGCTGCGGAGCGCGTCCGCCGGCAGCAGACGCAGGAAGCACCGAAGCCCTGAGGGGCGAACGGCTAAGGACGAAGCCACAATTGGTATGGCCAGAAGATTTGAAAGGGCACGCCTTCAGTCGTGCCGCATTGGGCCGCTCAAAAATCCGGCTTTAGCCACTGAGGGCCCTTAACTCACGAGCCTAAAGGCCCTTAGTTCTCGGCATTCATTCGGCGCGACCGAAGCCGCGCCCTTTCAAACGGCATATACCAATTCTGGTTCTGCTCTAACTCTGGTTCTGTTCTAAGGCGCCGCTACCACCGTGCGCAGCGGGCAGGTCTCCTCCCTGGTCTCGCTGTGGGCCTCCTCGTACAGGGCCTCCAGCGCCCGAGCCTGCGTCGGGAAGAACCATGCCTTGGCCCGACCAGCACCGGCGGCCCGCTGCAGCATGTCGGACACCTCATCGCGGAGACCGCTGACCGCTACCTGCACCTGGCGCTCGCCCAGACGCTCGGCGAGCGCGAGCAGTTCCTCCGCAGCCTCGGGGTCGAGGCGGTCGATGGTGTGACCAGCGAGCAGTACGTAGCGCGCCTCCGGGCGGCGCGTGAGACAGCCGTTGAGCTGCTCCTCGAAGGAGCGGATCGTAGCGAAGTTGAGCGGGCCGTCGAAACGGACCGCTACGATCCGCGGGCAGAGCGCCAGCTTGTGCCGATGGGCGTCGCGCAGCGAGCCATCGGCATGCAGCGCCAGTTCGACGACCTGCGGGGCCAAGTTGCGGAAGGGACAGTCGGGCTCGTCGAGCCCCTCGTGGGCTGCGGCGTGCAGGCTGGTGATCGCGAGGTACTCCGAGGCCACGATGGACTCTAGGCCGATAATGTCGGCGAGGCCGCTGCGGCCGAGAGTCTCCAACGCCTCGTCGGTAACGCTCGCGATAACGACGCGGTAGCCGGCATCGCGCACGGCAGCGATTAGCGATACCAGGTTATCGGCTTCGCCGCTCTCCAGCCGGTACAGAGTGCTGGCGACGAAAATCACGCTGCGCACGCTCGGCCGGCCTTTAGCCCAGCGGATGAACTCAGACTGAATGCCGCGGCGGCTGCCGAGCGGCAGTGGACCGTCGAAGCGCAGCACACCGATGGCCCGGCAGGCACGGAGCTGCTGGTGACGGGCATCGTGGAGGGTCCCGTCAGGGTGCAGCGATAGTTCGGTCAGACGCGGCGCCAGCGGTTCTAGCGGGCACTGCTCCTCCGACGAGCCGGTGTGCGCGCGGGCGTAGATGCCGGCGATCGCGGCGGCCTGGGTCGGGTACATGTTTTCCTCGCCTACCATGCCGGTGACCTTGGTACGCTCGAAGACCGTCCGCACCTCGTCCTTCGCGCCGCTGAAGGACACCGCGAACACGTCGGCACGCAGCTTTCGCACCAGCTCCCCCAGTTTCTGCGCCGCCACCTCGTCGATGCCGCTGACCCCGTGGATGACGAGGAGTATGTGACGCAAAGCGGGGCGGTCGGCGACGCGGGCGCGGATCTCCTGCTCCAGGAAAGCGGCGTTGGCGAAGCTCAAGGGAGCATCGAATCGGAACGCGGCGATATGGCGGCAGCAGGCGAGACCGTGACGGTCGGCCGCGCGCAGTGAACCGTCACGGTGCAGGGATAACTCCACCACCGGCGGCATGGCTTGCTGGAAGGGGCAATCGGGCTCGTTGCTTCCCGCGTGCGCGTCGGTGTAGAGCTCGCTCACCGCTATGGCACGGGTCGCGAAGAAGTGGGACGCCCCGACGTGCTGGTAGAGGCGCGACCTGCGCAGCACGTCGACAACGGAATCGGGCAGACCGGAGAAAGACACCTCGCAGCTGCTGCCGCGGAGATTGTCGACGATGTGGTGCAGGGTCTCCTCACCCGACGCGTCGATTTCGCTGATGCTGTTGCCGGCGATGAGCACGTGCCGCAGGCCCGGCTTGTCGGCAACGCGGGCCAGGATTTCATCCTCGAGGTACGCGACGCTCGCGAAGTTCAGCGGCCCCTCGAAGCTGACCACGGCGAGGTGGCGGCAGGTGCGCAGCTCGTAGCGGCGGGCATCACGTAGCGCGCCGTCGGGGTGGGGCGCCAGCTCCAAAACCTTCGGTCGCATGGTTCGGTAGAGGTACGCTCCCAGCGACAGGCCCACGCCCGTCGCGATCCCCCACTCAAGCTCGGGCGCGAGCACCAGGGTGACCACGAAGGTTGCCACACTCACCACGCCGTCGACGCGGTTGGTGCGCCAGGCTTCCGCAAAGCTGCGGAAGTTCAGCAGCTTGAGCACCGCCAGCACGATGATCGCTGCCAACACTGCCTGCGGCAAATAGTAGAGCCAGCGGGCAAGGAAAAGGAGCACCGCCAGCACCACCAACCCCGATACGACGTTGCCGAGGCCTGTCTTGGCACCCGCCTCGAAGGCGACCGCCGAGCGCGAGAACGAGCCCGACACTGGGTAACTGAGCCCCATTGATCCAACCAGGTTCGCCAGTCCCTGCCCGACCAGTTCCTGGTTAACGTCAAGCTTCTGTCTGGTGCGGGCGGCCATGACCTTGGCGATTGAGATCGCCTCCATGAAGCCGAGCAGAGAGATGATGAGCGCCGTCGGCATCAAGCGGAGAAGTGCGCGAACGTCGACATGGGGTAGGCGCAAGGCAGGCACGCCCCGCGGCACCTGCCCGACGACGGCGCCGCCGCCCTGCAGCCGGATTCGGGCAGGCATGACCGGGCCGTTGCCTACCTGCAGCCGCCACGTCCCGTGTTCGGTCGCGATGCCGGACGGGACCGCATCGGGCAGGTGGAATTTCCCATCGCTGCCACGGAGGAAGCGGAACGACTGCAGGTCCGCGCGCCGCGTATCGATGGCCGCGCGCGCTTCCGTGAGGCGCTCAGTGAGCAGTCCGGACATGTTGTGCAATGCGAGCACGGACCCGGGTCTTACCGGCGGCTGCGCCGCACCCAGTGACGTCACCAAACGAGCCACCTCCCGCGGCTCGTGGCAGCGCTGGCACACCGCGCTGCTGCCCGTCGCCGGCTCGCTGTGCGCGGCCTGACTTTCCGACTTTGTACGATCGAGCGAGTCCCTCAGCGCTAACGCGTCGTTGTAGGCGGCTATCGCTGCCAACACGCGCGGAGATTCCATCGCCTCCTGTGGAACGGTCGCTGTGCGTTCGAAGCCGACGGCCCAAGCGAGCAGCGTCGTCAACACTGCGGCCACCAGCACGTTCGGGACTCGCGGCCAAAAGTGCTTAGTCCCAAGCATCACCGTTAAGGCCAGCGCCGCCATCCCGAGAGTCGGCCAGTGCGTCTCGCTCAGCGCGGCGCGGACCACAAGGTACACGGTTACGTACTGATGGGGCGCCTTGTATCCGGCGACGCCGAACAGCGTCGCTAACTGCGAGGTCGCGATAATCAGCGCGCCGGCGTTAGTGAAGCCGTTGACGACGGGATGGGACAGGAAGTTCACCACCATCCCGAGCCGCAGCAGCCCGAGAAGGAGCTGTACGGCGCCGACCAGCAGTGCGAGCAGCACTGCGTAGGCCATGAACTGATTGCTGCCGGCGGTGGCCAGCGGTTCGAGCGCCGTAGCGGTCAGGAGCGACACGAGCGCCACCGGCCCGGTGGCAAGCTGGCGGCTGGAGCCGAATAACGCGGCTATGATTGGCGGCAGGAAGCCGGCATACAGGCCGTAGTAGGGGGGGAGCCCGGCAAGCTGCGCATAGGCCATCGACTGCGGCACGAGCACCAACGCCACGGTGACGCCGGAGATGAGGTCGGCGCGCAACGCGACCCTATCGTAGCCCTTGAACCAATTGAGAAAGGGAAAAAGACGATATAGTATTGCCATCGGCGATACTCGGTCAGCCCTCTATGGCTACAGTGCGCACCGGGCCCTTGCGGTCGACCTGCAGCGTTAGCGGATTATGCCGGGATTGTGAAGAGCTGACGGTGACTCACATCACGTTCCAAGGTGCGCTCCCACCATTGTCCCTAACGCTTGCGACGCCAGGCCACGACCGTTTCGGGCTTGACGATGACCAACGCTGAGCGCCAGTCGTGCCAGCAGCGGGACAGACTGACCCAGAAGAGGCGATCCCCAGAGGTTAACTTCGGGCGTTTCCTCGCCGAACGGCGGGGAACGTTGACTTGGTGGCGCAGCGCCAGATTTTCGAGTTGCAGGTCGAGACGGGAGCGGACGAGCGAACGCAGGCTGACGAGAAGTGCGACCAGAGGAATGAGCATGGATAGAGTGCGGAGAGAAGTATAATTTGCGCCCGCTCGCTCAGACCTTTGCGAATTTCCGAGAGGCACAGAGCAGTGAGAAGGCATTCCGTTCGGAATGGGTGACGCGTGCGTTCGACGAGACAGCCTCCGACTGCTTAAGCGACTTCTCTGCGGGCGAGATGACGCGCTCTACTCTTCTCTCAGCCCGAAAGGAGAAGGAAGTCATCGCAGCATGGAGGCAGCAGGGCCGGTCTTGAGGCGAAGGTGAGCTTTGAAGAGATGCAATTGCCCAGCGTGCGGGTGCGATTCCAGCCCGGAGTCATTTCGAGCTCCAGTGCCGCAATTTCCGGATCGGTCTCGGCAACTCGGATATCACACTCGTTAGTTGATGTTAAATCGCGTGGCTGTTGAAAAACTCCTACCCGCGAAATTCGCAAAAATAAAATCGCGTCAGGAAGCCCCACAATCGATCTTCTCGGTGATCACTGCTGAAACGGCGAATCAGGCCGCGAAATATCAACCGCATAAAATGATCGCCGTCCCCAAATCCGTGCCTCGTGCGCATCTGCAAAAAGAATATCAACCACTGGACGAGTCTCGGTCTGTGCCGTCCGATCTACGAAGGTTGCAAGATGCGTGTGAGCACGATTCCTCGAGATCAGAACGATCGTATCGTTCAAATGGGCGTGCAGCTTTTGTTCCGCCACGGGCGAGAGCGCTACGTTCAAGATGTTGCCGGAAGGGAGTGTGTGTTTGGGCACCGCATAGGCGCTGCGTGCAGGGGAATTGTTTGAGAACATCGGATCAGGACCGAAGTCCTCCGTCAGAACGTACGCGGTTACCTGAACACGAGCTTTGGAGGCGTCGAGAAACTTCTCGAGGTTGGCGCGGTAGCACGCAGCTTGGCGAGTGCGCGCATCGTATCTTGCGTGCAAGCCATAAACCATTGCTACGACCAGGGACAAGGACAATAGCAGGGTGCCCCGCCGCCAAGGAAGAAGGTCACTTCTACATGTCCGACTGTACGTCCACGTGCCTCTTGGCGTGAAGGCAGTATCTGACGGGGTCTCCGGCAGCCAAGTTTTTTCAGGTGACCTGGCGGATAGCTTGCTGTGACGGTAATCACAGCACACCGGGCAATTGTCCACTGGTACTCGGGACCGATCCAGCAACTTCACACCTTGGCCGAAAAAGGTGTGTATTCCACTGTTGGCGTGGAGGTTCTCTTCAGCGCTACTATCCAGGAGATCGCCAAATCAGTCCCATCGTCTTTGCTGTTGACGGAAACCGATAATCCCGGTGGGTATCGTTGGCTGACTGGGGGCCTCGGAATGCCCTCGATCATCACTCCGGTCGTGCATAAGCTTTCTGAATTACGGGGATGGTCTGCCGAAGAAACCAAGGCGATCGTGCTGCACAACTTCCTTCGGCTTGTGGGCGATGACGAATGGGCCAAGCGCATCAAGACAAGAAGCCATTGGTAGCTGCCATTCCTACATAACTCACGGTTTGTCGGCAATCCAGAAATAGGGAACTCCGGCCCGGAATGCTGCACGGTGTCCGACAACTGACGACTCGCGGCGCTGTCCGTGGGGTCGAGTTCAAACTATTACATGTGATGAAATTCCCGATGCGCTGACTGCGCTTGATATCCAGACAGGCCTACCAGTGGAATGTCACGTCTGCTGGGTTCAACAAGCATCGATGTAGAACACCAGTTCTCCGTGTTCCCCGATGGAATTCCGCCACTGCTTTTACAGGCTCCGCATATTGTCGATCAGAGCGGTCAGGTCATTCTTGTCGATGACTACCCCTCGCTCTTCCATGCTGTCCTTCAAACTGGCGGCATTGAAGCACTCGTCCGCATCCATGTAGTCCAGAACCTTGTTGCCGTCTTCGAGCCAGACTGCCTTGTTGTCTCCGTATTCGTGTTCGTCGCTGGCCGTGCCCACTCTGGCGGCAAGGTCGTGGAGCAGCGGGATCAACTCCTCGGGTTCAACGAAGCAGGAGGAGTGCATATTCCAAATCTCTTTCACCGGCCGAAAACTTTGGCTCATGTTTTAACCTCGCTTTCGTTTCTTTTGTGCTTTGGTAATTCCGTCGATGCAACTCATCCGCTGCCGCGTCACGAGATCTATGGGCGTCAGCGTCTGAGGGGCTGGCTCTCCGATTGACAAAGCTGCGTTGATGGGCGGGTTCTGGATGGGAGTAAGTGCGCAGGTCATGGTCCCGTGAGGCTCTCAAGAGCGCGCGAACGCCAGAAGGCTGCGGATATCGTTCGCGTCAGCCGCACGTAGCGCGTCAATGTAACGTTGACGAAAGTCCCCGGCGTGCACCAGATCTGCGCCGCCCCAAGTAAAAATCGGCCGCTCTTGTCTCTGGGCCAGCACGTCCGCCATCAGGCGCGCATGACGACCATTGCCGTTCGCAAAAGGGTGGATGGAGACTATGCGGTGATGAAAACGGACGGCGAGTTCATCGGGAGGATAGGTTTCGTGTTCCAGCCAATAGCGCGCATCGCCAAGCAAAGCGGCGAGTCTCTCGCGAATTTCGGGGTGAGGGACACCGATATTTTTCTCGGTGGTTCGATAGGCTCCAGCCCATCTCCAAGTCTGGTCGAACATACGCCGATGGAGATCTCTTAGGTACGACTCGACAAGGGGATCACGCCGGCGAAGATTGTTTGGCGCGAGTGCCCACGCATACGCTTCGAGAATGTTCTGTCGTTCCCACTCATTCAGTTCTTCCTGGTTCGCCAAATTGGGAAGGAGATCGGCCCGTTCATCGGCGGACAGAGGCGTGTTCCCCTCTCCCTTGGTGAAGGGACTCACCGTAGGCCACGCTTTCTGAGTAGTCGCTTGGTTTCCGCTTCCACTGCTTCATCGACGCGGCCCACGGCTTGATCTTCGAGTGCCATGGAGTGTTCGACTCCCAGGACGTGCTTCCTGGCCTGAGTGCGCGCGCGTTGCTCCACCAAGTCCTGCAGGGTACCCGTCTTTGGCACAAGGGCATAGACCAATTCGCACCCGAGCGCGTCAGCGGCGGTTCTGAGACTCTTCAAGGTAATGCGATCCTCAGCCTCGGCTTTTTCAAACTGTACCGGAAGTTGGCGGCTTGTCTTTAGAGAGCGTGCAACTTCGCTGGCAGGAATACCCACCGCCTCGCGGACCGCACGAAGCCAACCTCTCGGCGGGCGTGGAATCTTCCTTGCGGCGCGGAATACCTCCAGCGTGCGGTCCAATTGCTTCACGCGTAGGTTGCGGAATTCGTTGCGCATCGCCGACCCCAGGTTGCGACAGTTTACGGATTTACATTTTCTTGGTTACTGACAAGTTAAAGATATACTTCATGCCTTATGATGTCAATTTATAACTTTACATGCGAAACCGTAGGTCGGATCTTCAATGTTGCTGGGCACCCTGTAATCTGCGTCTTAGTGGAACCCTCCCCGTCAAGGGAGTGATACGAAATGCGACTATCGCTCAACAAGTATGATAATATGAGCGATATAGGGGATCGCTATCGCTCATGGAATGGAATTGGCAAGAACCGGACTGGCCCAACTTCTCTTGGGACCGGGGTCGACTCGCAACGGCGGAACACGAGTTCCTCGTCGGGGGCGGTGTGCTGGTGGGAACGGTCAAACATCTTGAGACCGACGAACGTGATCAACTCACGATTGAGGCGATGAGTACCGAGGCGGTGACGACCTCGGAGATTGAGGGCGAGACTTTGGACCGTACGAGCGTCCAATCCTCCCTACGCAAGGAACTTGGACTGTCGACCGATAGTCGGCGCGTGCGGCCGGCTGAACAAGGGATCGCGGAGATGATGGTGGACCTCTACCGTTCATTTGCGGCACCTCTCTCCGATGAAACTCTGTTTCGGTGGCACCGGATGCTAGTCAGTGGAAGGCGGGATCTAAGGGATGTCGGGCGGTATCGAAGCAGTGGCGAACCCATGCAGGTGGTGTCAGGGGCTGTCTATGAGCCCAAAGTACATTTCGAGGCGCCGCCGTCATCGCAGGTCGCGCCAGAGATGGCACGATTTGTCGATTGGTTTGACCGAACAGCACCCGGCGGCGAAGAGCCTCTGCCTGCGCTGATAAGAGCGGGGATAGCGCATCTTTACTTCGAGACTATCCATCCGTTCGAGGATGGAAATGGGCGAATTGGCCGGGCGATCGCCGAGAAATGCCTAGCCCAGACCTTAGGACAACCGACGCTAACCGCCTTGGCGACGACCATTCTTGCCAGGCGCAAGAGCTATTACGATGCGCTCGAAGCGGCCAACAAGCACAACGAAGTCACTGCCTGGCTGGTGTGGTTTGCCGGTGTAGCCATCGAGGCTCAGCGACGGACCATTGCACAAGTCGAGTTCTTAATCGACAAAGCGAAACTGTTTGACCGGCTGAGGGGCCAACTCAACGACAGGCAAGAGAAGGCGCTGCTGCGCATGTTTCGGGAAGGCCCGGAGGGATTCAAGGGTGGGCTTAGCGCTGGCAACTACAGCACGATCACTGCGGCGTCGCCGGCAACGGCGACGCGCGATCTGGTCGACCTCACAGCCAAAGGCGCTTTGGTTCGAAAGGGCGAGCGCAGACACACTCGCTATCATCTAGGCGTACCGTTGCGTGCGATCCGGCGGGTAACCATCAATGAGCGGGGCGCAATCGTGGAGCGATAGCGGCGGAGCTTCGCTCGCCGAAAACTGAGACTCATTGCGTGACCACTTTTTTCCCTGTCGCTTTCGAGCTTGGGCGATGAAGTTGCGCCACTATCATTCGTCCCCAGACAACCGGGTCGACAGGGAGCGAAGTTGTGCGGCCTGTACGCAGATTCACAAACCCGCCGTGGTACGACAGCCGCCCGTATCGGAATAGGCGCGCAAGCATCGCCAGAGCTTGGTACGCGAGTGTCTGGTTCACAAAAGGCTCCTGCCGCTCTAACGCTTCTAACGCGCTGCACGGCGGAAGCCTGTCCTTCTTGTCGAGCTTCGCGTTGATGAGTTCTGGGAAGAGGTCGGGAGCCGTCGGCAAGCGCATATCTCGGGCTTTGTTTCTCTGGTTTTCAGGCTGGCCGAGCACGAATTGGCCGTTATCGGCGTTGTTGCCCAGATCCAGCCAATAGTGGCAATTCCAGTAGGTTTGAGTGCGGGTCATTGCGTTCCGGGCGGCGCGAGAATCCACGCAGCCGATCAGAATGTCGGTCTCGTGTCCCCAACTATCGTCGACGAACTGCGGCACTCCTTTCCACCCAAGGCCCCAAAACAGATTGATCCGGGTGGCGAGCACTGTCGCCTTGTGCAGTCCGATCTCACTCTCACTGAAAGGTTGGCGGACGCAGTTGGTGCGGGAAATTCGGTCGCCGTCGACCAAGGTCACGTCCAGCCCATGTGGATGCCCTAAAGCAACCATGGCCTGGTGCAGATACGGCAATCCGGCGGCAATAGCGCTTCCCGTGCCACCGCAGCCGACTACCGTGACCTGAACCTTCTTCTGCAGCAGTGCACCGGGAATCTGGTGTTCAGTCGTCGTGGCGATTGTCGTTTCGATAGCTGTGGTCATCGTTCCTCACGAAATCCGCGAGCGTCTGCGGCAGCTTCACCAGGTACTTCGCTGGAAATGCTTTTTGTCCCGCTAGGGATTGCCACATCGCCAGGAAGCCGAGGCGAAAACGGACGTGTTTGCGAACGCCGGAGGCGTGCGTGAATTCGCTTTGGAAGAACGACTCCTCCCACAAGTCAATGGCAGCAACCGACTTCTCCTGCGGAATCTTCATGCTCCCGGTGCAACACACGCCGTTGTCGTAACAGTTCCAGTACGGAGCCATGTACATCCTGGTCTTCGCCTTGGGCCGCTCGTCTTTCGCAAGAGCGCGAATCCACAAATGAGATCCGCACACTTTGAACAGCAAGGGCGGGTGTGGATAGAGCTTGCCATTCATGTTCTTCAAGACATGCTCGTTGCCACGGTCACTGAAGAACATGGTTCGCTCGGAGGCCGGACTCCACCACACGATCGTCTCTGCTGTGCGCACCAGTACGCGCGCCGGCAAGATCTCGGCTGGAACCGACCTTCCCAAACCGGCCATAAGGTCGATCAGCATCCGCGGCGTCATCAACTGGCCTTCCGTCAACCGTGCGGCGTCGCCGTCATGGACCACTTCATGGAGAGTTGCGAAGGGGTGGCGATACGGGTAGCCGTTATAGCTGCTCTTCCCGTACACCAGCAGCGCCCGGCTCAACCGGAAGTCCTGACTCGATCCGATGTTCACGGAGATATTCATCGTAGAGGTCCCTAACGAGTTCGACGATCTTGGCAGCGGCGGCTAACGAGCGAAGCATCGCGCTGGCGTGATCGAAGACCCGCCGCACTTCTTCATCTAGTTCTTTCACCGGCCTGTCCAGATGAATGGGGAGTGTCACATTCGGCTGGCAAGGACCGTTCTCACCCATGTGTTGCGCCTCTTCGTCAAAGCAGGCGTTGATCGCATCATTCTCGTACCAGGTGATCAGACATCCGGGCCGGGAATTCTCCGCATCCATGAGCCATTCGTCGATGCCTGGTACGTCCTTCTCACTCAATTGGCCGGGCCAAGCGTGCGCGTGCCCCTGGCCATGGGCATCCATTTCAAGCAGGTGCCGGATGAGTTCGCGCGTCACGCTTGTGTGCGGCCGGATTTCCCGCAGTAAGTTTCGGGCTCTCTCGTACTTGAGCGTCTTAGCGTGTCTCTTGATACAAGCTGGAGTTTCCAAGTCCACTTTGCGATAGACCGACGCTTCCAATTCTTCGTCGCTCAGATCCTCCATCCACATCTCGGCGTGCTCTTGGGCGTCGAGGTAGTCATATACGCGCATCCATTTGTAGAGATTGGTGGTGAGGACCTGATAAAAGGCGGCTGGAAGAAGGTGGTTCTCGGCTTCCAGGCGTGCGAGCGTCGCACCAATTGGGATGGAGGCGGCTGCCTCGTAATCGCCGACCAGATACAAATGATCGGTCATTTCTTCCCGCCCCGCTTCAACCTGATTTCGCTCCTGCTCGGTCAACTCGAAAAGACTATCCGTGATTCGCAGGTCGCCAACCCAGACCCTCTTCGCGTCAACAGCACGATTCCGCGAGCAAAACCTCCTGAAACCGCGTTCGACAAAGTCCACCGCGCTACCCGACCAGTCGTCGGGCCGGCAAATTCCTAACCGCAGCGTACTCATTCCCAAAACCGCAGCCGGCCCTTCATCCCATCTCGTGCAGTACCACCCGCGAATTCCCTTGAGCTTGGGGAGCGTAACATCCAGCGGCAGCCCGATCACACGAGCGGCGGAATGACCGCTCCGCTGGGCGGTAAGTATCGGTCTCCGAATTCGCTTCCGTCCTGAGCGTACTTGAGCGAGTCGAACGCCTTGCAGAGAATTTCTCCGACTTTGAATGCTTCTGGACATTGTCTTAGTTGCTCCATGATCGGATCGCTCGTATTGACGCGGCCATGGGTAGCCTCTTCCAGCGCTCTGAGGACCCGTTTCGTGTCTTCAGTGATGGTTCGACAGGCTGCGGCGGCTAGATTCCTCCGAGTCATGGAAGTCTCCCGTTATCAACCTTTGGCTCCGATGGCGCGAACAAACTTGTAAACCAGTTTGCCAGCGACCGTTTCAGGCCCCTCGATAGCAGCAGTAGCGATTTCTGGATAAAGATGCGTGTACGTGTCTCTGACCTGTTCAGGAGGCATTGTTGGCGCAGTGTCAGGCAGCTTGACCCCGTTGTAGAGAAATTTTCGTTCGAGAACGTGTACTTCCATGACGACTCCTTTTCTATGATGTTATTCTGCGCTCTCTGTATAGCAGAGAGGCCCAGAGAATGACTGCCCTAATTGCCGCACTCCGAAGCGGCTAGGCCACGAGCAATTGACAACCGGTGTAATTTCACGAATGTAGTTACAGCCATCACGGGCTTGGGGCAGCCTGGCAATGTCACAACTACCACTTAAAGGCCGGTAATCCTGGGATAATGTCGCCGTCGCGGTCAATGCGCACCCACCATTCCTTCGGGTACGTGTTATTCATCCAACTGATTATGGGTTTCAGTTCTTCCGGCGTGTTGGCGTTGGCATACGCGTCAGAGCCTATCCAGACGAATGCGCTTTCCTTCATGTTAAGAACCTGAAACTCAGAGCCTAAGTTATTGAGCGTTTCTTGCTTGACGTGCGACGCACTCAATACAGGAACGTGCATCACCCATCGGTTCTTATCACGTTTCTTTTTCACGCCCTTCTCCTTTCACCCGCGCTTCGATCTTCGCCACCGTAGCGCGGAAACGTTGTTGCCCTTGCCCGGTTTCCAGAAGGTGATGGTCGTGCCTTGCCTGTTCCGCAAACATTCAGCACTTCTTGATTGCCTGCGTGCTGCGTAATGGTTTCTCGCGCGCGGCTTGACGCCAGAACGGCTTGCATACTCGCCATCGAAGAAGATCACGTATCCTTCACTTGCCATTTCCTAGCTCAAGCTCGAACAGGCTCCCGGTACTTGCTTCGGTAGCCGTTGCCTGGTTTGGCTCGGCACTGGATTGCGAATCGTCTGCGCTTCGGCTGGATCCGCTGTGGGATTTCGAGTTCGTTGATTTCTTGGCTGCGTCCCGAGCAGCTTTGGCGGCAGCCTCCATGTGTTCTTTCGCACTCTTCAAGGTTGAAAACAGCCCCAGGTGAGCCTCCACGAATTCCGCCAATTGTCGCGGTAATTGTTCGTCAAGCTCTTTAAGAGTACCGGTGACGCTCAGCGGTGTGGTGAGCGCGGCGCCATCATCCTGCCGATCAGATTTCAGTGGCTTCGGGATGACGTTGACGCAAATCTGTTCGTCGCTCACTCGGGACAAGGTCTGACGACGAACACCAACACGCGCTGCGTAAGTAGCGGCATTAGTTCTTCAAACACGGTTCGCTCCTTCCGTTGATGAAAACGGGTTGCACATGTATTTCTATTGTGAGTTGCTGGGCGCAGAGAATCGCCCCAGAGTAGTGGTCAACATAGTGTGGATTGCCGCCGAAAATCGTGCTATACTCAGCTACGAAAATGACGATACGGACCAAATCCATGATGAGACGGCGCGTCAATCGCGCTCGGCCCTCGGGATTGGTCTGATCATTTTCGTTTTCTAAATTCAGACATTCTCGAAGGCCCCGACCAAAAATCGGGGCCTTCGTGTTTTTGGCCGGTAGCCAAGCTGGAAAGGCACGTGACTGTTACTCACGCCATGCGCAGGTTCGAATCCTGCCCGGCCAGCCAATCTTCGAGGGAAGACAAGGCTCGCTAGTTCAGTAGGAAGAACGCGGCTCTCATAAAGCCGTCGTGGATGGTTCGAATCCATCGCGAGCCACCAGTGGAGGGGCCTCCGGCGAGGGGCAGTGGCTTATACCCACTTCGGCGCCAGATTAGCGCGGCCAGACAGGTTCGACTCCTGGACCCTCTACCAGTTTTGTCGCGCCGGTAGTTCAACGGACCAGAACAGTTGGCCTACACCCAACAGATGCGGGTTCAACTCCCGAACGGCGCACCATAGCTTGCCCTGAGCAACTGAGCGAAGCGAAGTAGTCGAACGGGCAGGATTAGCTCGAAGGTCGAGCCCGCGGTCGATAATCGCGAGGCGTTGGTTCGATTCCAACATCCTGCACCATGTTTGTTGTGGAGCGTGGGTGACTGGCAGAGATGGCAGATGCACTCGACTCTTAATCGAGACCAGGCTGGTTCGATTCCAGCGTCACCCACCAAAGTTTGCGGGATTGGCAGATAGGGATATGCACTCGCCTTTTAAGCGAGACGAAGTGGGTTCGATTCCCACATCCCGCACCAGAGTTACTTAGCAAAGAGGCGGCATAGCATAACGGAACAATGCGCCGAGCTTCTACCTCGGACGATGAGAGTTCAAATCTCTCTGCCGCTTCCAATGTGGGGATGTGGTCCAACGGATGAGGGCGCAAGGCTACGAACCTTGAGATCAGAGTTCAATTCTCTGCATCCCCTCCACATTAGTTTTAGGCTCGCGTGGTCTAAGGCATGATGACGCTTCGGTCCTAACGAAGAGATCCGGGTTGGATTCCCGGCGCGAGTTCCAGATGGGTGGGTGGTGTAACGAACAACACGGCAGCGTCCGAAGCTGCAAATCCGGGTTTGACTCCCGGCCCGCCCACCAGTCATTTTCAGTATGGATGTTTGCACTCAGACAAACGGGATACTGCAATGATGCGAGCAACGAAACGACTCAGCAAAACGAAGCGGTTTCTTCTGGACCATCCTTATTGTTGCTTCTGTGGTGGCGCAGAGCCATCAACAACGATTGACCATGTTCCACCGAAGGCATGTTTCCCTGAAGGCTACTGTCCAGAAGAATTCGAGTTTCCGGCTTGCGAAAAATGCAACGGTGAGTCTAGAAGAGATGACCAGCTTTTCGGTTTCTACTCACAACTGCTGGATTTCAACGAATCGAATCGAACACCTGCGGATGTTGCGAAGATTACGAAGTTGCAAGATTCGATCGCTCACAATTTTCCAGATGCATTGCCTGATGCCTCAACAGCACGACCCATTTACACCGTCGGCTCAGTCATCACGCCGAGTCCACTCGCGATCGAGGTGCGTACCCCTAGCCTATTTCGTGAGCCGGTTGAGACTTTGGAAAGAAAACTCACGCATGCCTTGTACTACCGAGAAACTGGCAGGGCTCTAAGTAAGAACCACTTGTTCCTCAGTGAGTTCTACCAACCTCAAGGCAGCTCCGACGTTCTCACAAAATATCTCGTAGGCCTACTTCCAGACCAGACGATTGGCGGCCGATCAAATGTGAAGAATTATGGGGAGAGGTTTGGCTATAAATCCGGCTGGAAGGAAATGGAGGATTTCTTCATGTATATAGCTCAATTTGGCAGAGGGTTGATCGTTTGGGGAATCGTTCTGGGGCCCGACACGAAGAGTGGATCGGCCAATTATCTGCGGGCCAGACCTTGGCGAAAGGCAGGGTGTCGCGAAAAGTTGCTGGTGGGACCTAGAGCGAAAGACTCCGCTGAGTCGCCAAACGGTCCTGACTATGGCTCTCCGACGGAACAGCGGTAAGAGTCACTTTTGGGTATTGACGAATTTCAGGAATGATGTAACAGTAAAGATGAGTTGCAAGCAATGATGCGCAAACCCCATACCGATTGCTTCCCGACACCGGCCACGTTTACGTGGCAAGGAGCGGGGGAAGGTACGTTCATGTAACGGGGGCGATCCATAGCGCGTAGTTTTTCTGAGCCTCCGATACAAATCGGGGGCTTTTGGTTTTTTGGGGCACATTTCGTGAGTGCGCAGATAGGAGGCGGCGTCGTCTAACGGCCAGGATGCGGCCCTTTCAAGGCTGAGATGGGAGTTCGATTCTCCTCGCTGCTACCAAAGCTATGAGTACAAAAACGATTGAACTCGAAGGCTTTGAAATCGAACTGGCAGAGGAGCTCTACTGCGATCGGGGAGGAGATCACAGCGAGTTGGTGGATCGTGCGCGTACTGATCGCAGGAGACTTGGCTACAACATCGATGAATCGGCGGTGTTGTGCGTACGGTGCATGAAAGCAATATCGCTGAAAGCGTGATGCCGGGTCGTCTAGTGGCAGGACCCTGGACTTTGAATCCGGGTACGGGCGTTCGAATCGCTCCCCGGCAGCCAGTTTTGGAAACGCGAGCAAAGGAGGAAGTTCTCTGAAGGGAGTTTCGAGGGAGTTGCGAGGTCATCCAATTGGCCAGGATAACCGGCTCTGACCCGGTTCATGCACGTTCGAGTCGTGCCCTCGCAGCCAAGTTTGAAAAGTGGTCGCAGAGTCTAGCGGCAGGATACCTGACTGTCTATCAGGAGGGACGGGTTCAACTCCCGTTGCGACCGCCACAGGGGTGATGACCCGACGGGAAGGGCGCTCGTCTCCAAAACGAGTTCAAGCAGGTTCGAATCCTGTCACCCCTGCCAGTTCGAAGAGCGAGCATGGTATAGCGGCTGGTGCCTCGGGCCTCCAACCCGATGACGCGAGTTCAACTCTCGCTGCTCGCTCCAGGCGGAAGTCGTCTAGCGGCAAAGACGCGACGTTGCCAACGTCGATAGCGCGGGTTCGAGTCCCGCCTTCCGCTCCAAAGTTAGTAAGTCAGTTCGAGGCGGTGTAGCCAAGACAGCAAGGCATCTGCCTGCAAAGCAGACAAGCGGGAGTGCAATTCTCCCCACCGCCTCCAGATTTGTTGAAGACGTAGTGCTGGTGTAGCTCAGTGGGAAGAGCGCGGGCCCCGTAAGTCCGTGATCGGCGTTCGAATCGCCGCGCCAGCTCCGCTGGTATAGCTCAACGGGAAGAGCAGGCGCACGGTAAGCGCCCGACCGCAGTTCGAGGCTGCGTGCCAGCTCCAAAGGTGTTGCTGCTGTGGCCGACATACAAAGGCACCTGCCTTGTAAGCAGGTCCATGCTGGTGGGAATCCAGCCAGCAGCTCCAAATTCGATGGCGGGATTGGCCGAATGGCTTAGGCGCTGGATTGTGGCTCCAGTCACGAGAGTTCGATTCTCTCATCTCGCCCCAAATGGGCGGTTCGTATAAGGGGATTACCCACGGCCTGCAACCGTGAAATGCGAGTTCAAGTCTCGCACCGTCCACCAAAAGTTTGGCTCGGGAACTCGACGGCAGAGTGCTGGTCTGAAAAGCCAGTGGATACGGTTCAATTCCGTGCCGAGCCACCAGATTAGCGACGGCGAATGTGTGCTGCAAGAAAGGAAAGACGATGACAGACGCAACTTACAACGTGATGAAGCCGGACAAGGGTGTGCCCATCAAGGACTGGACCAAGGGCGTCCCGCTTGAGGACGCGGCACGCCAGCAGCTTTTGAACGTCGCGCAGTTGCCGTTCATCTACAAGTGGGTAGCGGCGATGCCGGACGTGCATTGGGGTATCGGTGCGACTGTGGGCAGCGTGATTCCGACGCGCGGCGCGATCATTCCGGCAGCTGTCGGTGTAGACATTGGCTGCGGCATGATGGCCGTGCAGACTTCTTTGCACGCCAACCAACTGCCGGACAATCTGCACGGCATCCGCACAGCGATTGAGAAGGCGGTGCCGCACGGACGCTGGGACAATGCTTCCGAATTGACGTGGTCACGCAGCGCTACCGCCGTCATTGAGGCTGGCTGCGTAATTCCGGGGACCGCTGAGGAACGGCCACCCCCAGCCATTTTCCCAAGCCGCGGAAGTGGTCCAACCACGCGCCACTCATGCGCGTTTGGTTGCCTCCGGAAAGTGCCTCGACCAGTTGGTAGTAAACGTTCTGCGGTTTCCAAAGATCTACTTCCAGCGGCGGGACGCGGCTCAGCGAAACTAGAGCCTCCACCATCTCCAGCGCCTCCGGATCACCGGGTTTCCGCGCCCACTGCTCCACTTCTGCGTTCAACCGTTGGCGCAGAGCCGACTCCAGACAGGATATGTCCAGATTGACGCCGTCGTGCCGGGCGGCATCGAGTAGCATCCGGATACGATCCAGATCCAATTCCTGGTCCGTCAACGCCCGCTGCACCGCGCTGCCCAACACGAACTCGGCGGTGGTGCGCAGGATGGGCGGCGGAGGCATGTGCAGGTCGGACAAGAAGCGGATGAATGGGGCGTGGTGCTCGTATACCTGGCGGTACAGGGCCTCGGCCTCGGCCATGGTGGAGTTGACGATTTGACTCAGAATGCGCCGTTGTTCATCGCGGAACAGGGACTTCAGCGAGTAGGTCGCGCCCCGAAAATGGCGATCGATCACACGTAGGCATTCCGGCAAGTCAGCATTGGAGAAGGCCTGGCTCGCTTCTTCAACCACCACGCGGAAGGCATTCTTGCTCTGGAAGGGGCGAACCCCAGCGCTCAGGTTGTGATCGCCGAAATGAAGCACGGCGAAGCCGACGGTCAAGCGCGCGCGTGTGATGTTCGAGACAATGCGGGCGCGACCGAGAGCAAGTTTTGTATTACCGGACTCCAATACGCGCGCTTCCTGCAGGTCGACACGGTAGCTGTAAATCGAGCTCCAGTCGTGGTAGCCGTCGAACAGCGAGCCGATGGCGTAATGTGCGCCCACCCCCAACAGGTCCAACATGGCGGGTCGGACGAAGCGTTCGTAAACGTGGCGCCCGTTCCCGTAGTCAGGGATGTTGCTCCAAGCCGCTTCTAGGCGGCGCAAGAATTCCTCCTCGCGGTATTCGCCGAAGAGCTGCTCGCTAAGTTGCACGGCGCGGCCGGCGTACTGGAGGACGTGCACCGTCTCCGGCCCGGTCAGTTCGTCGAAGAACCAGCCGCAACTGGTGTACATCAACATGAGATGGCGCTGCGCTTCGAGCAGTCTTAAAGTGCGCACTTGTTGTTCGAGGGAAAGGTCCCGCACAGCATGGCGGGCAAGAAATGCGTCCACATTGCTGGGCGAACGATCCAGCACGACGTTGATGTAATCGTTGCGCGCGGCCCAGGCATCCCGCAGAAGTTCCTGCGCGCTGAGTTCATAAAACTTGGCGAGATCATCGCGCAGCCAGTCCATTGCCTCCCGCAGAGGCTGCCGCCAATACTGGCGCCAGGAGCCGCATCCGCCGGAATTGCAGCCGCAATCGTTCTTCCAGCGTTCCACCCCGTGCATGCAACTCCACGAGCTCTTCTCGATGATTTCCACTTCATGAGATGGCGGGTGCTTGGCAAGGTATTCACCGTAGTTGGTGATATTTGCCAACTGGTTGCGCTCTATGTAGTCGAGCGCATAGGCGAGGGCCATGTCGCCGTGGACATGATGATGACCATAGGTCTCGCCGTCGGTGGCGATGTGGACCAATTGCGCCCAAGGGCGGTCGTCATTGAATCCGCTGAGCAGGCGGTTGGCAAAGTTCGGTCCGTCGACGAGCAAGTTTTCGAACGCGACCGCGTGCGAGATGGGGCCGTCGTAAAAAAACAAACTGATGCTGCGGCCGGACGGAAGGTGACAGGCGTAGGCGCGCGTGGGATCGATGCCAGTACCCTCGAGGTTGAGCCATTCCTCCCAGGGCTGGTGGCGCATCCGACGGGCCTGGTGCTGGGCCAGAATGGTAAACTTGAGGCCGACCGAACTGAGGAGTTCGAGTGTCTCCATATCCACTGCCGTTTCTGGCAGCCACATGCCCTCCGGGTCCCGTCCGAAACGGTGCTGGAAATCACGCATGCCCCAGACGATCTGCGTAGCCTTATCGCGCGAGTTTGCCAGGGGGAGGATCATGTGGTTGTACGCCTGCGCTAGGGCGGCTCCATGGCCCGAGAACGACTGCTGGCTCTGGCGGTCGGCCTCCAACACCCGCTCATAGGCGTGCGGCGCGTTGTGCTCCATCCACGACAGCAGCGTCGGCCCGAAGTTGAAGCTGATGCGGGCGTAGTTGTTGACGATCTTTGCGATCCGGCCCGCTTCGTCGAGTATCCGCGCGGCGCCATTGGGCAGATAACACTCGGCGGCAACGCGCCCGTTCCAGTCATGATAGGGAGAGGCGCTATCCTGCAGTTCGACTGCTTCTAGCCAGGGATTTTCGCGCGGCGGCTGGTAAAAGTGACAATGTACACAGAGATAACGTGCCATCAGGCGTCTCCGGGAGCGGCTTTAGAAAGCGACTTGAGCCCGCTCTCCTCACAACACCCGATTCATAAACGCGACTCGGGGGCTCACTGGCGCTGACGGGACCGCGCCAAACGCTTGCGTTAAACATAGCGCGGTATGCCCGCGAACGGGATAGACGAGTATGGTACGTCTGACATTGGAACAGTTGCTGGGATCTGAAAGGGGTCTGAGAGGAACCTTGCTGGGGGCAGCCCTCGGTGAGTCGGCATCTCGGAGAAGTGAGCCAAAAACGTTTCCTTTCTTCGCGGCCAAACTGTAAAGGAAAACACCCGGGCTGGGCGGGCGGCGAGAAGAACACGAGAATCCGGTTAGGACTATGCGGTGGCTGCTTTGACTTGTCTGGAGCCCAACACTTCTTCTTCGGCGATCAGCCAGTCCTCCATTGCGTTTCCATCCAGGCGGCCATGTTCTTCATACAGCTGATACGCACGTTGGCGGATTTGTTCTTCGACTTCGGCATCGGGTGGTTTGGGTCTGATTGGGATAGGAGTCTTGGGACTCATGGGGATTACCTCCGGCCAGAATTGTCCTCCCAGTAAGCGCACTTTGCAAGGTGACGCTTCGATCTGTCCACTTCGGTTCGCGGTGAGCAATGCCCCTGCACCAGCGCTAACAGAAGAATGTCCAGAACCGCCACCACACCCACGGTGAAGTAACTGCTCTCTTCAGCCCATGCGGGCGAGCCTCGCCCGCATGGGTCGTCTAAAGCAAAGTGGAATTACTGGTTGGGAAAAGGCGGCCCGCTGTCACCGCCCCGCGGGTTAGAACGACTGGGAAAAGCGGGCTTCCAAGAATTCGCCCAGTTTGGCAGTTGCCTTGAACTGTGGAATGGGATCCAGCTCCTTGAATGCCGAAGTGAACGCATTGGAAAGACTCCAGATCGTACGAGGCCGGAATTCCTCGTACCTGGGCTCGAAGTACAGGTCATGCACGGTGCGGGCGAGGCGTTTGGGAGCTTCGAGTCTGCCCTCGACGAATGCCTCGTAGATGACCACCTTGGCGGTAACTTCCGTCAATTCACTTCGCTGCCACGCTTCCACCTGCTTCCGCATTGGCTCAAAGTTTCGCTGCATTCGGTCAACACCAACCGAAATGCAGTCGATGAGCGAGAACGACTTCGAGTGTTTCGCGAGCACCGGGGTGAACACGCTTGAGACAATGTCTCCGACGTGTCCCAGTCATGCGACTTCCGCTTCCTCAAGGCAGATTCCCAGCCAGGTCACTTCCACGGGATGCCCCATTCCGGCCTAGGCCTCCGAACGGGTCCCAGAAGCCAGCGCCTTTACGGGTACCGTCCCTGTTCGCGATTCGTAGTGAAACGTCTCCACGTACTCCGGCGTGAAGTACGAGTCCCCCAGATACTGATGGTCGGGGTTAGGGTAGATCTGTACAAATTCAGGACCTACAACTCACGAAAGATCCGCGACCTGGCCACACAGAATTCGAGGCCTAACCAGGCAGAACTCGATTCCGTTCCCGGGTTGAACCCCCCCCGGCCCGGGGTCTAGAATCCTTCCCATCGACCTTTTGGCCGTGGGGAGGCAAGTATGCCCCAGCACGAGTTTATTTGCCGCGCCTGCAACCGGCCCTTCTCCAAGACGCTTACTCCCACCGAATGCAAGGAAGGCTATGTTGTCTGCCCACACTGCGGCACCGATGAAGTGGAGCAGAGATGGGCCTTCACCGTTACGGCCACAAGGAACGCTTGAGCAGAAGCGGGTCTTACGGGGCTGTTGCCGAGCAAGGGAGTAGGACGAGATCGACGTGGGTCAAGACGACTGGGCATTTCATGCCACAGGGCTGCTCGAGAGCCAGACGCTGCGCCCCCCAACGGCTCGCAGCACGGAGGTTGCTATGCCAACAAAGAAGCTAAGAGAATTTCTCGATGGTCAAGGCATTAGGTATGTGACTGTCCCTCACCCGGTCGCATACACCGCCCAGGAAACCGCAGCACTAACGCACGTACTAAGCCAAGAGTTGGCGAAGACGGTGATTGTGAAGGTCGATGGCGTGTTGGCCATGGCTGTTCTTCCCGCTTCGTACGAGGTCGACTTTTCTCTGTTGCGAGCAGCAACCGGAGCAAGAACCATTAGTCTCGCCAAGGAGAAAGAATTCAAAGACCAGTTCCCGGAGTGTGAAATCGGAGCCATGCCGCCCTTTGGAAATCTGTACGGGATGGCTGTTTTTGTGGACGAAAGCTTAGCCAAGGACAGAGAGGTAGCGTTCAACGCTGGCTCGCACAACGAGTTGGTCCGACTTTCCTACGACGACTTCGAACGGTTGGTCAAGCCGACGGTCCTGAAGTTTTCGGGTCTACGAGATATGGAGTCGCGCGGAGCATGGCACCTTTGAAAGCGGCTTTTTGAACTTGCTATGTCGGGCGGCATGAGGCACAGACAACGCACTTTCAAGGTCACCAACGGCAAGATACCGGAAGATGATTTTTTCTCAGGAGACCAGCGACCAGGGCAGACGGCACGCAGTCGTGACCCATCATCGTGGAGACGGAGATGCGCTTTGATAATTTCTCCTTTGGCTGCCTCCGGATCGACGGCAGCACGTACGAGCACGATGTGGTCATCGACCGCGGGGAGATCCGAAAACGCAGGAAAGCGCCGTCCAAGCAATTCCGCGAAGATTTCGGACACACGCCGCTGTCCGTTGAAGAAGACATACCCTGGAAATGCGCTCGGCTCGTCATCGGCACTGGAGCATATGGCAGCCTGCCGGTGATGAAGGAAGTAAAACGCGAGGCGGAACGTCGCAAAGTCGAATTGCTGATTTTGCCGACGCGCGAAGCTATAGATGTACTACAGAAAGCCCCCGAAGACACGAATGCGATCCTACACGTGACGTGTTGAGTGAGAAAGTCGAACAGGCTGTCTAGGATAAGCCCGCTTTGTTCGCAAAATGCTTCCGACAGGCATGAAAAAGAAATGGAACTCGAAGTAAATTGTTATTCCGGACGGAAGGCAGACGAGAGGCCTGTTCGTTTTCGACTCGGCAAACGTGACTACACGGTCGAGGAAGTCCTGGACCAGTGGTATGGCCCGGACGATGCGTTTTATAAGGTCCGGGCCCAGGATGGCAACGTCTATGTCTTGCGGCAGCAAACGTCAGATGGATCTTGGCATTTGGCGGCATTCCGGCAATCGACATAGCGGCGGAGAACGGAGAAATGTTTGGATCTCTATGCCATGGCGGCCGCGGGAGTACTGGTTCTGCACCTCCTGTTCATCCTTTGGGTCGCGCTCGGAGCTCTTTTCACCCGCCGTCGGCCGCTGCTGCGCTGGTTTCACATCGCCTCATTGATCTATGGCAGCTTGCTCGAAATCCTTGAGTGGTCTTGCCCGCTGACCCCAATGGAAAATTGGCTCCGCGGCCGCGCCGGGATCCCCACGTATCAGGGCGGGTTTCTGCTCCACTACTTGGACGCGCTCGTCTATCCAGATGTACCTCAATCGTTACTGGTGCTTTGCGCTGTTGCCGTTTGTCTGTTCAATCTCGGCGTCTACGCAGTGCGCTTCCGGCGCCGACGCGTTACGGGTTGGTAATTGTGACAGAAGGCGAACTCCCGCCAAGAATTACGAACAGGACCTGCCATTCTCGCGGAGCTGAAAGAGGAGAACCGTTTGCTGGCGGAAGCCAAGCGGCGGCAAGACGAATTGGTTCTTGAATTACGCCTTCAGCGAGAAGCGAGCCCCAATCCCCACCTCGTGGCAACGAACCATACCCAACAAACCGCTAAGGCAGAATCTTTTTGTCCGCGTATTTCATAGCGACATCTCCTCAGCTCCGTAGCAACGCTAGAATGCTCAGTGGGGAAAAACAGCTATGGCAATTTACCTCGTGCAGCATGGAGCGGCCAGGGCGGAGGCCGAAGATCCCCAGCGAAGCTTGGCCGACGAGGGAAGGCGAACTGTTGAGCGCATAGGCGAGCATCTCGCCAAGTGTGGCGTGGCTCTCGATCGTATCGAACACAGTGATAAATTGCGGGCGCGGCAGACTGCCGAGATTCTGGCGGCGAAACTCCATCCCGCACACGGGACCGTGCAGGTTTCGAGTTTGGCGCCCAACGATGATGTCGAGCCGACTCGCATGCGCCTTAATCAGGAAACCGGGACCGTCATGTTTGTGGGGCATTTGCCGCACCTGAGCCGGCTCGTCTCGCGCCTGTTTGCACTTCAAGCAGACCACATGCTCGTGCGGTTTCAGATGGGCGGCGTCGTGAAACTCGAACGGGACGTCGCTGGCCGCTGGGTGCTTTGTTGGATGTTCACCCCCGAACTGCTGTCCTGCTGAAAGTGCTAAGGCATTCGGGTCCGAAGCTCGGTCTGCATGCAAAGGTTCATCGCCGGAGTCACTTCTCTGAAGACCGCCAACATCGACTCGACCAGGTCAACACCCGTTGCGCCCGCCACGTCCGTCTCGCTCCACGGGTAGTAGATCTGAAATCCCGCCCAGTGGCTCTCGGGGGCGGAGTTAAGCACCCTGCGAAGCTTCAACACGCCGGGGAATTTGTCTCCGGAAAAATCGTGCGCGCCGAATTCCCAGCTGCCGGCGTGTATTCGGAAGCCCTCTCGAAGAACCAGTCGCCCCAGCTCCCGCTCCATTGGCCCCTTTGGAGTAAGTCTTTTGACCAGCCCGTGCCAGTCCCAATCTGGCCGCAATTCGCAGTCGCGGTATTCGCGTGGAGCCCTGATATACCCGCGTTCCACCTGCATGCCGCACTTGAACAGCTGCTCCTCCGTGTCAACCATAATGAAGAACTTCGAGCAGCCGAAGCTGACGTGCGCGGATTCCGGCTTGGCTGCGCGGTTCGCTCGGGGCAAGTACCCGATCCACTGCCAATACATGCCGCGGCCCCACCGTTCCGTAACGAACGGTTCGCCGAATTCCGCTTCCAGCGCCAGCTTCAGAAGTCGAGTAATGCGCTCATGCTCCTCGAGTTTTCCGACCCGAATGCCGCGCTGGAAATCCAGGAACTCCGTTCGAAATCCAATGGCGGCGGAGGTACCGCTGTGCTCGCACATGCGGATGTACGCATCTATCAGAACGGCCTCCTCGCCTTTCCCGTATTGTAGCGGGCATCCCGCCTCCTCGGCGGGCTGCCGGGTCCAGATCTATCTTGGATGGCCAATGGGAATCAGATAGAGCGGCTGGTGTTCGCGGGGCAGGGAAAGAGCCTTTTGCACCTGGTCATCATGGAAAGCGCCGACGGGTACTCCTCCAAGCCCCAGCGTGACGGCTTGTAGCAGAATGTTCTGAGCCGTGTGGCCCGCTTCCAGATGAACGTACCGCGGACCGCGCTCGTGACCGTACTTGCGTTCGGTCCGTTCATACACGGCAGTGATAACGAAAACTGCGGGCGCCTCTCGAACCGAGTCCTGCTCCAAAGAAGCGCGATAGAGCGCAGGCCTGAGGTCGCCCTCAGAATGCAGGTCGAGTCTGTGTTCGCGGGGATTGTAATGATAGACGCCGCTGCCGGTGACCACATAGAGCTCAAGCGGATAAAGCGCACCTGCCGAGGGCGCGGTGCGCAATCCATCCGGATGCGTGATTCCCTGTGCGGCCCATAACAATTGCGACAGCTCCTGCTTCGACAGCGCCTGGGCGGCGAACTCACGCAGAGAGCGACGCCGGGCCAGCGCCTGTTCCAGCGTCATTCGGCCGGTGCGGTCTGGTGGCGGCAAAGTGATTCGGGCTTTGGCTCTTTCTTGCACTGGCGAGGTTTTCACTTCCCCTCCTTGCTGTGCGCTCTGGCAAGACCCCACACCTGTAACCGTCGCGAATAGCAGCAACCCCACGCAAATGCCCGCGGAAATGTTCATTGTCCTCCTTGCTGACGACGGCTTTCCTTCTTCCTTAATTCTGGTCCCGCATTTTGCGCCTTTCAACAAGAACGCATAGAGCGCGTGTCCAAACATTCCAAAATGGGACGCCTAACTCGGCAGTCTACCGAGCATCACTCCAGACACCGGCAATCGCACAGTTACAGTGAGGACAGCGTCCCGCGCAGAGCTTGTTCTCCACCACGCCGAAACCGTGCCGGCGAATCATCCGCTCGCCACAACCGGGGCAGTACGTGTCGTCATGCGGATCGCCCGGCACGTTGCCCATGTAGACAAAGTCGAGGCCCGCCTCCTTGCCAATCTGCCAGGCGTGTTCCAGGGTTCGCAGGGGCGTCGAAGGCGCACTGAACTGGTACGCAGGGTAGTAGCGCGTGATATGCCAGGGAACATCCCGCCCCAAACCCGTTGCGATTCGGCCGGCAATCCCGCGGAGCGTTGTCTCGGAATCATTCACGCCGGGAATGACCAGAGTCGTAACTTCGATGTGCACGCCGCGCGAGCGCGCCAACTGGCATGAGATCCAGACCTTTTCAACATTGATGGTCTTGCAGTATTTCCTTCCAACCTCGGCATCGCCTTTGATATCCACATTCATCGCGTCCAACCCAGCATCGATCAGCAGCGACAGGGATTCTGGCGTCATGTAGCCGTTAGTGACAAAGGTGTTGTAAAGGCCACGGCGCCTGGCCAGACGAAAGGCGTCCAATGACCATTCCAGGGAAAGCGTGGGTTCGTTGAAGGAAATGGATGTGCCTTGGCACGCGGCCTCGGTAGCGAGTTGCACGAAGCGCTTGGGGGAAACATAACGCCCCGTCGCTGGCGGAGGCATTTTGCTGATGTCCCAGTTCTGGCACCATGGGCAGCCAAAGTTGCATGACCAACTGCCTGCAGTCAGCGCAGACGTGCCGGGATGGAAATGGTAGAAAGGCTTCTTCTCAACGGGATTCGCCGCCAGAGAAGAAACTGCACCGTAGATCAGTGTGAGCAACTTTCCGTCGCGGTGCAGCCGCGTGCGACACCAGCCGAACCCACCTGGCGTTAGCAGGCAGCGGCGCTCGCAGACATTGCAGCGAATCTTGTTGCCGACTTTTTCGGAAAGCTGCGACTCGCGGACAAATACGCTTTCTGTGTCTCCCAGGAGGGCGCGGGCGGAACGTGGCTCCGGCGGATTCGCGGGCCTACAATTCATAGAGAGTTTTTCTTCGTTCAGTATAGGCTCGCTCGGCGGGCGAGGATGGAAAGAGCGGGATCGTGGAAAAGGCTGGCAGGTTGTTCCTTGAGAGAGAGGCCCGGCGAAGTCCGAGTGACCGAGGCTGCCGAATCTGCGGCGCTCCTTCCTGTTTGATGAGTGAAACCCTCGGGCTTTGCCTCAGCTGCATTCGTACTCATCCGGAGGAAGCCCTCCGGCTTGCACAGTCGGTTCACGCCGAGAGCCGGTGGGCCTTCGATCTTCCCACTGCAACTCCACAGGCAAGCAGCGGCCTCCAATGCGTCTTATGCAGCCGGCAGTGCCGCATGGTCGAGGGTCAGCGTGGATACTGTGGGCTGCGCACGGTGCACGACGGCCGTTTGACTCACCTCGCTGGCACCGCGCGGCACGGCGTACTGCACTGGTACCGTGACCCCCTGCCAACCAACTGCGTGGCGGACTGGGTGTGCCCCGGCAGCCGGCGGTTGGGTTATCACAATCTTGCCGTCTTCTATGCCAGTTGCACCCTCAACTGCCTCTTCTGCCAGAATTGGCACTTCCGCGAAGTCTCGGCCACATCCTCTGCCGGGATCAGCGCCGCGCAACTGGCCGATGCGGCCGACTCGTCCACCTTCTGCGTTTGCTTCTTCGGAGGCGACCCCGCTTCTCAGATGCCACACGCTCTGGCGGCAGCGCAGCGGCTGGCCGCCAAGGGGGTCACCGTATGTTGGGAAACCGCAGGTACATCGCATGCCAAGTTGCTTGACCGGGCGGTAGAGCTCTCTTTGGCAAGCGGCGGCAACATCAAGTTTGACCTTAAGGCCTATGACGAAGTCTTGCACGTTATTCTGACTGGGGGATCGAACCGCCAGACGCTGGACAACTTCGCTTGTGCGGCCCGCCGCTTCGAGGAGCGTCCTGATCCGCCGCTGGTTGTTGCCAGCACGTTGTTGGTGCCCGGCTACGTGGATGCCGAGGAGGTGGGGCGAATTGCGCGGTTCGTCGCCAATCTGAATCCCGGAATTCCCTATGCATTGTTGGCGTTTGCACCACACTTCTATATGCCAGACCTACCTCGGACCTCGACGCGCCATGCGCTGGAGGCCGAAAGAGCTGCGAGGAACGCCGGTCTGCTTGACGTACGCATTGCCAACCGCCATCTGCTCTCAGAGGATTACTGAGCGGGTCGCTGGGTCACATATGTAGGCACTGGATGGACGAATGAAGCAAGCCTAGTTCAGATTCTACGCGGAGCTGAATAACTTCCTGCTGTCCTCGCGAAGGACGGTTCGCTTTGTTCATCCGCGGAAGGAAAGGAACTTATACTGCGCATGGGTGCCGACCTCCAGCGACCTGATACCCGTCGGCTGTTGAAGGGATTTTCGGGAAAAGTGCGAAACTTAACAAGGCCGAAGGAGACTCAGGTCAAGCTTGACTGGCCATCCATCCCTCTTAATTCTGATCCCGCATTCTGCGTCTTTCAACAAGAACGCGAAACGCGCGTGTCCAAAGACCGTTCCAAAAAATGGGACACCTAACCTCGGTGGTCTGCCGAGGATCGCCCCAGACACCGGCAATCGCGCAGTTGCAGTGACGACAACGCCCCGCGCAGAGCTTGTTCTTCCCAAAACGGGCGAGCGACAGATTTGTTGTATGTCTGAAGTTCGGCTCAACCGCAGTGCGAAGGCGTACTACTTCCGCCGTAAAGCGGCGCGGGAGCGATACCAGACGGGGCCCACTGCCTGTAAGAAAATGCGCGCCGTGACAGGACCGATATGCCTGAACTCTTGCAGCCTGCAAGAGAGCTCTTTGCGCGTTCTTGCCTGATTGAGAAGCCCGGTCATCGTGCCATAGCGCTGCTTGAGTTCCCGGGCGACATCAAGGAACTTTGTCGCAGTGGAAAAATCGTAGCGCACATAGTGCGCCTGATCCAGGAGCCGTACGAGTTCATCCCATCCCGCGCGGATAATGGCATCCGGGCTCACGAGTCCGGCCCTGACAAACTCCAAGTAGGCTCGCTCCGCAATTTCCTGCTGAATCGGCTTCCCGAAAAGAAAGCAGGCCAAGAACCACTTGAAGAGCTCCTCTTCCTTCCTTGATGCCAAATCGATCTCCAACTCGGCGACAACGCGCGTTTGCTGCATGGCTTATGCCTCTTTGCACCTCTATTCTGCTTCACGGCCGGAGTTGTTTTCTTTCATTTTAGGAAGGCACCAATATGCGGCACTGACTCCGTCGACGCTGGTGCAAACGTAACGGTTGGCGCTGGCTGAAAGGGTTGGCCCAAGTAACATTGGCCAGACTGGGGTGTGGGACCGCAAAAGGGGAGATCGCATCAGCAGCTCCTTTCGCGGGGAAGACGCACGCAGCTGTCGCCGATCCACAAACGCAGCCGCAGCTGAAATTGCCTCGGCCAAACCGGCAGGCGTAGCATTGAATTCGAAAAGCAGCCGCACTGAGACAAATGCTCTTAAATCCGGTACTGGCGACAAAGTCAACTACCCTGTACAAGAAGCCCAACCACAGGAATTCTCGTCGAATTTGCATTACTGTGCTTTTCTCGGTGCTGGCCGGCGCTTTTGCCCTCGCTCAAAGCGACGAAGATAGTTTTCGTCAGCGGCGCGACGAAATGGTACGGACGCAGATTGCCGCGTCACGTTGGGGCGGAGCAGAAGCCGTACGCGACGCGCGTGTACTCGAAGCATTTCGGGAAGTACCGCGGCACAGATTTGCGCCCGCCGAGCTGGCGCCCCACGCCTACGAAGACCGCCCTTTACCGATCGGCTATGGGCAGACCATCTCGCAGCCCTATATCGTGGCCAAAATGACGGAGCTCGTTGAGCCGAAGAAAGACTACCGCGCACTGGAAATTGGCACGGGGTCCGGCTACCAGGCTGCCATACTGTCTCGCCTGGTAGCAGAAGTCTACACAATCGAGATCGTGGAACCGTTGGGGGCAGCCGCGCGGAAGCGCCTGGCTGATCTCGGATATAGGAATGTTGACGTGCGCATCGAGGACGGTTACTACGGCTGGCCGGAGAAAGCGCCTTTCGACTGCATCGTGGTAACGGCTGCGGCGAATCACATCCCGCCGCCGCTGATCGAGCAGCTCAAGCCCGGCGGGCGGATGGTGATCCCAGTTGGAAACCCCTTCCAAACGCAAACGCTCGTGCTGGTGAGCAAGGGCACCAAAGGCTCGCGCGATATCCGAGTGCAGGACATCATGCCGGTGTTGTTTGTGCCTCTGGTCGGCGGGCTGGACAGAAAGTAAGCCGGCAACTTGAAGAACAGGCTACGTTGACAGGTAGGCATCTGATGAGGCGCTGCGTTGATCTGTTTCCGCCCGTGGTCAGGTTTCTCCCAGCATGAGGCGCCGGGAAGCAGTGCTCTTTCTGGTATCGGCTGCGGTGCTGGCCGATGAGGTGGTGCTGGTGCGCGCCTTCTCTTTCGGCCTATGGCATCACTTCGCCTACATGGTGATATCGATCGCGCTGCTCGGCTTTGGTGCGAGCGGCACGCTGCTTGCGGTGTTGGCGCGAGCAAGAACGCGGTGGGGTACCGGATACACGTCGCCCATTCCTCGCGTGGCCTGGCTTGCGGCCGCCGTGCTGTTCGCGTTGACGCTGCCAGTATCGTTCGATCTCGCGCAGAAGATACCTTTCGACCCGTTTCTCATAGTCTGGGAACGGCAGCAGTTTTTCTATCTGGGCTGCTACTACCTCGTGCTGTTTGTGCCGTTCTTCGCGGCGGCCACCGTGATTGGCCTTGCGCTGATCACCGAATCGGACGAAAGCCCTCGGCTTTACTTCTACAACCTCATCGGTTCAGCGGCAGGCGCGGCGCTCGGCGTGGGGCTCTTAGAGATCGTACCGGTGGAGTACGCTGTGCTGGCTATCGCCGGGCTGGCACAGGCTGCTGCGGTATTCGCTCTGCTCGTTGTGGCGCCGCCACTAGCAGCGCAAGGTAACCGGCGAATTGCGGTACTCGCCGTGTTGCCGATGGCGGCGGTGACGTTCTACTATGCAATCCACCCGCCGGAGGTGCGACTCTCCCAGTACAAGGGGCTCAGCTATGCGTTGAACCTCCCTGGAGCACGCCGCGTAGCCACGCGTTCAAGTGCGATGAGTCGCGTCGATGTTGTCGCGAGCCCAGCCATTCGCCAAGCACCGGGGCTCTCGCTGGTCACGCCGCCAGAAGCCGCGATACCGCCCCAGTTGGGCCTGTTTGTGGATGCGGAGTCCGCCGGAGCCGTGACCAAGTTCGATGGCGACACTGGCAAGCTCGCCTACCTCGACTGGATGACTACGGCGGCTCCCTATTACGCGATGGCAAACTCGCCCCAAGTGTGTGTCCTGGGGTCGGGTGGCGGCGCGGCCGTCCTCTTGGCGCTGCATCACGGGGCGCGGCACGTGGATGCCGTCGAACTGGATGCCAATGTAGTAAGGCTGGTCCGCGAAACATTCCACAACTTCAGCGGTGCCCTCTACGATCGACCTGATGTGAGCGTCCATATCGCCGAAGGGCGCGCTTTCGTGGAAGCCGCGTCCACGCAATGGGACATGATTGACCTTTCGCTAGTGGACTCGTTTGCCGCCGCAGCCGTCGGCCTGGGTGCTGTCAATGAGAGCTACTTGTACACGCAGGAGGCCTTCGAGACCTACCTGCGACATCTGCGCCCCGGAGGCTTTTTGGCGGTGACCCGTTGGGTGCGCGAGCCACCACGTGACGAGTTGAAACTCTTCGCCACTGCAGTCGCTGCGTTGGAGCGCACGGACCGGCGGCCGGCAGAACGCTTAGTGCTGGTGCGGAGTTGGGCAACCGTAACGCTCTTAGTGAAGCGGGAGCCGTTCACCGCACCTGAATTGATAAGACTGCGCCATTGGGCCGAAGAGCGTTTGTTCGACACGGCTTACTTCCCCGGCATTGCTCCGGGCGAGGGAAATCGGTTCAACGTGCTCGCGCGCGACTCTTACGCCGAAGCCACTGACGCCTTGCTGGCCGGAGGCCCCCGGAGAGATCGTTTTTTGGGCGAGTATGCATTCTTCTTGCAGCCAGCGAGTGATGACCGCCCGTATTTCTTCAATTTCTTCCGCTGGCGCGCCCTGCCGATGATGCTCAGGACCGCAGGCTTTGCCTGGATCCCATTTGTCGAGTGGGGCTACCTGATCCTGGTGGCAACGCTGATCCAAGCAGTACTGCTCGGTGGCTTGTTTATCATGTTGCCCTTGGTTCTGTTGCGGCGCCACACGGGACTGACCGAGGCTGTGCCATCGCGTTTGCGATCCGACTGGAGTTCCCGGTTGCTTGTTCTCGTCTACTTTCTGGCCCTGGGTGTTGGTTATTTGTTCGTGGAGATGGCGCTGATCCAACGGTTGGTGTTCTTTCTGGCCAACCCTGTTTATGCGGTAGCGGTCGTGCTGGCGGGACTCCTACTTGTATCGGGTTTAGGCAGTGGATGGGCTGCCCGGCGGCTGCGGGATAGAAGCTCGGCTGCGCGGCTTGCTTGCTGGGCGGCACTCGCCGTGGCCGCCATCGCCATCGTGTACGCGTTTGCGCTACGGGCAGCGCTTATGCCTTTACTCGGTTGGTCGCTCGCCACGCGCATGGTGGTAGCGTTCGTGGCGATGTTGCCACTGGCAGCCATGGGCATGCTCTTTCCGTTGGGACTGCGTTACCTCGGCCGCAACCATGCAGAACTCCTACCCTGGGCTTGGGCGATCAACGGCTGCGCCTCGGTGGTGGCCACTTCGCTGGCGACTTTGCTCGCGTTGGGGGCTGGGCTCGTTACCTTGCTGGTTGCTGCGGCAGCGTGCTACGTCGTTGCAGCACTAGTAGCGCGCCAGTGGGAGCCTCTTCCGGACGCGTGATCGCAGACGTGGTGACACGGCCGATTTTGAGAACCGGGCTTCCAGAAATTCGCCCAGCTTTGCTGTTGCCTTGAACTGCGGGATAGGTTCCAGTTCCTTGAATGCCGATGTGAACGCGTTCGAGAGACTCCAGATCGTTCGCGGCCGGAATTCCTCGTATTTCGGCTCGAAATAGAGGTCATGAACCCTGCGGGCAAGGTGCTTGGGAGCTTCGAGTCTGCCCTCGACGAACGCCTCGTAGATGACTACCTTGGCAGTGACAGTCTGTCAATTCACTTCTTTGCCATGCTTCCACTTGCTTTCGCATCGGCTCGAAGTTTCGTTGCATTCGGTCCACGCCAACCGAGATGCAGTCGATGAGCGAGAACGACTTTGAGTGCGTCGCGAGCACCGGCGTAAAATCTCCCGCGAACGCCATGTTCGAGCACACGAACACGCGATAACCACAGGTCATCGCCAGACGCATGCTCTTGTCGTGGGAGTTTCGCAAACCGATGGAGAAACGGTTATGCCGCATGCGGCATAACCGTTTGAATGCCGACTCCCCGATTATGCCGACACCAGACGAGCAGCACCCTCACATTCCCGCATTGTCGGCAAGTTCTCCACGGTAGCTGCGAATTGTATTCGGCATAATCCTCTGTCCCGGCACAGCCGGGAAAAGGAGGATACAGATGCTACGCAGTTCATTGCCAGAAAGACGGATTCGGGGCAACCCGTTGGAGTCTCACCTTCGAACGTTCGCAGCGTCGCTACTCGAAAGTGGTTATCGAAAGAGGACCATTCAGGACAAGTTGTACTTGCTCAGCGGTCTTGGGTGGTGGTTCGGTCGAAGCAAGCGCGTAGTTTCCCAGCTGGACGAGCACCTCGTAGAAGTCTTCGCGAAACACAAGCGGCGCATCCATCGGGCCGATTTAACAACCTTGCAGCAGTTCGTCGATCATCTTCGAAAACTCGATGTCATCCCGCATCGAAAGCTGGTTCCGGAGCAATCACGTCTAGCTGACATCTTGAATGCATACGGGCAGTACCTGCGTTCAGAGCGGGGGCTCATCCCCGGCACGATCCGTGAGTACCAGTTTTATGCCCGGAAGTTTCTTGTGGAGCGATTCCAAAGAAGCCCGCTCGTTCTCAAGGCGGTAAAAGCCCGAGACATTTTCGATTTTGTTCTACGACATTGCCGGAGCCTCAGCATCAAGAGAGCACAGCCGATGACGACGGCTTTCCGCTCTTTCTTCCGCTTCCTGTTTCAGAAAGGAGAGATCGGGACGAATTTAGCAGCCTCGGTACCGGGAGTGCCGGATTGGCGGCAGGCTACTGTGCCCAAATACCTGACTACGGAAGAAGTTCGGCGTGTGTTGGGAGCCTGCAACCGTCAAACTCCGAGCGGGCGCCGTGACTACGCGATCCTTCTTCTGCTTGCCCGTCTCGGCCTTCGTGCCGGCGAGGTCGTGTCTCTTCAGCTCGATGACATTGACTGGAGAGCCGGTGAACTATTGGTCCGCGGTAAAGGGCTGCGTCGTGATCGGATGCCGCTGCCTGACGATGTGGGTAAGGCCCTGGCATGCTATCTGCGCCGAGATCGCCCAGCGTGCCAAACACGCCGGGTATTTGTTCGCATGAATGCGCCGCACCGTGGCTTCGCCGCTTGTGGAACATTGCCGACGATTGTTCGTTACGCGATCGAGCGTGCAAACCTCCATCCTCCTTCTAAGGGCGCCCACATACTTCGTCATAGTCTGGCGACCTCCATGCTTCGCTCCGGGGCGACGATGGGGGAGATTGGCGAGGTGCTTCGCCATCGGAACCTGAACACAACGGAAATCTACGCCAAGGTTGACTTCGACGGTTTGCGGTCATTGGCTCATCCCTGGCTGGCAGGAGGTGAACAATGAATCTCCTGGAACGGGCATTGGAGGATTACATCAGCATTCGCCGCGCTCTCGGATCCCAACTCCGGCAGCCCGCGAGCCTACTACGGAATTTTGTCGCGTTTCTGCGAACCGAAGGTGAATCCCACATCACCACCAGCCTGGCACTTCGTTGGGCGACTCAGCCCACTGGTGTCGAACCTTTTCGCTGGGCCTCTCGTTTGGGCATGGTGCGACGCTTCGCGATCTGGTATAGCGCCATAGATCCCCGCACCGAGATTCCTTCTGCCGACCTCCTCCCATTTCGTCGCCGACGTAAGCCGCCTCATATTTATAGCGACGAAGAAATCGAAAGAATCCTTCGCCGAACACGGCAACTCCCTTCGTCCAGGAGGCTCCGTGCCCGCACGCTTACAACTCTGTTCGGTCTATTGGTGGCGAGCGGAATGCGGGTGAACGAAGCCCTTAGTCTGGATCGGTCCGATGTCGACCTCGAACGCGGGATTCTTCACATCCGGCTGACGAAGTTCAGAAAATCGCGTTATGTGCCGGTTCATTCCACCACCGTTGCAGCCCTGAAGAAATACGCCGAAGCCCGAGATCGCCTCTTTCCCGCGCCATCCACTCCGGCCTTCTTCATCTCTGAGCGCGGGAGACGCATTCCCGCTAAAACGGCACAATACAACTTTGCCAAGGTATCGCAGCAAGTCGGCCTGCGCGTACCGGCCAAGAATCACGGTCGTGGTCCACGGCTGCATGACTTGCGGCACCGATTCGCCACACGCACGTTGATCCGGTGGTATCGCGCCGGCCTCGATGTCGAACGCGAGCTGCCCAAACTGTCCGCCTACCTGGGGCATGTTCACGTGAACGATACCTACTGGTATCTCGAAGCAGTGCCCGAACTCCTTCAGTTGGCTACCGACCGGCTGATCCCACGGGAGGTGCGCCGGTGATTGCCGCCAGCTTCCCCTCTCTTCTTCAATCTTTCTTTACCGATCGTCTACTTCGGCAACGGCAGGCGAGTCCGCACACCATCGCGGGATATCGCGATTGCTTTCGCCTGCTTCTGCAGTTTGCTAAAGAACGACTCGGCAAAATGCCCTCCCAACTCCGCATCGAAGATCTCGATGCACCTTTCATCGGTCTGTTCCTTGACAATCTGGAACGTACTCGGAAAAACAGCGCTCGCACTCGGAATGCGCGGCTGGGTGCCGTCCACTCCTTCTTCCGGTATGTGGCTTTAGAGGAGCCTGCGCACGCCCTGCATTGCCAGCGCATCCTGGCGATACCCAACAAACGTTACGAGCGGCGGCCAATCGAGTTTCTCAGCCGGGAAGAAGTCGATGCCTTACTCGCCGTTACGAATCCTTCTACTTGGATCGGGCGCCGGGATCGAACCCTGCTCTTAGTCGCAGTCCAGACCGGACTGCGGGTTTCCGAGTTGACTAGGTTGAACTGCCAAGATGTTGTGCTTGGCACCGGAGCCCATGTCCGCTGCCTCGGAAAAGGCCGAAAACAGCGTTGCACGCCGCTCCTCCCAGAAACGGCGACGATGTTGAATGCCTGGCTGCGCGAACGCCAAGTCCGTCCCGAAGATCCGGTCTTTGCCAGCATGCGTGGTGCCAGACTCAGTCGCGATGCGGTTGAGCGTCTCATCGCGAAGTATACCCATCTTGCTGCACAAACCTGCGCCGCACTTAAACGGAAGAACGTTTCTCCGCATGTCCTCCGGCATAGTGCCGCCATGGATCTTCTCTACCACGGCGTGGACCGCTCTGTGATCGCACTCTGGCTGGGGCACGAGTCCGTAGAAACAACGCAGATGTATCTGCACGCGGATATGCGTTTGAAGGAGAAGGCACTTTCGCGCACTCAGCCGCTGGGAATCAAACTTGTGCGATATCGCCCCAATGACCAACTCCTCGCCTTCTTGGAAGGCCTCTGATTATGCCGATTCAGGATGCGAGTCGCGCCCCTCCCAACTGCAATGTCAGAGTGGTAGTCGGCATAATCGGGGAGTCGGCATTCAAACGGCACCCTGCCATCTCGGTTGCGAGATCGAGAACGCCGAAGGCCTTCATGCCGTCCGGCGAGACTGCGTACTCATCGTGCACGACTCCGATGTGGCGAAACCCGAGGGTCTCGACGAGAGCCTGCACGATTTCGTGATGCGGGACCGGGCGGTGTGTTTCCGTTGCCGCTGGTGTCGGCACCAGTGCTAGTTCTTCGCGGCCAATGGTTCGGCCGCCATAGCCAATGAGCGTACTAGTTTCTGACATACTTCTTTCCTCCTTGTTGCTTTGGACTGACATTCTGGAAAATGAGCGACGGCGTAGGCCGCAGCCACCATTTGCTGTTAATCGTTTGAGAAAGGTAGGCGAGGGGCCTGCTCAGCGCAGGTTGCGGGCAGGAATTTCTCGGTTGGATTGTTGCGTATCCGTATCGAGCTTTAGGGACGACTGGAGGGACAGGCTTATGTTCTGTACCGATCAAGTGCCGACGACATTGGTCCCGGAAAACAGGCGCTGTGGCAGTGGCGGAACCGGTTCATGGTGGTAGCGCAGGTTCCAATAGTTCCACGAGCGACGGTCGAAGATTCCAGCAGGCGGATCCTTCAAGACGAGATCGAAATCAGCGTCAGCATAGTACTTCATCCCGGTAGCGATATCGTCGAGGGTTCCATAGGTCATCAGGTGTGCAAGGAACAGTTTGGGGTCTCGTAGCGTCTCTTCGGGCGCTTTGAACCAAACAACACGTTTTGCCACGCGCTTGAGATCCTCAGAGTAGTTCATGATTCTGCTTCCTGCCGGCTCAGACCAGATCGTGCCACAACAGCCGGAAGTTCTCTTAAGTTTACCGAAGTTGCCGCCTCCAGGAGACGCTTTTGCACTGTGCTTGCCAGGCTGGGAAGGTCACCATCCTCGAAGAACGTTAGCGCCTTGAGGCTTAGTGCTCCGTTGAAATCCTTCCCATAGATCGCCGCGGCCGCAGCCAAACCCTCGGCCAGGCTCAAGCCCGCGTCGAGTGTGCTCAGAACGTCTCGATAGTCTTTCGCCTGGGCCCTTAACTGAACGGTCTTCAGCTTCGACGCAAGAAGATCCAGCATCGAAGCAACCTGAATCCCATTCTCTGGCACAACATCAGGGTCGTGAACGCGCTTGATTCCCAGAGATCCAAAGAAGGAAAGCTTCACCGGGCCATTCCGATCCACAATCGCCGTGAGTGTGTTGTCTTGGAATTGGGTCATTTCGGCGTTTTTCAAATAGGGGACGCTGTCGCGCAGCGAATTGGGGTGAAAGGGCACGTTCGAGAAAAAGTCGAAGTCGTCCGATTGTCGGTGTCCCAGCCGCAGTGCCAGAGCTGTACCTCCATAGAGCACGAACGTCTTTGGAGTGTTCCTTAGCTCCGCCCAAAGTTGCCTCTGAGGCTCTGGAAGAATGCTCAGATTCGGTTTGAACATTTCCAACTCCTTCGGGCTACACCCGCGGTTCTCGTCACCTAAAGACCTCAATTTACGAGGTCGGGCTAGGTGACGTGTGGCGTCTGGCTTATTTTGCCTGATTTAACTCAAGCTGAATAGGGACGCCTGTTCGGGAACAAAGGGCTTTGTTCGCCGCTTTTTAGCCAGTGAGCCCGGGCGCTGTCCGAAGACGACGATAGACGCGGCGTCCATGGCGCCTTCAACAAGACTCGCGGGGTTAGGCTGAGTATCCAGCAGAATGCCCGCCATTTCGATTGATGAGGCATCATCGTGGCTGTGAGAATTGTCCGGAAATAGCCTTTGATGTTCTGTACTGAGGGCTCTCCAAACCGAGTCGGCAGTCTCGCCGATGCCGTTTCTCTCCACCAATTCCCGCGCCATCGCCGAGAGCATGTCATCGTCTTCATCGATGCTCTGCAATCCCTCGCCGGCAAACTTGCCCTCCATGGTGAGAGCCACGAGGAGCTTTTTGCCCATGAGGCGTAAACAGGACGTCTGCATCGTCCCTGCATAGCAAAGAAACTTCACGCGCACGGGCCGTCGCTGCCCGATCCTCCAGGACCTGCGGCTGGCTTGCCGCAACGTGTGCAGTGAGTATCCCGACTCGCAGAAGAGGATCGTCGGGAAGTCCAACAAGTCCAGACCTGTTTCCACTAGTTTGGGATGGCAGATCACTACCTGCACACCGTCTTTGACCTGCCTGGCGTACCAAGCTTCGCGCTTGGAGGTATCGACGCTCGCGCGCAAAACAGCGGTGTGGATTCCCTCGTTGCTCAGGATCCGTTGAAGCCTGGCTGTAACGTCGTGCTTCTGCGTGTACACGGCAAAGACTTGACACCGCCGTCCTTCTGCCAGTTCCTTCCTGATCTCTTCGATCAGCCTGCGTTCCTTGGAATAGATACGGTCTTCGGGAAGGTCGCGTGGTTCTGCAATAACGAATCGGACCCTGCGCTTGAGTTCAGGATCGAACTCAGTACCGTACAGCGTGCCGATCCCATACGGGTGATCGGGATACAGCAACAGAGTGTTGAGCATCGTGCTCAGCACTGACCGGTTGCCCCTGTGAGCCTTCAGCGCCTTCCGAATTTCATCCTCCAACTCGCAGTACGCCTCCCGCATAGGAGTATCCATCGGCACGCTCAGATAGGTTTCCTCATATGGCGGAAGTTCTCTCGAGATGTCTTCCAGAAACAGAAAAGCACACAGCTGCATGAGGAACTCGCCAAACAACAGCGGGGACGCTCCGGGCTTGCGGCGAACTGTGCTCGTCGTTTTGGCCTTCGAGCAGGCGTTGTTGGCAGGTTCCACCTTGGTGATGGTTTCCAGGACGCCGTAATCCTGAATAAAGGAACTGCGCCCGGTAGTGCCCCACTCGTAGCCGTGCCCCTTCATCCGTCTCGCTTCGAGCCGGAATAGAGTGTTGAACAAACAATCACGGCACCTACTCCGTAGTAGTTGTAGGAAAGAACGCTCAGGATGGTTGCGTCACCGCTGAAGGGTCATCCGAGCCGTCCTTCTCCCTCGAGTAGGATAAATTTGAATTTTTGTTTTATTAGCTTCTTATGCGCCTCAAATGAAGTCGTCGTAGTTGCACCCATTACGCCGCCGTCCCCTTGAGGAAAACCGTCTGAGGAGTGTTATTGGCGTTAGTGTTGACCGCGATCTTCGCCGTTCTCTTTGCTGTGGCGGTCGGTTTAAAGCGCCTAGTTAAGTTAGTCACTGCAAATTGGTTGCGACTCCTCTGCGATGCTTACCCTTGGAGTCTGGCAGCGCGGACAGCGCGCTTCGTCGCTGAAAAACCACCTTCCACACCGGCTACAGGGCAGGCCGAGGAGCCGCGCCTTGCGAATCCCGATTGCGGTGTTCTCGACGGCCGCAGGAGCGGCAGTGCTACCGTCGCCCTGCCCGCGGCCGTCCGTGAACCCGGCCCGATAACCCTGCCGGTAACCCGCTTCCTTGCCGCTAGCGAAGCCGGCGTCGTAGCCATCCTGGTAAAGCGCTCCGAACTCAGCCGGGCTGAGACCATCTCCAGTGGTGTGGCGCTCAGCCGGCATTCCGAAATCAGCGGTCGTGGTACGCGTTTTCATTGTTAACTCTCAGGTAATCGTCCTACCCGGCACCCAGCCGCCGCCGGTCATAGTGACGATCTGGCCCAAGGTCGACCACTTCGCCACAGGAATCGTGCGTCAATCGTGCGTCGGTCTGCTCCCTCCATCCAATCCATCACTGCCCAGTACCGGACAAATACACCGTCTGGGGACTGTTCTTAGCGCCTTCGGTTATCACGATCTTAGCCGTTCTCGTGTCTACATCGCTGGGCGTAAACGTTGCGGTAATGGTGCAACTAGCCCCCGCCGCCAGGGTCGCCGGCATAGAGCCGCAGGTGTTCGTCTGGGCGAAGTCGCCAGCATTCGTACCTTGGATCGCAATGCTGGAGATGGTGTACGAACCGCTGTCATTGTTGGTGAGAACCGCAGTCAGGGCGGCGCTCGTAGTACCTTGCTTCTGCGGCAAGAAATCCAGGCTGCTCGGCGATACGCTCATTGGAGCCAAGCTCGGGACAATGCCCGCCCCGCTGGTGAAGTGACCCGTATAGTCTGTGCCACCACCACTTGTGGCGCCGAAAATTAGTGCGGTTTTGTAAGTTTCCGGCGTGCCGGCTGGATCTGTGCCGTTGGTGTCGGCGCTGCCGTCCTCGGCATTCACACCCAGCACGTTGCTGTTGGTGGGGGTCGTCGTGGCGTAGGTTGTGTTAAACGACTTGTAGACGGCTGCTGCCCACTGCCACTGCAGCGCGATCCCGGGAGTGTCGGTAGAAAACGCGGCCGACCAGGAAACGTTCTGGATGCCGGTCGGGAAGTCAGTCGGCACCAGGAACGCCACCCCGGTAACGAAGGTATTGCCGGTCAGTTTCGATGCGGGAATTGAGGTGCTCCATCTGTTGTTCGTCAGATCGTAGCTTGTCTTCGGCGTGGTGCCCGACGCAGAGTTAAAGGTAACGACGGCGTTGGGTACTGGCACGCTGTAGTTTGTGCCGTTCGCAGTGAAACTGATCGTCGAGTCGGTTAAGTACAACTTAACCTGAGCCGGATTCGAGCCCGATGGCAGCCCTGTCACATTATTGAGGACGGCGTTAAACCAGATGTAATTCCCTGGCTGGATGTCCGGCAGGTGCCTGTCGTAGTGGAATGCGGTGCGGCCGCTGTAGGTGACGGTGCTCCCGATAACGGACCCGAAGAAATCAGAGCCGCCGCTCATGTTTATTAGCGCATTGGGCGCGTACACGATGGCGTAACTGCCCGACCCGCCGGTGAGATTCACGCCGTTGGAGCCGCCATAGGCGAACTGGAGGTTAGCGGGAATCCCGCTGGGGTTCTGGATACTCCCGCCACTCAGGTCCATTGCCGGATTGCCTCCGCTGAGCGAAGCGCCGGCAAGATTCGCAATGACGGGTCCCGAATCCACATAGAGAATGCTGTTACCGCTAAGCGTGAGACTGTTGATGTTGTAGGTTCCTGTGCTGACGTGCGCGGTGGTGCCGCCGCTGATGGTCAGGTTTCCATACTGTCCGGGGGCCAGGCTGACTGTCTTAGTTCCGGTGTTGGTGCAGCCGGATATCGATCCGCAGGAACCCGAGATGTTTTGGGTGGTCACGGGCGGAGGCGAGTTAGGCGTGGGAGGACCAGCATAGGTTCGGGGCCCGTTGAGCGTGATCAGCCCGCCGGTCGCCTGCGCTCCCCCGTTGCTCGTGAAGCCCGTCGGCGACTTGCTGCAATTTCCGGCCAGTGCAGACAGCGAGCCATAGATGGCAGTCGTGGATCCATTGAGAGTCACGGTCCCGTTGGCGCCCACATTGCCTCCGCTGAGCTGGTGGGATGAGCTAAAGCCTGGGATGGTGGAATCGAAGCTGTCGACGGTGCTGCCGCCGCTCATAACGATGCTGTCGCAGCCATTTGCCGTCGCGAAGATGGCGTCACAATAGAGCGAGCGGCCCGTGATGGTACTCAGTCCGGAGCCGGTGAGCGAAACGAACTGTTGTGCGTTAAGGGAGTCGTCGTCATTGTCGGTTATCGTCAGGACGGCGTCGAGCGCGCCGGTATCCACCGGTGTGAACGTCACGGTGATAGTGCAGGAGTTGTTGGGGGCCAGAGAGGTCGGGCAATTGTTGGTCTGGGTGAAGTCGCCCGGATAATCTCCGGACAACTGGATTTTGATCGGGGTTAGCGCTGCATCGCCGGCATTCGAAAGGGTGACCTTGATCCCAGGACTTGTCGTGTTCAGGTTCTGGTTGCCGAAGGAAACAAACAGCGGACTCAGGCTGACGTTGGGAGCTGGGCTGACCGTCTGCACGAGCGGGGAGGTCGTGTTGCTGCTACCTGTGAAATTACCGTCCCCGGCGTACACAGCCGTAATGTTGTCCGTACCACTAGCAGGGAGGGTAGATGTGCTGAACGTTGCCTGGTCCGGGCATGGTGGCGTGCTGCACGAGGCCACGCTCAGCGTCCCGGTCCCTATCTGCGATCCGTTGTTGTAGAAGGTCACGGTCCCGGTTGGCGTGGTCCCACTATACTGCGGTGTGACGGTGGCCGTGAAGGTTACCAATTGCATGAAGGTCGACGGGTTCATCGAGGAAACCACCACCGTAGTGGTTGAGGCCTGCTTGACCATCACGCTGCCCGCGTAGTAGGTGAAGCTGTAGTTCGGGTCTACGGCTCCCGAGCAACTGCTAGCGTACGTCCCCGCGGAAGTGAAGTTTGTAAACACGGGCACGCAGACCGGTTGAGTGGTCAGGCTGTTCGGTCCCTCCCCGTTCACGAACGCGCTGTAAATAGGTCCGACGACGAACGGTGAGCCACCGTAAGTCATCGAGCCGCTGCTGGCCGTGATGGTCAGCGGCGCCGCGTTGATGACATCCTGGATCGTCGTGCTGGCGATGTTGTTGTAGTTCGCAGCGCCGGTGAAGCTCCAGGAGTCGCTGGCATAGGTCCCGGCGGCGGTGTGCGTCGTGTTCAGGGTGACCGTGCCGACGGTGGCTCCCGTCTCGCCGTTCACGCCGGTGATCGATGTGACGTTCGCCGTATGCGAGTTGCCGTCGTAGGTCACGGTGTAGGGCGTGACCACGACCGTGGCGGTGGCCTTGTTGATGGTGTCGGTGATCGTGGTGCTGGCGATGTTGTTGTAGTTGGCAGCGCCGGTGAAGCTCCACGAGTCGCTGGCATAGGTCGCGGCGGCGGTGTGCGTCGTGCTCAGGGTGACCGCACCGACGGTGGCTCCGGTCTCGCCGTTCACGCCGGTGATCGAGGTGACGGTGGCCGTATGCGGGTTGCCGTCGTAGGTCACGGTGTAGGGCGTGACCACGACCGTGGCCGTCGCCTTGTTGATGGTGTCGGTGATCGGGGTGCTGGCGATGCTGTTGTAGTTGGCAGCGCCCGTGAAGCTCCACGAGTCGCTGGCGTAGGTCCCGGCGGCGGTGTGGGTCGTGTTCAGGGTGACCGCGCCGACGGTGGCTCCCGTCTCGCCGTTCACGCCGGTGATCGAGGTGACGGTGGCCGTATGCGCGTTGCCGTCGTAGGTCACGGTGTAGGGCGTGACCACGACCGTGGCCGTCGCCTTGCAGATCGTGTCGGTGATCGCGGTGCTGGCGATGTTGTTGTAGTTGGCAGCGCCCGTGAAGCTCCACGAGTCGCTGGCGTAGGTCCCGGCGTTGGTGTGGGTGGTGTTCAGGGTGACCGTGCCGACGGTGGCTCCCGTCTCGCCGTTCACGCCGGTGATCGAGGTGACGGTGGCCGTATGCGCGTTGCCGTCGTAGGTCACGGTGTAGGGCGTGACCACGACCGTGGCCGTGGCCTTGTTGATGGTGTCGGTGATCGTACTGCTGGTGTTGTTGTAGTTGCCAGTCGAGTCAGTGAATGTCCACGTGTCCGTGTAGGTTCCCGCGCTGGTGTGCGTGGTGCCGCTCAGGTTCAGGTCGGCGCTGAGGTCAATGCCGCCTACGCCCTTGGCCGTTCCGGTTGCCGTGTGCGCGGCGGCGTCGTAGGTCACGCTGTAAGGCGTGACCGTGATGTTCGCAGTGGCCTGGTTGATCGTGTCGTTGACCGTGCCGCTGGCGTCGGCGTAGTTGCCGCTGGCGTCGTGGAAGCTCCAGGCGTCGCCGTTGTAGGTGCCGGCGTGCGTGTGCGTGGTGCCGCTCAGGTTCAGGTCGGCGCTGAGGTCAATGCCGCCTACGCCGGTGGCCGTTCCCATGGCCGTGTGCGGGTTGCCGTCGTAAGTGACGTTGTAGGGTGTAACTGAGATGCTCGCCGTGGCCTGCTTCACATTGATACTCACGCTTTTGCTAGCCGGAAGGAGATCGGTAGTGTCGGTCGGAGTAAAGGTGACCGAAAGCGCCTGTCCACTACCCGCGTTCAACACCGCAATCTAGCATCGGCCTCAAATCCGCGCAAATGGCCCCGCCTAGAAAGGCGAGAAGCGCCTAAAGAGGCAAATCTCTTATACAAATTTTTTACACTTGGTTAATGCCGGGAAGGAAAGACTCTCAGAATCAAATACTTAAGGTTGGTTGCGGGGGGTGGATTTGAACCACCGACCTTTGGGTTATGAGTGCCACCATCAACAGAATCTAATGGACTTACGCGGCGCAAAGAGTAACGTAATGTCCTTGTTTGGAACCTATCGGAATCGTAATTGCCCTCTTGTTGCCCTTGTGTCCGATCACGCATCTGACAAGAAGCTAGTCACTAGGGCGTTTCTGGATAGCTTCCGGTTGGTCGACGATCCGCCCCGATCGCGCCGAGGCAATCGTGAGAGGCAGGGAGTCGCCGCCGTGGGCTGTCGAACAAATCAGCATCGGCACATTGATAGACAGCAAGCACTGCTACAACGAGCCTCTTGCGGGATTCGCGTTCACAAAGTTTGACGGATCGCAAATAACGGTGTGACGACTTGGTGCGTAGAGTCCCTTCTGGAAAAGTCCTGACCTTGTTTGTGCATAATGGGAGCGAAGGCGACGAATCAAAGTGGCGTTAGAGCGGAACGGCGACGACGGTTCCCGCTTGTCGCGTGGATTCAGGCGCTGATCGCCCTCCGCGCCAAGCCCAGGGCTTCAGACCAAAACGAACCGGGATGGTGCGCAAGCTCAACGACATCGCGGACCGCTGAGATGAATTCGTTGATCTGCGGCGCGGTGACCACCAGGGGAGGAGCGACCTTTAGCACCATGAAATCGTTCCCGCAAATCTGCGTGAGGATCCCACCATTGCGGAACAACCGCATAACCAGGATCTGTCCGAACATGGCGGGATGGATCTTGGCAAACGCCTCAAAAGGTGCTCGCAGCGCAAGGCGCCGTGGAGCCGTGAATTCAATACCAAGCAAGAGGCCCGTGCCGCGGACCTCTTTCACCATCTCGTAACCAGAGAGCGCGTCGGTCAGTTGCTGCTGTAGTTCCATGCCCATGCGCGTAGCCCGGTCACCAAGCCTCGCGCTCTCGAGTACATCGAGGGTTGCCAGTCCGGCGCGCATGGAAAGGCTGTTTTCGCTGAAGGTGGACGCGTGCACAATCGAGCGTTTGAAGGAGCTGAATACAGAACCATGTACGGCGTCCGACATGAGCACCGCACTCACCGGGACCAGGCCGCCGCTCAAAGCTTTCGCAAGAACGACAAGGTCTGGCATGATGCCAAAATGGTGTGCGGCCAGAAACGGGCCGGTACGAAACATCCCCGTCTGCACTTCGTCCGCAACCAGAAGGGACCCGTAACGCCGGCACAAATCCTGTGCATCTCTGAGGTAGTCCAGCTCCGGGATGCGAATGCCGCCTTCCGCCTGGATGGGTTCCATAAAGAACGCGGCATAGCGATTGGTCGCCAGTTCTTTTTCGAGGGCTGCGAGGTCGCCGAATGGCACCGTCACGGTTTCGGGGAGAAGCGGCCCGAAGCCCTTACGCCAATACTCGCCATTCATCAGCGATAGTGCACCGCAGGTCAGGCCGTGGAAGGCGCGGTCGCAAGAGAGCAGTCCAACGCGGCCTGTGTACGCTCGCGCGAACTTGATAGCCGTTTCGATACCTTCGCTTCCCGAACTCGCGAAGAACACCTTGGAGAGCCCGCCGCCCGCTAACTTGCAAAGGCGCTCCGCCAATTCGCCCGCCAGTTCGGGGACGTTACTTTGCAGCATTACAGGCCCAGACTTGTCTAATTCATCTTTGAGGGCGGCCACAATCGCTGGGTGGTTGTGGCCCGCGTTGTGGACACAGTAGCCGGAAAGAAAATCGAGGATTCGAAGGCCGTCCGTGGTGAACAACTCCGTTCCCACGCAGCGTTCATAGCTGAGGTTCATTTCGAGCAGGCTGAGTAGCTTGACCCAGTGAGGATTCACGTGGTCAGCGTAACTATCTGTGGCGAGACGTTCAGTTATTGGCATAGGTTGAAATGAGAGAGTCCGATCCTCCGCATACTAAGGTTGATGCAACTTGGTGCGCCTGGTGAAGGAACATGAACAACTTGTCATTTGTTCGCCACGCCGAATTCACGCAAGGGCCGGACGTTGGGTGCGTTCTTCGGGACAGGAACGGAGGTTTGTGATGGAGAACCGAACGACAGTGTTTTACGTGGACGACAATCCCAAATCGAGCCGATTGCTCACAAGTGTCCTTGAAGAGTGCGGATTCCGAGTGATCACGAAAAACGACCCGATCGAGGCGCTCGCGCTTTGCCAGCGAACCCACTTTGATCTGGCACTGCTGGACTACGAAATGCCATTGATGTCTGGTTCGCGGTTGGCCCAGGAGATCAAATTTCTGGTGCCGGATGTTCCCGTGGTCCTGATTTCGGGGCGCTCGACTCTGCCGGCTGCGGAGCTGGCGTTTGTGGATGCTCACTTTGGGTTGGGGACCGTCCTGGACGATCTTCTCTGGACGATGCGGATCCTGGTGCGGCCGAAGGTCGTGACGATGGAGGACCATCGCCCGGATCAGCGCGCGATGACACAGTGGGCGGACTCAACATGAAGCACTGCGGGCGCCTCGGCGCCGAGTCTCTAGCGGGAGCCCCTCGATAAGAGGCGATACTTGGATCACAAGCGGCAGTGGCATCAGGGCGAACGCTGCCCCGGGGACTAGCGGCCATGTCCAACATGCACTTCTGGGGAACTCTTGCATCATACCTCTCATGCTAAGCTTCGACTGGACATTTCGTGCCGTTCGGGCGAGAAGGTGCGAAGGATCCCTTTCGATCATAGGGGCGGCATGTTGCGGCGGGAGTTAGCCAGTCTTCATAAGTCGGCCAGAGCAGTTATTGAAAAGTCCTACGGGCACGCCGCACCGCCGCGATCGGCACAATTTCTGCTCAAAACTCTGGCCGCATTTGGTTTAGTGTGGCTTCTGACACCGGCATGGGCGCAGATTTCTCCCGGTCCGCTTTCGCGGGCCCATCAGTCTCTTAGCGGCACGACCAACTGCACCGCTTGTCACAAACTGGGTTCCGCGGCCACGCTGAAGTGTCTCGACTGCCACGCTGAAATTGCAACTCGGCTCGCCGCGCGCAAGGGACTCCACGCTACTTACAACATTCCGCAAGGCTCAAGCAATGAGTGCTCCCGCTGCCATTCCGAACACAACGGTGAGGATTTTCCGCTCATCAAGTGGGACAGCAAGTCTTTCGATCATAAGCTCACCGGTTACGTTCTCGAAGGCAAGCATGCCGGAGTGGCCTGCGCTCGTTGCCACGCCGCCGACCACATCGCCCCCGCAGCGCGCGCGGCGATCAAGATGAAGAATCTGTCGCGGACGTTTCTGGGCGTTTCGCAGGCCTGCGCCACCTGCCACGAGGATCCGCACAAAGGGCGACTCGGTGCGAATTGTATCCAGTGTCACAACTTCACCGACTGGAAGACGGTCAACGTGGCCCAGTTTGATCACTCCCAAACGCGGTATCCGCTGACCGGACTACACGCCCAAGTAAAGTGTGAAAAGTGCCACACCGCGGGCGCCGACGGCAAGCCGCGCTACACCGGGATACCGTTTGCCAAATGCTCGGATTGTCACTCGGATCCGCATCACGGCAGTTTCCCGCAAGGCTGCGAGTCTTGCCACAACACAGAAAGCTGGAAGAAAGTTTCTTTGGCTGCGGTGGACAGAAACTTCGATCACTCGAAGACCAAGTATCTGCTGCAGGGGAAGCACGCGACCGTGGATTGCGTGCTATGCCACGCTGGAGGAGAGTTCAAGAAACCGGTCGCGTTCGCCCAGTGCATGGATTGTCACAAGCCCGATCCGCATAACGGCCAGTTCACCAAGCGGCCCGGGGGCGCAGGGTGCGCGTCCTGCCACACCGTGGATGGCTTCAAACCGTCGACGTTTACGGCGAAACTTCATGCCACCTCGGCCTATCCGCTGGAAGGGAAGCATTTCAGCGTCGAGTGCGCCAAGTGTCATATTCCCAAAGGCAAAGACACGCTCTTCAAGATTAAGTTTCAGCGCTGCACCGATTGCCACAAAGATGAGCATGAGGGGCAGTTCGCGGCGGCTCCATACCTCAACAACTGCGAGCGCTGCCACACGCTGCAGGGATACAAGCCCTCTACGTTTACGCTGGCCCGGCACAAGGACACGCACTTTGTCCTAAGCGGTGGACACGTGGCCGTTCCCTGTGGCGATTGCCACAAAGAGCAGGCGTACGCGGAAGGAATACCCAAGCCGGTTGTCTTCTATCACTGGAAGAATCTCTCCTGCACGACCTGCCATGAAGATCCGCACAAAGGGCAGTTTGCCAAACGCATGCAGCAGGTTCGCGCCGATGGAACGCCCGTCGGCTGTGAAGCTTGCCACTCCACCAAATCGTGGAAGGAACTCTCGCGCTTCGACCACTCGCAGACGTCGTTCCCATTGGTGGGAGCGCACAAGGCCACCGCCTGCATCGATTGTCACAAGCCGCCCAACCTGGAGACCAAGCTCATCGCGGCAGACTTCACCGCCGCGCCAACCAAGTGTGAGGAGTGCCACGAGGACATTCACGGCAAGCAGTTCGCCAAGGATCGCGTCACTCCTTGCGTCGACTGTCATAACAGCGCCAAGTGGAAGCCGTCACTGTTCGATCACGACAACCGAACTCCCTTTGCATTGCAAGGTCTGCACAAGAACGTCCGTTGTCAGGGATGCCACAAAGAAATTCGGATGGTCGAAGGCAAGAAGGTGCTCTTCTACAAGCCGACGCCCAAGCAATGCGAGGGATGTCACGGGCCAGGAACTCTGCCCGCAAGCAAAGCCTAGTCTGGGTCAGATGGACCCATGAGCGGACCCAACTGGGTCCATTTGTCCTGCGCAATAGCATCCTAGTGTCCAGCTAAGATACGCACTTAGTGATACTAAGTTAGGTAATAAGTTCCGTTGCTTTGGAGAAGTTACCCTACTCAGAAGTACATCCTGTCCACCTGTCCACAACGGGAATTTGTGCCTCCAAAGCATTAGCCCTCTGAACATGGACTCGCGTAACTTTTCTTGTCATGCCCCAGTAGTTACGCTTTGTGGACGCAGAATTGCTGCATCTGTTCAATACTCTTGCCGTTTCGTCTGCATTGGGGTAACCGAGTCCGAAACAGGGGCGAATCTTGTCTACAGGGAAGTTCGCGGGTTTAGCGGTGTCGCTACTGCTTCTTCTCGGCTGGCTTGCGAGCGGGTCGAGCCAGAGCGCCACCGGTTCGCATAGCCCACATGGCAATCTGAACGTTCCCTGTCAGAACTGTCACACCGCGGAGGGCTGGAAGCCGATCCGCACCGTTCCGGAATTCAATCACAACCAGACCCGTTACCCGTTGCGCGGACTTCACCAGAATGTGGCTTGTACGCAATGCCATGTGAAGCCGGTGTTCAGCAACGTGGGCTCACGCTGCCAGGACTGCCACGCCGACATTCATAGGCGCCAACTGGGCGCAAATTGTGAGCAGTGCCACAGCGTTCGCGGATGGGGAGTATCGATTAAGGAAATTCAGCAGCACAATAATCGCTTCCCTCTGACGGGCGCTCACGCTGCGGTCGATTGCGATTCCTGCCACAAGAACGCGGCCAACAGCCAGTTCCAGACCATGTCCACGGCGTGTTTTTCCTGCCATCAGGCGGACTTCAAGCAAACGACGTCCCCGAACCACGTCGCTCTCGGATACTCGACTACCTGCGAACAATGCCACGGGACAGACAACTGGCTGAATGCGAAGTTCGATCACAATTCGGTGGGCTTCCCGCTGACCGGCGGGCACGCGGTTCCGCCCCGGACCTGCGCGGACTGCCACGTGAACAACAATTTCAACCTGACGAGCACGGCTTGCATTTCGTGCCATCAGAAAAACTTTCAGGGAGCGACGAATCCGAATCACGTGGCGGGCGGCTTTCCCACGACTTGCCAGCAGTGCCACACCACGAACGCCTGGCAACCTGCCACCTTCGATCACTCGCTGGTGAACTTCCCACTGACCGGCGCGCACACCGTGCCGCCTCGGCAGTGCACGGATTGCCATGTCAACAACAACTACAACCTGACGAGTACGACGTGCGTCTCCTGCCATTTAAAGGACTTTCAGGGAACGACGAATCCGAATCACCTGGCAGGAGGATTTGCGCAGACTTGCGCACTCTGCCACAACACCACGGCGTGGCAGCCGGCAACGTTCGACCACTCCAAGTCCGCGTTCCCCCTGACCGGATCGCACACCGTGCCGCCACGGCAGTGCACGGACTGCCACATCAACAACAACTACAGCATCACGAATACCACGTGTATCTCGTGCCACCAGACCGATTTCAACAATGCGAACAGTCCGGTACCGCACACGGGTTTCCCGACGACCTGCGAGCAGTGTCATGACACCGTGCAGTGGACGGATGGCAAGTTCGATCATTCTGGCACGGGTTTCCCACTGACGGGCTCCCATACGGTTCCGCCACGGGCTTGCACAGATTGCCACGTCAACAATAACTACAAACTGAGCAGCACGCTGTGCATTACGTGCCACCAGACCGATTTCAACAATGCGAACAGTCCCGTGCCGCACACGGGCTTCCCGACCACTTGCGAGCTTTGCCATGACACGGTGCAATGGACGGATGCGACCTTCAATCACAACAACACACCGTTCCCGCTGACCGGATCCCACACCGTACCCCCGCGGGCCTGCGCCGATTGCCATGTCAACAACAACTACACCACGCTGCCAACGGCCTGCATCGGCTGCCACCAGACCGACTACAACAATGCCAAGAGTCCGGTGCCGCACACCGGCTTCCCGACCACCTGCGGGAACTGCCACGATACCATCCAGTGGACGGATGGCAAGTTTGATCATTCGCAAACCGGATTTCCGCTTACCGGCTCGCACACGGTCCCGCCACGCGCGTGCACCGATTGCCACATCAACAATAACTACAGCCTGAACAGCACGCTGTGCATTACGTGCCACCAGACCGATTTCAACAATGCGAACAGTCCCGTGCCACACACGGGCTTCCCAACCACTTGCGAGCTTTGCCATGACACGATCCAATGGACGGACGCGACCTTCAATCACAACAACACACCGTTCCCGCTGACCGGCTCACACACGGTTCCACCGCGGGCGTGCGCGGACTGTCATGTCAACAACAACTACACCACGCTGCCGACGGCGTGCATCGGCTGCCACCAGACCGACTACAACAACACGTCGAATCCGGGGCATGCAGGGCAGCCGCAGTTCTTCCCGACGACATGCCAGAACTGTCATAGCACCACGAACTGGCTGAACGCGACGTTCAATCACACGCAGTACACGCCGTTCCCGATCAACCATGGCAACGCGAATGGGGTGTGCGCAACGTGCCATACGAATTCGAATGACTACTCGGTTTTCCAGTGCACCAATTGCCACGCGAAATCTCAGACGGACCAAAACCACCAGGGCGTCAATGGATATGTCTACAACAGTGTGAACTGCTACCAGTGCCATCGCGACGGTCATGGTGGGGGATAGACCGTGGAGCGGCCAGGCCGGCGAACCGCCGCGAATTGGCTATGCGTGTGCTACGAAGTGAAATCAGGCGAGCGGCAACGCGAGATGCAAGCGGAGCGCTAGCGAGTGTTGAAAAAAGATGAAGGCCATTCGGAAACATCTCGCAATCTGTGTGCTCTCGGTGTCTTGCGCCGCAGCGCAGAGCACTGCCGGGACAGCGACGGTGCAGGATGTGACGGTGGCGCGGGATAGCAGCGGTTTGCGCGTGGAAGTGACGCTCAGTTCTCCGGTTCAGCCGTCGATTGAAACGGCAGTGAATCCGGACCGGATTCTCCTCGACTTTCCCGGCACAATCTCCCAAGGCAATACGGAAAAAAAGGTCAACACGGATGGCGTGCGCAGGGTGCGCACGGGTCAGCACAGCACTGCTCCCCCGGTAACGCGCGTCGTGCTCGATCTGGATCAAGCACATTCTTACTCGATGAGGGCAGAAGGAAACCGGATCATTGTGACGGTCGGCCCGCCGCTGAACGCGAGCCAGAGCCGGTCCGCCGCGCCTGCATCGCCAGTGTCATTAGGGCTGAGAGGCATCTTCGGGCGGAAGTCGGACGCGCCCCAGTCCGCGACTGCGGGCCAGTATTCTTCGATTCCTTCATCTCCATCGGCTCCTGCCGCAGCTTCCGTTTCGACCTCCGGTCCAGTGAATGCTGCCAAGGATTCGCCTGTAGCGCAGCCGCCGTCTTCCGCGACGCAAGTCGCCGAGGACTCCAACCCTCGCGTCGGCTCCGTTGCAACGGGAGGTTTTCCCTCGGCGACTGCCGATACGCCGAGTGCGACTGCCCAGGCGACCGCGGGTGGCACAACGTCTGACGCCACGTCAGCCGGAACGGTGGCGCCTGAGACCAAAACACCTGAACTCAAGACTCGTGACTCCTCAGCGGTAGCTTCCGCTGATTCTGCCGTCGCCAACCCGGCCGCACTGGCTGCGAATGCAGCGATGCTGCTGGTCCGCAGCGACGACCCGAGTCTGCGCACCGTCTTCAGGGTGAAGTATGTCGCCGAGGGTGTCGCCTACCTCGAAGGCGGGCGCGCGCAGGGTCTGGCAGAAGGCATGAAGCTGGAGGTGAAAGATACAAATTTGCCGGCGCGGCAGGGGGACAGTGCAAGCGCTGAAGATCCGCAGGTTGTGGCCGAGCTTGAAGTGAGTGGAGTCGCGGAAACTTCGGCGGTAACCGACATTCACGCTCCCAAGCGTCCGGTGAAGGCCGGGGACTTGGCCTACCTTTCGAGCAGCGACGCCGAGGCCTTGGTGGCGCAGCGCGCGTTGAGCTCGACGCGGCAATACCCGGCCGTGGTTTCCTTCAGCGAAGGCGACACGCTGGATGAAGAAGCGCGCGAAGAAGTGCCGCGTCCGCCACTGCCTTCCGTCAACCGAGCGCGAGGCCGGATTGGACTGGACTACATCACCACCATGAGCCAGGGGTCTTCGAGCATGACCAGTACGAATCTGGGGTTTGCGTTTCGCGGCGACATCACCCGCATCGGGGGCACGTACTGGAACCTGAGCGGATATTGGCGCGGCAGGCTGACCAAGCAATCTTCGTCGACCCCGCAAACCGTGCAGGACCTGATCAATCACACCTACCACCTCAGCATGACCTACGACAATCCGAACTCCAGTCTGGTGGCGGGGTTTGGACGCCTCTATCTGCCATGGGCTCCGAGCCTGGACACGATTGATGGCGGCTATTTTGGAAAGCGACTCTCGAAAGGCACGACCGTGGGAATGTTTGGCGGGTCCACGCCCGACCCGACCTCGTGGGACTACAGCCCGAATCGCGTGATCGGCGGCGGTTTCGTGAACTTTGACGGTGGTTCCTATGATGCCTGGCACTACAGCAGCACGTCCGGTGCAGGCATCAACATGGTGAACTGGACGATGAACCGGCCCTTTGTGTTTCTTGAAGACTCGGTCTCCTACAGCCGGCGCTTTGCTGTGTATGAGGCGGCGCAATTCGATAGTCCAGCCGGGACCCCGGCAACGCCGGCACCAGGTCCGGGCCTGGGCCGCAGTTTCTTTACCGTGCGCGTTCAGCCTCACCCGCGTGTGGAACTGGATTTCAACCACAACTATTTCCGCGAGGTTCCGACCTTTGATCCAGCGTTGATTGGCACCACTTTGCTGGACAAGTACCTGTTCCAGGGATTCAGCGCGGGGGCGCGGGTAGAGGTGGCGAGGCAGGTGTACCTATCCACAACTCTCGGAAGAAGCAACGGTAGCGGGGACAAGAGTGCGTCTCTTAACGAGATGTTCGGCATCACGCTCAACCGGCTGCCTGTGTGGCAACTGCGCGCCGCTGCGAATTACGCGCGCTTTAACAGTTCGTTCGGCAACGGATCCTATGAATCGTTCTCGGTCTCCCGGCAGATGAGCGAAGCCCTGCGCCTGGAGGTTCTGGCGGGACAGCAAAATTTCAGTTCGGCGTTAACCGCGAGCAACCGCTCCCGCTTTCTCACCACCACCTGGGAAACGATGCTGGGACCGCACTATTACATACAAGGAAATTTCACGATCAACCGTGGCCAGCTCAGTTATCAGCAGTGGATGTTCTCGATCGGCTACCGGTTTGATTCGAAGACGAAGGCTCACGAATGATTAGACAGGATCAGGTCGCGAAGCAGTTGGTGAGTGCGGCGCTCGTTGTTTTCGCGTGCGTGGGGCTCTGCGTGGGAAGCGATAGCCCAGCTTCTCCGGGCGCGGACAAGCTGCACGGCCTGCTGCAGCGCACGGGCGAGCAAATGTCAGAGTACGTCGATAGATTCTCCGATGTGCGGTGCACGGAAAAAGTACTACAGGAAAAATTCAAGAATAACGGCAAAGACAAAATCGACCTTCGAGAAGAATCCACCTACGACTATCTGGTGATCCTGACCAACACGGGTGGGGAGTTAAGCCTGTCCGAGTCGCGGCTGCCGGTGCGCGAAGCCAAGGCGGATAAGAAGAACCGGTCGATGTTGGTCAGCAACGGCTTTGCCACGCTGTTTCTGGTGTTCCATCCGCTTTATGCCAACAGTTTCGAGTTCCGCGAGCTCGGGGATGAAGTGGTGGATGGCCACCGGTTCACTAAAGTTGCCTTCCGCCATGTTCGGGGCACGCGCACGCCGGCTGCACTGGCGCTGCGAGGGCGGGAATATCCGCTGGAGCTGTCCGGCGCCGCTTGGATTGACACGGAAACAGCCGCCATCGCCAGGATTTCCGCCGGGATCGACGACACCATGGTGGACGTGGGCCTGAATACCCTCCAAACGGATGTGGAATTCGCGCCTTTTCTCTTCCATGACTTGGACAAAACGTATTGGTTCCCATTGCGGGCGGTCGTGGAAGTGGAGACGCCCCGTCAGCATTGGCGGAACACGCATGAATTTACGAATTACAAGAGGTTTTCAGTCAGCACCGAGGAGAAGGTCACCTCCAAATGAGCACCAACGCCACAGCCACTGTACGTCTCGCCACCGCCACGGTGAAGCGCGTTCCCGACACCGAAAAAGGACATCGCGTCCGCTTGTTCCTGGGATACGTGATGGCCATCGCTCTGGTCGCGGGGATCTTCGCCTATGGGTTCAACTACTACACGCTCGATTCAACCGAGCGGCCGTTTTCTCCGAAACACGCCTTGCTGAAGCCCAGCGGAGTGATTGGCGTAAAGCTCGGAATGCTGGGATTGGGAATGTTCCTGTGCATTTTTCTCTATCCCTTGCGCAAGCGCTGGGCTTGGCTGGGCCGGCAGGGCAGTTCGCGGCACTGGCTGGACAACCATGTCTTGTTGGGGCTCGCCGCACCGTTTGTGATTGCGCTCCACGCGGCCTTCAAGTTTCGCGGCTTTGCGGGCATCGCCTTTTGGATCATGCTCGCGGTTTCCCTGAGCGGCGTCATCGGACGGTACCTCTACGCGCAGATTCCGAGAAGTTTGACGGCGGCGGAGCTTTCGCTGAAAGAAGTGCAAGAGATCCAGGCCAAGCTGGGAGAGCAACTGGCGGAACAGAAGGTTCTTCCTCAGTCCGACCTAAGAGCGGTGCTGAGTCTGCCTTCCGCAGAGCGGGTGCAGAAGTTGCCGACGGTAGTAGCGCTGGTCTACATGATGCTGCTGGATGTGAACCGCATCTTCAAGATCGCCACGTTGAGAAGGCGGCATCTCGGTTTCGGCGAACGATTGTTCACGCTGGGCGGGCTGCTGAGGACGAGGCATGTTGACCTGGAGCGGGCCGTTGAGGTTGCGCGCGAAGAGGCAGCCATCGCGAAGCGCGTGCTGTTTCTCTCCTGCTCCCAAAGAGTGTTCCATCTCTGGCACGTAGTACACAAGCCGTTCAGCTACACATTTGCCCTGCTGGCGATCATCCATATCGTGCTGGTCGCGATGATGGGTTATTTCTGATGGAGCGCTTTGAATGGACACGTTCGTCGCATTGTTGATTGCCGCCATCGTAGGGGCGTTTTTTGTGCGCGGCTACTTGAAGACCTTAAAGAAGCAAGAGGAAAAGGCGCGCGAATCCGCAGCCAAGGGGGCCTTGTTTTCCGAGGGGCCCAAATCCCAACATCCTCACATTGATACCGCATGGTGCCTTGGTTGCGGCGGGTGCGCCTCAGTATGCCCGGAGGGCGATGTACTTGCCATGATTGGAGGCTGGGCGGCTATCGTAAATGGTCACAAATGTATCGGCCACGGGCTCTGCGCCGAGGCTTGTCCCGTAGGTGCGATCACGATGGTGCTGGCCAGCCCGAACACGGCCGCGGATATGCCGCGCCTGACCCCGGAGTATGAGACGAGCGTGGAAAATCTGTTTATTGTTGGCGAACTGGGCGGGCTGGCTCTGATCAAGAACGCCGTGAACCAGGGACGCGATTGCATAGATACCATCGTCAGCCGGCTTTCCGTCCGCGGAGCGGCCCAAGCAGCTCCGGATGTATTCGATGTATTGATTGTCGGGGCGGGGCCGGCGGGCATCAGCGCCTCGCTCCGCGCCATCGAAAACAAAATCAACTACATCACGTTGGAGCGCGATGAGATCGGTGGTACCGTCGCAAAATATCCACGGCAGAAGCTGGTGATGACAAGCCCGGTGGAATTTCCGATGTACGGAAAGTTCAAGAAAACGGAGCTTTCCAAGGAGGCCCTCCTGGCCTTCTGGGATGCAGTGTTGAACCGCGCGGATTTTAATGTGCGCACCGACGAGAAGGTCGAAGACATCAAGAAAGGCGCGGACGGCGTGTTCGCCGTCATGACCGCGAACAACCAGTACCGTGCGCGCGCCGTGGTGCTGGCGCTGGGACGGACGGGCACTCCGCGAAAACTGGGAGTGAAGGGCGAAGAACTGCCCAAAGTGATGTACCGTCTGCTCGAAGCGGATCATTACATCAACAAGCACATTCTGGTAGTGGGAGGCGGCGACAGCGCGGTTGAAGCGGCGATGGGGCTGGCCTACCAGGTGGGCAACAAGGTTACGCTCTCCTACCGGCAAGGCGCTTTCGCCCGCATCAAAGAACGGAACGCTCAACGCATCGCAGATTCCATCCGCAAGGGGAAAGTGAACGTATTGTTCAACTCAAGCCCGGTGGAGTTCACAGACAATTCTGTCGTGTTGGATGTGAGCGGATCGAGGCAGGAGATTCCGAATGACTTTGTTTGGATTTTTGCGGGTGGTACGCCTCCGAACGATTTCCTCAAGAAAATTGGCGTGGCGTTTGGCATGCACGACATGGCGCTGGAAGCGGGCAACGAGGCAAGACAGGCGGCTGATTCCAAGAAGCAGTGCGCCAAAGCTGGAGCTTCGGTCTCGGGCTAGTTTTGTTGCTGGGGTCTTCCCGGCCTTTGACTCAGGACACTAGAGCGGATCGGGTGGGCGCTCAAACTCGTGCTCCCGAGGAGACCGAAAGCTAATGCTTCCCCTTCTCCGACTCACGGCTCTCATCCACGACCTCATCGACTTCTGAATCTGGCCGCTCGCCGAGTTCGATCTCACCGATTCGATCTGCCTGTGCAGCCCGCTCTCGGGCAAATTCCAGCTTAGCCATTTCTTCTGGCGCTTCCACGCCGGGACGAATTTCTCCGGTTGGAACTGGAGGCTCGGGAAGAGTTCCCATCCCAACGCGGGTGGAGAATCCAGGACTAACGAGGACCGAAGATCCCGGAATTGTGGAAGACGCCACTTCAACGAGTCCGTCGAACACGTCTACTTCGCTCACTCCGGCTCCGTTCACCTCGACGTCGAAGCGTGTGCCCCGGACTGCGATTACGGCGCTCGGTGTACCCATCTGGAATGGTGGCGCTCCGCCGGTTCGCTTGCGTATATAGGCACGGACTCGGCCCAACAGTACTTCGACTGCGTTCCAGTTACCGGGTGCAGGCTCCCTCACCACCAGACGGGTGTGAGGTTGAACGAGGATTTCGCTTTCGTCGGCGCGCAGGACCAGCGCCAGGCGGCCATCTCCGGTCTCCAGCACGGTGCCGGCGACAAGCACCTGTCCCCGCATCGGCCGTGACATGTTCGTTCCCGGCAATTGCACATGAACCTCGCCCTTCCATTCGGAGACGATGGCGCCGGCAAAGGGTGCTGGAGAGGGTCCGGGGGCAGGAACTTGGGCCTGGGCGGCGCACAAACAAACCGCCGCCAAGAGGGGAAGGGCCGCAACCGTAGCCCGGCGACAATTACCCAAGCGTTGTAAACGGGAGGCCCGCAGACTGGGAAGGACCTGCCTGCGAGTTTCCGTCACCGCGCTGTTCACTCTAAGGAGCAACACGCTAACCTCCAACGATGATCGCGATCACCTTGCCGGTGTAGGCGTTCACCTTCACTTCGTACTCGGTGCCATTTCTAGCTTTCACGTCCACGGACCAGTCTCGCGAATGGTCGGTTGTCTCGAGCCCAGTCACTAGCATCCTGCCAACCCCAACCGCCTGCAACGCACTTCCTACGGCTTGGCTTTTGGTGATGAATGTTTAGCTTGCTTGATTCCTGTAATTCCAACTCCTACTGAGTCACTTCCAGCTTTTTTCGCCCGGAGTTCGGACCTTCGTCCACTTGCGTCACAGTCAACGGTGATTGCAAGGTAAAGCTCAACACGGTCTCGGCTGGCAGCTTGACCTGTTGTCCCTTGGTTGCCGCCTGGACACCCCCGCCCAATCCGCCGCCAGCAGCCGCGCCAATACCTGCGCCTTTGCCGCCACCAGCAATTCCGCCGATGATGGCCCCGATCGCAGCGCCGGCCCCGACTTTTTCCGCCGTGTTCGTGCTCCGGGAGTCACCTGCTCGCCGGTATTGATCAGTCTGGATGTTATACGATTTGTCGCCCACCGTGATCCGGTCCAACTGCAGCACCAGTTCCGATTTGCCCACAAATTTTCCCGCACTCTTCACGTCCACGATGTGTCCCTGCACATCGTATCCGGAAGGCAGTACCACGTCCCCCTCGCTCGAGAGGGGTGAGTCCAGCGTTGCCCGAAAGGTTTGCCCAGGCTGGGATGTTTCCGAGTTGATTGCATCCGCCAGCCGAATCGCCATCGTAGTGCCCGAAGGGATAATGACTTTCTTCGGCGCGGGCGGGGGCGGTGGAGCCGGCGGGGCTGGCGGAAGGGCAGGCACCGATTGTTCCGTCGCCATGGCACCTGCGGGCGCAACCTGCATGGGTGCGCTCGACTCGATCTGTTGGTGCGCCGCACTTGGTTTGTGGTGGACGACGGCTCTGGCGGGTTCCGGTGAAGGCGCCTGCTCGGTTTGGTCTTGAGCGAGCGTAGCGAGCGCGACCGTCGGAGTCATTTGCAGATTGTTCACGACCTGCTTGACACCACGGACCTCGGAAGCATAACGGGCTGCCGCCGTTCGCTGGGCATCATTTTCCACCCTACCCGACAGGGTCACTACTCCGCCCGAGGTCTGCACTGTAATTGGCTTCGCCTGCAGCCCGGAATCCTGGCCGAGCTTGGAGTGGATCTGACGGGTCAACTGGCCGTCGTCGGGCGCTTTCGTGCATGCCAGCCCAAGGGCGAGAATGCTGACCAGCAAAATGAGTAATAGATATGTTCCTACCTTCGGTCCCATACATGACTCCTAATTCAAAAAAATGTTCTTATGTCTCCATTTCCTACAATTCCAATACTGAGAATTGGAAAAACGGAGAACTCGCAAACCCGGGAGGGTGAGTCTGCGAGTTCCCGTTAGCGTATTGTTCCAGGCGAACAACACGTTAACCTCCAACGATGATCGCGATCACCTTGCCGGTGTAGACGTTCACCTTCACTTCGTACTCGGTGCCATTTGTTGCCAACACATCCACGGACCAGTCCGGCGGATTATCGTTCGTTTCGAGCACAATCAGCAGCACTTTACCGCCGCCAACCGCTTTCAACGCAATTTGCTCAGCTTGGGCCTTGCTGATGTATTTCCGCGTTGCGTTTGCGCCGTCGCTCTGCTTGGTGACGTTTAGGATCGCGGCATTGCGCGCGTTCACAAACACTTCGTACTCAAATCCGGGCTGGGTGATGGTGACATCCCAGATCTGGTAGCCCTTCCACTGGTCGCGTTGAGCTTGCACTAGCGTTCCACCACCGACTGCCTTTAGAGCAGCTTGTTCGGCCTGCTGTTTGCTGATGTACCCGGCAGCCTCCGGTGACAAGGGTTGGGTCAGGGTCTGCAGGATCGCTCCGGTATGCGCGTCCACCCAGACCTCGTATTCTTGGGTAGCGCCGGTGATGTCCACCGACCAGATAATCTTGCCGAGTTCTTTTTCCTTGTGGATCTGGGTGAGCGTACCTCCGCCCACCGCGATCAGAGCATCCTGTTCCGCCTGTTGCTTCGAGATCAGAGTTGACGCGCTAGCCAGCACCGATCCGATCAACAGAACGACCAGAACTAAAGAGAGAGATCTTTTCATTTGCTTTTCTCCTGGGGGTTCAAGTTTTTAGAGCCAGATCGAGGCTGACTCATGCCCAAGGTAAAAGCACATGAAGGGCCAGACGCAACCAGCACGTAAGTCCGTTGTTTTCCGCAAAACTGCTTGGGGTGGTTGGGTCATTGGGACCCACTCACTGTGTCCTCGCGCCCCAGTTTCTTACGGCTCATCAGAGAGTCAGCTTGACGATCGCCCGACAAAACAGTGGCGGCAAGGATGAGCGGAGAACAGAAGGTGACGGTCCGGAATGCGACGTAGGCGGGCGGAGGTCCAGCAGAAGCCGGCGTCCATCAGGTGATTTCGCAGCGAATCGATTTCGAGCGCATACGGGTAGAGGAGGGGGCCAACGTCTGGACGGTTAAACCAATTTCTTAGGAAGTTCGGGCAGACTCTTAAGTTGATGGCGTCCTTGTCCTGACTTGAACTAGCGTTTGGACCGTGAAGGCTTGTGGCTGGATTGGAAAGGGTCCCGGCAGAATACTACCAAGTTGGAAAAAGGCGAACGCCACCGCATTTCCGCAGTGGCGCCGGCCTAGGGGGCGAACAAAAAAGAGCGCTTGTCTACGGCGTGTACAGTTCGGCGCTGTCCAGTTCATTGACGGCGTCGCTGCCTCCGGCGGTAACTACGTTACCGTTGTGGAGCACGGTGGAAGTGTGGCCGGCGCGCGCGTTGCTCATGCTGCCGGTTGCGCTCCATGTGCCAGTCGCTGGGTTATAGAGTTCGGCGCTGGCCAGCGGCGTCGCTCCGCCTAAGGTCTGGTTGTTTCCGCCTGAGACGAGCACCTTGCCGTTGGAGAGCAGGACGGCGGTATGCTCCACACGCGGGGCCGTCATGTTCCCGGTCGCCGTGAACTTTCCGGTGGAGGAGTTGTATAACTCGGCGTTGTTGATGCTGACGCCCGAGATGTTCTCTCCGCCCGCAAACAGAATTTTCCCGGTGCCCAGCATGATGGAGGCGTAGTCGGCGCGCGGCTGCACCATCTTGGTACCCAAGGTCCAGGTTTTCGTGGTGGGGTCGTAGATCTCCGAGCTGTTGAGAGCGTCGAGGGCAGCGGTCGAGCCGCCGGCCACCAGCACCTTGCCACCGGCCAGCAGCGTGCCAGTCATAGCGTAGCGGGCTGCGCGCAGCGCAGTGCTCGCCTTCCAGGTTCCGGAACTGGGGTCATAGATTTCGGTTTTATTGGTCACCGAGGTACATCCGTTCACGTCGAATGCCGTGCAGCCGCCTGCCACGAGCACCTGACCGTTGGCAAGCAGCGTAACCCCGAAATCGGAGCGCGCCCGGACCATTGAACCGGTAGCGGTAAAGGTCCCAGCGTTGGGGTTATAGATTTCCGCACTGTTGGTGGTGGCGCTCAAGCAATCGTTGACGCAACCACCCATGACCAGCACCGATCCATTGGAAAGCAGTACGGCGCGAGCATGGCTGCGCGCCACGTTCATGCTTCCGGTGGAAGCCCAAGTCCCGGCCGCAGGGTTGTAAAGTTCGGTTGAGGTGAGAGCGACGCCGTTGTTGGTTCCTCCGGCGGCCAGAATTTTTCCGTTGGTGAGAATTGTGGCGGTGTGACCGTCGCGGGCCGAGAGCATGATCCCTGTTGGCGACCAGGTACCGCTGGCCGCGAAGCTGAGCGTGCTGGCAGCGAGGGCAAGCGCAACCATGTACATGATCCTCGCGGACGCAAATGAGAGAGAGCTTTTCATGTGAATTTCTCCTGGGGGTTCGAGTTGGAGAGTCAGATCGAGGCTGACTCACGCCCAAGGTAAAAGCACATGAAGGGCCAGACGCAACCAGCACGTAAGTCCGCTGTTTTCCGCAAAACTGCTGGGAGCGGTTGGGTCATTCAGACCCACTCACTATGTCCTCGCGCCCCAGGTCCTAGTCGCCCGGGACAGAGTCAGAGCGATGATCACCTGACAAGACGGTGGCGGGCAACACCACGCGCACGCGGATTCCGCTTTCATCGCTGGAGGCTTCGATAATGCCGCGATGCTCCTCGACGATGCGCTTCACAAACGTAAGCCCTAATCCCCATCCGGGAGTGGGATCGCCTGTCGCTCGGGCACGGTAGAAAGGTTCAAAGAGGTGAGCGAGATCCTCCGGTGCAATGGGTGAACCGGGATTGCAGACTTCGAAGATCACGCTTCCGTCTGTTCCAGTCACGCGCAGAGTTACCGTGCTCCCCGCAGGACTATACTTCACCGCGTTGTTCAACAGGTTCAGGATTACCCCACTGAGCATTGCAGCGTCGCCTTCAAGCGCGGGTAACTCTGAATCCACGTGGACTTGAATGTGGATTTCTGCTGCTTCAGCGATCGGCGACATGACTCGCTGCAACTGCGCGATCATCTGCGGAATCAGTATCGGCTCCCTTCGCAAAGAGCGTGCTCCCGCGTCGAAGCGCAACACGTCGAGGTAAGTGTTGATCAGTGAAACCAGGCGCTGGGACTCGCGGAAAATAGTTGCCGCCGCATCGGCCGAGCCAGTCGCTTTCGGATATCGCAGCAGGAATTCGGCGAAGCCCTGGATCGAGACCAGGGGCGTACGTAGTTCGTGGGTCACAAAACGCAGGGCTTCAGCTCGCGCCCGGTCTCGTTCCAGCCTGGAGGTCAGATCGGTGACGACGACCATCCACTGCGAAGCCTCATCGCCGGACGTCGAGGAAAGCCGCATGCCTCGTATCTGCCAGAAGCCTCCTCCCAGATACACTTCGCTCTCCAGCGGGAGTCCCATTCCGCCGAGCCGATCTTCTAAGTTCGCCCAGTTCGGGTGGCCCAGCAGGCGGCCGAATTCGATCAGGCCGATTTCAGGGTTCCACCCTTGCTTGCGGCAAAAAGCCTCCCAGAAGCGGTTGCGAAACAGAGTCTTCCCGTCGGTTGCGAACACCGCCAAACCCTCCTGCATGGACTCCAGCAGATGCTGGCGAAAGGCGTAGAGCGAGCCGAGTTCTGACTGTAATTGGTTGATCAAATCCACTCGCCATTGCAGATCGCTAATGGTCTCGGGCGCCGTCTCCGCGGGACGGAAGCTGGCAAGCTCCACCGGGGCCTGCCCCGACTGCAGCGTCTGACGCAACTGTCGCAGCCCGCGGGTCAGTCCTCGATTCACGACCACCAGATTCTCCAATTGCGCCAGCGGTACCGCTAAGAGGCCGACACAGAGAACCGGGCCGAAGGCAATAAGGCGATGAGCGTGCGCAAAGAGCCAATAACCCGCCCCATAACTGATGATGAGAAGGGTCGTTTGAAGCAGCACTCCATCCCATCCCGGCCAGCGCAGAACCAGCCAGGTGGAAACTAGAGAGAAGCCAACAAGGAAGAGGATTTGCGGAAACGCGCTGACGTGCCGCAGACCCTGGCCTCTCATCAGCCCGTCCACGAGGTCGGCGTGAACTTCCACCCCCGGCATCGGCGTCTGAGCGCTCACGGGAGTTGGCAAGCGATCGCTAAGCTCAGTGGCACCGAAGCCAATGAGCACGACCTTCCTCCAAAGTGCGGGCTCCTGCTTTCCATCCAGTAACTCGGCAGCGGAAACCACGACGAATGGCGGAATCCGCTGACCTGGTAGATATTGCTCGCGAAAATTGATCGTCAGAAACTCCGGCGAGTAGGATTCCCAACCGGACGCTTCCACGGGGCGCATACTGCCATCTACCCAAACACGTTCTTTACCCAGCCACAGTCCGCTAGAATATTGCTCGACAGCCACGTGCTTCGCGACGCCTGCAAGCTCCAAGGCAAGAGCCCAGCGCGGACCTTCCACGCTCAATTCGCGCACCGGCACGCTGCGGCAGATGCCGTCCGCGTCTTCCACCGCCTGCACGTGTCCGACTCCGGCGCTGTTGGCAAGAAAGATGGGCAAGGGATCAGCCCACAGCCGATGCGGCGAACCGCCCAGCTTCGCTGCCAAGACGACGTTGCCCGCTTCTCGAAGAGCCTTTCCGAGATCGTTGTCGTTCCGGGCATCTTCCGCTTCGGAAAGCAATATGTCGAGACCGATCACCCCAGGGTGCTGCGCTGCGGTGGCACGAACCAGTTGTGCCAGCAACGATCTCGGCCACGGCCATCTCCCGTAGCGGCTGAGGCTGAGATCGTCGATCAGAACCAATGCGACAGAACTGGAGGTGGGTTGAGGTCTGCGCAGGCGAAAGTAAATGTCCCCGAGCCTGCGGCTGAGTTCTTCGACGGGGTACGTCATGCTGAGCGCACCCACCAAGCTCAAGAGCAAGAGATTCAGAACCAGCCAGGATTTGACCCGGTTTCGAGATCGCTCGCCATTCACAGACTGTGCTTTCATTTGCCTGGGGCGTCCAGATCAATTCCCAGCCGCCGCGCTTTCTTGTAGAGCGTCTTGCGTTCAATGCCAAGGTTTCTTGCGGCGAGCGAGCGGTTGCCTGCGGCTTCACGCAAGGCGCGCACGATCTGCTGCCGCTCGGCCCCCTTGAGGGTCGTGGCCGCTTCGTCTACCTTCGCGCCGCTTAGCGCTCCCGCGCCGCTCGCTTGCTCAACGTCCTCCGCAGTAATTTCTCCCGTGGTGGACAAAATGGCGGCGCGCTCGATCAGGTTCTCCAACTCGCGCACGTTTCCCGGCCAAGCCATGCGCGTCAGCAATCCGGTCGCGTCTTCATTCACTGCGATTTGGCGTGCGTTGCGTTCGTTAAAGCTCGTCAAGAAGTGGCGCACCAACAGCGGAATGTCTTCCCGGCGCTCTTCCAGGGCGGGCAAGTGGATAGTCATCACGCTGAGACGGTAGTACAGATCCTCGCGAAACTGTTTGGCACGGATGCGCTCGCCAATGTCCGCGTTCGTGGCGGCGAGAATTCGAACATCCACGGGCATGTAGGTATTCGACCCCAGTCGGCGCACCTGCCTCTCCTGCAATACTCGCAACAGCTTGACTTGGAATCCGGGCGTGGTTTCCGAGATCTCGTCGAGAAAAATCGTGCCGCCATTCGAGCTCTCAAACAGGCCGCGGCGCGCACTGTCGGCGCCGGTGAACGCTCCCTTTTCATGGCCGAAGAGTTCGCTTTCCAGCACGCTTTCCGCCAGCGCCCCGCAGTTGATGGCGGTCATCGGGTTACTGGCACGCTGGCTATGGGCATGAATGGCGCGCGCCACCCGTTCCTTTCCGGACCCACTGGGTCCGACGATCAGGACCGTGGCGTCTGTCGGCGCTACCCGCGCGATGGAACGATACACCTCCAGCATCTTCGGGCTGCGGCCGATGATCGCCGTACCGGCGAAGCCCTCGGGCTCAGGTTCCCCGGCAACGGCGTGGCCGTTCGAACGGCTCTGGCGGCGGTTTTCCAGACGGCGGACAAGCCCTAGCAGATCATCAATGCGCAGCGGCTTCCCCAGATATTCGACCGCGCCGTCTTTCACGGACTGCGCCATCGTCTCCACGCTGGCGTGGGCGGTCATCATCACACAATCGCAGTCCGGACGTAAGGCCTTAATACGCTGCAGGAATTTCACCCCGTTTGCGTCGCCGAGGTAAATATCAACCAGGGCCAACTGAACTTCCCGACGACGCAAAAAGTCCTCTGCTTCTTGCGTGTTGCCCGCGGCATGACAAACGTAGCCTTCGGCGTCCAGCACCGAACACAGCCACTGGCGCGTGGCCTTGTCGTCGTCAACGACCAGAATTTCTATCGGCATACTTTTCCCCACAAACCTTCCTCACTAGCATGCGACACGCCAAACTCCGCCCTGAATCAAAAATGGTAAGTAAACGCGAATCGCCCGGCATCGGCACGAAACGCCCCCGTTTCTTGCACCAGATGATATTTTGAGTAGTCCAGATCCAACGTCCAGTTTCCCAGCAGGACCTCATTGCGGACGTGGATTTCCCACGCGGCATGAAAAGCGCTGCCGGCTGCGGGCGACTCCATGCCGCTGCGCACAACAAACTCTCCTCGATACCTCCTCCCAGAATGAAAGCGAACACCAACCATCGCCAAATGGCTCTGATAACTGTTCGGACTGAAGTAGCCGTGCGCAAGTTCCTGGTCGAAACTGTAACGCCGATAGCGGTAGCCCGCTTCGAAGGTTAGCGGCGGCGCTCCCCACTCCCGGATCAGTTCCGCGCTCTGTCGGCTGCCGATATTCCCGTCGGAGTAGTGCTGCCGGGACCAGTGCGTATTGATCTGCCAACGCGCGGGCGTCCAAATAGAGAAAGCCTCCCAACCTTGCGCTGTCAGTCTGAACTCGCTGGCTTCCGCGTCAGGGGTGATCGGAACGCGCGAAAAGGCAGCCCCCAGGACTAAGTGCCTCATCGGTTGGAACGCCAGCGACGCGTCGTATATCGCGTGCACATCTGCGTTGTTGAACCGTACCGCGCCTCCTCCGGCGGAAAACAAAAGTGACTCGCCAAGCCTCCAGCGAAGCTCCTCATTAAAAGTCTCGACCGCTTCGAAAGAATCGTCCAGGCTGTGTTGAAATTGCTGTTCGAACAGCAGGCGATTGACCAGGCCCGGCCTTATACCGAAATCCACCCGCTGCGACGACCGCCAGGAATGATTCCCGGCGGAATCGTTGACATAATCGGCGTTCGTTTCCACCAGATTCCGCGCGGCCACCAGTTCACGTTCCTCGCCGCCCAAGTGTCCGCTTTCGATTCTGTCCTTGTACTCCTGCAAGCGCAGGCTGTTGGCATGAAATGTCAGGGCTCTGTCTACGACATCCCGTGCTTCCGACGATCGTTGCTGATGCAATAGATTGCTCGCCAGTCCTATCGCAGCCGTTTCGTCCGCCGCGTTCGCCCGGAGCAGTTCCCCGTAGATCTCGTCGGAACTTCCATACTGCCGGCCGTACCCTAGAGCCCGCGCCAACTCCAATTTTGCCAGCCGATCGTTAGGCTCAGTCCTGAGAATCTGGCGAAAGAGCCGGATGGCTCGACCGTCTGCCCCACTGGACAGGTACGCGCGTCCGAGTTCCAAGCGCAGCCGATTGTCCTCGGGGTGATCCTTCAGTCCGTTTCGGAGAATGTGGACTGCTTGCCGGTAATGACGCTCCAGCATCGCTTGCCGGCCGCCAGCCAGGACCCGCTGGATGGAATCCTCGTCTGAGGCGAAAGCGCGCGTGCCATCGGCGGCAAAGCAGATTGCCACTAGAACCGCCGCAATCAAGAGCCGCTGGCGTCGCCCCATGTTTCGGACCCGTTCCTGACTAACATTCTGGCTGGTTGAGGAGAATTGTAACTGAGACACGGGGTATGAAGCCCCAGTGGAACGGTGCTTTCTACCCATTGTTACCTCTGGGTGTGGACAGACGTCAGCGCATCGGAGACGAGCACCCTCTTAACGGAGTCGGGAATTTCATTCGCGTGCGCTACCAGTTGACTGACTTGCCATAGCTGGGTGTCGCTCAGCTTGGTTTTGAAGGCGGGCATCCCGGACATACGGATGCCATTGGCTGCCTTCCAGTAACTCTCCGACGCTGGGTCATCGGTGACACCCGTACCACGGAACAATTGTGTCGGTTTCGGATACATCGTGGCCGCATAGTCTGTGGGTGGCTGCCCTGGAAGTCCGTGACAGGCGGCGCAGTTCTGTTTGTACACATCCGCGCCGGCAAGGAAATTAGGTTCGTCGGCAGACACGGGAGATTGGACAACGTGTTGCTTTTCAATGTGCGCATCCAGGGCCATGTTCGCCAGCTTCTTTTCAAACGGCATTGGCGGATCGGCCGTCGCCACTGGTGCCATGCCCGCAGCGAAATAAGAGAAAAAGCCACCTGCCAAAATTGCTGCGGCCAGAAAGGCTCCGATCACGATACCCTTTATCATTATGTACGCTCCTCGTTTTTCGCTCAGACGACTCATCCGGAAGACTACTGGCTAGAAATGAATTGGCCGTGTCATCGAAATGACAAGTTGTTCATGTTCCCTCACAGCCGCTGACAAGTTGCATCAATTCCAGAATGCGTTGCAAACTGCCGCTTTCATTTGTTCCTGTGGTCTGTTATGTGCTGCTCTGTCTTAATTTCCTTGTTGCACCTGTCGCGGCGACGGGCCAGGACAGGTCGACGCTGCCGGATGCGCCAAGCTCAAGTCAGATTCAATCTGATCCATCAACCCTTGAACAGGACGGTCAACAACCTCAACTGAGTAAGAACCACATCTTCTGGGTAATCCCCAACTATCGCTCGGACGAAAACCCAGCATAGATCAGACCGCTGACACCGGGCGCGAAGATAAAAGTTGCGTTCGATGACTCTTTCGACCCCTCGGCGTTTCTAGTGGCTGGCGTTTTTGCCGGGGTAGCTATGGCGCAGAAACAGAACAGCTCGTTCGGTTCCGGAGCGCGGGGCTTTAGCAAATACTATGGAGGGGCATTCGCAGATCAAGCAATTGGCAACATCATGAGCGAAGGCCTATTTCCAGTCGCTCTCCACCAGGATCCCCGTTATTTTGTGAAAGGAAAGGGTGGATTTTGGAAGAGGACCGGATACGCGATGAGCCGGGAAGTGATCACCCGCGGCGATGACGGCCGCAACCACTTCAACACATCGGATCTGGCCGGAAATGCCGTGGCTGCGGGCATTTCCAACCTCTACTATCCGGCCGCGGATCGATCATTTGGAAATACCACAAATAAGTGGGGACAACAAATAGCCCTGGATACGTTCTTCAATGTGGCCAAAGAGTTCTGGCCCGACATGCGCAACAAACTATTTGGGCACTGACCCGTATGTGCAACGCCGTGATCTGAACCTCCGCAGGTTGGTCACGCTCATGCCGTTTGGAGTACGCTGACGGGCAGCGACAAAGTTATAACAGCGCCGCCTCCCGCACGATCGGAGATCCTAGCCTCGCCGCCGTGCGCCTGTACGACTGCATCCACAAAAGCAAGTCCGAGGCCGTGCCCGGGAGAATGTTTCCCCTTTACGAAGCGCTCGAATGCTCGGCTGCCGATATCAGGCGGGAATCCCGGGCCATTGTCTTCGATCACCAGTTCTGCTGACCCTTGATGCAAATGCAGCCGAATGTTCACTCGGCATCCCACCGGCAAGTGCGTCAATTCGTTTTCCAGCAAATTGCTTACTACGCGATTCAGCAAAGGCAGGTCAGCATCTACGACCGCATGCTCTTCGAGGTCAATTGTTACTTCGTGATGGCGCTCCGCCAGGGCCGGCTGGTAAATATCAACCAGTTGTCTCACGACATCGGAGAAGTCGACTGGGCCGCGATCCATGTGAAGCGCACCGGCCTCCGCCTCGGCAAGATCCAGCGCGGTGTTCAGCAACTGCAAGAGCTTATCCAGGCCTTCGATCGCTTCACCAACCGAGTTACGCCACTTCTCGTTCCCGTCATCGCACAAGGCAGATTCGAGCGTTCCACGAATCAAGGTTACCGGGCTTTTAAGGTCATGCGCGACAGAGCCGGTAACGGTGCGAAGCTGATTCACTGAAGACTGGATCCGGTCCAACATGTGATTAAAAGTCTTAGCCAGTCGCGAGATTTCATCCGAATTCACAGGTTCAGGTAATCGTTCCTCTAATTCCTCGGTGCCAATTCGCGCTACGGCTTCCGTAATGCGTTCGACACGGAGCAGAGTACGACGGGCGCTCCAGTAGGAGATTACGAAGCCAAGCAGAAACATTCCGCCCCAGACCATGAGAAAACGACGGGCCAATCTGTGCAGGATGTGCTGAGCGCCGCGATCTGAGAGTCCTAGGTAAACACTTCTTCCGTCATGTACCTGGCCTACGACTCGAAACGCTTGGCGCCATCCTTCCACTGCTATGGACTGCGGAGTGCCGGGAACAAGCTTCGCCTGTTGAATCGCCCTGACAAAAGCATCCTTGGAGCTTGGGCCTACCCACAACGGAGCTTCACTGTTATTGGGATCGATCGCCAAAAAGAAGACGGAATTCAGCCTTCCTCCCCGCGTGTCGCGTTCATCCGGCACTTCCTGAGTAGCAAGCTCGGCCACCTCGCCAACGATCCGCTTGTATAGGTGATCTCTCGGAGTATCCGCCGAGACCTGGGCAAGAACCTCAGCTTCGCCACTAAGCCAGGTGTCACTACGCTCCCGAATGCCCTGAGCGACAAGGAAATAAACTATGGAGAAAGCCAATGCGGTTCCGAGCGCGAACGCCAGAGTTGTCCAAATCGAGATCCGCCAAGCGGCGGTCGTGCGTAAATTCTTAGGCATATTTGAGAACGTAGCCAACACCACGAATTGTGTGGATCAGCGGCCGTGGCGCGTCATGGTCCACCTTGCTGCGCAGACGATAGATATGCACATCCACGACGTTGGTTGCGGGATCGATCCGCATCCGCCAAACGTGGTCCAGAATCATGGTGCGAGTCACCACCCGACCTTCATTGCGGCAAAGATACTCCAGCAGAGAAAACTCCTGTGGGGTTAATTGCAGCAAGCGCTCGCCCCGTCGTGCTTCACGACGCACCAGGTCAAGCTGCAAGTCGGCAGCCTGCAAACGCACCGATTCATTCTGTGGAACCGCGGACCTGCGCAGGAGATTCCTCAGCCTTGCCAGCAGTTCCGGGAGGGCGAACGGTTTCGTGAGATAGTCGTCTCCGCCCTGCTCCAGTCCCCGGACACGCTCGTCCACAGAACGCCGGGCAGACAGGATTAAGACTGGCGCCGAACTCCCTTGGGCGCGGCAGCGGGCAATCAAATCCAATCCATCCAGGTCTGGAAGGCCAAGATCGATGATGAAGGCATCGTGAATGCCTTCCAAGGCCAGCGCTTCCCCAGTTTTCGCGTTACTGGCCGTATCCACCTGATATCCGGCTTCTACCAGCGCCCGTTTCAGGAACTGCTGAATGGATACATCATCTTCTACCAACAGCAATCGCATAGGAGCTTCCCGCCAGTCCAAAACTTTACACCTCCAATTGGGATGCAGGAAACTCCTCAAACGTTGAAGCGTCCGTCGAGCCCGGCCCCACTCCTCTGAACAAAGATGCCTGAGAATCTGCTCGTCGCCTCACTGCGGTCGCCAGGTCATGTCCACGCGCACTGGAATGTCGTTCTTGACGGGCATGGTCAGCAGCGATGGCGGGTCGATTTTGAAATCAGCGAGTGTGGCTGGAATTGTCCCCGTGATATGGGTCTCACTGCCTTGCGTCGTTAGTTTGAAAGGAACCTGCTTGTACTGTGCAGTCTGTCCAGCGAACTGAATCTCCAGATCGGCGCTAATGGTCGCTGAAGTGGCGGCCGATTCTGGCAGGTGGGTTCGCACGATGACCATCGGAAACTCCGCGCCGCGCGTGACCTGGAGCATATGAAGGTCGCGGTTACTGTCCCCGGAATCAAACGACTTGACCGGCACCGCGATCAGGAAATCGCATTCTCCGGCATGGCAAACTCCCTTGCCTCGCGCCGCGTGGCTCACACCGTCGGTCTGATGCAGCGGATGGGATACATGGTAAGTGCGCGTGCACTGTTCGAGAACCCACTGGCCGTCCGCTGCGACAAGCGAAGGCGGCGCCAGAAGCACGAAGGCCATCAGGATGGTCTTTATTCATAAGCGCGGATCAAAACTTAAGGGATACCGACAGAAGAGATGCGCCAAACGCCCCGGCGGTCACGATGGCCACCGGCCCATGCGCGGAGGCAATGCCATGGACCTTTTCCCCTTTGCTCTTTTGATCGAAAGCGATGGCTCCCAGAATGGGTGTCAGGATCATTCCGGGGCCATGGATCCAAGCCATGGCCTTGTGGAAACGGATCGGCCCACGCGTTTCGGTTCCGGGTACTCTGGGCGCTCGAATGGCATAGTACGCGGTCATGAAATACAAATCTCCCGTCAGCCCGCCCAGAGCCGCATGTAGGTCGCGCGAGGTCGTGCTGGTGCTTTTGCCCCCGGCATTGAGGGAAGTGGCAACGGTGGCAATCAACGGAATGGTCGTGATCAAACCCAGCCGCTGATGGACCTTGAGCATGTGCGTCCGTTTATCGAGCAGTGCTTGCTGGCGGGCGTCTCCCTGGGACTGCTCTGCGGGAAAACCCAGATCTTGCAGTGAGGGCGGTTTAGTGCTGGCGGATGGGGCGTTCGGCAAATTCTCCTCTGACACGGGCGCGGGTTTGCCACTAGTTTGTTCTCCGGTCTCGAGCTTGGTATCGAGAACGACCGCCTCGGTCCCATTGACCATCGCGGAAGGGAGCTCGACCGTCTTGAAACCGGAGGCCTCAAACTTCACCCGGTAGTTGCCCGGCGGCAGACCGTCAAGCCTATAAGAGCCATCTGTCGCTGTAGTCGCGCTTCGCATTTGGCCATTGTCTGCACATGTCGCCGTCACGGTGGCATTCGCAACTCCGTTACCAGACGCATCGATAACCTTGCCCGTCAATGCTCCTGTTCCAGTCGTCTGCGCCATTAGGAACGGAGCGAACGCAAGGGAAAGACAAACAAAAAAACCGAGGCCAGGGTCGCCACTACGTCGAGTGCGAAAGATCTTTCTCAACATCCTTCACCTCACCCTCTCTGATGGTGCCATGACCTCGTGTGGTATGTGGGACCACCAAAATACGATATGTCCATAACATGACCGTGCCTTTTCCGGAAGATGACAATTTGTTCATCCAGAGCTAACTGACACATTTCTCCTCCTAACTGCGGCTATGATTTCATCTACGCGCCGCCCAAAGATTGAGGTGTTCAGGTGAAATGCGCTCGTCAAGTGACTCAGGCGATCTTCCTGATGTTCATCTGCTGCAGTACATGGCTTTGGAGTCAGACCCTGAAGGACAGACCCGCAGAACCCACTCCGCAACCATCCAATTCCGTTTTACTGCCAGCACCAGTCAGTTCCATTCCCTTGACAGTTCCGCCAGGTGCTCCTCTGAAGATAGCGCTGGATACGGAGGTGCGAGTTCGGGAAGTCGGGAAGGCGATCCATGGCAGAACAACGGAGCCGGTGTATGCATTCGACAGGCTGCTGATTCCGTCGGGGACGGTGGTTAACGGAAAAATCTCGGCAATCGATAGTGTGCCGGGGAAGACGCGGGTGCTGGATGCGACGGATGGGAATTTCTCTCCGGCGCGGCATGTACATGTGCAGTTTGACGAGCTCGTGATGGCAGACGGGCGGCATGTGGCGTTGCAAACAGTGGTGTCTCCGGCCCCGGATGGAGTTCTGCGTTTTGTCTCGGCGAATGAGACGGAAAAGAAAAATAAAGTGGCGGATGCGGCAGGGAAGAAAGTGAGTGCGACGCGGCAGGCGATCCACCAGCAGTGGAGCGACTTGCAGAAGCAGATCCACGAGCCGGGAAAGATGCACAAGCTGAAACGGATCGCCCTGGCGCAGCTCCCCGTGCATCCGCAGTACATCGATGCGGGGACGAGTTTCAGCGCGGACTTAGTGCAACCTCTAGATTTTGGAACGGAGGCGATGAAGCCGGGAGCACTTACGAACATTGGAACGACCCCTCCGAACGGAAGCGTCGTGCATGCGCGGCTGGTGACCGCGCTGAGTTCTTCGACTGCCCAGAAGGGAGATCCGGTGCAGGCATTGATAACCGAACCTCTGGTAGTTTCCGATCATCTGATCTTGCCGGAGGGTAGCGTGATTAAAGGCTCAGTAGTAGAGGTACATGCGGCGCGCCAGTTGGGACGCAACGGGCAGTTGCGAATCCTGTTCCGTGAGGTTGCGCCGCCGAACGGGCTGGAGCAGAAGGTCGAGACGAATCTGGAGGGCGTGGCCGTGGCCAAGGACGAGCACCTGAAGCTGGACGCCGAAGGCGGAGCTGAGGTGACGACGCCGCGGAGTAGATATTTAATCACCGGAATCCAGGTGATGCTGGCGGCCTCACAGGCGTCTCCGGACCGAGATGCGGGACGGGGAGGACAGAGTGTAGGTGAAGCGGGGGCGGCGCGGCGAGCGGGGCATCGGGATTTAAGTTGGTAGGAATGATTGTGGGGATTGCTGCGCATTCGCGCGTGGTGTCCGCCGGTTTTGGATCGTATGGAGCGGCGATGTCGATTTATTACCACTTTCTGGCCCGAGGGCGCGATGTGGTCTATCCGAAAGACATGGCCATGGCAATCGGACTGGGAACTCGCGGCACCCAGTCAAATGATGCCGCGGGACCGTCTGCACAGTGAGACCGGAGGTGCGAAAGTCTGTGGCCAACGTGGGTTTGCGTGTCCGGACGGCGTGTCGTTTTTCACCATTGGCAAGCAGCGTCCAGCGATCTGATCGACCGCGTATGAATTCAGTGCGATGTGTCGCTGATGACCGTCTCAGGATTGCACCAGTATGCCTGCGGTTCGAGATGGCGCTTCTGGTTCTGTTCGCGTTCGTTTGCCTGGCTTCGGCGGCCCCCCAACAGCAAGCAACTCGTTCCGTTGTCATTGATTTATCGGTGGTGGACGACAAAGGCCAAGCTGTTCCACAGGCACGGATCGAAATCAGTGCTCATGGGCAGCTTGTGGCCGTTGAACTGTCGGATACTGCTGGGAGGACAGCCACTACTCTTCAACGACGGGGTAGCTTCCAGTTGACCGTTAACAAGCAGGGCTATCTCGCTACAAGCACAACGCTGGAGATAAAGGAAGATACCGGGCCCGAAGAGGTCGAAGTTGTTCTAACGAAGGCCGAGGTGAGCCAACAGAGCGTGGAAGTCCACGGTACGGCTTCAAATCCGGTCGTCGAAGAGTCTAGTAGTCAGACTACGATAGCGCCCGCACAAGCTAAAGAAACGCCAGGCCGGCCAGCGACACTTTCCGATGCATTGCCTCTGATTCCCGGTGTCGTTCGTGCTAGCGACGGCAGTGTGAGAATCGCCGGTTACGGAGAAAATCACAGTGCTCTCCTGGTCGACTCGGTCGACGTAACCGATCCGGCGACAGGTGCTTTCGGGCTGACTGTCCCCATCGACAGCGTCCAGAACTTGTCGGTTTCCGAGATGCCTTACCTCGCGCAATATGGAAAGTTCACAGCCGGTGTCGTCACCGCGGAAACGCGCCAGGGAGAGGAGAAATGGCACTACGATCTTAACGATCCGCTGCCCGATTTTCGCATCCACGGCCCCCATCTGAGAGGACTTAAGGATGCTACGCCCCGGCTGGATCTTAGCGGTCCTCTCGTCGCCCGGAAGCTTTTTTTCTTGCAAGACGATGAATATGCGATCAACAAACGTGAAGTGTACACGCTTCCGGTTCCCTTCAACCAGACTACATCGACCGCGATCAACTCTTTCACGCAGTTCGCGGCGATCCTGTCTCCCAACCAGACGCTCACTGCGAGTTTCCATCTGGCTCCGCACCGGTTGACCTATTCGGGACTGGACTACTTCAATCCCCAGTCCGTGACGCCCAATATCAATGTGGACGAGTCTACTGGCACGGTTATCCACCGGCTTGTCATAAGAGACGGGCTACTGCAAAGCACGCTAGCTATCACTCGCGTGAACACCGGGATTGACCCTCAAGGCAGCTCTGAGATGATCCTCACCCCAACAGGAAATCAAGGCAACTACTTTGGCAAGGAGTCGCGCCTGGCGACACGGGCTCAATGGATTGAAAACTGGCGGCCGCGCAACCTGCATTTCTTGGGAGACCACAGTGTGCAGATTGGGTCAGTTCTTGCCCATGCCGAAGATGCAGGAAACTTCATTGCCCGGCCGGTCTTGATCGAAAGCTCGACCGGTCAACTGGCGAACCGCATAGATTTCAGCGGCACAGGATCATTTTCAGTTAGCGATCTTGAGCCCTCCCTGTACGTACAAGATCACTGGGTGCTACGTCCCAACCTCGCACTCGATCTCGGAATGCGTTTGGAAAGTCAGACAATCACGCATACGATTCGGAGTGCCCCGCGCGCAGGTTTTGCCTGGACACCTGACCGGAGCCAAACGACTGTCATTCGTGGGGGCATTGGAGTCTTCTATGACAATGTACCCCTCAATACCTATGCGTTCAGCAGGTATCCTCAGCAAACCATCACGATGTACAACAGCGCGGGAGGTGTGATCGGCAGCCCGATCCAGTACATCAATCTCACGCAGCAGGCGGCGGAGTCAGAATTTCCTTTCATTGACAATGCACAGAAAACGGGAAATTTTGCTCCCTATACCGTTGGCTGGAATGTAGAAGTAGACCGTAGCTTTTCGCACCTGATGACAATTCGACTCAAATATCTGCAGAGCCAGGCTCACGATATGCTGACGATCCAGCCTGAGGTTGTTCAAAACCAGCATGCACTGGTCCTCGGTTCATCAGGGTTTGGGCAGACTCGGCAATTGGAATTCACCGCCCGTTTTGGCAGCCAGGAGAAACGCCAAGTATTCTTCTCTTACGTTCGCCAGTATGCGCGAGGAACAGTCAACGATGCGAACGGGTATCTCGGCAACTTGCCGTTTCCCATCGTGAACCAAAATCTGATTGCGAGTCTACCGAGCGAGATTCCGAATCGCTTTCTCCTGTGGGGAATGTACAGTTTGCCAAGAAAGTTTCGTCTGACTCCAAAGATCGAATATCGAAGTGGGTTTCCCTATCAACCCACAGATTTGCTGCAGCAGTACATTACTTCCATTCCAGGCGCCCAACCCCGGTTCCCGCGATATTTCTCATTTGACCTTCGAGCCTCGAAGGACTTCCAAGTCACGCCCAAACACGCCGTACGGCTGTCCACAACCGTGATGAACCTGACCAACCATTTCAATGCCCTCGAAGTCCACTCCAATGCGGCGGATCCGCAGTACGGCCGTTTCTTCGGCAATAACAATCGGAAAGTAGTTTTTGATTTCGACTTTCTTTTTTGAGCGGGTCTTGGAGGTTGTTCTACTTGTGTTGTGGATTACCTTCGCGGGGGACGCTGGACGATCACGCCGGTTCCTCCCGCTCCTACCGAGTGTCGAACGGAAGGGTGTGGCGGCTCGGCCGTGCGTGTGTGTCTCTTGCGGGCCGCGAGCGCGGCGTTTTTCCTGCAAAGGAAGAACGATGCGTCGCGCGATATGCCGTGGTGCAAACAAGTGCTAATCTCGGCGGCCGGCCTCACGATCATCAACATCGCCGATTTGCCTCCGAGCGTGGGCAGTCTTACTCCTGCCCAAGGATCCGCGAGCGGCGGTATCCTGATGGCACGCAATACGCGCTGGACGACGCTTTTTACTGCCAACTGAGGACTATCGAACAAGTTTTCGCGCTCTAGGTTCGACTTGTAGCCGCGTACCGCGAATCCGGGCGAGTGGTCAGCCACACGGCAGCGATCTGGTGTCGGCTTACCGCGATTAGTAATGAGACGTCGGCTTCGGGGAAGTTGAACATCGCGGCATCAACAATTTCGAAGACTTTCCTCAGGCGTGACTACGCCAGATTTTTTCACAGAATCGTATGACCGGTCGGAATCGCAAGTTGACATCGAGTGTACTTCGTTTCCTTGTTCGGATTAGCACACCCATCTTTATCAATTCGACCAAGTCGCGAGTCGTAGTCGCCGGGGGGGCAGAGTGACGCTGGCGTGCTTTTCAGCGCTTAAGCGTCCACGAGGCCATCGGGACCTTCTCGCAACATGCGGAGCAGCGGATCCTAGTGCGCATCGTTCTGTAGTAGGCCCAAAGATCCTCCTCGGAAGGCATTGGCAGTCAGTGCCTTGCCTCGGGCCGCGCTCCCAATGAGTGTCGTTTGCCAAATTAGCAAGCTGCACTCCTTTGAAACCCTATCATCAGTCAACAGGCTTCTGGTCGTTACCGCCCGGTGACTGCTGCCAAGAATGCACCCTATTGGGGACATGGCCAGTCCCGTGAGAGAACTCCTATTGGTACTGCGACTCAAGTAGCTTCTGGAGGAAAACCATGAATTTGCGACGAAGATATCAGTACGGATGCCTTACAAGAATGAAACGTACCCGGGGCGAAGACATCTGGCAGTTTCGCTTTTATGAAACTACCAAAGAGGGGCAACGCCAGCGGCGCGCAAGGATGATCGGTACGATTGCAGAGTACCCCACCAGAGCAGATGCTCTACGCGCTATCGAGCCATTTCGGCACCGACTTAACCTGAAACACCGATTTGCAAGGCCTACATCAATCCGCGCACTTGCGGACCTCTACGTTGAACAGGAACTACCTGCGCTGCGGTACTCAACACAGAGGTCGTATTTGTCAGTGCTAAATCAGTGGATCGGACCTCACTGGGGCGATTGTCTGTTAGAAGAGCTCAAGCCAGTGCCAGTCGAACAATGGCTACGGTCGCTTCAGGCTGGCTCCGAAAAGCAAGGTCCATATTCGAAGCCTGCTTCACCTTCTCTATCAATGCGCACGGCGATGGGAACTGGCCGATACCAATCCAATCGACTTGGTGCGCCAGAGCGGTGGGCGCAGGGGGATACCTCGCGTGCTGACGGCGGAGCAGATTCGCCTGTTGCTGGAGCAATTATCCCAGCCATACCACACTATGGTTTTGATTGCGGCCTGCCTCGGCCTGCGGGTGAGCGAGATCATGGGCCTGCAGTGGGGTGACTTCGACTGGGAGAATTTCAGCGTCATGGTCCGGCGAAGCGTTGTTCATGGGAGGGTCGGTGACACCAAGACCGAGGCATCCTTCCGCCCGCTTCCTGCTTCGAGGTAGGCCTTTGCCCTGGCTGGGGCCAAGTCGTAGCAGGCGCGGAGGCGCTCGCCGGAAAGCCTCTCAGTGTAGTAGCCAGGCATGAGGAAAAGTCGGGCACTGCGCGACGACGCGCGCCAGCCTTCTAACCAGGGGCCCGGATCGGCTTAGGTCTATGAAAACATCCTTGCGAAATTGAGACATCTGGGCCTCGTGGTAGTGCCTCGTCCGCAAGCCGATACACGTGGAACCAGAAACCTCCAGTAGTCTCCTCAGTCCGTGTGCCTTCGCCCGTCGTCAGTCGACGGAGACGCGCAGGAGTTTGCTGCTCCAGGCACGGCATGAGACACCCCCGCCCTGACGTTGAGGAGGAGGAAGGACCATCTCCTTTGAGGTCGATGTGTCTCTGGCAAAAACCCTTAACACTCCTCCTCCTTTGAATACCTGGTCGTCATCTCAGTCCGCGAACCGGGTGGTCGATGGGTCTTCTCTGTTTCCTTCGTCATTCATTGAGCCATGCTGTACTTCTCCTTACGCGGCTTTTTCGTGCCGCCGAGGCATTTCAGATTGAGTTGGTTGTTCGACTCGCTTCATGGTCTTCAGCAACCACTGTCGCAATGCGCCCTCGATCTCCTCGTTGGTACCGGTCCTGTACAGACTGTCCACCGTCTCACACGCTTCATTCAGGGGAATGTGTCGGCACGGAACGGCTTCGTAATGGCATTCTTTCGGCACAAAATCCATCAAAACACAGTCGGCCTCTGGACAGGCAGACCGTCGATGACTAGAGCATGTTGGCGAGTCTTCAAAGGCCAGAGGCCACCGCCACGCAATCGGCGAGCGGTAGCCGCCCTTCTCCAAAAACTCCAGTTCTTGTTTCAAGACCTGGAGCGTATTCTTCGCGCTGTTCATGCACACCTCCGATAATCTTCAGACGCCCTGTCGAGAACGGAGTCGTGCATGGAGCCATCTGCACGCAATAGTGTAGCTTGACCCCGCACGATACCGACTCCTCCCTTTCCGTCGGGCTCAATTGTCATGACACGAGAACACGAGGAGCATAGCCAAAAACATTGGGAATGAAGCGGTGTGCCCCTGAACTCAGTACCTGATGCGACGATCGCTGAGTCGCTCCTCAATTCAATCGGAAATAGCTTTCCTTCATGAAGATAGTGGAACGTGGCGGAACAGGCTGGATTACTGCACTTGGCCAGCATGGAAACCTCCGCAGATTTTCGGTTGAAGAGGTGGAGTGCGCCCGTGGAGTAACACGGGCGTCCAGCATCTGGTAGTCGTATCCCGGAGAGTCACTGGCGAGAGGTGACTTCGAAACGCATTTTCTGAACGTGTGCGGTCATTCTACACCCATTCCGGCAACATCGCGCGACTACTATTCGGCTTTGATGCCACTAGCGGCCGGGGGCTAGAGCTGTGCACTCGTCATGCAGGTCAGGAACTCGTCGGGCGTCGGCAAGCCAAACGCGTGTGCCGAGGGCCGCATCGCCCCGGTTGGCCCAGCCGCCCGCTTGTCGATCTCCTATCGCTTGTAGCCGATCTTGCGCAGCAGATCGTGGCGCCAGACTACATCTGCCTCGCCCTCTACACCTTTCGGGGAGCTGCCATCGATGACACCGAGCACACCTTGACCCTGTTCCGTCCGAGCCACAACGATCTCCACTGGATTAGCCGTCGCGCAGAAGATCGAACACACTTCGGGCACGTTGCGGATGGCGTTCAAGATATTGATGGGATAGGCATTCCCGATGACCAGCACAAAGGTGTGGCCGGAGCCCAAGGCCTGGGCGTTACGTATGGCGGTATCACGAAGGGTTTGATCGTTCCCTTCTGACCGCGTCAAGCACGCTCCAGAGCTCTCGTTGAACGCTAAACCAAAATTGGCTTGCGGCACTGTCGTCGCGACGGCTTCGTAGAGATCTTCGACCGTCTTGATGAAATGTGCTTGACCTACAATAACGTTGGTGTCGACTGGAACTTCCATGCGGACCGCTTCCATCTCAAGCATGAGTAACCCTCCCAGTTCCCTGACAAATTCTAGCTCGTTTCGACGGACCCAGATGTGACTGGGTCCTCAGCACCAATTGCGGAAAGGCGGGCCCGATCGCCGTGGCCGCTCGTCGTGACCTCCGTCACTGCGGAGGGAAGGTGCCAGGGTCTATCAATGTGGGTGAACGATGGCCGAACCGGGGGGAGCCCCATGGTGATTGCATCTGAGTTGAAACCGGGAATGTTCCTGCGCATCGAGGGGGAAATCTACAAAGTTCTCGAGGCCGAATCGAAAGCTGGGTCTGCCAAGTTGGGCGGAGTGGTGAAGACCAAGTTGTGCAATGTCACCAGTGGCCGGATGTGGGAACCGCACTTTCGGCTACAGGAGCGGCTGGAAGACCTGGAAATTGAGCGGCACATAATGGAGTTTCTGTTTGACGACGGCGAAACCTGTACTTTCATGGATCCCCGCACCTTTGAGCAGATTGCAGTTCCACGCGCAATCTTGGGACCGGCATTCGCATTCCTCCAGTCTGGGATGGAACTGCCGGTGGAGTTTTTTGAAGGCCGGGCCCTCAGTGTCGTATCCCCGGACATAGTCGAGGCCCGAGTGGCCAGCACAGCGCCACCGACGCACTCACAACAGGATAGCGCTTGGAAAGATGCAACCCTTGACAATGGCCTTCGTATTCGGGTGCCTTTGTTTATCGCTCCGGGGGAAATCGTGCGTGTGGATGTCAGGGACGGTCGCTACGTAGAACGCGCTCGGGTCGAGCACAAACGGACTGCGTAGCAGCCTACCAGCGCCACGCCTGCCTGAAGTCAGCCAAATAGCGGCGTCCGGGATTCTTTCCGGGGGACACGACTGCCACGCGAGAAAGCGCTCGGTCGAAGAGCTGCTCCAAGATTCGGAAACCAGCGCCACGGGAAGACAAATGCTGGAGCGTCCCACTGCCGTCAATCGAAGGAACTTCCAGCCCGTATATCTCGAGCTGTGGCAATCCGGGGAATTGGCGCGTCGCGTCAAGCTTGGCTTGGAGAAGCTGGCCGACTGCGTCCTTTGCCCACGCAACTGCCACGTGAACCGCATCGAGAACAAGACGAAAGTCTGCAGGACCGGACGTTACGCGATCGTCAGCAGCCATTTTGCCCACTTTGGCGAGGAGCAATGCCTGCGCGGCAACCGTGGTTCGGGGACGATCTTCTTCAGCTGGTGCAACCTGCGCTGCGTCTTCTGCCAGAATTACGAAATTAGCTGGCAGGGAGGAGGCCGCCCCGCCGAACCGGAAGAATTGGCCGGGATGATGTTGCGCTTGCAGGAACAGGGCTGCCACAACATCAACCTGGTGACTCCGGAACACGTGGTACCGCAGATTCTGGAAGGGCTCCTGCTGGCAGTGGAGCGCGGCCTACGTCTGCCGCTGGTCTACAACACCAGCGCCTACGACTCGCTGGATTCGCTTGCTCTGATGGACGGCATAGTGGACATCTACATGCCTGATTTCAAGTTCTGGGATCCCGAGAGTGGCCGCCGCTATGCGAAAGCTCCGGATTACCCCGAAGCGGCACGCCGTGCCATCAAGGAGATGCACCGCCAGGTCGGTACGCTCGTTATCGATGAGCAAGGGGTAGCGTTGCGCGGCGTTCTTCTGCGCCACCTGATCATGCCCGGCGGTGTGGCCGGAACACGGGAAATCATGAACTGGATCAGCCGCGAACTCGGTCCCGAAACCTATGTCAATCTGATGGCGCAATACCATCCCGCCTGCCGCGTCACCGAAAAGCAATATCCCGAGATCAACCGCTGTATTAGCCCAAGCGAACTCGAGCATGCGGTTGATGCATTTCGCTCGGCTGGGCTCTCTCGGCTCGACCACGAGCCAGGCTTTGTCCACCTGTTCTGAGATGACGCGCCTACGCTGCCTGCTTCAAACCCTCCTGCCGGCCTATCACGCTACTAGGTTCGCTGCGTCACAGCAGTGATTGACGGGGGTCACTGCGTGCCGGCAAAAACAGGAGTACGGTCAGAATGGATTTCTGTGCTCTGTTGCTGCCGTTTTCCAAGTGCGCGGCTGGCTTAGTGGTGAGTCTGAAAGTTGGCGGACGGACACCAGGAGGGGACAAGCCCATGAGTGATCGGCCCTCATACAAGCAACTCAACACGAATTTCAACTGGGTGATCGCTGAGCGCGAGCTAGGCTATCGGTCGGGCGATGCGATCAACATCGGTTGGATGTGCAGCGACCGCCTGTGCCAACTGGGTCTGGCCGAGAAGCTGGCGTTGCTTTGGGAAGACTATCAGGGCAACCAGAAGCGCTTCACGTATAACGATCTTCGTGTCCACTCCAACACCATCGCCCATTTCCTTGCCAGCCTCGGAATCCTCCCCGGTGAGCGAGTATGCCTGTTTCTGGACCGCGTACCCGAACTGTACATCGGATTTCTGGGTATTCTGAAGATGGGCGCGGTGGCCCAGCCACTGTTTTCGGCTTTTGGCGACGAATCTCTTTGCGTACGGCTCAAAGACGCCGGGACGTCGGCGATCATCACGCAGAAGAAACACCTCCTTAAGATCCGCAAGATCCGGGAGCAGCTCCCGAACTTGCGGCACTTCATCGTGGTAGATGCACCCCAGGCGTCTCTCCAGGAATGCGAGACTGCCTTCGCGATGGAACATGCGCCGCCCGTCGAGCACTTCCCAATCTACCCGACGAAAGCCGAATCTCCGTCGGTTCTGCACTACACCTCTGGCACCACGGGTCAGCCCAAGGGTGCGCAGCACGTGCACTACTCGATTATTTCGCAGTATCTCACCGCGAAATGGGTGCTCGATCTTCGGCCTGACGACATCTATTGGTGTAATGCCGATCCGGGTTGGGTGACCGGCACGTCCTACGGCATCATCGGACCTTGGGCGAACGGGATTACACAAGCTGTTCTGGACTCCGGTTTCAATGCCGACAAGTGGTACGAGTTCATCGAGAAGTACCGCGTTACCGTCTGGTATTCGGCGCCGACTGCCATCCGCCTGCTCATGAAAGAGGGAGCGGAAATCATCCGCAAGCATGATCTCTCCAGCCTGCGCCATCTGGCGAGCGTGGGCGAACCGCTGAACCCCGAGGCCGTGATTTGGTCGAGAGAAGTCTTCGGGAAACCGTTCCACGACACGTTCTGGCAGACCGAAACTGGCTGCATCGTGATCACGAACTTTCCCGGGATGGAAATCAAGCCTGGGTCGATGGGCAAACCGTTTCCGGGAATCACCGCAACGGTGCTGGATCCGAAGACTTACGAACCGGTGAATCGGGCCGCTGCGGCAGGTCTAATTGCGCTGCGCCCAGGCTGGCCGTCGCAGATTCGCGGTTATTGGAACAACGCCGCCGGATACCAGGCCAAATTCAGGAATGGATGGTACCTGTGTGGCGACCGCGCCTCCATCGACGCGGATGGGTATTTCTGGTTCATGGGGCGCGATGACGACGTCATCAACACCGGCGGGCACTTGGTCGGCCCCTTCGAAGTGGAATCGGCGCTGCTGGGATGCCCGGCCGTCGCCGAGTCCGCCGCCGTCGCGAAACCCGACCCCGTCAACATGGAAGTTGTGAAAGCGTACGTGACCGTAAAGCGAGGTTTTCAACCGTCCGACGACCTTGAACTGGAGATCATGAACCATATTCGCAAGCGGTTGTCGCCGCTGGCCATGCCCCAGGAAATCGAGTTCGTCGACTCATTGCCCAAGACGCGCAGCGGCAAGATCGTGCGCCGCATCCTGCGCTGCAAGGAATTCCATGAGCCCGTGGGCGATCTTTCCACCATCATGGACGACTAAACAGAGGCCGACTATGGACGAAATCACGCAAGCAGTTCGCGATTACATTATGCGGGAATACCTGGAAGAGGGAGACGAGCGAACGATCACCGAGACAACGCCACTGATTTCCGGTGGCATTGTGGATTCGTTTTCCATGGTGTCGCTGCTTCGGTTTCTGGAGAAAAAGTACTCGATTGACATTCCCGACGAATGCGCCACCCCCGAAGCCTTCGACACCGTCGAGCGCATCGCGGGACTGGTGCGGCGTTTCCAGAAGGCTGAAGTCGTCAAGGGCTAGAGCGTGCCCGCCACCGGACCTAGTTCGGGACCAAGTCCGGCTTGGGTACCGCACTGAAGAAAATCTTATTATGCGAGGCGCGTCATGGCTTTTGCCGATACAGTTCGCCACCGCTATCAGACTGATCTTGAGGGAATCAAAGCCGCGGGCTTGTTCAAAGAGGAGCGGTATATCCACTCGCCGCAGTCGTCGGAAATTGAGGTGGAGTTTCCGGTTGGCTCGGTAATCAGGAAGTGCATCAACATTTGCGCCAATAACTACCTCGGACTCTCCAGCCATCCCGAGGTCATCGCCGCGGCGCACGCAGGATTAGACGCACGCGGCTACGGCATGTCCTCGGTGCGTTTCATCTGTGGTACGCAGGACATCCACCGCGAGTTGGAGAATCGCCTGACCAAGTTCCTTGGCACCGAAGATACCTTGCTGTTCCCCTCCTGCATGGACGCGAATGCCGGCTTCTTCGAGGCCTGCCTGAATGAGCAGGACGTGATGATCGCCGACCGGCTCGTCCACGCGTCGATCGTAGACGGAATGCGCCTGTGCAAGGCGATGCAGGACACCTACAAGCATTCCGACATGGGCCATCTGGAGGAGAAGCTGCAAGAACACCAGGACAAGCGTTCCCGCATAGTGATCACGGACGGCGTTTTTTCGATGGACGGCGACACCGTCAAGCTGGCCGACATCGTCGCGCTGGCCGAGAAGTACACCGCTATGGTGTTCGTGGATGACTCGCACGCCACCGGCTTTATGGGCAAGACCGGCCGTGGAACGCACGAGCACTGCGGCGTGTTCGGCAAGATCGATGTGATTACTACGACGATGGGAAAGGCGCTGGGTGGCGCTTCCGGAGGCTGCGTCAGCGGGCGCCGCGAACTGGTGGAGATGTGCCGCCAGCGCGCACGTCCTTACCTGTTTTCCAATGCCGTGGCGCCGGTGATCGTGGCGGGTGCGATCAAGGTACTGGATCTGATCAGCGCCTCGACTGATCGTCGCGACAAGTTGGAGTGGAACGCCAGGTACTGGCGCGGCTTGCTCAAAGAGGCTGGTTTCGATCTGAAGGCAGGGGATACCCCGATTGTGCCGGTCATGCTCTACGACGCCAAACTGGCACAAGACTTTGCTCGCGATCTCTTTGACGAGGGCGTGTATGCCATTGGGTTCTTCTTTCCGGTCGTGCCTAAAGGGCAGGCCCGCATTCGGACGCAACTGTCCGCGGCTCACGATAAACACCATCTGGACGCCGCCATCGAGGGGTTCAAGAGAGTAGGGAAAAAACACGGCATTTTAGGTTTGGGAAGAAAGGAACTCATGGCGAGAGCCGTTGCGTAATCGGCGGATCATCTCTTGATGAGAGCAGCCGAGCGCCCTTGCCGAGTCTATTTGGCAGTCAGCTCCGTGACGATTTCAGGAGGAAACGGGGGTCGCATGCTCTGTGCCGAGCTTGAAGAACTGGAAGCGGAATTCGATGACATTCTTACCGCGCTTGAGAATCCGTACCTCACCGAGCAGGAAAGACGCTCCCTGCAGCTCGCGTATTCCCGGCTGAGTTGCACCATCAAGGATCACCAGAAACATGGTCACGATGGTGGCCCCTGCTTCGAGGAATAGAGCCTCATGCGAGCGACGAGTCCTCTATCGCGGGTCGGCATTCCTGAGCAAGTTGCCTCCACGGTTATGTGGTTTTCACGGCAATCGGGAATTTGAAGACAACATAAGTACCACGCCGTTTCCCGTCTCGGGAATCAGTATTCCACGCTCTTAAGGGAACCGGGCGATAACGATGATGTCAGCTAGCGGGCAAAGTAGTCGCGAGCGGGTAGACATTGGGCGTGTTCGTTGCAAGATGGTGCGGCACACCGCCTGAAGAGAGGCGCCAGGAACCAAGGAGCCGATATCACTGCAATATCGCATCGAAAAGGTGTCTAATTAAAGTAGGGGAATATAGGCGAGAGATCAGCAAATTGTCTGCTGCCCGATCGTCGCAGGAGGTTGGTCATGAGGACCCTGGAACACTTTAGGAGATCGGGCGATCGCCATTTTCATGCCCATCCGTTCCACACCCTGTTTGCGCTCGTCGCAGGCTTCGTCTTGGCAGTCTTGGCGGTGTTGATTCTTACCGTGCCGGCGAAATAGGGACGGATCGTTCACACGGTACTGGTTCGAAGGACAATATAGAGAGAACCTTCGAGCAGAGTGTGGTGTGTCTGGATTCTCTGTGCAGCTGCGCTGGAGACAGTTCGTTGCCGTTCTTAATGGCTCTCCCTAGCCTCCGCCGGTCGAGATAAGAGGCCGAGTGATACTCCTTCGCTGCGACATCCGAAGGAGGGTGCTATGAAGTCTCGAAAAGCATCAAAGCCCAAGTCTGATCCACCCGCTGTACTCTTGAGCCCGTCAGATCCTGCACATCTTCAGCGGAAGATGCAAGAAGTGCAGCTGGCTATTGGAAACGGCCGTCACTGCGGCGTGATTGCCCACACCTTCATCGGGTGCGCGTCAGACCCGCGCTGGAAGCCTTCATCGGCCGATTCCGGCGGCTCGTGCGGCTGCCTCCGGGCGTTCCCGATCCGCACTCGTAGCGCGGACGGGATGCTCCGACGTGAACAAAGCTACGCCGTGGCAATGGTGGTAGAGGAGTTGCGAATCCTACCGATGAACACATCAGGATGAGGAGCCACTTACGGACCCTCGTGGGACCTAGAAACAGCAAGAAAGGAAGGACGAGCCTTATGAACTCTCGACTTTTGCATCAGCGACCGCTGCCAGTGAACTGGGCGATCCTGCCAATTCTGGCCCTATTAACCTCCGCAGGATTCCTGGCCGCACAGGCCAGTTTTTCAGCCGGCCCCCTTCTGCTGCACCAAGTGAGGATGATCTATGTGGCTCCGTCCTCAGATGATTTTGTGCTCCTGGTCAAAGCGCGTCTCGAAAAATGGGCGGCAGTCGGGATCACTTCAAAGCCGGAAGAGGCTGATGCGATTCTCACTTGTCAAACTGAGAGCACAATCGTGCCCGCCAAGATGGTTGTACGGCGGACGATTGCAGAAGTTACCCTTGTGGACCGTCGCTCTCAGAAACCCATCTGGAGGACCAGAAAATCCGCGGGCTTTGATAGAAGCATGTTGGCAGATGACATCATGAAACAACTCAAGCAGGACTGGAGAAAATCGGCCAGAGCGTATTGAGACTCCGTGAGGCGGCGAGCGAAGTCAGAACCAAAGCAAGGAGACAAGACCGAGTGCAGCAAGAAATGTCAATCAAGCCATTCGGAGCTGCCCAGGTTTGTACTCCATTGCCCGGCCGGAACCGACATGACGGGCAAAAGCCAGAAGGAAGGAGGTGGTTGTGGAGACCATTGAGCGCATTATTGCGGAACATTCTTTCTTTGCGGGTCTGGACGAGGCCTTTCTGAACCTGGTGGTTGGCTGTGCTTCCAACGTGCGATTCGATGCCGGCAGCTACATCTTTAAGAAAGGCGACGAAGCCAATGTATTTTATTTGATTCGCGAAGGCAGGGTGGCGCTAGAGATATTCGCACCGGAACGCAAACCGATCATCGTAGACACGCTGGAGGTAGGAGACGTGCTGGGGTGGTCGTGGCTGCTGCCTCCATTTCATTGGAAATTCAACGCGCATGCGAGGACCGGCGTGCGCGCCATCGCGTTGGACGGAAAGTGCCTGCGAGCCAAGTGTGAGGAGAACCACGATCTTGGTTACGAAGTATTGAAACGCCTTGCACCTATCATTGAGCGGCGACTGGAGGCCACGCGATTCCAGTTGCTGGATGTCTATCGGGCACACAGAACAGCATGACAACGCCCGCCTACGCGGGGAAATACCCAGCGGCGAGCTATCGCCGTCTTGATACTTGGGATGCGAGTAGGCACCGTTGAAAACCATGACAGCGCCCCGTTTGTCAGCAGCCGACCGCTTCGGCCGGAATAAGCGTGTTTCGCGTGGATGCGATACAGACCATGCTCGACTGCGAATCGGCACTACCACATGTGATCCTCGTCATGGACACAGGCAGCAGTGAGGTGTATAGAGCCTAGAAAGAGGACAGGACCCGTTATGGTGACCGTCCCAACTGCGTGTCCCTTCTGCTCCTGTGGCTGTGGATTTTACTTGTTGGCGAGGGAGGGACAACTAGTTGGCGTGGCACCGAGCGAAACTCATCCAGTGTCCGAGGGAAGGCTTTGCGCCAGGGGCTGGAGCGCGCATGAGGCTGCCCTGTGGGGCGACCGATTGCGGCAACCGCTGCTTCGGCGCAACGGAAAGCAGGAGTCTGTTTCGTGGGATGAGGCTCTTGATCATGTTGCCGGCCGCCTCAAGGAGTTGATGAATGCGGGCAAGCCGGTCGGAGTTCTAGGTTCTTCCAGAGCAACCAATGAGGAAAACTACCTGGCGGGCAGGCTTGCGAGGGCCGGCCTCCAAACCAACAACGTCGACTTTTCCTACCACCCCATCTGTCGCCCGCTATTGGCAGGTCTTGAGGAGGTATGCGGCAAACACGCCCCTTCAATCCGCCTCAATGACATTGCATCCAGTCAAGTCATCTTGTTGACTGAGGGTAACTTAGCCGAGACACACCCACGGGCGGCTTCTTCGATCCTGAGGGCGGTGGAAAAGGGTGCCCACCTTATAACCGTAGGCTACAGAAAAACGCAGATGGCACGTCTAGCCTCTCTCCACCTGCAGGCGACACCTGGAAATGAAGGTGAAGTGATCAATGGCCTTCTGGCCGCCATCCTTGACTTGAGGCTGCAAGATCGGACGTCAGTACCAATCGGATATGACGCACTTCGCCGAGATCTGGAGACTGTCAAGGGGACCGAAGAAGTTCGCCAAGCAGCGGAGTGGATCGCGCGTGCCGAGCGGGCGGCATTCCTGATCGCGCCCAGCTGCGGACCGGGGGATCAGTCGCGAAAAGATGCTGCCGCCTTTGCCAAGCTGGCCGCTATCACCGGACATCTGGACAAGCCCGCTTCCGGACTCTTGCCGCTTCTGGCGCGGAGCAACGTCCGAGGGGCGTGTGATATGGGAGTCGTACCGGATCGCCTACCCGGCTATGATCCGTTGGACGACGCACGATCTCGGCAACGTGTGCAGGATATCTGGGGCAAGAAACTGCCCTCGGCCCCCGGATTGAGGGCAGAAAGCCTATTGCAGTCTGTGAGCGGATTAATTGTCGTGGCGGATGACCCTCCATCCGTCGTCCCGATCGGACAGCGCGCCATGGCTGCGATGGAGCGGATTGAGTTCCTTGTGGTCTTGGATGCCTTTCTCACACCCACCGCGCGCATCGCCCACGCACTACTGCCGATTGCCAGCCTTGCTGAAACCGAAGGAACAGTCACCAACATGGAAGGCAGGGTACAAAGACTTCGCGCGGCGACTAATCCGCCCGGGGAAGCAAGGACCGGATGGCAGGTGCTGGCTGAGCTTTGTGGGAGGTTCACCTCCTCATACAGTTCAGCTTCCGACGTGCTCCGCGAGATCGGACAGGCGGCACCGGGATACGCCGGGGTGGAGCAACGGCTGTCCGAGGACGGATGGGGCGGAGCATTGCTTAAGGATTTTGACCGGGCGAAGCTCGTAGTTCAGCCCACCCGGACTACCGGGTTGGCCGCGTTGACATCCGTTGAGCGTCCATACCTGCTGGCGCGGGATGTTGCGTTTGACTGGGGACACGACCCACTCGTTTCTTTCTCGCCGACTTTAAGGCGTGACTATCAATCAGAGCGGAAGCTCTTTCCCAATGGCTTCGTTGAAATAGGCAAAGGCGATGCGGATGCACTCAAACTGAGTGGGGGACGGCAGGCCAGGTTGACTTCGGTGCACGGTGAGGCAATGGTTCCAGTTTTGGTGAGAACGGATCTCAAGCCCGGGTTGTTGGTTGTACCTTACACGTTTCGTGATCGTGTCTCCAACGTACTGGGCACTGAGGGTGTAACGGCAGTAAAAGTAGAACGCGCATAAGAGGCCGTCCATGGCCTTCTCAATAGAAAAAAAAGCTGTAACGAAATGGCTTGAGAAGTTGCTGGAAGCCGGGGAAGTAGTCGCTCCCGTTCGTACCCCGTGCGGAGACGTCCTTTTCTCAACCATTCGTTCCGCCGAGGAGGTGGTGTGGGATTTCCCGAATCCTCTTCATCCACCGAAAGAATTTGTCCTACCTCAAACTGATCCCATCGTTAAGATCAGGCGTAACGGCCAACACCACGAGGTTGAGGCGATTCACGACGGTACCCGTCGCTTTCTTTTCAACGCACGCAGCTGCGATGCTAAAGGAATCGCATTCCTGACTCGAATGCACGAAATGGAGCCAGCGGACGCCTCGTACCTTCGGCGCTCCGGCAATCTCACCGTCATCAGCCTGGCATGCGCAACTCCATGCCCGCTGGGTTTCTGTGTCTGCACGGACTCAGGCCCTTTTTTGAGCGACAGTTATGACGCTCAGCTGACCGATCTGGGCGAGAGCTATCTCGTCGAGGTTGGTAGTGCAAAGGGTGAGGCGGCGGTAGCGGAAGCGCAAAGCCTCTTCCGAAAAGCTACCGAAGACGAAGTATCGCGGCGAAAGAACCTTGAGGTAGCGGCAAGAAACCATTTTGGGGAAGAGACCTGCCATTTTGCGTCGGCCATGAGGCGCATCTCGACGGGGCGCGTGCCAGACGCTTTGTGGGAAAAGATGGGCGACTGGTGCCTGGAATGCGGCGGATGCAACCTGGTTTGCCCCACTTGTTACTGTTTCGGCGTGAAGGATCTCGGTCGTGATGGCACGTGGATTCGCTGCCGCCTGCGGGATTCCTGCCAGTACGCGGCCTTCACGCTGGAAGCTTCGGGACATAATCCGCGCGCGCTACGGAAGGACCGGATGAAGCGCCGCTTCTTCCATAAAGTAAGCGCGCAGTACTACACGCGCGATGGCACGGTTGGGTGCGTTGGCTGCGGGCGGTGCATCAAGGTGTGCTTGGGCACCACGCACATGCCGGCGGTGGTTGCTGCCATCCGGAAGGGGAAATGGCATGAATGATGTATTCCTTCCCGATATCGCGTGGCTAGCGGATGTCTGCGATGAGACTCCCGATACCAGGACGTTCCGATTGCGCTTCCGGGATTCGAAGAAGGGGGAGGATTTCCATTTTCACCCCGGACAGTTCCTGGAACTGTCGGTGTTTGGCTACGGAGAGGCTCCGTTCTGCATCGCGTCCAGTCCGACGAGACCCGAGGCATTAGAAACGACGGTCCGACGCACCGGGCAATTGACCAATGCATTGCACAAACTTGGAGAGGGCGATGAGGTGGGCGTTCGTGGTCCATTCGGAAACGGGTTCAACGTGGAAGCGGCCTACGGGAAGGACTTGCTATTTGTAGCAGGAGGTATCGGATTGCCGCCGCTCCGCAGCTTGATTTGGAACGTCCTGGATGAGCGCGCCCGGTTTGGCAATGTGACTATCCTTTACGGTGCTCGGACGCCGACGGACTTGGTCTACAAACAGGAACTCAGCGAGTGGGGAAAGCGTTCGGATGTGGAAACTCACGTAACTGTGGACGCGGCCCAGGCTGGCTGGACTGGAAAGGTGGGTGTGGTCCCATCGCTGTTCAAAAAGATCAGCTTTCACCCGGAGTCCACTCTCGCCTACGTTTGTGGGCCGCCCATCATGATCAGGATCGCTATCCAGGATTTGCTTGCGCTCGGGTTCAAAGAAGAAGCGATCATTTCAACCTTGGAACGCATGATGCAGTGTGGCATTGGAAAATGCAATCACTGTGCCATCGGCCATCGCTACGTATGCCGCGACGGCCCAGTCTTTAACTATGGTCAGATCAGGGAGTTGGTCGAGTAGAGAGATTCTGAACCACACATTGCGGAGCGCGACATGTCCGCGCGAGTTGGCAATATGAATCTACGAGAACAGCTTTCCAACGCGATGCAAGGCAACGTGGTCGTCATAGGCATTGGCAATCCCTGTCGTGGGGACGACGCAGCCGGGAGTTGCGTGGCCCAACAGATCTGCAGTGCGCCCGGTGTGGGTGTGATCGACGCCCAGGACGTTCCAGAGAACTATTTGTGCCAGGCGGCGGATCAGCGGCCCGACACCATCGTGTTGATTGACTGCGTCGAGATGAAATCTGCGCCCGGCTCCGTAGCGCTCTTCGATGAGGATCAAACGGCTGCTTACTGGCCGAGCACACACCGTGTGCCCGTGAGCCTGCTTGTGGACTACCTTAAACGGACGACCGCTGGACGCGTGTTTCTGATCGCGATTCAACCGCAACAAACGGGTTTCCTCCAACCAATGAGCGCCGAAGTGCTTTCCAGTGTTGAGGTCATCACCGACGTATTGAACGAGGTCATCGAGATACGGAGGATGTCCGCCGGAGCTGAATGCGCGAGCCCACTGAAAGGGAGGGTGCCGGCATGATCGGTTCAGTCGCCGTCCTCATGCTGATCCTCCCTGCCGCGGGGGCTCTCCTGTCCGTGGTTCTGAAAAGACGCGCCCGCCCCGCTGCGCTAGTGACTGCGGCGATTGCAACCGGCCTGGCTGTATGGCTCACGCTCTCCACCTACGGTGCTTCTTACACCAGAATGTTGTGGTACATCCCCTGGCTGCGCGGCATCGTTGATGCGCCCGTCCTGGGGATTCTTATTGATCCCTTGGCTTCTGTGATGTTGCTGGTCGCAGTGCCTATCGGATTGCTTACCGTCCTCTTTTCGACCGCATACCTTACGGATAAGAACCGGGAGCACCCGGTAAACAGTGAGCAGTACGGACGATACTATTTTTGGCTCCTGCTCTTCATCACCAGTATGGTGGGGTTGGCAGTTGCGCCGAATTTCCTTCAGTTTTTCGTCTTCTGGGAACTTACCACTTTGTGTTCGTGGGCTCTTATCTCTTTTTACCAGAGCGAGCGCAGCTTGCGGGCGGGATTCAAAGCTCTGTTGATGACCCACGTCGGCAGTGGCTTTTTTCTGCTGGCCATTCTGATTCTGTTTGCTCGCACGAGCTCGTTTGATTTCTCAGCCCTCGGCATGTTGCCCGATGGTTTGAAATCGGGGGTTTTGGTCTTACTCCTGATCGCGGCCTGGGCAAAGGCGGCGCAGGTTCCCCTGCAAACATGGCTGCCGGACGCCATGGAGGCTCCCACTCCGATTAGCGCTTACCTGCACGCGGCAGCCATGGTCAAGGCCGGCGTGTATCTGATGGCCAGGACGGTGAGCGGCGGCTGGGGAATTCCCCCGAAGATTTCATTGCTCATGGCCGGCATGGCGCTGCTTACGATTTTGGTCGCTCTCTCCTTCTATTTCGTTCAGGATGACCTGAAGCGTTTGCTGGCCTATTCGACCATCGCGCATCTCGGCTACGTGCTGCTTGGCATCGCGATCGGGGGGCTGGGATCGACTCTAGGTTTTCGCGGCGGTGTCTTACACATCATTTGCCACGGTTACAGTAAGGCGACTCTCTTCTTTTGCGCGGGTGTCATCTCTTACGTCACAGGGACTCGCAGCATATCGTCGCTGCGGGGTTTGGGCAGAATTATGCCCCTCACGGCTATGGCATTTTTCATTGGCGTTCTGAGCGTCACTGGAGTCCCGCCGCTGGCCTGTTTCTGGAGCAAGTTCATGATTCTTTCCGGCGCCATGCGTCTTTCCGGACCCATTGGACCGTTCATCGTCATTTTCATCCTTAGCGAAACTTTGATCTCCTTCGGCTGGATGCTTTACATCGCACAGAAAATCTTCCTGGGTGCGCCCTTAACGGTGGCTCAAGTCCCAGCCGATCCGCCTTTGGCCATGAACGTCACTTTGATCATCCTGATGATCGGTTGTGTGGTAGCCCCATTCGTGGGCATGCCCTTAGTGCAGTTGATAGGGAGATAGAATGGCTAACGCAGTGCACAACGTCGAAGCCAGCATCGTGATCCTGATCGTGGGGTCACTGGTGAGCCTGCTCTTTGCGCGCAGGCGGAAACTGTGCGGCTGGGTCAGTTTCGCTTTCGTTTGTGCCTCCTCCGTGTATACCGGGCTCGCGGTCGTGGGAGCATGCACGGTGGCTTCCGGCGAGCATACGATCCTGTCGTTGCCCCAACTGGGCTCTCGTCTCTCCCTGCGGATTGATCCACTCAGTGCCATCTTCCTGGCCATCGTTGCCGTGATTGCTCTCCTGAGTACGCTGTACTCGATCCGGTACATGGAACACTACGCGCACGACAACGTCGCGAAGTTCTTCCCGGTTCTTCTCCTCTGCGTCGCCAGTATGACGGGAGTTCTAGCGTGCACGGATTTCCTGTTTTTCCTCATCTTCTGGGAGTCGATGACACTGACTTCATACTTCCTGGTGACGTTCGAGAGTGAGAACGCGGCGAGCCAGCGGGCAGGCCTGAAATACTTCATCATCACGCACGGCGCCACGCTTTGTATGGTGGCCGCGGTACTGTTTCTCTGGAGGACGTCTGGCTCGTTTGCTTTTGATGCGATCCGACAGACCCTGTCTGCGCTGTTAGTCACTCGACCGCTCCTGGCTCACACCATCATCTTTCTCTTCTTCCTGGGGTTTGCCACCAAGGCAGGCATCTTGCCCATGGGTGATTGGCTTCCCGATGCACATCCGGTTGCGCCTTCAGGTATGAGTGCGATCCTTTCGGGGGCGCTCGTCAAACTTGGAATCTATGGGCTGATCCGTCTTTTCTGCTTTTTTCTGGTTGTCTCCTCATCGCTCAAAGTATGGGGAATTATTCTGGGACTCGCAGGCACAGGATCGCTTTTTGTCGGGACCTTGACCGCACTGCGGCAGACCGACACCAAGCGGCTGATGGCCTTCCACACCATCGGGCAAATCGGTTACATCTGCCTTGGCCTCGGAGTGGGGATTTACTGTCTCGACATGTACCCGAGCCTCGCCACCATTGCCCTCGCGGGCACGATTCTGCATGCTGTGAACCACGCCTGCTTCAAGTCTTGCTTGTTTCTTGGCGCCGGCTCGGTGCTCTACCGGACCGGCAAGCGCGACATGGACCAACTGGGCGGCCTGGCGCGTTTCATGCCCTTCACCACCGGCGCTACGACTATAGCCTCATTGAGTATCGCGGGGGTACCCCCCCTCAACGGGTTTGCCAGCAAGTGGCTAATCGTCGCCGGGTGCCTGTTGGCAGGAATGCGCTTCCCCTTATTCCTGGTGTTGGGCCTCATAGCACTATTCATTTCGCTCGCCACGCTCGCCTCCTTCCTGAAGGTCCTCGCATCAGTCTTCCTCGGCAAGGGGGACGAGAGCCGCGGTGTAGAGGAAGTGCCGATCTCCATGATCGTGCCCCAGGTCACGCTTGCCGTCCTCTGCGTCCTGTTGGGAATCTTTCCACAACCCGTGTTGCGTATCATCGGGCATGCAATCGAGGGAGCTACTGCCATGCCGGTCTCGGGCGTGGATGCAACCCGAATATGGGGTGGCCTCCGGCTGATCGACGGATCACCAGTCGGGTTCTGGTCGCCCCTCGCCATTCTGGCGGCGTTGGCCGTCCTGGCGTTGCTCTGCTATGGGATTCAGCGCGCGGGCGGGGCACAGTCCAGGTCCGTGCCGGTCTGGTACTGCGGAGAAGAGCACGCTCCGGACATGGTCCGCTATCCCGCCAGCAGCCTCTATCTGCCCTTCAAACACGCATTCCAGGGGATCTATCCAAGCGGAAAAGTTCCCGTGCCGAGATTCCCCGCTTTTCTTCGCCGCGCGCTCGATTTTGACCAATGGCTGTATACGCCGACAGTCAAAGCGATTGACCGAACCGCGGACCGCGTAAGCAGAACGCACGTCGGCACCCCGCAAGTCTATCTTTTATGGATCGTCATCGGGGCCATCGTAGTGACTGGAATCTTGCTGTGGGTGAGGAGCTGAGGAGGCGGGTATGAGTACCATAGATCAGGCGACCGTTACGCGACTGAAAGAAGCAGTCGCCGCTCACGGCGACCGTGCTCTCCTGTCAACGACTCAACCTCACGCCGATACCCTCCGGTTTGCGATCGAGAAAACGGCGATGCGGTCCGTCGTCGTGGAGCTCGTCAACAACTTCCAAGCGCGCTTCCTGATTTCGGTGGGGACTGATAAGAGACCCGTAACCGGAGATTTCGCGATTCTGCATCTGTTTTCGCTCGACCGTGAGCATCTCTACGTTCTGCTCGAATCTCCCGTGTCGGAAAAAGACCCGAGGATTGAGTCGATCACCGAGGTCATCCCGGGAGCCAATTGGGCAGAGCGGGAATTCCGGGACGCCATTGGCGTCCATCCCGATGGGCATCCGGATCCACGCCGCCTGCTTTTGGCAGACGACTGGCCGGAAGGCGTGTTTCCCCTGCGAAAGGATTTTCCTTACAACTATCAGCCTCCACGCGCTGAAAATGTGCGCCCACAGATGCTCAAACCCCCTGCAGGGGCAAGCGTGATGCCGATCGGGCCTTTCTTTCCGGTTCTGGAGGAACCTGCCTACTGGCGCATGTTCGTCGAAGGGGAGACGGTTGTGGGATGCGATACCCGCATCTTTTACAACCATCGAGGAATTGAAAAGCTCGGCGATAGCGTTTTGACGTACAACGAGATCCCGTATCTGGCGGAGAGAATATGCGGGATTTGCGGCTTCATTCATTCCACCTGCTATTGCCAGGCTGTCGAGAAGGCTGCAGGCATCGAGGTGCCGCGCCGGGCCAGATATATCCGAACCATCATGCTCGAGCTGGAACGTATCCACTCGCACCTGCTCTGGCTGGGCATTGCGGGGCACATTATCGGCTTCGAAACGGTGCTCATGCAGACTTGGCGGATTCGTGAGCCAGTGATGTGGCTTTGTGAAGAGATCTCCGGAAACCGCAAGACGTACGGAATGAATACGGTCGGCGGGCTGCGCCGCGATCTCCCCAATCAGATAAAGCCCAAGCTTTTCGAGACGCTTGCCGAGGTAGAAAAAGAAACCATAGCGGTTCGCAATGCGATCGTTGGCGATACCACGTTGCAAGCCAGGACCAAGGGAGTCGGGGTGTTGACGAAGGAATGGGCGAAGAAGATCTGTGTTGTCGGCCCGCCTGCCCGAGCTTCCGGGGTGGCCATCGATGCGCGGATCGATCACCCCTATGCGGCGTATGACGAGGTGCCCCCTCGGATCGCCACGCAAGAGGCGGGTGATACATGGGCGCGTGTGCTCGTGCGCGTCGCCGAGTTGCTGGAATCAATTCGGCTAGTGCGCGAGGCTCTCTCCGCCATGCCTCCGGGTCCCATTTGCGCGGAGATCAAGGAGGAGATACCGCCGGGTCGAGTCGGGGTGTCGGTGGTGGAGGCGCCGAGGGGCGAGGCAGTCCACTTTGTGCTGACAGGCGGTGATAACCGGCCCTATCGGTGGAGAGTGCGCGCCCCCACCTATCCGAACCTCCAGGCTATGCCGGCGATGGTTGCGGGTGCCAACATCGCGGACGTGCCGATTACGCTGGGGAGTCTCGACCCTTGCTTCTCGTGCACGGAGCGCCTCGAGACCATTGATCGAAGGACAAGCGAGGTCAGGGTTTATTCCCACGCAGAGCTTCTGGAGATGTCCAGAAGCAGGGCTCGCAACGGAGGGATACGATGACAGCCTGGCTCATCAAGATATTCCTGCTCTGCTTGCTGAACGCGGCGGCCGCTTTGTTTCTGTCTCCCCTTTTCGAAGGCATCATGCGCAAGCTGCGTGCCGCGCTCCACTCTCGAATTGGGCCCCCGATCACGCAACCCTATTGGGATCTCCTCAAGCTCCTAGGCAAGGAGGATCTCGGAAGCACGGGCGGAGTCGTCTATGCGGGCATGCCGGCAATCACGCTTGGCTCGGTGCTGCTTCTAGCTGCGCTGGTCCCCATGGGAGCCGCCGCACCGCTTGCCTTCGCGGGTGATTTGATCGTGGTGCTCTATGTCGCGACGATGAGCAGTGTGCTGATCATGCTGGTGGGTTTCGCCAGCGCCAGCCCGTATGCTTCCATTGGGAGCTCGCGCGAAATGATGATGCTTTTATCTGTCGAGCCCATCCTGGCCATTGCTCTCTCCGCGGGTGCGTTCAAGGCCAAGACCCTGGCGCTGGGTGGCATTGTCAACTGGCAGGTGCAGAATGGACCGAGCATCAGCATGGCGATCGGGGGCGTGGCATTCTTCCTTGCTCTCCAGGCCGTGGCAGGTAAATTGCCATTCGACATTGCGGAGGCCGACCAGGAAATCATGGGAGGTTCTCTGGTGGAGCAGAGCGGCCCGCGCTTGGCGCTCCTCCGATGGGCGATGTGGGCCAAGCAGCTTGTGTTCGCTTTTTTGCTGGTGGAGGTGTTCTTTCCTTGGCCGCACTTTGGAACTTACCTGGTTGACTTGGTCGCGACGACCGTGAAAGTGCTCGTCGTTCTGGTACTGGTGTCGGTTATTGATGTCGTAAATCCAAGGCTCCGCATCGATCAAGCGATGGGTTATTACATGCGGGTCGGGGTTTCGTCTCTAGCTGCCCTGGCCTTTGCAATGATTGGAAAGTAGCGGGAGGTTGAGGTGTTTCTGAGCAAGCTGCGAGAAGCGCTGATTTGCTTGAAAGCGGGGCGTGTCACCCTCGGATACCCCTTTGCATCCCACGATCCGAAACCCGGGTTCCGCGGCAAGATCGCGATCGACGCCGATCTGTGCTTCGGATGCGGTGGATGCGCCAACGTCTGCCCGGCCAACGTGATTGTGGTGTCGGATGCGGAACAGCACATGCGGACGGTCGAGTTCTACTGGCGCAGGTGTACGTATTGTGGCAAGTGCGAAGAAGTTTGTCCCGAAAAAGCCATCCGCCTCAGCCAGCAATTCGAAACTGCCACGAACGCTCCCCAGGACATGTACATGCGGCTGGAGGTTTTCATGGGGCCCTGCCAGAGGTGCGGCAGGTGCTTCCCACCTCCAACGGTCCTTGACCGGATGATGACGAGCGGTTTCAGGGAGGGCCTGCGAGGAGGGAGAGCATGAACCCGGAAGCCCTACACACCGGTTTGATCGAGACCCTGAGTTTAACCTTGGTGATCACCTCGGTGGCTGCGGTTGAGATGCGAAGGCTCAAGTTTTCGATTGTCGCCTACCTCTGTCAGGCACTCCTGATTGTGGGGCTGCTTCTGAGTTTTGCTTCTGTCAACAAGGCCCTGTACTGGTGGGCTGCCACCGCCCTGCTCACGAAGGCGGTCTTAACGCCTTGGTTCCTTTTCCGGGCGATCCGCGGTGTGGACGACCGCGAATTGAAGCCGGTGATTGGGTTTGGCCCCTCGGCCGTGATTGTCGCCCTGCTGATGATGAGCTTCTTCCGTCTCACACACGGCAAAGTCGCACTTCTAGCGCCTACCGGGATGGCGCAACTCGAGGTGTTTAGAACGAACTTGGCGGTAGCGTCCACGGTTTTCGCATTGGGCTTGTACGCTGTCCTGACGCGTCGGGATGCGATCAAAGCGGTGATCGGGCTTTGCCTGCTTGAGAACGGGGTACACCTGAGTTTGGTGAGCTTGGCTCCCAGCTTGCCGGAGACTGCTCTTTTTGGGGTTGCGACGGAAGTGGTTGTGACGGTTTTTCTCCTCCTGTACGTCATTGGTGGAGTCCGGCAGGTGTTCGGCTCGACGGATACGTTCCTGCTGCGGGAATTAAGGTGGTGAGCGGGACCTAACGGTTCGCCCGGAGGATGTTGATATGCCCGGAGAAGTTTTGACAGAGACCTCAGCCCTGCCTGCGGCTGTATTTCTCTTGCCGGTGTTGGCGGGCGTTATTGTGATCTCGGCGACGCGCGCGAAGCGAGCTCTTCAGCAATGGATATCCGTTTTGACAATGGCACTTGTCACCGGGTTGGGTACTTGGATGGCGTACCGGATCCTGGGGAATGTGGTGCTCACAACCTGGCACCGTGAGCTCCGTGTCGATGCCCTGAGTGCTCTGATGGTCGTCATCATCGGAGCTATCGGACTGCTGGCAGCGGTCTATTCCGCACGATACATCGAGGAGCGGATGGTGAACGGTCCCGCCGCCCGCCGCACCAGTACATTCTATGGCCTTCTGATGTGGTTTCTGGGAACCATGCTGTGGGGATGCGTGACCAACAACGTGATCATGCTGTACGTGGCGATAGAAGCCACCACGCTCACCTCGGGCCTGCTGGTGGCTTTCTATTGGGATCGGCGCGCGCTGGAGGCTGGCTACAAGTACCTGATGCTGCTGACCATTGGGATTACCTTCGCCTTGTTCGGATGCGTTTTGCTTTACGCCAGCGCGGCGGCCACAAACAAACTCGATGGAGGGAGCGCCCTGCTGATCAGCGACATCCGGCACGTGGTTCAATTCATACCAGGGGCCACCGCGGCCATTACGATCGCGTTTCTCTTAATCGGATTTGGGACCAAGGCCGGGATTGCGCCGTTTCATCCCTGGCTCCCTGACGCGCACGCAGAAGCGCCAACACCGATTAGCGTGCTGCTATCGGGCGTCATGATAAAAATGTCACTCTATGCCCTCGCCCGCACGGTGAGCATATTCTATCCGGCATGGCCTCAGGTCACGATTTTCATTGTAGCCCTGGGCACTTTTTCGATGCTGCTCGGCATCATCTTGGCGTTAACCCAAAACGACCTCAAGCGGCTGCTCGCCTATTCCTCCGTAAGCCAGATGGGTTATGTACTGGTTGGAATCGGACTTGGAACTTACCTGGGATGTTATGGCGGCCTTTATCATCTGCTCAACCACGCGCTCTGCAAATCCCTGCTGTTCATGTGCGTAGGCGCGGTGATGTATGCCACTGGTGCCCGGCGAATATCCGAGCTCGGGGGGCTGAGAAATCAGATGCCTATCACGAGCGCGTGTTACTTCGTGGGGGCGTTAGCTCTAGCGGGTTTCCCTCCGCTCAATGGCTTCTGGAGTAAGCTGACGATATATCTGGCCCTTGCCAGGGCTGGAATGTGGTGGGCGGCCGGCATTGCCATTCTGGCGAGTATTCTGACTATGGTTGTAATGGTTCGCGCGGGGTATAGAGTGTTTTGGGGCAATCTACCCACAGGCAGCGCCCCTCCGCCCAACCTGAAGGAAGTACCAGCGCGGATGTTCGTCCCTATGATGATATTGGCGGCCATATGTGTCTTACTCGGGATTTACCCCCAGGCGCCATACCCTCTCCTGGACCGCGCGGCGGGAGTTTTGGCAACCCTGGGAAGGTAAATGAAAGGTGAGGTGGCACCATGTTACGAAGTCTTTGCAGAAAGGCCTTTGGCAAAGCGCTTTGGGTATACCACGCGAATACTGGCGCATGCAATGGATGCGATATCGAAGTCATCAACGTTCTCACTCCGTATTATGATGCCGAGCGCTTCGGAATTAAGCTCGTAGGGTCTCCCCGGCACGCCGATGTGCTCCTGATATGCGGTCCTGTCACCCGACAAGTTGCGCCGGCACTAAGGAGATTGGTGGAGGCTGTTCCCAATCCCAAGCTCACGTTCGCTATCGGTTCCTGCGCAACGGGAGGGGGTTGTTGGTTTGATACTTACAACGTGTTAGGAGGCGCTGACAATGTGATTCCAGTCGATTTCTATGTCCCGGGTTGTCCGCCTCGACCTGAAGCCATTCTTTACGGAGTGGCTCTTGCATTGGGCCTGGTCCCGAAGAAGGTGGGTGAGGAAAGGCTGAGTCAAGAAACGCTCGAGGAACTGGCGCATGGTAAGTCCATCGTCGCGGGGAAACGCACTGGGACGGCGCTTTGAACGTTGCGCCTCTGGTGCGGCTACTTGCGAACGGTGCTTGGCAATTAGCCGGACCTAACCGGGCAACTGCGACTCGCCTGTGAATCGCACGCTGCGTGACTGCGTGGAAAGGGGACTGTTATGGAGGATCTGGAACGTTTTCTGGTTGAGAGCGTCTTCTTCAAAGGGATGAAAAAGGAACATCTGGAACTGCTGGCGGGATGTGCATCCAACGTGCGTTTTGACGCCGGCGAGGTTATCCTCCGTGAGGGCAAGGTGGCTAACGCTTGCTACTTGATCCGGCATGGTAAGGTAGCGCTCGAGGTTCACGCGCCGAAGCGGGGTCCCATCACTATTCAGACCTTGAGCGAAGGCGAGGTTCTGGGGTGGTCCTGGCTGGTTCGGCCATACCACTGGCATTTCGACGCACGGGCCGTGGAGGTGACACGCGCCATAGCGCTGGATGGAGAATGCTTGCGTCAGAAGTCGGAGAACGACTGCTGCCTCGGCTATGAACTCCTGAAGAGGTTCTCACAGCTCATGGTGGAACGCCTCCAGGCAGCCCGCTTCCAACTTGTCAACATATACGATATGTAGACTGGATCGCCGGCTGCACGTGCGACCTATTTCGGACTGAAGGTGGTTTTCCGAATCGAAACACCGAGTCCTCCCAAGAGAAAGCAACCGAGGGCGAACGACAATGTCACGCTTCTTCCGCCTGCGCCAAGAATAAGAAGCGGCTCGAGTCAATGTTGAACCGCTTGCGGCAGCACAGTCACGAGCTTCGTGCTTGACAGTTTCATGAACTTAAGGAGAACTTATGACAACCGCAACTCTGAAAGCAGCCAAGGTCTTCAGCTATCTCAGACCGGAGGAGATCGATATCCTCAGTAACTACGCAAGCACCGAGCAATACAAAGCCGGCGCAATCGTCTACCGCAAAGGACAGCCCGCCGCCCATGCGTACGTCTTACTCGAAGGGGACGTCATACTCCGCGCTCCCACTCCAGCGGGTCACGGCATTGTGATCGAACAAGCGGGTCCCGGTACGATGATTGGGGCCAGTGTGCTGCTGGGGGAGACATATATGGTGACGGCCCAGTGTGTCACCGACTGCAAGATCATGACCCTCGGCAAAACGGCCTTGGAGCGGATCATGGAAGCCAATCCGCAAATGGGATTGATCATTGAGAAGTACCTGGCTGAGCATTACTACCAGAGAAGTCTCGACCTCATGCACATGCTGGAAGGCCTGATACGGGGAGAGCCGCCCGAGGAGCTGAAGCGGGGAGGACCTCTGCCCATCGTGTGAGACCCACGGCGCTGAACCGCAGCAACAGGCCAAGTCCAAGAGCTGGCTGCCGTGGAGACTTCGCGAGCCCTGTAACGTGCCGCAGTCGACTGTTCTTAGATGCGATACCAATCTTCCCGCGTCAGCGGCAAACCACTGCCGCCTTGCCGCGGTTTCACGAGGAGTGTCTGGTACACGTTCAGGCGACCCGTGCGGAATCCATGAGCCGAGCCGGCCATGTAGAGGCGCCATATCCGGTAAGTTGTATCATCCGAGATCGCACGCGCCTGCTCTACATGGGCCTCCAGACGCCGGACCCAGTGGTGGAGCGTTAATTCATAGTGCTCGCGCAAACTCTCAACGTCCCGGACCTCAAAGCCACTCAGTTCCGCCGCTCGAATGGTGGTATTGATCGGGACCATCTCGGCATCGGGAAAGACATAGCGGTCGCTAAAAGACGGGCCCCGCCGGCGGTAGGTGGCGGAATATGCAATCCCATGATTCAGAAATACTCCGCCCGGCCGCAATAGCTCGTACGCTCGGTTGAAGTATTCCGGCAGGAGTGCCTCTCCCACGTGCTCAAACATCCCCACACTGACAATCTTGTCGTATAGCTGACCATGCTCAAGGTCACGGTAATCTGAAACCTCCACGCGGCAGCGGTCACTCAAACCCGATTCGCGCAGCCGTTGCCGGGCTAGTTCCGCCTGGGGCGCACTCAGCGTGATTCCTACCGCTTCCACGCCATAGTGAGCAGCGGCGTGCGTGATCAATCCACCCCAACCGCAACCAATGTCCACAAGACGCTCGCCACGGCAGAGCCGCAGTTTTCTGCAGATGTAATCTAGCTTCCGTTCCTGAGCCGAATCCAGATCTTCTTCCGGGGTGGCGAAGTAGGCGCAGGAGTAAACCATGCGCGGATCGAGCCACAGCACGTAGAACTCGGCCGGAAGATTGTAGTGATAGCTGACGGCTTGCCGGTCACGTTCTCGAGAATGAAGTGATCCGTTGAAACTGGCTGGTCGCCGGTCCTCATGAGCGCGGTTACTTACCGGCAACATCTGCAGTCGTTTAGCAAGATCAAAAGTCTTTCCCAGGTTGCGTTCCTGCCCAAGCGTGTAATCCGCCAACTGGAAGACCGCTTCGATGTCGCCCTCGATGTCGAAGTCATCGTAGATGTAAGCTTCTCCCAGCGTGAGCTCACTGGGGTGAGAAAACATCGCACGCAACGCTCCTGGATGCTTGAGCACCAACGTGAAGCGCGGTTGCTGTACCGCTCCCCAGGTGGTGCCATCCCACAGTCGAACCTGAAAATCTCGGTTCGGGTAGTCTCCCAGGAGCGCCTCCAGGAACTCGGTGCTCGCCAGGGAAGCCGTTTCCCCGAATAGAAAGTTCGCCAATGCTGCCATGCGCACCTCCCGGCACTCATGCAGTACTCTGCCTGCTCCGAAATCCAGCGTTCCTTATATCCAGCAGTCCAAAACGTCCGGAGACCGACTTGGGCGCGTCCGTCTCCCAATCAGGCACCTTGAATCCTTCACTCAAGCGGCCGTACCGATCTTGTTCTGGGCAGCTGTGGGGAGCTCAAATTTCAGCACTCCCCCCTGCAATTCGACGACTGCGCGCTCCGGCATCACCTCCGTTGCAAGGTCGACGACTTCCAGGATTTGGTCGGGAGCCGCGCTGGTCCGCCCGATGGTTCCGTCCTTGGCTTTCGTCCCACTCGTCTTCTTCTCACCCAGGATCGAGATGCGACTCGGCTCGATGCTAACTTCAAGTTCAGTCTGGTCAAAGCCAGCGACGTCAGCGCAAACACTGATCCGGTCTTCGGATTCTGACAGGGAAACCGATACCGGACACAGCAGCTCAGATTCCGCTCGGAACCAGTCTTCCCGATCGTGACCATGCTCCTGGCCACGAGCTTCGAACAACTCATGTGCACGCCGCGAAATCGCAAGCTGCACCTTTTGCACCTTCCGTTGGAGATCTGCAGGATTTGACGCGTTTAGCAGCACCACGGGTCGATCAGACTTGGGTTTCGATGCCCTTTGAGACTTCATAACACCCTCCTTCGAATGTTGCAGTGAAGGAGCATCGCTCGGCCTTTTGTCGCGAGCGGCACAGGCTTGGGCGAGCCGTCATGAACCCTCCTGTGCAGGGGCACAGGACACACTTACTCATTTTCCATTCTCATCACAGGTTCCCTGGTATGCCGTGATGCGCGTCACCCATGCATGTGTTCCTGCGCAAACTGGGGAGGGAGGGTTGAGCCGAGATGATCAGAAGACGGAGGCGTCCGCATCGGCCCTGCTCAAGAGAAAAGATGTTTCGTTTATCTTCAAGCCGCCGCAGTCAAGTCGCCTTAATCGATGCGCCGTTTACACCACCATTCGGAACCTATTCATCCAGATTGTCAGCAGCAACGACATGTGCCTCCCCCTTCTCAGTGGGAGGAGTAAGCCCATACTTTTCCATGCGATAAATCAGCGTCTTCCGACTGATGCTCAGGTACTGAGCCGCTTTCGTCTGGTGCCAGCCATGTTTTTCCAACGCTTGGAGCAGAATTTCCTTTTCGACCTCCTCCAAATTAATGCCTTCTTCTGGGAGTTTGAGGCTGATGTTCGCAATTCGAGAACTGCGCTGCCGGACGTCTGCCGGCAGATGCTCCGGTCGGACGACGTCTCCTTTGCCCAGCACAACTAGGTGCTCAACCACGTTCTCGAGTTCGCGCACATTCCCGGGCCAGTTGTGCTGTGCCAATACTTCAAGCGCCTCGTCGGAGGCCGAAACCGCGGGAATCTGGTACTTGGCACATTGCTTCTTCAGAAAATGTTCCACCAGCAGTGGAATGTCTTCCTTTCTTTCACGAAGAGGCGGCAAGTTCACCGTCACCACACTCAGCCGATAGAATCTCGTCTAGAAACACAGTCCCTTCGTTGGCGGCTTCAAACTTGCCCACGCGATCGGCCAAGGCTCCTGTGAAGGAACCCTTCCTATGCCCGAACAGCTCCGATTCGATCAAGTTCTCGGGTATGGCCCCGCAGTTGATGGTGATGAACGGCTTCTTGGCCCGCAGGCTGTTCTGATGGATGGCCTTGGCAAGCAGCTCTTTGCCAGTACCTGTTTCCCCTGTTAGTAACACTGTGGAATCGCGGCGGGCCACCTGTGTGGCCACATCAAAAACGTCACGCATTTTGCGCGACTGGCCGATTAGGTTCTCGAAGCGAAAAGCGGCATCGGCAAAATCGCGCAAGTAGCGGTTTTCATCCACCAGTTCCTTGCGCTCGAGTGCTCGGTGAACGCTCAGTTTGAGTTCGTCGGGATTTAGGGGCTTTAGAATGTAATCGACGGCACCCAGTTTCATTGCGTCCACGGCATTGCCAACTGTCCCAAGAGCCGTGATGAGAATGACGGGTGTGTCCTGGTTGATCCCCTTAATGCGCCCAAGCAGGTCAAGACCATCCATTCCAGGCATGCGTATGGCTCACTCAACTCTCGACTTGGCAGCCAACTGGCATTCAAATCCCATAGCGCACCGCGTCCGCCGCAAACGCCAGCGGCTTCCTCCTAGTCTCCTGTCATGAAAATTATCTCCGCCTATGCCGCTTTTTGTTGGAGCGTCAGTGTGACCGCGTAGCCCAAACGTTCCAGGCGATGCACCAGGTTTCGCGTGAGGTGGTTCTTGTTGAGCTTGTCTAGGTAAAGATCTCCCGAGTCGTTGTAGGAGACTTGCTGGGAAAGCATGTGATAGATCGCGACCAATATCTTGTGGGCGATCGCCACCACGGCCCGCTTGTACCCGCGCCGTGCCTTGAGACGGAAAAATTTGTCTCTCAGGTAAGTGCCTTTGGCTCGGGCCGCCGCGTTGGCCGCCTCCACCAGTCCGCTCTTCAGATACACATTGCCACTGGGGATGCGGGTGCTCTTGCGCTTGCCGGCGGATTCGTTGTTGCCGGAACAAACCCCTGCCCAAGAAGCTAACTGCGAAGAACTTCCGAACACGCTCATGTCCACGCCCAACTCAGCGATGATCACCGCGGCCAGAGTCCAATCCACACCCGGTATCTCGTCCAACAAGGCCAGCTGCGCCGCATAAGGTTCAAGCTTCTGCCGGATGTGTTGTTCCAGAGCTGCCAGGTCTTTTTCCGCCGCTTCGAGTCGTTGCAACTGAAGCTCCAACAGGAAACGATGGTGTTCTTCCAACTTACCTTCCAGAGCCAGCTCCAGTTCGGGAATCTTCTTGCGGAGAAGCCCTTTGGCCAGCTCGGCCATTTCTTGTGGGGTCGCTTTTCCTTGGATCAGAGCTCGCAGCATCAGTCGGCCGGACATTCCGAACACGTCCGTGGCCACGTTTGCCAACTTGATGTTGGCGGTCTCCAGCACTTTCAGCAGACGGTTGCGCTCCGCCGCCTGACTTTCCATCAACTTACGACGATAGCGCATCAAGTCGCGAAGTTCGCGGATGGGCTTAGGCGGGACGAAGCTCGAACGAAGTAGCCCGTGGCAGAGCAAGTCCGCGATCCATTCCGCATCCTTCACATCGGTCTTACGCCCTGGCACTTTCTTGATGTGTTGCGCGTTCGCCACCACAATCTCCAAGGCTCCTTCCAGGATGGCGTAGATCGGCTTCCAGTACACTCCCGTACTCTCCATCGCCACATGGGTGCAGCCTTCAGAGAGCAACCATTCGCGCAGACCCACCAGCTCTCGCGTAGTGGTGCCGAACGTTCGCATTTGCTTCTGAACCTTTCCGTCTTTGCGGACAATCAACAAGCAGGCCACTACGGTGGCCTGATGTACGTCCAGCCCACAACCGCGTTCGATCAGAGTTTGCATAACGCCTCCATCGGAGGCGATTGCTGCGCCGCAGGTCTGGTGCAGACACTGTCATGCGTCCTTCCCGTTTTTGCGGGTGCGACAAAAGGTGGTACCTTTACCGGCGCGGGTCAGTCTTATCGACGGGATCTGTGTCATCACATAGGCTATCGACCTTCAAGCAATCGCCAACCACGGATGCTTGTATCACAGACTGACCCGTTTCTACGTAGCTAGCCCGCTGAACCCTATTTTCATGCTTGGTGGTGCGCCAGAGGCGCATGAGGTCTTATCGAAAACGCCTCGGATCGACTTTTCTTCCACCGCGAAGTGTCCTGCCCGAGGCGTTTCCGATCAAGGCTAGCGACAATCCAGGAGTGATCGTGTGGTGGCTCAAACCGAAATTCCGAGCGGCCACTCTGTGGGGGTAAGCCTTGCACGACCAGGTGCCAGTGAATACAAGTGGGCTTTACGGAAATTGGCGTTACGCTCAGCAGGACGCAATAGTTTTGTCCGTGAGACCTCGGCGAACGCACCGCAAGAAACGCGCCGCGGCTCAGAACCAGGTTCGCTGTTTGTAGCGACGATATTGGTCCCCATAGAGTGCCTCGAGGTCGTGCTCCTCTCGGCGAGCGAGGTGATACGGGAAGAGCCCCATAAGCAGCAGAAGCAGGATTCCTCGCAGCTCATTCAGGTACAGCAGCAGCCCAGCAAAAGCGACAAACGAGAGTGGCGGATGCGGCTGTACAGGCCCCGAGTCACCAAACCGGCCTGCCTGGACGATTTCTTCTCAAACTGGATGCGTGCAAGTGTCAATAACCCGAGACCAAGCAGGATGAGCAACAGGCCTAGGAAGCGTATCAGAGTCCACGGCCCCTCCCTCCGCGTCACCATAAAGGCGGCAACGATGACAACAGGCAGAGCGGTAATCAATTCCGTCGATCCACTCACATAACTACATACTAGCACCGTCCAATTCGCCGAAAGCCTCGCAACCTCCAGCCCCTACCGGCAAGTCCGCCAATCCGTGGAATCGGCTGGCGGAGCACAGCGTTAACGACGCCCGTCACAGTTCTGCCCGAGTCACGAGCAACTCGGAGTGCGCCGGGCTAAACCGGCATGTTGTAGGGGATGCAAGAGCCCTACGGGAAGGAAATAGCGAATCCATCCTGGCCTTGAGTCTTGCAGGGGACATCGTGAGGTGTTTCTTGAAGCGTAGATAGAGGCATCGGTGGGCGGGGTTATTGAGCTGCGAAAAGCCCGTAGATCAGCATGCCGACTCCATTCCGAGTAGGAGGAAGGCAACACGGCAGCCACGCCAGGACTTCACGCGTCATCGTTAAAACCTTGGGTGGTTTCATCATCGCTTCCTGGGCTTGCGCGACGACCAAAACTCCTAATACGCACAGCACCAGGATGGACGGCAGAATCAGTTTCCTCATTTTCTCCCCCGCTTCAGCAGAATTTCCTCTTTGGGTTCCAAAACGACGGCAAGTGTACACCCAATTCTTCCGTTCGCCAGCATTGTGAAATTGATTTGGACGTGGAGTGTCCCGAGTTGTCCCGGTTCGTGATGAATATCGCGATATCACTCATTGACAAAATCTGGCCCTCGACACCTCGACAGAGTAGGGTTCGGGTTTCGACCCGCTCCCCTCTTGAAAACACACTCCCCCCTTGACCAGCAAAACCGTGCCACAAACGTGACCCTTCTTCCGCCGTCATATGCAGCACGACCGCCATTCTCGCTGGTTTCCCAAAGTGCCTCCGTGCGGGCTTGGTTTTCGGGTAAGTAGTTGATGTCAAAATGAGTTGAGAAGAAATCGCGCCCTGAAGTCGGATGACCGACGGTCAGTCAGTTTGATCCGCCTGAGCGGTACAGCTTCTTATGCGAGGCCAACCCATTCTGCCGTGGAGAGTGGGATTCGAACCCGCCTGAAAACGTAAAACGAAAGACTTACAGCGCACAGGTAGCGACCCTAAGACACTGTAAATTCATGAAAAGCCAAAGATCGGGTTTCACGCGGGTTTCAGAGGGTTTCACCTTTCCGTTGAACGTTCGCTCACCACACTACCGAGGTTTGGGACGGAAAGGCCTCGGCCATCGCCGCCGGACCACGCAACAAGCGCCGCCGGTCATCGATGTTGTCCCAGTTGAGATAGGTATCACTGATCGACCGGCAGGCCGTAGTCTTTCCGACCTGGCGTGGTCCCGAGACCAAGGCCATCCGGCGATGTCGTTGGAGATGGTCGGTCAAGATTTCAGTGTAGAGACGCCGGCGTTCTTTCATCAGGACCATTATCGCGTATATCGTAAAATAGTCCAGACCGTTTTACGATGGGCACGCAAATTCCTCTCGGTCGTTCAGATCTGGTTCTGGTCCCGCGAGGGATAGACGGCTCCCTGTATCCCAGTTCCGGGGCGAGCATGTCGAGGCAAGGATACCGATCGAGCGCACGCAGCACGTTGTCAATTGAGCAGCCTCGAAAGAACTTGGTTGACCGCGAATGCAGAAACGTACGCGAAGACCGTCATATAAGCGAACTGGACGATGGGCCACTTCTAAAGTGTCAACTATGTTCCCGGCTGTTCAAGTTCACTTCTCTGCCACGCTTCCACCTGCTTTCGCATGGGATCGAAGTTCCGCTGCATTCAGTCAACGCCAACCGAGATGCAGTCGACGAGTGGGAACGACTTCGAGCGTTTAGCGAGCATGGGCGTAAAGGCGCATGGGACAATGTTTCCGAATTGAGCGCCGCCCGCAAGATCTGCGGCCAATAGGTAGTTATGGTGGAAGGCCAGATTACGGCAGCGGTGATTGCGGGCGGTCGCAAAGCGTCGCTCAAACCCCGCCCTGAGCTTGGCTTCGGAATCGTGGGTGCGAGAGATTAGTGGATCACGACCGCTGGTTGAATTCCCGTGCCCCAACTGTCTGCCGGTGGCGTTATCGTGGATGGCAAGGCTCCGCCCTGAGACGAGCCAGCCGAGGCGTTAATAGCGAAGCTTATGTTGGTATTCGCAGCTGCCACTTTCGCGCAAACGCTCGAGCAATTCGTCGTAAAGGCAAGATAGTATCGGCCCGCCCCGAGGCTGGTGGAACCTTGAGTCCACGCCAGCGTTCGGAATCCTTTCGACGGTGCGAACATCGTTCCTGGAGTGGGCCCAATATCCACGACGAGAGCCCCCGCGTTAGTGAAGATGCCAATGTCGTAGTCATTGGCAGTATTGTCTGCGATCGTTATGTCGTAAGTTATCTCCGTAGTGGTGACGTTGTACGGCAAGAGGAATCCCCAGAGTTTAGTAACATTTTGGACCGCAGCCTGGGAAGCTGCCGGACGCGCGTCGCCCGTGACAAAGAATGGCAACGTCCCGCCCCCTCCGCCACCCGAGGCAGAGATTGTGACCGACCCTGGGCCGTTGGTGATGCTGACGTTCTGGCCCGCCGTCAGTGTGCTGAGTACCGGCGCGCTGCCCGCCGAGCCAATCAGGATTTGCCCGTTAGTGGGGGCCGGCGTCGAGATCACATTCGCGGGGTTCGAGAAGTAGGCGATTCCATTCGTTGTGCCCGACAAATTTGCGGCCAGCGTGACCGTGCCGCCCAACGATACCGTTCCGCCCCCCGACAAGCCCGATCCAGCCTGCACCGTGATCGAATTGTTGGCCAGCATGCCGTTCGTCACCCCGGCGGAAGGAATGCTGATCGTGCCGCTCTTGGTGATCGGTCCCCCCGTCAAACCCGCGCCCGTACCCACGCTGGTGACCGTCCCCCCTAAACCAGGAGACGCATTGGTCAGCGTGACCGTGCCGCCCAACGCCACTGGTCCGCCCCCCGACAAGCCCGATCCAGCCTGCACCGTAATCGAATTATTGGCCAGCATGCTGTTCGTCACCCCGGCGGAAGGAATGCTGATCGTGCCGCTCTTGGTGATCGGTCCCCCCGTCAGACCCGCGCCCGTACCCACGCTGGTCACCGTCCCACTGCCCGTGCCGGGAAAGGTCTGCCCCGAGGCAAAACTGAGAATCCCGTTCTTGTTGACAGATATTCCAGTTTCGCTTATGGATCCGGTGACACCGTATAGCAGGTTCAGCGTTGCACTTGTACTCGAAGTGTCATTTCCCACCGGCTCAGCCTGCCAGCGGAAGATGTAATTCGCCGCCCTCCCTAAAGTCGTGTTGAACAATGAAGCGTCGATATCCAGGGGGTTTGAAATGTAGCCCTGCGAAGCTGTCGCGGTACCAGTAGGGGTGATAACGGCGCCCCCCAAGGCGGAGAGCGAACCCCGAACGAAAGCCGTTCCCGATACGTCTAGTGTGCCGGCAGGGCTGGTATTGCCAATCCCGACGTTTCCACCAGATTCGAAAATGGCCGAATTTTCAATGTTGCAGGCGCTCGTGAACTTGGCAATCTGGTTGCCTGTGGCGGTTCCATCACTGGTGATGGACGAACAAGCGGTTTGCGGCGACACGAGCAACGGGAGTGCCCCCGAACCGGGAACCAGAACCTGTGGGCGGCTCTGCGAACTTCCCGAACCTATCCCGGCTTCGGACGCAGGCTGAGCTGACGAGTTCTGACCGTCTGCGAGGACAAAAGCAGAAGCCGGTTTGCCCCCCAACAGATCAGTGTCCGCTGCCTTCAACGCGTAAGCCACGCTCAAGAACAGAATTCGTGGCTGCTCCGATTGTCCTTCAGGGCGAACTCCCAACCAGCGCGCTTCGCCGGCCGAGAAAATCTCCAGTGGCAGACCTGCGTCATTCGTCGCTCCGAGCAGCGCGCTGTAACGCCCCCCAGAGTCCAGTTGCAGGTTCTGGTTTTCCTGCCAGACCGCAACCTGATCATTCTCGTCTCTATACAAGCTAAACGTGATCCCAATATTCCCGTTGAGCGGCTTCCCAGTCTCATCGCGCACTACTCCCCGTATCCGAATCAAGCGAGGCACAGTGGCTGCGGAAGCAGGCGCGGACGAAAGCGGAACTTCCTGGGCCGACCCAAATGAATTGAGAATCAGACACGCTGTCAAGATGCACACTGCAACGCGGCTAGAGCGCACACGCACCTCCTGCTGGTTCGGGGGAGTTGAATCAACGGCTGCCGGGCGCAAGCGAAGTGTTGCCCACCCGATCAACCAATGCCCCACACCCGAAGCACGCTGCGCTTGCCGAGCCAGCTTGACCCTCTTCGAGCGGTAACAGGGCCGACCGGCGGACCGCGTCTGGGCCGGGCATGGAGTCCTCCTTTGGTTACGTCTTAATGCAGCTCCTTACAATTACCCAATTGGATTAAGCGAGTGAGTTAGGCTTTCAGGTTATGCAACTTTGGATCGCCCGGACCTCCTAGCCAAATGGAGGATTGACACACCGCTGCCCCTGAGCTTAGATGGCGGACGGGAAAGCCGGTGCCTATCCCCTTCGTGCCGACTTCCTGACTCCGGTGCTGGCCTTCACGGCTCCAGCCCGACCATGGAACTGGATATGACGCCTATGAGAAGCCTTATCCTTATGATGTGTGTGACGGGGCTGGCATCTTTCGCTCTTTGTCAGGACACCACGCCACGGCGCATAACCGCTGCCGATGCCAAGAACCATCTCGGCGAGACCGCAATCGTGTGCGGAAAAGTGGTAGGCACCAGCGTTCCCAAGTATGGAATCGCTGGCCGCGGGAAACCCGTATCCTTCTATCTTGATCAGCCCCAAGCGAATCCAGTGTTCTACTTTATAGCGTTCGGGGCGCAACCGGGCGGACCCGCGGAGGTCATTGCCGCGTACCAGGACAAGCGCGTGTGCGTCACAGGCAAAATCGACACCGTGCCATCCGGCGGACCCCCATTCATCATGGCGGCTGATCGTTCCCAGATTAAGACTGAAGCGGCCGGCAAGTAGCGAAGACTGCCACGTGACAAGTATGAAAACGATGATCGTTGTGATTTGTATGGCGGGCCTGTTGCCGCTAGCTCTTGCCGGGGACACGGCTCTGCCGCGTGTGGACCCAGCCTGACACCAGGAACCACGTTGGCGAGACCGCAATTGTTTGCGGGAAAGTCGTAGGCGCCGACGTCCTCAAGAACCCTCTGTAGGGGAGACAATTCCGAATTGGCATCGCTTATTTGCTTGCATCTTTCTGGGGCACCAGTGTGGCACTCTGCTTCTTTGCCGTGGTCACGGCGCCCAACTCTTGCATCACCGTGTCCCGCAATTTCATGTATCCGATGGCGCCGCTCATGAAATGGCCATTGATGAAGAAGCTCGGTGTGCCCTGTAATCCGAGCCGCTGGCCTTCTTTGGAATCCTTCTTCACCGCGGCCGCCTGTTCTCCGCTGTCGAGGCATTGATCGAAGCGAGCGGTGTCGAGTTTCAGCTTGCGAGCCTGCTCTTTCAAGTCGGAGACTTGCAGCCGTTTCGTCTCGAACAAGGAATCATGGAACTCCCAAAACTTGCCTTGCGCGCCGGCGCAACGCGCGGCCTCGGCGGCTCGCGCTGCCAGCGGATGCATGGGAAGAGGAAAGTCTTTGTAAGTCACGGACACGCTATCGCGAAATTGTTCGCGCAACTTGGTGAGATCCGCATTTACCTGTTGGCAGTAGGGGCACTCATAGTCGGCGAATTCGATGATCTGCACCGGAGCACTTTCGGAACCAAGCCTGGGAGCATCCCCCACCTCGACGTGAGCGCTTGGCTGATTCAGTTCAACCACGACGGCATATTCGCCTCGCAGTTCAGCGATGTATGCGTCCCGCGCTTTCTTCGTACGAAGCTGGTGTACCGTATCGATGATGTGGGGCCGCGCCGCCTCATAAGGCTCGTCCGTTTGCACACCCTCGTAGTAGAAGCGAAGTTGGTCTTCTGTCGGCTCGGGTATATTGGCCGAGATGTGACGCTTGAATAACTCATCAAGAGTCACACCTTCCTTCTTCGCTTGCATTTCCAATAGCTGATCGTCGATATATTGATCGAGGGCGTCCCGCTCAGCGAGGTAGTACTTGTACTTGGCTTGAAGCAGTTTGCCGGCTTCCTTTTCCTCCAGTTCATCTGCGCTCACCTTGTGACCGGCGATCTCGGCTACTACGCTGGAGCCATTCTGGCCAACAGCCGGGATCGAAAAGACGCCTAGAGCGATTCCCAATCCAAACGCGATCGGAGCATATTTGGTTAACATTGTGGAAATTTCCTCTCTCCAAGAAACAACAAGATGTGGTAGCTCAAGAGGGGGAGGGCGCCTAGACGCCGAGTCTAAGACCCGGCGTCTAGGACATTTGAAATCGCCTACAGTTGCATTGCGACCAAGGACTAAAAGTTATAGCCCTCCGCCGTGCAAGAGCAGGGTACTCCGCTCAGCAGCGCGTCATAGTAGCACAGGTTCTGCAACAACGCTTCTTCACCCGAGGACAGGTTCGAGTCGGCTAACGTGGTTTCGGTACCCCAGTAAGCGGTATTCTTCTGCATGTGGGTTGCCCAGCCCCGCAGCCCAGCCGTCGGCTTGAGAACGGTCGGATCGTTACTCGCAGACGAAACGACCTTGATGACGCCAACTTTGGGCACCTTTGAGGTGATCGGGTTGGCTGTGAGATTTTTCATTACGGACTCCGAGAGCAATCCGTTTGGCGTGATGACGCAGGCGCAGCATTCCGTCAATTCCTGTTTGTCATCGAACACGTAGAAGGCTGCCCACAGGTTTGCGCCTGTGTCGCCATCGTTGATGAGACGCACCGTTTCATCGGGGGCGCCAGCGACATTATTGGAAAAGTAGGTGACAAAGTAGACGCTGTTGTCACCAACGTTTTGAGCCGCCGCACTTCCCACCATCAGCGCGATGGCTAGCACGGTAAACAGCACTCCAAGCTTTCTCATGGTTTTGATCCTCCGTTTTTGTCACGCCGGACACTGGGGGGAGTTCAGCTCTGTGGCGCTGGCGAAAACTGTAGCCTCTTGTGAACCTTTTGCAAGTACCCACGTGGCCTAACCCAGAACATTAGCGCCGCGAGCTACTACTTATGGAGTAGTTCCCGAACTTGGAACACGCCGCAAGCGCGAATTCTTGCGGAAGCGCGCTCAGTTGCCAGCATCCATGGGAAAACGACATGGGCTGGCTCGTCGGGGCTCCGGTCATCGTGCGGCATTTCCGTCATTGCGGTGGATATTGCTGCCGGTTTTTCTCCAGCAGTTCGCGAGCCTTCTCCCTCATCAGCTCCCCGCGAGCCTCCGGCGGTACTGGTTCCTTCGGAGGCGTTAAACTCTCGTCGTACTGCGGGGGCAGAACAAGAATAGACGTGTCTTCTGGAGGGGTCCACAGAACGTTTTTCGGAGGGGTCCACAGAACGGAAGAGGTCGATGCCTGCGGCGGGGCAGGAGCCGGGCTGGGAATGCCGGTATCCGCTCCTTGCAGAGATAGCAAGACCTGCGCCGGATCCTGGGGACGTTGCGGCGACCTGACGATAATGAAATTGAAGCGCGAACCGTTGAGTAGATGTTTCAGTACCTCTTTAGCCGGTCCTGGCCCCACGTGCTCAACTATGGGTTCCAGGCCGCTACCGGGCGGAACATCGATCGTAGCGCCGGTCGCCTCGGCAACCAATTTCAGCACTTGCGCCAGGGTTGAGTTCTGCGCATCAATCGTGAGTTGGCCATCCCGATAAGTGACCACGGGCGCGTGTTGCGTAGGGGCCGTCGTTTCCGCTGGCGCTGCACCGGCCTCCTCCGGCAACGGTAATAACACGGCGTTGCCCGCAGTGTTCTGTCGTCCAGCCGGAGGTGCAGCAATCTGTTGTCGCTTCCCCGAAGAAGCACTGGGTTGGGCAACTGCAGGCGGCGATGCCCCGAGTGCTTCCGCTCCAAAGCAGGCCAGCAACCCGGCTGCCACTGTAATGCGAGTGCCGCTTCGAATGCAGGCACGCAAATCGAAAATAGACGCGCTGCGCGAGCCATGTATCGCGCGATCGCGCGTTGCTGGAGTATCCGTATGCATCACCGACTCACTGTGGCGCGCAGCCATCAACCGGTGTGTCAATTGCTCGCGAACGGATGACGTCTGAACAGACTGATCCCTGCAGCCATTGGCAAAATTAACCATGGAAATCTTCTTGGGGGCAATTCCACGATTGGATTAGCCCATCTGTCTAAAGACGGGAACGGCTTTCGTTCGTTTTGCGGCCAGAACAAACTCGGGTTCCGCGAGCTGCATTGGCTTCGAGAGCGCTCAATGAGGGAAGAGGCGCACCACAACCAGGGGACATTTCTATTGTGGTATGACAAACGAAAGACTTCCTCTTCCTCTTGACAAACCCCCTTGCGCAAGATACTGTGCTTGCAGATTTTTGGGCCCTGCATTGTTCTGGCTTTCGCGCCACTTCCCCCCTTGAGAGCCGGAATTCGAGTACGACGTTTTCGCGCAGTTTCGATCGTGATCGCGGTCGCGCGGACTGCGCCAAGCACTGAGAACGACTCAAGTCAAGCCACTTTCGAGAGGGTCGCCGTGTCAATGGTTCCGAGCGCCAACGGCTTTCTACTGTTGGATACTAGATTGAAACTGGTGGCAGCGAACTATCCCGCCCTTCAAATCCTCTGCTACCCCAGCCCAGCGGACCGGATCAAGCAACCCAGCGTCTTTATCGCGGATCGGGTGCGCGCCGCACTCGTCGACCATCAACATCGGGGCGGAATCGCTTTCGTCAAAGAGGTTAAATCGGGGAAGCGGCACTACATGTGCAAGAGCTTTCAAGTCGACTGCCATGATAACTCTTCCCTGCAACTCGCTTTCGCTCTGCTGCTGGACCGGAATTCAGCGAGTATTGAAGGAGCATCAGCTGAGTATGATCTGACTCAGCGAGAACGCGAAACCGTGGAGTTTCTTCTGCAAGGGTTCACCAGCAAAGAGATCGCAAGCCGCATGAACATCAGTCCTAACACCGTAAAAGCGTTTCTTCGATTGGTAATGGTCAAAATGAAAGTTTCGACACGTTCTGGCATTGCTGGGAAAGTTTCAAGACTTATTGAGAATCGCAAATCCTAGCGACGGTTCGGAGCGGAAAGACGCTGGATGCGGCGAAGAGATTATGCCTCCGAGCGCCCGACTACTCTAGTGCAATCGGGCTTAGTTGCGAACTAGTCCAATTGAGGAATTTACGGGTTTCGTAATTCTGGGCATCATGTGACGCAGTGATGCGTCCCTCGGATCGAGAACGACGCCAGCATGAGCGTTTCCCGCAGGTGTTTGAAGTCCGGGCGCGAAGCTGGTTATCGGGCCAGGCGTCAGATTCCCTGCCGAGGGAATTCCACGGTCGCGTCCATAATCTCAGCAACGGCGGCGCCTGCATCCTCTCTTCGTGTCCTCTCCAGGCTTCCTTGCTCGTGTGTTGCACTTTCCCCGCTCCCGATTTCCCCGTTTCGATTCCCGCACTCATGCAAGTGCGATGGACGGCCAAGCAAGGGAAAAAGCCCCCGAGCTACATCAGTGGCCTTCAGTTCGTCGTCTGAGTCGAGCAAAAAGCGGGCTTTTGACTTGCGTGTTTGACCTCTGCCAATGTGCTACTCCCAATGGGTTAGTACCACCTGAGGATTGCGCGGAATAATCTGTCGGATATAGTTCCTATTCGTTAGTCTACTCTCTCCCCTCTCCCAGATGTCCCCGTTTCGATTCCCGCACTCATGCAAGTGCGATGGACGGCCAAGCAAGGAAAAAGACCCCGAGCTACATCAGTGGCCTTCAGTTCGTCGTCTAAGTCGAGCAAGAAGCGGGCTTTTGACTTGCGTGTTTGACCTCTGCCAATGTGCTACTCCCAATGGGTTAGTACCACCTGAGGATTGCGGCGGAATAATCCGTCGGATATAGTTCCTATTCGTTAGTCTACGCTCTCCCCTCTCCCGTACTGCCACGAGGGCACGACCATGAGACCTCGGTCAGGCGCGCAAACAATTTGTGTTCTTACCCTGCTCCTATGCTTTGGAGCGTTCTTGAACTGCGGCGGAGGCAGCATCGCCCAGGTAGGAGGCGGCAGCGTCACACTCACAACAATCACGATTGCTCCCTCTAATCCGGTTATTTCGAAAGGAGCGAGTGTGCAGCTCAGTGCTACCGGGAATTACAGTAATGGAACCCGGCAGCCCTTAACTGCGTCGGTGGCGTGGCAGACGAGCCAGTCGGCAGTTGCGATGGTCAACAATCAAGGTGATGTGACTGGCGTGAGCGGAGGCGCTGCCCAAGTGTCTGCGTCCTACGAAGGAGTGACCGGGGGCACGTCGGTAACAGTTGGGCCAGCCGCGTTGCTCGGGATCGCGGTGAGTCCGAACCCGTCGTCTTTGCCTGTCGGGGAATCCGAACAACTCACCGCAACCGGGAGCTTTTCCGATGGAACTGTGCAGAATCTGACGCAGTCTGTGACGTGGAGTTCATCAGCGTTAGCGGTCGCCAGTGTGAGTCCCGCCGGTTCGGTTCTTGCCAATGCAACCGGCACGGCGACGATCAGCGCAACTAGCGGGTCCGTGGCCAGCTCCGCGAGCCTGACCGTGACCCCCGCTGTGGTCGTTGGTCTGAATATCGTCCCCGCAACATTATCCATAGTCTTGGAGAGCAGTCGTCAGCTTCAAGCGATTGCGACCTGGAGCGATGGAACAACCCAGGACGTGAGCAATGTCGCAGACTGGAGTTCGACACCGGAAGGCATTGCCATCGTGAGCAGCGGCGGTCTGGCGAATGCCCAGCAAGTGGGCTCGACGACGATCCTCGCCACTGACGGTGGTGTCAGTGCGTCGGCAAATCTCACTGTTGTGCCACTCGTCTTCATAAACTACTACGATCGGGGCGCGGCGAAGACGTCGGGTATGGATGGCACTGTTAATCTCACCAATCCGGGTCTCACAAACGGAAGTCTTTGTGCCATGGTTTACGTGTTCGATCAAAATCAGGAATTGACCGAGTGTTGCGGATGTTCGGTGTCGGACAGTGGACTGCGTACCTTGTCTTTGCTCAACGACCTCACCGCAAATCCTCTAACCGGAACAAAGAGTCCCGCCGGAACCGTCATGGTCATACCCTCCGATATCGGCCAGAATCCGCAGTGCGATCCCGGTTCATTAACTCCGACAGGCGTCATTCTTGGATGGGAAACCAACGATCAAGCTCTTTCGAACGGCACTTTCCAAGTCACGGACACTAGCTTCGCGTCGGCTCCTCTGAACAGTGGAACTGCGACGAACCTGGCAAATTTGTGCACCTTCATCGAAAACGAAGGCGGCGGCCAAGGCATTTGCACGTGCGGAACCGGCAACTAGCGGCGCTTGCTATTTCGATTTTGCAAAATAAAGCCGACGAATCCATTTGCGAGTGGAAAACGACACCACCGCTCTGGCCTTTTAGAACAATCATGGAGAGAACTTTGCATCATCGTGAGGCGGTGTAAGCCGGGCGCTTGCGGCGACTCGCCCAACAATTCCCGAGCGCGTAGACACGCTCATCTTCACCATCACCATGCGAACAAAAGCCTTCACTGTATTTGTACTAATTGCCAAACGGTTCGCAATTTCTTTGGTCGTCAATCCTTGTAAAAGGAGTTCAACCGTTTCACGCTCTCGACAAGTAAGATCAAACTGCTTGTAGATTTCCTCCACCGCAAACTCCGCGGTTGCGTGCCGTTGGAGCAACACCGCGGTTGCAGGCTGGGAAAAATACGGCACGTTGAAGTCGATCTGAAATTTCCGGCAGAAGTAGCGGCGGCTGCCCGATCGAAGTTCATTCACCAGACTGGGGCCTTCCGGCGAGTGGTGATCGACCAGAGCCGTGCGTACTCGGTCCGAGAGGAAGATGTTGACCGGTTTGATCCGATCGGGCTTGTTGGGATAGGAAAGAATCTGAACAGCCTCGGCATTTAAATCTATCGGATTGAACGATGGATCCAAGAGCAGAAAGCCACATTTAGCCGGAGCGATAGACATTGTCTTATCCTCCTCGAATCAGTTAAATCCCCTACATTTCTCGGCAAGATCTTCACTGGGGTCCCCTGGCTGCACGTTGGAGTCGTTCTGTGCGCGCAACCTATGAACAGGAAACCACTGGCTTCCATTGAAGAAAAGCAAACCCGCGATTGGACCGCAGAACAATGCTTAGCTCATACGAACAGCTTCTAGCAAATTAGTCCGGTATTGCGCCGCTCGTCAAGTGGGATAGCCGTTGTTTGGCTTAACACAAATGGAGTAGAACATTTTCCCTGTCTTAATCAAATCGGCTAGTTCAAGGGTGGAATTGCTCGCAAGTAGCAGGAGTGGTCAACTACGTTTTGTGCGTGGGGAGGGTAGAATGTGCGGCACTGAATATCCGCCCGCTGCCAAGACCTCGTCGCCGTTGCGCACCCACGGCCGAGGGTACGTACTGGCCGCAGTATCCCTAAGGAGTTCGCAGCAAGGGGATCCCTCCACCCAAAGATGCAGCCCCCCTTCCGAAACAGACTTGATCGACCTCAATCTGCGGCCAGTTGAAGCGAAGGAGACTTGGAGTGTCGACTCCGATTGTGCACGAGAACAAGCGGGAAGCGATTTTGCTCAATGTCGTAACCAGAAATCCAAAATGCGGGTTTCGCAGTGCGAGCGAGGCCCGGTGCGAAACCGCAATGCTCCCGGCTGCTCCCCAAGAACACGCAGGAGTGAGATATGTCAACATTGTGCGAAAGCCTTCGAGCTAAGGCGGTCATCGTTCTACTAGGAATTCCTCTTCTTTCGTCGTCGCATGCGCAGGAATTGATGGGTCACTCGAAGTTCGGGACTGTGCTTCCTCAGGCGGTCGCAGCACGGCATCTGGATCCGGTTGCCATGTTTCCCACTCCGCCCGAGGTCACTTATATTGACGGGTTGTTCACTATCGGTGCGCACAACGCACCCTTGGCGGCTGTGCTCGAAGCGGTTGCCGGCCAGACAGGTTCCGCAGTCGACATCCCGCCCCCGGCTGAACTGGAGCGGATCAGGGAACATACAGCCCAGGCGCGGGATGATGATTTGTTGTCAAGATTGTTGAAGGGTTCTGCGTTTGATTTCGTCATTGCGGGTTCGTCGCGTTCGTCGTCTGAATCTCTGCGACCAACTTGGCCCCTGCGTCAAGCTGGTCGGGTATTCCGGTGAAGGTCAGGCTGATTCGGAGGGAAGCCGCACAACGTTCCGAGGCGAAGGTGAACGGCAGCCTTCCGGGCCAGCGTCGAGGGGACTCCAAACGTGTAGCTCTCCACTGGGCGCGTGTATGGCTACGGCACGGTGTGTTGGCAACGGCTGGCGGATCGGACACACGAACCTAAGCGGGACTTGAAACACGTTCGCTGGCCGGATCGTTTCGAGCTTCATTGTTCTGTTCGCCACAGATTCGTCTAGGCCGCAGTACGGAGATAAAGATGACTCATGACGACAGTGGGGCTTACGAGGGAGTCGCCTTAAGTCTCTCCCTCACAGAAAGGATTCCCCATGCGTCGTGAAATGTTTTTCGGGTGCCGTTTATTGGCTGTGCTCGCTTCTCTGTTCCTGTTTGCCGTTCCCTCCGCACAACCTGAAAACGTTTGGCCCGTTCTGATTACACAAGATGTGGATGAGAGCAAATTGGTAACGCTGGGGGGCAATACGCGGCCCGAGGCGAAAGCAAAATACGATCGCGGGCGCGTGGACGACAACCTTTTGATGGAGCACTTGCTGCTCCTGTTGAAGCGCTCCCCGGAGCAGGAGCGAGAACTGGGAAAGTTTATTGACGACCTTCACGACTTGTCATCGCCCAACTTCCATCGGTGGCTCACGGCCAAGGAATTCGGGGAGAGGTTCGGTGTGGCCGAACAGGACCGCGACACGATTAAGAATTGGCTGCAGTCGCATGGTCTCAAGGTCAATGTGGATTACACGAACGGCCTGCTCATCGACTTTTCCGGGACGGCTGGTCAAGTACGAGACACCTTCCACACCGAGATTCACAACTTGAAAGTGAAGGGCGTGAAGCACATCGCCAACATGAGCGATCCGCAGATTCCGGCCGCCCTAGCGCCAGCAGTAGCGGGAGTGGTGTCATTGCACGACTTCCCGCCCCATCCCATGCTCAGGCCACGAGCAGATTACACCGTTTCTGAAAGTGGAACGACATATTACCTGGTGGTTCCAGGGGATCTGGCGACGATCTACAACCTGAATCCACTTTTCAGTGCGGGCATTTCAGGACAAGGCCAAACGATTGTGGCGGTCGAGGACACAGACGTCTACACCACCGCCGATTGGACGTCGTTCCGTTCCGTATTTGGCCTTTCGTCGTACGCCGATGGCTCAATCACGCAGATCCATCCCCCGCCTCCGAGTGGCTCGAATAACTGCTCGGATCCGGGAGTGAACGGTGACGACAGGGAAGCGATCGTTGATGCCGAATATGCCAGCGCGGCCGCACCGAGCGCGGCCATCGTACTGGCTTCGTGCACTGACACGGAAACCTTTGGTGGCCTGATCGCGCTGCAAAACCTTCTGAACGGAAGCGGCACACCGCCGGCGCTCGTGAGCATGAGCTACGGCACGTGTGAAGCCGAAAACGGCGCATCATCCAATGCAGCTTTCAACGCCACCTTCCAACAGGCGGTCGCCGAAGGTGTCTCGGTCTTCGTTTCCTCGGGCGATCATGCGGCGGCGGGCTGCGACGTATACGACCAAGACGCCATTTATGGTATCGGAATCACTGGTTGGGGATCGAGTCCGTATAACGTGTCCGTAGGCGGTACCGATTTCGGCGATACTTTTGCCGGGACCAACAGCACTTACTGGAGCGCCACCAATTCGAAGACGTATGAATCGGCCAAGTCCTATGTCCCCGAGATTCCCTGGAACGACTCCTGCGCCAGTTTGCTGCTCGCGGAGTTCGAAGGTTTTAGCCAGACTTACGGATCGAGCGGGTTCTGCAATAGCAGCATGGGAGAAGCGGATTTCCTGGATACGATTGGAGGCGCCGGCGGACCCAGCGGCTGCGCGACTGGAACGCCCTCTCAACCCGGCGTAGTCGGCGGAACGTGCGCTGGTTGGCCAAAGCCGTCGTATCAGTCGGTGCTCGGAAATCCGCACGACGGTGTGCGCGATATTCCCGACGTGTCGCTCTTTGCCGGCGGCGGACTTTGGTTGCACTATTATCCCTACTGCTTCTCCGGCCCCGGAGGCGCTCCCTGTATCGGGGCGCCTGTTGACTGGCCGGGAGCAGGAGGCACATCGTTCTCCTCACCGATCATGGCTGGCATTCAAGCTCTGGTGAACCAGAAAACCGGCGCACGCCAGGGCAACCCGAATTTCGTCTATTACAGCCTGGCGGCCACCGAGTACGGCGCTAGCGGCGACGCTGCTTGCAATTCAACTCTGGGAAATACCATCGGCAGCTCGTGCATTTTCTATGACGTGAGGCAGGGCGACAATGATGTGGATTGTGTCGACACGCACACCTTCGGCACGAACAACTGCTACCTGCCCTCCGGCGCAAACGGTGTGCTCTCCACTTCCAACAGCGCTTATCGGCCAGCTTACGGTACTACAACCGGCTGGGACTTCCCGACGGGAATCGGGACAGTGAACGCTTACAACCTGGTGAATAACTGGCCGGCAGGTTTCACGCTTACAGCCAATCCGAGCAGCGTGGCCATCGCGCAGGGTAGCCAAGGGACGAGCACGATCAGCATCACCCCGTCGAACGGTTTCAGCGGCAGCGTCACTCTTTCCGCGTCGGGCTTGCCCAGCGGCGTAACGGCGGCGTTCAGTCCGAATCCGGCCACGTCAACCGGTACGCTGACCTTGACGGCGAGCGCGACGGCTGCCACGGGCACGGTGACGGTGACGATCACCGGCACGTCGGGTACGCTGACGAATACCACGGTGCTCAGTCTCTCCGTGAATACTCTGAAGACCTTCAGTCTCTCGGCCTCACCGAACGCAGTCACCATCACGCAGGGTAGCCAAGGGACGAGCACGATCACCATCACCCCGTCGAACGGTTTCAGCGGCAGCGTCACTCTTTCCGCGTCGGGCCTGCCCAGCGGCGTGACGGCAGCGTTCAGTCCGAATCCGGCAACGTCAACCAGTACGCTGACCTTGACAGCGAGCGCGACGGCTGCCACGGGGACGGCGACGGTGACGATCACAGGCACGTCGGGCAGTTTGACGCAGACCACCACGATCAGCCTGACGGTAACCCCGGCGCCGAACTTCACACTATCGGCCAATCCGAGCAGCGTGAGCATCGTGCAGGGCAGCCAAGGAACGAGCACGATCAGCATCACACCGTCGAACGGCTTCAGCGGCAGCGTCACTCTTTCCGCGTCAGGCTTGCCCAGCGGCGTGACGGCAGCGTTCAGTCCCAATCCTGCCACCAGCAGCAGTACGCTGACCCTGACGGCGAGCGTGACGGCTGCCACGGGGACGGCGACGGTGACGATCACGGGCACGTCGGGCAGTTTGAAGAGGACCACCACGATCAGCCTGACGGTAACCCCGGCGCCGAGCTACACGCTGTCGGCCAATCCGAGCAGCTTGAGCATCACGCAAGGCAGCCAAGGGACGAGCACGATCAGCATCACCCCGTCGAACGGTTTCAGCGGCAGCGTCACTCTTTCCGCGTCGGGCTTGCCCGGCGGCGTGACGGCGGCGTTCAGTCCCAATCCTGCCACCAGCAGCAGTACGCTGACCCTGACGGCGAGCGTGACGGCTGCCACGGGGACGGCGACGGTGACGATCACGGGCACGTCGGGCAGTTTGACGCAGACCACCACGATCAGCCTGACGGTAACCCCGGCGCCGAACTTCACACTATCGGCCAATCCGAGCAGCTTGACCATCACGCAAGGCAGCCAAGGGACGAGCACGATCAGCATCACACCGTCGAACGGCTTCAGCGGCAGCGTCACTCTTTCCGCGTCGGGCTTGCCCAGCGGCGTGACGGCGGCGTTCAGTCCCAATCCTGCCACCAGCAGCAGTACGCTGACCCTGACGGCGAGCGTGACGGCTGCCACGGGGACGGCGACGGTGACGATCACGGGCACGTCGGGCAGTTTGACGCAGACCACCACGATCAGCCTGACGGTAACCCCGGCGCCGAGCTACACGCTGTCGGCCAATCCAAGCAGCTTGACCATCACGCAAGGCAGCCAAGGGACGAGCACGATCAGCATCACCCCGTCGAACGGTTTCAGCGGCAGCGTCACTCTTTCCGCGTCGGGCTTGCCCGGCGGCGTGACGGCGGCGTTCAGTCCCAATCCTGCCACCAGCAGCAGTACGCTGACCCTGACGGCGAGCGTGACGGCTGCCACGGGGACGGCGACGGTGACGATCACGGGCACGTCGGGCAGTTTGACGCAGACCACCACGATCAGCCTGACGGTAACCCCGGCGCCGAGCTACACGCTGTCGGCCAATCCAAGCAGCTTGACCATCACGCAGGGTAGCCAAGGGACGAGCACGATCAGCATCACCCCGTCGAACGGCTTCAGCGGCAGCGTCACTCTTTCCGCGTCGGGCTTGCCCGGCGGCGTGACGGCGGCGTTCAGTCCCAATCCTGCCACCAGCAGCAGTACGCTGACCCTGACGGCGAGCGTGACGGCTGCCACGGGGACGGCGACGGTGACGATCACGGGCACGTCGGGCAGTTTGACGCAGACCACCACGATCAGCCTGACGGTAACCCCGGCGCCGAGCTACACGCTGTCGGCCAATCCAAGCAGCTTGACCATCACGCAGGGTAGCCAAGGGACGAGCACGATCACCATCACCCCGATTAACGGATTTTCCGGCGATGTAACGCTGGCCGCTTCCGGACTACCGAAAGGCGTAACGGCTTCTTTCAGTCCGAACCCGGCAACTTCAACCAGCACTCTCACCCTGACGGCAAGCGCGACGGCGACGAAAGGGAAGGCAACGGTAACGATTACTGGAACTTCCGGTAGCCTGAGGGTAACCACAACGCTCAAACCAACGGTGAATGCGTTGGGGAACTTCACGCTGACGTCTTCCGCGAGTACCTTGACGGTGGCGCAAGGTAGCAGCGGAACCAGCACGATCACAATCGTGCCCGCGGGTGGCTTCGACCAGGAAGTCACTCTGAGCGCCGGTGGATTGCCGAGCGGCGTAACGGCATCGTTCAGCACCAACCCAACCACTTCCACCAGCACGTTGACGCTGACGGTAAGCGGTTCGACCGCAACCGGCCAGTCGACAATAACCATCACGGGCACGTATGGAAGCCTTTGGAATGACGTGGGTATTTTCTTGAGGGTGGTGCAATCACCTTAATCGCTCGCGCAATAGGCTGACGGCGACATCGGAGCGTCATGCGGTGCACCGCCGTCGAACTGGACACGGAAGTTACAACGGCGGCGGCGTGGGACAATGCCACCGTCGAGAAAGCGTACTCGACGATCCTCAAAGTATCGGCGCTATCTCAAGCGTTGGGTCTTGCCCCGCTGGGAGAGGGCCAGCACTCACCGTCGAACCGATCGAGGTTGAGCGTTGGCTAACGCACGATCGAGCAGCGGCTGCGTTACAATCTGGGCCGCTGGAATCAGAAACCAAGGGTGGAACTGAAACTCAAACCGTAGCTTGGCCCGGGGGCCAAGCTGGTCTCAGAAATTCTGACGACGAACACTACAGGGTTATCCGACAGTACGATGGCGAGCTTGGCTTGAAATAAGTCCGGAAGTGAAGACTCGCCCTGTGCCTGATTGCCGACTCGAAACACCAAGGGGAGCAGTGGGCTGTTTTTAAGGTGTGTTCCGGCCCGCAGTCTGCCACGTCACGACCGGGGCCAGTGTGAGCAATACTGAACAGACTCGAATTGCGGAATAGATTAGCCTACTTCGTGTGGGAGTGGGCGCCTGCCCTTAGCGAACATTTGGTTGTTAGACATGGTGTAGCCAAACTCCACAATCGCCCCTCCCCTCTTCCCCATCCACTTATCCTGCCAGATGCACCTAATTGGCAGTTTCGTTGGCTGCACGTCGCTGGATACTGAAGTGCCGCCGGGGTGCGCGCAGCTCCATCTCGTGCTGCCATTCCCGGATAGTCGGAGACAGAAAGCCGAGGTTGCAGCGGTCTGTGTCAAGGCCGGACAACGTCCGCCGCGGAGTGGTCTCAGAGCCTTGACACAGACCGCGCCTCGGCTACACTCGCGCTCCAGGGAATGGCCGCGATTGGTTTTGTTGGTCTGTATCTGGTGGCTGCTCCGCCAAAATCTCTTGCGCCCAGCGATGTTTCTTTGCCTTCACCTGCCGCATGATTTCCTTGTATTGTTCAGCGTCCAGCCACTCGCCGCGTGACATGGGAGAAAGTACGTGGGTCAGGAAAACTTGCAGACCAACTATCTCGGTCAATAATCGCTTTCCGTAGTTGATGTGGTCACCGGAGTTCATATGGGCACTATCACGAAGCTCTCGAAAGAGCACCTCGCGGATCCATTCGCTAAGCCGGATCCCGCGCTCGGCCGCCGCGCGTTCGAGCTCGGCGAACTCCGATTGAGTCACCTTCGTGCTGGCAGTGTGAATGCGGAAATTCTGTGATCCGTTCTTCTTTGCAGAAGTGAGGTCTTCGACCATAGTTACCTCCTTTTCAACGAGTGCACGTGGGGCGCTCTGAAGCGCCCCCGGAACTGCAGGTTATTCATTCTGAACGGGTCGCTCTGGAGCGCCCCGGAACGCTCTGCAGCACCCTCGAAGGGGTGGAGTGTCAAAATTCTTCCGGTGCGAAGCACCGCGCTCTTACATCTCGCCGTATTCCAGCACCTGAGCCTCCCACGTATGGATTACTTCGGGGGCCTGCCATGCGCGTCGAAACAGATTCCGGATCGACTGCCAGTCTTCCATCGGGAATCCGAAAGTGATTCCGTTCTCACGCGCAAAGAAAAACACTCCTCTTTCCTCGTTCTCCAGGATCGCCGTGTGCGCGTAGAAATAGTAGCCTTGCCATTGGCAAAGATCCCGCTCCAAATCAAGCTCTTCCAGCATCCTCCGGAACTCCGCAATCCTCGGGTATCCACACACCGGATAGCGCGGCGCAAGTGTTCCGGGAAACTGCAAACGAGGGGAGAATTCATTTCCCTCTTCCCGCACCAGATCGAGGCGGTATCCGCCTTCTTCCAAGGAGGGCAATGCCGGCTGAACCGCAAGCTCAAAATCCTCGTCGTCTATCTCCGCAGGCACCTTCTCTCGCAGGGGCTTGCGGTGAAGGGAATAGTGGCCGCGCGCACACACCCGCCACAGGGCTGGCCAGTGCGGCCAAAGTGCATCGTTCAACTTCTCAATATTCGAGAAGTTCTCCTCATCGAGAAGTCGGTAGAGATTCCGGACGGCGAGGATCGGTTTTCGCCGCTTTTGAGCCGGGTTCCTTAGCATTTGAATGGTGTGATTCACCACCCTGCGCACGTCATCGCTTCCAACATCCTTAGGTTCCTTTGCCTCGGCCTGTTTGTCGCCTGGAAGAGTCAACAGGTATACAAAGTCCAGTGGGGACTTCCTCGGTCTGCGTGCGATGCCGTAAGCCGCAAGGAATGCCTCAAGGATTTCGGCCAGGGACTCGTACGAAATCTGGCCTTGTGCGGTATTGGCAAATGACTCTGCGCCTCGCGCACAGTAGTGGGCTACCATTGTCCATTCCGCCTGCGAAAGCGAGAGTCTTGCGTCTGCCTTTCCGCGAATTCTCAGCAGGGAATCTGTCGGCTCAGTGAGCAAGTTTACCAACTCAAGACGGTCGTCTCTGGCAGACTCAAGAAGCTGCTTTGCGGCTTCCGATGTCGAGACATTTTGGCCGGTCTTCAGCGCCATGATTTCCCTCAGCTTATCGAGCCGGGAGCGCAGAGCATCGGAGATGCGAATCGAGATTACCGGCTGCTGCAGTGTCGCTGCCTTTTCTGCCATGAAGCCTCCTGGTCGGTTACAGTTAATAAATCTGTAACGTTATATCTTGACTCTATGTGTACATATGGCGTATTGTCAAGTGCGATGTCATAGCCGAGGTGCATGAATGTCTTTCTTCTCCACCGCGTCGCCTCCTCCGCACAAAGCAAGCGGCGGAATATCTTTGCGTGAGCGAACGGAAACTCCCGCGCTTGATTCGGGACGGACGCTTGCCCTATCTACTCGACAGCGAGCCGAATCACTTCAGTTCCTTGTACCGGAGCTAAAGCAATGACCGACCGAGCCGGCCGACCGGAATGGCTGACAGCCGAAGAAGCAGCCGGGTATCTGAAGGTCAAAACTCGTTCGCTGTTGCTGTGGGTTCGCCAAGGGAAACTACAGGCCTACGCCCTCACTGGCACGAAGCGTCGCATCTGGAGGTTCCGTAAGGAGGATTTGGACTCGGCTCTGCTCTCGAAACCTGTGATAAGCTGCGAGTCGCTACCTGTGCGCTCCGGGAAAGGAGCGAACAATTGAGAGCGTCACAGTGTGTTGTTTACAGCAGAAAACGTGGTACGTGGCACCTGAAGTGGTTCGAGGATGGCAAGCCCCATCGAAGACAGCTCGGCACGATCCGCGAATTGCCCTCGCGGGCAGCCGCAGTGAAGGCCGCAGAGCCGTTCCGGAAAATGCTGGCGAAACCAATCAAGGTGGTTCCTATCGTGAGCGTATTAGTGGAGCAGTTCAAAGTCGAAAAAATGTCCACGCGAGCAAGCACGAGCCACTCCGTCAAGGCTTGGCTCAGGAACCATATCGTCCCGAAGTGGGGAGATAAGCCGATTACAGATCTCCAGGCCCGGCCTGTTGACCTGTGGCTTAACTTTCTGCCGCTCGCCCCCAAAAGCAAGGTTCACATTCGAGGCGTGATCCGCGAACTATGGGAATACGCAATGTATCGGGATGATGTTGCGCTGCAGCGCAATCCGATGGAACTGGTTCGCATCAAGGGAGCTACGAAACGGCAGAGGAAACCTCGCAGCCTCAACGTGGAGGAGTTCCAAAAGTTCCTTGCTCAATTGGAAGGGGCTTTCCGGACGATGGCTTTAGTCTGTGTATCGTTCGGGCTTCGGATTAGCGAATGCCTCGCGTTGAAATGGTCCGATGTGGATTGGCTCAACGCGAAACTCACCGTGGAACGCGGCATTGTCCGGCAAGTGGTCGGAGACGTGAAAACCGAATACTCCGGACGCGCTATGAGCATTGATCTCGCAATGCTCATGGTTCTGAAAGCGTGGAGGCAGGAAACGCAGTTCTCTGCCGACAGTGATTGGGTCTTTGCGAGTCCCCTTAAACTTGGTCGCTTGCCCTGGTCTTATCCGTGGGTATGGCGAGTATTTACTAAGGCTGCAAGGGATGCGGGCATCGGAAGTCTAGGTACGCACACGATGCGCCACAGCTACCGTTCGTGGCTCGACGCTGTGGGCACTCCGATGGCGGTGCAGCAAAAGCTTATGCGTCACGCTTCGATCACGACAACCATGAATATTTATGGGGACGTGGTGACAAACGAGATGGCTCAAGCTCACTCGAAAGTGGTCCAACTCGCCCTCTCGAAACAGTGAGAGGGTTTCAAACGGGTTTCATCGCGCGCAAGCTGTTGAAAATCTGGCGGAGAGAGTGGGATTCGAACCCACGTTACCCTTTCGAGTAAACACGCTTTCCAAGCGTGCGCCTTCAGCCACTCGGCCATCTCTCCGTCGCCATGCGAAGCGCACGCGAAGGGCTCGTTTTGATTCTAGCAGTTGGTCAGCCAGCGTAACTCAACGCCCCAGTCCGAGAAGAATTTGAGAACTGGCGACTGGCAACCGGCGACCGGCAACGGTTACTAGCTCTCCTCGGGCTTGTGCAACTGCTGGGCCAGGTAGTTTTCGTAGGTCATTTCTTTGATCGCGTGGAGCTGGCCTTCCAGCCAGTCGATGTGGTGTTCTTCATCGAGCAGAATCTTCTCCATCAGTTCGCGCGAACCGTTGTCGCCGGCGGCCACACTGGCCTTGATCCCGTCGTTCAGGCGTTTCACGGCCGTGTATTCGAGCTGCAGATCGTTCTCCAGTTGCTGCTTCAGGGTCTGACCGATATTGATCTTGAAATAGTCGGTCATGTTAGGAGCGCCATCGAGCAGCAGAATCCGCTCCATACACAGTTCCGCATGCTGCATTTCTTCGATGGATTCCTTGCGGGTGTGCTTGGCCATCCGTTCATAGCCCCAGTTCTCACACATCTCGGCGTGAAGAAAATACTGGTTGATGGCGGTGAGCTCGGCTTTGAGCACTTCGTTCAGGATGGCAATGACCTTTGCGTCGCCTTTCATGGTTGCCTCGCGCTTGGGGATCGTTCTCAGTTCCCAGTTCTCAGTGAAAAACACAACGGTTCTGACTGAGAACTGAGAACTCAAGAAAGGATTGTACTCGAAGAAAAGAATCAGGAGCGGGATCCTGCGGCAGCAGCCGCGGCGGCGTTGGGGGTTTCCGGGGCCGTCGCAGAGTTCCCATTGGCGGGCTGGGGCTTGGCCTGACCGACGCCGACGCCCTCAACCACACGGTGATTCAGGCAGTAGAGCGCGAGTTCCAGACGGTCGGCGACTCCCAGCTTGTCGTAAACTTTGCGGAGATAATTCTTGACCACCTGCTCGGTGGTGCCCACGCGCAGGGCGATCTCTTTGTTCTTCATCCCCTGGGTAACGCCGGAGACGATGAGCGACTCCTTGGGGGTGAGCGACACTTTGGGACGCGACCCGGTCGGACGCAGCCCTTGGGAGCGATAGGCTTCCATCACCCAGGCCACCGCGCGGCGGTCGAGCCAGGGCTCACCCTGGGCGACTTTGCGCAGGCATTCCACCAGCATTTCCGGTTCAACTTCGCGGGAAACGATGCCATGGACGCCGCGCCGGAACAAGTCGAGCGTCATCTCCTGGTCCGGCTCCTGCAGCACAACCACCAAGCGGCAACTCGCATTTTGCCGGAGAAGATCGGAAACCGCGTCCAGTGGATTCGGGGCAAGGGCCGCTTCGAAGATCACAACGTCGGAGGAGAATTTTTGAATGGCGGCAACGGTTTGTTCGAGGCTTTCGGCCTGGCCGACGACCCGGATGTCGTCCTCGAGGGCAAAGATCTTGCGCAAACCGGCGCGGAAAATGGCCTGGGTATCGGCCACAATCACGCGGATCGTGCCTTTGCCGTCGTCCGGCTGAGAACCATCGCCCGGCTCGATGCTGACCGAAGTGCTACCCATTACTCCTCTTTTCGCATACTACCTGTCGCGTACTACCTGTCGCGCGCAGCGTGCCGCCGATCGGCAGACGTGGCAAGCCGCGTCTCTACGTCAAAACTACCGGCGCTCAAAACGATACTCATCGATGACCACGCCGACTCCGCGCCGGCCGCCATCTTCAAAACTGCGGACCACCCGTCCGCGGCAATCCACCTGCACGTCGGCTTTCGCGCCGACGACATCGGCGGGAAGAGAAATCGTAAAATCGACAGCCGAACCTACCGGCACATCGGCATCCATGCGGAACAGCACACCGTTGGCGGAAATGTTCTCGGTCTCGATCGACTTTCCCCAGACTCCAGACCCGGCGTCTGCCGACTTCAACGCCACCGGCAGTTTGATGGGAAAGCGCGGCGCGCCTTGCACGTCCGTATAACCCCGTCGATTCTTGCTGCTTTCAGCAACCGTTCCCTTGGCGGTTTCAGACACGTTTGCGACGACCTTCCTTCCGGTTCCTGCCGTGCATCACTCGACTGAGAATGTGCACATTTCAGGCCGAGATTACACCCCGGCATCCGCAATGCAAAGTTACGGAAGTCATGGAACAAAGGCGGCGAAGTGCCGGTGGTACAGGGACTTAGGGGCGTAGGGGAGGTGCTGTGTGCGCCGTCACTGCAGAGACAGCAGTTAGCCCTTCGCATTTAGCACTTAGCCCATCTGGCTGGCGCTCTGGAGGCATCCGTGAAGGATTTTCATGATTTGCACGTCTGGGAACGATCTCACAGGCTCACGTTGGCGATTTATTCGGCAACAGTAAAATTTCCTCGGGAAGAGCTTTATGGCCTGACGAGTCAGATTCGGCGATGCGCAGTTTCCATCGGCGCGAATATTGCCGAGGGCTGCGGGAAAATGGGGAATAACGAGTTTCAACGTTTTCTTCAGATCGCGGCCGGCTCGGCAAGTGAACTAGATTACGAGTTGCTGCTCGCCAAGGACTTGGGCTACCTCACGCAACCCGACTACTTAAAAATCGCAGATGAACTTTCGCAGATCCGAAAAATGTTGAGCCCTCTGGTGCGAAAAGTGAACATCGACCGGAAGGGCTAAATGCTAATTGCTAAGTGCTAAGTGCTGGTTCTCAGAACTTCGTGGCTTCCGTAAAATTAAACTCCCTGACTTTCATCGCCGGCACCACCATGTCGAACGATTCCTCTCCAGCGGCGCGAACCGGGGCGCTCATCGCTTCGACATTCTTTAGCATCGAGATCAGGCTTTGGTTAAAGCGGAAATTGCGCAGACCGCACTGAATCTTGCCGTTCTCCACCAGAAATGTCCCATCGCGGGTCATGCCCGTCACGATCTTCTCGTACGGATCGACTTCGCGGATGTACCACAGGCGCGTGACCAACACGCCGCGCTCGGCCGAGGCGATCATTTGTTCAACGCTCTGCGGGTTCTCGGGCGCACCGAAAACAACGTTCATGGGCATCTCGCCCATTTCGTTGGGCAGCGGAAATCCATGCCCGGTTGCTTCGATGGGGCCGACCTTGGCCGTATACCCAGAATTCTTCATCTTCCGCGCCGTGCCGCGCGCATACACCACGCGCTTGACCACTCCGTTCTCGACCAATTGCACGCGCTGGCGCCGCATTCCCTCGCCATCGAACGGCGAACCCGCCTGCAGCGGATGCGCGGCGTCATCGCAGATGTTGATGTTCTCGCCGAACAGTTTTGTGCCGATCCGGTCGTTTAAGAACGAGCGCTGATCGAGAATCGCCACACCGCTGTAATCCCAGAACATAAAGCCAACAATGTCAAGCACAGCGGCCGGTTCCAGAATGACTGTGTACTTCCCCGGCGCAATCTCCCGCGGATGGGCCGACTCGACCGCCTTTTGTGCCGCCGTCTCCGCCAGCCACCGAGGATCGAGGTTGCGCACGTCGGGCGAATTCAGTTTCTGCCAGCCGGAAGAATCCCCGCCCAGCATGGTGATGGAAATCTCGGCCAACGTCTGCCGATGCCAATTCGCCAAGCCGCGCGAATTAAAGATTCCCTCGCCGGATTGCGAGGTCGAGTAGATACCGGCGGTCGTCAGCTTGTGTTTACCCGCAACGGACACGATGCCCCTGACCACCTCAGCGCGATCGGCGGGAGTAATCGCGGCCGTCTGCTCAAAAAATCGTGTGGCGCGGACACTCTTGTCCGCGGACTCGTCCCCGGAATTTGCCTCTTCCGCCGTAGGCATGGGTAACAAGTCCGGGTCCGGAGCCTGCACTCTCGCAAGACTCTCAGACGCCGTGACAGCACGCCGCAAACTCTCGTCGTCAAACTGGTTGGTAGTGGAGCGCGCCGTGCGCCCGGCAAAATTCGTACGGATCGAAACGATGGAGTTCTCTTCCCCGACATTCTGATGAATGGTGTTGTTGGCGAAGCGAGTCAGGGCAAAGCGGGAACCAGTAAAGATGGCCTCGACCTCGTCGGCGGACGAGAGGCGGCGAATCCGGTCAAAGACGTCAGCGCCTTGTTCTTTGGTCACCATTCCTAATTTCCCGTAGAGACGCGGCTTGCCGCGTCTCCCCTGCCGCGAACAAAGACGGGGCAAGCCCCGTCTCTACGAATACGCCGAGCCGACGCGAATCTTCCGGAACCGCGCCGGGCTCGCCCCGTGTCCCGTGCCCACGACCTGCTGCGGCTGGCCCTTGCCGCAATTCGGAGTTCCCCACAGCGTCCACTCGTCACGCGAGCAGATCGCGTCCATCGAATTCCAAAACTCGGTAGTGATGCCGGAATACGACGGATTCTTCAGCATCCGCGCCCGCTTGCCGTTCTTGATTTCCCAGGCGATCTCGCATCCGAACTGAAAGTTGTAGCGCTTGTCGTCAATCGACCAGGACTTATTGGTCTGCATGTAAATGCCGTCGTCAGTCGCGGCAATCAACTGCTCCAGACTCAGTGGCGGCTCGCCGGGCAGAATGCTGACGTTGGTCATGCGAATCATGGGCAGCCGGTTCCAACCTTCGGCGCGCAGCGTTCCTCCGGATCGCAAGGCGCCGATGGTGTGGGCGGTCTCGCGCGAACTCAGATATCCGGTAAAGCGTCCATTCGTAATAATTGGCATCGATTGCGCGGCCACACCTTCGTCGTCATACGCGAAGGTCCCAAGCCCGGGTCCGTGCTCCTGCCGAGCGTCGGCTACGACGTTGACCAAATCGCTCGCGTAGCGCAGATTCCCCAGTTTTTCGAGAGTAAGAAACGACGTGCCGGCAAAATTCGCTTCCATGCCGAGCACGCGGTCCAGTTCAATCGGATGCCCAATCGATTCGTGAATCTGCAAGCCCAGTTGCGAGCTGTCGAGAATAATGGTCGCCGTCCCTTCCGTGCATTGGTCCGCATGGTGCAACGCGACGGCTTCTTCGGCGATGCGCCGGGCATTCTCCACCAGCTTCATTTCTTCGATCAGTTCATAGCCGCGGTTCTGCCATTGCCCGCCGAACGAATTCGGATACGACCGCTTCTGAATCTCCGAACCGGCAAACGCATACGCGGCGTATCCCGCACCGGTCGAATATTTTGTCTGATGGATGCGAGCGCCTTCGGAGGAAAGAAACGACGATTCTTCGCGCTGAAAGTTCATGCCGGTTTCGGCAAGCGTGACGCCGGCGACGGCCCGCAGTTCCGCGTCCACCTTCAGCAACAAATCCAGATTCTGCTCGACCGACGTGGTGAACGGATCGACTTTGTAGGGAGTCGTCCACTCTGCCACCGCCGCGGGTTCGGGAGCCAGTCTGACATCTTCCTTTTTCACGCGTGCCGAGGCTCGCGCAATTTCGACCGCCCGCGCGGCTGCCGCTTCCACCGCGGCGCGGCTCAAGTCCGCGGAAGCAGCAAATCCCCAAGCGCCCTCCGCAATGACGCGCACGCCGATGCCGAGCGACTCGGACTCCGAGGCATGACCGACGCGCCCGTTCTTGGTGGTCAGCGAGCGGTTGCGGGTCGCGACCACACGCGCGTCGGCATACGTCACCCCGCGCACAGATGCGGCGTCAAGAGCCAGTTGGGCAGCAGCCTTCATTTTCAGAGTTAACGTATCACGAGCAGGGCTTGGCTATCAGTTATCAGTTGTCAGTTGTCAGTCAGTGCACGCCGGGCGCGGCAACTGCCAACGGAACTCTCTTTTGCGCGACGTCAATCAGGAAGCGGCCGCCGTGCAAATGGTCTCCATCGGTGTCCACGCCGTCTTCGTCAGCGCCGGGATCGGTCCACAGGCTGCCGATTTCCACCTTGCCCGAGCCTGCCGCCATCTTCGTAGGCTGCCGCCGCTGTTTATCCACGTAAGCCTTGATCACCTGGGTCGCCAACCGTGCCGCCAGTTTCCCGTGCTCGCCGCCCTCGAACAGCACACACACGATGATGTCGGGATTGCGACGAGGCGTAAATCCCACAAACCATCCGTTCTGAGCGAACTCCGAGCTGTTCTGATGCTTGGCGCGCAGGGCCAGCGAAACAATCTGCGCCGACCCAGTCTTGCCGGCAATATCGATTCCCGGGATGTGCGCCGACGGAGCCGTGCCTTCCGGCAACAGCACCCGGCTAAGCGCATCGGTAATTGTGTTCCATCCCTCCGGGTCAATCGGAACTTCTTTCACTTCCGTATAGTGCGTGGTCTCCACGAACCCCGGCGGCAGGTTCGTCGGATTGATCACGTGTGGGACCACCATGCGGCCACCCATCGAGATCGCGCCGACGGCGCGCATCAGTTGCACGGGAGTGATCGCCACCGCGCCCTGGCCGATGCCAACCGAAATCGTTTCTCCGGCAAACCATTTCTGCTTGAAATTGCGTATCTTCCATTCTTCCGAGGGCATCACCCCGGTCACTTCGTTGGGCAGGTCGATACCGGTCTTCTGCCCCAATCCAAAGGCGGTCGCGTATTTTGCGATGCGGTCAATACCAAGTTTTTCCGCCAACGTGTAAAAGAAAACATCGCAGGACTGGTAAATCGCTTTCGGCAGATCGACTGCACCGTGGCCGCTTTTCACCCAGCATCCAAAACGCCGTCCATAAAACGTGGCGCCCCCGGCACAGTTTACGTGGAGGGTTTGGGCAATCCCTTCCTGCCAGCCGGCGGTCGCCATAATGACCTTGAACGTCGAGCCGGGCGCGAGCTGGGCCTGAATCGCTTTGTTCAGCAGCGGCTTGTCGGGATCGTCGATCAGCTTGTTCCACTCTTCCCGTGAAATCCTCATCCTGAAATCGTTGGGATCGAAAGTCGGACGGCTCACCATGGCCAGAATTTCTCCGGTGTGCGGATCCATGGCCACAATCGCGCCGTTCTTGCCTTCGATGGCCTCTTCTGCCGCGATCTGCAAATCCAGGTCCACGGTCAGCTTCAGCTGCTTGCCGGGTTCGGCGGGCGTTTCGTCAAGCCGCCCAACTTCGCGCCCGTGGCTGTTGACGATCGCACGCCGGAATCCGTTCTTGCCCATCAGGATGCTGTTGTATTGCTTCTCCACTCCACTCACGCCCACCACATCGCCGGGGTTATAGAGTTCGAACTGCGGCTGGTTGAGCATGTCTTCGGTCACTTCGCCGACATACCCGATCAGGTGCGCCATAAAGCCGTTGCGCGGATAGAGCCGCCGGTGCGCCATTATGGTTTCAAGTTCCGGAAGTTCGTTCTTGTGCGCCTCGATGAAGGCCAATTCGTCGGGTGTGATGTCTTCCTTCAGGAAAATCGGCTGGTACTGCGGCATCCATGCGGTGCGCTTGATGCGCAGCCGCACGTCGTCGGCGTTCAGGTGCAAGCCTTGGGCAATCAGATCCGCATCGGCCACAAGATCGCGCGAGGAATCGCGCAGCAGCAGCGCGGAAAACGAGGGGTAGTTGTCGACGATGATGCGGCCTTCGCGATCCAGAATCTTGCCGCGCGGCGCCAGAATCGGCACATTGCGCACCCGGTTCTTCTCCGCCAGCAACGCGTAGTCGCTGCTCTGCATCACCTGCAGCAGCCACAGCCGGTACGCCAGCAGAAGAAAAATAAACAGCACGACGTACTGCACGGCGGTGAGCCGGAGCGTGGAAACTTTTTCTTCGTGGCCGAACATTGATCCTCTAGTTCTGAATCCTCGGTCCCTGAATCCTCAGTTCCCGCCCGCAGCATAGGCACCCCAGCCGGAATCGAAATCGGCGATTGCGATGGGCCTGGAGAACTATGGATGAGTTGACTGTATTCTAACGCTTGGGCGTCTTGCCCGAAATGATGAATCGGAAACCAAAGTTTTGTAGTCGAATGCTGGTAGTTCTAATGGAGAGACGGGCGCCTCGCCCGTCCGCGGCAGCCTGCGATCCACCGCCTCACAGTCGCGTCGCCCGGCGTCGGACCAGTCGCCTCAGTATTTGAAGCTTATCAGGGGTCATGTACAACCGTGGGTTGAACTTCGCTCCCCCGCGGGCAACAATACAGGCAGAACTTGCGTCATACCTAGTTCCATCAGGACTTGAATGCGAATCCGCAGTTTCATCATCGCCTATGCTCTGGTGCTCGCCATTCTGCTGTTCGCCGACCGGCGCCCCGGTCCGAAGCAGCCGGATCGCTATTCGCACGTGGTGGACCTGACCGATGGGCAAACTGCGGCGGCGCCTCAGGCCACGACCACGGAGTCGAGAACCCTTATCATTGCTCCCGCCACGCTGATTCCCGGGACTTGGACCGCGGGCCAGATTCCGCCGGATCGCCTGATCGCCCCGCTGGTAGTGGTGGATTTGAACCGAGCACCCGACGTCGGCCCCCAGATTTCTCTCGACGACATCGCCGCTTGGGAAGCGCAGCACGGTGCGATTCCGCAAGGGGCCGTCGTCGCCATCCGCCGCGCCGACTCGCACGACGCTCTGGCAACGAATGATCTGTCAACCGCGCCGTTTCCCATTGCTCGCGACGCGGCTCTGTTCCTCGTCGACGCTCGCTACACGATCGGCTTTGCCTTTGCTGTCGATACGCCTGTGGATTTGACTTCCGACCGCACCCTGGCGCGGCAACTCGCGCTGCATGGCAGCTATGTGCTCGAAGGAGCCGCGCGCTTCACCTCGCTGCCTGCGACCGGCTCGCTCATCATCGTCGCCCCGGCAAAGACGACGATCAAGAAACCTGGCGCAGCCCCCGTCCGCATCCTGGCCATGGTGCGCTAGTCGTTTTTTCCGCACCGCTTTTCGCCCCGAAGTCATCTACCCACGCGGAGGAGTATTCATGTCTGACCCGCGCTATCCCATCGGAAAGTTTTCCTACAGTGGCCCACTGACAGCAGAGCAGAAACAGCAGTGCCTGACCGACATTGAGCAGACTCCCGCGCGCTTGCGTGCCGCGCTCCGAGGACTTTCCGACCAGCAGCTGAATACTCCTTACCGCGATGGCGGCTGGACGCCGCGCCAGGTGGCCCATCACGTCGCCGACAGCCACATGAACTCTTACATTCGTTTCAAACTCGCGCTCACCGAAGACGAGCCCACCATCAAGCCCTACATGGAGAACCTCTGGGCCGAGTTGCCCGAGGCCAAGCACGCCCCCATCGACGTGTCGCTCGCCTTGCTCGATTCCCTGCACCAGCGCTGGATGCTGATGCTCCGCGAGTTCACCGGCGCGGAATGGAAACGGACCTTCCGCCATCCTGAACTGGGCCCGATGTCATTGGAAAAAACTCTCGCACTCTACTCCTGGCACGGACGCCATCATGTGGCGCATGTCACCAGCCTGCGGGAGAAAATGGGATGGTAGAGGGGCAACTCCTAGCTCCTAGCTGCCAGCGAATGCCAGAAGCTAGTAGCTAGAAGCCAGTAGCTGCTTCTAAGTCATCCCAAGCTTCCACCCCAGGTAACTTGCCGCCTCGCGCATCACCGCCTCGAACCGCGCCCACAGCGGATGCGGACGCGACTCTGGCCGAGGAGCCAACTCCACTTGCACGCCTTCGTGTTCCAGCAAGGCGCGAATGCGGAATACATGATACGCATCGCTCACCGCAATGCAGCTGTGCATGCCGTTGGCGCGCATGATGTTGGCGACCCGCGCCGCCGACTGCGCCGTATCGGAGCCCTGCGTCTCCGCGATCAGAGCCTGCTCTGGAACTCCGCGTCGCAAAAGATAGTCCCGCCCCACGCCGCCCTCGCTGAAGTCCGGGTCCTGTCCCGACCCGCCGGTCGTGATCACCACCGGCGCCATTCCCTTCTGAAACAGTTCGTACGCGTGATCGAGGCGCGCGCGGTACACCGGCGAAGGACGGCCCGCATACTCGGCCGCTCCGAAAATAGCGATCACATCCGCTTTTTTCGCGGGCGCTTCGGCGGCCGCCCCCACGATGCGCGATCCGGTAACGCCAAAAAACAGCAACAGCGCTCCCACCGCTGCCAGCAACAGGAGCGGTCCGAGGCGCATGAATTTGGAGCCAGGTTTCAAGGTTTCAAAAGGGAGAACAGACCGCAGATCGAAGGAAATCCAAATCCCACCTGCCTATGATGTCAACAAGTTTATAGAACGTCTTTCCTAAGACCTGAAACCTGAGACCTGTTTCACGATAATGCTTCGATAATATCCTTGGTGGGAATCGCGCCTTCGCGCAAAATCTGCCAGGTACCGTCTTGCTTGAAGTGCACGATGGTCGATGAAATGGTTCGCGGTGACTTCCCACCGTCCACGATCATCGAGATGCGGCCTTTCAACTGTTCCTGCACCTCCTCGGCGGTCGTGCATTCCTTGGCGCCGCTCAGGTTGGCGGAGGTCGCCGTGATCGGAATTTTCGCCGCCCGCACCACCGCCAGCGGGATCGCAGCCGCCGGCACCCTCAGGGCTACGTTCGCCGTGTTCGCGGTTACCTTCAGCGGCAGATGCGACGCCGCCGGCACAATCATGGTGAGCGGCCCCGGCCAGAAACGCCGCGCCAGAAGATGGAAATCGTCGGGCAAGGGACCCGCAAATTCTTCCGCCTGGTCCACGTTCTCGATCAGCAGCGAGAGCGGTTTGTGCCGCAAGCGCGATTTGATTTCATACACGCGCTCCACCGCGCGCAGGTTGAACGGGTCCGCCGCTAGTCCATAGAACGTATCGGTCGGCATGCCCAGCACCTGCCCGGCTTGAATCTGCTCGGCGGCGTACTTGATCAGCGAAGCTTCGGGCGTTACCGCATCAATTTTCAGGATTTCCGCGCGCACTCTGGTTCCTTCCCGATTGTCGGCTTATGACATTGTCGGTATAAAGATTGTCCGTGCAAACAATGAAATGTACCATACATCCTGATCTTGGAACCAACCCATGAAGCAAGACGCGAAGGCCGCGCGAACTGACAGTCCAGCGGACCGTTTGCGTCCCGTCGCCGGCCGACACAACCCGAGGCTGAAGGAATTGCGGCTCGCCTTCCGCCGCGCCGAGCCGACCGCCCAGGGCGAGTGTGCCATCGAAGGCATCAAGCTGCTCGAAGAAGCATTGCGCAGCGGCCAGCATGTGGAGAGCGTATTCTTCAGCGAATCGGCACGGCCTCTCGCCGAAAAACTTCTGCCCCAGATCGGCGCGCGTACCGAAACCCTCGTGTTGCCGGATGCGCTCTTCAACTCGATCGTGCCGAGCGACGCGCCACAGGGCGTGGCGGCCCTGCTCAAACTGCCGGCTTACTCTGCCGCTCAACTGCTCGACCGCTCGAGCCACGGCCCGTTCGTCGTGGCTGCGGGCCTGCAAGACCCCGGCAACCTGGGCACCATCTTGCGCTCGGCCGAAGCCTTTGGCGCCGCCGGAATTTTTCTGACCGAAGGAACCGTCAGTCCGTACAATACGAAAGTTCTGCGGGGGTCGGCGGGTTCGATCTTCCGCCTGCCTTGGTTGCGGATCTCTTCCGCGGAATTGATCACGCTACTGCGCGCGAGCGGCGTTCGCCTGCTCGCAACTTCATCGCACCAGGGAACTCCGCTGCCCCAAATTTCCTGGACTCTGCCGCTCGCCCTCTTTATTGGCAACGAAGGCGCCGGCCTATCCCGTGAAATCGCGCGCGAAATGGACGAAACCATGGCCATCCCGCAAGCCGCGCCAGTCGAATCGCTCAACGCCGGAGTCGCCGCGAGTATCGTGTTGTATGAAGCCGCAAAAAGTCAGAAGTCAAAAGTCAAAATGCAGAAGTAAAATCTCAAAGTTCGACTCGTACGGCGGAAATAACCGATACTCAAACCCGGAGGCTTTACTTCTGCAATTTGACTTTTGACTTTTAACTTCCTCAATGGGCCTATTCGCTTCCATCCCGAACCAAGACGAGTCCGCGCGCGGCGCGCGCCCGCTGGCCGACCGCATGCGCCCGCGCACGCTCGATGAATTCGTAGGACAGGAGCACCTGGTCGGCCCGGGCAAGCCGCTGCGCGTGCAGATTGAGCGCGACGATCCCACCTCGATGATCTTCTGGGGCCCTCCGGGCACCGGCAAGACGACACTCGCCAAGATCATTGCCCGCATCACCAAGGCCGACTTCATCGAGTTTTCCGCCGTGCTCGCCGGCATCAAGGAAATCAAGCAGGTCATGAGCGACGCCGACCGCGCCCGCCAGTACGGCACCCGCACCATCGTCTTCGTCGACGAAATTCACCGCTTCAACAAGGCGCAACAGGATGCTTTCCTGCCCCATGTCGAGAAAGGCAGCATTCGCCTGATCGGCGCCACCACCGAGAATCCGTCGTTCGAAATCAACTCCGCGCTGCTCTCACGCTGCCGCGTCTATGTGCTGAAGCCGCTGACCGAAGACGAAATTGTCGCTCTACTGCGCCGAGCGCTCAGCGATACCGAGCGCGGCCTCGGCCAGATGCATCTCGAAGCCACTGACGAGAGTCTTCGCAAGATTGCCGCCTACTCCAGCGGAGACGCCCGCGCCGCCTACAACGTGGTAGAGGTTGCCGCCGCCCTAACTGTAGAGACGCGGCTTGCCGCGTCTCCCGCCGCAACCACGACGATCACCGCAGCCACCATCCAGGAGGCCCTGCAGAAGCGGGTTCTGCTCTACGACAAAGGCGGCGAAGAGCATTACAACATCATCTCCGCGCTGCACAAATCGGTGCGTAACAGCGACCCCGACGCCGCCCTCTACTGGCTCGCTCGCATGCTCGAAGCCGGAGAAGACCCGCTCTACATCGCCCGCCGCGTCGTCCGCATGGCGGTTGAAGACGTCGGCCTCGCCGAACCGACTGCGCTGGCATTGTGCATGGCCGCGCGCGACGCCGTCGATTTCATCGGCATGCCCGAAGGCAACCTCGCGCTCGCGCAAGCGGTCGTCTATCTGTCGGTCGCGCCAAAATCGAACGCGCTTTACACCGCCTACGGCGCGGTTCTGCAGGATGTAGAGCAAACCGCTGCCGAGCCCGTCCCGCTGCACCTGCGCAACGCCCCCACCAGCCTGATGAAAGGCCTCGGCTACGGCAAGGACTATCAATACGCACACGACACCGCAAATAAGGTCGCCGACATGCAGTGCCTGCCCGACAGTCTCCGCAACCGCGTGTACTATCGCCCGACGAATGAAGGAGTGGAAAAGCGAATTCGCGAGCGCCTGGAAGAAATCAAACGGCTCAAGCAGCCCGCGCCAAACCAAGCATCAAACCCAACGTCAAGTCCCACCGGGAGCCGAACAAAAAGAGAATCTGAAACCTGATTTTTGCCATCTCATAGAACAGTTGCAAACGACCGGCAGGAAGGTTTCGCATGGCCACCAGCCCGCTCATGGATTTCGGCTTCTCCACTCAGCCTTTGCTCGAACCGTCCGCGCTCAGAATCGCCGAACTGGTGCGTCTGCAAAAGTTCGCCCAGCGCATCACCTCGACTCTCAACATCGAAGACCTCGTTCCCCGAATCGTCGACGAGGTTGCCGCGTCGCTCGGTTGCGTCGAAATCAACCTCTATCTGCGCGACCCTGAAAATCCTGATTTCGTGCTAGCCGGCGTTCGAGGCTGCACCGTTCACGGCAAGGGCCATCGCCTCCAGATAGGCGACGGAATGGTGGGACATGTCGCGGCCACTGGCAAAATGCACTACGCTCCCGATGTTACCCGCGACCCTTACTACATGGCTTGCGAGCCGGATACGCGCTCCGAAGTCGCCATCCCGCTGCAACGCGAGGGCGATCTGGTCGGAGTTTTCACCGCTTCCCATTGCGAGCTCAACGCTTTCTGCCCCGATCAACTGCGCTTGCTGCAAGGCTTGTGCGCCCATGTCGCCGTCGCGGTACATAACGCGCGGCGCTTTGGCAATGAGCGCGAACAGCGCGAGCGCATGAGCCGCGAGGCCGAGGAAGCGCGCTCGATTCAGCAGGCTCTGTTGCCGCGCAGCTCGCCTCTGATCCCAGGGTTCTGTGTCTCCGGGCTTTCGATTCCGGCAGGCTCGGTCGGCGGCGACTGGTATGACTTCATTCCTTTGCACGATGGACGTTGGGGCCTGGTGCTCGCCGATGTTTCCGGCAAGGGCACGGCAGCGGCGCTTCTGATGTCGGCCACGCGCGGCATGCTGCGGTCCCTCGCGCAAACCGGCTCTGGGCCCGCCGAGGTTCTAACCCGCCTCAACCAATTGATGATCGAGGATTTTCCCAGCGGCCGCTTCGTCACCATGGTGTATGCCGAACTCGACCCGGCGAGCCGCGTGATGCGGATCGCGAGCGCCGGCCATCTGGCGCCGCTGCTGGTCGAGCCTTCCGGACACCGCTGGATCAATCACGAGCACGGCTTGCCGCTGGGAATTTCCGCCAGCAAGTTCTCGGAAACGGAAGTGACGCTAGGCGAGCATTCGCGCATCGCGTTCTATTCCGATGGAATCACCGAGGCGGAAATCGATTCCGGCGAAGAATACGGTGCCGACCGGCTGCTCGCCCAGATACAATCGCCGGACGTCACGCCGGATAGCCTGCTCGCCGATGTCAGAAGATTTACGAATGGAACTGGGCTGCGCGACGATGCCACGGTGATCATGGTGGGAGCGCGCGAAGCGGAAGCAGGTTCGAGCGCGAACGCCTGATGCGAGATGCTACCCGAACCGCGCCCCGTGTTCTTTCAAAATGCAGCGGTCCATCACTACAAACATTCCAGCCTTTCGCGCCTTCTCCGCCGCGTCCTCGTTGATCACGCCTTCCTGCAGCCAGATCGCGGGAATTTTCAACTGAATCGCCTGTTCGACAATCTCATCCACGAACTCGGGCCGGCGAAAGACATCGACCAGGTCAATCGTCTTCGCCACTTCGAGCGGAATTTCGAGTAACGATGGATGCGCCTTCTCCCCCAGCGCCTCTGCAATCTGCGGATTCACGGGGATGATCTTGTATCCTGCGGCCTGCATGTACGCGGAAACGCCGTGACTCGCACGCAGCGGACTCTCCGACAAGCCAACCACGGCAATCGTCTTCGTCCGCGATAAGAGCTCGTAAATCGGATCAGATTGCGTCACTTTGACTGCCTATCTTCCCGTGCCTATCTTCCCGTAGAGACGCGGCTTGCCGCGTCTCCCTCCGCGCAACGTTGTCGCGATCGGCGGAGACGGGGCAAGCCCCGTCTCTACAGGGCCAACGACTAACGACCGACGACCAGCGACCGTCAGCCCTTCTTATCAATCTTCTGCTTAAACATTCGCAGCGCCAGTTTGCGAATCGTGTCCGAGACCTCTTTGTTCGCCGACAGATTCTTCAGATCGTGAATGAGCAGGTTCTTCATCAATCCCAGCGAGAGATCGAGCGGGGTGCGCGGGTTGTAGACCAAGTTGCGCATGATGCTGTAATTCTTTGCGAATCGCCGTTTCAGTGGAATCGCGCGCAGCACCGCCTCCAGCACATTTTTCTGCAGCGCAAAGCCTTCCACCTCGCCATCGGAAACTTTGGGCGACTCCAGTACCGCCAGCGCAACAAGTTTGGTGCCGTCGCGAACCAGAATCGACCGCTCCTCCTTGCTGCCACGCATGGCCAGCGAGATCCGTCCCTTGATGTCGAGTTTGGCAATCTTCTGCAGCGTGCTGTCGCGCCGTTGCTCATGGCCCGGATGCGGATGCTTTGTGGCATGAAGAGCGGCTAAGGCGGCCGCTGTCTTTCCCGCGGCGGCCATCGCTGATTTCTCCGCTGCAATTTTGGCCGCGTCGGCGCTTGTGCCGGCCGTGGCCGCAGCCGCCTGCGGCTCGACCGCACCCGCCGCCTCGCCACCCGCGCCCTGGTGTGCGATTTCTTCGTGCGCCATCCCTATGGGCTCGAAGGGTTTGTCTTTTTCGGCTGCCAGCTCCGCCGCATTCTCCTCCAGATACTTGGTGACTGTGGTTTCCAGGACTTCATCCGGTGGTTCCGCTTCGACTGCGCCGGATTCAGGGGCGTCGGCTTCCGGACTCTTCTCCAATGCCGCCGGCTTCTTTTCAATTTCGGCGAGTTCATTCGGTTGCAGGTTGGGATTCGACTGCAACGCCTCCAACAATCGCGGAGAGTTCATCACGCGCCGGCTCTTCAACAAAATTTCCACGATCGGGCGCGATCCCGACATCGCCAGCCGGTCGAGCGCCTCTTCGCTGACTGATGGATTCTCCGCCAACGCCGGCAATAGACAAGTCCGCAGATTTTCCATGTCAACGAAATACCTCAGCACCTCGGGGCTGGTCTGGGGATCGGCAGCCGCGGCCCGGCTGGCCTTTTCGTCCCAACCGGCCAGCGTCAAACCTGCCTGAGCACCAAACAAATGGTTATGGAGCGCCAGATGAACCAGAATCTCAATCGTCTCGCCGGGCGGCGCCGAAAGGGCTCCGCACGCCGCGAATTGCATCAGATTCGACGGAAGCCGCGAACTGCGGACCAGATCAATCATGCGGGGCATCATTCATCTCCCGGAATTCGCTGCGCCGTTCTTCGCGAACTTCTTCGTGAACTCTTTCGCGCACTCTGCAGCGCACTCTTTCGGGCACCTTTCGATGCCCGCGGTTTCAGGCCGACCGCCCGCTCCAATTGCGCCACCGCAATCTCGAGTTCCCGCGTAATGCGGTTCGGACGGCGCCGTCGGTATTCGTCACTCAACGCGCGATAGTACCAAAGCGTGCCTTCCCTCTTTCCCGTGAACCGCGTCCAGATGGCTTCCCCGTGCTGCCGGTAATCCGCCAGAATCGTGCGGACGTTATGCAGCTTGTCGGACGCCGAAACCAACCGCGTCTCCACCCCGGCGTGTTTCACCTCGCGCAGGTAACCCTTCTTCCGTTCCACCCACTCCGGCTTCGGCTCGCCGAATGAATCCGTGCAACCCTCCACAATCTTCGCCACCCGCGGACCAAACTGTTTGCGGATTTCGCGCAGCCTCGGCATGCCCCCGCAATCTTCGACCACATCGTGGAGCAGCGCCGCGATCGCCATGTCCTCGTCGCCGCCCGCTTCCAACACCAGCGACGCCACCGCCATCAGGTGCGAAAGATAAGGCACCGCCGATTGCTTCCGCGTCTGTCCGTAGTGTTTCTCGGCGGCATAGCGGAAGGCCCGCTGCAGGCGGGGGCCAAGACGAGGCGGGCGGAGATCTCTTGTTGTCTTCACCTGGTTAATCCCCTTTGCTCCTGTTAAAGAAGAAACCGTGGCCATTCGACATGTCGATGGCAAAGAGCCATATCGTAGTGGTGACGGAGGTCTCGGGTGTCTCGATTGTATAAAGTCGAAACCCAGCCTTCTCGATCTTCCCAACGTCGAGATTACCCTTGAGTACAATCGGCCACCATTGCTTGTCTGGATCGGGCACGTGGCTCACAGACGGATCCAACACATCTACTTTCTTGGCGTCTTTCAACAGGCGATCTAGGTCAGATGGCCGGAATTCAAATGCACACCAGACTCTAGCGGGTGACAAGTCCCCTACAACGCGGATCGTGTGCGAACTTTCCGGCAAGAAATCGGGTAACCATCTGCGATCAATTGCTCCATCTTCTTCAGCAGAGGTCAACGTGGGGTAGAAGTATTCGCTACGAGTGTCGTGGCATCCCGTCAATACGCAGGTCAAGAAAACCAATAAGCCAACGACCCGGAGGGAAACCGGCAGGCAATTTCCAAAGCTTACCGTCTGCTTCCACGTCAGCACCGCATGCTTCTCCGCCGCATAGCGAAAAGCGCGTTGCGAGCGAACTCCAAGCGCCGGAGGTTCTAGCGATTTCCGTTTGCCTGTTCTCGTCAACGGCTCCAACCTCGATCCATGAAGGGTGTTCGCCCGCGATCTCTTCGCGGGTCTTCCTGACGGCTGATGGCTGATGGCTGACAGCTAGCTCTTCTTCTCGCCCCGCCGCATCCGCAGATACGCCTGCATCAGCGGCCGCAGATCGCCATCGATCGCGCGATCCACATCGCCAATCTCCAGCTTGGTGCGGTGATCCTTGATCATGCGATAAGGTTGCAGCACATACGACCGGATCTGCGAACCAAAATCGATATCCAGTTTCGAATCCTCAATCTTCTTCGTGACCTCGCGCTTCTTCTCCAGTTCGAATTCATAGATCTTCGAGCGCAGCATGCTCATCGCCTTCTCTTTGTTTTTATGCTGCGAGCGCTCATTCTGGCAATTGGCGACCAGGCCCGTCGGGATGTGCGTGATCCGCACCGCCGAATCGGTCGTATTCACGTGCTGTCCGCCCTTGCCGCTCGAGCGGCAAGTGTCAATCCGAATGTCATCCGGCTTGATGTTGACCTCGATGCTGTCGTCAATTTCGGGAGAAACATACACGCTGGCAAACGACGTATGCCGCCGCTTCGCCTGATCGAAGGGCGAAATCCGCACCAGCCGGTGCACCCCGATCTCGCTGGTCAAATACCCGAACGCATATTGGCCGATCACAGAAAATGTCGCGGACTTGATTCCCGCTTCTTCTCCGGGCTGGTAATCGTACATCTCGGTCTTGAATCCCTGCCGCTCGGCCCAGCGCAGATACATGCGCAGCAGCATCTCGGCCCAGTCCTGCGACTCGGTTCCACCCGCTCCGGGATGAATCGTCATGATCGCATTCAGGCCGTCGTTCGCTCCCGAAAGCAGCGTCTCGGTTTCGACGCGATCCACCAGTTCGCCAAGATCATCCAACTCGCGTTGCAAGTCGACCGAGACGTCTTCGCCCTCGCCGGCCAAATCGAAATAGGCGGCGATGTCGCCGGTACGGCGCTCCAGGTCGCCTTCCAGCGTCAACACGCTTTCCAGGCGCTTGCGCTCGCGCATCACTTGCTGAGATTTTTCAGGATTCGACCACAGATTGGGATCCGACGCCTGCTTTTCTATTTCGGCAAATTGCTGGCGCAGTTTACCGGCGTCAAAGATACTCCCGCAGGTCGTGAACCTTGGTCTTTAAGGAAGTGTATTGCTGTTCCAGTTCATCCAACATTTGTTATCACTCGGCTTATCTCGCTCGGCTTATGGCTCGCGATTAGCAAACACCCAACGCGCCAGCAGCGCGCCTGCTGAAATTATCGCACACAGATATGCGAACCAGTCGCCGTGCCGGGTGTAAAACGTGGTGCCGGAAATCAGCGCGTACGGCGCCATCAGCACGCTTCGTTCTTTGCGTGGAAGCTGCGCCACCACTCTTCCCGCGGGATCGATCGCCGCCGTCAATCCAGTATTGGTCGTAAGCAGCACCCAGCGATCGTTCTCGATGGCGCGCATCTCGGTTTGCTGCAGGTGTTGTTTCCAGGCGCCGCTGTCGCCGTACCAGCCGTCGTTCGAAATGTTGACGAATACCTGCGCGCCCTGGGCGGCGAATTGCCGCACTTCGCCGGGAAAGATCGACTCGTAGCAGATGAACACTCCCAGCCGCCGGCTGCCCGCGTCGAGTGGCGAGCGTGAAGTGCCCCGCGAAAATTCTCCCACCTCTTTCGTCAGGCCTCCCGCAAATGAAAACAGGCGCGGGAAGGGCAGATATTCTCCGAACGGCACCAGGTGCACCTTGTCGTACCGGCCAACCCACTCGCCTTGCGGGTTGACCAGCGCCGCCGAATTAAACACTCTTGATTCCTGGCCGCCGCTGTGCATCGCCGGCTCGACTCCAATCGAACCGGCCACCACCCAGGTCTGAGCCTGGCGCGCCATCGCGCCGACCGCGTTCTGAAACAGCGGATCGCTGGTGTAAAACGGCGATGGCGACTCCGGCCAGATCGTCAGATCGGCCTTCCCCACCGGCCGCGCGTCCCCTGCCGCTTTCACGCTTCGGCTCGTCAAGTCCAGCAGTGTGTTTTCAAAATAGTCCCGCGTCCAGTTCGCCTGAATGGGAATGTTCTGCTGCTCCAGCAGCGCCGTGTGGTCCGCAGCAGCGGGCGGGGGCACAATCCACTGCCCCGCTTGCAGGATTGCCGCCGCTCCACCCGCCGCCAGCAGCAGCCATCTACGCCGCTCGCGGACCACCAGGAATGCCGCCGCGAAGACGCTGTTCACCAGCATGATTTCCCAGGACAGCCCGTACACCCCGGTCAGCGTGGCCAGCCGCGTCAGTGCCGGGTTCGCGGTTTGCGCATAGCCGAGGAGCTCCCACGGAAAGGCCGAAATCCGCGTCAGGGCGAATTCCGCCGCCACCCAAAGAAATGGAGCAGCCGCCAGCGCGCGCCGCTGCGAGCCATCGCGTCCTGCAACCACAGCCACCAGCAACCCAAACAGCCCGTGATAGAGCGCTTCGTGCATGGCCGCCAGAATCAGGATCAGCACCGCGACCGGCGCCGGCACGCCGCCGTATTGCTTCATGGTCCCGTACACCCAGTAGCAGGTTCCCAGGTACCAGAAGATTCCACAGACGTAGCCCAGTACGAATCCTTGCCACGGCGTGGCGGGCAAGCGCGCCTGACGATGACCGTCCAGTTGCAGAGTTTCCGGAGCGCGCGCCCGCAGAAGCGCGACCAGCAGTGGAGCCACCGCCACCCAGCACAGCCAGTACAATCCCGGCAGCGGAAAGATCGCAACCTGCAGGACTGCCGACAGCAGAACAAGTCCCCACGCGCTGGAATGGATTTGCCGCACGCGCAAGCATAGCAAAGTCGTTTTGCAATCACGCGGCACCGGGACGATTTCCTGGTTTGCGTACTGCTCGTCTGGCACACTGCTGGCGGAGCGCAGTCCATTCCTGGCCATTTCGATGCTGTTCTACTTTGCTCTTATCGGATAGCATAAACAATTCGCGTTTCTTGCATTTCTGCCGCGGCGTGTTGCGCGATCCACGGCTGAAATAGTTTTGGTCAGAGGTAGGTCGATCCGAGACTAGTGAAACAGGGGAATGGAAAACCATACTGCTAAGCAATCTCCGCCAGCGCTGACGGGACCGCGCACGCAACGGGTGCTGGTGGCCACGACTGCCATGCTCGCCTTTATCTCCTTCTGGCGGGCGGCAGCGGTCGTGCTCAACGACATGGGCTCGTCCGCTTTTTATGCGCCCTCCATTGCCGAACACTTCGTGGGGAAAACCGCTCCCTGGTTCATCCTCGCCATCATGTTGCTCTCCTATGCCGTCCGCTCGGTCTATATCGAGAGCTGCAGCATGTTTGTGCGCGGCGGCGTGTATCGCGTGGTGAAGGAGGCCATGGGCGGCACCTTGGCCAAGTTCTCGGTCTCGGCGCTCATGTTCGACTACATCCTGACCGGACCCATCAGCGGCGTGTCGGCGGGCCTCTACCTGGTGGGTTTGCTGAACGAACTCCTGCAGTATTTCCACCTCAATTTCGCTTTTCCCGTGGACGGCACCGCGGCCGTCTTCGCCGCCGTGGTGACCATCTACTTCTGGTGGGAGAACGTCAAAGGCATCCCCGAATCCAGTGAAAAAGCGCTGCGCATCATGTACGTCACCACCGTGATGGTGGTCATGATGCTAATCTGGTGCGGCTATACCCTCTGGGCGCGGGGGGCTCATGTTCCGCAGTTGCCGCGGCTGTCGAATCTGGTCTACTCGAACGATGCCCTGGGCTGGCTCAAACACACCTCGCTGCCCTACACCGTCGGACTGATCGGCATTTTAGTCGGCCTCGGTCACTCTGTGCTGGCCATGAGCGGCGAGGAGACCATGGCCCAGGTCTACCGCGAGATCGAGTCTCCCAAGCTGCGCAATCTGGAAAAAGCGGGCTTCGTCATTTTTCTCTACAGCTTGATTTTCACCGCCGGGGTTTCGTTTTTCGCGGTCATGATCATCCCCGACGCGGTCCGCCAGAATTTCTTCGACAACCCCATCGGCGGGCTGGCGATGTACCTGGTTGGCCCCATAACTGTGCGACTGGCCTTCCGCGCTTTCGTCGTCGTGGTCGGAGTTTTGATGCTGGCCGGAGCCGTCAACACCGCCATTGTGGGCTCGAACGGAGTCCTCAATCGCGTTTCCGAAGATGGCATTCTCCCCCACTGGTTTCGCCGCCCCCACCGCCGCTTCGGGACCTCGTATCGCATTTTGAATCTGGTCGTGGGCTTGCAACTCCTCACCATTCTCCTGAGCCGAGGCAATATCTTCGTGCTCGGCGAGGCCTATGCCTTCGGCGTGATGTGGAGCTTCGCCATGAAAGGCCTGGCCGTGCTGGTGCTGCGCTACAAGCAGCCTGGGAAGCGGGAATTCCGCGTGCCTCTCAACCTGACGGTTGGGGGCATCGAGATCCCGATAGGTTTGGGCCTCATTACGGTTACGCTGGTCGCGCTGTGCGTCATCAATCTTTTCACCAAGCAAGTCGCCACCGTTTCTGGTCTGGTTTTCACCGTAATTTTCTTCATCGTTTTCGAAGTCTCCGAAAAGATAACCAAGCGCGGCGCGGCGGACCATAGCCAGCTTGACCAGTTCAATCTCGAACCGGGCGACGACCTCACCCCGCGAGGGCTCGGAGTCCGCCCCGGCAATGTCCTGGTGATGGTCCGCAACTACAACACGCTTTATAACCTGGGGGCGATACTCGATCGCGTCGATCCTCGCAAGCAGGATGTAGTGGTGCTCCACATGCGATTTCTCGGACGCGCGGAATCGGGCGAGTACGAACTGGCGCCGGAGCAGCTTTTCAGCTTGGAAGAACAAGAGCTCTTTACCCGCGCCCTTTCCTTGGCCGAGAAAAAAGGGAAGACCATCCATCTGGCGGTTGCCGCCGCCAGCGAAAAGTGGGACGCCATCTTGCGCGCTGCCCAGAGCTTGCAGTCTGCCGTCGTGGTGCTGGGCCCGTCCCCCACGCGGCCGGTAATTGAGGAGGCCCGAATCGCTGGCCTGGCGTGGGAGCGCCTGTCCGATCCCAAGCCACGACTGACTCTCGAGATCTATTTCCCGACCGGCCAGGAACATGTTTTTTATCTCGGCCCGCACTTGCCGCGGCTCACGCCCAAGGAGATCGACCTGCTGCACGGCATCTGGCTGGAACTAAGCAGCGATGTTGCCCCGGAGGAAATCCATCACCACGACGTCATCCACTTCGCCCTGCAAGAACTCCAGCAGAACCTGAGCAACGCCGAGCGGGAGGCAGTCTTGCAGCGCCTGCGGCACCATCTCGAAGAGATCAAAGATCGGCGCGCGTCAAGTAATTGAACGAGCAGTGCAGAGCCGGGCGTCCCCGCCCGACCACCAAACCTTGGACGAGCGAGCCCCCTCCCTCCACCCCACGACGTTCACCTCACTTTTGGAGAATCCAAATCCGCCGGCTTCTGATCGTCCGCATGAATGGCCCCATCGTCTTCCGCGTAAAACGAGCGGTGCTCGCTGTCCATCTGCTTGGGCGTCATGGTGAACGCAAACCCGTCGTGTTGCGATCCAAAGTGCGGACGAAAGCTGGCCGTGTAATCCCCGCGATCGGTCGAGTGCGCCATGCGCTTGGTAAAGGATCCGGTTCCCGCCAGCGCCTCCAGCGACTCCGCGTATTTGTTGTGCCGTTTCTTGTAAGCGTGCTGCGCCCGAAGCACGGTCCGCATGTAGCCGAGCGCCTGCGCTTCCGATTCCGAACGCGCCGGGTCGCCCGCAAACTTCGGCTGATACGCCCCGGAAGGTTGCGCTGCCGCGGGCGCTTGCGCCTGCCCCATCGGCAGCCCCATTCCCATCATGCCCACCGCCAGGATCCCCGCACCATACCGCTGCATCCGCCTTCGGCTCATCGCAAGCCTCCTCTGCTGGCCTGATTTGGGGGGTTACCCCCGTAATTTGATTCGATTGCCAATCGTTCCAATTCTTGGCTAGTTCAGGCAAGCTTAAACAGGATGCAATCCTAACAGGGAAACCCGAATGAAAGCTGCCGTCGCCGTCGCCAAAAAACCGCTAATACGCGTCGCCGTAGTGGAGAGCGATCCGCTGCGGTTTGTGGGATTCCGCGCCCTCTTTGATACCGAACCCGATCTGGAGTTGGTCTCTGCCTCGCTGCCCGACCTGGGCCAGTTGCAGAGTATCGATCTGGTCCTGCTCGGCAATCGCGGCGGCCACAACCTGTATGACACCATGGCCAGCATGAAAGCCGCCCGGCCCGACCTCCGCATCATCGTAACCGGCTCTGGCATGGACGATGAAAGCGTCCTCAAAGCCATCGCGGCCGGCGCCAAGGGCTACGTCGACGAAGCCGCCTCACCCGCTGAATTTATCCAGGCCCTGCGCATCGTCCATCAAGGTTCGGTGTGGGCTCCGCGCCGCGTGCTCTCGACTTTCATCGAGCGCGTAAGCGCATCCCCGGGCCGCATCTTCCCCGCTGGCCGGGTTACCTTCACCGACCGCGAAAAAGAAGTTCTCGAGATGCTGGTAGCCGGCCGCTCCAACAAAGAGATCGGCTCAGCCCTAGGCATCGAAGAACGCACGGTGAAAGCGCACGTCGCGAAATTGATGCGTAAAGTCGGCGTGCAAAACCGCATCGCCCTCTCGGTCCATGCCATCACGCATTCGCTGGTGACGGCGAAGTAGGCTTTGGCAGCCCGCGGGAAAACTCGATTCCGCACTTGATCTTGGGTAGCGCAGTTCCGGGGTCCCCACCACGCCCGGTATTGGCGTGATGCGGTGGAGCGCTTCAGTGCTGCGGTCACTGCTTTGTTGTGAGTTCGGCCTTACAGTCTGCTGAAAAACTCTAATAGCTGGGAAAAAAGGCGGAGCGGATAGTCGAGTTCCGCCCCGGTGTAAAGTAATGTGCGGTAGCAACTATTCCGGTTTCGAAGCTCCGAGGCCGGACATGCGATACCGGTTGCTCCACCGCGACGTCGGAGAACGCCGCGTTCCGCTGGGAGCGTAGCGAGAGCTTTGTGCCGCCGCAGCCCCATCCGCCAGGCTGTAGTCGCAGCCCTCGACGCCGGGATGATTCTCGTCGCACGGGATCAGCACGACTATATGCGAACTCCCGTCGCCAGGCTGCCCTTCAGCGACGATCTCTCCCCGATTGTTGATCGCGACGGCCCCGGCCACGTGCACCGTCGAGTCGGGAGGCACAAGGCTATTCAGGTCAACAATCGAATCGTTCTCCCACAGAAAGCCGTTCCCTCCCACAAAGCAAAGACCTGAATCTCCCACTACCTGATGGCTCGCATTGATGCCTTGTGCAGTACTGCATAAAAAACCGTCCGGTGTGCCGAGATCCTTCATCACGCCATGCCTCCATAGAAACGCGTGGTGATTTGTGCTGGCAGGCGAAAAATCGGCCCTGCCAACAACCTCTCCAGCGTCATTGGCGAAATATGCTTCGGAGTCGTCCCCACCCAAAGTTCCCAGGTCGATGAGGTTTCCCCGCTCCCACGCGAACGCGTGATTCGTAGTGTCTCCGGCCAGCGTCATTGTGCCGACGACTTGGCCGTGGTTGTTGAGCCAATTCGCATAGCCGCACGTGCCGCCTAAGCTGCCGAGATCGATAAAACCATCCTGCCAAAGGAACGGATGCTCGGTAGGAATCCCCGAAGTCACACAGGCGTGAGCCGTGATCGGAGGGTTCGGCGTCGAGTCTGTGAAGGATTGCCCGGCTATCTGCCCGCTCTCGTTCACATATTGAGCTTCGCTGTCGGGACCGCCCAATGTACCCAGATCCTTCATCACACCGTTTTCCCAGACGAAAGCGTGCAGCTGCGTTGGTGTGGCGGGGGGTATTCCAATCGCCAGACTACCTCCGTAGGGGTCAGGGACGCTATTGAGAGCCGCTCCAACCACCTGGCCTCGGTCATTTACGGTGCCGGCAAAGCTGCCATTTCCCCCCAGCGTTCCAAGGTCGATGATTTCCCCATGGCTCCAGAGGACGCCGATTACCTCGGGGAAGCCCGTGATAGGATCGATGGCGCCGTTTTCCGACACGCCGACAATCTGCCCGCGATCGTTCGACGAGAAGGCGTAGCTATCGTTCGTCCCCGGCAGCGCACCCAAATCGGTCAGCACACCGTCCTGCCATTGAAACGCATGCGCCAGATAGCAATCGACTAAGCAGTTTGGGCTGTACGGATCAGGATTAGGTGTGTCGGCCACGCCCGCCACCAGTCCATGTCGGTTGATCTGTACTTCGCTTGGCAGAGGAGCCGAAAGGTAAGCGTTCGGTCCGCCGAACGTCCCCACGTCGATGAGCTTGTAGTGGTGGTGCTTGGCGTGCTTTTCTTGTGCGGCCAGTCGAAGTGAGATCGCCATCACGGCGAACAGCACGACTGCCGTAATACTCGTCAATATTCTGGATTTCATGTTTTCCTCCTTGTAGTTTTCCGCGAGCGCGGACTCCGGCGCTAGTCGCCAGCGCGGACACGCCCACAGCGGTTCCGCCCGGCATACCCCCAAAGCAAAACGGTGCGCCTCATGACGCACTTCTTAGTGAACCTGTGCTTGCGGGACCCCGATACGGCTTCGAAAGCCGGAGCCTAGGAAGGGAAGGACGGATTGGCTAGGAAGCGGCTCCCCAAAATGTGCCTGCAACAGTGCGCCCAAAAGGAGCCGTTGTCAAGGGCGCAGGCTCATGGGGGCTTGCGGCTTTTCCCAATCGGCGCTGGAGTCGCTTGTTGTCGCAAAATCGCCTCCCCACCAACAACCGGGGAGGGACCGATTAAACCGCGCTCCGGTTACCAAAGTACAGTGACCCTCGTAATCTTGTCCGCTTCCCGCACCTGCCCCATACTCGCCTCACCTACCACAGAACCTGGGAGACGGGGTTGGAAACGGAGATTAGGGTCGCCGCTTTCAGCCCCGCATTTTTTTGCCTTCAACCCGACTCACCCTGATTACTCCCCCACTATCCTCCGCTCCGTGCCCCGCATCGAATAGAATTAGAGACAACAAAATCCATACTCCGATCTCCCAAGTGAGGCGTCATGCGAAATTCCCTCGTTCTGCTGCTGCTCGTCTGTTTCCTGACCCCAATTCTTTCCGCTGACGAAGACACCAAGGCTCCAGAGGCCAACACCAAGGCGTCTGGGCGTATCGAGGCCGCCGGCACCGTGCTCGATGAAATCCAGGGCGCCCCGGATCAGCGCATCCCGGAAGAAGTGCTCGCTTCGGCCGAATGTGTGGCCGTGGTTCCGTCGCTGCTCAATGGAGGCTTCGTTTTCGGCGGCCGTTATGGCAAAGGCATCGCCAGTTGCCGCACTCCCAAAGGCTGGAGCGCCCCCGCTTTCTTCACCATCGGCGGCGGCAGTTTCGGCTTACAGATCGGCGGCCAGGCCACCGATGTCATCATGCTGATCATGAACAAGAACGGCATGAATAACCTGCTCTCCAGCCAGTTCAAACTCGGCGCCGATGCCAGCGCCGCCGCCGGCCCCGTCGGACGCCATGCCTCCGCCGATACCGATTGGAAGATGCGCGCCGAGGTTCTGACCTACTCGCGCTCCCGCGGCCTCTTCGCGGGACTCGAGCTCTCCGGCGCCGTCATCAAGCAGGATAAGGGCAGCACCCGCGAATTCTACGGCCGCATGGTCCCCTTCAAGACCTCGCTAACCGGAGAGATCGACGCTCCCAAGAGCGCCTACCCATTCCTGAGCACGCTAGCCAAGTGGGCCCAGCAGGCCTCAAAATGAAGGCCCCAGTACTCAGTACCCAGTGCCTAGTCTCCAATTCAGCGAATGCGGACTGGGTCTAAGAACCGGGTACCGGGTACTGGGTACTGGGTACTGCCTCTGCGCGAACGCCTTGAATACGCTCTAGTCTGGCCCTGGATCAAGATTCTCGGCGTGCTCCCCCGTCCCTTGGCGCGCGCCGTAGGGATCACGATTGGACTAGCCGTCTACGCGGTTCACGGACGCCTGCGCCGGGTCGGCGTACGCAACCTGACCTTCGCTTTCCCCGAAATGCCGCCGCGCCAGCATCGCCGCATTCTTCGCGGAGAATTCATCTCCCTCGGACGCCAACTCGCTGAAGTCTGCCTCTTCCCCCGCTACACCCGCGAAAATGTTTCGAGCGTCGTCGTCTATGACGGCTTTGAAAACTTCGAGCGCGCCTACGCTCGCGGCAAAGGCGTTCTGTTTCTCACCGCACACCTCGGAGCCTGGGAACTTTCCGCCTTCGCGCACTCCCTGCAAGGTCATCCGCTGTCGATCGTGATGCGCTCGCTCGACAATCCCTGCATCGACGCCTTAATCCAGAGCTACCGCACCATGCATGGCAATCGCACCGTCGACAAAGATAATTTCGTGCGCGGCCTGCTCTCCGCCATGCGCGCCGGAGAAACCGTCGGCATCCTCATGGACACCAACATGACCCCGCCGCAGGGTGTGTTCGTAGATTTCTTCGGCGTCCCCGCGTGCACCGCCAGCGGCCTGGCCCGCATTGCTTTGCGCGCCGACGCCGCCGTAGTCCCCGGCTTTACGGTGTGGGATTCCAAGCTGCGAAAATATATCCTGCGCTTCGATCCCGCCGTGGAGTTGATTCGCACCGGCGACGACCAGGCTGACATCGTGGCCAATACCGCGAAATTCACCAAGATCATCGAAAACTTTATCCGCCGCTATCCCGACCAGTGGCTCTGGGTCCACCGCCGCTGGAAAACCAGACCGCCCGGCCAGCCCCCGCTGTATTGAAGGTGTTTTTCCCCTTGTAGAGACGAGGCTTGCCCCGTCTCACTCTGCGGCGGGAGACGCGGCAAGCCGTGTCTCTACGGGAAATCAGATGCTCCTTTAAGGACTGGGCGCGCGAGCGAAGCGCAAGTCATCTCCGCGTTGTACAGACCCGCCGCGGAAAGCGACAATAGACAACCATGAAGCAATCCTTGCGCGATCTAGCCGGGAAGCTCGGCTGCCATCTTCTCGGAGACGCCTCCATCATCGTGGCCCGCGTCTCCAGCCTGCAATCCGCCACCCGCGATAGCCTCGTCTTCGTGGAGGACGCACAGCACTTCGACGCCGCGCTCCGTTCATCCGCCGCCGCCGTCATTGCCGGAGACTTCGCGGCCGGAAACTTCGCGGCCAGCGCCTCCAAGCCGCTGCTGATTTCGTCGCAACCGCGCCTCACCTTTGCCCGAGCCGCGCGCCTGCTCCGCGATCCCGACCCCAAGCGCGGCATTCACCCCTCTGCCATCGTTCCCGCGTCCGCTGAACTCGGCAAGAACGTAGCCATCGGCGCGCGCGCGATTCTCGGCGAGCATGTCAAGATCGGCGATGAAACTACCATCGGCGCCGGTTCCGTGATCGGCAACGACGTGGGCATCGGCACTCATTGCCGTCTAGACGCAAACGTCACCATCTACTCTGGCACAACTCTCGGCGACCGCGTCGTCGTGCAGGCGGGCGCCGTCCTCGGCAGCGAAGGCTTCGGCTACGTCCGCGATTCCGAAACTGGACGCTACGAGCAGTCCCCTCAAATCGGGCGCCTGGTGATCGAAGACGATGTCGAAATCGGCGCCAACTCCACCATCGACCGCGGCGCGCTCGATGAAACCCGCATTAGCCGCGGCACGAAAATCGACAATCTCGTGCACATCGGCCACAACGTCCTGATAGGAGAGAACGTCGTAATCGTCGCCCAAACCGGCATCTCCGGCAGCGCTGTCGTCGAAAATAATGTCATCATCGGCGGACAAGTCGGTATAGCGGACCACGTGCGCATAGAAGAAGGCGCAATCCTGGGAGCCCAAAGCGGCATCCCGACCAAAAAGGTAATTCGCGGTAAAGGAGTAGTATTCTGGGGCACCCCAGCCCGCCCCATCCGCGAGTATCTTAAAGAATTGGCGTTCCTGTCGCGATCGGCCAAGAAAGACCGCTAAGAGAATGTTTCTGTAGAGACGCGGCTCGCCGCGTCTCAGCCGGGACAAGACCTGAGACCTGAGACCTAAGACCTAACACCTGAGACCTGCTCTCCCATGCCCATTCTCGTAATCGGCGGAAACTCCCGCAAAGTCGGCAAGACCAGCGTCGTCGCCGGTCTCATCGCCGCCCTGCCCGCCTTCCACTGGACCGCATTCAAAATCACTGAACACCGACACGGCGTCTGCTCCACCCACGGCGAAGCCTGCGACTGTGCCACCGCCGATCATTCCTGGGCCGTATCGGAAGACAAAGACCGCTCCGGCAAGTCGGACACTTCGCGTTTCCTGGTTGCCGGAGCCGAGCACTCCTGGTGGGTCCGCACCGAGCCAGGGCGCATCGAGGAAGCCATGCCGCGCATCCGCGAGATCCTCGCCTCGGCGCAATACGCCCTCATCGAATCGAACAGCATTCTGCGCTTCCTGAAAGCGGATCTCTATTTGACTGTGCTCGATCCGCAGACCGCCGACTTCAAAACTTCCGCGCAGACTTATCTGGACCAGGCCGACGCAGTGCTGCTGCACTCTGCGCCGGGTTCCGAGAGCCCAGCCTGGAAGCAAGTCTCGCTGCAACCCGTCAAGTGCCCCATCTTCGCAATCCATCCCCCAACCTACGTGACGCGAGAAGTTATAGAGTTTGTCCGTACTCGCTTAGCGTCATGCATCGCAAGTTCGCAACATAAAACAGAATTGTCATCCTGACCCTGAGCGCCGCCGAAGGGGAAGGACCTTTCCTCCGCCGCTGAAAAAAGCAGGTCCTTCGCTTCGCTCAGGATGACAAAACAAAGTGTGCTACAAGAATTACGGAAGACGCACTGAACACTTTTTCCAAACGTCCTCTCCGCGCCCTCTGCGTCTCGGCGGTGAGCCAGCCCTAGCCCGCATACATCCCAATCACCCGCTCAATCGCCCGCCGGCACACCGTGCAAAACCTCCGATGCCGCGTGAACATGATGCAATCCACCTCGGAACGGTAATATCCCTTAGCCTCGTAGTTCGCGCCCTCGAACGCTCCGATTTTCCCGGCGTACTTCTCGGAACCAAGCATGGCATCTTCCTTCTCGCGCTGTTTGCGGAACAGTTCATCAATCTCCGCCTCCGCCTTCCCCGCCGCGCGCAGCTCTTTCCGCTGCCGCTGGATCTCCCGCTCAACGCGATCGAACTCCTCTTGATCCCACGGAGTCGGCACGGTAGTACCCGCCGCTACCAGGTCTTTCCACTTCAAGTTTGCCGGATCGAGCAACGCAGTCACATTCGGCTCCCACGGCTCCGTCTTCGTCGCCGGCGCCAGATACGCCACATCCGACGTGTAGTATTCATCCGCCAGCCCGGCAAACTGGTGTCCAAACTCGTGCACCCCCACATATCCCGCCCACAGATTGTCGATCGCCACCGCAGCGTACTGATTGAAAATTCCGCCGCCGCCGTAAGTCTGCCCGTTCACCAGAATTTCGATGAACTCATACGGCGCAAACGACGCTACGTCCCGCAGTGCGCGGTTCTCCGTGGTCAGCACATAGCGCTCGGTGCCGAACGTGTCATACGAAGCGCCCACCGGCGACCGCCGATAAATTCCGCTTGAAGGCCGCGACACGCCCGACTCCTCCGCCGCCGGACACAGCCCCCACACATTGAAGTCTTTCTGATGCTCGCGAAACGGCGGAGTCGAAAACAGCGCCTCCATGAATCGCCGCGCATCTTTCTCAAATTTCCCGCGCTCCGCCGCCGTGTAACCATCGCCCAGCACCAGCAAATCCACCTTCGTCGCCGGATCGCCCATCTTCTGCAATTCCAGCAACGCCCCCGGCGAAGGTGGACGCGACCGGTCCACGAACTTGTCTTTAGGATCCACCACCGTCTTCCAGACTTCCTTCCACGCTTCTTTTGAATCTTGGTGAACCCCGCTCCCCGCGCGCTCTTTCAGTGACACTTCCACTGGCGCGTCCGGCGTTGGGAAGCGCAACGACTCGGAAAACGTCCGGTTTCCGTGCAGCGCCTCTTCCGTCGTCTTCCACTCTCCAAACACGGAATTGAATCCGCGCGAATACACCAACTTCCCGCTCGCCTGTTCGCGCACTTCAAACCGGTAATCTCCCAGCCGACTCTCGTCGATAGTTTTGTTCAGATTCCCCGGCCACTCCAGCGGCTCCAGCACGATTCGATCCAGGCTGAACCATTCCTCGTGCGAGTTTCCAGTGTGGTAATAATCGACGCGCAGGGTGCGGGGTGCGGGTGAACTTGCGGCAAATATTGGTATGGAAAAACTGAAGACGCACAGTAGAACAGAGGCAGCAACGACGCCGATCGCTCGTTTCATGACCGGAATTGTAGCTTACGAGCCCGGCTTAATCTCCACGGCCTTATCGTTCTGAAAAGTAATCACGAGCGGTTTTCCACCATTTGCATAGCGCAGAGTTCGCGAACCGTAATCGCCCGAGCCCTGCGGAATACCTACTCCAATCGCGAAGATGGCCTGCAACTCGCTCATCCCCGCCTGCACTTCATGAGCGTCAATCTTCCTCCAGATATCCGTGGGCCAGTGCTTGTAAAGATCGTGCGGATCTTCGATGAAGAAAATGTCGTCGGAATAAATCCTGAAGTCGCTGCCCTTCTCCGCTCCAATCGGAACCGCATAGCTCTTGCCCTCCACCTCAAAGCAAGCCAGCACCTGCTTGATCCCTGGAGCCAGCGGAGAAACCCCGGTCACCACGTCCTGAATCGCCAGCTTCTGCAAAGGCAACAACGTTCCCGCTTCATGCCCGAAATCCGCCTTGTGCCGCTCCCGATCATACGCATAGTACGTGAGCTGATATCCGACCTTCACCCATACCGGTTGCTCGGTCAACTGCCGCGCCGATTTCAGATCGTAAGGATGCAATCTCTTCGGCGTAACGTAGTAGTCCGCCTTCAGCGCCGTTTCCTGGCGCGGCTTCGCGTCCTCCTTCATTGCCTCGCGCCGCTCGTACACGATATACGCCGCGCGCCCGCCCGCCAGCACAATGGCGGCCACCAGAAAGACCTGTAGTTTTTTCTGAAACTCCGGATCGACGGCCATGATTCTTTGTCTTAAGGGTTTCCTTCGTGTGACTTCGTGTCCTTCGTGGTTAAGATTTCGCCAGCCCAATCGGTTAAACTAAACTCATGCCCATTGCCCAGGATGACGTTCTCAACGCACTCAAGCAGTGCTACGATCCCGAAATCCCCGTCAACATCGTCGATCTCGGACTGATCTACGACGTCCGCGTCGCTGACGTACCCGAAGGTCAACAGGACGTGACCGTCGACATGACCCTCACCGCCCAAGGTTGCCCCGAACACGTCAACATCAGCGCGCAGGTCAAGTCGCGAGTCGAACAACTCCCCGGCGTCCGCAACGCCAACGTCAACGTGGTCTGGGAACCAGCCTGGACGCCCGAACGCCTAAGCCCCGAAGCCCGCAAACAACTGGGCATCGAGTAGCCGAAGGCGCCCGTGTGGTGGCGGGGCTTTGCCCCGCCTCTGCCGCGAGCCGCTCAATACTCCCCCAACTCCTCAAACGCCCGCGCCGCGCGCTGCTCCGCCCACTCCTCGACCTTGTTGCCGATCTTCATCGCCAGATCCAGAAACTTCGTTCCCTGCCGCACATACGAAGGCAGCTCTTCGCGAATTTTTCCAAACTGATCCGGATACTCCGACGCCAGCACCGCCAATCCCACCCCTCCCACCAACACCGCTGCCGGACGTTTCCCCTTCATCACCAACACCGCCGCCGCTGCCGCCGATCCCGCAATCACCGCCCGCTTCCAGTTCTCCATTTCGTCTCCTGACGCCGTGTCCTAACCAAACCTGCTTTGCTTAGCAGGATTCTAAACCACCCCCCCATGCTTTATACTGCCGCCGGCACTCCATCGGAATAACACTTATGACGCAATTTCGAATCCTCTCATTCCCGACCGTACTTCTCTGCGCTCTTCTCTGCGCCGGCACTCTCTCCTTCTCCCAAGCCAAGCCCCGAGCCCGCGACCTGGGCGTCCCCTTCGACGGCACGCCCGGCGCGAACAACGCCATCACCGATGTCAAAGGCGTAGAAGTCGGACACACCACGCTCATCTCCGGCAGCGGCAAGCTCAAAGTGGGAGAAGGCCCGGTCCGCACCGGCGTCACCGCCATTCATCCGCGCGGGAAAAACGCGAACGATTCCGTCTTCGGCGCCTGGTTCACTCTCAACGGCAACGGCGAGATGACGGGCACGACCTGGCTCGAAGATTCCGGCTTTCTCAACGGCCCCATCATGATCACCAACACGCACAGCGTAGGCGTGGTGCGCGACGCCGTCATCGCCTGGAAAGTGGAGCGCGGCGAGCCCGACATGGAAAGCTACTGGTGGTCGTTGCCCGTCGTTGCCGAGACCTGGGACGGCTATCTCAACGACATCAACGGATTCCACGTGAAACCCGAGCACGTCTTCCACGCGCTAGATTCCGCGCGCGGTGGCCCCGTAGAAGAGGGCAACGTAGGCGGCGGCACCGGCATGATCTGCAACGAATTCAAGGGAGGAATAGGAACCTCCTCGCGCGTGCTCGACGCGAAAGCAGGCGGATACACGGTCGGCGTGCTCGTGCAGTGCAACTACGGACAGCGCGACCAGTTGCGCATCGCCGGAGTCCCCGTAGGCAAGGAAATCCCCGAGCACCCCGCCTACGGAGAGGACGTAGGCTCGATCATCATCGTAGTCGCTACCGACGCGCCGCTGATCCCGACCCAACTGAAGCGCCTAGCCCGCCGAGCCTCCCTAGGCCTGGGCCGCGACGGCAGCTACTCCGGCGACGGTTCCGGCGACATCTTCGTAGCCTTCTCCACGGCAAATCCCGGAGCGGCGTCTACGAAGGGAATCCGCGACCTGAAAATGTTGCCCAACGACAGCCTCGATCCCCTGTTTCTAGCCACCGTCCAAGCCACCGAAGAAGCCGTAGTCAACGCCATGGTAGCCGCCGAAACCATGACCGGCATCGACAACCACACCGTCATAGCCCTGCCCCACGACCGCCTGCAAGAGGTCCTAAAGAAATACAACCGCCTGGCAAAATAACGCGGGCCTGCCGCCCCGGAGGGGCATCTGCCAATAGCCCGGCGCTTCAGCGCCGGGAAAAGTGCGAGAGATGCGCGAGTCCCGGAGGGACGACCGAGTTCCACCCCACAATGTTTAACGCCCCGGGGAAAGTGCGATTAAGCCCCTGGGTGCCTCCGTGCACCCCTGTGTACCCTGTGGTTCCAGCTCTTCGATGTTACTGAATCAGAGTCTCCCTGGGTGAGCTTCCGGCGCCCACGCTGACTTTGCTAACAGCCCCTTCAAGTCCTGCCGCTAAATCTTCGCACCTGCGCGCGGCTTCCGCGCACCTTCCGAATCGAGGAAGTGAATGGGGCGCGGAGCATGGCTCGGACCGCCGCCGCGAAAACCGATCGCAGCGCCGCCTCCTGTCCGGGCGGAACTGCCTTCCAGAGCAAGAGCGTGGCGGTTCCGTGCATCAATGCCCACAGGGAGAGTGCCAGGCACCTGTGATCTTGCGGCGCTCCACCCAGTTCTTCCGACAACATTCTTTCCAGCGCAACGAAGTTGGGCCGCGATTCCTTTAAGGAAGGCGCGCGCCCAGAGGGGTCCGGCTGGGATAGTTCGCTGATGTATTGATAGAAGAGTTCGTATTCATGAGGTCGAGCCAAGGCGTACCGCAGGTAGGCGGCGGCCGCTTCTTCCACCGAACGGCAGGTTTCGAGGATGCTGCCGAACTCCTGTTGGCTGCGGCGCAGCAATGCGCGCACCAGGTCTCGCCGGTCGCGGAACCGCCGATACACCGCGGGCGTGTTCGTATCCGCGGCCCGCGCCACCGCCCGCATGGTGAGAGCTTTGGAGCCGTCCTTTCTCCATAGCTTCTGCGCGGCGTCCAGAATACGTTTCTCCAGGTCGGGGTCGGGCGGTCGTGCCATGGTTGCCTCCGTAGCATCCTAACAACGACATCCTAACAGCCGCGCGCGGCGGGACAAAGAAATATGTTTACAATGTCTACACAATCCGGTAAAGTAACGAATGGGAGCCCTTCCCCGCCTCCCCGCAACGCGGGCTATGGGGCAAGTCAAGACTCGATTGCCCCCGCCCGGCGTAACCCCAGCACCCGACTCGATCGCGCTTTCCGGCACCGGATTTCCACCGCCCGAGGCGGCCCGCTGATTATGTTTACGCTGTCTATGATATTCGTTTATTATTATGTTGACGATGTCTATGTAATGCGGTATAAGAGATTAAGCACTTAGGGTCCTTCCCGCAGTCCTGCACGCCAAATTTGCGAGAGCTCGTCTAAATGCTTCTGACTGGGGTTTGCGCGCGGCTTCGGCCGTGCTGCGCCGAGCCGCAACAATGCGGGCTTCCGCCCCTGCGGGCCCGAGACCTGGGCCTGAAGCATCGTGTACGAGTCCAATTTCTAAATTTTCAGGAGTGTTGTCGGATGTATTCGTGGAATAAAACGGAAGATCGAGTCGCCATTGTCCAAATGAATGCTGCGTTGCGCCATGCTCAGTTGGAGTTGCTCAGCGCCCATTGCGTCACCCATCAGCTTCGTATGCGCTTTTCCATCGAAGATCTCGCTCGCCACGGGCAGCGCGACGTGCTCCACAAGTCCGTCGAGACCGCCAGATTCTTGAGCGAGTATTACTCTTCCATCCAGGACAATATCCCGAGCGAAGAAGAGACGATCTCCATGCCCGCCCCCGATCTCAGCGAAGAGAAGGTGCGGGAAGGCATCGATCTTCTTTCCTCATGGTTGCGCCAGCAGCGCGAGCGCTATTTCCCTACCGCCGTACCCCTTCCCGAGCAACACCGGGCCCTCATGGGACGCTACTTCTCTCGATCCTTGCTTGACCAGGTGCGGGTGGTGGAACTCGACGGACAACGCCTGCCCAATCCGCCTTTTTACGAGGAAGCGAAAACGTTGCTGGCAAACTTGCCGGATGTCACCCACATGGCGTCTCTGACTTTTCTCGATGTCGTCGTCTTTAACGAGAGACTGGAGGAGAGATCACTGTTTCATTCCCTCGTCCACGCCGTGCAGGTGCAAGTGCTAGGCGTGGAGCGTTACGCGGAGCTCTTCGTCCGCGGCTTCGTGAATACGAAACTTCATTTCACCGTCCCTCTGGAAGCCCACGCCTTTTCCCTGGACTCAAAGTTTGTCGTGCCCGGCCATGAGAGCTTTTCCGTGGAGGATCAGGTTCGGTTGTGGGTGCAGCAAGGCCGCTACGAATGGAAACGGGAACCGGGATCCGTTCACAACTTTTCAAAAAACTCGCAGGCCGAGCACGAAATATAAATCCCGCCGGGCACGCCGCGCTCGCGATCTTTCATGCGCTTGACGATACGGGTATCCTTGCCGCACTTGGGACATGCGGTCGATTTCGTGGTGTCCATGACCTTCTTCCGGTCGGCTGTCTTTGCGATTTTCGCCATTCAGTCTCTCCTGGCAGGAATGTGCCGCTGGCCCAGAGGCTGCGGTTCTACCTGGGTATTGGGGAGTATCAAGAAGCGCAGTATCGACGAAGGCCGGCCCATCTCGAATCGGTCCGGCACGATCAACCCGCGCAGAAGCGGTGCACTGTACTCGCCAGTAAGAATCTTACACGAATTGCGGGCGCGGGTGGGATCGAAGCCCCAAGCGGCGACTCGTTCCTGCCATTTCTAATCACCTGGGTACTCCCGCGAGTAATCGCGATAGATCTTGAGCGAACCTCTGGATAGTGGATCCATCTTCGGCACCGTGGTCCGGGTTAATTTCCGCCAGAGTCAATCCGACAAACTTCGGGCTCTTAAGCAAAACCTCCAACACCTCCAGCGTATGGCTATAGGACAGCCCCTTGTTTTTCGAATAGTTCTCCGCCAGCGGCAGATCGTTAAAATCAATCACATCGACATCAAAGTGCACGAGAAGCCGCTCAAACTTCGTCGCCCATTGGGATAGGATCGTGTCTGCGCACCTGACGGGGGACTGGGCGACATCGGCTAGATGCGACGTTGCGATTGCACAATCCCGGATGACACTGCGCTCCCACTCGGTTGCGCTGTCTGGGTCGAATCCAACGAGATGAACCTGCGCTGGGGAAATCAAGGGATAGCGCGGTCCACAGCCTGCCAATTGTGGAATAGCCCCGTTCAAGCCCAACATATGCGCCACTCCCATCCAGTCCAGCGCGCCATCCGTGGTGGACACGGGAGTATTCATGTCGGCATGCAGGTCCAGGTAAATCAGACCCAGGCTCTCGCACTTTCTTAGATTCGCCGCTACCACCCCGAGCTCGACCGTGCAATTCCCCCCGATCACAACGGGAATGTGCGGTTGGCTCACCGCTTCCGACAAACGGGCCTCGGTCTCTTGGACGCAGGCAATGACTGCCTCCCAGTGCTGCGCCAGCGGATTCTTTCTGTCAGGACGCCAACGCCGCACGGGAAGGTCGCCGTAATCTACCACCGTGAGACCTTCCTTCCGAAGCATCTCAGGAAAGCCCGCGTCTCGGAAGGCTTGCGGAGCCTTCTCTTGTCCTGGGCCGTACGATCCAAGACTAGTGGGAACTCCGACATAAGCGATTGTCCGGCCCATAATGATTTCTCCACAGAATTCTAACGCCGTCCGGTATCAATCCAGTGGTGGAGGCGCCTCCCAAGGACCGCGTTCCTTTTCGAGTTTGGCGGCGACCGCCAGCACGACTTCTTCCTGCCACGGGCGTCCGACAATCTGCACGCCGATCGGCAGACCCTCTTCCGAGTAGCCCATGGGGACGACGGCGGCGGGAAAACCCAGCAGGTTAAACCACTCGCAATAGCTCCAGGCATCCAGATACTTCACCGTCTTCCCTTCCACCTGCCACTCCCGTTCGCCATGACGAAACGCGGGGATGGCGGCGGTAGGGCAGATCAGCACGGGATATCTCCGCATTTGGAGGAGAATTTTCCCGCGCACCGCATCGCGTCCCAGCCATGCGGCCAGCAGAGACTCGCCCGTGTGCGCGGGCAAGGCATTAGTCCAGGCTTGAAATTCGCGCAGAATCGGGCACAACTCGGACTCGTGCCCACGCAACATAGGCCCGAGAATCATTCCTCCAGCCCTGCCGAAGAATTCCCACCATAGCTGCCGCGCTTCCTCGAGCCCTTCTGGGCGGAATGGCTCGACCCGAACGCCGCAGCTCGATAACCGCGACGCCGCACGACTCACCGCCGACCTGGTTTCCGGCGTGACTGGAGTTCGGCCATCGTCTTCGAAGAACCCGATCGTGATGGCTCGCATGGCTGTTTCCTGAATCTTGCGGATCGGAGCTGGCGCGGCACAAGGATCGCCGTCATCCGAGCCCGCCATCACTTCAAACATCGTCTGCACATCTTCGACGGTGCGCGCCATTGGCCCGACCACGCCGATCAACGCAAAGGGCCCGCCAGCTTTCGGATAGTGTCCGGTCGAGGGAATGCGTCCGGGAGTCGGCTTCAATCCGCAGATGCCGCAGAAGTGCGCCGGTACGCGGATGGAACCGCCGCCGTCGCTGCCCACGCCGCCGGCGGAAAGTCCCGCGGCGATGGCGGTGGCCTCTCCCCCGCTCGATCCGCCCGAGGTGCGAGTCAAGTCCCAGGGATTGTTCGTACGTCCATAAAGAAGATTGTCGGTTTCCCAGGCCATGAGCATTTCGGGCGTGTTGGTGACGCCCAGGATCACAGCTCCCGCCGAGCGCAGGCGCGCCACCAGCGGTGCATCTTCAGCGGCAATGTATCCCGCACGCAAACGCGTACCCGCCTCACAGCGATGTCCGGCAACATCAATCGAAGACTTGATGGAAACCGGCACACCATGCAACGGCCCGAGTTCGCCTTTATCCCTGCGCAAGACCGCTTTCTCCGCTTCCCACGCCTGGGCGAGTACAGTTTCCGGATTGCAATCGACGAACGCGTTCAGCCCGGGATTCAGGCGTTCGATGCGATCAAGGTGAGCGCGCGCCACCTCGACCGGGGAAACTTCCTTCCGGCGAATCTGTGCCGCGATTTCACGGGCGGAAAGAAGAGTGCTCGAGGTCATGCGGTGTGAGTACGTCGCAACGAAATTCAGGATACCAGCGAAGGCGTTTCTTTCGCGGAGTTCCTTCGTCAGACTTGTGGGTAAGGGCTCGAAGATTGACCGTGGTTAATGAGTGCTAACGCCATCTGTTAGCGCCAATCGTCACGTTTGGCAACCGCTTCAAATCGTATCGCCAACAGCCTTTCCGTTCTCGACGAGTATGAGCTTGTAATATTTCGGGTCCTTCACCTCAGAGTCCGCTAAATGCGTTTTGGGCAGCGTGCCGTCTGGAAGGTATGGACCGAGCGTCTGAGACGGGTAGTCTTCAGCCGGCTTACGAATTGGAAAGCGAAAAAGAGAGTCGGCGTGGAAAGCCGAGCAGGGCGGTGCCTGTAGAGGACGACCAAGTTCCACATCGATACCCCATTGGCCTTGCGAATCGGGCTGGACCACGTACAACGCTGTGACGGTCCCGGCATCCACCGTCCCAACTCTTGCCTCAGCAACTCCCTTGATGTGGTTGTGCCAGTGATTCCAGAGAAACTCACGGAGGTCCGTTCTGCCTTTTGTCAGCTGAAAGTGTGCGAGATTGTACGGACCGCCTTTGTCGTATCCGGCCAAACCGCTCCGTGATTTCAAGTACCGACAAGAGTCGTCAGCGTTGCTCGGCAGGACGACTGTGAGGGCGAATAAGAGCGATACCGCGACAAAGACCGAGCTTCTCATGCGCGATCAACCTTCCTTCCTAAAAGTGTTTGACACCAAAGGAAGGCCCATTGGCGATAAATCCCCATATCGCTCATTGAGGGCTTGTGAGCGCAAGACGAAGTTGCCAATTGTTGGCGCAACATCCCCTTTTCGCTCACGACCGCTCCCAGAAAACTGCCCCTCAGTCCGTCAGTTCAAGCTGTGGAACGGGCGGCGGGGAAGATTGCGGGACGGTTTCAAGAGCTTCGAGCCATGAACGGATGGCCACGCGAAGCGGCGCGACCACAATGCCACCAAAGACCTCTGGATACGTATCCAGGCGGCTCAGGGCCGAGCGCAGAAGCGAGATGGTTCCCGCGCGGTTGCCACGCTGAAAATGGTGGAATGAGGCAGCAACCTGGATCAGTCCCTGCAAGAAAGTCTTTTCCGGTTCTTGCGCTGCCAGCCACACCGATTCCCAGTGTTCGTGGGCTTCGAAGAAGGCGCCAGAATGAAAACAGCGCAGGCCTTCGAATAGGTCTCCATGAGTCCAGTCGAGGGGCATACGCGGAGAGCAAGAGGCTTGGGGCCGCCGCGTCGAATCTTACCAGAACTCAGTGCGCCGGCGTGCAGCTTTTCCAGTAGAGTAAGGAGTTACATCATCACTGGCAAAGGACAAGGAACGAGGAACAACCTGAGCGTGAAGATTCGGTTAGCAGTGTGTCTCCTCCTGGCGACGGTCCCGGTCTGGGCGCGATCGCACAGCCATCCAGCCAAGCAGGAAAACACCTCCGACCCCGCTTACGTGTATGCCCTGACCGCCGCCAACCGTTTCCTGCACGCCTGGCAAACGGGAGACATGGAGTCCGGGATGGTCCTGCTCGGCGATCGTGTCCGCCGCTCGCAAAGCTCCGACAGCCTGGAGCAATTTTTTTTGAATGCGACGGACCGCGCCTTCGAGATCGAGCGCGGCAGTCGACATCACGGACGCTACAGCTTCCCGGTCGTGCTCGTCACCTCCGCAGGTTCGCATGTCACGCGCAGGTCGTCTGAAATAGTCCTGGTCGACGCTGGCAAGAACGACTGGGTGGTGGATAAACTTCCGTAGGAGCTTATAGTCCATATCAGGGTGGCGCTGCACCAACGGCAGGTTTCAGGATTTGTCCCTGATTATGAATTGTCATCCTGAGCGAAGCGAAGGACCTGCTTCCCGCGGCGAACAGCAGGTCCTTCGCTTCGCTCAGGATGACAAAGTCTAAACAAATTGAAAGTTGACGAACCGGGCAGCGCTTTCGCCGCAATCTGCCAGACGAATTTTCTCATTGCAGGAGTCGCATTCATGAAGCGTATTCACAAAGTTGCTGTCCTCGGCGCCGGCACCATGGGCGCCCGCATCGCCGCCCATTTCGCCAACGCGGGAGTCCCTTCCCTGCTGCTCGACATCGTTCCCCCGGACGCCGCCGGCCCCGCGCGTAACAAAATCGCCGCCGCCGGACTCGATGGCGCCAGAAAATCGAAGCCCGCGGCGTTTTTCGAAGCGTCGCTTGCGAAGCTCGTCACCATTGGAAATTTCGAGGACGACCTGAAGCGCTTGGCCGAGGTCGACTGGATTATCGAGGCCATCGTCGAGAACCTCGACATCAAACGCTCGCTGCTGAAGAAGGTCGAGGCGATCCGCAAGCCCGGCACCATCGTCACCACCAACACCAGCGGGCTGCCGGTGGCGAAAATCGCCGAGGGGTTCTCGGCGGACTTCCGGCGCTCGTGGTTCGGCACGCACTTTTTCAATCCGCCGCGCTATATGCGGCTGCTGGAACTGATCCCCACCCCAGACGCCGACCCCGCGCTGATCGACTCCGTCGCGCACTTTTGCGACACGCAACTCGGCAAGGGCGTCGTGCGGGCGAAAGATACTCCCAACTTTATCGGCAATCGCATCGGCACATTTTCCGTGCTCAACGTGATGCGGCTCATGCAGGAAATGGACCTGACCGTCGAAGAGATCGACGCGCTCACCGGCTCCGCCGTCGGCTGGCCGCGCTCGGCCACTTTCCGGACCATCGATCTGGTAGGCCTCGACATCCTCGGACACGTGGTCAAGAACATGACCGAGAACGTCCGCGACGAGCGCAGCGAATTGCAGATTCCCGCTTTCTTCGGCCAGATGCTGGAACGCAAGTGGCTGGGCGACAAGACCAAGGGCGGCTTCTACAAGAAACTCAAAAGCGGCGACGGCAATAATAAAGACAAAGAAGATGAGCGCATGGCGCTCGACTGGAAGACGCTGGAATACCATCCCCGCCAGAAGCCGAAATTCGCCGCGCTCGACATGGCGGAGAACGTCGAAGAGACGGGAGCGCGAGTGCGAATGTTGCTCGGAATGGATGGCGGGGGCGCGCCGCAGAAGCCCGACAAGGCGAGCGCTTTTCTCTGGGCCGCGCTCTCCGACCTGTGGACTTACTCGGCCAATCGCATTCCAGAGATTTCCGATTCCATCGTGGAGATCGACCGCGCCATGCGCATGGGTTTCAACTGGGAACTCGGCCCCTTTGAACTCTGGGACGCCGCCGGCGTGGAGCCGACCGTAGCCCGCATGAAGAAAGAAGGCCGTCCAGTTGCAGCCAACGTAGAAAAGCTGTTAGCCGCCGGCAGCAAATCCTGGTACGCCGACGATCCCAAAACGCAGAGCGGCCGCAAGCACTGGGATCTGGCAACCGGCAACTGGCAACCGGCAACTGTTCCCGAAGGAGTCTGGTCGGTCGAAGTCGCAATCAAAACGAAGTCCAACGGCGTGGTCAAGAAAAATCCCGGGGCATCGTTGGTTGACCTGGGCGATGGTGTGGGGTGCATCCAATTCCACTCCAAAATGAACGCCCTCGGCGCCGACATTATTTCGCTGATCCTCCAAACCCTGAAGCCGGGCGGACCGGGCGACGCCTTCGACGCCTTCGTCATCACCAACGACGCGCAGAATTTCTCCGTCGGCGCGAACGTGATGCTGCTGCTCATGTCGATCCAGGAGGAAGAGTGGGACGACGTTGACCTCGCCATCCGTCAGTTTCAGGGCATGACGCAGGCCATCAAATTTTCCCCCAAGCCGGTAGTGAGCGCGCCTTTTGGACTCACACTAGGCGGTGGTTGTGAAATCTCGCTGCATGCGGCCGCCCGCCAGCCGCACGCCGAGCTCTACATGGGACTGGTCGAAGTCGGAGTCGGCCTGCTTCCCGGAGGCGGCGGCTGCAAGGAAATGCTGCTGCGCGCGGTCGACAGTGCCGCGTCGATTCGTCCCGATCTTCCTTCCAACGTTCGCGGCGATTCGGTGGAACTGATGGAGGCCATGAAGAAGATCTTCGAAACCATCGCCATGGCCAAAGTCGCCACCTCGGCGCATGAAGCCCGCGGGCTTGGGTTCCTGTCGAACTCCGACCGCATCACCATGAACCGCGAGCGTCTTCTCTCTGACGCCAAAGCGCGCGCCCTCGAACTAGTACGCGCAGGCTATGAGCCCCCCGTGATGCGCACGGACATCCCCGCTCCGGGCGAGAATATCCTCGCCGCTCTGAAACTTGGAGTCCACATAATGCGGCAGGGCGAGTTCATCACCGATCACGAGCGCAAGATCGCCACGAAAATCGCTGAAGTCCTCTGCGGTGGAAATGTCACGCCCGGCACCCCCGTCAGCGAACAGTACCTGCTCGACCTGGAGCGCGAGGCCTTCAAGTCTCTTTGCGGCGAAAAGAAGACGCAGGAGAGAATTCAGTTCACGCTGAAGACCGGCAAGCCGTTGAGAAATTAGAGGTCGGTTGCGCATGTGTACATACCGTAGAGACGCGGCTTGCCGCGTCTCCTGCGCGGGTACGCAACTCCCTTCACCGGCGCACGGGCCGCCAGCGATTTACTTGGAAAGGCTGCGGTCCAGCGAAAACGCGCCCGCCCCTCGCAACAAGAGCGCCGCCGCCATGGCCAGCGCCAGCAGATGAAATTCGATTCCCTCGCCCTTCTGCGTCCCCATCCAGTTCATGAAGAAGCCGTTCTGCAGGTGAACCATGAAGATGGCTCCAATCATCAGGCCGGCGACGCCGAGCGAGGCGATACGCGTGAGCAATCCGACAATCAACCCCAGGCCGGCGAAAAACTCGGTGCACATGATCAGAAGTGCCATTGGGACGGGCATTCCCATGTGGGCAAACGATCCGATGGTGGCATGAAAACCAAAGCCGCCAAACCAGCCCAGCATTTTCTGCGCGCCATGCGCGAAGAACACCACGCCCAGGACCACCCGCAAACTCGTTAACGCCACGTCGTTGCCTGTACCCATCAGCTTCTTCAGCATGTTTCCTCCCGGCAGGATGTATTCATCCTCTGCCTCCCGCAATTGTTGTAATAACGACATTTAGGTTCGATTCTCTTCCCTATCGCCAGGATTTATTTTCCCCAGTGGCGGCAGGACTCACCCTGGCCGTGCCTTGCCGAAAAGACGAACCGCGTCCCCATGCGCGGTATAATTTCAACACATCCCCTCGAAGGACGGTACAAACGAAATGTCCGCAGGCAATGGTAATAACGGCGCGAACGGCAATGCTTTGGATGCGGTCTTGAAACCGCGGGCAGCGTGGCTGGCAAAGCGCAAGGCCGAAAACAAAGACGGCAACTTCTCGCAGATGCACTACGCGCGCCAAGGCGTAATCACCGATGAGATGCAATACATCGCCCACCGCGAAAGGATCGCGCCGGAACTGGTGCGCGATGAAGTCGCTCGCGGACGCATGATCATCCCGGCGAACATCAACCATCCCGAACTCGAGCCCATGGCGATCGGCGTCGAGTCGCTCTGCAAAATCAACGCCAACATCGGCAACTCCGCCGTCACCTCGAACGTCGAAGAAGAGCTCAAAAAGCTGCACACCGCCGTTCACTACGGAGCCGACACGGTGATGGACCTCTCCACCGGCGGCGACATTCACCAGATTCGCGAAGCCATCATCCGCCATTCGCCCGTCCCCATAGGCACGGTTCCGATTTACGAAGCCATCTCGCGCGTCAAGCGAGTAGAAGATCTAACCGCCAGCGTGATGCTGGAAGTGATTGAAGAGCAGGCGCAGCAGGGCGTGGACTACATGACCATCCACGCCGGCGTTCTCATTCAATATGTGCCGATGGTTTCGAAGCGCATCACCGGGATTGTGAGCCGAGGCGGCGCCATCCTCGCCCAATGGATGACGCATCATCACAAGCAGAACTTCCTCTACGAATGTTTCGAAGACATCTGCAAGATTTTCGCGAGGTATGACGTAAGCTTTTCGCTGGGAGACGGCCTGCGTCCCGGCTGCCTGGCCGACGCCAGCGACGAAGCGCAATTCGCCGAACTAAAAACTCTAGGCGAACTGACTCGCATAGCCTGGAAGCAAGACGTGCAGGTGATGATCGAAGGCCCCGGGCACATTCCGATGCACAAGATCAAAGAGCAGGTGGAAAAAGAAAACGAGTGGTGCGACGAGGCGCCGTTCTACACCCTCGGCCCGCTCGTCACCGACATCGCTCCCGGCTACGACCACATCACGTCCGCTATTGGAGCGGCGATGATTGGCTGGTACGGCGCGTCGATGCTCTGCTACGTCACGCCCAAAGAACATCTAGGCCTGCCCAACGAAAAAGATGTAAAGGACGGAATCATCGCCTATAAAATCGCCGCCCATGCCGCCGACGTAGCCCGCCAGCGTCCCGGAGTCCGCGACCGCGACGATGCCCTGAGCTACGCCCGCTATAAGTTCGATTGGGAAAAGCAGTTCGAACTTTCACTCGATCCCGAAACCGCCCGCTCCATGCACGACGAAACTCTGCCCCAGGAACAATACAAATCCGCCGCCTTCTGCTCCATGTGCGGCCCGAAGTTCTGCTCCATGAATTACTCCAGCAGAGTCGACGAATACAACAAGCAGGTACATGGGCTGGAGAAGACAGACTACTCGGGGTTGGTGGAGAAGCTGGTTACGATCAAGTAAGCGCTCACGTAGAGACGGCCGCCGTCGGCCGTCCAAGAGTGGGGCGAGATGCGATGACTGACACCTTCTCGAAGTCTGCGCGAAGCCAGATAATGCGTTCCGTGCATTCGACGGGTACCGGTGCAGAAAGGAAGTGTGAAGCGCTACTGCGTTCCCTTAGGCTCCCTTTCCGGACGCACGCTGTCGATCTGCCAGGGCGGCCCGACTTAGTCCTAGAAGATTGCCGTCTGGCCCTGTTCGTTCACGGCTGCTTCTGGCACGCACACAAGGGGTGCCGGAATGCGACCCTGCCTAGCTCCAATGCCGACTATTGGCGTCAAAAAATCGAGCGAAACCGCAAGCGGGATAGGCGAGTGCGCGAGGTTCTGCGCAAGGGTGGATGGCGCACTGCGGTGATCTGGGAATGCAAACTGCGAGACCTAGATTCAATCGCACGCCGCTTGCTGAAGTTGACGAGTGTGAGTGATAGCGGCAGGAAAAAGTTGCGATAGCACGTTTTCTGCAATCCAACTGATTACCGGTACACAGACCGCATCCCCGAAGCCCCACAAGGCTTCGTTGCGTTCGACGTTAATGGGGTATTCCGGGCACCCCTGAAGACGGGCATACTCGCGTGGTGTCATCCACCGCATACGAATCTTTCCCTTTCCAGCGGTAAATACGATCTGCTTGCTGCTGCCACCACGTGGGGTGCGAAGACATCCAGCCAAGCCATCAGTGCGAATCTCCGACCGCGACTGCCCGTGCCGAACTCTTTGGTAGATCGTCCCTACGCTGATTTGACCATGCCGATGACAAGCGCGCATAAACGATCGCCGCTGATCGGCCTTCCCCGGAACATGGGTGCCTTGTGCCCCATGCCTCTTTACCACAAATCGAACATACAAGCCGCTGAGGGCCGCTGCCGCATGGAACGCGACTTTTTCCGCAGCCTGCTAGACATCGGGACGTTCCGGGCTGACGGGAGTCAGCGCGACTGCCATGCGGCCGCCAAGCGGCGTAGACCTTCTCGCGCCTGGACATTGTTGCGATCGAGCTTTAGAACAAGTCCGTATTCGTAATGCGCCAGACGATAATTGCCGCGCGCTGCTGAGGAATCGGCCTGGCGCAGCAGATCCGGGATGTCCTGTCGGCTGAAACCGTCTACCGTCAAAGCCGATTCCGGGGCGCGTTTTCGGGCAAGCGGCTTGGGTGTGGCTGGCGGTGCCGTTTGCTTGTCATCGTCGCGGGAGGCAGAAGACGCGGTGAGTGACTCGGGGGCGGTTGCGTTGTCGGCTGCAGGCTGATTGTGGTCACTCGACTCAACCGCTTGAGGTGAAGCGGTCTGGGAGGGATCGACAGACTTTTGGGACGTCTCCACCGGTGGAGACGATGCCGGTGCTCCGGAGACGGATGCGCTTTCACTTATCGGATGACCGCTTGACGACTGCGCCACGGCCGGCTGCAAGGTTGGTACGGCCGCGGGACTTGAAGCCGCCCGAATTTCGGATGTTTGTGACACCGGGGCCGGAGCATCCGCCGTCTCTGGATTTTGAGAACGGGCGGGCGCGACGCGGTGCTCATCAGCGGCGCGGCGAGGAACCTGCGTGGAGTACTCACTGAGCTTTTCAGTGCCTGAAGTCAGGGCTCTGATCTTGCTCTCGAGTTTCGCAACGAACGGAGGAAACGCGCCCGTTCGTGAACGAATGTAGAAAGCCCAACTCGCCGCTGCGATGAGAAGGAGGGCAGCGCCCAGAATCAGACGCGGCCAGATTCGCGGTGGAGTTGCCTCGAGTTGAGGGGCACGCCGAGCGCTTGCTGGGGTTGGCGGCCGGTTGGCAACCACCTTTTCTGCGGGAACGGTTGCGGGCGGGGTGAGCGGTATGCGAACAGATTGCTCCACGAAGGCCTGCCGCATTTCCTCGCAAGTCTGGAATCGATCCCTGGGATCTTTGGCGAGGGCTTTCCGAATGACGGCATCGATCCCGCCGGGGACCGCCGGGTTAATGAGCGATGGCGCGACGGGATCCTCATTCACGATCTTGTAGAGGACAGTCGCGATATCGCCAGCAAAGGGCTTTTCGCGGGTCAGCAATTCGTAGAAGACAGCACCCAAGGAGAAGATGTCGGCGCGATGATCCACTTTCTTGCCGGTGATCTGCTCGGGAGCCATGTAGCCGGGCGTACCGATGACCAGCCCGGTTTGCGTGAGGGACGTGTTCTCGATTTTGGCAATTCCGAAGTCGAGGACTTTGATGGCGCCTTCGTCGGTCACCATGAGGTTGGCTGGTTTCAGGTCGCGGTGAATGACACCGCGGGCGTGTGCAAAACCGACCGCGGCTGAAATCTGGTCAGCCCAGGAGAGGAGCGTTGGCAGGGAAGGCACGCCAACATCAGCCAATAGGCTGGCCAGGGTGGTTCCTTTGACGAACTGCATGCTCAAGTAGATGGCACCGTTTTCCTCGCCAACGTCGTAGATGGTGATGATATTGGGATGATCCAGTCCGCCGGCCGCTTTGGCTTCTTGCTTGAGCCTTTCGATCATCTGGGCGCGATCGGGAGCATTATTGTCGATCAAAATAGTCTTGAGCGCGACGGTACGGGCAATTACCGGATCGAATGCCTTATAGACGGCTCCCATGGCACCGCGTCCTAACTCTTCCTGAATCTGGTAGCGGCTCAATGTGCCGAGGTTCGCCCGACTCGCCTGACGCAGGTGCCCAGAGGTGGGCTCGTCAGCAGATCCCCGCTGCTCAACCCGGTTGTTTGGTGGTTCTGGCAATTCCATGAGAAATCTCTAATGGACTGTCCTCGCAAATATGCGCAAACGCACGAGTTATCGAGTCAGTGTGCCGCATCTTCATCATAGCCCTGCCACGTTTTGCTTCCCACTTACTTTAGTTTTTAATTGTGCGATCGATCTTGTTTCAGCCGTTCCTTCCTGCGAGACAATGTATGCTTCCGGATCTTTATGAAGTCGTGGAAACCCATTTCTTTCCCCTATCCTTCGAAGCGGCCGACCGAGATCTCTCGTCTCGAACGCTGCTGCGTCGCGGTTGTTCTCGTCCTGGGAGCATCGATCGCGACTTACGCCAAAGATGCCTCCCTGGCCGCGGTGGTTTTGTTCGACGGCCCCCAGGGCGCGGCGTATGTACAGATCACGGAAGCAGCACTGAATGGAAAGATCGAAGTTCGCAGCTGTGACGGGGTTTCGAGGCTCGACAAGAATACTTATAATGGGCTTCCGCGCGCGTCCCTGGCGGGCGCTAGCTCGCTTCAGCGCGGCGCAGATGGCGTACTTACGCTAACGGCAAACGGCAAGTCCGTCTGTGTTGTCCCCAGCAATCTGAAATTCGAGCGGAGCGTTGATCTCACGCCAGCTGAGGCGGCGGAACAAGCCCTGATTCGCGGCACGCCTGTCTCTTCATCGCCTCGCGATGCCATGATCCCAGCATTCAAGCCCGGTGTGCAGCTGGTGTTTATCGCTGTTCCGGACGTTGAACTTGCCGACTTCCTGCGGGCGCAACGAGCGAACACGGTCAGAGACTGGGAGGATTTCTTAACGCGTCATCCGTCTTCCGCACGCCGAGCCTCCGCTCAAGATGCCATCGCGGGATTTCATCAGCAGGCAGCCGAAGCTGCTTTTGCGCAGTATCAAAGTTCAAGCGGCGCAAAAACACAAGACCTCGCCAGGCTGCGGCAGGCATGCTTGGAGGCACAAACCGCCAGCCAGTCGTCTCCCGGCTACAAACCCGGTGCGCGGTTAATGGACGACATAGGGCGGGAATTGGACAACCTGGCGCGACCTGATCAGACACGCCTCCAGGCGTACCGAAAAGCCTTGCAAGACCATACGCCTGGGTATTCGCAACTGTCTGCCGCCAAGCTGCATGTAGAACGCCTGTTGGAAGCCCGGCCAGACTATGCTCCTCTGCTTAGTCTCCAGCGCGAGATTGCCGCCGAGCAGCGAAAACTGGAAATGACCGTCGTGAACGCGCAGGTGTTGATAGTAGAGTCGCGTTACGACCAGGCCGTCAGCTCGCTGGGTCCCTACGTCGCATTTGCTTCCGAAATGCCCCGCTTGGATAGGGTGATCAATGCAGCGTTCACATACCACTACGATAACGGACAAAGACTGGCGGCTCATCAGGAGTGGGAAAAAGCGGGGCTGGAGTTTAGTAAAGCGATCGCCCTCCGTCCGGACCGCAAGGATGTCCAGGCACCCGCCGACAACGCTGCCGCTCAATTCGAGGCCCAACGCAATCGGCAGGCGGCAAACACTGCTGTTATCGAGAGCGACGAGTACGCGCGGAACAACCAGTTTGTCGAAGCCTATAACGTACTAGCCGACTTGCCTGAAAAGCAGCGCGCCCTGGTAACGTCGCAGCTGGCGGCGTTGTCGCACGACTATCTCGGTGCCGCCGTAAAGCGCGCACAGAAACTCCAGGAGTCGCACGTTCCGATCAAGAACCCGACTGACGAGAATGCAGTGCTGGAGGCCTATGCTCTGTGGGATCGCGCCAGCTCTCTCGGGGATGACCCGGCGATCACCGTCAAACGCGATTTCCTTTCCGCCAAGATCAGTGCTTACTACCTCGACCAAGCCAATCGATATCTGCAGAAGGCATCGGGATCCGGAGCCGCTGTTGGGTGGCTTTACCTGAAACAAGCAGTGCGTTACGGGATTACCAATCTCGACAGTCTGAAAGATGAGATGGCCCGTTACGAACCACTTTATCAACGGCGATCCCAACTCTCGGTCGGCATCGTGTTTCGCGATCAAACTTCACGCCGCGACAGCCATGGTTTCGCCGACCAGCTTGCAGACGCGATAACCAGCGGATTCGATTCTTCCGCGATGCCGATTGCGGTCGTGCGCAATTCCTCGGAGGTTGAGGAGGCCCAACAGCCCAATTTCACGCTCGTCGGACAGGTTCTGGAACATCGCTTGGTCAAGAGCGCGAACCTGGAGGCTCCGGAATCGAAATACCGGGCGGGCGCGCACGAGACGAACAATCCGGCTTGGCTGCAAATCGAAAGCGACTATGAATCCGCTCAACAGCAACTCAGCTCGGCGCAACATGCGCTGGCTGACGCCCAAGCCCAACACAAGAAGAAGCAAGTTATCGGAGATGCCAATGACGCGTTGCAGCAGGCACAGAAGAGCGTCGACGAGTTGCGGCATAAGTTGGAGACGACGGAGCAGAGCCGCGTGGAGACCGTCGTTGAGTCTTATCACTACACCAAGAAGACCATTGATCTGACGGCGTCGGCGGAGATCGAATTCCAGTTTCACGACCGGGCGGGTAATCTTGTCGGGCGGCCTGCCGATGTGCGTAAGGACAAACACACCACGACAGTCGTTTTGCAAGACGTCAAAGCGGAAGATACCGGAGGAATCACCAACCAAGGCGTGGAACTGGACGGGGCGCAGTTTCTGACAGATCTGGAAATTGATTCCCGGAATGCCTTGGTCAAAGCGGTGCGAGAACGAGCGGCGGAGCTGCCGGCGGCAGTCCTGCAGGCAGCGAGAACACTGGCGCAACAAGGCAACACTGACGGAGCCGTGGAATTGTATGTGTTGTACTTGAATGCAACTCCTCAGGGTGCATCTCCAGGGCGAGACGAGGCAGTCAAGTTTCTGCGCGATCGGTTTAATTTAGTGGTGTCGACGGATACTAAGCTGTGACCAGTTAATCGATGGCATTTTGCCGATAAAGGGGCTGCTCGATACATTCGGCGCCTATCGGAACTTTCCAGCGAAAAGCCCATGCGGATCGCTGGCTTTGCTGGTGGAAAGGAGTATCGAACCATGGCGGACGGTCCAAAGGATGATCCGGAGCTTTCGTCTCGTCTGAGGAAGACCAACGAAGAGCTGAAGAACCTGCAAAACTCAGTCAAGACCGGAATGATCAATGTGAAGGTTCTGATGGATTTCCGGACCGCCACCGAACGAGCTCGCCAGGCCAGCGTAGCAGTACAGCAATGGCTCGATGCACAAGGAAAAGGAGGCGATCCTTACAAGCTGATGGAGCAGGTAGTAAGACAGCGCGTTGAAATGGCCACTCAGCTGATCAGGGACGTCACAATTGACCTCGAAAGCCTCGACGTAGACTTCGACACCCCCAGCCTTCCTGCACTCAACGAGGCCGTGCGCAAGCTTGCCGAGCGTTTAGAAAAACTGTTCCCCCAGTGATCTCTGCACGTTACACGATCGCTGCCTGGAATCCGTCAGTCTCGCCCGTTGCCTGATGTTGTCTTCGCGGGGAGGCAAAGGGGAGGCGGGTACCTTAGTACTCTTCCCTTTCGTGTTTTCGGGCGCAGAATAGATAGTGATCATCCAGCGGCAACGCAAAGGGGAGCTTCCTCTGTCGTACCAGAATTGCTCTCCCAGATCGCGCATTTTGGAGCCGTGCCATGGCCGAGCTGTTTCTCAAGTTTGAAGACCGGGTCTTACAAGAGCTCTTGCTTTCCGGCGGCACAGTCACGATTGGCCGTCAGCCGGACAACGTCGTTCGCATCGACAATCCTGCCGTCTCTGGACACCACGCCAAGGTCTCCCCGGAAGGCGATGACTATGTGATCGAAGACTCCGAAAGCTTTAATGGCACGTACGTCAATGGTCAACGCATCAACAAGGTGATACTGAAGGATGGAGACAACGTGACCATCGGCAAGCACACGATCGAATTTCGTGACGACGTGCGTCCGATCGCCGCGCCGTATGGAACCGTCGACCTCCCCGTGGACGGGCAACTACCGAAGGCCCTGCCACAGCTCGATTGCACCATGGTCTTGGACACGGCAAAGGCGAAAGAAATGCTCACGAAAGCAGCCGCAGCAGCTTCCTCCGCCGGCCCGGGTGTGGTCCAGAGAATCGGCATTGCTCAAAGCCAGTCGCCAGTCAATACCACACCTGCGGTACATCAAACTATTGGCACGCTGACCATTGTCAAAGGCCGAACTGACCAGCAGCGGTACGTTCTGACCAGTAAACTGACCCTGATCGGAAAATCGAGGATGGCCGGCATTCGGCTAAAGCGCTGGTTCGCTCCCCGCGTCGCAGCCTTGATTTACCGAGCCGAGGATGGCTACGTCATCGCTGCTTCCGAAAACAAGGTACAGATCAAAGTGAATGACACCGTGGTCGAGGGCGGCCAAAAACGACTCGAATCGGGTGACGTAATCGAAGTCGCGGATATCAAGGCTGTTTTTGCTACATAACTGCGACGCTCGACCCTTCGATCCCCAGAGAACAGTTCGATTTTCAGACTGCCCGATAGAACGCGCAGTTCCAAACGAATGTTCGTGCCAACTTGGGGACCTGCTTGGCCCGCAATCAGGCACACAGTTGGCACACCGCTCAGCCGAAGCAATCGCATTTCATGCGGGTCTCCGAGCGCAGCCGACTGATCGGCCGTCAGTCGTCGAAGCTTTTCTTAATGTGCGGTGCGGGTCGATGGGAGCTTGTGGGAAGGCAAGGTTGTTGAGCTCTGAGGATTTCTCAGCCTCAAAATCGCCTACAGCGCTGTGGACGAAAAACCAGAAGTGCTGTTTATGTGCTTGAAAAGATTGGTCGGGGAGAGAGGATTTGAACCTCCAACCTCCGCCCCTTGCACCCGAGTCAAACGGCTCACTGATCGTGCTTAGCCAGTCTGGATAGGTACCGACAAACGCGCTTGCAGTGAATGACCGATGCTCGCGAGAAGTCGACTTCACAGGACTAATCCCGCCATGGAAGCTGGATCGCTGCACTAAGCGCAGGGGAAATCTATGAATTCAGTATTGCAGTACTAATGTTTCTGGGCGAACTTCGCGCCGAAAAAATCGCCCGCGTTCCAGGTGGGGCGTTCGGTCTGTTGCGCCACCTCGTAACCGACGAGGAATGACAATCCCGTGGACCTCGCCGCCGAATCGAAATAGAACACCTGGCTCATGTTGTCTTTCGGCGTGTGGTAGATGCTCGAGATCCACTTGCGAAAGACCGCGGCGCCATCTACGTTGAGATCGGCGCTCTGCAGCCCAGGATTCATGAACACCGCCGGCACGCCTTGCTTCACGAAGGAATACTGATCGCTGCGAATGAAAATCACCTCCTCGGGGATGGGGTCTGGGCTGATCGCATAACCCATATTCCGCGCGGCCGCCTCCACAGCCTTCGATAAGCTCGAATGCTCCGCGCCGAGCGGCACAATGTCCTTGTTGGGCCAAAGCAGGCCGGGCGCGCCGTCAATGTTTACATCGGCGACGATGTTTTCGATCGGGAGAGTGGGAAAGTGCGCGAAGTAATCTGATCCGAGCAGACCCTTTTCCTCACCGGTGACGAAGACGAACAGAATCGAGCGTCGCGGAGGCTGCGGCAAACTCGAGAACGCACGCGCCACTTCGAGCACCGCCGAAGTGCCGGAAGCGTTGTCCCACGCACCGTGACAGATGGTGTCTTCCTCCGAGGGTTGACAGATACCGAGATGGTCCACATGAGCAGTGAAGACCACGTATTCCTGCGCGAGCTTGGGGTCGGACCCCGCGAGTTTGGCAATCACATTGTGGCTCTCAACTGGTGTAAATCGGCTCACCTCGTGAATCTTCACCGTCACCGGAAGCGGAAACGATGCGGACTTGCTCTCCCGTGAGGCAGTGAAGATTTCAGGTAGCGTCTTCGGAGCGCCTGCAAATAGCGCCAAGGCGCCGCTGTCGTTCATCAGTACACTCGCGCGGATCTCCGGAACCGTGTCAGCGGGAACGCCTTTCGGATCGAGCCACCTCATGCCTCCGGCGCGAATCTGGGGAACGAGCCAGTTCCATTTATAGTGCTCGAAAAACTCCGGCGCTAGAATGGTGATGATCCCGACGGCTCCGTGTGCCGCGGCATTCCGCGCCTTCACGACGGGATCGGAAAAATACGCGCGCTCGGTGGAAGGGAATCGGGGCGGCGCGCCTCGCAGCATCACCACCAGCTTTCCGTGCACATCCAGGCCGGCGTAATCGTCGTACTGAAATTCTGGCGCTGTCACTCCGAAGCCTACGAAAGCCGCGCCTGCATCCACGCTGGTATCGGTCTGGAGCGCGTTGCCGCCCATAATGTAGTCTTCGGCAAATGCGAGCGTCTGCTTCTTGCCGTCGTGTACGAGTTCGAAAGAACTCTGCTCGGGGACCAGATCCACCTTGCGCAGCGGCACAGGCTGGAACCAGGTGCCGTTCACTCCGGCGGGGGCGAGTCCCATGGATTCGAGTTCCGCGGCCACATAATGCGCCGCAATTTCGTGGCCGCGCGCACCGGTCTGGCGGCCTTCGAGCAAATTGTCAGAGAGAAATCGCATGCGCGCGGCGATCGCTTCGGGACGGATCACTTTCATGGCCGCGCCGGCTGCGGCCTGATCGACCGGGCTAAGCTCTTGCGCACCCGACGAACCGCAGACTGTTGCCACTAATAACAACGCATACAAAAAGGTCTTCATGTGTGATCTCCGTCTCTCGGGCTTAACACCCGCGGCATTTTACACCCTGCGGTGCCATTCCGAGGCCGGCCAGGTTCCCCAGTTGACCAACTCCTGGTAAGCCTAACCAGGCAAGCGAAATCGCGCAGACTCTCAGAACCCCTACTGTGGGAAGTTTCAAGCTCCGGTTCGAGCATGCAATCGATTACGGGTAAGCAGGAAGTAATCCCAAGGTAAGGTTTGCCGACTAACCGCCCAAAATTGTTGCATCCGCTGCAACGCGCTGGACAGTCTATAATTGCGGCGCACGGATGGCTTTCACTCCTAGGACAAAACTCGGGCTTTACGAATCCAATCGTCGCTGGGAGCGGGGCGTGAACGCCGGAATAGATTGTGGATGAAAGGTCGGCCCGCGGCATGAACTACAACGTGACGGTTATCGGCGCCGGACGCATGGGATCCGCACTTGCGACGGTGCTGTTCCATAAGGGATTTGCCACGACGGTGTGGAACCGGACTGGCGCGAAAACGAAGGTCTTGTCAAGGCTCGGTCTCAGCGTAGCCGAGAGCTTGGAGGAATCGGTTCGAGAAGCGGATATCGTTGTTGTTAGCGTCAGCGATTACAGTTCAACGCGACAGTTGTTGCGACAACCTGACATTGAAACCGCCCTCCGCGGCAAGATCGTCGTGCAACTGAGCAGCGGCACGCCCAAAGAAGCTAGGGAAATGGACTCCTGGGCCCGCCGATGCGGAATATCGTATCTTGACGGCGCCATACTGGGCAGTCCGGAATGGATCGGAACACCAGCCTGCACGATCTTCTATTCCGGGCCGGCGGAAGTCTTCAACCGCGTGAAGCCGGTTCTGATGGTCTTTGGCGATAGGACGCTGTTCGTAGGGCATGAGATCGGTCACGCCTCGGCATTCGATGTTGCTGTCCTAACCTTCGGCGTAAGTGCGATGTTGGGCTTTCTCCAAGGGCAGGTTGTTTGGGAGAGTGAAAACCTGCCCGCTGGAGGATTTCTGGAGACGATCAAGGGGATGATGCCAACCATGGAATCAGTCTTCACCGACATGTCGCGGAGAGTTTCGTCCAAAAATTACAGCGGCGATCAAGCTTCGCTCGAAGCGTATTCTGTGGTCACCAAGCAGCTTGTAAGCTGGTGCCAAGATCGAGGTTCGGACCACACTATTCCTGATGCGTACGTTAACCTCATGGAGCGAGCGATCCAGGCGGGCAAAAGTCAGGCTGATTTCGCATGCCTGTACGAGATTCTGTCCGACGCCACGAAGCCAATCTGATATTTTGGTGTTAAACGACCAGACCCCTTACGTGCAGGATTAGCTGATCAGGATGTAAGTCTCGGATGACGGGCAAACGTGAAGTAATCCCAAGGTAAGGTTAGCCCACCATCCGTCCAGAATCACCGCATCCGCGTGTAACGAGAGGCACAGGCTATAATTACGCGCACGCATGACCCTCGCCTCTGGCACAAAACTCGGCCCTTACGAAATTCTCGCTCCGCTGGGTGCTGGCGGCATGGGCGAGGTGTACTGTGCCCGGGATTCGCGTCTTGGGCGTGAAGTCGCATTGAAAGTGCTGCCGGAATCATTTTCGGGCGACGCGGACCGGCTGCGGCGCTTCGAGCAAGAGGCACGTGCCGTGGCAGCACTCAATCATCCCAACATCCTCGCCATTCACGATATCGGGGAGCAAGGCGCCGCACCCTTCATTGTCTCCGAACTCCTGCAGGGGAGCAGCTTACGCGTCGAGCTCGAGCACGGCCCACTCTCCGCGCGCAAGGCGTCTGATTACGCAGCGCAGATTGCGCAAGGATTGGCCGCGGCCCATGAAAAGAACATCATCCATCGAGATCTGAAGCCGGAAAATGTCTTTGTCACGCGGGAAGGCCGGGTCAAGATTCTTGATTTCGGATTAGCAAAGGTGGCAACGAATGCCCACGGCTCGAAGGGCGAGTCGGATGGCCTGACGTTAACCAACTCTCCGACCGAAGCCGGCGTGGTGATGGGGACGGCAGGCTACATGGCTCCAGAGCAGGTTCGTGGCGCCGCAATCGATTCGCGTACAGACATCTTTGCCTTTGGCGCCGTATTGTACGAGATGGTTTCCGGACAGCGGGTGTTTCGCCGCGACACCGCTGCTGAGACCATGACGGCGATCCTGAAAGAAGATCCGCCGGAACTCAGTGAAACGGCACATCCGGTCTCGCCCGGGCTGGAGCGCATCATCCGCCGCTGTCTCGAAAAGCAACCCGAGCAGCGCTTCCAATCGGCAAAAGACCTGGCCTTTGCGCTCGAAGCTTTGACCGGTACGACCTCAAGAACCGCCGCGCAAGCGGCAATCGCGGTGCCCCCGGAAAAGCCAGCCAAGCCCCGCTGGCTTGCATTCGTCGCGGCAGCCGCGGTGACTGGTCTTGCCTTGGGAGTCGCGATCACGTGGTACTTGCGTCCTGGTCCCGCACCGCCGCCGACGTTTACCCGGGTGTCATTCCAGCGCGGCGAGGTCCTTCGAGGCCGATTTTCGCCGGATACACGAACTGTCTTCTACAGCGCGAAGTTCGGCGGAGGAGCGCCCGACACTTACAGCATTCGCGAGGACTATCCAGCATCCGCGCCTGCGGGTCTGGGCGGGGCTTTGCTGCTGGCAATTTCACGGCAGGGTCAGATGGCAGTTCTGATGCACCCGGAATATTTTGCCCACTATCAATGGGGCGGTACTCTGGCCACGTCTCCTCTGGGCGGCAGCGCTCCTCGCGAACTGCTGGAACATGTCTATGATGCGGATTGGTCGCCGGACGGGAACGAACTCGCCGTCATCGACCACGTCAACCGCGAGTGGCGTCTGCAATATCCCATCGGAAAGGTGCTGATCGAAGCCGAGAACTGGCTCAGCGAGGTGCGAGTTTCTCCCGACGGAAAACAGGTTGCGCTGTTTCATCACCCACCGAATATTGACGATCGCGGCGAAGTCGTTCTGGTCGATCGGTCTGGACAGTTGCGGACCTTGTCGGCCGGATGGGAATCCCTGGAGGGCCTGGCATGGGCGCCATCGGGGAAAGAGGTTTGGTTCTCAGCCGCGGAATCAGGAGAACAGTATTGCATCCATGCCGTCACATTGTCGGGCAAGCAGCGGACGGTGTATTGCGGCACGGCGCCGACGCGCATCCTCGACATTGCGTCTTCGGGTCGAGCGCTGGTTTCGACGGAAGAGGCCCGGGGATCGATGGCACTGGTGGAACATGGCTCCAACCAGGAACGCGACCTGAGTTGGCTCTCCTACAGTTTTGGTCCGCGGCTGTCCCAGGACGGAAGTGAAGTCTTATTCACCGATTTGTCTGAAACGTCGGGCAACGACTACTCGGTGTATGTACGCAAGGGCGACGGTTCTCCCGCGGTTCGCCTCGCTGGAGGCGAATATGGCACGGACATCAGTCCCGATGGGAAATGGGCTCTGGTAATGTTCGCCGGCGACCCGGCAGCACGCCTCCAGATTGTACCGGTGGGACCAGGTCAGGCGCGCGTGTTTCACTGGGACGGGATTCAGCCGCAGTGGGCGCAATGGTTCCCGGATGGACATCGTATTCTAATGCTGGCCAACCAACCCGGCGGGGCGGAGGCGGTGTTTGTGACGGATGCAAATGGCGCGACGCCAAAACAGTTGTCGCCCGGAAGTGCTCCCTGGAAGGCAGTCGCGCCGGACGAGAAATCAGTCGTGATTCATCAGAATGGGGCCGTCGTCGTCCGCTCCCTGGCGGACGGTACTTCCCGGCCGCTCCCCGGTCTCCAAGCTGGGGAGTTTCCAGTGGAATGGGCGTTGGACTCGAAGCATGTATTCGTGCAGGCAAAGACCGCTACCGGCCTCAACATTTATAAGCTCGACGTTGAGTCTGGCCAGCGAGAACTATGGCAGGTTATAACCCCGAAGGATGCTGTGGGCCTGAGGCCCATGAACATACCCATCGGCATTACGCCCGATGGCCGGTGGATGGCGTATAACAGCCGAACACAACTTGGACAGCTTTACAGCAGCGACACGCTGAAGTAATCGCGGTAAGTTTCTTGCTCAGTTGGCTTCCTGCTCGAAATTCCTTCTAAGTGGTTAGCATTCCGAACACCATTTGCTGCCGAACAGGACAATAGCCTTGGAATAGCTTTATGGGACCTCGGAGCGCGCCTCTGCCGTGTCAAAATCTGAACATCTCCACTGGGCAAGTGACGGGCAACCCGGAAGTTATAGTTCGTCCGTCGGATCAGTACCGATAAACGCGCTGCTGGGTACAAGAGCAGCAAGAGGGTCATGCTTTTCGCCGCGGCAAATGGAGGCCGCTTGCTATGGCGAAAAGCAGACGTAAACGCACCCCGAAGACGGTCCTCAAAACTACCCGATCTAGAACAATCGAATTCGGCCGTCCTGAACAGCCTGACCTCTGCGAGTTCAAAACGTTCTTATGAACATGCCACCCGAGAGTTTATCGACTGGTATTGCTCGGAGCCTAGGCTTGCCTTCAAACAGGGCCGCAGTCTCGCGATACTAGTCTCGCGATACCGAATCGCACTCGAACAACATCGATATGCCCCCTCGACGATCAACTTGAGATTGGCGGCGATACGCCGGCTGGCCATCGGTCCGGAGTCGTCGGAACAAGATGTCGTTAGATTTCCAGAACGATTGCAGAGGTCCGGGGATTCCACACACAACTCCCTCCCATTTTATGGTTTAGCTTTCTATCTTCTTGATGTACAGCCGAAGCCCAGCTAACACGATCCCGATTGCGATGAGCGAAATTCCGAGCCCGAGACGGCGATGGTTGCGCTCAACCATGGCTTCGTTTCCAGCTTGCAGGTCCTTGGCGGCGATTTTCAGGCCGGATTGTATGTCCTGATCCACCAACTCCGTCCGGAAGCTATGAATCGTGACTCGCGCCTTGGTCAGTGAATCCCGTGCCTGATCCTGTCCCAGCCGTGCCTCGCTCACCTCCATGCCGGAAGACTCGGCAACCTGGAGGACTGAGTCTGCGCTCTTAACGGCCTCGTCCAATCGACTCAAGCTACTCAGTAATCCTGCCCTTGCTTGATCACATGCGTCACCTGGGGTATGACACCGCATGCAGACGGCGTCGGGACCAGTGCCAAGATACGCGTCCGTCGGATGGCGGATGCCATGATTGCTATGACAAACGACGCATCCGGGAAGCGAGGCCGCTTCAAAGGCCTTCTTGTGCGAACTTCTTTCGTACATCTGGGCTTGGAAGGCGTGACAGTTCGAGCACACATTCTGAACCTTATCTACTCCTGGGGGCGCCGCGCCATGATTTCCATGACACGTTGTGCAGGTTGGCGCACTCAGATCGCCTCGCACCGCCAGCGCTTCGTGGTGCACGCTCGTGCTGTACTTTGCGAACTGATCCGTGGGAATGGAATATCCCTTCATGTAACCTGCGTCGGCATGGCAGCGAGAGCACGTGTTCGCCACGTTGACCGGGTTCACCGTGGAACGGGGATCGCTCGGCGCCCTTAGGTCGTGGACACCATGACAATCCGTGCACACGGCAACCTTCGTGTCTCCAGCCGCGAAGCGCTTGCCGTGCACACTGGTGCGGTATTGGCCCAACTGGTCCGTGCGCAAGCTGGGGTTGAACTGCCGAATATAGGCCGGGTCTGAATGGCAGCTTCCGCACAACTGTGGGATCTCCTTGCGATCGATCTTGCCTTTCCAGCCCGCCTTTCGGCTCATGGCTTTGTCTGGATCGTCGCTGGTTGGGTCGCCGCCGTGGCAACTGGCGCAAGTCAGACCTTTTTGTGCGTGTATATCCTGGCTGAACTTCTCCTGGGTCACCCCCAGGGGATCAGGCAAGGCGGAGTGACAATCCAGGCAGGAGTTCGCGGTTTGCCCGTAACCGAGGCACACTACGAGCACGACGAAGCCGGCCAGCCCGATATGGGCAGCGCGGAACGGTCGGAGCTTATTTCGCCAGAAGGCCATAAACGCTCATACCCGCGACATACGCGAGTGCAAAGACCGCAAGTCCAGTGATCCACCGCTTGGGGTGCGACGGTTGATCACTTTCAAAGAAAGGCAGCAGAAGCCACAACAAGCCGACCAGGCCGAAAGCAAGTACACCGAGAATCTCGCCGTCGATGAACCACACTTTGGACGGGATGAGCTTGAGCGTCTGAAACATGAACAGGAAATACCACTCGGGCTTAATTCCCGCAGGGGCAGACACAAAAGGATCTGCCTTGACCCCGAGGTTCCACGGGAACATTGCGGCCAACGCGCCCAGCACTCCCAGAGCGACGTACCAAGCCATCAACTCCCGCAGCAGGAAGTTAGGCAAGAACTTCATTTCCCGTTTCGCAGACGGATTCGCGGTCCACTGCACTTCCAGTTTCGGGGGAATGCTGATGCCAAGACGTTGCACCAACAACAGGTGCAGCAGGAGCAGCACGGTTGCAATTCCGGGAAGCACGGCGACATGGAATCCAAAGAACCTAGTCAGCGTGGCTCCCGTCACATCTTCACCACCGCGGAGAAAGATCATCATGGGCTTACCGACGATTGGAACCTGCCCTGTAATCTCGGTGCCGACCTTGGTGGCGAAGAAGGCCAGCGTGTTCCAGGGCAGCAGATACCCGCTGAAGCCAAAGCCCATGACGAGAAATAGAAGAAGCACACCGCTGACCCAGGTCAGCTCCCTGGGCTTGCGGTAGGCCTTGAGAAACAGCACGCTGAACATGTGCGCGAACGCGGTAAAGATCATTAAGTTAGCCGACCAGGAGTGGATCGACCGAATCAGCCAGCCAAACTGCACACGGGTCATGATGTACTGCACGCTCTCGAAGGCTTCGTTCGCTCCCGGCCGGTAATACAGAAGCAGCAGGATCCCGGTCAGCACCTGGATGACGAACAAGAAGAGAGTGATACCTCCGAGGAAGTACCAATAGGAGAGCCGGTGAAGAGGAACAGTTTTCTTGCGCAACGGGGCGATCAGGTCATCCCAGCCGAATCGCTGGTCAAGCCAGCTGCGCACGTTGCGTAGGGGACTCATCTTATTTAATTAAGCCTCCCGCCGGCGCCTTACGAAGATCTCGTCCCCTCGCACCTGCACCTCAAAGCCTTCCAGCGGACGCGGCGGAGGGCCCGAAATATTTCGGCCGTTGAGGTCGTACTTACCGTTGTGGCAGGCACACCAGACTTGACGCAGATCGTCACGATACTGCACCGTGCAGGAGAGGTGCGTGCAGGTCGCCGACATGGCGCGGTACTCTCCGCTGGCTGTGCGGATCAGCAGGCCAGGGCGATTACCAAACCGGAAAATCTTTCCGCTGTTCGGCTTCAGTTCGTTGCGCTTGGCGGCGACGATCTCGTCCCCACCGAGATCTGCCACCGCTGGAGGGACAAGATAGCGCAGCACAGGATAGAGGAAAGAAGCAAAAGAGGCGAGTAGGCCGCCACCGAGGAAGATTCCAATGACGCGGCGGCGCGTAGGTTCGGGTTGGGAAAGTCCGTCAACGGTCATTCACTGCGCCCCTCGCCGCAGGAATCACTCAGCATCCAGGTCGTCATTATCATGGGCCGTGTCACCAGGTCAAACCGAACGCACTTCCACGGTACGCTGCATCTCGCGCACCCACATGGTCTGGAACAGTTGCAGGCGATGTCCAATAACGACTGCCAGATTCAGAGCGATCTTGTACCCAGCCGCCGGATTCGCGGCAAAATACTCGCGCAACGGCTCCCGCGACAGGGCGATAACTTTCGCTTCCTGCAGCGACGCGGTGGCGGTGAGGGTGAACCGGTAAGGCGGAATCAGCGCCGACCAACCCACGGTCTGACCAGGAGACCTTTCTTCCACGAAGATATCTTCTTCCCGGCCCCGGACCTGCATCGGCAGGGTAAGCCTGATTCGACCGCGTTCGGTCAGGAACAGGCGATCGGCTGGGTCTCCCAGCCGAAATAGTTCGGTTCCGGCGGGGACCAGCAGCCTGGTGCCAAGTCCCAGAACCTCGTCGGCCTCGGCGGATGTGAGACCGTTCAGCAGTTCATACGTCATGAGCTACTCTCTTAGTTCACAAACGGTGAACTTGTCTTGCTGTGCAACTGGGCATGCGTGGGACATGCAAGGAACGATTCCGCGGCAGCCTGCTCCATGCGCACGTGGTTTTCAATTTGCAGCAACAGGACTTCAATGGGCACCGGCCAGGCCGGGGCGGGCGGTACAGGCGGCGGTGCAGCAACTCGGTCCGAGAAAAAGTGGGCCGGAGCAACCGCTTGAACCAACGGAAGCGCGGGCTGCGCATTGGGTTTGGAATTGGAGGACTCCGAACGCGTCGCCGCTCCAAACGCAAGAGCCGCGATTCCCAGCCCAAATACGCTCATGCACAATCCCATCAAGAGCATTTCCATGGCGACCCTCCTACAACAATTTCTTATGGCACGTACTATGCCAGCGTTGGCCGAGGCCTAACTCCTTTTCCTTCAGACGAGGCAAGGATGGGCGCAACCAGCGGACTGCCACTATGTCAGGTCGAGCCTGACTATTTGTCAGTCGTTGACGGCTGTCAGCAGGTATGCCATGATCCCGCCATCTCCGTGCCATCATGATAAAGCTGCGTTTTGCCAGCATGACGGTTGGCCTGGCGCTCGGGGTCACCGCGGCAGTGGTGGTGGCGTGCACGGTCGCCGCCTACATCTTTTCGGTCCATCACTTTCAAAGCCTGCTCGAAACCGCCCACAGCAGTGCGCTGGCCGAAGGGGAATTGATCCGCACCGCGCTCGAGCACCAGATGGTGGGGAATGACCGCACTCTGATCGCGCAAATGGTCGAGAGCTTCGGGAAACAGTCGCGCGTCGAACAACTCATAGTGCTGGACCGCAATGGCGTGGAACGCTACTCCAGTAAGCCGGGGACCGTGGGGAATGATTTCAGCATTGCATCTCCGACCTGCCAGGCCTGCCACCGCGATCCGCCGGAACGCCGGGGATCGAGCCGCGTGATCGAGACCCGGGGTGGAACGATTCTGAGAACTGTGGTGCCGATTCGCAACCGCGAGCAGTGCTACCGTTGCCACGATCCCAATCAGAAAATCAATGGCATCCTGATTCTGGACTACAACGCCGGAGAGGTGCGCGCCGCGATGACGCGGGACCTGCGCTGGATGGTAGCTGGTACCGGTGCCTTGACCTTCGTCATCGTGGGGGCGATTGCGCTGGTGATCCGGGTGTCGGTGTTGCGGCGCTTACAGCGTTTTGAAACCACGGCGCGCCTGATTTCCCAAGGCGATCTCGGACGGCGCGTGCCCGCGGAAGGCTCGGATACTCTGGCTTGGATGGCACAGGAGTTCAATGCCATGGCCGACTCGGTGTCAGGCCTGGTCGGGGAAGTGCGTACCCAGCGGGAGCGGCTGGAAACGGTGATCAACAGTATTGATGACGGGATTGTGGTCCTCGACCCGGAACGAAGGATTATGGCGGCCAACGACGCCTTTCTGCAGCGAGCCGCCGTCTCCCGCGAACAGGTTCTGGGCTGCTGCTGCTGCTACGAACTTGAACCGGGGCCGTGCAACCTGTCCGACTGCCCCACCCTTGTCTGTTTGCGGTCGGGTGCGCGCCAGGTCCGGATCTGTGAGCGCAAAACAGGCAACGACACGGTGGCTTGGGAAGAGATCCACGCTTCGCCGATTCTGGACGCCTCGGGCCGGCTGATTCAAGTCGTGGAGGTCTGGCGCGACATCTCCGAGCGGCGAGCGGCTGAGGCGAAGCTGGCCGAGTCCCACCGCCTGGCGTCGGTCGGAGTCCTGGCCTCCGGGTTTTCGCACGAGATGAATACCCCTCTGGCAACGACCCTGATGTGTATAGAGGGAATCCTCCGCGAAACTCCAGCCGGGCACGACGAGCCAATGGATCAAGCCAGAATCCGCGAAAAAGCGACCGTCGCGCGCGAACAGATCCTGCGCTGCCGCGGTATCACCCAGCACTTCCTGCGCCTGTCGCGCGGACAGCCGCATGCCGGAGATATCGTCGATCTCGATGCCGCCATCGCTGGCGCTCAAAGGCTGGTCGATCCCACAGCCCGCGCCAGTTCCGTGGAGGTCGCAGTGCAGCCATCCGCAACTACCCTGCACGTCCGGGCCGACGAGGCCGAACTGCAAAACCTTCTCGTCAATCTTCTGCTCAACGCAATTCAAGCATCGAAGCCGGGCGGCAAGGTCGTGGTTGCAGCTGAAGGCGGCGATGCGGTGCGCATTCGCGTCACCGATGAAGGATGCGGTATTGCCCCGGAATACCGTCAAAAAATCTTCGAGCCCTTTTTCAGCCTGCGCCCGGGCGGCAACGGCCTCGGTCTGTTCCTGTCGCTGAACGCGGTTCGCAGCTGGGGAGGCAACATCGTGGTCGAGAGTATGCCGGGCAAAGGGTCTATATTCGAGGTCGTGATCCCGGCAATCGATTCCGGTCCGCAACCGCAACCGAAGGACGGACAATGAAGCTCCCCTCGCTCCTTCTGGTCGATGACGATACCGCATTCCGCCAGGTGATGGCCGGCGAACTGAGTCGTCTCGGGTACGAAGTGGACGCGGTGGGATCGGGGGAGGAGGCGATCCAGCGAGTCGCCGCCGCGGAACCCGAAGTCGTTTTGCTCGACCTGCACTTGCCCGCGATGGACGGGATCGAAACCCTGAAGGCCATCCAAGCCGCCACGCCCACCGCCGAGGTCATCATGTTGACCGGACACGGTTCCATCGATACCGCCATCGAATCGATCCGCATCGGCGCTTTCGATTACGTGGTGAAGCCTTGCCCGTTGGATGAACTCCAGATTCGCATTCAAAGGGCCCTCGAGCGGCGATCGCTCCGCCAGCGCGCGAATCTTCTCGATCGCGTTCTGACTCCACCGAATCCCGGCAATTCCTTCATTGGCGACAGCCCGGAATTCCGCCGCCTGCTGAATCTGATCGATCGGGTGGCCCCCAGCGATTCGACCGTGCTCATTACTGGCGAGACGGGCGCGGGAAAGGAATGGGTGGCCAAGCTGATTCACGCTCGCAGCTCCCGCCGGTCGCGACCGTTCGTGGTGGTCGAGTGTGCCGCGCTGCAGGAAAGCCTGCTGCAGAGCGAACTGTTCGGCCACGAGCGCGGCGCATTCACCGGAGCAGACCGCGCCAAGCCCGGATTGTTCGAAGTCGCCAACGGCGGAACCATCTTCCTGGACGAGATCGGAGAAGTGAGCCCAGCGACCCAAACCAAGCTGCTGCGCGTGCTCGATACCTCCACGTTCCGGCATGTCGGAGGCACTAGGGAAATTCAAGTGGATGTCCGGATTCTGACCGCGACCAATCGTGATGTGCCCGCCATGGTGCGGCAAGGCCTTTTCCGCGAGGATTTGTATTACCGCCTGAGCACGATCACGGTAGAGGTGCCGCCCCTGCGCGCCCGAGGGGCTGACGTGGACCTGCTGGCCGAACACTTTGTGACCATGCTCAACCAGCGCTTCGGCTCCAACAAACAAATCGGCGAAGAAGCCCTGCAACTCCTGCGACGGCACAACTGGCCTGGGAACGTACGCGAACTCCTGCACGTAGTCGAGGCGGCCCTGGTGCTCTGTGAGGGACCGCGGGTTCTGCCGGAGCACCTTCCCGCCGCCTTGCGGAATTCGAAGCCTACCCCGCTGGCCGGTCCTTCAACGCAGGACGCCCCGCTGCCGACGCTCGAAGAAGCGGAGCTCACGCACATCCGATTGGCGATCGAGGCCAGCAAGGGTCACCGCGGAAACGCGGCCAGGATGCTCGGAATCAGCGAACGGAATTTGTACCGGAAACTGCGCGAGCACGGCCTGCTCTCGTGAGGCGGCGGGCTTACCCTGTAGTAACAGCTCGGGGCCAGCCGTTCCATAGTTCTTGAGCGACTCCTTCACCGACGCGGAAGACACTCTGATCGTGGGCGCGCAAGACTCCACCGCCCACACGAATACGGTCGCAGATCCCTCCCTTAAGGAATGATCTGCGTTACATGGAGCACCTCTTGCCTGCACCTTGTCCGCGAAACCAGAACCACCGCAAGCATGCCCTCGTCGACGCTATAGACCCCTATGAACTCCATGACGCGGCTTACCTGCCACTGCCCGGGAAGTCGTCAATGCTATAGATGTGCCCATACCTGAAACCGTGGCGATTGTCCCGAGTGACGAGGAGCAAGCCGGAAGTTATCGGTTCGTCCGTCGGATTGACCCGCGACCGGGTACAGTTGCAGAACCGACTGGAGAGTCTGCTGGAAGAGACCCATATTAAATTATCCAGTCTGGTCTCGGATCTGCTAGGTCTGAGTGCACGGCGTATGCTGCCAGGCGCTGGCCGACGGGGAAACCAACCCCACGTCTCTGGTCGCTTTGGCCGATAAGAAGTTGCGTGCCACGCCGGCACAATTATGCGACGCGCTGAGTGCCTGCACGGAGCTCAACCCGGTGTACCGCCGGCTCCTGAAGATGGTACTGGAGGAATTGCAATTCCTCGAGCAGCAGATCGTCAAGCTCGAGCAAGAGATGGCGAGTCTTCTCATCCAGCACCAGGAGGCAGTGCAGCGGCTCGCCGAGGTGTCCGGTCTAGGAGTGGCTTCGGCGCTGCAGATCATTGCCGAAGTGGGTGCCAAAGCCGCGACGTTTGCTTCGCAGAAGCACTTGTCTTCCTGGGTGGGAGCGTGTCCTGGAGATGAAGAGAGCGCGGGAGTGTCCACGAGCCACCGCTCCCCCAAGGGCAACCGCCAAATGCGGCGCATTCTGAATCAATGTGCCAACGCTGCGGTCAGAACGAAAGGAAGCATCTTCGCGATGGTGTATCGCCGCCTCGTACTACGCCTGGGACACAATCAGACCATTGGGGCCATTGCCCATCGCCTTTGTCGGCTGATCTGGATCATCTTGCACCGAGGAGTCCGCTACGAGGAACGCGGCCAGGCCGTGTGCGAAAGGTTGAAGCGAATACGCACTGCCAGAATGATCCGACAGCTCCGAAGCATCGGCTACCGCGTCGAACCGCTGACTGTTCAAGTCAACCCAGCATGAGGCCCGGGGCGGGCGGCGGGATTTTCGACCCTGGCCGTAATCCAGGAGGAATCCCACGCTGCAGGCCAGGTGGGACCGTCTCGTGCGGCCCAAGTTTCATCCTGCTGAAGCGCGCCTTGCGCGGAAACTGAAAACGCCGCACTGTTGAATTCGGGCAAGAACACGAAAGCCCAGACTCTGGCTCGAGTCGTGGGGCGCTCGTCGAACAGCCCTCCCCCAGAGCTGCTCGTCGCCGCACGGGTCACGCAGCCGTGATTGCGACTCACGTTTCGCGGCTATGCCCATCCTGCTGGAACAGGACCTTGTAGCCGCGCTGGAAAGCTCGCAGATGGGCGCGCATGGCTTTGCGGGCGCGAACTCGATCGCGCTGCTTCAGAGCCTCCAGGATTTCGCCGTGCTGTTGATAGGCGAGTTGTTTGCCTGCCGGCAGGAGCAGGCTTTTGGTAATGAATTCCAGTAGCACCTCCCGTGTATGTTTCAAAAGTTCGAGCAGGACTTGGTTCTTGCTGCCGGCAGCAATCCCGAGGTGGAAGGCCAAATCGAGCTGCGAGAACTTGTCTCCGGTCTGGTCAATTTCCGGCTCCATCGCGGTTACAAGCCCTTCTAGAGCGTCGATATCCCGATCCGTGGCTCGCTGTGTACAGAGAGCTGCTAGTTCCGTCTCCAGCACGAGGCGAGCTTCAGAGAAATCGACCAGATCCTTCTCGGTATTCAGTACACCCTTGGCGAGCCAGAAACCCTGCATGTACTTGGACCCTTGTTCCGCCACATAGCTGCCGCCGCCAGCACGCATGCGGATCATTCCAATAAAGGCCAGCGACTTCAAGGCTTCGCGAAGGGTGGACCTTCCCACATGAAAGACCTGGCAAAGCTCGGCTTCGGAAGGAAGTTTCTCGCCGGGTTTCCAGCGATTGGCGGTCAGTTCGGAGGAAAGCTGCAGGGCCACCTGTTCACTGAGCGTGGTCCGGGAGACTGGTTTCAATGTCGCCGTGCTGCTGTTCATGGACGAACTCCTAGCAACGCGTAAGTCTCGTCTCGATGCCGCCTGAACTCCGGTGTGCTTTTCGGCGGGCCGACTTGTTGGTGTTATCAGAATAGCAGACAAGTGGCAAGGCCGCTATTTTCATGCAGAAGTCCGCTGGAATGCGGTCCCTGAGGGGCATTTCGGCTCGGGGAAACCGGGTCTTCGTCGGGAATCAATATGGACAGTTATCAGACAAGCTGATAATATGCTTGACATATATATGGCTTTTGAGGCATAAATAGGCGGCACTCATCCCCGTCTGATGAGGGAGGGCCGCATGGCCTCGAAATCGCAAGATTCTCCCACTGGGCGCACGCCCGTTCCAGCCAAAGTCTCCGCCCCGGCTTCTGCCAACCCAATCGCATGGGCGGCCGTAATCCTCGCAGTGGTCGTTGCCGCGGTAATCATCCTCAAAATCCCAGCGCTCACGTCACCGTGGCAGCAAAACTACGATCCCACCGGCAGGTGGTGGGTTTCGACGTGCGTCGCTGCCTTGCCGGTCGTGGTGCTGCTCGGGAGCCTGGCGCTGCTGCACATCAAAGCGCACTATGCCGCTCTCCTCGGACTGGGCACGGCGTTGGCGACGGCAATCTTTGTCTTCCACATGCCGGCGCGCTTAGCCGCTACTACAGCGGTGTATGGCGCCGGGTATGGGCTGTTTCCCATCGGCTGGATCATCCTGAACGTCATCTTCATGTATCAACTGACGGTGGAGTCGGGACGATTCAAGGTGCTGCAACACAGCATGACGGGAATTACCCAGGATCGCCGTCTGCAACTATTATTGATCGCATTCTGTTTCGGCGCGTTCTTCGAGGGCGCCGCTGGATTTGGAACGCCGGTGGCCGTGACCGCCGCACTGCTCATTGGCTTGGGCTTCAAGCCGCTGCAGGCTTCGGGCTTGTCGTTGATCGCGAACACGGCCCCGGTGGCGTTTGGCGCTTTGGGCACTCCCATCATCGCGTTGGCCAAGGTGACGGGCATGAGTGAATTCATGCTGGGCGCGATGGCTGGCCGCATTCTGGCGCCTTTCTGCATCCTGGTTCCTTTCTGGCTGATCTGGGCTTTCGCGGGTTTCTCCGGGATGATGGAGATTTGGCCGGCCATCCTGGTTGCGGGCGTTTCGTTTGCGGTGCCTCAACTCCTCGTTTCCAATATGCACGGCCCCTGGCTGGTGAACATCGTTGCGGCCGTGATCTCTATGATTTGCTTGATTGGCTTTCTGTTCATCTGGCATCCGAAGAAGATATGGACCTTCGAAGGCGAAGAGAGCAAGAGCGCGCGTGCCGACCACGGGTACAGCCGTTCGGAGGTCGTACGCGCGTGGGTACCGTGGGTCATCCTCAGCGTCAGCGTGTTTCTGTGGGGCACACAGACCGGCAAGAACCTGATGAACACTCCGGAGAAGGTGTTCACGTCGATGTCGACCTGGCATACGCTGCCGAGCAAGATCACGAATCCCGCGTTCCCAGTAACGGGCCTGAACAATTTGGTGCAGCGCGTGCCGCCCGTAGTTCCGAAGCCGGCAAAGGAACCGGCGGTGTTCGCCCTGAACTGGCTGAGTGCGACCGGAACTGGAATTCTGCTAGCGGCAATCCTGTCGGGCCTGGTGATGGGGACCAGCATTCCAAACATTTTCAAAATCTACGGGCGCACCATTGTAAAGGTGCGGTTCTCGTTATTGACCATCGCGGCGATGTTGGGGATCGGCGTCTTGACTCGTTACTCGGGCGTGGACGCCACCATGGGTCTCGCCTTCGCCCGCACCGGCGTGCTCTATCCGTTCTTCGGAACTCTGCTGGGCTGGTTAGGCGTGGCACTGACTGGTTCGGACACCTCGTCGAACGTACTATTTGGCAGCCTGCAAAAGATCACGGCGCAGCAGATCGGAGTCCCGCCCAGCCTGATGGCTGCGGCCAATTCGTGCGGCGGTGTCATGGGCAAGATGATCGACGCCCAGAGCATCGTCGTGGCCAGCACGGCGACACAGTGGTACGGACACGAAGGCGACATCCTGCGTTACGTGTTCTTCCACAGTCTCGCGCTCGCGGCATTGGTGGGAATCTTTGTGACCCTCCAGGCCTATGTACATCCGTTTACGCATCTGGTGCTGCGTTAAGAGCGTGATCTGGCGCTGCCAGGGGACGGAATCGCTCAAACAGAGAAAGTTCTTCTTGCGAGCGATTCCCTAGCCGACTAAGGCTGCCTTGCTGTTGTTTGGCCCAAGCAAGCTCGGCGATCTGGGCAAGAGTTTAGGCGAAACGATTCGCATGTAACACCGTTCATGGTGGCGAGGACTCGATGTCCAAAGTAGGTCTCTTTATACCGTGCTACGTCGATCAGCTGTACCCGCAAGTCGGGCTTGCGACTTTGCGAGTCCTGTGCCGTCTCGGCGTCGATGTCGACTTTCCCGAGGAGCAGACCTGCTGCGGCCAGCCCATGGCTAACTCGGGTTGTGCGGAATACACGCGGCCGCTGGCCGAGAGATTTCTCAAAATCTTCGGCAAATATGACCATGTGGTCGCGCCCTCTGGAAGCTGTGTATCGATGGTGCGCAACCACTACGCTCAATGGCTGGAGGGGAAGCCAGACTTCGATCACCTCCGCACGGCGACGTTCGAGCTGTGCGAATACCTGGTCGACATCGCCCGGGTCGTCAAGGTTGACGGCGACTTCCCTTGCAAGGTGGGACTACACATGAGTTGTCACGGTCTGAGAGAGCTGCGGCTCGGACGCTCCTCGGAAGTGATGGTGAAGCCCTTCAACAAAGTACGATTCCTTCTCGGTCAGTTGCGGGGCATCGAACTGGTCGACCTCACCCGCTCCGACGAGTGTTGCGGTTTCGGCGGCACCTTTGCGGTGAACGAGGAGGCCGTCTCTTGCCTGATGGGTCGGGACCGGATCGCCGACCACGAGAAGGCGGGGGCGGAGATCATTGCCGGCTTTGACACGTCGTGCCTGATGCACCTTGACGGCCTCATCCGCCGCGAGAACAAGCCGCTGCGGGTGATGCACGTCGCGGAAATCCTGGAAGGCGCGAGACTCTCATGATCGGACACGCTGAGAAAGCTGCGCCCTTTGTCGCGGATGAGGAGCGAGTGCACTGGCACGATCAGGCGCTGTGGTTCGTACGGCTGAAGCGCGATCGCCAGGCCGAGAGCATTCCGGAATGGGAGGCTCTGCGCGAGGCTGCCGCAGCCATCAAGGCGCACACTTTGTCACGGATCGCCGACTACCTGGAGGAATTCGAACGCAACGCCAAGATCAACGGCATCCAGGTGCACTGGGCGCGCGATGGTGCGGAGCACAACGCCATCGTGCACCGTATTCTCGCGGATCGGGGCCTCACTCGGCTGGTGAAATCGAAGTCGATGCTTACCGAGGAGTGCCACCTGAACCCCTACCTCGAGGCACACGGCATTGAGGTGACGGACACGGATCTCGGTGAACGCATCGTGCAGCTGCGCCACGAACCACCGAGCCACATCGTGCTTCCGGCGATTCACCTGAAGAAAGAGGATATCGGCGAGCTGTTCCACAAAGAACTCGGGACCAGCGAGGGCGCTTCCGACCCGAAGTATCTGACCGAGGCGGCGCGCAGCCATCTGCGGCAGAAGTTCATGGCGGCGCAGGCGGGCCTCACCGGCGTCAACTTCGCGATCGCCGAGACCGGCGGCTTCGTCGTCTGCACCAACGAAGGCAACGCCGACATGGGAACCAGCCTGCCCCCAGTGCACATCGCCTGTATGGGAGTCGAGAAAATCGTACCTCGGACTAAGGACCTCGCCATCTTCCTCCGGTTGCTCGCCCGTAGCGCAACTGGCCAGCCGGTGACCTCTTACACCACACACTTCCACGGCCCACTTTCAACGCCCGGCGGCGAACTGCACGTAGTCATTGTCGACAACGGTCGGAGCGCGATTCTTGGTCAGGAGACTTTTCGCCGCTCGCTCTCCTGCATCCGCTGCGGCGCCTGCATGAACACCTGCCCAGTGTTCCGGCGCTCAGGCGGCTACAGCTATGGCTACACTGTCCCTGGCCCGATCGGTTCGTTACTGGCGCCGCTGCGGGACGCCCGCAAGTTCGGCAGCCTGCCGTTTGCTTCGAGCCTGTGCGGTTCCTGCTCCGACGTTTGCCCGGTGAAGATCGATCTGCACCACGAACTGTACGCCTTCCGCCAAGAGCTGGTCCGAAAGAAAGTAGTGCCGCTTTACAAGCGCCTCGGCATGGCCGTAATGAGCGCCGTTCTGGTAAGGCCGTGGGCCTACCGGCTCGCAGGCAGCCTCATGCGCTGGATTCTGCCGCGGCGGCTGCCTCGGGCCTTCGTGTATGGTCCTTGGAACGCGTGGGGGCGCCAGCGCGAGCTGCCGCCAATGCCGCGACAGAGCTTTCGTGACCTTATTAAGAAGGAGTCGAAGTGAGCAGCCGGGACGCTATCCTCGCCTCCTTGCGGCGCAACGCACCTCCGGTGACGCCGCTCCCGGAAGCGCCGACTGCCATTACCTACACCGACCCCGAGCTACAGTTTGCCGAAGCCTTCAGCTCCGTGGGCGGCAAATTCGTTCGCGTCACCAGCCTCGCCGAGGTCAACACCGAGCTCGAGAAATTCGAGTCCTACACCCAGGCGCGCAAGATCGCCTCGTTAATCCCAGAAGTAGGCAGGGCCAATGTTGATCTCGCCGCCCTAAAGGATCCGCACGAGCTCGAGGGGCTCGACATCGCCATCATTGCCGGCGAGTTCGGCGTCGCGGAGAACGGCGCCGTGTGGGTGCCCGGAAGCACTCTCGGTCCGCATCGGGCGATCTTCGTGGTTACCCAGCACCTCGTGCTGGTCGTGCCGGCCGGCCAGATTGTTCATAACATGCAGCAGGCGTACGATCGCATCCGTCTCGAGCGCCCCGGCTTCGGCATCTTCATCTCCGGGCCGTCCAAGACCGCCGATATCGAGCAGGCGCTCGTGATCGGAGCGCACGGCGCCCGCAGTTGCACGCTTTTCCTGGTTGGCTCGCAAGCAAGATGACGCGCGCATCCGCTAACGTGTCCCCGAGTGAGCTTCGAAATGCTCTCGTCCGCATAGCCAGCCCAGAGCGCGTACTAACGCGTCCCATTGAGCTGATTGCCTTCGCTGCCGACGCCAGCTTCTACCGTTTGGTTCCGAAAGCGGTCGTGCTGACGAACGGGGCGGAAGAGATCAAGGCGCTGTTCCGCTTCAGCCACGAGTCGCGCATTCCGCTGACGTTTCGCGCCGCGGGCACGAGCCTCTGCGGGCAAGCCATTACCGACGGCATTCTGGTCGAGGTGGCGCGCCACTGGCGCACGGTCAAGGTGGAAGATGGCGGCAAGAAGGTTCGCATGCAGCCTGGCGTAATCGGCGGCCATGTCGATCAACTGCTGAGGCCGTATGGCGTCAAGCTGGGGCCCGACCCGGCTTCGATCAATGCGTGCATGATGGGCGGTATCCTGGCCAACAACTCCAGTGGCATGTGCTGCGGAGTCGCGCAAAATGCCTATCACACGCTGGATTCGCTGAAGTTCGTTTTGCCTTCGGGGACCACGATCGATACAGCGGACCCGAACGCGGACGAGATGTTCCGCGCCCGCGAGCCACAGCTGGCACAACGCATCCTGCAACTTAAGGCTGAAATCGACGCCAATGCCATGTTGCGCGATCGCATCCGGGCCAAGTACCGGATGAAGAACACCACCGGATATTCACTGAATGCCTTCGTGGATTTCGAGCGGCCCATCGACATTTTTCAGCACGTGCTGATTGGATCCGAGGGCACGCTGGCGTTCCTCGCCGAAGCGGTGCTGAATACCGTGCCCGACCTTCCGGTGAAATACACCGGCCTGCTCCTTTTCCCCGATCTATACGCGGCCTGCGCCGCGATCGTGCCGCTGCGTGATGCGGGAGCCAAGGCCCTCGAACTGATGGACCGCGCGTCGCTCCGGTCAGTTGAAGATCAGCCGGGCATTCCGCCATCGATTAAGAAGCTTCCCGCCCCAGCGGCCGGGCTGCTCGCCGAGTTTCAGGGCGCGGATGTGTCCGAGAGCGCGCAACTCGAAAAGCAGTCGCGGGAGGCTGTCCAGGGACTGCAATTGCTCGAGCCCGCTGGGTTTACTCACGACCCCGGCGAGCAGGCGCTGCTGTGGAGGATCAGGCAGGGGACGTTCCCTTCTGTCGGCGCCGCGCGGAAGAGTGGGACGACTGTGATCATCGAAGACGTGGCATTCCCCGTCGAACGCCTGGCCGATGCGACCATTGACCTAACGAAGCTTTTTGCCAAGCACGGCTACGACAACGGAATCATCTTCGGCCATGCGAAGGACGGCAATCTGCACTTTGTCATCACCCAGTCGTTCAACGACCAAGCCGCCATCGATCAGTACGCGCGATTCATGGACGATGTTGTCAACCTCGTTGTGGAGCGCTACGACGGCGCGCTGAAGGGCGAGCACGGCACGGGACGCAATATGGCGCCTTTTGTTGAGAAAGAGTGGGGCGCGGAAGCGTACCGCATCATGAAGCGGTTGAAAGAACTGGCGGACCCCGAAAACCTGCTCAATCCCGGGGTCATCATCAATCCCGACCCGAAGGCCCACCTCAAAGGGCTGAAACCCATGCCATCGGTCGAGGAGGAAGTCGATAAGTGCATTGAATGCGGCTACTGCGAAGTGAAGTGTCCAAGCCGTGACCTGACTACCACTCCTCGGCAAAGGATCGTGTTACGAAGGGAAATGGCGCGGCTGCAAAGCGAGCGCGGGAGTGCGGAACTGCTGGCGGCGCTGGAATCCGACTTCCTGTATGCGGCCCTGGATACCTGCGCAGTCGATGGCTTGTGCGCGACGGCGTGTCCCGTGGGCATTGACACCGGGCAGCTCACGAAGCGCTTCCGCCGGCTGGGGCATTCGGCTGCTGCACAGAACATGGCGCGGCGTGTTGCCCAGAACTTCGGCATGGCCGAGCATGCAGCCCGCTTTGGTTTGAGGCTGGGGCACGCAGTTCAGTCGGTTTTCGGCGCAGGCGCGATGGCCGGAATCACACACCTGATCGGAGCATTTACCGGTAAGGCGATTCCGCAATGGACAGCGGATATGCCGCGCCCCGTGAGGCGCCGTCCGGCGACACAGCGCGCCGGCGCTCAGGCAGTGTATTTCCCAAGTTGTATTTCGCGGGTTATGGGAACCCTGCCGGATGAACCCGCGGACCTGTCGGCCATGGAAGCATTTGTGACGGTCGCGGGTCGCGCGGGTGTTCCGGTGTTCATCCCGGAAGACGTCGAAGGGACCTGTTGCGGGGTACCCTTCTCTTCCAAAGGCTACGACCAGGGACATCGCATCGCGGTGAACCGGACCATCGCACGCTTCTGGGAATGGTCGGAACAGGGACGATTGCCAGTCTTGGTGGATACCAGCCCCTGTACTTACGGGCTTGTGAACTGCCGTGCTTCGCTGAAGCCGGAAAATCGGAAGAAGTTCGATGGGCTCAGAATCGTCGATGGTGTGGCTTTCGTCCACGACGAGTTGCTGCCCAAGCTGACGATTCGTCGGAAGGCGGAATCGGTCGCGCTGCATCCGGTGTGCTCGGTGGTGAAAATGAACCTCTCGCCCAAGTTGGAGGGCATTGCGCGGGCGTGCAGCGACACCGTAGTCGTACCCATGAACGCGGGTTGCTGCGGTTTTGCGGGCGATCGGGGCTTCCTGTTTCCCGAGCTGACCGAGTCCGCCACGCGGCGTGAAGCGGCTGAATTGCTAACGGCCGAACACGACGGATATTTTTCGAGCAGTCGCACCTGCGAGATCGGCATGACCCGCGCCACCCGCCACCTCTATCGCTCCTTCATCCACCTGCTCGAAAAAGCCACGCGGCAATAAGAGCGCGTCCCGACAGAGCTAGCCAGAAACGGGCTTGGAGTCGATGATTCTTCGGCTCAACCGCTCGACCGGACTGGTCGGGGGATTGTGGTCTCGCCCTCTCGGCTTTTGGCAGCGGTTCCGCGCTTCCTCATGGTCGCTAGCACAACCGGCAGTGCGCGGCCTCAGATTCCGGTCGGGCATCCCATCAGACTGGTGCCGAAAGATACACTATACGATGTTCGAATGGCTGCCTCCGGAAGAAGAACAGATAACATGCCGTCTCCAGAGAAGGATCGGTTAGCTGCTGAGGCGATGCAATGCTGGGCCGATTTCCAGGAAGGCCTTTCCTCAGACAAGCAGAAATATCCCGTGCAACAGTTTCGGGCTTTTTGGGCGGTCACCAAGCGCTACGCCGAGTTGACAAGGTCGGATCCTCTGATTCATAGGAGTGTCGCGGGTGCAGTTAATGAACTTCTCGATTGCCTCGAAGGGCAACGTAAGCGCGTCCCAAGCGACGTTCTTCGAGATGCGGAGCGCCTGCAGTGCCTCCTTTTTGGCGGATATGACCCGCATTTCGAGGGGGATGAACCACCGGGCTTGTAAAGAGGTACGACCATGTGACTGGCCAGCAACGGGCCTCGACACTTCGAGACCGTCAGTCTCCAACTGAACGACCATACTGACTGCGGCGTGGGAGGCCGCCAGTATGGAACATCGGAAGACATCGAAACGCTCCAAGGCTAGAACAGAAAGCAATCGAATACGACCCGACTTACGCCCCCTCTTACGCCGGTTTGGCGGACTGTTACGCGCTTCTGGGGTCCGCGCCCTATACCGCTCTGCGGCCGAGCGAAGCCTTTACCAAAGCGAAGGCCAGCGCCCTACAAGCGCTTGCATTGGACAAGGACCTTGCCGAGGCTCATGTCTCGCTGGGATATTCCGCGCTCGTGTACGATATGCCCTGGGCGCGATGATGGAAAATCTGATGCTGACGTTGCACCAGCTCGGATTCGAGGGCGAATACGTCAAGGTCAGCGATATCGATAGCCAGCGGATGATCATCCGCGTGGTGGAAGGCAAGGGCGGCAAGGATCGTGATTTGCCTCTGAGTCCAACCCTGTTGGAAACCCTGCGCGAGTACTGGCGCTGGTGGAAGCCAAGACTCTATCTGTTCCCCACTCGCACCCGTCAGCACAGACTCGATCAGCCCATCTCGGACAAAACCGTCTGGATTGCATCTAGCAATGCCGCGCAACGCGCCGATCTATGATTCTAAAAGACCGGGGGTAAAAGTTTTCTTGAGGGCGCGGGCTACAGTAAACATTGGTTATTACCTTTGTAGTTACTATACCGTCTTCATAGGGCTCGGCTGCGGTCTCCTAACCAGCCAAAGTCTAGGCCGTCAAAATATGAACACCCACGACTGCGGTTTCGCCGGCAACATTACCGCCCCCGTTCTCGACGAGTCCGACGTGGGGAACTGACCGAATTTGTCGCTCTCCAGCCTCTTCCCGCATTTGCCAGACAATTTCAGCCACCTGGGCCAGGCCGGTCGCTCCCGCGGGATGGCCCTTGGCACTTAATCCTCCAGAGGGGTTCACCGGCAGTTTTCCGTCGCGCCAGGTCACACCTTCGTCAATCATGCGCCCGCTTTCTCCTGGCCCACAGAATCCCAACTCCTCACAGAGGAACAATTCCACCGGAGCGACCGCGTCATGGACCTCCGCGACCTGCACGTCCTTCGGTGTGATTCCGGCCTCCTGATAGGCCTGTTTCGAAACTCGACAAACAATGCCGGGCTCGTCCTTCCCGGTAAAGCCGAAACTCCCCAAGGTCGAGGAGGCGATCCTCACCGGCCGTTTGCCCATGCGCTCGGCCATCTCCTTGGTTCCGATCAAAGCAGCCGCCCCACCATCTCCCATGGGACAGGTCATCAGCAAAGTGATGGGGTCGGCGATCATGCGCGAGTTGAGCACCTCGTCAACCGTCACACGGTTGCGATACTGCGCGTGGGGATTCAAGGCCCCGTTGTCGTGATTCTTGACTGCGACTTTGGCAAACTGCTGCCGCGTCAGGCCATACTTCTCCATATGTGCACGGACACGCATCGAGTAGATGCCCGCGAACAGGATGCCCATCCGTCCTTCAATCTCTATGTCGGACGAGGTCGAAAGCGCCGCCAGGCTCTTTCCCAGATCGCCGCAAAACAGCTTCTCCAGGCCAACCGCCAGGGCCAGATCGCACTGCCCGGAGGCCACCGCGTTGCGCGCCAGATAGAAAGCAGTCGAACTGGAGGCGCAGGCGTTCTCTACATTGATAATAGGTATGCGGTTGATGCCCACGTCCCTGAGAACAACCTGTCCCCGAACCGATTCTTGCCCAGTAATGACTCCCGCATAGGCATTGCCCACGAACGCGATGCCGATATCGTGGGGATCGATCTTCGATTCGCGGATGACATTCCACACCGTTTCATAAGCGAAATCCTTCAGCGTCTTATCGAGGAGTTTCCCAAACTTCGTCATGGAAACTCCGAGCACGTAGGCGTCTCTCAAGCCATTCCTCCTGTCAAACCCCTAACCGACCGTGGTGTAACTCCAATCTCCAGCCTCAGCGCCTAAAGGCGCTCTCACACGCAACACTGACGGCATGCCTGAAGGCATGCCCTGATACGAACCGTACTTGTACCACGGGCTGCTAAAGCGGCCGGAACCGGTATCCCACAATCGCCCGGTCCTGGGCGTCCTTGCCCAGTTCAACGAACTTCACTTCCATTCCGCAGCCACCCTTGAGGCGGGACTCGTCGCCATAATCCGTAAGCAAAGAGAAAATGCGGGGGCCATCCTCGCAAAGGTCGATGTAGCCTTGGGCGTGAGGCACCGAATAGCCCGGGGGAGCAATGCTGGCGACCGAAAACGCATACAGAACTCCCTGGCGGCTAAGAGATACTTGTTCGCTGGAACCGTCGTCCATACAGCGTGGACAATTCTTTCTGGCTGGAAAGTAAGTACGCTTACATTCCTTGCATTTCGTCCCTATGAGCACAAGGTCTTCAATGTTATTGCCGGACAAGGTTCCCGGAACTTCCGCTATCCATGATTCCATTAGTTACTCCCAAGATGTATTGAACAATATTTTTGACTTCCGAGCCCGGAGGGAAGATAGCGCCGGCGCCCAACTCGCGGAGCTCGTCGTAATCTTCCTCGGGAATAATCCCGCCCATCATGACCGGAATATCGGCCGCGTGGAGTGCCTCCAATTCCCTTTTCAATCTCTTCAATACGGCCAGATGAGCGCCGACCATGGAGGAGACTCCAATTACATCGACGTCTTCCTCGACCGCGGTCTTGGCCACTCCGGCGGCGATCTGTCGAATCCCCGTGTAGATCACTTCCATACCGGCGTCGCGGAGCCCGTAGGCCACGACTTGGGCGCCGCGATTGTGTCCATCCAGGCCAATCTTGGCAATCAGAACGCGCGGGATGCGACGCGAAGATTTCATAACCACGAGGCCCCCTCCTTATAAGTTCCCCACACGCCGCCGAGAACCTGACACATCTCTCCTATGGTGGCGTAGGCCCGCGCGCAATCGATCAGTGCGGGAACGGTGTTCTTCCCCGCCCGTATATCCTGCTCCAGAGCGCAAAGGCAGCCACGCACCTTTTCATTGTCGCGATTCGACTTGAGCCCGTGAAGCTTCTGGATCACCCTCTGTTGCACGCCTTCGTCAGCCTTGAACGATTCGATCTTCATCTTGTGCTTGTCGTCCACGAATCGATTCAGTCCTACGATGACGCGTTCTCCCTTTTCAATCTCCTTCTGGTACTCCCCAGCGGCCCTGCGTATGATTCCCTGATAGAATCCGGCTTCGATGGCCTTCTGCGCGCCGCCCTTGTCCGCGATCTGTTGCATCAATTCCAAAGCGCTCGCCTCGATGGTGTTAGTCATCGACTCGATGTAGTAAGAACCTCCGAGTGGATCGACAACATCGGCAATACCCGTCTCGTTCGCGAGAATATGCTGGGTCATCAGCGCTACCTGCGCGGCTTCCCGCGTCGGGATGGATAAGACCTCATCCATGGCATTTGCGGAAAGGCTCTGCGCCCCACCCAGAATCGCCGCCAGGGCCTCGATAGCGACACGCACAATGTTGTTGAGGGGCTGCTGCGCGGTCATCGTATATCCGGTTGTGTATACACGGATAAAGCACTTCATGCTCTCCGGCTTCTTAGCGCCATAACGGTCTTTGAGGAGGCGAGCCCACATCCGCCGAAAGGCCCGATACTTGGCCACTTCCTCGAAGAGATTCATGGGAACGGAAAGCTGGCACTCGAGGGAGGGTGCAAAGTCATCCACGTCCAAGCCCCGGCCGACCGCCTCGTCGATGTAGGCTTGTGCGTTGGCCAGAGTGAATGCGACCTCTTGCACCGCCGACGCTCCTCCCTGCCTCATGTGCGACCCGCAGATGACCAGCGGCTTGAAATGGGGCAAGTGGCGGGTGCAGTATTCCAGCGCGTCGTTAGTGAATTTCAAGGATGGAGTAGGAGGAAAGATGTAGGTTCCTCGGGCTACATACTCCTTGAGGATGTCGTTCTGCAGAACGATGGTGAAGCGGCGCGGATCCACTCCCTGTTTTTCGCCCAGCGCGAGGAAGAGGGCGAGCATGATGGGTCCAATGGCATTGGCCGTGGTGAAAACCTGGCGGACCTGATCGAGTGGAATGCCCGCAAATATCGCCTCCATATCTTGCAGGGAGTTGATGGCGACCCCGGCTTTCCCCACTTCGCCATCCGCTAACTCCTGATCCGACTCCAGTCCTAATTGAGTCGGCAGATCTAAAGCCAGAGCGAGCGCGGTCTGGCCCTGGGAGAGAAGAAACTTAAACCTTTCATTGGTCGCTTCCGGATTGCCGAAGCCGGAATACTGTCCCATGATCCAGAAATCGGCGCGGTACATCGAGGGATAAATGCCGCGCGTATAGGGGTATGTTCCGGGGAACCCCAGGTCTCTTTGTGAATCGAATCCCGAGTTCTTGAGACTCTCCTCATCGTATAAGTCTGGAAGCGAGATTCTTGAATCGGAACAAAAATCTGTCTTTCTCCGTCCCCGGTGTTTGTAATCGGAGGCTAACTGTTGTTCCCATTCGGCGCGCGTCATCGAAGTCACTTCCTCCCTGCCTCGACGTTCGCAAGCGCGCTATCGAGAACCGCGTCGAGCGCGCCTGGCGGGCCGTCAAGATTGAGAACCGCCTCGACGCGATCCATTTCGCTCTTCGACAGCAGGCCTCGACTGGCCAAACGGAATTTGTCGCGGGTCGCAGAAACCGGCAGCGGATGTTCGGGCTCGCCCAACGGGAAGCTTATCTTTGCGCTGCGAACACTCCCGTCGGCGCTATGCACCTCCACAAACGCGCCTCGTTGACGCGGATAGAGCGAGTCCACATCGGGGTCGACGGAAATTTCCACCTTCTTCATCGTCTCGATAATGGCGGGGTTGCTGAAATGGCGTTCGTGGAATGCATCCCAATCGCTCGTTCCCAGCACCAGCCTTGCTGCCAGCGCATAGGGAATGCTGAAATACGCGTCACCGCGGCTATCCAGGGAATGAATTTCTGTTTCGACTGCGACCCGGTAGGTTTTGACTCTGATCTTCTTGATCTGAGCAGGAAAGATTTCGTTGGCCTCCAGGATTTGAGCCAGCGCATCGATCGCGGGATGCACATGCCGGCACCCGGGGTATGGCTTCAGATAACAGCAACGAATCGCGTACTCATATTCCAAGGGCTGATCTTGAGATGGATGATCGGGGACGGCCCCATCGGTTCCCAGATACGCGTTGTAAAAACCCTCTTCAATGATGCGGGGATAACCCAAATGACCCGAGCCAGCCATCATCGCCGCCATAAGTCCATTGCGGACCGACCAGCCCACTTGAAGCGGTTCGGTTTCACCGCTCTTAAAGGAAGCCATGAGTCCGCCACACCCCATTGCAGCCAGGCAAAGAGCGCTCTGCGTCTGTAACAGGTCAAGACCCAAAAGCACGGACGCAGTCGCCGCTGCGCCGAAGGGGGCCGTGATGGAGGTGGGATGAAAGCCTTTCTTTGTGAACGCAGGGTTACCGGTGCGAGCCAAGCGCACCATTACATCGAATCCGGCAATGGCAGCCCGATCCAGAGTCTGCCAGTCTTTTCCCCGTCCCAGTGCGATCAGCGCCGGTACGACTGCCGCTGCGGGATGGCAAGCCCCTTCGCGCGATCCATCCTCGAAAACGGATCCATGAATGGCGAAAGCCCAGACCATCCCGGCGTCGAGCGGATGAATCCTTTCCCCGTTACTTCCGGGCCAGCCACAACCATCCGGGACTCGCGGACACAGGCGGATCAGATCATCGAACGCCTTCCCCCGGCATCCGATGAAAGCGGCGGCAAGCGCATCTAACAGATGCTGCCGAACCAGCAGGCAGTGGTCTGCGGCAAATCGTGTTTCACCGATCTGATGAGTAAGTCGGGCGAGATAGTCACAAACGTCTGCGTTATTACTCATGGGCCCGAACCGATAGACGACTCTCGTTGACAACCGAGTAAGGCGGAGAAGGTCGACACCTTACCACCCTTTGCTCTTTTACTCCCCTATTTCCGTTTTCGCTTGGATGTGGCCGCCGCTTTCGTGAGGGCCTGATATTTCTTCGGAACCTTCACATTCAGCAACTTCGCCAAGTTCAGGCCCAGCATGTTGGCCTTGTCCTGATCCGTAATCGGTGGATATCCCCAGCCTTCTTGCAACTCTTTCGGACTCTGCAGATTCAATACCGCCTGGACCGACAAATCCGCCGGCGATGCCGGCCAATCCGTGCCAAATACGATCTTTTCGCTCCCCAGCAGTATGTTCATGATGCTGCCGACCATGTGTGCGAGCTTGACCGGCGCATAGTAGAACGGTCCCAGCATCCCGCTCATGCTGATGTAGAGGTTGCGATGCTTCCAGGCGAGGGCGTTTAAGACATCGTTTTCCGGCCAGCCGAAGTGGTAGGCAACGATCTTGAGCTCCGGGAAACGCAGGCACACCTCGTCCAGAAGCATGGGGCGGCAGTACTCGGAGTGCCCGCCCACGGCGAATCCGGTATGGATAAAGACGACGGCAGCCAACTCCAGACACTTCTCGTAAAACGGGAACATGTCGGGATGGTTAAACGGACCAGAATCTTCGGGCGAGTAAACCTTGGTGCACTTGAAGCCGAACTGCTTGTGGAGAATTTCCAGTTCCTTGATCGCATTTCCCACGCCTCGGATCATGTGCGGCCCGACCTGCGAGCACCCGACGATGCGATCCCCGTATTCTTGCATGGCCTCGATGGTGTGGTAATTGGTGGAGCAGGGGATGGCATTGTAAGACATGTTGAGAAAGCTCTCCCTCAACATGCAGGCCACATCGATGCCGGCCTCGTCCATCGCCTGGATGAGCCCTTCGGCCGTCCAATCCGAAGGTTTCTCCCTTTTCTCCTTGGTGATGGGATTGGTATTCCACCACTTCCCGGTGGGCGATTCCCCCGGTTTGGAGAAATAGGCGCTCGCGGGATAGTACCCGATGTGTTTTCGGAACTCCCACGGCATGACGTGGGCTTCGCAGTCCATAATGAAGAAATCGTCTTTAGTCATGAAGCAATCTCCTGCACCGAAGCGATGAATGCATTCTTCCTACATTACATACAATATTACATTCACACCGTCTGTCAAGCGTTTATTGTCTCAGCGCTTCGGAACTTCTTCGGAACCTGGCGCTTCGCGGCCTGCCCCCGAAATGAGGCTGGGCCGGGAGCATTCTTGCCCATCGCTCCCGGCCGCAGTTGGACTCCGTCTTTTCTTTTTCGCCTACTTCATGGCCACCACCTTCTCCCGGTCAGCGCGTCCAACCTCTTCCGCGATGATCTGGTCGAGCATGGTCTTGGGCAGACCGTTCTTCAAGATCAGGGCGGCATCTTTGATACGGCCGACGATGCGATCGATGGTGTCCTGATCGGCATCGAGTCCGCGCTCCTCGAGGAAGAGCTCCACCGTACGCTTGCCCGTGCCCCGCCCCGCAATCACCACGTATTCGTCGCGGCCGACAATGCCCGGCCGGTAGGGGAAGAACCCATACTGGCCGATTTCGGAACTCCTCAGATTGTCGATCACGTGGACAATGATGCCCGATTCCACCTCGAACAGCCCCGATCCCACAAGCGGTTTGTTGCGGGAGCGCAGCACCTTGGAGGTCTCGGCCACGATTTCCGACACGTTGGCAATCTGCGACAAGTCGATTCCGGCATCGATGTTGTAGAGGTGTTGCAGCGCGAACGCCACCTCCTCGGTGGCCACATTGCCCGCCCGCTCGCCGATGCCGTTGATGGCGCTGTGGATCTCGTCCGCACCGGCCGAGATCGCCATTACCGAAAGGGCCGTCGCCATCCCGAAATCGTTGTGGATGTGCAACCCGATCGGCAATCCTGTCCAAGCGCGCATTTTGCGAATGAACTTGAACATGGCAAACGGATGGCTCATGCCGAAGGTGTCGGCCACGGTGATGCGGTCCAGGGGCGCCTTTTGCGCCAGGGTGCTGAAGAAGCGCTCCAGATAGCCAAAGTCGGGGATGCGAAATGCGTCCCAACCCATGAATTCCACGTACATCCCCTGCTTGCGGAATTCCGTGGAGTACTCCACCACCTCGTCGATTAACTTCTCCGGCGACTTGTTGTACACGTCGCGCAGCAGAAACGGATTGATGGCAATTTCCACCAGCGCGCCGTCGGGATGGAGGTCGAGGCAGGCCTTCACATCCTCTGCCTTCACGCGGCACAGGGGCACGATCTTGGACTTCAGTCCCATTCCCGTCAGGGTCTTGATCACCTCGCGGTCTTCCGCGGTGGCGGTCAGTCCTGGCTCAATGGAGGTTACGCCCAGCCGGTCCAGCGCCTGCGCGATGAATATCTTTTCGGCGGGCGGGAAGGCGATTCGCGGCGCCTGCTCGCCGTCGCGAAGAGTAACGTCGTGGATTCGCACCTTGGCGGGAGGCGTAATCTCTGCCTGAACCTCAGGCGTAAAGAAATACGGCGCGACCCATTTGTCTTTTGTGAAGTAAGGAGCTTCCAGTTGAACGCCGAACGCGGGCTTCACCATGTTGTCCTCCATAACCGTGTTGTGCGCCGGCCTGGCAGTCTGCGGAAAAAGTCGCGTTCCATGCGGCATTGGCCCTCAGCGGCTAAAGCCGTTGATGAAAACAAGCGGATTATTGCAGCGCTGCAGCGCTGAAGCGCTGCTCGACCCAAAATCAAGTGCAACATCGAGTTTTTCCGCAGCTGCCACGGGGCTAAGAAAGAGTACCGATGCCCTCCGCGATTGTGAAATGCTTTGTTTTGATGGATGAGTATTAACGCTGCCAATACACTGCTGCTCGACTAGGCCGAGCCAGACGCCGTTCCCCCGATCGCAAAGCTTTGTGTTTCGAAGGGGAGCACATGTGGTTTGCCGCCTTGGATCCCGAGTCCAGCCGGCTAGGCAAGGCATCCGGGTTGCCCCCACCGGCTAGGCATTGGTAGCGTCAATACTTTCCATCAAAACAAAACATTTCACCAATCGGGGATGGCATAGGTACTCTTTCGTAGACTGTGGAGGCTTTGGCCACGGGAATCCCTGTCGCACTTTTCTTCTTGTCCTGCGGTTGTAAAACCTTACAGCTTCGTTCTTTAGGGGAGATGTTTTCATGATGAGAAGCTACCTGATCCTAAACATCAAGAGCATGAACTACCTGCCTCTGATGGAGCGCTGGCTGCTCCAGACCCATGCCGCGGAGACTTTGAGCCAGAACGAGATGTGGTTGTACCGCTACGTGAGTTACCGAGCGGTGCCGGCGCCGGACGGAGCTGAACCGTATGGCTGCTACAACTGGCGCATGACGGAGCATTGGTGGCGCGAACCTCCGTGGGTGAAAGGCCAAATGGATCATGGCAGCGCCCTCGTCGAGCAGTGGCCGAAGGACTACAACGAAATCCTCGGCTTACCTAAAGGTGGCCCAGCTCGAACGGCCAAATGGGAGGGCACTCCCAAAGGCCCGCATCCGCCCGTGTTCTGCTTCGTTCCGGCTCGGCCCACGGAAGATTTCCAAGGGAAAGGGCTGACTCTCGCCGACGGAACAATACTGCGTTGGATCGTCGCCCTGAAATATCCAGAAGGTGTTTCGGCGGAAGAAGGCGACGATTGGTATCTCAACGTCCACGCCAAAGAAGTTTGTCAACAGCCTGGGTTGAAACGATTTTTCAGCCACAAGGTGTGTGATCCGAAGATAGGACCGTGGGTCCGGATTTCCGAGCAGTGGTATGAAAACGCCGATGCCTGGCGCAAGGCGATCATTGAGGCGCCCCCCAAGTATTCGAGGCCGCCTTGGGGAGGCCATGACCAGTATCCGTTTCTGGAACCTTACGTCGACTTCGTGAGCCAGTTCCTGCTGGAGGCGCCGACGAATGATTTCAAGAGAAACCTGGGCCCCTACTTGGTGACATCCTAGCGTGATCGGCGTTGTCGTGGGTTTCTGTTTTCATTTTTTCCGATATTGCTGCGGCGGACTTCGAGATGTTTAGAACCGTTGTCCTGCATAACATTCCGATGAACCATGTAGCGGCGATGGAGCGCTGGTACTTTCGCGACCACGAACCTGAAATCGCGCGCCGCTATGGTCCTTATCTGAGCCGGCTTGAGAGTTGGTTCCCGGTCCCCGCGCCGCCCGAGGCTGACGCCTTCGGCCGCTTCAACTGGCGGCTGACGGAAGGAACTTGGCGTGAAATTCCGATGCCGGGACCGCAAGGCCAGCTCTCATTCACGCCGCCTCCGGTTTGGCCGAAAGCGGCATTTTGTGTGGTTTCGCTCGATTCGGTGGATGACTTCATGGGTTGGGAGACACTGCCTCGGGAAAAAAATGTGCTGCGCTGGTATGTGCTCATGCGCTATCCAGAGGGCGTCACGTTCGAGCAGGGTGAGAATTGGTTTCTGAATGTGCACAGCAAAGAGATTTTGAACCAGCCGAAACTGACAAGGTTTTTCAGTCGTAAGGCGGTGAAGCCGGCGCCACCTCTGCCGGGTACTTGGCGGCCGGGCGATCTGGAGCACATGAAGAAAAACGCCATGCCGCACTGGGATCGGGTGGTCGAGTTCTGGTACGAAACGTTTGACGACTGGCGTGAGTCGGTGTTGACGAACCCACCGTCCTACACCAAGCCCGAGTGGGCGAGTAGTCCGCAGTATCCATTCTTCGTGCCGGGTCAGGAATGGGTGAGCACATTCGTTCTGGAACGCCCAACGGACGAGTTTCTACGGGATTCACGCGTGGCTTACCTGTAGGTGCCAGATCGAAGCCACGAAACACCTTTCAACGCTGGATCGATGAGTCCTCCTGTAGAATCCCTTCTCAGGTACAACCTCGCGTCAGAACGAATCGTCTTTCCTATGGACTTCAAAGGCCTTGATCTCAATCTGCTGGTTGCACTGGACGTTCTTCTGCAGGAGAAGAACATTACCCACACGGGAGAACGCATCCACCTGAGCCAGTCGGCAACCAGCAGTGCTCTGGCCAGGCTTCGTTCCTTCTTCAGCGACGAGCTCTTGGTTCAAATCGGCCACAAGATGGTGCTAACTCCACTGGCCGAAGATCTCATCACGCCCACGCGCGAGCTGCTCTTGCAGGCGCAAGCGATTTTGGACAGGACCCCTCGCTTTGAACCAGTGACTTCCAAGCGCAAATTTTCGATCATGCTTTCCGACTACGTCGGCACGGTGCTCATGCCAGCGGCCATCCGACGGATCCAGAAAGAGGCGCCCGCCGTCTCGGTGGAGATGGTGCCTCTGATCGACTCGCCCGCCGAAGCGCTCGAGAGAGGGGATGTGGACTTCCTCATCATCCCGGAAATCAACATGTCGAGTTTGCATCCCTCCGAAACCTTGTTTGAGGACGAGTACGCCTGCGTGCTTTGGTCGGAAAACCGGGAAGTGGGCGAAACCATAGGGTTGGCACAATACCTCTCGATGGGGCATGTGGCCGTCCTCTTTGGGAGGATGCGCTCGCTCACGTTTGACGAGACTTTTCTGAACCGCAGCGGGAACACGCGCAGGATTGAAGTTGTCGCCCTGGACTTCAATCAGGTTCCACAGTTGGTCATCGGAACCTCGCGACTGGCAACCATGCACCGGCGGCTGGCGAGTATCTACACCAGTCAATTACCACTTCGCATGGTGGATCTTCCGGTCGCGCTGCCGCCGCTGGTCGAGAAGTTGCAGTGGCATCAATACCGGGACTCCGATCCGGGCCATCGCTGGTTCCGCGGCGTTCTGCGCGAGACGGCAGGGCTGCTCGATAAAAACACCGCGGCGGCATCTTCGACCTCGAGAAAGCGCTGACGGCTTTTCGCACGTGTGGTGACGGAGGCTTTGCCCCGTCCAGCGGGGGGAAGCCCCGCCACCACACAGTTCTTTCGCGCTGCTCCGCACCGCACTCGAGCAAGTTTTCCGCTTGGCCGGCGCCGTCGGAGGCTGTTCTTCCTTCTTTGTTACAAGGCGGTCGCGCCGCCGTCGATGTTAAAATCCGCGCCCGTGACCCAACTCGATTCATCCGATGCCAGATAGGTCGCACACCAGGCGATATCCTCGGGCTGTGCCACGCGCTTGATGATCGCCGCTTTCAGCACATTGTCCAGAAAACCAGGCAGCGTGATCACGTCCTTGGTTGCAGCCGTGATCGTCATGCCGGGCGAAATCGAGTTAGCGCGGATGAGGTGCGGCCCCCCCTCCAACGCCATTTGCCGCGTCATGGCCAGCACGCCGCCTTTGCCGGCGCAGTGGGCCAAGGCCGGCGATCCGGGCAGAGCAACGTAGGCGTTCGCCGAAGCGAAGTTGATGATCGATCCGCCACCGTGCGCGATGAAATGCGGCCAGGCGGCTTTACAGGCCAGAAACACGATGTCCAATTCGCCCGTCAGCGTCTTTCTCCAGTCGGCATACGTCATGTCCTGGATCCACTTAAACTCAGCCATGGCTGCGGCGTTTACTAGCACATCAAAACCGCCGTGGCGTTTGACGGCGAAATCGATGAAGCCTTGCGCGCCTTCCGGCTTGGTCATATCGCACACGTGACTGGTGAATTCACCGCCAAATTTCTTGGCCCGCGCCACGGTTTCTTCGAGGGAGGCCGCGTTGATGTCGGAACCCACGACCTTGGCGCCTTGCGCGGCAAACATCAAAGCGCACCCTTGTCCTATGCCGGCGCCCGCTCCGGTTACCAGCGCCACTTTGCCTACCATGCGTTTCTGTTTCAAAGCTTCTTCAAAGGGATGATGAGCGAGTTTCATAATCGTGTCCTCATTTCTCTAAAACAACAAGCTGCAAAACAACAAAGATAAGAACGGCAAACAGAGCAGTCTATATGCACGATCTGGCCGCCGTGAAACAGATTGTTGAGATAGCTGCTATCCACGGGATGGACATTGCAAAACCCGCCCGGCCTCATGGGATAGCCCGCGTGGAGGCGGCTGGTTCATCCTGATTATTGCCTTCGCAAACGCGCACGAGGCGTTGCAAGTCCTGCTCGCCCTCGCCCGCCGTGCTGGTCTGCCGCCGACTTAAGGACCCGAACTGCGTGGTTTTTGTACTTTTCGCAACCGGCCTTGATGTTCGCCAGATTCTGGAACGCCTGTTTCTGGGTCTCCATAATCTCGTAGAAGTGGTTTTTGCGGCCTTCTGAGAAAATACGGCAATGCTCCAGGCCGTTTCCAGCCAGCACAAACACGGCCTTGCCGTCCTCGATTTTCAGGGAGCCGCCGGCTCCGCACATCGCGCACTCGATGTCGTAGGCCGTGCCGTCCCAGTGCGGTTTGCCCTGCATCATCAGATTCGAGTGGCACACGGGGCACCAGCCTTCGTTCGGATCGCCCAGCCATTTCACCTGATCGTATGGAGTCTGCATCGCCTGCACGACGTTGCGCCCGAGTTGTCTGGCTCGTTCGAGCAACTCCGGTTTGAGCACGACATGGCCGGGCCGCGCTACCCGGGTCGCCATCATTTGATCCACTACCTTAATCGACTGCATGAACATGGAGATTTGCAGGGCTGGGAGCGTCAGCGACATCCAGTTCTGGGTCGAACCGCCGGCCGTGATCACAGCGCCAACCCGCTGCGGCGGCTTGTCGATGATCTTGGCTTCGAGCAGCAGAGCGACCTCATACGGAAGCCAGCGGTCGATGAATACCTTGTAAATCCCCTGCGGCTGCAGCACGAAGCAAGGCACGCTCACGATGATCCCATCGGCCTTTAGAAACTTGTCCATGATGAGGTCCATGTCGTCCTTGCCCTTATAGACGCACCGCGGACGGCCACCCCGCGTGACCTTAATCGTGCAGTTTTCGCAGCCGTCACAGGGCACGATCTTCACGTCGTGAAGATTCACCATCTCGACTTCGGCGCCCAGTTCCTCCGCGGCAAGAAACGCTTCCCGCAGGAGAATTTCGGTATTCCCCATCTTTCGTCCAGCGGTGACCCCAAAGATCTTCACGTGTTCTCCTCCTGAACTTTCGGGACAAACAAAAGTGGCGGGCTGTTTCTCCCGCCACCTGTATGCCGGTCAGAACGCCGTCAGAATTGAAACTTCAGGGCGAATTGAATCTGCCGGGCGTTGATCAGCGTGTTGGTAATCGCTCCCGCAGTCGGGCTAACGTTGCTGGGGCCGCTGGCGGTCAACACACCGGTGTTCGCCGAAACGATCGCTTGATAGTTTGCGTTGAAGTTATTTTGATACGGGAACGCGAAGTTTGTGTGGTTGAGAATATTGAAGACCTCCGCGCGGAATTGGAGATTCCCGCCCTCGCCCAGCCACCTCAGATGGGTATCCTTCACCAGCGACAGATCCCAGTTGAACTGACCCGGCCCACGCATCAGACCGCGTGCCGAGCTCCCCAGATAGCCACTGGGTGAGTTATTTTGGTATCCCGCGTACGAAGCGGGGTGGGGCAAGGTGAACATATTCGGGTTGAACCATTGCCCCGACGTGCCGGTGATGACGGTTTTGGGGTTGAAAACAACCGCATTACCGTTCATTTGCGTCGCGTCCGCTAAGTTAGCGGCGGTCACGACGTCGCAACGGTCGTTGGAGAGGTCGCCGCCGATGTCTTCGATTCCCATTTCGCTGTTGGACGGGTTGGCGCCGTATTGCACCATACACTCGAAGGGATAGCCGGACTGCGCCGATAGGATGTTCGACCACTTCCAGCCTTTCATCAAACCGGCGAGGAACCCGTCGGAGTGGATGTTAGGAAGGGTGTAGACCTCGTTCAGGCGGAAATTGAACTTGGCGTCAAAGGCGGTGGGGCCCCGGTCAAACCTCGAATTGAAGGGATCCGAAGGGAAGTTCGCGCCCTCGTCGTTGCTGCCGATGTCTCCTTGGGTCGTATCAAAAACCTTCGACCAGGTGAAGGTGGCACCGAATTGCAAACCTTTGGACACCTGTTTGACGAGCGAGGTCTGTAGAGCGTTGTACCAGGAATCCCCGTCGGTCGAGTTCCATACCAACGCCGGCAGGTTCGGGTTGCGCCGGAACGAGTTGCCCGGAGGCGAGTTCCCCGGAATGCGAGCGGGATCCCAAATTGGATTCATGCCATTTTCCCAGTTACCGGTGAGGCCGTTGCAACCGGCCGGGTCGGCTATCGCCGTGCTTGAGCCCGGCATGTTGCAAGGAATAACCGGGTTGCCTTCCACCACCCGACGCAGGTGAATGCCGCGCGAGCCAGCGTACCCTACCGTCAGTGCCATGCGGCCGGGCAACTGCTGTTGCACCGTCAAATTGTACTGCGCCATGTACGTGGTCTTGGGGCGATAATCATTCCCAGTTAGCTGGGGAATGAGACAGGTCGATTGAACCGTGGTCGATACCGGAGGTAGCCAACCTGGAGGACCATAGGGGGCTCCTCCCGAACTCGGGTTACACAACGGCTGACCGGTCTGATGGGGAATTTGGAACGGCCAGAAGGGAATCAGCGGGAGTCCGGGAAAAATCGGGCTATAGTTCGCGAAGATATTCTCGATCTCCGAAAGCGGCGGCACAGATAGCGCCTGTTGCCCCAGTTTGTTGCCTAGATTGGCGATGTCGTAATAGATGCCGTAGCCGCCCCTCACCGAAGTCCTGCCCGTCCCAAACGGGTCCCAGGCAAAGCCCACGCGCGGGCTAAAGTTCTTCAGCGTCGGATTCTTCCAGATCGGCCCTTTTTGGGCGACACAGGTGGGACCAGGGCAATTGAGATCCCCGGTAGCCAGATTCGAGTAGTTCCAGTTCTTCCCCTGCTTGTCCGATGGCACAGTTGCCATTTCGTAGCGCAATCCCAGGTTCACCGTGAGCCGATGCGTGGCGCGGTAGTCATCCTGCACATAGCCGCCGACCGTAAAGAAGGTATAGTCGCGGTGGGTATCGGCCTGAGAGGTATAAGAGGAGGCTTGCTCCTCGAACGATTGGCCAATCGCATAGCCGTTCAAAAAGAGGTTGCCAGGGTATTCACCGGAACCTGGGCCGATGGAAGGCAACACGTTGACAGAACCGTAGATCAGGTTGTTGTACATCGGGTCATCGTAATGGTTGAGTAGAAAGCCAGTCTTGATCGTGTGTTTGCCCTTGGTCCAGATCAAGTCGTCACCGAAGGAGAGCAGGTTTTGAATCACGTAGCCGGGGGCCACGGTTGATGGACCCATCGTGGTCGTACCGGGAACGACCATCAGGCCAACCATCTGGGGAACACCGTTGGTGGTAATGAGCGAGGTTTCGCCCGGGATTGCCAAGTCCCCGCCCAGGCTAGTGGGCAATGTAATGGTGAACAGATTGGTCCGCGCATAAGAAAGCCGTAGCGCGTTCAGCGCCTGCGAGGAAAAAATGTGGTTCTCGGCCAGTGTCAGGAACTGCGAACGGCTGTTCCACTCGTCGTGGAACTGCGGATAGCTGTCGGGTCTATCCAAGGCGGCGTCATCGATGGTGTAGCGGGCAAAGAAGAGGTCTTTGTCAGAGAAGGTGTTGTCGAAGCGGAATTGCCCAAAGTCCTCCCGGTCCTTTTCGACGGACGGATAGACGAACTGGCTCAATAGTCCGGTTTGCTGGTTAACTACGTTCGGGTAGGGATACAAATTCGCCAAGGACTGCATCAAGGGGTTCACATCCCCCATGACACCGCCCCAGGAAGTCGGCATTGCTGCGAAAAACGGCGCTGGAATGTTAATCATCGCGCACGGGTTGTTGGTCATCAGGATTTGGCCGGGACCGGACCAACACGCGGCGGGAAGAGTATTGTCAACTCCCTGATAGAGCGGGTTGCCCGTCCTTGACCGCACGCCTTCGTAGTTGGCAAAGACGAAAGTCTTATCTTTCCGCAAAGGGCCGCCGATGGCGCCACCGAACTGATTTCTCTTGAACCCTGGAATGCGCTTGCCATCCAGCACAGCGGGGGCGGGATCGAAATAGTTGCGCGCATCGAGCGAGCTGTTGCGCAGGTAGTCGAAGACGTCCCCGTGAAATTTGTTCGTTCCACTCTGGCTCGAGATCGTGGTCTGGCTGCCCATGCTCGAGAAGTACTCGGCGCTGGCCAGGTCGGTCACCACCCGGTATTCTTTGACCCCGTCCATTCCCAAGGTCGTGCCCGCCACCGACGAGGCATTTGCGCCAACCTGGTTGACGGTAATCGTGCCGTCAAGCATGACCGTGTTGGACCGGATCGGGGCGCCATCGGCGCTATACATGGTGCCCGTAACACCCTGACCCGCGTTCTCTTGCGTGTGTTGGGTGATGCCGGGCTGCAGCAGGGTCAAGTCCACGTAGTTTCTGCCGTTCAGCGGCAGTTCCGCGATCGTGGTTTCGCCGACCAGAGCGCTCATCGCGCTCGAGGTCGTGTCCACCAGCGGCGCTTGGCTGGTGACATCCACCGTTTCCGTCACGGAACCCACTTTCAAAGTGAAATTCAGCACCTCTTCTTGGCCGACCGCCAGGGCAATACCTTTCTGGACGGCGGTGGGGAAGCCCGCTGCTGAGATTTCGATCCGGTAATTGCCGACCGGCAATGCCGAGAAGCGGTAGGCTCCGTCGCTGCCGGTAGTGGACGCACGTGTGGCTCCGGTGTCGGCGTTGGTGGCCGTAATCTTGGCGTTTGCAACCACGCTCTCGGTTGGGTCTTTCACCGTCCCAAGGATTGTGCCCGTGGGAAGTTGGGCAAAAACCTGGACGCCAGCCATCAGCAGCAAGGCCAAGGCAATCCGGCTCACAATAGTTCTTCCTGCAAGAAAACTTGCTTTCATCGGGCCCCTCCGTTATTTCGGTCTCTAGCGATCGACGTTTACCGGGTAAGTGTCGGCCGAAGATGCAGCCTTGCCGTGGACGACCATGATTACATACAATATTACATTCACGATGTCGAGACATTTTGCATTTCAGCCGCGCCGAATGAGAATAAGCGGGATTGCTTCAAGTCATGGAATTGTTTGTTTCAATGATGAGGTATTAGCGCTGGAAATAGGTTGCGAGTGAAGCCTCGCGCGGCGTTGGAGTGGACCCGAACCGTCCGAATTCCCCAGGAAAGACGATAGACTCAGATTTCGGCCGCCACCGACTTGAGAAAACCGCGGAGCCAGACGAGCGCGGAATCGCGTTCCTGGTGGCGATGCCACTGCACGAGCTCGATGAAGCGCGGAAACTCCACGGGCGGCTTCACCAGCCGTAACGAGAACTGCTTGGCATAGAGTTTGGCTTGGCGCAGGTGGACGGTAGCGATTCGATCGGTGCCTTCGACCATTTGGCAGACCATGCCGAAATCGGGGACCACAACTTCCACCTTCCTCGTGCTTCCAAACGAGTTCAGGAACCAGCGGTCGTGGTCGGGAGGAGTATGCCCGTCCATCAAATTGCACACGTGCCCCATCTTCATATACTGATCGAGCGAGATTTCCTTACCCACGGTGCGATTTCGCGACCACACGATGCAGGTCATCGTATCTTCCCAGAGGGGCTCACTGGGAAGCTCTTCGGAGACTGAACTTCCGGGTGCGATGAGCAAGTCGACTTCCGGCCGCTTCATCTCTTCGCTGGAAGTCGTCACCAGCCGCCGCACCACTACCCGAATCCCCGGAGCTTTCTGAAAAAGTTGGGCGACCACTGGCTTCAGCAAAACGTCAACGGCGTAGTCGGACGCCATGATGGTGAATTTGCGATTTGACTTCGAAGGGTCGAAATTCGCGGTGGCCGTGGCCACCGACTGCATTTGGAGAAGAATGTCGCGCACGGGCGCTGCCAAGGACTCCGCCAGTGGCGTGAGAACCATTTTCCTTCCCGCGACTTGGACCAGGAGGTCGTCTCCGAAATGCTGGCGCAAGCGGGAGAGGGCCAGGCTCATCGCGGATTGAGAAATGAACACGCTCGCGGCTGCCTTGGAAACGCTTTTCTCGGCGAGAAGAGCTTCGAGATAGACCAACAAGTTCAGATCGAATTGATGGAATCGCATTGTCCTGCCTTCCCCGAAAGCCTAAGAGATGGCGGCGCGAGCGCGGGGGTGTGAGACCGAAAGTACACAATTGTACCGCGCTCGCGACCCGTTGGCCGAACCCGCCAGCTAGAGCCCGACACGATCATATTGGCAGCGCCAATATCTTCTCATCAAAAGAAAGCGTTTCACAATCCACCAGGGTCTGGCTACCCTGATAGGCGCTGCTAGACAGCGAGAACGAAATCGGGAGCCTGAACTATGTCAGCCGAAAAATCCGGCACCACGTTAGAAGTCGCTGACGGATTTGAAGTGAAATTCCATCATGGCGGGATCAGTGTCCCGGACCTTGAGGCCTCCATTGCCTGGTATGGCGCGGTGTTGGGTTTTCGGGTGGAAGAACGCATCAACATTGATGCTATCCCGGCGAAGATTGCCATGCTCCGCCGCGGCAATATGAGGATGGAACTGTTCGAAGTCCCAAACGCCGCGCCCGCCGCGGAGGACCGCCGCCATCCTAACCGGGATATCTTGACTCACGGAAACAAGCATGTGGCATTCGCGGTGCAGGACGTGCACACCGCCGCCGATGAACTGAAGCGGCGTGGCGCCGACATCGTTTGGGTCCAAGACTTCGAGTTTGGCTCCAACGCATTCATCCGCGACAATGCCGGCAATTTGATCGAATTGGTGCAGCAACCTGAGTTGTGGCGCGATGGGTCGTCCTAGCAGGAAAATACCCGATCTTCGCCGCGATGCTGTCTGTGGTGAAGCGTTCTGCCGCGCGTGTGGATCCAGTGCTTGGGATAAGATCTGTTTCGCTCTCGAAATTGATAGTTAGATAAGTAGTTGGACAAGAGGATTGCTCGATGTCAGGAAGCTCCGAACCGAAACGTGTTCGATTGACCGAGCCGATTCGCAATTTTCGACAGTTGCGCGATCATGCCCGTGCGGTGGGCCCGAAACGCGTGGCCGTCGTAGTGGCCGACGATGAAGTGGCGCTCACTGCCGTGGCGGGCGCGCTGGAATCGGAAATTGCCCGGCCCGTACTGATCGGCGAGACCGGCAAGATTCGCGCCCTGGCGCAGTCACTGGGTTTGGAGCAAGTGGCCGCTCAAGCGGAGTTTGTCCCCGGAGGCGTCGATGCGGCTCAAGTCGCGGGACGATTGGCCGGTGAGGGCAAGGTTGACATACTCATGAAGGGCCACATCCGCACCGACCAACTGCTGAAGGCCGTGCTCGATAAACAGAATGGACTGCGGACCGGCCGCTTGTTGAGCGATATTCTTTTCTATGAGGACGTGCTGAGTGGCGAGCGCCGGCTGGTGGGATTGACCGACGGCGGACTCAACGTCGCCCCCAATCTGGAGCAGAAGAAACAGATCGTCGACAATTCGATTGAAGCGCTGCGCGGCCTCGGCTTCACCCGGCCCAAGATCGCCGTCATGAGCGCCACCGAAGTGGTTTCCGAAAATTTGCCGTCTACCCTGGACGCCAAAGCGCTGACTGAGATGGGAGCCGCCGGCGAATTCGGCGATGCCGAGGTCTATGGCCCGCTGGCGCTCGATAACGCGCTGCTGGAATCCGCCGCCAAGGCGAAAGGTATTGGCAGTCCGGTGGCCGGCCACGCCGATTGCATGGTGGTGCATTGCATCGAAGCCGGTAACCATCTGGGGAAATCGACCAAGTACTTCGCCAATTCGGCGTGCGCGCACGTCATCGTGGGCGCCAAGGTGCCGGTGCTGATCCCGTCGCGGGTGGAGAGCGCCGACGATAAATTGAACTCGATTGCGCTGGGGGTGATTTTTGCCAGCCGGTGATTTTAAAGTGTTGGCCATCAATCCGGGTTCCACCTCCACCAAGTTCGCGGTGTACGCGAACGAGAAGCCCGAGTTTGTCAAGAACGTCCGGCACAGTGAAGAAGAAATGGACCAGTTTCGGGGACGGCCGGTCCTCGACCAGAAGGATTTCCGCCTGCGCATGATAGAGCGCGAATTCCACGAAGCGGGATACAAGTTGGAGCAGTTGAGCGCCGTTGCCGGCCGCGGCGGGCTGTTGCCGCGTTTGATCAGTGGCGCCTATAGAGTCAATGCGAAGATGCTGGCGGATCTGCGCGAGGCCAAACAAGGGCAGCACGCTTCCAACCTCGGCGCCGTGCTGGCTCATGCGTTGGCCAGCCCAGCGGGACTGGAAGCTTACATCGTCGATCCGGTTAGCGTAGATGAGCGGCCCGACCGCTCGCGCTTGTCCGGTTCGGCCCTGATCCAGCGTCCCAGCCTTTCGCACATGTTGAACCCCAAGGCAATCGCCAAGCGCTACGCCCGTGAGCAGGGCACGCCTTACAAAGATTTGCGATTGATCGTAGTGCACATGGGCAGCGGCGTTTGCGTTACCGCTCACGAAGGCGGCAAGACGATCGAGTACAACGATTCGCGCGATGAAGGTCCTTTCGCCACCGAACGGGCGGGCTCGCTTCCCTCCGGCGAAATCATCAAGATGTGCTTCAGCGGCAAGTACACGCAACACGAGGTCGAGAACCTCCTGCTCCGCGAGGCCGGACTTTATTCCTATCTGGGCACCAAGGATCTGGTGAAGATCGAGGAGCGGATCGACGCGGGCGATGCCAAGGCGAAACTGGTGTTCGATACCATGGCCTACCAGATTGGACAGCGGACGGGGGCCATGGCTGCGGTGCTCCAGGGCCGCGTCGACGCCGTTCTGCTTACCGGGGGCATGGCGTACTCGACCAGGTTGATCGCGGAAGTGCGCCCCTACGTCGAGTGGATCGCTCCCACCCTGGTGTATCCGGGCGAAGACGAATTATTGGCCCTGACCGAGGGCGTACTGCGTGTTCTGCGTCAGGAAGAACCGGCGATCGAATACACAGGAGAATACCTTGGTTAGCAGCCTGTGCTGTAAGTGCGGTTCGTGTCAGTGTGGTTCGTAGTATGGTTCGTATCAGTATGGTTCGTATCAGGGCACGCCTTCAGGCGTGCCGCAAGCATCGCAAAATCAACGGCGGCTTTAGCCGCCGAGTCGATTGCACAGCAGCAAACTGGAGAACGTGATGTTGTTTCTGAGTGGCGATGAAGCAGTTGCGACAGCGGCATTCGATGCCAAGGTGAATCTAGGGACCGGATATCCCGGCACGCCTTCCACCGAAATTCTGGAATATTTTGAACAGCTGGGTGGACACGCGCAGTGGGCGCCGAACGAAAAAGTGGCGTTGGAAGTTGGAGTCGGCGTGGCCTACGCCGGCGCCCGCGCCATCGTGACCATGAAGCACGTCGGCCTGAACGTGGCCGCCGATCCGTTGTTCACGGCTGCCTATACGCCGGTGGAAGGCGCGCTGGTAGTGATTTCGGCCGACGATCCCGGCATGGCGTCGAGCCAGAACGAGCAGGATAACCGCCGCTACGCGGTGGCCGCCGGCGTCCCCATGCTGGAACCGGCGGACTCGCAGGAGGCTTATGACTTCCTGCTGCGCGCCATTGAGATTTCCGAGCGCTGGCGGATACCCGTGCTGTATCGCATGACCACTCGGATTTGCCATGCCAAGACCCTGGTGAAGCAGGGACAGGTTCCGGCGCCGGCGCCGCGCCAAGGCAACTACGTGCGCCACGTTGCCGAGCGCGTTATGGTACCAGCCTATGCCCGCCCGGCTCACCACCGGCTGCGCGCCACCTTGAAACAGATTGCCGCGTGGAACGAAACCTCCGACCTGAATAAGGTCATCGAGGGTTCCCATCAGCTCGGCGTCATTACCTCCGGTATCTCTTACCAGCACGTGCGCGAGGCGGCGCCGGACGCCAGCGTTCTGAAGATCGGGTTGAGCCACCCGCTGCCGGTGGAATTGATGCGCCAGTTCGCCGCCCGCGTGGAGCGTTGCGTGGTCGTTGAAGAGGGCGATCCGTACCTGGTGGAAGGGGCACGCGCCGCCGGCATCGTGGTGGAAGAAAAGCTGGAGCAGTATCGCTTCGGCGAGTTGAACGTCAATCGCGTGCGCCGCATTCTGGCGCGGGACGCCACTCCTGAGGAGAAGCCGGCTGCGGGCAAGCCGCCGGCGCTCTGTCCGGGTTGCGGACACCGGGTTGCGTTCCAAGCCTTGAGCAATCTGAAGGCAATCGTGTCCGGCGACATCGGCTGCTACGGCCTGGGGGTGATGCCGCCCTTCGACGCCGTGGACACGATTCTTTGCATGGGTGGTTCGTTCGGAGTCGGTCTCGGCCTGCGCCACGTGCTGCCTCCGGAACAGGCGAAGCGCGTGGTCGGCGTGATCGGCGACAGCACCTTCCTGCACAGCGGACTTACCGGCTTGGCGGAGATGATCTATAACCCGCCGCCGACCGGCTACGTGATGCTGGTGTTGGATAACGGGATTACCGCCATGACCGGCTTCCAGGAAAATCCCAGCACCGGGCGCAACCTGAATCATGTCAAAACCAACAAGATCGTGATCGAAGACGTGGTTCGCGCCATGGGCGTGAAGAACGTCCACGTGCTGGATCATACGGCCGACCCCAAAGGCTTCGAGCAACTACTCCGGGAATCCATGGAAAAGACAGAGCTCACCGTGATTGTCGCGCGCCGCACTTGCTTGCTGGCGACGCGGTTCATCAAGGAATGGGATAAGTGCGAAGGGGTTACGTGCGAGGCGCAATGACCGACAAAATAACGACCAACAATAAGGTTACCAACATCGTCGTGGCCGGCCTGGGCGGTCAAGGCGTCTTGACCGCGACCGACATCGTGGCCGACGTGGCCGTCAGCGCCGGTCTGGACGTTAAAAAGAGCGAGCTTCATGGCATGAGCCAGCGCGGCGGCTCGGTCTCCAGCGACGTACGGTTCGGCGAGCAGGTTTTCAGCCCCATGGTGCCCGAAGGCGAAGCGGACTACCTGGTGGTCATCTCGGCCGACCAGGTCTCGGTGAACGCCGCCACTTTGCGCAAGAACGGCGAAGGCGTGCTCATCGAACCCGCCAACGTGGACGAAAAGAAGCTCCGCAATAAGCGCAGCATCAACGTGGCCCTGCTGGGCGCGCTGAGCCGGCATCTGCCGTTCACCGACGAACAGTGGATTGCCGCCATCAAGCGCAATTTGCCGGAAGCCATCCATGAAGTGAACGTGGAGGCCTTCAGGTTAGGGAAGAGCGGGTGAGGTGGGCCAGGGTTCTCAAATAACGGATCGAGGTCAAAGCGATTATGAATAACACGAATTTCCCATACATAGCCGAACCAATCTACATAGGCAAGGTGCGCCTGAAGAACCGGATCATGAAGAACGGGACCGGCTTTTTCTGGGACGGCCCCGAGGGCCTGATCGACGACAAGTACATTGCTTTCTTCGAAGCCCTGGCAAAGGGAGGGGCGGCTCTCGTGTCTTCGGCCGTGAGCCCTCTTACCAGGGACTTGGACGCCCCCATGCCGGGTTGTCGCATGAGAAAAGACGAGCATATTGCGGGATGGAAGAAATGGGCCGATGCCGTTCACAAGTACGATTGCCTGGCTTTCCATCAACTTTTTAATCTCGGTCCGATGACCCCGCTGTTTGTGACCGCTCCGGCTGGCGTTTCGGCTTCCTCCATACCGAAAGAGCTGTCCCCGCGGCCGGGGTTCACTGTCCCCCGGGAAATCACCGTTCCCGAAATCGAGGATATGGTGGATCTTTTCGCGGGCACCGCGGAGAGATTCAAGAAAGCCGGGCTCGACGGCACCGAGTTGAACGGCGCCTGCAACCACCTGTTGAATAATTTCCTCTCGCGCGCCTGGAACCAGAGAACCGACGAGTACGGAACTCAGACCATCGAGAACCGCACCCGGCTCTACGTCAACATCATCAAGGAAATCAAACGGCGCAACGGCCAAGACTGGCCGATTATCGCGCTGATGAACGGCCTTGAAGTCGGTCTTAAAGACGGCATCACCATTGAGGAAAGCCAGCAGTTCGCGCGCGCCTTCGTCGAAGCCGGAGCCGACGCTCTGGAAATCCGCGCCGAGTATTACGTCTTTACCGACGATGCGAAACGGCGCGAAAGTCTCCACTTCCCGGATATCTATTTCTATCCGGGGCACGAAGGCAAGCTGGATCCCATGGTGTACGGCGCGGAACACGGGAAAGGCGCCAATGTCCTGATGGCCGGGGCGATCAAGAAGGCCGTCAAAGTGCCCATCATCGTATGCGGCAAGATGGACTGGGAGAACGGCAATGAGGCCATCCGCAAAGGCCAAGCCGACATCATCAGCATGAACCGCCGGCTTTTTGCCGACCCGGGGCTCCCCAATAAGGTTTTCGAGAACCGGGTCGAAGATATCAATCCCTGCAGCTCGTGTATGACGTGCTTTGACGCGGGCGAGCACTTCAGGCCCATCGTCTGCCGAGTCAACGCATCCTTCGGCAAAGAACGCGAATACGAGATCAAGCCGGCGCCCATCAAGAAGAAGATCATGATCGTCGGCGGCGGCCCCGCCGGCATGGAAGCGGCGCGGGTGCTGGCTTTGCGCGGACACCAGGTCGTGCTCTTCGACAAGCAGTCGAAGCTGGGCGGAAGTCTGGGAGTGGCAGCCATGGTCAAGGGCATGGAGCGAGAGGATATCCCCGGGCTTATGCGCTATCTCGCAACCCAGGTCAGAAAAGCCGGGGTCGAGGTTCACCTCGGCAAGGCCGCAACCCCCGACACCGTCGCTGAGGTAAAACCCGACGTCCTGCTCGTGGCAGCGGGCGGAACCCACGATGTTCCGAATATCCCGGGCATCAACCGAAGTAATGTCGCCACCGGAGAGAAGATGCATGGGCGGCTCAAGTTTTTCTTGAAATTCTTCAGTCCGGAATCTTTAAGAAAGCTTACCTCGCTTCCCTTCGCCATGGACTTCGTTGTCGGCAAGCAGGTCGTGATCATGGGCGGCCGACTGCACGGATGCCAGACCGCGGAGTTTCTGCTCCATCTCGGCAGAAAGATCACCATTGTCGATACGGGCACCGAGAAGGACATCGGGGATGGCTTGCTGGAAGTCTTCATCAAACCCTACCTCATGTACTGGCTGAAGGATCACGGGGTTGAGTTTGTGACCGAGGTCAAGTACGAAGAGGTAACCAAAGAAGGCCTGGTCGTGAGGACCAAGGACGGCAACCAGCGGCTTCTCAAGGCCGACACCGTCATTACGGCGCTTCCGCTTCTGCCCAACACGAAACTCATTGATAGCATGAAGGGCAAGGCGAAAGAAGTATACCCAATCGGCGACGCCAACGAACCGCATCTCATCGTAGACGCGATCGCGGCCGGCGCCAAGATTGGACACGAACTGTAGCGCTTTGCCGATTGGCTTCGTGGCTCTAGAGCGGCTTCACGGTTACTGTATCCCGCCCGTGTAGAGACGGGGCTTGCCCCGTCTCCACCGAGCGAGGCCCGGCAGTCTGCCCGTGGTTACAACAATTCTGGATTCGCTATAGTCGTTGGGTCTTCAGACCGTCAGCACTTAGGGAAAGTCTGATTAAGTGCCCGGGTTCCTCCGTGCACCCCTGTGTGCCCCGTGGTTGAAGGTTTTCGCTGGTACTGAATCAGAGTTTCCTTAGGTGGAGCGGAGGACAGTCATCCAGCCATCTGCGGCTCGACCCCGCGAAGTCGCACAAGAAACAACAGGGCAAAAACGCAAGCTGCACTGCAGGCGATCGCATACGCCAGCACCGCGTGGGAGAGAGTTCCAAGCAGGTGCGTCAAGCCGAGGATGATGAGGGGGCTGATGAACTGTCCGAGAAACATCGCGGTCTGCCATGCGCCCGTTCCGCGCCCTCGAACCGGGGGTGGGAGGGTAGAAAGGGCCCACGTAATCAGCGTCGGCAATACCATCCCCGATCCAAGTCCATTAACCGTAGCGCCGAGAACCGTTACCGAATAACTGTGCGAGATCGCAATGATAAAGAAGCCAGCCCCGGAAAACGCGAAACTGAGAGCCAGCTTGGCCGCAACCGGCACTCGCCAAACACGAAATATGACCGCGCCGACCGGAAACGCGAGAGCCGAGATGGCTGCCCCCATGCCAATTAGCCGCGGAGAACTATAACCTCGTTGTGTCAGCAGAAAACCGAGCTGTACGAGCACGACGAAAAACGCCGTACTCGCAAAAACGGTAATCGCGCAAATCCAGAGCAGCTTATTCCAGTGGAACTTCTCGCCCTCGTCGTGCTCGTTCTCACCGTGCGGGGATTCCTGTTCGCCCGCACTCCCGCTGGTCGTGTGAGGCTCCCATGTGAACGCGACGACGAGCGGCACGAGTATGAAACCGAGCGCGTACATGAAGAACGGATACCGCCAACTGCTCTCGCCGAGCGCGCCCCCGATCGATACCATGATGATGGCGACGATGGTTGCGGTGCCGGTTTCGTAGGCCAGCCATTTCTCCCGCTCATCCCCCTGGAAATAGTCCGCGATCAGAGCATTGGAGCAGGTCAGAATGACCGCTTCCATGATTCCCACGCCCGCGCGCGAGGTCACAATCGACTCCAGGGACTTGAGCCACAAGGGCGCGGTTCCCAGGAAGCCGTACAGGGAAACGCCCGCTAGAAGCAGCCTGCGGTGGCCCACTCTGTCCGCCACCACTCCGGCAGGCGCCGCGAGCAGGGCAACAAAGAGCCCGGGAAGTGTGGCGACGAAAGACACCATCACCGCAACGTGAGGGGCATCGTGGAAGTGCTCACTGATCCTAGGCAAGACGGGACCAACGACCGCGGTAGCGATCACGGAAAGCCAGGTCGTCGACACCAGCGTCCAACCCTGGATCGCAGTGGCCTTATGCACTTGAACTCTGTCGACGATAATGTTTCGCCTGCCTTTCTAAACAGGGCCCTGCGGTGTGTTTCGCTACGGCAAAAACAAAGTGGCAATGAAAGGTAAGCCAGGGCTTTCGGAAAACGATAACACCGTTCTGGCTCTTGCTTCAGATCCCAGTTCGCAGGTAGTGAGCACGATCTGAAACGTTCCGATCACGACCTGACGACCTGCGACCCAAACGCTGGCCTTGGGATCGCAGTGTCCCTGGAACGCCCTCCTACTTGGGTGCGAGCGCCGCCTGCACCGCGGGTTCTGTCTTCTTCAGTTTGATCAGAACGAAGGTCAGCACGAATCCGATCGCCGCAACCAGAACCTGCAAGCTGAAGGTCGTTTGATAGCTGTTCTGGCTCTTCACCGTCACGCCGGCAATGTAGAGACCCAGCACGCCGCCAAAGGTGCCGATGCCCGCCCAGAGTCCCGACATCTTGCCCACGATCTGCGGCGCGTAGGACCGGGCGATGAAGTAGTAAACGGTCGGAAAGACAAAATTGATGCCGAAGCCCGCCAGGATCAGGGCCAACTCGAGTACCGCTTTGTTACCCGTTACCGCGGGAACCTTCAGCGCGTAGACGAACACACAGAGCAAGGCGAAACCGACCAGGAAGGCGGGCTTGGCGTTCCCGTGGAACACCCGGTCCAGAAGAAGGCCGCTGACAATGGGGCCCACCACGCCGGCAAACAACGTCACCCCCAACATCAGTTGCCCTGCCGTCATCGAGCCGTAGCCCGCGCCCACCGGTTTGTCGGCGGCCAGAAACGTAGGCGTCAGCGAGAACAGACAATGCAGATTCCAGGCGGTCACAAAGGTGACGATGATGCCAGTGACGGTGAACCACGAAAACAGCGCCCGTTTGAAAATCGTGCTGTCCGATGCGCCATCGGGCGGCGTCATCTGGACGGGAAGTTTCGGCTTCGGCATGATCGCCAGTATCCCCGTGAAAACCAAGCTGACCCACCCGACGATGGAGAGCCATGCCGACATCGCCTGCCAGTTGCCGACCGTGGCAAAGACCGCCGGTCCGCCCATCACGCCAGCGGCGCTGCCCACCGCTATCGAGGCGCTCATCAGCCCACCGGCAAGGCCTTTTTGATGGACGGGAAACCACAGGCCGATAATCGGTCCCATGGCCGGAAACAGAAACCCAGCAGCAAAACCCTCCACGATTCGCGCCCAGAGGACCGCGGTGCTGCTGTGCCCAATCCATGGCATCAGCGCAGCGGGGATGGTGGTGCACGCCAGCCCCATCATGATGGCGGTCAGCACCCCGAAACGGTCACAGACAGCTCCACCAGCCAGCACCAGGATAATGCAGCCCGAAAACAGAAACGGGGTCATTACCAGATTCGAAGCGGCGCCGAGGTTCGTATTCAAACTCTTCGCAATTTGCGGCAACACCGGAGCGACTGCCAGGTTGGTCACCTGCAGCGTGATATATCCGAGCACCGCCGAAATGAGTATGAGCCACCGGAAACGGGGATAGTCAGCGGATTGATTCATGGTCTTCAGTCTTGTCTTCTCCCAAGCGGGGGACGCGCGGACGAGCGCGAAATCGCTTCTACCGCGTCGACGAAAACGTGTCGACGAAAAATAGATAATAGGCGTCCCCGTCAACTATTGGGAAATCGTTTGTATAGGTAGCAACTATCCGGCTCCCCGATTCAGGTAGCTCTCGACCCGCAAATTAAGCGGGTGCGGGTGCCCAACTCATGCGCGTTCTTTGAATGAGTGGGCTCTGGCGTTCACCGGTGAGGTTTTGCCTCGTGAACGCCCCGGATAGCGCCAGTTTCCCAAGGATTCACGTTTACGGCGTGCTGATGGTGGGGCCGGTAGGAGCAGAATTTCCCAGCGGGGTCATACTTCTCGCGAAGTTGCTCTAACTTCCGGAAGTTCTCGTCGGCCATGAACCTGGCCGAGCGCGTCGGCAGATCGGAATCTCCTAGGTAGTACCCGTCGCTGAAGGTCTCCATGCGTTTCATCTGGTCGAGGAGCCAGTCGCGACAGCGGGCGTCATCTGCTGGATCGGACCAAACGGTGTAAACCGCGAAATAGATCTCCGACTGCAGCGACAGCGCCATATCGGACAGCGGTAACAGCGGCGCCATGGAGTACCAGAGCGCAAAGGTGCGGGTGGTCGGTAGGCTTTCGAAGCAGGGTTTCAGCAAGGGCACGATTTCTTCCGCGGATCCGCTGAGCCACAGATTGTCCGCAGCATATCGGTCGCCGCGGGGATTCTGTCGGCGTTGCTCCTCGTACTCCTGTTGCAATGTGGTCGGAACTCGGGTGTCATGCACGAGCGCCTGTCCAAGAGCTGGGCAGGACTCGAAAGGAGCGAGGGCGGCGTGGGCTTCCTCCCGCGTATCTGCCATGGAGAGCGCATGCACAACCAGCGAGTGCCGGAATTCGGATTCGGCTTTGCCCGGGACTGGAATCTGTAGACCGATGGCGACCAATTCCACGCTAGGATCGAGAGACGCATGGATTCCGTGCAGCCAATGCATCACCGCATCGTAAGCGTGCATGGGATACACGAAGGTGCTGCGGGTGAGAGCTTTTGGTTGCGGTCGCGGCCGCAGATAAAACCGGACGACGATCGCGAAGAATCCCGGGCCGGAACCCCGAGCCGCCCAGAACAAATCCGCATTCTCGTGCTCATCGGCATGAACGAGCTTTCCCTCGGCCGTAACCACGTCGATGGCGGCGATTCGCTCACAAGCCCATCCCCAGCCGCGCGTATTCCATCCCATGCCGCCTTGCAGCAGGAATCCGCCAAGACCGACGTCGGGGCAATGGCCTCCGGGGAAGAAGACCCCAAACCGATCAAGATATGGATTGAGTTCGCCTCCGCTGATCGAAGGACTCACGGTGACGACGCCGCTGCGCTCGTCGTAGGACATCTCACGCATGCGGCCGAGGTCGATCAAGAGCGAGCCGTCGCGCACGCTCCACCCATCCCAGCTGTGGCCGCCGGAGCGTACCGAAATCGTCAGGTTGTCTTCTCCGGCGAGCTGCACGCCGGCAATCACATCGTCAATGGATTCCGCGAAGAGCACGGCCGAGGGAAAACGCTGCGGCTTGCGCGCATTGAAAACGCGCCCGACCCGCGCCTCTTCGTATTCCGGCTCTTTGCGCCATATCAGTGTGCCCCGAAACTTGCCCCTGGACCCTGAATGGCGAATGCCCTCGCCTTCGTTGCCGGCGACGTTTGCCGCTTCTTTTGATTCGAACGCGCTCATGCGTCTTTCCTTAAGAGATGTTTGCTACCAGGCAGTGGCTCCGCCGCCGACGGAAAAGTCAGCGGCGGTAACCCAACTTGCTTCTTCGGACGCCAGATAGGTCGCGCACCAGGCAATCTCCTCCGGCTGGCCCACACGCGCGATCATACTCTTCTTCACTACATTGTCGATAAATCCGGGCTGCTCGGTGCCGATCGATTAGATCAATACCGTTAGATCAATACCGTCTGGCCGACCACTAGTTATCAGTCACCCACAGTACTTGATCTCATCCGTAGTTCAGTGGGCCGATCGAATCATGAACAGGATCGATAGCGCGTTCGATCCGACCGCCTGAAAGAAAAGGGCTTGATCCGCCACTATCAGCCCAGCCCAATTTGGTGTCAGACTTGGTGTCAAAACACGCCGATTTTAGTGGTTCTTGCCGACGCGTCCGACTTTTAAAGCCTTTGCCGCCAGTAAGATACTTTTTTGCGAATTCCATGGCATGGAATTGGTGTCAAAACACCACAACCCCTTCCATTTCCAAGGGAGAGGTCGTCGGTGATCGCGACCAAGTTCGCCACCCTTTTGAATGACTTGTAGATACCCCGCTGTCGAGTTTTGGTGTCATTTGGCTTAGAAACGTTGTGACTGCTTCCGTTGCGTGGAAGCAGTCGTCGGCACGATCCCGATCAGGTTCCCCATCTTCCTACACCTCGCCCGCAACGGCATGACCTCTACTTCGAACCGAAATACGAGGATTCCCTGCTTCGTACGATCTGGAGTCTCTCGAATGCGTTCACCTCTGCATTCAGAGAACTAGATCTATCCCACGGTTCAAGGCGACGGCCAAGCTCGGCGAATTCTTGCCAGCCCGGTCCACACAACCGTTCTGGCATGCGGAGCGTATGGGTTAGACCCCGACAAGCTCAACCCTTGGGCGTCGGCTAGCGCGCGCAGCATTTCCGCTGCCCTGGGCAATCACCTGAACGCCGGTGCTTCTTGGACTGCTTTTGGCTCGCGAGGCTCGAGAATCCCCACGGTGGGAGGAGGTTGACAGGGGGCTGGCTTTGGCTGTATCTTGTCTTGGTCTACCGTATTGCAGTACAGACTGTACTTCAATGCGGGACAAAAAACGAGCCTGAAATCTGGGCTCGGACTCTACGAGAACCTAGCAGACCCCATGCCGCCACACCCCGGAACCTGCGCGGTTTTACGGAGGGAAGCATGAACCTTAAACAAGATGACAAGGGCTGGACTCATATCGATTGGGAACTCGATAGCGTGACGCCGCGCATGATCGACTGGTTCTGGAACAACATGGAAAAGGGCTTTGCCCTGTGGCATCCCATCGAGCATAAGGCGTTCTATTGGGCGATCCCGCCGCAGGACGGACGAGCGCTCGGAGCCATTCATGTGGCGCCGCAACGCTGGTCGGACGGAACCCTGATCGAGCCGCATATCCGCTTTGAAGACGTGGCGACGCTTCCGCAGAACGTCGCTGACCTCATTGTGTATAACCACTGCGTGATCGCCGCCGGCATTGCTCTTTTCAAGAAAGACTACAAGCCTGACAATGGCGTGGTCGCCTACCGCGTGCATCAGTGGGAAGCGACGGACTCGGGAGTGCGCGGCCGGTCGTCCGCCGTCCCCATGAAACCTGAACCGCTGGAGTTGGATCGTGGGAAGGTTTGGGCGAAGCACGCGAACGAGGAAGTCAACTATTGGGGAGACTTCCTGCCCGAGCTATACCGCTTGTTCAGCGTGGTGAAGACCCCGGAGATGAATCCGTTCTCATCCTTCCAAGTGAAACGAGAGGGAAAGAGAGTTCGTTATGTGGACCAGAAAGCAGTGGTAGGTACATCGAGCAGTTAGCCGCCGGTGGTGCACGGCTGGATTCTGGAATGGTTCGCTGCCGCCTCTGAGTCGAAAGGACCGCATATGACCGACGTCGTAATTATTTCTGCAGCGCGTACCGCAATCGGCAAGTTCGGTGGCTCGCTGGCCAAGATCTCGGGGCCAGAACTCGGCGCCGCCGCCATCCGTAGCGCGCTTGAGCGCGCCCGTATCGCCCCTGCTCAAGTCAGCGAAGTGATCATGGGGGAAGTGCTAACCGCCGGCCTGGGACAGAACCCGGCGCGGCAGGCGGCCATGAAGGCTGGGCTCGCCGTCGATGTCCCCGCCATGACTATCAATAAAGTTTGCGGTTCTGGGCTCAAGGCCGTGATGCTGGCGGCCCAGGCCATCATCGCGGGCGATTCCGAAATTGTCGTCGCCGGTGGCCAGGAAAACATGAGCGCAACGCCGCACCTGTTGCCGGGTTCGCGGGATGGATTCCGCCTGGGCGATGCGAAGTTGATCGACAGCATGATCGTCGACGGCCTTTGGGACGTTTACAACCAGTACCACATGGGCATCACCGCCGAGAATGTTGCCAAGGAATACGGAATCTCGCGCGACGAGCAGGACAAGTTTGCCGTCGCGTCGCAGAACAAGGCCGAGGCCGCTCAGAAAGCGGGCAAGTTCAAGGGCGAGATCGTTGCTGTGCCGATCCCGCAGCGCAAGGGCAATCCCGTAATGTTCGCCGATGACGAATATATCCGGACGGGCGCCACGCTGGAGCAGGTCGCCGGTCTGAAGCCTGCCTTCACGAAAGATGGAACCGTCACCGCAGCCAATGCCTCGGGGATCAACGACGGCGCGGCGGCCGTGGTGGTTATGTCGGCTGAGAAAGCGAAAGAACTTGGCCTCAAGCCGCTGGCGCGAATCGCCGCCTACGCCAATGCGGCCATCGATCCCAAGGTCATGGGCATGGGTCCGGTTCCAGCTTCCAAGAAATGCCTGGAGCGCGCTGGTTGGACGGTCGGCGACCTTGATCTGATGGAAATCAACGAAGCCTTTGCGGCGCAGTCCTGCGCGGTGCACAAGGTCATGGGCTGGGACTTCGCAAAAGTCAATGTGAACGGCGGAGCAATCGCGCTCGGGCATCCGATCGGCGCGTCGGGTTGCCGCATTCTGGTCACGCTGCTCTACGAAATGCAGCGTCGAATGGCTAAGAAAGGACTAGCGTCCCTGTGCATCGGTGGAGGCATGGGGGTCGCCATGGCAGTCGAACGGATTTAGTCAGCGAAATTCCGAGAAGGAGTAAAGAGATGAAAAAAGTTGAACTGAAGGACGTAAAACCTTATACCGCTCCGAAGCACTTCAACATGACCGCCTTGAAACTGCACGGCAAAGAAGAAACCGGATCGACCAAATTCTGGATGGGCCTGTCGCACTTCCTGCCCCAGGGTGGCGCCGAGTTTGACGCGTCGCCAACCGAGAAAGTCTATTTTGTGCTCGATGGCGAAGTAACGGTGATTGACGACAAGAAGCACAAGATCGTACTCAAGGCCTGGGACTCGATCCACATCGGCGCGAACGAAGGCCGTTCCATCATCAATGAAAGCAACCGGCCGGCGAGCATGCTCGTAGTCATCAATTATCCGGAAGCATAGGGGAAGACACCATGACAACAGCGACAGTGGATCAAACTGTAAACCTCGATTACGTGAAGAAGATGTTCGACCTCAGCGGCAAGGTAGCCATCGTTACCGGAGGCGCGGGGGCACTGGGTGAAGCGATTGCCCAAGGGCTCGCGGCCTACGGCGCCGACGTTGTCGTCACCGGCCGTACGCTGAAGACGCTCGAGCAGGCGGTGAAATCGGTGAAGGGACTCGGCCGCAAAGCACTGGCCGTGACCTGCGATGTGAGCAAGGAGGACGACGTGGCCAAAATGGTCGACCAGACGATGAAGGCGTTCGGTCGCGTCGACATTCTTGTGACGGTCGCGGGCTTGGCGAAACGGCATCCAGCGGAAGAGTTCCCCATGGACGACTTCAACCAGGTCATCGACATCAACGTACAGGGAACCTTTCTTCCTTGTAAACATGTCGGAAAGATTTTCAAACAGCAAGGCTACGGCAAGATCATAACGATCTCATCTGTGCGCGCGTTCGCCGGACACCCCGGAGGTTACGCCGCATACGGTACGAGCAAGGGCGCGGTCAACCTGCTCACCAAGCAGTTGGCAACGGAGTGGGCTAAGTATCACATCAACGTGAATTCGATTGCGCCGTGCATTTGCTGGACGCCGCTTACCAAGGAAGTGCTCGAGAACAAGCCGCTGTACGACATCTTTATGTCGCGCATTCCGATGGGACGCGCCGCCGTTACACAGGACTTCATCGGCGCTGCCGTTTACCTGGCGTCTGCGGCCTCGGACTTCGTCACCGGACAGATTCTCTACGTGGACGGGGGCACCACCGCGGGCTAAGCAGCCGCAACGAGTTAGTTATACAGGAATCCAGAGTTACAGAAGGAGTAACATCATGGGAAAGATGAAGTTAGTTGACCTAAGTCACCCGTTCGGTTCGGGGGTTCCGCTCTGGCCCTATTTCGAGGACGTGCATATTGAGCGCAAGCATTACCACGCCAAGTCGGGCGTGCTCTCCCAGAAGATCACGACCGTAATGCACTGCTCCACACACGCCGACTCTCCAGCGCACGTGATCGAAGGCCTGCCCTTCACGCATGAGATTCCGCTCGATAAGTATTACGGCACCGGCGTAGTCGTCGACATCCCGAAGAAGAAGTGGGAACTCATCACCGCCAGGGACCTTGAGAAGGCGACGCCCAAGATTCAGAAGGGCGACATCGTCATCATCCATACCGGCTGGCACCGCAACTGGGGCGACAGCCTGAAGTATTTCGCCTACTCACCGGGATTAGGCCGGGAAGCGGGGGAGTGGTTTGTTGCGAAGGGTGTCAAAGCGGTCGGAGTCGATCAGCAGGCGCTTGACCATCCGCTGCACACCGCCATCGCTCCGCACGGTCCTGGTCCCATCCTGCCGAACGTCTGCGCGGAATACAAGAAAGAGACGGGCCGTGACGTGCTACAGGACTTTCCGGAATGGGAGCCCTGCCACCACCAGATTCTCGGTAACGGAATCATGGGTTGGGAAAACGTGGGCGGTGACATCGAGAAGGTCGTCGGCAAGCGCGTCACCATCATGGGCTTCCCGATCCGCTGGTACATGGGCGACGGTTCGATTGTTCGCCTGGTCGCGCAAATCGACGAAGACGACATGAACAAGGTGCCCGACCGCGTCTACAAGTATGGCGTGGTCTGATTCAGTTCCACTCCTGAGTTACATCCGAAGAGCCTTCAGGGAACGCCATTCCACGATGGATGGCGTTCCTGGTCCAATGACCTTTTGGGAAAAGTCAGAAGCCCATAGCCTCACCACCGCCGTCGACGATCATGATCTGACCGGTATACATACTGGCGGCATCGCTAGCCATGAAGACCACCGGGCCAGCGACTTCATGGGTCTCGGAGAGTCGTCCGAGAGGAATCAAGGCACACGCCTCTTTCATCTTTTCCGGGGATCCCACCAGCGACATAGTCATTTCCGTCTTGCAGCCGCCGGAGGCAACGCCATTGACGCGAATGCCGTACTTGGCCCACTCGATGGCGCCCTGCCGGATGATCGCCGCCACTGCGCCCTTGCTGCCGCTGTAATGTGCCGAACAGAGCGGCGCCCGCATGCCCTTCATGCCGGCAATCGAGGAAAAGTTGACGATTGAGCCCTTCTTGCGTGGGGCCATCGACTGGACGACCACCTGCTGCATCATGAAGAACAGGCCCTTGGCATTCACGGCAAAACATTGGTCCCACGCTTCCTCGGTAATATCTTCGGCCGCCGCCGAGGGCCCAATGGCCGCCGCCTGGATGAGAACGTCAATCTCACCCATTTCCTGTCGTATCTTGCTAACCGTGGCTTTGATGTCGGGAACCCTGGTCAAGTCTAGGAGATAGGGCTTGGCCACGCCCTTGGCTTGGAGCGTCTTGGTCGATTCCTGCAGACGGTCGGCAAGAATGTCGACCATCGCCACTTTCGCTCCGCTGTCCACCATGAGTTCGGCGACCTTGAAGCCAATGCTTCTGGCGGATCCGGTTACAATTGCGGTTCTGCCATCAAATCTGAGATCCATTCATCCTCTTCTTCTTGCTCGCTGGACTATTTCTGCGGCTGCGGAGCGGCCGCGAGCGGAGCCCCACCAGGGACGCCCGGACCCATCTTCCATTTCTTGGTTGCCCGGAATTCCTCGATGGTAATCTTGCCGTCGCAGTTGGTGTCAATGCCATTCGGCGGCGTGTCGGAGAGGAAATCCTCGCGGGTGATATACCCTTGCTTCTTGATCTTAGCCTTCTTCATGAACATATTCCAGGAAGCTTCGGGCGCCCCGGCAGCTTGCCACTCCTGATGCGTCATCTTGCCATCTTTGTTGGTGTCGATGGCATCGACGATCGGCGAGGCGTCGGCTTTCCTTCCGTCGGGGTACGGTGGGCACTTGCCCGGACCTGTCTGGGCAAGCATGGATCCCGCCAATAGAGCACTGAGTCCAACGACCCTCACGGTTTGAATGAGCATTTGAGTCTCTCCCGACTGTAGTCGTCACTAAGCGGTCACCGTATTAGTAGCTGAAAGTTTCACTAAACGTGTAATAAGGCTCAGGGAATCTGACCATCTCGGGCACGGTCGTCGGACTCCACTCTTTGTATGGGTTGGGCTGGGACTTCTGCATTTTCATCCGCGGATCTTCCGCCGGACGCTCCGCCGCCTCGCGCGGCCCACCCGCCCTGACCGGCACGTCGGCAAAGCCCTTCTCCAGCGGGCCGGTGAGATCGTAGAACATCTGGATGTGCCAGATTCTCCACTGCCCGTCCTCTTTCACAAAATCGACTCCGTACTTCTCGAAGAACCAGGTTCCGGACGCGGTGCCGTCGGGCTTGGCGCCCACATAAGCGCCCGGTGAGAACCACATTGCCTTGGCGCTCTTGCCATCGCCTGCCACTTCAATGATGGGCGTTGTAAGCGTATGGATGAGCCATTCCCCAACCCCAAGACTTTCCTGCGAGACCTTGATCTCCGGGTACTTCTTGGCCAGCGCTTCCATCGACTTCTTCTGGTTGTCTCGATTCACTTCGCCATAGGAGGCGCGGATATTGTCGATCCCTACCCAAGAACCGTGAGGATTTGAGAAGGTCGCACCGGGAGTTTTCTTCACCCAAATGGCGTCCAACTCTTCGTAGTTCTTTCCAGCGCTGTGAAAGAAGGCGTGCTTGCTCATCGTGTTCTGGACTTCCAGCATGGCCACCGCCCGCTCGCCCGCGGAAATGGTCGGCCGGTCTTTAGCCTTATCCTTGTCTTTAGTCTGAGCGGCGCCATAAGGAGTGGCGCACACCATCGCAAAACAAATAAGAAGCCCTGTCACAGAGCCGATTTTGGTTTTCACATTCTTCTCCTTCACTAGATAACAAACGGTTCCACGTCGTGCGCCACCAATCGGCGAGTTACAGAGGGCCAAAGGGCTGGACAGCGGCATGGGTGTGTCAAAGACAGCTGCTGCCCAAGTCGGAGGCAACCAACTCTACGAAGACCAGTCCACAAAGTTCTTTCGGATGGGGGCTTTTCCCGGACAGCCCCCTTCCGGGTCTAGAACAGCAGTTTCAGCGCGAACTGAAACTCCCTGGGAGTTGCGTTCCAGGCTGACTGCGTGATTACGCCGAAGTTGAGCACACCCAAATTTTCACCTGGCAAACCAAAATTTGGCGTGTTGGAAATGTTGAAGCATTCCGCCCGGAACTGCATCTTAAATCGTTCGGTGAGGCGGAAGTCTTTGTTCACCGAGGCGTCGACATTGCGCTGGTGCGGTCCATATAACTGGCCGAGCCCTTCGTTGCCCAGGGTCCCGGTGGGTTGCACCACAAAAGCTGCGGTATTGAACCACTCGCTGATACTCGGATTCGAGAGTTTCGCCGAAGCCACCTGATCCGGACGGTCAAACGAGACGCCTGCTACGTTACGATTCGATGGAGCGGAAACCGTGAAAGCAAAGCCGGTCTGCCAGAAACCGATGGCATTTAATTGCCATCCCTTCACCAGTAAGGCCTCTACTCCACTGGAGGACTTGCCAAACGGAAGGGTATAGCTGCCCGTCACGGCAATACGATGACGCACGTCATTAGCCGTGTTGCCGTAATCTTCGGAAGGATTGTCAACCAAAGTAGCAGCGGCGCTGCCGTCGTTGCCGCCATTGTTGCTCAGATTGTGAGCCCAAGTGTAATTGGCGTTCACTATCAGTCCCTGGGTGAAGCGGCGGTTATACACCAACTGCATCGCGTTGTACGAGGACGTTGCTCCGTTATAGGCGTATGTGATCGTTTGTACGTTTGGCATTTGGGTCGCATATACATAATTGCTGCCGGGGGTATCGTTTTCGTCCAGATTGACGGTGCGGAGCAGCCTGCGCCCAAACTCGCCCACCCAAGCGACAGTGAACGTATTCGCTCCAATCTCTTTCTGGAGCGCCAGATTCGCCATCTCCACATAGGAGGAACGCAGGTTGAGTGGCTTTGCCGAGACCACGGTCACATTGGGGTTACTGGCAAATGTGCTGAGATCAACCGGCGCCGGCGGCGCTGGCGAGTTGGGGTTGGTGTTGGAAATGGGCCCGCCTATGGCAAAGAATGGCACCTGAAAGAAGTTGAACGAATACGGCGGATTGTAGTTTTGCACGACGCTCGCCGGTGCGGAAGCGCCGGCAGCAGTCTCCCCGACGTCCGGCGGAAAGTAACTGATACCGAAGCCGCCGCGCAGGACTGTCTTCGGCGTGATCGAATAGGCGAAGCCGAAGCGAGGCCCGATGTCTTTGTGGTCGGTCTTCACCCCGATCGCCGGATCCTGGCTGCCGAGGATGAAACAGTTGGAGCCAATTGTGCCTGAGGTGAGGCAGCTCGGCAGGAAGTTGGAGTAGTGCCCGTGCGCCTCGGTAATAGGCGTGAACACATCGTACCGTACCCCAAGGTTCAGGGTTAGTTTGGGAGTCAGCCGCCAGTCGTCTTGTATAAACCCATTCGGTTCCCAAGCTCTGAACCCAGGATTGAACAAGCTGAGTCCACGGATCTGAATGGCGGCGTTGCCGGTGATGAAATTCTCCCGGTCATCGGCAAAAGGTTCTGGGGGACCCGGGCTGGGGAAAAAGAGGAAGAGGCCGCCGCCGTTCGTATCTTGGAAAGCGTTGATTTGCCGCCGGATCAATCCGCCACCAATCTTAATGTTGTGGGTGCCACGAGTCCAAGTCAACGCACCCGCATATTGGAAGGTATTGTTAACGTCTACTAGCGGAACGCTGCTGGACGATCCCAACTCCGACCAGGTTGCGGCAGGGCCTCCCATATCGGGGAGAACATTCGTACCCGGAATGCCAGGAACGACCACATTCGGCCAGCCGACCTTCGTGGACGCGTTGGTCCCATAGTTATAGGGCAGCGACGCGATGTTAACCCTTGTAAAGCCTGCCTTCAGGTCAAGCAGCAAGTTGGGGTTGAAGATATGCACGTAGTCGAGTTGCAAATTGTACGATTTGGTTTTTGAGGGGCCAGGGAAACCTGCCGATCCGTTGCCGCCCGGAGAGATGCCGGTCGCTTTATCCACTGGAAACACCTCGGGATATAGCGTTGTCACCGGGTTATAGGCAAAGCGGCCAAAGAGGAGATCATTGGACGAGAAGCGATGATCGATGCGCCCATCCACATTGGTGCCGTTCTGCGGCTCAGAAGGCGACGCTACGAAATTGTTGAAAAAATTTGTGTTACCGTCCGAGGCGGTACAGGCATTGCAGTGGGGAAACAGATTGAAGTACGCCTTCATGATCGGGTCGACTGCGCTTGCGGGAATCACCGACGGGGTTGGACACCTCATCGGATATTTAATACAGAAGTCGCCGAGATCCAGTTCCCCCAAACTGGTCATTTGGTTGCGCTCGTACTCGGTGGGAACGGTAGACTGCGCTGCCGGAAGCCCAATCACGCGCCGCTGCTGTTCGAAATCCGCAAAAAAGAAGGTCTTGTCTTTCCGGATGGGCCCACCGACGCTGCCGCCGAAGGAATTCTGGCGGTACTCCGCCTTTGGGACTTCTCCGGCCTTCGCGAAGTAGTCGCGCGCATTGAGGACGTCGTTCCGGAAGTACTCGTACAGAGAGCCATGAAGCTGGTTGGTGCCGCCCTTGGTGACGACGTTGATTACCGCGCCCGCGGCACGGCCATTCGCGGCGCTGTATGAACTGGTGTCTACTTTCACTTCGGCGATGCTATCGATCGAGGGCCGGACACCGCCCAGACCGAGATTGCGCTCATTGTTGTCGAAACCATCGATCATCTGATTGTTGAGCGCATCATTCTGCCCGTTGGCTACGATCACGAAGGATTGCCGACGGTCCTCCGGGCTGACTCCGCTCGCCATGGAGCCTCCCACCCCCGCGGTTACTCCTGGCTGAACTTGGATAGCGACCTCGAAACTGCGAGCGTTCAACGGCAGATCTTGAACGGCCTTGTCTTCGATCGTGCTTCCCACGGTCGAGCTATCCGTCTGCAACGCCGCGACCTGCCCTGTCACTTCTATTTTTTCCGTGACGGCGCCGGTTTGCAGGCTGGCATCATAGCGGGCGCGGGCGCCCGTGGACAACGGGAAACCGACCACAGAATACGCCTTAAATCCCGGGGCCTCGACGGTTAAGGTGTAGGTGCTGTTAGGCAAGGTGGTAAAGATGTACTCCCCTTTGGCATTGGTCGTGGTCGTGCGCTCTGCCGCCGTGCCCAGGTTCCTAATCGTCACCTTCGCTGCGGAAACAACCGCTCCCGTTGAATCGGTCACCGTGCCCAGCACGTCGGCCGAACCCACTTGCGCCCGTACGGCGGCCGGAACGAGCAGCGCGAGAACTGTTACGCAGATCGCCAAAGTCCATGCCGCAGGCTTGCGAAGCGATCGCGCTGTCACGCTTCGCCACGTTTCTTCCAGGCGCCCAAACCGCTCTCTCTCTCGGTATTCCATCATCTGTCGTTCTCCCTTATTGCTTTCGGTTACGGCTCTTCGCGGAGCCGTCGCTAGGGACAGAACCCCAGCATGACGACACGTTACGTTCGCTCCAACCCTCTGCCCGAAATCTACGAACGGCCACTTCCTCCGGGACTCCTGGCTTGCACAAAAAGGTTGTCCGGCAGCCTGCTGCAGCCTGCTCCCGCTGCCGCCTCCTAAAGATCGCTGCCATTCGAGGTTTACATACAATATTACATTCACTATGGACACAAGGGGCTGACCGGGTCATAATGAGCACGTTCCGGTGCTGACCCTGAAGGTGCAGGACGGTGCTGATCCCCTACGTGCTGGAACACCAAGAAATTCCACGCATGGCCGAATCGGCCTTTGTTCTTGAGGAGATAGCGGTATGGCATCGCTGGCCAATGGTAAATGGACACCCCGCAGTGAAGAAGAAAAGGTGGCCATTCAGGAACAACTGGAGCGAATCCTGGCTCATCCGGCCTTCAAGAACAGTACCCGCTGCCTCAACTTCCTCCGCTACATCGTCGACAAAACTATTCGTGGGGAAACCGACTGTATCAAGGAGCGCACTCTAGGCATCGAGGTATTCGGCCGCGAGGTGGAGTACGACATGGGCCAGGACCACGTGGTCCGGGCAGCGGCGGCCGAAGTGCGAAAGCGCATCGCCCAGTATTACCAGGAACCTGGACATGAGGAAGAAATCAAAATTCACCTTCGGGCCGGGTCCTATGTTCCGGAATTCCAGATGCCCGGGGCGCCAGCCAGCGTCTCGCCGCCAGCACCTCGCCCGGCGGCAATTCCATTGGTCGAGGCGCTGCGGCGTACCCATCGTTCCCTTCTCATCGCGGCGACCGCAGCTTTGGTGCTTGTATCGTCCGGGCTGATTTGGCTCGTCCCGCACCGCTCCGCCAGCGCTCTCGACCGGTTCTGGAGTCCCATTGTCGACTCGCCCGAGCGCACGCTGATTTGCGTGTTAGCAACGCCGTCAGCCCGCGGGGTTCAGAAGACGGTAAGTCATTCTTCGCCGCCTCCCTTGGAGAGTCCTCTGGGAATTCCCTTTGTGGGTCTCCCGGACGCTCTTACGCTGATGAAGATCACCAACCTGCTGCAATCCAAAGGAGCGAAGTACGAGGTTCGGAGCGAGACGTTTGAGGACTTGCCGGAGAACGCGGTCCTGCCCAGTTTCGCGGATCTGCGCAACGGGCCGGTCGTCTTCATTGGCAACTCCGACTGGGGCCTGCGATTGATGAGTTCGCTGCGCTTTCACCAGTTGAGCGACGATGCGGCAAATATTCACTTCATAGAAGACCGGCAGAACCCTTCTTCCCGCAGTTGGAGTGTGCCGATCGATCTTCCCTATCCGAAGTACACCGAGGACTACGCGATCATTTCGCGAGTACTCGATCCCACCACCGGGCGGATGGTGGTTTCAGCGGCCGGCATCGGATTGCATGGCACGGCGGCTGCGGGCGAGTTTCTCAGCGACCCCGCCTATATGAACGCGGTTGCCGCGCAGAATGGCAGTGAGTGGCGAAACAAGAATGTGCAAATTGTAATTTCCGCCAAAATCATTGGCGAGACCTGGGGCCCGCCGCAGGTGTTGGCTAAGTACTTCTGGTAAAACGTCGCCGGTTTTGTGAGAAGACATTGGCGCTCCCAACGCGTCATTGACCACGCAGCGACCAATCGGTCTACCCCTGCGACCGCGCGGGTGGCATCAGAAATTCCCACGGCGAACACTCCGTCTGGTAGTCGATCGGTACTTCGATCAGAGCCGGCGCTGACGATGCCAAGGCCTGGGCCAGCGCACTCCTCAGGCTTTCGGGCGTTCCCGCCCGGTAACCGCACATGCCGAAGCTCTCCGCCAAGGCGACGAAATCCGGATTGCGAAGCTCGGCCCCCAGCACCCTTCCCTCGAAAAGCTGTTCCTGGTCGCGCCGTACATTCCCATAGGCGTTATTGTTGAACACAATTACCACCACGTTGATGCCGTACTGCACTGCGGTGGCCAACTCCTGCAGGCCAAATTGGAAACCGCCATCGCCCGCAATCGAAACCACCGCCTTGTCGGGATTGCCAACCTTTACGCCCAGTGCGGTCGGATAACCGAATCCCAGCGTGCCCTGGTGGCCGGCGGTGACGAACTTCCTGGGTTCATAAATGGGGAAGCCAAAGTGGGAGGCGAATCCCGCCTGGCAAATTTCCTCCACAAAGAACCCGTCCCGCGGCAACACTTCGCGGATCGCCTGCAGGTACTGCACGTGAGGCCGGATCTTCTGGATATCCTGCCGCGTCTTTTCCTTGAGCTCGATGAACTCGTCCTTACGTGACCGACGCGGCGTCAAGACCCGCTCTACGGCAGCGAAGAGTTCGCCGACCGACTCCTTGGCGTCGCCGACAATGCTCACCGTCGGTTTGATCCGGGCCGCCTGCGAGGGAGCGATGTCGATATTCACAATCTTCAGTCCGGCGGGCTGGTCGGGCCAGCGGAACCATTGCAATTCCAGGCGGGAGCCGATCCCCACCAGCACATCCGTTTCATGCCAGCGCCTGAAGCCAGCAGCGCAGGTGAAGCCCAGGTAATGTTCGTCGCTGACAATGCCGCGCCCTCCCCGGAAAGAAACCACCGGCGCCTGTAATCTTTCGGCTAGCTGCAGAACCTCGGGCGCCGCGTTGACCGCCCCGCTTCCCACCATCAGCATGGGGTTCCTGGCTTCTTTCAGCAGCTTTGCCGCCTCCGTGATCTGATCCGGATCAGGCTGGATGGAATGATAGTGGGATGGCGCGGCGATCTCTACGGGCGCCTTCATGCCAAAAACATCCCACGGCATCTCCAGCACCACCGGCCCCGGACGTCCGCTGGTTACCTGCCGGAAGGCTTCGGCTACCAACGGGGGTGCCTCCGCGGGATGCTCGATACGGGCCGCCCACTTCGTGAGGGTTCGCATGGTCGACAACTGATTCGGCAACTCATGCAAGTGACCTTTGCCGGAACCGATGAAATGAGAAGGCACTTGGCCGGTAATGCAAAGAACCGGCGCACTGGCGCCGTAAGCGGTGCAGAGCGCGGCTGCGGTATTGAGCACTCCCGGCCCCGGCACGACGGAGTAGACGCCCACCTTGCCGGTGGACTTCGCATAACCGAACGCCATGTATGCGGTCGTCTGCTCATGTCTCGGGCCGATGACCTTCAAACGGCCACCGGCGCGATAGAAAGCGTCGTACAGTGCGTACGTCTGCACCCCTGGGATCCCGAACACAGTATCCACGCCGTGCAGCAGCAGCGCTTCGGTAATCGCATCGCCTCCGCTCATCCTAACCGCCATGCTGAATGTCCTCGTACACTCTGCGAAGTTCATCGCCGTGGTCACAACCAGTCTCACTTCAGGCAGGCTCGAACTACTTAGTCACGGGTCAGCTTTTCCCACCCGTGGTTCAGAAAAAGCTTCGCGCCCAGCAGAACTCGTAGCGTAAGCAGCGCCAGATCGGTCAGCAGTGGATTTTGGTTGACCGATAACAACTTACCAATCAGCATGACCTTTCTCCTGTGTCCCAATAACTCTCCGTCTCTCACGAATAACGAATCGTCACCGTCTCAGTTTCAAGATTCGAATCCACTTCGGCCTAGCCGGCGCCGCGGTCACTTCCCCGAAGATTGAAAGAGCGCTCTCATCCGCGGCAAGCCGGGGATGTGCGACGCAGTGCCGCCATCGACGACGATGTTGTGCCCCGTAATATACCTCGCCTCGTCCGACGCCAAGAAGGCCACCACGTAGGCGATATCCAAGGGATCGCCGAGCGCGGGCGTCAAAGTTTCCGCTTCGACAATCTCGCGGACTGCCGCAGGAAGCGTGCTGACCACGTTCGGCGTCAGCACCAAGCCGGGCGAAACGGAATTGCAGCGGATCCCCAACTTGCCATGAGATGCGGCGATGGAACGCGTGAGCTGAATAATTGCGGCTTTCGAAGCACTATAGGCCGCCTGGATAATGCTGCCCTGGAGTCCAAGATTCGAAGCGATGTTGATGATCGACGCGCCGGCGTGGGGCGGCATGTGCGGCAACGCGTGCTTGCAGCAAAGCATGGTACCGCGGACGTTCACGCGAAAGGTTCGGTCCCAGACGTCGACGTTCATGGACTCGATATCGCGGTCGAGCGCGTACAGCTCCGGGGCAAGCTCGGCCGCGTTGTTGTGCAACACGTCGATTTTTCCGAAAGCGTCGATCGCGGCGCGAACCATCGAAACGATGCTCTCCTCCTGCGCCAGGTCGACGCAAACCGCCAGCGCCGTGCCACCCTTGTCCTGGATCTCGACGGCAACCTGCCCGGCCGCCTTCAGGTTAATGTCGGCCACCACGACCTTCGCGCCTCGCTCGGCGAGCACGCTCGCAGTGGCCGACCCAATGCCACCTGCGCCTCCGGTAACCATTGCGACCTTATCTTTGAGGGAAGCCAACCTTCCTCCTCAGCTTGATCCTTGCAGGCTCCTGAAAGAGCGAAAACCTGCCCCTGCCAAACTTGAATTCATGCCGCGTTGAGAATCCGAAGCCCCCAGACGCGCTAAGGCGCGACAATCGGCTCTGCCTTCAGCGCCGGCTCACGCACGGGCTGCCCCGCAAAGACGGAGCCCTCCTCGAACCAACTCCTAGGCGCGGGGGCGCCCCAAAGCGTTTGACGCTGTGGATCGCGGAGATCCCACCGCACAGGCTCCAGGTCTGGATCTACGGTGAGATAGTCGCTGGTAAAGAGTTCAATGCGATGGCCATCTGGATCGCGCAAGTACAGAAAAAACGCATTGGCAACGCCATGCCGGCCCGGCCCCCGCTCCATGCTCGCCAGCCATCCGGAAGTCGAAAGCAGGTCGCAGGTCCGGATAACATCCGTTACAGATGGAACCCAAACCCCAATGTGATGAAGGCGGGGACCATATCCATTGGTGAAAGCAATGTCGTGCACATTGCCTTTGCGATGCATCCACACCGCCCAGATTTCCCGCGACTCTTCCGTCTCGGTGTACTCCGTGGTTCGGAATCCGAGATCGTTGTAGAAGTCGTGCGACTCTTGCGCGTCGGGAGTAAAGCAGTTGAGGTGGTCGATCCGCTGAATCGCCGCGCCGTGGTAACACGCGTATTTCCGCAACATGCAATCGGCCCGTTCGAGGTCGAAACAGAACTCCAGCGGCATGCCCAGGGGATCGGTGACCGACAAGGTGCGCCCCTGACCATGCCGGGCCACGAAACTGTGGCGTATGCCTCTCGACTGAAAGTAGCTCGCGGCCTTGTCGAGGTCTCCCTCGGAGAATACCTTGAACCCCAACCCCGCAACCCCAGGCTGGGCCGATTTCCGCAGCACCACCGAGTGGTGGGTCCTCTCCTCGATACCGCGCAGATAGAGCGCGTCTTCGGTCTCTTCGGTAAGCAGCCAGCCAAGCGCGTCGACCCAATACGCCTTCGACAAAGCAAGATTCGTGCACAGATAGTCGACATACGCGGCGCGCACGATATTGAACGGTGGATATAAGTTGGGTTTGCGGACTGGCATGGTTCCTCCCCGGTGTTCCGATCTATGCTCCGACCTTCGGCACGCGGTGCCGATCGAGTGCGATGCAGATATTCTTAGTCTCCATGTAGAAATCGAACGAGTAGTCGCCCCCATCGCGGCCTATCCCCGAGGACTTCATGCCGCCGAACGGGGCTGGCAAATGGCGCACGTTCTCCGAGTTCACCCAGATCATGCCCGCCTCCAGCAACTGCGCAAAACGGTGCGCGCGCCCCACGTCGCGCGTCCAGAGATATGCGGCCAGGCCGTACCGCACGTCATTGGCGAACTGCAGAGCCTCACCCTCGTCTTCAAACGGAATCAACGTCAAGACCGGCCCAAAAATTTCTTCCTGGGCGATGCGCATCTGGTTCTTGGCGTTTACAAACAATGTGGGCAGCACATAGTTTCCGCTCCCCGGTGGCATCCGCGCGCCGCCGCACCGGACCGTTGCGCCTTCGGCCCGCGCGATCGGAGGGTAGCTCAGTACTTTCTCGGTGTGGCGCGGATGAATGAGCGGCCCAATCTCGGTTTCCGGATCGAGGGGATGCCCCACTCGGATCCGCGCGATGCGATCGGCAAGAGCCTCCGTGAATCTCTCGTACAGGCCACGCTGAACCAGTGCGCGGCTTGAGGAAGTGCACCGTTCCCCGTTGAGGCTATAGATCATGAACAGAACGGCATCGAGAGCGCGGTCAAAATCGGCGTCATCGAAGACAATGACCGGGTTCTTGCCGCCCAGCTCGAAATGCACGCGTTTCAAGGTAGCCGAAACTTGCGCCATGATGTGGCACCCCGTGACCGTCTCTCCGACAAAAGCAATTGCCTTCATGGCTGGATGTTCGGTTAGCGCTTTGCCAGCTTGCTCCCCGAGGCCATGCACGAGATTGACCACGCCGGCCGGCAGTCCCGCTTCGACGATCGCGCGATTCATGATCTCGACGAGAAGCACCGCGCTCAGAGGACTCCACTCCGCCGGTTTGTGAACCACGGTGCATCCGGCCGCCAACGCCGGCGCAATCTTCCACGTCGACAACATGAACGGCGTATTCCACGGCGTGATAACTCCCACCGGACCGAGCGGCACTCGAGTGGTGTAGTTCACGTGCGTGCGTGTCGGCAGCGATACGCCATCGCGTGCGGTGGGAGCGCGGTCGGCAAAGAAACGGAAGTTCTCCGCTGCCCGTATCGCCGCCTTGCTCATATAGCGGATAGGTTGCCCGGTATCCATGCTCTCGACCAGGGCAATCTCTTCGGCCCGCGCCTCAATCCGATCTGCAATCTGGTGGAGAATTGTCCGGCGCTTCTCACCGTCCAAATCGCGCCACGCTGGGAATGCGCTTGCCGCAGCCTTGGCGGCGTGGTCGACCTCTGCGGCGCCACCCGAAGCCACCTGGCACAGAACTGAGTTGTCCACCGGAAAAAGATCGTCAAACACTTCGCCGTTCCCGCAATCCGGCTGGCCCGCAATGAAGTGGGGCACGGGGCCTGGCTTAAAACGTAACAAGTGTTTTTCGGCAGCCTCCAGATTCTTTGCCAGGGCATCGCCGACCGCTATCGTTTCCATGACGCTAGACCTTTCCAACTCCCGCGTTCCCGGCGCGCTGCTTTACGATTGCATGAAGATTGTTCTTCTTGAACGCCGCCGTGGGATCGATTTCCTGCACTTCCAGAGAAATGCCGATCGGCGTGGTTTCATAAACCCTGGCGAGGTGGTCGCACGCGGCATCGAAAATCGTTTGTCCCAGCCGCTTGCGAGTTTCGGCGCTTCGCCCGGATGCGATCCGTACGGTCAGGGCCACAAAGGTATTCTCCGGGTGGCCGTCGGCGATGACGTAGACGTCGCGCGGTTCGGTACGCGTGCGCAGCGCACCAACCTCGAAGACGCCGGAGGCCAAGGCTGCCTCGTGCACCTTCTTCGCCAGGTCTCCAATCGCAATCTGGCCTTCCAGGTTCCTGGAATATTCAATGATGAGGTGCGGCATAATATCCTCGCGGCGGACTATCCATAGTAATTAACATGTTAACTATTCCCTGTCAAGCGATCCGGCGAAATCGTGCCTACGCGGACGGATCGTCGCCTTCCCATGCCGTCCCGGCCGGAAGCAACGTCTGTTCCAGTTCCTGCAGCAGTCGTTGCAAAGATTGCAAGCGTTTCGCCCCAAAGCGCTGCCGGACTTGGGAGTAGCCCGCCTCGGAATCGGGCGCCACCGCGCGAATAAGGTCCCGCCCCCGTTTCGAAATGGAGACGATGGCGCGACGCCGGTCGTTCGCTCCCGAGGTCCGTTGAATGAGGCCGCGGCGCAGGAGATCGCGCGAGATGCGAGAAAGGCTCGGAGCATGTAAGAAGGTAATGCGGGCGAGTTCGGTCATCTCACATTCTCCAACATGCGCCAGGGCGCGCAATACTCGCCACTGTTGCTCGGTCACGTCGTGAGCCCGCAGGGAGGGCCGAAAAAGGCGCATGACGGCCTCGCGGCTCCGCATTAACATCATCGGCAGCGAATGAGAAAAGTCGGGCAGGGCTGTCACTCCTTTTGTTCTGTCATGAAGCTGGCGTTTTCGGCTCGGCCGCGGATGGCTCTGACGGTTCTTAGCGCCACGCGCCGATCTCGATGATGCAACTCTCATCCCGGTGTCCCTTCTTCGTCGATCACTCCATTACGCAGGGTGCCGATTCCGGGAACTTCGACTTCAACCGTATCCCCCGGCACAAGGTAGCGCGGCGGATCGAAGTGTACGCCAGCCCCGGTGGGTGTTCCGGTCACAATAATATCGCCGGGTTCTAGTGTGCAAAAGCGAGACACATAAGAGATGAGAAAAGGCATGGGAAACATCATGTGGTCGGTAGTGTCGTCCTGCCGGACCTCGCCGTTGACCCGAGTGATCACGCGTAACGGGCCTCCCGCAACTTCGTCGCAGGTCGTAAGCCACGGCCCGAGCGATCCCGATTGCTCAAAATTCTTTCCTTGAGTGACGTTGAACTTACCGTGGCGAATCCAATCGCGAATTGCGCCTTCGTTGCAAATTGTGTAGCCGGCGATGTGCTGCATCGCGTCTGCTTCGCTGATCCGCCGGCCCGGGCTCCCAATGATCATCGCAATCTCGCCTTCGTAGTCGAGCTGGAAAGATTCCAGAGGCCGGACAAGCGGTTCTTCATGGGCAACCAACGAATCGGGCAGCCGGATGAAAAGGCTGGGGAACTTCGGAAGAGCCGATCCGTCCTTGTACTCCGCATTCCGGCCGGCGTAATTGACCCCCACACAAAGGATCTTGCCGGGGTTGACGATGGGCTTCAGAAGCCGAACCTCGCCGAGCGCGTAATCCTCGCGCTCCGATGCCAACGCGCGCAAAGCCTCGATGGCGCCTGCGGCCAGAACGGAACGTAAATCCGGCAGACGCGCGCCCAAGCGGACACCAGCATCTACAATGCTTTGTCCGCGGACAATTCCGTAGGAAGTTGTTTCGCCCACTGAAAAAGTTGCGAGCTTCATTGGGGCTCCTCGGCCAGCAGTCCGGCCCGCGCTAAAACTCCGTCAAGGCGGGTTTCGAGTTCTTTGGTGGCAGGCATCATGGGCAAGCGATGTTCGTTGCGCTCGATGATTCCGAGGCGCTTCATCATGTACTTGATCGGGATCGGATTGGTATCGAAGAAAACCGCCTGATTGATCTCGAACAACTGGTGGTGGATTGCCTGGGCCTTGGCCAGGTCGCTCCGCCAAATCGCCTCGCACATTTCCGCAAGAATGTCAGGGCGCAGATTGCCTACGGCATTCATCAGTCCGCATCCGCCCACCACCATCATGGGAAGCGATAACTCTTCCAGACCCACAAAAATCTTGAAGCCTTTGCCCAGGGCCGCCACACATTCGGAGACGAAGCCGAGGTCGTTGACCGCGTGTTTCATTCCGACAAAAGTAGCGGACTTGGCCCGCAGCTCCTTCAGCGTGTCGAGGGTGACGCCCACCGCGGTCCGGCCCGGTATGTGATACACCATCCAGGGCAGGTCGCAGATCTTCGCGAGCTCGAGAAAGTAAGCGACCAGACCGCGTTGCGGCGGGCGGCTGTAGTAGGGGGTAATAATAAGGAGCGCGTCGGCTCCGGCACGGGCGGCGTGCTCGGTGAGAGCTCGCGTCTCCGCCAGCGACTGGGAGCCAGTGGCCGCGATCACGGGGATGCGCTTGGCGGCGGCGCTGACCGCGACATCCACCAGCCGGTTACGCTCTTCCACGGACAAAGTCGACGGTTCCGACGACGTCCCGTTCACCAGAATGCCGTGCGAGCCTCGCTCGATCTGAAACGCCACCAGCCGCGCATAAGCGTCGTAGTCGACTTCGCCCTGCTGGAAGGGTGTGACCAGCGGGGGAATCGAGCCTTGCAAACGGCTAAGTTCGAGCGGCATGTGCAAACCTCTCAACAAATATACTTAACATGATAACCTTTTCCGCGCCCCGCCTGCAAGCTCAATGCATGAAAGCAATCGGACGATTGTGGAAACAACTCCGGGGCCCCGTTGGCTTAGCGTTCCCTGGTGTGAGTGCGATTCGTATCAGGGTGTGCCTTCACAGGCAGGATGAAGGTAGAGTCATGCCACGCCTTTGGGGTCTCTGTCCCGCTGTGCTCCCGCTGCCTGATTCTTGACCTGCTCCTTAACATATTTGTTCAGGCGACGGGCAACATCCTCCCGCGCGCCGGACGGCCAAACGAGCATTCCCTCGCCAGTTTTCGCGCCGAGTTTGCCCTTCGCCACCACTTGCGTAAGGCTGGGAAGCGGCTGGTCCGCCCGGCTGAGCGCAGGGAAGACGTGCTGATGAATCGCTAGCGTGAGATCGAGACCGACATAATCTGCGTTTTCAATCGGACCTAGAGTGCCCAGCTTCAGACCCAAAGTGTTGCGCGCCACGAAGTCCACCGTCTGCGCGTCGCAGATTCCTTCGTCGAGAAGCGCGAAAGCTTCTCGCCACAGGGCATGTTGCAGGCGGTTGCCGATGAAGCCTGGTTTGTCTTTCTTCACATGTACCGGCGACTTATTCACCGACCTCAGAAGAGCCATGGTCCATTGGACGTATTCGAGGCGGGTCTCGGGACCTTGCACCACTTCGACGAGAGGAATCAAGTAGGGCGGGTTCCACCAGTGCGTTCCCAGCAACCGCTCCGGGGACTTCATCAGTTTTGCGACTTCTCCAATGGAGAGAACGGAGGTGTTCGAAGCCAGCAAGGCGTGCGGCAAGCGCTTCTCCAGATCGCGGAAGAGTTCTTGCTTCAGAAGTAAGTTTTCCGAGATTGCTTCGGTGACAAACCGGCATTCCGGATCGAGAGCATCGATGCGGTTGACCAGTTGGACCGCGTCGGCCGCCTTGGGGTCGAGTTCCGCGGCTTCCAGCGAGGTGTGCATGCGCTGCTTCGCGGAAGCCAGCGTCGCGTCGTACGTTTCGCATAACGTGACCCGGCTCCCCGCGGCCGCGAAGATCGCGCCCAGCGCGTGCCCCATCAGGCCAGCGCCAACAATCGCGACCGCGAGACCGCGCGCATTCGAGTTCGGCAGATTGAGAGACGGCTCCTGGGTCAGCATGACGCGCACCCGCCGTCGACATAGAGGCTAACCAACTCTGTTGTTCCACTCACGGGAAACCTCGCATTCTCCAACATTCGTGATACCGGCCGTACCCGCCGATCTTATCCAATCCGATTCGCTGCCGATCACTCCAGGCCGATCACTCCAACTATGGACTTCCAAACATAGGGAAGCTCTTGCTGACCTCGGCGCAGTGCTTGCGCAGAGCGTCTGCGAGGTGCTTTTCGCGACCCCGAAATCTTTCCGCGGGAAGGGGAATCGAAATCGCGATGATCTCACCGGTCGCCAATTGCAGACTCCCCCCCACGGCGCAAATACCCACCGTATATTCCTCACGATCAAACGCGATCCCGGTGCGTCGAATTTGCCGCAATTCCTTCTCCAGCAAGTCCCGGCTGCCGGCCGTCGCGGGAGTGAATTGTTCCAGATGCTTCGGCAGCAGGGAGCGCACTCGCTCGGCTGGCAGTCTTGCCAATACCGATTTCCCGTTGGCCGTGCAATGGAGCGGGAAGGATGCCCCAATGTGAGAAACCGCCTGCAGGCGATGAGTCCCGGGCACTTGGTCTACGAAGGTGATCGAATGGCCGGCAAGAATCGAAAGGTCCACCGTCTCGTTGACCTCCTTCGACAGCCGGACGAGATGAGGATGAAGATCGTGAATCGCCGTGAATTTGCAAGCCTCGGCGAGAGCTGCGACGCTCGGTCCCAGCCGGTACCCGCCGGGGCCATTGCTGACGACTAGGCCCTCCTTTTCCAGGGCGAGCACGATGCGATGCACGGTCGAGCGCGCCAGACCGACGGCGCTCGCGATATGCGACAAGCTCAACCCTTGGGCGTCGGCTAACACGCGCAGCACTTCCGCCGCCCGGGCAATCACCTGAACGCCTGTATTCCGAGGACTGCTTTTGGCTCGCGATACTCGAGAAGGCCCCCCACGGCGGGATGAGGTTGACAGGGGAGGGCTTTGATTGTACCTTGTCATGGTTCCCGTATTGTAGTACAGACTGTACTTCAATGCGGGACAAAATGCGGGACCAACAAGCGGGACCAACAACGAGCCGCACTGGCCATGCCCGTGGACGCGCCGCCGTACGCCGTACTTTGCCGAGGCTACTCCTTTCCCGCGCGAGGCGCCACTATTGTTCCAGGATGAGCACACGGGGGATTCGAGATGCAGCCCGATTTGGCGGACCGGAGAAGACGCATCGATGAGATTGACCTGAAGATTGTGGAGCTTCTGAACCGGCGCGCGCAAGTGGTGAAGCAGATTGCGCAATGCAAGCGGCGCCGCCGGATGAGCGTGACCGATGCGGCACGCGAGCGGGCCGTTCTCAAGCGTGTGTGCGCGAACAACCCTGGGCCGCTCGATTCGGAAGCTGTCGCCAGAATCTTCCGGACGATCTTGCGAGAATCGCGACGCTTTCAAAAACTGCTGCGACTGACAAGGTGATCCAAGAATGTTTTCGAAGAAGTGGGAGACATCCAAACGCAAGTACCAGGTCATTCATGAGGCCGATGTTGCCATTCCGGTCTCGGCGGGCTTCACGCTCGACTGCGACGTCTTCAGACCCGACTCCGATGAGAAATTCCCTGTAATTCTAAGTGTCTTCCCTTTCTACAAGGAAAAACAGAACCAGCCGGTAAAGCCGGTGGCGGTCTGCCCGGAATGGGTGATGGCGGAAGGTGGCGACTACAACTTCTATGTTCGCCGCGGCTACGTGCATGTGTTTGCGAATCTGCGCGGCACGGGAAAGTCCGGAGGCGAGTTCGACCATTTGGGCGACGGCACGATCCAGGACATGTACGACACGATTGAGTGGCTGGCGAAGCAGCCCTGGTGCGATGGACAGGTCGCAACCTTCGGGACATCGTATTTCTCCATGCCGGCGAAGCGCGTCGCCGAACTGAAGCCGCCTTCGCTCAAGACCATCTTCGCTCCCTTCGGCGTCACCGACCAATATCGGCACGCCATCTATCAAGGCGGCATCTTTTCCTACGTTTTTCATCCGCATTGGCTCAAATCGCTGAGCAATCTGCGCGTGCGTAAGGAGTACCGGAAGCAAGTGGGCCCGCAGGAGTTTGATCGGCAAATCGGAAAGGCCCTTGCCGATCCCGAAATTAACATCCATCCCGAACTGGTTGAGGTGTTGAAGAGTCCAGATGAGGGCGGGAACATGCTCATCGTCGACTACATCCTCAATTTCCTGGATACGGACTACTACAAAGAAAAGGGAATGCGCTGGAATGTCGATGTAACCATTCCGGGTTACTTCGGCGGTTGTTGGGCCATGCATAGCCTCCATCTTCCGGGAGATGTGCTGAGCTTTGAACACTGGAAAGGCCCGAAAAAACTGTCGATCGGACCGCCCTTATATCTCGACCGGCCGGTATACCAATATCACTACGAGTCGCTGCGCTGGTTCGACTACTGGCTGAAGGGAATCGACACTGGAATTATGGACGAACCTGCGGTTCAGCTGTTTATTCAGAACACGGGTGAGTGGAAGACAGCGCAAGAGTGGCCGCTGCCCGAAACGAAGTGGACCGAGTTCTATCTGCACGAAGACGGGTTACTCTTCGAACACGAACTGCTGCCGCATGAGACCTCGACTTCGTTTGGTGACTCCAAACAGGAACATGGCTCGGTACAATTCATCTCCCCACGCATGGTTGAGAACACGGAGATTTGCGGCCCCATGGTGCTCAATCTATTTGCCTCTACGACGGACACGGAGGCGCTCTGGTTCGTGAACTTCTTCGAAGTGAATGAGGACGGCGATCAGAAGGTGCTGACCCGTGGATGGTTGCGTGGATCGCAGCGTCGCATCGACCCCGCGAAGTCAACTCCGTGGCGTCCCTATCATCCGCACGATCGGCGCGAACCGCTTACTCCGGGAGAGGTGTACGAATTCAACATCGAGGTGATACCCGCCGGAGTGCTCATCAAAGCAGGTTGCAGGTTCGGTATGACCATCAAATGCGCGGACAAGGATGACAAGCCAACCGACTTCCTGGACCTGCATGGAATTGGGCACTTATGGAGAGAGACCACGGCCGAGATCACGATCGAGCATAATAACAAGTACCCATCGCATCTTTTGGTGCCGATTACGAAAGGGAACCGCATCGGGACATTTTTGTCTGGCGGCATCCTGGGGCCTCTTCCGGAGCATTGAAGGCATGGCCATGAGTTGCGCCAATGGAAGGAAATTGAAGCCATTAATTTTACAAGAGCACCTTTGGGCCTGTACGATTCGCAAACCTGATTCGGAAACCAAGAGTGGGAACTCACAGCAAGTGGAGAATCGCTGACATGAAGAAAAGAACACTGCTTGACTTTACCCTCCCCGTCTGCACTTTCATTTGGCTGCTCTGCATGTTCCATAGCTGGGCTGCGGCGCAAACGGAGACTTGGCATCTCGACCCGCCCCATTCCGCAGCACAATTTTCTGTGCGGCATATGGGAATTTCGACCGTAAGAGGAACCTTCACGAAAGTGCGCGGCGACGTTACGTACTCTGCTTCCGATCCTACCAAGTCCTCCCTTGATGTTACGATCGATGCCAGTTCCTTGGATACGCGGGTTGAGATGCGCGACAACGACTTGCGCAGCCCGCACTTCCTCGACGTCGCAAAGTTCCCAACGATTACTTTCAAGTCCAAGCGGGTTGTAAGTGCCGGCGCGGGGAAGCTTAAGGTAACCGGGGATCTGACTATACACGGCGTTACCAGGGAAGTAGGGCTGGATGTAGATGGCCCGACCTCTCCGGCGAAAGACCCCATGGGAGGTTCGCACATGGGCGCTTCGGCAACCACAAGAATCAATCGTTCGGACTTTGGCGTGAATGCCCTGCCGGGCATGGTCGGTGAGGAAGTGGCAATCGTTATCGATGTCGAGCTGGTCAAGCAGTTAGGTCCGCCACCTCCGCCTCCGGGAAAGTAGGCATTGGATTCGGATTCCTGTTAATCGTCATTGGGGTCCTTGCACCCGAGACTACCGTACAAAATATACTAGCTCAACCGAAGGAAACGATTAACCAGCTGTGGCACCGCCGTCGACATAAATGGTCTGCCCGGTGATGAAGTCCGAAGCCCGCGAGGCCAGAAAAATGCAAGCGCCAACCAGATCCTCCGGAAGGCAGAGTCGTCCCAGAGGAACGTTCTTCCGGTACTTTTCCGCCAACTCGGGGCTTTGCTGAATGTGGTAAGTTCCCGGGGTAATCACTAATGCAGGGCCCAGAGCGTTCACGTTAATCTGGTAAGGTGCCCACTCCAGAGCCAGCGCTTTGGTAAGTAACTCCACCGCGCCCTTGGTGGCGCAATAGCCCACGTTGCCTCCCGTGTAGCCCCGTATGCCTCGGACGGACGATAGGTTGATGATCTTACCCTTCTTCTTGGCTTTGAACACCTGCGCGCCCACCTGCTTGCAGGTAATCATGGTGCCGGTGACGTTGATGTCAAGCAGGCGGCGCCAGTCTTCAATGGGATATTCGAACGAATCTCTCTTGATGTTCAGCCCCATGGCATTGACAAGGATGTCGATGGTTCCCAACTTGCCGGTTACTGTCTTCACGAGATCGCTGACGCTTTCTTCCTGAGTAACGTCGGCAGCAATCGCAAGCGTTTCGTTGCCGGTCTCGTCGGCAATCTGCCCGGCTGCTTCGTTCAATGCTTGTTGGTTGCGGCTGGAAACCACAACCTTAGCGCCATATCGGCTCAAACCCAGGGCGAGCATATGGCCTATGCCACCGGCGCCGCCCGTGACCAAGGCAACCTTGTTGTCTACTCTGAATAGTTCGTCCCCGCTCATGGCGCCCTTTTGGGCCACGGTGACGGTGACTTTGTTGTCACTCAACGTTATAGGCATATCCATATCCTCGGTAATCTAACTCGGGTTGTTGTTCCGCCGCTCTTTCCGGTGCGAGGTGCCTGTCAGTGTAAAATCGACCGCTTTCAATATCCGGATCAGATTGTCGTCGCGCTCTCCGAGAGTCTCCTCCAGCGGCATGTCGGTGTAATCGAAGAACCCCTTGCCTGTTTTAACTCCCAAATTGCCCTGCCGAACTAGATCGACCAGGCTCTTGGGAGCGTTGTCGATGGGAGGTTCGGGATAATTCGCCAGCCGGAGATTTCCGGCGCTGAGATCGAGCCCGGTGAAGTCATAGCGTTGCACCACGCCCAGCAAACACATGCGCGGAGCGATGCTAGCCTTTACCGCCAAATCAAGCTGGTCGGCAGTTATATAACCGTTGTCCAGTAGGAAGAAGACTTCCCGTCCGATGATTCTAAGAAGACGGTTGATCGCGTGCCCCGGCACATACCTCTTCATCAGCACCGGAACCTTGCCAATCGCCCGAAGAAGTTCGAGAACAACCTTTTCCGTCTGGTCGGAGGTCCTTGCCTCTCGGACAACTTCAACCAGGGGCAGAATATGAGCCGGGGCGAACCAGTGCGCAACTACGGTGTTAGGTACGCGGTTCTTCGGAACCATCTCGAAAATGTTTAGATAACTAGTGTTGCTCGCAAAGATCGCATCCGGCCTGCAGATATGGCCAAGGCGCCTAAATAGCTCAATTTTCGCGTCCTTCTTTTCGTTGATGCACTCTACGATAAAGTCGGCATCGCGGGCGGAATCGGGCAAGCTGAGGGTGTACGTTATCCGGGCTTCGATTTTCTCAATGTCGCCGGGGTTCACCAGACCGTGCTTGGCCAGCGTCAACAGATTAGCGCGAACCACCTTATGGGCCGAATCGAGCGCTGCCTGCAGTTGGTCACACAGATTGACCGCGTATGCCGCTTTCGCAAAAGCGAGAGCGATGCCTGGTCCCATGATGCCGCTGCCGATTACGGCAATCTTCTTGATGTCCTGTAGCGTCATATCCTTTTGCACTTCATTCGGCCTTGCCCCGCAACCTCATAGCAGGACTCGCCGCTTGTTACTCGAGTCCCTCAATCGCGACCACGCGGAGCATAGATCCGTCTCCTTTGATCCAATTCAACGGGAAGGCGGCGATGGTAACACGCTTGCCGGTCACCTGATCGATGTCGCCGCCAACGTTTTCAATACCGGGAATGTTGGCGCCGAGCAGGATCTTGTGAGCCGGTTCATAGATCGGGAATTCCGCCTCCGGATCTCTGCCGGTCGTCTCCCGGAATTCCTTGTCCAACCACGGCATGATCTTCGCTAACGGGGCGTGCGCGAGGGGGCTATCCAGGGCGCCGCCGGTAATGCCGAACCCTTTGATGCCTTTGTCCAGCAGCCATTCCGCGCCTTCTTTGTAGAGGCCGGGGAAATAGTTGATGTAGGCATAGTGATCGTCCCACTGATGATGCCATTTCGTGTTGAGCAAAACCCAATCGCCCTTCTCGATCTTGGGAGAGGCCTTTTCCAAATCGTCGGGCCCGATAATCTCCCACTTCTTCTTATAACTCATGTCGAGAATTACACCCGTGCCAAAGCAACTGCTCAGGGGAATCTTGTCAATGCCAATGCCGGTTCCCAGAACGTGAAAGGGGGCGTCCATATGGGTGGAAGTGTGCATCTTGCAATGGAACACCGCCGACTGCTTGCCGTCCCGTTCGTGATATAGCATGCGTTCAATCACCAAGTCCTGCATCTGGCCGACCCAGGGCCAAATCGGGATGCCCATCTCGATCGGTTGTGAGAGATTATAGAATTTCAAGTTTTTCATCAGTATCTACACTCCTCGAATCAACTTATAGTAACTGTCGCACGATGAATCAAACTCTACTTAGCGATCAGCGATCAGCACAAGCTCGCCGATATTCTGGCTGGCATTGGTTCGCACAGTAAGCTCCTTTGCGAGATAACCATCATGATCGACCCGGAGGACATAGTCGGTATCTCTGGCCAGGCCCTTGAATTCAAAGTCTCCAAAGAAGTCCGTCTCCGTCGCGAGAGTGCTCGTCTCCCCTTTGGACTGAAGTGTTACTTTCGCTCCCTTTGGGCATTCACCTTGCTTGTCGGATAAGAGCACTTCACCCGCAATGAACGGCTTTGGAAGACCTATGTACTTGGTCAACGGCTTGGCGCCGAATTCGGGCTTGAAGCTCTCCACTCGCACCGCTTTCGCATCAAGCAGCGTCACGATCGCGCTGTGGGCGTCGTCCAGATCGCCTAGCACCAGCGCACCGGTGGGACATGCCTCGGTGCAGCGTACGGTTTTCTCTCCACTGTCCAGCATGTGAGCACATAGGGTGCATTTTTGCGGCAGATTCTTTTCCGGGTTCCAGAAGATCGCATCATAGGGGCAGGCGCTCACGATCTCCTTGCAGCCTTTGGCCTTTTCTGGGTCGATAATTACGATTCCATCGGGGCGACGGTACACTGCGCCTTCGGGCCCGGCGAGCATACAAGGCGCCTCCTCGCAATGCTGGCACGCGACGGGCATGTAATCCACCTTCACCTTGGTTCCGGTACCATGCTCAATTTCCCTTATGCGCAGCCACTTATGGCCGCTGTCCGGCTGTGCAGCAGAGATTGGAAGATAGTCATTCCCTACATACTCATCCTTACAGGCAAGGAAACAGGCATGGCAGCCGGTGCACTTGTCAATATCGACGGCCATTGCATATCTCGCCATTGTCTAGCCCTCCCACTTTCTGAACTCGCAGAGGCACGAGTTAGGCGTCATTCCCGGTGCATGCTTCGAAACCAGTCGCGATGATGTCAGCAAGTTGACGCAGCCGCCTTTATCGATCGATCCCGGCTGTCCTGGCACCAGAGGATCGTACTTAGCCGAGGAGGCGTAGCTGTGAAGCACCCCCGCCACTACCCGCTCGGTGGCCTGGGCAATGCAAAGCACCGACCCTCTGTCGTTATAGAGCTCCACTATGTCGCCGCTGTTCACGTTCCGCGCGCGGGCGTCCGCCGGATTCATACGCACCGGCCACCACTTATATCCGTCCTTTTCTACCCGGTGCAGCGATACCTCATTGATCCATGAGGTATGGTTGTCATAGTGCGTATGGAAGGAGAATCTAGGATGCGGCATGATCAATTGCAGCGGATACTTGTTATGCCCTTCGCTCCTGTATCCTTCCCACGATCGTATGAAATGTGGCACGATGGGGCGTTCTTCGTCGGCCGGCATATTCTGGCGCAAGCTTTCCGAGGCAAATTCGATCTTGCCGGTATAGGTCCCTAGTTCCTTCGCCTTAGCCGTTCCCCGTTTTGGGTTATTCACATCGGGAGTGTCGACCGGCCGGCCTTCGGCATACCAGCGAAGAGCTGGAGTGGGCTTGTATTGGTCGGGCACGGGCACAATGTGGTAGCCCTTCCGGTTGAATTCCTCCCAGGAGACCGTCTTAGCCAGGTCTGACGATTCGAAGAACAACCGCGCCCAGTCGTCTTCGGAGTTGCCCTCCGTATAAAGCTCCTTCATCCCGAGACGGTCGGCCAGGAACGTGAAAATCTCATAGTCGGACTTAGATTCCCCTAGTGGCTCCACGCACTTTTGTTGGCGGACAATCACCCGATAGTTACAACCGATGTGCGCGTTCGTCGTATATCCGCCGCAAGCCGCCCATTCGCCCAGGTCGTTCCGCTCCAGGTTGGTGCACGCCGGGAGAATGATGTCGCCGAATTTCGCCTCGCTGCCGTACCAGCAATCCTGCAGGACGACAAACTCCAACTCCTGGCTTTGATACATCTTGACCCATTTGTTGGTGTCCAGCATGGTCCCCATAAAGGAGCCGCCATAACGGTAAAACATCTTTACTTTGGATTCGCCCTCCATGGGATACAGGTTGTGAACGAACTGCTGTTCCAGGCTTTGACCGCAGAAACCGTCTCCCCAAAACTCTTCCTTGCCATTGAGTATTGCCTCGGGAAGGGTCAGCCGGAAGAGCCTCTGCTTAGTCTTGTTCTGCGTCGAAAGCTTGTGGATGGCAACACCCGACTTACCCATTTGTCCGCGCGGCTCCGCATAACCGGGGAACCATGTCTCGCAATCGGCCGGTGCGCCCATCGTGGTTCCCCAGATGGAAATACCCGGCCTGCCCAGACCCTGCATCGCCTGTAAGGCGACCATCATGCGTGCCCACTCGGTGCCGTAGGCCGTACGGCATGCGCTTCCCTCGCCGCCCCGGCAGCCGCTGCTCAAACAGGTTCTCTTGCAGGCCCATTCGCGGGCCAGCGCCCTGATCTTGCGCGCCGCAATGCCCGATTCCGCCTCGGCCCATTCCGGAGTCTTCGCAAACCCCTTGTCGGAGACGCCTAACAGCCCGTGGTGCAAGTGCTGACAATTCTGGGGGAGCGGCAGAGCGGCCGGACTAAGTTGATGGGGCGGAAACTCGTGTGGCGGCTTCTGCCGGACGGGTTCAGCGTGTTCCTGCGTTGAAACACGAACAAAACAAGCCGAACCGCCGCCGAACGCAGGTTCTTCCACTCCCGCGGCGTGCCTGCACCCAACAGTTTCCGCAAAATCAAGCTCAGATTGAACGCGCCGACATGAACCAACTGCCGCTTCAAAATGTTTTCCCGTCCGCGCAAGTGGCAGCGCCTCATCCCACCCGTCTCGTAGCAGTGCGCGAAGCTGCGCTCCACCAACTCGCCCCGCCGCCGCAATAAACTCTTGCCGTAGCTGCCCTGCACCCGCCGCCGGTTCGCGTACACCGCTTGCTGCTCGGCCGCTTTGCCCGCCCAGTTCCTCCGCCCCTTCTGCTTCTTCTCCGGAATGTAGCTGCGCACCCCGTACGCCTTCATCCGCTCGACCACCGCGCCGCTGTGATAGCCCTTGTCGGTTACCGTCTCTTCGATCCCGTTGACGTTCACCTTCGGCTCTTCGTCGGGCCGCAACTCCGCCTCGCGCCCCACCTGCTCCGCCACTGCCATCCCGGCCTCGCTCAACGTTTCATCCAGCGTCGCCGTGTCGCCCTGATCCGCGCCTTGCAGCGTCACCGCCAGCACCGCGCCCGTGTCCATATCCACCGCGTGCTCGGCCTTGTGCGCCAAATGCGTGCGCCCATCCTTCATCTTCGCGATCCGCGCATCCCCGTCCGCCGGACTCTTCCACTCCTTGTTCGACATCCGCTTCTTGCGCTTGCGGTCCAACCGCGCCAGGTCTTCCCGCGTCGGCGTTTCGATCCCCGACGCCTTCGCCAGCCCGCGCAGAAACTCCTCGTAACTCTCCCCCGTGTCTCGCCGCACAATCGAACGCATCGCCGCGTTCGCCTCCAGCGTCGTCGCATCGATGGCGACCCGCTGACCGTTCAGCAGCCCACGATCCGCCAGCACGCCCAGCACCCAGCCGAACACCTCGCGATGCGTGTCCAGATCGATCAGCCGCCGCGTCCGCGAAATCGTCGAGTGATCCGGCGTGTACTCGTCCAGCCCGATGCCCACAAAACGCCGCAACGCCAGCGAGTCCGCCAGCCGCCAGGCTATCCCGCGTTCCGCCCCGAGGCCCTCGAAATACCCGATCAGCAGCGAGCGGAAATAGATGCCCGGCGTCAGCGACGGACGCCCGTACTTCTCCGCATAGAACTTCGCGCACCGCTTCTCGACAAACTCGTCGAAGCCCTCGGCCTCCAACAACTCATTCAAACGCTGATAAAACGGATGCCCCGGAGCCGATGCCAACTCCTGCTGCGCGATCCAAATCTCCTCTTGCTTCTCCCGCTGCTTGCGCGTCCCCATCGCCATGCCTGAAGTCTACGAACAATCCCTGTGGATCACCCAATCCTTTTCCGTTCCGGAATCCAGACTTGCACCACGGGCTGCTAAGATGTAATCCTTGAACTCATCGAATCCGATAGTTTTTGCGGCAACATATTCCTTGTCATACCGGCCTTCGGTGATCCACACGTAGGCAATTGCCATCGCCAGCGCCGTATCGGAACCCGGGCGCGGAGGCAGCCAAGTGCCGTCCATGGCGGCGGCCGTATAGTTGTAGAACGGGTCGATGAAAACCGTCTTGATCCCTTTTTCCTTCAACCACACACGCCAGATAGCCGACTCCTGTCCGCTGTAGGTGCCGCGGGTTGTATCCGGATCGTTGGACCAAAACACGATCATTTCGGTATTCTTCAGGGCGTCTTCCAGTAAGTCGAACTGCTCCGGCATACCCAGTCGCCAATAGAAACCGTAACTATGAGTCGCTCCCCAGTGCCAGCCTTCCCAGCTATCCGGATTGTCCAGGACTGGCGTGTAATTGAGCATATTCATGAAGCGGGAAAACGGTCCCATCTTGTAGCCGACAATCCCCCAGTTATGATGAGAAGATGTCATGCCGCTGATGCCGGAGCCTCCATAGGCGTCGATCACTCTTTTCATTTCCTTGGAAACAATACCCAGCGCTTCGTCCCAACTAACGCGCTCATAGCGCGACTTGCCGCGATTCTGCGGATTGCGCTCGCCGTTGGGGTCGAAATCCACCCGTTTGAGGGGATACAGAATGCGATTCTCGGAGTTAAGCCGATTTCTTTCGGCGTGAACCGGAGGCGACAGGCGCAGAGCCTTGGGCGGAGAATACTTCTTGCCTCCAGCTTCAATCACCCACGGCCTATATTCTTCTTCCGGCACTTGCAAAGGCCGTACGCGAACGATTTTGCCGTCCTTGACGTAGACGGAGATGGGACCTCCGTTGGTCAAATTGGTGAATACCCGCTCCACGATGGTCTCGCCTCCTCCGCTTCAGCGAGAATACCAATAGGGTCCAATATCGTATAATTCTTTATTAGTATGTTTACATGCCTGTGAGGTATGGGACATGGAACTCCGTCATCTACGCTATTTCATTGCGGTTGCCGAATGCCGAGGCTTTGTCCGGGCTTCGGCCAGCTTGCACATAGCCCAACCGGCGCTTTCGCGGCAAATTCGGGATCTGGAACAGGAATTGGGCGTCACGCTGTTTGAACGATCGAGACGGGGAGCGTCGCTCACCTTTCCCGGGGAATGTTTTTTGCAAGATGCGCGGCGCGTGTTTGATTACCTGGAACAGGCGCAGTCGCGGGCACGCCGGGCGCAGAGCGGATATGCGGGGGCACTATCGATCGGCATGGTGGAGTCCTTCACATGGCACGAAGCAATCACCCGAGCGCTGCGAAAATTTCAGAAGCGGTGTCCCGACGTCGTGCTGAACGTGGCTCTCATGAAATCGCCGGAGCAACTCGCGGCCATCCGCGATGGACACCTTTCCGCTGGATTCCTTTTCAACCGACTGCCGGAAGACGATACGTTCGACGGGATTGAAGTGCTGAAGACCAAGGCCATGCTGGCGGTTCCGGAACATTCCCCGTACGCAACCCGCCCGCCCCGGCGGCTGGCGGAACTGCGAGACCAGAACTTTGTCTTTATTCAACGGGCACAGAACCCGCCTTACTACGACCGGATTATCCACGCGTGCCATAGCCTGGGGCTGACTCCCAAGATTGTGCAATCGGGCACGGACGACTCTTCAAACTTGAGTCTGGTGGCGGCAGGTCTGGGCCTGACCATAGTGCCCGCTGCGACAAAATCGCGCAAGCCGAAGAACGTTGTGCTGGTTCCAGTCGGAGACCTGCATGTGGTCAGCACCATGGAATTGGTATGGCGCCGGGATAACGCATTGTCGGCCTTGAAGAATTTCGTCCAGATCTTCCGCGGCAAGAGTGCTCAGTAACTGTCAGCCCGAACCGCTACCGCGGCTTGAACAAGACCATTCTAGGCTTCTTCTCCATCTCCTTGGCAAGTTCGTCGACGCGACCGTAACGCATGCAATTGGCCTGGCAATGTTTCACACAGGACGGTTGTTCTCCCCGCTGAGTTCTTGCCGCGCAGAGGTCGCACAACGCGGTGGGGAACGGCACGTAGTCGATCGAGAGCCCGGTCGGGGTCTCCATGACATACTCAGTAACTTTGATGCCCGTTCGGGAGGCCGGATGGTTGTGTTCCTGCTGGCAGGCAACCTCGCAGGCAAGACACCCAGTGCAGTAATGATATTCAATGAGCAGGCCGAACTCAGACATACTCGGATTCCCCTTGCTCGATTTTGGTGAGTTTCACGAGCGTAGTCTTGTACTGACCGCCGCCAAACCCCGAGACGCTGTCTTGTGGCCCGGGAATTAGTTGGTTGATCTGGTATTGCCAGACACCGAACAGATTCGGTTCGCTGCCCACCTGTTCCGGCATCCACCATCCGTGCATGGTATTGATCATCTTCGGATGCACGGTAAGACTGAGTTTCGCCTTGCGCTTGACCTTCCCGTGATCGTTCTCGATATACACCCACTCGCCATCGTAGATTCCCAACTCTTTCGCCGTGTCGGGATGAACCTCCACGAACGGATCGCGAAGCTTATCCCGAAGCCAGGGAATCATCCGGTGCTCGGAATGAAAAAACAGAGAACTGCGGGTTCCCGCAATCATAATCAAAGGGTACTTACGATAAAGCTCGGGAGTACTTACTGGGCCCTGTACGGGCTCCGTGTAATAAGGCAGCGGGTCAAGTCCCCAAGCCTCATAAGTCTTCGACCACAGCTCCACCTTCCCGGTCGAGGTGTTGAATCCCGGTTTTCCGTCGGCCCGCAGCAGTCCGCGCTCGTGCCGGCGGTACGGTTTGGACGGCCCGTCGGGAGGCATCGCCCAAGATCCCCGGTTGATCATTTCCTGAAAGGTGATGTTGGCAACCTTCAGACGCTGGTTGATAAGATCTCTAACACTGGAGAACTTCTTGCCCACCCCGGAATTGAGTCTTTTTGCCATCTCGAAGTTAATTTCCCAGTCCGATTTGCACTCCCCGACCTGAACCGCCTTTTGGATCACCGCCAGTGGCGCCCACCATGAACGAAAGCTATCCTTCTCGGCGAACGTTGCCGCCGGCAACACAACATCGGCCAGCGCCATGGTCGTGGGGTTATGAAAAAGATCTACCACCGCGACGAAGTCCAACTTCCTCAGGGCCTCGTAGTGAAGCTTCATGCGGGCCGCCTGACCACCCAGAATGTTGGCCGTCTGGATCCAAACGGCTTTGATGGGATAGGGCTTCCCGGAGGATATCTGGTCGATAGCCATGTCGGGCTGGGCCCATCCGCGAAATCCCTTGACCATCGGGTACTTATCCGCGCCGATACGCTTGGCATTCAGCTTGGCGACTAACTCCTGGCCGTATAACTCAACTAACTCCTCGGTAGTGTACGGGTAGGTGGTCACTCCGTGCGAAGGGCGGGCGATGACGTTTCCGCCGGGCACGTCGATGTTCCCGGTGATGCTCCAGAGCTGGGCGATCGCCTGGGCCACGGATGGGGAATTCGGAGTCATATCGACGGGAACTCCCCAGTGAATCGCCGCCGGCTTAGCCCTGGCGAAATAGCGCGCTGCCTCGATGATTGTATCCTTGGGCGCCCAGGTGATCTCGGCCACCGTGCTCGGCGAATATTGCTGCACCCGTTCCTTGAGATCATCGAATCCGAAGGTCCACTTCCGCACAAACTCCTGGTCGTAGAGATTCTCGTTGATGATCACGTGGAGCATTCCCAGGGCCAGGGCGGCGTCCGTTCCCGGGCGAATCTGGAGATGATGCTTCGCGCGCGTCGACATCCAGGTGTGGCGGGGCTCAACGCTGATGATCTCGGAGCCGCGTTTCATGCAGTCCACCACCCAATGGCCGAAGAATCCGTCGGGGCAGGTCGGCGGCGGATTTTGCGCCCACACCATTATGACTTTCGGAACCGTGTACTCCGGGGAGTCGTAACGTTGCTCAAGAAACTGCGAAGCATCCATCACGCAGAAATCGCCCAGCGTCGCCTTCATCGCAGCCAAACGCGGGGTGTAGCAGGAATGGCCAGACAGCCCGAGCTGACACCAGTTCGGACTTCCGTAACTGTACGCGAGAAACGAGATTGGGCCGCCCACGTCGCGCCCCGTTCCCTGGCAGAAGATGACGGACTCCGCCCCATGGGCCTCCCGGATTTCTTTCAGCTTCTTCTCGCAAATCTCGAAGGCTTCGTCCCAGGAAATTGGAGTGAACTTTCCCTCCCCGCGCGCCCCCGAGCGCTTGAGCGGTGTCGTGATCCGGTCGGGATGGTACATATATTGCGTCAACGCCAGCACCCGCGGGCAGCTTCGGCCCTGGCTCCAGGGATTGCTCTCATCCCCCTCGACCCGGATCAATTTGCCGTCTTGCACGTAGAGCTTTTGGCCGCACCCGCCGTGACAACCAGGTCCCGCCGACCACGCGGTGGTTTTGAATTCCGTGATATTGTCTTCGGCCTTCATGCGAGTTTCCTCATCACCATCATATGCCCTGCGGGGACACGTCGATCCGGCTTTCGAGGCTGACGAAAAACTCAAGTTTCGTATCAGGGTATCGCTTTAGCGATACCGTAAATTCTTCAAACAATTCTTCAAAATTACGCCCCTTAGGGACTGTGCGACGAACATCGACTTCTTCCGCAGTCCGTTTCGCCGTCCTGGAACTGTCGTGAGATGATGACGAGATTCATGAAACTCAACCGCTGGTTGGTTCTATTCGCGAGCGTGGCACTCATCTTTTGCACCGGGTTCTGCGACACCTGGAGTGTGTTCCAAAAACCGTTGATGACCTACTTGCACGCCTCCACCGCGCAAGTTTCCTGGACGTTTAGCCTCAGCTTCTCCGTGGGATGGCCTTTAATCCTGCTGGCGAACTGGCTGCAGGACCGGTTGCGGTCCAACTTGGTGATTTTCGTGTGCGTCTTCCTTTTTGGGGCAGGCGTCTTTCTCACCGGATATGCGTACTCCCTGCAGCGTCTGTATTGGAGCTACGGATTCCTGGCCGGGATGGGAGGCTTAGCAGGCTATACATGTATTGTGGCGAACGCGGTGAAGTGGTTCCCCGACCGCCGCGGTCTCGCATCCGGCATTGCCGTTGCCGGAATCTCCTGCGGGGCGCTGGCCCTTGCTCCGCTGGCGGCCTCGCTGATCCTCAGTCGGGGAGTGCTGGCCGCATTCCGGATCCTGGGACTGAGCTTCCTTATTGTTATTGCGGTGTTCATCCAAGTGATCAGAGTTCCCCCCGTTGGATACAGGCCGGACGGTTGGAATCCGGCGCAACCGCTGCCCGGCACCGGCGGCGCCAATGCCAATACCAACGACCGGGACTGGAGGCACATGCTTGCCGACCCCATGTTCTACTTGCTGTGGCTCATCTTTGGACTGGGGACGCTGCCCGGGCTAATGATCATCGCTCATGCCGCCCCCATCGGGCAGGAACTGGTCAAACTCACCCCGAAAGCCGCCGCCGTTGCCGTGAGTTGTCTGTCGGTTTCGAACGCGGCCGGACGCTTGCTCTGGGGATGGATATCGGATAAAACCGGCAGGTTCTCCTCTTTCGTGGCTCTGTTCACCGTCCTGGCAACCGCCATGTTTTTGTTCAAACATGTAGCCGGCTTCGGCTCGTTTATTCTTGCCCTCATGCTGGTCGGTTCGTGTCACGGGGGATTCATGAGCACGGTTCCGGCAAGCGTGGCGGACGTTTTTGGGCCGAAGCATTTGAGCGCCAATTTCGTGGCCGTGCTTTCAAGTTTTTGCCTAGCGGCGGTGCTGGGCCCGCATCTCCTCGCTCTTATCACGGAATCCCACCATGGGGACTACGCTCCCTCGTTCTCGGTAGCCGGGTTCGCAGCCCTGGGCGGCATTTTGGTCTCGATTCTCGCGTGGCAGCAAGAAAGGCGAAACTCCCTAGAACCGAGCCTGAAACTGGAAGTGCAATGAGCCAAGCCCTCCGGTGCGGACAATGCCAGTACGGACAATGACATTGCCCGGCGCTCCCGACCCAGCAGAAGAATTGACGTCTTGCATGTAATATGTTATGCATTATCTGTAGACATTTTGAATAGTAGTTTAAGACCCCTTAGCCTTGGGAACCGCGGTATTAAGTGAGGCAAGAATATCCAGGAGTTTGGTTGTTCAACCACGGCAGAGGTGCCAGAGAATGTCCCAGAAACGGCGGTCACCGATCATCGACGAGCAGTCCACCAGACCGGCAGAACCGGGAAGAATCGAGCCGGATGAGGCGGGGAGTGGGAACGGGACTAGCAATCTCACGGACATGGCCTATCGCAAGATCAAGGCCATGATGATGAATTACGACATCGTGCCGGGACAGAGGCTGATCTTCGTCGATTTAGCGAAGCGGCTGGGCGTGAGCCGCACCCCCGTCAACAGCGCCCTGGGCATTTTGGCGGCCGAGGGTTTCCTGGATTTTGTTCCCAATCAGGGGTACACGGTTCACGAAATCACGCATGACGAAGCCCGAGACCTGTACGAGCTGCGAAAGATACTGGAGATGAGCGCGATCGAAAAGGTTATCGAGCGCGTAACTCCCGAAAAGCTTGAGCTGCTGAAGAAACGACAGAATCTCTATGAGAAGGCCGTCCTCGACAATATAAGCCGGGGAAGGTTCGCCCTCGATCAGGAATTTCACGCCGCGTACATCCAGATGGCGGATAACCCTTATCTGACCGACTACTTTCGCGAAATCTACCAGCGCATTTTCCTCCGCCATCGCATCGAGGGATTGCGGCCCGGCCGCGCCAAAGAGGTGGTTTCCGAGCACAAAGCGCTGTTTGAAGCGATCCGCCAGCGCAATGTCAAGCGCGCTCGCCATTTGATCGAGCAACATATCGAGGCCGGCGAGAAATATATCTTCAACGCTGTCCCCGACTAGCCGCCCGACTTTGTTTTGAATGGGCGCGACTTTAGCCGCACCGTAAGCCGACTTATGAGCAACTTAGTTCGAATTACCCTCGAGCAAGGCCTCGCTGTCATCACCATTGATAATCCGCCCGTAAACGCGCTGAGCACTGAGGTGCGCCAGGCGATTCGCGAAGCCATCGAAGAAGCGGACAACGACAACCGTGTTGCCGCCATCGTCCTCATCGGAGCCGGCCGCACCTTCGTCGCCGGCGCCGACATCAACGAATTTCAGAAAATCACCAGCGGCAGCAGCCAGCGCGTACCGGAGATGGCGCGGCTGGTTGAGCGCATCGAAGACTGCCACAAGCCGGTCGTGGCCGCCATTCACGGGCACGCCCTCGGAGGCGGAATGGAGCTGGCCATGGCCGCTCATTACCGGGTCGCGAGTCCCGGCGCTCAGATGGGCCAGCCGGAAGTAAAGCTCGGCATTATTCCCGGCGCTGGCGGGACGCAACGTCTGCCGCGCCTGGCGGGAGTGGCCAAGGCAGTGGAAATGTGCTCGTTGGGCACGCCGATCTCTGCCGCGGAAGCCATGCAACTCGGCATAATCGACAAGGTGACGGATGTCGACGGCGACCTGCTCGCCACGGCGATCGCCTTCGCGCGCGAGGCGGTTAGCAAGCCGATGCGGAAGACGCGCGAACGCAGCGAGAAGCTCGAACATAACGCGCCCGTGTTCGCCGCTGCGCGCGCTAACGCTCGCAGCAAACAGCGCGCTCCGCGAGCCGCCCTGGCCGCCATTGACGCCATCGAAGCCGCGGCCACGCTCCCCTATGCCGACGCTTCTACCATGGAGCAAAAGCTCTTTAACGAGTGCTTGTTCTCTGACGAGTCCAAGGCCCTCGTCCATGCCTTCCTGGCAGAACGGGAATTGGCGAAGATTCCCGGGATTCCGAAAGATACGCCGGTCCTCCCCGTCAATCGGGTTGGAGTGGTCGGCGCCGGAACCATGGGCGCTGGCATCGCCATGGTGTTTGCCAACGCCGGCGTGCCGGTCGTAATCAGGGACGTGGACCAGGCGGCGCTCGACCGCGGGCTGGCAACGATCCAAAAGAACTACGCGAACTCGGTAAAACGCGGCCGCTTCACCCAGCAATTCGTGGACGAGCGTTTGCAACTGATCCGCCCGGTCCTCAGCTATAACGAATTTGCCGACGTGGATATGGTGGTCGAGGCAGTGTTCGAGGGCATGGCTTTCAAGAAAGAAGTGTTTTCCGTTCTCGATGGCGTCTGCAAACCGGGCGCGATCCTGGCGACTAACACGTCGTACCTCGATATTGACGAGATCGCCTCCGCGACCAAGCGTCCCCAAGCAGTGTTGGGTACGCACTTCTTCAGCCCGGCCAATGTGATGAAGCTGTTGGAAGTGGTTAGGGGCAAGGCGACAAGCAAGGACGCGATCTCGACCTGCATGCAACTCTCCAAGAAGCTAGGCAAGGTGGGCGTTCTGGTGGGTAACTGCCGGGGCTTCGTCGGCAACCGCATGTTCGCGCCGTACCGCCGCGAGGCGCAGTTCCTGGTGGAAGAAGGTGCAGACGTGCAGGCGGTGGATAAGGCGCTCTACGATTTCGGTATGGCCCTGGGGCCATTGTCGGTCGCCGATCTGGCGGGCCTGGACATTGGCTGGCGGATGCGCAAGGAATTCCGCCATCTGCAGAAGCCCGGAGTTCGCCAGCCCTTTGCCGAAGACCGTTTGTGCGAGATGGGCCGCTATGGGCAGAAGACCAACGCCGGATGGTACAGGTACGACGAGAACCGCCGCGCCATTGCCGATCCGGAAGTGACAACCTGGATGCGGCAATGGGCTGCCGAAGCGGGCGTTCCACAGCGCCAGATTTCATCGCAGGAGATGGTTGAGCGTTGCATCTATTCCATGATTAACGAAGGCGCGCGCATTTTAGAGGAAGGAATTGCGCTGCGCGCCGGCGACATCGATATGGTCTACCTGAACGGCTACGGCTTCCCCAGCCATCGTGGCGGGCCGATTTGGTATGCCGATACCGTGGGATTGAAGAAGGTATACGAGCGCGTATGCGAGTTCCATGAGCGGCACGGAGAACTCTGGCAACCGGCCCCGCTGCTGGAGCAACTGGCCAAACTAGGCAAGAGCTTCGCGGATTTCACCCGCGAACCCATTACCGTCGCATAAAAGGGCCTCGGGGTGCCCCACTCATTCGCGTTTTTTGCGAATGAGTGGGAACCCCCACCCGGATCGCCTACTTTGCCTTCGCCAACGAAACCTCGCCCAGATCGCTAATCTCGTCGTCGAGGGAGAACAACTTGCTTTGGGGCTGATAGCCGTGGCTGGCGTAACTAATCTTGTGTTTTCCCTTCTTCACGTTTCCGAATTCAAAATCTCCAAAGCAGTCGGTCACGCTTTCCGCTTTTTTCCCGTCGGGTCCGGTGAGAGTAACTTTGACCTTGGCAGCGCAGTCTCCCGTATCCGCAAATCGGACGGTGCCCGCAAGATGCGGCTTCGGCAGCCCGGCATAGGATACCTTTGGCTTCGTTTTGAATTCCGGTTCCAGGACCTCAGTCTTATTCTTCGCGAGGAATTGCGATACCTTGCTGTTGGGATCGTCCAGATCGCCAAAATGCATACAGCTCATGGGACAGGACTGTACGCAACGAGGCTGCGTCCACCCGTCATCCACCAGGTGCGCGCAGAACGTGCACTTTTGCGCCACGTTCTTTTCTTCGTTCCAATAGATTGAGCCGTAGGGACAGGCATCCACCAGTTGTTTCTGTCCGACGGCCTTTTGCGGATCGATGATGACAATGCCATCGGGCCGCCGATACACGGCGCCGTTTTTGGCTGCCTTCAGGCAGGCCGCGTCGTCACAATGGTTGCAGAGCTTCGGAGTGCAGGTCACCTTGAAGTGTGAGGGATCCCAACACTGCTCATTTTCAGCAATGCTGAGCCAGAACTGGCCGAAGGTTGGCTGCGCGGTCGCGATCGGGAGAAATTCGTTGCCCACGTGCTCGTCCTTACAGGCAATCTGGCAGTTATAGCAACCAGTGCACCGGTCTAAGTCAATTGCCATGCCGTAGGTTGGCATATTATGATTTTCCCCCTTCCCATTTCTCTACTTCCACGAGGCACGCATTGGGAGCCATGCCCGGGCAGTTCTTTGATATCCAGCGAGAGCTGGTCAACTGATTGACCGTCCCACCCTTGTCGATGGTTTTGTTGTTACCCGGCTCTCCCTGCGGATCGTACCCTCCGCCGGAACTGTAGGAATGCACCACACCCGGCACGATGCGCTTAGTTACCGTTGCTGCGCACAAGACCACACCGCGGTCGTTGTACATCTTTACGATTTCCCCGTCCTTGATGCGGCGCTTCTTGGCATCCACCGGATTGATTCGCATGACCCAGTAACGATACCCATCGATCAGACGCCGGTGGTGCGGTATCTCCTCGTTCCATGTGCTCTTGCCATCGTGTTGGGAATGGAAAGTGCAGCGTGGATGCGGCGAAATCAACTGCAACGGATACTTCTTCAGTAACTCGGTGCTGTCCGGACCTTCGAAGGATGGTATGTAGTGGGGCACCGGCGGTCTTTCGTGGTCGTTAGCGTCAAAGCGCTTGAGGTTTTGCGATTCAAATTCGATCTTGCCGGTTGGAGTCGCCAAGCCCTTCCCATCAAACACCGGACGGTCATGTGGCATCGGACGGTCGGGAATATCGATCGCCCTCCCGTCATAGAACCACCGCATCGCCGGAGTTGGCTTCTTATCGGGATCCGGCGGAATGATGTAATAGCCCTTGCTTTGGAACTTCTCCCAAGTTATGAACTTAGGCAGGTCGGATACTTCGAACATCCGTTTGATCCAACCGGTTACATCCTTTTCACCTTCGTTGTACACATCCTTCAACGACAGGCGTTCCGCGAGGAGTTCGTAGATGTCGTAGTCGCTCTTGGACTCTCCGAGAGGCTCGATGCACTTCTGCTGCAGCACGCAAATGCGAACGTTAACCGCGCTCAGCTTGTTGGAGTAGCCCGAGATACCCTCCCACTCGCCGATGTCCCAGCGCTCCAGGTTGGTGCAGACGGGCAGGATGACGTCGGCGAATCGTGCCTCCGGCTCGTTGTAAATCGTCTGGCACATGAAGAACTCAAGATTGGGATGGCGGTACATCCGCGCCCAGCGGTTAGTCTCCATCATGGTGCCAATGTACGACGCACCCTGGCGGGCCAGCATGTGGACGGGCGAGTAGCCATCAAACGGGTATTTGAGTTGGTTGAACTGCTGCTGCGCGCTCTCGCCGTAGTAGCCGTAAATCCCCCGCCACGTAGCGTGCCCGTTGATGATGGCCTCGGGCAGTATGGAGCGGTTGATGCGCTGCCGAATCTTGCTTCCCACGGCGCGTTTGGGAAAGCCCCTCGGCCCCAAGTCTTTCGGGCCGGTGCTGCCGCCGCTGATCCCGCCATCGGCATAGCCTGGGAAAAAGACATTCCAGTTCGCCGGGGCGCCACCCGTAGTGCAGTAGTAGTTGACCCCAGGTTTCCCCAAACCCTGCATGGCAATCAGCAGAACCATCATTCGCGACCATTCGTGCCCGTAAGCCGCCCGGCCCGCATTCCCCATACCCGGGCGCCCACCTGCCGCGAGGGTGGTGCGTTTTGACGCCCACTCCCGAGCCAGCGCTTTAATGTCGCAAGCCTTCACTCCCGAAATCTTCTCCGCCCACTCCGGCGTCTTAGGCACTCCATCTTCCTTACCCGTGACATAGGCTTCCCATTTATCAAAGCCATAGGTATGGCTCTCAACGTAAGACTTGTCATAAGTGCCTTCCTGAATCCAGGTATAGGCAATGGCTAAGGCCAAAGAGCTGTCGGTCCCCGCCTTCGGCCGCAGGATCTTATCGCCATCGAGCACCGCGGTGAAGTTCGCATAAGGATCGATGAAGACAAACTTGATCCCGAGCTTCTTCATGTGCTTGCGCCAGTGATCCTGTTCGTTCCAGGCGTAATCGCCCGAAGTCGTGGAGGGATCGGAGGCCCAGAACACGATCATGTCGCAATGCTGAAACGTGTCGTCCAAGCAATCGAAATTTGGCGCCTGCCCAAGTCTCCAGTGCCAGCCCCAGGCATGGATCGCGCCCCAGTAGGCGCCTTCCCAACTTTCGGGGTTGTGGTCGATCCAGGTGACACCGACCAGATTCCAGAAGCGATCCATGGCGCTCATGCGGTAGCCGATGTTTCCCCAGGAATCGTGCGACGATCCGGTCACCGCGATCGAGCCCGGCCCGTAGGTTTCTTTCTGCCGGACGATTTCGTTGGAGATGATAGTAAGTGCCTCGTCCCAGCTGATCGGCTGGTAGCCGGAAACGCCCCGGTTCTCGGGATTCCGGTTTCCGTTGGGGTCGAAATCCACTCGCTTAAGAGGCGTCTTCAGCCGGTCTTTCGAGTAGACCATCTGCTTCAAGCCCTGCACGAACTGGGCAATACCGGCCTTGTTTGGGCGGGTAAAGGTTTGTCCCCGCGCTTCGATCGACCACGGCTTCGGATCGTCGGGCGCGTCATACTCCAAGGGCATGACGCGTACAACTTTCCCGTCCTTCACGAAGACTCGCACGGGCCCACCCAGGGTCAAGTTCAGGAATTGTTGCTCGTCCTTGGTTGAATACTTCATATTCAATCCTCTCTCACGGCAACCGGCCGCTAGATCCTCATGCTGACTTTGAAGCCTTCGTGGATCGCGTCCAGGCAGGTCCGCGTTGCAAAAGCGTCGCCGATCACATGAAGCTCCGGAACCTTGCCCTTGAGCGCTTTGTAGAGCTTGTTGTTCGGATCGCCTCCCTGCGCCAGGACGACCGTGTCCACGGGCAATGTCTGCTGCACGCCATCGACGGAGTACACCACGCCTTCGTCGGTGATTTCCTCGACCACAACCCTGCCTACTTTCTTAATACCCATCTTGTCGAGCCGACGCAGGAAATGAGCCCCCTGCGGCCAGGGAAGGTCTTTACCGATCTCCCCAACTTCTCTCCGCGACAGGATGGTGACTTCGCGGCCCCTCGAACTCATGTATTCGCCCGTTTCCAAACCGACTCTGCCCGCACCGATCACGGCCGTCCGCTTGCCCACCATCACAATTTCCTGCAGCACATCAAAGGCCTGGACCACATGCGGCTTGTCCACCCCGGGGATCTTCGGTTTCAGGGGGATTACACCCGAAGCCACAATGACCGCATCCGGCTTCATCTTCGCGATGTAAGCCGGAGTTACTTCCGTGCCGAGATGTACTTTGACCCCCGCCTTATTCATCTTGTAAGACAACTCGATGATGGTATGTTCGAATTCGTACTTATTCGGGACGCGGAGCGAAAGCACCCATTGCCCGCCGAGCTGGGCATTCTTCTCGCAAAGAGTTACGTCATGGCCTCTTTCCTTGGCAATGACCGCCGCTTCCATGCCGCCAGGTCCGCCGCCAATGACCAGGATCTTCTTCTTTTTCTGCTTCTTCGTCAGGGGAACAACGTTCCACTTCCCTTCTCTTCCCATCTGCGGGTTCACCGTGCACATGATGGGCAGATGCTCCCACAGCCGTCCATAGCAACCCTGGCAGCATCCGATGCAGGTCACGATGTCATTGAGCCGGCCCTCCCTGGTCTTCTGGCCAATGTAGGGATCCGCCATCAGGCCTCGTAACATCGCCACCATATCGATTTTCGTCTGCCGCAGAATGTTTTCCGCCAATTCGGGACGATTGATGCGCTTGGCGACAATGACGGGAGTATTGCCCACGACTTCCTTGATTGCTTCCGCCAGATACACCCAGGCGCCGCGTTCCACCGCCGGCGAGTGGTCCTGCAATGGAGTGGTCGATTCGCGCATGCCCGCCGACACGCTGACGATGTCGGTCCCAGCGTCGGTCATCATCTTGGCGATGACCTTGGCTTCCTCCAAGCCAACTCCGCCCTCAACATAGTCGTCGCCGTTCATTCTTACGGTCACCAGGAAGTCATCGCTCTGATGCTTCATCATGGCCCGCAAGGTTTCCATCGGCAGCCGCATCCTGTTCTCGAGGCTGCCCCCATATTCGTCCGTCCTCTTATTGGTGTAAGGCGAGATGAACGACGTCATCAGATAACCGTGGGCGGCGTGGAGTTCGACGCCGTCGAAGCCAGCTTTCTTGGCGCGCTCGGTGGCCGTGTCAAAGGCCGCGGGAATCGACTTGATCTCCTCGATCGTCATCTCGCGCGGGACTTCCCAGTACATCGAGATCTTGGGAAGCAATCCCGAAGGAGCCCAGGGCTGCTGGCCGCTGACTTTGGAAGTAGTCTGACGACCGGCGTGCGAGACCTGCAGAATCGTCTTGCTGCCATAGTCGTGGATCGCCTTGGTCAGCTTCTTGAAGCCGGGGATGTACTTATCGTCGTTGATGGCCAGGTGATGAACCAGAACCTTGCCGGACGGGTAGAAAGGATTGGCCACCTCGATGAAGATTAAGCCGGTTTCTCCTTTTGCCCGCTCGGCATAGTAATTGATGAGCCTTTCGGTCACGAACCCGTCTCGGGTTCCGTATTCCGTGCAGGCGGCCGACATGACCAATCTGTTTCTTAACGTGATGCCTTTGATCGTTAAGGGTTCGAATAACTTTGTGAACTCCATCGCCAATCCCTCTCTTGATTTAATCTGACCCGCGCGCGAACGAAATCTCGTAGAATCCACCCCCGAAACCACCGATGAAGTGGACGCCGCCTTTGGCCCGGCCGCAATAGTCCGCGGCGGCGCCGGTGAAATGGCCCTAGCAGGTGTGGTTGGTGCAGCTCGCCGGCATGACCCGCCGATCCTTTAGCTTCCAGGCACTGATCTGGGGGGGTGGCTGATCGAATGGGTTTCGCTGTCATAAACGCCTCTGCGGAGGCAATTAGTTGCGCTACGCAACTAATTGTTGCAAATATAATACAACGGTTCTGAAGACAGTCAAGCTTTTTTTCGGCGCTCTTTTCCCGGCCCTGAACCGGCCCGGACGAGCCCCGGCAAGCCCGCTCCTGTCACCCTCAGATCACGCCTTCGTTCTTCAACCGCTCTACACATTCCGGCGAGTATCCCATCAGCTCGCCATAGACTTCTTCGTTGTGAGCGCCCAGGTAGGGAGCGGGAAGGTCGAAGCCTCCCTGAGATTCGGACATCTTGATGGGAATGTCGTGTCCCACCGCTCCTTCCACTTTTCCGAATTCCGGATGTTGCAGATCGACAATCATGCCTCGGTGCTTCAACTGCGGATCCTTAAGAACTTCCGGAATGGTGGCCACGGCGCCGGTGGCGACGCCATGTTTAATCAGAGTATCGACCACTTCCTGTTTCGTTTTGGTGATGGTCCAAGCCGCCACTAGGGCATCCACTTCATCGGCATTCGCCATGCGCTGATCGAGCTTTTTATAGCGCGGATCGTCCAGCAGGTCCTGCCGCCCCATGGCCTTCAGCAGGGCGGACCAGTGGGAATCGGCCGCGCTGCAAATCACTGCATAACCATCTTTGGCCGGGTAAGAGTTAAACGGGGTGAGGCGCAGCCGGCGATTGCCGGTGCGGATCGGAATTCCGCGGTCGACATAGACATCCAGCGATTCGTCGAAAAGAAAAGAGACCAGGCTATCCATCATGGAGATGTCGACCGCCTGCCCGATGCCGGTCTTTTCGCGGTAGCGCAGCGCGGCTTGCAGGCCAATGACCATGTAGAGAGCCGAAACCAGGTCCCCGGCCGCTACCCCCATTCTTACGGGAGGGTTCTCGGGGTAGCCCGTCACCTCCATGACCCCGCTCATGGCTTCCACCACGGGATCGAAGGCCGGCAGGCGCCGATACGGGCCATCTTGGCCAAAGCCGGAGATCGAACAGAGGATGATGTCGGGTTTGATCTTCTTCAGATCGTTGTAACCGATGCCGAGTTTTTCCATGGTTCCGGGGGCAAAATTCTCCGTGACCACGTCAAACTTCTTGACCAGTTCCCGGAAGATCTGTTTGCCCTTTTCCGATTGCAGGTTCAGAGTGATGCTCTTCCGTCCGCGCGCCCGCTTCAGGATGCACAGAGACAAATCCCTGGGATCTTTCTTTTCGAAGACGATTCCGTTCGGGCCAAAATAAGGCCCGTTGACCCGTACCGCATCTCCGCCGTCGGCTTTCTCGAGCTTGATCACCTCCGCTCCCAGATATGCGACGATCTCCATGGCGTAGGGGCCCGAAAGCCAGGCGGTCATGTCTAGAACGCGAATCCCTTCTAACGGCCGTTTCATTTGTCGAAATCCCTTTCGCGGCGGCGATTGCCATAGCCTGACCCGCCGAGCGTGTATGTAAAATTACATACAATACCAGAGTTTGTCAATGGTTTTGTGGGTGGTTTTGTGGGTCGTCTTCTACCCTGCCCTTCCCGCCTCACGAACCCTTCTGGGCTATCGTTTCCAGACGATTGCGGGCCAGCCGCCCACCGCGGAAATGGGCAAGCCGGAGCGTGCAAGTGTTGCCTGCTGCCGGAAACAGTTGTAGTATACAACTGTTCTTGCTTATGCCCAAAAAAACATCGACCTACGCGCTGGACGAATCCCTGGGCCACCTCGCCAGTAATGCTTCCCGAGCGGTGCTAAGGCGGATCAACCAGGAACTTTCCCGGCGAAAACTGCCGATCACGTCAGAGCAGTTCTCCGTGCTGGTGCACGTTTGGGATCAAAACGGCTCTCCTCAGTATGTGCTCACGGAAAAGCTCGACAAGGACAAAACCGCGATGGCCAGAGTGCTATCCAGCATCGAGTCCCTGGGACTGATCGTTCGTATGCCGGGCCAAGTCGACAGGCGAGAGAAACTGGTTTTTCTCACGAAGAAGGGCCGTGACATGATGTCGGAGGTTGCTGACCTGGTCTCCGCAATCCTCGAGGAGGCGCAAAAGGGAATCCCGGAAAGCGATTTGCAGGTCTGCAAGAGCGTTCTAAGGCGCTTTTACCGCAATCTGATGTGATGGTCGTTACGATAGCAAGCAACCCGTTCGAACGTGGAAGACCTCATGCTTCTGTTAACCGGCAAGGTCGCACTGGTCACGGGAGGTGCAGGCGGAATCGGGTCTGCGACCGCATGCCTGCTGGCGGAACAGGGCCCGAAAGTCGCAATTGCGGACATCAACCTCGAAGGGGGCAAAACGGGTTGCGGAGACCATTGCCGCTAAGGCTGGGAAGGCCCTGGCCATTGCTGTCGACCTTGGGGAGGAAGAACAGATCCAAACCATGGTTCGCACCACCGTCGAGGCTTTCGGCCACATCGACGTGCTCCACAACAACGCGGCCGATCTTTTGCCGGAACGTTTCCCGCGCGACCGAGTCCATGGACGTCGAAGTGTGGGATCGCACGTTTCGCGTGAATGTCAGGGGCACAATGTTGTGCTGCAAGTACACCCTGCCTCACATCCCGCGACACGCAGGTGCATCCATTCTCAACACCGCTTCCAATCTAGGAATGCAAGGCAGCCTGATTCAGGCCGCCTACAGCGCGTCAAAAGCGGCCATTCTTCAACTGACGCGGTCCATTGCCACGTCGCATGGCAAGGTCGGCATTCGCTGCAATACAATTTCTCCCGGCCTCGTACTAACGGACAATGTCGCCAACACTCTGCCCGCCTCATTTCGTGAGATCGTTGAGGCGGAAACGCCGACCCCTTACCTCGGAACTCCTCGCGATATCGCCTGTGTAGTGGCGTTTCTGGCGTCGGACGAAGCCCGCTATATTAACGGTCAGAACATTGTGGTGGATGGAGGTACGGCGTCACATATCCCTGGCTTCGCGCAGATGCGGACGCTGTTTCCATCTCCCGGGTAGGCACTCAAGCCCGATCTAATGGCGAAGCTCCAATCTCCGGTTTATCCAACATCGAAACAAAGGCAGCAAGACAAGCCAACTGCGCCTTGGAATCGGTTGCCAGACGTCATGCACAATCCGATTGTTTGACAGAGACCGGCACCTCTAATACCCAGCCCATTCACGCTTTAGTTCACGCTCTTAGAAGGGAGTTTGACCGTGGCGCCGCCAGCTTCCCAGATATAACCGTCGATCGACTCGACCCACCAAGCCAGGTCAACGTAAAATTCGCCGTCGCAGACGTACTTGTCATAGACATACGACTTCACGATGGCTAGATCGGTGGTCAAACCGTGGGCATTGATATGCTTTCCCTTCATCGAGGGGGCGTGAGCGAGGAAGTCCTCTGAGAGCGGGCTTGCGGGAACGGTCTTGCCATAAGCCGCATGAGTCTGCGGCTCCATGATGCCCCAGCGGACATCGGTAATCGTACCGTGGTCTCCCATCCAATTGTCAATGTTGCGGAGGGCAATGTCGCGACCGAAATAGTTGATCAGAACGGCCCTGGTGTCCGTCTGCTTGTGGATGTCTTTGGTATCGAGGGCGCCAGTGTCTTTTGCGCCTGGTGCAAAGCCGCCTGCAGCTTCTTCGGGTTTTTGGTCTGGAACAGGCGGAGTATAATCCGCCTGGTTGGGCAGATGGTAAATCCCGGTATCTTCGTCCCGAACCATAGTCTTGAAGATCTGCGGATCCATGATCTCCTTCTTCATGGTGCGGCTGCCGCCGGCGCCCATGCCGTAGGGCTTGGTGGGCATAACGGACTCGATGATCGGGCCGTCGACGGTCCAGGCAGGTTCATCCCCGACTTTGACGTCTTCCCAGTACCGCGGAGTGGCACCCTGCCGCTTCTCCTTGGCCCATAAGCTCTTGATGAACTCCCAGTCCTTGTCGGTGTATTTGTGCGCGGGACGGCTCATCCAGTTGGGGGCTTCCCAAATATCCTGGAATCCAGGGTTCTTCGGCGCCAGACCATCCTTATAAATCTTTAGGCTTTCGGTAACGCGAAAGATCGCGTCGTCGACCTTTTCGCCCTTCTGGTTGTAAATGCTGGCCTGATTCACGATGACAACGGACCGGTAATAGGATCCTTCCGGCGGTGTAATATCCAGGAAGTCCCGTGCACTAATCACCGTATAGAGAGTATCTCCCGGGTAAATCGGCTTATAGACTTTAATGTTGTGGTTGAGCTGGCTGACCAAGAGTGTATCTCGTGCCGCGAGTGGATACGGTGCCATGATGAGATCGTCGTCGGCGCCAAAAGTGGGATAAGCAACGAGGTTCTCATAGCCCAGCTTTTTGGCATATTCGGCATCGTTGAGGACGAGATTCTCAGGGTCGTACTTCTCATTGTCGTAACGAACCATTGCCTCGGTTACAGGCAAAGTCCCGGCGATTCCCGGAGTGCCATTGGTGAGTGTTCCATGGATAAGAGCCTGTACGTCCACCGGACCACGATCCGCAATGGCCCTGTTGTCGGCAATAAATTTTGCTACCAGAGCCTTTTCCTTTGCGGTGTACACGCCGGGATACAGCTTGACAAATTTACTTTCCAGCGCGGCAGCCTGCGCCGCCTGTACCTGCGCTTGCGTCCAGCTTGTGGCGATGAGAAGAAGAGAAGATAGTCGAAGGACTCGCTTGAAGATGTTGCGGCTTGCGTCCGTTTTCATAAACGACCTTTGTCCTTTTAGCGAAGAGCTAAGACGGATGACCGCCGCGCTTCGACGGGAAACGGATTCCGCCAGTACTGCAGTTGGCCCTCAGGTCACCACCGCGGTTTCGGGAAAAGCTTCGGTGAGAGAGAAACGGAGACACCGAGAGGGAGGCTGGCTGAGATCTTCCTCCGCGACTCCGTGATGATCACGGATCTTACAGCCGCATCGCCACGTCTCCCAAATTCGTATCTGCGGCCGTGCTGATTTTGTCGAGATTCTTGGTCTTGCCGTCCTTCTCGATCGTCATAGAGTACGTGCGCCCGTCCGCCAGACCACGGAACCAAAAGTCCCCGAAGTTGTCGGTCTGCACCGTGAAGCACTCGTTAGTTTCCCGGTCAGTGAGGGTGCAGGTTGCGCCAATAATCACTTCTTTCTCCACCGGGTCGTACACCGTTCCAGCGACGAAGTTCTTGGGCAGATTCAGGTAGTGCACGCGCCCGGGGCTGGAGCCCGGTTTCAGCGGTTCCGCCTTGCGGATCAAGTCCTGCAGTTCGGATTCCTCGGCAAACCGCAGGGCGCCAGTCGGACAGGAGTCGACGCACCGGGGAACGTCCCACCCGTCATCCAGCAGGTGGGCACACCCCGTGCATTTCTGGGCGATGTTGAGGCCGTCGTTGAAGTAGATGCTGTCGTAAGGGCAAGCATCCGGGCACAACTTGCAGCCGGTGCACTTGGCGGGGTCGATGACGATGAGGCCATCTTCCCGCCGGTAGATGGCATTGGGCTTGCACACGGTCATGCACTCAGCATCGGTGCAATGCATGCACAGCCGCGGGACATACGACACCTTGACCTTGGGCACCGTGCCTCTAACCGACTCATGCACTTTGACCCAGAATTGGCCGTAGTCCGGTTGTGGTTTGGCATAAGGAGTCCAGTCGTTGGCGACGTGCTCGTCCTTACAGGCGATCTGGCAGCAGTAACAGCCATTACATATGTCAAGATCGACGACAAACGTTTTCATTTCTCTGCCCCTTCCTTAACGACCCACGCTTCAAAGCGCAGACCGGCGCCCTTTTCGTACGATCTTTCGAAAGTCGCGGGATTTTCCTTGCGCCATTTGTCCCACTCCTCTCCAGTAATTTTGGCGACGTCTACCAGGTAGCCGGTGGTGGCCTGGCCAACGCAGTTCTTGGACGTGGTTCCCTTGGGCGCAATGGTGTTGATGGCGCCTCCGCGATCCACCTTGCCCAGGATGATCGGATCGATCCGCGCTCCGTGGTCGATGTAGGCAACCCCCGGACGAAGACGCTCGGTCACGTACGCGCCTCCCAGCACGATGCCACGCTCGTTGAAGATCTTGATGATCTCCCCGGACTTGATGCCGCGTTTCTCCGCTTCCGAAGGATGCATCCAGATCGGTTCGTACTTATACCCATCCGGCCCGGTGATCTTGCAGGTGGGAGCTTCTCTGGTCCAGGTGATGTCGTCGCACTGCGCGTGCACTCTCCAGCGGCCATGGTTCGACATCAGCAGTAGCGGATAGAGCTTGGCTCGCGGACTCGATAGTCTCTCGTCATGCATCTCGCTCTTCTCGATCCACTGCGGATTGGGCGGCCTCTCCTTGTCGTCCGGAAAGTGCTTCGCCAGCCGCTCCGAGTAAAATTCGAGCTTCTTGGAAGGAGTCCCGAGCGGGTGCTTCTCGGGATTCTCATAGAATTTCCGGAAGCCCGCCGGGTCGTCTTCCCAATCTTTGGCCACTTGGTAGAGATAGTATTTCTTCTCCTTAAACTCCTCCCAGGTCATGAATTTCTCGAGAGACATATAGCCGAAAACCTTGTGCTGGATTTGCTCGGTGGTGAGATTCTCGGAAACCTGCTCTCCGAGGCCGAGCTTCTTGGCGATTTCGTAAACGATCTCGTAGTCGCTCTTGGATTCGCCGACCGGTTCCACCGCCTTTTCGCAGAGCATGACATCCGCAAATTGTCCGCCCTGTCTGACGTTGGTAACGATGTCGTCCACTTCCATGTGAGTGTTGGCGGGCAGGATGATGTCGGAAAAGAGGCAATCGTTTTCCAGCCACGGGTGCTGGGCCACAATGCATTCCACCTGACTGGTGCCCAGCGCCGTTTCGGTCTCGTTCCCGCCGTTCCAGCAGGTGGTGCGGCAAGGGGTGTCAGTCCAAATCATCCGTATAGGGGACTCGCCCGGCAGAGGGAACTCATAGGGCATGAACTGGTTGGCCACGTTCGCCTCAATGGCGCCGGCACCGCTGAATTTCAATGTTCCTTCCGTCTTGAGATGGGTATGGACCAGAGTCTTGGGCAACGCCGACTCCTGCCAGTTGGCGATGGAAGAGAGAACGGTAAGGGAAAGTCGCTCAATGATCTCCGGGTTCCAGAACGACGTGCCCGCCAGACCTTCATTCCTGGGCATGCCGAAATATGTGAGCTGATGCTGATGAACTCCCGGTTTGCCCAAGCCCTGCATCCCCAGGAGGCAAACTTCCAGGCGGCCGGGCTCGTGAGAATAGGGGCCGCGAACATATCCGCCACCAAAATAATGGGCGATCGACGTTCTCTTCTTCGCGAACTCACGGGCCAAGGCTTTGATGGTCCACTCGGGCACTCCGCACTTGCCCGAGGCCCACTCGGGAGTCTTCGGAATGCCGTCTTCCTTTCCCATGACATAGTCCGAGAACTTGTCGAAGCCCACGACGTGAGTGGCCACGTACTCCTTGTCGTAAGTTCCCTCCTTGATCCAGAGATAGGCTATGGCTAACTGAAGAGCGGCATCGGTGTTGGGAAGTACCGGGATCCACTTATCGGCATGGACCGCGGCTCCGTAATTCAGATCGGGGCAAACATAGATCTGCTTGATGCCGATGTCTTTCCAGAAATACATCAAGCGGCTGGCAAACTGCCCGGTAAAACCCCAGGGGGTTGTTTCCGGATCGCAGCCCCAGAACAACACCATCTCCGAATGCTCGGTGGAGTCCTTCACGATGTTGTGGGCCGGCCAATACATACCCTGCACACCCTGCCCCCAGACGTGTTTCGCTCCCCAATACCAGCCTTCCCAGCTGTCGGGATTGCGGACCTGGAGGGTAAAGCCGCCCATGTGGTCGAGCAGGGGCCCGGGTTGGCCGTGGGGCGTATGGATGGTCTTGCACTCCCCATGTCCGTCGCCCTGCAGCAGAACCGCGTTGAACCCGTATTTCGTCTGTACACGCCGGAGTTCGCTGGCGATGATGGTCGTCACTTCATCCCACGAGATGCGCCGGAACTTGCTCTTCCCGCGATTTTGCGGATTCCTCTCCCCATTCGGATCCCAGTCCACGCGGATCAACGGATACTTGATCCGGTTGGGAGAGTAGACGCGCTTCTTGTAGGCCAGGGAGAACGGGGAAGGAAGCGATTTCCAAGTAGGCTCAAGCGTCTTGCCGTTCTTCTGCAGCTTCCATGTTCTGATCTGATTCCGGTCATATTTCCAGTCGAAGCGGAACGGGCGGACACGGAGGATCTTGCCGTCCTTGACATCCACCATCCCTTCGGCGCCGCCGCCGTAAAAACCTCCTAAGCTAAGGGACCTTAGAACTGTTTTGTCGCCTCTCGTGTCTGCCATGGTATGAAGACTCCATTCTTTAATTCTTGTGGAATTAGCGCTTGCCGCGTTCGGGTCCACCGGCGCTCAGGTAGCAGCCCATTTCGCGGGAAATCTGAAATGCCGTTTCCAATAACTCGGCCGCCAAACTCTTCATGCGGCGGCCTAACACAACCTCGGGTGACTGCGAGATGCTGATCGCGCCGGCGAGTTGGTGCGTTCTGTCGAAGATGGGCGCTCCCAGGGCGGCAACGCCGGGAATCATCTCCGCCCGCCCGATCGAGTACCCACGCTCGCGAGTGTTATCGAGATCTTCGCGCAGCTTGTCGCGGCTTGTGATCGTCGTCTGCGTGTGCCGGACCAGACTGACCCGGCGCAAGTACTCGTCGAGTTCTTTCGGTTCCAGGTGGGCCAGCAGAGCTTTCCCAATCCCCGAGCAGTAAGCGGGAACGCGAGGGCCGATCTGGTGCGACAGGGAATCTTCCGAACGGGGCAGCGCCAGCAAGGTGATCAGTGCCGCGCCGCTCTCCCAAATGGCGACGCGGCCATTCAGGCCGGTCCGGCTAGCGAGACGATGCAGCGGACGGGACGCCTTGGCGTTGATCTCTACGTGACTGAGATACACCGTGCCCAGCTCGAAAATCTTAGGTCCTACGCTGTACTTGCGGGTGGCGGGATCTTGCTGCAGAAAGCGGCGTTTCTCCAAGGTGGTAACCAGCCCCCAAACCGTTCCCTTGTTGAGCTTCAACGCGGAGGCGATCTCGGTAATACCCAGGAAGGTCTGGGAAGAAGAGAAGAGAGAGATAATATCGGCCGCTCGATCTACGGATTGGATGATCATCCGCCTCCCGAACTCTTGCCCGCGCACTTTCAAGTGTATGATTAGGTCATACACAATATGATTAGGCAAGATTATGCTGAGCGTACCCGAGGTCACGAGGCGCGTCAATTGGAAAATTTCTAGCCGCGAAGCGGCGGAACAGGAAAGCCCGGCACGGCAGTGCCGGGTAGGCGCATGTGGAACAAATCAAGTCCCGCAAGGGACGGCACCTGGGCTACGACAGAGACTCCGGAGGGACGACTGAGTTCTGACGCAGACTCTAAGGCGCAGGCACTCAAGACAAACCAGCGCCGGCGTCCCTATCGGGCGCAAATCAAGCAGCATCCGCAGCCCGTACCCGCAGCATCCGCGTGTACAGCACAGTGGGAACTGGGCAATCCAGCCACCTTGCAGGCCCCTCTGGCGGGAAATAGCTGGTACAACTTTTCAGGACTGAAACCGGTTTCGCGAGAGAGCTTGCGCTCCATGGGAGCAATCCCGTAGCGCTCGTAGTAGTTGCGGATGTAACGGACCAGCGTCCAATGCTCTTCCGTCATCTCGTTTACATGTTCCGTCCGCGCGAGGTGCTTGGCCACCTCTTCATTCCAGAGTTCTGGCGCCTGCAGGAAGCCGCCGTCATCCACCTCGTACGTTTTGCCGTCGATGTGAAATTCCGGCACGGTTGTTCTCTCCGCACAATTTCGATCCGGCGCCACCACCCCGCCCCGCGAGACTTTCCGGCACGATATGGCGCAATCTGCCGGGCCGTTGCTGCCCTGCTTGCTTCCGTTATAACGAATTCTCGAGGGCCAGCGCCATGCCCATTCCGCCGCTGATGCAAAGCGTGGCCAGGCCCCGGCGCGCTTTGCGCTTGAGCATTTCGTGGAGCAAGGTCACCGTGATGCGCGTGCCGGTGCAGCCGATAGGATGGCCGAGTGCGATCGCGCCTCCGTTGACGTTGAGTTTCTCACGATCGAAATGCAATTCGCGATCGCAGGCCAGCACCTGGGCGGCGAAGGCTTCATTCAGTTCAACCAGGTCGAAGCCGCCGAGTTTGAGGCCGTGCTTCTCCTCCATCTTGCGGATCGCCGGCACGGGCCCGATGCCCATGAGGCGCGGGTCGACTCCCGCGGAAGTCGTGGCGAGAATTCGCGCCAGCGGTTTCAGATGGTTCTGCTCGACAAAGTTTTCGCTGCCCAGAACCACCGCGGCGGCGGCATCCGTGATGCCGGAAGAATTCGCCGCTGTGATGGTGCCGGTTTTTGAAAACACGGGCGGGAGCTTCGCCATCTTCTCCATGGTCGCTCCCAGGAACAAGTGTTCATCGCGCGAGAAAACGGTGGTGCCCTTCTTGCCTTCGATGGTGACCGGAGCAATTTCGGCGTCGAAGCGTCCACTGGATTGCGCGGCCGCGGCGCGCTCTTGCGACACGAGCGCGAATTGATCCTGCTCCTCGCGCGTGATCTTGTATTGCCCGGCGAGAATCTCAGCCGTTTCCCCCATCAGCATCTTCGCCATGGGACACATGAATCCGTCGCGATACATGCCGTCGACCAGCTCTTGATTCCCGAGGCGGTATCCCCAGCGTGCGCCGTCGAGATAGTAAGGAAGCCGCGACATCGATTCGGTGCCGCCAGCCAGCACGCAATCAAGGTTGCCGACCGCAATTTCCTGATAGCCCAGCGATATCGACTTCATCCCCGAGGCGCAAGCTTTATTGATGGTGTAGGCCGGAACCTCCTGAGGCACGCCGCTGCGAATCGAAACCTGGCGCGCCGGGTTCGGACCGCCCCCCGCTTGCCGGCCGTTGCCGAAAATGGTCTCTTCCACCTGCTGCGGCTGCACTCCGGCGCGTTCGAGCGCTGCCTTGGCCGCTACCACGCCCATATCCGCGGCGGTGAAGGAGGCGAGCGAGCCTCCAAACTTGCCGATCGGTGTTCGTACCGCGGAGAGAATGTAGACGTTATTCACTGGAACCTCCCTTGACTCATCTCTTGCGCTTGTCGTGAATCCAGGTAAAGGCGCGCGTCGCGGAGGGTAACCCCAAAGTACTGATCGACAGCAGCGCCACATGATCAATCTCTGCCTGCGTGATTCCGGCCTCGTAGGCATTCCGAACCGCGGAGTGGGTGGCGCCTTCCAGCCCGGCGCCAATCGATAATGCCAGTTTCACCAGGCGCCGCGACTTCTCATCCAGCGGTCCCGCCTCGTGACAGCAGTTGCCCAGTTCGTCAAACGCCTTCCACACGGCCGGATAAAGCTTCCGGAGTTTTTCAATAGGCTTCGGTAATGATTGAGGCATGTCGGTGCTCCTGAACCGGAATTTCTTTTGATTTCAAAGTCGCTCCCAGTTTATAACGATCTCGCATTCGCAACATCGACCGCGACATCGACCGCTGGTTGCGGCGACACGCCCTGCTACTGGCCTGTGGTGAAACTTCAGCGCCCACGAGCAGCGCCTAAAGGCGCTTTCATAATAAAGTGCTTGCGGTATGCCTGAAGGCATACCCTGATACGAATCTCACTTGCACTACGCCCTCCTACTGGCCTGTGAGCACCGTCTGTTCTGCGTGATATGTCCGAGCACGGCCGAAATCAGTATGAGCCACCGAAACCGCGGATAGTCAGCCGACTGATTCATTTCTTCATCCTTAATGTCGAAAGACATGATGATAGGTGTCCGGTCAACTCTTGGGAAATTGTTTGTATGAATTACTGCTATCCGCGCCTCAGATTTGCGGTGGCGTTATTGACCCGGCGCGCAGCCTTGCCGTTTCTTAGGTAGCAACACGGTCAGCAAGGCTGACGCGATCAAACACATCCCGATGAGGCCGGCTCCAAGGTAGAGGCTTCCGGTTTTGCCATTGACATACCCAATGATCCAGGGCCCGACAAACCCGCTGATATTGGCGAACGAGCTGATGAGCGCAATCCCGGAGGCGGCCGCATACCCAGTCAGAAAGGTGCTGGGCAGAGACCAGAAACATCCATAGAAATTGTCGATCGCGACGACCATCAGCGTCAGCATGGCGATGGAGAGATAAAGAGGGTGCGTTCCCTTTCCTGCAAATACGACCAGCAGGCCAATCCCGCCGAGCAGATTGGGAATGGCAATATGGAAGCGTCGCTCCTGGGTGCGGTCGGAATGATGGGACATGATCAGCATCACCACCAAGCCGAAGACCATGGGAATGGCTACCAGCAGGCCGACGAACGTGTTACTGCGCGATTTCGTCAACACTTTGACCAGCGATGGCATCCAGAAATTCATCCACACGGTGGCGTTGGTGAAGATCAAATCGATTATCGCCAGGTACCAGACGAGTGGGTTCGCCAGCGCCTTGATTGCCGAACTGTGTCCGGTCCGGTTCACCGCGCTCGCCTCTTCGCGTTTTAATTCCGCAATCAGCCAGTTCTTTTCCTCCGCGGAAAGAAACTTCGCGTCCGCCGGCCGGTTGGGGAGCACAAAGTACACCATGACGCCCATGAGGATGGCCGGAATCGCCTCCAGAATGAGCAGCCAACGCCAACTGGCAACCCCGAGCCAATGGACGTAGTCCAGAATGACGCCCGAGATCGGCGCGCCTACCAGCGCAAAAAACGGCTGCGCCGCCATGAAGAAGGCCAGTCCCTGCGCTTGTTCGCGCTGCCGGAACCAGTAGGTGTTGTACAGGATCATGCCTGGGAAGAAGCCCGCTTCGGCGACACCCAGCAGAAAACGGATGATGCAGATTTGCGTCACGCTGTGAGCGAAACCCGTGCACGCGGCGACGATGCCCCAGGTAATCAGTACGCGAGCAATCCAGATGCGCGCACCCAATTTGTGCAGAAGCACGTTGCTGGGTATCTCGAACAGCACGTATCCCATGAAAAAAGTCCCCGTCAGCAGCCCATACATCTGGGCGCTGATGCCCAGGTCCTTGTTCATGGTCAAGGCGGCAAATCCAATGTTGGCGCGGTCCAGAAGAGCGACACTGTAACAAAGAAAGACAAACGGAAGCAGCCGTTTTTGGATCTTGCGGATGGTCTTCGATTCGAACTCTAACGTAACTGCAGCCATGAGAGTAGCCAGGTTCCGGTTCGTTCCGTGAGTTGTTCCTTATATACCGCCCATGGCCGCGGGGCAACCCTCTCCGGTTCAGCAGCCCGTGGTGAAAGTCGGGAGCTATGCGCGAATTCTAACCCTTCAGAAATTGTCATCCTTCATGAATTGTCATCCTGAGCGAAGCGAAGGACCTGTTGTTCGCCGCACGCTGCTTCCATTCCGCCTGTCAGACCGCGTACCGCTCGTGTGCCAGCAGCCGCCCGGCGATCTGGCGCCGCAGCGCAATCGCATTTACCGGATCGTGATTCGCATACTCACGCGCGCGGGAAAGATACCGCCGCAAGTCCTCGCCCTGGGCGCAGGCGCTCAGTACGGTCCTCGACGAGAGTTCGACACTGCCCAAGGCATCGCGCAAATACACGGCGCAGGCATCCGCCGCATTGACTCCGCTACCCGCCGCCGCCAGTTTCCGGCTGCGCAGCAGGCTCGACTCCATGGCAAACACTTCCACGATGATGTCGGACAGGTTCATGATGACCTCCTGCTGCTTGTCGAGCTGCGCCCCATACTTCTGGTCCGCCACTCCCAGCGTCAGCAGGGCGATCTTCTTCGCCTTGTGGACCAGGCTCATCTCCGCATCGGCGGATTTGCCGGCCACCTCCGGCGGGTGCGGCTCGGCCTGCTGCAGCATGGCGCGGGCAGCGTCAAGCAGAGGCAGCAGTCCCCGGGCCGCGCGCTTCAACGGCATACTCGTAATCACCAACCGGTTAATTTCGCTGGTCCCCTCAAACAGACGGTTAATCCGCGAATCGCGATAGTAGCGCTCCACCGCATAGTCCTGATGGAATCCGTAGCCGCCGTGGATCTGAACTCCTTCATCGGCCACGTAGTCGATCATCTCGGCGGCGTAGACCTTGACCATGGCGCACTCCGTGGCAAACTCCTCGACCGCCTTCAGTTCCCGGTTAGCGCCCGCTGCGGATTCCGGGGACGCGCCGTGCATTTGATCTTCGGTCATTTGATTCTCAATCAGTCCCACCACCCGCCAAGCCATCGACTCGGCCACGAAGATGCGGATCGCCATTTCCGCCAGCTTGTGTTGAATCGCGCCAAACTCGGAAATCGTCGTGCCGAATGCCTTGCGCTGCTTGGCATACTTCAGGCTAATCGCGAGCACGTTTTTCGCGGCTCCGATCACCGCCGGACCCAATTTCAGCCGTCCGATGTTCAGAATGTTGAAGGCGATCACGTGCCCGCGTCCAATTTCTCCCAACACGTTTTCCACCGGCACCGGGACGTTGTCGAGATATACGGCCGTGGTGGAAGTGCCGTGGAGGCCCATTTTGTGTTCTTCCGCCCCGCTGCTCACGCCGGGGAAAGCCCGCTCCACCAAAAACGCCGTGAACTTTTCTCCCCCGACCTTGGCAAACACAGTGAACAGGTCGGCCGCGCCCCCGTTGGTGATCCACATCTTCTGGCCGTTCAACATGTAGTGTTTTCCGTCGGCGGAAAGGTCGGCCCGTGTCCGCGCCGCCAGCGCGTCCGACCCCGCCAGAGGCTCGGTGAGCGCATACGCGGCCAGCATCTCGACCGTGGCCAGCTTGGGCAGATATTTCTGCTTCTGCTGCTCTGTGCCAAAGAAGACGATGGGCAGTGTCCCGAGCCCGGTGTGCACCGAGTGCCAGCCCAGATACGAGCCGTCCCGTCCCATGTGCTCGGCCGCCACCATCAGCGACGGCAAATCCATGGCCATGCCGCCATACTCCTCCGGGATCGTCATCCCCGTCAGGCCCAGTTCCGCCGATTTCCGCAGCACGCTCAGCGCGAGGCCCGGTTTCTTTTCGCGGATGGCCGGGAGATTCGGCTCCACTTCGTTGGCCCAGAATTCGTCCACCATGCGTCCGATGGCGAGATGTTCCTCGCTCAGGTCCTCGGGCGTGAAAACGTCTTGCGGGGCCGATTCTTCAATCAGAAACGCTGTTCCCTTAGTCTTGCTCTTGCGCGGAATGTCGGTGGATGTCGTCATGAAATACTCCTGTTAGCGCGTGGTGAAAGTCCGGCCGCCGCCGTTTCTGCAACCCGTTTCATGATTTGCCATCCTGAGGACCCGCTTTCGCGGCGAACTGCAGATCCCCGCCCTGCTGGGGATGGCAAACCCGACGATTCGAGAGCTGACGGATGGTTCATCACGGACTCCTATATTTACATGCAATATTACATGCTAGTCAAGGGCCCAGTAAACCGCTTTTAGTTGTCATGCGCAACTAACCCGTCGAGCGCGACGTTGTACTTGATTTCGGGTGGCGCTGCGCTTCAGCGCCGCGGTCACGGGATGGTTTGGAGCGCGGCAAGCCGCGTGGATTTTGCGATACTTAAGGCAGGACTGAACAGGCTGCGGAAAAAGTCGCTTTCCATGGGGCAGCGGCCCTCAGCGGCTAAAGCCGTTAATGAAAACAAGCCGGTTATTGCAGCACTGAAGCGCTGCTCCACCCAAAATCAAGTGCAACATCGAGTTTTTCCGCAAGCTGTTATGTGCGTCACGGGCGGCTTGCCTTGCGGCGCGGTTGGGGCGAGCCGACCGCGTTGGCCAGAAGTGCTTCCAGGTCCAGCAAGCGCTCCTTCACGTTGTTCGGACAAGAAACCGCGTGCATCCACTTCTCGCACCACTTGCAAGCCCCACAGTCATGACTCCCCCTCACGCAGGGGACAGACCCTTCCACAAACGGCTCGATGAATCCATCCAAATCGCGGTTGTTAACAGAAAACCGGCAGGCATCCAATTTCTTGTTTAGCGCCGTCTCCCATTCAGGCCGCACCGAACCGGGCTTTTCCACCAAGCTCCATATATCCCCGTCGTACTTTCCAAACGCATACGCTTCGGCGAGAGCTAGGACCCACTCCGCGGTTTCCGTCCGCCCGGCGAGCTTGACCAGACTTGCCCCCGCTTCAAAAAGATGATGAATATCCTCGGGACGCACCCAAGGCGCCTTTAACGTGTACGTCGGATTCTTCAATTTAGCCGCGGTACAAAGGATGCGGCACAGATCCGGGCCGGCGCCGCCGCTGTCCCGGCGCGAGGCATTGGCCATGTGTTCCTGGTGGCAGGGCTGCAGGACGCAATCGGGCAGGCAGGCCTCGTTCACCAGGACAATGATCGGATGGGAGGGGAAGCGCGCGTGGATCTTTCGGATGAGCCCAAAATTGCGGGTGCGCCGGTTGTCCAGCATGATCCGGTCAATGCCGGTGTATTGAATCAGTTGGTTGATATTTTCGTTCGAATCCAGATGATTGTTGACGCTGGTAGTAATCGGAACCTGAGGAAACCAGCTTTTCAACTTGAGGATCAGCAGGGGATGAGTTACGGTGAACCCGTCGACCCCGGCGTTGACCAGTTCCGTGGCTTCCTTATGCAGGCTGTCCTGAAACTGCGCATCCCATTCTCTGCCGCCGAGAGAGATGGCATTCCACAAATACTCGAAACGAATCCCGTTGCGATGCGCTTCGTCGATATAAACTTCGACCGGTAATTTGCGTTCCGATAGCGTGCTCGCCGTGCGCCCCGAACCGGTGATCGAGTATTTGTCGGCCGCGTAAACCTCGACAATCGGATACAAGGTTCGGCTGTTCCTATTGATCTTTGCCAGTTCCTTAAGCAAAGACAGATCCCAACTGTAGGGAAGTTTGAGACCTCTCTTCGGGGACCGCAGTCGGTTTCGCATCCAGCACCTCGGCCTTTCCGTCAACCTCAGAAACCAGTCGATCCGCCAGTCATAATAGTTGCATTGTGCAACTACTTTCCCAACAATGTCAAGCGGAGAAAATGGATGGGAAAAATGGATGGGAATGAGACCCTCAAGAATTTAGCCCCGGAGGGGCGACCGAACTTAGCCCAGCGCTGCGCTGGGAAGGTGGGAGAATTGACTCAAGTCCCGGAGGAGTCTGTGTCATAGCTAGGGCTTGTATTCCACAGGAAAGATGAGCGACAAGAAGGGATGTCGCGATTTCATGGATATGAGCCGGACCAGGCGATGTCGTTGCCCCCGAATGTGAGAGACGTATTGAGAGCGGATCATCTGTGCTTTCACGTGCACCGGAAGTCGGGACAACGGCAGCTCTCGGCGACCGACCCGGAGGCGCGTTTTCTGCGCTCGCGGGAGGGCTGGGTGTTGGGCTACACGGCGGAGATCGCGGTGAGTGACGATCATTTCATCGTGGGCACGCGGGTGACGCAGAACGCCACCGACAACGCATCGTTGGTGCCGATGGTGGAGGAAGTGCAACGCCAGTGTGGAGCGCGGCCGGGGAAGGTGACGGCGGACTCGGGTTTTTTCCGCGGCCGAGCGCTGCACGATTTGCGTCAACGTGGCATCGCTGCCCATGTACCCGACAACAACCTGACGCATGAGATGAACACCGGGCAGCGGGCGGGCGGAATCGGACGGCGGGCGATTAGCGATCCGGAACATCTGCGCATGCGGGAGAAACTACGGAGTGAACCCGGACGAAAGATGTATCGGCGGCGGCAAGCGGTGGTGGAACCGGTGTTCGGAGTGCTGAAGGAACAGCGTGGCCTGCGGCGCTTCCGGCGTCGCGGATTGCGGGCAGTGGGGACGGAGTGGATGCTGGCCGCCATTGCCTACAACCTAACCCGATGGGCGCGGGCATAAGTCCAGCGCGTCGGACTTGATCGTTCGGCAAAGAACGGAAGAGAACGTTTTCGCAGTCGCCGGATTCTCAGCTATGAAACAGACTCCTCCGGGACTAGAATCATTCGGTCCACTATCCCCAGCGCTGAAGCGCTGGGCTAAGTTCGTTCGCCCCTCCGGGGCACGAATTTTCCGATTGACGCGTTCCAGGACCTCGGGTACTCTCAGCACAATCTTGCCTAATCATATTATGTATGGCGATGTCATACTACATGAAGAGGCGTGCGAAGGCTGGGGTATGTGACGCCGTGCCTCCATCCACCACAATGTTCTGACCGTTGATATAGCGGGCTTCATCCGACGCCAGAAACGCCACTACGAAGGCGATATCGCGCGGAGTTCCTAAGGTAAGGCGTCAGCGTTTCCGCCTCAACGATCTCACGAAACGAGGTGGGCAGCGTCTTGGAGGCGTTCTCCGTCAACACCAAGCCGGGAGAAATCGTATTGCAGCGAATGCCGAGCTTGCCATGGGAGGTGGCGATGGACCGTGTCAGTTGAATGATTGCCGCTTTTGACGCGCCGTAGGCCGCCTGTATCAGGCTGCCTTGCATCCCTAGATTGGAAGCGGTGTTAATGATGGACGCGCCCGCGTGTCGCGGCATGTGAGGCAGGGTGTACTTGCAGCACAACATTGTGCCCCGAACATTCACGCGAAAGGTCTGGTCCCACACTTCGACGTCCATGGACTCGGCATCGCGGTCGCGAGGGAAAAAGTCCGGCGAAATATAAAGGGAATGCTGCGCAGAGCTTCACGATGCCCTGCTGTTTCGAAACGGCTGCGCTGCAGTCGCTGCTGCGATGGCGCTGTAGCGAGGCGCATGGACCCCAATTGCCAGTTCGTGTATAGTACACCCCGCTATCGGCAGCAACGACCCGTCAGATATCGCCATACAGACGCCGGAATCTCGGGGCGGGCTTGCGGGCTAGGCCAGAAATTATGGGGAGGAAGCAACGTTGCCAGAAATTCACATAGACGACAGAACGTACGAGGTGGATGAAGACGGCTTCTTGCAGGAACCCGAACTCTGGAACGAAGACGTGGCCAAGGACTTCGCCCGGACGGAAAACGTCAACGAAATGACGGAAGAGCATTGGACGCTGGTCCGATACATCCGCTTCTACTACGAGCGGTACGGAACTGCTCCCATGGTGCGCAAACTCGCCCGGGAAACCGGCTTCAGTCCCGACAAGATGTACCAGCTATTTCCATCGGGTCCCGCCAAAGGCGCCTGCAAGGTGGCGGGATTGCCCCAAGCGGCCGGTTGCGTCTAGCAAGAGTCGCCCAGCGCCGGCCCTCGCCCAATCGCGGGACCGGTTGCCGGTGAGGGCCGGAATTCACCTGCATCTGACTCCGCCCCCCTCTCCGCGCCTCTGGGACGAGGCTTCCTTCGCAACCCAATCTTCCCAGCGAATTTTCCGATTGACACGCACTGGGGACTCGGCTACGCTCACGTCCTATCTTGCCTTATCATATAGCGTATGACAATATCATACGACATGTTGGTCAGAGTTTAGGAGAGAGGAAGCCATGCTCGATCGCTGGCTTGCGCTTGCACTGGAGTTCCACTCCGCCGAAACGGCGCGGTTTCTCGGCGTGGAGAAGGATCCCTTCCGCAATCCAGTCGGGCACACCCTGCGCGAAAATCTTGCTGTCTTGCTGGAACAACTGCTGGGGGGGATGGAACCGGAACCCGCGCGAGCCGCACTGGAAAACATCCTCCGCATCCGCGCCGTGCAGGACTTGACGGCGAGTCAGGCAGTGCAATTCGTTTTTCAGTTACGACCGATCCTGCGTCAATCCCATCCAGAGGCGAACCACGAAGTGCTCGACGCAAGAATCGATCAGCTCGCAGTGTGGGCATTCGAGGAATATGTGCGTTGTCGCGAACGCCTCGCGGACATCCGGATCCGCGAGAGCTGTCGCGGAATGGGTGTGGCAGTTACCCGGCGCGAGCCATGGCTTAAAGAGCCAGGACCTAGAGTATGAGTGTCGTCTTCGCAGCGGCCGGGCCAGTGACGTTGCTTGGCGTTGCCCGGGAGGGGCAAGCGGCAACCGCGGGGCAGATCCTTCTCTGGGTGGCCGTGCCCTATGCCGCGTTTGCGATATTTCTTGCCGGTTTCTGCTACCGCGTAGCGCTATGGGCATGGTCTCCGGTGCCGTTCCGCATTCCGACGACGTGCGGACAACAGAAATCCCTGCCTTGGATCCAGCCCGCCTCCCTAGAGAACCCCAGCACCGGGATGGGCGTGCTGGGACGGATGGCTCTGGAGATATTGCTCTTCCGCTCACTGTTCCGCAACAATCGTGCGGAGTTGCACGATGGGCAATATGTCTTCGGCGAGAGCAAATGGCTTTGGTTGGGGGCGCTGGCCTTCCACTGGGCGCTGCTGGTCATTGTGCTTCGCCACCTCCGGCTCCTGGTACAGCCGGTGCCGACGTTTGTCACCGTGCTTGCCCGTTGGGATAGTTTCTTCCAGATTGGTACTCCTGCACTTTATGTTTCCGATGTCGTGGTAGTTTGCGCGGGATTGTACTTGCTCCTGAGGAGATGGCACGACCCTCTCGCCCGCTATATCTCTCGGTTTGCTGACTACTTTGTTCTCTTGCTGTTGCTCGGCATCGCCGGCTCCGGGATGCTCATGCGTTATGGCACGAGGGTGGACCTGGTGAACGTCAAACGTCTGGCTCTGGGCCTAGCCACTTTCCATCCAGTCATACCCGACGGGTTGAGCGTAGTCTTCCTGATTCACCTGATGCTGGTCTGTACATTGGCGGTTTACTTTCCCTTCAGCAAACTCGTGCATATGGGCGGCGTTTTCCTGAGTCCCACGCGCAATCTGGCCAACAATAACCGCATGAAGCGGCATATCAATCCCTGGAACTATCCAGTGAAGACCCACACCTACGCGGAATGGGAAAACGAATTCCGCGAAAAGATCAAGGCAGCCGGAATCCCGCTGGACGAGGCCGAAAGTGGCGGAACAACTAATACAGATTGAGAACAAACCGCCGAACGGCGACTGGCGCGACCCCAGGGTCGAGTTCCGTAAGGGTGTGTTCTGTTACAGCGCACAGCCGAAGAATGTCGCCTACCTGGGAATGGCGAATCCGCGTCCCTGGCAACCGTTCGACAGCGACTGGAAACTGCCGTCGGACTGGAAGCAGATCATCCTGGAGGGACTGAAGGACAGGTTGAAGAAGTACCGCTCGTTCCGCTTGTTCATGGACATCTGCGTGCGCTGCGGCGCCTGCGCCGACAAATGCCATTTCTATTTGGGTTCCGGCGATCCGAAAAACATGCCGGTCATGCGCGCTGAACTTCTGCGTTCCGTATATGTCCGGTACTTCACCGCCGGGGGCCGTATCTTCGGCGCGGGCCGGGAACTGACCGAAGACGTCATCAAGGAATGGTTCTACTACTTCTATCAGTGTACGGAGTGCCGCCGGTGCTCGGTGTTCTGTCCCTATGGCATCGACACAGCCGAGATCACCATGATCGGCCGCGAACTCCTGAACCTGATCGGCTGCAACATCAACTGGATCCTGGAACCGGCAGCCAACTGTTTCCGCACCGGCAACCATCTTGGCATCCAACCGCACGGCTTCAAGGCCAGCCTGGAGTTTGCGGCCGACGAACTGGAGGAAATCACCGGCATCCGGGTCGAGCTTCCCATCAACCGCAAGGGGGCTGAAATCCTGTTTGTCATGCCTTCGGCCGACTATTTCGCTACGCCGCATTACTTTACCCTGCTCGGCTACATGACGCTGTTTCACGAAATAGGACTGGACTTCACTTACAGCGCGTTCGCCTCCGAGGGCGGTAACTTCGGCCTGTTCACATCCCACGAGATGACGAAGCGCTTGAACGCGAAAATCTACGAGGAAGCCCGCCGTCTGGGAGTGAAGTGGATTCTGGGTGGAGAGTGCGGCCACATGTGGCGCGTGCTGCACCAGTACATGGACACCATGAACGGCCCGGCCGACTTCCTCGAGGCACCCGTCTCTCCCATTACCGGAACGCGATTCGAGAACGCTCGCTCCACGCGCATGGTGCACATCTGCGAGTTCACCGCCGATTTGCTATACCACAACAAACTCAAACTCGCGCCAAAACGCAACGACAATCTGGCGGTCACGTTCCATGACTCCTGCAATCCTGCGAGGGCCATGGGACTGCTGGAGGAGCCGCGCTATATTCTGCGGCGCGCCTGCAACCGTTTTTACGAAATGCCGGAAAACACCATTCGCGAGCAGACGTTCTGCTGCGGCAGCGGTTCGGGTCTGGGCACGGACGAAAACCTGGAGATGCGTTTGCGCGGCGGTTTCCCGCGCGCCAATGCGGTCAAGTACGTCAAGGAAAAACACGGCGTGAACCTGCTCGCCTGCATTTGCGCCATCGACAAGGCTACGCTGCCCACCCTGATGGACTATTGGGTGCCCGGAGTCCAAGTCGCCGGCGTGCACGAATTGCTCGGAAACGCCCTGGTCATGACCGGAGAGAAAGAACGGACCACTAATCTGCGGGACGAACCGCTGCCGGCCGAGGTGACGCATGCGTGACCGCCTGCTGATCTTCTCTGGACTACTGGTGTTTGTGGCCGGCGCTGCTTTCCCGATGTGGCAAGGCATTGCCGCCAAGACGTCAACCCGGGGGCCGGACTTGAAACTTCCTGCGAACCAGAAGGCGTGCGTGGCACCGCGAAGTTACATGCGCGCCGCTCACATGCAGTTGCTCATCGGTTGGCGGGAAAGCGCGGTTCGCGAGCATCGGTTGCGCTATACCGCCTATGACGGCAAGAGCTACAAGGTCAGCCTTACCAACACCTGCCTGGGTCAGTGCCATGGCAGCAAGGAAGGGTTCTGCGATCGCTGCCACAGTTACGTAGCCCTGTCCCCTCCCTACTGCTGGGATTGTCATCAGGACTCATCTTCTGGGCCGGCAACCATGGCCTCTGCCACGGCGGCGGGGAGGACGCCATGAAGATCACGCGCAAGGATTTTCTGCGCATTGCTGGGGGATCGATGCTGGCCGCCGGCGGCGGCAAGTTTGTAAAAACCATCAGTGCCGCGGCGCAAGCGCCCTCGGCTGGGCCCGGCTCGAAGAGCGCCGCCAAGGGCGGCGGGACCACGGCTCAGCGCTGGGGCATGGCGATCGATTTCGAAAAGTGCCGGAAAGGATGCGATGACTGCATTCGCGCCTGCCGCTTGGCGCACAACGTCCCGCAGATTCCAGATTCCGCCCGCGAAGTGAAGTGGATTTGGGAGGAGCCGTATGAAAAGGTCTTCCCATCCCAGCGGACCGACTATGGCCGCCAAGATTTGGCGGGAAGCCGGTTGCCGGTCCTGTGCAATCACTGCGCGGATCCGCCTTGCGTACGAGTCTGCCCCACACAGGCCACTTGGAAGCGCGACGATGGCATCGTGACGATGGACTATCACCGCTGCATCGGCTGCCGTTACTGCATGGTGGCCTGCCCGTATGGATCGCGAAGCTTCAACTGGTTCGATCCCCGGCCATACATCAAGCCGGTGAACTCTCAGCTTCCGACTCGCACCAAAGGTGTGGTCGAGAAATGCAATTTCTGCGAAGAGCGCCTGGCGGACGGCCTTCTTCCGGCGTGCGTGGAAGCGTGCCAGCAGAAAGCACTGGTTTTCGGCAATTTGAATGACGAAGGTTCGGCGGTAAGGCAGGCATTGCGGGCGCGCTACGCCGTGCAGCGCCAGCCCGAACTCGGCACCGGGCCTTCGGTTTTCTATTTGGTCTAGCAGTATCTGGTCTGGGAGCTATGTACATGCTCGACAAAGCGATGGCAGGCAGCCGCTGGTACTGGAGCTGGATGGCGTTCCTCTTGCTCCTGGCGGCCGCCGGGTTCGTTTGCTACTGCCGGCAGCTCAGTTATGGTTTGGGCCTTACTGGTATGAGCCGTGACGTCAACTGGGGAATCTACATAGCTCAGTTCACGTTCTTTGTCGGCATAGCTGCATCGGCGGTCATGGTCGTATTGCCGTACTACCTTCACGACGTGAAACAGTTTGGAAAGATCACGATCCTGGGCGAGTTTCTCGCCATCGCCGCAGTGATCATGTGCATGCTGTTCATCTTTGTGGACATGGGGCAGCCGATGCGAGTCTTGAATGTGCTGTTCTATCCCACGCTCCATTCCATGATGTTCTGGGACATGCTTTCGCTCTGCGGTTACCTGCTGTTGAATGCGGTGATCTCATCCGTGATGCTGGGCTGCGAGTACAAGCAGGTGCAGCCGCCACCGTGGATTAGGGCCGTGGTTCTTCTTTCCATTCCCTGGGCCATTAGCATTCATACGGTCACGGCGTTTCTGTATAACGGTCTCCCTGGGCGCTCGCTGTGGTTCACGGCCATTCTGGCGCCGCGGTTCCTGGCGTCGGCCTTTGCTTCGGGCCCGGCATTGCTGATCTTGCTTTGTCTGCTGCTGCGCCGCTTGACCTCGTTCGATGCGGGCAACGAGGCCATCCGCAAGCTGGGAATCATCGTCGCTTATGCCATGACCGTAAACGTGTTTTTTCTCCTGGTGGAACTGTTCACGGCGCTTTACAGCCACGTCCCAGACGAGGGCGCGGTCTTCAAGTATCTATTCGTAGGACTGGAGGGAAAGCATCCTCTGGCGCCGTACATGTGGATTTCGGTGGGCCTGGCGGGAGCCGCCTTGGTCGCGTTGCTGGTCCCCAATTTTCGTCAGAACGAGCGAGTACTCGCGCTGGCGTCGGTATTCGTTTTCGTTTCTCTGTGGCTGGAAAAGGGTATGGGACTGATTGTCGCAGGCTTTGTGCCCTCGCCGTTAGGTGCGGTAACAACGTATGCGCCGACCGCTCCCGAGTTGGGAATCGTCCTGGGTGTGTGGGCGATCGGCGCATTGGTCCTCACCGTCTTCTACAAGGTCACAATTTCGATTCGCGAGGCAACCTGAAAATGACCAGATTGTGGGTGGGCTAATCATGGCAGAGACAAGAAACCTGATTTATTTCGATAACGCCGCGACTTCGTGGCCGAAGCCGGAAAGCGTCTATCAGTTTATGCTGGACTTCTATCGTACGACCGGCGTCAATCCGGGGAGAAGCGGGTTCGATCTCGGGATAGAAGCCGGGACACTGCTAGACGAGTTGCGCGAGCGCCTCACCCGGTTCTTCGGCGGAGACGAAGACACACCCGAGCGCCTGTGCTTTGGCTATAACGCCACCGACGCTTTGAATCTGATCATCCCCGGACTGGTATCCGCAGGGGACCACGTAGTCACGACCAATCTCGAACATAACTCCGTGATCCGTCCCATCAACCATCTGGTGCGTGATGGCGGAGTCGAGGCGACTTTCGTTCCCTTCGACGGCATGGGCTTTGTAAGTCCCGATGACATTGCGGCGGCCATTCGCCCCACAACTAAGTTGGTGATCGTGAATCATGGCTCCAATGTGCTCGGCACGATCCAACCTATCGGGACAATCGGACGGATCTGCCGGGAACGCGGAGTCCCGTTCGCCGTTGACACTACCCAGACGGCGGGCGTGGTTCCGATCAACATGAAGAAAATGAACGTCGACGTGCTGGCATTTACCGGACACAAAGCACTGATGGGTTGCACCGGAATCGGCGGACTTTGCGTCCGAAAGCACCTGGAGATACGACAGACGCGGAGCGGCGGAACCGGAGTGCAGTCGGCCCATCCGTATCACCTGGAAGCTTATCCCTGGAGAATGGAGTTCGGCACGACCAACATGATCGGGATCGCGTCCTTGTGGGCCGGGCAGGACTGGCTTGAGCAGAACGGTATCGAAAACATACACGCCCGGGAGATGCGCCTGGCGAAGAAGCTGATCGAGGGCCTTCGCCAGATCGAGGGAGTTCGCCTATATTGTTGCGACCGCCTGGAGGATCATCTTTCAACTCTTACTATCAACATCGAAGGCATGGAGGCAGGCGAGGCCGGACAGCGGTTAGACTTTAAACACAACATCGCCACCCGTACCGGCCTGCATTGCGCTCCGCTGGTTCACCAACAGCTCGGGACGGTAAACATTCATGGAAGCATTCGCTTCTCGATCGGGGCCTTCAACACCGAGGAACAGGTTGATGTGGCCATCCAGGCGGTGGCTGAGACGGCAAGGTGGAGCGCCAGCCTCAATAGCAAAAAGAACTGCTTCGCAAGTGGCCTAACGTAGTTCGAGGAACCGAAAGCGCAATGAGGTGACCGGATATGAGTACACAGTTTGCTTCGAAAGCGGATATGGCCCCGAAGGAAGTCAGTTTCACCAGACTCTCGGAAAACGCCTATGCCTACACCGCCGAGGGGGATCCCAACTCCGGCGTTGTGATCGGCGACGAAAGTGTTGTGGTCATCGATACAACCGCCACCCCCGCCATGGCTCAGGAACTGATTGGCCGAATCTGCGAGGTCACGGATAAGCCAATCCGGCACGTTGTTTTATCTCACTACCATGCCGTTCGCGTCCTCGGTGCTTCGGCGTACCGCAGTCAGGGATGCAATGAGATTATTGCCAGCCGCGGTACCTATGAGTTGATCGTTGAGCGCGGCGCCCAGGACATGCAGTCCGAGATCGAACGGTTCCCGCGTCTGTTCCAGGCGGTTGAGTCGATTCCCGGACTCACATGGCCGACTTTGGTATTCGATCGCCAAATCACCTTTTTCCTCGGCAAACTTCGGATAGAGATTTTGCACCCTGGTCCTGGCCATACGAAAGGTGACACCATCGTTTGGCTTCCGGAGCAGCGCATTCTGTTCTCGGGGGATCTGGTCGAGTACGGCGCGGCGGCTTATACGGGCGACGCGCAACTCGAAGAATGGCCCGATACACTGGAAAAGCTGCGAGCGATGAAACCGGAGAAGCTGGTGCCGGGCCGCGGCCCGGCCCTGCAGAATCCTCAGCAGGTGAATGCCGGGCTCGACTATACCAAGGATTTTGTAACGACGCTGTTTACGAGTGTCAAAGAAGCAGTTGGCGCCGGAAAATCGTTGAAAGAGACGTTCGCGTACACACGCTCAAAGATGGATCCCAAGTTCGACAAGGTGTTTATCTACGAGCATTGCCTGCCTTTCGATGTATCGCGTGCCTATGACGAAGCGAGTGGCATCAAGCATCCGAAAATCTGGACTGCCGAGCGTGACATGCAGATGTGGAACGCTTTGAGGGACTAGAAGAATATCCTTTTCTAGTTGCTAACCTGACCTGGCATATTCCGGGGCCGCCCTAGCGAATAGAACGGTGCTCGCGTCGCCGACCGGGACAAAAAGATGAAGGCAGAACAACTGAGGAAGTTCAGCTACCAGCGCCCGTCCGAACTGGATGGTAAGCCAGCGCAGCCATGGCCTGTTGCAATCGTTGGAGCAGGCCCAGTTGGTTTGTGTGCGGCGATTGATCTGGCACTGCACGGAGTAAAGGTAACTCTACTGGATGAGGATGATACGGTATCGCCGGGTAGCCGCGCATTCTGTTGGGCCAAGCGCACGCTGGAGATCTTGGATCGCCTTGGTGTAGCCGATCGTGTTTTGCAGAAAGGCGTGACCTGGAACATCGGCAAGGTATTCCATCGGGATAAGTTGCTATACAGCTTCAATCTACTAGCGGAACCGGGGCACAAGATGCCCGCTTTCGTCAACCTGCAGCAATCGTATCTTGAGGAGTACCTGGTCGAACGGGCGGTGGAACTGGGAGTCGATCTGCGCTGGCGGAACCGCGTAATCGGCGCCAAGCAGGGCAGCACTGGAGTTACGCTTCGGGTGGAAACGCCGGACGGCGCTTACGATCTTTGCTCGCAGTATGTGCTGGCTGCCGACGGAGCGCACAGTACCACCCGCAGAATTCTGGGCCTATCGTTTGAAGGGAAGGTGTACGAGGATCGTTTCCTAATCACAGACATCCGCATGAAGGCGGATTTCCCGACGGAGCGTTGGTTCTGGTTCCATCCTCCCTTCCACTCCGGCCAAAGCGCTCTGCTGCACCGGCAGGCGGATGACGTCTGGCGTATTGACCTTCAACTCGGAGTGGACGCGGATCCGGAGGAAGAGCGCAAGCCGGAACGCGTCATCCCGCGCTTGAAAGCGATGCTGGGGGAGGGCACGCCATTCGAGTTGGAGTGGGTCAGTATCTATGCCTTCCAATGCCGCCGGCTGAAGCGGTTCCGTCACAACCGAATCATTTTTGTTGGCGACAGTGCGCATCAAGTGTCCCCCTTCGGCGCGCGCGGGGGGAACGGCGGCATCCAGGACGCCGATAATCTTGTCTGGAAGTTGGTTCTTGTGCTCGAAGCTAAAGCTTCGGAAGATCTGCTCGACTCTTACGATGAAGAGCGAGGCCTCGCAGCCGATGAGAATATCCTGAACTCAACGCGCAGCACCGATTTCATGACGCCGAAAGGATACGGCAGTCAACTCTTGCGCGATGCAGTTCTCCAGTTGGCGCATCGCTTTGACTTTGCTCAAAAAATGGTGAACAGCGGGCGGTTGTCCGGTCCCACGACGTTGTGTGGATGTGGCCTGCAGACACCTGATGTTGAACCCTTCAAAGGCAAGCTTGTGCATGGTTCGCCGTGCATCGATGCTCCGGTGAAGCTGCCCACCGGCGAGGATAGCTGGTTGTTGAGCCATCTGGGACGCGACTTCTGTCTTCTCGTGTTCGCGGATGAGGAGAGGACTGAACTTCCCGAGATTGCCCGAACGGTGCAGGAGGCGCAAACGCTGGGAATCAGTCTTCAGCCGTTGGTGGTTTGCAACCGCATGAATGCCAGTATCAACCGGCTAGATGGACTTCGGATTGTGTGCGATCCGCCGGGCATGGCTCGCTCCCGCTATGATGCGCAGCCGGGGACGGCATATCTGATCCGTCCCGATCAGCATGTTGCCGCCCGCTGGCGCCAACTGCAAGCCACTAGCTTAATGGCTGCGCTGTTGCGAACGGTGGGGACCGCGCGGGTCACGCCGACGCCTGCAGGAGGGTAAAGATGATCCCGGAATTGAACCTTACAACCGAGCACGCTGACGCGATCTACGAAATGCTCGTAAACTTACATGCCCGGAAATCTCGGGAGGAGAGTGCTATGCTGAACTCGAAATTGGTCCTCGTCCTCTCCAGTTATATCAATGATGTTGAGGTGCTGAACAAGCTGTTTGCCCTTGTTGTTGCAGAGTCCTGAATCGGTTGCACGAAAGGGGTGGATGCAATGGCACTATCCGCTCAGCAAACGGCTTCTCACGGGATTGACCCGTCCCGCATTCGCCTCCTCTGGGCACGCGAGGAAGCCAGATTCCGCGAAGCTCACCCAAAATCGGGAGCCCTGCATGAGCGCGCTCGCCACCACCTGATGCACGGTGTTCCCCTGCACTGGATGAGCCAGTGGGCCGGCCCCTATCCGATATTCGCCGCGCAGGCCAAGAACGCCAGCCTGCTCGACGTGGACGGCAATCGCTATATTGACTTCTGCATGGGAGATTCGGCCGCCCTGTTCGGCCACGCCAACCCGGCCGTGGCCGGCGCTATCGCCGACATGATCGTGTCTCAAGGCGCCACCTATATGCTGCCCACCGAAGACGCCATCTTTGTCGGCGAGGAGTTGACACGGCGCTTCAAGCTACCTTGCTGGCAGGTCGCGGTCTCGGCAACCGACGCCAACCGCTTTGCTCTGCGCCTGGCGCGAATCGTCACCGGCCGCGACAAAGTTCTCGTCTTTAACGGAAAGTACCATGGCTCGGTGGATGAGACGCAAGTTGAGCTGCGCGACGGTCAAATGGTCCCGCAATATGGGATCAGTCCGAATGGCGTCGCTTTTCAGGATACGACCAAGCTCATCGAATTCAATGATGTCTCCGCTCTCTCGGCGGCCTTGGAGTCGCGCGACGTGGCCGCCGTGTTGACCGAGCCGATGATGACCAATATCGGAATGGTGCCCGCTGCCCCCGGCTTCCACGAGGCGCTGCGGCGCGTGACGCGCCAGACGGGGACCGTGCTGATCATCGACGAGACCCACACCATTTGCGCGGGCCCAGGCGGCTGCACCGCTCTGTATGGGCTCGATCCGGACATGATCGTCATCGGCAAGGTATGGTCCGGCGGCATTCCCAGCGCGGTCTACGGGATGAGTGAAGCGATCCGAAAGGCGGTCGAAGCCCAGACCAGTGGGCCGGGCATCAATCACTATGGTTTCGGCGGGACCTTGGCCGCGAATGCGCTGACGCTGCGGGCCATTCGGACGACTCTGGAACAGGTAATGACCGAGAGCGTGTATGAACGCATGAACCGCTTGGCGGAGAAGCTTGAGGATCTGATTGGCCGGCACCTGCGGGAGTTCCGCTTGCCCTGGCACGTCACTCGGGTCGGCTCACGGGTCGAGTATCTCTACCGTCCCACGCCGCCGCGCAATGGCAGTGAGGCGGCCGCCGCGCGCAACGACGAGATCGAGGCGCTGATTCATCTCTATTTTCTGAATCGCGCCATACTACTGACGCCGTTTCACAATATGACATTGATCTCCGCCTGCACTACCGAAGAAGATATCGCCAGCTTCGACGCAGTGTTCACCGAGCTGCTGACAGAGTTGACGTGCGACCCGAGCTGAACAAGGGACAATTCGTAATGAAGGGCAGCCGTCATTAATGTGGAGGCTTGCGCCGTTCGACTCGCTGCCGGGTAATGTTCCGCAGGCGCGCCCGGGCGCCGACGCGGAAATTGACCTCCTTCCTGAAGTCATTCCCCTGGTAGCCGAAGATCTTTCCCGTGGTTCTCCTGGCCTTCAGGTCCACCACCACAACGCCCAGAGTAGGAACGATTTTTTCCCGCCAGACAAAGAGGTACAGATCACGCGCCAGCTTGTAGCTATGGCAGCGGTCGGTGTCGGCCAACCCCTTTTCTGCGCCGAGCAGACAGTGCCAGGTGTAGAAATTTCCGTTGAGGTAAATGTGTTCGTAGCGTTCCGTGGGGCTGTAAGTATATTCGATACGCTTGCCCACCAGTTCTTCAGTCACGGTATGTCGTGGCGTTGCGGCCCCAAAAGAACGGTTGATCGCGCCGCAGCGGAAAGTTGCGACCACGTCTGTCAGCTCACGGCCGGCAAAGACTCGGCCTAGCAGATCTTGCCTGGCTTCTGCCTTTCCCGGTAAGCGGCCCTCCAGAGCCGTAAAGATGCCGCGGCTCAGATCCAGTACCAGGCTGAGGGTGATTGCTCGTTCGTGGTGCTTTCCGAAATCGACAAAATAAATCCCTTTGCGCACTCTGGTGACCGAGCAAGTCTCCTCCGTTCCTTGGCCGCAGTTTGCGCCGGAAGTGGGCGTCCACACAAGCTTGCTCGCGGTCTCGAAGCGGCATTCGGCGGAGGCCCCGTCCTCGAAGTGGAGATTTACCACCTTTCCGGCAAGGTCTTGGCTCAGAGGCAGGGCATAACTGTCAGGCGCGAAGGCTTTCGCAAGTTGCCCCACGTCAATCCACGGTTTTGGCTTCTTCATGCCGGTCTCTCCATTGGCCAGAAAGAACATGGCCAGAAAGAACTGTTGCTACGATTACATGCAATATTGTATAACACAGCGAGGGCTCGCATACAGGGTGCGGTCTTATTCGTCTTCGTCCATCCGCGATGCCGCGGGTGGCCGGGAATTGGGAAAAACATGGGCGACAGTGAAACGGAGTCGGTTCTGCCGGTGGCGAGTGGGGAAGGCAGTGAACTGCGGCGTGGTGTGCTGGGAGTGGGGTTTATTACCCTCTTCGTGGTCTCGGCCGCAGGTCCGCTCGTGGCCATGGCTGGCGGCGTGCCGGTCGCGATGCTCCTCGGCAACGGCGCCGGGATTCCCGCCACCTTTCTCATCGTGTTGGCAATCCTTCTGATCTTCTCGGTCGGTTACACGAGCATGGCACGCTACGTGACAAATGCTGGCGCCTTCTATGCTTTTACGACGCGCGGGCTTGGTGGCACCCTTGGCGGGGCCGCCGCCATTATCGCGATCGTGGCTTACAACACCATGCAGATTGGCATCTATGGGATGTTCGGAGCCGCCAGCAGCGGTTTGCTGCAAAGTTTGCTGGGCGTGCATCTGCCCTGGTGGCTGTATGCCTATGTGGCCATGGCGGTCATCGCTGTGCTCGGCTATCGCCAGATTGACCTGTCTGCGAAAGTTCTGGGCGCGCTCGTGGTCGGCGAATACCTCGGGGTGCTGATCCTGGATATGGCAATTCTCAGGTTTGGAGGTGCCGTCGGCGTCAGCGGCGCATCGTTCACGCCGCGCGCCTTTACCAGCGGTTCGCCCTCCATCGGCCTGCTGTTTTGTTTCGCCGCCTTCATTGGCTTTGAAGCGACGACTATCTACGCGGAAGAGGCTAAAGATCCCGAACGGACGGTTCCCCTCGCTACCTATTTCTCGGTGCTTTTGATTGGCGGCTTTTACGCGTTGTCGAGCTGGTGCGTAGTCACTGGCATTGGCCCGGAAAAGGTGGTCAGTACAATCCGCGGGCTGCCCGATCCCACCCATCTCCTGTTCGAACTCTCCAATCAATATGTCGGAGGATGGCTGACTACGCTTCTGCGAATTCTTTTCGTCACCAGTGTATTTGCCGGCCTGCTGGCCTTTCACAATTCGGTGGCACGGTATTTTTACGCTATGGGCCGCGATGGGTTGCTGCCCAGCCGTTTGGGCAAGACCCATGCTATCCATCAGAGTCCCCATATCGGCTCCGTCCTGCAGACGCTCCTGGCCGCGAGCGTTGTGTTTATTTTTGTGGCGGCGGGCGGCGACCCGGTGCTGACCCTGTTCTCCTGGCTGACGAATGTGGGAACTCTGGGCGTGATCGTGCTGATGGCGCTCGTTTCTTTTGCCGTGCCCGCATTCTTTCTGCGGAACCCGCGGCTGGCGTGCAGCACGCTGAGGTCGGTGCTGGCACCGCTGGTTGCCGGCATCGCCTTTGTCGTCATCGTGATCCTCGCGGTCATCCACTTCGACGTCTTGACCGGGGCATCCCACACGCTGGCGGTGGTCCTGCCGGCGCTAATCCTGGTCGCGGCGCTGACCGGGGCTCTTCTTGCCCTGCGGCTTCGCCATGTCAACCCTGCGCGCTTCGCGCGCCTGGGCATGCACAAGCTCTGAACCTGACCCGGAGGCCGCGAAGTGGCCCCCCACAGCAGAACATGGAAAATAAAAAATGGAAAAATGTCTTGACACAGTGAATGTAATATTGTATGTAATCATGGTCTCCCGCGGCAGGGCCGCGCCTTCCTCCAACATTTGCCACCCCCTGCCAAGGGGACTTGTCTGACAGCGATCCATAAGGAGCTTCCTCATGGCCAAGCAACACAAGAGCATTCCGTTCTGGATAATTCCTTTCCTGGTAGTCTTCCTGGCTGTCCCGCTCCAGCTCCTAGCTCAGGGAGGTGCAACGGGCGCGCTTAGTGGTGACGTCGAAGATCCAACGGGTGCGGTCATTGCGGGTGCGCAGGTTCAGGTGCTGAACGCGACGACTGGAGAGGTGGTGCGCACCGAAAGCACCAGCTCCACAGGACTATTTGCCTTCACACTCCTTCCCGCGAGCACCTACAACGTTCAGGTCAGCGCTCCCGGTTTTGGTCAGATGTTGGTGCGTGGCGTCGAAGTGCGCGTTACCGAAACGACGCGCCTACCGATAGGTTTGAAAGCGAAGGTCGGCGTCCAAACTGTGGAAGTGCAGTCCGAGGCGGAAAATATCGAAACCACGGCGGCGACAACGGGAAATTCACTCGGCGGCACAGCCATTCGCGAACTCCCGCTCGCTACCCGGAATTTCCAGCAGCTATTGGCCCTCTCCGCGGGAGCATCTTCTTCCCTGAACGCTGCCGCACAGTTGGGCCGTGGCGATGTCCGCATTCAGGTCAATGGTGGCCGGGAAGACGATAACAACTATCAGATTGACGGTATCGGCGCCAACGACTCCACCAACCAGGGGGAACTGGCTTTTTCGCCCCTCCCCAGTCCCGACTCCATCCAGGAATTCAAGGTGGCCACCAGCCTCTACGATGCCACACAGGGCCGGAATGGCGGGGGCAACGTCAATGCCATTCTGAAAAGTGGTAGCAAGAGCATTCACTTCGACGCGTTCGAGTATTTTCGCAACACCGACCTCAACGCCAATGATTTTTTCCTCAAAGGATACGGGCTGGATCGGCCGGTGATCAAACAAAACATTTTTGGTGGAAGTGTGGGTGGACCCATCGGGCCGGATGCCAAGCTGGGTTTCTTTTTCGTCAACTACCAGGGCACGCGCCAGCAGAGCGGCGACTCTCCGGGGGCCATCATCAGCACCAGCCTTCCCTACATTCCAGCAGCGGACCGCGGCGTCTCTAATATGGCCGCGTTGGCGAACGACTTTGGAGTGCCCGTAGCCAATCTGGATCCCATGGCCGTCCAGCTTCTGAGCTTTCCGAGCAACCAATTTGGCCCGGGCGCCGGGGGATACATTTTTCCCCTGCCTTCGGTAGCTTCCGGCACAACTCCCGGATCGCTCGTTCCCTTCCGCGTCAGCCTGCCCGGCCGATTTACGGACAATCAGTTTACCGCGAACTGGGACCGCGACTTCCATGGCGGTAAGGATCGCTTGGCCGAGCGCTTCTTCTTCTCCAACTCGGAAACGAACCAGCCATTCGGCGGCGATTCATTCCAGCTGCTGAACGGAGGCGTCGGCTCGCAGAGCAATCTGGACTTTCCCATTGACATTCCGCTGCGCAACCGCTTTGCCAGTCTGGCGGAGACTCATCTCTTTACCGACCACCTGGTGAACGATATCCGTTTCGGTGTCAACGTCATCAGTTACCAGTTCCGGAACATTGCCCCGGTGACCGTACAGGATTTGGGAATTAACCGGCCCACGAATAACGTCTCGTCCGATATCTACCGGCTGGATTTCGCCGATCTCGGAATACAAATGGGCCCCTTCCCCAGTACTCCCATGTCCAGCCTCTCGGACGGTATCTCCCTGCTCGAAACCTTAAGCTGGGTGCACGCAAATCACAATTTCCGCTTTGGCGGCGGGTTTGATCACAGCGACGTGCGCCGCTTCAATCCCATTGACGACGACGGTTTCCTCTTCTTTGCCCCCGGCACCTCTTATGTTCCCGGGGCTCCTTTCTACAACGGTTTCCAGAACTTCCTGACGGGCGACCTCGCTCCCGGAACGTTGGTCGCCGGCGGCCTCGCCAATCATGATTACAAGATCCCGAACTTCTCCATGTTCGCTCAGGATGACTATCGCGTTACCAAGACTTTAACCGTGAACCTTGGTTTCCGCGTGGATTGGAATGGAGCGCCCTATGATGCCCTTTGCCACCAGGGCAATTTTGATCCGAACCTGCTGGCCACGACTGGGCAGCCCTTCTTCTGGCCCAAGTGCATCGATCAGTTCAAACTGCCGGGCGTAACCGGCACGGCACAGCGGTCGGGGCTGGACAACAACTACACTACCGTTTACCAGCCGCGCATCGGCTTTGCTTACGATGTCGGCGGCCACCACACCACTTCGATTCGCGCCGGCTACGGCATTTACACGGTCCGCGAAGATATCGGTTCTTTGGAGAACATGATCCTGACCCCGCCGACGATGCCCCAAGTTGCGCCGGCAGGGCCCAATTTTAACGGAGGGCTGGCCACTTACTTTAGTGCTAACGGTCCATTTGGACCGGTGCCGGCCGTCGGTCAAATCAATGCCAATTCCGTTCCCACTCCAGCGCTCTTCGAGGGCTTTAGCGCCGACGGCTTTTGCGATGACATTTCCCTGGCTACGCCCACGACCGCAACTCCCTGTTTTACCGGGAAAGTGACTTTCGACTTTGCGCCGCAGATTCCGCGGCGCTTCATATCACCTACCATGCAGCAATGGAACCTCACTGTGGAACGTTCTCTCGGCAGGAACTGGACACTCCAGGCCGGCTACTTTGGCTCCAAGGGAACGCACTTGCGCGAAGTGAATGATGCCAATCAGCCGGTGCTGGCCAGCCCAACGCAACCGATTACTCTGACGGTGAAGGCTGGTCCACTTCCCGTTGGGCAGACCTATACCATTACGCAGAACACTTTTGCCAACGTCGTTGCGCGCTCCCCCTACTTGGGCAGTGCGCCCTTTGGCTATGAAAAGTTCGGTCAGGACGCAAACTCCCACTACCATGGCCTGGATTTAACCGTCTCCCACCGTTTCTCCAAGGGGCTCAGCATGCAGAGCGCCTATACGTATTCCAAGGCTACGGACGATACCTCTTCGGCGTCCGTCGCTTTCGACACGCGCTTCAACAATCAACTCACCGGAGCTGCCTCTCGCGGGCCTTCGGATTTCGATCGGCGTCACCGCTGGGTCACCAACTATGATTACACCTTGCCTTTCTTTGCCAATCGCCACGACTTCGCCGGGCGGGCATTGGGCGACTGGGAGTTCAGCGGCGTGTTCACCCTCCAGTCCGGCGCTCCTTTCACGGTGATAGATTCCGCCGGCGGCGGCGTGTATGGTTATCTGAGCAGTCCCAACTTGGTGACCCCCAACTTCGCACCTGGATTTAGTTGCTCCAACGCCCTTAGTTCCGGGAGTACGGAGAGCCGCCTTGGTGGTTTCCTCAACTCCAGTGCATTCCTGCCGGCGCCCGTCGCTCCCAACAGTCCTGACAACTCGACTGGGTATGGTGACGTTGGGCGCAACTGTTTCCACGGACCGCGCCAGTTAAACCTGGACTTCTCGGTCAGCAGGTCGTTCCATCTCACTGAGCGCCAGCAATTGAAGTTTTCGGCGGAGTTCTTCAATCTTTCGAACACTCCGTCGTTCGGTAACCCGGCGTATCCTGTCGACGTCGAGCCCTGCCTCCCCACGAATCCAGTACAGTGCGCCGGAGGCAGTCCCACTTTTGGAAAGATCAACCAGGTGGTGGGCACGCCGCGCCTGATCCAATTTGCGTTAAGGTATGCATTTTGAAGATGCAGTTTTGCTTAGAGCAGCGAAACATGGGCTGTCCGTAAGGGACAGCAAAATTGCGGTGAGTACTTGGCGCTTACAAGACGCGAGTGTCATGCGACCTGCCCTATGATTGCCACGAACGAGTGAGACGGAAGGAGAAATAATGAATCCGCAAATCCTGCAAGAGGCCACGCCAGCAAGCTCCATCAAGGAGAACAATACCAGGTACGCTTTTTATCCGATGACTGCGCCGAGGATGTCGGAGGCGGATCCACCGCTCATTATCGCCAGCGGATCTGGGGTCCATGTCAGCGATATCGACGGCAACACCTATCTGGATTGCACTGCTGGCCTTTGGAATGTCAATGTTGGGCATAATCGGCCTGAGATGAATCAGGCCATCATCGATCAGTTGAATCGCATCGCCTATTACTCCACCTTCGCGGGCACGAGCAATCCGCCTTCCATTGAACTGTCGGCCAAGCTCATCGATCTGTTGCAGCCGGAGCGCGCCGCCAAAGTCCTGTTCTCCTCCGGGGGATCGGACGCCGCGGAAACCTCCTTCAAGCTGGCGCGGCAGTACTGGAAACTCAAGGGCAAGCCCACCAAGGTCAAAATCCTCTCGCTCAAAGAGGCTTACCACGGCCTGCATTTTGGGGCCATGTCGGCCGCCGGCATCAATATCTATCGTTTGGCTTACGGTCCCGCGATGGCGGATTTCCACCAGGTGGAAAGCCCGGTTTTATATCGCAATCGCTGGACGAACGATCCCGAAGAACTGGGCAAGATCTGTGCCCGTGAACTGGAGCGGGATATCCAATATTACGGTCCAGAGACGGTCGCCGCCTTTATCGCCGAGCCGGTGCAAGGGGCCGGCGGAGTCCACGTGCCGCCGCCGAATTACTGGCCGCTGGTGCGGGAGGTTTGCGATCGCAACGACATACTGCTGATTTCCGACGAGGTGGTCACCGGGTTCGGCCGTACTGGGTCCTTCCTGGGTTGCCGTGGCTGGGGCGTGAAGCCGGATATTATGAACTTTGCCAAGGGTCTTAGTTCCGCCTACATCCCGCTCGGGGCGACGGTTGTGAATGACCGCGTCGCCGAAGCCTGGAACAGCGATTCGCCCTATGCGCTGGTCATGCACGGTTACACGTACACCGGCCATCCGGTGGCTTGTGCCGCTGGCATCGCCAGTCTGGACATTGTGGTGCGCGAAAAACTGACCGATAACGCCGGCAAGCAGGGAGCTTACTTCCAGAGCAGGTTGCAGAAGGAACTTCTGTCCTTCCCGTCGGTTGGCGATGTGCGCGGCAAGGGCTTGATGATTTGCATTGAGATGGTGATGGATAAGCAGTCGAAGGAAGCCTACCCACCGGGGCATCCATTCCCGATCTCAATTTACAAGTACTGCAAGGAGCGAGGCGTTTTGGTACGCTCACTTGCCCACAAAATCATCCTTTCGCCGCCGCTGATTTTTGACAAAGGAAATGTGGATCGTGCGGCCGATGTACTTCGAGAAGCATTCGCCGCGTTGGATCGGCGGTGACGGGCGTACAACTTGAAGTACAAACCGGGAAGGAACGGCCGACACGGAGTCCAGCCGTTCCTTCTTCCTACTGAAGGCTCGATTACGAGAAGCTCCCCGCACGCACAGCCGCTGCCGGGCGCGTGACTGCCGAGAAAAAGGATAAAACGCCATGAAAAGCACAACTACCTTTCCCGAAATCGATCTCTCCCATTTGGAAACTCGCATGTTCATCAACGGCGAGTGGCGGGCCGCCTCCGGCGATAGCACATTCACTCTCCATGATCCCGCGACCGGCCAGGAGATTGCGCGCGTGCCGCAGGCGACGGCCGCTGATGTCGACGCAGCGGTGCAATCGGCAAAAACGGCGCTCCACCATGGAAGTTGGCGGGATATGTTGCCGGCCGTGCGCGAGCGGCTCATGCAGAAGCTCGCCGATCTCGTGGAACAACATGCCGACGAACTGGCCCGGCTCGAGACGCTCAACCAGGGCATGTTGCTGGGTGTGGCACGGGCGGTTGACGTGGGGGCAAGCGTGCAGTGGTTGCGCTACATGGCGGGTTGGGCAACGAAAATCCATGGCGATTCCATCGACATTTCCTTCCCGTTCCCGCCCGGCGCCAAGTATCAGGCGATCGTAAGGCGGCAACCGGTGGGTGTGGTGGGCGCCATCGTGCCCTGGAATTTTCCGCTTATGATGGCGGTCTGGAAAATTGCTCCGGCCCTGGCTTGCGGCTGTACGGTTGTACTTAAGCCGGCGTCAGACACGCCCCTGACAGCACTGCGCTTTGCCGAGCTTGCGCTGGAGGCCGGCTTTCCTCCGGGGGTGCTGAACGTCATTGTAGGCAGCGGCAGCGTTGCCGGCGCGGCTCTGGTGCAACATCCGGACGTTAACAAGATCACCTTAACCGGTTCCACCGAGGTCGGCATCTGGATCGGGCAGCAGTGCGCCAGCACCGTGAAGCGGGTTGCCTTGGAACTGGGCGGGAAAAGCCCAGTTGTGGTGCTCGACGATTGCGATCCGGCCGTGGCGGTGGCGGGCGCCAGCGCGGCCATCTTTTTCAACCAAGGCCAGGTTTGTACCGCCGGATCCCGTCTGTATGTGCATAAGAAGCAGTTCGAGCGCGTAGTCGAAGGCGTGGCCGACGCCGCCCGGAATGCAGTGATCGGTTCTGGGTTCGATCCGGCAACCCAGATTGGGCCACTCGTTTCCCAGCGCCAGCGGGAAAACGTATTGCGGCTGATTGATACGGGCCGGAAAGAAGGCGCCCAGCTTGTGGCGGGAGGTAACGCTGCGGATCGGAATGGCTACTTCGTCCAACCTACCGTGTTCGCCAACACCACTGGGCGGCCGCTGACCCTGACCCGCGAGGAGGTGTTTGGACCCGTCTTGATCGCTCAGCCCTACGACGATCTTGAAGAAGTCGTGCGCGAGGCCAACAACACAGTCTACGGGCTGGGGGCAAGCGTCTGGACCTCCAACATCAGCAAAGCCCTGCGCGTGGCGGAGCGCCTGGACGCGGGCACCGTATGGATCAATTCGCACAATGTGGTCGATCCCAACATGCCCTTTGGCGGTTTCAAACAGTCTGGCATCGGGCGCGAACATGGCCGCAGCGCGATCGAGGCCTACACGGAGTGCAAGTCGATTTGTATCGCTTACTGACAGTGTTGTGGCGTCCGAGCTGGCACAATCGTTTTCAGCGCGAGCACACGGAATATTTGGTGACCACATAGCCTGGCACTTCCACGCCGCCTTCGCCGACGATTTTGTCCATTCGGCCGATTACGAATGGGCCGGCTTGCATCGGGCCCAAGTCGCGGGCATCCTCGCTCGGTCTTTTGGTTCCGTCCGCCGTGCTCCGCGTCACGGATATTTCTGTGTTGCTGTTTTCTTGCGACATCATTTCCTCCTTAATAATTGCCTTCGCCCTTGCAGCGATGGTTACCAAGTGACGCATCTGCTGCTAGCTCACGCACACGCGTCGCTGCGCCAGCGTGCCGTTAGGACACAACTGGGACACAAAACTCAATGTTTGGAATCACAAACTTGCAGGAACCGCGAGAATTGAGTCAACCGAATCAACTAGATATGGTCGGGGAGAGAGGATTTGAACCTCCGACCCCCTGGTCCCGAAGTAAGGAGTTTAGTCTGTAACTGATTGGTCTGGTTGCGCTTACGAATCAGTGATGGAGACTCAAATGCGCCCTTGCGCCCTGAACGGCCTACGACCAAGCATGTCGCTGACTGACTGCGTATCCAGAAGCTCTGAAGCTCTTGCTCGCGGAAGTGACGCACAACTCAACAGGGCGCTCGATGTCCTTCAATAACGAGGGCTCCGGGCCGGCAGAACTACAGTCTCCCCACCCTATTCCGCTGACCTGTCAGGAGAGCGATCTTGGCAGGCATAGCTGTGGTGACATCGGACTCAATGATCGGGGTTCTGAGTAGACTAACGCCTAACAGTTACCTCCCAGTTGCCGTCATTCGTGAGGAACCCTTCGACTGCCCGCCGCTTACTTCCGAGAAGCCGACTTATCATTACTAATCTCGCCATGGCGCTACCGGAGCCGCAGTTCGCTGCCCGCCATACCGGAGCCTTTTACCTCTGTGGCCCACCATCTAATGCCTTCCGGAGTGGCGATGGCGCCGAACACTCGCTCACGCGGGGCGCTGATCTCGATGCAACATCGCCCGGCGGGTAAACTCTCCCGCCTCCTTAAGCCGCCCGAAATGGGCGGCGGTATCGGCTTCCAAGCCCAGCAGTACCTCCTCTATTCCGCACACGATTGCTCAAGCGACGACAAGATTGCCATCTTCCTCAAATTGTTCTGACGGACTGGGCGTCAAAGAAAAGTTCGATGCGCGATCAGGCCGCCTGCGAATGCTGGCGCCGCGCGCTACCGCCCCTGCGCAGCGCTCCCGGTGCCGAGGCCAAGATCTTCTCGATTTCTTCCCGCAGCCAGCGGTTTGCCGGATCATTCTCCACACTCTCGTGCCAGTACAAATGGGCTTCCAGACGCGGCGCGTGGAGCGGGAAAAGATGCATCTGGTTCATCAGACCCGGGTTCAGCAGTTGCGCATGCCGCTCGGGCAAAGTCAGCAGCATGTCAGTCTTACTCACCACCATGCAGGCAGCGAAGGTGTGTTGGCTGCGCAGAAACACCTGCCGGCGAAGCCCCCGCCGACTGAGTTCGACATCGATCAGGCTGGGACCTTGGCGCCGGGAGGAGACCTGAATATGGCGTTGCTCCAGATACGTATCCAGGTCGAGTTTGTCTGCTATCGCCGGGTGACCCTGCCGGGCGATGACCACATATGGTTCGTTCAGGAGCCACTTCTGCCGAATGCGATCACTCATTGTCATCGGGATGTCGATGGCCAGATCGACCGAACCACTTGCCAGTTCAGTCTCGAGATCCCTACGCTTGACTCGCGATGTCGTGATCGACATTGCCGGGGCGGTATGCGCCAGACGCCCCAGCAAGGGTGGCAGAATCAGGGTCTCGAGGTATTCCCACAACGACAGGTGAAAGTTCCTCCGCGTGTGTTCGGGAACGAAATTGTGGCTCTGGCCGAGGTTTACTTCCAGGATTTGCAGGGCTTGCCGCACTTGCTCAATCATGTTCCGGGTGAACGGCGTCGGCACCATGTGCGCCCCGCGGCGGACGAACAGCGGGTCCTGTAGAAGGTCGCGCAGTCTCTTCAACGCATGGCTGATCGCGGGCTGGGTGAGGTTCAGTTGCTGGCCGGCGCGAGTGATGTTGCCCTCGCGGTAGATGGCCTCCAGCACCACGAACAGGTTCAGGTCGACCTGACTTAAATGCACGCTGCATATATTACAGGATTCATAGAATTCATTTGGAGAATCCTACTAAAATCGCTAGGCTAGAACGTCTGCGGGGTCAGCGCTTACCAATGGACTTTTCTCTGTCACCGAGAGCCCAGAGCTATGTCCAGCGCCTCTCGGCGTTCATGCAAGAGCATGTCCTGCCAGCGGAGCCTGAGTATTGTGCGCAATTGCAGAACCTTCCCGACTGGCGCCGCTGGAAGCAGCCTCCGGTTATGGAGAGTTTGAAGGCGAAGGCGCGGGCATCCGGCTTGTGGAACCTGTTTCTTCCCGACCGGGAGTATGGCGTCGGCCTCAGCAATGCAGAGTATGCGCCCCTGGCGGAGATCACCGGCCGCTCCTCAATCGCCCCCGAGGTTTTCAACTGCAACGCGCCCGATACTGGCAACATGGAAGTGCTGGTGAAGTATGGTTCGGAGGCACAAAAGGAACGTTGGCTTAAGCCCTTGCTGGCCGGCGAGATTCGTTCCGCGTTCTGCATGACGGAGCCCGGCGTGGCCTCTTCGGATGCCACGAACATGCAAGCTACGGCCCTCATCGAGGGGGATCACGTCGTCCTCAATGGCTTGAAATGGTGGAGTTCTGGAGTCGGCCATCCCCATTGCCGGCTGCTCATCTTCATGGGCATCACTGATCGCTCTGCCACCAAGTACCAGCGCCATTCCATGGTTCTGGTGCCGCTCGACACGCCCGGCGTCAAGATTGAGCGCATGGTGCCCGTGTTTGGATCTTATGATTCGCCCTTCGGTCACGGCGAGGTTAGCTTCACTAATGTCCGGGTACCGCTCGACCACATCATCGCTGGACCGGGGCGCGGTTTCGAAATCGCGCAGGGCCGGCTCGGCCCCGGTCGCATTCATCACTGCATGCGCACGCTGGGAGCAGCCGAACGCGCGCTTGAACTCTTGTGTCGCCGCTCGCTCCATCGTGTGGCCTTCGGCAAACCTCTGGCCGAACTGGGCGCCAACTGCGATGTCATTGCCAACGCCCGCATTATGCTGGAGCAAGCCCGTCTTCTCACCCTAAAAGCGGCCTGGATGCTCGACGAGTTCGGTACCAAGGGCGCGCGCAGCGAAATCTCCCAGATCAAAGTCGCCGTTCCCAATATGGCCCTGGAGATTATCGACCAGGCGATTCAAATGCACGGTGCCGCCGGCGTTTCCCCCGATTTTCCTCTGGCCGAACTGTTTGCTACGATCCGCACATTGCGCATCGCGGACGGGCCTGACGAAGTGCATCGCGCCTTGATTGCCAAGCTGGAACTGAAGAAATACAAGCCCAAGAGCTCGGTCTCGGCTTGACCGCTGGAGAAGCCGTCGATGTCCGGGGCTCCGGCGCAAACGCAGCACCCGTAATTGTCCCAAGCAATGAGGAATGTCGAAGCATCGCGGATGCCGTGGGAAAGCTTTTCCACCGAATCAGATCGCAAAGCCACGCATTGCGTTTCCCGCCTGTTCCTCCCTAAAAGCTCAACCGCACGCCGAGTTGGATATCGCGCTTCGGAAGAGCTGCCGTGAAGCCCAGCGGCTGGCTGGGCGAAAGACTGGCCGTACCGTGCACGTTGAATGGCGGAGCAAAATCAGAGCCCACAATATTGTTCACGCTGGCGTAGTTTGTCCGATTGGCAATGTTAAATCCTTCGGCCGTGAATCGCAGACTGTACTTCTCGCCGAACTTGAATGCCCAGCTCAAGCGCATGTCGAAGTCCACGTAATTGGGACCCAGGCCGGTGTTGCGTTGAGATCCCGGCGGACGGTCATTGGTGAAATGACCGTCACCGTTGATGTCCGCGCCAGCCAGCAGGTTAAAGGGATGGCCGCTGTTGTAGCTCACGATCGGAGCAAGCTCAAGACCGGAAAAAGCGCGCGACCGCTCCCACGGGCTGTCGAGCACAGCCGCGACCACCACTTTGTGCCGTTGATCAAAATCCGACAGGGAGCGCTCGGCGGCGAAGTCTACCTGATCGAACGCCGAGTAATCGCTGTTGAAATCCGTGGAGTCGTCGATCGCTTTGCTGTATGTGTAGTTGGCGATCAAGCTGTAGCGATCGCTGAAGCGCTTTTTCACCTCTATAATTCCGCCATGGTAAACCGCGCTCGCGATGGAGGAATATTGATTGTTCTGAAGAATCGCGTGGGTTGGATCCGCGAAACAGGTCTCGCCAGGGGCGAAACAGGACGCCGCTCCCCAATTCTGGAAAGGAAGGCCGTTAGTGGGAAGACCGTCCGCGCCGCAGGTTGACGGGCCTCCGGCAAAGCAAGGGATGCCGGTAACGATTGGCGCTCCCGGCAGCAGGTTCTTATCCACCGCCCAAGGCAGGTGGGTGGTGTGGACGTAAATGTAGTTGAGGGAGATAGACAAGCTGTTTCCGACCTGCTGCTCGATGCCGAACGAGGCCTGCTGCGACTGCGGCGGCCGGTAATTCGGTTGTCCGGAGAAGAGCACAGTTCCCGGCGGGAGGGTGGTGCCGGTGTTAGAGATTGTGAGACCGATTGGAGGACTGGTTACATCCGTCTCCGAGATACAGGCGTTCTGCCCGGCAGGAGGTGTGCCGCACCCAATCTTACCTTCCCCAAATAGGACCTGGTAGATCGCGGCGGAGTTCTGGAAGGGATTTGAGGTTCCAAAGACGCCCAAGATTGATACCAGGGTATTGGCAATCTGCCGTGTATCGTTCACATTGCCCAGAGTTTTCACGACATTGGGAATCTGCGCATAGATCGGCGAATAGAAGATCCCGTACGCGCCACGGACGACCGTCTTTTGGTCGTTGCGCGGGTCCCAGGCAAACGAAACCCGGGGAGCAACGTCCTTCTTATAGGTACTGAGAGGCCCATACTGCGAATCCACTTCGTAGCGCAAACCGTAGGTCAGCGTGAGGTTTCGACGGATTTGCCAAGCGTCCTGCCAGTAACCGGCAGTGAACGGCCTGCTCATAGTATACGATGGCGTGCCAAAGCCCTGCTCATAGAACGCCGGCAAACCGAAGCCCCACGACTGAAGGGTACTGATGGGGGAGGAAGCGGTGGTCGGGAGATTGCAAAGGATAGGCAACTCCATGCACGGGCTGAGCAGGTCACCGGGCAACTGCAGGAACTCAAAACGTCCGCCGAAGAAGGTGTCGGAATTGGTGTTGTTGCCGCGAATCAACTCGTAGAAGCCCATGTTCATGCTGTGATGGCCGCGGATCAGTGTGAAATTGTCGGCGAACTCATAACGGCGCACTGTACTGTGGCTGGGTAAGAAGATTTGGCGCCCAAAGAAACCATATCCCTGAACGTCCAGACCGGGTCCCCCGGGATCATTCGTGTCCACGTTGAATTGGTACCAGTTCCACTGCAGTCGGGCTTCGTTGATAGCATTCGAACTGAATTGATGAAACCACGAGCCTTGCAGAGTGCTGTCCCAGTTAAGTACGGAAGTTCCGCGTGAGAAGCCGATCAGAGCTTGCACGTCCGGGTCGGACTCCTCCAGGTGCGCAAAGCTATAGCGAAGGAAGGCCGAGTCGCCCTGGCTGAATCGGTGATCGAGACGGGCGGATCCCTCGTGTTGCCGGATGGGGAACGGAAACACCCCGCCGTCTTTCTCCATTTGGTTTATGACGAAATCGTTAAGCGGGCCAGCGGCTGGGTTCACGGTCAAAGTCCCACCCAGCACGGCCGCACAAGTGGCCGCCGGCAGGAAAGTGAAGGGATTGGGCGCGGGAAGTCCTAGCTTTGCTGCCACTGCGGCGCCCACAGGGCCGCTCAGGCACGGAACCGGAGTGACGTTGCCTTGGGCCGTGAGGCCTCCCGCAATCGACTGCTGTCCTGCGGTCGGAGCGAAGATGCTACTGCTGGTCAGCAAGGGGACTGAGTCCTGCGCATTGGAGCGCAGACCTTCGTAAGCAGCAAACAGGAAAGTTTTGTCCTTCTTGATCGGAAATCCGATCGTCCCGCCGAATTGCTGTTGGCTGAGAGAATTCTTGATCGGCTGACCTTCAGCGGTCAGCGAGAACGGTCCTCCCGGCACCAGGGCTGGACTGAAAGCGAACGGGTTTCGGGCATCCATCGCATCATTGCGAAAGAAACCATAAACACCGCCGTGCACGTTGTTTGTGCCCGACTTGGTCACAATGTTGACGGAGGCGCCGCTGGCCCCACCCAGCTCAGCCGAATAGTTGCTGCGGTTGATCTGGAATTCCTGCACCGCGTCCTGGCTTACGTTCAGGCGGACGCCACCCGCGTCATCGTTGGCCTCGCCGCCGTCCACGGTTACGCTGTTCCCGCGTCCGTTGCTTCCATAGAAGGATAGTCCGCTTTGCGGAGTTTGTTTCACACGATAGTCGGCATTACTGGCGATGGTGTTGGAGTTGCTGACGCCCGGCATCAGCAAGGTGAAGGTGAGGTAGTCGCGCCGGCCAATGGGCAGGTCGGTTATATATCTCTCGGACACGCTGTTCGCTTGGCTGCTCCGTTCGGTGTCGACGACGGCCGCCTCCGAGGCCACAGCGATCTCGGTGGATACTTGCGACACCTTCAACTGGAAGTCCGAGATGACGGTCTGCCCGATACTCACCACCACCCCCTTGCGGACGGCGTTGGCAAAGCCCGGTACTTGCACACTAACGTCATAGGTTGCCGGGGCCAAGTTTGGCACTCGGAACTGACCCGTGGCATCGGTGACTGCCGCGCGCCGCAGGCCGGTTTGTGTGTCTGCCACTGTTATGGTCGCCTTCGGCAGACGAGCGCCCGAGGGATCGGTGACGGTTCCCTGGATATCGCCCGAGGCGCCCACACCCTGCGCGTATGCCACACTGCTCGCCAATACGAAGCACAGAACCGCACATGCCAGTGACTTCATAGGATTCTCCTTTTGGATACGTGAGGACATATCCCCCTACCTCCGGCTTTGTCTGAATCACACAAAAGGCCCGGTCGCTTACCAGCATCCAGCCGCTTTCTTCCAATCTGCTGACTGCTTTCTCGGCCGGCATTGTTTTCGAGCGAGCTTCCCTCGTTTCTTGGATCTGCTCAATGAGAACAAACAATTCCCGCACGCTCTTGCTATTTCAGAGCGCAGCATCTCCCCATGGGGCGGGAGCGTAGCCGGGTTTCATCAATTCATCAAATGAATTGTATGGATGATGATGTATGCCTGCGGAGAATGTCGATTTGGAGGTTCACTTGCGCCCATGGAACGCTTCATGACCCTCCTGCTTTCCGGCCCGGCTCTCCGTCAGCATGCGACAAAAGAAATTCGAGAATTTCCTTGTGCGCCACTTGGGTCTGGTCGGTGAGAAACAAGTGACTCGCGTGCTTGAGCAGGACGAGTTTTGCGCCGGGAATCCGCTTCGCGATCAACTCCCCGTTGCCCGGGGGCACCAGCGCATCCGACTTTCCATGGATGACCAGCGTCGGCGCCGTGATCTGAGCGATTCGGCAGTAGCTCTCCCACGCCAGGATCGCCCGTAGTTGTGCCATATATCCTGCCGGGGTGGGGAGCCAACGCTGGCGCAGGCTGACATCTTCCTCGATTTTCTCTCGCGGCGTAGCTGCGTCATAGATATAGGGAAGGATGGCTTCGCGCGCTTGCTCCAGCGTCATGCCGCGCGCCATCAGCATGTCGGCCACCTTACGCTCGGCGAGCACCGCCGAAGGTCCGCCGGGTGAGGTGCAGCCCAGAATCAACGAGTGCGTCCTCGCCGGATATTGCAGCGCGAATTCTTGCGCAATCATGCCGCCCATCGAAACGCCAAACACGTGGGCGCGGGCGACGCCGGCGGCATCCAGAACTGCGGCTGCGTCCGATGCCATGGTGGCAATCGAATAGGGCCCGGGAGGAACGTTACTCAGGCCTACGCCTCGATTGTCGAACGCAATCGTGCGGAAATGTTGCGCCAGCAGCGGTCGTGTGCGATGCCACATGGCCGACGTATACCCGAGGCCCATGATCAGGAGAACCGGGGCTCCCTGCCCCTGTTCGTCCCAATAAATCTTGGACCCTTGATTCTCGACGAATGCCATCAGAGGCTCTCCGTTGGTCAGCCTAGCCCACTTTCAACATAAGCTTTCCCGAGTTCTCACTCTTGAAAAGCTTGAGCAGAGTTTCGGGAAAGGTTGCGAGTCCTTCCACGATATCCTCGCGCGATTTGAGCTTGCCCGCCGCCATCCATCCTGCCATTTCCGCTCCGGCTTGCGCATAGCGATCGACGTAATCCAACACCAGCGTTCCCTTCATCGTGGCGCGATTCGTCAGCAGAGACAGGTAGTTGCTGGGTCCCGCGATCGGGCCGGTGTTGTTGTATTGGGAGATCGCCCCGCAGATTACAATCCGGGCGCCGCGCGCCAGTTGCGCCAGTGCCGCATCTAGAATCGCGCCGCCCACGTTGTCAAAATAGACGTCTATGCCGTCCGGGCAGTGCTGCCGGAGCAACTTCTTCACATCTTCGGACTTGTAGTCGATGGCCGCATCGAAGCCCAGTTCATGCACGATGTAGCGGCACTTCTCCGCCCCTCCTGCGATGCCGACCACCCGGCAGTTCTTGATTTTGGCGATCTGTCCCACCACCGCGCCCACGGCTCCCGCTGCAGCCGAGACCACCACCATCTCCCCCGGCTTCGGCTGGCCCGTGTCGAGAAGCCCGAAATACGCCGTCATGCCCGTCATGCCAAATACGCTGAGGTACTTTGGCAGGGGAGCGATCCTCGGGTCGACCTTCGTTACTCCCCGGCCGTCGGTCAGCGCGTACTCTTGTACTCCGAACGATCCGGAGACGTGATCACCCACCGCAAAGTGCGGATTGCGCGACGCGGTCACGATCCCCACGCCCAGCGCCCGCATCACTTCTCCAATGCCAACCGGTGGCATATAGGAGCGCGCTTCGTTGATCCATCCGCGCATCGCCGGGTCCAGTGAGATGTACAAGAGCTTGACCAGCAGTTCGCCTTCCTTCGGCTCCACGACGGGTTCTTCCGTGTAGGTCCAGTCGCTGCGCTTCGGCATTCCTACCGGACGCGCCGCCAGCAGAAACTTATGATTGGTGAGTGCCACGCTGCCTCCTTCGTTGCCAATTCCCCATCTTCAGACCGTATACCGTTCGCTCGCCAGCAGCCGCCCTGCGATCTGGCGCCGCAGTGCGATCGCATTCACTGGATCGTGACTGGCGTACCCGCGCAAGCGGGAAAGGTTTCGTCGTAGTTCGTCGCCCTGCGCGCAGGCGCTCAGCACCGTCCTCGACGAGAGTTCGACACTGCCCAAGGCATCGCGCAAATACACGGCGCAGGCATCCGCCGCATTGACTCCGCCGCCGGCCGCCGCCAGTTTCCGGCTGCGCAGCAGGCTTGACTCCATCGCAAACACTTCCATGATGATGTCCGACAGGTTCATGATGATCTCCTGCTGTTGGTCCAGTTGCGCGCCGTACTTCTGGTGCGCAACTCCCAGCGTCAGCAGTGCGATCTTCTTCGCGTTGTGGACCAGGCTCAGCTCCGCATCGTCGGACTTGCCGGCCGCTGCTGGCGATTCGGTCTCCTGCAGGACGGCGCGGGCGGCTTCGAACAGAGGTAGAAGTCCCCGGGCCGCGCGCTTCAACGGCATGCCCGTGATCACCAACCGGTTGATTTCGCTGGTCCCCTCAAACAGACGGTTGATCCGCGAATCGCGATAGTAGCGCTCCACCGCATAGTCCTGATGGTATCCGTAGCCTCCGTGGATCTGAACTCCTTCATCGACCACGTAGTCCAACATCTCGGCGGCGTAGACCTTGACCATCGAGCACTCCGCGGCAAACTCCTCGATGGCTTTCAGCTCTTGAGAACCGCCGGTGGATTCTGCGGACGCGCCGTGCATTTGATTTTCAATCAGTCCCACGACGCGCCAAGCCATCGACTCCGCCACGAAAGTCCGGATCGCCATTTCCGCCAGCTTGTGTTGAATCGCGCCGAACTCGGCAATGGCCGAGCCGAAGGCCTTGCGCTGCTTGGCATACTTGATGCAAATCGCGAGCACGTTCTTCGCGGCTCCGGCCATGGCCGGACCCAGCTTCAAGCGTCCGATGTTCAAGATGTTGAATGCAATCACGTGACCGCGCCCAATCTCTCCCAACACGTTTTCCACCGGCACCGGAACGTTGTCGAGATACACGGCGGTAGTGGAGCTGCCCGTGATGCCCATTTTGTGTTCTTCCGCCCCGCTGCTTACACCGGGAAAGTTCCGCTCGACCAGAAACGCGGTAAACTTTTCTCCCCCAACCTTGGCAAATACGGTGAAGAGGTCGGCCGCGCCGCCGTTCGTGATCCACATCTTCTGGCCGTTCAACATGTAGTGTTTTCCATCCGCGGAGAGATCGGCTCGCGTCCGTGCCGCCAGCGCATCCGACCCCGCCAGAGGCTCGGTGAGCGCATAGGCGGCCAGCATTTCGAGTTTGGCGAGCTTCGGCAGATATTTTCGCTTCTGCTGCTCACTGCCAAAGTAGACGATGGGCAGCGTGCCGATGCCAGTGTGCGCCGAGTGCCATCCTCCGTAAGAGCCGTCTCGCCCCATGCGTTCGGCCGTTACCATCAGTGACGGCAGATCCATTGCCATGCCGCCATATTCCTCCGGGATCGTCATCGCGGTCAGACCCAGTTCCACCGATTTGCGCAGCACCGCCATCGCGACGCCCGGCTTCTTTTCGCGGATCGCCGGCAGATTCGGCTCCACTTCGTTAGCCCAGAATTCATCCACCATGTGACCGACGGCGAGATGTTCGTCGCTCAGGTCCTCAGGCGTAAAAATGTCTTGGGGCGCCGATTCTTCGATCAGAAACGCCGTTCCCCTTGTCTTGCGCGGGATGTCTGTTAATGTCGTCATGAAATACTCCTATGCCGCCTTTTGAGATTGAAAATCTGAATTCTCTGAAACAGTGCAAAGGACGCGAATTCCCCGCGACAGCCTGGTTCGTCGTCACGCAGGATCGTATCCAGAAATTTGCCGACGCCACCGAGGACCGCCAATGGATTCACCTGGACCCGGAGCGCGCCCAGCGCGAATCGCCCTTCGGCGGCACCGTAGCCCATGGTTTTCTGACTCTTTCGCTGTTGGGCTACTTTCTCAAACAGGCAATTCAGATCCGCTCGGGCGTTACGATGACTGTCAACTACGGCCTGAATAAGGTTCGGTTTCCTTCGGCCGTTCGAGCCGGTTCGCCGATTCGCGCCCGCGTCACTCTGCTTTCGGCGAAGGAATCGCCCGAGTTTGTGGATGCCGCCTTCCTCATCCATGTCGAGAGTCAGTCCTCTGCCAAACCCTGCTGTGTGGCCGAGTGGCTGGTTCGGTATTACCCGCAGTGACCGGCGCCGCTCGATCATTCCCGCCTTGGCCCGCGCTATGGCGCAGCGGGCACTCATATCGTCCTGCTTTCTGCGCAATGCCATGAGGCGCGCGCCAAAGTCCGGATTCTCTCCGGCATGACCGCGAAGCGCTCATCCTGCGTCAATCCCTGGGCGAACCGGTAGTAGATCTGCTGAATGATGACGGCGACTTTGAAGCGGGCAAACGTCAGATAGAAGATCATGTCGCCGGGATCATGGCTGGTCGCAGCCGCGTAGCGCTCGACCAACTGCGCCCGCGTCAGTGTGCCCGGTAACGTGGTCGGCGCGCTGCGAATTTCCTGGAGTTCTTCCGGATCTTGCGGATCGGTCCAGTAGGCCAGGGTCGTCCCCAGGTCCGTCAGCGGGTCCCCTAGCGTGCACATCTCCCAATCCAGAACACCCACGATCTTCGTCGCGTCGCCGGGATCGAGCACCACATTGTCATACTTGTAGTCGTTGTGAATAAGCGCCGTCTCATGGCTGGCCGGCATTCGTTCGGTGAGCCAGGCGGAAATGCGTTCAACTTCCGGCAGGTCGTGCGTTTTCGAATTGTGGTAGCGCTCGATCCAGCCCTTGACCTGGCGTTCGAGATAGCCTTGCGGTTTGCCCAAATCAGCCAGGCCGATCGCGGCGTAGTCCAGTCGGTGGAGACGCGCGAGGTTATCGAGGAACGCTTCGCTCAATCGCCGCGCGGTCTCTGGTGGAAAGGACACACCGGGAGGAAGCTCGCGGCGCACGATCATTCCTCGAATCGGCTCCATCAGATAGAAGGGCGCATTGAGAATCGACAGATCGTCGCAATAGAGGAGCGCCTTCGGCGCGACGGGATAAGCGGTGTGTAGTTTCGACAGCACGCGATACTCGCGCCCCATGTCGTGCGCGGACCGAACCTTGCTGCCAAAGGGCGGGCGTCGCAAGACAACTTCCCGGTTACCCGCTCGCTCGTTACCCAGCCGCACCAGGTACGTCAGATTGGAGTGGCCGCTGGGAAATTGTTCGACGGAAACCGGTCCGCTGTCGCCGAAGTGCTCCAGCAGAAACGGCCGCAGCCGGGCGAGATCAAGTTCTTCGCCTGCTCTCACCATTCCCGCTTGATCGCAAAGTGCCACCATACTTGCGATTCCTGTATCCGCTATCGGTACGTCAGCAACCCGTCTCCTTCGAGATGCGGGTGTGCATTGAACGTGCTCAGCGTAAAACGCTCGCCCGAAGCCAAAAATTCGCTGAACGAAGCGTTGCGCGACATCCAGGTCAGCCGCAGTGTGTCCTCGGCAGACAAGTGCAGGGCCCGGCGCATCGCCGCGCCAATCGTTCCCGCCGATGTGAAGATCACCGCGCTCGCTGCCGGAGGGGTGTCGCGCACCACTTGCACCAGCCCTCGCTCCACCCGCAAACCGAACTCGTGCCAGGATTCAATGCCGGGCGCCGCGGTTTCTCCAGCCACCCACTTGCTAATCACCGCCTCAAACAGCTTCTGAAAAGTCTTGCGCCGGTCACCGGACTCACTGGATTCCCTGGAATCTTCATACGCGCAGTGCAATTCTTTGATCTCGGCATTCACCTGCAGTAGTTGCGGAAGGCATTCCCGCAGCACCGCCTCCGCTTGATATTCGTCGAATTCGCTCATGACCACTGTCTCTCGAAAAAAAAGACCGGCGCTGCGATACGCTTCGGCAACGATCCGGGCCGTCTCCAGTTGCCGGACACGTGGGCCCGAATAGACGCCGCCAAAAACCACGCCCCGCCGCGACCAATACTCCCCCAGCAACCCAGCCTGCGCCTCGCCGTTCGCGCAGAGCTTGTCATAGTCCCGCTCCAGAAGAGATGCTTGCCCACGGCGCACGAGGATAATGTGGCTCATGCGCTTCCCCTCTCTCAGCCCGCGCGCTCAAACAACCCGGCCGCTCCCTGCCCGCCGCCTACGCACATGGTGACAATTCCGTAGCGCGCTTTATTCTTGCGCCGCGCCATTTCGTTCGCCAGCGTTCCCACCAGCCGCGACCCGGTCATGCCGAAGGGGTGCCCAATCGAGATCGAACCACCGTTCACGTTCAATTTCTCCGGATCGATTTCCAGGCGATCGCGGCAGTAGACCACCTGCACCGCGAAGGCTTCATTGAGTTCCCAGAGGTCGACGTCGCTGAATTTCACTCCGGTGCGCTGTAATAATTTCGGTACCGCGAAAACCGGTCCGATTCCCATTTCGTCGGAATCGCAACCGGTCACCTGGAAACCGCGAAAAACCAGTTTGTAGGGAATGCCAAGCTGGTCGGCGCGCTGCCGAGACATTACCAGCGTGGCCGAAGCACCGTCGGACAGCTGCGAGGAATTTCCCGCCGTAACCGTGCCCTGGCCGCTCGTCGGGTCAAAGTGCGGTTTCAGCGACAAGAGACCCTCGAGCGTCGTGTCCGGACGATTGCATTCATCCTTGTCCGCGCATACCTCTTCCTTCGTGATCACTTCGCCGGTCTTCTTGTCCAGGGTCGCGCGCACCGCTTTCATAGGAGCGATTTCCCCCTGGAAAAAGCCTTCCCTTTGGGCGCGAGCCGTACGCTGCTGGCTCAGGAGCGAGTACTCGTCTTGCACTTGCCGGCTGATCTTGTAGCGCTTGGCCACGACCTCGGCAGTGTCCCCCATCACCATGTACACGCCCGGCATCTGCTCGAGAAGCCGGGGATTCGGATCGTAATTGCGTGGAATCAGACTGATGCTCTCCACGCCGCCCCCGATCAACGCGTCGCTGCCTCCGCTCACGATCTGGTACGCGGCCAGCGCGATCGACTGCAGACCGGAAGAGCAAAACCGGTTGACGGTGACGCCGCCGGTCGAAGTAGGCAGCCCCGCCAGCATGGCGGAAACTCTCGCGATGTTGTGTCCCTGCGGGCCATGGGGCTGTCCGCAGCCCAGGATGACATCTTCAACTTCGCGCGGATCGAGCTGGGGTGTCTTGCGCAGCACATCTTGGATGCAGTGCGCCGCCAGTTCATCTGGACGCGTCATGTTGAACGATCCGCGAAATGACTTGGCCAGCGCCGTGCGCGAACTGGCCACAATGACTGCTTCCCTCATGATGTCTCCTATGTCTTTGTCATACGCACAGCGAGTTTCCCTCTCGCCGTCGTTGTCCCTTGCAGGTTCAGAACCCTATGCGGCCGCAACCTGCTCCTTGTCGAAATCGGCAAACGTCTTGCCCTCTTCCGCCAGGCGCTGCAGAAGAGGAGCCGGCGCCCACAGTTCTCCGTGCTGTTTGTGGAATTCGCAAACTCGCTGGTAGACCTTTTGCAATCCCACCGTGTCGGCATGCCACATCGGCCCGCCCCGATAGGCGGGGAAACCGTACCCGTTGAGATAAATGATGTCGATGTCGACTGCCCGCAGCGCGTATCCCTCTTCCAGAATCCGCGCTCCCTCGTTCACCAGCGCATAGATACAACGATCGACGATCTCCCCCGCGGAAATCTGTCGCTGCGGGATTCCTGCGTCCGCGCTACCCTTCCGCACTAAGGCGGTTACCTCGGGATCCGCGCTGGCGCGCCGGTTCTCGTCGTACCGGTACCATCCCTTCAGCGTTTTCTGGCCGTACCGCCCCAGTTCACAAAGACGGTCTTCGGCGAACGGTTGGCGGACTCCGGGTTTTTCCAGGTGGCGGTACTCTTTGCGAATGCGCCAGCCCACGTCGAGACCTGCCAGGTCCCCCGTTGCCAGCGGTCCCATGGCCATGCCGAAGTCGACGAGCGCCTTGTCTACCGCCTCTACCTCCGCTCCTTCTTCGATCAGGAACTGCGCTTCCCGCCGATACGGCCCAAACATGCGGTTGCCGACGAAGCCGCGGCAGTTTCCCACCAGTACCCCAATCTTGCCCAGCTTCTTGGATAGTTGCATGCAGGTGGCAATCACTTCTTTGCTCGATTTCTTGCCGCGCACAATCTCGAGCAACCGCATTACGTTGGCCGGACTGAAGAAGTGAGTTCCGATTACCGCTTCCGGCCGCGACGTGGTTCCGGCGATTTCGTCGATATTGAGTGTCGAAGTGTTGCTCGCCAGAATCGCGCCCCGCCGGCAGGCGCGGTCCAACTCCGCGAACACCGTCTTCTTCAGCGCCATCCCTTCGAAAACCGCCTCGATCACCATGTCCACACCGGAGAACGCATCGTAGTTGAACACTGGCGTGATCAACTGCAAGCGTTCGTCCACGAACGCTTTCGTGAAACGCCCGCGCTGCACCGAACTGGCGTAGTTCTTCCGGATTTTTTCCATCCCCAGATTGAGTGTCGCCTCATCGACGTCCTTCAGCAGCACCGGAATGCCCGCGTTGGCAAACACCATCGCGATGCCTCCGCCCATCGTTCCGGAGCCGACGATCGCCACCTGGTTCACCGGGATCACCGGAATTTCTTTCGGAATGTCGGGAATCTTCGCCACCTCGCGCTCGCCAAAGAAAACATGGATGAGCGCCTTCGACTGATCGGAGAAGAGGCATTCGGTGAAGAGTTTCGCCTCGGCCTGGCAGCCTTCCTCGAATGACAATTTGGTCGCAGCCTCCACCGCATCGATCGCCGCGAGGGGAGCTTTCAACCCCCGTTGTTTCTTGCCGGCTGCGTCGCGCGCCGCCGCAAAAATCGCCGCGTTCTCGGCAGCCGTTCCCAACTTCTCCGCTCGCACCCGAGTTTTCGGCGCGGGCTTGTCGGCGATTTCGCGTGCGAAAGCCACCGCCCCAGCGAGCAGGTCGCCTTCGATCAAACGATCGATTAGTCCAAGAGCGGCCGCCTCGCGTGCGGAAACCGGCTTGCCCCCGGCACACATTTCGACAGCCTTGGCGACACCTACCAGGCGGGGCAGACGCTGCGTTCCACCGGCCCCGGGAATGATGCCCAGATTTACTTCCGCCTGACCCACCTGCGCCGTAGGCGACGCGACCCGGTAGTGGCCGGCCATGGCCAGTTCCAGTCCGCCGCCTAACGCGGTCCCGTGAATCGCCATCACCACCGGCTTGCCGCTGTCCTCAATGTGAAGCAGCAGGGGAAGCAGGCTTCTGCGGGGTCCTCCCGAAGTCATTTTGCCGAATTCCTTGATGTCGGCGCCGGCGACAAAAGTGCGGCCACCGCCGATTACCACCGCCGCCTTGATAGCAGGGTCGCCATTCATCTCATCGATCGCCGCCCAGATCCCTTCCGGCACGCCCGGACTGAGAGCGTTCACCGGTGGGTTGTCGATGGTAAGGATTGCGACATCATTATCTCTACTGATTCTCACGAGGTTGCTCATAGGACACTCCTGTCGCTGAACTGCCTTTCTTGCGCAGTCAGATTCAAATCCATCCGGCTCTCCTCAGCACCGTCCGCTCAACCATCCGAACCGAGCGTTACCGGTCCACCCTGGTACTTCTTGCGCAACTCCCTTTTCAGAACCTTTCCCGTCCCGGTCTTGGGCAAGCTCTCGCAAAATTCAATCGATTGCGGACACTTGTAGTGGGCCAGGCGCGAGCGGCAAAACTCGATCAATTCCACTTCGCTGAGTTGGCATCCCGGCTTCGCCACCACCACCGCCTTCGGCACCTCGCCCCATTTCTGGTCAGCCACGGGAATCACTGCGGCTTCGTAAACGCCAGGATGCGCCAACAGCGCTTTTTCAACGTCAAGCGACGAAATGTTTTCCCCGCCGCTCACAATAATGTCCTTCTTGCGGTCCACGATCAGGATGTATCCGTTCTCCGCGATCACGGCCATATCGCCGGTGTGAAACCATCCGCCACGCAAAGCTTCGGCTGTGGCTTCCGGCTGTTGCCAGTAGCCCACCATCACTCCGTCACTGCGGGCAATGATTTCTCCCATCGTCACCCCGTCGTGCGCCACGTCCGTGTCTTCCGCGTCAACCACCCGAACCTCACACCCGGGATAGGCATAGCCGGTCATGGACTGCAGTACCCACCGCTCCTCGGGAGTGCACTGCATGTCCGGTTTTAGTTCGGCAGTCGTCAGCCCGGGCGAACATTCTGTCAGCCCGTACGACGAAAAACATTTAAATCCCAACCTCTGCTCCACGTCCCGGATCAGCGCCGGATAAGATGCCGCGCCTCCGATCAGGCACCACTGCACGCTGCTCAGGTCGTACTTAGGACGCACCGGAGAATGCACCAGCGCGGTGGCCATAATCGGCACCAGGCTCAGCGCGCTCACTTTCTCCCGTTCCACCAGCCGGAATACTTCCTCCGGCACAAAACGCGGCAGCATGATATGCGTCCCGCCCACGAACGTGATCGTGTGCGCAACTCCCCAGCCATTGGCGTGAAACAAAGGAATCGTATGCAGCATCACGTCCGCAAAGCGGGAGTGATGATACAAAGCGATGCTCATCGCGTGCAGGTACACGTTCCGATGCGTGAGCATCACACCCTTCGGGTTGGCGCTGGTTCCGCTGGTGTAGAAAATTTCCGCCACGGAATTTTCGTCAAACTCCATCAAGTCTCCGCGGAAGGGTGGGGCGGAGGCCAGCAACTGCTCGTAGGTTTGAGCGGTGAGCCATCCTGCTTGCGGCGTTCCCTCGAGTTGATGAAACGAATGCACAGTTTTCAGGTCCCGCCGGAACGAATCGACAAGACCAACAAACTCTTTTTCTAGGAACAGCGCCGTCGCTCCGGAATCATTCAGAATGTAGGTAAGCTCCGACGCTGCCAGGCGATAGTTGAGCGGAAGCAAAATGCAGCCCGCTTCCAGAACTCCGAAGTAGGCTTCCAGCAGCCGATGGCAGTTCAGACTGAGAAACGCTACGCGATCACCCGCCTTCAGTCCCGCGGCACGCAACGCTCCCGCCAAACGCCCCACACGATCGCCAAATTCGGCATAGGTAAACCGTAGGTCCTGGCACACCACCGCCGTCTTGCGAGGAAATTGCTCTTCTGAGTACCGAAGAAATCGAACGGGTGTCAGCGGAACATTCATAAGACTTTGTTCTAGCAGGCCGTCTGGCCTCCATCGACAACCAGCACGTGCCCGGTCACGTACGCCGAAGCGTCCGATGCCAGAAACACGGCTGCGCCTTTCAGATCGTGATCGCCGCCAAAGCGGCCCAGGGGGATCTTCGCCAGCAGGGAATCCTTACGGTGCTCGATGACCCAGCTCGACATATGCGTCGGAAACCATCCCGGTGCGATCGCATTAACCTGGATGTTGTGCGGCGCCCACTTGCACGCCAGATCCTTGGTGAACGCGATCACGCCGCCTTTGCTCGCGTGGTACCCGATCGCCTGCAGTTCCGCCGACCCTCCGCTCAAACCCGCCACCGATGCGATATTGATGATCTTGCCCGACCCCTGCGCGACCATAGTCTTCCCCACCGCCTGACAAAACAGAAACGTGCCGGTCAAGTTGGTGGAGAGAACTCTGTCCCACTGCTCCAGCGTCATTTCTTCCACCGAAGCTCCCCACGACACGCCGGCGTTGTTAACCAGGATGTCGATGCGGCCAAACTTTGCGAGCGTCTCCTCCACGACTTGCTGAATCGTCCCTTTGTCTTTCACATCGCATCCCAACGCCAGCGTCTGCACGCCCAGGTTGCGCAACGCTTCCGCGGCTTCCTCGCAGCGCTCCTTCTTGCGGGCGCAGACCACCAGATTCGCCCCCATCTCCGCCAGACCCTCGGCCATCTGCCGACCCAGACCCATCGAGCCACCCGAAACAATGGCCACGCGTCCGTTCAGGTCGAAAAGTTGTTTGACATTCACCCCGAGAACGGCCTTTCCGGGCGGCAGCGCCACGCAAAAGTGATAGCTAATATCATGTTGTCGTCGCTAACGTCAACAAACTCGATTGCAGATCTACTACATTCGAAGCACCACCCGCCCCGAGATCTCGCCGCGGCTCAGTTGCCCCAGAACCTCTTGGACCTCGGCGAGCGGACGCGTGGTGACCTGGCAATGGACCTTCCCGGCTGCCCCCATCGCCAGAACCTCGCGCAGATCTTCACGGGTGCCCACGGAGGAAGCTTTGATCTGAATCTCGCCAGCCGCCATCATAATCGCCGGAAACGCGATATCCTGTGCGGGCAATCCCACTGCCAGCAGCATTCCTGTCGGTCGCACACAAGGGAACGCCATGTCGTACGCGGACTTGGCCGCCGAGGTGACCAGGGCAACGTGCACCCCGCCGGAACCGCGTATTTCCTTAACAACTTTGCTGGTTGCGGCGTTCAACGTTCGGGAGGCGCCCAGCGATTTCGCCAGCGCGAGCTTTTCTTCGGAAATATCGATCGCGGTCACTTCCGCTCCCGCTGCCCGGCCAATCTGGACGCCAATGTGGCCGAGTCCGCCCACGCCGAAAACAGCCAGCCGCTGCCCGGCGCGAATCTTGGCCTGCTTGAGGGCGCGATGAACCGTGACTCCCGCACAAAGGAGCGGCGCCGCCTGCTCCGAGGAAAGCGTTTCAGGAATCTTGACTACGTGGCTGGCGGGAGCCTTCGCATATTCCGCATATCCGCCATCCACCATCACGCCCGTGATGCGCTGCTGCACGCACAGATTCTCGTTGCCTTCGCGGCAAAACTCACATTGCCCGCACGTCCACTGCACCCACGGCACCCCGACCCGTTCTCCCACCTGGGCACTCTTGACCGCAGCGCCCCGCTCCACCACCCGGCCTACGATCTCGTGTCCGAGGATCAGCGGTTTCTTCACGATGCGGGCCAATTGCGTCCAGTCTCCGTCGGCTACGTGCAGATCGGAATGACACACACCACAAACCTCCACCTCGATCAAGACCTCGTCCGCACCAGCTTCCGGCCGGGCCACCTCTTCCAGCGATAACGGTGTCTTGAATGCGTGCAGAACAGCGGCCTTCATCGCGTTCTCCTCTCTAACAGGCCTGCCACACCAACAAAGAAAGTGCTGGCGCGATCCCGGAAAACCTTACGGCCGGACGCCGCGCAAGAAAAACTCCACCGCGCTCCGCACCCGGTCCGTGAGCTTATGCGGCCCGGTCAGATCCACCGCCCATTGCCGCACCACAGTGTTGTAAAGCCCTTCCATGAACTCCGCCAGATGCACGACCGGAAACGCGTGCGTTACTTCGCCCCGCTTCTGTCCCTGCGTCAGAATTTCCCGCAGCACGCTGACGGCAGCCTCCTCGTGCCCCCGCAGTTCCGAGGATCGCACCGGATCCATGGCGCCCGACAACACCACCGCTTGCCACAGTTGCCGGTCAGCTTCCACCTCCCGCGCCATGGTCACGTACAGCCGCTGCAAACGCTCGCCCGTCCCCGCATTGCTCGAAAGCTCCGAACGCAGCCTTTCGCAGATACAGGCATACCCGCGTTCTCCCACCTCGCGTAGAACCGCATCCTTGCTGGGAAAATACCGGAAAAAGGTGGGCTGGCTGATTTCGAGCAGTTGCACGATGTCGTCGATCCGGGTGCCCTCGTATCCGTGCTTGCGAAACAGCTTGATCGAGGTGTCGATAATCTGCTGCCGCAAGCGCGCTTTCTTCCGCTCCCGAAGCCCGACCTCGGGCCGCTCGTCACCTGTCTCTGCGGCTGCATTCCGTGTCACGAGCGCATCAGCCATGGCCTCTTTCCTCCTGTATCGATCGCCGGGACGTCCCCTATCGCAGCGTCCGTGAAATATGAGGGTAACTATAACAAAATAGCGACTAACGTCAAGTGGAACAACTTCAGGCGACTGAAGGCGTCACGTCATCGAGAAATGCCATGGCAATGAATGCCTGGCTGTTCTGCTCATCAATCTTGTGGACGGATCAGATGTTGGGATGATGGAGTGCCGAAGCGGTTTTGACTTCGCGTGCTCTGAGCCAAGCCGCTTCAGCTTTCGGATCAAAACGGACGCACGTGCCAATCCCAAAACTTGGGAGACGGCCCGGCGTTGGCCTGACGTTTTGGATCGACATTCGCCACGCGATTACTCTGGGCTGGCGTTGATCTGCGTACGGTTCAGCAGTGGCTCGATCACCTTCCTGAATTGCGCCCAATTGCGCCCACTGAGAGTTCCGATAAGTGCTTTAGAATTTGGCGGGAGAGAGGATTTTGAACCTCGACCCCCTGGTTCTTCCGCTAGGGGTTCATTTCAATTCCTAAGTCATTGATTGTGAACAGCAGCGGGCCGGTAAGATAGGACCTGGAACCGTCGAACTACACGTCTGACGCGTATCTCACAAACACCGCAATTGATTGATTGCAAAATATTTGGTCGGGGAGAGAGGATTTGAACCTCCGACCCCCTGGTCCCGAACCAGGTGCTCTACCAGGCTGAGCCACTCCCCGACTGAGCCGCCACGGGAATGCGTGGCGTCTCGAACCTAGACAGTATAGCATTCTGCGGTTGGTGATTTTCTCCGTTGGGCTGCCCGGTGCGGTCTCGTGCCGACGCTGGTGCCGACGCTGATTCCGCGCCCGCGAGTCCTGCTACAATCTTGGTCATAGCCGCGAATTGCCGCTATTAAAACGTTTCTATGCTGGCTCTTACTGCTGGAAAGCTGTTGACTCCGACCGGCGCCGTCGAGCATCCTCTCGTGCTCATCGACGAAGGACGCGTCCTCGAAATTTCTTCCCGCAGCAGCCGCCAGCTTCCCGCCGGAGTTTCTGTGTCCGACTTCGGCGATGGCGTGATGGCGCCGGGCTACGTTGATCTTCACATTCACGGCAGCGCGGGGTTCGATGTCATGGACGACGACGCTGAGGCGCTGCCGGCCATCGAGCAACTGCTGGCGCGGCACGGGGTCACGAGTTATTTCCCCACTACCGTCACCGCCCCAATGGATACGATTTTGCGCGCCCTCGAACGGCTGGCGAGTGCGATCGAAAAATGCGAATTGACAACTGCTGAGCGCGGGAATCGCGCCCGCCCGCTAGGGATCCATCTTGAGGGTCCATTCATCAGCCATATACGTCGCGGGGTACACCCACCGGAAAACTTGCTGACTCCGACGTTGGCGACTTTTGAGCGGTTCTGGCAAGCGGCGCGCGGACGAATTCGCATGATGACGATTGCTCCCGAATTGGAGGGCGCGCTCGAGGTCATTGCCGAAGCCGCGCGGCGCGGCGTTTCGGTGAGCCTGGGACATTCCGACGCCGATTTCGAGGCTGCCGAGCGCGGAATCGCCGCGGGAGCGCGACACGCTACGCATACTTTCAATGCCATGCGTCCGCTGAGTCATAACACGTTAGACCATCGCAGTCCGGGCATTTTGGGTGCGGTGCTTACGGATGGTCGCGTGAGCGCGGACATCATTGCCGACGGCGTTCATCTTCATCCCGCCGTCGTGAAGCTCGTTGCCGGTGCCAAGGGCCCGGAGCAAACGGTGCTCATCACGGATGCCATTTCGGCGACCGGCATGCCCGATGGCCGCTATCGCCTGGGATCGTTCGAAGTAGACGTTCGCGACGGCAAGTGCATGGCGGACGGCAAGCTGGCGGGAAGCGTTTTGACCATGGACCGTGCCGTCCGCAATCTGGCGCGTTTCGCGGAATGGGATTTGTCGCAGTCCGTGGCCGCGGCCACCCGCAATCCGGCGCGTGTAGCGCGGATCGCGAACAAGGGCGTTCTCGCGGTGGGAGCCGACGCGGACTTCGTGGTCCTGAGCCCCGCCGGCGAAGTGTTGCGAACTTTTATCGGCGGCGCGGAATGCTCCCGGTAGGCGTTTTAGACTCCTGTAGAGACGCGGCTTGCCGCGTCTCCGCTTGCACCGCCAAGGCTCTGGCATGCAGCGGGAGACGGGGCAAGCCCCGTCTCTACAGGAAGACGACGAAGGAGAACAGTGGCCGAGACGCGTAAATTTCCGCATCATCTGATTCGAGAGATTTTTGAGCAGCCCGACGCCTTGCGGCGAACCATTGCACCGCGCGTCTCGCAGGCCGACGGGCGGGTCCGCCTGGACGAGATCCATATCTCGCGCGAGGAACTGCGCGCGCTGCGGCGGATCAACATCGTCGCTTCGGGAACCAGCCGTCATGCGGGAATGACGGGCCAATACATGATGCAGGAACTGGCCGGCGTGCCGGTCGACGTGGACTACGCGAGCGAGTTCGAATACCGCAATCCGATGATTGGGCGGGGCGAACTCAGCATCTTTATTACTCAGTCGGGAGAAACCGCCGACACGACCGCATCGCAGCGCGAAGCCCGCCAGAAAGGATCGCGCACCATTGCGATTTCGAATGTCGAAGGCTCGACGATTGCCCGGGAGGCGGATGGTTTCATCTACACCGACGCCGGTCCGGAGATCAGCATTGCCTCGACCAAGGCATTCACCGCGCAGATGGCGTGTTTATTTCTGTTCGCGTTGTACCTCGGCGAAATCAAAGAGAAGGTTCCGAAAGCGCTGGCCCAGCGCTACATCGGCGAACTGCTTGCGCTGCCCCAGAAGACGGAGACGATTCTGGCGGCGTCCGACAAGGTGGAGAAGCTGGCCGAGCTTTACTATCGCGTGGACGACTTCATGTTTCTCGGCCGCGCCATCCACTATCCCATCGCCATGGATGGAGCTCTCAAGCTGAAAGAAGTTTCCTACATTCACGCCGAAGGTTATCCCACCGGAGAGGCCAAGCATGGGCCGAACGCAATGATCGATTTCCGTCTGCCGCTGGTGCTGATCGCGACCTGCGACCGCAATAATCATGACGCGGGCTCGGTCGCGCGTTACCAGCAGAGCGTAAGTAACCTGGAAGGGTTCAAGAAACAAGGTGCGACGGTGATTGCGCTGGCCACCGAAGGAGACACAATCGTACCGAAGATCGCGAATCACACCGTCTTCATTCCCGCGGTACCGGAACTGCTGTCGCCGATTCTGGAGATTGTTCCTCTACAGTTGTTTGCCTATTATGTCGCCGCCAAACGCGGCCTCGATGTAGACCATCCACGCAACCTGGTGAAAGCGGTAACGCTGGAGTAGGAGCAGTCGTTTGCCGTTAGTCGTCGGGCGTCGGTCGTTAGCCGCCAGCAAAACCCGCTTGCGAACGACTAGCGACCAACGACCGACGACTGATTTTCTGCCGCTGCCCAGCAAAATTCCCACCGATTGCTTATGATGAGAGATCGCATTTTTACTCGTGGGGGCAGTGTGGCTGAGACGCAACCGACCAACGGAATCGAAGTATTGGAAACGCGGGAGTGGCTGGACTCGCTCGACTATGTGCTGTCGCACGGCGGACCAAACCGCGCCGGCCGGCTCCTGCAGCAACTGGCGCTGCATGCCCGCCGCGAGGCTGGGATCAATCTGCCGTTCTCGGCGACGACTCCTTATCAGAATACGATCCCTTCCCGGCAACAGCCGCCGTTTCCCGGCAGTCAGGAAATGGAGCGCCGCATCAAGAGCCTGGTGCGCTGGAACGCCATGGCCATGGTCGTCCGCGCCAACAAACTTCAAGAAGGCATCGGCGGACACATTTCCACGTTCGCGTCGGCAGCAACGCTCTACGAAGTGGCGTTCAATCATTTTTTTCAAGCCTCCACGGAATCCGGCGACCGCGATGTCGTCTATTTCCAGGGACACGCAGCACCCGGAATTTACGCCCGTGCCTACCTCGAAGGCCGCATTCCCAAAGAGAAGTTAGAGAACTTCCGCCGGGAGTTGAAACCAGGCGGCGGACTCTCGTCGTATCCGCATCCCTGGCTCATGCCCGACTTCTGGGAATTTCCGACCGTGTCGATGGGACTGGGCCCGATTCAGGCGATCTATCACGCGCGCTTCATCAAGTATCTCGAAAATCGCGGCCTGAAAACTTCGACCGGCGGTAAGGTCTGGGCGTTCCTGGGTGATGGCGAAATGGACGAACCGGAATCGCTCGGCTCGATCACACTGGCTTCGCGCGAGCGGCTCGACAACCTGATTTTCGTGGTCAACTGCAACCTCCAGCGTTTAGACGGGCCGGTGCGCGGTAATGGCAAGATCATCCAGGAACTGGAAGCGATTTTCCGCGGCGCGGGTTGGAACGTAATCAAACTGATCTGGGGCACCGATTGGGATCCGATCATTCAGTCCGATCGCGACGGCCTGCTCGTGCGACGAATGGGCGAGATCACCGACGGCCAGTATCAGAAATATTTCGTCGAGAGCGGCGCCTATTTCCGGCAGAATTTTTTCGGTACCGATCCCCGGCTGCTGAAGATGGTCGAGCATCTTTCGGACGAGCAACTCGCCCGCATGAGGCTCGGAGGTCACGACCCGATCAAAGTGCACGCCGCGTACAAAGCGGCGGTGGACCACAAGGGATCGCCGACCATCATTCTCGCCAAGACCATCAAGGGCTATGGACTCGGCGAAGCGGGTGAAGGCAAGAACATCACGCACCAGCAGAAGAAGCTGAATGACGATGAGCTGCAAATCTTCCGCTCGCGCTTCGGCATTCCGATTCCCGACGCCGAACTTCACGACGCGCCCTTCTATCGCCCCGCCGACGACAGCGCGGAAATCAAGTACATGCAGGAGCGCCGCAAACAACTGGGCGGCTACATGCCGGTGCGGAAAGTGCGCGCCACACCCCTGAAGCCGGTGTCGGAAGCGGTCTTTGAGGAGTTCCACAAAGGAACTGACGGCCGCGAAGTTTCCACCACCATGGTCTTCGTGCGCCTGCTCTCGAAGCTGCTGCGCGACCCTGAAGTCGGAAAATTCATCGTGCCCGTGGTTCCCGACGAAGCTCGCACCTTCGGCATGGAGGCGCTCTTCCGCCAGGTTGGTATCTATTCGAGCGTCGGCCAGCTCTATGAGCCGGTCGATATGGCGACGCTCCTCTATTACAAGGAGGCGAAGAACGGACAGATTCTGGAAGAGGGCATCACCGAGGCGGGATCGATGTGCTCCTTCATCGCCGCCGGTACCGCGTATGCCAATCATGGCATCAACACGATTCCCTTCTTTATTTATTACTCGATGTTCGGACTGCAGCGCATCGGCGACCTGATCTGGGCCGCGGGCGACATGCGCTGCCGCGGGTTCCTCATCGGAGGCACGGCGGGAAGAACGACGCTGGCCGGCGAAGGCCTGCAGCATCAGGATGGACACAGCCATGTGCTGGCTCTCGCGGTTCCGAACCTGATGGCGTATGATCCGGCCTTCGCCTATGAGATCGCCATCGTCATTCAGGACGGCATCAAGCGCATGTACGTCGATGGCGAATCCATCTTCTATTACTTGACAGTCACCAACGAACCGCTGCCCATGCCCGAGATGCCCAGCCAGCCGGGCGTTCGCGAGGGCATCCTGAAAGGCTTGTACCGCTACCGGGCATCCGAAAAAAAGAATGCGAAGCTGCGGGCGCAGTTGCTGGGCAGCGGCACCATCATGTTCGAGGTGCTCAAGGCGCAGGCGATTCTGGAAAAAGATTACGGTGTCGCGGTAGACGTGTGGAGCGTGACCAGTTACAAAGAACTCTATCGCGAAGCGAACGACTGCGCGCGCTGGAACATGCTGCATCCCACCCAGAAAGCCAAGGTGCCGTACGTCACCGAGGCCCTGAAGGGCGCATCCGGCCCGTTCATCGCCGCATCGGATTACATGAAGGTTCTGCCGGAGTGCATTGCGCAGTGGATTCCAGGCAAGCTGTTGTCCCTCGGCACCGACGGCTTTGGGCGCAGCGAAAACCGCGCATCCCTGCGAGACTTTTTCGAAGTGGACGCCAAGCACATCGTCCTCGCTACGCTGCATGCGCTGGCCGGCGAGAAGTCGGGAGAGAAGAAAGACAGCACCGAAGGCGTCAGCGCAAAGCTGTTGGAGAAGGCCGTCCGCGATCTCGGCATCGATCCGGAAAAGCGCAACCCGGCCCGCAGTTAAAGTGCGCCTCGACATGTGCGGCCTAAGTTCGGTTGTCACAGTTTGAATTGTCGTCCGTTTTGATTTGTCATCCGTTTTGATTTGTCATCCGTTTTGATTTGTCATCCGCTTTGATTTGTCATCCTGAGCGAAGCGAAGGACCTGCTTTTTGCCAGCGCTGCGAGACAGCAGGTCCTTCGCTCCGCTCAGGATGACAATGTGGATTTGGCCAGCGAGCCAGTTGAACAAGGAGAGAATGCCAACGGAATTTAAGCTGCCCGAGCTGGGCGAAAACATCGACAGTGGCGAACTGGTCCGCTTGATGATCAAGCCCGGCGTCAGCATCGCCGAGGGCGAACCGGTGATGGAGCTAGAGACCGACAAGGCGGTTGTGGAAGTACCCTCGTCGGTGACCGGCACCATCGGAGAAATCCGCGTAAGAGAAGGCGACACGCTGCGCGTGGGGCAGGTCATCTTCACCGTGGAAAACGGCACTGGAGCCGGAGCGACGTCCGCGAGAACGGCCCCGCAGTCCGCTGTGGTACCCGCAGTCCAAGCCTCTGCTGATCCAGTCCCCGCAACCCCGGCAACGCCCGTGCCGATTGCGCCGCCGCAGCCAGAGCGTCAACCGGCTCCGGCGCCTTCCGCCGCCACGGCCAGCGAATTCAAGCTGCCGGAACTGGGGGAGAACATCGATTCCGGCGATCTGGTGCGGCTGATGATCTCGCCAGGCCAAAGCGTTTCCGAAGGCCAGCCAGTGATGGAACTCGAAACCGACAAAGCCGTGGTCGAAGTTCCGTCCACGGTCAGCGGCGTAGTGCGCGAGATTAAGGTCAAAGAGGGTCACAAGGTCAAAGTTGGTGAGGTCATCTTCACGCTGGAGGGCGGCGTTGCTGCTCAAGTGGAACCGGTTCGCAGGCACGAACCGGTCGAACACATCTCCGGACAGCAGGCGGCGCGGCTCTCGTTCCAGTTGGCCATGCGGGCCGAGGGCAAGACGGAAGAACAAGCGCTGCCGCCCGATCAACCGCCAGCCCCGGTCCCCGAGTTCACCATGCCCGTGCAACTGGGAAAGGTTGCCGGCACAGACCGCCATCCGGTGCCGGCGGCGCCGCACGTGCGCCGTCTGGCGCGCGAAGTGGGCGTGGACATTCACAGCGTGCCAGGCAGCGGTCCGGGCGGCCGCATCAGTGAAGACGACGTAAAGCTGTACGCTAAGAACGCGCTGCTGGCAGCAGCGGCCGCAGCACAAACCCCACGCGGAGCCTTCGTCGAGCCCGAACTGCCCGACTTCGCCAAGTGGGGCAAGACGGAACGGGTTTCGATTCGCGGCGTGCGGCGCAAGACCGCCGAACACCTGCGCGAGGCATGGAACACAATTCCGCACGTCACCCAGCAGGATCGCGCCGACATCACCGAACTCGAGCAGTTGCGCGCCCGTTTCGCGCCGCGAGCCATTGAAGCGGGCGGCAAGATGACGGTCACGGCGATCGCGTTGAAAGTCTCCTCGGCGGCCCTCAAGGTCTTCCCCCAATTCAATGCCTCGATCGATATCGCGAAAGAAGAAATCATTTACAAGCAGTACATCAACATCGGCGTCGCGGTGGACACCGACCGCGGACTGCTGGTGCCCGTCATTCGCGACGTAGACAAGAAAAATATCGTCGAACTGGCGGCGGAACTGGCGCAGCTGTCGAAAAAAGCTCGTGAGCGCAAGCTGACTCCCGAGGAGATGGAAGGCGGGACCTTCACCATCACGAATCTAGGAGGAATCGGCGGCACCGGCTTCTCTCCCATCGTGAATCATCCCGAGGTCGCGATTCTCGGCCTCTCGCGTTCGCGCATGGAGCCGGAGTGGGTGCAGGATAAAGATAAATTCGAGCCGCGCTTGATCTTGCCCCTCTCACTCTCGTACGATCACCGGTTGATCGATGGCGCCGACGCCGCGCGCTTCCTGCGCTGGATCGCGGAAGCGTTTGAGCAGCCGTTCCTGCTGTCGGTGCAGGGATGAAAATCAGATTTCAGTAAGTTCAGGTTAGAAGCTGGCTCATAGATAGTTTCTAGGGATCGTGATGGAAGCACTCCCGGTCAGAAATGCCCTCGGCTATGGAGAATTGTTCTGGTCGCTTCGGCAATGGTTGACTAGACAGAGATCTTCTCAATGGTCACAAGTGCTCGGCACCGTCGAAGGCTACGAACTGCTCATGGCAAGACAGAACGGCTGGTTCGTCCTTTTTTACAGTTACGAATTTGAGGGTACGCGATATTCGGGCGAGTGCCGGAAATGGATGTTTTTCATTTTCTCATCAGTCGAATCACGTACCGAAAGGATTACAGCCCGGTTGCCGGTCGGGGCGAAGGTAGGATTGCGGGTTGACCCGAACATCCCGAGTCGGTCGATAGCAGAATTTAGAATTTGAGGGTATCGATAACACCATGACGAATGCTTCGAATCTCCACGTGGCAGTAATCGGCGGCGGTCCCGGCGGCTATGCCGCCGCATTTTTGGCTGCCGACTTGGGCATGAAAGTTACGTTGATCGATCCGGAAGTAAATCCCGGCGGCGTCTGCCTCTATCGCGGCTGCATCCCGTCGAAAGCCCTTCTACACGTAGCCAAACTGCTGGAAGAAGCCGAGCAGGCAAAGAACTGGGGCATCGAATTCGGCGAGCCCAAAGTTGACCTCAACAAGCTCCGCGGATGGAAAGAGGGAGTCGTCAAGAAGCTGACCGGTGGCCTCGGCCAGTTATCCAAACAGCACGCGGTGCAGCTTATTCAGGGCAAAGCGGCGTTCGTGAATTCCACCACGCTGAAAGTAACGAAGACCGCGGCGGGCGGCGAGGAGAACCTGACGTTCGACCGCATCATCATCGCCACCGGATCGCGTCCCACCGTTGTGCCCAGCCTCAAGCTCGACAGCCCGCGTCTCATGGATTCAACCGGCGCTCTCGATCTGCCCGACATTCCGGAAACGCTGCTAGTCATAGGCGGCGGCTACATCGGATTGGAATTGGGTTCGGTCTACGCCACGCTCGGCACCAAGGTGACCTGCGTTGAAATGATGCCTGGCTTGCTCCCCGGAGCCGACCGCGACCTGGTGCTGCCGCTGCACAAGCGCCTGGAAAAACTTTTCGCCGCCATCCTGCTGAATACCACGGTCAAATCGCTCAAGGACGAAAAGACGGGCATTCGCGTAACGCTCGACGGTCCAAACGTAAAAGAAAAGGAACAGGTGTTCGATCGCGTGCTGATGTCGGTGGGACGCCGGCCAAATTCCGAGATTCCCGGCCTCGACAAAACAAAAGTCAAAGTCAACCAGAAGGGATTCATCGAAATCAACGAGCAGCGCCAGACTGCTGAATCGACGATCTACGCCATTGGCGACGTCGCCGGCGAGCCGATGCTGGCGCACAAAGCGATGCACGAGGGGCGCACCGCCGCGGAAGCCATCGCCGGACACAAAGTTGCCTTCGAGCCGAATGCGATTCCCGCGGTCGTGTTCACCGACCCTGAAATTGCGTGGGCTGGACTGACGGAAACGCAGGCCAAGGAACAAGGGCGCGAGATCACCGTCGCCAAATTCCCCTGGGCCGCGTCGGGGCGCGCCATCACGCTCGACCGGCCGGAAGGCCTCACCAAGCTGCTCATCGATCCGAAGACGGAGCGCGTGCTCGGTGTCGGCATCGTGGGCGCGGGCGCGGGCGAGTTGATTGCGGAAGGCGTGCTGGCCATCGAAATGTGCGCGCTGGCGGCCGATGTGGGCATGACCATCCATCCGCACCCAACCCTGTCGGAGACGATGATGGAATCGGCGGAAATTTTCTACGGACAAGCCACCGACATCTATCGCCCAAAGAAATAGTAAATAGTATGGGCTGTCATTTTGAGCGAAGCGAAAGACCTAGAGCTGGTTTCATAAATGGTCCTTGGGAAGGGCACGGCTTCAGCCGTGCCGCCCAGAGCCAATAAACACGCGGGCTTTAGCCCCTGAGGGATGTGCCTTCCGGGTTGAAAGGCATTTGCGAAACCAGTTCTATGCATTTGCGCGGTCAACTGCATAGGTCCTTCGCTTCGCTCAGGATGACAGACTGTTTTAATACACGAACTTGCGGGACGCCGACCAGAAAACCGATGAGAAGATTGTCGCTGTTGGTTCTTGTTTTTTCCGTTTCTCTGCAAGGGCTGCGAGCCCAGTCGTCAGTGGCTCAATCCGTGTCCAGCCTGCTGCAGGGTGGGGCGCAGGCCCAAGCGCCGGCTCCAGCCTCCGCCGATTCCCTCGGACGCGACACGCCTTCAGGGACCGTACTGGGATTCCTGCAGGCCGCACAAAACGGAAACTACAAAGCCGCCGCCGATTACCTGCAAATCAGCGCCGCCCACCGGCAATCGCAAGGCCCCGCGTTGGCGAACAAGCTGAAGGTGCTGATGGATCGTGCCTTCGTGGGCACGGTGCGGCGGCTCAGCACCCGCCCCGAAGGCAATCCGGAGTACGGAACTCCCGATCAGCAGACCATCGGCACTTTTTCCGTGGGCGATGCTGACATCCCGGTTGTTCTCGTCCGAGTCGTCGACCCAGGCGCAGGAAGAATCTGGGTCTTCTCTTCCGAAACGCTCAGCAAGGTTCCCGAGTTGTATGACGACCTTGAGGCTCACCAGGTCGAAACGAAACTCCCGCCAAGCCTGGTGCGAAACGTGTTTCTGGGGATGCCGCTCTGGCAATGGCTGGGGCTTTTCGCCGCCATTCCCGTGGCGATCGCCATCGGCTGGGCGGTGGTTCTGCTGCTGGCGATTCCACGCCGGCTTTGGCTCAAGTTCAGAAATCGCCCGAACTTGCACTCCTACAGCCGCATGTCCAAGCCGCTGCTGGTCTCCTTCAGCGCGCTGGCTCACCGCGTGATTGCCGCCTATCTCGGCCTGCCTCTGCTGCCGCGTCTTTATTATTACCGGGTCGTCGGCGTTCTCATCAGCATCGGCTTCTTCTGGTTTCTGCTGCGCTCGACCAGCCTCACGATGCAACGCCTGCGCACCCGTGCCGTCAGCGCGGGCCGCACCGGCACCGGAACCCTCATGGTGCTGGGCGAACGGCTCATCACCGCCCTGGTGGCGATCGTCGCTGTGCTGGCCACGCTCGCCATCGTTGGCTTCAACCTCACCACCATGCTCGCCGGCCTCGGCATTGGCGGCATTGCCATCGCCTTCGCCGCACAAAAGACACTCGAGAATCTTTTCGGCGGAATTTCGGTTCTCGCCGACGAAGTCATCCGCGTCGGCGACTTCTGCCGCTTCGGCGATCGCGTCGGAACCGTCGAAGACATCAGCTTGCGCTCCACTCGCGTTCGCACCCTCGAGCGCACCGAGCTTTCCATCCCCAATGGCTCCCTCGCTACCATGAACGTGGAAAACTTCACCCGCCGTGACAAATTCCTGTTCAATCCGACCCTCGGGATCCGAGGCGAAACCTCGGCCGACCAATTGCGCTACCTGCTCGCGGAAATCCGGCGCATGTTCTACGAGCACCCCAAGATCGAAAGCGAATCCGCGCGTATCCGCTTCGCCGGCTTAGACAAAGGCACCTTGAACCTTGAGGTCTTCAGCCACATCCTCACCCGCGATATGGCGGAATTCACGGCGATCGCGGAAGACGTATGGCTGCGCATCATGGAGATCGTCGAGAAATCGGGCAGCGGCTTCGCGCTCTCGTCCCGCGCCGTATCCTTCTCGCGCGACTCCGGCCTCGACCCAGAAAAAACCGCCGCCGCCGAGCGGCAGGTCCAGCAATGGCGCGACCAGCACAAGCTCCCCTTCCCCGATTTTGCGCCCGCTGATAAGTCGGCGTTTCGCGGCTCGATTGTCTATCCGGAGCCGGAATCGGCGGTCGGCAAGAACCGGCAGAATCCCTGAAACTATAGGGAGCGTCCACCTTACCCACGTAACTTGCGGCTTTCCATACGGGTTCCTAGCATGGAAGAGCTATGCCTCGAGCTCTGCTGTTGTCGCCCGACGACCAAGCGGTCAGCGCAATTACGGGTGTTCTGGAAGAGATGTCGGTAACTTGCGAGCGTCCCCTGGACGGCGCGTCCGCTGCCCAAAAACTCAATTCGCACAGCTTCGACCTGGTGTTGGTCGATTGCGAAAATCTGCCCGCCGCCAAGCTGATTTTTGACGTTTGCCGTCGCGGCAAGAACGGCAACAACCCGGTCCCGATCGCCATCGTCGATGGCCGCGCCGGTCTGCCCACGGCCTTTCGCCTGGGTGCGGAGTTGATTCTGACCAAGCCGGTCGCGAAAGACCAGGCCAGGAGCACCATCCGCACCGCCGTCAGCCGCATGAGCAAAGACGTTCCGTCAAACGAAACTACGCCCGCGCAGCCTGCGAGCCCGGCCCTGCCGAGCGCCGTCCCGACCAGCGCCGTCGCGCCCAGCGCCGTCATGCCCAGCGCCGTCATGCCCAGCGCCGTCAAGACTACTACTGAAGAACACGCGCTGGCAGCCGCCGCTTCGTCCGAACTGACAAGCTTTGCGGATCCCGCTCCAGTCGCTGCTCCAACCGCTGTTCCAGTCGTTGCTCCAACCTCTGCCCCAACCGCGACTCTTTCCGCGCCCGCCAACATGCCGAAGATGCATTCCGCCGTGGCCGAAATCGATACCGCGCCAACCGCTCCAAAGTTGGATCCGCCGTCCACGCCTTCTTTGGCGCCCTCGCCATCTTTACCAAAGTCCTCGTCGGCTCCAGCGGTGGCGGCAGATTCAAAACCCGCGCGCCCGGCAAAACCTTCTGACGACCCAGTGCTTGCGGAACTGGAAGAATTGGAACTGAAAAATTCGGGGAGACCAGACAAAGCAGTACCGGATCAAAAGACGGCTGCATCTGCGGCCCCAGTCTTTTCGTCCTACCAGCAACCCCAGCAGAAAAGACGCGGTCCACTGGTCGCGTTGTTAGTGCTCGTTATCGCCGGTGCTGCCTTCTATGCCGCGTGGATGGTTCAGCCCGGATTTCGAGCCCTCGCCCAACCGCAGCTCGCTCGACTGCAGATTGACCGCGTGCTGGCCCTGGTTGGAATCGCGAGCCCACGGCCGAGCCCGCCGCCGGCGCCGCATCCCGCGAAGCCTTCGGTTCAGCAGGTTGCAACCGCAAGCTCTGCGCCAGCCCCGGAATCCGCCGCCGATCCCACCCCGAGACAATCATCGGGCCCCGCTTCCGCGGCAGCTTCAACCGCAACCTCAGCCGCTGCAACTCCTGTCCAGCCCGTAGCGGCCTCAGGCAGGGAAGTTGCGACGCCAACTTCTGTGGCCACCACCACACCTGCACCTGTCGTCGCCAAACCTGAGGTCGGCAAGCCCGCCGACGGCAAGAAAGACGACGACGCCCCCTTATCCGCCGCCCAACTGCCCGGCGAAAACAGCGCGATTATTCTCTCTTCCAAGGGCGCGGAGAGGCGGCTGGCTCACACCGTTCAGCCCAACTTTCCCGTCGAAGCGCGGGGTCAAGCGCAAGCCCAAGGAACGGTAGTCCTCAAAGAGGTCGTGGATCAGAACGGCAAAGTGGAAGGCGTGCGACTGGTCGAAGGCAACGCTGCCCTGGCAACCGCCGCTATCCAAGCCGTAAAGCAGTGGCGCTATCGCCCCTACGTCCGCGACGGCAAGGCTCAGCCCTTCCAGACGATTGTAATAGTCGATTTTCAGCGCCCTTGATCGCAGACTAGAACCGTTTTCATAAATGGTTTTGGGCGGGGCACGGCTTCACTAGCTGCGGAGAAACCTGAGGACTCACGCTTCGTATCAGGGTATGCCTTCAGGCATACCGCAAGTCGCTGACAATGGTTCCGGCTTTAGCCGCTGCTGGCAGCGGAGAAATCTTGATTCGAGCAAGCCTTAGGAAGAACACGGCTTCATCGCTTGCGGAAGAGGTCTGTATTGTACTTGATTTTGGGTGGAGCAGCGGTTCACCGCTGCAGTAAATGCATTGGTTTGAATCCGCCTTTAGCCGCTGAGGGCACGACTCTCACTCACGGACGACCTTTTCCGCAAGCTGTTCAGCCAGCGACCATCGCTCAATTACCCCGGTAACTTGCTGGTACCCAAAACATTACCTAGGATGGCCTCATTATGGGTTACCAAGCTTTGCTCTTCTGTCCCGACGAAAAATTAGCCCGGGTTGTAAACCAGGTGTTCGCTGAACTGGACTTCACCGTGGAAGCGGTGCAAGAACCATTTGCCGCAGTCAAGAAATTGATGGCGCAGCGTTACGACGCCGTGGTCGTGGACTGCGAGAACGAAGCGAACGCTTCCCTGCTCTTCAAGAGCGCCAGAAATTCCAGTTCCAATCAAAGCTCGCTGGCGATCGCCGTGGTCGAAGGACAAGCGGGCGTGGCCAAGGCCTACCGCATTGGCGCCAACCTTGTGCTCACCAAGCCGATCAATGTCGAACAGGCAAAGGGAACGCTCCGGGTGGCGCGCGGACTCCTGCGGAAGAACGCCGATGCTGCCGGCGCGGCCTCTCCCGCAAAAACATCAGCTTCCGTATTCGCCGGCAGTTCATTCCAAACTCCGAATCGAAGCGCGGAGCCGATCGCTCCCCCGCCAAGCCATTCCGACCTTCCTCAATTTGAAGCTCCGCAGCCGGCGATGAAGCCGCTCGCGTTTTCGGCGGCAACCCCGGCGGCATTCCCCGCAATGACAGAGTCTGCGTCAGCGTCAGCGGAAGTCGAGGACAACCCTGCGGATGTTTCTGTGGCCGAAGCGCCGGCCGAGACGCAAACCAAGATTACGATCGCAGCCGGGCCGGCAGTGGAAGCGCGGCAGCCGTCTTCCGCGGGTGTAGCGAGAACTGACCTGGCCGGCAACGACGCAATCAATAACGAAGGAATCAAAGACGAGGCAGCGGCCAAGATCGCCGCTGCGCACGTAGCACCAACAAACCCGTATTCCGCTCTTACTTCGGCCCCTGGATCCGCCGCGGCGCCGGCGCCGGCAAGAGAGATTACGGCTCCGCACGTGCCGGTAAAAACAAGAGAGAAAGAGTTCGTTCAATTCGAGGCTGCCAGTCCATCGCCCACCGCCGCTTCACCGTTCCACTCGGCGAGTGCCAGCGATGCCCCATCGTTCGCCGCATTGGGCGAAGAAGATTCCAGGGGATCGGGCGGCAGCAAGAAATTCCTGATCGCCGCCGTGGTTGTCGTAGCTCTGGCCGCGCTCGGCTGGAAACTCGGCAAGTTCGCCACCGACCTCGCACCGCAGCACGTCAGCGCGCCCCAGTCCTTGGGACAATCCGTCCCGGCTCCGGCGCCGTTGTCCTCCCCAGTGGTGGCCCCTTCCACGAGCACGAGTTCCGCAGCTTCAACCGTAACTCCAAAAACGGCGGCTGCGACACTGCCCGGCAAACCGCCGGCCGAAGCGGCCAATCCTACGGCGATTCGAATCGCCGCGACCCCTGAGCCGGCCGTGAAGAAACCCGATGCGCCGCCGCTGCAAGTAAAGTCGAACGCCGACGCCAAACATAGCGAGGAGTCCGCCCCTCAGCTTCCCGGTCCGCTCGCCGTTGCTTCCGCGAACGACAGCAACTTGAACGGCCTGATGGCGGCATCGCCCAACCTTCCCAAGCCCTCGCTGGCAACCCTGCGAATTTCGCAGGGCGTATCCCAAGGCCTTCTGATCAAGCGGGTACAGCCAAAGTATCCGCAAGCGGCGCTTGCGGCTCATGCCCAGGGCGCGGTGCAGATTCAAGCCTCCATCGACAAAGAGGGCAGCGTAGTCAATCTGAAAGTGCTCAGCGGAGACCCGATCCTTGCGCACGCCGCACTGGAAGCAGTCCGCCAGTGGAGATATAAACCCTACTACCTCGATGGCCAGCCCGTAGAAATCGAGACGCAAATCACCATCAACTTCAAAACGAACTAGCTGTCAGCTATCAGTTGTCAGTTCTCAGTTCTCGGACTCTTGGAGGTTTTGGCAAGCAGTGCAACCGCGAGCAGCGGGGGACCGAGTGTTTTGTTGGAGCGAAGCCAGCAGCCAGAGTGTACTAACTGAAAGCTGACAGCTGACAGCTAATTCAGCTGTTCGTCCAGCGGCCGGTGCCGCGGGCGCCCCGGATGAGCCGTGATGCTGCGGAATTTATGGTAAAGGCCGTGCAAGTCTTCGCTCAACAGCCGCACCACCTGCATGCAATACTCGGCGTGCTGGCGTAGAAACTCCAGCAACTCCGCGCGCGGGATGAATGCCACGGCCGTCTGCTCGCCCGCTTCCGCCGTGACCCGATACTTTTCCCCGCTCATGCTCTCGCTCAGCCCGAGCACGGTTCCAGGACCGACGACCTCCAGTAGTTGCCTTTGACTCTGACCGGCCGACAGCAGAACACGAACCTCGCCGCTCTCCACCAGGTAAACACCCGTGACCGCGGAACCCTGCTGAAACAGCGTGGCGCCTTTGGGGAACGACCGGACCGATTTGATCCCATGAAGAGCCCGCAACAGATCGGGGCTCAGCTTCCCCGGCGTGGGCTGCGACGACACAATGTCACTCCCCTTTTGCCCCAGCCCATCCTGCAAAAACCCGTAACCGGGGCCGGTGATTTGGAGGACGGCTCGAAGTGACAAGCGACTGGGAGCCGCTCGGTCCAGACTACACCTTCCGAGGGACGGCTGGCAGCCAGAAAACCCGGGTGTCAGGTCTCAGGTGTCAGGTCTTAGGTCTTAGGAAAACCAAAACCTAACCATGTGGTGTCGACACAAATCCCGTGACGGCCGGCCGCGCCTCCCCATGCGCCAACAGAAGCCATGGCCCCTGTGGCGGCGCAACCCTCACCTGATTTTCCTGAGACCTGACACCTGAGACCTAAGACCTGGAACCTGAGACCTGCCTCTTTACTGCCGCTCAAGAATTTCGTCGATGGCAACTTTGCCGCCTTTGTCGACGCTGACGACTTTGTGGATCGCCTTGAAATCCGTCAGCGTAACATCCACCACGTAGTTCCCCGGTCCCAGCATGATATCGACCGGCGATAACTTATCCAGAACCCGCTGGTTAATGGCAATCTGCGCGCCTTTTGGCTGGGTATGAATGCTGATGACACCCATGCCGGCGGCCCTATCACCGCCGCGTCCAAACAACTTGAACTTGCCCACCGTCCGAATATCCTCGGCATTGCCCAGCGCTCGCAGAGCAGGCGAGTACTGGAAATTCTGCGCCGCGCCAAGATCTGCCGTGACGCTCTCGTCCAGGTATCCTGGCTTGCGCAACAGAACTGTATGGCTTCCTTTTTCCACCGCGAACTGTGCCGGAGTCACTCGTCCTGTAGGCTTGCCGTCCAGCACGACCTGGGCGCCGGGCGGCGTGCTGCTGACCACCACCAGCGCATTGACCGGCGCTAAGCGAAGCGTCAGCGACGATGTGCCGCCAGCCGTAACATCGACCGATCGTATCTCGGACGAATAACCCGATTTGCTCACCGAGATGATGTGCTTGCCGGGGCTCAAACTCGCCACCGTAAACGGCGTAACCCACGTCGGATCGCTTTTTCCATCGACCTGAAATTGCGCACCCTGTGGGCTGGAGTCAATTAGCGCCTCGCCCAGAGTCACGACTGGGGCCGGAGCGGGAGCCCGTCGACTGTTCTTTGGGGCGCGCTTTTCGACTTGCCGCACCGTCAGGCTCGGTTGATTTTCGACAACGGGCGCAACCGGTGGAGCTGGCGTCTGCGCTTGCGGCGCAACCGGAGTCTGAACCGCCGGCTGATCCGGAGTCGATGCCACCGCTTTCGCTGGCCGCGGAGCCGCCGTGGAACCATCGTCTTCCGAGCGGACATGAAACCAGATCGCAATCGCAACCACGAGAATCAATCCCACCGCGCCCAGGATCGAATAGATCATCAGTCGCGGCGGAACCGTCGAGATTTCCTTGATTGCCTTTTGCGCGACTTCCCGCGGCTGAATTTTTGGCTTCTCTTCTTTCTCTTTCCGCGGAGAAATCTGCGCCACCGGGAGCAACGACTCGGCGGGCTCCGGAACTGGCGGCGTGAAAACAGCTTCCTTGAGCGGAGGCAACTCGTCCAGGTCGGAAAAGCTCTTCCCGGATGAACCTGCCGCCGGTTCGGACATCATCGGGTCAACCGCAATGCGGGGCGATTGCCGCTCGGTTTCTTGCTCCACCGCCGCCGCCGATTGAACCGGGATGAATGCGGCTTGGGATTCAGGAGCGCTAATTTCAAACTCGCCAATCTGTCGCCCTCCAGAATTCGAAGCCGAGTTCGAAGTCGAATTCGAATCGAAGCCAGAATCAAAGTTCGCGTTGAATGAAGATGAAGATGAAGATGAAGATAAAGATGAAGACGAGCCCGAGAATCCCCCTCCGCTCGCCGCCGCCGCAGCGGCTTTGGATTCGGCTGCCGGTGCCGCGCTGGAGGCTGCCGAAACAAACTTACTGGCCGCCGCCCGGCGATCCGCGGAACTCACGGCAATATTCGGCGCCGAGGCCGTTTTCTTGGCATCGGGAGCGGCTTTCTTGTTGCCGTTTTCCTTGCACTTCTCCAGGTCATCCAAAAGTTCGCGCGCGCTTTGATAACGGTCCGCCGGATTCTTCGCCAGCGCTTTCATAATCAGCGCGTTCACCGCCGGATGAATCTTGGAATTCACCGCCGAAGGGCTGGCGGGCATCTCATTCTCAATCTGGCTTACCAGCGCAACCGGATCCGCGGCATCGAAAGCCTTCTGCCCAGCCACCATCTCGTACAGGATCGCCCCCAGGGTAAACAAGTTCGAACGCAGGTCGATGGCTTCGCCGCGAATCTGTTCGGGAGAGCAGTAGGGCATGAGCCGCCCCAAGCCTTTTCCCGATTCCGCTGCGATAAGGCCCATGTTCGAGATGCCATAGCCCAGGATCTTGACCATCCCGTCCCACTGCACCATGATCTTGGCGGGCTCCAGCGAACAATGGGTCACGCCCTTCGCGGCAGCTTGCTCCAGACCCGCGCAAACCTGGCGGGTAATGTCGAGCAGATCCCAGATGGAGAAGCCTTCCTTGCGCGCCAGCATGGTAGCAACGCTGTTGCCCTGGATGTACTCCATGGCCGCGCAGAACTGGCCGTCGATCTCGCCGGCGCCGTAGAGCAGAACAATGTTCTGGCCGACGAGCTCGCGCGTGCTCTCGCCTTCGGCGATCAGCGTTTCGACAAACGCGTCCGCGCCGTCGCCCAGCGGCTCCAGACTCTGCGTCTTGAGCGCCACGACCTGGTTCGCTTCCGTGTCCATCGCCTTGTAAATCAAGGCGGTGTCGGACTTCGAAAGCTCGCTCTGAATTTCGAAACGGCCAAACATCGTCGCCATTACAATCGCCTCGCGGTGACCAGCCGCACCGCACCCTGAATATGGATCTGTCTAAGTACAGGGGAGAATCAAACCTAGAATACCGCCCTCAACCGCCCAATTGAGAGTTACGAAGGTCACTCTTCCGTCGGCTTCACAGCCTACGGAAACATTCGTGCAGAGACGGGGCTTGCCCCGTCTCAGACTGCTGAGCAACTCTGGGGTTGTCTTGGCCTCGGGAAGGGCACGGCTTCAGCCGTGCCGTCCAGAGCCAATAAACACGCGGGCTTTAGCCCCTGAGGGGCGGGCCGCCTGCTCGCACAAAGTCGTTTATGAGACCGCTTTCAGTCCCTAACCGCCCGATCCGTAATCTCCAACCCCTTGTCGATGATGGCAAACGCCTCCCGCAACTGCTGCTCGTTAATGCACAGCGGCGGGTTGGTGTAGAACGTATTCCACCGCACCAGGGTGTAAAGTCCGTTCTCGCGGAAGAACTTCCCGAGCGCAACCATTTCCTCGGACGTGCCGTTAAACGGCGCCATCGGCTGCCGAGTCTTGCGGCTGCGGATGAGTTCGAAGATGCCAAACAGTCCGATCGAACGCACCGCTCCAACCGATGGATGCTTCTTCTGTAACCCGGCGCCGAGGTCTTTCATGATCGCGCCCATCTTCCGGGAATTCTCAATCAAGTGATCTTCTTCGTAGACGCGAATGGTCGCCAGCGCCGTCGCGCAGCCCATCGGATGACTGTTGTAAGTAAGCCCGCCATAAAACACCTTGTCGTCGAAGTGTCTGGCGATATGCCGCCGCATCCCGACAGCGCCCAAAGGAATGTAACTGGAAGTAAGTCCCTTCGCCATGCACAGTAAATCTGGAACAACCTTCCAGTGATCGATGGCAAACCACGCGCCAGTACGGCCAAAGCCGGCCATAACTTCATCGGCGATCATCAGGATCCCATACTTATCGCACAGCTTCCGCACGCCCTCAATGTATCCATCCGGCGGAATGAGAATACCGTTTGTCCCAGTCACCGTCTCCAGAATGAACCCGGCAATGGTGTGCGGGCCTTCCAGCTGAATCGTTTCGTGGATCATGGCCAGCGAAGTTTCCGCCGCCTCCCATCCGCGTTCGATGCCGTGATAAGGATCGAGCACGTGCACCACGCCCGGCAATCCCGGCTCGGCCGCCCACCGCCGAGGATCGCCCGTAAGGCTGATCGCGCCCGCCGTGGCCCCGTGATACGAACGATAACGCGCCAGAATCTTGTGCCGTCCGGTAAAGAAGCGCGCGATCTTGATGGCGTTCTCGGTCGCTTCCGCGCCGCCGTTGGTAAAAAAGAATGTGTCAATATCGCCCGGAGTGATCTCCGCCAGCTTCGCTCCCAGCCGCGCCCGCGGTTCCGTCGCCATGAACGGATTGGCATAGCACAACACCGATGCCTGCTCGCGAATGGCCTGGATGACGCGCTCATCGCCGTGTCCAATGTTCACCGACATCAGCTGGCTGTTGAAGTCGATGAAGCGCTTCCCTTCCGGAGTCCAGAAATAAATGCCCTTAGCGCGCGCCACCGGGATGGGATCGACCTTCGACTGCGCCGACCACTCAAACAACGTGTGTTTCTTGGTAAGCTCGACCATTTCCTGGCCGGTCATAGTGGGGTTAGCGGTCGCGGTAGTCATCTATAAGAACTCCTTAGGTTTTCTTTCGTGAACCTTCGCCTCCTCAGCAGGCTGCGGAAGAACTCTGATTCACGCAGGTTTTGGGGAAGGGCACGACTTCAGTCGTGCCGCTAAGCCCTTGGAAATGTGTCTGCGCTTCAGAGCCTGAGGTGAGCTTCCTGTCGCCTCGACGACCTTTTTTGCAGCCTTTTAGTGGTTAGCGCTCTTTTGCTCGACCCCAAAGGACACAAAGGTTCACGAAGGAAACTCAGCCTGATTCAGAACTTGCGCGAGTGCTCCTTAGCCCAGCGCTCGACCACAACTTTCTTCTCGGTATAGAACTCGATCGCGTCGCGTCCCTGCGCGTGCAGAATGCCAAAGAAACTGTCCTTCCACCCGCTGAACGGAAAGTACGCCATCGGCGCCGCAACGCCAATGTTAATTCCAATATTCCCCGCCGGAGTTTCATACCGGAAGCGCCGAGCCGCCGACCCGCTCGCCGTAAACAGCGACGCCTGGTTGCCAAACGGGCTGCGCGCCACCATCTCCATCGCTTCGTCCATGCCGCTGGCATGAACCAGGCTGAGCACCGGACCAAAAATTTCCGTGTTCGTCAGTTCGCTGCCAGCTGGGACGCCATCAAGCACAGTAGGCTTCACAAAATTTCCCGCGTCACACTTCGCGATCTTAGGATTGCGCCCATCGATCACGACCTTCGCCCCGTCCCGCGCGCCGACGCCAATCAAATTCTGTACCCGTTCTTTGCTCTGGCGCGTGATCACCGGTCCCATCTGCACACCCTCGTCAAGCCCATTGCCCACTCGCAGGTTCGCGGCCGCTTCCGTGATCGAGTCGCGGAAAGTCTTCTGCGCTTCTCCCACCGTCACCGCGACTGAGACAGCGAGGCAACGCTGTCCCGCGCATCCAAAAGCGCTGTCGGAAACGATCTGCGTCGCCATCTGCATGTCGGCGTCCGGCAATACGATGACGTAATTCTTCGCGCCACCCTGGCATTGCGCGCGCTTGCCATTCGCGCCCGCGCGCGCATAAATGTACCGCGCAACCGGCGTCGAACCGACAAAGCTGATGGCTCGCACCGCCGGATGATCGAGCAGCGTATCGACGGCAACCTTGCCGCCATTCACCAGGTTGACGACCCCCTTCGGAAGCCCGATCTTTTCCAGCAGCTCAAAGGCGATCTTCATGGTCAGCGGCACGCGCTCCGAGGGCTTGATGATCAGCGTGTTCCCGCAGGCAATCGCATAAGGCAGAAACCAGAACGGAATCATGCCCGGAAAATTAAAGGGCGCAATCGCCGCCACCACGCCCAGCGGCTGGCGAATCATGGTCTCGTCAATCCCGCGCGCCACATCTTCCAGGTGATGGCCCTGCATCATCATGGGAATGCCGCAGGCCACTTCGACGTTTTCGATGGCCCGCCGCATCTCCCCTTTCGCTTCGCCGAACGTCTTGCCGTTTTCCCGCGTGATGACGCGAGCGATATCGTCGAGGTGCTCTTCGAGCAGCGTCTTCAGTTTGAACAGCGGCTGGATGCGGTCTTCGGCGGGAGTGCGCCGCCATTCAGGATAGGCGGCCTGCGCCGCATCAATGGCGCGCGCAACTTCCGCGGCATCGGAAATCGGAACGCGGCCCAGAACCTCAGCCGTCGCGGGATTGACGACGTCTTGCCACTCGGTGGCCTGCGATTCGATCCACTGGCCATTAATGAATTGAGGAATCTTGCTGGCGGGAGGTGCAGCTACGGTTGACATGGGAATGCTGCCTTTCGCAATCGCGAAGAATAGAGTCCAAAGAACCACGTAGGGACAGCCGCCCCCGGCTGTCCCTACGTAAGCTTTGCCGCCAGCGCGCCTTTCTTCTCGGCAACATGAGCTAGCGCGGCTTCGAGCACATCCATGCCTTCGTCCATCTGCGCGTCGGTGATCACCAACGGCATCAGCAGGCGAATCACGTTGCTGTACGATCCCGCGGTAATCGTCACCAGACCATGCTCGTAACAATATTGTGACACTTGTTTGGTCCCTTCGTCAGCGGGCTGCCGCGTGCTCCTGGAGCGCACGAGCTCGAGCGCCTGCATGGCGCCCAGTCCCCGCACCTCACCGATCAGTTCCCACTGCGCCTGCCACTTCGCCGCGCGCTTGCGAAAACGCTCGCCCAATACGTTGGCGCGTGCGCAGAGATCTTCTTTCTCGATGATATCGAGCACCGCCAGCGCCGCTTCGCAAGCCGCGGGATTCCCCGCGAACGTGCCGCCAAGCTGACCGGCCCCAGGAGCGTCCATAATGTCGGCGCGTCCCGTGACCGCCGCCATGGGCAAGCCGCCCGTCAGTGATTTGGCCATCGTGACCAGATCGGGTTCGAGTCCCAGGCGCTCGCTGGCAAACATCGCGCCGGTGCGCGCGAACCCAGTCTGCACTTCGTCGGCAATCAGCAAAATGCCGTGTTTACGGCAGATCGCGCCGAGGGTTGGATAGAACTCCGCCGGCGGCGTAACAAATCCGCCTTCGCCCAGAATCGGCTCGACAATCACCGCCGCCACCGATTCCGCCGCCACCACCCGCTTGAACGTGTCTTCAAGGTGCCGCGCGCAGTGCACGTCGCAAGACGGATACTTCATCGAGTACCCGCAGCGGAAACAATACGCGTAAGGAATGCGGTACACATCGCCCGGGAACGGCTCGAACCCCGCCTTGTAAGGATGCGTCTTACTCGTCGCGGCCATCGCCATGTAAGTGCGTCCGTGGAATGCGTCCTCGAAGCAGATGATCGCCTGCCGCTTCGTGTAACTGCGCGCGATCTTGATGGCATTCTCGACGGCTTCCGCGCCGGTGTTCAGCAGCACGGTCTTCTTCGGTCCCTTGCCCGGCACGAGAGCGTTCAGCTTCTCGCAGACCGCGATGTAGCTTTCGTAAGGCAGCACGTTGATGCTGGTGTGCAGGAAGCGATCAAGTTGGCGGCGCACGGCGTCGGCCACCGCCGGTGCGCGGTGCCCAGTGTTGAGGCACCCGATGCCGCCGGCAAAATCAATCAGGCGGTTGCCGTCAACATCTTCGACGACCGCTCCCTCGGCCCTTGCGACAAACACCGGCGTGGCGTGATACACCGCCTGCACAACGGCAGCATTGCGCCGCTTCATCAGGGCTTGCGAACGCGGCCCGGGAATCGGCGTGCGTAGTTGAATGGAAGACATAATTCACTTCTCAGTTCTCGGCTATCAGTTATAAGTTTCCAGTTATGGAAAGTCTGATTAAGTCCCGGGGTCCTCCGTGCACCCCTGTGTACCCCGTGGTTCAAGGTTTTCGATGGTACTCAATCAGAGTTTCCTTAAGTCCGCCAGGGTCAGAGCCGGTTCGACTGGCAACCGGCCACTGGCCACTGGCAACTGTCTCTCAGTACCACCCGATCGGCTGCTCGTTAAGGTTGATGTGCACTTGCTTGCTTTCCAGATACTCTTCGATGCCCCACGGCCCTAACTCACGGCCGTAGCCGGACTGCTTGTAACCACCCCACGGCGCTTCCACATAAGTCGGCTGCATGTGGTTGACCCAGATGATGCCCGCGCGCATCGCCTTGACGGTGCGGAAGGCCTTGAACAGATCGCGCGTCCAAACCGCTCCCGCCAGGCCGAAGGGCGTATCGTTGGCGATCCGGATCGCGTCCTTCTCATCGTCAAACGGAATCACGACTGCCACCGGGCCGAAAATCTCTTCTTGCGATATGCGGGCGCTGTTATCCACGTCATAGAAAATGGTGGGTTCAATGTAATAGCCCTTGGCGAACTTAGCCGCTCGCCCGCCACCAGTCGACATCTTAGCTTCTTTCTTACCAATTTCCTGATAAGACCGGACCGTGTCGTACTGATCCTGGCTCACCATCGGTCCCATCTTGGTTTCGCGCTCGAGCGGCGGACCAAGCCGGATGGCCTTCGCCTTCTCCGTCATAGCCTCGACAAACTTCTTGTAAATGGAGCGCTCGACCAGAATGCGGCTGCCCGCCGAACACACTTCACCCTGATTGATGAAGACGCCGAAGAGCGCCCCGTCAATGGCATTTTCGAAGTCGGCGTCGGCGAAAAAGATGTTCGGCGACTTCCCGCCCAACTCCATCGTGACCCGCTTCAACGTATCCGCCGCCTCCTTGATGATGCCTTTACCCACGGAATTGCTGCCGGTGAAAGCGATCTTGTTCACGTCGGGATGCCGCACCAGGGCCGTGCCGCAGACCGATCCCGAGCCAGTGACGACGTTCAACACGCCCGGCGGCAGCCCCACTTCCGGCAGCCACTTTGTCAGTTCCAGCGCGGTCAGCGGCGTGACTCCCGGCGGTTTCAGAATGCAAGTGCACCCCGCCGCCAGCGCCGGCGCCATCTTCCAGGTCGCCATCAGCAGCGGATAATTCCACGGCGTGATCATGGCGGCCACGCCCATCGGTTCCTTCATGGTCAGACTGACGGCGTTGTCCGGAACCGGATTGACCGTTCCCAGAACCTTCGTGGCCATCCCGGCGTAATACTCAAAGCAGGTGGCAGCGTCGTTGATGTCATATTCCGCCTCGACGATCGGCTTGCCGCAGTTGCGCGATTCGATTTCCGCCAGCATAGGCAAGTTCTGGCGGATTTTTTCCGACAGACGGAATAGCACCCGGCCGCGCTCCTGCGACGTAGTCGAAGCCCATGGACCGGTATCAAAAGCGGCCCTAGCCGCGGCCACCGCTCGGTTCACGTCCTCAGCATTTCCCGCCGGCACCTGCGCGATCACCTCTTCCGTGGAGGGATCGAGGACGGCAGTAGTCTTGTTCGACGCGCTGTCCACCCACTCGCCATTGATGTACATCTGATAAGTACGAACTTCCGACTTGACTCCGCTTGGCATAACAAGCCTCCTCTCAAATCTGTGGTCGCCAAACTTCGCCCGCGTGGTGAACCAGGGCGTCCTGCCCTACCTGGATCTGGCCACTCCCAGTTTCTACTGCTCGACGACAACTGCGCGCGGCGCCTTCATATGGCCGTACACATAGAAGAAAAATACCGCTAACGCGATAAAACCCAGCGTGATCCCGAACATAGTGACTTCGTATTTCCACAATGAAGTGATCTGCTTGGCGGGAAAAAACGCGACAATAATCGCTAATGCGGTCGTCACGAACCCGGCCACTCCCGCGAACATCAACGTACCCCGGCCATAACGTCCTCCTTCTAGGGAACGGCGCCAAGCAAACTTCACCAGCGCGGCGAAGACGTAGAGAAACGGGATCAACTGCAATACCACTGCGATAGAGAGCATCTTCTGAAAAGCTTCCTGCACACCCCCCGAAAGAGTGAAGTTGAGCACCATCAGGATGAGCGAGACGATCCCCTGCACGATGAGCGCTACGTGTGGCGTCGCGTACTTCGGATGGACCCTGCCCATCGCCGAAGGCATGTAGGAATCGAGGCCGGCGACGAAGGGGATGCGCGCGGAGCCTCCCATCCAGGCCGAGCCGATGCCGGCGATCGACAGGCTGAGCATGACCGCGAAGGGAGCGATGATCCACCCCACGCCGACTTTGTTCGCCATCTGGCTGACGCCTTGCACGATGCCCTGCAGCACGCTGATATCGTTCTTGCCGATGGCCACCAGCAGCGTCAGAGTGGCGCCAATGTAAAGGACACCAGAAATTACTCCGCCCCACGCGACCGCGCCCGGCAACGTCTTTCGCGGCTCGCGGATCTCGTCGCCCATCACGGATGCGAGTTCCAGTCCGACTAGGCCAAAGCAAATCACCCCGAACGAATTCAACACAAACTTGGGGTCGGCGGGAATGCGAAAATCCGCCGCCGTGACGGTGGTGCCGAAGCGCGACCAAACGATTGCGCCCAAACTGATCAGAACCGCCGCCGCTACGAACGTGCCGACAGCGCCCAGGTTATTAAGCCATTTGCCGACTCCGAGCCCGAGGATATTCAGCACAGTCAGGAACGCGAGCAGCGCCACCGATGCCACCATGGCGAACGTCTTGTTGTCGGCGAGCCCGGCGTGGCCCGGTCCCATGGCAAACACCGACACACCGACGAAATACAACATCACCGTCGGCACATACAACATGTTATTCGTCCAGTAACACCAGCCGGAAAGGAAGCCGTGGAAGTCGCCGAACACTTCCTTTGCCCACAAGTACACGCCGCCTTCGCCAGGATAGCGATGCGCAAGCTCGATCACCGCGATCCCCTGCGGCCAGAAAAACAGCAGCAGCGAAATAAGCCACAACCAGACTGTCACGCCCCCGTTGGCGGCGATGCTAGGGACAACGTTCAAGTTGAATACGGCAACGACAAACAGCAACACCAGGTCAAAGCGTCCGAGGACGCGTTTCAAGTGCGGCTGATTGTCGTCGGTCGTGGACATTTGTCTGGGCTGCGGAAAAACTTAGGTTTCGTATCAGGGTATCGCTTTAGCGATACCGTAAATTCTTCAAAATCGATGCCCCTTTAGGGGCTGGGTGTCGAACATCGACTTTTTCGCAGCCTGCTAGTCTGCGAACTAATCGGGTGATCGGGCCATCTGGATTCGGGTTTCGATGACCCGATGGCCCGATGGCCCGATCACCCGATGGATTTAGTGTGCCGCCACCGCTCCCAGCCGCTCCTGCTGCGCGGCGGCAAGCGATTCGGCGATGTCCTCAAATGCCGCCAGGTGCCTGTCGATGTCCGCCTCGGTATGCTGCACCGAGATCGTCCACTGCTCGTCCCACCAGTAGGGTTGGCACAGGACGCCGCGATTCACCATGCCGAACCAATAGTGCCGCCACAGGTCCACGTCAATCGGCAGCCAGTCGCGGTAGTTGAGAACTTCCTTCGGGTACAACATCAACACGCCGTTCGCGCCCGCGCTAGCAATGTAGCCCTGCAAGCCGACCTTTGCGATAGTCTTCCTATAACCGGCTACTAACTTGTTGCTGAGCTTATCGATGTGCGCGTAGTTAAGACGAGTAAGCACTTCGCGAAACGTTGCGATGCCAGCCGCCATCGAAATCGGATTCGTATTGTAAGTTCCGCCGTGAAACACTTTATGGTCCGAGATCAACTTCATAACCCGCTTGTGCGTACCGAAGGCCGCCAGCGGGAATCCCCCGCCGATCGACTTCGCCAGGCAGATCATATCGGGCATCACGCCGAAGTATTCCGAGGCGCCACCCCAGCACAGCTTCGCCCCGGTCTTCACTTCGTCGAAGATCAGCAGCGCGCCATGCTTGTCGCAGAGCGTCCGCAGGCCTTCAAGGAATCCTTTCTGCGGAAAGCACATGCCCACGTTCATCATGATCGGTTCGAGGATGATAGCCGCAACCTCGTTCGGATTCTCCTTGAACCGCCGCTCCACCGTTTCCAGATCGTTGAACGTAGCCACCAGCACGTTCGCCAAGCTTGCCTTGGGCACGCCCGCCCCGCCCGACACCGCTTTCGGATTCTTGATATCGCCGAAATCGTCCGCGGGCGGATGCGGCTTCACGCTCACCAGCGCCGCATCATGCAGGCCGTGGTAGCCGCCTTCGAACTTGATGATCTTGTCGCGTCCGGTAGCCGCGCGGGCCAGACGAATCACATGCATGGTGGCTTCCGTGCCGCTGTTGCCGAAGCGGCACATCTCCACCGGAAAGCGCGTGCAAATCTCTTCCGCCAGTTCCCACTCCATGTTGTGCGGCATGCCGTAAACGGTGCCCTTGTGCAGGCGCGCTTCCACGGCCTTGATCACCGCCGGATGCGAGTGCCCCGCCATGAGCGTGCCGAAACATAGATTGTGGTCGATGTATTCGTTGCCGTCGAGATCGCGGATCTTGCTCCCCGCCGCCTCCGCCACAAAGATCGGATACGGATCGTAGGCGCGATAGTTGCTGGCCACGCCCAGAGGCAGGCGCTTCAGGTTCTTCTTATGCGCTTCGGCGGACTTCGGCGTGCGGCGCTCGTAGCTCTCCAACTCTTTCTGCAATGCGGGGTACATCGTGATCTCCAGTAAGACTCAGGCCGGATCCGGGGTCCCCAGCGGGCCTGCTTTTGGCCCGCTGGGGTGGAGGAAAGGCCATTAGATTAGACCCGGGCGGCCGAAACCGCCCGGGGGTCGGACAAAAGCCTCGGACTAGAAGTAAAACTTCAAAGCTACCTGCACCAGACGCGGATCGCGCACTTGCAGTACCTGCCCGAACGTCGAATCCGAGAAGTTGCCGTCCGGATTTACGAACTGTGTTTTGTTGAACAAATTGAAAATGTCCGTACGGAACTGAAAGTAACGGGCTTCGGTAAGCGAAATCTTCTTCGAGAAAGTGAGGTCCCACTGGTTCTCTCCGGGGCCGCAACAAATTGACCGGGGGGTGGTGGCGAACGTGCCCAAGGTAGGATCGTTGAACTGACCAGGCGTCAGGTAATAGTGCCCCGATACGCCGTTGATCGTCTGTTGCACCTTCGGATTCTGCAGTTGCGGCACACTCCCCGTCATCTGCGGCGCACCGGTGCCAAAGAAAAACAGGCTCCCAATCAACTCGTTATCGTTCTGTGTCTGCAAGCGAATCGGAAATCCGCTCTGGAACTGGGTGATACCGGAAATTTCCCAGTCATCGAGAATCTTGCCCTTGATCCCCTGATACTTGGGCACCGGAATATCCCAGACATAGTTAATGACAAACCGTTGCGCGGAGTTAAATAACGAGAGCGCCCGGCTCTTCTTGAAGTCGAATGGGTTGAGGGTTTCTTCGAAGCTCGATGCCCAGTCGAGCGACTTACTAAAGGTATAGGCCGCCTGGAACTGCACGCCATGCGAGAAGCGCTTTTCGAGCATAGTCTGCAGCGAGTTGTAAGCCGAATTCGCAATCGTGTCTTCGGCGAAGATATCGGTAAACACCGGAACTCCATCCCCCGGACAGTTAACACCGGTCATTGGATTGCAGTTCGGTGACGAGTAAGGGCGCAATCCAACCAGTGTGACTTGGGGGTTTCCTGGCCCGACGGACGCGGTGGGGCCATAGGGTAAGTGAACGGTGTATCCGGTGGGTATGCTATTCGGGGGCAGAATCCACTGGCTGTCCTCCGCGGTCGGGCCGCAGGCATAGGCTGCTTGAAGCGCGGGATTAGCATTCGGGTTGGGATTTCCACTCGGCAGAAGCGGAGCGTAGTAGTTGGAGACGTTGTACATGTCCAGACAAGTCTGCGGATTGGACGGATTGATGTCATGCGACGCCAGTAAGCGATGGCCCTGCGACCCTACATAATTGATCTGCAACAGAAGATCCTTAGCAATCTCGCGCTGGATGCTGAAGTTGTACTGCGCCGTGTACTGTGTGCGTAGGTGAGGTTGGAAGTCGCCATACATGAGGATGGGAGAGTAATTCGCCCAGCCCGGATCCGTTCCCTTGGGCGTTTTAGGCAGAAAACCGTTGAATCCGTTCGGGGCCACGGTTCCAGACTGTGCCACAAACGGGGTATTAAAAAATGTGTTGTAGAAACTGGGGCTGCTGCCAAAGGGTGGCTCAGCGCCGAATTGCTCCAGCACCAGTTGCTCCATCGGATTGTAGAAAAGTCCCCATCCGGTCCGGATGCTGGTCTTGCCGTTGCTGCCAAACAGTTTACCCAGGAACCCGCTGGTGAAGTTGGGGCTGTAGGACAGGCCCACGCGCGGCGCAAACGCCTTGTAATAAGTTGAGGTCATGCCTGGGGGCACACCCGGATCACCGGGAACCACTAGCCCCGTAGGACAATAGGCCAGCGGCGTATTGGTGCAGGGATACATCGTGCTGGTCTCGCCGGGACGAAAGGTCTGTACGTGCCCGAGACTGTCAGTCAGCGGAGTGTCCAGTTCCCAACGCAATCCGTAGTTGAAAGTCAGGTTCGACTTGATCTTCCAGCTGTCCTGCGCAAACAGGTACAGACCGGTGTTGCGGACGCCCTCGCGCTGTGCTGAACCTTGCGAATAAACGTCCGCCAGCCCCAGGAAATAGCCGGGGTAATTGTCGTTGGAAACTATGGCGTTGGTGCCGGAACTGTTGAATGTAAAGTTGCCGCTGACGTTGTAATACAAAGTTTGGTCAAAACGGGATCGCCGGGCATCAACTCCAAACTTCATGGTGTGATTGCCCTTCACCCAGCTAAGATTATCGGAAAACTGAAACGAATTGCCCACCTGCGGCAATTCGCCTTCCCAGCCATTGCCAATGTTAAAACCGCCGCTGACATCGACGAACGGTAATCCCGTGTGACTCGATGGCAAGCCAGTGTAGATCCCAGCCCCGCCTAGACCGGGCGGAGGTGCAATGGCATTGATTGCCGACGAGTCGGACACACCCGTGAAGCAGACCGCGGCTGCGGATGGCTGAGTTGCCGATGCGGGGCAGAAGCTCGTCACCGCCCCCGTAACCTGCGGGTGCTGAAAGGTCAGTTGCCCTTCGCGCAAGTAGGTGACGTGGAATTCATTAACCAGCGCATTGCTGAGGGTCCAGGTATGGCTCGGATTCCATTGCTGATAACGCTGCTTTACTTGCGTGCCGAAGCCGGGGACGTTCGCACCCGAAGCCTGAAAGTTATAGAACGGGGCATTAGTTCTTTCGTCGGTGAAGTAGTAGTACACACTCAGATTCTGACGGTCGTTAATTTTGTGATCCAGGCGAACCGTGAACTGGTCCTGATCGTCGGCCTCGGTCGGTACCCCTTGATATAGGCCCGACGCGGGTGCCGCGGGCAAATACTGAAGGAGGTTTTGCGCTACAGGATCCATGCACGCGAGGGGAATCTGGGCGGTGGGAAAGACGCTTGCCCAAGCCACGCCCGCAGCTGCCGGGGTACTACCAGGAATCGCTCCAATCGCCTGCGCACACGTCGTCGGCGGCGTCCCCGGCGGGAGGTTGGTCCAGGCGTTAGTCCGGGCGTTGAGCGCAGTGGCCACAAACGGATCGCTGATGCCCCCGCCAAACGGGCCGTTGGCACTAAAATCTCCTGATACCTCCGCGGCCGTCGGCAACTGCACCAGTTCACTGGGCTGCCCCTGCCGTATGCGGCGCCCTTCATAGGACGCAAAGAAGAACGTCCGGTCTTTCTTGATCGGGCCGCCGAACGTCCCGCCAAACTGATTCTGGTTGAACTGCGGCCTGACCGTATTGAAATAGCCCTGGGCGTTGAGAACCGTGTTGCGGAAATACTCGTAAACATCGCCGTGCATCGCGTTGGTGCCGGATTGGGTTACGACATTGACCACGGCCCCCGAGTTTCGCCCATATTCGGCGTCAAACGTGTTAGTAATGACGCGGAATTCCGCAATTGCATCGGGCGAGGGCTGCACCGCCGCCGCATTGACAAACTGATCGTTGGCATCGCCGCCGTTGACGCTGAAGTTGTTCGACCGTCCCCGGCCACCATTCACCGACACGGAGCCCGCCGCGTCGCTGCCATAAAACGTGCCGCCGCTCGAGCCCAACTGCGATTGCACGCCCGGCTGCAACTGCAGGAACTGGTAACTGTCGCGCGCGTTCAAGGGCAGTTCGTTCACCGACTTGTTGTTCACGATCGCGCCCAGCTGCGTCGTGGTGGTATCCACCAGCGGCGCTTCCGAAGTGACTTCGACCAGTTCTTTGGCCTGGCCGATCTGCATGGTGGAGTTGAAAGTCACCACCTGGTTGATATCGACCGTGATCCCTTTGCGGATGTTGGTCCTGAATCCCGCCATATCAAACGTGAGCGTGTAGATGCCGACCGGAATCGCGGGGAAGGAGTAGTCGCCGGTGGAGTTTGTCTGCGTTTGGTGGGTGGCGCCCGTGGCCTCGTTGGTGGCGGTAACTTTCAATCCCGACAGCAGGGCGCCACTCTGGTCGGCGACGCGGCCGAGGATGCGTCCGCCGCTGCCCTGGGCAAACAAGAGCGTGGAGCAGATCAGGCACAGGCTCAGAACGACAAGCCCACGATACATGCGGGACAATTTCGACGACGGCATGGGAAGGGTCCTCCAGTTCTCCGGGGCAATCTTGCTTGGATCCGAATTCAACTTGCGCGCGACCTAAACCTTGCTATAATCGCGCAAGGTTATTGGTTCCGCTGCCCGCTGTCAAGCGGAAAGTGCTTCCCCCGCTTCTACCAAAATTCATAGGGGAACTCATGCCGGCCGACGCTCAGAGCTACCTCAAAATCGGCGACGTAGCGCGACAGGTGGGGATCTCGCCCTCCGCCATTCGCGCGTGGGAGAAGCTCGGCCTCACCCATCCCCAGCGCACGGAAAGCAAATATCGCCTCTATACCAGCGACGATGTGCGCCTGCTGAAAAAAGCGCGCTACCTGCGCAAAGTGCGCGGACTGAACGCGGTCGCCATCGCGCAGATGCTGAAGCGCGAAGGCACGAACAAACACGCCGCCCACAGCGGAACCGCCGCGATTGGCCCGCAACTGCGCCGGTTGCGTACCCAGCGCGGCCGCAGCCTCGCCGAAGTCGCCGCCGCGGCGGGAATTTCGGTCGGCTTCCTCAGCGCGCTCGAACGTTCGCAGATGAGCGCTTCCGTCGGCACCCTGCGAAGGCTAGCACGCTACTACCGCACCAACATCCTCGATTTTTTCGATGCCACGGAAATGAATACCCGATTGGTGCGCCCCACCAAGCGCAAGGTGCTCGACGCCGGGCCCGGAGTGCGTATGGAGTTGCTCGCCTGGGGCAACAAAGTCATGGAGCCGCACCTGTTCCGCATCGCGCCCCAGGCCGGCAGTGGCGAGTCCTACACCCACGAAGGCGAGGAGTTCCTCTTCGTGCTCCGCGGAGAGCTGCAGATCGCTCTCGACGGCGAAGAGTACCACCTGAAACGCGGCGACAGCTTTTACTTTGAGAGCGCCACGCCGCATCACTGGAAAAATCCCGGCCGCAGCGAGGCCTGGCTGCTCTGGGTCAACACTCCGCCAACCTTCTGAGCACCCCCAAAGAGGAGCGGCGGTCCCTTCCTTATTGTTACTCGTGCAGCACAACGCTGAGCAGCGAACTATGCACCTGCAGTCCACATACGTTGTACTTAATGAAGCCGAGCTTTCTGAATTTGTTCATGAAGAAATTCACTCGCGAGCGCGTGGTGCCCACCATTTCCGCCAGCGTCTCCTGACTCACGTTGGGGTGCACGGTCTCAGGCACGGTTTCTTTTCCAAACCGGGCCAGCAGCAAAAGCGCTCGTGCCAGCCGTTTTTCGCTCGAATTGAACAGTTGATCGACCAAGTCCGCCTGCGTGCGATTGTGGCGTTCCACCACGTACGCCACAAACATGTCGGACAACTCGTGTTCCTCGTGGAGCGAGCGCAGCATCCGCTTCTTTTCAATCTTTAGAATGGAGCAGTCCGTAATTGCGGCAGCGGTTGCCAGGCGGATGGGTTGATCCGAGGCCAGGCATCCTTCGCCCAGAAAATCGCCCGGCCCGAGCAGCGCGATGGTTGCTTCCTTGCCTTGTTTCGAAAGCACGGTAAGCCGCACGCTTCCCTCTTGAATGTAGAACACAGCGTCCGCACGCTCGCCTTGCGAAAAAACGGCCTGTTTCGCTCTATAGCTATGGACAGTCCTGCCAACGCCCGCGTTCGCCAAAAAAGCTTGAGGATCAAAGGCCTTGATTTGCTTCTGGGCACGGCGCTGTGTCGGCAACCGGCGGCGCGATGGCATCGGAACCTCCTGCACCCCATGCGGCAGTAGTTTTTTGGATTATTTTGCCACGGCACGCTCGATCCTTTCCAGTCAAAATTCTGCCGTGAACAGGGTCCGTAACCCCCAAAAAAGTTCTATCGTATTGCCAGAGTCGCGTACCGGCCGTTTCGCCATCGCCCTGGACCAAGCGCACCAGTCGGTGTGCAATTTTGAACAGACAAAGCTGCAGCAATCCGTCACACTCACGGCAATATCGTGGGGAAATTGCGCGTCGAACGTTAGGGTCTGGGTTCCTTTGTCCGTAATTGAAGGGCAGTTCTGCCTCACGAACGCCTCTAGATCATCCCTCCCCAGAGGCGGGCTGCCCATTTTTTGGGAGGTTCCAATGAGCCGAGCCTATGAAGGACAACGGAAAATGCTCCTTTGTATCGATGACAGCCAGGCCATTTTGGACTACGAGAGACGGATCCTCGAACGGTCGGGCTACATTGTGGTTACAGAAGCGTCCGCGCGACGAGGGCTGAAACTTGCGACCCTATTCAGTTTTGACGCGGTCCTTCTCGATTACCACATGCCCGAAATGAACGGGCACCAGCTCGCGTATGAAATGCGGCGTCTCCGGCCGGACACTCCCGTAGTCATGTTTTCCGGCAGCGAGATCCCAGAGGAGACTCGCCAACTGGTCGATGCCGTCGTACCCAAAACCGAAGCCCCCAATGCCTTATTGCCGACCGTCACTCGCCTCTGCCACCGCTCATCGCCAGATTAAATAGCAAAGGCACTGATTCACCAAGTTTTTGGGAAGGGCACGACTTCAGTCGTGCCGCCCAAGGCCAATGAAGACACGGGCTTCAGCCCCTGAGGAACACGCGGTTTACTCCCTCGTTTCATTATGAGATGACTCCCAGTATTTCCTCGAATTCGCAAATCAACTTTGAGTTGTCATCCTGACCCTGAGCGGAGCCGAAGGGGAAGGACCTGCTTTCGGTTGACAGCGCGACGTCAGCCGTCCTTCCGTGTGAAGCGGAGCAGTAAAGCGACACCGGCGCCAAGCACAAGCGCTCCCAGCACGAACCATTTCCCAATGTCGAGACCGACCGCCCCCATCACCAGGAAGGCAACCGCAAGAAGAAGTCCGGCAAACTCCGAGTCCACTTTCATGACCCGCATAATGCCCGGGTGCCGACTTGCGTCACGGTTCTTCATCGTGTGAATTATCTCACTAGCACGCTAGACCGGTCTCACAAATGGTTTTGGGAAGGGCACGACTTCAGTCGTGCCGCCCAAGGCCAATGAAGACACGGGCTTCAGCCCCTGAGGGCCGGTACTCGGCAACCCTTGATTCAAATCACGGATCGGTGCAATCCCGGCCTTCGCATAGAACGCGATAGGCCGGGCCATCCGCCCTTAGGAATCTAGCCCGCTGCTATGCGTGAGTTTGACGTGATGCGCGAGGCCCACTCATCGCAAAGTGCGCGATGAGTGGGGCACCCGGCTGCTCGTCGTTTCCTCGCATCCTTACTTCTTATCAGCTTTCCCTGTGCATCTCTCGTTCGAAATGCGATTCCCTGACGACTTTTTCCGCAAGCTGTGAAGCCGTGCCCTTCCCGTTCGCGGAAAAGGTTAGGTCTTTCCGCAGCGCTGAAGTCCTCCACCCCATCACGCCAAAACCGGGCGTGCCGGGGACCCCGGCGCTGCGCCACCCAGAATCCAGTGTGGCATGCCCCGCTGCTTGCGCCTTAGCCGACCAAACAATCAAGAAGGGCTACTTCGCCGTGTAGCTAACCATTTTCGTCCGCTACCCCGTAATCTCCGCTGGCACCATCTTCAAGATCTCCCGCCCAATCGGCAACGAAGCCGTAGCCGCCGGAGAAGGCACATTCAGCACATGCAAAAATCGTTCTCGCGCAACAAAGCGGAAATCATCCACCAGCGCGCCATCCGCTTCGACCGCCTGCGCCCGCACTCCCGACCCGCCCGGAGTCATATCTTCCATCCTCACCTCAGGCACCAAGCGCTGGCACGACCTTACAAACTCCCGCTTGCGCAGCGATCGCCGAAACTCCGACAGTCCATTTTTCCAATGCCGCCGCGCCATCGCTCGGAATCCCGCATCCATGAACACTTCCATCGCCTCGCCCAGATCGAAATCCCGCCAGCGATATCCCTCGCGCCGGAACGCCAGCACCGCGTTCGGCCCCGCATCCACATTCCCCTGAATCCGCCGCGTGAAATGCACTCCCAGAAATGGATACTGCGGATCGGGCACCGGATAAATCAGTCCCCGCACCAACTCCTGCCGCGCCGCTGCCAGATCGTAGTACTCCCCGCGAAACGGAACCAGCATCATCTGAGGATCGTCTCCCGCCATCCGCGCCACCCGATCGCTGTACAGCCCGGCACAATTCACCACATAGCGCGCCGTAAAATCTCCCGCCCGCGTCCGTACCACCACGGCATTGCCCACCGCGTCCGGCTTTGCGCCCGATCTCGCATCGCCCGATTTCGCATCGCCCGATCTCGCATCGCCCGATTTCAGACCCAAAGTCCGATCGAATCCGACCACGCCCGCGTTGGTCTTCACTTCCGCCCCGTGTTCCACCGCGATCTCCGCATACTTCGCCGTAACCGCCGAATAATCCGTGATTCCAGTCGACGGCACCAGCAGCGCGCGCACTCCGCCCACGTGCGGCTCGATCTCGTGCATCGCCGCTGGCTCCAACAGGCGCAAGCCTTCCAGTCCATTGGCCACGCCGCGCGCACGCAAGTCATCCAGCCGCGCCGCTTCCTCGGAGTTTGTGGCCACGATCAGTTTCCCGCACACCTCATGCGGAATCCCATGCCGCGAGCAGAAGTCCACCATCTCGCGCGCCCCCGCCACGCACAACCGCGCCTTCAGTGATCCCGCCTTGTAATAAACACCGCTGTGGATCACTCCACTGTTATGGCCAGTCTGGTGCATGGCCACTCCGGCTTCTTTCTCCAGCACCACAATCCGCAGCCCAGGGAACTTCTCAGTCGCCTGCATGGCAAACGAAAGCCCAACAATCCCCCCGCCAATCACCGCAATGTCATGGGTCATAAATTAGTGTTTGTGTGGTGACGGGGCTTTGCCCCGTCCAGCCGTGCCAAGCACGGCAGCCCACCGAAGACGATGCTATCGCACCCGGCCCCCGTATCACTGTGACGCAAGAACAATGAAGATGTGACGCAAAAAAAAGCGCAGACATGACCGTCTGCGCCTCAGCGTGATGCTTGGCCTTCAGGGGCTAAAGCCCGCATCTCTCGTGGTCTGAGCGGCACGGCTGAACAGGCTGCGGAAAAAGTCAGGAAGGGCGCAAGAAGCTAACCTCGGGCGCTGAAGCGCGGACACATTTTCAAGAACCTAACGGCACGAGTAAACTCGTGCCCTTCCCAAAGCCTGCTTGAACCGGAGTTTTTCCACAGCCTGTGAAGCCATGCCCTTCCCAAGACCTACCCAGAAACGTTCATGAGCCCAGCTTCTTGCCGGCTTTTGCGTTCTTCGCGTCTCGGCGGTGGATCGCCTACTGCACAGTCAGCGTCACTACATCCCCATGCGCCGCCCCGCCCACAGCCGTAGCCGTCACCGTAATCGGAAACGTCCCCACCGCCGTCGGCGCCGCCACAGTTACAAAAGCCGATCCCGCCGTCCCTGTCGCCGGCGTGGCCGTCACCGTCACGGTAGCCGGATTCGGCACCACCGCCGGAGGCGAATACAACCCCGCTCCGCTAATCGTGCCATTCGCACTTCCGCCCGTGACCGCCCAGGTTACGCCCTGGTTAGCGGTGAATTGTTGTTGATTCCCTCGCGCCGGCCATGCATTACCCGCTTCATTCGCAAACAGAGTTGCTAATCCCGGATTTACCGTCACCGGCGGTGGTGTCGTACCACTACCCGCGACCCCACCGCACGAAAGCAGCGTCATCAACCCCAGACCCAAGCAAATCCCCGCGATCCCGTTGTAGAGACGCGGCTTGCCGCGGCTTTTTCGCTCGATTCCAACCATCCCCACCAGCACCACCCAAGCGAGTGTGAACAAGGGCAAAGTACGCGGGCGTCCACTCATGGAGGCACGGGCGTCCCCTCTCATCCAAGCCATGCGCCGCAGAGCCCGCGGCCGCGATGCGGTCCCCAAATTCGGCCCCGTGGTCGCAATCGTCAGCGTAACCGCAGTCGTCCCCGCCCCCGCCGCAATCGACGTCGGATCAAATCCGCAACTGGTCAACGTCGGCAGATTCGTGCACGCAAAACTCACCGCCGAACCAAAAGTCCCGCCCCCCACTGGAGCCGCCGAAAACGTATAGCTCGCGCTTTGTCCTGCAAGCACCGTGGCCGACGCGCTACCCGTATCCGTCCACGTCACGTCCGTTCCCGGTGTTCCCACCGTCAGCGTCTCGGTCGGCGTGGCATGGGTCAACGTTCCGTCCGTTCCTTGGATGGTGAAGGTAAATGTCCCCGTCGTCGTGCTGCCCAACGTCACCGCAAACGGAGCGCCGCCGGCCGCTGGCGTAACCGGTGCCGGCGTAATGCATGTCCCCGGAGCGCCCGCCGTACACGTCAGTGTCACGCTCCCGCTGTATCCGTTCAGCGCCGTCAGCGTTCCGTTCCACGTCACATTCTGGCTGGCCACCGTTGTGTCCGGAGTTGCCGTCACCGCAATCGCAAAGTCCGGAGTCGGCCCCGTCACCGTCAGCGTGAACGTCTGCGTTTTGGCTGCGGGCGCTCCCGCTACCGTCGCCGCCAGGGTCACAATCTTTGGACCACCCAGCGGAGTCCCAGTCCCCGCCGTCACCGTCAACGTAACCGTCACCGGCGACGAAGACGTCGGATTCACCGAACTGGATGGTGAGAATACGCAAGCCGCTCCCGAGGGCAGCCCTGCCGAGCAACTGAGCGTTACCGTCCCCGCAAAACTTCCAGAGGCGGTTACCTGGAACGTGCTAGCTCCCGACGTTCCGCCCTGCCCGACGCTCAAGGAATTCGGACTGGGCGCCGTCAGATTGAAGTCCACCACATGCAGCGTGACCGAGGCATCGCGCGTAATCGCGTTTCCATCCGTTCCCACCGCATGTGCGTTGAAACTGTAATCGCCTACGATGCCGCCCGCGGTCAACGTGTAGGTCGCAGTGGGATTTCCTGAAAATGTTACCTGCTTCGGCTGCAGCGTGCAGGTCGCCGGCATCGCTCCGGTGCAACTCAAGTTTACTGGGCTGGCGTATCCGTTTTTCGCCGTCAGCGTGCCGTTGAACGTGGCCGTCTGCGCCGGAAACACCGTCTGCGGCGAATTCGAAATCACATTCGTGTAGTCTGCCGACGTCACCAGCACATAGTTCCAAATGCCCCGCCCGTACGTCGAGGCCACCAGCGTTTTCGTGCCCGCGTCAGGATTAAACATCTGCAACGCCGTCACCGGCGCGTCCGGCAGAAATCCCGACACCCCAGGCCCCGGTGCTGGACCAACTTCCGTCCAGCTCGCCGCCGTGGTCAAGCTCACAAAAACGCCAACATCGGTTCCCGCGTAAATCTGAGCAGGAGTGACCGAGGAATCCACCAGCAGCGCGTTCACCGGAGCGTCCGGCAACCCCGTCCCCGTCCAGTCCGTCCAACTTGCGCCCGCGTTCGTCGTCTTCCACACATGCGGCGTCGGGAACCCCGGTGTGCTGAATCCCATAATTCCGACATACGCCGTGTTGCCCGTCGCGTCGGACTTATCCATCGCCACCGACGAAATCGCATACCCGTTCGGATTCACATTTTGTGTCACATTCGTCATCAGCGTGACCCCGGCATTGGTCGTAACCCAAACCTCGCCGCCCGGCAGCCCGCTAAGCGGCCCATATCCGTTCGTCACCGCATACACCACCGTCGAATTGTTCTGCGTGTCCTTGGGGCCGCCCGCGGCCAGCCCATCCACCAGGTTGATTTCATCCCCCGTACACACCCCAGTTCCCAACGTATCAAAGTCATTGCTGAGTTCAAGGGGCGCGGTGCCGCTGGTGCTGACCCGCCACACCCGGCAGGTTCCCACCAGCATTTCATTGGTATTCTGCGGATCGAGAATGAAAGGAGTGTAGAAAGCTCCTTGATCTCCGCCGAGATTCGCCGAACTGACGACCTCGGAAAATCCGCTGTCGTTGCAGGCCGTGCCCAGCTCACACTTCAAAATCGTGACGTAAGGATTCGCCGCAAACCACTGGCTGGGGTTCGTGGGATTGATGGCGTTGAATCCGCCATCCCCGCCCAGCGCATTCTGCCAGGTGCTGCTGCTAGTCGCGCTGCCGGTTTTCGGGGAGCCGTTGTCCTGCGTTCCACCGAGCAGAACGTCGGCGCTGGTGGGGTGCACCGAAACGGAAACGAATTCCGTCATCGATCCCAGGCTCTGGCTCAAGCTGTCAAACTGATTCGTGCCCGTGCAACTGCCCGTCGTGAGCCCGGCATAGCCGTCGAGCGTCCGGCTGATTCCGCCATCGTGCGCGAAGTAGCCCACCGCTTTGCCGCTCGCCACCTGGAACGCGATTCCGTGCTGGTCAGGATGCACATGCGCCGGCGCCCCCAACGGGCTGCACCCATAGACATGAGTTAGATTGATCCAGTCGCCCTGCGTGCAGGTCGTGCCGCCGGACGCAATCGTGCACTTGTAAAGATTGATCGCGCCCGCGTAAATATCCGTTCCCGCTGCGTTCGGGACCGCCGCCAACTCCAGGTTGTAATATCCCTGTTCCACTCCGCAGCCGCTGTTGTCTGGACCAAATGCGCTGTCTCCGCAGTTCGTGATGCCGTTGTCTGGAATGTGCGTCCAACTCGTTCCGCCGGTCGTCGATCGCCAAATCCCCTCGTCGGCCGGCGCCGGATTTCCATTGTTGTCGGTCTGCACGTCGACCACCCACACGTACATCTCGTTGCGCCCCGGCACCACCGCGAACTCGCCGCGATAAATCAGGCAACTCGTCGCGTTCGAACCCGCGGGGCAATTCGCGGATACCAGGCCCGCGGCAGGTTGCGTAGTCAGCCGCGCAAAATGCTGGCCGTCGGTCGAGGAGTACAGCCCATGCCGCCGGATAAAAGCGTAAAACGCCCCCTGGCTCGCGTTGTAGATCACCGCCGTAGCCGAAGCGGGAACCGCGCCGTCCGACAACGTGACGCGGTTCCACGTCGCGCCGCCGTCCTGCGAGTAGTAGAGTCCGCGCGCCGTCGAATTGCCATCTTCCTCCCGGCCAACGTATAAGCCGTTGTCTCCCGCCGTCGCCGCGACCACCAAGTTGGGGTTCGCCGTGCTGAACGCGATCTTGCTGAAACCGATTCCAAGAAAAGACTGTCCCGTCCCAGCGCTTTGGATCTGCAACCACGTCGAACCTCCATCCGCCGAACGCAGAATTCCCAGACCGTAATAAGAATCGCCCGAACTGTTCGTCTCGCCGGTGCCAACCAGAATGACGTTGCTGTTGCCCGGCTGCAAAGCAATCGCCCCCACCGCCAGCGTCGCCTGATCGTCAATCAAAGCCTGCCAAGTGACCAAAGCAGGGTTGGAATTCAGACTGCCCGCATTCGGAGATTTCCAGAGACCGCCGTACGCGCCGCCCAGCAGCACAGTATTTCCAGTTGTATCCCCAGGATCGATCAGTACCGAAGTAGCGCGCCCCGAAACCCAGTTGTAATCCTGCGCGCCATCGCCCGTAGCATCGGAAGCCAGCGGAGCCGGGCCCAAAGGAACCCACACTGTCGATCCCAATGGTGAAGCGGGTGCCCCACTCATCGCGTCTTTTGCGATGAGTGGGCCGGTAGACGCAGCTTCCATAGCGCGTTGTGCCCGGAAAGCCATCTTCTGCCGGTAAGCGCGAAACCGCAGCCCCGCCGCCGATTCTCCAGGAGGCACACTCCGCCCCCGCTGGTTCCAGTTCCAGCTCAAGTCATCCCGCAGATAAGGACGATCCCCGCCAGCCCGTGCTCGAGAAGCCGAGTCAACTGGCGTCCGATCAGATTCCTGACCCAAGCCGAGGCCTGAAAAGAAAGTGAAGAAGATCACGAAGAAAAGAAAAACAGAGGAACGCAAACCACGGCTGGTCATAAATTGAAACGCCACATTTAAGATGACGCTACTCGGCGCACCTCCAGTGTGGGCGCACAGGCAAGGATTTCCACGTCCACGAAAGTCCCCCCGTCCTTGGTAGCCATTTTCTGAAAAGCGAGAACCGAGAACTGAAAGCTGATAGCTGATAGCTGATAGCTGACAGCCGTCCCCGCCCCCACATCCGCTATAATGACAAAGCATGTCCGTGATCAAGAACATCGGAGCCGTCGCCCAGGGAATGACCATCACCCTGAAGGAGATGTTTCAGCCCTCCATCGTCGAAAATTATCCCGATGGTCCCGGCCCGCTGAAAGGGGCAAAGTTCCAGGAACGTTTTCGCGGCATGCACGTGCTGCAGCGCGACGAAAACGGCCTGGAAAAATGTGTAGCGTGTTTTCTCTGCGCCGCCGCCTGTCCCTCCAATTGCATCTACATCGAAGCCGCGGAAAACACCGCGGAAGCCCGAGTCTCGGGCGCCGAGCGCTACGCCCGCGTCTACAACATCGACTACAATCGATGCATATTTTGCGGCTACTGTGTGGAGGCTTGCCCCACCGATGCGATCACGCATGGGCATGGATTTGAGCTGGCGAGTTTCAATGCCAGCAATCTGATTTACCGCAAAGAACAGATGCTGGCCCCGGCTCCGGCGCACATGGGAGCCAATCAGATGTTCGCGCAATCGGAAACGGATGCGGGCGTGACCGGGGACTAGCGAATTTCGAAACTTTCTACCAAACGCCGGTCCCGCAGGGACCGGCGTTCTTGTATGGAAAGCAGTCGTTGGTCTTCAGTCGCTAGCCGTTCGCGCCTTTATGAATGATCGGCAAAATGATCGCCGGTTTGATGAACTACCCGCTATTGAACGGCAACAGCGCATGGCGGCCAGAGACTTTTAGTCAACATGACCATTGACTCCAAATCGTTGAGCGTTTTCTTCCGCAGTCAGGGCATTTACTTGTGCCTTGCTCTCGTGGTCGGCGCGATTTTCTGGGCCATCGGCCAGCCCATCAATCCTTTCACCGTCATCTTGTACTCGCTCTGCATCGGCAATTTTCTTACGCCTCCGGTGCAATGGCTGCACGTCCTGTACGAAAAGCCGTCTCCCTATGACTGGCTGATCTTCCTGACCGTGCTATGCGTCGTGATGTTTCCCGTTTACGCGTTGAGCACCGTAATTGTCTGGCGGTTCGCTCCGCCTGGTCCGCAATCGCTTGGGCACTTGCTCTCCACCGGCTGGAAGATGCCCTTCCTGATCGCCCTCGTCTACGGCGTGTTGAATTTTCTCTACGGCAAGACGAGGGCGCGCCTGGAGCACCGCAACGTCGAACTGCAGGGCATGGTCCAGGCCGGCGCGGTCCGCCTGGAAATCCAGGAGCAGGAATTGCAACGCGCCCGCGAAATCCAGCAGTCGCTTTTGCCCAAGGAAATTCCGCAGCTTCCCGGAATCGCCGTAGCCACCGCCTGGCGCCCGGCGCGCGCGGTCGGCGGAGACTACTTCGACGTGCTGCGGCTCGACGGCAACCGGCTGGCCATCTGCATTGCCGATGTCTCCGGCAAGGGAGTTGCCGCCGCTTTGCTTATGGCTAATGTGCAGGCCAGCCTGCGCGCATCGGTGCGCGACCTGGATAGTCCGGCGCGCGTGTGCGGGATCATGAACGGCATGCTCTGCGAAAGCATCGCTGCGAACAAGTTCGTGACGTTTTTCTGCGGCGTTTTCGACGGCAATTCGCGTGCGTTTCGCTACTGCAATGCCGGCCATTCCTACCCTATTCTGGTTTCGGCCGGCGCGGCGCACACCCTGGATCAGGACGGCGGCGCGGTGCTCGGCGTTTTCCCCTCGTGGAATTACCAGGACTGCAGTGTCGATCTGAAATCCGGAGACCGCCTGCTTCTATTCACCGACGGCATCACCGAAGCCGAGGACACGCAAGGCGAAGAGTTTGGAGTGGAGAGGGTCGCCGCATTCGGCAAGGCGCACGCGGCCAGTTCTGCCGCTGAGTTGAACGACCAACTGCTCGCGCAGGTTTCGGATTTTTGCGGCGCGCAATTCCAGGACGACGCCACCTTGGTGGTTCTCGCCGTAAATCAACCTTTAGACGAACAGAGAATAACGGCCAGCGAATCGCGAACGACGAACGACGATTGAGTAACGACTAACGATTTTATGCCCAACTTTCTCCAAACCGTAAAAGAGCGCGTCGTCATTTATGACGGCGCGATGGGGACGAACATCCAGAAGCGCAACCCCACCCTGGACGATTACTGGGGCAAGGAGAACTGCAGCGAAGTTCTGGTGTTGAGCCGCCCCGACATCATTCGTGAAATTCACGCGGACTTTTTCACCGTGGGCTGCGACGTCGTCGAGACGAACACATTTGGCGGGACAGGCCTGGTTCTCGGCGAGTTCGATCTGCGCGACAAAGTCCGCGAGATCAACCTGAAAGCAGCGCAGCTAGCCAGAGAAGTCGCGCAGCAATTTTCGACCAAAGACAAACCGCGCTTCGTTGCCGGATCGATGGGCCCGACGACAAAATTGCCCTCGCTCGGACACATCGGTTGGGATGCGATGCTGGCGTCCTATGAAGAGCAGGCGGCCGCGCTGATCGAGGGCGGCGTCGATGTCCTGCTGATCGAAACTTGCCAGGATCTTTTGCAGGCGAAGATTGCTGCCGTCGGCGTGCTGGAGGCGATGCGCAAAGCGGGCAAGCGCCTGCCCGTGACGGTGCAGGTCACGCTACAGGAATCCGGAACCATGCTGCTCGGGACCGAGATTGGCGCGGCGCTTACTACGCTTGAGCCTTACGACGTAGACATCATCGGCCTGAATTGCGCCACCGGCCCGGCGGAGATGAATGAGGCGGTCCGCTATCTCAGCCTGAACTCCACCAAGTTGATTTCGGTTTTGCCGAATGCGGGACTGCCGCAGAACGTGGGCGGACACGCCGTGTACAAACTCGCGCCGAAAGATCTCGCCGACTATCACAAACATTTTGTAAAGGATTACGGCGTACGAATTGTCGGCGGCTGTTGCGGCACGGGTCCCGAACATCTGAAAGCCGTGGTGGAAGCGCTTTCCGGTGTGGAGCCGGCGGCTCGCGATGTGAAGCCAATCAGCGCGGCCTCCAGCGCCTACACCTCGGTGCCGCTCGATCTCGAGCCGAAGCCCCTGATCGTCGCCGAGGAGATGAACACGACAACGCGGGTCGATCATTTCCGCAAGCTCGTCCAGGCGAAAAAATACGACGACATTCTCAGGCTGGCAAAGAAGCTGGCGAACGAAGGTTCGCACCTGCTTGACCTCTGCTGCGCCATCGTCGGCGAGGATGAGAAGGGTTACATCTCCGCCATCCTGGAAAAAATCGCGACCCGCGTGCCGGCGCCAATACTGATCGACAGCACGGAAGCCGACGTCGTGGAAGAAGCGCTGAAGCGCATCCCCGGAAAAGCCATTATCAATTCGATCAATCTGGAAGACGGCGAGAAGCGGACGTCGAAGGTGTTGCCCATGGCGAAGCGCTACGGCGCGGGCGTGATCGCGCTGACCATCGATGAAGAGGGCATGGCGCTGACCGCCGATAAGAAAGTTGCGATCGCGCATCGCATCTTCGATCTGGCGACACAAAAATACGGCATTCGTCCCGTGGACTTGCTCTTCGACGCGCTGACGCTCCCGATTTCTACCGGCCAGGAAGAATACCGGTCGGCGGGGATGGAAACCTTGAAGGCGGTGAAGCGCATCCGCGAGGAATTGCCGGAAGTGAAGACCGTGCTCGGGGTAAGCAACATCAGCTTTGGGCTCGACGCGTATCCGCGCCGCGTCTTGAACTCGGTATTTCTGCACGAGGCGGTCGAAAACGGCCTGGACGTTGCCATCGTCAATTACACGAAGATTTATCCGCTGTACAAGATTCCTGCCGAAGAAGTGGAACTGGCGCGCAAGCTGATTTACCAGGACCGTTCGAACGGCGATCCGCTGCAGGTTTACATGCAGCATTTCGCGGGGATGAAAGGCAAGGCGCAGGCGCAGACCGCGGCGCACGTCGAAACCCTCTCGATCGAAGACAAGCTCAAGTACGCGATTATCAACGGCGAGAAATCGGTGGGCGACGGCAAGACGAAGCGCACGCTGGAAGAGTTGCTGGAAAACGCGCTCGGCGGGTACACGCCGCTAGACCTGATCAACACCGTGCTGCTCGACGGCATGAAGACGGTAGGCGACCTCTTCGGAGCGCGCAAGATGCAGTTGCCGTCGGTGCTCGATTCCGCCGGAGTAATGAAGGCAGCGGTCGCCTATCTCGAACCCAAGATGGAGAAGAAAACCGGCTCGCAACAAAAAGGCACGATCGTGCTCGCCACGGTGAAGGGCGATGTGCACGACATCGGAAAGAATCTGGTCGACATCATCTTATCCAACAATGGTTACAAGGTGGTGAACCTGGGAATCAAGCAGCCCGGCGACGCGATCATCCGCTCGGCGCAGGAGCACAGCGCGGATGCGATCGGGCTGAGCGGTTTGCTGGTCAAATCGACCTTGGAGATGAAGTACGTGATCCAGGAACTGGAACGGCAGAAGCTGGCGTTTCCGGTGATCTGCGGCGGCGCGGCCCTAACCAGAAAGTATGTAGAAGATGACCTGCGGCGCGAGTATTCGAATTCGGTGTTCTACGGGGAAGATGCGTTCGCGGGACTCCACGTGATGCAAGATCTGGCGGGTGAGGATCCCAAGCGCGAGGCGAGGCTAAAGGACGGTCGGACCGTAAAGGATTACGCGAAAGCGGTGGCGGTAGATGCGGATGAAGAGATCGGCCCGGTGTTTTCCGAACGCAGCGCCGTGGTGACCGATGCGCCGAATATTCCCGAGCCTCCGTTCTGGGGCGTGCGCGTGGTGAAGGATTGCGATCTGCGCGAGCTCTTCCAGTACGTCAACGACACGGCGCTGTTCAAGAACCAGTGGCAGTTGAAGACGGCGTCGCAGGAGGATTACGCAAGGCTGGTCGAGGAGAAGTACCATCCGATCAAAAAGAAACTCGAAGAAGATGTGATCGCAGCCGGCTGGTTCGAGCCGAAAGTGGTCTACGGATATTTTCCCGCGCAAGGCGACGGCAACGACATAGTAGTCTACGACCCGGAAATTGGGGCGAACCATGTGGTGGCGGGGTTCCACCCTGCCCCGACGGGGCAAAGCCCCGTCTCCACACAACCAAAGGAGCTCATCCGCTTCACCTTCCCCCGTCAGAAAGAAGGCCGCCGCCTCTGCATCTCCGACTTCTTCGCCGCCCCGCCCTCGGGCAAGATGGATGTGCTGGGCCTCTCCCTGGTGACGATTGGCTCCAAGGCGTCCGTCGAAACACAGCGGCTGTTCGAGGGCGGAGAATACACGCGCTACCTCTATCTTCACGGCCTAAGCGTGGAGACGGCGGAAGCCCTCGCCGAGTTCCACCATAAGAAGATGCGGGAAGAGTTGGGCATCGCCGCCGACGACTCTCCGCACATTCGCGATCTGTTTCATCAGAAGTATCGCGGCTCGCGCTATTCGTTTGGCTATCCCGCCTGTCCGCACCTGGAGGATCAGACGAAGCTGTTTGCGCTGCTCAAACCGGAAGAGAACGTGGGCGTGCGCCTGACTTCAGCCTTCCTGCTGGAGCCGGAACAGAGTACGTCGGCGATTGTGGTTCACCATCCGGGAGCTAAGTATTTTGTGGTGTGAGGTTCGTATCAGGGTATCGCTTCAGCGATACCGCAATTCTTCAAAATCAACCGCCCCTTTAGGGGATGGGTTTCGAGCATCGACTTTTTCCGCAAGCTGTTCAGTTGTGCCGTTAAGGCGTTGAAAATGAGTCCGCGCTTCAGCGCCTGGGGTGAGCTGTTTGTGCTCCGGGCAGCCTCTTAGTCCCCGAACCGAATTTCGACAGCCTCCACCGTCTCTCGGGATGCAGGCTCAAACCTCCACTTGCCGACGGCATCGGCGGCCGCATTGATCAGCACCGGGTTTCCCCCCAGCACCTTCGCGGACTTAACGCTCCCATCTTCCCGGACGACAACTTCCAGCTTCACCACACCCCGAATGCGGTAACGCTTCGCAACTTCCGGGTAAACTGCAGGAACTTTGTCGATCGTTTTTCGTTCCGCGCACTCCCCCGCCTGGGCCCGGCTGGTCCACGCGAACAGGCCGGCACACAGCGCCACCGCAACCATCAAGGTGCCTACTCGACGCATAGGGGGAAATCGCCTTCTCTTTCAATCTATCGACAGGCGCTACCAATAGAGAAGTGTCGAAAGTAATGCGCCCCATGTGACTACCGGTGGACCGAGTCCCGCCTGGCTAGACGGTGAGACGTCCGTCGCTCCACCGCATGACCCTCCCGCACGCCGTCCTTAACCGCCAGACCCGGCATCTCCTGCTACCATATTCTTAGCGCCCGAGGGGGATGCGAGTCTAATCGGCTCCAGCAGCCGTGAGTGCCTGTGGAGATCCTAGCTTGTTCGAACGTGTCTTTCCGCCAATCTTTCTGTTCACATCCATCGTGCTGGCGAGCGCGCAAGCGCCCAGCGTCCCCGGCAAGCCGCTTCCGCCCGGACCCATGCGGGCCAAGATCAAGGCCGCCTGCACCCAGTGTCACAACACAAGTCGCATCACTGACCAACACCTCACCCGCCAGCAATGGTCCCGCAAACTGGAAAAGATGGAAGGTTTGGGCGCTGTCATCCCCGACGCCGATCGGAACGCCTTTCTGGATTATCTGACGGCGAACTTCGGCGCCCAAAAAGGCGCAGTCAAGGACGCACCCAAGGCCACAGCCAAGAACTAGTTCGTGTGGCGCGGACACTCCCTTCGACTTCGCTCAGGGCAGGCTCTGTCCGCGAGAAGCCCGTGCGACCAGAAATGTGAGGGAGCGCCGTATCGACGGAGCGTCCAAGGTTGTGTAGGGACAGCCGTCCTCGGCTGTCCAGCCGAGCGAAGCTCGGCAGCCGCCTGTGATCACAGCTACTCCGGATTCCCCATAGTCGCGCAACAGCAAAGCGCTGCCCGACCCAACCCCCAAACGGGCGTTACGGGCAGCGCCGCCGTGATCGAACTAGCTTCAGCATGATGGTCGCGCCCTGAGACTTCAAGTGATTGTTTAGGTACTCGGCAACCCGCCCTATTCTTTCTCCGCGCCCTCCGCGTCCTCTGCGGTTAAACGTTTTTCCGGCCGCAGCAGCGGAAACAGAATCACATCCCGAATCGTGTGCGAGTCCGTGATCAGCATCGCCAGCCGGTCCACGCCCACCCCCACCCCGCCCGCCGGAGGCATGCCATAACTCAGCGCGTTGATGTAGTTCTCATCCATCTGGTGGGCTTCTTCGTCGCCGCGCTCGCGTTCTCTTAACTGCGCCTCAAAGCGCGCGCGCTGATCTTCCGGATCGTTCAATTCACTGAAGCCGTTGGCGATTTCCATCTTCCCAGCGAATATTTCGAAGCGCTCGGTCCAGTCCGGCTCATCCGGCTTCTGCTTCGAGAGCGGCGACACCGCGGTAGGAAATTCGTAGATCACCGTCGGCTGCATCAAGTGCTCTTCCGCGACCGCCTCAAAGATGGCGGCGATCGTCTTGCCGGCTGGTTCCGCCGGATCGTACGTCAGGCTAATCCCCGCGCCGCGCACTCGCCCGACCAGCGCTTCGACCGCATCCTGCGTGGCGAAGTCGCTGCGCTCAGGCTTCGGCCCGGCCTTTTCCGGCCAGAACTTTACAATCGCCTCCCGCATCGTCATCCGCCGCCAGTTCGCGTGCGACCAGTCGATCTCGTGCTCGCCCCACTTAGTCTTCATCCCGCCGGTCACATCCTTCACAGCCTGCTCGATCGATCCCTGCGTCGTGTCCAGGATGCCGAGATAATCGGTGTAAGCCTGATACGCCTCAAGCATCGTGAATTCAGGATTCCATCTCCACCCCAGCCCCTCGTTGCGGAAATTGCGATTGATTTCATACACGCGGTCGAATCCGCCCACCGTCAGCCGCTTCAAATAAAGTTCCGGAGCGATGCGCAGAAACAGATCCATATCGAGCGTGTTGTGATGCGTCTTGAAGGGACGCGCTACCGCCCCGCCCGCAATCGGATGCATCATCGGCGTCTCGACTTCCATAAATCCCTGCGCGTCGAAATATCGCCGCAGCGACTGCGTCAGCTTGCTGCGCTTCAAAAACACTTCGCGCACTTCCGGATTCATCACCAGATCGAGATAGCGCTGCCGGTAGCGCAACTCGACATCAGTCAACCCGTGAAATTTTTCCGGCAACGGCAGCAGGTCTTTCGAAAGAAACGTCAATTCCTCGGCATGAATGCTGAGTTCGCCCGTGCGGGTGCGAAACAGATATCCGCGCGCCCCAATGTGATCGCCCAGGTCGAGCAGCTTCCACAGTTCGTAGCCGGCATCGCCCACCGCGTCTTTCTTGACGTAGATCTGCAGCCGCTGGCCAGCCTGCTGCAAGTGCGCGAAGCCGGCCTTGCCCATCAGCCGGATCGCCATGATGCGTCCCGCCACCCGCACCGTCACCCGCGGGGGAAATTCCAGTTCCTCCGTCGTCTGCCCGCCATACTCGGCCAGAATCTGCGCCACCGTGTGGCTGTAGTTGTACTTCCGCGGATACGCCGGATGCCCGAGAGCCTCAATCTTCTTCAGCTTCTCGCGCCGGATTTCATAAATGTTTTCGTCGAGTGCCAAGGAGTGTCCTTAAGTTTCAGAGTAAGCCTTGAGAGTAAACCTCTGATTATAGACAAGCTCAGGTGACTGGTGCCCCACTTCTCGCGCTTTGAAGCTGTGAAAAAACCATCTTTAAGGATAGCCCTGAAAAGAACGCGGGTTGGTGAAAGTGGTGGGGGAACTGGAAGCGTGGTTTGGGTTGCGCAGGGGATTTCTCGATTTTTGTCTCGCGGCTTTGGGTGGGGGCGGGTTAGGGGGTTGCGGTTGCGATTTGCAGTTTGCGCAGACGGATCCACTGTTGCAGGTTGTAGGTGAGGCAGGCCCACAGCATTTCCATTTGCACTTTGGCCAAGCCGCGCAGGTGGAACTGGCGCAATCCCAGTTTGCTTTTGATCCAGGCGTGGCAGAACTCGATCACCCGGCTGCGTCGGCGATACTGTTTCTGCGCCTCGGGCGTGGCCATCTTCTTACGAAAGGCGATCATGGCTGCGGTTTCTTCGGTGCGCAGCAGGCCGCGGCCACGATGTTGATTGCTCGGACAGCATTGTGGTTTTAGCGGACAGTTCTGGCAGTCCGAGGCCTGCGCTTCGTAGCGGTAGAAAAAGTTTCCCGACTTGTGTTTGTGGCGGCCTTCGTAGCGCAGGTGCTTGTCTCCGGGGCAAACATAGTGGTCGCGCTCGGCATCGTAGATGAAGACCGCAGTGGTGAAGCGTCCAGTGCCGGTGTTGTCTTTCTCCGCGCCGCCTTTGCGGAGGCTGCCTACATAGTCGACGTCCAACTCCGCCATCGCCTCGATGCTGCGACGGTTGGTGTAATCTCCGTCGGCCAGCATCTGCTGCGGCTTGCGGCCCAGGCGTGCGGCGATGCGTCCGACGGCAGGCGCCAGTTGCTCGCTGTCATTGGCGGCCTGGGTCACCTGCACGTCCACGATCAGCGACTGCGCGGCGTCGGCCGCGATTTGCACGTTGTAGTTGGGCGCGATGCCGCCGTCGGCCTGCCGCATTCGGCGGGCTTCCGGTTCGCTCACGCTGACCCGCGCCCGCGGCTTGCTGGGGCGCAGTTTCTGCAGCTCTTCGAGTCCCCGCTCCAGCCGCTGTTGCCGCTCGCGTCGCGCTCGCCGCTGCGCCTGTTCCACCCGACCCGGTCCCTCTTCTTGATCCGGGTCCCCCATCTCGCGCACGCGTCGCCGCGCCCGTTCCAGGTGCTGTGCAATCTTCGCCTCGCCTTGAAAGCTGTCGCTCGCCGCCTGGGCCTTGATCTTGGTTCCGTCTTGCACCACCTGCTCCAGCGTGATCAGTCCTTCCGCACTCATCAGCCCCAGCACTTGCGTGAATAACTCGTCTAACTCCACCCGATACTCCACCCGGAAACTGGACAGCGTGTGGTAGTTCACGGTTTCGCATCCCGTCAGCCATTGCAGTGCCGGCTCCCACTCGCAGCGCCGCGCCACCTCCCGCGCCGACCCGATCCCCTGGCTGTAGGCGTAAATCCACAAACTGATCAAAAGCTGCGGATCATAAGCGGGTCGCCCGCCTTCTTCTTCGCTGCACTCGATGCTCGCGTAGAAACCATCCAGTTCCAAGCGCCCGACTAGTTCCCAGATGGCCCGCGCCGGATGATCTTCCCCGATCAACTGTTCCACGTCGACGGCCCGCCACATCATCTGCTCGCGATTGATCCTGCGCAGTAAGGGCTCGCTCATGCCCAGAGCTTACCCCGCTTTCTAACTCTGTCAATTAACTTTGTGGATGGTTTTTTCACAGCTTCGCTTTTCGAGAAGTGGGAGCGGGCGGAGGAAGAGCGTCGTTACGGAATCGCAACTTTCGAGTGCGGGTTTAGGTTAGGGAAGAAAACTTCGCAAATACACACCAATCTTCGATAACATGAGGAAGAACTTCCGCAAAGCGGCAAGTGGTTGGAAGGGAAGTTCGACCGGGGGATTACTCATGGCCAAGAGTCGGAAGCCAAGTCGCTCTGCCACGCCTCAGCTAATGGTCCACGCCAATGTCCTCGGCGAGATTGGTCCGAAGACATTGAAGGCCGCGACGGCCTTGAGTGCCATTGCGGGGGAGGCGGAAATTCTCACGCAGCGGCTGAAGGATGTTCTCAAGACATTGGCTGACGAGTTTGATCGATCAGGCAGCAGGTGGAAAGATGAGCAGGCCGCTCAGGTTATCGACGCGCTTACGGAGCGCCTCGCGGGCGCGGAAGGGCAGCTAGATCTGGAGGAACTGGGGCGGCTAGACCTGCCGACGCTGAGCCAGTGGCTTCGGGTGCACCACGACGATGCTCGCCCGGTCATTGAGTGCCTGACGACTGAGCCGCCCAAAGACATAACGATCATTCAGCTCCTATCACGGGCCGGAAGTCAGAAGGTTGTGTTTTTGGCCAACTGGCACATCGCGCAACGGGAGGTTGTGCTGAAGCGCTTCATCGCCGGAAGCGCAGCGGACCGGGTACGTCGTCGGGAGCTACTCTCGCATCCGTTGTCGATGGAACATCGCAACATCATCGAAACGCATTTCTACAGCAACAGCAAGGGCGAAACTTTCTTGGTTGAGCGGCGGCTGCCCGTGGTGTTATTTGACGACTGGCGGGCTCCTGGGGTCGAGGAAGCTGCAAACCTGCTGCGGGACATAGCTAGCGCCCTTGCTTTTCTGCAGCAAAGACGGTTCGTGCATGGTGACATCAAGCCAGACAACATCGGTTTTGAAGATGGCCGTTACATTCTGCTCGATTTCGGAATTTGCCGGTCAGAGGAGGAGTTTTCCGAAAATGCAACCTCCACCGGGAGTTTGCGAACTCGTGCGCCCGAGCTCCTCACAGGCGAGAGTAAACATTCTCATACGTGTGATCTTTGGGCACTGGGAGCCACGGTATTCAACACTGTGGCAAAGGCAGGCCGGTTCCCGCTTTTCGATGCTGGTGAATCGCCTCCGCGCGTGTCGAGCCCTGAAGATAGGAATCGGTTCGAGGCGGTTTTGGCGGAACGAGTCCGCAGCGACTATGACAATCGCGTAGACTTGGCACTTGTTGACGAGCCTCTGCGCCCTATCCTTGCGAGAATGCTCGCTCGTGACCCGGATGAACGAGGCACGGCCAAGGAAATCGTCGAGCTCTGCCAGTCAGAACTCGCGGCATTCCTCAGAACAAGCGAGGGTTCGAGCAACTTTTCCCCCGCCGAGGAACTAGAACAGATGTCAAAGTTCTTGCCTCGGGCGGAGGTCCTGAGGTTGATGTCTTCTCGTCAGAAGCATGACCTTATGGAAGACCTGGACAAGCTCCGCCAGAATAAGGGGCTAACAGCCGAGCAGAACCGCGCGGTCAGAGAATTAGAAGCCCGGCTGGCTTGAGTTATGCGCCACACCGGAATTGAACGCGTCCAAGACAGCGTTCACGGACTTATGGAGTTTGAAGGCATGGAGACTTCCATTGTGGAAGTGCTTCGTGCCGAAGAGCTTCAGCGGCTGCGGAGAATCCGCCAGACTGGACTTGTTCACCTTGTATATCCAGGAGCGGAACACTCAAGGCTAGTTCATTCAATTGGGGCCGCCCACGTTGCAATCCGGTTCGCCCGGCGCCTACAAGAGGCGACGAGCGCGTTCCTCGCTCCGTTCCTTCGACCGAAGCAAGAGGCCGTACGGGACTTGGCACTCGCCGCGCTATGCCATGACCTTGGGCATGGGCCCCTGTCACACACTTGGGAAAGCGAGGTCGTTGGCGCGGACTTTGATCGAGCCAAGTGGGCCAAGGCACTGGGACTGGGTGGAGAACCGATGCCACCCAGACAACAATGGCACGAACTGGTTGGCCAGGGACTCCTCGCATGGCCGGACGGCCAACTGAACCGTCTGTTAGAACGGGCAGAAGAAGGTGCGAGCACAAGGATACGCAAGCTGTTGTTGAATGAGTACTACCTCCCGTACTTGCCACGCTTGTTGTCGGGAGATGTCGACTGTGACCGTTGCGATTTCATTCTGAGAGACGCTCACCAAAGCGGTGTGAGTCACGGCAGGTATGACTTGAAGTGGCTGATTTCGACGACCACGGTTGGCACCCGCGAAAATCAACTGGTTGTTGGTTTTGACAAGCGGAAAGCTCCTAGCATTCTGGAGCAATTCCTGACTTCCCGAAGAGCACTCTACGAAACTGTCTACTATCATAAAACCGTCAGAAGTGCCCAGGGAATGGTGGGATTGTTGTTGAGGCGGCTGAAGCAAGTTACGAAGGACAACGGCTGGATACTCAAGGATCAAACATTCTTCGCGCCATACCAGAAAGCGATAGAGGGGTCCCCACTTGAACCTCACGAAGTGCTGCAGTTAGACGACTACGGTCTGTGGGGTCTAATCCAGCATTTGTCCACCAAGACGCCAATCGACCCTACACTTGCGGACCTCGCGAGAAGGATTATCGCGCGGGACCTGTTCAAAGTGGTCCCATGTGAAGATCAGGAAAATGTAAGAAAGTTCATTGAGGACGCCGAGAATCAGGTTCGGATGCAGGAAGTGGTGAGCAAGTTTTGTCCAGGTGACCCGAAGTACTACATCCACGTCGATCATGCGCCTTTTCAGATGCTTTCTACCGACCTTGGTGAGCAGTCCTATTTTGTCGATCTTGGGCAGAAGAATCGTCCTGCGGAGCCAATCCACGATCATCCACTTTTCCGATCCTACTCTGTCAAGAGCGAAGAGACGGTGCGCCTATACGTGCCGCGCGAGACGGTCGATAAGATAAAGACCATGATCGAGCACTAGCCGGCGCCCCGCTGTTCTTGCACTTTGCGATGAGTGGGGCTCCGCCGCTGGCGGACCGGCGAAACTCTTATTCCCGTTCTGGGGAAATCTTGTCAAGAGGGCAAAAGTTACAAAATCCCGCTAACTCGATCAAAGCGTTTCAAATATAAATCTCCGGAATTTGTCCGTTCACCCCCTCCGATTTGATATCCTGAATCTATAGAGCCAAGAATCTAATGCGTGGCCCATGGGCCGCGCCTTTTCTATTTTCTGGACTCCTTTTTTTCAAGGGGCCATTTCTTGCGACGGTTGAATCGCCATTGTCATTTCATCAAGGTAGGCCGGGAGATGCTTAGCCGTCACAGCCTTCCAGCCACGCCCAGTGCCGAAAACGTCCTCTGATTGGGGCAGCGAGCAGTGTACCCGTCTTCCAAGACCGCCCTCGAAGCTGCCCCAAAGCCATTCCGGCGCTCTTCGACAACCCTAAGTCGACGCGATCAGCGGGCGTCAGCCCGCCGCCGAAATCCTGAGCGAAGCGAAGGACCTCGCCGCTAAGTCCTTATTCCGGAATATTTTACGTATAAGTGATTTAAAACCAAAGATTTGTCGGGAATTTCTCCCTAACCCTATGATTTCAATAGACCGGGGGAGGGGGGTACCCGTAACTAGATGGTAATAGGCGGAAAAATTGAAGCGACAGCGGAGGCGGCGACTCAGTTCTTCCGGGCTCCCTGGATGGACGTGATCATGGATGTACCCGACGCGGGCTTCCCAGAGGCGGATGTTCCAGAGGCGGCAACCGGAGCAGTCGCGGCACCCGCAAGTCGAGTCTTCGCCGCCTGGACATGCTGAACCTTGCCGCTAACGGTCGTCGCCTTGGGGACCGTCTGGATCTGCCCGGCAATGTGGCTGCTGGCCTTGTTCAAGGCATCGCCCAGAGCTGACCCTGCTTTGGCAGTGGCCGCCGCTGAGTGTGCGTTCAGCATGACGGACTCGGCCGCCGCCTGAGGAAACGCGGCACGGACGCCAAAAAGAACGCCGAACATGACCCCGAGCAGAATGCGAGCTCGCATAAGCGCCTCCCCCGACGATCCTTGGGCAAAGCGTAGCCCGGAGAGCCCGGAGAGTCAATCGACCTTTCGTGCGGCGGACCCTTCGTGCCTTACCAAGGGCGCATTCCGCCTACCGCGTGCCACCGTCATGGGCGATAGTTGGATGCAGGAGCCAGGTCCGCTGAACAGGCCCGCCAAAGATGTCCGCCGAACCTCAACCCCAAGCGAAAAAAGTTGGAGCCGTCATCTATCTCGCCACCAACCGGCCGCTCCACCTGCCCGAATTTCTCGCCGAATTCCGCCGCAACTGGCCCGGTCTGTTACTGGAGAAGGCGGGCAAGGAACCGCATCGCGCCCTGTTCCGCGTGGGCAAGTCGAACTTCGCCCTGGAACTTCATCACACGCCCGTCCCGCCAGACGTTTCCGATCCGGTCATCAACTCCACCCTGCACTGGCCCGTGGCGGGCGACGCGCTTGCCCATCACCAGGCGTACTTATCGGCCGTGGAATCGGGCGAGAACAGCGGCGTTCTCGGCGTTCTTAACCTGGCCTGCGACCTCACCAAGGCGATTGCCGCTCTGCTCCCGGTCACCGATTCGCTGGCTGTCTGTTGGCTCAACGGTCCGGCATTGAACGCTTCGAAGAGCTTTGTCGCCACTGCGCGCGAAACGTTTGGCACCGGCCTTTACCCGCTCGCGCTGTGGATCGGCGTTGGTTGGGACGCTCAAGCCGGCGCGCTCCACACCCGCGGCATGGCTCAGTTCGACGCGCCGGAAATTTACCTCGCCCAACAATCCGAGCCCACCCCGCGCATGGTCGAGTACCTGTTCCATGTGGGGCAGTCGCTTCTTGCCTCGCATCACTCCATCGCCGACGGCGAGACCATGGACAGCCCGCATGGCAAGCTGAAAATCGAGCAGAGCGGCGCCGGCGGGAAGAGAATTCTGACCCTGAAACCGGCCCGCTGATCCCGCCGGAAGACCCCGCGGTAGAGACGCAGCTTGCTGCCTTGGCTGCCCGAGATATCGCTTGCGCGCACCAATATACCGTGGTACATTGGTACCATGACGAATGAATCGCACCTCCTCATCGAACGCGTCCAGACCGGCGTGCGCATGGAAAAGCGCATTCTCAAAGTGCTCAAGGGGCTCGCCGAGTATCACGACATGTCCCTGGGCGACCTGCTGGAAGGCATTGTGCTCCACGCCTTCGACGGCAAGACTCCCTTCAGCGCCGAATCGCTCAAACGCATTCGCGATCTGAAGAAGTTCTACGCCCTCGATCTCGACTCCAGCGCCAGCCACCGGCTGACCGAAATCAAGGCGATGCCTGCCGGGAAAAACGTGGCAGCGAAAAAGCGAGCATGAATCGCCTCCACCAGGCCACGGGCCGCTTAGCATCTCTGTGGTGAAGAACTGAGCTTAGGACTGTACCCATGTTCATCTGTCCTTGAAGCCAGAGCACTTCGGCGTTAGTATTTCGTTTTCGCTCTGATCGCGATTTTTCGAGGACTCATGCCGCAAAATTACGTTCCCATCTTCCTCTTCCTCGCCGTCGTCGGCATCCTGATCCCGGTCACGCTGCTGGTCGCCAAGATCATCCGCACGCAAAGTCCCAACCGCGTGAAGCTGATGCCCTATGAGTGCGGCATCGATCCTTACGACAGCGCGCGCGGACGCTACACGGTCCGCTTTTACATCATCGCCATCCTGTTCGTGGTATTCGACGTGGAGACGATTTTCCTGTTTCCCTGGGCGGTGAAGTTCAAGGCGCTCGGCGTCTTCGGACTGGTCGAGATGCTGGTTTTCCTCGGCATCCTTATTGTCGGGTATATATGGATTTGGAAGAAGGGTGCGCTCGAATGGGTGTAACCCCGGCCAGTCCAAATCCGGCGGGCTCGAATCCTGCTGCCGCCGAAGAGACCTTTACCGCGAGCCGCTGGACCCGCGGGAACCTGTTTTTTCCAACGCGCATCGTGGTCAGTCCGCTGCGCGTGAGCCGCGTGAAGCGGCGTCTGGTCGGCGGCAACGAAGAGAGCATTTCGATTGGCCAAGTCGCTTCGGTAAAGATTTCGACGGGAATGATTTGGTCGGACATTGTGATTGAGTCGACCGGAGGCACGGATCCAATCACCAGTCATGGCCATCGTAAAGGCGACGCGGTGCGCATCCGCGATTTGGTGGAAGGCTTTCAGGCGGCCCGGCGCTAGCGCCCGGTGGCGCCTACGGTTCGTATCAGGGCATCGCTTTAGCGATGCCGAAGTCGCGCGTTGTGATAACGCCTTTAGGCGCTGAGGCCGAGAGCGGAGTTCCATTGCGGCCTCGGTCAAGCGCTTACGATCGTTGTGATGCCGGTCATTGACGGTGACCATGGCCAACTGTTAGAAGTGAAAGTTTGCTAATCGATGGCTGAGGAAATCAAATCGCCTGCTCCACCACCGCCGCCGGAAGGCGAGAAAAAGCCGGCGGCGGAAAAGCCCGCGGCCGCGGCTCCGACCGCGCCTGCGAAGCCCGCTGCTCCGGCGGCGAAGCCTGCCGCTCCGGCCAAGCCCGCGGGTCCGGTTCCGATGCCATGGACCTCGCCGCTGGTGGAAAAATACAAGAGCCAGTACGGCTCGGGCCTCGACGCGCTCACCTATCTTGGGCAGAACTACTTCAACGTCGACCGCTCGCTGATCCCCGACATCCTGCGCCTGCTGCGCGACGAAGAGCAGTTCGACTACTGCGTCGATCTCACCGCGGCGCATTATCCGAAGCGCGAAAAACAATTCGACGTGGTGTGGATCCTTTATTCGTTCCCGCGCAACCAGCGCATGCGCGTGAAGACGCAGATTGCCGACGGCGCCACGCTTCCCTCCAGCGTGTCGATTTGGCCGACCGCGAACTGGTTGGAGCGCGAAGTCTATGACATGTTCGGGATCCAGTTCGACGGACATCCCGACCTGAAGCGCATTCTGCTGCCCGATGGCTGGAAAGGCTTCCCGCTGCGCAAGGATTACGACATCCTGCAACAAGACAAAGAGTGGGTGCAGATCAACCTCGGAATCGAGAGCGGACAATGAGCTCTCCCACGAACGACCACAAGAACGAGGTCCCGAAGCGCTCACTCTCCAACCTCGATCTCGAGACTCCCGACAAGACGTATCTCGATTCGAACGAACTGATCATCAATATGGGACCGCAGCATCCGGCCACGCACGGCGTGCTGCGCGTCATCCTGAAGCTCGACGGCGAAAGAGTTCTCGGCACCGAGTGCGTCATCGGATACCTGCATCGCGGCGTGGAAAAAATCGCCGAGAACCGCACCTACACGATGTTCAATCCCTACGTCGACCGGATGGACTATTGCGCCGCGGTGTCGAATGGGCTCGGGTACTGCGAAGCGGTTGAGAAATTGTTAAATGTGGAGGCGCCGCCGCGGGCGCAATACATTCGCGTGATCCTGACCGAACTGAACCGCATCGCCAGCCACCAGCTTTGGCTGGGCACGCACGCGCTCGATATCGGAGCCATGACGCCGCTGTTCTACACCTTCCGCGACCGGGAAGAGGTTCTCAAGATTTTCGAGCGGTACTGTGGCGCGCGCCTCACCACCCATGCCTTCCGCATTGGCGGTTGCCAGTATGAGACGTACTCCGGCTTCGAGAAAGACGTAACGACCTTCCTGACTTTTTTCGCGCCCAAGATCGACGAATACGAGGCCCTGCTCACCACCAACCGTATCTGGCTTGAGCGCACCAAGAACGTCGGCGTGATCTCGGCCGCCGACTGCATTGCGCTTGGCGTAACCGGTCCGCTGCTGCGCGCCAGTGGCGTGAAATGGGACCTGCGCAAAGCTCAGCCCTACGCGGCCTACTCCAAGTTCGATTTCGAAATTCCAACCGGCGAAAACGGCGACACTTATGACCGGTACATCGTCCGCATGATGGAAATGCGCCAGGCGATGCGCATCATCGAGCAAGCCGTCAACGGCATTCCGGAAGGCCCGATCATGGGCAAGGTGCCCAAGGTGATCAAGCCCCCGGTGGGCGAAATCTATCATTCGATCGAAGCGCCGAAAGGCGAACTGGGATACTTCATCGTCAGCGACGGCTCGACCCAGCCCTACCGTCTGCGCGTGCGGCCCCCGTCGTTCGTCAATTTGCAAGCGCTCGACCTCATGGTGCGCGGGCTGCTGGTCGCCGACGTGATCGCCGTCATCGGCACGCTTGACATCGTGCTCGGCGAGGTGGACCGCTGATGCCGAATTTCGTCATGTCGTATCTGGGAAGCACGGTGACGCCCGGCGAAGCGGGCAACCAGTTCTGGGCGCTGATGTATGTGCTCATCATTTTTGCGGGCGTGTCGACGGCCGTGATTTGCATGAACTGGCTGGAGCGCAAGGCGCTGGCGCACTTCCAGGTTCGCCTGGGCCCCATGCGTGTAGGCCCGCACGGTTTGCTGCAGCCCATCGCCGATGCGCTCAAGCTGATGCTGAAAGAAGACATCATCCCCGCCCAAGCCGACCAGTTTGTTTTCTGGGTGGCGCCGCTGATCGGGCTGCTTGCCGCGTTCACGGTTTATACCGTGATTCCGTTTGGACCTTCGCAGGCAGTGAGCGACATGAACATCGGCATCCTCTTTATGCTCGGCGTCTCGTCGCTCGGCGTGCTCGGCATCGTGGTCGCGGGATGGGCTTCGAACTCGCACTATCCGCTGATCGGCGCGCTGCGATCGAGCGCGCAGATGGTTTCTTACGAAGTGGCTATGGGACTGGCTGTGGTCTCGGCGATCCTGATGACCAGCCTGAACGCAAGCGGCACGGGCACGCTGAGCATGATCGGGATCGTGCAGGCGCAGCAGCAGCAGGGGATCTGGTTCATCTTTAAGTTTTTCCCGCTCGGCTTTATCGCATTGGTGATTTTCGCCATCGCCATGGTCGCCGAGGTCAACCGTGCGCCGTTTGATATGGCCGAAGCGGAATCGGAACTGACTGCCGGATTTCACACCGAGTACAGCGGGCTGCGCTGGTCGCTGTTCATGCTCGCCGAATACGCGGCCATGATTGCCGTCTCGTCGATTGCCGTTACCCTCTGGCTTGGGGGATGGATGCGTCCGTTCCCGAACTTGCTGCACGCCCCGGCGTGGGACTTTATCTTTTCCTTATTTCCAGGACTCACATTCGCAGGTCTGGCGGCGATTGCCTTTATCGGCACAGCGCGCATGCCGTCAGATTCCTTTTTTAAGATTCAGCGGATCGGGCTCGGGGTATTCGCGGCGCTGCTTGGCTTCATTGCGCTGCTGCTCCTGGTGATCGCGGTCGCGGGCCGTTCCGCGGACGCGAGCGTGGCGGCCAGGTTCAACCAAGGCATCGGCTACGTATATTGGTTCGTGCTAAAAGTCGCCGTCTTCATGTATTTGTTTATCTGGTATCGCGCCACCTGGCCGCGCTACCGCTTCGATCAGTTGATGCGGGTCGGATGGAAAGTGCTGCTGCCGATTTCACTCGGCGTGCTGATTCTGACCGCGGCCGTGGGGGTGATCGTTCGATGAACCCTGCCATGGACCCTGCGATGATCTCAGCTCTGAATTCCAGCATGGCTCCGGTCGCGACGCCGTGGTTCTTTTACGTGCTGGCGGGGTTGGCCGTGGCCAGTGGCCTGGCGGTCATCACGCGGCGAAACGCAGTGCATTCCGCGCTGGCGCTGATCGTGACCCTGCTTTCCGTGGCCGGCCTTTACTTGATGTTGTATGCCCCGTTTGTCGCTGGCGTGCAGATCATTGTCTACGCGGGCGGAATCATGGTGCTGTTCCTGTTCGTGATCATGCTGGTGAATATCGAACGTGCCACCAAAGACCGGCAATTCAATCGCATCTGGCCGGTGGGATTGGCAGCGGCGTGCGCCTTGCTGGCGTTGTTTGTGTCCGTGATCGTGAAGGGCAAGGCGCTGTTGAACGACCCGATCACGGGCAAGGCTCTGTGGCCGGATCCGGTGAATAAGTTGGCCGAATCGTCCAACACGCAGCAGGTTGCCGCATTGCTCTACGGAGAAGGCGGCAGGATGGGTCAATATACGTTCGCCTTCGAGATCGCCTCGCTGCTGTTGCTGGTGGCGATTTTGGGGGCGGTGATTATGACGAAGAAGAAGATCTGAGCGAGCAGTTAGCAGTTAGCAGTTAGCAGTTAGCAATTAGCAATTAGCACTTAGCCAATTCGGGTTCTCGCCGGAATCGACGTTATCGATCAGGCGCTAAATGCTAAGTGCTAACTGCTAAGTGCCGGACTTAACTATGGCAGAAATCACCACGCTCCACTATCTCGTCGTCGCGGCGGCACTGTTCGTGCTGGGTGTGATTGGTGTGCTTACGCGCCGCAACGTGGTGATTGTGCTGATGTCGATCGAGTTGATCCTGAACGCGGTGAACCTGAACCTGGTGGCGTTCTCCCGCATGTGGGGGAACCTGCATGGGCAGTTGTTCGCGATCTTCATCGTAGTGGACGCCGCCGCCGAAGCCGCAGTCGGCCTCGGTATTTTGATCGCTTTCTTTAAAAATAAGGAGACGGTCAATGTGGACGAGATTGATTTGTTGAAATGGTAAGAGCAGCCGTCAGCCATCAGCTCTCAGCTTTCAGTTAGAACCTTGAACTGCGGACTGAGTAGCAATTCCTGATAGCTGATAGCTGAAAGCTGAGAGCTAATGCTTTTTCTAAACCACATCTGGCTGATTCCGCTCTTCCCGGCCTTCGGGGCCGCCATGATGTTCTTTTTTGGGCGGCGCCTGCAGAAAGCGACGGTCAACGCGGTTTGCGTCGGCGCCGTCGTGGTTGCGTTCGTGTTCGCCTGCTTCACGGTGGTTGAGTACACGCACTTCGCGCACGGCACGGGGCAGCCGTTCGAGAAAATCGTTTATACCTGGCTGGGCAGCGGTGACGGCCATCTGAACTTCGTGAAACGCGACGGCACAACTGCCTCATTCAACGCCGACGCCGGTTTCCTGCTCGATCCGCTCTCTTCCATCTGGCTGCTCTTCGTAACCGGCGTGGGCATGCTGATCCACATTTACTCCGTCGGATACATGGCGCACGAAGGCGGTTACTACCGCTTCTTCGGATACTTGAACCTGTTCATGTTTTCGATGCTTACGCTCGTCCTGGCGAATAACTACATGCTTTTGTTTGTGGGATGGGAAGGCGTCGGCCTGTGTTCGTATCTGCTGATTGGTTTTTATTTTCATCGCAAGTCGGCCAGCGATGCCGCCAACAAAGCGTTCATCGTGAACCGCATCGGCGATGCCGGATTCATTCTCGGAGCGCTCACGCTGGCGTGGTACTTGGGGTCGTTTCGCTTCATCGACATCAACGCTGCCGCGCGCAGCGGGGCTTTCCATATTGGTGATCCCGTGCTCACGATCGCCGCGCTGCTGCTGTTTGTTGGAGCTTGCGGTAAGTCGGCGCAGCTTCCTCTTTATGTCTGGCTGCCGGATGCGATGGAAGGTCCGACGCCGGTTTCGGCGCTGATCCACGCCGCCACCATGGTGACGGCGGGCGTGTACATGGTGGCGCGTTCGAATGCCGTATTCGTGCTGGCGCCGACAGCCATGAAGACCGTGGCGATCATTGGCGCGCTGACGGCGGTGTTTGCCGCGTCGATTGGACTGGTACAGAACGACATCAAGCGCGTGCTGGCGTACTCCACCGTCTCGCAACTGGGATACATGTTCCTGGCGCTCGGCGTCGGCGCGTTTGCGGCGGGCGTCTTCCATGTGTTCACGCATGCGTTCTTCAAGGCGCTGCTCTTCCTCGGCTCGGGCTCGGTGATTCACGCCATGAGCGGCGAGCAGGATATGCGCAACATGGGCGATCTGCGCGGGCGCATCCCCACCACGTTCAAGACGATGGCGATCGCGACGCTGGCGATTGCTGGCATCCCACCGCTTGCCGGCTTCTTTTCGAAAGACGAAATCCTGTGGCAAGCGTGGCGTTCCGCCGATGGCGGCTTCCCGTATCTCTGGCTGATCGGCTTTGGCACGGCGCTGATGACCGCGTTCTATATGGCCCGGCTCATCTTCCTGACTTTCTATGGGAAACCGCGGATGAGCCATGAAGTCGAGCACCACATTCACGAGTCGCCTAAGTCGATGACGGGCCCGCTGGTGGTGTTGGCGATCGGCTCGGTCTGCGCTGGGTGGCTGGGCGTGCCAGCAAGTTTGGGTGGGACGAACGCCTTCGGAAAATTCTTGGAGCCGGTGTTCGCGCGCGAGGCTGCTACTTCCGCCGCCATCGCTCCGGCCGAACCGCAAGAGCCCGCGGGCGAAGAACATCGCGGCCTGGAATGGGGACTGATGATACTCTCCGTCGGGGCAGCGGTGGTCGGCGGAGGATGGGCCTATCGCCACTACGCGAACGCCGGCAAAGATTATCCCGAGCCCATCGCCGTCACGGCTCCGCCGCTCTACACCCTGCTCTATAACAAGTGGTTTGTGGACGAGGCCTACGACTACGCTTTCACCGGACGCCGCAAGATTGGCAGGAGCGAAGTCCGCCTCGGCGCGATGGGCGCGGGCGAAGCGTGCTCGTGGTTCGATGCCAAGATTATTGACGGAACCGTGAACGGCGCGGGCTGGAGCGCGCGTGCCGTCGCCACACTCTCGACCTGGTGGGATAAGTGGATCATCGACGGCGTCGGAGTAAATGGCCCAGCGATTCTCGCGCGGATGATTTCCTATCCGGCGCGCCTGTTCGAATGGGGACTGGTGCAGTGGTACGCGCTGGTTATGGTCGCGGGACTGCTGGGATTTGGCGTGTATTACGTGTGGAAGTGAGACAGCTACTAGCTACTGGCTCCTAGCTTCTAGCAAGCAGGATCGCGCGGAACTTAGAGCCAGACTTAGATTGCTAGAAGCCAGTAGCTAGAAGCCAGAAGCTGAACTTATGCAGAATCACATACTTTCGATCATTCTCTTCACGCCGCTGGTGGGCGCGCTGGTTCTCCTGTTCGTTCCCAAGGAGAACAAGGACGCGATCCGCTGGATTGCGAACCTCTTCGCCCTTGGCGGTTTCCTGATTTCGATCCCACTGGTGCCGATGTTCTGGGCGCAGCGTTTCGAGGTTACCCCTTCACATTTCAAGTTCCTCGAGGGCACAGTAAACAACTGGATCCCCTCGATTGGCGCGGGCTACAACCTGGGCATTGACGGCATCTCGTTTTTGCTGATCATGCTGACCACGCTGCTGGGATGGATTTCGATTCTCTCTTCGTGGACCGCAATCGAGATTCGGGTGAAGGAATATTACGTCTGGTTCCTGGTGCTGCAGACGGGAATGCTGGGCGTCTTCATGGCGCTCGATTTTTTCCTCTTTTTTGTTTTCTGGGAAGCGATGCTGGTGCCGATGTATCTGCTGATCGGCATCTGGGGCGGTCCGCGCAAACTGTACGCCGCCATCAAGTTCTTTCTGTACACGCTGCTGGGCTCGGTGCTGATGCTGCTTGGCATCCTGTTCCTCTACTTCCATCACCACACAGTTACTAACGCCTTCACGTTCAGCATTCCCGAGCTTTATAAGACGGCGCCGCTGATTCCGTTCGACACGGCTATCTGGCTGTTCGTTGCCTTCTTTATCGGATTCGCGATCAAGGTTCCGATGTTTCCCTTCCACACCTGGCTGCCGGATGCGCACGTCGAAGCTCCCACCGCCGGCTCCGTCATCCTGGCGGGCGTTTTGCTGAAGATGGGAACGTACGGATTCGTGCGCTTCTCGCTGCCATTCTTTCCTGCCGTTGTCTCGCATCCTAAAGTGCAAGGCTGGATGATCGGGATCTCGCTGGTAGGCATCATCTATGGGGCGCTGGTTTCGCTCATGCAGAAGGACATGAAAAAGCTGGTGGCGTACTCGTCCGTCAGCCACCTCGGCTTCTGCACGCTGGGAATCTTCGCGCTGAATTCGATGGGCTTGAGCGGCTCGGTGCTGCAGCAGATCAATCACGGCATTTCGACCGGCGCGCTCTTCTTGATTGTCGGCATTTTGTATGAACGGAGGCACACGCGCGAGATCGCGGAGTATGGCGGCATCTCGAACGTGATGCCGGTCTACGCGACGATCACCATGATCATGTTCCTGTCGTCCATGGGATTGCCGCTGCTGAATGGGTTTGTCGGCGAGTTTACGATTCTGCAGGGTGCATTCACCGCGAACTGGCGGTGGGCGGCGTGGGCGGCTCCGGGCGTGGTTCTGGCGGCGGCTTATTTGCTCTGGCTCTATCAGCGTGTTTTCTTCGGGACGGTGACGAATCCCAAGAACGAAAAGCTGCACGATCTGACTCCGCGCGAAATCCTTACGTTTGCGCCGCTGATCGTCATGGCGTTATGGATCGGCGTTTATCCGAAGCCGTTCTTCCAGATCCTCGAACAGCCGGTCAATCAGATTGTGCAGACAATTCATGACGCCAACGCCAACGCGCCGGTGAATGCGCAGGTTGCGCCTCAGGGGCTAAAGCCCGCAGTCGTCGAGGCCCTTAACGGCACCCTTCGGCTTCGCTCAGGGCAGGCTCTTAAAGCCGTGCCCTACCCGAAACCGGTTGCCGAAGCCAGATCTAATGCCGTCGTGCCGAAAGCGAGTAACTAAGTGCCAGGCCTCTCACCAACTGAATACCGGTTGATGCTGCCGATGGTGGAACTTACCATCTTCGCGCTCGGCATTCTGCTGATTGACCTGATGGTTCCGCGGGGATGGAAGTGGATCAACGCCGTGGGCGCCTTTGTGGGCGTAGTGTTTGCGGCTTTGTGCGTATGGCAAATTCAATCGAAGTTGCCCAGGGGCGCGGCCGGTTTCTATAACTCGCTATTAGTCGATCGCTTCGCCATTTATTTCTGGTATCTGTTTCTGGCGGGAGCGGCCATCGCCATCCTGATGTCGGTGCACTATCTCGAACTGGAAGACGAGCACCACGGCGAATACTATTCGTTGCTGCTGCTTTCCGTCGTTGGCATGATGTGCATGGCGGCGGGAATCGACATCGTGCTGCTCTTCATCGGGCTCGAACTGATGGCGATTTCTACTTACGTGCTGGTTGGTTTCTTGCGCCGCGACCGGCGCTCGAACGAAGCAGCCTTGAAATATCTGCTGCTGGGGGCGTTTTCGTCGGGCATCTTTGCCTACGGCCTTTCGCTGTTCTACGGAATTTCCGGCGGCACCAATCTGGGGGTCATTGCGCGCGCGGTCTCGGCCCAGAATCCGCACAATCCGGTGGTGGTGATCGCGCTGCTCACGACGATGGTGGGACTGCTGTTCAAGATCGCCGCGGTTCCATTTCATCAATGGGCGCCGGACGCTTACGAAGGCGCGCCCACCTGCATCACGGGTTTCATGTCGGTGGCGGTGAAAGCGGCGGCTTGGGCGCTGCTGCTGCGCATTCTGCTGTGGGGATTGTGGCCGCTGCGCTCTATTTACACTCCCGTAATTGTGTTCGTCTCGATTGCCACCATGACTGGCGCGAACTTCGCGGCGCTCACGCAGACGAACACGAAACGTCTGCTGGCCTACTCCTCGATCGCGCATGTTGGCTACATGCTGCTGGCGTTTGTGGCCATGGGAACTTCGCAGCCCGGTAGCCCAGGCTTCTACGACGGCTTCAAAGGAATCCTGATCTACCTGCTGGTCTATACATTCATGAACCTGGGCGCGTTCGCGGTGATCACGTCCCTGCGGCAGCGCAACGTGATTGGCGACGAACTCGACGACATGGCCGGACTCTACCAGCGCGCGCCGGTCGAAGCCGCGCTGATGCTGTTGTTCTTGCTTTCACTCGCCGGCATTCCGCCCGCGGCAGGGTTCCTGGGCAAGTACTACATCTTCCTCAGCCTGATCGAAAGCGGACATTACTGGCTGGCCTCGCTCGGCGTGCTCTATTCGCTGTTCGGACTTTATTACTACCTGAAGATCGCGAACTCGATGTTGATGCGCGCGCCGATCGAAACCGAGCGTCTGCCCCTCAGCCTCGGAATGCGTTGTACGCTGGGCGTGACAGCGCTGGCGACGATTGGGATCGGAGTTTTTCCGGAGCCGTTTATCCGCGGCGTGAACTGGTCGCTGGGGATTGCGCAATCTCCCCACGTTGCGGCCATGGTGCGGTAGCTGCGAGTCCTTAAGAAGAATTCTTTCTTGTAATTCTGGGACCCAGGGATGAGCCTTGCGCACTCGGAGGGGTCGATGAGCGTAATGGCTGATTTCGGCAATTACCGCTCCCACCTTCCGCGTGAGGCAAAAGAAAAGCCGCCCAGACATCGGGCGGCGTTGTGTTTGTTCCGATTACTAGGTCACAGCTCGCCCCGCTGTTAGAACGTGTCCCAAAACGTGGAGCACTGGTGACCAGTGGCAAAGTTGGACTCGACCACCGGCTTCGGTGGTATGAACGATTGGAACTCGTCGGTTGACGCACTGTATGGAGACCAGACCGGTTCACCAGAGGAGTTCGGGTTTCCCGTCTTCGCGAACTGCGTCCAGTAGCTGATCATCGCTTTGGAGAGCCGCATTTGTGTGGACGAAAGTGGCGCCGGCGGGATTCCGAAAAAATTGGCGCCCTTGAATAGGTATTGAAGCTCTGAAGTATGATAGGCGCCCAACGGAAACGTCAACAACCCGCCAAACGCAGATTGCGGCGGGGGCGCGTTCTCATCATTGAACTCATACGCATAGGTCGTCACAAATTTCGACAGTGACTGATCCGCATTACGCGCCGGACAGCTGAAGACTCCGTCGGTACCTGAGGCGCCCAATGCCTCACCGCCAAACGGGTAATTGGCAAATGGGTACAAGGCGAGGACGTCTGGCGCCAGGCTCGATCCCCACAGAGCATTGACAGCAGTATCGTACTCCGCCGAAGTCAGTATCGGATGCCCACTGAGGTCGTAGTCTTCAGCCACAAACAACCTATATTCATCGTGATTGGTGCCCGAAATCACCGGCACTTGATTGAATTCGCCGGTGGCAAACGCCGCGCTGATCGGCTGTGTCAGCAGTGTTCCATCCACGAACGGATACACGGGGCTTGCCTCTCCTACGATCATTTTCGAGGCAGGCACCGCACGCAGACACGAAGCCGTCTGGCTGGTGCATCCGACACTATCCGCAATCGCGGCGCCAGACGGTACACCTTCGCTGCCCGTCGTTTCCCCCTCCTCCAGCGTAACAACGAAGAAAAAGTAGTCTTGGAATTCCAAATACGAGCCGCTTTCCGATATCGCCCCTTGGAACAACCCTGTTGCCCGGGGAGATGCGAGCTGGGCATAGACGCTTTGTCCGCCCGCAGACTCACCGAATATCGTTACTCGATGCGGATTGCCGCCAAAGCCCGCGATGTTCCTGCGCACCCACTTGAGCGCGAACTGCTGATCCATCAATCCATAGTTGCCATTGAGATGGCCTTCGGCGTCGATCGCGGACTGGGCAAAGAATCCCAAATAACCCAGGCGGTAATTAATGGTGACGACGATCACCCCTTGTTTCACGAGTCGCGTGGGGTCGTAAGGATCGCTGCTCCCACCCGTGAGTGAGCCACCATGAATCCAAACCATCACCGGCAGGCCGCGCCCCACGCCATTAACCAATTCCGACTGGGGCGTATAGACATTCAGGAACAGGCAGTTCTCGCTGCCCCCTCCAGCTTGCGTGCACTCGCTACCGAATTGAGTCGCTTGGAGCAAAAATCCGGGAAAGAGCCCGTAAGGCTTCGGCGGTCTCCAGCGCCGATCTCCCACCGGCGGAGCCGCGTACGGGATGCCGAGAAATTCGTTCATGCCCTCCGTGCTTGAGCCAATCACGACTCCGCTTTCAGTGAGAGCAATCGGACGGACGTCGGCAGATGCGGTTAGTACCGAGCCCAAAGTGAACACGTAGATAGCCGCCGCAGCCAAAAGTTTGGAAGTAACCCCACGGCGGAGCCGCTTGTTCGCCTTCTCGCTGTTATTCATCGCTGATTCCTCCATCAGAATAGGATTCGTTTTCAACATGACGAATTGTCTTTTCGAGTCGGTACGCTGCCAGTATCGGCCCGCTCTGTCGAAGTTGGATTCTGTGCCGAGCGAGGAAAGAAGCCTTCTGGCCTCAAGCCGACGTTAAAGTTCGGCATACTTTCCTCCTCGTTGGCGAGGGGATCTGCTTCGCCTCAGGGGGTGCTGCGTCTCAACGGGCGGGAACTGCTCTTCGGAAAGGCGAGACGGCCCCGATTGTACTGCTGTTCGACCGCGGCGGCGAAGAAAAAATGGGTTAGTCAGGCTGCCAGTTCACAAGTTGGCAGAGACCCCGCGAATCGGATTTTGTCAGACGTTCGAAATGGATCGTTGACGATAAATCCCGATTACGCTCATCATGGCCTTCCAAGCTTCTTCACGTCGATTCCGGATGTTCCAGCTAAGTTATTCATTCATAAATACTTTACCTGTAAGTCATTATTCCTCAAAGACCTGGAGGCAGCAGGCCGCCAAGTCTTTGATTCCAAAAGACCGAGATCAGGGGGCAAGGTCCCCAACCTGCGGCTTCGCCGAACTCCCATTCGCAACTGGATTACAATTCCTGCATGACGAAGCCTTCCGCAAAGGACCCTCTCGTTTCCCTCGCGCGCTATTCCGAGATGGGGTTCATTATTCCAGCGGCGGTTTTGCTGGGGTTCTTTCTCGGCAAGCTGGCGGATTACTGGCTGCATACCAAGTGGCTCTATTTGGTAGGGCTATTGTTTGGCGCCGTGGTTGGATTTTGGCAGGTGATCGTCATGGCGATGGCCGCTTTCAAGAAAGATGAATGAGCATGAGCATTCTAAGCGCCTGAAGGCGCATTCATAACCCAACCATTGCGGCATGCCTGAAGGCATGCCCTGATACGAATCGGGCGCGCGACGGGCTGCTATGATCGACGACCCCACCATTTACGAGCGCATCATTCCGCGCGTGCTGCGCAACATGCTGGTGGCGAGCGTGCTGCTGCTGGGACCGGCATTCTGGTTTTACCGCTGGGCGGGAGCAGTTGGGTTTGCCTTTGGGGCGGCGGTTTCCTACGTCAATTTCCGCTCTCTGACGCTGGGCGTCGAGGGACTTGCCGATCGCATCGTGAACCGCAACAGCCGGGAGAAAGGCGGCAGGATCGTCCTGCGTTTCGTGGTGCGCTACGGGTTGGTAGGAGCGGCTGCGTATGCTATATTTAAAAGTTCTTCGTTGGCCTTTCGCGGCTTTCTGTGGGGCTTGTGTGTGCCGGTGGCAGCCCTGATGGCGGAAGGGGTATGGGCGGGATACACGGCTTTCCGGCGCGAGATGTAAGGCTGTACTACTGCGGAACTCTTACAATTCATAAATCTGAGAATTGCGAAGTCTGAAAATGGAACAACTGGCTTTTACCGCACTCCTCAATCGTCTGTTTGGCGCGCCGGTGCTGGCGTTGCTGCTGAAGCTGCACATTCAACCGAAATATCCAGCGACTCCGATCACGAATCCGATTGCCATGGAAATTCTGGTGGCGCTGCTGCTGACGATATTCTTTATCGCCGTGCGCTCGCGGCTTTCGGTGGAGCGTCCGGGCGCACTGCAGCACACCATGGAAGGCATTCACGGTTTCATTGAGAATCTGGCCCAGGAGATCATCGGGCATAAGTCGGCCCAGTTTGTTCCCTATCTGACCGTGCTGGGAATGTTTATCTTGACCTGCAATCTGATCGGGCTGGTACCGGGGTTGGAGTCGCCGACGGCGGTGGAAACGGTTCCGCTGGGAGCCGCTATTTTAACCTGGCTTTACTATCACTATGCCGGCCTGCGCGAGCACGGCGTGTTCGGATACCTGAAGCATTTCATCGGGCCGCAGGAGGGAATGCCTTTGGTTGTGCGGATATTGCTGCCGATCCTGATTTTTCCCATTGAGGTTTTCAGTCACACGGCTCGGATGTTGTCGCTCAGTGTCCGTCTTTTTGCGAATATGTTTGCCGGCGAGATGGTAACCCTGGTGTTCTTCTCGTTGTTTCCGCTCGGGCTGCCCATCGTCTTTGAAGGACTGCACATCGGCGTGTCGTTTATTCAGACCTACATTTTCGTGCTTCTGCCGGCGGTCTATCTAGGTGAGGCGATGTCGCACGAGCACTAAGAAAGAAGGTCCCAGGTCTTAGGTGTCAGGTCTTAGGAAATGCAACGGCAAGGTTTTCCTGAGACCTAAGACCTGACACCTAACACCTCGCTTTCAGCGTGAGGGCGCCGGCTTACTTGCACGGCGTCAACCACCCACTGGGAGCAATTCATAAAGGAGAAACAAAATGCGGAAAGTCTTGATGTTGTTGTTCGTGATGATGATGTTCTCGATCCTGGCGGTTCCGGCGTTCGCGCAGACAGGCGCAGCCGCGGCTGGAGGGACCAACTGGGTAGCAATCACTTCTGGTTTCGCGATCGCCATCGCAGCAGGGCTGGCGGCGCAGGGCCAGGGCAAAGCCGCGTCGTCGGCCTGCGAAGCGCTCGGACGCAATCCGGCCGCCCGCGCGGGCATTCAGGTGGCGCTGATTCTCGGCCTGGCGTTCATTGAGTCGCTGGTGCTGTTCACGCTGGTCATTATTTTCGTCAAGGTGGCGTAGAGCGATTGAAAACTACCGGAACCCACTCATCGCCGAGTGCGCGATGAGTGGGGCACCGTTCCCCGCTGTGCCCGCCGTTTTTCTTCCGTAGGGAATCGCGCTTCCTGAGACCTGAGACCTAACACCTGAGGCCTTGTCTTAGGTCTTGCGTCCGCCGTCCCAGTTGGTGGAGCGATTGTCGGGGGCTTTTTGCAGGGCCTCGACCAGGACACGGCGGAGGCGGTAGCGGCTGTCGAGGTCCATGCTGACGAACTCGAACCCAATTTCATTGACGCGGGCGCGGCGGAGGAGAACCTCGCCGCGGATTTTCTTCACGCCCACGGAGATTTCGACGTGGGCTTCGGAACCCACGCGGAGATTGTCGCTGCGCGTGCCCATGCCGCCGCCGAGACTCATCTCACGCATAGTAATGTTCGACTTTCCCCAGGAACTGGAAAGCGTGGCGGAGAGCGTGCGGGGCAGAACGATGCGTTCGTAACGGCGCTGGCGGACCCAGGGACATCCCGGACCAGGATCGAGAGGCACGATGGCGAGTTCCGCGGCCTCCAGGCCGCTCTCGGCCAGGGCCTGAGGCCCGTAGCGGGGATCGATTTTGGAAAGCGCCTGCAGGGCGGCGATTCGCAATTCGCGGTGCTGGTTGTAACCAAAGAGTTTCTTGTCTTCGACGATGGTGCGCAGAACCGGAACCGCCTCGATCTCGCGCAAACGGCCGAGTGACTCGATGGCTTTCAGTTGCACGAACGGGGGACGGTTCTGAGCTTCCCCGGCGGTAGCAAGGGCGATCAGGCTGGAACTGGCGCTGCCGTCCTGGCTCATGCCGATCTCGTCGATAGCCTCGGGCAGGATTTGGGAGTCGAGCAGTTCGAGCAGTTCGAGCAGGGTGCGGCCGCGGTCGGGCGCGGCGCCGTAGGCAATCTGGCGAACGATGATGTCCTGATAGAAACGATTGAACTCGCCCATGCGCGAGGGGAGCAACTCGATCAGCGTGGGGACGGAGAGGCGGCTCAGCAGGCCGACGGTGGAGGCCGACTGGCGGGGCTGGCCGGTGCGCAGGATGTCGCGCAGATCGTCGATGCCGGGTTGTCCGAGCTCGCTGACCAGTTCGACAATGCGGTCGCATTCCACGCGTTTCTGCGAGCGGAAGAAACGGTCGGCCAGGTGTTCCACGGAATGTTTGGGAAGCTGCTGCAGGACGTTGACTAAATCCTCGGGCACCTGATCGGCGTTAATGGCCTCCTCGATCATCTCGGGCAGGCGATTTTCGATGCCCACGCGGTTGCGGAGATCCTGCACCAGAGCAGGCCGTTGCTGAGCCACTTTTTCAAGCGAGTAGCAGAGTTCGGCGACAGCCCGGTAGTTTTTGCGAGCGCAGGCCTCCTGTCCGAAGCGCGCGAAGGCGGCGCTCAGCAGGCTCTGGATCTCGGGATCGCGTTCACTCGCCAGATTGTGGCCGATGGTGGCCAGGGTTTCGGGCATGAGTTCATCCGGCGCCTGGGCATAGAGGTCGGCGAGTTGAGCCAGGCCAATGGCGGTCTTGCGGCGCGGCTCGGCCTCTTTGGCGTCGAGGCCCTTGCCGTAACTGGAGAGAATCTTGGAGGCCATCTCGTTGTCGCCGCGCTCGAACAGGACTTCGAGGAACTGGCGAATATTACGGGGCGGCACGCAGGCGGCTTCGCTGGAGAGCAGCACGCTTTTCTTGCCGGCATCGGGAATCTCAGCCCAGAACATGCGGTCGAGAATGTCGGCGTGGGAATCGACCAGGATGCCGGCCTTGGACATCTTGTCTTCCTGCACGCGCAGAATCTGGCGGAGCGTGTCCATCTGCCGGCTCATGTGCTCCATCATGTCGTGGACGGCATTGACCTTGACGTCGCCGCGCTGGTAGCGGTCGAGAGCGAAGCGGATGGCCATGCCCTCGGCGGCCTTCATCAGCATCGGTGTCTCGTTGTTGTCAGGATCGTTGTTCACCGACGCTTTGGCGGCCAGACTCTCGAGCAACTGGGCGAGATTGACCTTGGCGGCTTCGGGAGCCTTGGCGACCTCGGCCTGGATATCTTCCGGGGAAGCGTTGGGATCATGCAACGACTGGCCAAAATGGGTGAGCAGGCGAATCGTCTGGATGACTTCCTCTTCCTGCAGAGGAATGACGCCGCCCGACCATGCTGCGCCGGACTGGGTTCCAGACGTTGCTCCGCCCGGGCCCGTGCCGCCGGGAATGGGGACGCTGGGAACGCTGCCGAGGGGCGCGCCGCCGGGCGCTCCGGAACCGCCGGCGCTCGCTCCCTGGGCGGCGGCGATCAACTGCAAAAGCTTCTGCGGATCGCGGAGCCACTCTTTGGCTTCAGGGCCCAGAGCCTGAGCGGCGAGTTGGGCGGCCATGGAAATCTCGCCGGTGGCGGGATCGGCGGCGACGAACTTGACTTCATTGATGCGGATGGAAGAATTCTTGTTATCGCCGAGCGTGTCCTTAATCTGCTTGGCGAAGTCCTGGGCTTTGGAGCCGCCCATGGCAAAGGCGCGGACCAGCCGGGTAAAGTCGTCGAGCGTAACCTTGTTGGAGAACAGGATGCTGGAGAGCCCGGCGGCGGTGAGCAACTGTGCGAAGCTGCGCTCGGCCTGTCCGGCTTCGAGCGGGATGCCGTCGAGCAGAAGCTTGTTGTCGGAAACGCCGAGCAAAAAACCGGTGTCCCCGCTTTTGGGCAGCGCTTGCTGCAGTTCGTTCCATGCGGTCTGGAACTGGTCCACGGTGCGCTTGTGTTTCACTCCATACAGCCGGGTGTACTTGATCAAAATATTGAGGCTGTGGAGAAACGATCGAGCGGACGCGCTGCGACCGGCATCGGTTTGGACGACGTTGGCGATAACAGGCACCTCTCGGTAAGACAGTGTTGCCAATAAGACTAAGCGGGAAAGTGACTCGATGCACGATTACGGAGGTAATTGACCGGCCGGGAGGGCGAGGGCGGCAAATCCACGAAGGGACAGGTCCTTTGGGATGCTGGCGCGCTACACTGGAGAGCCAGTACTCAGTACCCGGTACCCAGAATCCAGATGAAGATTCGCGTGCTTTTGTTTGGAGTTTTGAAAGACATGCTCGGGCGAACGGTCGAGACTATCGATCTGCCGGAAGGGGCGGGGGTGCGGGAAGTCATCCTTTATTATTCGAGAGTATCTCCGCGGTTTGAAGCGATGGTGCCATCATTGGCGATTTCGGTGAATCAGGAGTACTCCAGGCCGGATCGCGCCCTGCGTGAGGGCGACGAAGTCGGGCTGTTGCCGCCCGTGAGCGGCGGGTCTTCCGAGGACGGATCGGCGAAGGACGGATCGGCGGAGGGTGGCGACGAAGTTCCGGATAAAGTGCCCGGCGAAGTTCAAATCGTCCGCGAGCCGATTGACAGGGAGGCCGCGGTGGCGCGGTTGAAGCGGCCGGCCGATGGCGCGGCTGTAATTTTCGACGGCGTGGTGCGCGACAATACGCGGGGACGGCGCACGCTCTATCTGGACTATGAAGCCTACGAAGCGATGGCGCTGAAGCAGATGGAATCTCTGGCGGTGGAGGCGCGGGCGCGTTTTGGGGTGCGGGGAGCGTCGATCGTCCACCGGCTGGGGCGGTTACAGATTGGGGAGACGAGCGTGCTGATCGTGGTGGCTTCGGGGCACCGGGGCGCGGCGTTTGAGGCTTGCCGGTGGATCATCGACACGCTGAAGAAGACGGTTCCGATCTGGAAGAAAGAATACTTTGAAGATGGCGCGGTGTGGGCGGATGGAGAGGCGTTTCCCGAAGAAATTCGACGGCCGGAAGGCACGGCGGGGGAAAGTCCGCATCATAATGATTGAGTCATTGAGGCATTGAATCATTGAAACCTTGGCATCTTGTGACTAAGCGCATCTTGCGGATCGTATTCATCTTCGTCTCGATCCTTTGCAGCACCGTCGGGTTGCTGGCCGAGGAGCCCGAAACTACGATCAAAGTCGACGTGAAGCTGGTAAACGTGTTCGTCACGGTGACGGATGCGCACGGGGCTCCGGTGGCGAACCTGCAGAAAGAAAATTTTCTGCTGAAGGAAGACAGCAAAGAACAGAAGATCGCGATCTTCAGCCGGGAATCGGCGCTGCCGTTGTCGATTGTGCTGGCAGTGGATACGAGCCTGAGCACGCGCAAAGATCTGCCGCTGGAGCTGATCTCGGCGCGCAAGTTTGCGCACACGATTATGCGGCCGCAGGACGGACTCGCCGTGTACAAGTTCAGCGAAGAAGTGAGCCTGATGGTGCCGTTCACCTCCGATTTGAAAAAGATCGACGCCGGAATCGACCGAGAGCGCAATGGCGCGGCGACGGCGCTCTACGACGCGATCTTTCTGGGGTCGCGGGCGCTGAACCGGCGGCAGGGAAGAAAAGTGATGGTGGTGATCACCGACGGCGGCGACACCATGAGCCAGGTGGACTACAAAGAGGCGCTGCGCGCGGCGCAGGAGGCAGAGGCGATTATCTACAGCATTATTATCGTGCCGATTGAAGCCGACGCGGGCCGGGACACGGGCGGCGAGCATGCGCTGGTGCAGATCTCGAGGGACACGGGCGGAAAGTATTTCTACGCCACATCCCTGCCGCAATTGGACAGCGCGTTTCAGAAGATCAGCGACGAACTGCGGACGCAGTATCTGCTGGCGTACTATCCGTCGGAGCGCTATTCCGATTCGGAATTCCGGCAACTGCGGGTGGACCTGACGAACCCGCCCGCGGGAGGTCCTTATCAGTCGCACTACCGCGCGGGGTATTACACGCGGAAGGGGACGTTCTGAGGATTGTCTGTAGAGACGCGGCTTGCCGCGTCTCGCGGCTGCGGCAGTCTAGACGGTGCACGCGGAGACGGGGCAAGCCCCGTCTCTACAGAACACCTTTCTCTCCCGGCGTAAAAACCCCATACATCGCCCCGGGGAAGTGGGCGCATCTAGTAAACTGTTCTATTCGATTTCAGTCGAAAATCATGGCAGTGGAAAACTAGACCCTTAGACGCGGAATCGCTTCCCGGTTCTACTTGAGGTTCTGCCCCCAGGAGAGTGGCACTTTGTTGGATCGCTCTGGCTTGCGTTTTCGTCGTTCCCTGTTCATTCGCATTGGCCTCTTGCTCTTCGTAGTTGCCGCATTCACCGTTTCGCCTATGGTTTCGTTGTGGGCGCAGGAAGAGGCCCCGGAAAATCCGACGACCGGCACCATTCAAGGCACGGTGCGGGATGACGTCGGCAGCCCCGTCGAAGGGGCGCGAATTTTGTATAGCTCGGCGGCCACCGACACCAAGGGTGTGACACGCTCCGGCAAGGACGGGGCGTACGTTTCCGAACCGGTGCCGCCAGGCGCTTATGTGGTGCGAGTGGAAGGCCGGGACATGCTGGCGGTCGAGACCAACGTCACGGTGGCTCTGGGAGCAGCGGCGACAGCGGATTTCAAGCTGGAATGGATCAATCCCGGGCCGGTGCGGCTGGAGAGCAAGTTCGATGGCGAGGTCGGCGACAGGCTGCCGATCAACGGGCGGAACTATCTGAATGCGGGACAGTTTGAGCCGGGTGTGCAGGCGGTGGATGGAAGGATTTTCGATCCGGGCAAGGGTGGGTTCCAATCGCTCTCAATCAACAGCCAACTGGGACGCACGACGCACTACGACGTGGATGAAGTCGAGTCGATGGATGAGACCCGGGGCGCGTCCACGCTGAACTTGCCGGCGGATGCGGTGCGCGAAGTGATCGTCTCGCGGGCCAACCCGGAACTGTTTCAGTCGCTGAACGCTGGTGGGGCCGTGCGGGTGACGACGCGCTCCGGCGAAGAAGAATGGCACGGCGATCTGTTTGGAAATCTGCGCGACCGGGTGGCTGGCCTCGCGGGGTTTCCGTCCGGGAGTCCGAAATATAGCCGGCAGCAGTATGGATTTGGGGCGGGCGGCGCGGTGATTAAGGACAAGGCGTTCTTGTTTCTCGGCGGGGAACGAACGAAGCAGGATGGAGTGTTGCCGATCGCGTCCCAGGATTTGATTTTGCCCACAGCGTCGGAGGCCTCTTCAGGGGTATTCAATACCACCGCTCTGCGGAGCGCTTATTTTCGCGAAAACATGCTGACGGCGCGGCTGGATTACAACCTGAGCGAGAACATGAAGTGGTTCGTGCGGCTCAGCTATGACAACGCGAACGAGATTGGGCCGCCCGACAGCCAGTCGAACTTTCGCAATCAGTTGAACGTTCCGGCGGCGGTGTTTGGAATGGATTGGAATCGGGGACGGTTTGTGCACAGCGCGCGCTTCGGCTACCAGAAGATGGTCGACGGGATCAATCCGGCGCTGAGCGATTCGACCCTTCTGCCGGGGGCTGCTCCTTCGCTGCTCCACGTGCAGATTGGCTCGGCGGCATTCGGGCCGAGCGTGGCGGGTCCGCGGCAAACGATTCAGCGCGACCTTTTCGGGCGCTACGACAGCAGCACGGTTTACAAGGCGAATCACACGATACGGTTTGGAGGAGCGGTTCATCGCATCGCGCAGGGAGATTTTTATGCGCCGGCAAATTATGCGTCGGTGACGAGTTCGAACGGGATCGACGTGATCAATGCCATTAATGGCAACCCGAGCCTGGCGCCGCTTTACCCGGGCGATCCGCGCGGAGCGGCGGACAATCCGCTGAACTATCCGGTGGGCACGATCACGATTTTCAACGGCCTGGGAAACTTCAGCGAGAACTCAGCCTTCAATCGCTCGACGGGTGGACACTTCGACACGCGCATCGAGGGCTACGTCGGCGACACGTTCAATTTGTTTCCGAGCCTGAACCTCAGCTTTGGCGTGAACTATGTTCGGGACACCGGGCGCACGAACAGCGACTTGGCGGCGGTGCCGTGTTCGGCCTTGGCCGACAGCAAGGTCGCGAACCTTCCTCCTTGCCCGAGCGGCTTGATTCTCGATCAATTCGGCCTGATTCCGAACGCCGTCGCGCCGAGCCCCACGCATCAGTTGCTCGGCCAGAAGGTGAACCAGCCGGACTGGAATTTTGCTCCGCAATTCGGCGTGGCGTGGGATCCGGGGCACAATGGGCGGATGGTGGTGCGGGCAAGCGCGGGGATGTTCTATGACAATTTTCTGCTGCAGAATGCTTATCAGGATCGCATCAACCGCTTGTCGAACGGGCAATACAACCGCAGCCTGACGCTGTGTCCGGCGGGGGCGGTGCTGATGCCGAATGGATCGGTGGTAAATTCCGTGGGCAGTGGAGTGGACATTGCCACCGGCATTTGCGGGACGACAATCGGCAACGCTGCGCCGTTGATAGAGACGCTGCAGTCGGATTATCTGGCAGCGCAGTCGGCGGTGACGGGCGGGCAGAACGTGTACTCGCTGGCGAACAGCGTCGCGAATTTTGGTGGGATGCTGGCACCCGGATTCAAGACTCCCCGCGTGGTGCACATGGATTTCGGAATTCAGAAACAGATTGGCGAGCGTGGCATGTTCTCCATCGACTATGTGCGCGAGCTGGGCACGCAGTTTCCGCTGGGGATTGACACCAACCATGTGGGAGGCGCGAACTACCTCACCGACGGAGACAATCTGGACCCTACCCAAAATACCTACCGGGCAGAACTGGACGCGATTACCGCGACGGTGCAAGCACCAGGCCTCCCCGTGTCCGTGTCTCAGTGCCTCAAGAATACCGTTACATTTCCTTTGTTCGCTGGATCCGATTCTCAGGCGGCGGTGGCTTGCTATTTGACCGTGTCAACCGCGAGCATTACGGATTTCGCGCGCAATGGGCTGGACTCGTCGAACGCGTTCTGCGGACCGTTTCCGTGCTCGGTCCTAGGAAAGCAGCAAGCAGCGTTCGGCGGGATCAATCCGGCGGTGGGCTCGAACATCATGTACTTTCCGGGCGGGCGGTCGCAATACCAGGGTCTGCATCTGGCGTACAAGACGAGCGTGGCGAATCCGGCGAAGCGCGTGCAACGGCTGGACATTGCGATGGCGTACGCGTGGTCGCGCTATCGCAGCAACCTGGCCGAGCCGAACGGCAGCGGCGGAGATTATTCGCTGATGAACGTCGCGGAAGACTACAACCAGCCGCATCGGGGGCATTGGGGGTCGTCGGGGCTGGACCGCACGCACCAGTTCACGTTCACTCCGACGGCCGAGTTGCCGCGCGGACTGCGGCTTTCAATGATCGCGCATCTGGCGTCGCCGCTTCCGCTGAGCCTGTATATTCCGCAACAGGACGGAGGCGGAGTGGCGGGAGAAATCTTCCGCAGCGATATTTCCGGCGACGGCACCGTGGGCGATCTCGTGGGATCGATCGGAAGCACGGGAAAATACTCGACCAGCCAGTTGACCAAGTTGCTCACCTATTACAACTCAACGTTCGCCGGGAAGTTGACACCGGCGGGTCAGGCGCTGACGAGTGCCCAGTTGTTCAGCGGGTCGCAACTGGTGCAGCTGGGCGCATATTCACCGGTGATTCAAGGCCTGCCGGCGCATTTTGCCGAAGCGACCTGGCTGAAGACGATCGACTTGCGCTTGAGCTGGCCGTTGCGGATTGGGGAGCGGGTGAAGCTGGAGCCGAACGCGTCCTTGTTTAACGTTTTCAACTTTGCCAACTTTGGAGGCGCGGGGAACCAGCTGAGCGGCGTGCTGAACGGCGCGCCGGGCAGTTCGCTGAACAACGCAAGTTCGGGGGGGTTCTGCGGCAACTCAACCACGTTCTGCACTTCGCGGCTGGACCGGGTTCTGGCCGGTTCGGGCACGTACGCGAACGGGGCTCCGCGGCAAATGGAGTTTGGAGTACGGATCACGTTCTAACGTTGAAGCCGGCGGCGACGATTGTGTGGGGACGGGGCTTTGCCCCGTCCAAAGCGGGGCATAGCCCCGCTTCCACATGTAATTGTCGATGGCGATGGCTGTTATATTTAGGTAATTGTGCCAGGTTGTATTCTCTGGAGGAGTAATCGGGAACATGAAAAATCTTGTCCACTTCGCTCTGTCAGTCCTCTTTCTTCTGGGCATTGCTTCCGCTCAGAACATTCCGGCGGTCGATGTATTCGGCGGCTACTCGTACATGAACTTTAACGTGCCGGCGAGCGCGGAAACGGCCTCCCAAAAGCTGAACTTCAATGGCTTCGAGTTTTCCGCTTCTGTAGGCCTGTTCCATCGCCTCGCCCTTGAGGGGGATTTCAGCGACCACTGGCTTAACGATTGCGGTCAAGTTTTGAATTTGAAATGCGACGATTTCTCGTGGGGGTTTGGACCACGTTTCAACTTTGGAGATCGCTCTAGCAAATTGACATACTTTGTGCACGGCCTGGTGGGTCAGGACCGGGCGGATATTCTTGCCGTCTCCGCGACCACCGTGTCCGATACGTCGGTGGCGCTCGCGGCGGGCGGCGGTGTTGATTATTGGTTCTCTCGTCATATCGGAGTTCAACTTGGACCGGTCGATTATGTCTTCGCCCGCCACCTGAACAGCTTCGGCGCCGCGAACCAAAGCGACTTCCGCGCCGCGGGCGGAATCGCTTTTCGCTTTGGCGGTAATTTCCCTCCCGCTGAACCCCAGGCTCCGAAAGAGCCCAAGGCTCCGAAGGAATCCAAGACTAAGTCCCAGTCCCATCGTTCTTGGATTCGGCCCTGGCATAAAACCAAGTCTGCGCCTTCCGAGACTCAACCTTCCGAGAGTCAGCCCTCGACTCCAGTGACGTCCGCGCCTCAGCCGGCTCGAACACCGGCGAGTGTGCCAGGGCCGAGTCGCGGGATGCAGGTCCATCCGCTGGGCATTGTGGCTGCGCCCCAGGAATTCGATGGAGCAAGAATTCTGTCGATCGAGCCGGGAAGCATCGCGGAGATGGCATCGCTGAAACCTGGCGACCTCATCAAGTCTGTGGATGGCAAAGCCGTCCGGACGCCAATGGAGCTGGCCGCCGAGCTGGCGGACAAAACCGGGAAAGTTCGCATCGGCATTTTGCGGGGCACCTTTGCGACCGAGACGGTAATTCTGTTGGGCGGCCGCTGACGAACGCCGCAGGCCTGGAGGGAATCCGCCAGAGTTTGGCGAGGTAAGCGTGGCGAGGTAGGTTTGGGTGCCGGTTTTAGACGGCACCCTTGTGTGAAGCCGCGACTTGGACGCTGCCCTGCTTACGCCACCGCCTGTTTCTGGGGAGCTGAAATTGCCTGCTCGGCAACGCTTTTCCCCAGGAAGCTCACCAGTTCAGCGTTCACTTCGTCCGCGTGGGTCCAAACAGCCGCGTGCGGCCCGTCTTTTACGACTACCAGGCGCGCTCCCTTAATCAGCTTGGCGGTTCGTTGTCCCGAGGCGGCAAGAGGCACAATCCGATCCGCACCGCCGTGAATGACCAGCGTGGGAACGTCAATCCGGGCCAGGTCCTTGCGGAAATCCTCATGCCATGTGGGCACGCATGCAAGACTGGCGGTAGCAGAGGCAGTCGCCGCAACATTCCAGCCCGCCTGGACAGCCTGCTCGCTGATCCGCTTGCCCAAGAGAAGATCGGTGTTGTAGAAATTCTTGAAAAACTCGGTGAAGAACGCGTAGCGGTCCGCGGCCACAGCTTTCTGAATGCCCTCGAAGACGCTGCCGTCCACGCCCTCCGGGTTATCCGCCGTTTTCAGCAGGAATGGCGGAACACCCCCGATCATGACTGCTTTGCTCACGTTCTTCGATCCGTACTTGCCCACGTAGCGCGCCACTTCGCCTCCACCCATCGAAAAACCGACCAAGGCGAAATTACGCAGTTTGAGATGGCTCACGAGCTTGTGCAGGTCTTCGGCGAAGGTGTCGTAGTTGTAGCCGGTGGTTGGTTGGCTGGACTTGCCGAAACCTCTTCGGTCATAGGTGATGACGCGGCGACCCGCGGCCAGAAGCACCGGAATCTGTTTCTCCCAGGACGCGCCGCTCAGCGGATACCCGTGGATAAGAACCACGGGGTCGCCCGAACCGTGATCTTCATAGTAGAGCTCGATCTTGCTGGAGTTTTCTTTTCCGACATTAACGTAGGGCATTGCGATTCTCCTCTCTCCATAGTTTGTTTCTTACCGGCGTGAGTTAAGGGTTGACTGTGATCGCCCGATTCCGAGGAAAACAACATTGTAGAACGTCTCCTCATGCGTTTAGCGGGGTTGTTTCTCTGCATCTCGCGATGAAGCGTAGCGGTCGAGCAGGCGCCACGTCAGCCGCCGCTTCGTTCGAGACCGACCTCTAACGATACGGGCGCGATTTCGGAAACCAGGTCGTTGCCCTGATCTTCATTCTGCGAAGGCCCGTGCAATCCGCACTCGGTCTTCTTGAAGCCTGCCCATCGTCCTGACCTGGGATCTTCTCCGGGCAGAACGCTGCGCGTGCAATGGGTGCATCCGACGCTCGGATAGTTCTGGTCGTGGAGAGGATTGTACGGAACGTTGTGTTCCCGAACGTAGCGCCAGACCCTTTCGGAGGTCCAGTCGGCCAGGGGATTGACCTTCACCAGGTGAAACTTGGAATCCCATTCGACTTTGCGCGCCGTCGCGCGGGCCGACGTTTGATCGCGGCGGATGCTCGTGACCCAAGCCTCGAGCCGGGATAGTTTGTTACGCAGCGGCTCGACTTTGCGGAGGTTGCAGCACGCATCTGGGGCGCGGCTCCACAGTTTCGCGCCGTGACGCAGTTCTTGTTCCTCGGGCGTGAGCGCTGGCTTCAGCCGCTCGACGGCGATTCCGTATCGCTTCTCCACTTGCTCGATGAGGGAGTAGGTTTCGGGAAACAGGAAATCGGTATCCAGGGTGAACACGCGCAGAGCCGGCTTCAGACGCGCGGCGATATCAATCAGCACCATTCCTTCGACGCCAAACCCCGAGGCAATTTCGACGTGGTTCCGAAATGCGGTGAATGCCCAACGCAACACGTCCTGAGCGCTCCACTGCTCTGCCAGCAGATGGATTCTTTCTACTTCTGACTTCATGCTGTCCGCCCTTCATCCAGGATTGAATGAACCGATCCAACCGGGAAGTTCTGTTGCAAGAATTCGGAATTCCGTGAAATCGGCTGCTTGAGTAATGCGTTGTGAGCCGCATGCCGTACTACTTCGCCGATCACAAGCAACGTTGGAGCAGCCAACTGCGGCGCTCCCGGCAGGTTTTCCAGGTCGGTCGTAAAGACCTGTTCGTCCGTCGTTGTGGCGCGCGAAACTACGGCGCAAGGTGTTTCGACTGCCAATCCCGCCGCGCGCAGCTTTGTTGAGATCTTTCCGTATTGGTAACCAGGCATGTAGATCACCAGGGTGGCTCCGCTCGAAACCAGCGCCTGCCAGTTGGTCGGATCCTTTTCTACCGCGTGATGCCCGGCGAGAAAGATGAGGGCGTGAGAGGAACGGCGGTCCGTCAATGGAATCTCCGCCGACGCACAGGCTCCCAGAGCGGCCGTAATGCCGGGCACGACTTCGAATTCGATGCCGGCTTGGCGGAGAGCCGCAATTTCCTCCGCGGCACGTCCGAACACCAGAGGGTCTCCGCCTTTCAGTCGCACCACTCGAAGCCCCAGAGAAGCCAGCCGCACCATGAGGAAATTGATTTCCGCTTGAGTGATGTTTGTTTTTCCGCACCGCTTGCCGACGTTGTAGCGCTGGGCATGGGGCGGAGCGAAGTCAAGGATCTGCGGACCAACCAGATCATCGTGCAGCACCGCGTCCGCATTTTTCAGCACGCGCGCCGCTTTCAGCGTGAGCAATTCCGGATCTCCAGGTCCGGCGCCAACCAGATAGACTTTGCCTTTCATACGATCCCAACCTCCTGCAGCGAATTCAACCTTCAATACCGTGTGGCACCAGTCCGTCGGGAATATCCCGGACGGCTGCCTCCACTGCTTCTCCTGCCAGGAATGTGCGCAGTTCGTCGTCGTTGTGGCGCGCGAAGAACTGGCGCAGATTCTCGCCCGGCAATTGCCGCTCGAGATAGCGGTGCAGCAGACGCTCAATCGCATCGGGGACTTCGGTGGCCAGGCATCGATACCCAACCGGACGCGCCAGGGACTGGTGCAGGCCGACCCCGCCACCGAGGCAGAAGTAGTACGCATCGAGCATCTGGTCTTGCACCTTGATCTTCTTGCCCTCGATTCCGATGTCGGCAATCCAGTGCTGACCGCAGCTATTGGGGCAGCCCGTAACGTGCAGCCTGAGGTGCTGCGCGAATCCGGGCAGGCGCTCGTCGAGTTCGTCGACCAGCCATCGGGAGAAGCCCTTGGTTTCGGTGATGGCGAGCTTGCAGAACTCGGTCCCAGTGCAGGCGACCACGCCACGCCCAAACGGCGAACCTCCTACTTGAAGTCCGATTCCAGCCAGTTCTTTGGCCAGCGACTCCGCCTGCAGTTGGGGCACGTTCACGATGAGAAGGTTTTGCATGTTCGTGGTTCGCAGTTCGCCATTTGCAAAACGCTCGGCGAGATCCGCGGCAGCAAGCATCTGGTCGGCGGTGATGCGGCCACGCAGCACCGACGCGCCCACGTAGCAGTACCCAGGCTGTTTTTGCGGATGGATTCCAATGTGGTCGCGGTAAACATCGTCGGGAATCTTCTCCTCGACCCCTGGTTCCAGCTTGAAGGCCAGCCGCCGCTCGAGTTCTTTCTGGAAATCCTCGGCAGTCCAGCCGTTGCGCAGAAAGAGGAATTTCAAGCGGGCCCGCTCGCGATGCTCGCGAAGCACGTCCGATTCCCGGAACAGTTCCGCAATCGCTCGGAGCACGGATTGGACTTCGTGCCAGCGCACAAAGGCATCCAAACGCGTGGCGAAGTGGGGATCGGCGGAAAGCCCGCCGCCGACCCGCAGCGAGAAGCCCACCTCCGGTTTGCCGCGGACCGTCCGTTCGGCCGCAGTCAGACTGATGTCGTTGATCTCCGGATACGCGCACCACACGCGGCACCCGGTGATGGAGATCTTGAATTTTCGCGGCAGGTTGTAGAACTCGGGGTTGCCGGTGAAGATGCGCGTGGCTCCGAGTGCGAGTGGAGAGGCGTCGCAGAGTTCGTCCCTGTCAACCCCTGCGACCGGGCAGCCTGTGATGTTGCGGGTAACATCGCCGCAGGCGGCCAGAGTGTTCAGGCCGCATCCCCAGAGGGCTCCCAGGATTTCGGGCAGGCTTTCGATGGTTACCCAATGCAGCTGGATGTTTTGCCGAACGGTGATGTCGGCGATTCCGCGCGCAAAACGGCGGGTAAGGCCCGCGATGGTTCGGAGTTGGTGAGAGGTGAGCAGGCCATTCGCGATCCGGATACGAACCATGAAGCGCGGCACCGCCTTCCCTTCACCGCCTTTGCCCCCGACCACGCCGGCTCCGTCGCCCTGCGTGTAAATGCCCCACCAGCGGAAGTACGTGCCCAGCCATTCCGGCGGGATGGAATCAAACCCGTCGCGCGCGAAACGGCGAATCTCCTCGATGCCTTCCCAGGGATTCTTCTCCCGCTTCAGACGCTCGACTCTTTGCGTTTTCGTTTCCTGGTCAGCTTTAGCCATAAAAAAAGAAAAACCCATCGCCAGCTTTCTCTGGCGATGGGTTTGAAATATGCCGATGCTAAGAAATTTTTAGGTCAGCAACCTCCCAGTGCCAGAAGACACGGATGCGCACATGCAACAACACATGCAACAACAAGTCCGGTTCTTCTGGTTCTGAGTCAGTGACATTGCGTGATCCTAACCAGTTCGATTGACATTGTCGATTTTAGATTCAATCTTTCGTTTTGCGGGCAAGATGCGCACGCAAAGAATTGATCGAGCCAATTCAAATTTGTGATGCTGATTTCCGCGGAGCGCATCCCTGAGGAGCTAAGTCATTTCCGTAACAGGATTTATCCGCTCCGCTCGGCGACGGTCGAGATGGCCGCCGCGGGACGAATGGCAGAGTTCTTGATTTCTGCCATGGAATTCGATTGACGGAGAGAAGCGGAGTGTCCTAAGGTCGAATCGTTATGACCTCGTCGAACTCCCACCGTCACCATCATCATCACCATGCGATGAGCGTGTCGGCGGAGAACGACGGATGATAGCCTGAAAGCAGTCATAGGAACTCCGAGCCCGCTGATGCGAACTTCGCAACAGCGGGTCTTTTTTTTCTGTTGCGGGCGTTCGATGCGCCGGGCGAGTAATGGAAAGACGAATGGAAAGAGGAGATTGCCATGGAGATCGATTTCGACAAAATGCAAGGCTTGGCGCCCGCCGTGATTCAGGACGCGGCCACCGGGGAGTTATTGATGGTTGGCTTCATGAACCGCGAAGCGCTGACGGCAACCTTGCGGACGAGCTTCGTCACGTTCTACAGCCGCACCCGGCGGACGCTGTGGACCAAAGGAGAAACCTCCGGGAATCGCCTGGAGGTGGTGGCGGCATGGACGGACTGCGACCGCGACACGGTGCTGCTGCGGGTCCGCGTGTTGGGCGCGGGCAAGGTTTGCCATACGGGGTCCCGATCCTGCTTCACGCAGGAGTTGCCGTTGGGCGCGGCTGTCGAAGAAGAGGCGCGGCGATGAAACTTCGTCTGGGCATTCCCAAAGGAAGTTTGCAGGAAGCGACGCTCAGCCTGTTCACGCGCGCCGGGCTGAGAGTCTACACCAACCCGCGCTCCTACTGCGCCGCCACCGACGATCCTGAAATCGAATGCCTGCTCATTCGGGCGCAGGAAATGGCGCGCTACGTCGAGCACGGCGCGCTGGATGCGGGCCTGACCGGCCTGGACTGGGTGCTGGAAAGCGGCCTCGAAGTAGTCAGCGTGACCGACCTCATCTATGCGAAACAGAGCATGGGCAAAGTGAAATGGGTGTTGGCCGTACCGGAGGATTCCGCTTTCCAGAAGCCCGACGACCTTGCGGGCCGCATCGTCGCCACCGAACTGGTGAGTTTCACGCAGAATTACTTTGCCAGCCGGAACGTGCCGGTGCGGGTGGAGTTCTCCTGGGGCGCGACGGAGGTGAAGCCGCCGTTGCTGGCCGATGCCATCGTCGAAGTCACGGAGACCGGAAGCTCGCTGCGCGCGAATCATCTGCGAATCATCGAAACGGTGCTCGAGTCAAACACGCAACTGGTCGCGAACAAGGCGGCGTGGGCCGATCCCGCGCGTCGGCGCAAGATCGAAAACCTGGCGGTGATGCTCTGCGGGGCGATGGCCGCTCAGGGCCGGGTTGGGCTGATGCTCAACGTGCGCAAGCCGGATTTGGCCGCGGTTCTGGGCTTGCTGCCGGCGTTGAAGAATCCTACCGTCGCGCCTTTGGCCGATGGCGAATGGGTTGCGATCAATACCGTCATCGAAGAGCAAACCGCCTGGACATTGATTCCGCAGCTCAAGCTCGCGAATGCGCAAGGGATCGTCGAGTATCCGCTGAACAAGGTGGTGATGTGATGAAGATCATGATGCGCATTCTGGAAGGGCTTGCGAGGGACCGGTTTGTGCGTGGGGTGGAGGAGCGCGGGGCGCACGATCTGGCCGAGGTTGAGCCCGCGGTGCGGCGCATCGTGAGCAATGTCCGGCGCAACGGTGATCCTGCCTTACGACGGTATGCGGAGCGATGGGACGCGTTGGGCAGAAGTGAACCTTTGTGCGTGCCCGAGGCTGACCTGCATGAAGCATGGCAGAGAACTCCCCCGGAACTGCGGGATGCGATAGCGCGGGCGGCAGGCAACATTCGCACTTACTGCGAGTGGCAGAAACCGGAGGAGTGGCGGCGCGAAATTCAGCCCGGAGTTCGCGTGGGACAGTTGGTCCGCCCTATAGAAGCGGTGGGGTGCTATGTTCCCGGCGGCCGCTATCCGTTGCCTTCCACGCTGCTGATGACAGTGATTCCGGCGCAGGTCGCGCGGGTGCCGCGGATTCGTGTGGTGTCTCCACGCCCGGCCCAGGCAACTTTGGCGGCGGCCGCATATCTTGGCGTGCGCGAGTTCTACCGCGTTGGCGGGGCACAGGCAATTGCCGCGCTGGCCTATGGGACGAAGAGCATTCCGCGCGTGAACAAGATCGTTGGTCCCGGCAACCGGTATGTGACCGCAGCCAAGAAACTGGTTGCGTTCGATTGCGCCATTGAGTTCCTCGCGGGTCCTACTGAAGCCGTGTTCATTAGCGAGGACGGCGACCCAGTTTTCATTGCAGCTGATCTGGTGGCGCAGGCGGAGCATGATCCCGACGCGCTCTGCATCTTGCTTACGACGTCGCGTCGACTCGCGAAGGCGGTGCAGACGGAGGTGCAGCGGCGCACGCGGGCTAATCCAATTGCTGCCGAGTCACTTTCCCGTCGCGGGGCCATCCTTCTGGTTGCTTCGCTCGATCAGGCGGTCGAGACCGCGAACCGCATCGCGCCCGAACATCTCACGCTGCCGTCGGCACTCGTACCGGAAGCGCAAAACGCGGGGTCCATTTTTATAAACGAATTCACGCCCCAGTCCGCGGGCGACTACATCTCGGGGCCGAACCACGTTTTGCCTACGGGTGCGATGGCACGCGTACGTGGCGGCCTGAGCGTGCTGGATTACGTCCGCATCGTCTCTTGCCAGGAAGTTTCCCGCGAAGGGATTCGCCGAATTGCGGCTCCGGCGATGGTGCTGGCCGAAGCCGAGGGCTTGCGCGGACACGCGGAATCGTTGCGAGTGAGGTCCTCTTATGCTTGAGGCTCGCGCCGCGGTGAAGAGTTTGCATGCCTATCGGCCTCCCCTGGCTGGCCGTCAAGGACTGCATCTTAATTTCCTGCGTCTTGACTTCAATGAGAGCACCATCGGTTGCTCGCCGCGGGTGTTGGCGCGGCTGCGTTCGCTGGATGCCGAAGCCCTGGCACGCTATCCCGAGCGCGAGCCGGTGGAACGCGAGGCCGCCGCTTTTCTTGGCCTCGATGCGACTCAGGTTCTGCTCACGAACGGCGTGGATGAGGCCATTCATCTGCTTTGCTCGACCTATCTCGAGCCCGGAGACGAAGCCATCATCGTCGTGCCCACGTTTGCGCTGTATGCCATCTTCGTTCAGGCTGAAGGCGCTCGCGTGGTCCAGGTTCTCTCCGGCGAGAACTTCACATTTCCTTTGGAGGACCTGTTGTCGCGGCTCAGCCCATGCACACGGCTCATCGCGATAGCGAATCCGAACAATCCAACCGGAGCGGCGGCGGCAGGCGATATGCTGCTGCGGGTCGCTCGGGCCGCGCCCCAGGCGGCGGTTTTGGTGGACGAAGCTTATTTTGAGTTTCATGGAGAGACGATCCTCGACCGCGCCGCTCGGCCAGAAAACGTTTTCGTGGCGCGCACCTTTTCCAAGGCCTACGGGCTGGCGGGCCTCCGAATCGGCATTCTTGCTGGAGATGCGGGACAGATGGCGATGGTGCGCCGCGTCGCTTCGCCCTACAACGTGAATGCAGTCGCGCTGGCGGCATTGCCGGAGGCGCTTAACGATCAAGAGCATGTCGAACACTACGTCGCCGAAGTGCAGTATGGCCGCGGGATCTTGGAGCGGGAACTCAGCAGTCTCGGTCTGCACTACTGGCCGAGCCGCGCCAACTTCGTGCTGGTGCGAATCGGCGACGCCCACGCGGAATTCGTGCAGGCTTTGCGGGCGCGGGGAATCCTGGTGCGCGATCGGAGCTCCGATCGAAGTTCCGATCAACGATGCGAAGGCTGCGTGCGCCTGACCGTGGGATCGAACGAACATACGCGGACTCTGATTGGCGCGCTGCGGGAAGTGGTCGCGAAACTCAGGGAACGCCGTGAGGTGAGGGCGTGAGGAAAGCCAAGCTGCATCGCAAGACCGCGGAAACGGAAATTCAAATTGCGCTCACGATTGAAGGCCGCGGGAAGTACGAGGTCGCGACGGGAGTCCGTTTTCTTGACCACATGCTGGAGCTGTTTGCGCGGCACGGCGGATTCGATCTGAAACTCCGAGCCGTGGGCGACCTGGACGTGGATCAGCATCACACCGTGGAGGACGTCGGCATTGCTCTGGGCGAGGTCTTCAACCACGCCTTGGGAGATCGCCGCGGCATTCTGCGCGCCGGTTACTTTGTCATGCCCATGGATGAAACTCTTGGTTTGGCCTCGGTGGATTTCGGTGGACGCGCAGTCGCGGTGGTCGATACCAAGGTTCGTGCGGCGCGAGTGGGAGATCTGCAGGTGGAACTGGTCAACGATTTCTTCGAGGGCTTTGCGCGCGGCGCGCGCGCCAATGTTCATGCGCGCGTGCTCTATGGACGCTCCAGCCACCACAAGATCGAAGCGCTCTTCAAAGCTTTCGCGCGGGCCTTGCGCGTGGCCTGCTCACGCGACCGCCGCCTGGGCCGAATGCTCCCGAGCACCAAGGGACTCCTATAATCGGACCATTATGATCGCCATCGTGGATTACGGCGCGGGCAACTTGAATTCGGTGAAGAAGGCGTTCGATTATCTCGGCGCTGAGGTCGTCGTAACCGACCAGCCTGAGAATGTGGCAACGGCGGACAAGATCGTATTTCCTGGAGTGGGCCATTTTTCCTCTTTGCAAGCTCTGAGCCGCACCGGTTTGCGCGAGGCCTTGTTGCAAGCCGCCGGCGGCGGTAAGCCTGTTCTTGGAATCTGCCTGGGTATGCAGTGGCTTTTCGAAGGGAGTGAGGAGTGCGCCGAGGTCGCGGGAGCGGGCATCTTTCCCGGCAGATGCCGGCAGTTTCCGTCCTCGGTGAAGTCGCCGCATGTCGGTTGGAATTCCTTGACCGTTCAGAAAGGCTCGCGGTTACTGCGAGGCGTCGCACAGGACTCATTCGTTTACTACACCCACTCGTTCCATGCGCCGGTGGTGGCTGGAATGACGGCGGCCAGCGAATACGGGCTGCAGTTTGCCGGGGCGGTCGAGCGCGGCAACATTTTCGGAGTGCAGTTCCATCCCGAAAAATCAGGCGAAGTGGGACTCTCGATTCTGAAGAATTTCTGTGAGGTCTGATCTGTGAGTCTAACGTGTTGACCAAACGTATCATCGCCTGCCTCGACATGGACGGTGGCCGCGTCGTGAAGGGCGTGCGGTTCAAGAATCTACGCGACGCCGGCGATCCGGCGGAGTGTGCCACGGCCCACGCTCGCAACGGCGCCGATGAAATCGTGCTGCTCGACATTACCGCAACCAGCGGGAACCGGCGCACCCTGCTGGAGGCGGTCCGCAGCACCGCGCGCTCGCTGTTTGTTCCCTTTACGGTGGGAGGGGGAATTCGCCAGCTCGAAGATGCAGCCGCGGTCTTCGATGCGGGCGCGGACAAGATCGCCATCAACTCGGCCGCTGTCCGCGATCCCGCGTTGATCGGCAAGATCGCGGGGCGTTTTGGTTCGCAGGCCGTGGTGGTGGCTATTGATGCTAGAAAAGTTGACGGAGGTTTTGTTGTATTCGTCGCTGGCGGACGCCTGCCCACGGGCCGGGATGCGATTCAATGGGCGCGGGAAGCGGCGGCTTGCGGAGCGGGCGAGATTCTGCTGACTTCGATGGACCGGGACGGAACTCAATCCGGATTTGACTGCCAGTTAGTGCGCGAGGTGGCCGAAGCGGTTTCGATTCCTGTCATTGCCTCCGGGGGCGCAGGATCGGCGCGCGACTTCATCGAGGTGTTCCGCGAAGGATGCGCGGACGCTGCGCTGGCCGCCTCCATCTTTCACTTCGGCATCGAGGACATCGCACAACTGAAGCACGAACTGCATGGCGCCGGCGTCGCGGTGAGGTGGCCATGCTGATTCCGTCGATCGACCTGATGGGCGGCAAAATTGTGCAGTTGGTGCAGGGCGAGAAGAAAGCTCTGGAGTTCGACAACTTCGACTATTGGATCGAGCGCTTCTCCACATATCCGCTGGTGCAGGTGATCGACCTCGACGCCGCCCGGGGCGATGGGAATAACCGGCTCCTGGTGAATCGGATTGTGGAACGGCTCAATTGCCAGGTGGGCGGCGGGATTCGCAGCCTCGAAACGGCGCAGGAAGTTTTAAAGGCGGGTGCGCGCAAGGTCATCCTCGGCTCCGCGTTGTTGGCGGACGGCAAGATCAATACGCAGTTCGCTTCCACGCTGGCCAGTACACTTGGCACCGCGGCGCTGGTGTTTGCACTCGATTCCCGAGGCGGCCGGGTTGCAATCGACGGCTGGCGCCAGGAGACTGCCCTTACCGCGTTCGACATGATTCGCGCACTCGAACCGTTCTGCGAGACTTTTCTTTACACGCACATCGATACCGAGGGGTTGATGGGAGGAATCCCGATGGAGACGGTCAAGGCAATCCGGCAATCGACCTCGCGGCGACTGGTGGCGGCGGGTGGCATCCGAACGCAAGGAGAAATCGACATGCTCGACGCTCTGGGGGTGGATGCCGTGGTCGGGATGGCTTTGTATTCAGGCAGGGTTCCCGCGTGAAGGCAGTTCAAGCCCGCGCCGTGGACTTCAGTTGACCGAGATCATCACGCCTCCGGCGAGAATGAGCGCTCCGCCGATCAGAATGGGAAGCGTGGGGGACTGGCCGAACTTGAATCGGGCCACGATCTGCGCCAGAAGGAAGAAAAGGACGACGTAGACGCCAAGCAGTTTGCCGAACTCCCAGCGGGGCGCGTTGACCACCAGTCCATAAGCGGCGAGCGACAGCGCTCCGCCGGCAAAAGCGAGGGCGCGGCTCATCCCGGAAGCGCGATACAGCGCCGACTGAAAGCACGAGTCGCCGTAAACTTCCAGGAACGCGGCGATCGCCAGAAGGAAGAGCGCTCCGCTGCGGTGCGCGACGAGGTGATTGAGCAGGTTTTTCATAGGTCGAGGGCGTCCCGCCATGCTAACAGGAATGCCGGTTATGCCTGGTCTTTTCCTTTCTGGGTTTCGTTTCTAGATACAATGAAAAAATTCGATTGGACGGTGCGTCCCTCCCGCATTAGCCTTAGCGGTTGGGCCATTGAGCGTTAGAGGTCTTCGAAATAGAGGAGTATGAAGCTCGCAGGTCTCTTATTGCTGGTTGCGGGATGGGCAATTGTGGTGGGCGCTGTCGTGCTGCTGCCATCGGCCGGCGGGCGCGTCGGATTCGTGCTGGCCGGCATGGCGGTAGAGTTGTTCGGGCTCGCGCTGACGGTGCGCGCTCATCTGGTTCTGCAGATGGAAGGAGAGTGACGCCTTTCGTGGCTCCTTCTCTTCTTACTCTCTCTGAAGTATCCGCGGCGTTCTGCTTGCTCCTCATCCTTCTGGTTCCATTTGCCGGCGCGGGCCTGGCGCTGATCAATTCAGGGTTGGGGAGGTCGCGAAGCGCAGCCCACGCCATGGTTGGGGCGCTTTCGGTGACGGCCGTGGCCGCGTTGGTATACGTGATCGTTGGTTTTGCCTGGCAAGGCGCCGCTGGCCGCCCGGATCATGGGTTGGTGGTCGCGGGTAAGACCTGGGGGTGGATTGCCGCCGAGCCCTTCTTCCTGCGCGGGCTGCGGCTGGATCTTTCCCCGGCGGCGCTGGTGGCCCTGCTGCAGATGTTCAGTGTCGGACTGGCGGGGATGATTCCTTTGAGTTCAGGCGCGGACCGTTGGCGGCTGGGCGCGATTTGCGCCTCGACGGCGCTGCTGGCGGGGTGGACGTATCCGTTGTTTGCGCACTGGGCCTGGGGCGGAGGATGGCTCGCACAACTCGGTGCAAACTGCGGCATGGGCCGGGGCTTCGTGGATGGCGGAGGGTCAAGCACAATTCAGGTGGTGGGTGGGCTGACGGCGTTGTCGATCACGTGGATTCTGGGTCCGCGGCGCGGGAAGTTCTCGGCCGAGGGAATGCCGGTCGCGTTGCCAGGACACAACGTGGTGGTGGTTCTACTGGGATGCGTGTTCGCGTGGATCGGATGGACGGCGCTGAATTCCGCCGGTGCGATGTTGTTTCTGGGCGTGGAGCCGGGGCGCGCGGTGCTGATTGCGATCAATACCACGCTGTGTGCGGCGTCGTCTGGATTGACGGCGGCGGTGGTGACGCGAGCGAGGTTCGGGCGGCCTGACGCGTCGCTCATCGCCAACGGATGGATCGCGGGCCTGGTTGCGAGCAGCGCGGCGGCCGCATTGCTGAAGCCGGCAGCGGCCATGATTGTCGGCGGCGTGTCAGGAATCCTCGTAGTTTGGGTCGCGGATTTTTTGGAGTTTCGACTCGCGGTTGACGACCCGGGCGGTGCGGTTTCCGTGCATGCGGCGGGCGGGCTCTGGGGAGTGCTGGCGGTCGCGCTGCTGGCGGATGCGGGGCCGCGTGGACAGTGGTTGGCGCAGTTGGTGGGAATCGCCACGCTGCTCGGTTTCGTGCTGCCGCTTTCCTATGGATTGAACTGGTTATTGAATCGCGTCTACCGCCAGCGGGTGGCGCGTGAGGGCGAGTTGCAGGGAATGGATCTGTTCGAGTTGGGCGCTGGCGCTTATCCGGAGCTTGACATTCATGGCGACGAATTCCTGCCGCGGTGAGTCTGCCGCTGAACGTCAAAAACATTAACCACGGGGTGCACAGAGTAACACGGGGGAACCCACACAAGATTTCCCCCGTGTTCCTCTGTGCACCCCGTGGTTAAGCTTTTAGCTGTGGCGCGCTACGTACAGTAACAGGCCGAAGATCACAATCGGAATCAGCGCGATCAGCACGTAAAAAAGGGCCTTCTTCGCCCAGGGGGTCCGGCGATCTTTCCAGTTGCGGAATTCCGGGCGGTCGGTGACTCCCACCTGCTCGGGATGCTCGAGATCGCGGGCAAAATCGCGGGCGCTGGCGTAGCGATTCTTCGGATCGCGCTCCAGGGCGCGATAGATGATCTCCTGTAATTGCGGGGTGACGGCGGGATCGACTTCGCGCGGCGGAACGGGATTGTTCAGCAGGCGGTCGTTCATGATGAGGAGGGGATTCGAGCCGGAAAAGGGCACTTTGCCCGTCAGCATCTCGTAGAAAATCACGCCGAGCGCATACAGATCGCTGCGCGCATCGCCGCGCTGTCCTTTGACCTGTTCGGGAGAAATGTAGTCGGGCGTGCCCATGGTGGGAGAGAACTTGGCGAAGGTGATGCGGCGGGCACCGGCGTTGCCGGCGATGCCGAAATCGATGAGCTTGATGTTGTCGTGCTCGTCGACCATCACGTTTTCGGGCTTCAGGTCGCGATGCACAACACCGTGCGAGTGAATGTAGTCGAGCGCGTCGAGGATGCGCAGCGTGATCCGGATGGCGCGCTCCGGCGGCAGCTTTGGCTGTTCGCCGAGGATTTTCCTAAGCAGCCGTCCCTCGACCCACTCCATCACCATGTAGACCTGGCTGCGGTCGTCGTCGGAGAAAACCTTCATCACCCCGGGATGGTCCATCAGCTTGCCGATTTCTTCCTCGCGGCGGAAACGATCGAACAGAGCGGGATCGCCCTCGACTTCGGGATGGGGAATTTTGATGGCAACGCGGCGGCCGTTGTTGAGATCGGTGGCGCGGAAGATGGAGGCCATGCCGCTGCGGGCAGCCAGGCTATCGACGCGGTAGTGATCGAGTTGGTCGCCGGCGTGAAGGACAGTCATCGTCAGTAAATCTGTGAGTGAATCTGCGTCAAAGGCGCTCGGCAAGCGGCGAAGCTCCAATCTAATCTATCTGCCGCCATCATGTCAGAACTTTCGTAAAAAAGGCATAAGGACTGTAGCGCCGCCGTCTCGGCGGCTGTCCGGCGGGCGTCTCGTCCGCCGCGCCGAGGGCGAGACGCCCTCGGGACAGCCGGCAAGATGCCGGCGCTACAGCAGTCGAATCTCACTTGCACCACGGGCTCTCAGCGCAGCTTATAAGGGCGGCCCCGGTACATCCCCATGCGTTCGACGCTGCGCACACGAATGAGCTGCAAACTGATGTTATCGCCGCCATCCTGTTCGTTGGCGCGGTCGACGAGTTCCTGGGCGGCGGCGGCGAGATTGCGGTGTCGGCGCGCGGCCTCGGCCATTTCGGCGGCGGTGACCGCGCCATGCAGCCCGTCGGACGAGAGCAGCAGCACATCGCCAGCTAAGAGCTGGACCTCGTCGATATCGACGTTTACGAAAAGATTCATGCCGAGAGAGCGGCTGAGAACGTGGCGGGCGGAAGACTCGGCGGCCTCTTCGGCCGTAACCAGACCGAGGCGCTCCTGGTCGGCGGCGACGGTGTGATCGCGGGTGATGAGCTGAGCGTCGCCGCTCCGGATCAGATAGCAACGGGAATCGCCGACGTGAGCCACCGTGGCCCGATCGAAGCGCAGCGCGCAGACGACAATGGTGGAAGCCATGCCGGTGCCGGAGCGGCCGGAAAGCGCTTCGGATTCGCAGACGCGCGCGTTGGCGGCTCGCACCAGTTCGGTGACCACCTCCTTATGCAAGGCTCCGTCCTTGGCGCGGCGGAATCCGGCAAGCGCTTCCTGCACCGCGGCCCGCGAAGCCACTTCGCCCTGGCGCTGGCCGCCGACGCCATCGGCCAAGGCGAAAAGCCATCCGTGGGAGCGCGTTTGCGCGGGAGAGCCGGGAGCTACATGACCAACATAGTCCTCATTGTGCGTGCGCACGCGGCCCGTATCGGAGAGTTCGGAGAATTCAATATCCAGCATGTAAAGTACGGCGAACAGCCAACTGCCTGCCCTTCGACGCCGCTCGGCTTCGGGATGAAACTATCTTATCGAAACTCCGCCGAAACACTGCCGAAAGATTGCTTCCACAAAAACATTCCCGAAGAGAAATTGTTCTCGACATTCGCACGCCTGGCAACCTTGCGGCGGCCAGGCATCGCGCGAAATCGTGAATCCGCTTCAGGTCATGCGAGCGTTGTCGTTGTCACCCGGTTCCTAATCAGGGTCGTGCGGCCGGAGGTCTTACTGATGCGGAAGAAATAAATTCCGCCGTAGATGCCCCAGACCAGAGCGATGCCCAACGCCAGCAGCGGCTCCATTTTGGTGCCATAGCCCATGAAGGGGCCAATCAAATAAAACGCCATGCAGGCCAGGTTGGCGAGCAGTCCGAACACGGGAACCGCCAGATGGCGCACCACCTTGAACTGCGGATGCTTGTGATAGCAGACGATGCAAGTCAGGCAACTCAGCATGTAGAGCAAGAACGTGCCGAAGTTCGAAGCCAGCGTCATGGTCAGAAAGGTATTCGGCAACGCCGCCATCTTGTCATGGGTGGTGTATCCGAAACTGGACCAGAAGCCGTGCGGCAAGGCTTGGATGGCCGAGTCCGTGGGAGCGGCGCCGTTGCCAAAAAACACCAGCACCGTGATGCACCCGACCACGGCGGAAATGACCGCGAGCGTCCAGATCGCCTTATGGGGCGTCAGGTTCTTGGAATGCAGCAGGCCAAAGTGTTCCGGCACCTCCTGGTCTTTGCCCATGGCGTAGGTCACGCGCGCCCCGGTGTTGATACAAGAGAGCGTGGTGCCGATCAGCGCCAGAAATACGGTGGCCGCCTCGGCCAACATGAAGATGCGTCCGCGCCCGGCGCCGAATAGAGCATCGCCGACCATGGTCATCATGTCACCGATGGGCGCCGCCGACGCTCCGGCAAAACTCATCGGATAGCCGCTGTTGAGAAAGTAATTGGCGGCAAAATATTCGAACAGATAACAGAAACAGCCTTGCACCAGCAGCGAGACGATGACCGCGATCGGAACATCGCGTTTGGCGTTCTTGGCCTCGCCTCCCATCGAGGTCACCGATTCAAATCCGACAAGAATGAGGATGGCAATGGTGGCCTGCACAAACATCCAGCCAAAACTGTGCATGCTGACGACCGAGCGTGCCGTGGGATGAGCGACAAAAGCGCCGCTCGCATCCTTTTCCGGATAACTGACGTGATACGGCACGGGCTTCCCGGCCGCATCCAACTTGGGCTGCGGCACGCCGTTCGCGTCCCGTGTGATGACATCGGTCGCTTGGCCGTTCACCGTCTGGGACGTGGTCGCAAACTCGTACTTGTACGCGGCACTGGTTTGCGCGTCAAACTGGAAAGCCTCGCTGCCCGGGGGATGGTTCATCCGGTAGCCGAGCGCGACCACCGCGAACACAATCAGCGCGCTGATCTGAATCACGTTAATGGCGATGTTGACCGAGGTCGAGCCGGTGATGCCGCGGTGCGCGATATAGGACACGCCAAACGAGAACGCGATGGCCACCGCCATCATGAACATGGGGCCGGGATTGGAGGCGCTCATGAAATTCGGCCAAAGCGTCCCGACCAAATAGCCGGAGATGACTCCGATGACGCCAACCATCACGCCGGGGTAGATCCAGTAGTAGAGATGCGAGCCCCAGCCGACGATGAATTTGGCCAGCCGGGCGTATGGCCAAGCCTGGTCGTGGTTGAGGAACGATTGCTCGGCAAAGTAATACGAACTGCCGGTTCCGGGATACAGCTTCGCCATTTCCGCGTAACAGACGGCGGTGGCTAGGCACAACACGGTTGCAAACAAGATGCCGGCCCACATCGAGGGTGCGGTAGCGCCCGCCGCTGCCTGCCCGGCAAAGGTGAGCCACAGAAACGCTCCGGGCGCGATCAGCGCCATGGCGTTCATTGTGAGACCGGTCAAACCAACTGTAGGTTTCATTTCCGCAGAGTTTTCTGCCATCGCTGTTCTCCTGGGTTCGTTGCCTAGTTTGTCGTTCTCGAAAATCGTTTCCAGCGTCTTGGCTCAGGGCCCGCGCCGCATCGCTGTCGTGTTTCCTGTGCCTCGCTCAGTCTTACTGGTGGAGCGCCGGGCGTCCCCGCCCGGCAGGACGGGCGAGACGCCCGTCGCTCCACTCTTGTTACACGACGTGTTACTTGGCGTCCGCGCTGCTAAACGCATAGACCAAGCCGAGCGTCACGGTATTCTGTCCGCTGGTTGGGGTTTCGTCCGGGCCGCGCAGGAAAGTCCGTGCGTCGGTCGAATCCCGGCGAAACTCCAGACGGCTAATGAGTTTGCTCGAAATCGTGCGCTGCAACGTGGCGGTGAACTCGTTGAGTTCCTGCGATGTTCCGGTCATAAGGCCCTGGTTGTCGTCGAAGTACTCGCCGCGCAGAGCGAAGGCCCACTTGTCGTTGGGCGCGTACTTGGCGTATCCCGCCAAGCCACTCCACTTGGCAAGCGCGAACGGGATCTCATGGGCGCTCTGATAGGGCGCATCGAAAGGCTGCCGGCCATAGTCGTAGTTGGCGACCAACGAAAGCTTGGCGGTCGGGTTATAAGCGATAACCGTATCGGTGAGCTGCCGGAAATCGGAGTTGTCATTGTTCAGCACCGGCCCGGCAAGATAAGTCTCGGTGATGCTGAACTTGGCGTTCGGAGTCCAGGCGGCGCTAAAGCCCGCGGTTTTGCCGGTGCTGTTGTCGATGGTGTTGTTCCAACCGTTGACCACGTATGTGGTGATCGCAAATTTGGGGTTGAAGGCGTACTTGGCGCTGGCGCCAAAGTGGAAATAGGGAATGGCAAACGAAAAGAGCAGGCTGCGGGAATAGTTCCAGTTGTCCTTGCTCTCGATAACTTCGGCGCCTGCCGGGGTGACGAATTTTCCGACGTTGACCTGCAGGCCCTTGCCTACCGGCGCCATGTACTCCAGATAGCCTTCCTTTAGATACTGATCCAGGGCCGTGGTGGGTGCGGGGTTCACGATACTTTCCGCTTGCCCGAACCCGAGCGCAATGTGGTACCCGAGGCGGTTGGTGTTGTCGACGGATTTGTCGGCAACCAACTCGATCATGTTCAGGCCGAACTGGTTGGTGGCGACATCAAAGTTGCGCAAACTATTCGCAAGCGTGCCCGGATGGTTAGAGTTATAGCCGTAGTAGGTGTCGACAAAGCCGCTCAGCGTGGTGTTCCCGAGCAGTCCGGCCAATCCGGTAGGCGCCGGCGCCGCGGCAGGTGCGCCGGGAGTGGCCACCAATGCCTGTGCTGGCGGAGGCGCCGCAGGGGTTGAGGCTGATGCGGGTTCCGGAGTCGAGGCGCTCTTCAGCGCGGTGACCTGCGCGCGGAGGTCCTGGACTTCTTTTTCCAGCGCCTGCAGGTGCTGCAAGATCGCCTCGTTGGATGGCGGAGGGGTTGTCGCCTGGTCCTGGGCGGCGGCGGAAGATGCGAGTATAAGACATGCGGCAATAAACGCTAATCCTCTATGAAAGCAACCCATGGTTTTCATTTCTCCAGTTTCTTTTCGTTCCCTGGTGTGTGCAGCGGATGACAAGCACTTTTCCTCTGCCAGCAACTTGACCTTAGCGGTCGAACGAGCGCGCGTCCAACTCATATTTCTTCTGCTACACATACGACTTTCTGCTGATAGCGGTAATTTATGGGGAACATAAATCCGACTTATCCAGTGTGAGGTTTTGGTCGCCTCAAGCCAAGTCACCTTTTGGCCGTCTTAACAGGCGGCGGAAATACTCGGGCTTCGTATCAGGTCATCGCTTTAGCGATGACGTAAACTTTGAAATCAGATGCCCCTTTAGGGGCTGGGCATCGGAAGCGGACGTTTTTCCGCAGGCTGTTAAGCCCAGAAATGTCGAAGGTTGGAACAGATGGCGCGGCGGAGGCACAGCCTGCGAAATGCGGATGCGCACTAATCCAGATTAAACGGATTCATATTTTGCGTGGCTGCCGACGCGGCTGCTCCCCGCGCCTACGAATCATGAAGCAATCGGCTGTTTTTCGATGTTGGCAATCTGGGGTGTGGCCAAGGGCAGCGCGTCGGTTTGCAGGTAACGGTCGACGCTCGCGGCCGTTTTCCGGCCTTCGGCGATCGCCCACACCACCAGCGACTGACCACGGCGCATGTCGCCGGCCGCGAAAACTCCAGCCAGCGACGTCATATGGTTCGGGTTCGTGGCCACGTTGCCGCGCGCATCGAGTTTCACTCCCAACTGGTCGATCATTCCGTTGCGAACCGGTCCAATAAATCCCATCGCGATCAGTACGAGATCCGCTTCCATCCGAAATTCGGTGCCGGGGATTGGCTCGAACGTTGGTGCCGGGCCAACCCGCACGGCGTGCAGTTGTTGGACCCGCCCAGAACTGGGGCCGGTGAACTTGGTGGTGGCGATGCCCCAGTCGCGAACTCCACCTTCTTCGTGTGCGCCTTCCGTGCGCAATTGCATGGGCCATAGTGGCCATGGCGTTAACGGCGAGCGCTCGTCGGGAGGCTTCGGCATAATTTCGAACTGGTGTACGGATCGAGGCTTTTGCCGATGGCAAGTGCCGAGGCAATCGGCGCCGGTGTCCCCGCCTCCGATGATGACTACGCGCTTGCCGTTCGCCAGAATTTCGTTCTCTGGCGGGATGGTGTCGCCTAGATTGCGGCGGTTCTGCTGGGGCAGGAACTCCATCGCGAAATGAATGCCTTTAAGATCGCGTCCGGGGACGTTCAGATCGCGCGAATGCTCGGCGCCTCCGGCGAGCACAATCGCGTCGAACTCGGTGCGCAAATCTTCGACCGCAATATTCTTGCCCACCTCGGCGCCGGTAACAAATTTCACGCCCTCAGCCGACATCTGTTCCAGGCGGCGATCGATGATGTGTTTCTCTAACTTGAATTGCGGGATGCCATAGCGCAGCAAGCCGCCGATGCGGTCCGCTTTTTCGTAAACCACTACGGAGTGTCCCGCGCGGCACAACTGCTGGGCGGCAGCCAATCCCGCCGGTCCCGAACCCACGATCGCTACTTTCTTTCCGCTGCGAATTTTCGGCGGCTCGGGCCGGATCCAGCCTTCATGAAACGCGCGCTCCACGATATTTTTCTCGATCTGCTTGATCGTGACCGGAGGCTGATTGATCCCCAACACACAGGACGCTTCGCACGGCGCTGGACAAATGCGGCCGGTGAATTCCGGGAAGTTGTTGGTCGCGTGCAATTGCCGAACCGCGTCTTTCCAGCGCCCGCGATAAATCAAATCGTTCCAGTCGGGAATCAGGTTGTTGACGGGACATCCCGTCTGGCAGAAGGGTACGCCGCAGTCCATGCAGCGCGCACCCTGGGTGCGAAGCTTCGGCTCGGGGAAATCGAGATAGATCTCAAACCAATCGTTGACCCGCTGCGTCACTGGACGCCGTGGGGCAAGTTCGCGCGCGTATTCCAGAAATCCCGTGTCCTTACCCATGTTGCACCTGCTCGACCGGCGCCGGAGCGGCCAGCGGCGGACTTGGAATATAGGGCTGGCGCCTGCGGCTCACTCCCAACACTCGCTTGTGTTCATGGGGAAACACTTTGATGAACCGGGACAGCGCTTCCGGCCAGTTGTCTAAAATCCAGGCTGCGCGCGGGCTTCCGGTCAGACTGAGATGCCGCGCCACCAGATCTTTGACTAGCTTTACTTCGCCGAACTGTTTTTGGACGAGCCGGTCTTCGACAAGCCGGCCTTCGACCAGCCGGACATCCTGCGCTTCGAGAACCGGCTCAAGGTCGACCGATTCCAGATTGCAACGCTTTTCGGTGAAGTCTCCGCGCTCGTCAAAAACGTAGGCGACGCCGCCACTCATGCCGGCGGCAAAATTTCTGCCGCAGGCTCCGAGCACCAGCACCAGGCCCTTGGTCATGTATTCGCAGCAGTGGTCGCCGACGCCCTCGACCACCGCGGTCGCTCCCGAGTTGCGAACGGCAAAGCGCTCGCCCGCGACTCCATTGAAAAACGCTTCGCCGCTAGTCGCGCCGTAGAGAGCGACGTTGCCGATGAGAATATTGTTTTCGGGGGCGAAACTCGAGCGTCGCGGCGGATAGACGATCAGACGTCCGCCAGAGAGACCCTTGCCCACGTAATCGTTGGCCTCGCCTTCGAGGGTGAGGGTGACTCCCTTGGCCAGGAACGCACCCAGGCTTTGCCCCGCCGATCCGTCGAGTTGAATGCGAATCGTATCGTCGGGAAGACCGGCGGATCCGTGGCGGCGAGCAATGGCTCCGCTCAGCATAGTTCCCACCGAGCGATGAACGTTGCGCACGGGCAGCTTGATCTCGACCGGCGCCAGAGTCTCGATCGCGGCCCGCGACTCGGCGAGAAGTTGATGATCGAGCGCTTGCTCCAGGCCATGGTCCTGCGCCTGTACGCAGCGGCGCGCCACGCGCGACGGTACCGGAGGGTTATATAGAATAGCCGACAAATCCAGGCCTCGGCCTTTCCAGTGATGGACGGCCGGCTGCACGTCGAGCATGTCAACGCGCCCGATCATCTCATCCATGCGCCGGAAACCGAGTTCTGCCATGTACTGCCGCACTTGTTCCGCCAGAAAGAAAAAGAAATTGATGACATGCTCGGGCTGCCCTTGAAATTGCTTGCGCAGCACGGGATCTTGCGTGGCAATACCCACGGAGCAAGTGTTGAGATGGCACTTGCGCATCATGACGCAGCCCATCGCAATCAGCGGCGTGGTGGCAAAGCCGAATTCTTCGGCGCCGAGCAGAGCCGCGATCACGACATCGCGGCCGGTTTGCAGCTTGCCGTCGGTTTGCACGCGGATGCGGCTGCGCAGGTCGTTCAAGAGAAGAACCTGTTGCGTTTCAGCTAAGCCAAGCTCCCACGGAATGCCAGCATGCTTGATGGAACTCAGCGGTGAAGCTCCCGTGCCTCCGCTGTCTCCGCTGATCAGCACGACGTCCGCGTGCGCCTTGGCCACGCCCGCGGCCACCGTACCTACTCCGACTTCGGCCACCAGCTTCACCGCGATGCGCGCTTGCGGGTTCACATTTTTCAGGTCATAGATCAGCTGCGCTAGATCTTCGATGGAATAGATGTCGTGGTGGGGCGGCGGCGAGATCAAACCCACGCCGGGGATGGAATGCCGCAGACGCGCAATGACTTCGTCCACCTTGTGCCCCGGAAGCTGGCCGCCTTCACCGGGCTTGGCGCCTTGCGCCATCTTGATCTGTAACTCGTCCGCATTGACGAGATAGCTGGCAGTAACTCCAAAGCGCGCCGAGGCGACCTGCTTCACCGCGCTCCGCCGCAAGTCTCCGTTAGTATCGGGCTTGAAGCGTTCCTCATCTTCGCCGCCTTCGCCAGTATTGGACTTCCCTCCGATGCGGTTCATGGCGATAGCCAGAGTCTCGTGGGCTTCTTTGCTGATCGAGCCGAACGACATCGCTCCCGTGGTAAAGCGCTTCACGATCTCTTTGGCGGGTTCTACTTCTTCGATCGCGACCGGCTTGGCGCTCTTCTTCAACTTCATCAAACTGCGCAGCGTTGCCATGTTGCTGCTTTGGTTGTCGATGAGGTCGGTGTATTCCTGAAAGGTCTGGAAGCTGTCCTGCCGCACCGCTTGCTGCAGCTTACTGATGGTCAGCGGGTTCAGCAGGTGGTACTCACCGTTGACTCGCTGGTGATAATTTCCTCCGACTGCGAGTTCGGTCTCGGACTCGCTCAGGGGGCGAAATGCGTGCTCGTGCTTCATCTGCGCTTCGCGGGCGAGCACCTCGAGGCCAACGCCTTCCAGTCGCGATGCCGTGCCCGCGAAATAGGAATCGACCAGTTCCTGGTTCAGCCCGATGGCTTCGAAAACCTGCGCTCCCTGATAGCTCTGTAAGGTTGAGATGCCCATCTTGGCGAAGGTTTTCAGCAAACCTTTATTCACCGATTTGATGAAGTGTTTCACGGCAAGTTCGGGAGTCACGCCTTCCGACAACTCTCCGCGGCGTGCCAGGCTTTCGACGCTCTCGAGCGCCAGATATGGATTGATGGCGCTCGCCCCATATCCACTGAGCAGCGCAAAGTGCATGACCTCGCGAGGTTCGCCGGATTCCGTAATCAGGGCGACCTGGGTTCTCGTCTCCTCCTGCACTAACAGGTTATGCACGGCGGCCAGCGCCAGCAGGCTGGGGATGGGGGCGTAATCCTTGTTCACTCCACGGTCGGAAAGAATGAGCAGCGTGTAGCCGGCTTTTCCCGCGAGCGAGGCGCGCTGGCACAACTCGTCGAGCGCCCGCTTCAATCCGGCTTCTCCCTCGCTGGCACGGAACAGCGCGGGCAGCGTGATGGCCAGCAGATCCCCGGTCGATACGCGCCGCAGTTTTTCCAGGTCGACGTTGGTCAGAAGCGGGTGCGCCAGCTTCAGCATGTGACAGTTCTCGGGCTCTTCCGAGAGTATGTTGCGCTCGGCCCCGATGTAGCTGACGAGCGACATCACGATTTCTTCGCGAATCGAGTCGATGGGAGGATTCGTCACCTGCGCGAAGAGCTGCTTAAAGTAATTGAACAGCGACTGGGGCCGGTCCGAGAGACAAGCGAGCGGCGTATCCGTGCCCATCGAGCCCACCGGTTCCTCGCCCTTGGAAGCCATGGAGCCGAGAATCATGCGCAGGTCTTCATCGCTGTAACCAAACGCACGCTGCCGCCGAAGCAGGGTTTCCGCATCCGGGTGGTGCATGCGGGAGGGCTTCGGCAACTGATCGATCGTGATCTGATTGTCCTTGACCCACTGCGCGTAGGGCTGTCGCGAGGCCAGTCGCTGCTTGATTTCCTTGTCCGGGACGATGCGGCCTTCCACCGTATCCACCAGAAACATCTTCCCCGGTTGAAGTCGGCCTTTCATCTTTACGTTTTCCGGTTCGATGTCGAGAACTCCAGCTTCGGAGGCCATGATGACGTGATCGTCATTCGTAACCACGTACCGTCCAGGGCGCAAGCCGTTGCGGTCGAGGATCGCGCCGATGACTCTGCCGTCGGTAAACGCAATGGCCGCGGGGCCGTCCCACGGTTCCATCAGGCACGCGTGATATTCATAGAAGGCGCGCTTCTCCGGCTTCATGTGGCGATTCCCGGCCCAAGCTTCCGGAATCAGCATGGCCATCGCGTGAGGCAGGCTGCGACCCGCGAGCAGCAAGAGTTCGACGGCGTTGTCGAAGTTCGCGGAATCGCTGCCATCCGGCGCAATGATGGGATAGAGCTTCTTCATATCGTCGCCAAACAGCGGCGACTGGAGCAGCGACTGGCGCGCGTGCATCCAGTTGACGTTGCCCTTGAGCGTGTTGATCTCGCCATTGTGCGCGATGTAGCGATAGGGATGCGCTCGTTGCCAACTCGGAAAAGTATTGGTGGAAAAGCGCTGGTGCACCAGACACAACGCGCTGGTCACTTCGGGGTCGGAAAGCTCCCGGTAGAAGTTTGTGATCTGCGGGGCGAGGAGCAAACCTTTGTACACGATGGTGCGGCAAGAGAGCGACGGAATGTGGAACACACTCGCATCCTCAATGCCGGATGCTGCGATCTCACTCTCGGCGCGCTTGCGCACCACATAAAGCTTCCGCTCAAAGGCGTCTTCGCCGGTAAACGCGCCACAGCCTACGAAAATCTGCTGGATGTAGGGTTGCGAACCTCGCGCCACGCGGCCGATGGCGGAGGCGAAGCAAGGCGTATCGCGCCAGCCCAAAACCGTCAACCCCTCCTCGCGCACAATGCGTTCCAGAATTCCTTCGCATTGCAGCCGTGGGTGCTTCTCCACCGGCAAAAATGTCATGCCCACGCCGTAGGCGCCGGGCAGAGGCAGCTCGAATCCCAATTGGCCGCACTCCCGCGCAAAGAACTGGTGTGGGATCTGGAGGAGAATGCCGGCGCCGTCGCCGGTCTCGGGATCGCATCCGCACGCCCCGCGGTGTGCGAGGTTGAGCAGCACCTGGATTCCCTTACTTACGATTTCGTGACTTTTGTGGCCGCGAACGTTGGCGACGAATCCGATTCCGCATGCGTCGTGTTCCTGCGCAGGATGGTACAGCCCCTGAGCGGGCGGAGGAGCATTCGTTTTGTTTTGACGCGTCATCATTCCGTCGTTGGCATCGTGGCATCTGCGGCGTAGGCGGCTGGAACACAAACCCGCAAATTCTTACTTTCCGCCAGACGCGGGGGGAAGTACAATCCAGAATTTCGATGCGAAGGATGCAAAAAATGGTAAGGATGCAAAAATAAGAACTTCGCGGTCCCGGGACGGACTGCGGTCTAAATTCCTTTCTCGTGAAACCGGTCCGCGTCCGCTATAATCCGCATAAATTCAATGGATTTCGATCAGCTCATCACGTTTCTGGAAGTGGCCAAGCAGGGCAGCTTTTCGCGCGCCGGGGACAAAGTGTTCCGCTCCCAATCGGCCGTCAGCGCCCAAATCCGGCAGTTGGAGCAGGAGTATGGGGAGCGGCTTCTCGACCGTTCGGGCAAGACCGTGAAATTGACTCCGGCCGGACAGGTGTTTTACGACTATGCCGAGCGGCTGAAACAACTCCGCGAGGAATCTCTGATGGCGGTCGCGGACCACAGCGGCACGCCCCACGGCACGCTCCGCGTGGGCGCCAACGAAGCTACTTGCCTCTATGTTCTGCCGGAACTTTTCGCGGAGTACTGCCGGCTCTATCCGCCCGTGCGAATCAACATTTACCGGAACTTCAGCTACAAGATCGTGGAAAAGCTGGAGAACGGCTCCATCGAGGTGGGCATTCTTACCTTGCCGATTCAGTCTCCGAGCCTCGAAATCCAACCCATTTTTCGCGATAAGCTGATGTTGATGGTGAGCTCCAGCAATCCTCTGGCGAAGCATAAAACGGCGGCGATCCGCGATATTATCAAACACCCTGTGCTGCTCCCGAAGACCGGCCACACCCGAAGGCTGATGGACAAACTATTCCGCCCTTATCGCGAGGAGCTGCAAGTGCGCATGGAACTGCCCAGCATCGGCATGATCAAGAGCTTTGTGGCCGCCGATCTGGGAGTGTCTCTGGTCAGCGCGTCGTTCGCGCGGGACGAAGTGGCGTCGGGCAGAGCCAAGCTGCTTGACCTTGAAGATGCGGAACTTTTCCGCGAACTGGGGCTGGCCTACCGCCGGGACCGGACCCTCTCCTGCGCGACCACGGCATTTGTCGATCTCTTGCGCAAATTGGCCCCATCGGGGAAAAACACGCGCTAGCAGCCTGTAAGGGCGGAGGTTCTCAACGCATTCCTTAGTAATTGCAAAAACAGCAGTCGCACCGCGACCTTGGCATCTGTGGATGTTCCTGTGGAAAAATGGAAAACAATTAATCTCCCATTCATTAAGCAACAACGATTCAACGAGTTGCGTTTCCGGTTTTTGATCCTTCGCAACCGGCGGATTGCACCGAAAAAGGGCATTGACAATCTTCAAGCAAATCTCTAGGGTGGCTTACGTCGACGGCTGAAAGGGTTGGCTTAATTAAACTTTTGCCGATCCGAAGTAGGCTGAGTGATCAGCTCGGCGGGGTAACCCGAAGAGCAGCCAGACCTGAAAAAACCGACGGCTCTGCGAGGGGTAGTTGGGGTTTGGGACCGCGAAAGCGGTGATCGCATCAAGGGCTGTGACGGTGCATGCCTCCACGCTATTGGCTCCCTCGCAAGAGCTAGTGGCTAGAGCATAACCAATGTCACAGCCTTTACCTTTTCTCCAGCCTTCTTGCTATCGCAAACCTGGTCTCCCGAAGCACATCCTCTCCCGCTTGCCCTCCTAAAACAGAAATTGTGCGGGACCATCAGGGCTTCGAGCGCTCGTACACCAATCGCAAACATTCGGAACACAGCAGAAAAACACGACGGATAGTTTATTGAGAACTGGTGCGCCCGGAGAGATTCGAACTCCCGACCTACAGCTCCGGAGGCTGCCGCTCTATCCAGACTGAGCTACGGGCGCGCGGTGAATGCTCTGAGTCTACAACCTTCGCGGATCGCCTTCAAATCGGATCTTAGCAGCCGCCGACTTTCCAGAAACGTTCATTTTGGTAGTCGAGCGTCAGCAGGCGATTGCGCGGATCGTGACGCTTGCCGCAGTTGGGGCAGGGAATGAAGCTGCGGAGGTGCATTCCCTTCCGATCGAAGTCTTCGGCAACCGCAAAGCTCACGCCGCAACTGCACGGGATGAGGAACATGCGCGGGTTCTTTGGCTTGGGAGCGTCCACCGGAATAGATTGTACCCGGAACTCAGCGGGTAAACTCAAGTACGCCAACGATCGCGGCGCAAGCCAACGAAATGCAGGTCAAGACAACCCACAGTAGGGCTGGGATCGCACCAAATGACTTGCGTACCATCCCGAACAACCAAACGATGAACCCTGCGGCCACCGAAGCGAGCATGACCTCAAAGCAAACTGTCTCGACTGTCAATCGCCGAACCATGGAACGTCACGAATCGCTACGAAGATTCTTCTACCGCTGCCAGCGACCCTCTCTTCCGCTGGTTCGATTGCAGAATCTTCTTCCGCAGGCGCAGAGATTTCGGCGTGACCTCGACAAACTCATCGTCGGCGATGAACTCAATCGCCTGTTCGAGATTCAGATTGCGATACGGCACCAGGCGTATAGCCAAGTCGGAAGTTGAGGCGCGCATGTTGGTCAGCTTCTTCTCGCGCACAATGTTGACGTCGAGATCCGTATCTTTCGCGTTCTCACCGATGATCATGCCCTCGTAAACATCCACTCCAGGGCCGGCGAATAGCACGCCGCGCTCTTGCAGATTGTAAAGAGCGTAGGAGGTCGTAAGCCCGGGCCGGTCGGCGACGAGCGCGCCGGTCGGACGATGCGGGATTTCTCCCTGCCACTCGATATATCCGTCAAAAAGCGCGTTCATGACGATGGTGCCGCGCGTGTCGGTGAGCAGCGTGCTGCGCAGTCCGATCAAGCCGCGACTGGGCACGCGGAATTCGACGCGCACGCGGCCGTAGCCGTGGTTGTGCATGTTGGCGACTTCGCCTTTGCGCGAGCCAACATGCTCCATGACCACGCCAACGAATTCTTCTGGGATATCGACGGTGAGGTGCTCGACCGGCTCCATCAACTTGCCGTCGATGTGCTTGGTGACGATCTCGGGCTTGCCGACCATCAGTTCGTAACCTTCGCGGCGCATCATCTCGATCAGAATGGAAAGCTGCAACTCGCCGCGGCCAAGAACCTTGAACGAATCCATGCTCCCGGTCTCTTCCATGCGCAGCGAGACGTTGGTGAGCAGCTCTTTATCCAGGCGCTCCCGCAGGTTGCGCGAAGTGACGTAGGTGCCTTCGCGTCCGCAAAACGGAGACGTGTTGATGGTAAAGAGCATCGCAATCGTCGGCTCGTCAATGACGATGGGCGGAAGCGGCGCGGGATTCTCCGCGTCGGTAATGGTCTCGCCAATCGTGATGCCTTCGACGCCGGCGACAGCGATGATGTCGCCCAGCGAAGTTTCCGTGATGTCGGTGCGCTTGAGGCCGGAAAAGCTGAAGAGCTTGGTGATTTTTGTTTTATGAAAGGAGCCATCGCGCTTGGCGATCGCAACGTCTTCGCCCGTCTTCATGGTTCCATTAAAAACGCGGGCAATGGCGAGGCGGCCGAGATAGTCGCTGTAGTCGAGATTCGCGACCAGGATTTGAAGCGGGCCGTTGGCGTCTCCTTGCGGCGCGGGGATGGTGTCGATGATCGCCTCAAACAGCAGACGCAGGTCTTCGCCCGCCGCTCCCTGATGAACGGCGGCGGTGCCCGTCTTGGCATTGGTGTAGAGAACGGGGAAGTCAAGTTGCTCTTCCTTGGCATCAAGATCGATAACGAGGTCGTAAATCTCGTTAAGAACTTCCTGCGGACGAGCGTCGGGGCGGTCGATCTTGTTGATGACGACGATCGGCTGTAGATTCGCTTCGAGCGCCTTGCTGAGCACGTAACGAGTCTGCGGCAGCGGGCCTTCGCTGGCGTCGACGAGCAGCATGACGCCGTCGACCATCTTGAGGGCGCGCTCCACTTCGCCGCCAAAATCGGAGTGGCCGGGCGTGTCCACGATATTGATTTTTACGCCGGCATAGAACACCGCTGTGTTCTTGGCAAGAATCGTGATGCCGCGCTCGCGTTCCAGATCGTTCGAGTCCATGACGCGCTCGGCGACGGTCTCGTTGTCGCGAAAGGTGCCGCTTTGCCGGAGCATGGCGTCCACCAGCGTGGTCTTGCCGTGGTCCACGTGGGCGATAATGGCGATGTTGCGAATACTTGGGTTCAGATCGAAAACTCCTCGGGGTTTGCCTTTGGGCGTGTACTACTACTTTACTATGGCGGCGAGCTTTGGAGGTTGAACGAATAAAAGCTTTGGACAGTCGCGCGGCTGTCCAAGGGATTTTGAGAGCCAGTCTAGTGTAATCTTCGGTAGAGACGAGGCTTGCCTCGTCTCCGACGCTAGACGCGGCGAGCCGCGTCTAGGAATGATTGTTGGGAGAATTCGCATGAGGCAGAGTTTGAGCGGAAAGAAGAAAGTGGCGGTGTTGGGCGCGGGAAAGATCGGGTCGATTCTGTTGCAGTCGTTCTTGCGCGACGGATTGCTGTCGCCGGGGCAGACTTGGGCAACGGTGGCGCATCCGGAGCGGGCGCGGCTGCTGAAGGAGAAATTGAAGATCCACGCGGGCACCGATAATTCCGAGGCGGTGAAAGACGCGGACATTATTTTTCTCTGCGTGAAGCCGCAGGTGGTGGCCGACGTGGTGCGGGAGATTCGCGCGCATTTGAATGGGAAGCAGTTGGTGATTTCGGTGGCGGCGTCGGTTCCCACGGAGATGATTGAGCGGGCCATGGAGAAAGAAGTGCCGGTGGTGCGGGCCATGCCGAATACTCCTTGCGTGCTGGGCGCGGGCATGACGGCGCTGTGCAAGGGGAAGTTCGCGACCAAGCAGCATCTGGAAATGGCGACGAAGTTCTTCGATGCGGTGGGGCGCACGGTGGCCGTTGACGAAAAACATATGGACGCGGTCACGGGATTGTCGGCGAGCGGGCCGGCGTATATCTACATTATTTTGGAATCGCTGGCGGAGGCGGGGGTAAAGGTGGGGCTGCCGCGCGATGTGGCTACGCTGCTGGCGGCTCAAACGACTATGGGCGCGGCGCGGGTAGTGTTGGAGACAGGGGATCATCCGGCGCTGCTGAAGGATGCGGTAACGACTCCGGCGGGATGCACGATTGACGGCATCATGGAACTGGAAGAAGGCAAGCTGCGCGTCACGCTGATCAAGGCGGTGGTGAAGGCGGTGCAGCGGGCTAAAGAGTTGGCGTTTTCGTAGAGCGGGAGCCGGCTTCGGCTGCGGCGGTTGTGGCGAGGCTCCCAGGGTCTCGAAAAGCACGAGACCTGGGGCACCCGCGCCAGTAAGTCTAGTTTGGCCCACGCGCGGCTATACGGGCGTGGGCCGTTTACATTAGCAACCAAGTTTCGATGCCGGGCTTTAGTGGTGATCGCGGTCGTCGTCGTGATGGTCTTTGTCGTGGTGGTCGTCGCAACGACGCTTTACTTCTTCGAGTTGCTCACGGCGCTTGTGGGCTTGTTTGCTGTCCTCGCCGTGGCGCTGGATCGCGTCGCGCAGCTTGTCCTCTGCCTGGTGAATTTGCCGTTCACATTTTTCGTGTCTGTCGTCTCTGTCGTCGGCCCTTGCTGGGAGGGACGATCCCACCAATCCGACGATTGTCAGCAAGGCAACGCAGAGAATTCTAATGATGCGTGTCATGGCTTCTCCTGGTGAATCGTAATTTTGAGTTGGACCCATTTAAGCTTCAGCCGATGTGGACGCTATTTTCGCGAGAGTAGCCTGAATGGCACCCTTCGCGCAAACGCCGGATAGAGGGGATGCGCAGACTTCGGCACGCGCTTCACTCTGATTTGTGACGCGCTCTAGTTAGGCAGGCTGAAGCTCAGGGTTACATCGGTCTGGAACTGGGCAGGGTGGTCGTGGCGGCGGTAGGGTTGGTAGCGCCAGTGGCGGACGGCCTCGGTGGCGGCGGCGGCTAGCGCGGGGTCTCCGCTTAGGGTGCGGACACTGGAGACGGAGCCGTCTTCGGCGACTTGGACTTCGAGGACGACGTTGCCGGCGCGATGGGCGGCGAGGGCTTCGGGGGGATAGTGGGGCTCGGTGCGGCTGAGGAGGCGGGCTTCGGCTTGCGCGGGAGCCAGCCAGACGCTGCGCGATGGGGCGACCTTGGTGGTCGACGATGCTTCTACGATCGCATCCCTCGATTGCCTGGTGGCAACGGGGTTGGCGGGTGGATGCTGTGTCCGGGCAGGCTTGGTGGGAGTTGGTTTCATGCGGAAGATGACTTTGCCTTTTTCGTAAACAACTAGTTCGTCGGAGGCGGGCGCGGCGGGCTTGGTCTTTGTCCTCGCGGGTTTGGGGGCGGCGGCGAATTTGGCCGCGGCGGCGGACTTGGGGGATTCACCCGGCTTGGATATGGCTGGGGGCGGGGAGATCTGGGCAGAGGACGCGCTGGTGCGCAGCCATCCAATCCGAGAGCCAATGATGAAACTGACGGCGAGGGCGGCGACAATAGCTAGAGTTCCGAGGACCAGGGTCCAGACTTCGAGGGTCCGGGTTTGGTGGGGAGGACGGCGGGCGGGCCGCGAGCTTTCGGCGATGGCATTGGGCGGTGGGAACGCGGGCGGAACGAGCGCGGATGGGTTGAACTCGGGAGGGACGGTGTTCATCCGTACATCCGGCGGGACGATCTGCGGCAAAACGATCTCCGGCAGAACGGCGGTGGCGGCGGGCGGGCGCTGACTCAGTTCGATCGCGGCGCGGCGAATGCGGGCGCACTCTTCGGCAAAACTTTCCAGCAGTTTCTGGTCGGAGTCCGAGAAGGCGGCGGGAGAGGTCGAAAAGGCTTCGAGGAGTCCGCTGACCTGAGCGTGCTGGCCGTTACTGTCGTTGTCGTTAACGTCCTTGCCGGTTCGATCCTTGTCGTTATGATCCTTGTCGGTACGATCGAAGACGGGAACGATGAGGATGGAACGGATGCCGAGGTGGCGGGAGACGGCGGGGTCGACTCGCGGGTCGAACTCGGTATCGACGGAGAGCTGCGGTTGATGGGTTTGAAGACATGCGCCGGAGAGGCCGTCGCGGGTGCTGAGGGGAACGCCGAGATCGGGGGCGAGGGGTCCGGTGGCGGCGCGGCAGACCAACTCCTCGCCGCGGGCAAGGGCGAGGGCGGCGCTGCCGGCGCGAGTGGCTTTGGCGGCGCGGGCTACGAGTTCGTTAAGGACTAAATCGAGAGCGAGGTCGGGCGGAAAACCGGCAAGGAGGTTCTGCTCAAGAACACAGGTGAGGTCATAGTGCGAATCGTCAGGGCGGAACTCGGACCTCGACATGGGTTGCGGGAACATAGCTTGTTCCGGCCGCCTGCGGCGATGCTGAGGACAGCAGGCTCAAAGGCGAGTGTGGCGCGAAACCATGGGGAAGTCAATTGCTGGGTAATCGGGTAATTTTGCAATTTGGTAATTTGGCAATTTGGGGGGCGGAGCAATCCGCGCCTTTTGCTTTCCGGGCACGGGGGGCACAACGAACCTCCTGGTTTTCACCACGGAGGCACGGAGGCTCGGAGGAGAACCTTGGCTCTTGGAGCCCTTAGATTTTCTCCGTGTCTCTGTGCCTCCGTGGTGAATTGGGGCTTAGTGACGCGGACGGGGGCGCCCGCGTCCCCACTCGCAAGAACTACTGGCCCGTTTCGGTGAAGACGGCGGGGCTGGCGACTCCGCTGACGGTGGCATTGATGGTGACGGTTCCGGGAGACGACGTCAGGGTATAGAACTGGCTCGCCGTTCCCGGGGCGCCGGTGAGGACGGGATTTTGGCTGGCGAAATTGCCTCCGGCGCCGCCGTCGTCAAACGTGACACCGACGCTGGGAACGGGATTGCCGTACTGGTCGGTCACGAGCACGGTGAGAGCCTGGGGCAATTGCGTCCCGGCTGGGGCGGACTGATTATTGCCGCCGGTGACGGCGATACTCGAGGCGGGTCCGGCAACCGAGGACTCGGCGAAGTAGAGGTTTTGCAAACCGGTCGAACTGGCGGTGACCGTCATCTTGGTGACGGTGGTGGGCAATTGCAGAGTCGTACGAGCCACGCCCGTGGCGTCGGTGACGGCAGAAGCCGGATTGGGGACGGCGCCGTGGTTGGCGGTAAAGTTGACGGTGACACCGGAGATCGGGTTCTGGTAGGAGTCCTGGGCTTGGGCGGCGATAGGCTTGGCAAGAGTGGAGCCGGCGGCGCCGGTCTGGCTGTTCCCCTCCCAGTGAACGATCTTTATGACAGGGCCGGGGGTAGCGGTGGCAGTGGCGGTGGCCGTGCCGAGATTCGTCCCCGAGATGGTCAGGGTGTAGGTGGCCGCTTTCTTGGGAAGGGTATAGAGGGTAGAGACGTTGCCGTTAGCATCGGTGATGGCGGAGGGAGGATTGAACGAGCCGCCTTTGCCGCCGTCGCTGAAGTTGACGGTGATGCCGACGCCGGGTTGTCCAGCGTACGGGTTGGTGACCTGGACCTGAAGGGGAAGGGGAAGCACGGTAGCAACGGTCGCGGTCTGCGCGTTGCCCCCGGTAACGGTGGCGGCCGGAAACAACGCGTAAGCTTCCAGACTGGTTTGGGTGCCGACATAGACCCTGCCGTTGGCGACGGTCTGAGTGGCAAAGTGGCCGAGGGCGGGCAAAGCGTCGCGTTTATTGGGGGCCTGAACGGTACCGTAGAGCATGTTGAGAGAAACGGCGTCGAACGCCAGCAGTTGCCCATTGCCCATGACCCACAGAATTCCGTTGGCGTTACCGTTGGAGGAGATGGATGGGGAGTGGGCGCCGGAATATTTCGCGGGAGTTTTCAGCGGAGCGCCGAGCAATCCGGCCGACAGCGGAAAAGCCAGGAGCGGAGAGCCATTGGGGGCGAAGTACACAGTGTTGTTCCAGTAGGCAGGAGAACTCATCATGACATCGAGGGGATTGCTGTCGCTGTTTGGGACGAGAACGACTTCCTGAAGGGCATTACTATCTCCCGGGGAGTACATACCCAGGTTGTCGCGATTGAGAACGAAGGCGACGCCGTACTTGCCGGTGACGACGAGTTCATGGGGCCAGGGGCCGTTTTGATCGGGGAGAACCATTGGTCCAGAGGAACTCAAGTCCATATCGTGGGAGTTGAGGAAGGCCACGTTCCACGGGGTGAAATAATCGACAGGATCAACCGGGAGATCGGGAGCAAGCTTCAAGGCAGTCATGCAGTAGGTCTGGCCCCCCGACGGGACATCGAAGCCGTTGCGTCCGGTTTCCGCGGTGGAGGCAAAGATGTTGCCGCCTTCATCGGCGGCGAGACCGTTGCCGCTCTGCCAGATCGAAGTTAATCCGTAGTCGGGTGAGGTGTTGAAGACCCCGAGCTGCGACAAACTGACAGCGTCATAAGAAAGCACCCAGCCCGTGTCGCTGTCGTTGCAGTAGTTGGAACCGAAGCCCAGGTAAAGAACACCGTTGAGCAGCAAGAGGCCGGGACGGTTTTTCTGATGGAGGCTGTTGAAGTGGGTAACGTGTCCCTTTTTGCTGGTGCTGGTGGCGGTGATCAGCACGGGGCTGCCCGGTTGCTCATTGCCGGTGGTGATGTCGAGGGCGTGGAGATGGTGACGGACGGTGGTGCCAAGAAGAGTCTTGGCTACCAGATACATGGTGCCGGCGGGAGCGGTAGGGGTAGGCGTGGGATCGATGACGGGAGTTCCGGTAATGCCCTCCTGGGTGAAACCGGGACCAGTGCCGCAGGGAAGATAAATACCGCTGGCAGTGGTGCCGCCGTTGAGCATGCTGGCGTGCCAGAGCTGGGCGCCGGTTTCGGCGTCAATCGCGTAAACCGAATCCATCTCGGTGGCCACGTAGATGACGTTGTGGGTGCCCTGACCCGGGATGTTCACGTTGGGCACGTAGAGGGGCTGGGCCATCACGATATAGTCGACAGGAGAACTGAAGAGGCGGCCGAAGTGGCTCATGTTTACGTTAGCTGGCGCGAGCAGAGTCTCGTTGGTGTTGGCGCCGTCGCGGGCGTTATCGCCGCGGCTGGTTAGAAAGGGCGCCTGCGCGAACGAAAACGACAACAAAGCAAGGCAGACGACGGCGAGAATCAGGCCAAGATTGCGAGCCGCCCTCGCACTGAACATCGAATGATTCATGGACCGGGAAGACGCCCCGGAATGGATGTTCCCACCATTCTCCGACAAAAAGTGGTGCATCGCCTTGTTTCCTCCAAAATGTAGCGGCCGGGGATTTCCCGCCTTTAGATAGCACTTGGAAGACCGGGAAGGGATTTACGCGAAAAGCAAGAGCTTAATGGAACCGTAACAAGTATGAGGGTTTATACAACTGAAAGCGGTGGGATCGCAATCCCACTAACTGGCTAGGTGCAAACTATTGCACATTTTGCGCTTTCTTCTTCGGGCTGCTAGCTAATCAGTTGCCCAGGTAACTCAGGCCACTTGCGCCGCGAATTTGATGGGACACAATATTAATAATCGAAGCGGAGGCGGAGAGAGAAGGTGCGGGAGGAAGCGATCGCGGTTCCAGAGAAGACGCTGGCGAAGTCGATCACGTTGAGGCGGTTGTTGAGATTGCGAATATCGCCTTGCAGGCGCACGGCGCGCGATTCTTTTTTGTAGAGGTCGACGGCGGCGGAGAGATCGACCGACAGGGATGGGCGCACGCGTCCGGCGTTAAGGTTGACGCGGTCGACTACGGCCTGGCCGAATTCTTCGACGAGGGTTGCGGTCGACTCGCCGTTCAGTTCGACGGGAAGTCCGGTGCCATAGGAGGCGCCGGCGGAGGTCCAAAAGCGCGACCAGGGCTGGTAACGGAGCTGTCCGTGCAGGGTGTGGCGCTGGTCCTGGGAAATCCAGATACGGGAATTGGAGTTGAGGAGGCCGGAAGCGTCCTCGCCCAGAAATAATCCGCCGACGACGGGAAGACGCGCGGAAGCCACCATATAGGAGTAGTTCAACCAAGCGGACCATGGGCCCCACTGCGGGAGCGCGAGTTGGCTTTCGGCGCCGTAGATGTGCGCGGAACTGAGCGCGATGGGAAAGCTCACGCCGGTGTCGAGGAGAACATCGTCGTCGGCGAAATTGCGCGTGGCGCGCTGGAAGAGGTTGGCGGAGAGGTGAGCTTTGCGGAAGAGTTCCTTGGTGGCGCCGAGTTCGTAGTAGTTGGCGCGCGACGGGCGCAGCGTAAGCTGAGCAACGTTGGCGTCGAGGGTGCGCACTTTGGCGGAAGTGCTAAGGAGCAGGTTCTCGATGGCAGGAGTGCCGAAGGCGCGATCGTAGGATCCGCGGAACACGACGCCGAGTTTGGGAACGTACCAGGCGAAACCGAAGCGCGGGCTCCAGGCGGACTCGGTGACGCGCACGCTGTAGTGGTCGAAGCGAATTCCGCCGCTTAGGCTCAGATTGCCGAAATGCGCGTTGTCCTGAACGAAGAACGCCTGCTCGCGGTCGTCCCCGGATTGCTGGAAGAAGAAATCGGGCGGCGTGGAAGGATCGAAGATGGGCTGGCCGTTAATCTCGGTGGCGGTGATGTGGTAGGAAAATTGTTCGTGAACGAAGCTGTAGATGGAGTCGGCTCCAACTTTGATTTCGTGGTGATTGAAGTTGGCGGCGACGGCAGCGCTGACATAGCCTTCGCGGAAACCGCGGTCTTGAAACGGCCGAATGGGCCAGGAAGATGTATTGGCCGTGAGGCCGGCTTCGTCGTCGCGGACGCGACCCTGCACGGTGCCGAGGACGCTGGAAGAAAAGGTGTGCTGATACGAGACCTGGCCTGAGACTTCCTGATTGCTGCGATCCTCGCGTTGCAAGTTCTGCTGCTGGATGAGTTCGTTCGGAACCAGAAAACCAGCGCGATCGAAACTGAGCGAAAGGCGGAGGCGATCTTTCTGCGTGAGGTCGCGCTCGAAGCTGCCTTTGACCCCGGCGAGGGTGGCACGGTTGGTGAAGTTTTCGAGCACCGGAGGATCGAGAAAGCGATCGGTGCGAGCCGCGTCCATGGAGAGGCCGAAAACGTTGCGGCCGTCGAAATAACTGCTGCCGAGGTAAGCGTTGCCGGTATCGAAACTGCCTCCGCCGAGGATGGCGGTACCGTGCATGCCGCGGGCCGGATTGCGGTCGGTCACAGTTTCGACCACGCCTCCAACCTTGCGGCCGAATTCTGGGGGGATGCCGGAGGTGTAGGTCTTGACCGACTGCACATCGTCGAGATCGTCGGTGGGAGAGAAGGCGGGTGAGCGATTGTTAAGGATGGGGAGTCCGTCGACGACGTACTGCGTGTCGTACTCGGAGCCGCGGGGATGGACGACTCCGTTGGCTTCGAGCACCCAGCCGGGTTGCGACTGAACGACATCGACGGCCTGGCGTCCAGGAATGGTGGCAGCCCAATCGCGCAGCGTGGGCGCTCCGAGTTGGTACGTGTTGCCGGGGTTCGTGGTATCGAGAAGCGTGTCGGAATCCTTCACTTCGACGGTTTGCGCGACAGTGGCAACGGAGAGGACGACCGAAATTTTCTGCGGCAACTCGGAGCGGATCTCGACCAGCGAATTGTAAGCGGCGAATCCGGCGTGCTCGAGGGTCAGATGGTAGGTGCCCAGAGGCAACTTCCTGGCGACATATTCACCGGTTAGCGCGGTGTCAAAGGTGAGTTCGAAATGGCTTGCCTGGCTGACGAGAAGTCCGTGGGCGGGCAAGACGGCGCCGTCGGAATCGGTGACGGAGAGACGGAGTTCGCCGGAGCGATCCTGCGCGCGGGCCAGTGGGGTGACCAGAAGGAAAACAAGCGCGGCGCTGATCAGGGCGGCCTTGGTCAAGATAAAGCGCAGATGGATTCTCCGAGGTCGGCGGGGGATGCCTACGCGATATTTTACAGCGATCACGGGCGAAGGCTGTTGGACAGGAGCGCTACAACTTCAGTGCGTGGAGCCGGGTACCCTTGACCAGCGGGCTGCTAGAATGCGGACCGCCCGGCGGTGATGGCGGTCACGGCGATTTGTGAGATTCGAATTCCCATTCCTGGCCCCGGAGGACACCGCGAAGCCGATGGAGAGGCTTTCAGGACTGAAAAGACTGGTAAAGTAAGAATCGGCACGCCGACGAGCCGGAGTGCAAAATGGAAAATCAGGGAGAAGGCTCGCTATGCGCATCGCGGTGGTTGGGTCCGGATATGTGGGGTTGGTGACGGGAGCGTGCTTTGCGGATCTGGGGCACGAGGTTGTGCTGGTCGATAACGACGAAAAGAAAATCGCGGCGCTCAGCAACGGCGAGGTGCCGATTCACGAACGATTTCTGCCCGAGCTGCTGACGCGGCACAGGGGAGAGCACATCAAGTTTTCTTGCGACCTGCAGGCCGCCACGCGGAAGAGCGAGGTGGTGTTCATTGCGGTCGGGACGCCACCGACCGAAAGCGGCGACGCGGATATGTCGTACGTGGAATCGGTGGCGCGGGAAATCGCCGGCGGGGTGGACGGATACAAGGTGGTGGTGGAGAAGAGTACGGTTCCGGTGTACACGAGCCAGTGGATCCGGACCATCATTACGAGGAACGGAGCCGATCCGGCGCATTTCGATGTGGCTTCGAATCCGGAATTTCTGCGCGAGGGGACGGCGGTTACGGATTTTCTCTATCCCGACCGCATCGTGGTGGGAGTGGAGAGCGAGCGGGCGGCGGAGGTCATGCGCCAGCTCTACGGGCCGCTGACCAGCGGATGGTATTACGGGCGAGGGGAGGCGATTCCGCGTCCGGATGCGGCTGCGGGCAAAGCGCCGCCGCGGCTGATCGTCACCAGCACGAAAAGCGCGGAACTGATCAAGCACGCTTCCAACGCGTTTCTGGCGATGAAGATTTCCTTTATTAACGCCGTGGCATCGATCTGCGAGTCGGTGGGGGCGAATGTGCAGCAGGTGTGCGACGGGATCGGGACGGATTCGCGGATCGGGCCGCGATTCATGAATCCGGGGATCGGGTACGGAGGCTCGTGTTTTCCAAAAGACCTGATGGCGTTCCGGGCGGTCGCCAAGGAAAGCGGATACGACTTCCGGCTGCTGGAAGAAGTCATCCGTATTAATGAAGAGCAGCGGCACCGGTTCTTGCGCAAGGTACGGAGCGTGCTGTGGACTTTCCGCGGCAAGCGGCTAGGCGTGCTCGGCCTCGCGTTCAAGGGCGGGACCGACGATATACGGGAGTCTCCGGCGATGTTGCTGGTGCAGGAACTGCTGCGCGAGGGTTGCCGGGTTTGCGCTTACGATCCGGCGGCAATGGAGCGGGCGAAGGAAGTGCTGAAATCGGGGGTCGAGTGGGCAGCGGATGCGTATGAGGCGGCGAAGGGTGCGGATGCGCTGCTGATCCTGACCGAGTGGGAAGAGTTCGCGGCGCTGGATCTGGAGCGCCTGCGCACGCTGGTAAAGTATCCGATCGTGCTGGATGGGCGAAATCTGTATGATCCAGCGGTGATGCTGGAACACGGATTCTCTTACTACAGTGTGGGGCGGCCGGCGGCGTTGGCCGAGGAGTCGCCGGCGAGGACGCCCCCAAAGAAAAAGGAGAGTGCCTGACAATCGTGAATGCGCAACCCATGAACACCCGGCCCACGACCTCGCGGGCCGCGAACCAACCACGCGCGCTGGTGACGGGAGGCGCGGGCTTTCTGGGATCGCATCTGTGCGATGCGCTGCTGGGCGAGGGCTATCGGGTGGTGGCGGCGGACAACCTGCTGACCGGGCGCCTCGCGAACATCGAGCATCTGCGAAACGATTCGCGCTTTGAGTTTGTGGAGAAGGATGTTTCCGATCCCGGCAAGTGGGGCGCGTTGGATTATGTCTTTCACTTCGCCAGTCCGGCGAGCCCGGTGGACTATGCTGCGCACGGGATCGAAACGCTGCGCGTGGGATCGTATGGGACGTTTGAAGCGCTGGAGACGGCGCGGCGGTGCGGCGCGAAATTCATGATGGCGTCGACGTCCGAGTGCTACGGGGATCCGCTGGTGCATCCGCAGCCCGAGACGTATTGGGGGAATGTGAATCCGATCGGGCCGCGGTCGGTGTACGACGAGGCGAAGCGGTTCTCGGAAGCGGTGACGATGGCGTATCGCCGCTATCACCAGGTGGACACCCGCATTCTGCGCATCTTCAATACTTATGGGCCGCGCATGCAGATCAACGATGGGCGGGTGATTCCGAATTTCATGTGGCAGGCACTGCGGGGAGAAAATCTTACGGTGTATGGCGATGGCAGCCAGACGCGCAGCTTCTGCTATGTCAGCGATGAAGTGGATGGGATACTGCGCCTGGCGCGATCAGCCGAGCATGAGCCGGTGAATGTTGGCAATCCCACCGAATTCACGATTCTAGAGTGCGCGCGGCACGTGATTGCGACGACAGGGTCGAAGAGCCAGATTAAATTCGAAGCGCTGCCGCAGGACGATCCGAAGCAGCGGCGTCCGGATATTTCGAAAGCGAAGCGGCTCTTGGGATGGGAGCCGAAAGTCGAGTTGGAGAGCGGGCTGCGGCTTTCGCTGGAATATTTTCGCCGGGCGGTGGCCGAGAAGGCGCAGTTGGCGTAAGAGCCCGTCGTGTAAGTGAGATTCGTATCAGGGCATGCGTTCAGGCATGCCGCAGGCGCTTTCAAGTAGATCCGCCTTTAGGCGCTGGTTATCAGAACAATTTGGCCAGACTGCGGAGTCGACTTTCGCCGTCCAGCCCCTAAAGGGGCGTCTGATTTTGAAGAATTTACGGTGTTGCTAAAGTGTGATAGCCAAGACTTGGCCTTGCACACCGTGATGTCCGATAGGGTCGCCACTGTCAGGCAAACCCGTGGGCGGGGCGAATAAACGGCGCACGCTTGCGCTATCGCCTGGTTACGTCAACTACCTCGCGGCGCAGGACTATAATTGCGCCCGGAGCGAAGATTAGGAGACACACCCATGAGTCCTCATAGCATTGCTTTTCTGGCCTCGCTGATCGTCGTGACGGTGGTGCTTGTGTTAGTCGACCGTCTGCTCCGTCCCAGCTTGCGCGGGCTCTTGGAAGAGGTAACCGGTTTGCCTGCCGCTACGGATTTCTATCTCCGCGCCTTCGCTATGGTTATTGTTTTCGTGGCTGTGGCAGCGGTAATCGGCGCTGGCCACACTGACCTCAAGGCCGATGCCCGATTCATGGAGTACGTCTGGTCCGTTGCCAGCGGTCTGCAGGAAGTATTCCAAAATCTGCTGATTGTTCTTCTCGTGTACGTTGGGCTCGTGACCGTGTTGCTGGCGGCTTTGAGGCGAAAGCAATGAGCAATGAGCACTACCTGATTGTTTCTTATTTTCTCGTTGCTTTCGTGTCGCTGTGCCTCGGCGCGGTGGCGTACCGGGCACTTCGGACTCCGTTTGCAGCAATTGCAGAGTTGGTCGCAGGGACTAGTAGCACGATCTTGAAGCGGGCACTGGCCGTCTCAATGACTATGGCCGCCGTTCTGGGATTCCTTGGCGTCAGCTACACCCAGAAGGGCTGCATGAACTACGAGCACGTCGTCAAGAACCGCGATTATCTAGTCCAGCTTAACCGGGAACAGTTACAAGGCACTGGAAACTGGATCGTCTACGCCGTGTTTACCTGGTGCGTCGTGGTTCTGATTTGCCTACTTGTTTTGCGCAATAAAGAATCGGAACGCATCAATCAGACACGCTAGCGGACAATCTCTTGCTTATCCCCCTGAACGCAGTTGACGTAATATCGCGATTACACTCAAATCCCCGACTCGGAAAACCCGTCTGTGTCCGATACGTGGAGTCTCGCCATGATTGTCCGCAAGGTCGAGTTCAAGCTACTACAGCTAAAGCGGTACCCTGATACGAAGCCCGATTTCCCCACGCCTGTAAAGCGATGCCGTGATACGAACCCCAGAGTTGGGCGACGGGCTTTTAGCGGTGTTGTTCGTCGAGCGACGGACCGGCAGCGAGAACCGCGAGCAGGCGCATCACTTCTGTGCGCTCGACGGAATCGCGGAACATGAAGCGCACGCCCATTCCGAAACCGGGATGGATGGCCAGCACCTGACCCCGGATTCTCAACTTCGCGTCGGCGGTGCGGACCAGAATCTCCACGCCCGACTGTCCGGAGAGCGGGGACGGCATTTCGACGTAGCAACCGCCCTCGCTGATATCGGACAGGGTGCAGCGATTGGGGACGCCGTCGCCGAGACGGTAGACTTCGGCTCCGAGTTTGCAGGCTAAGCGTAGCACTCCGCGTCGGTTGCCGGCGTTGGAGATGAGGGATGCATCTTTTGCCTCGGCCGTTTTTTCGCTCGTTCTCTCGTTCTCGGGGCGAGAGTTTGCCGATGGCGGGGCGGGCAATCCGCTAGCCGGAAGGCCATCACCGTGCTGGAGCCAGGTCTGGATGAGACGGCGCGAAGACTGCGGCACGTCGAGAAAACGAATTCCGGTGCGGCCGCTCGCGTCCTGCCAGGCCACCTCCCCCGACAAGCGGACCAGTTGCTTCTGGCCGGGAAGAGCGAACTCGAAATAAACCTTGCATGCAGGTGGAATGCGGCTGGCGGTGAGCAGAGAGGTTCCGCCGTCGCTAAGGTCGGTCAGAGCGGCGTTCAGTTCGGGCGCTCCAGGATAGGCGACGTTGGCGGTTGAACTGACAGGCTTGCGAGGAGAGCGGCGGCGTTCGCGGCGCATCAGGCCGCGGGCGGCGCGCAGGCTCGTGCGGGTGCGCTCGGACGAGAGCGGGCGATAGAGAACAAAGTTGGCGCCGAGCCCGAACACGGGGCGCGCATTGAACGTGCCATCGACAATCGCAATCAACATGCTGGAGCGGTTTTTCGAGGACTGACGCAGGCGCGCCAGGAATTGCTCGGAACTCTGGTCGGCACGATAGTCGAGGACGATGGCGTCGAAGTGCCGGCTGTCGAGCAGGTCCCGTCCGCACGAGATCGAGGTCGTGTGCTCGGCTGCCATCCCCAGTTCGGACTGCATGAGTGCGAGCAGGCTGGCCGAGTCCTGATCCGGGCACACCACAAGGGCGCATAGATCCATAATTGTCGATGGTAAGAGAGGCGGGTACCGACGACAAGTTACCTGTGTCACTCTGGTGGTGGAGTTTGGAGCCTCTTTTTGGCCACCCGCTTGCGTGGTGCCTGCGGGGGCACACCGAGCCTGTTTTTTGGCCTTCTGGAGGTGTTATCCTCAACTGCTTCGGGCCCACAGGGGTGTGGGCGGGCGATGGCAATGAATCCTGGGGTAATGGCTTCGAATGGCGAATCGATCTGAAGATCGTCGATTATGGCTGCTGTTGGGGCTGCTGGCGGCCCTTTCCCTGAGCATGTTTCTGATTCCGGCGTTTGTCATCCGGCCATTCCGCCACCAGTCGGAGAGCGCGTTAGCTCTGGCGATCGCGGTGAAGCGGATTGCGCCCGCGCTCTCCCTGGCCGCTCTGGCGGGCATGCTGGCGCTGGGCTTGCGTCTCTGGCGGAGCTCGTCGAGAGTGCTGCGGACGGGCATCGTGGTGGCGCTGGTGCTCGCCGCGGCGTCGGCGGTGATGGTACGGCAGAACTACTTTGAATGGTTGTTCCATCCCATCACAGCCGCCGGGTTCGTCTCGGCCGACGATGCCCGCCTCAGCGACAAGGAAATGGTGATGGCGGTACGGATCGGGACCGAAGCGCGCGCTTACCCGATCGTGCAGATGGCCTACCATCACATCCTGAACGACACAGTGGCCGGGGTGCCGATCGCCGTTACCTATTGAACGCTCTGTCACACCGGTCTGGTGTGGAAGCGAACGGCGCGGGGACGCGAGCTCCATTTCTATCTGGCGGGAATCAATAACCAGAATTTTCTGATGCGCGACCGCGAGACGGGCTCGTGGTGGCAGCAGGTCACCGGGCGCGCGATCGCGGGCGAACTGGCGGGCAGCGCGCTCGAATTGATGCCGAATGACGAGCTCACGTTCGCGTTGTGGAAGTCGGAGACACCGCAGGGACATGGGCTGGTGCTGGCGCCGGTCTCGGGACACGAAAAAGATTACGACAAAAAGTGGGAAGAAGAAGTTGCGAAGTATCCGGTGCCGCTAACCTTTCCGGGGCAGGGGCTGAAAGATCGCGACGTGATTCTGGGAGTCGAGATCGGCGGGCAGGCGCGGGCTTTTCCTTTGGCGAAGGTGCGCGGCGAGAGCCCCGTCGAGGACAAGATTGGCGGCGTTCCGGTGGCGCTGGTCACCGGACCCGACGGAGAGTCGGTACGCGTGTTCCGCTCGCAGCTGAACGGACTGGACATCGAACTCTATCGCGATGCGCAGAATGACGGAAAAAGTAATGGGCAGAGTGATGGGCAACGTCCAGAGTGGCGGCTCGTCGATTCGCAGGGCAACACCTGGAACTTTGCCGGATGTGCGACCAGCGGACCGGCGGCGGACCAATGTCTGGAGAAGATCAATTTCTTGAAGGACTACTGGTTCGACTGGAAAAACTATAACCCTCGGACCACGGTTTACAGCCACTAGTAACAGCCCATGCCCGCCCGCGTGATGGTTACTGCTGTCGTCACAAGGCAGGTAGGAAACCGGATCTACTCCGTATCGAGTTCAACGTACCCCCTGGAAAACGATTTAGGCTGAGCGCATCTCTACTTTGCGGTGACTTCGCCGAGTTTCTTGAGCATCCCGCCGATTTCCGGGTTGGACATAAAGTTCTTCCACACCAAACCGGTCCGGTAGTTCTCAATCATGACCACGATCGGCGCCTGATTCAGCCCCATGTAGATGGGAGCGACCCAGTTCGCACTCGGGTTAAACGCGTCGCGTGGACCGTAGATATCCCACATCTGACCGCCGAGGACACGGTAGAAGTGCTTGAACGCGGCCATCGATGCCTCCGGCGTATACGGGAAAGAAGCCAGTGCTCCGGTAGGTGTGAGCGTTCCACGGTCGTTTATGTCGTCGGGAGCGTGCGCCACGTAGCCATCGGGACCGTCACTGGCGGTCAGTCCCCAGGCATCGGCGCCGTAACCCGCGAAGTGCTTTGGGTTTGCGATCGAATACGCGCGATTGATCAAAGCGATATTGCGATTGTTTTCGAAATAAGATTTCGTGAAGCCATCATGAAGGCTGTGGGGATCGAAACCCATGAACGAGTAGTGTGTGAAAAACAGCGGGCCCCCGGTGCCGACCCCGACGTCGACTTTGATCCCAAAATAAGTGTGCCCGTTGCCGTAGTGGTCGCCCTCCGTGCTTCCGGACCATCCTTCGCGATAGGCGATGGCTCGCTGCGATTGTCCGACCCATCCCGAGTAATAAAGCGTTGCCGGCACAGCGTGCGTGGGCGAGGCGATGCCCAGCAGGTAGGCGATCATCACCTCGTTGAATCCGATAAGAGGGTGGTGAATCTGCCACGACCACTGCGGTGACCAATGCCAGTACAAGAATTCGCTGGTCGGCGTCTCGCGATACCAGTTCCACTCGACCGTTTCCCAAAGTTGCGTGATCCTGCGATAGAGAGACTGTTCATTTTTGCTGGATCCGTGGAAGTACTGCCGTACTGCGAGCAAGCCTTCCATGAGAAACGACGTCTCGACCAGGTCTCCGCCGTTTTCGAACATGCCAAACACGGCCATCGTCTGGCCAGTATTGCCGTCCATGAAGTGCGGCCACGCGCCGTGGTACCGCGGGGCATGTTCGAGAAAATCAACGATCTTGGTCAGCCGCTCGACGCCCTGCTGACGCGTGATGAACCCGCGATCGACGCCGACCATGAGGGCCATGATCCCGAAGCCGCTCGCTCCCGTCGCGACGATGCGATCGTCTCCCGGAATATTTTCGCGAGCCATGCCAGAGTGGGGATCGGCTCCCTCCCAGTAATAATGGAAGCAGGCTTGCTGCAGCATGGTGAGCAGTTCGTCGTCGCTCAACTCGTGGGTAGACGCGCTGGCAACATTGGAAAATGCCGATTGCCGGTACTGCCAGTCGGAAGCTGTAACTTTATATTGCGCGTGGACGTCAGGTTTTCCCAGGAAATCTTCATAGCGGAAAATGCCCGGCAATTGCATTCCGACCGGAGAAAAATTGTTGCCATCGCCATCGCCATCGCCATCGATAGACCGATAGATCACGTAGCGCGCGAGTGCCGAGGGTTCCACCGGGTCCCACTCAATCTCTACGTGGCGGTCGTAGCCGAGAGCGCGCACATTGGATGGAGGCGGTAGAGTAGTAGCGGCAGGTGGATCGTTATCGATGCGGATCTCATCGAGAATGAGCGTATGCCGCACGCCATCGTCGCGCCCTTGATGGAAGGTGATGCTCTGCGTGTACTCCGGCTTGAAGGGATAGATGGAGCCGGTTTGACAGTCGGAGAGTGGGATGCGAACTCGCACCCAGCGGCCGGCTGGGACATCGCCGGTATACTTCCCGAGGTCAAGAGGTTTGCTGAAGCTGCCGGGAACTTCCGCCACTTGCAGACCTTCGCGTGCGTTAGAGAGCACAATCTTCGGCAGATCGGCGGCAGATATCGGGTGGGGAGCAAAAATCCAGAAATACAGGTTGTCCCCAGTTAATTGCGGAAAGCGGTTGCGAAAGTCGACGGTTCTTATTTGCGCCAACCATCCGCCCCCGGGGGCAGATTGCCACGCGAGACGAATTGCGTTCGGCGGCGTCAGAAAAATCTTGGTGTCGACCGGCAAGCGACCGTCTTTCTGTTCGAGAAAGCTTTGCCCCGAAGCCTGCCCGGTGCTGTAGAAATAATCATCCGGAGTCAGGCTGTTATCAAAAATGACGTGACGGTAGTAGTCCGAAGTCGCGTGCGCAAGCGAAGCGAGCACGCAAAGCACTACCGCGAGAACTAGAAAATGCTGGGTGCGCGAAGGGCGCAACTTACCGGCAACGAAATTCATTTTGTCCCATTCCTTCGGCTCACCTCTGCCAAGCCGAGACTACTTCCTGAGCCCTTCAAGGAGCAAGAGCCCGTTCTTGCGTCGCTCAATGTGGGGTTGCCATCCCCGAGGTTTAACGATAGTTCCCGACCGACGGTGTACTCGGAAACTGAGCCCCTCCCACGCCCGTCCATCCTTTGACACGCATCCAAATGGTGGTAGGGGTCGCCTAGTGATTTAGAATCAACCCGTAACCCACCTTGGCTGCAAAATCAGGGTTCGGACTACGAATTGCTCTCTTGATTGATAAACAGCTCTCTTCATGGCCATTAGGCTGAAAATCCCGAAGGCTGGAAACAGCGGCGAAAGCGGGAGAAGCCGCGGAAAAAGCGGCAGGGCGGCCCACGATCCAATTCTGCGGATGGCCCTGCTCGGGTTTCTTTCGGTGTCGCTGGTGGTGGTCGGCGTTTTTGCCTACTGGTATGTAAAGTATGACCGGATCATCGAGCAGCGTTTCCGCGGTCCGGTGTTTGCCAGTTCGGCCAAGATTTTCGCTTCCCCGCACGTGGTGAGGGTGGGAACAAAGTTGACCGTCTCCGCGATTGCGGCGGAGTTGCGTCATGCCGGCTATGCCGAAAAAGACGGCGAATCGCAACTTGGGAGCTACCGCACACACGGCGGCTCGATTGAAGTTCTGCCCGGTCCCGAGTCGTATCACAGCCCTGAACCGGCCACCATCACGGTCACCGACGGAGCGGTTTCGGCCATTAACAGCCGCACTTCCGGAGACCTCGAGGCCTATGAACTCGAGCCCCAGATGCTGGCTTCGCTGTTCGACGCCGAGCAACGCTCCAAGCGCCAACTGGTCAAGTACGACGACATTCCCAAGGTCGTGGTGGAGGCGGTGACCGCCATCGAAGACCGCCGCTTCTTTCAGCATGGCGGCGTCAATTTCATGCGGCTGGTGGAGGCCGCCTGGATCGACTTCACCCATCAGCGCCATCAGCAGGGCGGTTCGACGATCACCATGCAGCTCTCGCGGGCATTTTTTCTCACCCCGGAGAAGACCTTCAAGCGCAAGCTGATCGAAATGCTGATCGCGGTCGAGCTGGAGCAGAAGTTTTCCAAACAACAGATTTTCGAGTTCTACGCCAACCGCGTCGATCTGGGACAGCGCGGGTCGTTCACCATCTCGGGTTTGGCCGAAGGCTCACGTTCCTATTTCAACAAAGATCTTAAAGACATCACCCTGCCGGAAGCCGCGCTGCTCGCCGGATTGATCCAGGCGCCCAGCTATCTTTCTCCCTACCGCCATCCCGAGCGCGCTCTCGAACGGCGCAATACCGTAATCGAAGCCATGGTCGACACTCGCGCCATCACACGCGAGCAGGCCGACAAGGCCAAGGCGATGCCGCTGAAACTGGCGCCGCCGAACGTTGAGGCCAGCGATGCGCCGTACTTTGTGGACATGGTTCGCGACACCGTTCTCGGCAAACTGAGCGAGCGCGAGGTCAATGAACAGGAATATCGCATTTACACGACGCTCGATCCCGACCTGCAACGGGCAGCGGCGCAGGCGGTCGAAACCGGCATCAAGCTGGTGGACGACCAGGTCACGAAAATGCGCACCAAGAAGACGAAGGTCGGCAAGAATAAGTTTGAAACCACGGTCGCGCCCGGCCCGCAGGCACAGGTGGCGCTGGTGGCCATGGACCCTCACACCGGGGAAATCAAGGCGCTGGTGGGCGGACGAAATTACGGAACGAGCCAGTTGAATCACGCGCTCGCCAAGCGGCCCACGGGCTCCATTTTCAAACCTTTTGTGTATGCAGCCGCCGTGAATACGGCGCTGGACGGCTCGGCGACCGTGATCACTCCGGCGTCGACGGTTGCCGATCAGCCTTCGACATTCACGTATGGCGACCAGATTTACGAGCCGCGCAACTATAAAGAGGAGTACCACGGCGACGTGACGCTCCGCTACGCGCTGGCGCTTTCGCTCAACAACGCGACCGTCAAGGTGGCGGAAGAAGTGGGCTATGACAAAGTGGCGGATCTGGCCAAGGCCGCGGGCATCGCGTCGGTGAAAGCGACGCCGGCGATGGCCCTGGGAGCGTACGACGCCACGCCCGTCGACATGACGGCCGCTTACACAAGTTTCGCCAACGGCGGCCTGCGGCTTTCACCGGTGTTTGTAAATTCCGTGCGCAATGCGAAGGGCGACGTCATCGTCAACTTCGAGACCGAGAAGAAACAGGTTCTCGACCCACGCATCGCGTTTGTCATGACGAACATGTTGGAAGGAGTCATGAACTTCGGCACGGCCTATGGCGTGCGCTCGCGGGGATTCAGCGCACCGGCGGCAGGCAAAACCGGCACGTCGCACGACGGCTGGTTCGCGGGATATACCAGCAACCTGCTGTGCATCGTCTGGGTGGGATACGACGACTACAGCGACATTCGGCTGAGTGGGGCGCAGACCGCCGCTCCCATTTGGGCCGAGTTTATGAAAAAGGCGGTCGCTCTGCCCCAGTACGCCAACGTGAAGCCCTTCACCCAGCCCGAAGGCGTGATTGATGTGCAACTCGACAAAATTACCAACCGCCTGGCGACCCCGTCGTGTCCCGACGATTACACAATTGCCTTCGTGGCCGGCACCGAGCCACACGATACCTGCGACCAGAGCGGCGGCGGTGTGCAGGGGTTTTTCTCCCGCATCTTCGGCGGAAACTCCGTGAAACCGCTGCCTCCGCCCACCAGCAGTGGGAACCCGCAGCCCGCATCTGGTGTCCAATCCTCATCAGGGGAAGAGGCCGGTAAGAAGAAAAGCTTGTTTGGGAAGATTGTGGGCGTGTTCAAGGGAGACAGCGGATCCCAAAAAAGCAGTGACAAAAACACTCCGGCGCCGTCTAAGCCGCAGTGAAAGCAGGTCGCCGCCGCAGTAATAAGTGGGGAGCAAGAAAAGCCGGTTCCGCGGCCTTAAACTTGCTGGGGATCTAATAACGTACGCTGAAATGGCATGAAACTCTAAAGTTTTGTAGGTTCGGCCGGGGGTGAAATATGCTTTCCTGGATCCGCATCGGCTCCTTATCGCTTTTCCTCGCCACGCTTCTGGTTCTCCCCTTGCAGGCTCAGAGCACCGAACAGTTGCAAGTCGGCCCTCCGCCCATGCACCGCGCCGACCCGCCAGCTCCCGGGGCATCACCCGACGACCTCGAACAACGCGGCGACGAACTGCGCACGGATAAGGACTATCTCGACGCGATCGACTTTTACCGGGCCGCCCTGAAAGGCGCGCCGGACAGCGCCTCTGTGTACAACAAAATCGGCATCTGCCAACTCATGATGCAACGCTACAAGGAAGGCAAGAAAAGTTTCGAACGCGCCATCAAAGCCGATCGCAAACATGCCGACGCCTATAACAATCTCGGCGTCATTGAATACCAGGCGCGCAGCTACAACGCGGCGATCCGGAACTATCAGAAAGCGATCTCGTTGAGGGACGATGCCGCCTCCTACTACAGCAACATGGGCGCGGCCTACTTCGGCAAGAGACAGTTTGACCAAGCTATCGCAAACTATTCCAAGGCGATGGAGCTCGATCCCGACATTTTCGAGCGCACCTCGCGCGGCGGAGTGCTGGCCCAGCTTCCTTCTCCCGAAGACCGCGCCCACTACGATTATGTTCTCGCCAAGCTATATGCCCGGACAGGCGAGCCCGATCGCTCATTGCACTATCTGAAGAAGGCGATGGAAGAGGGCTACAAGAACATTAAGGACGTCTACAAAGATGATGAGTTCAGCACCCTGCGCAAAGATCCGCGCTTCACGGAACTGATGGCGGCGAAGACCACGGCCATTCCCGATTAGATCGGCGACAACTTTGCTGCCTGGAATGAGTTAGGAACATCGGGAAAACTGGAAAGCCTCCGAAACTTTCCTGGCAAAGCCGGGTTTTCAGAATCATCGCTCCTGAAAACAACAGGGTGAGTAGGGAGTACAACACCCACCGGTTGCTAACCCGAGCACGCCCCAAGCAAGCAACCGGTGGGTGGATTTCAGCAGTCAGCAGTCAGCATTCAGCTCTTAGCACTTAGCATTTAGTTGTCAGGTTCTCTCTGAAATGTAGTCTTCTACCACCTGCTTCCATTTTCCTTGCGCTTTCAAGATGTATTCGACTGCATCTCGTGCCGCACCATCGCCTCCGGCGTGCGATGTGGTCCAGTGTGCTTCGGCCTTCACCTCGGGACGCGCGTTCTTCACGGCGATCGCCAGCCCGCAGCGGCGCATGGCCGGCAGATCAATCACATCGTCGCCCACGAAAGCGGCTTCGGCGGCGGTGATCCCATCTTTTTCGAGAATCTGCGCCAACACTGATGCCTTGTCCTGGATGCCCTGGTACACGTGATCCATCTTCAAGTCGCGCGCCCGCAGGGCAACGGTTTCGGAAATGCGCTTGGTGATAATCCCAGTCTTGATTCCCGCCAGGCGGGCCAACGAAATGGCAGTCCCGTCGTGGGCGTGGAAGCCCTTGGCCTCGATCAAACTTGCACTGTGGAGGCCGAAACCTCCCTGTCCACTATGCTCCGCGGACTTTTCGAGAATACTTTGCTGAGATCCCGATGGCTGGCCTGCGGGCGCGGGGAAAATCCAGATCTTGCCGTCAGTGAGAACGCCGTCGACATCGAAGAGAATAAGCCTAATTTTGCGGGCGCGGGCTGTGGCGGATGGTTTAGGCATCGCCGCGATTCTAGCAGGGGCCGGTCGGCTCGTGTGGGTACGGGCTCACGGCTGGCCTGTCATGAACCCGTACCCGAGCCTTGGGGCAAGCTGCGCATCGGGGCCTGCAATCGGCGGAAATGCGAGTCTGGCATAGATTTCTCCTCTTTTGTTACACACTATTATGTGTGATAATGTACACATGGCGACTAATCTAGCGCTGGATGACCGGCTGATCGAAGAAGCCCGTCGCGTTGGAAAGCACAAGACCAAGAAAGAAGCGGTCAACGCCGCTCTGGATGAGTACGTCCGCAGGCGCAAGCAGATGAAGATACTGGATGCCTTTGGCACCGTCACTTTCGACCCCGCCTACGATTACAAGACGGAACGACGGCGGAGTTCACGCCGAGCCCGTGGCCATTCGCGACCATGATGGTGCTTGTGGATACCCCGGTCTGGTCGCTGGCGCTGCGGCGGCGCCCCGAGCATCTCAGCGGCCAGGAGCAACAACTGACTCAAAGCTTGGCCGAACTGATTCGCGAAGGACGCGTCCAAATGCTGGGGCCTATCCGCCAGGAGTTGCTTTCCGGCATTCGCGAGCCATCTCAGTTTCGAAAACTGCGCGACTACCTGAGAGCCTTCCTGGAACACCCGCTCGAAGCGGCGGACTATGAGGAAGCGGCCAACATGAACAACCGTTGCCGCGCCAAGGGCATCGCCGGATCACCCGTCGATTTTCTGATCTGCGCCGCCGCCCACCGCCGCGGCGGGACCATTTTCACCACCGATCGGGATTTCCAAAACTACGCTTCGGTGCTGCCCCTGCGCCTGTACCCTGCGTCGACCAGCGACTAGATCGAACAACCAGCTCGGACCGCTCACGCTATCAACAAATGCTTAACGAGAGCACGCGCGCACCCTCCGTCTTTTACTTAGCAAAAAACGCGCGATTGAGTTCTTCGATGCGCCCGTTCGACAACGCTCCGGACTGGATCATGCGCTTGAGGAAAACGGGAAAGGCCTCGTGGCCGTCGGCAAAGTGCTGTTGCTTCATCAAGCTGTAGAGCGCCACTGCCAGCACATGAATCCCGTCATCCTGTTCCTTCCAATAGCGGCGAGGGTCGCCTCCCATGCCGAAAGGTTCGGCTAGAATCTGCTCCAGCGCTTGCACCGAATCCTCTTCCTCTAAACCCTCCAGCGTGTTGTAGCCGAACGATGGGTTGTGGTGTTCGACTTTGTCCATCAGGAATGCGTTGGAGCGCAAGGACTGCAGGGATGTCCGCAGGTCGGCATCGTGGGCCAAATCGTAGGGTGGGTGCATCATCTCGTGAATGGCGTTGCGTAGCACGATTCGAAACGGATAGGAGTAGTGAGTGAGAAAGCGCGTACCCGTGATCCTGATGCCGTGCGGTTCGGAGTAGTAGAGCAGGTACACGGTGATTCTGTTGGAGGGACAGGGCGAGCCCAGAGCCGATTCAATCTTGGGTATCACGTTATATTTCGGCAAGTCTTGAGCAATGGCCGCGCGCGCCTTTTCGATGCGGGGCCTGGCTTGTTTTTCCCAATCGCCTTCGAAATCAATGCGCTTCAGCGCCTTGAAAGCAGCTTCGAGATCGCCGCGGCTCTCGTCATAAACCTTCCAACCGTTATCGCTGTAGTATGAGGTCGCCTGCAGGCCTCGCTGCATGGTTGAACTGTCTTTCACCACGCGAATCATGTCATCGAGCGATTTCGCGTCGGTGACGGAAAAATAGAGGGCGAGCTGCGCCGAGATAATCCCTCTATTCTGATCTTTGATCCGGTGCTTCAGGCTGACGAAAGCGGCACGTTCCTCGGGGCGTAGCCTCGGGAAAAGGCGATCGTAGTCGGCCTGATAGAACTTCAAGTAATACGGGTCTCCACTGAGAACGTTGAGCGCGCACAGCGTATCGAACATGAACGACGGCTGAAGATCCCAGTCCGTGGTGGCGTGGAAGGGTGCTTTCGATTCCTGCGCGAGTAGCGGTGTCGTCAGGCCAGTGAACACCGCGACGGCTGCGAAGACCGCGAGAAAAATGCGCCAGCGTTTCTGCATGAGATTTAGACGGCGGCGACTGACGAACGTTAGAAGCAGCCTGCCCAGCTCGCGCTGCCGGCATTAGGCGAACGTTTTACGAAACCCGGTTTCCCCGTAAAAGACTCGGGCTGCGCTCAGGCCGATCGATATCCAGTTCGCCTCTCTCTAACCTCTGACCTCAAAAGTGAGCGGTTTGGTACAGACGGCCAGAATCTTCACGAATAGGATGGTGTGGTTTCACCTGGATGCTCCAAGTTCTCAGGCCGGAGCCCGAAAGCCTCGAGGGCTCGACATCGGAATCGGAAGCAGAATCAAATCCCAAGCGAAATTCCAGACCGCCGCAAGGCGAGAATCTTCGGAGGATTCCATGAAAAGAGCATTCCTGCTGATCGTTGTACCGGCCCTGCTGGTCGCCCTGGGGTTTGCACAGACTCCCGCGGCGAGCATCAATACTGACCAGACCACCATTAAGGGTTGCCTGGGCGGCGCGGATGGTAATTACACAGTTGTGCAAGACAACACTGGCCACACTTTCAAGATCACTGCCAGCGGTGTCGATCTCAAGGCGCATCTGGGCCATGACGTATCCCTAATCGGGCACAGAGCCAGTGGGACGACTTCGGCCGCTGCCGATAACAGCTTTGCCGTCGCCGAACTGACCATGATCTCCGAACACTGCGCTGCTGCCGCCGCTGCTGCTCCCGTTGCCACCACTACCAGCACACTTCCAGAGACTGCCATCACACCCGCTGCACCGGCCACTGCGCCCGCTGCGACGGTCACCACCACTCCGGAAACTGTCGTCACACCCGCAGCACCCGCCGCCCCTCCCGCGGAGACTGTCGTCACACCCGCTGCACCCGCCACTCCACCTGCGGAGACTGTCGTCACACCGCCCGTCGCTCCTGCTGCCCCCGCTGTGACTGCCATCACCGTTTCGGACAAACCTGCGGCGGACGCTGCTCCCCCAACGGGTCGGCCAGACCGTTTTCGGAGCCTCTCAGCAGCACCTGTTGCAGCCGCCGTTGCACCCGCTGCGACTACCAGCAAGTCCTCGGAGCCTGCCAGTACACCTGATGCAGCCGCCACTGCACCGGCCGCGCCCGTCAACTCGTCCTCGGAGACGGTCAACACACCTCAGGCAGCCACCACGACACCCGCTGCGCCCGCCCGGCGCGGGGGCTTATGGCTCTTGATTGCGTTTGCCGTGCTGGTAATCGTCCTTGGTATATTCTTCCCCCTCCTCAGCAGGTGGAGAAAGCAGAAAAGTCTGGCGCGGACTGACGCCCCAAATCTTTCCTTTACCCGGGAAGCGAGCTCCGACCAAGACAAGCCGGACGAGCCACGCAAAGTTGCCTAGGCTGAGCGCAGGGTAACGATTCCGAACTGTGTCGCCGGCGGCAAGCGCTGCCGGCGATTTTTGTGCGGCATTTGCGAGGAAGCCCAGTTTCGAAAGCTGCGTGACTACTTCCCGGCCTTTCAGGAGTACCCGCTCGAAGCGGCGGACTACGAGGAAGCCGCCCACATGAACAACCGCTGCTGAACACGGGGCATCGCCGGATCGGCGGTCGATTTTCCGATCAGCGCCGCCGCCCACCGCCGCGGCTGGGGCCATTCTCACCACTGATCGAGATTTCCAGAACTATGCTTCGGTGCTGCCGCTGCGGCTGTATTCGACGTGATAACTGCGTGCCGCGGGAATTGAGCTTTTCAACGGCGGGGGAGCCAAGCGACGGGAAACCGGCGACCGAGTTTTTCGAAGTCACGGTCGGCGGTGACGAGGGTAGCGCGATGCTGCAAGGCAAGAGCGGCGGCAATGCAGTCTACGTAGGGGATTTTGTGAAGCGCCTTCAGTTCGCCAGCTTTGATGGCCTGGGGAAGATCGACCGGGACGATCTGGATCGGCAGGCGGGAGAGACCATCGAGCGTCTGACGGGCTCGCTCTTCGCTGCGCTTTACCCACAACCAGTAGAAAACCTCGCCAAGATTCATGACCGACACGAAAATTTCATTTTGCTCTAGCGCCGCTGCGTGGAGTAACTGATCGACTTTGCGCATGCCGGGTCCGGACTCGACAAAGTCGATCAGCGCGTTCGCGTCCAGAACGTAGCTTTCGGTCATTTCTCCAACCGGTGTTCGCGCTCGCGGGCCTCAGCGATGGATTCGTCGCCCTTGCAGGATCCGCGCAGGCTGCGGATTAACTCTTCCATGGCAGATTGCGACTCCTGTTTCCCTTTGCCGGGGGTCGCCTTGCCCTCGTATCGAACATCGAATCCCCAATCCTCCAGGATTTTGACGGCCTGATGAGAATTCGTGGGATCGTTCGGTGGCACTCCCGCGGCCTCCAGAATGAGCGGTCGGGCAGGCAACTCCCGCCCCTCTACAATGACGGTCCACTTCGCGGGACGGGAGGCGCGCAATCTCCTGGCGGCCGCCGTTATGTCCTCTCTCGTTAGTGCGGCGACTCTGATGCTGGGCATTGGCCGGTCCTCCTTAGAATGTGCTCACCTAATGAACTATTCATATTCATCATATTCACATTCACACTCACGGTCAAGATAGAAGCGTGCGCGAAGGGAAAGGCGAACATTTTACGAAACTTCAATTTCCCGCTACAATACATTCCCATGCCGTCCGCAGTCTCCCCTTCCCTCGCCTGGGCTCATCCGCTGGTGCAGGAGTGGTTCACGGCGCGCTTCTCCACGCCGACCGAACCGCAGGAGCAGGGCTGGCCCCACATCCTCGCCGAGCACACCACGCTGATCTCGGCTCCCACCGGATCGGGCAAAACGCTGGCGGCTTTCCTCGCCTGCATTGATCGCCTCGTGTGCAAGGCTCTGGCGGGCGAATTGCGCGACCGCACCGAAGTCCTCTACATCTCCCCGCTCAAGGCGCTGGGCAACGACATCCAGAAGAACCTCGAAATTCCACTCGGAGAAATTCTGCAGATGGCGGGCGATCGCGGCCTGCTCATGCCGGAGATACGGACAGCAGTGCGAACCGGCGACACTTTAATGAAAGACCGCCGCCTAATGCTGAAGCGTCCGCCGCATATTCTAGTCACCACGCCCGAGTCGTTCTACATTTTGCTGACGGCGGAGAAGAGCCGCGCCATTCTGCGCGATGTCGAGACCGTGATTGTGGACGAAATTCACGCCGTGGCCGACGACAAACGCGGCGTGCATCTCGCGCTCTCGCTGGAGCGGCTGGAAGCGCTCACCGAGCGTCCACCGGTGCGCATCGGGCTTTCCGCAACGCAGAAGCCGATTGAAGAGGTTGCGCACTTTCTCGCTGGCAATGGACGGACGGTTCCTGTAATCGTCAACGTCGGACACAAGCGCACGCTCGATCTTGGAGTCGAGGTTCCGTCGTCCGAACTTGGCCCGGTGGCTTCGAACGAGATGTGGGACGAGATTTACGAGCGCATCGTGCAATTGGTGCATGCGCACCGCTCGACGCTGGTCTTCGTAAACACGCGGCGGCTGGCCGAGCGCATCTCCCATCAACTCGGCGAACGCCTGGGTGAAGAAAACGTGGCCGCGCACCACGGAAGCTTGTCGCACAAGCTGCGTCTGGAGGCGGAGCGCAAGCTGAAAGAAGGCCAGATCAAGGTGCTGGTCGCGACCGCATCGCTCGAACTTGGCATTGACATAGGAACGGTGGACCTGGTGTGCCACATCAGTTCGCCGCGTTCGATTGCGGTTGCTTTGCAACGCGTGGGGCGGTCGGGCCACTGGCGCGGCGCGGTTCCCAAAGGACGCTTCTTTGTCACCACCCGCGACGATCTGGCGGAATGCGCCGTGCTGGTGCGCGCAATTCGCCGCGGCGAACTCGACCGGCTGATTTTCCCCGAAGCTTCGCTCGATGTGCTGGCGCAGCAGATTGTGGCTTGCTGTGCGGCTTCGGGCAGCGCTGCGACGGCTAACAAGTCGGGCGATCAATCGAACGATGGATGGGATGAGGACGAGTTATTTGCGCTTGTAAAGCGGGCCTATCCCTATCGCAATCTCGCGCGCGAGACGTTCGACGCCGTGCTCGTGATGCTCTCCGAAGGCATCGCTTCCCAGCGAGGTCGCTACGGCGCCTATCTGCATCACGACCGCATCAATCGCAAGCTGCGGGCGCGGCGCGGCGCGCGACTGGCGGCAATCACCAGCGGCGGTACGATTCCCGATAACGCGCTGTTCACGGTGGTTGCGGAACCTGACGGCGTTGTCGTGGGAACGGTGGATGAAGACTTCGCCACCGAAAGCATGGCCGGGGAAGTCATGCTGCTTGGCAACACGTCGTGGCGCATCCGCCGAATCGAGTACCGGACGGGGCGTTTGCTGGTGGAAAATGCGCATGGCGCAGCGCCCGGCATTCCCTTCTGGCTGGGCGAGGGACTGGCGCGGACGGCGGAGCTTTCAGCCCAGCTCGGTGAATTGCGCAAGCAAATCAGCGACCGCCTGCCGGGCGTGGTTCCGGTAGAAGGATGGCGCAATCTTACTGTAGTGGCTGCCGCCGTGACTTGGCTGCGAGAGGAATGTGGGCTCGATCTATCGGGCGCCGAGCAACTGATTCAGTACATCCTCGAAGGCCGCGCGGTGCTGGGCGATGTGCCCACGCAGGCGACCATTATCGCCGAGAGATTCTTCGACGAGGGCGGCGGGATGCAGCTCATCATCCACGCCCCGTTTGGCGGGCGCATCAACAAAGCCTGGGGACTGGCCCTGCGCAAGCGCTTCTGCCGCGGCTTCAATTTCGAATTGCAGGCGGCGGCCACCGACAACGGGTTGAACATAGCGCTCGCCGAGCAGCACAGCTTTCCGCTGGCGGATGTTTTTCAATTCCTGGCTTCAGAGAGTATGCCGCCGATCCTGGAACAGGCGGCGCTGGCCTCGCCGATCTTCAAGACGCGCTGGCGGTGGGATGCGACGCGCGCGCTGGCTCTGTTGCGTTTTCAGGGCGGCAAGAAAGTGCCGCCGCAGATTCAACGCATGCGTTCCGACGATCTGCTGGCTTCAGTATTCCCCGATGTGGCGGCATGCTTCGAGAACATTGAAGGGGACATCAAGATTCCCGACCATCCACTCGTCGCCGAGGTCATGAAAGACGTGCTCACCGAAGCGCTCGATATCGAGGGCCTCGCCGAGGTGTTGCGCGGAATCGAGCAGGGGCGGATTCGTTGCCTGGCGGTCGACACTCCGGTGCCGTCCCAGTTCGCGCACGAAATTCTCAATGCGAATCCGAACGCATTCCTCGATGACGCGCCGCTGGAAGAGCGCCGTGCGCGGGCGGTCGAAATGCGGCGCGTATTGCCGGCGTCCGTACTCGAAGAAGTCGGCGCGCTCGATCCCGCCGCCATCGCGCAGGTTCAGCAAGAAGCATGGCCGGATGTGCGCGACGCGGATGAACTGCACGATGTGCTGCATACGCTGGTAATGGTGCCGGTGGATGATAGCTCTCAGCTCTCAGCTGTCAGCTCTCAGTTTGAAGCTCGTGGCCCGGAGGTCATCGCCGACTGGGCCGAGTTCTTCGATCGGTTGCAGCGCGAGAATCGCGCGATTGTGGCGGAAGCCGCTGGCAAGCAATATTGGGTGGCGGCCGAGCGGATCGAATGGTTCCGCGCAATCCATCCCGTAGAGACGGGGCTCGCCCCGTCTCCCGCTGCGAATGAGAGCGCTGCAAACGCGGCCGGAGACGCGGCAAGCCGTGTCTCTACGCTGAGCCTCGACGATGCCGTGCTGACGGCGGTGCAAGGATGGATGGCCCACCTTGGTCCTACCACAGCTTCAGAGATTGGCGAACTGCTCGGACTGCCGGCTTCTGAGATTGAGAAGACGCTACTGCGCATCGAAGCAAGCGGAGCAATCCTGCGCGGCCAGTTCCGCCCCGCTGATTCGCGCCCGACCCCGCCGACTCAACACGAAGCCGAAACTGAATGGTGCGAGCGTCGTTTGCTGGCTCGCATCCATCGCCTGACGGTGGCGACGTTGCGCAAGCAGATTGAGCCGGTCACAGCAACCGAGTTCATGAATTGGCTCTTTCGCTGGCAGCACATCGCTCCGGGCACGCAGGTGCGAGGCGAGCATGGGACGCTCGAAGTGATCCGGCAGTTGCAGGGGTTTGAAATTCCCGCGAGCGCGTGGGAACGGTTTGTGCTCGCGCGCAGAATCGCGGACTACGATCCCGCGCACCTCGATCAGCTTTGCCTGGCGGGCGCGGTGGGATGGGGCCGCCTGTCGCCGCATCCCGCGACCCTGGAAGCCACCCAAGACGGCGAGAACCGGCGGCGAGTGATTCCGACGCGCGTCGCGCCCATTGCATTCTTCGTGCGCGAGGATGCGGATTGGATGCGAGCCCATCATCCTGGGGCGGAAGATTCTGCTACTTCGTTCCTGAGTCCGGTGGCGCAGGCGGTGCTCGAACTTTTGAAGCAGCGGGGGGCGCTGTTTTTCCCGGACATGGTGCGAGCCACGGGCCGGCTCAAAGCGGAAATCGAAACCGGGCTGTGGGAACTGGTCGCCGCCGGCCTGGTGACAGCCGACGGATTCGAGAACCTGCGCGCACTGGTGACGCCGAAAGGCGCGGTGGGCAGCGGCTTGGGGAGAGTGATGGGCAAAGCACGCCGCCCGCGTCATGCGCCGGGGCGCTGGTCGCTGTTGCACACCGAAGGCGCCGAGCGCGACCGCAGCGTCGAATCCTGCTGCTGGATGTTGTTGCGGCGCTATGGCGTAGTCTTCCGCGACCTGTTGGCGCGGGAAACGAATCTGCCTCGCTGGCGTGAATTGCAGATCGGTTACCGCCGCTTGGAAGACCGCGGCGAAGTGCGCGGCGGGCGCTTTGTCGATGGATTTCTGGGAGAGCAGTTCGCGCTTCCGGTGGCGGTAGAAAGTTTGCGCGCCCACCGCAAGCTGGCGCAGAATACGAATGGCGAACGCATCATCATAGCGGCCGCCGATCCGCTGAACCTGGTGGGGATCATTGTTCCCGGCGAGCGGATTCCCGCCATCTCGGGGCGGAGCGTTACGTTTCGCGGCGGCCTGTGGGACGCGGAAGACGTGTTGATGGCGTCCGGGTACTAAGCTGTTTGCTTCTAGCTCTTGGCTTCTAGCTTCTGGCACAATCCACGTTTGTCATCCTGAGCGCAGCGAAGGACCTGCTTTTCGCAGCATCCAGACAAAGCAGGTCCTTCCCCTTCGGCTGCGCTCAGGGTCAGGATGACAACTCAAATTTTATGTCACGACTTCGTCTCGACTTTTCGAGACAGCACGCCAGAGAAGCACACCGGAAAGATTTCCTCCGCCAATCTGCTCACGGCAACTTGAGCTGCAGCAGCACTTGCGGATTCACGTACACGCCCTGCCAGCGCACGGCCAGATGCAGGTGCGGCCCGGTGGCGCGGCCCGTGCCGCCGCTCAGTCCGATCGGCTGCCCTTTACTCACCTCGTCACCTTCTTTGACGGAAAATTTCGACAAGTGCAGATAGAGCGTCAGCAGCCCCTGGCCATGGTCGATCACCACCCAATTCCCTTCAAAGAACATCGGCCGCGCCAGGATGACGCGTCCGCTGTTGGCGGCTGCGACCTCGGTTCCACTGGGCACGCGGAAATCGAGCCCCTGATGCGTGCTTTGGACCGAACCGTTGAAGACGCGCTCGACTCCAAACACGCCCGAGATCTCGGCATTCACCGGCGGTGCGAACGAGCCTTTCCATTCGCGCTCGGCACTGACAGTCTTAAGGATCTCGGTTTTCGCTTCCTTGTCCAATTCGATCTGGCGCGTGTCTTCGGGGCTGGGTGCCGTATAGCGGTCGGGTACCTTCAGCGGCACGCGGGGATAGCGTTGGCGGTGCACTCGAAATTTCTTTTCAAACGAGATCGTTGGTCCGGCAGATCGTCCGGCGGATTGTTCCGCCAAAGCCTCGGCGTGAAGCTGGAGTGGATAGGCTCCCGGCTTGGTTTCAAGACTGACCCCGGCGAGCGCGAACCATGACTTGTGACTCGCGTCGAAACTGAATGCGATCTCGTGACCCAACCAGTTGCCCGAAAGTGTACGCACTGGCTTCGGCGTGGTGACGCGGAACAGCACTGGGCTTCCGTTGACCAGGCGGGCGGGTTGGTTGACGACGGTCCAATAGGGGGCAGGTGCGACCGACGAGTTTGCCGCCAGGGCAAGCAGCACGTAGGCAATGAGAACAGCGGGATGGACAACACATTCGCGCATCACGATTTCAGGCTAGCATTTCAAACGAGCAAATAGAAGATGACCAACATGGTCATATTCGCTATAATGGAAGCATGCGGACCGTAAACATCGGCGATCTGAAAGCCCGGCTCAGCGCCCACCTACGGATCGTGCGGGGTGGCGAAGAGGTGCTGGTCTGCGATCGTAACAAACCGGTGGCACGAATCGTGCCCTGCCCCCTGGAGGATCTCTCCGAGCAGGAACGCCGGCTGGTCGCTCGTGGCATTCTCACACCACCCTTAAAGAAACGACCGGTCTCGGCATCCTGGCCGGAACCGCCAGGAAATGTTTCCGATAAGGCCATCGAGCAGGTGTGGCAGGAAGAGCGGGAGAACCGCTAATGCGGACCCTGGCCTTCTGGGATACCAGCGCTCTGGTTCCTCTCTGCGTGCGGCAGGGCGCCACGCCTCGAGCGATCGCCCTGCATAAGATCCATGACGCTGCGGTCTGGTGGGCGGCGCCGGTCGAGATTGCGAGTGCCCTTGCCCGCCTTGTGCGGATGAAGCAACTCGATTCCAGCGACTGGAGCAAAGCTCGTAAACTGGCCAAGAGACTTGCCGATTCGTGGTCCGTGATTCAGCCATCGAACGCTTTGCGCGCGAAGGCGACACAACTGGTGGAGCGTTACGACTTGCGGGCCGCCGACTCGTTCCAGTTGGCGGCGGCTTTGGAGTGGTGCGAAGACGCTCCTCAAGGGCGCGTGTTTTTGACAACCGATCGAAAGTTAAGGGAAGCGGCCTTGCTCAGCGGCTTCGATGCCAAGCCGCTGTGATCGCTGCGGCAGGCGCAGACAGCTGGCTTCTCCTGCGCGTGGAGAAAGGGCGGGCTCTGACTCCGAATCTGCGTCGCGCCCGCCGATGTTAGCGATCGTACAGCGTGACCAAGCTTCGAAGTCTCGCGCTCAAGTCGCTGCTCAATGCGCCCGGACGATAGCGCCATTTCCAATTTCCGCTGACTTTGCCGGGAAGATTCATGCGCGCTGCGCTGCCCAGGCCCAGCACATCCTGCAGCGGGATGATGGCAACGTCCGCCACCGACGCCATTACCGCTCGGATCATGACCCAGTTGATTTCGGAATCGTCGTTGGATTTGAAGTTGAGATAGGCGCGCGCGAAGTCGTGCTCCTTGCGGACATCCTCCGGAGTGCGCGTGCTGTCGCCAGCGCCGGAACTCGACCACCAGCCCACCGTCGTGTCATTGTCGTGGCCGCCGGTGTAGGCGACGAGGTCGCGACTGTAATTATGCGGACGAAACGATGGACCCTGCGGATCGGTGCCGAACGCGAATTGTAAAAGACTCATGCCCGGCAAACCGAACTGGTGCCGCAACTTCTCGACCGGCGGCGTGATGACGCCCAGATTTTCAGCGACGATGGGCAGGCCGCCGAATGCGTTCTGCAGTGCCAACAAGAAATCTTCTCCGGGCCCTTTCACCCAGCGCCCGTGAATGGCGGTCGTTTCGCTGGCGGGAACCTCCCAATACGATTCAAATCCGCGGAAATGATCGAGGCGCACCATATCGAAGAGCGCGAGCGAGGCGCGGAATCGTTCGATCCACCACTGGTATCCGCCGGCGGCGAGCAGGTCCCAGCGATAAATGGGATTTCCCCAAAGCTGTCCGGTGGCGCTGAAATAATCGGGGGGCACGCCGGAGACTACGGTCGGGCAGCCCCGATCGTCGAGGTAGTAGAGATCGGGATGAGCCCATACGTCGGCGCTGTCGTGCGCCACATAGATCGGGATGTCGCCCATGAAGCGGATGCCGCGCTGCTGGCAATAGGTCTTGAGTTGCTCCCACTGCCGGAAGAATTCGAATTGCCAATACTTGTAGGCCCTCAGTTCCGGCGCCAGCTTCCTGGACCACTCGATCGCCGCCCGCGCGTCTCGCTGGCGAATCTGCGCATCCCATGAGGTCCAGATCGTTCCATGGTGCGCATCTTTGCAGGCCATGAAGAGCGCGTAGTCTTCGAGCCATGAACTGGCGCTCTCGCAAAAGCGGTCGAAGGCGGCATGATCGGCGCGGGACGCGTCGGCAAAGAAAACCTGCGCCGCACGGCGCAAGGCTGCCATCTTGAAATCGATCACTGCCCCATAGTCGACGAAGTCTTCGGGAAATGACGGGGCCTCGGCCCAGTCCGACGCTTGCAGCAATCCCTGATCGCGCAAGCGCTCAAGGCTGAGCAGCATTGGGTTGCCGGCAAAGGCGGAGAAGCACTGGTAGGGAGAATCGCCGTATCCGGTGGGATTCAGCGGCAGCACTTGCCACAATTTCTGCCCGGCGGCAGAGAGGAAGTCGGCGAATTCATAGGCGCAGGGGCCGAGATCTCCGATGCCGAAGCGGGCGGCCAGAGACGTGAGGTGAAGCAGGATTCCACTGCAGCGCGGGAACTTCACTTCGTAACCATACGCAGGTTGGCGGCGTTAGGGCAAGGCGTTAGAACTCGTCTCATAAATGGTTTTGGGAAGGGCACGGCTTTCAGCCGTGCCGCTAACGGCCAACAAGAACGAGGGCTTTAGCCCCTGAGGGCCGCGCGCTTGCTCTGAAAACCATTTATGAGGCCACTTTCAGAATTCCGCTCCCTCATTGACTCACTTCCGCAATCAGCAGTCCAAAGGGTTCGAGGGCAACTTCATTCCCTTTTGCCGACGCCTCCGGCGATGCGATCAGGGTTTTCAGCGAAGCCTGGCTGAATCCCTGTGGTGAAAGGTTGAAGGTTGCCTTTTGCGGAGCAGCCGACATGTTCAGCACCACCAGCACGGCTTTTCCCTTGTAGCTGCGCAGGTAAGACATCACGTTAGGGTCGTCTTCGTTGAGAGCGGTGTAACTGCCTTCGAGTAAGGCTTGGTTGGTGTGGCGCAGCGCCAGAACCTTCTTGTAGAGGTTCAGAATTGAGTTAGGATCTTTTGACTCGGTCGCCACGTTGTGAGTCTGGTAGCTTGGGGGCACGGGCAGCCACGGATCCTTCTTGCTGAATCCGGCGTTGGGCGCGGTGTTCCATTGCATGGGGGTGCGTTCGCCGTCGCGGCCTTTTTCCGCCGGCCATCCGGTGCGGCCGATCGGATCTTTTACGTCTTCCCTGGCCGTGGGAGTGTTGTTCTCCATGCCAATTTCTTCGCCGTAATACATGATGGGCGTGCCGCGCAGCGTCAGGTAGAAAGCGCCCATCAGCTTGGCGATGGCGTCGTTGTTCTTACCGTCTCCGTAGCGGTTGTAGGAGCGGACGATATCGTGATTGCCGATCACGAACACCGGCCAACCGTGAGCGCCATCGACGGCCGCGATCTGGCGCCGAAATTCGGGTGGGGAAAGCTTGTTGACGGTGGTGAACATGAAGTCCATGGGCATCTGGAGTTCATTGCCGCCCTGGCCGTAATAGCGGTCGAGTTCGGCGACGTTCGCAGTCCAGGTCTCGCCAATGAGCACGGCTTGGGATTCGTCGGCGACCTTGCGCAACTTCTGGAGCACGTCGTGAAGCTCGGGCAGGTTCGTGTTGAATTGGTTCTGCATGTTGGGATCGCCCTGCTTGTTGGTACCAGGAAGAATGGGGTTGTCGTGCAGGTCGCGATCTTCGAACAGCGTGTCAACCGCGTCGAGGCGGAATCCGGAAACACCGCGCTGGTACCACCAGTGGGTGGTGTCGAGCATCACTCTTTCGACTGCGGGATTGCGCCAGTTGAGATCCGGTTGTTGGGCGTAGAAGAAGTGGTAATAGTACTGATTGGTGGTGGGGTCGAGCTTCCACGCCGGGCCGCCAAAAAGAGAGATCCAGTTGTTGGGCGGCTGTCCGGACGCTTTGCCGTCGCGCCAGATGTACCAGTCGCGATGCGGCGCGGTGAGGGAAGACTTCGAATCCAAGAACCACGGATGCTGGTCGGAGGTGTGGTTCAGCACAAAATCCATAATGATGCGGACATGATGTTTCTTGCCCTGGGCAACCATGCGATCGAAGTCGGCGAGGGTTCCGTACATGGGGTCGATGTTCTCGTAATTGGAAACGTCGTAGCCGAAATCGACTTGGGGCGAGGGATAGCAGGGCGTGATCCAAATGGCGTCGACGCCCAGTTCATGCAGGTAACTCATTTTGGAGCTAATGCCGTTGAGGTCGCCGATGCCGTCGTTGTTGCTGTCGGCAAAACTGCGGGGATAGATTTCGTAGAACACGGCGTGCTGCCACCACGGATGGCCTTCAGCGTCGACGGGTTTGGCCTGAGCCGTGGCGAAAAGGGAATACAACAACACCAGCAGCAGCGGCAGGATCGGCGATTGGAGCGACGAACGCCTGGACATGTGCATTTCTCTCCTCGGGAAAACATAAAGCGGACGCGGGAAGTTAGCAAATGGACACCGAGCGCGAGGGCCCATGCGCCGTTGTTTGTGCGCCTCGTCGAAATCCAAGGTCGTTCCTCTGATCGGATGGCTCTGGGCCGGAAGCACCTTAACAGATAGCCGGTCTATCGTTCTATCGTATAATCAGGCGCTGATTCCGACTTTCTATGGGTTTCCAATCTGCCAGCGACCGTAGTCTCCCCGTCGCCGAGCGCTATTCGGTCGCCATCGTGACCTTGGACGAGCAGATGTTCCGGGACATGCGCCGGGCGCTGGCGCCGAACTTCCGCGCTACCCTGGCCAGCACGGAATCACAAATCAAGACACTCATCGATGATGCGGATACTCATGGAATTGTCCTTGATTTGGAAAGCATCGGGGAGGACGCCGCCGACGGCATCGAGGTGCTGCAGGAGATGCGCCGGTTGCGGGATGACCTGATCATGGTGGCCATCACCGTTTCGACCGGCAGCGAACTTTCCCTGCAGGCCAGTCAGGCGGGGGCAGACCATTTCTTTCTCAAACCGGTTGACGGTCAGCAACTGCGAACCGTGCTGCTGCAAACCCTGGAAAAGCGAGCTCTGCAGTTCGAAGGGCGATGGCTGCTGGAGCAGGTCGAAAACCGCTCCGCCTTCTGCGGCCTGATCGGCGGCAGCGAGTCCATGCGCAAGGTGTACCAAGCGATCGAGGCGGTCGCGGGCAGCAACGCCAGCGTCGTAATTCGGGGCGAGAGTGGGGTGGGGAAAGAGCTGGTTGCCCAGGCGATCGTCCAGAGCGGCGAACGCCACGACAAACCTTACGTGTGCCTGAACTGCTCCGCTCTCCCGGAGACACTGATTGAATCGGAGCTTTTCGGATATGAAAAAGGCGCCTTTACCGGCGCCGACAGCGCCAAGCCGGGTCTGATCGAGTTGGCACACACCGGGACGCTTTTCCTGGACGAGATTACGACCCTCAACCTTGGGTTGCAGAGCAAACTGCTCCGCGCCCTTCAGGAGCGGTCGGTGCAGCGGCTGGGGGGAAGAGCTGCGAAGAAGATTGATTTCCGCCTCATTACCGCTACCAACGACGATCTGGAAGCGGAGGTGAAGAAGGGACGGTTTCGTGAGGACCTCTTTTATCGCATCAACGTTGTCCCCATCGTCGTCCCTCCCCTGCGCGAGCGTCGCGGGGACATTCCCCTGTTGGCCGAGCATTTCCTCAGGTTGTATTGCACCGCTAACCGGAAACCGGCCAAGCAACTGCAACCCGAAATCATGGAGATCCTTGAGGACTACCCCTGGCCGGGCAATGTGCGCGAACTGGAAAATGTGATCCAGCGCATGGTCATCATGAACGATGGCCCGGTGATCACAGCCCATCACCTGCCGCAACTGCTCCTCTCTACGAGTGCAGCCAGCCAGGAGGCCATTCTGATCCCGGAAGGGGGAGTGGACTTCGATGCCGAGATGGAAAAGATTGAGATCGCCTATCTCAACGCCGCCCTCCGCCGGACGGACGGCAAGAAATCTGCCGCCGCCGCTCTGCTCCATATCGACCCGCAACGCATGAAGTACCTTTGCCGGAAGCTGAAGCTTTGATCGGACGGGAGCAATGGTTAATAATTGACCATGAGATGGCTAATAATTAACCAGAAGCTTTTTTTCACTGCTCGGGACCGATTGCGAAGCCCTTCCAAGACAAATACTAAACAGTTTAGATTCTTATGCTTGGCAGTTCTGATCTTGAGCCCTTTGGGTTTGGCACGGCCCGTGCTCTAGGCAAGAGCGATCAGTTGAAGCGATCAAAACTAAAGCTGAGGAGCATGCCATGACTATCCAGAAGAAATCGTTGATCAGCACCCTGAACACAACCAACAAGGCGATCATGGCCAGCACCCCGGCCGAGACTGCATCGGTAACGCCCGCTACTAAGAATGCCGCCTCTCGCGTTGCCGCCTCTCGCGTTGCCGCCTCTCGCGTTGCCGCCTCTCGCGTTGCCGCCTCTCGCGTTGCTGCCTCTCGCGTAGCTGCCTCTCGCGTTGCCGCCTCTCGCGTTGCCGCCTCTCGCGTTGCTGCCACCCGCGTTGCCGCCAGCCGCGTCGCCGCAAAGCGGTAGCCCAGCGGTTGTTGCGGATCTTTGGACTGACTCAAAGGCTCGGATTCGAAAGGCTGCGCAACATGCGCAGCCTTTCTCTTTTCACCAGATCTTGCGGCCCATGAAGTCCCCCGCTCTCTTCCAGACGAGGCGAGCGAAGCTGGTTCTTTCCCCGTAGAACCGGGCCGTCCCGGTCATCCCCGGTTTCAGGTAGCCGCCATGGTTCTCGAACAAAAGGTCCGCCACGTAGAAGTTGGGCGGACGCAAGCCTTTGTACTTGGTAAGGTCGATCAGACCCGGCGGAATCTGAGCAGATTCCGGAGCCACCGTGAATCTCCGCACTTCCTGTAACCCGAACGTGCCATCAATTTGCAGACGTGCGTAGGAATCGGCCCGCAGCTTGTACATGTCGTGCTCCGAGAGATAGATATGGGCTCTCAAGGTATTCAGGTCAGCCACTTCGACCAATTCCGTCCCTTCGACGAGGTGCGACCCCATCCGATCGCCCACGCGGGGAGTCAGCACAACTCCTGAAATGGGGCTTCGCAAATCGAGGTTAGCGGCCTCGGAAGCGAGGCCTTCCGTTTGGCGAGCGAGGCGCTCTCGATCCTTGACGACTGCGCCAAGATCGGCGTTGTGCAGGAGGGCCTCTGCTGCCCGGGCCTTGGCGACCTCATACTCTGCCTGGGTGCGCCCTAATTTTGATTCCAGCGCCAGATTACGCAGTCGGATCAGCAGAGCGCCGGCGGTTATGGACTGCCCTTCATCCGCATAAACTGCGGTTACTGTTCCGGGCACGAGGTTGCGAACGAACGCTCGATTGGCCGCCTCGAGCAAAAAGCGTCCATCGCCGGTTTCATGCCACACGGGTACGAGCGCGAGGGCGACGATGATTCCCGCCAGCGCGAGGGATCGCCGCGGAGTAACCCAGGCTCGGACACGGTCTTTCTTGTCCAGGTAGACAAATTTCATAAAGTTCACCAGAGTCCGGATACGTGAGCGAAAGATCAGTCCCGCCGTGGCAAACTCGGGAATGAACGACCACTCGGGATTGAAGTTCCGGAAGGCGTTTCCCACGAACCTGGCCAGGATGTAGAGGACGGTGTAGCTGTAAAGGCCCGAGAGGATTGCGTAGACGGCGAAACCCAGCCGCCGGCGCCTGGGCACATAGGGGACTTCCACAGGGAGCCGCCAGACATATTTTCGTACCCAGGAGGAAACATAAATTGTGGAGGCTTCCTTCAAATCGACGATGCCCAGGATTTCACAAAGCATGTGGTAGCCATCGAGTTTCATCAATGGGTTCCAATTGATCAGAACCACGCCGATGCCGGTGATCAGGATGATGGTGTAAGCAAAATCATGGACTGCGGTTCCCGGTGCGGCGCCCCACCAGACAAATGTGGCAATGGCGCAAATCATTAATTCAGTCCACACGCCTGACACAGTAATCATCAGTCGCTGGTTGCGGTCGCCGGTCACCATACCCTCGGTGGTATCGGTGAAAAAGGCGGGGCTCAGATAGATGAGCATGAAACCCATGGCGGCAACCCGACCGCCGTAATGCTTGCAGGTCAGACCGTGGCCGATCTCATGGATGGACATGAGCACCGTTGCTAAAAGCCAGAATACGGCCACATCCCACCAGGTCTTGTCAGCAAAATTATAGAACTGAAGAGTGTCGCGGCCGATTTCACCCCAGTGCGTAAAGAAGATACCAGCCATAAAGGCAAACGCTAACAACGTAATCAGGGTGAACCACCACGTGTAGACGAAGGCTATGCGCTCGTGCAGCCAATCAAGGAATCGGTCAGGGTTGATGGCGGGAAAAGCGATCAAGGACAGGTCGCCCACCTTCTTCTTTTGTTTGAATAGTTTCCGCCGTTCTTCGGCGGTTTTCTGCATCAAGGCGACGTTTTTTTCTAGAGGAGTCTTGTACCAGAAATCGATGCTATCGAGACTGTCTGCTAAGTCGCGAACCTCCTGCCCCGAGTATGGAATTCCGGTCTCTTCAAAGTACAGGTCAGCGATCTCTTCATAGGACCGCTGGCCGTTGAAGAGCCGGGTGAATTGCCAATTCTGGGGCGTGAAAGTGAACATGGATTCCACCCCAGGCACAAAAGCGCGAACTACGGTCTCACCTCTCCGAACGTGCTCCTTAAAGACAATGTCTGGATGAAGGCGAGGATAGTGCCGGCTGATTGCGCGCGCCGGTATTTCCGGCAACACCTCGTTCAGTGCTTCGGTGATGTTCATCGCAGGTTCGGGAGGTTAACGCTCGCGTCCATGCCGGGCCGGAGCGAGCCCGGTTTTCCCTCGATTTCCACCGTGACTTCGATGGTGCTGCTGGCGGGATCGACGACTGGACTCACTTCCACCACTCTGACTTTGTATTTTTGGTCTGGCAGATCCGGAGTCATCAATGGCAGTTCTTCACCCTTATGGACTCGCCCGATGAACTTCTCCGGCAAAGTGAAGCGCATTCGCAACGGGCCCTCGGCCGTAACCCAGAACAGCCGGTCTCCCTTAGCCACCTGTTGTCCCTGGCGCACGTAGCGCCGGGCCACCACGCCTGCAAAGGGCGCGCGGATCTCGGTTTTGTCCAGTTCCAGTTCAAGGGAACGCTCCAACTGGCCGGCATTCGCGAGCAATTCGCGAACCCGCCGGACATCCCACGTTTCCGATTCCGCCTTAAACTTGGCGTGCTCGAGTTGCTCCTTGGTGAGGATCTGGGCATCCCACATTTTCTGGGCGCGTTCGTAGTCCGCCTGCGTGACCTTCGCTTCGGCTTCCCAGTTCTTCAAGTCGGCCTCGATGCTCCGGGTCTTGGCCCGTGCCGCCTCCAAGTCCGCCGTCAGTTCCCGGTCATCCAGCTGCGCTAACAGGTCCCCAGTGCGAACGTGGGCGCCCGCGTCGGAGAGTAGCTTTGCGAGAATGCCGTCGCGCTGCGCGAGCACGTCAAGCTGATGTTCGACAATTAATGGACCTGAAACCGTAAACCCGCTGTCGCTAGCCGGCCCACTCGCCGCCGGCACAGGCGTCCCGGAAGGTGCTGGAGAGGGAGCGGCTATGACTTCCGCGCTCTTCTGAGAGCAGGCCACCCACGGCAGCAGAGCCACGCACAGCAGGACTAGAGCAAGCCCGTTTGGTCTTCTATTTTGCATTTCCTCACACTCCAGTCCTCACACTCCAAACCACGACCAGGCTCGCGCATAGATCCACAATAGCGGTTTGCGAAACAGGACATAGCCGGCCGGATACCATCCCACGCGCACTTTTCCTCGTCCTTCCATGCCGGCGCGAATGGCTCCGTCGGAGTTTGCGATCGCAACCCGCGCGAAAAATACTCGCGCATCGCCCTGCAGGATTCCCCTAGGGCTGACAACGATCACGTCGCCGCGAAAGATTCGCATCGGGAAACTGTTGAGCTTGACCGAAGCCCGCGCCCCGGCGCGCAGCAGTCCGGAATCGGTATCTTCGACTGCGACGTCGACGACTGCCCGCGAGGTGTCGACCACTTCGGCGAAGCTGTCTCCATACTGCAAGCGCCTCCCCACCATGTTTTCCACGTGGGGCGTCGCCACCAGACCGTCGATCGGTGACCGCAATCGCATCTTGTCCAGCAGTTCCCGATCCCTCGCGACCTCCGACTTCCAGTAGTCGGCCTGGATCCGCTCCACCCCCGCTTCGCTGCCGTCATTCGCTGCCAGCGAACGATTCATCTGCAGCAGAGCGGTCTGATACTTGGACTCCGCCTGGGCCAGCGCCGAGCGCGCCTCCCAATCCGCGAGTTCCGCGATGACCTGGTCATGGGTGACGCGATCACCTTCCCGAACGAATACTCGGCTGACCACTCCCTCCACCTCGGGTTGTATCTCCGCGGAGTGCAGTGGAGCCACGACGGCGTCTCCATCCACCCGCAGGGGTAACGGGAACCCCGCCAGGAAGATCACGACTGCGGCGGCGGCAACGACCATCAAGGTGCGCCGCCGTCTTCCCATGGCCATGAACTGCCGCTTCTTGGCAAGCACCGGTTCCAGGACGGAGATGAACGGTACTTCCTTGTACATCTGTGCATTGCGCAGCGCGACGGTCGCTTGTCCGGCCAGGACCTGCAGGATCTCCAAATGGGCCGGGGAAAGAAAATCCGGGTCCGCACTTTCCAGGCCCAGGATGCCAACTCGGCCAGTGTCGTCGGTGAGCGGAATCGCGTAAAACCCCCTCATTCCCGACGTCTCGAAGTAACTCTGGAACTTGGCACGGGTTTCTTCCCGCGCGGTGTCGATCTGTTCGCCGTGCTGCCTAACGTGCACGGTTTCCCCTGACAGCAGTGCCCAGCGTAGGACGGCGTTGAGCGGAGCAATGTCAGGAGCGTCCTCATCGACTTGCGTAACCCCGGTGACGGCACAGAGTTTGTATTTCCCGCCCTGCTCCAGGGCAATGGCGGCACGCTCGTAAGGAATTACGGCCTGGGGCGCATTGACAATGGTCTGCAGCACGCGCTCCAGGTTCAGCGTCGATGTGATTTCTTGGCTGACTCTGACCAGCGTTTCCAGAATCTCGACCTTGCGCTCGGCGAGCAGCAGGCTGGCATTGTGGAGAGCGATGGTCGCCGTCTCATTCAGGCTGGTGAGCACGAACAGATCGTCTTCATCAAAGGGCTTGCCGTCGAGCGGATTGACCGCCTCGATCACTCCCACCAGAGAGCCCTTGTCGATCAACGGCACGACCATGAGGGATGCGATCTTCCCTTCTCCCAGGCCTTGGTTCCGGCGCATCAACCGCTCGTCTTCGGGTTCCGCAATCAACACCGCTTCGCCGTTTTCCGAGACGTCGCCCGCAATCCCTTCGCCTTCTTTCTGAACCATTCGCTCCGTGGTCGTCACGTCAACCCCGGCTTGATGCATCAGCGAAAGGCTGCCATCGCCTTGCACCAGCCAGAGGTTGACCCCTTGGCACTCCAAACTTTCCCGGATCTTGTTGCCGATAATTGGAAGCAACTCATTCATCTCGAGAGTGGAACTGAAGGCTTTTTCGATGTCGTAGAACTGGGTGAGCCGCGTGATCGAGGTCAGGGAGTTGTCGCGTTCTTCTTCATATTGCCGAGAGGAAACCAGCGCCTGGGCGGCGATCTCGGCCAGAGGTTCCAGAGCCGCGAGCGATGTCCGATCCAATAGGGCGTCGAAGCTCAGGATCTCGATGGAACCAATAAGCGCTTCTTTGTGGAGCAAGGGAACACACGCAAGGTATTGCAGCGTGCGGCGAACATTGAGATGGGCGTAATCTTCACGGACCAGCGCTCTGCCCTCGAAGACCATCATTTGCCGGTCGCGGAACAGCGATCCTAAGGTTCCGGCTTCCGCGGGGATGACTGGATCCGGCCCGGCGTCATCTCCTGCGGTGGCGCGGGCGGACCAGAACTGACCCTGTTCGTCTTCCGAAAGGAGATAGACGGTAGCGGTGGCGCCCGGAAACCGGTCCACGATGGTCTGGACGGTAATCCGGGCACGGTCGGCCGTCTCACGCCATTCGAGCAGTCGTGAGGCAAAGCCAGCGATATTGATGTCTAGATTAGATCCCTGTGGCGTCATAGACGTGGCGCGGAACAACACCGGGCGGGGAAAACTTCCGGCTTGCAAAAATGCCGGGCTTCCTCTAATTTGAGCAGGCACTCTAGCAGACGCTTGGGTGAGAGTCAACACGATCTCGCGGATATGTTGATTTGCCAAGAACACGCGATCTCGCGAACCGGGATCGCGGTCGCCTCGGGTGGGGCCTAACGTGGAAATCGAGATTCGGAGTCTGGGAGAAGTTCGGAGTCTGGGAGACGTAAAGCTGATTAAGCTGACTGGCAAGATCACGCTGGGCGCTGCCGTGGACCGGCTTCGCGAAAACCTGGACGAACTGATGGACAACGGAACAATCCGGATTATTCTGGAACTCTCAGAGGTTCCGATGATCGATTCCAGTGGAATCGGCCTCCTGGTCCGCTGTATGACAGCCGCAAAACAGCGAGGCGGTGCGGTTAAGCTGCTGAACCCAAGCAAGTTTACCGTGCAAACCTTGAAGATGATCGGATTGCTGAACTTGTTCGAGGTTTTCCATGTCCAGGACGAGGCGGTCGCCTCATTCAATTAGGAACCTTTCTGCCCTTTTCTCAAGATTCCAGCAAAACCTGCCGGGAAGAGAGTCTAGCAGGCTGCGGAAGAACTCCATTCTAAACAGGTTCTGGGAAGGGCACGACTTCAGTCGTGCCGTAAGTCGTTGACAATGTGTCGCGCTTCAGCGCCTGAGGTGAGCTTCTTGTGCGCTCGGCGACTTTTTCCGCAGCCTGCTAGACGACCGCTTCTTTTTCCTTAACCGCGTAGTGGGACTCGACGTAGTCGTCAAGAATCTTGATGAACTCGGTGACGATCTTGTCGCCTTTCAGGGTAGTGAACAGGCGGCCATCCACATAGACCGGCGCCTTCGGTTCTTCGAATGTTCCGGGCAGAGATATTCCCAGGCTGGCGTGTTTGGATTCGCCGGGTCCGTTTACAACGCAGCCCATCACGGCGACTTTCATTTCTTCCACGCCCGTGTAGCGTTCCTTCCACACCGGCATCTGCTCGCGCAGGTAGGTTTGGATCTGTTCGGCCATTTCCTGGAAGAAAGTGCTGGTGGTGCGGCCGCATCCGGGGCAGGCGGTGACTTGCGGGGTGAAGCTGCGAATGCCGAGCGACTGCAGGATCTGCTGTGCCACTCGAACTTCTTCGGTGCGATCGCCGCCGGGAGCGGGCGTGAGCGAAACGCGAATGGTGTCGCCGATGCCTTCTTGCAGCAGCACCGCCATGGCCGCGCTCGAAGCCACGATGCCTTTCGCCCCCATGCCGGCTTCGGTGAGTCCCAGATGCAGCGGATACTCGCAACGCGAGGCCAACATGCGATACACATCGATCAGATCCTGCACGCCGCTGACTTTTGCGCTGAGGATGATCTGGTCGGGGCGCAGTCCGTGCTGCTCGGCCAGTTTCGCCGAACTGAGCGCGCTGACCACAATCGCTTCCATGGTCACTTCGCGCGCTTCTTTCGGCTCCGGCAGGCGCGAGTTCTCGTCCATCATTTTCGTCAGCAGCGATTGATCCAGAGATCCCCAGTTCACGCCGATACGCACCGGCTTCTGGTGCTTCACGGCAACCTCGATCATGGTGCGGAAGTTGTCGTCGTTCTTCCGTCCGATGCTGGCATTGCCGGGATTGATGCGGTATTTGGCCAGACCCTCGGCGCAGCCGGCATACTTGGTCAGCAGGAGGTGTCCGTTGTAATGGAAGTCGCCGATGATGGGCACGCGCAAGCCCTGCTTTTCAAGCCCTTCGACGATGTGGGGGATAGCCTTGGCGGCGTCGTCATTATTGACGGTGACGCGGACGACTTCGCTGCCGGCACGGGCGAGGGCGGCGACCTGCTTGATGGTGCCAGGGATGTCCGCGGTATCGGTGTTGGTCATGGACTGCACCATAACCGGTGCATTGCTGCCCACGCGGACTGCACCTATGGTCGCGGTAAAGGTTTTTCTACGGTGAATTTCAGCCATGCTTGAGGTCTATTTTAGACTAGGGATGGGAAAAGCGCGAGATGGGGGCGTAATCCTTAGGCTAGCTATCAGCCAAACCCTTCGACGCAAAGGACGCCGAGAAGACGCAGAGAGCACAGAGAAGTCCTTGGCAAAACCGAATTTCCTCTGCGATCTCGGCGTGCCCTGCGTTAAAGCGCGCTTACGGCATCCTGGTCAGCCCCGGCAGGGTTTTGACCAGGTCGTTATAGATCACCATGACGGCAAAGAGCACCAGAAAGACGAACGCGGCCTGATAGATGCGTTCTTTGATGGGCAGGCTGATTTCTTTCTGCATGAGGCTCTCGATGAAGAGGAGCAGGATGACGCCGCCGTCCAGGATGGGAATTGGCAGCAGGTTCATGATGCCCAGGTTCAAGCTGATGGCGGCCGTGATGCCGAGCAGCGGAGTCCAGCCCTTCTCGCGGGCGGCTTCGCCAATGTCCCTGCCGATGCCAATCGGGCCATCGACCTGACGCATGGAGACTTTGTGCTGCACCATCTTTTGCAGTAACTCAAGGATGAGGAAAGAGCTTCTCTTGTTGTCCGATAGAGAGCGCTGCAGCGCGTCCGAGAAATTGAGCTTGATCACTTTGGTAGGAAGGCTGGCGACGCCGATCCGGTAGGCTGGCCCTTGGGCGCCTCCTCCCGGCGAAAGGGCCGGTTTCACCGTGACGGGTAGTTTCTGGCCGTTGCGGAGAATCACCAGTTCGAGAGGCTGATCTTTGGTGCGGTTCAAAAGCTGGATGAGCGCTCCCAGGTGGGGAATGTCCTGCCCGTTCGCGGAGAGGATCTGGTCTCCGATCTTGATCCCGGCCTTGTCGGCGGGCATTCCGGGTTCGACGAGCGTCAAAGCACCTGTGGACTCCTGCGGCACCCAACCGATGGCGCCGTATTGATAGGACCCGAGCGGCTCCGGAACCAGGATCTTCTCCGAGACTTTGCCGTCGCGCTCAATGCCGAATTTCAGGGGCTGATTCGGGCTGAGCATCGCTTTGGCTTCCAGTTGCTCCCAATTCGGATTCGCGATGTCCTCGACCCGGACAATCTTGTCGCCTCTCTGGATTCCTGCCTTTTCAGCGGGAGTATTTGGGTTCACCCATCCCACAACGGCCGGCTCGTCGAGATCGGCGGGGTATTCATAATGCAACATGTAGACACCGGTGAGCAGGGCGACGGCGAGCATGACGTTCATCGCCGGTCCGGCCAGGGCTATGAAAAAACGCTGCCAGCGCGGATGCGAGAGAAACTCTCCCGGATCGCCGGTGCGGTCGTCCATCGGGTTCTCGCCCGACATCTTCACGTACCCGCCCAGCGGAATGGCACTGATGCGATAGTCGGTCTCGCCTTTGGTGAAGCCCAGCAGCCGCTTGCCGAAGCCGATGGAAAACACTTCCACCCGGACGCCGAAATACTTGGCGACGGCGAAGTGGCCGAACTCATGAATCAGGATCATGAATCCGAGCACGATGCCCATGACGAAGATGGTGTGGAGGATGGACAGAAGCTGCGGCATCATTCTTTAGACTACTCCAAACTTTCTATTGCGAAATGGCCCCGATGGGCGATCCCTTGCGGCGGCGGCGCTGCGCAACTTCTCTTGCCAAAAGGCGGGCCTCGGTATCCAGAGCAAGTACCTTCTGTATAGATTCCAAATGTCCGGCGGGCGTTGCAGCCATTGTCTCTTCGATGATCCGAGGAATGTCCTCGAATCCGATCTGCCCGTCCAGAAACGCGGCCACCGCGACCTCGTCGGCGGCGTTCAGTGCGATGGTTTTTGCGCCTCCGGCTGCCGCGGCTTCGTAGGCTAAACCGAGACAAGGAAATTTACTCATATCCGGGGGGCAGAAATCCAGATGCCTTAAGTCACCGATCGAGAAGCGCAACTCCGAGGGAATCCGCTCCGGATACGTCAGCGCATACAAAATGGGCAGACGCATATCGGTCACGGAAATCTGAGCAAGTATGCTGCCATCCACGAATTCGACCAGAGAATGGATCGTAGACTGCGGATGCACAACGACTTGCACGCGCTCGGGCGGCACGTTAAAGAGCCGGCAGGCCTCGATCACCTCGAACCCCTTGTTCATCAGAGTTGCCGAGTCGATGGTGATCCTTTTCCCCATCTTCCAGGTGGGATGGTTGAGCGCCTGTTGCACCGTAATGGATGCAAATTTCGACTTGGGGGTCTTCAGAAATGGCCCGCCGGAAGCGGTAAGCCAGATGCGCTCGACCTCGTTGGCATCCCCGTCCATCCGCCCGCCGCGCAAGCACTGGTGGACGGCGTTATGTTCGCTGTCGATCGGCAGCAGCGCCTTGCCTTGTTTCCGCGCCTCGGCGGTGATCAACTCGCCCGCCACTACCAGGCATTCCTTGTTGGCCAGGCCGACGGACTTCCCTGCCCGCACCGCTTCGTAGGTCGCCTCCAGGCCGGAGACGCCCACAATCGCGCTGACCACGAAATCCACCTCGGGATGGGTCGCCACGCGTACTGTGCCTGCGGCGCCATGCACGACGTCAATCTCGGAGAGGCCCGCGCCGCGTAGTCTGGCGCGGAGGGTTGCGGCAGCTTGCTCCTTGGCCAGCGACAGGACGCGGGGCTTCCAGCGCACGGCTTGCTCAAAGGTGAGTTCGACGTTGTTGCCGGCCGCCAGCGTGGCAACTTGAAAGCGGTCAGGATAGCTTTCGACCACACTCAAAGTGCTGCGGCCGATCGAGCCCGTCGAACCCAGGATGGCGATGCGTTTCATGCGAAAGTCAGGTAGAAGTCCATTGTACGGGATGGCGGCGCGGTTCGGCTTCAACCACAAGGGACGGCAGCGGGGCCCCAAGCCGGGCTGTCAACCGAGTAATAATAAACCGTTAGAACCGTGCCCGCGGCGCCATGCACGACTTCAATGCCGGAGAGGCCGGCGCCGCGAAGTTTGACGCGGAGCGCGTCGGCGTCCTGCTCCTTAGCCATCGAGAAGACACGCGGTTTCCAGCGAACCGCTTGCTCAAAGGCAAGTTCAGCATTGTTGCCGGCCGCCAGCGTGGCGACTTGAAAGCGGTCGGGATAGCTTTCGACCACACTCAAAGTGCTGCGGCCGATCGAGCCCGTTGAACCCAGGATGGCGATGCGTTTCATGCGGGAGTCAGGTAGGAATCCATTGTACGGGATGGAGGCGCGGTTCGGCTTCAACCACCAGGGACGGCATCGGGGCCCCAAGGCGGGCTGTCGACCGAGTAGTAATGAACCGTTAGCTTCCGCTCGGCCGACCATCCAACTACTATGCGGTCCGTGGGCAGCGTAGCCGTCCCGCAAGTGGCACCTCCATTTAAGGTGGGATGGTTTACATTGAGACCGATCCCTCTCGAAAGTCAGACTTGTCCAGCCAGATGTTCATGAGCACCGGCCTGCCCGATCTGGCGATCTCCCGAGCCGCCGCAAGAGCGTCGGACACCTCATTGTCCTGCTTCACGAGAAGACCGGCGGCGCCGAACCCTTCCGCCACCGCGTGGTAATCGGTGCGGCCAAGCACCGTACCGACATCGTCTTTAAGGAGTTTTACTTGCTCGCGTGCAATCTGGGACCAACTCGCATCGTTTCCCACGACGCCGACCACGGGAATGCGGTGGCGCACGAAGGTGTCCAACTCGGCAAGCCCGTATCCGAATGCGCCGTCACCAAAAAGGATCCAGACTTCGCTTCCGGGGTGTGTAAGGGCTGCGCCCAGCGCGAAACCGGCTCCGACGCCTAGCGTGCCGAAGGCCCCTGGATCGAGCCAGGCTAGCGGGCGGCGCGGCCGGACTATATAGGACGCGCTTGCGACGAAGTCTCCGCCATCAGCTATCAAGATCGCGTTGCCGTCGGCGGCCTTGTCGAGTTCTTGTAGGAACCTAATCGGATTCACGAGACTACCCTGAGCGCAAGCCCGGTTATTGATCTCAGCTTCCCGCGCCAGGTCACGGTCCCGAAGCTTCGCGATCCAATCGTGCCAATTTGTCCGTGAGACCTGCGAGTCCGCAGCCAGGCGCTGAAGAAAGCGTCCTGGGTCGCCGACAGCCGCGATCGTCGGCCGCCGATTCATGCGCGCTTCCGCCGCGCTGCGATTTGCGGCGACAAGCTTGGCTGATCGGCGTATCAGGCGGCCATAATCGAGTCGGAAATCGCAGGGGACTCCTGCAAGGATGACGCAATCCGATTCACGAAGTGCTTTGCGGCGGGCATGGTGCATTTGCAGCGGGTGCTCGCGGCCGAGCAACCCCCGCGCCATGCCTGACAGATACACGGGAATTCCGAGCTGCGAGACCGCCTCGGCGATATGATCGGCCTCGCCGGCGATCGAAAGCGCCTGGCTGCCGATTACTATCACCGGCCGCTCGGCTTTTGCAATTGCCGCGGCGGCTGATGCCACACTGGAGTGTGAAGGTGTGGGCACCGAAACCTCCCGTTTGCGCGATGCGGGGGCATCGTCGCTGCCCGTGAACATCCTCACGAAATGTCGGTTGAGATACCGGCGCAGAAGTCGATCTTGAAAGGATGTGCCCTTCCCGACCGCATCGTCATACCATTGCCTGACGTTCTCTTCAGGGTAGAGGAGGTCAACCGGGCACTCGATGACCACCGGGCCGCGCAGACCTTCACATGCGACTGCGAACCCCTCTTCTACTGCACGTCCGAGTTCATAAACGCGCCTTACTCTCCTGAACAACTTTACGTGCGGCGCGACCAGCCGTCGCTGGTCGATATCCTGCAGCGCGCCTCGTCCTCGAAGCACTGTGGGCACCGCACCCGCAAATATTACGACCGGAGATTGGGCGAGCTGCGCATTCTTGACTGCTGTGATGGTGTTGGTCAGGCCCGGCCCGGCGGTCACCACGGCAACACCGGGAATCCCGGTTAGCCGCGACACAGCATCGGCCGCGAATACCGCGGTGGCTTCATGCCGGCAATCCACGACGCGCAGGCCACGGGCCTTGCACCCGGTAAGAATTGGAGAGATGTGCCCACCGCACAATGTGAAGACGAAAGAGACGCCGTGCGCCTTGAGCGCCGCGGCGATGCGGTCGCCTCCATGGGAGTAGCTCTCGTCGTTTTGCATGAAAAAGCCCTCTTTCTAGCCGGGGCTGGCAATGTGCTCGCGGATCAGCGCTTTGTAGTCAATTTTCCCAATGCGCGTTTTCGGAAGATCGCGCCTGAACTCGATTTCGCGCGGGCACGACCATTTAATCAACTGTTTGCGGCAGTGCTCTATGAGTGCCTTCTCCATATCGGCATTCTCACGCGAGACGTCCTTCAGCACAATATAGGCTTTCACGAGTTCACCGCTGACAGGATCAGGTACGCCGACCACGCAAGCTTGAGCTACTAACGGATGCTGGTAGAGGATGGCCTCGACTTGGGTGGGATAAACGTTGAACCCACAGCATTTGATCATCCGTTTCAGCCGCATGCGGAAATAGAAGAAACCGTCCTCATCCATCGTTCCGAGGTCGCCGGTGTGAAGCCATGTGCGGCCGTCGGGGTGCACCTTCAAGGTCTCTGCCGTAGCGGCGGGATCGTTGAGGTAGCCGACCATTACTGCCGGCCCTGAGATGCATATCTCCCCTTCCTCATGTGGCGCCACTTCCTCAGTTGTATCCGGTTTGCAGATCTTCGCCAGCATGTCGGGAAAGGGAATTCCGATCGACCCTTCTCTGATCTCGTTGATTGGCGATGCCATGATCCCGGTAACCGATTCCGTCAGCCCGTAGCCTTCATTCATTGCGGCATTGCTCCCACGGTCTCTCAACAGGGTGTTGAAACTTGCCCTCAGCGGACGTGGAAGCGTATCGGCACCGCAGACCGTCGAGCGTAAGCAGGAAAGATCCGATTCCCTAAACGTTCGGTCCCTTGAGAGTGCGTCAAAGAGCGTCGGCGGGCCAGCCAGCACACTCGGGCGCTTCGTTCGGACCAGCTTCGCCACATTCTTTGCCTTGAACACCGGCACGAGGATCGATTTCGCGCCCGCCATCAAGAAGGCGTTCACGCACCCGCCGAGGCCAAAGCCATGGAAGATCGGGAGAATCGCGATGATCGAATCACCCTCTTTGATGTCCGCCCACGCGGCGAGCTGCAGACTTTCTGTGATGAAGTTACGGTTTGAGAGCACTATGGCTTTTGGGGTTCCGGTAGTGCCGCCTGAGAACAGGATTGCCGCAGGATCGTCCGTGGAGGCCAGTGCACGTTGCACAGCTTCATGGCGGGAGCGCATAAGGTTCGCCCACCAGTGCACGCGCCGGTCAAAGGGCACTTTCCTGATCGTGCGTCCCTTGGTGAGCCAGAACCCCAACCTCTTTGGCACCGATAAGTAATCGGGGATGCGGGCCAAAATCAAATGCTCGAGGGGCAGGCTCGGTGCAACGGCTGCAAAGGTGGGGTAAAAGGCATCCAGTGTGAGCGCCATTCGCGCGCTGCTTGCATTGAGGAACTGCTCGATCTCCGGTCCGGTGGAGAGGGGGTGGATCATCGCTGGCACCGCACCAAGTTTATTGGCTGCATAGAAAGCGATGATTCCCTGCGGCGACGTCGGCATGGAAATGAGAAACCGCTCGCCCCGCTCCAGACCCAGAGCGGCGAGGGCGTTGGCAAAGCGGTCGATCTCCGCAAGGAAATTGCGATAAGAGGATGCCGTGTCAAAAAAATCCCATGCCATGGCATCCGGCACTCGTCCGGCGGTCGAAGCGATAGCTTCGTACAGCGTGATCTCCGGGTAATCTATGCTGCGGGGAACCTTCCCGTAAAAGCGAAGCCAAGGACGGTCATTGGTCATGGCGCGACTCCCGCTTGGAGTGATGCGCATAAGATTTTCATTGACAAGACCCTTATTGTCTATGATTTCTATCACGCAGCCACACGACTGAGCATAGGTTGGTCGGTCTAGGGCAAAAAGAGTCCCATCTGGCGAGTAACGGGCAATCCGGACGTGCATTCTTGCCCGCCTTCGTCTCCCCGATCACCATCTCAAGGCTCGCCATCTCACGGCTTCGCGGCTTTGCGTTCGTACGGCACGTACACCGGTTCCCATATATTCGCTTGGAGTTCTCGTTCCAGGCTATCTTCGCTGGCAACCTGCGCCTGGCCATCTTGCATGGCCTGGCGACCCACGGCCTGTGCGATGGAGCGACTTAGCTGACGCGAATCCGAAAGTGACGGCAGCAGGCTTGCCTTCTTATCTTTTTGTGTCGGGACCAGACGTACCAATTCCTTGGCCGCAGCCATGACCATCGCATCGGTGACGCGTTTGGCTCGGGAGGCAACAATCCCGAGAGCAAGCCCGGGAAATATGTACGAGTTATTGGTCTGGTCGACGCGAACCTTCTTCCCCCAAATCGTCACCGGTTCGAACGGACTCCCGGTACCGATCAGCGCCCGTCCTTCGGTCCAATTCACCAAGTCCTGAGGAGTTGCTTCGCAGCGTGCGGTGGGGTTCGAAAGCGGGAAGATGACGGGTCGATCTGTGTTCCTGGCCATTTCGCGCACCGCATCTTCCGTGAAGGCTCCGGCTTGACCAGACACTCCGATGAGGACAGAAGGCTGGGCATGGCGAATCACATCCAGCAAGGCGATCTCTCCATTCGGCTGTCTCCATCCCCGCACTTCCGGTTCTTTGCGCGCGTAGGGCAGTTGCTCGGGCCGCACCTCTTTGCCCTTTTCCGTGATCAGGCCGTAGCGGTCGACACCGTAGAAGCGATTGCGAGCTTCCGCCTTCGGAATGCCCTTGTCATGCATGAACTGTTCTAACAGGTTGGTAATGCCTATGCCCGCGGTTCCGAAGCCAAATACAACGATCTTCTGTTGCTCCAGTGGCACGCCCGTAACGTTGATCGCAGAGAGCAGCGTCGCGGCCGCTACCGCCGCCGTGCCTTGAATATCGTCGTTAAAAGTGCAGAGTTGGTCTTTGTAGCGAGCCAGAAGTCGAGCGGCATTCGAACCGGCAAAGTCCTCCCATTGCAAAAGAACGTGCGGCCAGCGCTTCTTCACGCTGTTTACAAAAACATCGACGAAAGCGTCGTACTCTTCGCCGCGGACGCGATGATGCGTCCATCCGATGTAAATTGGACTCTTTAACCTGTCCTCATTGTCCGTTCCCACATCGAGCAGAATCGGAAGGCAATGCTCCGGATGGATGCCGCCGAGCGCGGTGTAAAGGGCCATCTTCCCGATGGGGATACCCATGCCTCCGGCACCTTGATCGCCGAGCCCCAGGATTCGTTCCCCATCGCTCACCACGATGCATTTCACACCGTCGTAACGCGAATGACTCAGGATCTGATCGATACGATGTCGATTCGGATAGCTGAGGAACAAACCTCGTGGCTTTCTCCATATCTCACTGAAGCGCTGGCAACCCTCACCCACAGTTGGGGTATACACCACGGGGAGCATCTCTTCGATATTGCGCACTAAGAGCGCATAGAACAGCGTCTCGTTCGTATTCTGCAGTTCGCGGAGAAAGGCGTATTTATGGAAGGCGTTCGGCTGCTCCCGGAATGCTTGCATCCGGCGCTCCATCTGTTCTTCAAGACTCCCCACATGCGGTGGCAATAAACCGTGCAGGCCAAATACATCGCGTTCGCGATCCGAGAAGGCTGTTCCCTTATTGAGACGCGGAGAATTAAGCAGGTTAAATCCCGAAAGAGAAATCCGGCGGGCCTTGTCGCTTGCCGGCCGCTGTAATTGCTTGTGCATTTCCATAAGTTGATCCTGTCATCCTGAGGACCTAGAGCTGGCTTCATAAATGGTTTTGGGAAGGGCACGGCTTCAGCCGTGCCGCCCAGAGCCAATAAACACGCGGGCTTTAGCCCCTGAGGGATGTGCCTTCCGGGTTGAAAGGCATTTATGAAACCAGTTCTATCCATTTTGTTTGCAGCGTCCAACGCTTGCGTGCTGCATAAAACATGCCCGCAGACTTAAACCGCGTATTTCCGGAACACGACCCTAGAGCTGGATCTTGCATGTTAGATTGAAGAGGTGAAAAACGAAGCACTTTGGTTTTAACCTCTGCACTCTGACCTCTAACCTCTGACCTCCCCATCGGCAACCGGCCCGTTACGCAGCATACGCGGCGGCTCTGCCTACTGCATCAGCCGCCACGCGCCATACGCCCACACCACCGGCACCGCGAACAGCATGGCGTCGATGCGGTCGAGCATGCCTCCGTGGCCGGGGAGAATCGTGCCGGAATCTTTCACTCCGGCGCCGCGCTTGATCAGGGACTCGACCAGATCGCCCAACTGCGCCGCGAGGTTGACGGCCGCCGACAGCAGAATGATAGGCCACAGGTGCGGCTGCTCCAAACCGAACATGCCATCGCGGCGGTCAATCAATCCAGTTCGCAGCAGCGTGGCGCTGATTCCGGGCGCGTGCTGAAACCACAGCGTGCCGACGATTACGCTGGCCAGGATCGACGCCACCGCGCCTTCCCAGGTTTTCTTCGGGCTGATGTGCGGCGACATGCGATGCCGCCCCAGCGATTTGCCAACGAAATAGGCGAAGATGTCTCCCGCCCAGACGGCGAGGAGTGTGTAGATCGTCCAGATCGCTCCGGCGGGTTGCTGGCGGATCGCAACCAGCAGCGCCATCGGGATCGCAATATACGCAAAGGCAAACGTCGAAGCCGCCGCCGCCGGATAGCCGCTCGCTAAATCGGCGTGCCGCATGGAGACAGTCAGAAACACAAATGGTGCGAGCGCCGCCGCCAGCGCCAGCCCATAGAGTATGGCCGTAGTCTCCACCAGCGGCGTGCGATTGCTGGATGCGACAATCACAAACACAAAGAAGAGTGCGACGAAGGCATACGTCGCCAGCCCCAGGGGTTGGATTCCGTAATGCGTTACCAGCTTCAAGAATTCGACGATAGCCAACAGGGCGATTGCTCCGGCCACCAGGGCCAGCACATAAAGCGGCGCCTTCAGCACCAGCAGCAACACCAGGGGAATTAGAACTACGGCGGTCGCGACGCGCTTGATCATGGGGACAGGGTTACGGTTCGACTAGGACTCGTCACATAAATGGTTTTTGGGAAGGGCACGGCTTCAGCCGTGCCGCTACCCGCCAATAAAAACGAGGGCTTTAGCCCCTGAGGCCCTCGCCGCTTGCTGTGAAAACCATCTATGAGACCAATTGTCGAAGTCTTTGGTGCAAGTCGTGGGGCAGCGCACGTGCTAATCAACGTTTCGCCTCGGCGTGCGCCCGCGGGGGCGCAGGCTGCGGAGCATGCCCGTCCGGCCCCAGTCCGCCATAGCGGCGGTCGCGCTTCTGATATTCCTCAATGCCCTCGAGCAGTTGCACGCCGCGGAAATCGGGCCACAACGTCGGCGTCACATAGATCTCCGCATAAGCCAGCTGCCAGAGCAGGAAGTTACTCAGCCGCATCTCGCCGCTGGTGCGAATTACTAAGTCGGGATCGGGCAGGCCGCGCGTGTAGAGATGGTCGCTGATCGATTGCTCGTCGATCTGGATATGATCGAGGCCGCCGTTGCGGGCCGCAGCCTCGGCCAGCGAGCGAAAGGCGTCGACAATCTCGCTGCGTGCGCTGTAATTCAGCGCCAGCGTCAGCAGCATTCCGGTATTTTTCGATGTGGCGTCGCTCGCTTCCGCCATTTCGCGCTGCACCGAATCCGGCAGCTCATGCCGCCGTCCGATGTATTTCAAACGGATATTGTTTTCGTTGAGCGTCTTGATTTCCGCTTTGAGATAGCGGCACAGCAGGCGCATGAGGAAATCGACTTCCGTCTTCGGACGCTTCTTCCAGTTCTCCTCGGAGAAGGCATAGAGCGTCAACGCCGGAATGCCGATGCGCGCGGCGGTTTCGACCGTGGAACGCACAGCGGCCACGCCGGCGCGGTGTCCGGCGACGCGCGGCATGTGCCGTCGCCGGGCCCAACGCCCGTTTCCGTCCATGATAATGGCGATATGCTGGGGAAGGCGCGCCGAATCGAGCCGCAGGTAAACGTCCGTTTCCTTGCGCTCCATCCCCGCCGGAACCGTGTGTCGCAAGCGGAACTCTCCGAGTCGAAACTAACACACGAAATCCCGTGCGTGCAATGCGATAGGAGAGGCCACCGGCAATAGTAGGTTCCTAGCTATCAGGCTGCGGAAAAACTCGATGTTGCACTTGATTTTGGGTGGAGCAGCGCTTCAGCGCTGCATAACTGGCGTGTTTTCATCAACGGCTTCAGCCGCTGAGGGCCGCTGCCGCATGGAACGCGACTCTTTCCGCAGCCTGCTAGCGTGCCTCTTCGGGAAATATCGGCAGGACCAGCCTCTCAGTGTGGCGAATCACCGTCAACGCGCACCGCGCACCGACTTGAGCATCGGTCAACAGACGATGCAGGTCGTCCACGCCGGCCACCGGCTTGTCGTCGAGCGCCACGATGACGTCGCCTTCGCGCAAGCCCGCGGTCCGCGCCGGGCTGCGATCCTCAATTCCAACCACCACCACCCCGGTTTCCCGCGCCAAACCATAGAAGCGCACCACCCGGCGATGGATGGGAACCGTTTGCGCCGAGACGCCGATGTAGCTGCGCCGGATGCGTCCATCGCGTAGCAAGCGGCTGGCGACGAATTTTGCGGTATTGATTCCGATCGCAAAACAGATTCCTTGCGCCGGCAGAATCGCCGTATTGACTCCGATCACTTGACCGCGCGAATCGACGAGCGGCCCGCCAGAATTTCCCGGGTTCAGTGCGGCGTCGGTCTGAATCACATCTTCGATCAATCGTCCCGAATACGAACGCAGCGACCGCCCCAAAGCGCTGATCACTCCTGCCGTCACGGTGGATTGAAATCCGTAGGGATTCCCTATGGCAATCGCCATCTGCCCCGGCCGCAGTTGCTGCGAATCGCCCAGCGAGACGGCTTGCAATCCGGAAGCATCAATGCGAATGACGGCAAGATCGGTGGCCGGGTCGTCGCCGACGGTGTGAGCGGGAGCGCGCCGTCCATCGGCCAGCGTCACCTCGATCCGCGTGGCGTCGTGCACGACGTGGCTATTGGTGAGAATCAATCCATCGGGGGTGAAGACGAAACCCGAGCCGCCGCCACGGCGCTCGCGTGGTTCGCCGGAACGTGGTTCGCCGGAACGTGGCTCGCCGGAACGCGTTCTCCCGCTCATTGGGCGCTGCGCCTGATGCACCTCGACGTTTACCACCGACGGACTGACTCTTTCGACCGCGGCCGTCACCGCCCGCGAGTACGAGTCGAGCAACCCGGCGTCGCCAGATTCGACCGCCGCGGCGTGCGCCGGTTCCTCCAGCAAACTTCCACCTAGCGGTGGATGCGACGAGAGGGGTTCTACAAGACTATCCATGTTCATGCTGCATAGATGAGCATCGATGCAAGTTGGATTCTGCGACTAAATCCCCACGCTCAGGTGTGGTTAACACCGTATGCGTGCAAAACATCCTGCAGCGTCACAACGCCTTCCAGTTTGTGGATGTCGGCGCGGTTCACCACGGGCAGGATTTCGATCTGGTTTGCCCCCATGCGCTCGAGCGCCAAATCAATCCCTTGGTCGGGATGGACGTGCGGAAACACCACGGCTTCCACCAATTTGCCGACCTTCTGATCCGCGCCTTCCACCAGTTCTTGTTCCAGCCGCGCAAGACTGATAACCCCAATCACGCCTCGTCGATCCGCCACCAGCCACGACCGGATCTCGCTCGCTCGAACCCGACCCAGCGCTTCTCGAACCGTAATCTCGCCTGGCAGCACTTGGTTCACAGCCTGCATTACTTTTCTTACTTGACGCTCGCCATATCGCCGGCGCGTCTCCGCCCTCGGCAGGTGTATGCCATCCTGCACGGCGAGCGCTTCGTAGATGGGCGCGTGCTGCAAGCGAGAAGCGATGAAAAGACTGACCAGATTCGCAATCATGAGTGGAACGATCACGGCATAGTCCTGCGTCATCTCGAAGATCATCAGCACCGAGGTCATTGGAGCGCGTACGATCCCCGCGAAGGCCGCGCCCATCCCGACCAGCGCATAAGCGCCCGGCGTCGCGGTGTAGGCGGGGAACAAACGATGCGCCACCGTTCCCACCGTGCCTCCCAACATGGCGCCGATGAACAGGGCGGGGCCGAAGATACCGCCCGCATTGCCCGAGGCATAACTGGTGGTAACGGTGATAAGTTTCAGGACCACCAGCAGCAACATCATCTTGAACGCCATATTTCCGTTCAACGCATCGCCGACAAACCCATAACCCACGCCCAGAACCTGCGGCACAAACCAGCCGATCGACCCGACCAGCAGCCCTCCCACCACCGGTTGAAACCACAGCGTTTTCTGCGGGAACCGCAGGAAGCGCGCCCGCATGCCCAGCAAGAGCTTGGTGAAGGCCACCGAAACCAGGCCGCCCGCCACGCCGAGCACGGCATAGACCGCAAACTCGGCCGGATGGACCAGTTGATATTGCGGAACCTTGAAGAGAGGGTGATTGCCAAGAAGGAGGCGCAACACCATCCACGAAGTCGCCGAGGCCAGCACCACCGCGCCCATCACTGGCGCGTGGAGATCTCCCATGATCTCCTCGAGCGCAAACAGCACGGCGGCCAGAGGCGTATTGAACGCGGCCGCAATGGCCGCAGCCGCTCCCACCGGGATCAGGTTCTTGACCTGCTCGGTGCGCAGGCCGACGAGCCGTCCGAGCACGGAAGCAATGCCCCCGCCCACTTGCACCGAAGGCCCTTCGCGCCCCAACGGGATTCCGCTGGCGAGCGTTGCCGATGTGCAGAAGAATTTGCCCAGCACGGTGCGCAGCGTGATGCGTCCTTCGCGCGCGAACAAAGCCGCCTTGGTCTGTGGCACGCCGCTGCCGCGCGCATTGGGGAAATAGCGATATAGCAGGTAGCCGATTCCGAGCGAGCCTCCGACCGGGAAGAACAGCCGCCGCCACGGAGCGCCGCCGACCGGGTAGAGCCGCATTCCCAAGCGTTCCGTCAGCACGATGAAGGCGACGACCGCCGCGCCCGTCAATGCGCCGATCACCAGCGCCAAAACCAGAAAGATCTGATCCTCGCGCTGCCGCAGTTCGGCCACGCGATCTGACAGCCAGGTTTTCCACCAGTTCGTGCTTATGGTCTGACCGCTTTCGCTCATTTTGGAGGAGTTACTTCTTAAGAGAATATCGCACTGGACTTGAAAGGTGGCCCGAAAGCGAGCCGCCCTTGCCTTATATGTAGCGCGGACACTCCTGTCCGCGAGGCTGCCGAGGGGTCGATGCGTTAGACTCGGATTGACTCTTCATGGATGTGACCAAACGCCAAGTCGATGATTTTGGTGGAGAAGAATTGCGACAAGAATTGCGACCCATGACCGAACTGGCTCTGCCAGCGTTGGTTCCGGCGCGAGGCGAACACCTCATCCTTTACGACGGAGTATGCGGGCTGTGCAATCGGCTGAACCAGTTCGTGTTGCGGCGTGATACCCGCGCCGTCTTTGCCTTTGCATCTCTTCAGAGCCCCACAGCGCGATCTGTTTTGCCGCGGCTTGGCGGGAATGCGGAGAGTTTGGACACGGTCTATGTCGTTGTGAACTATCGCTCGGAATCGCCCGTGCTGCTGTCGAAGTCAGGTGCTGCGTCGTTCGTCTTAAAGACTTTGGGCATTCGTGGGCCGCTGTCGTGGGCGTTCCGCGTGCTTCCAGACGGCCTGTTGAAACTCGGCTACGACCTGATCGCGCGAAATCGCTACCGCGTCTTCGGGCAATCCGAGACCTGCATCATGCCGAGCGCGGAATTTAGAAAACGCTTCATCGACGTATGAAAAGAGGCCTGAATTTGTGTGGCGCGGGCGCCCCCGCCCGCGAATGCCGCGGCCGGGTTGGAATCATCAGTAGAGAAGAATCGCGACCTAGTACATCCCCGTCGGATACGCCGCATTGCGCGCATAGCAAGCGCCGACCGCAAACTGTTGAACGCCGGGGTCGCGCAGCAGCCGCAGCGCGCCTTGTGGCAGGACTTCCGGGCGGCTCTGCGTGTAAGTAATGATTCGTCGATTCTCGTAAGCGGTCGCGAGCAGGCGTGCGTTCGGACGGCTCTCTCTAGCCAGCGAGCACGCCGCTGCATCAAGATTCGGCGGCGTGAGTTGGACGAGTTCAGGCAGTCCTGACTTTTGACGTACTTCAGCGACGGCTCGGCCCACTAATTGTCCGCTCTGCGCGGCGGAATACGACGGAACCTCGTGCGCGAAATCCTGAACCACGTACAGCCGGCCATGGCTCCAAATGGCCGCCACGCCCGCGACATTGAATCCAGGGTCGAGCAGGTTCCGCCGATGAGGAGCCGAGCGCATCAGGACTTCATTCGCGCCCGGAGCACAGGTTGCGTTGGCAATGTTCTCTCCCGCGCGATCGACTTTCAGCGCGTCCTTCAGTGCGCCGGTCTTTGGAACCACCGTCGGGCCGACTTGTGCAATTCTTTCCAGCAGGGAGGGCTCACCGGAAAACTGGTGCTCCAGACGCTCGCGCTCCACCATCCGCCGGGCGTGCGCCAGCGCTGCTTCGCGCAGATTTTCATTCCGGCGCAACGGCGGCACGCCGGCCAGTTCGCGGCTCTTGTTTACCGCTTCGAGAAGTTCGTTCTCGGCGGCAGAGTCCTCCCCATGGGAAGACGCGGCCGCCGAGTCCGATTGGGGGATGGGCAACACGCTGCTAGCGCTGTTACAAACGACGTTATGAACCGCGATCTTACAGACATCGACTGCGGGCGCCCTGGTTTCCGCCGCGCAGGGGCTGGGATTGACCGCCAACATCGCGAATGAAACCGCCAGGGCCCTTAGCATGAGCGTTGGTTCAGAGTTCCGGCGCGGGGATCGCCGCGAAAGTTCCGCTTTCCATCTCTCACGCTAGCTTCTAGAATTCAGCTCAGCTACTTACTATGGAGACCATACTGCTGGTTACCGTGCTCGCCGGAACCCTTGTCCTGCTTGGGTTCTCGGCCGTTTTGCTGCGCCGCGTTTCGGCTGCCGCGCAAGTCGATGCAAAGGCGGAAGTTGCAGGTCAGATCGAAAGGCTTGGCTCGAGCCTTGGCCAGAAGTTCAGTGCCGCGACTGCCGATATGGCCAGTAGGCTGGAGCAGACTAAAGGGGACCTCCGCCAGCAGGTCACAGACCGCATCCAGCACGGGTTTTCAGAGATTCGCAGCTCGGTGGAGCAGCAACTCGCCGCGGGACGGGAAGAACAAAACCGCAGTTTGAGCGATGGCCGCAGCGAGATGACTAGCTCTTTGCTGCTCACCACGCAGCAACTCAAGGTCGAATTTCAGAGCCTGAATCAGCAGACCGCGCAGAGCCTCGACTCGATTCGGGATCGCGTCGACTCGAAGCTGATGGCGATCACCGAGCAAGTGCAGCTGAAACTCGACGAGAACATTAAAGAGGGGTTTGCGCAGTTCGAAAAAGTTCAGCAACACTTGAAGGCCGCGGAAGAACAGCTGCGCGAAGTGGGCGCGCTCGGCCACTCGATTAACGATCTGAACAACCTGCTGAAACTTCCGCATCTGCGCGGCCAGTTCGGCGAAGCGAGCCTGGAACGCCTGCTCGCCGACTTCCTGCCTGCGCACATGTTCGCCCTGCAGGCCTCGCCGGGCGAGGGCGGAGGGCGCGCCGACGCCGTCATCTATTTCCCCGACCGCAAGCTGCCGATCGATGCCAAGTTTCCGCGCGAGCAGGTGATTGCGCTCTTCGAAAGCAACGACGAAGACGAAATCGCCGAAGCCCGCGTCGCACTGGTGCGGGTGATGAAGGCGGAAACCAAGCGCATTCAGCAGTACATCCAACCGGAGAATGGCACAACCGAAATCGCTCTTATGTATCTGCCGAGCGAGACGCTTTACATGGAAGTGGTCCGCAACCGCGAACTGGGCGATTGGATGAATGAGCAGCATGTCTTTCCCGTCTCACCCAACACCTTGCTGATGACGTTGCACACCATTTCCCTGGTGCATAAGTGGTACGAAGTCGCCAGCCGCTTCGAGAAGAGCCGCGCCGAACTGGCCAAGGCGCAGAAGTCCTTCGACTTTTTCCAGAACCAGTTTGAAAACGTGGGCAAGAATCTGAACAAAGCGCAGGAAGCGTTCGAGACCGCCCAGCGGCACCTGAAGAGCTATCGGGGAAAGGTTTCCGCGCTCAGCGGGCAAGAGCAGTTGGAGTTGGAGACGTCAGCGACCAACGAAAAGCCGCTGCCGCTGCTTGACAAAGCCAGCGCGTGATATTTCATCTCTCATGCGAAGCTTCGAACCGCTTCGCTCATCCCTCTCTCATACGCGGCGATCAGTTTGTCCATGGTGGCGTTGACCTGGTGATCGATTTGCTTGCGCGAAGGATCGGCGTTGAACCACGTCAGCGATTGCCGAACCCCTTCGGCGAAAGTGGTGGTGGCGCAATAGCCAGGCACGAAGCGTTTGATCTTGGAGTTGTCGAAGACCACGCTCACGGATTTGTCACCGATCAACGTCCCTTCTTGTTCGGGCACACAAGCAATGATGAAGTCGGAAGGAATGTGTACGAGCTTCGGTTCTACGCCAACCGCCGCACCCACGATGCGGAATAGCTGGTCCCAGGTCAGGACTTCGTCCGACGTAATGTGAAACGCCTGCCCGATGGCTTGCTCGTGTCCGAGGAGCCCGACGAGTCCTTTGGCGAAATCGGTGTTGTGCGTGACCACCCAGAGGGAAGTGCCGTCTCCGGGCACAATCATCTTTTGGCCGCGGAGCATCCGATCGACCGCCGTGTACGACTGCTGCCAGCTATTGAGCACCAGCGGAATCTGCGTGTCGCCGTAGGTGAGCGAGGGCCGCACGATGGTTACAGGGAATCCCTCTTCGCGATAGGCCTGCATCAGGCGCTCTTCGCAGGCAATCTTGTTCCGCGAATAGTCCCAGTGGGGATTGGCCAGCGGAGTGGACTCGGTCATCAAGTAGTGCGTCTGCGGCTTTTGATACGCGCTTGTCGAACTAATGAACACGAACTGGCGGGTGCGGCCACGAAACAGTTTGAGGTCACGTTCGATGTCAGCGGGGGTGAACGCAACCCAGTCAACGACCACGTCGAAGGATTCATGCTCCATTTGCCGAAGCAGGGCCGGATCATTCACGTCGGCGATCAGAGTTTTGACGCCAGGCGGAAGTTGCGCGCGATGCTGTCCGCGGCTGAGCAGCGTGACCTCCAGGCCGCGCGCGGCGGCGAGCGCAGTGCAGGCGGTGCTGATGATTCCGGTTCCACCGATGAAGAGAATTCTCATAGGAGATTATTTGTAGCAGGAATTCGGCGCCGTTGGCATGGGAGTACGAGCCGTCTCGCGTCAGGATGCTGCCAAATTGCCGCCATCCAGGACGGACTTGAGGTGGTCCGCGCCTTTCACTTCCCAGATTCCATCGAATTTCACGAAATAGGGCTCGACCGAAATGCCGGGAAAGTTTGCGGGGCGGACGAATGCGTCCGCCTCTACGTGTTTCTTGCTAGAACTGGTTTCATAAATAGGTCTTGGGTAGGGCACGGCTTCAGCCGTGCCGTTCAGGCCGCAATTGATGCGGGCTTTAGCCCCTGAGGGCCTAACTCCCACTCCCGTAAGAGCATTTATAAAACCAGCTCTAGGCCCCGCGCTTCGTCTTCAGCTCGGTCAACAACTGCTCGATGCGGTCTTCCTTTTCCAGGGCGGCGAGGCGGTCTTCCACGTCGTCGGCCAGGAGTTGAGCTTTGGCTCCGCCGATCGCTTCTTCGCGGGCGACTTTCTTTTTCATGCGGTCGAAGGTGGCCGACTTGGAGTCGGCGCTCATGCCGGACTGCGCGTCGGTCGCTCGATTGGCAGCGCGCGCTCGGCGGTGCTGCGCGATCAGCATATCGGCTTTGGCGTTGGCCTCAGCCAGCTTTTGGTCGAGATTGCGCAGGGCCGACTTCAGATTCTCGACCTGCGCTTTCTGGTCTTCGGACTGTTGCGCGAAGTTCGCGCTCAGATCGCGATAGCTTTCGACGCGAAGCAGGGCGGCGCGGGCCAGGTCGTCTTGCTTCTTGTCGACGGCAAGCTCGGCCTTGCGCATCCATTCCTGGATCTTGTCGTCGTTTTCGAGTTTCTTTCTTTCCAGCAGGTGCTGGTCGGCAATGGCGATGGCGACCTGCGTCTTGACCTGCAAAAGCTGGTTGTTCATGTCGAGGATGACTTGCTTGATCATCTTTTCGGGCTCCTCGGCTTTGTCGATCAGGTCGTTGAGGTTGGCCCGGACTAAGGTGGAAACGCGCTCGAGTAATGCCATAAAACACCTCGTGTAAGTCAGTCGTTGGTCGTTCGTTATTCGTCATTCGCGGTCGTTAGTCGTTAGGAACGACGGGTGCCCCACTCATTCGCGTTCTTTGTGGGTATCGCCGGCGTCTCCGCCTACTACTTTTCCTCCGGCTTCGGTGCTTTGTCGCCGATTTGGCGGACCTTGCCCAATAACTGTCCCAGCGGCATGCCGGAAAGTGTTTCGAACAGGGCTGGCACCTGCGCCGCCATCTTTGTTATGTCGCCGGTGATCTTGTTCAGTCCAGCGGTGTCGCCGTTGCCCGTGGAGACGATGGTGATCTTGTCCACGTTGGCGAGCGGCGCGGCCAGAGCTTTCACGACTTCCGGCAAGCCCGTAAGCAGCTTGTCGAGGACCGCGGCCTGGTTGTACTCCTGAAAGGCTGCGGCTTTTACGTTCATGGCTTTGGCTTCGGCTTCACCTTTTTTGAAGATGATCTCGGCCTCGGCTTCTCCCTGCGCGCGAATCGCTGACGCATGGCCTTCGGCTTCCGCAATCAGGCGTTGTTTCTCGGCGGCGGCCAGCGTTTCGATGCGCTGACGCTCGATCTCGGCCCCTTTCAAAACCGTCGCGATCAGTTCTTTCTCGCGGCGGCTGATTTCGGCGTCCTGAACTTTCACCTGTCCTTCTTTTTCGACTTGCTGCACTCTCACGCTTTCGGTCGTGACCTGCTGCTGCATGATGTTGGTCTGAATGTCGTACGCCTTGTCGGCCTGTGCCTGCTGCTTTTTCGTGACTTCGAGGTACTGCGCTTTTTTGACCTCGAGGTCGCGCTGCGATTCGGCTTGCTTGGCCTGGGAGAGCGTCTCGGCGAGCACACGTTCCTGATCGGCCTGCGCTCTGGCAACCGCCGCTTCGCGAGTCGCAATGGCGCGCTTGATGGCCGTGTCGCGCTCGGCTTCGGCAGTGGCTACGTCGGCGTCGCGCTTGATGCGGGCGACGTCGGGCTTGCCCATGTTGGTGATGTATTCGTTCTTGTCGCGGACCTCTTTAATGGTGAACGAAATCACTTCGAGGCCCATCTTGTTCATGTCGTCGGCGCAGGTGGCCCTCATGCGGTCGCCGACCATCTCCGGCTGCTTGACGATTTCCTCGACGGTGAGCTGTCCGATGATGCCGCGGAGGTGCCCTTCCATCACCAGTCGAATCAGGCCTTCGCGCTCCTGATCGGTCTTGGTGAGGAACTGCTCGGCCGCGGTAAGGATGGATTCCTTGTCGGACTTCACTTTGATTTGAGCGACCGCTTCGACGGTGACGGCGACGCCCTGTTTGGTGTAGAGATCCTGCTGCGGAGCCACGTCGAACGACATCAGTTCGAGCGAAAGGTCCTTGCAGTTTTCGATCATCGGAAAGATGACGGTGCCATGTCCCTGGACCACGCGGGTTCCGCGAAAGCCATAAACAATCAGCGCCTCGTTGGGTCCCGCTTTGCGGTATAAGCGGGCCAACATGCTCATCAGGAACAGAATGGCCAGAACCATCAGTCCCGCGATGACCCAGATTTCCATTGCTATGCCGAACATAGTGCCTCCTGAAAAATCAGTTCTCAGTTCTCAGTTGCCAGTTCTCAGCGTGCGGCGTTTTTGTGACCTGTCTAGCCACGCGTCAAAACTCCCGTCACCATATTCAGATCGCGCACGATGCGTTCGGGATCGCTGTGACCGAGGAAAACCTCGCCGTTCGAAGTCTTGATATGGACGACTTTGTTGCACCAGACATAAGCCCGCATGTTGCCGACGCAGCGAATGCCGTAGCCACGAAACGCGCTCCAGGATTCGGCGCCATAGCTCTGGATCTGCTGCCGTGGTATCGAGCGCAGGCGGAAACCGAGGGCGCGAATCTCGACGCCGTGGCGGAGAAAACGGTACTGGAACCCGCTCCAGGCAAGGGCGACAGTGGCGAATCCGATCAGGCCGACCAGGGCCATCGAAAGGCGCAGGGCCGGGACGCGCACCGAGGCGGCAATAATGGCGGGGACGATCACCGCCGGCAGAATGAGCAGGATGAAAGCTCGTCCGGAATGCGTTTCCTCCGCCAGAAGATCGTTTTCCAGGTCGTTTTCCAGCGACCCGCTGTAAGGAAGCGCCGGTTCGCGCCTGGATGCAATGTAAATCGCGATCAGCAAAACGGCCGCGATGGGAATCGCGATCAGCATCGCTGGCGGCAGCGAGGGCGTGCCGTGCAGGTTGTAGTGCACGATGCTCCGATTCACTTCGACCATGAATCCGAGAACCAGTGCGCAAAAGGCGAGCTGGGCCCAGGAAAACGCATCCACCCCGCGGCGAGCCACGTAGAGCAAGAGCGGAGTGAAAATCGCCAGCAGAAATGCTATGAATCCCACGCCGAACTTGATGGCTTGGTCGCGCGACATCCAGCCGTTGGCGTGGCCGGCGGCGTTGAAATGCGTGGCCACGTGGGCCGGGAGTTGGTCCCAAACCTGCCGGTACTGGAGCGCGACGAGCGGTAACGCCAGCCACAGGAAGACGATCGCAAGATGGAAGATTCGACGGTTCATAGAGGCAGCTCTTGGCTCTTATCCTTTAGCTCTTAGCAATCCAAACGACTCGAAGCTATCTCATAAATGGTTTTGGGAAGGGCACGGCTTCAGCCGTGCCGTCCGGAGCCAATAGAGATGCGGGCTTTAGCCCCTGAGCGCCCTGGCAGTCTACTGCTTCGGTTCATTATGAGATGACCTCTCGTTACTCGCCGCTGATTTCCTCCCAGCGCTTGACATAGGCGATGCCTTTCTCGTAGCGCGCCACCATTACCTCCGCACCCTTTTCAATCGCGCTTCCGTTTTCGCTGCGGGCGCCGCAGGTGCGCCTGGTTCCCGCCTGCGAGTAAATGATTTCGCCGGTGCCGTTTTCACGGACCGGCATGGAGACTCGCCCCAGCACGCCGACCATTTCATAGTCGGCGGAATCCATGTTTTCCTCACGCGAGATCAGCACGCGAGTGAGGAACAGAAAAACGATGGCGGCGCCGAACAGTCCGGCGGCCATGGCGATCAGCAGGCCGAGCGCGAACCATAGGCTGGAGAAAAGCGTAATCAGATAGCCGGTTCCTCCGAACCAGGCGAGAAACGCCGTCAAGGTAATGAAGTTGAACGGCGACAGCGGCGCGGGGCGGCCGGCGTGCGCGGCCGCGCCATTGCCGGCGCCGGCATGGGGAAGCGGTGCGTGCCCGGTGCCAACATGGCCGCCGCCATGCGGAACGTGCGGCAGATGCAAGTGCCAGCGCAGTCCGCCCGCGATGAACGAAACCGCGCTCAGCAGAAAACCGACGGCGAAACAGGTCAGGTAAAAGTCGGACCAAGTCATATTCCAAGGGCCAGTCATATTCCCGGTCATAAGTTTCGCCTCCTGGGCGCGGCGCTGTCGGCGCGCGCGCGTTCCGGACCGAGAGCTTCGAACAGGCGGTCGGCGAGTCCGGGCGTGTTCAGGATTTCGCCGAGCAGCAGCAGGCAGCGCCGCGTGTCATGGTCGCGCGCCACCTTGATCAGAACTTCGCTCACCTCGGGGTCGCTGGCGAAACGTTCCGAGCCTTGCAGCAGCCAGACATCAAGCTGGCCTTCGGTGGTGCGCAGGTCGGAGACCAGTTCGGTGTGATAGCCCTCGGGGTCGTCGACCAGGAAGCCGGGGTGCACTTTGAAGAAGCGCGCCAACAGACCGCGCGAGGATTGCGTCATGTGCGGACGCTTGCCGCACTCGATCTGCGAGAGGTAGGACTGGCTGAGGGTCTTGCCTGACGCGGCTGCAATGCCCTTGGTTAACTCTTGTTGCGTGAGCGGGCGATCCATGCCGCGGAGGGATCCTTCCACCTCGCGGAGATAGCGAATTTTTTCTCCCACGGTCATATATTCCAGATAGCGATAATAATATCGCAATATGAAATACTGTCAAGCACTGGATTCGCCCTGTTTCCAGGAGTTTACGAATAGGCTCTCACCTGATGTAGAGACGCGGCTCGCCGCGGCTCCCTCGCCGCGGCTGTCTTGCTGCATCCAAAAGAGACGGGCAAGCCCGGCCTCTAGCAGGCTGCGGAAAAACTCCGGTTTCGTATCAGGTATCAATTTCGTATCAGGGTATCGCTTTAGCGATGCCGCAAGTCCATCGAAATCAATCGCCCTTTAGGGGCTGGACGTCCGATATTGAGTTCTTCCGCAGTCTGCTACGGCAGACCGCTCCCTGAGCGCCAGAAAAAAGCCTCCGCCGGGGCGGAGGCTGGAACCGAAAACGCTCTTTCGGAGGCTTGACTACGATTAGTTCACGATCAATGTCGCCGTGCCGTTGTGCGACGCTCCCGTTCCGGCCGAGCCGGTGATGGTGATGATGTAGGTTCCGGCGATCGTGCCGCCACCCTGGTTAACGCTGGTGCCGGAGGATCCGCAGGCCGACTGCAGCAGGATCGCGCCCGCGATCAGGCCGAGAACAACTGCGGCCAGCCAGCGCCGCCGTTTGCGGCCCGCGCCGATACCGAGCGAGACCAGGCTCAGTCCTGCGATGGGGAGCCAGGCCGCGTAGAACGAGCCGCGGCGGAAGACGCTGCTGGTAGTCACGGGGCGGGCCACGGTAGGGATGCGCAGCGTCGTGTTTCCGCAGGAACTCCCGGGCGTGACGGTCGTGGGAGTGAAAGTGGGTGTGCTCGCGGTCACGATCGAAGGCGAGGGGGTTTGGCTGGGGGTGATAGGGGCGTTATAGCCAGACCCCGTGGCGCAAAAGGCGACCTGAAACGTGGCCGTGTCGCCGGCAGTAATTTTGGTCAACGAGGGCGAGACAGTGACTTTGAAGTCGACGATGGGGTCGGGGGTCTGCGGCGGATAGGAAGTGACCACGATGCCGCTATTGTTGGCGGTGACCTCGCCCGTGACTGTGATCGACGGGGCGGTAGCCGTAATGGCTGGCGTCACGTCGACCTCCACGGCTGCTGACGTGCAGGGTGCGGGCGAGCACACGGTCAGTGTGGGAAGAATGCAAGTGACCGTCGCTCCTTGCACCGAGCAGCTACCCGTGCCGGTGGTGACTTTGGCGGCGGTGGTTCCCGTGAGCCCGGTGCTCGGCACAGTGCCGGTGAAGATCACCTCGGAGGCGGTGTCGGGGCCGCCGTTGCCAATCTCGAAAGTAAACGCAGCCTGAGTACCGGCGGGGACCGGGCTGGGCGCTGGACTGGTGGCAGACGGCGCGATGGTGAGTTTGCTGTAGGCGCCGATCGTGCTCACGAAGGCATTCTGCGTGCCGTTCAACTGCCCTTGGTAGGGAAGTGGATTTGGACTAACACTAAGAGGGAAATTCGGCGATTGGGTGGTACCGGCCACGTAGGTCGCGCCGTAGACTGGGTCGATTGCCACTCCCGTACCCTCATCCGGTCCGCTGCCGCCCAGATAGGTCACGTAATCGCCGAGGCCCTTTCCGGCCAAGCTGGTCCCAATCAGCGCGACGAAGGCGTTTGTCGCCGAGCTGCTTGTACAGGTTGTAACTCCGGGTGGTCCGCCTAGACACGCCTGGAGGGTGTTTGAGGTGACGGGGAAGTCGGGGGAGTTGGTTTTGCCCACCACGCGGACGCCTTGCGCAGAGTCCACCTGGATGGCCTGGCCCACGTCTTCAAGGGAGCCGCCCAAATAGCTGAAATAGGTCAGCGGATAATACGATCCGGTCAGGTTCCCGATCTTAGCGATGAAGGCGTTGGTGCAGCCAGTACCATTGGGTTTGTTGCAAAGCTCGGTTTGAAATCCACCGCCGACACCGACCCAATCGCTCGACGTGGTCGAGCCGGTGACGTAGGCGTTGCCGGTGGAATCGACGGCGATGGCGAGACCGGCATCGACACCTGAACCCCCTATGTAGGTGGAGTACAACGGATTGGCCCCGAAGCCGTCTGGGTTCGGATTGATCTTGGCAACGAAACCGTCCGGATTCTGGGGACTCGGCAAGGTACAGCTGCCGTGATTACCGGCTTCGTCGAGGCAGGACTGCTGCGCATTGAAGAGTGGAAACCCGCCGCTCGTGCCCGGCAGATAATTGGTTTCCCCGGTAATGTACATATTGGGAGCGCTGTTCGGGGGAGGATCCACCGCAATGCCGCCGCCCACGGCCGTGAGTGGGCCGTTAAAGTTTGCACCGCCAAAATAGGTGGAGTAAGTCATGCTCAGGCTGCCGATAGGTTTCGTGTTGATCACGCTGGCGAAGAACTGCGGATTCCCGGGCGAATTCGACTTAATCTGGAAACCGTTCTCGTTCGCGGGGAAGCCGTGGGCCGGTGCGTCGGTTGAGGTCGTCACTCCGGTGACATAGGCGTTGCCGTTGACGTCGATAGCCAGTCCGGTCACGTTGTCGGCGCCGTTGCCGGAGAGGTAGGTGGAGTAGCGCAGCGTGCTGATGCCCACGTTGTCGAACGCCGAAACGTTCAGCCGGGTCACAAATCCGTGGTTCCCGGACTCCTCGGGTGCCGATTGAAACGGAGTCAGCCCAGCGGGGGTAGAGCTAGTGGAACTGACAGGAAAGTCCGCCGACGAGGTCGTGCCCGCAACGTAGATGTCGATTCCTGTCATGAGTGAGTCCACGTTGGTGCTCACCGCGATACCCGCAGGAGAGTCCTTCCCCGAGCCGCCAAGGTAGGTCGCGTAAACCAGTTGCGAGATGCCGCTGCCGGACGGCGGGTTCGGATTGATCACCGCGATGAAGATGTTCTGCGCCGCTATGCTTGTATTACAAGAGGCTGGGGGAACAACTCCAGGTTGGCCGAGACAGGGCTGGAACGCCGCGCTGTCATTGCTAGGGTACAAAGCCCGGTCATAAAAATCGTTGGAGTCGGTCGCGCCGGCGAGATAAATAAAGCCGCTGGAATCGACCGCCATGTTCACGGAACTCTCCTGGCCGCTGTTGGTGCCGGGGTTGCCGAAGTAGGTCGAATAGTTCAGGACCGGGTCGATGACCAGTTCGCGGCTGTGGTCGTAATCTCCAATGGCAAAGCCGATTTTGTTGTCGGCGAGCTGCCGGAAACTTCCCGCGATCGGCTTCTGAGCGTTTCCATCCTGCTGATAAATCCGCGGAGCGTGGAAGCGCACATCGCCCTGGTCGGTCGCGAGAATCAAATCGCCGGACTCAATGCGGGTGGACGCGCCCGTGAAGCTGAGCGCGATCCGGTTCGGGTCGGCCGCTGGCGCAACCCGGAAGTCGTATTCGAGCTGTCCCTGGTCGCCGTAGTAAACCAGGTCGACGCCGGGATAGACGCTCTTATACTCCACGCGCGCGAATTGCGGAATGTTGTGACGCCATTTGGCGGGATTATTGCCGATGAAATAGTTGCTCTTGCCCGGAAGCGGCTCGGCGCCGGAGACGCTGGCCGCGGAATTCGAGCCTTCAAGCTTCATGCGAATCACCGAACTGGACGCAGGAAGCGGGGCGGCAGCGGTCCGAGGGGCGATTGCAGTCGGAGCGGAAGACGGCCGGTGAAGACGGAGCACCGCCTCGTCCGAGGTCAGAAACAGTCCGTAGCCGGCGCCGCGCGCCACGAACTTGACCTGAGGAGCGGTCTGACCCTGGTTGGGCTCGAAGAACAGCGGCAGCGAGATCGCCTTCGCAGGCGACATCCCAGGTGACTTCGACGCCAGCGTCTTTTGCGCGGAAGCCTCAGTGCCGCTGGCCCTGGCATTCACTGTCGTTGAAAATAAAGCTGAAAAATAGAACGCGGCGCCTGCCGCGCCGAGCACGGCCATGGCCAGAAACGCAGCCTTCATCCCATTTCCGGTCTTTCTTTCTGTCTTTTGTTCTGAAGCTGAACGTCTCACCGAACCTCCTACCGACACCGGGCAATTCCGATTCACGAAGCTCCTCCAATTTCCCAATTTCGCGGGGTGAGAACAAGAATGGCACACAAACACCGCTGCGGCTCGACGCCCTTAGAAAGCGGATGCGTACCTGTCACCAGAATACTGGGATTGAACCAAACAAATACTTTTACATCCAACAGATACGCTGTCAAGCGGGGCAGACACAATGGGCCGCATAGTGAGAAGCCAAAACCGGGCCAAATGGTTGCAAGGAAAACAGGTCTCAGGTCTCAGGTCTCAGCTGTCAGGTGTCAGGAAGAGATCACCTAACGGGACCACTGCTTGAGTCAGAACCTGACACCTGACACCTGATACCTAACACCTAAGACCTGACACCTGGCTTCTTCAGCTCTTCGATCTCCCGCTTAAGCCGCGAATACCGCGAAACGATCGTCGAGAGGTAAACGATGTGGATGATCCAGGTAACAGCGTAGGCGGCAAACAGGTATGGGTTTCCGCTCATCTTCATCGCACACTCCCGCGGGGATCGAGCAGCGATTCCAGGGCATGGGCCTGGTCGACGTCGCGCTGCAATTTTTCCAGCCGATAGCGCGACCAGCAAACCAGAAACGCAAAGCAGGAAAACGCCAGCCAGTTGATGAGCAGCACGTGCAGCATGCGCGGATCAATCGATCCGCCTCCGCCCATCACCGGCTGCGGGTGCTGGGTGCGGAAAAACCAGATCGAGAAGTAAACAAACGGCACGCACAGCGCGCCCAGAACCGCCAGGGCGGCCGCCAGTAGGGGCGTCTGTCCGCTGGAGGAGAAGCGGCGCAGAAAAAGATAGCTCACATAGATGAGCCACAGCACCAGGGTCGAGGTCAGCCGCATGTCCCACGTCCACCAGATGCCCCAGACCGGACGCGCCCAGATCGGGCCCGTAATCAGCACCACGGTACAGAAAACGACGCCGACTTCGGCACTAACCAGCGCCACGATATCGGCAGCCGGCCGGCGCTTGATCAGATAGACAACCGAGGCTCCGAAATTGATAAAGAAGAGGATGAACGCCGTCCAGGCCGAAGGCACGTGATAGTAGAAGATCCGCTGCACGTCGCCCATGGTCTGTTCGGTGGGCGCCTTGATCAGAGCCCCGTAAAGCGCATAGCTCAACAGCAGCGCGGTCAGGACGCCGAGGATGGGGAAGGCGTGTTTCATTGAGTCATTAAATCATTGAATCATTGAGCGATTGAGTCATTGAAAAACATTGGGGTTAATGAATCAATGTCTCAATGATTCAATGACTCAATGATTTTCACTCCGCATTCAGCACCGTTTCAAACAACAGCAGGCACACCGTAGTAAACACCAGATCGTAGGTTGCAAGCAACACGATCCAGAAGCGGGCGCCTTCGCCGTTGAGTATAGCGGTAGTGGCCTGCACCATGGCGAGCAGGGCCGGGATCGAGATGGGGAACAACAGCAGCGGCAGCATAATCTCGCGGCTGCGCGTGCGGATCGACATCGCCGCGAAAAACGTTCCGTTCACGACTAGGGCCCACGTCCCCAGCACAGCTACCAACAGCAGTTGCCACGCCGGACCCAGCGAGCGCAACCGGTAAAACACGATGAACAACGGGGTCATGAGCGCTTCCAGCACGCTGACAAAAATAAAATTGCCCAGTGTCTTCGCCATGAACAACGAGTTCGCCGGAGCGGGCGATACGCGATAGGCATCGAGCACTTGGTTGCGCAGCTCGCGCGCCCAGGTCTGATTCAGCGCCACCACCGCCGCGAACAGAAACGCCACCCAGACGAGGCCGCCGGCAATCTGGCGCGATTCTTCGGCACTCGGATCGAACGAGAAACTGAACACGACCACCACCAGCAATGAAAAAAACAGCATGGAGTTGATGGCGTCCTTCGAGCGCCACTCGAGGCGCAGGTCTTTCAGCAGCGTGGCGCGGGTGATGCCGGTGGGCGCGGTCATTTCTTCGCCTCCAGCCGTTTCAGTTCCCGCGTGCGCGCCACAATCTTGCCCGCTTCCATCCAGACGAACTCATCGGCCGTTCCTTCCAGCAACGAGGCCTGGTGAGTAACGACGAAGATCGTCTTGCCCTGATCGCGAGTGCCCGCCAGCAGGCGCACCATCTCCGCCGCGGAATGCAGGTCGACATTCGAGAAGGGCTCGTCGAGCAAGAGGATTTTGGGGTCGTTTAAGAGAGCCCGCGCCAGCGACATCCTCTGCTTCATGCCTTGCGAATACTGGCCGACGGGGCGAACGAGATCCGGATCCAGACCGACCGCGCGGATGACCCCGGCGCAACGCGCGCCATCGGTGATTCCGTAGAGCCGGACAAAGTATTCCAGGTTCTCTATGCCGCTCATCTCGTCATAGAGCAGCGAAGGATGCGCCATGTAACCGACCTGCTGGCAGATGTCGTGAAACTTGCTGGCGCCAAGGATCGTGACCGCACCGCTCGAGGGCTGGTTGAGTCCGGCCAGGGTGCGTAGCAGTGTAGTCTTGCCGGCGCCGTTATCGCCAAGAATGGCGTAGAGTTTCCCGCCGGAAAATTCCGCCGTAACCCCACGCAGGGCTGCAAACCGGCCGAACTGCTTGATCAGGTTCGAGACAGCAATGACGGGGGCGGGCGCGGTTTCAGTCAAAGGTTAACAGCCCGTGATGTCAGTGAGATTCGTATCGGGGCACGCCTTCACAGGTAATGAACAATTCACAGGGTGCTGAAAAATTAAGGTTCGTATCAGGGCATCGCTTTAGCGATGCCGCAAGTCGTTCAAAATCGATGCCCCTTTAGGGGCTGGGCGTCACAACCGCGTTGGATCTCGCAATTCAATTTCTACCACAGGACTGCTAAAAAGCTAGTTCGTCATTCCGCTCGATCCGGAATTCTGATTCTGCGACATGCTTTTCGCCGGCTCGGCGCCCGGCGTAGCTCCGGGTTGCGGCGCGTACTTCGACGCGCATTTGGCCTGCAGTTGCTTGGCATGAAAGACGCCATCGCGTCCGTAACTGCCATCGGCCAAGGCTTGCGAGTCGTCCTTAAAAGTGTCGGGAGGAGCTTCGGTCCCGGTATACGAGACCGGCAGCGTCAGATCGTTTTCCTTCAGCAGGAAGTCCACGCGCGTTCCCGAGCGCTTGATCGACCCCGGCACCACGTTTCCCGCCACACGCAGGCGCTTGGAGTAAGCTTCGTTCCCCATGCCGTTCAATTCTTTGATGGTGACGTAATAGCTCTTGCTGTCCTCGACGCCGGTATAGGCAAGATAGGCGAGCGAGACCAGAATCAACACGGTCACAGAACCAAATTTCAAATATTTGCTGGTTTCACTCGACATGGAAACATCTCACCCCTGTTGTAAAAACTGTACGCGCTGTTCTGGTACGGGTCAAGATGCGGTGCTGGCGTGGGGACGGGGCTTCGCCCCGTCCGGCGGGGCAGAGCCCCGCTACCACACGGGCCCCGCTTAGCTTCCCTTTTCCCGCTCGTAGGGCTTTTGCATATAGCGGCGGGTTTCATCGAGCGCGCCCTGGGTGTTGTCGTTGGTCTGAATGGCCTGGCGGTATTCATTGACGGCGCGATCGCGCTGGCCGGTTACATCGAAAATCTTGCCCAGTTGCAGGTGGCTCCAAACCTCGGTCCAGCGCGGCTCGCCGTCGCCATTCAGCGACTCGCGGTAGGCGTTCGCCGACGCCTGATAATTCTTCTGCAGGAAAAACACTTCGGCGATCCGGTAGTGGGCCAGCGAACTGTTCTTGTTGACTTCCAGCGCCTTGTTGAATTCCAGCAGCGCTCCCGCCAGATCGCCTTGCTGGGTCAGGCCCTGTCCGCGCACGATCGACGAGCGCAGCCTGATGTCGGCGGAGTTGGTCAGCACGCGGTTTTCGGGATCGATCGAGATCCGTCGCGGACGTCCAAAGGTTTCCACCGAAAACGGAGAATTCGTGCCCACCACGTCAATGCGTTTTTCTTCCGTTTTTCCGTCGGTATCGACTCTCAAATTTACCGGCATGCGGAATAGATCCAGATCCTGGCTGATCGCGCCGACGATGCGGAAGCCCTTGCTATTCCCCAGCCGGTAAGTCGTGTACTTGGCTTTAAACTCGGGGGCGCTGGTGGAATCCATCCACTGCGAGTAGAACCATGTGAGTTTTTGGCCATACACAGCCTCGGTGAGCTTGCGGAAATCGTCGGTGCTGGCGGACTTACCCGCATATTTCGTGGCGAACTCGCGCATGATCTTCAGATAATTTGGCTCGCCCACCACCCAGCGCAGCATGTGCAGGATCATGGCGCCCTTGTCGGTCACCAGCGACTGAAATTCGGGAGAAAACTCGTCGAGTTTGTCAGCGCTCGAAAGCGGCACGCTGTCATAGGCGAGCGCTCCCACCGACATGTCCTTCACCATCTCCTCCAGCCCCGCTGCGCCCGCCGCGCTCTCCACGTAGCGAGCTTCGGAGTAGCGCGAGAAGCCGTCGCTGATCCACCAGTCGTTTTTCGATGCCGGACTCACCGACACGCCCCACCACTGATGGGCGATGGTATTGGCCAGCAGGCGGTAGTTAATCTTTTCTGTGATGGCACGGCTGGAAAGCGCCGCGATTTCAGGCGCCCATGCCGAGGGCACCGTGTCATCTGGGAGTTCGACGACTTTTAGCCGCGTCGAAGGCGCGTTTCCATACTGCGTAACGAAGAAGGTGAACGCCTTGACCGCCGTTGAGGCATACTCCGCGCCCAAGTCTTTCTTATTTGGTTTGAAGAAGACGTGCAGATCGATGCCCGCTTCGTCGCTCTTGAATTCCTGGAACGTCCCCGCAATGATCGTGCCCGGGAAACTCGGCTTGTCCCATCGAAAGGTGAAGGTCTTGGCGTTGGCCAGCGCGGTCGCGGCCGTCTTTGGATTTGAAGTTGGGGTTGCCACCGCCTCGGTTGCGGACGGCTCTTTCCCGCTGCCGATCGCCACCATGTGCGCCGGGACGGTCACGTTGATGGTGGAAGTAAAGCGATTGACGCCGTATCCCGCGACCGGGAACCACAGTCCGGAGTAAAGCAGATAACTGGTGTCAGGACCGACGTAGGCGAGCTTCAATCCCGGCACCGGGCTGTCGTCGGCGTTTTCCAGCGTGCCTTCGTATTCGAAGTTAAAAGTGGTGCTCGCATTCTTGGCGATGCCGCTCGAGAGTGCGATGCGCACCGTCGAATCCTGCGTGTTGCGCTCCGGAGTGAGTGGCTTGTTGTTCGCGTCCGTCAGCTTCGTAATGCGCAGCGCGTTGTTCAGCTGAAACAGGGCCACGCTGAGGTCTTCGAGCGCCGTGACCTTCACCGTGGCGCGCGCGCTGAGCTTGTGCGTCTGGGGCAGAAGTTCGACGTCGATCTGGTAGTCGTCCACGCGCAGGCGCGCTTTCTCGGCCGCCCGCGCCGGCCGGTTCGCTAGCAGACACAGAACAAGGACAACAGTCACACCGAGCGCCTGGCGCGCCGGTCGAGAGTGGCAAAGCTTCAAGTAGAGTCTCCTGGCGAGCACAACATTCTCTAAGATGTTGATTTTCCCGCAAAAGATGCTGGGAGGACAAGGGTTAGGGAAATTTGTTTGCGTTCCGTGTGGCGCGGACACTCCTGTCCGCGGCCTTTGACTTACGGGTCATTTGACTCATCATTCACTTTCGCCTGATTTCACTTTCCCTTGATTTCCTTCAATATGATTTCCGCCGCCGTCTCCGAAGGATGTGCACCGCCGCCGCTCCCCCGCAGTCGCGCCTTCACCGCCGCCAACCGCTCGATCATGCGTGTCCGCGGCTCCCCGTCGGAGATAATCTTGTTCATCTCGGCGACGATGTTTTCCACCGTAAACTTGTGCTGCACCAGTTCGGGGACGACCTCCTCCTCCGCAATCAGGTTGACCATCGCAAAGTAAGGAACCTTCACCCGCGGCTTACCCAGCGCATAGGTTAGCGCCGACACGCGGTAGACCATGACAAACGGAGTGCCCATGAGTGCCGCTTCGACCGTAGCCGTGCCGCTGGCGACGATACCCGCGCGCGAATGGTAGAGCGCAGGCAAAGCCTCAGGAACAAAATGAATCCCCTGTGGAAACGCGGCTCGCCGCGTCTCCGTCGGCGCCGAAATCAATTCCCGTAGAAACGACACGTCAAGCGTGCGCGCCACCGGCAGCAGAAATTCATAACCGCCGCCCGTGCGATCTTTCTCGAGCCGATCTTTCTCGAGACGATCTTTCTCGAGACGATCCGCCGCGTCCAGGATCGTCGGCAGGTTCATGCCCACTTCTTTTCGTCGGCTGCCCGGCATCAGCGTGATCCATGGCTTCGCGGGGTCGAGGTGATTTTCGACCGCATAAGCGTCGCGAGTAACGGCAGGCGCAGGCAGGTCAGCCAGCGGATGGCCAACAAACGTAGCGTCCACCCCGCGATCGCGATAGAACTTTTCTTCAAAGGGGAAAATCACCAGCGCCTTGTCGACGTACTTGCGCAGCAACTTGACGCGTCCCTGCCGCCAAGCCCAGAACTGCGGGCAGACGTAGTAAACGACCGGAATGCCGCGCCGGCGCATCTGCCGCGCCACGCGCCAGTTGAAGGCCGGAGCGTCGATGACAACGGCCAGCGCCGGCCGTTTCTCATCCGCCGCGCGAATCAATTTTCGATAAAGCCCCAGAATCTTCGGCAGACGGCTAAGAACCTCAGTAATGCCGACGACCGCAAGGTCCCTAGCATCGACAACAATCTCGCAGCCAGCAGCGCGCATGCGTTCCCCGCCCGCGCCGAAGAATTCAAGTTGCCCGTCACGTGTGGTGGCGGGGCCTTGCCCCGCCGGGACGGGGCGGAGCCCCGTCACCACACGAGCAGGAATAGCAGCCGTCCGCCGCAGCGACTCCATCAACTGCGCGCCATACATTTCACCCGAAGCTTCGCCAGCTGAGATCAGGATTCGCACGATGCAATTGTAAGGGAGCGCGCAGGTATCTTGAGGCGCAGGCATGGAGCTAAGAGATAGTGAGGAGAACCACGGACCGGATGCGGCGCACGGCTCTTCCTAAACCTTTGGAAAGAGGAAACCGGTATGGCGGCAGTGCTCCTGGAAGGTTTCTCCGAACTGCGCGGACAGCATGGATTCCTCTTTCCCTGCTTTGATCCAATAGCCGAGAACGATCAAGGCCACACCGGCGACGCATCGCCAGCGGTCGATGGTCAGCGCTCCGCCGATTGCCGCCAAGTCGATTCCGGAATAAATCGGATGCCGGAAATATGCGTAGGGGCCAGTGCGGATAAGCTTGTGGTCCTCTTTGAGAGTGACTCGGGCACTCCAGTATTGTCCCAGGTGCCAGCGGGCCCATAGAGCGATCGCGATGCCAATCCAGGTAAGGGCGACTCCGGCCACGGAAAGAGTGTAAGTCCGAGGGACAATGTGATGACTTAGAACGCCGATCTCCCCTGCGTCGGAAAAGAGCAGGACAAAGCCGGAAATCTCCAGGAGAAGGATGCCGTAACGCGACGCGAAGGATTCCCGGCTGACGGTGCGGCGCGTCTTCAGTGCGCTCGCCAGCCAGTAGACGATGAATACGATCCATGGGCCTTCAATCAGATAACGCCATATCATGCTTTAAGCACCGTTGTCGGTTCAGTCGTCCGCATTCGCCGTGACCGGGGGCACCCCCGCCGGCATCTCCTGATCCTTATACTGCAACTGGTAGAGCTTGTAGTAAATGCCGCGCTGGGCCAGCAGTTGCTGGTGCGATCCCATCTCGCGGACCTGGCCTTTGTGCATCACGATGATCTTGTCGGCCCGCTGAATCGTCGAGAGCCGGTGCGCGATGATCAGCGCGGTTCGCCCTTCCACCATGCGGTTGAGCGCGTCGCGCACCCGGAACTCGGTTTCCGTATCGACGCTCGAAGTCGCCTCATCGAGAATCAGAATCTTTGGATTGTGCGCCAGCGCCCGCGCGAAACTGATCAACTGCTTCTGTCCGGTCGAAAGCGTCGAGCCGCGTTCGCGCACTTCTTCTTTAAGTCCTCCCGGCAGGGTTCGGATGAAGTCGGCGAGATTGACATCCTCCGCTGCCTGCTCCACGTCTGCGTCCTGAATGCGCGCAGTTCCCAGCCGGATGTTGCCCTCCACCGTGCCGCTGAATAGAAACGGATCCTGCAACACAACCCCGAAACGCCCGCGCAGGTCGGCGAGATCGATCTCTCTAATATCCACTCCATCGATGCGAATCGCTCCCCGCTGCACATCGTAGAAGCGCATCAGCAGCGAAATCAGCGTAGTCTTCCCCGCCCCAGTGTGGCCAACGACTGCGATAGTCTCGCCCGGCTCAAGCGCAAAACTAACATCGCGCAGCACCCAGTCAGGCTCTGTCGTTTGTGGAGAGACTTGCGTGGGAACGGCCTGTGTGGTGACGGGGCTTTGCCCCGTCCCGGCGGGGCGGAGCCCTGCCACCACACTTCCACCAGATTGTCCTGACGCGTTGTACGCAAACCACACATGATCAAACTCAATCCGCCCCGGACCCCGCGGTTCTTTCGTAACCGCCGCCGACGTCACTTCAATCTTCGTATCCAGCAGCTTGAAGACGCGCTCCCCCGCCGCCATCGCCGACTGCAGAATGTTGTACTTCTCACTCAAATCCTGAATCGGCCGGAAGAACCGCTGCGCGTACTGTATGAACGCGGCCAGCACGCCGATCGAGACCACATCCTGCATGCTGTGAAAAGTGAAAAGGCTCTTCCTTGAGAATCCAATGGCCACACTGGAGACGGCCGCGTGCTGGAGGATTCCATTCCCGCCGAACCAGATAATACTGGCGACCGCGATCGACGCCAGCACTTCGACCACCGGGTAATACACCGCGTAGGCCATGATGGCGTCTTTGAACGCCTCCATGTGCGAAGCGTTGATGTCGGAAAATTTATTGAAGGCGCGCTTCTCGCGATTGAAAAGCTGCAACACCAGCATCCCCGAGACCGCTTCCTGCAGATACGAGTTGATGCGGGCAATGGCCGTGCGGATGCGCCGGTAGGAATCGCGCACCTTGTCGCGGAAAATCTTGGTCGCGTACACGATCAGCGGCAGCGCGGCGAATGTGATCAGCGCCAGCTTCCAGTTCGTATTCATCATGATGCCGATAATGCCGGCCAGCACGAACACGTCCTCGAAAATCGAAACCACGCCCGCTGTAAACATTTCATTCAGCGCGTCGACGTCGGTGGTCACGCGCGTCACCAACCGCCCCACTGGATTCTTGTCGAAAAAGCCGACGTGGATATGCTGCAAATGGCGAAAAATTTGCCGGCGCAGATCGAACATCACTTTCTGCCCCGTCCACTGCATCAGGTAAGTCTGGACGAATTCCAGCACGAAAGTGAAAACTAGAATCCCAACATAGAGTCCGCCAATCTGCGCGATGCCGGTCAGCGGTGCGTCGCTCAGCCGGTCGCCAATCCAGGAATGCGAGGTCGGCGACTTCGCCAGATATTTGTCGATGGCGATCATGGTGAGGAACGGTCCCAGCACGTCCAGCCCAGACTTCAGGATGATCGCCGCGAGCGCCACCGCCACGTGCAGCTTGTACGGACGCAGATACGTAAGCAGCCGCCGCATCAGCCGGCCGTCGTACGCTTTGCCTAATACTTCCTCTTCCTGATTGGAGGCCATCGGTGGCGCGAGAGAAAACGAGATCCGGATTACCCTGGTTAAGCTCAAACGCTAGAACTGGTCTCATAAATGGTTTTGGGAAGGGCACGGCTTCAGCCGTGCCGCCCAAAGCCCATGAACACGCGGGCTTTAGCCCCTGAGGGCCGGACCGCTTGCTCGCAAAAAGCCATTGATGAGACTGGTTCTAAGCTAAACGTTAAGCTTAACGCAAAAGCGTCACCGTAAATAGATGGCGGAACGTACCACGAAGATGGAGAAGTTTCAGAACAAGCTAGTGGAGGGACGGGCGAGAGCCTGCCGTGAGCCCGCCCGTCTCTCCACCAAACGATCGAATTAAGCCGCCGGAGTCTGTGTCATAGCTTGAGGTCGATCGAAAAAGTGGACCAGGACGATGCGCTAGCCGCGAAGCGGCGGACCAGGAAAGCCCGGCACGGCAGTGCCGGGTAGACGGAAGTGGAACCAATCGAGTCCCGCAAGGGACGGCACCTTGGCCATGACGCAGACTCCGCCGGGACCTTGCCTCAGCGCTCGGCAAGCTGTCGTTGGACGAACAGGAAATAAAACGCCAACAAGATGAGCAGAAACCCGTTTACGCTGAGCACAATCGGCGCCGTGAACAACGGGACTAGCCATCCCGATAATAGATTCCCCATGGGCATGCCGCCGCGGAAGGCGAAGTTATACACGCTCATAACGCGCCCGCGCATTTCGTTCGTCGTAATTAGCTGCACCAGGGAGTTCACCGTGGCAAACACCGCCATCATCGATGCGCCGACCAGCACCAGAAAGGTGTAGCTCAGCGGCAGCGACTTCGAAAGCGCAAATCCCGCAATCCCCGCGCCGAGCGTGGCGAGCGCCAAGAGAGCAACCCGCCCCTTCCTTTTTATGTTGCCCGCACCCGCGATGGTCAGCGAGCCGCAAATCGAACCGAGTCCCATGAGCGCGAGCAGATTGCCGTAAGTTTCCGGTCCACGGTGGAAGATGTCTTTCACGAAAACAGGAAAGTAGGTACGCAAGGGCATGCTTAGAAAGGTCATTAAGAATGCCAAGATGATCAACGCTTCCATCGAATGCTGCTTGCGAACAAACTGAATGCCCTGCTTCAGGCTTGTGAACATCGATTCCGTGGCCTTCAGCGGTTGGAATCGCGATCGTATGATTGACAAGGACACAATGGGCGCCAGAAAAGAAAGCGCGTTGAGTCCAAAACACCACTTCTCGCCCAACCTGGCCAGCGCCTGACCCGCGAGTGCCGGACCCACCATGACCGCCACGTTGAATTGAATCGAATTCAGCGCGATGGCGTTCGGCATATCTTCTCTTTCCACCAGCGTGGGAATCAACGCTTGATAGGCCGGACCGCCAAACGCCTGAGCGAACCCGGAAACGAAGGAAAGGCAAAGAATGTGCCACACGTGGACCAGTCCGGTCGCGACCAGAATGGTGAGCAGGGCGGCGCTCGCCATTTGAACGTACTGCGAGGCGAGCAGAATCTTCCGGCGCTCCACGCGATCGGCCACCACGCCGCCAATCAAGGAGAAAAGAAAGATGGGAATACCGCCAAGAAACTGATCCAACGCCAACAAGAATGCCGAGTGACTGAGCCGGTAAACCAGCCAGCCCTGCGCCACGATCTGCATCCAGGTGCCGATGCTCGACGTGCAGGCGCCAAACCACATCAGACGGAAATCGCGATATTGAAATGCTTTGAAAACCCGCCTGATCAATTCGAGCGCCCCCGTGAAAAGGCTACCATGCACCTTCACCCGGGTAAGGTGAGGAGAACGAAATCAACATAGCCACCGTTAATTAATCTTCTTGGGTGTTCGCGTCTTAACCGTTTGCGCCGCCCTCGGCCCGGCTTTCGCAGGTCTGCAGTCGCCCTCGCGGCAATTCGGGCATACGACCTTCGCATTTTTTTCGGCCATTTCGTGAAGGAAGGCGGAAAACGTCTGGCCGCAGTGTTCACATAGAGCATCAACCGTCTCATTGCTCGAATTTGCGCTCGTCACAGTTCTACCCCTGCCTTGTGGAGCCCTTCCGTAGCGGCTCCCTTCATTCCATTCTAAGCGACGTTCAGGCAACCTGCCCGGAGGCCCGTCCCCCTACAATGGCAATAGCAATAATTTAAGAGCTTGCCCCTCGGCCTCTACATCTCGGTACCCTTCTGCCGGACAAAATGCAGCTACTGCAACTTCGCCTCCGACGTGTTTTCAAAGTCCGCTTACGAAAACTACGTTGTCCGCCTGCTCGAAGATATCGCCAACTCGCGGCAGCTTGCGTCGGAGCTGGGATGCGCACTCGGATCTTCGCTCGGATCTCCGCTCGACGATAGCGCCGACTCCATCTACCTCGGCGGAGGAACGCCTTCCATCCTCGAGGCCGCGCAGTTGCTGCGGATATTCGCCGCCGTCCGCGGTCAATTTACGGTTACGCCCAATGCCGAAATCACAGTCGAATGCGCTCCGGCCACGCTCACGCCAGCGCTGATCGAGACCTTACTGCAATGCGGCGTGAATCGCGTGAGTCTGGGCGTGCAGTCGTTCGTCGATCGGGAAGCGCAGTCCGTTGGGCGGTTGCACAAGCGCTCGACCGTCCTGGAAGAAATTGACCGGTTGCGTAAGGCGGGCGTCGCCAACATTAACCTCGATCTGATTGCCGGGTTGCCGCACCAGACGGCGGAAAGCTGGGCCTTCTCCGTGTCGGAAACGATTGCCACGGGTGTTCCGCACGTGAGCGTTTACATGCTCGAAGTCGACGAAGATTCTCGCTTGGGCAGAGAACTGATTGCCGGAGGCGCCCGCTACCACGCCCACTTTGTTCCCGATGAAGACGCGACTGCGGATTTCTACGAACAGGCATGCCAGATGCTAGCTTCCGCCGGCATCGCGCAGTATGAAATCTCCAACTTTGCCCGCGCCGCCTCACCGGCGCAAAGTAACCAGTCGCGCCACAATTTGAAATATTGGACCCGCCAACCCTACCTCGGCTTCGGCGTCGATGCGCACTCGTTCCTTGCGCTCGATCGTCACCAGGCGATCCGCTTCGCAACCCCCGACTCGCTCGAGGCGTACATGAATCGTGCGCCGCATACGGTCACGCCGGTTTCCGCGCAGGTCGCAATCGAAGAAAGTTTTTTCCTCGGTCTGCGTCTAAATCGCGGCATCGATCTAGCCAAGAGTGGGTTTTGGGAAGGGCACGGCGGGTTTTGGGAAGGGCACGACTTTAGTCGTGCCACAAACACGGCAGAAAAGACTGCGGCTTTAGCCCCTGAGGCGGGCCGCGTTCTGCAGGAAGAATTCGGCCCAAGCGATGTCGTCGTCTGGGAATCGGCAATCCGCCAATCCCTGCACGACGGCCTGCTCGAACAGCAAGGCACGACCCTGCGCCTCACCGCGCGTGGCCGCTTGTTATCCAACGAAGTGTTTGCCAGATTCCTTGCCGATGTAAGAAAGGTGGGAACCGGCCACGTGAATCCACGTTAGTTGGCCGATCAGTGCCGTTCGGCTTTGGCCTATCCGGTCCCCGCCATTTCATAAACTTTGGGGAGGCCGATGCCCAAGATGGGCGGCTCGAATGCCAGAGCCTGTTTGGCGGCCTCTCCCGAAAGACTCATGTTGCCCCGATTTTTCGCTCCATGATGCAAGCGGATCATAACCAGGAAAGCCTCTCAGTGAAAGATCACATCAGTTACACATCCAGCGTTCCTGAAGTTACTTTGATTGCGGCCGCTGACTAGGGGAAATGGGTGGATCGGTTCCGTCGCTCGCAGCTGGAAACTCGTCTCACGAATGGTTTTGGGAAGGGCACGGCTTCAGCCGTGCCGTTACGGCCAATAAAAACGAGGGCTTTAGCCCCTGAGGGCCGGGCGCTTGCTCTGAAAACCATTTATAAGACCACTTCTACTGTCGGAACCATAATTCCGGACGAGGTTTCATGTGAAACTTCTTCAACGCAGACAAGGCCTTAGTCGAGATCCCGCAGCGAGCAGGCCCCCGGCCCGCCAGCGTGACCGCACGACCCGCAGGGTCCCGCCGGCCCCGCCGAGAAAGACGGCTGGCTCGCGCCTCCGCTCTTCGCCGAAACCGCGAAAACGGAGAGCTGCGGCTCCAGTTTCTTGCTGTGGCACTTCGGGCACTCGGCTTTTTGTTTGCCGAAGACCAGCGCCTCGAACGCGTGCTGGCATTCCTTGCAGACGTACTCGAAGATGGGCATGAAGAAAACTCCGCGAAACAAATTGCTGTCTTCTATTTAAAATCAAAGTGTGGGTACTTCGCAAACACACGAAGTGACGCGTCCTTTCACGCCGCGCCGTTGGTTGCGCGGCGGCCACGTGCAGACCGTTGCCAGTTTCTTGATTCCGCGGCGCATTCATTTGCCCACGCCTGAAGAACGGATGATCGAAGTGGAGCCGGGCGTCCAGGTGCTATGCCACTGCCACTGGCAGGTGGACCGCGCCCGCGCGCTGACCATCATCATCGTGCATGGGCTCGAGGGCTCGAGCGACTCGCAGTACATGCTCGGCGTCACCGAGAAGGCGCTGGCCGCGGGGATGAACGTGATTCGCTACAACCAGCGCAATTGCGGCGGCACGGACGCGCTCGCTCCCGTGCTCTATCACTCGGGGTTGTCGCAGGATGTGGCGGCGGTGGCGCGCGAAGTCATCGCCCGCGACGGCGTTTCGCGCCTGGCACTGGCCGGATTCTCGATGGGCGGCAACATCGTGCTGAAGCTGGCGGGCGAGTGGGGATCGCAGGCCCCGCCGCAGTTTCGCGCAGTCGCGGCGTGTTGTCCGGCGATTGACCTGGCGGCGTCGGCGGACGCGCTGCACGAACCCGCGAACCGAATTTACGAAACCTATTTCTTGTGGGCGCTGCACCGGCGAATGCTGCAGAAAGCGCGCCTCTTTCCCGAACATTTCGACGTGAACCGCCTGCGCGGCATCCGAAGCCTGCGCGAGTTCGATGACAAGGTGACGGCTTACTATTGCGGTTTCACGGGAGTCGACGATTACTATGATCGCGCTTCGGCGGCGCACGTGGTCGAGCGGATCGCGGCGCCGGCGCTGGTTTTGCATGCGGCGAACGATCCGTTCATTCGCATCACGCCGGAAACGCGGCGGAAGATTTCGTCGAACCCGAACATCGCTTTCATCGAGACGGCGGACGGCGGGCACTGCGCGTTTATCGGAAGACGGAATTTGAGCGATGGCCGTTATGACGACGGTTATTGGGCGGAACATGAGATCGTGAACTTCCTGCGCCGGTTCTAATGTGGCGTTTTACAAATTCGTAACATGAACCCACATTGTCATCCTGAGCGAAGCGAAGGACCTGATGTTCCTGGCGCTGGCAAAAAGCAGGTCCTTCGCTTCGCTCAGGATGACAACCTAATATTTATTGTTCATGCCATTTACAGGACACGATGGTGATGACGTTCTAATGGATGCTGACTTCTCAATCGAGCTGGGCCGCGAAGATCCGGTGCTGGATTTTCCGTGGAACGATCCCGCGGGCAAGTTGGCTTATGTTGACTTGAAGCGGCGTCCGGAGTTGATGGCGTCGATCGAGGAGGCAGAACAATTTCCGGAACTGGGGGAGTTTCTTAGGGCGCTGAACTCGCCGCGGAGCATGGTGGAAACCGCGAAGTGCGACGCCTGGGAGACTTCGGAGTTAAGCGCGGAAGAAGAAGTCTACGCTGCGTCGCATAAGTTCGCGAGTTATGTGGACGTGGTCTTTTCTAATATTGATGCGCGCCTATCTTTATCCATCCACGAACAGTTTGCCCGGGAGCTGGTGGCGTTGTTGCAGCGGGCGCCGGAGACTCCGTCGGCGGCGGAAGTCTGCGTGCGGCGCTGCTACTTCGCGGAAGAGGGAGGAGTGCGGGAAGGCTGCTATTGCACCTTGTATGTGAACGGCTATGGAAACGATGAGGCCAGCGCGCGACTAATTTGGGAAGTCGGGCTGAAGCTGGTGGGAAATGCGGTTTTGCAGTTATCGGCCGGCTAGCACAGATGAAGTAACTCACTAGTGTCGCGTCCCACAGGTCATGGCATTAGCCCAAGCTGTCATCCTGAGCGCAGCAGGGACTTCACGAAGTGAAGCCCGTGCGGAGTCGAAGGACCCCTACATGCTCGCGCGTTCTGTGCGCAAGAACCTGCCCTGATCGAAGTCGAAGGGGTGACTTCCTACAACGCGCGCCCCTGTAGAGCGGACACTCCTGTCCGCTGCCTTTGATTTTGATTTTGACTTTGTTTTCCCCGCGCGGACCCGGCCCTTCCGTCCTTGTCTATTCGCTTATTATTCTCTCGAGTCTGAATCTTCGGAATGACCGTAAGTATAAGAAACACAAACATAAATAAACGGAATTATCACCTTCACAAACCAAGTGGACCGTGAGTCGATTTTGCCCTCATTGAGGGATGCTTCTCCATATCCAATTCCCGTTCGCGGTTCTTATTGCCTCGAAAGGGAATGTTGCGGTCTTGCGCCACGGAAGGAAGGCGGGCCGGTAATGTGCTCTGATAATCAAATGTGCTCCCTTAAGATTACTGATAGCAGTAAATCCAAAAACTGGAGCATACGGCAGAGTCATTTTGTGTCCTGGCGAGAGTATGTCGGCTCGTGCTTCTGGAGGAGCTTGGAATTCTATTCCCCCGCCAACTACTTGGAAACCCTCCCCTATAAGGTCAAGGTTCCCGCACGTTGCTACGACATCGTAGATCGGAAGCGCCCCGTCGTTCGAAAGATAGAAAATAGTTCCCATTGGACTGGTGGGCTGCAATGAACCAGTCACGTCAGCGGACAGTTTGGGCGCGCTGTTCAAAACGAATCCAACTATGGTCAAGACCGCAGACAGCACTGCAAGCACTTCAAGAGGTATCTTCCACCATTGGCCTTTTTTATGTGGTTCCGCTTGTATCGCTAATTGCCGTTGTTTACCTCGTCTACGCCGTGGTCGTTTACGCTTACCCATGAGCCCCTTTGAGAACTTTAGCGCACGATGATAGCACCGTCATCGTGCGCTAAAAAGCGAGCTTGCAAGTGGAATTTTTCAGAGTTTACGCCGAAGCGCTCTTTGGTTGGCGGAGTGTCAGCCGTTTCCCCTCCGTCGCTCTCAACGCAAGCATGGCGGCGGGTGGGCCACTTTTAACGCGGAAGTATAGCCCAGCTTTGTCTTTGACATGAATCGAAATACCTGGGGGTGCGCCCCTTCTCGCGCTTTTCGAGAAGGGGCCTGCCGAACCGTCGATTTCACCCGCCTGCCCATCCTCACACCGCTCGCTTGACATGCCTGTATCGTTCCGGGAGCCAGACCCTCCTCGCCTGCACTCTCCAAACTCGCCGCTTGCGACCGCTTCCTGCTCTCGCGTTCCTCGCAAAGCCGGGTAATCGCGAGCAGTAGCGGATCAGGGCCAGCATCCGAGAAATAAGCTTCGAATTCGTCGCGCCGAATCAGGCCTTTCCTGTCGAAGTCCTTTCTCATCTCCATCCTCTGTTCGGGACTCATGGCGGCATAGAACTCCTCAGGCGACGGCGGCGGAGCCTGCGCTTCGGTCTCCCCTCCCACAGCTTCGTCGCGATCATGTCCCTGGCCGCTGGCCGACCACGGAGTCATGCCCAGCGGCGTCTCCGTCGCCTTGTCCGGTTCCACGACCACCTGCGTCGGCTTGGCTTTTTCCGCCTGCATCAGTTTCAGGTTGCCGGACGCGATCTGCAGCGCGTACAGCAGCAGCCCGGCGTCCTTGCGCTCGATTCTCCGGGTCAGCATCAGTTGCACCACCTGCCGGACGACGGTTTGAATCGAATGCGCGTCCTCGAACACCGGCAACACAATCGAGCCATCGGAATATCGTTCTCCGTCCATGTAAAGTTCCACTGCCCGGGGCTGGTTCTGCTCGTGGTAGAAACACAGTTCCTTGCCCTTGAGCGCCGGTGATCCGCACTGCGTGCCATTGGTTTTGACGTGCCGGCAACGCCGGATTTCAATTGGATAACTCGCCATAACTCCCATCCTGACCGCAAAATAAAGACCCCAAATTAAAAACGCGGCCCGCCGGGCCGCGCTCTTTCTCTTCATCTCTATATCTATTATTTCAGATTCAGAGGGGTAAACGGACAAGTTTGAGGGAAATATATCTGCCGTGAACTGAGTAAGTTAGGGAGAAATTCTCCGGTTTAGCCTCTTGACAAGATTTCCCCCGACGGCGAAGCCCCTAACGCGCACATTCTAAAATACCTTACCCGTAAGTCCTTTAGAATCAAAGACCATTCCAAAAGCCACCCTAACTCCATGATTCTAAAAGACTGCGTAAGGAGGGGCTACAGGAAACACGGGTGAATATCTTCAGGAACAGGCGGAAATGCACGCACGCAATCCTACGCCGGCTGAACTCTCCGGATCATTATCTTCCCCTTGATCTTCTTCCAGTCGATTTTGGTGCGAACGAGTGAGAGGATCACCATGAAGACAGTAATCTCCAACAGTCCCCAGGAGGCGCTGGAGATGGTTTGGACTCGTTTGGGAAGAATGGAGAAGCGTCCGTAAACGAATTCTATGTGGACCCAGTAGACGAGTAATGACGTCTGTCCTAATTGAATGAGCGGGCTGAAGCCGCGGGTTGCCAATCCCCAACGGCACCACGCATAACTCAGTAACGCGATCACTAACAAAAGACCAACGCGCATCATCAGGAAGTTCGGGCTCGTGTGCCAGTAGTTATAAACGGAGTAAAGATGGAAGGAAGAGTGGTCAAATCCGTAGGCTGCGAGAATGGCTAGAGCGCCGACGGCGGCGAACAGCGCTAACGTCTTCGCGGTCTGGTTGCGAGCTCGGTCGCTGAAGACAATGAATCCAGCAGCCAGACCGGCGAAGGCGAAAGCAGCCCAGGGGAACAGAGGGAAAAGCCAGCCCTGAGGAACGCCCAGGTTATGGCATCCATTGATGTAGGATTCCAGCGGCCAAGGCAGCCAATTTGGTCGCCAGGTGGTGTGGAGAGGCGGCGTGAGTAAGGCGATCAGCGCGGCAACGACGATAGAGGCGATCACCAGTGCAGCGCGCCAGCGGCTAACGCTCTGCGACATCTCTTGACCCGAATCGCTCGTCTTCCTCCAGACTGTCAAGGTGAATCCGCAGAGCAGCGCCATCAAGATCATGGAGAGTCCGATGATATTCAGGACGTCCACGCGCAGTAAGTCCGACCAAGGGGCCCATCCCCAGGCGATGAGAAACTCTTGCAAGCGAAACAAGAGTCCGAAGGCAAGGATTTCGGCGCCGCGCCGAGCCATGGTGCGAGTGATTGCGGCAGGAGTCAGGCCTTTGCGAATGAGTTTGTCGGTAACCAGAGCAAACGAAATTCCAGCTAGAAATAAGAAGAGAGGCGCAGGCAGCGTGCCCAGCAGTTGCGATCCCGTGAGAAAACGCGTTTTGCGGGCATCGCCGCCCAGCCATGCGTCGTAACAGTGCGTCTGGAACATGAGGACGCAGGCGAGACCGCGCATCCAGTCGATCCAGGCGAGGCGGGAAGAAGGAGCTGTGGCCACGGACGAGAGTGTAACGTGCGAGCGGGTTTAGAGCCAAGGTAAAAGCGAACATTTGCCAGCGTCCACGCTCGTCTCTCCATTGCCCAGCGGCGTGCTAGCATTTCCGGAAGGGACACCACTGTGACTTGCAGGTTTGGTATCGGCGCAGTTGTTTTGAGTGTGTTGGTCGCGGGCTGTTTCTTGCCCCTTGCATCCGCCAAGGATGAGCCCAAGTGGATCGAGGTACATACGGCGCATTTTTCCGTGCTTACGGATGCGGGCGACAAGCGCGGACGGGAAGTGGCTTTACGGATGGAGCAGATGCGCGCGGTTTTTGGACAGCTGCTTCTGAAAAACAAGTTGAAAATGCCCGTGCCGATCACCGTCATTGCGCTCAAGAGCGACAAGCAGTATGGCATGATTGCTCCCGCGAAACAGAGCATGGCGGGCGGGTTTTATGTGCCGGGATCGGATCGGGTTTATATCGTGCTGAATCTTTTTGAAGCCGATCCTTGGCGGGCCGTGGCGCATCCGCTGGCGCATTATCTTTTGAATTTCAATTATCCTCCGGCGCAGGGCTGGTTCGACGAAGGGCTGGCGGAATACTTTGGGTCGATCCAGATCGGCAAACAAGTGGAGATAGGAGGCGATCCCGAACTGGCGCCGGAATGGCACGAGGACATTTTCGATCAAATGAGGCGCGACCCAAAGACGCCACAATCGCTGACGCAGTTACTAAGTTCACCGGTATGGCTGTCGATGACGGACCTGTTCACGATGAAGCATGACGGATCAGGCGCGCGCGAGGGGACCCACAACACCCTGTATTATGCCCAGTCATGGATGGTCGTCCACTACCTGGTAAATAAGAGCAAGATGCCGGAGGCAGGGACTTACTTTAACTTAGTGCTGAATGAGAAAGTTCCGGTGGAGAAGGCGATGGTGCAGGCGTTCGATATGACGCCGGAACAGATGGAAGATGCGGTGAAGACCTATTGCAAATCGCTGAGCGGGCTTGGCATTGCACTCGATCAGGCGAAGAAGCCGGTGGCGGTGCCGGTGGATGTGCAGCAGCCGGATCGTCTCGCACTGCCATTGGACGCGGACGAGATCGGGATGGCGGTCAGTCCGGTGAAGGAGGAGGAAGCGAAAGCCGTGATTGGCGACGTGATGGCGCGCATTCCGGAGCATCGCGATCAGGCGCTGCGCGATCTGCAGCAGCTCACGGCGGACCCCAAGGATAATGAGGCGGCGCATCGTGGACTCGCCTGGGACGACAGTCGCCAGAAGAAATTCGACGCGGCCGCCGACGAACTGGAGAAGGCGACGGAGCTGAATCCGCAAGACCCATGGATTTGGTATTACCGCTCGGCGCTGAAGTATCAAAAGGCGCAGGCGGCGCAGCAAGAGATGCAAGGTCTGGCAAACATGATGCAAGATTTGCGGGCGGTCGCGGATTGGTATCCGGAGTTAGCCGACGCTTACAACATGCTGGGCATGGCGCGAGTGGAGGGAGGCGGAATCAACTCGGCGCTGGAGGCGCAACGACAAGCGATTGCGCTGGCGCCGCGGAATATGGAGTACCAGTTCAACCTGGGACAGATTTATGTTGCGGGGAAGAAGTGGGACCTGGCGCGGGAGGTGTTTACGCGGCTGAAGGCGGGACCGGATCGAGCGGCGGCAGCGGCGGCGAAACAACAATTGGACGACTTGGAAACGCTGCAGAAATATGGGGTGCGCCCGCAGCGCGCAGGCGAGAGCGCAGCACCGGCAGGAGCGGCCAGCACTCCCGCAGTGGCCTCAAGTTCAGGGGAAGATGATGAAGATGCGGATAGGGCGCCGAAACCGGCGGCTCCCAAGCCGGGCACTACCGGGCCGGTTCAATTTCTGAAAGGAAAGATCGTCAGCAGCGACTGCTCGAAAGCTCCCGAGGCTACGGTTACGATTCTGAGCGGCATGACGACTTATAAGATGCACGCTTCGGACTACAAGTCGTTGCCGGTGATTGGCGAGGATCAGTTCTCCTGCGAGTGGAAGAACCGGCTCGTGTCGGTGAACTACCGGGCGGTGGGGAAGAACGGAGGGGAGTTGGTATCGATTGAAGTGCGGTGAGCGTTCCTCGTCATACTTATCGACCGCTCTTGCGGGCGCTGGGGCCGCGGCGCAGGAAGGATCGGTGTTTGACCAACGTCGAGAGGACAATAGAAGTCGAAGTCGTGCCGAAGGGCGTCAGTTTATCGATCAGGCGCTCCAGATGCTGCACCGATTCGACCGCAACTTTTAGCGTGAATGAATCGGCGCCGGTGCCGCGATGGCATTCGAGGACTTCGGGCATGTCGCGAACGGCTTTGGCGATGCGCGCGAAGACGTCGCCGACAACGCTGATGCGGATAAACGCGGCGATGGGCAGGCCGATTTTCGCGGGATTCACCTCCACGCGGAAGCCGGTAATGATCCCGGCGTCTTCCATCTTGCGGACGCGTTCGGCAACGGCGGGGAGGGTTAGGCCGACGCGGCGGCCGAGTTCGGCAAACGACATGCGCCCGTTCTGTTGCAGCTCCTCCAGAATGTGCCAGCCGGTTCCATCCAACTCTGCATTATCGAAAGTCATATCGCCATTATACTTTAGAACATATTAGGTAAGGGCACACAGAGCTTAACGTATTGCATTTACGAATTCCTCGCTTCCTCCAACAATAGTCTCAGGGCAGTTGCAGCTTCAGGGGGCGATCGACATGACATTTGAAAACATCCGATGGACGTGGATGAACGGCGAATTCGTGCCCTGGGCGGAGAGCACCGTACCGCTCTCCACCCACGCTCTGCATTACGGGACGGGTGTGTTCGAAGGCATTCGCAGCTATACGGTGGACGGCGAACCGGCGATCTTTCGCCTGGATGCTCACCTGGAGCGCTTCTACAATTCGGCAGCAGTGTATGGCATGCGCGTTCCTTTTACGCCCGAGCAGTTGACGGAAGCGATCTGCGGATTGATTCGGCGCAACCGGCTGACCGAATCCTACATCCGGCCGCTGGCGTATGTGGGAGGGGAAACCCTAGGCATTCGGGCGCAGGGATCGACGGAAACAGCGATCATGGCCTGGCCGCACATGGCGCACGTCAGCGAACAGAGCCGGCGGCGTGGGGCAAAGCTGACCGTGTCTCCCTACCGGAAGTTCGATGCGAGCATGATGCCGACCACCGCCAAGGCTTGCGGCCAGTATCTGAATTCGCGATTGGCCACGATGGAGGCATCGCGGCGCGGCTACGACGAGGCGCTCCTGCTCAACATCGAGGGAACGGTGGCGGAAGCCGCGGTTGCGAACGTCTTCGTGGTGAACGGACGCACCCTGCGCACGAACGACGAAAAGTCGTCGATCCTGATGGGAATTACGCGCGACTCGATTCTTCAGCTGGCCGTGGCGGAAGGGTTCGACGTAGAAGTGGGCGCCATCAGCGTGGAGGATCTGCGCCAGGCGGATGAAGTGTTCTTGTGCGGCACGGCTAGTGAGATTGTGCCGGTGGCGGAACTGGACGGCAGCCGGATCGGACGAGGCACGCCAGGGCCGGTGACCGGGCAGATTCGCAGCGCATTCGATCGCGCGAAGACGGGTGCTTCGCGCGAGTGGGATCACTGGCTGCATCGCCTGGCGGCCGAAGAAATGCAGGTGTCAGGTGCGAGGTCTTAGGTCTTAGGTCTTAGGCGTCGGGTCTGGCCTTGGAAATTGCGCCTCAGACGTTCGATCACGGGACGGTTAACGGGACCTCGCTACTGAATCCTAAGACCTAACACCTGAGACCTAAGACCTGCTACTGCCGCAGCGATAGAATGTGGGGGTGGGGACTGGGATGGAAAATCCGCTTAAGCTGAAACGCATACACCACGTCGAATTCTGGGTGGGCAACGCGCGGCAGGCGGCCTACTTCTATCGCAAGGGATTCGGCTTTTCGCAGGTTGCTTACTGTGGACTGGAAACTGGCCAGCGTCAGCGAACTTCGTATGCGCTCAGTCAGGGCAAGGCGAACTTTGTTCTGACGACGCCCATGACGCCGGACGACCTTGCGGCGGAGCATATCCGAAAGCATGGCGATGGAGTGCGGGATATCGCGTTGGAAGTGGAGGACGCGGATCAGGCGTTCGCCGAAGCCGTTCGCCGCGGCGCCCAGCCGGCCGAGGAACCGCATGACATCAAGGATGAACACGGCTCCATTCGCCGGGCCGCGGTCCACACTTATGGCGACACGATCCACTCGCTGATCTCCTATAAGGATTACAAAGGACCGTTTCTGCCCGGGTTCACGGCGGCGCCGCTGGCTGGGGACGACTGCGGCATTCTGCGCATCGACCACATTGTGGGCAATGTGGAACTCGGCAAAATGCAGTACTGGGCCGATTACTATACTCGCGTCTTCGGCTTCCATCGTTACATTACTTTTGACGATAAGGATATTTCGACCGAGTACAGCGCGCTGATGAGCATCGTCATGTCGGACGATTCGCACTCGGTGAAGTTTCCCATCAATGAACCGGCGGCGGCGCGTAACAAGAGCCAGATTCAGGAATACCTCGAAGCCTACGGAGGCGCGGGGGCGCAGCACATCGCGCTGCAGTGCAAAGACGTTGTGTACACGGTGGGCAAGTTGCAGCGCAACGGACTCGACTTTCTTCGCGTTCCCGACGCCTATTATGATGCAATGACGTCGCGGGTCGGGCCGGTGGAGGAATCCCTGGCAGATTTGCGCTCGCTGGGTATACTGGTGGACCGCGACGAAGAGGGCTACCTGCTGCAGATTTTCTCGATGCCGGTGGAGGATCGGCCAACCGTGTTCTTCGAAGTGATCCAGCGCAAGGGGAGCCGCGGATTCGGTAAAGGGAATTTCAAAGCGCTGTTTGAATCGATCGAAATGGAACAGGCGCGACGGGGAAATCTGCAGGCAATGTCTGACGGAAAATGTCTGACCGAAAAATGTCTGACCGAAAAATGACGGGCGCGAAAACAAAAAGCGCAAATGCAAAGGCGCCGGCAAAGACCGCATTGCGTTACCAGTCGGGATTCGGCAACGAGTTCGCCAGCGAGGCGCTCGAAGGTGTGTTGCCGCGCGGGCAGAATTCTCCTCAGAAAGTGGCGCATGGGTTGTACGCGGAACAACTGAGCGGCACGGCATTCACCGCACCGCGCACGGTCAACCGCCGCACGTGGCTGTACCGGATGCGTCCGTCGGTGGCGCACAAGCCGTTCGAACCGATCGGCGCAGGAAGGCTGCGTAGCGCGCCGTTCGACGAGGTTCCTACGCCGCCGAACCAGTTGCGCTGGGCGCCCATTCCGATTCCTTCCGAACGCACTGATTTTCTCGACGGCCTGATCACCATGGCGGGCAATGGCAACCCGCATACTCACGCCGGCGTTGCGATTCACATCTACGTCGCCAATGCTTCGATGACGGACCGTTTCTTCTACAACGCCGACGGAGAGATGCTGATCGTGCCGCAAACGGGGCGGCTGTTGCTGCGCACGGAGATGGGCGTGCTCGAAGCGGGTCCCGGTGAGATTGCGGTGATTCAACGGGGAATTCGGTTCCGCGTCGAACTTCTGGAGAAGGAAGCGCGCGGTTACATCTGCGAGAACTATGGCGCGCTGTTCCGTCTGCCCGATCTGGGACCAATCGGCGCGAACGGACTGGCGAATCCGCGCGACTTTCTGGCGCCGGTGGCGGCGTTTGAAGATCGCGAAGGCGATTACCGCATTGTGACCAAATTCCAGGGAAGACTCTGGGCGGCGGCAATCGATCATTCGCCGCTGAACGTCGTCGCCTGGCACGGCAACTATGTGCCCTACAAATACGATCTGGCGAACTTTCAGTGCATCAGTACGGTGAGTTTCGACCATCCGGACCCATCGATTTACACGGTGCTGACCTCACCGTCGGAAATTCCCGGAACCGCCAATGTGGACTTCGTAATCTTTCCGCCGCGCTGGATGGTGGCCGAGCATACATTTCGTCCGCCGTGGTTTCATCGCAACTTCATGAACGAGTTCATGGGGCTGATCCGCGGTGAATATGACGCCAAGGCGGAAGGATTCGTGCCGGGCGGCGCCAGTTTGCATAACTGCATGGCGGGCCACGGGCCCGACGCGGAAACTTTTGAAAAAGCGAGCAAGGCCGAGTTGAAGCCGGTCTATCTGGACGACACTTTGGCGTTCATGTTCGAGACTCGTTTTGTGTGCCAGCCGACGAAGTTTGCGCTGGAGACCTCGCAGCTCGATCATCAGTACTTCGAGTGCTGGCAGGGATTGCGGAAGAAGTTCAAGGGATCGAGTGGTTAGTGACTGCTCGAAAAGTCGACCTTGCAGCGGCAGCCCCTAAGGGGCGGTTGAAGACGAGCACCTTTCGGCATCGCTGAAGCGATGCCCTGATACAAAGCTCATGAATTTGCAGACGGTGCGAAGTTCGGTGGACGCGGCCGATGCAACCATGGTGTTGCTGCGAGATCTGATTGACTATGCGGGATTGTTCCCTCCTGCAGCGCTCGCCATGACGCCGGCTGTGGCCAACTACGACGCGTATTCCCGGTCGGAATGGAACTGGGTACTGGGACGCTTTATCGTTCCGGCCGCGCGGCTTGGGGAGTTCGAAGAGGCGTTTGCCGGATTGCCAACTCCAACGCCAGGATTCCCAAGTTGCCGGCTATCTGTACTTCTCAGCTCCGATCCGATTGCCGATGTCGCTCGCATTCGCGAATTCCATCAGAGAGTTACTAACTCCGTCTCCGGCAGAAAGGTCATCGTCGAGTCGGTTGAGGTGAAGGTTACGAATGCCGGCGAAATCACGCGGATTTCCGGAATCGTCCCGGCAGAACTCGCGACTTATTTCGAGGTTCCGCTGTCCGGCTGCGGCGAGTGTATTGCGGCGGTGGGTGGCTGCGGACGCAGAGCCAAGATCCGAACCGGCGGCGAGACGGCTGACAAGTTTCCCGCGCCGGAGAGCGTGATCGAATTCATCCGGCTGTGCGCAGCGGCCCGCGTGCCCTTCAAGGCGACGGCGGGACTTCACCATCCGCTGCGCTCGGTTCACCGGTTTACCTATCAACCCGAGAGCGCGTCCGGAATCATGCACGGATTCGTAAATGTTTTTCTGGCAGCCGCGTTCTTGCGGGCGGGGATGAACGCGAATCTTGCCGTGCAGTTGCTGGAAGAGCAGTCAGCGCACGCATTCCATTTTGATTTGGATGGAGCCGGCTGGCGCGAGCACCGGCTTAGCCGGGGTGAAATCGCCGCAACCCGCCGGGACTTCTCAATCTCCTTTGGGTCGTGCTCGTTCACCGAGCCCATCGACGACTTACGCTCTCTGCACATACTATGAAACATCCGCTATGAAGCCCGCCCTCGACCGGACCCACGATTCCAAAGCGCAAAGCTGGGTTGAATCCGCCAACGTTGCCGGCTCGGATTTTCCGATTCAGAATTTGCCCTTTGGAGTTTTTCGGCGACGCGACGCTGGCGCCGAGGCAAGAGTGGGGGTTGCGATCGGAGACCGCATTCTCGACCTCGCCGGATTGCGAAGCGAGGGTTTGTTGGCCGGAGATCGCGCCGCCCCTGGCTTGCACCTCGCGGCGGATGCTTGCGCCTCCAATTCGCTGAATGCGCTGATGGCGCTGGGCACCGGTCCACGGAGGGCTTTGCGAGAACGCCTTCATGCGATTTTACGCCACGACGCGAGCGCTTCCGATCGGCAGGCCGCTTCGCGCTATCTCGTCGCGCAGGCGGATGTGGACATGCTTCTGCCCGCAGCCGTCGGCGACTACACGGATTTCTACGCATCGATCTTCCACGCCACGAATGTAGGGCGGCTGTTCCGCCCCGACAATCCGCTTCTGCCTAATTACAAATTCATTCCGATTGGCTATCACGGGCGCGCGTCGTCGCTGGTTCCAACGGGAACGCCGGTCCGGCGTCCCTGCGGCCAGACACGCGAGGGCGACGCGGAGCCAAAATTTGGGCCGACCCGAGCGCTGGATTACGAGCTGGAACTCGGCTTCTTCGTGAGTGCTGGAAATGGTTTGGGAGAAACGATTCCCATCGGCGAAGCGGAAGAAAATATTTTCGGCATCTGCCTGGTGAACGATTGGTCGGCGCGCGACATGCAGGCGTGGGAGTATCAGCCGCTCGGGCCTTTTCTGGCGAAGAGCTTTGCGACTTCACTCTCGCCGTGGGTGGTGACGATGGAAGCGCTCACTCCGTTTCGCGCGCCCGCCTTTCGGCGCGCGGAAGGCGATCCGGCGCCATTGCCGTACCTCTTCGGCCAGGGCGATCGGGAAAAGGGTGGCCTCGACTTGTGGCTGGAAGTTTCTCTGTTGTCGGTGAGGATGCGAGAAGCCGGCATGGCGCCGGCGGTTTTAGGACGAAGCAATTTTCGCGACATGTACTGGACCATGGCGCAGATGCTGACCCACCACGCGAGCAATGGCTGCAACTTGCGGGCGGGCGATTTGCTGGCCAGCGGAACCGCGTCAGGCGCCGACAAAACCGCGCGCGGATGCCTGTTGGAACTCACCGCGCGCGGCCAGAATCCGGTGACGCTGCCGACGGGAGAGCAAAGGAAATTTCTGGAGGATGGAGACGAAATCATCCTCCAGGGATTCTGCGAACGAGACGGGTTCCGGCGCATCGGATTGGGCAGTTGCCGCGGGACGATCCTACCCGCTTCCCCGGCCTGCCGCACTCTTCCGCAGTAGTCCTGAGTGGTAGTGGTGCAGTTTCGGAACCTCGACCGGTCCTTGCTTTGCGGCAAGAAAGATCTTAAACGCAAAGTACGCAAAGGACTCGCTAAGGGCGCAAAGAAAGGCACCGCACGGCTAAAGCCGTTGATGAAAACACGCCAGTTATTGCAGCGCTGAAGCGCTGCTCCACCCAAAATCAAGTACAACATCGAGTTTTTCCGCAGCCAGCTAACGCCGGGAACCGGACATCTCGTGTGCGAGTGGCACCGCTCGAATCGCACAGGCTCGAATGCACATTGACGTGTTGCATGTAATATGTTATGCATTGTATGCAGCATTGCGAACTAGGTTCCAGAGTCCTTCCTGGTCCTCGAAACCGGGGGTACGAGTGAGGGAAGAAGATCCAGGAGTCCCTCAACTACTGAATGCAGGGGTGACAGAAAATGTCTCGGAAACCGCGGTCAGCGATCATCGGTGGGCAGTCTGCCAAACCCGCGGAATCGGAAAGAATCGAGCCGGGTGAGACGGGCAGTGGGGACGGAATTAGCAGCCTGACGGATATGGCCTATCGCAAGATCAAGGCCATGATGATGAATTACGACATCGTTCCGGGACAGAGGCTGATTTTCGTCGATTTGGCGAAGCGGCTGGGCGTGAGCCGCACCCCAGTCAATAGCGCCCTGGGCATCTTGGCGGCCGAGGGTTTCCTGGATTTTGTCCCCAATCAGGGTTACACGGTTCACGAAATCACGCATGAGGAAGCCAGCAAACTGTACGAGCTGCGTAAGATCCTGGAGATGGGCGCGATCGAAAAGGTCATCGAACGGGTAACTCCCGAAAAGCTCGAGCTGCTGAAGAAACGACAGAATCTCTATGAGAAAGCCGTCTTCGACAATATCAGCCGGGGAAGGTTCGCCCTCGATCAGGAATTTCACGCCGCATACATGCAGATGGCGGATAACCCCTATCTGACGAGCTATTTTCGCGAAATCTACCAGCGCATTTTCCTCCGTCATCGCATCGAAGGATTGCGGCCCGGCCGCGCCAAAGAGGTGGTTTCCGAGCACAAAGCGCTGTTTGAAGCGATCCGCCAGCGCGATGTCAAGCGCGCTCGCCACTTGATCGAACAACACATCGACGCCGGTGAGAAATATATCTTCGCCGCCGTCCCCGACTAACCGCCCGTGGTGCAAGCGCGATTGGTGTCTGGGTCATGCGAGATTTGTATCAGGGTCTGCCTTTAGGCATATCGTAAGTGCCTTGTTATGAATGCGCCTTTAGGCGCTGATCTGGGGCGCTGGAGTCTCACCACAGGCGGTTAACCGACTTATGAGCAACTTAGTTCGAATTATTCACGAGCAAGGCCTCGCTGTCATCACCATTGACAATCCGCCCGTAAACGCGCTGAGCACTGAGGTGCGCCAGGCGGTGCCGCGCCGCTCTCCCAAATGCCGACGTGGCCATTCAGGCCGGTGCGGCTGGCGAGACGATGCAGCGGACGGGACGCCTTGGCGTTGATCTCTACGTGACTGAGATACACCGTGCCCAGCTCGAAAATCTTAGGTCCTACGCTGTACTTGCGGGTGGCGGGATCTTGTTGCAGAAACCGGCGTTGCTCCAAGGTGGTGACCAGCCCCCAAACCGTTCCCTTGTTGAGCTTCAAGCGGAGGCGATCTCGGCAATACCCAGGAAGGGACGCCAAAGCGCTGACTGAGATGGGAGCCGCCGGCGAATTCGGCGATGCCGAGGTCTATGGCCCGCTGGCGCTCGATAACGCGCTGCTGGAATCCGCCGCCAAGGCGAAAGGTATTGGCAGTCCGGTGGCCGGCCACGCCGATTGCATGGTGGTGCATTGCATCGAAGCCGGTAACCATCTGGGGAAATCGACCAAGTACTTCGCCAATTCGGCGTGCGCGCACGTCATCGTGGGCGCCAAGGTGCCGGTGCTGATCCCGTCGCGGGTGGAGAGCGCCGACGATAAATTGAACTCGATTGCGCTGGGGGTGATTTTTGCCAGCCGGTGATTTTAAAGTGTTGGCCATCAATCCGGGTTCCACCTCCACCAAGTTCGCGGTGTACGCGAACGAGAAGCCCGAGTTTGTCAAGAACGTCCGGCACAGTGAAGAAGAAATGGACCAGTTTCGGGGACGGCCGGTCCTCGACCAGAAGGATTTCCGCCTGCGCATGATAGAGCGCGAATTCCACGAAGCGGGATACAAGTTGGAGCAGTTGAGCGCCGTTGCCGGCCGCGGCGGGCTGTTGCCGCGTTTGATCAGTGGCGCCTATAGAGTCAATGCGAAGATGCTGGCGGATCTGCGCGAGGCCAAACAAGGGCAGCACGCTTCCAACCTCGGCGCCGTGCTGGCTCATGCGTTGGCCAGCCCAGCGGGACTGGAAGCTTACATCGTCGATCCGGTTAGCGTAGATGAGCGGCCCGACCGCTCGCGCTTGTCCGGTTCGGCCCTGATCCAGCGTCCCAGCCTTTCGCACATGTTGAACCCCAAGGCAATCGCCAAGCGCTACGCCCGTGAGCAGGGCACGCCTTACAAAGATTTGCGATTGATCGTAGTGCACATGGGCAGCGGCATTTGCGTTACCGCCCACGAAGGCGGCAAGACGATCGAGTACAATCTGGACGTTAAGAAGAGCGAGCTTCATGGCATGAGCCAGCGCGGCGGTTCGGTCTCCAGCGACGTACGGTTCGGCGAGCAGGTTTTCAGCCCCATGGTGCCCGAAGGCGAGGCGGACTACCTGGTGGTCATCTCGGCCGACCAAGTCTCCGTGAACGCCGCCACTTTGCGCAAGAACGGCGAAGGCGTCGGCGTGCTCATCGAACCCGCCAACGTGGACGAAAAGAAGCTCCGCAATAAGCGCAGCATCAACGTGGCCCTGCTGGGCGCGCTGAGCCGGCATCTGCCGTTCACCGACGAACAGTGGATTGCCGCCATCAAGCGCAATTTGCCGGAAGCCATCCATGAAGTGAACGTGGAGGCCTTCAGGTTAGGGAAGAGCGGGTGAGGTGGGCCAGGGTTCTCAAATAACGGATCGAGGTCAAAGCGATTATGAATAACACGAATTTCCCATACATAGCCGAACCAATCTACATAGGCAAGGTGCGCCTGAAGAACCGGATCATGAAGAACGGGACCGGCTTTTTCTGGGACGGCCCCGAGGGCCTGATCGACGACAAGTACATTGCTTTCTTCGAAGCCCTGGCAAAGGGAGGGGCGGCTCTCGTGTCTTCGGCCGTGAGCCCTCTTACCAGGGACTTGGACGCCCCCATGCCGGTGCACCCTGTGGTTCAAGGATTTCGATGGTACTTAATCAGAGCTTCCCTAAGTCCTATTTCGGCGCTGTAGCCCCCGTTTCCCACCTAAACATCCTTCAATTGCTCCTCATCCATCCCGAAGTAGTGGCCCAGTTCATGGATGACGGTGAGACGGATTTGTTTGCGGACTTCGGCCTCGCTGGAGCAGACCGCTTCAATATTCTTCTGATAAAGCACGATATGATCGGGCCCTGTCGGTAGGTCAAAGATGCTCTTCTTGGTCGTGGGCACGCCATGGAAGACCCCCAGAAGCAGCCGCCTTTGCTGACCCGGCCGCAGTAATCGCTGGTGCGGCGGCTTATCCTCTACCAGAACCGCAACGTTGCGAATGCGACTGCGAAATTCCTGTGGGAGCGAGTCGAGCGCCTCCTCGACTACCTCGACGAAATGTTCACGCTTCATCCTTCACCCACCGAGTAAGGGCACGTTCGCTCCGACCGTGAGTAATGCCTTGCGGGACGCGACCTCGAAAGTCGCCGAACAGGCTATCCGTCAGTAGACTGACCAAACGTGTGAGCTGAATTCTTTGGGATTGGGGTGGGAGACGGGAATTGAACCCGCAACCGTCGGAGCCACAGTCCGATGCTCTACCAAATTGAGCTACTCCCACCGCAGAGTACGATTATAGCAATTGCGGCGGGAGTCCGGCTTTCGCTCATCCGGACTTGCCTCTTGCGACCTGTGCCGCTACGGCCTTCCCACGCCCATGTACTGGAATCCCATGGCGCGGAGGCGGGACGAGTCGAGCAGATTCTTGGTGTCGATGATGATGGGCCGTTTCACCAAGTGGCGGATCTTGGCGAAATCGAGCGTCCGGAACTCGGGCCAGCCGGTGGCGATGACCAAGGCATCCACACCTTCGGCGACTCCGTAGGCGGATTCGCAGTACTTCACCGTGCCGTTGAGTTGCAGCCGCGCATCGGGAATCGCCACGGGATCGTAGGCCCGGACGCGCGCTCCCCCGGCCAGCAGATTCTGTGCCAGGTGCAGCGAAGCCGATCCCGCAACCGAATTGGTGTTCGGCTTGAACGCCAGCCCCAGAATGCCGACGTCTTTGTTCTGCACGGTATCGATGGCATCGGACACTTTCTGCATGAGCCGGTTCGCCAGGTCCAGATTCACCGCGCGGGCGGCATTCAGCACTTTCAGGTCGACGCGGTTCTCTCGCGCCAGCCCGCTGATGGATTCCATGTCACTCTCGGCGAAAATCCCTCCCATGCCGGCGCCGGGTTGCAGACAACGCGGGGCAATTTTCTTGTCCAGCCCGAGAGCGAGCGCCAGGGTGACGGCATCGGCGTTCACGTGTTCGCACAGGCTGGCGATTTCGTTGATGAACGAAATCTTGGTGGCCACAAAGGCAGTCGTGGCTTCGCGCGCCAACTCGGCCGTTTCGTAATTCGTGACCAACACCGGAACTCCGCGCATCACCAGCGGATGGAAAATCTGCTTCAGGGAACAGACGGCTTCACTCGAAGGCGTCCCGAGAATGATCCGGTCCGGCCAGTTGAAGTCTTCGACCGCGCATCCGTTGGTAAAGAACATGGGTTGGCACACCAGCAGGCTCTTCAGCCCTTTCTCCTTCAGCGTTTCTTCGAACTTTCGGGTCGACCCCACCCGAACCGGCGTGACGATGGACATCACCTGGAAACGGCCGGCCGCACTGGCCAGGCGGACAACGAGTTCTCCCAGGCCGTCGGGAGAATCTTCGGCGAGAAAAATTACCTGGGCCCGGCGCGCCAATTCTTCCGGGTCTGCCGAATACACCAAGCGTCCCGAGCGCACGTTGCGCCGAATCACTTCCTGAAGATTCTTTTCAAAAAAAGGTATGTTGCCCTGGGCGACTTCCATGATGCGCGTGCCGTCGGCGTGGCAGCAGCAAACGGGTGAGCCGAAGTCGGCGAGGCAGGCAGAGATAACGGTAGCGAGGTAGCCGGATCCATAAACCCCAATTTGCATATGCACTCTTCCGAATAAACCCGCAGCCTGGGATCCGGCGCTTGGTGACGAGCCCGTTAAATCCATAGTAATCCACCCTATGGACTTGGCAACGGGCAGGAAGTACATGTACGTCCGGGCCGCGAGAATGGCGGCTGGTTACGGGTTTTGCGGGAGTATTGCGGAGCGGGCTACGGACCAGGTTGCAGATCGACGATAACGACAGGCTATAACTTGGAGGACAATTGGCCGCGTCCCAACGGCACCGGCGCCACGTCCTGCCAGTCGCCGCCAGTTTCGCGGACGAACATCAACTCCTCCACCGGAACCTGGCGCGAGCCGAAAAACTGCGCCCAGCGCCCGCGCGCGATCAGGTACGCGGCGCGCGCTTGTTCATCTCGTTCCGTCTTCACAATCGTGAGGTGTGGAATATAGGGCCAACTCTCGTCGCAGCACAGCCTGCCGCTGAGTTGATCGTGGAGTTCCCGCATTCGATAGGCAGCCCGCTTCACCTGGAGGAAGACCGTCGGTGTCGTGGGCAGAAAGGTCTCCACATCTCCCATTTCGACGTGGAAGGGAATGACGCGACTACAAGCCTCTTCCAGGAACTCCAGCGCGGCCGCTTCGGTTCCGGCCAGCTCCCTTGGGGGAAGAATCGTGAGATGGGCCGCGGGATGAACCGTAGTCGGATGGAGTTCCCGGCGCAGTTCTTCGACGAACTCGCCTACCGGATTGCGGACGTACGTCACCAACGCGTAGCGTGAAATGGGCATGACTTCTGAAAACGAAATTATAGTCCGAGTGCGGCAGGCAGGGGCAGTCCACGTTTTGGGAGGGTGACGAATGTCACCGGCAGGTCATCATACGGTTGCTGATGGTTCAGAGCCCAAACTCTATTGCGCTTGATCCCTGGCGTTGTGCCGGCGGAGAAATTGTTGCATTCGCGCTCGGTTGCGGAACGCTTCCGTGCCGCCACATTCGGTGGTGGAAAGTGCTCCGCAGAGGTTTCCGTAGGCCAGGCACGTCGTGAGATCCGCTTCGCGCAGAAATTGGTGGAGGAACCCGGCGTCGAAGCTGTCCCCTGCACCCACTGGATCGACGATCGTTACCGGCACGCCGGGTGCGCTGAATCGGCGCCCATCCCGAATCGCAATGGCTCCGCTGGCGCCCATTTTAACGACGACAGTTTCCACTTTTTGAGCGAGCCGCGAGAGCGCGGTTTCCACGTCGTCAGCCTGAGACATCCTCATCGCTTCGTGCTGGTTCGGCAGCAGGATATCCACGTGAGGAAAGATCTCTTCCAGAACGCCGTCCCATCGGTCGTCGGGATCGTCGTTGGTGTCAAGCGAGGTGGTCAGGCCGGCGGACTTCATCCGCCGAAAAAGTTCGGGCACATCCGGCAACAGTTCCCGCTGCAAGAACAACGACGACAGATGGAAGTGGCGTGCGGATGCCAGATAATCGAGGTCGAGATCTTCCAAGCGCAACTCCGAGATGGTGCCCGGATAGGTGAGGATGTGGCGCTGGGGCCCGTGTGGCAGAATGAGCGTCACGCCGGACTTTGCGCCATGCGCCACATGGGCAAGGTCCACACCGCTCTCCAGCAGGCGTTCCACTGCCAGGGTTCCGAAGGAGTCTTTGCCAACTTTGGTGACGAATCCGACGCGGCTGCCAAGGGCAGCCAGGTTATGCGCCAGGATGGCCGAGGAACTACCTAACGTTATGGTGAAGCCGCTGGCCAGCAACTCGCGTTCCGTGGGCATTTGCTCGGGCAGACCGTAGAGGATCAGGTCAAGATTGATCTCCCCGGCGATCGCGATGTCGAGCTTGGACATGGAGCAGGCCTTTGGCGTTCTTCGCTAAGTGTTAATGGCTAAGTGCTAACTGCTGTTTCTAGCGGCCGTCCGCGAGTTCGACCACGCGTGTCAGGTTCTTGGGCGAGTCGGGATTGAGGCCCTTCTTGAGGCCGTAGTAAACGCCATACAGTTGACCCCAAATCGCGAACGCCGCGGGGCGCGCGTACTCGGGCGACTGAAGCCCAAGTTCGATGGCGAAGTCCGAGGCACTCCGGGCCCGGCTATCGACGCGGTTCGCGATCACCATGCTGGCCGCACCGAGCGCTTTCATTTCTTCGAGTAACTCCAGTTCCGCGTCGTAGGAAGTTTCCGACATAAGAAACGTAATCAGCGTTTCCGGGCCTGCAATCGATTTCGGGCCGTGACGGAACTCGAGAGAATGAAATACCTGGGCATAGGAGCGTGAGGATTCGGTTACCTTCAACATGCACTCCGAAGCAATGCCGAACAGGGGGCCCTGCGCCAGAAAGACGAAATCGGAAAAACTGCGGGACTCGACAAATAACCGCAGACGCCGCGGAACGTCCTTCAGAAGCGGCTCGACCTGTTGTGGAAGCTCGGTCAGTGCGCGACGAAAAGCATCATTGCCACAGACGGTCGCCGCGAGGTATTGCAGCCCCAGCAGCATCGACGTGAACGACCGCGTCATCACCGTGCTGTGCTCGTCGGCATCGAGAAGTTTCAGGGTCACGCTGCATGACGGCTCGAGAGGCTGGCCATCGGCGCAGGTGATGACGATGGTGCGGAGATTGTGGCCCTTTTCCAACATCTGCGCCGCGCGAACCGCCTCTGACGTACGGCCGGAGCGCGAAATCACGACCGGAATATAATCCCGTCCGGGGTGCAGGGTGAGTGCGGGATACATCAGCAAATCAGAAGCCGGGACGGCCCGTGCCGGCAGCTTGAGATAGTTGAAGGTTGACGCCGCGGCCTGCGCGAGATAGTAACTGGTGCCGCAGCCTACGAAGATCCACTCCGCTCCGGGCCGCGTGAGTTGAATGGCGGCACGAAGTTCCGCGCTGGTTGCCAGTTGGGAGAGACACGTACTCCAGCATTGGGGCTGGGAAAAAATCTCGCTCAGCGTGTGCTGGCCCGGTTCCGTGATTGCCTCCGATTTCATTAGGCCGATTGAACCCCACTCACACCAATGTGACTCTTATCCCTGCCTCTTTCAGCGCATACAAATCGGCTTTCGCTATCTGCTTGTCGGTAATCACTTCATGCACGGCCGTTACCGGCATGATGTTACACAGGCTGCGACGGCCGAACTTACTGGAATCGCAAACCGCAATCGTCCTGTGGGTGATTTCAACCATAACCCGGTTGACTTCACATTCCAATAGATTCGGAGTGAAAAGACCGGCCTTAGTGTCGAAGCCATCCACGCCCAAGAACAAAATGTCGGCGCTGAGCTGGCGCAGGGTTCGCTCCGCGAGGGGGCCGACCAGCGAAAATGAATTCTTGCGCAGCATGCCTCCGGTCAGGATCACTTCGATGTGAGTGCCCGCAAGCTCGGCCGCGATGTTGATTGCATTCGTGATCACGGTGAGCCGCGCCATGTCTTTCAGGGCGCGCGCAATGGCGGTGGTCGTCGTTCCGGAATCGAGCAGCACGGACTCACCTTCTTCTACCAGGCGCGCCGCGGCTTGAGCAATCTGCGCTTTCTGCTTGCGGTGGAGTTTCTCCTTCTCACGAAGCGTCGGATCGAGCAGCGTACCCGCTTGCACCGGCAGCGCGCCGCCGTGGGTGCGCTGGATGACGCCCTGGCCGTCGAGGAACTCCAGGTCCTTGCGGATGGTAATCTGCGATATGCGGAAATGCCGGGCCAGGTCTTTGACGAGCACACGCCCATCGCGGTGCAGGACCTCAAGAATTTCCCGGCGGCGTTCTTCGTTGAGCAAACCGTTCGAAGGCATCAAGTTTCGCTTTGTTTCGAATAGCGACTTTCGTCGATGGTTACGCGCATTGTCAAGCGCTATTCGAACCTCTATTTTGAATTCTTGAACCGCGCAAACAGCTCTTCCGCGTTGCGGTGGTACACCTTTTCCAGCACATCATCGGGCAGGCCCAAACCATAGATCATCCAACGCCCCTGCAGAGGATATTGCGCGTAGGGAAAGTATTCGTCGTTGGTTTCGAGCCAGCGGAAATAGTTCCGATACATGGCTTCGACTGCGCCTTCGTCGGTGCCGAACATGATGCGATCGGAATACTTCAGGAAGATTTCACGGGTGCGCCGCGGCTGGCGTCCGAGTTCTGCTTCGCGCGCCCCGGTTTCAATCATGACGTTAGGAAATTTCTTAAGCGTTTGGTCGACGAAGTCCAGGTTCTCGGGCCAGCTGCCAAAATGCAGGGCGACGAACATCGTGTGCGGATGCTTGGCGAACATTCGATCGCGCTCAGCCAGCAACTCTTCGAGAGAAGGAAACTGCGGGCCGTAGAAGCTCCAGTCGGGATGTTCGATGAGTTCCTCGTAGCGCTCGTTGCTGGCGTCGATGGGATGAAAGAACGCCTCGGGATCGGCCACATGGATAAACACGGGGATGCCGAGGCGTCCGCATTCTTCCCATGCCGCGTCGAGGCGCGGGTCGTTGACCGGGATGAGCTTGCCGGTCGAATCGCGAATGCCAAGGCCGAGTTCCTTCAAAACTTTCAGGCCGCGCGCGCCGCGGGCAACCGAGTCGTCGATCTGGCGCACCATGAGCTGGCTGAAATTCGGATCGTTGATCTTCGACCAGTCCAACTGCGTGAACACGACGAAGCGCCCAGGATAAGGCGTGACCATGTCGTCAATGATGGTCTGCAGCTTATCTCCCCACATGCCGGTGAGGATGACGATGGTCCTGATATTGAGGCGATCCATGCGCGCGACCATTTCCTTGGGATCGACGCGATCTCCGATACCGACTGCATCGTTGGTGTGGGTGTGTACGTCGATCACGGGAAACTTCGCGCGCCGGATTTCGTGCTCTGCGGCATGAAGCGCGGGCTCGGGGTGAAAATCCTTGAGCAGGATTGTCTTCTTGCTATCGGCATCGGTGGCCGGTTTGTAGCCGATGCCGGCTTGTTGCGCGGTAACATCGGTCGCGGCCAACAGGGCCAAACAGAGAAGCGCGGCCTGGATCGGTTCAGTCATGTGGGGCGAGCAGCATACTATCTCTCGAAATAAAACGAAATCAGTCGAAAACCACTGTCTGGCGCTCTTTGAGCTTCGGCAGTCTAAAAGCTGAACTTCATAGCCAGTTGAATCTGGCGCGGATCGCGAGACGCGGTCAAAAGGCCAAAATGGGGGTCGCCGAGCACGGTTGCGGGATTTCCATTCTGTGGCCCAGGTTTGGCGAAAAGGAAGTTCGTGTGATTGAGCACGTTGAAGAACTCAGCCCGGAACTCCAGGTTAGAACGTTCCGTCAACTTGAAAAACTTGAACAGTGAGAAGTCCCAAACCCGGTTGCCGGGGCCTTGAATGGTGTTGCGGCCCACGTTGCCGAATGAACCTGGGTTCGGATCAGCGAAGGCGCAAGTGTTGAAGAACGTACCCGGAACGCAAGGCGTGGCGCGAGGGTCTCCCACCTGATCGGGCCGTTGGGAGACTCCGCCTGCGCCGCCGTCGGCATTCGCAAAGTTCCCGTTGCCATCGAGCACCGTATACCAGTTCCCGGTAGAGAGCGTGACGATACTGGCGATCTGCCATCCGCCTACGATCTGGTTCCAAACCCCCTGGGCATTCCCGAAAAGTGACTTGCCGTGTCCCATGGGCAGTTCGTAGAGAAGATTGGCGACAAAGCGGTGCCGGACATCAAAGTCGGAATTGCCTTTTTCGGCCTCAGGATAGCGAAAATCCCGGAAGTCGCTGTTGTTCTGGGTGGGACCGAGATTGGCGTTGGAAGCGATATCGATCGAGTGCGCCCACGTGTACGAGGCCTGGAATTGCAGACCGCGCGTGACGCGTTTCTCGTAATGCGCCTGCAGCGAATGATACATGGATTTGCCACTCGATCGGAACCAGTCGATGCTGGTGTCGAAGACGGGGTTGCAGTTGCTGGACGTTGCCAGCGTGCAAGGGCCGTCTCCGGGGAGAGAGGCGAATACCGGCCGCCGGGGAGCGGTCGCGTCCGACGAATTGGCGCTCGGAGAGGCTTGATTGCCGTTGAAGAATGTATACAGCTTTGTTCCTTTTGAACCTGCGTAGGTAATTTCCAACACACTGCTGCCTGGCAGTTCTTGTTGTATGGACATATGCCACTGTTGCATATAGGGCGTGGGCAGATTCCGATCGACTGAGAAAAAGATCGGCGTATTCGGATCCGTACGCCAGCTGGTGGGAAATCCACCGGCCAGAAAGCGCAATCCAGGGATCGTGCAATCCAGCGGCGGGTTGAGGTTGGGGTTCGCAGAGGGCGCGCTGCATGGCGCAACGAAATTCTCATTGGTGAAGAAAGGAGGATTAAAGCCCGGGCTGGGATTCGAGTACGGTCCGTTCTCCTGCCCACCATAGAAGATCCCGTAGCCCGCGCGCCACACTGCCTTGGGATTGATCTGAAATGCCATCCCGATGCGCGGTGCAAAATTGTTCCAATCCGTGTTGACCAGTCCGTTGCTGCCGGTCGCGCTTACTCGCACAGCCTGAGCAACGGTGGGCGTAAGTTGGACGCTCAGTCCCTTAGGAACGATCAAAGTGGGGTTGGAAGGATCTGTCAGATCGAAACTTGCGACCTGGTTGTGGCGTTCCGTGACTGGCAGAAACAGTTCGTAGCGCAGTCCGACATTCAATGTGAGACGGCTGGAAACCTTCCAATCGTCCTGGGTATAAAACGAATAGGTCTGCCGGAAGTAGTCGACATTGTGCAGGTTGTCGATGCTGCCGCCGTTTGCCAGCCCAGCCATAAAGGAAGCGAATCCAAGACCGCCTGTACCGGCATTGGGAGCGCCAGGATTGTCGGTGAGGGTGGAGCTGAAGTCGAGCGTGCCGCGCGCAGCATCGGGCTGGAAGATGGTGAATTCCTCGCGCCGGATCTCGGTGCCGAACTTGAGGCTATGAGCGCCTTTTACCCAAGTCAGGTTATCGGAGAGAGTGTATGAGTTCTGCAGTTCCTTGGAGGGAAGGAAGGTCGGGCTGCCGAGCTGGGGCGCGCTGCCGTCCTCGTTGAAAGTCAGCTGCGGCAAACCGCCAATGCCCGGAGCAAAAGGAACACCGGGGAAGCCGATTTGCCCGGAAACATCCGTGTTGGCATTGAGTTGCAGGCGCTGCGAGTTGATGCGGTTGTAGCCGAGCCGGAACTCGTTGATCAACTGCGGGCGGAAAATGTGAGTCCAGCTGGTCGCAAAGCTGCGGTAGGAGTTTTCTTCGTCTCCACTGAAGAAACCACCGCCATCGGCAAACCCGGAGAACGTTCCCGGAATGCTGCGCGGCTGGTCCTCATAGCTGAAGCGGAAAAACGCAAAGTTATTGTCGTTGAACTTCTGGTCGACTCGAACATCGAAGTTGTTCCTGGTCTCTTTAAGGACTGGATTGGAGAGGAAGTTGTTCCCCGAATTCGGCTGAACCGGGCCCGGTGGCGGATAAAGCGCGGCCAGCTTCACCGCCAGGGGATCCAGGAACCCGCCTCCCGTCTGGTTCGGAGTCATAGGGATCTTGTTCAGGACCCCGTTCGCCGTGAAAGGCACGCCGCAGAAACCGGTGGGGTTAGAAGGGTATGGCCCGGTGAGCCTGGTATCGAAGATCTCTCCGGCAAAGGTCGGGTTGCCGCTGCAGTCCGAGACATTCGGCACTACCGTGTTGGTGAGGATTTCGGTAAAGTCTCCGCCGCGCTCGGCCTGACTCGGCACTAAGGCGGTCTGCGTCTGTGCCTGGCGGATGCGAAGTCCTTCATAGTCCACAAAAAAGAAAGTGCGGTTTCGGCCATCGTAAAAATGGGGAATGACGACCGGGCCACCGAACGTGCCGCCAAACTGGTTCTGCTTATATGGGGGCGTTGCTTTTGTCGGGTCGTCGAAGTAGTTTCGTCCATCCAGCTTGTCGTTCCGCAGGAACTCCCACAGCGACCCGTGCAGACCGTTGGTGCCGGACTTGATCACGGCGTTGATGACCGCGCCGTTGCCGCGGCCGAACTCAGCGCCGTAAGCGTTGCTTTCTACCTTGAACTCCTGCAGGGCATCGACCGGGGGCTGGATCACAAAGTTGGTTTCATTGAGCAGGTCGGGCAAGTTGGAGTTATTGTCGATGCCGTCGAGCAGGAAATTATTTTGCAGGGAACGTGCGCCATTGGCGCTGAACCCAAAACCTCCTTCATCGCGGGCGCCGGGTTCGCTGGGAGCGGTGCCTGCCGAGAGCAGCGCCAGTTGTGCGAAATTACGTCCATTCAGCGGCAGGTTTGCCACGCGCTTGCTGTCGACGACCTGGCCTAGCTCGGAGGTTTCCGTCTGCAACAGGGGCGCTGCTCCGGTGACTACGACTTGCTCGTTGACCCGCCCGACCTGCAGCGTGATGTTGACCGCGACACGATCCTGTACGTTGATCTCGACCGGCGAGGAAACTGCCTTCTTGAAGCCGGCATGCTCAACCGTCACGAGCCAGCGCCCCACACGAAGGGGGCTGGCAACGTATTCTCCGGATTCGTTCGTGGTTGCGACGAAGTTCTGTCCGTGGTCGACGTCGGTCAGGGTGACTTTCGCGCCGGTCACCACCGCGCCGCTGGCGTCGCGCACCAGGCCTACAATGGCTCCGGCGTCTTTTTGCGCCGATAGCGGTGCCGCCAGCGCCAGAAACATAGAAAAGAACAAGGCCGATACAGTTTGCTTGCGAAGGAATCGGATGAGCATGGTAAGACTCTCCTGGGGCTAAACCCGAATGTTCGCAACCGGCCCGTTTTGAGCCGGGCGAAAATCCGGGTGTTACGAGCCAGCTTTCGGTGTAGTATTACGAACTATTACTTTTACTTTCGTTTTATAGCGTTTGTCAACTATAATGTTTTGGTCCCAACTGGCGGACACGCCCTGGCGCAGGCTGGCGGAGTCGAAAGATGGCGAAACGCCAGGTGGACACCCATGAGAGGAGGCCAGTCATGATCGCCCGCAAATACGGGATGGCGCTGGTCGGCATCACGCTCGGTACGACGCTTGGTCTCATCTTCCTGCTGCTGCTCGCGGCTTGCTCGAAGTCACTGGCGCCGGCAAAACCCGAACCCACTCAGCCTTCCACGATCAAGGTGGAAGTGAAGGGCGGCGGCCCGGTAGTTCTGGCCACGAGCGCGGCGGAATTTGAGGTGGGGTCAGATGGTTATGTGCGGGCATCTCTGTTGAAGGACGGCAAGAAACTTTCCCTCGACGAACCTAACCTCGGCGCTCCCGCGGACAGCGATTTTGTGCGGGTGGGGGGCAAGAATGTGCATTTCACGCTCGACTTCCAGCAGACGCAAGTGCACGAAGCGATCGGAAAGATGGGAGCCGGGAAGCGGGTGGAGATTCCGGCGCGTCCGCTTGGGCCGTCGGGGATGGATTTGCAAGGCGTGCTGGCGCTTGAAATCTATGACAAGTTCCCGAACATTCTGCTGAGCACGGTGGAATACAAGAACACGGGCGCGAGCGAAATCACCATCGAAAAGAGTGTGAATCAGCGGCGCCGTTTGAACGCGCGGCTGGACGATGGGAAGGCGCGGCCGTGGGAAATGTGGTCCTTTCATGGCGCGAGCTATGACTGGGGAAAAGATGATGTCGTGAAGCTGACGCCTGCCTTCTCTCAGCCAAACGTCATGGGAGAGATGGTGAAAGGCGGCTATGGCGGTGGGATCCCGGTAGTGGCTTTCTGGACGCGCCAGGTGGGCGAAGCAGTTGGGCACGTCGAGACGATTCCGATCTCCGCAGCCATCCCGGCAAAGGTCGCCGCCGACGGACGCGTGAATACCGAAGTGGACTACACCGCCAACATCACACTGAAACCGGGCGAGACTTACTCCACTCCGCGCAGTTTCGTTTCGGTGTATGCCGGCGATTTCTACGAGCCGTTGCGGATTTGGTCGGGCGTCCTGCAAAAAGAAGGTTGGGACCTTCCGAAGCCGTCAAGCGAAGCTTACAACGTAAGCTGGTGCGGCTGGGGATACGAATTCAACGTGACGCCGGCGCAGATGCTGGGCACGGTTCCGAAGCTGAAGGAGATGGGCATCAAGTGGGCGACGCTCGACGATCGCTGGTTCGACACCTACGGCGATTGGAATCCGCGCAACGAGACTTTTCCCGGCGATTCCATCAAGAAGATGACCGACGACTTTCACAAGCAAGGCATGCTGGTGCAACTCTGGTGGTTGCCGCTCGGTGTGGAAGATGGCGAGGGCCGCTGGGAATCCCACAAATACGTTGTGTCGAAGGTGGTTCAGGATCATCCCGACTGGCTCATCCTCGACAAGAATGGCAAGCACGCACACATCACACGTGGTCTAGCCGCGCTCTGTCCGGCAGTGCCGGAAGTGCGAGCGTATCACAAGCAACTGACGGAGAAATTCATTCGCGACTGGGGATTCGACGGCAGCAAGCTGGACAACATCTACAGCGTTCCGGCCTGCTACAACCCGGCGCACCATCACAAGTCGCCGCAGGATTCGGTGAATGCCATGGGCGATGTCTACAAAGAGATTTTCCAGACGACGCGCGCTCTGAAGCCGCAGAGTGTGACGCAGGCCTGCCCGTGCGGCACGCCGCCCTCGCTGGCATGGCTGCCGTTCATAGACCAGGCCGTCACCGCCGACCCGGTAGGGGCGGTGCAGGTGCGGCGACGGATCAAGATGTATAAGGCATTGCTCGGGCCCGAATCGGCGGTCTACGGCGATCACGTCGAACTTTCCGCGATGACCAAGGTGGGCAACGACTGGAAAGAACACGGCGACGATTTCGCATCCACCATTGGAGCCGGAGGCGTGGTGGGGACGAAGTTCGTCTGGCCCGATCCCGGTCCGAAATTCAAGGACGTTAATCTGACCGCGGCGAAAGAAGAGCGTTGGAAGAAGTGGATCGGCTTATACAACGAAAAGATGCTATCGAAGGGAGAGTTCAGGGACCTGTACGTGATCGGCTACGATACGCCCGAGGGATATGCCATCGCAAAAGACGGCAAAATGTATTACGCGTTCTTCAGCTCGGCCAACTGGAAAGGCGAGATTGAACTGCGTGGATTGAAGCCCGGGAGGCATCGGGTGAGCGACTACGACCAGGGAAAAGACCTGGGCACGGTAGACGCGGCGGCCAATGGCGTGGCGAAACTGGCGGCGAAGTTCAAGGATCATCTGCTGCTCGAGGTCAGTGCGCAGCCGTAAAATTACGTGAGGATGGCCCGAACGCGGGGAGACAGGTAGGCTATTTCACTGACGTTATTTCATTGACGAAGCACAGGCAGCCCTTGCCTATGAAGCAGCACGGAGTCGGTTCGGTCGGTTCCCAAATTGCAACTTCCCCTTGCAGGAATAGAGCACCTGCCTTAGTCTTGAAATACGGGTCGAAGGTGGCCTAAGTCATTGAAAGTCGGGGCGTAGCGCAGCCTGGTAGCGCACCTGCCTTGGGCGCAGGGGGTCCGCGGTTCAAATCCGCGCGCCCCGACCAAATTCCCTGCCCTAGCCCAAAATTTCGGCCGGTCTTTTTCTGTCCGTTCTTTTCTCCGCTTGTTCGCCCGGCGCTCAGTTCCCGGCGGATTCCTTTTCCTGCTCGCCTCCGAGGTCGCCAACCTTCCTGTCCAGAAACTCCGGATCACGCGCTACCCCGTCCGACAGGCGCTGCAAGTCCGCCATAAACTCTCGGCCTTCCTTCGACCTGCACTCCTTCTCCATCTCTTTGTCCAAATCGTCCTTCTTCGCGTCCTGCACGGATGGGATTTTCTTGACATTTGTTGTCATATATGACAACATTGGCAATACTGGAGAATGAAGTGGTAGACAGCCAATGACCCGAAAGACACGGCCCATTTCATGGATCAGGGCGGCACTGAAGGAATTCGAGACGTTTCCGGAAGGAGCCAGATCGATCTGTCTGACGGCCTTGACGATCGCTGCCGAGGGTGGAAAGGCCGATATTGCGAAGCCGATGCAGGGCTTGGGATCGGGCGTGTTCGAGATTGCGCTGCGGTTCCGTGGCGATGCATTTCGCGCGGTCTACGCAGTGCAACTCGGCGAGGAAATCTGGGTGGTCGATGCGTTCCAAAAGAAATCGACACAAGGCATCAAGACGCCGCAACGCGAGATTGATCTGATTAAGGACCGTTTGAAGAGATTGAAGGAGATGTTGCGATGAAAGGCGAAAAGCCGGGAGTAGTGCGCGGAAGCGGGAATGTGTTCCGGGATCTGGGGCACAAGAGCGCGGATGTTGAGCAGTTCAAGGCAATCCTCGCGGCCGAAATCATCAAAGCGCTCGATCGGGAAGGCCTGAGCGTGCGCGCCGCGCACGGGCGCACCGGCATCGCGGCAGCCGACTTCTCGCGCATCCGCAATGCGAACCTGGGGCGCTTCACGGTTGACCGCCTTATGTCGATCATCAACCGGCTGGGGTCGAGCGTCGAGGTGAAAGTCCGGGTGCGGCGGGGTGAGGGGGTTGGACGCGCGGCTACGGCGTGAGGAAAGCGGCGCTGTGAGATGTGGTGGCCCACTCATTCGCAAAAACCGCGAATGAGTGGGGCACCCTGCGAAGGCGTCGCTGACTTGAGCTTCATTCTCAAAGTGAAGTTGTCCCATCTGGGTTAGGGCGGCGTAATAGTTCTTGACCGCCGCGTGCGCGGGCTTGAGGTTCAGTTGGGACATCGCTCCAGGGTTCTGGGGAAGGACCGAGAAAGTTTAGCATCGTTGCGGAAGGGTTCGGAGTGGCGGAGGAGGAGCGGGGCAGATGGTCCGGGAAATCGGCGCCATCGAACGGCCCTCAGGGGCTAAAGCCCGCATTTCTATTGGCTCTGATCGGCACGGCTGAAGCCGTGCCCTTCCCAAAACCAAATTGACAAGGAGAACTCCCTGGCGCGTCATTGCTGAGCGTCAAGGATGTAGGGGTCCTTCGACTCCGCTCAGGATGACAACTTGGATAGGGTGGCTGGACGGGCGAGAGCCTGTCCTGAGCTTGCCGAAGGAACGCCCGTCTCTCCACGAACAGGTTTTACTGAGGGCTGAGAGCTGACGGCTGACAGCTGAGCTTTACAGTTCGTACTTCTTCATCAAATGGCGGAACGAGCGGTAGGAGATGCCTAAGACGTCGGCGGCTCGGACTTGCACGCCGTGGGTTTGCGAGAGGGCGGACTGCAGCAGCGAGCGCTCGATCTGGGCGACGTAGTTTTCCATGTTCACGCCCTCGGGTAGAACGACGCCCGCGGGCATACTGGCGGCGGTTTCGGCGCCGGCGGCTACGGCGCGAGCCTTGGGACGTTCGGCGGGCAACTCGACTCGCAGTTCGTTTGTGGTTTCGAGCGCTACCGCGCGTTCGATCGTGTTCTCGAGTTGGCGGACGTTGCCCGGCCAGTCGTAACCGGTCAGAGCTTCGAGCGACTGGGCAGCGATACCGTGGATGCTCTTCCCCGCTCCGGGAGCATATTTTTTCAGGAAATGATTGGCCAGGAGCGGTACATCTTCGCGGCGCTCGCGCAGGTCCGGGACGCGAATGGGGATGACGCTCAGGCGATAGTAGAGGTCCTCGCGGAAGGTGCCGTCGGTGACCTGGCGGTCGAGATCGCGGTTGGTGGCGGCGATGACGCGGACGTCCACCGGAATTTCGCTGGTGCCCCCTACCGGACGCACGGTGCGCTCCTGCAACACGCGCAGCAGTTTGACCTGCATGGGCATGGTCATCTCGCCAATCTCGTCGAGAAAGATCGTGCCCTGGTCGGCGACTTCGAAGAGGCCGCGGCGGTTCTGATTGGCTCCGGTGAAGGCGCCCTTGACGTAGCCGAAAAGTTCGCTTTCGAGCAGCGTCTCGGGAAAGGCGCCGCAATTGACCGAGACAAAGGCTTCGGCGGCTCGCGGCGAACAGGTGTGCACGGCGCGGGCTACGAGTTCTTTACCGGTTCCGCTTTCGCCGTAGACGAGAATCGTGCTGCTGGTGGTGGCTACGGTGCGAATGGTCTGCTTCAGCTTCTCCAGCGCCGGACTTACGCCGACGATGTTGTCGAGCGAGTTGCGCGTGGCCGCGTCGCGGCGCAGGGCAAAATTCTGACGGCTGAGCGAAACCCTGGTGAGCGAGCGGGCGATGGCGAGTTTAACCTCGTCCACGAGGCCGGGACTTTTGCGGATGTAATCGGTGGCGCCGCCGGCCTTGACGGCCTCGACGGCGGCCTCGTAGTCGTCGACGGCAGTCATCAAAATGACGGCGGAATCGGGCGAGACCTGGTGGGCGTGGCGCAGGACTTCGACGCCGTCGACGGCGGGCATCTTGATGTCGGTCACGATCACGTCGAACAGGGCGCTGTCGATCTTGCGCTTGGCCGCTTCGCCGCCGGTGACGGTTTCGACTTTGTGGCCATCGCGGCGCAGGGCAATATCGAGCAGTTCGCAGATGGAGCGCTCGTCGTCGCAGACCAGGATGTTACCCACGGTTGGCTCCTCCCGCCGCAGCCAGCGCGGCTTGGGCAGAGTCGGATGCGGAGGACGTTGCGGCCGCGGTTCCCGGCTCATGGGCGCAGCCGCTATCCATGCGCCGCAGACGGACGACAAAGCTGGTGCCCTTGCCGACTTCGGAACGCGCCCACACCTTGCCTTCGTGGGCCTGGACGATCTGGTACACGATGGCGAGGCCGAGTCCGGTTCCGTCCGCAAAGCAGGACTGGAAGGGCTCGAAGATTTTCTCCGTCTGCTGCGGATTGATGCCGGGGCCGGTATCGGCGAAGCTCATTTCCCAGTCGGAACCGCGCTCGGCCAGGGAGACGGTGAGCGTTCCACCTTTGCCTGTCGTCTTGATTGCGCGCACGGCGTTTTCCGCGAAGTTCCAGAACACCTGTTTGAGCTTGTCACCATCGGCCAGGACCCAGGCCTCGGACTTTGCAAAGTTGCGCTTGAGTTCGATGCCCGCGCTCTCGGCGGTGAGGCGGTGTTCGAGCAAGGTGAGAGTGTCCTGGAGCAAGGGAATCAGATCGACGCGCTCGAAGCGATATTGTTTGCCGCGCGAGTAGGCCAGAAAATCGGTGATGATGTTGTTGAGGCGACCGGACTCGCGGATGACAATCTGCAGGAGGTGGCGCTCATCGGAATTCAGAGTGGGCGCATCCGACAACATGGCGACCGAGCCGGCGATGGAAGTGAGGGGATTGCGGATTTCGTGCGCGATGGCGGCGGCGAGGCGGCCCACTGCGGCCAGGCGGTCCTGCATGCGCACTTCGCGTTCCAGGCGGCGGATTTCGGTGAGATCGTCGAAGGAATAGACAAAGCCCAAGTCGCCGAGTGCGGTGACGTTGAGGGCGGAAACCAGCACGCGAAACGTCTTGCGGAAGCCGTTGACGGCCTGGTAGCGGACTTCGGCATCGCTTCGGGCCACGCCGAAATGGGGCAAGGGATCCTGAAAGAGGCCGGCGACCGAGCGTCCGCACAACTCGGCTTCGGAGATCCCGAGCAGTTGCTGGGCGGCTCGATTGACCAGGGTGATGCGTCCGTCGAGCCCGGTGGCGATGACACCGCCGCTCATGGACTGCACGATATTTTCGTGGAGCGCCTGCAGATTTTCGAGGGCGCCGCTGGCGTCTTTCAGTTGCACATCCACTTGGCGGAGCTTGCTCATCAGCAGACCCGCCAGGTAGGCGATGGCGAAATAGGCAAACAGGTTGACGAAGACGACTACCTGCAGCGCCTGCAGTTTGGGATGCGAGCTGGCGTAGGAGGGAATGACCGAATAGTAATCGAGCTCGAGGATGGTTCCGAACAAGATGAACGCGAGGGCGGCGCTGAGATATCCCCAGGATCGAGGCAGGAGCATGCACGCGACCACGATGACCAGGGGGTAGAGAAAATTTAGCGAACTGTCGATGCCGCCGGTGACATGGACGACCAGGGTGACCATGGCCAGATCGGCGAGGACTTGAAGGATGGCCTGGAGGTGGTGTTCGCTCCAGACCGAAACCAGAAAAAGGAAAAACAGCGAGAGCACGAACCACAGCACCATTCCGGTGAGGAAGGGCAGGATGGGCAGGGGGACGGGAGTAAGGCGGATAACGGCGAGTTCGATGGCGAGCAGCACCAGGAGGATCAGGATGCGAACCTTGACCAGCCAGGTCAGCCAGTTGCGCTCATCGGAGATGAAGGGCATGGAGTTAGCCATCAGCTGTCAGCCGTCAGTCGTCAGTTGTTCGTCGTAGGCCCCTGAGATTTTGGGGTTAGCTGACGGCTGACGGCTGAAGGCTGACAGCTGTCTTTTCTATCCTGCCAGTTTTGAGATCATGGAGAACAACGGCAGGTACAGAGAAACGACGATGCCTCCGATGCTGACGCCGAGCATGCCGATGATGATGGGTTCCAGCATGGCCAGCATGTCCTTGGTGGCGGCGTCGACTTCGTCTTCGTAGAAGTCGGCGATCTTCTGCAGCATGGAGTCCATGGCGCCGGTGGCTTCGCCGACGCCGATCATCTGGGTCACCATGTTGGGGAAGACGCCGCATTCGCGCAGGGGATCGACGATGGTGCGGCCTTCTTCGATGGCCTTGCGCACCTTCATCAGCGCTTCTTCGAGCACGGCGTTGCCCGAGGTGCGGGCGGTAATGGCCAGGCCCTCGAGGATGGGAACGCCGGAGGTGATGAGCGTGCCCAGGGTTCGAGTGAAGCGGGCGACTGCGATCTTGCGCAGCAGGATTCCGATGATGGGCATCTTGAGCAGGAAGGCATCGAAGTAATAGCGGCCTCGCGGGTGCTTGCGAATCTGCTTGATGGCGAAGACGGAGGCGACGCTACCCCCGATCATGACCCACCAGAAGGTACCCACGAAGCCACTGAGGCCAATGACCATGCGGGTCGGCAGCGGGAGCGACACTCCCAAGCCGACAAAGAGGTTGGCGAATATCGGCACCACCCACTTGAGCAGCGCGCCCACGATCAGGCCGGCGAGAGAGACGACGGAGACCGGGTAGATCAACGCCGATTTGACGGCCGCGCGCAGCTTGACCGCCTTTTCCACGTAGATCGCCAGGCGCTGCAGGATGATGTCGAGAATACCGCCGGTCTCGCCCGCCTCGATCATGTTGGTGGTCAGGTCGTCGAAGATCGCCGGATACTGGCGCATGGCATTGGCCAGCGTGGCGCCACCTTCGACGGTGGTTCGGACCCCGAGGAGGGTCTTCTGAAAGGTGGGGTTCTCCTGGTTGGCGCCGAGAATCTCCAGGCACTGCACCAGGGGCAGGCCGGCGTCAATCATGACGGAGAACTGGCGGAAGAACACGGCAACATCCTTGACCTTGACCTTGCCGCTGCCAAACGTGGGCAGGGAAAATTCCTTGCCCTTCTCCCGGATGGAGCCGGGCGTGATCCGTTCCCTGCGAAGTTGAGAGGCGAGTCCGTCCTTGGTGGAGGCTACGCGCTCTCCCTGAACTTTCTCGCCCGAAGCGGTCTTTCCCGAAAACGTAAAAACTGGCATGTTTTCTCCTTATCCGTATCCGTGTTCCGTCGGCGTGGGCTGCCGATCCTGCCAGCGGCCTGCTCCCGGTTGTCTCTTGGTTCGTCTTTCGGTTCGTCTCCCGTCCGGTGTGCTACCGGACATTTTTCGATGTCACTGTTTCCCGGCGGCTCCCTTGGCCATCGGAGCCGCACCGCCCCGGTTCACAAAGGTGGCGCCACGGGCGATCATTTCCTGCAGTTCGTCCTGATTGCTGGAGCGCGTCATCGCCATCTCCATGGTGATCTGCTTCTGGAAATAGGCGTTGGCGAGCGACTGGTTGAAGGTCTGCATGCCGAACTTCTCCTGGCCGGACTGCATGGAGGAGTAAATCTGGTGAATCTTGTCTTCGCGGATCAGGTTGCGCACGGCCGCATTGGGCACCAGGATTTCCATGCACATGGCGCGTCCCTTGCCGTCGATTTTTGGCAACAGGCTTTGACACATGATGCCTTCGAGCACCAGCGAAAGCTGGGCGCGGATCTGCGACTGCTGGTGCGAGGGAAACACGTCGATTACGCGGTTAATGGTGGAAGACGCGGAATTGGTATGCAACGTGCCAAAGGTGAGGTGGCCGGTTTCCGCGATGCGCAGTGCCGATTCGATGGTTTCGAGGTCGCGCATTTCGCCGATCAGCACCACGTCCGGGTCCTCACGAAGAGCGGCGCGCAGGGCATCGGTGAAGCTCTTCGTGTCCGAGTGCAATTCGCGCTGGTTGACGACGCAGTTCTTGTTCATGTGCACGAACTCGATCGGGTCCTCGATGGTGAGGATGTGTTCGTGGCGCTCGGTATTGATCTTGTCGATCATGGCGGCCAGGGTGGTGGACTTGCCCGAACCCGTCGGCCCGGTCACCAGCACCAGCCCGCGCGGCTTGTCGCACATCTTGCTGACCACCGGAGGCAGGCCCAACTGGTGAAACGACTTGATCTCAAACGGAATGAGACGGAAGACGCAAGCCGAAGCGCCGCGCTGGTTGAATACGTTGGCGCGGAAGCGAGCCAGGCCTTTCAGGCCGAAAGAGAAATCGAGTTCGAGGTTTTCCTCGAAACGGTGCTTCTGCGAATCGGTCATGACGCTGTAGGCCAATTGCTTGGTCTCAGCGGGCGTCAACTGGGGCAGGTCGAGGGGCACCAGATGTCCGTGCACGCGAATCTGGGGCGGCGAGTTGGTGGTGATGTGGAGGTCGCTGCCATTCATCTCCAGCATGCGGCGGAGCAGATCGCTTAACGAGAGTGCCATAGTATTTTTCTTCCTTCAGCCGTTTTTAGTGGATCGTTTCGCGAGCCACTTCTTCGAGCGTGGTCCAGCCTTGCGCGACCTTGATCAACCCGCTGCGGCGCAGGGTGATCATGCCGCGTTCAATCGCTTTCTTCTTGAGTTCGAGCGCCGAAGCGCCCACCAAAACCAGTTCCTTGATTTCATCGTCGACTTCCATCACTTCGTACAATCCGGTGCGGCCCTTGTAACCGGTTTTGTTGCAGGTGGCGCAGCCCTTGCCCTTCATGATCTGCACCGTCTTGGCCTCTTCGGGCGAGTAGCCTTCGTCGATCAGGGCCTGCACCGGCATTTCGACGGGCTCGGCGCAGTCCTTGCAGATGCGCCGGATCAGGCGCTGGGCGCAGATCAGATGAACCGAGGTGGCCACCAGGAAGGGCTCGATACCCATGTTCATGAGACGGGTAATGGTTTCGGGCGCGCCGTTGGTGTGCAGCGTGGATAGAACGAGGTGGCCGGTGAGGGCGGCCTTGATGGCGATTTCGGCGGTTTCAAAGTCGCGGATTTCGCCGACCAGGATGATGTTGGGGTCCTGCCGCAGGAAGGCGCGCAGGGCGGCGGCAAAATTCAAGCCGATCTGCTCCTTCATCTGTACCTGGTTCACGCCGGCCAGTTGGAACTCGACCGGGTCTTCGGCGGTCATGATGTTGGTATCGACCTTGTTGAGCTGCGAGATCGAGGAATACAGAGTGTTGGTCTTGCCCGATCCAGTCGGCCCCGTGACCAGCACCATGCCGTAAGGCTTGAGGATGGCTTTTTCGAACTTGACCAGCGACTCCTGCTCGAAACCGAGCTTGGTCATGTCGAGGCGCAGATTTTCCTTGTCGAGGAGGCGGAGCACGATCTTCTCGCCCCAAAGCGTGGGCAGAGTGGAGACGCGGAAATCGAGCTGTTTCTTCTTGCCGCCGATGTTCATTTTCAGCATGATGCGGCCGTCTTGCGGCAGCCGCTTTTCGCTGATGTCGAGCTTGGCCATGATCTTGAGGCGGGAAGTGATGGCATCCTTCAGTTTGAGCGGTGGATTCATGATCAACTGCAGGACGCCGTCAATGCGGAAGCGGACGCGAAATTCTTTTTCGTAGGGCTCCATGTGGATGTCGCTGGCGCCGCGCTTCACGGCATCGGTGAGCACCAGGTTCACGAGCTTGACGATAGGGGCTTCGTCGGCCGCCTTCTCCAGTTCCTTGAGTTCAATCTCCTGCGCTTCGGCCTGGACCTCGATATCGCTGCCCTCGCCGAGGTCGTTCATGGACTGCATGACCTGTTCGAGTTCGGCTTCCTTGGAAACGCCGTAGGCCTTTTCGATGCCCTCGAGGATGGAGCTTTCCGAGGCCACCACCGGCTCGATATTGAAGCCGGTCATGAACTTGATATCGTCCATGGCAAAGACGTTGGTGGGATCGACCATGGCGATGGTGAGGGAAGCGCCGACCCGGCTGAGCGGTAGGATCTGATAGCGTTTCGCGGTCTCGTAGGGAATCAGCTTGACGACGGCGGGGTCGATTTCAAAGTAAGAAAGATTGATGGCGGGCACGCCGTACTGGCGCGAGAGGAAGTTGGTGACGTCCTCGTCGGAGAGGAAACCCAACTTCACCAGCGCCGAGGCGAGGCGGGAGTGCGACTCCTTCTGGAGTTTGGTCGCCTGTTCCAACTGCTCTGTGGTGATGACCTTTTCTTTGACGAGCAGGTCACCCAGCCGCTGAGACATATCTCTCCTGTATTCCCACGAACAGCGAGGTCCATGCGAAACCGCTGATATGTCGGGGGAATCAGCGGAGAAGCATTCGCACTGACACAAATTGTCAACCCAATGGGCATTCCGCAAAAGTAACTTCGGTACCTGTACTGGGCGGGGAGTGCGGGTTTTACGCGCTTTTGCTGGCATTCTTGCGAGAAAAGCGCCGTGTGATGAAGATCACAATCGGCGGACCATGATCTTCGGTGCTTGCGAAGTGCTTTCACCACGGGGTGCACCCTTCGGCTTCGCTCAGGGCAGGCTCCGGTACACGGGGGGAACCTGGGCTTATCCCTGGGGTTATGAGATCTTCGGCCGCGGCTAAAATGGTGACGCTGGCACTCCAACCTGCTTCCGTCATGAGCGAAAGCCGACACGACGCGATCCGCGCTTACTACAACACATTGTTTTCCGCCTGGGGCCGCCAGCACTGGTGGCCGGCGCAATCGCGCTTTGAGGTGATTGTTGGGGCATATTTAACGCAGAACACTTCCTGGACGAACGTGGAGAAGGCGCTTGGCAACCTGCGGAGGGCGGGGCGGCTGACGATTGGCGGAGTCCGGCGCACGCCTCAAACTCAGTTTGAACAATGGATCCGCCCGGCGGGGTACTTCCGGCAAAAGGCACAGCGGCTGAAAACGTTTGTCCGCTTTCTCGATACGCGTTACGGCGGGTCGTTGGCGCGGATGTTCGCGCGACCGACGGCGGAACTCCGTGACGAACTGCTCGCTCTGAATGGGGTGGGACCGGAGACTGCGGACTCGATTCTGCTGTATGGCGGCAATCATCCGGTGTTTGTGGTCGACGCTTACTCACGGCGGATTTTGGAACGGCATGAGATTGTTTCGAGCACGGCGGGGTACGAAGATATTCGACTGTTGTTCGAGCAGGCGCTGGGCGGGCCACCCACTCATTCGCAAAGAACGCGAATGAGTGGGGCACCCGCAGCGGATGCTGGGCCGCGAGGCCCTTCGCATCCACCTTCTGCCGTGAGTGAAGCTGCGCGGCCACCCCTGGTTCAGGCATTCAACGAAATGCATGGGCTGATGGTCGGAGTCGGCAAGACTTACTGCCTAAAGTCACAACCGCGGTGTGAGCAGTGTCCTTTGCAGAAATTCCTTCCTCGGGCAAAGTGAGTCATCGAGTAGGACTACACGGGAGTGAGCTCATGAAATGGCGAGCGCTTGTCTTTGTTTTAGCGGTCGCAGTCTCTTGCCTGGGATTGGACACGGCGGTCCCTGAGCAGTCGTTGTCTCTGCGGGAGGCGGCACGGGGGGTTGGAATGCTGATCGGCGCCGCAGTGAGGCCGGCGCAGCTCTCCGAGGCGGCCTACGCGTCCACGCTGGCCCGCGAGTTCAACATGGTGGAGCCGGAAGACGCGCTCAAGTGGGAGGTGGTGCATCCGGGGCCGCAGTCTTTTGATTTTTCTCAGGCGGACCAAATTGTGGATTTCGCGATCCGGCACGACATGAAGGTTCGCGGGCACACGCTGGTCTGGCACCGGCAGAATCCAAGATGGTTGACGGAAGGAACCTACACGTCCGGCGAACTGGCCGAAATTCTTGAGAAGCACATCCAGACGGTTGTGGGACATTACCGGGGCAAGGTGTTCGCGTGGGATGTGGTCAATGAGGCCTTCGACGAGTTGCGGCCGGGAACACTGCGGAGCACGATCTGGCGGGATCAGCCGGGAATCGCCATAGCTTCGAGCTCCGAGCTTCGAGCTTCGAGCAACCCTGCTCGCTCGGAGCTCGCAGCTCGAAGCTCGCGGCAGGGTTATTCCTATATTGAGCAATGTTTCCGCTGGGCGCATGACGCCGATCCGCAGGCACTGCTGTTTTATAACGAGGCCGAGGCCGAGGAAGTGAATCCTAAGTCGGACGCAATCTATGCGATGGTGCGCGACTTCCGGCAGCGCGGCGTCCCGATTGATGGCGTGGGATTGCAGATGCACATTGCGAATCTGCACGCCGAGGTGGCGTCCATTTCCGCCAATATCGGGCGCTTCGCGGCTCTGGGAGTGCAGGTCCACATCACCGAGATGGACGTTGCCCTGCCGGTGGATGCCGGCGGCAATGCTCGCGTTGAGGATCTGCGGCGGCAGGCGGATATTTATCACGAGATTGCCAACGCTTGCCTGTCTCATCCTGGGTGCACGGCGGTACAGACGTGGGGATTCACGGACAAGTATTCCTGGATCGGATCGCACTCGAAGCACACGCAAGGCGCGGCGCTGCCGTTTGATCGGGAGTATCGGGCCAAGCCGGCGTATGGGGCGCTGCGAAATGCGCTGGAGTCCCGGCTTCGCTAGCGTTCGTGATTAGCGAATCGAGAATGGCCTTGGCCACTGGCAATTGCCGAGCTTCTCCACCCCGGTTTCGCTCGGCTTGGACAGCCGAGGGCGGCTGTCCCTACGCGAGCAGACCGCCGACGCCCTATAATGTGACCAATCCTTGGCCACACCGAATCCAGTTCGCGACGAAACGAAGACCTCGGGCCGCCGGAAGGCGGTGATTGGGCTGGGGATTGGCGCGTTTCTGCTGCTCGCCATCCTGGTCGCGCAGGCCTCGTTCAATTTGAAGTTCATCAGTCCCGACAGCAATGAGCAGCTTCTGTTTTTTGCCGGACTCAGCGGCCTGATCTTCCTTGCCTTCGTGGCGCTGACCATTGTTCTCGCGCGGAATCTGCTGAAACTCTTTGCCGAACGGCGGCAAGGTGTGGCCGGCTCGAAGTTTCGCACCCGCCTGGTGGTGGTCAGCCTGCTGCTGTCATTTTTGCCCGTGATTGCGATGTTCTGGTTCTCGTATGGGCTGATGAATCGCTCGATCGACAAGTGGTTCTCGCAGCCGGTCGAGGAAGTGCGCGCGGACACGGCGGCGATGTCGGCCCTGCTCTATGACTACGCGGGCCAGAATGCGGTCTCGGAAGCACAAGCCATCGCACAGACGGACGAATTCCAAAAAGCTTTTGCCAGCGGGAATTTCAATGCGGCCAGGGAAGAACTTCAGGAATATATCCCGACGCTGCAAGGCGGATTCGTTCTGGTCATGGCACGTGGCAACGTGACCGCCAAACTCAACCCTCCGGCACATTGGGCCGACATGAAGGATCGCTTCCCGGTACAAGCGGCCCTGCGCGGAGAGCATCCGCATTTCCAGTGGGGCCAGACGGACTACCTGGTTGCGGCGGCCGTGCTTCGAGGTGGGGCGGTATTCGTCGCCATGCCTCTGCCGACAAAATTCGCCCAAACGGCCAAGCAGATTCAGGATAGCCAGAAGCGCTACATCGAACTGGCGGCAAAAAGGAAGTTGTTTCGGCGGACGTACATCGGATTTCTGCTGCTGCTGACGGTGCTGGTGCTGTTCGCTTCGACGTGGCTGGCGTTGCTGCTTTCGAAGTTGGTCAACCGTCCGGTGGCGGCGCTGGCGGCGGGGACCGAAGCCATCTCCAAAGGGCAACTGGACTACCGCGTCGATATTCGCGCCACCGACGAACTGGCCGAGTTGGTGCAGTCGTTCAACAGCATGGCGGAACAACTGGAGTCGAGCCGGCGGCAGATCGAAGCCTCCACCCGCGATGTGGGCGCCGCGAACGAAGCGCTCGAACGACGACGCCGGTATATTGAAACGGTTCTGGAAAGTATTCCGACGGGAGTGATTTCGATTGACGCGGACCGCCGTGTGACGTTGGCCAACGCCGCCTTCTCCCGCATGTTTTACGTGGAGCAGAGCGAGTATATGAGTCCGGCGGCGCTGGTGAACCTGCCGCTACGGCAGGTGATGCCCGCCGACGTGCTCGCCGACCTCGAACCGCTGCTGCGCCGCGCGGATCGTATGGGCATTACGGCCGCCAACATGGAACTCGACTTGCTGCGGGCGCAGTTGAATGTCGCGGTGACGGTGTCGGCGCTGCAGCACGCCGCCGAGGGGCTGGGATATGTGCTGGTATTCGAAGACTTGTCGGACCTGCTGCGGGCGCAGAAACAGGCCGCCTGGCGGGAGGTGGCGCGGCGCGTGGCGCACGAGATCAAGAACCCGCTGACCCCGATCGCGCTTTCCGCCGAGCGCATTCATCGCCATTTGACACGGGGCACGGCTCCCGATGCGGCTTCGCTCGATGTGATCCGCACTTGCTCGGAGACCATCGGGAACGCCGTTGAAAGTGTGCGCACGCTGGTGGATGAATTTTCGGCGTTGGCGCGTTTTCCCGCCTCGCGCCCGCAACCCGCCAGCTTGAATCAGTTGGTAGAGGGCGCGCTCGTCCTGTTCAATGGGCGGCTGGAGGGCATTCGCGTGCGCACGGAATTGGCACACGATCTGCCGGCGGTGATGGCCGATCCGGAAGCGATCAAGCGCGCGATCGCAAATCTGGTGGACAACGCTGCCGAGGCTATGCAGGACGCGATGCTGAAGGAGATCACGATTTCAACTTCGCTGGTGGCCAGCCGCGATGCCGTTGAGCTCGCCGTCTCGGACACGGGGCAAGGCGTTTCGCGCGATGTGAAAGAAAGGCTGTTCCTGCCGTATTTTTCGACCAAGGAACGGGGGACGGGGCTGGGTCTGGCGATCGTGAGCCGAATTGTGGAAGACCATCGCGGTTCGATCCGGGTTGAAGAAAACAAGCCGTTCGGCAGCCGCTTCGTGGTCGAACTGCCCATCGCCGCGGAAACGATTAGCGCTCCGGCGGCAAGCTAGCAAGCTGGCTCTGTAGAGACGGGGCTTGCCTTGTCTCAGTCTGCGGCAGGAGACGCGGCAAGCCGCGTCTCTACGGGAAGGTTGTCAGAATTCAAGTTTCACGAAGGCAAGGAACCATGGCACACATTCTCATCGTCGATGACGAAGCGGGTATCCGCGAATCGTTGCGGGGCATCCTTGAGGATGAGGGATACAAAATCAGCGTCAGCCCGAGCGGAGAAGACTGCCTCGAAGTGCTGCGCAAAAGCAGCTTCGACTTGATCCTGCTGGATGTGTGGCTGACCGGGATCGACGGGTTGGAAGTGCTGGAGAGGATCCGCGAGATGGAGGATCCGCCGGAGGTCATCATGATCTCGGGCCACGGGACCATCGAGACGGCGGTGCGCGCGACCAAGCTCGGCGCCTACGATTTTGCGGAGAAGCCGCTGTCTCTCGAAAAGACGCTCATTCTGGTCAAGAATGCGATCGATGCGCGGCGGCTGCGACATGAAAATCTCGACCTGCGGAAGCAACTGCAGTCGAAGAGCGTGATCGTCGGAGACAGCGTTCCCATGAAGGCGCTGCGCCAGCAGATTGCGCTGATGGCTCCCACGAATGGGCGCGTATTGATCTACGGCGAATCGGGCACAGGCAAAGAACTCGTCGCGCACGCCATCCACATGCAGAGCCTGCGCAAGGATGAAATGTTTGTCGAGATGAACTGCGCCGCGATTCCCGAAGACCTGATCGACAGCGAATTGTTCGGGCATCTTAAATCGTCGTTTCCGGGAGCGACGGCCGACAAGGAAGGCAAGTTTCAGAAAGCCGATAAGGGAACGTTATTTCTGGACGAAGTCGGCGACATGAGCCTGAAGACGCAGTCGAAAGTTTTGCGCACGCTGGAGCAGCAGCGGTTCAATCCGGTGGGAAGCGACGATCCGGTCACGGTGGACGTGCGGGTGATTGCCTCTACTAATAAAGACTTGGAGGAAGAAATCGCGAAGGGGAATTTTCGCGAGGATCTCTTTTACCGTCTGAACGTGGTTCCGTTTGTGGTGCCGCCGCTGCGCGAGCGAAAGGAAGACATCCCGCTGTTTGCCCGGCACTTTCTAAAGGAATTTGCCTCGGCCTATGGGCGCCGTCCACGAGAAATCACCGACGACGCGATTGACGCGCTGATGCGCTATGCCTGGCCGGGGAACATCCGCGAACTGCGCAATGTGATCGAGCGCATCGTGATCATGAATCCCACCACCTCGCGATTTGAGCGCAAGCATCTTCCGCCGCTGGTGCACCGCGACGGCGGCAGGCGCGTGGCGGGAACCGAAGGCTCGACGCTGCACCAGGCGCGGGCGGCATACGAGCGCGACTACATCCTCAAGAAACTCGACGAGAATCATGGCAACGTCAGCCGCACCGCCGAGGTGCTTGGGTTGGAGCGCAGCCACCTGTATCGCAAGATGAAAAGTTTGGGGATTGCGGCGAAGGAGTGAAGCAGGTCTTAGGTCTTAGGTCTTAGGTCTTAGGTCTCAGGTCTCAGGTCTCAGGTCTCTGGACTGGACCCCTTGGCTGAGACAATCCGTTAAGCTACATTTCGCCGTTCGCTGACGAAGCGTTGTCGGGTGCGGTTGATGATTGGCAGTATAGCTCCGGCTGGTGAAGCGGAAGCGGGCTCTGCTGGAGAGCAACCTGCCAGGAATAACCAGCCGGAGACTCATCCACGGCGATGAGCGGGGGCACGGTCGCGAGATCGTGCCCTCATCGCATGGATAGATTTCCCCATACCTCAGAAAACTCATACGACCTCCTGCGCCGCGACCACCGCCAGCACAGGCGACGGCTGTCGGCGTTCGAACTCGGCGGGCGGACAATAGCCGAGAGACGAGTGCAGGCGTTTTTGGTTGTAGACCTCTTCCAGAAACTCGCCGATGCGAGCCCGCGCTTCGGTCAGGTTGCGATACTCGCTGCGATAGACTTCTTCGCACTTCAGCGTTTTCATGAACGACTCACAGGTCGCGTTGTCCCAGGGATTGCCGCGGCGCGACATGCTGATCTGCACTTCGTGCGTCTCCAACAAAGCGACGTAGTCGTGGCTGGCATACTGCACGCCCTGGTCGGAATGGTGCACCAATCCGGACGCGGGCCGACGCCGTTCCAGCGCCATCTCCAACGCCGCCACGGCCAAGCGGGCTTCCAGCGTGGCCTCCAGCGCCCAGCCGATCGCCCGCCGCGAAAACGCGTCCAGCACCACCGCCAAGTACACGAACTCTTCCAGCAGCCGGATGTACGTGATATCGGCCCGCCAGAGCTGGTTGATTCCGCTCACCACCAGCGCCGCCGCCAGGTTCGGATACACTTTCAACCCGTGAGCCGAGTCGGTCGTCGCCACAAACTTACGCTTCCGCAAACAGAGCAGGTTGTCTTCCCGCATCAGCCGCTGCACCCGTTTGCGGTTGACGGACAGGCCGCCACGGCGCAACTCCGCCGTGATCCGACGGCTGCCGTACGTCGGCCACTCCAGCGCCACGCGCTGCACCTGATCCCGCAGTTCCACGGACGCGGATCGAGCGCTCACTCCGCGCCGGTAGAAACCCGCTCGACTGACTCTGGTCAGCGCGCACATCCGGCGGACGGTTATGGGCGTCCCCGCTTTCATTTCGCGCTCGATCTGTTGGTAAACGGTGCGCCGCCACTGACGGCCCGCAGCTGGCGCTGTTGTTCTACATGCTGCAAGGCTCGCTTCAAAAAATCGATTTCCAGGACCTGCTGCCCGATCTTACGTTCTAACTCCGCGATCCGCGTCTCCTCCGCCCGTTTCTGCCCCACGCCGGGAAACGCCCGCTCCCCAAACTTGTCCACATCCCGGCTCCAGCGGTACAACTCCTGCCGGCTCACTTCCAGACTGCGCGCCACTAAGCCCGCTGGCTCCCCTGCACGCAATCGCTGTACCGCGTCCAGTTTGAACTCCTTGGTGAACCTCCTTCGAGACTGCATCCCAGTTTCCCCTTTCGCTGCATTTTAGGGCTTAACTGGTTGTCTCAAAATCGGGGTCCACTCCACTCAGGTCTCAGGTCTCAGGTGTCAGGTGTCAGGTGTCAGGTCTTAGGTCTCAGGAAAACTGAGCGACAGATCAAGACCCAGGTTTTCCTGAGACCTAAGACCTGAGACCTTCTCTTTATTTTTTCCGCATGTGAATCTCCGTCCCGTTCTTGTGGAACTGGACATCGTCCATCAACTGATTGATCAGGTAGATGCCACGGCCGTGATTGGAATAGATGTTCTCGCCATGGCAGGGATTGGAAATCTGGGCGGGATCGAAACCGGGGCCGGGATCGCGCACCACGATCAGCATGCCCCGCTGCTCGTCGCAGGCCACGTCACATTCGATCACTTTAGAGGGATCGCTTTTCGCTCCGTGCACGACGGCATTGGCCAGGGCTTCGGTCAAGGCGAGTTCGATGTCGTCTTCGTGTCCCTCAGCGCATTTCATTTCCCGCACCACATTCATCACGCTGCGGACGACCGGGTCGATGGCGTCGCGGTCGCCGGAAAGGGTCACGCTGAGCTTGAGGTCAAGCTTCCCCGCGTCGAAGTTACACGACTGCGGCGGCTGCTCAGAGGATGAGGAAGAATATTCCATATTCGGCTGTGGTCCTGGCTCCAGCCTATCCTCTGACTAAGATGCAGGAAGGCGCTCAGAGATTCTAGGGACTTACGGGCTCAGATGCAAACTTTATTTTGGTCGCAGGCAACCCTTGGCGGGTTACGACCGCGTGTTACCAATGTTCAACCGCCGGCCTAACGACCTGAAACCTTTAGCCTTGAAGCCCGCAAGAAACCCCTGTAGAGACGGGGCTCGCCCCGTCTCAGGTTGCACAGTAATGCCGAGACGCGCCAAGCCGCGTCTCTACAGGGGGAATGGTTTCACGACTCCTCGGTCGGCGGGCCGCCGATCTGCTGTAGTTGACGCCGCCAATCGAGTTCTTCCACAAAGCTTCGCGAGTCGCGCCATCCCGCCTTGATCTTGACGAAGAGTTCGAGAAAGACTTTGGTGCCTACCATCTTCTCGATGTCGAGGCGGGCCGCGGTTCCGATCTTCTTGAGCATCTGGCCGCCCTTGCCGAGCAGGATGGCCTTTTGGCCGTCGCGTTCGCAATAAATCACAGCGGCAATCCGAGTCAGGCGCGGACTCTCTTCGAACTGCTCGATCAGGACCGAAACCGCGTGCGGGACCTCTTCGTGCGTCTGCATGAGAACATGTTCGCGGATCAACTCCGCCGCCATGAAGCGCACCGGCTGATCGGTGATCTGATCTTCGGGGAAATAACGCGGGCCGTTGGGCAGAGCCTTCAGCACGCAAGTGAGCAACTCGTCGAGGCCTTTCCTTTTGAGAGCGGAGATGGGGACGATCTCCTTGAACTCGTGCAGCGTTTGGAACTGCGCGATCAGCGGGAGCAACTTGGTCTTGTCGGCGAGGAGATCGATTTTGTTGAGCAGCAGGAAGACGGGAGTGCCGGCTTTTTTCGCCAGGTCGAGGACGAAGGCATCATCGCGGTCCCACTTCTTCTTGGCGTCGACAATCATCAAAATGAGTTCACAGCCTTCGAGCGCCTCGCGCACCTCGGACATCATTTTGCGTCCGAGCGAGGAGCCGGAACGGTGAACTCCAGGCGTGTCGATGAGCACGATTTGCCCGGCTTCGCGTTGCTTTTCTTTCGGGACATTGATGATGCCCAAAATGCGGTTGCGCGTGGTCTGGGGCTTGGGCGAAATGATGGCCAACTTCTCGCCGACCAGCGCATTCAGCAGCGTGCTCTTGCCCGCGTTGGGGCGGCCGAGAATGCAGACGAATCCGGAGTGGAAGGACATGGGGATAGGCTACTAGGTTCTGGCTACTGGCTGCCAGCGAGGACCGCGGTGCGTCCACCCACTCATTCGCACAGAACGCGAATGAGTGGGGCACCCGCAGCTCAGGGTCATCAGCGAATGACGTGGATGCGAATGCCGAGTTTCAGGTTTTTCCACGACCTGTCCGTCGTATAGACGGGAGCTTTCAGCGTCAGTCCCAGCGCCAGGCAGGCCCGGTCTCCCAGCGACAAACCGAGCGCGCGCGTCACGGCTACGAGACCGCCAGCGATTCTCGCGTGCTCCTCGCTGAATGGCACAGGTTCCTGGATTGCGCTGAGAGCATCCTCCCACGCTTCCTCGGGGTCGCCGCCGCGACTCACCAGCTTCGTATGGACTTCAGCCAGATTGACCGCGCTGCCGGCAGTGTGGCTCAGCATCTCCGGAGTCAGCTTCTCCGAACCCGGCTCACGATTGAGCACAGCGAGCATTGCGGACGCGTCCAGTACGATCCTACTCACGCTTTGCCGCCTCGCGGCGTTCCGCGATGAGTTCGTCCGCCAGAGATACACCCGGTTTCACGTATTGCCGAATGCGCCGTTGGGCGCGCTCCAGGCGCCGCTTCATCGTCGTGATCCGCAGTTCGTCGTCTTCCATGCGGAAAATCACTTCGTCTCCGACCTTGATCCCGAGCGCTTTTCGATAAGAAGCGGGGATGACGACCCGGCCGTTCTGGTTGACCCTCATTCGAGTTTCAGCCTCCATGTGTCACACTCCCATATATATGACACATTATATAAGAATGTTACCTTCATCTACAAGATGGCACACCGCCGCCAGCGCGCGGCCAAAAGCATGCTGGGTGAGTCTCCCAGGTCTCGAAAACCGCGAGACCTGGGGCACCCAGCTGTTAGTTATCGTGGAAAGTCTTCGACCCGGTCACTTTCGCATACATAGTACTGTTCAGCATGACGTGTTCCATATGCACCGGTAGTACGTACTGGCGAACCTTTCCGCCACTGGAAACCGTTGCGCCTATCTTCGCGGGACCGGAGTCGTCGTATTGGTTTCTGTCCGAGCGCCTCACGTTCCAAACTTTCCTAAGCAAGTCGTGATTCAGAGGAATGTCTACCGCCGCGCCCTGGAGTGAAATATCTTCGCCGACAATGCAGGTCTCATCGCTCAACATATATTCCAAACGGTCGATTTTGACGGAAGTGTTTGCGGTTACTTTTATCATTTGTGATGGTGGCGTCCCCTCCGCAACAAGAGAAATGCTTAAGCCGCGGGTCACCGCTGCTGTCGACTGGCCGCCTTGCTGTTGCCGAGTGTGGTCCGCCGCTTCGTACCCTGCGTCCGTAATCTCGAACACCTCGCCTTTTGCGCCGATCGGCTCTAAGAATCGCAGTGCAACCAGCTCCTGAACTGCTGCCTTCCACTTCGCCTGTGAACGCGGATCTCTGCTTTTGCTGAAACCCTTCTTGTTCGTGCTCACCATCGACCCCTCCATGGTGGAGACGCACATAATGGTGCCGCCCGGATCCTCAGAGCCCGCAAGGAGAAGCTGCTGTGCTTCGGCGGAAAGTCGCAGGTCGCTAGTGGGAGTGGGGCGGGCTTCGGGCTGCACGGTTGGGCCATGTGCAGTCCCCACCGCCAGTTGCTTCACCTGCGCTATATGACGGACGTAAGACTCAGGTTTCTGCAGCGACAAATCCAGTTGCTCCGCGATATCCCCGAGCAACTGATGAAGCTGCGCATCGTTATCGGCTGAAAGGGCATTCAACAAACCTAGCGGGCCGCTCAATTCGTCAGCCTTCACGCCCGCTAACAAGGGAGCCAAGAATAAGTTGGCACCCCATCGTGCGCCAAGCTCAAACATCACAAAAGACGAGACCAGACTACTCGGAGTGACGAGGCCGACAACCACTTTCGCCTCGTTTACCTCCTCGCGTAGCTTGCCTTCAGTGTTGACACCCACAGGCAGTCGGTGACCATCCACACTGCTACATCGAATCGACACGAGCCCGAACGCCGATTTGAAAAGGTCAGTGAGGGCCTCGGCCAGAACGCGGTCCTTGCTGCTGTGGGATATGAAAATCTGCAAGCCTGACGTTGCGCTCACCTGCCTCGTAGGTGTCATCGGCCCTTCCTCCTCAGCTTCCCATCCCAACTGCTCGACCGCGCTCTTTAGGACCGCGATCATCGAGGATAGTCTCCTGTTGGCCACCTCGCGGAGTTCCTCGTCACTAGCGCCGGCTCTGAAAGAGATTGCACGCGCTGCCCTAAAACTCCCAAGGGTCGAGCTACCTGCCGGGAAACCCCGCTCCAGAGCGCCTCTCGCTGTGCTTTCCCATTCGTCGCGCTTTGGTGAGCCGAATGGCTCGCCTATGAGGTAGTGAGAGTCATGAATGAGTCTCTCCACTATTTCTATTACCTTCTTGGGTGGCATTAAGCGAGTATCGCTCATTGATGGTTTCGTGACGGCAACGGGGTCACTGCCCAAACCATTATGACTCGTCAGCCGATTTCATCCCAGTCTCATAATTGCTGTCGGTGGCTCGGCCTGGTCGGTGGACCTACCCGTGCCTGCTGTCCCTAGATCAACTTCATCTGCTTGGGTTCGGCGGTGGTGATGCGCACGCGCTCTACGCGGCGATCGGTGGCGTCGAGGACTTCGAATCGCAGGCCTTCGTCTTCGATTACTTCGCCTTTCCTGGGAATGCGTCCGGCGAGTTCGCTGACCAGGCCGGCTATGGTGGAGGATTCGCGGCCTTCGGGCCTCATGCCGAAGAGTTCGTCGAGGTGATCGACATCCATGTTGCCGGGGACGATGTAGGAGTGGTCGTTTTCCCGCACGACCTGCGCTTTCTCGCGCTCGTCGCCGATTTCGCCTACGATTTCTTCGACCAGGTCTTCGATGGTTACCAGGCCGGCTACGCCTCCGTATTCATCCACTACGATGGCCATGCGGACGTTACTGCGCTGCATCTCGCGCAGCAGATCACTTACTAACTTGCTTTCCGGGACGAAGTGCACATCCTTTCGCATCAGGGTCGCGACCGTGCGCGTGTGCGCCTCGGAGTCGGGGACTTGCAGCACATCCTGGGTGTGGAGAATGCCTTTGATGTGATGAATCGAGCCTTCGTAGACGGGGATGCGCGAGAAATGCTTGCCCCGGAGCAACTCGACCACCTGCTCGACGGTGCAGTCGGCGGGGACGGCCACCATCTCCGGCCTGGGCTTCATGGCCTCGCGAACGGTCTTGCCGCTGAACTCGACGGCCGACTGGATCAGGTCGCGGTCGCCTTCCTGGATGATGCCTTCTTCCTGTCCGGCTTCAATCAAGGCGTCGACGGCTTCGGAGGAAGTCTCGGGGGGCGCGTCGGCGTGCTCGCGGGTGAGGGCGGCGACGGACTGGCAGAATCCGAGCACCAGGGTCACGGGGAGAACGAGGTAGATGAGCGCGCGCAAGAGCAGCGTCCAGTGCTGGAGCCAGCGTCCCTGGGTTCTGGAAAAAAAGACGAAGGGCAGCAGGCGATTGCAAATGATGATGATCAGGATCAGGCTGAGCGTGGCTTCGAGAACTTCGTCGATGCTCCAGGCGCGGTCGCGAAAGACGGTGAAACCGACGATCATGGCAATGGCGGCCGTGACCAGTTGCGTGAGAATGGCCATGGAGAGCGAGGCGCGCGTGCGCGTCACTCCGAGGCGCGGCTCGACGATTTGCTCGAAGGCGTCGATGTTGTCCTGGAATTCGCGGGAGAGGAATTTGCCAAGCTCCTGGTAAAGACGGTCGACGTAGGAGACCAGCGTCAACAGGCCGAACAGGAGCACGAGAGCTATGCCGACGCCGATCATTGTTATTGTTATTGCGATTGCCGGGCTATGGCTAGCGCTTCCTCCCGGCACGCTCGATGAGTCCGAGCGGAAGGTGAAGTTTCGCGCGCAACTGTTCTTCGCGCCTTGCCATCTGCCCATTGTCGCACTCGTGATCGTAGCCGCGAAGATGCAAGACGCCGTGCAACACGAGAATCTTCACTTCTTCGGCCAGCGAGTGCCGGAGCGCCCAGGCATTTTGCGCTGCAATCTCCGTTGAAATAGCGATTTCGCCGGCGAATCGTTTTTGAGCGTCGGGCTCGGCAGGAAAAGAAAGGACGTCGGTGGGCTTGTCTTTTCCCCGGAAGCGGCGGTTCAGAGACTTCATCTCGGCGCTCGAAGTGAGCAGCACGTTGACCAGACCCTTCAATCCGGTGGCGCGGCGCGCGCGCGCCACGAAGCGGTTGAGCGCTAGCTCGGTCAGGTCGGCGACGCGCTTTTGAAAGATGACCACGTTCCCACCCTACTTGTCATCCCCACCAAGTTGTCGCAAATTCTAGCGACAATCCAAATTCTTAATGACAATCCAAAATTCTATCGCGCTTAATTGCGCAGCGGAGGCGGCTCTTCGGAAGCCGACGGCGGCGCGACCGGCTTCGGCTCCAGCAGCGACAATTGCTGCTCCGCCAGCCTTGTTTTGTGGTCGTCGTAGGCGCGGATGATTCTCTGCACCAGGTGATGACGCACCACGTCGCTTTCGTCGAAGTGGACGAAGGCGAGTCCGTTGACGCCTTGCAGGATTTCGACGGCCTCGATCAGGCCGCTGCGGCGTGCGGTGGGTAAGTCGATTTGCGTGACGTCGCCGGTGATCACCGCCTTCGAGCCAAATCCCAAGCGGGTGACGAACATCTTCATCTGCTCGGAAGTCGTGTTCTGCGCCTCGTCAAGGATGACGAACGAATCATTCAGCGTGCGTCCGCGCATGAAGGCGATGGGCGCGATCTCGATGATATTTTTTTCGAGATAGCGCTCGACGCGCTCGGGCTCGAGCATGTCGAAGAGCGCGTCATACAAGGGACGCAGGTAGGGATCGATCTTCTCCTGCAAGGTGCCGGGGAGAAAGCCGAGGCGTTCTCCGGCCTCGACCGCGGGGCGCGCGAGAATGATGCGGTTGACCTGCTTGTTCAGCAAGGCTGAGATCGCCATGGCCACGGCGAGATAGGTTTTGCCGGTGCCGGCGGGGCCGACGCCGAACACCATGTCGTGCTGCTCGATGGCTTCGAGGTAGCGGCGCTGGTTGGGGCTTTTGGGCTGAACCGTCCGCCGACCAAACGACCGCTGGCGGCCGGCTTCGGCCAGTCCGCGGAGAGTTGCGTTCGGGTCGCTGACCACCATGCGCAACATGCTGCCGAGATCGCCGTTCTGGAACTGGTAGCCGGACTTCCGCAGGTGTTCGTAATCGGCAAATAGCTGTTCGGCGCGGGCCACGTCGCGGGGCGCGCCTTCCAGTTCAATGCGATCCGAGCGCAGATCGATATTGAGGTTCAGGCCGTCTTCGAGCACGTGGAGATTTTCATCGCGGGTGCCGAACAGGGTCTCGATGTCGGGGGTGAGTGCAATATTTTTTTTCATTCAGGGTTATGCCGCTGCCTCCTGCAGCCTGGGGGCCCTGTTGCGATGGTCGTTCCGCGGCCGATGGAACTGGGCCGGTGCGTCCGGTTTTTGCACGCAAGAATTGTGTGTCAGGGTGGAAGGTTCCGGAACGCGCGCCAAGGGGGCGCGGACAGCCATCATTTGAATTAAGCGTAGCGCGGGCGGGCGGGGGAGTCAATGGGAGAGGTTTAGCCTAAGAAACGGCGAACGCGCCCATCCTGCATGAGCGTGGAGACCTCTGGCCGTAGCTCTTGCAGACGCGCCCTCAAGTGATTACAATGTAATTACTGAGGTATTTCCCGTATGAAGACCGAACTGGTTCGTATCGGCAATTCTCGTGGCGTTCGCATTCCCAAGCCCTTCATCGAGCAATGCGGGCTGGGCGAGACGGTCGAGTTGAGGATCAGAAACGATTGCCTGATCATCTCCCCTGGACACCAGCCACGCCAGGGCTGGGACGATGCGTTCCGCGCCTCAAGCCCAGCCGCGCACGACGAACTCATGCTGGAGGCCCCGGAACCCAACGAGTTCGACCATAAGGAGTGGCGGTGGTAAGCGGGCCGCATATCGCGCCACAACGCGATGAGGTCTGGCTGGTAGTGCTCGATCCCACCGAGGGGGCTGAGATTCAGAAGACCCGCCCTTGTTTGGTCATCTCACCCGATGAAATGAACCAGCATCTGCGGACCGTCATCATCGCTCCCATGACCACCGTCACGCGCCCCTACCCCACGCGGGTCGCGGTACGATTTCAGGGGAAACGAGGGCAGGTGGCCCTGGACCAACTCCGTGCCGTGGGCCGGCAGCGCCTGGTGCGGAGGCTCGGAGCGGTGTCGGCAAGAACTGCGCAGGACGTTTCCGCCACGCTTCTGGAAATGTTCAACCGAGTGTAAGGGAGCGGCCTGCAGGGATGCGTGCTAACATTTCGCCGTGGCGATCACCGATACAACCCCTGAGGCGAGGGCCCGCCAGCTTGAAATTCTACGCGCCATGTCGGGAGAACAGCGGATGATGCTGGCATACGAGATGAGCATGTTCATGCGAGAGATAGCGAAGGAAGGCATACGGCGCGATCATCCCGACTGGACCGAAGCGCAAATTGCACGAGAATTGTTGAGGCGGGCGTTCTTTCCCGCGCCCTTGCCCGCCTGGCTCCGATGAGCATCCAGGATGTTCTCCAGCGAATTATTTTGGCGCTTGATCAAGCTGGGATTGCCTACATGCTTTCGGGTTCATTTGCCAGCGCGTATTACGGCGCGTCGCGCTCCACACAAGACATCGATTTCGTCATCCATGCGAGTTCCGAGCAATTGCGCTCATTCATCGGCGGGTTGCCAGTGAGTGAGTATTACGCCGATCTCGATTCAGCCCTCGAAGCCCACCAGCGACAATCCATGTTCAATGTGATCGACCAAGCCACCGGCTGGAAGATCGATTTGATCATTCGCAAGTCGCGCTCTTACAGCCGGGAGGAATTCCGTCGTCGACTGCGAGTGACGTTGCATGGCGTTGCTGTTTTCATGACGACTGCGGAAGACGCAGTCATTTCCAAGCTCGAATGGGCGAAGCTGGCGCAGTCGCGGCGGCAGATTGAGGACGCAGCGGCAATCTTGAGAGTGCGATGGGACGCACTGGATCATCCCTATTTGGCAAAGCGGATCGGCGAGTTAGACCTGAAGAAGGAGTGGGACGACGCGCAGCGAGTGGCGGGGATATCGGCCTGATGTACACCTACTGATTCGGTGGGTTATTGCCGTAGACGCATTGAATGAGGTCCCGTCCGAAAAAGTAAATTAAGGCAAGAGACCAAGCTAAGGAACAGACCGCAACTGCAACCAGAAACGGGGTTCGCATCCATGCGTGGAACAATCCGAACCTACTGCCATCAAAAAATGATCTCGCGGTGAGTCCATCCTGCACGCAGATAAATCCCCAAAATGCACCTAGCGCAATGAGCGCTAAATCTCCTACTAATCGCTGAGACTTCCGCTTGAACATGAAGACTGCCTTATGCGTCCGCCAGGAATCGGTATTCAATGCAACCCAATACCAAAGCAGGCCAACTGCCGCGATCAGCGTCACATTGTCCCAAGGGTAAAATATATGACGGATACAAAGGAGTCGCGGGAGAGCCAAAGGGGCATTGATGGCAATCAGCAGTGTGAAGGCTGGGGGTGGCCCGGGCATATCCGCGGTGCGCATAACAGCTTTGAACCATACCTGTGACCACCACAGTAGGACTACGGCCAGCGCCATCTGCGACAAAGGCAATGTATATTTAAGCTTCACTCGCACGCTCTTTCTCCTTTAGCTTCCTGGACACTCGCCCACACCGCCCGATCCTTAGCCCAAGCGCGCAGCTCGGCAATTTCCTCGGCCCGCGTGACTGACAACGGCACGGTGGACGAGAGCGCCTTCAGCAGGTCTTCGGTGCTCAGTTCCTGCTTGCGAGCGAAGGCGGCGTAGAGGGCGGTTTGGACGGCGGATTCGATTTCCGCTCCGGAAAATCCCTTCGCCGCAGCGGCCACACGATCCAGATCGTAGTCGGCGGGATTGCGTTTGCGCTTGGTTAGCTGGATGGAGAATACCTGTTTGCGCTCGGCTGCACTGGGCAGGTCTACGAAGAAGAGTTCGTCGAAGCGGCCTTTGCGAATCAGCTCTGGAGGCAGGACGGTTACGTTGTTGCACGTGGCGGCTACGAAGACGGCGGGCTTGCGCTCCTGCATCCAGGATAGGAACGACGCCAACAGGCGCGACGAAACTCCTGCGTCGGCGGAGGCGGAATCGGGGCCGCTCCCGGCGAAAACTTTTTCCAGTTCGTCGATCCACAGGACGCAGGGGGCCAGGCCCTCGGCTACTCGGAAGACTTTCTGAATTCGCTTTTCTGTTTCGCCTATGAATTTGTCGTAGACGGCGGCGGTGTCGAATTTCACTAGCGGCAGTTTCCATTCTCCGGCTACGGCTCTGGCGCAGAGACTCTTGCCGCATCCTTGGACGCCTAGAATGATTACGCCTTTGGGCGGGTCGAGGCCGAACTGGCGGGCTTGGTCGTCCCAGGAACCTCGGCGCTGCTCTAGCCAGCGCTTCAAATTGTCGAGGCCGCCTACGCTCGCCATGGTGTCGGTCGCGTCCACGAACTCCAGCATCTCGGAGCGCTTCAGCAGAGCTTTCTTGGCTTCCAGCACATCGGTTACGCAGTCGGGCGAAAGCGCCAGGCGTCCGACCACCGTTTGCGAGATGGCGCGTTCGGCGGCTTCTTCGGTTAGGCCGCGGAGATTGGCGGCCATCGCGTCTACGCCGTTGGCGTCCAGTTGGAGTTTCAGATTGTGGGTACCAGCGAGGCGGGTATAGGTTTCTCGGATGATCTCGCGGAGGCGGTCGCGGTCCGGTAAGGGCAGATCTAGAAATTCGACCAGGCTCGCCAGTTCGGGCGGCATCTCGATGGCGGGGGCGGTCAGCACCAGGGTTCTTCGATTGGCGGAGAATTTCTGGCCTACGTCGCGCAGACGGCGAACCACTACCGGGTTATCCATGTGGCGATGGAAGTCTTTCAGCACGAAGACGGCCTCGATGGTCATGGACTCGAGGTTGGCCAAGGCCTGCACGGGGTCGACGGTGTTGTACATGGCGGTCTTCGCCCCTGCGCCAGCATCGGAGCCGCTGAATGTGTGGAGGTGGGTCTCCGGCCCGCCTTGACCGGGTCCTAGACCCGGTCCCACGCCGCTGCCGGAGCGAACCAGGCCGTCGGCTATGGTCCATTCAAAGACGGCTAGACTCAGCTCGGAGCAGGCGGTGCGCACTAGCGTTAGCGCGCGGACTTCTTCTACTGTCTCCATGACGACGATTGGGGTGGAGGAGTTGATCAGGACTTTGAGGCGTTCGATGGGACTTGGACTCTGGGGCGAATTCATATCTATTTGACCGGGCGCGAGTTGCTCCCGTAGAATACTATTTTCGGTTCCCACCGATATCTTCCTGGCACAATCCAGGACAAACAAAGGTAATCAAGCCTCATGGCGAATCATTTTTCGGCGATGAAACGCGCCCGTCAGACAGAGAAGCGAACCGTCCGCAACCGGGCGAACAGCTCGCAACTGCGCACCGCTTTGCGAAGCCTGCGCGAGAGCCTGGAAAAGGGCGACAAGGCGGCAGCGGGCGAGACCTACCGGCAAACGGTGTCGGCGCTCGACCGGGCGATCCAGAAGGGCGTTTTGCACGAGAACACGGCTTCGCGGTATAAGTCGCGGCTTTCGGCGCGGCTGAACGCGCTGAAGTAGGCGCAGAAGGCTGCGGAAGAGTCGGATCTCGAAGCTCAGCCCCTAAAGGGGCTTCTGCTTTCGAAGGACTTGCGGCATCGCTAAAGCGATGCCCTGATACGAAACGGAATTTTCCCGCTAGCTGCAAGGGCGATGCCCTGATACGGAGCCCGATTCCCCCGCAAACGTTTGAAAACAGGTGCCGGGAGGGTATCGGCCGGGCCGTAAATATTTCTTGACCTTGCCTAGCGGTTTGTTATACTTAGGTGTTCTCAGGACATCAAAGCAGTTTCTGCCGGTCCTTTGGAACCTCCGCCCGTGTTGTGGCAACTCCATAAAGAATAAGCAACTTTTGGGTTGGGCGGGGCATCTATCTTGGGTAATTCTGGCAAATCCCATTGCATCCGGCTCGCATCACAGCTTGGCTAGCGTAGTCGACCATCACCCAGTGGGCGGACGATGGGATCGTGACTTAAATTATCCCTATTGTAAGGAGAACGATGAACATGCGCTCTGATCGTGTATTTGACGCTCTACATACTTTGCGGAACCGCTATATGCTTTGCCAGCTGGCTTCGAAGGCGACGCGCCGGTTCCATAAACCGAACACCCGCATTCAGGAAACCATGAATCAAGTGTTTGACAAGATCGCCGATGCGGAACGTCATGACATCCTGAGCGAACCCGAGAACTTTGCCGAAGCACAACGGCGAGCTGCCTAAGCAGCTCCGCCGTGTGCCCGCACGGCGGCAGAGCAATCTAGTCCCGCGAGAGAAGAACAAGATCCCTCCCGAAGAAAATCATCCACGCAGGTAAATATGACCATTGCAGAACTCAAAGAAAAAAACATTACCGAGTTGACCAAGATCGCCCGATCTTTGGAACTGCCGGGCGCCAGCGGACTCCGCAAACAGGACCTCATCTTCAAGATCCTGCAGGCGCAAAGTGAAAAAGAAGGACACATTTTCGCCGAAGGTGTGTTGGAGATCCTCCCTGACGGCTACGGCTTCCTGCGCTCGCCCGATTACAACTACCTGCCCGGCCCGGACGACATTTACGTGTCGCCGTCGCAGATCCGCAAATTCGACCTGAAAACCGGCGACACCATCAGTGGCCAGGTGCGTCCGCCCCATGAGGGCGAGAAATATTTCGCGCTGGTTAAGATCGAGGCGGTCAATTTCGAGTCGCCCGACGAGGCGCGCAACAAGATTCTGTTCGACAACCTGACGCCGCTGTATCCGCAGGAACGGTTGAAGCTGGAAACGGTGAAGGAAAATATCAGTGCGCGCGTCATGGACCTGCTCACTCCGCTCGGCAAGGGACAGCGCGGCCTGATCGTTTCGCCTCCCCGCGCCGGCAAAACCATGCTGTTGCAGAACGTGGCCAATTCGATTACTACGAATCATCCTGAAGTCGTGCTGATGGTGCTGCTGATCGATGAGCGCCCGGAAGAAGTCACCGACATGCAGCGTTCGGTCAAGGGCGAAGTCATCTCCTCGACCTTCGACGAGCCCGCCGCCCGCCACGTGCAGGTCGCGGAAATGGTGATCGAAAAGGCTAAGAGACTAGTCGAGCACAAACGCGACGTGGTTATCCTGCTCGATTCGATTACGCGCCTGGCGCGCGCTTACAATACGATCGTTCCGCCTTCGGGCAAGGTGCTGTCGGGCGGCGTCGATTCGAATGCGTTGCAGCGTCCGAAGCGGTTTTTTGGATCGGCGCGCAACATCGAAGAAGGCGGCTCGCTCACCATCATCGCCACCGCCCTCATCGACACCGGGTCGCGCATGGACGACGTGATCTTCGAAGAATTCAAGGGCACGGGCAATTCGGAAATCATCCTGGATCGCAAGCTGGTGGATAAGCGGACCTTCCCAGCCATTGATATCCAGCGCTCGGGCACGCGCAAGGAAGAGCTGCTGATTCCGAAAGAAGATTTGCAGCGCATCTGGGTGCTGCGCAAGGTGCTGAACCCGCTGTCGCCGGTCGAAGCCATGGAGTTGCTGATCGAGCGCTTGGCCAAAGCAGGGAGTAACGGCGAATTTTTAGCTAAGATGAGCCAGTTGTAAGATTGCAGGATTGTGTGGTGACGGGGCTCTGCCCCGTTCACCCCTGAGCCCCCCTCGCTGTGAACTCAGGATGTAGGAAGATCCCTCTGTGAGCAGATTCTGACTCTCATTCCCTTGCCCGCGACCCAAAGCTTCTCGCGGCCGTAAAATTCAAAGGTCTCATAGTTCATCTCCTCTTCCCCAGACAACTCGAAAAAGGCGGGTGCCCCACTCATCGCGTTCTTTGCGATGAGTGGGATGCGGCATCCTCGCTGCCTGAGACGCGGCGAGCCGCGTCTCTACACCGGATTCACTGCTTCCCGGTGCGCGTCGGCCCACCACGCCCAGGGCAACAACATCCACATCGCCATCGCGCCAAGAGCCGGGTGCGCCACTTCTCGCGTTTTGAAGCTGTGAAAAAACCATCCACAAAGTTAATTGACAGAGTTAGAAAGCGGGGTAAGCTCTGGGCATGAGCGAGCCCTTACTGCGCAGGATCAATCGCGAGCAGATGATGTGGCGGGCCGTCGACGTGGAACAGTTGATCGGGGAAGATCATCCGGCGCGGGCCATCTGGGAACTAGTCGGGCGCTTGGAACTGGATGGTTTCTACGCGAGCATCGAGTGCAGCGAAGAAGAAGGCGGGCGACCCGCTTATGATCCGCGGCTTTTGATCAGTTTGTGGATTTACGCCTACAGCCAGGGGATCGGGTCGGCGCGGGAGGTGGCGCGGCGCTGCGAGTGGGAGCCGGCACTGCAATGGCTGACGGGATGCGAAACCGTGAACTACCACACGCTGTCCAGTTTCCGGGTGGAGTATCGGGTGGAGTTAGACGAGTTATTCACGCAAGTGCTGGGGCTGATGAGTGCGGAAGGACTGATCACGCTGGAGCAGGTGGTGCAAGACGGAACCAAGATCAAGGCCCAGGCGGCGAGCGACAGCTTTCAAGGCGAGGCGAAGATTGCACAGCACCTGGAACGGGCGCGGCGACGCGTGCGCGAGATGGGGGACCCGGATCAAGAAGAGGGACCGGGTCGGGTGGAACAGGCGCAGCGGCGAGCGCGACGCGAGCGGCAACAGCGGCTGGAGCGGGGACTCGAAGAGCTGCAGAAACTGCGCCCCAGCAAGCCGCGGGCGCGGGTCAGCGTGAGCGAACCGGAAGCCCGCCGAATGCGGCAGGCCGACGGCGGCATCGCGCCCAACTACAACGTGCAAATCGCGGCCGACGCCGCGCAGTCGCTGATCGTGGACGTGCAGGTGACCCAGGCCGCCAATGACAGCGAGCAACTGGCGCCTGCCGTCGGACGCATCGCCGCACGCCTGGGCCGCAAGCCGCAGCAGATGCTGGCCGACGGAGATTACACCAACCGTCGCAGCATCGAGGCGATGGCGGAGTTGGACGTCGACTATGTAGGCAGCCTCCGCAAAGGCGGCGCGGAGAAAGACAACACCGGCACTGGACGCTTCACCACTGCGGTCTTCATCTACGATGCCGAGCGCGACCACTATGTTTGCCCCGGAGACAAGCACCTGCGCTACGAAGGCCGCCACAAACACAAGTCGGGAAACTTTTTCTACCGCTACGAAGCGCAGGCCTCGGACTGCCAGAACTGTCCGCTAAAACCACAATGCTGTCCGAGCAATCAACATCGTGGCCGCGGCCTGCTGCGCACCGAAGAAACCGCAGCCATGATCGCCTTTCGTAAGAAGATGGCCACGCCCGAGGCGCAGAAACAGTATCGCCGACGCAGCCGGGTGATCGAGTTCTGCCACGCCTGGATCAAAAGCAAACTGGGATTGCGCCAGTTCCACCTGCGCGGCTTGGCCAAAGTGCAAATGGAAATGCTGTGGGCCTGCCTCACCTACAACCTGCAACAGTGGATCCGTCTGCGCAAACTGCAAATCGCAACCGCAACCCCCTAACCCGCCCCCACCCAAAGCCGCGAGACAAAAATCGAGAAATCCCCTGCGCAACCCAAACCACGCTTCCAGTTCCCCCACCACTTTCACCAACCCGCGTTCTTTTCAGGGCTATCCTTAAAGATGGTTTTTTCACAGCTTCGCTTTTCGAGAAGTGGCCTGCCCAACCGCCGACGGACGAACGCGGCTGTCCCTATGGGTTTGACCGCGCTTCTACCGCACGATAGTATCGCTCCATGGCAAAGGCTCGATACCACTACAACATCATGCTCCGGCCTGAACTAGAGGGTGGCTACACCGCGCTGGTTCCGGCGCTGCCTGGCTGTGTTACTTACGGGCGGACCGTGGACGAAGCGCGAGAAATGGCCAAGGACGCCATCTCGGGCTACATCGCCAGCCTGCGCAAGCACAAAGATCCTATCCCCACCGACGACAATACCCTCGTAGCCTCTCTCGACTTGGAGTATGCCGAAGTTACCCGCCGTTAAGCCGCGTCAGATCAGCCGGTTTCTGGAGCAGAACGGCTTCATTTTGGACCACACCTCGGGCAGCCACTTCATTTTCTATAATCCCGTTTCCCGCCGCCGCGCCGTGGTCCCTCAGCATAATCGCGACGTGCCGAAGGGAACTCTGATGTCGTTGCTGCGAGAGGCGGGATTTACGCGGGAAGAGTTGGTCGACTTTCTGGCGGGGAAGTGACGCAGTCTCAGATGGGGACGGCATTGGCCGGTAATCAAAAACGCTATCCAGCTGGGCTGGATGGCGTTTTCGTTTCCGAGATTGTGGCGCTTCGCGCCGCGGGACGGACGAATGCGTCCGTCCCCACGCGAGTCTTGCTTACTCCGACGTGATCCGCATCCCGTAGAACGACCGGTAGACGAAGGAGACGGAGACCAAGAAGAAGCAGAGCGCCAGGATGTGCGTCAGCCCGGTGCCATGGCTGCGGGTCAGCGAGACGGCCAGTTCGACCGCCAGCAGTCCGAACAGCGTGGTGAATTTGATGACCGGGTTCATGGCCACCGAAGACGTGTCCTTGAAAGGATCGCCCACCGTGTCGCCGATTACCGTGGCGTCGTGCAGGGGAGTGCCTTTCTGTTTGAGTTTGGTTTCGACAATCTTCTTGGCGTTGTCCCACGCGGCGCCGGCGTTCGCCATGAAGATTGCCTGATAGAGACCGAAGATCGCGATCGAGATCAGGTACCCGATAAAGAAGAACGGCTCCACAAAGGCAAAGGTCAGCGTCCCGAAGAAGACCGCGACAAAGATGTTGAACATTCCCTTCTGCGCATATTTGGTGCAGATCTCAACCACCTTCTTGCTGTCGGCGACCGATGCCTTCTCCGCGCCCTCGAGTTTGATGTTGGCCTTGATGAACTCGACCGCGCGATAGGCGCCCGTGGTCACGGCCTGCATGGATGCGCCGGTGAACCAATAGATCATGGCGCCGCCGGTAATCAGGCCCAGGAAGAATGGAGCGTGCAGCAACGAGAGCTTCTCCACATTCGCGGTCAGCCCGTTGGTCAGGGCCATGATGATGGAGAAGATCATGGTCGTAGCGCCGACCACGGCGGTCCCGATCAGCACCGGCTTGGCGGTCGCCTTGAAGGTGTTGCCCGCCCCGTCGTTCTCTTCCAGCAAATCCTTGGAGCGGTCAAAATTCACGTCGATGTTGAAGTCCTTCTTGATCTCCGCCTTGACGTTGGGCACCTGCTCGATCAGCGAAAGTTCATAGACGGACTGCGCGTTGTCGGTCACCGGGCCGTAGGAATCGACCGCGATCGTCACCGGCCCCATGCCGAGGAAGCCGAAGGCAACCAGGCCGAAGGCAAACACCGGTGCGGCAATCATGGTGGCCGCCACGCCCAAGCCCATCTGGCTGAAGAAGTAGGCAATCGACATCAGAGTGACCATCGCCAGTCCCAGGTAATACGCGGAAAAGTTTCCAGAGACAAAACCGGAAAGGATTCCGAGCGATGCGCCGCCTTCTTTTGCGGACGTCACCACTTCATTCACGTGGCGAGACTCGACCGAGGTGAAGACTTTGACCAGTTCAGGAATCAGCGCTCCCGCCAACGTTCCGCAGGAGATGATCGAAGCCAGCTTCCACCACTGCGTCGTATCGCCCCCAAGGTCGGGGATAATGAAACGCGAGACAATGTAGGTGGCAATGATCGAGACAATCGATGTCAGCCACACCAGCCAGGTAAGCGGTATTTCAAAATTCATTTCTGTCGCGTTACCAAAGCGGGCCTTCGCGATAGCGCCATTGATGAAATACGCGAGCGCGCTCGACACCAGCATCATGATGCGCATCACGAAAATCCAAACCAGCAACTGCACCTGGATGGAAGGATCTTTGACGCCCAGCAGAATAAAGGTAATCAGCGCGACGCCGGTGACGCCATAAGTTTCGAAACCATCGGCCGACGGGCCGACCGAGTCGCCGGCATTGTCGCCGGTGCAATCGGCAATCACGCCAGGGTTGCGGGCGTCGTCTTCTTTAATCTTGAAGACGATCTTCATCAAATCGGAACCGATGTCGGCGATCTTAGTGAAGATGCCGCCGGCGATACGCAGCGCGGCCGCGCCCAGCGATTCGCCGATCGCGAATCCGATGAAGCAGGGACCGGCATAATCGCCCGGCACGAAGAGCAGGATGAAGAGCATGATCAGCAATTCGACCGAAATCAGCATCATGCCGATCGACATCCCGGCTTCCAGCGGAATCTGATAAACCGGGTAAGGCTTGCCGGGGAGAGAGGCGAAAGCGGTGCGCGAATTCGCGAAGGTGTTGACGCGAATTCCGAACCATGCCACCCCGTAGCTGCCCGCGATTCCCACCAGGCTGAAGGCCAGGATGATGATCACCCGGGGAATTTCGAAATGCCGCAAAAAACCAAAATAGAGCACGATGACGGCGGCAATGAAGGCCCACAACAGCATCAGGAACTTGCCCTGCGTGATCAGGTAGGTTTTGCAGGTTTCGTAAATCAGTTCCGAAATTTCGCGCATGGAGCGGTGTACGGGCAGGTTCTTCAGGCGCATGAAGATCACCATGCCGAAGCCGAGGCCGAAGACGCAGAACAGCAGGCCGATCATCAGCAGGCTATGTCCGTTCACACCGAGGAATGAAACCGAAGAAAGGTCAGGCAGCTTCAAGGCCGCCTCGCCTCCTTCTTCAGCGGGTTGGGCCAGCGCAGAGCCGGCGGTGAGAAGCAGCAGAGTGGCGAGCGTCGCCAAGGTTTTGGTAAAGCGTTTTTTCGCAAACCAGTGTCCGACGGACGCAAAATGGGCGTTCCAAGTGCGCATGAAAATCCTCCTATTCCAATTTAGGGGTCACGACGTGTGATTCTTCTCTGGCGCGTTACCACCCGGTGCAGGATTCCATCCGCTACGGGCTCCGCCAACGAAGTTCGAACACGCTCCGAACACGCTTCCACCGCCAGGCGTAACAATAAAGAGGAGTGCCGATTTGGCCGCGTCGGAAAACCTGTGCCGTGTGCATGGAGCCTGAGCCGCGGGCTCCACACCTCGGCGTAAAGCACTCGTTTATAGCATCTCGCCGGAAGGCGGGTCAACGGCGCACATCACACTGCAATGTGCGGTTTTGCAACTGCGCCAGCAGCCATGAGATAGGCGTGGGAGAGAGCGGCCACGGCTCGGGTCTACGGCGATCGGGCGGCTTTCGTATAATTGAGCGTCAGCCATGCCCGCCTCCCTGGACTCGATTGTCGCCGCCACACGCCAGCGCCTCTCCCAGCGCAGATCCGGGCTCACGTCCGCGCACAGATCTGGGAGCCGGCGAGAATCCGGCCTGGGCGCGCTGGAAGCCGCCGCCGCCGGGCACACGCCGCGCGGGTTCCGGAGCGAGCTGCGCCGGGTGGCACGGGACCGAAGCGCGGTCGCCGTTATTGCCGAGCTGAAGAAGGCCTCGCCCTCGCGAGGTTTGATCCGCGCCGATTTCAGACCCTCGGAACTGGCGCGCGATCTCGAACAGGCAGGCGCCGCGGCCCTGTCGGTGTTGACCGACGAAGAATTTTTCCAAGGCTCGCTCGACTATTTGCGCCAGGCGTCGTCCCACAGTTCTCTTCCCTGCTTGCGCAAGGATTTCATCGTCGATGAATTTCAGATCGTGGAAGCCCGAGCCCACCGCGCCGACGCCATCCTTTTGATTGTCGCCGCCCTGGATCGGAAAGAACTGGTTGCGCTGGCTGGGATCGCGCGATCGCAGGCGCTCGACGTTTTGTGCGAAGCGCATGACGAACAGGAACTGCAACGCGCGCTCGATGCGGGTTGCGACCTGATTGGCATCAACAGCCGTAATCTGCGCACCTTCGAAGTCAATCTCGAAACCGCATTCCGGCTGGCGGAGAAAATACCCGCCACCTGCATCCGCGTGGCCGAGAGTGGAATTCGATCGGGCGCGGACATAGCTCGTCTGCGCTCCGCCGGCTACGACGCATTCCTGATTGGCGAGTGGTTGATGAAGGCGCAAAACCCAGGCGAAGCGCTGGCAAAGTTAATGGAAGAAGCAAAAACAGTGGTAAATGGATAACGGTTTTACTGAAAGCTGACGGCTGATAGCTGACGGCTGTTCTTATGACTTGGATCAAGATCTGCGGGATCACGAACCTTGACGACGCGCTTGCCGCCAGCGATGCGGGCGCGAACGCATTGGGATTCGTGTTCTATCCGGAGAGCCCGCGCCGCGTCAGTTTAGAAACTGCGTGCTCGATCGTCGCCAAGGTACCGCAGCCAATAGAAAAGGTCGGCGTCTTCGTCAACGAAACCGTGGACCGGGTCGGGGACACCGTCCAACAGACGGGCCTTACCGCCGTGCAATTGCACGGCGATCAGAGCGTGGAATTCAGCCGTGCGCTGTTCCAGAAACTCGCGAACGGACCCGGGCGTCCGACGATTTTCCGCACCTGGGCTGCGAAGGTTTTCGACGTTCCCGTTGGACAATCGGTGGGATGGGATCCGGTCGCGGTTGGACTGGTAGAGCCGGATGAGGCGTACAAGGGCAAACGAGTGCACAAGATCCACGTCGCCCAAAACGGCGACCTCTTTCTTGAAACCCACGGCTTCCGCCCCGGCGTGATCTCGGGCGTCCTGCTCGATTCCTCAAGCGCGGAAAAGCAAGGCGGCACGGGACAGGCTTTCGACTGGGAACGCGTGCAACCCTGGGCCGGAATCATCAACAGCATCAGCAAGTTGATCGTGGCCGGCGGCTTGCATCCCGCCAATGTGCAGGAGGCGATCCACCTGCTGCATCCGTGGGGTGTGGACGTTGCCTCCGGCGTCGAGCGCGAACCGGGCAAGAAAGATCCGCGAAAAGTCCGCGCCTTTGTCCAAGCCGTGCGGGCGATGGAAGAGGCGAACTGACGATGGCGACCGCGAGCGTATCCAAGAAGGCGCGCAACCTGGACACCGGAAAACTTCCGCCAAAAGCCACAGCAGGCCGTTTCGGCGTTTACGGCGGACGCTACGTTCCGGAAACGCTGATGGCCGCGCTCGAAGAGCTGGAGCGCGAATACGAGAAAGCCAAACGCGATCGCCGGTTCCAGCAACGCCTCGACCAGTTGCTGAAGACATACGCTGGACGCCCTACGCCGCTGTTCTTCGCCCGTCGGCTGACCGCAAAACTGGGCGGCGCGAAAATTTACCTCAAGCGCGAGGACCTGCTCCACACCGGCGCGCACAAGATCAACAACTGCCTCGGACAGGCCCTGCTGGTCGAACGTATGGGCAAGCATCGCGTGATCGCGGAAACCGGCGCTGGTCAGCACGGCGTCGCGACGGCCACGGTTTGCGCTTTGCTTGGCTTCGAGTGCGTGGTTTACATGGGTACGGAGGACATGCGGCGGCAGGAGCTCAACGTCTTTCGCATGAGGTTGCTCGGCGCCGAAGTTCGCGGCGTCGATTCCGGCTCGCGCACCCTCAAAGACGCCATCAACGAAGCCATGCGCGACTGGGTCACCAACGTCCGCACCACCCACTACCTGCTCGGCAGCGTGCTTGGAGCGCATCCGTATCCAACCATGGTGCGCGACTTTCACCGAGTCATTGGACGCGAAGCTCGCGCCCAGATTCTCAAGGCCGAAGGCAAACTTCCGAAAACGATCATCGCCTGCGTCGGCGGAGGATCGAACTCCATCGGCATTTTCTACGACTTCCTCAAAGACAAGAAAGTCGAACTCATCGGAGTCGAAGCCGGCGGACGCGGCGAGGCGCTGGGCCAGCACGCAGCGCGTTTTCGCGGCGGTTCGCCGGGCGTTCTGCAGGGAACTTATTCTTACGTGCTGCAGGACTCGGCTGGCCAGATTGCTACCACACATTCGGTTTCGGCTGGACTGGACTATCCTTCGATCGGCCCGGAGCACGCCATGCTGAAAGATACGGGGCGCGCTCAGTATGTGCCCGCCTCTGATGCCGAAGCGCTTGAGGCGACCGTGCTGCTGGCTCGAACCGAAGGCATTATTCCGGCGCTCGAATCCGCGCACGCCGTCGCCGAAGTCATCAAGCGCGCTCCGAAGATGAAGAAGTCGGAAGTTGTGATCGTGAACATCTCGGGCCGTGGGGATAAGGACATTGGGATTTTGCGGGAGAATCTGAAGCTGGATTAGCCTGGTGCACCAGGCCGCTGGTCGAGAAGAAGATACTGAAAACTAATTGGGTACAGGCGGAGGCGGTTTCGATGAAGACGGGCGATCTTGAACGGGAGTTTCAGATTGCTGCAGTCGAAACGGTTTATTTGGCCGTTTTGAAAGAGTGCCACTACGATGAAAAAGTCTTTCTTAAAATGATCGCCGAGTCGGGTGCTCGTAACGCAGCGAAGTCTCTCTTGGCTGCTCATCATGTGCAGTCCGGTTTGCGCGGACTGAGGCGACTGGGCCGGCTCGATCTTACCGTGGAGCACTTGGTTATCCAACTGCGTTGGAGCGATTTATTTACGAACTATGAGCGTGAGGCCGCAAGAGAGAGGCTCAAGAAGAGGGTTCGGGCGACAAAGTCGGCAAAGCGATGGCATCAGTGCGAGGCTGAGGACTGTCCGCTCCGGCTCGGGTCAGCGAAATGAAGGTCAATTGGATTCGTTGTCGAAGTTACAAAGAAGCGCGGGATTATTCGCGGATCATCGATCTGCATGAGTGGAATGGAAAGCCGTTCTACTGGGGCAAGGCTCATAAGAGTTTTTTCGGCGGCGGCAAGCGAAGGCGGGATGGACTGGAAGCTAGTGGTCGCTACAACGCGGGCTACCGACATTGGATCGAGGGCTGTCTACGACATGGTGGTCGCCTTTACATTGGCAAACTTGACGAGGAGGCCCTAAGCTGTGTGGATGAGGTTGAGAACTTCCTCATTCATACATACGGACATGAGATGAACAACAAAGTGGCTGCGCCGATTCGGCAGCTTCAGATCGAGCATGAAGGTGATGTTCCGCAATCGATTGTTAGTTTTCGGCGGGTGGCCCGCCCCACCATTCAAGATCAGCCATGAGGGTGCCCCGTCCAAGCTCCGCTTGTGCGGGTTTTTGGGCAGGATACTTGTCAGCGACACTGCTCTATTTCTGCGCGCCGAGAGCCTGTTCCAGCGTCAACCGAATGAAACGTTGATAGGGCAGGCCCGCGCGGGCCGCGCGCTCGCGCACAGCGTCGTAAAGCTCCTCGGATAAACGCAGATTGATGGACTTGTCTTTGCGCTTGATCTCGAAGCGCACCAACTGCGCGCCCGAAAGGTCGTATTGCGATAGGTCGGCTTTATCGACAAAGGCCGCCGCCGCCCGGTCGCTCTTAAAGGCCGGGATTTTCTTTTTCATACGCTTCAATCTCCTTTTTGTGCATGTACCGCGCGCTGATGGGCCGGATCAGAAGTTCGTCGCCCTTCCGCCGGAGCGTGAATATGATGAACACGCCGCGCCCTTTCTCCGTTCGCCCGATCGCGCGCAGGCGCTTTTCTCGCTGCGAGTGGGCTGCGTCCGGGAGAATGGCCAGCGAACGCGTAAAAAGGCTTTCGATAGTGGCGATGGAAAGCCCATGTTTCTCGCACTTGGCTCGGTTGCCTCTGTCCCAGTCGAAGCCGTCCGCCTGTAAAATCACAATAGCACAAATGATATGCAATTGTATAGACAAATGTCAAACGCCGATTTCACTCGGATTGGTAAACACCGTACACCACGATCCAAACGGCCGTTTGTGAGATAGTTTTATTGAACCTCCATGCCCTTCCACTTCGATCACAGACCTGCCCTAGTCGCCTACGTAACCTGCGGCGATCCCGACATCGCGACTACTCGCGAGGTCATCCTCGCCGCCATCGACGCAGGTGCGAGTGTGATCGAGTTGGGCGTTCCGTTCAGCGATCCGCTCGCCGATGGCCCGGTGATTCAGCGCGCCAGCGAGCGGGCGCTCAAACACGGCACGTCGCTGCAGAACGTGCTCACGCTCGCGTCCGAAATTCGCGAACATTCGCAATCCGTCGGACTGGTGATTTTCTCCTACCTCAACCCCATCCTGCGCATGGGCCTGGCAAAGTTTTGCCAGGTCGCGCGGCTGGCCGGGATTGACGGAACCCTGATCACCGATCTGCCGGTTGAAGAATCCGCCGAGTATTTGCGCGAGGCTCGCAAGAACGACCTCGCAACTATTTTTCTGGCCGCGCCCACGTCCACCGATCAGCGTCTGAAGTTGATTGCCCAGGTTTCTACTGGCTTTATTTACGCCATCTCGCGCACCGGCGTGACGGGCGCGCGCGCGCAGATGACCGGAGACGCTCGCGCCCTGGTCAAGCGCATCCGCCGTTTCACCAAGCTGCCGGTAGCTGTTGGCTTCGGAATTTCAACTCCTGAGCAATTCGCGGCCGTCGGCAAATTTGCGGAAGGCGCAGTCGTCGGCAGCGCCATCGTCCACGCGATCGAACAGAATCCCGGACGGGAAGCCGCGACTGTGGCAGAATTTGTAAACCAGCTATCAGCTCTCAGCCGTCAGCCATCAGTGAGAAGCGCTCGATGATCGCGTCTGGCAAAATTGAATTTGCGAGCCTTGCGCAATGAGCTTCCGACTTTGGCGTTTAAACTGATAACTGATAGCTGACGGCTGACAGCTCCTATGGACATTTCCGATTGGCGTAAGAAGATCGACGACATGGACCGCAGGCTGGTAGCGCTGCTCAACGAACGCGCCGCGGCTGCCGTCGAAATTGGACGATTGAAACGGAATACCAGCCTGCCCGTTTATGAGCCCGACCGCGAGCGCGTGGTGATCGCCAATGTGCAGCAGAGCAGTTCCGGTCCGTTGGCCGCACGCGATCTGGCGCAGATCTACGAGCGAATCATGGACGTGATGCGCAGCATCCAAAAGCACGAAATTGTTCCCGACTCCAGGCCCGCGGCGCGCGACTCGGAGATAGATTCGCAACTGAACGACTAGAACTCACAGAGCATTGTTGGCCGAGCCGCGGACGTTTCTGCCGCGTCCCTCCGCCGGGCAAAACGAGCGTACTCATGATTGTTGCCATGCAAGATTCGGCCAGTGAAGATCAGATCCAGCACGTGATCGATCAACTGGTTCACTTTGGCTTTGAAGTCCACCGCTCCACCGGAGCGCGTCAGACGGTTCTTGGCGGAGTCGGGGCTCCTCACGATTTCGATACCCGCGAAATCGAAATGATGCCCGGGGTGCAAGACGTGCACCGCATCACTTCGCCCTACAAGCTGGCCGGCCGCAGCTTCCGTCCGGAAGGCACCGTAGTCAAGTTTGCGAACGGGATTGAAATTGGCGGCAAGAAGATCGTCGTTATGGCCGGGCCTTGCTCGGTCGAATCGCGCGAGCAGCTTTTTGCCGTCTCGGAACGGATCGCCAAAGCGGGCGCGCGCGTGCTCCGCGGCGGCGCCTTTAAGCCGCGTTCTTCTCCTTATTCATTTCAAGGGCTCGGCGTTGACGGCCTGAAATTGCTGCGCGAGGCGGGAGACCGCTTCCAACTGCTCGTGATCAGCGAAGTGATGGAGATTTCGCAGATCGAGCTCATGCTGCCTTATGTGGATATCTTCCAGGTGGGCGCGCGCAACATGCAGAACTTCAATCTGCTGCGCGAACTCGGCAAGGTTCGCAAGCCCGTGCTGCTCAAGCGCGGCATCGCCGCCACGCTCGAAGAGCTCCTGTGCTCGGCGGAATATCTGCTGGCGGGCGGCAACTATGAAATTATTCTGTGCGAGCGCGGGATCCGCACCTTCGAAACTTACACCCGCAACACGATGGACATTTCCGCGATCCCCATCATTCATAAACTTTCGCATCTGCCCATGACCGCCGATCCGTCGCACGGCACGGGGCGCCGCGACAAGGTGGCTCCCATGGCGCTCGCTTCCATTGCCGCGGGCGCCGATGCCATGCTCATCGAGGTTCACCACCAGCCGGACAAGGCGCTCTCCGACGGCGCACAGTCGCTTTACCCGGACCAGTTTGCGGAGTTGATGGATCAGCTCCGCATGATTGCGCCGGCGGTGGGGCGCGAGATCGCGTAGGGCAATTTGGCAATTTTGTAATTGGTAATTTTGTAATCTGAAAAGCAACGATTGCAAATTGCCAAATTCACAGATCGCAAATTACCAAATTACACAATTACCAAATTAGAGATGCCCTTTAAGCAAGTCACCATCATCGGAACCGGCTTGATCGGAGGCTCGCTGGGCCTGGCGCTGAAGAAGCGCCGGCTTGCCGGACGGATCATTGGGTGCGATCGCGCTCCCGCTTTGAAGCGAGCCCAGGCCTGCGGCGCCATCGAAGCGGGGAACACCAATCCCGCCGATGCTGTGCGCGGCAGCGATCTGGTGGTGCTGGCGACCCCGGTCATTCCGATCCTCGATCTAATCGGGCGGCTTGCTTCAACCCTGCCGGCTAGAACTCTGGTCACCGACGTCGGCAGCACGAAGGCAGAGATTGTAGCGCGTGCGGCGAAATCGTTTGGACGAAACGCCGGACACAGATTCCTCGCCGGGCATCCCATGGCGGGCAAGGAACACGCCGGCGTGGAGTTTGCCGACGCCGATCTTTTCGAAGGCGCCGCCTGGCTGTTTACGCCGCTTCCCGGGCAAAACGTTCACGCCGGACCCTGCGGAGAATTTGTCCACTGCGCGGAAAAGATGGGGTCCACAATCGCCGTAGTCGATGCGGCCGATCATGACCGCTTCTGCGCCTGGATCAGCCATCTGCCGCAAATGATTTCCACCGCACTGGCGGCCGCGCTGGTCGACGAATTCGGCTCGGACGCGCCCGTGCTCGACATTGGTGGACGAGCCCTGCGCGAGATGACGCGCATCTCCGGCAGTCCCTATTCGATGTGGCGCGACATCGCCATCACCAACAAGAAGAACCTTTCCGGCGCGCTGCAAAAGTTGGAGCAACGTCTGGCGCACATCCGCGAAAATCTGGACTCGCGCGAACTGGCAGCGGAATTCGAACGCGCGCACGAGTTGAGGAAGAATTCACCCGAAGACTCGGAGAAAGTCAAAAGTAAGAAGTCAAATTGAAGAAGTGCAAGTCAATTTGAGCGCGGTCTTGGGTTCTACTTCTGCAATCTGACTTCTTACTTCTGACTTCTTCTTCTGACTTGGATTCTCCTTGTCCGTGCCTCTGCAGTGAAATTCCGATAGAATTCTTCTGCTATGCACAAAGTTGTGGCGAGCGCTGAAGAGGCGATTCAGGACGTGTTCGACGGCGCCACCGTCATGGTCGGCGGATTTGGTTTGTGCGGGATGCCGGAGAACCTGATCCGCGCTCTCGCCCGCAAGGGCGTCAAGAACCTTGCCACCATCAGCAACAACGTGGGCGTCGATGGCTTGGGCATGGGACTGCTTCTTGCCAATGGCCAAATCCGGCGGCACATTGGAACCTACGTCGGTGAAAATAAACTGCTCGAACAGATGGTGCTGGTCGGCACCTTGCAACTCGACTTGGTTCCGCAAGGGACCTTTTCTGAGCGGATTCGTGCCGGGGGCGCGGGCATTCCCGCGTTCTATACGCCGACCGGCGTTGGGACGATAGTTGCCGAGGGCAAAGAGGCGCGCGAGTTCGACGGCCGCACCTATATCCTGGAGCGCGCGCTGAAAGCCGATTTCGCCTTCGTCAAGGCGTGGAAGGGCGACAAGTGGGGCAACCTCGTCTATCGCAAAACCGCGCAGAATTTCAATCCCATGATGGCCACCGCGGCCAAGATTACCATCGCCGAAGTCGAACACCTGGTCGAGGCGGGCGAGCTCGATCCCGACATGGTTCATACACCCAGCGTGTATGTGAAACGAATCTTCCAGGGGGAGTTGTTCGAAAGAAGAATTGAGCGAAGAACGGTACGCAAAGCGGTTGCGAGCAATTAGTGCGGGTTTCGTGATGGGTTAGGGCGCTCGCCCTGCCTTTCGGAACTGACGCTCCGAGCCCGCTTTAATTCGTCGAACTTTTTTCTTTCTGCTTGCGTATCATTGTTTCAGGAGGAGGTTCCCTTATGGTCGCCTTCCTGCTCTGGTGCTTGCTTTTCGTGGTGTGCTGGCCCTTGGCGTTGCTGGCGCTGATCGCGTATCCGTTCGTGTGGCTGCTGTTGTTGCCCTTCCGCCTGGTTGGGATCGCGGTCCACGGAGCCCTCGCGCTGGTCTGGGCCGTGGTGATGCTGCCGGCGCGCTTGCTCAGCGCTCCGTTTCGTCTGTCGCGAATCTGAAAGGCGGGGCGCGAACCGTCGTTATCGTTGCACCCGGCAACAATCAGCCGCTCGCCACGCATCAGGGTTTCCGCCATGAGCCAGCAAAGAAAAACGGAGTGGCCAGCCGGATTACCATCGCAGTCGGCAATTGCACTCAACCCCAATGAGTGCAATCGGGATATTACGCCAACTGACTTCAACTAGGCGTAGAATGCAAGCGAATCGCAACGGATCGTCCGAGTCTTTTGTCTAGATTTCCCCATGGATTCGCTGCTCTCTTGGTTGCCATGTCGGGCCGCAGCTCTTTATGCCGCATTCGGAATTTGGCTTTTAGCAGAGGGCCTCAAGAAACACGATGAAGATCGTTCGATCTGACTCGCTGGAGGTGGCGCGCAGCATCGCCACCGCCGGAGCGTGGGCTAGCCGGAATTGGTACACACTAGGCTTCGCCTGCGCCGCAAACGTACTCGCCCTTTTGATCACCCTTGCCGTAGGCCTCGGTTCTTCGGTGCGAACTGCGGCCTGGACCAGCGTGCCGATTTTCTTGGCGTTGAATGGATATGTGCTTTGGCGTGCACAAGCCGCTCACCGGAGGTGGGTCGCAGCCGGATGTGCTGATCGGCTGTACGTTCGGTTGTTTGCATGGCGCAGCAGGAGCCTCGGTGACGTCTATGAGCCAGATGTACTCGTGCTCGAGGCGCGGGAAATCGCTTCGATGTCGATCCGGACTGTCGAAGTGTTCTTGTATGGACCCAAGCCCCGAATTGTCGAGTGGCTGGTGATTGAGCCTGCTCAGACAGTTGCAAACGCCGTTTCCAGTCACGTCCGTCCATTACTGACGCCGATGGAACCAGATAAGGCGGTGCTCGTGGCCCACGAGGAGGGGCGCCTCACCATTGAATGGAAATGGTGGCGCCCCGCTCTGCGGGTATTCCTCCAGCAAGTCGTACAGGAATGTCCATCCGTTGTCATAGCCCCCGAAGAACGTTCCGAGCTGGATTTGAATGGGATTTGGAGTAGAGGGATTTCGCTGAACTTTGACCAGCAAAAACGCCAGTTGCTCGTTCGGGCGATACGGCTCGGCTTCGGTTGCGAATGCAAGCGGCTGCTCTGTCGGTATAGGTACATCTCGTTTCAGAAGGCTGCGGCGTACCTAGCAGAGATTGCGCGAGAGGAAGCCGGAACGGGACACTCCGCTGTTCAGAGGTAAAGCTTGTATGGCTTGTCTGGTTCACCCAAAGTGTGGCCCACTTACGGCTAAAGAAGCGCGAAACGGGCACTTTGCGAGCATGGGTGCCCAATGCTACTACGCGATGATTGACGAAAACAGGCGATTTCACTCATTGAGCTGCGGGCAAGGTGATTAAGCTCCAAGGTATTTCTGCAGGAATTGCAGACTCCTGAGACCGGCGTCGCGCCAGATTGTTTCGTCCTCGAAGCCGTGGCCGGCTCCGGGATAGGTCTTGATCTCGTAGGGGATTCCTTTCTTCTCCAACAATTTTTGCAGTTGGTAAGCTTCTTCGACGGGGATGGTCTGATCGGCCTCGCCGTGCAGGATGAGCACGGGGCAAAGGCGTCTCATGAAGAGGTGCATTTCTTTGGGCATGCCTCCGAAGAACTCGACGACGGCTTTCACGCGAGGGTCGATGGCGGAGTTGGCGAGGGAGAGATAGGCTCCGAGGGAAAAGCCGAGGAGACCGATGCGGTCGCGATCCACTTGCGGTTGCGTTTCGACAAAGCTGATTGCGTCCCAGAGGGTTTTCATCCACAGCGGGAAATTGCGCAGGATCGTCGGCTTGTCGGCGGATTCGGTGCCGGTGCGGTCGAAATAGTGGAGTACGTAAACGGCGAACCCTTGGGCGGCGAGCGTGCCGGCGTATTGCTCCATGCCGGCGACGTTGCCTCCGGCTCCGTGGAGCGCGACTACGGCGGGGAGCGGGGCGTCGGGGGTCGCTGGCAAGTAGGCATCTAGACGGATGGGTTTGCCGCCGCTCTGGAAGGTAAGTTCGGACTGGGAGATGGCAGGCATCGCGGAGAGCTGCCGGGCTTCGCCCGGCTGGACAGCCGAGGGCGGCTGTCCCTACGTGAGTTTGGTCGCCTCCGACAGTTTCTTTAGCGATTCCGTGTAGGGCGCGCGGGCTATGCCACGTTCGGTGATGATGGCGGCTACGTATTTTGCCGGGGTCACGTCGAAGGCTGGGTTCTCGATCTGGACTCCATCGGGGACCATCTGCTTACCGGCGATGTGCGTGACTTCTTTCGGGTTGCGCTGCTCGATGGGAATCTTGCTGCCGTCGGGGCATTCCAGGTCGACAGTCGAAATCGGAGCGGCTACGTAGAAGGGGATGCCGTGCTCTTTGGCGAGGACGGCTACGGTGTAGGTGCCGATTTTGTTGGCCACGTCTCCGTTGGCGGCGATGCGGTCCGCGCCGACTACGACGGCTCCGATTTTGCCTTGCTTCATCATCGCTCCGGCCATGTTGTCGGAGATTACAGTGGTGGGAATGCCATCTTTCATCAGCTCCCATGCGGTTAGGCGTGAACCTTGCAGAAAGGGGCGCGTCTCGTCGGCGTAAACGTGAATCTTCTTGCCCTGTTCCACGGCCGCGCGGATGACGCCTAGCGCGGTGCCGTAGCCGGCGGTGGCCAGGGCTCCGGCATTGCAGTGGGTTAGCACGCCTCCGCTTGAGGGCATCAGCGTTGCGCCGTGGCGTCCCATGGCCTGATTGGCGGCGATGTCTTCGGCGTGCATGCGCTGGGATTCTTCGATGAGATCCCGCTTGATTTGCGGGATGGGGCGAACGCGGATGCGCTCGAATTTCTCCGTCATGCGGCGGATCGCCCAGAACAGGTTAACGGCAGTGGGGCGGGTCTGGCGGATGGTTTCGCAAATCTCGTCGAACTCTTTTTTGAGATCGGCGCCGTTCTCGGCTTTGGAATTCTTCACTCCGAGGGCGATGCCCATGGCGGCGGCGACGCCTATGGCGGGGGCTCCGCGGACTACCATGTTGCGGATCACGTCGGCGACCTGCTGGTGCGTGGTGCAGGTTACGTAGACTTCTTCGGTGGGCAGCTTCGTCTGATCGATGAAGACGACGCCGCGGGGAGTCCATTCTAGGGTCTGGATCATGAGTTAGTTCTCAGTTCTCGGTTCTCAGTTCTCAGTGGGCATTTAGCACTGAGCATCTAGCATTTAGCAAAAACCTCGGCACGCTTCAGGACTAAATGCTAACTGCTAAGTGCTAAGTGCTCTTTCCTGACGTCGGTTGCTGTAAAAATCGAAACAAAACTAGCGGGCGCGGCGGCTTTTTCTACGTTGGGACGGCCGTGTGCATCCTCGCGCTCGACCAGACACATTACTCCTGCCACTTCGAAGCCGAATTCGCGGGCGGCCTGGATGGCTTGCACGGTGGAGGAGCCGGTGGTGCAAACGTCGTCCACGATTACCACGCGCGCGCCCTTTTCGCGGAAGCCTTCGATGCGCTGGGCGGTGCCGTGTTGCTTCTCGGCTTTACGCACGAGGAAGCCGGGCAGAGTTCCGCTGATGACGGCTACGGCCACGACGATGGGGTCGGCGCCCATGGTGAGTCCGCCGATGGCATCGGCGTGCCAGCCTTGGCCGCGCATCTCATCGAGGAAGACTTGGCCTACCAGTTGCGCGCCACGGGCATCGAGCGTGGTGGTGCGGCAGTCGATGTAATAGTCGCTGGTGGCGCCGGAGGATAGTCTGAACTCGCCGAGGCGGAAGGATTTTTGCGCCAGGAGTTTCAATAATTCTTGTCGTGCAGTAGACATGAATTTCTACGATAGCAGAAAAGCAGTTGCCAGTTCTCAGTTGCCAGTTGTCAGAAAAAGGCACCCGTGCCAGAACACTAAGAACTAAGAACTGGGAACTGAGAACTCTATTGGTTGAGTTTTTCCAGATGCCGAAATCCGTCGGTGGCGACGAACATGGCGACCGCGATGGTTGCGTTGTATGCCATGTGGATGAGAACACCGGCGGCTACTGAATTCGTTCTGGCTCGCACTATCGTCAAGATCATGCCAACCAGGAAAATCACGAGTACCGGGCCCCAGGAGAACATCAGTTGCGCTCCGTGCAGCAGGGCGAAACCTAGCGCGGTCAGGAAGACGGCGATCGGCAAGCCGAGGCGGCGCGCGAGCACGGGATACAGAAATCCGCGGAAGAAAAGCTCTTCCATCAGAGGCGCGAGGGTAACGCTGAGAATGGCCAGCGCCCAGGCTTCGGCGGGGGTTTTGAAAAAGCTGTCGATGGGCAACTCTTTCGGCATGGGCAACAGATGGGCTAGCGCTTGCAACGCGAGGGAAAGCGCGAAGCCCACGAACACGTAAATGGCGACGTTGGAAGGCCAGTTCCAGTGGATGGCAGCGAGAAAATCGGGACGGCGGCGCTCGCGCGTCACCAGAACGTACATGTAGGCGAGGATGAGAAGATACGCCAGCGACTGTCCGGCGACGATGACTAGCGGGACGCGCGCGATTTCGCCGAGACCGCGGTGCGGGTACACCCAGACGCGCGCGATGAGCAGCACGGCAAAGACACCGGCGAAGAGCGCCACGATGGTGAGGAATACGAGGCGCAGGACATCCCAGCCAGTCCAGGCTGGATCGGGCGGGGGAGCGGGGAGGCCGTCCGCAGGGTTAGTGTCGGCCACTGGGAATCCAACATCGCTATGACCACCGGCAGCTGCCGAGCTACTCCACCCCGTCAAGCCAACACCGGGCTTGACGGGGGCCCCGGTGCGCTCGGTTTGGACGGGCGAGGTCGCCCGTCCCCACACGGGCTCGGTTGGATTTTCGGGCTGATCGTCAGAAGGAAGGTTCACACGGGTTCCCCTGTGCCGGTGGGCGCTAACACATCTTTTGACGAACCATTTTTTGCCGCCCCATTTTTTGTCGACCCGTTGAAATAAGCGGCGAGCGCCTGGCCGGTGTAGGACTTCTTCACCCGCGCGACTTGTTCGGGCGTGCCCTGGGCTACGATGCGGCCGCCTTCTTCTCCGCCTTCGGGGCCGAGATCGAGGATCCAGTCGGCGTTGCGGATTACGTCCAGATTGTGCTCGATGATGATGACCGTGTTTCCCAGATCGGTGAGGCGGTGCAGGACGTCGAGCAACTTGCGCACATCGTCGAAGTGCAATCCGGTGGTCGGCTCGTCCAGCAGATACAAAGTTTTACCGGTCTGGCGCTTGCCCAGTTCGCGGGCGAGTTTGATGCGCTGGGCTTCGCCTCCGGAGAGAGTCACGGCAGATTGACCGAGGTGAATGTATCCGAGGCCAACGTCGACCAGCGTTTGCAGCTTTTGCTTGACCTGTGGAATGTTTTCGAGAATCTGGAGCACGTCCGACACGGGCGTTTCGAGCAGGTCGGCGATGGAGGAACCGTTGTAGTGAACCGACAGGGTTTCGTAATTGTAGCGGCGACCGCCGCAGATTTCGCACTGCACGTACACGTCGGGCAGGAAGTTCATTTCGATGCGGCGCTGGCCTCCGCCTTGGCAGGCCTCGCAGCGTCCGCCAGAAACGTTGAAGGAGAAGCGTCCGGGCTTGTATCCGCGCTCGCGCGATTCGGGCAGCATGGCGTAGAGGTCGCGCACCGCCGCGAAGATGCCGGTGTAGGTTGCGGGATTGGAGCGCGGGGTGCGGCCGATGGGCGACTGGTCGATGCGAATGACCTTGTCGATCAGGTCGGCTCCGGTGATGGATTTGTGCGCGCCGGGTTCTTCGCGGGAACGATAGAGCTGCCGGGCGAGCGCGCGGTAGAGGATGTCGTTCACGAGAGTCGATTTGCCGGAGCCGGAAACACCGGTGACGACCGTCATCACGCCGAGCGGAAAAACTACGTCGAGATTCTTGAGGTTGTTGGCGCGCGCGCCGAGGATGGCGATCGCTTTCCCATTCGGGCTGCGGCGCTCGGAAAGCATGGCGATCTGCTGGCGTCCGGCGATGTAGGCTCCGGTGAGGGAGGCAGGCGCGTTCATGATTTCGGCCGGCGTTCCACTTGCGACCAGTTCGCCGCCATGACGGCCGGCGCCGGGGCCGAGGTCGATGACATAGTCGGCGCGGCGGATGGTTTCTTCATCGTGCTCGACTACGAGGACGGTGTTGCCAAGGTCGCGCAAATTTTCGAGCGCGGCTAGAAGGCGTCCGTTGTCGCGATGATGCAGGCCGATCGAAGGCTCGTCCAAGACGTAGAGGACGCCGCGCAACTTCGATCCGATCTGGGTGGCGAGGCGAATGCGCTGGCCTTCTCCGCCGGAAAGCGTGGCCGCCGAGCGGCCGAGTTGCAGGTAGCCGAGTCCAACGTTGTCGAGGAATTCGAGGCGTTCGGTGATTTCGTGCGTGATGCGTCCGGCGATGGCCAGTTCCCTGCCCGTCAGTTGGATGCGGCGCGCGGCGTCGAGAGCGCGCGCAATCGGAAGCTCGGTGAAATCGGCGATGGACATACCGTTCACTTTTACCGCCAAGCTTTCCGGGCGCAGCCGCTTGCCATGGCATACCGAGCATTCCGTGGCCGACATGAAATCGAGCAGATATTCGCGATAGGTATCGGAGGTCGAGGCTTCGAGATTCTGGCGAAGGTGGCCGAGAATCCCGAGGAAACCAGTTTTGCCTCCGCGTTGCGGCTCGCCATACAGCAGGAGGTTCTGAACCTTGTCGGGAAATTTCTCGAAGGGCGTGGTCAAGTCGAAACCGTAGGCCAAGACAACCAACTGCAGGCTGCGCATCAGGTTCTGCGATGACGAACCGGGGCCGAGGCCGCCATCGAGCAGCGGCTTCGACCAATCGACGATCACCTTGGCCGGATCTAAGTCGTAGCGGCTGCCGAGACCGTGGCACTCGGGACAGGCTCCATAGGAACTGTTGAACGAGAACGAACGCGGCTCGAGTTGCGGAACGCTGATGCCGCAGTCGGGGCAGGCGAGACGCGAGGAATAGAGCGTTTCGTCTCCGTTGACGACCGCGACCAGGACGAGGCCGCCGCCGAGTTTCATGGCGAGCCCGACGGAGAGTTCGAGGCGGTGTTCGATTCCGGGCTTCACCAGCAGACGATCCACGACGACTTCGAGGGTGTGGTTCTTGCGCTTGTCGAGGGCCAGGTCGTCTTCGAGATTCACCAGTTCGCCATCGACGCGGCCGCGGGAGAAACCGTGCTGGACCAGGTTCTCCATTTCTTTTTTGAACTCGCCTTTGCGCCCGCGAACGATGGGCGCCATGATCATAACGCGGTCGTCGGGCGTAAGCGCCATGACACGCTGTACGATCTGCTCCGCCGACTGGCGGGTGATGGGCTTGCCGCAATTCGGGCAATGAGGAACGCCGATCGACGAGTAGAGCAGGCGCAGGTAATCGTAGATCTCGGTAATGGTGCCGACGGTGGAGCGCGGACTGCGGCTGGTGGTTTTCTGCTCGATCGAGATCGCTGGGCTAAGGCCGTCGATGGAATCGACGTCGGGGCGCTCCATCTGGTCGAGAAACTGGCGGGCATAGGCGGAAAGGGTTTCGACGTAGCGGCGCTGGCCTTCGGCGTAAATCGTATCGAAAGCGAGCGAGGATTTGCCGGAGCCGCTCAGGCCCGTGATGACCGTCAAGGTGTTGCGCGGAATCTCGACGTCAATGTTCTTCAGGTTGTGCTGGCGCGCGCCGCGCACCGAAATCGTGGTAATGGCCATTTACCCAGTACTTTATGGACTTCCGTAACGTGGACGGGTCCCAAGAAATGTTGGAGAGTGGGAATACGCAGTTCGATTCTCGTATCTTATTTGCTAACAGCGGCGGGGGTCAAATGCGGATAGAGTAAAAACATTTGCAGCCGCGCGATGCAGAGGGTGGCTGCCAGCAAGGGCCGGTAACGTGAACGCACTTTTCGTGACTTTCTTAATCAGCAGCACCGCAATCCTGAGTGTAATTCTGGGTGTATTCGGCGCGTATTGCGCGATTTGCGGTGTATTGGCCGTCGTCAACCCCTCTCGACCGTCGCATGTGCTGGGAGCCTTGATACCCCATCAAAGCCACGTCAGCGGCGACTGAGCGCGCCTTCGTTGGCTTTCCGCTTGAGCCCTATCAGACTGCCTCGCCGCCCAGCCCCTAAAGGGGCCGCTGATAACGGCTGCTTTCGGCATCGCTAAAGCGATGCCCTGATACGAACCTCAGCCGACACCCTGATACGAACCCTCGACGGTAGCCTGTTACAAACCGACGACGGCACCCTGTTACAAGGCCACCGGTCGCCTGATAGAAACCCTACGATTTGACGCAGCCTGCTGTGGAACTAAGGATGCAGATGGAAACCCCAAGGTACGCGGTTACTGCTGGGGCGGTTGCTGGGGAGGGACGACGGCGCCGGGCGGCTGTTGTCGGCGGAGCATCTCCAGAATCTGCTCAGGGGTCTTCGGGCCGGCGTTGGGCTGGTTCGGGTCCGGCTGTTGCTCCTGGCCCGTCGTATTTCCACCGTTCATTTCGGGCTGTCCAGGCTGTCCGGGCTGGGCCTGATCGTCCGCATTCTCGTCGGCGTTATCGGCGTTATCCTGCTCATCGTCTTTGGCGCTGTCGTCGACTTCGGCATTCGCCGGTTGTGCATTCCCAGGTTGCGGGGCGACGAGTTGCCGGTTAAACGGCTGCGGCTGGGGAAAACGGTTCGGAGGCGTCGCTCCCGGATTGTTCTGATACAGGTTCGCGGCATTCTGGGTCTCTCCCGTCGCCGATGGCTTTAGGCTAAGGATGACGCTCGAAATCATCATGGGGTCGGAACTCGAACCGAGCATGACGTAGTTCAACGAGGTGCCGTTGAGCAAGGCCGCCAGAACATCCCGCGGCGCTCCCGGTCCGAGGTACGCGACGACTCGCTCTCCGCCTGAGCCTGGAGGAATGTCAATCGAAGCTCCGGTGAGCTTGCGCACATCGCGCAGGATTTCACCTAACGTCGAATTTTGAGCCGCGATTGTCAGTAACCCGCCCTGGTATCCGACTTTCGCCGGCATTGCCGGAAGCTGGTCCATTGGCACCTGAAGCAGCGGACCGCTGGGCAAGGGTGGGAGCACGAGCGGCTTCTGGGCCTTATGGGACTTGCGGCGCGGAGTGGTGGAGTGCGTGGCTGGGGCGGCGGTCTGCGCGTAAAGGAGCGGAGTCGCCAGCAGGAGACCCAACGCGATCCATCTGCGCGTGCGCGGCATCGGAATTTCCCCCATTTCCGCCAGCGGCCAAGGGTCCTGCAGCCACTGCGCCCTAGCTGATTTTACCACTGCTGTTGGAACGCCTGAGGGCCTTATTTCTTGCGTTTTGATGAGCGCAATGTTGTGAGCCAGACCCATTGTCGGCACGGCCTTGGCAGGTATTTCGACTGCCTTCGGCCGCGCCAGCGCGTAAAATGCCAGCGGAGGCTTTCCCTTTTGGGTGCGGCTTCAAAACCCCGGCTCCTGAATCGACGGCACTGGCGGCGGTGGCTGTGGTTGCTGCTGCTGAGCGCGTCGGTCGATGTTCCGGCGGCCCATGCCCAGACCTGCCAGAGCGCCGCGGACATGGATGCTGCAGTACGAAGCGCTCTGGAAACCACGGCGAAGCGCTATTTCGATATGTCGGCGCGCGGCGATACGGCGGCCCTGCGGCAGAACTCCATTGCCGCCGTGACCGCCAGTTTTGCCGGCATCGAAGGCGCCATCAAAGAGAACCGGGCTGCGTTCGCCGGCGCCAAGGCAACGGTGCGGCCGCCCTTTTTGCTGACCGCCGACGGCCCCGAACCTCTCGCTCGCGCTGAATTTCTGTGCGGAGTGTTTGGTAAGTCGGGGCAGACGAAGGATAGCGCGGTATTTGTCCTTCCCAATCTGCCACCCGGCAAGTATGGGGTAACCATTCTCGACGTGAACGTCGGCCAGGATGCGAGGACGCTGACCTTGGTCCTGCAAGAGGCGGGAGCGGAATGGAAGCTGGCCGGCTTCTATGCCAAGTCCTCGCAGGCCTTCGGCCATGATGCCGCGTGGTTTACTCAGCGCGCACGCGATTTCAAGACTAAAGGGCAGAATCACAATTCCTGGTTGTATTACCGCGAGGCGATCGCCCTGTCCGCCCCTGTGGACTTCATGAGCACGCTCTCGACCGACAAACTTTATGACGAGAGCCAGGCAACGCAACCCGCCGATGTGCCCGCGAACGGCAACACGGTGGAGATGAGCGTGGGCGGCAAGATTTATCGTTTGACCGAAATCTTTCCGCTGGCTGTGGGTGACGATCTTGACGTGGTCGTTAAGTACCAGGCCTCCGATGTATCGGATACCGCGCGCGCGTTTCAGGAGAATACGGCAGTGATCAAGGCGCTGGTGGCGAAGTTTCCCGAATTGCGCGACGCTTTTGCGGGGGTGGTGGCGCGAGCCGTCGAGCCCTCCGGCCGCGACTACGGCACGCTCATGGCGATGAAGGAGATCAAGTAAGAATCATTGAATCATTTGGGTATTTGAGGCATTGGAATCATTGGAAGTCAGAGGCAGGCTTAAGGTTCTTAATAATTCAATGACTCAATCACTCAATGTCTCAATGTCTCAATGCCTCAATGTCTCAATGCCTTGCCTTCCCCCTCCAGCGGGACTAATATTTCTCTAATTCATTTCACCTCGGCGGATTTCTCTCACTCGATCTCGTTCTAAGGAGGATGTATGGGCATTGCAATTTCCCCAATCCAAATTGATTCGCGCGTCGGCGACTTCCTCGGGAAGCCGCGCCAAATGCTGATCGACGGCAAGTGGGTGCATGCCGCGTCGGGCAAAACTTTCCCAACCTACAATCCGGCCACCGGCGAAGTTCTGGCGCAGGTCGCGGAAGGCGACCGGCAGGACATTGACCTGGCCGTGAAAGCCGCGCGCAAGGCGTTCGACAGCGGTCCCTGGTCGCGCCTGATGGCTTCCGAGCGGGGCAAGCTGGTGTGGAAACTGGCCGACCTGCTGGAAGAGCACCTGGAAGAATTCGCGACGTTAGAAACACTCGATAACGGCAAGCCGCTCTCCGTGGCGCGGGCCGCCGATGTTCCGCTGGCCGTCGATATGTTCCGCTATATGGCGGGATGGGCGACCAAGCTCGAAGGCACAACCATTCCGCTCTCGGTCATGTATACGCCCGGCGTGAACTACCACGCCTACACGCTGCGCGAGCCGGTCGGCGTGGTGGGGCAGATTATCCCGTGGAATTTCCCGCTGCTGATGGCGGCGTGGAAACTGGCGCCGGCGCTGGCCTCGGGATGCACGGTGGTGCTGAAGCCGGCCGAGCAGGCCCCACTCTCCGCGCTGCGTTTGGGCGAGCTGATCGTGGAAGCCGGATTTCCGGACGGCGTGGTCAACATCGTTCCGGGATACGGCGAGACGGCGGGCGCGGCTCTGGCAGCACACGACCTGGTCGACAAAATTGCGTTTACCGGATCGACGGAAGTGGGCCGGCTGATTGTGCACGCGGCAACGGGAAATCTGAAGAAAGTCTCGCTCGAACTCGGCGGCAAGTCGCCAAATGTCGTGTTCCAGGATTCGGATCTGGATGTGGCGATCGGCGGCGCCGCCAGCGCGATTTTCTTCAATCACGGACAGTGCTGCTGCGCCGGTTCGCGTCTGTTCGTGGAGCGGCCGGTGTTCGATCGCGTAGTGGAGGGCGTGGCGGCGAAGGCCAAGAAGATCAAGGTGGGATCGGGCCTAGAGCCGAGCACGGCGATGGGTCCGCTCGTCTCCGAAGAGCAGTTGCAGAGGGTGTGCAACTACCTGGAGATTGGCATGGCGGAAGGCGCCACCGCGTTGGCCGGCGGAAAGAAGCTCGGCGACAAGGGATATTTCGTCGAGCCGACCGTGCTGGTGAACACAAAAGACAACATGCGGGTGGTGCAGGAAGAAATTTTCGGGCCGGTGGTGGTCGCGACTGCGTTCGACGATGTGGAAGAACTTATGCCGCGCGCCAACGACTCGGTCTACGGACTGGCGGCGGGCATCTGGACCAAGGATATTTCGAAGGCGCACCGTCTGGCGGCCGCGCTGCGCGCCGGAACAGTCTGGATCAACTGCTACAACATCTTCGACGCGGCGCTGCCGTTTGGCGGCTACAAGCAGTCGGGTTGGGGACGCGAGATGGGCAAAGACGTTCTCGAAATGTACACGCAGACCAAGGCGGTATGCGCGCGGCTGTAAACCATTCTATCCACGAAACGAACGAATTCTCCATCTTAACGTCGCACAAAACGCGACGTTAGGATGGGGAACCCTCCGCGAACCGATCCCTCCCGGTGTACACTGCGTCTTTCTCGAAATTCATCCAACCGTGAGGACCCGTGACAAAAATCCTTAACACCTTAGGGCTGTTGGTTACGTTGGCGATGGCGCTTGCTCAAGGGCGGGCGGGAGCGCAGGCGCCAGCAGAAAATGCAGCCAGGAATCCGTCTAGTGCCCCCGTGCCTCACGAGGGCGACTTTGTCATTCACAATTTTCGCTTTCAATCAGGAGAAACCCTGCCCGAGGTGCGAATGCACTACACCACCTTCGGCGCACCCGTGAAGGACAACCGCGGACACACCACCAACGCGGTTCTAATCCTTCATGGCACGAGCGGCACAGGACACCAATTCCTTCGTCCGATCTTTGCGGACGTGCTGTTTGGGCCAGGGCAACTGCTGGACACGAACAAGTACTACATCATCCTGCCGGACAACGTCGGCCACGGAAAATCCAGCAAGCCGAGCGATGGCATGCGTGCGCACTTTCCGCAATACGACTATGCCGACATGGTCTCGCTGCAACACGAACTCGTCCAAAAGGGACTGGGCGTCGACCACCTGCGCCTGGTGATGGGCACCTCGATGGGCTGCATGCATTCCTGGATGTGGGGCGAAGCCTATCCCACCGAGATGGATGCGCTGATGCCCCTGGCATGTTTGCCGGTGCAAATTGCCGGCCGAAACCGCATATGGCGGAAAATGATCATCGACGGAATTCGCCAGGACCCCGAATGGAAGAACGGCGACTATGGCGCTCAGCCTCGCGCGGCGCTCGAAGTGAGCGCGGATTTTCTGGTGATCGCCGGCAGTGCCCCTTTACAAATGCAGCACGAACTGCCCGCGCGCGATGCCGCCGACAACTATCTTGAGGAAACGATCCAGCGGATCACCTCCGGTCTTGACGCCAATGACTTTCTGTATGCGGTCAGCGCGTCGCGGGACTATGACCCGTCATCCAAACTCGGCCTCATTCAAGCTCCGGTGATGTTTGTCAACTCCGCCGATGACTTCATCAATCCGTCCGAATTGGGGATCGCCGAGCAAGAAATCAAGCAGGTGAAGAAAGGAAGATTCGTATTGCTGCCCACATCCGCGCAGACCCACGGCCACGGCACGCACACCTGGGCGGCAGTGTGGCAGCAGTATTTGAAGGAATTGCTGGAGCAGTCGTCGGTTCACTGAACGGCTCTGAATCTTGATTTTCCTGAGACCTGGCAGCTGCGAACAGGTTTTGGAGGCGCGGGTGAGAATCGAACTCACGATAGAGGTTTTGCAGACCTCGGCCTTACCACTTGGCTACCGCGCCGGCTCGTTCTTGAAAACGACACGCTAAGACTAGCACGCTAAAACGAAAAGCCCTCGCCGGGGCAGGGCTTCGAGGAACTGGAGCGGGAGACGGGATTTGAACCCGCGACTTCGACCTTGGCAAGGTCGCACTCTACCACTGAGTTACTCCCGCTCGACTTCATGAGTATAAACGAGGCCGTCCCAGGGGAGCAAACTTGGCGTCTACGGCGTCCTGGACGAGGCCGACTCATCGCAACGTGCGCGATGAGTGGGGCACCCCGCTACAGCACCAGAATTGCCATAACCACAGCAGACTGCCGAGCTTTGCTCGGCTTGGACGGCCGAGTGCGGCCGTCCCCACACAATCCCTAGTCTTCCTCGTGACGCGTGGCGTAGTAGCCGCTGCGGGCCTGGATTTTGTAGTCCCCCGGCTTGGACTTGATCTCGACTTTGCGGAACGAGCCGTCGCGGTTGGGATTGGTCGGTGTGTAACCGGCGTTGTACTGGCTGCGGAGTTCCTGTGAAATCTGGTCGAAAGCCTGACGGAGTTTTTCGATCTTGTTGCCGACATCAATCACGCGGCCGCCAGTTTCCTGGGTGAGCTTTTTCATGTCGGAGTCGCCGGAGTAGCCGAAACCGCCGTAGAAGCCGCGATCGGCAATGAGCAGTACATAGCAGATGGCATCCGCTTTCTGGGCGGCTTCGATGGCATCTCTGATCTTGAGGCGGCTGCCTTGATCTTCTCCGTCAGTGAGCAGGATCATCGCCTTGCGGCCGACTTCGTGGCTGAATTCGTCGTGCGAGGCGAGATAGACGGCATCATAGAGCGCGGTGCCGCGTGGGCCGGTCGAGGAGCAGGGAATCGGGCCCTGCGGGCCAAGCGGCCCTCCGGAACAGCCGACTCCGCCGGTGTTGATCTTGGCTTCGTTCAGCGCATGTTTGAGCCGGCTGACCGAACTGGTGAAATCCTGCAGCAGGTTGATATCGACGTCGAAACTGATGACGAAGGCCTCGTCCTTGGGACGCAGAATGCTTTCGAGGAAGGAACCTCCGACCGTCTTTTCCATGTCGAGGACGCGCATCTGGCTGCCGCTGGAATCGATGAGAATGCCGAGCGTCAGCGGGAGATCGGTTTCGGCCTTGAAATACTTGATGGTCTGGGGCTTGCCATCCTCGAACAGGTCGAAATTGTCTTTGGTGAGGTTGGGGATCAGCGCGCCATGCTTGTCTTTGACGTTGAAGAACAACTGGACGACCTCGACGTTGACTTTGAGGGTCTCCGTGGGCTCGTCTTGCGACTGGGCGTTGGAGTTCGGCGGCGGGGCCGGGGAATTCTGTCCGGCTGCGGGCAGCGACAGGGCTACGGCTAGAGCGAGGAGACCCATGGCCAGGCACGATTTCGAACGGAATGTAGGCATCAGCGTTTTTATCCCGAGACTTTGCTAGTCTATCCTGTAAGAGGCTGTAACGGTTAGATGCACCAAAGGGGCGCGGTTGGGCATCTGAATTAGAAAAAAGGCATGGTGCCGTTGCGCGGCCCCGCGCTGCGCACGGTTGGACAGCCGAGGATGGCTGCCCCTATGCGAAATCGCACGGGTAAAGAAAGACAGAGGATTCCGGTGATGGCCACGAAAACTAGCGCGCTACTGAGGCTGGGGCTGTCGTTGTTATTGGTGGGGTTGCTGGCGGGCGCCCTGGCGGCGCAGCAGAAGCCTGAGGACATTCCGGACGCTCCGTCGGCGACTCGTCCAATGCCGCCACCGGAACCGCCCAGCCCGCGACCCGGGGCGAACAATGATGAGGAGACGCAGCCCAATGCGCCACCGGCGGATAATTCCGGCGCCGGGGTGACCACCGGGTCAAAGGAGCTTCCCCGGAGCGCTCCGGATTCGACGGAAGAGAAGCCGGCTCCGCCTCCGATGCCTCCGGTTACGACGGTGCCCGCGGGCAGCGTTCCGAAGGATCTGGACACCGGCGAAGACGTCGGATTAACCATCCGGAAAACCGTAAACCTGGTGCTGGTTCCGGTGACCGTAAAGGACAACGATGGCAGGCTGGTCGGTGGGCTGCTGCCCAAGGATTTCTCGGTGCTGGAAAATGGGCAAAGGCAGCAGCTGAAGTTTTTTTCCAGCGACCCGTTTCCACTTTCGGCAGCGGTGGTGATCGATACGGGCATGCCCGATATTGGGGTGAAGCGCGTCCAGGAGACTTTGACGGCTTTGCAGGGAGCGTTCAGCCAGTTCGATGAAGTTGGGATCTATACTTACAGCAGCACGGTCGGCCGGGTGGCGGACTTCACCGGCGTGGGCAAGGAGTTGACGATGGCCCTGAACGAGGTCAAGGGCTACAGCGGAACCAATAATGGACCTCCGGTGACAGGCGGCCCGCTCGGTCCCCAGGGCCCGACGATTAATGGTCTTCCGGTTGGCGCTGCTCCCGTGAACCCGGTGTACACCCCGCCCAAGCAGGCACGCGTGATCAACGACGCCATCCTGGAGGCGGCCCGCGATCTTTCCAAGCGCGAACGCGCCCGGCGGAAAATCATCTTCGTGATTAGCGATGGACGGGAGCGTGGCAGCACCGCCAGCTATAAAGACACGCTGAAAGTCCTGTTGACGCAGAACATCATTGTCTACGCGGTGGGTGTGGATGGCGCGGCTATTCCGGGATACGAAAAGCTGCAGAAGATCCACATGCCCAACCTGGGATTGAACAAGTTAGGATTCGAGCCTATCGGCTATGGCAACATCCTGTCGAAGTACGTGGGCGCCACCGGGGGCGGGAGGGTTTATCCCGAATCCGCCCGGGCCGATATCGAGCGCGCGTACGCCGACGCGATTGGAGATGCCCGCAATCAGTACACGCTGGGCTACACACCCAGCAAGCCGGGCATTGGCGGATATCGGCAGATCGAAGTGCGGGTGCGGCGTCCGGGCGTGAAGGTGTATGCCAAGGACGGATATTATCCGCTGCCGACGGCGCGATAGTCAGTTGCCAGTACCCAGTTGCCAGTTGCCAGCACCCAGTGCAGCCAGCCATGGCGTTCCACAAGACAATCGCGATCCCCGATGCAGATCAAAGCGGGAAAGCTGGCAACTGGGCACTGGCAACTGGCTACCGGCAACCGATCTAGTAACATGCGTAACCAGCGCTGAAGGCTTCCGGTGTGGTATAAAAATCAGCAGGATACTGTAGTCAAAGTGAATTGGTGGCGAGAGATTCGCGCGTTGAGGGAGTGGTTCGCAAGCGCCTTTTTCGCAGGAGTTTCTGAGGAAACCTTTTGAGTTTCATCAACTTCGCAGCACGTGAGATCAACTGCAAGATCGTCTACTACGGCGCCGGGTTAGGCGGCAAGACGACGAATCTGCAGTTCATCTTCCAGAAAACAGCTGAACAGCAGAAGGGCAAGATGATCTCGCTCGCCACCGAGACCGATCGAACCCTGTTCTTCGATTTTCTGCCGCTCGACCTGGGCACGGTGCGCGGCTTCAAAACGCGCATCCACCTATACACGGTTCCGGGACAGGTGTTTTACGACGCCAGCCGCAAGCTGATTCTGCGCGGCGTGGATGGCATCGTGTTCGTGGCCGATTCCCAGCAGGAGCGCATGGACGCCAACGTCGAAGCGCTCGACAACCTGACCGCCAACCTGAAAGAACACGGTTACGACTTCAATAAGATTCCCTACGTTCTGCAACTGAATAAGCGCGACCTGCCAAATGTGCTGCCGGTGGACGCCCTCTCCAAAGAACTGCGCAAGAAAAACGAGCCGGTGGTCGAGGCGGTAGCCTTCCAGGGCGTGGGCGTGTTCGAGACGCTCAAGGAAATCGCCAAGCAAGTGCTGACGGAGTTGAAGCAGGGGGGGTAGGACAGTTGTCAGCTCTCAGTTGTCAGCTCTCAGTAAAACCGCAAAACAACCTTTCTGTAGAGACGCGGCTTGCCGCGTCTTGGTAAAACCAACACTATTGCAGCGACCCTGATAGCTCTTCCCACTCATTCATCAGATCCTGCAGCGCGCTCTTGCGATTGGCGAGTTCCTGCGTCTGGCGCTGCGTTTCTTCCGCACTGACAAAGCTCTGGAGTTCGGTTTCACACAGGGCAATCGCGGCCTCGGCGCGGGCAATCTCTTCTTCTGTTTCGTGCAGACGATCTTCCATCTGCTGGCGCTTGATTGGGTTCAGGCGCTTGGCTTTGGGATCGGCGGCCTCGGCGGGAGACGCGGCAAGCCGCGTCTCTACAGCGGATGGTTTCCCTCCGTTCGCGGGAACAGTTGGCGGCGTAGATAAAATCCCGGACGGCTTCGGTACTTCTGGAGCAACCGCGGCTCTTCCCTGCTTGCGCCAGAGGTAGTCTTCGTAATTTCCTGGATAGATTTCTACTTTGCCGTCGCCGATTTCGAAGACTCGGGTGGCCAGTTTGTCGATGAAATAGCGGTCGTGGGAAACGAAGACTACCGTGCCGGTATACTTCATCAGAGCTTCGAGCAGGACGTCTTTGGCGCGCAAGTCGAGGTGGTTGGTGGGTTCGTCGAGCAGCAGGAAGTTGGCGGGGTGCAGCAGCATTTTAAGCAGTGCGTAACGGTTGCGCTCGCCTCCGGAGAGGACGCCGATGCGCTTGAAAACATCGTCTCCCGAGAAAAGAAAACAGCCGAGCAGGCTGCGCAGCTGGGTTTGCGTGGAGGCGGGCGAGAGTTCTCCCAGGTCATCGAGTATCCGCGCTTCGGGATCGAGTTCTTTGTATTGATCCTGCGCGAAGTAGTCGGGACCGACGTTGTGGCCCAGCTTGTATTCGCCGGCGGTTAGGGGCTCCTGAGCGGCCAGCAGTTTGATCAGAGTGGACTTCCCTGCCCCGTTGACTCCGACCAGTGCGACGCGCTCGCCGCGCTCGATCATGAAATTTACTTTCTCAAATACTTTGAGTTCATTGATGCCGCGCTCGCCGTAACTTTTCGCGACGTCCGTGAACTCGGCTACGATACGCCCGCTCGGCTTCGGCTGCGGAAAAGAAAAGTGGACGGTCTTTTCTTCTTCCGGAATCTGGATCCGCTCCATTTTTTCGAGTTCTTTGATACGGCTTTGGACTTGCTTCGCCTTGGTCGCCGTGTAGCGGAAGCGGTTGATGAAGACTTCGAGTTGCTCGATACGGTCGTGCTGCGTTTTGTAGGCGGATTCCAGCTGCTCTTTGCGCGCGGTTTTGCCGGCCAGGTACTGGTCGTAGTTGCCGGCGTAGAAGTGGATTTGCTTGTTCCAGATTTCCACGATGCGCTTGACCGTAATGTCGAGAAAGTAGCGGTCGTGCGAGATGAGGACAAACGCGTAGGGATAGGTGGTCAGGTACTCCTCGAGCCAGTTGCGGGCTTCGAGATCGAGGTGGTTGGTGGGCTCGTCGAGCAGCAGCAGGTTGGGCTTCTGCAGCAGAAGTTTGGCTAGCGCGACGCGCATTTGCCATCCGCCGGAGAATTCTTCGGTCTGGCGCTTCCAGTCGTCGCGATGGAAGCCGAGTCCGGTGAGCACCTGGCCGACCTGGGCTTCGAGCGTGTAGCCGTCGCGGGCTACGAATTCGTGTTCGAGCTTCTGGTAACGGTCGGCGACGCTCGCATATTCAGGGCCTTCGTGGTCGAGTTCCGACATGCTGCGCGTGAGCGATTCCATCTCTTTTTCGATGGCATCGAGTTCGGCAAAGACGGACATGCACTCGGCGAAAATAGTGCGGCCGGTCAGGGTAAGGCCGTCCTGCGGAAGGTATCCGGTGGAGATGCCTTTGGCGCGCAAGATGGCGCCGTAGTCGAGCGACTCGCTTCCGGCGAGGATCTTCATGATGGTGGATTTGCCGGTGCCGTTGGCACCGACTAGGCCGATGCGGGATTCCGGCGTGATCAGCCAGTCGGCGTTCTCGAACAAGAGCTTGTGGCCGTAGCGCTTGCCGGCGCCGGAGAGTTGGATCATGGGTGTCTCTATTTAAATATAGCGGACGGGAGGGGTAGTTCTCAGTTCTCAGTTCTCAGTTCTCAGTTCTCGGTAAAAGCAGTATTTGACAATGTGTCACAACTAGTGGCACAATCTCATTATGCCCAGTGTGAATATGCGCCAGCTTCGGGACACCAAGCGGCTGAAGGCTTGGCTGCGTGCCGGGAAGACTGTGGAACTCCGGGAGCGCGACGAGGTGATTGCCCGCATTGTTCCAGAGGGATCGCCTCCGCAGCCTGGCGATTGGCCCGACTTCGCGGCTTTGCGTAAGGAAATCCTGGGCGATCGCGTTCTGCCTGGAGCCGATCTTCTGATTGAAGAGCGTGGCCGCTATTGAGCGTCTACGCCGACACATCGTTTTTCGTTTCTCTCTATCTCACCGACCGGCATACTACTGAAGCGGAGCGGCGGCTGGCATCGCGACCAACTCTTTGGATGACGCCGCTGCACGTCGCCGAGTGGACACACGCCGTCGAACAGCACGTATTCCGCAAAACCATTTCGCGCAGTGAAGCGGATCTCTTTCTGCAGCGGTTCAACGATCATCGTGCCCACGGTCTGTGGAGGGAAGCGGCGTTGCCCGAACGCGCCTTTGAAGTCTGTGCGCAACTTGGCCAGCGATTTGGGGCGCAGTTGGGTGTCCGTACGCTTGACTCATTACAGGTGGCCGCAGCGCTGGAACTTAAGGCCGAGCGTTTCTGGACGTTCGATCAGCGGCAGGAGAAATTGGCGAAGGCCGCAGGGTTAAAAACAGGCTGAGCCCGGCGTGCCCTTCGGCTTGCTCGGAACAGGCTCGTTTTTCGGCAAGCGCTAGCGAGCTGCAGCCATGCGGGCTATGCCGAGGTGCTCCATCGCGCGGTCGATTACGGTCTGGAGTTCGTGGGCGTACTTGACTTCCCGGCCCTTGGCCAGGATAGCGCGCGCTTTCCCCGCGTCGAACCAGGTGGGATTACGGTCGTCTTCCTCGGGGCGGCGAGTTTGGCGGACGTCCATCAAGAACGCTTTGACTACATATTCCTGCACGCCGCCCTGCTGCCAGAAGACGCCCTTGGAGTGAATGTAGATGTGGAAATGGCGGGGCTCGATGGTGCCGATGGCGCCCGCTTCTTCTTTGGCTTCGCGTTCGGCGGCCTGGCTGTGCGAAAGGCGGGGCTCGGGGGCTCCCTTGGGAAACGTCCACTTGCCGCCGCCGTTGGTATTGACCAGCAGAAACTCGGCGTGCGAATTGACCCGCCGGTAGCAGACGGCAGCCACCTGCAGGGGCAGCGCGAATTGAGAGACGCGTGGCGAGCTCATCATTCGCAGTTTACTGCAAAGATATTTCGGGAATGTTAAATAGCAACGAAAATTGTGCACACTTTGGTACCCAGTCTCAGTTCTCAGTTGTCAGTCGTCAGCGACGGGGCAATACAAGGAAACCATAATCGTGCTACTGAGAGCCGCTTCCGAAGCTCAGGCCGCTGAGGCCGGCCCTTCTCTTACTATCGATTCCTCGGCTGGCCATCAGCACTTGAAAGCTTTCTCCCATGCCTACGGGAGTTACCAGGTGTTTGAGCTGGAGGGCTACCTTTGCCCGTTCTTGCGGAAGGCGGCAGTCTTCGAAGGCGTCGGCAAATTGATTTTTCTCGCCAATACCCAACAGGAATTGCGATTGTGTTCGCAGCTTTTCTACCCGCATGCCTTCTTGCTCGCATGCGGCGGCCAGGGCGGTGAAATTGACGTGGGCGGTGAGGTCTTGCTCGCCGGGAGCCTGGTACGGGTCGGAGCTGGCGGAGTGATGGCGATACGCCATGAGGGTGCCGCGGTGGCGTCCGGCTAGTTGTTGGTTGCGCGTATAACCGTAGTCAATGACCATGACCACGAGCAAGCCTCGTTCGATGGTGCGCGCGATTTGCCGCATCCAGTCCTGCGCGACCTTGGGCACTTCGATGCGCTCGCCTGCTTCAGGATGGACGCCGTAGCGGTCGAGGAATTCCAGTTCTTCGGCGAGCGGCGGGAGCCAGGTTTCACGCAGCCGATTGTTTTCGAGCGCGAGGTGGAGTTTGCCGTGCGCGCTGAGAATTTCCACGGGGAGCGCGTCGAAGAATTCGTTGGCGAAAACTATGAGGGGAGTTTCAGGCGCGAGAGTGCGGCTTGGGCCGGTCGGCCGTCCCTCCGGGATTTGGTCGTCCTGCTCTCTTGTCCCAGCGCTGAAGCGCTGGGCTAGGTTCGGCCGTTCCTCCGGAACCGCAGCTTTGCCGGCATCAAGATGCTCGCGCAAGGTTTCTTGCAGTCTCGCTCGCAATGCGGGTGAAGCCTCCTGCAAGGTGTAGGTGAGGGCGGCGAAGAAGTCGGGGAATTTCTTGTTGGACCAATCGAGCACATCGCGGGCGAATAAACCGCGACCGGGGCCGAGTTCGAGGATTTCGATCTTTGGAGGGCGGTCGAGCGCTTGCCATATCTCGTCGAACTGGCGCGCCAGCAGGCGTCCGAAGACGGCGTGAACGTCGCTTGACGTATAGAAGTCTCCGGCCTTGCCGAATTGACCGGCGTGGGCCGCATAGTAGCCGTGGGAAGGATCGTAGAGGCAGACCTGCATGTAGCGCGAAAAGGGGATGGGGCCGCGCCCGCGGATTTCGCGCTCGATTTGTTCGCGGAGGGACGACTGGACAGGCAATCGGCTAGCTCCCCTCGTTTCCTTGTTTGGCAGGCGTCGGGCTGTGGGGGACGGCGCGATTCTGCGGAGTGCGGGTAAACATTTCGACGAAATAGTCGTGCAGTCCGTCATAGAGCTGGCGCTGAAGATGCCAGGCGAACTGGGGATGATCGAGGTCGCGGGGATGAATCGGCAAAACGTAGGTGTGAACGGGGACGGTGGAGTTCTTCAGATCGATCAGAACTTCGATCACTTCGCGATTTTCGCGCGCCGAAAAGGCGAGCAGCGGATGATCGTAGAGCTTGAGGTGTTCCTGAACCATTCCGAGTTTGCTGGAGCCTGACACGCATCCATTCTACTTAGATTAGCAACCTGCGGTGAAACTCCAGTACCCACAACCAGCGCCTAAAGGCGCTCTCATAACACAGACTTACGGTATGCCTGAAGGCATACCCTGATACGAATCTTACTTTCACCATGGGCGGTTAAGCTAGACGGGGGAGACGCCCGTCCCTCCACCATAGGAATCATCGCGCGGCTGCGGCCCTAGGCTGCCATGCGGAGCGAGTGGCGTTGCTCGTGAAAGGCGCGCTTGACCGGCGGCATAGCGAGATAAAGGATCACGACGACGTTGATGATCCCGAAAACCAGCGGAATTCCGTGCACGACAATCAGAACCGGCAGTAGCAAGACCAGGCCAACCGCGGAAAGAAACAGGGTGAGCAGACGGCCCCAGTTTTGCATTCTTAGAACTCCGTAGCCGGCGAGCAACTGAACGGCTGCAAACAAAATAATCACCAAGCTGGCGAGGTGCCCAAAACCGGCAAAAAAGCGCCCAGTGGCATTGCCCTCCGAGGCCAGAGCAGCAAGCTTGACGGCCAGACTGGTGAACAGCAGGAGCGACAGACCGAACAGCAGCCCGAGCACCCCGCGCAGAATCTGATAAACGCCGACCAGGGTGACGCCAAGTGGACGCATGAACCCTCCTACAGTTGGGAGAAATATAGCACAAGGGGCAAAGTGTAGGTCTCAGGTGTCAGGTGTCAGGTCCCAGGAAGACCTGGGGCGCTCGCGGTGCCGGGGTTCTCCTGAGACCTGACACCTTGGACCTGAGACCTTTTCTATTCGTAGCGCAGAGCTTCGATAGGATCGAGGCGTGAGGCCTTGATGGCCGGGAGCATGCCGCTGATGACGCCGACGAATCCGAGGATCATCGTGGACGCGAGCAGAGTGGTGGAATCGATGGTGAGATGGATGTCGCCTTCGGTGCCATTTTCTACGAATGCGCTCCACAGGGTAAGCGATCCCACCGACCACGAGACAATGTAAGCGAGAACCACGCCGGCGAGTCCACCGAGTAGCGTGATGGCAAGGGCTTCGGCGAGGAACTGGATCAGAATGTGCCAACCGCGGGCGCCGAGAGCTTTTTCAACGCCGATCTCGCGGGTGCGCTGGGTAACGGAGACCAGCATGATGTTCATCAGGCCTACGCCGCCGATGCCGAGCGTAAGCAGTCCGATGAACCCGAGCAAGATTTTGATGCCGGTGGTGATGACGCGCAGGTCAAGCAGATCGGCGAACACGTCGAAGACAAAGACGGCGCGCTTGTCCTTGGGATCGAAATCGTGGTGAAAGGCCATCGACCGGCGCACCGCGTCGGCGACTTTCAAGTGGTCGCCTTCGTATTCCATGGCGACGGCGTTGAGGTAATAAGTGTTGGTAAGATCGCTCATGGCGCTGTACGGGATGTACAGCTTGCTGTTCATGTCTTCGTCGCCATTCTGAATGACGTGCTTGAGCACGCCGACGACCTCATAGGAAATGCCGTCGAGCCGCACTTTTTCGCCGAGCGCGTTCTGTCCGGAAAATAACTTCTTCTTAACGTCGGCGCCGAGGATGGCGACGCGGCTGCGTGTGTTTTCATCGAGGTCGGTGAAGAAACTGCCATCTTCGACCTCCATGCGGCGCATCCGCGAATAATACGGATAGACTCCGCTGACGCTGTAACTGCCGCTGCGCGTCCCGTAAGCAACCGTGCTTTGCTTGGCGGTTTCCGGTGAGATGCGCTTCAGCAGAGGAACCTCGGCCTGCAGGTAGTCGAGATCGTTGACCGTGAGTTTGACTTCGCTGCCGGCCTTGGTGCCGCCCGCTTGCATGGAGGTGCGTCCGGGAAAGATGAAGACCAGGTTCGTGCCCCAGGAACGGAAGGCGACCCAGAGCCCGCGCTCGAAACCGGAGCCGTAAGCGAGCAGCAGCACAACGGTCGCGATACCCCAGGCCATTCCGAGCATGGTGAGGATGCTGCGGCGGCGGTTGTGCTTCAGCGCGTTGTAGGCCTGGCGACCGAGTTCGAGAATCATAATTAGTCCGAGAAACTTGCGAAAAAACTCGGGTTCGTATCAGGGTATCGCTTTAGCGATACCGTATATTCTTCAAGACCAGAAGCCCCTTCAGGGGCTGGACGTCGACATCGAACCCTTTTTCTTGCTCTCTGCCGACAGCGCCTAAAGGCGCTCTCATAACCCCGCGATTGTGGCATGCCTGAAGGCATGCCCTGATACAAATCCCGCTAACTCGACGACCGTTTGCACTAATCGCGGTCATATCTATTCCTGGCGCAGGGCCTCCACCGGTTGCAGCAGCGCGGCCTGGCGCGCCGGATAAAGTCCCGCCGCAATGCCGGCAAACGCGAGCGAGAGAATGGCGATGGCCGCCGACGACGGAACGATGCGAGGTGTATCGAATCCTTCGGGCGCGGGCAAAGCGGCGAGAACCGCGACCAATGCCGTGGTGATGGCCAGCCCGATGCCTCCGCTAAGTGCAGTCAAGAAGGCGCCTTCCACAAAAAACTGGGTCAGGATGGCGCGATGAGTGGCGCCGAGCGCTTTGCGCAGTCCGATCTCGCGGGTGCGTTCGGTGACCGACACGAGCATGATGTTGATGATGCCGATGGCGCCGAGAGCGAGCGTAACAACACCGACCACGCCGAGAAACCAATCCATGCCGTCGAAGATCTTGTCGACGCGCTTGTTGTCCTCGATGGTGTCCCAGTCTTCGAAGGATTCCGTGAGCTTGGGATCGAAACCGTGCCGGCGGGCAATGATGTCGTGGACTTCCCGCTTCGCCACTAGATCTCCGGCGGGCGTGAGCGGACGGTAGTTCAGGAATGAAATGGCATCTTCGCTGTTCTGGTCTTTCAGCCGGAACAGATTGCGCATGGTCTCGATGGGAATGAAGATGCGCGCATTGGTGCCGTTGTTGCCGTCCTGCCCGACTTTGCTGAGCACGCCGATAATTTCGAAGCGGACGCCGTTGAGCAGGATGGGTGAGCCCACAGCCGGGCGTCCGGGGAATATGTTTTTCAGAAGCTCCCAGCCGACGACAGCCACGCGGCGCGTTTCGGTATTGTCCTGATCGTTGAACCAGCGGCCCGGGCCAACCGGGATATTGCGGATCTGGTTGTACTCGGGCGCGATGCCGAAAACCTGGCCGTTGGTGGATCCGTAATCGCTGACGGCGCGAATGTCTTCGCGGTTGAGCACCGGCGAAACATACTTGAGCGAGCGGGCCTCACTGCGAATGGCGAGGTAATCCTCATAGGTGAAATGGTAAGTGCGGCCGGACTGCGTGCTGCCTTCGACGGCGGGGATGCGTCCGGGGAAGGTGAACATGATGTCCTGGCCGAGATTCTTCAGTTGCTTGGCCTGTCCGCTGCGAAAGCCCTCGCCCAAGCCGACCAGCAGGAGCAGCGATCCGACGCCCCAGGCGATGCCGAACATGGTGAGAAACGAGCGCAGTTTGTGGGCCCAGAGGGTGGCCAGCGACTGGCGCACGATTTCGAGGAGCATCCGCATGGCTGTTTCGCGAAGAGCGATCCACGGCAGGCTGCCTGGTGTCGGAAGCCTGGACTCTGCGCTCTGTCATGTAATACGGGAGCGGGGCCGGCGCGGTTCCCCAAAAAAGTGCACCCCACCGTGTTTAGACGCGGGAAAACGCCTCGCGGGTTAGCGGCGACGAGGATCGTGTAGAGAGGCGACCCGATTTAACTCCATCCTCCTGCTCACCGCCAGGCGGGGGGCACGTCTAAGACGCCAACCCAGGGGTGGAGCCGCGATCCGTGGCCCGGTTGAAAGCATTTGCGATGGATGAACGTTGATAGGTGCACATTAAAGGAGGCATTCCCATGTTTCGAAAAATGTTTCGTGCAGCTTTGCGAGGAGTCCTGTTCTGCTTGCTGATGGCAGCCCTGTCGGGCGCTATGTCGGAACTAAGCCCGGCGCAATCGTTCACACTCGATCTGCCCCTGCAAAGCCAGGAGGCGCGGATCTCACAACGTATCGGGATCACCGATATCACCATTAACTATCACCGGCCGCTGGTCAATGGCCGCAAGGTTTGGGATGGTCTGGTTCCCTACGGCAAGGTGTGGCGCGCGGGGGCAAATATCAACACGACCATCACCTTCAGCGATCCCGTCCAGATCGAAGGCAAGCCGCTCGACAAGGGGACTTACGGATTGCACATGATCCCGAACGCCGATGAATGGACGATTATTTTTTCCAAGAACTCGACGTCCTGGGGATCCTTCACCTACGACGAAAAAGAAGATGCGCTGCGCGTGACGGTGAAGCCCAAGGCCGCGGACATGCACAACGCCCTGACCTACGACTTCGACGATCTGCAGAAGGATTCGGCTGTGGTCGAACTGGAGTGGGAAAAGGTCGCAGTCCCGTTCAAGGTCTCGGTCGATGTCCACGATGTGGTCGAGGCAAGCCTGAAGAAACAGCTTCGTAACCTTTCCCAATATACGTGGATGAGCTGGGACAACGCGGCCAACTACTTGCTCGCGGAAAAGGTCAGCTTGGACGATGCCCTGACGTATGCCAACAAATCCATCGAGAATGAAGACCGCTACGAAACTGAGATGACGAAGTCGCAAGCGCTGGCGGCGCTCAATCGCAAGGACGAAGCCGCAACCGCAGAAAAGAAGGCGCTGGACCTCGCCAGCCCACTGCAGATCCATCAATACGCCCGGCAGTTGCTAGGTCAAAAGCGCAATGAAGAAGCGTACGCGATCTTCCGCGACAATGCTAAGAAACATCCCGACCAGTGGTACGTGCATACCGGACTGGCTCGGATGTATAGCGCACAGAGCAAGTTTGACGATGCGGCGAAAGAAATGAAAGCTCTCGATGGCAGCAGCTCCGGACGACCAGAAGATCTATTTGGATGGGTTGGAGAAGCGGCTGGAGGCGAAGCAGGATATCAACTAGAGCTACCACACGGCAACGTAGGAGCCCGCATCTTTATCGCGTCGATGGGGCTGGCGATGAGGCGAGCTCCTCTTTGATCACCACCACTTCCTTGGCCATGCGCCTAGCGACCTCGACGACGGCGGCCAGCGTGTCGTCATCGGTTTCGAGCGCGCGCACGATTTCGATCCGGCTCCCCTCGTGCACGGGGTTGAAAAAGCGCATGCCGACGCACTTCCTGGCGCGATAGGTGACGCTGGCGATCTCGGTGATGCTGAGCGAGGAGGCGTTCGAGGCAAGAATCGTGCCGGGACGGCTGAACTTGTCGAGCATGATGAAGATTTCCATCTTCGATTCCATTTCCTGGGGAACGGCCTCGATGACGAGATCGGCCTGGCGCGCCGCTTCATCGATCGAACCGGCATACTCCAGGCGGGCAAAAGCGGCGTTGGCGTCGGCGGAATTGACCTTGCCGAGTTCGACAGCTTGGTCGAGATTGGCGCGGATTTCCGTCTCCGCCTTGCGCAGGGCGTTTGGGAGAATATCTTCGAGAATGGTGCGATAGCCGCCGAGCGCGGCAGCGTGCGCAATGCCCCGGCCCGTGATGCCGGCTCCGATAACCGCCACGGTGCGGATTTCGGTCACTATTATTTATCCTCTTTGCCCGCCTGCTCGAGATGCTGAAGTACGCTCTCATAGCTGGGTTCGGACTTGCGGATATATTCGCCCAGGCGGGCGCACTCCTCTTTGGTCATCGCCGGAATACTGGCGCTGATGCGGCGCAGGGTGGTGGCGATGTCGTCGATGTAATTCATCAGGCGGATCAGTTCTCCGGTTGCGGGCATGAAGGCTCCTTGCGTTTTCCCTGGCGCGAGAGCGGGATTCGGAATCGGCCGCCGCAGCCAGGGGAACTATTCATTGTTCAACATGCGGGCGGATTTGGCAAAGGCGGACAGTGCTCAAGTGGGCGGAGTGGGGAATTAACTATCCGAGCTTATGGAAGTGCCGGAAGCTGGCGAAGCCTTCCTTGCCCATGTAGCGCTCGAGGACCGAGGGCTCGGTCTGGCGCAGATCGACGATCACCAGGCCATCGACCACGTCGGAAAACTTGCGGTCGAGATTGAAGCCTACCAGCCTGCCTCCCACCTTGGCATACTGCTTGAGCAGGATGGGCAATCCCTTGCCATCTTCTTCCACATCGGAGATGGGCTCGGCGAGTTCGTCGAGATCGCGCAAGGCGCTGCAGATGGCGCCGCAATCCCAACGGCGGAGATTGGGGGCGCGGAACGGCGTGCGGGCGTGGATCAGGTGGGCAAATTCGCGGCCGTCCTCATCTTCAACTCCGCGCTGCTCAAAATAGTGGACAATCATCTCGCGCGACAAGCTACAGTATTCATTGCTGATGCTGACCGCTCCGAACAGTACCGGCGTCTGGGGGTGAGCGGCCACGAAACGCGCGATTCCTTTCCACAGCAAAAGCAGCGGTGCGTACTGGCGCTGATATTCGGAGCGCACGAACGAGCGGCCAAGTTCCAGAGCGGAGCCAATCTTCAAGAACAGTTGTTCGTCGTAACGAAAGCAAGTGTTCGTATAGAGACCTTTGACGCCATGGGCGCGGATAATCTCATCGGTGTTGCCGGCCCGGTAAGCGCCAGCCAGTTCCCGTTTCTCCTTGTCCCAGAGCAGCAGATGCCAGTAATAGGCGTCGAACCGATCGAGGTCGACGCGGCGTCCGGTACCTTCACCGGCGGCGCGGAAAGTGATTTCGCGGAGGCGTCCGAGTTCATCGAGCGCATGAGGCAACTCGGAAGCGCGCGCGGCGTAAACCGCGAATTCCGCGTTTTCGACGAGCAGCCGCTCGGCAGGCAGGGCCGCGATATCGTCCATCACGAATCGCGCTGGCACCTCGGCGGCGATCGGTTCCTGCGCCTTGCGCGGAAACGCAGAACGCATCTTGGTGGGCAGGGAGATGTGCTTTTTACCACGATAAGACAGCAGGTAAGTTCGCAGGCGAAGATATTCGGTCGCCTCCTCGTCGCTGTCGAGGTTGGCGATCAACTCCGAGGGAATCGCGCCGCCAATGCGCACCTGCACATCTTTCTCGCGCTGCTGCAGAAATTCCTGCAAGAGGAAAAGCGTTCGCAACCGCGGATTGATCAGGCCGAGCACCTGGAAGGCGACGCTATTGCGGCCGCAGAAATATACCGGGAGCGCGCTGGCTCCCGACTTGCGCACCAGGCGAGCGGCTACGGTGTTCCACGCGGGATCGGTGACTTGCGCCTGGCGGACATTCCACTGCGATACTTCGCCGGCCGGAAACACGGCCAGCGCCCCGCCTTGGCGCAGCCATGCCATCGCCTGCTTCAGGGGCCTCAGATTCTTATTCGTTGAAGATGCAGTTTGAAAGGGGTCCACAAAGATGCAATGCTCGTGCAATTCCGGGATCCCTTCGAGCAGTGCGTTGGTCAGTATCTTGACGTCGGGACGCACGCGCAACAGAAGTACAGCCAGAGCTACGCCGTCGAGCACGCCAAAAGGATGGTTGGCCACGGCCACCAGAGGACCCTTAATCGGGATGCGGTCGATGTCGGCGAGCGGAACTTCGAGCCTGATCTTCATTTCCGCGAGCAGCGCTTCCAGCCGGAAGCCGTGCGGCGCCGAGCGCACGCGCTGATACAGTTCGCGCGCCTGCTCCGTGGGAATGAATTTGCCGGCGAATTCCGGGAGCCCGGGCAGTAACGGCGGCTCGGTCAGGACACCTCGCTCTTCATCACCCGCGATTGGCAATTTAGGCATAGGCGATTCTTGCCTTGCCTTGGTTGCACGATTGTGAAGGTAGGGTTAAAGGTTCGTGAATAAGTATTCTGTAAGTAACCCCCTGAGTATGTGAGTAATCTCCTCAAGGACGATGACGAATGTCACGAGCAGTTGTCAGGTTTCAGTTCTCAGTTCTCAGTTGTCAGACGCGCAGGGTTGACTGACTTACGAAGCCGGATCTACTTAGGCCGCCCACTCTTCATTTGCGACCGCTGGCAATGGCTGGGGAAGGCGGTCGGAGACTTCTGCGAGGGTGGCAAGCTTTTTTGCCAACTCGGGGCGCAACAACTCGGCGGCAAAACGCCAGCGCCAGTTTCCATGTTCGCGGCTCGGAACATTCATGCGCGCATCGCTTCCGAGCCCCAGCACATCCTGCATCGGCACTACGCAGAGGCTGGCAACGGAACTGGAGGCGGCGCGAATCATCGCCCAATTGACGCCATCGTCGCATCGGTCATGATCTTCACACCGGTCTTTGCCGCCACCGAGGTACGCTTCCACTTGCTGGCGTTCGTAATCGGTCGCGCTCGATTCCCACCAGCCGAGCAGCGTGTCGTTGTCGTGCGTGCCGGTGTAGACGACCTTCTCGGTGGTGAAAGTGTGAGGCAGATGGGTGTGGGCACCAACATTGCCAAAGCCAAATTGCAGCACGGCCATGCCTGGAATCTTCAGGCGCTCGCGGAGTTCATGCACGTCGGGGGTGATGTATCCAAGATCTTCGGCGAAAAACGGAAGCCCGCCCAGGGCCTCGCGTAACTTCACGAATAAATCGTCTTTCGGACCATCGACCCAGCGCCCATGAATCGCCGTGGGCTCGCTCGCCGGAATCTCCCAGCACTGCGAAAATCCGCGGAAATGATCGAGGCGAATGTAGTCGAAATTGTGCGTGGCCCAGCGCATCCGGTCGATCCACCACGCGTATCCCTTCTCCTTCATCACGTCCCAACGATACAAAGGATTGCCCCAACGCTGTCCGTTTTTGCTGAAGAAGTCCGGGGGCACGCCGGCGACGACTTCGGGATCGAGTTCGGAATTCAGGCGAAACAGATCGGGATGGGTCCACACATCGGCGCTGTCGAAGCTTACGAAGATGGCGATGTCGCCCACGACGCGAATGGAACGTTGCGCGCAATAGGCGCGAAGCGCCTGCCACTGTTCGAAGAAAAAGAACTGCACGGCGCGGCGGACGTCGAGTTCGTCTATCATTTCCGCGTGCGCCTTCTCGATCGCCACCGGGTCGCGATGCGTCAGTTCGCGGGGCCAGCGGTTCCAGGTTTCCAGATGGAAATGCGCGCGCAATCCATCGAACAGCACAAAGTCATCGAGCCACCATTGGTTTTGCCGGCAGAAGCTCTCATAGCGCGAGCGGGCGTTCGGGGCAGCCGAGCGCAGGAAGTTACGCGCCGCTTCAAATACCAGGGGCAGCTTGTGGTGGAAGACCGACAAGTAATCCACGGGCTCGACGCCGCTGCCTAGGGCGTCGACTTTGGCGCGGTCAATCCAGCCGCGATCGGCGAGCCGCTCCAAACTGATCAGCAACGGATTTCCGGCAAAGGCCGAAGTGGAGGAATAGGGCGAGGCTCCGTAACCGAGCGGGCCCAGAGGCAACACCTGCCACAAACCCTGGCGCGCGGAGGCAAGAAAATCTGCGAACGCATACGCCGACGGACCAAAGTCGCCGACTCCACCGCGCGATGGCAGCGAGGTGGGATGAAGCAGAATTCCGCTGGCGCGCGGGAATGGCATGCGAATTCAGTTCTCAGTTGCCAGTTGCCAGCCCTCTGTTTGCAGTCCGGCTGAGAACTGGCAACTGGCCACTGGCAACCGGCAACTGATTTTACGAACCTTCTTGCCCAGCTTTCCGGGTCAGGTTTTTCATTTCTTCCTGATTGACTTTGAGGCGGTTGGACTTTTCCATGTCCTTGCGCAGGTTGGTGACGAACAGCCCGAACAAATCGTTCTGCTTCGCTCCGAGCAGTGACTGGCGGATTCCGTCTTTCTTCTCGGAGAATTCCTGATCCGTTGGCGCCTGTTTTTCGAGAAGGTGAGCGACCACGCCATTGCCGCCGGCGGTGATCGGTGCGCTAATTGCGCCGGGCTGCAGCGAGAAGATGGCGCTCGCATTGGACATCGATCCGATATCCGGAACCTGGCCATCCGGCAGAACCAGGTCGCTCGTCTTCACCGTCGCACCCAGATCCTTGGCGGCTTTTTTCAAATCGTGCCCAGCCTTGGCGCGGTCGGAAAGTTCCTGCGTCTTTTGTTGCAGCAGAAATCCGGCGCGCTCATTCTTGAACTCGCTTTCGACCCGCGAACGAATCTCTTCGAACGTGGGCGTGGCCGGAGGTTTCACGGCGAGCAGTTGGAAAACCACGTAGCCTTGCGGGACCTGCACTACATCGGGCGGAGCCTTGTCCGCTTCGTTGAAGACGGCATCCATAAACTGCGGATTCGCCGCCAGTCCGGGCAAGGCATCGTTTCGGCTGAAGAATTCGGTGGTGACTGGCGTCTGACCTTTGGCGGCGGCCGCCTTGTCGAATCCATCGGTACGCGCCTGGCTGAGCAAGGCATTCGCGGCCACTTCGGTGGCGCGCGCCGTTTTCTGCTGCTTCACTTTTTCTTCGATCTCACTCTTCACCTCGGCGAGCGTCTTGAGATGAGCATCATGTTTGTCTTCGACGCGAATGATGTGGAAGCCGTAGCTGCTCTTGACCAGGTCGCTGGTCTGTCCGTTGCCGAGCGAAAATGCGGCCTTCTCGAATTCCGGCACGGTGCGGCCGCGGCCGATCCAGCCGAGTTCGCCCCCACTCTTGGCGCTGCCCGGATCGTCGGAATTCTTTTCCGCGAGCTTGGCAAAATCGCCGCCCGCCTTCAACTCCTTCAACACCCCCTCGGCCTTCGCGCGCGCGTCGGCGACGGCTTTTTCATCTTCCTTGGCACCGGCCGCAGGCAGGGGAGTCTTGATCAGAATGTGGCTGACCTTCACCTGTTCGGGCACGCGGTACTCGTCGCGATGCTGATCGTAATAGGTCTGCAAATCCTGAGCGGTGACAGCCGTTGCCGCCGCGATTTTTGCGCTATCCACCACGACGTACTTAATCTGCCGCTTCTCGGGGATGGAGTTGTTGTAAGTGGCCTTGTTGCGTTCGTAAAAAGCCTTCAGTTCTTCGTCGGCGGGATGCAACCCCTTGAGGATGTCGGCCTGCGTGATCACGGCATACTCGAACTTCACCTTGGTGTTGCTGCGGTTAAATTCGTCGCGAACTTCGGCATCGCCCACGAAGGCGCTGCTCGCAACCAAGGCGCGCAACTTGCGGATCAGAATAAAGTTCTTCTCCAGCGCTTCAAACTGAGGAACGGTCAGGTCGTTGCGCTGGACGAAATTCTCGTACTCTTCCTGGCCGACGAACTTGCCATCGGGAAAGAGCATGGAGCCAAGCTGCCCGTGCTGGAGTTCGTCGCGCAGTTCGTCGTCGTTGACGCGCAGACCCAGGCGGCGCGCCTCGGCGACCAGAGCTTTCTCATTGATCAGTTGCTCGGCAGCCTGACTGGCAAAATAGGGCAGCAGCATGCTGGCCTGCGGTCCGCCGCGAGGAAACTGCTGCCGGATCATCGCCTTGGCCTCACGCTGCACCTCGGGCACGGTTACCTGCTGGTCGCCAATCGTGGCCAGAACGCCAGCCGGGGGCGCGCCCAGGCCGAGGCTGGAACCGATGCCGCCGGGAATCAGCGTAATGGCCATCGAGGCGCAGATGAGGACGAGCAGCGCGCCGAGAATGATCTTCACGGTCGGCCCCGCGTTTTGAAGCTGTCGAATCATGGTTGGATAACTCCGCTAGATTGGTTCACGCTGGGAAGCGAGAATCTTTGATTATAAACTAGGCATCGAGATGACAGCCTGTCGCCCGCTCTTCAACTCCAACTAGATTTTGGAAGGCGTCCATCGCCACACTTCCAGAAGTGCTCTATTGAATCGAATTAATAAAGGTGTTATGAACATAGGACAGCTCCGGAGGAATGGGCCGGCGGCTTTCAAATTCTTTGCAAGGATGCTTTCATGAAGACACTGCGACTCCTGATTCCGTTCCTTTCTCTGGCGGTCGCTGCTGCCCAGCCCGGCCTCCATCCGGCCCTGACTGTCCCTTTGCGCGATGGATGGGCCCTGCAGTCTTCCGCGAAAGTAGCGGCAACCGGCGAAGCGATCTCCAGCATCCCCTTCGAAGCGAAGGACTGGTTCCGGGCGGAGGTGCCAACCACGGTCGTGGCAGCGCAGGTGAAGAGCGGGCTGCTGCCCGATCCTTTTTACGGCATGAATCTGCGACAGTACCCGGGAGTCGGCTATCCCATTGGCTTCAACTTTTCGAATATTCCGATGCCACCCGACAGTCCCTACGCGGTTTCGTGGTGGTACCGCAAAGAATTCTCTGTGCCCGCTGGGTATACGGGGAAGACCGTGTGGCTTAATTTCCGCGGCATCAACTATCGTGCCAACATTTTTCTCAATGGAAAGCGGATCGCCAACTCCAGCGAAGTTGCCGGCGCATGGCGGACCTACGAGTTCAACGTAACCTCCGCCATCAAGCCCGGAACGAATGTGGTCGCGGTGCAAGTATGGGCGCCGACCGAGAACAGCCTGGCGATCACGTTCGTGGACTGGAATCCCTCGCCTCCCGACAAAAACATGGGGCTGTGGCGCGAGGTGTATCTGACGACTAGCGGACCGGTCGCGCTGCGGTATCCGGCAGTGCTATCCCGAGTAGATTCGCCCGGAAACAACACGGCCCACTTGACGGTAACGGCGCAGGTGAAAAATGGCAGCGATCATCCGGTAAAAGGGACGCTGAAAGGCCGGATCGAAAACATCGAATTCGCGCAGCCGGTGGAACTCGCGGCGGGAGAGTCGAAAGATGTGGTGTGCTCGCCCACGCAGTATCCGCAGCTCAACCTGAGCAATCCGCGGCTGTGGTGGCCGGCGCAGATGGGGACACCGAACCTGTACGATCTGAATCTTTCATTCGAGATCAACGGCGAGGTATCGGACGTATCCCGCACAAAGTTCGGCATTCGCGAGATCACATCCGAAGTCGCCGAGCAGGCGCCCGGACGTTTGAAACGCCTGTTCAAGATCAATGGCAAGAACATCCTGATTCGCGGCGGCGGTTGGACGCCCGACATGATGATGCGTGAAACGCCGGAGCGGCTCGCCGATGAGTTCCGCTACGTGCGCGACTTGGGACTGAACACGGTTCGCCTCGAAGGCAAACTCGAAACCGAGGAATTCTATGAGATGGCCGACCGGCAGGGCATTCTGGTGATGGCCGGATGGTGCTGCTGCGATTTCTGGGAGCACTGGGGAAGCTGGAAAGATGAGGATTTCGAGATCGCGAGATCTTCCTTGCGCGACCAGATGTACCGGCTGCGCAGTCATCCGAGCCTGGTGATGTGGATGAATGGCAGCGACAATCCTCCGCCACCGGACGTGGAGGAGATGTATTTGAAGATCGAAAGCGACCTGTTGTGGCCGAATCCGATCGTATCTTCGGCCACGGCGAAGCCGAGTACGGTGACGGGTGAAAGCGGCGTGAAGATGAGCGGGCCCTATGAATACGTGGCTCCTTCGTACTGGACGGCGGATCCATATCTTCAAACGAATGAAAATCTCTGCAACCCGGGTGGGTGCGGCGGCGCCTATGGCTTCAACACCGAAACCAGCATGGGGCCGGCGGTTCCGCCGATTGAAAGCGTCGAGCGCATGGTTCCGAAAGATCATCTATGGACGGTCAACGGGCCGGTGGATGAATACTGGAATTTTCACGCGGGCGGCGGTTCATTCAAAACCATGCAGGTGTTTACCGACGCGCTGAACGCGCGCTACGGGAAGGCTAACAGCGCGGAAAACTTCACTTACAAGTCGCAGCTCATGACTTATGAAGGCGTGCGCGCCATGTACGAAGCTTACAGCCGCAACAAGTACACTTCGACGGGCGTCATCCAGTGGATGCTGAACAATGGGTGGCCTTCGATGATCTGGCATCTCCACGACTACTATTTGCGCCCGGGCGGCGGATATTTCGGCGCAAAGAAAGCCATGCAGGCGCTCGACCCAGTCTATGGATACGACGATCACTCGGTGTGGCTGGTGAGCAGCCAATATGTGGATGCGAAGGGGCTGAAGCTCGCTGCGCGGGTGTTCAATCTGGATGGAACGCAGAAGTTCTCCAAAGAACTTGCGGTCGATGCGGCCGCCGACAGTACGGCGAAAGTGTTTGAGCTTCCGCAGATCGAAGGACTATCGCCGGCGTACTTTCTCGATCTTCGCGTCACCGATGGCAGCGGCAAGTTGGTCGGGTCGAACTTCTATTGGCTCTCGACGAAACCGGAAACGCTCGACTGGGCAAAGTCGAACTGGTATACGACGCCGACCGCGTCCTATGCGGACTACACTTCACTGGCTCAGTTACCCGAGGTGAAGCTGAAGGTATCGAGCCGCAGCGAGCGCAACGGCAAGAACGAAGATGAGGTAACCCGCGTCATCGTGGAGAATCCCAGCAAGACCCTGGCCTTTTTCGTGCGCCTCAAACTCGACAAAGGCAAAGGCGGCGAGGAAATTCTACCGGTTGTCTGGCAGGACAATTACATTTCGCTGCTGCCCGGCGAGAAACGGGAGATCACGGCGACGTATCGCGCAAGCGGTCTGGGAGCAGCGCAGCCTGAGGCTGAAGTCAGCGGATGGAACGTGGAGTAACTTTCTAATCGATTGTCATCCTGAGCGCAGCGAAGGATCTGGTTTCTTGTCAGTGCACAAGACGGCAGGTCCTTCGCTGCGCTCTGGATGACAAAACTTATTCGTCCGCAGGCAAATCAAAGTTGACCAGGTCTCCTCGGAAGCCACGCGTCTTCCAGGCGCCAAAAGCGATGCCTGCAGCCATCCAGATGGTGCCGGCGATCTTGGCCGGAGTGCTGAGGCTCAACCAGAGCAACAAGCAGATCACGAACCCGAGGACAGGGGGCGCGATAAACGACAACGTTCTCTTGTGATCGCGTACCACATAGCGCACAAAAGCGGCCGCGTTCACGCCCATGAAGGCGATGAGCGCGCCGAAATTGAGCATCTCGGCGCCGAGTCCGTAACTCATCACGAACGCGCCAATCAGCGCGATTGCGCCCACGAACAACACGTTATTACGCGGCACTCGATGCTTCGCGTCCACCATCCCGAAAAACGATTTCGGCAGCGCGTTGCTTCGTCCCATGCCGTAAAGGAGGCGCGCGGCGCCGATCTGCGAGCCCATGCCCGATCCGAAGTTGGCGACCAGCAGGGTGAATCCGATGATGCCAAACATCGGGAGCCAGGCGCGGCCGGCGACGTGAACGAAGGCGGTATCGACATCCGGAAAAGGTTGCGATGCGGGCCAAATCAACTGCGCGGCGTAGACCTCAACGGCAGACAGAATGCCAATCACCAGGCAAGTCAGCACCGTTGCCAGCAGAATGTTGCGGCGCGGGTTCTCCGCTTCTTCCGAGAGCGTGGAGATGCCGTCGAAACCGATGTAGGTGAGCACCGCGATCGATGTTCCGCCAAGGACAGCCTTTGTGTTCCACAGCGTCGGGTCATAGAAAGGGCGGGTGTAGAAGCCCGCGCCGCCGTGTGGGTGCCCGAAAATGTAGCGTGCCGCGACCACAAAGAAAATTGCAATCACCACGCCCATCCCCGCAGCCAGCGCCGAGTTCACCCGCGCCGAGGTTTTTACTCCCTGAATATTCAGGAGCGTAAACACCAGCGCAAAGAACACCGCCCAAGCCCAGTAGGGCACGCCGGGAGCAAACACGTGCGCCTGCTGGCTGCACCAGATGGTACAGATGATCGGATTGAGCATGTAGTCCATCACCATGCTCCAGCCGGTGACGTAACCGAGCGCGGGATTGATTTCCTGGCCAACGTAAGTGAAGGCCGAGCCGGCGCTCGGATAAGCGCGCGCCATGCGGCCATAGCTGATGGCGGTAAAAAGCATCGCCACCATAGCGATCAGGATCGTCGTCACCACATGCCCACGCCCGCGATCGCTGAGCACCCCGAACACCGACATGGGCGCGACCGGCTGGATCACGATGACGCCGTACAGAATCAGGTCCCAGAGCGTGAGCGAGCGCCTCAGGCGGGGAACGCTAGCGGGCGGGTTGGCGGTAGAACTCATTCAGTTTCTAAAAACAGAACCCCATTATCCTGCGGAGATAACGGGGCTCGGGGAAGGGTCCCTCGTGGCTCGCGGGGTGGCCAATAGCGCTACCCTGCCGCAGTTCCACAAAAGTCCTCTCGAATTCTATACGGAAGAGATATTCTGTTCAATGGAAAAACGTCTGTATTAAAACGATTCTCGCCGAGCCTGGGTGAAGGCGGGGCCTTCGCAGAAATTCGACGGAATCAAGGGCGCGAATCCTTGGCCGGGACCCCAGAATGTGTCGGCCACCACCAAAAGCCGCCTGCGGTTGCAAAGCCTCAAATCGTCAATTAAGCTGGTCTTCTCTTCGGTTGACGCATTAGACGCGCACTATGCCGGGATGGCGGAACTGGCAGACGCAGCGGACTCAAAATCCGCCGGACTTCGGTCCTTGGGGGTTCGATTCCCCCTCCCGGCACCAATCAAATCGCACATTACGGCAATACGGAGAAACTAACTACCTGATTGCTCAAAACGGGCTCCCAATGGGAGGAGTATATTGTCTCCGCCGGGGAAGCACCTCTTCCCTGAGTTGATGAAAGCCGCTACTCTAACGTCGCCTCAAGAAATTCGGAAGGGGCCTCTTCGGATCGGCCAAGTCCCGAGGCCGGAACCGAAGCCCGGTCAAGTTCTGGTGCGGGTGCGTGTCTGTGGCGTCTGCCGCACTGATTTGCATATCGTCGAAGGCGACTTGCCAGCTTGTCGCCCTGGAGTAATCCCGGGACATCAGATTGTCGGCGAAGTCGTAGCCGGGAATGCGGCCGGAAATGCCGCCGCAGCCACACAGGAACTTCCGCTCGGCACGCGCGTGGGCGTTTCCTGGCTTGGCGGAACCGACGGCACCTGCCGGTATTGTCGCCTCGGTCTGGAGAATCTCTGCGATTCACCCACCTTCACTGGCTACACCGTGGACGGCGGCTATGCCGAATATGCGGTGGTTCGCTCCGATTTCACTTTTCCTCTTCCCGATCGACTGGGCGATTTGCACGCTGCCCCGCTGTTGTGCGCAGGCATTATTGGTTTTCGCAGCCTGCGCGTGGCTGGCGTCAAGCCGGGCGACCGTGTCGGACTGTTCGGCTTCGGCGCTTCGGCCCATCTGGCCATCGCCGTCTTGCGCTTCTGGAATTGCGAGGTGTACGTCTCCACGCGAGGAGCGACTCATCGGCAGTTAGCAGCTTCGCTTGGGGCGGCGTGGGTGGGAAGTGAGACCGACCGGCCGCCCGCGGAACTCGATTGTGCAGTGACTTTCGCTCCCAGTGGCGATGTCGTAGTCGCAGCTCTCGCCAGCCTGCGAAAGGGAGGAGTGGTCGCCATCAACGCCATTCACCTGGACCGGATTCCCCAGTTTGACTACGATCGCCTGCTGTGGGGCGAGCGCCAGCTTCGCAGTGTCGCGAACATGACGCGTGCCGACGCTCGGGATTTTCTCCAGATTGCAAGCGAGATCGGTCTGAGGCCGAAAGTAACTGCCTTCCCACTCGATCAGGCCAACGAAGCTTTGCTTGCGGTCAAAGAGGATTCCATCGACGGAGCTGCCGCCATCGTCTTGTGAGGGGGTCGCCTGTACTGCCCCGACTGTGCGCGAACTGTAAGTGACAGGTCTCTGCCAGACCTCACCGCGCCGGTTATTCGTTGGATCGCATTCGCCACCGCACCCACGCTGTCCACTCACAAAGAATGTGACTGTAATCACTGACACATAGGGCAGCGGTGGACTAACCTAGAAGGCGCTTTGGCTAGCCGCCACATCGGGGTGGGGGCGCGCGATGGTGGATGATCACAGAAGCGACCAGGAACTAAGCTCGCCCATGAAGGTGCGCGAGCTCATCGCTCTTCTGAAGAATGTCGATCCCGATTATCTGATCGCGGTTGGCGCTGGACAAACCCTGATCGTCGTGGACCCGAGGCCAGGGTTCTGCAATCCCAAAGACGCGGCCCACGAAGACCCGCCTCAAGACGGCGAGTTAGAGTTTAGCGAGCCCGACCGAAAGTTTCTCCGCAGGCTGCATATCAAGTAGGTTTCCACGGCTTTCGATTACCACCTCAATTTCTTATTTCACCAATCCCACAATCAGATCGCTAGGCCCGGGCAGGTTGACCCGGTTGACCTCGGCGAACCCCGCAGCCTTCATCCAGCGCATGTATTCGACCTCGCTGTAACTGGCGCCAGCGTCGGTATTGACGAGCATGTTCAGCGAGAACAGTGCCGCCTGTTGCGGCCCGGCTTTGTCGGGATTGAGGATGAAGTCTTGCACGACCAGGCGGCCCTTCGGCGCGAGTGCCAGAGTTGCGCGGCGGAAGATATCCTGATTCTGCTCCTCGGAAAACATGTGGCAGATCGCGTTCAGCATGATGATGTCGTAGCCGGAGCCAAAGTCGTCCTGCAGCATGTCTCCTGGGCGAAGTCTGACTTGCGCTGAGACGCCGGCCTGGCTGACGTATTCGGCGGTGAGCGGTACGACCTCCGGGAGGTCAAGGATCTCGCACTGCACGTCGGGACAAGCTTTGGCGAACGCGATGGAGTATGCGCCGGAGCCGCCGCCAAGATCGAGGATACGTCGAACCCCGGCTGTGCCCAGCGCCTTCACGACCAGCGGGGCGCGATCTTTGGCGTGGCGTTGCATGCCGGCAATAAAGTTGCGCGTCCACGCGGAGGTGTCGTCGCGGGCATCCTTGCGAAGATCGATCGGGATGCGCGTACCGCTGCGGACGGCGTCGGTCAGAGTGCTCCAGCGATGCCAGATGTTGGCGGTGTGCAGCAGACCCTCGCGGTGGTTGTCCTTGGAACCCTGAACAAAGAAGCGTGCCGACTCGGACGTGTTCTTGTAATCGTCGCCGCTTTTCGCGAGCAATCCCAGGGCGACCAGCGCATTGAGCAGCATGCCTGCGGCGCGCGCATTTGCGTGGACTTTGGTTCCGACCTGTTCGGCAGTGGCTCCGTCCCCGACGGCGGTAAAGATGTCGAGCTCAAGCGCCGTCAGCAGGCAGCGGCTCGGCCAGTAGCCGCGGATCATCTGATCGAGGCGATCGGGCAGCACCCCTGCTTTCTCGCGGGCAGCCATTGCCGCACGGAACTTTTCGCCATGTTCGACCGACATGGCCTTCATCGCAGCGGCATCGGTCCAACCCAGACGATCGACGGGCTTGCCCCCGCGCAGATGCGTATCGACGATTTCGGACACATCCGAAGGTTGCACGCGCCGGTACCACACCCCTGCCGGATAGGCGACCATCACTGGACCTTCATCGCATAGCCCCATGCATCCGCAGGTAGTGAGTTGCACATCAGGGTCGAGGCCGCGCACCTCTATCTCGCGATCGAGCGCGCCGAGCACAGCGAACGACCCGCTGGCCGGGCAGGACGGGACGCCTTCTGGTTTTTGCTGCGTGCAGACGAAAAGATGAAAGCGGAACGGTTCCATCGCGGTCTCCGATCATAGTCCGAATAAGTCCGAATCGCAGATCGATGGTAACGCTTTATTGCGACCGACGCCGAACCAGTTCTGAGGAACTTTCGGTAAGTTCGGGTTTTTTGTAGAGGCTGCGCCGGTCTCGGGCCTGTCAACAGGTGACACATCACAGGGCGGGCATTACACTCTAAACGATGGCGAAACCGGTTCCAATCGGCGCACGGAGAAGTAGAAGAACGGCAATGCCTGCCCGTCACATGTCGGTGTGACATTGCTCACAGACTGAGGGAACAATCGGAGCCAACTTGAATGTTGAACACCGAATCCCGGGCTATGAACCTGTGAAGGCCAGCCCTCTTTCCACCGCGAAGGGCGGCGGCATTGGTTCGCCCAAGAGGTGTGCCACGCTGCTGGCTCCCGCCGGCAATCTCGAGGCGGCCAAGCAGGCGTTTCAGGCGGGCGCGGACGCGGTGTACGTGGGATTGAGGGGTTGGAGCCGTGGCGGCGCGCGAGGCGAGTTTGACCGTGAGCAGTTGCGAAGGTGCATCGAGCTCGCTCATACCCTCGGGAAAAAGGTACACCTCGCGGCAAACATCATCCCCAAGCCGCAGGAGCGCCAGTCGCTGCTGCAGCAACTGGCCGAATTGGCGGACTGGGGACTGCATGCTGTGATCCTGAACGACGTCGGGTTTCTGCGCGAGGTCAGGCAGAAGCTGCCGGGATTGGCCATCACCGCCAGCATCGGCTGCGGTGCGCTGAACACGAGCGACGCCCTCTTCTACCAGGACCTGGGCGCGACTGCGGTGGTGCTGCCGGGGTATGTTGAGCCGCAGGAAATTGCGGCGGTGAAGGCGAAGGCCTCGATCCAGATCGAGGTCATGCTGCACATGGTGCAGGAGTTCATTCAGCTCGGAAAGTGTTGGATGCCCAGCTATTTGAACTTCGCCGCGGCGGAGCAGGGCTACCGGTCAACACGTTTAGGTGGCAGCGTCAAACGCGGCGGAGTGGGCAGTTGTTTCCGTATCTGCGAGCAGCCGTGGACGTTGTTGAAAGATGGCGTGGAGGCTGACCAGCGGTTGTTTCCCAGTTGGCAGATCAGCCAGGTGGCAGAACTCGGGGCGTTCCTCGATGCGGGCGTGGACGTGATCAAGATCCAAGGCCGCAGCCTTCCGGCGGAGATGGTGGGTGCTATCATTGGGGCGTACCGTGTGGCTGCGGACGCCTGGAAATGCGGTCAGAAGAGCGATCGGAAGACCGATCTGAAGGCCGATCAGAAGGCCGATCAGAAGACCAATGGGAACCGGGCTGCGCTGCCCGTGATGTGGACTGTACAAGGACGTTGAATGGGCCCCTTTGAACTTAATACGACGATCTCCAACCTGCGAAACCTCCGCGAATCGGACCTAAGTGCTTATGATGCGGTTTATCTGGGCAACATTTACTGCCGCATCTACGAGGACAACTTTCTGGAGCGCCTGGACGACCTCGAGGAAGGCATCGCGCTGGTAAAGGGCCAGGGCCTGCGTGCCTACGTGACCTCGTATGCGGCGCCGCGCAATGACGTGCTGCCCAAGGTGCAGAAGGCGTTGGAGACGGCAGCCGCGGCCGGCGCCGATGCGGTCGAAGTCCATAACCTCGGCGTGCTCCGCATGGTGCATGAGCAGTTTCCCGGCATGCCGGCGCACGTCGGCGGATTTGCCAACGTTTACACCGACGCGGGCGCCGAGGTGTTGAAGGAGTACGGTGCGGTCCGCTTTACGCCGAACTACGAGATCAGCCTCGACGAAGTGGGAGCTATCACGAGCAGCGTCGGTATTCCGGCAGAACTGGTGGTTCACGGCAAAATGCCACTGGGCGTTTCCGATTACTGCTTCTTACTGGAATACGAGCAGAAATGGCCGGAGAAATGCCCGACGCTGTGCCAGAAAAATTTATTCCTCAAGCAGGGCGACTGGGCTATGCGGTCGGTGGGAAAGGGCGTGCTGAGCGGCAAAGACGTGTGCATGCTCGAGCATTTGCCAGCACTCATCGCGGCGGGGCACAATGTGTTCCGGATCGAGGCGGCCTATGAGACTCCTGAATACCGTCTGAAGATTGCCAAGATTTATCGTGCGGCGCTGGAGCGGGCCATGGCCGGGGATGGCACCGAGGACGAGTCCGCGTGGATTATGATTGGCGAGCACACGGCTGTGGGTTTGTGCAACGGTTTTTATTTCGGCCGCACCGGCGCCGAGTATGTCGGCAAACGCACGCAACCGGCTGTGGCCTGCTGAGCGATTTGTTTTTCTCTTTTTGAAGGGTTCGAGGTGAGCGATGGTTGAGCTATTAGCGCCTGCAGGAAACCTGGAAATGGCAAAGGCGGCCGTGGAAAACGGCGCCAATGCAATCTACGTGGGAGCGCGCGGCTGGAGCCGGCGGCGTGACGCCTACGAACTTTCCGACGAGAAAGTGCATGAAGCCACAGAGATCGTCCACTCCGGGGGAGCCAAGATTCGCGTTGCCATCAACACCAATATGCAGTCGTCGGAAATCCCCGCTCTGCTGAAGAAGATGGAGAAGTTCGTCGGTTGGGGCATCGACGGAGCGATCATGACCGACGTGGGCGCGATCGCGCAGGTGCACCGCCGTTTCCCCGAGCTCGTTCTGCACGCCAGCATCGGCGCCAACATCCTGAACAACGAAGACGTGATGTTCTATCGCTCGATCGGGATTTCACAAGTAGTGGCCGACACCAAGCTCACGCTGGGGGAACTGACTTCGCGTGAGGCGAATATCGATGTGGGCATCGAAATCCTGATTCATGCCAACAAGTGCTACACCTACCTGGGCAAGTGCTGGATGTCGCCGTATATCCGGTTGGAGCGGACAGCCGACGATTTCGGCAAAGACGTGTTCCGCGGCAGCCCCAACCGCGGCGGCTTGGATTACCGCGTCTGCCTGGAACAGTGGGAACTGCTCGATGGCAAGGAGCTGCTCGAGCCCGCGATCACGCTCAAGAATGACGCCTTCTTTTACCTGAACGATATCCCGCCGCTCATTGACCTGGGCGTCCACTGCCTGAAGATCCAGGGGCGTGAGTATCCTGTGCCCTTAGTGGGTAGCATCGTCCGCTTTTACCGCGAGTTGATTGACACATACGTCGCGAGACCCGCCGAGCAGCCTTTCGATCTCACGCCGTGGCGCTTGCGCCTCGAAGCCATCCAAGCGGAGCGCGACAGCAAGCGCAGCAACATGACCTTGGTGCTGTTGAACGAAGCCCGTCAACCGGTACCGCGCAGAGCCTAGAGCGGTTTCACGGTCGCTGGTCCCGGAACCACGGCGCCGAGTGCACAAGCAGACGCGGCAAATCAGCCGTCCCTCGCTGCGCACTAGAGGCTGCATCAACTCGCCAACCTTGGCGTAATCCATATGGCGGTAACGTCACATCTGTCTGGGAGCCGGGTCGCTTACATGCAGGTCGACCGGCGGCCTTTCAATGCGGACTATCACTAATGAGCGTGACCAGGATCACAGACAGGATTTCAGAACCACACCAAAATTCGTGCCTGCTTTTGCACGAAAGTTTCATATAATCATCCGCCGCCCCAAAAGCGGATTGCAAGAGGAACCACAGCATTAGGAGGCCATCTCATGGCAGCAGCTGAATCTAAAGTTGCAGCTTGGCCCGCGATCCCGACAGCAAAACCGGAAGAAGTCTACGCGGGACTCAGCGACCAGGCCAAGGCGTATCCGCTCTTCCTGGAGTCAATCCTGCGCCCGGAACACAATTTCGAAAAACCGGAAGCGCTTTCCCGCCTGCGCGTGCTGGATTGCACGACCAGCATGATGATCGGGCACTGGTGCTCCTCCCAGCTTTCCGAGTTGGGGGCCGAGGTCATCCAGGTCGAGCCCCCGGGAGGCGATCCGCTGCGTAAGCTGACACCTTTTGGCCGCCAGGAATACATGTTCGAGGACAAAGAAACCGGCGAGAAAGTCGGCGCCCAGTTTCTCCATGAGATGCGCAACAAGTCCTCGATCACGCTGAATGTGGAGACCGAAGAGGGCCGCAAGATTCTGCGGGATCTGGCCATCCATACCGACGTGATCATCGAAAACGCGCCTCCTGGGCAGTGGGACGAGTGGGGAATCGGCTATCGCCAGTTGCGTGAGCTCAATCCTCGCCTGATTTACTGCTGGGTCGGCCAGCGCGGACAGTGGGGTCCTCTGAAAGACAAACCGGGGATGCTGGATCCGATCGCCCAGTCCGCCTGCGGGTTCGTTCACGGCACCGGAGATCCCAAGGAATTCGGCGGGCAGCCAACCCGTTCCGCGCTGTGGATGGCGGACCACGTCGGCGGCAGCTGCGCGGCCATGGGCATTCTGGCGGCTCTCATGTATCGCGAGAACGTCTCGGGCGAAGGGCAGTTTGTCGAGGCGACGTCGGCGGAAGCCATCATCCGCATCCTCGATTACAGTTGGGCATGGTACTCGATGGATGGTAGCATTCGTCCGCGGTATGGCAACTGGGACCTGGCCATCAATATCTATGCCGTCAACCCCTGCAAGGACGGCTACATGATGGTGGGCGGCGGCCATGACCGCCTCTGGTACCGCATCTGGCGCACGGTGGGCGACGAGTACCCCGCGGTGGAGGAAGAGATCCTCGGCGACCAACGCCTCCGGGAGGTTGCGGACCGTCTGGCCCACAACCAACAGGTAAAGACCTACACCCTGCTGGGCGAGTGGCTCAAGGACAATCCGCGCGCCGACGCTGAGCGCAAGCTCTCGAAGCAGCAAGTGGCGTCGGGCGGCGTGCTCTATGTCAACGAGGTGGCGGAATATCCGCACTTCAAGTATCGCCAACATGTGGCCGAGTATGAGTCGCCGCACTACGGCAAGATTCTTTATGGCACCACTCCCTACCAGCAGCACAAGACTCCGGGAAGGCTGAAATGGCTCGGCCGCCCGACCGGCTACGACAACCAGGATGTATTTCGGCGGCTGCTCGGTTTCACGGGCGAGGATTTTGCCCGGCTGCAGAAAGCCCACGTCATTTGACGCAGGAGGAATGGAATGGCAACACAACCTATTAATAAGACACAGTCATTCGAGGAGTTCTGCCGGGAAGCCTTCAATCCCAAGAAGGAATTCTCCAAGCCCGAAGTGCTGAAGGGATACCGGGTGTTGTCCTGTACCCAGTACATTTTGGGCCCCTCCTGCGCTTCCTACCTCGCCGAACTTGGCGCCGAAGTCATCAAGATCGAGGCGCCCCGGCGTGGCGAGGCGATGCGCCACACCACTCCGTTCAACGAGCCCTTCCTCTATCCCCTTTCCAGGTGGGTACCGGAGCGCGGCACGGGGTTGGGCTTCGTGGGGGCGAACCCGAACGAGTATTTCGTCTCCATCGACTTCCACAAGCCGGAAGGACAGGCGCTGGTCAAGAAGCTGGCCGCCAAGTCCGACGTGTTCGTGGAAAACTACCGCCCCGGCACTTTCGACCGCTGGGGCATCGGATACCGTCAGTTAAAGGAGATCAATTCCCGGCTCATCTACTGCTGGCTCGGTGGTTTTGGCGGCTGGGGACCGGGACGTGTCCGCGCTTCTTACGACATTCTCGGACAGTCGCAGGGTGGCAACTTCGGCATGACCGGCAAGCAGGAGTACTTGGGCGGCGCGCCGGCCAAGCACACGATTTGGCTCGCCGACTACTGGGGCGGCATGATGGGCGCCACGCAGGTTCTGGCAGCGCTGTACTGGCGCGATCACGTCTCCGGCGAGGGCACCTTTACCGAGTACTCGCAGGTGCACGGCGTCACCCGCCAACTCGAGTATGCCTTGCCGCTCTATGGCAAGCACGGCATCACCCGGGAGCGCTGGGGCAACTGGGATACCCAGTTGTGCGTCCACGGCATCATCAAGTGCGGCAAGTCCTCCTACCCCAATTCCGAGAATCCTCAGGAACTGGAAGAGGGTTACATCATGATCAGCGCTTATAAGGACGAGGACTTCGCTCGCCTGTGCAAAGCCGTGGGTGAAAGCACGCTGGCTACCAAGTACGCCAAGGCTGACATCCGGATCAAGGCCCAAAGCCAGATGGAGATTTATCCAGCTCTGGAGAAGTGGGCGGCGGATAAGACGAAGGAGCAGGTAGCGGCGGTTATGGACACCAATAACATCCTGAATCAGCCGGTGTGGAACGCGAAAGAGGTCGCCAACCACCCGCACTGGAACGAGCGCGGCTCGCTGCGCTGGCTGGATGACCCGACCTACGGTGAACTGTTGCACCAGGCGCCGGGATACAAGATGTCGGCCACACCGCCGCGCCTGAAGTGGGCGCTGAAGCCGGTGGGCGCCGACAACGAGCGCATCCTGGGCGAGGTGGCCGGGTTGTCGTCCGCGGATCTCAAGCGACTCGAAGAACAAGAATGTATTTGACGGAGACCAACTATGCTGCTCATTTGCCCGAAGTGTAAAACTAAGAATTACCTCGATCCGTATCCTTTCTGGAACTTCAAGGGGACAACCCAGTGTGCCGATTGCAGAACCATCTGGCGTATTGAAACCCAGGGAGGCGGGTGTGTGTCCGGGCCCGAGGAAGCGAAGGGTCCCGCGGACCTGTTGCCCGGCTTCGCCGAGAAGCAGGACTATTCTCCGATTTCCGGTCCGGGACTGACCCGGTCCGCGCCGCGCGCCCGCAAGGACGCGGTCTGCAAACCCATCCCCATGGAACGTAACATACGAGGTAAGATACTCAGCGGTCATCCGCTGAAGAAGGAAGACCTTGTAGGCAGCAAACCGAAATTCATCGTTGCCGGATCCCATTGAAGGATAACTGGAGACAACCATGGCTAATTACAACAGTGACTGCCTGTGCGTCCGCTGCAAGCATCTGCGCGGGGCGCTGGATCCCAACATTCAAAAGGCCTACCTCGGCAAGTGTGTGAAGCGGGAGTGGCCGTTTACCCTCTCGATCACGCTGCAAGGCTGGACGGAGTGTGACGTCTACGAGGCCAGCGGCAAGACGTATGTGCCGCCCCAGCCGGTGGCTGCCAAGGCCGCGGTCGCAGCCAGCGCCGGCGCCAAACGAGCGGAGTTCTATTACAGTTCCGCCCAGAAGCCGGGCGAGACGTTCCCGTGCGACATCAAGCGAGCCCTCGACTTGGTGAAGCAGTTGCAGGCTGCGGGTGTGGATTGCAAAGCCGTCGACGTTGCCGGCGTCAAAGACCGCTTCCCCATCTATCACAAATCGGTCAGCGGGCCGGATGCCAGTGTGCGCCCGGTCTTCGGCGCAAAAGGCGCGCTGGTAGACGACTTTGGAACCACCGTTCCCGCGCTGCTGGTCTTCGAGGGCGACCGCTATCCCACCATGGCTTTCCCGCGGACCGATGCCCAGCGCGGCACCATACGCGTGGAGCAGGCTCTGGAGGATCTGGTTGCTCAGACTGCCGCAGTCCCGGTAGGCAAAGTGGGATAAGGAGAATTCCAAGATGGCTGAGTATCTACCCCCACGCGAGTTCTGGCCGAAACGTGTCTATGCGCTGCCGGAGTTCGCGACCTATGCTCCAAGGTTCAACCCTACGGAAGAACTGCTCGGCAAAGCCGTCGCTGCCGGTAGGGGTGACCGCATCGCCGTGCTCTTCGACGACCAGCGGATTACCTACAGTCAGCTCCTTACTAACGCCAACAAGCTCGCCAGCGCGCTACGCGACCTGGGAGTGAAGGAAGGCGACCGCATCATTCTGCGCACGCCGAACATCCCGCCGGCCCTGGTTGCCAACTTCGCGATCCTTAAGCTGGGAGCGGTTTGCACGCCTACGTCGCCACTGTTCTCGCGCAACGAGATCGCTCACGTTGCCAACGACTCGGAGGCGGTAGCGATCATCGTCAGCGCCGCGCTTCTGGGCGAAGTCGAGGCGGCGAAAGAGAACCTTCAGACGGTCCAGCACATCATTGTGGTCGGGGGCGATGCTGCCGAGGCCAAGGCCAAGGGATTCCTGGCCTACGGCGAACTGCTGCAATCCGGCAATCCAAACGTCGATCCCGTCCTCCGCAATCGCGAAGACGTGGGCCTGCTGCTCTACACCTCGGGCACAACTGGACGACCCAAAGGGACCGTCCACTTTGTGGAGGAACTGCTGATCGTGCCTGACAGTTTCGGGAAGTACGGCTGGAAGGTTACGGAGAACGACGTTGTCGGCGGGTCGGCCCCACTGGCTTTTGGGGCGGGATACTCCAGCTACGCTACCATCCCCTTCCGCTTTGGTGCGGCGGCCTCGCTCATCGCCAAGTTCGACCCGGAAAAGATGTTCGACACGATTCAAAAGCACAAAATCTCAATTTTGACTTTAGCCCCCACCGCCTACCGCAAGATGCTGCAGGTGCCGGACGCGAAAACCAAATTCAATCTCAGCAGCCTGCGCGTTTGCACTGGCGGCGGCGAGAGCCTGACTGCCCCGACCTATCATGCGTGGAAGGAGAAATTCGGTCTTGAGATCTTCGAGGGCTTGGGCACGACGGAGATGATGTATGTCTTCGCCTCCAACGTGGTCAGCCGCAAGGCCAAGCCTGGCTCCTTCGGCCAGGCAGTACCAGGCTACGAACTGAAAGTCCTCGACGAAGAAGGAAAGGAACCCAAAGCGGGCAACATCGGCCACTTTATGGCTCGCGGACCGACGGGCACGATCTATTGGCGCGATCCCGACAAACAGCGGCATGCCGTCAACTCCGAGGGCTGGAATCGGGCCGGTGACTTTGTCTATGTCGACGAGGAAGGCTACTTCTGGTTTGTGTCGCGCGAGGACGACATCATCAAGAGTTCTGGCTACCGCATCGGGCCCGAGGAAATTGAGGTCACCCTCGCCGCCCATCCGGCGGTTTCCGAAGTCGGTGTCATTGGCGTACCCGACGAAGTGCGCGGCCAAATTGCCAAAGCCTTCGTGGTGTTGAAGCCCGACCAAACTCTCAGCCCCGAAGAGCTGCTTGCCTTTTGCAAGGGCAAGATTGCGACCTACAAGCTGCCTCGGGAAATCGTGATCGTAAGCGAACTCCCCCGTACACCCACAGGGAAGCTGCTGCGCCGTGTGTTGAAGCAGAGAGAGCCGGGGGCTCCGCAACCGGGCGCCCCGCTGAAGACTGGCACCGGTTAACGATTCCGAATCCGTGTAGAGACGGGGCTTGCCCCGTCTCGCACTTATCGCGCCGCAGAAAGATCGGCCGGCAGCCGCGGTTTCCGTGTGCGTATCAGCCACCCTTCGGCCCTTGCTCTTCGCAAAGATTCTGTGGTCCTCCGCCTCGGAAATGAGGTAAAACTGTATCCGCGTTTCCCTGGGAGATCTCCATGAATGACTTCCCCGCTCATCAGTGGCTCTGCGAAAAGATTGTGGAACAGAGTTCGATCGCCATCATTGTTGGGGATCGCGAGGGCATCATGCGGTTGTGGAATGCCGGCGCGGAGACGATATTCGGTTGGAGTGCCGAGGAGGCGCTCGGCAAGTCCATGGACATGATTATTCCCGAGAAGCACCGGCCGCGTCACTGGGAGGGCTACGACAAGGTCATGGCAAGCGGGGTCACCAAGTACGGCAGCAGCGTGCTTTCCGTCCCGGCGCTCGCCAAAGACGGTCGCCGCATCTCGGTCGAGTTCAACGTCGTGTTGCTCAAGGATGCCGACGGGCGGGTCCTGGGCATAGCCGCCAGCCTGCAGGATGTGACCGCGCGCTGGGAGCGAGACAAGGCCCTGCGCGCTCGCTTGGCCGAAGCGGAAGCCAAAATGAAGCAAGCCGGTGTCCTGTCAGAAAACAAGTCCTAGGCCATCGTGGGAGTTTCTAGAATGCCGAAACTTCGCAGATTGCTGTCGAACGCCCTGCTTCCGCTGTGTATCGCATGGCCGGTTGCATGGGCACTGGGACAGGCGCCACCTGCGCGCCTCTCGACGAGTGGGGCGTGTTCTTCTTCCGAACTAGTAGCCTTGCGCACCACCGATGGTGTACGCCTGCACGGCATCGTCTTTCACGCCGCGAAGCCGCGTCCGAGCGCCCTGTTGCTGATCCATGGCTACGGCGGCACGTTCTATGGCGCCTACTTCGCGAAACTCGGTGAGGCGGCAGCCCAGGCTGGCTACGACACCCTCGCATTGAACATGCGCGATCATGATGCCGGTCCCAAGAAATCCTCCTTTACCGATAACCAGTCCGATATCGCAGCCGGCGCAGCCTATCTGCGGCAACTCGGCCACAAGCGCCTGGTTTTGCTCGGGCAAAGCATGGGCACAAATCGCGTGCTCTACTATCAGGTCTCGAGCGGCGACCCCGACATTGCTGCCACGATCCTGGTGAGTGGCCCAGGCGACCTCTTTGAGTGGAATGTGTGGCAATTCGGAAAGGAGAAGGCGCAGGCCTCCGTGGATGAAGCCTTGAAGCTGCAGCAGGCCGGACACCCAGATGAGATGATGACGGTGGACCTCGGCCCCATCGGCAAAGCGCTGTACACTCCCCAATATCTTCTCAGCATGCGCGGTCCGGATCGGCGGTCGAATCCTTACACGAACCTGGCCAAGGTGAAGAACCCGATTCTCATCGTGCAAGGCACGGCCGATAAGCTGATTGCACCGGACATCGGCAAAAGGCTGCAGGCCGCAGCCGGTCCTACCGCCGTGTTGGTGAGCATTGAGGGCGCCGAAGACGGCTATGAGAATCACGAGTCTACGCTGATCGATAAAGTACTGGACTGGATGAGCACGGTTGCGCCTTAACAGGTTGCGGAAGAAATTGGTATCCCGTGCCCAGCCCCTAAAGGGGCATCTGATTTTAAGAAACTTGCGGTATCGCTAAAGCGATACCCTGATACGAAACCAGTTCTTCCGCAGCCTGTTAAGGCAGATCTCCACGGAAGAGAAGTTACACACTGAGGTGTCCGATGAACGTGGAGCGCGTCACGACCTTGGCCGCCACCGACGGCCACAGCATTCCCGCCTACCTGCTCGCGCCGTACTCTGCGCTAGGCAGCGCTGTCCTCATCCCTCCCTATGGCGGAACCAAGGAGCACATGCTCGGAATTGCCGTCACCCTGGGAGAAGCTGGTATCGCCACGCTGGCCATCGACCTCTGCGGTCACGGTGAGAATAGCACCGCCATCGGTCCGGTGATGCGCGACGAGGTCGAGTCTGCGATTCGCTACGTGCGCCGCTTCGGCCCGGCCGCGGCTCTCGGCATCAGCCTGGGAGGCAGGCTGGCGTTGATGTCGTCGGCGGATTGCATGGTCGCGATTTCGCCCTCGGTGGTGGCGGCCATCTCGCCGCAAGGCAAGTGGATGTTCGAGACGTTTCCCAGTCCCACCGTACGTGAGCCTTACGCCGGGTATGTGGTCGAGTTGCTGGATGCTTTGGGTCCGGTGGCGCCCCATGATCGTCCTTGTCTGCTGCTGTATGCCGAGCGCGATATCCCCGCCATTCTCCAAGGTGCGCAAGGACTGCAGGCGAGCCTTGCGAAGTCCGAGTTGCGCTATGTCAAGAACGACCTGCACCCCGAGGTTCAGCATGACAACGGCTTTATCCGCTACCTGCCGCGCTGGTTCAACCACATGGATCTTAAATTCAACTACGAGGTGCTGGCCGTCACCGCAAGCTGGCTGAACGAACGCTGGGGCAAGGCCCAGGTTGCCTAGGAACAGTGGTGAAGGCCAGACTGGCGCTGCGCCACCGACACGTTCATAATTTGTCATCCTGAACCTGAGCTTGTCGAAGGGGAAGGACCTGCTTTTTGCAGCGCACAGCAGGTCCTTCGCTTCGCTCAGGATGACAATTCATAACTACGTGCAGAACATTGATGTCACGAAGGAGTCAAAACGATGCAGTGGGAATATTTCGATCGGATGGTGGTTTTCAGCGAGAGCGAAGAGGGCATGGTCAGCGGCCTGGATTCGTGGATCAACGGCGCCGGCGCCGACGGATGGGAGCTGGTAAGTTCGATTCCGTTGATCGCGCCCAACAAGGACGGCGTCGCTTACGGCACCATCGGCATCCACATGGTGTTCAAGCGGCCACACGAAGTGCCGGCGGAAGTGTGAGCCAGCTATGTCTCAATTGCGCGGACGGGCCTTGATCGAAAGCCGGTTCGGGAAACTGGGCTCGGGCCAGCAGGCGGTGGTGATCGGGGACGAGGAATACGATCTCCCGACCCTGCTCGCCCGCATGGATCTTGCGTTCGAAGACAGCTGGGCGATTGACATTCAGGCGTTACCGGAGAATCGCTTCTGCGTTCGCTACTACGATGGACAGGACCAGCGCATCGTGGCCCACGAATTCGACGCCAGCTTCACGTTCATCGCGGAAACGCGCGGCCATATTGCCGAATGGATCGGCGAGGATGCCTATTACGACTGGTTCCGAAGCATGGCTCAGCGTCCGCCCATACCTGGCGCCGATGGTTAATGTAAAGGAGAGCGACCATGAAACCTCGCATCCAGGCGATTGCGTTCGACGCTTACGGTACGTTGTTCGACGTGCACTCGGTGATTGCACTGTGCAACCGCAAGTTTCCTGGCCAAGGCGCTGAACTGAGCAAGCTGTGGCGCGCCAAGCAACTGGAGTACACCTGGCTGCGCAGCCTCATGGGGCGGTACGAAGATTTTTGGATGGTGACCGAGTCGGCGCTGGTATTTGCCTGCCGCAGTCTGAACCTCGCTTGCCCGACCGAGATCCGCCGAGAGTTGATGGAATCTTATCTGCGCTTAGATACCTTTCCCGAGGTAAAGTCGGCATTGGGTAAGCTGTCGCAATATAAGTTGGCGATCTTATCAAATGGCTCGCCGCGAATGCTCGCTGCCGCCGTGGAGAGCGCGGGGCTGAAAGGCGTGTTCGCCGACGTGATCAGCGTTGACGAAGTGAAGATCTACAAATCGAGCCCGCGCGTGTACGCCCTGGCTTCGCAGCATCTTGCCGTACCCGACAATGCGATCGCGTTCGTATCGTCGAATTTCTGGGACATTGCGGGCGCCAAGTCCTTCGGGCTCTGGACGTGCTGGGTAAACCGGGGCAAGCTTCCTGAAGACGAATTGGGAGTCAAGCCGGACGTCACCGTGGACACGCTGGATGGGCTCATCACGGTTCTGGGATAAGTGTGCATTAGCCGCGAAGCGGCGGAACCGGAAAGCCCGGCACGGCAGTGCCGGGTAGGCGGAAGTGGAACCAATCGAGTCCCGCAAGGGACGGCACCTAGGCTTTAAGACCTTCCGCGTTGATTTTGACCAGGTCACGATGAATACGCCGCGAGACCGGGACGCTATCGAGCGCCACTTTGGGCCGCTGGGCAGCGGCGCGCAGAGCCTTGCGATCCGGGGAGTGAAGTATTCGCTCGCGCAGTTGCTTTCACAAATTGGCGCCGAGTTCGACGACAGCAAGCCCATCGACGCGCTCGCCTTGGCGGAAAGACGTTACGTGCTCCGCTATATTGACGGCCAGGACCAACGCGTTGTTGCCGCTGAGTTTGACGATGAATTTCGTTTACTCGGCGAAATGCGGGCCAGCCTCTCGGAATGGGAAGGCGACGACTCGAATCTCGCCTACTACAGCGGACACTAACCCGCCATCATGCCTTACCATGTCCCTCATAACAGGAGCCACCCATGAAAGATACGTTGCAGCCCGGCCTCACCTTTGAGTTCAAGTTTCGCGTGCCCGAAAACAAAACCGTCCCCTACCTCTACCCGGAATCTCCGGAGTTCCAGTTGATGCCCAAGGTACTGGCCACGGGCTACATGGTTGGGCTGTTGGAATGGGCCTGTCTGCTGGCCATCCTTCCCCATCTCGATTGGCCGAACGAGCAGAGCGTCGGCACGCTGGTCAACTTCACTCATTCCGCCGCGACGCCACCGGGAATGACCGTGACCGTCCGCGTAAAGCTGGAGAAGGTCGAAGGCCGCAAGCTCAGCTTCTCGGTCGTGGCCGACGACGGCATCGACACGATTTCCGAAGGCACGCACGAGCGCTTCGTCATCGACACCGCGAAGTTCAACAGCAAGCTGGCCGAGAAGATCGCGCGCGCCGCCGGGGCCTGAATTGTGGAAGGTCGCGAATCGGTGTCGGCGGTTCGGCAGGCCACTTCTTCGAAAAGCGCGAGAAGCTCCTCCCAGAGACAAACCCGCGCCCAAACTCTAAGCCTGCTGCCCCGAAACCCATCACCATCAGCGGTCCGCTATCTCACCCTCAGGCCGGCAATCTTGACCGCACCGCGGTGATATCCGTCCGGAAACAACTTTTGCAGCTCATCGAGGTCTATGAGGTTCATCTCGCAGGTTTCGTACACAGTTGGCACGATGTTGTCTTTTGCAAACCTCTGCCGTAGGAATTCAATGATCTGCCAATGTTTCTCGGTGAGCTTGGGCATCTTCATCTCCCAAGCCCGATGCAGGGCATATCGCTTGTCCCATTGGAAAGGATTAACCAGAAAACCACGAACGTTGATCTCGTACGTCTTCCCCTCTTCACCTTCAGCGACCTGTTCGGCGAAGCCCTCGGCCCAGGACTGGTCCAAGTAGGCTTCCTTGTAGGTGATACCCGCAAGCTTGCAGACACCGCGCAGATACCCAGCCGGGAACAGGTTCTTGAGTTCCTGCAGGTGCAAGCGGTTCATGCGCGCGGTTTCATAGACCAGCGGGCACTTTCCCGTTTTCTTGTAGTGGTCGCGAATAAAGTAGATTATCCTCCACTGATCTTCGCTCAGCCCGCTGATGATTCCCGCTTTCGGTGCCATGACTCGAGCGAAATTCTCATCCCAAGCATTAAAGTCCGAAAGATATTCGTCTGTGTCGACCGCATAGGTTTTCTTCGCAAACGCAAGCGTGGACATCGTTCTACCTCCTTCCCGTCAATGAGAGGGATCACCATGATCTCAATACCGCTCCGCCCCATTGCGCCATTAATAATGGTAGCACCGCCGATGGCAGTGGGCTGTGATGTCCAGCACGCATGTCCGCAGGAGCCTACGCACGAGGGAGCGCGAAGCCTGTAATCAGATGGGATGAGAAGGCCGGGTGCCCCACTCATTCGCGTACTTTGCGAATGAGTGGGTTTCGTCACCATCGGGATGTATGGGGATCACCGTAAAAACTCGACCCTTGTCGCTACTCTTACGGGATGACGAAGGGACTTGTTCGTTACTATGGCATCGCGCACCTGCATTTCATTACCTGCAGTTGCTACCGCCGCCAGCCGCAAGTACCGCTTCGTCGTACACGGATATGTCGTGAAGCCGAAACATTTTCATCTGCTCATTACCGAACCGGAAGTGGGCGATCCCTCGGTGGTGATGAAGGTCGTCAAACAGCGTTTTGCAAGGTGAGCGAGGTCTGGTCCGGGTCAACTTTCAGGAGTGGCGACTGGAGATCAAAGCGCGTCCGCCGGAAAGCTTTACTGACGAAAGCAGCACGCAGCGCCCACTCATTCGCAAAGTACGCGAATGAGTGGGGCACCCGCATCGTAACCCAGAGGCTAGACTGCGAAACCAGAGACGCTAGACTTCTCCACGGTTGTTCCGCAAGTAGGAAAGTCAACATCCCCGCCCTGTCGCAAAGAACGCGACAAGGACGGGGCACCCTCGGAGTTCGAATCGTGGAAAGAGTGTGCCAGCCAGCCCCTCACTGCTCCTCGCGCACGTTCGGCAGCCAGCGCAGCATGTGATGCTGAAGTTTGGTCACCACCCAGTTCAGCAGGATCCCGATCATGCCGGCAATCATGATGGCCCCGTAGGTTTCCGGGATGCGATAGCTGGACTGGTAAAGATAGATGCCGCGTCCCAACCCGCGTTCACCCAGGCCGATGAACATCTCCACTGCCACTACCAGCACCAGGGAGTACGAAACCGCAGTCCGTATGCCATCGAAGATGCTGGGCAGAGCTTCGTAGAAAAGCACGTCGGAAACCGTGTGCCAGGAGTTCAGGTTCAGCAGCCGAGCCTGGTAGAGGCGGCTCTGATTGGCCAGGGCTGCGCCCGAAATCGCATTCACCATAATGACCAGCAGGCTGGGATAGGCTGCCAGCGCCACGATCGACGTTTCTCCGACTCCGGCCACGATCAGGAACAACGGGAACAGCGCGGACGCGGGAACCGAGCGCAGCGCGTGCAATGGTCCTTCGACAATCTTGTATGCACGCTGGCGATAACCCAGAAACAAGCCCACCGGAATACCGAACACGCAGGCCACCGCCAATGCGGCCAGCACACGGCCCAGGGTCAAGGCGATATCCGCCAACAGTCTCTCGCGGAGCATGCCTGGTACAGCGCGAACCACGTTCCAGGGCGCGGGCAGAATGATGGGATCGATCAGACGCAACGCGGCTACGATTGCCCACACCGCTATCAGGATGCCCACGAACGACAGCCCGCGCCAGTTTCGGTTAAACCAGTCCATTCCTAGACCAATCCGTCCTTAGTAGGCTGCGGAAAAACTCACGTCGCGAACCGCAGCGGCCCTCAGCGGCTGAAGCCACCATCGATTTTGCGATACTCACGGCACGACTGAAGTCGTGCCCTTCCCAAAACCGGCCCGAACCGTAGTTTTTCAGCAGCCTGCTAAACCAAGCCATCGCGGATACCGTTGATCAGCGCCTGCTGCATGGCTTCGTAATCGGGCGTGTTCTCCTGGCGGGGAAAACCCAGGTGGAAATCGAGATCGGACATCACCTGCACCGGCCGTCTGGCGATGATGATGCACCGCATACCCAGCGCCAGTGCATCGGAAACATTATGGGTAATGAGGATCAGCGTCATCCGATCGTTGAGCGCTAGCTCGTGCAGCGCGGATGTGATCTCCGCTTTGACTTTACCGTCGAGAGCCGAGAAGGGTTCATCCAGGATCACGAGTTTCGGTTTCCAGGAGAGGCAGCGCGCGAGCGCCAGCCGTTGCAGTTCGCCTCCGGAGAGCTGCGCGGGATACACATCGGAAAGCGCGCTCAGGTGGAACAGGTTCATCAGATAGCAGATGCGGTCGCGGCGCTCGTGGCCTCCCCACCCAAGTTTCTGCAAGGGATAGCGCACGTTCTCGAGGACGGTCTGCCAGGGGAAAACACCGTTCATCGGATGTTGGTCGACGTACACCAGGTCCGACGGCCGGGTAAAGTCCGGGGAACGGTGGACGATTCCTTTTTGCGGGATGACGATGCCGGCCATGATGCGGCCGAGCGTACTCTTGCCAGCGCCGCTCGCGCCCATGATGGTCACGATCGAACCTTGCTCGATGCGTAACGAGAAGTCCCTGTACAACGTCCCATCACCGCCGTTCAAGCGCGCGGCATAGGAAAAGTCGATGCCCTCCAGTTCAAGCGCGCCGCAAGTGGAAAGCTCCGGACCGGTCATCGCGTGGGAGCCACCGGCGTAGGATCCACCAATCTGTGGGCGTCGATTCGTTCCGGGATCTCGCCAATTTGATAGAGCAGGTCGATGAATTGCTGGAGGTTCGAGATATCAACCTGGTTCGACAGCGTGACGTCGGCGACATTTACCTTGGCGGCGATTTCCGGAGGCAGCTTGATGTACTTGGTCAGCAAGGCGCGCGACTCGGCCGGGTGTGCCGCCATGTAGTCCACTCCGTGCTGCAAGGCGCGCACGGCGCCAGCGGCCGCCTGCGGATGGTTGCGCTCGAATTCTCGCGAGACGACCGAGGCGCCAATGGGACACGGGTTGAGCAAATCGGCATAGACCGATCCGAAAAGTTGGCGATAGCCGCCGTGAACCAGAGCTGTGGCAGTGACGGGTTCATAGGCAAAAAGCGCGTCGACCGCGCCGGACGCGAGGCTCGCGATCTGGGCCTGCGGGGGCAATTGCACCATGGAAATCGTCGCCGGATCCACTCCATGCTTCTTGAAAAACGCGCTCAGCATGTGACTGGGCGCGGTGCCGGGGAACACTCCGATTTTCTTCCCGCGCAATCCCTCGACGGCATGAATGGGAGACGCTTCCTTCACGATGATCTTGTCCAGGGCATTGGAGTCGTTCATGCGGCTGTGCGAGAAGATGCGCACGCGCCCGGGGCTATGGATTTCCAACTGAATGATCGGCACCAGCGACGTGCCCGGCAGAATGTCGGCTTGGCCGGCGACCATGGCGTTCACCAGATCGTTGCTGCTACTGAGCGCGATGGGCTTCAAGCGCAGGTCTTCTTGGTCGAAGAGTCCCTGTTCCTGGGCCACGAATAGGGGCAGGCTCGGGATGATCGGCAAGTAAGCAACCCGAACTTCCGTGCGATCCTCATGGGCCCGCCGGCAGGATGCGAGAAGGCCGGCAAGGGAGACCGCCGCCACGCCGATCATCAAAAGCAAAATCGAAGGTAAACGTTTGGACCGCATGGTTCACCGTCCCGAACCATTCTAGCCTCGCGGCAGATCGCAAATCGACCAGAAAGAATGAGGGGCGGAGCAAAACCTCTGGGTTCATGTTGCGCAACGACCGGACTCGTAATACGCTGCGCTTGATCGGCAATTCAATCCATCGTCATCATGCAAGGAGTAGAGCTATGGCAAGGAAGCCTAGATCATCCGGAGATCGGACGTCAGATCAGACCTCAGATCGGAAATCGGCGAGTTCGGGATGCGCGACGGCGGCAGACGCTCAAATCATTCTTCAGTTATACGATCTGCGACGCGACCGGGAAATGCGACAAGCGCGGCACTTTATCTCCGCCGAGTTTTGGCCGGAAAGTGCCGAAGAAACACTGCGACTTGCACGGGCGTATCCCAGCCCGGAGAACACGTGGTTGCGGCAAGTCACGAGCTACTGGGAAATGGCGGCATCGTTCGTGTTGCGCGGCGCCTTGCATGAGGGTCTTTTCTACGATGCCAGCGGTGAGATGTATTGCGTCTATGCGAAATTCAGGCCTTATCTGACCGAGATCCGTCAAAAACTTCCGTACTTTTTGCTTACCGTCGAGAAAGTTGTGATGAACACAGCCGAGGGGCGGAAGCGCTTGGAGCGGCTGGAAAAACGCCTTGCCCGGCGCAGACAGAAACTGGCGGAGCGCTCGGCGACTTTGGCCGGAGCATCGGCGGGCTTCAGCTAGAATGGCCCAGCCCCGCACGGAAAAAGAGGACACCCGAAGGGATTGATTGCTGTTCAACGCACAACCACGTTGTGCTTCCCGGATGTCCTCTCGCCCTCTCGCCGGGAAGAAACATCACGTGACACACAGGTAGCCGAGGGTCACTGTTCCAGTTCCTCTTCCAGTTCGTGCGTAACCGCGGAGTTGAACTCCGCCACTGGCGTGTGGGAAGCGACGTACTCCGCGTGGCACTTTGTGCAGCGTACGCCGGTGTCAAAGATTTCCCAGGTTCGATTGCCGCATTTGCAGGTATATAGGTCAGCCATAAAATACCTCCTCCAGGATGTGACGCCCTTCACCGCTATCGAAGCAGACCAATCTGCTTACGATCAATGACGGATGACGGGCAAACGGATGAGTACGTCGAGTGCCATACCTCTGTCTCCGAGGTGGAACTCACGAATAGGCTGATGGGTGGGGGGCCGCAGAACGTTGCGGCCAGTGCAGCAGTGTCTTTTCGCCGCTGCAGGATTCAGGCGGGACAGTGTCTTCTCGCTGCTCGCTCATAACAGATTATATTCGTTTCCAGTCCTCATTTCCAGTTCCGATGCACTGATACAGGTCACTGCGCCGTGCGAGAATCCCAGATCACGGCGAGCCCCTTCAACCTATCTCAGCGGCCAGAGGGCCAGCGCGGTGCGCTCAAGAATCTGGCGCTTGGTTTCCTCGGGCAGCGGGAGTGCGCGGAAAGCATCCAGCGCTTCCTTGAGGTCGCGCGGACCCGGACCCGGCCAGTCGCTGCCGAATAATGTTTTGTGCGCGATCTCCGGCAAACGCGGAAAGTACTTGAGCAACTGCCGCGGCGGAATGCTGCTGATGTCGAGGTAGACATTGGGGTGGCGGCGCACCAGGAAGAACGCGGTGTCCATCCAGAGAGGGCGCCCGCCATGGGCGAGCACAATCTTGAGTTGCGGAAAATCAACCGCTACATCGTCGATGTGAATTGGGTCTCCATACTTGTTGCGTGCGCCGGGAAAAATTGACGTGCCGGTGTGGAACATCACCGGAATGCCATTGCTCTCGGCGGCGCGATAGAGAAGCTCCAGTTCCTTCATCCCCTTGAGGTAGTCATTCGGATAGAAGAGCTGATGCGGGGGATGAATCTTGATCAGCCGCAACCCCAGCCGCACGATCTCCTCGATGTCGGCCATGACGTTGCTGGAATGGCGAGGATGCAGACTGCCGCATGAAATCAGCCGCTGGGGATCTTCCTTGACGTATTGTGCGGCCAGGGCGTTGAGTCCTGCGGGGAAGCCGGTCACGTCGGGAGCGGCCGCATTGATCAGGACCGCGCGATCCAGACCGGCCTCGTCCATATATTTCAGAAAGGCCTTGGGCGATCGGGTGAACTCCAGAACGCGGTCGAAGTCGGGCTGATGCTTTCTCATCAGCTCGAGGGCAGGCGGACTCAGCAGCAGCTCGAACGGCTGAATATGGACGTGGCAGTCAGTGATCAAGGAGTACCCGGCAGCGAGATTTTCTCCTTATGCAGCGCGGCCCTTTGCGATCTTGTGGCAGGTCGAGGTCTCCACGTCGAAGGCACGCACGTTGGGCTTGCTGTGCACCAGGTGCTGGATCAGGTCGCTGACCTTGGCATAATCCTCGCGGTTGTACCGTTCCGAATCTTCTTTGGTCTTCCAGAAGCTCATGGCCAGGATGCCGTCTGGGTCGGAGACGAGGACAATTTCATCCACAAAACCGGGCTGCGCTTTCAAGGTGGAAAGGACTTTGTCGTGGAGCGTGTTGCAAACTTCTTTGGCCTTTCCGGGCTTCGTTTTCACTTCAACAAGTCGCACAAACATGGCAGGACTCCTTTATCGGGAATGAAGTCTGGTAAACGGTTGCGAAAGAACAACGGTGAGACGAAATCAACGTACACCCGCTTGGACCGGGAGGTCAAACGCCACAGAAAAAGGAATCTCCCCAATGGCTGAACGCCCCGTCTTCATGGTTCTCTGTACTAGCGAACCCACGAAGGGTTTCACTCTGAAACGTACCGTATAGCAAGAAGGAGCGATTTCGGCGTGCAGGTACAGACTTTCCGCCAGAACGGGAATCAGATCAGACGGTTCACCTTTGCCGTCAAAGGTAACCAGATAAAAATAGTAAGACTCGCGATGTTCGGCGGATCTTGATGTTGCATGCTCGTTGTCGGACAGGAAAAACCTGTGACCCTGGTCGAGCTTCGCAGCCGACTTCACTTCAATGAATCGCCGTTGCTCATCTGATGTATAAGACAGAAAGTCGTAGCCGAAGCCGGGCCGATCCCGTCGATCTTCTATTCGCTCCACCAGATGGTCGAGCTGCGCACCGATCAGTCTCTTTCGTTCCCATTCCAACGCGAACTTCTCCGCCTTTGCCCCAATCGCACTTCGCTGGTTATGTATGTCCTCGAAGTTCACTCTCCTGCGGCTCTTGCCTCGCGGTTTCTCGATAGGGCTCGCCTCTTTTTTCTCCCTTCGTATAAACGTGTCATAGAGAAATCGCATGAACTTCGTATTGCTCCAGCCGCGAGTGATGGAGTTTTGTTTCTTCACCCGAAGCAGAAGATGTTGATATTCGCTCAGAAAGTGGCCTTCAGAAAGGCCTAGTTTGGAAGCCAGAAGTTCAAGATGCTCTCCACTGCAGACATTCAGGAATTGTTGCGGAAAATAGAGGCTGAGGATCTTTGCCTTAAACATCTGCGACAGAGCATTGGCATCTATTGCTGCGAAATTCGGCCTCCTTCTCGACCCCTCCTCCACAAGCCGTACTAATGCCTTCCTGACGGACCGGAATGCGTTGCCCTTGTCATCCCCAAATTTGTGGGAAAAGCGGTACTTGCGCTGTGCATCAGACCTGGTTTTGCCGAAATAAATACCGAACTTGATTGCCGTTGAGCCCCCAATCACGCCCCACAGGCGCGTCTTGGCCTCCACGTGATCGCAGAAAGTAGGCGAATGAAGTCCGATTACATAGTCATCGATTTTCAGCTTCGGAAGATTATTGCGCGGAAATGCACGCAGGAAGGAGCCTCGGCTTTCAAAAGCGGCATCTTCCTGGAACGTGTCGTAGGCCGAGTTAAAGCGCCTTAGAACAGATGCGTCAAAGTGAAACGTCTTTGTCATATCATCCCAATCCTGTAGGGAGCATTCGCGGTCGGACTTTAAACCCTAGGAGCCAGATATCCGGACGCTCGGAAAAACGAAACAGAAACCGATTTAGTGTAAATCACTTGGGAAAGACGAAAGTAAGGCTGCCGCCTCCTTGGCGACTTCGGATGGAGGCTGTCGTCAACATACACGACTTCACAGCCCCGTGACGGCCCTCCTTCAGGGCAGGGTTCCTTCGGCGCTGAGATTTGTCGTTAGTCGCTTGCAATGCCGTGCGCAATCCGGGAATAGCTAACGCCTGACTACTACCGTCCCACCCAGCACGGCGGCCTTTTCTCCAGAAAAGCGGACATGCCTTCCTGAGCGTCGGCCGCCAACGAGTTCATGCTCATGACTTCTTTCGCATAGGCGTAGGCCTTGGGCTGGTCTAGATCGACCTGAGTGTAGAACGCCTGCTTGCCCAGAGCGATGGTCAGCGTGCTGGCGCTGGCTACTTTCTGCGCCAGCTTCCGGGTTTCCTGGGTTAACGACTCGGCGGGGACGACCATGTTTACCAATCCCCAGTCGGCAGCGGTCGGGGCGTCGATCATTTCTCCCGTGAGGAGCATCTGCAAGGCGCGTTTGCGGCCGACGGCGCGGCTGAGCGCCACCATCGGCGTGGTGCAGAACAGGCCAATCTTGACTCCGGGTGTGGCAAACCCCGCTTTTTCGGCAGCGATGGCCAGATCGCAGGTGGCCACCAGTTGGCAGCCCGCCGCGGTCGCGGTTCCCTGCACCTCGGCAATCACCGGTTGCGGAATGGACTGGATCTTCGTCATCAGATCGGTGCAAACATCGAAGATGTGCCGGTAATCGTTGATGTTTTTGCCCGTCATCTCGGCAAGATCGTGCCCTGCGCAAAAGACGTTTCCCGCGGCCGCCAGGATGACGGCATGAATCTCGCGATCGCGGCTAATGGCGGAAAGACAGTCGATCAACTCGCGCATGAGATCGAGCGAGAGCGCGTTGCGCCGGTTCGGACGGTTGAGCGTGACCACCGCCAGATTTCCCTCGCGTTCGAATTTTAAGTATTGGTACGCGGAGACAGTTTCCAAAATCGATGTTGCCATGGCTACCCCCTTCTTTCAGTGAGAGGATTTTACACCTGGGAATGCGGCCTCGGGCGGACAAGCACGGGGGATCGCACGGTTCGTCTTCCGTTTACGGGTGAAAAGGCCCCAAACAAAAAAGGACACCGCCCCACGCGGTGTCCCTACCTACCAGCAACTTGAGTTACTTATTTTCGTTGGGCAATCCGGCGCCAAACTCCTTACGCTGGATCACCGGACGCGCCGCTCTGGCGGACGCTGCCGCGGGCATGGCCGCAGCCGCCCCGTAGCGCTCGAGCAGAACCGGCACCATCGCGCCTTCCGCTTCTTTTACAAAGGTGAGCTTGCCCTCGCCCAGCAGATCGACGCGGACAAAATCTCCCAGCTTCACCTGTCCGGTGGCCACCAGGTTCGCGAGCGGAAACACCAGATGCCGTTCGATCGCGCGCTTCAGGTGCCGCGCCCCGTACTTCGGATCGGTGCCTTCGGCGAGCAGGAAGCTCTTGACCTGCGGGGTGCAGTTGAACACGAACTGGTGCGCGCCCGCCGCCATCAGCACCCGCTGCTGTACCATCCCCAATTCGATTTCCAGAATCTGCCGCAGGTCCTCGGGACGCAGCGTTTTGAACACGACGACTTTGTCGATGCGGTTCATGAATTCGGGGGCAAACTTGCGCCGCGCCGCATCCACGGCCGAGCGGCTAATCTTGTCGTCGAGCGAGTTATCCACCTGCACTGCCTTGGGGGCAAAACCCAAGCCGCCATCCACCAAGCCGTTCATCTCGGCGGAGCCCAGGTTCGAGGTCATGATGATGATGCAGCTCGAAAGATCCACCCGCCGGTTATCGCCCAGCGTCAGCGTGGCTTTGTCCAGGATTCCGAGCAGCAGTTGCCAGAGCGAGTCGGAAGCCTTCTCGATTTCGTCGAACAGCAGGATCGACAGTTTGAGTTTCTCGGTGTGCCACTGGTTGAGCGCTTCCTGCGTCAGCAGCGGATGGGTCTCGCGGTGTCCCAGGTATCCCGGAGGCGAGCCGATCAGCTTGGCAATCTCGTGCGAGTGCTGGAACTCGGCGCAATCGATCTTGATGCAGGCCCGCGCGTCGCCGAACAGCGACTCGGCCACAGCTTCCACTACGCGCGTTTTGCCCGAACCGGTCGGTCCCAGAAACAGCAGGTTGCCCACGGGACGGCCCGGAGCATTCAGCCCGGCCAGAAACATCTGGTAAATCTCCGCCACCTTTTCGATCGCCTGGTCCTGCCCCACAATCTTCCGGCGCAGGGATGACTCACAGTCACGGGCGTCGTTGCTGCGGCGGCTAGGGTCAAGGACGGTTGCAAGGTTCGTTCTCATCGCTTCGGGCCCCGTTCTTCTTTCCTGGAACTGCATCTTTTCTGGAAAACTGCTCATTTTTGCCACTCGGCGACCGCTTGGGAGGAAGACGCAGTCCCTCAACGGTTCCCTACCTTGTGCAAGCCGCTAGCCATCCTCAGGAAGCCCCTTAATCCCCCGCTTCTCATCGTTTTAGATGCGGCTAGCCTGCCTCCGGTGCGGTCGGTCACGTTCCCCACAGTTTCCCCAAGAGCAATAGTTTGCAGACTGCGGGAACTTTACTTTGCGCCCCTGAACCGCTCCAACGACCAATGTCCGGTAGTCCGCTGGCCGGACGTAACTGGCAGCCAAGACTAGCGCCAGCCCAAAATCGGTAAAGAGATTTACACTCTGGAGAATGCCCTTGTCCCGATTTTCGACGGCTGGACCCTCGTTCCCAAGCCCTGCTTCCCTGTTCCCACTGGCTACGGTCGGCTTAGGCCTGTTCTCTCTGCTCTTTTCTCTGCCTGCCGCCGGAGTACAAAATCCGCACGGCGTCCAGTTGGTGCAGGTGAAAGCGGATGCCGCCAAAAAACACGAACCCCCGGCGCCTGTCACCGTTGTTGCGCCCCCCGGTTCGGCGCTTTACGTCGCCCAGCGCGGAGACAGCATTCCGTCGGTGGCGCGCAAGAATCTGAAGCGGACAAAATACCTCACCTCATCGGAACTGGCCGAAGCCATCCGCGCCGCCAACCACGACCGCAAGGGAGTCTTCCTCAAATCCGGAGAGCAGATCGTCATCCCCGGAATTCTGGAATCGCCCATTGTAGAGAAAACGGTGCCGGTTGCAAGGGATTTTGAAGTGCGCGCCATTTACCTGACCGGAGTGATGGCGGGCAGCGATCATGGCGAGCGCATCATCCGCCATTGGCGCGAAGTGGGCGGCAACTCGGTCGTCTTCGACATCAAGGATAGCGACGGCATCGTCAATATCGCCTTCGACCATCCGCTGGCCAGCGGACAGCGCCACTATATTTCCGACCTGCCGAAGCTGATCAACTTCCTGCATTCCCAGAACATGCATGCGATCGCCCGCATCGCCATCTTCCGCGATGAGCATCTGGTTACGAGCCATCCGGAGCTGGCGGTGAAGTCGCGTCGCTCGGGCCAGCCCTGGCGCGAAAACGGCAAGCTCGTCTGGACCGACCCCTCGAACCCCAAGGTGCAGGATTATGACATTGCGCTGGCGAAGTTCGTGGCCCAGTCTGGAGTCGATGAAGTGCAGTTCGACTACGTGCGCTTTCCCGCCGAAGGCGACCAGAAAGATGCCGCGTTCGCTTTCCAGAACGAGCATGCCGAACATCCAACGGATCATCCAACGAACGGCGGCCCGAAAACAAAAGACCTCCAGCGCTCCGACGTAATCGCCGATTTCCTGAAGCGCGCCTATGCCCAGATTCATCCTGCCGGCGCGCTGTTCTCGGTCGATGTCTTCGGAGTCATGGCGTGGCAGCGTCCTGTCGATCTGTCGCACACGGGGCAGGACATCGTGGCCATGGCCAAGCACTGCGACGTGCTTTCGCCCATGATCTATCCTTCGCACTTCTTTGGCATGGACGGCATCGCGCGCCCGGGCGACGCGCCCGAGCATTTCATCGGCGAGTCCATGGACCGCTTCAAGCTCATCACTAAGGACAGTGGCGTGGTGATTCGGCCCTGGCTGCAAGCCTTCGCCTGGCGGACTAAGACGTACTCGCCCAAATATGTTGAAGTGCAGGTCGAAGTAGCGAAACAAAAAGGCGGGATTGGCTTTCTTTTCTGGAACGCCAACAACGATTACTCGAAGCCCTACAGCGCTATGCCGGAAATGCGCGACGCCAAGAATAAAGACCGCTACTTCCGTGGCGACGAAGTAGGGTCGAAGCCAGAACTGGCCACAGCCGCGCCGGTGGCGCCGGTCGCTATTGCTGCGCCGAACGTTCCTGCGCCCAACGTGACTGCACCGAACACAAATGTGGAGACCGGGCCTACTCCGTCTTCCAGCGACGCCGCCCACCACACTCAGAAAATCTGGCGGCACTAGAGTTGGCTGCGGAAAAAGTCGGGATGCCGACGCCCAGCCCCTAAAGGGGCATGTGATTTTGAAGAACTAACGGTATCGCTGAAGCGATACCCTGATACAAAACCAGAGTCTTTCGCCAGCCCCGCAAGGTCCGCGACTATTTCTTGGGTTTGCCTCGGGACGTGAACCTGCCCATGATGAACTCCTGTGCCAGGGCGGTGAACATGCGCTCGGCGGTGTTGATCAGGACAGTGTCGAACGTCTGCCGCACGCCGCGATCCGATGCCGGGTAGTAGGCATTCGCGAGGGCCGCCGAGGCCAGATCGCCACCTATGGTCGAGTAGTTCGGCTGGGGCCGTCCGTTGTCTCCCCGGCAGACGAATGGGCTGGAGAGGGCGTGGAAAGTGCGAGACTTCGTTGTGCCCGTGCCCTGGTAGAAGTAGCGCGGGTCCTGGTGCAAAAGGGATGGCAGGATGGCGCCGCCGATCATGATGTCGCTCAAGCCGTCGGCGGCCGCAGCGCCATAGCGCTGACCGTACCCCTTCCAATTCTCTCTGTAGTTGGGAGCGTCGACTGCCGCCTGGTTGACGGCAGCAAGCACGCCTACTCCGATGATGGTCACCGGATCGATCGAGGTTCTGAAGGCGAGCCTGAACTTCAGCTTCGTCGTGAGCGGCTCGGCGTTGTGATCATAGACGACGTAGAAATTGGGGATGATGCCCAAAACGCGCTGCTGCTCCTCGACCTTGACCTGCTCGGTGGCGACCTCCTCGGCGGTATAAGCCACAGATATGGTGGTCAGCGCCTGTGCGATCTGAAGTTTGCTGCCCGTCAGGATCAGGGTCTCGCCGGGCTTGAGGATGACGTCGGGTGAGGTCCAGTTGCCAAATCCCGGGGCGCTGATGGTGACGTGATAGGGGATTCCCGGCGCGAGATCGTTGAATTCAAAAAATCCGTTGTCGTTCGACACGACCGTGCGGGGGTCTGCGGGGGAGGGGCCTTCGAGAACGACGGTGGCGCTGGGAACGGGGTCGTCGTTCACATCGGTTACAGTGCCGGTAATATGTCCTGTCTCCGGCTTGGGTGCGTTGACGTCCTGTGCTGCCAAAGGCACAGCGATAGCAATCGCCGCCAAGGTCAGCAGCCAAATTCGTAGAATTCTCAAAACCAAAGCTCCAATACCGGTAAAGGATAGAACTTCATTCTATCGTGTGAGTTGCGGGCAACGTTCCCCAAATCGGCGGGCCGTGCGAATTGGGTGCGTTTCAAATTGATTTTGGCTGCATGTTCAGCTAACTGAGATGCGGCCCGGCCAATGGCAGCAGCCCACGGGATTCAACGAGTGGTCACTTGGATTTTGCGCTCCGTTTCCCCCGCCTGCTCTTCGCCGACTTGCCCCAGGGTAATTTCCACGTGGTGATCGCGTTCGAAGCGAGGGAACTTCTCTCCCCACTCTATCAATAAGATGCAGTTGGACGCGAGCAGGTCGTCCAGGCCAAGAGTTTCCAGGTCGCGCGGGGTATCGATCCGGTAAAGGTCGATGTGGTAGAGAGTGACGCGGGGTCCGCGGTACTCGTGGACGAGGGTAAAAGTAGGGCTGGTCACGTCTTCGGCAAGAGCGGCTTCGAATCCTTCCGCGATCCCCTTCACCAGAGTCGTCTTTCCCGCCCCGAGGTCGCCGCGCAGCAGCACGATAAGCGGGGGAGACAGTTCGGCGGCAAGCCTGCGGCCGAAAGCGATCGTCTCCTCGGCGGAGTGAGTGATGGTCTGGGTCGTCATTCCGGAGGGTTCAGTATAGCGAAGGTGCTGCAGGGAAAGCAGGTCTTAGGTGTTAGATCCTAGGTCTTAGGAAAACACGGTTGATTTTGTTTTTCCTAAGACCTAAGACCTGAGACCTAAGACCTGCTTCTCAGAATCCTGGCGGCCTCTGAATCTGGCCGGAAGCGGGACCTAGAAAACCGCGATCCAGAGCGGCTTCGAGGGCCATGCGCAGCCTACTGTGGTCTTCGTCGCCCAGGGCAATGAAGCGGAAGGGCTGATAACAGGCGCTCTGAAACTTGCGCGCCGGGTGCAGCATCTCGGCCATGCCGTGGATGGCGCCCGATTGAGTGTGGAATGCGATTTCGACGAAGTCTCCCTCGGAAAGTTCATGCTGCAACTGCAGCAATCCGCCGGTCACGGAGATGGATTGTAGTTTTGCGCTCGCCCGCTGGCCGCCGTCGGCCATCACTGCGGCCGCAACCGATCCATGGAGTTGTACACGGGGAGAACGCTGGTTGACATTGGATTGGGGGAAGTGGGACATAGGCGGATCAAACTATGCCATGCTCCGGCCTTTTGAGGGAGATTACGAAAGCACCTGTACATGGGCCCGGGCTTCCAGTATCGGACGGATTTGGTGCTGGCCGATGGGGAGGTTTGCGATAATACCGGTAGTAACTTTTCGGGATTGTGCCCAGAGAGTACCTTGGTGCAGTAGGGCGTTGATACGACAAAGTTTGCGCGATGCGAGGTGGTGGGAGATATGGGTATGGCTAAAGGCGCAGGATTTCGTTGTGCGGTAGTGGCGGTTTGCTTGCTGGGGGCGTTGCTGACCGGGTGCTCGCGGGATCCCAACGTCCGCAAGCAGAAGCTCATGGAGAGTGGCCAGCGCTACTTCGACAAAGGCCAGTACCGGGAAGCGGCGATTCAGTTCCAGAACGCCATTCAGGTGGATTCGCGTTTCGCGGACGCCCACTACAAGCTGGCGCTGACGGCGATGAAGCTGCAGCAGTGGCCTACCGCCTTCCAGGAACTGACGACCACCGTCCAGTTGCAGCCGGACCAATATGCCGCGCACCTGGACATGGCGAACCTGCTGATCCTGAGCCGCCAGTTCAGTGACGCGAAGGAGCATCTGGACCTGCTCGCGCAAAAACAGCCCAACAACCCCGAGGTCTACGTCGCACGGGCTAACTACTACGCCGGCATGAATAACATCACGGCTGCGCTGGCCGACATGCAGAAGGCGTTGCAACTGGATCCCAGCCGCTCCGATTCTTATCTGAGCCTGGGCATGCTGCAGGTGCACGGGCAACAGTGGGACGCGGCGGAGACGAGTTTCAAGAAAGCGGCCGAACTGAATCCCAAGTCGACCAATGCGCTGGTCTCGCTGGGGAACTTCTACCAGACGCGCGGGCGATTCCCCGAGGCAGAGCAGTGGTTCCGGCGAGCGATCGACTCGGCCAAGGACGATCCCAGTCCCAGGCTTTCTCTGGCCAGCCTGTACATGGCCGAGAACAAGCTCGGCCAGGCCGAGGATTTCCTGCGCCAATCGAAGCAGGATTTTCCGAATGATTCGGTGGGCTACCGCATGCTTGGCGATTTCTATTTTGCCAACAACCAGCTCGACAAAGCCACCGCCGAGTATGCCGCGCTGTATCGGGACCATGCCAAGGACATGACGGTCAAGAAGAATTATATTCAGCTGCTGATTCTGAAAGACCGGTTCGACGAAGCCCGCAAGTTGAATGACGAGATCGTGAAGGCGAAGCCGGATGACTCCGAGGCCCGGGTTTACAAGGGCGAGATCGAGATTCACGACGGCAAGGCGAGCGACGCCGTCAATACTCTGCAAGCCGTGTTGAAGAGCGAACCGGATAACGCCGTGGCGCATTACCAGTTGGGCCTGGCTCTGGACCAACTGGGCAGCACCAACCGGGCGGAAGGCGAGTGGCGCGATGCGGTTCGACTGCGTCCGGAGATGGCGGAAGCGCACCGGGCGTTGGCGGGCGTGGCCATCCATCGGAACGATGCCGCGGGGTTGGCGCAGGAAGCGGACCAGATCATCGCCTTGCAGCCCGCCTCTCCCGACGGATACCTGCTGCGGGCGGTGGCCGACATCGATCGCAAGCAGTTCGCAACCGCGGATGAAAATCTTAAGCGGTCTCTGGAAAAAGCGCCCAACAATCCCGCCGCCTATGTGCAGTTGGGCAACCTGCGGGTGGCGCAGAAACAGTTACCCGAAGCGCAAGAAGCCTTTCAGCAGGCGCTCGACCAGGATCCGAATTCCACCGAAGCACTGGGCGGCGTGCTCAACGTGTACCAGGAGCAGAAACAGTACGACAAGGCCCTGGCGACCGCCAAGGCACAATCGGACAAGTATCCCAAGAACGCCGGATTCCACATCATGGTGGGCGCACTTCTGGAGCAAAGAAAAGATTTAGCCGGGGCAGAAGCGGAGTTCAAACAAGCCTGCGACTTGGATAAGAATAACAGCGCGGCGCAGGTCAAGCTCGGCATGGTGCAGAGCGCACGCGGCAACACCGATCAGGCGCTCGAAACTTATCTGGATGGGTCTAAGAACAAGCCCAAGGAGATCGCTTTCAACCTGCTGGCGGGCGGCATCTATGAGAGCCGGCAGGATTGGGAGCACGCCAAACAGCAGTACCAGAAGGTGCTGGAGGTACAGCCGGAGAATCCGCTGGCCTCGAACAATCTGGCCTACGTGATGCTGCAGCAGGGCGGCAATGTGGACGTCGCATTCGCCATGGCGCAGACGGCCCGGCGTCAGCTTCCGGATAATCCGAACGCCGCCGACACGCTGGGCTGGGCGTTCTACAACAAGCACGTCTACACCTCGGCCACCGATCTGTTCAAGGAAGCGGTCAAGAAGGAACCGGACAACGCGCTTTTCAACTTCCACCTCGGACTCGCTTACGCCAAGAGTGGCAAGGCGGCGTTGGCGCGGCAACAACTGGACCGCGTGGTGAAGATCAAGCCGAATTTCCCGGAGGTGGAAGAGTTGCGGCGGGCGGTGGCGGAGGCGAAGGGGTAGAGGCTAGTCATCCCGGCAGAACCACCGGCAGAACCACGCCGAACCGTTCGCGTAGTTTGGCGCGCCATTCTTGGTCGCCCGAGAGCAATCTTTCTTGTCGTGTACCTGCGCGTGTCTCAATCAATTTTTCGTCCGACAATGTGATGCGACCTTCGGGAGTCGCCAGCGAGCATATTCGCTGGCGCGTGAAATGCGACTCGGGTGAGGTCTGATGATAGTGGCACATTCCGGCAAAGTCTGGGAATTCCCGCGGTTGGAGGGTGAACGCGTACTCTTTTTTCCATTTGCCTTCGGCCATGACCTCCAGGACGAACCCGTCATCGATGCGTGTTAAACGATAGATTCGCCCACTTTGCGCCTGCGCCTGCTCCATGCCAGGATCGAGGCGTAATGGTTCCAGGAAGCCCTCTCCAAAGCCAACGTCAGCCAGCCACGGCTCATCGAGATCGACGCGTAGCACGAGGTGGTCAAATTCGGGTCCGTAGCTGCCGTCTTCGCGAGCGACTCGACCGGATAGTAACGTCACCCGAAACCCGAGCCTTCGCAGCAGAGCGGCAAAGGCTCCATTCAGTTCGTAGCAGAAGCCGCCGCGGTGTTCGGTCACGATTTTGTGGAGGATTCGGTCTTCGTCGCAGACGATTTTGCGGCCGAGATGGATATCGAGGTTTTCGAAAGGGACGGTGAAGAGGTGGGCGCGATGGAGCGCACGAAGAAGATTAACGCTGGGACGGTTTTTACCAGGACGACCAGCGCCGGGCGTCAGGGGCCGATCGTAGTGTATGCGGCGTAGATAGGCTTGAACGTCCATGTCGGCAGCCGGAGACGGGGCAAGCCCCGTCCCTACACCGGCAGTTCTTCCTGCGCCCATCCGCCCGTGGTTTCGAGCTTGGGCTCGCTGGCAAGATCCAAGATCAGTTTTTCCAATACCAGTCGCTTGCCAGGAGGGTTCGAGCGCAGCGCCAGATCGGCTTTCGCGACCAGACGAATCGCGCGCGTCAGTTCGCGCTTCGATTTGTAGCGCCGCGCCTGCCGGATGATATCGTCGGCGGCGAATGGCGGCACGCGAAAACCCTGCCACAGTGCCGCCCACAACATGCGCTGGTCGCGCACGTTGCGCTCCAGGATGACCAGCATCTGGCGAAAAGTCTTGGCCAGCATATAGAGGTGGCCGATGGCCGCGTCTTCGCCGTCGCCGGTGGAAAGCAGCGCGTCGAGGATTTCCAGGGCGCGCACTCGGTCTTTGGAAGAAATCGCATCGGTTAACTCGTAGAGCGAGCGCTGTTTCGCGGCGAGCACCATGGTCTCGACATCGCCGAGCGTGATTTTCTTCTTTTCGCCGGCGTAGAGAATCAGCTTCTCCAGTTCGTTCGACACCATCATCATGTCGCCGCCCAGCGTGTCGACCAGTTCGCGGGCGCCGTCGGCGTCGATCTTGACTTCGCGCGTGGCACAGTACTCGCCAATCCAGCGGACGGCCTGCCCCTCCTGCACGCGCGACAGTTCGACAATGCCGCAGAACGGGCCCAAGTCTTCGCGAATCTTCTGGTAGCGGTCCTTGTCGGTCATCTCCATGCGGCGAGCGTCGGCGGGAATACTGATGTGATCGGCGACAAACACGAGGAGCGCATCGGGATTGGGATTCTTGCAATAGGCTTCGATGGCTCCGATTTTCTCGTCGTTTGAGCCGCGGCCGAACAAGGTTTTTACGCCGCGCACGAAGAACACCTGAAAGGGCGCCATCAGCGAGGGGGTGCGGGCGCGATCCAGAACTTCATTGAGCGAAGTTTCGGCGAGGTCGAACTCAAACAAGCCGAAGTCACGCGAGTCGGGCGCGACCAGGTGCTCGAGAATGGCGTCGCGGCAGCGCTTGCGAAAAAACGCTTCGTCGCCTACCAACACGTAGGCCGGCTTCAGCTTGCGCGACTCCACGTCGGAGAGAAAGCGGTCGGCCTGACTGAAGGCGTGCATCGTCAATCATTGTCCTCGAACATCCGGTCCTCGAACATCCGGTCTTCCAACCTCAGCCCCTCCAACATCAGTAGGCCTCCAGAATGTTGGCCACCAGCGTGCGCGCGAAATCCCGCGACAAGCGATCGACGGCGGGAGAATCTTCTTCGAAAAAACTGTGGAGATCGTGCGATATTTCGTACTGATCGTGAAAGAGATACGAAGGATTGTCGAAAAGCACCTTGCCCTGACGGTCGGTCAGCGTCACCTGGATGCTGACGGTGACTAAAGCGCTGGCGGCGCGCCCGGTTTGGGAGTCGTAAGCGAGCGGGGTTGCCGACGCCGATAAAACCGTCGCCTTCAGCACCGCATCCGCGTCGCCTTTGGCTTGGTGGATCACGCGATACTGGGTGCGGGCGTTGAACTCGCGCACTACGGCGTCGGTCAGCAGTTGCTCGATGCGAAACGTCTGGCTCTGGCTGACGAAACCGGGAATCGCGATGGTGCGGATGTTCTGTGGCAGTTCGACCTTATTTCCCGCCGTGTGATAGCCGCAGCCGGTCGAGATCGACATTAATGCCAGACCCACTCCCAGCGCCAGGGCCGCCGCCCATGGTCTCGCCGTCATTGGATGCGACCTCATTGGATCGGACCTCATGGCATCGGGCGTCATGGAATCGGGCGTCATTGAATCTGACCTCGGGGGCGGGATGCGGTCATGCTCTCGGCGCATTCGACGGCCGTCAACGCGGCCACGCGCAGATTGTCGGTGGTTGCCCAGAGCCACACCCCGTTGTTCCGATTGGCACTGGCATCGACGGCGATTTCGACCAGGATGTCGCCTTGGCCGGCAGCGCTCACGCTGGTCGGAGTATCTTCGGGGCGGCCGGTCACCACCACGTGCTCTCCCGCCAGGGCCTCGGAAAAATCCGCGATCACGACTGGCTTCTCCATCTCCAGGTAGAGCGAGAAGGCGTGCCCGTGGAAGACTGGGGCATGCAGCACTTGCAGCGCGGGCTGGGCCGCCCCTTGGGCGATCTGCCGGTAGTGCTTGCGGATCCTTTGCGACACCGCTTCCAGCGACAGATCCGATCTTTGTTCGCAGCGCGGCCCGTAGCGCGCCGCCAGGTTGAAGGCCACCTGGATGTCGAACACATTTTTCGGCAGCTCCTGGAAGGAGAGCAGATTCACGGTCTGCTCGTGCAGTTCGTCCATTCCCTTCTGGCCGTTCTCCGACGCCGGTTGAAACACGGTCGCGACCATGCGTTCGATCTTGGCAAACTTCTCGCTGCGCAAGGCAAGCAGAGCGAGGACCGTGGCGGCTGGATGGGCCACCACCACCGGGCCCGGTTGCAACTCGGGCGGAATGGGCTGGCCGGTCTGGCGCTCGATCCAGCGTTCGATCCAGGGCGAGCGGATCGAGGCTCGCGCCTCATCTTCGAGCGCGAACGAGAGATCGACGATGGTATCGCCGAGGTCGCGCGCCACCTTCCAGTTATTGCGCGTCGAGCGCGGGTCGGAAGCGAAGAAAGCGAAGTCCACGCGCTCGAACTGTTCCGAGCGGATGCTCTGAATAAAGCTCATCTCGTCGCCGGCCGCCTCCAACTGGCCGAGAGACTCGTCGTCATCGAGCAACCGGATATCGGCAGCGGGAAAATTTCGTTCGTGCAAGACTTCGGCGATCTCCTTGCCCTTGAGTGACGCCGCGCCCACGATCGCCACGCGATAAGGCTTGGTGCCGCGGGAATCGGCCTGCGCATTGGCGGACTTGGAAAGCGGAGGCTTGGAAAGGGGAGTCATGGAGTCGGCGATGCCTCCCGGTAAGGCGGAGGCGCCGGCGGAGTCTTGCGGCGGAAGATCCACTGCAGCCGCCAGAGGACGCCCGAAGCCATGTAGAAAATCGCAATGGCGAAAAGCGTCGGCCGTGAAAATCGCGCGATCAATGCGATGACCACGGCAATCACCACAATCAGCCGGAAGGGACGGCGCGAACGAAAGTCAATATCTTTGAAGCTGTAGAAACGCCACGTGCTGACCATGAGATAACCGACCACGACGACCATCAGCAGCCAGCTCATCGCCGTCCACCAGGAATTCACCGGCGACCCGCCGGAGTAGTGGACGATCGCCGCAATGACTCCCGCGCCGGCCGGAATCGGCATGCCCACGAAATATTTCTTCCCCGGACGTCCCGGATTCGAAGGCTCCGGATTCTTCGCGATGTTGAAGCGCGCCAGCCGGCTCGCGCCCGCCATGAGGAAAGCGAAGCAGGCTATCGAGCCCAGCTCAATAATTTTCTGGCGGAGCCCGGGCGCGATGACCATCGGCAACAGATGAAAGCCCCACATCCAAGCGAGCAGCGCCGGGGCAACGCCGAATGCGATCACGTCGGCCAGCGAATCGAGTTCCCTGCCGAAATCGCTGGCGGTGTTGGTCAGGCGCGCGATGCGGCCGTCCAGGCCGTCGAACAATACGGCAAAGCCGATGGCCATAGCAGCGAAATCCAGGTGCCAGGGTTCTTCCAGGCTGCCATGCACGGTCTGCAGAATCGCGTAGAACCCGGCTGCGATATTCGCCGTCGTGAACAGCGAGGGCAGGATGTACATGCCCTTGCGCAACTTTCCTCGCGGACGGTCCGACTCACGACGACGCGGCGCTAGCTCTTCCATGTTCCTGCTTTCCTATCCTGTAGAGACGCGGCTTGCCGCGTCTCCGTTCGGCACTGCCGGCGTTCGCGCGACCGGCAGAAGCGCGAGGATCGTCGCTCCTCCCTTAACCCGATCGCCGGGCTTTACCTGGACGGCGGCGTCGCAATCGAACAGAACATCCACGCGCGAACCAAACTTGATCAGCCCAACCCGCTGGCCGCAAGCTACGTGGTCTCCTACTTTAAGACTAAAAACGATACGGCGCGCGATCAGGCCGGCAATCTGCTTGAAGACTACGGTACGGCCATCGCCTTCGACGGTGACGATGTTCTGTTCGTTCTCTTCCGCCGAATGCGCTCCCATGGCGTTGAGAAACTTGCCGCGCTGATAGCGCACGTCGCGGATCACGCCCGCGATCGGCGAGCGGTTCACGTGCACATCGAACACGCTGAGAAAGATGCTGATCCGGTTGCGGCGAAATTCGGGGGACGCCGCGCCAGAAGCCACCACCGAAACATCGGTCACCTTGCCGTCTCCAGGCGATACCAGAGCTCCGGGTACGGTCGGGATCTGGCGCTCCGGATCACGGAAAAACCACAGAAAGAACGCTGCCAGCAACAACAGCGGGACGGCGTAAGGCCAAGCCGCCAGCCACGCGACAACGACCGCAGCCAGCAGGCATCCCGCACCATAAAAATAGCCGTCTCGCACCATGGGAATTCAGAATGATTATAGAGCGAGGCTGCCGCGTTCTACATAACTGCAATAAAAAAAGGCGCTTAGAAGCGCCCTGTGGGATGACATGGGTCTGGTGGGACCCTGCGTTATTCTTGCGATTCCGGCCCGACTCCTCAGGCCTGTCCTCTAGGCGGACTGCCGCTGGAACTGCGATTCCAGACTCTGCATCTGGTCTTTGAGGCGCAGCTTCAGTTTCTTCAGCCGCACTTCTTCCAGTTTTTCGTCGTCGGTGAGGTATCGCTTTTGGGTGAGGGATTCCAGCCGTTGGGAGTATTGCGAGTGCTCCTGAGCCAGTCGCTGGAACTGATCATGACCGGTCAGGAGTTGGTCTCTTGGAGTCAGCATCCTTGCTAGACCTCCTGCTGTTTTGTTACTGCTCGGTTAAAAAGTACCACAGTAATTGGTAGCGGTTCAATGGGATTTCATAGTTCGCGGAAAGATAGATTTCCACCGTGGTCAGGGGCCTCTGCGGTACCAAAGTTGACCACAAAATGGTGCAAAAATGACATAGTTCGGTCAACTCAGGGCTCCAAGCCGGAGCGTGTAAAGAATCGCATCTTCCGCCGGATCTTTGTAATACGCCGGGCGGCGGCCCACCTCGCGAAATCCGTGTTTTTCGTACAGCCGGCGGGCTGCCACATTCGATTCGCGGACTTCGAGCAGGATGGCTGACGCCGCCTCATTTTTCGCGCGCTGAATCAGGGCCCGCATCAACTCGTTGGCGATGCCCCGGCGGAGGAACCCGGCGGCCACCACCACGTTCTCGAGCTCCCACTCGCCCGCGACCGCCTGCGCACACACAAATCCGCAAAGCTGGCCTGCTTCCTCGGCGACCAGAACAACGCCGCTGCTCACCAACTGGTTGTACTGCTCGCGGGTCCAGTGCGCGGCAGCCTGCGCCTGCTGCTCGAGGGCGAGAATCGCCGGCACATCGTTCAACGCAGCGGATCGGATGGCTAGGGGCATGGGGCGACAGTCTCAACCGACTGGCAGGATACGGTTTCTATCAAGGTTCGTATCAGGGTATCGCTTTAGCGATACCGCAAATTCTTCAGAGTCAGACGCCCCTTTAGGGCCGCGCACGCGAAGTCTTTCACCGCGCCGGCTTGGAGAAAATTTCGGCGTCGGAATGGCGGATGTAGTTCGCTTCCAGTGCTTCGGGACTCGCCGTCTCGCCCCGCTGGAGATGCTCCCAACCCAGCCTGGCAATCACTCCGCTGTTTGGATACTCAATCCGCTCGACCGGAATTCCAGCGGCCCGGGCGATTTCAGCCAACGTGGCGTCGGGCGTAACCACCGCCTTCCCCGCAGCTTCGGCAACAAACTCTTCGCGGCTCAGCAGGCGTTCGCTGTGCATCTGCACCTTGGGCTCGAGTTCGTAGTCGCCAGCATAGACGTCACCCCGGCCCGCATCGAGCGCCGCGAGAACCCGGCCACGCGCTGCGCCGCTCGACGCCACCGCTTCCAGCAAGGAAACCGCTGCAATCGGCTTGTGCAGGACTTCGGCCAGCGCTTTGATCGCCGCGAGGCCGACCCGCAGTCCGGTGAACGAACCCGGACCGGATGCCACGGCGAATCCGCCCAGGTTGCTCTTGCTGTATCCGTGTTTTTCGAGCAGCGCCGCGATCTGCGGCACCAGCTGTGCGGAAAACGTGCCCCCAGTGAGCGGGACGACCTCGACGATCTCGATTTCAACGCGCGTGCAGTTCTCCCCTGCTCCGCACCTTGCGAGTGCGATGCTGCCCTGCTTACCGGAAGTATCGACGGCGAGAAGTAGCATAAGCCAAAATATTTCGTAATTTTGTAATTGGGTAATTTCGCAATTTGAGAGTCGATCAGGGTTGAAATTACCAAATTATCCGATTGCCAAATTACGAAATGAGACAAGCGGAAACATTGGCACTGGAGAATCAGTGGTGTCCCTCGACCAGTTCCAGCAGCACGCCCGCCGTGCTCTGCGGATGCACGAACACATAACGATGCCCGCCCGCGCCCGTCTTGATCTCATTCGATACCAGGCGCACGCCTTCGCGCTTCAATTTCGCAACCGCCGTCGCCAGGTCCGGAACGCGCAGACAAACGTGATGCAGCCCCTCGCCATGCTTGGCGATGAAGCGGGCAATGGTCGAATCGTCTGCCGTCGCTTCCAGCAGCTCCAATCGGCTCTCGCCCACCGGCACCATCACCAGCCGAACTCTTTCCGCAGCGACGGTTTCTTCCGGCGAAACGGTCAGCCCGAGTTTTTCGTAAATGGACTTCGCCGCCGCCAGCGACTTCACGGCGATGCCGAGATGATCGATGCTGAATTTCAATTTCATAAATGCCTGCCTGATTCCCTGTAGAGACGCGTCTTGCCGCGTCTCCCTCCGCGGCGGGAGACGGGGCAAGCCCCGTCTCTACTAGGACCTAATCGCGTTCGGCGCCGCCGACAATCTCCTCCACCAGCGAATACGGGTCGCGCTTGTGCTCGGCGATCTCGGCGGCGTAACGCTCAAGGCTGCCGCCGTCCATGTGCGCGCGCACTTTTTCGAGCATGGCATCGCGCAGCATCTCGACCAATCGCTGCTGCCAGTTCTCGACGTTCTTCTTGAGGACCAGGTTTTCTTTCTTCAGGTATGCCTCGTAGCCAGCGATGGCTTCCGCCAACTCTTCCGTTCCCACGCCCTCGCTGGCAACCGTCTTGACGATGGGCGGCGTCCAGTGGTCGTTGCGCGTGGCCAGCGATTGCATGGCGCGAATCTCGCGCTCGACGCGCTCGGCGCCCTCGCGGTCGCTTTTGTTGATCACGAAGATGTCGGCGATTTCCATGATTCCGGCTTTGATCGTCTGCACATCGTCGCCCATGCCGGGCACAAGAATCACGATGGTGACATCGGCCAGGCGCACAATGTCGACTTCGTCCTGCCCGACGCCAACCGTTTCAATCATGATCAAGTCGCGGCCCGAAGCATCGAGCACGGTGGCCGCGTCCGCCGTGGCGCGCGCCAGGCCTCCGAGCGATCCGCGCGTCGCCATGCTGCGGATGAAAATCCCCGGGTCGCTATAGTGATCCTGCATGCGTATGCGGTCGCCTAAAATCGCTCCGCCCGTGTAAGGGCTGGTCGGGTCGACCGCGATGATACCGACCGTCTGATTTTCTTTGCGATAGTGCTTGGCGAGCCGATCGACCAGCGTGCTCTTGCCCGATCCCGGGGCGCCAGTCAGACCGATGACTCGCGCCTTGCCCGTGTGTGGAAATAGCGCCTTGAGCAGATCGGACCAGCCCGCAGCGCGGTTCTCGACGGTAGAGATGGCACGGGCCAGCGCGCGGGGGTCGCCGGAACGGAGACGGTCGATGAGAATTGTACTCACAAGAGCCAAGCAGGATAGTGTAACAGTCTGACAATCCGGGCCGATCCGCGTTCGTCTAACCTCAGCGCTCGATCGCAGTCGGGTGTTTCGGCTGGTAGAGCCCGATCTTCCCGCCTCCGGGGAGAAAGATCGTGGTCAGACTGCCCCAGCGGACTTCTTTCACCGGACCACACTTCACTTTCTTCGCCTTCAACGACTCTATGGTTAACTTCAGGTCGTCGCACATGAAGTACAGCTCGTGCAGGTCGTTCTTCTCGGAGGGGTGAAAGGCAGCCTCCGCAGGCGGCAGGGCAAAAATCAGCCAGCCATGACCGGCGTCCACTGCGGGAAATTTGAGAATATCGCGAAAGAAAGTGCGGTCGCTTTCCGCGTCCTTGCTGTAAACGACGACATGAGCTCCGGTGATCATCGCAGCTCCCTTCTCGCTTTGCTGAATGGCAAGACTCTAGAACTCGTTTTATAAGTGATTGTCTGGGCGCGATGCCTGGCCCTCAGGGGCTAAAGTCCGCATTGCTTAAGGCACCGAGCGGCACGGCTGAAGCCGTGCCCTTCCCAAACCATTTATGAGACCAGTTCCAGTTCTAGTCTTTGAGCAATTGTCGTGCAATCACCAGCCTTTGAATTTCGCTTGTCCCTTCGCCAATCGTGCACAGCTTCACGTCGCGATAGAACTTCTCCGCCGGATAGTCCTTGATGAAGCCGTAGCCGCCGTGGATCTGCACGCCTTCGTTGGCGCACTTCACCGCTACCTCGCTGGCGTAGAGCTTCGCCATCGACGATTCGAGCGTGGTCTTCTTGCCGGCATCTTTCATAGCGGCGGCGCGCAACGTCAGAAGTCTTGCCGCTTCGATTTCCGTCGCCATGTCGGCCAGTTTCCACTGGATGGCCTGAAATTCCGAGATCGCCTGCCCAAATTGCTGGCGCTCTTTCGAGTACTTCAGGGCCGCTCCGAATGCGCCCTGGGCCATGCCGAGCGAGAGCGCGGCGATCGAGATGCGTCCTCCGTCGAGAACACGCATGGCGTCGATAAAGCCGTCGCCTTCCTTGCCCAGCAGGTTTTCTGCCGGCACAAAACAGTCCTCAAAGATCAGCTCCGCCGTGTCGCTGGCGCGAAGGCCAAGTTTATTTTCTTTTTTCCCCGCGCGGAATCCCTTGGTGTCTTTCTCGACCACGAACGCCGAAAGGCCGTGCGTGTGCGCCGCGCGATCGGTCACCGCGAGCACGACCAACACATCGGCATAGTGGCCGTTGGTGATGAAGGTCTTGGTGCCGTTGAGCACCCATCCGCCCTTGGCACGGGCCGCGGTCATGCGCGCGCTGCCTGCATCCGATCCCGCCGAAGGCTCGGTCAATCCCCAGGCGCCGATGAACTCGCCCGTCGCCAGCTTCGACACATACTTCTTCTTCTGCGTTTCATTGCCCGCGAGAAAAATGTGATTCGAACAAAGGGACGTGTGCGCCGCTACGATGATCCCCACCGAGCCATCCACGCGCGCGAGTTCCGCGATGGCGGTGACGTACTCGACGTAGCCCATGCCCGCGCCGCCGTATTCAGGCGGGAAGATCGTACCCATCAGGCCGAGTTTGCCGAGTTCCTTGATGGTGGCCAGCGGGAATTCGCCGGCTTCATCCCACCTCATGACGTTCGGGGCAATCTCGCGTTCGGCAAACTCGCGCACCGTCTTCTTCAGGTGCAGTTGCTCGTCGTTCAGTTGAAAGTCCAAAGATCCTCCATGTACGTGTTGCGTGACGTGGGAGGCCGTGCGCGGGAATGGCGCAGAACTTGGCGCCCAACTCGTCATTTAAGCATGCGGAGGGGGAATCGGCGAAATGTGGGTACCGACCGGTTGGCTTGGGATGCGGACAGCTACGGCACCGTCTTTTTCGGATTCATCCCGAAGATCTTCCGCGCCATCCAGACGGGCGCGACAAACACGTGGGCAGGGTTGGTGAGAAACGCCGGCTTGTTCCCCTCGATCAGATGGCCTAGCCAGGCTAGCGCAAACGCCGCCGGGATCAGCAGCAGCGCCACCAGCCAGTGCCACCAGACCACGATCAACGACGAGAAACCGACCGGAATGGCAATCATGTGCAGGGCGCGGTTCAGCGGATGGTTATGCGCGCCGTCGTAATGCGAATACAGTCCCATATTCCCACCCCACGTGAGAAATGCTGGCCCGCAGCATTATAGCCCAGGTCGGCATCACCGGGGTCGGGCTTGCAGAAACGTTCGAAGCCCCAGAAACACTATGTATCTAGAGTTTCTCCGTATTTCCCCGCAATTCCCCAAAGAACGTTCCGGGGTATACTGCTGTGCGTATCGGAGTGCTGGGTTTTCGACTTCCCCTCGGCAACCCGGGGCAAACGCTGCCTCTGTCGCGGGACGGGGCGCGCTCCTTCACGGGCACTCCGAAGCCGGGCCATCGCATGCAAGAGCGCGACCACGATCACCGCCGCAACGATTCCGACAGCCCAACGAGGCCGGGTACTGGTTTGCCCGAAGATGCGGTTGGCGCCTTGGCCCTGACGCCTCCGCCTCTTTCCAACGCACCGCTCTCCGACGCTCCCACCTTGCCCCATGGAACGGCGATTCCGGGCGAGACGCGAGCCATGCCTTACCCGCGCCAGACACCGCCGCCGGCGTCCTCGACCCCCGCGGCCGGCAGCGTCTCCGCCTTTCTGAGTTTGCGGCCGGGCGTGCTTTTCGGTGGACGTTACGAAATTCTGGGTGTGCTGGGGCAGGGCGGCATGGGCGCGGTCTACAAGGCCCGCGACCGCGAACTCGACCGCCTGATCGCGCTCAAGGTGATCCGTCCCGAACTGGCGACCGATCCCGCGATTCTGCAGCGCTTCAAGCAGGAGCTGATTCTCGCGCGCAACATTACGCACAAGAACGTGGTCCGCATCTACGACCTGGGCGAGGCCGATGGCATCCGCTTCATCAGCATGGAATACGTCGACGGCGAAGACCTGCGCACCCTATTGCGCCGTCAGAAAAAGTTTGCGCCCAAGGAAGCGATCGCGATGGTGGAGCAGGTCTGCCGCGCGCTCGATTGCGCCCATTCCGAAGGCGTGATCCATCGCGACCTGAAGCCTCAGAACATCATGCGCGACCAGCACGGACGGATCGTGGTGATGGACTTCGGCCTGGCGCGTTCGCTGGGCGATACCGGCCTCACCCAAACCGGCGCTGTCGTGGGCACGCTCGAATACATGTCACCGGAGCAAGCCCTGGGCAGCACGCTTGACCAACGCTCCGACATTTTCAGCGTCGGCCTGATCTTCTACGAACTGCTTACCGGGAAAGCTCCCTACGGGGCCGACACGGCCATCGCCAGCCTCATGAAGCGTACGCGCGAAGAGGCTCGCTCCGCTTCCGACGTCGACGCCTCCGTTCCCAGATCGCTGAGCGCGATTGTCGGCCGCTGCCTGGAGCGCGAGCCGGCCAACCGCTACCACTCCGCCGTCGAACTGTTACAGCAATTGACGACCTGGGAAGCGAACCCCGACATCAGCCCCGAAATGCTGTCGAAGATGATTGCGCATCCGGTCGTGCATCGGTCGCGCTTCAGCCTCGATCTTCCGGGCAAGAGTTGGATGTGGATTGCGGGCGCGCTGCTGGTGGTCGTTCTGGCAACTTTTGCCGGACGCACGCTGCTGCGTCGCATCGGAACGCCGGCAGGCGAGATGGCGCAAGGCATCCCCTCACTGCAACAGGGAAAGTACGTCGCGATCCTGCCCTTGAAACAGGTTGGGGACGAGAAAGCCCTGGGCTACGTGGCCGATGGTATTGCGGAAGCTCTCGCCGCCAAGCTCTTTCAGTTGAAGGAAGTCCACCTGGCATCTTCGGACGCGGTGGAGAAAGCGGTGGCCAAGAATAAGGATAAAGACAAAGATTTGCCGCTCTCCCGGCTGGCGCGCGAACTGGGCGTCAACCTGGTGTTGCAGGGGATGGTGCAGGGCAACAGCGAGCGGCTGCGCGTCACGCTCAGCCTCGACGAGGCCACCACGGGCAAACGCGTTTGGAGCCAGGAATTCCCGGGAACCGCGGGCGATTTGCTCGTACTCGAAGACCAGATTTACGCGACCGTAGCCACCGCCCTTGCGCTCAAGCCGAGCGGCGAAGAGCAAGCGCGCGTCGGCGCCCATCCTACCGAGAACGTGAAGGCCTACGACCTCTATCTGCAGGGACGGAACGTGCTGCGCAATAGTCACGATGTGGACGGAATCCGGCCCGCCGTGGCCCTGTTCGAACAGGCCATCGACAAGGATCCCAACTTCGCTCTGGCCTACACGGGACTCGCCGACTCCAGCCTCCGCATGTACAGCGCAAGCAAAGAGAGTATCTGGGCGCAGAAAGCCACTCTGTCGGCGCAGCAGGCGGAGCGGCTCTCGAACAACCTGCCCGAAGTACATCTCTCGCTGGGCAGCGTCTATTCCGCCACCGGGAAGTACACCCAGGCGGTCACCGAATTGAAGCGCGCATTGGAATTGGCGCCGAACTCCGAGGAAGCGTATCGAAATCTGGGCGACGCCTACAAGGCCAGCGGTCAAAGTAACGAAGCGGTCGCCAGCTACCAAAAAGCGGTCGACGCCAACTCCTACAATTGGCTGAATCACCTGGCCCTCGGCAAGGCGTACTTTGAGTTTGGCGAGAACGCCAAGGCGCTCGTGGAGTTTCAGAAGGTCACCGAACTTGCCCCCGAAAATCCCATGGGCTACGGAGACGTGGGCTCGGTCTATTTGCGCGAAGGCAAGTGGAATGAGGCGATCCCTCATTACCAGAAGGCGCTGTCGATCTCACCCGACTCTCCGACGTATTCCAATCTCGGCACGGCATACTTCTGGCTGAAGCGCTACGACGAGTCGGTCGCGATGTACCAGAAGGCAACCGAGATGACGCCCAACAACGAGGAACTGTTCGGCAATCTGGGGGATGCGCAGCGGTGGTCGGGCCACTCCGAGCAAGCGGCCGCGGCTTATGACAAAGCTATTTCACTTGCCTTTCAGCAATTGCAGGTCAATCCGCGCTCTGCCGGAACCATGGGCGACCTGGCGCTCTACTATGCCAAAAAGGGCGATGCGTCGAACGCCCAGCAGTACATCCAGCAGGCCCGCGCCATCAGTCCCGACGACATCTATCTGATGTACTCCGAAGCCCAGGTGAAGACGCTGATCGGCAAGCCCGAAGAAGCGTTGAAGGCGCTGCGGTTGGCGCTGGAGAAGGGGTACGCCGCCCAAGAGGCCTGGAACGATCCCGAGCTTCAGAAGCTCCAGGCCCTGCCGCAGTTTTCACAATTGGTGAACCAGTTTACGAAGAAGAACCACTAAGCTTTCCGGGGGCTCTTCCACAGCTTGCGGCGCGAAACCAGCGCGCCCAATCCCGTAACCATCAAGGCAATTGTGCCAGGCTCGGGAACAGCAGGCGCATTCGCATGCCCGCCAAAGTCCAGCCCGCCCGGCCAGCAGCCATTAAGGCACGAGAAGCCAATGGAGAAGCTCTGGCCGTTCCCAATCCCTCTGTCTGGATTGTCGCTGCCTTTGATACCCGACAGCATGATCGCCACATTCCCGTTCTTCAGATTCGTTGCGGTGCAGCTCATAAACAGGCCCGATTGGCACTTGATGGCGTTCGCTGGAATCTGGTGTCCTTGTTCAATAAGAGTCAGCGAAGTCCAGTTCACTCCGCTCTCATTCGTGAAAAATACCTTGCCGGTCCCGCCCGCAGGTACGCCGAATGTAAAATTCAAGCCTTTGACACATCCCGTGGTGCAGGACCCCAACGGGATGCTGGCGCTACTGGCGCTTTGAATGATGATTTTTGGATCGTTGATCGCGTCGGCAAAGGCCATCGCCGAACCCACCACCAGCAGCAACACGCACGCACAGATCTGAGGAGTTTTCATCGAGAGTTTCCTGTTCACTAAAGGATCGGGCTGGGGATTTTCTCCGCAGCTTCGGGGAGTGCGGAGAGGTTAGCTCGTTCCAACAACTGGAGTCAAGCGGAAACCGGTCGCGGCTCAATCAATTTCGCGCCGCCGTGCAAACGGTTGCACACCACCCCCGCTGAGCTGCGCAAGCCTCTGCACATCCTCCACCTTCCGCGTGCATCGCTGGGTTCAGGCGGAACCGGCCGACAAAAAAGGCGCGCCGAAGCGCGCCCAAGTTTCAGGAGGAACAAAGTTCAGAGCAAAGTTCAGAACCAAGTTCAAAAGCAACCGGTTCAGCAGGACAAACCCAATCTTGCCGCCAACCTTCAGCGTCCGAAGCCCGTGGTTTGCATCGCATTCCGCGAGATGTCGGCCGTGGACGCAATTCCCTGCATCCGCAGTTTGAACTCATCGGCGTTCGAGGCGCTCTCCAGGGCCGTCTCGTAACTCACGAGGCCGGCTTGGAACAGGTCCCAGAGCGATTGGTCGAAGGTCTGCATGCCGTACTGCGAGGTACCCGCGGAAATCGCGTCGCGGATGGCGCGCGTCTTCTCGGGCACGAGAATGCATTCGCGGATATAAGCCGTTGTGATCATCACTTCGACCGCGGGCACCCGGCCTTCGGCGTCGGAGCGGCGCACCAGGCGCTGGCTGACGATGGCGCGCAATACCGCCGCCAACTGCAGCCGGATTTGTTTCTGCTCCGGCGGCGGAAAAATGGCGATGATGCGGTTGATGCTTTCGACCGCATCCAGCGTATGCAGTGTGGAGAAAACCATGTGACCGGTTTCGGCCGCGTGCAGCGCCGTCCCAATCGTTTCCAGATCGCGCATTTCGCCCACCAGGATCACGTCCGGATCCTGACGGAGAGAAGCGCGCAACGCCGCCGAGAACGTCGGCGTGTCGACTTCCACCTCGCGCTGGTTCACGTAGCCTTTTTTGTCGCGGTGCAGAAATTCGATGGGGTCTTCGATGGTGATGATGTGTTCGGCGCGCGAAGAGTTAATGCGGTCGACCATGGCGGCCAGCGTCGTCGATTTGCCCGAGCCGGTCACCCCGGTCACCAGCACCAGGCCGCGCGGCATGTCGCAGATCTGCTCCACCACTTTCGGCAGAAACAGTTCGTCGAGCGCCCGGATCTTGGTGGGAATCACGCGCAGCACCAATCCCACGTTGCCGCGCTGCTGAAACACGTTGACACGGAAGCGTCCCAGGCCCGCGACGCCGTAGGCCATATCGATTTCCGTGGTCTCTTTGAATTTTTGCTTTTGCCGCGCCGACATCATGCTGAACGCCATGTTCAACATGTCTTCGGCGGACACCCGCGACTGGTCGGTCAGCGGCAGCAGATCGCCGTCAATGCGGAGGTGTGGATAGTTCCCGACCTTCAAGTGCAAGTCGGAAGCGCGACGCTCCATGGCAATGCGCAGCAAGTCGTCGATAGTCATGCGGACAAGACTCCAGGTACCTTGCCTATCATGACGCGTACCGCCGCCGGGCACGAGATGACGGAAGTAACGGGACCATTGGCGGCAAGAAAGGTGGTCTTTGACTTTTAAGCTTTTGGCTGCAAGATCCCGCCCTTCCTCGCGGCGAACTTTTCCCTGTGCGAATCGCTCCGCGGGGCCCGTCGAACTCCGTCCTGGATCAATAAAGGCTAGGCTAGTTGACTTAGTTATATGACTTAGTTAACATCTACATCATGGAAGTCAACGTTCACGAAGCCAAGACGCACCTGTCGCGGCTGCTGCGGCAGGTCGCAGCGGGAGACGAGATTACCATCTCACGGGCCGGCGTGCCCGTGGCCAAGCTGATCGCGGCCGGGGCGCGGAGCAACGCACGGCCCATGGGCATGGACCGGGGCAAGATCTGGATGGCGGATGATTTCGATCGCCCAGATCCGGAACTTGAGGCCCTGTTTTACGGGCCTATCACCACCGAAGCCAGGGAAGAAACTCCGGCCCCGCCAAAAAGCCCGCCAAAAAGAAAGAAGAAAGCGTGAAATACCTGCTCGACACCGGGGTCTGGCTCTGGAGTCTCTGGGAGCCGGAACGGATCTCGCGCCAGGGCCGCGCGGTGCTGGCCGATCTGCGCCATGAGGTGTTCTTATCCGCCGTGACTTCCTGGGAAGTAGCCATCAAGTCGGGGGCGGGCAAACTGAAACTCCCGGAAGCACCTGGAACCTTTGTGCCGCGTCGGATGGCAGATCAGGGACTCCGCCCCCTTCCTGTTTCCCACCAGCATGCATTGGCGGTTTTCGGGCTCCCGGATCATCATCGCGATCCCTTCGACCGGTTGCTGATTGCCCAAGCCAATCTGGAGGACATGATCCTCATCACCGCTGACCGGATGGTCGCGAAATACCCCGTGCAAACCCTCTGGGTCGGACGATAGACGGCCGGATCATAGACGGCCGGACGACAAAAAAGCCGCCCCGCAGGGCGGCTGAATCTTTAACGCCGGTCTCCCCTTCAGGCCGCTGCCTGCATCGGCTCGTCGTAACTGCCTCCGTAGATCGACGGGACCTTCGACCCCATCGGACGCAGGTACGTCGCTAACTCGCCCCGATGATGGATGCTGTGATTGTTCAGGAATCCCAGATAGAACGCCGCCGGGAAGTTGAAGGCGCCGAGAAAATCGACCGGCGTGAGCAACTGTTCAGCCGACAGAGCGCGAACTCGGTCGGCCCCGCGCTTCATGTGCCGGTCGTACCATGCCACCAGTTCGGCCACCGTCTTCGGCTTGTCGGTCGGCGGCGGCGGGGGCATAACGAACTTCAGATCCGCGATCGCGTCCAAAAACTGCACGTCGCTGTTCGCCAGGTGCCAAGCCAGTTCCCAGGCCGTGCGTGCGTTGGGATCGGGCCGGTAGTCCCTTTTTCCCTCGGGGACGGCAGCCAAAACTCTTTTGGTAATTTCAACTTCTCCAGCCAGGCCATCGAGCATCAGCGCGCGATAGCCCAGCACAAATTCAGGAGTCGGAGTAGACATAACATTTCTCCTTCGGGCTGGGGATTAGCGAGAAAAGCAGACGAAAAAACAACGTCGCCTGCGATCAGGCGGGCTTTACTATAGTTCAAAAAACTGGGAAAGCGCAAACGCTCTAGACCGCGAATCAGCCCTGCACTCTATAAATTGTCATCCTGAGCGGAGCGTGAATTTCGCGAAGCGAAACTCACGCGGAGTCGAAGGACCCCTACACCCTTACGAACTCCTCTGCTGCCGCAAAGCCTTCCCCCGATGGTGCCAACACCAAGCTAGACGCTCACCGGCTGCTTCGCTCCCACCGGAACCGGCGTCAGCCAGTCATAGCGGTCCTTCTTCTCGCCACGGACAATGCCGTAAAACTCCGTTTGCAAAGACTTGGTCATCGCGCCGATCGTGCCCGTGCCCACGGTGATTTTGTCGACCGAGCGAATGGGTGTGATTTCGGCGGCGGTGCCGGTGAAGAAAACTTCGTCGGCGATGTACAGGGATTCGCGCGGAATTTGCTGCTCCACGATCTTGATGCCGAGGTCGCGCGCGATCTGCAACACCGAGTCGCGCGTGATGCCGGCCAGTATCGAGTTGCCGAGCGGAGGCGTGTGCAGCGTGCCGTTGCGGACAACAAACAGATTCTCGCCCGAGCCTTCGCTGACGAAGCCGTTCACATCGAGCGCAATGCCTTCGGCGTAGCCGTTGACCATGGCTTCCATCTTGATGAGTTGCGAGTTCATGTAGTTCGCACCCGCCTTCGCCATCGCGGGCAGAGTGTTCGGCGCCAGCCGCGTCCACGACGAAATACAAACATCGACGCCCACATTTGCGTCCGTCCCCAAATATTTTCCCCACGGATAATTGATGATGTAAACCTCGGTGGGGCAGTTGAAGGGGGTAACGCCAGCCTCGCCGTATCCGCGCAGAACGATGGGGCGGATGTAGCACGGCCAGACGCCGTTGCGTTGCACCAGTTCGATCATGGCCCGCACGATCTCATCGCGGGTAAAGGGAACGTCAATACGGTAAATACGGGCAGAGTCGATGAGGCGCTGCATGTGCTCGGGGGCGCGGAAAATGGCGGGGCCGGTGGGCAGCGCGTAACAGCGAATGCCTTCAAACACCGATGAGCCGTAGTGCACAACGTGCGCCATCACGTGCAGGGTAGCGTCGTCCCAGGCGATGAACTTGCCGTTGTGCCAGATGTTTTCCGTCTTCTGAATCGCCATGCGGACTCCTTCGGTAGAGAGATTCGCGGAAGGGCGCGGGATTTCTTCGAATCGTCGAAGAAACTTTCGCCTTCCAGAATCAAATTATAACGTGGAGGCAGGGTTTGCCCGCAGCGCCTGAAGGCGGACTGCTCTCAAGGCGCTTTCGGCACGCCTGAAGGCATGCCCTGATACGAATCCGGCTTGCGCCACGGGCGGCTAGCGAATCGCCACGATGTTGCTGGCGACGAACCCGCCTTCGCCAGCGATCAACAGGCGCATCGTAAGGCGTTCCGCTTTGTAGTGGTGGGTGCGATGCAACAGGTAGGCGGTCCCCACTCCCGCGCCAAAACCTAAAGCCGACCCGGCCGCTTGCCCGGCGGCTCCGCGGGTCACGAAGGGACGCATGATGGGGTTGACTTCGCGGAGGCCCTGGTTCAGGCCGCGTTGGGTGGTGACGGCATCGGCGGCGACCAGCCCGGCGAAGATGCCCACGTTCAGCTTGGTCTCGACCGTCCAGAAACGATGTTGGCTGGGTGCATCGGGAAGCGTGGAACTGCCGCTCGCCGTGAAGCTTTGTGCCTGCATGGCAGCGCTCAGTACAAGAATCGAGAGGAGGAATTTCATTGGTCCCCAATTAGTTGGTTGGTAAGACCAAGATAAGTCAGAGGGGCATTGGGGAGTATGGCCCACCTGGTGGAAGGGATGGCATTTTGGTAAGAGTAACTGGGCGGGTCCTGCGTGGTTACTTATGGTTACCTAACACTCCCAGTTTCGTGTCAGGGGCATCCTGTTCGCGATACCGCTGATCGTTCGAAATCAATCGCCGGACATGTCGGCTACCGCCCTGCAAAGTTTTTACATCGTTGTTACATTTGAAACCGGTTCTTCTTGACAAGCCGATTCCCGAGTAGCAATATTCCCGGCACGATCCGGCCGAAGTCCCCAGGAGGAACAATATGAACGCCCCAGCTCTACGCATTCTCCTTGTTTCAACCTTGCTAGCGCTTCCGGTTGCGGCGGCCTACAGCGAGTCGCACGACATCCCCACACAGCACAACGAAGCGACGGTAGCCCAACTCCAGGCGGAGATGGCCTCCGGCAAACTCACCTCGGAGAACCTGACCAGGGAATACATCGCCCGCATCATCGCCCTCGACCAGAATGGTCCGGGGGTCAACTCGGTGATCGAACTGAACCCAGACGCTTTGGAAATGGCGCGCAACGCCGACAAGCTGCGGAAACGCGGCATCGTGCTTGGCCCCTTGCACGGAATCCCGGTGCTGCTCAAGGATAACGTCGATACCGGCGACATGATGCAGACCACCGCAGGCTCGTTCGCGCTGCTCGGAAAGCCGGCGCTTCGCGACTCCACGGTCGCCGCCAACCTGCGCGCGGGTGGCGCGGTGATTCTGGGAAAGACGAATCTGTCGGAGTGGGCCAACTTCCGCTCCTTCGAATCCGTCAGCGGGTGGTCGGGCTGGGGCGGGCAGACCAATAACCCCTATGGCATCGACCGCAATCCTTGCGGCTCCAGTTCCGGCTCGGCTGCGGCGGTGTCGTCGAATTTCACGGCCGTGTCATTCGGAACCGAGACCGATGGCAGCATCGTGTGTCCGGCGAATGCCAGCGGTGTAGTGGGCATCAAGCCGACGGTGGGCCTCACCAGCCGTGCCGGCATCGTGCCCATCTCCCACGTACAGGACACTTTCGGTCCGCACGGCCGCACTGTGGCTGATGCAGCGGTGGCGCTGGGTGTAGTGCAAAGCCGTACCTACGACGGTCGCGATCCGGCAACCGGCGGCGTTCCCTTGGGATGGCAGGGCCGGTTCACTCGCCCCACGAACATCCCCACCGACTATACCCAGTTCCTGGATCCCAACGGTCTGAAGGGCGCAAGGCTTGGCTTGACGCGCCTGGGCTTATTGGGCTTCGACCCCTTCGTCGTTACGCCGGTGCCGATTCAAGACGCATACGAGGCGGCGTTTAAGGCGCTCACCGATGCAGGAGCGACGGTGATTGACCTGGATGCCGCGGGCTTCACATTTCCCAACGGCGGCGGGGGCCCCGGCGAGTCGCTGGTGCTGGACTTTGATTTCAGAAATGACGTGCAAGCTTACTTCGCCACGCGCGTCGGGGTCCCGATGGCAGGCAAGACTTTGAACGATGCCATCGCCTTCAACAACGCGCACGCCGATGTCGAGATGCCATTCTTTAATCAGGACATCTGGGACTTTATTGCCACCATGCCAACCGGACCGGACGATCCGCAGCCGGGTTTCGGCGGCATGACCTACAATCAGGCGCTTGCCGCTGACCAGGCCTTTGGGGTGAATGGCATTGACGCCGCGCTGAGCCAGTTCAATCTCGACGCAGTGGTCACCGCGACCGACAACCCGCCGTGGGCCACCGACTTGATCTTTGGCGACCACTTTATTTTTGGTTCGTCGAGCCTGGCGGCGGCGGAAGGTTATCCGATCGTGCAAGTGCCGGCGGCCATGGTGTTCGGAGCGCCCATGGGGATCAGCTTCTTCGGGACCGCGTTCAGCGAGCCGACCTTGATCAAGCTGGCTTCCGGCTTCGAAGCCGCGACCCAGGTGCGTGCCCACAACCTGCCCACGTTCGCCCCGACGGTTCCATTCAACAACATCGCGGGCACGACGTTGATACCGCCCCATCAGCGCAACGCGACGGTGCGGAACAGCCGAACCCAACCGGCGGCGCCGTCGAAAGCAAGCCCGCAGTCCGGGAAAGAGCAACGGAAACCGCTCGCCTTGTGATTCTGTCTGGAGTTGTTGAGCGTGCCCCGTCCAAGCACTGCTTGGGCGGGGCTTTTCACCCCGTTACGGAGTCTCGGCAGCAGGAACCCAATTGCGGCGCTCAATAAAGGTGGGGGGTTCGTAGGTGCGTCCCCTGGCCAGCCGATTCTCTTCTCGTCGTGTGGTCCACAACAAGATCGGCCCGAGCACTGCGGCGGTGAGGCGGGCCACGACCGGGGATTCCTTCTCGACTTCGCGGCGCAACTTGTGGATCCGTTCACTCACGGTGCGATTCACGTTCTTGAACTCCCGCTCCATCACCCAAAGCGCCGCATTATAAGCGCTGCTGAGCTTCTTTGCTTCTCGCGCAAAGCGCTCACGGACGCGGGGATCGGGGTAGTCCTTGTAGCGTTGCCAGCCCTGCAGCACGGTCCGGCACATGCGATAAAGACTGGGTCCGTTGCGCTCGAAATCGCGCCAGAAGGCCCAATCCAAGAAGCGCTTGGAATCCTCGCGAGAGATGGCGGCGTGGCGGAAGTTGAACTTGAACTGGCCATGAACATCGGCAAAGTCGATGTCCGGCAGCAGACGGCCCTGTTCGGACATTTCCTGGTAGAGCGGCGTGCCCGGAACCGGCGTGTAGAGCATGAACTGGTGGAAGTCGGTCTGGTAGGCGATGGCCGATTCGATTTCCTCGGCCATGTTGTCGGGCGTGTGGTGCTCGAGTCCGATGATGGTCGAGCCCTGCACTCGGATACCGTGTTCGCGCAGCTCGCGCGTGAGTTCGCCAACGTTATTCCCCTGCAGCTTGCTATAGCCAGCGTTGGGAGACTCCAATCCCATCCACACCCAGGAAACGCCGAGTTCGACCAGTTCCAGCATGGTGTATTTCTTGATCGCGTTGGCGGACGCGAAGACGGAAAGCTCCCAGCTCTTGCCCGCCTGCTTCATCAGTTCCAGCAAGCGCATGGCCCGCGTGCGGTGGAGCAGGAAGTTTTCGTCCATCACAAAAAAGGAATGGACTTTGAGTTCGGCTTCGATCTGGCACATCACCGCAAACAGTTCATCGCCGGTCTCGTAAAAATTGACAAACTTTCCTTTGCCGCCAAAAAACGCGGACGTGGTACAGAAGTTGCACCCCATGGGGCAGCCCACCGACGGGATGATGGTGGCGGCGGTGCCACCCTTCCGCTCCGGGAGCAGCATTCCCATGATGCGTGTTTGCAGACCGGACACAATGGCGGGATGGCGGATGGGCGCGTTCTCGTCTTCTCCCAAGTAACGGCGCATCCAGGAGATGCCTTCTCCGCGCACGATGTGGTCGGCGTCGATCATCGCCTCCACGCCGGGAATGGCGGCTACGTGTCCGCCCACTATGATCGTCGAATCGGGCGATAGTTTTCGCACCATGCGGCACATCTCGCGGACCTTGCCCACGTTCACGATGATTCCAGAGATGCCCACGATGTCGTAGTGGTTCGTGGTCAATTCCCGCGCAAAGGCTTCGCGGGTGGGAAAATCCAGCACGCTGCAGGGCGCCGAAATATTTTCCTGAATCATCATGATGCCCCAGGAGCGATGGAACATGCGCAGCGAGAAGCTGCCTTGGGCGCGCGTGACCTGGTTGTGATAGAGCTCCATCGGATTGATGGATCGGCTGCCGAATTCGTCGTCCTGGGCATAAGGCCCGAAGACCGAACTGAGCAAAATGCGAGCTTGACTTGCTTTGGGATGAGTTTCCATTGGGCTGAGTTTCGAGAGATCCTTTGATTAAGGATAGTGCTCGGTAGAGACGCTTCGCGGTGATCGTGGTTACATTACAAAACTATTACGTGCGCTGTTGCACGCGCATCTCCACGCGGAAAAAACTTTAGTCGCGCAACTTCCGCGGCAAAGGCTTGTCGAGAGCGGCGCGTAGAGATTCGAGAGCGCGCTTTTGATAGGGCTCCGCGTCCTTGCGCGTGAACACTGGAGTCACGGTTCGAAGATAATTCCGCGCAGCGTCGTAGTTGCCACGACGATAAGCGATTTCGGCTTGCGCCAGGGTTGCGTTTGCGCCCCAATCAGGATCTCCGGTGAGCTGGGTTAGCGCCGGCACGTTGATTTGCTGCAGAAGCGCCGATGCTTCATCCAAATTACCCATGAGAATCAGGCAGCTCGCCAAAGGATATGCGGCGCCTCCGGTGAGACCGGCCGCCGGTCCAAAAGCTTTCACCGACGCCGCATAGGCCTGGCGCGCATTGGATTCACCTTCGCGATAGCGCCCGGCCCGACATTGGGCGAGAGACGCGTCGGTGAGCGTGGCAATGGCGAAGAACGAAAGCGGTTCCTGCTTGCGGACGGCGAGGTCATGAATGGCCAAGTCATCGCGGATGGCATCGTCCCAAAGCCCAAGGCTGCCTTCCGACTGCGCCCGTGTGCTCAATAACTGCATAGTGAGCTCGTGGTCCGCGCCCAGCCTTGACACAAACTCTGGATAGATGGCGGTTGCTTCCTTGATCGCTTCCTCGTGTTTGTTCTGGATCATGAAGGCTTGCGCCAGATTCAGGCGCACCCGCAGAACATTCGGACTGTCCGGACCCACTACGCGCGTGAAGGCAATGATGAGTTCGCGAAACAATTGCTCCGCCTTCGCTCCCTCGCCCAGGCGGATGTAGGAAAATGCCAGCCTTTGCTTGAAGGTCAGGCGCGCTCTCTCGTCGAATTCGGAAAGAGTTTCTGCCTTGTCCACCGCCGCCTGGAAGTTCTCAGCCGCGGACTTGGCGTTGTTCTCAATGAGTGCGACCATTCCGCGCGCGGAGGACAGCCAGACCGGCAGGTCAGGCCGCGGATGCGGAAGCCTTGCGATCAGCGCCTCTTGTTGTCCGAGAATGGACTTGGCTAACGGGAGCGAGCCACTCTCGTAGCTTCGCGCCTCCAGGGTTACCCGTTGCAGCTGAACAATGATGGCGTCTTTCGACAACTCGCCATCCACTTGCTTGAAAAGCGCCGCGGCGCGGTCGTACTCCTGTCGCGCGTCGGGATAATCGGTGCGGTTATCGAAAGCTCGGGCAATGGTTTGGTGGAGACGCGCGGCAATCAGCGGTTCATTCTTGAATTTGCGGTCGATGCTGGGCGACGCTTGCTTGATGGCATCCATTAGCGATTCGCTGGCCTTGCCGCTCGCAAATGGATTGCTGCGCCCGAGCAGATCGTCCGAAAGAAACTTGTTGATGGAACTGGCAATCGCGGTCTGGCGGTTGGCCAGGTCGCGTTCGCGAACGGCTCTTCGATAGAGCGTGAAGCTCAATCCCAAACCAACCGCCAGCGCGATTACGGCCAGCGCGACCCAGGGACGCCGCGCCCGGGCCTCGGCCAGCTTGCGCTCGGCAATCTGGGCTCGACGTTTTGCCGTTTCCAGTTCGTCGCGCTTGATGCGGCGCTGCTCCAGCGTGAGCAGGCGTTCGACAAGGTCCGCTGCGCTGTTCAGGCGCTTGGAGGGATCGCCGCACGCCGCATCCGCGATATCTTCGCGGAGCAACGGATCTTGAATCTCCGCTTCCCAGCCCGGCGCCAGCGGCTTGCGGAAGTCGCCGACCGCCAACTGGTAGAGCATGACGCCGAGCGCATAAACATCGGCACTGGCGCTGGGAGATTGGCCGGCCAGGACTTCGGGCGCAAGGTACATTAGCGTGCCGGTTAACGCCTGGACATCAAGAGACGTGGTCTGAGTAAATCCCAAGTTCGTGATTCCCAAGGCGTGGAGCCGCGAGGGATCGAAAAGAGAGGCGCTGCCAAAATCCGCAATTTTGATCTGCCAGCTAGCCTGCGCGCCGGGCACGACCAGAATGTTGGCCGGCTTCAGGTCTTTGTGAAGCACGCCCAGGTCATGCGCGGCGGCCACGGCTTGGGCAATGTCAATCAGAAGATGCAGCCGGGCTTCGAGCGGGATTTGATTCAGTCCACCCTGCGCGACCGCCCATTCCGCCAGGTTCGGCCCGGCATACTCGCTCTCGAGAAAGAACGGAGGCGTGTCGAAATTCCATTCCAGGATGCGGACAAACTCCGGCCGGTCGCCGAGCGATTCGCGCAAGAAACGTGCAATCGTGATCTCGCGCTTCAGACCTTTTAAGCGCGCCCCGTCTGCTGCGAACTTGAAGGCCCGTTGTTCGTGAGTCTTGGGATTTTCGGCGAGCCAGACTTCGCTCGATCCGGAAATGTCCATGGGGCGAGAAAGCCGCCATTGCTCTCGTCCCGGAACGGCGTCTCCCGCTTTGAAGCCGAGCTCGGGCCCTGCTGCCGCCGCGACCGCCTTGCAATAGACCGGCACCGCCAGGCGATAGCCGACCCGAGGAACCGTAACAATCGCAGGATGATCCTCGTCTCCCATGGCCTTGCGCAGCTTCGAGACGGCCGTTGCCAATGATCCATCCACCACCATCACATCGGGCCATGCCGATTCCAGCAGTTCTTCCTTGGTCACGACCTCGCCGGCATGGAGAAGAAGCTGCAGCAGGACGTCCAGCGGCTTCGATTCCAGCTCTACCGCCCGACCCTTCACCCGCAACTCGCGTCTCAGTTCGTCAAATTCGTAGTCCGCGAACCGCCATAGGCGAGCCGAGGTCTCTGCAACATCCCGTGCAGATCCTTTGTTATGCATAGTCCTAGCCACGCTTTAGAGTTCTTAAGAATTCCGTCAGGACATGCAGCGGGGGATCGTGCAGACTGTCGCCCAACGGCCCCTGGTAAGTGGAAACATTTTGCCATGAACCGGTCCGCCGAGCACGCAAATTGTGCAAGAAGATGCCCAGGCTGGGGGTCAGGCTGGGAAGGGTCGGGCCCCCGGGGCGTCCTCACAAGGCTGGCTGCGGGTTTTTCGCAAAGCCGTCCCCGAATTTCCTGTGGAGGAGAGTTGATATGAAACACCGTACAACCGTACTTTCGCTGATCGCAGTGGCGCTGCTGTTTGCCGTGGTGGCCGCAAGTGCCCAAACCTACACCCCGCTCTACACCTATCCAGAAACCAGCGCTGGCGACAGCGGTATCTACTGGCCGAGCTTGCTGTCGCAGGGACAGGACGGCAATCTGTACAGCACCATCCGAACCAATGGAGCATACAGCTCTGGAGGATACAACGCCGGCACCGTCTATAAGATAACGACGTCTGGGAATTACACTCTGCTCTACAGCTTCTGCGCGGAAGGCGGCTTCTGCCCCCTCACTGGTAGCTTCCCGCAGGGCGGCGTGACCCTGGGCTTCGATGGCAACCTCTGGGGGACGACCACCAACGGCGGAAAGGACAACTGCGGAACGGTATTCAAGACGACGCCTGCCGGAACGTTGACGTCAGTCTATTCTTTTGCCTGCAACGGCGGCCCGATCTATACGGTTCTCCAGGGGCAGGACGCCAACATGTACGGCGTCTCCCCATACGACGGGGGGTACGGAGCGTTCTTTAAACTGACGACCAAAGGCGTAATTACTCCTCACACTTTCGACTACACCGACGGTGAAAACCCGAACCTTCCGGTGCAGGGCACCGACGGCAACTTTTATGGAACCACGCAATATGGCGGAGGTACGACCTGCGAATGCGGAGTCGTGTACAAGGTGACGGCAGCGGGCAAGATCACCGTGCTCCACAAGTTCACGGGGTATGTCAGCCCTACCGTTTACGACGGAAGCCGGCCGATCGGAATTCTGGTTCAGGGCTCCGACGGCAACTTCTACGGAACAACCTACCAGGGGGGCGCCTTCAACGAGGGTGCCGTCTTCAAGATCACTCCCGCCGGTGTGCTTACGCTGCTCCACAGTTTCGACTTCGTCTCTCCCACCTTTGATGCACAACTTCCCATAGCGGGCTTAACCCTCGGAACCGACGGCAACTTTTACGGTGTAGGGGCGTATGGCGGCACGCAAAATGGCGGCGCGATCTTCGAAATCACTCCCGCTGGCACCGAGAAGGTTCTCTACAGCTTCTGCTCCGTCGCTTGCACCGACGGATTTGTTCCGACCACGCCGATGGTGCTGCACACGGACGGAAAGTTCTACGGCAACACCTACGGAAACTCCCTGGGTGGCTCCGTCTTCTACAGTTTCGACGTTGGCTTCAAGCCCCTCGTCGACCTGGTGACCTGGACCGCGAAGGTTGGCAAGACCGTCGAGATTCTGGGACAAGGCTTCACTGGTACGACAGGAGTCTCGTTCGACGGAGTCAGTGCGACTTTTCACAATATTTCCGATACCTACATGACGGCGACGGTTCCAGCTGGAGCGCTCACGGGCACCGTGACCGTAACCACGTTCACGGACACGATGAAGAGCAACCGGGCATTCCTGGTGACGCCGCAGATTACGAGTTTCACTCCCGCGAGCGGCATTGTAGGGACATCGGTTGTGATCACCGGAGTCAGCCTCACTCAGGCTGCAGCCGTGACCATTGGCGGCAAAACAGCCAGCTTCACGGTGAACTCCGATACTAAGGTGACGGCCACTGTACCGGTCGGGGCCAAGACCGGGTTGCCGATCACCATTACGACTGCTGGTGGCGTAGTAAGCTTCGGTAAATTTGCGGTCGTGCCCTCCATCATCTCATTCAGCCCGACCAGCGGTCCGGTGGGAACATCGGTCACGATCACCGGACACAGCTTCACCAAAGCGACGAAAGTGACGTTTGGCGGGGTCGCGGCCACCAGTTACCAGGTGATTTCCGATACCGAGGTGAAAGCTCTCGTCCCGACCGGCGCAGTCACTGGGCCGATCGCTGTCACTACTCTGGGAGGCACGGGAACCAGTGCGACCCACTTCACGGTGACGTAGCCGGCGGCATGCGTTCTTCCGACACCGCTATCGCTGAGAGGCGATAACAGACTATTTCCGCTATCGCCTCTCAAGCCTTGCCCGCTGGATTTCATAGCCCATCGGGAAATACAATTCGCACCAGGCACAGCGTCGTTAGATCGTTATGGGTGGGAGTCGTCGGCGTGAACTTCCGAGCCGCCTGCAGCGTGGTCAGGCATAGCTCACGCGCGGTGAGTGCGGTCGCGCTCTGAAAGCTTTGCCGCACTCCGTCCAGTCCAAATTCCGCACCCTCGTGGTCCAATTCGATGCGGTCCGCTTCGATGTACTCCGCTTCGATGATCCCGCGCGAGACCACCAGAAGAGCCGAACCGGGCACGAGGTGACAGGTAGCCGCGCTTTGCATCGTGTGCGAGAACAACCCCAGTGGCAGCCCGGTGGCCTCGAGCAGCGTGATTCCCGTGTAGTCGCGAAGCAGCCCCGGAGTGTGGCCTGCATTGGCATAGCACACGGTCCCGAGGTCTTCGTTATAGCAACCGAGGAACGCCGGACAACTGCGCAGACCGCCCCGCAAGATGGTGAGGTTCATCTGGTTGCACAGTTCGATCATGGCGGTGGTCTCGTTGAAGTCTTCTCCGGCAAAAAGCTTGGGCGCAAGAGTTCGGAACGTCTTTTGCACGGCGATCAGGATTTCCCGCGTGTCCGCGCGCAGGCCGGCGATATCCAGCAGGACGAACAGCATGCGGGACGGCCCCACTCGCAGGAATTCATAGAAATCGCCCGCCACGCGCTGCCCGGTGTAGACCGCGGCAATCTCGGCGTGACGCAGCGCGGGCGTGTCGCAATGGAGCGGGTCGGCGGGAGGCGGTGCAGCTTCGCGCGGCCGGAACAGCGAGCGCCAGAACCCGGCCGAAGGCGGCTTGCCTTCCCTGGCGTTAGCCCTCTCGGTCATAGGGCGGCTCCGAAACGTTGACGCAGGGCACTCCTGTGTAGAGACGAGGCAAGCCCCGTCTCTACACAGGGTATCGGCAGATCTCAGAACTCCTTGATTCAGAACCCTATGATTCAGAACCCCATGATGTTGTATCCGCAATCCACGTAGATGGTCTCGCCGGTGATGCCGGAACTTGCGTCGGAGGCCAGAAACACGCCGGTGCTGCCCACCTCGCTGACTTCCACATTGCGTTGCAGAGGCGCGCGCTCGGCGTGTCCTCTCATCATCTCTCCCATGCCGGAGATGCCGCGCGCGGCCAGGGTTTTGATCGGACCCGCGGAAATGGCGTTGACCCGAATTTTCTGTCGGCCCAGATCGTAAGCCAGATAGCGCACCGTGCACTCCAGCGCGGCTTTCGCGACGCCCATCACGTTGTAGTTGGGGACAACCTTTTCCGCGCCGTAGTAGGTCATGGTCATGATGCTGCCGCCGTCTTCCATCAGGGGCGCTGCCGCCCGCGAAACCGCGATCAGCGAATACACGCTGACGTCGTGCGCGATGCGGAAGCCTTCGCGCGTCGTGTTCACGAAGTCGCCTTTCAATTCGTCGGCCGGCGCGAACGCCACGCTGTGCACCAGCACATGGAGCTTGCCGTAGCGCTCCTTGAGTTTCTCAAACAGACCCGCAATCGCCGCATCGTTCGAAACATCGCACATGAAGGCTTCCGCGCCCGGCAGCGAAAGAATCAGATCTCGAGCTTCCTGCTCCAGCCGCTCGTTCTGATAAGTGATGGCGAGGTTCACGCCCGCGGCGTGCAACCCCTGCGCAATGGCCCACGCGATCGAGCGCTTGTTCGCCACTCCAAAGACGACCGCCGTCCGGCCTTTCAAGTCCTCAAACATGTATGGATGCTCCCCCCAGGGAGAAGAAAAAGAATACCAGCTTATTTGCGTGGGGCGGACATTCTTGTCCGCCGCTTTTGATCTTGGGGTTGATTTTGATTTTCAGAACCAACTTCAAAATCAACGTCAACGGCAGCGGACAGGAGTGTCCGCACTACACAAACCCGCTAGTCCGCCACCGCAGCCACAGCTTTCCGCTCCTTCACCGGCCAGCAGGCGCTGCCAAAGGCTACCGCATACACGGCCGCGATCACGGCAAACCCGGATGCCAGGCTGATCCGCGCCGCAATCCAGCCCACCGCCAGCGCCAGCGCCACCTGCAGAAAGGTGCCGAAGAAATAGAAAGTGTTCTGGACGCGTCCCATGAAATGCGCCGGCACTTGCTCCATCAGACTGGTATTCATGGCTATGCCGCTGACGCCGCGAGCCGACCCCATCAGCCCATAAAGCAGCACGGCCATAGCCAGCCAGGGCGAAAACGGCGAGAGCGCCATGGTAAACGTCAGCAGCAACATGGAGAGCGCAATCGACCAGCGCGCTCCCACCCGCGCAATCAGCGCCGGAGCATAAAGCGCGCTCAGGAACGCGCCCACACCCCATCCCCCATTCAACCATCCATAGCCGGTCGCGCCGGCGTGGAAGACGCGATCGCTGAGCGGAGCCGTCACCACTACTCCCGTCATCATCGCGCCCAGAAACAACGCCCAACTCGTCCCCAGGAAAACGACGCTGCGATGCTCGCCGAGAAAGACCAGCCCTTCGCGCATCTCGCGCAGGAAGCGTGCCACCGCGGTTTCAGCCGCTTCGATGTCGTGCCGAAGCTCGACGACCCGCGGCACCACATGCCGACCCTGGCGCACCGCGAAGTAGCACAAGAACGAAACCACGTAGGTGCTTACGTCGATGAGCAGCACTCCGCCCAGGCCGATGTGCTCATAGACAAATCCGACCAGCGCGCCGGCAATCAGCCATCCGCCCTGGACGCCCGCCAGAAGAAGTGTATTCGACTGCACGAACGCGCCCTCGGGCGTCAGTTCCTGAATCAGCGCTGTGATCGTGGGCCAAAACATCCAGAAGCCCGCCGCCACCAGCGTGTTCATCAGGTAGAGTTCCCACACCCGCACGCGGCCAAGAAACGCCAACACCATGACCACCAGAATGACGATGGCGCGCAAAGCATCCAGCCACATCACCAGCCGCCGCCGGTCTTCGCGGTCAATGATGACGCCGGTGAAGGGCAACATCAGCATCGCGGGAATCGTTTGCAGAGCCGCAAACGTGCCCAAAGCCATTTCGGAGTGAGTGCGCTGCAGGATCGTCCAAGCCACCGCGGCGGCGTTCATCCCGCTGCCCAGCATGGAGATCACGTTCGCCGCAAACACAAATCGCAGCGAGCGTTTTTGCAGGATGGAACGCATCGTTTGAATCTAACATGGGAGCTGTCAGCTCTCAGCCGTCAGCTGTCAGCTCTCAGTTGGTACTGTCCTAAGTTCAGTTTTTCACCACGGAGTCACAGAGTCACAGAGAAAACCTTGAACTTGTGAAAACCATAAGGAAAGGTTTTTCCGGGCAGTTGGGTTCTCTGTGTCTCTGTGACTCTGTGGTGAAAAAAAGCAAATTAGGACACGACCCTCTCAGTTCGTGATGACGACGACTTGCCGAGGGACTCTAAGAACTTGTTATGCGGACTGCGAGCTCGTCGAAAGGGACGCGCCTGCCGTTTGGGAAGGGAGTACGGACTTCGTAATCTCAAAAGGGAGTGAGAAGTGCAGCCGCGATGCAGTCTCGCGCTATGCTGATTTCGTTGCGGGCCGGTAGAACTTGATCACCTTTGCGGGTCGTGGCTGGGGAACCGGGGTCACCTTTCTTCGGAAGTTCTTGGGTGTGTAGAAATCGATTATTCGGGCCATCAGAAACTCCCTAAATCTAGTGAAATCTCTGCGTCTTGGCCGCTTGCGTTCGGCTTTCAATTTCGGATGGGCGTACCACTCCCACCCACCCCGACAGCGGACACCAATCGCGCAATCGGAGCTGATCATCACCACTACCTTAATCTTCTCCGAATGTTGAAGGTTTCCATCCGACCCATCGCAACTCATTCGCCAAAGTGCGTGTGCCTTAGGCAGGTGACTCTGAGAGGGCACATGTCCGCTGAAGAAAAGGGCCTACGAACAAGGCGGCTGTTCCAAACCCCAAAAACGGCCGGCTATCGCCAAGGAGAGTGCGTCATCTCCCTTACATGGGTGGGTGAATTCCCGTACGGTCGATTCGGAATGCGTACTACGTATTGCTGCAGGCGATTGCGCCGCTTTCGCGGTCAGCCGCGTTGTTGGGAATGACTCCGGTAACTGTTACACGCTTGGTTGACGCAGGATAATAGTCTTCCAATGCTGGAACAGCGCAAATCGCCGCGCAGAAAAATGGTATTGCCGGTTAAGGTTTCGATCGATAAAGTCACCCACCTGGCGCATACCATTGACATCACGGATCGAGGGGCACGGCTGGGAGGCCTCCGAGCGCAATTGCAGCCTGGAATGATCGTAAATTTGCAGCGCGGGTCGCAGAAAGCGGAGTTTCGAATCGCATGGATTCGGCAGCTAGCCCCCAACGAACTCCAGGCCGGCGTCGAGTGTTTGGAGCCGTACAACAACTTTTGGGGAGTCGACCTATCTGACCGTGATGAGGCCAAGAAAGACATGGATGCACTCCTGACCTTCCTGGCTAGCGGCTCAAAACCTGCGCTCTGATCTGCTCACCCCGACTTGGCGATGGATGGCCTTGAGATGATAGGGCCAGAGAATGCGAACCTTGTTGACGTGGATGTAGCCGGGACGGTCCGCCTCATTCCGCCACCCGGCCTGGGAACTGACACCTACAGAGCCGAACCCTACCTCAACCCCGTAACCACGTACGCCTCCGACAGCACCCGCACGTAAAGGTACGCGTACGCCGTCCCGTCGCTTGAAAGATGAGGCGGAACAATGGTCGAGACTCCCGCGCCCGTTTCTTCCCCGAAGGTTTTCCACGGCTCCATTTTCCCGGTCTGTATATTTGCCCGAGAGACCTTCACCGATTTCAAGGCTAGCGCGCCCCGTCGGATGGGAGCTACATATACCGACCCGCCGTCCGCGGTCCAGCCAATGATGTTGTAACCCGATTCGAGCCCTGGTATGGGATGAATCCCGCCGCCTTCCAGCGACCAGATTCCCCGTTTTCCATCGGGTCCACGCACTACTGTGCTCCTGCCGTCCGGTGAGACGGTCACGCCGGCGATGCCCTCCGGGGTGATGGGCTTGGAATCCCCGCTGCTGAGATCAATCAGGTAGTCGCGACCACCATGCCCAGCTTCAATCCCCATGGCCAGTAACCGCTTGCCATCCGGCAGAAAGCGAGCTGCGCCGTAGCTCACGGCATCGTGGGTGAGCTGTCTGGCCTCGCCCGTTCCCGTCGGCACCAGGCTCAGGGGTCCGCCCTTCGCCGGTTTTGTGATCACCCATTTTCCATCGGGCGAGATGGCCATCGAGTCTCCCTCGCCAATCCGCGCCGGAGGCGAGCCATCGGTATCCCGCAAGAACACGGTGTAGTTCGGTCCCCCACCGTCGCCGTCCTCGTCGAACACGATCTTCCGGCCGTCGCGGCTGATATCTTGCAGCACCGACCACCCGAACCACCCCAGCTCATGCTCTTCTTTTCCGCCCGGCTCCATGCCTCGGATGCCCAGCCGTGTGTGATTCGCCACGGTAAGCACCGTCCCATTGCGCAGGTCTTCGAGCCACATGCCGCCGGGCACATTCGTGATCGTCCGCAACTTGCCCGAGAGGGTTACGGCACGGGGGTTCGAGGCGCTGCCTGTGTTGGTGGACGTAAACCAGATCTCATCGCCCGACGGAGACCAGAGGATTCCCTCCAGTGAGGTCCAGCCGGAAGAAAGTTTCCTCTCTTTTTCCTTGCCGTCCGCGCCAATCACCGCGACCGAACCCTCGTCGTCGCCCTCCGGGTTTTCATGGTCGGCAAAAGCGATCCACTTTCCGTCCGGCGAAATCTTCGGATGACTCATCCAGTTGATGCTGTCGAGAAGCACCTTGCCGATGGGATACTCCAAACGCCAGTGATTATTTTCAGGAAGGTAGCGGACAATCGCCATACTCTCGCCGTTCGCGGAAAAGTCGGCGTCCCCCACATTCTCCAGCACTTCTCGCGGCGTTCCCCCACTCAGCGGGACCCGCGCCAGCGTGCCGCTTCGCGCGTAGCCCCCGTGATTCACCGGATTGAGACGAATCGCCAGTTCTCCGCCCTTCGAGATCGAGAGCAGCTCGGCATCCTTCAGCCCCAGTTCGCGCGACCCCGGATCGTCGGTGCGTGACATATAAAGCTCATTCTCGCCGCCCTCCCATGACGCGCTATAGACGATGCTGCCGTCGGGCGTGAACCGGGCATTGCCGATGGAGCCGGTGCGAAACGTGATCTGCTGGTACTCGGCCTGGGGCGCGCGAGCGCTGGCTTTTCCAGTCCACCAACCGAGACCGTATACCACGCAGGCGATAACCAGACCGGCTGCGAGTGCGAGCAGAAGCCGACGACTCGGCTGGACTTTTCCAATGCCAATGCCACTGCCGCTGCCAGTCGTCGCCACTCTTGCCGTGGAACCGGAAAGCCCCGAAAGATGTTCGAGATCAAACGCAATATCGCTGGCGGAATGGAAGCGCGACTCGGGGTTCTTCTCCAGGCAGTGCTGCACGATGCGCTCCAGCGCCGGAGAAACATTGCGATTGGTTTCGGCCAGGTCCGGAGGGTCTTCCTTCAGGATCGAGCTCATCGTATCGGCGGGCGTGTCGCCATGGAATGCCCGTTTGCCCGAGAGCATCTCGTAGAGGATCGCCCCAAAGCTGAATATGTCGGAGCGTGCGTCAAGCGCCAAGCCCCGCACCTGCTCGGGAGACATGTATCCCGCCGTCCCCATCACCACGCCCGCTTCCGTGCCTCCGTGGGTCACGGTTGGCATTGAAGTTTGGGAGCCGGAATCGGCTTGCGTAAGTTTCGCCAGCCCGAAGTCCAGGATCTTGACCCGCCCGTCTTTCGTGACGAAGAGATTCTCCGGCTTGAGGTCGCGATGAACGATCCCTTTTTCGTGCGCCGCGGCCAGTCCATGGGCGATTTGCATGGCATAGTCGAGAGTCTTGCGCACAGGAATCGACCCACTGCGCAGCCGCTCGCGCAGTGTCTCGCCCTCCAGCAGTTCGGAGACGACGTAAGGCGAGCCCTCGCTCGTGCCGATGTCGAACACGGCCAGAATGTTGGGATGGTTCAGGGCAGCGGTGGCGAGGGCCTCCTGCTCGAAACGGCGCAACCGGTCGGCGTCAAGAGAAAGCGCTTGCGGCAAGACCTTGATCGCCACTTCGCGCTTGAGACGAGAATCGCGGGCGCGATAGACCTCGCCCATGCCGCCGGCGCCTAAAAGGGAGACGATGTCATACGGACCAAGTTTGGTGCCAGAGGCAAGGTTCGTCAGTGGGCGAGATTATAACCCAGGAAGTGCAGTTGTCAGTTCTCAGTTTCCGATAGCGACAGCTTGCCGCGATTTCACTCACAGCCTCAATTTGGTGAACTGATAGCTGATAACTGATAGCTGAAAGCTGTACTTCCTAATTCTCGCTCTCCACCGGCTTCGCTTTCGGAGCGGGCAAGGCCTTCAACCGCTTGCCCGGGTTCGGTGTCGCGGCTGGCGGGGTTGGTGGAGCGGGAGGAACCACCGCTACCGTCCCTTTGCGGATTTCAATGGCTCCCTTTTCGCAGTTCAACTTTAGCGGCGGGCCGTTGGTTCCGATCGAACCGCTGGCGCTCGATTGGTGGTCGCGATTGTCGACTTTGATCTCGTCGAAGTCGCTCTCGATCTCGCCTGAGCGAGTACGCGCCTCCACCTTGATCGCCGTATTCGGCGGAATCGTCACCTGCACGTCGCCCTTGGCGTTATCGATCTGGATATTCCCCGGCTTGTACAGCCCAACCTCGACCGTCCCGTTCGAGTCTTCCAGGCGCAGATCGCCGGACAGGCCTTCCAGCGAAACATCCTTCGAGCGCGTCTTCAGGCGCATGGGCCCGGTCAGTGAGTCGGCGCGCAGGTCGCCCGAATCCAGATCGAGCCTGCCATCCAGCCGCGAAAATTCCATGTCGGTGCGCGAAGAACGGAAGCTGACTGTCTTGCTGATGCGCACCAGGCGGGTACTCTCCCAGAACTCTCCATTCATATGAACCGCGCCCTCTACGTCTTCCACCGCCACCTCGTTCACTTTGCCCTGGATGGTCACATCGCCCTTCACCTGTCCCAGCCGGACGGAACTGCCGTCGAGATTCAGCAACACGTTTCCGGTGTGGTTGTTGATGTTCACTTCACCCCGATGGTGGTTGACCTCGACATCGGCGGCCATGCCCGCGATGGTCACATTACCCCGGCTCGAGGTGATCGCCAGCGTGGTATCGGCGGGCACGAAAATATCCATGTCGGTGGTGACGCCCTTATCGCCTCCGCCTTGCGTGTTGGCGTTGAGGGTAACGACTTTGTCGACGACTGTAAGCTGCGGCTTGGTCTTGCTGTTGTAGCTGTCGGCGTCCTTCTGTTCCTCGGCGCGAACTGTCTTGCGCAATGAAACTTTCATCGTCTTGCCGTCGGCCACATTGACCGTGATCGTGCCATGGTCGTCAGTCACGCGCAGCGTGCTGCCTGCCGGAACGTCCTGGCTCAGTTCGTCGCTGTAGTTGAACGTGGGCCCGCCAAAAAACTTGTCCCAGTCTTCATCCTCTCCGAAGTGGGTGTGTTCCCGAAGGCTGTTCCAATCCAAACGGGCGACCTGGGTGGCAATCAATCCTGCGCCGATCAGGAACAGCATCAGGAAAACGCCGCCCACCCCAATGCCGCGCGCCGGCTGGCCCAGGCGTTTGGCCTGTTCGTGTTCGATCAGCTTGATCACACCCCACAAAATCAGCAATGCCGGCCAGTAGTGGGCGAAGAGCAATCCCAAGTGGTGGGTATCGAGAATCCCCATCGTCCCCAGCAGGAACAGCACTCCCAACAGGATCAGCACGACCGGGCCCGCGATCGAACGATGCGGAGGACGCGGAACTGGCGGCGGAGTCGGAGGCATCATTGGGCTAGCCACGGTTCACCTCGCTTGTGGGCGGAACGGGCGGAGTCGGAGGTTCCGGCGGTGCTGGAGGAATCGGACCTCCCGGCGGGGTCGTGCCCGGCCCCGGTGGCAAAATGTGTCCTTCAGTCGAGGCGCTTCCCTGCAGCAATTTGACTCCGCCAATCACCAGCAAAATCACCGGCCAGGTGCGGCCAAAGCCTAAAGCACCCAGGTTTTCCAGCAGGAACAATGCGCCGACGGTCACCAGCATCGCCGGGCCCATGATCCGCCGGGTGCGGCAGCGCGCGCATTGGCATCCCGAACAACCAGACGCCAGCAGGCCCCAGTTGCGGGCGAACAACCAGGCACCGAGCGCGATCAAAATCAGCGGCCAGAAGCGGTCGAGGCCGAATCCGAAGCCCATCGTGTGCAGCAGGAAGAGCACGCCGAGCAGGATGAGCACGATGGCACCCATCGGGATCTTGCTGGTCTCGATCTTGGCTCCGCCCCCAAAGGTTGCCGCCAGGCCGAAGGGATCCGGTAGCGGCTGCGCCATCTGAATCGCCTTCGCCGAGCGCACCGAATCGATAATCTGGTAGACATAAAAGAAGGCAATGCCGAAGCCGCAGATGATCCCTAGAGCTTCGCTGTGTCCGCTGTCGCTGGCGTTCGCCCCGGCGATGAGCAAAACAAAAATGGCAAGATGCGCCAGTCCCTTGGCGTATTGTCCCGTGTACACGGGACCGACGCCGAAGGGGAAGAATCCGGCCAGAATTCCGGCTACGGTCGGGTTGGGACCGCTGCCGCTTCCCGGAGGAGGCGGCGGTGGAGGAACCCGCCCCTGCGTCGCCGCTGGGGGAATCGTGTTGGAGACAAATCCAGCCGCTCCAGCCGAAGTGCCTTCCATCCTTGCTCCCAGGCAGTCTTCGCAATAGATCACGCCCCGCACGGGACGTGTACAGTTCGCGCACAGTGCCTTTCCGCAAGTGCGGCAATAGGCCACTGCCGACGCATCAGCATGATTGGCGCAGTTCATACAAACCTCCTGTTCGTGGTCACCGTCACAACAGGTGGCTTTGAGCTTCGAGCTTCGAGCCACGAGCGAGCTTGAGTTTGCTCGGAGCTCGCAGCTCGTAGCCCGCAGCTGCGGACTTCATTCGATCCCCCCGTCATTGCAGCCAGCACGATCTGGCTGTCTTCGCGCGAGTAATTACGATCCTGTCGATTGTCTGGTTGCCCACTGGTATCGTTCTTGCGATCTTCTTTCTGTTGCTCAGGGGCGGGCTCGGCGGGAGTGTTAGCCCGCTTCAACTCGCGCACCTTCGATTCGATCTCGTAGACGAAGCGGATATTGTCGTAGTACTTCACGACCTTGATTTGCGCGTCGTTGTAGGCATGGCGTAACGCCGAAGGGCGCAGGGTGATCTTGGCCACGTCGGCCGGCTTTACCCCCGCTACGTTCAGCCCCAGCGACAAGGAGAAGAAGATCATCCCGAACGACATCACAAAGCGCGGCTGCCGCACAAAGGCCGTCAGCGGCGTGAAGAAGGAGTTCCACCGCTCGCGCAGCCGCTCGCCGAACGGAGTCGTACCGCTGTCGCGCGCCGTGTGCGGCCGCGTGCTCATGACTCCGCTAGTGGCCGCCAGAATGTTGTGCACCAGATGCACCGGAGGCTCGACTGGCTCGAGCGCCCGCAGCCATTGCTGCCCGGCTTGCACGTCGGCGAACAGCGGCCCGCAAATAGGGCAGACGCGCCGATGGGCTTCGAAGCTTTCTTTGTTTTTGCGAGCCGCGCTCAGCCGGCCTTCATTGTCCCTGAAATCGGTGTCCAAGGCGTCGCTAAGCAGTGCCTCGAACTCGCTGCACTCGACCCCGTGTTTGGGTTCCTCTGGCATCACATCACCTGCCTATAGGTACGTTGTAGGAGCCGTGCAAGTTCCGCCCGTCCCCGGTTAATTCTGGACTTGACGGTTCCCTCCGGAACCCTCAGAGCCGTGGCAATTTCGCGATAGTCCATATCCTGTAAATCCCTTAAAATGACCGCCTCCCGCAGCTCCGGAGACAGTTTCTGCAGCGCCAAATGCACCATTTCCCGCGTTTCCCGGCGTTGCACCTGGGCATCGGCCGACAGCCCCCGGTCGGCGATCTGCTCGCTAAGCGGCTGCGCATCTTCGTGCTCGGAAGGCACCGAATCCAAAGAATCCGTGATTCGGTCGCCTTTCGACTTCCGGAAGTGATCCACCAACAGATTGCGAGTAATCGTGGTGACCCAGGTCATGAACGCGCCCTTACCCGAATCGTAGGTATTCAGGGTGCGGTACATCTTGATAAAGACCTCTTGGGTGAGGTCCTGGGCGTTATCGGAATCGCCGGCAAAGCGGTAGCAGACGTTGTAGATCCGCCGGTGATAACGCTGAACAATTTCTTCCCAAGCCGCGGCATCGCCCCCAACACAGCGACGGACCAGCAATCCGACAACCTGGGCTTCTTCCAAAACTGGACTCCGTGAAGCTCGCTTGACCGCCTAGCAGGCTGCTGAAAGACCAAGGGTTCGTATCAGGGCATCGCTTTAGCGATGCCGCAAGTTTCCGAAATCAGATGCCCCTTTAGGGGCCGTGTGTGCGACTATTCGCCGCTGCTCTGCCTTTAACACCACAGGGTAGATACGTTTCTGTCGGACAGGAAGTTCCCTTGAATCATGGAGCTAGAGATTGTAGCAGGTATGCGATCAGGGAAATTGCCGATGCCTCATCAAGCTGCGCCGACGTAACCAGTTCCGTCCAACTGAACGGCGACAGCCCGAGGGAGTTTCTCCAGACTGAGTGATCTGCAGTTCATGCAAAACCGGTCTCGCGAAATCGCGTTCGTCGCTTTCGCGGGGCTTGCAGCCGATTTGCGCGGCAAGCGGCTGGGCGATTCGGTTCGGGCTCAGGTACTTGCCCCCCCTAGAACCGGTCTTTTGGAATCAAAGACTTAGCGGGAATTTGTCCGGAATTTTCGCCAGGTCTTTGAGGAATAAGGACTTATGCGTAAAGTATTTTTCTGTCAATAACTTAGGACGGTTTCTTGACCTGCTGTACTTTCTTCCGCCTAACGGAACGGGTTCGACACCGTGACGCCAAAATACTCTTGGCCCGCACTGAAATCTTCCGACAAGATGCGTTTGCAACCCGCGCGTTCGGCGGCCGCGACGATCATGCCGTCATAGAAGTGGAGGCCGTAGGCCGCGCGGGCCTCGACTGCACGCCGAACCAACTCCCCATCGGGAACGATCAGACGGATCGCCGTCAACGCGTCCAGCCCGCGCATGACTGCGTCCGCCGTGGCCGGCGGCGAAACCTTGTGCAGCATGGTCGCGGCAAACTCAGCCAGAACCTGCGTCGAAATTACGATCTTCCCACCAATCCCGCCCTTGAGCAGATGGCGCGCGACTTCCTGCTTTTGCGGACTGCTGTCGTCGTATGCGTACACGACGACATTCGTGTCCAGGAAGTCAGCGCCGCTCATACAGGTCTTCCCGTTTCCAAGTCCGTTTTCCTATGTTGACCTTGAGCAGCTTGAAGCTCTCTTCCAGCGCCTGCAACTCGCGGCGCTTGCGGCCGGATTTCGCATGTTCGGCGGCCAACTCTTGCAAATGAGCGCGCACCAGTCCGGTGAGCGTAGTATCGCGCTCGACCGCAATCTTGCGGACTTCCTTGACGAGATTGTCGTCGAGCGAAAGGGTGATGTTCATTGACCCATAATACGGGAAACCCTTAATATGGGCAAGGTGATTTTTGCCATCTAGCCCACTTCAGATCTAAATATCAATATCGTCGAAAATACTGTGTAGTGCACCCCTCAGAACTGGACACAAGGGGCCGTGTTTGAAGTAAGGGTTTGGGCGAACTGGGCACGAGCATCGTGCGGGGTTCGTCCGTGGAGTCCGCGATGCGGACGGTCGTGATTGTACTCCTCGATCCAGCGGGCGATGCTCAGTTCGGCCTGGTCGAAGCTCTGGTACTCGTTGAGCCACACCTCCTCTTCTTTCAAGCTGCGATGGAACCGTTCGATGTAACTATTGCCCTCGGGATGGTTGTAGGCCGTGCGCCGGTGCGTGATGCCCAGTTGATTCAGAGTTTCAACATAACGGGCCGACGTAAACTGTGTGCCGTTGTCGGTCGTCAAAGTCAAACCCGTTCCACGAGAACCGCAAGGCAACACCTCCAACACGGCATGATTTAATGCCGCCAGAGCTTCTTCTGTGCGACAACGCAGACTCAGGTCCCAGCCGACGATCTCGCGCGTGCAGCAATCGATCACCGAGACCAGATACGCCCAGCCCACACTGGGTCCGGCCCAGACCTTGGTCATGTCCGACTGCCAGACGTGATTGGGATGCAGCGCTTCCACCTTGCCCCAGTCCTTTCGGCGCGAGACCTGAAAGCGGCGCTTACGCACCAACAGCCCGCGTTCCCGCATCACGCGCAACACGCGTTTGCCGTTTAACACCAACCCGTGATGCCGCCCCAACCACCAGACCACGCGCCGATAACCGTAGGCCGGCTTCTCCCCGCAGGCCGTGACGATCTCCTGGTCGCGCGAGCGATTCGCACCACTGGTGCGGGGCCGCCGCTGATAGTAGAGGCTCGACCGGCTGATCGCCAGCGTTTCGGCCACCAGCTTCGCTTCCTTCCCTTGGGCCACTAACTCCCGTGCCGACGAATGGGCTGGCCCGCAGCTCACTCGCCCAGCACGTTTTTTAGGATCTCGATCTGCAAATGGGATCGGCCCAGCGCCCGCTCCAGTTGTTTGATCCGCTTCTCCTGCTCGGCATCGGGCCGCGCGGCGGCGCTTCTCCCCCCAAGCGCAGCCTTGGCTCCCGCCTCCACTTCGTCTTTCCAACGGTAATAGAGATTGGGAGCGATCTCGTACTTGCGGCAGGTCTCAGCCACGTTGCCGCTCTTCAGGACTTCCAACACAATCTGCCACTTCTCTTCCGGGGTTCTCTGGACTCTCGGCTTTCTTGACATTCTCGCCTCCTGGCGGAGGCCCCAAGCCTAACTAACTTCCGTGTCCAGTTCTACTGGGGTGCACTACAGTAAGACACAATTGCTGAAAACTGTGCCATCCGAGACTATGCAGGTTGTAGTTGTTCACAATTATCTATTATGGAGTTTGGGCACTGCTCAAATCAAAGCCCAGCTCAAGCGAAGCTCGGGGGGAACCTGGGGACAGACGGAATGTACCCAGGTTCTAACTCGCAAAAACCTTACGAGAATCTCACCTTCACATCCGGCCCCTTATCCAAATGGATGCTCTCAATAAACCGCACCCGCCCAGTCCTCAAGGTCAGAATCACCGAAGAGGTTCGCGTCCCTTCGCCAAAGAAGCGGACGCCTTTCAGGAGCGCGCCTTCGGTCACGCCGGTCGCGGCGAAGATCAGCTGTTTTCCCGGGGCCAGGTCTTCCGCTTCGTAAATCTTGTTCTTGTCTCGAATCCCCATCTTCGCAATGCGCTCTTCGAGCTCCGGCTTGTCGATCACCAGCCGTCCCAGCATGTATCCGTTGAGGCAGCGGATGGCGGCCGCCGTAATCACGCCTTCGGGAGCGCCGCCCGATCCCATCACGGCGTGCACTCCGGTTCCGATCACGGCCGCGGCAATGCCCGCCGAAAGATCGCCGTCGCCGATCAGCCGGATGCGCGCGCCCGCCTTGCGAATGTCGGAGATCAGCTTCTCGTGCCGCGGACGGTCGAGCACGACTACGACCAGGTCCTCGACGCCGCGATGCATCCGGCGCGCGATGTTTTTCAGATTCACGGCCACCGGAGCGTCCAGTTCCACCGCGTTTTTGCACGAAGGCCCGACCACAATTTTTTCCATGTAACAGTCGGGAGCATGCAGCAGGCCGCCTTTTTCCGAAGCCGCCAGCACCGTGATTGACCCCGGGGATCCGGTGGCACAGAGGTTCGTGCCTTCCAGCGGATCGACGGCGATGTCGACCTGCGGAACCTCGCGGCCGTCCTGATAGGTGCTGCCCACCTGCTCGCCGATATAAAGCATGGGCGCTTTGTCGCGTTCGCCCTCGCCGATCACAATCGTGCCACGCATGGGGACCGTGTCCATGGTCTTGCGCATGGCCTCGGTGGCCATCTGGTCGCTCAGCGGACGGTCTCCCTGGCCCATGGTGCGCGCCGACTCGATGGCTGCGTTTTCCACCACGCGCAGAAATTCCAGCGCCAGATCGCTTTCGATGTTCTCCCCAAAATTCTTGGCGTGCGGTTCGGGACGGGTTGGAGTTGGCATGATGCCTCCTGAATGCCTGATGAAGATAAATGCGACTTTGGACTATATTCCCTTCCGAGCCGAGATGGAAGCGCGAGCGCCTGCTTCAGTTGTTCACCACGGAGACACGGAGACACGGAGAAAACCTTGAACTTGTAAGAACCATCAGGGAAGGTTTTTCCAGGCAGATGGGTTTCTCTGTGTCTCTGTGGTGAAAAAAGGCAAATTCGGACACGACCTGCGCCACCTCAAGTCAATCTCCACACGCAAAAATGCCCGGGATTCTTGCGAATCCCGGGCACTTTAGTTGTTACTTCGAGATCGTTGTCGCTGCCTAGACGGCGGTAACGTTCTCCGCTTGCCAGCCCTTGGGACCTTTGGTCACGTCGAACTGCACGGTTTGGCCTTCTTGCAGGCTCTTGAAGCCGCCAGCTTGAATCGCGGAGAAATGCACGAAAACGTCTTCGCCATTTTGACGGCTGATAAAGCCGTAGCCCTTGGCGTCGTTAAACCACTTCACTGTTCCTTGTTCTGCCATTGATGTTCCTTTTTTTGTTTCTTGATTGAAATGTGCTGAGCAGATTCGCTGCTGTGGAAGTGGGGTGACGCTGGTTGGCGGTACCGACCTTCAACTGCTTGTGAGTCAAACTTAGCGACTCCTAGTGTAGCACGATCAGGCGGAAAAGGGACGAAATTTTGGCCGGGGTGGTTTTCCGTGGTTTCGTTCGCGCCGCGTGGGGACGGGGCAAGCCCCGTTTCTACAGCGTAAACCCTTTTGGATCAATGAGGTGGAGTCGCTCTTTATGGCTGGTTGGGTTATAAATTGCCTATGATTGCTTTCCTCACACTGGAATTGCGCATCGAAGCGGCGCACTCGCTCAAAGACAAGCGCCAGGTCACACGCAGTCTCAAGGACCGGCTTCGTTCTTCATTCAACGTGGCCGTCGCCGAACTCGATCCCAGCCCGCTCTGGAATCAGGCCACCATCGGCGTTGTCGGCGTCTCGCACTCCCGCGATTATCTTGACGGGCTGATGAAGAACGTGGAACGCGCCGCCACCCGCATCGCCAACAACGCGGGCGCGGAAGTCACCGACTCGTTTGTGGAATTCCTGTGAGGGAGGGCTGCGAGCTTCGAGCAAGCAGACCGCTCGTAGCTCGCGGCCCGAAGCCTCTTTTCTGATATCCTTACAGGTTTTCCCCATTCGAGGTATGCCGTGGAGCATCGTGGGCAGAAATATCATCGCGGGCGGCTGAGCCAGGCCATCCGCGAGGAGATCGAAACCATCCTCGAAGGCGAACTGGGCGACCCTCGCATTGGGCTGGCCAGCGTCAGCTCGGTGGTCATGGCTCAGGACGCGCGTTCAGCGCGCGTCATGGTCAGCGTTGCCGGCGATGAGGCCGAGGCGGAGCGCACCCTCGAAGGGCTGGCGGCTGCCAAGAATTATGTCCGGCACGAACTGGCGGAGCGGCTGCGCTTGCGGCGGCCTCCGGAACTCTATTTCCAGGTTGATCGTGCCGATCAATTGGAGAGTCGCGTTGACGAACTTCTTGGGCGCGCGAAAAAACGCGCCCGGAAGAAAACTGAGCCCAGCCCCTAAAGGGGCGGCTGATTTCGGAGGAACTTGCGGCATCGCTAAAGCGATGCCCTGATACGAACCTAATGGCTAGGGGCTGGGAACTGATAACTGAAAGCTGAGAGCTGAAAGCCAAGAGCCAAGAGCATTTCATGCTAGAGCTGGTTCTACGAGAAATTCGGGCGCGTCGGCGGTTCGTCGTGACCTCGCACGCCCGGCCCGATGGAGACGGCATCGGCTCTGCCCTTGCCTGCGGCCAGATTCTGCGCATGATGGGCAAAGATGCCGAAGTCGTCATGTACGATGGCGTCCCTCGCATCTACCAGAATCTTCCCTTCGCGGACCGCGTGGTTCAGGCCGATGCCGTTCCTCCTAACGATGCCGTCATCCTGCTGGAATGCGACGGCACGCGGCGCGCGCTGCTCGAAGGGCTCGACGAATGCTTCCTCATCAATATTGACCATCACGTGAGCGGCCGCAATTTTGGCCATATCAACTGGATCGACTCTTCGGTGATGGCCACCGCCGAACTGGTTTTTCGTTTAGCCCGCCTGGCCTGCGTGCCCGTCGATCGCGACATTGCCACCTGCCTCTACACCGGGCTCATGACCGACACGGGTTCGTTCATGTTCGAAGGCACCAACGAGCACACCTTCACCGTGGCGCGCGAACTGGTGCTGGCCGGCGCCGACCCGGCGCTTTGTGCTCGCCATATCTATTTTGGACATTCCACGGCCAAGCTTCGGCTGCTGGGCGCCGCGCTTTCCAACCTGCATCGTGAAGGGCCGCTCGCCTGGATATGGGTCACGCAGGAGCAGATGCAGCGTTTCGGCGCTCGCGAAGAAGATTGCGAGGGCCTGGTCAACTACGCGCTCTCCATCGGGGACGTGCAGGTCGCTATCTTCTTTCGCGAGCTGCCCGATTGCCGCTTTCGCGTCAGCTTGCGCAGCAAAGGAGAAGTGAATGTCTCCACCGTGGCCGAGCATTTCGGCGGCGGCGGCCACAAATGCGCCAGCGGGTGTTCGATCGAAGGGCCTCTGGCCGTCGCCGTGTCCCGAATTGTCGACCGCCTGCGCGCGGAAGCTGTAGTCTGGAACGCGGACTCATCCACCAGTTGAGCGCCAAGCGCAGCGCCTAAAGGCGCATTCATAAAGCGCCAACTACGGTATGCCTGAAGGCATACCCTGATACAAATCTTAGTTGCACCACCTTAGTTGCACTACAGGCTGCTAGCGGAGATAACTATGGACCTGACCCGCCAACTCATCTCTTTTGCCGGCGCGCTCCTTATCTTGATCGCATACGCCGGCCACCAAATGGGATGGATCAACGCCCGCCGGCCCGCCTACAACATCCTTAACGCGGCCGGGTCGGTGATTCTGTGGTGGATCGCGATGCATCCCTTTCAGGTCGGCTTCGTCGTGCTCGAAGGCGTTTGGACGGTGATCAGCCTTTGGGCATTAGCAAAACCGCGCCCTGCCTGATATTCCATGAATCGGCAGAAAACAAATCCGCAAACCCGCACCGAACTGTTGCTGCTGGCGGCGTTCTGCGGATTCCTTTTTTTCTATGGTCTGGTCTTCTATGGTCGGGGCGCCTTCGGCCTTGTGGGCGCCGACGAGCCACGCTATGCGCAAGTGGCTCGCGAAATGCTTGATCGCGGCGATTGGGTTACTCCTACGCTGCAAGGCAGGCCGTGGCTGGAAAAGCCGGTGCTGTATTACTGGCAGGCAATGCTGTCGTTCCGTGTGGCTGGCGTGAGCGACCAGGCTGCGCGCCTACCCGCCGCCTTTGACGCGGCTCTCCTGATCGCGGTCATTTACTTCTTTCTTCGCCGCTTTCGACCAGGCAGTGAGCTTGATGGCGCGCTCATCACGGCCAGTTGTGCCGCCGTCGTTATTTTTGCCCGCGCCGCCGCGACCGACATGCCGCTCGCCTCATGCTTTGTGATCGCGCTGCTTGCGTGGTATGGCTGGTACGAAAGCGAGCGGCACACTTATCTTGCCGTCTTTTATTTTTTTCTGGCGCTTGGAACCTTAGCCAAAGGCCCGGTCGCGCCTGCTCTCGCGGCCGTTATCATCATTCTCTTCGTCGCTCTGAAAGGTGACTGGCTTGTCATCCCGCGCACGCTCTGGATCCCCGGCATTGTCCTTTATCTTGCCGTCATGTTGCCTTGGTACATCGCCGTCCAACTGCGTAATCCAGGATTTTTCCGTTTCTTCATTCTGGAACACAATCTCGCCCGCTTTTCGCAGAATGTTTATCACCACCGCCAGCCTTTCTGGTTTTACCTGCCCGTGTTCTTGCTGGCCATGATGCCTTGGACGCTCGCGCTCATCGTCGCTGTCGCCGAGCGCGCTCGCCTGCTTTGGTCAGAGGGCAAAGAAGCGTTCTCCAGCCCGGAAGATTCGTGGCAACTATTTCTACTGATCTGGATGCTGGTGCCCATCCTATTTTTCAGCGCGTCGCAATCGAAGCTGCCCGGCTACATTCTGCCCGCCGTGCCTGCCGGAGCGCTGCTGGTTGCGGAATATCTCGCTGCCCGCCGCGGCTTGGAGGAAGAAGAGAAGGTTTCGCCCCTGTTTGCCGCGGCTCACGGAGTTCTCTGCGGACTGCTGGTGTTTGCCGCTCTCTCGGCCGCGTCCATCGCCACCCATCGCCACCTGCTGTGGGGAAGGGGAACCTACGTTGCCGCGGCGATTGGCGCAGTCTTCGCGTTGGGCATTACCGCCGCGCTTCTCTCCCGCGCCGGACTCCGCCTGTTGAGCCGCGCCACCATGTTCGCCGTGGTGGTCAGCGTAGGGGCCATCATTCGTCTCGCCGCTCCCACGATCGACGCCACACAATCCGCGCGTCCCATTGCCGGAGCCATTCAAGCATTTTCGCGCGAGCCCGTCCCCATCGCTCTCTATCGTCTCAATCGCATGCAGGAATACGGCCTCGAGTTTTATCTCAATCGTCCGGCGCAACCTTACGAAAGCGGAAATGTTCCGGTCGCGGCACACGTGGTGGTTGCCGCACAAGGTACGAAGTCCCAAGTCGAGCAACAGGTTTCCGGACGCCGCGTATCATACTTAACCAGCATCCCGGAGCAGAAGGTGGATTTGTACTGGGTGGGAAAGTGAAAGAAAGGTCTCAGGTGTTAGGTCTTAGGTCTTAGGAAAACCTTGGAGCTGATCTGGCGCATGGTTTTCCTAAGACCTAAGACCTGAGACCTAAGACCTGAGACCTTGTTTTATGGAAATCCTCGATCTCCGACACTTCGCTTCCGCCGACCTTCGACCGCTGCTGGAAGACGAGATCGCCGTGTGGGGACGCCTGCTTTCGTGGGACTACTCCACTTCCGCGGAGATGATTCTCCGCTACATGGACGCCAAGATTCTCCCCGGTTATGCCGCCATCGAGCGGGGCAGCATCTTCGGCTACTCCTTCTTTGTCTACGAGCAGAGCAAGGGAGTAATCGGCGACCTCTTTGTTCGCGAATATGTTCGCGAATATGTCCGCAACGGAGCCCGCGACGCGGTCCGCGAAGGAGGCCGCAATTCGGGCCGCCACGAGGTCGAAGAACGCCTGCTCACCCACGTCATCGAAACCCTGCAGCAGTCGCCCGGCATTCATCGCGTGGAGGCGCAGTTACTGACGCATCACACAGGAGAGGTCTCGCAGCCCTTCCTGCAGCAGGGCTTCAGCCGGCATCCCCGGGTGTTCATGAATTTCGATATTGGCAAACACCCGCAGGCTTCGCTAAAGACTCTGCCGCCGCTTCCGCCGCAGTTCGAAATTCGCGGGTGGTCGGAGCAGGAATACCAGTCGGCAGCGGCGCTGATCACCGCCGCCTACCGCGGCCACGTCGATTCGGAGATCAACGATCAGTACCGCACGCTCACCGGCTCGCTGCGCTTTTTGAACAACATTGTGCGTTTCCCGGGGTGCGGGACGTTCGATCCTCAGGCCTCGTTTGTCGTCGTCGATCGCCGTACGCGCACGCTGATCGGCCTTATCCTGTGCTCGCAGGTGCGCCCCGATGTCGGCCACATCACGCAGGTGTGCGTGCTCCCCGAATACCGCTCCGCCGGCCTTGGCGAAGCCATGCTGGCCGCGTCAACCAGGAATTTGCGCGTGCGAGGATTCCATTTCATCTCGCTGACGGTGACGGAGGCGAATGACCGTGCGATTGCGCTTTATAAGCGCATTGGATTTGAATCTACGAGGGTGTTTGACGCGTTTGTGTGGGAAGGATAATGAGGCGGTGAGCGCGCACTCCCACACATTATGGACTGAGCGGGTCAATAACTAAATTTTCACCCCCAGACAAAAAACCTCCGCGTCGTCCTTCCCCGTGACGACGCAGAGGATTTAAGTGGAAACCGGGAACGCGATGCAGTTCGTCGCAAGCCACGGACCCATTCTTCTCAGTTGGACCCAGCACATCGCCGAGGGGGTGAGCGGTGAGTCCAGTCGAAGATGGCTTCCACCTCATAAAACGAAAACGCCCGCCAATTCCCTTCACGCCGGGAAGAAAAAATCTAGAAGCCATCCAGCCGTCTTATGAAGTACCGGAGGGAGCGACCGCAGTAACAATCACGCGGTCGCTGCTCTAGAATAGCGGCAACATGCGAGCGATTTTTCAGTGGAAGGTCGGCAGTCGAGTCCTGGAGTTGGGACGGCGCACTCTGATCATGGGCATCGTGAACGTAACGCCCGACTCGTTTTCCGACGGGGGACTCTACATCGATGCCGAAAAGGCCGTCGTCCGCGCCGAGCAGTTACTCGACGACGGCGCTGCCATCATCGACGTAGGTGGGGAGTCGACGCGGCCCGGCGCCGCGGAACCGGTGCCCGAAGAAGAAGAGCGTCGGCGGGTGCTGCCGGTGATTCGGGATTTGAAGCGCCGGCGTCCGGATGCGGTCGTAAGCGTCGATACCAGCAAAGCAAGCGTGGCGCGGGCGGCGGTGGATCTGGGGGCGGAAGTTGTGAACGACGTCAGCGGGTTCCGTTGGGACCCAAAGATGGCCAAGACGCTGGCCGAACTCAAAGTGGGAGCCGTGCTGATGCACACGCGCGGACGGCCGGAGGAATGGCGGACGCTCCCGCCGATTGGCGATCCGGTCCTGCTGGTGAAGCGGGAATTGCGGCAATGGGCGGAGACGGCGGCGCTGGCGGGTATCAAGCGCGATCGCCTGGTGCTGGATCCGGGATTCGGGTTCGGAAAAAGCTTTGAGGAGAACTATCCGCTGCTGGCGCACTTCGCGGAACTGCAGCAGATGGGATTCCCGTTGCTGGCGGGAGTGTCGCGCAAGTCATTTATCGGACGAACCCTGGCGCGCGCCGGCAAGGATAAGGATAGAGATAAAAAAAGAGACGTGGAGGCGGCCCAGCGCCTTTACGGGACGATGGCCGCGGAAACCGCGTTGATCCTGAAGGGAGCGCACATCATTCGAACCCACGACGTGCGCTTTGCGGTAGAGGCCGCGAGCGTGGCGGATGCGATCGTGGCCAGTGGGGGATAGTGTAGAGACGGGGCTTGCCCCGTCTCCCGTCGCGAGCGGAGACGCGGCAAGCCGCGTCTCTACAGGGATATTGGTGGCCTCAGACCCGAGCCGCCTCGGCGAACGGCGCGGTCGTTCTGAGGACGGGCAGCCGGATTTCAAACACGGCTCCGCCTTCGGGCCGGTTATAGCAAGTGATTTGTCCCTTGTGGTCCTGGATCACACCATACGTCGCGCTCAGTCCCAGACCGGTGCCTTTGCCGACTGGTTTGGTGGTGTAGAAGGGATCGAAGACGCGCTCGGGATCGCGCAGGCCGGGGCCGTTGTCGGCGAACTGCACGACCACTTCGTTGCCCTCGCGCCACAGGCAAACCTGGAGACGCCCGCCGCCGGTTTCCTGCAATGCGTCCACCGCGTTTTCGACAATCTGAAGGAAGGCCTGCAAGAGTTGGTTGGGGTTGCCGAGGACGCGAGGCAGCGCGTCTTTGGAACTGGAACTGGAACTGGAGTTGGGACTGCTTTCCACGGTCAGGCTGATCCGCTTGTTTTCGAGCTTGAATCCTTCCATTTGCACGGCGCGCTGCAAAAGCGGCTTCAGTTCGACAGGACTTTTTTCCCCTGGAGTCTGCTGGGCGAAGCTGAGCAGATCGCCGACCAGTTCGCGAGTGCGCCGAGCCTGCTGTCCGATTTTCTGCGCGTTCGAGAGTTGCTCGCGGCTGAGGTTGCTGCTGGCGGCCATGCGTTCCGAGTTGGCTAGAATGGCCGATAGCGGGAACTCCAGTTCGCCGGCAGCCAGCGCGACCAGTTCTCCCAGAGAAGCCAGCTTGGCTTGTTGGATCACTCTTCCCTGCAGACGCTGCAGGCTGTCGAAGCTCCGGCGCGAATGCTTGAGCAGCCGCAGAAGCCTTTGGTCGAGCAGGTGTTGCTTGAGGAAAACGACAAAGGCCAGCAGCGCGACTCCGCCCATCGCCACCGCGAAACGGACGCGGCTCAGATACGGCTGGTCGTGGTTCAGGAACAGCGCCCAATAGGCCATGACGGGCAAAGAGACCAGGGCAAGATTGGCAAGTAGAGGAGCGACCCAGCGGCTGGCACGCGTGATCGCAGGGACCGCCAGGGTTTCGTGAAGGGTATCGTGAAGACGGCGTCGACCGTCGATGGCTACCCAGAGAAAACCCAGCAACGCGGCGAGGAAGGGAAGATCGTAGATTCCGCCGGTCCGGTAGGTGCCGCGCACGATGGCGGCATTCATGGCTTCCGAGGAGATTGCGTAAAGACTGCTGGCGAAAAAAATGTCGCGATAGAGTTCACGCCATGCCCCCGAACTGGTGAAGAACGCCCATGCCGACACGCTAACCAGCATCAGTCCTTCGATCACATACAGAACATCCCAGCGCACGGTGTACACCGGCACATTGGTGATCAAGTATTCGTCGGGAAAAACGAAGAAGGCGTACACCACGACCCACCACACCACCACCATGAGGACATTCAGCGTACTCGGCAACAGCCCCTCGCGCTCTTCGGCCTGATGCGGCTGCAGGGCCACCGCCGCCATGATCGGGACCACGTGCAGGAACAACACAATATCTCCCGCGAAAGGGTCGGGCAACGGCTTGCGAACCACCACTTCAACCCACACCCACATGGCCTGGTTGAAACCCCACATGACCAGGCCCGCCGTCATAAGACTCCAGAACAGGCGCGTATGCCCGCGGCTGTCGCAGGCGTTTCTGGCGGAGGGGATGCAAGCAGCCGCGATCGCCAGCAGCGGGACCAGGTCACCCATGGCGGTACGAAAGAAAGGGTTGGGAACCACTGCGGGAGCCAGAGCAAAGGCCAGCAGCAGGCCAACTCCGCAGAGGAGCGACGGGATGGGGCGCAGAGACACCACTTTGCATGATACGACGTTCGCCACGATACGTTTAGATGACGGATCGGTGACCTGGGAGGTCACTACGGTAACGGTTCCGGCGCTCTTCAAAAAGACAGGTAGAGGCGGGGCTTGCCCCGTCTCCGGGGACGCGGCAAGGCGCATATGCGCGGAAACGGGGCGCGGTTTTGTCGAAGCGATTCAGGCGGCGGCTGCTAGAATTGCCTGCTATGGCATTCCCCACTAGCCGCCTGCGCCGTTTGCGGCGCACTGAAACCCTGCGCACCCTGGTCCGCGAGACCCGGCTCACGCCCGAATCTTTCGTGTATCCGCTGTTCATTTGCCCCGGAACGGGAATTCGGAAAGAAGTGCGCTCCATGCCCGGCGTCTTCAACCTTTCGGTAGACGAAGCCGTGAAGGAGGTGCGCGAGACGCGTGCCCTGGGCGTGTCTTCCATCATTTTGTTCGGACTTCCCGAGAAGAAGGATGAAGTGGCCACAGGCGCCTGGGCCGAGGATGGCATCGTGCAGAGAGCGGCGCGCGCCATCAAGAGCGAAGTGCGTGACGTGCTGGTGATGGCCGATGTTTGCCTGTGCGAGTACATGTCGCATGGGCATTGCGGCATTGTGGCTCACGTTGGCAGGCCGCAATCGCCGGGCAGGCCGCAATCGCTCAGCGCGGCTGCAAAAGACGTGACCAAGGCGATGGGGGTGGCGGTCACGAGTCCTGAGGAAAAGGAAAGGGCTATCAAACGGGGGGCTGCGGCTGCGACTCATGCGGCGGCGCAATATGAGTACGAGATCGTGAACGACGCGAGCCTGGAATTGCTGGCGCGCACCTCCGTCTCCCTGGCGCGGTCCGGCGTCGACATTATCGCGCCCTCCGACATGATGGATGGACGGGTTGGCGCGATTCGCGCCGCGCTCGACAAAGCTGGTTTCGAAAATACTCCGATTCTTGCCTACGCGGCGAAGTACGCTTCCGGCTTCTTCGGTCCGTTCCGCGAGGCGGCGGATTCCGCGCCGCAGTTTGGCGACCGGCGCTCCTACCAGATGGATCCGGCGAACGTTCGCGAGGCTATGCGCGAGATCGAGTTGGACATTGAAGAGGGCGCGGACATGATCATGGTGAAGCCGGCCATGCCCTACCTGGACGTGATTGCCGCCGCCCGCGACCGTTTCGACCTGCCGCTCGCCGCCTATCAGGTATCGGGCGAGTACGCGATGATCGAGGCCGCCGCCCGCAACCAGTGGATCGACCGTGACCGCGTGATAATGGAATCGCTCGTCTCGATCCGCCGCGCCGGCGCCAGCATCATTCTGACTTACTACGCCAAGGAAGCGGCGAAGCTGCTGGCCTAGCCCGGATTTTTCACCGCGAGTCCGGAGAGCGTGTGGAGACGGGACTTGCCCCGTCTCAGACTGCTGACAACTCTGGGTTGTTTTGGTTTTGGAAAGGGCGCGACTTCAGCCGCGCCGCAGGTATTGCCAAATCAACGGCGGCTTCAGCCGCTAAGGGTGGATGCTTGACGCGCTACGCGAAGTTCTCGTCGACAGAACTAGTCGCAGCTTGCGCTGGCTCGAAAGACGAGTGGGCGTGGGCAGAGTTCGTCCGGCGATTCCATGGAGTGATCGCCGCTGCGGCGCTGCGCACCGCCCGCCGCTGGGGCGAACCCTCCCGCCCTCAACTGGACGACTTGATCCAGGACGCCTACCTGAAGCTCTGCGAGAACCATTGCCGTTTACTGCGTTCGTTCCAGCCTCACCACGAAGATTCCATTTATGGGTTTCTGAAGGTGGTTGCGGCCAACGTCGTCCACGATCATTTCAAGTCGGCGCTCGCCGCAAAGCGGGGTGCGGGACAAACCGAAGCGCTCATGGACCAAGTCCCCATCGACCCAAAAACCGCCAGCACCGACTGTTTGGACTCGATTGGCCAGCGCCTTCAGCTCGCGCAGATCGACAAGATCCTGACCCAGGTTACGGTGGGCAAGGATCAGGAAAGAAAGCGTACGATTTTTTGGCTCCGCCACCGCCAAGGCCTTACCGCCAGTGAGATCGCAGCCATCCCTTCGATCGGACTGACCACCGAGGGAGTGGAAAGCGTCCTCATGCGCCTGGTGGCCATGATTCGCAGTCACATGATCAATTCAGGTCCGCAACCGCGCAGTGAAGGTTTTGGATAGACAAAGTCGTTCTAAGGTATTAGGAGTTAATATTGGATAAGAATCCCAACGGGCATCTGGGAGCGGCGGACCTGGCGAAACTGCTGGAGGCATCTCGCCAGCGCGCGGAATCCGCTCTAGACGCGTCGGATCTGCACGCTCATCTTGCCGCCTGTCCGGCCTGCCGGAAGCAATTTGAGGAACTGGTGTCGCTGGAGTGCAACTTAAGTCGTCAAATAAAGGGCGAGAAACCGGCCGAGTCCGCCCCGCGCGACGGCGATTGTCCGGACCCGGCGGTCTGGCGTGAGATTGCCGGCGGGCTGACCCCCACCAACGAGGCGCTTGTCCACATCGAACACGCCAGCCGCTGTGATTCTTGTGGCCCGTTGTTGCGTGAGGCCGTTGCCGAATTGACCGATTTGAACCGCGACATCACCGCGGCGGAATGGCAACATATCGCGGCCCTCCAAAGTGCGAGCCCGGAGTGGCAGCAGCGACTCGCCCAGCGGATCGCCGGGACGCCGCATTCCAGTCTGGATTCGCAATCGACGCCGTGGTGGCGACGGGGGCTAAGCGTTCCGCGCCTTACAACCACGATGGCTGCGGCGTTTCTTCTGGCCGCTGTGGTTGGCGTGGGATCGTGGGTTGTCGTCCAACGCAACCAGCCCGCCAGAGCCGGCCGTCTTCTCGCCCGCGCGTACACCGAGCAGCGCACCCTCGAACTCAGAATCGCAGGCGCCGATTATGCACCCCTGCGCATCTCGCGCGGACCGGCAGCCTCCTTTACCAGCCGTTCGGAGGCGTTGTTAAGGGCGGAAGATCTGATTGCCGGCCAACTCGAATCCCATCCCTCCGACCCCTCCTGGCTTCAAGCGCAGGCGCAGGCCGACTTGCTGGAAGGCAAGTACGACGCGGCCGTGGAGGCTTTGCGCCGCGCTTTGGAGTTGCAGCCGGACTCATCCGCTCTGATGACCGACCTTGCCACCGCTTACTTCCAGCGTGCCCAGCAGGAAGACCGCAAGGACGATCTCGGCGCGGCGTACGAGTACCTGAGCCAGGCTTTGAGACTGCGCCCCGACGATCCGGTTGCGCTCTTTAATCGCGCCCTGGTCGCGGAACGCCAGTTCTTGTATCAACAGGCGCTCGACGACTGGGAGCATTACCTGCGCGTCGATCCGGGCTCGCCATGGGCGGAAGAAGGCCGCAACCACGCCAACGCCGTGCGCGAAATCTTGAAAAAGCACGAGAGCAACGCAAAGCCCCTGCTCTCTCCTGCCCAAGCGGCGGACGCGGCCAGCAGCGCCAGTCTACGCGCGGAAGTCGACCAGCGTGTCGAAGAATATCTGCACGAAGCCGTCCGTTCCTGGTTGCCCCAGGCTTTCCCCGAAGCCAGGGCCCATGCGAAAGCCGACCCGCAAGCCGCCCAGGCGCTTTTTTTTTTGGCGGACCTGACCACCCGGCAACACGGCGACCTCTGGCTGGCTGATCTTCTCCGCGGCTCCTCCGCCCCAAGTTTTCCGCCAGCCGTAACCGCTCTCGCCCGCGCGGTGAAAGCGAATGACGCCGGCGAGTATGGCGTCTCTCGCGAACAGGCAGATCGTGCCGAACAATTACTTCGCGCGTCCGGCAACCAGGCAGGCGTGCTGCGCGCGCAGTTCGAGCGGACTTTCGCGGCGCAGATCGAGCGGCACAGTGAAGAGTGTCGTCGACAAGCGACGTCAGCGCTGGCGCAGTCCGACAAATATTCCTATCCCTGGTTGCAGATTCAGCTCGGGCTGGAGAAGGGCGTCTGTTCGTTTCTGATGGGTGATATCGGCGCCGACGAAAAGGGTGCCCGCCAGGCGATGGAGTTGGCAGAGAAGAATGGCTATGGGGCTCTTTATCTGCGAGCTCTCAGCTTCGCAGCGGCAGATCAGATCGCGATCGGCGATCAAGCCGGCGCTTGGAAGCTAGCTAGCACAGGGTTGGGACGGTATTGGTCAGGGGAATTCCCCGCGATGCGGGGGTACAACGTGTACTATGCGTTTGGCTACGCGCTCGCAACTGCTCGCCACCCCTATTTGCTGATGGCAATCTGGCGCGAAGCAGAGGCGTTAATTGACTCCCACGAAAATCTTCTGCTACGCGCTTGGGCGCACAGTTACATGGCCAACGCGGCGGCAGCAGCTCATCAGCCCGAAATCGCCGCACCGCAGTATGCAGAAGCGGCCCGCCTCTTTGCGCTTGCCCCACGAACCGAGGCCAGCCGCGGCTACGCTCTCGAGACCGAGATCCGGATTGCTAGAGTGGAGGCACGGCTCGGCCGCTTTGACACCGCCATCGGGAGACTGGCCTCAATACAGGACCAGATCCGCCCGCTCTCGAACAACTACCTCGTGCAGATGTTTTATACCACCCTTGGCGAGTTGCAACTCCGCAGGCATCGTGAGGCGGAAGCTGAGCAGGCCCTGCAGCCAGCTCTGGCTCTGGCAGAGCACAATCTCGCAACCCTCAGGTCCGAGTCGGAACGTACCAATTGGAGCAAGGACGCAGCCCCAGCGTATCTCGCACTCGTCGAGGCAGAACTGGCGCAGGGTCGTTCGCAGGATGCCCTCGAAACGTATGAGTGGTACCTGGGAGCGCCCCAGCGCACGGCTACCGATTCTCGCCCCCACCGATCTGCGGCTGACCCGCCGATGCCGAGTCCGTCCCCGATGGGCTCTCGCCTTCCGCTCCTCGCCAAAGAGACCGTGCTCGCCTATGCCGTGCTGCCCGACGGCCTTGCTATTTGGGCCTATGACAACCGCGGTATCAACGCGCGCTGGATTCAGAAACCCACCGATAGCCTGCGGGAGTTGGCGGAAAGGTTTCAGGACTTAGCGTCGGACCCCAAGTCGGAGCTGACCGCCTTTCGGCGGGACGCTCGCAGCCTGTACCAGGCGCTGGTCGCTCCCGTGGAACAACACCTCGCGCCGGGACGCACGCTGGTGATCGAGGCCGATGGATGGATGGCCCGCGTGCCCTTCGAAGCCCTGCTCGATTCGAACAATCATTATCTGATCGAGCGGGCACCCATCGTTCATTCCCTGGGTCAGGATTCCGAGGCGCGGCTGCGCAGCGACACCGGTGTTTCAAAAGACTTGCCGGCCCTGGTGGTGGGCAGTACCGCTTCATCGTCGGCGGACGGACTCATTCCTCTGCCCGATGTGTCCGCGGAAACGGACGCTGTTGCCAGCGGCTTTCATTCCCTGCGCGTACTCCGAGGTGAAGAGGCCACCCTCAGCGCAGTCCGAAACGAACTCCCCATGGCTGCAGTTTTCCACTTTGCCGGACATTCTCTGGCCGCGCCCCAAAGCATGGGTTTGCTGTTGGAAAGAGACGGAAAAGCAAACGCCCCCCGCCTGTTGGACGCAGCCGCGCTGCGGCAGCTTCGCCTGCAACGTTTGCAGTTGGCCGTGCTCTCGGCCTGCAGCACTGCTTCCGGCAGCGGCGGCTCCAGCGGATTCGACAGCGTTACGGACGCTCTTCTGCGTGCCGGCGTGCCCCACGTGGTTGCTAGCCGGTGGGCAGTGGACTCGGTCGAGACGCGAGGGTTTGTCGAGGACTTTTACCATAACGCACTATCCGGCCAGCCCGTTTCCGGCGCACTCCGCCAGACCGCGCTGAAAATGCTGGCCAACCCGCGCACCGCGCACCCTTATTACTGGTCGGCTTTTTCGGCGTACGGACGACCCTAATTTCTAAGCTGGTTTCATAAATCCGTTTTGGGTAGGGGCACGGCTTCTCAGCCTGCGGGGAGACGCATTTGCGCAGCGCTTCCGCGCTGCGATAACTTGCCTGTCTCCATCGACAGCTTTAGCCGATGAGGAACGCGCCTTCCGAGCGGAAGGGCATTTTAAGAAACCATTTCCAACACAGGAGACCCCGATGCGATCCAAACGCTACTTCGCCACCCCCATGGTTGCGCTGGCCAGCGCTGTCCTGGCCACGCTCTTCCTCATCGCCTGTCAACAAACCCAGCAACCAACTCCAGCGGCTGAGTCCAAGGCTGCCAGCACCGAGAAAGTTTTCGTGGTCTTCGAAGGTCCGTGGGCCATCGTGGACGACCCTAAAGACCCCAACACCGTCCTGGCTCTCGCGCCGAAGACGAAGCTTCACCGCGATCTCTACGTGGCCGCATCCAATGACTCGGTGCTGGCCGCGGGGACCTACGACCTTTCCGTCCCAGCCCATGCAGCCGCCTTTTCCGGGGCGCTGGACCCCAGCTTCGCCCAGGCCAAGATCGACGCCAAGAGCCTGCAACACGCGCTCGATGACAAGTCCGGGCGCTACGTGATTCGCCTGCCCAAGCCCGAAGCCTACGTGGCTGCCAAGAGATTCCGTAGTCGCGTTGGCGCTACGTACGTCCCCGAAGCTACGACCGAGCAGAACTACGCGACCCAGGTGTCGTTTCGTTACACCGTCAGCACTCTGAACGGTTTCTCTTTGGCGGGCACACCGGACACCGGCACCTTCAACCCGCTCCTTCTCCAGCTTGAGACGCCAGCCATTCGCTTCGCGATTGAACCAGCTGTGCCTGATAGTCCCACGGATATGTGCCACACCCACTCCCGTGAGGCTTTCCGCGATACGGTGAAGTTTTTGGGCTTGACTCTGTATGTCGATTTCCCAAACGACTCGGCAGGCTGCCACAAGACCGACGCCCAGGTCCCTCGCTCGACCAAGGCGAAGGCAGTCCAACCGTCGCGGCTCGAACGGATGGCCTCGCTTTTGAGTGGAGACATTACCGACGTGCAGACGGCAAGCGCAGTTGGCGCCGCTTTGCCCAACTATCTGAGGTTTCATACCGAGGGGAGAGTTGGGAGTACGGTGAGGGATCTGATGGCTGCGGTGTATTTGTTCCACGCGGGGGGCGGGGGTTGCATGGCGCCGATCCTGTTCCTCACGACCACCCCGTAAAGCCTTTCTCGAATTCGAGGCGGAAATAAACAAACTATTTTCCGCCTCGCCCGTTTTTGAAAAGTTCCGCGCACACCTCGCCATGCACGCAGGCAAGCTTTCACTTAGCGGGAAATTGACAGTTGACCGCAGCAGGTATAAATAGAACTTACTCGAATTAGGGTATCAGGGTATTCGAGTTTCGCATCCGTGCATCGCTTTAGCGATATCGTAAAGTTCGCCAGTTCTCGCGCCCCATTAGGGGCTGACAGGGATCCGCTTTGAAACCTGAAATGCGCATCGGCTACGGTTGGGACTCGCACGAATTCAAGCCCGGCATTCCGCTAAGAATCGGAGGCGTGACTCTGCCGCACGATCAAGGCCTCGGCGGCCATTCCGACGGCGACGTCCTGCTGCACGCCATCACCGACGCGCTGCTCGGCGCCATCGCCGGCCCCGACATTGGAGCGCTGTTTCCGCCCTCCGATGCGCAATGGAAAAACGCCGACTCCGCCGTGTTTCTGCGCGAGGCTTTGCAGCGCGTCAAACGCGCGGGCTACGAACTGGTGAACCTGGATTCCACTCTGATCCTGTCCACTCCCAAAATCGGTCCGCACGCCGACGCAATTCGCAAACACGTTGCCGAGTTATGCGGAATTGCGGCGGACTGCGTAGGGATCAAAGCAAAAACGCCGGAAGGCATGGGCACCGAAAATGCCGCGATTGCGAATGCGGCGGTGCTGCTGAAACGCAGTTAGCGATCTTCCAATCTCCCCTAACAGGCTGCGGAAAAAGTCGGGAAGGGCGCAAGAAGCTAACCTCTGGCGCTGAAGCGCGGACACATTTCCAAGGACTTAACGGCACGAGTAAACTCGTGCCCTTCCCAAAACCTGCTTGAACTGGAGTTTTTCCGCAGCCTGCTAAGGAAAATTGTCATCCTGAGCGAAGCGAAGGACCTGCTGTCTCTGACGCCGACAAGAAGCAGGTCCTTCCCCTTCGGCTACGCTCAGGGTCAGGATGACAATTTTGTTAGGTGTTGCTCCAACTCCGTCCGCTTGACTCGCGCCGCCTCGACAAACGCGCGGAAAATTGCACGCGCAGACTCTGCCAGCTCCGGCCCATCGTTCACACTCCGCTCCGGATGCCACTGCACGGCCAGCACAAAATGTCCGGGAGCGGTTCCTTCCAGGGCTTCGACGATTCCGTCTTCCGCCGAACGCGCCACCACGCGCAATCCATCGCCCGCTCGGTCCGCCGCCTGGTGATGCGAAGAATTGACCGCCATCGTCTTCGCCGCGCCAACCGCAGCGCCCACAATCTTCGCCAGCCGCGACTCGGGCTCGATCTTTACCGTGTGCGCCTTCGCTACTGCCCGTCCCGCGCTGTGGTTGATCTTCGAATGGATGTTCGCCGACTCGATGTGCTGCACCAGCGATCCCGACCGATACACATTCAACGATTGCAGTCCGTAACAGATGCCCAGCACCGGCTTGCGCAGGTGGTAGGCATCGCGCAGCAGCAGGTCGTCCACCTTGTCTCGCTTGGAGTCGGGGGGCGCCGTCTTCTCGTGGCGATCGGCGCCGTACTTTTGCGGATCGAGGTCGGCCTTGCTGCCCGGCAACAGAACCGCGTCGCAGCGCTCGATCTGCTTCCTCACCTCAGCCGCGGTCCGATCCAGTTCGATGCGCACCGGCTCTCCACCGGCCCCGCGCACGGCTTCTTCATACTGCGGCAGCGCGCGCTCGGCGTACTCGCGATCGTTCTCGCAATCCACCGAATGTGGCACGGGAATGGCAATCCGCGGCGCGATCGTCTTTGGCTCGCTCATCCTCAACTTACCCGTTCGATCCCTTCCAGCGCCTTGCGCTGCCGGTAGTTCCGAATTTCCATCCCGAGCGACAGCACCAGCACGATCGCACCCACGGTGATTGCAAACGGAAACGCGATATGCCGGTAGGCGAAGGTCAGGTTGGGCGCGACGTGCTTCACTTGCGAGTACACCATCGTTCCCAGGATGCTCAACAGAAGCGCAACCGCGAACGACAGCAGGGTGAACAGGAACGTCATCGCGAATGCACGCGCCGGAACTCCAATCCAGCGCGGCCCGTTTGAACCAGTCTTGTCCATGCTTCTAAGCTACACCATCGGTCCAGGGCATAGTAACGCGGCGCGGTGGCTTTGGGCGAGATTTGGGGGCATACTTATGTGCGCTTTTCGTATACTTTCCAGGGCGCAGCCCGAGGCCTAGATGCCCAACTACAAGCTGCAACGGCCACAGACCAACTACGCCGCGCGGGCTTCCGGTCGCGCCGCGAAACGAGGCGGCCCCGGAGTCTTCCTTCTGCTCATACTTCTCTTGGCGGGCGCGGCTTTTTTGTTCAGAGGCCGTCTCTCCTGGTTCGCCCATGTCTTAACTTCCGAACCGGCGACCGTGACCCAGAACCCATCGGAGGTTGAGAAACCTCAACCGCCGGTCCCGCAACCGAAACTCAAGCCCAGGAAACTTGCTGAGGCGGAGGGTCCGTCGTCGGCCAACTCCGGGACCGATGAGCGGGTCGCTCGCCCCATCGTCTCCGTCGAGGTCATGTATCCCGGAGGCAAGCGCCGGACTATTTACCCGCACGATGCCACGGTCAACTTGGATTTAGGAGGCTCGAAGCCCCGAACATCGCCCCCGGCGCATGCTGCGGCAGCAGACACGACCGCTGGGAACGCCGTCGAACACGTTTCAGCCGACTCCCCCGAGGTCCTCGATCGTCCTGCGGAACCGGTCTATCCACGCCTGGCGGAGCAGATGAAGATCGAGGGATCTGTGACGCTTCAGGTGAATATCGATAAGACTGGAAACATCGTCGGCATTCAGGTGCTAAGCGGTCCCGCAATCCTGGCCGCCGCCGCTCAAGAAGCGGTTCGACAGTGGCGCTTTCGGCCGCGTTACAAGAATGGCGCACCCATCGATACGGAAGCTCACGTCGTAGTGAACTTCACGATCTCTACGCGGTAGGTTTTCACCGGGCCCGCGTCGAAGGCAAGGGAAAATCTCTCGCCGCGAGGATTGAATCTCGGAGTGGTTCACGTTAGAGTGCGCGCCCTCAGCGGCTGAAGCCGGAACCCATTACGACTCCCGGCGGCACGGCTGAAGCCGTGCCCTACCCGTTCCTGGCTTCCCCATTCCGCAACTCGAGAACTGCCCTGGTTGTGGAGTGAGCGAGGCTTCCGCGCCGCACGACTACGCTACAATACCGTCATGTCGCAAGCCGCCTCCGCGATCGTCCGCAGCCCCGCGGAGATCGTGCAAAACAGCCCGGTTTCACAGGCTCCAAATGGCATCTGCTACGCCCGTTCGGGCGAGATTGCGATTGCCGACAACGATCTCGACCGCATGACTGCCGCCGTGCCCGTGCCGATCGCCGCCGCCCTCAGCCGCAAGGCGTACTACTTCGTGCCGCTCACGGTCACCCAGGGCGATAACACCGTCATTGCCGACCGCTACGACGTTGCCCTCAGCGACAACGCAGTGTGCCATCGCAACTTGAATCTCGGCGACTCGCAGTGCGTCTTCATCTCGACTCGTTTGATGGACGACAAATTTTCGGTGGCGTTCGAGTTCTACATCAACGTAGGGCACGCGCTGGTCGAACGCGCCGGAGTAGCGCAGAGCTTCGCCGACTTGGCTTGGCAACAAGTGGAGTCCGGAGTGCGCGGCGAAACATCACTCGACGCCTGGGAGGCCCGCAAGTTCGCCACCGCCCACGGTCCGGATACGGAGAAATACAAAACCGACTACCTTACCGCCAGTTTCGCGGATGCCATTTCCATCTACCTTCTCTCGCTTTTCCTCGATGTCGATTACTACGACCTGAGGGAGCGCGACTATCCGCTGCTGGCGCCCGCTCCAATGGCCGAACGGTTGCGTAAGATCGCCGAGATATTCCCGCCGAATCCCGGGTTCGAATTCAACATTTACTATCGCCGCCGGTCGTGAGGCGAGTGTTCTTTGGGTTCTCAGTGTAACCGCCTGATATTGCCAACTAATTCTTGTTCGGCGAGAAGGCCCTTCTATTCAATCGTTTCTCACTCTACAATGTGCTGCGACTAGTCGCGCTGAGGCGATTTGATCGCGGGTGGTGAAAGGTCAAATGAAACGAGGAGTGCTAATTTGGGGAACGGCAATCTTGGTGGCGCTCCTCGCGGCGATATTCTTCGCAAGGAAGGTCCACTACGTTAATCCGAAGCCTGCGGTCGCGCTCGGGGGAGAATACTTCTCGAAATTAAAGCAAGGTCAGATAAACGATGCTCTAGCCATGTACTCCGATGAGTTTCGGCGTCAGCATGGCGAACAATGGCAAGAACTCCTGACTGGTATCGATGAGCGGTACGGGACCGTTGCAGGAGTTACTCTCCTCGATGCAAGGACAGCCCCCGTTGGCGAGGTTGCATGCGTGGTTGTCCGCTATCAGATAACTCGGAACTTGCTTTTTTCAGAAGAAAAACTGACCGTATGCCCGGAAAAAGCCAACACCCAGATGGCAATCGCTGGACATGAAATGGTTCGATTGGACAACGGACAAAAAACCGCAGCCGGAATTACGTTCACTGAGATAAACGTCGTCTCGGTCGGATCGGCAAGACCGAGTATTGAAAAACGCACCCCGCTGACTGTCACGCCTGTTGCGGTACGGAACGCCGCAGACGAGTTCTATAACCGGATGTCTGCCGAACAGTACGATGCGATCTACGAGGCCTCAAGCGATGATTTCAAGGCTTCGGGAAGCCGGGATCAAATCTTGCACTTTTTGAATAAAGTCGACCAAAGGATTGGAGCTCCCTGTAGTGCCGCCACGCTCGTGCAAGAGGCCGTCCCCGAGACCGGAGACTTGATGTACCTCTCGTACGTTCGCAAATGCAACAACGAGGATATCCGCGATGGGGTGTCGTGGAAGTTCATGCACGGCAAGGCGCTTTTGGCTAGTTATTACCTGAACAGCGTTGATGGGATCGACTTGCCGCTAATCAACGCTGAGAAACAGGAGAATTCGGCCGATCTCGCTGAGACGGCTAGGCGGTCAACAGAAAATTTCTACCGGAAAATCTCCGCACAGCAGTACGATGCTGCTTTCGAACTGGCGAGCGAGCAATTGAGAGCTCCAGAGAAACGGGAGATGGTGTTAGGGATGCTAAAGCAGACCGAACAAACAGCAGGTACTTGCGATGCTCCTATCCTTGCCGAAACAAGCTACACGACAGGTACTGCCGGGCTGTTTGTAGAACTATCATATACGCGCAGTTGCGCGAATTCCGGGATCAGCGATCATTTCAATTGGAAGATTGTGAAGGGCGAAGCGTTGTTGGACGGTTACTACGTGGGCGGTCTCATAAAGTAGGGCTCGGCCGTGCTTTGCACTTAACCAAAGAAAACAACCCAGGGGCCGGGTGTGGGGCCAGCCCCTGTTCTACGAGCTCAATTCGTCAAAACGGCGGGGTAAGCCCGGTATAGTCGCCCACGGCTTTGGCGTCGTAGGGCGAGTTGAGTCCTCCGTCGGCGACGCTTTCGGCGTTGTAGCCGAGGTCGCCGAGCTTACCCCAGGTGTGCACGATCTGCTTGGCGTGGTTCACCTCGATGACGCGGTGGTTGTATTGATCGCTGATCAGGGTGTGACCGTGCCGCAGACGCACGGCGCGCGTGGGAGATGGGCCAGTGCCTCTGGGCAGGTTGCAGCCTGCGCCGGTACAGGTGAAGTACTCCCACACGACGTTCTTATCCTGGTCGATCTCGACGATACGGGCGTGATTCGAATCCGTGATCAGCGTGTGGCCGTTCTTGAGTCGGCTGGCAAAAGCGACACCACTGACCGGATCGTTGATAGTCGGGTCGCCGCTGCCGTATTGCCAGACAATCTCGCCGCCGAGCGGGAGCGTGCGCCTGACCTCTATCGCGCGGTTGTTATTTTCGTCGCAGATAAGAATGTGACCGTTCTCCAGAAGCTCGGCGCAGTTCGGGTTGTTGAGCTGATTGGGACCGTTGCCGGAGACGCCCGTGGTGCCGTATTGCCAGACGATTCCATTGGTTGCGACATCGACCTCAATGATTCGCTCGTTCGCCTGATCGGTGATCAGCACGTGGCGATTGGGAAGCCAGGTGGTTTGTACGGGAACGTTGAGCTGATTGGGGCCGCTTCCCGTCACGCCAAACTGCCCATATTGCCAAACAATGTTTCCACCGCGGTCGACTAAGAGCACGCGGTTGTCGGGGCAGCCGCTGGGATCGGTGCAGTCGGGCGCTTCGGGCTGACCGCCAGGGGTTCCGGTGCCAGCCATTAACGTGAACTCTCCGACGCGCTGGGCATCATTGACGCCGATGATGGACGCGGGCGAGAAGTCGCTCGGGCCTAAGCCAAAATGCCAGACCACGTTGCCCCGATGGTCGACTTCAATCACGCGATTGTTGAATTGGTCGGCAATGAGGTAATGGTCGGCTGCCGCAGCGGGGACAGTCGAAGCCAGCACAACTGCGAACAGAGCGGCGAAACAAATCGTCTTGCCGGGAAATTTCATGGGTATCCTCCAGTGAAAGGCGGGCCGTTGCCTCTAGAACCCCACCGGCTCCGCATAGCGAGAAATCTAGGCTCCAGCCCCTGCCAAGTTGTCAGAGAGCTGTCGAAAAGTTGTCACTTTCTCGTCAAATCTGATAAGGAGGAAACGCCTTTGATCTTCGATCACCCGATGGCCCGATGGCCCGATCACCCGATCTCTCTGCCTCCGTGGTGCCCGCACGTAAGTGCCCTTGGCGGTCTTGGACGTTACAGCTATGCTGAAAGCAGCTTGAAAGGTTCAGGTTTCGCTTTGCCCATGATTTCGCTTCGTCTCTACACCCTTGCGCTGGGCGCGATTGGCTTGGCCGTCGCCAGTTATGCTCTGTTGCGCCGCAAACCCAAAACCGCAAGCGAGGTCGAGCACGAACGCCGTACCTGGCTGAATACGGTCGGGCGCATCACCGATGGCACGGTCATTGATGTCCAGGAAATCACACACGACCCCAGCCGCCCCGCCACCATGCTGATTTATCAGTACGACGTGGCCGGCGTTTCCTATGAGGCCTCGCAGGACGTCACCTATCTTCGGCAGTGGATCAATCTCCATTCCTGCCGCCTCGGCTTGCCGACCTCGGTAAAGTACGATGCTCGCAACCCCGGAAATTCGATGGTCATTGCCGAAGGCTGGATGGGGCTGAGGCAGTAGAGACCGCGAGGTCAGAGGTCAGATTGCAGAGGTAAAAACCCATTGCGCAAACGGCACCGGCGATCGTGGGATTTTCACCTCTGCAATCTGACCTCTGACCTCTGACCTCTTTCACACTTTCCCAAACGCCATTGCGGCCATGTAGAGAATTTGTGCCGCCGCCAGCCCGACCCAGATGCGCTGCCGAATCCGCGAACGGCGGATGTCGCGCAGCAAGTCCCCGGTAGTAGGTTCGGCGACCACAGCCTCCCGACGTTCCGCTGGCATCGCCACCGGTTGCAGAATGGTTGGCCTCACCGCATCGGCCGGCTTCGGCCTGTCGGGATAAAACACCTTCGGCGTGTCCACAACTTCCGACCACAACGGCAGCAGGATCCATGACTTCGGAATGATGTCCAGAATCGGCTTGGAAGTAAGGTTGAGAGACGGCTCGGCTTCGGGCGAAACGCGATCGGCCAGGTTTCGCAACAGCGACCCCCACCAAAAATGGCTGAGGCGATCGGTAAGGAGTTCACCCACATCGATGGGTTGCGATTCCAGTTCCAGCGGCGGCAGCGTTTCCGGCGAGAGCACGTCCCCGAGGTTGGTGAACACGGTGCGAAACCAAGACAGGCGCAGGCGGTCGCCAAGCAGCAGGCCGACATTTACCGGCCGCGATGTGAGTACGAGCGGCGGCAACTTCTCCGGCGCGAGTGTATCGCGCAAGTTGCCTGCCAGCGACCTCCAGAGCGGCTGGGTCAGACTCGGCGGCGGCAGCAAATCCAAAGGAATCTGCTGCTGTGGCGCCGCGGATTGCGGCTCGGGATACCAGGCTTCAGCGGCATTTGAGCGGTAAGACATGAGAATTCAGATTACTCCAGCGCGGCTCCGTCAGCGACCCCAGAAGCCAACCTCGATGTTAGATGCTGCCCGAGCGTCTGTCACGCGTCTTTACGCAGCTTTACGAGCGGGCCCGCCTAATCGGGTCATCGGGTCATCGAGAGTCAAAAGCATTTGAATTTAGATGGCCCGATGACCCGATCCTCCTTGACCCGATCCTCCTTGGCCTTGCGCTGAAGCACAATCGTAGGTTAGGTTTCAAAGGAATATCTGAAACGGAGAACCGCGATTGAGCGACCACAAACCAAGCGCCGCCAAAACTCAGCGTGTGCATCGGCGTTTCTCCCGTAGCCGCTTCGACGCGCGCATCCAGGTGTCGGTGTTTCGCGAAGGCGTTACCACCAACTTATGGGGCCGAACCAGCGAACTCAGTTTGGACGGCATCGGCGCGACCCTCAGCGGCGAGTTGCGGGTCGGCGAAGTTGTTTCCCTGGAGTTTCCCATCCCTCTCCCCCCTCACGTCATCAAGGTGCGAGCCGTCGTGCGTTATAGCGACGGATTGCGCTGCGGACTCCAGTTCCTGATTGTGACCGACGAGCAAAGGCTTCTGTTGCGCGAAGTCTGCGTGGTGTTGGCCAACGCCTGCTGAGCCCCGCGGTCTCCAAGATCAGCCGCGCCTTTACCTGCCGACTGTATCGCCGCCGTCTCGGGGCTACTTTCAGAAGCCTTGATTACGGTGGTAACTATCGGCGGACGCCCCTGGCCGCTTAACATCGCACTATCGTCAGAGGACTCGGGGGAGGACTCGATGGGTGAGAAAATCGCCCCGGCCGCGGCTTCGACCGAACTGCCGCGGATGGAAGCGCCGCGGGAGGCTCTCGATCACGGCGCGCCCCCGGCCCCTATCCGCGTCGCCTCCACTCTACCCCCGGCCACTTCCCGCGCCAACGGCCATGCCGCCGTGATCTTACCCACGGAAGTCGCGCCCACAGTTGAGAAAGCCTACTCCGACCAGATCATCGAGAACGCTCCGGAAGCGATCAGCATTATCGACCAGGACGTGAAGATTTTGCGGATCAACGCGGAGTTCACCAACTTGTTCGGCTTTACCGCGGCTGAGGCTGTGGGAGAACGGCTCGACCGGCTCATCGTGCCGCCCGATCGCTATGCGGAAACCGCTTGGATTGCCCAGACCATCAAGGCGCAAAACAAGCTCAGGCTGGAGACCCGCCGCCAGCGGAAAGACGGCTCCCTGGTTGAGGTGCTCCTCTCCGCCTCGCCGGTCACGGTGAACGGCAAACCCGTGGGTTCCTACGCCTCCTATAGCGACATCACCGAGCAAAAGCGCGCCGAGGAATTGAATGCCGCCTTGTACGCCATTGCCGCGCGCAGCCAGTCCGCCGAGGATCTGCAACAATTTTTCGCCGCCATTCACAACATCGTCGGTCAGTTGATGAATGCCCGCAACTTCTATATCGCCCTCTACGATCCGCAGTCCCAGTTGTTGAGTTTTCCCTATTTCGTCGATGAACAGGACCCCACCCCCGACCCCAAGCCATTGGGCCGCGGCCTGACGGAATACGTCCTGCGCTCGGGCGAGCCCCTGCTGGCGACCCCGGCAGTCTTTGAAGAACTGGTGCGCCGCGGTGAAGTGGAATTGATCGGCGCGGAATCGTTGGACTGGCTCGGAGTTCCGCTGAAGAGCGGCACGACCTGCATTGGAGCTCTGGTCGTCCAGAGCTACAACGAGAACACACGCTTCGCAGTGCGGGACCGCGAGATTCTGAAATTTGTTTCCCAGCAACTGGCTGCGGCCATTGAGCACAAACGTTATGAAGAGGCGCTCCGCCGCTCTGAAGCCCGCTCCCGTTCCCTGATCTTGAGCGCGGCTTTCGGCATTTGCCGCTGCACCCTCGGCGGAAGATTCCTGGACGTGAATCCGGCGCTCATCAACATGCTGGGGCATGCCTCGGTGGAAGACGTTCTCCAACTGGATGTCAAGCGCGAAGTCTTCGTCAACCCCCTGGAATTGGACCGCCTGGTCGAGGACTATCGCCGCAGCGGAAGTCTGAATGGCGTCGAAGTACAGTGGAGGCGCAAAGACGCCCGCGTCATCATCGTGCGGCTCAGCGGCGGCGCCGCCACCCTCACCGATGAACCCGGAGAGGTCTTGGAGTTGATCGCCGAAGACATCACGGACCGCCGTCAACTCGAAGAACAGCTGCGCCAGGCCCAAAAAATGGATGCCGTCGGCCGCCTCGCCGGTGGCGTCGCCCACGACTTCAACAACCTGCTGATGGTGATTAACGGATACACCGAGGTGTTGCTGGAGCAGTTGGAAAAAGGCAGCGCCATGCACCAGAAGGTCGAGTCGATCCAGCAAGCCGCCGACCGCGCCGCCACCCTCACCCGCCAGTTGCTGGCCTTCAGCCGAAAACAGCTTCTCGAACTCAAGGTGGTCGACGTCAACACCGTCATCGGCGACATGGAGCGCCTGCTGCGCCCCCTCATCGGCGAAAACATCGAGTTGGTTACCCGCCTGTCCTGTGACGCCGGACACACCCGCGCCGACGCCGGCCAGCTCGAACAGGTCATCATGAACCTGGTGGTCAACGCCAAAGATTCCATGCCCGAAGGCGGCAAGCTAACCGTGCAGAGCTCCGACGTTACGGTGCGCCCGAACTTCCGCGAACATCGTTTCATCCAGCCCGGACGTTATGCCGTGATCTCGGTCGCCGATACTGGCCACGGTATGGATAAGGAAACCCAATCCCGCATCTTTGAGCCCTTCTTTACCACCAAGGAAAAGGGGAAAGGCACCGGCCTAGGCCTTTCGACCGTGTACGGCATCGTCAAGCAGAGTAACGGATACGTGTTCGTCCAAAGCGAACTGGGAGCCGGAACCACATTCTATGTTTATTTGCCGCGCGTGGAGGATGCCACCGAGGAGCTGAGCCCGGCCCAGTCCCCACAAAACGAAGCGGGCGGCTGCGAAACCGTTTTGCTGGTGGAAGACGAAGAATCGGTCCGCGAACTGGTCCGCGTCACCCTCGTCTCCCGCGGCTACAACGTCCTCGAGGCCGAAAACGGCGAGTGCGGCCTGCGCGCGGCCGAGTCCTACAAAGAACACATCCATATCCTAATCACCGATGTGGTCATGCCCGGCATCGGCGGCCGCGAATTAGCCAAGCTGCTGCTCGCGCAGCGTCCTGGCCTCAGCGTGCTTTATCTCTCGGGCTACACCGAAGATGCCGTCGTCACCCAGGGCGCGCTCGGCCCCGGTACCGGGTTCCTGCAAAAGCCCTTTACCTTGCAGAATCTCGCCAAGAAAGTCCGCGAAGTCATTCGCTCCCAGCCCGCCCCGCCGCCTACTCCCAAATCCATAGCAAAATCGGCCGCGAACTAAACTTGCCTAAGGGTTCTAAGGTTTCCTCCGTATTCCCCTGTGTACTCTGTGGTTAACGCTTTGTATTGACATTGATTAGGACGCGCCCCCGGCGCGTGCAACTTTTTCCCTGTCCCCGAGTCCTATACTGAAGTTAACGAAGTGTGGGGAATTGAACAGTAATCGGGGTGAGCCATGCTAATCAAGAAACCGGATGCGATTCCATCTTCCGAAATTACTCCCAAAGCGACTTATCTGAACCGGCGCAACTTCCTGGCCGGCGCAACGATCGCGGGCGCGGCCGCCGTAACCGGTGTCGCCTTCCGCGATCTTGCCGATCTCGTCGCTCCATCGCTCACCGCCCAAGCCAACGCCAAAATCGACGGCCTCCAGAAGAGCCCTTTCAGCACGACGGAAAAGGAAACGCCTTACAAGGATGTCACCAACTACAACAATTTCTACGAATTCTCCACCGACAAATACGAGCCGGCCGGCCTGGCCAAGAATTTCAAGACCCGTCCCTGGACCGTGACCATCGACGGCGACGTCAAGAAAAAGCAAGTGTTAGACGTCGACGCGATCGTCAAAATGGCCGCCCCCGAAGAGCGCATCTACCGCCATCGCTGTGTCGAGGGCTGGTCGATCGTCGTGCCCTGGGTAGGATTTTCCCTAAGCGAACTGATCAAACGCGCCGACCCTCTGCCCAAAGCCAAGTATGTCGAGTTCACCACCTTGTACGATCCCAAACAAATGCCCGGCCAGCGCTCCGGCGTATTGCAGTGGCCTTATGTCGAAGGCCTCCGCATGGACGAGGCCATGCATCCGCTAGCCCTGCTTTGTTTCGGGATGTACGGCGAAGTGCTCCCCAATCAAGACGGCGCCCCGCTGCGCATCGTGATTCCATGGAAGTACGGATTCAAAAGCGCCAAGTCGATAGTCCGCATCCGCTTCACCAGCGACCAGCCGATGAACACCTGGCAGCGGTCCGCCTCCAACGAGTATGGTTTCTATTCCAACGTCAATCCCAACGTCGACCATCCGCGCTGGAGCCAGGCCAAAGAACGCCGTCTGGGAGAATTCCTCAAACGCCCGACTCTGATGTTCAACGGTTACGACCAGGTGGCAAGCCTATATTCCGGCATGGACCTGAAAAAGAACTTCTAGTGAGGTTAGAGGTCAGAGGTAAGATTGCAGAGGTGAAAATCCACTCGACGAACAATTTTCGGAGTCGAATCCTGCATCACTGCTATAAGGTTCTAACCTCTGACCTCTGCAATCGTTATGAACCGCCTACGGCTCACAAAAACGATCATCTTCCTGGCCGCCCTCGTCCCGCTGGAACGCCTCGTCTGGAAGGCGCTTCACGACGGCCTGGGCGCCAATCCCATCGAGGTCATCACCCACTCTACCGGCGACTGGACGCTGATCCTCGTCCTCACCACCCTCTCCATCACGCCCCTGCGCCGGATCACCCGCCAGTACTGGCTGATCGGCGTGCGCCGCATGATCGGACTCTTCGCCTTCTTCTACGCAACCCTGCACTTCCTGACCTACATCTGGCTCGACAAGTTTTTCGATATCCACGAAATGGTGAAAGACGTCGCCAAGCGCCCCTTCATCACCGTAGGCTTCTCCGCCTTCGTCCTCCTGATTCCCCTGGCCCTGACCTCGACGGCCTGGTCGATTCGCCGCTTGGGTGGCAGGAACTGGCAGCGCCTGCACCGCCTCATCTATTTCACGGGAATCCTGGCGGTGGTGCATTACACCTGGCTGGTAAAAGCCGACCGCCGCAAACCCATCGAGTACGGAATTGTGCTCAGCGTCTTATTGCTCTACCGCGTCGGAGTCTGGGGGTTCGAAAAAGCGTCCGAAAAGACCAAGCAGCAGGCCATCCCGGTCCCATCCAGGAATCCCCTGTAGAGACGGGGCCAGCCCCGTCTCCCTGTGCGCCAGGCGTGCCAACAGCCGCGAAGCGGCGCAAGAACGCAGCCCACGGCGCAAGCCCCGGGAACCCTGGGAAACCGACCAGCCCCAGAGGGGCGAAAGACCTCTTCTCCCGCTACCCCTAATAAGGGATGGACATCGCATACCGATACTTTCCGCACCTCATTGCAGGAAACGCCCTGGTCAATTTTTCCCACCGAAACTTTCTTCTACAATCCGGGTTAGCGCATCCTAAGAAGAGACAGGAGTGTCTTATGAATCCCCTTGCGTCCTCCAAGTGTGCCAGGCGCCTGCTCATGGCCCTGGCAGCGATCTCAGGCATCTTTTTGACCGCCGGTTGCGGCAGCAGCGGGGGGCCAATCCCGCCCCTGGGCGGCGGCTTCAGCAATTCCAGCCTGAAGGGCCAGTATGTGATGAGGCAGACCGGGACCGGAGTCAACCAGGCGGGGACGTCCGCTGATCCCTTTTCCGAGACGACCGTTTTCACAGCCGACGGAAGTACAGCTGGGAACCTGAACGTCCTCGAAGATGACTTCGATCAGGACGGTCAACAATACCCCCCTGGGTCTGGGACCGGCACCTATAGCATCGCGAAAGATGGCACTGGATTCCTGTCTTTCGGCGGTTCGAATTACGCCATCACCCTGATCGACGATAGCCACTTCTATCTTATCGAGGAGGATCTGTTCGCAACTTCGTCGGGTTACGGCCAGATACAGGACACGACCGCCTTTACCGCGGCTCCCTCGGGCGCCTTCGTATTCAAGGCGCACAACCTTGACACCAGCTCGCGGGTCGGGGGAATCACGATTACCGGCGGAGCCATCAGCGGTACCGAAGATCTTCTCAACGCGGGATTTTCAGCCACGACCAAGCCGGTCAACAGTTCCGTCGCCATGAGCGCGCCCATTTCGACGACTGGTCGCGGCACATTCACCCTGACCGACGGCACTTCCTTTGGCTACTACGTCGTAAATTCGACCGAGTTCTACTTCATGTCAAACGCCAGCTCGCTCGAAATCGGCCAAGCGGAAGCGCAATCCGGCGGCCCGTTCTCTGCCGCTACTCTCGCCAGCGGGACCTCGTATGTATTCGGCAGTTCCGGCGACACAAATGTTAGCGGGCCAGCCGGCATCCACTCGGCAGGAGTCTTTACGACCGACGGCGTTAGCGCGATCACCGGCGGCGCGGTGGACTACGTGCAGGATACAACCGTGAATTCCGATCTCGCGGTCTCGGGCGGCAGCTACACCCTGGCGTCGAGCGGTCGCGGAACCATCAAGCTGACTCTAACCGGCGGATCGATCAGCCCGCAGATTTTCTGGATGGTGAATGGAACCCGCGCCTACTTCCTCGCCAACAGCACAACCGCAGTCGAGGACGGCACTTTCTCCCTACAGACAGCCGCACCGACGCTCAGCGGCCAGGCCGCCTTCGTCATGGATGGCTTTGACACAACTCTCAAGGACCGCGTGGGAGACTTCGAGACCACCAGCAGCACCGCCTTTAACTGGAACGAGACGTCAAACGCTTTCCTCCCGAGCGCGCTCAGTGGCCAGGTGTCGACACTTGGAACCAATGGCACCTATACAGTCAGTTCGAACGGTCGGGTAGCCGTGGTCGTCAATGGCGTAACCACCACGGCGGTCTTCTACTTGAGTTCGCCCAACTCTGGATTCATGGTGCAGGAAGATGCCGACATCGGAGGAGCCTTCAGCCAGCAAGCAAGCCAGTAAGAAACCTTCCAACCGTGAGACGCCGGGCATGGCCGCCCGGCGTTTTCAGGCCTGGACAGCTAGAAGCCCGGCTGAGCGGTGATTCCTTTTGCTTCCACGCACTCGTAGGCCCGGCCGGCGGCGAGATTCTTGTATTCTTCCGTCCTGCCGCTGGGCCATTCGATCACCAGACGATCGATCTTGTCCCGCTTTCCCAGTCCGAAGGTTACGGGCAATTCCGATTGCGACAGATAACTGGACCCGCCCTTGACCAGGCGCGATTGGCTCGATGCCGCATTCGACGATCCGTAGAAGATTTTCACCGCCGCCCCAATGGCGTCGCGATTGGACTTCGTTCCGACGAGGTGAATCCGGATGCTGCGGTTGCCAGCAGTCTGGTCGTTGCGGTAAAGATAGGCGGGACCCTTGTTGGTGGTCACCAGGAGATCAAGATCGCCGTCGCGATCGAAATCGCCGTAGGCAAGGCCGCGTCCGACCTTGGGTTGACTGAAGCCGCCGCCGATGGCACCGGCCACGTCGACAAACGTTCCCTTGCCGCGGTTCAGGAAAAGCTGCGGAGGCTGCGCATAACCGACGCCGCTGACATTGCGCACCGTGTCGTCGATGTGGCCGTTCACGACCGCAAGATCGAGCGCGCCATCTAAGTCGGCATCGAGAAACACGCATCCGAATCCCAACTTATCTTTCGACGCCAGCCCCACTCCACTCTGCATGGCGACGTCAACATAATTTCCGCCGTCGGAGAGCCGGTAGAGGCCCGTCATTTCGTTGTCAAAATTGGTGATGGCGACGCCCGCGTATCCTGAATTGTCGAAGTCGGCCACGTCCACGCCCATGCCGGCGCGGGCACGGCCCTCGGCGGAAAAGGCGATGCCGGCTTCCACGGCTGCGTCCTTAAACGTGCCGTTGCGCTGGTTCCGATAAAGCTTATTGGGCTGGGTGTCATTGGTCACCAGCAAATCGGGCCAGCCATCGCGATCGTAGTCGAGCATGGCTACACCCAGGGACTTCGAGCTGCTGTCGAAAATTCCGCTGGTGGCTGTGACATCCTCAAAGGTGCCATTGCCGCGATTGCGAAACAGCCAGCAGGTCTCTCCGCGGTAAGCTTCGGGCGTGCAATAGGACTTTTGCTTGCCGTCGAGGCTGCAAAAGACATCGTGCTCGGGAGACCACTTGACGTAGTTGCAGACAAACAGATCGAGCAGCCCATCGCGGTCGAAATCAAACCACAAAGCGGACGTGCTCATCGCTTGGCGGCTGCCCAGGCCGCTCGACTTAGTAACATCGATAAAAGTTCCCTTGCCGGTGTTTTTGAACAAGCGGTTCTGGCCGACGCAGGTAATAAGGATGTCGGGAAAACCGTCGTTGTCGTAGTCTCCGACGGCAACCCCCATGCCGTACATCTCGACGTCGAGCCCGGCGCTGTGGGTCACGTCGGAAAACGTGCCGTTGCGATTGTTGCGATAGAGCTTCAGCGTGCTGGGCTCCGACGTAAGGCCGCGTTTGTGTCCGGGCCAATCTTTATTATGTCCGGGACTATGTCCTGGCCAATCGGCGCCATTTACCAGAAGAATGTCTTGCCAGCCGTCGCGGTCGTAGTCGAGGAAGGCGCAACCGGAGCCGAGCGTTTCCGGCAGCAGCTTCCCGCCGTAGGCGCCGTTGTTGTGCAGGAACCGAATTCCAGACTGCGCCGTCACGTCCACCAGCCGGAAACCGGGATCGGGTACGGGAGACGCGGCGAATGCTTCGAGTTCCCACTCATTCGCAAACCAACGCGAATGAGTGGGGCACCCGTGCAACAGAGAGGCTGAAGCCACGCCAGCCATTCCCCAGAGGAACGACCGGCGATTCAGGGCAGGGCTGTTCACGGCAGGTCGTTTCACGGTAGATCAACCAGCCCGTTGCGGATCGCGTAGACGACCAACTCGACCGTCTTGTGGGTTCCCAAAGCGTCCATCATGTTGGCACGATGGACGGCGACGGTGTTGGCGCTGAGGTCGAGCGCAGTCGCAATCTGTTTATTGGACTTGCCATCCACGATCATTTGCAGGACTTCGAGTTCGCGAGGAGTGAGCCCGGCGCTGCGGCTGCCTTTGAGCGCGGCCGGACGCTTGAGTTGGGAGTCGAGCACCGTCTCGCCGTTCGCGACTCGCCGGATGGCGGCGCCCAATTCCAGGTCCACCGCATTCTTCAGGACATAGCCGCGCGCGCCGGCCTCGAGCGCCTGCCGCACCAGCGTCTCCTCCGGATGCATGCTGAGCATGAGTACCAGGGCCTGCGGATGCTTCCGAAGAATCTGGCGCGTGGCTTCGAGCCCGTTCATCACTGGCATGGCGCAATCCATGATAATCACTTTCGGACGAAGCTCATCGGCGAGCCGGATTGCTTCCGCGCCGTCGCTTGCTTCGCCGGCGACCGCGATGTCCGGCTCATCTTCCAGAATGCGCCGGAACCCGCGCCGCACCAGGCTATGGTCATCCACCAGCAAAACTGAAATTTTCTCCGGCATGCGCATCAACCTTCCAGCTTCTTTCTGGGAACTCGCAAACGAACCAGCGTTCCTTTTCCGCCTGCCGCTTGCGCGGGCCGTAGAAACTCAACCGTGCCGCCCATCAACTCCGCGCGCTCCCGCATCGCCACCAGGCCATTTCCTGCTTGGCGGCCTGCGAGTCGAAGCCCCGGCCGTGATCTTCCACTTCGACTTCCAAAGCCTGCGGAAGAAATCGCAGACGGAGCCACGCTTCCTTGGCTCCGGAATGGCGAGTCAAGTTATTCAAGGCTTCCTGCACGACGCGGTACACATGAATGGCGGCGTTGCCGTCTACAGGAAAAGACTCGCCCGATTTCTCATAGAATACGTGAACGCCAGCCTGCCTTTCCACCACCGGCAAATACCAGTCAAGCGTGCTCTCCAGTCCGGTTTCTTCGAGCATCACCGGATGCAAGGCCTGCGAAAGGCTGCGCACCTTGTCCAGCGTACTTTGGGTAATCTCACAGACTTCATGCAGTTCCGCTCGCAACTCTGAATCTTCCGGAGCGTGTTTTTCCGCGCGCGTCAGCATCGCGCCCACCGCCGTCAGAATCTGTCCGAACTCGTCGTGCAATTCGCGCGAGATGTGACGCAAGGTGGATTCCTGGGTCGCAATAAGCTTTTGGGCAAGTTCGCTGCGCTGTTCGGAAAGCGCCGCAAGTTGCGCGAACAATCGCCGATTCGAGCGGATCAGGTAAAGACTGGTAAAGAGAATGGCAACGAGAGTCGCCGTCAGAAAAAGATAGACCTGGCGTTGAACGCCGCTGTAAATCTGCGCAATGCGCAACGCCGCCTGTTCTTCGCTCTCATTGTTCTGTACCAGCAACCGGGAGACGGCGGTGCTCAGGGCTTCCTGCCGCGCACGCAGCGAGATTCGAATCTGCGTCCTGGCCTCTGCCTGGTTGGGGTCGCGCGCCAGGGTAAAGGTCCGATCCGAGGCGTCCCAGAACTGCGCGACCGAATTCTCCAGATATTGCTCCTGGTCGGGCGTGCGGTTCACCGGGGCCACTTGCTGCTCGCGGCGCAGCGCGTCATCCAGATCGGTGCGAACGCGCTGAAACTGCGCCGACCACGCCGTCAGGGGGTAGGGCTCATCGTTATCCAGCATGTCGCGCATGGCCAGCGCGAGCAAGTTCAAATCGTTCTGGATGCGCAGCAACTGCAGAGAGTCTTTCCGGTTGCGGTCCACCAGATTGTTCTGCAGTTCGCGCAGGCCCGAGATCTGCCGCGTGATGTATCCCGAGTAGGCAACCACGGCCGCCAGGGTGATGATCAGCCCCAAGAACAATCCGGGAGTTGGAGACCGATGGGGAGCCGGCGAGCGTGGCACGTCCCGAGAATACAACGAGGGCGGCCCAATTTACCAACCTCTGCCAGCGCTTGGTTCTGTCCTCAGTTCAGTTTTTTACCACGGAGTCACGGAGAAAACCTTGAAGTTGTAAAAACCATAAGGGAGGGTTTTTCCAGGCAGTTGGGTTTCTCTGTGTCTCCGTGACTCCGTGGTGAACAAAGGCAAATTAGGACACGACCCAGCGCTTGGTTCTATGCCGCCATTGCCTTCGACCTCCGCTGCGTCACCTCCGACTCGGCTTGCAGCCAATCGGCCAGGTCATGGCCATCGTCTCTCCCTCGCTCCTCGTATAGTTCGAAGGCTCGGCGACGGATTTGCTCTTGAAGGTCACTCGTAGATCCGGTTGTTTGGTCAGTTGTCATCAAGCGGGTGGGCGTGGCGGGCGCAGGTTTCATTGTGATCTCACTCCTATGAGGTAATGGCTGACGGCTTTGCCTTGACTGCGGGGCGGACGAGTCTTGAGTACGACCCTTGGCAACCGCAGTTTCGCGGAAAACCCGCATTGGATTCAGTGAGGCCGCTCACACCGAAATTGTGACGAAAACTGCGGGAGTGCGCAGGGGCGTTGAACGGTCGTTTTCTTCAAAACAGCGGAATCGGGAGACGAAGCCGAGGTCGCGGCGAGTACAGGAGCGCCGAAGACTCGGGTGCCCCTCAAGGGCAGTCGCTTCCCGTGGATTAGAAACTTCTAATGTCCCCCTGGTGGAGAGCGATCGCGGCGGAAGGCGTGCGCCACTACGACCTCCGCTCTAACCCCATTCCAGTCTTCCCAGTAGCAAGGCTGCGATGGCTTCGGAACCCGCCGCTCTGCTTCACTCCGCCGACCAGATCGCGCCGTCCCCCTCAAGGAACCGCGAACTCATGACGATCAACCAAGCAGCGTCCGCAACTCAGAAAGCGACCTGTCGTGCTATGAGAAGAATCAACCAGAAGTCTTCCGCGTTGTTACGTTGCCGGTCTGTGTTGGTGTTGGTAGCGCAAGCCGGCCTTATTCTCTGCTCTCTGGTATGCGCCTGGCTGCTGCGCTTCGAGTTCCGGATGCGGGATCCGAATCTTCTGTGGGCCGTTGCTCCGATACTCATTATGGTTCGGCTGGCAGTCATGCCCTTCTTCAATCTCATGCACGGCTGGTGGCGCCACACCGGGATCGACGATGCGGTGGACGTCATGAAAGCTATCCTCACGGGTTCGCTGGCGTTCTTCCTCATCGTGCGTTATGGGTGGGGACTGAAGGCTTTCCCGCTGTCCGTTTATGTGTTGGAGGCGCTGATCACCTTTATGCTCTTGACCGGGGTACGCGTTCTCTCCCGCATGCTGGCGGAAACGGCGCGGGCGGACTCGGCCTCGAAACGTCTGCTGTTGGTGGGCGCGGGGCATGCCGCCCAGATGATCATTCGCGAAACCCAGCAAGCGGAGACCGGCTATCGGGTGATCGGTTGTGTCGACGACAACCCGCTCAAGAAGGGGCTGCGGGTTCTGGGCGTGCCGGTGCTGGGCCCGGTCGAAGCGCTCGGGAAAATAGTCGGCCGGCAAAGAATCGAGGAAGTCCTGATTGCGATTCCATCGGCGACCCCGGGCCAGATGCGCCGGCTGGTGGCCATCTGTACAGAGGCGAACGCCGCCTTCCGAACCGTCCCCGCCCTCGCGGAATTGATTGCGGGCCGTGTCAACCTGGAGCAGGCGCGGGAAGTTTCACTTACCGATCTTCTGGGGCGCGTCCCCGTCGATCTCGATCTGGAATCGGTCGGCGAGAATATTCGCGGCCGCGTGGTCATGGTTACCGGAGCCGCGGGATCGATCGGCTCCGAGCTGTGCCGGCAAATCCAGACCTACCAACCGAAACTTCTGGTCTGCCTCGACCAGAATGAAACTGGGATCTTTCACTTGCAGCATCAGTTGGCGCAGGGCGACAACAACAACAATCACAATGACAATCACAGCGACCGCAAGGTGTTTTGTGTCGCCGACTTCACGAATCCGGAGCGCATGCGCAGAATATTTCTGACCTACGGGGTCGAGGCCGTTTTCCATGCCGCCGCGTACAAGCACGTGCCGGTCATGGAAGATAACGTGGAAGAGGCGGTCGGTAACAACATTTTCGGCCTGCTGTCGTTGCTGAACGTGGCCGAGAGTTCGAATTGTTCAACCTTCCTGATGATTTCCTCCGACAAGGCCGTGAACCCGACCAACGTCATGGGCTGCACCAAGCGGGTGGGAGAATTGATTCTCGCTGCCTGGCCCTGGCCGCGAATGCGCTGTGTCTCGGTGAGGTTCGGCAATGTTCTCGGATCGAACGGCAGCGTGATTCCGATCTTTCAGGAGCAGATTCGCCAAAACCGGCCCATCACCATTACGCACCCCGAAATCACCCGCTTTTTCATGACCATTGCAGAGGCGGTGAGCCTGGTATTGCAGGCCTTCGCCATCGGCCGGGACGGCGACATTCTCGTGCTCGACATGGGGGAGCCGGTGCGAATCACGGAACTGGCCGAAACTCTGGTTCGCCTCTCCGGCAAATCCCGCCCGGAATTCAAGTTCATTGGCCTCCGTCCGGGTGAAAAACTCTTCGAGGAGCTCTTCTATTCCGACGAGCGGGTTTTTCCGAGTGCCTGTGAAAAGATCGCCTGTACGGAAGGAGTAAAGCTGGCCTGGCCGGCGTTGAAACGTAGTCTCGACGAACTCTATGTAGCGATGTCGCTCGGAAAGCGAGAACCCATCATGGCCCAACTCAGGCGGATCGTACCGCAATTCACTTACGCCGGTTGCGATCAGGCCATGAGCGCGGAGAAGACTGCGGAGAAGAGCGCGGAGAATATCGCTTCGAGCCCGGGTGCGTCCGATTCGCAACAAGATGTGCAGTCAGAAGCGCCCGTGCTTGCAGATATGCCGGCGTTGCCCTATCTACCCTGGCCGGCGAACCCGCAGGCGGCCCCATCGTTGAAATTGGAATTGGGATCGGCGGGTGGCGGTCCTGGGGACTAATTCCATTCTGCCGGGGTTTGCCGCCGGGCCCTTACCAGTCTTGGATGTGGATCAGCAATAAGATCGCCGTGGCTGCCAACGGCACGGCAAGGCCGGCACGCAGATTGCCGGTGGCTTTCGAAATCACTCCCACCACCCACGGCAACACCGCCGGTCCCAGCGACGCCAAGGAAAACATCACCGAGCCAATGCTCCGCGCGCCCACTCCGAAGCGATGCGAGAAGCGCGCAACCGTAATGGGATACAAGGTGGCGAAGCTCACTCCGGTGACGAGTGCGGCGGCAATGACGCCCGGCAGGGTCGAGGAATACAGCATCAGGCCGATCCCCGCCGTGGCCGCGGCAAAGCCCGCCAGCAGCACGCGCCGTTCCGGCAGGTGTTTTAGAATCAGGCTTGCCGAGGCTCGTCCCAACATCAGTGCCGACCAGAAAAAAGCCGGCATCATGGGTCCCATCGCCGCCCCGCGAGATCCCATGCGGGCCACATACGAGCCAATCCAGCCCCCCACCGCGGTCTCAGCCCCGGGGTAGAGAAAAAATACCGAGGCGAACAGCCATAGAGCGGGATCTTTGCAGATTTTTCGCCACGCAATCGGCGAGTCGGCGGACTTAACCGCATGGGGAAACGGCAGGTTGCGCACACTCGCCGCCAGCAGCACCAGGAATACCGACACGGCTCCCAGAAAAACCGGAATCAACTGGTGCCGGTGCGCCCACGCCACCAGCAACGAACAGAGCACGGCGCCCACTCCCCAGTAGAAATTCAGCAGGCTTACGGCCGCCGCCCGCGAACCTGCCCGCGAACTTGGCGCGATTTCCGCGATCATCAAATTGTCGGTGGGGATGATCAGACCCAGGCCCAGCCCATACACCGCTACCGATACCATCCCCAGCCCGGGCGATCCCAGATAGAGCGTGGCCGCACCGCACGCCATGAGCAGGAGTCCGGAAAGAAATGCCGGACGGAACCCCACCCTTGCCAACAGGATGCCGGAGATTTGCACGCCCGCGAGCGAGGCCAGGAACTGCACCAGGAAAAGACTGCCGGCCTGCGAGTCGCTGAGCGCCCAGCGCGCAATCAGGATGGGCAACATAGGGCCCAACAGAGTGGTCAAGATGCCGGTGGGGAGAAAGGCGATCTGGGCGGCCAGGATCAGCTGCCGGTTCGACCGGGGCTGGGGATGCTCATGCTGAGGGCTCGCCATGCGGGAAGCAGCCGTTCCCAAACACGATTTCGAGAACAGTCCAGCATAGCCTAACCGTAGCGATTTTTGGGTTGGACATCCGAAGTCGGCCGTGCCCTAATTTGCCTGAACTTAGGGCGCTGGGTCGGCGTTCTTCTCGCCAGTGCTCTCCGCAGCCAAGCGCAGCACCAATTCGCGAAGCTTGCTCATCTTGAAGGGCTTGGGGATAAAGTCGACGGCGCCGCCCTTGAGCACCTCGCGGGCAGTCTCCACCGTCGCGAAGCCGGTAATGACGATCACCTTGGTCGAGGGGTGATTCTCCTTCACGAAGTTCATCACTTCGATTCCGTTGGGCCCGCGCATCTTGATGTCGGTGATCACCAGATCAAAATGCTGCGCCGCGATTCGCTGCAGCGCCTGCCCACTCTCGGTATAGGCTTCCACCGCGAATCCCTCCCGCTCCAACTCCATAGTGAGACGATCGCAGACGATCTTCTCGTCATCGATGACCAGAATGCGGAAGTTCGGTTTCATTCGCAGTCCTCCGAGGTTGCCAACGCTGGTCGAGCGATCCAGGCTGGCATCAGGCTTCACTCCTGCTTCTCGCTTTTTTTGCCGCCTTCTTCACTAAGTCGCGCAACTGTTCCAGGTGGAACGGCTTGTCGAGGAAGGCATAAGCTCCCACGCACTCCGCCGCGCGCGTGACATCCATGGTGCGGTAGCCAGTAATGACGATGACTTCGGTGGGAAGGTTCTGGTTCTTGACCGCGACCAGGACGTCGATGCCGGTGGGCCCCTTCATTTTCAGGTCGGTGACCACGACGTGAAATCGCTGATGTGCCAGCCGCTCCACCGCGATGCTGCTTTCCGTGAACGTTTCCACCTTCATTCCGTCCTTCTCGAAAAAGTCCTTGAGGCGTTCGCACACGGTGGGCTCGTCGTCAAGGACCATCACATCAATGTTCGTCGGCATGGTCACGCTCCTTCATAAGAGTATCGATGGTCATATGAAATCTGCTTTCGAGAAATGCGTTCACCAGCTGATCCACGGTGCGATCGTCGCGCAGCAGGATATCCAGCTGCCGCGAGAACCCGATCAGGCGGCCCACCATTCGCAGTTGCTCTTCGCAGAGGGGCTGGGGCACGCCTTGCAACCGCCCGACGATCAGCTCGCCGCTGAGGTCGGTGGTGAATCCTTGCTGGGAAAGAATGGTCGCCAGCAGGCGCGCTCGCCGGGTGCGCCGCGTGACATCGGTCACGCCTCCAACGAAGCGGAAGAAGATGTAGCTATCTTCGGGATTCTCGCCCAAATAGCAGTCGACCACGTTGAAATGGTATCCGACTCTAAGGTTCAGATTCAGGTAGTCGGCGGAGACGATGGCCACATTGCGCTGGAGCGCGTCGCCGCCGGGCGACGTCAGCGGCCCCGCTCGGGTCGCGCTGGCCATGAATCCATCGAGGTCCATCTCGGCCGGATTGGTCGACCAGACGCCGGGAGCCAGCAAGCCTTGCAGCAGAATCTCCAGCGGACGGGAAGCAACCTGGCTTCGGGATACGGCCTTGCCTCGGGCATTGGAGGCGATACCTCCGCCTAGATCGACGAGGACGAGGTCGAGCGGGATATCCAGATCGAGCGCCCGCGCACTGCTGCCCTCAAGCTGGAAGTCGCCCAGACGGCTCAACTCGGCGAGCGCGCGCTCATGCGCGAAGCGAATAATATCGTGGTAGGTGCGGCAGTGTTCGGGCTCAAAGTCGGGGGAGCTGGGGTCTCTTTGATGGAGCGGCGAGATGTGCCTCAACATGCGGCGTAACGCGCGGAACTCGTGCGTCTCCTCGTAGGGCTGACTCCGCAGCAGTTGATAGCTAAGCAACTCTTCCACGCTTCCCTCGTAAACGGTGTTCTCATTGGCGTCGACCGTGATCACCGTTCCGGCGGGGAGCAGTTTGGTGGCATCCCGGGTTCCCACGATGGCGGGAACACGATATTCGCGGGCCACGGTCGCCAGATGTCCGGTCACCGATCCCACATCGCTCACCAAAGCGCTGGCGCTGGCGACGAGCGCGGAGAGGCGGGGGGAGGCAAACCGGGTCACCAGCACATCACCAGGCAAGAATCCTTCGGTCGCTTCGTCGGGCCCCACCAGGAACACCCGCCCGGCACCGATTCCGCGACATGCGACCTCACCGTGGCCGGGCATGAGCACGCGGTGGCGGGTGCAGGCCGACAGTACCTCCTCGGCCGGATGCGGTGCGGCGGGTGGCAGGCGCAAGGGCCGTGCTTGCAGCACGACCAGACTGCTATCGTGGCCAACCGCCCACTCGATATCCTGCGGGCATCGCATGTGCCGTTCGATTCTGAGGGCGGCCTCGGCAAGAGCGACGAGCGTGTCGTCGGTAATCGCGGGCGCGCGGCGCAGTTCGTCGGGTACGGGCGCGATGCGGGTTCCTTCGTCGAGCTGCGGAACGCACATCTCTTGTTTATCCGCGATGTGGCGCGCGAGAACTTGATGGGGCGCGTGACGCGAGAGCTTGAACTCATCCACGGAGCCTCGCCCCTCGACGACCATGAGGCCGAGGCCGCGCGCCGCGGAAACGATCATGGCACCGCTTTCCGGCGCATTGGGATCCACGGAATAGAGCACGCCGCTGGCGGAAGCTGGGACCATGAGCAGACATCCCACGGCCATTTCGCCGGCGGCGGAGGACAGGCCATGGCCGCGCCGGTAGCCGCTCGCCGGCTCCGAAAACAGGCTCGCGACCACCTTCAGCCAAGCCGTCGCCACGCGCTCGCGCGGCACGTTCAGGATGGTTGTGTGCTGCCCCGCGAAGGTAAGATCGCCATCTTCTCCAAGCGCACTGCTGCGCACCGCGAACCTGGCATTCCGGCTGAACGGCTTCACAGCATCCTTGATGGCTCTGGCGACTTCCGCGGGTGGTTCCGACGCGAGGATGGCCTGCTGCAGTCCGGCGGCCGCGCCTTGGGCGCCGGCGCGATACTTCTCGAACTCGCCGGCGACTTTGGGATGCGCCAGCGCCAGGTCACAGGCTCGCGCGGTGATGACGAATCCGTCCGGCACCGGGAGCGCGAGCCGGCGGCGAATCTCCCCCAGCCGCGCCATCTTCTCTCCCACGACATCGGCGAGCTCCGTGCCCAGTTCATCGAGGGTGAGGATGAGCGGCAAGTTCGGATCGATCTGGTGTGGCTTGAGACTGGCCCGCACCGCCGCCCGCATACGTTCGAGCTGGAGAGCGAGAGTCGGGTAACCATTGTCGGACATCTCGGCAAGGTTGCGGACGACGGCGGTCACCGCCTCGCCCAACTGTGCTTCCAGGGACTGGAGATACTGGGTGTCGAAGAGGTATTCGCCTCCGAGCTTTTCGTTGGCATCGGCGATCAGACAGAGCACGCGATTGTTATTTTCGAGCAGGCTGCGAAACCTGAGAAAGCGCGCTCGCAGCAACTCGACGTCAGCCCGGCGCGCGCTGCGGAATAGATCCGCGAATTTCACCGTCGCCCCCCTCAGTGCCCTTCATTCGATCTCGACCGGAACAGTACGCCCGTCAGCAGGCCGACGATGATCGCGATCAAACAAGCCGCGCCGCCGTAGGCCGTGCCGTGGTCGAGCGCCAGATGTCTCATGATTCTTACCGCTCCGGCATGCTCGATATGCAGAGTAGCACTGGCCAGGTGAACTGCGCGCTGGTCCTTGAAACCAATAAGATCGACGGAGTAGTCGCCGGCCGGCGCCGAGGCGGGCAAGCGGAAGGTGCCGCGCAACCGCTGCGGGGCGTCGGCCCCGGGAGCGACGAGCGAAGCACTTTTCCCCCTCCGCACCAAGGCTCCCTCGCGTAGCGCAAAAAGCCCGCCATGCTCCTTCAATCCAACCAGGTCTCCGCGCAAGTCAGCCCCGGGAGCCTGATCGGGAATCAACGACTCGTAGCCGAGCATCCACTGCCCGCGCAAGGCCTGCGGTCCCAGATCCGCCAGCGGCGCCGTACTGAGCACCTGGTAGACCACCGGTATGTTCTCAAAGGTAACGGTGCCCGCGCCCATCCAAAGCAGTCCCGCCTTTTTCCCGAGTTTTTTCAACTCCAGCCGTTCGGGACGACTCATGAGCCTCACCGCCGCCTCGTACCCGGCCGGCACTTCAGCGCCCACTTCTATGTTAGCTCCGTTGTAGGCAAGGTCGATTTCCACGCGCTCGGGAACGACCATGAGATCGCCCGTTACGCCCGCGGGCTGGCCAGCGGCGGGCCGAGGCAAGATTGCGAAAACTGCGAGCGCGACCGCTGCCAGCTTGACGTGTCGCATCGCTTTAGTGGCCCCCCTTGTAGGCGACGAGGAACTCCGGCCGCAAGAGCAACCCGAGCAGCATTTTCACCATCACGGCCAACACCAACACCGCCATCAGGATCTTGAGTTGGTCGGCCCGGAGCCGCCGGCCGATGCGTATGCCGATCTGCGCCCCCACCACCGAACCGATCAGCAGCAGCAGCGCGAGCACAAAGTCCACGCTGTGATTGTAGTGCGCCTGCAGCACGGTGACATTGATGCAGGTAAATAAGATCTGGAAAAGGCTGGTGCCGACCACGACGTGCATCGGCATGCGCAGCAGGTAGATCATAATGGGCACCATGATGAATCCGCCGCCCACTCCCATGATGGCCGCCAGCGTGCCCACCAGCGTCCCGAGCAGGAGTGGCATCAGCGCGGTGATCGTCACCTTGGACCGGGGAAAGTAAACCTTGAAAGGAAGCGCCCCGACCATGCGCCGATACATCGGCGATCGTGGAGCCGCAGCCTTGGACGGGCGCCCCCGCAGCGAGATTAAACTTTCGAAGAACATGTAGGAGCCGATGCCCCCAAGCATCAGCACATAGACCACGGTGATGGCAAAATCCGCCTCCCCCAGACGGCGCAAAATCTTGATGAGTTGGACCCCGAGTGTCCCACCCGCGATGCCGCCCACCAGCATGAGCACGCCCATGCGGACGTCGATCGTCTTAGCGCGAAAATGGGTGTAGCAACCGGACGCGGAGGCGGCCACAATCTGGTTGGAGTCCGAAGCCGCCGCTACCGTGGCCGGGATCCCGTACATCATCAGCAACGGCGTCATCAGAAAACCGCCGCCCACGCCAAACAGGCCTGACAGGAACCCCACCAATCCGCCCAGGCCAATCATCAAGAACACGTTGACGCTATTCCCCGCGATGGGAAGATAGAGATGCACCTACACCTCCCTCGATGGAAGAAATTGGAAGGCGCACAACGAAGGTTGTGCCTTCCCCGAGCTTGCTGCGCACCGTGATCGTCCCGTTGTGCTTCTCGACGATCCCGTAGCTTACGGCCAGGCCGAGCCCGGTTCCGGCGCCCACTTCCTTGGTCGTAAAAAAAGGATCGAAGACGGAACCGATGTTCTCTTCGGGAATGCCAACGCCGGTATCGGTCACTTCAACTTCCAGGGCTCGGTCGTTCGTAGAACCTCCGGTTGCCTGGCCCCGGACCGTCAGCACTCCTCCGTTGGGCATAGCCTGGATCGCGTTCAGAAAAAGATTCAAGAAGACCTGCTGGAGGTCGCGCGGATTGCCCTGCACCTTCGGCAGATCCGGCGGCAGCGCGAGGTTGAACTGCACGCGGTTGATTTCGGCTTCGTTGGCCACGAGGCGCCGCGCCTCGCGCACCACATTTTCCACCGACAAAACGACTACCACCGGCTTCTCGACGCGCGTGAAATCCAACAGATTCCTCACGGTTGCGCTCGCCCGCTCGACTTGGCTGACAACGTCGGCCAGCATTTTCAGTTTCTGGTCGTCGGTGTAGTGGTTCAAACCTTCGTGGAGCGCCTCGGCGTTGAGGCTGATGTTGTTGAGAGGATTGTTGAGTTCGTGAGCAATGCCGGCGGTCAGTGTTCCGACTGCAGCCATGCGGCTGTGACGGGCGAGTTGAGCCTCGCGATCTTTCAGCCGGAACAACATGCGATTGATGGCGACGGCGAGCCGCGAGAACTCGTCGCGATAGCGGCGCGCCGGTAGAATCGGCGAGAAGTCGCCAGCCGCAATCCGTTCCGTGTAGCCGGCGAACCGGCGCAAGGGATTGGAGACCTGGCGGGTCAGCGTGAAGGTGACCAGGGCCATGGCGAGCATGATGAACAGAAGCGAACTGGCCGCCACAATCCACGACGTACGAATTGCGGTGCGAAGACGAAGCCGCTCCCGTTCCAGCAGATCGGTGGCATCGGCGATGAGCTGCGCGCCGTGCCGTCTGAGCTCCTTCTCGACCTGGGTGCGTTCGTCCTGCGAAGCAGCGCCGGGCTGTCTCGCCAACTCGGCCAGACGCTCGAGCGAGCGGTCGTATTGCTCGAGATTTTCTTCCATGCGCTCGAACACCTGCGGGCCGGTAACTTCGACCATGCTGGCCTTGATGCTGTGCAGCTGATTGTGGGCCGCTTGCACTTGCGTCAGCGCGTCGTCCAGGCCCGTCCCGTAGAGGAGGTAGTTCTTTTCATAACGCCGGGTGTTCTCTACCTCCAGCGCATAGGTGCTCGCCTTGTCGAGAAACTCCTGCAGCGTGCCGACTCTTGAGACCAGCACCATGGAGGCGACCACGACTCCGGCGACCAGCAGAAAGCACAGCAACATGCTCATACCGATGCGCAGGCTCATGGAGATATTCGGGCGATCGGCGAGGGCTCGCTCCGCGTCGGCGAGCAGCCTCCGGTCTTCGTCGGCCAGGCTGGCCACGCCGGGGGCCGGCAGCGACACGGCATTCGAGTTTCGCGGTTCCGACGCTTGGGAGGTGAGCGGCGTCATCGTCATCCCTGGACTCCCACTCCGAGGTCCCGAACGCGAGACTCGACGCCTTTACCAGGCGGCTTGGTACGGTAGGTCGGCTTGCTGTGAATTTCCATCGCTGCACAACCAACTGGCGGAGCGCTCGGGCCGCACACAGCGGCACCGCCAGCAGGTTTACCACATGGCACGACAAGGTTCCGTGACCCCCATCACCGTGCGCGGGGCATGGTTCTGGCCTGCGCGCGGATAGCGCCCAGTCGAGAAAGATCAGAAATGTAAACTGCCACTTGAGATTACTCGAAGGAGAGCGAAGTCTGGTGGAAGTGGTCGAGAGGCAAAGCGGTCTTGGCGATATATGGCTATTCCGTCCCTGAGTAAGCCCCTCCGCTTTGCATTCGCGGCTAGCAATGATAGCATTGACAGCATGGCGACATTAACCATTCGACAACTTGACGAGAAAACCAAGACCCGTTTGAGGGTCCGTGCCGCCCATCACGGACGTTCGATGGAGGAGGAGGCCAGGGACATTTTGCGCTCAGCTCTAACCGCTTCCTCGCCGGCAAAAGGGAACCTGGCGGAAACCATTCACCGGCGCTTTGCGGCGTTAGGCGGACTCGAACTTGAGTTGCCGCGACGCGACGCTATGCGCCAGGCTCCGGGATTTGGCGAATGATCATCCTCGACACGAATGTGATCTCCGAGCTGATGAGACCCAAGCCCTCTGCTCGGGTTGTGGTATGGGTTGCGAAACAGCGAGCAGCGGAACTCTTTACGACGTCCATCACCGAGGCGGAAATCTTTTATGGAATTGAGCTGCTCACCAAAGGCAAGCGCCGAGAGGGGCTGCTGACAGCGGCGGAAGCTATGTTTGCCGAGGATTTGGCGGGTCGCGTCTTCGGATTTGAGAGCGAGGCAGCGCGAGTGTTCTCCAAGATTGCCGCTCGCCGCCGTACGCTCGGCCGACCGATCAGCCACGCCGATGCGCAGATCGCGGCTATCGCCCAAGTGCGAGGCGCCAGACTCGCCACGCGCAATGGTGCAGATTTTGAGGACTGTGGTCTTGAGGTCGTAAACCCCTGGAATGGTTCGTGAAGAAGTGTGCCGCATCGAGCACGCCTGCTACAATGCTTACAATAGTTACAAATGGAGGTTTCCATGAAGCCAGCCCGTTCGATGGTTCTGAGCATGCGCCTGCCCGTGGAAAGTGGGAGACGACTCAAGCGCATCGCGAATCGGCATGGATGGACGCCTAGCGACGCAAGTGCGCGCTTAGTCGAAGAAGGTTTAAGGCGGTCGGAATTTGCCTTCCTCGACTTTCACGATTCACCGGCAGGCCGGCAGGCCTATATTCAAGGCAGCACGCTCGCGGTGTGGGAGGTGATTCTCCTGCTCCGCAGCTATCACGGAGCCGTTGCGGCCGTCGCCAAACATCTCAGGTGGCCAGAAGCCAAGGTTCGAGCTGCCGTTAATTATGCGGAAGCGTTCCCCGAGGAAATCGATGAGGCAACGGCGGAAAACGATTCCACAGATTTCGAAACGCTAAAGCGCATGCTGCCCCAGGCGGTCGACTTTGTTTCCCGAAAGACCAAGCGGGGTTGACATGCTCAAGCTGCTTCTGGACGAGCATATTTCCCCGGACGTGGCGGATGGCCTGCGACGTCGCGATCGCTCCCTAACTATCCATTGGATGGCGGAGTGGGAGGGTGGCGACTTTCTTGGGAAAGAAGACCCTGCTGCCCTACTGGAAGCTGCCAAGCAGGGCTTGACCCTGGTTACTTATGACCGGAGGACGATTCCTCCACTGCTCAAAATCTGGGCAGAAGAAGAGCGGCGCCACGGTGGCGTAATCTTTGTCGATGAAAAGACAATCGCCCCGGCAGATATCGGCGGTCTCGTTCGGGCTTTGATCCAGCTGTCTAAAGAGACCGGGAAATGGGATTGGACCGGCCGGGTGTACTTCTTACGGCGTCAACGCTGATCGTCACGTTGCCTGCGCCAGCCCCGGATCGTTAGCCAGCAACTCCCCAATTCGCCGGTCGGCGAGCTGGGCGCGGCGGTAACCTCTGGTGCCGTAGAACACCAAAACCACACTTAGCAGCACCAGCGCCCCGTCAAAGAGACTCCAACGCGAGACTCCAAAGTAGCGGAAGAGCGTGAGTCCGATGGCGAGAAACGCGAGCCCGGTCCGAATCATGGCCAGGTAAGTTCTTCCCCGCGCGAGCTCCGTTCTCTGGAGCGACATACGGGTCCGGGTTAAAGCCCGCATCGTCCGCTCAGCTGCCAGATCGTTTCGCTCTTGCGCCAAGTCCGTCCTGGCCTGGGACAAGACGTTGCGCTGTTCCGCCAGCGCGGTTCTGGTTCGAGCCAGGTCCGTTCTCATGGCGGCCAGCCTGGACCGCTGCCGGGCTAGTTCGGTCCGGTTGAGCGCGAGCTCCGTTCTCTGCTCCGCCATGGCGGTGCGTTCGCGGCCGAGATCGGTGCGGATGTGCGCCAGCTCCGTGCTGCGAGTGGAAAGCTTGGTCTGCACTCGCGTAAGGGAGGTTCTCTCCCGCGCCATCGCCGTCTGGTCCTCGGTGTACTTCGCGGTAGCCGAGGAAAACTGCAGCAGATTGGAGGTGGTGTCGGTGCGCCGTTTCGCCATCTCGTTCTGTTCTTCGATCAGTTCGACTTGCTTCTCATCGAAGTCGAGTCCTCGGGCGAGCAGCCCCTTGATCTCAATCAAAACTTCCGGCGATTGGGGTTCGAGTTCCGTGTGATCCATCTCTGGCCTCCCTGATTACTAAGTCGGTTATGAAGTCAAGTCGAACGGAGGAGCGTACCCCTCCTTGTATTGCACATCCGCTACCCCGGAGACCGTCCTGACAGTTTCCAGAACCGCCGCGCGATCCGCGTCCTCCAGGTAAGGGCCCTCCAAGGTGACGCAGCCGCCATCCGCGGTCGCCCCCACCTCCAGCTCGAACGTCTTCGGATTGTCAATCAGCGCCGCCAGAACGCAGGCGCAGAGGTAACGACTCTCGACGGCTGCCAGGGATTCGGGTGTGGGCTTGAACTCGCTCTGCTGCGCGAGACTCAGCAACATGCTGCAGGCCGTGGGGAAGGAAACGCGCTCCAGGTTGATACAAAGGTCGAACAGTTCGGGATCCTTAAGGCTCTTTCCGTACATAAAGCGGGTCCAGCGGCTGCGCTCCTCGTCGACTTGGTGGATGCGCTCGCGAGCCTGCTCCTCGCTGACCCCTCCCTGCTTCATCAGCAACTCGATTCGCAGTTGGATCGGTGCGAGGATCCTCACCCGTGCCGCGTGCGCGATTCCCGGGAGCAGAAGATGCCCGGAGTAGCCGAAATACGCGACGTCGCCTTGGCGCACATATTCGAGAAGGGCCCGTTGCATGAGGATTTTGTACGGCCGCCGCAGGGCGCTGAGCCGGCTGTAGTCCTGCGCCGCTCGGGCCATGCTGGTCACGACCTGGTTCGCCAGATCGCCGTGGGTGTTGACCACCGCCGTCAGATCCTCCCGTGTCAAGCACCGCGTTCCCGTTCGCGAAAGGCATTGACTGATGAGTTGACCGCCGGAAAAGGAACCCCGTGATATCAGGAGCAGCGCCATATCGATTTACCTCGCCCGTAGTCGTAACTCAGCCATGCTCACACCCGAATGGGGGGCACCAGTTTTTCAATGTTTACGGAAGCAACACCGGAGGCAGCCGACGCCACCCGTTTGACTTCATCGATCTGGGCCGTGATCGCGACCTTGCCCTGGATTGCGACCGCACCGTCGTGCGCCACCACCTCGAGTTCGAGATCCGACGTGGAGCGGTTGATCGCCAAATCGGCCCGTACCCGGCTGGCGATGGCCAGGTCGTCCATTCTGCGCTGACTCTCGGCCGTAAACTCGAAACGCGGCCCCAGCACAATCGAGGAGATTACGCGGCAAGCTTCTTCCATATTCACGTGCTCAAGGTTGAGCACGAGGTCGTAGAGAGAAGGATCTTCCCAGTCCACGCCGTAGAGAAACCGGGTCCACTTACGCCGCTCTTCATCCACCTTTACGATGTAAGCAATGGCATCTCTGCGGCTGTAGTGCAGCCGTTCCTGCAGCATCTCGATACGGCGCTCGATGGGGGCGACGATCCGGGTCCGCAGGATGGGCTGCCCGCCTCCGAGCAACAAGTGGCCCGCCAAACCGTGATAGATAGCCTTTCCCGTTCGCACTTCCTCGGCCAAGGATGCCTGCATCAGGGCCAGATAGAGATAGCGCTTGTGCTGGAAACGGTCGAGGAATCCGGGAGGTTTCTCCAGCGCTTCCCTGAGATCGTCTTGCGACACTCCATAGGCGGCGGCCCGCTCGACGATCACATCGCGATCCAGGCAGCGATAACCAAGTTTTCGGGCCAGGCATTCCGCCAGAATCTTGCCGCCACTAAACGAGCCCCGGGAAATGGTGATAACCGACATAGTAGATGCCTCCGCTTTCCACCTTCGGAAAATGCTGCTTGGAGTCTCTTGCGCCCTGGGGTAATCGTGTGTGTCCCGGATGTTCAAGACATCAGGACGCATCGAGAACTATGACAGCGGAGGAGGCCGTATGAATCCAGGTAAACCCACGCAATCGGGCCGGCGTGGAGCAATGCCGTCTATGAAAACTGCAGCGTAAAGCTTCGGGGCCGGAGCGGGCAGTAGAGAAAAGGAGGCATCGGATGGCGTTACGGGCCGCACGGAAACGACCGCGTGCCGGAAGCGGTTCGCGTGCGCTCTCGCCTTCAGCCGATCAAAATCGTCGGCAAAAGCCTTGATGGACCGTTGGTGGGGTTCAAAAAGGCAGAGCCTGCTGCTGAGCGCCAGGAGAAACACGGCCACGCACAAGGCGACTACCAATCTCCGGCTCCGGAATAGCCCGCACCGTTCGCAAACCAGTTCGCAAACCATCGACACACACGCCAACCACAGACACGCCAACGTCAGTATTGAAGCACAACTCCAACCGACTCCAAAGTGGAGTGCAGCCGTTCGCCAGTATGTGCCACACCCGGTCTGCCCGCCGTGATCATAGTCACCGTGATCGGTGACAGCCCGGAGCGAGACTCGTTGCGATCGTGTGCTTCAAAGGCCGAGGCCAAGCCGGGACCAGCGAGGACTCGACCCTCCGAGAAGGCTGGGCAGCGCGGTTGCCCGTCATTGTGGGGAAATCGTGCGGGAACTTATGCCGGAACTCACGTTCACTGGTGACGTTGGTCACGGTGAAATTGAAGGCCAAAGGCGCACCATTTCACGAGAATGGTTTGCCGCCGGCCGGTGGTTGGCGGTGTGTGATTCCATAACCGTCAGCGGGTTGCGCCATGCAACTTATCTGTGTATCGCGAGGCAGCTACAGCTGCGGCAAGGCTTTCGCCGAGAGCCTGGCGCGGAAGTTGGGATGTGCCTGCATCGGCCGGGAAGAACTGCTGGAACGGGCCACCATTGCCGGCATAGCCGCGGGAAAGCTGGAGATGGCGTGCGTCAATCCACGCGGGCTGAACGAGCGCATGATGCTGGAACGGGAGCACTACCAGGGGTTCGTCACCAGTGTGCTCACCGAGATGGCACTCTCCGGCCCGCTCGTGTATCACGGGCTGACGGGGCACTTGCTGTTCAAGGGCGTTCCCCACGTCTTGCGTCTCCGGGTTGTGGCCGACATGGAGACCCGCATCAAGTCGGTGACCAACCGGCTCGGCCTGGATCGCGCGAAAGCCAAGAAATACATCGACGAACTCGAAGAGGACCGCCGCCGGTGGGTGCGGACGTTCTACAACATCGATTGGGAGCAATCGCGCAGCTACGACTTCCTGATCAACGTGGAGCACGCCAACGTAGAGAACGTGGCGTCGGCGTTCTGCGCGGTGGCCCAGCTTCCTGAGTTTCGCGAGACGCCGGCGGCGCGCGCCGCCATGGAGAACCTATTGCTGGCCAGTCGCTGCCGCGTGGCTCTCGCCGAGGACGACCGCACGTACTACGCCGGCTTCCAGGTGCAGGCAGACCGCGGGAACGTGTCGATTTCCTATTTGCCACGCCACCTGAAGGTGGCCGACTCCATCGCCGCAGTGGTGGAAAAGGTTCCCGGGGTCCGTCAGATCTTCGCCACCATGGCGGCGAGCCGGATTCTGTGGATACAGGAACACTTCAATCCCACGGGCGAAACTTTTCAACACGTCGTCGAGGTGGCCAAGAAATGGGGCGCAGCGGTGGAACTGCTGCGGCTGGAGCCCGCCGAGACGTCGTCGGTCGTCGAGCAAGCGCCGGCCGGCCAGGACGGCATTACTCCCGCCGCGACGCGTGGAACCGGCGGCATCGAAGACGATGTGCCAACCGATCTGCAGTCGAGCCGGCTGGGCGAGGAAGGCGTGGAGGAAACCTTCAACGAGTTGGTCAAGCTGGGCAAGGCGGGTGGGCGGACGGTCGTACAAGGCACGGTGAACAACCTGCTGGGCGCGATCGACCGCTCGATCTCCTACAGCCTGGTGGTGATTGGAGAGGTCTTCCTCGACAAAGGGAAGTCGGCGCGCACGCGGCTGAGCCGTGAGCTGGCAAGCACCTTGCAGGAGCGGTTGCGCGGGGTATCCGTGGTCCAAGCCGAAGAGATGCAAGAGCGCTTTCTGTTTGGAGCCCGGCAATTGGTCACCATGCTGCTGTGCGCGGCGGTGACCGCGTTGATCTACGTGGCGGTTTTCACCCATCAACGAGCGGTGCTGGACTTCCTGACGCGGCCGGAGATGATGTGGCGGCTGACGGCATCCACCAGCGTGCTGCTGTTCATCCCGATCGTGGCATATTTTTCCGGCAAGGCCGTGCACTACCTGCTGAAGTTGATCAAGATGGAATGACGGAATATGCAATGACGGAATGACGGAATAATGGAATAGCGGAACCGGCGCTCGGACACGACCGGCGGCGCCGAGAGACGGGAAGGCGGCATGGATTTATTTCCTTACACGCTCAACGCATCGACCATGTTGCAAGTGGTGTTGCTGGGGCTGATCGGCGGCACGCTGAGCGGGTTCATCGGCAGCGGCGGTGCGTTCTTCATGACCCCCGGCATGATGAACCTCGGGGTGCCTGGAGTCATTGCGGTCGCTTCCAACATGACGCACAAGTTCGGCAAGGCGCTGGTCGGCTCCCGCCGGCACGGTGAAATGGGCAACGTCGACAAGAAAATGGCCGCGTTCATGCTCCTTACCGCCGCCGTGGGCGTCCGTTTTGCGGTGTGGGTCAACACCGTACTGATCGCCGGGCACACCGTGGGCAGCGCGGTTCGCAAGGAAACGGCGGTTAACCTTTATATCAGCGCGGTTTTTGTTTCCATCCTGGCCATCGTGTCCCTTTCCATGTTGCGCGACATTATCGGAGCGTCGAAGAGCGACGTAGCCGGGCCTTCGCGGCGCATCTCCGACTATCTCAACCGCCTGAAGCTGCCGCCCATGATCCATTTCCCGGTGGCCGACGTAAGCGTGTCGCTGTGGATCGTGCTCACGGCTGGACTGGCCACCGGCTACCTGGCAGGAACCATTGGCGTGGGCGGATTCATCGGCGTACCCGCCATGATCTACATATTCGGCATGCCCTCGGCGGTGGCGGCGGGCACGGAATTGTATCTCGCGGTATTCATGGGAGGCTGGGGAGCGCTGAACTACGTATTTGAAGGCAAGGTCGATATCCGGCTGACCATGCTGCTTTACCTGGGATCGCTGATCGGAGTCCACATCGGCGCCTACGGCACCAAGGTGGTGAAAGAGGTGATGATCCGGCTGGTGACTTGCCTGATCATCCTGTTCTGCGTGGTTTCCCGGGCCGTGGCCGTCCCCACATACCTGCGGCAGCTCGGCTGGGTCAAGTTGAACCCCGCCTGGGACCGGTATTTCAACGGAACCAGCAAAGCGCTGCTCTTCGTCAGCGGCCTCACCGGGGCGGGAGTGATTCTGGTGCAGGTGGTGCGCGCTTACGTGCGGCGACGGAAGATGTATGCCACCATTGTGGCGGAACCGGAGTTGAAGGAAGCTAGAACGCCGGCTTGAAACGCCGGCATGAGAAGATTCGTATCAGGGTATGCCTTTAGGCATACCGTAAGTACCGTGTTATGAATACGCCTTCAGGCGCTGTTTTTGGGCCATTGGAGTTTCACCACGAGCCCCTAAAGGGGCGTCCGATTTTGAAGAACTCACGGTATCGCTAAAGCGATACCCTGATACAAAACCTGAGTTTTCCGATGAACGAGAGACTGCGCATTCTTCTGGTCGACGACGAAGAAATCGTGAACAAGCGGCTCCGGCCCGCCTTGGAGAGAGACGGCTACGAGGTGGAGTCGCAGATGGTGGGAAAGAACGCCCTCGCCAGCATTGCCGCCAAAGAGTTCGACGTGGTGGTGACCGACATGCGCATCGACGAGGTGAACGGGCTGCACGTGCTGGAGGCGGCGCGCAAGAAGTCGGCCCGGACCAAGGTCGTGCTGATCACCGGCTACGCGACCATGGAACTGGCGCGCGAGGCGGTGTCGAAAGGCGCGTTCGAGGTTCTCGCCAAGCCGTTCAAGCCGCAAGACCTGCGCGACGCCATTAGCCGGGCGATTGCGGCCGCCAAGCCGGCCTAGAGCGTGTTGGTGGAGGACCGGGCGTCCCCCGCCCGGCTGGACGGTCGAGACGCGCGTCGCTCCACCGTAAAACTCATCACTGCGCCCCGCGCTTCTCGATCTCTTCCTTCATGGCGCCAAAGTCCACGGGAAAGCTGGTCACCGGCAGCTGCACGGAGAAAGTCGCACCCTTGCCCACTTCGGTTTCCACCGTCAGTTCGCCGCCGTGCCGGCTCAAAATCCCCTTGCAGATCGATAGCCCCAGCCCCACGCCTTTCCCCTTGGGCTTGGTGGTAAAGAAGGGGTCGAAGATCGAGGGCAGGATGTGACTGGGAATTCCCGTCCCGTGGTCTTTCACTCGAATCTCGACGAAGTTCTCGTCCTTGGCGCGGTGGACGGAGACTTCGATCATGCCTCCTTTGGGAGAAGCGTCCACGGCATTGAGCACGAGATTCAGAACTACCTGTGAGAGTTGCTGGGAATCGCCGTGTACCAAGGGCAGATGAGGCGCCACCTGCAGCGTGGCGCGCACGCCTTTCAGATGAAGTTGGTTGTGCGACAGGGCCAGCGTATTCTTGACCACCTCGGAAAGATCAAGCGGTTCGACTTTGCTCTCGCTCTGGCGGGTGAAGTCGAGCAAGCCGCCGACGATCTTCTTGGTGCGCTCGGCCTCGTGAATGATGTCGGTGATCATTTCGTGGCGCTCCGCATCGGGGAGGCTGGCGTAGTCCTCGAGCAGCAGGTGGCTGGTGAGGGTGATGTTGTTGATGGGATTGTTGAGCTCGTGAGCGACGCCGGCGGTGAGGGTGCCGACGGCGCGCAGCTTGTGGGATTCCACCAGGATGCTCTCGCGGCGGCCCAGTTCTTCGACCATGTGGTTGATGGCAATCGCCAACGCGGAGAATTCGTCGCGATAGCGCCGGGCCGGCAAAATCGGGCTGTAGTCGCCGCGGGCGATGCGCCCCAGGTACTCCATGTAGCGGCCGATCGGATCCACGATTCGGCGGATCAACATGTAACTCATGACCACCATGTAGAGCAGCAGAAAGATCAGCAGGTAGAGTTGTACATGGCGGGAAAACGAGATCATCCTCTCCAGCTCTTCCCGTTCCCTCTCGACTAAATCGGTGGCGAAGGTGACGATGTCGCGTCCGCTTTTGCGAACCTCGGCCTCGGCGTTGCGGATCTGCTCGACTCCGGCGGGATCCTCGCGCCGGATGGAAGAGAGGCTGGCGAGACGATCTTCGTAGGCTTCGAGGCTGGCGCCGATCTGGTTGGAGGCCGCTGGGCCGACGATGCCGGCGAAACCATCCGCGTTCTCGCGCAAGATGCGCCTGGCCGAGTGCGCCTGCTCGAGGGCGTCGTCGAGGTTGGTGCCGTGCAGGAAGAAGTTCTTCTCGAAGCGCCGGGCCTGGTCGACTTCGAACAGGAACTTGCTGGTGACTTCGTAGAGATGGATCTCGCGTTCGACCCGCGAAGTGGTGGCGGAAGTCAGAAGACCGATGGCCAGGACAATGGCGAAAAGGAAGAAAACACTGAAATAGACCTGCAAACGGATGCTGAAAACGGGCCGTTCCTTCAACGCTTTTTCGGCGGCGACGGCGGGATTGACACGGCCGAAGCCCGTGGCATCGGCGGCGGGGGAAGCTTCGACCGCAGGGTTCAGATCTTGGCTCAGAACTTCGCTCCGAACTTCGGTCTGAACTTCGGGCTCAGGCTTACTCATGGGAAACTCCCGCGGGGGTGGTTCCCGCCGCTTGATCCAGAGGTATGCCCAACTCGGCGGCGGCGCGTGCTACTACGGAGCGCAGATCGCCGGGTGTAAAGGGCTTGGCAATGAAATCGAAAGCGCCCTTCTCCATCGCACTGCGGGCCATGGACATCATGGCATAGCCGGTGATCATGACGACTTTGGCCCGGGGAAATCGCTGCCGCACGCGCTCCAGCACCTGGAGGCCGTCGATGTCGCCCATGACGATGTCGGAGATGACGACGTCGAATTCTTTTTCGTCGAGGCGGCGAAACGCGAGGGCGGGATCGTCGTAGGCTTCGACCTCGCAGCCCATCTTGCTGAGCGCCAGTTTCAGACGCTTGCCCACGATCGGCTCATCGTCCAGCACCAGCACCTGGAGTTTTGGCATCGGGTGTTTTCCCTGACGCCCCAGTCTGCGTCGAGGCGGAAGAATATGCAACCCTGTCTTGGCAGCTCAAGGTTCTCGGATCACACCCTGTTTTCCTGAACTTAGGACAGTACCATGGTATAATCAGCCAAGATGTGGGGGAGAGCGAATCTGCTTCGTGGCGAAAAGAACCGGTTTTCAGTCCGGCATGTAGTGGTGCTGCTCGCCATTTTCGCGATTTGCGTCAGTGTGACGACCCGCATGTTCCACAGTTTCGATTTCGATCATTCTAGCGCTCACGCCGATCCTTCGCATGCCATGCGACAGCATCTCGACGCGGATGCGTGTGTTGTGACGCGCCCCGTCTTGATCGTGGGCACCATGCTGCTCCCGGTAGCAGAGCCACACGCTCCGTCCGTCAACGTGCAGGTCCCGACGTTCGAGCTCACGGAATCTCTCTACAATCGTCCTCCTCCCTCGATATCCCTCCTGTAACCGACCGCCAAATCGATCCATTGCTTCTGAACGCTTGCCAGGTTTCTTCCGGTCCTTTTCCTGGAAGCTGACAGTCGGTTGAGGCGCGCGGAAGCCCGTTTTGGAGAGATTTTTCAGTAACTGGATTGGAGAGATGTAGATGCGATTCAAGCGAAGTTACATCGTCATCACCGTCGCTGTGATAGCGGTGGTTGGCTGGATCCTTATCGAGTTTCCCGGGCACAGGGCGCGAGCAAGCCGAGAAGACTCGTCGACCGTGCCTACCGTCGCAGTGGCGGTAGCCACTCGGGGCCCAATCCACACTTCGATTACACTGTCGGGCGCCTTCCGGCCTTATCAGGAAGTCGACGTCCACGCCAAAGTTGCCGGCTATATCCAGCATATCTATGTCGATGTCGGCGACAAGGTGAAAGAGAAGCAAACGCTGGCGATTCTGGAAGTTCCCGAACTGAACGCTCAAGTTGCTGGTGCAAAAGCCGACCTTCGGCGCAGCGAGGATGCGATCCGCCGGGCCGAACAAGATGTCAAACGCGCGGAATCGACCTACACGGCCTACCATGCCGCTTACACGCGGCTGAAGCAAGCGTCGGAGGCTCGCCCGGGATTGATTGCCGAACAGGAACTCGACGACTCATTGGCGCACGATCAGGAAGCCGAAGCTCAAGTCGGCAGCGCTCGCGCTGCGCTCGCGGAAGCACATGGCCAATTTTCCATGGCCCAGGCCAACGAGGATCGCTACGCCTCGCTCCAAGCGTACTCCCGCATTACCGCTCCCTTCAGCGGGGTTGTAACCAAGCGATATGCGGACACCGGCGCGCTCATCCAGGCTGGCACTGCATCGGATACGCAATCCATGCCAGTCGTAAGACTGGCGGAATGGTCCCGGCTGCGTCTGGTTGTCCCGGTGCCAGAGTCGGCCGTTCCCGATCTGCACCTCGGACAAGCCATCGATGTGGTCGTTCCAGCTCTAGGCCGCACGTTCAAGGGAAAGGTTGCGCGCTTTGCCGATTCGCTCAACGAAGAAACGCGCACCATGCATACCGAGATCGATGTGGAGAATCTCGACGACACACTAGTGGAAGGCATGTATGCCGAAACGACTTTGGTACTTCACCAGAAAGACAACGCGCTCACCGTGCCCGTTCAGGCGGTGAACCGCAGCGCACAAACGCTACCGTCTTTGTCGTGGATAAGTCCGGCAACCTCGTGGAACGTCCAATTACTTTGGGAGTAGACAGCAGCGCCCGCATCGAGGTCTCACCGGGCTCACGGAAGGCGACCAGGTCGTAGTCGGTAACTGAACGCGTTGCAAGCCGGGCAACACGTCCGCGCCAAGCTGGTGGCTCAAAACGCTCCGGGGAGGGCCAAACTGATGTCCGGCTTCGCGATTCGCTATCCCTATCTCATTATTGTTGCCTGTCTGATGGTCGCCATTGTCGGCGGCGTCACCCTGGTGCGAATGCCGGTCGACCTGTTTCCTCCCATCAATATTCCGGTGGTCGTGGTCGCGACCTTCTACTCGGGCATGCCACCCGAGCAGATCGAAACGACATCACCGATCCGTTCGAGCGCTTCTTCACGCTGGGAAGCGGCATCGATCACATCGAGTCGCGCTCGCTGCCGGGCGTCAGCCTGATCAAGATCTATTTCCAGCCCGGCACCGAATCCAGACGCCGACCTCAGCATCATCTCCAATCTCGCGATGGCGCGATTGCGCCGATTGCCGCCCGGCACGCTGCCGCCGGTCGTGCTGAAGTTCGATGCATCGAGCTTGCCGGTGTGCCTGATCACGTTGAAGGGTGAAGGGTCTCAACGAGACGCAGCTGCGCGACCTGGGCCAATTCAATGTGCGCAACCAGATCGCCAGCGTACCCGGCGCTCGCGTGCCGCAGCCCTTCGGTGGCCAATACCGCCAGATCATGGTCTACGTCGATCCGCTACAACTGGAAGCCCACCAGCTCCGCGTCATGGACGTGGTGCGCTCCGTCAACGACTGCAACCTGATTCTTCCCGCCGGCGACGTGAAGATCGGGCCGCTCGACTACAACATCTACACCAACAGCCAGGTGCCGAACACCGAAGCGAATCAACCGACTGCCCATCAAAACGGTCGGGCAGGCTCTCGGTGCTAGTGCGAGACATCGGCTACGCCGAGGATGCCCAGCAGATCCAGACCAACATCGTTCGCGTCGACGGCCAGCGCTCGGTCTATCTTCCCGATCCTGAAGCAGGGCGGCGACACCAACACCATCGCGGTGGTCGACGGCATCAAAGAGGCGACTGTCGAATCTGGTCGATGTTCCGAAGCAACTGGTCACCAAGGTGGTGTTCGATCAGTCGATCTTCGTGAAGAAGCGCCATCGAGACCCTGCTCCACGAAGGCGCGATCGGCCTGGTCCTGACTCGGACTATGATTCTGCTCTTCCTGGGCAGCATGCGCGCCACCGTCGCGGTCTTCTTCTCCATTCCGCTTTCGGCGCTGGCAGCCTTCATGGCGCATCCGCCGGCGGCGGTTCCATCAACACCATGGTGCTGGGCGGCCTGGCACTGGCCTTTCTCGCGCCTGATCGACAACTCCGTGGTCGTGCTGGAAAACATCTACCGCCACCTGGAACTGGGCGAACCGCCGGAGGTGGCCGCCGAAAAAGGCGGCCAGCGAGGTGGCGCTCGCCGTGCTGGCCGCCACGCTGACCACGGTCGTCGTCTTCTTCCCCGTCACCTTTCTCTACGGCGTGAGCCAGTTCTCTGTTCTCCGCGCTGGCCTTGGCCGTGGTGCTGTCGCTGCTCGCGTCGTATGCTGGTCGCCATGACGGTCGTGCCGCTGTTCTGCGCCCGGTTCATCAAGGGATCGGGCACATCGTCATGCACGAGCATGAGGTCGAGCGGAGTCGGTTCGGGCAGGATCGTTGCACAATTTTCAATTCGATACTTTCGAAAGATGTTCGCCACTACTGATCACACGCTGGGCCGCTGCTTGCTTCGGCCGGCGGCGTCGACTCTTGGTCTGGTTGGCGTTTCGTTCCTGTTGAGTCTCTGCGCTGTATCCCGCTGCTGGGCGTTTCCTTTTTCCCGCGCACCGATCCCGGCCAGTTCGTGATCAACCTGAAGGCGCCCTCGGGAACGCGGATTGAGCTCACCGAGACAGGACGTCGCCAAGTCGAAGACCTCGTCCGCCGCGTCGTTCCGCCGAACGACCTGGGCATGATCGTCTCCAACATCGGCGCGACGCCGGATTTCTCGGCCATCTACACCACCAACTCCGCGCAGCACACGGCCTTCGTGCAGGTGAGCCTGAAAGAGGATCACAAAGTAGGCAGCTACGAATACATGGACCGCGTGCGCAAGCAGCTCAATCGAGGAACTGCCGGAGCTGAGCGCCTACTTCCAGTCCGGCGGACTGGTGGACGCGGTGCTGAACATGGGCATGCCCGCGCCGATCGACGTGCAGGTGAGTGGCACGGATCCTGATAAAGACGTATGCCACCGCCCAGATTGGAAATCGCGTCCGGCATTTGAAGGGAGTGAGCGACGTCCTCATCCCGCAGGACATCGACTATCCGGCCCTGCAGCTCGACTATCGATCGCGAGCGCGCCAGCCTGGTCGGCCTGACCCAGAAGGAAGTGGTCGACAACGTGATTACCGCGCTCACCTCGAACGGCATGATCGCGCCCAGCTACTGGATCGATCCGAAGAGCGGCAACGACTACATGCTGACGGTGCAGTATCCCGAAGATCAAGTGAAAACTCTGAATGATCTGAAGCCGATTCCCTCGCGCTCCGAGGGCCGCGCACAGCAACTCGACACGTCGCCGACTCACCGCGGTGAGTCTCCCACCGAGGTCGATCACTATCAGCTGTTCCGCGTTATCGACGTGTATGTTTCGCCGAAGAAGGAAGACCTGGGCCACATTGCCAGGCCATCGACGGTATCGTCGGCAAACTCCGCCCGAAGGTGTGCGCGTCAACTGCGCGGCTCGGTGGAAAGCATGAGATCGTCGTTCAAGAGCTTCGGCCTCGGACTGATTCTGTCGGTCGTCCTGGTATACCTGATTCTGGTGGCGCAGTTCGCGTCGTTCATCGATCCGTTCATCATTCTGCTGGCAATTCCGCCCGGTCTGGCGGGCGTGCTGCTGTTCCTACTGGTGACCGGCACAACGCTAAATGTCATGTCGCTGATGGGCGTCGTCATGATGGTTGGAATCGTCGTTTCCAACAGCATTCTGATCGTCGAATTCACTCGGCAGCTACGGTCGCAAGGGACTCCGCTGCGGGAAGCCGCCGCCGTGGCATCGCGGCTACGGCTCCGGCCCGTGCTCATGACCTCGCTGGCGACGCTGCTCGGCCTGATTCCCATGGCCATGAAACTCGGAACCGGCGCCGAGGCTTACGCACCCCTGGCCCGCTCCATCATCGGAGGCCTGCTGGTTTCCGTAGTGGTGACTGTCTATCTCGTGCCGGCGGCCTATCTGTGGATTCACCGCAAGGAGGAGACCACCACTCCCGAGGTGGCAGCGTGATTCAAAAGCTCGCTCTTCTCTCCTGTCTGGCCGCGTTGACAACTCTCTGCGTCGGTCAATCCGCGGCGGCCGTTCAGGCTGTTCCGGACACTCCGGGTGCTACAAGCGCTGGGCATTCGGAAACGCAGACCGTGGCCCAACAGTCGCCGGTATCTCATCCTAGGTATTCCAATGGGCCGGCGGCACGACCCTCGCGTTCGTCTCACACGCAAAGAAGCCGAGGCGCTGGTGATCAGGAACAACCCGCAAATTACCGGCGCGCGTCTGCAGGCTCTTGCCGCTCAGCAGGTCGTTCGCGAGGCGCGCTCCAGCTACTGGCCAACCGCAACGGCAAGCTTGACCGCGGTCGACTCGCAAACCAACAGCCGGATCACGGCCGGATTCTTGAACAATCCGACCGTCTTCGAGCGCGCCGCCGGGGGAGCATCGGTTAGCCAACTGGTTACCGATTTCGGTCGCACGAAAAACCTTGTCGCCAGCGCTAACTTCTCTGCCAAGGCCGAAAACCAGAATGCTCTGGCCACGCGCGAGCAAGTGCTGCTGGCCGTCGATGAAGCTTTCTACGGCGTGCTCCAGGCGCAAGCCGTGTTGCACGTCGCCGATGAAACCGTCGCCAATCGCCAAGTGGTCGTCGACCAGGTACAGGCGCTGGCGAAGAGCTTGTTAAAATCGGAGCTCGACCTCAGCTTTGCGCAAGTCAATCTTGCGCAAGCCAAGTTGCTTCTGCTGGACGCGCAAAACAACGAGAGGGGCGCGCAAGCTACTCTCGCCGCGCTGTTAGGCTATGTCACTCCGCAGGAGTTCGACGTGGTCGACGAACCTGCCGCGACCGGCGCTCCGCCAGCCAATCTTGACGAACTCATCCTGCAAGCAGTCAACTCCCGGCCTGAGTTGCAGGCAATCAGTTTCCAATATCAATCGGCGGAAAAATTGAAAATCGCAGAGCGAGATTCCCTTTTCCCCACCATCAGCGCTCTCGGGGCAGTAGGCGGGACGCCGGTCCGCGACTATCACCTCTCGCCCTGGTACGGGGCGGTTGGGGTCGACATGGAGATTCCCGTCTTCAACGGATTTCTGTTTTCCGCACGCGCCAAGGAAGCCGGCCTGCGAGCGCAAGCCGTGCAGCAGCGATTGGTTGACTTGCGCAACACGATTGCGAAAGACGTCCGTACCAGTTGGCTGAATGCCAACACCGCCTATGATCGGCTCGACGTCACCGATCAACTTCTCAAGCAGGCAAACCTTGCCCTGGACTTAGCACAAACCCGCTACAAGCTCGGCCTGGGATCGATCGTAGAACTCAGCCAGGCCCAACTTCAACAAACGCAGGCGGAAATCAGTCAGGCGCAAGCGGGCTACGAGTATCGCCTCGCCTTGGCGGTACTGCTTTATCAAACCACCGGTCTCTAAATTGTCTGCCTTGATTGAGACATCAAAGCCGAGCGGCGATGTCCTCGACCGCAGAATTTCAACAAGATAATGGTAGGCCGGAATGACTCGAACCATCGACCTCTTCGTGTCAAGGAAGCGCTCTAACCGAACTGAGCTACCGGCCTGCAATTATCGTGCAACCTGAACCCATAGCGCCGGTGGTACGCGACAACGCGGGCGCCACGATGAAATTTTACCCCGCCGAAGCGTAGGTTAAGCTGGGGGGCTCTCCCTACGCGTGCCTTTCTAATGCGTGAAAGAAAAATTCAGGCCCGTTGAAATCTGCAGGTCATTCTTTTTCGTTCCGAGCGGAGGGTTGCTGACATAGATATCTCCGAACGAGTTCTGCCAGCCCAGCCACTTGTTGAGCTTGGTGACCGTGCCAAAATTGAATGTGCCGCGGTATTGGCCGGTGTCACTGAGGTCGGGGTAGAAGAACAAGCCCTGCGTAATGACTGTGCCCTTCCCGACTTTGTGCATGAAAGCGTCTCCCAGCGTGGCTCCTGCCAGGCTACGGGTCACAGCTGCGACCGCCGTACCAGCCGGCGGCGGCGGAAGTATGAAAGCCGAGTAGCCCTCGTGGGTGTAGTTCACGCCGGCCAGCAGATCGAGGGTCGTGGGGTCGCTCTTGATCGCGCATGCCAGCCCAGACCACCGCCAAGCGTCGAACGCAAATCCAGGTGTTGCAGTTCGTCGTGGTAAAAATCGCCGTTCACAAAGCCAAAGACACGCGGCGCGAAATCGTGGTCGTAGCGCGCCCCTCCGCCAATCGTGTTCGCGGTCGTGTGGGGCGACGCCGTCGGCAGGTCGTTGGTGGCGTAAATTGAGTTGGTGTAAAGGGTCAGCTTGTCGTGGAGACCTTTGCGCGCGGCATTGAAAGCGATGTTCAGATTCTTGGTCTCGCTGTTGCCGCGGGTCACGGCAAGGCCCAGATTCAGGCCACCGTTCCAGCCTTCCAGCATGCCCGGATGCAGGCTCTTCTCATAAGCCGCTTCTTCGGCCGGGCTGCGCAGCGTCGTAATGGAGGTCTCCGGAGCCTCGACTGGTCCCGCCGTCCTGGTTGCGACAATCACGTCCTCGCCGCTCGTGGTCACAGGTCCCACCACCGTCTTGCCGGCGAGACTGACGTGCAGATCGCCCGTTGAAGTCAGGCTTTGGATGGCGTCGAACTTCACCGTGACATCGCCGGCATAGTCGGTCTTAATCACCAGTTGCTTGCCATCGGACTTCGTGATCGAGCCGGTCAACCGGTCGCCGTTCTTCAGGACGACCTGGTCGGCAAGCGCCGGAATCGTCAATAACAGAAATAGAAGAAGACCTGCCACAATTTTCACGCGCACAAAGAACCTCCTGTGGGATTCACAATCGAACCGGAATCTCTATTCCAACCTTGGGGACAGAACGGTATGCAGCGGACATGAAGTGAGCTTGAACTCACCGTTCGCCACAATTCATCTAGACTTGGAGGCTGGAATTTATACGGAACCAGCGACAATTCGGCACGCAGGCAACCGGGAGGTTGCCGCGGACTCAGGCTTTATTTTCAGGCTTGATTTCAGGCTTGGTTTCAGCTTTGGCGTCGTGATCCTTCATACCGTCTTTCAGCGCGCGAATGCCCTCGCCCAGACCCTTGCCCAACTCCGGCAATTTTTTGGGACCAAAGATCAGCAGCGCGATGAGGAAAATGACCAGCAGGTGCATGGGTTGAAACAGACCTTCCATAAAGCCTCCAAAGCAGTAGCCGACCCGAAACGCCGGACAGTACAACCATTATTACGTAGTGTACCCTAACCGGTCCCCGGCAGTCTTGGCGATTCGCGCCACCAGCGGCGCCCCCTCTGGGGCATGTCCCAAAGAATTACTTCGGTGACCTATCGGGGTTACCGCAACCGGACTATCTTTTCCGCAGGGCAATTTTCGCGCGTCAAACCGCTAAGAACTAAGCTCGAAGAACGCCGGAGGGCTTCGTGAAACGCTGTGTCCTGAGATGGCTCTTGCTTCTGCTGGCGGCAGGCTCGTTGCAGGCTGAACCAGCCCCTCCCACGCCCACTTCCGACGCCATTTTCCTGTGGCTGGCGGGAGGCATTTCGAGTGCGCGGATTGAGCGCCTGGCGCAAACGGGTGCCGAAAACCGGACGCTCTCGTGCCACGCCGCGCCGCAATCCATCCAGCAATGCACCCGTGCCCTGCAGAAGGCGGGGGCGGACGCGAGCTTGATTCAGAGCCTGGTGGGCCGGGGTTCGGGCCGAAAGCCGGCGGCCAACGCCGCCTGCTCCTGCTCGGGTCCGCCGGCGCAAGTTGCCGCTCTGGTCCAGGACAAGAACTTCGACGCCGCTGAAGACAAGATTCGCGCCCTGCTGCGCAACATTAACGATAACGACAACGATACGGACAACGCTTCGCAGAATAATGCACTCTTACATTTTGTTCTTGGAACCCTGCTGCGGCGCGAGGACCAGTTCGACGAAGCGCTTGATGAATTTACGGAATCTTCGCGCCTGATGCCCGGCTTTCCCGAAACGCACAGCCAACTTTCGTACCTGTTCTACCGGACCGACGATTCCGACGCCGCCCTCGCCGAAGCGCGCACCGCTCTCAGCATGGATCCCGCCAACGCCGAGGCGTACCGCTATCTCGGACTCGCGCTCTACTCCGGAGGCCATTACGACGCCGCCCTGCACGCCTTTGACGAAGCGCTCGGACGTGAACCCGAGGGATCGCTAGCAAATGCGGACGTCTACTTCGATATGGGAATCACGCACCGCGATCAGGGAGATCTGCGCCGCGCCGCCATCGACTATCGCCACGCCCTCAGCCTGCGCCCCGATTTCTGGGAGGCGCACAGCAATCTCGGAGTCGTACTGCACGATCAGGGCAAACTGGATGAGTCGATCGCGGAATATCGGCTGGCCAAGCGCCTCAATCCCGGGGAAGCCAGCGTCCGCAACAACCTGGGAAACACGCTTTGCGACAAGGAAGACTTCGACAGCGCCATCGTGGAATTCAAGGACCTGTATCGTCAGAGTCCGGAGTGGGAAGGCGGTCACAACTGCCTGGCTCGCGCTTACATGTCGAAGCGCGACTACCCATCGGCGATTCGCGAGTTACGAGCGGCCATCGCGGCCAATCCCAGCGGCGCGGCCGAACACCGCGTCCTGGGGCAGGCCCTCTTGCTGGAAGGAAAAGACCAGGAGGCCGTGGACGCGCTGCGCACAGCCGTTACGCTCAATCCCGAATCCGGCCTGGCCCACCACTATCTCGGCACCGCGCTGGTGAATACGCAACAACTGGCCGAGGCTGAGAAAGAATTTCGCGAGGCCCTCCGCCTGGAGCCCAGCGCGAAGAACCACTATTCACTCGCCGCCTGCCTGATGGCGCTGAACCAATACGAAGAGGCTCTGGGAGAACTCGAAATCGCCTCGCGCCTGGATCCCAGCCAGAATCTTTACCGGGCTCGCATGCAGGAAGTCGTCCGGCTGATCACAACCTCCAAGTAGAGACGGGGCAAGCCCCGTCTCTACAGGCTGCGAGCGCACAAGAAGCTCACCTCGGGCGCTGAAGCGCGACGCAATGTCAACGACCTACGGCACGACTGAAGTCGTGCCCTTCCCAAAAACTGGAGTTCTTCCGCAGCCTACACGTTACTTTTTCTATGCACTGACGTGTATCGCCTCTGGATATCAACCAACCTACAATGTGGGAGTAGAACGCGGCGCGGGTGGCGCCGGCGAGGGCTAGCCATGGCAACCACAGCAACCCGGCAAGCGCAGGAGAAGTCCGCGAACCCGGCTGCGCTATCGACTGCAACATCGACTGCACTATCGACTGCAGCATCGACCGCGTTATCGACTCCAGAGCGGCGTATGCCGCTGGGGTGCGCGCCTGAGGGCGCCTCGGCGGCTTCCGAGAAGAAGGCCGTGGGCTACGGCCTGCCATGTTCGCGTTGCCACGCCTACTATCCCGCCGACATGCACGTCTGCCCGATCTGCAAGTCGCCGGATCGAGTCTCGCCCATCGAATCGGCGAAGCATTCCACGGCTTGCGCTGCTCCGCAACCTGCGTCGCAACTTGCGTCGCAAGTCACAACCGGCGCGCCCGCTAATATCAATATCAATATCGATGACGACCGCGAGCGCTTTCTCAAAGAGCTCAAGTCACAGGCCTTCGCTTTGCACACGCAGGTCAACGCCGCCGCCACGTTCCGTTGCGTTCTCCAGCACCAGCATAACGGGGCCAGCGAACCGGCCGCCGTTTGCCACACTTGTTATGGCGAGGCGCGTCAGCAAGCCGACCGCCTCGAGGCCGCTCTGCACATGGACGCGAAGGAAGCGGCCAAGATTGTCTATGATGCGGTCTGGGCCGACACGTCCGATCCGAATCGCACTTACTTGAATGCCGCCACCGCGCTGCTGTCGGAGTTGCGCAAACGCGCCGGCATCGGGCTGCTGCTCGGCGGGAATCAGCCTTTAGCGCACTAGCCCCGGATCGGACAGGAGGCGAGGTTGCCCTCGCTGTCCTGCCACAAGACTTGGGATAGGCTGCATTCCAATGCGGCGCGCCCTGGCGGGCGCACCAACAAGAAAGGGCGCGATCGGGAGTCCTTAGGATCCAGCGCGCCCTCACTTCTGCAATCTGACTTCTTACTTAGTCCCTAACTCCATCCATGAATGCCCGCAGCTTCCGCGAGCGCGATGGATGGCGCAGCTTTCTCAGCGCCTTGGCCTCGATTTGGCGGATGCGTTCTCGGGTTACTGCGAAGGACTGGCCTACTTCTTCGAGCGTGTGCTCTGAGCCATCCTCCAACCCGAAGCGCATCTTGATGACCTTCTCCTCGCGCGGTGTCAGCGTACGCAGCACCTGCGACGTCTGGTCTTTGAGGTTGACGTTGATCACGGCCTCGGCCGGCGAAACTACCGCGCGGTCTTCGATGAAGTCGCCGAGGTGCGAATCTTCCTCTTCGCCAATTGGCGTTTCGAGGGAGATCGGCTCTTGCGCAATCTTCAAGACCTTGCGGACTTTCGCTACCGGAATGTCCATCCGCTTGGCGATTTCTTCCGACGTTGGCTCGCGCCCCAGTTCCTGCACCAGCTGCCGCGAGGTGCGGATCAGCTTGTTGATGGTTTCGATCATGTGCACCGGGATGCGAATCGTGCGGGCCTGATCCGCAATCGCGCGGGTGATTGCCTGCCGAATCCACCACGTCGCATAAGTCGAAAACTTATAGCCGCGGCGGTACTCGAACTTGTCGACCGCCTTCATCAGGCCGATGTTGCCTTCCTGAATCAGGTCGAGGAACTGTAAGCCGCGATTGGTGTACTTCTTCGCAATCGAGACCACGAGGCGCAAGTTGGCTTCGATCAGTTCGCGCTTGGCGTGCTCGGCGTCCATGTCGCCCTGGATGATCTCGCGCTGGGTGCGCTTGAGCTCCTGGAACAACAGGCCCGCTTCCACTTCGAGCTTTTCCAGCTCTCCGCGGACCGCGCGCGACTGCTTCTTATATTCCTTGCGCTGTTCTTCGCTGCGCGTCGCTTCGGCCCGCTTCTCCAGGTTCTGGATCTGCCGGTCGAGCGAGCGCATGCCGTCGACCGTGCGGTTCACGCGGTCGATGAGGCGCTTGCGTTCGTTGTTAGTGAAACCCAGTCTGCGCACCGCGATCGACGTGCGCACCACGGCACGGGCCAGATTGAGGCGGTAACGGCGATAGTCGCGCGGACGCTTCTTCTGGTTTACCGCCGCCAGCTTCTCGACGTACGGCATGACTTTCTTGTATATCTTGTCGAGCGTGGCGATTTTCGCGAGAAAGTCTTGCAGGCGCTTCTCGACGATTTCTTCCGTGATTTCCTCTTCGTCGAACGTGACCAGCTCTTTGATGGAGCGGACGCCCTTCTCGAGGTCCTCGCCCAGAGCGAGGAGTTCACGAATCACAATCGGCGAGCGCGACAGCGCCTTCAGAACGCGGTTTTGCCCCCGCTCAATTCTCTTAGCGATTTCAACTTCGCCTTCGCGGGTAAGCAGGGGAACGGTGCCCATCTCGCGCAAATACATGCGGACGGGGTCATTGGTTTTTTCCAGAGCGCCGGGGGTTAGGTCGAGTTCGACGTCCTCGGACGCATCATCCACTTCTTCGAATTTTTTTTCCAGATCGGTCGTCGGCCCTTTCGAGCTTTCGAGTACATCGATACCTTGCGTTCCGATCGTGGTTAGCAGATCTTCCAGGTCTTCAGGAGAGTGCACATCGTGCGGGATAAGGTCGTTGACCTGATCATAGGTCAGATATCCCTTCTCTTTGCCTGCGTCGATCAGCTTTTTTATGTCGTCGTACTTGTCTTCAAGTGCCAAGAAAGATTATCCTCAGGACGCCCGCCGGTTGCGCGGACGCCAGACTATTCAGCGGTGGGAGTGGTAACGGAGTTGTGCGCGAGGCGCACAAACCTTAAAAGTATAGCACGCCGACTACTGCTCGTGCCGAGCGCAAGTGGAAGTTTGTGCCCGCTTGCCGATTGCCTCCGCCGCCCGTATCTCGTTTCCCGCTAATTCTTTAGATGGCGCTGGGACCGGTTTCGTTCCAAGGTTTCTGCCTGGATTCAAAACGCCTGGAAACGCTGATTGCGGCCTCCACGCAAAGCGTGAACCACAGGGTACCCTTCGGCTCCGCTCAGGGCAGGCTCCGGGTCGCACAGGGGAACGCAGAGGCTCAATCAGAACTTCCTAGCTGGCCTTCTCTCCCAGTCCAGGATCCATCAAAGCTCGCTTCAGGCGCACCTTCTCGTGCAAAAGCGCCTGCCGTTCCTCCAGCGGGATCCCCGACCGCTGCAATCCAAGCTGGACTTCCTCTAGTCGCCGCCGGAGGTAAATCCTGCGCAAAGCCCGCACCGCGCCTTCCACGGTCTCGGGCGTCAGCTCTTCTTCCTCGGACATCAGGATCGAGGCGAGCAGCCGCCGGTCGTCTTCCGTCTTGGGCAGCGCCAGAACGTCTGCCGCCTCGGTCCCAGCTTCGAGCAGCGCCTCCATCAGCGACTGCGAAGCCAGCCCCTCATACAGCCGCTCCGATTGCAGCGCATATTGTGCCTGGCGGGCGGGATCGAATTCCTCCTCCGCGCCGTCGCGAGCCGAACTCCGCGCGCCGCTGGCCTGCATTTCCGTGGCGGAAGCCAGCGCCCGGATCAGCACGCGTTCCGCGCCGGTAATCTGCGCCTCAGCCGTGGCTTTGACCTGCGCCGTGGCGCGAGTGGTGGCAGCATGCTTCAATTCCTGGCGCAACACGGCGGAATCAATTCCCAGCTTCTGCGAAATCTCGAGCGCCAGTTCATCGCGCACGATCCGGCTCGGCACCCGCTGAATGTGCGGGAGGAGATGGTTGACGGCCTTGACCTTGCTGTCCGCGTTGCGCGCCGGAAACAGGGCGCGCGCCCGGTCGATCAGATAATCAAAATACTTCTGCGAGTGTTTGAGCGCTGCGCCATAAGCGTCTTTGCCCTTGCGCCGCAGGAACAGATCGGGGTCGAAGCCCGTCTCCAGCGTGAGAACCTTAATATCGAATTCTTCTTCGACCAGCAGGCCGAGAGTCCGCTCCGTGGCCTTCGCTCCAGCCGTGTCGGGATCGAAGTTGACCACCACCTTCTTCGAGAATCGTCCCAGCAATTTCGCCTGCAGTTCGGTGAACGCCGTGCCCGAACTGGCAATCACGTTGTGGAAGCCGGCGGCGTACACCGAAATGCAATCCATCTGCCCTTCAACCAGAATGGAGTAGTCCAGTTTGCGAATTGCTTCCTTAGCGCTGTCCAGGTTGAACAGCACCCGCGACTTCGAGTAAATCGGAGTCTCCGGAGAATTCAGATATTTCGGCCCGGCCTTGTCGTCGGTGGACAGTGTGCGCCCCGTGAAGGCAATCACTTTGCCCTGGTCGTTGCAGATCGGGAACATCACGCGGTTGCGGAATTTGGAATAGATGGCGGGAGCGGCTTTTGGCTCTTGGCTCTTGGCTGTTGGCTCGAAGCCCGCGCTGTTCGCTGCTAGCTGTTCGTCGTGAGCGACGGAACCCTCAACTGATTTGTCATCCTGAGCGCCCCCACCACCATTCTTGTCATCCTGAGCGGAGCGAAGGACCTGCTGTGGCTGAGTGCTGAGTGCTGACTGCTGACTGCTGTCTTCCTTCCACGAAAACAGCCCACTCTCGCGCAACAACTCCTCACCAAATTCCCGCCGCAGCGCGTCCCGCAACAGGAATCCGGAATCCGGCGCATACCCGATGCGAAAGCGGGCAATGGTCTCATCGTCGAGCCCGCGTCCCTTAAGGTACTCGCGGGCATTCGCCCCTTCGGGACGCCGCAGACAATCCTGAAAAAACGCGGTCGCGCGCACATGCACGTCGAGCAGCTCCATGCGGAGGTGGGCGTTGCGAGCCTCCTCCGGACTGGAAAACGTGACCTTGGGCATGGGCACGCCCAGCTTCTGCGCCAGCAGCCGGACGGCTTCCGGAAAAGTAATATTCTCGACCTTCTGGATGAAGGCGAAGACATCTCCTGACTCGCCGCAGCCAAAGCAGTGATAAAACTGCCGCGTGGCATGGACCGAAAACGAAGGCGTCTTCTCGGCATGAAACGGGCACAGCCCCGAAAAATTCTGCGCCCCAGCCTTCTTCAGTTTGACGTAGTCGCCAACGATTCGGACGATATCCGCCTGCTGCTTGAGCGTCTCTTTGAAGTTGTCGGAAGAGGTTGAAGTCATTGGGGGCACACACTGGTCCCGTTGTGATTATGAGGGTGGCAGGGGCTAAGGGGAATATAGCAGGGGCAGGATTGCTGTGGGAAAGATGTGGATGAAAGAGATTGCCTGTTGAGCGGAGAGGAAAAGTCTTCCGCAGGGTGAGAACTCGCCGCCGCGCCGGTGGAAGAGTAGGGGCCCTTCGACTACGGGTGCCATTCACTTCGTGAATGGCAGCCTCCGCTCAGGGTGACAGGTTTCTTGTTTGTCATGCTGAGCGGAGCAGCACGATTCGCGAAGCGAATCGTCCTGCGGAGTCGAAGCACCCCTACCCGATCCCGACTCTTTCATCCAGGGATACCACTCGCGCGCAAGATCCAGCCACTGCGGATTGATTGCTGTGGTGCCTCACTTGTCGCGCTTTTCGAGAAGTGGGGGTGGCCCGCCTTAGCGCCGCTACGACTGGCAGCCTCAGGGGTGGCGGCGCAAAGCTGGGCCGGCTAGTCGTGTAGTTTCGTAGCTAAGTGGCGCATAAACGAACGCACAGAGATCAATATTTCTTCTGCGTGTTCTTCGGTATATGTTTTATCAACATGCATAGTCGGATTTCGCCATGCTCGGCGAACAGAATCGAACATCGCGTGCGCCTCAGCATAGAACTGTTCGTCTGGGGTTCTGGCTCCAGAAGTTTTTAAGCGCCTTGTAAGCTCTGATTCAATTCCGCTGAGATACTTTCCCCAATCATTCTGTGGTCCGATGCCGACAGCTGCCGCAAGCGCTCTCAAGCCAACCTCCATAATGCGATTAAGGTGCATAACGCACGCTGTGGCCCTTCCACAAGCGATGCACTTTCCAGCCTCCGCAATATCCTCGTTCGCGGTGGAAAATTGAATGCTCACTTTGTTTACGGAAACATCGTCGGCATCGAAGAATTGGGTATTAGAGAAATACTTAACGTAATGCGCCTCGATTACCATCACCAATTGACGACGGCACTCGTCCTCAAGCCGGTTAATCATCTCAGCGCCAAGCTGGTTGATTTGGGATGAAGTGCTCCCCTCCCTCGCCACCTTCGCTATCCTGGCGAATTGATCTGCGGTGCTGGTTAACCCGCAATCTTCAGCCTCTTCAATGAGGTCACGACAACCGTCCTCGACGGCCTTGATATCTTCTTCTCGAAGTGGGTCGGTGGAACTAAACTCAGGATTACTAACTGCCTCTTGAAAGTTTTTAACTAGCACCAAGAATCTTGCCGCTGGAAATGGTTTCATATCCTACCAACTCCAGTAAAGAATAAGGGTTTCTAGGGGGCTGGTCCACCTTGCGCCGCCAGCATCTGAGGCTGGGGCTGGCCCACCTTAGCACCTGGCGCGTGGCCCAGATCTGGGCTGGCAAGACAGCACCGGTAGCTAACCTCGGCAGACTAACGAACCGGGAATGCCCCGCCTCTCGCGGTTTTCGAGACCTGGGACGCTGCGGGATCCTCACTCCCGCAATTTGACGTGTAACTTTTCATCACAAACCAACTGTGAACACCATCACAGACTCCCAGCCCACATTGCGGGATAATACAGATCTGATTGGGGCAGTGAAGAGTGTACCGTCACCAAGACGGCCCTCGAAGCTGCCCCAAACCCATTTTCAGCGCTCTTTGACAACCTAAGCCGTTTATTTTCAAAGACTTTATCCGTAAACCCTTTAGAATCAAAGATCAGTTGGAAATTTTCCTCCTAACCCTATGATTCCAAAAGACAGGGGGGGGTATAGTAACTCAAGTGTAAACAGGCAAGAATAGGGAGACCTCCCCGGCAAGGTTGCGTTGGTTTTCGCTAACCCAATCGCCCGATCACTACACCCTCAACTCCACCACCGTAGCCCCGCCGCCGCCCTCGTTGCTGGGAGGTTCGGTGACGGACTCCACGTGCGGATGCTTCTGCAGATACTGGCGGAGGGCTTTGCGCAGGATGCCCATGCCGCTGCCGTGAACGACGCGGACGCGCGGCAGTCCGGCGAGGAAGGCGCGGTCCACGAATTTCTCCACTTCAGCGGTGGCTTCGTCCACGGTGCGGCCGATGACGTTGATTTCGCTGGGCGTGTTGAGGTGGCTCGATTCGTTTTGGAGTTTGACGGTAATGCCGCGGGAGCGGGCGGCTTCGACGGGCGTTGGTTGCCCTTGGCTTTGGCCCTGCCCGCGGGCCAGCAGCACCTCGGCGATATCTTCGCGGGCAATGCGCATCTTCATCGAGCCGATTTCAACATCGAAATGATTCTCGCCAACTTTCTTCTTGACCACGGCGGCGCGGCCCATCGACTTGAGCTTTACCGTGTCGCCTTCGCTGACGTGTTTCACCAGGCTGGGCTGGGCGTTGGGGTCTCCGCGATCGGCGCCGGTCGCGTGCGCGACTACCGTCGCATCGAACTGCTCGCGAAATTCGCGGCGCATTTTGGCGATGCGGCGCTCGGCATCTTTCGATAGCTTCTGCTGGGCGGCGCGATCCTGCACGGCGTTCACGGTTTCCCGCGCTTGGTATTCGAAATCGCGGAAGAGCACTTCGAGCTTCGTCTCCATCTCGCGAATTTTGGCCTGCTGTTCTTTGCGGCCCTCGGTGGCTAGGTGCTGTTTTTCGCGCTCTAGTTCCTGCTCGCGGGCTTTCATGCGCGTGCGTTCGGTTTCAAGGTCGCGAAGGTCGGCGTGCAAGCGGTCGAGGAAACGCGCTACATCCTGAGTTTGCGAGCCGAGACGCGAGCGCGCGGAGGCGATGATGGCGGGATTCAGTCCTAGCCGTTGCGCGATGTTGATTCCGGCGGAGGCTCCGGGGACTCCGATCTTTAGCTCGTAAGTTGGCTGCAACGTGGACTCGTCGAAGCCCACCGAGGCGTTGATTACTCCCGCCGTATTCGCGCCATAAACTTTGAGCGAAGTGTGGTGGGTCGCGATCGCAATCATGCATCCGGCTTTGCGAAAGTGCTCGGCGATGGCAACCGCCAGCGCTGCGCCTTCTTCGGGATCGGTCGCGGAACCCAGTTCGTCGAGTAGCACGAGCGAATTTGCAGTTGCAGTGCGCGAGATGAAGTCGATGTTCGTGACGTGCGCGGAAAACGTCGAGAGATTCTGCTCGATCGATTGATAGTCGCCGATGTCGGCGAGAATGGCGTCGAAAACCGGCATGTCGGCGCGATCCGCCGGGACGGGAATGCCGGACTGCGCCATCAGCGCGAGCAGACCTAGCGTTTTCAGGGAGACGGTTTTGCCGCCGGTGTTGGGGCCGGTGATTACGAGCTGGCGGTGGTCGCCTTCGAGCTCGATGGTGATGGGGACGATCTTAGCGTTCTTTAGTTTTAGGTTGCGCTCCAGGAGCGGATGCCTGGCACGGTGGAGAAGGAGGCGAGCTGAGTCGGGCACAGCGCCTGAGACGGGGCAAGCCCCGTCTCTACAAGTGGATTCGGGCGAGGTCGTCAGCGTTACCGCGACGCAGTTGTAGTCTTCGGCGAAGCGGGCTTTGGCGAACTGGAGTTCCAGTTCGGCGAGGATGTCGGCGGCGGCCAAGATCGCATCCGCGTTTTCGCAGACCTGGCGCGTCATTTCCAGCAGGACGCGATGGACCTCGGCTTGTTCTTCATCCAGCAGCCGCACCAGCTCGTTGTTCTGCTCGATGGTCTCTAGCGGCTCGACAAAGACGGTCTGTCCGCTGGAACTGGCGCCGTGCACCACGCCCTGCACGCGGCGCTTCTGCTCCACTTTTACCGGGATGACAAAGCGCTCGCCGCGGATGGTGATCAGTTCGTCTTGTACCGTGCCGCCTTCGGCGAGTTTCCGCAGGTAGCCGCGCAGAGATTCCTGAATCTGGCGTTTTTGCTTTTCAATTTCGCGGCGAACGCGGCTCAGTTCGGGCGAAGCGCGATCGTCGAGCGTCCCGTCGGGCAATATCTTGTTGCGAAAAGCGCGCAGGAAACCGGTGAAATCCTGAATACCGGCGGAAAGCGCGGCCACCGCAGCCCACTCGGAGCGCATCGCAGCGGGAGGCTGGCGCACAATTTCGCGCCATTCGGCTCCGCGGTCGGCGACCAGCACAACGTCGCGAATCTCGGTGGTCTCTAGAGCGGCTCCGGCAATGCGCGATTTCTCGATCAGCTTTCTGACTTCGGGCAGCCCGGCGAATTCGAAGCGCCCGCCGACGCGGCGGTACTCGCGAATTTCCGTGGTGAGGTTCTGCTGCGTCTCAATCCAGGCATGATCGAGCGAAGGCAGAAGTTCCGCGATGCGGCGTTGACCCAGAGGCGAGGAAGCGTAGCCAGCCAGCAAGTCGCGCAGCGTCTCGAACTCAAGCAGGCGCGAGCTGGTGTGGGTCACTAGATTGGGGACGAAGGACATGCGCTTTGATGTTACAACGCGAGTCAGATTTCCGTGGGTGTTCGGGGCTGCGCGCGGTGTAGAATCGACTTCGCCGGTTCACCGCGATTTGAATCCGGCGGACGGCCCCGTAGCTCAACTGGATAGAGCATCAGCCTTCGGAGCTGAGGGTTGGGGGTTCGACTCCCTCCGGGGTCGCCATTTCGACAAGCCGTCGTCTGCCATCCATGCCAACCTAACCCTGAGCAAGGTCGCGTCCAATACCTGCACTCTGGTTACTTGCCGCCGTTCCGGTTTCGCGGTGCAATGGCACGTGCAGGGCAAGCTGCCGGACCTCAGGGGCTAAAGCCCGCTTCTTTATTGGTCCTGGGCGGCACGGCTGAAGCCGTGCCCTTCCCAAAACGATTTGTGAGACAGCTTCTTGCGGGAGCGACAATATGGGACGCCTTATTGGGTTTGTGGGCACGGTCGTTACCCTGGCGATCGGCATGTACATCTACTCTTTGCAGGTCAAAACCCTGAGGCCCGGCGCTGGGGGCGGTAATTCTGAAGACGTCGTTACCATCACGGGCGTGAAAAACGATCTGATCGGTATCGCCAACGCCGAGCGTGCATACATGGCTACGGAAGGGAAATACGCTTCGCTGGATGAACTGAAGGCGGGCAATTACATTAGCATCAGGGCCGAGCGTCCTCCGTACGTCTACGATGTCGAAACCACTTCCAGCAGCTTTCGCGCGACCGCCAGTCGCACCACGAAAGGCGCTCCGGCACAGCTCTGGATTACCGAAACCATGGAGGTGCAGGCTTCCGACTGAGGTCATTGCTGCTGGCCGCGCGAGCTTGAATTCCGCCGATCGAATTTCGTCAATCTAGTTTCGTCAATTCGGTTTCGTCAACCGAGCGTGCCGCTTCCGAGCCGCTCGGGTCAGGTTTTTTTCCAGTCGGTCAAGGACATGAGTTCGTCCATGATTTCCTGCAATCTTTGCAGCCGCCGTTCCTGATCGGACGCACCCACCATCTTCTTGCCCCCTTGCAGGTACAGGCGGTTGGCTTCACTGATTTCCGCGATTTCTTCTCGCAACTTGGCAACGCGCTCTTTGACGGATTGCGGCATAAGGGTAGGTTAGCAGAGCATTTTGGGCCCTTTAGTGAAGTTGCTTTCGGTAGTGTATCAGTTGCGAAGTTTGGTCTGGTAGATCGCCGATCCACGCTCGCCGAATCCACGCTCGCCGAATCCACGAGGATCGTGACCCAACCACTTCCCCGCTTCCCATCGATGAAGATGATTGCGTCCGGTGCATCGGACGATTAAGATTTCCCCACTCCCATGTCTGAAGTGATTTCCAACGAGCCCACGACTTCGCATCCCAATTCCAAGCATCCCGCTTCCATTCCTGGCTCCGAACCTGCCGTCGAGGTGTTCGCCATTTACGGGGTTGAGCCCGAGATTCAGGCCTACGCCATGGCCAGGTATTCGCGCTCGTCGCTCTCGATGAAAGAGGCGCTGAAGGAAATTACGGTGCAGAAGGCCGAGAAATTTCTCAATACCTTCTACTTCCAGTACGGGCACCGCTCCATCGCCGATCTTGCCCACATCGCGCTCGCCATCGAAAAGCTTTCCATTCTCGCCGCCATCGTCGTGGCCGACGAGCAACGCTGGGATGGCCAGGAGCGCTCGACCCGCTACCAGGATTTCAGGAAAAGCGGCTACCACACGCCCAGTTTTGGGAATGAAGGTGCAGGTTCGGGCGTTTCGTCCACCCGGACGCTCTATCGCGAAACCATCGAGTGCTTGTTCACAACTTACGAAATAGTTTCGCAGCGGACGTTCGAATATCTCGCCAGCATCACACCCCGTCCCTCCGAGATGAAGCCGGACGCTTATGAGCGCACGTTGCGCGCCCGCGCCTTCGACGTCTCACGCTATCTGTTGCCGCTCTCGACCAACACTTCACTGGGAGAGATCGTCAACGCCCGCACGCTGGAAAGCCAGGTCGCCCATCTGCTGTCGCAGCCGCATAAAGAGGTCCGCGATCTGGGAGCGCTGCTGAAACAGGCCGCCCTTTCTCCGGCCTACAACGCGAACGAAGAATCGCTGCGCGCGCTGGTGGCCGAGATCCGCGCCGTATCACCCGAAATCGCGGATCGCGCCGAACACGAACTTTTGCGCGAGGTGCGGGTCGCGCCCACGCTGGTCAAGTATGCCGATCCGAACGTCTACGAAATCGAAACGCGCCGCGAACTGCAGCAGGCCGCCGCTGAGCTGATGCGAGACGCTGCCATCGAACCCGCGCCGCTTGTGGACTTGCTTGATGACGACGCGCTCGAGATCGAACTCGCCACAACTTTGCTTTATGGCCACTGTCACTACTCCTACCGGCAGCTCCGCCGAGCGGTCGAAGCAGCCGGAGAGGCGCGCCGCTGCGAAATCGTCGACCTCGGCTTGCGCCATCGTGGAGGCCACGACGAGCTGCCACGTGCTTTTTCCGCCGGCCAGCAGTTCCGCTTCGACATCCTCATGGATATCGGCGGCTTCCGCGACATGCACCGCCATCGGCGTTGCGTGCAGATCATGCAGGATTTCACGACCGTCCACGGCTTCGACACGCCGCCCGAAGTCGAGGCCGCCGGCGTCCGCTCCGACTACGAAGCTGCCATGAAGCGCGCCGAAGCCGCGGTCGAGAAGCTTTCCGTGTCCGGGGGCGAAGAAGCCCGGCAAAGCGCGCAGTACGCGATTCCGCTCGCTTTCCGCAAGCGCACGCTGTTTAAGATGGATTTCGCCGAGGCCGTCTACATCTCCGAGTTGCGCACCACGCCCGCCGGACACGCGTCCTATCGCAACGTGGCCTATGCCATGTACGAGGCGGTTGCGGCGAAGTATCCGGCACTGGCGAAATATTTCCGGGTCACCGATGTGCGGGAGCCGGTGGATCTACTGAAACGTTGAGAGTGGCGCGGGTTAGTGGCTGTTCTGAACAACGAATTGCGGCATGACGATCAATACAAATATCGTTGGGTGGTTTCGACTCTTACTCTTCGCATCTGGCGCCGCCTATTTATGGCGCAGTGGTTTGTCTCCCAGGAGAGGTGGACCGAAAAGTAACCTTGATCGGGGACTGCGTATTTTCGGCGCGGTGTTGCTCTCGGTGGTCGTGATTTATTTCGCCGGGTTTGGGTTAGGGCTTTATGGATCAAATTGAAACCAGGCCACTACCGGCGCGGGCGCGAAATTGACGCCGATGAATCTCCGCCTCTAGAATCAGCTCACCCATGCCTAACTACGAATACCTGTGCAAGAAGTGCGGACACCGCTTTGAACAAATCCGAAAATTTTCCGATAAGCACCGGAAGAAGTGCCCCGAATGCGGAGGCGTCCTCGAACTGGTGATCTCGGCTCCGGCGGTGCAGTTCAAAGGCTCGGGGTGGTACGTGACCGATTACCCGAAAAAAGGGGCTGCTTCCGCGTCGTCGTCCTCTTCTTCTTCCGATGGCGACAGCGGCAAGAAAGAAACGAAGGATTCCAAAGACGCGAAAGAGAGCAACAAAGACGAGAAGCCCAAGTCCGACTCCTCGCAGAAGAAGCACAAGAAAGATTAGCTGCCGCTTTATCTTGAGGTTATTTTCCGGCGTTCCTAACAACGCTGCCGTTCATCCTGTTGTTTCCCTTGCAGCTTCATTTCGCCGACGCCGCACGCCATTCGGCGAACTGGGCGAGGGTTTCCAGCGCCCGTCCAACGCGAGCGCGGTCTCCCGTGGCGCAGAGATCCAAGAGCAGACCGCGAGTGGCAGCCAGGAGCAAGGTCGCCTCGGCGTCGTCCGCTTCCGAGGCAATGCCGGCCCTTTTTGTGAGCTTTTGCCAATAGGCGATCGGATCTTCGAGGACACCGGGATACTCCCGCGGATTGCGGAGCGCCAGCGCATACAACTCGAAGATGAGGCGTATTCCGGGCCTGAACCTTGGTGCACTCCAGCACTTCCAGTACCAGCGCAGAAACTGGGGCAGCGTGCGCGGTTTCCCTCCGGCGTGGAACCAGGCCTCGATGCGAGCGTTTTCGCGTTCCCGCGCGCCCATCAGGATCTCACGCATCAACCCCTCCCGCGAGCCGAAGTGGTAGACCAGCATCCGGGCATTAGTCTTCAGGACTTTGGCCAAGGGGCGAAGCGCCAAATCCGCTACACCATGCGCGAGCACGTAGTCGACAGCCTGGTCGCGAAGCCGGGCACGGATTCGAGGGTTGGGCGGTCTCGCCATACGGAACTCCTTGTTTATTAGTGTAACAGATGTTACAGTATTGCTGTCAGAGAAAACTATGAGCCTTCCCGCTCTCTCAATTCGCGGGAACGGGCAGGGAGAGTCTCACTGACCAGGGAGAACCTTTATGCGCAAGATTGCATTTCTAGTGTTGTTGTCTGCGATGTGCATGCCTGCGGTGGCGCAGCAGGGCGGGGAACAGGAAAAGAACAAGCAGATTGCCCGAAGCTTTTTTGAGGAGGTGCTCGATCAGGGACGCTTTGATCTGTACGCGGAGTCTCACGCCAAGGATTTCGTGGCTCACGGGGAGAATCGCGATGGCACTCTGGACGATGACATGGCCGCAGCCAGGGAAGAGCGCAAGGCCTTGCCGGACATGAGGGTCAAAGTCAACCAGATTCTTGCCGACCGCGATCTCGTGGCTGTGTACTGGAATGTATCTGGAACCAACACCCAGGCGGGGATGGGGTTTCCGGCAACTGGGAAGAAGATCAAGATTGACGGCATGACCATTTTCCGCTTCAAGGCGGGAAAGATTTCGGAAGAATGGAGCGTTTGGGACATGCTGTCGGTCATGCGGCAGTTGGGCTTGCTTCCTCCGCAATGAGTGGGCGCTTGGTCGCGGACCGCCAATAGTCCGCCTGGTCCTCGATAAGGGCAGCGGTCGAATTCCACCCAAAACGGCCTTTAGCGCTTGGGAGCCCCGGCGGCCGAGTCCGGCATCCCGACCACTAAGCTTCGCCGGCGAGGCAGTTCGTCATTGGAGATTTCCCCAGCAAACTGCAGGCCGAGGCCCAGTCGCTCGCATTCCCGACAGGCCGCGTCGTTGAGAAAGTACACGATGTCTCCCCCGAAGCGATCCTTGAACCGTCGGCGCTCGTCGAGGTCGAATGGGCTCACCGAATACACTTTGATCTCGGGATGTTCGCGCAGGAGTGCGCTCAGTTGGCGCTGGAAGCCGAGGGCTCCTTGCCGCACTTGCGCCATGGTGAAAGAAATAACGCGATAAGGCATAGGTCGAAATCGAGGATGGGGTGACGGGCGAGGGCGCCCGTCGCTCCACCATAAAGACGAAGCATAGCAGCCTTTGCCAGTGGGCGAACCGCGCACGACCAACGACTACCGGCCAGCGACGGCTCCCACTGCATCCCTTCCGTTCCCAGGACATCTAAACCATATCCAATCGTTGTTACAACGGCTAACTAGGAGCGAGCATCCATGATGACCATCCGACCGAGCAGTGAGCGCGGCGGCGGCGACTACGGCTGGCTGAAGACGCGCCATACTTTCAGTTTTAACGATTACTCCGACCCCAAGTGGATGGGGTTCCGCTCGCTGCGCGTGATCAATGAAGATTGGGTTGCGCCCAGCGGCGGTTTCCCGACACATCCTCATCGCGACATGGAGATCATCACCTATGTCTTGTCGGGCAAGCTCGAACACAAAGACAGCCTGGGCACCGGCTCGGTGATCCTTCCGGGCGACGGGCAGCGCATGACCGCGGGGCGCGGCATCCGCCATAGCGAGGCGAATCCGTCGTCGACCAAATCCGTGCACCTGCTGCAGATATGGATTTTTCCCGACAAACAGGGGTTGGAACCTGGCTACGAACAGCGAAGCTTCCCCGAAGCCGAGAAGCGCGGCAAGCTGCGGCTGATTGCTTCGAGCGACGGAGCCGAGGGTTCGGTAAAGATCAATCAGGACGCGAAGCTGTTCGTCACTCTGCTTGTACCCGGAGAAGAGGTTACCCAGCCGCTCGATGACAAGCGTCACGCCTGGTTGCAGGTTGCCAAGGGCAACGTCGAACTGAACGGCCGGAAATTGCGCCAGGGTGACGGTGCGGCCATCAGCGAAGAAAAAAAACTGACCATCAAGGCTACGGAGGCTGCGGAGGTATTACTGTTCGACCTGGCGTGAAACAGATCGCGGGAATTGAATCATTGACTCAATACCTCAATGATTCAATGATCTATTCCGGCCTGATCCCTGCCGCGCCCATCAGCCTCCCGGTCACACCCTTCTCAGCCCGGAAGCTGAACAGCAGCTCGGGATGGCACACAGTGCATGGCGCCTCGGCGTCGATGTTCCTCGCCGGCACGCCCGCATCCAGAAGTTGCCGGCGATTCGCGTCGACCAGATCGAGAAAAAGTTTCACGGGCAATTCGCCGTGTCCCGGGGCGCGCGCCGTCAGGAACAGCAACGGATATTTCTCCCGCACCGGGTCGGATTCCTTGACCTCGCGGAACAAGCGGTTGGCGTAGGAAAACTGACCTTCAAACCTGGTGCGCACTTCTTCGCCCACTTCGTAGCAGCAGTCCTGGACGCCAGGCCCAATGGCCGCCACCAGGTTGCGCGGATCGCTCCCAAAGTGTTTCCGCATCTCGCCGACACCTTTCTCGACGATGCGCTTGACCGTGCCGCGCCACCCGGCGTGAAAAACGCCGACCGCCCGCCGTTTCCGATCCGCCAAAATGATCGGCAGGCAATCGGCGGTCAGCACGGCTAGGACCAGCCCCGGAGTATCCGTGACCATTCCGTCTCCGGCCAGAGGCTGTTCCGGAACGCGGTCGACGCGATGGATCAAATCGGAATGAATCTGCCGCAACGAAACCAGAGGCCAGTTCTTGCGTCCGTTCGTTGCGCCCAATTCTTCGAGGAAAAACCGGCGGTTGCGCTCGACCGCCGCGCGCGAGTCGTGCTGCGTGAACCCAAGATTCAGCGCATGTCCGCCGTAGACGCGCGACACGCCGCCCAGCCGCGTCGAGAAGGCATGCACCAGCCAGGGCAGTTTGCCCAGCTTCTCGGAACGCAAGAGTTGTAGTTTGTCCTTTGCGATGCGATGGGTCGCCACGGTTCGATAATACCGGAGCCATCGGGTGATCGGGCCATCGGGTCATTGAAAATCGGCGGGCAGTTTTTGATCGCCTGATGACCCGATGGCCCAGAATCATACAACAGCGATGCAGATAGACGCGCCGTCAAACTTAGCCAGGCGCGGCCTCGAATCCTACAATGAACGTCTGCAAATTAGGCGTTACAAACGCGGCGATGCGGGTCTCTGGCGCTCGACGGCCCGCGGTTGACATTAGTGCTTGACGTCGAAATAAATCTTGGTGGTGGCGCGGTACTGCAGAACCTTTGCTCCGTCCAGTTGCATGTCGAGCGAATCCACATGCGCCCACTTAATGCCCCGAACGGTTTTCGCCGCTTCCTCAACGGCCTGCTCCGCCGCTTTCGCAAAACTTTCGGTCGAAGTTCCGACTACATCGATAATTTTCTGGGTCATTTCATTCTCCTTGTAACTCGTCGAAGATTGTACTCCCGTTACGCGTCGTGCGGCTGGGCTGGCGCCGGCTTGGGGGCAGCCGCGGGGCAGCGACGGTTTTGACGCCAACGACAAGGGCCACGCGTGCAGTCCGCGTGGCCCCGATCTTCTTCACTCGCTCAGAGTTATTTGCTGTCGGTGACGCTAGAAACTGCTTGTTCGGCGACTTGCTCCTGCTCGACGGGGTTGACCTTTACCGTGGCCAGAATCTTATCCAGCTTGGCGAAGACCTGGTCGCGGTTGACCGGCTCAACACCGTCTTTGACGCCATATCCGGCGGTGCCGACGCTCAGTATGTATTCGTAGCAGGCTCCATTGTTGTAGCTGTGGTAGTACTGCGTTTCGGTTTGCGTCATGGCGCTGGCGGAAAAGTTGGAAGTCGTCGCCATGTCGGTCGAGCCGATTTTCACTTTTTCGGCGTCCACGGGCGCGCCGTTGACATTGTGCGAATCGACGACGGCGAAGTGCGCGCACTCCTGCTCGGAGACGCTGCGATTGACGTTCACGTTGAAGAAGGCGGACGCAAAGTCAGTGCCGGGATACGAACCGCCGGGCAGTTCGACGGTTGCGACCGCAACTCCGCCGGGCTCGACGAAGTTCATCGACGCATCACCCAGGCCGGCAAACTGCGGCAGGGCTTGGTCGCCCGAGGCCAGCGCGAATTTCCGCGGATAGAGGAATGAAACACCGGAGCCGGGGTCGCTGTAAGTGACGTTCGCGGGACGCTTCTTGTGCGCCTTCTTGGTGGGCGCGGCTACGGCGGCGGTGGTGGCTACTGGTGCCGCCGCGGCTGTTGCCGGACTTGCGGCCGGGCTGGAGATGCCGGCCAGCGCCGGTTTGGGAGATTGCTTCGAGCACGCGCTCATCGCGACTAACAGCCCGAGAATTGTGAAGCCTGCGATCATTGCCATTGCCAGCTTCTGCTGGCGCGACCAGGACGACAGCATCGTCCCGCAGATTGTGTTGTTGCTCGTTGCTTGATTCGTGGACTTCTTGTCACCGGATTTCCAAATCGTTGTCATTTTGCCACCTCCTCTGCGGCTGGGCGCAGTCGGAAAGGAGAAGGGCAGGAGGAGGGCCAATCAAGGATGCGCTGATTTGGCGAGACTTAGTTCGATCATCTCCGGCGCGAGCGTGACGGGCGAACACGGTGTGTTCGGGCGGATACATGCGGGCTTGTTGCCGTTCCGAGAAAACCCGCTCATCTCCGAGAATCCCACTCATCGCAAAGAACGCGATGAGTGGGGCACCCACGGTCCGGCTAGAATGCCTTTGTGACGAAGACCCCTTCTGGTTATCGCGGACGCCTGGCGCCTTCGCCGACGGGGCTGTTGCACGTTGGTCATGCGCGGACCTTCTGGATTGCGGCGCAACGGGCGATCGAAAATCAGGGAACCTTGATTTTGCGGAATGAGGATTTGGATCCGCAGCGCTCGCGGGCGGAATTTGTCCGCGCCATGATGGAAGACTTGCGCTGGCTGGGAATTCGCTGGAGTGAGGGACCGGATAATGGCGGCCCGTATGGGCCTTACTCGCAAAGTGAGCGCCGGGCGCACTATCTGGAGGCTTGGCGGCGGCTGCGGGAAGGAGGATTTCTGTATCCGTGCGTTTGTTCGCGCAAGGATCTGGCGCAGGCGGCGAGCGCTCCGCACGATGAAGCGGCGGACGATGAACCGGTCTATCCGGGGACTTGTCGTGACCGCAAGGATGTGGCCGAGTTCAGGGAACCTGCGGGCGTGAACTGGCGGTTCCGCGTTCCCGAGGGCGAGGCGGTCGAATTTGCGGATTTGAATTTGGGGCGGCAGCGCTACGTCGCCGGCAGTAATTTCGACTTCGGCGATTTTCTCGTGTGGCGACGCGACGATGTTCCGGCTTACCAACTCGCGGTGGTGGTCGACGACTGGGCGATGCGGATTACGGAAGTCGTGCGGGGCGCGGATTTGCTGAAATCGACCGCGCGGCAACTGCTGTTGCTGCGTGCGCTGGGTTATGCCGACCTTGGAGTGGCCGCTCCCGAGTATTTTCATTGCGAACTGGTACGGGACGCCGCGGGCGTGCGGCTGGCGAAACGGCACGATGCGCTGAGCATCCGGCATCTGAGGGAGAGCGAGATGACGCCGCAAAGCGTGCTGGAGCTGGCCTTTTCGGCCGAGCATCGGCGGGGACTTCAGTAACCTCGCCGGGTTACGCGGGTAATCGCTACCCTGCTACAAGCGCGCTACCATAGGATCAACCGCGGGTTCTTCTTTAGAGGGGGCGACTATGCTCCGAGTTTCCAGCCAGCGCTTTCACGCAAACATCATCATCGAAATATCGGCATTGCTGTTCCTAACGGGCGTTGCGGGTTACAGCCAGTCGCTCGGCGACGCTGCCCGCGAAAACCGGGAGAAAAAAGCTGCCGAGACGTCTACCACTCCGCCGAAGGTAATCACCAACGCAGACCTTCCCAAGAATCCTGACGGGGACACGGGCGCGACCGAGGGAAACAACATCCCTGCAACACCGTCGCCCGCGGATGCCGCCGCCAGCCGGAAGGCTGCCGGACAGCGTGCTGACGACCAGCGCGTCGCGGAGCACTGGAAGAAACAGATTCTGGCGCAGAAGAATACGATTGCGAATCAGCAGGCGCAGATCGACAAACTCAGGGCATCCATTCATTTTGTCGATCCGAACTCCCCCTACGCTCCCTATGCTGGCGTGGAGTACAACCGCCGTCAGGCGCAGCGCGTGGAGCGCTTGAAACAAATGGAGCAACAACTCGACCAGCAAAAACAAAAGCTCGAAGAGATGCAAGAAGCCGCTCGCCATGCCGGGATGCACACGGCCGTGTACGACCCGTAACGGAGACTCCGCGTGCGTAGGATCGCCATTTCCCTGCGCACCCGGCCATTTTGGCCCTCTTCGGCTGCCCGACCCTCATTTTATGCCGAATTTCAAGGGGTACCTTCCTGGAAACCGCATAAAATCTGCATAAAGTGCTACTTTTCCACAGCGCGGTGCGTTATCATGCGCTGGATACAAGCAAACTTGTAAGTTCTGAAGGAGGAATTCATGGCTTCTGGTATGACCAAGACTCAACTCACTCGCCACCTGGCCGAGAAGCTCGGCTCCAACAACAAGACGGCCGCGACTTTTCTGGAGCACCTGGCAGACGTTGCAATTAAAGAGACGAAGAAGAACGGTGTGTTCGTTGTGCCCGGCCTCGGCCGTCTCGTGAAGGCGCATCGCAAGGCCCGCATGGGACGCAACCCGCAAACCGGCGAACCGATTCAGATCAAGGCGAAGACAGTGGTGAAGTTCCGCGTGGCGAAGGCCGCGAAAGACGCGATCGCGCCGAAGAAGTAGTGTGTGGCGCGGGCGCCCTCGCCCGCGAAAAGCTGGAATCAAGAAAAAGGCCGGCCTTCAAGCTGGCCTTTTTTGCTGATCGCCTTCCTCATCCCGATATCGAGTGGAAGCTTGAACCGCAGAGAGCGCAGAGAACGCGGAGTGAGACAGGAAGGAACAGCGCAAAACCAGCTCAGAGACAATAAATTCTCTGCGAACTCTGCGTCCTCTGCGGTTAAAGCTCTTGATTCATCACAAATCCTACGTCGAACGCTCACAGACTTCGCCAACCGGTCTAAGGCTATACTGCCGAGAATGCCTGAAGGAAGAATGGCCGAAGCTGGTCCAAACTTGGCGGAAGCGCTGCGGCGCTATTGGGGATACCACGAGTTTCGCCCCAAGCAGGAGAATGTTATACGGAGTCTGTTGGCGGCGCACGATACTTGCGTGGTGATGCCGACCGGAGGCGGGAAGTCGCTGTGCTACCAGCTTCCGGCGGTGATTTCCGGGAAGACAGCGGTGGCGGTTTCTCCGCTGATCGCGCTGATGCAGGACCAGGCGGCGCAACTGGCGCAAATGGGCATTCCGGCGGCGGCGATCAATAGTTTTCAGAATTCTTCGGAGCGGCGGCAGGTGATGGAAAAAGCGGCGCGCGGAGAATACCGGCTGCTTTATCTTTCGCCGGAGCGGTTGGCCGCTGAAAATACTTTCGACTGGCTGGCTAGGGTGCCGGTGGGTTTTTTTGCGGTCGATGAGGCGCATTGCATTTCAGAGTGGGGGCACGAGTTTCGTCCTGAATACCGCCAACTGAGCCGGCTGCGGGAGCGCTTTCCGAAGCTTCCGATTGCGGCGTTCACGGCGAGTGCAACCCGGCAAGTGCGGCACGACATTCTGAAACAGTTGCAGATGCGCGATCCCCATCTCTACATCGCCAGCTTCCATCGCGAGAACTTGCGCTACGTGGTGCACGAGTGCGAGGCGCGAACGCAGATGGAGTTGCTCAGCCGGGCGTTGCGGCACTACGCGGGGGAGAGTGTGATCGTGTACTCGCCCACGATTCGCCGGGTGGAAGAGACGGTCGAATACCTGGAGGAGAGCGGGATTGCGGCGATTCCTTACCACGCGAAGATGGAAGCGCCCATGCGGCGGCAGAATCAGGAACGATGGATGTCGGACGAAGTGCGGGTGCTGGTGGGAACGATTGCGTTTGGCCTTGGCATCAACAAGCCCGCGGTGCGGGCGGTGATTCACCTGTCGCTTCCGAAGTCGATTGAGCAGTACTACCAGGAGGCGGGCCGCGCCGGGCGCGATGGGCGGCCGGCGGATTGCGCGCTGCTTTGGCAGAAGCAGGACCACGTTTTGTTGGATTACTTCATCCGCCAGATTTCGGATGACGCCGAGCGCGAGCGGTCAGCCGAACGCAAGCGCGTGATCAGCCGGTTCGCGGATTCCCACGGCTGCCGCCACCGCCAGATATGCCTGCACTTCGGAGAGGTTCCGAAATGGCAGAATTGCGGCGGCTGCGACAATTGCGGCACCAGGCCGGAGTGGCTGAAGAAGGAAATCGTGAGCGTTGCCGTGCCGGAGGCCGCGCGAAAGACGTTCTTTCCGCCCACGCCTTCTCCGTCCTTCTACACCCCGCTTCTGTCGTCCGAACAAATGCGCGAAAAAACGCGCGAAAAACCACGGGTACGGGATTCCGTGCCGGCGGAGGCGGATCCGGCACTGGCGGAGTATCTGCGCGAATGGCGGCGAACCATGGCGCGGGAGAACAAAGTGCCTGCGTACATTATTTTGCACGACAGCACGCTGGAGGAGTTGTGCCGGCGGCGGCCCGCCAATTTTGTGGAGTTGAAGCAAGTGCCGGGCATTGGCGAAAAGAAAGCAGATGTTTACGGCGCGGACATTCTTCAGGCTCTGCGGAGCTTTGGCGATGGAGCGCGCGCAACTCCGTCGGCGGCCAAGGAGCCAACTCCGGCGGAACAGACGCTTCGCCTTTTGAACGAAGGGCGCCACTTCGAGGAGATTGCCCGCATTCGGGCGCGGCAGATTTCAACTGTTGTCTGCACCGTGGCCAGCCTGATTGAGACGGGGCAGGTGAAATTGGAGCCCACGTGGATTTCGCCCGATGCGCAGCCGCTGATTGAGGCGGCTTGCGTAAAGCAGGGCATCGAGAGGCTGAAGGATATTAAGGACGCCCTGCCGCCCTATATCAGCTTCGAAGACATACGGCTGGTGGTGGCGCATCTGCGGGCAGAGAACCGGGTGCGGGCGCGGACGGCGTAGGGGGCTGGCACAAATCCAAGTTGTCATCCTGACCCTGAGCGGAGCCGAAGGGGAAGGACCTGCTGTCTCGCGTGCTGACAAGAAAGCAGGTCCTTCGCTTCGCTCAGGATGACAATTCATATCTAGGGCGCGAATTTGCGGGATGGGACGGCTACACGCCCTTGGCGGCGGGATCCCAGATCAGTTTGTGAATTTGCAGGCTGAGCCGCGCAGGAACGTTGTCAGCGAGGATCCACCGGGCAAGTGCTTGCGGGTCGAGTTGACAATGCGAAGTGTCTCGCGAGCCGGAGGCCGTTTTTTCGAATGCGGGTGAAAATAAAATGGCGTGAACGCGCTCGGCCAGTCCATGATGCAGGATGAAGTCGCGGGCGAATTCGTAATCAGTACGGTCGGTCAAGACGAACTTGAGTTCATCGTGCGGCCGCAGCGCCTTCAGGTTCTCGAGCGCGAAGGTGTCTGGTTCGCCGGAGTGCGGACACTTCACATCGACGATCTTGATGACCTGCTTGGGGACGCGCGCCAGGGGACGTTCGCCGCTGGTTTCAAGCAACACCTGGTAGTCGGCGTCTAGAAGTTGCTCCATCAGCGGGATGACTTCGCGCTCCTGCAACATGGGTTCGCCGCCAGTAATCTCGACTAGTCCGCCGCCGGGGCTCAGACGGGCGACTTCGATGAGCACCTCCTGTAGCTCCATCTTTTGCCCACCCTGGAAACTGAACTCACTGTCGCACCAGGAGCAGCGCAGGTTGCATCCAGTAAGGCGCACGAAGACGCAGGACAGGCCGGAATACGTCGATTCGCCCTGGAGCGACTTGTAGATTTCGGTTACCTGCATCGGGTCATTGAAAATTTAGTCATTGAATCATTGAGGCATTGAATCATTGAAATTCAAAACCAATGACTCAATGACTAAATGATTCAATGATTCAATTCATTTCACTCGCTGTAGCGCGCGGTCGTGGTGTCGGTTTCGAAAACGGTGACGTTCTTCACTCTCACCCGGCCGTTGGTTACCGTGCCTAAGCGCGTGTTGGTCTCGTCGTAGAAATACTTTGCGAGATTTTCGGCGGAGGGGTTGAGGACGGTGAAGGGCTCGATATCGTTGATCATCTGATGGTCGAGACGATCGATGGCGTGTTTCATGACTTCTTTCAGGTCTTTGAAATCGAGCAGCAGTCCGGCCTTGTCGAGTTCCGTGCCGGCGAGGGTCACGCGAATCTTGTAGTTGTGGCCGTGCGGGTTCTCACACTTGCCTTTGTAGTTGCGCAGGTAATGGCCTGCGGCGAATGTGTCTTCTACGGTTAATTCGTACATGGAATCCAGCTAGCCTCGGCGGTGACCCTGCGTTTATTGTACCTTTTGAGGGCTTTGGAGACACGACACGAAAATGGCGCAGGTTGAGATCAAGATTCGAGAGGCGCGGCCGGACGAGGTGGCGATTATTCTTCATCACCGGCGGTCGATGTTTCGCGAAATGGGCGAAGGTACGGTCGAAGAACTCGATCGCATGGTGGAAGTTGCCGCTCCGTGGCTGACGCGGGCTCTGGCGGACGGCTCTTATCGCCATTGGCTGGCGCTGGATGGCTCGGGCCGCGTCGCTGGCGGCGGTGGGGTGCTGCTCGGTCCGTGGCCGGCGAATCCCAGGGACCCTTGCACCGAGCGGGCAGTCATCTTAAATGTCTACACCGAGCCAGAGTTTCGGAAGCGGGGCATCGCGCGGCAAGTTATGCTGACCATCCTGGAATGGCTCAAGCAGCGGGGCTTTCGCGCCGTTAATTTGCATGCCAGCGCCGAAGGGCGGCCCTTGTATGAAAAGCTGGGGTTTGAGGCTACGAACGAAATGCGGCTGAAGTTTTGAAGCTGGTAGCGGGTTATTAGAGTTGACTCGGTCGCCGGCGGCTGCCGAGCTTTGCTCGGCTTGGACGGGCGAGGTCGCCCGTCCCCACACACGCCTGTCCCTACACAACCCAACTGTCAAGCAAACCAAGGGCCAACTCCTGATAACCTGCTAACGTTCGGGTTGCTGCCTCGTCTATTTCCCTGCACGGCAAGGACAGGACACTTGTAGGGGATAGAGATAGACGATGCCGGCCGATTCTTACGCAGTCGCAATTCCGGTTGGCGAGATTTCCCGTCCGAAGCGGGCGGCACAGGACAGCGGCAACCAGAACCCCACGTTGTATTGGAATATGAGGGGCTCCTTGGCAGCGCAGAGCAACCGCATTGACGACACGAGCCTGATCCGGGAGGCGCAGCAGGGAAACCGCGCGGCTTTCGAGGTCCTGGTGCGTCATTACGATCAGCCGGTGCTGCGCCTGGCGCTGCACCTGACGGGGTCGGAGTCGGACGCCCAGGACGTTTATCAGGAGGCCTTCCTCAAGGCCTACAAGAACCTGGGCAGTTTCCGATTCGAGTGTTCCTTCTACACCTGGATCTACCGTATCGTTACCAATCTCTGCCTCGATCATCTGCGAAAACGGAATGTGCGCAAGGAAGAAGCTCCGGTAGCGGTGGACGCGTCGGGCGAAGAGTACAGCCGGCTGGAACAGTTTGCGGACGCACGCTCGGGAGCCAATCCGGAGCGCGATTTGATGCGGCGGGAACTGGGGCGAAAGATTGGAGCGGCATTGACCAGGCTTACGCCTCGCGAGCGGATGGTGTTCGAGTTGAAGCATTATCACGGGCTGAAGTTGCGCACCGTGGGCGAGATGCTGAATACGACGGAAGAGACGGCGAAGAATACGTTGTTTCGCGCGACACAAAAACTGCGCAGCGCGCTGGCGGAGATGCGATGACTTTCTATTTACTTCCCGCGAAGGGATACGAAAATGAAATGTGATTGGGTGCGGCAAAACATTCTGTTCTACGTTTACAACGAACTGGAAGACGATGCCCGGTACGAGGTAGAGCAGCATCTGGGGCGGTGTCCGGAATGCGCCACCGAGTTGAAAGCGACACGCAAGTTTCACGCGACGCTTTCGGAAACGGTGGCGGAGCCGGCTCCGAATCTGCTGGCGTCGTCGCGGATGCGGCTGCAGGAAGCGCTGGAAACGACGCAGCCGGGAGGCTTCTGGCAGCGGCTGATGTTTGAGCCGGGAGCTTGGCTGCGGCAGATTCGGATGGCGCCGGCGCTGGCGGCGGCGATTTTTATTGTGGGATTTGGCGGTGGCATTGGCGCCACTTACAACTTCCTTTCCGCGCGCGGCGGCAATGCCGCGGTGACGGGCTCGGTCGACACGGGCAGCGGCAATTTGCCCCTTACGCAACCGGTGGAGTCGTCGATCGCGGGCATCCGCTCGGTGACGCAAGAGCCGGGATCGAATCAGGTGAGCATCAAGTACGACACGGTTCTTACCCAGGAAGCGCAGGGTTCGCTGAACGACCAGCGCATCCAGCAGTTGCTGTTATTCGCGGCACGCAACAATTACAACTCGGGAGTGCGCATGGACTCGGTGGATCTGCTCACCCAGGCTCCCGACGATACCCGTGTGCGGGAAGCGCTGATGTATGCGTTGCAGAACGATACCAATCCGGGTGTGCGTTTGAAGGCGCTGGATGGGCTGAGTAGTTTTGTGCGACAGGATGCGCGAGTGCGGGATGGAGTTTTGCGGGCGCTGATCAGCGACACGAACTCCGGCGTTCGGATGCAGGCCTTGCGGTTAGTGGAGCCGATGAAGACGGACAGCAATGTTCGATCGGTGCTGACCCGGTTGTCGCAGACGGATCAGAACGTCTCGATTCGTTCGCAGGCTCGTACGATGCTGGCGCAAATGCCGGAGATGGATTAGGAACAGTCGACTTATGCGGTACAGGAGAACATTCATTTGAAGCAAGCAATCAAAGTCGCCAGCATTGCAGTATCGGTGGTTGCGCTGGCATCTCTGGCTCTGTGCCAGGAAGCTCGGGTCTATCGCGAAGGCAACAACTGGGTCCAGGAAATGACCGGAACTCTCGGTACCGCGAAGAACCTCCGGGTAAAGCTAGCCTCGGGTTCGATAAAGGTCCAGGGTGGATCGCAAGCGGGGATCACATACGTCATTCATCGTCGAGCTTATACGTCTTCAGAAGAGAAGGCCCGCCGCGAATTTGAGTCTTATAGAGTCAGCACGTCTGTAAAAGGAGACACAGCGTGGATGGTGGCCGAGTCGGGCGGGCGCGATCGCAGATGCTCGGATGAGTTCGTCATCAATGTGCCGCGGAACCTGGACTTCGCCAAGATTGAGACCGGAGGCGGCAACGTAAACGCAATCGGGATTGCCGGACGTGCGGAGCTCAGCAGTGGCGGCGGGAATCTTCACCTGGATGATATCGGCGGCGAAGTGACGGCGGAGACGGGTGGCGGCACGATTGAAGTCGGGAGCGTGCAAGGCAACGTAACTCTGCAGACGGGCGGAGGAAACATCAAGATTGCGTCCGCCAAGGGCGACATCAAGGCGGAAAGCGGCGGGGGAAGCGTAGTCGTTCTTTCCGGGCTGCAAGGCGCGGTACTGGAGACGAGCGCGGGTAGTATTCGCGTGGACAAGTGTAGCGGAACGGTGAAAGCAACGACCGGCGGCGGGAGCGTGGACCTGGGCGAGATCGGAGGGCCAGCGGAAATCGAGACGGGCGCGGGCAGCATCCGGCTGGCTTCCGCCAAAGGACGGGTTCGGGCCCAGACCGGTGGAGGCAGCATTCAATTGGACGGCGCGACGTCGGTGCAGGCCGAAACTGCGGCTGGGGGAATCATCGTGAAACTACTGTCGTCGAATGGGGCTGGGAACGGGGCTAGCGGTCGCAACTCCACGCTGGAAACCTCAGCCGGCGACGTCACCGTCTATCTTGCCAACGATCTGGCGATCTCCATTCGGGCGGAAGTCGAAATCGCCAATGGCCACACGATCCGCAGTGATTTCTCCGATATTCATGTGTCGAGTGAAGGCGGACCATGGGGACCGAAGACAGTGACCGCAGAGGGCCAACTCAACGGTGGCGGGCCGGTGCTGAAGGTCCGGACGAATTCTGGGAATGTCAACTTCCGCCGCGTCAGCCGCTAGCGGTATGGGTCGTTGGTCGTGCTCGTGTGGTGACGGGGCTCCGCCCCGTCCCAGCGGGGCAAAGCCCCGCCACCACACAATCCACGACGAACGAACAACGACAGGTGGTTTATTCGGGAGGGCTTATGATTCATCGCTTCCTGTTTTGCGTGTTTCTTTTAACGCTGGTGGCTAGCGCGCAACCCGCGGAGTCGCCGCACGGGGACACGGGCGACAGCTGGAGTTGGGGTTACGGGTCGGAAGAGGGCGGCGGCGGATCGTCGTATCTCGGAGTGGACATCGCCGACGTTTCTCCCGAGCGGCTGGGAGCGTTGAAACTCAAGGAAGAGCACGGAGCGGAGGTCACCATGGTGGACCAGGACGCTCCTGCCGGGAAAGCCGGGCTGCACGAGCACGACGTCATCGTGAGCCTCAACGGTACGGCGGTGGAGAGTGCTGCCCAATTGCGCCGGATGATTAAGGAAACGCCGGCGGGCCGCGTGGTGAATCTCGGCATCAGCCGCGACGGTCAACCGATGACCGTCAAAGTGCAACTTGCCGACCGGCACAAGTCGATGACATGGGATCCAAAGATGCCGGAGTTGCCGAAGATGCCGATGCCGACGCTGCCCGACTTCGACCTCCCCGTCTCGGTGGTGGTCGTCCACTCCGGGTTGCGCAGCGGCTTGATGGTGGAAAACATTACTGAGCAACTGGGAGATTTCTTTGGCGTCAAGGGCGGCAACGGCGTGCTGGTGCGCTCGGTGGAGAAAGGCAGTCGCGGGGACAAGGCCGGATTCCACGCCGGAGATGTGGTTGTCAAAGTTAACGGCCAGCCGGTGCACGATACCTCCGACTTCACGCATGCTCTGCGGTCATCGCCGAGCCGCGCGGCGGCCGTGACCGTTATGCGGGAGAAGAGAGAGCAGAACCTGACCCTGACTCTTCCCGAGAAGAAGGATTCCGGCAGCCTGCGGGAAGACAGCTTTGACGTTCCCGACATCACCGCCGAGACCGAGCAGGCCATCAACCGAGCCGGAGACGAAATCGCCCGCATGGCTCCGTCCATCATGGAGAAGGTGCAGCAGACATTGCACTCGAAAGACATCGACTTGAGAGACATCGATAAAAAGCTGCAGGATCTGCAGCGGAAGATGCAGGACCGGCAGCAGGAAATGCAGCAGAAGCTTTGCCATGAGTTATCCGGAGAGTGGGCTGAGATCTGACATTGCCGAGGAATGTGTGGTGGCGGGGCTTCGCCCCGCTGGACGGGGCAAAGCCCCGTCCCCACACGTGCAACGAGGCCGGTTACGAAAGTCACCCGCCGCATATCGGAGCGATGGCCAGATTCCGCTGGCCGACTACACGCTGGTTACCTGTTGTGGTAATGAGAAACCGGATAAGCTATTGCCGCGATGGCTTTCCGCGCCCTATTGTTCTCAAAAAGCACCGAGACGAACACCGCCATCACGGCGGCCTGCGAGAGAGCAGGGATTCGCGTTGAAGCCGGTTCGGACATCTTTTCGGCCATCGAAAAAGGGACGAAGCAGAACTTTTCGTGCGTGATCGCGGACTGGGCCGACCAACCGGAGGCGAGCTTCCTGTTGAAGCGTACTCGCGAGTCGGCGTCGAACGGCGACACCGTGGCGATCGCCATCGTCGATCATGAGCCGAGGCCGGCGGAACTGCGCGACAACCGGCTCGATTTTCTTATCTATCGTCCAATTTCCCCCGAGGAAGCCGACGCGGTGCTGGCAAAAGCGTCTGCGCAGATGCAACCATTGCGCGCAGAGGACACGGCGGAGCCAGCAGGGGAAGCCAGCGCCAGCCGCGAAAGCCCCAACACAATTTCCGTGGGCGGTGATGCGCCAGAGCGCAGTCAGCGGGATCAGCCCGCCAATGCCCCGGAAGCGAGTGCGCCGGAGGGGTTTGGCAACGGCGGAATTGAGAGAGACATTGAGAGAAACATTGCGAAAAACAAACAAGAACCACGAAGGCGCGGCCATGCGCTAGGGTTCCGCGCAGCCTGTGCCGCAGTGCTTGTGCTGGCGGCGGCATTTTGCCTGTGGCGATCGCGCGGGGCTGTCGAATTTTTGTCGCGGACGCCGGAGGGAAGGTTCCGGGTTTTGCGGGAATCGGTCGCGGCGCTTTTCCATACGAACAAGACGGGCGCGCTACCCGCCGGTTCCGCCGGCGATTACCCGCCGCAGGATGAGTACTTCAGCCGAGATGCCGCCAGTTCCGATGCGCAGACACCGGCGCTGGCGGTAGTTGCCCCGGAGTCGACGGTGCCGGAGGCGCGCATAGCCTTGCCCAAGGCTCCGGACTTAGCGCTGCCCGCGCCGGTCTTGGAGCGTCAAGGCGCGGCGCCCATCCGCAGGGAACGAGGGGCGATTCCAGAAAGCATGAGAAACTCCGAGCCGATGGAACGGCCGGTGGTGGTTGCGGTGAATCCGGCGCTGATGCCGGTCTCCGAGGCGCCGGCGCAGCCTGCAATTCGGCAATCCCAATCTACCGAAAATGAGCCGGTTGTGGTGAGCGAACAGGCAGCCCGAGCCCTGCTGGTGCACACCGTAAATCCGGTATATCCTCCCGAAGCCCTGGCGCAGAAACTTCACGGACCGGTCGTGCTGCAGGCGGTGATTGGGCGCGATGGCACCGTCGAGGATCTGAAAATCGTTCGTGGATATTATGTTTTGGGCCGGGCGGCGATTGCCGCCGTCAAGCAGTGGCGGTTCCAGCCCTACAGTGCGAACGGCCACGCCTCCGCTACTCAAACCGTGATCACCATCAATTTCAGCGATCCGCCTGGATAGCGTCAGTGCGGGGACGGGGCAGAGCCCAGGGCAGAGCCCCGCCACCACACTACCTTCTACTTGTGATCGTGTTTCTCCTCTTCTCCGGTGGGAGGGTTCACGCCACTGGACTTCTTCCAATAGTCCTGCACGGCGGGTGGCAGCTTATCTACGCGGGTGAGGAATGCTGTCAGTTTCCAAATGTCAGACTCAGGGAGCGACTTGTCCCAGGCGGGCATGCCCGTATAGCGGATGCCAGTGCGAATCACGTAGAACACGCGCCATTCCGGATCATCCAGCGGGCTAAGGATGAGGTTCGGAGGCGGGGGATAGAAGGATTTCCCGAGCGCCGAGGGCTGGCGGTCGATGCCACCATGGCAAAGGGCGCAATTCATGGTGTAGATCTTCAGGCCCTCGATCAGATTCTCGTCGGTGGGGGGCACGGGATTGTTCACGCGCGGAGCATGGCGCTCGACCGAATTGTCGAGCGCGCTCATGGCGATGTGGGTTTCCATCTCAGGCGGAGCGCTGTTGGCGCGGGTCGGCAAAAAGCCGAGCAGGGCAAGGCCAAGGCCGCCAATCAGCAGAACTAAAATGGTGATGACCATCCCCAGAATGAAGTTGCGCATTTCAGACCCTCGGAGAGCTTCACGGGCGAATTGCAACCACGCACGAACTCGTTTTCATTCTACCTTCAAGGGCGCGGCAACCGAGCCGATGCGTCCGCTAAGATTGTCGCGGACAACGAAACGGACCGTGTATTCTCCAGGCGCAAGCTCCAGGGCGCCTCTGTAGCCAACGCCGTTCTGGCGAATCGACGCCAACTGCTCGGCCGGCAGATGGGTGTCAAATTTCTTTCCCATGGGCTGATCGACCTGCTTGCCGTCGGGCGTTTTCGCCAGCGCGACGAAGTCCAGCGCAATATGGTTATTGTCGGCGCCGTCGATCAGCGCCACATCTGGCGCCAGATGCATCTGATAATTCACATGCTTCTTGCTCGGCTCCTTGCCCGGCTCGATTTTGTCCCAGCGCGCCACCAGCGCCAGCGATGTGTAGTCCAAAGGCGACTGCAATGCCGATGAAATGTCGTTGTTGCGGCTGTTCTCCGGATCGACCGTGGCATTGGTCACAAAGAAGCCGCTGCGCGCTCGCACTTCCGTGTGATCGCGCTTCACTTTGACCGCGAGCTTGCGCCAGCCAGCCTTGGTCTTCGACCGATCCAGATAGTAGCCAAGCATGTAGTATTCAGCGGAATCGTTCACCGCATCGCGAAAGCCCTTTACCAGATCGTTGGAATTGTAATAGGCGCGCCCTCCGGTCATGGACGCAAAGGTCTGGAGGGTGGACTGGGTATCCATTTGCCGCCAGCTCATGTTGCGGGCGTAGTTCTTTCCCGGGTTGCGAGAGGAAGCGCTGGGCATCAGAGTTTGCAGTCCTTTGACGTCCACAGGGTAGAGCGATATCTGTGCATCGTTCAGCAGTTGCCAGGTGTGTTCGTACAGGGGCAGCACATCGACGAGAGAATCGCGGCCGGCAGGCGCGAGCTGCATGGTGGTATCGCTCACGCTGAAAGGGAATCCGCCGCTCGCCCAAATCAGCGACTTGCGCCCGGGGAACCCCGCCAGCGCCTGCGATACCTGTTGCATTCCCTGCAAGGTGTAGGTGATGGCAAGGCGTTGCTGGAACGACTGAAAATTCAGTTCGGCGTCTTCGATCATGGTCTGGAGTTTGTCGGCTTCGGTTTGTACGGTTCCGGGATCGACACCGGCGCTGCCATCGGGACTGGCGCTGCCGGTCATGGCCTCCACATCTTCCGGGCTGTCGACCATCTGGAACGTGTCGCCTTTCACCTTGTGCAGTGCCGCCACCAGGACGCGAGGGTCGGTGGTGAAGTCATGGATCACGTGAATGCCGGTGCGGGTGAGGGTGTAGAGGGCGGTGGGCTCGCGCTGATCCACCGATTGTGTTAGATACTTGAGCAAATCCTTGCGGGCGTACGCCTGATCCATGAAAGGCGTGTTAATAAGGTCGAGTACCATAAGCGTGATGCGCCGGTTCGACGATTCGCCAGGCAGCGAATTACTGAACTCGTTCGGGCTCTTAGGGCGCGACCAACGGTGCGCGTCGCTGGTGATTTCCTCGAACGTGGCGATCTTTTGCTCGGCGCCGTTTTCCAGCACCGTGAAGTCTTCTTTCTTCAGGCCGCTGATGTGATTGCCGGACTTGTCGGTCACCAGGGTTGGGATCAGCACCAGTTCAGTGCGCGCGGTGAATTTGACTTCAGAGTTGTTCTCTTTCTCTTTGTCCTTGCCCTTGGGTTTCGCGACGACAAAAATCGAACAAGCTAAAGCAGCAATTATGGTGACGCAGGAAAGCTTGCGGCCAATCGTCATTCCCATACTCCCTTCCGATGGCAAGAAAAGCATGCCGTCAGTAAGCCCGGAGGCGGCGAGCCTCGCGCACCAGATCGGAAACTTTGGGAAGAAAAAATTCCTCCTGCGGCGGAGAAAACGGAACCGGCGTGTCGAGCGACGTCAGCCGGACAATGGGGCCATCGAGATCGTCGAACGCTTCTTCGTTGATAATCGCGGAAATTTCTCCAGCCAGTCCGCCTGTGCGCGCGTGTTCGTGAAGAACGATGACTTTGTTGGTCTTCTTCACGGTGGTGGCAATCGCTTCGCGATCGAGCGGCGAGACCGTGCGCAGGTCGAGAATCTCGATCTCGATTCCCTCTTGGCTCAGGATTTCCGCGGCTTCGAGCGCCGTGTACAGCATGGCGGCGTAGGTGATCACGCTGAGGTGACGGCCCTCGCGCGCGACTCGCGCCTTGCCGAGCGGAACCACGTAGTCGTTGTCTGGAATATTGTCTGGAATTTCTTCTTTGATTCTTCGGTAGAGATACTTGTGCTCGAAAAAGATCACGGGATTGGGGTCGCGGATCGACGCCTTGATCAGTCCCTTGGCATCGTAGGCCGTTGCCGGGCAGACTACCTTCAATCCGGGCGCGTGCACGAACCACATCTCCGGATTCTGCGAATGGAAGGGCCCGCCATGCACGTTCCCGCCGCTCGGGCCGCGCAGCACCAGCGGGGCTGGCGCTCCCCAACGGTAGTGCGACTTGGCAGCCATGTTGACGATCTGGTTGAAGGCGCAGCCGATGAAGTCCATGAACTGGAATTCGGCCACGGGACGCAGGCCAGTAAGAGCCGCACCGAAAGCGGCGCCCATGATGGCCGATTCCGCAATCGGCGTGTCGATCACGCGCTCGGGGCCGAAGCGGTCAATGAAGCCTTCGGTGACTTTGAAAGCGCCGCCGTAGACGCCGATGTCTTCGCCCAGGCAAAAGACCGTCGGGTCACGCTCCATTTCTTCCCAGATTCCCTGGCGTATGGCTTCGAGATAGGTGACGACGGGCATGAATTGGAAGTGTACAGCAGTAGCGCACCGGTTCTCAGTTCTCGGTAAATGCGTTTGGAGTGCTTGAGGTACCCTCATGCGACTGGCGGCTCAAATCCCACCCTTCACAAAACGAAGGGTGGGGCACCCGGCCCGCGCCACACAAAATCCCACTGGGCCGGCGGACGTGGAAAAAAACGAAGGGTGACGCACCCGGCTGCCAAAGATCAGAGGCAAAGGCAGCGGACAGGAGTGTCCGCTCTACACAAACCTGCGTCGATGAGCTAGAACGGGTTGACCTGGGGAAAATGAATCTTCAGCTTAAAACAAATGAAGAGAACCAGGATCGCCCCCAGGATGGAAAAAATGAGGCCAGCGGGATGATATCGGTTATTCGTCGGGCGCGAAAACATGTGGGTAACGCCGCCGCCGATGACCGATCCGATGATGCCGAGCACGATCGTCCAGAAGATCGTCATGTGCACGTGCATCACCGATTTCGCGATAAACCCCGAGATTAGCCCAATCAGGATGTACCAGATCAAGTGAAACATACTTCTTCCTCCAGCGATTGCCCGGACTCTCTTGTTGCTCGCCCATATTGGCAAGGAAGGGCACCTGAGACTGTGGTTCCCAAGATCAGCCAGGGCAAGTCCACAGCTCACTTCTGAACGTTTGTTCTCCACGACTAGAGAACCTTCATTCCGAAAACGTGGCTATCCACTAGTGCAAAGAGAAGGGGTTTCCGGCCCCATTCCTCTTAGCGTCAGTGATCGCGATCGTGATCCTTACCGAATTCATGGACTTTGTAGTGCTGTTTAAAGTTGCCCTTGTCGCCATATTCCCAAACGTTGCCACTGCGAGTATCGAAGAACGCGTGGTTACCCCCGCTATACGAGAATTGGATACTGCCGTAGGGTCCGTCCGCCATGGCGGCCTCCAATTTGTTGTTTTCGCAGATTTCTTGAGGGCCGATTATAAGGAACCGAATGGTAGTTGACTGAGCAATATTGCACACTTGTCGTTGCCGCAGCAGAAGCGATTTTCGAATCGGCAATTGGCAACTAGACAATTACAAAAAGCTAGTTCTCAGTTGGCGAAACATGCCGATTACACTCACGACCCAAGAATCGCCCGTCGCTTGGACGCCGCTAGACGGTAGTAATGTTTTGGAGTTATCGCGCCCCGTTGCCTTATGCGGTGGTAGGGGTCCTTCGACTCCGCCGAGCCATCGCTTTGCGCATGGCTCGGCTGCGCTCAGGATGACAGCGCAGGTTTTCTGCCACCATGTTACAGGACATCGCAGGACGGGCGAGGGCGCCCATCGCTCCATGTAACCCAAATCGCTTACAATTCCTCTTCCATGACAGTCGCGGTGCGTTCTTTTGCGAAGATCAATCTCGGGCTCTACATTGGCGCTGCGCGGGCGGACGGATTTCACGATCTGCGCACGGTCTACCAGACGATTGCGCTGCATGACGTGATCCGGGTGAGCGTTGGGCGGGGCAGCGGGATTGAGATTCTGTGTGACGATCCGCGGGTTCCGCTGGATTCGTCGAACACCTGCTATCGCATGGCTGAGCGAGTGATGGACGAACTCGGCGCGAAGGGCAGAATCAGCATCGAAATCGAGAAGCGCCTGCCGGTGCAGGGAGGGCTGGGCGCGGCGTCTTCGAATGCGGTGGCAACCATGGTCGCGCTGGAGCGGACGCTGAAGAAGAAATTGTCTGGGACGGCGCGCCTGCGCATTGCGGCTGAAATCGGCTCGGACCTGCCACTGTTTCTGGTGGGCGGAACGGCGCTCGGAGTCGGCCGCGGCGAGGAAGTTTATCCCCTCCCCGATCTGCCTTCGTTGCCAATGGTGGTGGTGACGCCGGAGGTCGGGGTTTCTACGCCTGAGGCCTTTGCCGATTGGGATGCTCTTGTGCGGCGGGAAAGAGCTGCCGAGCTTCGCTCGGCTGGACAGCCGGGGGCGGCTGTCCCTACGCGAGCTGGGACGGGGCAGAGCCCCGTCACCACACAGACTGTCACCACACAGAATCATCAATTGACTCGGCTTGGAGCGTCCGATAGACTGTTTGAGGTTGGCTGCGTGCTGTCGGCGTGGCTGAGTGGTTACCCCAACACCGGTGCTTCCGCAAAAGGCGGGAGCCGGGCCGGGAACTTGCTTCTCGACCTTGTCCGTACCGGGATTGAAAACGACTTCGAGAAAGTCGTCTTTCCTCAATATCCCGAATTGCGTGACATAAAAGGTGCACTGGAGCGCGCGGGGTCGAGTTACGCTTCGCTCTCCGGATCAGGGTCAACCCTTTACGGGCTGTTCCGGTCGTCAGCCGGCGCCGCGAAAGCGGCAAAGCGTCTGCAAAAGCAGGGGCTCAAGGCCGTGGCGACCCGTACGTTGACGCGCCAGCAGTATGGGAAAAGGATTCTGGAATGTTGATTTTCGATTGTTGCAAGCCTGCTGTTGAAAGACTGTTGTTAAACGGCAGTGGTTGAACGACAATTGACTTGCAATCGGCAAATTGTTTCACTGGGCCGTCGACTAATGGTAGGTCAAGTGCCTTTGGAGCACTTTGTCTAGGTTCGAATCCTAGCGGCCCAGCCAGAAAACCAGGTCTCAGTTGTCAGGTGTCAGGTCTCAGGAAGACCTAGCCCCTAATCTTGAGACCTTAGACCTAAGACCTGAGACCTGAACTATGGCCACACTGGCGACCACGACTGCTGAAAAAACCACCGCGGAAAAAACGGCCGCGGACAAGAAGCCGGTCATGGACGAGAAGCCGCAAGCGAAGCAGCAGCGCGCCCGGGTCGACGACCGATGCAAGGTCTTCTGTGGAACCGCCAACGAGGCGCTCTGCGATGACGTGTGCAACTTTCTTGGCCTGCCGCGCGGCCAGGCTCTGGTCACACGCTTCAAGGATGGCGAAGCGTATGTGCAGATCCAGGAGAACGTGCGCGGGGCCGACGTGTTCGTGATGCAGCCCACCTGCCAGCCGGTGGACATGCACCTGATGGAACTGTTGTTGATGATGGACGCGCTCAAGCGGGCTTCGGCGCGGCGCATCACGGCCGTGATTCCGTACTTCGGCTACGCGCGCCAGGATCGTAAAGACAAGCCGCGGGTGCCGATTTCGTCGAAGCTGGTGGCCGACCTGCTGACCACGGCGGGCGCGGATCGCGCCCTGGTGGTCGACTTGCACGCGCCGCAGTTGCAGGGATTTTTCAACATTCCGGTGGACCACCTGTTCGCTTCGCCGGTGCTGGTGGATCACTTCAGGAAGCTGAACCTGCCGAACCTGACGGTGGTTTCGCCGGACGCGGGCGGCGTGGAACGCGCGCGCTTTTTCGCGAAGAAAGTGGACGCGGCGCTGGCTATCGTAGATAAACGGCGCGTTGAGATGAACGTAGCCGAAGTGATGCACGTGATCGGCGATGTGGACGGCCGCACCTGTCTCATCATCGACGACCTGATCGACACGGCGGGAACGCTGGTGAAGGTGGCGCAAGCCCTGATGGAAAGCGGCGCCACCGCCGTGTATGCCTGCTGCACGCACGCGGTTCTTTCCGGGGCGGCGGTGGAAAATCTGGTGAACTCACCGATCACCGAGGTGGTTGTGACCGATACGATCCCGCTGACCGAAGCGGCCCGGAATGCGGCCAAGATCAAAGTGAAATCGATTGCGGGGCTGATTGGACGGGCGATTCAGTCGATTCACGAAGAATCTTCGGTGAGCAGACTTTTTGTTTAGAAAACGTCGTTCGTTTTACGCGGTTCGCTATTCGCCCTAAGCGAAAGGGTTTGCGAAACGCGAACGACGAACAGCGATAAGGACGGAAACGGAATTATGGCGACGGCAACGGATATCAGCATACTGGAAGCGCAGAAGCGCGAACCCGGCACCAAGAACGCCGCGCGGCGCGTGCGCGCGGGCGGAAGAATTCCCGCGGTGGTGTACGGCGCGGGAACGACCGCAGCCGCGGTTGCGGTCGATCCGCGGCAGGTTCTGCGCATCCTGAAATCGGAGAGCGGGCACAACACGATTTTCGACCTGGCGCTCGACAGCGATCGCGTCAAGGCGATGATCGTGGACTGGCAGTTCGAACCGATCAAGGGAACCCTGCTGCACGTGGATCTGCAGCGCATCGCCATGGACCAGGAACTGACGGTCACGGTTCCGATTGTGCTCAAAGGCGAGGCCGAGGGCGTAAAGACGGAGGGCGGCATTCTCGAGCAACTGCTGCGCGAGATCGAGATCGAGTGCCTTCCGGCGGATATTCCGAAGTCGATCGAAGTGGACATCAGCCACCTGGTGTTCGGCGTCGAAGTGCGGGTGAAGGACCTTCCGCGCAATCCGAAGCTGAAATTCCTGACCGAAGAGAACCAGATGATCGCGCACATCACCACGGTGAAGGAAGAAGTGGTGGCGGCTCCGGAGGTGGTGGCGGCGGAGGCGGCAGTTCCGGCTGAGCCTGAAGTTATCAAGAAGGGCAAGCAGGAGGCCGAGGGTGAAGTCGAGGCTGAGGGCGATGCCAAGGCCAAGGCCAAGCCTGAGAAGGCTGAAAAGCCTGAGAAGAAAGAGAAGAAATAGTTGCTGGCCTTTAGTTTTGGGCCGTAACACGTCGCTGGCTGTTCGCTGTTCGCATGAGGATGTTTGCTTTGCGAATGGCGAATAGCGAACGACGAGCAGCGAAGAGCGAATCCGTGTGAAACTGATCGTCGGTTTGGGCAACCCCGGAGACGAGTATCGGTTCACGCCGCACAATCTCGGGTTTTTGACGATCGATCGGATCGCCAACGGGCTTGGGATCGAAATCAGGAATCGCCAATGCCGCGCGCTGACGGCGCGGGCAACGATCGCCGGTGAATCGGTGGTTCTGGCCAAACCGGAAACCTACATGAACCTGAGTGGGCTTTCGGTGCGGGAACTGGTGGCGGAACATCAGGTCGATGTGGGGCGTGACCTGATTGTGATTTACGACGAGCTCGACTTGCCGCTGGGCGCGATTCGCATCCGGCAGCGGGGCAGTTCGGCGGGGCACAACGGGATGGAATCGATCCTGGGCGCTCTGAATACAGACGAGTTTTTGCGGATTCGGCTGGGAATTGCGCCCGATCGCAAAGTTGTGGACGGCGTGAAATATGTGTTGACGCCGTTCCGCCGTGCGCAGGAAAAAGTTGTGGACGAAGTTCTCGCCACGGCAGCACAGGCGGTTGAGGTGGTTTTGAAAGAAGGACCGGCGGCGGCGATGAACCGGTTCAATCGCAAGAATGAACCGGATGACGAGCCGCAATAGTACTTGTGCGGAGCCCCGTTGCCACACGGAATTCACAGAGAGTTTGGAGATAACGAATGAATCGTAGCTATGAATTGATGTTTATCGTCCGGCCCGACATGGTGGATGAGGATCTGAACAAGCTGATTTCCACGCTCGAGTCTTCAGTGACCTCGGCGGGAGGAACGGCCAAGAGCGAGGTTTGGGGCAAACGCCGTCTCGCGTACAGGGTAGGCAAGTTCAATGATGGCATCTTTGTGCTGATGCTGATTGACGCCGCCGGCGCCACCGTGCACGAAGTCGAACGCCGCCTGCGCGTGACCGAGCCGGTGATCAAGTTCCTCACGGTGCGTACGGATGAAGAGCTGAAGCGGCTCGACAAGATCAAGAAGCTCCGCGACGCCAAGAAGAAAGTCAGCGCGCAACCCGCCGCGGCGGCCGCGCCGGTAACACCGGCGGCGCCACCCGCCCCGGCAACGCCGGAAGCGGTGAGCGGAGCTCCGGCCTCGGCGCCGGTTTAGTTGGAAGTGAACAGACGGGACAGGCGTTCGACCTCAGGGGCTAAAGCCCGCATTTCTTCGGACGCTATACGGCACGGCTGAAGCCGTGCCCTTCCCAAACCCGAGTTGTTAGGAAGCGAGTTCTTAGAAAGCAGGAGCACTATGGCAGAAGAGACAAAAGCACCCGCCGCGCATGCGGGATCAAGCGGCGGCGATAGCCGTCCCGAGCGTAGTGGCGGCGATCGGCCCGAGCGCAGTGGGCCGCCACGCGGTCCGCGGCCGGGCGGAGGCCCCGGCGGTCCCCGCGAAGGCGGGCGTAAGTTTTTCCGGCGCAAGAAGGTTTGCAAGTTCTGCGTCGAGAAGATCGAAGCGGTCAATTACAAGGATGTGCGTCTGCTGGCGCAGTTCGTGGCGGAAAGCGGCAAGATTACTCCGCGCCGCCTGACCGGCGTGTGCACGCCGCATCAGCGCCGCCTGTCGCGGGCTATCAAGCAGGCGCGTAACATCGCGCTGCTGCCGTTTGCTGGACGCGCACAGTAACTTTGGAAGACACAAGATCAAGGTTTCCCCTGTGAAAACCCTGTGTCCTCTGTGGTTGAGAAAAATCCTCACCATAGGGGGCACAGGGTTCACAGGGGACAACCAACGAAACGGAGTCATGCATGGAAGTCATCCTGAAAGAAGACGTGCCCAAACTGGGCAACCGCGGTGAAGTGGTGAAGGTCGCCGAGGGATACGGGCGGAATTTCTTGCTGCCCAAGAAGCTGGCGATTCAGGCCACCGCCGCCAACAAGACCGTCATCGAACAGATGAAGGCTGCCGCCGTGCGCCGTTCCGCCAATGAGAAGACGGAAGCCGAAGCGCTGGCCAAGCAGTTTGACGGGCTCGAAGTGAAATTCCTGCGCAAGTCGGGCGAAGGCGATCAGTTGTTTGGATCGGTCACGGCTGGCGATATTGCCGAAGCGCTCGAGAAAAAGAGCTTCCATATCGATCGGCGGAAAATCCAGTTGCACGAGCCGCTCAAGACGATCGGCGAGTTCACCGTCGCCATCAAACTGCACAAGGACATGACCACGCACTTGAAGGTCGTGGTCGACAAAGAAGCGCCGGCGGCAGAATAGTTTTGCTCGCCCTGCTCGTGTGGGGCGGGCGACTCGTGAGCCTGTCCTGAGCGAAGTCGAAGGATCCTGCCGGGCGAGGGCGCCCGGCGCTCCATCAAACATCATCCGACATTCTCCCGAAGAACTCCTCTACCTTCTTTAAGTCTGTCGTCCTGCGGTAAGGCGGCAAGCTCTCTACAAACACTCGCCCGTACTGCTTCTTCAAGATGCGGTTATCGAGCAGCGCCAGCAACCCGCGATCGTGCAGCGATCGAATCAGTCTCCCAAACCCCTGCTTCAGGGTGATGACCGCGCCCGGTACCTGGTATTCGAAGAAAGCGTTGCCGCCGGCGGCGTCTATGGCCTTCACTCGTGCCGCTACTACCGGATCGCTGGGCACGGCAAACGGCAAGCGATCGATAATCACGCAGCTTAACTGTTCGCCTTGCACGTCCACGCCCTGCCAGAAACTTGATGTACCAAACAGCACCGCGTTGGGCGTGAGCCGGAACTCCTCGAGCAGCGCCGATTTTGGAGCGTCGCCCTGCTTGAGCATGGGAAATTCCAATTGGCCAAGCAGACGCTCGTAAATTTCGTTCATCTGCTTGTAGCTGGTGAAGAGCACGAAGGCGCGTCCGCGCGTAATCTGGAGCAGGCGCCGCACCAGCCCCGCAGCCTCAGCGGCAAACTCCGGCGTGCGCGGATCGGGCAGATCGGGCGGGACGTAAAGGATTGCCTGGCTTTCGTAATCGAAGTGCGATGCGACGATCAACTCGCGCGCATGGTCGAGCCCGAGCCGCTGCCGTATGTAGTCGAAGCCGCCGCCGACGGCCAGCGTTGCCGAGGTCAGCACCGACGTCTCCAGCTTCGACCACAGGCACTCGCGCAGAATCTGGCCGACTTCGATTGGCGTCGCTTGCAGAAAAACATTCGTGCGGCCGCCTGCATGTCTTTCATCGGACGACTTCCGCCGGGCGGGGGCGCCCGGCGCTCCACGAAAAGCACGCCGCTCGATCCAATAGACGGTGTTCGGATCCTCGCTTTCCATCACGAAGCGAAGCAGCACCTGCAATTCCCTTGCCCGGCGCACCAGCGTGAAGACCTCTTCCGGCTTTTGCGGAAGTTGCTCCAGTTCCGCGCCCAGCCGGTGGAGCGACTGATTGAGCGCCAGAAATTCTTCGCCGTTTTCTTCCAGAAACTCGCGGCGGGAGTCGAAGGCAAAGCGGCCTTCGTGGGCAGGCAGCAGCGAAAAGAACAGTTGCGAACGCTCCCGCGCCGATTGAATCGCCCCCGACATCTGCGGCGTGTAGAGCTTCTCGCGCTGCAGCAGGTGTTCGACGTCGCGCGTCAGCTCGTCCATGCGCAGGTTGCTGACCGAAATCCCAAAGTAGTTGCCGGCGACGTCTTCCAGTTCGTGCGCTTCGTCGAAAATCACCGCCCCGCATTCGGGAAGCACTCCCGCATCGGGCGCGTCTTCGGCTTGGAGCTTGATGGATAGGTCGGCGAAAAACAGATGATGATTGACGATGATGATGTCGCTCTCGGCCGCGCGCCGCCGCATCTCGGTGATGAAGCAGCGGTCAAACTCGCTGCACTTTTGCCCGGTGCAAGCTTCGGCCCGCGCGTCGAGTTTGTGCCAAACCGCGCTTGCCTCGGGCAGTTCCGCGAGTTCCGCGCGATCGCCGGACCGCGTGGTCTTTTCCCATGCGGCGATGGCGCGGTAGTGCTCGATCTCTTCCAGTCCGCTGAGCACCGGCTGGCCGGTCAGGTCGTAGAGTTTCTTGCGGCACAAATAATTGTTGCGCCCCTTCATGTAACAGACGCTGAGCTTTCGATTGCTATCGGGAAACAGCGCCCGCTCCAGCGCCGGGACATCTTTGAAGAAGAGCTGCTCCTGCAGATTCTTCGTTCCGGTCGAGATGATGACGCGCTTGCCGGAGCGGATCACCGGCAGCAGATAGGCCAGAGTTTTTCCGGTGCCCGTGCCGGCCTCGACGATCAAGTGACGCTTTTCTTCGAGCACTTCTTCCACTGCCTGCGCCATCAGCAACTGCCCGCGGCGAAACTCATAGGCGGGGTGCGTTTTCGAGAGCAAGCCGCCGGGCGCGAAAAACTGGTAGAGCGAGAATCCCGCAGCGGGAGACACGGGATGGGATGAGGAGGGCACTGAGTCTCTATAATAGCTAACAGTTCTCGGTTCTCAGTTCTCAGTAAAACCTTCATCGAGTCGGGATAAGACACATTTTGAGCAAAAAGAAGCCAGCGCCACTCGTGGCCATCGTCGGACGCCCGAACGTCGGCAAATCGACGCTCTTCAATCACCTGACCGGATCGCGGCGGGCCATCGTCGGCGACGAGCCCGGCATCACCCGCGACCGCCTCTATGGCGACGTGGAATGGCGCGGCCACGAGTTCCGGGTCGTGGATACGGGCGGCATCCTTCCCGACGACAAAGACTTCATACCGGCGGAAATCTTTCGTCAGGCGAAGGTCGCATTCGAAGAAGCGGCGGCCATTGTGATGGTCGTCGATGCGCGTACCGAGATCGCGGGGCCCGATCGCGAATTGGCTCGACTGCTGGCGCGCACCGGCAAGCCGCTCTTTCTTGCGGTGAATAAGATGGACTCCGACAAGCAGGATTCGCTGCTGGGTGAATTTCATTCGCTTGGAATGCGGAATATATTTCCGGTTTCTGCCGAGCATGGGCGTGGGATCGACGATCTGCTTGACGCCATTCTTCTTGTGCTGCCCGCTAGACCAAAGGCAACCACAGAGGACCCTTCGACTTCGCTCAGGGCAGGCACTGAGGTCACAGAGGAAGCCACAGGGGAAGGCACACCAACCCCTGCAGAGCCGCATGAAATCAGGGTGGCCATCATCGGGCATCCGAATGTTGGCAAGTCCACGCTGCTGAATCAGCTCACCGGAACCGATCGCGCCATCGTTTCACCCGTCGCCGGCACTACGCGCGATTCCATCGACGAAGTTATCCAGTACAAAGGCCGCAAGATTCGCTTCATCGATACGGCCGGCATTCGCCGCAAAGGCAAGACGCGTCTGATGGCCGAGAAGCTTTCGGTGGTCATGGCGCGCAAGAACATCGAAGACGCCGACATCGTGCTCTTCATGGTGGACGCCACCGAAGGCGCCAGCGGGCTCGACGCGAACATTGCAGGCTACGCCCACGAGAGCGGACGCTCGGTGATTATCCTGGTCAACAAATGGGACCTGGTGGCGAGCGGCGAGAAGCGCGCCATCAGCCAGTCGAAGACGGCCCGCATACAGGACGCCAAGCGTCCGCAAGACCGCGCGCTCTACGAAGAGCGCCTGCGCTACGGGCTCAAGTTTCTGGCCTACGCTCCGGTGCTATTTCTCTCCGCGCACACCGGCAAGGGAACGGAAAAAATTCTTCCGCTAATCGAGAAGGTGGCCGCCGAGCGCCGCAAGCGCGTCACGACCGGCGAGATGAACCGTTTTCTGAGGACGGTTGACTTTGAACGCGCCTCGGTTCCCATGAGCAAGCGCGTGAGAATCCTCTACATGACACAGGCCGGAGTAGCACCGCCAACGTTCGTGCTGTTCACCGACCGCGCCGTGAAGCTGCACTTTTCCTATCAGCGGTTTCTGGAAAACCAGATTCGGGCGGCGTTTGGATTTGTGGGCTCGCCTATTTGGATTAAGAACCGCGCGCGAGATTGAAATAGCCTGGTAGCTGCTCTGAAGTGTGAATCGCGAGGGGCGTAGAATAACGGCGTGGATCGATCTCCTCAGTGGCGCTGGCTGATGTTAGCTGTCGTCATTTTTGCGGCGTTTGTTGGAGCCGTGAGCATGACCATGGAGAGATTTCACGGGTGGAGTTTCATCGTCCTGTGCTTCGTAGCAAGCTTGCTGGGCGCAGTGGGATATCTGTGGGCTCGGGATCGCCTCCTTCCGACTTGGGAACTGCTGCCAAAAGCCCGACGCCTCTTTCTTGCCTTATTGACCGTTGCCATCGTTCTGGCCGGGCGACTCGTCGCAAACCGGCACAAACCCGACGAAGAATTCGCCGACGTGATGGCATGTGTTGGAGTTCTAGCCGCGTTCGTCCTGGTGGGACTATATCGGATCATGTCCCATCTCTTGGACTCTCTCCATGCGCGTGCTTCTAGACGTTGACCCCGAGCGATTGGCTGAGGAACTTCTGTCCCGTCAGCGGCGCATGGTTGCCGTCTTCCGTCAGCAGCCCCACGCGGTCGACGCCAGCGACCCGAGCAATCGCAATCACGTCCGCCACGTCCTGGAAATCAATGCCGTTATCGGCTTCGATGTAGGCGATCCGCTCCACGCGAACGGCGAAAATATCTCGCAGGCGTTCGCGGAGGCGGTCCCATTCCACCGATTCTTCATTCACCATCACCTGCGGATGTTCCATTCCCGGCTTTGCCTGATGGATCTGAATCACGATCGTCCGCTGCGGCGGCGGGATCGGGTTGCCGGTTGGACTGGGCTGCTGTGGAATCTCCGCCTGCAAACCGGTTGACCGCTGCTCGATTACGACCACCATGAATACGATGATGAGCACCAGGAGAACGTCAATCAGGGGAGTGACGTTCATCTTTGGTCCGGTCGAAGACGAGCCACCGCCTGCCGTTGAGAATGCCATTGCATCTTCCTCTCTCAGGCACGCGCGTGTCTGAAACATTGGACACCCGCAGGGCACAGAGAGTTCCCATGGCCTCAGTGACGAATTTCCCCCCTTCCGACCGCGAACCGTTAGAATCAAACGTTCCATGCAGTCTGCGGCGCATCGCATATTTCGACTCTCAAGATCAGAGATGATGGTGAAACATTTCTCGCGGCTGGTGGTCGGAATCCTTTTTCTGACCCTCAATCTGTTGCTCCTCATTCCGCAGTCACACGCCCAGGACAACTACGAAATCCAGGTTTACTCCTCGGAAGCGACGCCGAAGAACGACACCATGGTGGAAATCCACTCCAACTTCACCGTGGACGGCTCGAAGCAGGTGATTAACGGCGTTGCCCCTACGAATCACGCCGAGCACGAGACTTTGGAGATCACACACGGCTGGACCGACTGGTTCGAAACCGGCTTTTATGTGTTTACGAGCATTCAGAACGGCGACGGCTGGGACTGGGTGGGCGATCATATTCGCCCGCGCTTTACGGCTCCGGAGTCGTGGCACTTGCCGGTGGGCTTGAGCCTGTCGCAGGAAATCGGATATCAGCGGCGGAAATTTGCCGAGGACAGCTGGAACTATGAGCTTCGTCCCATCATCGATAAGAAACTGGGGCTCTGGTACTTCGCGTTTAACCCGGCGTTTGACCGGGCGCTGCACGGGTTGAACACGGGTCGGGGTTGGGAATTTTCTCCTAATGTGAAAGTTGGTTTTGATTTTACAAAGAAGATCACCGGCGGGTTCGAATACTACGGGGCGCTCGGGCCGGTCTCAAACTTCGATCCCATTTCTCAACAGTCGCAGCAGATCTTTCCTACGATTGACCTTAATCTTTCACCGAACTGGGAATTTAACTTTGGCGCGGGCGTGGATGTTTCCAACTCCGCCGATCATTTGATCATCAAGTGCATCATCGGACGGCGCTTTAGCTGGGGGCATGAGCACAAGCCGAGCACCGCGAGAGAGTAGTTTCTCAAGCAGATGTTCCCCCTGTAGAGACGGGGCTTGCCCCGTCTCCGCCGCAGAGACGCGGCAAGCCGCGTCTCTACAGGAAATTGTCAGAGGGTTCCCGCAAATTCCTATCCGATGGGCTCGGCCGAGGGCGGCAGCGGAGGCGGTTCGAAGGGCGGTGGAGATTCCGGGACTGGAGGCATTTCCGGAGCGGGAGGCGCGGGGACCGGGGCGGGATGCAGCAGCGCGTCTAGAGTTGGATAGCGAGCGGCTAGAAAATACATCGCGTACGCGGGGAAGAACACCGTGGCCGGCACGCACACCAGCGCGACCAGGTAAATCAGCAGAAAGAAGAGGACGGTTCCGAAGATAATCGCCAAACTGATCGTGGTCACGTTCCATCCCATCCCCGCCGCACTGCCGGCAACCATGGCAATCACAGCCGGGACCACGACGAACAGCACCGGGATGATCGCGATGATGCTGAACAGGATTCCCGCCGCAATGGCGAGCACGAGCTTGAGGAGCAGATAAACCGCATAGCGGCCCTTCTCTCGCCCGATCATCCCCAGCAGACGGTGCCAGCCGTCGGCGAAGTCGAGGTTTTCGAGAGCCATCAGCGGCACCAGGAAATCCTTGGCCAGCACCTGAACCACAGCGGCGGCCAGCGCGAACACTACGAACACGCCCACGAGAAGAATCCCCCCGATCACCAACCGTCCGAGGTGTTGCCGCAGGTCTGTCATCCAGCCCGCGGCAAACGCCAGGGCCAACGGCACGCCCACCAGAAGCGCCAGAAACAGCCAGACGGCGATCTGGAACACAATCTGCCACAGAAAGAATCGGCCGCCGGCGCGACGCCATTTGCTCCATCCGCCGCCAATGGAACATTCCCGCCGCAGCACCGAGTCGAACAGGATGAACCGGAACACGCTGTTGATGTAGAGGAACACAACCGACAAAACGATTAGGGCGGAGATTGCCACCACGATCAATCCGAGGAACTGCCCGAGGTGCTCGGGAATGTGGGCGGGATTGAAGCGCGGAAAACCAGCCGGCAGACTCGACCGCATGAGCCCGCTGTGACTACTTGGCGGCTGCTGGAGAAGCTTTCCGAAGTTTCCGAAATTGCATCCGCCAACATGCAGTTCCGCCGCCAGGATCCCAACCAGGGCCAGGCGAGACCATTGCCCCCAGCGGAAACGAGTAAAGAGTTGTTCCCGGACGTGCTGCAGGGCGGGCTGCACACAATCAACGGCAGAAGCTGGCAATGGATCACCTCGTGCCACGCCGCCAAGGTATCGCGGGGAGAGTTGCGGCGTCAATGACGAAGAAGAGCGCTACGGGCTGCGAGCTTCGAGCTACGAGCGAACAGGTTGCTCGCGGCTCATAATTCACGCAGAGTCAGGGAAGGGCACGACTTCAGTCGTGCCGTGAGGGCCGCTCAATGAGGACGGCTTCAGCCGCTGAGGGCGCCCGCAGCGCGGTCGGCAGCGCGCTTCGCCGTAGCCACTGCTCGAACTCCCGCAGGGCGAGCTCGCATTGCAGTCGATGGCGTTCTTTGCGGTCGCGGACCTTTCGGTCGAGCGCGGGCAGGAGGTCAAAAGTTATATTGGCGGGCTGAAAGTTCTTGCTCTCCGCTTGCGTGATGTAGTGGACGAGCGAGCCAAACGCTGTGGCGCGCGGTGGAGGCACAGGCTCGCCGCCGGTGGCCAGCGCGGCCGCATTCAGTCCCGCCAGCAGGCCGGTCGCAATCGATTCGACGTAGCCTTCGACGCCGCAGATTTGCCCCGCGAACAGCACATGGGGATGCGCCTTCATTTGCAATGTCGGGTGCAGCAGCGCCGGCGAGTTGATATAGGTGTTGCGGTGAATCTGTCCGTAACGCAGAAAGCGCGCGTTTTCCAGTCCGGGGATCAAACTCAGCACGCGCGCCTGTTCGCCAAATTTCAGGTGATTCTGGAAACCGACTAGATTGTAGGAATCGGCGCGCAGATTTTCCTGGCGCAATTGCACAGCGGCATACGGGATTCTGCCCGTGCGCGGGTCCTTGAGCCCGACCGGCTTCATCGGACCGAAACGCAGCGTGTCGCGTCCGCGGCGGGCGATCTCTTCGATGGGCAGACAGCTTTCGAAGTAGTTCAGGCCTTCCCAGTCTTTCTGCTCCACCGATTGCGCCGCGAGCAGCGCATCGTAGAAACGGTCGTACTCCGCTTTCGACATTGGACAATTGATATAGTCGGGCGACCCTTTGTCGTAGCGGGCGGCCAGGTACACTTTGCTCATATCGATGGAATCGGCCTCGACGATGGGGCTGATCGAATCGTAAAAATACAGGTTGTTGTGGGGCGCGGGCGCTCCCTTCGACTCGCTTCGCTCGCTCAGGGCAGGCTCCGCCCGCGAAGGGTCCAGACTCAGCCGCAGAATTTCCTGAGAAAGAGCATCCGACGTCAACGGGCCGGTTGCGATCACTGTGAGTTGGCCGGCTTCGAGCTGCGTGACCTCTTCGCGGCGAATCGTGATGAGCGGCTCGTGCGAAATCGCCTCTGTCACCTTGCGCGAAAACTCGGCCCGGTCCACAGCCAGAGCGTGCCCCGCGGGTACTGCAGTGTCGCGCGCGATCTCCAGCAACAGAGATCCCGCGCGCCGCATCTCTTCTTTCAATAGCCAGGGCGCGGTGTTCTCGCTCTCGGACTTCAGAGAATTCGAGCAGACCAATTCGGCGAAGTGGCCCGTCTGGTGGGCGGGAGTCGTGCGCGACGGCCGCATTTCGAACAGTTCGACAGCAATGCCCCGGCGCGCGCATTGCCACGCCGCTTCCGACCCGGCGAGGCCCGCGCCGATGATGAGGGCTTTCTTCATAACTCTCTTCAGAACTTTCTTCAGAACTCTGATTTCACGCGACTCCAGCGCGTCTCGCCGAATCTGTTTATTATATGGGGCGCGACTCAGGAGGAAATTCCATGGCCCGGATCAGTCTGATTGAACCTGCGCAAGCCAGTCCTGAAGTTAAGGAAATTTATGAGGGCAAGCTGAAAGGCAAGCCTGGCAGCATCCAGAAAGCCCTGGCGCATCGTCCCGCCATGCTCGGCAATTTTCTGGGATTCTATGCCACCGTCGGGCGTTCGCTCGATCGCAAGCTGTATGAAGCCGTGTATCTGCGAGTCTCGCTGATCAACGGATGCCATTACTGTTCGCAGCACCACATCCAGGGCGTCAAACGCGCCGGACTTACACCCGACCAGGTGAAGGGTCTGAAGGACGGAAACTATGCTGGATTTGGTGCGCCCGAGCAAGCCGCGCTCCGCTATGCCGAAAAACTAACCCGCACGCCCGACGGCGCCAGCGACGCCGATTTCACCGAACTCAAGAAGAATTTTCCCGACGAACAGATCGTTGACCTGCACATGCTGATTGGTTTGGCGAATTTGACCAACCGCGTCACTGGGCCGCTGGCGTTGGAAGTCGAATTTCCGGAAGAAAAGATCTAGAACTGGTTTCACAAATGCCTTTCAACCCGGAAGGCACATCCCTCAGGGGCTAAAGCCCGCGTGTTTATTGGCTCTGGACGGCACGGCTGAAGCCGTGCCCTTTCCAAAAACCGTTTATGAAACCAGATCTAGTTGGCGGTCACAGAATCACACGCTCGTCTCCTACTCGGCGGGTTACCCTTTCGCGATCCAGATATTCGAGCAGCGGGATCGCGTACTTGCGGCTGACTCCGGTCATCTCTTTGAAGCGGGCTACGTCAATTTTCGGCGTGCTAGTTTTTAGCGTGGCGATCTTCTGGCGAAGATCCGTTAGCGCACTCTGATGGAAGACTAGCTCTTCTGAAATCTTGATCAGAACTTTGTCGCGTAACAGCAGAGTGACAATTTTCTGCGCGCGAATCTTATCCACCTTCAGACCCGCCAACACTTCTTTGAGCGACGGAACTTTCAAGCCCGCGGAAACAAACGCCTGCTCGATGACCTTCTTCGACTCGGCTTCCTCGTCTTTCATGACCACGCCGCGGCCGGGCAAGTGGACGAGTTCGCCTGCGACTTCGAGTTTCTTTTCTTCCGCTAACTTTCCCAGCACGCTATCGAACACTTCGGGACCAAGGTTGATCCGATCGCGCAACTCTTCCTTGCTCATTCCCGCGACAAGCGGATTTGCATCATGAAATTGCCTGAGAGCGTTCAGTGCACGGTTCTGTGCTCCGGCGTATGTCCACGAGTCAACCAGCACCCGATCGCACCAAACCAAGCGGGCCTTTGCTGCGAGTCTCGTCGCCTCTTCCCGCCGGATGTTCATTTCTCCGGGGACGTCATCCAGTCGCAGCCCGAGGGTTCCTCGTCGGCCGACGCGCGCGGCCAGCACCTCTTCCGGTGAACCTGTCATCATTTTGATCAGAAACGTAGCGACGTCATATTGAGGCTGTCTTCGGGCCAAGGGCGAAGCGTCCAGCACCAAACCGCCTCCGATTGTCACCACGGGCGAAAACTGCCGCACGATGAAACGGTCCCCCGGCAAGAGCAGCGTCGGCTCAGACAATCGCAGTTGCGCATATTGCTCATCGCCGGGTTTGAGCAGTTTCGCTCCGCGCAAGCGCACTTCCGCGATCGTCTCCGTCGTGTACGCGTGAAAGTGAACACGGGCGCCGTCCTTGAACGGCTTGGCTGAGGGAAGAAGGGAAAGGAGTACATCGACTCGCGACGTGGAATGAAAAGTATCCGCGACCGCCAGGGTCATGCCGCGCGCCAGTGCTTCGGTGGTGACGCCAGCGAGATTCAGCGCCGTGCGTTGCCCCGCAACGGCTGCTTCCGCGGGCAAGCCGTGCACCTGCACTCCACGAACGCGCACGCGCTTGCCTGCGGGAAACACTTCGAGGTCGTCTTCTTTACGGACGGTGCCGGCAACCAGAGTGCCGGTAACGACCGTGCCGAAACCTTTCATGGTGAAAACGCGGTCGATGGGAAGGCGAGCCAGCGCCGCCGAATTTTTCGCTGCAACTTCGGAGGCGACGCGGGCAAGCGCGGATTTCAACTCGTCGAGGCCGGCGCCCGTCAGCGAACTCACGGCGACTATCGGCGATTGCGCCGCATCGAGAGTCGCATCGAGAAAAGATCCGCGCACATAATCTTCCACTTCCAGCCGCACCACTTCGAGCGTTTCCGCATCCACTGCATCGGATTTTGTGAGCACGGTGATGCCGCGGCGGATCGCCAGCAAGCGGCAGATGTCGAAATGTTCGCGAGTCTGCGGCTTGATGCCTTCATCGGCGGCGATAACCAGCAGCACTATGTCGATGCCACCCACGCCAGCCAGCATGTTGCGCACAAAGCGCTCGTGGCCGGGGACGTCGACGAAGCCTACGCGAATCCCGCTGCCATCGGGGGCGTCGAGTTCGAAGTGAGCGAAACCGATATCGATCGTAATGCCGCGCCGCTTTTCCTCTTCCAGGCGGTCGGCATCGATGCCGGTCAGCGCTTTTACGAGCGCAGTCTTCCCGTGATCGATATGTCCGGCCGTGCCGACGATGACGGACTTCATCGGAGTCAGTATAGCCGCGTGTGGGGCGGACACTCTTGTCCGCCGCCGTAGCTTGATTCGCTGGAGCACGGCGGGCTGAACCACAAAGTTGGACCCGCAAGCTGTCACTGCACCCTGGGATGGACGGCGCTACAATGCGTTCGTCTCGAAAGAAAAGGGTGGTGACGTGAATTGGCCGCGCGGACTAAATATGAGAACTTATCTGAGAATCATCAATCCGACGATTGCAGTGCTGGTCTTGCTGCTTTGCTTATGGGCAGCGATGAATGGTGATAACGGGTTCCAGCCCCGGGGCATGCTGAAGGGAGGCATTCCGACCTACTTCGTAGCCAAGGGCCTGTTTTGTAGCGCCGCTCTGTTCTTGATGGGAAAGATTGTTTCACTCATGAGCGAGAGGCCAGGGAAGTAGGTACGGACGGAAGGCCGTCCGGCGGACAAGAGTGCCCGCGCCACGCCCTAGCGCCATTTCTTCAGCTTCGGCCAGAGCTGCGCTAGAGTGCCGAACTTTGTTCCCCGGCAGATGAATACTGGGATCTCTTTCTCCAGCGCATACGGGCTGTCGCGCGAGGCGCCTGCAAAATCCACGTGTTCAAAAAGTTCTTCGAGTCTTTCGCGGTTGTCGTCGAGCACGATCAAACAATTCCCGGAATATTCGCGCGGCCCCCACAACCACCACGTCTGATGGCCGCTCAGCGACTGGGGCAGCCCGAATTTCGGCCCGAGGAAATCGATCGCTCCGGCCTGTCCATAGTCTTGCGCGAAAATTCCGCAGTCTTTACGTTCATCGTTGGGGATCTTGTTCCAGGCGACAACGACTTCGTCCACAATTTCATCCCAGCCAAACTGATCGGCGTAATGCTGCGGCAGGACGGCTCGCATGTGGCTGTGCTCACTCCGCGGCACCTTGATGGGCAGCCGCTCCATGTAAGGAATGAATTGGTCAATCGGAAGAATCGGCATGGCCAGAGGCGCGAAGATGGCGCCACCCGCCAAAGCGAGCGCAACAATCACGGGCTTCAGCCAGAGCTGCCGGAAACGATCGATGGCATCGTCAATCACAACGCATCCGGCTGCGAGATAGACCGGGTAGATCGGCGCCAGATAATAATTCTTTCCTTTGAGGATGACAAAAACGGCGAAGCCGACCAGATATGCCACTCCGAGGAAGCGATAGGGCTTGAAGCGGGCTGCCGCGAGGAACGCGATGACGCCGGCGATCCAGATCAATGCCGACACCGGATGAATGAGCAGGATTTGCTGTGAGAAATACTGCCAGGGCGAGAGCACGACGTCGCGGCCTTCGGCCTTGATGTTGCGCATGAGTTGGACGAACGGCCAGTGGTAGGCAGCATTCCAAAGTAGATTGGGTAGAAAAATCAGAAAAGCCGCGGCGCCGCCCAGCCACATCCACTTGCTCAACAGAAACCGCCGCTGCCCGGTCAGCAGCAGTCCAATGACAATGGCGAAGCCGAAGACGGCGATGGAATACTTCTCCTGCAGGCCGATTCCGGCGGCGACTCCAAACCACAGCCAGTACCGGGGTTGGTTGCGTTTAGCTGCAAGGATGGCGCAGTACGCACAGCTCGTCCACAGCAAGACTTCGAGGCCGCAATTGCTCGTGAGCAGGCTTCCGCCCGACAAATAAATCGGTGCTATCAGGATCGTCAGGGCGCTGAGCACGACGGCAAATCGCTTGCCGCCAAGTTCACGGGCGATCATGCCCGTCAGTACGATGAGAGCCGAAGTGGAAAGGGCGGGGATGAGGCGCACGCTGCGCAGCGAATCGCCAAACCATGCCAGGCAAATCCGGCTGAGAATGGGCAGCAGGGGCGGCTGGTCCACATAGCCCCAGGCGGGATGCCGGCCGCAGGCGATGTAATCGAATTCGTCGCGAAAATAGCCGTAGCGGTTGTTGAAGATCATGTGCAGCACGAAGCTGGCGGCGGCGATTCCGGCGACGGCGAGCATTCCGTTTTTCGCCCAGCTGGGTTCGGCGGTGCGATCGACTGTTGCTGCGGTGGCGGGTGTGTCCATGGTGTGCGAAAGGATAAGCGAACTGGCCGGGAGTTGTCACTTTTCTTCTCGTCTTTTTTTGCATCCTCTTTTTTTCGCGTCTTCGCCGAATCCACATGCGAAAAGTTGGTCGAGATGCGACAATAAAGATTCCCCGATGACCACCTCTGCGATCGTTCCTATTGCCATTACGCCGGAGACGATACGGGAGCACGGCCTCACTCCGGAAGAATTCGAAAAGATCAAGCAACTGCTGGGCGGACGCGAACCCACGCGGACCGAACTTGGCATCTTCAGCGTGATGTGGAGCGAGCACTGCTCCTATAAGTCGTCGCGCGTCCACCTCAAGCGTCTGCCCACGCGCAGCAGGCTGGTGGTGCAGGGGCCGGGCGAGAATGCCGGCATCGTCGACATCGGCGACGGCTGGGCTTGCGCATTCAAAATCGAGTCGCACAATCATCCGTCGTTTATCGAGCCATTTCAGGGAGCGGCCACCGGCGTCGGCGGAATTCTGCGCGACATTTTTACCATGGGGGCGCGACCGGTCGCGGTGATGGACTCGCTGCGGTTCGGGCCGATTAGTGTTGAGAAAGCTCGTGTGGTGACGGGGCTTCGCCCCGTCTTAGTGGGGCAGAGCCCCGCCACCACACAAGCTCCGCCTACCCAAGCGGAGATTCACAAGAATCACTCGGTCATGGAGGGCGTGGTCTCGGGCATTGCTTCTTACGGGAATTGTTTCGGCGTTCCGAACCTTGGCGGCGAGGTTAAGTTCGAGCCTTGCTACTCCGGCAATCCGCTGGTGAATGCCTTCGCGCTCGGCCTGGTCCGCCGCGACCAGATTTTTTATGGACGCGCGTCGGGCGAAGGCAATCCCGTTATTTATGTGGGCTCGAAGACTGGGCGCGACGGCATCCACGGCGCCACCATGGCGAGCGAGGAGTTCAGCGAAGGGTCGGAAGCGAAGCGGCCGAACGTGCAAGTTGGAGATCCGTTCCTCGAGAAGCTGCTGCTGGAAGCCTGTTTGGAGGCGATGCAAACGGGCGCTATCGTTGGCATACAGGATATGGGCGCCGCCGGGCTGACCTGCTCGACCTGCGAGATGGGTGCGCGTGGCGGCACCGGAGTTGAAATCGAACTCGATCGCGTCCCGCAACGCGAAACCGGCATGACTCCGTATGAGATCATGCTCAGCGAGTCGCAAGAGCGCATGTTGCTGGTGGCGCAGAAGGGCCGCGAAGAAGAAGTCTTCCGCGTCTTCCAGAAGTGGGGGCTGGATGCGGTGGAAGTTGGCCGGGTTACCTCCGATGCGAAAATGCGCGTGCTCGAACACGGCGAAGTCGTCGCGGAGATTCCGAATGCCGCGCTCACCGACAATGCGCCGGTATATAAACGTCCGCTGGCGCGCTGGGAACCGCCGGTCGATCGTGAAAAGCCGGAGCACATTAAGTTCGCCGAAAACGGAGACTTCTCGGCCCAACTCAAGCGCTTACTCGCGAGTCCCAACATTTGCTCGAAGCGTTGGGTGTGGCAGCAGTATGACCACATGGTGCTGACCAACACGGTCGACGCGCCCGGAGCGGGCGATGCCGGCGTCATTCGCATCAAGGGCTCCAATCGCGGGCTCGCTATGGCGCTCGATGGCAACGGGCGCTGGTGCTATCTTGATCCTCGTCTCGGCGCCATGCACGCGGTGGCCGAAGCCGCGCGCAAAGTGGCCTGCGCGGGAGCGACTCCGATCGGCGCCACCAACTGCCTCAACTTCGGCAATCCCGAAAAGCCGAACATCATGTGGCAGTTTTCGCAGGTGATTGACGGCATCACAAAAGCCTGCGAAGAGTTGGATACTCCGATTACCGGCGGCAACGTCAGCTTCTACAACGAAACTCTCGGCGAAGGAGTTTACCCGACTCCCGTAATCGGAGTAGTTGGACTTCTCGAGGACGTCCACAAAACGGCGAAAATGCATTTTGCGAAAGCCGGGCGCGAGTCCGGGAGAAAGATCGTTCTGCTGCGCGCGAATGAAGCGGGCGATGCGGTTGATGCTGAGTTGGAGTTTGGTTCGTCCGAGTACGCGAAAGAAATTCTCGGAGCGGTGTGGGGCTATCCGCCGGAGTTGGATATCGAGAAAGAAGCCACGCTGCAACGCGCTCTGGTAGCCATAATTCAGGCGGGGCTGGTCGAGTCGGCGCACGACTGCGCCGATGGCGGGATAGCCGTGGCACTGGTCGAGTCGGCGCTGCCAGCGGAAGTCGGCCTGAGCGTCAGATTGCCCAAGCAGCAAACCGCGCCTGAATTCCTGTTGTTCGCGGAAGACGCTAGTCGCGTGGTAATAAGCTGTGACCCCATCCATCTGCCGCGAATCCAACAAGTAGCGGAGGAGTACGGCGTATTCGCGGATGTGCTGGGCGAAACGGGCGGTGAGCGAGTTGAGATTGCGATAGCGGAGCAGAATGTGATTTCGGCTAGTGTGCAGGAGTTGCGCGAGGTTTACGAAGGCGCGCTGGAGAGAGCGTTGCGGACGGAACCGAGCGTTGCCGCGGCGGACTAAGGTTGCCGGGCTTTGCTCGGCTGGACAGCCGAGGGCGGCTGTCCCTACGTGAATTTAGGTTGAATTGGCTAAGTGCTAAAGGCTAAGTGCTAAATGCTTCCTTCCGACAAATTTCGTGATGAGTGCGGCGTGGTGGGCATCCACGCCCATCCTGAGGCGGAGAAGCTCGCCTACCTTGGCCTGCATGCGCTGCAGCATCGGGGGCAGGAATCGGCGGGCATCGTGACCTCCGACGGCGAGCACTTGCGCCAGCACAAGGCGATGGGGCTGGTCGCCGATATTTTCAGTCACGCTGTGCTGGCTTCTCTGCGCGGTGTTCTCGCCATCGGGCACACCCGATATTCGACCGCTGGCGATTCTGCCTTGCTGAATGCCCAGCCCATCATGGTGCAATCGAACAAGGGCAAAATCGCGCTTGCTCATAATGGCAACCTGGTCAATGCGCACGCGATTCGCGCCAAGCTGGAGGGCCAGGGCTCGATCTTCCAAACCAACAGCGACACGGAAGTGTTGGTTCACCTGATTGCGCTTTCCCGCGAGGAGACCTTGCCCGACGCCTTCGCCGACGCCCTGCGCCGTGTGGAAGGGGCGTTTTCGCTGGTCATGCTCAGCCGCGACCGCATTTTTGCCGCTCGCGATCCGCGCGGGTTTCGGCCGCTGGCCATGGGCCGTATCCCGGCTCTGAGCAGCGAGAAGAAAGACACCGTTGTCTTCGCCTCCGAAACTTGCGCTTTTGATTTGCTCGGCGCCGTCTACGAACGCGACGTGAAACCCGGCGAACTGGTCATCGTCGGGCCCGAAGGCGTCAGCTCGCGTTTTTACTCGCCGTCTCCGGCGCAGTCGAGCTGCATCTTTGAGCATGTCTATTTTTCGCGTCCCGACAGTCTGGTGTTTGGCCGCTCGGTCGATCAGAGCCGCGACGCCATGGGACGCCAGCTCGCGCGCGAAGCTCCGGTGGACGCGGATATCGTCGTTCCCGTCCCCGATTCCGGCAACACCGCGGCCATCGGATACGCCGCCGAAAGCGGCATCCCTTTTCGTCTTGGTCTGATCCGCAACCACTACATCGGGCGCACCTTCATCGAGCCGCAACAGTCGGTACGCGACTTCGGCGTGAAGCTGAAGCTGAATGCGGTGCACAGCCTGATCGAAGGCAAACGGGTGATTCTGGTGGATGACTCCATCGTGCGCGGCACCACCAGCAAGAAGATCGTCCGCATGATTCGGAACGCGGGCGCGAAGGAAGTCCACATGCGGATTTCCTGCCCGCCGACTATTTCGCCCTGTTTCTACGGAGTGGATACGCCGTCTAAGAAAGAACTTATCGGCGCCAACAAGACGGTCGAGGAGATTCGCGATTACATCGTTGCCGACTCGCTCGCCTATCTCTCGCTGGAAGGTCTTAAGAAAGCTTGCGCGGACGGAGAAAGAACCACGTACTGCTCCGCTTGCTATACGGGAAAGTATCCTACTAAGGTAGACGTAGAAGAGATACTGCCAGCGGCCGTTGAACCTGGTTAGCCGCCTGTGGCGAAAGTGTAGAACCTGATTTTGCCAGAGACAGCAGGTCCTTCGCTTCGCTCAGGATGACAATTCATACTTATTGTCGCTTGTGCGCGAACATTTATCACGGACTCTTAAAGAATGAGAATCTTCAGCGCCTGGCGCATGCGGCGGAACCTTGCCGCGGCGCCCTCCAAAATGTTTCCCTGCTTTTCGCTTCTTGAATCGACGATGGGCAGATCGAGTTCCGCGGTCGGCGCGGCCATCCTCCTGGCGTTCCTGCCGATGTTCCTCTCCGTTCCTTCGCTGGTGCGCGCTCAGAATCCGAACGGCTCGCTCCGTGGAGAGGTCCAGGACACGAGCGCAGCGCGAGTGGCGGGCGCTCGCGTCGACGTGCAGTCCAGCGGATCGGCTCTGTTACGCGAGACAAGGGCCGATGAGCGGGGAGAATTCCGCATTGACGGCCTGCTACCCGGTTCCTATCGCGTGACCGTGACGGCCATGGGTTTTTCCCCGGCCGTTGCCAATGTGGATATCGCCGTCAGCCTGGTGCGCGACATCAGTGTCACGCTCAAACCGCAAAGCAGCGCCGAGGCGGTGAACGTGCAGGGGAACTCTTCCTCGATTACAACCGAATCGGTGGACACGGCGAGTGTGGTGCATCAGGGCGTAGTCGGCAGCCGGGACCTGGAAACTCTTCCGCTGGCGGCGCGCAGTTTCGCCAACATCGCTTATCTCGTGCCCGGAACCGAACCGGTCGAGCCTTCCGATCCCACCAAGGCGCGCATCACCGCCGTGTCAACCGGTGGAAGCTCGGGCTTGAACAACGAACTGTCGGTCGATGGCGGCGACAACTCCGACGACTGGATCGGCGGCTTCCTGCAAAACTTCTCGCCCGACGCCATTCAGGAATTTGCCGTGCGCACGGCGAATGAAGACGCCGACACGGGCGGGACCACGGCCGGGTCCGTCGTGATCACCACCAAGCACGGCACCAACGAGTGGCACGGCGACGCGGCTTTCTACGAGCGCGCGGCGCAGCTGAATGCCCGCTTCCCGATCGAGAATCCGGCGCCCAATCCCAAGCAGCCTTTCTCGCGCCAGAACTACGCGGGTACGCTTGGAGGGCCGCTGGCAAAGAACAAATTTTGGGTCTTTGCTTCGTTCGAGCACGTGCATGAAAATGCTAGTATCGCTTACAGCCCAGCCAGCACCGAGCAATTCGATGCGCTGAATACGTTGGCCTCTCCTCCGAATAACCTGATTCCTGGCGTCTCATCCATCACCGTTCCTGCAAACGTTCCCATCCCCTTCCGCGACTATATCGGCTCGCTGCGTTCGGACTGGGCACAGTCTTCGAAATCGCAATGGTTCCTGCGCACATCCGAAGACAGTTACCTTACGCACAACAATTTGGTGCAACAGGCAACGCTGCCCTCGACCGGGTTGACCACGCACAACAACTATTTCAACACTGTCATCGGCAACACGTACACATTCAGCCCGACATGGCTTGGCACGTTCGTCTTCGATGCCAGCGAATTGCATCTCACCCAGACGCGCAACTCGACCCTCGGTTTCGCACTGCAATTTCCTTTCAGTTTGACTGCCCTGACCGTGTCGGGTCACGAAACGTTCGGCGACAACCAGTTCGCCACGCCCATCACCGCCTTTCCCACACTCCGCAACCAGGAAAAATACCAGCTCCGCTACGACCTCAGCCGCGCTACGGGAGACCATTCGCTCAAGTTTGGCGTGAACTTTATTCACGAGCCGGTGCTCAGCGGCGCCCTGTCGTCAAACGCCGAGGCGCTGTACACGCTTCCCAACGACCCCACGTTCTGGATTCAGAGTCCTAGCAACATGGCGGCGTTCGGCGCCATTGTTGGATGCAACCCAGCGCTGCCCGTGAACCAACCGCCCAACCCGCCATGCCCAGACACCACCTACACTCCGTCCGGCGACGGCAGCTTCTCGCAGAATGTGCAGAGGCTCGGACTCTACGCCCAGGATTCCTTTCGCGTCTCTCGCCACCTCACGGTCAACTACGGATTGCGCTATCAAACCACCTTCGGACTCTTTGTCGCCTCGGGAAAGACCCAGGCTGCGGATCCAGTCTTCTTAACGCTCCCGCTAAATGGAGTCCCCGCCGCGATTCCTCACGATTACCGCAAGCAATTCGCGCCTCGTCTGGGAATCGCTTACTCGCCCGGCGGCAGCGAGAAGACCGTACTTCGCGCCGGCTTCGGCATGTTCTACAACGACCTGGCACAGAACGGCTGGGCCACTGCGTTTCAAGCGGTCAACGGAGGAATCGACAATAGTCCTCCGTCCTACATCGACCCGCGCTACAAGACGCCCTACAACATCCACGCCACCGCCGGCGTGCAGCATGCCTTCAATGACCACTGGACCATGAGTGCCGACTACACCCACGAGGAGGGCAACCACGCGTATCGCGCCTACGCTTTTCCGGAATTCAATCTGTACAAGTCCGATAACCGTTCCAGTTACAACGCGCTGATGCTGCACCTGCAGGGCAACATGCGCCGCTTCGATCTGGTCGGCAATTACACGCTCTCGAAAGCGCAGACGTGGGGCTGCATCCTCGGCGAACTCTTCGACTATGTGAACGCGGTCTGCGATCCAAACAACGCGTTCGCTCGCGGCGACTACGGTCCGTCTGGCGAAGATGTACGCCACCGCTTTGTTCTCGCAGGGACGGTGCACATCCCAGGCGGTTTCGAGTTGACCACCCTCACCCAGGGCGAGAGCGCCCGCCCGATCACCATCACCAACCTGAATAACACCGGGCGCATTTATGTGAACGGAGTGCCGACCAGCCTCGACGAATTCCGCGGAACGCCCTACATCCAGGCGGACCTGCGTGTCACCCGCCCCTTCAAGATCGGCGAGCGCTGGCAGATCAACCCGTTCGCCGAGTTCTTCAACATCTTCAACCGCAATAATCCCGGCGCGAATTATGCCGTGAATATTGCGCAGATTCCGGGCGTGGAAACCGATCCCATGAACCCCAATAATGTCATTGGGATTTGCAATCCGAACTGCGTGCCGATTACCAGCCTGAAGCAGCTCGAGATACCCGAGGGCGCTTTGGGAGATTTCTTCGGTCCCGGCACCACGGTTGGAATTCCGTTTGCCGCACAGCTCGGTGTGCGGGTGACGTTCTAAGGATTTTCTGTCGGGGCTTGCCTCGTTTTACTGCTGACGGAGACGCGGCAAGCCGCGTCTCTACAGGAGATTCGACAACTCGACGAGCTTAACCACCCGTTGTTTGTCTCGCAATCGCCACCCGCGCGATCCCCTGCAAGTCGTTTCTGATCTCAACTTCGTTCCAACTCGACAACAGGATTCGCACTTGGTCCGCAATTGTCCCACTGATCTCGAATACCAGCCAACCGCTCGGTCTGAGGACTGTCTGCGCCTGTGGAATGAGCCGCTCGATCACTTCCACGCCCGTCGGTCCCGCGAACACCGCATTTCGCGGCTCGAACTTGCGGACTTCCAGTTGCACCGACTCTTCCTCCGAATCGCCGACGTACGGAGGATTCGAGACCACGAAGTCGAACGAAGCCGGCGAGAATCCGCTGAGCAAATCCACGAGATGAAACTCGATTCTCGAAGTAAGGCCGTGCCGTGCGGCATTGGCCCGGGCGACTTCGAGCGCTTCGGGAGAAATGTCGGTGGCGTGGATTTCGGCCGACGGCAGCTCTTTGGCCAGAGCAAGCGCAATCGCTCCCGAGCCGGTGCCCACATCGACGATGCATAGATCGTGTGGCGCGGACACTCCTGTCCGCGGCTTTTGATTTTGAATTTGCTCTAAGTCTGGGCCCAAGACGAATTCCAGCACCGCCTCCACCAAATGCTCGGTCTCCGGACGAGGAATCAGCACCGCCGGCGACACGATCAGATCCAGCCCCCAGAATTCCTGATGTCCAGTGATATACTGCGCCGGCACACCGGTGGCTCGACGCGCGAGAGCCTCATCGTAGCGCTGCGTTTCGGCAGGGGTCAGCACTCGCTCAGGGTGCGCATAGAGATACGCCCGGTCGCAGCCGAGCGTGAACATGATGAGCAGTTCCGCGTTCATGCGCGGGGAAGGGACGCGGGCAATGGTAAGCCGCTCGACCGCTGAATTCAGAGTCTGGCGAAGGTGCACCCTTCTATTTCACCACGGAGCCACGGAGCCACGGAGAAAAACAAATGAGAAGAACAATCGATGGGTCGCAAGATTCCTAACCCTGCCACGGCTTCGCGAACGACCAGCGACCAACTACTGTCTCACGCCCCGCCTGCCGCGCCCGCCTCGTTATCGCCCTTCAGCTTCTCCGCCTGATAGTGCGTGGTCAGCGCGTCGATGATCGGCTGCAGCTTGCCGTCCATCACCTGCTCGAGTTGGTGGATGGTGAAGCCGATGCGATGATCGGTGAGCCGGTTCTGCGGAAAATTGTAGGTGCGGATCTTCTCCGAGCGGTCGCCCGATCCCACCATCTGCTTGCGTTCTTTGGCCAGCGCGTCCTGCTGCTTCTGCATTTCGACTTCGTAGAGCCGCGAGCGCAGCACGCGCATGCCTTTTTCGCGGTTCTTGATCTGCGACTTCTCGTCCTGGCAGCTCACCACCGTATTCGTCGGAATATGCGTGATCCGCACCGCCGAATAGGTCGTATTCACCGACTGCCCTCCCGGCCCCGACGAACAGAACGTATCGATGCGCAGATCCTTGGCCTCGATCTTGACGTCCACTTCTTCGGCTTCCGGCAGCACTGCGACGGTGATCGCCGAGGTATGCACTCGTCCTTGCTGCTCGGTTGCGGGCACGCGCTGCACACGATGGACGCCGCTTTCGTACTTCAGGCGCGAATAAACCCGGTCGCCTTCGATCAGCGCAATCACTTCCTTCAGCCCGCCTACGCCCGACTCCGATGTGGAGAGCACTTCCACTTTCCACTTCTGCGTCTCGGCGTAGCGGTTGTACATGCGGAAGATTTCCGCTACAAAGAGCGTGGCTTCATCGCCGCCCGTCCCGGCGCGAATTTCCAGGACAACGTTTTTTTCGTCGTTGGGATCCTTCGGCAGCAGCAGAACCTTGAGATCTTCCTCAACGATCACGATGCGCGCATCGAGTTTCGCCAGTTCTTCTTCGGCGTAGGCTCGCATCTCGGGATCTTTTTCGTCTACGAGCATTGCCCTGCTCTCGGCGATGCCGCGCTTCAGATCTTTGTACTCACGGTATCTTTCGACGATAGGCGCGATTTCAGCGTGGGCCTTGGCGGTCTTCTGGTATTTCGCCGAGTCGTTCGTGATGTCCGGCGACAACAGCGCTCGCGTCAGTTCCTCGTAGCGCGCTTCGATTTGATCGAGTCGTTCAAACATGGATTCTTCCGTAGAGACGGGGCTTGCTTCGTCTCAGCCAACTGCGGGAGACGCGGCAAGCCGCGTCTCTACAATAATGATTTTAGGTGGAAAGCGGAAGGGAACAAGAGTCGCGGCGGGCGCCGCTAGGCAATCACCAACTCGCCGCCCCGCTGCTTTTCCAGCTTCATCGCTTCATCCAAGGCGACGATGGCGCACTCGACTTCGCTGTCGTCCGGCGGCTGCGTCGTGATTCGCTGCAGCCACAGGCCGGGCGCCGTCATCAGCGCGAACAGCGAGCCGCGATGCCTGGCGGCGAAGCGAATGATCTCGTAAGAGACGCCCGCGATCAGCGGCAGGAGCGCAATTCGAATTCCGAATCGCGCCCAGAACGTATGCACCGGAATCGCCATATACACGACCATCGAGATGATCATCACCGTCATCAGGAAGCTGGTTCCGCATCGCGGGTGATAGGTCGAATACTTCTGCACCTTCGCGGTTTCGAGCGGATCGCCGTTCTCGAACGCAAATACTGTCTTGTGCTCGGCGCCGTGGTACTCGTACACCCGCCGGATGTCTTTCCACAGCGAAACGCCCCACACAAACAGCAGGAACATCGCGATCCGGATGAGCCCGTCGACCAGGTTAAACACGATCTGCTGTCCGAAAACCGGATTCACCTTTTTCAGTTCCGTCGTGGCTACGAGCGGCAGGTACTTATACATGAAGATGAAGAAGGCGACGGAGAAGGCTATGTTCACTCCCGCCATCCAGCCGGTGATTTCAAACTTCTTGCCCTGGTCCCTATCATCAGGATCTTTACTCTCAGGATCGTGGGCGGATATCTCGTCCAGCGCGGCATTGGCGGAAAATCTGAGCGCGCGGAATCCGAGCGTCATCGCTTGCCCCAGCGTCATCACTCCACGCACGATCGGCCAGCCCATCCACTTGTGCTGCTCGGAAGGGCGCTCCAGCGGTTCGCTGTGCGTCACGATCTCACCCGAGGGCTTGCGCACCGCTATGCCCCAGGCATGCGGCGAGCGCATCATTACGCCTTCCAGCACGGCCTGGCCGCCGACGAGCGTTTCCTCGCCGCTCTCCAAGGCCGGGAGCAACTGGATGGCCGCCAAGAAACGCAAGAATTGCCGCCATCGTCTCATAGTCAGTCGCATAGCCATTGGATGGTACCCGGGGAGGAAAGACTCCAACTACCAGGATATCACGGAAAGCCTGCAAATGGCAGGGATAAAATCGTATAACATGCTTTCTTTCAAGTGGATACAGCTAAAGCGGCGCCTTCGGGATCGCGCTTTGGCGGGCTGGACGGGGCGGAGCCCCGTCACCACACGAGCATTCAGTGGGTGGGGCCATGATCGGAATGATCGTGCTCGCCGGCACCTTCGTCCGGCACTGCGATCACGCATCCATGCGCGGTTTCGCACACGGCGTGTTCCAACTGGATGGTCGTATGGTGGATGCCAAACCCCCGCCCGAGTTTCTCGTTGATCTCGCGCAGGATGGTATCGCTCTGGGAAGTCGCCATGTCGGCGATTTTCACGTGCGCCGAGAGCGCGTGGTTTTCCGAACCAATGCTCCACAGATGCAGATCATGCACCGCGCTCACGCCTGTAATTGTCCGCATCGCCGATTCCACGGCCTCGAGGCTGATGCCGCGCGGGGTGCCTTCCAGCAGAATGTTCAGGGTCTCGCGCACGATGCCGAAGCTCGACCACAAAATCAGGGCGCCGATTCCGCACGACAGCGCCGCGTCGATCCAGTATCGTCCCGTCCACAGGATGGCGAAGCCTCCCGCAATCACGGCTGCGGTCGAGAGCGTGTCGCCCACCTCGTGCAGCAGCGCGCTGCGGACGTTTACATCCCCCTGCGACCGCCACAACAGCAGCGCGATCACGCCGTTCATCGCCACGCCGGCGGCCGCCACTCCGATCATCAGCCCGGCGTGCACATGCTGGGGATGCTGTAAGCGCTGGAACGCCTCGTAGAAAATAAAGAACGACACCGCCACCAGCGACAGCGCATTGACCAGCGCCGCCAGCACTCCCGCGCGCCGGTATCCATAGGTTTTGGTGGCACTCGGAGGGCGGCCTTCCAGAAAAACCGCCACCAGCGACAGGAGCAGCGCGAGAAAGTCGGCCAGGTTATGTCCCGCTTCGGAAAGCAAGGCCAGCGAGTGCGCGCGGATGCCGGCCACCACCAGCAGGACGACGTAAAGCATGGTGACGACCAGCGAGATGCGCAGCACCCGCCCCGTCCCGCTCGAATGTCCCCCTGCGCCATGCGCGTGCATGTTCTAAGGATAGCGCAGACGCCCGTGTGGCGCGGACACTCTTGTCCGCGAGCGTCGTAAGCAGGGCATCGCTTTACAGGCTGCGAAACAAATCGGGTTTCGTATCAGGGCATCGCTTTAGCGATGCCGGACATTTCCGAAATCAGTTGCCCCTTTAGGGGCGGGGATAGCGGAAACACTCGACCGCGTGGCCGTTGACCATCCCGGTGGCCTGCATGAAGGCATAACAAATGGTCGAGCCGACGAAATTGAAGCCGCGCTTCTTCAGGTCTTTGCTCATCGCGTCCGATTCAGGAGTGCGCGCTGGAACCTTCTTCCCTTGCCGCCAGGCGTTCACTCGCGGTTTGCCCCCTACAAACTGCCAGATGTAGCGATCGAACGAGCCGAATTCCTTTTGCACTGCCAGAAAAGCCTTGGCGTTCTGGATTGCCGACGCGATCTTCAGGCGGTTGCGGACGATGCCCTCATCGCGCAGTAACTGCTGCGTCTTGCGCCGGTCGTAGCGCGCGATCTTCTTTGGGTCGAAGCCGTCGAAGGCGGCGCGATAGTTTTCGCGCTTCCGGAGGATCGTGTCCCAACTCAGCCCGGCTTGCGCGCCCTCCAGAATCAAGAACTCGAAGAGCACACGGTCGTCGTGCTGCGGCACGCCCCATTCGCGGTCGTGATATTGAATGGAGAGATCGTTCGTCGCCCATCCGCAACGATTCGGATTCGACTTGTTCGCTGTCATGGGAAAGAAAGCACTGGGTGCCCCACTCATCGCGCACTTTGCGATGAGTGGGTTCCGGCGAGAATACCGTCGATCTTACTTAACTCCCCGGTCGAGAACTTCAGGTTCTTCAGTGCGGCGACGTTGTCGTTCACCTGCGACACTTTGCTGGTGCCCACCAGCGCGCTGGTGACGCGCGGATCTCGCAACACCCACGCCACCGCCATCTCCGCCAGCGTCTGCCCTCGCTCGGCGGCGATTTCATTCAGGGAACGTACCTTCGCGAGTTTGTCTTTTTCCACGTCCGTCTTCTTCAGAAAAAAATCGCGGGCGGCTCGCGAGTCGCTGGGGATTCCCTTGAGATAGCGATCCGACAGCAGTCCTTGCGCCAGGGGGCTGAAGACGATCGCTCCCACTCCTTCCTTCTCCAACACGTTCAGCAATCCCTGTTCCGGATCGCGCACGAACATGGAATACTTCGGCTGATGAATCAGGCACGGCGTTCCCAGATCGCGCAGAATCTTGACCGCTTTGGCGGTTTGCTCGGCGTTGTACGCCGAAATGCCCGCGTAGAGCGCGCGGCCCGAGCGGACCGCGGTGTCGAGCGCGCCGAGCGATTCTTCCATCGGCGTGTCGGGATCGGGGCGGTGATGGTAAAAGATGTCGACATATTCGATCCCCATGCGCTTCAGGCTCTGATCGAGGCTGGCGAGCAAATATTTGCGCGAGCCCAGGTCGCCATAGGGCCCGGGCCACATATCCCAGCCCGCCTTGGTCGAAATGATCAACTCGTCGCGGTAGGGCTGGAAATCTTTCTTCAGAATCTGTCCGAAAGTTTCTTCCGCCGATCCGTAGGGAGGGCCGTAATTGTTGGCGAGATCGAAATGCGTGATGCCGAGATCGAAGGCGCGGCGCAGCATGGCGCGGGAATTCTCGAAGTTATCGACGCCGCCAAAATTGTGCCACAGTCCGAGGGACACGGCGGGAAGTTGAATGCCGCTGCGTCCCGAGCGGCGATAGTGCATGGAGTCGTAACGCTTGTCATCCGCGACGTACACAGTGGTCTCCCTCAGCGGCTAAAAGCCGCATTCAAAATGGTGCCTTAACTGCAGCGCTGAAGCGCTGCTCCACCCAAGAACAAGTGTCATCTGACGCCGACGATGACGGGCTGCGCGAAAATCGTACGCAAGACCGGAACTTATTCTACGAGGTCAATCGTATTTTTCGTAACGGATTGAGGTTCGATCCCAACCGAGACTTTTCAGCAACTCTCGGTTGGCCTTGATCATCTTGTCTAGGCCGCAGATGTAGGCGTGCATGCCGGTACGGGTTGCCACAATTTCCTCCAGATGTTCCTGCACATATCCGCGCAGGCCTTTCCACTCTGGAGTGCCGCGGCTCAACGTGGGCAGAAAATGAAAGTTGGCGTGCTTGGCGGTGAGATGCTCGAACTCCTCGCGATAGTAGATGTCCTGCTCGCGGCGCGTGCCGAACAGCAGCCAGAACTCGTGTCCCTGGTGACGGTCACCCTCCGCCAGCAGCCAGTGCAGCATGGAACGGAAGGGCGCAATCCCGGTTCCCGTGGCTATGAACACGGTGTCACCGAGGGGCGGGCGCAGAATGAAATCTCCGAATGGTCCCTGAAACTCGATCTTCGCGCCCTCTTCGAGACCGCAGAGATAGTTCGACATGAATCCATCCTGCACGCGATTCAGGCAGAAGGCGAAGTGCCCGTTTTCGGAGGGCGGCGACGCAATCGAATACGCGCGCGTAATCTCCTCGCCCTCGGGAGTGGTGGCCTTCACTGAGAGCCATTGTCCGGGAACGAAGCCGAAGCGGGTTACTCCGTCCACTTCGAGTTCGAGATGCTTGGTAAACTCGGAAAGAGGCACGGAACGAAGCAGACGCGCGTCAAACGTCTTGAACTGAGCCATTATTTATTTAGATGATCTTGGCCGGGCGCCGGACGCTTCGATTCACAGGCACCCGTGTTGCTTGGCGCCCCTGAATCCGGGGTTCCAAGTGAGTTCCAAGCCTCGCCGAGTGGAGGAAACAACCAAGCTAAAATATTTCTGTCACTCGTTCGTCTACAGGAGTAGATGCACGAGGCGCTGGGACAACAGTGGGGTGACTTTCGAGGAGGAAAAATGGGACACCGCGTTTGCCCCTGGTGGTTGGGCTACGTACTGGCCAGTCCGTTGCGTCGTCTGTTGCAAGACCCGGTCGCGGTCGTCAAACCCTATGTTCGCGAAGGCATGACCGTCCTCGAACCTGGTCCGGGCATGGGATTCTTCACACTGGAAATGGCCCGCCAGGTGGGCGCAAGCGGTCGAGTGATCGCGGTCGATATTCAGCCGCGGATGATTGCCGGACTCAAGCGCCGACTGGGAAAAGCCGGACTGCTCGATCGTACCGATGCGCGCCTGGCTCCATCCGATTCTCTGGGCTTGCAGGACTTGCAGGGCAAAGTTGATTTTGCGCTTGCGATGGCGGTGGTGCACGAAATGCCCAGCTCGAACCGCTTCTTCGCCGAAGTTGCGCAAGCCATGAAACCCGGCGCGATGCTCTTGCTGGCGGAACCCTCCGGCCATGTGAAGAAAGACGTATTCGAAGCCGAACTGGAGGACGCCGCTGCGGCAGGTCTCGAAGTGACGGATCGCCCCGCAATTCGCCGCAGCCAAGCCGCGTTGCTGAAGAAACATGCGACCTAGACACTGCGCGCCAGTACCGTGATCGCTTAGCGAATTAGTGTAGCGCCGGCATCTTGCGGGTCCGGCTAACCCGATCCGCGTGATGCGCGGCGGATCTCGAAACCGTGTGGTGACGGGGCTGTGCCCCGTCCTGGCGGGGCAAAGCCCCGCCACCACACAGGCTTCTTAGCTTCTTACTCCACCGTCACCGACTTCGCCAGATTCCTTGGCTGATCGACGTCGCAGCCGCGGCGCACGGCGATGTGATAGGCCAGCAGTTGCAGCGGGACGATTTCCAGAATCGCCGAGAGTTCATCCGGCGCCGCCGGAACGAAGAGCACGTGATCCGCCTCCTCGCTAATCTCTTTGTCGCCTTCGGTGGCAAGCGCGATGACGATGCCGGAACGAGCTTTTACTTCTTTCAGGTTCGACATCGTTTTTTCGTAGCGGATCATCGATTGCGGACTGTTCACGTCGCGCGTGGCGATGATCACTACGGGCAGATTTTCGTCGATCAGCGCATTGGGGCCGTGCTTCATCTCGCCCGCCGGATAACCTTCGGCGTGAATGTAGGAAATTTCCTTGAGCTTGAGCGCGCCTTCTAACGCGATGGGATAGTGAATGCCGCGTCCGAGAAAGAGGAAGTCATGCACGCGGATATAGGTTTTCGCCAGGTCGTCGCAAGCTTCATCGTGGGTGAGAATCTGTTCCAGCTTGCCGGGGATGCGGGTAAGTTCCTGCACGGCGGCCTTGGCTTGCTCGGGTGTCATGGCGCCGCGGACCTGCGCCAGATACAAGGCGAATAAGTAAAGAGCGGTAAGTTGTCCAGTGAATGCCTTGGTCGACGCTACGCCAATTTCCGGGCCCGCGTGGGTGTAGATGGTTCCGGCGGCTTCGCGTGTGATCATGGAGCCGACCACGTTGCAGATGGCGAGCGTCTTCGATCCCTTGGCCTTCGCTTCACGCTGGGCGGCGATGGTATCGGCGGTTTCGCCGGATTGCGAAATCAACAGCGTCATCGTATCCGGCCCCAGGATCGGGTCGCGATACCGCCATTCGCTGGCGTAATCGACTTCGACCGGAACACGGGCCAGGTTTTCAATCATGAACTTGCCGGCCAGTCCGGCATGCCAACTGGTGCCGCAGGCGGCGATATTGATTTTCTTCAGCGCTTTGAACTCGGCTTCGCCGACCTGCATCTCGTTGAGGAAGATTGCGCCGGTGTCCTGCGAGACGCGGCCGAGGGTGGTGTCGCGGACGGTGCGCGGCTGCTCGTAAATTTCCTTGAGCATGAAATGCTTGAAGCCGCCCTTCTCCGCCATGATGGGATCCCAGGTAATGCGCTGGGCTTTCCGCTCTAGCGGATTGCCGTCGAAATCGGTAACGCGTACTCCGGCCTGGGTGATCACGGCCAGATCGCCATCGGCCAGAAAGAAAAGGTCGCGGGTGTGATCGAGGAGCGCGGGTACGTCGGAGGCGACGAAATATTCGTCCTTGCCGAGGCCGATTACAACCGGCGGTCCGTTGCGGGCCGCGACGATCTTGTTCGGTTCGTCAATCGCGATCACCACCAGCGCGAACACGCCGGTCAGTTCCTTGACCGCTTGGCGCACGGCTTCTTCCAGATTCACAGACAAAGCCGGGCGATGACCATTTCCCGCTTGCAGGTAGTGCTTCTCAATCAGGTGGGCGATGATTTCCGTGTCGGTTTCGGTCGTGAACTTGTGTCCCTCGACGGTCAACTTTTTCTTGAGCGAGAGATAGTTTTCGACAATGCCGTTGTGCACCACCACGATTCGGCCCGTGCAATCGCGATGAGGATGAGCGTTTTCTTCGGTGGGGCGGCCATGCGTGGCCCAGCGAGTGTGTCCGATGCCGTAGGTGCCGTCGAGCGGCTTAAGGCGGATGACTTCTTCCAGGTTGCGGAGCTTGCCCTGGGCACGGCGAATCTGCAGGCCTTCGCCGTTGCCGGCCACCGCGATTCCCGCCGAGTCGTAGCCGCGATACTCCAGCTTTCTGAGGCCCTCGATGATGACCGGAACGACTTGCTTCTTGCCCACATATCCCACGATGCCGCACATTGGCGAATTGGCTCCTTGGCGAATAGTTCGGTAGGGGGACCGGTGGCAGCCCCTAAAGGGGCGTCTGATTTCGGAGAACTTTCGGCATCGCTAAAACGATGCCCTGATACGAAGCACTGGTTTCTTCCGCAGCCTACGAGAACCTCTTAGATGATTCCGGGGGGCAATGATCTCCCCCCTCAGGGGCTAAAGCCCGCATTTCGTATGGCTCTGACCGGCACGGCTGAAGCCGTGCCCTTCCCAAAACCGTTTATGAGACCAGTTCTAGTTTTCGAGTAATTCGCTACTCTTCGAGGGAGAAACGAAACTCTTCAATGACCGGGTTCGTCAGAACTTCGCGCGCGATCCGCTCCACTTCCGCTTGCGCTTGGTCCTTGGAAATGCCGCCGTTGAGAGTAATTTCGAAATACTTTCCCTGCCGTACTTCCTGCAGGCTCTTGTAACCGATCTTCGTAAGTGCGCCGTGGATAGTCTTACCCTGCGGATCCAGAACGCTCTTCTTCAGAGAAACGTAAACGTAGGCTTTCATCAACTTTTGGATTATACGTCAGGGGGCGGCGAACTGGACCGAGGTTTTCGTTATGGGAGGTATGCGGCCAGGCCACTCACTTTCGTGACTTCGGGTCCGCAACCTGCTCAAAAGACGACAGTTGACGGTCCAATTCCGCGATCGCCTGCTCCAGCATCTGGCGGTGACGAGGGTGGCTGGCCGCCTGTAGTTGTTGCGTGAGGCGTCCCCGGGAAAGCAGCAGGCCCTCGCGTTTCCGGTTGCGCTGCTGCTCTTTTGGAGGGGGTGTGGGCGAGATAAGGGCGCCGGCGCTCCGCTCTCGGGCGGACTTCCGCTGCTCCGCCATTTCTTCTTGTTGTTGTTCTACCGACTTACTCTCCCAGCCGCGTGCCATCTCAGTCCACACCGTACCGCGCTTGCTCTAACCATTTCCGCCGCATTAAGCGCTCTTGGAGCGCGCCAGCCTCTGCACTCCAGATGGAAATCTGCCGAGTCGAAACAGTGTCTGTGCCGCCGGCTCGTACTGATCCAAGGACGGAAGCGATCGGCTCGACCGGCCAGGCAATAGGACTTCGGTCAGCAGGCGGAGGCTAACCCTCACGGTTTGCAATCGCAGCCGAAAAGCGTTCTCGGTAACCTGAACACCGGACGCCGCGATCTCTGGGTCCAAGCTCCGTTGCGCGGCTTGACCAACCTTGGCCAGCGCCGTCGCGGCCCTTCCCGCTTCCCAGGCGTAGAGGAATGCCGCCCACGCACGCTGTCGCTTGATTTCGCGAAACTTCCTGGGCGGTAAATGATTGCGAAGGAAAGCTTCTTCGGCGGAGTCGACCAGGTTTCTGAAGGCTTCAATGTCGAGAGACCGGAACGCCTGGATAGTTCCCTCCAAATCAACCCGGCGCGTGCGGTTGCGGATGGCAACATACACCAGGATCACCAGGGCGATGAGCGCGACGGCGACCAGAGTCCACGCGGCGATCATTGGCGGAGCAAGCGCTGAAGTTCCGTGTTCCAAGTCTCCACCTCATCGTCGGCAACTACCGTGGGGGACGCAGATTCAGGTTCGGGTGCCAGCAAATACCCGATCCAGATCGAAACACAAGCGAGGTACGTGCCGGTTCTCAGCAAATTCAGATATTCCGCCGCTGCCGCACTGGTGAATTCCGCGCGCAGAGCGGAATAAGCAAGATCGACGCTGGTCAGGACTCCAAGACCCAGCGCGATCCCGAATGCGGAGCGACGCCAAGACAGCCCTAAGAAGCGGGAAAAGACCAACAAGGAAAGAAGCAAGCCGCATTGAACCAATGCCACTCCCCGGTTGACGACGGATGCGCCGGCAATAAACCTGGCGCTACTGTCCCCGGGCGCACAAACAGCGAGCAGAAGGCCCATTACAAGCAGCAAACCGGTCACGCCTTGCAGCGCTCGCCTCGCTGACACCCTTAGAAACTGAGATTCACGAAACAACTCTTTAGAAACTTCATCGATCACGCCGAAACGCAGAGCGATGCTCAGCGTCAGCGTGGCGTAATAAGCATGCGTATACTGCTCCCCGGTCACACTTGGCATGGAATACAAAGTGAACATCAGAATGAACTCGGCAATCTCGTAAAGCACATAGGCGAAAAGGCACGGGAATTCGCGGTACAAGCGGCGCTTGCATAGAACGACCGCGAGCACACCGAGAAGAATATGCGGCGTGATCCACAGGAAAAGCGACAGCGCCTTGTGCCAGTTCATGGGGAGCATTGCAGAGCACTATAGCCCTGACATTGCTCCTTTTCAACTGTGGCTTCCCGCGGGCTAAAGCGGCTTGGTGCAGCCCAGGATGCTGCAAATGGTCGGCTTGGTCTCGGGATTGCCATCGGCCATACTCGGGAGCGCTGCGGTTGTCAGGAACAAAGCGATTGCAGCTAAAGCCAGCATAAGTCGTTTCACGGTAGTTCTCCTTTGCGAAAGAATTCGCACCGTGATACATTGCAGGCGGAAAAGGCGTTTTTTGTATTTAGTTAACTTCCGATGTCTTTTCGGAAATCGTAAATTCGATGAGGCTAAAATCCGCTGTCGAGGACTTTGAGGCGAATACCCTACGCGCTGTCCCTGGGTTGTTGGGCAGACTTTCCTACGTTGGCAGATTGCAGGACGGCAAGGGAACGGGCAATGGAAGGTATGCGCACTGGGGTTTGGCGAGGGTGTATGGCGACGACGCCGCGCAACGCGCAATCCGCGCGTCTCATCGAGTACTGCTCTCCGATGTCTTGAAGAAACCTTTGGCTGCGCTGCTCAAAGACGTGCTGGCGTCATGCTCGAACGAGCATCTCACGGAAGCGGAGTTCCTGGCTGCGCTGTCGCGGGCGAACTCACTACCTAAGCCTCTTTCGCCATCTGCCCGGGCGCATCTGAGGTCAGTGTTGAGCGCACTTTTGGCGTTGTCTGAAAACCGGGATAGTGCCAATCTCCCAGGCGCATCGCAACCCCGATAACCTGCCCAAGAATCTCGGCCTCCTGCGGGTGCTTAAGAACTCGCACGGGCACGGGAGACAGGGGATGCGGTTGCAAGACAATAGAGTCACGCTTGGTCGAGCACCAGCAACACGTATATCCGTCGCGCATTTCCACAAAGTAAATAGGACGCTCGAACTCCGAACGCCATACTCCTTCCGCTACCTTGCTCCTGGCCTCGTCCACTTGCACGAAACTGCCCGGCGGAAGAATGGGATACATGGTGAAATCTTCCGATCCAATATACCCATAGGTATATCGGTCATCTGCAAACCGCGCCAGGTAAGCCATGGGGACAGTGCCCCATTGCTCGATGGCACGTCCCAAGTCCGTCGTCTTCTGCAGCGAGAAACCTGGGTCGAGTCGCGTCGGCATCCGGACTTGGGTGACGTTACTCAAAGCTTCGGACAGGTGCGACTTCTGCGGATGCCCAAAGCCGATGTCCGCCGATATGCCATCCAGTTCGAGGCCATAGAAGGACAGCAACTCCCGATATTCTCGCCGATAAATCGCGGCAAACGAATAGAGCCTAAAAATACTCGGGATGATGCCCTTGGTTTCGATGTCGGACAAGCGGCTGGGCGGAATTGCAAATTCCTCACTCTCAAATCTCCGCGCAATCTGGCTACTGGCCAGTTCCACGTCCCTCATACGATATCCCAGGGTCTCTCGCAGCGCCCGCAGCCTTTGACCACCATTTAATTGCACAACCGGCAACCCCCAGTGGGGGTATTCTAACATCGGTTCCGATGGCGCGTGAACACGAGCTTCCTACGGGGCTTCCTACGGGATTTTCGGATTTTGAAACAGAAAAACCCGCGTGGCTAAAGTGCAATCCCTGCTCCATGGGTCTAGGACCAACACCACGCGTCACGACAAGCGGGCGGTCAATGTAATCATTTGTTCGTTGTTCGTAACAGTAAGTTCATTGCCAGCCCAGAAAAACGGGGCCTATAGTTCTAGCCGTTGTTGGCTAAGGGAAGGTCTCGATTGGGGGAGCAGCTGGGTGGTGTCTGAAAAGTGTTGAATGGCAACAGGGAGTCTAGCGTCGCAGCCTCCAGAGGTCCTTCGAACTGGTTCTTTGGGCAATCCCCTTCGTCTGCAACAGGCACAGCGCTTGTCGGACATCGCGCGGCGATTCCCTCAGGCGAAATGCCACGTCGGACACCACGATTAGGATCTCGCCGGGGCCGGTCGCGTTCATGCGACCGTATTCGACAATCTCCCACGCAATCTCCTCGGCCCGTGCCTTTGGTTGCGGGCGACGGATGACCCTCGCAAGCAGCTCAGCCGTTATTCTTTCCAGGCTTCCTAGGATCTCCACTCCCGCTGACCCCCACTCCACGCGCCTTCATTTCTGTCATTCCACGCGCCTTCATTTCTGTGATGAGCTTCAGGCACTCATCGTCGGAACCGTGTAAGAGCGTCTCCGCCATTTTCTTGGCTCGAATGGCGTCGGGGCGAAAGGACACGAAGGCAGGGCGAGTATAGGGCCTCTTTTCGCGGGCCGTTGGAGAAGGTTCTTTCTCGCTCATACGTTCTTATAACCGAAATCGTCACAGCGCTAGTCCCGGAACGGGAATTGTTCCGTTTTTGTAATAACTGAGCCGCTTGGCCTGATCTGCAGCTAAGGGCGTTTTCCAGCGCGTAGGTCCCCGTAAGAGTCGGTTCGGTTTTCGTAACAGAAAATTCGCGGCCAGTCCAGTAAGAGAGGTGGCATGTACATTTCCACTGTGTCACTGAGGCAGAAATGAATCTCAGTCCTCCCCCACCGATGGAAGTTCCCGGAAACAATGTTGTCAGCACCAGGAGAGACAGCGTCAGCCTCGCGCGAACAGCGGGGTCTCGAAGAAAGGCAGCATGTATCTCCAGGATCACAGCCGCGTGCCATTTGGGGAATGCTACCTTAGGTTTTCCACATCTTAATCAAGAAACAACTTGCCCGTGACCCGCAGACGGGGTAAGAATATTTTTCCGGGAAGGCACTAATCCCGGGAAACGGTGTCGCAGAACCGAGGGGGCTCCCCGACCGGGGAGGATGAGATTGGTTCCCAAGCAAAGGAACCGACGCCTGCGCACACCGCAAGGTTGAAGTGTAGTTTCGCAGCTTGGCAAGCTGCGATGGCCCCCAGTTCCTGCTCAAAACTAGGTGCCCGATGTTTTGCAATCGGCATGTGCAGGAGTTGTGTTATGTCAGTAAGTGGAGTCCCACTCGAGGCAGATGCCTCGCCTGAACGCAATCGCTATCGGTTGTTGCTCGAGATCACCGACCTAGTCGCACGAGTCAGCAGCCTGCCCGACGCCTTCAAAGAACTCGCCCCCCCGGTGCTGGACCTTACGGGAGGCGAATTGCTGAGTCTCTCCCTCCACGACGCGCGCCGGGATTGCATGCTCAATCGCTACTGGAAAAAGAACCAGGAGAGCGGAGAGTTCGAGGTCTTCCCCGTGGACAAAGCGGTGGCGGGCTGGGCATGGGAACATCAGGAACCGATCGCCATTCCCGATACCGAGCGCGAGCAGCGCTTTCCCGGTTGCATGCCGGTGTGGCTCAATCACGGCGTCCGCTCCTACACCGTCCTTCCCCTGAGCACGCCTTCAAGCCGTTTTGGAGCACTCGGCTTGGGCAAGAAAGATCCTGAGGTCTTGAAGGGCGAGGACGTCGAATTCCTCTCTCGCGTCGCGCTCATGGGGGCGCTTGCCATGGAAAAGGAAAAAGCCAACCGCTCGTTGGAGGAACAGCAAAGTCTGGTTGCCATCAGCCGCGAACTCAGTTCCTGCCTCGAGCTGGACAAGCTGTTGCCGATCATCCTTTCCAGCCTTCGTAGCATCGCGCGCTACGACCGGTCCATCCTGACGCTGCTGGACGAGGATGGCAAGAACGTCCACCCCTATGGAGACGCCTTGGAGTGGGAGTCTTTCGTCAACCACGGAAGTGTCGTCCCGCTTGAGCAAGCAATCTCGGCGCGGGCGATCCAGACGCGCAACGTTACATTCCTCACCGCAGGCGATTTGCACGGCATGAACGAACCCCTGGCGAAAGCCATGTATGAAGGCGGGGTTCGGTCGGTTTGCAGTGTGCCGCTGGTCGCGGGCAATCAGATATGGGGAGCTCTGAATCCCAGCAGCGTGATCGAGAATGCTTTCGGCCCGTCAGACGTGGAATACCTGCAACAGGTAGCCAACCAGATCGCGGTTGCGCTCCAGAATGCGCATGCCTATCGCGAGATCGCGCAACTCAAGGACCGCATTACCCAGGAAAAGCGCTATTTAGAGTACGAAATCCGGAGCGCGAACCGGTCTGAAGATATCGTCGGCGCTAGTCCGGCGTTGAAACGCGCACTGGATTATGCCGCCATCGTCGCCGACACCGATTCGACCGTCCTGATTACCGGCGAAACCGGGACCGGCAAAGAACTCATCGCCCGCGTGATACACAACATGAGCCGGCGCAAGGACCGCAACTTCATCAAGCTGAACTGCGCCGCGATTCCCACCGGACTACTGGAAAGCGAGCTGTTCGGCCACGAAAAGGGAGCGTTCACCGGAGCGATAAGCCAGAAGCTCGGCCGGCTGGAGTTAGCGGACAAGGGCACGTTGCTGCTCGACGAAGTGGGAGATATTCCTCTGGAGTTGCAGCCGAAACTGCTGCGCGTTCTGCAAGACCAGGAGTTCGAGCGCCTGGGAGGAACGAAGACGATCCGGGTGGATGTGCGGCTGATCGCCTCCACCAATCGCGATCTGGTTCGAGCCGTCGAAGAAAAAGAATTCCGCAGCGACTTGTTCTACCGCTTGCACGTGTTTCCCCTGCATCTGCCGGCGTTGCGCGAACGGCGCGAGGACATCCCCCTGCTGATTCGCCATTTCGTAGAAAAATGCGCGGCCCGGCTGCACAAGCGGATCGAAGTGATCCCCGAGGAGGCCGTCCAAGCCATGACGCACTGGAAATGGCCGGGAAACATCCGCGAGCTGGAGAATTTTGTCGAACGCTCGGTAATCCTGTCGGAAGGCAGCCGGTTGAGCCCGCCGCTCGGCGAGTTGCGCGAGGAGATCTCACGCCAGCCTTCCAATTCCGAGGTTACGCTGCGCGACAAAGAACGCGAGCACATCATCGAGATTCTGCGTCAGACCCGGGGCGCCCTGTCGGGTCCGTCAGGCGCCGCGGCCCGGCTGGGCCTCAAGCGCACCACCCTGCAGTACAAGATGCAGCGGCTGGGAATCTCGCGCACCGATTATCTGGGTTAGGAGGTTGTTGAAGAACGGGCAAATTCAGCGGCAACCCGCGGCCGCCGACGTTGCAAGCGGTTCTTTGCGGCGAGAGGCAGACTGGCGGGTGTTGTCGTCATGGGAATTGGAAGCCAGCTTGGATTGGATTCACAGCCTGTCCCCCCCTCGGCGATGTGGTTGCGTCCAACCAGACACAAAGAGCCCGAAGCTCGCGTCACCTGCATCGAGACTCCGGCTTCCGATGCAATCCTCCGCGTCGTCACAGGGAAGTACGGCGCGGAGGATTTCTGTTTTTCAGAATCACGGTCGACGATTATGTCGAGGATTATATGGATTTGAGGCTCCGAGGCTCGCCCCTGCCCAACTGTCGGCAGCCTTGTCAGTGTTCCGGCATCGCCCTTGGCACGGAGCTCGTTCCAACCATCCTAAACAGTGAAGTATAGCCACTTAATGCATAGCGAGCATGTGGCAGGCCAGGTGCAATACTCGCCGTGTGGCGCATTGCCGTCCCTCCCCCGGCGAACGATTCCACCAGCCCGGTCTGGCCGACCCTGGAGAGTGTATGGGTGTTCCGCGGCGCTTCGCGATTCCGAACGACTGTTTAAGCTGCACCCTGAGGCGGACTTGTGACTTCTGCAATCTGCCTCAGCCTCTGATGAGTGAGTTCAACGGCATGGGGCACCTGACCCTATATCCCAGCAACGCCACCTTGCTGGCGGAAGGCCAAATTCCGCGCGGCGTCTACATTGCCTGTTCCGGACGCTCCAAGCTCTCGGTCGAGTCCCGCGATGGCAAGACCATCATCCTGAAAATTGCCGGGGACCGCCAGGTGCTGGGGTTGAGCGCGGTAGTCTGCGGAGGGCCTTCGCCGATTACGGTCACCACCATTGAGCTTTGCCAGATCAAGTTTGTCGAGCGCGACAGCTTCCTGCGTTTGATTGAAAGCAACAGCCACGCCGCGCTCGCTTGCGCTACCCTGCTGGCCCGCGATATTGCAACCTCGTTCGACGATGTCCACGAGCTGCTGCTCGCCCGCAGTTCGACGGAGAAGCTAGCCCGCCTGCTGCTTTCCTGGGTGTCGGGCGAACCGCGCAACCGGGAACTCCGCGTGCCCACGGAGTTTACGCACGAAGAAATCGCCCAAATGATTGGATCGTCGCGAGAAACGGTAACCCGTTTGTTGAGTGTTATGAAGCGGAAAGATTTGATTCGGCTTGAGGGCGAGACGCTGGTGATTCCCAATCGGATCGCGTTGCAAGCCGTTGCGGCCTGAGAGATCCCTCCCCTGGGCGGACGAAGAGGTCGTTTGCGTCCGCCCATTTTTTCCGTACAAACCCAAATCGCCGCGGAGGGTCATTTGTAATTGGTGATTTGTAATTGGTAATTTAAACCCCAAAACTGGCGTTCAGCGCGGGTCTAAATTACCAATTACAAATTGCCAATTACCAATTGGTTTTACAGGTTGAACAGTTCCCGCAGGCGGCGGGTCTGGGCGCGACTCACCGGAATTTCCGTCTGTTTCTTGTCGTCCATGCGCAACTGGTAGGAGCTTTTGAACCAGGGCACAACCTCGCGGATGTGGTGGATATTGACCAGAAAGGACCGGTGCGCCCGCCAGAATGAATTGGGATCGAGACTGTCGAAGAGTTCTTCCAGCGTGCGGCAGTTCGACTGGCCTTCCATGCCGGCATGGCCGCTGGTGGCCACCGTGATCACGCCATCTTCGATGGTGGCGTAGCAGATATCCTTGGCGTCGGTCAGGAATAATCTGCCCGCGGCTTTGATCAGAATCTTTGCCGTCTGCGGCTTCTGCGACTCCAGCATCCGCACCAGGGTTTCGAATTTGTCTTCCGGACCGGCGCCCGCTTCAATCTTTGCCCGTACTCTTTCGACGGCCTGGGCGACCCGCTTCTTATCGAATGGTTTCAGGATGTAATCGACCGCGTTCACCTCGAACGCCTTCACCGCGTATTGATCGAAGGCGGTGGCGAAGACAATCTTAGGGAGGAGGATTTTACGGTCGAGCAGCTTCTTAATGACGCCGAAACCGTCCAAGCCCGGCATCTGAACGTCGAGAAACACCAGGTCCGGATTGTGTTCCTTGATCAGGCTGACGGCTTCCAAGCCGTTCTTACCCTGTGCGACCACGTTCACGCCGCCGGCGTTCTTGAGCAGGTAAGCGAGCTCGTCGCGCGCCAGTTGTTCGTCATCGACCAGGATCGCGGTAAGAGGCATAGGGCTCCGAGCCGAACTGGTGACACCGGCAGATGCGGTGGCGATTGCCATATCCTTACTGGTGAGTATAACGCGCTGCCCGGCCTATCTGCTGCTTTGGAGGTCGTCCTAACAGCCTGTGGTGAAACTCCAGTGCCCGAGACGAGCGCCTAAACAGGCTGCGGAAAAACCCAATATTGGACGCGCAGCCCCCAAAGGGGCGATTGATTTCCAGGACTTGCGGTATCGCCAAAGCGATACTCTGATACGAAGCGTGCTTGCAGCACGGACTGCCGGGGCCCTTGCCCAAGCCGCCTGCCTCTCCTCCACCCCATCGCGCCAAAACCGGGCGCGATGGGGACCCCGGCTGCTAACATCGCTTACGATGCTGGACCCGTCCACTTCAGTGCAGTACGTGAAAGGCATTGGCCCGCGCCTGGCCGAGGTGCTTGCTGCCAAGGGCCTTGTCACCGTCGACGACCTGCTGCACTACCTGCCCTTCCGTTACGAAGACCGGCTGAACCCGCGTTCGGTGGCTGAACTGCGCGCGGGAGAGATGGCGACGGTGATTGCCGAAGTCCGCAACTCGGGACTGTTTCGCACGCGGCGCATGCCTATTTTCCAACTCACGGTCGGACAGGGCCGCAGCCGTCTGAAGTGTATATGGTTTAACGCCGCGTATCTTCAGGACCGCTTCCAGGCCGGGCAGATGCTGGCTCTTTACGGCAAGGTCGAAGAGGACCGCGACGGCGGACTGCAGATCGTGCAGCCGCAGTTCGAGATTCTTGGCGACATTAATGAAGCGGGCGGCGCCGACGAGGCTGAAAAAAAGGCGGCGGCCTCGCTTGAGATTGGACGGATTGTCCCGATCTACGAATCGACCGGGCAGGGCAAACTTACGCCGCGGTGGTTCCGGCGCATCATCCGATTCGCGCTGGAAAATTTGACCCCCGATCTTCCCGATCCAATTCCGGCGGCGGTGCGCGGGCATTTGAGCCTGGCGTCTCCTCGGGAAGCGTTGTTTAAGGTTCATTGGCCCGATGCGGGCGAGAGCTTTGCCGATCTGCAGTCGTCGCGCACGGCGGCGCACATCCGCCTGATTTTCGATGAATTGTTTTTCATCGAGCTTGGGCTGGAATTGAAGCGGCGCGAGCAGAAGGCGCAAACCGGAGTCGCTTTCCAGATCCACGATGGGGTGCGCGCGGCGATTAAGAAGATACTGCCGTTTCATCCGACGGCGGCTCAGAAACGAGTGCTGAAGGAAATTGCCACCGACATGCAGACGCCTTCTCCGATGCGGCGGCTGCTGCAGGGCGATGTGGGATCGGGGAAGACGATTGTGGCGTTTCAGGCCGCGATCATCGCCATTGAAAACGGCTACCAGGTCGCGCTGATGGCGCCGACGGAAATTCTGGCGCAGCAGCATTATTTTTCCGCGCGGCAGATTCTGGAACGAGCGGGATACCGCATTGTGCTGCTGACCGGCTCGCTCGAACAGGATCGCAAACGCGACGTGCGGCGCCATATCGCGCAAGGGAACGCGCAACTTGTTATCGGTACGCACGCGCTGATTCAGGATCGCGTCGAGTTTGAAAAGCTGGGCCTGGTAGTAGTCGACGAGCAGCACCGTTTTGGCGTGATGCAACGGCTGAAACTGATGAAGAAAACGGAGGATGCTCGTGTGGTGACGGGGCTCCGCCCCGTCCAGCCGGGCGGGGACGCCCGGCGCTCCACTGATGCGGAGCCTGACGTGCTGGTGATGACGGCTACGCCTATTCCGCGCACGCTTGCGCTCACTCTCTACGGCGACCTTGACGTTTCGGTGCTTGACGAACTTCCGCCGGGACGCACTCCGGTTGTCACCCGTTCCCTTCCCGACGAGCGCTTGCCCGAGGTTTGGGACTTCGTGCGCAAGCAGATCGGCGCGGGACATCAGGCCTATGTTGTTTATCCGGTGATCGAGGAGAACGAAGAGCGCGAACTGAAGGCCGCTGAGCAGATGCACCGGCAGTTGCGCGACAAGATTTTTCCCAGCCTTCATGTTGGGTTGCTGCATGGGCGTCTTGATGCCGACGAAAAAGAGCGCGTGATGCGCGAATTTCAAACGGGCAAGATTGAAATTCTGGTCGCTACCACGGTGATTGAAGTTGGCGTCGACGTCCCGAACGCCACCGTCATGGTGATCGAGCACGCTGACCGGTTTGGATTGGCGCAGCTCCACCAGTTGCGCGGACGCATTGGGCGCGGCGCGGCGAAATCTTACTGCGTGCTCATGCGCGGCGGGAAAGTTTCCGAAGAAGGCGAGCGGCGGATTGACGCCATGGCGCGGTCGAACGACGGTTTCCAGATCGCGGAACTTGATCTTGAGCTGCGCGGGCCGGGCGAATTCTTTGGGACTAAGCAAGCGGGCATTCCTAGCTTCCGCGTCGCTAATATCATTCGCGATCGGCAACTGCTGGAGGCGGCCAAGCGCGAAGCTGCGTTTGTGATCTCGGGGCCGAATGCGGAGATATCAAAGGAAGAGATTGAGCGGGCGCTTCGGGAAATGCGGTCGCGTTGGGCGCTTAGTTATGGGCTGGTGGAGGTGGGGTAGGAGTTTCTCGCGAAGAAACTCCGAACCGAGACGTTTAACAGACAGGGCAGGGGCAAGCGTAGAGAGTAATCGCGATTGTCCCTGTTCGTTCATCCAGCCGCCTCTCAGTCAAACGAGGATCGTCGGGATGCAATTTGAATATGGAGGAATATTTTTCTAAGAATAGTCTGAAGAGCTTCTCGTTGTAGATTCGACCGATGGGATAGTCTCTTAATATTACCTGTCGAGAGCTCTCGTCCAAACCTATGATATTGATGCTGCTGACGCGGAACTGCTTGCCCTCATCCAAGTCAACATTAAGGGAGATCAGCCTCTTCTCGTCGTCAAATGCGGTATCTGGGAGAGCGGTGAAATTGACGTAGCCGAGTTCTCCATAGGCTTTCCGAAGATTCTGCAACCCCGCCGCGATCTTCTCGCGGCTGAAGATGTCGCCGTCCTTGATAGGGAAAAGACCGCGCAAAGCCGCGGCATCGCTAATCGCGTTATTGTTCTTGAACGTGATCTCGCCCAGCCTGTATTGCATCCCTTCGTCCACCCGAACATCAATCGCGATGCGCCGACTGTGGCTACTGGGCATTGTCTTGGTTTTGCCACTAACCTGCACCTTAAAGTATCCCCGGTCCTGCCACCCTGCTCGCACTCTTTCCAAGGCTTCATCGTTTACTCCGTCAACAGAGTGCCCATGGGTTTGCAGCTTGATTGAACTGACAATCTGGTCTTGCTCTGAGATCGGCATTTGGAGAGCACCCGAGAAACTCACTTCTGCGATTGAGATTTCGGGGCCGGAAGGCTGCTGGTCGTCTAAAGTGGACAGCGCTGGGCAGGTCACCCTGACTGGAAGTGAGTCAGTAGGTTGTGCATGAGCGGATACCTTGCCCGCCAACAGGCAGGTGGTCGCCAAAACTACGATCTGCGCGAGCCGGTAGCGCATGGCAGCATTATAGGTCCGTTGGGATTGTCGACAAAATCCGCGGTTACCGAACTACGCCGAATTTCGCGCGCCTGTACTTTCTCAAATTATCGTTTTCGAATTACCATCCTGGCGATGACTTCTCGCTTCGCACAATGGCTGCGTGACCCGCTTTTTCTCTTGTGTCTTACGGCGGGGCTGTTCGCTTTTGTGGTGCAATCGGGCGAGTTGGGGACGTCCGACACGGCGCATCGGCTGCAAACCACGCATTGGCTCTGGACCTCGGAGCCCCAGGTCTTTCCTTACGAGTATCCCGAATTCGGACTGCACGGCCGGGGCGGGCGTCTTTATAGCTGGTATGGCATTGGACAGTCGCTGCTGATGCTGCCTTCCGACCTTTTGGGAACCTGGATTGCGCACTGGTCTGTCTTCTCCGATTACGAGGACGACCCTGCCGTGCGCAGCATTGTGGTCAGCTACCTCACCAGCATTTTGGTCAACGTGCTCACGGCGCTCGTCGCATTCCGGTTCTTGCGTCAGTTGCGCTTTGGCATGAGAGAGTCGGTGGCGGGCGTGCTGGCGTTGATGTTCTGCACCACCCAACTTCACTACACACAGAACATGATGGAGAACAACTACATCCTGTTGCTGACGCTGACGGGATTTTCATTTCAATACGAGTGGCTGCGCAGCGGGAGCCGGCGGGCGCTTTGGGCCGGCTCTTGTGCGCTGGGGTTGAATCTGCTTACGCGTCTTACTACTGGGATGGATCTTATCGCGGCAGGAATCTTTGTCTTGCTCGTGTCTTGGTTCGAAGCTCGCGGAGCGAAGGGCGCTTCGCACATCTCGCAGTTTGGCGGCCGGGCGGGGGCGCCCGGCTCTCCACCGGCAACCCTGTTGTTGCGACGGCTCATCGATTACTGCGAAGTTGCCGGTCCCGTTTACCTGTTCTTTCTTGCGCTCGATCGCCTCTACCAGTTCTACCGCTTCGGGTCTCTTACCAATACCTACGTGACGATATTCGCGCGGGAATTTCGCCAGCGCGATCCTACTCTTGCGGCGAACTTTCCCTGGAGCACACCTTTTCATACGGGCGTTCTCGGCGCGCTGTTCCAGCCGGAGAAATCTATCTTTCTCTTCGATCCGCTTCTCGTGCTGGCGATTTTCCTGCTGGCATGGCTGTGGAAACGCCTGACTCCAGAGGTGCGCGCTTATGGGTTGACCTCGCTTCTGCTGTTGCTCGGCTATGTCTGCTTTTACGCGCGCTACACCTTCTGGAGCGGAGACTTTGCCTGGGGCGACCGCTATGTTTCGACCACGGTTGAGCTGGTGGCGTTCATTGCCGTACCGCTGCTGATGCGCTATCGGGAGGTTCTGGGAAGAGCGATCTGGCGCGCGGGATGGGCGCTGACGGCGGTCAGCCTGGCGATTCAGTTGGCATCGCTCGCCTTCTGGCTGCCGCTGGAAATTTACCAGATGGAGACGCTTGGGCATCCGACGTTCGTGATTGCTCTGCGGTTCAAGAACATCGTTGCCTTCGCTTTAGGCAAGATGGATGCCTGGGGATTGATCACCGGAGCCATGACCCAGGACACGTGGGATTACGTTCACATTACGACGTGGAATTTTCTGCCGTTTCTGCTGCGCCGGGTTGGAGTGGCTCCGGGATGGGTGGTGAATACGGCGATGGCGATCTGGATTGCTGGGACGATGGGGCTGGCGGTGGCGTTGGTGCGGTTACGAAGTTGCTTGGGGGGCGTAAAGGTAGCCCCTGAAGGGGCGGGTGATTTCGGAGACTTGAGGTATCGCTAAAGCGATACCCTGATACGAAGCCCTCGATGCGAAATCTGACCGTTCCACGGCTCAGTCCATTCGCTAGGGTTCTGCTATGATCGCGGTTGGGCCGGGAAAACCGGCGGATTTGATCCTTTACGAGGAGTTTTTATCATGGAAATGGCCGCTCTTCCTCTAGGCTCCCGCCGCAACGAAGATATCGCGCTTGACCTTATGAAATTCATTGCCATGACCACCGGCTATGGCAAGACCGCCGGTGCCGGAGTCGGCTTCCAGGGTAGTGGTGCGACCGACAAGCCTGAGGAATATGCCGCCCATCTGCTGGAACTTTACGGGCGGTGCTTGCTGTCGGTGGGTGGAAAGTAAGTCAAATTCTTCACCACGGGGACACAGAGGTTCACAGGGGAAACCCGCTTCAATCGAACTCCCCTGTGTTTCTCTGTGCCCCCTGTGGTTATCGAAAGTTCGTCCGTTGGCCCGACATGCCCCCGGTAACCCCTTGCTGCTGAACCTCTTCGTTGACAATAGTGTCGCGGCTGGGCTATTCTAAAAGCCTTTGGAAGTCCTGCGGCTGCCCGCCGGGAACACCTTGCGCGCGTTCTGCGTGGATTGATTTGGGCATTCAGCGGTCTTCATTTGCTTTAACGTTCTTTAAGTTCTGGGAGATTTCCGATGTCAACCTATTTCCCGAAAGAGGGAGATATTGCGCGTAAGTGGTTTGTGGTGGATGCGAGCGGGCTTGCGCTCGGACGCCTGGCCTCGCGCGTAGCCCGCATTCTGATCGGCAAAGAGAACCCGAAGTACACGCCGTTTATCGATACCGGCGATCACGTGGTCATTATCAACGCTGAGAAGGTCAAGATCACCGGCATGAAGGCGGATCAGAAGGTGTATCACCGCTACACGGGATATCCCGGCGGACTGCGCTCGGAAGAAATGAAGAAGCGCATGGTTCGCAAGCCGGAGCTGATCATCGAAGACGCGGTGTCGCGCATGCTGCCCAAGAACAAACTGGGCAAGCAGATGTTTACGAAGCTGAAGGTGTACCGGGGCGACAAGCACCCGCACGAAGCGCAGAAACCGGAAGCGAAGGTGTTTGCGTAGCAAACAAGGTCTTAGGTGTCAGGTCTTAGGTCTTAGGAAAACCGGCACCGCAGAATTTTTCGAAAGGTTGAAGCACGCGGTGCTTTAGCTAACGGCTAAGGGCTAAGTGCTAAATGCTAACCATGGCAGAAATTGTTCAATACTACGGAACCGGACGGCGCAAGGCGGCGATTGCGCGGGTTTTTCTTCGTCCTGGCAGCGGCGAGTTCAAGGTTAACGGCAAGGCGTTCGATGAATACTTTGTGACGCCTTCGCAGCGCATCAGCGCGAAGTCGCCTCTGGTGTCAACCGACACTGCGGCCAACTTCAACGTGCTGGCAAACGTGTGCGGCGGCGGAGTGGCCGGACAAGCCGATGCGGTGCGCCTGGGCATCACTCGCGCTCTGATGGTATTCAACGCTGAATTCCGGGCTAAGCTGAAGGCCGAGGGCCTGGTTACTCGCGACCCCCGCGCCAAAGAGCGCAAGAAGTATGGACAGAAGGGCGCACGGAAGCGCTTCCAGTTCTCGAAGAGATAGGACGTGTAGAGACGGGGCTTGCCCCGTCTCCGCCACGAATGGAGACGCGGCGAGCCGCGTCTCTACAGTAAGGCAGTAAAATTCATCCCCCCCACCTCCCCGAGATGGGGAGGAAGGGAATGGCAATCCGGGGCCTGTGAGTGTCCGGATGCAGACCAACTGAGGAGGTTAATTGGCAAACATTACGATGAAGGAGTTGCTCGAAGCGGGCGTTCACTTCGGGCACCAGACGAAGCGGTGGAACCCAAAGATGAAGGAGTTCATTTTTGGCGAGCGCAACGGTATCTACATTATTGACCTGCAGAAGACGCTGAAGATGTTCAAAGAGGCGTCGAAATTCGTGCAGGACCTGGCCGCCGAAGGCAGAATCGTGCTCTTCGTGGGCACCAAGCGACAGGCGCAGGACGCGATTGCCGAAGAGGCGCAGCGCTGCTCGATGTTCTACGTGAACCAGCGCTGGCTGGGCGGACTGCTGACCAATTGGGTCACGGTACAGAAATCGGTGAAGCGGCTCAAGGAACTCGACGAAATGGCCACCGATGGCCGTTACGATCTGCTTCCGAAGAAGGAAGTGATCAAGCTTGAGCGCGAGCGTAAGCACCTGCAGGCGAATCTCGCCGGCATCAAGAATATGACGCGGTTGCCGGATGCGATCTTCGTCATCGATTCGAATAAAGAGCAGATTGCGGTGCGCGAATCGCGCAAACTGGGCATCCCTGTGGTCGCGGTGGTCGATACCAACTGCGATCCGAGCGAAGTGGATTACGTGATCCCGGGCAACGACGACGCGCTGCGGGCGATCCGGCTGTTCACCTCGAAGATTTCGGAGTCGATTGCCGAGGGCGTCCACGCCAGGGACGATAAGCGGATGGCGGACATTGAGGCGGCGGCAGAGCCGGAACCCGTGGCCGCGGCCCCGATCGCGGAGGAGCTGGTGGCAGAAGTGGCAGCCGAAGGCGGAGTTGCCGCTCCCGCTGCGGGCCCTGAGGGTGAAGAGATCCGCATGGAAGACGTGCTGGGCAAGGGCACGCGGAAGCGTCCTTCAGCCGCCACGGAAGACATCGACGAGCTCCAGGCCGAGACGCGCCGGTTCTAGAACGGGCTACTGGCTTCTTAGCTCCTGGCCACTCGCAGGCACCAGATCTGACCCGCGCAGTTCGACTGTGCGCGGGTCGAGTTTTGTAGAGACAAAGGAACTCAAAACATCATGGCTACCCCAGTAAGTCCAGAACCTGACGATAACAAGCGTCCGAATATTTCCGCCGCAAAGGTCAAAGAACTTCGCGACAAAACCGGTGCACCAATGATGGACTGCAAGCAGGCGCTGACGCACTCGAATGGCGACTTGGAAGCGGCGATCGTCTGGCTGCGTAAACGAGGTTTATCGGTCGCAGCCAAGAAAGCGGCGCGGGTGACCAGTGAAGGTTCGGTCGGCTACTACATTCACGCCGGCGGCAAGATTGGCGTGTTGGTCGAGATCAACTGCGAAAGCGATTTCGTGGCGCGCACCGAAGACTTCAAAGAGCTGGTCCACGACATCGCCATGCACATTGCGGCGAGCGATCCGAAGTATGTCCGGAAAGAGGACGTCACGCCGGAAGACTACGCGCGCGAGAAGGACATCTATCTCGCGAAAGCCATTGCCAGCGGCAAGCCTGCACACATCGCCGAGAAGATGGTCGCCGGCATGATGGAAAAGTTCTACGAAGAGGTCTGCCTGCTGGAGCAGCCTTTCATCAAGGATCAAACCATCAACATTGCGCAGCTGATCGCCGCCAAGGTGGGCAAGCTGGGCGAGAACATAGCCGTGCGGCGTTTTGCCCGGTTCAAGGTCGGCGATGCAACGGCTACCGTAGCCTTCGTCAGCACGAAACCCGACAACCCGCCCGACGAGGGTGGCGCGGCGTCTGCTCCGGTTGCCAAGTAGCAGCCGAATCATTCGGGGGCGCTGCGGCCGGGCGGGGACGCCCGGCGCTCCACTATTCCAGCCCTGAACGGCACCATAGCAGTGCTACACTGCTTTTTCATGCCCACTCCGATCTTCAAGCGCGTTCTGCTGAAAATCTCCGGCGAAGCCCTGGCCGCCGAACAAGGCTTTGGCGTCGACACCAAACGCATTCATGAAGTCGCGGCTGAACTTGCCGATGTACACAGTCTCGGCATCCAGATGGCCATCGTCGTGGGTGGAGGCAATTTTTTTCGTGGGGTTGCCGACCAAGCCAAGGACATGGATCGCGTCTCCGCCGATCACATGGGCATGTTGGCCACCGTCATCAACTCGCTGGCCTTGCAGGACGCTCTCGAAAAGCAGAACGTCTTCACCCGCGTGCAGACAGCCATTGAGATGAACCAGGTGGCCGAACCCTTCATCCGGCGCCGCGCCATACGGCATCTGGAAAAAGGGCGCGTCGTCATCTTCGCTGGCGGCACCGGCAACCCGTATTTCTCGACCGACACGGCCGCCTCGCTGCGCGCCATGGAAATCAAGGCCGATGCCATCCTCAAGGCCACCAAAGTGGACGGCATCTATGACGCCGATCCGATGACGGTGAAGGATGCCAAGAAGTTTTCGCAACTTACTTACATGGACGTTCTGAAGCTGGGCCTCAAGGTGATGGACTCGACCGCCATCTCGCTGTGCAAGGACAACAATCTCCCCATCATCGTTTTCAACCTGAACCAGCGCGGCAATATCCGCCGCGTCGTGTTGGGTGAGAAGATCGGGTCGCTGGTCAGCGCTTGAAATCAGTTGCCGGTTGCCAGTACCCAGTTGCCAGTGGTCACCACGGGGTTTTCTGGCAACTGGTTACTGGCAACTGGTTACTGGCAACTGGCAACTTGTTCGGGTTTATAATTCACGGTTCTGCTATCGCTATGTTTGGGAGCTGAGAGAGATGGCTCATCCTGCCCTGAAAGAAGTCTACGCAACATTGAAGACGCGGATGGACAAAGCAGTGGAAGATTTCCGCCGCGAAATGGCCGCCACTCGCACCGGGCGCGCGAACGTTCACATGCTGGACACGGTTTCGGTCGACTACTACGGGTCGCAGATGCCGCTCAACCAGATTGCGCAGATTCATGCGCCCGAGCCGCAGATGATCACGGTGCAGCCATTCGATCCGTCGCAGTTGGGGGCTATCGAAAAAGCTATTCGCAGCGCCGACCTCGGGCTCAACCCGATGAACGACGGCAAACTGGTGCGCGTGCCCGTGCCCGCGCTCACCGAAGAACGCCGCAAGGACATGGTCAAGCACCTGCACCGGATTCTCGAGGAGCATCGCACTGCGATTCGCAATGTTCGTCGCGACGGTAACGACGCTATCAAGAAGGCGCTGAAAGACAAGAAGATTACCGAGGATGACGAGAAGCGCGCGCTGGATGAAATCCAGAAGCTTACCGACGACGAGATCAAGAAGATGGAAGAGATGAGCAAGGCCAAAGAAAAGGAAGTTCTGGAGTTCAAGTAAAGTTGTGGTAGAGACGCGGCTTGCCGCGTCTCCTTCCGCACATTGCGGCTCCTATCCGCAGGGGAGACGGGGCAAGCCCCGTCTCTACACCGACCTCGCCCATTCCTCCAAAACCAGCCCCCAGAGCCGGATTCCGCTGGTAACGGTTACCAAAGAACTCCGCAACTCTGCGCCGAGTTCCGGGTTATCGCTTTTGTACTGAGCAGAAAGCTGGCTCCCCCAACAATCGCCGGTACCCCGGAGTCTTTATCATGAAGCGCTTTGCGACACTTCTAGCCTTGCTTGCCCCGCTTCTTTTTTTGATGGCCTGCGGTGGCGGAGCCACGAATGGCCAAACTAATAACCAGGCTGGCGCGGTCTTTGTCGTCGGCGAAGACGCTCCCGTATCTTCGGTGGTGGCCTTCAATGTCACCATCAACAGCATCACCCTCAACAACAGTTCGACGAGCGTACAGGTGCTTTCCACGCCTACCGCGGTCGACTTTGGCCGCCTCATCGGGCTTCGTTCCCTGCTGGCGTTCAACACGGCTGCGGCGGGCACATACAACAGCGCGACGTTCGTGTTTGAAAACTCGAGTCCGGCTCCGGTCATCGACTACGTGGATCTGAACGCGAGCCCGATTTCCGTGCAACCGCTGGCGGGCTCGTTTTCCCAAGCGACTGTCACCGTCCCATTCCCTTCGGGCAAGCCGCTCGTAGTGGGAAACAACGGGCTGGCGGGTTTGCATATCGACTTCAATTTGCGTGATTCGTTGGCGGTCAATGGCAGCGGTGACATGACTGGCGTCATCAACCCCGTGATCAGCGTACAGGCGGTCTCCGCTTCGGAAGATCTGGGCGAGATCACCGAATTCACCGGCAACGTTGTTTCTGTAGACACGGGTGCGAATTCGTTCGTGATGCAGGGGCCGTATGGCTTCTCGAGAACGATCGACGTGAATTCGAGCACGCTCTACAACGGCAGCAATAGCCTGAGCACGCTGGTGGTGAACGGAATTGTCTCCGTGATTGGGAGGATGCAGGCCGATGGCAGCATTCTGGCCAGCGGCGTGGAATTGATCAGCACGAACCAGGCGTTCATCTCGGGCCGCATTCTCGCTGTCAATCCGGCGACGGGTCCGGTGCAGAGCGTGACCATGTGGGTCGGAGAAGAACTCGGCACGTCGGGCGTCATTCCGGTGGATACGGTCCAGACCATCGACCTGAGCCAAGTCTCGACTTACGATGTCTGCTTCTTCGACAACATCCTGACGCAGCAGGTATTCAATGACGCGTCGCTGGTGGTTGGACAGCGCATCTTCATCGGTGGCTCCATCGCCGGCGGCGTCTTCACTCCGCAGATGGTCTCGTTGCGGCGCCAGGGCGTGGTCGGCCAACTGGTGTCGGGTAGTGTGGTTGTCACCGGAGGCACGGGCAGCAATCAGGGCTACTTTCAGATGCAGAACGATGCCCTGATGAGCTACTCGGCGGGCGGGCCGTTTACGGTGTTGACGGGGGACAAGACCTTCTTCGTGAACATCAACGGCTTGGCCGGATTGCAGCAAGCCGGCACACCGAACCTGATTTCACGCGGGCTGGTCTTCAAGAATCCGGCCGACGGCAAGCCGGTGGTGGTGGCTGGCCGGGTGCGGGTGCTTCCGGCTGGACAATAGTTGGTAGCTTGGAAGCTACTCTGTTCGTGTCAACCGAAACGACGGGGCGGCCGAACGGGCCGCCTCTTTTTTTGCAGCGGGAGACGGGGCAAGCCCCATCTCTACTATAATTCGCGAATGAAGCGCGTCGTCCACGCCGCCTGCCCGCACGATTGTCCTGACGCTTGCGGCGTGTTGATCACTGTCGAAGACGGGCGCGCCATCAAGATTCAGGGCGATCCCGAGCACCCTGTGACCCGCGGGTTCCTTTGCGCTAAAGTCGCCAAGTATCTGGACCGCGTGTACTCGCCGGAGCGGGTGCTGTATCCGATGCGACGGGTGCGGCCTAAGGGACCTGGAGCGCTCACTGAGCACGCGGACAGGAGTGTCCGCGCCACACAAGAAGCGAGTGACTCGGCTTTTGAGCGCATCTCCTGGGACGAGGCGCTTGACGAAATTGCACATCGCTTGCGCCGGATCATTGCCGAATACGGGTGCGAAGCCATCCTGCCCTATTCTTACGGAGGCTCGCTGGGGGCTCTCAACAGTGCTTCCATGGACCGCCGTTTCTTCCACCGCCTGGGCGCTTCGCAACTGGAGCGGAGCATCTGCTCCAGCGCGGGCGAAGAAGGCCTGAAATCGGTGATTGGCATTAAGCTCGGCACCGGGCCGGAACAGTTTGCGCATGCGCGCCACATCATCGCCTGGGGCTCGAACATTCACGGCAATAACGTTCACCTCTGGCCCTTCATTGAAGAGGCTCGCCGCAAGGGCGCAAAGCTGGTGGTCATCGATCCGTACCGCACGCGCACCGCGAAGTGCGCCGACTGGTACCTGCCGATCAATCCCGGCACCGATGCCGCGCTCGCTCTCGGCCTGATGCACGTCATCATCAACGAAAATCTTTTCGACGCCGACTACGTTTCGCGCCACACCGTTGGGTTCGAAGACCTGAAGGCTCGCGCGCTGCAGTATCCGCCGGAAAGGGTGGCTCGCTGGACCGGCATATCCGCCAGCGATATTTGCAAACTGGCGCGTGAATGCGCAACCAAGCGTCCGTCCGTGATTCGCGTGAACTACGGCATCCAGCGCTCGGAGCGCGGTGGCATGTCGATGCGCGCGGTCACCATGCTGCCCTGTTTGATCGGGTCGTGGAAAGAACTTGGCGGCGGACTCCAGCTCTCGCTCAGCGGCGCTCACGGTTTGAATAAGGGCGCGCTCGAAATGCCGGAGTTGATGCAGAAGGCGCTCGGACGCCCGGCTCGGATCGTCAACATGGTGCAACTCGGCAGGGCGCTGAACTCGATCGAGGCGCCGCCCATTCAGGCGTTGTTCGTGTACAACTCGAATCCCGCGGCGGTGTGTCCCAACCACAATGAGGTCGTCCGCGGATTAAAGCGCTCCGACCTATTCACGGTGGTGCACGAGCAGTTCTTCACCGATACTACCGACTACGCCGACATTGTGTTGCCCGCGACCACGTTTTTCGAGCACAAGGACCTGCAGACCGGGTACGGCCACTACTACCTTCAGGTCTCGAATCAGGCGATGGAACCGGTGGGCGAATGCCGGTCGAATGTCGAGATGTTCCGTGCGCTGGCCGAGCGCATGGGTTTTGAAGACGAATGTTTTCGCGAGACGGTGGATTCCATGATCGACCGCGCGTTGGACGCGCCCAATCCGTGGCTCCGAGGGATTACCCGCGACCGGTTGGAACGCGAGAACCGCATGCGGCTGAACTTCGGCGCCTCGAATAGTGTGGGGACGGGCGTCTCGCCCGTCCAAGCTGAGCACAGCTCGGCAGCGCCCTTCCTCCCGTTCGCTGAGGGCAACTTCCCTACCCCGAGCGGGAAAGCGGAGTTCTACAGTGAAGCGCTGAAGGGTCAGGGGCTGGATCCGGTTGTTGCCTTCACTCCGCCCGACGAATCGCGACATGGATCTAAATCCTCCGGCTTCCCGCTCGAACTTCTTGCCCGCAAACCTGACAACCATCTCAATTCGTCGTTTGCCAACCTGCCGTCGGTCCGCAAGATGGAACCTGGGATCGGCAATCTGGAGATGCATCCGGCCGACGCTGAGGCGCGCGGCATCGGCGATGGCGACCGGGTTCGCGCCTTCAACTCCCGCGGTGAGATCGTCCTTCAGGCCCGGGTTGATGGTGCGGTGCCTCCGGGAGTCGTTGCCGCCCGGCTCGATTGGGCGCGGTTCAGCCCCGGCGGCGCCAATATTAACGCGCTCACCTCAGAAAAACTTACCGACATGGGCAACGCGGCGACGTTTTATTCCGTCTGTGTTGAGGTGGAACTCTTTCGGGCGTGAGATCGGGGGATGAAATTTGTTCCCGCCTTGGACGGTTCCCACTCTCTACCGTATAATTACCGTTTTCCCAAGGACTGTCCGATTAAGTCTTCGCTGGCGAGACGGGATGCTTTGAGAGGGCGACCCTCAGCGGCTAGAGCCGCTTCTGTAGCGGGTTTCGACGGCATGGTCAGCCATGCCTCTTCAAAGCCATCCCAAGACCAACTTAACCGGAGTTTCCTAACTCTAGTTTTTCGAGGTAGTTGCAATTCATCGCCGTCATCATGCTATCTCCGTGTGGGCCGCGCGACTGGCCCACGACATCGGCCCTCCACCCCATCACGCCAAAACCGGGCGTGCTGGGGACCTCGGCCCGCAAAGAGACCCGTTCTGGTCTCTATCTTCTTCCATTACAAGAGGCTGGAAGCACGGTTCTTGGCGGAATTACCGGTTCGCGCTGCTGGCGCTGCTGCTGCTGGCTGTGCCCGTGGTTGCCCAGCAGGATCTGATTGTCGGCATCACCGTCCACGGCAACCGACGCATCCCGGCCGACACGGTCAGGGCCCGCATCTTTACCAAGGTCGGCGACGTCTACGACACGGCCTCCATCGAACGCGACTTCAGCGCCCTTTGGAACACCGGCTACTTTGAGGACATCCGCTTTGAACGCGAACAGAGCGCCAAAGGCTGGATTCTTCACATCTACCTCAAAGAGCGGCCTACCATCCGCGAGATCAACTACACCGGCCTGAATGCGGTTTCCACCAGCGACGTGCTCGACCGCTTCAAGGATCGCAAGGTGGGACTTTCGGTGGAGAACCAATACGACCCGACCAAGATCAAGAAGGCCGAAGTTACGCTGAAACAACTGCTCTCGGAGCACGGGCGTCAGTTCGCGACGATTCGCACCGAGGTACGCCCGATTCCGCCCAATGCGGTCGGCATCACGTTCGTGGTTCGCGAAGGGCCGAAGGTTAAGGTAGGCCGGATACGCTTCCGGGGCAACAAACACGTCAATGACCGCACCCTGCGCGCGGCCATGAAGAACCTGAAGCCCATCGGCATCCCGCACTCGATTTTTCTGGAGAACCTCTTCTCCAAAACCTACGACGCCACCAAACTTGAAGAAGACACGGAACGCGTCCGCGCCGAGTTCCAGAACCGCGGCTATTTCAAGGTGCTGGTCGACGACCCCAAAACCGAGATCCACGACACGGGACACACGGGCTTCCACGTCCCAGGCCTCCAGCCGGGGCTGGGGAAATCCGTCGATATCACCATGCCCATCGAAGAGGGCGACCGCTACCGCCTGGGCACGATTACCTTCATACACAACAAGGCCATCTCGAAAGCCGCCGCCCTGCGCAGCCTTTTCCCCATGAAGGACGGAGAAATTTTCAGCCGGGAAAAAGTCGCGAAAGGCCTGGAGAACCTGCGCAAAGCTTACGGGGAAGCTGGCTACATCAACTTCACATCCGTCCCCGACACCAAGTTCGACGACGAGAAGAAGACCGTGAATCTGGAAATCGACGTGGACGAAGGCAAGCAGTTCTACGTGCGGCGCATCGAGTTCCAGGGAAATACGACCACCCGCGACAAAGTCATCCGCCGGGAAATTGCGCTGGAAGAAGGCCAGATCTACAACTCGCGTTACTGGGAGCTGAGCCTGCTGCGCCTGAACCAACTCGGCTACTTTGAGCAGCTCAAGCCCGACGATCAAAACACAACCGAACGCCACCTCGACGAGAAGGCGGGCACCGTCGATCTCACGCTGAAGGTCCATGAAAAGGGGAAGAACAGCATTGGACTGCAAGGCGGGGTCAGCGGCCTGGCCGGCGCGTTCATCGGCATCAATTACAGCACCAACAACTTTCTGGGACTGGGCGAGACGCTGTCGGTGCAGGCCAGCCTGGGCGCCTACCAGCGCGACATCATGTTCGGATTTACCGAGCCCTACTTGTTCGACCGGCCCATCCAGGCCGGCTTCCAGGTCTACCTGCGGAAGACCAACTTTAACGAAGCGCGGCAGTATGCGATTTCCACCGGGCAGAATCTAAACCTGCCGTCGGCCTACCTGCAGAATCTGCAGGACTACTCGCAGTCCAGTACCGGCATGAGCTTTAGCGTTAGCTATCCGTTGCACCGTTCTTTCAAGCGCCTGGGCATCAGTTACTCCCTCGACCGCTCTTCGCTAATCGCCGTCAGCGCCGCCTCCAAGCTATTGTTCGACAATCTTAACTTCAGCGGCATCACCGGCCCGAATGCGCTCAACGGCATCGTGACCAGCAAGATCACGCCCAGCTTCACCATGAACACCCTGGACGCGGCTTACGCGCCGCACCATGGCAGGAGCCTGTTCATCGGCGGGGAGTTCGCGGGCATCGGCGGCACGGTTCATACCATCCGGCCGATTATTCAGTACAAGCAATTTTTCCCGATGCAGAAGCGCCGCAATGCCTTTGGCTACAATCTTCAGGGATCGTTCATCACGGGATACGGCGGGATCGTTGCGCCTCCCTTTGAACGAGCATACCTCGGGGGCGAGAACGATGTCCGCGGTTTCGACTTCCGCACCATCTCTCCCATCGCGTATCTGCCCAGCGCACAGATTGTGAACCTCAGGAACGGCGATGGAACGTACGTTCCCGCCAACTACCACTTTCCAGTACAGGTAAGCAGCACCGGAGCCTGTGTCAGTAATTGCGTGAATATCCCGGTTCCTTACCTGCAACTGGTAACTCCCGGCGGCGACTTTAGTCTGAACGCCAACGCCGAATACCGCATCACCATCGCTGGGCCAGTCGCCATCGCGCCCTTCGTCGACGCGGGGATGGATCCGATCCTGCGCAACTCACAGTTGCAGGTCAACCCGATCCAATTCCAAAACTTGGAGAGCACCATTTTCGGCTGTCCGATTCCGCCGAGCCCTAGCAACGGGTACGTTTGCCAGAACGGAGCCAGACTTCCCGTGGGCACCTTCTCGCAATATCTCAAACCGGTTCCTGGCACTAATTGGGTTGTACGAATGTCGACCGGGATCGAATTGCAGACTATGCTTCCGGTCGTTAATGCGCCCTTCCGCATTTACTATGCCTACAATGCCAGGCGTCTCGACAGCAGCGCATCGCCGCAGATACAGATCAACCGCGGCATGTTCCCCTGCCCTGTCGTGGATCCTAAAAATGGCTGTAACGGTGGAGACAAGGCCGCCGGCGACTACACCTATGGCCTGGAGAAGGCTACCCTGGGCTCGAACTACACCCTCCGGGAACCACGCAAGACCTTCCGCTTCTCCGTGGCCACAACGTTCTAAGGGCAGCTATCAGCTCTCAGCCGTCAGCTCTCAGTAACGTCAAAGTCTTTTTACCGCAGAGGACGCCGAGATCGCAGAGATGACAGGGGCTTTTGTTTCTTTTGCTTTTCGCCAAGGCTTTTTCTCCGCGCGCTCGGCGTTCTCGGCGGTGAAAGATTCTTTACTGATAGCTGAGAGCTGACAGCTACTCGATGTGCACCAGTCGGCTGGCGGGCTCGGACGCCGGCGCCGGTCGTTGCGGGGCGCGCCAGGCATCCAGCACCGATACCTGGTGCACGCATGACACCGTGCAATGCGGGGCGCACGGCTTCTCCGTATGAAACTCGCGGCGCAAATCGGCGATCGTGTATTTCTCCAGCGGAATGGCCGGATAGCCGCGCTGCTGTGAGCAGTAATGCACCAGGCCGTCTTCGCAAATGTAGAGGTAGCGCGCGCCGGCGCGGCAGCGCCACTGATTGGGGCGGCCGAGCGCGATGTTGTCCTGAAAGGCATTCACGCGGGTGAAGCTGCGTTTTTCCAGTCCCTTCATCTCGTGGTACACGCGCCGTTCTTCGTCGTTCAAGGGCTGCACCTGCCCTGAGTCGTCGTGAATGATTCCGACCGTCGAACTGAAGCCCAGTTCCAGCGCGCGCCGGCCGATGGTAAGCGCATCCTGCGGATGGCTGATGCCGCCGCCCACCACGGAATTGATATTCACGTGAAAATCGGCGTGCTCGGCCAGCAGTTGCAGCTTGCGGTCGAGCACCTTCAGGCTCTTCTTCGAGACTTCGTCGGGATTCACGTTATCGATCGAAATCTGCAGCCACTCCAGTCCGGCGTGGTTCAGCCGCTGGATGCGATCCGCGGTCAGCAGATAGCCGTTGGTGATCAGGCCCGACACGATCCTGCGTTTCCGCATGCGGTGGATAATGTCGTCCAGTTGCGGATGCAGCAGCGGTTCTCCACCGCTGATAGTGACGACGGATGTTCCAAGGTCGCCTAGCAGATCCACCCGCCGCAACATCTGCTCGGTGGGTACGGGCTTGGAAAAATCATCGAACTCATTGCAGTAAGTGCAGGCCAGATTGCAGCGCCGGATGGGGATCAGATGGGCGAGCAGAGGATGGTCGGTCGACACTACGGCCTTGAGGATTTGCCACAATCCATGAACGTTGCGTTCGGCGGCCCTGAGTTTGCGGCGTAGTTTGATGAGCGAGGAAGCCATAGAAATCTAATCTTCTATTTGAACATCTCGGCTCGGTCTGCGTCCAATTTCGGCCAGTATTCGGCGGAAAAGGGGGGGTGAACGGCAATTCCCGCATGGCGCTTCCGCAATCAGCCAACCTTCTCGTGTTTTGCCGCGCCCAGTACTGCCACCGCCTGCTCCAGGTTCTGGCGTTTGATCAGCACATAATCCGTATCAAACGTCGACATCGCAAAGATCGGGATCTTGGCTTCCGCCAGCGGTTGCAAGAACGAGGCCAGCACCCCGGTCATCGAAAACGGAAACGGCCCTTCGAGTTTCAGCGCCACCCATCCGCGTTCGACCGGAGCACCGTCCGGGATTCGATCTACGGTGCAGGCGTCTTCCGTGCAGGCGTCTTCCGTACAGACAATGGAGAGCTCATCTTGGGTTCGCACCACGCAGAAGAATCCGCCCTCCAGCACCCAGGCTGGAACGCGGGCCTCGGACGGGAGACGGCAGACTGCCAACTGCTCCCCGAGGACGCGATATTTCAAATGGTGAGGCAATGCAGAATGGAAGGTTACTACATCAGCCCGCGAGTCGCGACCTCCGCTGGGTGCGTCAGGTAGTGGCTGTGGAGACGCGGCTCGCCGCGGCTCGGCGGAGTGAGACGGGGCAAGCCCCGTCTCTACACGCGGGACTACTGCATGGTCCCGCCCATGGGCACATAGCGGAACTTCTTCCCATCGAAGAACAAGGCAGAGCTTTCTCCAAAATCGCTGGCTTCTTCGACGTAGATCGCTTCGATGGTTTTCTTCCGCAGGTTCATTTTTCGAACGGATAGGGTCTTATACGGCAAATTCACAATCACGTACTTGGCTTTCGGAGTGGCGGAGCGCCAGCCGCCGGCCGCCGCGCCATAGATGATCAGGACCACCAATCCCCGCCGCTGCGGATCGGCCTCGCTGAAGGTGGTGGTGACCTTGGGATCGCCATAGCCAAAAAAATCGTAGTAAGGATCCATGACCGTGTAATTGTGCTCGGCCTGATTGGGCAGCGGATTCTTGCAACGCGCCGCAATGACCACGTCTTCCACGCCATCGCCATCCAGATCGCCGAACACGGCTGCAACCTCAGGCACCAGCGTGAAGTCCGCGCCAAACTGCTGTTGCACGAAATCGTTGTCGATTTTGCGAGCTGCCGGATTCCCCTGTCCGAAAGCTGGAAGCAAGATCGCGGCACTGAACGCCAGGAGTAAGAGTACTTTTCTCATGGGTCTACTCTAGTCCGGGGGGGTGACCAAGGGCAGGTAACGAAAGTCACCAGCGGGGGCGGAATTATCGCGTGACTCTTCGAAGTTCGACGCCCCGTTTAGGGGTGGCAGTCGCCCCCCTGTCTTGCTTTTTGAAGTTTCTTCCGCTAGATTTCATCTTTCCTCGATTTGACAACATGGATTTGACAGGCAGGCAAGCCGAATAACCTGCCTCCCAGGAGTGGTGGGTATGAAGCGAAGCTGTATTGGGCTCGCGATGGGCGTGCTTGTGGCAATAGGAGCAGCGTTGAGCCTGCCGAGTTGCGGGTTCAACAAAAAGCTGGTGAGCCTTCAGATCCAGCCGCAGACCTTTACGTTTTTAACGCAGGCGGGCACAGAACAGTACACCGCGACTGCAACCTATATCCATCCTCCGTCGACGCAGGACGTTACCAGCCAAGCGACTTGGAAGGTTGACGATGGCGTAGTCGCGATCAACGCCGGCCTGGTCTCTCCTTCTCCGGAGCTCGGTTGCGGCGGAGGGACAATCTCTGCAAGTCTCCCTGAGGGTACCGGCGGTGCGTCGAACATCGTGATTGGCTACGCGACGGTGACAGTAGACAATCCTAACGACGTGCTCTGCCCGGGAGGCGGCAAGCTGGCAACATTGGCCGTCGGCGTTGTCGGGGCGGGGACAGTGACGAGTCTCCCAGCAGCGATCAGTTGTCCAGGAACGTGCATTTCAACTTACGACGTGGGGGCTTCTGTCCTGCTTACGGCGAGCCCGGTCACTGTGACCTGGGGAAATTGCGCCGCTCCATCAGGCAACACATGCGTGGTTACCATACCCGCTGGCGGTACTGCCGTGAGTGCAACGTTCTAATAAAAATGCACGACACAGCTACTCATCCGAGAGCAGCTTGCCCAGCGTAGGTTTGTGCTTCTCTGCCTTTTTCTTCTTTCCCGGCACAAGACTGGATGGTTTCGGACTGCCGACGCGTTCGCGGGCCATCTCGCGAACGATCCTCGCGGCTGAGAAAACCCTTTTCTTGCGCTTGCGGGGCATGGTCGTAATGCTCGCATCTTCGCACATTCAACGCGCAAAAGTGCAATAATCGGAGGTTGGCGCGGAGGCCCACTCATTCGCAAAAAGACTGCGAATGAGTGGGGCACCCGCCGCGTTGTTCTAAAGCCGAGGCCTGATTCATGGATGAGCGCGAATTTTTTGACGAACGGTCCGATAAGAAGCCGTCGAATCTAAGTTGTCCGCATTGCCATCAGTCGGCGGAATATGAGATCCAGTGGCTGGTGCGTACGAAGAAGAAGAGTCTGCCGCCGCGAGCGGACGATCGCGATCGGGCCAAGTTCGCCAAGGCCCAGTCTTACATGCTGCGCCGGGATGACATGATGATGTGCAAGAACATGCGCTGCCGCAAACGATTTGAGATCACGGGCGTGCAGAGCGTCGCGTTTCTGCAGTAGCGAACTGACAACCGCGAGGGGGTCGAGAAGCATCCAGCCTTTTGAGATTCCGGAAAACCAATCGACCAGACGGCAGCTAGCTCCTTACGGAGGAGCGGTTAGCGACGAGCGACTAGCGAGGCGGCGAGGCGGCGGACACTGTGGAGGAGCAGACCCAGGGCTTCAGAGGCCGGTAAAGCAAGAGGAGATGGTTTGGTTGGCGGCGCATCGCTGAAGCCCTCTTGCTCCATTTGTTTTGCCGCGGCGGCCAAGCGCGCCGCACTTGCGTCTTCCATGGCCAAGAAGCGGAAGGCTTGGGCCAGCGGGACGCCATCGGCGCCGGTCTGAAGGAATTCGATATGAGCGCTGACTTTGCCGAACACAGTTTTCATCACCACGTCACCCATGGTTCCATGGGGAATCGGACCCTTGGAGAGAACGGCGGAACCTCCGGTGAGAGAGAGGCGCTGAAGGACGCCAACGAAGCGGGTATCGTCGACGGTAAACAGCGCGCGCTCGCCGTTGGGAACACGGATGCGAGGGGGGCGCGTAGTCGTGTGGGACTTCTGAGACTTCTTCACAATAAGTCAGCATCGCAAGCGGCAAGAGCGCGGTCAAGGTTACGGCGGTGCGTAGCGGGTGTCGCGCAGAGATAAGCGGCGGACACTCCCTTCGACTTCGCTCAGGGCAGGCTCTGTCCGCGTTCCATCCGCTCGTTTATACTACCCAGTTTGGCCTGTGGCAGTTGACGACGCCAGGGATGGGAGCCGATCGGTGAAGATTTTAGTGTGCATGAAGCAGGTGCCGCAGAAAGACGCTCCGCTGAAGCTGAACGATGCGGGGACGTGGATTCGCGAAGATGTTTCCTACGAAGTGAATGAGCCGGACGCCTTCGCGCTCGAAGAGGCGTTGCGGCAAAAGGAAAAGCACACGGGCGAGGTGGTGGTCATCACCGCCGGTCCGGCGCGAGCCTTGCAGGTATTGCGCGAGGCGCTGGCGAAGGGCGCGGACCGGGCCATCCATCTCGAGGACAACGCTTTTGTCGGCCTCGATGCCTACAACACGGCGCGAGCCATCGCCGCGGCCATCAAGGATGAAAAGTTCGACCTGATCTTTACCGGCTTGCAGTCGGACGATTACGGATACGCGCAGACGGGCGTGATTCTGGCGCAGATTCTGGGATGGCCGCACGCGACCATCATCATGCAGATCGAAAAAACTGGCAGCGGCATCCGGGTGAAGCGGGAACTGGAAGCCGGGTTCTTCCAGTTTGTCGACATGCCTGTGCCGGCGGTGCTGACCATCCAGTCGGGCATCAACAAGCTGCGCTACGCGACCCTGATCGGGATCAAGCAGGCCAAGAACAAGCCTCTGCGCAAGGTGACGATGGCCGAGGTGCAGTCGGCCGTGGGCGCGAATTTGCAGAAGATCGAGAAGTTGTACGTACCGCAGAAGACGAAGAATACAGAGTTTCTGGAAGGCCCACCGGCGGAAGTGGCAAAGAAGCTGGTGGAAAAATTGAAGAATGAAATGCGCGTAATCTGAAGAGCAGTCGGTGTAGAGACGCAGCTTGCTGCGTCTCAGGCTGCTGAAGGACTGCGGCTTCGCGTCGGGGAATCGCTTTAGCGATGCCGTAGGTTGTTCGGAAACAAACGCCCTTTACGGGAAGGCCTTAACAGCCGAAGTTTCTCCACAGGCTGAGACGCGGCAAGCCGCGTCTCTACGAGGAATTAATGTCTGACATAATTCTTGTCGTCGTCGAACAGTGTGAAGGAAAACTGAACCGCGTCTCGTGGGAGACGATTGCCGCCGGACAGGCGATTGCCGCGCAGACGGGATGGACGCTGGAGGCCGCGGTGGTGGGCTCCGGCGTAGCTGCGATCGCGGGCGAAGTGGCGGAGAAGAAAGTCGCCAAGGTGTACGACATCGAGTCGGCCAGACTCGAGCCCTACACTCCCGACGCGTTTGCGCATGGGTTGCGGCAGTTTTTGGAGAAGCATCCGGCGAAACTGGTGTTGATGCCGCACACGTATCAGGTACGGGATTTTGTCCCCAAGCTGGCAACGGCCTTGCAGACCACGGCCATCAGCGACGTGATCGGCGCTCGGTACGAAGGCGGGAAGCTGCTGTTCACGCGGCAAATGTTTCAGGGCAAGTTTGTGGCCGACGTGAGTTTTGCCGGCTCGGGCCCTTGTTTCGTGACCTTTCAAAACGGTTCGTTCCGCGCCGATAAAGTCGAATCGGGCGCAGCCGCGGCGCCGGTCGAGACGGTCAACGTCGACGTTCCGGATGGCGTCGTGCGCAACCAGCCGCAGGAAGTATTCAAGGAATCCAAGCAGGCAGTGGATTTGACGCAGGCTGAAATTATTGTTTCGGTGGGGCGCGGGATCAAAGAGCAGAAGAACATCGAACTGGCGAAGCAGTTGGCGGACGCGCTGGGCGGTGAGCTCGCCGCGTCGCGTCCCATCTGCGATAACGGATGGTTGCCGATGGACCGCCAGGTCGGCTCGTCGGGACAAACGGTCGCCCCGAAGCTGTATCTGGCGCTGGGAATTTCGGGGGCGATCCAGCATCTGGTCGGCATGAAGGGTTCGAAGAGCATTGTGGCGATCAACAAAGATTCCGAGGCGCCGATTTTTGAGATTGCGGACTGTGCCATTGTCGGGAACTTGTTTGACATCGTACCGCCGCTGATTGAGGAAGTGAAAAAGGCGAAGGCTTAGAAGCCAGGTTTCAGGGTTTCAGAGTTTGAAGGTTTCAAGGAGACTAAGGCTTCGTATCAGGGCATCGCTTTAGCTGCGACAGGCACGACTTGAACCTGCACGCCATGCTGTTGGATGAGATCGCTACTGTCGGGCAGACTCTTGGCAGGGGGTTTGAGCGCTAACGCCTGTGGCTGTTGAAAAAGGAACCAGATTAGTAATTTCGGTGAATTTCCGCGTCCACGGCAAACGAACAATCAATAACTTACGAACGAATTTCGCTGCTGAAATTGCCTGAAAAGAGTTGTTCAACAGCCACGCCTGATTTCGCCAGTTGACTGTGCGATTCCCTGATGTTGAAGAGGGAATTGCCGACAGTCGCCCGTCTCGATGAGTTCAGATCAAGGAAGCCATTGTGGTGTCGTACTGATTGCCTTCGTGAGCTTTGTCACCGGGCTCCCGCTTGCCCCGCTTGGATCCACTTGCCAGATGTTCAACACATCGCCGGAATCCCCGTTGTCACTGCCGTCAAAGGCGCGTGGAGAATAGTATGCGATGCGAGTACCGTCAGGGGACCAGACTCCATCCGCCGCGCCGACGACTGTCAGCCGAGTGAGCGGCTTGGGTTTGGTCCCGTCGGCGTTCATACTCCAAACGTTCTCTTTTTCCTGCGCGCCATCGCTTCCATCGAGAGAACGAGTCGAGGTGAACGTCAGTTGAGCGCCGTTCGGAGACCAGCCGTCCACGGAGTTCAAGGAGCCGCCGGAAAGATTGGTGATGTTTGTAAGAGAGGATCCATCCGGATGAGCCATCCATATGTTGTCCGCGCCGCCTATACCCAGAGTGCTGAACACTACCTTGCTCCCATCCGGAGACCAGAGAACGCTTTGACTGTCGTTGAAGTTATTGATCTGCGTGGTGATCGGGATCGCACCTGATCCATCAACGTTCATGACCCAGACGTTCGCGGTGTAGGGCTCGGAGCCATTTGCGGCGTCGCTTCCATCCAGGGCCCGACTCGAGGTGACCGCGAACTTTGTGCCGTCGGGCGACCATCGCGGATAGAGGCTGTCCGCCGCATAAGCGGTCAGCTGTGTTATTGGCACATCGTTGGAACCATCGGCACTGAGCACCCAGATGTTGTACGGATCTGAGCTGATGATGTCGCTGCCGTCCAAAGCGCGCTGCGAGTAGTAGGCAATTTTTGAGCCATCGGGCGACCACACGGGCCATCGGCAGTCCATCTGTGCGGAGGTGACCTTGGTCAGCGGTTTGGCCCCCGACCCGTCAGCGTTCATGACCCAGATGTTCAAGGTCCCATAAGCGCCGTTCGGGTTGTCGCTACCGTCGAGGGCAGCGCCCGAGCTGAATACGATTTTGCTACCGTCGGGGGAAAACACCGGATTGCTGGTCTCGCCCGGATACGCCACCGTCGTAAGGTGCGTGAGCGGCGTTGCGACCGACCCGTCGGATTTGATTGCCCAGACGTTGAACACGCCGTTATTGTCCGCGTCCGAGCCGTCGAGAGCGCGGTTCGAGCTAAACACAATCGTCGTCGGGGCGACCACGTGAGTGTTGTTTGAATTGCTGCCACCGCATCCGAGACACAGTGACAGCGCCAAGATCAAAAGGCTGATTTGCCGACGAGAGGATAGCCGACGGGCACACGTCAACATCACGCACCTCAATAGCTTGGCGGGTTAAAAATGTTCGACGCGCCTGATTATACGGCAGATGCCTAGTCTGGCAGCTAATTGTCCGAATTCTCAATTGACGTAATATCGCGATAACGCTCAAAACCCCAATTGCGTCGGTCACTGGCGCGTCGGGCAAAAGGGGGCAGCCGGGAGGCAGGGACGGAATCGCTGTGTCCGATACCCGGAACCACGCCAGCAGTGTCGGCAAGGTCTAGTTCAAGTCGTCACATATTAGCGATGCCGAAAGCTCCTCGAAAGCAACAGCCTCTTTAGGGTCTGGGAATCACGCGGACAAGAGTGTCCGCGCCACACAACAGCAGGTCCTTCCCCTTCGACAAGCTCAGGGTCAGGATGACAATTTCTTTAAGGGATTGGACTGAACGACTGGAGGCTTACGATCCCGCCGCAAATCCGCCGAGGTGCGCCACAGTCAGCCGCAGGTATTTGTAGGGATTCACGGGGACGTCATTGATGCGGACTTCGTAGTGGAGATGCGGCCCCGTCGAGCGGCCGCTTAAGCCGACATAGCCGATGGTGTCGCCGCGTTGGATGTGCTGTCCGGCGGTGACGGCGAAGCTGGACAGATGTCCGTAGCGGGTCGAGATGCCGTGTCCGTGGTCGACGATGACGGCGCGTCCGTAGCCGCCCATGAAGTCGGCGAAGGTCACCAGGCCGTCGGCGGGAGCCATCACCGGCGAGCCAACATACGAGGAGATATCGACACCGGAGTGGAAGGCGCCTTCTCCGTTAAACGGGTCGATGCGCTCGCCGAAGGAGCCGGTGATCTGGCCTTCGACCGGCCATAGGTTCGGAGCGGAATTGGCTCGGATCCAGTCGGCCGTGGTCGAGTTCTTGGTGAGGCCGAGTGAGATGCCGACACTTGCCGCGCCGGTCAGCGCCGTGTGCCTCAGCGCGTAAAGCTGGTCGAGCGACGAGTGCACCTGCGCTTCCTGAATCTGCTCGGTCGAGGCGGCTACCATCGCCGGATCGGACTTGAGCCCGTAAAGCGCGGAAACCTCGCTGGCCAGGGAACCGAGAGAAGCTACCTGAATGTCACGTTCCTTGGCGACCAGTTCCAGACGCGAATAGCGGTCCTTGAGCTGGGCATGGTCGGTGCGCAGCTGGTTGTAATGGGAAACCTTCGCCAGCATCCGGGTATAAGAGCCGACGATTCCCGTGAGGCAGAACGCCCCGATCACCAACCCGGCCACAAGGGCGTAGGCGTACTGGACGGGAATGGAGATCTTGCGAAGCTGTCCAGCTTCGTCGCGAGCTACGAAAAAGATGTAGAAACGTTTACGCAATATGTCTACTTCCGGATAAAGATTCTTGTTCGGAATCCTGCCAGAGCGGTACTGTCTTGCTCGGGCTCGGAATCCTGATTCCACCAGCCGCGTCAGGAGCAGGCTGGCATTCCAGAACCAGGCACGCCGCAATCCAAGTTTGCCGCAACTGATTCACGCTGCGGCACTTGGTCCGGCAAATTAACTGTGAACGGCAGTTAAACGTAACAAACTTGATTCCCCATTGTCAACCGCGCTACGCACTTTTGGAAGGTTACCAAGGCAGGGTAATCTGCGGTGCCCAACCGGCCAAATTACCGTGGTAAGGGCGTCTCCAGGGTTCAGGGTGCGCCTTTTCGCGCCTTTCGAGAAGTAGGGCCTTTGGCTGCGATTGCCTCGCGGCATTGGCCACCGAGGTATAGTGATCGACATGCCGCTTGCCGAGAAGAAGCTGATTGAGCAGATCCGCCGTTCTGCCCGCAGGGATAAAGACAAGTCGGTGGTGACTGGCATCGGCGATGACTGCGCGGTGCTGAGGGTTCCTCCGGGACACGAACTGCTCGTGACCACCGACTTCACCATCGAAAAGGTGCATTTCCGGCGAGATTGGCATCGTCCAGAGCTGGTGGGGCGGCGGTGCCTGACGCGCGGGCTGAGCGATATCGCGGCGATGGGTGGAGAGCCGCGAGCGGCCTTCTTGTCGCTAGCCCTTCCAGGCGGCGTTCCGCAGAAGTGGGTGGATCGCTTTTTGAAGGGACTGCTCGATCTGGCGAAAGAATTCAAGCTTCCGCTGGCAGGTGGCGACACGGCGCAGTCGGCAGGCGGCATACAGGCAGACATCGTGGTGGTGGGCTCGGTGCCGAAGGGAAAGGCGGTGCTGCGGTCGGGAGCGAAAGCGGGCGAAGGGATCTATGTGACCGGGGAGTTGGGCGGGTCGGCGGCGGCGCTGGCGCGGTTGGCGGAAGCGCGGATCGTGGGCGCGGAGTATTTCCGGCGCTTTTCCAGGCACTTTCGTCGGCTCGGCGTGCCGCAACCGCGGGTGGCCGTGGGCCAGTGGCTGCGCCAGCACAGGGTGGCTACGGCCATGATCGACTTGAGCGACGGGCTTTCCACCGACCTCGATCACATCTGCCAGGAAAGCCATGTGGGCGCCGAGATCGAAGCCGAGGCGATTCCGCGCGCGCGGTTTGGACTGGGCCGGGTTGGGCTGGGCAAAGACCCGGGCAAAAAGCGGGTCGCGCTCGAATTAGCGTTGCACGGCGGCGACGATTATGAACTGCTGTTCACGTCCGCCGCAACGGTCCCCAACCAGATCGCGGGAGTACGAGTGACCGAGATCGGCCACACGACCTCATCTGCGGGGATGCGGCTGATCGGACCGGATGGGAAAAAGCACCCGTTCCGGGCTGCGGGGTGGGAGCACTTCAAGGGAAATTTGTAATCTGCGATTCTCTGGCTCTGCCCGGACAGCCAAGAGTCGCTACGGACCCTGCGCGATCTGCAAAGGGTGGGGCGTCTGCAGTCTCTGGCGAAGGATGGCGCCCCTGGCGGGAATTTCGGCAATGGCGTCGGCGTGGATTACGTAGCCGCCGTGTGGCAGGGTGTTACCAAAAAGAATTTCAACGCTGTTCGCGCCGGCTTTCAGCGGGAACCGCTCGTAGCCGATTGCCGTGGCTCGCCCGTTGTCGGCGACAGCCACGATGATGACGGTGAGGTCGAAGTTTTCCTTGGAGCTGTTGGAAACCTGAACCGAGCCGTCGATTCGGTTGTCGTGGACCTTGGGCGGTTGAAGCCATTCGATCAATAGCGGAGCGGAGACGACCGCCGTGAACTCTTTGCTAATGGTGTGCGCGGGATGGCCGGAGTCTTCGACTCTTACGGTTAGCGTAACCGTACCGGGCTTGTTGGGCCGCCCGCAGAGACATCCTTCCGGGGTGAAGGTGACTCCTTCGGGAAGATCGCCACTGGCTACGCTCCAGACATAGGGCGGAACGCCGCCGCTGGCATGAAGAAGCATGTGAAACTCCACCCCAGCTTCGAGTGGGGGCAAAGATCCCTCGACGATGGCGAGTGGAGGAGCCTGCGCGGCGGCCATCCCGAAAAAACAAATCAGGATCGTGCCGAGTCGAACGAGTCGTAGGATTGGAGTGACGCCCATCACAGTTCGTTTGATTTTACGCTGGGCGGGGCGTAAAAAACTGCCATATGTCTTATCGTAGGTCGCACGCTCTCGTTGCCTTCTTGCTCGTCTGGTCGCTCGTCTGCTTGATTGTCTGCGTAATGACCGCGGATGCTCTGGCGCAAGCCTCTTCTTCCTCCAAGCAGAAAACGGCTAACGCCGAAGAGGCTGCGGTCTTTGAGCGCATCTTCAATCGTGTGCGCTTTGAAAATGACGGAACCGAAGTCAGCGAGACCGAGGCCGTGATTCGGATTCAGAGCCAGGCGGGAGTGGAAGCATTCGGTCAACTGGTTTTCGGCTACTCCTCGGCGACCGAGAAGTTGGAGGTGGAATACGTCCGCGTGCGCAAGCCCGATGGGCGGGTGGTCGGGACGCCGGAGTCGACGGCGCAGGATTTCGCTCCCGATGTGCTGAGAGAAGCTCCCATGTACAGCGACTACCGGCAGCGGCATATTTCCGTGGCGGCGCTCGAACCGGGGGACACGCTGGAATACCGCACGGTGACGCGGGTTCTCACGCCGCTGGCCGCGGGAAACTTCTGGTACGAATACACGTTTCCGAAAGGTGTCGCGGTCACTGAAAACCGGCTGGAGATTGACATCCCAAAGGCGCGCGAGGTGAAGCTCAAGACGCCAACGCGCCAGCCCGAGATTCAGGACACTGGCGACCGCCGTACTTACACCTGGGTGGTGAAGGATATTCGGCCCGAGCGCGACAAAGATAGAGATAAAGATGAGATGGACGAAGCAACCGGTCCCGATGTGCAGCTGACGACCTTCACGGACTGGAAGCAGATTGCGCAATGGTATGCGAAGCTGCAAGGCGAGCGCATGACGGTGGACGACGGCGTGCGAAAAAAAGCCGACGAGCTCACCCGAGGCGCGGATACGCCCACGGAAAAAGCGCGCCGGCTCTACGATTTTGTGGCGCGGAATGTGCGTTACGTAAGCATCTCGCTCGGAGTGGGGCGCTATCAGCCGCACTCGGCCTCGGACGTTCTGCAGAATGGATACGGCGATTGCAAAGATAAACACACGTTGTTTTCCGCGTTGCTGCGGGCGGAGGGAATTCAGAGTTATCCGGTGCTGATTGGCAGCGATCGCAAACTGGATGCGGACGTTCCCTCGCCGGCACAGTTCGATCACGTGATTACGGCGGCTCGACTGGGGACGGGAACGGGGCTCACCTGGCTGGATACGACTCCTGAAGTGACGCCCTTTGGGCTGATTCTTTACCAACTGCGAAACAAACAAGCGGTGGTGGCGTCGGAGGACAGCGAGGGTGGCTTGCAACGGACGCCGGCGGATTCGCCGATCAAGACCTTCATGCACTTCACCCTCGACGGCAAATTCAGCGAGTTTGGCGCGCTCGATGCGACGCTTGAAGTCACGGCCCAGGGAGATCGCGACTGGCCGATGCGCGCCGCCTTTCGGCGATCGTCGCAGGCGGAGTGGAAGGACTTTGTGAAAGCCCTCTCGGCGAGTTGGGGTTTGCCGGGCGACGTTGATGACGTCGAGATCGGTCCCCTCGAAGATACGAGCAAGCCTTTTCATCTGAAGTATCGCCTCCGCGTAGAGCAATATTTTGTGGTGCCGTCGGCGAGCGTAGATTTTCGCCCCATCCCGCCGCTGGGGATGCCCGCGATTCGGGCGTCGGAAAAAAGCACGGACCCGCTCGACATTGGCCCTGCGGGAGATATGGATTACCGAGTCCGCTTGCAGTTTCCTTCCAACTACACGGTGCACACGCCGACGGCGGTGAAAATGTCGCGAGATTACGGCGACTATTCGTCAACCTATTCGCAGAGTAAGGGCGTTCTGGAAGGCGAGCGCAAACTGGTCGTGAAGGTGAACGAAGTGGCGGCGGCGCGGCGCGCGGACTACGAATCGTTTCGCACTGCGACGCAAAACGATCAGGACCAGCTGTTGTCGTGCACGATCGTGACGCCGTCGGGGCAGGGGGCGCAGACGGCTTCGAAGATGGAAGGAACTCCCGCGGAGCTGCATAGGGCGGGAGTGAAAGCGCTGCAAAGCAAGGATTATCGCACGGCGATTGACCTGCTGAAGCGCGCGGTGGACGGGGACTCATCGCTGGCAGGTTCGGGAATGCCGAGTTCAAGCTTGCCGAATTCAAGTGTGAAAGACGGCTGGTATGACCTGGGGCTGGCCTACGCCGGAGCCAACCATCACGCGGAGGCGATCGCGGCGTTCCGCAAGCAGATCGAGCTCGATCCGAATCACAAGCACGCGAATGGCGACCTGGCAATGGAGCTGCAGCAAACGGGAAAAATCGACGAGGCGATCGCGGCTTATCGCAAACAACTGGAAACGACTCCATACGAGAAAGCGGCGCACAAGAATCTAGGTTTGTTACTGGCGCAGCTGGGACGCGATGCCGACGCGCGCACGGAACTGGAAGCGGCCGCCGCGATACCACCGGACGATCCGGAAACGAAGATGGCTCTGGCGCAGGTGTACGGGCGATTAGGAGAGAAGACACAAGCGCAGGAGTTGTTGCGGGGATTGACGGGCAGCGCGGGCGCGGATGCAGGCCAGGATATTTACGCGGCGGCGTTAAGGAACGACATTGATCCGGCCGAGACCGAGACCGATGCGCAGAAGGTTCTCTACGACATTGGAGATCAGTTCGACTCGGGCGAGTTGGATCGGCTGGGGCCGTCGGCATTTTCGTCGATGCGGCTGGTGGCTCTGGCTTGGGCGCGGATGGGTTGGGCAAAATTTCAGCGCGGCGAAAATTTAGCGGCGATGCAGTTTCTGACGTCCGCGTGGCTTTTGAGCCAGTCGGGGACGGTTGCCAACCGGTTGGGGCAGGTGCTCGAAAAGCAAGGGCAGAAGGAGAAGGCGCGTCAAATGTATGCGCTGGCCGTGGCGGCGGGAGGAAGCGACGTGGCGGACTCTCGGGCACGGCTAGCAAAACTGGCTGGCGATCCCGCTGCGGCGGAGAAAGATGCCGCACAGGCGCCGGCCGAGCTAGTGCTGGCGCGAACGGTGAAGCTCGCTGCGCTCGTAATTAGCAGCAAGCCAGTTTCAGCGCGGTTCAATCTCGTGTTCGATAGCTCGCCGCGTCCAGAGCGCGCCGAGTTTGTTGAGGGCGACGAAAGCCTTCGTTCCGCGACCGAGCAACTGCGCGAGAAGGACTTTCCCGTGCGGTTTCCGGATGTGTCGTCAATCAAGATTGTGCGGCGCGGGCAGTTGAGCTGCGGTGCCTCAGGCTGCGCCATCGAGTTGTTGCCGATTGAGCCAGAACAGCGCGCGGCAGGAGCGGCGGCAAAATAAGGCCGTCATTCGAGACTACGCTCGCGGCAGGATTTTGAGCAGCTAACTGATTTCAACACTTAGGCTGAACGCGTACCATTCCCCTGCTAATATTGTGCCCAGTGGGAAATGTGATGGATTTGCATGAGAACAACCCCGTGGAGATGTACAGGCGAGAAGTCGCCAAAGTTGAGCTCTTGACCGACGAAGAGCAAGCGCATCTTTTTCAAGAAGCGAGCAAGCCGGGTGAGCAGGCAGAGGCTGCCAAAAGACGGCTACTCGAAAGCACTCTTCACCTAGTGTTGCCGGTTGCAGAGCGACATACGTCTAGTGGTCTTTCGATGTTGGATTTGGTTCAGGAAGGCAATCTCGGATTGATGCGGGCTCTCGACAACTTCCGGGGAAGCCATCTTGACGATTTCTCGGCCTATGCCGCCGCATACATTGAGAACTCTATCTCTGAAGCCATAGCGAGATTGAAGTGAGCAACTGAGGAGAACCAATGAACCCTCGCACTCCTCTAGTTTTCTTTTCAATCTGCGCGGTAGCCGATTTCGGGCTGGGCTATATCAGGGGCCACTCGATTGGCTCAGGCGTGCTTGCCATGATTTTCGGCTTACCCTTGACTGCTTTGCTTTATCTCATTCTCAAGGCTATTTGGAAGAGCAATGACGGCTCCGGTGCGCCCCGCAGCTAGGGTCAACACGGCCCAGTTGGCGTAACATCGCCATTACACTAACTACCGGAGGGAGCCGGCTCCCCCCACGTTTTGTGGTTGTCGAAACATGAGACTCCCGCGACTCGAGCCGCCGGACATAAGTCTTTATTCCTCAAAGACCTGGATCGAATTCCGAGAGAATGTAACCTCTAACTCATTGATTCTTAAATACTTTACAAGTAAGTCCTTATTTCTCAAAGACCTGGGCGTGACCCAGTTGCTAAGTCTTTGAGTTCAAAAGACCACATGGAGAGGGGTCAGAGCGAATGCGGTGTCAATGAGATCTTCACTTTCGCCCGAAATCACCTTGAACCCAATTTCCAGATCACATCCGCTTGTGCGGCGATGCCTCGACGCGTTCCGGAGACTTCGGTAAGCTATTGGGTCCTCTTTTTTTCTACAGAGTCGATTCTCAACAAGTCATTGGAGGTTTCCTGATGCGCGAGGCCGTCGAACGACTGTGGCCGGAAATTCAGTGGATCAAGGATGCCAAGCTTCGTGCCCAGGTGACCGAAGCCTGGATCAAGGCGCTCGAGCGAAGTCCGCTGAAACCTGATGACCTGAATCGGATTCCTTTTACGCTGCTGGTTCCGAATTGTCCGATCACGTTCATGGAGCACAAGCGCTGCGTGGTGCGCATTGCGCGTGACAGCGCGAAGGCGATGACCGACTTTATGGGCCGAGCGCTGCCGATCGACGCCGATGTGGTAATTGCCGGCGCGATCCTGGCCGATGTCGGGAAGTTGCTGGAATATGAAATTGGTCCGGACGGCAAGAGCCGGCAAAGCGAGCGCGGCGAAGCGTTGCGGCATCCGTTTACCGGAGTCGCGCTGGCGATGGAGTGCGGCGTGCCGGATGCCGTGTGCCATATCATCGCCGCGCACGCGGCCGAAGGCGATTTGGTGAAGCGCACGACCGAGGCGTTCATCGTGCATCACGCCGACTTCATGGCGTTTCTGCCGTTCAAGAATCCGAAGAACGTGAAGGTCAGGTCTTAGGTCTTAGGTGTCAGGTCTCAGGATTTAGGATTTTACTGACAGCTGAGAGCCGAGAGCTGACAGCTGCACTTCATAGAGGAGATGTCCTTGTCGACACAACTCACTACCCGCAAAGAAACCATCACCGCGATAATGTCCCGCTGGGCTGCGGGACTGGAATACAAACATCTTTCGCAAGACGCGGTATACCAAGCCAAACGCTTTTTGCTCGATTCGGTGGGCTGCGCGCTCGGCGGATATCGGCAGCATGACGTAATCCTTGCGCTCGAAGTGCTGAACGAGATTGCCGGGCGCGGCCCGGCGACCGTGATCGGCACGGGCAAGAAGATCGACCCGGTTTCGGCGTCGCTGGCGAATGCGTTGATGATCCGCTGCATGGATTACAACGACATTTACTGGAAGCAGGATCCGTCGCATCCTTCCGATATTTTCCCGGCCGCGATGGCGTGTTGTGAGCGCGCCCAGAGCAATGGCAAGGAATTGGTCGTTGGAGTTGTGCTCGGCCACGAATTCGAAATGCGCTTGTGCGAGGCGGCGTTTCCGGGCATTCGCGAGCGAGGCTGGCATCATGCGACGCTAACGGCGTTTGTCTCGCCGATCGTGGCGGGGCGCGCGCTGCATTTAGGCTGGGAACAAATTCAACATGCCATCGGGATTTCAGCTTCGCGGCATTGCACGATGGGCGCGGTGACCGCGGGCAAGCTTACGATGATGAAGAATACCGTCGATCCGATGGCTACGCAGAGTGGCGTTCTGGCGGCGCTGCTAGCCGAGCGCGGCTACACCGGTCCCGAGCACGTCATCGACGGCAAGGAAGGATTGGTGCACTGCTACGGTCCGGAGTGGAAACAGAACCTGCTGACGGACGGACTCGGCGAGTCGTGGCGCATCACGCAGTGCGGGATGAAGTTCTTTCCGACTGAGGCGCTGACGCACGCGCCGATTTCGGCGGTACTGGACCTGGTGAAGAGCAACGACCTGCATCCCGATCAGGTGGAGAAGATTCAGATTCGGTCGCTGGCGCGCGCGGCCGACATTCTTTCCGACCCCAGCAAATACGATCCCCATACCAAGGAAACGGCGGACCATTCGCTGCCCTACGTGATTGCCGCGGCCCTGGTGGACCGGCAAGTGACGCCGGCGCAATTCGAAATGAAGAAGATCATGGACCCGGTGATTCGCGCGCAACTTAAGAAAGTTGAAGTTATTGCGGATCCGGAGATCGAGAAGGTTTTCCCGGCATTGCAGCGTGTAATCGTGAACATCACGGCCAGCGATGGGCGGAATTTCTCGGAACAGCTGGACTATCCCAAGGGCGATCCGCGAAATCCGCTGAGCGATGCGGAGATTGAAGAGAAATTCCGGGCGCTGGCGGAGGGCGTGCTTTCGGCAAAGGCGCAGGACAAGTTGATTGCCGCGATTTGGAATCTGGAGAAGTGCGTGTCGGTCACGAAGCTGATGGCGCTGATGAAGGCGGATGTGAAGAAGAAGGCGAAGGCAAAACCGGTTAAGAAGCGCCGCTAGGCAGGAATCACATAGGCACACGTGTACGGGAATAACTTATGGCCGATTTGAAATCGACGATCACGACTGGTTTAACGGCGCGTTATGTGAAACTAGGGGCCGTGGTTGGCGAACTGGCGGCGCCGCTGAGCGACGATCAGTTTTGGACGAAGCCCTTCGCCTTCGGGAACAGCTTTGGCCACCTGGTGCTGCATCTCACCGGCAACCTGAATTATTACATCGGGGCGCAGATTGCTGGAACGGGCTACCTGCGCGACCGTCCGCTAGAATTCTCCGACACGGCGCGGCCACCCAAGGCAGAAGTCTTGAAGAAATTCGATCAGGCGATTGAGATGGTGATTGGCACGATCGGCAGTCAGTCGGCGGAAGACTGGTCGAAGGATTACAACGCTGTGGGAGTGGACGCGCGCGACCGGTTTGCCGCGGCCCTGCTATGCATAACGCATCTTCATCATCACATCGGACAGATGATGTATCTGGGATTTGAGTTGAAGCGGAAAGGCTGAGTAATCGGGAATCATGGGCCAGACCATCGTTGAAAAGATCGCGCAGAAACACATGACGGAGGGACCGTCGCGGCCGCTTCGGACGGGGGATTTCCTCTCGATTCGTCCGCATCGCTGTATGACGCATGACAACACGTCGGCGGTGATGAGCAAGTTCAAGGGCATCGGGGCGAAGAAGGTGAAAGACTCGCAGCAGCTCACGTTCGCGCTCGATCACGACATCCAGAATCAGGATGAAGCGAACCTGAAGAAGTACCGCGCCATTGAGGCCTTTGCAAAAGAGCAGGGCGTGGATTTCTATCCTGCGGGGTCGGGCATTGGGCACCAGATCATGGTGGAGCGCGGGTATGTGGTTCCCGGTTCGTTCGTGGTGGCATCGGATTCGCATTCCAATATGTATGGTGCGCTGGGCGCGATCGGAACGCCGATTGTTCGCACCGATGCAGCCGCGGTGTGGGCCACGGGCGAATTCTGGTGGCAGATTCCGCGGTCGATTCAGGTCGTGCTGGAAGGCAAGTTGCCGGACGGCGTGACGGGCAAGGACGTCATTATCACTTTGTGCGGGCTCTATAACCACGACGAATGCCTGAATGCGGCGGTGGAATTTACGGGGCCGGGAGTGGCGTCGCTGTCGATGGACGCCCGGCTTTCGATTTCGAATATGACGACGGAGTGGGGACCGCTGGTGGGCTGGTTTCCGGTGGACGAGGTGACGATCCGGTATTTGCGCGGCGTTCACCAGCGGCTGAAAGCGATGGGGGTGGAGCGGTTTTCAGAGAAAGACATCGACGGTTGGGAGAAGAACCCTTTGGCGCCGGATGCGGACGCGGCCTATGCGGCGCGGATTACCCTCGATCTCGCGCAAGTAACGCCCCATGTCTCGGGGCCGGACACCGTGCAGGCGATGCAGTCGCTCGCGGAAATCGAAAAGAACAAAGTTGCGATCCAGAAGGCGTATCTGATTTCGTGCGTGAATTCGCGGCTGGAGGATCTGGCGGCGGCGGCGAAGGTGCTCAAAGGTCAGAAAGTTGCCTCGGGCGTGAAGTTCTACTTGAGCGCAGCAAGTAAGTGGGTGCAGGAAGAAGCGGAGAAGCGCGGCATTTGGCAGACGCTGCTGGATGCGGGCGCGCAGCCGCTGCCTTCGGGTTGCGGGCCGTGCATAGGGCTGGGCGTGGGATTGCTTGAAGCGGGCGAGGTTGGCATCTCGGCGACGAATCGAAACTTCAAGGGCCGCATGGGATCGCGCGATGCGAAGTGTTACTTGGCGAGCCCCGAGGTAGTGGCCGCATCGGCCGTTGCCGGTTACATTCGCGGGCCGCATGAGTTTGCGAATCGGGCGCCGCAGCGCGCTTACACCGAACTCGCATCGGCCTCAGGCGGGGCGGAGAAAGTTGAAATTCTGGCGGGCTTTCCGCAGCGCGTGAAAGGACGGTTGGTGTACATGCCGCAGGATAACGCCAACACCGATGCGATTTACGGCAAGGACTACACCTATCGCGACGACATGACTCCGGCGATGATGGCGAAGGTGGTGATGGAGAATTACGATCCGCAGTTCGCCGCGCGCACGCAAGCGGGCGATGTGATCGTCAGCCAGTTCAACTTTGGCACGGGGTCGAGCCGCGAACAGGCGGTCACATGTCTGAAGGCGAAAGGCATTCCGCTGGTGATTGCGGCCAGCTTTTCGCAGACATACCTGCGGAATGCGTTCAACAATGGATTCTTGTGCATTGAAGTTCCGGAGTTTGTGGCGCGTGTGCGCAAGCAGTTTGCGAATGAGATCGCGGCGAAGCAAAAGACAGTTATTCCCGGCGACGAAATCGACATTGATTTCACATCGAGTACGATCCGTTGGCGCGAGGAACAATTTACATTTCCGGCGCTGGGCAGCGTTCCGCAGTCGCTGGTGATCGCCGGCGGAGTGGAGAATCTGGTAGCGAAGCGGTTGGGCGCGGCGTAGTTTTCTCGCCGGCGAGACGCAGAAAACGCTGAGATAGAAGCAGGTCCTTCCCCTCCGACTGCGCTCAGGGTCAGGATGACAATCTTGATTGTAGATTTTCTCGGCCACCCACGGCGCTCTCGACGGTAGACATTCTTAAGGAGCAATAATGGCGAAATATACAGTTATCACCATGCCGGGAGACGGCATCGGAAACCAGGTTCTGCCCGAATCATTGCGGGTTTTGAAGGCGGTCGGCTTTGACGCTGAGTACACTCATGCCGATATCGGCTGGGACTGCTGGCGCTCGCAGGGCAACGCGTTGCCGGACCGGACAATCGAGTTACTGGCCAAGCATAAGTTGGGCTTGTTTGGCGCGATTACTTCGAAGCCGAACAAAGCGGCGCAGGCGGAGCTTAGGCCCGAACTGCAGGGGAAGGGTTACGTTTATTACTCGCCGATCGTGACCATGCGGCAGAAATTCAATCTAGATATCTGCATGCGGCCATGCGTTGGGTTCACGGGAAATCCGCTGAATTACATTCGCAAGAAATCAGATGGCGGCTTTGAAGAGCCAAAAATCGACACCACCGTATTCCGGCAAAATACAGAGGGCATGTACGCAGGCGTGGAATGGACGAACCCTCCGGAGAATGTGCGCGCCGCGTTGAACACCCACACCAGGTTCAAGGCGTTTGCCAATGTGCCGGGGCCGGAGATCGCAGTGAGTTGCCGTATCATCACTCGCAAGGCGGCCCAGCGCATCGTGACCGCGGCTTTCGAATATGCGAAGAAGCGCGGATTCAAGGGCGTGACGATTTGCGAGAAACCGAATGTGGTGCGCGAGACCTCGGGCATGATGGAGGAAGTGGCCAAAGAAGTGGCGAAGAACTATCCGGTGATTGCGCTTTGGTCGACGAACATCGACGCGCAACTGATGTGGCTGAACAAGAATCCGGAGGACTACAACGTAATCGTATCGTCGAATCTGTTCGGCGACATTCTTTCCGACGCATTCGCCGGGCTGGTGGGAGGGCTGGGATTCGCGGCGTCGGGCAACATTGGCGATGACGTGGCGGTCTTCGAGCCTACGCATGGGTCCGCGCCGAAGTATGCCGAGCTGAATCCGCCCATCGTGAATCCGATTGCGATGATTCTTTCGGCGGCGATGATGCTCGATCATGTGGGCGAGGGCGAGAAGGCGAATCGCATCCGCAAGGCGATTGCGGACGTGGTGCGCGAAGGCAAGGTCCGGACTTACGATATGATGCGCTTTACGGGTGGTCCGAAGGCGATCGGTCAGGGCGCGGCTTCCACGGTGCGGATGACGGACGCGATTTTGGAAAAACTGAAATAACCACAGGGAGCACAGGGGATCACGTTGTACTTAGCTTTGGATCTTGTGCTGGTTGAGGAAATCTGGCTGAGGGAATTATGAGCAGCGCTGTCGAAACCACGTCCCCGCATTCTGCCGAGGCAGGCCATTGGGGCAAGGAAGTGCGGTCGGACTTGCACGTTGCCTTTGAAGCTCGTGACAGCGGTGGGGTCGAGATCTCACTCGAGTCGCGGGTTGCGCCCTATTACGGTTCGGCAATCATGGAACAGACGCGGGAAGTTTTGGCCGAACTCGGGGTCAAGCACGCGCGGGTTGTGATTCACGATGAAGGCGCTCTGCCCTTTATTATCGCGGCTCGCATCGAAGCTGCTGCGCGGCGTGCTGGGATTGCGCTCGGAAAACGGTCGCTGCCGGAACAGCATCCCCTGCCGCCGCCGTCGCCAAAGGACCGGATGCGCCGATCGCGGCTCTATCTTCCCGGCTCGGAACCGAAGTACTACGTGAATGCCTCATTGCACGCGCCGGATGCCGTGATTCTCGACCTGGAAGATTCCGTGCATCGCGGAGAAAAAGATGCCGCCCGCATCTTGGTGCGAAATACCCTGCGGGCCGTCGAGTTCGGGTCGTGCGAGCGCATGGTGCGCATTAACCAGTTGCCGCTGGGGCTCGAAGATCTGGCGGAGGTAGTGGGCGAGAGTCCGGATCTGATTCTGATTCCGAAGGTCGAGCAACCCGAGCAGGTGCGGGAAGTGGATCGCATGATCGGAGAGATCAAGGCGCGTCACGGAATCATCCGGCCGATCTGGATTATGCCAATCCTCGAATCCGCGCTGGGGATCGAAAACGCATTTGCCGTCGCGACGGCAAGTGAAAACGTGGCGGCGCTGACGATTGGCCTGGAGGATTACACGGCCGATCTCGGCGTGGTGAAAACCGTGGAAGGGCGTGAGTCGCAATATGCGCGGTCGCGCGTGGTAAATGCGGCGCACGCCGCCGGAGTGCAGGCGATTGACTCGGTCTACGGCGATATCGGCGACCTGGACGGACTGCGGCGTTGGGGAGAAGCCTCGCGGGCCGCTGGATTTGAAGGCATGGGATGCGTTCATCCCGGGCAGATTCGCGTGATCCACGAAGCGTTTCAGCCGACCGCGGTCGAGATTGAAAAGGCGCGGAAGGTGGTAGCCGCGTTTGAGGAAGCGCAGAACAAGGGATTCGCCGTGGTGAGTCTAGGTTCGAAGATGATCGATCCGCCCGTGGTGCAGCGGGCGCTGAAGCTGGTGGAGCGGGCGAAGGCGATGGGAGCGATTCGTGAGTAATACTTTGGTCGAACGAGTAGAACTGGCGCATAACGCGGTGGGGCGCGCGGTGCCGACGATAGTGAACGGCAAGCCGCAGGTTCCGTTTCCGGGCGTAGGAAAATACCAGCCGCACGGGCGGAAGGCGGCACCCGCAATCAGTTCGAATAAAGATTATCCGGATACGGGTGACAAGCGTGTGGTCGATCTGGAGACCGCGCTTCGCAAGTGTGGGCTGCGCGACGGGATGGTGATCTCGAACCATCATCATCTGCGCGATGGCGATAAAGTGGCGCTGATGGCGCTGGAGGCGGCGGCCAGGATCGGCGTCAAAGATCTGATGTGGTTTCCGAGCGCGTCGTTCCCTTCCCAGGAGGGTGCGATTGCACTGATGGAGAAAGGCGTGATCCATCACATCGAAGGCTCGATGAACGGTCCGCTGGGCGATTACTGCACGCAGGGGAAGATGCGCGGCATGGGCGTGCTGCGTTCGCATGGTGGCCGCTACCAGGCGATTCAGGATGGAGAAGTACACGTTGACATCGCGGTGATTGCGGCGCCGACCGCCGATTCTTTCGGCAATGCGGATGGCTCGCACGGGAAGTCGGCCTGCGGTTCGCTGGGTTTTGCACTGGCGGATTCCACCTACGCAGATCGTGTGATTGTCGTCACCGATAACCTGGCGCCGTTTCCTTGTGTGCCCTGGCAGATTCAAGGCAACAACGTGGACTTTGTGGTAGAAGTGGAATCGATTGGCGATCCGGCGAAGATTGTTTCCGGCACGACGCAGATTACGCGTTCGCCAGACCGGCTGCGGATCGCGGAGTTGGTGGCGAAGTTTCTACGCGCTGCGGGAATCATGAAGAATGGATTTTCGTTCCAGGCGGGAGCGGGCGGCATCGCGCTGGCCTTCGTCGAGTATCTAAAGCAGATGATGAAAGAGGATGGCGTCAAAGCGCGCTTCGTTCGCGGCGGATCGACGAAATTTCTGGTTGAGTTGCTGCAGGAAGGGCTGACGGATTACATCCTGGATGGACAGACGTTCGATCTCGATGGCGTGAAGTCGCTAGCAAGCGATCCACGGCATGTGGCCACTTCGCCGTTCACTTCGTACAACTACCACGGAAAGGGAAACTTCGCTTCGCTGATCGATGCCGTGGTTTTGGGCGCGACGGAAGTGGACGTGAATTTCAACGCTAACGTTGTGACGCACTCCGATGGGCGGCTGCTGCACGGTATTGGAGGATGGCAGAACTGCCTGTTTGCGGGCTGCACCATTCTCGCGCTGCCCTCATTTCGCGATCGCATTCCCGTGATCGTGGATGAGGTTACGACGATGACTGGGCCGGGCGAGATGGTTGACGTGGTAGTGACCGAGCGCGGAATTGCGATCAATCCGCGGCGCACGGACCTGCTCCATAACTTGATCGGATCGAAGCTGCCTATTCGTCCCATTCAGGACATCAAGGCGGAAGTCGAGAAACTTTGCGGCAAGCCGGCGCGTCCGAAGTTGGGTGACCGTCCATGCGCGGTGGTGAAGTGGGTGGATGGGACGGTGCTGGACACGGTGTGGCAGGTTAGCTGAAGGCGTGTCGAACTCGCGGCGGTCTCAGTTAACCGCAGAGATCGCGGAGTGCGCAGAGAAACGTAAGGTTGGCCAGGATGGCCAGATCGCGGGCAGGCAGGTATCCTGATCTGCCCGATTTTATTTGGTGGAGGTGCGCGTGCGCGGGCTGAAAGCGAAGCGAGTCCTGATCACCGGCGGCGCCAGCGGCATAGGAGCGGCCACTGCAGCGCGGTTTCTCGAAGAGGGATCGGTGGTGTGCCTGCTCGACCGCGACGCGGAGGCGCGGCGGAAGATCCTGCGCGAACTGCCCGGTGTGGCCGCAGCGCTCGATGCCGATGTATCGAACTTGAAGCAGGTGCAGGCCGCCTTCGCCGAAACGATTCGCCTCATGGGTGGCGTGGATGTGCTGGTGAATAACGCGGGCATCAGCATCCGCCATAACTTCCTCGACATCACGCCGGAAGAGTGGGACAAAGTGATCGCCGTAAATCTCACCGGAGTGTTCTATGTCGCGCAGACGGCGGCGCGGCACATGATGGAGCGCGGCAGCGGCGTGATTCTACAAACGGCGTCAACCAACGGCGTCATGGGCTATCCATTTTATGCGGATTACAACGCCACCAAAGCGGGGGTGATCGAGCTGACGAAGTCGATGGCTCTTGAGCTTGCGCCGAAAGTACGGGTGTGCGCAGTCGCTCCGGGATACGTGTTGACTCCGATGCAGCGCGCCGAATACACGGATGAAATGCTCGAAGAGGTCAACCGGAAGATTCCTTTGCGCCGTCATGCGCAGCCGGAAGAAATTGCGGCGCTGTTCGCATTCCTTGCATCCGACGATGCGCAAAACATCACCGGCCACGTTTATACATGCGACGGCGGAGAAACCGCGGGAGGGCTGGCCAGTCGGTAAGCTATGCAGCTTGCAGGGAGAGTCGCGGGAAAAGTTGCGCTGATCACGGGCGGCACGTCCGGCATCGGCGAAGCCGTCGCTGAATTGTTTGCGCGCGAGGGTGCGAAGGTCGCCATCACCGGGCGCAATGAGTCGCGCGGCCACGCAGTCACGGCGCGCATTCTCGAATCCGGTGGGAAGGCCGTTTTTCTGCGTACGGACGTTCGCAAGGCCGCGGAATGCCAGCGGGCGGTGGAGGAGACGCTGCGCTCGTTCGGGCGTCTCGACATCTTGTTCAACAACGCCGGAGTCTTCTTTCCACGGACGGCGCTCGAATGCTCGGAAGAAGAATGGGACCTGCAGATCGACATCAATCTGAAGGGAACATTCCTGATGTCAAAGTACGCGCTCACTCCGATGATCGCGCAGGGTGGTGGAGTGATTATCAACAACAGTTCGGGCTGGGGCCTGATCGGTGGCGACAAAGCGGTGGCGTATTGCGCCTCGAAGGGTGGAGTGGTTCTGCTCACGAAAGCGATGGCCATCGATCACGGACGGCAGGGCATCCGCGTGAATTGCATTTGCCCGGGCGATGTGGACACTCCCATGTTGCTCGAAGATGCAAGGCTGCGCGGCTTGGACTGGAGGACCTATCTGGCAGGTTGCGAGAAGCGGCCATTGGGACGGATTGGGACCGTCGACGAGATTGCAAAAGCTGTGCTGTTTCTGGCGTCGGACGACTCGTCGTTTATGACCGGAGCGGCGCTGGTAGTGGATGGCGGCGGTACGGCAGATTAGCGATCGACTTAATTCTTCTCTGCCCTCAAATTCGATAGGCGCGAGGAGGTGGCATGAGCACGATCGTTTTTCTTGGCGGAGGGCGGATCACGTCAGCGATACTGGCGGGCCTGCGCCTGGGAAAGAGCAGACACCGCCTGGTCGTGCATGATCGCAATCCGGACAAGCTGCTCAATCTGAAAAAGCGTTACGCGGTTGCGGTCGAGCCCGACCTGAACCGCGCAGTCGGGCAAGCGGACATGCTGATCGTCGCGGTTCGTCCGAGCTCGGTTCGCGAACTTCTTGGCATGGTCGAAAATGTGATCGGGAAAATGAACCGGGCATTGCTTGGACGACAGAGGCGCGGACGAAAGAGGCTCGCGGTCAGTCTGGCCGCCGGCGTACGGCTGCGTGTGTTGAGCCGGGAAGCCGGCCCGCACATGCGATGGGCCCGTGCCATGCCAAGTCCGGTATGCCGCAGTGGGCACGGCCTGACGGCGGTGGCCTTTCCCCGGAGTTTGCCGCGCGCGGATCGCAAACGCGTCCAGGATCTTTTCTCGAGCTTCGGCCAGGTCGTCGAAATCCCGGAAAGCAGGTTCAATGCGTTCACCGTGACCTACTCATGCAGCCACGGCTATCACGCGCTCGCGACCCTGGCGCGCGCTGGGCAAGAGGCAGGTCTTGATCGAAACACGGCGCTGCTGGCGAGCGCTCATGCCTTGGCGGACGGGATCATCGCCTGGCGCGATGGGAAGCATTCCCTGGAGTCGCTGCTCGAAGAGGCCGCCACTCCTGGCGGTATTGCCGCAGCGACTGCAACCGCAATGGACGCCGCCGGATACGGGCGCGCAGTGCGGCAAGGCGTTGCTGCCGGATTGCGGCGTGCTCGTGCCAATGCCGGCAAATGATTTTTCGGGAACGGATAACTATCCGCTGGCGTATTCGTCTAACAGCACAGGCCTGTCTGTGAGTGTGCGCTTCAACGCTAACAAATTTTCATCTGGAGTTTCCATGCGAGTTTTGATCTGCCTGCTAGCCGCTGCCTTGCTGATACCGGCCACCGTGGCCGCCGCGAATCCACCCGCCGATCTCGAAGCGCGGCGCAAAGCGCTGAACGACCTGCTGCACGAGCAGTGGGAATACACCATGCGCACCAACCCAATCTACGCCTCGATCCTGGGCGACAAGCGCTACAACGACAAACTCGACGACTTCTCCCAGAAAGCCATCGACGACAATCTGGAACAGACTCGCCGCTTCGTCGACCGCTTCGAAACCATCGACACCACCGGCTTTACCGAGCAGGAAGCGTTGAACAAGCAGCTCATGGTTCGCGACCTGAAAATGGATCTGGAAGGCGCGCGCTTCAAACCGTGGGAGATGCCGGTGAACCAGTTCAGTGGAATTCACATCGACGCGCCTCAGTTGGTCGGTATTCTTTCGTTCGACAGCGTGAAGGACTACGAAGACTACATCACGCGCCTGAAGCTGCTTCCGCGGCTGTTTGAACAGAATATCGAGCAGATGCGGAAAGGCATGGCCGCAGGGTTAATGCCGCCCAGGATTCTGCTCGAGCAAGTTGTGACACAGGCCAACGGAATCGCCACGACGGCCCCCGAAAAAAGCCCTTTCGCGCAACCTTTCGATAAATTCCCCGACGCAATCTCTACGGCGGATCGCAAACGCTTGCGCGAGGCTGGTCTGGCGGCGGTCAAGGATTCCGTGATTCCTGCTTACGTTAAGTTCACGGCGTTCGTTCGCGATGAGTATGCCCCCAAAGGACGATCGGAGCCGGGTGCGTGGTCTCTGCCGGACGGCGCGGCCTGGTATGCGTTCCGCGTCAAAGAAAGCACGACCACGAATCTGTCACCCGAAGAGATCCATCAGATCGGACTGGAGCAGGTGAAGGAGATCGAAGGCCGGATGCTGGGAGTCGCTCACCAGCTCGGATATCCCGACTTGAAGACCTTCTACGTGGCCCTCAAAAGCGACCCCAAGCTTCATGCGCACTCGCGCGAAGAAATTCTTGATCTCTACCGGAAGTACATCGACGAGATGTACACAAAACTTCCGCAGCTGTTTGGCCGTTTGCCCAAGGGCAAGCTGGAAGTGATGCCCATCGAAGAGTTTCGCGAGAAGGAAGCTTCCACGCACTATGTACAGGGAACGCCCGACGGATCGCGCAAGGCACACGTTATGGTAAACACCGGCGATTTCGCGAAGCGGACGACGCTCGACATTGAGACAACTGCCTATCACGAAGGGGTTCCCGGCCATCATCTACAGATTGCCATCGCACAGGAGTTGCCCGAACTGCCGCCCTTCCGCCAGCAAGAAAACTACACCGCGTACACCGAGGGCTGGGCGCTCTATGCGGAGCGTCTCGGGAAGGAAGCCGGCTTTTTTCAGGACCCGTACAGCTACTACGGCCACTTGCAGGATGACATGCTGCGGGCGATTCGCCTGGTCGTCGATACCGGCTTCCACTACAAACACTGGTCGCGGCAACAGGTGGTTGATTTTTTCCATGATCACTCGGCGATCGACGAACCCGAAGTACAGAGCGAGACCGACCGCTACATGGCGTGGCCGGCGCAGGCCCTCGGCTACAAAATCGGACAGCTCGAAATCTTGAAGCTCCGCCAGTACTCGAAAGACCAGCTGGGCGGAAAATTCGATCTGCGAGCTTTTCACGATGAAGTTCTGGCGGGCGGTGCGCTTCCGATGGACGTGCTCGGCACACGCATCCACGAATGGGTGGGACAGCAGACAGGGCAAGCGCCAGGATCGAGCCCCGCGTCGAGCGCGAATCAAAACTGATCGCGAGGCCATTTGCGCGCGGACGTTATAATCCTCAGCAATGCGACAGTTCTTCCGCATGCTGCTTTTGGTTTTGGTCTTGATGACGGTGGCGCTGATCTCGGCGCTCACGGCCATGCGGCTGGCGATCCACGGGCGCGAGGTGACCATCCCCAAACTGGTGGGCATGACCCCATTCGAGGCGGAGCGCGCGGGCGCGGCTTCGGGCCTGCAAGTTGTAGTCGAGCGGCAGTTTTACAGCGCCGACATTCCTGAAGGAAGAATCATGACCCAGATGCCGCCACCGGAAACCAGGGTGCGGCGAGGCTGGTCCGTCCGCGTGGCGCAAAGTCTGGGGCCGCAGCGGGTGGCGATTCCCAACGTGACGGGAGGCAGCGAGCGCGTCGCCGAGTTGAACATACGGCGGCGCGGGCTCAGTCTGGGTTCGATGGCACACCTCCATTTGCCGGGTGCGCCGCTCGACCAGGTCATCTCGCAAAGTCCGCCGGCGAATGCCAGCGGCGTGTCGGCGCCAAAGATCAGTCTGCTGGTCAGCGACGGTCCGGACCTCCCAGTCTATGTAATGCCGAACCTTACCGGACAACCGCTGGGCAGCGCAATGCTGGCGCTACAGGATGCCGGCATCAAGGTGGGCAAAGTCAGCGTGCTTCCACCCCCGTCGCCGTCGCCCGGCGAGCCGCAGACCGCGCCGGTTGCGCCGTCCGCGGTCTCTGAGCCCAGCGCAGCGAGCATGATCGTGACTCAGGCTCCGGCGCCTGGACAGAAAATTGCGGGGGGCAGCGCGGTGAATTTCGAAGTCCGATAGAACTGGCGAGTTTCGCACGCCCGCACAGCCGGGGGCGGCTGTGCCTACGCGATCCTCGGTCATCTCCGTTCGATCATCTTCCGTTCAATCACTGCGGCGAAAAAGCCGTCGCAAGGATGCACGCCGGGAATCGTTCTCAGATAGGGTCCAGCCAGAAGCGACGCGATATCCTTCCAGCTCATTTCTCCGGACTGCTGCAGTTGCTCCAATTCTCCCTTGCAATCGGCGACCTTGAATTCCGCAGTGGCATCGAGCGCAGCTTCCACCACCGCTTCGTTCTCCTCGCGCTCCAACGAACACGTGGAATAAACTAACCGGCCGCGAATCGCAAGCTGGGCCAGGGCGGACTTCAGGATGGCCACCTGCCGCGACTGAAGATCGTGAAGGTCTTCGGGCTTGAGGCGCCACTTGATTTCCGGGTTGCGCGCCAGAGTGCCGGTGCCGGAACAAGGAACGTCGGCGAGGATGCGGTCGAAGGCGTGTGCGAAAGGAAGATGACGCGCGTCCGCCGCGATTACGTGAACATTAGGCGAGCGACGTAGGCTCCGCAGCAAGCGCGCGCGATGAGGATGCAACTCGGTGGCAAACACTTTGGAGCGCGGGTTGCGCCTGGCGAGTAACGCAGTCTTGCTGCCGGGTGCGGCACAGCAATCCAGGATCAATTCCCCACCGCTGGCCAGCAACCCGACCAGTTGCGACGCTTCGTCCTGAATGGAAATGCGGCCTTCGCGATAGGCGGGCGTTCCGGTCACGTCGCCCGCGAGAACGCTTCGCGCGGCCGATAGCAGTCGACCCGGCGCGAGCTGTACGCCAGCTTCCGCCAGTTCGGCCTCGGATTGATCGTCGCGAGATGGATCGTCGCGCGACTGGCCGTCATTAGATTGGCCATCATTCGATCGATCGCCGCGAATGTGAATGACCGTGCCCGGCACCGTCTGATCATGGGCGCAGATCTGCCGGGCTGCCTCCAGTCCATAGTGCTCGGCCCAGCGTGCCACCAACCACTGGGGATGAGCCGCGTTCTCAGCCAGCGCAATCGCGTCGGACGATTTGCCGATTTTCGCGAAGATGTCTTCGGCGCTATCCTTGGCGATTTTCCGGAGAACCGCATTCACGAACGAAGCCGCCGAACGCTTTCGCGCCGCTTTGACCAGTTCCACACTTTCGAAGATTGCGGCGCGTACCGGAACTCTAGAGAGAAACTGCAATTGATACACGCCGAGACGCAACGCAGCCAGAACCTCGCCATCCAGCCGCTCGACCTTTTGCGACGATGCGACGGCCAGCCTCTGGTCGAGCAGAGACTGCCAGCGGAGAACTCCCATCACCAACTCAGTGGCGAGCCCGTGATCACGATCGGAAAGCTTCGCGAGGGGAGCGGAATGGAGCAGTTCGGCGGCGTAGGAGTCTTCGCACTCGACGCGCAGAAGAATTTCGAAAGCCGCGGCGCGAGCAGGAGAAACGGGCATCGCAGACTATTGTCCCAGATGGTCGCCGGATTGGGGCCGGTAGCCGTTGATGAATTCCTGCGCGGTCATGCGGCGCTTGCCCTCGAGTTGAATCTCGATGAGTTCGAGCGCCGTGTCAGTTCTTTTGTCTCTGTCCTTATCCTTGCCGCAACCGACGAGCAGGCGCGTTCCTTCGACCGCGACTTGTCCTGGCGCCAATGTCACGGCCGGTTGCGCGGGTTGAGCGCGGTGCACTTGCAGCGTTTTGCCCTTGAAGATGGTGAACGCCCCCGGCCACGGCTGAAAACCGCGCAGGCGATTGAACAGGTCTTTCGCCGGGCGAGCGAAGTCCATGCGGCCATCTTCTTTCTTCAGAATCGGCGCCAGCGTGGCTTGCGAATGATCCTGCGGAGTCGGGCGAACTTGCCCGTTCTCAAGTCCACGCAGGGTCTCGACCATCAGATCGCCGCCGATGGCCGCGAGCTTTGGGCCCAGCGTTTGAGCGGTATCTTCCGGACCAATCGGAATTTCGCGCTGCATGAGGATGTCGCCAGTGTCGAGCCCCGCGTCGATGCGCATGGTGGTAACTCCGGTTACACAGTCACCGTTGGCAATCGCCCACTGAATAGGCGCCGCGCCACGATATCTTGGCAGCAGAGATGCGTGCAGGTTCAAATTTCCGAGCCGCGGAAGATCGATCATCCACTGCGGAATGATGCGGCCGTAGCCGACCACGATAATAGCGTCCGGGCGAAGTGCCGTAAGCTGATCGCGGAATTCATCGTTGTTCTTGATGGCGGCGGGCTGCAGCACAGAGAGACCCAAGCGGATTGCCGTTTCCTTCACGGGAGAGAGAGCCATTTCCATGCCGCGCCCGCGGGGTCGATCGGGCTGCGTGACTACCTGAGACAGGGAATATCCGGCCTCGACTAATTTCTCAAGGGTCGGGACAGCGAATCGAGGCGTGCCGCAGAAAACCAATTGCATAGGTGTCGGGTCTCAGGACTCCGCACTACAGCCTCGCTTTAGCGTCCGGACTTGTGGCATAGTAGTTCTGTCTTGCGAGGTGGTTCAATGATAGATCAGGAAAAGCTCCAAGAAGGACGGGGATGGGCTTACGCGGTCGGAATAGTTGTTTTCGTGGCCGTTGTGATGTGGAAATTCGTTATCCGCTAAGGGATGATATCGGCGGAAGCACCGTCTCAAGGCCACAACAGCATTTTGCAGCACATGCTTTTCCTGAGACCTAAGACCTGACACCTAAGACCTGCCTTTCTACCACTCTCCCGCCTTGACCAGTTTCTTAATCTTGCGCTTGATGAGGTCGCGCTTCAGCGCGCTGACGTGCGAGATGTAGAGCTTGCCGTTCAAGTGATCGGTCTCATGCAGCAGGGCCCGCGCCAACAGATCTTCTCCGGTGTGCTCGAAGAACTTGCCGGTCAGATCCTGCGCGCGCACGGTTACGGTTTTCGCGCGTGTGACGTCCTCGCGAAATTCTGGGATGCTCAGGCAGCCTTCGCTGCTCCGCTGGCGCCCTTCTTTGTTAATAATCACCGGATTGATCAACACCAGCTTGGCGCCGGGGTCTTCCTTGAAGGTCACGTCCACGACCGCGATTCGTTTCGAAAGGCCGATCTGCGGGGCCGCCAGACCCACGCCGCGAGCCGCGTACATCGACTCGAACATGTCTTCAATAAGTTTCTTAAGATCGTCGTCGAAGCTGGTCACCTCGGCTGCTGCTTTGTCGAGGACCGGATCGCCGAATTTCACAATGGGATAAATCATATTTTCGTTCGGGTTGTAACTTCATGCCGTGCACTTTGTGGGACACGACACTGGTTTCAGATGGACGCCTTTCATCTCGGAGGGCTTGGCCCTCAGGGGCTAAAGCCCGCATTCTTCTTGGCCGGTAGTGGCACGGCTGAAGCCGTGCCCTTCCCAAAACCTTCCCAAAACCATTTATTGACTGGTTCTAATAGTTCTTCAGTTGTTCCAGATAGCCTTGGAAATTTCGTTTCGTTTCTTTCATTGAGTCGCCGCCGAACTTTTCGAGGGCACAGCGCGCCAACGTGAGCGCAACCATAGCCTCGCCGGCCACGCCGGCGGCGGGTACCACGCATACATCCGAGCGCTCGTACGCCGCCTTCACCGGCTCACGGGTCGCAAAATCCACCGACTGCAATGGACGCCGCAGCGTGGAGATCGGTTTCAGATAACCGCGAACCCGAATTTCCTGTCCGTTGGAGACGCCGCCCTCCAGCCCTCCGGCATTGTTGCGCGTGCGCGTAAAGCCGGCGAATCCCACGTCGCTTTGATAACCGATTTCGTCATGCACGGCGGATCCTGGCGAATGCGCTGCCTGTATCCCGCTGCCAATTTCGACCGCTTTCACCGCCTGCAACGACATGACCGCCGCGGCCAGCAGCGCGTCCAGCCGCTCGTCCCATTGCACGTAACTGCCGAGACCGGGTGGAACATTGTGCGCTACCACCTCGAAAACTCCTCCCACCGAATCCCCCGTGCGGAGAACGTTATCGACTTCTTCTTTCATGCGCTGCTCGGCCTCGGCATCGGCACAAGCCAGCAGCACCTCGTTCTTACGCGACAGGGGCTCGATTTGCTCCCACGGGATTTGGCGCTCCGCAATGGACACCGCGCCAACCGCGATCACATGGCTCAGAACTTCAACGCCCAACTCGCGCAGCAGCAGCTTGGCGAGCGCGCCAATCGCAACCCGCGCTGCCGATTCCCGGGCCGAGGCGCGCTCCAGAACATAGCGCGCTTCCGTGAAATCGTACTTCAAAGCTCCCGCCAGATCGGCATGGCCGGGGCGCGGCGACGCCACGCGCTTGTGCTTCTCCGGATCGCCCGTCTCCACCGGCAGCGATTCTTTCCAATTCTGCCAGTCGCGATTCTCGAGCATCACCGCGATCGGCGAGCCGATCGTCTTGCCGTGATGCACGCCCGAGAGAAAGTGCGCCCGGTCGGTTTCGATCTTCATGCGCCCGCCGCGTCCAAAGCCCTGCTGGCGGCGCCAGAGTTCGCGGTCCACAAATGCCTGATCGACCACGAGCCCGGCGGGCAGCCCGGAAAGAAACGCAACCAGGGCCTCGCCGTGGGATTCTCCGGAAGTGAAGTAGCGCAGCATGTCGAAGAGGCATTGTAAATGAAGCGGTAGAGTTCAGCTCTCTTTGATTTGTGCGCCGGATTCTTGCGCTGGCGATTCTTGCGCCGAAACCTTTTTTCGCTGAAGGCGTGGCCGGCGCGGGTACAATAGATCATCGCTTAGTAACGGAAGTCGCCGGACGACCCGTTTTGAAGGCTCCTCGCGCCCTTCGTCAGAGTACGCGAGGCTTTTTCCCATGTTGACTGCCCATGCTGGTCCGTTTCCTCCGCACGCCGCCGATCGCATTCGCTGCGTGATCGCCGACGATCACGAAATGCTGCGCTACGGTGTGCGCCGCCTGCTGGAAGACGATCCCGATTTTGCCGTGGTGGGTGAAGCGGGCGATGCCGCCGAGGCGCTCAAGTTGGTCCTGGAGCATCGCCCCGACCTGGTGTTGCTCGATATCAGCATGCCCGGTATGTCGTCGTTCGAAGCCGGACGCCTCATCGAAGAACATTGCGCCGGCACGCGCATCGTGTATCTGACCATGCATGAAGATGGGGAGTATGTGCAGCAAGCCCTGCGCTCGGGCGCCAGCGGGTATCTGCTGAAAGATACTCCCGCGCCGCTCTTGTTGAGCGCGCTGCGCGAAGTGCACCGCGGTGAGCGGTCATTGAGTCCGCAGGTCAAGACCAAACTGAAAGACGGCGCGATCCTGCGGGACCAGCCGTTACGGACGCCGCTGCGAAGGAGTACTCTGACTCTGCGCGAACGGGAAGTGATGAAATTGCTCGCCGAGGGGCATACCGTGAAGCACGCGGCGGCAGTTCTCGGAATCAGCGTCAAGACGGCGGAAGCGCACAAGTTCAACTTGATGCGCAAACTCGACATTCACAACAAGGCGCAACTGGTTACGGTCGCCATCCAGAAAAAGATTCTTCCGCTGCCGGTTCCGATTTAGGGATCAGTCTCGCGCACCTTTCATAACTGCGGCGGCGAGGGTGGCAAGATCGGGAACCTCCAGGTCCGGTTGTTTTTCGAAGGCGGGCGCCGCGGAAGCTCGAACCGCGCCGATTCCAGGTCGAGCCGACTTCCGGTTCACCCACACCGTCGAGATGCCCAGCGACCGCGCCGGGACCACATCGTGATACACGCTCTGCCCGGCGTGTAACAGCCGATCCGGAGAAATCGCAAGCGTCCGTAAGGCCATCTGAAAATTATTGCGGGATGGTTTGTAGCTTCTCGCCTGTTCCGCCGTGATCACTGCGTTGAATTCCACGTCCAGACGCTTTCGTGTCTCCGCAAACAGATCGTCGTCAATGTTTGAAATCACGGCAAGCTTGTAGCCCTTCCGCAATTCGCCGAGCGCCGCCACCGTATCCGGGAAAGGCGGCCAGGCACGGACGGACTCGTGCAGGGATTGGATCTCGGCGGAACTGGCCTGGAAACGGAAGCGATCGGCAAACGCGCGCACTACCGATTGCAGCACATCGCGGTAGCTTTGGTACGGCCCACTTTCCGCCTCTGCCTCAAATTCTCCGTAGAGTTGGAGAATGGCCGCGTCGGGAAGATCTTGACCGTGGCTCGCAAGCACGGCGCGCAGTACCGGCAAAATCCCCGACTCCCAATCAATCAGAGTGCCGTAGCAGTCAAAACTGACGGCGGTGAAACGCGAGAAATCCATAAGCAAACCAACGGGGCGATTCGAAACTTAGGCGCGAACTCTGTTTCTACGCCTTCTGTTCGCTGAACAGGTCAAGCCCTGGCGCTGCGGCTGGCGCGGTTGAGGTTGGGCGCTCTGGCGCTGCCGCGACTGTCGGCGCACCGGAATCTGGCACACTGCCTTTCGCAGCCCCCGTTTTTTCCGTTTGCAAGAATTTTCTGGAATCGAGCAGCGGCCGCCCCAGCGACGCATTGTAGCTGGTCCACGGCCCTTCGAGTTCGGCCTCGCGCTGGAAGTGGGCGCGCATCGCCTCCATCTTCGAATCCAGATCGTCCAGATAGTGCAGCATGAGCGCTTCGGGAAACATCGGTAGCTTAGGCGATCCGAATTCGTACTGCCCGTGGTGGCTGATGATCAGATGCTCGAGCAGGGCTTTCAGCTCCGCGGGAAAGCCGGGCAACTGGGCGAGCTTGGCTTGCAGCATCTCCAGTTCGATGATCATGTGCCCGAGCAGCTGGCCGCGCGTGGTGTAAGAAAACGCACGATTGTAGGTCAGCTCCTGAGTCTTGCCGATGTCATGCAGGAACGCTCCCGTCAGCAGCAGGTCGCGGTTGATCTGCGGATAGTTCCGGCATATCAAATCGCAAGAGCGGAACAGGGATACGACGTGATCGAGCAGTCCGCCGATGTAGGCATGATGAAGCGTCTTGGCCGCGGGGGCGTTGCGGTAGCGCTCGGCGATCTCCGCATCCGCCATGAACAGTTCCACCAGCGCCTTCAGGTGCGGATTCTGGAAGGTGGCGACAAACTCCGTCAGCGTCCTCCAAAGTTCGCCGATATCCTTGGTGGTCTTGGGAAGGTAGTCGGTGAAGTCGATCTCAGCTTCTTCCATGCGGCGCAGCTTGTGAATCGTGAGCTGAAAACGATTCTTGTATTTATTGATGAGCCCTTTGATCTTGAGAAAATCTTCCTGCTCGAAGGCGTCGATGAATTCCTCGACGTTGTCCCACATCTTGGCTTCGATCTGGCCGGTGCGATCGGCCAGAGTCAACGCCAGGTAAGGCTCGCCATTTTTCTTGGCCTTCACCTGCTTCGACGCCACCACGAAGCTGGAGGTGATGACCTTGTTTTCCTGCTGGGAACATTCGGAGATAAAGAACTCTTTCATGAGCCTCCGCGAAATCGATCAGCCATTAGCACTTCTTCGAGCGTGATGTCTGGCCCCCAGGGGCTAAAGCCCGCATTGTTTGCGGCTCTGATCGGCACCCTTCGGCTCCGCCCAGGGCAGGCTCTGAAGCCGTGCCCTTCCCAAACCTTAGCAAAGGCAATTATGAGACAGCTCTGGTCTAAAACACGCCCAGCTTCTTCTTCTTTTTCAGTTTCTTCGCTTTGTCTTCTTTGGCCGTGGTTTCGATGGGCTTGGTTTGCTTGGCGCTTGCTCCCGAGTCGATATAACCGTTCTTGTAGTCGATGAAGGCTTCTTCGCGCAGCGTGGTCAGATAAGCCCGCAGCGCCGGCTGCAGTTTCTGCATGTACAACGCATCCTGGATGCGCGGCTCTACTTCCTTGAGAGTGGGAATGCCCGCCGCCTGATGCTCGGTCACCTGCAGGAATACGAACCCCTGCTTGGTGCGAACTACATCCGTGACTTCGCCGGCTTTTAGCGCAAAAACCTTGTCTTCCAATTCTTTCGAGAGGGTGCCGCGCTTGAAAGGAGTACCAAGGTCGCCGCCGTCTTTCGCCGACGGTCCATCGGAATACTTTTTCGCCAGGTCCGCAAACTTCGCGCCCTTGCGGACCTGATCGAGCAGATCCTGCGCCTTGGCCTGGGCGGCGGCCAGAGCCGCCTCGGTCTCAGCCTCCGAGGGCGGCTCGGGCTTGCCGTCGGCGCCGACAGGCTTGGCAGGTGTTTTGGGAGCGATAATAATCTCGCTGAGGCGAACTTCTTCGGGCCGCTCCATCTCCGCGCGGTGCTGGTCGTAGAACTTTTTTACGTCATCCTTGTTCATGGCCAGTTTCGAACCGACTTCCTGCCCGATTACACGCTGGGTGACGATCTGGTTGCGCAGGTTTTGCTTGAAGTCTTCGTACGAAGCGCCCTGGGCCTCCGCCGCCTTCTCCAGTTCTTCCATGCTCCCAAGGTTCATCTGCTTGCGCATTTCGTCCAGCTTCTTGATCAGCTCCGTGTCGCCGGTGATACCGAGATCTTTACCTTTTTGCAGCAGGAGTTGCTGGTCAATCAGATCGCGCAGAACGTCGCGTTGCTTCTCGGCAAAAGCGCGGTCGGCGGTGGCCGAATCCTGCTGCTGCAGTTCCTGCTTGAGCTGATCGCGGCTGCGTACGTACTCCGTGCGGGTGATGATTTCGTTGTTCACCCGGGCGATGATCTCTTCGACGACGGTATCGGCCGGCGAAAGAGATGGAAGCAACAGCGCGTATGCAACAGCTAACAGCAGGGGAAGTCTGGCGTTCTTCATTAGGGCTCTCTCGAAACGTTCTCTAGAAACACGGGTAAGACCCGAGGGAAAATTGTTTTTCTATTTTACGCCGCCAGGAGCATGGAGGCCAATTGGGCGGACGGGCTTGTCTGGCTAACTTTGGCCAAGGCTAATCTCCTCGCGTGAGCGTCAATGCGGTCACGTCGTTGTGCTTCGGAGCCGTGTTCATGAAGTCTTGCACGCGTTGCAGGATGCGCCGGGAAAGGTCTTTTTGCGAAGAAGATCCCACCTGCATGACGCTCTCGACTCCGTCCAGGCCGAATTCCAGGTGCTTCGACTCCGCCTCAACCACTCCACGAGAGACCAACACCAGCGAGCCCTTAGGCCCCAGGCCGACGATGCGAGCGTCGGTGGGGGCGAGCGCGAACAGACCTAGCGGCAGGCCGGTTGCGGGCAATTCAACGATGCCGGAGTCATCGCGCAGCAGGCCGGGTGTGTGGCCCGCATTCACGTAGCAAACCGTGCCCAGATCTTCATTGTAGCAACCGGCGAAGGCCGGGCAACTGCGCACACCTCCGGCAGCACGCATGATCTCGAGATTCAGACGGCGCGAGAGTTCGATCATCGCGTCCGATTCGTTCAGTTCGGGGGCGGCGAAGAGATGCTCGCCCGACGAGCGGAAACAAGTCTTGGCGGCTTCGAGTACGGTAGCGTTGGTTTCGCGTTTTCCAGCCACGTCGAGCAATCCGAAAAGGAAGCGGTTCGGGCTGACGCGCAGAAAATCGTGGAAATCGCCTCCGGCGCGCGAGGAAAAATAGGCGACCGCCATGTCCGCGCCCCGGAGCGCCAGGCTCTCTGCCTGGAGGATCTCGGGAGCCTCCGCCCGCTTTGAGCCGAACCCGAGCTTGGAGAAGAGCGCCTTCATGAGGGGCGAAATTAGCACAAACCTTGGAGCGAGGCAATCAGTGGTTGGTGGCGGTGCCGAAGTTCGATGATCGTGTGGCAGCGGGGCTTCGCCCCGCTTGGACGGGGCAAAGCCCCGTTCCCACACAGGCTCAATCGCCGTACTTTTCTTTTAGCGTGCGGGTCATTTCGTCGCGGAGTTGGCGGTAGTCGGAGTGGACGGTGGCGCGCAAAGCAGCTTCGGTTGAACTGCCTTCGGAGAGGAGTTCCAGGATGCGCGCAATTTCGCTCATGCCGTAGGCGTCGCGGATGTATTCGGCGGCGGCTAGAGATTCGGCGTAGGCGGTGGCGGCCTCGGGAGCGGAGAAACTCATGAAGCTGCCTTCGAGCAGATTGAGGGGCATTTCATTTCCGGCCGCGAAGAGTTGTGCGAGCCGGTGTCCGTAAGAGGCGGACGACCTTCCTTCTTCGATCTGGGCGATGCCTTCGTTCAGCCACGTCGGACAGCGGTTGCTCGACATCTGGGAGACGAAAGAGTGCGTCAGTTCATGTTTCAGGATGCGAGCGAGCTCGGGCGTGACGCTCTGGACGCCACTGATCGGAATACGCAGCTTGCCATCGTTGAGGGCGCCGGTCCAGGAGGGTGCACGGGTAACGTCGAAGAAAGCCTGCCGCGTGTAGAGCGTGACGGCGATGTTGTTGCGGGGCGAGTAGCCGAGATCGCGCGCCAGGTCGTCATACTCGGAGTCGAGGGTGGCGACGAGGTCGCGGCGGAAGGCCTCGGAGGTCTCCTTGCCTTCGAAATGGAAGTTGAAGTGGCTGCTTTCGCGCTGCGAAAACTCGGACTCGACGTTCGATTCGCGCTCGGCGCGGGCCAGGTACTCGCTGATGGTGGCGTCGGGACGAAGGGCAAGCGACTTCTTCCACGCGAGAATGGCATCGGGCGTATGATCGCTGGCGAATTGCGCGAAGCCCAGCATGGCCAGGGCATCGGGTGAGGTCGGATCAACGCTGGCGGCGTGTTGCGCGTACGACAGGGCGTCGGCGGTTTGGCCGGTGCGCAACAGGCAGGCGGCATAGTAGACCAGCAAGGTGGAGTTATCCGGTTGAAAGTGGAGCGCGGATTCGTAATAGCGTTCGGCCTGCGGGAACTTGCCATGGTCGGATTCGTGCTTGCCAGCGAGAAAGTAGGCAGTGGCCGCGAGTTCGGGATTGGCGGTTTGTGCGATGTTGGCCAGGGCATCGGTGTCGACCTTACCGTCGCGGATGACCTTTTCCGCCACGTCCGCTTGGTGGCGAAACGAGGGCGCGGGCGGAGTGATGTCCGGTAGGTTGGCGGCGGCTCCGGCGTGAACTGGGGAGAGGCCACCGGCCTCGATGTGGTCGACGGAAGATTTCGGGATGGCGTAGGTGTCTTCGCCGAGGTCGTACTCCACACGGGTTTTGGTTTCGCGGACCTGGTCGGCCCAGATAGTGCGTCCATTCTTGAGATGAATGACGTCGGCGCAGGCGGGCAGCGCCGCGAGAAGCACTAGAATGAGGAGTCGAAGCCGCACAGGGCTGATCTTAGCAACCGCGCAGAGGGTCGGTAAGGTGACCAAGGTGCTGGAACTGGAGCGGCTCCCCGGACCCTGAAGAGCACCTGATTTTCCTGTAGAGACGCGGCTTGCCGCGTCTCCCTCCGCAGCGGGAGACGGGGCAAGCCCCGTCTCTACGGGCGGAAGACATATGAAGCCAGGTCGGCGGATGATCGGGTTGGCGTGGTGGCTGCTCGCTGTGGCGCCTTGGGCGGTGGCAGCGGGACCGAGCCCGCAGTGTCCGCAAACGACGAGCGGGCTTTACGCGCGGATTCGTTCCGTCGGCCTCGATCCGCAACGGGTGTACCACGTTCGGGACGCCTCGATTGACCGGCCTAATCTTCACATTGATTTCGACGACGGCACGCTGGCGTTTACGGAAGACATTTGCGGGCGGATCACGGGCGCGTTCTTCGAAGGTGAGGGCGAGGTACGGCTGCGGCCTCCGAACCGGGTGGAGCGCGGATCGCTGGCGCTGTTCACGGGAATGGCGATTCTCGAAGAGCAGTTCACCTCGGGATATCTGCGCTTCAACGACGACACGGCCGCCGTCTTGCAGCGCTCTCTAACGCCAGCGCCCGAGGGCGCGGAATTCATCAAAAAATGGGGCGATGCAAGCCGCATTCTGGCCGAGTTCGACGCCCTGCGCCTGCTGCTGGACTTCAGCCATTTCCTTCCGCCGATGGGTGGCAGCGATCCCGATCGAAACTTTCCGCCGTTGCTGCACGCTCATTTGCTCGGCAAAAGACTGGGCAGTTTTGAGGCGTTCTGGGATGCGGCAGGTGCCGAGCCGTTATGGGCGGGGCAACCGCGAACAAAAGACGGCATCCTGTTCTTCGATCTCTGGACTTCATTTGCGCCCGCCGGGATGGGCCTCGCGGTTGGGGACCGGCGGGTCGAGGATGTCTCGATCACGAGCTTCCGGATTCAGGCCTCGGTCGAGCCTCCGACGATGTTGCGAGCAACGGCGGAACTGAAGGTTCAAGTTCGCAGCGGAGGAGAGAGAACGCTGCTGTTTGAGTTGTCGCGTTATCTGAAGATCGAAGCCCTCGAGGCGGATGGGCGGCCGGTGGACTTCATCCAGAACCCGGCGATCGAAGGAACTGAACTCCATCGCAAAGGAAATGATCTGGTGGCAGTGGTGTTCTCTGCTCCGCTCTTGCCCGCCCAGGAATTGAAACTGCGCTTTCGTTATGCGGGCGAGGTTCTGTCGGAGGCGGGGAACGGATTGCTTTACGTGGGCGAGCGCGGCACGTGGTATCCGAATTTCGGTTTGAGCCCGGCACGGTTCGAGATGGCGTTTCACTATCCGGCAAACTGGACGCTGGTGGCAACCGGAAAACAGATGTCTCGCGCGGAAGGTGAGGACGGGGAAACGAACGAGAAAGCGGGGGCAGAGAAGATTTCGCGGTGGACCTCAGAGCGGCCGATTCCGGTGGCGGGTTTCAACCTGGGCAAGTACGTTCGGGCCGAAGCGAAAGCGGGCAACATTCTGGTGGAAGCGTTCGGCACCAGGGGAGTGGAGAAATCGTTTCCCAAGGCGCGGCCGGAGGTGATTGAACAGCCGGCTTTCCCCGGACCTCCCGCGACGAGATCGATGCCGCCGATCGTGGTGACTCCGCCGCCTCCGTCGCCGGCACACAATGTGCAGGAGGTGGCGGACAGGGCGGCAAAGGCTATTGCCAGTTTCTCCGAGTGGTTTGGACCGTATCCGTATGGTTCGCTCGAGCTGACGCAGATGCCGGGGGACCTGAGCCAGGGATGGCCCGGGCTGGTGTTCCTGTCGAGCTTCGCGTTTCTGAGTTCGCAGGAGCAAACCGACCTGCGCCTTGATCCGGTGACTCGCACCCTCGACAGCCAGGTTCTGGTGCACGAGACCGCGCATCAATGGTGGGGCGATCTGGTGCTGTTCAAGAGCTATCGGGATCAGTGGATATCGGAGGGTCTGGCGAATTATTCGTCGCTGTTGATGCTGGAGCAGCAGAACCCAGCGCAATTCCGGCAGGTTCTTGAAAAATATCGCCGCGATCTTCTGAGCCAGAACAAAGATGGAGAGCGGCTGCGCAACGCTGGCCCGGTCACGCTGGGGCACCGGCTGGAGTCGTCGCATTTCCCCGCAGGATACGAGGCAATCAGTTACGAACGAGGAACGTGGCTGTTTCACATGCTGCGTATGATGCTGCGCGATTCCGAAACGGCATCCCGTTCCCGGAACGGGCGTGCGAATCCTTCCGTTAAAGCAGACGAGCCGTTCTTCCGCGCCTTGCGGAAAATCAGGGAACGGTATGCGGGAAAGAGCCTGAGCACGCAGGAATTGATACAAGTTTTCGAAGAGGAACTGCCGCGCCCACTTTGGTACGAGAAACGTCCCAAGCTGGATTGGTTTTTGGAAGGTTGGATCGAAGGGACGGCGATCCCGGAGCTGGAAGCGCGCGAGATTCATATTACGGAGAAAGCCGGCGTGACTAGGGTTACAGGCGTGATCCTACAAAAGGACGCGCCCGACGATCTGGTGACGGCGGTTCCGGTGTATGCGACGACGGCGGGCAACGCGATGATTTTTCTGGGCGAAGTGCTGGCGGATGGCCGGGAGACGGCGTTTCGCCTGACCGCGCCGACCGAGGTGCGGAAGATTGTGCTGGACCCGAAGCACACGATTCTGACTACCCCGAAGTAAATTCCGAACGATATTTCAAACATATTTTGGACGGCAGAGGCATAAGTGCGGAGGGTGCCGTTTGTCCAAAGGCGGCGCGGCCACGCGATTGCTATGGAAGAGTTGTGAAGAAAGTGAATGGGAACGATATGACTCTTCAGGCATCTGCATACGCAAACGATCGGCGCGCACGGCGCACCATTCTTCTGGTCGAGGACGAGCCCTTTGTGCGAGAGGCGACTCGCACCATTCTGGAGCACGCGGGCTTTGAAGTTCTGCCGGCAGGGGATACCCGCAATGCAATGAAAGTTTACGAGGAATGCAACCATGGAATTGATCTGGTGCTGACGGATATGGTGCTTCCCGGAGGGACCGGACAGCAGTTGGGGCAGGAGCTGCGGCAGCGGTCACCCGAGATTGTGGTTCTGGTGACATCCGGTTACAGCGAGCAGGAAGAAATGGAAGCGCCCGAGGAACGCACGTATTTTCTGGCGAAGCCTTATTCGAAGCGGACGCTGGTCGAGAAGATTGAAAAGATTCTTGCAGCGGTGCCGCTGGGACGGGCGGCCACGCAGGCGAGCTAGTTTGCGACTGCAGCCGCAGCTGGTTCATTAAACTCTGAAACCTTTGCGGTAGTGCCGCAGTTTGAATCCACGACCTACTCGGAATCGCGTTCAGCGGTATGGAGCTGGAACCAAGAGGTTGTTCCCCCGAATGGACTATGGCTGGCAAAATCCGGAACGGAAGGCAAATAACCGCTCTGAGTATCTGCAGTCTCTTGCATCCAACGCGCATTGTATTGAACGCGCTGTCCCACCTCAGACCAGCGGCATGCGAGGTGTCCTGTCTCTGTTTGCCATGATCTCATTGCAGCCAACCTCCGACGTTCCGCCTAACCATAGTCTCCCACAACTCGGATTCCGATGCCAATTCTATGGAGATTCAAATTGCACGACTACCAAACCTTGAAACCTTTAGCTTTGCCCTTCTTTGGACGTTATAATCTCCGGTTCCAAAGGAGAACCCATGAAACTCGAGGGGCGAGTCGCGCTGGTTACCGGAGCATCGCAGGGAATCGGTCATGCCTGCGCACTGGCGCTGGCGCGGGAGGGTGCGAGCGTTGCCGTGGCTGCGCGCAATCAACAAAAACTGGAGGAACTGGTCTCGCGAATCACGACGACGGGAGGCAAGGCGGCGGCTTTCGTTATCGACGTGGCGGAAGAAGAGCAGGTGAAGTCCGGGATCAAGTTGGCGCTCGCGCAATTCGGCAAGATCGACATTCTGGTAAACAATGCCGGCATCACGCGCGATCAACTGGTGATGCGCCTGAAGCGAGCCGACTGGGACGCGGTGCTGAACACGAATCTGACTTCCGCCTATCTGTGCATCCAGCAGGCGATCGGTTCGATGCTCAAGCAGCGCTGGGGACGGATCATCAACATCACCAGCGTGTTCGGGCAGATGGGGCAGGCGGGCCAGGCGAACTACGCCGCTTCGAAAGCCGGGCTGATCGGGCTGACGATGGCGCTGGCGCGGGAGGTGGCGTCGCGCAATATTACCTGCAACGCAGTGGCGCCGGGCTTCATCGAGACCAGCATGACGGCGGCGCTGAGCGAGGAATTCAAGCAGAATGCGGTGAAGGCGATCCCGCTGGGGCGGGTGGGCGCGCCGGACGACATTGCGAACGCCGTGTGTTTTCTGGCTTCGGAAGAAGCGTCTTACATCACGGGGCATGTGTTGAACGTGAACGGCGGAATGCTGATGGGGTAGCGTCGGGCTCAAACAGGCTTCGGAAGAACTCTTGATGTGCGCCGCAATTGCCCTCAGCGGCTAAAGCCGCCATTGATCATGTGATCCTTACGGCGCGGCTGAAGCCGCGCCCCTTCAAATCCGTCTACTTACTCAAGACGCTAGCGCCGGCACGAGGAGCAGTATCCGCCGACTTCAAGCCGCGCCACGAGGATATGAAAGTGGCAATCCCGCTCTAACTGCTTCTTCAAAGACTCGAAAGTTTTACTGACAAATTCGGTGATTTTTCCGCACCGGAGACAGGCCATGTGAATATGATCGCGGCCGAGCTTGCGCTCGTAGTAGTGGCCTTCGCCCTTCAGATGCATCAAGTCGAGCTCATCGATCAGTCCTTGGCGCTTCAGCAGGTCGAGCGTCCGGTAGACGGTGCTGCGATCGACCGAGGCGTCCACCTGCCGCGCTTTGCGCAGGATCTGGCTGGCATCCAGATGTTTCGACGCGGTCTCAATCACGCTTAGAATCGCCCGGCGCGGACCGGTCATGCGGATCCCGCGCTCGGCCAGTTGCATCTGCAAACGGCCGGGAATCTCGGTTTGTGGAAGCGGCATAGGTAGTCTCCGATGCTAAGTCGCAATGAATCGCAAAAAAACTGCGACGAAATCTTCTGGCGTCCATTGACAGTGAACGAAGGCGCACTCTAGGCTGGGATTGTAACGCTTGTTGCAACTGAGTCGCAACACAAATAATCCGATCCGAGGAGCCGATGGTCGCGCACGTTATTCCTGAATCGATCCGCCAGAAGTTTCCCGTCCTTTCTTTCCTTGTCCTGCTTTTCTCTTTGCTTTTTTGCTTTCCGTCTCTGGTTTGGGCGCAGGAAAGTCCTTACATCGTGACCTACGACCATTACCTCGAAGAGCCGGGCAGCCTGGAGGTGGAGTATTTCTCGACCTTTGGAACCCAGCGCGGCGGCAACGACTTCCACGCCTTCTGGGCGGAATTTGAGTATGGCGCCACCGCCTGGTGGACGACCGAGTTTTATTTGGACGGACAGACGACGTTCCATGACAGCACGGTGTTTACCGGGTTTCGCTGGGAAAACCGGTTTCGCCTGCTGCAGCGCGAGCACCTCGTCAATCCGGTGCTTTATATCGAGTACGAACAAATCAGCGGGGCCGACAAGATTTTGAAGGAAATCGAAGGTCACGACGTGGAGTCGGACTTCGCCGATTCGAACGCCGCCTTGCGGAAGGAGCACGACCACGAATTGGAACTCAAGCTTCTGCTTTCCAGTTCCTTCAAAGGATGGAATGTCGCCGTGAATCCCATTGTTACCAAGAACCTGTTGCCGAGCGAGCCTTGGGAGTTCGCTTACGCCGTGGGTGCAAGCCGTCCGCTCGCGTTGAAAGCTTCGCCCAACCGCTGTAATTTCTGTCGGGAGAACTTTGTTGCCGGAGTGGAAATGTACGGAGGCCTGGGCGACACGCAGAGTGCTGGACTCCATGACACGTCTCACTACCTCGCGCCCGTAGTTGCGTGGAACCTTCCGTCGGACTGGACCGTTCGCGTTTCGAGCGGCTTCGGTCTGAATGACAACAGCCATCGACTTTTGTTGCGTTGGGGACTTTCGCGTGAGTTCTCCGGCTTTGGTGAGCTGGTTGGGCGATGGCTCGGAAGCCTCGGAGGCCGGCGATGAAGACAGCCTCTGCTTTGTTTCGCTCGGCTGGACGCTTCAACCTTGCGGCCATCGCCGTTGTCGTTTTCGCGATTGTCGTTTTCGGGACCTCTCGGGCCAGCGCACAGAACAAAGACGCTGGCGCAGGCAACATCAAACAATCGACCTACGCGGCACTTGCGGATGCTCCCGCAAAGGCGCGCGAAAGGAAAAACCCTTTCGCAGGCGATCCTCAAGCCATGGCGGCGGGAGGAAAACTCTTTGAACAGCACTGTGCCGAGTGTCACGGAATGAAAGCTGGAGGCACGCGGAAAGGCCCGAGTTTACTGCAGGAAGAGGTACAGGAGGCAACGCCCGGCACCCTGTTCTGGCTCCTGAGCAATGGAGTGGTCCGCCGAGGCATGCCGGTTTGGTCGAAGCTTCCGGAACAACAACGCTGGCAGGTTGTCGCGTTCTTACAGTCGTTGAAGGTTCAAGCGATGAACAGTCAACCATAATGCAATTCCGTAGCGCTGGCCGCTTGCAAGCCCTGCTCACCCGTGATCAGAGTAAGGTCTGCATGACGGTATCGCAACACCCTATAATTTGTCATCCTGAGCGAAGCGAAGGACCTGCTGTCTGGTGCGCTGAGCACAAAGCAGGTCCTTCGCTTCGCTCAGGATGACAAACTCGTGTGAATGGAGAGTGAGACTGCAAGTTCCACTTTCGCCGGCCCTGTTAAGCTCGTCCATACGTGAATCATTCCGGCGCGAATCGGAAATACGACGTCATCGTTCTCGGAGCCGGCGCGGCCGGCCTCATGTGTGCCCTCGAAGCCGGCAAGCGGGGCCGGCGTGTCCTGCTGCTCGAACGCGCGGACCGAATCGGAAAAAAGATACTGATCTCCGGCGGCGGCCGCTGTAATTTCACCAACCTGCGCACCTCACCGGATAATTTTCTTTCGGCCAATCGGCATTTCGCCAAGTCGGCGCTCGCCCGCTATGCTCCGGCCGATTTCATGCGGCTTGTCGAAAAGCATGGCATCCCCTATCACGAGAAAAAGCTTGGCCAGTTATTCTGCGATCGAGCGGCGAGTGACATTACGCTAATGCTGGAGCGGGAATGCCGCGATGCCGGCGTGGAAATCCGGCTCAACACGAAAGTGCGCGAGGTGCGTAAAAGCGAGGTGCGCAAGAACGAGGCGCAGAAGGACGACCAGTTCACCGTGCAAGCCGAGGACGCTAGTTTCGGCACACCCCGCCTGGTGGTCGCAACTGGAGGTTTGTCCATCGCGAAAATCGGCGCTACTTCATTTGGGTACGATCTAGCCCGGCAATTCGGCCTGAAGATCGAACCTCCACGTGCCGCTCTTGTCCCTCTCGTCTTTAGCGAACGCGACCGCAAGCGCTGGCGCGATCTGGCCGGAGTCTCCATCGAAGTGATTGCTTCCATTCGCGATGCGAAACGCAACCCGAAACCAGCCTTCCGCGAAAATATGCTTTTCACTCATCGCGGCATCAGCGGGCCCGCGATTCTCCAGATTTCTTCTTACTGGGACGGCAAGGAGCCAATTCATCTTGACCTTGCTCCCGACCGCAATCTCACCGCTGAGTTGCGGGAGCGCGGTCATCGCGACGAGGCGAGTTGGAAGTCCCTGCTGAAGGAAGTCCTGCCCCGCCGCTTCGCGGATCGCTGGCTCGAGACCTATCCTTTAGCGGGCAACTCCAATAGCGCGTTTGCCGGTGCCGAACGTCAACTGCATGAGTGGGAAGTCCAGCCGGAAGCGACGGAGGGTTACGGAAAAGCGGAAGTCACCGCGGGCGGCGTCGATACCAACGAACTCTCTGCCCAGACCATGGAGTCGCGAAAAGTGCCCGGCCTTTTTTTCATCGGAGAAGTCGTCGACGTAACCGGCCAACTCGGCGGTTTCAACTTCCAGTGGGCCTGGGCGTCCGGATTCTGCGCCGGACAGGCAGTGTGAGGATTTCTCGCGAGACCGTGCGGTACTCGCTGCGGTCCTACCAGACGCCAGTCCAAAAAAATTATGCGGGGTAGAAGAAATTTTCATGGCGTTGTCACACACTTCCACAGGCGTTCGCGCTATATTTGGATCAACCACTTCTCGCAAATAGTCGGATAGCGGCTATCGGAGTATGCGTATGTCGCTGATTCATTACGTAAGACCCTTCCTAGAGTTGGGTATGTGTAAGGAGTACACTATGGCTCGCAAGACGACCGGAAACGGTATCGGCAAACGCAACAAGAAATCCGGAGTCTCCACTTCGCCAGCCGCGGTACAGGTTGCGCCCGAGGTTCGCGAAAGCGGGAGACCGGCCAACCAGGTTCACGTCGAACGCTCTGTCAATCTTGAAGAAGAAATTCGCCGCCGCGCCTACGAACTCTACCTGCAGCGGGCAGCCACCGCGGGCAATGGAAACGGCGATCAGAACCAGGATTGGCTGATTGCGGAGCGTGAGATCCGATCGCGCCACGGCAGTCAGGAACAACACACGGCGTAGGTCCCGGCGGGGTCCGCGGGGGAATTCTGCCGAGAGCGGAGAACCCCTTAATGGCTCTGCGCCGGACGCGATACAGCGGGCGGTCGAGCCTGGGTGCGAATTTGGCTGCGAGCGCCTGCCAGCCACAGTCGCAGCCGATCCCGGACATCCGCGACGTTGAAACCCAACGCCGTCGCGCCCGGTGGAGTTACGGCTGTACCGCCTGGACCAGCGCCGGCCTCACTTGTTCGCGCTGAATTTCGGAAGCATCCCACGCGCCGCCCAGGGCTTTCACCAGAAAGACAGAAGTGACCATTTGCTGGCCGAGCAGTTGCGTTGCCAGGCGTTCGTTGTTCAGCAACGTGGATTGCGCGGTAATCACATCGAGATAGGTCGTAACTCCGCCGACGTAACGGCTGTTGGCGATGTCAAGCGCGCGTCGCGAGTCGGCGACCGCCGCCTGTTGAGTTTTCGCGGCCTGGTTCAGCAACGCGAGACCGGAAAGCCCGTCTTCCACTTGCTGAAATGCCACCAGCACCGATTCGCGATAGTTGGCGACCGATTCGTCGTAGGCAGCGCGGCTGAGCGCCAGGTTGGCGCGATTGCGGCCGCCATTCAAAATCGGCTGCAGCAGATCACCGCCCAGCGACCACATAGCACTGGGAGCGCTTATCAGTGTGGCGATGTCGCGGCTTTCCCATCCGCCCGCCCCGCCCAGCGTGATATGCGGATAGAACGCAGTCATCGCCAACCCGACTTGCGCATTTTCGAACGCCATCTGCCGCTCGCTGGTGGCCACGTCCGGCCGGCGCTCCAGAATCTCCGATGGAACTCCGGTGGGAATCGCGGGAGGGGTGGCGTCGAATGGCGCCTCAGCCAGGTTGAAAGCCGAGGCGGACTTCCCCGTCAGCACGGCGATGGCATGTTCGAATTGCGCCCGCTGCTGCAGCACGAGCTGAAGCTGCGTTGCAGTGGAATCGAGCAAGGCGGCCTGCTGCGCGACTTCCAGTCCGGAAGCGACTCCGCCTTCGTGACGATGGTTGACCAGGTCCAATCCTCTTTGCTGGATTTCGACCGACTGCCGCACCACTCCCGCTTCGCGATCAAGTTCGCGCAGGTTGAAATAGTCGGCAGCGAGCTCCGCGGTCAATACCAGGCGCACATTTTCCAGATCGGCCGCGCTCCCTTGCAACGAAGCGTTGGCCGCTTCCAGATTGCGGCGCACGCGTCCAAATAAATCAAGCTCGTAGCTAACGGAAAACGGGACGGTGAAATTACTCTGGGTAAAGGGCGGCAATTCGCCGCCCGAAAACGCACGGTTGCTGGAGACTGCCTGGCGCTGCGCGCTGGGATCGGCGCTGAGTGTGGGAAAGTACCCCGCAGAAGCGATTCGCGCCTGCGACCGAGCCTGAGAGAGGCGATCTTGCGCCGCCGCCAGCGACTGGTTTGCCTGGAACAGTTCATGCTCCAGCCGGTCGAGTTCCGCGTCATGAAATATCTGCCACCACGCGCCCTTGGGAATAGCATCCTTCGGAGCCGCTGCCTGCCATGGCCCTTCGCCCTTCCACGCGTCGGGAACCTGCGCAGTCGGGCGCCTATATCCCGGCCCCACGGTACAGCCTACGGTACTAAGCAAGCTGCAACCCGCGAGCAATGCGGCGACCACCCAGCCAACATATTTCCCGTAGAGACACGGCTTGCCGCGTCTCGCCACGTCTCTACAGGCTGGAGCCAATCGCTTCACGAGCGAGCATCTCCTGCGCTCGCTTTGGCGACGTGCACTTGCTGCCCTTCCTCGAGTGAGTCGGACGGGTTGATGATGATCCGATCGCTTACGTCGAGCCCACTCAGAACCTCGATCGTCGTGCCGAAGTCGCGCCCAATGCTGATCGGGCGCAAGTGTACTTTGCCGTCCTTGTCGACGACCGCCGCCTGCGCGCCCTCGGCACGGAAAAGCATGGCATTTACGGGAATCGTGATCCGCGGGATCGACATCCCGGTCGCAAAATGCACCTGACCGAAAGAACCAGGAAGCAGCTTGCCATCTTTGTTGGGAACGTCTACTTCCGTATTTAGGGTGCGGGTTGCGGGATCGATGGCATCGGCGGTGCGAGCCACTACTCCCATAAACTTCTGGCCGGGAAATTCCTGCAGCGTAACCGTGGCCTTAACCCCAACTTTCATGGACGGCGCATACGCCTGTGGAACACTGACGTAAACCCGAAGCGGATCGACGCGCGCGATATCGAACAACTCTTTGCCAGTCGCTTGCGCCCCGGAATTGATGAGCGCGCCCGGATCCACATTGCGCCGAGTCAGCACGCCGGAAAAAGGAGCGTACACGTTCTTAAAAGACTCGAGTTGTTCAAGGCGGCGAACATTCGCATCCGCCGCCGCCAGGTTGGCGAGTGCCTGCTGGTATCCGCTGGCTTGCTGGTCGGCTTCCTGCTGCGAGACGGAGTCGGATTTGCGCAGATTCGCCCAACGGTCAGCCGAGATCTTTGCCAACTCCAGCGCTGACTTGACCTGCTCGCGGCCGGCTCGGGCCTGTGACAGCTCCTGATCGACTTCCGGAGTGTCAATCGCCGCCAGCAGTTCCCCTTTCTCAACCTTGCTCCCCATGTCCTTATACCAGCGCAAGAGATAGCCGTTGGTTCGAGCAAAGATCGGGGACTCTATAAAGGCCTGTAGATTTCCGGGCAATACCAGTTCGTCGCTTCCAGGCTCGGCTTGCGGTTGCACCACGGCAACCGTCGGTACCGAGACGGTTTCGGTTTCTTTGGCAAGGGCGTTAGATTCTGTGTTGCGGTTCAGAAACGTAACCGCGCCCGCGGTGATCAGAACGAGCAGCACGGCCCCGACCAGAAGCTTTCCCCGGCCGGCCGAATTCGCACCCAGATCGGAAGGCCGATAGTCATCTGGGCGCACGGACTCCGTCTCGTTCGGCTTGGTCGTTACGGGCGGCGGTTGTACTGGCATGATTGCGCTCTCCCAAAACAATTCTCTGCTTTTCTGCTTCTCTCTTCTCTAGTTCCGCTCGGACTGCCGCTGTGCCTCGCGGCGGCCATGAATAATCGTAAATACACTCGGCACGAAGAATAATGTGGCTACGGTGGCGAAGAGCAGACCGCCAATTACGGCGCGGCCTAACGGTGCGTTTTGCTCGCCGCCCTCTCCGAAGCCCATCGCCATCGGCAGCATGCCGATAATCATGGCGAGCGCCGTCATAATGACCGGCCGTATGCGCGTGTGGCCCGCTTCCAGCGCCGCTTGCCGCGCTGGCGCTCCAGCGTTCATGCGGTCGCGAGAAAACGAAACCAGCAGAATCGAATTCGAGGTCGCCACCCCCATGCACATCACCGCGCCCGTCAGCGACGGAACACTAAGCGTGGTGCGCGTAATCAGCAGGAACCAGCAGATGCCCGCCAGTGCTCCCGGCAACGCAGTGATGATGATAAAGGGATCGAGCCACGACTGAAAGTTGACCACGATCAGCAAATAGACGAGCACAATGGCTCCCAAAAGGCCAAAGCCCAGCCCAAAGAACGAGGAGCGCATGGTCTCGATCTGCCCGCGAACCACGATTTGCGTTCCCAGCGGTAAATAATGCGGGTCCTGGAAGGGCCGGAGCGCCTTCATGATGTCCGACGCCACTCCGCCCAGATCGCGCCCCTGCGTGCTGGCGTACACATCGATGACCGGCTGCACGGCGTAATGGCTGACCACGGCAGGACGCGCCACCGGCGTGAGTTGAGCCAGATTGCCGAGCACCTGCGGGGCCGCGCCGGCGCCGTTCACCGGGGTGTTCATCAAATCCTGCAACGACGTCATGCGATACTGCGGCGTCTGAACGGCAATGTTATACGTCACACCGTTCTTTGGATTCAGCCAAAAATTGGGAGCCGTTTGGAAGCTTCCACTCAAGCTGACCAGCACGCTCTGGGCGACTTCCTGGGCATTCAGTCCGACTTGGTTGATGCGCGTGCGGTCCATATCCAGGTAGAGAGTGGGCAGACTCATCATCTGTTGCACATGCACGTCGGCGGCCCCGGGAATCTGGCGCAACCGATTTGCAATCTTCTGCGCGATGTCGTAGTTCGCGCGCATATTGGCGCCCATGACCTGAACGTCGACCGGCGCGGGCAATCCAAAGTTAAGAATTTGCGACACGATGTCGGCGGGCTGGAAGAAGAACTCCACGCCCGGAAAGCGCGCTGGGAGTTCGCGGCGCAACCTGCGCACATACTGCGCCGTTGCATGATGGTGTTCCGGATTCAGCGCAATCAGAACCTCGGCATCGCTTGTCCCAATCACTCCCGAAGTGGAGTAGGAGAGATTGATGCCCGAGTAGGGGACGCCGATGTTGTCCAGCATCGTCTGTAGTTCTTCCTTCGGAATCTCGCTGCGCAGCACTTGCTCCACTTCATCGCACAGGCGCGCCGTCTCTTCTACGCGCAAGCCGGACCGGGCGCGAAAGTGCAGGCGGATCAGGCCCGCGTCCACCTGGGGAAAGAAGTCCTGTCCCAGATAGAACACCAGCCCCAGCGACAGAAAACAGAAAGCCGCAAAGCCGAGGGAGAACATCTTCCGGTGTTCGAGCGTGGTTTCCAGCATTTGCCGGTAGCTGCCGCGGAACCTTTCAAACCAGCGCTCGAATCCGCGTTGCGTTTTCCCCAGGAAGCTTTTCGGCTCGGCGGCGCGATGCTCGTGCCCGCGCATGATAAACATCACCATGGTCGGGATCAGGGTTCGCGACAACAGATACGACGCCAGCATGGCAAAAGACACGGCTTCGGCCAGCGGAACGAAGAGGAACTTCGCGACTCCGGTGAGAAAGAACATCGGCACAAACACAATGCAGATACTCAGCGTCGATACGAACGCAGGCACGGCAACTTGTGACGCGCCGTCCAGGATGGCCTGCTTCATCTCCTTGCCCATGGCTAGATTGCGCTCGATGTTTTCGATCTCCACGGTGGCATCGTCCACCAGGATGCCGACCGCGAGCGCCAGCCCTCCCAAGGTCATGATGTTGATGGTCTCGCCCAGCGCACTCAGCAGAATCACGGAGACGAAAATGGACAGCGGAATCGAGACCGCGATGATCAGGGTCGGACGCCAATCGCCCAGGAAAATCAGGATCATGACGGCGGTGAGACAGGCGGCGATGATGCCTTCCCGCACCACTCCTTGAATCGACGCGCGCACGAAAACCGACTGATCGAACAGAGCCTTGATGTTCAGTTGAGGGCTGAGGTTAGGCGGCAGATACTTCGCCGCGTTTTTTACCATCGTCTTTATGCCATCGACGACCGTCAGCGTGGAAGACCCACCCAACTTGAAAATCGACATCAGCGCGCCGCGCGTCCCGTCCTGCCGCACGATGTTGGTTTGCGGCGCAAATCCGTCGCGCACGTGGGCGACATCGCGCAGGTACAGAGTGGACGAATTCGACGTCTTCACCGGTAAATCGTTCAGTTCGGCGATGGTTTGCGGATCGCCGTTCATCTCCACCGAATACTCGGTCGGCCCGATCTTGGCCGTACCGGCCGGCAAAATCAAGTTCTGCGCCGACACCGCGTTCACGATATCGGCGGGCGCCAATCCATATGCCTGCAGTTTGGCGGAGTCGAGGTCCACCTGGATCTGGCGCGGCTTGCCGCCGTATGGCCACGGAGTGGCCGCGCCCTGAACCGTGGTCAACTGCGTCCGCAGAAAATTGGTCCCCAGGTCGAACAACTGCTGTTCCGGAAGCGTCTTGCTGCTCAAGCCCAGTTGCACAATCGGCGTCGTGGATGCCGTATACGTGATGACCAGCGGCGGAGTCGTGCCCGGCGGCAGGCCGCGCAGCACCGTCTGGCACGCTCCCGTCACTTGTGTCATCGCCATGGAAATGTTGACGCCGGGGCGAAAGAAAATCTTGATTACGGCGACTCCGCTCAGCGACTGCGACTCCATGTGCTCGATATCGTTGACCACAATTGTGGATATGCGCTCGGAGTTGCTCACGATGCGGTCGGCCATCTCGCTCGGCGACATACCCGTGTAGCTCCACACTATGCTGACCACGGGAATGTTGATGTCGGGGAAAATGTCGACCGGGGTGCGCAGGATGGTGATGGGCGTAAGAATGATGATGAGCAGAGCCATCACCACGAACGTATAAGGACGGCGAAGCGCTAATGCGACGATCCACATAAGACTTTCGAAACCTGGTCGCTGATGGAGAGCCCGGCGCCCCCGCCCGGCTGCCCTAGTTCGTGTGGCGAACTTCTAAAATAGATTCAAAACACTACGTTTCGAATTCAAATTATATTATACTTTTGTCGTGGATCCAAATCACACGCTGCGCGCAGCCCGAGACCAAGGCAATGGCGCCAACGGGAAGCGCCCGCCCGGGCGTCCGCGTAGCGAGGAATCGCGCCAGTCCATTCTGCGCAGCACCCTGAAACTGCTTAAACAGGATGGGGGATTTCCGGAACTGAGCATTGAGGCCATCGCCGCCGACGCGAGCGTTGGCAAAACAACTGTCTACCGTTGGTGGCCGACCAAGGCCACCCTGGTCGCCGACGCTTTCTCCGCCAGTGCCGACGAGGAACTCCGCTTCCCGAATACCGGCTCCGTACAAAATGACATGAGGCTGCAGATGAGGCGGCTGATTCGCATCCTCCGCTCCAAGCGCGGCAAAGTGGTGGCGGCGCTGATCGCCGGAGGGCAGTCGGACCCGGAGCTAATCGAGGCCTTCCGCGACCGGTTCCTGTGGCCCAGACGCAGACAGGCCTATCAAACTCTGCAACGCGGCATCGACCGCGGCGAACTCCCCGCCGCGAGCAACCTCGATCTCATTCTTGACTCGCTCTACGGTCCGATCTACCTGCGCTTCTTGATTCGCCACGACAAGCTCCACGAAGGCTTCGCCGACGAAATTTGCGGGTTGGTGCTGAGGGGATTGAAATACAAGGCGCAGTGCTGAGATGAAGGCGAACTGTAACCAACTCCGGAATGAAAGCGATATTATTGTGACGGCTTATCCGGTTAGCTGGTCGCCTCGGCAATTTAGGTCAGTCGGATCGGAAGACAGTAAACGAAGGAATAAACAGTGAGATTCTCTGAAAGATATGGGTACAAGAGCGCGCGAGAGACCATCCAGATCGACTCGATCGACATGGAGCTAAGAAACTCACTTTGGAGCCTCCTAAAAATCCACGTTTGGGACCGGGTCTACCAGTATAGGGGTTCCTCCTACCTTTCTGACAATAACCCACAGATCAAGACGCTTTGTGAGCGGCTGTGGTTTAGCCACTTCAAGATGCCCTTGGACACCCTCCCAGACAAATGGGCAGATGTCTCTTCATGGCTTCGCAAACACTACTTCGCATGTGACTGGTGGGCGGTATACGACCTCGTTGAGTTCATCGCGAACAACTTTCCCTACTCGGGTAACAAGGAATTTATTAAAGCCTGCAATGCCGCCTTGGAGAAGGAAGTTTCGGCCTACAGGTTCGTAAATGGACTAATGTCAAGGATTACTGACGAAACAGAGATTGCTGAGATCGACCGCGCGCTTGAGAGCGCACGAGACCCTGTTAGAACCCATCTGCGACGTGCGCTGGAGCTACTTTCCGATAGGCTGTCTCCGGACTATCGCAATTCGATAAAAGAGTCGATTTCTGCAGTTGAAAGTCTTGTCGCAACTATCGTTGGACAAAAAGGAACTCTAGGGCAGTTGATAAAGAAACTGGAAGATGAGATTAGTCTCCATTCGGCCCTTAAGTCGGCGTTTAGCAACCTCTATGGCTATACGTCGGACGAGAGTGGAATACGGCACGCAATCATGGAATCGAAGGATGTGGTTTTTTTGAAGATGCCAAATTCTTTCTCGTTGTTTGCTCTGCGTTCGTCAATTTTGTAGAGAGCAGGGTTGCTGCCTCGGGCTAGGCAGCCATCCCTCGCTCACATTTGCAACCTCTCTCTAACCCGTTTACCTGCTGAAACTTACCGTTCAACCACAAAATCATGCCGATGCCTGATCGGGCTTGTGCGAAGTCGCCGTTATGGTTAGAATTAAAGTGCGACCGAAACAGTCGGCATTTAATCCGATCATAAAGGTCGGCATTCGGCCCTATGCTCAAACTGACGAAGAAAGCGGACTACGGCCTCATGGCCATGAAGCATCTGGCCGAGCACGCCGACCGCGGATCATGCAGCGCCAAGGACGTGGCCGAGGCCTACGGCATCCCACAGGAAGCGCTGGCGAAGATCCTTCAACGGCTAGCGAAGGTCGGCTTGATACGGTCCCAGCATGGCATGAATGGCGGTTACACGCTGACGCGCGATCCGAAGACGATTTCCGCGTTCGAAGTGATCAAGGCCATTGACGGGCCGCTGTTCATTACTTCATGCGTGACCGTTCGCGGCGAATGCGGACAGAGCAATCGCTGTACGATTCGCGAGCCGCTGCGCAAAGTGAATGAAAGCATCGAGCAGGTGCTGAAAAACATCATGATTTCGCAGATGAAAGAAGAGCCGGAAGTCCTCCAGGTCAAGAAACTGGAGACCAAGAATCCGGTGGAGTTGATCACAATTTCTTAACGGCGGCTGGCGGTTGAAGAAGCCAAGTTCGATCAGCGCCCGTAGCAGCGCCAGGTTCGTATCAGGGCATCGCTTTAGCGATGCCGCAAGTTCCTGAAATGAGTCGCCCCTTTAGGGGCCGGTATCGGAATTATAACTTTCAAGGAGAAAGGCAATCATGAGCACGAATGGCAACCAGGCGACCCCGACTCAAACCGGCGCGGAACCACACGCTGTCCCCAACGGGATCAAACTGCCCATCTACATGGATAATCACGCAACCACGCCGATGGATCCGCGGGTTCTCGAAGAAATGCTGCCCTACTTCATGGAGAAGTTCGGCAATGCCGCCAGCCGCAATCACCCGTTTGGATGGATCGCGGAAGAAGCGGTGGAGTTGTCGCGCGAACGAATTGCCAAGCTGATCGGCGCGACCTCGAAAGAGATCATCTTCACCTCGGGCGCCACCGAAAGCGACAACCTCGCCATCAAAGGTGTGGCGGAAATGTACCGCGAGAAGGGCAACCACATCATCACCGCGCCCACCGAGCACAAGGCCGTGCTTGACACCTGCAAGCATTTGGAGAAGCTCGGCTTCCGCGTGACCTATCTGCCGCTGCGCAAAGATGGGCTGATCGATCTCGCCGACCTGAAGCGCGCCATCGACGACAAGACGATTCTGGTCACCATCATGGCGGCCAACAACGAAATCGGCGTGCTGCAACCGCTTGAGGAAATCGGCAAGCTGTGCCGCGAGCGCGGCGTGATTTTCCATTCCGACGCGGTGCAGGCCATCGGCAAGGTTCCAATCGACGTGAACAAGATGAACCTCGATATCGTGTCCATCACCGGACACAAACTGTACGGGCCGAAAGGCGCGGGCGCGCTGTATGTGCGCCGCAAGAATCCGCGCGTGCAGTTGGTGGCGCAGATTGACGGCGGCGGGCACGAGCGCGGCATGCGCTCCGGCACGCTCAACGTTCCCGGCATCGTCGGCCTGGGCAAGGCTTGCGCCATCGCGCAGGAAGAGATGCCGCAGGAATCCTGCCATATTGCTGGCCTGCGCAACCGGCTGAAAGACAGCATCATGAGCCGGCTCGACGAGGTGTATATCAACGGGTCGGTGGAGCACCGGCTGCCCGGCAATCTGAACATCAGCTTTGCCTACGTCGAAGGCGAGTCGTTGCTGATGGGCATCAACGATATCGCGGTTTCGAGCGGGTCGGCTTGTACCTCGGCGACGCTCGAGCCCTCCTATGTTTTGAAAGCTCTCGGCACTGGCGACGATCTGGCGCACAGTTCGATCCGCTTCGGCATCGGACGATTCAACACCGAAGCCGAGATCGATTACGTGGGCGACCGCGTGGTCGAAACCGTACTGCGTCTGCGCGAACTGTCGCCACTCTACGAAATGGCGAAAGAGGGTGTGGACTTGAAGAGCGTGAAGTGGGCGGGATAGAAGCGCACTAAACAAGCTTCTGAAGAAGTGGGGTTCGTATCAGGGCATCGCTTTAGCGATGCCGTAAAGGTTAGAAGTAAATGCTCCTTTAGGGGCTGGCATAGAAGAGTTTTCAAGGAGATCGAGAATGTCCTACAGCGATAAAGTGATCGACCACTACAACCATCCACGCAACGTTGGCTCCATGGACAAGAAGGATGCCGATGTGGGTACCGGCCTGGTCGGCGCGCCCGAGTGCGGCGACGTCATGAAGCTGCAGATCAAGGTTAACCCGCAGACCAACGTCATCGAAGACGCCAAGTTCAAGACCTTCGGCTGCGGCTCGGCGATTGCATCGTCGTCGCTCGCGACCGAGTGGGTCAAGGGAAAGACGGTCGACCAGGCCCTCGAGATCAAGAACACCGAGATCGTGAAGGAACTCGCCTTGCCGCCGGTAAAGATCCACTGCTCGGTGCTGGCCGAAGATGCGATCCGAGCCGCCATCGGCGACTGGAAGAAGAAGCAGGGCGCGACCAAGCCGGCAGAAGTGCAGGTGGCACAGTAGAATCTGTTCCTGTAGAGACGGGGCTTGCCCCGTCTCTCGCCGCAACAGGAAACGCGGCAAGCCGCATCGGTACGGGAAATCAGAATCGATCATGGACCAAGCACTCAAAGACGAAACCGCGAGACCTGCCCTACCCACGGCTCCAGCCAAGGGCATCCAGGTGACCGACAACGCCCTCCAGAAGATTCGTTCGGCCATGGCGAAAGAAAATGTTTCGCCGGAGCAGGGCGGACTTCGCCTGGGCGTGCAAGGTGGCGGATGCTCGGGCCTGACCTACAACATTCGCTTCGACACGCAACCGCGCGAGCGCGACCGGGTGTTTCAGTTCGGAGATGTGCGGGTTTTTGTGGACCCGAAATCCTTTATCTATCTGCACGGAATGACTCTCGATTACCAGGAGACCCTGATGCAGCAAGGATTCGTGTTCGTGAATCCGAACTCGACCAAATCCTGCGGCTGCGGCAGTTCTTTCTCCTAGTCATTTTGTAATTTTGCAATCTGGTAATTTGGTAATTTGAATTAGGCGCGGCTTCTGGAATTGCAAAATTACCCGATTACCAAATTACAAAATCACAACCATGCCTGAATTCAAAACTTCGCTGATCATGCCCGGCCAAGCGCCCGACGAAGCAACCGCCAGTTGCTGGTCGTGCGGCACCATGCGCGCCGTGCACTTCTGCAGTGCATGCGGCAAGGTGCAACCGCCGGTACCAGTGGACTATTTCACTTTTTTCGGATTTCCGCGCAAGCTCAACCTCGACACGGCCGCCCTGGAGAAAGAGTTCTACGTCTTGAGTCGCCGCCTCCATCCCGATGGATTCGGGCAGGCTGATCCGCGGGAGCGTGCCTGGAGCCTGGAACAAAGCTCCATGCTGAACGACGCGTACCGCACGCTGAAAGATCCGATCAAGCGCACCGAGTACCTGTTGCGCCTGGAAGGCATCGAACTGGAGGAACAGTCGAAACAGGCGACGGAAAAAGCTCGCGCCACCGGCCAGTTGAAGAAGCAGGTCGTGCCCCCCGATCTGCTGGAGGAAGTTTTCGAGCTGAACATGCATCTGGAAGAACTGCGGCAACAGAAGAAGATGGGCGAAGACGATCCCGCGTTGCTGGAGGAAATCGGCAAGGCCAAGCTCTCGCTGGAAGAAAAATACGACGCGCTCTTCAACGAACTCAAGAGCGAGTGGAACAAGTGGGACAAGGCCGTGGACAACGGAACCGCGGCCGACCGGCGAAAGATCCTCGACCAGATGCTGGATGTACTGAACCGCAGAAACTATGTCCGGAACCTGGTGCGGGACGTGAATGAGGCAATGGAATAGGATTTCGTAATTTGGTAATCGGGTAATTTTGTAATCTAAACCCGCGGCAACCTAAGATTTTCAAATTGCCAAATTACCCGATTACCCAAATTACAAAATGTCTTCTGACACCATCGTCGGCATCGATCTCGGCACCACGAACTCGCTCGTGGCGTACATGCAGGGGGATTCCCCTGTCGTCATCCCCGGAGAAGACGGACTGAACCTTGTGCCCTCCGTGGTCGCGCTCGACGAGAACAACCAGGTGATCGTGGGCAACGCCGCCCGCCGGTATCTGATCGAAACCCCGGAGCGGGCGGTGTACTCGGTCAAACGCCTGATGGGGCGCGGCGTTGAGGATATACAGGACGAACTGAAGTTGTTTCCTTTCCAGTTAGCGGAAGATCTTCACGAGGGCGAGGTTCTGCGCATCAAGATTGGCGAGCGAACCTACACCCCTCCTGAGATCTCGGCGCTGGTGCTGCGCCAGTTGAAGCGCAATGCCGAGCGCTTTTTCGGAGCGCCCGTAACTCAAGCGGTCATCACCGTCCCCGCATATTTCAATGACGCGCAGCGGCAGGCCACAAAAGATGCCGGACGCATAGCCGGTCTGAATGTTTTGCGTCTGGTCAACGAACCAACCGCGGCATCGCTCGCGTACGGCCTGGACAAGAAGACAAACGGCATTGTCGCGGTCTACGACCTCGGCGGCGGCACGTTCGATATCTCGATTCTCAAGCTGCACGACGGCATCTTCGAGGTGATTTCGACCAACGGTGACACCCATCTCGGCGGCGACGATATCGACAATCTGTTGATCGCGATCGCGATCGACGACATTCGCGGTGATTTGGGACTCGATCTCCGGAAGGACGCTCGGCGAAACGGTGAAGCGGTGGCTCGCATCCGCAATGCCGTGATTGAAGCCAAGATTGCCCTTTCGTCGCAGCCCGTGGCAAGACTCGAGGTCGATTTGCCCGGTGGAAAGAAGTATCAACGCGAGATTTCGCTCGAGATGTTCGAGCAGATGATCCAGCCCATCATTGACCGCACCGTCGGCCCCTGCAAGCAAGCGCTCAAAGACGCCGGCCTGAAGCCCGAACAGATCGAGGAGGTCGTACTGGTCGGGGGCTCGACGCGCGTTCCAAAGGTGCGGCGATTGGTGCAGGATCTGTTTAAGCGCGTGCCGCACACCGACTTGAATCCCGACGAAGTGGTTGCCCTTGGCGCGGCTGTGCAGGCGAACATTCTGGGCGGCGGCTCCGACATCACGAAGGAAATGCTGCTGCTCGACGTGACCCCGCTGTCTCTGGGAATTGAAGTCGCGGGCGGCGTAACCGATAAAGTCATTCTGCGTAACTCAACCGTGCCGGCATCGGCAACGCAGTACTACACGACCCAGGTGGATGGCCAAGCCAACGTCGCGATTCATGTGCTGCAAGGCGAGCGCGAACTGGCGCGGGATTGCCGGTCGCTGGCGCGATTCGATCTGAAGGGTGTTCCACCCATGCCCGCTGGGATGCCGCGCATTGAAGTGAAGTTTCTGATCGACGCCAACGGCATTTTGCGCGTTTCGGCGCGCGAGCAGCGCAGCGGGAAAGAGGCACAGATCGACGTCCAGCCCAGTTACGGCCTCACTGACGAACAGGTCGAGAACATGCTGCTCGAATCGTTCGACTACGCGGAAGAAGATTTCCGGCAGCGGCAGATCATCGAAGCGCGGCGCGAAGCCGACACGATCCTGACCGCCCTCGCAAAAGGAAAGAAGAATCCAGCATGGCAGGAGCTCACGACCGAGGAACGCCGTAACATCGAGACGCTGGAGAAAACTCTGGTTGCGGCAAAGGATGGCGATGACTATCACGCAATCCGCGGAGGCATTGACGCGCTGAACGAAGCTACGATGCGCCTGGCGGAATTGATGATGGATACCGCCGTCTCCACCGCCCTCAAGGGAAAGGCCATGGACGACACCGATCTGGAAGAAGGACCGCAGGCCGGACATCCGGTGGCGAAGGCAGAATTTGAATAGTGCAGGGGTTCATACATGTCTGAAGAAAAAACACACGGAAGCGGAGCGGCCACAGTGGATGTTCCCAGCGAAAATACGGTTGAGGTCACCTTTCTTCCGGAAGGCAAAACGGTGACTTTCGAACACGGCAAGCTGCCGTACAAAGATCATGGCAAGGAAGAGTCGCTGCTCGATGTAGCGCTGAATTTCGGCGTTCATCTCGATCACGCCTGCGGAGGAAACTGCGCCTGCACGACCTGTCACGTCTGGGTGAAAGAAGGCGCGGACTTGATCTCGGAAATGGAAGATGACGAGGCCGACAAGCTCGACATGGCCGCCGATCTTCAGCTAAACTCGCGCCTCGGATGCCAGACCGTAATTAAGAAACCGGGCAAACTGGTCGTAGAAATTCCGGCGTGGAACCGGAATTACATTTCGGAAGAGCATTGAGAAACCGCTGTTCGCTATTCGTCGTTCGCTTTGGCGCTGCTCGGCAGATGAACGAAAGTGAAGTTGTTCTGGCGAACAGCGAATAGCGAACGACGAAAAGCGGGCAGCGAACGACGAAAAGCGGGGTTACTATGCCAAAAGAACTCACCTGGAGCGATTCTGAATCCATCGGAATTCTGCTCTCTGAGATCCATCCCGGACTCGACCCGCTGGCGGTTCGTTTCACCGACCTGCACAAATATGTGATCGCGCTCCCCGGCTTCAGAGACGATCCCGCGAAGTCGAACGAAGCCAGGCTGGAAGCCATCCAGATGGCGTGGCATGCGGAGGTTCTCGACCGGACTCAGGGATAGCGCTGCGGTCCAGCCAGCGTCCTATTGCCCTCACTCATTGCCGTCAATGAGTGGAATCGCCGATTTTGCCAACTATCGGCCACGGTCAGTCTCTTCCGTAGGTATGCTGACGCCCTGCTACGCGCTAGAGTAAAATCTGACCGTGCGCGAGTTCGTCTTCATCATTGTTGCAATTGCCGTTGCCCTTGTTTGGATGGGAATTTGGGGCTATTGCCTTCATCTTTTTGGTTTCGCATTCTTTGCAGTCTTCAGGGGACAGCCCGAAGATCGCGCCAATAGACGAGAACGGATAAAGCAAATGGGCAAGCTCTGGTACATCATGATGTTCGGAGTGCTTGGCTTTGGACTTGCGTTGGGATTGGGAATCACTACTGCCGATTTGTTAGCAGGAGAGTCTCATGGCTGGGTCGCCGTGGTCGGGAAACTCGTGTTGTTATCCGTGCTAGGGGGCTGGTTCCAAGGTGCGAGGACTTGGAGCGAGAGTTTTCGCGATCCAGTTCCGTTCCCGCCCAACTACCCGCCGCTGAAATGAGAGCTGTTACGGTCGAGAAATCGCCATCACTCATTACCAGCAAATGGCTCTAGTCGCCAAACACGCCAATTCCCTCGAAACCCCGTAACCTGGCAACCCTGAGGCCCTCCCTACCGCACTCCCGCCGCGCTGGGCGCGGCGTCTTCCACGCTCGCCTCGCGCAGAAACTTCGCCGCCTCCTCTGGCGGCGTGGGATTGATGTAGAAACCCGTTCCCCACTCGAATCCCGCCGTCTTGGTCAGCTTCGGCATGAATTCGATGTGCCAGTGGTAATACTCGTTGGTCGGCTCCTGCACCGGCGACGTGTGGACGACCAGGTTGTACGGTGGGTTGTCGAGCACGCGGTCCGCTTTCATCAGCAGCAGCTTGAGCGCTCTGGCCAGATTCTCAAACAATTGCGACGACGAGTTCTCGAAGGCCGATTCGTGGCGCTTGGGGAGGATCCAGGTTTCAAAGGGAAACCGCGGAGCATAGGGAGCGAGGGTCAGAAAATCTTCGTTCTCCGCCACTATCCGGGTGCCATCGTCGATGTCCTGGCGGATGGCGTCGCAGAAGACGCAGCGCTCTTTGTAAATGTAATACTGTTTGGCTCCCTGCAGTTCCTCAGCAACGTAAATAGGCAGAATCGGCAGCGCGATCAGCTGCGAGTGCGCATGCTCGAGCGAGGCGCCGGCGGCTTCTCCGTGGTTCTTGAAGAGCAGAATGTATTTGAAGCGCCGGTCCTTCTTGAGATCGAGTATGCGATCGCGAAAGGCCCACAGCACGTCTTCGATTCTTTTCGAGGGAAGCGAAGCCAGGGTGGCGTTGTGGTCCGGCGTTTCGATGACGACTTCGTGGGCGCCGATGCCATTCATTTTGTCAAACATGCCCTCGGCCTGCTTGTTCAAATTGCCTTCGATGCCGAGCGCCGGGAACTTATTGGGAACGACCCTGACCGTCCAACCCGGACTGTCTTTCTGAGCCGAACCGCCGTTGGAGTTTGGGCGATAGGCGAGAATCTCCGGCGGCGTCTTGCTTTCATTGCCATAGCAGAAGGGGCAGAATCCGCCCCTGATCTTCACCGGTTCGCGCACAAAGTCGGTGGGGCGCCGGGCGCGATCCGTGGAAATAATCACCCACCGGCCCACGATGGGGTCTTTTCTTAATTCAGGCACGAACTAAATCCTTTCAGTAGTAATCCGCACGCCCACGATTGCCGAATTGATGATTGCCGAATTTATAATTGTACGATACGGGAAACGCATTTTGAAACAACTCGAATGAGGGCCGGCTGGGTCCGCGCTCATAGTATACGGCGAGCACATCGAACCGCCACTCCACCCCATCCCGCGAAAGGCGCGCGGGCTGGGAGCCCCGCTGGCACGAAGGGGGCATCTGGCGCAGGAAGTCGCGGGCGACTAGCGATAACTCCCGTTGCTTGTCTCGATCCACAGCCGCTTCAGCCGGCTTGACGTCGCGCGTGGTCCGGGTCTTCACCTCGATAAAACACAGGACGTCCCGCTCCCAGCCGACGAGATCGAGTTCGCCGCGATGATGCGGGGAGCGGTAGTTGCGGGCGATGATGGTGTAGCCCCGGCGCCGAAGGTAAAAGTAAGCGTCCTCCTCTCCTCGCCGGCCGGTGCGCTGGTGCGCCGGCATGTTCTCCGGTGGAAGGGTGTGGGCCGCCAGCCAGTCCAGTGCGCGGAGTGTGGCTTCGGTCAGGCGCCCGGCGAACATGAGAGAACTCCATCTTCACCCTAGCTTGGATCGCGTTGCGCATGATGTGACCCTCATCACCGCGCGTTCGGTACCTTTTTCGACTTCCTTCTTCCCAAGCGTATTCACCAGCACCACGCCGCCGAGCGCAACCGCGCCTCCGACAAGAGAAATCAGTTTCGGCACCTCGCCCAGCCAGATCCACGCAATGCCAATGGCCACAATCGGAATCATGTAGAGGAGTGTCGAGGTGCGGCCGGCGGTGCCGTGCGAAAGCACGTAGGCCCACGCCACATAGGCGAGTGCTCCGGGAAAGATGCCCAGATAAATCACCGCCAGCGTCGCCGAAGCAGGAGCGGCGCGCAGCGCGTGCACCAGACCGCTAGCGAAGGGCAGCATCAGCGCGGTTCCAAACCAGATCGAGTACGCCGTAAATTCCAGCGCGCTGTACCGGCCCAGATAGTGCTTCTGCAGAATCATGTAGAGCGCGGACGTCACCGCCGCCGCGAGGATAATCAGCGCTTGCGGCGAGAGGCGGATGCCTTCGCCTTCCCCGCTGGCGATCAGCGCGACTCCCGCGAAGCTGACGAACACTCCACACCATCCGATGGCAGTCAGTTTCTCGTGCAGCCAGAATCGGGCTGCCAGCGCGGTCCAGATGGGCACGGAGGCAATCAGCAAACTGGCCGCACCGGCGGTCACGCGGGTCTCTCCGTAATTGAGCGCCAGGTTGTAAAAGGTGATCCCGATCAGGCCGGTCAGGGCCAGCCCAGGAAGGTCGCGTAATTCCGGACGGCGAAAGTGTGCGATCCCAGCGTAGATGGCGAGCACCGAAGACGCGACCAGGAAACGCAGGACGGCGAGATTCGAGGGCGAGTAAGCACGCAGACCGGCGCGAATGCCGGCAAAGGCAGAGGCCCAGATCACCAGGGTGAACACCAGGGCAACAAGAGTGCGAGACGTAAAGCGCGGCATCGAAAGGCCTCCTTTCAGTAAGAATCTGGTTGTAAATTTCTTTGGCAGTAGAGTGGCTGCGGGATCGCGTCTCTACCAGGTTCGACTCACCAGGTATCGCCGCCGCGTTCAGGAGGCCAGGCGCCAGACTGGCGGCGGAGCAAGGCAATCTGGCCGGCATGATAACTGTTATGCGCTGCAAGTTGCCACAGGATTGCGTGCACGGTGGATTCACGCGGAGACTGTGGCGAACCCACGTTCTGAATCTTTCGCCCTAGCGCCGCCGCGTCGGATTCCGCGAGCCGGGCCAGCCGAGCCAGCAAATCGGTGAAGCGGCGAGTCGTGGCCTGCCACTGCACACACTGTTCCTTGGCCGTGCGGCTGCCGTTGGCCGGACTCGGATGCGTCGGCCAGCTTTCGATCGCTTTGCCCGGGTAAGGTCGATTCTCGCCCGCGATCTTGGCGAGTTCGTAGTCCATCCAGTAGTTCATGTGCTCCACGATCTGCCAGATGGAGTGCGGATAGCCCGTCGCGATTCGGGCCGCCAGTTCCGCCGGAATATCTTCCACGCAAGCGACCGGATCGACATGGGCGCCTTTGCCGTACACGAGTTCACATAGTGTGGTGTCGCCCATAAGTCCATCCTTTCTCCAGTACGTGGAATATGTGTAGAGACGGGGCTTGCCCCGTCTCAGGCCGCTGACCAACTTCGCGCCGCAGTTCCCTACAGGCCTTGTCGGTGGAGGGCCGAGACGCCCGTCGCTCCACCGTATGATTTAACTACGCGCTCTTTTCGACGGCTGCGATCGACTCTTCCAGCGCATCCATGGCAACGTCGGCTTCGTCCTTGGTAACGATGAGCGGCGGTGCGATGCGAACCGTGCTCGGGCCGCAGCCGAGAAACAGAACGCCGCGCTCGAAAGCCGCTTCGACAACGCGATCGCGCTCGCTGTTGCCGTATTCGCGAGTCGCCTGGTCTTTGACGATGTCGACGCCGATCATCAGCCCGCGTCCGCGAACGTCGCCGACGATCCTGTGCTTCTTCGGCCAGCCGGCCATGCGCTTCAGCATGTGGTCGCCGACCTCCCGCGAGTTCCGCAGCAGCCCTTCTCGTTCGATCACATCAAGCGTGGCCAGGGCTGCGGCAATGCACACCGGATTCCCGCCAAAAGTCGATGCGTGCGAACCGGGAACCCAGTCCATGATGTCGGCCTTGCTCATGGTCACGCCGAGTGGCATTCCAGAGGCAATGCCCTTCGCCATGCAGACGATGTCGGGTTGCACATCGCTATGCTCGACGGCAAACCATTTGCCGGTGCGGCCGATGCCGCTCTGCACTTCGTCCACCACCAGCAGGATGCCGTGCTGGTCGCAGATGCGGCGCAGTTCCTGCATGAAAATCGTAGGAGCGACGACGTATCCGCCTTCGCCCTGAATGGGCTCGACAAAAATGGCCGCGACTTCTTCGGGTGGGAGGACGGTCTTGAAAAGTTTGTCTTCGATGTAGCGGGCACAGCCGAGCGCGAATTTATCGGCATCCTGCGGGCCGCCCACGCAGCCCCGATACACATCGGGATAGCGCACGTGCGTAACCCCGGGCACCATCGGCGAGAAGCGCCGCTTCTGCTGTGGCTTCGACGCCGTCAGCGAGAGCGCGCCCATCGTCCGTCCGTGGAAAGCGCCGAGGAAAGCGATGATGTGTTGCCGCTTGGTGTGATAGCGCGCGAGTTTCAAAGCGCACTCGATGGCTTCGGCTCCGGAGTTTCCGTAATAAATCTTGTGCGGTCCCGGCATGGGTGCGATCTTCGAGAGCCGCTCGGCCAGCGTCACCATACCCTCGTAGTAGAAGTCGGTGCCCGACATGTGGATCAGTTCGCCCGCCTGCTTCCGGATGGCAGCGACCACTTCCGGATGGCAATGGCCGGTCGAAGTCACGGCAATCCCAGCGGAAAAATCGAAGAATTCATTGCCATCGACGTCTTCGACCACAATGCCGCGGCCGCGCTTGGCAACCATCGGATAGGAGCGCGTATAGGAAGGTGAAATGTATTGCTCATCGCCCGCAAGAATGCGCCTGGCGTTCGGTCCAGGAATCGCGGTCTTGAGCTTGGGGCCGGCAATCAAAGTCTTGGTGGTCATGGAGTCCTCCAGATTAGTTCTCGGTTCTAAGTTCTCAGAGTTATTAAGCCGACGTGCGGGCAGCGTAGCTGCTTGGGCTAGGAGCTAAGAGCTAAGAGCGAAAGGCTAAGAGCGATTAGCGAAGCAACGAAGGGATGGAAAATCAGTCGCTGCCAAAGAGGTTGGCACGCACATGCGACGGCAGAACAGAAAGGTACCGGCGGGGGCAGGCGCGTCCCTCGATCCAGCACGTCTGCAGAGGCGAAATGTAGCCTTTTGAGCGCATGGTGACTATCAACATTATATCCCGCGCTTGCTCGCGGCGTAACCCCCAAAGAAACACCCCAAAGTCACGTGCAAAAAGCCGCTAAATTAGAGAAATTTCAGACGAAGGACAGACGCGGACTTCGTGCTCGCCAGCGTCAAAACCATCCAAAAGCGCATTGTGGTGCGCAATGATCTGCTCGAACGGGAGTGCGCCTGTGTCCGCCGTCGTGTGACCGTCGGCGGCGAGGACGACGTCATAACCAAGGCTGACGACGCGGCGCACGGTGGTATCAATGCAGTACTGGGTCATGCATCCGCAGATCACGAGTCGTGTAACGCCAGCGGCCGCGAGCGCCGCATCGAGAGGCGTTTCGAAGAACGCATCGCAAGCACGCTTGTGGATTACTGGTTCGGGAGGCTGGGGTGCAATTTCAGGCCGAAGCGGCCACCCTGAAGTTTCGGGCTCCAGCCGGTGACCAGGGCTTCCATCGTGCTGGATGTAGATCACGGGCACGGAGGCCGTCCGGGCTCTCGCGATGAGTCCTGCGATGCGCCCGACCGTTTCGTCGAGAGCCTGGTCGATTTCCTTCTTGCGGGCAAGATTGGGGTCATCCAGGATGCCGCGCTGGACATCAATGACGACAAGTGCGGTTTGCGCAACAGGCATACTTCAATTTACCAAAATCGGCCAAGTGGGGACGGACACCCAGGGGTTGTGTGGGGACGGGCGTCTCGCCCGTCCAAGCCGAGCGCACCGGGGTCCCCGTCAAGCCCGGTTTTGGCTTGACGGGGTGGAGGAGCTCGGCAGCTGCTAGGCGAGATCGTGGCCGGCCGCGCCTCCGCTTCGAAGACGAACCGATCGCCAAGCAGGAAATTCGCCAGCGAACAAACGACGATCGCAACAAGATTCGACGCTACATAGTTGAGCTTCAATTCGCCCACGAGCAACCGCATCAGCAAGAGGTTTCCGACCATGGAAACCGCTCCATTGCTGGCATTGAACTTGGCCAGCCTGACCAGCGACTGCAACGGTCGCCGAGCCGGCCGGTCCGCCCAGGTGTAGCGCTCGTGCCATAAGAAGTTGTGGATCACCGCGATCTCGACCGCCAGCCCCGTGGCCACGAGATAATCCAGTTTCAGCCAGGAACGAAAAACGGCCAGAGTTGCCAGTTGCACAACGATTCCGAGTCCACCGACGGCGTTGAATTTCAGCCAGCGGAAAAAGCCCTGCCGAGCTTCGCTCGGCCTGGACCCTTCGACTACGCTCAGGGCAGGCTCGCGAGGGCGCCCGTCCCTACACAAGCGGCTCATGAAATTCTCTCTTCCCGATAAAGCCGGACCGTATTCTTCAGGCTGACAACAACCAGCATCAGCAGCATCACCGCCAATCCAATTGCGCCGCCGATATCAAACAGCCGGTAGCGCCCGTGAATCACCCACACCCAACGGAGCGCTGCCAGGTTGCCCGCCACCAGCAGAACGCGCAACTCGGTAGGTCCGAAGTGCCATAACGAAAGATGGAACTCGCCAAGCGTATAGGTCGCCAGATACGACTGGATGGAAAGCAACAGAAACGCGACCAGCAGCCCAATCGCAATCGCCGGATGCATGTATCCGGAAAGCGCCAGCCCACCCATCATGGCAGTTGCACCAATGGAATCGATGATGTGGTCGACGTAAAAGCCGTAACGCGGACGCTGCTGCTGCCGGACACGCGCCAAAGTTCCGTCGAGCGAGTCGCCAAACCAGTTCACCGCGAGACAAACAACGGCGGCAAGCAACATGCGCCGGTCATGAACGGCGAGGGCGTAACAAACGCCGGTAGCGACTTGGGCGGCAAAGCCGAGGACGGTCAGGTGGTCGGAATTGACCCACGCGGGCATGCGCTCGGCCATCCAGACCAGGGCGCGTTTCTCGGCCGCAGCCAGAAAACTTCCGTGGACACGCGTAGCCTGCCGGAAGCCGGCCCGCCGCGCCTCCGCCAAAGTTGTGGGGTTGATCTGTTCCGCAAAGTCGGCAAGGGATGTGGCCATAGTGACTCCGTTTCTGCGGGCACTATGCGGCTAAGCGAGCGGGATGACAATGCAGAGCGGGTAAAACGTGGGTCAAGAGATATGTCTAGTGTTAACAATAGGATAGGTGTTAACCTCAATCAACCCACTCACTCAGACTCGGTCGCCCCTGCCTACAGACGCGGGGAACCTGATCCATGCGAACGGTGTCCTTATTGCTAGTGTAGCCGCAGACTTAGTACGTTTCTCTAATGCTTGACGTGTGTTCTAGCTCGTGGCAGATGTACGACTGTGAGTGGAGTCTGCGCAATCTGTGGCGCTGGACCAACTGGGTAGGGAGGCTTGATCTCATCGTCCTGGCGCTGACCCTCTCCTATGTCATCGCCATAGCCTTCCGCGTTTTCTCCCAATATCGCAGAACTCCACTTCGGGGTAGGGCTGACGCCACCAGTCTGAAGGAACTCGCTGCCGACCTAAGGGTTGACTTGGGCATCCTTAAAGGGATCTCCTCGGCAGCGCCCTACCTTGGATTGGTGGGCGCGTGCGTCGGCATTCTCAGCGCAAGCGGATTCAGCGGAAGCATCGCCATGGAGTGGCATGCTTTTCAGGTAATGATCGCGTCGAGTATAGCCGTCGCGCTTGTTACAACGGCTGCCGGAATACTTGTGGCGATTCCAGCAACCTTCTTGGGCCACTACTTCAGGACACGAATTGAGTTGCTCGATAACGAAGCGTCTACCGCAACACTCGAACAAAGAGGCGGACACTTTCAACTCGCCGGGAAATTCCCTCTGAAAAGAAAATTCTCGCAACTTCCGTCATTCGCACTGATCGCAGCGCCCGGTCTGGCGGCACTTGTCGCGGTGTTTACGCCGTTCTTTGCTCCGCGAGAAGCAACCGGGCTCGGCGTTGATCTCGCCCCGACTCGTTGCGAAATGGCCGACAAGGACCGGCTCATCGTTCTGCATATCTCGAACGCGGGCGAGTTGGATATCAATCTCGAGCGGGAAGATTGGAAACACTTAGGGGGTCGTTTGTCGGAGATTTACAGCATGAGGGAGCACCGGACGCTGTATCTGCTCGCGGACGAAGAGGTTTCTTTCCAGACGGTGGCGGATCTGATCGATATCGTGGAAAATGCGCAGTCTTCGACGAACGCAGAAAACCTGGAAATTAGGGTGCGCTTGATAACTCCAGAGGCGATGAAATTCAACTGCTTGTACCCCGTCAGGACGCTACCAATTCGGCTGAGGTAGTTGCTGACCTAGCATTCCGGCTACAAGCATTCCGCCACTGCAGCCTGTATCTGCTCCACCGCCCAGCCAACCTGCTCAGCCGAAATCACTGCCGGAGGCGCAATCAGCAGGTGGTCGCCCGCCACGCCGTCCACGCACCCCTGCATGGGATAGACCAACAGCCCGCGCCGCAAACATGCCTGCCCCACCAGCCCAGCGAAATTCGTTTCCGGCGCGAAAGAAGCCTTTGTCTTCTTGTCAGCAACGAACTCAACGCCCCACAACAACCCCAGCCCGCGGACATCGCCAACCGCCTCCAGATCGCGCAAACTCTCCAGCGCTTTCTTCAAAGCAGAGCCAGCCGTTCCCTCAGCATCGGATTCGGCCGCATGCACCAGATTCAACGACCGCACGCGCCGCAGCACTGCGCGTCCGGCAGCCAGCGAAACCGGGTGCGCGTTGTAAGTAAAGCCGTGCAGAAAAGCTCCCGAGCCGGCGGCAATCGCATCCACAACTCTCTTGCTCGCAATCACGGCCCCCAGCGGAGCGTATCCGGATGAAAGCCCCTTGGCGGTAACCAGTATGTCGGGCGTGATTCCCCCACGCTCAATCGCAAAATGCTCAACCGCAAAATTTCGGCCAGTGCGCCCCATCCCGGTCATCACTTCATCGGCAATCAGCAGCACACCGTGACGCTGGCAAATCTCCGCGATGGCCTGCAAGTATCCCGGAGGAGGCGTGACCGCTCCCAACGTCGCGCCGCTGATGGGTTCAAAGATGAAGCCCGCCACGTTATCCTGCGCCCCTGTGCCCTTCGCCGCCTCGATCGCGCGCTCTAACTCGGCGGCATACTGCTGTCCGCAGTTGAAGCAACTGTCGGTGCAGTCGTTAGTTCGACAGAACGCGCAGCGATAGCAGTAAGGAATGCCGACGTGCTCAAACTCACGCACCATCGGCAGGTAGATCTCGCGCCGTTTCCGGTTGCCCGAAACCGCAAGCGCGCCCAACGTCGCGCCGTGATAGCTCTGCTGGCGGCTCAGAATCCGATGCCGATTGCTCTGTCCGATCTCCACCTGATACTGGCGCGCCAACTTCAAGGCGGTCTCAATCGACTCCGACCCGCCACAGGTAAAGTAGACAGCGCCGCCGCGAAAATGCTCGCCGGCAAAATCGAGCAGTTCCTGCGCAAATTCTTCGGCAACCGGAGTCGTGAACTGGCTGGTATGGACAAACTCCAACTGCCTAGCCTGCTCCGCCATGGCATCGGCAATTTCGCGGACGCCATGACCGACGAAATTCACCGCCGCCGATCCCGAAAAATCCAGGTAGCGATTGCCGTCGCCATCCCAAACGTAAACACCCTCGCCCCGCACAGCCAAGGGATAAGGCTTGCGAAACGACCGCCGCAGCACCGGAGTTCGAAGTTGTTGTTGGACCAACGCAGGTTCAGTCACACGCGGATTATAGCGCCGCAACGAGGCCCCAATCGAAGGCCCGAATCAGTTCATTGGGATACAGGCCGCGCCGGCAATACAATCACGCCAAAATGAATCAGAAGCAAGAAGACGCCAGCCGCCAAAATGATGAGCGTCGGCGCCCAGAAACTGAAAGGATTTTCCCTGCGATCAAATCCGCCTGGAGGGCAGCCCTTGTAGTATCCCTTTCCGGTAAACAAGCTATACCCCGCCCAAGACACGGCCGCGAGTCCCATCAGCAAAAATAGCACGCATCGTTCCTGTATCCGGGCGTTTCAATCACGCCAAGATTCCAGACTGCTCGATAACGGAAGCCTCACCACACGGGGATTATAGCAACGCGAATCGGCGTGGACCTATGTGTAGCGCGGACACTCTTGTCCGCGAAACGCCGCGAGCATATTTCATGTCGTCGCAAATTGGACGACTGCGCCGCGATAACTCTCCACGATTTAGCTCGCGACCTTTTGCATAATTCTCCGGTTGTAGGCCCACAGCTGGTCGCGCACGTACGGCGGGAGTCCGGGTTCTGCACGCTCTACAACATCCATCCCGCTCTGCCGCAAAAAGTCCCGGACGGCGTCCTTCGTTCGCAACCCATCATCTTTGGCGCTCTCCGCCAGAAAGTCGTGACACGACACGCACAGCACCTCGGTCTGCTTCAAAGTGGCGGCCATGCCGTGAATGGCGAGCCGCTCCGCTCCTTCGATGTTCATTTTCAAGAAATGGACGCGTCCCAGATTCATTTGTTGATGAATTCGGTCGATCGTCGTCGCTGGAACGGAAACTCCCGCACTGCCGATGCGGTTTGCCAGATATTCGTTGCTATTCTCGATCGTGACGGCCGAACAGCCGGGTTCGGCCGCGGCCACATGAATGGGAATCACGTTCTGCAAGCGGTTGTATTGCACCAGCTTTACCAGGCAGCGATAGGTTCGCGGGTGACCCTCGATGCAAATGACTTTGCCGCGCTCGCCCACCGCCCGGGAAAACGTCAAGGTTTCCTCGCCCACACCCGCTCCCAGGTCCATGATGACGTCTCCGGCTTTGGGCCGGTATCCCCACAGGAAATTTTGGCGGGCAAGCTGATCCAGTCGCAACAGGTCCAATCGCAGGTAGGGCTGGTGGTAGGCAAAATAGCCGCACGAAGTCTGGTGCATCCAGATTCCGTCGTCAAGAAATATCCGCTGCATCCCGTGCCCGTGCAGCCGGGCCAATCCATTCATTAACGGGAGCGAAATGGCGCCTCCTCGGCTGAGCAGCGTTTTGATCGTATCTGCGATGGGCATCGTCAACCCGCTCCCGGCTGTGCGCCAAGACTTGCGCCAAACCTCCGCTCGAAAACTGGCAACGGGACCGAACGCCCTCGTTATGCATCCCTCTGCCACCCAATTTTCTCAACGTAGTCCCAATTCCCTCTCCAGTCTGTGATTTGGCTAACATCCGGAATGTGATGAATCCGCGCCTCGCCACCGATTGCCACTTCCGATTCCAGCCCTCCAATAACTCTCCCCACAACCTCCAGATGCGTTAATCTGCGGAGGATGCGCCTGCTGCGCTTTTTCCGCCCGTCGCACCAGCACACCGCGTTTTCGGCGACGCTGCTGCTGATGACGACCATCACGCTCTCACGCGTGATCGGATACATCCGCGAGGCCTACATCGCCTACGCCTTCGGCGCCGGACTGCAAACGGACGCCTACGTCGCCGCCTTCACCCTGCCCGACTGGCTCAACTACATCGTCGCCGGCGGCACCGCCTCCATCACATTCATCTCCATCTATACCCGGTTTGTGGCCGAAAAGCGGGAGCAGGACGCGCAGAAGACTTTCTCCATCATCATCACCGTGATGACCACCGTGCTGGTCGCCGGCACCGTCCTGGCCGAGATCTTCACGCCACAATTCGCCGGTTGGATGTTTCACGGTTTCACACCGTACCAGATGCGGCTCTGCGTTCATCTCACGCGCATCCTGCTGCCGGCGCAGATCTTCTTTTATGTTGGCGGAGTAGTTTCGGCGGTGCTGCTCTCACACCGGCTGTTTCTTTTTCCCGCGTTCGGCCCGCTGATTTATAACGTGTTCATCATCGCCGGTGGAGTCGTCGCCGGCCATCGAATGGGAATTGCGTCCCTGGCCTTCGGTGCGCTCGCCGGCAGCTTTGCTGGACCCTTCCTGATCAACGCGCTCGGAGCGGCCAAGATCGGCACCGGATATCGCCCCTCGTTTGACGTAAAGAATCCAGCTTTCCGCGAATGGGTGCGGCTCTCCATCCCGCTGATGCTCGGCGTTTCGCTCGTCGCCGCCGACGATTGGATTCTCCGCTACTTTGCCTCGAGCGGAGTCGGCGACATCGCGCGGCTGAACTATGCCAAGCGTCTCTTTGCCGTTCCCATCGCCATTCTCGGACAGGCTGTGGGCCAGGCGTCGCTTCCCTTTTTCTCGCGCCTCTTCGGAGAAAAAAAGTTCGACGAATTCGCCGCTACCGTGAACGGTTCGGTTTATCGCATCACGGCGGCTTCTCTGCTGATGACGGGCTGGATGATGGCCGTTGCCGTTCCGCTCATCGATCTGGTCTATCGCCGCGGCCACTTCACCTTTGCGGATTCCGAATCCACGGCCCTTTACTTTTTCTGGTTTTCGCTCTCGCTCGCTTTGTGGTCCTGTCAGGCGCTTTACGCCCGCGCATTTTACGCCTCGGGCAATACCCTGACTCCCATGATCGCTTCCAGCTTGATCACGCTCGCTTCTCTGCCCATGTACGCGGCGTTATTCCGGACGCTGTCCGTCACTGGCCTCGCCATCGCCTCCGATCTCGGCATCGCCGCCAACGCCTTAGCCATCGCCGCGCTCCTGCACATTCGCGGCTTAGTGCCGTTCGGCGGATTGAACTGGAAAGAATTGGGCAAGTCTGCGCTGGTGGGCGCCGTTTCCGGCGGGGTGAGTTACGAAGTCATGCGGACCATCTGGCTCGACGGCAGCCGCCGCGCCGATCTCCTGGCCCTCGCGCTCGGCTCCTTAACCTGGGCCGCAGCCGTTGCCGCGGGACTCTGGTTGTTGCGTTCGGAATTGCCGGCGGATCTTCGCAGGAAAAAACCGTCGTCATTTCCAAGAGTTGCCGAAGGCGGCGCAGCCGAGACGATGGCCAGCGGCAAAGAACCCTAAGGACCATTTGTAGAGACGGGGCTTGCCCCGTCTCCGCCGGCAGCAGCAATGCGCACCGCGGAGGAGACGCGGCAAGCCGCGTCTCTACATAGACATCTCCCAAAACAAAAGAGCATCCTCCAAACGAGGATGCCCTTTTCGTTGAAACTTGGTTCGCCAGTTGCAGCCGAGCTCGGTTTCTACGCTCTTGCCGCAATCGCCGGTTCCGGCGCCGCCGTAACGCTCTTCACTTCCTCAAGCTTCGAGTCCGGCTTCGCTCCCGCCTTGCGGATGTCGATACCGCCCTTGAAGAAGGCGCCGTCTTCAATCGAAATACGCGCGGCTACCACGTCGCCCGTCAGCGATCCGTCGCTGCGGATATCCACTCGGTCGCTCGCGGTCAGGTTGCCCCGCACCTTGCCGAGCACCACGATTTCCCGGGCGCTGATGTTCGCCGCGACGACTCCATTGCGGCCAATGGTAACGCGATTGCCCGAGAGGTTGATCGATCCTTCCACGCGGCCATCAATATATAAAGACTCGGAACCGCTCACTTCACCTTTAATCACCAGCGACTTGCCAATCGTGGCTTGGTCCGAAGTGGTGGTCGCGACGGGGCGCGGTACCGCCGCGGGCTCGCTCGTAATCATGCCCGGTGCCGGCGTCGCAGTGGACGTGCTCGGACGCTCTGGCTCTGCTGGCCGGCCAGGTGTCGCAGGTTGATTCGTGGGCTTCCACATTGTCGTCGAAATCCTTTCTTTATTAAGAGATATTGAACTATCGCCGCATTTCGGCTGCCAAAGCAAATTGTACTCCCGAGTAAACGCCCAGCGTTGTGGAAATCCAGCTTTTCCAACGGATTTTCATAGTTTCCCTCGTGGTTACCCCGCGGCGCCGCCCCGCCCGCCCTGCCTCCGAGCGTGTAAGCCCTGCCCGACCTGCGGTAATTCTTCTATCGCGGTACCTCTATCCGATACTTCTATCCGATACTATGGAGCCGTAGCGCACGTCCAGACCGTGTGCCATTCCTGAGGAGGACTCCATGACTTTAACCGGGACGACTTTACCTGCGATCTCCTCCCTCCGCCCCCAACCCGGAGAATACGCTCCTTACTACGACCGCTACATTTCCCTGGTCCCGGGCAACGACGTTCTTGCCGCGTTCGACGAACAGCGCCGCCAGATGCTTCTGTTGCTCTCGGGACGCACCGAGGCCGACGGCGAGATCCGCTATGCGCCCGGCAAGTGGAGCCTGAAGGAAGTTCTCGGCCACATCAACGATGGCGAGCGCATCCTGAGCTATCGTGCCCTGCGCATTTCGCGCGGCGACGCGACTCCTATCGAAGGTTACGAGCAGGACGACTACGTCCGCAACAGTCCATTCGGGCAGCGTCCCCTCTCCGATTTGATCGAGGACTATATCGCCGTGCGCCGCGCCACCTTCTCGCTCTTCCGCAATCTCGACGAGGCCGTCTGGACCCGTCGCGGCGTGGCCAACAAGAATGAGGTGACCGTGCGCGCCCTGGCCTACATCATCGCCGGACACGAACTGCATCATCGGCGGGTTATTGAGGAGAAGTATTTGAAATAGGATTTTGTAATTTCGTAGTCGGGTAATTTTGCAATTTGAACCTGCGCCCAAATGAACTTTCAGATTACCAAATTACCCGATTGCAAGATTACAAAATGAATCTCATCGGCCGCCTCACCATGCATCGCGACGGGTTCGGCTTCGTAATTCCCGAAGCGGAGTCCCTCGATGCCAATCTGAAGGCTCGCCTTGCCGGCGATGTCTTCATTCCTCCGCCCGCCATCGGATCGTCCATGCACGGCGACCGCGTTCTGGTCGAAGTCTCCGCCATCCGTACCGATGGCCGCGCCGAAGGCCGCATCCTCCGCTCTCTCGCGCGCGCGCATCCCACCGTGGTCGGCGTCTTCCACTATGGACACCACCACAACTTCGTCAAACCCATCGACGAAAAAGTTACCCAGGAAATCGTCATCCCGCCGGGAAGGGAGAACCCCAAGGCCTCAACCGCGGAGAGCGCAAAGGACGCGGAGAAAGATAAATCAGGAAAATCAAAGGCTGCCAGGCACCGAGTCATCGGCGAAGAAGCCGCCATCCACACCGATTGGCGGGATCTGGAAGGCGTGGTAGTCGACGTGGAAATCACCGACTGGCCAAGCGCCACGCAGAACCCGCGCGGCCGCGTAATCGAAATCCTCGGCGAAGAAAACGACTTTGGCGTCGATGTCGAAATCATGATCCGCAAGTTTCACCTGCCCCACCGCTTCCCGCCCGAGGTGGTCGAAGAAGCGCAGGCCCTGGAAGCTGGCATCGAATCCGGAATTTCCGCCGGCGAATTGCGCCACCGCCGCGACTACCGCCAGCTTCCCATCGTCACCATCGATGGCGAAACCGCGCGCGATTTCGACGACGCCGTCCACGTCCGCCAACTGGAAAATGGCAACTACGAACTGCAAGTCCACATCGCCGACGTAGCCGAGTACGTAACTCCCAACTCGCCGCTCGATCGGGAAGCCCGTCTGCGCGGCACCAGCGTCTACTTCCCCGACCGCGCTGTCCCCATGCTGCCGCTGGAACTCTCGACCGACATTTGCAGCCTGCGCCCGCAGGTTGACCGCCTGGTACTCTCCTGCACCATGAAGATCGATCACCACGGCGAGATCGTAGCCTACGAAATCAACGAAGGCGTGATCCGTTCCGCCAACCGCATGACCTACACCGCCGTGAATGCCGTCATCGAAGCGGACGCCGCGGCGCGCAGCGAATACGCAGATCAGGTCGAGCACTTCGAACTCATGCGCGATCTGGCGATGATCCTCAATCGCAAGCGCAAGCGCCGCGGATCGATCGATTTCGATCTTCCCGAAGCGGTGATTGAGTTCGATGAATTCGGAATGATGAAGAGCATCACCCGCTCGGAGCGCAATATCGCCCACCGTCTCATTGAAGAATTCATGCTCTCGGCGAACGAGTGTGTAGCCCACTATCTCGAAAATAAGCGGATCGCTTCGCTCTACCGCATCCACGAAAAGCCCGACGCCAAACGCGTATACGACTTCGAAGTCATCGCCGCCACTTTCGGATACTCGCTAGGAGTAGGCGCGCTCCCCATTCAGCGCATGCAACTGAAAGCCGACCGCCGCGACGCCCGCGGTACCGGCAAGCGCGTCCGCGAAATCGAAGTGCCCAAGGAAATCCACATCACCCCGCGCATGTATCAGAAACTTACGGAGAAGATCGCAGGCAAGCCGGAAGAAAGAATCTTGAGTTTCCTGATGTTGCGGTCGCTGAAGCAAGCCCGCTACTCCGAAGAAAATCGCGGACACTTCGCCTTAGCCGCCACCACCTACACCCATTTCACCTCGCCCATCCGCCGCTATCCCGACCTGATCGTGCACCGCATTCTGAAAGAAGTGCTGCGAAAGTCGGCCGAAAAGATGGATGGAGAAGTACCGGTGGGGACGTCGCAATCCTCACACATTTCTCATCCCCCAGACATTTGTCATCCTGAGCGAAGCGAAGGACCTGCTTTTCGCCGGCACCAAGACGACCGGGAAGGGCACGACTTCAGTCGCGCCGATGGCCACGGAAAAAGAGGTGGGGCTTTAGCCCCTGCGGGCCCGCCGCCCTCGCCGTGGTCCAAACGCCGCGACCGCGACGCCCATCAGCAGGCGATCGCGCCTCTCGGCGGTCCCATCGCGCTCGACGAACTCCACAACATCGCCGACGAGTCCAGCCAGTCCGAACGCCGCGCCGACGAAGCCGAACGCGGCCTGATGGAATGGAAGAAAGTGAAATTCATGGAGCGCCGCATCGGAGACGACTTCGACGGCCTCATCATCAGCGTAACCAAGTTCGGATTCTTCGTGGAACTCACCGACCTCTTCGTCGAAGGCCTCGTCCCGCTAAACACGCTAACCGACGACCGCTACACCTACCACGAAGCCACCCGCCAAATCATCGGCCAGCGCTCGCGCAAAACCTACAGCCTGGGCGATCGCGTGCGCGTACTGGTCGACCGCATCGATCCTGTAGAGAAGAAGATCCAGTTCGCGGTGTTCGAAGAGCAGCCCAAGCCGCCAGGAAAAAGCCGCCGCAGGTGAAGTTGGCAATGCCCCTTACAACTAGCCACCAGAACAAGAGCTATCGTAAGATCAATCGGAGATTTGGAAGGTGCAAGTGAACACACACAAGAGCATCTCGGAGTGTCGTCGCCATTTTCTCCCCTCAAAATGGATTGTCACGGCCTTGCTGATCGCGGTGTTGCTGTTGCCCTTGCGCTTCGCGCGGGCGGACGTCGGCATCGAGCAACAGCTCAAGTCCGACTACGTAGGCAAAGTACTGACACTGCGTCATTTCTATAGCGGCGAACATCTGAAGTTTCACTCAGACGGCACCGTGCAAGGCGATGCCCCGGTCGGCCCGTGGACGCTCGACGGGCAAATTGCAGTCGAGAAAGTCCAACTGCGCGGCGGCATACTGTCCATCGAAGGCAGACGGATACATCTGGGTTTTGACTCGCAACGCAAACCGCAAGACCAGTTAATGGCCATCAAGAACAGCCAAAGCAAGCCGCTCAAAGACAAAGACCTGGAGAAAATACTTCGCCGCCTCAAGGTTGAGGTCGAAATCGGACTGCCCAGCGACAAGCCCGATCCGAAAGAAGTCTCGTCGGCGATTGATGCCGTCTTTCTGACCGGCTCGGAATCCATGATGGATATCGTGCCCAGTTATTGGAGCGCGTACTTCGCCAAGCAGGAAGGCAAACCGGCGCCGGAGTCGAAGGATCCCGTTTATCGCGTCAATTCGCGAGGCGGAGTCTCTCGGCACCGCATCCCACTTACAATCCAGACCCAGAATACTCGGAAGAGGCGCGAGAATTGAAGTACGAGGGCACGATTGTCATAAGCGCGGTCGTCGATGTCTCTGGAACCACAAGAGACCTGCAAATCCAAAGGCCAGTCGGACTGGGCTTGGATGAAAAAGCTGTAGCGGCAGTCAGCACGTGGAAATTTGCTCCCGCGCAAAAAGACGGCCAGCCCGTGCCAGTCCTGATTAATACCGAGGTGACGTTCCACCTTTTTTAGCGAAGCGGTGCGGCGCTACGTCGGTTTCGCCGTAGGAGCTCCGCGCAAAAGCGATCCTGTATAGAATTAAGCTGTACGGGGAGCGAGACCATGCCAACGCCAAGCGAACCCAAGCCCGACCAAAACCCAGTCCAGGCTGCCGAGCATGTCGCCAGCGCTCACCAGCTTCTGAAGGAACTCCAGCAGAAGGTCGGACACCATCCCGAACTCGGCGAAGCCATCACCAAACTCGAGATGGCGCTCAACATTCTGGCAATCCAGACCGGCGGCCTGCTCTGAGCCCTAAAGCTTAACGGTTCCGCCGTCGATAACCACCGCAGGGGTGGTATCGACACGTGAACGTTTGCCGGATCAACCGCCGCCGAGGCAAAGCCTTCACTGACGTGCATACCAGCCTTTGAGGGTCGACAGCCCGGGTCGAAAACCTAGACGGGCTGCTCTGCTCGCCTGCTAAAATCGCTTTTCACCACTCTTGGCGCCTGCCTAGGAAGTCAGTCTCATGTCCACCAGTTTGAACTCCGCGAATCCAACTCCACGCACCCGCGTAGGGCGCGAACCGCAGCGGGCGGTTTACGACCGCGACGCCGTCAACCAGATTCTCGACGAAGCTCTTCTGTGCCACGTCGGCTTCGTCGCCGACGGACAGCCCTTCGTCATCCCCATGTCTTACGGACGCGACGGAGATGTGCTCTACATCCACGGCTCGACCGCCAGCCGCATGCTGCGCAATCTCGAGCAGGGCGTCCCGGTCTGCATCACGGTCACTCTGGTCGATGGGTTAGTGCTCGCCCGTTCCGTCTTCAATCACTCGATGAATTACCGCTCGGTGGTAATTCTGGGCACGGCAACGCTGGTCGCTGATCCGGCAGAAAAAATCGCGGCCTTGCGCGCGATCAGCGAACACATCCTGCCGCATCGCTGGGACGATTCGCGCCAGCCCTATGAAAAAGAGCTGAAGGTAACGTCCGTCCTGCGCCTTCCGATCCATGAATTTTCCGCAAAAGTTCGCGTTGGCCCGCCCGTGGACATCGCTGAGGATTACTCGTTCCCGACCTGGGCGGGAGTAATTCCGCTGGAGATTACGGCCGGCGCCGCCATTCCCGATGAGCGCTGCAAGCGAGAGCTGCCCGCGTATCTGAACAACTACTCACGGCAGAAAAAGTCGCAGACCGCGTAGGGCGGACCGGCACCGGCCACCCGGCAAAAAGTTTCATAAATCCTTTTCGGGTCGGAAGGTGCGGCCCTCAGGGGCTAAAGCCCGCATTTTTCCTGGCCCTAAACGGCACGGCTGAAGCCGTGCCCTTCCCAAAACGATTTGTGAAACACGCTCTACTTAATGGCCATTAATTCACGAAGAATCCCATTGCATTCCCGCCAAGATTCCTTTTCGCTGTGCGGGCTGTGCCGCCCATCCTCGATAAAGATAAATCGCGCCTCCGCGCCGGCGAGCGCTTCGTGTGCTCGCTCTATCTCCCCCGGCTCGGTTCGCGGATCGTGCCTCCCATGCACAAATGTCACTGGCACTTTCATCTCGCGCAGGCGGCCGTCATAGAGGTCCTCGCCCGCGGCCTCGCCCGGTCGCGTGCTCCCGGCCGCCAGCTTCAACCAGACCCGGCAATTCCGCTGAACTACTTCGCTCCAGCGTTCCGCACCATGATCCGCCGCCAGCAAACTTTGTATCTTTTCATTGACGTTTTCCGGATGATTGGCAAAGCCCGAGAAGAAACTGCGCGAGCCAGGCTTGTCCCGATAAAAATGAAATGCTTCCAGAATCAAACGCTCGCACCGCCGCGGAGCGGACAGTCCAATCATCGCGGCAATCACCGCCCCGTCGCTGTGTCCCCAAAGAACCGCGCGCTCGATCCCCAGCGCATCGAGCACCAGCAGCGTCTCCTCCGCTGCGCGCTGATGAAAATCGGCAGGCAGTTGCGTAAGCAATGGAGAGGAGCGCCCATGTCCAGATCGATCCGGAATCACAAAGCGCACATGGCCCTTGAAGGCCGCGATCTGCCGCTCGATGGGATACACCCCATAACCCCACCCCCCATGCAAGAAAACCAGCGGCCGACCGCTGCCCACATCCCGATAATGAATCTGAACCGGTCGAACTCCGGCCGCATGAGGCGAGTTTTTCAATTCCACAAACGGCATCTGATCTCAGCGCAATTGGGCACTCACGCAGGAACAGCCGACAGCCGCCCTCGGCTGTCCAGCCCGGCGAAGTCCGGCAATGCGGCAAGCCGCGTCACAACTCAGCGTCACCACTTAAGGCAGCAGCAGCAACTTCCCCGTGGTCTTCCGCCCTTCCAGATCGCGGTGCGCCTGCTGCGCTTCGGCCAGCGGATACAGGTGTTCGATTCGCAACTTGAGTTTGCCGTCCCGAATCATGCCGAAGACCGCTGCGGCGCGCTCTTGCAACTCCTCGGCGGTGATAATGTAATGCCCCAGCGAAGGCCGCGTCAGGAACATCGACCCCTTCTGCGTAAGCGCCAGCGGATCAAGCGGCGCAACCGGTCCGCTGGAAGCTCCGTAGAGCACCATCATGCCGCGCGGACGCAGCAGGTTCAGACCCTTTTCGAACGTCGTCTTGCCTACCGAGTCATACACCACATCCACGCCCTTGCCACCGGTCAGCCGTTTTGTCTCCGCCTCAAAATCAACCTGGGTATAAAGAATAACTTCGTCGGCTCCCGCCGCTCGCGCCAACTTGGCTTTTTCCTCGGTCGAAACCGTCGCAATCACGCGCGCCCCAATGTTGTGCGCCATCTGCACCAGCAGCAACCCAACTCCGCCGGCTGCGGCATGGACCAGCGCTGTCTCGCCTTTCTTCAGCCTATACGTGTCATGAGAAAGGTAGTGCGCTGTCATCCCCTGTAAGATGGCGGCCGCAGCGTCGCGCGCTCCAACCCCCGCCGGAATCTTCACCAGACGGTCAGCCGGCACCGCGGCGTACTCGGCATAGCTTCCTAGCGCCAGGGTGTAAGCTACACGATCCCCAACGGCGACCTCGTGTGCCTCGCTGCCGACCGCCGAAACCACGCCCGCCGCTTCCTGTCCCGGCACAAACGGCAGCGCCGCCGGGTAGCGGCCTTCGCGGTTATAGACGTCGATAAAGTTCACGCCCACCGCTTCAATCTTCACCACGGCTTCGTTCGATTTCGGCTGCGGAACCGGCAAGTCCACCAGTTCCATGACTTCCGGCCCACCCGTTCGCTTTACCTGTATGGCTTTCATATTTGGCTTCGATGTATCCAGAACGATGTAAGATTCGTCGGCAACAAACCGATTCTCTTTAGCAATCTACCTGAAATCTGGACTCTTAATTAGTCGGACTTTGTCGTCTAGTCGAACTTTGTCATCTGAGCGAAGGACCTGCTTTCTTCTCGGCGCACGGGACAGCAGGTCCTTCGCTGCGCTCAGGATGACAATCATGAAGCGTAGGCTGGTGCACCGCCCGCCCGACTGTCACCGATAGCCCCCCCGGGCGCCACGGCCCCGCTTGCTATCCTCCGCCAGCCTGCCGTAACCTAGCTACCGGTTCCCAAAGTAATGGCGCTTACGTGTCTTCTGTGGCGTTGACCCAACGAATTTTGCGATAGTACCATCTCATACTAGAAAACGTTCGCTCTGGCCCGGAAACGGTTGTGGTAAGTTTTTGAAAATATGAGGCTTTCTTCTCACTCGCACCTGGCGATTCTGATCGCGGCTGCATTGTCGGTAACTTTGGCGGCGACCCTCGCTTGCCAAAGCGCCCAGAAATCGTCCTTCAAGCCTCCAGCTCAAGCTCAGGCCCCAGCCCTGGTCGCGGCCAGCAGCCCGCCCGATCCGCAAAAGCAGCAAACCGCCGCCGCCGAACCGCAAGCGAAGCCGCAGGTTCCGCCGGCGCTCCAAGTCGATCCCGCAGCCGGCCTGATCGCGCGCGTCGAAAAAGATTACCAGACAGGGCAGGATAACTATCGCGCCGGGCACCTCGAAGCCGCCAAGCAGAATTTCGACGCCGCCTTCAACCAACTTCTGGGCAGCGGATTCGATCTCCGTTCCGACGACCGCCTGGCGCGCGAACTCGACCGCATCCTCGACGGCATCAACGGCCTCGAACTTGCCGCCTTGCAGCAGGGCGACGGCTTTGCCGAGCAAAAGTCGGAACCCGCGCCGATTGACGAAGCTAACGAAGCCACCCCCGCCGTCGACCCAACCATCAAGGCCAAGGCCGAAGCCGAACTCAAATCCACGCATTCCGATTTGCCGCTGGTCATGACCGACCCGGTCGCCGGTTACATCAACTATTTCTCCAACCGCGGACGCGGCACCCTGGAACACGCTCTGGCCCGTTCCGGGCGCTACGAAGACATGATCCGCCGCACCCTGCGGGAAGAAGGCGTTCCCCAGGAACTGATCTATCTTGCCCAGGCTGAATCCGGATTCCATCCCCTGGCCGTTTCCCGAGCCGGCGCTCGCGGCATGTGGCAGTTCATGGGGACTCGCGCCAAAGGCTACGGGCTCGAGCGCAGTTGGTGGGTCGATGACCGGCAGGATCCAGAAAAGGCGACCCGCGCCGCCGCCCACCATCTGAAAGATCTCTACACCCAGTTCGGAGACTGGTACCTGGCCATGGCCGCGTACAACTCCGGTCCCGGTACCGTCCAAAGCGCCGTTAAACGCACCGGCTACGCCGATTTCTGGGAACTCTACCGCCGCAACGTGCTGCCGAAAGAAACCCGCAACTACGTTCCCATCATCGTGGCCGTTACCATCATGGCCAAGAATCCCTCGCAGTACGGGCTGGATTCGGTGGTGAAGGAAAAGCCGGTTCCTTACGACACGGTCAAGATCGACTATCCCATCGACCTCCGGCTTGCGGCCGAGTGCGTCGATGTCACAACCTCCGACTTGCTTGATCTGAATCCCAGCCTGCTCCGGCTGACCACGCCCAAGGATCGTGCATTCGAACTGCACCTGCCCGCCGGGACGGCCGACAAATTTCAGACCGCGGTCGCCTCGATTCCAGCCGACAAGCGCGTCTGGTGGCGTTACCACAAAGTGCAGAGTGAAGAAACGCTCGCCTCGATTGCCCGAACTTTCCACACCACTTCGAAAGCCATCGCCGAAGCCAATGATCTGAATAACAAAGACCTGAATGGCGATTCGCTCCCGCCCGAGGCCCGACTGATCATCCCCATCGCCCCCGGCAAACAGAGCGATACCAGCAGCTACGCCCATGCCATCACCCACTACAAGGTGCGCAAAGGCGACACAGTGGAGTCGGTGGCCGAGAATTTTGGCGTTTCCGCGAAAATGCTTCGCGGCTGGAACCACCTCAAAGGAAGCAGCCTCGCGGGAAGAAGGGTTTTGTATCTGCACCTGCCCGTCACTCGGAGCGCGGGCGAAACGCAGGTCGCGAGCACGAGTATCAGTAAACGCCCCAGTCGCTCAAAACGTCACGCCGCAACCCAGACCGCATCGGCAAGCGCCCAACCCACCGTGAGGCATCACAAGGTCAAGCGCGGCGAGACCCTGTCTTCGATCGCAACCTCCTACAACACGACGGTTTCCGCCCTGAAGCATGACAACCAGAATGTCGCAGCCCTGCGCCCCGGTATGATCCTGGTCGTCCACAGCACCAACTAATCCCGCGAACCCCTGGAACATCAGTCCTTCGACGCGCTTTCGACTCTCTTACGTTGCGATCCCAGGCGCGCCATGCGAGGAACGCTAATCAGAGCGATCGCGTAGAGAAAGATCGAGATGGCGATGGATCCCGAGTGCCCGTGGGGCAAGTCTTCGAACAGAAGCTTGGCCGTGACCAAGGCCAGTGTGACGTACGCGGTCCACACCAGTTCGATGTGCTGCCAGCGCGAGCCTCCGAAGGCGAGGGTGAGCGCCAGAGCGCACGTAATCAGCGTACGGATCACGGCGATATGGGATGCCCCGGGAGTCATACCTACCGACGCCAGCCAAACCAGGGCCGAGACCAACAGGGTGGCGGCGGCGCTGACGGCCAGTATTGCCGAGAGCAGCCGCATTAGCCGCTGGTTCCACCGTTCTCCCGGGAATCGCCCTCCAACGGCGTAGCAGAGAAGCACGGAAGCAGCGACCAGCCAGACCATCCAGCCCGGGGCGTTGGGAAACGTTCCGGCGAGGGCACGGGCGGCATACTTTAACAGGCCGGATGCAAAGGCGGCCGCACCCAGGTACACCAAGCCATGGAACTCCAGCGTCAAGCGGGCGGTTCGGACGCCCACCACAGTGACAAGAATTGCCGCCGCACTCAACCAGAACGCCAACAGCGCCGGCGGCAGACAAAGAAAGCTGCCCGCCAGGAGCAACAACGCGCTCCAGATGGAATACACCCAGTAGTTACGTCGCTCCCGCCAGCGGTCGAAGCGGACAAACGCTACCAGGTAACAAGCGGCCGAGAATAACAAGCAGAAAATCCCCAAACCCACGCGATCGGCAGGCTCGAACCAGAACCAACTGAAGGCCGCCAGCAGGAACGCGATGACGGTCTGAGCGATTTCGAAGATGGTGATCCGCTGGCGCAACCAAGTAGTTCGAAAGGTAACGCTGGCCCCGTAAATCAAAAACAGTACCGATGGGAGTGTGAGCAGCGCCGCAATCTGCACGGGCGCGTAGTCCAAGCGGACGTTTTCCGGCAGCGAATCGATGTAGATCAGAATCCAAACGGCAAGGTCCGCCGCAGGCGCCACCAGAAAACGGAGGCGCAGCCAGCGATTACGATCCGCCGCGAATTCGCTGGCCAGAGCCATGATGAGCAGCGCCGAAATGAACGGCGCCAGATCGTGTGCGGCAATCATTAACGCGAGAGCCGTGAATGCCGCGGCGATGTTGGCGATCCAGACAACCGGTGCCAGATTGCGTTTCCATGCCAGGGCCGATGCCCCGGCCACAAACGCGATCAGCACTCCGGCGGTCGCCGAGGCAGGCAATATCTTGAAACGCAGCGTGAGCTCCCAGAGCATGGGGGCGAGAATCAAGGCCGAGGTCACGGCGTACGCGACACTGGCAAAGGGGGTGTTTGTCGGAACCCGAGCCGCCCATAGCAACCACATTCCCGCATAGGCAAGGGCAAGCGCTACCACCACCCACTGCGGCAATGACCCCGATTCCGCCACGGCTCGCAGCAGGTAGGCTCCTGCAATCCCGAGCATGGCT
>CAWDPH010000003.1:0-665804 GCA_963804135.1 uncultured Acidobacteriaceae bacterium | reverse complement strand
CTCGCAACTCGCCTAGTCTTGGCATGGCGATTGCCTTTAGAAAAGTGCTGAGTGGCTCGCAAGCCGGCCCCCCAACGAAATAAGTGACGAGGTGACTTATGACGGTCCTACTGGTTCTCTTCTTCTTCGCAGCCTTCTTGCTGATTGACTATTTCCGCACCCGCCACGCGATTGTGAAACCGGCGTTGCAGGCCGCTGCGGCAGAGCAGAACACGGAGGCTCGCTTACAAGCGCCCTTGGTCGGCGGCTTCGAGGTCCCAGCGAACCTGCGCTATCACCCCGGCCACACCTGGGCGTTGAGCGAGAGCCCCAGCCTGGTGCGGGTCGGCATGGATGACTTTGCCTCCAAGCTAGCCGGCAAGCTGGAAAGCATCACGCTGCCCCAGCGCGGCCAGTGGATTCGCCAGGGCCAGAAAATGTGCACCCTGCAGCGCGACGGCTGTGAAGTCGCAATGGTCTCGCCCATCGAAGGCACGGTGTCGAACATCAACCAAGCCGTCGAGAAGGATCCGAAGCTGGCGCTCCGCGATCCCTACGGAGAAGGCTGGCTGCTGACCGTGCAAGCGCCCGACGCCAAGACCAGCTTCCGCAACCTGCTCGGTGGAGCGCTGGCCCGCTGGTGGACCGAGGAGTCCGCAAGCCGCCTGCAACGCCGCATGCCGGCGATGGCGCTCGGCGCCCTGGCCCAGGATGGTGGAGAAGCCCTGGAGGATCTCTCCACCCACATCCCCGACCAGGAGTGGTTGCCGCTGGCGAAAGAGTTCTTCCTGTCCTAAGTCAAGCTCGCGGCCTCGGAGGCGAACCAGCCTCGCGTTGAAGAGAGGACCGCAGAAACGCCGGCCGCCCGGATTTCCGGGCGGCCGGTGGCGTTTGCAGGCGATGCAAGAGAGGCTCGTATCAGGGCATCGCTTCAGCGATGCCGCAAGCCAATCGAAATCCGTTTTGAAGAGGCGAGGCTTCAGCCGCGCCGTACACTAGATCCCGACAAGAAATCCGCGAGCCACTTCGACTAGGATTGTTCAAATGCGAAATCTGACTATCAGCACGAGCGTCCGGCCGGGACGGTTGGCCGTGCTGGTGGATGCCAAGGACCCCCAGTGGCAAAGCAGCTGCCTGCGAATCATCGAGTACTTCACCCGAATGTGGGGAGGGTGTGGAAACATAATCGTCCCTACTGACGGCAAGCAAATTGATCCGCTCTTTTGGAGAATTCTGGAACGTTTCGACCCGGACTACCTCGAAGCTTACAGAAGAACCGGACGGGACTTGGAGATCGAGGAACCAGCTAGATTCGAGGAGATATATCAAGGTCATCTCGCAGGGTGGGAGCAGCAGATCGGCGAGAAGGCTCACCCACAAGCCGCGGATAAGATCCGCGACGATCTTCGCCATGTCGGCCTGGCAACCTTTGAGGTTTCAGCCGAGTTGCAACAAGAATTGAAGGAACGCCTCGCGCCTTTCCATTTTCAGCAGTGGATAGTTGAGGCCGGCGCCGTTGTTGCGGGCAGCATTCCCCACTATCCGCATACGGACATCGTGGACATTCTGCCCTACGTCGAGCATCCGCCTCGCGTATTGAAGGTTGACGACCGAGCTCCTTTTCCTCCATTGTGGTGGGCATCATCGTTTGGTAGCGTGAATGCAAAGCTACAAGCACAGCTCGCGAAGATGAACTTGGGGGTGATCGAGTGCGGCAGTACGGCAGACGAAGTTCCCCTCCTCATTCACCTCGTCGTGAAAGGCTATGAAGACATCAGCTCCGCTGAGTTCTTGACGGGTACCTCAGCCGACGCGATCCGCGAGAAACTGCGGTCCCTGCCGACCCGACTTTCTATGACCGGGCTCGGATTTTACAGGCCAGCACGATATTCCGACGCGACGGAACTGGTCCTAGCCGTTGCGGGAACGAGCGTAGAAGACTTCGCGCTGTATTATGCGTTGTCTCGCATGCGAACGCGAGTGCTGTGGATTCCTCCATCCGTGACAGCGGACGCACTAGCGCCAGCGTCGAAGACGCTAGCCGTTGACGAACGCTTCCACTTCGTAAATGACCTAGCGAGCTTGGCAAGCGGGAACACGCAGCGTTACGGCGGGATGAGGTTGATTAGCGCGACCTTACCGGATCCGCATCTCGAACAAATAAGGGCCCGACTCTCGGAAGCCGCAATCGGGCATGTGCAGTGCCAAGTGGCTATTGCCAGTGAGATGATTCCGATCTATCCCATACGCCACTACGAAGCAAATAACGCGTCCGTCCTGCGGTCTATTGCGATCCCGGACGATGGCGTAATCCCGTTGTTTGAGACCCCTCTGCCCAAGAACTTTGAAACTGTCAATCCCCAGAAACATAGGTGGCTGACGGAATTGAACATCAGCAAGTATCACCTCCCACGGCATCACGTCCTTGGCGAAAGACTAATGGGTGCACCGTACTTCACAGCGAAGGACGTACGCATATCATCTGAGGGTCCTACTTATTTCTGCCCGAGCTTTATGGTGTTCGGCGGCGCCTCCGCCGAATCGTCCGTTCCCCGTCCGTCAATCCGCATCCCGGAGCCACTAGAGATCTTCAGAGACGTTGCACGCCCGTGCGGCCTGTCTTGTTCGATATCCGACAAGGGATTCTACGCGGAGAATGCGTGCCAGAAGTTCGGTGGGCTCGCTGCTCTGGCAGAGTTTCTCCGATCCCAAAGCGGACAGGCATTTGCATCGGCATTCCTGGATAAAAGCAAACCCGAAGAGGGCGACCATCTAAGGGGCGACATGCTTGGAGGCCGACGCTATTTCGATCTAGATTCGCTGAGTGAGGCCCTCGGGAATGAAAGTAAAGCCGCCGAAATCCTTGATCGCCTCGCATCATCCGCTGTCCTCTACCGAGGTTTTGTTCTGCAATGCCAATACTGCAGGCGCGTGGATTGGATACCTCTAGGCGAGCTCACGGACGGGTTCACTTGCAAGCGTTGCCACCGAGAGCAAGTTTTTGTTCGTAAGCACTGGCGCCACCCAGATCAGCCACATTTGTACTATCAGCTGGACGAACTGGTGTACCTAGGGCTGGAGCACAATATGCAGGTCCCGCTGTTAGCTCTCGACCTGCTCCGTCGAATGTCACAGGACAGCTTTCTCCATGTCCCCGAGCTGGAATACAGCGAAAAGGATGTCGACAAGCCCGCGTATGAAGTGGATTTGAATTGCATAGTAGATGGATTTCTAACGATTGGAGAAGCGAAGAAAGACGGCCGCTTGGGGAAAAACGACAAGGAGGAGTCAGAAGTTATTTCAAAATACTTGGACCTAGGGAAGAGACTCGCGGTACAACAGATTGTGTTTGCAACCGCCAGCGAACAATGGCATTCAAGCACGATCGAGAGGATAAGGAATGCGTTCGCGGACCAACGTTTTCGCCTGATCCTTCAGGTCCGAAAGGATCTCTACTGTGACGAGGTGGGTGGCCCTCGATAAGGGGGCGGGTGGCGCAGCTTAATTCGCCATACAATAGTTGACATCACGAGTTATAATAAGAGACAGGAATAAGAAACAAACGACAGTCCAAAGCGGCTGTAGCCGTAATTGTCACTAAGTTCTTTGAAATCTAGATTTTGCCGACTTAGTAACTAGTAACTCCTTTGTTTTCAATGGGCACATCCCGAAAACTGGGCGGGTGGCCCACGTCTCGCGCTTTGAAGCTGTGAAAAAACCATCTTTAAGGATAGCCCTGAAAAGAACGCGGGTTGGTGAAAGTGGTGGGGGAACTGGAAGCGTGGTTTGGGTTGCGCAGGGGATTTCTCGATTTTTGTCTCGCGGCTTTGGGTGGGGGCGGGTTAGGGGGTTGCGGTTGCGATTTGCAGTTTGCGCAGACGGATCCACTGTTGCAGGTTGTAGGTGAGGCAGGCCCACAGCATTTCCATTTGCACTTTGGCCAAGCCGCGCAGGTGGAACTGGCGCAATCCCAGTTTGCTTTTGATCCAGGCGTGGCAGAACTCGATCACCCGGCTGCGTCGGCGATACTGTTTCTGCGCCTCGGGCGTGGCCATCTTCTTACGAAAGGCGATCATGGCTGCGGTTTCTTCGGTGCGCAGCAGGCCGCGGCCACGATGTTGATTGCTCGGACAGCATTGTGGTTTTAGCGGACAGTTCTGGCAGTCCGAGGCCTGCGCTTCGTAGCGGTAGAAAAAGTTTCCCGACTTGTGTTTGTGGCGGCCTTCGTAGCGCAGGTGCTTGTCTCCGGGGCAAACATAGTGGTCGCGCTCGGCATCGTAGATGAAGACCGCAGTGGTGAAGCGTCCAGTGCCGGTGTTGTCTTTCTCCGCGCCGCCTTTACGGAGGCTGCCTACATAGTCGACGTCCAACTCCGCCATCGCCTCGATGCTGCGACGGTTGGTGTAATCTCCGTCGGCCAGCATCTGCTGCGGCTTGCGGCCCAGGCGTGCGGCGATGCGTCCGACGGCAGGCGCCAGTTGCTCGCTGTCATTGGCGGCCTGGGTCACCTGCACGTCCACGATCAGCGACTGCGCGGCGTCGGCCGCGATTTGCACGTTGTAGTTGGGCGCGATGCCGCCGTCGGCCTGCCGCATTCGGCGGGCTTCCGGTTCGCTCACGCTGACCCGCGCCCGCGGCTTGCTGGGGCGCAGTTTCTGCAGCTCTTCGAGTCCCCGCTCCAGCCGCTGTTGCCGCTCGCGTCGCGCTCGCCGCTGCGCCTGTTCCACCCGACCCGGTCCCTCTTCTTGATCCGGGTCCCCCATCTCGCGCACGCGTCGCCGCGCCCGTTCCAGGTGCTGTGCAATCTTCGCCTCGCCTTGAAAGCTGTCGCTCGCCGCCTGGGCCTTGATCTTGGTTCCGTCTTGCACCACCTGCTCCAGCGTGATCAGTCCTTCCGCACTCATCAGCCCCAGCACTTGCGTGAATAACTCGTCTAACTCCACCCGATACTCCACCCGGAAACTGGACAGCGTGTGGTAGTTCACGGTTTCGCATCCCGTCAGCCATTGCAGTGCCGGCTCCCACTCGCAGCGCCGCGCCACCTCCCGCGCCGACCCGATCCCCTGGCTGTAGGCGTAAATCCACAAACTGATCAAAAGCCGCGGATCATAAGCGGGTCGCCCGCCTTCTTCTTCGCTGCACTCGATGCTCGCGTAGAAACCATCCAGTTCCAAGCGCCCGACTAGTTCCCAGATGGCCCGCGCCGGATGATCTTCCCCGATCAACTGTTCCACGTCGACGGCCCGCCACATCATCTGCTCGCGATTGATCCTGCGCAGTAAGGGCTCGCTCATGCCCAGAGCTTACCCCGCTTTCTAACTCTGTCAATTAACTTTGTGGATGGTTTTTTCACAGCTTCGCTTTTCGAGACGTGGGTGCTGGCCTGAAAAATTGGTTCCGCAGTATTATGCTTTGGCACCCAGAAGGGAGCAACCATGCGCTGGTACCACTACGTGGCGTACTTCTTCGGAGGCGCATTTCTCGCCAACACCCTGCCCCATCTCGGCAATGGGATCTCGGGACATGCCTTCCAGAGCCCCTTCGCATCACCACCGGGGGTAGGCTTGTCCTCCTCGACGGTCAATGTTCTATGGGGCCTGTTCAACCTTGCCGTCGGATACCTGCTCGTCTGTCGTGTCGGCAGTTTCAATCTGCGCAAGACCCAGCACGTGCTCGTCCTCGGGGCGGGCATCCTGATCATGTCACTAATGCTTGCCCACGCATTCGGACGGTTCCACGGAGGGCTGTGAGTCTGCCAATAGTTGACATCGCGAGTTATAATAAGAAACAGGAATAAGAAACAGGCGACAGTCCAAAGCGGCTGTAGCCGCAATTTTAAGTAAGTTCTTTGAAATCTAGATTTTGCGTGACTTAGTAAGTACTAACTCCTTTGTTTCCAATGTCGAGCCCGGAAAGCTTTCCGCTAACTGCTGTGTTTTCTAGATTTTGTAAGTTAACTCCTTTAAAGTCAAAGATCTAGCGGAAAAATCCCCGTAAAATGCTGATTCTACTAGATAGGGGGGAGGGGGGGTACCCCCACCAGTACCGATTAGTAAACATAGTCAAAACGGGAATCTCCCCAGTGAAACTTGCCGAACGGTCATGCAAAATGGCAGACACCCTCAAGCTCGGAATTCAGCGTATTGGCGCTTTCAGAAGTATCGTTCAGAAGATTCGCGCCGATGAGATCTGCGCCATCGGCGTGGCCACGGCTCGGCAGCCGGCGCACAGGGTGCTTTCCTTGAGGTCGATCCACTCCACGGCGTGGGAAGGGGCCATGGCGCAGCGGTAGTCGTCGCAGTGCGTCAAACTCAGGGTGTGGCCCAGTTCGTGGACCGCTTCCTTGATCACGCGCTGGCGAAACAGTTCCGGATCGGGCGGAAGGCCGTAGAACTCCTGATGCAAACGGTGCGCGGAGACCACGGCGCAAGGGCCGCCCATCTGCGCCTCGCCAAAAACAAAGGTGAGAATTGGGATGTAGAGATCCACGCCGGCGACGCCCAGCAATCGCCAGGAGTCGGCGCTAAGAAAACTTTGCATGCGCTGCAGCATCTCCGAGGAGTGGTACTGCTGCCGCTCGCCATGGAAGGCGAACTCGGGATCCAGCCGGACGGGGAGCACTTCGCAGGGAACGCGAAAAGTCTCTTCCATGGCGGGACGCAGAGCTTTCAGCAGCCCGTCCTCCAGATTCCCGATCGGCAACAGTTGCAGCAGCATAGGAGCAGGTCTTAGGTCTTAGGTGTTAGGTTTTAGGTCAAAGGACTGAGTACCGAATCAAAGCCTGAGGCCCGAAGCCTGAGGCCTAAGACCTAACACCTAAGACCTAACACCTAACACCTAACACCTAACACCTAACACCTAACAGCCCGTGGTGCAAGTGCTGACAATTCTGGGGGAGCGGCAGAGCGGCCGGACTAAGTTGATGGGGCGGAAACTCGTGTGGCGGCTTCTGCCGGACGGGTTCAGCGTGTTCCTGCGTTGAAACACGAACAAAACAAGCCGAACCGCCGCCGAACGCAGGTTCTTCCACTCCCGCGGCGTGCCTGCACCCAACAGTTTCCGCAAAATCAAGCTCAGATTGAACGCGCCGACATGAACCAACTGCCGCTTCAAAATGTTTTCCCGTCCGCGCAAGTGGCAGCGCCTCATCCCACCCGTCTCGTAGCAGTGCGCGAAGCTGCGCTCCACCAACTCGCCCCGCCGCCGCAATAAACTCTTGCCGTAGCTGCCCTGCACCCGCCGCCGGTTCGCGTACACCGCTTGCTGCTCGGCCGCTTTGCCCGCCCAGTTCCTCCGCCCCTTCTGCTTCTTCTCCGGAATGTAGCTGCGCACCCCGTACGCCTTCATCCGCTCGACCACCGCGCCGCTGTGATAGCCCTTGTCGGTTACCGTCTCTTCGATCCCGTTGACGTTCACCTTCGGCTCTTCGTCGGGCCGCAACTCCGCCTCGCGCCCCACCTGCTCCGCCACTGCCATCCCGGCCTCGCTCAACGTTTCATCCAGCGTCGCCGTGTCGCCCTGATCCGCGCCTTGCAGCGTCACCGCCAGCACCGCGCCCGTGTCCATATCCACCGCGTGCTCGGCCTTGTGCGCCAAATGCGTGCGCCCATCCTTCATCTTCGCGATCCGCGCATCCCCGTCCGCCGGACTCTTCCACTCCTTGTTCGACATCCGCTTCTTGCGCTTGCGGTCCAACCGCGCCAGGTCTTCCCGCGTCGGCGTTTCGATCCCCGACGCCTTCGCCAGCCCGCGCAGAAACTCCTCGTAACTCTCCCCCGTGTCTCGCCGCACAATCGAACGCATCGCCGCGTTCGCCTCCAGCGTCGTCGCATCGATGGCGACCCGCTGACCGTTCAGCAGCCCACGATCCGCCAGCACGCCCAGCACCCAGCCGAACACCTCGCGATGCGTGTCCAGATCGATCAGCCGCCGCGTCCGCGAAATCGTCGAGTGATCCGGCGTGTACTCGTCCAGCCCGATGCCCACAAAACGCCGCAACGCCAGCGAGTCCGCCAGCCGCCAGGCTATCCCGCGTTCCGCCCCGAGGCCCTCGAAATACCCGATCAGCAGCGAGCGGAAATAGATGCCCGGCGTCAGCGACGGACGCCCGTACTTCTCCGCATAGAACTTCGCGCACCGCTTCTCGACAAACTCGTCGAAGCCCTCGGCCTCCAACAACTCATTCAAACGCTGATAAAACGGATGCCCCGGAGCCGATGCCAACTCCTGCTGCGCGATCCAAATCTCCTCTTGCTTCTCCCGCTGCTTGCGCGTCCCCATCGCCATGCCTGAAGTCTACGAACAATCCCTGTGGATCACCCAATCCTTTTCCGTTCCGGAATCCAGACTTGCACCACGGGCTGCTAACACCTAACACCTAACACCTAACACCTTCACCGCGTTTCCACCGGAGTCCGCGTCCATCCATACTTTTTCAGCTTGTGATAGAGAGTGACCCGGTCGATGTCTAGGATTTCGGCGGCTCGGCTTTGATTGCCTCCGCACTCTTCCAGCACCCGCAGGATGTGAGCTCGCTCCATATCTTCAAGGGTCTTGCTCGATCCGTTGGAAAGGGTTTGGGGCTTGAAGATGAAGTCCTGTTCGCGCAACTCCGGCTCTTGTCCTACAACCATGGCGCGCTCGACCGCGTTTTCCAGTTCGCGAACGTTTCCCAGCCATGGTTGCTGCTGCAATAGGTTCATGGCCGCGGGTGTAACCCGGCTGATGCGTTTGTTCATCGCCAGAGAGAACTTGCGGACGAAGTGATCCACCAGCACCGGGATATCGTCGCGCCGGCTGCGCAGCGGCGGCAGTTCGATGCGGAAGACGTTGAGCCGGTAAAAAAGGTCGGGACGGAATTTACCTTCCTCGATCAATTTTTCCAGATCCTTGTTGGTGGCGGCGATGCAGCGGAAGTCCACCTTGACGATCTGGTTGCCGCCGACGCGGGTGATTTCGCGCTCTTGCAACACGCGCAGCAGATCGGTCTGCGTCTTTAGCGTGATGTCGCCGATCTCGTCCAGGAAAACCGTTCCGCCTTCGGCAATTTCGAATTTGCCTTTCTTGCGGTACTGCGCGCCGGTAAACGCGCCCTTCTCATGACCGAAGAGTTCGCTTTCAAGCAGCGTCTCGGTCAGCGCGCCGCAGTGAATGACTACCAGGGGATGAAATCTTCTTGGGCTGGCGTGATGGATGGCACGCGCCACGAGTTCCTTGCCGGTGCCGCTCTCTCCGGTGACGAGCACGGTCGCGTCGGTGGGACCGACGGTCTCAATGGCGTCGAAGATCTTACGCATGGCGCTGCTCTGGCCGATCAGTTCTCCTGGACGCGCGACTTCGGCGACGGTCTCGCGCAAGAGTACGTTCTCCTGGGCGGTTCGTTTGTGCGCCAGCGCGTTCTTCACCAAGTGGGCGATCTCGTCCGGGTCGAGCGGCTTGGTCACGTAATCGTAGGCGCCATTCTTCAGCGCCGCGACTGCGGTCTCGACCGAGGCATAGCCGGTCATGATGATGACGAGGAGCTCGGGGTCGACTTCGTGCATGCGGCGCTGCAGTTCGATGCCATCGGTGCCGTGCATCTTGATGTCAACCAGGGCCGCATCCCAGCGTTGTTCCGCCAGGCGGGTTAGTGCGTCGTTGGCGTTCTCCGCCGTGCCAATTTCGTAGCCTTCCTCGCGGAACCACTTGGCGAGCGAGTCGCGCACACTCAGTTCGTCGTCCACGATCAGCAGTTTCCCTTGGGTGCTCACTGCATTCACCTCACCTTCGTTGCGGCATTGCTGGCTCCGGCGCCCGCCAGCGAACCTTCATCTTTTTGGACTGGGGCCGGCAGGGTTATGGTGAAGGTCGTGCCCCGGCCCGGCTCGGATTCGACTTCGATGCGGCCGTGGTGGCGCTCGACGATGCCGCGACTGATCGCCAAGCCCAGGCCGACTCCGCGGCCGCTCTCTTTCGTGGTTAGAAAAGGTTCGAAGATATGGGGCAAGACGTCGGGGGGGATGCCCGTTCCGTCGTCGCGCACCTGGATTTTGATTTCATTTTCGGCGCTACTCAGCCCAGTTTCGATCCTGGTTTCGACCCAAAGATTACCGCCGCGGGGCATGGCATCGATGGCATTGATGATCAGCGCGAGCAGGACTTGTTCAATTTGAGCGGGATCGCAAGGTACCTGCGGCAGGTTTTCCGCCAGCTTGAGTTGCAGTTCGATTCCGCCCAGGTCCAGTTTATGCCGCACAAGCAGCAGGCAACGATCGATCACCGTACGCAGGTCGGTCAACTGTACGTTCATGGGCGCGGTGCGAGAAAGAGTGAGCAGGTTCTTGATGAGTTCACCGCAACGCCGGCTTTCGGCGGCGATCAGATCCAGACATTCGATCGCCTCCTGCCGTCTTTCATTCTCGACTTGGCCAGACTCCACCCACCGGCGAAGCAGTTTGGAGTAAGTGAGGATTCCAGAGAGCGGGTTGTTGACTTCGTGCGCCACCACGGCCGCCATCTTTCCCACGGACGCCATTCTTTCCACGTGCAGCACGTGATCGTAGGCGCGTTTGACTTCCTTCGTCTTCTCGAGGACGCGATCTTCCAGCGTCTTCGCCCAGGTGACGATTTCTTCATTCGCCGCGCGCAACTGCAGGCTCATGTCGTTGAACGAACGTGCCAGGTCCCCCACTTCGTCTTCGTGCTGGGATCGCGCCTCGATCTGGTATCCGAGCTCTCCCTGGGAAAGATGTTCGGTGCCGTTCTTAAGCGCTTTGATGGGCTTGCCGACCACTCGCCAGACGAACACCCAGCTCAACACCGCCACCATTAGCAGTGCCCCCGCCGTGTAAGCGAGCATGCGGGCGCTGCTGACTTTAAGTTGTGCGTCGGCGTTCGCCAGGGAAAGATTGGTGTCAAGCACGCCCAGAACTTGCTGGGCGGCACTATGCGCGTGGCAGTCGGCGTTGGAGCAGCCAGGTTGATTTTCGAGGGGAGTGATAATTCCCAGCACACGCTGGCCGCCAGCGCGATAAATGCGAAAGCGGTCGGGACGGTTCAGACGCGCCAGCGGCTGGGCTTGGGTGTGGCAGCTGTAGCAGGCTTCCGCCGTCTTGTCGAGGACGTGGTTGACTTCCGCGGGATCGGTGGAGTAGCTGATCCTCCCCTCCCGATCGAAGATGCGCACCTTGACCATGCCGCCCGCGTCCGCCATGGTTTGGATCGCGTGGTAGAGTCCCTCACGATCGTTGCGCATCATGTAGTACGTGGTCGTGCGCCGGATGACATCGCTGACCCGCTCGGCGCTGGCCAGCGTGGCGGCTTCCAGGCGTTGGCGATGCAAGCGGATATTCAGGTAGCCGAGGAGCCCGAAGATGACGACCATGACCGCCAGCAGAGATCCGATCAATCTTGCACTGATGCTGTTGGTCAGCCGCTTCCATCCGAGATCGCTGCGAATTGGCTCAGTCTCCGGCATTGCCCAACACCGCTGTAGCACCTGCCGCCCTCGCTTCAGTTCGGGCAGGTTGCATCACCGCATGGCGTTCTGCCGGAAAGATGGGCAGGTACTTCACCGCCAACCCGAACAAAGCGAAGCCTAGCGCCATGATCATGAGAGTCACCGAGAACTCGGTCCACTTGGGCAAGTAGTGATGCCCGGCATACGTTTCAAAGCCGGTGAGGCTGACATTGAGCCGGTTGGTGATGAACCCGAGCAGACTGAAGATCGAAGCCAGATACAAGCCGTTTGGCGACAGCCTGACCTTCTTGAAGCTGAGCATGGTGATTGGAATCACAAAGGCCAGCGCCAGTTCGAGCCATAGAAAATATGCTTCGTAGCTGGGTTTCACGATTTGTCCGAGCATGCCGCGATGGAGATAGTCCTGGAAGCGCAGCAGGGCATTGACCCAGAGGGCAACCAGCAAGGCACCGCCCAGTTGGACCAGAACCGGGAGTTCGAGGTGACGGCCGAAGGCTTTCGCGCTCTGCGTGGACTCGAAGATCGTCATGGCCAAACCCACCGCAACCGCCGACCCGAAGAAGAGGAACGGCAGGGCGGGCGTGTACCAGAAGGGATGCAGCTTGCTCGGCATGATCAGATAAAGCGATCCGAGCGAACTCTGGTGCAGCGTAGAGAGCAGGACGCCCAGGATGATCAGCACCGGGTAGATCTTTTTGATCCACTTGATCGGGGTCTTCATGTTGAAGCGCTCGAACACGTTGGGAAGGAATTCGAAGAAGAGGACGGTAGTGTAGGACATCACGCAGATGCCGACCTCGAACATGACCGAGTGCGGATTCATGTAGACGAGCTGATGCCAGATGTACCAGGGGCGGCCAAGATCGAACAGCAGTCCGACGATGAAAAGCACATAGCCCAGGAACGCCGTCAACACCGCCGGGCGCACAACACTGTGCAGGGTTTCGACGTTGAAAAGATAGACCGCGGCGACAATACAGAAGCCGCCGGCCGCCAGCATGACGCCGCACAGCAGGTCGAAGCCGATCCAGAGCCCCCAGGGGAACTGGTCCGTCATGTTGGAAACCGCGCCCAGGCCGTAGAAGAAGCGAATGAATGTGGAGTAGAGGCCCAGGGCCATGATCACGACGAATATCACTCTCCAAAAGGTCGGCTTGAACTTCATCGCTTGCTCCCGTTCTTCTTCAGTTCGGCTTCCGCAGCGGCGACTTCTTCGCGGCGATGCGAAACCCAATAAATGCCTCCCAACGCCAGTGTCCAGACGGGGATAAAGTCCGGAACTTTCTCCATCACTCGCCCGGTGTATTCGGGGATCGGAGTGTCGCCGAGCTTGGCCGACGCTGGATAACCGTAGGCTTCGACGTTCACGCTGGAAAGGATGAAGACCGACGTTCCGCCAACCTCGTGGAGGCCGTAAATACGAGGCAAGTAATTCGGCGGGTTTTGGCGGATACGATTTTGTGCTTCCTGAATGAGGTCGTCGCGCTCTCCAAATTTGGTGGCGCCGGTTGGACAGATCTCGGCGCATGCCGTCTGCTTGCCCGCCACCACGCGGTCCGGGCACATAATGCATTTGCGGACTCGCGGATTCAGCGAGTGCCATTCGTACTTGGGCTGGGCAAACGCGCACGCCGTCATGCAATAGCGGCAGCCGATACACTTCCAGACGTCGTAAATGACCGGGCCCTCCTTGGTCTTATGCATGGCGCCGACGGGACAAACCGACGCGCAAGCCGGATGCTCGCAGTGCATGCACAGGCGGCGCATGAATTTGTCGTCCTTGGTGAGAACGACCGTGAATTTATGCTCCGACTGCACCGATTCGGCTGCCACTTTGTCGCCGTAGGGCAGCTTGTTCTGTTCGGCGCAGGCGCCTTCACACGCTTTGCAGCCGATGCACATCGTCGCGTCGTACAGCAGGGCTTTACTCATCGAAATTGCTCCTGATTGCTCGCAAGCGTGAATTCCGTTTTGGGGAAATCAAACGCTTGGGTGGTGACGGGGCAGAGCTTGCCCGGAGTGGAGCCGAAGGGCCCCGTCCCGGCGGGGCCACGCCCCGCCACCACACGGACCCGCGAGACCAAACTAGGCTGCGACGGAACAGACTTGTAAGCCGTCAAGAACGGCTTTAGCGGCCCAACGAGGGGAAGGGAACCGGGTCCGGAGTGATGTGCATCCGGACCCGGGGGGGCTGTTCCCGGTGGGGAAGCGAACCGGGGAGAAGAGTTCCGCCGGGCTACGGTTCGGCTAGTTTTCCGTTCCGTCCGCCGAATTGGGCCGGACACCTTCATCCTCACCCTCATGCTTTCTTCAGCCGCCGTCCGCGAGTTGGCGGCAGCGGCCTGGTGCAGAGAGGAACAGCCAATGACTACAGCCAGGTTCTGCTGCCAACAACTATTTCTGCAAGGTGCGAATGTAGGCCACAATCGCCTTCACGTCGTCCGCGGCCAAACTCTTCACCCCAGCCGGGTGCTTCGCCTTCTCCGCAACGGCTTTGGCCAGGTCGGCGTCGGAAAGCTTCTTGGCCTCGTCCGAGATCAGGCTCGGAGCCTTTATGGCGGGCTTGCCGGCTCCGTCTGGTCCATGGCACATAGCGCATTTTGCTTTGTAAAGAGTGGCTCCGTCGTCGGCAGCCCATGACAGATTGGGAATCAGGATGAACAGGGTCACCGCGATTGTCATTACCAGCATCAACAGCTTTGTCGTCTTCATGATTTCGTTTCTTCTCCTTGTGAAGTTTTGCAACCTGTTGAACTCTTGCTGCTCCTTCGCAGTCGTGCGTGTGTTGCGAAAGTCACCACCGATACCACCGTCCAGAAACCAGATGTAGGAAAACTCAGCAGCTCACCGCTGCCTAGTTGAGAGTTTCATCGTTCCGAGTCGCAGCCGCAGTGACCCAAGTCACACGAAGAACGTGATTCTGAACGGGATAACGCGGGTGACAAAACCGCGCTTGGAGGCCCCAGGTCACATCAGCAAGTGATTAGGGTCACAGCCGGGCCCACCCTCCTGAGAGACAATTTTTGGCAGCCGCGAGGTGTAGCGATGCCGATACTGATCATGGCCCTGCTCGCATTGTTAATCTTTGGTCTTATTGGAATTCTGCTGACCGCTGCGACGGTCCTGGAGCACCGCAAGCATGCAGATGCTGTCCAAGCCGGCACCGCACATTCGGTAGTCTCCGGCGTTGCCTCTTCCCTCAAACCAAAACATCCGTAGTCGCGCGTGGTGTCCGAGTGGCAAGCGCGCGGTATCCGCCGTTCAAACAGAAATCCTGAAGGAGAAATTCTGATGACCACGGTTGTCCTTGAAAAAGACAAAGATAAAGACAAAGAAAAAGACAAGAAAGCCGACCTGGCTGGCCCCGGAATCGGCGATTACAAAGAATTGGAAAAGATTCTGCCGCGGGATTACCGCTCGTTGCTCACCCCCAAAGATACGCAGCAGGCCATCTTCCAGGTCAAGCGCTATATCGAAGATAACCTGTGCAAGGAACTCAACCTGATGATGGTCGAAGTGCCGCTCATCGTGGATGTGGAGAGCGGCGTCAACGACATGCTCGATCGCGACGGGTCGCGCACCCCAGTTCAGTTTCATATTTCGAACGATCGCAACCTCCATCCCATCGACGCGCAAGTAGTGCAGGCGGCCACCAAATGGAAACGCGCGGCGCTCAAGCAATTCGATTGCAAAGTCGGCGCCGGCATCTGTACTGACATGCGCGCCGTTCGCAAGGACTATTTTCTGGATCACGACCACTCCGCCTACGTCGATCAGTGGGACTGGGAGCGCGTCATCACCGCCGAGCAGCGCAACCTGGATTTTCTGAAGGCGATTGTCGGCAAGATCTGGAAAGTGATTGTGGGCGCGGAAAAGTTTGCGCAATCGCTGTTTCCGCAATTGAACGACGCTCGTTATCCGAATCTGCCGCAGAAACTGACCTTTTTGCACGCCGAGGAAATTCTCGACATGTATCCCGACCTGCCGCGCAAGCAGCGCGAGACCGCGGTGCTGCAGAAGTATCCCGCCGTCTTCATTGTTGGCATTGGCTGGCCCTTGAAGGACGGCTATCCACACGAAATGCGCGCTGCCGACTACGACGACTGGGTGACCAACACTCACGGTCAGACCGGCAAAGAAACGCACGGCCTGAATGGCGACATCCTGGTATGGAACTCGGTTACCAAGCGCCGCCATGAGCTGACGTCGATGGGAATTCGAGTCACGGCTGAGACGCTGAAGCAGCAGTTGACGATCTCCAAGCAGTTGGACTTCATGAAACTGCCGTATCACCAGGCGATTCTGAACAATAAGATTCCGCTGTCGATCGGCGGCGGAATCGGGCAGTCGCGGACGCTGATGCAGTTGCTCCGCAAAGCGCATCTTGGAGAAGTCAGCGTCACGGTGTGGCCGAAGGTGCTGAAGGAGATGTGCGCGGGGAAGAATATTTTTGTGCTGGAGTAAGGACCGCAGCGGCCGGAAAGCTGGGCATGGTTTTGTGTCGATCCCTTTGTGCCAGCGGCCTAGAATGACTGGGCGAGGGGAAGGAGCACTTTCCCCATGGCGGGTCGAACCTTAGGCCAGGACTTAGGTGTTGGTCTTGAACTGGGCCACTACCGCATCGCCGAGAAGATCGGTGCCGGTGGTATGGGAGAAGTCTATCGCGCCCGCGATGAGCACCTCGCCCGTGATGTTGCCATCAAAGTCCTTCCGCCCGGCACGCTCATCGACGAATCAGCCCGCAAGCATTTCCGCAAAGAGGCTTTGATTCTCTCGCAACTCAACCATCCCAACGTCGCCACCATCCACGACTTCGACACGCAGCAGGGCGTGGACTTCTTGGTGATGGAGTACATCCCTGGAATCACACTCAGCGAGAAGGTGGCTGCCGGACCGCTGCCGGAGAAGGAAGTTCTCCGTCTGGGCGTGCAGCTCGCGGAAGGCTTGGCGGCGGCGCATGAGCACGGAGTGGTTCATCGCGATCTGAAGCCAGGTAACTTGCGAGTTACGAGCGATGGAAGGCTGAAGATTCTGGATTTCGGGCTGGCCAAGCTGTGGCATCCCGTTACGGCGAGTGCCGCGACGGAGAGTCTCAGCGAGACGCAAGCCATGGCCGGGACTCTGCCCTACATGGCGCCGGAGCAGTTGCTGGGCGGAGAAATCGACGCACGCACCGATATTCACGCGGCCGGGTCGGTGCTGTATGAGATGGCCACGGGCAAGCGGCCGTTTGCCGAGGTGGAACCGTCGCAGTTGATCGGAGCGATTCTGGGGCGTTCGCCGGTGCCCCCCACGATGCTGAATCCGAGAGTGTCACCGGAGCTGGACCGGGTCATTCGGAAGTGTTTGGAGAAGGATCCGGAGAACCGTTATCAATCGGCGAAGGAACTCGCGGTCGATTTGCGGCGGCTGGGAGTGCCGAGCGCAGGCACTCCGGTGCGAGCAGCGGAACCAAAGAAGCTGGGAATGATTGCGACAGCGGCCATGTTGCTGGCCGTGCTGTTGGTGGCTGCGCTGGTCATTGCGTTCTATGCCGGCGGCTGGCGTGACCGCGCGCTGAGGCAGGGAGGCGCCCCACAGATCCGCTCGCTGGCGGTGCTGCCGCTGGCCAACTTCTCCCATGATCCCGAACAGGACTACTTCGCCGACGGCATGACCGAGGCGCTGATTACCAATCTGGCCAAGACCGCTGACTTCCGCGTGATTTCGCGGACGTCGGTGATGCGCTACAAAGGGACGCAGAAGCCGCTGCCCGAGATTGCGCGCGAATTGGACGTGGACGCGGTGGTAGAAGGATCGGTGCAAAGATCGGGCAGCCGCGTGAGAATCACCGCGCAGTTGATCCGGGGAGCCAACGACCAACACCTGTGGGCGGAGAGTTATGAGCGCGATCTGCGGGACATCCTCGGGCTGCAGGACGAAGTGGCGAACGCCATCGCGCAGCGGGTCGAGAGCAAACTGAGCCCCAAGAACCAAGCGGACCGCGAGCGTGCCCGTCCCGTTGATCCGGAAGCCTACGAGGCGTATCTCAAAGGTATCTACTACTGGAACAAACGGACGCCGGAGAGCCTCAAGAAGAGCGCCGAGTACTTCCAGCAGGCCATCGCGAAAGACCCGGGCTACGCTCCCGCTTACGCCAGCCTGGCTGGCTTCTACATGGCGGCCAGCGCCTACAGCGTTCTGACGCCCGAGGAATCATTCCCCAAGGCTAAAGCAGCGGCCCTCAAGGCTCTGGAGATCGATAGTTCTCTGGCCGAAGCGCACGCCGTCCTCGCGGACTATCTGGCGAATGACCACGACTGGAAGGCTGCGGAAACCGAATACCGTCGTGCCCTGGAACTCAATCCCAACTCCGCACAGGTGCACTACTGGTACGGATTTGCTTTTCTTAGCCCCTTGGGAAGGTACGCCGAAGCTATATCCGAGATGCAGCGGGCCCGGGCGCTCGATCCTCTGTCACTGATGATCAACGCAAATCTAGGAAATGTCTTCTTCCAGGCCGGCCAGTATGATCAGGCAATCCAACAGTGCCTGAGGACACTGGAAATGGATCCGCACTTTACCCCAGCGCACTTTTACCTGGCGTGGGCTTATCAGGGAAAGGGGATGTTTGAGGAAGCCATCAGGGAGATGCAGAAAGCGCTCGCCGACTCGGATGAAAATGGGACGGATCCGCAGTACCTATCACAGCTTGCGCGTGCTTATGCTCTTGCGGGCAAGCGGCCAGAAGCCCTGCAGACAATGGCGAAGTTGAACCAGTTATCCGAAATGACTTATGTTTCGTCGTATGACAGGGCAACGGTCTATGTGGCCCTTGGACAGAAGAACCGGGCGCTCGCGGAACTAGAACGAGCTTACGAGGAGCACTCCGAAAGAATGATCTGGCTTAGTACCGACCCGCGATTTGAAAGTCTGCATTCCGAACCCCGCTTCCAGGACTTGCTGCGGCGCATGAACTTCCCGCAATAGGCTCGTTGCCCTCTCTTCTTCTTGACGGGAAGTGTCCTACCGCCTGAATTGGCTACCCCTTTATCGTTGGCATCTCACGAATTCGAGCGAGCGTGCCTCCGGCGTCACCAGGCCCGGTCTCTGACGATCGATCCTTGATCGCGATGGCTCCGATCGGCAAAGGATTGAATCACATTTCGGAGTTTGCTCTCGTCGCCTTCATCGATCTCAACGAAACGGAAGGGCTGCTGCGTGCTGGAGACAGAAGGCAGCATTTCCGCCGTGCCCAGCACCGCCCCCGCGTCGGTCAGGAACATCAACTTGATGCGAGAGCCCTGATCCAGAGGGCTGGACAGGTTCAGCAGTCCGCCGGTGACGGAAACGACCTGCAGCTTGCCGCGAACGCGGCGGCCGGTCTGGAAGCGAAGGACGGCCGGGGGCGCATCGGTAAACTGCACCCGTGGCGGTCGCCGTTTAGGCGCGGCTTGCAGGAATGGACTCATCCTCCCCTATTATGGTCTCATGCTGAGGGACGTGGGACATTACGGAAGGACGTGACCAAAGCGGACTCAATCCAGCGAAAATACTGTCAAGTCCCCGTCTCGGCGATTTTCCGCCTAAGACAATGAATTCACGGGGAAAATAAAGTCAGAAAATGTGTCCGAAGTAGTCCGGCAAATTGATATAATGAAAATATAGAATGAAGAAGGGTGCGGATCACTGCCGCGCCCTTTCTTATTGGCGAGAACACGGCTGGGAAAAGAGCGAGCGACCACAGCTAAGCCCTTATTCCGGAATATTTTACGTATAACTGCTTTAAAACCAGAGATTCTAATCGTTTTAGGCTGTAACTCAATGATTCTAATAGGTAGGGGGAGGGGGGGTGGGGTACCAGCGGGAGGTACAGACCGGGCGCGTCCATAGAGCCTGCCACCAGCCAGCGGAAGTGCCGCCCGCGAGCCTGCCGCCGCAACCTCAGCAGGCTGCTTTCTACACTTCAAGCGGCAGTTCAGATCGTAGCGTTGTGCTGGTCAGGTGGCTCTTCACAGCCGCCGCCAACCGCCGGATGCCCTCTCGAATTTGCTCCGGAGCGGCGTTGGAAAAATTCAAGCGCATGTGCCGCGAGCCTTCGCCGCCATCGTTGTTAGGACCATCGTGGTTAGGACCATCGTTGGCGTAAAACGAATCGCCCGGCACGAAGGCCACATTCTGCTCCAGCGCGGATTTGAGAATCGCCTTGATGTCCAGCCCTGCGGGCAGAGTCACCCAGAGAAACAGTCCGCCATGAGGATGAGTCCAGGTCACTGCGGGCGGAAAGAATTCCTGCAAAGCCTGCAGCATCACGTCGCGGCGTTCGCGATAGATCTTGCGAATCAACTTGACGTGTTGGTCGAGAAATCCATCGCGCGCGACTTCGTAGGCCACGAACTGAGTAAAGGTCGAAGTGTGCAGGTCGGTACCCTGCTTCAGTTGCACCAGCTTGCTGATAACTTCGGGCGGAGCGACGATCCACCCCAAGCGCAGCCCGGGAGCCAGCGTCTTCGAGAATGTACTGAGGTAAATGACATTGCCAATGGAATAGCCGTTGTCGCGGCGCAGGTTCTCACGATCGAGCACGACCAGCGGCGGCAGATGCTCCCCTTCATAGCGCAACTGGCCGTAGGGATCGTCTTCGACGATCGGAATGCCGAAACGGTCGGCGAGCAGCACCAATTCGTGGCGGCGCACCTCCGACAATGTGGTTCCAGCCGGGTTCTGGAAGTTCGGCAGCACGTACATGAACTTGGGGCCGGAGCGCAGTGGCTCCTCCATCAGGTCGGTGCGCAGGCCGTTTTCGTCGATCGGAACGGATTCATATTCCGCGCGATAGATATTGAAGGCCTGCAACGCGCCGAGATAGGTGGGGGCCTCGACCAGCACGCGATCGCCGGCGTTGATGAAGAGCTTGCCGATCAGGTCGAGCGCCTGCTGCGAGCCGGAAGTGATCAGGACGTTTTCTACCTTGGCCTTGATCCCATAGCGCGACATGTTCGTCGCAATCAGTTCGCGCAGGGGTTCGTAACCCTCAGTGGCTCCGTACTGCAAGGCGGAAGCGGCCTTCTCGGTCAGCACCTTGTGGCAGGCTTCCTTAAAGCGTTCGACGGGGAAAACCTCGGGGGCGGGGAGGCCGCCGGCAAACGAGATCACTCCCGGTCGTTGGGTGAGCTTCAACAACTCGCGGATTTGAGAACTGGTAATGCCCTTGGTGCGCAGCGCGTAACGGGATGTCCAGGCAGTCGACATGGCAGGCCCTCCGCAAGCTTATTGTAAGCTCCGGACGTCCGTTCCTGATGTGATGCTTGAGGTACGCGATTGTGACGGGGTGAGATGATCGGAGACTCCCGAGTTCCGTGCCAGGAGCGCTTTCCGAGCGCTATTTCTCTCTCGCCACGACGAATTCCGGAGCCCACAAAAGCGCTCGTTTGATCTCCGAGTCCGGAAACGAGCAGATGGCGCTGCGCGCCGACTCGGCATAGCGGGCGGCCTCTTGGGAGGCGTATTCGAGAGAACCGTAGCGATTCAGGATGGTCAGGATGTCGGCGTGCGCGACGCCATTGAAGGCGCGGTCGCGCAGGATGGTTTCGATTTGGTGGCGCTCGGCGGCGGTGCAGCGCTCGAGCGCGTGAATGACGGCCATGGTGGCTTTGCCTTCCCGCAGGTCGCTGGCCACGGGCTTGCCCAGCACGCTCTCGGAAGCGGTGAGGTCGAGCACGTCGTCGACGATCTGGAAGGCTAAACCAAGATCGCGTCCGTACTGGCCCAGGCGTTCTTCCTGTTGCGCGGTGGCGCCACCCAGAATGCCGCCGACCCTCATGCACACCGAGAACAGGCACGCCGTCTTGCGATAGATGAGATCCAGATGCTCCTGCAGAGAGATCAGCTTGCCGAGCTTCTCCATCTGTAGCAGTTCGCCTTCGACCATCTGCTGCGTCAGCTCGATGAGCACGTCGAGGATGCGGAAATTGCGCTCCTGCACGGCGATCTTGAAGGCCTGCATGTAGAGCCAATCGCCGGCTAGCACGCACATCGAGTTGCCCCACTGCGTGTTGGCGGCGGGACGGCCGCGGCGGAGCTGGGCTTCGTCGATGATGTCGTCGTGCACGAGGGTCGCGGTGTGGATGATCTCAACGACGGTTGCAAGCTTGACCGCGCCCGTGCCCTTGTAGCCCATCAGTTTCGCGGAGAGCAGCAACAGCGCGGGACGAATTCGCTTGCCCCCGCCGGCGCGCAGATACTCGCCGATTTCGGTAATCGCGGCGACGTTCGAGACCGTGTCGCGTCCGAATTGTTCTTCGATGGCGGCAATGTCGTCGCGCAGCAGATCGAAGATTTCTTTCCCGTTAATGGACGTCGTTGTGCCCAACGCTGATCCGATCCTCCTAAACCGTTGTTAACCGCAGAGATCGCAGAGCCCGCAGAGAAGATTCATTTCTGTGTGTTTACCATTCAAGTGTTTCTCCGCGCGCTCCGCGTTCTCTGCGGTTAAAGCCTTCTAGTTGGTCCGGTAATTCGTAAACTGCAAGTCGATCCCAAAATCCTGCTGCTTGACCAGGGCGATGATTTCCTGCAGGGTATCGCGATCCTTGCTGCTGATCCGCACCACATCGGCCTGGATGGAAGCCTGCGCTTTCTTCTTCGAATTCTTGATCAGCTTCACGATTTCGCGCGCCTTTTCGATGGGGATGCCCTGCTGAATGCTTATCTTCTGTTTCACCGTGCTCCCGGCGGCTGGCTCCAGCGCGCCGTAGGTCAGGCCTTTCAGGGGCACGCCGCGTTTGACCAGCTTCTGCTGGAAGACGTCGTTGACCGCCTTCATCTTGAATTCATCGGCGGAGTGCAGCAGGATCGCGTCGGTTCCTTCCATCGCGATCTGGGACTTCGAGTCCTTCAGATCGAAGCGGGTGCTGACCTCTTTCATTGCCTGCTGGATGGCGTTGGACACTTCCGCGAGGTCGATTTTGCTGACGATATCGAAACTGTTATCGGGCATGGAATGTCACCAGCTCAGGTCTCAGGTGTTAGGTCTTAGGTGTTAGGCAAGGCAGGAACCCGCGTTGCTAAGGCCTGACACCTAAGACCTGACACCTATTTTCACGGATCGCACACCCCAAGCATGCACTCCTGAGGGTAACAGAAGAGGCATCGTCGGCGCAGGCTGGGTACTAGTCCGGCGTGAGTTCAAAGAATTTGTAAAAATTGCGCGTGGTTTGTGCGCCGATCTCTTCCGCTGACAAGCTGCGCAGTTCGCCGATCTGGCGGGCTACCTCTTTGACAAAGGCCGGTTCGTTGCGCTGGCCGCGATGGGGAATCGGCGCCAGGTAGGGCGAGTCGGTTTCGATCAGCATGCGGTCGAGCGGAACCATTTGCGCCGCGTCGCGAATCGCCTGCGCCTTGGGGAACGTGATATTGCCGGCAAAAGAAATCAGGAAACCCAGGTCGAGCGCGCGCCGCGCGTGGTCGACGCTTCCGGTAAAGCAGTGCAGAATGCCGCCGAGGCCGCTGGAACTCCAGTGCTGCGTAATCATCGTCAGGCAGTCGTCCCATGCGTTCTCGCTATTGTCGGATGGGCGGCAATGAATGACGATGGGCAACTCCGCCGTTTTGGCTAAATCTATCTGGCGCAGGAAGACCGCCTTTTGCACGTCGCGGGGCGAGTGGTCGTAAAAATAGTCGAGGCCAATTTCTCCCCAGGCAATCACCCTGGGATGGCGTGCCCATTGCAGCATTTGGATGTCGGCGGCTTCGTTCGCAAGGCGTGCTTCATGAGGATGGATTCCCACGCTCGCCCAGATGTGCGGGTATTCCGGCTTGCCGCCGTATTTGTCCGCCAACTGAATGCCGCAGTTGGCGGTCTCTGGACCCTCGCCAATTCCGATCGCGAGATAGGCCTCAATCCCGCTCTGCTTGGCGCGCGCCAACACCTCGGCACGATCGACGTCGTAGCGCTTGCCTTCGAGATGAGCGTGAGAATCGATGAACATGGTTGCCCGTGTGGGGACGGGCGGCTCGCCCGTCCAGCCGAGCGAAGCTCGGCAGCGCTATTTAAGCCGAGTGCCGATTGGCACGTCTTCCAGAAAGCTCGCCAGGACGGGCTTGCCGCCCTCGGGCGAGGCGGCGACGATCATGCCGTTCGATTCCAGGCCGCGCAGCTTGCGGGGCGCGAGGTTGGCCACGATCACGACTTTGCGCCCGATCAGTGTTTCCGGCTCATACGCCTCGGCAATTCCGGCTACCAGTTGGCGCACTTCGGTTCCTAGATCGACTTCCAGGCGCAGCAATTTGTCGGCGCCTTTTACGCGCTCGGCGGTCTTCACTTGTGCTACGCGCAATTCTACTTTCGCGAAGTCGTCGATGCTGATTTTGCCGTCGGGAGTCGCGACGGCGGGCTTCGCTGAAGCCGGTTCCGGTTTGGACGAGGCGGGCTGCCGAGCTTCGCTCGGCTGGACGGGCGAGGCGCCCGTCCCCACACTTTGTTCTTCCATCTGCTGCATCCTCTCGACTGCCGATTTGTCTGCCCTCGGAAACACGGCCTGTACCTTGCCCAGCTTGGTGCCGAGGCGCAGTTGTCCCCACTGCAATTGGGTAAGGTCGAATTTCCCGATATCTCCGAGGCCCATCTGGGCCCAGATCTTCGCGGTCGAGTCGGGCATGACGGGATGCGCGAGCGCAGTCACGATCCGCAAAGCTTCGGCGCTGGTGTAGAGCACGGTTGCCAGGCGCGAGCGGCTCTCTTCGTCCTGCTTATCACCGAGCGACCAGGGTTCGTTTTCGACGATGTATTTGTCCACCGCACTGACCAGGCCCCAGGCCGTTTCGAGGGCCCGCGAGAACTGGTATTGGTCGAACAGCATGCCGCAGTCGGCGATCGTTTTTCTTGCCGCATCCGCAATTGCGGCATCCGCCGGGGTGTGCGCCGCGTTCGAGGGATACGGCACTTCTCCCTTGAAATAGCGCGTGATCATGGTCAGGGTGCGGCTGGCGAGGTTGCCGAGGCCGTTCGCGAGATCGGAGTTATAGCGCTGCACCAGTGCATCGAAACTGAACGATCCATCCTGCCCGAAGACGACCTCGCGCAGCAAAAAGTAGCGCAGGGCGTCGGTCCCAAGCACATCCACGATGGTTTCGGCGCGCACGATATTGCCGCGCGACTTCGACATTTTGCTTTCTTCAAACAGCAGCCAGCCGTGCGCCGTGATGCCCTTCGGCAGCGGCAATCCGGCGGCGAGCAGGAACGCCGGCCAGTAGACGCAATGGAAGCGCACAATTTCTTTGCCGATCATGTGCACGTCGGCGGGCCAGTACTGGTCGAATTTGCTCGGGTCGCTTGAGCCATAGCCAAGTGCGGTGATGTAGTTCGCCAGCGCGTCGAGCCAGACGTAGACCACGTGCTTGGGATCGTCCGGTACGGGAATACCCCAGGAGAAGGTCGAGCGGCTGATGGAAAGATCGCGCAGTCCGCCGCGCACGAATGACAGCACTTCGTTGCGGCGCGTCTCGGGGCGGATGAAATCGGGCTGCTCGGTGTAAAGGCGAATCAGCTGGTCTTGAAACGCCGATAGCTTGAAATAATAGTTCTCTTCGTGGACGGTTTCCGTGGGGCGGCCGCAATCGGGGCAGGGAGCGCCCGGCTCCGCGTCGACATAAAGCTCATCGGAAACGCAGTATTGGCCGGTATAAGTTCCCTTGTAGATATAGCCGTTGTCGCGAATCTTGCGCCACAACGCCTGCACGCCTTTCTTGTGGCGATCGGAGGTGGTGCGGATGAAATCGTCGTACGTCAAACCCATGCGGTCCCAGAGGGAACGGAACTCAGCGGAAATTTCATCGGTAAGCCGCTGCGGCGTTTTGCCCGCGGCCTGGGCGGCGCGCTCGATCTTCTGACCGTGTTCATCGGTGCCGGTCAGGAACCAGGTGTCATCGCCCAACATGCGGTGGCGGCGCGCGATGGTGTCGCAGGCAATCGTGGTGTAGGCGTGTCCGATGTGCGGACGCGCATTCACGTAGTAGATCGGGGTCGTGATGTAAAACTTCTTGCTCATGGGGATTTGTAATTTCCGATTTGTAATTTGTAATTTGAAACCCGTGGTCCCCCAACTCTAAATTGCAAATTACCAATTACAAATTACTTTTGCAGTTCCGCGAGCGCCGACAACACTTCGGCGCTGTGCTGATTTGGATTTACCTCGGTAAATACTTTCGCGATCTTGCCTTCTGGAGTGATGATGAAGGTGTGCCTTGCAGCGATCTTCACCAGGCCGAAGTTGGTCAACGAGTCATAGGCACTCGAAACTTTGTGGTCGGTGTCGGCCAGCAGCTTGAAGTTCAGCGCTTCCTTGGTGCAGAACCGCTTGTGAGAGTCGGCGTTATCCACGCTGATTCCAAGCACCGCGGCATTCTTCTGCTGGTACTGCGACTGGTCGCGCTGGAAGTTGTGCGCCTCTATGGTGCAGCCGCTGGTGAAGTCCTTGGGGTAGAAGTACAAGACCACCCACTTGCCGCGATAGTCCTTCAGGCTGACCGGCGTGCCTTCCTGCGAGTTGAGCGTGAATTCGGGAGCCAAGCTGCCCACCGACGGAGTTGATCCCGCGAAGCTGAGAAGCGGCGTGAGCGCAAACAGAGTCACGCAAAGTACGATCATCCTTAAATGTTTCACCATAGATAACCTCCCGATTGAAGCGATGCCCTGATACAAACCTTGGTTCAAGCTTTTCGCTCGCTTCGCAGATACTGCTGGATCGCTTCCTGCATCACGGTGCGGAGCGGCACGTGCTGGGCTTCCGCCAGCGTCCGGCAGTCTTCGTATTCGGGCGCATAGTTGGAGACGGTGCCATTCATGTTGGCAACCTTGATCCGCACCGGACCCCAAGTCGTGTCCACCGTTTCCCATCGGCGCGAGAGCGTCTGCCGCTGTTCTTCGCGGCGACGCACGCCGAGAGTTGTGGTCTCGGCAAAGATCGTCCGGGTCAGCCGGTCGGCGTCTTCCAATTTTGCCAGCACCGTGAGCAACGCGCCGGGACGGCCTTTCTTCATCTGTACCGGGACGCTGAACACATCGAGCGCTCCCTCGGCGAGCAAGCGCTCCATGGCGTAGGCCAGTACTTGCGGGCTCAGGTCGTCGAGATTCGCTTCGAGCACCGCGATCGTTTGGCTGCCTGTACCGTGCGATGAACTCACACCCTCTGTCTCCGCAGCTTCCCCAACGGTTAGCCGCAGCAGATTTGGATGCTCAGGGAACTCTCGCGTTCCAGCGCCGTATCCCGCCCGCTCGACCTTCATCGCCGGAAACGATGCGAACCGACTGCTCAGCGTCTTTACAATGGCCGCGCCGGTAGGCGTCACCAGTTCGACCTGCGGTCCCGAAGAATATACCGGCGCATCCCGAAGCAACTTCAGGGTTGCCGGCGCCGGCACGGGAAGCGTTCCGTGGGCGCACTGGACGGTGCCGCCGCCCACGTTCAGCGGCGAGCATATCCATTCTTCGACGGCAAGAGATTCGGCTCCCACGGCCGCGCAGACTATATCCACCATGGCATCGACGGCGCCGACTTCGTGAAAATAAACTTGCTCGATGGACGTATTGTGAATCTCGGCTTCCGCCTCGCCCAGCGCTTCGAAGATGCGGATCGCGGTTGCCTTCGCCGCGCCGCTGATGGCGGCCCTTTCAATGATCTCGCGAATTTCCAACAGGCCGCGACCGTGTACGTGGTCGTGCCGAGGATGCTCGCCTGAAGCGCCATGAGAATGCTCATGACGGCCGCCGTGTTCGTGAGCATGATCGGCGTGCTGCTCCCAGAAAACTTCCCGCGGCAGGTCTTTCTCGCCGTCGGCGTACACATCGACTTTGGTTGCCGAGATTCCGCCTCGCACCACGCGCGAAATTTGCAGCCGCGCACCGATCTCGAGCGCCTCGACCGTGTCTTCCAGAAGTTTGGCAGACACCCCGGCATCCACCAGCGCGCCTAGAAACATGTCGCCGCTGATGCCGGAAAAACAGTCGAGGTAGGCTATGCGCATGATGAAAATCGCTCTTGGCTGTTAGCTCTTGGCTTTTAGGTAAAGGCTAAGAGCGAATGGCTAACAGCGGTTTTCCGCCGAGATTTCATCATAGGGGGCTCTCGCACCTCCGTCAAACGCGCCGCCCGCCGCGAGTTTGTTAGAATCACTGTTTCTTCAATAAGTTAGAGGGCACTCTTGTACCGACATCTGGAACGCCGGCTGGTCGAGCATCTGCGCGAGTTTCTGCGCCGTAGTTACGCCTTGGAAATCGCGCACATCGTCGTCGAGCAGCCGCCGAAAATCGAGTTTGGCGAGTACGCGCTGCCGATCGCCTTTGAACTTGCGCGGAAACTGCGCAAGGCTCCGCGCAAAATTGCCGAAGAGATCGTTGCCGGGGTGGGTGCGATTCCCGGTTTTGAGAAATTCGAGGTGGCGGGCGGGGGATACATCAATGTGCGCGTGAACCGCGCGGCGTTGGCCACCGAACTCGCTGCCGATCGTTTCCCAGCCGCGGACGTTCCGCCCGGCAAGGTGTTGGTCGAGCACTCGAGTATCAATCCCAACAAGGCGGCGCACATCGGGCACCTGCGTAATGCCATTCTGGGCGATACGTTCGTTCGCCTGCTGCGCTTTGCGGGCAGGGAAGTGGACGTCCAGAACTACATCGACAATACGGGAGTGCAGGTTGCGGACGTGGTGGTGGGATTCCTGCACATCGAGCAAAAGTCGCGTGCGCAGGTTGAAGCGCTCGCAGCCGCGCCGCGTTTTGATTATGTGTGTTGGGATCTCTATGCCCGCGTTTCGCAATGGTACGAACAAGACAAGGCGAACCAGCAGGCGCGGGCGCAGACGCTGCACGCGATTGAGGAAGGGAACAATGAGACCGCCGCAATCGCGGATTTGATTTCGGTCGCGGTTCTTAAGCGCCATCTCGAAACCATGGATCGCCTCGACATTGAGTACGACTTCCTGCCGCGCGAGAGCGAAATCCTGCACCTTCACTTTTGGGACGCGGCGTTCACGAAGCTGAAGGAATCCGGCGTGCTTACTTACGAAGCGGATGGCAAGAATAAAGGTTGCTGGATCATGCGGCGGGCGGGGACCGCGGCGAAACCTTTAACCACAGGGGACACTGAAGACACGGGGGAAAGAATCACAGAGGAAGACCAGAAGGTGATCGTCCGTTCCAACGGCACGGTCGGCTATGTCGGCAAAGACATCGCTTATCACATGTGGAAGTTCGGGCTGCTGGGGCGCGATTTCGGCTATCGAAAATTCTTTCACTACCCCAATGCCCACGACTGTTGGATCTCAACCAGTGACGGCGAGCGAGACCATCCCCACTTCGGCGATGTAGCGGAAATTTACAACGTGATCGACACGCGCCAGTCGGAGGCGCAGAACACGGTGATCGAGGCTTTGCGCGGGCTTGGACACGGCGAAGCCGCCGATCGCTACACGCACTTCTCCTACGAGATGGTCGCGCTCACGCCGCGCTGCGCCGCCGAACTCGGCTACACGCTGAGCGAAGAAGATCAAGGGAGATCGTGGATCGAGGTTTCCGGCCGCAAGGGCTTCGGCGTGAAGGCGGACGATCTGCTGGACGCGCTCATCGGCGCGGCGGGCAAGGAAGTGGATGCGCGCCATCCCGAGGTGAGCGCGGCTGAGCGCTCCAGCATCGCGACGCAGATCGCCATCGGGGCCCTGCGTTACTTCATGCTGAAGTTCACGAAACCTTCGGTGATCGCCTTCGATTTCAAGGACGCGCTGAGTTTCGAGGGCGACACGGGCCCTTACGCGCAGTATGCTGTCGTGCGCGCTTCCAACATTTTCCGCAAGGGTGGATTCGATCCGGATGCGTTCTGCGGCCGTGGTGCGGGCGGAGACGCGGCAAGCCGCGTCTCTACTGAGGATTTCTCTGGCGTCCTTGCGGGGGAATCCGGCAACAATATCTGGGAACTTTGGCTGGCGGCGGCGAAAACCTCTTATATCGTGAGCCAATGCATCGCGACCACCGAACCTGCTTATCTCGCCAAACATGCCTTCCAATTGGCGCAGCTGTTCAACACCTTCTATCACCGCTATCCCATCCTGACCGAAGCGGATGAGGGCCGGAAGAGATTTCTGCTGGCCACGGCGGCCGTGGTTCGCCGCGAACTGATTCGCGTTCTGGCGGCCATGGGGATCACTGTGCCGCCGGTAATGTGAGGGCGTCCAGCCGCGCGGCGACGCCCGGCACTCCACTTTCCACCAGCGCGCCGGAAGACAAACCGTATAAAATTTCTACGGTTGTAAAGCGATTGCCTAGGTCCGGGGTCCGTGCGTTTTTCGCAGGCTACATCCAAGGCGTTGGTATAAAATGACTTATCCGCTTATTTTGAGAATGCGAAATGGCATCCCCCGTGCACTAACGGGGAGCGGGTCCAGTAGTTGGACAGAATTTTAGGAACCGAAAAAGACTTGAACGGCGCAATATTTGGGCAAGGAGCCCCTCACCATATGAATCGCGTATCGTTGACCCTAATGCTGGCGGCGGCAATCGCCGCATCCCTCGGATGTACAACCAAGAATTACGTGCGGCAACAGACCACGCCGCTGATCAATAAGACCAATGAACTCGACGACCTGACCGCGAAGAATTCGAAAGACATTAAGGACGTCGATCAGCGCGCCCAAGCTGGAATCCAGGCCGTGCAGGCCAAGGCCGCTGAGGTAGACCAGAAAGCTCTGGCGGCGGGAAGCGAAGCGGATAAGGCGCAACTGTCCGCGAACGGCGCTACCCAGCGCGTCGATGTTCTGACCAACACGGTCGTCAACCTCGACAATTATCATCCCGTGGTGGAGACAGCGGTGCATTTCGGATTCAACAAAGACAATCTGACGAAAGAAGGCAGGGAAGCCATCGATCAGCTTGCCGCCAGCGTGGCCGGTACTAAGGGATACATCATCACGGTCGAGGGCGGGGCCGACTCGGTGGGCAGCTCGGAGTACAACTACGATCTGAGCCAACGCCGCGCCCAGGCTGTGATTCAGTATCTGGCTTCGGACAAGAGCGTTCCGGCCTACAAGATTTATCAGATTGGCCTCGGCAAGGATAAGCCGGTCGAGTCGAATAAGACCTCCGGCGGTCGCGCCAAGAACCGCCGTGTGGATATTCGCCTGATGACCAATACCGGGGCTGGAACGACACCGGCCAGCAACCCGGAACCGACGGCGAGCACAACTCCACCGTCAAACTAAGTTTCCCCCTCCTCCCCGGAGGACTTTGCCAAACCAGGCCGTCCCATCCTTGGGCGGCCTGATTTTTTTCGCGCTTGAGCGGACGGGCGAGGGCGCCCGTCTCTCCACCGTAGAAGCGATACAATCAAAGTGTGCGTATCCGATTCCTGATTGTCTTGTTGACGCTGCTGACGGCTCTTTCGCTGGCGCAGGAACCGCCAAATAAGGCGGCTTCGGACAAGGCTGCTTCGGACAAAACTGCCTCGCAGAGTCGGGAAGCCACCGATGAGGAGAGTTCCAGTCACGACACAAGAGTCGATACCAGCCCGCCCAAGGACGACGCCAAGAGCCATCCGGGCAGCAAGGCTGCGGTCGCGGACCTCGACGTTCCCGACACCATTGACACCTCTGGCGTCCAGGAATTCCATCCCTGGAACCCGATGAAGGCACTGAAAGACGTTGAGGTCGGCGACTATTATTTCAAGCGCAAGAATTACAAAGCCGCGCTGGATCGCTACAAGGAAGCTCTTTATTACAAAGACAACGATGCCATCGCCAGCTTCCGTCTCGCCGTGTGCCAGGAAAAAATCGGAGATAAAGCCGAAGCCAGGAAATACTACGAACAGTACCTAAAGATTCTGCCGGAAGGCCCGTTCGCCAAGGATGCGCATGCTTCGCTGAACCGGCTGGCGAAAGCGCGGTGAGATTTGCGTAGGGACAGCCGCCCCCGGCTGTCCAGCGGGGCGAAGCCCCGCTCTTGATGGACGGACAAAACCCCTGGCGAGCTGCGCTCGCCTGGACGGCCGAGGGCGGCCGTCCCTACGTGAATCTTCCCTACTTCTCGACTCGCAAGAACTCCCCGGTGGTCGCGTTCACGGCTACCCGCAGCTTGGCGGTCTCGGGATTCGTTCCATAGATCACGTGCCACAGAACCCGGTTGGTCGGCCGGTCCCAGGCCAGCACATAAAGAACCGGCGTGTCGGGCTCCTTCTCGAGCAGTTGGTCGCCGCCGTGCTGCTGGGCGACGGCGAAGGCCTTGTCCGTATCCACCTTGAGGGCTTGGACGTCGAACACCTGGGTGTTGGAATTCGACGGACTATAGTTGTCCTCGACACCGTGCGAGATATCGCCGTTGGTCCAGGTATAGGACTTAACGGAGTGCAGCGACGGCGAGGCGAATCCGACCAGCCACTCTTCGGCTTTGCCGTCGCGGCCCTTGGAATCCGCGGTAGCGTGGGATTCGACGCGGTACGGCTGAACGTCCCCGGCCCAGCCGCGGGCGGAGACGTAGCATTTGAAGAACGCGCTGCTTCCACTGGTGGTCTGTGGGGCTTTCGGTTGCGACGTCTCGGCGGTGGTCGGCTTGCTTGGCTCGGAAGAGCAGCCGGACATTAATCCAAATCCAAACCCCGCTGCTAGAATTGCTACGAATAGTTTTTTCATTTGCGATTTCCCGATCAGGCTTTTGGTTTGAGAATTATTGTACCGAACCGCCATGGTTTTCTCTCTCGAACGTTTGCGGCAGGAACTCGAAGATGCCATCGGGAGTGCCAGCCCCAGCGCCTTGGCGCAGGCTCCTGCCGGAAAGTGGAATGCTGGTCAGATCCTGGAGCACCTGTTCCTCACCTACAAAAACACCAACCACGGAATGGCAAAATGCGTGGAACAAGGCGCTCCGCTGGCTACTCGGGCGACGGTGAAGCAGCGCGTGGCCTCGGTCCTGGTGGTGAAGCTCGGATATCTCCCGGAAGGCCGCCAGGCCCCGGAACGCGTTATCCCGAGGGGAATGCCGCCGGAAGAGGTGCAGCGCGCCATCGTGTCTGAGTTGCAGAAGATGGGCTCGGGCCTGGACGATTGCGAGCGCCGGTTTGGCGCCCGGACAAAAATCATGGACCACCCGTTTCTGGGGCCTTTGACGGCCAGCGAGTGGCGCAAATTCCACTGGGTCCACGGGCGCCATCACGCGCGGCAGATTCGCCAGCGGATGGGGAACTCCTGAACCAGAGTTTTTCTCACTCTTTCCCTATTTCTTGTTGTCTTTGTCTTTGTCGCTGTCTTGGTTGTTGTCGGCATCGTTGTTGCTGTCTTTGTCTTTCTCCACGATCCCGGCCTTGTGCGCCTGATCCTGCACGTCGTTCAGTTCCTGCTGGGCGGCTTCGATCGCTTTCTGCTTGGCTTCGGTGTCGGTTCTGTACTGTGCGTCCTCCTTGCCCCACTGGCCCGCGTTTTGGATGCGGTTGCCCTCACTGTCGTACTGGGTGGCCACGCGCAGGCGATATTCGCGCTGTGCCAGGTCGAGGTCGTGGTTCAGGGAGTCGAGCTTTTTCTGCTGCTCGTCGATCTTCAGCTTCCAGTCATCGGCCGTCTTCTGGCGTTCGGCGTCGGCATTGGCGGCCGCTGCTTTGTCCGAGGACTTCGGTTTCGCGTCCCCCGCCTCGGGCGCGGCGTTGGCATCGGCGGCCGGCGGCGGTCCGACCACGCTCAGCGGTTGGCTGGTAGGAAGGTTGTCGTTATCGTAGTGGCGGCTGGTCGAGCTGGGCTCGGCCTTGTCCTTGCGAACCGCCCGCGCGTAATCCCCGAGAGACTGAGCGGATGCGACGCCGATCCCCAACAGGAGCAGAGTGGCGATTACCATCGCTTTGATTACCAAGGGTTTCATGTGCTTCATGTGATCATCCTTTCGCGAATCAGTTGCCAGTAGCCAGTTGCCAGTAACCCAGTACAAAAAGATGCCGAGACTGCCAGCTGGCAACTGGCAACTAACTTTCAAGAACTTGTAGTCGCCGCCCGGGCGCCTCCGAGGAAACTTACAATCGTTCGGTCCAACTGCGCCGCTTCTTGGGCAATGCCGCCGGCCAACTGGCGCGTCAGTTCCGGGTCCGGGCTGCTGGCCAGTTGCTGCGCGTATCCCGCGATCGCAGTCAGCGAATTGCGCAGTCCGAGCGCGAGTTCGGAGGAGATCTCCTGATGCAGTTTTTGATCGTGCCGGATCTGCTCAATGTCGGTCTTGTCGGTCAACAGAAGCGTCGTCCCCATGAAACTGGCGTCTTCGGCGAGAACCGGAGAGGCCGTCACCTCGAAGACATGGCTTTGCCCATCCCGAGTGAAGTGATTCACGACCAGTCCTCGAACCGCCGACTTTCCCGCCAGAGCGGGCGCAAGGGCTTGTTCGACGCTTGATTCCGAACCTGATCCAGGGTTTTCCAGCCGCAGGGTTGCTCGGTGGAACAGATCGGCGACATGCAATCCGACGGGCGAGGCGAACCCCAGCAGCTTGCGCGCGGCCGAGTTCGCTTGCCGCACCAGGCCGGCGGTATTGAGAAACAGAACGCCGCAGGAAAGGTTCGAGAGTACGGTGGAGCTGAGCGAGTCGGAGGCCTTGGCTTTTCTGCGGTCCGAGAGTTGCTGGGTCGCGAGTTCGTGCTTTTGCTGTTTCAGTTGCTGAATGACGGCGTGATAGGCATGCACGGGCAATCCCTCGGCCGCTAACGGAGCGTAGTTCAGCGATTCCGGGTCGGCGACGAGATTCTTGCGCAGGCGCCGAATCAGAAATAGGCCGAGCCCGAAAGCTGCGAGGGCGGCAAACAGGAGCACCGCCATCCGCAACACCGTGGGATTGACGAGCGGGCTCACAGGCCCCTCCAATACCAGTGCAGGAGGCGGTTGCCAAACAGGAAGGCCAACAGCGCCATGCTGCCGAGGAACACGCCAAACGGCATCTCGTAGTAGCGGAGGGCGAGGCGAGCGGATTGCCAGGCGCGGCGCCGGGCATCTTTTGGAGAAATGGGCGAAGAAACGCGCGACGACGCTCGCGAAGAAGTGCTGCGCGCCAGATTGCGGCGAGTGCGCTTCATCCAGACCGCGAGAACCGTGCTCAGTCCAAACAGCGAACCCGACAGCGATGCGGCAAAAATGGTCAGGACCGTGAGCTTGGTTCCGAGGAACGAGCCGATTAACGCCATCAGCTTGACGTCGCCGAATCCCATGCCTTCGACCCCACGGGCCCGCAGATAAATGGCTGCGACGCCGTATAAAAACGAGGCGCCCACGGCCGCTCCCAGCAGCGAGTCGGCGAGCGACCACAAGCGCCACGAAATCTCGCTGCTGATCACGGGCGATACCATGCCCGGCATGATGCGTGAAGCCAGGTCATTGACCGGAACCAGCAGGCTGAACAAAATTCCGAGAGCGAGGCCAGGCAAAGTCATGGCGTCGGGAAGAAGCTTGGTTTCCGCATCGGTAAAAACCAACCCCAGCAGCAGGTAGCCGAGCACGACGCACTTCAACATCGCCAGCGTCAAACCAAAATGCGCGTAACAGCCGAGAAAGAGCAGGCCCGTGAGCAGTTCGATCACCAGGTAGCGTGGGGAAATGGGTTGCTTGCAGGAGCGGCACTTTCCGCGAAGAATCAGCCAGCTCAATACGGGCAGGTTGTGGTAGAGCGGGATCGGGTCTCCGCAGTGCGGGCAGGCGGAGCGCGGCGCGACTACCGACTTGCCACGCGGCAAGCGGTAAATGCACACGTTCAGGAAGCTGCCAAAGCACAGCCCCAGAGCGAAGATCGCAGCTGCAAGAAAAGGTTCCACGTTCGCTAAGTGCCCAGTCTGCTTGGATTTGGATGATTATAAGCCGGACGGGCGGGGCATTCTAAGTACGAAGGTCACTGTACCTCTGCCGTTTGCAACTCGTTGTGAGTGAGGGAGAACCGGCTGCTCATGCCACCCGGCTGATTTCGTGCTCCTGGGGTAAGAAGATCGAAAACACGGTTCCGGTCGCGCTCCCCTCTGTGCGGCTGCGCACGCGAATCGATCCCCCGTGTTTCCGCACGATGCCGCGCGAAACCCACAATCCGAGGCCGGTCCCGGTGTCTTTCTTGGTGGTGTAGAAAGGTTCGAAGACTTGCCGGAGATGGTCGCGGGGAATGCCGCTGCCGGTGTCGGCCACGGTGATGCGGACTCCTGGCCTGCCGCTCGACCAGTCGCGGCCTGTCGCCACGCGCACTTGCAGAGAGCCTCCGTCGGCCATGGCATCCACCGCGTTCGTCAAAAGATTGGCGAGTAACTGCCGCAGCTCGCCGGAATAGCCGCTGATCGGCCCACTGCTGCGGTAGCGCCGGGTCACGCGGATTTGGCGGCGTTCCAGCTTGCGGGAATACAACTGCAGAATTTCGTCCATGATGGCGGCAGGATCAATCGAGCCCGGAGAACTGTTGTCGCGGACAAATCCCAAAGTCTGTTGCGCCAACTTGGCCACGCGGCCTACTTCTTGTTCCGCCAGGGTGAGGTAGTCGCCGGCATGGTTCGGGTCATGGCGGACCAGGTAAAGCAGGTTGGCGAGAGCCTCGAGCGGATTGTTGATTTCGTGCGCGATGGAAGCGGCGAGGCGTCCCGTGGTGGCAAGCTTTTCGCTGCGGCGGATGGCCTCTTCGGACTGCTTCTCGGCAGTGATATCGCGGGCAATGGCGGATGCGCCCACGATTTCGCCGCGCGCATTTCGCAGCGACGACACGGTTAACAGTACGGGACAACGCGTGCCGTCCTTGCGCATACGCTCGGTCCGATAGGAAGGCACATGGCCGCCGCGATTGAGTATCTCTTGATTGCGTTCCAACTCGTCGCGGCGTTCGGGCGGCGCTAGTTGAGCCACCTTCGACCCGACTGCTTCCTCGGCAGTGTAGCCGTAGAGATGTTCGGCGGCGCGATTCCAACTGGTGATGGTGCCATCCGGACGGGAGCTGTAAATTGCGTCCGGAGAGCACTCCACGATGGCGGCCATCTCGCGGGTGGTACGATCGGCGCGCGATTCCGCCAATGTTTTCTGCCGGGCCATGCTCCCGGCGAATACGGAAATGGCGAGGAACGCAGCCAACTGCTCCAGGTCGGCCGTCGAGCGGATGCCGAAACTGAAGTAGGGCGGAACTCCGAAGAAATCGAGGCAAGCGGTGGAGACCAGCGAGCAGAAGACGGCGGGGCCAAAGCCGAGAAAGCGAGCGGTCAACAGGACCGCCGCGAGCAAAAGTGCAAAGAGGTGGCGTTGCAGCACGGGGGAAAGAGCCCAGAGGCTGAGCGCTACCCATACGGCAAGCGCGGCTCCTGCGTATTGCACCAGCGCCGAATAGCGATGCCGTGCGATCCAACCCTTCAGATTGGTTTTCATTTCCGGCATTTTCTGGAATGCTGCAAGCTCCCGGCGATGACTTGCGGATTTTGAACCGGGGCGGGTACGACGGTTTTCGATGTCCCAGGAAAACTCTAGCAGCCTCAACGGCGCGCGGCAACCACCCAGCGCATGATCGTCAAACGCGAGAGACGATGAGGTTGCCCCGTCTCCATTGGCCTGGGCGGGAGACGCGGCAAGCCGCGTCTCTACAGAAGGGAAGTCTCGTTACTGGGGAGACGCCAGCTTCCGGCGACTGGAGTCGGGACCCTGCTCCGCCAATGTCACCGTCAACGGGGATCGCAAGGTGAAGTTCAGCACGGTTTCCGAGGGCAGCTGAATTTGCTGGCCTTTGCCGGCTGCCTGCACACCGCCACCGACGCCTCCGCCAGCGGCCGCCCCGATGCCCGCGCCCTTTCCGCCACCAAGGATGCCGCCGAGGATGGCCCCAACCACGGCGCCCCCTCCCACCTTTTCTGCTGTATTCGTCGAGCGATTCTTACCCTGGCGCTGGTAGGGGTCGGCGTCGATGAAGAAGGACTTGCCACCTACAGAAATCGTGTCCAGTTGCAAGACCAGCAGCGATTGTCCCGCAAATTTTCCCGCGCTTTTTACATCCTGGACGTGCCCCTTCACGTCATATCCGGATGGTACCGCTTCTCCATCGGAGGGCAGGGGCGCGTCGAGCGTCGCGCGGAACGTTTGCCCCGGCTGGGCGTTTTCGGAGTTAAGGGGATCGAGCAGCCGAATTGCGATGGACGTTCCCGACGGCACCGTTACTCTTTTCGGAGCCGGAGGCGGCGCCGGCGCGGCCGCTGGAGCGGGAACGGGCTGCTGCTCAGCCGCGGCCTGTTCTGCAACCGGGGGCGGCGGAACGTTGGCTGCCATTTCTGTGGAATCCGATTTAGTCTGCCGCCGTGGTGTACTCGGGCGCGGTTTGGCTGCGGACTTGCCCGGCGCTGGCTGCGATGCCTGGGTCGTCGGATCGGCGGCGGGCACGGATGTGTTTTGAAGGTCGGTTTGAAGACCGGTTTGCAGATTGTTCACTACTTGCCTGATCCCCGGGGTTGCGGACGCATAGCGGGCTGCGGCCTCACGTTGCGTTTCGTTTTCGACCGTTCCAGAGAGCGTTACCACCCCACCCGAGGTTTGTACCGTGATGGGCTTGCCGTGCAGGCCGGAATCTTCACTGAGCTTGGATTGAATCTGGCGGTTCAACCGGCTGTCGTCCGGCGCTTTGGAGCATGCCACGCCGAGGGCCAGGATGCCGGCCAACAAAACCACTAGACGTCCACCTGCGCTGAATTTCATGAACGCTCCCGAGCAATGGAAAATGACTATGTTTAGTTTAGATGCAGTCGAGCGGTGGTGGTCAGGGAAAATCGGAACCAGAATCTGGCGGGACAACTGGCCCGCAGGGGCTAAAGCCCGCATTGGTGCGGCTCGGAGCGGCACGGCGGAAGCCGTGCCCTTCCCAAACCCATTCGCGGGTCAATCTTCTAGTCTTTGTGGAGAAATTTGTAGTCGAGGATGGAGGCCGCCAGGGCGTAGGCGTCTTCGACATTGTCCAGTGCATCCTTGATACGAATCAACCTTCCCTGGCAAAGTACGCTGCTGTTCTTTTGTCCAGAGATTTCTTCGGGCATCTCGAAGATCAATTCCACCAGCGCATTGGCCGGCAGTTGCTGTGGGCCGTGAAACAGAACGCCCGACTGGCTGATGTTCTGGATGATGCCTTCATACCAGGTATGGAGATTTTTTCCGCGGTAGCGAACCGGAAGCTTCGAACGCAGGCGCCGTGCCCGGGGCATCCACGTCGGTTGCTTTTGACCGGAGCGGCGCCGGACGGAGGTGGTATCCGCCGCCGGTTCATCGACCCGGTTTCCACGACGCATGGTCTTCCAGTCGTACTGGTAGGCCGAGGCGCACACCAGGCAGACTTGGTAGTAGTCGCCATTGGCGGCACGGCGCGGCCAGGAAAACTCGTGTGAACAGCGTCCCAGCATTAGAACATCCATCAGTCTTTGCGGCATGATAACGAGTAGGGCCCCCTACCAATCGGACACTTCCATCTTCCGACGGCGCTGCCTTTCTGGATAGGTTACTTTCGTGTATTGCGGCTTAGGCCTTATGCTTTTCCATATGTCAGGTGCCGAACATTCGCGCATGGGCTTCATCCTTGCCGGAGGCAAGAGTTCCCGCATGGGGCCCAATACAGACAAAGCCTTTCTGGATTTTCGCGGCCAAACTTTGCTGGAGCGCGCGCTCACCGTGATGGGCACGGTCTGCGACCGCGTGACCATCGTCGGCGACCCCGGCAGGTTTGCAACCTACGGATCCTCCAAGTATGTACCCGTGGTGGCCGACATTTTCCCCGGATGCGGTCCCCTCGCGGGCATTCACGCCGCGCTCACGCATTCCACCGCCGAACTGAACCTGATGCTCGCCGTGGACATGCCCTTTGTCTCCAGGGAGCTTCTCGCATTTCTTTTCGCAGCGGCCGATGCAAGCGATGCCGTCATTACTGTGCCTCGCACCGGCAGAGGATTTCAGCCGCTCTGTGCGGTGTATCGACGCGATTTCTCCACTGCCGCTGAGCAGGCTCTGCGGGCAGGGAAGTACAAGGTGGATGCGGCGTTTTCCGGCATGCCGGTTCAGGTGATCGAAGAGAACCAATTGGCGGCAGCGGGTTTTTCCGAGCGGGATTTTTTCAATGTAAACACCCCGCAAGATCGCCTGGCGGCCGAATCGTGACCGATTCACGTCAGCGGTTTCTGGAGGCATGGAATGAGTTTTTCGGCATCCTCGGCAGATGAGCGCGTGCTCGACGTCCTATTCACCGAAGACACGATCAGCGTCAACCTGCGCGACGGCCGCGTCATAACTGTGCCACTCGTTTGGTACCCCCGCCTGCTCGACGCCACAGCCCCGCAACGCAACAACTGGAAAATTGCCGGCGGTGGCTATGGCATTCATTGGCCTGACCTCGACGAAGATCTGAGTACCGAAGGACTGCTGCGAGGCGCGCCAGCGCCCAAAACGTCCGTTCCGGCAAAATAGATTTGGTCAACTCGTCCGCGCCTAGCTTAGCGCTTGAGCCGCGCGGCGTCTCGTGCCATGCTGATAGGCATGGGTGCTGCGGGCACGCTCTCTCCCTACATCGAATTTAAGGACGTCTGCAAGGCATTTGGAGATCGGGTCGTTCTCCAGGACGTCAGCTTCGACGTGTTGCCGGGTGAGATGGTGTGCATTCTCGGGCGCAGCGGCGTCGGAAAATCGGTGGCGCTCCACAACATCATGGGCTTCCTCAAGCCGGATTCAGGCCGAGTCATTGTTGCCGGTCAGGACATCACCGGCTACAACGAAGAGCAACTCGAAGGCATCCGCAAGAAAGTCACCATGGTGTTCCAGAACGGCGCCCTGTTCGATTCCTTAACGGTCGGCGAAAATGTTGCTTTCCCGTTGCGCGAAAAAAGAGAGCTCTCCGAAGAGCAGATTTACCAGGTCGTCGATGGCCTGCTCGAAATGGTCGGCGTCAAGGAGATGCGCGAGCTGCTGCCTTCCGACCTTTCTACCGGTATGAAACGTTCCGTCGCCATCGCGCGAGCGCTGTCGGCTCAGCCTGAGTGCGTGCTCTATGACGAACCCACCACCATGGTGGATCCGCTGATGGGAAATCTGCTCGGCGATCTCATCGCCCGGCTCAAGCTGCAATTGCACCTGACTTCGGTCGTGGTCACCCACGACATGCGCCTGGCCAAAAAGTTGGCCGACCGCATTGTCTTCCTTTACGAGGGCCGTGCGATTTTCTTCGGGCCCTACAAGGACATGGAGAATTCTCGCGAGCCCATCATTCAGGAGTTCCTGGAACTGGATGAGTTGAAGCTGGAAGCGTAAGAGCAGTTCTCAGTTCTCAGTTCTCAGTGAGTGCCGCCGGGTTCCACTGAGAACTGAGAACTAAGAACTGCCTCTAAAACCCTTGCCGCACCAGTTCCTCCACGGTGAGCGAACTTTGCGCGGGGTCGCCTTTCATCATCTTCTCGACGTACTTCGCAATCACGTCGGCTTCGAGATTGACGGGATCGCCCGGCTTAAGCGAGCCGAGATTGGTGAGTTCGACGGTGTGGGGAATGATGGCAATAGTGCAGCGGTTCAGTTCTAGCTTTGCGACTGTCAGGCTGATCCCTTCAATGCATATCGACCCTTTGTAGACAGTGTACTTCTCGACCTCGGAAGGTATTTCGATATGCAGCCACCAGTTCTCGGAATCCCGGCCCTCCGAGTCCAAGATGCGCTCGAGTTCGATCAACTTGCCCACGCCATCGACGTGTCCCTGGACGATGTGGCCACCGAAGCGGCCGTCGGCCTTCATCGGCAACTCCAGGTTCACCATTGCGCCCTCGTGCATGCGCGAGAATGAAGTTCGCACCCACGTTTCCGGAGCCAGGTCGGCGCAGAATGATTTTGGCTTGATGTCAAGCGCCGTCAGGCAAACGCCGCTGACCGCGATGCTGTGGCCGGTTCCCAATTCTTTCGGAGCATTCGCGGCCTCAACGGTGATGCGGCGGTTCTCGCCGCGCTGCTCGATCTTTACGACTTTTCCTACTTCTTCGACAATTCCGGTAAACATAAGAGCTATTTCTCCTCGTAGTAGTATGCCGTGAGTTCGTGACCTAAATCCACACTGTCATCAATCCACACTTGTCATCCTGAGCGAAGCGAAGGACCTGCTTTCTTGTCAATGCATGAGACAGCAGGTTCTTCGCTTCGCTCAGGATGACAAACCATTATTAGTGTCGTGACCAGCCACACCTAGGTGGTGAGTATGAGGATACATCTCATGCCGCTCCCGAGTACGGATCGCGGAGATACCCTTCCAGCGCGAAGTCTTCGCCGAAGCGGTGCAACTGGAAGCGCTGTACGCACTGTGCCCTCCCGTGCAGACTTTCACCGGCAAGGAAGGGAACTGCGCCCTCGCCAAAAATCTTCGGTGCGTAGTAGAGGAACACCTTGTCCACCTCGCCCGAAGCCAGGGCCGCGCCGTTCACCAGCGCTCCACCTTCGATCAGCAAGCTGGTGATTTCCAGTTCTCCCAGGCGCTGGACAATCGCGGCGAAGTCGGGCCGTCCGTCTGCCGTCGCCGATATTTGTTCTACGCGAATCCCCTTCGCTTCGAGTGCCTGCCCGGTCTGTTCCTCGGCGTTGGAGCACAGCACCAGAACATCGTTCTCAGCGGTCTGAATCACGCGCGACGCAGGCGGAATGCGCAAGTAGGAATCCAGGATCACGCGCAGCAGCTTGCGCCTTCGAGGCAGGCCGCTTCGGTCGGTCAGCAGGGGATCGTCGGCCATCACCGTGCCCACTCCCGCCAGGATCGCGTCGTTTTGATGGCGCAGTTGCTGCACGTGCGCGCGCGCCACTTCGCCCGTGATCCAGTGGTATCCGCTGCTCGCGCCCTCCGTTGCAGGTGTGGCCGAGCCAGATTCCGGACTAAATGTCGAACTATGCCCCGTGCCTGGTTTCCGGGCGTCGGCGATTTTCCCGTCGAGGGTCATTGCCGACTTCAGCGTGACCAGCGGCTTGCCGTGCCGGATGTACTTGGCGAAACTTTCATTCAGCGTCTTGGCTTCCGCTTGGAATAGTCCGATCTCCACTTTGATCCCGGACGCGCGGAGCTTCGCAAATCCCTGCCCCGCTACTTGTGGATTCGGATCTTCCATAGCGCAGATGACACGGCGGATTCCAGCCGCGATCACGGCCTCGGCACAGGGCCCGGTTCTCCCTTGATGCGAGCATGGCTCCAAATTCAGGTAGAGAGTTCCGCCGCGAGCCGCGTGGCCCGCTTGCTCCAGAGCGAGAATTTCGGCGTGCTTCACGCCGTCATAGGTGTGCGTCCCCGCGCCAATTTCGCGGCCTGATGCGTCCACCACAACCGCGCCCACCGCTGGATTCGGCGACACGAGCCCAATGCCCGCTCGCGCTAATTCCAGCGCCCTGCGCATGTGCTGTTCGTCGGTTGTCATCAGATCAGAGAGACCATTTCATCACGTAGCGGCAAATCCACCACGGAGGCACAGAGACACGGAGAAAAGCCGATTCATAAATTGCGAGGAGGATAACTGAGATCTCCATCTTCCTCATCGGGCTCTGCCAATGCTACCGCGCCAGAGCGATTTTGCGGGCCACGTCTGTTTGGCGATGGCACACCCGCCAAAGGATCTTCGAATGATTGGGAAGGCTCTCTGGGACGGAACAGGTTCCGCACGAAGCGTAGAACCAACCACAAGACTACCGCGACGATTGCCAGTTGCCCCCAGACATTCATCAGTTGTTTTCCTCCGTGCCTCCGTGTCTCCGTGGTGGGTTCTCAGGCAAACAACGACTCCACAAACTCTTTGGGATCGAACGGCAGCAAATCTCCCGCCTTTTCGCCCACTCCAACATATCGCACGGGCAATCCCAACTCCCGCGAAATTGCGACCACCACGCCGCCTTTGGCGGTGCCATCGAGCTTAGTCAGCACAATTCCCGTGACTCCGGACGATTGCGTGAACTGCCGCGCCTGCTGCAATCCATTCTGGCCGGTCGTAGCATCCATCACGAGCAGAGTCTCGTGCGGGGCGCCGGGTACGATGCGTTGCGCGGTGCGCTTCATTTTTTCGAGTTCGAGCATCAGGTTCTGCTTGGTGTGCAGGCGCCCAGCGGTATCGACGATCACGTAATCGGTCTTGCGCGCCGTTGCCGCCTGCAGGGCGTCAAACAGCACCGCCGACGGGTCGCCGCCGGCTTTCGTCTTGATCACTTCCGTTCCCGTGCGCTGTCCCCAAATCTCGAGTTGCTCGATCGCGGCTGCGCGGAATGTATCTGCCGCGCACAGCAGCACTGTTTTTCCTTGCGCGCGAAATACCTGCGCTAACTTCCCAATCGTCGTTGTCTTGCCGGTGCCGTTCACGCCCACCACTATGATCACTTCCGGCGTGCCGTCTACTTTGGTTACGGGCTGTGAACCGGTCGAGGTCAGAATCGCCAGCAGTTCCTCTTTCAGCAGCCGTTTGAGTTCATTCACATCCTTGATCTGCTTCCGGTCGGCCTTGTCGCGCAGCTTCTCCAGAACCTCATGAGTGGTCGTGGTGCCGAGGTCGGCGCCAATCAGCGTAGCTTCCAGGTCGTCGAGCGTGGAACGGTCGATCTCCTTGCCGATGGAGACCACATCCTCGATGCGCTCGGCCAGATTCTCGCGCGTGCGCGAGACGGCCTGCTTCATGCGCTCGATAAAACTAGGTTTCTGTTCTTCGTCCAGGCTGCCAAAAAGAGTTTGAATCATGAGGGGCCCGGCTCTGATTATAAGAGATGCCGGGAGGAGATTTTGCAATTGCGTAATTTGTAATTTGGTAATTTGAAACCTTGGGATCACTGTGGCTTTAAATTGCCAAATTATCCGATTACCAAATTACACAATTGTTCTTCAGGTGCGCGTGATTTCGGCCGTGAGAGGATCGGGGAGTTGGGACGGAACTGGGAGCGGCACGGGAGCGGGTGCGGCCGATTCCAGCGGCATGGGCAGGGTCAGTGATTTGTGAATCCGAATTTCTCCCCGCTGATACACCGCCAGCAGCGCGGCCACGGCCCCGGGGTCCAGGCGCTGTCCGGAGATGCTTTGGATGATGCGCAGCGCTTCCAGCGGATCGTGGGCCCGCTGGTAGGGACGATTCGTGGTCAGAGCGTCAAAGGTGTCGGCGACTGCAATGACACGCGCCAACAGAGGGACCTCCTCGCCTTTCAGGCCGTAAGGATATCCGCGCCCATTGAGCGCCTCATGATGCAATTCGATTCCAGGCAGCATCTCGCGCAACTGCGGCACCGGACGCAGGATGTTCGCGCCCCGGGTGGTGTGCGTCTTCATGATTTCGAATTCTTCCGGAGTCAGAGCGCCCGGTTTTTTCAGGATGCGGTCTTCAATGCCGATTTTGCCGACATCATGGAGCTGCGCCGAGATGCGCAGGATCTCCAGAAATCCCGGATCCAGGCCCATCTCTTCCGCGATCATCAGCGAGTATTTCGTGACGCGGTCGGAGTGACCGCGCGTGTACGGGTCTTTTTCGTCGACCGCGCCGGCCAACATCTGGATCGACCCCATGAACAGCGCCTTGTTTTCATCGGCGGCGCGCTTCAAGTCTTCGACGAACTGTTCCAGTTCTTCCGACATGGTGTTGAAGGTGGTCGCCAGTTCGCCGATTTCGGTGCGTGATTTGAGGTGCACGCGTTGGGAGAAATCGCCGCGGGCAATGGCCTGGCTGGACTGCGCCAGCACTTGCAGGGGACTGGTGATCCGCCGCGCCGAAAAAATACTCAGGCCCACACACACAAACACCGCCAGCCAGGCCAGCAAACGCCCCGTACGCTGCATCTCATAGATGCCGCGATAGGCCTCTTCGCGCGGCTTCTGCACCACGACCGCCCAATCCAGCGAGGTCACCGGACTGTAGGTTCCCAGCATCTGGGTCGTGTTTTTGTCATTCTCATTGCGAATGGCGAATTCGAGGGTGGCCGCCAACTGGGCTTTCGCGCCCTCGTCCACGAAGCTGCGGACGATGTCGAAGTGGGTCATGTCCTGACCGGTGGCGTATTGCGGCGTCGCCGCCGCCACCAGCCGGCCCTGGCTGTCCACGACATACGGCATCAATCCGCTCTGGTTGACTTGTTGCAGGCGCCGGACCAGATAGTCCATGTCGACCACCGACCCGATCATCCCCAGAAACCGTTTGTCCACGACGATCGGCGAACTGACCAACATGACCGTGTGCGCCGATCTTCCGCTGCCCACCATCAACGGCTGCCCGCTGTAGATGCGGCCTTCGCGAGCGGCTTGATAGGCTCGCTCCAGTTCGCGTTGCAGGAAGGCGTCGGGCTCAATGCGGCCGGCGGAAACTCCCTTGGCGTCGGCATTCAGCAGCGTGGCATACGCAATGTCGTTCGACGACGAAACAAAAGTTTCGAGCATGGCCCGCAGCTCGGGCGTCAGAAGTTTCTGAGCGCTCAGGTCGGTTGCGCTCGGACTGGCCAGCATCATGACCTGAATCGACGACGACAAATTGGCCAGCATCATGCGCAGCGCTTCCTGGTGCTGGGAAATCTCGTCGGCCAGCGAACGCGTGACCGTATTTTGCAGCAGCATTTCGTTGGTTTTGAGGCGCTCCCGGTTCATGGTCTCGATCTGCGCCGAGTAGAAGTACATGGGGAGGACGCTGATCGCCAAGAGCACGCCAAGGATGACGTACAACAGCGGGACGCGTGCGGGAATAGGAAGCTTTAGCGCCAAAAGGCAATCCTGCCGGCCCAAGCGCGGGGGCGCGCTCGTCCGTTCTGCATCCATTCTAAGAGGTCTGCGCTGGTTACCTCAGGTGCACAAAGTACACCACACCGTTACGGACGTACTCACACTGCCGGTTACCGCGCGGTCTCACTGGCTCGTCAATCCGAGCAAATTGCGACGCTCCCACCTCTGACGCCAAGCTACGCCTGCACAGAGGAAGGCGAACATTGCACTGATCCAGTATCCGATGCGCTCCGGGCGCCCGAAAGGGATCTCAAGCTGGATTTGCTGATGGCCGGGTGGTATCTGCAGCTCCAATAGTCCTTCTGGCATTGCCGCTTTGACGGCAAGGGTTTGGTAGGGGCTAACCAACGCGGCTCTCCATGAGGGGTAATAGAACTGCCGGATCATGACCCATCCGCCGGTCGCGCTGTTAGCCTGGAACTCGATATGTCGGGGCTTCCAAAGTAGAACATTCGCGGTACCTTCGCCGGTCAAGAATCTCACTTGCGGCCCAGTGCTTGCGTCGATCGCCTTTTTCTCGTCGATGCCGGGAGGTGACCAGGCAGAAAACCAGCCGTCGTGGTCATCGACGTGTGGTACCAGGGGCACCGCCTCGGCCGGGTAAGCCGCTTCCATCCGGTAACGCTTCCAGATGTCGCCATAGGCCATGAACCAGGGAACAATGAGCATGACCAGCAAAACCAGCGACCATGCCTGGGACCATCGGGGCAGGCGAGGTAACTCCGACAGGAACACCGTGACCATCGCAAGCACCGCGAGACACAAGACGATATTGAGACGCCACGGAAACTGTATCGCCGCGAACAGGAGGGGACACATCTTCCATACCGGGAAGCTCAGCCGAAACATCAAAAATACAGGAATGACGCAAACCGCAAGCCAGAAGAGCACTTTCGTCCTGGAATCTTTCTGGCCCTTGACGAGCACTATGACGCTGCACAACACACCGAGAGCGATCATGGCAAGAACCGTCAATGAGATCGCATGAACAAACCCTCCGGCGTGTAACAGCGTTCCTATGGCGATGAGGTTATCTTGAACAAAGGACCACGGGTACAACCTGGAGGCCGGGAAATAACGGGCATGGAACAGCGCAGGGACGAGATAAAAGCAGGACAGGCCTGTGCCTAAGAACATTCCTCCAGCGATGCGGAAAGCGGCTTTCGCCTTTTGGCCTGGTGCCGATAGCGTTAGAGCGGCAGCGACGGGAATCAAGGAGAATATCAACACACTGATAAGGTGACTTAGGATGAGGCACGCATAAGCCAGTGGTAAGCCTGGAAGGTAGACACGCTCCCGCTGCATCGCTTTTGCGCCGAAGTAGAGCACTAAGGGCATCCAAACAAAAGCCCAGCACTCGGGCAGGGCCGTCCGGCGATAAAAATCGACCGCGAGATGATAGGGCATCAGCATGTAAAGTATTGCGCCGGCACAGGCCACCCGCTGACTGGCCATGGTGCTGAGCCAAAAAGATGCGCAAATTCCAGAGCCAAGGAGGGCTAGAAACTCTCCCATGTTGAATGCGTTGAAATGAAGAATCTTTCCGGCGGGCTCTAACAGCGCATAAACATAACTGGGGAAGGGTGGGAATACAAAGAAGGTGGGGCTGCCCAGGCCGCGGTTCATTCCCGCAAGCCAGCGCGGACACAATTCGCCTCCCCAGAATTGCTCGCTGAAATGGAGCGCGAAGTTGATGTGCTCGGTTGCATCATGACCCTGCGCCAATGGGCCGTGGAGAAGCATGGGAAGGGCTAGAACGACCGCCGCCGCCGCAACCATAGAACAAGTTGAAATGCCCGGTGTACATGGCGCGGTCTTCTTTGTGGATGAGTTCATTGTCCGTTAAGAGGACGCCAGTTATGTCGTAACTCCGTGAGAGGCAACCTTACTCTGCACCGCGGCGCACGTGCCAATCGCAGTTACGAAGTACAGCAAGCCGTAATATCGTGGCTCGAAATTGGGATAGATGACAAACTTCGCCGCTGAGAAAAAGCCACAAAGCAGAAGTGGCCATCGCATGCGAGGCACCAGCCGGAAGCCCGCAACCCAAAGGAGCAGGTAAGCGATAAGACTGCTGTGCAGCGCCTCCCGTACTCCAGAACGCAAGGCATGGAGATAGTCGGATGCTGTGAAGATGGGAACAAACATTCCCGGGTCCATTTCCGTGAACTTGAAGGTGTGCGAGTACAGCGCTTTCCAGCCATAGCCGCCGAAATGATTGATGGCCATCGGAGTCAGGGCCGAGATTCCGATCAAAACGACAGCCATCCAAGGACGCAGTTCGCCCTTGACCGCGAGATAGGCGAGAGCCAGAATGCAGAATATCGCATTCTCGGGGCGGACCCACGCGGACAATAACAGCAATGTAACTCCTACCGAGGGCCTCACATACCAGAGAAAGAAGAGCCCGCCCAGCAGAAACAGAACCGATAACCCGTCCGGCCCCGTGCCCTGAGCCAAAGCCGACATCTCCGGGGTCAGCAAAAGCACGCACGCCACCCACATAGAACCGCCGAGTTTTAGCACCCACCAGTAGATCAGGGCCGCCATTCCGGCAAACGAGACGGCCGACACCACGGCAATCGAACGCACCAACCCGACTCCCGCTTTGTGAACCAGATTCAGGGCCTCGATGTAAAGGGGCTTAACCGAAAAATAGGGCAGGAACTGCGCGAAACGATAGGGATCGGCATGTTTGGCGCGACGCACGGCCGCTTCTTCCGTGGCCAGGTCGGTGCCGAGAATGTGCGGCACAACCATGGCGGGTGCTTCGGTCGTCACCGCCCGATAGGCGAGATCGCGGATCGCCACCGGGTCGGAAACGTGCAGGGCCACCACATTGCCTACGAACTCCACCGTGTCGGTGGTGTAGTTGTTATAGCGGAGGAAATGAATGAAGAGAACAACCGTAAGGACAAGGTAGACGACTCCGCTGGCCTTCATGTCGTAGGGATGTGCCACGGGGAAATATACCACGGGCCGAGCCGCCGGCAGCCGGGGTGGAGAGCGGTACGTGGAGGTCTGCAATGATGGTCGAACCGCAGCCGGCAAAGCCGGACTATAATGCGTAGATCGGGGGGTTAAGCTCGCCACGGGGTGCGGCATGCGGTCCTTCCACGTTTACGGCGCCTGCTTTCGACGGTTAACGATCCTTCTGGTCTTCTCTCTGGTCCTCTCTCGGTTGGCGCCCGCCGGGAATACTGCGCCGCCAAGGATCTCCAAGCAAACCCGCGAAGAGGTGATCCACGTTTTCAATGAGCAACTGGTCTACATCCGCACGAATTTTCCGATGGGGAAGACCGGACTAAGACTCAAGAATGGAACCGTCACGCCCAGCGGCCTGGAATTGCAACATTTGATGGCGCTCTGGGGACCAGCCGCGAAACCCGGCGACCGGGCCCGCATCAGCGACGTTACCATCAAAGACGATCACATCCGCTTTGAGATCAACGGCGGTCCGGTCAAGAAGCAGAAGTGGTACCAGCACATCCAGATTCAAGGTGCGGCCACGGTCACTCCGGGCGGCTCGGATTCGTCCGCCAACGCGCGCGGCTCTTTCGTCGATCTCTACTTCGACAAGTATGTTCCGGAGCTGACGGGGCCGGAGCTGAAGCAGTTGTTGCGTCCGGTTTTCGATTTCGATGCGAAATCCCCGCTGGAAGCGTATCTGGAAACCGTTTCTCCGCAAGTGAAAGATGCCATCAAGAATCATCACGTGCTGGTGGGAATGAATCGCGAGATGGTGATCTATGCCAAAGGCCGCCCGCCCAGGAAAGTGCGCGAGCATGAGGGCGGAGTTCAGAACGAAGTTCAGAACGGAGTTCAGAACGAAGTTGAGTACGAAGAATGGATTTACGGCACGCCTCCGGAGGATGTGGATTTTGTGCGCTTCGTAGGGGACCAAGTCGTGCGGGTCGAGACCATGAAGGTGGATGGCCAGAAAATCGTGCGCGTCGAAAAGGAAGTGGATCTGGGCTCGCCCACCGTTGCCAAGAAACAGGAAGAACGCCCCGCGAACGCGCCTACGCTGCGGCGTCCTGGAGAAGAGATGCCGGAGTCGAATCCTGCCAATCCTTCCAGCGTGCCGCCGATGGCCCCGGTGCCTCAACCGACCGGCCCGGGTCAGGACCCAGGTCCGAACTGGAGTTCGTCGTCCGCCCCGGCGATGGAATGAACGGGCCCGGTTGCGAGTGTGATCATTCCGGGCGCTCGCATCAAGAAAGTCACGTCGTTCCCTTTCCCGCCATTAGCGCCTTCCGGTGTCGACCTTCTACACTAGGAGTGTGAAGATTGCCCTGGGCCAGATCAACCCCACCGTGGGGGACTTCTCTGGCAACGCTGCCAAGATCGTCCAGTTTTCGCTGCAGGCGCGGACAGCTGGCGCTGGCCTCATTCTTTTTCCGGAACTCGCCGTCTGCGGTTACCCGCCGCGCGATCTGGTCGAGAGGCCGTCGTTTGTGGCGCGCTGCCGCTCCACGGTCGAGCAGATCGCCTCCGAAACGCGGGGAATGGCGGTGATCTGCGGGTTAGTAACTCCGGCCGAAGCGGAGTCTGGAAAAACCGTGATGAACTCCGCCGCCCTGCTGCGCGAGGGGCGCGTCGAATTCATCCAGTCGAAGATGCTGCTGCCCACCTATGACGTCTTCGACGAGATGCGCAACTTTGCTCCGGCCAAGAGCCAGCAACTGTTCAGCTTTTGCGGCAAGCAGATGGCTTTGACCATTTGCGAGGATGCCTGGAACGACAAGCGCTTCTGGAACCGGCGGCTCTATGGCATCGATCCCGTGGAGGAACTGGTCCGCGGGGGCGGGAACTTCGTGCTCAACATTTCCGCGTCGCCGTTTTGGCTGGGCAAGCGCGAGCTGCGCCACGACATGCTGGCGGCCATCGCAAAGAATCAGAAAGTTCCGGTCGCGATGGTGAACCAGGTTGGGGGCAACGACAGCCTGGTCTTCGATGGATCGAGCCTGGTGATTGCGCCCGGCGGACAAGTGATTGCGCAAGGGAAGTCGTTCGAAGAGGACCTGATCTACTTTGACTCCGATCAGCTGACTGGAGACATGCACCCGCAGATCGCGGGGGAAGAAGCCAGCGCGTATGAGGCGCTGGTTCTGGGCACGCGAGACTATGTCCGCAAATGCGGCTTCGAACGGGCGATCGTGGGACTCAGCGGCGGCATCGATTCCGCGCTCACCGCGTCGATTGCGGTGGATGCGCTTGGTTCCGGGAACGTGATCGGCGTCGGTATGCCGGGGCCGTATTCCTCGCAAGGTTCGATTGACGATGCGCGGGAACTGGCCGGCAACCTGAAGATTCGCTTCGAACTGCTCTCGATCCAGGAAATCTACGAAGCCGCGCGCCAAACGCTGGCGCCGGTGTTTGCCGGCAGGCCGGAAGACGTCACCGAAGAAAACATTCAATCGCGCGCCCGCGGATTGCTGCTCATGTCGCTGTCGAATAAATTCGGCGCCCTGGTGCTTTCGACCGGCAATAAGAGCGAATTGGCCGTCGGCTATTGCACTCTCTACGGCGATATGGTCGGTGGACTCGCGGTGATCTCGGATGTGCCGAAGACGTTGGTGTACCGCGTGAGCGCATATGTGAACTCGCGGCACAAACTGATTCCGGAGGCGACAATCGAAAAGCCGCCATCGGCGGAATTGCGTCCGGATCAGAAAGATTCGGATTCACTTCCGCCCTATGACGTGCTCGATGCGGTTCTCGAAGACTACGTGGAGGAGTCGCGTTCGGCCGAACAGATTGCTCGCAGCCACAATTTCGACTTGGGTCTGGTGCAGCGGGTGATCCGGATGGTGGAGCGCAGCGAGTACAAGCGGCAGCAGGCGGCGCCTGGAATCAAGATCTCCGCCAAGGCGTTTGGCTATGGGCGGAGATTTCCAATCGCGGCCAAGGCGGAGATCTAGCGGCAGTCACTGCGAGCCGCACCTTTCTATTGGTTGTCAGTCACACAGACTTGTCATCCTGAGCGAAGCGAAGGACCTGCTTTCTTCTCGGCGCACCAGACAGCAGGTCCTTCGCTTCGCTCAGGATGACAAGTCTGGATGGTGACAAGTCTGGGTGATGAATGACAACTTCGGCGGTTTTTGTAACAATCGATTTCTGGTCGACCCCACACTATGACACTCATGCATCGCACATTGCTTGCAGCCGTTCTGTTGCCCGGCCTGGCCGTCGCTCAAACCAAGCCTGCTGCTGTGGCCGCCCACCCCGCAAAATCAGCAGCTAAACCCACCGCAACGCAGACCGCTCCAGTTACGACGGTTCTGCCCAGCGAAGACACGGTCAACTCGTTTCTGTTCCAGATGTTTGGCTACGATCCCACCATCACGTGGAAGGTGAACGAGATTCGTCCGTCCGAGATGCCGGGATTGGCGGAGGTTTCGGTGGTGATCACGAATGCGCAAGGCGCGAATCCGAATCGGTTGCTGGTTAGCTCGGACGGCAAGCATGCCATTACGGGCGAGGTCCTGCCCTTCGGGGCGAAGCCATTTGAGGATGCCCGGGCCAAGCTGGAAAAAGGAGTGAGCGGACCGGCGAAGGGCCCGGCTAAGGCCGCGGTGACGATTGTCGAATTCAGCGATATGCAGTGCCCGCATTGCGCAAAAGCGGCGCCGGCGATTGAGCAGTTACTGGCGCAGGAACCCGAGGTCCACTTCGTTTTCCAGAATTTCCCGCTGCCCTTGCATAACTGGGCGGAGAAGGCCGCGGATTATGTGGATTGCGTGGGACGCGCCGGCAATGATGCGGTCTGGAAATTCATCCTGAAGACGTTTGAGGACCAGGCCAATATTACCGAGGCCAACGCCGATGAAAAGCTGATAGCCATCGCGGCCGCGTCGGGCGCAAATGCCGGCGAGGTCGCCGCCTGCGCCGCCAAACCGGATACGAAGGCCAGAGTCGAGGCTTCCATCGCGCTGGGAAAGTCGGTGGGCGTGAACAGCACGCCGACGCTGTTCATCAACGGACGGAACTTGCCCGGCGCGGCGCCGGTGGATCTTTTGAAGAAGATAGTGGACTTCGAGGCGAGCCAGAAATGATTGGGCCATCTAAAACCATCGGGTGATCGGGCCATCGGGCCATCTGAAACCTAAGACCCAAGAGCTCTTGACTTTCGATCGCCCGATTTATTTTCCCATCCAGATTTCCGGCGCTTCGGTGCGTTCCGGGCTGCGAACGACGTAGGGCGTGATCAGGATCAGCATCTCATCGTCCTCTTCTTGTTTGGACGTTTGCGACGTGAGGTAGCCGAGACCAGGGATTTTGGAGACGAGAGGCAGTCCGCTCAGACTCTTCTGATCGGAGGCGTTAATCATTCCCGCCACCACCGCCGGTTCCCCTTCCTTGAGCAGGATTCCCCCTTTGTACTCACGGTTGGCAATGACTGGAATGCCATTGGCGCTGGCGGCTCCCAACGTGCGGAATTGAATCTCCAGGTCGAGGGCCACGTCGGAATTGCCGTGAACCAGCGGTTTCGCCTTGATGTTAAGTCCGATGTCCTCATAATTGACCGACGGAAAGGGCGCGGCGTACGACTGATTCCCGACGACCTGCGAGATCGCCGCATTGTTATAAATCGGAGCGAAGCTGGCGTTGAGGATGGGATAACGCGATCCAAGCTTAAAGGTGGCGTCTTTCTCCTGGGAAGCGCGCAGCTGGACGTGATCGAGCTGCCGGACGGAGCTTTCATTCATGGAAAAGGCGGCGGCTAACTGATCGAGGCTCAGCCCCATGAAGGTGAGGCCGCCGCCAAAGGTGGCGAGCGGTTGGCTGAAGATCGAGTTCTGCTGGCCTTGCAACTGCGCCAGCAGAGCGGCGATGGACTGGCTGCCGGCTTGATTGATGCCGCCGGAGGCGATCAGCTGGTTGATCAGGTCCTGGATGTTTTGTCCGCCGACAGCGGCAAGTGCGGCCGCGGGAATGTTGAAAAGATTGAAAACGTCGGGAATGTGCAACCCGATGTTGCGAGCGTAGGTGTGGCTTACCTGGAAGACTTTCAGATCGAGCATGACTTCCGGGCGGGGACTGTTCAACTGTTCCAAAAACTGGGTTGCGGCTTCCAGCGGCGCCTGCGGTCCGCGCACCACGATCGTGTTCGAGGCGGCGTTGAGGCTCACGAATTTGAATTCAAACAGCGTCCGCAGCGAATTCACCAGCTCGTTTAAATCCTGGGGGCTGCCGGCGGAGACGTAAAAGGAGCGCATTCCCATGCGGTCGTAGAGGCGGTGGTTGTCCGGAGTGTCGGCGCAGGCAAAAAGAACGGTGTCTTCCAGCGCCACGCTGAAACTCTTCGTTGCAGCGGAAGCCGCCTGCATGGCGGTTCGGAAATCTGCGTTCTCAATATCAAATCGCACGCGGCGGCTGGGGAAGCTGTCGTCAAAGACCACCGTCAGCCCGTAGCTCGAGGCGACTGCGGTGACGAGACCACGCGAGTCACCTCGGTAGTGGATGTCATGGCGCCCGTCGATTGGTTTGGCGATGAGCGCGTCGGCGGTGGCGACCACTTGCGGCGGGCCTGCGGTGTGAACTGGCGCGGGCCCCAGGGCGTCGCTTATGCGCTGCTCGGCGAATTCGTTCTTCGGATCGAGGTTCAGTGCGGTTCGAAACTCCGCCAGCGCCTCCACTTGCCGGCCGGCGAGCAGTTCGCTGTTTCCGCGTTCCAGGTGCAGCCCGGCTAGATGTTGTCGCGTAATCTCCCGCGCGGTGAGGTACTCGACGTTTTGCGGGACCAGGCGAGAGGCTTCTTCAAATTCGTAAAAGGCCTGGTCGAGATTCTGCAAATTCTCGTTCTGCGATTTCTCGAGCTTGAGGCCGCGCGCGAAGGCTTGGCGGGCGGCCTTCAGGTCTTTCTTAGGACCGTGGCAGACGGGCGCACCGCCGGAATTGGAGCAGAGCGAGGGAGCGGCTACCGGAGTGTCCGCGGCCAGACACACTCCGGCCAGCAACAAACAAATTCCTGCTGGCAGCCATCGCATATTAGTTACTATAGAATGCCTGGCTGCCCATGTCTTGCAAGAGAAATACTCGATAGGGAACTACGGTCGTAACGCTTCGCCGAATGTAGAGACGGGGCTTGCCCCGTCTCCGCGGCGGCGCTGAGACGCGGCAAGCCGCGTCTCTACAGGAAGGGTCTGGGAGACTTTACCGCAGCATTAGCCGTTCCATCCGGGTAGCGCGGCCGGTCTGGGCATCGCATTCCACCAGCACAGCGCAGAGGCGGACATCGCCGTTGGCCGGTTCGAAGCGTGACGGCATGCCGCTGAGAAACTTCTCGATTACTAATTCTTTCTTCACGCCAATGACACTGTCGTACGGCCCGGTCATGCCAACGTCGGTGATGTAAGCGGTGCCCTTCGGCAACACGATCTCATCCGCCGTCGGAATGTGGGTGTGTGTGCCCACCACGGCGGTGACGCGCCCATCGAGATACCATCCGAAGGCGACTTTTTCGGAACTCGCCTCGGCATGGAAATCGACGAACACGATCTTCGCTTGGATCTCGTGCAGAAGGCGATCGGCGTAGCGAAAGGGATCGTCGCTCGAGCCCATGAAGACCCGTCCCTGAAGATTGACGACGGCATAGGCGACGCCGTTCTTCTGGCCTTCGTACACTCCCCAACCGGGCAGACCCTGCGCAAAATTTGCCGGCCGCAACAACCGGCGCGCCGGACTGTGCGGGTTCCCATCCGCCATCTGGAAATATTCAATGATTTCGCGCTTGTCCCAGACGTGATTTCCGGTGGTCATCACGTCGATGCCCAGATCGAAAAGCTCTTCCGCCAGCGCAGGCGTGATCCCGAACCCAGCCGCGGCGTTTTCGCAGTTGGCGATGACCAGGTCCGCGGCGTGCTGCTTTACCAGTTCGGGCAGGCGTTCTCTTACGATCATCCGCCCGGGGCGGCCAAAAATGTCACCGATAAAAAGAATGTTCAAGATCAGGTCTCAGGTGTTGGCCGACTTTCAATGGTACCACGCTGAAAATCGCACGGGTTCCGCCCCCCATCTGTCAAGTCGAACCGTCGTCGATAAAAATTTGCTCGAGAGTCATCTCGAACAGACGGGCCAGCCGGAATGCCAGCGGCAGGCTGGGATCGAATTTCCCCGTCTCGATGGCGTTTACGCTTTGCCGTGAAACTTCCAGCCGTTCCGCCAGGTCGGCCTGCGACCAATTCTTTTCCGCGCGGAGCACACGAAGCCGGTTCTTCATTTGTACCTCCGCCGCACCAGCGGTTGCGCCGCCGCAAATGCCAGGCACCACACCACGAATACCCAGTAATTCTGCGGCCCGGGGCTTTTGTTGAGGCTCGGAACGTACTTCTGGAGAGATCCCAGGCACGTCGTAAAGGCGAGCACAACCGCAGTCGCCCACAGGCTGCATTGCACCAGAACTGTGCGGACAAATTCGTCTTTCTCTTCGACCAGATATTTGCCGAGACTCGCAATTACGGCAAAAATCGGCAGCGCTGGCAGTACAGCCAGCAAATACACCAGCGCACCCTGCGGATGGCGATGAGCAAAGATCCACGAAACAATGGCAGTTACCAGGACATAAATGCTCATGGAAATCAACATTCGGGTGAGATAGACGCGCTCGGCGGCACTTCTTGTACACCACATGACAAGCCTCCTTGTCTAAATGACAAGCAAACATTACATCATAAAGGACTATGTGTCAAGCGTACTTGTCATTTAGCCTGCATCTTCTTGATTGGAGAGGGAATAAGGTTCGAAAAGAGCGCTAGCGGCTCTCGATCTCAGCCGTTTTCAGAAAGTCGTAATTCCCCGACGGATTCAGCGTCACGTTCCGCACACGGCGCGTGTGCACCAACACGTTGTCGAAGTACCACAGGTTTATAGACGGAACATCCTGCGCCAGAATTTGCTGCAGTTCAGCATAAAGTCGCTTGCGGTCACCCTGATTTGTCTCGCGGCTGGCCTGATCGATCAGGGTATCGATGCGCGGATTGGAATAGAAACTGCGGTTCCTGCCCGCGGGAGGAAAGTTGCGCGAGTGAAAGGCGGCGTCAAAAATGTCGGGGTCTTCGTTCCCGCCGATCCAGCGCAGCGAATAGAGTTGGAAAGCGCCGCTGCTGACGTCGGCAAAAAAAGTGGCAAACTCAAAGGTGCGAATGTCGAGCGCAACGCCCACGGCCCGCAACTGCTGTTGCATGACCGCGACCATCAGGCGCGTATTTTCGTCGGTCGACGTTTTCATCATCAGGTGAAAGCGCACGCCGTTCACCGCGGGGTGCCCGGCGGCGTCGAGTAGTTGCCGGGCTTTGCCCGGATCGTAATCGTAACGGGCCACGTCATCGTTGTACGCCCAGCTTTGCCGCGGCAGAATGCTGCGTGCAGGCTGGACTTGGCTGCGCCATAGGTATTCCACCATGGGTCGACGGTCCAGAGCGTAGGCGATGGCTTGCCGGACCCGGACATCTTTCAGGATAGGATCGCGCAGATTGAATGCCAGGTAAGCCAGCCGGGTGCCGGGTCCGTGCTGAACGATAAGGGGCGGATAACGTTCGAGGGTGACGATGGTGTCGGGAGACATGGGCGCGTTGATGGCGAGGTCGGCGCTGCCTTTTCGCAGTTCGAGGGCCTCGGTGGTGGCGTCGGGCACCACGGCGAAACGTACCCGGGCAAGATGCGGGACCGCGCCCCAGTATGTGTCGTTGCGCTGTAGGATGACCTCCTTGTCCGTCTCCGCGCTGACGAATTTAAAGGGTCCGGTTCCGATCGGCTGGCGCGTGATTTCATCGAGCGAGCCATAGGGCACAATCCCAATCGCTCCCTCGGAGAGATTCCACAGCAAGGAGGCCCACGGCTCTTTCAGATGGAAGACCACGGTTAATTTGTCGGGCGTTTCGATCCGATCCACGAAACGGTTGTAGGTCGAGGTCTTCGTGCTCCGAATCTTGCCCTGGAGCAGAGAATCGAGCGTCCACTGTACATCGCGCGATGTAAGCGGCCGCCCATCGTGAAACATTACGCCAGGATGCAAGTGGAAAACATAGGTGAGCGGATCGGGAATCTCCCAACGCTCGGCCAGGCCAGGCTGAACATTGAAATGCTCGTCGCGCGTCAGCAGTGCGTCGAAGAGCAGTTCGTCAATGCGCTCCGACTGCCCGTCGATTCCCACTCGCGGGTCGAGATTGGTTGGGCTGCTTTCGATGATCATGACCAGCGTGTCGGGGTCGGGAGCTTGGGAGCAGGAGAGCAGAGGCAACAACAATCCGCCAACGTAGAACAAGAAAATCGCCATCCTGAAATACTTTGTCATCCTGAGCGAAGCGAAGGACCTGCTTTTTGCCCGCGTTAAAGCTGCCGCCTCACGCATACGAAATCTTCCCCAGAATCACCGCCCGCTTCGCTCCCGTCGCTGACGGCACATTGCTTGGACGCCGATGCCAAGTCTCATACGCGAGCAGGGCAAATGCGACGGCCTCTTTCGCTTCCGCCGGAAGACCAAACTCGTCGGAGAAACGTAGCTCGATCCCCAATGGCGCGATTTCATTGCTCAGCATGGCCATCAGCGTCGGATTCTTTGCGCCCCCGCCCGAGGCAATCATTTGGTGATCGCGGCGCTCTCCGCGCAACACGTCGCGCCGCCCACCCTCGAATCGCGGCACGACGAATCGCTCGACTGCGCCGGCAATCGAGCGCGCCGTTAAGCCCGTTGCCGTCGCAACCACGTCGGGTTTGTCGGCGCCGCGGCAGAGCTGAAGAAACCGGTTCGCGTATTCCCGGCCAAATTCTTCGCGGCCTGCGGTTCGCGGGGGCTTCTGGCGGAAAAAGGGCGCGCGCAATAACCGCGCAATCACGCCATCCAGTACGCGTCCAGAGGCCGCGACTTTGCCGTCGCGGTCATAACGCCGTCCGCACAGTTCCTCCATCACCGCATCGATCACCATGTTGCCGGGGCCGGTGTCAAAGGCAACCACTTGGCCGAGCGAAGCACCTGCGGGGATCGCCGTCAGATTTGCAATTCCGCCAATGTTTTGCGCAATACGCGCTACGCGCTGGTCGCGATAGAAAAAGTAATCGAGAAAGGGAACCAACGGCGCCCCTTTGCCTCCCGCCGCCATATCGGCGGGACGAAAATCAGAGACCACCGGAACACCCAACCGCGCCGCGATCACCGCGCCTTCGCCCGTTTGCCAGGTCACCGCCAACTTGCGCCCGAGAAATCGCTCTGCAACTCCCTGGTGATAGAGCGTCTGTCCATGACAGCCGACCAAGTCGAGTTTCACGCGATGCTGGCGCGCGGTCTTCGCCACCGCCTCCGCGTACAGTTCACCCAGAAGAAAGTTCAACCGCGCCAGGTCCGCAACGTGGGCCAATTCCGCGTTCATCATTGCCAAGATTGCGCGTCGAACCTGGGCAGGGAACGGATACTCCTCGTGACCAAGAAGTTTGAAGTCTGAGTGTGGGTCTTTGTGTGGTGACGGGCCTCTGGCCCGTCCATTCGCGTCGGAGGGGAACCGCACCAGCGCCACATTGATGCCGTCCGCCGAAGTGCCGCTCATCACGCCAGCAACAATCATGCTCATGTGCGTTCCTCGCGAGCGAGTGTCGCCATGCGGATCTCTTCGCCGAATTCCCAGAGCTGGCGCGTGAGCTTCTCGACTCGTGCGGAAGTGGGGGCGGGACCTTGACGCCCCGCCGCCGATCTCTTGGCAAACGCCTTCTTCTTAAATGCCAGCACGCGCCGCGCCGATTCCTGAACGCGGCGGGCAAATCTGCCGTCGCGCTCGGCCTCGCGGACCAGTGCTTCATGCGCGCGCAGAATGAAATCTTCCCGATGGCAAATCAGGCCAAGATCGCCGCCGGCGCGGATGTGCCCGATCGTTACTTGTTCGATCGCGGCCTGTTCGATCGGGGCGGCCGCCAGTACGCCTCCCATCTCCAAATCGTCGGAACAGACCAGGCTGCGGTAGCCAATCTTGTTGCGCAGAATGTCGGTGATCCACTTCTTGGAGAGCGAGGCGGGAGTCCGCTTTTTTGTGACTGCCGGAGTCGCTCCTGGAAATGCGGCGTGCGAAATCATGACCATCGGCAACTCGCGGTGTAGCGCGCGATAGGGAACTAAATCCTGCTCCCACAATTTGCGCAGCGGCTTTTCCACGCTGGGCAGTTCATGATGCGTATCGAGCGTGGCCTCGCCTAGTCCGGGGAAGTGCTTGCCGCAGCCGAGGACGCCGGCATCGGCCAACCCGCGCAGAAACTCGCGCGCATAGGCAACCACCTGTTTCGGATCGTCCGAAACCGTCCGCGATTTCATCACCGCCCGCGAAGCCTCGAAGGCCAAATCGAGCACCGGGGCAAAATTCACGTTGAAGCCAAGCGCGCGGCAGTTCTCGCCGATTACGCGTCCATGCTTGCGAAAAAGCGCACGGCTGCCCGTGGCAAAAACCTCTGCCGGAGAAGGCGCCGGACCGATCACGTTGCGGAAACGATCCACCGTGCCGCCTTCAAGGTCCACGCAAGTGAAAAGAGGGGTGGCTACGCGCTTCTGGCACTCGCGTAGAAGAGTTTGCGTCTGCGCGGCTCCGGTGATGTTGCGGGCAAACAGAATCACCCCCGCCGGCTGAATCTTCGTGAGCAGCGAAGCGAGGCGCGGAGACATCTCGGTCCCGTCGAAGCCGATGATGAGGAGTTGGCCGATGTTCAGTTTGAAGTCGCGCATCGTGTGTGTGACTTAACAGGCAGTGTTCCGCACATGTCGTGTTGTTTTGGCAATCGGAACAATCCCGTTATCGCTCATCGCCGTCCTGCAGAGCGAGCGTCCAGATACGCTTGAGCGGAAGCTCTGCCTTGATCTCGGCATCAAGCTTTTCGTAGTTGTCGAAGAGCGCTTCGAAGAGCTCGTTTTGAGTCCAAAGCCGCACTCGAAAAAACGTAGGGGCCAATTCGCGTTGAACATTCTTTTTGAAACCACCCCACGAGACAAAGAGCCCTTCTTGCGCACCGAACTTTGTCATAGCCCCGAGCAATTTGTCCACCGACGGCCGATCGATCGGGCCGCTCTCGGACTTCACTTCTACGCAGAGACGAGGAGTCCCGAACCCTAGAGGACCTGAACCAGCCAGAATGTCTACTCCTCCATCCGCGCCCTCCGGACTTACGTATGTGGTATACCCCTGAGCGCGAAGGATGGCATCCACCAACCGCGTCAGGCTATGTCCGGAGAACTTTGCCTGAATCAGGCTAGCGATTCGGTCATGTGCAGTGTCCTCAATTTCGGTGGGATCGGTTGCAGTATCCGCAGCAACGTCATCCGGCACGGATGCCGCTTTTGTAATGGCCTGAGTGGTTTCCGGCTGCCATCCGCTCTTCCACATTGAGGCAATGCGGTCAGGCGCATTGTTTCTTGTGATGCGGCATATCGTCATGAATGCGCCGAAGGAATGGAGAAGGTCCTGACCGAAGTTGCGCCTCGGAATAGCGTCTCCAATCCACCTCACGTCCCGGTAGTGGTAGAAGGGGTCGGGGCCGTGACTCTCAAACTTGTAGTCTCCCGTTATTTCGGCTATGTAAATCGCCGGTTGCATCTTGGAGGGCATCACGATCAAGTCTCCTTTCTGCATACCGTGGGCAAAAGGCCAAAGCTGACTCACGATGTTGTGTATCGCTTTTGGTTTAAAATCCGGGTAAAGATGGGTCATTTCCTTGAAGAGTTCCTGTTTCTCTTTCATCTTTCCCAGGTCTGCTGAAAGCCCATCCCAAGTAACGTAGACTTTGTTTTCCTGTAGAAACTTCTGTTCAAACTCCCCGTGTTTTCCCGCGCGTACTAACCAGACCGTCATGCCAGTTCACTCCTCGCTGCAAAACTTTGCTCGGCGCACTCCGCGTCTCGGCGGTTAGATTTCTTTCTTCAGCTCCGCCAGCAAGTTTAGCGCTTCCAGTGGCGTTAGCCGGTCCAAATCCACTTCGCGAAGCTTTTCCAGCACGGGCTGCGAGAGCGGGGTGAAGATGGTCAACTGCGTCGGACGCTCCGGCTCTGCGGAACTGCCCGGCGTCAGATGGCTCGAAAGCCGGTGTTCGGACGATTCATGCTCGGCCAGCACTTCGCGCGCGCGCACCACGACTTCGTTCGGCAATCCGGCCAGCTTTGCGACTTCGATTCCGTAGCTGCGGTCGGCCGCGCCCGGTTCGACCCGGCGCAGGAACACTACGCTTCCTCCGGTCTCTTTGACGGACACGTGATAATTCTTCACGCCACTTAATTGTTCGGCCAACTCGGTCAGCTCGAAATAGTGTGTGGCAAACAAGGTCTTGGCATGCACCCGCGCATGCAGATACTCGATGGCGGCCCAGGCGATTGCCAGTCCGTCGTAGGTGGACGTGCCCCGCCCGACTTCATCGAGCAGGATCAGCGACCGCGCCGTCGCCGTGTGCAGAATCGCTGCCGTCTCCGTCATCTCGACCATAAACGTCGAGCGTCCACGGGCCAGGTTATCGCTGGCGCCAATGCGGGTGAAGACGCGATCGACAATGCCCAGCCGCACGGCGCGCGCGGGAACAAACGAGCCCATTTGCGCCATGATCACGATCAGCGCCGCTTGCCGCAGATAGGTGCTCTTGCCGCCCATGTTCGGCCCGGTCAGCACCACGATATTGTGCGTCGAGGCATCCAGAAACAAATTGTTAGGAACAAAGCGCTCGCTCCCTGCTGCCAGTTCTTGCAGCTCAATCACCGGGTGACGGCCTTCGACAATTTCCAGATCAAGGACGTCCTCGGTCCTTTCAGCTTCATCGGGCTTTTGCTCGAACTTCTGCTCAAACCGCGGCCGGCAGTAATTCCGCAGCGCCGCGATGTGAGCCAGGCAGCCGAGCACGTCCACTTCCGCCAATGCCAGCGCCGTTTGCCGGATGCGCTTCGCCTCAGCGGCAATCGAAGAGCGCAACTCGGCAAACAGCCGCCGCTCGATTTCGACAATCTTCTCCTGGGCGTCCAAAATCTTCGATTCGTACTCTTTCAGTTCCGGAGTCGTGAAGCGCTCGGCATTCACCAGCGTCTGCTTCCGCTCGTAGTCGGCGGGCGAGAGATGCAGGTTTGCCTTCGAAATCTCGATGTAGTAGCCAAAAATGGAATTGAACTTTACCTTGAGCGAGCCAATCCCCGTTCGTTCGCGCTCGCGCGTCTCTACCTGTGCCAAGTACTGTTTCGAGTTGCGGCTCAGGTCGCGCAGTTCGTCCAGATCTTTGTCGATGCCCGCCGCGATCACCCCGCCATCGCTCAGGGTGAGCGGCGGCTCGGGAACCAGCGTGCCATCGATCTTCTCGCGCAGATCGCCCAGTTCGTCGATCGCGATATGCAGCGCAGCCAGTCGCGCTGCCGACAGTCGTGACTCAGATAACCCGGCCAATACCGCTCGCACCTTGGGGATTCTCGCGAGCGATGCCGCCAGAGCGAGCACGTCGCGCGGGTTTGCCGTCTCCAGCGTGACGCGGCTCAGCAAACGTTCCAGGTCGAGAATTCCCTCTAGCGACCGCCGCAACTCTTCGCGCCGCACCGTGTCTTTGACTTGCACCTCGACGGAGTCCAACCTGCCTTCGATTTCGACCCGATCTAGAGAGGGGCGCAGCATCCACGTCCGAAGCAAGCGCTTGCCCATCGGCGTCACGGTGGCATCCAGGGCGCGGAACAGGGTTACTCCCGCATCGGTTCCCGCGAAGAGGGGTTCGATCAACTCGAGGTTGCGCACCGTCACCGCATCGAGTACCAGGCAATTCTGGCGCTCGTAGAAGCCGATGCGGTCCACATGATCGAGCGTGCCGCGCTGCGTGGAACGGATGTAATACAGAATCGCTCCCGCCGCCGAAGCCGCCGCCTGTTTGCCTGCAAGCCCGAAGCCTTCGAGGGAGAGCACGCCGAAGTGATTCTCCAAGAGTGGAATGGCGTGGTCGGGAGCGAAGATCCAGTCGTCGAGAGGAGTTTCGGCCCAGCCCCCGCCAGAAATCCGAGCGACCGGCGCCGTGCCTGTGTGGGGACGGGCCTCTGGCAAGCCTGCCCTGAGCGAAGCCGAAGGGTCCGGAGCAAAACTCCGCATCTGCATTCCCGCAGCGCGCTCCAGCAATGGAGCCGAAGATCCATACAGCATCTCTCTTGGCCGCAATTGTTCAAGTTCTTCTTGAATGCGGCGTCCGGCCGGCTCGCCCGCGAATTCCGTGGCGCGAAACTCGCCCGTCGAAAGATCGAGCGCCGCAAAACCCGCGCGATCCCCGACCGTTGCCACCGCCGCCAGGAAGTTGTTCTCCTCCGCGTTCAGCGATGAATCCGCTGCCGTACCCGGCGTAACGACTCGCGTTACCTCGCGCCGCACCAGCTTCTTCGCCAGCCGCGGGTCTTCCACCTGTTCGCAGACCGCGACCTTGAACCCGCGCCGAATTAGTTTCGAGATGTAGCCCTCGGCGGCATGGTACGGAACGCCGCACATCGGGATGGCCACTCCTTTTTCCTTATTGCGCGAGGTCAGCGTGATCTGCAACTCGCGCGCAGCCAGCACCGCGTCGTCGAAGAAGAGCTCGTAGAAGTCCCCCAGCCGAAAGAACAGCAGAGCGTTGGGATGCTCTTTCTTGATGGCGGCATACTGCCGCATCAGCGGCGTCGAAGGCTCAGACATAAGGCAATTGGTAATTTTGTAATCTCTAATTTGGTAATTTGCAATTTCGTCAGTCCCATTACTCTAGACTGCTGGGAGCCTTTCAGATTACAAAATTACCAGATTGCCAAATTACAAAATTCTCCATTTGACTCCCCGCGTCGATTTTGCTCTTCTTACTGCCATGGAACTGCGCAAGGATCCCATCACCCGTTCCTGGGTGATCACGGGCGACGATGTCATTGAGCCCACTCCACGGTCGCAAGCGTGCCGGTTTTGCGGCGCGTCCGCCGAGCCCACTCATGTGATTGCCAACCTGCCGGGCGTGGATGGCAGTGCCTGGTCGGCGCGCTCGGTCGTCCACCCGCACGCGCTCTACCACATTGAGGGCGAGGCGGCCCGCCGGGGGGACGGCCTCTACGACCGCATGGGATCGGTCGGCGCGCACGAAGTTCTGATCGAAAATCCTCGCCACGACGGCCATCTCTGGAATGTGAAGGACGTCGAAGTCGAACAGTTTCTACGCTTGGCGGCGCTGCGGATTCAGGATCTGAAGCGTGACAGCCGGCTCAAGTACGTCAGCATTTTCAAGGATCACGGGGAGGGAGCCGGACAGGAATTCGATCACCCCACTTCCCAGCTCACGGCAACCACTTTTGTGCCGCGCCGCGTCCTCTACGAACTGCGCGCCGGACGCGATTATTACCAGACCAAAGAGCGCTGCGTTTTTTGCGACATTCTGGCGCAGGAGGAGCGTCAGAGCCTGCGCGTGGTCGAAGCTCGCGGAGACTACGTGGCCTTCTGTCCCTATGCGCCGCGCGTGCCATACGAAACCTGGATTCTGCCCCGTGGCCACGAATCTTCTTTTGAGCGCACGGGTGCGTCGCGCGTGGGCACTTTGACCGATCTTGCGGCGCTCCTGCGGCGCACCCTGCAACGCATTCGCACCATCACCGAGGCCTTCCATCTTGTGCTCCACACCTCGCCCAACAGCCATCATCCTTCGGAGGCGCTCGGATACTGGAAAACACTCGATGACGACTACCACTGGCACATCGAAATTTTGCCCATTCTTGCGGCCAAGGCGCGGTCGTACACGTTCAAGGAGGTTTATTATTCGCCGGTCACGTCGGAGACGGCCGTGAAACGTTTGCGAGAGGCGAAGATATAGGAGCAGTCGTTGGTCGTTCGTCGCTCGCTTTTCGCAACCTCGCAACGACCAACAGCGAATAGCGAACGACGAACAGCGAACCGCCCCATGACCATCCGTCGCCTCAAAACCTACACCGGATCGCAAGGCTACGTTTACCAGTACTACTTCGTTGGGAAGCGTCCTTCGCTGGAATCCGAAGCCAATGAATATACCTTCGACGTCACCTCCGACCGCAAACTGACCTACGCGGTCAGCATTTTCCTGCCGCACCAGGTCGTCGCGGCCTGGGCCGAATCCCACGGGCGCCCCCTCGCCGATTCCGAGCAGTACGCCGCCGTCAAGATGCGTCTGTTCCGGGCGTTCGACGAACTCGAAGAAATGCAGGCACAAGGCCGCCAACTGCAAATCGACCCGCAGTCGCTGGAAGAATCGCTGACGTCGTTGGGCGTGGAATAGAGACGGAAGGGCCGGATACTTGCCTCGTCGACTCCTGGTGGGCACGCCGATTACGGCGAGAGCTCTTCCATTTCGTAATCGCTCTGTGTCAATTCCGACGTTGTCGGACACGCTCCGGTACTTTCGGTCCTCAGCGCGTGGGTGTCTAATCTTCATTGGGAGACTGCATTTCATGGTCCAAGGTCGATTCCGTGATGGAACGCCCGCCAAGGCACGCTTCTTCGATTTGCTGATCAACTTGTGCACCGGTGTCGCCATAGGATGGCGTTTTTTCGCTTTTCCGGGACGTCCGGGAGCGCGTCCGGGAGCGGGTGAGAACCCGATCCAATTCGCTCTGACATGCACTGTTTGGTTCCTGCCGCTCTTCCTTTTTGTTGCAGCCTATACCCGGATGGTTTTTAACCCTTCTTTGAGCAAGACGAAGAAAATATTGGCGGCTGGGGTTAACGGGTGCGCAGCAGCAGCGGCTGCTTGTTACCCGCACTGGTTGCAGTGGTCGTCGCGGTATGACCCATCATTTTTGAATGTTCTTGTTTTTGTTGTCATTGTTCCGGTGGTGTTTGCGATAACAGCGGCCCTTATTCTTTATAGTCGAACTGCCGGCTATATCGTGGGATCAATTACTGTCCTCCTTGCATGGGCCTATCTAACCTGGTTGGCGGATCTGTTATGGATCTTCCCATCCCCCTACTCTGATGTAATCGAAAGAATCGTGGCTTTTGGAGGCTTCGTGTCGCCGGTGATCCTTGCTGCTGCGTCCGTGGCCATTTTCTCGAGACGCCGATTAGGCTATGTCGTCGGATTGATTGGAACTGCTTTGGCATGGCCGTATTTCGTGCACCAGGAGCACGGCTATTTGCGCGGGGCAAACTCCTGGAACATGTTGAACGTCCCAGATAATGTCTTTGCCGGCCGGGAGGTCACCTATTTGAAACTGACCATCGTGACAATCCTGATGCTGGTGGTCGCAACGGTGTGCTCGCTTGTCCGTCTGTGTCCCGTGCGGTGGTCTATCAAGACCGTCCCCGTTGGCGACCGCATCTGGCCGGTGCTGGCGGCGTCTTTTGCGATCTCTGCAGCCTGGTTCGTATCCGCTGCCACTCCCTATACCGTTCCCGGGTATCGGCCTGGCATCTCTGCTGAAATTTCCATTGGCTATGTTGAAAAGCGAGGTTTCCATTTTCACGAAACACGCATATCTGTCTTCCGAGACGGCAAGGCCGTTATTACGCAAGAAGAACGCAAACCCCTTCGATACCGTTCCCAGGGTGTCACGAAGCGGATCGTTCTTGACCTCGAACGCCTTCACCGCGTGCTGGATTTGGTGCGCTCGCCCGAGTTCGACGCATTGCGAACCGCGCGGGAAACCTCGCCTCGACAGTGGAACTCGGAAACTTGGTACATCTACAAAACTGGGTCAATCCTGATCTACTCCAGCGTGGACAAAACAGAACCGCCGAAGGAGATTGTGGATTTGTTCCACGAAGTGGAGGCGCTCGCTGCGACCGATGGTTGGCAGTCAACGGCATCGAAGGACGTGTGCCTGGGATTCTGTTACGACCCCATCGGGCGCTGAGGGCTCGGCAGCGAGAAACATCGCAGCTTCGCTCTGCCCTTGCTGTCGTTTCTCTGTGGCGGGCTCTCCTTATCCTAGTCCGCTGTGACCCCCGTCACACGCACCTGTGATGGCGCTTGTTTCGCCGCGCCGCCTCCACCCGGCAAACTATAATCACCAAGGTGGGTTGGGGGATGACACCCGCCTGCGGAAGCACCAAGAATAAAGCATGATGACTCTGGTCTGGCTGCGCGTTGCGCTGGTTTGTTACGCTGCGGGATTGCTCTATGCGCTGGTCGCGCTTACCCGCACCTCGGAAATTCTCAGCAAAGTCGCGCTCCATGCCTCCTACCTCGGCATGGTGTTTCATCTCGTCTCGCTGACCGAAGCCGTCGTGCAATCCGGCCAGTTCGCTTCGGCCTCGGTGCACAACGCGGAGTCGCTGCTGGCCTTCCTGATCATGGTTGTTTTCATGCTGGCCTATCTGGTCTATAAGACAACTACCCCGGGCATCGTGGTTTTTCCTCTGGTTTTTCTGCTGACTTTTGTGGCCGCCACCGGGCAGCAACCGCTCGTCTTTACCGCGGACGTGGTGAAGAAGGGGTGGTTGCCGGTGCATATCCTGATGATCTTCACGGGATACGCGGCGCTGTTCCTCAGTTTTGGCGCCAGCATTCTGTACCTTATGCAGGAACGCGCTCTGAAATCCAAGAGTTCAAGTGGAATGTTCTCGCGGCTGCCCGCACTTCAGGTGATTGACGACATCGGCTACCGCTCGCTTATGCTTGGATTTCCCTTCATGACGCTGGGGCTGCTCGCGGGCTCGGTGGTTGCCGAATCGACTTACGGACGCGTTGATTTCTTCGATCCGAAAATTCTGCTCTCGGTTCTGATGTGGGCCGTGTACTTGTTGATGGTGTTCATGCGCCTGAGTGCCGGATGGCGCGGTCGCCGCGCCGCCCTGCTTGCCAGCATGGCCTTCGTTGCCGCCATCGTGGCCTGGATTGCCAACTACTTCAGCGGAATGCACAGGTTTATCGCGTCATGAGATTCCAGCTCATCGGCGTCAATCACAAGACCGCTCCGGTCGAGGTGCGGGAGCGCCTGGCCATTCCCGAATCGCGCTTGCCGGAGGCCTGCAAAAAGCTGGCCGAGCATCCTGCCGTGGCCGAGGGCATGATTGTTTCGACCTGCAACCGCGTCGAATTTATCGCCAACATGAAGAATGGCACGGGCGACCTGCGCGAATTTCTGCGCGAGTATTTTGAAACCGATCTTAGCCAGTTTGAAAGTCATCTCTACGAATTTCGCGAGGATGAAGCCATCCGCCACATCTTTCGCGTCGCCGCCAGCCTCGACTCCATGGTCGTCGGCGAGCCCCAGATTCTTGGGCAGGTCAAGGAAGCCTACGCCACCGCCCGCGCGGTGGGAGCGGTGCGCTCGCAACTGGATCAGTTGCTTACCCGGGCGTTTGCCGTGGCCAAGCGCGTCCGTACCGAAACCGCGGTCGGATCGTCGTCAGTTTCGATTGCTTCGGTGGCCGTCGAATTGGCGGAGAAAATCTTCGGCAGTCTGAACGGCAAGAGCGTCTATCTGGTGGGTGCGGGAAAGATGTGCGAACTCGCCGCACGGCATCTGCTGGCGCACGGCGCCGCCTCCCTGTTTGTGGCCAACCGCACCTACGACCGGGCGATTCGCTTAGCGCAAAAGTTCAACGGGCAGGCAATCGAATTTAACCGGCTCTATGACACCTGCGAGCGCGCCGATATCGTGATTACCTCAACCGGATCGCCCCACTTCATCTTCCGGCGCGAACACGGCGAAAAACTGATGTCGCGGCGCAAGAACAAGCCCATGTTCTTCATCGATATCGCCGTTCCCCGCGATGTCGATCCGGAGATGAACAAGCTCGATGGCATTTTTGTTTATGACATCGACGATCTGCAGCAAGCGGTCAGTTCGCACGTCGCCGACCGCAAGAAGGAAGCGGAAAAGGCGGAGGCGATCGTCAATGGCGAGGTCGAAAAATTTCATGCTCGCCTGCAGACGCTCGACGTGGTTCCCACCATCGTCAGCTTGCAGGACCATCTCGAAACCATTCGCCAGGCCGAGATTGATCGGGTTCGCGGGCGCCTCGGTTCCATGACCACCGACCAGGAACTTGCGGTCGAAGCGCTGACTCGCGGCATCGTCAACAAGATCATGCACACCCCCATCAGCACTCTGAAAACCGCGGCGCGCGATCCGGAATCGACCACCGTCATCGAGCTGGTGCGGCGGCTGTTTAACCTGCATAAGGAAGACGAAGACAAGGAAACTGCTGCCTCTTCGAAGTCCGGCCGCGGAAAAGGGACCGGGAACTGATGGCCCGCTTGCGCATCGGCTCCCGCGGCTCGCAACTCGCGCTCTGGCAGGCGCACCATATTTCCGATCTGCTTCGCGCCCAGGGCCATACCGTGGAGCTTGAGGTCATCAAGACCACCGGCGATAAAATCACCGATGTGGCGCTGGCGAAAGTCGGCACGAAGGGCATGTTTACCAAGGAAATCGAAGAGGCCCTGGTCGAAAACGGTGTCGACCTCGCGGTGCACAGCCTGAAAGATTTGCCGACGGAATTGGCCGCCGATTTCGAAATCGCCGCCATTACCACCCGGGAGAATCCGCGCGACGTTTTTTGTTCCGTAAAGTTCGCGAGCATCGAGGCGCTGCCGCGGCAGGCGAACGTGGGCACCAGCAGCTTGCGCCGCCAGGCCCAGTTGAAAGCTCTGCGCCCGGATTTGCAGATTCACCCGCTCCGGGGCAATGTGGATACGCGCCTGCGCAAGCTCGAAGCGGGCGATTACGATGCTATTATTCTGGCCGCCGCCGGCCTGAACCGTCTGGGCAAAACCCAGCTCGTGCGCCAGGTGATCTCCGCGGACGTGATGACCCCTGCCGCCGGGCAGGGCGCTCTGGGCATCGAAATTCGCAATGGCGACACGGCAACACGAGCGCTGCTGGCATTCCTCGATGACGCTGCCGCCCGCGCCACCACTACGTGCGAGCGCGCCCTGCTCAACAAGCTCGGCGGCGGCTGCCAAGTTCCCATCGGAGCCTTCGCCGAAGTCAAGGGAGCCCGGATTCGCCTGAATGCGCTCGTAGCCCATCCCGATGGCACCAAAGTTCTGCGCGAAACTCGCGAGGGAGACGATCCCGTACGCCTGGGCGAAGAAGTGGGCGAGACGCTTCTCCGTCGGGGTGGCGATGTTATTCTCGAAGAAGTGTACGGCGAAGGCTTTGCTCTACCGCAACAACCGTAGAGGCAGGTCTTAGGTGTTAGGTCTTAGGTCTCAGGAAACCCTAACACCTAAGACCTAAGACCTAAGACCTAAGACCTGGCACCTGATCCATGAAGCCCAACGAAAAACACCCCCTCGCCGGAACCCGGATTCTTGTCGGACGCGCCCGCCATCAGGCCAGCAGCCTTTCCGCCGGCTTGCGCAGCCTGGGCGCCGCGGTCATTGAAATTCCCTTTATTGAGATCCGCAAGCCGCAATCGTACCGTCCGCTCGATGACGCTCTGAAAAATGTCCGAACCTACGACTGGCTTATCCTCACCAGCGCCAACGGTGTTGAAGCCATGTGGGCGCGTGTGCGGAAACTTCGCGTCACGCGGCGGGCTCTCCAGCATCTCCAGATCGCAGCCATCGGGCCGGCAACCAAGAAAGCGATTGTGAAGCATGGCCTGAAGGTCAAGATGGTTCCCGAGGAGTACGTCGCGGAGTCCGTGGTGAAGGGGCTGCGCGATAAGGTCAGCGGCAAACGCGTGGTGCTCATCCGAGCCAAAGTCGCGCGCGACGTAATTCCAGAGGAGCTGCGCGCCGCCGGAGCCGAAGTCGATGTGGTCGAAGCTTACGAAACCGTCGTGCCCGAGAAATCGCGTGCCCGCCTGCGTGCGCTGATGAAGGATGCAAGCCGCCGGCCGCACATCGTGACCTTTACCAGTTCCTCGAGCGCGCAGAATTTTGCCGAGCTGCTGGGCAAGGTCAAGACTGGTTCCCTCGGCGCAGGTTCGCTGAAGCATGTGCAGTTTGCGTCCATCGGGCCGGTGACTTCGGCGACGCTTCGGGAATTGCAGATGCCGGCCGCAATCGAGGCGCGCGAATTTACCATGGGTGGACTGATTCGCGCGATTGTGCTCGCCCGCTACGCGGAAACCGGCAAACATTGAGTCATTGAACCATTTCGTCATTGAATCATTGAAAACCTAAGTTCCCAGCGGCTTTCAAATGACTCAATGGCTCAATGATTCAATGACTCAATGACTCAATAAACTTACTTCGGCTTGGGGTGCGAGATTCCCATTTGCGGGTCAATCGCGTCCAGATAGGCCTGCATGCGCGCCTTGCCGTCGACGGGCAAACCGGTGAACTCGATTCCATTCCCCACACCCGGATCGCACGTCCGGACCACCGCCGTGACCTTGACGCGCTCCGAGTCCAGCCAGAAATCCACTCGCAGCATGGTTCCGAGCGGCAAAGGCAGCATGGTCTCAACGTAGCATCCATTGCCGCTCACGTCGGTGGCATTAATGCGAGTCGGCGCATTGGCGCGCTCGTCGCGCAGTTCAATGGGAAGGGAAATTTTATGGCGGTGCCAGCGCCTGCGGTTGGCGCCGGAAATCGTCACCGTCGCGCCGTCGAGTGGCAGATAGTTCTTCCACGGGCACTCCTGATCGGCGAGCAACTTCACTCCCACTTGATTCTTCTTGACCGGGCCGGTGCTCATTACCCAGATCACCGTGCAGCGCGTTTTCTTCTCGTCGCACTGCACTCCGATCACGTCACCCACTTTCAGTTCGCTCTCGACTCCCGAGATCAGTGCACCCTCCGAACTGATGTTCTGCGCGCGGGCATGTTGGGAAAAGGGGCGGCCATCGGCGCTCATCCCCCAGAGACGTATCGGCAGATCCACAGTCAGGCGAGGTTCGGATTGTTGGTCAGCCATGCCTTCTCCTCGTATCCGGCTCCTGCGATCATAACGCCCTCTGGCGCTTCGCGACATTACCAAAGTTAGCGGTAAAGATAGAGCAATTCCGATTACGTGCCTGCGAAAGACGTAAACCACAGGGTACCCTTCGGCTCCGCTCAGGGCAGGCTCCGGGGTGCACGGGGACCCCGGAACGTTGAACCTGGTTAGGGGCGCCATAAGAAGCTAGCGCCTCTTTTGGCGCCTGCGCATCCTCATGCAGGGGCGGCTCTGCGCGAGTTTTCCGTGAACTTATCGGCAGTCCTTTCTTCGAACTTGTCTGCGAATTCTCGGTAACTGACGATCTGGATCTTCTGCCCCTCCAGAAATCGCCTGAGTTCCGGCGAAGCAAGCAGACGGCGCTCCTCCTCGCGCGACTGCAGCAATCGCGTTCCAGCTCTGCGCAGGTCGGCGTCGTTGTATCCGGGATGGCAGACTAACTCCCAGGTTCCCTCCGGCAGGTTGGCTAGCGTCTGTCGCAGCAGGGAATTGTAGCCGGAACTGCCATCAGGACCGGCGGCCGAGCCGGTCTCAATCACACCAATCACGCCAGCGGGGGTGAGCAGTCCAGCGCGCTTGGTCCGTTGGTGGAACGGCCCGGAGAAGGTGTGCAACATGCGCACCTGGCCATAACGCTTCCAGAGGTCTGGCTTGCCTTTGAAGAGCCGCGCCGGCATCGCCTGCAAGGGGACAAACGGATTGCGTATCGCGCGGACGCCGCAAATCCGCGCGGCTCGCAGCATTGCTGCAAGAATCTCGGGAAAGATGTGCGCATGTTTGTGCGTATCCAGGTGAGTCACCTGAAGCCCGGTGGATTGAATCTTTCTGATTTGTGCCGTAATTTCCGCCACCAGTTGATCGGGATCGAAGCCTCCCAACATGGCGCGCGCGGCAAAGGCCGAAAGGCTGGAGTAGAACTTCTCCGGCTCCGCCGAGCGAATCGCCAGCAACGTATCCACCGCGTCCGGAGGTGACACCGGCGTCCCGCCCACCAATACCACGTGGCATCCCACGGAGAGATTCGACGCCGACCGGGCCGCCGTCACCGCGTCCGCGAACGCCGCGCCGTTGGCCATCAAGGTCGCCGACGACACGACTCCGCCGCTGTGGGATTCTACGATGGCTCGATTGACTCCCGCGGTCAGACCCAAATCGTCGGCGTTGACGATCAGCTTGCGCACGCAGAAAGTGTAGCAGGCGCGCCTGTGAGTTCCGCAGGTTTGACCGGCAAGGGAGGGTCCAGTATTCTCAAGAGAAGTTTCGACGAGTCCTTTCGCGAGCGACACAAACCCTGGCGCGATTGCATCCGCGGGGAAGTGGGCGGTTAGCTCAGCTGGTTAGAGCGCCTGCCTTACAAGCAGGAGGTCGCAGGTTCGAGTCCTGCACTGCCCACCATCGTTTGTTATCAATGATTTAGAGGCGAAAAACGGGCGGCTACGTTTTCGGCTACAGATTTCGCTAGGTTTTCGCCCCCGGTCGGTATTAAGCCAGTGAGGTGATACCGACATGAAAGTTTCGCTGTACATCCGCGAGCGCGGCACCCGCCGCTGCCACAAAGCCAAGCCCGGACGGAACTACCCGATGGGCACCATCTACGTGCTGCGATACGGCAGCACATGGGAAACCCTGCCCGAGAATCTCGACTCTACCGAAGCCCGCGTCGCAAAGATGCGCAGGGAAGTCGAGTTATTCACCGGAAGGACCGAGCCGCCTGCTCCGAAACCAAGGACGACCGATGCCGGAACGTTGGACAAACTCATCGACGTTTACCTGACCACCGGGCGGGCAGTCGAGAAGAACTGGCGCAAGCATACGTTGCAGTGCTACGCGCTGGCGCTGAAACTGTTCCGCGAGTCCTGCACGAAGCCCTACCTGCGCGACATCGACGGCGACGACCTGCGGCGGTTCAAGGTGTTCCTGCGAGGACTCAAGACCAGCACCGGCAAAAAGGTTGACGACCGCACGGTATACAACCACTTCAACAACGTGGTCAGCTTTCTCAACGCCCACGGCAAGCGTGACCTCGTGCCGCAGAGCGAGTGGCCGAAGTACGAAGAGAAAAAGACCGTCTGCTACGACGAGAGCACCATGTCTCGGTTGCTACAGTTTGCGGACGAGGACGAGCGGGACGTGCTGGAATTTTTCTTGGGCGTCGGGTTCCGCAACGGCGAGGGCACGCACGTCGAATGGCGGGACATCGACTTCAAGAACAAGGAAATCCACACGTACAGCAAGCCGGAAGAGTACGGCTGGGAAGTCAAGGACACCGAGCAGCGAATCATCGGAATCTCGGACCGCCTTGCGGAACGCCTGCAAGCCCGGCACAAGCGTCATCTGGGCGACGGGCTGGTGTTCGCAAACACGAAGGGGAATCCCGACACGCACCTGCTGAGGGTCATCAAGCGAGTGGCACTGCGTGCTGGTCTCAACTGCGGTCACTGCGTAGGAACCTACGAGCGCAAGCGGGTGCCCTGCTCGACGCACCCGGTCTGCAAGAAATGGATCATCCACACGCTGAGGAAGACGTGGGCGACGTTCCAAGCCCGGTCCGGTGCGAGCGTGCCCACCATCCAAGCCGACTTGGGGCATTCGAGCTTGGTGACCACACTCAAGTACCTAGCCGCCGAGGATAGGCGGAGCACGGTACGCAGGGCGCAGATCAATGCGGCGGATGCACGGGTTCGTCAGCACATCGCGCAGAGCACGACTAGCCACAGTAAACCTAAGGGTCCCGTGATTTTGCCTCCAAGCGGCTCAGTCGCGATCTCCGGTGTTCAAGCTTTCTAGGACAACGTGCCTACTCGAAGCGACAAATTTTGTCGTTGAGTGCCTTCCAGCGGCGTCCCTTGCACGCCGGGTAAATGACGGAGCCTCGAAAAAGCCTCCGGTCGCTGCGCCCGGACGAGGAGGAGGACGAAAGGGAAGAGGGCGAAGATGAAAAAAGCTGATTTTGCGGTAATAACAATTGGGGAGAAAACACGATGAAATGCGAAACGGTGGGGTGCGAGAACGAGGCGGTGTGCCGCGTGCAGTTCGACAGCGGCAAATCGGGCTGCTACTGCGAGCGGTGCATGCGGCCACTCGGCGGCGGGAAGAGCCGCTGCGGCTGCACGGTGGACCTGCTGCTGCCCGAGGGTGAGGGCGACGCCTGCCTGTGCGAGGTCGGCGGCGCGAACTGCACGGAGCAAGCGACCCTGATCGTGACGTCGTCGATATGGGAGCCCCGGCTTGGCGGTCGCTACTGCTGGATGTGCGACGAATGCTACGAGGAGCATATCCCCGCGTGCCACGCCCGCTTCGGAATGCCGCCGGAGGAGGAGTGACGCTTGAACGAAACTTGCGACATAGACGACGGCGACAACGACTCGCCTTTCGCGTAGCGACGCAGTATCCGAAACAACTTCAAAGCTAGGTTCTCGTCCATAATCAAACTCCTCCCTGAATGGGCTTCTGGCGTCGAGCCGGACTGCCCGCGCCTCTCGTCCGCCTGACGCCGAACTCGACCGCCACCCGGTAAATCAACCAGCGGGAGCAGCCCAAGAGGTCCGCGATTTGCTGGTACGACAAAGTTGGATTCGCGACGATCACATCTCGGATCGCAGCGTGCGCCCTTGTGGTGCTTGCCTTCCGAACGACGCGGATGCCGACCAGTTCGGCTGTTGCCCGCTTGATCTCGTGGTATCGACTCATACTTCTCCCCTCTAAAGAGGGATTGAAATTCATTCGCAAATTAACTGGCGATCTCGACGACGATCCCGAAAATCCACAAACATTGGAGATTTCGCTCGATCTACGCCGGGATCGGAAGTGGGGAGTCAGAAGGAACTCGATTTTTCAACTCCTTCTTTAGAGGTGCTGAGCACGGTTTGCGGAACGCATTGGACCGCCATTAGAAGAGCACCTGTGGAGAGCCAAGGAAGGAAGTTGTCGAAATCTCAGTATGTATATATGTCGTGAGTCTTCCGCGAGGGGAGATTCAAAGCGGGGGCTGGTTGACCTCATCCTCACCAGCCCCGGACCGCTTAAGCGACACGCCCTTCGACAAGGCGCGAAGGATGGGGAAGCAGGGTGAGATGAGCAGAAAACTAGTAACAATCATTCAAGACATCAAAGGATTCCCCGGCAAGTACAAGCGGGTGCTCCAAGCGTGGGCGTCGTTTGCCAACAATGACGGCTCCAACATCTTTGCGTCTAAGGAAGCCGTGGCGCAGCGGGCAGGCGTTAGCCGCTGGACCGTCTACGAGAACACCGATGTGCTGGAAGCGGTGGGCGTTATGCTGCGCACCAGCAGCCATGTATGCAAGACCAAGGACTGTAACAAGGGAGGGACTCACTTCACGTCCCAGCACGGGCAGTACACGGTGGTCTACAAGATCAACGTGGCACTGTTGGAAAATCCTACAGTTCTTCTTCAAAAATTGGCCGACCCCACTGTAGTAAAAGCCCAAAAGGTCACTGGTGGAAAATCCAGAAAGGGCACTGTAGTAAAACCTGACGCTACTCAGGCATTAAAGGAAACTCTCGCGCCGCTGGGCATAACTGAAACTCTTCCGCTTGTACCAAGCGGTAGTGAAGTTAGTCAGTTAGTCAGTGAGGAGGAGGCTACGCCTCCCTCGCCTGTCAAACCAGAGAAACAAAAACCAGACCATTCTCTTTGGGAGCAGGGCGAGCCAGAACCGCACCCTTATTGGTCGGAGGCTCTTGGTCGCGGACTGGACATCTCCGAGGTTGACGTTGCTGAAGACCTTTACCTCGACCTGCTGCCCAACGGGTACATGAACCGAGCCGACGTGATCACCCTAGCGGAACTTGCCATCAGTTACGGCATGCCATTCATCCGGTCGATCTGGTTCTGGAACCGCCTGCACAAGGAGGGCGGTCTCAAGTTTCGCACCATAGCAGCCCTCGCCGAGGCTTTGGCTTCGGAGTCCGACAACAACGTGGTCATGCAGTACCAAGAGCACGACTTTGCCAAATGCCCCAAGTGCAAGAAGCTTCGCACCTGCGTCCAATGCGGGAAACGGGAGGACGGCACGGAGTGCCGCGACTACATGGACGCCGTGAAGCGCGGCACGTATCCGGCTGGGGGCTACATGCACAAGGGCTGCGAGTACGAATGGTACGAGGGCAAGAGGTCGATGGCTGCGGCTGCTGTCGGCAAGGGGTTTGACGTGGAGGAGGCGGAATGAAGCAGAAGAAGACCAAGAAAAAGTGGCCGGCTCCCGTTGTCTTGGAGGAAAGAGTATGGCATGGCAAGACACAGAGGCAATGATTAGCATCGGCGGCCGCTGGTGGTGGTTCCCCGGCGCACGGATCGACACAGATTCGGAGTTCGAATGGCGCGACGGCAAGCTGTACCTGCTGGAATCCAACGGCAACATCGTCAAGGGCATTGAAGTGAACGACGTGATCGTGAGCGATTGAAGAGTTCACGGTGCAGGTGCCGCGTTCGCGTATTTGGGAGAACTAACTCTTAGCTGCCACGAGTGTTAGAAAAATCGGCCGCTTCCTCGCGGACGGGCTCGGGTGCGAGATGGAAGAACTCAGAGAACTGCTATGCCATTAGTGCCGATACTGCATCTTCCGCCGTTACCCGCGTAACCTGCCCAAGGAGCGGGCCTAGCCTTACCATGATGCTGTGAAATTGAGATACGGGAGTGCATGCAGCGGGATAGAAGCAGCGTCCGTGGCATGGGAGCCGCTGGGGTGGTCCGCCGCGTGGTACAGCCAGTTCGACCCGGAGCACAACTACAAGAACGGCCCGGACTTCGCGTCCGCCGTGCTCGCGCACCGCTGGCCGGATGTGCCCAACTTGGGCGACATCACAAAAATCTATGACAAAGAAACCTTCAAGCAAGAGCCGATCGACATCCTCATCGGGGGAACACCCTGCCCGAGCTTCAGCGTCAACGGTCTCAGGAAAGGCCTCCGGGACCCGAGGGGGGCGCTCGCCCTCGAATACTGCCGGATCGCGCAGGAGAAGCGCCCGCGCTGGGTCGTCTGGGAAAACGTCCCCGGCGTCCTGTCGTCGAACAAAGGACGGGATTTTGGTGCCCTCCTTGGGGCGCTGGCTGACTGCGGGTATGGTCTCGCCTACCGAGTGCTGGACGCGCAGGTTTTCGGTGTCCCCCAGCGACGCCGCCGGGTCTTCGTCGTTGGACATCGCGGGGATGCTGGAGCCAATCGTGCCGAGGAAGTACTTTTTGACGGCGAAGGCGGCTTCTGGAATGCTTCACCGCCTCCGGGTCGCGGAGAACCATCCCCTGCTGTGGAGGCTGGTGGGGGCGCTGCGGTGTATCTGCATATTGAGTCCTCAACTGAGTCCTCAACCGGAGTCTCGCAGTGTCTCTGCGCCTCCGGCACCGGCAGGAACGCCAACGCGGAGTTGCTCCTGATCTACAACGTCCCCGAGCGCGGTGACTTCGACGCCTCGCTCGTCGATATCAGGAAGCTGACGCCGCGCGAGTGGGAGCGGCTTCAGGGCTTCCCAGACGACTACACCCGCATCCCTTGGCGCAAGAAGCCAGCGGAGCTATGCCCCGACGGCCCGCGCTACAAGGCGCTCGGCAACTCAATCGCGACGCCCGTTCTCCGGTGGATAGGCGAGCGAATCGCGATGGTTGATGCGCTCGTTGAGGGGACCGACCAGCACATCGCGCCACGGCCTGACCCGGCGCAGCACGCAAAGACGCTGGACGACGAGGAGCTGATCGAAAGGTGCGTGCAGGGCTTCTGCGAACTGAGGGAGATAATCCCGTACCTGCGCGAGGCCCACGACCGCTGGGCGCAGCCGGGTCGGCGCGTCCCCGTGCCCGGCAAGCCCACATGGACGGAATGGGTGCAGACGAACCTCCACGTCACGGTGCGCCGCGTGCAGCAGATATTGGCCGAGGGAGCGAGACCTAGCGAAATCATTTCGCCAAGTTCCAAGCAGCATCCCGGCAAGCTGCGCAGTGGGGACTGGCGCGGCCTGCTGAAGTCTACCGAGCGAAGAACAGCACAAGTATTCAGTCCCATTCAGGACGTTAATAAGCTGGCCGGAATGATTCGCAATTTCGCTCAGGCTCTCGCTGACGAGTACGCCCCGGCAGGCGGCAAACTCTCCGTCTCCGTCTCCGTGAGCACCCGCAAGTAGGTCGTTCGCTGTCCAGATTCCGCGAAAGCACATGGGCCGACTGCTCAGTTTCTCGGCTTCCGCCGCTTCTTGGGGTACGCGGATGCGATGATGAGCCATCAGTGGACTGGGACGCAGTGCCTCTCTTGCAGCCGATGGTCGCCGCATTCGGACTGGTACGCGCATTCGCGAGAAGGGGAAAGGAGTACACATGAGAGCCACTCCCCGCCAAACCTGCTTCGTTAGACTTGCTCGCTTGCTCACTCTGACGGTGCTCGCTACCTCGGTTTGTTTCGCACAAGATAAGCCACAAGCAAGCAACGCCAATGTCGCGAAAAAGGAAGAACAGATCAAGCAGTTGATCGCGATGTACGCGAAGGCGGCGGATGAAGCCGATCCTGCTTTGGCGTCACGCATCTGGTGCGACTCATCTGAAGATTCACTTATCAATCCCGTAGGGCGCTGGCAGGGTGTCGAGCAGATAACGGACTTCTATCGACACGAGATGGGAGAAACGTATTCAGCGCGGGATTTGGAAATCAGCCAAGTCGCCGTTCGGGTGTACTCCGATGCGGCGTGGGCGGAATTCAACTGGAAGTTCTCAGCCAAGCGAAGAAAGGATGGATCGGCAGTTTCATTCCACGGGATGGAAACCCAGATTTATCGAAGGAACCACAACAGTTGGTGTCTGGTTCATGTTCATTATTCCGCGCTGCCCGCTGAAAGGAAGGGCGGAACAGAGTGAAGAAATGAGGGTTTATGTTAGCCTGCGATCCCATCGAGCCCTGTAACCGAATAGTTTCTTACATTCGTCACGTAGAAAACCGCCGATGACGGGTATAGCGTGATTGCCCTTCTCGAAGACTAGTCGGCAGGGAATGAGGCAGGCTCGCCACTTGTATTCTTCCGTCCCGCGCTTTCGGCCATAAGCGGCGATGTCTTCCTGCGAGACTCCGTATACGACGGCACCGATTCTCGCCCACACGCAGGCACCCGCACACATCGCGCAGGGTTCGTGCGTGGTGTAGAGCACGAACTCGGTCAGGTAGCGGCCATAACCGCTCGATACGTATTTGAGCGTTTCCAACTCCACATGCTTGATGCTTGATCCTGAAGTCTTTACCCGGTTCCCTGCGCTGGCAATGACTACTTCGCGCCCGTCCGTTACGCGGGTGATGACAGCGCCGATGGCATAATCGCCTCGGTCACGGGCACGCTTGGCTTCCGCGATTGCCAACTGCATAAACTTCTTCTTGGGTTTGTAGGAAGCCGCGATCATGCAGGGATCATATCGCACCGCGAGGATCGTTGAGACTCGAAACCTGTTCCTCGGTCGGCTGCGTCACTGCGTCTGGGCGGTCGAGCAGGAAGACCGCGATGCGTGGATGATGCCCCTCCGGGTCCGACGGCACGCTTATTCCATTGGTGTGTCCTGTTTCGTTCTCCAGCTTCGGGGACCACATTAAGCACATGGCACCGGGGACTCGGTTTGGCAACAGACGCCGTACCGCTGCCAGAGCCGAAACCACGGACTGTAAGCGAGTTTGTCATCGTGCCGTCGATTTGCAGCCGCAAGATCGCTTGCGCTGAGCGGTCTAGTGTCCGGCACCGCGAAGATGCGCTCCAGCCGCTCGATTTCGGCAATGGTCTGCTCGGTGTCCATGCGTCTCCATCATATCTCTGGTCGCTAGCTAGGTATCGCGTCACTCACTGGAACAACTCGTAATGCGTCACGGTTTGTTCGAATTCGAGCAGGTACTTCTCGTCCTCCGGATAGTATTTGGCGACCTCAATCTCGGCACCTGCAAAAGCGGCAATTGCTTCCCGCGACTCCCAAAAGGAAAGCGTGATGAAGTGTGCTACGTCATTCTCCATCCGGCGAAGAACCCACGCCCCTTTGTTGCCCCTCGTTGCTCGGTAGGCGGGGATGCCGGACTTGAAGAGGTATTCGAGATACGCTGCTGCATCGCTTGCCTTGGTCTTCCCATGCCAGATTCGAGCTATCATTGATTTGCCTCGCTTGCGTCATCCCCATACCAGTGCTGCCGCCACGCTATTGCAGCGCACTCGCCACGCTGGAGAAAGCGTTGTTGTGAAACGACAGGCAGTACAGTCTGCCATCACCGACTCTCTCTTGATTTGATTGCTCAAATCCCGACTCACAGCGGCTGGTCGCGCACTACCGTCTCATGCGCAGCCATCAGCCACTTCCCATCGACTTTTCTCAGCACTATTAGGATGCGCCCATCGACCGTCACTCCGGCGTTGGTTGCTTGGTACGTACCCGCACAATAAGCGAGGTTTCCACTGTAGTAGGTCGTCACTGGCTTTATGAAGTCGATGTGCCCGCCAGCCTTGATGCCGCGTTCCCAATAAGCCTGAATCTCCTGCCTCCCGTGCGCCAAAATGTGTGCTGAGAGATAGTGGGCGTCTTCCGTGTACAGCCCCACCACCTTTGCCGCATCCCCAGCGTTATAGAATCTGATCCAGTCCTCGGACACCTGCCGGATGTCCGCATCGTCGCTCATCGCTCGCTCGCCCGCTTCGGGCTTTGGGACGGTCGCCTGCGGCATGGAGGTATTCGGGCTTTTCTCATCGACTCTTTCGCAGGTTTCCTTTTCCCACGCCAGCGTTGTTCCAGCAGCATGGGTCACCTTCATGGAAGCTCCATATTCCGCTGCCGTCTTTCGTGTGAAAACCTGCTCGACTGGAAGACGATCCTCCCCCGTGGTCATGAAGCCACTGAATACTAGGCGGTTTCCGTCCCATCCGGGCGTTGTCAAGTCCATCCGTGAACCGCCAATGTTCATATCTCTGCGCACATGGAGACGCGCATTGGCGTCCCACGTACTGGAGCCAATCAGGTTGCGTTTCCCCTTCAGCGGACCCTCCAACTGGTCGATCTGGAAGATGAGCCAAGAGTCGTCGAGCGCCATGCGGAAGCTGAACCTGTCAGTGAACGTGATCTCCGGCTCGTGCGGTGACATTTGCTGGGTTCCTTTGCATATCCAGTCGCCCACGAACCACCTCTCCACAGAGAGCGGATCGTTTGCCTGCTTCGGCTTTGCGTCATCAGCGCCAGTTGCTTCCCCAAACATCAAGATCAGAAAGCTGGTAAGAACTGAGATGAACACTTTGTTCATAACTTGCTTCCTTAGTGGCGAGGTTTCCAGAACGGTCGCCCTCTTCGTACTCGTAAGTGTGCAACATTGTCATTTCCTAGCGAGAAAAGGCATGACGGCGAACACAATGAGCAGCAGGTAATAGGCTGCTCCCGAAACGGGGTCTCGCGTGGCGAAATACTCTTTGATCGAGAGACCCCGAATCCAGAGCACGAACCCAAACTCCGCGATGAGCATGAGGACTAGTGCCATGCAGCCCATCTCAAGTCGGGCAGACCACATCATCGGCACCGACAGGCGCAGAACTGTCCAACGAGCCGCCACAATGGTGACCGCGAGCATGATGGGCATCTCCATCAATTCGGCTGTTCTTGTGCCGACAAGAGGGACGACCCACAATGTGCGAATGGCTCCAAGCACAAAACCCACTGCGAACACGAGTGCGAAATAGAGTGCGCCCGCCTTCACAACCTGCATCATAGGGTGCCGCCGTCGTTGGCCGGTGATAATCGCGCTCGCTTCAGCCAACACCACAGCACTATCAATTCGTTGACGACGAACAGCGTTCCGAAGATTGCTTTGTTGTGGCTGGCGAGCCGGTTCGGGAGGTAGATGTCGAAGTTGCTCGCTCGCTCGTCGCTGTATCGGGCTGCCAAATCGGACAGAGGGCATCTGCTCCCATTGGCAGCCAGCACCCCGCACTCCAACAAAACAATCCCGGTGAGGATCGCAGCCCAACGAAATCGGCGCAACGCGCCTAAGACGGGCAAGACCAGAATGCTCGCCGCCAGAAACGCCCAAATCACCGTGTGCAAAAGCTTGATTGCAGTCAACACTGAGACCCTGTCGCGGCTTTGACCTTCCGTCGCTTCTGTGCCCCGAGAATCTCGACTTCCGCTTGGAGCCAGTCGTCTAAGGCGAACCCGTCAACCCTACCGCGTTGCTGGTAGATTTCGTAGGCGCGTTGACGGATGCGTTCTGTAATAGCGTTTGAAGACTTTGGTTTCCGCGAGCGAGGTTCCCGAGCCTTCGATTTAGCTGTCATGGGAGTCCTCCACAGTGAACGTTTCTTCACATTCAGTATGCGGCGGTCGGGGTCAGCGAGCAATGACGACAATCACTTTCCCCGTCACATCGGCGACGGGGCGGATTCTCCCAACCGTGTACAGGCAGGTCGGGACTGGACGCGATCAGCTTGCTCTAAAATGGACAGAAGGAGGGAGCTATGAAATTCAACATCAAAGCTCTGGCCTTGGCGTCGGCAATCCTGTGGGGATTGGCGATGCTGCTGATGAGTCTAGCCAACTTGATTTGGGGGAGCTACGGTCAATTCCTCCAGATGATGTCGTCGGTCTACCCCGGCTACCATGCCACTCGCAGCATCGCAGAAGTCATCGTCGGGACGCTCTACGGAGCCGGAGATGGTCTTGTCGGTGGCGCTGTCTTTGCTTGGCTCTACAATCAGTTTGCTCAGCCCGGCGTCTGAGCAACAAAGGGGCTGTTGAAGGCATGCAGCACGAAAGCAGCACTGCCGTGACTCACGATACCGTCACAATCTTGCCGGGTTCGCACTTTCGAGCCGCCATGGTGCTAGCCATTATTGCGGATGCACTCCAAATCGTTGTTTTTCCCTTATTCGTCGAAGGCGCTTTATCGCCTGCTGATGACATACTCGATTTCGGTGTCGCAGCCGTGCTGGTTCACCTTCTTGGCTGGCACTGGGAATTTCTGCCATCGTTTCTTGCCAAGCTCGTGCCCGGAGTCGATTTGGTTCCTTTCTGGACGATGGCGGTTGCAAACGTCTATCGGAAATCGAAGCGGATTGCGGTCGCCGCAGAGGAAAGTCGTGAGCAGCACCCAGCACTAAGAGACCCACGGAGTTCTTAAGCCGTGGCTCAGACGGAGGTCAGCATGGCAGGCTCCAAGGACACCTTCCGAGACCGCCTCGCCCGCTACCGCCAGATCAAGATCAGCGTGATCGGGAAAAAATCTGGGAAGACGATCTCAATTCCCGTCTGGTTTGTGCTGGAGGACGATAAGCTCTATCTCTCGCCAGTGAAGGGCTCGGATACGCAGTGGTACAAGAACACGCTCAAAAGCCCGTCGATTCGGATCGATGCACGGGGAGCGGATGCGGAATTCCGAGCCGTTCCCATCACGGAAGCCAAAGCTGTGATGTCCGTGATCGAAAAGTTCCGCGAGAAGTACGGAGCAGGCGACGTGAAGAAGTATTATTCGAAGTTCGATGTGGCCGTGGCAGTTCGCATCGGCTCCTAGTTTTGGCATCGAGCAAAAGGACTGCAAAATCTGCTATGAATACTTCTCTTTCGCGAATCTGCGTTATTGCCCTTATCCTACTTCCCGTCACACCGTTTGTGCCTTACGCCGTTGCGGGAGGAACGAGCGCACCAACCCCCAAAGTGATCCCGCTTGAGTCCTCCGGGAGAGACATCACGCCTGTCCTCACTGGCCCGCCCGAGAGTGTCAAGATGAAATCGGGACTCGTGGTTCTGGCTCCCGGCAAATCCGTCGGCAAACACAGCACAGAGCGGAATGAGGAGCTTCTGATCGTCTTCGAAGGACAGGGCGAAATGACTTTCAAGGACGGATCGTCGCTTCCCGTGAAGGCGAACACCGCTGTCTATTGCTCACCGGAGACGGAGCACAACGTCACCAACACTGGCGCGGGCGTTTTGCGTTACGTCTACGTGGTGTCGAACGCGAGGTAAGGCTAGCTTCGTCTGCGTTCAGCGTGGTTCGGTTTCTTGTCAGTCTCGGTTCGTCGCGTTCTTCGGCTATGATGCTGAGGTTGGACCGGAGGGAGCAAATGCGTGGCAATGAGAAAGTCATCGGCCAATTGAACGCGGCACTGAGTTCAGAATTGACGGCTATTGTGCAGTACATGACGCAATCTGAGATGTGCCAGAACTGGGGATACAAGCGGCTGGGAGACCTTACAAAGGTGCGGGCCATCGAGGAGATGCGGCACGCGGAAGGACTCATCGAGCGGATTATCTTCTTGGACAGCATACCCACCGTCGAGGTCGGGCTGAAGCCCCAACTCGGGAGCAAAGTGCAGGAGCAAATGGAGATCAACCTCAAGGACGAACTGGACGCAGTGTGCCAGTATAACGGAGCCGTGAAGGTCTGCGTTGAGGCCAGAGACGAAGGGTCGAAAGTTCTGTTCGAGCGCATGATCGCGGATGAGGAGCGACACGCAGATTTCTTGGAAGCTCAGCTACACGCTATCGAGGAAATAGGCGTTGCCAACTACCTCGCGCAGCAGATGGCTGTCGAGAAGTAGCGGTATACAAGCTAGAAAGAGAATTTGGCAGCCAACTGGATGAGTCTTGGAGCAGCAGCACTGACCACCTCTCCAAAGTTGGCGCTGCTTATGTTGCCATCGACCGCTGCTGGGCCGTAGAACTGCGCATGGTTGAAAACGTTGAATCCCTCCAATCGGAAATCTAAAGACTTGGACTCCGAAAGTCGAACGTGTTTTGTCACTGCCATATCAAAGTTATAGATTCCCGGCCCATCAAAAAATCGTCTTGGAGCACTGCCGAGTTGACCCAGTGACGGCAGGCTGAAAAGTGCCGTGTTGAATGCGGGACTTCCATTCCGTGGATTGGTTTTGAGTTCAAGGTTGCCGGGAGCGAAGTTCGGAGTGTCGATATCATTGTTGTTGATACCGTTCGGTATAGTTCCGAGGAGAGAGTTGTCGTTGTTGTTGTACAGAGTTACAGGAAAACCAGTTGCGAAACGGGTCACGCCAGAAAGCGCCCAGCCTTGCGTCCATAGGTTGTCACGGCGAAGAACCTTACTTACGGGGAGCCGCCAGTTGTAGCTCACCACGAAGTTGTGGCGCATGTCGAAAGCCGAGAGAGCCCGGCTCAACTCGGCGTCGATTGGATTCACTGCCTCTGCAAGGCTAGACGACTCATCGAGCGATTTGCTGTACGTATAGCCAGCCATGAATTCCAATGGGCCCGAATTGTGCCGCAGGTTGATCTGAAGTGCGTTGTAGTTTGAATTGGCAATGGTCTTCTGGTAAGTGACCGCTGCGAATTGAGAGCTAAACGGCCCTCGCGTGCCGTGGACAACCGCGCCGGATGGCATTGTGTAAGTTCCGCTTTCGCCGAATGGCCCGCAGGTCGCCGTCCCCGACATGACATCGCTTGGTTGACTGAGACTCAAGCACAGCGCGGGATTGCCGGGGTTCGCGGAAGTTAGCACCAGCAGATGGTGCGCCTCCGATCCGACATAGCCGACGTTGAGGAACGTATTCGCCGCTATCTGTCGCTCCACAGAGAGGGTGTAGCTCTCAGTGTACGGAGGCACGTTGCTGCGAAAGAACGACGGCACACCCGTAATGGGGAGGTATTGCGTCCAGTCAACGTTTGAATCTGGTTTGCTCGCCGAAGCTCCAAAGGGAGGAAAGCTCAACGGGAAGCGTTGGCCGACGCTTTGCCCGCTCGCTGCCGTGACGAATGGGGTAGCGAACAGAGGTGGAGCAATGCTTGAGTACGTGTACCCATACGGAGGATTGGCGCTCATGATCCCGGCCGATAATCCCTCAAATGCTGTGTAGTAGAGCCCATAACCAACGCGAATGACAGTCGATCCTTTTGCGCCGAAGATTTTTGCCAACGCTCCGTTTTGGACATCCGGCGAGTAGGAAATACCAATACGGGGAGCGAAGTTGTCGTACTTTGTGGGAGCTAGAGTTCGCGGAACACCAGTATCTCCCGGAAAAACCAGACCTGCGGGTGCTCCGGGGTAGACGCGGGATTGCTCACCAAGGACGAGGGTTTGAAGTTGGTTGTACTTCTCATACCACGGGGGGAGCACATCCCAGCGAAGCCCGTAATTCAAGGTGAGATTGGGTTTGAGCTTCCAATTGTCTTGCGCAAACGCACCTGCGTACTTGTTGCGGTTGTAAAACGGCTGAGAATCGCCTTGGTTGTAGCTGCTGGCGATACCAAGCAGGAAGTCGGCCAAATCCACACCCGTCTCAGTCCCCTGAAATAGGAAAGCGCCATTGAAGATGACATCCGGATGGGTATTGATCTGATCGAGATGAATTTCTCCACCGAGTTTGACGGTGTGCTTGCCAATGACCTTGGAGAAGTTGTCCATCCACTGGAACGTGTTGTTGGCCTGCGTCAGACCCGTGGTGTCCACGCCGAAGCTGAAGTCGTTGAAGGAGACGTTCTCGACCCCTTCTATCTTTTTGGACAGAGGTACGATCCCCGGTGCACCCTGCGCATCAACGAATCCTTGGGAAGCTAGGCTCGGCCCGACGCCTCCAATCGGGTCGCCAGCGTTGGTCGCAAAACGCATGTAGCTGAAGTGGAATTCGTTGATAGCATTCGCTCCAAAAGCTTTCGTTGTGCCGAGACTCACCAATTGTGCCCGACCGAGCGTCATTGCATTGAACCCCGGAACGGTCGCACCGCCCTGTCCAGTTGGATACGGATTGTTCAACGTGTAGTCGTCCAAAAAATAGTACGCGGCAACGGAGCCGAACCGGGTGTTGGCATCGATCTTTAATGCCGATTTGTCGTCCCGAACACTCTGGTTGAAGGCAGAGGTCGAGAACACGGTTCCACCTTGATTGGGGGCCGGGATGTACCGAAGCAGTGCCTTCGCCGGAGCAGCCCATGCAGATTGCGGAATTTCGGCATTTGGTAAGACACATTGCGAAGCAGTGGCGCATCCCTGTGTGTAGTACCGTTCCCCCGCGTAAACCGGGTATCCAAGTCGCTGAGAGAGAGACTCAGCCCATGCTTGGCCGTTCACAGTTCCTGTCATCGAGGCTGCAAGGTCAGAGAGACTGCCCGTTCTGTCGGCTAGGCTGGGAACAGAAATTCGTCCTGTGTCGATGCCTTGAGTCATCCACGTTCCTTGGTAATCGCCGAAGAAAAAGACCTTGTCGCGTCGAATAGGCCCGCCCAAGGTTCCCCCAAACTGATTTTGGGAAAACTGCGCACGCTGTGCGGAGAAGTAGTTCCTCGCATCGAGATTGGTGTTGCGCACAAACTCGAACATGTCCCCATGAAGCTGGTTCGTGCCTGTCTTGGTCAAAAGAAGAACCTGTCCACCGCTGTAGTTGCCGTATTGGGCGTCGAAATTGCTCGTTAGAACCCGGAACTCCTGAACAGAATCCAGATTCGGCACGATGGCAGTGCCCATATTTACGTCCTCTTCCACGTCGCTGCCATTCACTCGAAACCCGTTCGAGGTCTCTCGCTGACCGCTTATCGAGAGGTTCCCGGCGTTCAAGTCTCCAGAGGGCGGCGTGCTCGTGACTCCGCTCATCAGGACAGCATTCGGCTGCTGCGAACTGGTGGGAACAATGCCGGGCTGGATGCCAACCAAATCGGTAAAGCTTCTGCCATTCAACGGAACGCTGGTCATCTTTGTTGAACCTATAGTCTCGCCACGTTCCGCGTCGGAGAGGTCGATCTGAAGGCGATCAGCCGAGACCTCAACCGTTGTGCTTTCAGAATTCAGCACGAGCCCGACATTCAGAACGACCTTCCCCGTCCCATCGATCACGAGGTTGTTTTGCACGTATGGCTTAAATCCGGGAGCTTCGATTCGGAGTTGGTAGTGACCGGGTGCTGGAACGGGTAGGTCGAACGAGCCGTCCTCTCCCGTAGTGCATTGCTTCCGCCAACTGCGTTCCGAGTTCTCAGCCACGACGTTTGCGGATGAGATCACGGCTCCACTCGGATCACCGACCACCCCTGCGATGCTGGTTGTCTGCGCCCATCCGGTGCAAGAAATCAAGAGGACAACGACAACCAAGGAAACAATGAAGTTGCGAATTCGATGAGGGGTACTAGGAGCTAGACTTTCCCACTTCATGCTGCCTTCCTTACTTGCTAGAAAAATGAGGCGAAACAATGAATAAACCAATTATTGAAATTGAATTTCATTTTCATGATTGCAGACCGTCGCGGTCAAGGGATGTGACTTAAATCACACCTGTGTGTGTCTGAACTGTGCCTGTCGGGTCTTAAAATGCGGTGGCCGTTGAGAGGCGGTGACGGTGAGAATGTTAGAAGCACCGAATCTGGGCCCGCACACATTCGCACTCAGTGCAGATTCGCAAGAGCGCACATTCGGGGGGACAGCACTGCACAACCAGCCCTAGTCCCGGCACTGGGGGCAGACGATGGCGAATCGCGCAGAGCACAGCAAGCACAAGCGTTGACCTTCCCCTTAGCCCCACCTAACATGTCCTAACCAGTGTCCACGCCTTCTCAACCCGTTGGGCAGACCGTCTCCCATTACCGCATCCTCAGCAGGATCGGCGGCGGGGGCATGGGCGTGGTCTACGAGGCGGAAGACCTCAAGCTCGGTCGCCATGTCGCGCTCAAGTTTCTTCCCGACGATCTCGCGAACGACTCGCAGGCGCTCAGCCGCTTCCAGCGTGAGGCAAAAGCTGCTTCCTCTTTGAACCACTCGAATATCTGCACGGTCTATGAGATTGACGAGTCCGATGGGCGAACCTTCATTGCGATGGAACTGATGGAGGGGCAGACGCTCCGGCATCTGATCGCGGGCAAGCCGCTTGAGACCGAGACGGTGCTTGATTTGGGCATCCAGATCGCGGATGCCTTGGACGCGGCACACTCCAAAGGAATCATTCATCGGGACATTAAGCCAGCGAACATCTTCGTCACGAATCGCGGACAGGCAAAGATTCTCGATTTCGGACTGGCAAAGGTCACGCTCAAACCGGAAAGCGTTGCCCTGAGTGCGCCGACCATCGAGTCCGAGGAACATCTCACCAGTCCCGGCAGTGCGCTGGGCACCGTCGCCTACATGTCGCCGGAGCAAGTTCGAGGGAAAGAACTCGATGCCCGTACCGACCTGTTCTCCTTCGGTGCTGTGCTGTACGAGATGTGTACTGGGACGCTGCCATTCCGGGGTAACACTTCGGGAGCTATTTTCGATTCGATCCTGAATCGAGCGCCAGCGCCAGCCCTCCGATTGAATCCTGACGTGCCGCACAAGCTGGAAGACATCGTTAACCGCGCACTAGAGAAGGACAAGAACCTCCGCTACCAACACGCTGCCGACATGCGAGCGGAACTGCAACGACTGAAACGAGACACGGAGAGCGGAAAGAACGCAGCTACGACAACGGATGCGGGAAGGCATTCGCGCCGAAGGCTGTGGGGAATAGCTGCGGGCGTGGCGGTAGTGCTACTTGTTGGTGCTGCGTTTCTGGTGTGGCGCTCTCTGCACTCCCGCGCTTCAGATGCGACACCGATCCATTCGATAGCCGTACTGCCGTTTGCGAATGCGGGCAAAGACCCCGAAATGGATTACTTCGGTGAGGGTATCTCCGAGGAGATCACCAATTCTCTTTCTCGGCTTCCTAATCTCCAAGTGATGGCTCATAGCACCGTGTCTCACTACAAATCGCGGCAGGACGATCCGCAAGGGGTGGGACACGACCTGCGCGTCGATGCAGTGCTGACCGGGCGCGTGGTGGAACATGGCAGTGAACTCGATGTCGAAAGTGAGTTGGTGGATGTCGGCACAGGAGCGCAACTCTGGGGCGAACGATACACCCGCAACGCCAACGATGCTTCCCTTTTACAAGCTGCGATCACCCGTGATGTTGCCAGTCGATTGCGACCGCAGCTATCTGGGAGTGAACGGGAAAGCGTAGCAAAAGTAGGAACAAAAGACGCTGAGGCGTATCGGCTTTACTTGAAGGGGCGGCACTATTACGAAAAGAGTTGGACACCCGAAGACTTGAAGGCGGCTGCCGAGTTCTTCGACAAGGCAGTTGGTCAAGACTCAGGCTATGCGGCTGCCTACGCTGGACTGGCAGATGTTTACGCGATACAGGGTTACATGGGCTATGTCTCTGACCCAAAGCTATTGGACAAAGCGCGATCTGCCGCACGGCGAGCACTGGTGCTCGACAGCCAGATTCCCGAATCCCACACTGCTTTAGCCAATCTCGATTTCAACTATTTCTGGAGCTTCCCAGAGGCGGACGCGGAGATTCAGAGGGCTCTCACCCTTGATCCCAATTCCGCCTATGCCCATGAGGTCTCCTGCTGGATCAAGGTCAGCGCGGGCAAGACTCAGGAGGGTCTTGCCGAATGCCGCAGGGCGGTGGAACTTGATCCGCTTTCGGTGTTGAACAACATGATTCTCGCGTGGGAATATGACTTCGCTCGTGATTACAAACATGCCATTGAGCAAGCGAACAAAACGCTAGAGATCGACCCGAAGGACGCTGACGCTCTTTCGGTTCTGGGAAACGCATACGAGCAAATGGGAAACTACACGCAGGCGATGGAGCAATGGGTGAAAATCCAACGGTTACAGAGTCACGAAGCGCGAGCCAAGGAACTCATGCGAGCCTTCGAGAAGTCGGGATATAAGGGGTACCTCAGCAAAGATGCCAAGGATAACGAATCCGAGGCCAACTACTATGGCGGCGGGCTGACCCTCAGCGATCACCCAAAACCGGCCACTGATTATCACCTGAAAACCGGCCAACGAGAGTAGCGTCCGGGACATTGATTCCCGCGGAGGCTTGTAGGCTCCGGGGGCATGGCCAATGTCTTGAACGAAGAGAAGAAACAACAAGTCTTAGCTCTGGGACGGCTGGGCTGGTCGCTGCGGCGCATCCAGCAAGCTACCGGAATCCGTCGTGAAACCGCAGGTGTGTACCTGAGAGCGGCGGGGATTGCGGTGCGTCCGCCCAGTGGCTGGGGGCGGTACGAACCAAAACCGGCCAACGAAGTGATCACCGACTCCGGTGCGGCAAAACCGGCCATTCCGGTGATTCCCGCTCCCCTCGACCCTAACTGCAACCCCAACCCCGAAAACCTTTCTAATAAGGGAAAAGCAAAAGCAACTTCAAAACCGGCCAACGAGGTGATCACCGACTCTGAAGTGGTCACCGGCGCCAGTGTCTGCGAGCCGTACCGGGAAGCCATCGACTTGGGGCTCAGCCGCGGCCGCAATGCTATGGCGATCTGGCAGGACTTGGTTTCCGAGTACGGATTCGCCAGCAGCTACCAAAGCGTGCAACGCTTCGTGCGCAAGCGACGCGGAACGCAAACCCCCGAAGCCCGTGTCGTGATCGTCACCGCGCCCGGCCAGGAATCGCAAGTCGATTACGGCACCGGTCCCATGGTGCGTGATCCCGAGAGCCGCAAGTACCGGCGCACCCGGCTGTTCGTGATGACGCTGGGCTGCAGCCGCAAATCGGTTCGTTTGCTGACCTTCCGCTCCAGTTCGCGCATCTGGGCCGAACTGCACGAACGAGCTTTTCGCCGGCTGGGCGGCGCCACCCGCATCGTCGTGCTCGACAATCTGCGCGAGGGCGTGCTCGTCCCCGACATTTACGATCCCACTCTCAATCCTCTTTATCGCGACGTGCTGGCGCACTACGGCGCGGTCGCCATGCCTTGCCGGATTCAAGATCCCGACCGCAAAGGCAAAGTCGAATCCGGCGTCGGTCACGCGCAGAAAACACCGCTGAAAGGCTTGCGCTTCGAGACTCTGGAAGAAGCCCAAGCTCACCTCGATCACTGGGAGCAACGCTGGGCCGACACGCGCATCCACGGCACCACCAAACGGCAGGTCGCCGCCATGTTTGCCGAAGAGAAACCCACGTTGTTACCGCTGCCGCTGGAGCCGTTTCGCTATTACCAGTACGGCGAGCGCATCGTGCATCTGGACGGCTGCGTCGAAGTCGAAGCCGCCTACTACGGCGCGCCGCCGGGCTGGATCGGACGCGTGCTGCGAGTGCAATGGGATGAGCTGTATGTCCGTCTGCTCGATCCCAAGACCGGGCAACTGCTGCGCGAACACGTGCGCCAGAAGCGCGGCTGGTATCGCATCAAAGAAGAGGACCACCCCAAGCGAACGCCGCTGCGCACCTCCCAACTGCTGTGGCGAGCCGGTCGTGCTGGGTCGCACATCGGTGCGCTCTGCGATGCCATCCACCGCCAGCAAGGCGAAGTCGGTGTGCGCCGCATTCTCGGCGTTCTCTCCCTAGCCAAGAAGTACGGCACCGCGGCGGTCGATGAAGCCTGCGCCGCTGCGCTCGACATGGGAGTGCAGGAATATCGCTTTGTCCGCCGCTATCTGGAACGCTGTCCCCAAGCCCCACTCAGTTTGCACCAAGTCGATCCCCTGATCCGCGAGTTAGTGCAGTACCGCGACTTCATCAACTACAGAACCAAGGAGATAGAAGAATGAATCTGATCGAACTCGATCGTGCGCTCAAACAACTTCGCCTGGGCGGAATGGCCGCCACGCTGGAGACCCGTCTGCGCCAGGCCCAAACCGAACCGCTCGCCCCCATCGATCTGCTCTCCTGCCTGGTCTCCGACGAACTCGCCCTGCGTGGCGAGCGCCTGCTGGAGCGGCGGAAAAAGCAGGCCCAGTTCCGCGACTCGCAGAAGACTCTCGACAACTTCGACTTCACCTTCAATAAGAAGATGAATCGCAGCCTGGTCTTCGACCTGTCCACCGGCACCTTCATCTCGCGCCACGAAGATGCCCTGTTTCTGGGCCCACCCGGCACCGGCAAGAGTCACCTGGCACAAGCCATCGGCCAAGCCGCCATCCAACAGGGATACCGCGTGCTCTATCGCGAGACCCATGCCTTGCTCGATGATCTCGCCGAAGCCACGCTCGACGGCACCCGCAAAGAGCACATGGAATTCCTGGTGACCGTGCCCCTGCTCATCGTTGACGATCTCGGCATGCGCAAGCTGCCGCTCACGGCCGCCGAAGAACTGCTGGAAATCATCATGCGCCGCTACGAACGCGCCAGCACGATGCTAACCTCGAACCGGCCGGTAGAAGACTGGGGCAAACTGCTGGGCGACGCGGCCGCCGTCAGCGCCATGCTCGACCGCCTACTGCACCACGGACACGTGCTCAAGTGCGGCCCCCGGAGCTGGCGAACCAAAACCGACTTGCCACCACAGGAGGCGGCAGGGTAGAACATTCTCAGTCCTGGACGGCCAATCCCGTTGGCCGGTTTTGAAGTGATAACTGGTGGCCGCTTTTGAAGTGATCACTGAGGGCTGACCCGCAGTGCGGCTGCTGATTACGCGATGCTGGGTGAGAAGGATGCTGCATTCGCTGCTCTGAACAAGGCATTTGTAAACCGGGCGGGCGTTGTAGACATCAATGTTGACCCAAGACTCGAAAATCTCCGCTCCGATCCTCGCTACGCCGACCTGCTGCGCCGGGTGGGATTGCCGCAGTGATCGCTGTTCAAAAGGTATACTGGCTGACCATCTCCTGCCGAGGCGAAACAGGGGGCGAAAGGCCGCATAAAATGAAGTCGCCGCAGACACCCTTTCGAACCACCGGGTTGGCAAGGGCTGGGGAAAGCCTGAAATCGCTGGATTTGGGTTCCCAACCACATTCACAACGCCATCGTAGGCTCGTAGGCTGCGCTCGCGGCAAGGTCCACTGGGAGCCCCCAGCCGAGGATTCGTTTCTTGATAGTGATGCGAAGCAGGCGTGTGCGCTCAAAGCCCCTCGATGAGTGTAGCCGTGATTTTGCGACAGGTACTCCGCCTGCGTCCGTGTTTTGGTTTCTAGTGTGTAGTCTTGGACTTAGTTCCTTTGACCTGAAAAGCAGTCCAGCGAGTCCCTTTCGCCTCGCATTCCTGTGTCCCTGACACTGTCATCCGATCTGCGCTAAAGACCCAAGTCATATGGCACGTAGTGACCTCTCCGTCTGGACTGGTCACGGTTACGTTTTCAAACGACTTCTCCTTATCAAACGTCGCAGTCAAGTTCCAAGTCGTACCGTCGCTGCCGAAACCAAAACAAGAATGGATCTTCTTAATCTGATCGTAGGAGAGGATCTCCAGCCAGCGTTGTTCGTCACCGTTCCCCTTCCAAATGTGATCGACCTCTGCAAAAAAGCCGTTAAGTATCCAGTGACCGTGCATGTGCCAATCCACCTTGTACTCGGGCCCCGCTGCAGCATCCTTCGCTGTCCCAGTCAACGCCCAGTCCCCGACCCAAACTCCCCATTGTTTGAGTTCCGGCGCAGGTGTTGGGTTTGAAGACTGTCCGACAGCGGCGACAACCGCCAGCATCAGGAGCATCATGCTGACTGCTGTGGTGATGTATTTCATGGCATCCCTCCTCTTTCGAGACAACTCACAGCGCGATGCTACGCTGAGAACTCAGCGAATTCCGTGATGCTGGTCACGCGAGCATCAGTTGACGCAAACAGGCGATTTCACGTTTTGACCGCCAGCACATCAACGCCAAAGCGATTTGCCCCAACAGCCTGTCTTGAAAAGGCTCCTGCTCTTGCAGATAATGACACTCGACCATGCCGAGAAACGCAATTAACTTCGACACCGTACGGAAGATCGGTTTAGCGTTCTCCGGCGTGGAGGAGAGCACGGCATACGGCGCACCCGCGCTCAAGGTTCACGGAAAACTCTTGGCATGTGTGCCTTCTCATCGCTCGGCTGAGCCGGGTTCGCTCGTGATTCGCGTCGACTTCGACGACCGCGCCGAACTGCTCGCCGCAGACCCGGATGTTTACTACGTGACCGACCACTATCTAAACAACACCTCCGTGCTGGTTCGCCTGTCCCGCGTCACACGCGATGTCCTGCGGGACTTGCTCGGCATGGCTCACAAGTTTGTGACCGCCGACGCGGCACGCCGTCCGACATCGCGCAGCCGACGCAAGCCTGTCTGATTCTGGCTGGTTTCCGAGCAATCCGAGTTGGTTCACGATTCAGATGCCCCTTGACCCCGCTCGTTGACTTCGCCTTCCCAGCACTCCTAACATGGCACCTGAGTTCCCTCGCCATCCATGATCGACCAGACCATCTCGCACTACCGCATCCTCAGCAGGATCGGCGGCGGGGGAATGGGCGTGGTCTACGAGGCGGAAGACCTCAAGCTCGGTCGTCACGTCGCCCTGAAGTTCCTTCCCGACGAACTCGCCAACGATGCACAAGCCCTCAGCCGTTTCCAGCGGGAAGCCAAGGCTGCGTCCTCGCTGAACCATCCCAATATCTGCACGATCTACGAAATCGACGAGTCCGATGGGCGAACCTTCATCGCCATGGAGTTGCTCGAAGGGCAGACGCTCCGGCACCAGATCAATGGCAAGCCGCTGGAGATCGAGAGGGTGCTTGATCTGGGCATCGAGATTGCCAATGCGTTGGACGCTGCGCACGCCAAAGGCATAGTGCACCGCGACATCAAGCCCGCCAACATCTTCGTCACGAATGGGGGTCAGGCGAAGGTTCTCGATTTCGGGCTGGCTAAGGTCTCGCTCAAGCCCGAAAGCGTTGCCATGAGCGCCCCGACCGTCGAGTCAGAGGAGCATCTAACGAGTCCCGGCAGTGCGCTGGGCACCGTCGCCTATATGTCGCCGGAGCAGGTCAGAGGGAAGGAACTCGATGCTCGCACCGACTTGTTCTCGTTCGGGGCCGTGCTGTACGAGATGTGCACAGGCATGCTTCCGTTTCGTGGTGACACGACAGGCGCGATGTTTGATTCGATCTTAAATCGAGCGCCATCCCCGGCAATCAGGCTGAACCCTGATGTACCTCCCAAGCTGGAGGAGATCATCAACAAGTGTCTGGAGAAGGATCGAAATCTCCGCTACCAGCACGCTGCCGACGTTCGTACCGACCTCCAACGGCTGAAGCGGGACACCGAGTCCACGAAAATCGTTGCCACACAAGCATCGCCTGAGAACACATTCAAACGTCGCAAGCTCTGGGTCGTTCTAGCCGCCTGCATCGCCGTCATAGGGCTGGCGGCAGCGGGCGCTTGGTACTTGGGATCTGGCAGGGCAGGCCAGATCGATTCCATTGCCGTGCTCCCCTTCACAAACGCAGGTGGAGATGCTAACACCGACTATCTCAGCGACGGCATCACCGAATCGCTGACCGACAGTCTCACACATGTGCCGCAACTCAAGGTAAAGTCTCGCCACTCCGTATTCCGCTTCAAAGGAAAAGATGTAGATATGCAAAAGGTCGGCGATGCTTTGGGTGTCTCCGCGCTTGTGAGCGGACGGGTGACGCCGCACGGAGACAATGTGGAGGTGAGCGCCGAGATTACCGAGGTTCGGGACAACACCGAAATCTGGGGGCAGCACTACAGCGGCAAGAGCACGGAGATCATTTCTTTGCAACAGCAGATTGCGGGCGACATCGCGGAAAAGTTGCGCTCCAAGCTCAGCCCTTCAGAAAAGCAACAGGTCGCCAAGCAAGGCACGGAGAATCCAGAAGCCTATGAGCTGTATTTGAAGGGCCGTTACTCGTGGAACAAACGAACCCCTTCGGACATAGCCACCGCAATCTCCTATTTCAATCAAGCCATCGCGAAAGACCCCAGCTACGCTGTGGCGTATTCGGGTCTAGCCGATGCCTATTTGGTCTTGATTACCGAAGGTGGTGATCCCAGCGAAGACTATCCGAAGTCGAATGCCGCTGCCCGTAGGGCACTGGAGTTGGACGCGACCTTGGCCCATCCCCATGCTGTTCTGGGCCGCAACGAAATGTGGTACGACTGGGATTTTGGCGGAGGAGAGGCTGAGCACAAGAAGGCTTTGGAACTCGACCCCAACGATGCCACGGCCCACCAATGGTACGCGGAGGACATTGGCATGATTGGGGGCAGGGAGCAAGAAGCACTTGCTGAAATCAGTCGTGCTCACCAGCTCGATCCTCTGTCACCGATGATCAGTGCTCAGGTCGGAGCTGTTCACATCTATGCGCGACGGTACGACGAGGCTATAGTCGTTTGCAAAAAGCTGGTGAATGAAAACCCGACATTCGCTATGGCGCACTATTTTCTAGCCATGGCGTATTGGGGGAAACGCATGTACCCGCAGGTAATCGAAGAATGGAAGGCCTATGGCAAGTTCTCCGGCGACCGAAACGCATCTGATTTCGCTTCTGCCACGGAGCAAGGCTTTCGTTCAGGGGGCTGGAAGGGCGCTCTCACCAAAGGCATTGAAATCCTGCGAGCGCAACGTAAGACCGGCTACTCGTCTGCGTACAAGATTGCTGTCCTGTATGCCGACTTGGGAGACAAAGATCTGGCATTTCGGTGGCTCAACACTGCTTATCAGGAGCATGATTGGTTGCTGGTGCTCTTGAAGACCCACTTCTTACTCGACCCCCTGCGTTCCGACCCACGATTTGCTGAACTTGTGCGGAAGGTGGGGCTGCCGCAGTGAGCACTTCATGATCGATCAAACAATCTCCCACTACCGCATCGTCGAGAAGTTGGGAGGCGGCGGCATGGGCGTGGTCTACAAAGCTGAGGACACGCGGCTGCACCGCTTCGTCGCCCTCAAATTCCTGCCAGAAGAAGTTGCTTGTGACCCGCAAGCCTTGGCCCGCTTTCAGCGGGAGGCACAAGCCGCGTCCGCACTGAACCATCCCAATATCTGCACTATTCATGAAATCGGGCAGCAGGATGGTCAGCCCTTCATCGCCATGGAGTTTCTGGACGGGCAGACCCTGAAGCAGCGCATCACTGGGCGTCCGCTGGAGACCGAACTGATTCTGTCGCTCGGAATCGAGATCGCCGATGCACTCGACGCCGCCCACGCCAAGGGGATCGTCCACCGCGACATCAAGCCCGCCAACATCTTTGTGACCGAGCGTGGACACGCCAAGATTCTGGATTTCGGGTTGGCGAAAGTTAGCCCCATGGGCGGCACCATGGTGGGGGCGGCGGCAGGAACGTCGCAGGCGACTGTCGAATCGGGTGCGGAGCACCTGACCAGTCCGGGAACGGCGCTCGGAACCATCGCCTACATGTCGCCCGAGCAGGCGCGGGCGAGGGAACTCGATGCGCGGAGCGATCTGTTTTCGTTTGGAGCCGTCCTCTATGAGATGGCCACCGGGCAGTTGCCCTTCCGTGGAGAGAGTTCCGCTGTCATCTTCAAAGCCATTCTGGCCGGGACGCCAACATCGGCAGTGCGGCTGAATCCCGACGTGCCCGCCGAACTCGAACGGATCATCAACAAGGCTCTGGAGAAAGACCGCAATCTTCGGTATCAGCACGCTTCCGACATTCGCACTGATCTGCAACGGCTGAAGCGGGACTCCGAAAGCGGACACAGTTCTGCGGCAGCAAGCTCGGGCACGGTGGCCGTGCCAGCGACTCGGGTTGCGAAGCTCTGGAAGATTGCGGTTCCCGTCATGCTGGTCGCCTTGTTGATCGCAGGCGGGTTTTACTATCGGTCGCATCAGCAAAGCAAGCGCCTGACCGATAAAGACACCATCGTCCTCGCCGACTTCGACAACAAGACAGGCGATGCGATCTTCGACGACACGCTGAAGACGGCGCTCAATGTTTCCCTGCGGCAATCGCCTTTCTTAAGCGTGCTCTCCGATCAGCAAGTCGCGGAGACCTTGAAATTGATGACCCGTCCTGCGGACACGAAACTGACGCCCGCAGTGACCCGCGAGCTTTGCCAGCGGGCGGGAAGCAAGGCTTACATTGCGGGAACGATTGGCAGTCTAGGCAGCGAATACGTGCTGGGGTTGAAGGCGGTGAATTGCCAGAGCGGAGACACGCTGGCGCAGGAGCAGGTGACGGCGGCGTCCAAGGAGAAGGTGCTGATCGCGCTGGGCGAGACGGCATCGAAGCTGCGCACTGAGTTGGGCGAATCGCTGGTTACGGTACAGAAGTTCGATGTTCCGCTCCAACAAGCTACTACGTCTTCATTTGAAGCTCTGAAAGCGTACAGCCTTGGCTGGGAGGTTTCTGATGAGAAAGGCTCTGCCGCAGCCCTGCCGTACCATCAACGTGCCATCGAGCTTGATCCGAATTTTGCCGTAGGCTACTGGGCAGTGGCCATCGACTACTACGTTCTCGGCGAGTTTGTGCGAGCCAACGAATATTTCGCCAAGGCATTCCAGTTGCGGGAACATGCCAGCGAACGGGAAAAACTGACGATCACCGGTCCCTACTATTGGAATGTGACTGGGGAACTGGATAAAGCCGCCCAGACGTATCAGGAGATGATTGAGAGCTACCCACGGGAAAGCGAAGGGTACGGCATGCTGGGCGTAGCGTACGCCGCACAGGGGCAGTGGGAAAAAGCCGTGGAGGTCGGGAGGCAAGCCGTGCGCCTTGAACCGGATAATTTATGGTGGTACGGCGATCTCGCCCACTCCGCCCTTGCCTCGCAGCGTTCCGACGAGGCGCGGCAGATCATCCACGAAGCGCAGGCGCGAAAAATGGATGCTCTTTACTTCCACAAGACTCTCTATGCTCTTGCCTTCCTCGGAGCGGACTCCGGGGCGATGGCGGAACAGCAAGAGTGGTTTGCGGACAAGCCCGAGTATGAGAACTTTGGACTGGCACTGGCATCCGACAGTGAGGCGTATGGCGGTCATCTAGGCAAGGCGCGGGAACTGACCAAGCGTGCTGTGGATTCCGCCGTCCGAGCGGACACCAAGGAAAACGGGCCAAGGTGGCAGGCGATTGCTGCTCAACGGGAAGCCGCTTACGGCTACGCTGCGGAAGCGCGACAGTTAGCGGCAGAGTCTTTGAAGCTTGCTCCGACGAATCGGAGCGTCGAGAGCGAAGTTGCGCTTGCGTTCGCCATGGCGGGCGATGCGGCACACGCCGTCTCGCTGGCGCAAGACCTGAACAAGCGTTTCCCGCTGGACACTCAGATGCAATCTTTCTGGCTCATTGCAATTCGAGCGCAACTGGCGCTGGCTAGAAAGAATCCGGCTTCCGCCCTGACTGCCCTCCAAGCTGCTTCAACCATAGAGTTGGGGCAAATTTCGTTCGTCGCCAATATATCCTGCCTCTATCCGACGTATGTACGCGGCGAGGCATACTTGGCCGCCGGACAAGGCAGTGCTGCCGCCGCCGAGTTTCAGAAGATTCTTGACCACAGCGGCATCGTCTGGAACTGCTGGACGGGAGCGTTGGCGCATCTGGGAGTAGCTCGCGCCAACGCCTTGGAGTCGAGAAACTCGCAGGGAGCGGATGCCGACGCCGCCCGCGTCCGGGCGCTCGCCGCCTACAAAGACTTCCTCACGCTCTGGAAAGACGCCGACCCCGACATCCCAATCCTGAAAGAAGCCAAAGCGGAGTACGCGAAGTTGCAATAGCGTGTCCGGGCTATCATGTTGTCGGTGATAGCAAGGGAGGGGGTACTATGCGTCGAGAGCGGGCGCTGAAGATTGTGCTGGTTTTGGTGGGATTGCTGTTTACTGCATTGGTCTATCCCTTGGTGCTGTTTGTGAAGCAAGAGCCTGCATTGGCGATGATGCTTAGCCTTTATGTCACACTCGGCATTTTCCTGCTGCTTGCGTCCCGCAACCCTTCCGCGGACCGCAGCCTGATCGCCTTCACGGCATGGTCGAGTTTTGCTCACGCCGCCGTTATGGGATTGCAGGCATTCCTTAACCTGATCGCACGCGGAGAACTGATCGGCGTGGCTGTGCTTATCGTCATCGGCGTAGCCCTGATCGTGTTAGCTCCGGCGAAGTCGGTGGAGCGGGTATCGGCAGCCGTTGCGTAGGCTCACCCTCTGGGGAACCGCCGACCCCGACATCCCCATCCTGAAGGAAGCGAAGACTGAGTACGCGAAGTTGCAGTAGTGGCATAGGCTAGCCAGCGCCGAGCAGGAATTCTCATCCGCACATCGAGATGTGACTCATTTCACTGACAGGACGCGGTCACTCGTGTCGAATCTTGAAGGGAGGTTCGATGAAACTACGCATTGTGAGCATGGTGGGTCTGGCGTTGTTGTTTGCGTCGGCGGTTGCGGCACAAACCAAGGTTGGGGGCAAGATGCAATGTCCGAAGCCGGAAGTGGTCGGCACGGCGGAAGCTGGGGATCAGGCCGGACACACGTTGACATTGGAGAAAAATACTTGCACGTGGTCGCCGCCGATGGAGATGATGGGTGAAAAATCGAAGGATGGAACATACGTTGCGTTCTCAGAAAAGAGCATCATTCAAGCCTCAACCAATGGAACTTATGTCGGCAATATGGACAACGGCGATAAGTTCTACCTCAGTTTCCATTGGGCCGTCGTGAAAGACGGGAAGCCGAAAAGTTGGATTGAGCGCGTCAAAGGCACTTGGGCGTTCACGGGCGGAACTGGAAAGCTGAAGGGGATTAGGGGCAAGGGCACGTACACCGCGACGGAGGACGAGAAGGGCGGAGTGGTGAGTATGGAAGGCGAATACGCGGTGCCTGCGGCCGCGCCCAAAAAGACGACGACTAAGAAGCAGAACTAGATTCCCGATCTTCAAAAGGGTTCTCGCCAGTGCGGTTGGTGCGTAGGCTCGCCTCAGCGAGCGCGGAGCAGTGTTCAAGGGACAACGAACTCACAGAACAGACTGGAACCGTCTACCTCGGTAATGCGGGGTATGACTTCCAGACTGGCAGCAAGCTTCTCAAAAGTCGGCTTATCCGCAGTTGTTGCGCGAAAACCGTCCTTGCAGACGATCATTCCGTTGCCTGTGGCTTGGTAGTCGATCTCGCCGATCAGGTGGTGTGCGGACTGAATTTCGAACCACTCCAGTCGATGCTCCCAGAATTGAGGAGTGTAGCTCGAAAACATCACCAGCCCGCCTGATCGGGTCACTCGAATCGCCTCTCGGAGAAGGTGCTGCTGATCCACCGCGAAGGCACAGATGCCATTCTGAATGCAGATAGTCAAATCAAAGGCGCGGTCGCGAAAGCCCATTTGACCGGAGTCCATGCAGGCAAGGCATAGCGATGGTTTGCGTCCCAGATATTCCAGTGCCATGCGGAGGCTGGACGGCGACGTGTCGATTCCGAACGCCACGCGCACTCTGGGAAGAAGCCGCTCAAGAACCCGTCCATAGCCACAACCCAGTTCCAACGCGAGCATTGAGGGCGTCGCTCTTGCAAGGACGAACTCGATCTCCGCTTCAAGGTACGCTTTGGTGCGAGGAGGAGCGAGGTCATAGCAAGCGCGGAGACGTTCGGCAGCAAGCCTCTCAGTGTAGTAGCCGGGCATCGTATGACGTCATCGGTGCTTCTTAATCGCTGTTTTGTGGCTGCGACCCGCCTTGATTCGTGCTTGTCGTGTCCGACCATCAACGCCTCCTTTGTTCCAAAGCATTGAACGACACTCCTTAGAGGGACAATTCGACGGGTTCTCGGTCTCGGGTATCCACCGATGACCGCAGACGTCGCAGACCGCAACGCGCATCGTCTTCCAGCCCATGTCGGCAATTGTAGCATTCTGTCCTATGGACAGAACACATTGACTTCTCGTTTAGAAGCTAGTATAATGTCCTTGGTACAGACTATAAGCACCCCCTCAATCCAATTTCAGGAGGAAGCCCGTTGAGAGCAGCTATCTACGTTCGTGTTTCGACTCCCGATCAGCACGTCGAGTCGCAGCTTTACGATCTGAGGGAACTTGCGGCTCAGCGTGGCTTCGAGGTTGTACACGAATACGAAGATCGTGGCGTTTGCGGAAAGAAGGCACGCCGTCCGGGTCTTGATGCCCTCATGGCCGATGCAAGGCGTAAGAAGTTTTCCATTGTACTGGTCTCTGCTTTCGACCGCATTGCGAGGAGCACTCGGAATTTCCTCCAAGTGGTGGATGAGTTGGATAGTTTGGGAATCGAATTTATTTCTCGCAGAGAGGGTGTGGCGACGGGGGACGCCACGGGGCGTCTCTTCGTAACTATTATTTCGGCGATTGCAGAACTGGAGCGGTCACTCGTGGTGGAGCGTGTCAAAAGCGGTATGAGAAGGGCGGCTCTTGAGGGACGCCAAATCGGCAGATCGCGGCTCGATATTGACCGCCAGCAGGTCATCCTTGACCGCCGATCTGGATTGTCCCTGACCCAAGTCGCCAAGCGGCACAACATTTCCAGAGCCTCGGTGTGCCGCCTGATGAAAGAGGCGAACAGCAATCCTACTGTCGCGATTCCAGTTTGCACCCAACCCTCCCAGATAGAGGTTCGCGCCTAAGTGACCACCGACGAAAGAAGGAAGCGAGACGTAGGCTCCGCCCATGACGACCAGATCGGCAAAGTGTTTGCCGTGCTTCCCCATGGCTTACTCAAGTGTCTTGCCTGCGGAGAGATATTCACCCGAACGACTGCCCCTGAGCACGCGGAGTTGGATTGCTATCCATGGTTTGAGCTATCGCTGGTTGAACCACCACAAGGAGGAAACGATGTCGCTTAGCAAAGAGTACGTTCGTGACGGCAACCGCAGGATCATCGGCTCGGTCACTACTGGTTTCAGCGATACGACCGCAGTTGTGCGGGACGCCGAGAACCGGATCGCAGGGCGCACCAACAATAGGTTTGAAACGACCCGCGACGCGCACGGCGGTTTAGTTTCCATCAACAGCGCCGATGCCGGACTGCTGATCAATCGGAAAAAGTAGTATCAGCGCTCGTACTCCCCCAAATTCCCTAGCTTCGAGACCTCGCGAAATCTTTTCGCGAGGTTCTCTTGCTTGCGAAATGGAGTGCCCCACCTATGACCACTGAGCCGTCCGTTGCGACCGAGACCATCGAATGCCCCCTCTGTCTGGGCGAAGGCAAGCTGAAGCGCACTGAAGTACTGGATCGCCTCGGGGTGAAAGACGCTGCCCGCGTTGCCCAGCTTAGCGCGGAGGAAGCCTTCCGCCTGCTCCAGCAGAAGCACACCAACGACCACCAGACTGCATGGGCTCGCTTCGAGACCGAATTGGCGAAGCGAGCGGCTGAGGTCGAGCAGCGTCACCGGGAGGAGCTTCAAACTCTTGGTTCCCGGATCAGGGAACTGGAATCCGCCGCAGAGGTCTCGGGCGAGCGGGAGGCGCTTGAAGTCCAGCGCGTGCGCGTCGAACTCGAAGAGAAGCTGCGCTTGGAGAAGTCGCAGAAGGACGATCTCAATCGCAGGGTCGAGGATTTCTTTCGGGAGACGAAGCAGCTTCGAGAGCGAAATCAAGAGTTGGAAGCCGAGATGGCGAAGGTCGCCCGCGTGGGCAAGCGCGAGGAGATGGACTTCGCCGAGGAGGCGCGGACTTGGGCGGGCATCGTAGTGAGCGAGAAGCTGCCGCGAGGCGGTGACTTCATTTTGGCGTACCGCGACGCCAGTGGTGCGCCTCTGGAGCCGAAGATGCTGGTCGATAACAAGGACAAAGCCGTTGTGGCAGAAGGCGACCTCGACAAGCTCGTGCGCGACGCGAGAGAACGCTCGATCCCGGTCGCCATTCTGGTCACGCGGGAGGAAGCTCAGCTTCGTCAGCTTGACCGGGAATGCAGATGGGGACAAAAGGACGGCGTGTGGGTGCTCCGCACAACGCGCCAGTGGCTCCCGAGAGACCTCGACGTTCTCAAGCCGATCTTCGACCGGATGCGAGTCCAAGGGTTTGATTTTCTGGAGAAGAACGCCGCCCTCGCCGAAGAAGTCCGGCGCACGTTTGCTGACATCGACCGGATCGAGAGCGAACTGAAGAGGGCGGCGAAGGCGATCACTTCGGCATCGGGGCTGGTCGCCAAGTACAGGGGGAGGATGCAGGAACTTTGCGACAACGCCGCCGCGCCGAGTATCGCGCCCAAGCCCCAGCAGGATGTCGGCGGCAATCGCCGGACGGCCGGCGCGTAGTTCTTCCCCAACTTTGGAATAGGAGGCAATCTTGGACAGCCGAACGGACGCAAACGTTAACCAACTCGCTGGGGATGTGCATTTCCTGACCGCGCCGTTGCGTTTTCTGTGGCGGTCGCTGCTGTGGTTTGTGTTCCTACTCTTCGCCCCGCTCCTCTATTGGACGATTCCGTTCGCGTTCATCGCGGTTGATCCCAACAGCGACTTTCGCATGCTGGCGTTCGCCTACATGGCGCTGGGTCCGTTCGTCTCCGCCTTCTGGACGATGATCCTCTGCATGGTTCGCAGGTATCGGCGATTGACGAGCGACGGCAGACCTTACGAGCGCAGCTTGGGCGGCGTCGCTGCTGCCTTCGGCTTCATGCTCTTCGGGTTCTTCGGGTCGCTCGCCGCAGAACTGCTCTTTTGCTTCCTGTGCGGCGTGCCGACCTACACCTCCGACATCGCGGTCAACGCCGCGCATTGGAATCTGTGGTTTGCGGGTGCCGGGTGCTCGGTCTTTTTCCCCATCATCGTGCTGCTGGCGTGGCGGCTGCTCAGGAGTGCCTTTCGCAGGAATGGAGGCGTCTAATGGAATTGGAATTTGTAAACGTCTTTATACTCACGACGCTGGCTCTCGACAAGAAGGGCAATGTTCAAAGCCGGAATGTCGCCGTAACTTTTGATTTGTTTGAGGCGGAAGATCACCGAAACGAGGGAGTAGAGAACGACTACGAAGTTTTTGTCGTTGCTCCCGACTGGCAGCAGGACGCAGCGCAGTCGGAGTTGGTCGCCGCGATGCGGGAGTTTCGGGCGATGGTAAAGGAGATGCAAGATGAGGCGCTGCGGTGAGCATGATGAAAATATCCAAATCTAAATTCATCGCGGGCTGCCAATGCCCCAAAAGGCTTTACCTTCAGGTTTACCAGCCCGAACTCGCAGCGGAGCCCGATGCTTCCAGCGAAGCGGTCATGGAGCAGGGGCGAGCGGTCGGCTTACTTGCCCGGCAGCTTTGTCCGGGCGGCGTGGAAGTTGACGGCGCGGGAGGATTGGAACAGGCGTTGCGCAACACGCGGGAGTTGGTCGCCAACCGCGAAGTCCCGGCGATCTATGAAGCCACGTTCGAGCATGGAGGCGTGCTAGTGCGCGTCGATGTGCTCCATCGACGCAGGGACGGTCGCTGGCGGCTGGTCGAGGTCAAATCCAGTACTGACTTGAAAGAAGACGCCTTCCATCTTGAGGACGTGGGAATCCAGTACCGCGTGCTTTCTCGCTGCGGGATGGATGTGGCGTCGGCATGCTTGGCGCACATCAATCGTGGTTATGTATTCGACGGTCGCTCCATCGACGTGCGGCGGTTCTTCAGGATTCGGAACGTGACGCGCCGCGTTGACAAATTGCAACACGATCTCACCTTCAGGCTGCGGGCGCAGTTCGCAGTCCTTAACATGTCCAAGGCTCCTGACCTCCCGGCAGGACCGCACTGCACCGATCCAGTGACCTGCGAATTCTACGACCGCTGCAATCCGCCGCTTCCTGATGACCACATTGGATACCTGCCAAGACTGCATGCGAGCGCCGAAGAGGCACTGGAGGAATTGGGTGTCGAGTCGATCCACGACATACCGGATGACTTTCCTTTGAGCGAGCGGCAGCGGCGTGCATGCACCACCGTCCAAACAGGTGAGCCGTGGTTCAACCCGGAACTGGGCAAAGCGCTGGAGTCCCTGCGATACCCGCTGTATTTCACGGACTTTGAAAGCGTGAATCCGGCAATCCCCCGATTTGCGGGCATGCGACCCTACGACCAACTACCGTTTCAGTGGTCTGTGAATTTGCAACGGGAACCCGGCGCGGAGCCCGAGCACCACGAGTTCTTAGCCACGGACAGCAGCGATCCCCGGCGCGAGTTCATCGCTTCGCTATGCTCTGCCCTTGGCAAGAGCGGAAGCATTGTCGTCTATTACCAGCCGTTCGAATCTCAAAGGCTCTCCGAACTTGCGGCATGGATGCCGGAGTTCTCGGGGTGCATCAAGAAAATCCAGCGCCGTCTCTGGGATTTGCTTCCTGTGATTCGGAATCATGTTTACCATCCGGCGTTCGCAGGTTCATACTCGCTGAAGTCGGTGCTGCCCGCCCTCGTGCCAGAAATGACCTACGACGGAATGGAGGTCGGCAACGGGCAGGACGCGGGGCTAGCGTGGGAGGCGTTGATACGAGGCACCGGGGATGAAGCCGAGCGTGAATGTCTCAGGAAGGCGCTGCTTGATTATTGCGGACAAGATACGCTGGCGCTGGTCAGGCTCTTAGAGCATCTTCGTGTCCAAGCCCGATGAGGCGAAGCTTTATGGCCAACGTTGCTTGCAGTATTCGACGGCTTCTCGTGATGTGAGCAGGCGGGTGGAGTTTCCAGTGCGAATATAGAGATGCTCGTTGTTGCCATCTTTGACGAACACGGGTCGAGGAGACGATTTGAAAACGAGTTGGCACACGTCTTTGCCATCGATGTTGTGAAACGTGGTGCGAATCAGCGGACTAGAATCCTTGCCGAATTCTCCAAGGAGCAGGGTGGTAAGCCAATTCTCATAGCCATCCCGCGTCGGTCTTTGACCCATCGTCTTGTAGTCGTCTTCTAAGCCAAGAATTTTGCCGTTGTCATCCACTCCAATTAGGAGCGTGCCGCCAGATTCCACGTTGAGGAATCCAGCAGCGGTTTTCACGATGATTTGTTCTATCAGTTTGCTGGCCTTGTTCTCCTTCAAATCCCATCGGGCGGACGATTTGAATTCGAGAATCGCACTCTCCCCTCCGGCCATGAGACTCCTGACTTGCTGATCTGCGGACTTGGGTGCAAAAAGCTTATATGCTGAGATCGCCGCCTCTTTAACAGAGTTGTCAATCAGAGGAAATGTCGTCAATGTGTACGTGAATTCATCTTCGCTCAGCCCATAAAGATGGGCGACCAAGCCATCGAGTTCCGCCCTGAGGCGGGCACGTTCTGAGCCATCGGTCACACCGTCTTTCGATCCTTTAAGTCCTACTTCCCTAGCCAAGGCGTCGAAATCAGGGGAGACGCACACTAATCTTGCTGCACGACTCACGATTGACTTGAATGCTTCGTCGGTCGCTGGCCGACGAGGAATCGGAAGCTGGTAGAGGTAAAACAGATTCAAGTTCGTCGTCATGCGCGAGCGCAAAATGTAATCGGCAACAAAGCTATTCATCACGCTCACTAAGAACAAGAGTTCTGCGCAGGAGAACACAGGTTCGTTATATCGCTGTGGCACGTTGCGAAACGGAAAATGCACGGTCAATGAGTTGCCAGCGAATGTGTTCGGCGGGATGACCGTTGTGATCAATGTCCGCTCGTTTGTGTTGGAGGCGATTTTTCGAATCGCTATTCTGTACGTCTCGTAATCTGGCGTCAGGTTCTTGGGCACGTCGCTCAAACCGATCCGTTTGGCGCGTTTCTTTAGGAAGGAAGTTCGAAGCTCCCGTTCACTGACCCAGTAGCGCGGCTTTTCATAAGCATGGTCGAAATGCCAAATCATTCCCCCTTCATAGAGAGGATAAGGGGTTTTGGATGTCTTAAAGTACTTGGCCGACCTCGTCATATTGAGTTCTTCGCCATACAATTCGATACCCCAACCGTGAGTCGTACCGTTGGCAAGAAACGGGAAGGCCTGCAACTTGCTGGCGATTGCGAGGTCCGTTTCCGACTTAAATTCGGGGATTGAGAGCGAGTCAGGTGATAACTTCCTGACTAGGTCAACTGACATCTTGATTGATCCACGCTGCGGAAAGGTTTGCAGTTCCTCCACGTCATGCCGCATGAAAGCAGCCGGAAACTGCTCCGTCTTCATTCCCCGCTGGAAGGTAAGAACCACAAACTTGAATCGGCTGTCCACATTCTCAAAAATCATCTTTCGATTCTCGAACCCGAACAACCCAGTGACACTGGTTTCGGAGAACAGCATTTCACGGAGTTGTTTGGTTCCCAGATCGGTGTAGATACCGCTGGGAATGACGATTCCAGCTAGTCCCCCATCGCGAAGCAGATTGAAACATTGCTCTGTGAAAAGACTGTACAGGTTGGGTTTGTTCCCAACCGCTCGCCCGTCAACCTGCGATGTCTGGTTCTTATACTGTTGGGCAAGCTTGAACCAACTCCACTGATGGGGAAATAGGCTTGCATAGTCAAGCCATTCCTCACGAAGCTCCTTGTCTTTCATTAGCTTGCTGCGCTGGGCTTCCCAATCTTCTATACGCAAAGATTTCTTCTTGATCGTCGAGGCGTAACGTTGAAAGAACTCTTTCTCGTTGGTTTGAAACACTTCCCAAGGCGGGTTGGTAACAATTGCATCGAAGCCGCCGCGTTCATTTAGCACTTTATCGAACTCGTATCCCCAATGAAACGGCTGGAGCCTTTCGATGTCTGCTGTGCTTACGTTTCTCTTTTGTGCTTTGCCCTCCTCACCCTCTTTCTGATCCCATGTGGCCTGCTCAAACTTGATGCCAAGTGTTTTGAATTCGGACAGCAGAATGTCGTTAAGAGTTGCAAGCGCCTCGTCCTTCTTCTGCTGAATGTCATTGCGTAAGGCTGTCAGGTCTTGCGCATAGGTGGAGGTATGGCGGTAAAGATCGATGAGCCGATTCTTTTCAGCCAAAATCTCACTGTAGCTACGCTGGAAAAAGTGGCCCTGCGCTGTGCGCTTTTCGAAATCGGCATCATTGACACGCATCAGGCCGATGAGTGAGTTGCCCGCCAGAATATTAAAGTCGATGTTCGGCAATGGTTCAAGTTGATCCGCTGTTTCAGCGGAGGCTACCAAGGCAAGAAAAAGTCGGAGCCGTGCGATTTCCGCGCCTTCTTCCATGATGTCTGCGCCATACAAATTGTCCGTAATGATGGTCTTTTTGATGAAATAGCTAAGACTCTTGTGCTCTCGCTCGACTTGAGTGAGCCACTCCGTGAGATTGGCATCGGCTAGAAATTTGATCTTTCCGATCACTGCCGCGTAAACATTGATGAGCGTCTTCATGGCGGCGACGAGAAACGCGCCAGAGCCGCAAGCTGGGTCCAACAGGCTCAGGTTTGGCAGGACCGTGAACAGAAGTTCACGGCACATGCTGGCGTCCAAATTCATCAAGAGTTCGGCGATATTGCGGTACTCACGGTTTGGCACGCCCTTGATCGGGTGTTTCTTGCCAATCTCAGGAGTGTTGATCGCATCCAAGATGAGGCGATGGATGGTTCTCTCACTCAGATACTCGGTGATCTCCGGGCGGGTGTAGTACGCCCCAAATGCTTTCTGGTTAATGTACTTTTCAAAGATGTACCCCAGTATGTCAGGGTTGATCTCGTTATCCTGACCACCGGGCGTATCATTCAAATTCCACGAGTACCGCTGAAACAGTGAGAATAGGTTTTCAAACGCCTTATCGGGAATGCTGATGCTGGGATTTTCCTGCTCAACTTTATGAGGTAAGAACAGCCCGCCGTTCAAGTAATTGATTTGTCCCAGCACCTTCTTCGCTTCGGAAGATCGCCTGTCCTCTGGCTTGGCAAATCCCTCAAAGAAGAGAAGCTTTAGAAAGTCGGCGTAAAACAAATCACTCCCTTTCTTTTTGCTGAGCGCAAGTTTGCTTTGTAGATAATTCAGGTCACCTCTGTCTAAGAATCCCTTCCGCTGCAAGAAATAGATGAACATCAGGCGATTCAGGAGGACGGATGCGTACCACCGTCGCTGGAGATCGTTCGAAATACCCCCTATCAGTTCCAGAAAGGCAACGCGGTGCTCTTGGAACTCGCCGTAGAACTTCTTGGTGACGCGCTCGACATCCAAGGCATTGCGAAGACGATTAGCGACTTCGAGCACCGAGACGTTACCGCTCTCGTCGAATTCACCCAGTTCGAAGACAATGCCACTCAGCTTGCTCAAAAAGAGATCGCCCGGTTGTCCCTTGATATAAAAATGATCTCGTGGATACTTCTTGCTGCCCTCGCGTTTGACCCAATACCACAGGCTTCTTGTGCGTTCCTTATCAACAAAAATTAAGAGAGTCTCGTGGTGGATGGCGGAAATCTCTTTATGGATCGCCGCTCGTATCTTGGCGTCTGGAATACCGCCTGCTTGTGCGGTCACTTCGAAAACCGCTATACCTGCGAGTTGCGAAATCTGGTGACGAGTAAATGTGGCAGTATCGATCTCCATTTCAGTCGAAATCTTGGTCGAGGGCTGAGACCACCCAAGCTCTTCCACAAAAAGTCGGTGAAAGTCGAAGTCCTTCAGGCGTTCGCGAGTTCTCGTGAAATCAATTGCCATGTTCTCGATTCGCCCCTATTTGGCCGAAAGGCCCAATGAACAAATGATCTGGGGTTCTTGTGATTCGATCTCTTCCTCGATGCGACAAAGGCGAGCCTCACCGCGCAACGCAATCACTAGGTCAGCAAGCTGTTGATCGCTTATCCCCGAGCGCAATTGGCGGTTTAGCGTATCGGCAGCACTTTGTTGCAGGGGATAGCGATAGATTTCATCAATTGCTTTTGCAAGCTCCTGTGTAGCAAAGAGCGTGCCTTGAATGTGTGTAGCGTAGGTCTTGAGGCATTCGTAAACTCGGAAACGCGCTCCCGAGGGCCGACCCAACTGGCCGCCGATGGATTTTTCCTCCTGCACCATGTGGCGCACTCCCGCCTCAACTAGCTCATGATGCTTCTCTTGGCGAGGGAGGGCTGGAGTATCAGGAACGCACTCCGCAGCTTTCAAAATAGCGAGTTGCGATTGTGTGACATTCTTTTCGTCGCCGTCGATCCAAGCCAGTGAGTCATTCCCATCCGCTGTCCGCATGTAAACTAGTACGCCTGTCGGCTGCTCTGGCGCTGGACTGTGCGGCTTGGTCGAATAAACGACATTCGGCAGGTCGGCGATCTGCTTCTGGAGCTTGGGATTTTTGTCTATCGCGTTCTTCCAAATCTGATAGGCGTATGACGCCAGATCGACTTCTGTGTCCGTTTCTTCCAGAATGCCTGAGTTTTCGTTGTACAGGTCGATGATCGGTTGGTCATTGGTGTCATCTTCGAAGAACGACTCGTCGCTCCCTACAACCTCGGCATTCTCTCTCAGGCGTTGACGAACTCGCCGCCGAAGATTGATGATCCGCTCCACGCCGTCCGCAGGCATGAATGAATTGCAGTAAATTGTGTCAGACTTCTGCCCGATGCGATCCACACGCCCAGCACGTTGAATCAACCGGATGATCGCCCACGGCAGATCGTAATTCACAATCACGTGGCAATCCTGAAGGTTTTGGCCTTCGCTGAGTACATCGGTTGCGATCAAAATACGCAATTCGTGCTCAGGCTTTACGACATCCCTTTTCTTGTTGCTTTCGGGACTGAAGCACCATGCGATGGCGGTGGGGTTCTCGTCGTCCCCCGTGACGCCTTCGAGACGGCTGAGGCCGCGCCGTTTTAGCTGCTCCGCTAAGTAATTGGCAGTGTCAGCAAATTGTGTGAATACGAGAACTTTCTGACCGTTGTATTTCTTAGCGAGAAGCTTTTCCAGAGCGTTGAGTTTCGCGTCCTTGGCGGCATCCCAAACCCCGCATTTATTGATTACTTTGATTAGGGCATGAGTGTCGCTGATAAGGTCTTGTCGAACAGCGTCCACGAACAGAGTCGGGGACAGCCACTTGAATCTCTTCTTCAGTTCCGTCGCATATCTTTCGTAGACCTCCTTCGCACGTTTGCGAAAGTCTTTCTCCTCGCGCAGAAACGCTGCGGCATTCCCGTTTGTATCCTTGCTGTTGTCCTGATCATCTTCAACTTCTGTGAGCAGGTCATCGAGGTCTCGGTCTCCAATCTTCGCATCGAGGAGTTCAGCGCCTTGCGTACCGATGGGCAGGGGTAACTCATTCTCAATCGCATGGAGGTACACGAAATTCCGCAAGATGTGACGCTCAAGGGACTGGATGAACGCTGGGCCACCGCTTTCCAGCCGTTTGAATAGGTTCGTGCGGCAAAAGCCCATCAACCGTTTGCCAGCCCGTGAGAGTTTTGCCAGTTCCTTTGCCTCAGCTTCCGTGGGCGGGTGATGGGGCGCAGGCGCAATGTAATTTCCGAGTCCGTATCGAGGCAACGTTAGACCGTTGATCGCGTTGACGACATCATTGGAGTACAGCCGAGCATACGGGTCGTTCGGGTCTTTTTCGTTGAACTCAAATTTCACGGTCTTTGGGATTCGGTCAGGAAAATAGAACCGCTCGCCAGTGTCAAAAGTGAGGTACTTGCGACCAGTCTTTTCGTCCGGTTTCGCATAGTTGTCTTTGATGAAGCCACGGGTTCGGCGAACGAGATACAGCCTCATCAGGTCACGCCAATCGTCTGCATATTGGCTCTTTTCAAAAGCTGAGAGAGATCGAACTGGCGATTGATGCCGACGGATGAACTCAGTTTCACCAATCTCTTTCAAGTACCGTTCTGGTCTGATTCCGAGGTCTTGATCCCCAGCAACAAACAACTGCAACTGAGAAGAGAGGTCGATATAGGACTTGTTGTACGGCGTGGCAGACAGAAGAATGCACTTGCTGGTGTTCTTCTCGATGTAATCGTGAATGACCTTGTATCTCTTGCCCTCGCGATTGCGGAGATTGTGGCTCTCGTCGATCAGCACGACTCGATAGCGCGGCAGATTTGGCAGGTCTCTCATCGCTGTGCTGAGGGGAACGATCTTAGCTGCCATGCGGTACTGATGGATGTAGTCCTCCCACATAGGCACGAGGTTCTTCGGGCAAATGATCAGAGTCTCAGTTCCATGATCGTCCTGAAAAATCCGTGCCAACGCCACCGACATCAGCGTCTTGCCGAGCCCAACAACGTCACCGATAACGACGCCCCCGCGCTTGTTCAAGTATTGAGCGGCGATTTTCACCGCCGCCGTCTGAAACGCGAGCAGCTTGTTGCCGAAGTCGCGAGGAACATGGAACTCGGAAAGTCCAGCCCTCGCCTCTTGGGAAAGGTGATAGGCCATCTTTAGGTAGATGTGATACGGGGGCAGTATCTCTTCGCGGGCCCAGCTTGTATCGAGGATTTCGATCAGTTCGTTCGTGATGTCCATGCACCACTGATCGTCCCAACGGTCTTCGAACCACTTTTGGAGTTTTTGGCAGGCGTCCTGATCGAGCACATCGACGTTCAGCTCCCCTTGCTTCGACAATCCGGGGAACGTGAGATTGCTGCTTCCCAGAAATCCAGTAGCAGGATTGTTGGGGTCTACGCGGTGAATGAGGTACAACTTCGCGTGCAAGCGATACCGCAAGAACAGTTTAACCACTAGCTTCTTGGATTTGAGTTGCGCACTGAGCCGCCGAAGCCCTGCTTCGTCCGTGTTGTTAGGTGCGCCGAGCACCAACTGTGATCTAAATTCTTCTGCTGCCCGTTTCTTCAGCCGCAATGCGGTCTGGGCGTCAAGTCCATCGGGGGCGCTAACGAGGCTGAATGCCTCCCGAAGCTCTTCTTGAGGCAAGGTTGACATCCCGACGATTAAACGACAGCAGTCCCCATCTCCACCCGGCCATGCCTCCACAAACTGATCGACCAGCTTCCAACCCCTCAGATTGAAATACCCAACGCAAAAGTCGGCCCGATGGGAAATCTTGAGAGTGTCCGTCAGGGCGGGGTGCAAGCGGAGATCGATATTGTCGAAGATTCTGGGCACGACAAATTCTCAGAACTCAAGAACTTACCACGATTGACTGCTCATTTGGTATTTCCAGCGAGGTTTCTGGCCGCTATGCCGCGTCTCCCTGATTTCAAAGCTGCTGATTCCCACCGCCCAGCATTACGTGACGGCGGCGGGAGTTCCTACACGAAACCGAGGCACACCCTGTCAGCCTCGGCTCGGAAGCGGATGAGCCTCGCGCAGAAAGCGCGATGGGCATCCGTGTGCATCTTGAATCAATAATGAGCGAGATTGAGAAGCTGGTAAAGACGTTGCTCTGATGCCAATGGTGATACAATCTGCAAGAATCACGGCTCTGGATTCAGATTCACGCGCCTTCCCCGTGTGCTTGCACACCGCCGTCCCTCACGGTGCTTGTATAGCGCTGTGTCCGAGACGCCCTAGCCGAACACGCAACTAGGGAGCGAGACTCATGCCGAGCACCCTTTACATCGAGCTAGGCAAGAAGGAAAGAATCACGCTGCGTGAGTTTATTGACGCCCTCAAGAATCTCCTCGGCGTTCTTCAAGACTTGGATTCCACTATCTCTAAAGAGCAACGCGGAAGCATTACGTGGGAAGTCTCGTTTCTCCAGAAGCAGAGTCCTCCGGTCGTAGGCATTACGGGTGTTCCAAGGCGTCCTCTTGTTTTGGATATTTCCGAATCGGTAGAGAAGCAGTTTTTGGAAAACGCGACCCTCCTAAATAGGTCTGCGGAGCGCAACCAGTATTTCTCTGATTCTGCGCTGAATCGCTTAAAGAACGTAGCGAAAAAAACCAAGCGGCTCGGCTCAATCACGATTTACACAAACGGAGAGCGGCAGCGCCGAGAGAGCGTCATCTCGGAGACCACGCTCCACAACGTCCAACAACTGACTGGAGTGAAATACAGCGCGTTTGGCTCCATCTCCGGTAGTCTGGATTCGATTACTGTTCACAACAACAACGAGTTTCGGGTTTGGGACGAGAATACTGGGAAGCCTGTGAGATGCAAGTTTGACGCTGCGCAGGAGGAGAAAATCAAGGACGCTCTCCGTTCTAAAGTCGTAGTATCCGGCACCATTCACGCGAACAACTTCGGCGTTCCCATTTACATTGATGTTGAAGATATTCAGCCCACGTCTCAAGAGGTCAAGCCGACAATCGAGGAGATGTCCGGTCTCGTGGATGATTTTACGGAAGGCAAGCCCCTTCGTGACTACTTGAAGGATATAGACGATGAGTGACCCGAGAAGGCTGTATTGGGACTCGTCGTGCTTTATCTGCTTTCTGAATAGAGCGGAGTCCGACAGGCGCAAAATCTGCGAGGACATCCTGCATCACGCGCAGGACGGACTCGTTGAGATTTGGACTTCGACTTGGACTATCGTAGAGGTTGTGCGGCCAAAGAAAATCTCCCTCCCGCAATCTCAAAAACTGATACCGGAGCAAATTGCGAAAATCGAGCGGATGTTTGAATGGGGTTGGCTGAAAAAAGTTCAGCTTGACCAACTTGTTGCGAAAGAAGCGGTGCGACTACAACGAGATTACGGATTGCATCCCGGAGATTCCGTCCACGCCGCGACAGCGATTCAAAGGAAAGTGGATGTTTTGCAACGTTGGGACCGAGACTTCGACAAAATCAAACACCTCGTTACAGTCGAAGAACCACAAATGCTCACTAAACAAGTCGAACTGATTGAGAATTTCAAGAAACAGTTAGGACCCATTCCCGATGAGTTTCCGTGAGAGGACGGATTTCTTCTCTCACGGCGAGGATAGTGTCGCAGCACCCGGTCATCATGGTTCCCGTATACCGTCGCTGGGGTGGTCACAAAGGCTGTTTTTGACCTGTGAAACGCCCAGCCGACCTGAACCCCTCTGGGGAGCCAAAAGTGCCGCAGAAACGGCTTTCGCTGCGGACCCACGAACCCGGCGTTCGGCTGACAGAATGGGCGGCTCAGCCCTTGATCGTCTTTTTCAGCACGTAGTCAAAGAAACGCTCGGTGTCGTCATCGGAAGCCCACTCTGCACGGAGCGTCGTTCTCTTCTCCACTCTTCTCAGGGCAGAGAGCAGCATGCGGTTCAGTTCCTTTGCGCTGGCTCCTTCCGTCTCGGCTTCGACAACGAACTTCGGCTTGATGCAAAAGAAAAGCCGCCCAAGGGAAACCGGGCGGCATCTCATCCTGCCAGCGATGGTCGCTAGTGAACCAATGGCTTCTTGTGTTTCCTACATTTTGATCGTAGAGCCGTGGCTGGCAACGCATTGCCATTTGCCACCGGACATCTCAATCCAAGTATCAGTCCAGCGCTCGTGGGTATCGACTGGCTTCCCCTTGTCGTCTGTCCCTTTGCCGGCCCAGTCTCCGGTTGCGATGGCCGTTTTCCCGAATACGGTTACCTTCACATTGCTGATTTCGTTTTTCTCCCACTTTGCCGCCTTGACACTCGCGAGCGTCTCGGCTTTGCCAGTCACCTTTCCGCTGCTGTCGGTGTTGATGAACTTGTCCGCTAGGAGGGGAGCGAGCATATCCGGATTGCTCGCCTTGGACGCGTCTACCCACTTTTGCTCAAGTGCGGCGACCGCCTGCTCGGTTCCGCCGCCCATCTTGTCTTGAGCTTGTGCCGCAACCATCAGCGACAACAATGCTATGACACACCACACCAGTGTTCTCTTCATTGATTGTGTGCTCCATTCGTGTTTCAGATTTGTGTTACGAGATTTATCAAGCTTGCCCTGAACGCGATTGATCATAGCACTTGGGTAGCGATGCCGCTTCGATGGACTTCGACAAGAGAGGTTTTCTTAGAGCCTCTACTGCGCGTCAGCCGAACGCGGGCTTCCTTCATTTGCCGAAGCTAACTTTAGAATGGCTGCATGAAACGAATCTGTGTTTTCTGCGGTTCCAGTCCGGGCAGCCGACCGGAGTATCGCGCTGCCGCCGAAGAAATGGGCTCGGAACTCGTGCGCCGGAACATCGGTCTGGTGTACGGCGGCGGCAATGTGGGTCTGATGGGTGTGCTGGCGGACGCCGTTCTAGGGGCGGGCGGCGAGGCGGTAGGCGTCATCCCAGAACGCCTGATGAAGCGAGAGGTCGGACACAAGGGACTGACGAAGCTTCACGTCGTGCGCTCGATGCACGAACGCAAGGCGCTCATGGCGGACTTGTCTGATGCCTTCGTCGCGATGCCGGGCGGGTACGGGACGCTGGAGGAGTTCTGTGAGATCGTGACGTGGGCACAACTCGGCTTGCATGCGAAGCCCTGCGGCGTCCTGAATGTGCTGGGATACTACTCGCCCCTGCTGGCGATGTTCGACCACGCCGTGGAAGAGCGATTTCTGAAGATGGAGAACCGGGGTCTAGTGCTGGCGCGGGAGTCGGCTGCGGAGTTGTTGCGGGCACTGGAACAGTGGCGTCCGGCGCGGGTCGAGAAATGGCTGGATCGGGAAACGCTATGAGAGAATCCCCGGCTTTGAGGCATACAGCAGCCGCGTAGAATGCTCACGTAAACCGAAGCGATGGTAGTTCCCCATGAGAACTTTCACCCAAAACGAACCGCTGACCGACGCCGAACTCGACCGCCTCGGAGACTTCCTCGAAAACTGCAAGAGCGGCAGGGCGATGAACGTCGAGCAACTGGACGGGTTCTTCGCTGCCCTCATCGCAGGCCCGGAGACCGTGATGCCGAGCGAATACTACCGGGAGGTCTTCGGCGGCGAGATGTCGGACGCCTGCGAGTTCGGGAGCCTCGACGACGCGAACGAAATCTTGGGACTGATGATGCGGCACTGGAACACCATCGCCTCGACCCTATACAAGGGCGAACCCTACGTGCCGGTTCTGCTGGAGAACGAGGATGGCATAGCCCAAGGCAACGACTGGGCTCGCGGCTTCAAGCGCGGCATGCACATGCGCCATGATGGCTGGGCTGAGCTTATGGATGACGAGGAGCACGGCGGATGCCTAGTCCCGATCATGATGTTCTTCCACGAGCACGACGAAGACCCCAAGATGCGCCCCAAGCCGATCAGCCCGGAATAGCGAGAGGATGTGATCGCGCACATGGCGGCTGGGCTGGTCGGTGCGTATCGTTATTTCCGGGCGCATCGGCAGGTCAGTGCGAGTGCCCACACGAGTGAACCACGGCGCAATGCTTCCAAGGTCGGGCGGAACGACCCGTGCCCGTGCGGATCGGGGAAGAAATACAAGAAGTGCTGCGGCGGGGCGACGGTGAACTGATCTCCTGACCGCAGGACGATCCACTCGATCACCGCGCCGAATATTTTGGCGGAAGAGACTTCAACGGAGTTGCGGACCGGAATGAATCATCAGCAGAGTCAAGCAGCGTCCTCGTTCCCTTATGAGGTATTAACCACAACGGAGCTTGCCCAGCGGCTGAAGGTGAAAGAAAGCTGGGTCGTTGACCAGAGCAAACCTTCGCGGACTGCCGATCCGATCCCGGTCTTCCGGCTTGGCAAACACCGCCGATACCTTTGGGGGTCGCCAGCGCTCAACGCTTGGCTCGGTCGTCGCAGCGGCTCCGTGGATGGACGATCCGCATGAAAGACACGACTCCGGCGAAGAGGCGAGACTAGCAGAGCGGTCTACCACGCCTTTGAGGCGAGCTACTTATTACCGTATTGCATCCAGAAGGGATTCGGCTACATTTTGACCTTGCGATTTTCTCCATTTTCGGTGTATTTTTCGAGACGTAGTGAATCGGCTACACCGACAAGTCATTGAAATCAAACGACCGCTGAAAGTCCTGCACTGCCCACCATGTTTACAAAAAGTGGCGGATTCCGTCTTCTGGAAGGATTTTTGATTTCCCATGGATACATCGAGCACGAGTTGGCCTTGTCTTGCCGGAATACGGTTGTGAGCCGAATCCAAGGTTATGAATGAGGCAGGGCCAGGCCGATGACTTCCGTGACCATGACGGCAAGTTACCTGTGCCTGCACTGTGTAACTGTCTGCGACACTTAAGCGAGCATTCTTCTCGGATTGCCCCGACGCGCATCGAACCGCGCGGTTCGATATCCGGATCAAATGGAGTCACCCATGAGCACTGGAACAACGCCGGCCCAAGTGAAAAATCCTTCCCCAGCGGCTTGGGCGGAAGGAGCGGGAGAACCAGCAGTCGCCAACAGCGGCTGGGGATGGTATTTCTCCTTCTTTTTCGTTTCCGGATTTTGCAGCATTCTCTACGAGCTGATCTGGCTTCGCCTCGCTATGGCGAAATTTGGGGTCACCACGGCTATGGTGTCGATTGTGCTCTCGAGTTTCATGGCAGGATTGGGGCTGGGCTCGTGGGCGGCTGGACACTTCGTACGCAAATATGGGCGGCGTCTCAGCTCTGCTCCTTTGCAGGTTTATGCCATTGCCGAGTTGTTTATTGGCTGTTCCGCCGTCGTCGTGCCAGCGGAATTCATGGTGGGCCGCTTGGTGCTGGAGTATTTCGGGAGCGGGCTGTCGCTGTCGTCATCTGGCTACTACGTTGCCGCCGGAGGGTGGGTGGCATGCAGTCTGATTCCGTGGTGCGCCTGCATGGGGGCTACGATTCCGCTGGGCATGTTTGCCATCCGTAGCCAGACGGGCCTGGCGTCGCGACGCTCATTCAGCTTTTTTTATCTCGCGAATGTGCTGGGGGCGGTGGCGGGGGCGGCGATTCCCCTGCTGTTGATCGAACTCCTCGGCTTTACCGGCACCTTGCGAGTGGGAATGGTGCTCAACATTGCGATCTGCGCCGTCGCTTTTGTGCTCGCTCGCAAGCAAAGGCGTCAAGCCGGCACCGACCGCGAACGGGATACCGGGGGGAAAGCTGCCATCGCCTGGCGCGAGATATTGGGAAGCAGCACGCTGTATCTGCTGTTCGCCACCGGACTGACCAGCATGGGGATGGAGGTGGTCTGGATCCGGCAGTACACGCCCTATGTCGGCACATTGGTCTATTCCTTTGCAACCATCTTGGGTATTTACCTGGCCGCGACGTTCATCGGATCGAGCGTGTACCGCGTCTGGAGCCGCCGGCACACTAACGAGGGAACGCTGGTGTGGCTGTTCGTCTGGCTTGGTTCTTTGATCCCTTTGCTCAGCGCCGATTTGCGCGTGGGGATTTATGGGTGGCTGCGGGTGCTTCTGGGTATTGCGGCCTTCAGCGGTCTTCTTGGATTTCTGACGCCGAGGCTGGTCGACCGCTTCTCGGAAGGCGACCCCAACCGGGCGGGAGTGGGGTACGCAGTGAACGTCGCCGGCTGTATCATCGGCCCCCTGGTTGCAGGTTTTCTGTTGTTGCCGTATCTCGGTGAGCGGTATGCCCTGGTGACGCTGGCTCTCCCTTGGTTGCTGGTTGCTTTGTTGGTGAGGCTGTTTCGACAGCCGGCGCCACGTCTCACCGGTCAGCGCGCAATCGCATCCGGCGCGATTTTATTGGCATCGTTCGCTTTGATCTTCATGACGCGGAGTTATGATCAGAACTTTCCGAAGGCGCAGATACGTCGGGACAGCACAGCCACCGTGGTCGCATCTGGCCAGGGACTGACGAAGCAGCTGCTCGTCAACGGTGTGAGCATGACCATCCTGACGCCAATCACCAAACTGATGGCCTCCATGCCCCTGGCGTTTCTGGATCATCCGCCCCAGAAGGCCTTGGTGATTTGTTTTGGCATGGGCACGACTCATCGTTCGATGTTGTCGTGGGGAATCGACTCCACAGCGGTTGAGCTTATCCCCAGCGTTCCCGAACTTTTCTGGTACTACCACGCGGATGGCCCGGAACTGTTGAAATCGCCGCGCTCACACGTTGTCGTCGACGACGGCCGCCGTTTTCTTGAGCGCACGACTGGACAGTACGATGTGATCGCGATCGATCCGCCCCCGCCGATCGGGGCAGCCGGCTCAAGCCTGCTGTACTCGCGAGAGTTCTATTCCGCTGCGAAGAAGCGCTTGCGGCCGGACGGCATCCTGCAGCAATGGTACCCCGGCGGAGATCGAGCGACGACCGCCGCCATAGCGCGCGCCTTGGACGAGTCGTTTCCTTACGTGCGCGCGTTTATCTCGATCGACGGCTGGGGCATTCACTATCTTGCCAGCCGCCAGCCCATCCCGGATCGCTCCGCGGCTGATCTGGCAAAACGCATGCCTGCGAGTGCGGCTGCGGATCTGGTGGAGTGGGGACCGTTTCCCACCGCCGAACAGCAGTTTGCCGCGGTTCTAAAGAGAGAAGTTCCGATTGACCGGCTGATCGCCATGGATAGAAATGCGCCCGCCATGCAGGACGACCGCCCAGTCAACGAATACTACCTGCTTCGTAGCGCGCGCGCCCGGCTGCACTAAGAGGCTGCACTTAAGAGGCGGCTTGACCCGCCGGGTGGCAAATGGAGTCCGCCGCAGCGCTGGCTTTCCCGCATTCAAATAGTAGTGCTCTTCTTGACGTCGGAGCGCACCTCGCGAACTCTTTAGTTCCTGATGATTAACCTAAGGAGATTCAATATCTTAGCCGGTGACCTGTGCGCCTTTAGTTGAATTAGAAGGTAGGTAGTTATTGCACGGGGAATCCAGAAGATTCCTGGCGGTTGTTGAAGACGGGCCGTCACCGGAGTGGGGATAGAATCGGGCACAGAGGAACGCATTTCCGCTCCGGAAGGCTCATGACTGACATCTCCCGCCTGTTTCAAGCGTTTCTTGCTCCCGCTATTTTTGTTTCCGCCACCAGCCTGCTGATCCTGTCGATCAACGTGCGGCTTATGGGTATCGTCAGCCGGCTGCGGCAGTATGTGCACAGAAAGCATGACGCTGCGAAGAATGACCGGGTGCAGGAAGCGGAAGCCTACACGGCCCAGATCCAGGCGATTGAGCAGCGGGCGGAGATGATCCGGCGATGCTTCCTGCTGGTGCTTATTTCTCTGGCTGGGACGATTACATCTTGTCTGCTGTTGGGGGTCGGGCTTTACTGGAAAGACGCCGCAGTGGTGGCCGTCGTCCTTTTTGTTCTGGCGCTAATCTGCCTGCTGGCGGGGACCTCTTATTACATCCGCGAAGTTACGGTGTCGCTGAGTTCGGTACACAACGAGGCACGCGATTCGCGGTTCATGGACCTCGGCGATGCGCCCGAGATTCGAGGCCGCGATCCACTCTGAGGTGAATCGGGCCATCTGGCCATCGGGTCATCGGGTGATCTAAGAGCAAAACCCAGATCCACCGGTGAGATCACCCGCCCCCCGATTTCTTTTTGTCAACAAAATGTCAAGTTCATGTCACTTTCTACCCCAAAGCATGTCATTAACCTGATATCAGGCTAGAGTTTAGGGGTATGATCTTCGACTAACGGGTGCGGGGGTCCGCGGTGAACAAGAACGCGTCTTCAACAGCAGCAGCAGCGGTGGCAACGATGACCATGGAAGCGGTTCCGTCTAAACCGGAGCGGATTCTGGTGATCGAGGATGACCGCGCGGTCCAAAAAGCTCTCAAGCGATTGTTTGAAGGCGAAGGCTTCGCGGTGGATATTGCGGGAAACGGCGCGGCGGGTCTGGAGCTGTTTCGGGCGGCGGCGCCGTCGGTGCTGGTGCTCGACTTGAGTTTGCCGGGAACGCCGGGGCAGGACGTCTGCCGTGAGATCAGCCAGGCGGCGCCTTCGCTGCCCATCATCATTCTCAGCGCGCGCACGGAAGTGATGGACAAGGTGCTGTTGTTGGAGTTGGGCGCGCATGACTACGTGACCAAACCCTTCAGTCCGCGAGAGCTGCTGGCGCGGGTGCGGACGGCGATGCGGCGGTCGCTGTCGATGCGAACTCCCCTGACCGAGACTTTCACCTTTGGCGACGTGAAGGTCGATTTCACGAAGATGGAATTGTGGCGGAACGGAAACCTGGTGCCACTGACTTCGCAAGAGTTCAAGGTGCTGAAGTTCATGATCCAGAACGCGGAGCGCGTGCTTTCGCGGGAGGAGTTACTGAACCTGGTTTGGGGATATCGGAATTATCCGAGCACGCGGACGGTGGATAATCACATCTTGCGGCTGAGGCAGAAGCTGGAGAAGGATCCGGCGAACCCTTTGCATTTTCGCACGGTGCATAGTTCGGGTTACAAGTTTGTGCCGTAGCGGATGAGGTCAGAGGGAGGTCAGAGGTAAGAGGTCAGATTGCAGAGGTAAAACCGTTGCGATTTTCACCTCTGCAATCTGACCTCTCACCTCTGACCTTTTAAAAACTATCTTCGGTAGCCCCTTCGAGGTTTCAACCATGGGCGGAATCCGGCTGCGGACCAAGTTCCTGCTTTCCATGGTGGTGGTGTCGGCGGCATTGACGTTCACGACTCTGCTGGTCGTGCGGCACACCGTGCAGCAGGAGGTGCGACTGGGAATCCAGCGCGACCTCGAGAATTCCGTTTCCGCATTCCATAATTTTCAGCAGCAGAGGGAAGTGACGCTCGAACGCTCGGCGGCGCTGCTGGCCGACCTGCCGAATGTGCGGGCGCTCATGACCACGCACGACGCGGCCACCATCCAGGATGCGTCGCGCGATTTGTGGCAACTGGCGGGGAGCGACTTGCTGCTGCTGGCCGATTCTTCCGGGAAGGTGATGGCGCTGCAGGCCACTTCGCGGGAGATCACGGTTGGCCAGGGGCAGGACCTCTTTCCACGCGTGGTGTCGAACTTAGTGTCGAGTGCCGAGACGCAGCACTGGTGGTACGTCGAAGGCCACCTCTACGAAGTTTTCCTCCAGGACATCTATTTTGGTCCAGCCAGCGGGCGCCAGGTACTCGGATATCTGCTGCTGGGCTACGAAATTGACGACCGCGTCGCCCGGGACTTGAGCCGCGTGGCCGCGAGCGAAGTGGCGTTTCGTTATGGAGACTCGATTGTGCGCAGCACTCTGAAGCCTGCCCAGGAATCGGAGTTGCTGCGAGTCGCGCCGAGAACGGCCGCTGGAGGCCCGCCGCAAGGGGATCTGATCCGTCTGGGCGAGGAGCGCTTCCTGGCGTCGGCAGTGGAATTGCCTGCGCCGGGTGCGCCAGCGCTGAATCTGTGGGTATTGAAGTCGTTCGATCGGGCGACGGCATTCTTAAGCAGCCTGAATGAGTTGCTGCTGGCGCTCGGTCTGACTGCTGTGCTGGCCGGAAGCCTGCTGGTTTTTCTGATCTCGCATACCTTCACGCGTCCGCTGGAGAATTTGGTGGCGGGGGTGCGCGCGCTGGAGCAGGGGGATTATGCGTATCCGCTGCAAGCGCGGGGCGGAGACGAAGTCGCCGAGGTGACCGGAACGTTCGACCGGATGAGAAAGAACCTGCAGAAAACGCACAGAGAGTTGCTGGATGCGGAACGTCTGGCGACAATCGGGCGGATGGCGAGTTCGATCTCGCACGATCTGCGGCATTCGCTGGCGGCGGTCATGGCGAATGCGGAATTTCTTTGTGAAAGCAACCTGACGCCGGGGCAGCGTGAAGATCTTTACGCCGAGATACGGGTTGCGGTCAACCAGATGACGGACTTGATCGAGTCCTTGCTGGAATTCTCGCGCACACGAGAGTCGTTGCGTCCCTCGTACGGCGACGTTCGGTCGGCGGTGGATCGAGCGGTGCAGGGAGTGAAGGCGCATCCGGAGTTTCAGCGCATACGGATTCGGATTTCGGGGGAAGGGTCGACCGAGGGATGGTTCGATTTCAAGAAGCTGGAGCGCGTTTTCTTGAACCTACTGCTGAACGCGTGCGAAGTGGTGCCGCCGGAATCCGGGAAGATCGATATCGCGCTGAAGCGCGTTGGCGAAAGTCTGGAGATACGCATCGAAGATAACGGGCCGGGAATCGCGGAGGCGGTGCGCGACCGGTTGTTCGAGCCCTTTGTGAGCCACGGCAAGGAAAATGGGACGGGGATGGGATTGACGGTGGTGCAGAAAATTCTGCAGGATCACGGGGGCGACGTCGCGGTGGAGCAGACGTCGGCTTCGGGGACGACATTCCGGGTCAACATTCCGCTGAATCCATCGGCGGAAAATGTTATGGCAGCGCGGCATGCAAGTCAATGATTTCTGTTGAGAACTCCTTGGGCTTAAGTTGCAAGCGCAAATCGAAGTTCAGACTCTAAGGCCTGTGGTCAAAGGCAGGATGGCGCTGCACCAACTGTACGTTTCATGATTTGTCATCCTGAGCGAAGCGAAGGACCTGCTTTTTTGCTGCGAACAGCAGATCCTTCGCTTCGCTCAGGATGACAAAGTCTGGCGAGTTGAGGGTTGACGGAGCCGATATTACTTTCACCACAGGCTCCTAATGTGGAGAGGGGCGGGAGGCGACATGAGGACAACACGCTGGTTCGACGGATTGCGATGGATGACGCTGCTGGGCGTGATGATGTGGACCGCATCCAGCATCGCGCAGGAAGCCGCGAATCGGGCGGAGCCGCCTTCCCCGGAGCCGCTGAGTAGCCCGGCGAGCGACTCGGTCCGCGAATTGCGCGAGCAGGTTCGGGAGTTGCGGGCGGCGGTGGCCGGGATGCGCTCCGACTGGCAGCGTGCCCAGGCGGAAACCGCGGAATTGCGCCGGGAGCTCGACGAGATTCGCACCAGAGAAGTCCGCGCAGAATCAGGGCAGCGGGATGCCGCGGTGCGCGATGCGGTGGCGAAATCGGAGATTTCCAACTCGGAGGGCGCAGCAAGATTACAAGACAGCTTGCGAAACGTACCGAGCGGCGCTCCGCAAGATGACGAACAGGTTCCGAAAGAAGATCGGCAAAAAGGAGGGCACGCCGCCAGCCTGGAAGAGGAATATCAGCTGCTGAGCGGGAAAGTAGACGATCAGTATCAGACGAAAGTGGAAAGCGCATCGAAGTACCGGTTGCGCCTGTCGGGAATCGTTTTGATGAACCTGGTGAGCAATCAGGGTACGGTGGATAGCATTGATCTTCCCATGCTTGCGTACGCCAGACCGGCGGGCGATTCCGGGGGCAGTTTCGGCGCGACGTTGCGGCAATCTGAGATCGGGTTCGAAGCGTTCGGGCCGACGGTGGCGGGCGCGAGGATCAGGGCAGACCTGCAACTCGATCTGGCCGGCGGTTTCCCTTCGGTACCGAACGGGGTCAACTCCGGAATCCTGCGGCTGCGAACGGGCACGATGCGAATGGACTGGACCAACACTTCGGTGGTGGTCGGACAGGATGGGATTTTCTTTTCGCCCAACTCACCGACATCGTTTGCCTCGCTAGCGGTTCCGGCCCTCTCCTATGCGGGGAACTTGTGGAACTGGGTGCCGCAGATACGAGTGGAACACAGAGTAGCTTTGGGGGAAGATTCCAGCCTGATGTTGCAGGCAGGTATTTTGGATCCGCTGAGCGGGGAAGTGCCGGCGGCAGGTTCTTACCGGCAGGCGGGGCCCGGAGCGTCGTCGCGTCAACCCGCGTATGGCACGCGCATCGCCTGGACGCGAAATGTTTTTGGACAACCGTTGCGCGTGGGCGTGGGAGGCTTTTATAGCCGGCAGGATTATGGCTTCAGCCGGACGGTGGATGCCTGGGCCGCAATGACGGACCTGGAGATGCCGCTCAGTCGCCAAGTTTCGTTGAGCGGGAAGTTGTATCGCGGGAAGGGCCTGGGCGGACTCTATGGCGCCTTCGGACAAAGCGCGTTGTTCAACGGCGAGCCCTCATTGGCGAGCACGGAAGTGCACGGATTGAACTCGGTGGGTGGCTGGGCTCAGTTAAAATATCGGCCCGCAAGTAAATGGGAGTTCAATGCGGCGTTTGGGATGGATAATCCGTATGCCACCGACCTGGAATATTTCCCCTACTCGCAACTCTACGGAGGCGGGAATGTGACGCTGGCCAGAAATCAGGAAAGCTTTGTGAACATGATTTATCGTCCGCGGTCGGACCTTTTGTTTTCCGCTGAGTATCGGCGCCTGACGACGTATACGATTAACAACGGCGGAAACGATGCGGGGCACCTGAATCTGATGATGGGGGTTCTTTTTTGAGAAGACGGGTGGAAGCGGCATAGTAAGAAACGTAGTAAGCAACTAAGATGAGCCATCGACGATGAACCATAGAAGAGTGTTGATCTGGGTCGCTATGCTGTGGGCCGGCGCGACCGGATTGCATGCGCAGGCAACGACGCGGGTAACGACCACCACGGTGCGCGGGCGCGTCGAGGTCATCGGTGCACGGGACGCGGGCAGGACACGGCATGGCGCGATTCCCGGAACCGTGGTGTGGCTGACGCCGATTGCCGGAGCGGCGGGCGAAGCGACTGCGGCTCCGCCCAGTCCCGCAGCGAGTCCGGCGGCAAACCTGCGGTTGGTGCAGAAGAACAAGAGTTTCCAGCCGCACATCCTGGTGGTTCAAGCGGGGTCGATGGTGGAGTTTCCTAATCGCGACCCCTTTTTCCATAACGTTTTTTCTCTCTTTGAGGGCAAACGGTTTGATCTTGGTTTGTACGAGGCGGGCACGACCCGGATGGTGCGATTCGATCGGCCCGGAATCAGCTACATTTTTTGCAATATTCATCCTGAGATGAGTGCGGTGGTGATTACGATCGCGACTCCCCTGTATGCTAGTTCCAACCCGGAAGGGCAGATTAGCCTGGCGAATGTTCCCTATGGGCGTTACGTGTTGCGTGTCTGGAGCGAAGGCATGGGGCCGGAAAATGAGCAGCCGCTTACGCGGGAGATCACGATCACTGCGGATGCTTCATCGCTCGGAGTGATTCGAGTTCCTGAAGTGAATGGGCAGCGCATGGCGCACAAGAACAAGTATGGCCGCGAGTACGACGAACCTACACCCAACAACTCTGTCTATAAGCAGGAACACTAAGGAATCACGCCAAACGAAAACAATGAAAATCGAAAAAATGCTGAAGCGGTACCGCGTCGATCATGGGCAACACTTCCGTCTCAAAGATTACGACCCGGCGGACACGCACGGGCTGGAATCGGAGCTGAAGCCGCAGGCGAAAGAATTGTTGGCGAGCGGTGTTCAGGAATTGAGCCGCCTACAGGACGTTCTCGCGGCCCAGGACCGTTGGGGCCTGCTGCTGATTTTTCAGGCCATGGACGCGGCCGGGAAAGACGGAACCATCAAGCACGTCATGTCGGGCGTGAATCCGCAGGGCGTGCAAGTGTGGTCGTTTAAGGCGCCGTCGGCGGAAGAGCTGCAACACGGCTACCTTTGGCGAACCATGAAGGCCATGCCGGAGAGAGGCCACATCGGCATTTTCAACCGTTCCTATTACGAGGAGGTGCTGGTGGTGCGCGTACACCCCCAGATTCTGGAAAGCCAGAAACTGCCGAAGGCGCTCGTAACCAAACATATCTGGCAGGAGCGCTTCGAAGATATCAATAACTTCGAGCGCTACCTGACGCGGAACGGCACTGCCGTGGTCAAGTTCTTTCTGCATGTTTCGAAGAAAGAGCAAAAGCGCCGCTTCATGGAGCGGCTCGACACGGTGGATAAGAACTGGAAGTTTTCTGCGTCCGACGTGAAGGAACGCCAGTGCTGGGATGAATATCAAGACGCCTACGAGGATATGATCGGGCACACGGCGAGCGAGCATGCGCCCTGGTACGTGGTGCCGGCGGATAACAAGTGGTTCACGCGGCTGGTGGTCTCCCAAGCTGTGGTGGATGCGTTGAAGGGTATGAATTTGAAATACCCCAAGGTGAGCGGGGTGGAGCGGACTGCGCTGGCCGAAGCGCGGCGACAGCTCGACAATGAATAGCGCGCGTGTGCTCCCCCGCTCCCGCAAGCGGTTGATGGCGAATCCAGAGGTCGCTCTGACCACGGGCCGCTGCCGAGCTGCGCTCGGCTTGGACGGGCGAGGGCGCCCGTCCCCACACGAGCAACACCTCACTTCAATACCACGGGCATCACCTGGTCATAGGGTTGAATGGTGACGGTCAGGGCCTTGCGCTGATCGAAAGCTTCTTTGGTGACCTTGAAGCTAACGATGATGGTTCCTTTCTGTTGTGCTCCGGCTAGCAGCTTGGTTTCGGGCGAAATCGGCGGCTCGGAACTTTCTTTCAACGCCGGGAACCCCTGGTAATAGCGGTCGAGATCCACGGCCGAAGCGGCCGCGTCGTCGAAGGTATTGCCGTTGGCGGTGGTGAGCTGCGCTCTGAGGGTCTTAATCCACAGCGGCTTGTCGGCAGTATTCCGCAGCGTCATGGTGATAGCGGCCAGGGTCATGTTCTGGCCGGGCACTTCGGCGGCAGCCACGAAATCGATCGAACCCGCGCCCTGCGGTTTCTGGCGCTGCTGGAAAGCGAAGATTCCCACCACAACCGCGACGGCGGCGATGCAGATCAGGACAATGCCGGCGGGCGGAAGATTGCGCCTGGCCGTTCCGAATTCGTCGCCGATGTGAAATTCGGTGACCGGCTCAACGATCGGCTCGGGCGGACTTGGGGGCACGGGTTGATCGGGCCTTGAATCGAGCATTGGGCAATTGTAGACGAGGCACCTAACCATAGTTGTCATCCTGAGCGAAGCGAAGGACCTGCTGTTGTTCGTCTCGGAGGAAAGCGGGTCCTTCGCTTCGCTCAGGATGACAAAACTTTGGTGGGGCTAGCTTTGCCGCGGGCTGATGGAGCGCACGATTGGACGCTTTTGCGTTCTGACGGTCCAGTGACTTTGGTTACCTTGCCTCGGGTGACGGATGCTGCGACGATGCGGAAGATTTCCTTTTGGAGGTACTCGGCAGTGAACCGTAAAACTCTCTTTGCCGCGTTGGGCTGCGCGTTGCTAGCTTTCAGCATGCTGGGCTGCAACGCCTTTCAAACCACCAACCACTTACAGTCCATTACGCTATCGAATTCGAACTCGAATCCGGACGCGGGTACTGCCTTTACTTTGAAGCCTGGAGCGCCGGCACCAATGTATACGTGGGGAACCTACAGCAACGGGACGACAAAGCTTCTTAACGGTACTGGCGTTGTCTACAAGATATTGAGTACCCCGTTTGGTTTTGCTGAAACCGGCACATTCGGCGACCCGAACGCCACTCCGCCGCAGACCGTCCAGTTGAGCGCAGACGGACTGCTCACGCCCATCACGCCCCCTGCTTGCTCCTATGTGGACGTCGCGCAGCCCCCTGCGACCGCACCGGCCTTTCAAACGACAGGCTGGTATATTGTTACCGCTACCTATAGTGGACAAACGACTCCGCCCGGCGCTGTCTATATGGCCACTGAGGGTCTCCCTGCTACTTCGACTAACAAGACCGGGCAGTGCGGTCCGTAGCCCGTTTTAGTAAACCGGCATTTGATTTCTTGGATACTCGGGGACGGCTGCCAAGCAGTCGTCCCCGCTTCGTTCTAGAAACGCTTTGCTCTGTCTGAGCCGGTCATTTTCAGCGCTCTGTTTGAGCGTCCTGCCCGTTGGCTCTATAATCCTAAGTTTGTCCGCGATTGCAATCGTTGCCTATGCTCACCATTCCTGCAAATGAAGCCGTGCCCGAATGAAGGTTCGCGCCGGAATTGAAGTATCGATGCAATCCGACGTGGGCTGCCAGCGCACCAATAACGAGGATTCGTTCGGCTATTGGGAGCCGGAGGACGACCGGCAGTTCCTGCGCAAGGGAAGGCTGGCGGTGGTCGCGGACGGCATGGGCGGCTACGAGGGCGGTCAGGAAGCGAGCCGGCTGGCGGTGGAAACGCTGCTGGCAATGTATCGCGACTTTGGCGGCGACGACCCGCAACAGGCGCTGGTCGAGGCTTTGCAGGCGGCCCACGAGCAGGTCCGGCAATACAGCTTTGCGCATCCGGAACTGCGGGGTATGGGAACGACCTGCACGGCCGCGGCGATCGTCAGGGGTCCAGAGAGAGGTGCGGACGGGGATGCGCAGTACGACGCGCTCTATTACGTGCATGTCGGCGACACACGGCTTTACCTGATCCGCGACGGCCGGATTCGGCAGGTGACCCGCGACCACTCCTACGTGGGACGGCTGGTGGAGGCGGGAATCATCAGTCCGGAGGAAGCGGAGCATCATCCGCAACGGAATATTCTGACCGCAGCTTTAGGAACGAACCCCGATCTCATCATGGACTCGCCCGGATATCCCGAGCCTTTGCGGGCGGAGGACGTGCTCCTGATCTGCACCGACGGATTGTGGGGGCAGGTGCGCGATGCGGAGATTCTTGAAGTCGTGGAAAACAAGAACGCGGAACAAGCGGCTCGCGAACTGATCGCGCTGGCGCGGGAACGCGGCGGGCCGGATAACATCACGGTCGAGATTCTGCGCCTGCGGTGAAGCAGGTCTCACGTCTTAGGTCTTAGGAAACCCTAAGTCTCTTTTGGCTGTAGAAGACGGACGACGATCTAGGTTTTCCTAAGACCTAAGACCTAAGACCTGCTTTCCGACTCCTGTCGTAAGATTCTCTGTGCTCGCCTTCTGGATTTTGTTCAACCTGTTTGTGGCGGCGATGCTGGCGCTCGACCTGGGCGTGCTGAATCGCCGCTCCCACCGTTTCGGCTTTCGCGGAGCGCTTGCCTGGTCGGGAGTCTGGATCGCGCTGGCCGCGGCCTTTGCGGTGCTGGTGATGTTCTGGCATGGGCGGGCTCCGGCGCTGCAGTTCGTGACCGGCTATGTCATCGAGTTGTCGCTCAGCGTCGACAACCTGTTTGTATTCCTGGTCATCTTCCGTTACTTCAAAGTGCCCGACGAGCATCAGCACAAAGTGCTGTTCTGGGGAATTTTCGGCGCGCTCGTGATGCGGGGTGCATTCATCGTAGCGGGCGTGGGCCTGATCACGCGCTTCCATTGGATCACGTACGCATTCGGCGTTTTGCTTGTCTATTCGGGAATCAAGCTGTTGCGGCAGGGCGAGACGGAAATCCATCCCGAGAAGAATCCGGTTCTTCGTCTGTTCCGCCGCGCTTTCCCGGTGACCAAGGAATATGTGGGGGGGCAGTTCTTTACGTGGGAGAACGGCCTCTATGCGACCCCGCTGCTGGTCGTGCTGCTGGTGGTCGAGACCAGCGACATTCTATTTGCGGTGGATTCGATTCCGGCGGTGCTCGCCATCACGCTGAACGCCTTTATTGTGTATACCTCGAATGTGTTCGCGATTCTGGGTCTGCGCTCGATGTACTTTGCCCTGGCGGGCATGATGGACGTATTTCACTATCTTCACTACGGACTGTCGGTGGTGCTGATTTTTATTGGGATCAAGATGCTGGGGTCGCACTACGTGAACATGCCCACGGAATGGGCGCTGGCGATCATGCTGCTTGTTCTGGGGGCTTCCATCCTGGCCTCGCTCGTGAATCCGCAGAAGAAACCGGCCGAGTAGGGCGCAACTCTCAGGGGCCAAAGCCCGATTGCTCTATGGCTCTGAGCCGCATGGCTGAACAAGCTGCGAAAAACTCGATGTTGCACTTGATCTTGGGTGTGGCGTGATCTTGGGTGTGGCGTGATTTTGGGTGGAGCAGCACTTCAGCGCTGCAATAACCGGCGCGTTTTGATCGACGGCTTTAGCCGCTGAGGGCCACTGCCGCCTGGAACGCGACTTTTTCCGCAGCCTGTGAAGTCGTGCCCTTCCCAGAATCAATCCCGCGAACGTTCGATCACCTGGCGAGAAGGCATAGCGGCCATACGCTATGATGAATGTTCATGATTAGCGTCCCAGTTGCCACCCCGTCGCGCTCCTATGAAGTGTTCATCGGAAGCGGTCTGCTTGCTCGTGCTGGAGAATGCCTGGGCAAGATTCTCGAAAACCGCCGCGCGTTTGTGGTGACGGTTCCGCCGGTGCGGCGGCGCTGGGCAAAAGTTCTACTGAAATCGCTCGCGGCTTCGGGAATCGAAACCAGTCTTCTCGAAATGGCCGATGGCGAGCGCTCAAAACGTCTTGCGACTCTTGAGAAGCTGGCGGAGAAACTGGTAAAGCAAGGTGCGGATCGCGGGGTAACTCTTATCGCGCTGGGCGGCGGCGTGGTCGGCGACGTGACTGGGTTCCTGGCCTCGATCTACATGCGCGGCGTGGATGTTATCCAGGTGCCGACGACCGTGTTGGCGCAGGTGGACGCGGCGATCGGCGGAAAGACGGGCGTCAACCTGGTGTCGGGGAAGAATCTGCTCGGGACTTTCCACCAGCCGCGCGCGGTGCTGGTCGATCCTGCCGTTCTCGGGACGCTGCCTTCGCGTGAATACCGCGCCGGCCTGTACGAGTCGCTGAAGTGCAGCATTATCGGAGATGCGGGACTGTTCCAGCTCTTTGAAGACCGGCGGCGCGAGATTCTGGATCGCGACCCGGTGGTGGTGGAAAAAGTGATCGCCGATTCCGCGCGCTTGAAGGCGTCGGTGGTGAGTGCCGACGAACGCGAAGGCGGCTTGCGGCAAGTGCTGAACCTGGGCCACACGATCGGGCACGCGCTCGAGGCCGAAACCCGCTATACGCAGTTGCTCCACGGAGAAGCCGTAGCGTGGGGCATGATCGCGGCGACGCACATCGCGCTCTCCACGGGCAAGCTGGATAGCGTGACGGCGGGACGCATTTCAAACGCAGTTCTTGGCTTCGGCGGGCTGCCTCGCATGACATTGCAGACTACGAGCATCCTGAAGCGGCTGCGTTCCGACAAGAAGACACGGCGGGGAGTGGTGCACTTTATTCTGCCGCGAGAAATCGGCAAGGTTGAGATCACGACGGATGTGCCGGAACCCATCGTTCGGTCCGCGGTCGACGAGATTCGGAAACTGGCGCGGCAATGAAAGCCGCGGTCCCGAGATGATGTTGCAATGAATCAAGAGATGAATCCGCGGATTGTGGGCGCTACTCCCGCCGGTGCGCGGGACCGCGAGTCGGCGGCGCGGGCGGTCCGCGAGATGTTCACCTCGATTGCGCCGCGCTACGATCTGCTGAATCACGTTCTTTCGTTCAACATTGACCGGCTGTGGTGGTGGCGCACGGCGCGGATGTTCGACGCCATTCTGCAGCGTCCCGGTGCTCGCGTGCTTGACCTTTGCTGCGGCACGGGAGATATGGCTTTCGCGTTGCGGCGGCGCGCGGGCTCGGGATCTGCGCAGATCATGGGTGCGGATTTTTCTCACGCCATGCTGCAACGCGCGACCGAGAAGGGAAGAGGAACGACTCTGCGGCCCCTGCAATGGATCGAAGCCGACGCGCTACGGCTGCCGTTTCCCGACAGGTATTTCAATCTGGTGACGTCGGCATTCGGCTTTCGCAACCTGGCCGACTACGACGCGGGCTTGCGCGAAATTGCACGGGTGCTGGCTCCCGGCGGAGAATGCGGCATCCTCGATTTCGGAGAGCCGGGCGGGTTGATCGGACGGTGCTACCGCGTCTACTTCAAGAAAGTTCTTCCCGCGGTTGGGACCGTGATCTCGGGAGTGCGCGGTCCATACGCATATTTGCCGGCGTCGGTCGAGCGCTTTCCGGCGCCCGATGAGATGCTCGGGCGCATGCGCCAGGCGGGATTTCACGAGGCTTCCTGGACGCCATACACGCTTGGCGTGGCGGGACTGTATCGGGGAGTGAAGGATAGTCAAAATCTTTAACGCCGAGATCGCAGAGTCTCACAGAGAAAATCAAAAGCTTGAACCACAGGGGTTACTGAGGACACAGGGGAATGCAGGTTGTTCCCTGGATTCCTCGGCGTTACTCTGCGTCTCGGCGGTGAATTAGCTCTCCTGGAACGAATCCGCAAACGCCTCGAGATTCGTTTTCTCAATCACGCGTTCGTAGTCGCCGCCGAGAAATTTCTTCAGCCGATCGGTGTTCATGATGTACTGGCCGGTCATGTAGGGGACGGCATCGGGTGGAATCGCGGAGATATTCCAGTTCCACAAGAACTGCAGAATGCGGCGCATGGTCCACTGCCCAGGAACTCTCAACAATTTGGCGTGCGCGAGTTCGATGCACTGTCCGAAGGTCAGAGGATCGCCGCGTCCGGCAACATTCAGGATGGTCAGCCGCTGTGCTTCCGGCTCGCGCCGCAGTATCCAGGCGATCAGCCGGGCCATGTCGTCGACGTGGACGAACTGAATCTTGTTGTCCACGTACTTCTGGCCGTAGGGCAACATGCAAGGCAGGCGGGTTGCCGATTCTCGCATGCGGGCGGCGCGGCGCCCCTTCCCATTGGGGGTTCCGCGGAACGCTCCCATCAGATAATTTTCGACGCTTGCCCCGGCAAAAATGTGGGGACGCAGAATGAAGACACCGCACCCGCGCAGGCCAGGCGCACGCTGCTGTACGACCAGATCGCTTTCTCTCTTGTGGATCGCATAGGGCAGCGTGTGGGCGCCGAGCGGCGCGTCTTCCGCGACGGGTGCAGGCAGATCGGAGCCATACGCCGACACGCTGCTGGGAAAAATGAACTGCCGAATCGTAGTTCCGGTACTTCGGTTGGCTTCGGCAATGGCCTCCATCACACGGGCCGTGCCGGCTACGTTGATCCGCCACATGCGGTCGACATCAAGAACCCCCGTGCGCTGCGGATCAATCACAAACGCCAGGTGCACAACCGACGCAGGCTGCAACTCGCGCAGCAGCAGCAGCAACTCGCGGGTGGACTCTTCTCTTCCCAAGTCGAGCGGCACAAAGCGGCCGACCTGGGAATGAGTTGGGGGCGTGACATCAATCCCTACGATCGTGTAATCCGAGAGTTGCTGCACGAGCCGCTGGCCAAGATTGCCGGAAACGCCGGTGACGACGATGGTTGGCTTTGCCGTATCCATTCTTAGTCTGGATCTTCGTCCTGCTGGGCCGGCGGCTTTGCTCCCTTTGGAGCCGGCGGCATAGCTGGATTTCGGCTGGGGCCAAAGTAAGCATCGTTCAGGTCAATATCCCTCTGAAAACTTTGCGTGCTGTCGCGATAGCGCTGGCTGGAAATCAGGCTGCGAATCTCCGGTTTCGCAGCATCCAGAGTCAAGGTTTCTTTGCTGACCAGCTTGTAGATGTAGCGGGGGCCGTTGGGGTCGGAGATCACTTCGGAGACTTCGCCGGGCTTCAAATCCATGACCGCACGATGGTTCGCAGGCAGCGTGGCGCCGCGCACCTTCTCCATTTGTGTGCTCGGGGTATTTCCCGTCAGTCCAGCCGCGGCGTAAGCCTCTTTTTGCAACTTGTCGGGGTCCTCGCCCCTAACGGCGCGAGCACGGAGATCATCCGCGACCGTGGTCATTGCGTCTTCAGCGGCTTTTTGTTGTGCCGCGGTCGGGGGCTGGCTCCCACTGGTCTTGATAGCTGGACCTGTCCCTGCCTTCGCACCGGCCTTTGGCGTCACGACTGAGGGTGGAATTTGCTTTGCGCGGGGAACAACAATTCGCGCAAACGTAGCCTGCTCGTAGGATGGCGTGTTTTTCTTGTAATAGTCCTCGACATCGGCATCGGTAACCTTATTGGCATCTTCCCGCAGGGCGTTGATCAGTTCCTGCGCAAGAATTTGTATGCGCGCGGAGCGCACCTTTTCTTCGAACGCAGGCGTTTTGTCGAGGCCGCGTTTTTCCGCTGCGACGGACATCTTCAGTGCCCACCCATACCGGGTTGCGAGTTGGCGTCGCATGGCGGGCGGCATTCCCGGCTGCAGCGCATCGGCGACCCTTTCAAATTGCGCGCGCGTGATTACGGTTTTGCAGGCGTCGCCCTGCTGGGTGGAATCGGCGCAGAGACCTTTCAGCGTAATCACCGGATCGTCGGGCCCAGCTTTAATTTCGGGGGCCTTATCGGGCACGCCGGAAGCGCTTGGTTCCGTCTTCGCTTCGGCGGCAGGAGGTGGGGCTGGTGGTGCAGCTTGTCCGTAGGCTAAGCCCGCGAGCAGGAGACACGCGAGGTACTGGAAACGCATGAATCAATGTCCTCCAAGGGAGAAATTACGACGAATGTCATCGTAGCATGTAACGCCTGAGACCGGGCGAGGGCGCCATCGGTATTTCAGGGGGTTGGCGGCGGGCGAATCCACAGCGATAATGACATTTATGCCAGCAATGGGGGCCACGTTCAGTTCCGCGTCGATGCGCCGGGAAAAGCGAAACGTTGCCGGGAACTCAGTGCTGGCGGCCTTGGTGATCACCAGCCTGAAAATTGTGGTGGGGATCGCGACTGGTTCGCTGGGAATTTTGTCGGAGGCGGCGCACTCCGGACTGGACCTGATCGCGGCCGTGGTGACGTTTCTTTCGGTTCGGGTTTCCGACAAGCCGGCGGATGCCGATCACCAGTATGGGCACGGCAAGTTCGAGAATTTCTCGGCCTTCATCGAAACCGGTCTGTTGCTGGTGGCCTGCGTCTGGATCGTTTATGAATCGACGAGGCGGCTGTTCTTCCACAGTGTGGAAATTGAGCCGAGCGTGGCCGCGTTCCTGGTCATGTTGCTGTCGATGGCCGTCGACGCCTGGCGCTCCCGCGCTCTCGGACGGATGGCGGCGAAGTATGACAGTCAGGCGCTGGAAGCGGACGCGCTGCATTTTGCAACCGACATCTGGTCGAGTGCGGTTGTGATCCTGGGCCTCGCGCTGGTTTGGCTGGGGCACAGCAATTTAGGGCGCAGCTATCGGGTGCAGTGGCTGCGCCAGGCCGATCCGATTGCCGCGCTGTTCGTGGCGGGCGTGGTGATTTCCGTGAGTTGGCGGCTGGCGCGGAGAACGGCGGATGCGCTGCTGGATGCGGCGCCGGCCGGAGTGCGCGGCCAGATTCTCGACCGGATCGCGACCGTCGATGGCGTGCTGGAAGTGGAGCGGGTCCGGTTCCGGAAGGCTGGGAATGGCTATTTCGCGGACGTTTCGGTGGCACTGGAACGCAATTTCACGTTCCAGCGCTCGGAGCAGGTGTCCGGCGCGGTGACCTCGCGGGTGCGTGAGATTTTACCCGATGCCGACGTGGTGGTGCACTCGGTTCCGCGGGCGCGGAGGACGGAAAACATTTTTGACCGCATTCGCGCCGTCGCGACCCGCTATAACTTCAACGTGCACGACATCAGCGTGCAGGATTTGAATGGGCAGTTACATGTGGAACAGCATCTGGAGCTCGATGAGCAACTCAGCATGAAGCAGGCGCACGACGAAGTTACGCGTTTGGAAACCGAGATACGCGCCGAAGTGCCGGAGATTGCGACCATCCTTACGCACATTGAAAGTGAGCCGGCGACGATCGAGACGGGAGAGGAAATCGTTCGCGAGCCGGAATTGGAACAGCGGCTTAAGGATGTTGTGAAGGAGTTTCCCGAGGTGATCGACGTGCACGAATTCCAGTTCAAGAAGGTACGGGCGCGGCTGTATGTTTCCTGCCACTGCACGCTCCCCGACGAAATGCCGCTATCGCGAGTTCACGACGTCCAGACCTCGCTCGAGATTCGCTTCAAACACGACGCACCGGAATTGTTCCGGGTGCTGATTCATCCCGAGCCGGGGACGGATAACCGGCGGTAGCGTTTCTTCCGCTCGTAGAGACGGGGCTTGCCCCGTCTCCGCCGGGAGACGCGGCAAGCCGCGTCTCTACAGACGATTTGTGAGATTGCGGCAAGATCACGAAGGGACATAATGATTGAAGCTGCAGTGAACTGGACGGATCAAGAACGATACGTAGGCTCGGCAACTTCACGGCACTCGATCGTGATGGATACGGCTGCCGAAAAGACCGCCAACACTCCGATGGAGTTAGTGCTGCTCGGTTTGTGCGGCTGCACGGCATCGGATGTGGTGGGAATTCTCCGCAAGAAACGCGAGCCGTTCGCGGGGCTTGAAGTGCGGGCGAAGGCCGAAAGAGCGGACGGCTATCCGGCTGTCTATACCTCGATTCACTTGACCTATCTTGTCAAGGGGCAAGTGTCGCAGAAAGCCATGGAAGACGCGGTGCGGCTCTCGAAAGAAAAATACTGCTCGGTTTCCGCCATGCTGGAGAAGACGGCGAAGATCACTTACACGATCGAGCACGTTTCGTGAAGGCGGGCCTTCATCCGGCTGTCCCCCATCCGCTGCGCGGCTACTTCTATATTGGGAGTGCGGCCCTGCTGTGGGGTATCTCGGCGACGCTTGGACGCGCGGCGTTCACTGGGCATCTGCTGCTGGGCTTGTCCCTGGGAGCTTCACTGAAGAAGATCGATCCGCTGATCCTGTCGCAGAGCCGTGCAACCTTGTCGCTGGCTGTGCTCTTGCCGGTGCTGCTGGCACGCCGCGGAGCCTCCGCGCTGCGCGTTCCCGGACGCGACCTGGTGCGGTTTTTCCTGCTCGGAATTTTGGGAGTCGCGGCCTCGAACTATCTCTACTACCTGGCGATTCAGCGGACGAACGTGGCGACGGCGATCATCCTGCAATACACAGCGCCGGTTTGGGTGCTGCTCTATACAGCCGTACGCGCAGCGCAGCGGCCGTCGTTGCGGAGAAGCGCGGCAGTGGGACTGGCCGTGGCCGGTTGCGCCTTGGCGGTCGGCTTTGTCGGTTCGGGCGGCTTCCGCATGGATGCGGTGGGAGTAACGGCCGCGCTGCTGGCTGCATTTTCTTTTGCCTTTTATAACGTTGGCGGACACCGCGTGCTGGCACGTTATGACCGCTGGAAAGTGCTGCTCTGGGTGTTGGTAGCGACTTCAAGCTTCTGGATCTTCGTGAATCCTCCGTGGAAGATCGTTGCCGCTCACTATGACCGCGCGCAGTGTGGATTCATGCTGGTGTTTTCACTGGTTTCTGTGCTTGGGCCCTTTTCCTGCTACTTCGCCGGATTGCAGCACCTGGAACCAACCCGCGCCATCGTAGCCAGTTGTCTGGAACCTGTATTCAGTATCGTGATCGCGGCCCTTGTGCTGGGAGAGTTACTGCGTCCGATGCAGACGATTGGCATTGTTCTGGTACTGGTAGCGATTGTGCTGATCCAGTTACCAGAGCGGGCGGCTCGGGGCGAAGAGTTGCTGGTCGAGCCGATCGAGTGAGGGAGAACTGGTTGCAGAAAGAGATTTTGGGAAGGGCACGGATTAGAGGTTGCGGAAAAACTCCGATTCACGCAGGTTTTGGGAAGGGCACGACTTCAGTCGTGCCACCAAGTCGTTAAGAAGCTGTCGCGCTTTAGCGCCCGAGGTGAGCTTTCTGCTTCCTCGGCGACTTTTTCCGCACCCTCTTTAGTCGTGCCGCTGAGAGCCGCAAAGAATGCGGGCTTTAGCCCCTGAGGTCCGCTACTCTAAACTCCGCCCCTTAGTCTCAGGCAGCTGCGTTGCCATCAAACTTGCCAGAAGAAAAGCTGCGCCGCACAGATAGAAAGCCCAGCTTAGTCCCTTAGTCTGGCCGACGCGTCCAATGACCCAGGGCGCGACGGAGCTTAGCGCGCGTGCGCCGTTGTAGGTGAAGCCCAAGGCACGGGCCCGGACGTTGGTAGGAAAGATCTCGCTGCCGATGAGGCCGGAGCCGGAGAAGAATCCCGTCCCAAAGAATGCGACCACGGCACCCAATACCAGCAGCACGGCTTGCGAACGCGCCATGGCGTAGAGAGGCACCAGCAGAGCGGCGGCAAAAAGGTACAGCATGAAAGCTTTGCGGCGGCCCAGATGGTCGGCGGCCCAGCCGAAGCTGATGTATCCGGGAAACATGCCAAACAGGTTGAGCACGAGAAGCAAAGTGGTGGTGCCCATGATGCCGAAGCCGCGCCCGCCTTGGGCGACCGGAAGTGAAAGATAAGGCGGAATCCAGGAGAACAGTCCCCACCAGGCAAACAAGCCGAAGAAGTTGAGCAGGAGGAGGACGATGGTGCTCTTGCGATAGGGTGCGCGGAAGATGAGGGAGAAGGAATCGTGTGGCGCGGACACTCCTGTCCGCGAACCGCCGGCAGCATCAGACTGCTGGGGAGCAACGCCCGGAATCGAGGGGTTAGTTGCCTCATGGTGATCCAGCCAGAGCTGAGATTCCGGCACGTCTTTCCGTATCCAGAGCGTAACCAGGGCGGGCAGAATTCCGACGAAGAAAACCGTTCGCCAGTTGGCGTAACGCAAAACAATGCCCGCGACCAGCGCGGCCAGCGCATAGCCGATTGCCCAGGAGCTCTGCACTATGGCAATCGCCTTGGCCCGCAATTCATCGGGCCAGGTCTCCGCGACCAGGGTCGCGCCCGTGTTCCACTCGCCTCCCATGCCGAGGCCGAGGATGAAACGAAACGCCGCCAGCATGAGCACGGTGGTCGAGAGACCGGAAGCGAACGAGCAGATCGAGTAAGTCAGGATGCTGAGCATCAGGGCGCGCTTGCGTCCGATGCGGTCGGCAAGGAATCCGAACAGCATGCCGCCAATGCCGGAGGCCAGCAGCGTGAGTGTGTACAGAAGGCCGGCGGTCGCCTTCGACATGCCCAAGTCGCGCATCACGTGGGTCAGCACCAGCGCGTAAAGCATCGCATCGAACGCGTCGAGCATCCAGCCGAGAGCAGCCGCGAGCAGGGTTCGGCGCTGCCCGGGGGTCGCTTGCTTCAGGAGTTGGATTGGACCGATGGCCATGCGGGGAACGATTGTATCAGCGGAGTGGGGATGGGCGGGCGGAATCGACCTTCGTTTCGCCATCAACCATGCAAAGGCGCACGCAAGGCAGGTCTGAATGCCGCTCGATACTTTCAGCCAAGGAGCGCGAGTGAGTTGTGATCCAGAGCTGAGTGTTTCTTGATGCCCGAACCATCAAGCGAGCCAATGAATTGACAAGATCCGGATGCAAGCTGGTTTCCGGTTCGTTAAGAGCAAGCAGCGACGGCGGGCGAGGACTTAGCAATGCCGCGCAAAGGCACAAAAATCGCAACTGCCCGTCCGAAAATTCGCGCGCCTGGAGCGGTCGCAGCAGGCCGGGCATCTGTAATCTGATGCTGAATAGTGTATCTGTGGCCTCGATAACAAGGGTTCCACCGCCGAAGGCCTCGGAAATCGTTTCACGCAGGAGAGCGTCTTCGCCAATTTCGAGAATCGTCTGAAGGGCGGCCGCAAGGTCAGAACCGTCATGACTCAACACCGTCGTTTGCACACCGATTTGCGGTTGGCGAAGTGGAGATTCCAGATCGGTCCGGAACTGGTGATAGAAACGCCAGCATAAGACCTCGTTCCGGAGGGCGCTGATTTCTGGATAGAGATGGGGGTCAATAATCTGGGAGAGTACAGACTCTTGTTTGGAGATCTTGAAGGGATACGTAATCATGTTCCCCTCGGAATTTCGTAACCATGCTGAAGGCTCATCCCGCTTCAGCATCAAGACCCGGCGTTTGGTTTCTGACGGCCAGATATATTCTTCCTTTACGCGGGGATCAAGCGTGAACATTGTTCCGAGCGCATGTTCATTGAAGCCGGGTAGTCCCAACTGTAGCTCGTAGCCGAACAACTCTCCCTCAAATCCAAGCACGACCCTCTTCGGAGGTTTCTTTCGCTGATAGCGAACGCGCTCCCCACCGGCCCAGAAAACACTGGGAGTGCCACCTTCCTCTGCTACTGCGCGTGCGAGTTGCCCCTGAACTGCCCTACTGAGGAGCACAAGCGAGTTGTAGAGGTTTGATTTTCCGCATCCGTTCGGGCCGGTCAAGACATTGATCGGTTGAAGTTCCAGACTGAGATCGCGAACAGACCTATAGCCGGACACATGGATCCGCTTAATCATTCAGGAGCTAGCCCCCAGCCGCCGCAAGTACTTCTGCGCCTTCCGCACGTCCCGCCCGATCTGCTCTTTCAGAGCTTCGACCGACGGAAACTTGATCTCATCGCGCAGTCGATCCAGGAAATGCAGTTCGACTTCCGTTTCCGCCGAAAGCGCGATTGGATGGAAATTCAGCAGGTGAGTTTCAATGGCAAAGGAATCGGGGCCGAACGTGGGCCGGTTTCCGACGTTAGTTACGGAGTCAAAACATTCTTGGTCGATGCGTGTGCGGGTGATGTATACGCCATCCTTGGGCACAAGTTCTTCGTAGTGCGCCAGATTGATGGTCGGGACCGTGTATTTCGCCCCATATCCCCGGCCTCGCCCGGCGGTCGAGAGAATGCTGAACGGACGCGCCAGCAAATGGCGTGCCCGGCTCACGCGGCCTTCGGAAAGCAGCTTGCGGATGTGGCTGCTCGAAACCGGCTCTCCGCGCAGTCGCATTTCGGAATAATCGTGGACGTCAAATCCCATTTCCCAGCCCAACTCGCGCAGCATTTGAATGTTTCCCGCCGCCTTGCGCCCGAAGTGGAAGTTGTAGCCTTCGTGAACTTCGCGGGCATGCAGGCGCTTCTTCAGAATTTCATGGACAAACTGGTGCGGCGTCATCAGCGAAAGATCGCGCGAGAAGGGAAGCAGCACCACCGCGTCGATCCCGGTCGCTTCGAGCAGGCGCAATTTTTCCGGCAGCGGAGTCAGCAATTTCAGGTTCTGCTCGGGACGCAGGATGCGGGCGGGGTGAGGTTCAAAAGTGACCACCACCGAGCGCGCGTTCCCGGCTTTCGCCCGCCGCACGATTTCGTCGATCACTCGGCGGTGCGCGCGATGCACCCCGTCAAAGTTCCCGACACTGACCAGCGCTGGCCCGAAGTCGCGTGGGATGTCGTCAAGTTTGTGAAAGACGTTCATGAAAGCTATGAACCGCAGAGGACGCCGAGACCGCAGAGAAATCTGGGGTAAGAACCCGCCTATCTCATCTCTAAATTCTCTGCGAACTCTGCGATCTCCGCGGTTTAATTCATCCTCAAATTTCAAACTCCAGCTTCATCCCGTCATACGACAGCTGTACGTCCGGCGGCAACGTGGCATTGGTTGCTTCGTGTGGCAGGTCGTGGCAAATGTGCGTGAAAAATGTTCGTTTGGGTTTTATTTCCTCCGCGATCTTCAGCGACTGCTCCACCGTGGAATGGGTGGGATGCGGCTTGTGGCGCAACGCATCCAGAAACAGAATGTCGAGACCGCGCAGCTTGTCCAGCGTTTCCGGCGGGACCTCGCTGTGATCGGTCAGGTAAGCAGCCGATCCGAAGCGGAAACCGAGAATCGGAGTCTCGCCGTGGATCACCGTCACCGGCTCAAAGCGCGCGCCGAACAGTTCGACTTGGCCCTCGATAGGTTGCAGGTCGACCAGCGGCAATCCGCCAAACTTATACTCTGCTTCAAAGATGTAGCGGAACATACTGCGCAGAAACTCGCAGGCTCGCGGCGTGGCGTAAAGAGGCAGCTTGCCGGGCTTGTGCCGGTAAGTCAGGGGCCGCAGGTCGTCGATTCCCAGGATGTGGTCGGCGTGGGTATGCGTGTAGAGCACGGCATCGAGGTGCGTGATCTTTTCGCGCAGCGCCTGTTCGCGAAAGTCCGGCGTGGAGTCGATCATAACGTGGCGGGCATGGTCTTGAGGATCACGGTAGCTGATCATCACGGAAGGGCGAGTGCGCCGGTCGCGCGGATCGAGCGAACGGCAGACAGCGCAGTCGCAGCCGATGGTGGGAACTCCCATCGACGTGCCGCTGCCGAGTACGGTCAGAGTCGCCTGCATCAGCCGTTGGTTCCTGTGATTGGACCGGGCGTCTGCGGGGGCTTCGCCAGAGCGTTGGTTACTTCGACGTAGGCCATGCGCAGTTCATAGAGGCAGTTCTGCAGAAATCCCTGCTCCCTCGAAGTGAGATTGCCCTTGGTCTTCTCGGCGATCATGCCCAGCGTGTCGATGGTCTGCCGCGCGCCCATCAAATCGATGGCGGGCTGGCCGCCCCGTTCCTGCATCAGGCCGAGCTGCATCATGGCAGTCATGTAGAGCGAAGCCATGAAGCGCTCAAGATTCATTTCGAGTTCTTTCGCCGAGTGTCCGCTCAGCTCGACTCGAGAATCCAGATCGCGCGACGACTGCCGGTAGGCATCGTGCTGTGCCTGTTGCTCGGAAGCGGTGGGCGGTTCAGGGACCTCCGATTCGGGTGCGGGAGCCGCGGGCGTGGGCACGGCTTCCGGGATTGTCGAAACCGGCGCGGCCACGGTCGCCGCGACTGGATTGGGTGCTGGTTCTTCCGCGGAATCGCGAAGTTCTCCGTCAGAGGTGAACAAGCGCTTGTCGCTTACTTTGAATTCGCTTTCTTCTCTTCGTTTTTGAGCCATAGGGTTTACCGTGTTCGGGCTTCCTTCGTGTACCGGAGCATGCCCTGAGCGAAGTCGAAGGGTGTCCTTTGTGTTTGGCGCTTGGCCAATCGACCCACTACGTGAAATTCAGACGAGCGGAAGCGCTGCCGGTTTCAGCTTCGCCATGCCCGCGCGCAAATCTTTTCCCACGGCCTCGCGTCGCAGGTAACCGAGTGCGACGGGGCGATCTCCCTCCGCCAGTGGCAAAATCGCGCTGCTGGTGATCTCGCCTGCTTCCTTTTCCTCTTCTCCTTCTGCAAGAAAAATCTTCGCGCCCGGTTCGGGCAGCGTACCCTCGACCGCGAACGCGGTGAACTGCCGGTGCACGGCGCCGCGCGAGCGGATGCGCTCCACGATCTCTTGCCCGAGGTAGCAACCCTTGGTGAAATTCAACGCGCGGGTTTGTCCGGTTTCCTGCGGCAGATCGCGCTCCCGTATGTCCACGCCAAATTGCGGGATGCCGCGCGAGATGCGGAAAAGATTCAGCGCCGCCGTTCCCGTCGGACGCGCACCCGCCTTGCGCAGCACGTTCTGCAATTCGCATACATGTTCGGGAGCAACCCAAACTTGCCATGACTCGCGCGCTTCTTCGCCCGAGCGCAGCAACGTGACCGTCTTCTGCTGCCATCCAACTTCCGCAAACTGCAAATGTACGAGGTCGGGAACGGCGATACCAGAGCGTTCGAGAACGTGGCGCGCTTCGGGCCCGGTCAGGCCGACCGCGGTCAGTTTGTCGCTGATGTCGGCGATCTCAACATCGTCGGCGATGATGTAGTGATCGAACAGCTGCAGTACTTTGTCGCGCTGTGCGCGCTCCGTATCCACCAGCAACGAGTCGCCGCGCTGAAAGGCGTAGAGGTCCGCCTGAATGCGGCCCTGCGCGTTCAGCATATAAGCATAAACGCCGTGGCCGGAGGCAAGATCGCGAACGTTGTTCGAGACCATGCCGTTCAGCCAGCGGACGCGGTCGCCGCCGGTCACCGCGATTTTGGCGCGCCAACTCAGGTCATAGAGGCCGCAACCCGAGAGCAAGGACTGGAATTCGGTACGAGGATCCCCGAAGTCGGAGGCGGTGGTCACGCCGGCGTGCTCACTTGGGTTCGCCCCGGGAAGGGTTGTCGAAGTCATAGGGTCAAATCTTGATTATAGCGAAGGCCAAGAATCGGGAACGGCAAATGGCTGGGGAGATCCGGGAGGCAGCGAGGAAAGTCGATATTCGCCGCTCGGCCCCTAAAGGGGGTTCTATTTCGAACAGTTTGCGGTATCGCTAAAGCGGTACCCTGATACGAAGCCGAGTTTTGCCGCAGCCTGCTAGGGTGTTACGCGAAGCCGTCGGGCTGGCTGACCGCGCCGATGTGCGCCTGTTCATCGATAAACAGGCGGCCGGCGGTGAGCGCTTTGCGGTCAATTTCGAGCAGGCTGAGTTTTTTCACTTTGTCTTCGAGCACGCTCATTGCGGTTCCGGGGGCCAGACATTCGGTTTCTTCCAGCAGCGCGCCCAGCATTACGATGTTGGTGGCCATGGTCGAACCGATTTTGTCCGCGATCTCCGAAGCCGGTATCGCGATCACCCGCACGTCGGGCGCGGTAAAGTCGGCGGGAAGGGTGGCGCCGTTGTAGAGGATGATTCCGCCGCTCGGTACCTCGTGGGCAAACTTCCGCAGCGAAAACTCGTTCATGGCCACGAGCACATCGGCGTGCGAAATCAGGGGCGACCCGATCCGCTCCTTCGACAGGCAGACATGGCAGTGTGCGCTGCCCGAACGCATCTCCGGCCCATACGAGGGCAGCCAGCTCACTTCCAGTTCTTCGCGCATGCCCATTTCGATCAAGAGCTGACCCAGAAGCAGCACGCCCTGTCCGCCAAAACCTGCGATCTTGATCTTGACATCTTTAAAATGGTGGGCGTGTTTCGGCCGGGAAGCGTCGTGTCCGGAAAGAGGTTGCGCCCCCGCTTTCGAGGTGATCCCAAGCGGCTTAATTCCTAAGACGTCAGCCACGGGGCGCTGCGGCGGCGCATTCTCACTGCCTGCGGGAATTACCAGCCGGCGGTCGCGGAAGACGTTTAGAGGGAAGATGGGCATCATCTTATCGAGAACATAGCGCCGCGCTTCCACCGGGTCCTTGCCCATAATGGTTGGGCACGGGGACAAGATTTCGACAAAGGAGAAGCCCGCGCCATCCCGCTGTATCTCGAGCGCCTTACGGATCGCCCGCCGCGCTTTCATGATGTTCTTGTTGTCGGAAAGCGCTACCCGTTCGATGTAGGCCGGCGCTTCGAGCGTGGCGAGAAGCTCCGCCACATGGATAGGGAAGCCTTCGTTCGAGGGCCGTCGGCCCCAGGGGGAAGTGGTGCTCTTCTGCCCGACCAGGGTAGTGGGCGCCATTTGTCCACCCGTCATGCCGTAGATTCCGTTGTTCACGAAGAAGACCGTGATCTTCTCTCCGCGGTTGGCGGCATGCACGATCTCCGCCGTGCCAATGGCCGCCAGATCGCCGTCTCCCTGATAGGAAATAACGATTTTGTCGGGACGGGATCGTTTGATTCCCGTGGCCGTCGCGGGCGCGCGGCCATGCGGCGCCTGGACATTGCCGACGTCAAAATAGTAGTAGGCAAATACCGAGCAACCCACCGGACTGACGAAGATCGTCTTGTCCTGCAGACCCAGTTCCTGCAACGCCTCGGCAATCAGCTTGTGGGCCACGCCGTGTCCGCAGCCGGGACAGTAGTGGGTCTGGTGTTTCAGCTCCGATTTGCGCTCGTACAGGTCGTAGAACAGTGGCGACTTGGAATGTACGGTTTCGTAGGCGTCGTTTTCGGGGCTGGCTTGCGGCTTGGGCTCGGACTTTACTTCAACTTTTACATCGAACTTCGCCTTAGAATCCGCTGTGCTAGTTCCGCGCTCGTTTGCCATATTCGTCGTCCTCTTCGGACCTGATGCTCGTCTGGCCCTCAGCGGCTAAAGCCGCAGTTCTTGCTGCCCTATGCGGCACGGCTGAAGCCGTGCCCTGATACGAAACCCGAGATACGAAACCCGAGTTTTTCCGAAGCTCTGAAGCCGCCTTTTTTCCTTACGCGAGGGAGACGGGGCAAGCCCCGTCTGTACGCGAGTTTTTCCCGCAATCCGTTAAGCCGTGCCCTTCCCAAAACTTCAAACCGCGACCGGCATGCGGGTGAACACTTGTTGCCGCAGCTCGGCGACCGAGGGCACGTTGCCGCCTACCCGGCCGTAGAACTCCACCGGCACCTTGCCGTTCAGTGCCAGACGCACATCTTCTACCATTTGTCCGTTGCTCAACTCGACGACCAGCACCTTTTGCACCTTCGCCGCCGCTTCCAGCAGAGCCTTCGTGGGATAGGGCCACAGAGTGATGGGCCGGAACAGCCCTGCTTTCACGCCATCCTTGCGCAGCGCTTCGACCGTGGAAAGCAACACTCGAGACACGATGCCGTAGCCGACCAGCAGCACTTCGGCGTCGTCGGTGTGGTAGAGCTCCGAGCGCTGCTCGGTTTCTTGCGCACGGATGTATTTGGCTTCCATGCGGCGCTGGTGTTCTTCGAGTTCATCGGTTTCGAGATAAATGGAGCTGAGCAGATTGGCCCGTGTCTCGGGGGTTCCCTTGACCGCCCAGGATTTTTCAGGCAGCTCCATCTCACGATCTTTATCTGGAATTTCCAGATCGAGCGGTTCCATCATTTGCCCTACGAAACCGTCGGTCAGCACGACTGCCGGATTGCGGTATTTGTCCGCGAGATCGAAGGCCAGCATGGTCAGGTCGGCCATTTCCTGCACCGAGGCGGGAGCCACCACGAGATTGCGGTAGTTGCCGTGGCCGCCGCCTTTCACCATGGCGAAATAATCGCTTTGTTCGGGAGCAATGTTGCCGAGGCCGGGTCCGCCGCGCATGACATCGACGATCACGCAGGGCAGTTCCGAGCCGGCCAGATAGGACATTCCTTCCTGCATCAGGCTGATGCCGGGCCCGGAGGATCCACTCATGACGCGGACTCCAGCCGCCGCTGCTCCATACACCATGTTGATGGCGGCGACTTCGCTCTCCGCTTGCAGAAACGTTCCGCCGACCTGGGGGAAGTAGAGCGCGGCGGACTCGGCGATTTCGCTGGCCGGAGTGATGGGATATCCATAGTACGCGCGGCACCCGGCGAGGATCGCTGCCTTCACCACCGCTACGTTGCCTTTACAAAGCTGCCGCAAGTTCGCCTCCTTGCGCCGGCGCCAGCGCCTTGGCCTTCGCCTTGATGCGGTACACGGTGATCGCGCCCGGCTCCGGGCAGCAATAGAAGCAGATGCCGCAACCCGTGCAGTCCTGCCCGGTGTAGCGCACGGGATGAGCCCCGTACACGTTCAACACGGTGGTCAGTTCCAGGCACTTCGGGGGACAGGACTCCACGCAGAGCCCGCATCCCTTGCATTCTTCGACTTCGATCGTGACCTTACCGCGCGCTTGGCCCGCCATGCTTCACCTCGTTGACGTTCACCTTGTGGCCGTCCACCTTGTCGCCACTGTCTCCCCAGCTAAAGGCCGGATAGTGGCTGAACTTGGAAACCAGCTTCCGCCGCCACCAAAGGCCGTTGCAGCCACTTGGATTTCTCGCAGTATTCGTAAAGCTCTTCCCGAAACTTGGGGTGTGCAATGTCAATCAGCGCCTGCGCCCGTTCCCGGATGGTCTTGCCGTGCAGATATGCGACCCCGTATTCGGTCACCACATAACGGACCAACCCGCGCGACGTCACCACTCCCGCACCGGGACTCAGCATGGGAACGATCCGCGAGATCGTGTCATTTTTTGCGGTCGAGGAGATGGCAATGATCGGTTTCCCGCCCTTCGAACGCGAGGCTCCGCGAATGAAGTCCACCTGTCCGCCAATGCCGCTGTAGAACTGGTTTCCAATCGAATCGGAACAGACCTGACCGGTGAGATCAACCTGCAACGCCGAGTTGATCGCCACCATGTTGTCGTTGCGGGCAATGAATGCGGGATCGTTGGTGTAGGACGTGGGGTGGAATTCGAAAATCGGATTATTGTCCAGAAAACTGAACAAACGTTTCGAACCCAGAGCAAATCCCAGGATAATCTTCCGCGGCTTGAAGTTTTTGCGCGCACCCGTGAGCACGCCCGCTTCGATCAAAGGAATCACGCCATCGGAAACCAGCTCGCTGTGCACCGCGAGATCCTTGCGATCCATGAGCATCGGCAGCACGGCATCCGGGATTCCCCCGATGCCCGTCTGCAGCACCGCTCCGTCCTCAATCAAACCCGCGACGTTGCTGGCGATCGCCCTGTGCATGTCGGTGATTTGCGGCTGCTTCATGGGACACAATGGACGAGAGGAATTCACCATGGCATCAAGATCGGTCACGTGGATGAAGCTGTCTCCGTAGGTGCGCGGCATTTGATCGTTGATTTGCGCCACCACGTACTTCGCGCATTTGGCTGCCGTCAGCGACGTATCCACTCCCACCCCGAAGCTGCAGAAGCCGTGCGAGTCTGGAGGAGAGAGTTCCAGCAAGGCCACATCCAGCGGCATGGCCCCGCTCTCGAACAGGTTTTCAATCTCACTCAGGTAGATGGGCGTATAGTCGGCCCGCCCTTCGTTGATGGCCTCGCGCACGTTGGCGCCGATGAACACGGCGTTATGCCGGAAGTGTCCCGCCATCTCCGGCGCCACATAAGGGGCCGCTCCCATGGTCAACATGTGAACCACTTGCACGTCCTGCACAAAGGGACCGCGGCGCATCAGCGCCTCGACCAGAGTCTCCGGTTCGGCGCATCCGGGCTGAATGTAAACCGTCATTCCCGATTTCACACACTGTAGTGCCTCATCCGCCGTTTGCAACTTGCTCTTGTAATCAAGTTCCCACGACATCGACATGCTTTTGCCCTCGGGTCTGTATTGCCCAGACCCCGCCAAGTCCGTACCGGACGTACCCCCAAAGCGCAACCCTTCGCCTTGTAGCCCACGCACACGCCACCACCCCTGATTGGAAACCTTCTCCTCCGCTAGGGCGGTGACCTTGCGCAACCGACATAGTGAGGTGCGTCACATCAGCTCGTATAGCTTAAGCGCCTGCAAATCAAGCTCTTACCAAGTGCCCGGGGCCGTCAAATAGTCATGGATCGACTTCGCGGCGCGCCGTCCAGCTCCCATGGCCAAAATCACCGTCGCGCTTCCGGTCACGATGTCACCACCGGCGAAAACCCCTTTTCGTGAGGTGCGCTGGGTCGTCGGGTCGGCCTCGATGTAGTTCCGCTTGTTCGTATTCAAACCCGGAGTCGTGCTCTGGACGATCAGATTGGCACTCGTCCCGATCGCGATGACCGCCACGGCCAGAGGAATTTCGTATTCGGAGCCTTCAATCGGAACCGGACGACGTCTGCCGGAAGCATCCGGTTCGCCCAGGGCCATCTTCTGGCAGCGCGCACCGGCCAACCACCCCTTGCCGTCGTCGAGGAACTCGAGCGGAGCGGCCAGCACCTGGAACTCAATCCCTTCCTGCTTAGCGTGCTCCACTTCTTCCTTGCGGGCCGGCATCTCCGCCTCGCTGCGGCGATAGAGAATGAACGCTTTCCCCGCTCCCAGCCGCAACGCCGACCGGATCGCGTCCAGCGCTGTATTCCCGCCACCGATCACGGCCACATTCTTGCCGCGGAAATCCAGCATGGGCTCGTCGTACCTGGGAAACTCGTAGGCATGCATCAGGTTGATGCGCGTCAAGAATTCGTTCGCCGAATAGACGCCATTCAGATGTTCGCCGGGAATGCCCATGAACTGCGGCAGTCCCGCTCCCGTGCCGATAAAGACCGCGTCGTAGCCTTCGTTGTCCATCAGTTCGTCGATGGTGACCGTGCGTCCGACGACCACGTCGGTCTCGAACTGCACGCCCATGGCGCGCATGTAATCGACCTGCTGACGGATGATCCCCTTCGGCAAGCGAAATTCTGGAATGCCATACACGAGCACGCCGCCGATTTCGTGCAATGCCTCGAAGACGTGCACCTCGTGCCCCTTCTGCACCAGGTCGCCCGCCGCCGTCAGGCCGGAGGGGCCGCTGCCCACGATGGCAACTTTCTTTCCCGTCGGCGGCGCCTTGGGCAGGTTGCTGATGTCGAAATGGCGCTGTTCATAGTCGGCGACGAAGCGCTCCAGATACCCAATCCCCAGCGGCTGAACTTTCTTGCCCATCAAGCAGCCGCCTTCACAGTGGTCTTCTTGCGGACACACACGGCCGGTGATGGCGGGCAGCACGTTATCTTCGCGGATCTTGGCCGCCGCGGCCATGAAGTCGCCGGCGACGATCAACTGCACGAACTCTTTCACCTTGACGCCCACCGGACAATCGATCATGCATACCGGCTTGGCGCACTCGAGGCAACGCGCCGCTTCCTGCCGCGCCAGTTCTTCGGAATAGCCCAGGTTCACCTCGGTGAAGTTGGTAGCGCGCAACAGCGGAGGCTGCTCCAGCATGTGCTGCCGGGGCACCTTCATCCGCTCTTTCAGAGACAGGGGATTTGCTGACTTTTGCTTAGGCGGCTGCTTCGTGGGTTCGGTCACCGGCCGTCTCCTTGTACTGCGCAGGCGCCGGCCTGTCCGGCACGAACGGCCTTGACCTGCGACTCGGTCTCGCGCTGAAATTCTTCCATCGATTGCTGCTCCGCCGCGCGGTACATGGAATTGCGCTGCACCAGCACGGCAAAATCCACACGGTGGGCGTCGAATTCGGGGCCGTCCACGCAGGCGAACTCGCTCTTGCCGTCGATCAGCACGCGGCAGCCGCCGCACATGCCGGTGCCGTCGATCATGATCGGATTCAAGCTGACGATGGTGCGGATGTGTTCTTTTCGCGTCATCTCCGCCACCGCCCGCATCATGGGGATGGGACCGATGGCCAGCACCAGGTCGATGCGCGTGCCGTTCTCGATCAACTGCCGCAGCTTGTCGGTGACGAAGCCCTTGTCGGCATAGCTCCCGTCATCGGTCGTGATCATGAGCGCATCGCTGACCTCGCGCAGTTCGCGCTCCAGGATGACCAGTTCCTTGTTGCGCGCGCCGACGATGGAGATCACGCGATTGCCGGCGCGCTTCAGTGCTGCCGCCGTGGGATAAGTCATGGCCGTGCCTACGCCGCCGCCCATCACCACTACGGTGCCGAACTTCTGGATCTCCGACGGTTTTCCGAGCGGCCCCACCACATCCAGAATACTGTCGCCCGTATTCAGCGAATTGAGCAGGTTGGTGGTTTTGCCGGCCGACTGCACCACAATGCGAATCGTGCCGCGCTCGGGGTCGGAGTGTTCGATGGTGATCGGAATGCGTTCGCCCTGCTCGTAGAGCCTCAGGATTACGAATTGCCCTGGTTTTTGCTTGCGTGCAATGCGTGGCGCCTCGATGACGAACCGCTTGATGCCGGGCGCAAGGAACTCCGCGTGTTGTATCTTGAACATGTTTCCCCAAGGGTTGCGTTACAGCTTATTGTCCTTAATGCGCGGGCCAGCGGCTGTGACATGCGTCACTCGTAAAGGCGAGTAAGATCACATTTCAGTGGTCAGCGATCAGCCGTTGGCTTTTAGCTCTTGACAGGCACGATTTTATGAACAAATTCATGAAACTCTAAGCACGTGCTGCAGGCCCTTGACGGCCCGCATGTATTGGGCGCGTTCGAAGGCTCCCGGATCGGGGCAGTGGAGCTGGCTCATGCTGCCTTGCATCTGTTGCACAGACTCGTATTCGTGAACCTGCATCCACTCCTGGATGCCTTGTTCGACATGACGAAGATGGGCGATTCCGTTGCTGATCAGAGCCGAGCACATCATGGTCACATCGGCCCCAACCATGAGCAGCTTGAGGACGTCTTCGGCGCTATGCACACCGCTGGTCGCCGCCATGCTCGCCTGGATGCGGCCATGAAGAATGCCGATCCATGTCAGAGGCAGCCTTAACGCCTGCGGGGTACTGAGCAGCACGTTGGGGATAATCTCCAATTCTTCCAGGTCGATGTCGGGCTGGTAGAAGCGGTTGAACAGCACCAGGCCGTCGGCGCCCAACTGGTCGAACTGCCTGGCCATATTGGCCATGTTGCTAAAAAATGGACTCAGCTTGACGGCCACCGGGATGTGCACCGCGCCCTTTACTTCCCGAACAATGTCGGTATAAATCTTCTCCGTCTCGGCGCCGGAGAGGTCCATGCTGGTGGGAATGAAGTAGAGATTGCACTCGATGGCGTCGGCTCCGGCTTGCTCGATCTGGCGGGCAAACTTGGTCCAACCGCCCAGAGTCGCGCCGTTAAGGCTGGCGATGATCGGAATGTCCACGGCGGCTTTGGCCTTGCGAATGTGATCGAGATAGCCTTCGGGGCCGGTGTGGAATTCGCTGGAATGAGGAAAGTAAGTAAGCGACTCGGCAAAGCTCTCGGTGCCGGCGTTGAGGTGGAGTTCAAGATCGAGAGCCTCCTGATGCAGTTGCTCCTCGAACAGGGAGTAGAGCACGACGGCGGAGGCGCCGGCATCTTCGAGTTTGCGGATGCCGCTGATTTCCTGGGAGAGCGGGGATGCGGAGACGACCAGCGGCGTCCGCAGCTTCATGCCGAGATACTTCGTGGTTAGGTCCATAATGATTCCCCTTCTTAGTGTGTGCCGCTATTTATAAGCCTGAAGCAGTCAAGCGACAGACTGAACTGATAACTTGATCGAACAATTCGGCATCCTTCTCATGAACAGAGCCATAACTGGCGACGTCGCCTGAGTTGATAGAGCCATATCTGACGATAACCGATCTTCGGAGTCGAACTCGCCGCCAAAATTCTCCGTCGCCCCAGAATCCCCAGGAGTCTTCACCGACCGGGCTTCCTTTGTCATCAAAAATCCTTCGATTCTCAACTGGACCGGAATAGATGAGCGCCGGATTGACAGCGGGTTTCATGCTTTCATCACTTTCCGGGTTCCACCAAATTTCCAGGAGTGATGCGCTGTTCCTGAGTCTAAGACTAAAACCAGAAGGTCCTACAGGCGTGTCGGAGGGCGAAAGGTCTTTGATCGGGGTGAAGCGTTCTATTGGAATATCGAACTGAAAATCAGCCTGCGTTCCGACTGCTCTCCATCTCAAACCGGGCCCGACGGCAATCCTTCTCATCTCTGGCTTCAACTCTTTACAACTAGACACAACAGGAACCTTTGGTGCGAGCGGCTTTGTTTTGTCGCTACGAAATTGTAGATACGCGACCGCAAGTAAAAGAACTCCCGTGGCGACGATGATCAACTTCTTCATATCAAAGACAGCCGCTATTTCCGGGTTTCCGCCGGCGCCGCTGGAGCCGTCGCCGGACCTGCTGTGCGCTGTGCCAGATACTCGTAGAAGCGATAGCGCGAGTCCGCATCCTGCTGCGCTTCTTGCCAGAGCAGTTTTGCGTGTTCCGGGTTGCTCTTCTGGAGCATCTTGAAGCGTGTTTGCTGCAGCAGATAGTCTTTGACTTTGCGCGTGGGGGTGCGGCAATCGAGGGTTAACGGATTCTGACCGGCCAGAGTGCGCTCCGGGTTATAGCGATAGAGCAGCCACTGGCCCGAATCGACCGCGACTTTTTGGTCTGACATTGCCGTGGTCATGTCGATGCCGTGCGCGATGCAGTGCGAATAGGCAATGATGATGCTGGGGCCGTCATAGGCTTCCGCTTCGAGGAAGGCCTTGAGCGTGTGTTCGTCTTTTGCGCCCATGGCAACACTGGCCACGTAGACGTTGCCGTAACTCATCGCCATCATGCCTAGATCTTTCTTCGGACCGGATTTGCCTCCGGCAGCGAACTTGGCCACGGCCGCACGCGGCGTGGCTTTCGAGGCTTGGCCTCCAGTGTTGGAATAGACCTCGGTGTCGAGCACCAGCAGGTTCACGTTGCGTCCGCTGGCCAGAACGTGGTCGAGGCCGCCGTAACCAATGTCGTAGGCCCAGCCATCGCCGCCTACGATCCAAACGCTCTTCTTGACCAGCATGTCGGCGAGCGACAGTAGTTGCTTTGCTTCCGGAGAGTTCAGACCCTTCAGCTTTTCCTTCAGCAGTTCGACGCGCTGCCGCTGCTCGAAAATGTCAGCCTCATCTTTCTGTGGTTGCCCGAGCAAAGCGTTGGCGAGTTCGTCTCCGATGGCGCCGGATTGGCGGCGCACCAGTTCACGGGCGAATTCGGTCTGCTTGTCAATGGAGAGGCGGAATCCCAGGCCGAACTCGGCGTTGTCTTCAAACAGGGAATTCGACCATGCCGGCCCGCGGCCTTCGATGTTCTTGGCCCAAGGTGTGGTTGGCAGGTTCCCGCCGTAGATCGAAGAACAACCGGTGGCGTTGGCGACCACGGAACGGTCTCCGAATAGTTGGGTGAGCAGCTTCACATAGGGTGTCTCGCCGCATCCGGAACAGGCTCCCGAAAATTCGAACAAAGGCTCCTGCACCTGTTGCTGGCGGATGGTGCTGCTCTTGATCTTGCGGCGATCGAATTCTGGAATCTTGAGGAAGAATTCCCAGTTCTCGCGCTCGGGTGCGCGCAGCGGCGGCTGCGCCACCATGTTGATCGCTTTCAGGCGGGTCTCGCTCTTGTTCTTGGCGGGACAGATATCGACGCAAATGCCGCATCCGGTGCAGTCTTCGGGCGCAACTTGAATCGTGTACTTCTGGCCCACCCAGTCTTTATCCTTGTCGCGCACGTCGGTGGATTTGAAGGTTGCGGGCGCGCCTTCGAGCTGCTTGGCGTCGTACACCTTGATGCGAATCACGGCGTGCGGACAGACCATGGCGCACTTGCCGCACTGAATACAGAGCTTCGTATCCCAGGCGGGAATTTCGAGGGCGATGTTGCGCTTTTCCCATTTGGCGGTGCCGGTGGGGAAGGTTCCATCGACGGGGAAAGCGCTCACGGGGAGGTCGTCGCCGTGGCCAGCGTAAATCACGCTGAGCACATCGCGCTCAAACTTGGGCGCCCCGGCAGCGAATGCGGGGGGCATTTCGATTTGGCTGGTCACCTTCTCCGGAATGGCGACTTCGAACATGTGCGCGAGGGTTTCATCCACGGCGCGCAGGTTTTGCTGCACGATCTCGTCGCCCTTCTTGCCGTAGGTGTCGCGGATAGACTGGCGAATAGCTTCAATGGCTTGTTCGCGAGGCAGGACCTTGGAGATGGCGAAGAAGCAGGTCTGGAGAATAGTGTTCATGCGCGAGCCCATGCCGGTTTCGCGCGCGACCTGATAGGCGTCAATGATGAAGAAGCGGGCCTTCTTGGCGATCAGTTGGGTCTGGACTTCGCGCGGCAACTGGGCCCAAACCTCGTCCTTGTTAAAAGGACTATTGAGCAGGAAAACGCCACCCGGAACCAGGGTGCTGAGCATGTCGTAGCGCTCGAGGAATATCCATTGATGGCAGGCCACAAAGTTGGCTTTGGAGATCAGATAGCTCGACCGGATGGGCTGCGGCCCGAAGCGCAGGTGCGAGACTGTCATCGCGCCTGATTTTTTCGAGTCGTAGACGAAGTAGCCCTGTCCGTAGTTGTCGGTGTTTTCGCCGATGATCTTGATGGAGTTCTTGTTCGCGCCCACGGTGCCATCCGCGCCCAAGCCGTAGAACATGGCTCGCACGACGCTGTCGGGCTCGACGGAAAAATCGGCATCGTAATCCAGGCTGGTGTGGCCCACGTCGTCATGAATGCCGACGGTGAAGTGGTCTTTTGGCTTCGGTGCCGCCAGGTTGTCGTATACGGCTTTGACCATCGAGGCGGTGAATTCTTTCGAGGAAAGGCCGTAACGTCCGCCGATGGTTTCCGGCGCAGTCTTGAGCTTTCCGTAGCCCAGCTTGAGTCCTTCTTGCAGGGCGCTGACCACGTCGAGATAAAGAGGCTCTCTGCCGGCGCCGGCTTCCTTGGTGCGATCGAGGACGGCGATCTTGCGCACGGTTGCGGGCAGGGCCTCGAGGAAGCTCTTAACGGAGAACGGGCGGTAGAGGCGGACTTTGAGCAAGCCAACCTTTTCTCCGTTGCGGTTCAGATAGTCCACCGTCTCGTGGGCGGCGTCGGCGCCCGAACCCATCATGACGATCACGCGCTCGGCATCGGGTGCGCCGGCGTAGTCGAACAGGTGATAGGAACGGCCTACGACCTGGGAAAACTTGTCCATGACCGCCTGGACTTTATCCGGGCAGGCGTTGTAATAAGGATTGCCCGCTTCCCGCGCCTGAAAGAAGACGTCGGGGTTTTGCGCGCTGCCCCGCAGCACGGGATGGTCGGGAGAAAGCGCGCGCTGGCGGTGCTCGAAGACACGATCCATATTGATGAGGGCGCGCATGTCGTCTTCGGTGAGCATCTCGATTTTGTTTACTTCATGCGAGGTGCGGAAGCCGTCAAAAAAATGCACGAAGGGGATGCGGGTTTCGAGCGTGGCCGCGTGCGCGATCAGCGCCAGGTCCATCGCCTCCTGCACAGAGTTCGACGCGAGCAGCGCGAATCCGGTGGTTCGGCACATCATCACGTCGGAGTGGTCGCCGAAAATCGAGAGAGCGTGGGTGGCGACCGTGCGCGCGCTGACATGAAATACCGTTGCCGTCAGTTCGCCGGCGATCTTGTTCATGTTCGGGATCATCAGCAGCAGGCCTTGCGACGCGGTGAAGGTCGTAGCCAGGGCTCCGGTCTGGAGCGCGCCATGAACCGCTCCAGAGGCGCCGCCTTCGCTTTGCATTTCAATCACATGGGGGATGGTGCCCCAGATGTTGGGCACGTCTTCCGACATCCATTGATCGGCCCATTCGCCCATGTTCGACGACGGCGTGATGGGATAAATGGCGATGACCTCGTTGAGGCGGTAGGCAACATTGGCGACGGCTTCGTTGCCGTCCATGGTCTTAAACTTACGTTTCATGACATCCCCTTCTGAATTTCCTGGTGAGTCCGCCGGACTGCTCTGGAATGGTCATCTATAAGAATGCCGGAGCGGAGTGATCTTGTCGGGAACGCGGCTCACGGAGACCTGTGATCCAGGTCACCAAGCAAACAAAAACGCTTTTGGCTGTTAGCTGTTAGCTAAAGGCCAAAGTTCTCAGTTCCCGGTTCTCAGTTCCCAGCGAGAAGCGGGAATTCGATACTCAGAACTAAGCTACTGGGAACTGAGAACTGAGAACTGATTTCAGAGTTCCAAGGTGGCCCGGAGCGATGTTAGATCTTCATCCGCGCGAATGTGAAAGCCAAGGCGCCTAAAGACGGCCTGCATGCCCATGTTGTCCGGCAACATTTCCGCGGACACCAGGCTTAACTTTTCATCCCGAGCAATCTGGACGATCCGGCGCAGCAATTCATATCCCAACCCCAGCTTTTGATACTTATCGGAAACCAGCGCCGCGACTTCCGCTTCATTCTTGCCGTGAAGCTTGTTCATGCGCCCGACGCCGAAGATCCGGCGTTCCCCCGTGCCGGGATCGGTATGTTCGGCGACCAGCGCCATTTCGCGGTCATAATCGCCGAAACAGATGCGCAAGAGCCGCTCATGCGCCACACGCCGGCTCAGGCTGAGGGAGCAGAAGTAGCGCAAATAAACGCTGCGATCGGAGAGCGTCTCATGAAACTTAGCGATTAGCGGTTCGTCTTCGGGACGGATCGGTCGGATCGTGACCTGATTCCCATCATTCATGGTCCAGGACGAGACGTACTGCGAGGGGTAGGGACGGATGGCGGGCTTGGGCAACTGGTCGAGGGTCACGGCGGGCCCATGCAACACGACTCGGGCATCGAGGGCCAGCAGGCGCTCCGGTGAGGCGAGCAGGGGATTGATGTCAATCTCCGCAATCCAGCGCTGTTCGAGAACGAGCTGACTGAAGCGGACTAGCAGGTTCTCCAGAGCCGTTATGTCGATCGGCGGGCGTCCGCGGACGCCCTTCAGTGCGGTGAAGATTCTGGTCTGCTCCATCATCCGCTGCGCCAGAGTCGTGTTCAGCGGCGGAAGGGCCAGGGCGCGGTCGCGATACACTTCGACCAACTGGCCGCCAGAGCCGAAAAGGATGACCGGCCCAAATTGGGGATCCACGCTGCTGCCCAGGATTAACTCGTAGCCATCGGGCTTCACCATCGGCTGCACGCTTACGCCGGAGAACTGGCCAGGGCCGGCTTTCTCCGCAACCGAAGACTCGATGGCGCGATAGGCGGAGCGGACCGCCGATTCATCGGGCAAGTTCAGTTGGACGCCGCCAACATCCGTTTTGTGCGTGATGGTTTCGGAAAGGACTTTCAGCACAACCGGAAAGCCAAGTCGCGACGCCAGTGTGACCGCTTCGTCCTCGCTGGCGGCAGCGTGGGTCGCAACCGTGGGGATGCCGTACAGCGACAACAACTGCTTCGATTCCAACTCCGTGAGCAGAACGCGGCCTTGTTCCCGCACATGCTGAATGATTTGCTCGACCTGATTGCGAGCTGCGACTCCCACCTCCGATTGGTCGGTCAGGCTAGGCGTCTCGTACAGTCCGCGCAGGTTGCAGGTGTATCGCCACATGTGCGTGAAAGCTCGCGCGGCGGTGTCCGGATAAGGAAAGGTTGGAATGCCCGCCGCATTCAGGACGGCTTCTCCGGCCGCAACGCTGTTCCCTCCCATCCAGCTGGCGAGCACCGGCTTGCTATGGCCTTTGGCATAAGGCTTCAAGCTTTCTGCAACCTGCAGGGGATCGGCCATGGCTTGCGGGACAAGGATGACCAGGAGTCCATCGCTGTTCGGGTCTTGCGAGGCGATTTCTAGGGCGCGAGCAAAGCGCTCGGAATCGGTATCGGCAAGAACATCGATGGGATTGCTATGACTCCAATGAGCGGGGAGGAACTCATTCAGGCGCTGCAGGCTGTCCGGGGAAAGCTCGGCCAGTTCTCCCCCGTTGGCCACCAGGGAGTCCGTGGCCAACACGCCGGGACCGCCGGCGTTGGTCAGGATGGTAAGCCGCGGACCCTTGGGACGGGGTTGCTTGCTGAGCACTTCCGCCATATAGAACAGGTCGGCGATATTGTGGACCCGCAAAACTCCGGAACGGTGGAAGGCTGCATCCAGCACTTCGTCGCTGCCCGTGAGCGCGCCCGTGTGCGATGACGCCGCGCGGGAGGCCGCTTCCGAACGGCCGGCTTTGATCACGATAATCGGCTTGGTGAGGGCGACTTCACGGGCGGCGGACAAGAACCTCCGGGCGTTTCCCACCGACTCCATGTAGATCAAAATGCTCTTGGTGTTCGGGTCGTCGCCAAAGTGGTCGAGCAAATCCCCCCAACCCACATCGAGCATCGAACCGGTTGAGACGATGGCGCTGAAGCCAACTTGTTCGCGCGCGCTCCAGTCGAGGATCGCGACCTGCAGCGCTCCACTCTGACTCAGGAACGCAACATTCCCCGCCTTGGGCGGATCTTTTACGAACGTGGTATTCAACCCGACCGACGGGTTCATAATACCCAGGCAGTTGGGACCAATCAGGCGCATGGAACTGCGCCGCAGGTGCTCTTGGATTTGTCGTTCGAGCGCCGCGCCTTCCGCACCGCGCTCTCTGAATCCGGCGGAAATCACGATTGCGGAGCTGACGCCGGCATCCACGCATTCTCCAACAATCTGCGGGACCGTCGTTGCCGGGGTGGTAATGACCGCCAAGTCCACCGGTTGGGGCACGTCGTGAATGCTGCTGTAGCTTTTAAGCCCGAGCACTTCCGGATGCTTCGCGTTGACGGCATACACTTTCCGTAGCGAACTGCCGCGCAGCAGGTTCTCGAGAACGGTGCGCCCCACCGTGCCGGGACGGCTGGTCGCACCGATGACGGCCACCGAAGTGGGAGCGAACATGGTGTCGAGGCCGTAGCTATCGGGGAGCGTCCGTTTCCCAACGGCATTCATCTGTTTCTCTACGGAATTCGGCGCTCGTCGGCTGAGATCAGCCTCGGTGGAACCTATCAACGTCATGCGGCAACTCTGGCCAGCGCGAGAATCGTGATGCTCTCGGGTTTCATCGATAGGCCTCTTTGTCGGAAACTGGCAGCGGTTGGCCGAGTTCCGCTCGCTGTTCCCCTACCTGCACACGGGGTTCAAACGTCTGTTCCACCGAGAGAGCGCGAGATACCAGGCATTTCTCTTTGGCCTTGTGCAAGAGCCTGATGGCCCGTTCCCGCTCCTCTTCTCGCGGAATCATCAAATATGCACGAATGAGCACTTCGCCAAAAGTATATCCGGTGTCGGCTTTGCCGATGGCGCTTTCCACTTCCACCTGCAGGTCGGTGTAGGCCAGCTTCGAATTATCCGCGAGTGCCCGAAAGGTAGTCGTATAGCAACTGGCGACCGCGCATAACAGCAAGTCCTCAGGTGTCCACCTGCCTTCCAAGCCGCCAAACGCCGGCGGGGAGGTGAAGTGGATCGCATTGGGTGCGGAACTGGATCTTGCAATGCCGGTTCGACCAGACGCCCACCAGGCAATGACTCGAAATCGAAGTGCTTCCTCAGTAGTCATGGTGTTATTACCCTCCTCGATCCGGCGTCGCACCGGCAGCGGTTGCGGTGCTATCGAAGTACATCGAAACCCGCCCTCGGTACAGCTGCCCCAAGCCTCCCGTGGTGTATAGAGTCTCCTCGCAGAAGGATTTGGCGACCATGTTTACAGTCACGCGTTTTTGTGATCCTGATCACAGACCCGATCGGTGATACAATTTTCGCGGAGAGCGGTGGCGAATGCGTGCGCCCTACGGGCTGAACATCCTCGACAACTGCCTGGCCTGCCCGATGCGTGAGGAACATTTGTTCTGCCATCTGCCGGAAGCCGCGCTGCAGCGGCTGAATGAGATCAAATCCACCGCGGTCTATCCAAAATCCGCCATGCTGTTTATCGAGGGACAGCAGCCGCGCGGCGTATTCGTGCTCTGCGCGGGGAAAGCGAAGCTTTCGACCTCGTCGGCGGAGGGCAGGACCGTCATCACCAGAATCTCCGAGCCGGGAGATGTTCTGGGGCTCAGCGCCACGATTTCCAATCGGCCTTACGAAGTGACCGCCGAGATGATCGAGCCCGGCCAGGCAAATTTCATTACCCGGGATGCCTTAATGCACTTTTTGCGCGAGCATGGCATCGTGGCTTTGCGAGTGGCGGAGGAGTTAAGCCGCAATTACTACACCGCGTATGAAGGAATCCGCACCCTGGGACTTACCAACTCCCCGTCCGAGAGATTCGCAAAATTACTGCTGGGATGGTCCAATGCGGCGGGTAATGGAGATCCTCTGCAGGTGAAGCTGACGCTGACCCATGAGGAAATCGCCGAAATCATTGGCACGACGCGGGAAACCGTCAGCCGCTTGCTCTCGCAGTTTAAGAGGAAACAACTCGTGCAGTTCAAGGGCGCAAACCTGATTATCCGCAACAAAGCCGCCCTGGAAGATATGGTCAACTCCTGACCGCCGGAACTTCCTGTTCCGTGCTTACGCTAACCGCCTGTGGTGAAACTCCAGCGTCCAAGACCAGCGCCTAAACAGGCTGCGGAAAAAGTCGCGTTCCACGCGGCAGCGGCCCTCAGCGGCTAAACAGGCTGCGGAAAGGCGTATTCATAACACCCCGCCTGCGGTATGCCTGAAGGCATACTCCGATACAAATCGTACTTGCGCCACGGGCTGCTAATCCTTTGTGGACGGTGCGCTCGGGTCCTTGAGAGTGTGCTCCGCGAGTTCGTAACCGACCGCGGCATAGTAGATGGCTCGATCAAAGAACTGCTCCAGCAACTGCAGCATTTCCATTTCGCCGAGCATTTCCGAGGGTCGGTCCAGAACCGATTCTTTCCTGATGAAGTCCCACAGGTTCCCCTTGGTCAAAACGATCACCCAAATCACTTCGCTCACGGGCACCTGCTGGGTGGCCCGCCGCGCCCCGATCTGCAGGTAGCGCTGTTCCAGGTGGAGTTTGTCTTTCCCGATCAGCCATTCCCCTAAATGACGGTAGATCTCGTACACCCGTTCTTTCAGTTCTTCCGGGGGGACGTTCTCACGGTAGTTTTGGGTAAACCGCGAATTTTGGACTCGATCGAGAAGGGAAATGGCCAGCTCTTGGGAGCGGGTCTCGATCATCCGAACGAGGCGATATAACATCATCGACATGACGTCCTCCCGTCCTCAATCCAATCATCCAGTTTCAATGCCCGTATTCTCCGCAGCCATGACCGGCGGTACAGTGGCCCGTGACGAGGATCACGAAGGCAGGAGCCGGTTGGCCCAGGGCCTTCCCGCCAGTTCCTGTTTTCATGAAAGCGCACTGTCTACCACGCCATATTATCAAGCGTTGCGTAGGGGTGGGACCGCTTTTCGGCGGCCTCTGTCTTTTCGGGTGCTAGCCGAGGGGACTCCAGGAAACTTAAGATAGGAAACTACAGGCAAGAGAAAGGCAGGATTCCATGACTCCCTCAACCACTTTGCCCCCCGCTCAGCACCGCGTCGACATCCAGCCCCTCACTCCCGAAGATCTACGCAAGATTGACGCCTACTGGCGCGCTGCCAACTATCTCTCGGTCGGCCAGATTTATCTATATGCAAATCCGCTTCTGCGCGAACCCCTGAAGGTCGAGCACATCAAGCCGCGACTACTCGGACACTTCGGCACGACGCCCGGCTTGAACTTCATCTACGCCCACTTCAATCGCCTGATTAAGAACTACGATCTGAATGCCATCTATTTTGCCGGCCCCGGCCATGGCGGGCCCGGAATGGTTGCGAACACGTACCTGGAGGGCACCTACAGCGAGTTTTATCCCAACATTCCCCAAAACGAAGAGGGCATGAAGAAGCTGTTTAAACAATTTTCCTTCCCCGGCGGAATTCCGAGTCATGCGGCGCCTGAGACTCCCGGCTCCATCCACGAAGGCGGGGAGCTGGGATATTCGATCATGCACGCTTGCGGCGCCGTGTTCGACAATCCCGACCTCGTGGGGTGCTGCGTGGTGGGAGACGGCGAGGCGGAAACGGGGCCGCTAGCCACCAGTTGGCATTGCAATAAGTTTCTGGATCCGGTCGGGGACGGCGCCGTGTTGCCGATTCTCCACCTCAACGGCTACAAGATCGCAAATCCGACGCTGCTCGCGCGAATGAGCGATGAGGAACTTACCCATCTCTTCACTGGCTATGGCTGGAAACCGTATTTCGTCGAGGGACACGAGCCCGAAGCCATGCATCAACTCATGGCTGGGACGTTAGACGCCATTGTGAGCGAAATTCGATCGATTCAAGACGCCGCTCGCCAGGACAACGCTCGGCAAAACAACGCTCACAATGGCGGAGGGTTGAATCGGCCCCTGTGGCCGATGGTGATCTTGCGCAGCCCGAAGGGTTGGACGGGACCCAAAGTGGTCGACGGAAAACCCATCGAGGGCACCTGGCGCGCCCATCAGGTGCCGGTCGCTGACCTGCAGTCGAAGCCGGAACACGTGAAGATTCTGGAAGACTGGCTCAGAAGTTATCGTCCCGAGGAATTGTTTGACCCGAAGGGAAGATTGATTCCGGAACTGGCCGAACTAGCTCCCAAAGGCGATCGCCGGATGGGAGCGAACCCTCATGCCAATGGCGGCTTGCTGTTGCGGGATTTGGTCATGCCCGACTTCCGTAATTATGCCGTCAGCGTCCCGAAGCCCGGAACCGAGAATGCGGAAGCTACGCGTGTGCTCGGGGGATTCTTGCGCGACGTGATGAAGCTGAACGCGGACTCAAGGAACTTCCGTGTCTTCGGCCCCGATGAAACGGCCTCGAACCGGCTGGACGCCCTTTTTGAGGTCACCGGCAAGCAATGGATGGAGCCCATCCTCCCGGTCGACGAACATCTCTCGCAGCATGGCCGTGTGCTGGAGATGCTCAGTGAGCACATGTGCCAGGGTTGGCTCGAAGGCTACTTACTCACCGGCCGCCATGGCTTCTTCTCCTGCTACGAGGCGTTCATCCATATTATTGACTCCATGTTCAACCAGCACGCCAAGTGGCTGAAGGTGACCCGCGAAATTGAGTGGCGGCGTCCCATCGCATCACTCAACTACTTACTAACTTCCCATGTCTGGCGGCAGGATCACAACGGATTCACGCATCAGGATCCCGGCTTCATCGACCATGTAGTAAATAAGAAAGCCGACATCGTTCGCGTGTACCTTCCGCCCGACGCGAATTGCCTGCTGTCGGTTGCCGATCATTGTCTGCGGAGCCGCCACTATGTCAATGTGATCGTCGCCGGCAAGCAACCCGCGCTGCAGTTTCTAAACATGGAGTCGGCCATCGAACATTGCACCACCGGGATTGGAATTTGGGAGTGGGCAAGCACGGACAACGGCGCCGAACCCGATGTCGTGATGGCCTGCGCGGGCGACGTCCCCACGCTCGAAACCTTGGCGGCAGTCGATCTGTTGCGCCAACATTTTCCCGACATCGGGATTCGTGTGGTGAACGTCGTCGATCTGATGACCATTCAGCCTTCGAGCGAGCATCCGCATGGTCTTTCCGACGTTGACTTCGATTCCATGTTCACGGTGGATAAGCCGATCATCTTCGCCTATCACGGCTATCCCTGGTTGATTCACCGCTTAACCTATCGCCGGCATAATCATGCCAATCTCCATGTGCGCGGCTATAAGGAAGAGGGCACAACCTCAACGCCGTTCGATATGACGGTGATGAACGATTTGGATCGTTTTCACCTGGCCGGCGATGTGGTGGACCGCGTTCCCAGGCTGCAGAAAGTCGGAGGCCACTTTAAGCAGTTGCTGCGCAACAAACTAGTCGAGCACAAACAATACATTTACGAATACGGCGATGATTTGCCGGAAATCCGCGACTGGACTTGGCCCTACTGATGAACGTGCTTGTTCTCAACTCCGGTTCCAGCAGCCAGAAAAGCTGTCTCTACAAGCTTGGGGATACGCTCCCCGACGACCCGCCGCTTTCGGTTTGGGAAGGGAAGATCGAGTGGGCCAATGACAATGACAATGACCATAACCATGCCCAGGCGCAATACTCGATCAAGACTTCCCGCGGAGTTTCCCGAAAGCACGTAACCTCGGGCGGCTCTCGCCGGGAAGACATCGAGCGCTTGCTCCAGAACTTGTGGAGCGGCGAGACGCAAGCCATTTCGGCCCCGTCCGATATCGATGTTGTGGGGCATCGGGTGGTCCACGGTGGCCCCCAACATTTCGAGCCCTCGATCGTAACGCCTGAGATCAAGTCGGCGATCGAAGGTGTTTCCGCGTTTGCGCCTCTCCACAATCACGCCGAACTGGAAGGCATGGAGATTGCGGCGAAATTGCTGGGCCCAGTGCCGCAGGTCGCGGTCTTCGACACTGGGTTTCATCGCGCCATGCCTTTATCGGCAGCCACCTATCCCGGTCCTTATGAATGGTTCGAGCAGGGAATTCGCCGCTACGGATTCCACGGGATCAATCACCAATACTGTGCCCAGCGTGCCGCCCATCTGCTGGGCAAGGACTTGAATTCCCTGAAACTCGTGACCTGCCACCTGGGCAACGGCTGCTCGTTGGCGGCGATTCGCGAAGGTCGAAGCGTGGATACGACCATGGGTTTTACCCCGCTGGAGGGTCTTATGATGGGCACCCGCTCCGGCTCCGTAGACCCCGGTATCCTCACTTATCTAATGCGACAAAGACAGTTTTCTGGCGAGCAACTGGATGAGGTTCTGAATCAGAAATCGGGCTTACTCGGCGTATCGGGAATTTCCAGCGATATGCGGCAGATTCTAGCCGCCAGCAAGAGCGGTCACCAACGCGCGAAACTGGCGTTCGATATGTATGTTCATCGTCTGCGACAGGGAATCGGGGCCATGATGTCAGTGCTGGGCGGAGTGGATGCTCTCGTATTCACGGCCGGAGTCGGCGAAAACTCACCCGATGTCCGCGCCGCGGTGTGTGACAATTTCGCGTTCCTGGGTTTGCGGCTCGATCCGGGAAAGAACGCGCAATCGCCCTCGGACAACGACGTGGATATCTCTGCGCTGGATGCCACCGTCCGCGTTTTGGTGATTCACGCACAGGAAGACTGGATGATCGCCCGGGAGTGCTGGAATCTCGTGCAAAGGGGCCTGTAAGTTGTCCCCAACTCGGTAGGCACGTAGTGGAGGCGGCGGGAGTCGGACCATCCTGGTCTTTTCCGCCTCTTACCCCAGCTTTCGTCCTATAGCGCGCAATACAAAGCGTAGACGATCGGGCCAAGGCAACCGGCCCAGAGTTGTGCGCACCACGCCGCGTGTGAAGTAGGTCTTCTGCGAATAGTCGATTGTGACCTCGACGACGACCGGGCGACCGGACCCAGTTAGTATAAGCGCCTGTTTGAGAATCGCCTCCGCATCGGAGTCACGACGCAAGGCGAGGTACTCGACACCGACACCCCGGCAAATGGAGGCTAAGTCATAGTCGGGAAGATCACTGCAGGTCTTCTCGCCAAGCGCAATTTGCTGAAACTGCGCAATCTGCGCTAACTCGCGGTCGCGCAAGACTAACACGATTACAGGCAGACTTAGCTGGCGCGCGGTGAGCAGTTCCAATCCAGTCATCAAGAACGCGCCATCGCCCGCTAGGCAAATCACCGGGCGATCGGGACAGGCGAGTGCAGCGCCGAGTGCGGCCGGCACTGCGTAACCCATACACGAATAGTCAACCGGCGCCAGAAACGAACGCCGATGCGGCAGCCGTAAGCACTCCATGGCCAGGAAAGTCCCGTTGCCGCTATCGGTGGTATAGATCGCGTCGTTCCCAACCAGTTCTTGAACGGTCGCCAAGAGGTGGGGTGGGTACGCTCCTTCGGAATTATCAGGCGTTGTCCATCCTTGCCTGACCTCTTTGTGGCCGGAACCTATGTCGCGTCGCAATGACTCATCCACTGCGCGCGACGCCAGATGAGGAAGCAGGGAGGCGACAAAACTTGCGGCATCCGAAACTACGGGCAGATCCGCGGGGTAGTTTCTTCCCAGTACCGAAGGATCGATATCCACATGAATCAGTTTGCCGGGTGGCGTCATGCCATAGCTTCCCGTGCCCACCTCAGAGAAGCGGCAACCGATCGCCAACGTAAGATCGCAAGAGGCTGCGATCTTGCGCACGAACGAAGGTGCGGCAGTACCAAAGCCACACCACAACCAAAGGGGATGCGTTTCGTCGAAAACGCCTTTACCGGAGATGGTCGTAGCCACCGGAGCATTCAGTCGCTCGGCCAAAGCTACGAGGTCGGCGCCTGCTTCGATGGCCCCGAGCCCGAGATAAAGGAGAGGTCGGTGGCTGGCTTCGATCCATTGGCGAGCGCGCTCGACAAGTTCCCCTTGAGTCTTTGGAGTTGGCGCCGCCGGCGGTGAATCGGGTGCCTGCAGATCGGTGTCATGACGGAAGAGGTAGTGCTCCGCGGGAATCTCGACCAACACCGGACCGGCCGGGGCAAGGCGCGCGATTTGGCAAGCGCGGCGAACGGTCGCGTAGATTTCCTGTCCTTGTCCTTGCTCCGCGCGCAACTGGGCCTTGGTTACGGGTCGCGCGATGGCGAGTTGGTCGACGTCGTGGAGTTGGAACGCCCTTCCCGTATCGCGCCGAATCCCACAAGCGAGGACGAGCATGGGGATTCCGTCGAGATATGCTTCGGCAATCCCCGAGAGCGCGTGTGTCAGTCCTGCTCCGGGAACCAGGTTCACGGCCGCAAGTTGCCCGGAAGCACGCGCCACTCCATCGGCCATGAAAGAAGCGCTCTGTTCATCGGTGACGAGGACGGGGCGCACGCTCCTGGATCGGGCGAGTGAATCGTAAAGCTCGATGTTGTGTGTGCCCGGAATGCCGAAAGTGAAACCTATACCTTCATCTTCCAGCGCGCGCACGACGATGTCACCGCCCGTCATCTTGCTCATTGCAGTTTGCTCATAGCAGCGCCTTCACATTCTTGCGGATGGTCTCCGCCACACGGTCAGCCAGGGCCATGATGGTCAAGTAAGGATTGATTTCCAGCGAATTCGGAAACAGGCTCGAATCGGCCACATGCAGCCACGGCACTCCATGCACCCGGCCACAGGAATCGGTCACCGAATCGTCGGGACCGCTCCCCATCGCGCAACCTCCCTGCAAGTGCGCGGCTGAGATCGAAAGCTTTCCGGGTTTGAACTCCGCGTGTTGCGAAATCTGGTCGAGACGTTCTGCATCCGCGCGTTCAATCGTCGGAGAGCTTGAAACCGGCACATGCGCCCGCACCGCCCCGGCCGCGAAAGAGATCTTCGCCGACGTAATCGCACCCTGCACCAGGCCGTGAATCACCTCCGGCGTGAAGCGGTAGTGGACCACCGGGCGCCCATCGCCATCGATCGTCACGCGATTGTAGTCATCCACTTCATCGCACGCCAGCACCAGGATCATCTGCAGCCGCGGAAAGGCTCGCATGAAGCGACTGTGTTCCTCACCGAACCCAACCATCGCCTTAGCGGTGACGAACGGGAAGTACATGCAGGTCTCGAGCAGAAAGTGATCGCTCTCCGCGAACTGGTCGAGGTAGAAACTCTTGGGGTGACCGACTGCGTTGGTGATCGGCCGGCTGTGTTCGGCAACCATAATGAATGCCGGATGGCAGGTAAACCCGCGTCCCAATCGCGGCAGGGTCCGGCCGAATCCAGACCGCAGCAGCAGCGCCGGAGAATTCACCGCTCCGGCGCAAACCACTACGACTTTGGCGTCGATCTGGTATTCGCCCGCTTCCCACGTCGAGGGCTCGCCTTTAGTGCCTTCGGTTTTCTCAGTGACCCGGACAAAGATCTTCTTGCTTTCGATCCGCAGCACGTCGCAGCGCGTCACGACCTCCACTCCGTTACGCTCCGCGCGCGGCAACTGGACACGATTCGTGCCTTGCTTCGCCTGGTTCGGACAGCCCAGATTACAGAGGCTCGAGCCCCGGCACCCTTTCAGGTTTACCGGAAACTGCTGAACGCGATAGCCGAGCCGCCGGCATCCCTCGACGAACAGCCGGTTGTTCTGGTTGAGCAGCGACTCCTCCAGCAGGTGGACGTTGTTCTCCGCCACATACTTTCGCGCGCGTTGTTCCACGTCCGCAAAGGTTAGCCCCGGCACGTTCCAGCGCCGCAGAATTCGTTCCGGGGGAAGCAGCGATGTGCCCGTATACACGACCGTCGACCCGCCATACGCGCTGCCGAAGGCCAGCGTCATGGTTTGCTCGGCGGTGAGGAAGCCTCCGCCGTCCTCGTAGAGCGCCTTGGCCATCTCCACTTCGCGGCCCGTAAATTCCTCATCGCGGAGTTGCGGACCTTTCTCGAGGACTGCGATGCTCACGCCGTCGCGGCATAGCGGCGACAGCTCCTGGGCCACCGTTCCTCCGCCGGCGCCGGAGCCGATGATCACGATGTCATAGCTGCGGCGCTTCATCTTGATTGCATCGCCTCCCAACCGCGTGGATCGGGACGATAGCCGATGGCGCGCGCGCCTTCGGGCCGTCCGTAATAGCCCAAAAATGCGAGTGTACGCAGCCCCCAGAATCCGCAGCGGATGCGTTCTAGCGGGTGATCCTGCAAGTAACGGAGGACGCGGCTGCGTTGCTCGTCTCCCAACCCAGCGAAAGTGCGGCCATAGCGCACGACCGGCAGCCACTCGATCGCGCGTAGAAAGAGTTGCAGCTGCCGCCGCAGAGCTGGTGGTCGAAGCTCGAGAAGATCTTCCACCTGTGCTTCCAACGCCAGCCAACTGGGTTCGTCCAGTTGTTGGGCATCGAGCACAACCGTTACCACCACGGCCCGAAATACCGTGCGCACCGGGGCGAGTACCGAACGCGACGGTTTCTTCGTAATCGCAACTCGCATGCTCTCCTCGCCATGCTGAGTGTAATCGACGGCGCAGGCCGGCAGAAGACCATCAGAGGAAGTTTCTTAGTTCGCGGTTGACGGAAAGGGAATTGAAACCTTAATGACTCTCTTTCGCGGGTTCAGCTTCCAGCGTGCGCACCAGCCATGGAATGATCACCTCTTTGAAGATGCGCGGATCGGGCCACACTCCGACTTGCCGGCCGAGGTGACCGCCTTGCGGATTGATCCACGCGGTCTTCGGCACGTCGCCTTTGTCGAGGAGCAGATAAATGTCGTCGATCGGCACCTGGGTATCGAGCACTCCGGCAAGAATGAGCATCGGCGCCATCGGCTTGCCGAGCAGTCCTTGTTTGACCAGCGACATCTTCGGCAAGACTTCCGCCATTTCATCGACGGTTTTCACGTTGTCGAAAATAGCCATCAGCGCCGGAACCTGATCGAAGAGATATTCGCGGTTACCGATCAAGGAATTCATCAGAAAGTCTTTTTGAAAGAACTTATCGGTGGGCGGTGACTGGGCGCTCGCTCCCCGCAAGCGGGCATGCTCTACGATGGCCATCTTCGTGGCCCAATACGCACCCCAACTCACGCCGTGTATGGCCACGCGGTTTTTGTCGATCTCGGGCCTCGTAGCAATGTAGTCGAGCACGCGCGAGAGCATGCGCTCCGCATTCTCACTGACTTTGATCGGGTTCTGTCCAGTGCCCGGACCATCGACGGCCAGATATCCGACACCGAACGGCAGGATCGCGCTGAAGCTCTCCGCCAAATCTTCCTTGCGGCTGTCCAGTCCATTCACGGCCAGCACCAGCGGCACGGGCCCGTTCGCGTTTTTCGGCAGGCGGAGGTAGCCGATGATCTCTTTTCCTTCGAAGGGAATTTTCACAATTTCGAGCGGCGGATCCCAGAAGCGAGCGTGGGCCAGGAAAGCCTCGATGGCTTTTTCGTAGGAGCGCTGCTTGCCGGGAGAAGCGGGGATGGGCCAGCGTCCAAAGGAATAAAGCCGCCAGGCGCGGATGTAGTCGGCATTCGCTTTCGCCGGGTCGGTTTTCTCCAGCGACTTGGCTTCATTCATGTAGCGATCGGCCACTCCCATAAAGCCCGCCGCCCACTCGTCTTTATCGCGAGTATGGATGGACGTGAAGGCTTCCTTGACGTCGCCGGGATCGAGTCCGATGAGCGGATACTGTCCGACTTCGGCGCGGTGAACGGCTTCTGTCTTGATCTCGTCAATGGTGCGCTCGGTGCGCTGCTGCGAGAAGGAGGGAACGCTCAGCAAGAGGGGGAACGCCAGCGCTAGTGCCAACGTCCCGATTAGTGAAGCGGCTGGATCGTGATGCTCGAACGGTTTCGACACGGGATGATTTCTCTCCAGGTGAAAAAGATAGGGCCGGAGGATCGTCCGGCCCCGTCGTAGGGGAAACGTGGCTTGCTAGAAAATCAGCTTCAGACCGAGTTGAACCGAGCGCGGGCCTCCCGAACCCACGGCCGGGTTGGCGGCAGCGACGTCCGGAGTGGCACAGCCGCAGCCGAAGCCACCCACGGAAGGATCATTGAAGCCGAAACCATTCTGCCCGCCATAAGGATTGGCGAAGTTGGGATGGTTGAAAATATTGAAGAACTCGGCCCGGAATTGGGCGTGGAAGCGCTCACCAAAGTGCCAGTTCTTAGCGAGCGAGAAGTCCACGTTTTTGAAACCGGAATCAGGGAAAATGTTGCGGCCCATGGTGCCGAAGGTTCCCAGTGGCGGAGGAATCATAATGGAATTGCCTTTGGCGTAGCAGCCGTGAAAGGCCAATGATTCGGTTGCTGCGCCCGGGGCTCCTCCATCCAGCGCCAGAGCTTTTGCATTGCAGGCCGCATTACTAGTCGGGGCGGAAGGAGCATTTTGTCCGGGGAAGAATGGAGTGCCTGTTGGCCCGGACTTGAAGTCGTTCGGGTTCCCATAGAAATTCCACCGGATGGGGCTGTTCGCTGGAGGACTGACGGGCAACGGACCTATGCCGGCAGCATCGGTTCCTTCATCCATCACCCCCCAGTGTTGCGGACTTTGCAAAGTGATGATGGAGTTGAGTTCCCAACCTTCCAGGGTCTGTGCGTACCCCTTCTTGCCGGGGATAGCGTAGGTGAGCGAAACCGTGAGGCGATGCCGGACATCGAAATCGCTGTTGGCGTATTCGGCTTTCGGGTTGTAAGCGTTCTGCGGCAATCCCGATCCGTAACCGAAATCCCAGTTTGCGCCCACGTTATCGAGAGAGTGCGAGTAGGTGTATCCGGCCACCATGCTCAGGCCATGGAAATTTCTCGCGTTCAGCGTCGTCTGCAGGCCGTTGTAATTGGACCGATAGACGTTGCCCATCTGGAAAATGTTGCTTAGGTATGGAAACTTCGTGTTAAAAGGTCCCACCTCGCCGGCGACTTGGCAGGGGGCGCCATTGTTGAGTGTGTTATTGACGTCGTACTGGGGCGGCCCGCCTGGAGTTGGATTTGGGATGAGATTGGCGTTGCAAGTGGCGACGTTTGCCGCTGGCCAGCCCGAGCCTACCGGCGGCTGATTAATGTCACGAATGCCGGTTAAGTTCCCACCATGGTTACCGACATAAGCCATTTCCAGCGTAAGGTTCGGGCTAAATGCGTGTTGCATACTAAGGGTCCAGTTCCACACATAAGGCGTGGTCAGATTGCGGTCCACGCTCATGATGGGGCAGGGACTGCCGGGTGGGTCGGTGTTGGGGTTGCAATTGATTGCGGTGCTGTTGCCGTAGACCGGAGTGTTGTCCCAGGTCGTCCCGGGATCAACGAACGACAGGAAATTCTTTACTGTGATGTTTCCGGTCGTGATCGTGCCGCCCGGTACGATGCCCGCCGTCGGAACGCTGCCCGGGCCAAAGGCGTTGTTGAAGGCGATGAACGACTGCCAGTTCACGGTTTCGTAAACCAGCCCGGCGCCGCCCCGGATCACGGTCGATCCCTTGCCGTTCGTATCCCAGGCAAATCCGAAGCGCGGCGCGAAGTTCTTGTGGTCAGGCTTATAGAGGCTGCTGATCTTATTGGCGCCCGTGTTGACCTGCACCAAGCCGACGTTCGGGTCAAAGTTACCCAGCAGGTTGTGAGCTTCCTGGGGAACACTGCTGAACTCGTATCGCACTCCGAAGTTCACCGTCAGACGCTTGGTGGCCCGCCAGTCATCCTGGAAGAATCCGCTATAGGCCCAGTTATGGAGTTGCAGCGTCGGATTTCCCACCTCCAACGTCGACTTAAACGGCAAGCCGGCAAAGAAGTCCTCGAGCGGTGTAGAAGTGGTGCCGTTCAACACCGAGCCCAAGAAAGTAATGCTGCCTCGCGCATTCCCGTAGGCGGCGTTCCTGACGTCGCTGCGATGCAACTCGCCGCCGAACTTAATGGCGTGGCTGCCAGCGGTGCGGGAAACGTGGTCGATGACCTGCGTGATGGAGTCCGGTCCCTGGAACTTTGGCCATTTGAAGCCACCCAAGCCGGGAAAGAAATATCCGCCAAACCCGATGCGCGGCAGTCCGCCCGTGAATGGACCCGAGACGCCGGTGTCGAGCTGGTAAGCGGACGCGGGTGTGTTGAGATCGCCCGGCAACGTCGGCTGGTAAAGGCGGTTATATCCAACGCGTAATTCGTTCACCCAATGGGGATTGGGATTCCACGCCCAGCTTCCGCCAACCACCTGGGCGCGCGTGTGAATGTCCGATCGCCACTTCGATTGCAATTCCGGAAAGTCTTCGACCGTCCCCGTGTTGTTCCCGAAGAAGTACATCCCGCTGATACGGTTCTTCTGGTTGATGTTCAAATCGACTTTACCGACCACGTTGTAAACTTTGACGTCGTTGGAGAATCCATTCGGGATGGAGATGGCCTGCGCGGCGGTTAGGCCGGAGCTGATATCCGTTTGGTTATTCGTCGGGAAGCCGGTGCCGTTGCAAACACCCGCGGGACAGCCGGCGATTAGCAAGCTGGCGTTGCTGACGCCCTGGTGCCCCGTTAGGTCTGCAATCGTGTCGGGAATACTGTTGGCACAGTCACCCAAAAACCCGTTCGCACAGGTCCCGTTCGACGACATGTGGACCATGGACGGACTGGTAACGCCGCCGAAGGAGTTTCCTACGTCATAAATCTGTCCTTCGTAGGCGCCAAAGAAAAAGACTTTGTCCTTCACGATTGGGCCGCCGACGCTCCCGCCGTATTGCTCTAACGCTCTTGCCAGCTTGGCGTTGGGTACGGTGTTGAAAAAATTTCGCGCGTCCATTACGCCGTCGCGGCCAAAGGCGAAACCGGTGCCGTGAATCTGGTTGGTGCCGGACTTGAGGCCGACGTTCACCACCGCCCCCGGCTTCCACCCGAATTCGGCTGGCGCCAGTTCTTCTACATTGAATTCCTGAATTGCGTCGATCGGCAGAATCGTCGCCGAATCGCCGGCGATACCGGCGCCGTTGATGATGGCCTGGCCGGAGTAGGGCTCGCTGTTGAACAAGCCTTCCACGAAGTAGGCGTTATCTTCCGCGCGCAGTCCGTTCGTGCTCGTCGTCGAGAATCCGCCGCCGGGATAGCGCTCCACTCCGGGACGCAGCTGCAAAAGGTTCTCGTAGTTGCGGCCGTTCAACGGGAGGTCGTTGATCTCGGCGTTGCTCAGCGTGCCACCCAAGGTCGAGGAGGTGGTGTTGACCAGCGGAACCTCGTCCGTCACGACCACCGTCTCGGAAACCTGTCCGGTCGGGAGCGAGATGTCAACGCGCACGTCTTGCGCGACTTCCACGACGATGTTTGGGCGCTCCACCGTTTTGAAACCCTTCGCTTCCGCGCGAACTTTGTAAACTCCCGGCTGTAACTGCGTGGCGACGTAATTTCCGGAATCATCGGTGGCCACCGCGCGAGTCGTGCCGCGCTGAACATCGGTGATGACGACCGCGGCTCCAGCCACACCGGCCCCGGATTGATCGCTGACGCTCCCAAGGATGCGGCCAGAGGTGGTTTGGGAAAACATGGGAACAGACAGGGCGAGCAGCAGGCAAACGATGCCGAAGACTCGAATGCCATTCGACGGAGAATGCATTACGGACCTCCAAATCCTCAAAGAGGATGGGACAATTTTTCTTGGCCGCACCCCTTGCGACCGGTTTTGATCTGGGAAAAAAGATCGGGCGATTTGAAGATATAGCCTTGACATGGCCTACCTGTCAAGTAGTATTGTGGTCGGACCACAAACCGCTTGCCGCCAGATACCGGTCGGTTCGCGGATTAGTTCTTAAGAGATTTTGGTTCCAGCAACGGAAAAAGACAGGATGCCGCGTTCTCTAGTGTGTGGTAGATTGGTTGGACCACTATACCGATATGAATTCTTCCCCTGCTGTGATTGAGGGTTCCATGATGACAAACGAACCGGTAGATTCCCTAGCCGCCAAGCCCGTGTACAGGATAGTAAGGACGTCCCGCTTGTACGAGCAGATTGTGCAGCAGGTGGAAGACTCCATTCTGAAGGGCCAATTGAAGCCCGGCGACCAGTTGCCGGCGGAGCGCGATCTGGCCCAGCGCTTTGGGGTAAGCCGCACCGCGGTGCGCGAAGCCGTGAAGACCTTGCGTGAAAAAGGCCTGGTCGAAGCTTATTCCGGACGCGGCACCTTCGTGACCAATGGTACTTCGCAGGCGATTCGGCAGTCGCTCGATCTGATGATCCGCGTCAACCAGCAGGAAGGATCGGCGCACCTGGCCGAGTTGCGGCTGGTGCTGGAGCCGGAGATTGCCGGCCTGGCTGCTCTCCGAATTGAGGAACAACTGCTGAGCACCATGCGGGAAGCAGTCGCCGTGATGGATCGCAACCTGGGCGACCCCGACGCCTACGTGGAAGCGGATCTCGATTTCCATTTGGCGCTGGCCGAAGCAGCCGGAAATCCTCTGATTCTCTCGCTTCTGGATTCGATTGTCGGTCTTTTGCGCGAACAGCGCAGCCGGATTTTCAATGTGGACGGAGGACCGGAGCGCGGGCAGTACCACCACAAGCGAATCCTGGCGGCAATCGAGCAGCACGATCCGGAGGCGGCGCGAGCGGCGATGCGCGCTCATCTCCAGCAGGTGCTGGCGGATTCGTCTTCTCCAGCTAAAAGCGATTCGCCCGCAAAACCGAATTCATAAGCGCGGATTTCATAGACGGATCTTACAGAAGAAGACGAAAGGGAATCGTTCAATGGCAAAACTCGGATTCATCGGCCTCGGTGTGATGGGCGGCAATATGGTCGCCCGTCTGCTCGAAAAAGGGCACACGTTGACTGGCTACAATCGGACGCGCTCCAAGGCGCAGTGGTTGATCGACAAGGGGATGAAGTTTGCCGACTCCCCGAAGGCGGTGGCGGCTGCGTCGGATGTGACGTTCACTATGGTGACGAATGCCGCCGCACTCGCGGCGGTCACGGACGAGCCGGATGGATTGCTTGCTGGCATGGCCGCTGGCAAGTTCCACATTGACATGAGCACGGTGAGCCCGGAAGTGAGCCGCAGGCTAGCTGCGAAAGTTCGCGAGAAGGGCGCCGATATGATCGACGCTCCGGTCTCCGGCAGCGTGATCACTTTGCAGCAAGGCAAACTCTCCGTGATGGTCGGCGGTCGCAAGGAAACTTTCGAGCTCCTGAAGCCGTTGCTCTTGGATATCGGCCCAAAAGTAACGCACGTCGGCGACAACGGCGTGGCGTTGTCGATGAAGATCGCGCTGAACCTGCAATTAGCGGCGCAGATGCTGGCGTTCTCGGAAGGAGTGCTGCTGGCGGAAAAGAGCGGAATTGCACGCGAGGTTGCCGTGGACGTAATGATTCACAGCGCGATCGCTTCGCCAATGATCGTGTACCGCGGTCCTTTCGTGTTGCAGCAGCCGGAAGAAGCGTGGTTCGACGTCAACATGATGCAGAAGGACATGCTGCTGGCGATGGAGTTGGGCCGCAAACTGAATGTTCCCCTTCCCACCACCGCCATCAGCAATGAGTTCCTGACCGCCGCGCGCGGCATGGGTTGGGAGAAGCTGGACTTTGCGGTTGTGTTCGACGTTCTGGCGCGCCTGTCGGGAGTAACTAAGGGAGTCGCGAAATGACGACCGCCGCGGAGCCGAGAGAAGCTTCAGAAAAAGTCGAGTTGTGGCATCGGATGTACCGGCAGATGGTCGCCATCCGCCAGTTTGAAGCGCAGGTCAACGAGCTTTACACGCGCGCGCTGATGCCTGGCCTAGCGCATCTTTACATCGGTGAGGAGGCGGTCGCGGTGGGCGTATGCGAAGCGCTCGAGCCCACCGACTACATCACCAGCACGCATCGCGGTCACGGACATTGTTTAGCGAAAGGCGCTTCCCCCGATCGAATGTTTGCCGAACTGCTGGGCAAAGAGGCCGGGTACTGCAAGGGCAAGGGAGGTTCCATGCACATTGCGGACCCGGCCACCGGCAACCTGGGAGCGAATGCAATCGTATGTGGCAGCGCCGGCATCGCCACGGGAGCCGCGTTTTCGTCCCGGTGTCTCGGTACCAACCGCGTGTCGGTATGTTTTTTCGGAGAAGGCGCGCTCGGCCAGGGTGTGCTGTACGAAGAAATGAACCTTGCCCAGCTTTTCAAGCTTCCGGTGATCTACGTCTGCGAAAACAATCTCTACACGGAATATACGCATTACTCGGAAACCACGGCTGGAGACATTCTGATGCGTGCGAAGGCCTTCGGCTTGGAAGCCGCAAGCGTGGACGGTCAAGATGTGCGTGCTGTCCATGCCGTCGCACAGCGATTGGTGGATCGCGCCCGCCACGGTGGCGGTCCCGCGTTCCTGCTCTGCGATACCTATCGCTACCACGGACATCACGTCGGCGACATCAACCGCGAATATTACCGATCCAAACAGGAAGAACAGCTCTGGAAGACGGAGCGGGATCCGATCGTGAATTTTGGCAAGTGGCTGGTCGAGCAGAAGGTCGCCGATACGACCGCGCTTGATCAAGTGCAGGCGGAGCTTGAGTCCGAGATGAAGAAGGCGGTCGAGTTCGCGGTGGCGGCGCCGTACCCGTCGGTCGACGAGGTGAACGAGGACGTGTATGCCTGAGACCCGTCTTCACGCGCAGATCGATCGCGAGATAACATTCGCGCAAGCCATCCGCGAGGCGCTGGCCGAGGAGATGCGCCGCGATCAGACCGTCTGCATCATGGGCGAGGACGTGGCCGAGGCGGGCACGCCGTTCAAAGTTCTCTCGGGCCTGCTCGAGGAATTCGGCAAAGACCGCGTGCTCGATACACCGATCTCCGAAGCAGGCTTCACTGGCCTGGCGGTAGGCGCGGCCATGACCGGAATGCGTCCGGTGGTCGACATCATGTTCGGCGACTTCATCACTTTGACCATGGACCAGATGGTGAACCAGGCCGCTAAGGTGCATTACATGTCGGGCGGAAAGTGGAAAGTGCCGATGGTGATGCGCACGACCATGGGAGCGACTCGCCGCTCCGCCGCGCAACACTCGCAGTCGCTGCATGCGTGGTTCTGCCATGTTCCGGGTTTGAAAGTGGTTCTGCCTTCGACGCCTTATGACGCCAAGGGATTGCTGAAGGCGGCGATTCGCGACGAGAATCCAGTTGTCTTCTTCGAAGACAAGATGATGTACAAACTGAAAGGCTCGGTACCAGCGGGCGACTATACAGTCCCGCTGGGCGTCGCGGATGTGAAGCGTGTGGGCGAGGACATCACGCTGGTCGCCACCAGCAGCATGGTGCAAGTGGCGTTAGGCGCGGCGACCATGCTGGAAGAAATCGGGATTAGCGCCGAAGTGGTCGATCCGCGCACCCTGTGGCCGCTCGACGAAAAGACTCTCATTGAATCGGTGAAGAAGACGTCGCGGGCGATCGTTCTCGACGAAGGTTACGAACGCTATGGCGTTACCGCCGAACTTGCGTCGGTGATCGCCACCGGCGCATTCTACGATCTGGACGCTCCGGTCAAGCGCATGGGTGCGATGCATGTTCCGATTCCGTTTTCGCCGCCTTTGGAAGATGTGACCGTGCCGACCGAGCAGACCGTGTTTGAAGCCGCCCGCGCACTCTGCGGCCGGTAAGGAAAGTCAGATGGAAGAAGTCAGATTGCAGAAGTGAAAACCAAAGTACCGGTGTTTCGTAAGGTTCTTACTTCTGCAATCTGACTTCTAACTTCTGACTTGTTCTCTGAAGCACGTTGCATAAAAGGAGATTGTTATGGCTCTTCCAACTTACGGAGCGATGGCGGTGGATTGGGAAAACCGGGTTGATTTCGATCGCTTGCGCCGCGAACGACTGGCGCGCGCCAAGGATCTTCTGAAGAAGTCCGAAATGGGCTCGCTGTTGTGCTTCGACATGAACAATGTGCGCTACCTGACCGCAACCCACATCGGCACCTGGGCCCAGGACAAGGCGAATCGCTTCACGCTCCTGCCGCAAAATGACGAGCCGATCTTGTGGGACTTCGGATCGGCGGCAAAACATCACCAACTGCATTGTCCGTGGCTCGGCGAGCGCTCGCGTGCGGGAATCTCCATGCTCCGCGGCGCCATGACGCCGGAGATGGGACGCGCCGAAGATGTGGCCAAGAAGATTCGCATCGAACTCGAAATGCGCGGCCTGCATAAAGAACCGGTGGGCATCGACATCATCGAATTGCCGGTCCTCTTCGCGCTTCAAAAAGAAGGAATCAAGGTCGTCGACGGGCAGGCACTTATGTCGGAAGCGCGCCTCATCAAGACGCGCGACGAGATCAGTTTGCTCAACCACTCCGCCATGATGGTCGACGCGGCGTATGAGGAACTCTATCGTGCCATGAAGCCCGGCATGAGCGAAAACCAGGCGGTGGGCCTGGTCAGCAAGGTGCTCTACGATCTCGGCTCCGAGTACGTGGAGGCCGTGAATGCAATCTCAGGAGAACGCTGCAATCCGCATCCGCACGTGTTTTCGGACCGCGTGCTGCGTCCCGGAGATCCCGTGTACTACGACATTCTCCACTCGTACATGGGCTATCGCACATGCTATTACCGCTGTTTCACCATCGGATACGCTTCACACGCGATGAACGACGCGTACAAGCGGTGCAGGGAATACCTCGACGCGGCGATTGAACTCGTGCGCCCGGGCCGCACCACGGCCGAGATTGCATCCGTGTGGCCGAAAGCGCAGGAGTTTGGTTTCCCGAACGAAGAAGCCTGCTTCGCGTTGCAGTACGGTCACGGCATAGGCCTCGCCATCTGGGAGAAGCCCGTGATCAGCCGTCTCGTTTCGCTCGATCACCCTTGTGAAATCAAGCCTGGCATGGTGTTTGCGCTGGAAACTTTCTGGCCTTCGACCGATGGCTGGAGTGCCGCGCGCATCGAGGAAGAAATCGTTGTTACCGAGACTGGCCACGAAGTCATCACCCGATTCCCGGCCGAGGAACTGCTGGTAGCCGGCAGGCACTATTTCACGGTGGACGGCCCGCTTCCCGCAATTCGAGAAACCGAATCGAAACCGAGCACGCGCGTGCGCGAGATGATCGAAGCGAGTGCCAAGCATGAGCGAGTTCCCGTAGGCGACTAAGAGAAGGTCAGAGGTCAGAGGTCAGATTGCAGAGGTGAGAACCTAGGGGTCGGAGCTTTCGAAGATTGTTACCTCTGCAATCTGACCTCTGACCTCTGAATTTTATTTATGGCGATCAGTGTCGTAATGCCCGCGCTCGAAATGGCCCAGGAAACGGGCAAGCTCATTTCGTGGCTGAAAAAAGAAGGCGAGTCCGTCGCCAAAGGCGAGCCCCTGCTCGAAATCGAAACCGACAAAGCGGTGATGGAAATCGAATCCCCCGGCGACGGCGTTTTGGCCGGCGTCAAGGTCCAGGCTGGAACCGAAGTGCCGGTAGGCCAAACCATCGCGTGGATCGTCGCTCCCGGAGAAGCTGTCCCGGCGGATGAAGTAGGCGCTGCATCGGGAAGAAAGACCACCGTACCTGCCCTTTCCGCGACTCCAGCGGCCCCGGCTGCGGCATTCGCAAACCAGTTGGCGACTCCCGCGCAGCCCGCGCGGAGCATTAAGATTTCGCCCAAAGCGCGGCGCCTCGCCAGCGAGCTCCGCGTTCATCTCGCGGATGTCCGCGGATCGGGGCCCGACGGAGAAATCCTCGCATCCGATATTCTCGCGGCTGCGGAATCCCAAGCCAGCGCGCCGCGTGCTCCGCTTGACAGCGGCAATCCCATTTCGCGGCTGATGGCGGAGCGCACAACCCAGAGCTGGACGACGATCCCCCATTTCTTCGTCACGCGCGAGGTGGACGCAGGCGCTCTGAACCAGGCGCGGCAGAAGCTTGGGCCAGAGATTGAAAAATCGCATGGTGTGAAACTCACGCACACCGATCTGTTGGCCGCGCTGGTCGCGCGCGTTCTCATGAAACACTCGCGCATGAACGCAAGCTGGACTGGCGCAGGCGTTCATACCCATGCAGAGATCAACGTCGGACTGGCAATGGCGGTGGACGATGGAGTAGTGGCGCCCGTGATCCACAATGCTCACCTAGCCGCGCTGGGCGCAATCGCAGTGCAGCGGCGCGACCTGGCGGAACGCGCGCGTACCGGCAAGTTGCGTCCCGCCGATCTCGCCGGCGGCACCTTTACCATGAGCAATCTGGGCATGTTCGGGGTGGACGCATTCACGGCCATCATCATTCCGCCGCAAGCCGCGATTCTTGCCGTCGGAAGTATCGCGGACCGAGTCGTGGCGGTCGGCGCCGGTTCTGATGCTCGTCCCGGCATCCGTCCCATGATGACCCTGACCCTTTCGAGCGATCATCGGGTTGTGGATGGCGCGCGGGCAGCGGAATTTCTACGGGACCTGGTCGCGGCCATCGCGAATCCGCAGGAATGGCTTCTCTAAGTTAGGGGGGAGTTTCTAGCCTTGTCGCACACGGCTATTTCGTCGGTTCGTAGGTAAAGCCCCGAAGTCGCATACAAATTCCTCCGCCAAAAGAAAGGCAGCCGGGCAAAGTTGTCCGGCTGCCTTCCAGGTGTTGGATCAGAAGGTAAGTTTGAGCGCGCCCTGCATGACGCGCGGCGGGACGTTACCCAAGCCGCTGATCATACCGGTGTGAGACCCCCCCCATTGCGTGCCGTCCGGAATGGCAAAGTTCGGATGGTTGGTGACGTTGAAGCCCTCCCAGCGGAATTGCAGTTTCATTCTTTCTCCCAGGTTCCAGGCCTTCATGATCGCCGAATCGATGGTGAAGACGTGCGGTCCCCAGTAGGCGTTTCTGCCGGTGTCGCCGAAGGAGGCGCCATTGGTGAACGCGTTCTTGTTGAAGTACCCATTACCATAGGCCCAATCCCAGTGGCTTCCCTTGCCCATGTTGGTGGGCACGCCAGGGACCGAATCAGCGCGATCAACCCACAGGTTGGACCCGGAGTTGTTCGCCCCCGACACGACCGAGAAGTCGTTGCCGGTCTGCCAGGTGATGATGCCGCTCAGTTCCCAGCCGCCAAGGATTTTCTGCATCAGGTTGCTCTGGTTCTTAAAGCCGGGGGCCTCGTAGACGAAGTTGCTCACCCAGTTCCACGGCATGTCCATGTTGGAGTTGCCGCGGTTCCACTTCATATTGAAGGGATCGCCTAGTTCGGGGTTGCCGTACGAGATGTTGCTGGAGCTGGCCAGATCGATGGAATGCGACCAGGTAAAGTTGGACTGCACCTGGAGGCCGTGCGCCATGCGCCGATCGAAGCCGATCTGCAGCGCGTTGTAGCTGGCCGTCGCCATGCTGTTGTCTTCCAGGATATTGCCGAAGTTCGAATACGGCGCCTCGTACTTTGCGTCCGTTTGATTGTAGGTGTAGGTATTGCGGTTGATTTCCACCGACTGGTGATAGCTTTCGCTGCCGACATAGGCGAGGCGCACCACCATCACCGGACTGATCTGCTGTTCGATGGAGAGGTTCCAGCTTTGCGTCATGCCCAGCTTGAAGTTGCGCGAGAAGGCCTGGCTGACTGTGGTTCCGGGGCTGAAGACAAAGTTGGATGGCGGCTTGTACGAGGTGGAGGCCCATGGGTAAGTACTTGGGAAGGGGCTGGCGGATACCGGCGAGCCCGCGCTGTTCCAAGGGTCATCAAAATGGATGACCGAGTTATTCGCAAACGAAGTATCGGGATTGCAGGGATAGCACCAGCCGTAGAAGTCGTAGAGGGGACTGAAGGGGGCGATGTCGGCGGCATGGTTGTACATGGAGTACTCCAGCGGACCGCTGAACATGCCGAAGCCGGCGTGGATAACGGTGTGCGGCAACTGCTTGGGCTGCCAAGCCAGGCCCAGGCGGGGCTCCCAATAACTATAGCTGTTGTTCATCAACGAAGCCGTCATTCCCTTGTCGCCGGGGAAGATCAAGCCCTGCCAGGCACCCGGGTAGACCGCGCTCTGCTGTCCGGGGACGAAGGCCGCGCCGCGGCCACCCTTGGAGGTAGGAGCAGTGTTCGGATCCCAGCGCAAACCGAGATTCACGGTCAGGTTGGGACGAAGCTTCCAGTCGTCCTGCACGAAGGGGGCAAACTGCCAGCCGGCCACATCGGCGATCTCGCCGGCGCCCTGCATGTATTCATGCGCATATCCCAGTAGGAAATCGGCCAGGGCGTTGCCCGTGATGCTGCCGTTGAAAACAACCGTCGGCTGGGTCGGATACTGCGTGGACTCGACCGCGTGTTGATGCATCACGTCGAGGCCGGCGGTCAGCGAGTGCTTGCCAATCAACTTGTTCACTGTATCGACCAGGCCGAGGGTGTTGCGGACCTCCTGCGAGGGCTCATCCCAGCCGGTTTCGATGCTATAGCCCGCCCACACCCGGAGGGCTTCCATGTAGCACTGGCCGGACAGCTCGTTGACGTTGATATACCTTGAAAGGCACATCGGCTTGCCGCTGCTGTCCAGTTCCTGGGCCCCGTTGTGCGCGCTCATCTGGTTCCAGAAGAGGCTGACAGTGTTGACAGTGGTCGGATTGATCGTCCATCTGTGGGTCAGGGCGTCGTTGAAGTAGTACATCTTCTCCGCGAAGCTCGCGGTCCAGGCTTGGTGGTTGTACACGCTCTCCATGTTGCCCGGAACGTCGGTCGAGGGAGCGGTCAAATAGTTGGTGAAGGAGCGCAGCGAGAGCGTCTGCGAGGGCGAAATGTTGTAGTCCAGCTTCCCCGTGACCTCACGGTACGTATCGCGGACGGCGGGCATCGTATAGAACATGTCGCCGGTGGGGCTCTGCGTAACGCCGCTGGTGTGCCCCGGCAGGCCGGTCTCGGTGATCGTCACCGCCGCCGGATCGAGGCTGGCGATGCTCGTATCGAGCTGGTTGGGCTTGCCGCCGATGGTTTTGAAGGGGCCGACCAGGTTCGTCGTGACGCCGTCCGGAGACAGGCCGCTGAAGTCGCCATTGAGCATGGCTGTCGTGGGCGTGGTTGTCCTCAGGTCAGTTGGGGCGTACACCATCTTGGTGCCCTGGTAGTTGCCGAAAAAGAAGAGCTTGTCCTTCTTGATGGGGCCGCCGACATAGCCCCCGAACTGGTTGCGCTTGAGCGGATCCACTTGGTGGCTGAACCAATCGCTGGCGTTCAGATCGTTGTTGCGGACAAACCAGAACGCGCCGCCGTGGAAGGCATTGGTGCCGCTCTTGGTGGCGATGCTGACCACCGCACCGGGCGAGAAGCCGTATTGGGCGCTGAAGTTGTTGGTGATGACCTTGAATTCCTGGGTGGCGTCGGAGTTCGGGAAGGGCGCCGTCAGCAGGTTGTAGTTATCCATATTGGTGACGCCGTCGAGCATGTAGAAGGTGCTGCCCTGACGGCCGCCATTGGCAGAGGCGCCGGTCTCGGTCGGGAAGGAGAAGCCGGTCTGAATGCCTTCGCCGCCGTGGTGTATGACGTCGTCGGTGCCAGGCGCCAGCAGAACCAGACTGGAGGGATCGCGGCCGTTGAGCGGCAGCTGGGAGATGGCGGTTGCATTGACCGTCGCTCCCAGCTCGGCCGAAGTGGTGTTTACCAGCTCGGCGTCGCTATTCACGGTAACGGTTTCGGCCACCACGGAGGCGAGTTTGAGGCGCACGTCCTGGGTTGCATACAGATTGGCCGTGATGACGATGCCATTCTGCACATACGTTGCAAACCCTTTGGCGGCAACGGTCAGCGAATAGTTGCCAGGCATAACCGGCTTCAGCAGGTAAATTCCTGTGTTGTCGGTTGTTGCCGTCTGAAGGTAATTGGTATCGACGTTCTTGAGCGTAACTGTTGCTCCTACAACCGTCGCGCCCGACGGGTCAGTGATCTGGCCCGTAAGGCTGCCGCTGGTGCCTTGGGCAAGCGCTGGAACGCTCCAGTTCAACAGAAATCCTGCCAGGAGCACCAATAAGGAAATAAGACCAACTACGACTTGCTTCATCGTTGCGTAACCCATAATGCACCTCGGAGCTTCGCGGCTCTCGTAATGAACTCGGGAGTTGGATACAGGAGTTCACTCCTGACTCGCCGCCTGAAATCTACTCTCAGTTGGTGGTTCGCGAATCCTACCAAAGTCGGATTGGAGAAAATTTTCACGGTATAGGTATCTAGAGAAGCACGGTCTAGAAAATTCCAAAAAGCGGAGTATTCCTTCCTAATCAATGGTGCTCGGCGAAGGGCTGCTTGGATCACCAAAACCCGAAGGAGTCTGTGTCATAGCCCAGGTGTCGTCCCTTGCGGGACTCGATTGGTTCCACTTCCGCCTACCCGGCACTGCCGTGCCGGGCTTTCCTGTTCCGCCGCTTCGCGGCTTGTGCATCGTCCGGACCCACTTTTTCGGTCGACCTCAAGCTATGACACAGACTCCGAAGGATCACTAAAGAACGAAGCTGCACGTCTCCAAGGCGCGGGCAATCCAACTTTAGGCGGATTACGCCCGCGAAGCCAGGTGTTAGATTGGTGCCCAAGGATGCCATGAATACCGAATTGTGGAGAGGCAACCTGAGTCGTACTCTCAGCCCGCATCTACTGGCATTCGTCATCGCCGTGGTCGCGCCCAGCCTCGCGCACGACGCGTTTGCGCAGGTCGTTTTTGCGCAGGACCAGGCAGCCGCGTCGCCGCTCGTGATCGAAGCGAGAGTTGCCGCTGCGCCGCCGCAACCGCTTCCGTTCGCCGCGGGCGGACGCTCGCCGGATGGCCACACACTCTCCGTCAATGACCGCTATCTCATGCGCGACGGAGAGCCGTGGTTTCCGGTGATGGGAGAGTTTCACTATTCCCGTTATCCCGAAAGCCAGTGGGAAAAAGAGATTCTGAAAATGAAGGCGGGAGGGATTCAGATTGTCTCGACTTACATTTTCTGGATCCACCATGAAGAGATCGAAGGACAGTTCGACTGGTCGGGACAGCGCAATCTGCGCCGTTTTGTTGAACTGTGCGGACGGCACGGAATGTCCGTGTGGATCCGCGTAGGGCCGTGGGATCACGGTGAAGTGCGCAACGGAGGACTTCCCGATTGGCTGCTCCAGAAGACTGCGACGCGCGAGAACAATCCCGTTTACCTCGATCATGTGCGGCGCTTCTACGGTGAAATCTCCAAACAGGTGCAGGGACTGTTTTGGAAGGACGGCGGCCCCATTATTGGCGTTCAGTTGGAGAATGAATACAGCGCCCGCGGGCCGGGAAAAGGAGCCGACCACATCCTGCAGTTGCGGCAACTGGCGCGCGAAGAGGGTCTCGACGCTCCTTTTTATACCATCACGGGATGGGATAACGCAGTCATTCCGTCGCGAGATGTGCTCCCGTTTTTCAGCGGCTACGCCGACGGTTTCTGGTGGCGCAACTTGGGCGATCTGCCGCCGACTCCGAACTATTTCTTCCTGCGAACCCGCTGCGAGGAAAATGTCGGAGACGATCTCCACTCCAAGCATCCTGACATCGATACCATGGACGCGGGCTATCCATACCTGACGGCCGAGATGGGCGGCGGCATGGAAGTGGCGTATCATCGCCGGCCGTTGCTGAGCGCGGACGACACGGCGGCGATGGAGGTCGTGAAGCTTGGATCGGGCGTGGTGCTGTATGGCTACTACATGTTTCATGGCGGCACGAATCCGGAGGGCAAGAAAACGACCTTGCAGGAGTCGCAGGCCACGGGCTATCCGAATGATTTGCCGGTGAAGTCGTACGACTTCCAGGCCCCGCTGGGCGAATTCGGCCAGATGCACCCGTCCTACCGCGTGCTTAAAACGTTGCACTTGTTTCTCGGCGATTTCGGCACAAGCCTTGCGCCCATGACTTCCTATTTTCCGGAGCGCACGCCTGCAAGCAAGCAGGACACGTCGACCCCCCGCGTGGCGGCGCGACTGGAAAACGATCACGGCTTCATCTTTCTCAACAACCACGAGCGGGCCCACCGTCTGCCGGAGCGAAAGAATTTTCAAGTCGAGCTCCAACTCCGATCCGGCGTTCTGGCGGTACCTCGCAATCCGGTCAATATCCCCAGTGACGCGTACACCATCTGGCCGGTGAACCTCGACATCGGAGGGACGTTGCTTCGCTATGCGACGGCGCAGCTTCTGTGCAAATTAGACGATCCGCGAACCTATGTGTTCTTTGCGTGGCCCGGGATCTCGCCGGAGTTTGCGTTCGAAGAAAAAGAAGGCGCGTCGATCGAGAGTCTGGGCGGGCAGCTCAGGCGAGAGGGAGGAATCGCCTACGTTGACCGGATCGAGCCAGGGACGCAGGTTGCCATGCGGGTGCGCAGTCGCAACGGCGGCAGCGTGAACATTCTGGTCTTATCGCGAGAACAGGCTTTGAATACCTGGAAGACAACGTTTGCGGGGAAAGAGCGAGTGATCTTATCTCCTGCGGAACTTTATTCTGATGGTGATCGGATTCATGTTCGGGCGCAGGACCCCGCACAATTGAAGGTCGAGTTCCTGCCGGCCTTGGGCGCTACTCTGCCTGGTTTTGCCCGCGATGCCGACGATGGCGTTTTTCAGGCCTTCAGCGCACACCTCCCGCCTTCGTCGAGCGTGGCTGTGGCTAAGGTCCAGAAGTTGCGGGAGATGGCTGGAGATCCGCCTCCGAAGATGGGGAAGGAAGTGGCGATGGCCCCGGATGACGCTGCTTTTGATACGGCGGCGAGTTGGACGATTGCGGTGCCGCCGGTTGAACCTGGCGCTGTTTCTGGGGAGTTTCTTCGGATCGCCTACGAAGGGGATGTGGCGCGTCTGTATGTGGATGGGAAGCTGCTCACCGACAATTTTTATAATGGCAGTCCGTGGTTGATCGGATTGGATCGAATTCCCAGCCAGCAGTGGGACAAGCTGGAACTGAAGATCCTGCCGCTGCGCGAGCACGCACCGATTTATCTTCCGGAGAAAGCCTGGCCTGCGTTTCCGGCGGGCGCTCCCGTGGCTCGGGTGAAAGACGTGCAGGTTTTGCTGGAATACGAAGCGGTTCTGGACGCGAAGCCCTGAGGATACAAAGCTGACAGGAAAAGCCTGCCGAGCGACAGCCTGACTCGATTCTGAGCGTCCGGGAAGGGCCGATTTTCAGCCGGTGCTGCATACTGGAAAAGGAATCTCGGTTTCATAGGCTGTGGAGGACTATTCGAGGGCGCAAAAAGCACACCTCGGGCGCTAAAGCGCGGACACATTTTCACGACTCAACGGCACGACTGAAGTCGTGCCCTTCCCAAACCCGTGTGAACAGAGACTTTTTGCAGCCTCTTCAGCCGGTGGAGGAAGTGGGTCTACACTTCCAGGGTAACCGGTCTGCTGCCCTATGCTTTCACCAACCATTCCGGCGGAAGTTCACAAACGGGTGCGCAGCGCAGTGGGCATTGTGATGCTAACCCTGAGCGCATCCCTGCTCTTTGCGTCCGCTGCCGATCGTCCCTTGCTGGCCTACGCGGAACGCACCTGGCAGATGCAGGATGGCCTGCCTGAACAAATTGTCCAAGCGTTCGCGCAGACCAAGGATCGATATCTTTGGATCGGGACCACGGGCGGTGTGTTGCGCTTCGATGGAGCCCGTTTCACCCTCTACAATCGCGAGAACACGCCCGCGTTCAGCGACAACAACATCTTCTGTTTAATGGTTTCGCGGGACAACACCCTATGGATCGGAACCGAGGGAGGCGGACTGATCCAGTACCGCGATGGTGCGTTTCGTTCCTTCTCCAGCAAAGATGGACTCACCAATAGCTTTGTCCGATCGGTGTACCAGGACAGCGCCGGCAGAATTTGGATTGGAACGGATAACGGTCTGTTTCAGTTGCACGGGGAACGCCTGGAACGCGTTGACGATTCTGGGACGGTGCCTTTGCTGGCAGTTCACGCCCTCTACGAGGACCGTGGAGGCGGGCTGTGGGTTGGGGGATCGCGGCTGGTGCACCTCAAAGGGAATTCGGTTGTCGAATACCGCCTGGAGGGGGAAGCCAGCCAGAATCGGGTCAAGTCGATTATCGAGACAACCGACGGAAGCGTTTGGGTGGGTACGGTTTCGGGACTGCACAGGAAGGCGTTCGCTGCCGGGGGGCCTTCACGTTTCAAAAAGGTGCGCGAGGTCGGGGGCACGGTCCGCTTCTTGCGCCAGACTTCAGACGGCGCCTTATGGATCGGAACGATTGGACACGGGCTCTACATTTATCGCGACGGTAGCTTCTCCAAGATGACGGCGCCGGAACGGCTTCCGAGCAACACCGTGCTGAACCTGTTCGAGGATGTCGAGCAGAACATCTGGGTCGGAACGCAGGCTGGGATGCTGCGGTTGAGCAACACGCCGGTTCGCACGGTTGCGCTGCCGAATGCGTTGGACTCCGATGCCGAGACGGTGTACGAGGACCGAGGCGGAGACGTCTGGATTGCGGCGGCTGACTTGTTTCGCTATCGCGAAGGGAAGGCCACCCCGTACCGGTTTCAGGGTATTTCCGGGGTCAGGGTTCGGAATGTCTTCCGCGATCGCGAGGGCACACTCTGGGTCGGGACGGAGGGCCGGGGAGTATACCGTCAGGTGGGCGCGCGGCTCTTTCACTACACGACCCAGGAGGGGTTGGTTAACAATTTCATCCGTGCCTTCCTGGAAAGCCGCGACGGCAGCGTCTGGATCGCTACCGATGAAGGAGTGAGCCGATGGCGGGCCGGAACGTTCACAAATTTTCAGATGTCGGACGGGCTTTGCTACTTCAGCACGCGCTCTTTGCTGGAAGATCGCAACGGCGATCTCTGGATCGGTACGGACAGAGGAGTGAGCCGACTCCATGGCGGCCGATTTGAAACCGACGTGGTCACGACTGCCCTGGAGCACGAGAAAGTTTGGGCAATGCATCAGGACTCCGACGGCGGTCTGTGGTTCGGCACGCGAGCCGGCGGCTTGTACCGCGGGCGAAATGGGAGACTCACCCACTACACCACGGCGCAAGGGCTGGCCAGCAACAGCATTTACGAACTGGTGGAGGACCGGCGCGGAATGCTGTGGATCAGCGGCCCGAATGGAATCTCCGAAGTCAATCGCCACGAACTGGATGCGGTCGCCGAACAGCGCGCCCGGCGTGTGAACCTCACGCTCTACGGCATTTCTGAAGGACTCGAAACCATCCAGATGTGCGGAGGAGAGAAGCCCGCCGGCCTGCTGACGACGCGAGGAGAAGTCTGGTTTCCGAGCAGCAAAGGGCCGGTCCGCATCAGCATTGACCAACCCAAACCTTCCGAGCAGGCGCCGGTGGTGGTCGACGAGGTGCTGGCGGACGGGCTGCAGATTTCGCCCGCGGACGGAGTCTCGCTCGGCCCGGACACAAAAAAGCTGGAACTACACTATGGCGTGGTGCTCTTGCGCTCGCAAGAGCGGGTGGAGTTCCGATACCGGCTGGATGGCTTTGACAAGGACTGGAGCGAAGCCTCCGGCGACCGCATTGCCTACTACACGAATCTTCCCGCAGGCCGGTATCGCTTTCGGGTTGCGGCTTTCGAGATGAACAACCAGGAACAGATTGCGGAAGCCTCGCTCGAGATCGTGCAGCGGCCGCATTTTTATCGGACCGCGTGGTTCCTAAGTTGCTGCATCCTGGCCCTGGCAGCCGCGGCCTGGACGGTTCACGAGTTCCGGCTTCGTCAGCTGGCAGCGCGCTTCCAGGCCGTACTCGGGGAACGCAACCGGTTAGCGAGGGAAATGCACGATACGCTGATCCAGGGATGTGCGAGTGTGTCGGCGCTCTTGGAGGCTCATTCCAGCCTCGGTCCGGCGGAGGCAGATGCCCAGCAGGACCTGCTGAATTGCGCTCGGACGCAATTGCGATCGACCATCGATGACGCGCGCGAAGCCGTATGGAATTTGCGGCGTAAGTCGCCGCCCGCGGAGGACCTGGGCACGCTGCTCCGCCGAATGACGGAGCAGGTCAGCCAGGAATTCGCGGTGCAGGTTGAGCGTCGCATTTCTGGCAAGCCCTTCGCTTTGGAGCAGGCCACCACCCACGAGCTGCTCATGGTGGTGCGAGAAGCGATCTATAACGCGGTCCGTCACGGCCACGCCAGCAATGTGCGGGTCGAAGTTCACTTTGACGCCAGTCAATGTCAGGTCAAGATTCGCGACGATGGAACCGGATTTGATCCCGAGTCGGTGTCTGGCTTGCCGTCGGGGCACTACGGCCTGGTCGGCATGAAGGAAAGGATCGCGCGGGTGGGGGGCGAACTGACATTGATCAGCCGGCCGGGCGGGGGCACGGAAGTTGCCTTCCACATTCCCCGTGGCACCTTTGTTCCCTCGGATGACATGGAGGTGAAATTGTGAGCAGCCAGGAAAAGATCAAGGTGATGGTGGTGGACGACCATCCTCTTATGCGCGTCGGAGTCGCGGCCATCATCAATGCCCGGCCGAACATGACCGTGGTTGCCCAAACCGGCACCGGGGAAGAAGCGGTAGCCTTGTTTCACAAACACGCGCCCGACATTACTCTGATGGATCTCCGGCTGCCGGGAATGAGCGGCGTGGACGCGATCCTTGCCATCCGTGCGCGCTACCCCGACTCACGGTTCGTGGTCTTGACTACTTACGAAGGAGACGAAGACATCCACCGTGCATTCGAGGCTGGAGCGCGAGGCTATGTGATCAAGGGGATGCCGTACCAGACTCTGATTGACGCGTTGCTGCGGGTTCATTCCGGAGGGCGCTTTCTTCCTCCTCCCGTGGCGCGGGCCTTGGATTCACGCATGCCGGATTGCGAGCTGAGCCCGCGGGAGCAAGAAGTGCTGCACCTTCTGGTGAACGGCAAATCCAACAAAGAAATCGCCAGCCAGCTGGGAATCACCAATGCCACCGTCAAGTGCCATGTCAGCACAATTCTGATGCGGCTGAATGTCAGTGACCGCACCCAGGCGGTAGTCGCAGCGCTGCAGAGAGGCTTGGTCCACCTCTAGGGCTGACGTGATCGGCTACCAGAAATGGGCGGCGACCACCTGCGGTGAGGCTGGAGCGTTCGCAATCACCTGCATGCGCAGCACCAGCTGTAGATTCTTGTGTTGCCATCCCGCCGGAGCCTCGCGCAGCGCCCCGGCCAGGAGTTCGGGATGGGTGATCAGGTCGGCGGCTCCCTCGGTCCCATATTGCGTGCAGCCGCTGATCAGGATCAGCATCGAGTGAGTCTGCGGAAGAAACGCCCGCGAAACCACCGCGTAGTCTTCATCGGTGTGAAAATCGCGAGTGATATTGTGCGGATACCATTCCGTCGGTTTGCCGTTGTCGCGGATCATGCCCCGATCGCTGTCATCCACATAGAATCGGAAATCCTGCGTAACGTCCTTCCATTGCGTGCTGGAATACCCGATCAACACGGTCGGCGAGTTGCGCAGATCTTGAAACGAAATCGCGTTGCCCACCCTCACCTCGGACGCACGCCCCATCCGGCCGAGCATTCCGGCAACGCGCGCGGCGGCCACCAGATCTCCTCCGCCGACATACTGGTCGGACATGAGCAGTAACTCGCCCTGGTCGCCGGGCACTCGCCCATCGTGCGCGTATACCGGCACATAGGCTGCGGCGATCAGCACCGGGCCTGAACCGCCAAGCACGGGTTCCCAGAATTCGTTCAGCACCGAAGGCGTGTGCTGCGAGTGCCACCAGTAGGCAGACAGGGAGATGGCCACAATCAGCCCGGCTGCCATCAATACGATTCGGATCGAAGACCTTTGACCAGGTTGTTCGGCGGCGCCGTCGTGCGTGACTTGATTGCCGGAGATTGCGGCCGCGCTTTCTGTGCTTCCTTCCGCGTTGCCGTTGGATGAGGAGGAAGGTTGCCGCGCCGTGAAGTTCGGAACATAGCTGCCAACCGGCAGCTCGATGACCACATTCGCCGCCTTGCCGCTCCCAGCGTAGTAGAGGCTCAGGCGCTTGCGAACCTCGCTGGCTTTGATGCGCACAACTCCATCGAGATTGGTGTCGTAGTCGGCGGCCCGGCCAAACGCTTCCGTGCCAATCGTCCGTTCTTTCATCACGCCAGCGTGACCGGCGAGCGTTTGCTCCACTACGAACCGGAGAAACTCCTGGCAGCGCTGGCTGGAACGAAACTCAGGACTGGCCAGAGTCTGCGCTAATTGGGAGCGAATGGCCTCTTCTTCGAGACCGAGGACTGATCGAGCGCCCGGCGGGGCGGCGTTGGAATTCGGCGAATCCGTCACCATTAAGGCCGTCTGCTCGAAATTCTAGCACCTGCCGAGGTCCGGCCCACACACGTTATGAGCGCTCGAATCGGGATTGAATCCGTCACGCAACCGTTAGGCACTTCACGGATGCTGCAGTTTCACGTCAGACTGAGCCATGGCAGACCGCGAACCTATCGCGAATCTGCGCGGAGTGGCGCTTCTGTGTCAAGGGCGGAGTAAGACCAACCACAGAAGTCAAGCAAGAGCAAACTAGAGGAGTGCTATGTCAACCACGCAACCGTTCACCGCGCCTGCGCAATTCCCAGAAGGCGACAACGCAAACCGGGATACTGGGCGACCGGCTGGACGACTGCTCTGCCTCGACGTCTTTCGCGGACTTCTAGTTGCCGGCATGATCCTGGTTGACAACGGCGATGACAAATCCTACTGGGCCATTAAGCACGCGGAATGGAATGGCTGGACGCCGGCCGACTTCATCTTCCCCTCGTTCTTGTTTCTGGTGGGCGTGTCCATGGTGTTTTCGTACTCGGCGCGGATGCGGCGCGGCGAATCTCGGGAGCAGATTCTGTGGCACGCCTTTAAGAGAAGCTTATGGCTGATCGCGATTGGGCTGTTCGTGAATGGCTTTCCATTTATTGGAATCGATTGGCACGGCTTCCGCTTCGAAGGTGTGACGCAACGGATTGCGCTCTGTTACTTTGCGGCAGCCATCTTCGTCCTGTGGTCGAACCGCCGCGGAGCAATCGTCGCCATCGCCGCTTGTTTATTGGGGTATTGGGCGATACTGCGCTTCCTGCCGGTACCTGGGTTTGGAATCCCCGGACGCGATATACCGTTTATGGACCAGAATGGAAACATTGCCGCGTGGCTCGATCGCAAGCTGTTCATGGGACATCTCTACAACGGGAACCGCGATCCGGAAGGGATCATCCACACCATCCCAGCCATCGCAACGACCTTGATCGGAGTGCTGACGGGCGGTTGGCTGCGCTCGGGACGGGACCGCGGCACCATCGCAATCCGCATGTTGTTTTTGGGCATTCTCGGCCTGGTTGCGGGTCAGGTCTGGAACCTCTGGTTCCCCATCAACAAGAACCTCTGGACCAGTTCGTTCACGCTCTTCGCCGGAGGTTTCAGTCTGGTGTTCCTCGCATTGCTGTATTGGATACTGGAAATCAAGCAGTGGCGCGGCGTCTGGACGATGCCAATTCTGGTCTTCGGGATGAACGCCATTGCGGGGTTCGTCGCCGACTCGTTCGTGTATGGCCCCGGTTACACCTGGACCGTAAAAGGAGCAAATGGGGCCGCCATTCTGTGGCACGACGCCGCCCAAGCGCGCCTAGTAGCGCTGGTCGCAAACCCCGCCAACGCTGCGCTGATATTCGCCGTGGCCTCGGTTTTGTTTTGCTGGTGCCTGCTCTGGCTGCTCTGGCGCGAGAAAGTCTTTCTCAAGGTTTAAGTCGAAATTTTGCAGTTTCTTCATCGACGCGAATTTGCAAGGAGGATCCATGTCAAGAACCATATACGGCACAATTAGTCTTGGCGGTGCCGCTGTCGCGCGCCATCAAGCCGCGTCTGGAAATCTGAGCCGGCTAGGTAAGTGTCGCCAACTTACTGCACTCTCCCATCGACCCGCAGCAGCAATCCACTACCACTGCGTACGTTGAAGTCTCCCCGTGAGGCCGTAAGGGTGATTTGGCCTAGTGGAGCCGTTCGCCCAGCATGGCTGATCGTCAAACTGGAGAAGCCGTAGGTTCCACAGGCATCGGCTGAGAATAACCATAGTGCTTGTGGTTGATCATTACTATTGCCATTGCCATTGATATCGCTGCGGCACTTCGTTCCTGGTTTCGAAGCAACCCGAACCAGCACTCCGTTGGCGGTTGGCTTTCCCACAACGCGCAAGGCGTTGGTCACGGGCCCACCTCCGCGATAGACCACGTCGCCCCCAATCTGCTCCGTGGTCCAAGCATTCTGCGAGGTGCCGCGGTCCGGACCACTCTTCGGAAGCTGCGCCTCTTCCACTTCCATCATGGATGCCAGCGCCCGCAGATTCGTCGTTATGTGCGCCCTGACGTGCGCCCGGTGTCTGGAATATTCGAGCGTGTCAAACTGGAAAGAGAGTTGCGCTCCTCGTCTGTCCGTCGGGGACAGCACTTCGACAACATGACCGACTACTTTGGCTCCCGCGTGAATGGTATAGCCATTGGTGAGCCGGACATCTTGCATAATTCGGGCGTTGAGAACTTGTCCTACCCGCATCTTTTGTGTGTTCAGGGAAGACCTCAACTCTAAGGGCAGTATGGTTCCCGCCGGAATGTCGTCCTGAGCGAACAAGCCGGACGACACGGCCAGAACCGCGAGGAACAACATGCATTTCATAAATTCGGCCCCCTTTCTTGGCGAGGTGCACTCATACGTAGTCGAACAAGGTCATGAAACCGAAATCCATGTGCAGTTGCTGGTGGCAGTGGAATAGCGTCAGACCTCTCCTTGGTCCGGTCCCAGAGTGATTTCGCTTCCCACGACCTCCGAATATCAGTCACTACTTCTGATGCGCTTGGCGAGCTTTGCGTCAAGTGACCAGCTCCCACCACCTACTGAGATGAGAAAGACCAGGCAGCAAAACATAGCGAAATCGGTGCGCGCATCGCTGACCATGTACCCGAGACCCTGGCTTGCTCTAAACAACTCCGGAACCTTTGTAGTCGCAATCGCGGTCGTGATCACGATGAGCAGCGGAATGGACACTAGTCTCGTCCATAGCCCCAACAGAAGTAGGAGGCCGCACACCACCTCGAAGGCGCCGACAAAATGGGCCGTGAAGTAGGGGTGTGGCAATCCGATTCTTGCGAAGCGCACCACGCCCATGTTGAGGTCAATGTACTTCAGAATGCCCTGTGTAAAGAAGATCAGCCCCACCGCAATACGAACCAGCAAAACGCTGCGTGGGCCTTCTGGGGGTCTGAGGAGGAACTGAAGGATTGCGCTCATTAAAACATGCCCAACAAAGGTGACTCTCAATACAGTTTCGCGGTTTTCTTCCTTACTTGCTTACTTGACTTAAAACCTGTAACACGACCACAGGGAGAGCCTGCCTCTGGAAAAACGCTATTGTACTAGATTACTTTATTGTAGTTAAACTATTGATATAAATATAGATAGTGGTGGAGGCGGCGGGAGTCGAACCCGCGTCCGAAAATGTTACTGGTCAAGAGACTACATGCTTGTTCCGGTTCATGCCCTGGGCATTACCCCAGGACGTTCGCGTCACCGGCTCAGAACGGACAAGAAACCGTTGCCGCTAGCCTGAGATCTTAGCCTCTCTGCCCAGACGTAGCAGAGAAGAGCAGCCCGCTGTGTGACGTTCGCTCGCAGCCCACGGGCAAAGCTGCGGAGAACGGCGGCCTAACGAATTAGGCTGCGTATGCCATCTGTTGATTGGCAATTATCATTTTGCACGCGATTACGGGTGTGTGCACCCCGGCATGCCTCCTGGCCGCAAGCATCTCCGTCGAATCCGTGACGCCCCCACTGGTGGGATGGGCCTGCAAAGAACTACCTCTATTCTGGGGCGGCGGGGACGGGAAGTCAAATACCGATGGATGCCCGTGGTTACCAGGACCTTCAGCGCCCGCATCCAAGCAAAAGAAGAGGCTTTTCGGTTTCGGACGGTGACCGGCAAGAACTTCTAGAAGCGAGGCGAGTGTAACTTCGTGCTGCCGGGTTATCATGTGGAGCAGTAACACCTTATCCCCCCGAGGTGACGGACTTGACCAGGCTTCGTGCCTTAGTGTTCGCAATCGTGCTGCTGGCCGTGGGCGGTATTCTGGCGAGCCTCAACGGCTGCGGCGGTAGTGGTGGTACGACTCCACCATCAACGGGCAAGATCCAGCACGTGGTGGTGATCTTCCAGGAGAATCGCACTCCCGACAATCTGTTTCAGGGATTGTGCACCGCCAACGGCGGGGTGCCTGGCTGCGGGACCGGTGCTGGGCAGTACGACCTTGCCCAAAAGGGAACCGACTCGAATCACAACCCCGTCCCGCTGCAGGAAGTGAATCTGGGCTTGACCTACGATCCCGACCACAGTCACAGTGCGTTCAATGCCATGTGCGATCTGAACACAACGGTCAATCCTCCTCAATGCCGGATGGATGGGGCGGACAAGATTGCGGTTTCTTGTCCTACGGGTATGCCGGAGTGCACGTTTGCTTACGTCAACCCGGCGGATGTGCAACCCTACTTGACGTTGGCCGAGCAGTACACCTTCGCCGACCGCATGTTCCAGACTAATCAGGGCCCCAGCATGCCGGCGCATCAGTTCATTATTTCCGGGACGTCGGCGCCAACGGCGGCTCCAACGGCGGGCAGCAACTTGTTTGCCTCGGAGAATCCGCACACCAGTGGACCGCCCGACGCGGGGTGCGACGCACCTGCGGGATCCACGGTTAAGCTGATCGATCCGGCCGGCAGCGAAACTTCCAATGCCGCAATCTATCCGTGCTTTGAACATCCAACGCTGACCGACCTACTCGAGGCGAAAGGCGCTACCTGGCGGTACTACACTTCCTCGGGTCACGCTGGCGGCTCGGGCTTAGGGCTCTGGGTTGGACCAGAAGCGATCCAACACATCTGCGGATCGACGGCCAGTGGCGCCTGCGGGGGAACGGATTTCACCAGCCATGTGATTCTCAATCAAACGCAGATCCTCACCGACGTAGACAACCAGCAACTGCCGGACGTGAGTTGGGTGATTCCGACTGGTCAGGCGTCGGATCACTCAGGGGATGTCAACAACACGCAGGGGCCCTCGTGGGTGGCGTCGGTGGTGAACAAGATTGGCAACAGCTCGTATTATTGGGGGAACACGGCGATCTTCATTACGTGGGACGATTGGGGAGGCTGGTACGACCACGTTGCGCCTCCGCAAGTGCTGGTGAATTGTGCGCAATGGGGATGCGGCTATGTGTATGGCTTCCGGGTGCCGCTGATTGTGGTTTCGCCGTATGCGAAAGCGAAATACATTTCCAAGAACCAGCATGATTTCGGGAGCATCTTGAAGTTCATCGAAGGCATATTCAGTCTGCCTTCGCTCGGATACGCGGATGCGGCGGCGGACGATCTTTCCGATTGCTTCGACATGAATCAGACTCCGTTGCCGTTCCAGACGATTCCGTCAGCGTTGGATGCGCAGTTCTTTCTGAACGACAAAACGCCGCCGACGGACCCGGACGACGACTGAGGATTGGTTCGTTCGATTCCCGATTTCGTCTATGTTTACTAGTTGGTACTGGTTGGATACCCCTCCCTTCTGCGGTCTTTTAGAATCATGGAGTTAGGAGGAATCTCCCGCCAGGTCTTTGAGTTTAAACGACTTATTCGTAAAGTCTTTAAGAACCAACGAGTTACGTGTCAAAGAGCGTTCCACCCAGCTTGTTTTCGCACGTCTGCGCTATCGCTAGATCGGTGCGACACGCGCCCACTTAGGGCGAAACCACGATGATTTATTAGGGTAAACACCATTATAACTCGGTTGGTCAACAAGATCAGATGATGGCGCCCGAGGATGAAGACACGGTTCCCAAACCGCACACAGCCCTTTTTCGGCTGGTGTGATCGAGCCGGTCCTGAGCTCTAGGCTCCGACGCACTGCAGCAGCCGCGCGACCCCTTCTCGAAACGCCGTGGGTTCGGTAATCAAACTCAGCACCAGATGGCCTTCGCCCGCAAAATCGTAGAAGTGCCCTGGCTGCACGATCACACCCATCTTCCGCAAGATGTCGATGGCCAGATCTTCGTCCGTTCCCAGCGCGGGGACGCGCAGCACGACGTACCATCCGCCCTCGACCTGCAGCCGAACGCACGAGGGGTGGCTTGCGAGTTGGCCATCGAGTTCCGCAAGATTCACGCGCAAACGGTCCAAAAGAATGGGCTGGATCTGTTTGCGCTGATCGAGCAGTACCGGCGCGGCCAGTTGCACGGGCGTGTTCATCGAGAGAAATGTATCGGCAATGATTTCGAGCCGCGCTCCTGCTTCAGCCACCGCTTCTTTCGGGCCGCTCGTCGCCACCCAGGCAAATTTCATCTGCGGAAGCGCGGAAATTTTGGAAACGCCGCTGAGCGTAAAGGTGAGCGCATCGGCGTTGGCCACGAAACTATCGCGCAGCGCCCCGTCGTGCGCATAATCGAGGAAGACTTCATCCACGATCAGCGCCAGACCGTAGTCGCGACAGAATGCGGTGAGCGCCGAGGTTTCCGCAGCCGACACGTACGAGCCGGTGGGGTTATTGGGATGGACCAGAATCGCGGCCCTCGACTGCGGCGTGGCCGCCTTGTAGAGCGAATCGAAATCGATTTGCCAGCCGTGATCGTAGAGCAGAGGATACGGAACCAGTTTCACGTCGGCGAGATCGGCGAGAAACTCGAATAAGGGGTAGCTCGGTTTCGGTACAAGAATCTCTTCGCCGGGATTGCACAGCAGACGGAACACATACGAGTAGGCTTCGCTGGTGCTGGTGGTCAGAATCAGGCGCTCGGGATCGAGAGCGAAAACCTCGTGTGACTCGCGATAGTAGCGGCACACAGCCTGGCGCGCCTCCAGCAGGCCCCGGGGCTGAGGGTCGTAACGCATCGCTTCAGGATTCGCCAACGCCGGCAGCACGATTTCCGGGTCGGGACGGATGCCGGCTTCGGTTGGGTTCGAAACCGTGAGATCCAGAATCTCCTGCCCCGAAGCGCGCATTTCTTCGATCGCATGTGTAATAGCGTTCGGAATCCGCCGCCAGTTTGTCCGCTGCGAGAACATAGAACACCGCCCTGTAGAGACGGGGCTTGCCCCGTCTCCTCCGCCGCCGGAGACGCGGCAATCCGCGTCTCTACCGGAGGTATCAACCTTTCCGCAGCCTGTTCAGCCGCGCCGCGTAGCGTTTTCGATGACCCGATCACCCGATGACCCGATCGCCCGATAACCCGCGCTCCCGCTCTCATGCTAGACTCGTAATGAGAAAACCAACCTTGCGGATGCGCATCCTCACGCGCTACATCCTGGGAGAAGTCGTCTCCCACGCCCTGATCGGCGCGGCGGTTTTCACTTTTGTTCTCTTCACTCGCGATCTCGGGCGCATCCTCGAACTGGTGGTCCGCAACAGCGCGCCACTGCCCAGCGTAGCAGAAATCTTCTTCTACACCGTCCCGGTCGCGCTCACCTACACCATTCCCATGGGTGTGCTCGTCGGCATTCTCATCGGACTCAGCCGTCTGGCCGCCGACAGCGAAGTGACCGCCATGCGCGCCAGCGGCCTGGGTGTGTGGACCTTCCTCCGTGTGATTTCCATCTTCGTGGTGGTGGCCTGGCTGCTCGCTCTCGGCAACAGCGTCTATCTCGCGCCCCGTTCGCTTGCCGCCCTCGGACAGCTCCAGGACCGCCTCAAGTCTTCTCAGGCTTCTTTCGAAGTTCAGCCCCGCGTGTTCTATGAAGGCTTTCCGAAGATCATCCTCTACGTACAAGACGTCAAAGCCATGTCGGGCGGCGCCTTGTGGAAAGGCGTGTTCCTCGCCGATTTGACGGATCCCGCCGCGCCCCGCATCAGCCTCGCCCGCCAAGGCCTGCTCGTCAGCCAGGGGACCGATACTCTGGACTTGCATCTCACCGACGGTTCCACGCACGAAACCCCCGATCCCAAGAATCCCGACCAGTACCAAGTCTCCACCTTCCAGACCACCGACATTCCCATCCAGATTCCCGCAACACAAAACAGTCAGGAACACGAACCGACGACACTCGGTGAGATCAAGTTTGCCGGCCTGCTCCGTAGCACGCGGACCGGCGACCCGGTGACGCGCCGCTGGCATTTGATCGAATACCATCGCCGCCTCGCGCTGCCGACTGCCTGCATCGTGCTCGCCCTGGTCGGCATTCCGCTCGGCCTGTCTTCCAAGAAAGGCGGCAAATCCAGCGGATTTGTCCTCACCATTCTGCTGGTCTTCCTCTACTATTCGATTTCTTTGATCGGAGTCTCTTTCGCCAAGCAAGGACGCCTTTCCCCGGCCGCCGGGGTTTGGCTCGCCGACCTCGTGTTTCTTGCCGGAGGAGTTTTTCTGCTCTGGCAATCGGAACGCCGCCCCATCGAACTGGGTGGCTTCCGCGCCTGGTTCAAGACATCGAGATTTAAGATATCGACGTTCAGAAATGGGAGAACCGAGACCGCGGCGGTTGCGCCGTCGATGACCGGTATAACGGCGCTGCATCGGAACGGCGAGTCGTCCCGCCCCCGCTCCTTGCCCATGCGCCGCCGCTGGTTCAATCTTCGTTTCCCGACCATCCTCGACGATTATGTGCTGCGCGACTTCGCGCTCTATTTAACGCTGATCGTCGCCGCTTTCCTGATGCTGCTCCTGGTGTTCACGCTGTTCGAGTTGCTGAGCGACATCCTCCGGAATCAGGTTTCGCCGCTCACCGTGGGCGAATATTTGCTGAACGTGGTGCCTTATTTTCTGTACAACACCACGCCGCTCAGCATGCTGCTGGCGGTGCTGGTGACCTTCGGCCTGCTGCAGAAGTCGAACGAGATCACCGCCATCAAGGCCACCGGCATCAGTCTTTACCGCATCGTCGTTCCCGTCCTGATCGCCTCCATGCTCGTCGCCGGCGTCCTCTTCCTTTCCGACCAGCTCTATCTCCCCTACACCAACAAGCGGCAGGACGCGCTCCGCAACCGCATCAAGGGCAAGCCCGCGCAGACCTACCTGCGCCCCGAGCGCCAGTGGATGTTCGGCCAGCACTCCGACATTTACTACTATCAATTCTTCGATCCCGACCGCAATGTTTTCGGCGGCGTCTCCGTGTTCCAGTTCGACCCGCACACTTTCCAGATCACGCATCGCATCACCGCCGACCGCGCGCACTGGTCCGACTCCATGGGCAAGTGGGTTTACGAACAGGGATGGGAGCGCAGCCTGAGCGGCTCCGCCATCGAGAACTACCGCAAGTTCGACGTCGCGACTTACCCCGAACTGGCGGAAGCGCCCGCTTACTTCAAGAAGGAAATCAAACAATCGTCGGAAATGAGTTACGACGAACTGCGACGCTACATTCACGATCTGGAGCAGAGCGGCTTTGACGTGGTGCGCCTGCGCGTGCAACTGCAAAAGAAGATTGCTTATCCGTTGATCACGCTGGTGATGGCCATCCTCGCCATCCCCTTCGCGCTATCCGCCGGCAAGCGCTCCGCCGTCGCGGGGGTTGCGACCGCCATCGGTATCGGGGTTGTCTATTGGACGATTTCCGGCCTGTTCGAAGCGATGGGCAACTTAAGCCAGCTTCCGCCCACAGTAGCGGCCTGGTCGCCAGACCTGGTCTTCGGCTTCATTGGCGGCTATTTGATTCTTCGGATGCCGACGTAATCATAAAACCATTGAGCGATTGAATCATTGAGCCATTGAATCATTGAAGACCCACGTGGAACTTAGGTTTTCAAATGACTCAATGGCTAAATGATTCAATGATTCAATGCCTTATCTAGCCGTCATTCCGCTCGGCGTCGTCAGGGTGTCCGTCGGGCTGGGCAAACTGTTCATCACCCCGCTGGTCGTGCTTAACGTGAAGCCGGAGATGTTCGTCGACCCTTTGTTCGACGTGTAGAGAAACTGGCCGGTGTTGTCCACGGTCGGGTGCAACGCCATCGACACAGGATTCGTTCCGGTCGGCAGGTATGGATTGGGACTTAGCGCGGTCAACTTGCCCGATCCCGTGTCGATCGTAAATCCATAAACCTGGCCCGAGCCGGCGGCGGCCACGTAGAGAAATTTGTTCGTCGGGTCCACCACCATCGCGACCGGGCTTTGTCCCGCCGTGGATGGCGGTACATCGCAAGATGGATCGGGGCACGTTCGCAAGGGAAACATCAGGTTTTGATTCACTTGCGCTTGCGTGCAATACCCAGGGTCGACCGCTGTGCACACCTCGAACGGATACAAATGGCCGCCATTCGGGTCCTCATTGCCCACATACACAAACAGGCCGCCCACAGTAGGCTGTGCCACGGGGCTCGTGTTGACCGCGAGCACCGAGATGGGATTGACTGCGGCAACGGCGTAAGGAGAATTCGGTTGCTCGTTCAGGGTGCCCGTTGAATACACGCTATACACACTCACCGTATTGTCATTGTGCGGGGATGGGGCCACGCAGTTCTGCGAGCAAATATCCTGGTTGTTGGTTACGAAGAGAAGTTCCTGAGCGGTAGTAGAGTTCGGCGGCGTAAACGCAATAGCCGAGAGCGCGCTCGGGATCTTGCTTAAGTAGAACGGACTCCCCGGGGCCAAGGTCAGAGTGCCGGAGCTCATGGTAAACACCGAGATCGACGGACACACGTCGTAAGGGCCAGTGGGGACATGCGGACAGCTCGGACTCGCCGCCGTAGGCGTCGGATATCCCGGCGTAGGGGAAGACCCATAATCGATCACAAACAGGTGCCCCGCGGCATCCAGCAACATGGCCGTCGCAGTGTCGGAGCAGTTACTTACACCGGTGCCGGTACAGGTCCACGTAACCGCCGTGCCCGGCGCTGACAAACTTCCGTCCGAACCCACCGTATACGGGTAAATCGCGGGCGGAATGGGATTATTTTCGCCTAGCGTACAGGTGGGACATGGAGGCGCACCCTGATCCAGGACAAACGCCGTCGCGCCCGTCGAGTCGAGCAAAATGTCCACGGGAAGTCCGCAAGGGTTGGGGTTGGTGGACGTCGCCAGGGTGGGGCACGCGCTCGCATTCGAATTGACCAGCGACAGGCCTCCGCCGTTCAAATCCATGGCAAACGTACTCACGTAGTTCCCCAGCGAGTTGTTCCCCTGGGTCAGCACATACAAGACTCCCGCGGGCCGGGACGAGGAACTGCCGCAACTCACCAGAAACAAACTCAGGGCGCACAGGCCCACGAGCGCAACCACTCCGCCTAATTTCTTCGACATCAGTTCTCCGAAAAGGGGTCCCATTCGGCGCGCTTTTCGCCGATTGGGGTAGTCAGCCGCTTCCCGTCCGCAGGCAATCTCCCGCCCACCGTCACGGAGACTGAAGCTTGTGGCTGAAATATATCTGTGTATCAGGAACCAGCGGGAAGAGCAAACCCCTGAACCGACGAAATAGGCGAAACAGCCGGAATCCGGATTTCAATCTCTAACCCGCCCTCGTTTCGGTTGGATGCGCGAAGTTGCCCACCATGCAGCCTTACGGCCCGGTCCGCAATCGACAGGCCCAGACCCGCGCCCCCGGTTTGCCGGTTGCGAGCGTCGTCGAGCCGATAAAAGGGCTCAAAGATCTTTTCGAGCGCTTCCTCGGGAACGCCAGGGCCGGAATCCAGCACGCGAACCACAATCTCATCGCCATGGGCCGCCCGCTGCCGCTCCAGTTGCACATCCACCGTCGTACCTTCAGCAGTATAACGCGTCGCGTTGCGCACCACATTCTCCACTGCGCTCCGCAACAAGTCCGGGTCGGCTTCCACCAGGAATTCATCCGCCGCGTCGACCGTCGTGGTGGCCAACGTCGTTACTCTGCAGCCCCGCCCCGGCGTTTCGTACTCGGCATCGTGCGCCACCTGCTCCACCAGTTCCCGGAGCGACAGGATGGTCTTTCGCAGGCCGTCGGTGCGCGACTCCAACCGCGAAATCGTGATCAGCCGCTGGATCAGTTGATTCAGCCGGTCGGCCTCGAGTTCAATGCGATTCAGCGAACTTGCCAGTTCCGGCGCAATCTCCGGACTAGCCTTCTGCCGCGCCAATCCTAGCGCCACGCTCAGCCGCGCCAGAGGCGACCGCAGTTCGTGCGAAACGTCTTTCAGCAGCCGCGATTGCGAATCCACCAACCCTTCGATCCGTTCGGCCATGCGGTCGAAATCGCGCATCAACTCGGTGAGTTCATCGCGGCGGCCGCTCGCGGGTGCGCCCGTGCGCGCGCTCAAGTCGCCCGCCGCCAGGCTTTGCGCCGCCTTCCGCAAACGAGTCACGGGACTTGTCAACGACCACGCCAACAGGTAGCACATCAATCCCGAAGTGATGACCGCGATGGCGATTCCCAGGCCCGGAATCTCATGCGGCCCAAAAAACACTCGTGGTCCAGCCGGCAACTCCAACACCAGCGTGTATCGTTTGCCATCCAGGGTCAATGCCTGGCGCAGAATCGGGTCCCGCATCAGCTTGTCCATCCATCCGCGGTGGCTGGGCGGACCGCCGCGCGGTGCTACCCCCTGCCGGACGTCCTCAATCCAGGGTGGTACCCGCCGTCCGGCGAGTTCATGGCCCGACGGATCAAAAACGAATGCCCGCACATGCTGCGTGTGCCAAACTTCTTCCAGATACTCGTGCGTGCCGCGCTCTCCGCCACTCTGGTACGCATTCACCGCTTCCGCCAAAATTTGCGGAGCTTCGCTCTCCACCCCATGCCGCGCCGGACGCAGCGCAATGGTCACCAGAATCGCCAGCACCAGAAACAGCGCCTGCGCCGCCCAGAATGACAGGAAAATCTTGAGGAAGAGGCTCTTCATTATTTTCTGATAATAGCTCCTAGCTTCTGGCTCCTAGCTGCTAGCAAACAGGGTTGGCTAGTAGCCAGAAGCCAGCAGCGCTCTTCATTTCTTTGCCTTCGCCGCCGGTCGCGCAAACATATATCCCACGCCGCGAATCGTCTTGATGTGGTCTCCGTCTTCCTCGGAGTCGCCCAGCTTCCGCCGCACCTTGCTGACGTGCATGTCGATACTGCGATCGAACGGCATGAACTTGCGGCTGAGCACGGCGTTCACCAGCCGCTCGCGCGTCACCACTCGCCCTGCCTCGCGCAGCAGCACTTCCAGCAGATTGAACTCCACCGAAGTAAGATCGACCGGTTGCCCCGCTCGCAGCACACTGCGCGTTGCCGGATCCAGTTCCACGTCGCCCACGGCCAGCACTTCCGGCACTCCGTCCGCCGCGACCGACTGGGTACGGCGCAGGATCGCACGGATTCGCGCCACCAACTCCCGCGGGTTAAACGGCTTCGGAAGATAATCGTCCGCCCCGATTTCCAGTCCCACGATGCGATCCACATCCTCGCCGCGCGCCGTCAACAGCAGCACTGGAATCTTCGACACGCTGCGAATGCGCCGCAGCACTTCGAAGCCATTGATTCCCGGCAGCATTACATCCAGCACCACCAGCGCATACTCCTTGGTCAGCGCCTGCTGCAGGCCCTGTTCGCCGTCATGGACGGCCTTCAGGCTGAACCCTTCGGCCCGCAGGTACTCCTGCACCAGAGCACACAATTCGACATCGTCGTCGACTACCAGTACGTGGTCCATTCTCCTATTCATTCAACACCTTCGCCTGACTCGACGCGGTAAAGATTTGTGATTGCTGAAGCAGCTACTAGCTTCTAGCTCCTAGCTTCTGGCAAGCCGGGCTCGCTAGTAGCCAGCAACTAGAAGCTAGTAGCCCTTTACGAAACTTTACCGCGCTTGACCGATTCTTTACCTGCTATTTCCGAGAATGGTGTTCTTATCAGCATAGGAAGTTCGGGCTGCCTCCCGGACCCTACGAGATCAATTGCAGATCCAAAAGGAGTTCCAATGAAATCAACTCGTACACGCATTCTCATCATCGGCGCCGCTGTACTGCTGATTGTGGCAGCCGCGATTGCACAGGGCAGGCACGGTTTTGGTGGCCCCGGCGGCGACTTCCGCCACATGCTCAGACAGCTCGATTTGACCGCCGACCAACACAGCCAGGTCAAGGCGATCTTTGCAAAAGAGAAACCAGCCCTGCAACCTCTAATGCAGCAGATGCGGCAAAACCACCAGGCCATGAAGGCTCTTGCGGCCAGCGGCCCCTTCGACGAAGCCAAAACTCGCGCCCTGGCGACGCAAAATTCACAGACTATGATTGAGCTACAAGTTGCGCACGCTCGCCTGAAGTCCGAAATCATGCAGATTCTGACCGCCGATCAGAAAACCAAACTGGCTCAGATCGAGGCCCAGCGGGACGCGCGCATGCAAGAGCACATGAAATCGCACATGCCGCCTCCGCCCGCGGATTAACCCTGTATCGCTAGCGCTCTCTCCCTCCCGGGTGGGGAACGGAACCTCCAACCTCCGTCCTTGCCCGGCTTTTTGCCAAGTGGAGGAACCGATGCAACGCGCCGACCTGCTCTACTCGGGATTGATGTTTGCCGCCGGCTTATTGTCCCTCTGGGCCGCGCTGCTGCTCACTGCGACCTTCGTCGCGCTCGCGCCCCCACTCCGAAAATCCGCACCCCGCGCTGCTACAATTTCATCTACAGAACAGCATGGTCCCGAAGAACCTACGCCCTCTCGTTCCCTATCTGAAGCGTCATCGCGGCGGTCTGCTGTGGGGCGGGCTCTGCGTTTTATGCAATAACGGAATCTGGATCCTCTTCCCGCAAGTCCTGCGCCGCGCCGTCAACGATCTTCACTCCGGTGTAACCCGCCAGAAACTCCTAACCTATGCTCTGCTGGTAATCGCCATCGCCCTCATCAAAGGCATCTTCCAGTTTCTGACGCGGTGGGTGGTCATCGGCATCTCCCGCGATATCGAATTCGATCTGCGCAACGACCTGTTCAAGCACCTGGAGCGCCTCTCCTACTCCTACTACCAGCGCAACCGCACCGGCGACATCATGGCCCGCGCCACCAACGATCTGAACGCCGTCCGGATGCTGCTCGGCCCGGCCATCATGTATTCGGCCAACACCATCGTCTTCACCGCCGGAGCGCTGGTCTTCATGCTCGCCATCAGCCCCAAGCTCACCCTTTTCGCCTTTCTCCCGCTGCCCATCGCCAGCATCGTCATCCAATATTTCGGACGCCGCATTCACGAGCGCTTCGAACGCATCCAAGCCATGTTCTCCGACATCTCGGCCCGTGCCCAGGAAAATTTCTCCGGCGCGCGAGTCATCCGCGCCTACGTGCAGGAACAGGCCGAAATCGCCGCCTTCGAATCCGCCAACCAGGAATACATCCGCCGCAGCCTGGGTCTGGTCCGCCTGATGGGAATGCTCTGGCCCACCCTCGAACTCATGCTCGGCATAGCCGTAGTCATCGTGCTCTGGCTCGGCGGAAACCTGGTGATCGGCGGTCAAAGCGAGGTGCATCTGGTCTCCTATCTGGGAACCAGGACGACCCTGTCGCTTTCAGGTTCGATGGACGTTGGTGCTTTCGTCGCCTTCAACACCTACATGATGCAACTCACCTGGCCGGTCATCGCCCTGGGATGGGTCATCAATATCTTCCAGCGCGGGACCGCCTCCATGGTGCGCATACAAGAAATCATGTCCCAGCAGCCCGAAATCGCCGACGTCATCGGGCCATCGGGTCATCGGGTGATCGGGTCATCTGAAAATCAGCCATCGCGCGACCTTGCTTTCCCGATCACCCGATCACCCGATGACCCGATGACCCGATTCCTCGGCGAAATCGAATTCTGCAATCTAAACTTCGCCTACAACGGCACCGCTGTTCTTAAAGACGTTAACCTGCGCATTCCCGCCGGCTCCAGCCTGGCCATCGTAGGCCCCACCGGCTCCGGCAAGACGACGCTAGTCAATCTCATCCCCCGCATCTACGACGCCGACCCCGGCACGGTCCTGATCGACGGCCGTCCCGTCCGCCAGTTTCCTCTCGATACTCTGCGCCGTCACGTCGGATTCGTTCCCCAGGAAACCTTCCTGTTCAGCGCCACCATCCGCGAAAACATTGCCTACGGCATAGCGCAAGAAGATGGCGAAGCCACGCAAGCGGACATCCAAGCCGCCGCCGATGCCGCCAACATCGCCCAAGACATAGAGAGTTTCCCCGAAGGCTACAACACCACCGTAGGCGAACGCGGCATCACCCTCTCCGGAGGCCAAAAGCAGCGCACCGCCATCGCCCGCGCCCTTCTCCGCAGCCCCCGCATCCTCATCCTCGACGACGCCCTCTCCAGCGTCGACACTCACACCGAAGATAAGATCCTCAACCATCTCCGCGAAATCATGCAAGGACGCACCACCATCTTCATCTCCCACCGCGTCTCCACCGTCCGCAACGCCGACCGCATCGCCGTCCTCCACCAGGGACGCATCGTCGAACTCGGCACCCACGACGAACTCATCGCCCGCAACGGCTATTACACCGACCTCTATAACAAGCAGTTACTGGAAGAAGAGCTGGCCGAAGTCTAGAAAGCTCGCGTAGGGACAGCCGCCCTCGCCCGTCCAAAGCCCGTGTAGGGCGGACTCTCCTGTCCGCCGCCCTTACACGGAACTCAATGTGATTCTTGTCAAAAGTTCCCCGCCATACAACCCCAAGCGCAATAACTTGATCAGACAAGGAGAAAGTAGTATTAATGGCAGTGCTTCCAGCCCCACCACAATTCTGCTGCGCTACGGAGTCACCATGCGACGTTCGTCCTGGTCTTTGTCTTTGCTGTCCTTGTCGACGCATTCTTCCCGCACTTCCGGCTTCCTCGCCAGCCTGATTGCCTGCCTCTTCGTCATCGCCAGCCCGCTCTGGGCCCAATCGGCGCCAGTGCTGGTCACCCAGGCGGTGGATAACTCCGTCCGCACGGTCCTGACCGGCAACGTCCACCCGCTGGCGCGCGCCGCCTTCGATCAAGGCGAAGTTCCGGCCGGCATGCCATTGCACCGCATGTTGCTGGTGCTGAAGCGCAGCGATCAGCAGGAGACCGCCCTGCGCCGCCTCATTGAAAATCAGCAGTACAAGGGATCCTCCAGCTATCATCAGTGGCTGACTCCGCAGGAATTCGGCGCACAATTCGGCCCAGCCAATTCCGACATGGCCGCCGTGGTCGGCTGGCTGACCGCCTCCGGGTTTGAAGTCACTCAGGTCACCAATGGCCGCAATATCGTCGAGTTCAACGGCACCGCTGGTCAGGTGAAGCAGGCCTTTGGAACCGCTCTCCACAAATATGTCATCAACGGCGAGGAACACATCGCCAACTCCACCAACCCCTCCATCCCCACCGCGCTCGCCCCAATCGTCGCAGGGATCAACTCGCTGCACGATTTCCGCAAGAAGGCTCAGAACAAGTTTGTCGGCACCTTCTCGAAGGACGTGAAAACGGGCAAAGTCGTACCCATAAACCCGCTGACCGATTTCGGTCCTGGATGCGCGCCAAGCGGAGAAGATTGCCAAGCACTGGGTCCGTACGATTTCGCCAATATCTACGATGTTTTGCCCCTCTGGACTGCGGCCACGCCAATCAACGGCACGGGCGTGACGATCGCCATCGTCGGCCGCACTGATATCAATCCAAGCGACGCCACCACCTTCTGGAGCCTCTTCGGCCTCGACGGCACACACGCTCCCCAGCCCACCCTCAACATCTTTACCAACGGGCCCGACCCCGGCTTCACCGGCGACGAACCCGAGGCGGACATTGACACCCAGTGGTCGGGTGCAGTTGCCCCGGGAGCCACCATCGACTTTGTCACTTCCGCATCGACGGAGACCGACGATGGCGTTGACCTCTCGGCCCTCTACATCGTGGACAACAACCTGGCCCCGGTCATGAGCGAGAGCTATGGAGCCTGCGAAGCTGCCATAGGCTCCGGCGGCGTCTTTTTTTACGGGGGAATGTGGGAGGAAGCAGCGGCGCAGGGCATCAGCGTTATGGTTTCCACCGGCGACAACGGAGCTGCCGGTTGTGACTTTGGCCCCGATGCAGTGAACGGACTGAACGTTAACGGCCTCGCCTCCACGCCGTGGAATGCCGCCGTGGGTGGTACCGATTTCAACCAGTACAACAAATGGTCCACGTATTGGAATAGTTCGAACGCTCCCATTACTCAACAGTCGGTCAAGAGTAATACCTACATCCCGGAAACCACCTGGGACAATTCCTGCACCAATCCGCTATTTGTGACTCTAGGCTTTGGCGCAACTGCCGAGGCGGCTTGCAACAACCCAAACCTCCCGGGCTATGTCCAATTTGGCGGGGGCAGCGGCGGCAAGAGCGGTTACAGTGCGGGCGTTCTCGGCGGCGCTCCCGGATGGGCAACACCAACCTGGCAGACTGGAATTCCGAATCCGAATGACGATGTCCGCGACCTTCCCGACGTTTCACTGCTCGCCAGCAACGGATTCATGGGCAGCTTCTACCTTATTTGCCAAAGCGACTTTAGGCCTGGCAACGGTCAGGAATGCACCCTGAACGACCTCCAGGGCTACGGCGGCACTTCCGTCGCCTCGCCCGCTTTCGCCGGCATCATGGCTCTCGTGAACCAGCTGCACGGTCCGCAGGGCGTCCCCGGACTCATTCTCTATAGCCTCGCCGCCAAGCAACCCAGCGCCTTCCACGATATCAATATCCTTACCGGGACAACCACCACAACCATCTCCATGCCGTGCGCCAAAAGCTCGCCAGATTGCACCGTCAAAGTTGCAGCCGACAGCGTCGGCGTGCTCAACGGTTACAACACCGCCGCCGGATACGATCTGGCTACCGGTCTTGGATCGGTCGACGCCGCCAACCTGGTCAACAATTGGAGCAAGGTCACCTTTACTCCCTCGACCACCACTTTAACGCTCACTGTCCCCCCGGGCACGACACACGGCGCGAGCTTGAATGTCACCGTCGGCGTGACCGGAGCGGGTGGGACTCCGACCGGCGACGTTTCCCTGCTGGTCGCTCCGGTACCGGGAACAGGAGCCATCGACTGGAACACCCTTGCCAGCGGCACCATCACTTGGCCCACCACCCTGTTTCCTGGCGGCACCTACCAAGTCATAGCCCACTATGCCGGCGACACTACCTTCGGTGGCAGCTACTCAACTCCCTCAGCGAGCATCACCATTACCCCGGAGATCAGCACGGTGTACATGCCGGGCATCGCTACCCCAGGCGGGTATTCGCCTGGTCCAGTTGTCTACGGCTCCAACTTCCCCGGTTGCGATTACACCTGCGATTCCTATTGGCTGCGAACCGACATACAGAACTCTCAGGGCCAATATTGCACGACGCCCTCGCAGGGGTTTATTGCCTGTCCCACAGGAACCGTGACCTTCACCGATAACGGCACCGCTGTGCCCGGCGGACCCTTCAAGGTAAACAGCTACGGGTACACCGACGATTATTCGGTCCAGCTCCTGGGCGGTTCCCACACCTTGGTTGCGAACTTCACGACCGGCGATCTCAGCTATAAGTCGGGTTCGAGCACCCCAGTCGTCATCACTGTCAGCACCGCGCCAACCACCTTCAACAGCGTCACCGCTCCAAGCTCTGCGAACACCAATCAGAACTTCACCGTTACCGCTACACTAGCCACCACGAGCTACGGCGTGGCCCCCACCGGCACGGTAAAGTTCTTTGCCAATGGAGTTCAGCTGCCAGGCACCGTTACGTACGCCCCGACAAATGGAGGGGTTTCGGGCTTTGCGGCTCTCGGCGCCAGCTTGACTACTTCCATCAGCACAGCGGCGAGCTACACCATTACCGCTACCTACACCGGCGACACCAACTACACGAGCCAGGCCTCCAGCCCCTCGGCGGTGATCGTGGTCAGCAACCCAACGCCCGACTTCACTCCCGCGGTAAACGCAACTCCAAACACGACGCTCGCGAACGTGAACGTCCAGTGGGGCGGAACACTGACTGCTCTGAATGGCTACAACAAACCCGTCACTCTCAGCTGCGCTGCGGGCGCGCCGACGACGTGCACCTTCTCTCCTTCTGCGACAATAACGCCCCTCCCGGCACCGGGTGCTAATTTCACCGTGACGGTCGGCAGCAGCACCGCTGCGACTTACAACTTCAATATCCAGGGAACCGACGGAACCATCACCCACACCCAGGCGGTGAGCCTGACGGTGAATCCGGACTTCAGCGTACCCGCTACTCTTGCGAACCCGGCAGCCGCAAATCCTGGGCAGAGTACTTCGACCATGATGGCGCTTGCCCCGGTGGGCGCAGGCACGTTTACCAGCAACGTGACATACGCGTGCACGTCGGGCCTGCCCACGGGCGCGACTTGCTCGTTCAATCCCGCTCAGATCAATTCCGGACAAGCTGGGCAAAGCGTCACCGTCACCGTGCAGACCGCGGGTCCGTTCACGGGCGCCGCCGCCGCGCCCGGCGCTCGGCCCAGGTTGCGTAGTCAGAAACAGCCGCTGCGGCTGCCGCTGAGTCTGCCCCTGGCCGGTGTGCTGCTGATGGGACTGGCTGGGCGAAAGTTGCCACGCCGCTACAAAATCGTTGGTCTCTGTCTAGCCTTGGCCCTCACCGGGCTCCTGGTAGCGTGCGGAGGAGGCAGCAGCTCGCCACCGCCAGCGGTTGTCACCGTGAGCCCGAGTACAGTGAACACGCTCTATCCGAGCTTGGCGGGAGCGCCGGCTCAGACTAAGCAATTCTCGGCGACGGTCTCCAACTCGACCAGTCAGAGTGTGACTTGGGCAGTCACAGGCGGAAGCGCCAACGGCTCGATTGATCAGACCGGGCTGTACACGGCCCCGGCCACGCTACCCAACCCCAACTCGCCCATAACTATTACCGCGACCTCAACGGCCGCCACCAGCCCCGGCACGGCAACGGTGAACCTCCAGACGCCCACGCCGGCCGGGACGCCTAAGGTCACCGTAACCGTAACCGAAGGGGCGGTGCAGCACACAACGACGTTTACCTTGACGGTAAATTAGTCAGTGCCGAGTGGGAGGACGCTGTCGCAGTTGGTTAAGTACTCAGGGTGCGGAGAAGTTCCGCGCCCTTTATTTATTCGTAGCCCGCACTCTCCTGGAAGAACGCGGACGCGACCTCACCCATCCGGTTGCGGAAAAACTCCATTTCAAGCAGGTTTTGGGAAGGGCACGAGTTTACTCGTACCGTTAAGTCCTCAAAAATGTGTGGCGCTTCAGCGCCTGAGGTGAGTTTCTTGCGCACTCGGCGGGTTTCTCCGCAGCCTCCTTCAGTCGCGCCGCAAGCATATACTGGGACTGGTTGTCGGAAAGGATACATCGTATGAATCGCAAAAGCCTTTTGCTTACCGTGATCTTGACTCTGGCCTCTCTGGCGTGGGCGCAGGCGCAGAGCGCGCCGCCAGCGGCGCCTTCCCCCAAGGGCGGGACCGGGGAGATGGACATGAAGCACCACGACAAGATGATGGAGATGGATAAACAGCACATGGAGGCCATGAAGGCCGACGTGGACAAGATGAAGGCGTCTCTCGACCAACTGAAGGCCAACGTGGCTAAGATCGGCGACCCCGCGGAGAAGGCGCGCTGGCAAGCCAACGTCGATATGTGGACCGTGATGGTTGGCCACATGGAACACATAATGAAGCACATGGACGCCATGGGTTCCGGCGGAATGATGGGTCCCGGCATGATGCACCATGGCGATATGGGGGCCGCGCCGCCTCCGCCAACCGAACCGAAACCGCAGTAAGCTCGCGTTCCGGTGCGGCAGCGGCCCTCAGCGGCTAAGGAGGCTGCGGGAAAAGTCATGGAGGGCGCAAAAGATTACCGCAGGCGCTGAAGCGCGGACATATTTTCGACGACTTAGCGGCACGAGTAAACTGGTGCCCTTCCCAAAACCGTTCGAATCCGAGTTTTCCGCAGCCTGCCAGGGAGAATTCATGTCGATCAGCCGTCGTGGATTTCTAGGTTCCGCAATCGCCGCATCGCTGGCCTCTGGCCTGAACGCACAGGACAACTCCAAAGACGACGCCTCCCGCACCACGGGATCGTTTGGCTCGGGCAAGCGGCCGATCATCGTCTGTGCCCACAATGGCGTCAAGTATCTCGACGACGCTTTCGCTTTCCTGAAGAACGGCGGAGACACGCTGGACGCCGCTCTTCGCGTGGTCAAGGGACCGGAGGACGATCCGAACGACGATAGTGTCGGACTGGGCGGCCTTCCCAATGAAGAAGGCGTGGTCGAACTCGACGCCTGCTGCATGCATGGGCCTACGCGCCGCGCGGGGTCGGTGGGCGGCGTCCGCAACATCAAGAATGTTTCGCTGGTTTCGAAAGCCGTCATGGAGCACACCGGCCACGTCATGCTGGTGGGCGAAGGCGCCGAACGATTCGCGGTTGCCATGGGCTTCCCGCGCGAAAATTTGCTCACCGAACGGTCGCGGAAAATCTGGCTGCTCTGGAAGGAGCACCACTCGAACGACGACTGGTGGGGACCGGGGTTGGCCGACCCGCAATGGAAGGCGCCGGCATTACCGTCAGCGGCACCGTCAACGACATCGCCAACGACCGTGCCGCAAAGTGAACTTTGGGAACGGCGCATCCAGCGCCTGGAAGAGAGCGCGGCCGAGCTGGGCATCGAGCCGGAATTCCGCATGGCCGCGATCCGGCGCGTTCTTTCTCCGCCGACCGGCACCATTCACTGCTCCGCGCTCAACGACAAGGGTGAGATCTCCGGATGCACCACCACCAGCGGACTGGCCTTCAAACTTCCCGGACGGTGCGGCGATTCTCCGATTATCGGCGCCGGCTGCTACACCGATCAGGACGTGGGCTCGGCGGGCGCCACCGGCAGCGGGGAAGAGAACATCAAGGTTGCGGGAGCGCACACCATCGTCGAGAACATGCGGCGCGGCATGTCGCCGCTCGAAGCGGGCATGGATGCCCTCAGGCGCATCGCCCGCAACTACAACCACGACATGAACAAGCTTCAATTCATCGACATGACCTACTTCATCCTGCGCAAGGACGGCGCCTACGCCGGCGTGTCTCTGTGGAGCGGCTATTCGGAGAAGCCGCACACGATCGCGGTCCACGACGGCACGCGGCGTTCCGAGGCTACGGTTTCGTTATTCAAGGGCGCGTCGCATGAGTTTCCGCCGTTTCCGGTGGCGATGCCGAAGGAATTGACCGAGGATTCCGTCTACGTGAAATAGGCGCGTGAAATAGGAAAGGCAAAGCCTCCCCAAAGGCCGATTTCGCCCCTTCCCATCGGGTGTACAATCGTGTTGTTAGGACCGCCGCTTCCTGGGGCTCTTGCCCGCGTTCGAGGCTCGAAAATGAACGTTCACGTCAGCTACAAGGTCCACAAAACTCCCGACATCGAAAAAGAAATCAGCCACCAGATCGAGAAAATCCAGAAGCGGCTTCATGTCTTCCGGCCTGAACTGGTGCATCTGAAGGCCGTCATCGATCAGAATTCGGCGCGCGAGGGAACGCTCGTCTCCTTGAATCTGCGCTTGCCCTCGGGCCAGCTCGCGGCCCAGGCGAAAGCTCCCAGCCCCACCGCGGCCATCAAGGCGGCCTTCGACGAACTCATTCAGCAGATTGGCCGGCACAAGGAACTGCTCCGTTCCAGCCACAAATGGCGGCGCTGGCGTGGAGGTCCGCAGGAGTCTCCCGAGCCCGGCGTTCCCTTCGAGCAGACTCTGGCGGCGGTTATGCCGCCCACCATTTCCGCCGACGACATTGGTTCCTATGTGAATGCGAATCTTGGCCGCCTGGAACGTTTCGTGGACCGCGAACTCTACTTCCGCCGTGCCGACGAGGAAATCCTGGAAGACGGTCTCTCCACTCCCGAGGTCGTGAACGAAGTCATCGCGCGAGCGCTGGGCGATCGCGAGCGTCCGGAGAAACTGTCGCTCGAACCGTGGCTGTACCGCCTTGCCCTCGAAGCCATGAACGAGATGACGGCGCGCCTGCATGAACTGGAGTCTCCCGACGCGCTGCATCTCGAAGCCAGCCGCCGCCGGCAGAATGTGGAAGCCTCCGACGAAGCCGGATTGCAATTCCATCAGCCGGACGAGGGCTGGACCCGCGAAAGCTCGATTCCCGATCGCCGCGTGTCCACTCCGGAACAGGCCGCCTACTCCGACGAAATGATGGCCCTGGTGCAAGCGGCGCTCCGCGGTGCAAGCCGCACCGACCGCGAAGCTTTCCTGCTCTACGGTCTCGAGGGCTTTTCTCTCAACGAAATTGCCGCCATCACCGGGCGGCATGTGGAGGCCGTGCGCGAGAGCGTGCAACGGGCGCGCGACTGCGTGCGCAGCGCGCCTTCCATCGCCAGCGAGTTCCACCAGGAACTCTTGGTCAAAACTCGAATCTAACATTTCCAGTACCAGCATCTCAGTATTTATCTCAAGTATTTAAGGAGAGTCGAGATGATGACCCGGGACGAAATCCGTGAGTTGGCGTCTTTTCAAGTGGACGAAACCAAAGGGGCGTGTGCCCTGAGTTTTTACTTCCAGCCCGATGCTCCGCAGGATCGTTCTCATCGCCGCGAGGCCATCGTGGCCAAAGATGTGGTGAAGCAGGCCCTGAAAAGTGCGGTCGCGAGCGGTAAGAATGGATCGGTTCACGCCGACCTCGATCGCGTGCTCGACCTGGCCACGAACCTGCGCGGCAACGCCCGGGGCAAGGCGGTCTTTGCCTGCTCCGCGCACAATTTCTGGAAGGAGTACGAACTGCCACCGCGTCTTGGAGCCACCCGAATTTTTCTCCAGCCTCGCTTTCAGTTAAAACCGCTGGCGGCTTTGCTGGGCGCGCAACCCGCCCTCTGCGTCGCCATGGTCGACCGCCAACGCGCACGGGTCTTCGACCTTCGCCTGGACGACCTGCGCGAACGCGGAGCCATCGTCCACATGCTCTCGCGCAATTCCGCCAGCTACGGCTACAACGGCTACGAAGGCGGCCATGCGGAACGGCGCGTCTCCGAGGAAGCACTCCAGCATTTCAAGGCGGTTGCCGAGCGCTTGCGGACCGACTTCGAGAAAGGGATCTGGGAGCGGCTCATCGTCGGTTGCCAGGATGCCACCTGGCCCGAGTTCGAGTCCCACCTTCACCCTTACGTGAAGCAGCGGCTGATTGGCCGATTCTCCGCCGACGTAGCCAGCGTCTCGAATGAAGAGATTCGCGATCACGCCGGCGCCGTGCTGAATCGCTGGATCACGGAGCGCGCTTCCACCAAGGCCAACGAAGCGGTGGAGTTCGCCAAGGCCAACGGACGCGGCGTCACCGGACTCCGCCGCGTGCTGCGAGCGCTGGAAAGCGGGGAAGTGCAGACCATTTTTCTCGCCGACAACTATTCGGCTCGAGCGGTCGAGTGTCCGAACTGCGGCCACCTCGACGCCCATCTAGTGACGTCGTGCGTCGCTTGCGGAAGCCTCACTCGCGAACTCAACGACGTTTCGGACGCCATCATCCCTATCGCCATCCGTCGCGACATCGAATTGCTCTACCTCAAGGAACATGCCGATCTGGATCGCGCCGGCAGTATCGCGGCGCTGCTGCGCTTCCGGTCGGATCAGAGGACGGGGCAGATCGCGGTCGCATCGTAAAGGGCAAGTCAGAAGGCAAAAGTCAGATTGAAGAAGTAGAACATTTAATCCCAGCGAAATAGGTGAAATAAGGGAGATTTGACTTCTTCAATCTAACTTTTGACTTCTGACTGCTCTTTTTCTGAGCGACAATTGGAGCGCATGATCCACAAGATTATTCCTGTCGGCCCGCTGCAATGTAACTGCTCCGTCATCGGCGATGAGACCACGCGCGAAGCCATGGTCATCGATCCTGGCGACGACATTGAAGACGTTCTCGCCATCGTCCGTCAGTACAAGCTGGATGTGAAGCAGATCGTCATTACCCACGCCCACATCGATCACGTGGGCGGAGCCATGAAGTTGCGGGCGCAGACGGGCGCGCCCATCCTGCTCAATCAGAATGATTACGCGCTGCTGAAAATGCTCGACGTGCAGGCTTCATGGCTCGGCATGGCCGCACCGGGCAAGGTTGCCATCGAAGCGAGCATCGGAGACGGCGAATCGCTGCAGGCGGGAAATTTGACGGCGAACGTGCTCCACACTCCCGGCCACACCGAGGGCAGCGTCTGCCTCTATTTTCCCGCGGAAAAATTGCTGATTGCCGGCGACACCCTGTTCGCACGCAGCATCGGACGCACCGATCTCCCCGGAGGATCGTTCGAGAAAATCATGCGCTCGCTGCACGACCGCGTGTTGACTCTGCCCGATGAGACGGTCGTAGTTCCAGGCCATGGCCCCCGAACCACCATCGGCGAGGAAAGGGAAGAGAACCCCTTCCTGAAAGACTAGGTCTCAGGTCTCAGGTGATAGGTCTCAGGAAAAACAAGAAGCAAGGTCTTAGGTCGCAGGTGTTAGGTCTCAGGAAAAACAAGATCGTGCAGGTGCTGTTGTGGAGAGACTGGACCGATGATCGGGAAGCAGGTCCTGAGACCTGAGACCTAAGGCCTAAGACCTTTATTTTTGTGGCGCCTGGTTCTGCGGAACGGTGGGCGGAGCGGATGGCGTGGCCGGTGTCGCGGGCTGCGACTTGGTCTGCGACGGCTTCACTCCCGAAAGTACGGACGTGGGCCCGGTTCGGCGCGCTGCAAAAATCGAAAGCGTGATCGACGTGAGCATGAAGATGATTGCGGACCAGGTTGTGGCCCGGGAAAGAACCGAAGCCGCGCCCCGTGGGCCAAATGCCGTCTGGCTGCCCTGACCGCCAAAAGCCGCGGCCAAGTCGCCGCTCTTTCCGCTCTGGAGCAAAACGACTGCAATCAGAAAAAAACAAACAAATACGTGAACGATGGTGATCAGAACGCTTACCCACATGCAAAAAACTCCAATGGAGCCGAAGCTCGAATTCGACAATCTCCCTGTCGCGAAGTTCAATACGCGAAGCTAATATGATGGTGCGGAAGGGGGGATTTGAACCCCCACGCCTTTCGGCGCCACCCCCTCAAGATGGTGTGTCTGCCAGTTCCACCACTTCCGCTTTAAAATCAATCTTTTGCAGACTGTTTGAGGGCGACCGAAGTCTGCATCGCAGGCGCCGGAATTCCTCTTCGCGAGCAGCACCCGGCCGCGTGCTTCCTATGTCTTTATACACTGTCTTTATACACGCACAAGCGAGGCGGTTCAAGCTCGCCGCCGTCGTTGCCGGAGGTCCGACTCACGACCCGAGCTTGAGCAGCGCCTCGCGGAACCGTTCGTGCCGCTCAGTGAGGTGAAGATAAAGCATTTCGTCGGCTTTAGATTTGGTGCGAATGATTCGGACCAGCGCGTCTTTTTCGTCGCGCTTCCAGGACTGAAGGCCGGGAACCAGAGCCAGGAGCATGGCAAAATTTTCGAAGGTGGCGCGTTCTGAAGCCGTCCACCGCGACGGATCGATGCTGAGCCTCCGCGCGACCGAGCGCATCGATTCCTTGCGCATGCTGCCGCTGTCACCTCGAAATTCCCGCGCCATTCGCCGATTCACTCGCAGGCCAATATTGCGCGTGCTGAAGCGGTCCCACGCTCCCACTTCGGTGCCCGGCAACTCGTAGAACACGTGCCCACTTGCCAGGCGGCGCAAGGTTCTGGGGGGCGTCCGGTATTTGGTTTTCCCTGACTTAGGATCGGCGGCAATCTTGCCTTCTTCCCGTTCCGCCAATTCTTGCAGCTCCGCGCGCCCCGGCCGGAAGCCCAGCTTGCGATAAAACCAGAACGCGCCCGATTCGATCGCCTCCTCGTTGTCATGGCCGAGTTGATACGGATAGACCGAGACACATGTCGTTCCCATGAGGTGACACAGGGAACGCAGGACTTGCGCGTAGATCCATCCCGCCTCACCGCCACGGAAGGTGTAGAAGGTGTTGAAGCCGACTTCCATCCACTCGCAGAGTCCGATGGCTTCGATGTAGTTAATGGGCACGCCATTCTTCAGGGTTAATCCAGCGACATAGGCGCGCAGCGGAAGTCGGCGGTCTTGCGGCAGGTTCCAGAGATGGATGGTCACCCCCCGTCCTACATCGGCCCGCACTACCGACGCGGGATCGCCCAGCGTGGTGCCATAAAGTTCGCGGTAGCGCACCAGCATGACCTCGCGGATCAGATCCATGATTTCGCCGCCCTGCTTGTGCGAGAGCTTGGTCAGTTGCACTGGAGGCCGCGCCAACTCGGCGGCCAGCGATACCTGGCTGCGGCTGATCAGCGGCTCATTGTGGTAATACACTTTGCGGGCGGGCTTCCAATTTCGCGTCCGCGCGATGACGGAGTTCTTGAGATTCCAGCGCAGGGGCACGCGCAGGGATTCGTAGAGCTCGGCTTTTTGTTGAGCGGGCAGCGGCAACTGTTCGAAGTGGGCAATCAGCCACGAAGGGCAAGCATTCTTCTTGCCGCTAGCCGCTTCCATCCATCGGCGCCACGGGGTGTCGGCCTCGACATAGGCGTCGTCCGCAAGCAAGGGCATGAAGCGCGGGCCGGTGGCGCCTAACTCCCGGCCGGGCTCGTAGTTCTCCCACGCGATTTCAACTTTGCCGGGCATGCGGTTGATGAGCCAGCGTGCGACATCGAAGCTGAGGGTGTCTTCCATTTCGGTGCCGGCAATGCCGGAGACCTCGATGGGTTCGAAAACGTTCATATCGGCACCGGCTTTGCGTAATGCTTCTACTTTTTTATGGAAATTATTCAGGATGCGACCGGTTGCGCGAACAACGGCTGGTCCTTGAGGGAAGGCGCGCAGGAAAAGCAGCGCTTCGTGGAAGCGGATCAGCGAAGCCGGATCGGTAAAGCGCGCGGCGTCGAGGCGGTTCAATAGCCTCACTACGCGAGCGGCTTCTTGGCGACCGAAACGATAGCGGTTGGATTCGAGTTCGGTGAGTTGGCGATCGAGCGGGTTCGTGGCCATGGCAGTCCCGACAAGGGTACCTCATACCTTGCCCGCCGGGTCTGGCAATTCTCCCAGTTAGAAACGGCCTTTGAGGATTCGTTCCACGTTCCGATGGCCGTGAAGGATGGAGACCACTTGCAAGGGTTTTGTCTCTGGCCGGTAGACGATGAGGTAGGAATAAACTGGGAAGAACTTGACCGCCTCGTCCGTCAGATTCTCGTTCCAGTGTCCGGCCCCCGGCGTTCTTGCCAAGAAAACAATCTTGTCGCGGATGACGGATTCCACGCGGTCCGCGACGGCAACGCTGCTTTGCTTCTTGAGGTAGCGCCAGATTTGGACGAGGTCAAGCGCGGCCTCGGGCGCAAGGACGTAGCGCGCACTCATTCAGGCTTGGTCTTCAATTCCGCCAGGTAGGCGTCGAGCCGGTCTTCGGGAATGCCCTCGCCCCGGTCGAGTTGGCCGGTCCCGCGCCGAATCTTTGCGTTGTTCTCCTCCCGGTTTTCCAAGAGCCAGCGGTCCTGTTCCTCCTGCGTCTCCAGCAGGCGAAGCAGGACTTCCTCGATACTGCCGGAGCCGGTCGCTTGGATCTGTCTCTGGATTCTGGCCTCAAGGGCCCGGTCGCGGATTTCGAAGTTCATTTCCGGCTCTTCTGCTCCGGTGATTCCGGCTTTCTCTGTATGCTAGCCGACGGGCCGGAAATGTCAACCGCGGCTTGTCATCCCTGTCTTCGGACGTTGCTTGGCCCGAGTGGGACGGCGCGGACACCCGACGTGATGACGCCATAACGCACGGACAGCCCGTCACCCGTGCTATAATCTCGATTCGCCTGAACGTGTTTACGTCGAGGCTGATCCTGTGATTTCCTCCGCGGGCGGATCCATAATTCCGAGAATCAGCGCCATTCAAGGTTTCTAGAGACGAGGTACAGCTATGTCCGGCCATTCGAAATGGGCAACCATCAAGCACAAGAAGGGCGCGCTTGACGCCAAGCGCGGCAAAATCTTCACCCGTCTCATCAAGGAAATCGCGATGGCCGCCAAATCGGGCGGCGATCCCGACATGAACCCGCGGCTGCGGACGGCGATCCTGGCGGCGAAGTCGGAGAACATGCCGGCCGACAACATCAAGCGCGCCATCCAGCGCGGCACCGGCGAGCTTCCAGGACTCACCTACGAAGAATTTGTGCTCGAGGGCTACGGCCCGGGCGGCGTGGCCTTGCTGGCGGAGATTTCCACCGACAACCGCAATCGCACGGTGAGCGAAATCCGGCACGTATTCGGAAAGAACAATGGCAACATGGCCGCAGCGGGCGCCGTCGCATACATGTTTCACAAGAAGGGCGACATCATCGTCCCCAAGTCGGCAGCCAAGGAAGACGACCTGATGAATATCATCCTCGAAGCGGGCGGCGAAGATTTGAAAGACGATGGCGAGAACTGGGAAATCCTGACCGATACTTCCGCTTACGAAGCCGTTTTGGAGGCCGTGAAGAAGGCTGGTATTATGCCCATGTCATCGAGTGTGGCGATGGTTCCCGATACCTACATCAAGCTGGAAGGGCAGCAGGCGGCGCAGATGATCCGCCTGATGGAGGCGCTCGAAGATTGCGACGACGTGCAGAACGTGCATGCCAACTTCGACATCGACCAGAAGACTCTGGAAGAAGTTGCGGGCTGAAGTCATCGGGTCATCGGGTGATCGGGCCATCGGGTCATCTGAAGTGCAAGACTGTCCTGCCTTTCGTTCTTGATCTTGCTTTTCGATCGCCCGATGGCCCGATGCTTTCCGCACTTTTCAACACCCCAGAGGAAAAGTTTGTGGAAAAGCGGGAACTTAATCTTGTAACCTTCTGTTAATAAATCGCTTCAACATTCTGCACTGCATCGGGTGCTAGGCGCATCGTGCGGATTCGATTTTTCGATAATCGTTTTCCGATACTTCGTGAAGACACGTCTCGATAAATTGCTCGTGGAGCGAGGGCTGACGCCGTCGCGCCAGCGCGCGCAGGCTCTTATCCTCGCGGGAAAAGTTCTGGTTAACGAGCAGAAGATCGAAAAGGCCGGCGCAGCGATTGACTCTGGATCCGCCTTGCGTCTACTGGGCGAGGATCTCCGCTACGTCAGCCGGGGTGGGCTCAAGCTGGAGAAGGCTCTGGAGCATTGGCGAATCGATCTCCAGGGCAAAGTCTGTCTTGACGTGGGCGCGTCCACGGGAGGCTTCAGCGACTGCATGTTGCAACACGGCGCCGCCAAGGTGATTGCCGTGGATACCGGTTATGGTCAGATGGATTTCGGATTGCGCAACCATCCGCGCATTCGGCTTATGGAGAAAACCAATGCCCGCTATCTCGAACCCGCGGACGTTGGCGAGAATGTGGACTTCATTGCCATGGATGTCTCGTTCATTTCCGCCACGCTGGTGCTGCCGGCGGTGATTCGCGCTGTCTCGTCTTGCGCCAGCCCGGCGCCCAATCTCCCTCGCCAAATTGTGGTGCTGGTGAAACCGCAGTTTGAAGCGGGCAGGGAACAGGTGGGTAAAGGCGGAATCGTGCGCGACGAATCGGCTCAGCGAGCGGCCGTAGCGAGGGTCGAGGCGTCGCTCACGGAACTTGGGTGCGCGCGCACCGAATGGATCGAGTCGCCCATTCTCGGCGGCGAGGGCAATCGCGAATTCCTGCTGCACGCGGAGATTTCGCCGCCTGCCGTCCGGTGATTCTGTACAATCGGAAGTCCGACGAAGTCAGAATCGATGCGCGAAGAGAATTCCGAAGACATGGCCAAGTCTCGTCCCAGCCCAGCCCGCCAGAAAACCGTTGCCGTCATTTCGAAGCCGGGTCGTCCAGAGCTGCGCGAAGTACTGCCCGCGCTGGAGAAATGGCTGCACGAGCGCAACTATGCGGTGGTCATGGACAAGGAAAGCGCCGCCTATTTCTCTCCGTCGGACGTGGTGCCGCGAAGGGAGTTAGCCACGCGATCCCCGGTTCTGGCCCTGGTGCTCGGCGGCGACGGCACGCTGCTGTCGGCGACTCGGGCGGTGGCGAAAGCGGGAACGCTGATTCTCGGAGTCAACCTCGGCACGCTTGGGTTCCTGACCGAACTTGCTCTGGCCGATTTGTATCCCGCCCTGGAGGCGATTGAAAAAGAACGCTACATCGTGGACAGCCGGTCGATGCTGGGGGGCTCGCTGATTCGGGGTGGCGAGACTCTGGCCACGCATGCCGCCTTGAACGAGGTGGTGGTGAGCAAGGGCGCCATCGCGCGCTTGAATCACTTCGAGCTTTACGTCGACACGGAATTCGTCTCCAGTTACCGGGCCGATGCGCTGATCATCGCTACCCCGACCGGTTCCACGGCGTATTCTCTCGGAGCGGGAGGGCCGATTCTGAAGCCGGATGTGGGTGCCTTCGTGGTCACGCCGGTCTCGCCCCACGGCTTGACCCATCGTCCGGTGGTGGTGCGCGATACGGTCGAGATCGAAATCCACGTCAAGACCGGGAAGGAACAAGCCTATCTGAGTTTCGATGGACAGGTCGGCATGCCCGCGCGAGACGGCGATATCGTGCGTTGTGTTAAGGCGGAGCATCAGGCCAAGCTGTTGCGTTTTCAGAAGACATTTTTCGAAGTGCTCGCCACCAAACTCAAGTGGGGAGAACGCTAGAACCAGGTGTCAGGTCTTAGGTGTCAGGTGTCAGGTCTCAGGCCGCTGAAAAACTCTGGTTCGTATCAGGGTATCGCTTTAGCGATGCCGTAAGTTGCGGGGGATCGGACGCCCCTTTAGGGGTTGTGGCTATTGTGAGCGAAGATCATTCAAGCCTCGTCGAGCACACCTTCGATGCCGGCGAAGTTCAATCGAGAGTTCAATTGAACTATGCCGAAGGGCCTGCCCACGGGCCGCCGCTCGTGCTGCTGCATGGACTGGGGCGGCGCTGGCAAGTATTTCTGCCGGTGATTCCCGCGCTGAGCCTGCGCTGGCATATCTTCGCACCCGACCTTCGCGGTCATGGCAAGTCTTCTCGCGTGGCGCGCGGATACCGCGGCCCGCAGTATTCCGAAGACATCGCCCGCCTTCTGCGCGAGCGCATCTCTGCTCCCGCCGTACTCTTCGGACATTCCCTCGGCGGCATGTTGGGCATGTGGGTCGCTTCTCATCATCCGGAACTGGTACGGGCTCTGATTCTTGGCGACAACATGATCGTCGCTCAGGGGCTTCGTAATCCCATGTACACAGCGCTGTTTTCAGGACTGCGCGATCTCGCGCGCAAAGGCGGCACGGTCGAGCAGATTGCGGACGGCATCGGCAAAATTGTGCTGCCGGTTCCAAGCGGCGGGTCGGGCACGATCCGCCAACTTCCCGGCAACGATGAGGCCTATCTGCTCTCCTGGGCGCGCTGTGTGCAGCAGACCGACCCTGACGCCTATGAAATGACTCTCGACGGCTCGTCGCTCGAAGGCTGGGACGGAGAGACCGTCTTGCGTGGAATCGCTTGTCCGACGCTGCTTTTGCAAGGCACCACGGAATTAGGCGGCCTGATGTCGGACGCCGATGTTGCGCTGGCCACGCGCGTTTTGCCCCATCACGCGCATGTGAAGTTCCGCACCCTGGGGCACGCGCTGTTCATCCAGCAGCCGGAGCCGGTGCTAAGGGCAGTGACGAACTTTTTGGAGTCGCTGTGAGATTGTGCAGAAAGGGCGAGAATGAGGTTGGGAATCTCTTCCGATCGCGTAGACGTGATCGCAGGTGAATGCTCCTCCTATCCCTACCCAATGCCCACTCGCCACTAATCAATGATGGGACAGAAAAAAGACCGTCCATAGAAAAAGGCCTAGGATAATCAGCATGAATCCACTGCAACAGATGGAGATCACTGAGAAGAGCGCACGCACCGGGCGGCCTCCAGAGAATGTGCGCAGCAGCAGGATGATTGCCGCCACTTCGAATACCAGAGTGGCGGCCAGTCCGAAAGTGGAGAAGAACTCCGCCAAGCCGCCAGCGACTACTGCCAAACCAGTTGCCTTCTCTCTGGCAATTCCGTTGAACGCGCTGGCCACGGTGGGAATGAAGAATAGGAACGGAGCCCAAGCGAGGCACACGCCCCATAGAAAGCGCTTTCTCTTTATGTCGTCAGTTTGGATGTCCATTCAAGACACCTCCATCCTCATCTGATCCTCGACACTCTCTCGTCGCCGGATCACTGTCGCCTTCGCACCATCCACCAGTATTTCTGCCGCACGGCCGCGCGTGTTGTAGTTCGATGCGAGCACCGCGCCGTACGCGCCCACATCCAGAATGGCCAGCAGATCTCCCTCCCTCACCAGGGGAAGCCTTCGGTCGCGCGCAAAAAAGTCGCCGGTCTCACAGATGGGGCCGACCACATCGGTAACTTCCGTTTCGCGGGACGCGCGGTTCACCGGAACAATCTCGTGATACGCGCCATACAAAGAAGGACGCAGCAGGTCGTTCATGGCCGCATCGACAATCAGAAAGCGCTTGTGATTATTCGTCTTCCGGTAGAGGACGCGTGTCAGCAAAACGCCCGCCGGTCCTACGATGGCACGTCCCGGTTCGAGCAGCAAATGCAGATTCAAGCCGCGCAACGGACCCAGCACCGCCTTCGCGTACGCCGCAATCTGTTTTTCAAAATCCCCCTGTTTTCCCTCGTAGGAAATTCCCAGGCCACCGCCGGCGTCGATGTAGAGAATGTCGTGGCCCTCTTCGCGCAGCACGCGAACCAGATCGGCCACGCGTTCGAGCGCCTCCTGGAAGGAGCCGACATCGGTGATCTGCGATCCGATGTGGACACTGACTCCCGCTACTTTCAGAGAAGGCTGCTTCGCGGCCTGCGCGTAGAGCGCCCGTGCTTCCGGGATCGGCACGCCGAACTTGTGCTGATGTAGTCCGGTCGAAATATACGGATGCGTTTTTGCCGAAACATCGGGATTGACCCGGACGGCGACTGCCGCTGGTTTCTTCCATCGGGTCGCGGTTGCTGAAAGCAAATTCAGTTCCGAAGCGCTTTCAATGTTGAACAGCAATATGCCAGAGCGCAGCGCACGTTCCATCTCCGCCGCGGTCTTGCCCACGCCGGAGAACACGACCTTGCCCGCGGCCTTCGGGCTCGCGCGCAGGACTCGTTCGAGTTCTCCGCAGGACACCACGTCGAAGCCCGCCCCTTCGCCAGCCACCAGCCGCAGAATTGCCAGCGTCGAATTCGCCTTTACCGAATAACACAGCGTGTGAGGAACGGACTGAAACGCGTGAGCGAAGGCATTCAATCGCGCACGGATCATCGCCGCCGAATAAACGTACAGTGGAGTTCCGTGACGTGCTGCAAGGCCTGCAAGCGACACTGCTTCGCAGTAGAGTTCTGCGGCGTGATCGTCCGAACCAGTGGGCCGAACCGCCCCGCTTGGACGGGGCAAAGCCCCGTCCCCACACAAGAACGCGCCATGATAGCCAAACGCTGGGGGACGTACCGCCGGGGATTCGCGCACGCGCTTCACTTGCGTTTGCCCGGGCCGGCTTTTACTTTGATGGCGACCACCGTCTGATCGTCAAACGTATCCACGCCAGCGGCGTGCTCGGTCACCGCTTTGAAGATTTCGTTCACCACGCAGCCCGCCGACTTGTTGGCGCAGCCGGCGACGATCGCGGCCACCCGCTCCGGCCCAAAGGAGTGGCCGTCGCGGTTGCGTGCGTCGAGAATACCGTCGCTGTAGAACACGAATAGATCGCCCGGCTTGGCCTTGAAACTGAATTCGTCGTAATCGGCTTCGTCGAATAGTCCCAGCGGCAATCCGGTCGCATCGATGAACTCGATTTTGCCGTCGTGACTATAGATGGGCCGGGGCAAGCCGGAATTCGCCACCACGAGCGTCCGCCGCTCGTCGTCCCACACGGCGAAGATGATGGAAACGAACTGCGCCGCAATTCTGCGTTCCGCCAGCGAGAGATTGATGGCCGAGAGCATTTCCGCCGGGCCTGGCTCAATCGGCGCATGGGAACGCAGAATGCCGCTGACCAGCGCGGCATAAATGGCCGCCGGCGCGCCTTTGCCGCTTACATCGCCCACCGCGATCCCCAGCCTCGACAACGAATAGGGAACGAAGTCGTAGAGATCGCCGCCGATGGCGCGGGCGGGAAGAAACTTCGCCTCAACTTCGAGATGCTGCATTTTGGGAAGCGAATGCGGCAGCAAGCGAAACTGCAGTTCGCGCGCCAACGCCAGATCGTGTTCCAGCCGCCGCTCCTGCCGCGCGATGTGTTCGTACAGGCGGGCATTTTCAATGGCGATCGCCACCTGCGCCGCGAGCGTCGTCAGGGTGCGCTTGTGATCTTCGGTGAAATAGCCGCGGCGGGTGTGCTCCAGATCGAGGACTCCGATGACCTTCTCCTGATAGATCAGCGGAACGGCCAGTTCCGAGCGCGTCTCCGGATTCACGGCGATGTAGCGCTCACTCTTGGCGACGTCCGGCACCAGGACCGCTGCCTTGGCCTGCGCCGCGTACCCCACCACTCCCCGGCCGAGCGGGATGTCGTGCTTCAGATGCAGCCTTTCCTCGAAGCGTTGCGAGAACCGGTGCCGCAGTGTTTCGCCGTTCGGATCGAGCAGAAGAATGCTGAACATCTGGTAGTCGATCAGCCGTTTGAGCAGCTCGGCGATGCGCTTGAGCAGTTCGTCGAGGTTCAGGATCGACGTGAGTTCGCGCGCAATTTCATTTAGCAAAAGCAGCGTGCGGGCCTGGCGCGTGATGCGGGTGTGCAGGCGCGCGTTCTCGATGCCTACCGCCATGCGCGACGCGATCAACGTCAGCAGACGTTTGTGCTCTTCGGTGAAGTAACCCTTTTGGCGCGCCTCAATGTCGATCACGCCGATCACCCGGTTCTTGACGATCAGCGGGATGGCAAGTTCGGAGTGTACGTTGGGCAGGGCTTCAATGTAGAAATCTTCCTGCGTCGCATCGGCGACCAGTACGGCTTGCCGAGTCTCGGCCGCGCGTCCGGTTACGCCCTGACCCACCTTCACGCGCAGGCGATCGGCCACTTCCTGCGGATATCCCACATGGAAGCGGACGTACAATTCCTGACGGTGTTCGTTGAGCAACAGGATGGCGAAAATTTCGTAGTCGATAACCTTGCGGACCAGTTCCGCCACCCGCCGGAGGGTGGTTTCCAGGTCGAGCGTGGTGTTGACCACGTCGGCCACTTCGAGCAGGAGAGGGTCCACCTCGGAAAGGCGTCCAGTTTGCGAGGCGGTCGAGGCGGTCGTCTTCACGAGCTTCATCATAACAGCCGATCGGAACGGCCTTTCCACTCCATTTGTGATTGGTAATTTGTAATTGGTAATTGGAAAATCAAAGACGCAGGTTCTTGCAATTACAAATTACAAATCACCAATTACAAATTTTCCAGCACGCAGATATCCGGAAGATTGCGGTATTTTTCCGCATAGTCCAGGCCGTAGCCGACCACGAAGACATCGGGAATGGTGAAGCCGATGTAATGGGCCTGGATCGGCTGCTTGCGGCGTGATGGCTTGTCGAGCAAGGCGGCAATGCGCAGCGACCGGGGTTGATGCGCTTCGACCAGTTTCGAAATGTAGTTCAGGGTCAGCCCGGTGTCGAGGATGTCTTCGACCAGAATCACGTTGCGGTCGGCCAGCGATTGATCCATGTCTTTGGTCAAACGCACCTCGCCCAGCGAATCCCACCGCGCGTGGCCTGCCGGATCTTCTTTGGCAGTGGGACGGTCTCCGTAACTCGAAACCCCGATAAAGTCGAAGGTGGCCTCGAGGGGAACTTGACGCGCAAGATCGCTCAAGAAAACAGCCGCGCCTTTGAGAACGCCGACGAAGATAATCGATTGGCCGCGGAAATCGCGTGCGATCTCCGCTCCCATCTCGGCGACCCGCTTGGCTATGGTTTCACGGGACAGCAATACTTTGAGGTCAGGCATTGGGGACCATTTTACACACGAGCGGAGCGACGGGCGCCTCGCCCGTCCCAACAAGACACTCCCACCTGCTGGAGAATCAGGCGGGCCATGGCGCGGCCCGCCAGTTCTTCACTGCGTCCCGCGAACCGGCTTAGATGGTAGCGGTGACAGTGACGGTGGTGGTGGTTCCGTTCGCGGGCACGTGCATGCTCGGGAGCGAGTGAGTACTTATACGGTTCGGCAACGGGGGATTCGAGGTCGAGGCCGGCGCCTCCATCCCGTAACTCAGGCCCACCATGTCGGTGGTCCCGTTTGCCAGCGCCCAAGAATACGGAATGGTGACGGTACAGGTTGCGGTTCCGCCACTTCGTGTCGCGGCTACCGCAGCTTCTTCCGAGTGGACGCCCGTAAGGACGAAGGTGGTCATGTTTTCGTCAATCACCTCAAGGTCGGCGGAGCAGCTAATGGTATCGGTGCCGAGATTTGTCGACTTGACGGTAATCGTGAATTTGAATACGAAGCTGCCGCCAAACGTGGTTAGCGCAGCCTGACCCACGTCCGGGTTGTCTTCGATGGCATTGGGCGTGGGTTTGGCCGCGCCGTTATTGAGATGCCCTGGCAGAGCTCGATTCTGAGTCCGGAACTGACCCCAGGCCGGTTGGGTTAGCAGGGCGAAGCAGATGCAAACGAAAATCATCCCCGAAATTCTGTTACGGTTCATAGAAACTCTCCTTCGAAATGTTGTGTTACTCGAGCGGGGAAGGTGAAACAGGTCCAAGCCCCACATCTCTCAGACCCGCAAGAACGGGACACATTCTATACCAGTTTTGCTTTCCTGAGTGTTGCTGGTGCGATGTTTTATGTGCGCCGGCCGGGATACAGCACCCCAGAATTGGGCCCATCTGCAACCGCAGCCCCTCCGCAATGCTGGGAGGCCGGATTGAGTCGGCGTTGGTCTGGACTCGGCTGGCTCGTTGCGCGCATTTCGCCACGTCACTAGAATGCTACTTCGCAGGTAAGCTCAGGAGGGCGCCGTGAATCTTAAAGGAATCCAACTCACGTGGCTTGGCCACTCGACCTTCCGCATCCAGACGCCGGAAGGGAAGACCCTCTACGTCGACCCGTGGATTGCGGGCAACCCCATGTGCCCGCAGAATGAGAAGGATGTCAAGAAAGCCGACGCGCTGATCTGCACTCACGGGCATGGCGATCACATCGGGGACGCGGTCGAAGTGGGCAAGAAGTGCAATCCGGTCGCCGTGGGCATCTACGAACTCTGTTTGTGGCTGCAGAAAAAAGGCGTCCAACAGATCGCACCGATGAATAAGGGCGGCACGCAAACGGTGGCAGGAGTGAAGATCACCATGGTGCACGCGGTGCATTCCTGCGGCATTCAGGATGGCGACCAGATTATCTACGGCGGCGAGGCCTGCGGCTACGTGCTCGAGTTCTCGAACGGAGTCAAGCTTTACCACGCGGGCGATACCAACGTCTTCAGCGATATGGCGATCATCCGCGACCTCTACGCGCCGAAGATTGTGATGTTGCCGATCGGGGATCATTTCACCATGTCGCCGCGCGAGGCTGCCTACGCTTGTAAACTGCTGCAGCCGGAAACTGTCATTCCCATGCACTTCGGTACGTTCCCGCAATTGACGGGGACACCCGGCGAGTTGCAGAAACTGGCGCCAGGCGTGGAAGTGCTGGAACTGAAACCCGGAAAGACAATTTCGTAACCGGCGATTTACTAAATCTGCACTACAAGGACCTACATGACGGATCAATCGACGAAGCCCGGCTGGCGCATGGGCGGAATCACAGTTCCGGAAGTCGAAGACTACCTCTATGCCGTGCTGCCGCCGCGCGACGAAGTTCTCACCGAAATGGAGGATGACGCCGCTAAGAACGGCTATGCTATCGTCGGCCCCGCCGTGGCTCGCGTGCTCTATCAACTGGCCACCATCAGCGGTGCGAAGAAGATCTTCGAAATGGGGTCGGCGATCGGTTATTCCACCATCTGGTGGGCGCGCGCGGTGGGCGAAGGCGGACGTGTCGTCTACACCGATGGCGACCGCAAGAAGGCCGAAAAAGCCCGCCGCTACTTCGATCGTGCCGGCGTCAGTCGGCGCATCACGGTACGAGTGGGCGACGCGCTCGAAATTCTTTCCGAGGAGAAGGAGGAGTACGACATCATCTTCAACGACGTCGATAAGACCGACTATCCGCGCGTCTTTCGTTTAGCGCTCCCGCGCCTGAAGCGTGGAGGCCTTTTTATCACCGATAACGTTCTCTGGAGCGGCAAGCTGGGTAAGCCCAACCCCGACGCCCAAACCAAAGCTATCCTGCAATTCAATCAACTCATCTGCGAGTCGCAAGATCTGTTTACGACCATCTTGCCCATCCGCGACGGAGTTTCCGTCTGCGTGAAGAAGTAGGGAATCGGGCGTGCCGCGCAGTGGCGCAGTCTCAGGATCTCGACCGGTCCTTTGCTTTGCGGAAAGAAGAATCTTAAACGCAAAGTACGCGAACGACTCGCAAAGGACGCAAAGGAAGCCGCCGGAAGGACTCCAACTGCACCACTACCGCATCGCCGCGGTTGTAGATCATGGCGATCGCGCGCGGTGCTAGAATTGTCGGTTTCCACCAACGCGATGAAAACCCCGACACCCTTGCCCGTTGAACAGATTCCCGAAACTCTGCCCCGCACGCAAGCTCATGCGCGGCCCGACTCTTCCAGCGATGTCCTGGTCGTAGGCGCTGGCCCCACTGGCCTGGCCTGCGCCATCGAGGCGCAGAAAGCCGGCTTCAAGGCGCTCATCGTCGACAAGGGATGCTTGGTCAATTCGATCTATCACTATCCGAATAACATGGTGTTTTTCACCACGCCGGAGTTGCTCGAAATTGGCGATATCCCTTTCACTACATCTCTGCCGAAGCCTACGCGCCTCGAAGCCCTCGAATATTACCGCCGCGTCGCCGAGCACTATCACTTGCATATTCGCCAGTACGAGTGGGTGAAGACCATTACGGGCGGGGACGGTAAGTTTCGTGTCATCACCACCGACCGGCACAGCGCCATTCACGACTACGGCGCGCGCAAGATCGTAGTCGCCACCGGCTACTACGATCTCGCTAACCAAATCGGGATCCCCGGCGAAGACCTGGACAAAGTCTTCCATTATTATCGGGAACCGCATCCTTATTACGACGCGGATGTGGTTGTCATCGGCGGCAAGAATTCGGCGGCCGAAGCGGCATTGGATTTGTGGCGGCACGGAGCGCGGGTCACGCTCGTCCATCGCGGGCCCCAGATGCACCACCACGTCAAGTATTGGGTGCGGCCCGACATCGAGAACCGCATTAAAGCCGGCGAAATCGTCGCGCGCTTCAACAGCACGGTGCAGGAAATCGGCGCCGACTTTGTGGTGCTGCGAACTCCGTCCGGGCCCCAGCGCTTGAAGAACGACTTTGTATTCGCGCTGACCGGATACCATCCCGACTACGACTTTCTCCGCAGCGTGGGGATCGAACTCTCCGACGAACAGATGCGCCCGGTCTGCGACCCGGAGAATCTGGAATCGAATATTCCGGGAATCTACGTCGCGGGAGTGATCGTCGCCGGGTCGCGGACGAACGAAATCTTCATTGAGAATGGACGCTTCCACGGCAAACTGATCGCCGCGCACCTGAGCGAGAAACTGGGCGGCGGGAATCCGAATTTCCCTCTGGACGCGACTTAACGAGTAGCCGTGGCTCTCGGCGCGGCTTCGACCGCAGCCCCTCCAACGCAAACCAGGCAGGGATTTCATAGCGGCAGGGAGAATGGGGAGGCGGGGACCGTCCCGCGTAGGGAGAACTCACTACTTTTCAATGGATTAGCCGAGGTTCTCGCTGGCATCTCAGTTGCTTGAAATCACAGGCAGGAGAACTCCCATGCCAGAAGAAACACCCTCTCACCCAGGTTCTGCGACCCGATTCCGGGCCACTGTGGCGGCGCTTTTGGCGGTCGGAATCGCTGCCGGCGCCTATGCCGTGCATGAGCGCAGCGTAGCCAATCAATTGGCCGACCAGAACAGCGTAGCTACTTCCACCTTGAATGCAACCCGCGACCAGATGAGCGCCCTGACCACCAGGCTCGACGCCATGAACGCGGAACGGACGGCGGAGAAAGCGGCGGCGTCTCATTCCGCCCTCGATCATTCCGTCCTCTATCGAAAGCCAGTGACGGCGGCGAGTATGCGCCACCGCATCGACGACCCGCGCTGGAAGAAAGTCCAGGGGCAACTGGACGACCAGGGGAAACAGATCGACTCCACTCGCCAGGATCTCGCGAACGCCCGTACGGAACTCCAGGGCTCAATCGCCACCACCCACGACCAACTGGTGATGCTGGAGAAGAAAGGGGAGCGGAGCTTTTACGAGTTCGATCTCAACAAGACTGGACAGGCGCAACGCGAAGGCCCCGTCGGCGTCCGCTTGCGCAAGGCCAACACCAAGCATGAGTACGCCGACCTGGAAATGATGGTTGACGATTTCAAAGTGTCGAAGAAGCACGTCAACATCTATGAACCGGTGGTCTTCCACTCCGCGGATCGCAAGGCGCCGGTGGAACTCGTGATCAATAGCATCGGCAAGAACCATATCCACGGCTACGTCAGCGAGCCCAAGTACAAGGGGGCCGAACTGGAAGCGATGGCCAACACGTCCGCCAACAATCCCGCGAACAATTCCGGGAGCAACCCGGCGAACAACGAGGCAACCAATACCAGCGCCGAGCAGCCCGATTCCGCAGCGAAGCCGTCGCCGGCGCGGCAGAAGTTGGAGCCGCCCAACCACTGAGCGGAAGAGTTGCATCAACTGCCTCAATGCACCTTAGCCCGCGCCCAGGAAACTTCCTGGGCCCTAAGGTGCATGTGAGGACAGGACACGGTTCGCGGGCCGAGCAGCACCCCCGTGATCTGTGTTGGCTTATGAAGGTGGGTTATAAAACGACTATGGGGTCCTATGCCAAAGGCGCCTTGCTGGTTCTGCTGTTCTGCCTGGGTGCTCGTGCCTCTTTCGCGCAAGAGCAAGAGCAGCAGCGGAAGGACCAGCGGGGAAGCTCCAACCTTGCTTACCGAGCCACTCGCGAAACTCCCGACCTGCAGCGGAAGCCGGTTAAGTCCCGGCCGCTGACTGCGAGTGAGGGGTTGGCGATTCTGGGTGAGGCACTCGATTTCCGCCACCATTCGAACCTGCCCGAAGATTGCTCGCACTTTATTCATGAACTCTATGAGCGGGCCGGTTTCCCTTATGAATACGCGAGCTCTTCGGACCTTTACGCCGGAATCGACGAATTTCGGCGAGTGGCAAGTCCGCAACCGGGCGATTTGGCCGTTTGGCCCGGACATGCTGGAATTGTGGTGAATCCCGCTCAGCATTCCTTTTTCAGCGCGTTGAGTTCGGGCCATGGCGTCGATACGTACGATTCGCCTTATTGGAAGCGCCGGGGGCGGCCCCGTTTCTATCGTTACGTCAAGCTTCCGAGTGGCGTCCTCTCCACCTCGATCCGGGCGGCGAGCCTGAAGCCCGCGGCTTTGGGCCACACGGAACCGCGCGAGGCGTCGACGGACGACTTTGTGCCTAATCGTTCGGAGGAGTCATCGAACGAGGCTGGGTCCTCCACGAAGCTTGCGGAAAACCTGCCGATGGACACGGCGACTCCCCCTGTTCCGGTCGTAAATTCCGTGCGGCCAAAACCCGATCAGGTTAGCGCAGCCTTTCTTGAATCATGCAAAGGCTGGGGCGAGAGTCTCCGGGATCGTGACCTCTTCAAGTCGGCTCAACCTGTGATTGTGTTCGGCCATTTTGAAGTGAGAAAGGTGCACCTGGCGGGGAACCAGGGCTGGGCAGAGGTTCAGATCGATGAACTTCTTTCTGTCGCGGGCGGTAAGGCGCAGGTGCACGCACGTTCGGAACGGCAACGCTGGCCTCTACGTCGCCGCAGCAAGACAAGTTGGGAACTGGCGCCTCCGAGGGATACGATCTACCTTCCTCAGCCTATAGCCGTGCGCATCCTGGCGCACGAACTCGCACAACTCACCGAGGACACTCCCAACGCTGTAAGTCGACCCCAGGAGAAGGCTGAGTTGGCGCGCCTGCTTGATGGGCTTCTGGGAAAGTAGTTGCTGAGTTCAGAAGCTCCCCTATTTTTCCGACGACACGCCTGCCGTCCGGGTTCAGACCATGTCCAGTGTACCCACCTTGAAACTTGACACCGGCGTGCAAACAAGTAATCTGCCTAAAATAGGGTTTATGCACGCCATGGTGGGGTATGCAGTTATCGGCAGAAGACGAAGTTTCTCGGCTCCAGGCACTAGCTGAGTGCCGAATCGTTGACAGTCCGCCAGAGGAATTCTTCGACGATATCGCCAACCAGGCAACCTACCTTTGCGGCACTTCCATCGGGTTCATCAGTTTCATCGATTCGCAACGCGAATGGCTGAAGGCCAAGGTAGGGTGGGAGGTCACAGAGATCCCACGGGACCAATCGTTCAATGCGTTGGTGCTCGGCAATCCCCACATGCTCATCGTGGAGGACACAGCCGCCGACCGAAGATTTCGTCTTCACCCCTGGGTGACGCAATCTGGGATCCGCTTTTATGCCGCTGCCCCTGTGATTACAAAAGAGGGCCACGTTCTGGGCGCCATTAACGTACTGGATCGTTTGCCCCGATCCCTACCCAGCGGTCATCGGAGGATCTTACAGACACTTGCCAACGCGATAGCGAGTCAACTGGAGTTGAGGCGCACATCCCTCAACCCAACAACATCCAGTCCCGATAGCCGGCACCAACTGCTACTTGACCAGAACGTGGCAGGTTTTTACCGCACCGCGCCAGACGGCCGAGTGCTTGCCTGCAACAATACATTTGCACGGATGCTGGGATATGCCTCGCAGGAAGAGGTGCTCGGCTGCCAGGCACAACAGTTCTACTTCTCTGTCGAGGAGCGGGAACAAATCCTCAAGGATCTGCAACGGGAAGGGAGTCTGGTCAACTCGGAGCTGCGCCTTCGACGGAAGGATGGAAGCCCGATCTGGGTGTTCGAGAACGTGGTGGCGACCTGCGACGAGCAGGGCAATCTGACGCTGATCGAGGGCACGATGGTGGACGATTCGGCCCACAAGCACGCTGAAGATGCGGTTCGCGACAGCCAGGAACGCCTGCACGGCATTATCGCATCGGCGATGGATGCCATCATTACGGTCGACGAGAAGCAGCAGATCATCGTGTTCAACAAAGCGGCCGAGGAAATTTTCGGCTGCACCGCTACGGAGGTGATCGGCAAATCCATCGATCGCTTTATCCCGGAGAGTCTTCGTGAGATTCATCGGCAGCATATCCGGGACTTTGGAGAGACCGGCGCATGCAACCGTTCCATGTACGCGCCGAGAACAGTAGTCGCGGTCCGGTCCAATGGTGAGGAATTTCCGATCGAAACTTCGATTTCCCGGGTAAGGACCTCTTCCGAGAATCTCTACACGGTGATCCTGCGCGACGTCAGTGTGCGTAAGCGCACCGAGGATCAACTGCGTCAGGCCCAGAAGATGGAAGCGGTCGGGCAGTTGGCCGGCGGCATCGCCCACGAATTCAACAACTACCTTGCCATCATCATGGGATACACCGAACTGCTGGAACGCGAGACAGTTGGAAACGACTCCCTGCGAATGAGTCTCTCGGAGATCAAGGACGCGAGTCAAAAGGTGGCGTCACTGACGAGGCAGTTGCTGGCCTTTAGCCGGAAACAGGTGATCGCGCCGAGGGAAGTCGATCTCAACTCCACGGTGTGGGAAACCCACAAGCTGCTGCGCCGACTGATTCCGGTGACGATTGACCTGATTCCGAAACTGCAGGATGACGTGGGCAAAGTGAAAGCCGATCCGGCTCAGGTTCAACAGATTCTCATCAACCTCGTGCTCAATGCTCGAGACTCGATGCCCGACGGCGGCAAGATTTTCATCGAGACAGAGGAGGTAGAGTTAGACCCGGAGTACGCGAGCCGCCAGCTTGATGTCCAAGCGGGCCGATACGTCATGCTCTCGGTGGCGGACACCGGCGTCGGAATGGATAAGGAAACGCTCTCCCACATCTTCGAACCCTTTTTCACCACCAAGGAGGAAGGGAAGGGAACGGGGTTGGGGCTATCAACCACTTACGGAATTGTGAAGCAAAGTGGCGGGCACCTCACCGTGGCCAGTGTTCAGGGAAGAGGTTCTACGTTCCGCATCTATCTGCCCAAGCTGTCGGATTCTGGCGCCATCCCGCAGCCCTCGAAGGCGCAGTTCAATGAGCCACGAAGACAAACTGTATTGGTAGTGGAGGATGAGGGCGCTCTCCGCAAACTCATGACGAAAGTGTTGGAGCGGGCCGGCTTCCATGTCGTGGAAGCGAAGGATGGCGAGCAGGCGGTCGAGATCTGCAAGAGCGGGGCTGAACCGCTCGACATGGTGGTAAGCGATCTGGCAATGCCAAAACTGAATGGTCTTCAACTGAAGGAGGCCGTCTCGGGTCTGTGCCCCAAGCTGAAATTCTTGCTCATCTCCGGCTATGCCGAGGACGTAGTCGAAGATCCCACCATTCTGCGGACAGATACGAACTTCCTCGAAAAACCATTCTTGCCTGACGAACTGATTCTCAAGGTTCGAGAGGTTCTGCGAGGCAAGAGCGGTGAACCAACCGGGGTTGAGTCCGCACCTCCTGCGGATGTGGGAACTTGATCTGACCGAGTTGATGTGCTTCTGGGAAAGTAGTCGCTGAATTCGGAATCCTCCCGTGCCGCGCTAGAACCAGAACGACCAGATGGCGTCCACGCTGGCATGGGTGATAGCCGAGGCTGGCACTCGGCGTTGCTCGCGCCAGGCCCGACCGTAGAAAATCCCGGCGACGCTGGCCAACACAACATAGCTCCAGTTGAAGTGAGCCGAACGTTTATTGAAATGGGAGAGCCCGAATAGAACCGCGGTGATCGCCAGGGCTGCGCGGCGTCCCACGCGCCGTTCCAGCAGATTTTGCACCCAGGCGCGAAAGAAAAGTTCCTCGGGAACGGCAATGAAGATGAAGATATAGATCCAGGTTGGAATCATCGAGAGCCGCAGCGCATTGCCATGGGGATGGAGAAAGCCGAGCGCCAGCCCTCCTGCCAGAACTAAGGGCGAAAAATAAGCCAGTTCGCGGAGCCCAGTTTTCCAGTCGCTCCAGCGGAAATGAAAGTCAAAGCCGGTGCCGTTGAGCTGCCGGATCACGACGAATCCGTAGAGAGCGGCATCGACGAGGAGCAGTTTCCCCAGGCCTGTAAGGCTGTTCGGCCACGCCGGCTCGAACCAGCGCAAGTCCACGGCCAGGCCAAGCGTCAGGAGAACGATCGCGTCTCGCCAGTTCCCGCGTTGCTTGGGGTCGGCGATTGCGGCCTCTCCGAGGAGCCACGCGATCGCCACGGGCAGCGCCGCATAGAGCACGCACCATTTCCAAGAAAACATCTGGTGCGAACAGGAAATCAGAACGTAAGGCAGCGCGCAGAGTACTGGCAGGGCCGTTCGCAGGCTTGATGGCCAACGGGAGCACACTTGCCCAACCCGCTCGCCGGCTAATCCAAATAGGGCAGCGGGCGCGAGCTCCAGCACAAGCACTGCTAGGGCTGCGGGCGATGTGTTTTGCATGGGGATATCTTAATGCGTTTCGCGCGGCCGGCCACTTCTCGGAGGCTGGTCACCCGCTAACGTGACTTTGCGCACTGACGAAATATTTTGAGCGACTATCTTTGATTTGTCTTGAAAATGGGGATTTCCGTTCCGTTGGACATTCTGAGAAGCACATCCGTACGAGGAGACATGCCATGATGATGAAGACGAGACTTGTGGTTGCGGCTTTGATGACGCTTGCTCTAGCTCTACCGGCGTCCGGCAAGACCTCCAAGAATACCTATCCCGCTCCTTGCAGCGAGTTGTGGGGCGCGGTCAAAGACGTCCTCGGCAATGCGGAGAACTACAACGTCGAAGAGAGTAACGACACCCTAATGACTGCTGCCTACAAGGTGAAGCACAACGTTCATGTCACCATTACCGGAGCGGCCCTGCAACGAACCAACCACGTCGCCCTGGTATCGAAGGGCACAGAGTGTGAGATGCAAGTCAAGTCGAACTATAGCGGATTTGAGCATGACGACAGTGGTGACTTCCGGAAGCGTGTGGAGGAATCCTTTGCCAAGCTGAAGGGGGCGAAGCCTGCCGAGCCCGCTCAACCGGCGGCTCCAGCCAAGTGATTTCGGCAGGACCCCGCGCGTGACGCCCACGGGGGCGTGCCATCGTGGTGTCTCCAACTGCGAACTACACCCTTGGCGCAGACGAATCTGCCCGAGTTGCCATGGAATTCCGTAGGCTGCTCATTACCCTGGTAACCTTTCCCGACCCGAACGTGCATCGCTACACTGCTGGAGTGGGGCAGTAGACTCTGGGCCGGGGCCCGACTTGGCTATGCCTAACGCCGGACAACCCAATCAAGCCATGAAAAACTCAAGACGATCGGCTGAACCGGACCAAGATTCCGCAAACGTTTTGGCGAATGTCAATCGCGAACTAAGGAAACTGGAGAAGCGCGACGCGGAATTATGGCTGATTGCGAGTGTCACCGGGATACTGGTGGGAACCGCACTACTGGCCGTCCTGTTGCCCTCCGCCTTTCTGAAGTCCAGTAACCTGCATTTTGAGATCACGGTATCGAAAGAACTGGCGAGCGGTCTGTTCGTGCTGCTGATTCTTGCCAACACCTATATCGTTTCCCGCCGCATCGAGTTCCGGAAATTGCGGCAGAAGACGATCTCGACCACGATGCAGAACGAACTGATTCGCCTGCAGTCTTTTACCGATCCGCTGACGGAAATCTACAATCGCCGTGCTCTGGAAGAGCTGTCGAGCCGTTTCATCGGCCAGGCAAGGCGGGTGCACACCCCGCTCTCTTTCCTGCTGATTGACGTGGACCACTTTAAACAGGTCAATACTCGATTCGGTCACCTGACCGGCGACTTTGTCCTTAGCGAGATCGCCACGCTGCTCAAAGGCTCGATTCGAGGTGCGGACGCGGCGATTCGTTACGGAGGCGACGAATTCCTGATCGCACTGGCGAACACCAACGCCGCCGGCGCCCGCACCGTAGTCAACCGCATTCAGTTTGCTCTGAATGATTGGAATCAATCGAGCGGTCTGGAGGACTTCACGGTAAGCATCAGTATCGGCATGGCGGAATGGACCGACGGGCAGACGCTCGACGAACTGCTCGACCTGGCCGACCGGCACATGTATGAAGAAAAAATCCAGGCGCCCTTGTCGGGACCCGGGCACGAAACCATTACTTCAACCCTGCCGACCCGGGAATAGAGCCCCAAGTGCTTCCGGTGTAGCGATCCGTTTTAGGGCTTTCTTCGGCAATCATCTCTCCGCCACTGTACCGCCGACACCTGAACCTCACCCGTTCCCCTTGGTTACCCCTTAGGACCCCTCGCTTTTGCTGGTTTATACTGAACCAATGTCGGGGATCGACGACAAGACGTTCTACCTGGAAACCTTTGGCTGCCAGATGAATGCGCACGACTCCGAAAAGGTGGTCGGGACGCTTTTGCAGCAGGGGTATCGGCAGGTTCCTTCCGTGGAAGAGGCTGGGCTGGTGCTGTATAACACCTGCTCGATTCGCGACAAGGCGGAGCAGAAGGTCTTTAACCGGCTGGCGGATTATAAGAAGTATCGGACGCAGGGGAAACAGTTTGGCGTCCTGGGGTGCGTGGCGCAGCAGGAGGGGGAGAAGATTTTTGAGCGCGCTCCTTATGTCTCGCTGGTGTGCGGGTCGGCTTCTTACCGGAATCTTCCGCAGATGCTGGTGCAGTTGGAGACTGGAGGGCAGCGGGTTACCGGGCTCGACGATCGCGCTACCGACAAGTGCTTCGAGACCGAGTACACGGCTCGCACCAATCCGCATCGTGGGTACATCACGATTATTGAGGGATGCGACAAGTTTTGCGCCTACTGCGTGGTGCCTTATACGCGGGGCAAGGAGCGGAGCCGGACTTCATCCTCTGTTTTGGAAGAGGCGCGGCAGCTGGTAGACCTCGGCTATACGGAGATTCAACTGCTTGGGCAGAACGTTAACTCTTACCGCGATCCTGATGGAAAGAAGAGCTTTGCGGAGTTGCTGGCGGCGATTGCTTCGGTGGCAGGAATTCGGCGGGTGCGGTTTACTACTTCTCATCCTCGGGATTTTGGGCGGGACATCGTTGACGTCATCGACTCCGTGCCGGCGCTTTGCGATCACGTGCATCTGCCCGTCCAGAGCGGATCTTCGCGCGTGCTGGATGCCATGCAGCGGCTCTACACTCGGGACGAGTACCTGGAGCGCATCGGATGGATTCAGGCGGCTCGGCGGGATATATCTCTTACCAGCGATCTGATTGTTGGATTTCCCGGCGAGACGGAACGGGAGTTTGAAGAGACGCTGTCGTTGATGGATGTGGTTGGGTATGACTCTGTGTTTACGTTTAAATATTCTCCGCGGCCTAACACTCCTGCGTTGCGATTGGATGACGCTATTCCGGATACAGAGAAGGCTCGCCGTCTCGCGGTATTGAATGACAAGCAAAAGCAGATCGGGGCGCGGCGCAATCAGCGGCACGTTGGGCAAGTGCTTGAGGTGATGGTGGAAGGGAAGAACCCGGCTCGTGGACAGTGGATCGGACGAACTTCCCAGATTAAGGTGATGAACTTTACCGTGCCTGCGGGCGTTGAGCTTAGGACGGGGAGCTATGTTCCGGTGCGCGTTACGGGAAGCTTTCCGAACAGCTTGGTGGGAGAGATGGCCGGCGTCTAATCTCGCGTAGAGACGCGGCTTGCCGCGTCTCCGACCGCAGAGTGAGACGGGGCAAGCCCCGTCTCTACACGGGTTCGGCCTTGAGGGTCCTTATGGAAGTCGAAATGAAAATTCGCGGGCTGATGATGGATCCGGTTTCGAACATGCCGATTGTTCTGCTTAAGGACGTGGGCAGCGACACGGTGCTTCCCATCTGGGTGGGCGTGTATGAAGCCAATGCCATCGCGCTCGAAATCGAAAAGGTCAACACGCCGCGGCCCATGACCCACGACTTGATCAAGAACGTGCTCACCGGTCTCGACGCGCTGGTGCACAAAGTGGTGGTCACGGAACTGAAGGACGATACTTTTTACGCCGTGATTTGGCTGGAAAGGGAAGGCCACGTGGTCAGCATCGACTCGCGTCCGTCGGACGCGCTGGCGCTGGCGTTGCGGGTGGATTGCCCCATCTTCGTGGAGGACGAGGTTCTCAAGAACTCGAAACAGGCGGCCAATGCCGTCCCGGCGGTGAACAGCGAGGAGCTGCGCAAGTGGCTGGAAGACCTGGGCGATGACGACCTGGGTAAGTACAAGATGTAAGGACGTTGTCAGTTGTCAGTTTCGATCCCCTGACAGAGACATCAACGCGAGATGAGATCGTTCTCAACTGTTTTGATCGCACTCCTGCTCTTCGCCGGGTTGTCCGCCTCGGCGGCGCAAGTCAATTCGGCTGCGCCCGCCAAGATTCCGGTTTCAGGATCGAGCATTTACGAACCAACTATTGCGCTGCAGATTTCCTCGACCATGAACGTTGTTTCCGAGATGGGTGGAGCGGTCATGAGCGGGACGAAGTGCGACGGCGACGGCAATCTCTACATCCGCAAGTACGCGACGGACCGGCCGCTGCTCGGTCCGGTGGTGAAGATCGATCCGGACGGGAAGCGGGTTGCCCTTTTCGACCCTGTCGCCTTCTCGCAACTGGCGCTCGACCGCGCGGACGCCTTCTCGCCCGCCTCCGATGGCGGCATGTATCAGGTTGCACAGAGTGGAGTTTTGAAGCCGCGCATCTACGTACTGCACTTTTCTTCCGACGGATCGGCTTCCTTGCCAACGCTTCTTGCCGCCGACCTCGAGGTGTATACGTTCGCCGCGTTTGCCAGTGGAAATTTTCTTGTCTCGGGCGTCGAGCGCGATTTGCAGAATAAGAACGATCGGGGGCAGAACTTCACCGCGGTTTTCTCCGCCGACGGAAGGGAACTGGCGGAACTGTCGTTTGAGGAATCGCGCGGACCTCGGAACGCGGGAGCGAAATCCGGCGCAGGCGGAAGGCAGCAGGCTGCCGCGCAGACCAAAGCTCAGACCGAAGCGCAGAACGAGGTTCAGAACGACGCTGAGAAGGCCACGCCGGGGCTCGATCTGGCGGATGCCGAAGTCGGCAGCGACGGCAACCTCTACGTCATGCGACGCTCCTCGCTAGCGCTGGTTTATGTGATTGCACCGAGCGGCAAGATTATGCAGACGCTTAAAATTGCGGCTCCTCTGCCGGGCACCGCGCCCAGCGCCTTTCATGTTTCCGGAAATCGACTGGCGATTTCGTTCGGGAACGAAGAGAGCCAGAGCCAAACGATCGTAGTCGCGGACGCGCAGACTGGGCGAAAGATTGCCAGCTACTCCGATCCGACTGGCCTGGGGACATCGTTTGCATGCTATTCGGCCAACGAAGGGGTGTTCACCTTCTTGAATCTGAGCGAGGGAAACGCGCTGCAAGTCATCCGAGCCGAAGCGCAGTAAGCACGGGAGCTGCCGAGACGCGGCAAGCCGCGTCTCTACGGAAGCTGCTGTGAGTCGCACAAAGTTGCCACCATGCCTGATTCCGCCGAACAGCTGCAGCGCCTCTACCTTGCGGGATTCGAACTTCAGACCTTTGAACGCTTTCCCAAGTGCATCGGCGTAATGCGCGACAACTGTGTCGCGTTGCTTGTACCGGGCGTGGACGGCCTGCAAATCCTGGGTACGCCCGGTTGGCGCATGGGCGAAGTCATGGGCGTGCTCACCGAAAGGGAAGGGCGGAAAGTGTTTCAGGCGAAGAGCGAAGTTGTGGAGGCCACGCCGGAGCGGCTGGCCGTACTCCAGAAGTTCCGCCAAGACCTTGCGGAATTGATGAGTGGGGCGTGATGCCTAGGTCCTAGAATCGCATCAGCATCCTAGCGTGATGCGTTCGTTAGCATATTGACATCTTACCCTTTATTATGACATCATTCTTGACATGCGGACAACGCTCAGTCTCGATGATGATGTTTTTCACGTGGTGAAGAGCTACGCCGAACACCGGGCGCTGGCGATGGGGAAGGCGCTCTCGGAACTGGTGCGTCGAGGCCTCAGCGCGCCCCCGAAGACGCGAGTCGTTAACGGCCTTGTGGTCTTTGATGTTCCCGAAAACAGTGAGCCGGTTACCTCCGAGCAAGTGAAGCGGCTGGAGGCCGAAGAGCGGTGAGCTGCTTTCTGCTGGATGTCAACGTGCTGATTGCGCTGCTCTGGCCTCCGCACGAAGCTCATGCTCGCGCGCAGCGCTGGTTCGCGCACAATGCCCATCAGGGGTGGGCGACCTGCGCCATGACGGAGGCCGGCTTTGCTCGGATTGTCTCGAATCCAGCCTTTTCGCGGCGCGCGGTTTCTCCTCGGGACGCGCTGGAGGTACTGAGTGGCAGTCTTCAGCATCCGGCGCATCGCTTCTGGACTGAAGATATTGAGGTGACCGAAGCCCTCGCTCACTTTGGGCGGCGGCTGCTCGGCCACCAGCAAATCACCGACGCTTACTTACTCGGACTCGCGATCCACAAGAAGGGAAGACTCGCCACACTCGACGCCAGTCTTTCGTCCGTGCTTCCCGCGCAGAGCGCCGCAAGGGCCCGGGTCGTGCTTCTCTGAATCCGCTGTGCTAAAAGGCCGGGACCGCCAAAAATCTGTCTTGACATGTTTCTGTTAGGTCAGTATATTCTGTCATGAGAGAAATATGGCACAGTTAAATACAGCCAAAAAGCAGTTCGTTCTCCACTGGGGCGAGATGGGAGCGCGCTGGGGGATCAACCGGACCGTAGCCCAGATCCACGCACTCCTGCACGTTTCCGCGACACCTCTTACAGCGGAGGAAATTGCAGGAGCCCTGAGCGTTGCCCGCTCCAACGTGAGCACCAGCATTCGTGAACTGCAAGGATGGGGCCTGGTTCGTCCCGTGCATATTCTGGGCGACCGGCGGCAGCATTTCGAGTCCATTAAGGATGTTTGGGAAATGTTCCGTATCATCATCGACCAGCGGAAGCGGCGCGAAATTGACCCGACTTTGGAGGTGCTGCGGCTATGCATCTCGGAGTTGGACAAGAGCGATACGAAGGACGATTACACCAAGGAACGATTGCGGGAAATCTATGAGTTCTTCGCGGACGTTGAGGCGCTCTATTCGGACATCCGGCAGTTTCCAGTCTCGACGCTTCGGGGAATCGTAAAGGCTCGTGGCGCTGTCCGGAAGCTCTTGTCAATGAAGGGGCGAGGCTGACGTTTTGTTTTGCTTTGTGAGTTCAGTGTGTTCAGAACTGTCAGATATGACTGTGCAAAGGGAGGCATGTTATGGGTTCTGGGCGAGATGGCAGCAGTCCGGCTGAGGTACCCACGAGTGTTGTGACCGGAGCATTTGGATTTAGTGGCCAGCAAATCGCGAAGAGGTTGCTCCTCCACGGCGAGAAGGTCCGAACGCTAACGAATCATCCCCAGCTCGGGTCACGGCTCTTTGGCCAGGTGCAAGTCTCTCCGCTTGAGTTCACGGACACTCAACAACTGATCGAATCACTGAGCGGGGCTAGCGTCCTTTACAACACCTACTGGGTCCGGTTCTCCTACGGCGGCCTCAGCCACGAAACCGCGGTCCAGAACACGAAAGCTCTGATTCATGCCGCCGAAGCGGCAGGAGTGCAGAGAATCGTCCACGTCAGTATCACCAATCCCTCGATGGATTCTCCGCTGCCGTATTTCAAAGGGAAGGCCGAATTGGAGCAAGCAATTCAGGCGTCCTCGCTGTCGTATGCGATTCTGCGGCCGGCTGTACTGTTCGGAGAGGGCGACATCCTCATCAACAACATTGCCTTCATGTTGAGGCGGTTTCCGCTGTTCGCGATTCCAGGAACGGGTGAGTACCACGTTCAACCGATCTTTGTGGACGATCTGGCGGAACTGGCGGTGGATGGCGGACAGCGGTCGGACAGCTACACCGTGGACGCAGTGGGCCCGGAGACGTACACATACACGGAACTGGTGCAGACGATCAGGCGCGCCGTCGGAAGCAAGTCCTTGATCGTTCATTTGCCGCCAACAATCATACGGCTTGCTTCTGGAGTTTTGGGGGCGATCCTGAAGGACGTCGTTCTTACGGAAGACGAGATCAGAGGACTTATGGCGGACCTCCTCGTATCCCATCGACCCCCGACAGGACACACGAGTTTGGAGAACTGGATCAAGTCGCACCTCGAGTCGATCGGGAAGACCTACGCATCTGAACTCGCACGCCACTATGTTTCCGAGAACGCAGGGAAGAATTCGTGCCCAGCATGCTGAAGGGAAAAGCTGTTGCTTGGCGGAGATGCCTTAAGAGAGGCCCCAGGAGGCTATTTCGTGGGGAGAAATTCGATCTTGATGGTGCCGGATGGGACGCTCTTGAAGTCGTAATCTGCAGTCACCAGCGTAGCGTTTTGGTGGAAGGCCAGGGATCCCGCGAAGGCATCGACAAAAGGAAGCTTAAAGTTATGCTTGAAGATGGCGGCAGCTTCCGCGAGATCCTTGTCGGCCGCGACGATGGTCAGCGGAAGTGCAGCGAGGTTCGCCACGAGGCCGCCGATGTTCGTCGAGGCCGAAGCCGGCAGGCCACCAGCTCGCTTGTACAAAGCACCCACAATTTCGCCCCAATTGACGGCGCTCAGTAGAAGTTCGATCTTACCTTGGGCGGCGTGGGCAAAGAGGTCGCGAACCCGGTCAAACCCCGCTTCCTTGTCGGTAAAGCGGAGGACGGCGCTGGCATCAAGGACGTAGGTGGTCATCGGTCGTTGTTTCCTTGGGCATTAGTTTCTCGATCGTCGTTCCTTGGCAAGTTCCAGGTCAGCGTTCCTTGTCCTTGTCATCCCGGTGCATGGTGTCGCGCAGTTTGCCCAAACCTTTGGTCGAGCCGCACAGGCTGTCGATGAACTCGGATGTGATCGGGCGCAGAATGAGGGTCTGGCCGTCGCGCTGGATCGACAACTTGGTACCGACCGATAGTTTCATTTGGTCGCGGATCTCGGCGGGGATGATGATCTGGCCCTTGGTGCTCAGGGTGGTGTATTCAGCCTTCATAGGGAAATGGTAGGGAATCGTAAGCAATAAGTCAATATAGGCTTACGTGTGTCGGTGTTGTCTTACGAGCAGCGGAACCTGAGGCCGGGAGTAGATTTCGTCAACTTCACATAATACCCGTTATCGGACATTACAGGTATCGCCGGTTGGTTAGGCGACTTCAAGCACGTAGACCGCCCAAGGTGCAATCTCTGCCTCGCTCACCCAACGGTAAGGCTCGTCTTCCCTCCCCAACGGCTCGTATTTCTGTTGGAGCCCTAGATGAGCCTCTTGGAAGACTTCGCGGTACGCTTCATCGGTCCACAAGATGTCCTCGACCGGGCGCGGATCGGCATGATCGGTCACGATGATGCGCACTTTGTCTCCCGACTTCGCCGCCTGGTTCGCGGGAAAGTCTTTCGTCGAGAACGACGCCCACTCGTGGATGTAAATCTCCGGTCTGGAGACGATGAGCACTAGCTTTCCGTCCCGGTTGAGAAGGTGGGCCAGATCCCGCAGGATACGCAGTTTGCTGTCCCGGCCCGCGATGTTGTCGAAGGTGAAGGCCGCGAGCACAAGATCGCAGGTCCCGGCCGGCAACGCGCTTAGGTCGTCGCCGGGAACGTCGTCGCTGCGAATCAGGCGGTAGTCGCCGGAGGGGTCCAATTCCCGTGCCTTGCGGATCATATCTTCGGCGATATCGACTCCGATAACCTCGAAACCGAGTTGGCGGAGGAAGCGCGTGGAGCGTCCGGCGCCGCAACCGAAGTCGACACTCTTGCGGCCGTGAACATGCTTAGCCAGGATGGCCGGGATGTCTCGATAGGCAAGGTGGTAAGTGTTCTTGAACTCCAAGGTGGCATAGGCGTCGGCACGGGTGCCGTCTTCATAGCAGTTGGCGAAGGTCACGGGTTCCTCTTTCCGGCGAGGACTCAACTGCTCGTCCTCCGGCCAGAGTATACTGCCCATCGCACTCTGCGTCTGTGACGTGCGCCGGAGCTCTCCGCCGGACGGGCGAGACGCCCGTCGCTCCACCGTATTACGCGGAGAATACGATGCTCGGATGGAACAGTGTGCCGGCGATTCGAGTGGCGATGGCGATCAGGTCGCGCTGGCCGTAGAAGACTTTGACCTGGGGGGCGCGAGACATTTCCGGCAGATTCACGGCGCGGCCGCTGCGAATCAGGGCGGCACTCTCTTCATTGGCGGTGACGCTTGGCAACTGCGGCACCAGCTTTCTGGGATGGACCAACAACGACTCCGCGCTTCCCTGCTGCATGGCGGTTTCGAGCGCTTGCAGCGTGTGGGCATCTTCCATGGTGAACTCGGCGACGGCGGTGCGGCGCAGTGCCGCCAGATGAGCGCCGCAACCGAGCTTCTGGCCCATCTCGTGAGCCACCGATCGCATGTAGGTGCCCGAAGCCACGCGCGCGCGGAACGTGGCTTGATCGGCAGTGGTGTTCAGAATCTCGAATTCCTTAATTTCCACCTGTACCGGATTGAGCACGACTTCTTTCTTCTTGCGGGCTAGTTTGTAGGCAGGAACTCCGGCAATTTTCTTGGCGGAAAACGGCGGCGGCATCTGCTCGATGATGCCGCGAAACTCGGCGGCCAGGGCGCGCACTTGATCGCCATTTATGCGCACGTCTTGCAGCGGCGTGGTGGGCTCGCCCTCGGCGTCGTAGGTGTCAGTGGCGAAGCCGAAGCGAATCACGCCTTCGTAAGACTTCTCGGAATGAACGTAGAACTGCGCTAGACGCGTGAGGTTGCCGAGAACAATCGGGAGAACTCCGGTGGCCGAGGGGTCGAGGGTTCCGAGATGGCCGACCGCGCGCTGCCCGAGAATTCGCCGCACGCGATTGACCACGTCGTGCGAAGTCAGGCCGGACGGTTTATCGATGATGACGACACCATTCATGGGAATTTGTAATCTGGTAATTTGTAATTGGTAATTTAAAAGCAAGATCGCTGGAGCTGATGTGGCAACGATTGGGTTTCACAATTACCTATTACAAATTACCAGATTGCAAATTAAATGATTCCTCTTCGCGACGATCAGCCTACGTTCTCTACGCCGTTCGTCAACTATTTTCTGATTGTGCTGAACGTGCTGGTCTTTCTGTGGGAGCTCTCGCAGGGCCATCGGGCGCTGAATGCATTCATGATGGAGTTTGGCGTGGTTCCTCGCCACACGCTGGCCGTGCTCACCGGACACTCCTACGATCCGGCGGCTACGGCGATTGTGCCCTTGTTTACCTCGATGTTTCTGCACGCTTCATTCTTACACGTAGGTGGCAACATGCTCTTCCTGTGGATCTTCGGCGACAACGTCGAAGACTACATCGGACACTTCTCCTATCTGGTGTTCTATTTGATGAGCGGAGTGGCGGCCGGCGCCACGCACATTCTGCTGAACCAAGGCTCGCGCGTGCCCAGTGTGGGCGCGAGCGGCGCGATTGCGGGGGTGCTGGGCGCGTATTTTATTTTGTATCCGCGGGCACGGGTGCTGATCTGGTTTCCGCCGATCTTCTTCTTTCATGTTCCGGCGTGGCTGATGCTTGGCTACTGGTTCGTGGGAAATTTCCTGAGCGGCTTTGCTACTTCGATCGCCGAAACCAGCCAGACTTCTGGAGGGATCGCTTTCTGGGCACATGTGGGAGGCTTTGTGGCGGGCGTGATCATGATTAACGTGTTTCGCGAACGGCCACACCGATACCGGTACGGGACTTGGTAGCGGGCGCTCAGTTGCCAGCCCTCAGCGGCGCGGTTCGGGCGCGGGACCGGGAGGCAGAATCTCCACGTCTTTACGGTTAGAGCTGGCCTTCACCTGCTGGCGGGTGACGAACCATACGGCTGCGGTCCAGGTGGGAAAAAGATCGGCTCCGGGAATGAGTTCGGCGGCGAGCGTCGGCAAGAACGCCCAGTGCCATCCGAGCAGTCGAATCATAACGTAGGCGACGATCAGGTCGAGCAACGAGTCTGCGGGGGACATTCCTCCCTCGACGAAGAATGGAAACGCAGCGATCTGGAGGGCATCGGCGGCAATAGCAACGGCCCACGCCAGGCGGTGCTCCGGCTCTTTCAGCGATTTGAAGTAATCCAAGAACGACATTGCTTCCTCGGCCCGCGGTTGATTAGATGCTCAATCAAACCCCGGCGCATCTCCGAAACGATTGTGTAGAGACGGGCTTGCCCGGTCTCTCTCAGCGGCGGGAGACGCGGTAAGCCGCGTCTCTACAGGAATTTCTTCCGCATCCCCTACAGCGCGCCGCTTGAGGGCATCACCACGATTTTTTCCACGGTCGTGTTTTCAGGCAAGAGCAGCGCGTTGACCACCGCGCGGGCGACGGTTTCGGCGGACATCATTTTGCGCCTGGGCGCTTTTGGCCACAGCGTGTTCCAGAGCGCTGTATCGGTTGCGCCGGGCATGAGGGCGATCACGCGAATTCCCTTCGGCCTCAACTCTTCACGCAATGTGTTGGTAAATCCTAGCGCACCGTGTTTTGACGCGTTGTAGGCTGCCGACCCCGGGAAGACGCGCTCGGCGGCGATCGAGAGATTGTTGACAATGGTGCCGCCGCGCTTCATCACGGCTAGCGCCGCCTGTGTCACGAGAAACAAGCCGCTGAGGTTGGTGTCAATTACTTCCATCCAGGTGGGATAGGGCAACTCGCCGACGGTAAGGTTGGGATGTGCAATGCCAGCGTTGTTGATGAGGATATCGAGGGGCTGGCGCAATCCCCGGACGAGGGCGAAGAGGTAGTCGACCGAGTCGGGGCTGCGGACATCGCAAGACTGCGCCAGCACATGCAAGTGCAGCTTCGCCGGCTGGAGCTTCTCCAGTTCATGACGCGCCTTGGCCAAAGCACGTTCGTCGCGGGCGGTAATAATCAGATTGCAGCCAGCGCGCGCCAGCTCGCGGGCTATGGCCAGGCCGATGCCGCGATTGGCGCCGGTGATGAGGGCGAGGCGGCCGGCGAGAGTGGGTTCGCGCGATGTGGGTTTGTGCTTCGGCATGCGGTAGTTGCCAGCTTATGCCAACCGCCGCTATCTTTCGAGCGGGGAGTCTCCAATTCGGCAATAGCGTGGAGCGGGGAACTAGAGTTGCTGTGACCGCCTGCGGCCGCCGAGCTGTGCTCGGCCTGGATAGCCGAGGGCGGCCGTCCCTACGCGAGCCTTGGACGGGCAAGGCCCCGTCCCCACACGAGCATCCAGATCAGACGCCGTTGCTGCGCTGGCGGATGAGCGCCAGGAATTCGCTTCGGGTTTCCTCTTCGTGGCGGAAGCAGCCGAGCATGGACGAGGTTACCGCCGCGGAATGCTGTTTCTCGACTCCTCGCATCATCATGCAGAGATGGCGGGCTTCGATGACCACGCCGACACCCTGCGGCTCGATGGTGTTCTGGATGGCCTCGGCGATTTGCGTCGTCAGGCGCTCCTGAATCTGCAGGCGGCGCGAGAAAACTTCGATGAGGCGCGGGATTTTGCTCAGGCCGATCACTTTGCCGTTGGGGATGTAGGCCACGTGCACCTTGCCAAAAAATGGCAGCAGGTGGTGCTCGCACAGGCTGAACATCTCGATGTCTTTCACGATCACCATTTCGTCGTAGCTGACCGTGAACAGCGCCTTGCGCAAAAGCGCATCGGGATCGTCCTGGTACCCCTTGACCAGAAATTGCATGGCCTTTTCGACGCGCGCCGGCGTGCGCATAAGGCCTTCGCGATCGGGATCTTCGCCGAGGCGGACGAGCATTTCGCGAACCAATTCTTCGTAGGTGGCGCTGGTCAGGGTCGTGGGCAGGTCAGTGGATTTCATAGGATTTGTAATTTGCGATTTGTAATTTGTAATTTCAAACCTCCACAATTACAAATTACAAATTACCAATTACAAATCTCCAGAATATTCAAACGAATTCATCATTGTCTCTTCAATCCTTACCTTTTCTAGATGAGCTTTGAGGAAGCCACGCTTCACAATTTCGTAGATCGCGATGCACAGATTTTCCGTGGTCGGAACCTGCTTCGCGAATTCTGCAAGCAGGTTCAGATTCTGGTGGTCGTAGCGTTCAAGAATCTGGCTGTGCACGAAGCTATCGAGATCGGGCAGATTGCAGACCATTCCGGTCTGGTCATCGACCCGCCCGCTGACGGTGACTTCGACCATGTAGTTGTGCCCGTGTCCGTAGGGATTATTGCACTTGCCGTAGGTCGCGCGGTTTTCGTCCGCCGACATTTCGTCGCTATGCAAGCGGTGGGACGCCGAGAACATGTAGCGGCGGGTGAGGTGCGCTTTCATGCTTCTCCGTAGAAATCGGCAAACAGGTCGGGCGTTTCATAGACGCGCACACGATGCAACTTGGTGGCGGTGAGTTTCGGCGCGAGGCGCTGCCAGATGGCGATCGCGAGGTTCTCGGTCGTCGGGATCCTGGTGAAGAACTCGGGCACTTCCTTGTTCAGGAAGCGATGATCGAGCGCGTCGAGCACTTCCCTGTTCATGACGTCCTTCAATTGCTTCAGATCGACGACGAAGCCGGATTTCGGATCGACCGCTCCCTTCACGGTGACTTCGAGAGTGTAGTTGTGGCCGTGCCCGTTGGGGTTATTGCACTTGCCGAAGATACGCTGGTTCTCTTCCGGAGTGAATGCCGGGTTGTGGTAGAAGTGCGATGCGGAAAATTCGGCTTTGCGTGTGAGATAGACCATAAAATCAGCTCTTAGCCTTTAGCATTTAGCTTTTAGCTCTCAATCCTTGATTTTCAATTCTCGAACTCGGTTTTGCGGATGGCATGGCCTCAGTCATCTCCTCTTTTCGCGTTCCGATGCTGTAGGCACGACCCTTCCACGATACTTGACCGCGCGCTTGCGCCTTCTTCGAACGCAACAAAAGATAGGAAAACATTGGCATGCCGAACAACGCGCCCAGAACTTCCATATTCCACGTGAAATTCGCTCTACGGAGTCGCATAACCAGCGGCATTGCGAGTACCAGCAACAGTGGACTCCACCAGGCACTCCGAATCAACCCCGACCAGTGGAAGAGCGTTTGTTCGGCTGAGACGAAGCCAAAGCGCTCCGCCGCTTTTGCCGCGGCCCAAGCAATCACTGGGAAAAATGCAAAACCCCAGGCAATCCCCCACCAGAGCAGGCGACGCACTGCGAGCCAGCCTGGGTTGGGAAACAACAATGCCAGGTTCTTCGTCCAGCCTTCGCGCAGTTGTCGAAAGTTTCGGTACATGCGCGTTCGTACCGTGTCTTGTGCGTACCGAAACCGAAGACTTCGCCCGGTTCCCTTCACGGCTCGAGCTAACGCAACATCCTCCAATAAATTGTCGGCGATCGCAGTATGCCCGCCAACCGCATCATACGTTTCGCGGCGAATCAGGATGTACTGGCCATTCGCCGCCGCTACTGGAGATGCCGGATCCGAAACCTTTCCTGGCGGATATTGTCGCGCCAACTCGGCAAAGACCACCGGCAGCACTGCCATCTCCCAGAAAGTGACTGCGATCTGCTGCGGCGAATACGACAACATTTCCGCCTTATTCTCTTTTGCCTCAGCCAGTGCTCGTGCCAGAGAACCCAACACGTGCACTGTGTCGGCATCCGTGAACAAAAGCCACCTTCCGTTTGCTTCCCTGGCCCCGGCAACCACGGCATTGTTCTTCCCGGTCCAGCCCGCCAGCAAGGGTCCTGGAGAAACTATCCGCACTCCGGCAAAGCTCTGGGCGATCTCGCGTGTGCGGTCGGTCGAGCCGTCGTCGACCACGATGACCTCGTAGGAAACACCGGTTTGTGCCGTCAACGATTGCAGACAGTCGCCGAGGCTGGCCTCTTCGTTCCGGGCGGGTACGATGATCGACACCTCCGGCCTCGAGGTCGCGGGGGACGGGACTTGCGGCAGCGCGGCGGGGTGTGAACTCTCCATCGGTTTTTCGCTATTATAGCGGGGTGAGACGAACGCATCTTTCCACGCCGCTTTTCACGCTGCTAGTCATTGGATTGCTTTCCGCGCTGATCGGATGCTACAGCGGAAGCCATCCGGCGCGCATCGGGTCGAATGCCCCGGATTTTACGCTGCAGGATTCCGACCACAAAATCACGCTTAGCCAGTTTCGGGGACAGGTGGTGGTGCTGAATTTCTGGGCGACGTGGTGTCCGCCGTGTATCGAAGAGACGCCGTCGCTGGTACAGATGCAGGCGCACCTCAAGAATAAAGGCGTGGTTGTGCTCGCCGTCAGTATTGACGCCGACGATGCGGCGTACCACAAGTTCCTCAAAGACTACAGCGTCAACATGGTCACCGTGCGCGATGAAGCGAAGAAGGCGGCTAACCTCTATGGCACGTTTGGCTGGCCGGAAAGCTACGTGATCGACCGGAGCGGAGTGATTCGCCGCAAATTTATCGGGCCCGTGGATTGGACCAGCCCGGAGGTCACGGATTATTTGAGCAAGTTGTGAGAGCAGGTTTCAGGTGTCAGGTCTCAGGAAAGGACCATATTGGTAGGGATCTCCTGAGACCTGGCACCTGGGACCTAAAGTTTCACACTCCGCAAGCGCAGCGAGTTCGTAATTACCGACACCGAACTGAAGCTCATGGCGGCGGCGGCTAGAATCGGGCTTAGCAGCAATCCGAACACGGGATACAGCACGCCCGCGGCTATGGGCACTCCAATCGAGTTGTAGAGAAACGCGAAGAACAGGTTCTGGCGGATGTTGCGCATGGTCGCCTGGCTTAGCTTGCGGGCGCGCAGGATACCTTCAAGGTCTCCTTTAAGTAGGGTGACGCCGCCGCTTTCCATGGCGATGTCGGTTCCCGTCCCCATGGCGATTCCGACGTGGGCTTGCGCCAGCGCGGGCGCGTCGTTGATGCCGTCGCCCGCCATCGCAACCACTCGGCCTTCGTTCTGCAGGCTCTTCACGATCTCGGCTTTTTGCGCGGGTAGGACCTCGGCTTTGAAGTCGGCGATTTCGAGGCTCCGCGCAATCTCCTGCGCCGTCGCCTGGTTGTCGCCGGTGAGCATGACCAGCCTGATTCCCTGGGCTTGCAACTCGCGCAGTGCCCGGGCGGTGGATTCCTTCACGGGGTCCGCGACGGCAATGTTGCCGGCGTACTTGCCATCGACCGCCACATAAATTGCGGTGGATGCGGCGGGCCGGCCGACAAAAACTGCTTCCTCGCTCCCGAAAGCTCCAACCGCGCTCATCAGTGCCATGTTTCCAACCGCTACGCTCTTCCCTTCTACGGTTCCGCGTATGCCTTGGCCCGGTATGGATTGGAAATTGGCGGGCTCGTTCAAGCTCAGCTTCAGTTCATTCGCCTTTCGGACAATCGCCGCACCCAGCGGATGCTCGCTGGCGCGCTCCAGACTCGCCGCCAGCCGCAGAAGCTCGTCTTCTGAGATGCCTGGTGAAATTCCCGCGGTCGCCATCGCCACCACTTTTGGTTTTCCCTCGGTCAGCGTCCCTGTCTTGTCGAAGACGATGGTGTCGACCTTTTCGAGCGTCTCGATCGCCTCCGCATTTCTGATGAGAACGCCCGCGTGCGCGCCGCGTCCGGTACCGACCATGATCGCCATTGGCGTTGCCAGGCCCAGCGCACACGGACACGCGATGATCAGCACGGCTACGGCATTCACGATGGCATGCGCGAAACGCGGCTCCGGTCCGAAGCTTACCCAGGCGATGAACGTCACCGCCGCAATCGCGATCACGGTCGGAACGAACCAACCGGCTACTTTGTCTGCCAGGCGTTGGATCGGGGCGCGCGTGCGCTGTGCCTGGCTTACCATTTGCACGATCTGCGCCAGCATGGTCTCGCTGCCGACGCGCTCGGCTCGCATGACGAGAGATCCGTTGCCGTTCACGGTCGCGCCGATTACATGCGAGGCCGCCGTCTTCTGCACGGGCACGGATTCGCCCGTGATCATGGACTCGTCCACCGTGCTCGACCCATCCAGCACCACGCCATCGACAGGAATCTTTTCTCCCGGACGCACACGGAGCCGATCTCCTGGCTTCACCTGTTCGAGCGGAATGTCGCGGTCACCTTCAGATCCGTCTTCACTCGGCAGAATGACGCGCGCCATCTTCGGACTGAGATCGAGCAACGCTCGGATGGCGCTCGAGGTACGGCTGCGGGCGCGCAGTTCCAGCACCTGCCCCAGCAAGACGAGGGTGATGATCGCCGCCGCCGCTTCAAAGTAAACATCGGGGCGGTCACCCATGCTGCGGTTCATACTGCTAAACGACGCGGGAAATATCCGCGGGAATAAAGTCGCTACCACGCTGAACCAGTAGGCGACGCCCGTGCCCATGGCAATCAGCGTGAACATGTTGGTGCTGCGGTTCACCACCGACGCCCATCCGCGCTGGAAGAACGGCCAACCGCCCCAGAGCACTACCGGCGTCGCGAGCAGCAATTCCAGCCACGGCAATCCCCAGTTCCACGGCGATGCCATGAACGTGTGCGGGCTCAACATGCTGCCCATGGCAATCGCCAACAGGGGGGCGGTGAGGGACAAGCTGATCCAGAAGCGCCGCGTCATGTCGCGCAGTTCGGGGTTGTCTTCTTCGATGGTGACCGTGCGCGGCTCCAGGGCCATGCCGCAGATCGGACAACCCTTCGGATCGGGCTCGGCGCGCACGATTTCAGGATGCATGGGGCAGGTGTATTCGGTCTTGCTCGCGGGGAGCGCGGGCGACTCGGGATCGAGCGCCATTCCACACTTGGGACAGGGGCCTGGGCCGATCTGCCGCACCTCCGGGCACATGGGACAAACGTAAGCTCGCGGGGCTCCTCCGGACTCGCCCGTCAACTTAGTAATAGGCGCCGTGGCCGACTTGCTGAGCGTTGGCATGACGGGGGTCGGAGTGCCCAGAGACACTAGCTCCGATGTCGTCGTCATTGTCTTGGGCGGAGATGACAGAATCTTCTCGGGATTCGCCTGGAACTTGGCGAGGCAACCGGCGCAGCAGAAGAAATACGTTTTCCCGTTGTGCAGCGTCTTGTGGCGAGCGGTTGCAGGATTTACATCCATCCCGCAGACGGGGTCTTTGGTCTTGGCGAGGGACGGTGCGGGGTCGAGGTGGTCCATGGTCTAGTTGTCAGATCGCGCTTGGCGGAATCCTGTCATAATTAAACGCCGCGGAATCAATGCTATCATTCTGTTCTGACAATGACTTACGCCACGATACAGCCGCCCTTTACGCTCAAGCTCCGGGAGATGCCGAAAAAGGAGCTTCATCGCTACTATCAGTGGTTCATGGACGTGCTTCCGCAAAGGGTGAATGAACTGGCCGAGGCGGTGAAGCAGACGCCTGGATTTGAGACCTGGCAGCCTGACTGCACACCCGCTTCACTGGACACGCTTGGGGAGTGGTTTGCGAGTCAAGGTGAAACCCGAAATCGCACCCAAGAGGAATTTCAAGCAATCAAAAACCGTCTAATTCTTCCGATGGATATTCCAGATCAAGAGCTGACAAACCTGACATTTTCACTGGCGACGGATGTCGGCATGTATCTCAGCCAAGTCCTGTTGAGAAATTATCCGTCTCTAAAATGGGAACAGCCCTTGGCAACAAAAAGTTCGCCGATTATGGTCAACCACTGCTTAACGGATTTGGATCTGTATCTCTCAATCCAGTTCGCATCGCAGTCACCCTCGCACATGGTTTGGCCAGCAAAAATAAAACCGGCAAACGACTCCGTGAAGTTTACGATTACTGGGCGCAGCGGGTTCAACCGCGTCCTGAATCGCCCGCCCAAAGCCAAGAAACTTTCGGACGTCTTTAGCACAACTTGAGATGAAAGAGCAATCCTCGAACTTTATTCTTTGGGAGACAAAGAAATGACGTACCTCGAAGCCGTCTACCGCTATCAGACTCCGCCGGGAGAAGCTGAGTTGCGGGCCATCGACAGTGTGCGCGAGGTCTATGGCATTCAGCGCATCCAGTTTAACGACCAGGAGCGGACGGTGCGGGTGCGGTTCGACGCCTCGCGAATGAAGGGCGACGCGGTGGCCAGGTTGCTGCGCCAGGCCGGGATCGACGTGCAGGGCGAAATGGTTCTGGCCTGAGAGTTTTGGCGAGAGGTTGAAGAGGGGAAGAGGGGAGGAACGGCACTCCGCCTGCTTCCCAGCAGCTAATCCTCGTGTCTAGGGAGGACTCTCGGGGGAGGGCCGGGGAAGCCAAGCGGAGTGTACCTTGGTCGACCTACGGAGTAAAGGCAAAGGGGCACTCGGAAAGACCTCTGGCCGAAGTATTTTCCAAGATGCCCCGTTGCGCGCCACTTCGTCTGTCCTAAAGAAAAGCATGTCGTGTGCCATCGCTAACGCCTTGACAACAGGCGGGGGAAGAAGGTTCGGGTGGGTAGGTTTTGCGCTGGGGCGGAAACTTTTACCGTCGGAAACTTTTACGCTGATGAATCAATCTCCGGTTTAGCAAAGGTTCGCGGCAAGGCTTCCGGCAAAGCCACGATTTTCCACCGCAACGGGGAATGGGCGCGAATCGGAAGCATAGCCGATCACCGCTCAGCTTTTATCGGCGAGCGGATCCGGCGACTTGGGCGAAACGATTCTGTTCCGTTATAATTCAAAGACGCAATTCCGCCACGATGCGCCCGTAGCTCAATTGGATAGAGTGCTTGGCTACGAACCAAGAGGTTGGGAGTTCGATTCTCTCCGGGCGCACCAGTTTTCTCCGACGCTTCGCTCTCGAAACCTGCAGGAGAGGCTCTATGAAAAGCATGCTCTGGGCCGTTTGTCTGCTGGCGCTGGTCCGTCCCACAACCGATCTTAGCGCCCAAGTCAATCCCTATAAGGACGGAACTCCCGGGGTCACCGGGTATCGATCCGAGGTTCTGGCTGAGGTGACGATCCAGGAAGACAAATTTGTACGGCTTGCCGAGGCGATACCCGCGGACAAGTACACATGGCGTCCGGCGCCTGATGTGCGCTCCTTCGCCGAAGTGTTCTTGCATGTAGCCGCTGCCAACTACAACGTCTATACGCTTGTCGGGACACCCCGGCCAGCCGGCGTCGATGTGAAAGGGCTGGAGAAGTCCACCACCGATAAGACCAAGGTGATCGCCACGCTCAAGGACTCATTCGCCCATGCCCACAAGGCGATCACGGCTATGCCCGACGCCGATCTCGACAAGAGCCTGGACTGGTTCGGCGGCAAGAACACCGAACGCGGGATACTTCTGTTTGTCACTCGCCACGCTGCCGAACACCTGGGCCAGTCGATCGCCTATGCGCGTTCGATTGGAGTGATTCCACCGTGGACCGAAGACGCCCAGAAACAGGAGAAACAAAGAGCCGAGGCTGCGCCGAAAAGCAAGTAGTAATCGTCTCGGGCAAAGTTCGCTTTGGCCGCGCTAGCCCTGCTTCAGCTTCAGCTTGCTCTTATTTTCTTCAATAAAAACCTTAAGATCGGGGACAGCATCGAGCAGCTTCGTCCACTGTTCGTAGTAGAGCGTCACGGGAAAGCGGCCCAGTCCGTACACGCTGACGCCGCCCTTTTCACTGACGCGGAACTCCATGGCGCCGCTTCGCTTTTTCGTTTCCACCTGTTTTTCAAGATCGGCAAGGCGAGCTTTTAATTCTTCGTAACTGGGTTCTGTCATGAATGCACCTCGAATGTTCTTTTTTATCTCTTATCATAGGGCGGCAATGGTGCGGCGGCAATCGCGGGGCTGGTGCTGGGTCCGTTTCGCGCAATCGGCAGAGAGCCAGAACGTAAACCACCAAGGAGACGAAGGATCACGAAGGTCCTTTAGGTGAAAAACTCTGCACCATCGTCCTTGCCTCGGACCCGTTCCCGCCATCTCTAGCTGCCACAAGGTGTTGTGCCTCTGCTCGGAGCTGGGAATGGAAGCGAAAATGCTAAAATTGACTGGGATACCGGATTCCGAGGAGAAAACACAGAATGGCGAAGATGAAGAAGTCACTGCTTGAAAGCATTCCCCTACTCGTGCTGCTGGGCCTGCTTGCTGGCGCCGTGGGAGGCCTGGGAATCGGCTTGGTGCAGATGCATTCTATGTCGCTGGCTTCGTCGTCGGCCAGCGGCAAGTAGACGCTGATCCCCGCGCCGAAATTCAACCGACGAGGAACGCCAGCTTAGAAAGTCGGGGTTGGAGCGGGAGACGGGGATCGAACCCGTGACATCCAGCTTGGGAAGCTATAGTCAACCCTTCGGCCAACGATAAATCATGCACATAGAGCGGGTCCACAGGGGCCAAGTGCGGCACTGTTGGCGCGTATTGAACACAATTCTGAACACAACTGCTTGCCTTGGACTGCAACCAAAAAGCTATTGGGTTTTGCGCGGTAATTTGAAAGCGGCAACCAGAAGATCCGCTTTGGGATTCCGGTTAACAGCCGGGGAGCATGTGCTGGAGTATACGTACTCTCAATGAACTTAGCAGCCCGTGGTGCAAGTCTGGATTCCGGAACGGAAAAGGATTGGGTGATCCACAGGGATTGTTCGTAGACTTCAGGCATGGCGATGGGGACGCGCAAGCAGCGGGAGAAGCAAGAGGAGATTTGGATCGCGCAGCAGGAGTTGGCATCGGCTCCGGGGCATCCGTTTTATCAGCGTTTGAATGAGTTGTTGGAGGCCGAGGGCTTCGACGAGTTTGTCGAGAAGCGGTGCGCGAAGTTCTATGCGGAGAAGTACGGGCGTCCGTCGCTGACGCCGGGCATCTATTTCCGCTCGCTGCTGATCGGGTATTTCGAGGGCCTCGGGGCGGAACGCGGGATAGCCTGGCGGCTGGCGGACTCGCTGGCGTTGCGGCGTTTTGTGGGCATCGGGCTGGACGAGTACACGCCGGATCACTCGACGATTTCGCGGACGCGGCGGCTGATCGATCTGGACACGCATCGCGAGGTGTTCGGCTGGGTGCTGGGCGTGCTGGCGGATCGTGGGCTGCTGAACGGTCAGCGGGTCGCCATCGATGCGACGACGCTGGAGGCGAACGCGGCGATGCGTTCGATTGTGCGGCGAGACACGGGGGAGAGTTACGAGGAGTTTCTGCGCGGGCTGGCGAAGGCGTCGGGGATCGAAACGCCGACGCGGGAAGACCTGGCGCGGTTGGACCGCAAGCGCAAGAAGCGGATGTCGAACAAGGAGTGGAAGAGTCCGGCGGACGGGGATGCGCGGATCGCGAAGATGAAGGATGGGCGCACGCATTTGGCGCACAAGGCCGAGCACGCGGTGGATATGGACACGGGCGCGGTGCTGGCGGTGACGCTGCAAGGCGCGGATCAGGGCGACACGGCGACGCTGGATGAAACGTTGAGCGAGGCCGGGATGGCAGTGGCGGAGCAGGTGGGGCGCGAGGCGGAGTTGCGGCCCGACGAAGAGCCGAAGGTGAACGTCAACGGGATCGAAGAGACGGTAACCGACAAGGGCTATCACAGCGGCGCGGTGGTCGAGCGGATGAAGGCGTACGGGGTGCGCAGCTACATTCCGGAGAAGAAGCAGAAGGGGCGGAGGAACTGGGCGGGCAAAGCGGCCGAGCAGCAAGCGGTGTACGCGAACCGGCGGCGGGTGCAGGGCAGCTACGGCAAGAGTTTATTGCGGCGGCGGGGCGAGTTGGTGGAGCGCAGCTTCGCGCACTGCTACGAGACGGGTGGGATGAGGCGCTGCCACTTGCGCGGACGGGAAAACATTTTGAAGCGGCAGTTGGTTCATGTCGGCGCGTTCAATCTGAGCTTGATTTTGCGGAAACTGTTGGGTGCAGGCACGCCGCGGGAGTGGAAGAACCTGCGTTCGGCGGCGGTTCGGCTTGTTTTGTTCGTGTTTCAACGCAGGAACACGCTGAACCCGTCCGGCAGAAGCCGCCACACGAGTTTCCGCCCCATCAACTTAGTCCGGCCGCTCTGCCGCTCCCCCAGAATTGTCAGCACTTGCACCACGGGCTGTTAGGCGGAGCACTTCGGCGTCTTTGGAGTGCTTTCGGCGATAAACGGTTCCAAAGCCGGTCGAAACTCTCCGGCCATCGCCCCCGTTCCCGCCACTGCTGCAGCGGACTCGATCCTGCCAGGGCTCCCTGCTTGCGCTCCAGCACATCGAGATAGTGCTCCAGGTCCAGCACCTGCTCGTGGCGTCCGAAACTACGCTCATGCCGCGCCAGGCACTCCCGCTCCTGCCAAACCTCGACGTAGGCCGGAAGCAGTCTTGCTCGGGTGCGGATCCCCGGCTTCAAGGGCGTCGAATATCCTCATCGACACGAGCGGCTCCAGCGCCAAAAGCGGCGGAAATAGTGGGCTTTTCTGAGAATACCTTGTTTCACCCAAAAAGCTTCTGCTGACTGAACCGGGCAGCAGTCAGGTCCGGGTGTCAGTCATCTCGGCGGACTCTTTTGGAGCCCACGAGGTTCTGAAGGGCTGGACACCCGAAGCGCGTGGCGTGTTCACCGATGACTTGACACGTGCTCGACATCAAATCGCATCTACCTTCGAGGTGAAGTCCTCCGGTATGCTACCGGTGGCGACGGGCACCGAAATCTTTGGCAGTCTGTGTTACATGAAAGCTCTGTTTGAGTCGGGCGCGAAGGAAGATGCATCTCGTTCGATTCAAAAGAACATCTGGATCTTCTCGGACATGGTGAATGAAACGAAGGACTTTCCTATGCCGGCGTTGGTTTCCACTGGTCCGGCACAGATGCTTGAGAGAGCGAAAGGGAACGGGCTCTTAGTCCGACTGGAGAGCTACAAAGTTCACATATTGGGGGCATCGCCGAGCGGCCTCGCACCCCAAGCCTGGCTCGCGGTAAAGAACTTCTGGGAAATATACTTTTCGGCTGCAGGTGCCGAACTGATCTCGTACTCAACGGAATGCGACGTGCAGCGTTGACCGCACCCATAGCCAAACCCGGCTTTGCGCCGGCCATTCCCTTCCAATCACAGTTAGGTCTTACGGGCAACTCCAGTGCTCCGGGGCCGTCCTATGAATTAAGGGTGACTTCTGCGCCTCGATGGCGAGCACCGTCAAATATTGGCCGGTCGCGAATGACTGCGGTATGGGTAAGGTGAGAACGTTAAACGATCCTGTGGGTTTGCGGCGGCCTGTCGAATTTCCACTCCTATACGCCCCTGCAATTTACAAAATCCGAACATGCAGGTCTAACCATAGCAAACTACGGACAGCAGGTTACGCTTCTCCAGAAACAATCGAGGCAACGCTGTTCCATAATCCGAACAGGCATAGTAATTGCTGGAAGAATGAACTGTTAAGACACAGTTACTAAGTGATGTTCGTCACATACTAGTGTGAGCAACTACTTCCTACTTAAGGTGGTGTCGCAGTTGGTTTACGAATCTGTGATTCGAATCACACTACTTAGTGACTCGGAGAATTGACGTTGTTTTTCCTTGACTTCCACAGGGCGAGGACAATAAGTTTAATGCGCTGCCACGACTAGGACGTTCTTTGCCGAAGTAACCGGGCAAAGGAGCCCTGTCTGGGTGGTTGAGTCTCGGGCTCCAGTACTTTCCGCCAATATTAAAGGTATGTGAATGATGCCGTTCTTGCTCCACCTAGAGCGGAGCCGGAGGAAGTGCACATTTCCGGCCAAGATGGAGCTGCTGAGGGTGTGTCCCGATGACTGGAGTGCGGCCCTGAAACAGTGATTCTAATGACAATGAGGATGTGATACACGCGTTGACAGGAGTTAGTTACTTCCTGGAGTATCGCAAAATCTCTATCAGTAGGCGGTTCATCACGAATCCAGTCACGCTATGCCGATGTTCCTGAGGAACGCGACCGTAGAGATGGCGAGTCGGTTGCCTTTTGGTGTGCCCAGTGGTTGGCTGTTCACTTTGTGGCGAGGAGTGTTTTATGGCAATGAAGATGTCTGCGGGGGCGTTGGCGTTCTTGTTTCTGCAATGTCTAATTGGGGTCGGACTGGAGGCTCAAGCCTACCCGGCTAGTTGCCTAGCGTACCCCGTATGTGCAGCATACTCGCTATACAATGAGGCGTGTATCCCCCCAATGCCTCCGGGCGCATATAATTGCGTCAACGATGGCCCATTTGCGGAGCAGTGCACAGTCAAGACCTCCAAATGCCCAGCCATTTGCTGGGATTGCTTATTGGGCAACTCGAACCCGATAGGTGGCACCCCGCACGCGTCGGCGCCGATCAACCTCGCCACTGGGGACACCTTTATCACTCAATCGGACTTGAGCATCCCTGGGCTTGGTGGCGGACTCAGTCTTTCCAGAACGTGGCATAGCCTGTTTCCATTTGGTGAAGCGGTTCCAACGAGTGGAATGTTCGGAGGGAATTGGCGATCGACATACGAAGAGAGCATTTTTGTAGATTCTTTCGGTTTGGTTAAGTATGTGCGGGGGACAGGGGGCATTTGGACGCTCGGTTTGACTGGGCTAAATTGGCCCCTTTCCTACGCCATGATTGCTCCCGCCAATGGGAACTTATCGCTGAGCTACGACGGGACGTATTGGACGATCACTTTCAACACTGGCGAGAAGAGGATATTTAACGCGGCAGGTTACCTCCTGTCAATGAGTGATCGCAACGGAAACACAACTCAGCTAACCTATGACGCTTCGAATCGGTTAACCACGGTCACCGATCCAGCCTCCCGGCATCTGTATTTTTCATACGCGAGCCCGTCGAGCAATTTAGTCGTCGGTGTCTCGTCCGATGTGGGGATCTCGCTGTCCTATGCCTACGACGCTCAGGGGCGTTTGGCGGCGGTTACCAAACCCGATTTGACGACAGTCTCCTTCCAGTATGTCCAGTATAACGGTATTTCCCTTATTGCGGCTGTGTTGGATACGAACGGGAAGGTTTTGGAAGCACACACCTATGACGGCCAGCTAAGAGGACTGACGTCGTCGCGGGCTGGAGGAGTGGACGCGGTTACCATTACGTATCCCTTTCTCTTTTCCTTACCACAATAGGTCTGTGGGTTGTAACTTTTCATTTGTCAAGTTGTCTTGCGCTGTTTCCCAAATGCCGCTGATTGGATCAGTACAGGTTGTGGGAAAAAGCCTAGGTTCCCAGGGGAGCGAATCGTGATGCGAGCAATATTCCGTGTTCTGGCTCTTGTTCTTGGTTGTGTCGCCTTCACAGGAATGATGTCTGGGCAAACTTCTTCTTCCGTAACGCTTACCTCCTCGTTGAACCCGTCCACGTATGGGAGTTCGGTGACGTTCACGGCCGCCGTCACTCCGGCGAACGCAACCGGGACCGTAACATTCAACGATGGGAGCGCGACCCTGGGAACGGGCACGATCAGCAGCGGAACCGCGACGTACAGCACATCTGCATTGTCTGCGGGGTCCCACTCAATTACGGCCGTTTATGGCGGCGACAGCAACTACGACAGTAGTACGTCATCTGTCGTGACACAAACGATAAACCCTGCGCCACAAGTAGTGACCACGTCACTGCCTGCCGGCGAGGCAGGTACATCTTACTCGGCCACTTTGGCGGCCACCGCAGGTACCACGCCTTATACCTGGTCGATAAGCTCCGGCAGTTTACCTGCCGGGCTATCGCTGAATGCCGGTACGGGTGCGATTACCGGTATTCCCACGGTTGGAGGGACGACCAACTTCACAGTGCAGGTGACAGACGCAAACTCCATGACAGCGACACAACCGCTGAGCATTGTCGTTATGCTCCTGCCCTCGGGCTGGCTGGATCAGGATGTGGGGAGTGTATCGGTCGCGGGGAGCGCAAGCTACTCAGGCGGAACTTTCACCGTCAAAGGTGGGGGAACGCTTGGTGGGGGTACGGCGGACGGGTTCCACTTCGTGTACCAGTCGCTGAGCGGAGACGGGTCGATTGTGGCGCGGGTAGTGAGTTTGCAAGGGGTCACATCACCTACAGCGGGGGTGATGATCCGGGAGAGCCTGAATTCCAACGCAACCGACGCGTTCGTGTATTACCAGACCAACTACGGCACGCTGAAGACCCGCACCACCACTGGGGGGAACGCGACTAACCAGACCGTCAGTTTTACCTCGTCGACTCCGTACTGGCTGAAGCTGGTGCGGAGCGGGAGCAGTTTCACCGGGTATATCTCGACGGACGGGTTCGACTGGGTTCAGATAGCGACGAGCACGATCACGATGGCGACGAACGCGTATATCGGGCTGGCGGTGGCCAACGGCGGCTCCACCACAGTGGAAACGGCGACATTCGATAACGTGTCGGTGAGTTCGACGGCGATTCCGGCCCCGGTGATTACGAGCATCTCGGCGACGACCGGGTCCATAGGCAGCCAAGTGACGATCACCGGAGCAAACTTCGGCTCCACGCAGGGCGGGAGTGCTGTGTTGCTGAACGGGAGCGCGGTGACGATCAACACCTGGAGTGGCACTGCGATCACGTTCACGATCCCGGCTGGGGCCACATCAGGCCCGCTGCTGGTCTCGATGGCGCCCAGCATGAACGACAGCAACGCGATTTATTTCACGGTGGAGGCGCAGCCTCTGCCCTCGGGCTGGCTGGATCAGGATGTGGGGAGTGTATCGGTCGCGGGGAGCGCAAGCTACTCAGGCGGAACTTTCACCGTCAAAGGTGGGGGAACGCTTGGTGGGGGTACGGCGGACGGGTTCCACTTCGTGTACCAGTCGCTGAGCGGAGACGGGTCGATTGTGGCGCGGGTAGTGAGTTTGCAAGGGGTCACATCACCTACAGCGGGGGTGATGATCCGGGAGAGCCTGAATTCCAACGCAACCGACGCGTTCGTGTATTACCAGACCAACTACGGCACGCTGAAGACCCGCACCACCACTGGGGGGAACGCGACTAACCAGACCGTCAGTTTTACCTCGTCGACTCCGTACTGGCTGAAGCTGGTGCGGAGCGGGAGCAGTTTCACCGGGTATATCTCGACGGACGGGTTCGACTGGGTTCAGATAGCGACGAGCACGATCACGATGGCGACGAACGCGTATATCGGGCTGGCGGTGGCCAACGGCGGCTCCACCACAGTGGAAACGGCGACATTCGATAACGTGTCGGTGAGTTCGACGGCGATTCCGGCCCCGGTGATTACGAGCATCTCGGCGACGACCGGGTCCATAGGCAGCCAAGTGACGATCACCGGAGCAAACTTCGGGTCCACGCAGGGCGGGAGTGCTGTGTTGCTGAACGGGAGCGCGGTGACGATCAACACCTGGAGTGGCACTGCGATCACGTTCACGATCCCGGCTGGGGCCACATCAGGCCCGCTGCTGGTCTCGATGGCGCCCAGCATGAACGACAGCAACGCGATTTATTTCACGGTGGAGGCGCAGCCTCTGCCCTCGGGCTGGCTGGATCAGGATGTGGGGAGTGTATCGGTCGCGGGGAGCGCAAGCTACTCAGGCGGAACTTTCACCGTCAAAGGTGGGGGAACGCTTGGTGGGGGTACGGCGGACGGGTTCCACTTCGTGTACCAGTCGCTGAGCGGAGACGGGTCGATTGTGGCGCGGGTAGTGAGTTTGCAAGGGGTCACATCACCTACAGCGGGGGTGATGATCCGGGAGAGCCTGAATTCCAACGCAACCGACGCGTTCGTGTATTACCAGACCAACTACGGCACGCTGAAGACCCGCACCACCACTGGGGGGAACGCGACTAATCAGACCGTCAGTTTTACCTCGTCGACTCCGTACTGGCTGAAGCTGGTGCGGAGCGGGAGCAGTTTCACCGGGTATATCTCGACGGACGGGTTCGACTGGGTTCAGATAGCGACGAGCACGATCACGATGGCGACGAACGCGTATATCGGGCTGGCGGTGGCCAACGGCGGCTCCACCACAGTGGAAACGGCGACATTCGATAACGTGTCGGTGAGTTCGACGGCGATTCCGGCCCCGGTGATTACGAGCATCTCGGCGACGACCGGGTCCATAGGCAGCCAAGTGACGATCACCGGAGCAAACTTCGGCTCCACGCCAGGAAGTGCTGTGTTGCTGAACGGGTTTGCGATGACCCTGAGCTCATGGACCAACACTTCGATTACCTTTACGGTTCCAACCGGGGCCGCATCAGGCCTCCTAGTGGTGTCGACCGCTCCCACCATGAATGACAGCAATGCCGTGTATTTCGCCGTAACATCGCAACCGCTCCCGCCTGGCTGGCTAGATCAGGATGTGGGGAGTGTATCGGTCGCGGGGAGTGCAAGCTACTCAGGAGGAGCTTTCACCATCACGGGCGGGGGGAACATTGGGGGCACAGCGGACTCGATGCACTTCGTGTATCAATCGCTGACCGGCGACGGTAGCATTACCGCGAGAGTGAGCAGTCTACAGGGAAGTTCTCCGGAGGCCGCGGTGATGATCCGGGAGACCTTGGGCTCCAACTCTACGGACGCGTATGTTTCCTTTCATCCAAACCAGGCCTATCTCTATAGTCGCGCAACGACGGGCGCGAGCATCAGTACGCAGGCGACCAGCTTTAGCACGACGACTCCGTACTGGCTGGAGCTGGTGCGAAGCGGGAGCAGTTTCACCGGGTATATCTCGACGAACGGGTTCGATTGGATCCAGGTGGCGACGAGCACGATCACGATGGCGCAGAATGTGTATATCGGGCTGGCAGTGTCTGGCGGCACTGGGAGTTCCGTCACCTTTGATAATGTCTCCATCAATTCGACCGCAGCCCCGGCCCCGGTGATTACAAGCATCTCGGGTACGACTGGGTCGGTCGGGAGCCAACTCCAGATCACGGGTGCAAACTTCGGAGCTTCGCAAGCCGGTAGCCTGGTAACAGTGAACGGCATGCAAGCGCCGATCGACCTGTGGACCGACACTTCAATTGTGTTCACCATTCCGGCCGGGGCGACATCGGGGTTCGTGCTTGTGCTAGAAGCGCCCAGCATGAATGACAGCAATCCGGTGTACTTGACGGTCACATCGCAGCCGCTTCCCAGCCCCTGGCTCGACCTCGACATCGGGACACCAACCACGACTGGAAGTGCGACCTACGCAGGCGGGACTTTCACTGTCAAGGGAGCTGGAGGCATTGGAAACACGACGGACGCGTTCCATTTTGTGTATCAGCCGCTCACCGGAGATGGCTCGATTGTGGCGAGGGTAGACAGTCTCCAAGGGACGCAATCTCCGCAGGTTGGAGTGATGGTGCGGGAAACGTTGGCACAGAATTCGACCTACGCATTCGTATACTTCCAGCCAAACCAAGTCTTTCTGTCCTCACGGGCAACGACCGGCGCGACCAGCAGTTCTCAAGCATCGGGCTTTGCGTCATCGGCTTCCCCGTATTGGGTCAGGCTGATTCGGACCGGGAACGCTTTTACTGCGTACATTTCGCCGGATGGGTCCAGCTGGACGCAAGCAGGAACAAGCACGACGGTCACGATGGCGCAGAGTGTCTATATCGGAATGGCGGTTAGCGGCGGCAGTGGGAGTCTAGAGACTGCGACACTCGACAATGTGTCGGTTGTCTTTGGGACTACACCTTACGTTTCGAGTATCACGCCACTGGTCGGCGGAGTGGGCACTTCAGTGAGCGTCACTGGCTCAAACTTCGGGCAGACTCAAGGATCGAGTCTCATCAATTTCAATGGTGCTCCGGCTTCCTCCGTTACAAGTTGGAGTGACTCGCAAATTGTCGCCACCGTGCCGAGCGCCGTACCACCGGGAACGGGTCCCGTCACCGTTGTCGCGAACTCGATTCAAAGCAACGGCAACGTGATGTTTACTGCGGTCAATCCCGTGATCAATAACATTACGCCCCCTGGTGCGGCGGCGGGCGCAACGGTCACGCTGAACGGTTCCGGCCTCACGCTTCCTGGGGAATCGACGCAGGTCAGCTTCAATGGAATCTCGGCTCAGATTTTGAGTTCGAGCAGTACGAGCCTGACTGTGTATGTACCAGAGAATGCCACGAGTGGTCCGGTCACGGTCTCGGTTGGCAGCTACACGAGCATTGCCGTGCAATTCACGGTGTTGCCTCCGCCCACAATCACCAGCCTGTCGCCGACAACGGGCGAGCCCACGACGGTCATTACGATCGACGGAAGTGGTTTTGGCGCGACGCAATCCAACAGCACGGCAGCGGTTGGTGGCATACCCGCCCCGGTCAGCAGTTGGAGCGATGGCCAGATAGTCGCCACCGTTCCCGAAATCGCCATGAACGGCCCTGTGTCGGTCACCGTCGCTGGAGTCACGGCGCAAGGCCCGCTGTTCATCTACAACGCCATGAACCAATTGACCGCTTCCAACGGCGCCGTGACCAGCTACAGCTCAGGCGATTGGGGTGGCGGATGGCGCTTATATAGCTCTGCCGGACCGGGCTGCTCGACCTGCTCGATGCGGGGCAATATCCTCAACTCGTATGACACGAATGGCAACCTCCTCTCCACGACCGACGCCAACGGCAACACCGTCACCTACACCTACGATGGCAACAACAACATGCTGACGCAGACCGCGCAGCTCAACGGACAGTCTGTAACCACAAGCTATTCTTACAACAATTTCAGCGAAGTGCTGACCATGACCGATCCGCTGGGCAACACGACGACCAACACCTACGACGCCAATGGCAATTTGCTCACCGTCAGTTCGCCTGCGCCAAATGGCCAGACACCGCCCAGCGTCACGCAATTCGCCTACAACACCGTGGGCGAACTGACCCAGATCCTCGATCCGCTGAACCACCCCACCGCCATAGCGTACTATCCGACCGGACTGATTCAGTCGATCACCGACGCCCAGAACGATATCACCAGCTACACCTATGACACGCGCGGCAACCGCACCAGCGTGATCGACCCCATCAACGGCGCCGCGCATCCGACCGCGTTCACTTATGACGCCATGAGCCGCCTGACCGGCATTACCTATCCCGACGGCACCTCGGCCGGCTTCGCGTACGACACTCGCGGACGCCGCATTTCGGCCACCGACCCGAACGGAAAGACGACCACCTACGCCTACGATGACGCCGACCGCTTGGTTTCCGTCACCGATGCGGCCGGCAATCTTACCCAGTACGGATACGACACCGAAGGCAACCTGGTCAGCATCACCGACGCCAATAACCACACCACATATTTCGCCTACGACACGATGGGCCGCGTCATCCAGACGACCTTCCCCTCGACGCTCACCGAAACCTACGGCTACGACCAGCTGTATAACCTGACCTCGAAGACCGACCGCAAAGGCCAGACGATTCAGTACGTCTACGACTCGCTCTACCGGATGATTAGCAAGACCTATCCGGACCAAACCAGCGCCAGCTACGTCTACGATCTGGTGGGCAAAATCCAGCAGGTGACCGATCCCACGGGCGCCTACGCCTTTGCCTACGACAACATGGGACGCCTCATCGGCACGAGCACACAGTACACGTTCCTGCCGGGCTTCAACTTCCAGAACGGCTACACCTACGATGCGGCGTCGAACCGCACGTCGCTGACCGCGCCCGACGGCTCGACCAACACCTACCAGTACGACACGCTGAATCGCCTTGCGACCCTGACCAACTCCTTGACCGGGCAGTTCGGCTTCGGCTACGATGCGCTGAGCCGGAGAACGCAGTTGACGCGGCCGAACGGCGTCAACACGAATTACAACTACGATTCGGTATCGCACTTGCTGAGCGTGCTGCACCAGGCGGGATCGACCACGCTGGACGGGGACAGCTACAGCTACGACTACGCTGGCAACCGGACGAGTAAGACCAATTATCTCAACGGGACCACCTGGAATTACGGCTATGACGCAATTTATGAGCTGCTGCAGGTAACCCACGGTGGGAGTACCAAGGAGAGCTTCAGCTACGACGCGGTGGGGAATAGACTGAGTTCTCTGAGTGTGCCTTCGTATTCCTACAATTCGTCGAACGAACTGACCGCAACGTCGAACGGCAGCTATGCCTACGACGCAAACGGCAATACCCTCTCCGATCCCTCCGGCAAACAGTACACCTGGGACTTCGAGAACCGCCTGACTCAGGCCATCGTGCCCGGTGTCGGAACCGTGACCTTTCGCTACGACCCGTTCGGTCGTAGGATTCAAAAATCAGGACCATCGGGAACGACGAATTACCTCTACGACGGGATGAATACTGACGCCAGTCTGATCGAAGAAGTGGACAACAGCGGGAATATCCTTGCGCGTTACACTCAGAGTCCCGAAGTAGATCAACCACTTGCAGAACTGCGCTCCGGAACAACGAGCTATTATCAGCAGGATGCCCTGAATTCTGTTACATCCCTGAGCAATGGAACAGGTGCAATTGCCAATACCTACACCTACGATGCGTTCGGTAAGCTCAGCGGTTCTACCGGAGCACTCATCAATCCATTCCAGTACACAGGTCGCGATTACGATTCAGAGAGCAGCTTGCACTATTATCGTGCCCGTTACTACGACCAAAGCGTTGGCAGGTTCATTGGCGAAGACCCAGTCGGGTTCAACGGCGGTGCTAATTTTTATCGCTATGTTCTCAATAACCCGGTGAAGTGGACTGATGCAATGGGGCTGAGTTCCAGGGATGTTCAGCGAATCGAGGCAGCTTGCCATAAGTGCACCAAGAGATACCTCACTGATCCGGGACTGCGGGCCGACGTGAATACGGACTTGGGGGGCGAATGGAACGACTTGACGACTTGGTGGACAAAGCGCGTGGGCTGCTGGACCCAGGCGCTTATAGTAGAGCCTTGCCTAGAGAATCCAGTTCAGCCCTACGATGACACGTGGACGTTTAACGTGGTGTACTGGCCTATCAACAACCATGTAGTGCGCGCCAGCAGTTCCAACCCAAATGATCCCGATGTCGTCTGCGATCCTTGGAGAAACCAAGCTTGGACATCCTCTAAACCCCGAGGTCGATGATGAAATATTTTCCCTGGACAGGTAGACGCGTTGTCTGGACGGTTGGAATGGCCCTTGCTGGTCTCCTTCTTGGTGGCAAAGCAGGTAACGTAAATGGAATCGTTCTAGGTTTGATATGGGGTGCTAGCATCGGGTACGGTTTCGGAGCCATCTTCGACCGCGAGCAGACAACTAAGCTCGTCGTGGTGTATTGGGCTGCCACGTTGGCACTGACGGGCGTCTTCTTTGGCCTCCTCGTTGATGCAGGAATGCATCCCAGTCCTACCAACGCCCAGCTAATGATCGCCGGTATGATCGGTGCGACGTCAGGAGCAATCTTAGGATTACTTATTGGGAGCGTACGGTTAAGACGATTCCGCCGTAGATCGCAGGTGTCACATTCCGACATTGTCCGTTGATCCTGATTCCGAGGTGGGGGGCTGGCCCACCTTTGCGGGGCCACGACTGAGGGGGGCTGGCCCACCCTTTCGCTCATCTCAACTCCCGAGGGTGGCCCGTCCTTGTGTCTGCGTTCTTTGCAGACACAGGGCGGGGATTTTGACCAGCATCACCGACGGCGACAACCACACCACCTACTTTGCCTACGACACGATGGGCCGATCATGGCCCGTTTAGCTGCGCGATCCGGTTCCGATTCGCTACCCGGAAGCGTGGCGATTCCGGCCTGGTAGGGCGGGCGGTTTGCTGCTCCCAGAGGCCGATCTGGGGTCGGTTTGAGCGGGTTGCTGTGCGGTATCCGGGAGAGTGAAAAGCTGCGCCGCCTACGGCGTCGGGGGTAGGGGTGACACGTCATCCCCAATTGGGAGCTGCCGAGCTACTTTAGGTATCTGTTTGAATACTTGTTGAAAACAAGCGGCTTGCGGGACGACGGGAGCTAATAGGTTCCCGCCGGACACACTCGGCGTAAACGTATTGATCCACCAAGGGTTACGAGGATGCGGCATCTGAGGTGTCGCCGCCGCACGCGCGGTATCCGCCGCACGCGCGGTATCCGGTGCATGTCCGGGCTTTGTCCGGCGTCTGTCCGGTAGTGGGCCGAAATCCCGAAATGCTACCCTTGCGGCGAACTCCAAGCCGGGTGTGCGCTGGAATACGACCAAGAAGAGGTGGACGAGATGGTACTGGCGCTGTTCTTCCTGACGATGTTCGATGAGGACCAAGATGGGGCGAGAGCATGGAAGGGGTACGACTGGGTGGCAATGGATCGGCTGCAAGCAAAGGGCTACATCTCCGATCTCAAGAGCAAGGCCAAGTCGGTCGTGGTAACCGTGAAAGGCGTGCAGCGATCCCGCGAGCTGTTCGATAAACACTTCGGGAAGAAAGAACTGGACGCAGGTTAGCGGTAGGTTTCGCGGCGACCGTACCCGAGCCATTCCGAAGCGGGAAGAGAGTACGGGTGCGGATCACAGCCTGTCAAGCCCCGTTCCGCAAAGAACGCGGAACGCCTAGCGGCTGCGCTTCGCTCCGGGGAGTGACAGGCCGCGCCCACGCCCGTAAAGGCCCTCCCACTATGTTCGGAATGCCTCTCTCTGCCCAGTGGGGCAATCCCTCTTAAGGCGCGAGTGGCTCCCTCACGGGGTTCGATCTTGCGCCGCTCTTTCTTGCTGGGCAAACAGGCCAAAAAGTACGCCTTGCCATCGCGCACGATCAGGCAATGCGCCCTCGAACACAAAAACAAATCGGCGGGCATCAGATTGACGCCCCTACGCCACTCACAAGGGCTGGTATGGCCTTCGGATTTTCAGCGGAATTGGAAGGCGGATCGGTACGGAATCTGCGGGCAATTGTGCTGGCTGAATGGCCTCTTCAGGTTGGCCCAATAGCTCCCGCGAACCTGGGCCAATTGGACTCGATGAATCCATCACAATGCCGAAGCCAATTGCATCCTCTTAACAGGTCAAATCAGCCCGCGATACTGCACGTCATACGGCGATTATCTTACCACTCCGCGTCGCAGTTCAGGCAGCGGATTCGAGTCCGCAACCAGAGGTGAAGACACCACCCTCCGCCTTCCGAAGAAGTCCGTCAAAGGGCAGCCTACCTTTCCAGGAGCATCGAGGCAAACGTCTCGAATAAAAAGCCCTAAGATCCGGGACAAATCGCAGTGTTCGACTGAGTTAATCGGCGCCCCAATTGCAAGAGACCCGATCCCAATTGATGGCCCGTATGTGTTCCATTTGCACGACCACAAGCTGCGACCTTGAAGGCTGTCAAGCGCACGTGTAAAGCTCGGGTCAGCGTGCGTGATAAGACGGTATAATGTGTCTCTAACTTACTTGTCTGCCAGGTCAGATACTCTCTCTATCTGCTTCTACTTAGACTCGCGAATGACTTGCTTTCCTACTTCCAATGAGCAACGTCGGTAGACACCGATGCCTGGCGTTTTGGCCTTGCATTTACCCTCGACAAACGCTGCCGTTGAGCATGCTGTCGCGTAGCCGATTCGGATCGCTATTGTAAGTCGACTAACCAGTGCAAAGACACGATAAATAGAGAAACATATGTTTTCCACATATAACAACCTTGAATAATGCAGCAATAAATAATACAACTGTGAGCATCTCTTGCGAGGCGACGTTAGTCTAAGTCAGAAAACAGGGGTCGAGATATTGCCGCACTCGTTGCAGAGCTGAATCACATGTTGACCATTTCCAAAGCACTATCGGCCGGACAGGCGCGGACCTACCATGCGCGTGAGTTTGTGTCGGAGACGCAGAACTACTGGAGCCGTGACATCCAGGTGCATAGCGAGTGGCAGGGAAGGCTTGCCGAGGAGTGGGGACTGAGCGGTTCCGTAGGGGCCGAGGAATTCGCTCGCTTGAGCGAAGGGCAGCATCCCGAAAGCGGCGCACAAGTCGTCAAGCACCAGCCTGTAAGAACCTACAAGAACGAATACGGCAAGGAAATCACCAGCGTCGAACATCGCGCCGGGTGGGATGCGACATTCTCCGCGCCGAAATCCGTCTCTCTCACCGCGCTTGTGGGCGGCGACCAGCGTGTGCGTCAAGCGCACCGTGAAAGTGTCCGCGTAGCACTCGGCGAACTGGAACGGTATACGCAAGCGCGTATCGGCAGTGTCCACGCGCCGGAGACGACGGCTAAGTTCATCGCCGCTACCTTCGAGCATGACACTGCCCGCCCGGTCAATGGATATGCCGCGCCGCAGCTTCATACTCATGCCGTCATCTTCAATGTGACCGAGCGCGAGGACGGCCAGACGCGGGCGCTTCAGGAGCGAAGCCTTTTTCAATCGCAGCAGTATGCGACCAGCGTGTATCGTTCCGAGCTTGCGATGCGGCTACGAGGGCTGGGCTATGAAATCGAACGCGGTAAGCACGGCCAGCCGGAAATCAAAGGCTACACGCAGGAATATTTGGATGCATCCAGTCCAAGGCGAGAACAGATCAAGAGTCACTTGCAGGAAATCGGAAGAGAAGGCGCGGGCGCGGCACAGATTGCTGCCCATCGCACGCGAGACAACAAGCAGATTCACACCCAGGAAGAGGTGTTGCAGCAGCACCGCGAACTGGCGGCACAGTACGGCCATCAAGCGGATCGCGTTGTAGACCAGGCGCGCGAACATTCACAGCTCCACGCACCCCACTCGGACAAGACCGAACAGCAGGCCGTTACGTATGCCCGCAATCATGTTTTCGAGCGGTCTGCCGTGCAGGATGAGCGAAGCATCTTGCAAGCGGCAATAAACCGCAGCATGGCGCAAACAACCTACGAACAAGTGCGGCATGAATTTGCGCAGCGAGTCCAGCGCGGAGAGTTCATTGCCGTTAGCCCGGTTGAAGGACGTGCTGCGCCGATGTACACAACTGCCGAAATGGTCCGCATGGAGCGGGAGATCGTCGCTCGTATGCAGAGCGGGAATCAGCGCACATACAGCGATCCGATGCTAGTTTCGCCCCCGCTGCGGATTGCAATCGAATGTGCCACGTCAGCGGAAATGGGACAGTTTGAGACCGGAAGTTAAGCTACACATCTGAGATTCAGTTCACCCGAAACAGAGAGTAGACTGGCGGCGACAGCGGGGCCCCAGCCAGCCCGCGTTTGGCTGGCTGGGGTGCTGCGCCGGCAGTCTACTCGGGCGCCCCTCAGCGGGGCCGGAAGGGTGAACATGCCGGAAGAAAACAAGCCAGAAAGTAATCCCACGGAAATGGCGGGGTCGACCCGCTCCACCGAGACTGCGCGTGCGCTGATCCGCAAAGCCAAGCGAGCCACACGGCGCAGGTTTCCTACCGAAGACAAGATCCGCATCGTAATGGAAGGGGTGCGCGGGGAGGTGTCGGTGGCGGAGCTGTGCCGTCGCGAAGGCATCCATCCCACGATCTATTACAAGTGGCTGAAGGACTTCATGGAGGCGGGCAAAGCCCGCATGCGAGGTGACAGCCTGCGCGAAGCCACCAGTGACGAGGTCAAAGCACTACGCCAAGAGAATGAGCGGCTGAAACAGTTGGTGGCCGATCTGAGCGTGGCCAATATGCTGCTCAAAAAAAGCCAGAGTTAGGACTGATCGAGCGTAGGAGGTACGAGCGGGTGAGTGCGGACAAGAAACGCGAGATGATCGAGTTGGTGCGGCGTGCGCCGCAGCCGAAGCGCGCCACGATCGCCGAGCTGGGGATGGCCCGCTCCACGTTCTATCGTTGGCAGCGGCGCTATCGCGACCAAGGGGAAGTCGGGCTGGTAGACCGCAAGCCGGAGCCGGGAGCGGTGTGGAACCGGCTGCGGCCCGCGGAACAGGCTGCCATTTTCGCAACCGCGCTGCAGCAGCCCGATCTGAGCCCGCGCGAGTTGGCTTGTCATGTCACCGACCACGCCGGGTTCACGGTGTCGGAAGCCACCGTATACCGAGTGCTGAAGCGGCACGGGCTGAATCGCACCATTGCGCTGGTGGGCTTCCCGGCGGGCAAGGAGTTCCGGGTGAAGACCACTGCGCCCAATCAAATGTGGCAGAGCGATGCCAGTTACTATTTCGTGGTGGGTTGGGGCTGGTATTACTCGATCGAAGTGCTCGATGATTACTCGCGCTTTGTGCTGGCTAGCGATCTGAAACCGGACATGACCGCGCACTCCATCAGCGACGTAGTGGAACAGGCGGTGGCCTTTACCGGCATGCGACGGGTACCCATCGAAGACCGCACCAAGCTGCTCAGCGACCATGGTTCGGGCTACCTGGCGCGAGTTTTCGAGGAGTATCTGCGCGTGCTCGATATCCGCCATATCTACTGCGCACCGCATCATCCCCAAACCAATGGCAAAATCGAGCGCTTTCACGAGACGCTCAGAGCGCGCATGAACCTCCTGGTCTACACCAGCCCGGACGAGCTGCGTCGCACCATGCAGGACTTCATCGTGTATTACAACCATCGCCGCTATCACGAAGCCATCGGCAACGTGACTCCGGCCGATGTGTACTACGGACGGCGGGAAGAAATCTTACGCAGGAGGGCCGAACAGAAACAACGCACGATTGAGCAGCGGCTGCGTTACAATCTGGGTCGCTGGAACCAAAAACCAAGGGTGGAACTGAAATTCAAACCGTAGCTTGGCCTGGCGGCCAAGCTGGTCTCACAGCTTCTGACGACGAACAACATACTGCCGAAGCTCGGGAGTCAAGCACTTTGCGAAATTGAAAAATTTCATTGCCAAGTCTTTTTGAATGGCCTGGCAGAAAAGGGCTTCTCGTTCACAGTGGTTGACCATTGCCGCACGATGCTAAAAGCGGTTCTTGAGGAAGCGCTTGAGGCGGACCTGATCGGCAAGAACCCGGCCCGAAAGCTGGTCAACCCGGAGACGCGGGAATTGGAAAAACCTGTACTGCCAAAGTTGCAAGCACGCGAGATGCTCGAATCCCTTCCCTTTCGTGACCGCCTTATGGCGATGATCGCCGCTTTCTGTGCCATGCGACCCGGCGAGATATTCGGCCTTCAATGGTCATCATGGCGCGGCGACCACTTCCAGATCGAAGGAACAGCTTGGCGGGGTAGCTTGAGACCAGGGAAGGCGAAGACGAAGGGTAGCAAGGCACCGGTGACCGTCCCGAATCTCTTGGTCTCCTTGCTCCAAATGTGGAGAGAACAACACGCGGGCGCCTCTCCAGATGCCTTGATGTTCCCGAGCGAGAAAGGCACGCCGATGCGTCCGGAAAATTGGTTGCGCCGTAGAGTTAAGCCCACAGCAAAAGCTATAGGGATCACCGTGCCTGTAAACTTTCAGGTTCTACGGCGCACATTCGCAACAAACGCCCAAGGCCAAGGAAACGCGAAAGATGTGCAGGCCCATCTGAGACACACCGATATCGGGACAACAATGAACGTATACACGCAAGCCATTCCAGAGAGCGTGCGCAAGCTTGTGAACGCTGTGGCCGACGACGTGATGGGCAGTACTCCGGAACCGATCAGCGGGCGGATACAGTGAAACCTCTGGGGTTCTGAACACAAATTAGCACACAACCAAGAAGGCCCCATCGCTAACTGACTGGATAGATGGAGCGGGAGACGGGGATCGAACCCGTGACATCCAGCTTGGGAAGCTGGCGTTCTACCGCTGAACTACTCCCGCTCAACTTCGTTAGAGTACCATTCCAGCTTATCCAAAACAACGGTTCTAGAGAACGGGTCCCTGTGTGTACTGCGGAATAAATCTTAACCAGGGTACACAGGGTTCACGGGGGAAACCTGGCTCGTTGCCTCTATGAATCCCTGTGCGCCCTGTGGTTAACGCTATTTATGGCCGCGCGGTTGGGCCTGGGATCGGGGAGTGATCGGGACTCGCCTGGTCTTGCGGCGCCTTATCTGGAGTCTGGTTTGGAGCGAGAGGTGCAATGGGCGCAAGCTGCGGCGGGTTCGACCCCGGCAGTAAAACTGATGGAGTGGCAAACAGCGGGTCGGGCAGCGAATCGGGCGCCGACTGCGGTTGCGAGGGCCGGATTCCCTTGGCTTCCACGATCGACCATCGCCAATCTTCATCGGGGCCCGGAGTAATCCCGATATTCTCGTGAAACGCGGTGGTGCTGAAGGGCTTGGCCTCGGCTTTGAGGTGATAGAGGAGCGTGACGTCGGAACGCCGCTCAACAGCGACGGGCGCGATACCCTCGGCGGCGGGAATCACACGCGCCCGCGCCGCCACTTCGGCATTTTCTCCGGGCTTGCGTTCAAGCGTGAGGCCCACCGTAATTTCGCGCAGATCCCAGTCGGTTCCATTGAATACTTCCAGCTGCAGACTCTCGTCCTGGATGGATCCGGGACCGTCGATCTTGAGCAACTCGGTTAGCGGCAAGTCTTCTACGAGGACGGGCTTGATCAGCAGCGCACTGGCGCGAGCGTTGAACGAGAGACTGCAGGTTACATCGGGTGACGATACTTTGAGGGTATTGCCGGACGGGTCAATCGAAAAGACGGCCTTGTCCGATTTGACCGGCCTTGCCTTCTTGGCGTCGTCCATGACCTGGGCCAGATTGTCGTTGTCGATCACGGTGCGGGCCGGGTCCGGCGATGCTTGAGGCTGCGGCTGCGCTTTGTTTCTGCGCTGGTCGCGTGCGAAGTCGCCAAGCGAAGGAGCTTCATCTTGCGCCGACGCAGCCAAGGGGCAGAGCAAGGCGAAGAGCAGCGCGAGAACAAGCAACGGCGAGGTGGGGAATCTGGATCGCATGATTTCGGTCGTTCGGCAGCGTGCGCTGAGCGGCATGCATGGAGCGGCACGCGCCCAGCGGGGTCCACAAGGAAAGTTTAGGCGAGATGGGATGGAAAAGAAGTTACCGAAGGGACACGGTGGTGCTAGCACTTCCGGAGTTGGCAAAAACGGATGGGGCTAGGGCATGGACGCGCTCAGATCGAAGCGCCGCGCAACGGGGCGCGTCCATGCCCTTTGACCCAGTGACGCTTACAGCAGGCCAGAGGTACGAAAACGGGAAACCGGATCGGTTACTTGCATCGATTGACGCCCAAAAAACCAGCGCGCCACCGCAATTCCCAATGCCGCATAAGCCAGATGCCAGAGTTTCATAACATCGCTCCCCACGCCGGACCTTTTACTGGGGAGAGACTACGAAGGTCCCGTCGTGAACTAACCCTAACTCCGCTTTATCGGCAGGTCTAGGCCACGAAGGTGCTATGAATTCGCGCAAGAGTAATCGTTGGTAACAAGGGTGAGTAATCGGAATATGTGTAGAGACGGGGCTTGCCCCGTCTCCGGCAGCGCGGCGATGCCGAGACGCGGCAAGCCGCGTCTCTACATAGAAGATTGTTTAGGAGTTCTCGATCCAACCGCCACCCACGACCGTGTCTCCATCGTAGAAAACGGCGGCCTGGCCGGGGGTAATCGCGCGCTGCGGGTCGTCAAAGGTTACAAGCGCTTCCTCCGGCCCCGCCGCTTCAATCACGGCCGGCGCCGGTTGATGCTTGTGGCGGATCTTTACCGCGACCCGCATGGGCTCGCGCAGTTCGGCCGTCGAAATCAGGTTCACCCGGCGTGCTAGGAGAGTGCGCGAGTAAAGCTCCTCGTCCTTGCCGACCACGACTTGCCGTGTGTCATTATTGATCTGGATCACGTACAGCGGCGAGCCGGTGGCCACGCCGAGTCCCTTGCGCTGGCCGACGGTAAAATTGTGAACGCCGGAGTGCTCGCCGATCACCTTGCCATCGGTCGTCACCATGTCGCCCGCAATCTCACGCGCCGTTTCTCCCTGCTCGGTGAGATAGGCTTCAAGAAAACGCTTGTAATCGCCTCCGGGAACAAAACAGATTTCCTGCGAGTCGGGCTTTTCGGCGATCACCAAGTTGTGCCTGCGGGCGAGTTCGCGCACTTCGGGCTTGGTCATGCCGCCGAGCGGGAACAAAGTGCGGCTCAATTGCTCTTGCGACAGGCCGAAGAGAAAGTACGTCTGGTCTTTGGACTTGTCTGCCGGGCGCTTCAGCAGCCAGCGGGTGCACCGCTCGTCAAAGACCACCTGGGCGTAATGTCCGGTGGCAATCCGATCGGCGCCAATCTGCCGCGCCACAACAAGAAGCTCATCAAACTTCAAGTGATTGTTGCAGAGACTGCAGGGGATGGGCGTGCGTCCGGCCAGATACTCCTCGACGAACGGACGAACCACATCGCGCTCAAAACGCTCCTCGTGATTGACCACGTAGTAAGGGATGCCGAGGGTTTCGGCCACGCGCCGAGCGTCGTAAACATCGTCGATCGAACAGCAGCGGCCCTGGACGGATTCGGGCATGCCTTCGTGTCCGGCAAGACGGCGCTGGTTCCAGAGTTGCATGGTCAGGCCAATGACGTTGCGGCCTTCGGCACGCAGCATGGCCGCAACGGCCGAGGAGTCGACTCCTCCCGACATGGCGACGGCGATGGTTTCGGAATTCAGCATTTAGCACCTACCATTTAGCAGTTAGCTCTTCTCGTCTCTGGTTTGGCTAAATGCTGAGTGCTAACGGCTAACTGTGCTCTTCGCCCACACCGGCGACAACTCCCGCAAACGCGCAACCGTTTCCGGCACCAGCCCCAATGCAAAGTCTATATCGTCAGGCATATTTTGCTTTCCGAGACTGAAGCGAATGCTGGCCTTAGCGCGGTCGGGACGCAGGCCCATTGCGGTCAACACGTGTGACGGTTCGATTGCCCCCGAAGAGCACGCAGCGCCGGTCGAGACTGCCAGTCCCTTCAAGTCGAGCGCGATGACCAGCGCCTCACCTTCGATGCCATCGAAATAAATGTTGGTCGTATTCGGCACGCGCGGAGCACCTTCGCCGTTTAAGCCAGTGGCTTCGATCTCGAGCAGTTCCCTTTCCAGATGGTCACGCGCAGCCGCCATTTTCGAATCGTCGCCGCGCTTCAGGCCAGCGCGGGCTAACTCGGCTGCCTTGCCCAATCCCACGATGCCGGGGACGTTCTCCGTCCCGGCGCGGCGCGAGCGTTCATGGCTGCCGCCATAGAGCATCGGCTCCAGTTGAGTTCCCTTCCGGACGTAAAGCGCGCCCACACCCTGTGGCGCGTGAATCTTGTGGCTGGAGATGGTCAACAGATCGCACCCGATTTGGTTGACATCGGTCGGGATCCTTCCCGCTGCCTGCACGGCGTCGGTGTGGAAGTAAATGTCGGCTTCGGCGGCAATCTTTCCGAACTCAGCCACGGGTTGCAAGACGCCGGTTTCGTTGTTGGCGAGCATGATCGTGATCAGCTTCGTGTTTGGACGAATCGCGCGTCGCACGTCCGCCGGATCCACTAAGCCGCGGCCATCCACCGGAATGTAGGTGATTTCGCATCCCTTGGTGGCAAGATGCTTGCACGCATTGAGCACGGCGTGATGCTCAATGGTCGAGGTGATGACGTGGTCGCCCGGCTGCGTTAGTCCGAATACCGCAAGATTGTCGGCCTCCGTACCGCCGCTGGTAAACACGACCTCGGAGGCGCGGCAGCCCAGCAGGGCGGCCACCGATTCGCGGGCGCGCTCGACCGCGGCCCGCGTCTCCTGTCCATGATGGTGGATGGACGACGCGTTGCCAAAGTGCTCGCCAAAGTAAGGCCCCATCGCCTCCAGAACCTCGGCGAGCACCGGAGTAGTCGCGTTGTTGTCGAGATAGACCCGGCGCATAGTTTCTATTGTACCGATGCTGTGGGAGGTTCACAGGGTGCGCGAGGGGCTGATAGCTGCTCGCCGCGAGCGACGGTGCGACGCAAGCACCGGTTGACGTTTACTCACAGTTGCCGTCTCACCCTTGGCCGGGGACGGTTGCGCGGCGTAGACTAATCAGTCCGCTCTTGACCGTTTGAAGATGTGCGCCTCTGGCAGAATCCCCAAACTGATTCGGAGAAACTCATGAAGACTAGACTGCTTATTTTCGGCCTGATCCTTGCTGTGGCAACGCCCCTGGCGCTGGCCGACGAGGGTATGTGGTTATACAACGCCTTCCCGAAAGAACGCGTCCAGAAAGAATACGGCTTTCTGGCGACGCAGGAATGGTTGGACCACCTCCAGTTGTCGTCGGTGCGCTTCAAGAATGGCTCAGGGTCGTTCGTGTCCGCCGACGGCCTGGCATTTACCAATCATCACATTGGCGCCGACTGCATCGGGAAACTCAGCACCTCCGGTCATGACTACAGGAAGACCGGCTTTTACGCTAAGACCCAGGCGGAGGAAGCGAAGTGTCCCGACCTTGAACTGAACGTGCTGACCGGCATCGACGACGTCACCGCGAAGGTGAAGGCCGCTGCCCCGGCAACCATGTCGACCGCTGACGCTGGCCAGGCACAGCGTTCCGCCATGAGCACCATCGAAAAAGATTGCGCGACTTCGACCGGCCTGCGCTGCGACGTGGTCACCCTCTATTCGGGCGAAGTTTACAACCTCTATAAATACAAAAAGTACACCGATGTGCGTCTGGTGTTTGCGCCCGAATTCGACGCGGCGTTTTTTGGCGGCGATCCCGACAACTTCACCTATCCGCGCTATGACCTGGACATCACTTTCTTCCGTATCTACGAGAACGACAAGCCGGTTCATCTCGACAACTACCTGCAATGGTCGAAGGTCGGCGTGAAAGATGGCGATCTGATTTTCGTTTCCGGCCACCCCGGAGGCACGGATCGCTTAAAGACCGTCGCGCAATTGCAGTTCCTGAAGAACACGGATTATCCGTCGCGCCTCGCCAACTACAAACGCCGAATCGACATGTTCCAGAAGTTCAGCGCGGAGTCGCCGGAGAACGCGCGCATCGCGCAGGAGGACATCTTCGGGTACCAGAATTCGCAGAAAGCCATTAAGGGCGAATATGAAGGGCTGCAGGATCTGGCCATGATGTCGCAGATGAACGTGGCGGAGCGCGAGCGCGAAAAGGCTTATCTGGATAAGCATGCGGGCGAGCCCAATCCGTGGCAAGAGATTTCGAATGCCATGAAGACGAATCGCGAAATCTACGACCCACTGACCTACATCGAGCGTATGCGTGGATTCAATGTAGAACTGGGGCTTTATGCCCGGACTCTGGTCCGCATCGCGGAGGAAAAGCAGAAACCGAACGGCGACCGTCTGCGCGAGTATCGCGATTCCGCCCTGCCCTCGCTGGAGCAGGAACTGTTCAGCACGGCTCCAATCTACAAGAGCCTTGAGACCGCGACTTTAGCACTTGCCCTGACCCAGCTGCGAGAAGCGCTGGGACCCGAGGATGCAGCGGTAAAAGCTTCGCTAAACGGCAAGTCCCCGGAAGAAGCCGCCAAGGCGCTGATTGGCAGCACCAAGTTGGACGATGTCGCCGTCCGCAAGCAACTGTACGCGGGTGGGAAGGTGGCAGTGGATGCGAGTACGGATCCGCTGATTGTCCTGATGCGCAACGTGGATCCCGAGGCACGGGCTGTCCGCAAGCGCTTCGACGACGAGGTCGATGCGGTGGTACGGCGCGACGGCGCAACCATCGCCCGGGCGCGGTTTACCCAAACCGGCTTCACCCAGCCTCCAGACGCGACCTTCACGTTGCGGCTCAGCTATGGCACGGTGAAGGGGTATGAAGAGAGCGGAAAAAAGATTCCTTACTTCACCACCATCGGCGGCGCTTTTCAACATGCCGAGGAGCACGGCGGCAAGCCTCCATACAATCTAGGCGTCAGCTGGCCGAAGATGAAGTCGAAACTGAAGCTCGACACGCCGCTGAATTTTGTGTCCACCGCGGACATTATCGGCGGCAATTCGGGGAGCCCAACCGTGAACCGGGCGGGCGAAGTGGTTGGAATTATCTTCGACGGCAATATCCAGTCGCTGGTTTTGGACTTCTACTACGACGACCGCCAGGCACGCGCCGTATCCGTCGATTCGCGCGGCATCGTCGAAGCGCTGCGCCATATTTACGGCGCCGATGCTCTGGCCAACGAACTGACCGGCACGAAAGCGGCAGCCAAGACGGCAGGCAAATAGTAAGTTTCGATTCGCGGTTGCCCGTAGATACACTGCGAAGCTACTGGCAACCAGATCCGCCGCAGCGCCATCGAACTGAGGGAAACGTCACGGAGGGATTCGTGAAAACACTAACATTATTGGCGCTGTGTGTGATATTCAGCTCGGTTCTTGTCTCGGCACAAGCAACCCCAACCGACGACGATGTCGCTAAGTTGATCGCAGGCGTGAAATTGACACTTGCGTCGCAGCTTGACCCGGCTCTGCCACCCGTGACGTTCGAAAAGTGGCTGCGTCTTCAAGTTGGGAGAGACGCAACAATTGGTTGGGCAGTAAGGACTGGCGACGGCCACGGCCTGCCATGGGTGGAGGCCGACGTTTCAGATCAGGGCCGGCCCGGAATAGTCATTATGATTTCCTGTGGAGCATCAGAGGGAGCAATCGCCACCAGGCCCAAGTTTCACTCCCTGGAGTTAGTGCGCGCGAACGAGTACGCCGAATGGCCGCGTCTTCGTGACCTGCCTGTGGCGCTGCGGAAAGCGAGAGACGGAGCGAAATGAAGAGAGTCGAGCACGAAAGCTCAACTATTCCGGCCAGAGCGAGGTCGCTGTCTTGCTCAAAATCTGCTCGCGCATCCCTGCGCTCATGGGCAGCGCTTTGAATTCCTCAAGATTCCGTTTGACGTCTGGAACACCCGGGCCGGGCCAATCGGTGCCAAACAAGGTTTTGTGGGCAATCTCCTCGATCCGCGGAAAATACTTCAGCAGCGTTCTTGGAGGAATGCCGCTGATGTCGAGATAGACGTTGGCATGACGCCGGATTAGAAAAAACGCCGTGTCCATCCAGAGCGGCCGCCCACCGTGTGCCAGCAGGATCTTGAGCTTGGGGAAATCGACCGCGACATCGTCAATGTAGATCGGATCTCCATACTTGTTGCGCGCGCCGGGGAAGATCGACGTCCCAGTGTGGAACATGACGGGAATCCCATTGGCCTCGGCGGCCCGGTAGATGATTTCGAGTTCCTTCACGCCGTGCAGATAATCGTTCGGAAACAAGAGCTGATGCGGTGGGTGGATCTTGATCATGCGCAGGCCGAGATGCAGGATGTGCTCGACATCGGCCATGATGTTGGCGGTGTGCCGAGGATGCAGGCTGCCGCAGGAGATCAGGCGCTTGGGATCATGTCGGGCGTAACCGGCGACGAACTGATTGACCTCGGGTGTAAAGCCGATCACTTCCGGGGCAACATAGTTGATCAGCGCCGCACGGTCAACGCCGCAACGATCCAGATATTTCAGAAAGGATTTGGGCGAGCGGCAATATTCGGCGATTTCGTCGAAATTGGCGCGCTTGCGCTTCATCAGTTCCAGCGCATGTGGCTTAAAGAGTTCGAGGGGCGCGATGTGGATGTGGCAGTCGGTAATCAAGGTCAGTTGCCAGTAACCAGTTGCCAGTTCTTGCGTGCCGCAAGGCTCTTGGTTTAGCTAAGTGCTAAGTGCTAAGTGCTGCCTTCAGTACAACGGCACTTTTGGATCCACCGTCCGCGCCCAGCCGTCGATCCCGCCGCGCATGGACTGTACGTTTTCGTATCCTTGCTGGCGAAGCCAGTTGGTGACCATCAGCGAGCTCACTCCGTGATGGCACACCACCACGATGTGATCGTCCGGGTCGAGTTCCTGGTGAGCGCGCGCAGGGATGTCGCCCATCGGCATGTGCTTTGCCCCTTCCATGCGGGAGGCTTGGCATTCCCAGGGCGCGCGAACATCGAGCAGCGTAAATGTTTCCCCGCGTTCCTGCAGCGCCTTGACCTGAGTGGGGGAAATTTCGAAGTCCATAGTGTGATCGACGTGTAGAGACGGGGCTTGCCCCGTCTCCGCGTGCGCCGCAGCGCTTGCCCGCCTCGTGAGACGCGGCAAGCCGCGTCTCCACAGAAATCAATCGCCTTTCCCCCGAAGCTCCGGCGCACTCCCCAGCGTGGTTAGACTCGCCAGCGCGGCTACCGCCCAGAGAGCGCCGGTTGCGAACCGAGCGATGCGCACATCGGCGGCCGGGACGTTGCGCCACAGCGTCAATCCGCAGCCGATCACAAAATTGATAACCAGCAGGCCAAAAAACGCGCGCTCGCGCAGGCAGCGTGTGTCGACCGCCAGGCCGGCCAACAAGACGATCCAGACGACGTAGGTGGCGGCGGTCCAATAGTCGTGCGGCCATTCATACTCGTTGTGAGTGACGCGGCTGAACGAAATCCACGCAAAGTAGGCGCAGCCCAGGAAGCCCGCCACTCCCCACAACGGCGCACGGCACATCAAGTGGCCGGAACTGGAGGGCTGCTTCGCCACCCCCTTCGTTCCGACACTCGCTTCGGCCTCTGTCTTCGCGTCTTCGATTTTCTGATCCATTTCGCCCACCGTTTATCGAGGAAGGCAATGATACCCTTGCGCCGGTCCACGCTACAACGGTATAGAGGATCGCGGAGGATACTTTTCCGATTCGCTCCGTGGTTCCGTGGCAGGGTCAGTCCAGGCGGGCAAGAGTGCCCGCCCTACACGAGCTAAAGGTTAATCGCCGACTTCCGCGGCTCGCCAATGGTGGACAGCGGATCGCGCGCGCCCTCTTTTTCCTTGATCCACTTCTTTTCGTTGCGGATGATGTCGAGCAACAGGTCTTTGTCCTTCGCGCTGGGCAGATTCTCTTCACCGTGCTGCTCGTAACTGCGGTCGTCCAGTGGTTCGCCAGTTTCGCAGTGGCACTTCTTCCCTGCCCATCGTCCGATGTTGCGGTTGAAGTGGATGTCGGGCGTGTAAAACTTCTTTTCGCCCGGCTGCAAGAAGCCGTTCAGCCGTTCCACCAATCCCGCAACTTCCTGACGATAGAGGTGACGGCTGTAGTCGTTCAGGTCGTCGAGGTCAGCGGCCTTGTCGTTCTGCAACTCGTCGTACCGGCCTTTGATTCCCCAGACGTAGGCCCAGTGCGCCGAGGAAGAATGATCTGTGCCGAAAAGATCGAACGAACTCGAGATCCACTTGTTCAGATATTTCTGCATCAGCCACCGCGGGATCACGCCGGCCTCGACCACGCGGCGCAGTCCATCGTTGCCGGTTCCCATATGGAAAGCCTCTTCGCGCAGCATGTAAGACGTCGAGCGTCCAAGCGGCGCGAACGCTGAATACTTCAGCATCTGAAGCTGGAACTTGCCGTCACGGTCCACGAAGTCGGTGTAGGTGAAAAAGTCGAGCCAGTTATCGACGTCGACGTTGAAGGTGCCCAGCAGTCGTTTGTTCTCGAACGCCCGTCGCTCCAGCATTTTCTGCGCCTCGACCTTGCCGGAAGACCCGAAGAAGTCGATGAGCAGCGCGCACATCTGCCAGCCGTGGCGCATCTCTTCGATCATGACGCGAGTAAGCGCGCGGCGATCCCATTCCGAGGGCGCGGTGGCAAACAGGTTGCGCTGCTGCTCCACGCTGGCAAATTCGGTGTCGCCCTGATAGACGATCATGTTCATGAGCGCATCGCGCATCTGCTGCGTCGGGACTTGGCGCAGGTTCTCCCACTTATTGCGGCCTTTGTAGGCGCCGAATTGGATCTCCCCGGTTTCAATCGCGCCGTAGAGCGTATCGAAGTGGAACGATGAGACGTCATCCTGATTGACGCCGATTTCCTTGCGCCATTCGTTGAACAGGCCAACCCAGTCGCTGAAGTTTCCGATTTTCGCTACTTTGCCTGGCATAAGACTTGTCCTACTGCTGGGCGTATTGCCGAGCTAGTGTTTTATAAAGCTCAATGTAGTCGCTTTCGTTGGCGAGTTTGACGCGGCGGAAAAAGTGGCCTTGTATTTCCAGGCCTGACATTGCCTTCGAGCTCGCGAACTCGGAAATCTCCGGTCCCGGTAGAACTTCACCTTCTTTTTCCACTGTGCGTCGGACGAGACGATAAGTGTATTTCGCACCATCTGCCATCGGCTCGGTTATTCGACCAACATATTGACTATGGGGATCGCCGTTGCTGATCGAGATCGATTTGCCGTCTCGAATCAGCCAACACTCGTCCCGCACGAACTCTCCATTCTTTCCGAAATAGAGGACAATTGTGGATGCGGTCTTCCTATGTTCCTCGCGCGGAGCTCCCGGGATCCGCTCCCATTTCACGTCAGTCGGGACCCAGAACTGGCCGTGATCGCTGGGTTGCGCGCTAACATTGAGGGCCGAACATAGAAGAAACAGCGTCGCGATTGAGCGCAGCTTCACTTTCCTTTAAACTCCGCCGGTCTTTTCTCCACGTACGCGGCCAAACCCTCTTTTGCGTCGTCGCTCTGGAACAGGATCTGCTGGTTCTCGCGTTCGACGGCCAACGCCGATTCCATGGGGATTTCCCAACCGGTTTGCACGGCGCGCTTGATGCGTCCCACAGCCTTGGCGGCTTTATTCGGAGGCGTGAACTGGCGCGCATACTCCATGATGTTTTCCATGAACCCGTCGCGCTCGAAAATGTCATTCACAATGCCGAACTCCTGCGCCTCTTCGAACGAGAACGTATTGCCGGTGATCATCAGTTCGATGGCTTTGCTCTTCCCGACCAGGCGCGAGAGACGCTGCGTTCCGCCGGTGCCGGGAAGCACGCCCAGGTTGACCTCGGGCAGGCCGATCTTGCCCGCATCTTTGCGAGCGATACGGAGGTCGGCAGCCATTGCGATCTCCAGGCCTCCCCCGACGCAATGGCCATTGAGCGCGGCGATGACGAGCTTCGGTGTGTGCTCCAACCGCAACAGCATTTCATTCGCGTGCAGGCAGAAGTAATACTTGAAGGTTGGATCGACCGAGGCCAGCATTTTGATATTCGCGCCGGCGGAGAAAAACTTGTCGCCCGCGCCCGTAAGCACAATCACGTACACGCCGTTATCCATGCGTGCCCGCAGGATGGCTTCGTCGAGCTGGCGGTTCATTTCGTAGGTGTAGGTGTTCGCCGGAGGATCGTTCATCTCGATTACCGCCACGCCGGCATCGGTGCGATAGTTGATGAGCTGTTTGGTGGTTTCGCCGATGGCCGGCTGCGTCGTCGTTATTGTCGCCATAAATTGCTCCTTAAATCAGTCTCGCCAATCAGTTTCGCTGAGACGGCTTCGTATCAGGGCATCGCTTTAGCGATGCCGCAAGTTCCTCGGTATCGGACGCCCCTCTAAGGGCTGGCCGTCAAATGCCGATTTCTTCCGTATCTTGTTGCCGCCGTGCACAATTCCGTTGAGAACCATGTTGCCCATCCGCTCCGCAAGCGCCTCGGCGTTGCCGTCGACGCGCGGGTTGTACCAGGTGTAGATCCAGTTGATCATGCCAAACAAGCTCATCACCGCGGTGCGGGTGTTGAAATCGAGGCCGCGGTCGCGCCGCAGGTCTTCCATCAGCCCGAGGCAGATGCGGTAGTATTCGCGCTTGATGCCGGCGATCTCCGAGCCTTGGCCATTCTTCAAAGAGTCGTCTTCATGCGAGAGCACCTTCAATCCCTCCTGGTTGTTCACGAAGTATTCGAGGTGATTCAGGATGAAGGTGCGGATGCGCTGCTCGGGATCCGTGACCCCTTCCAGTCGCGCCTTGAGTTTTTCGACGATGGTGGTGAAAGTATGTTTCTGTATCAGGAACAGCAAGCGCTCTTTGGATTGAAAGTAGTGATAGAGACCAGCCAGTGACATGCCGGTGGCGCGAGAAAGATCGCGCATGGAGGCGCCTTCGTATCCCTTGACACAAAACACCTCGGTGGCGTGGTCGAGAATCTCCCCGAGGCGGCGGTCGAAGCGGGTCGCCGCGATCGCCGGAAGAACGTTTCTAGGGCGGCGGGAGGCGCGGGTTGCGGGTAGGGTGGCCATACGTTCGAACGTTCGTTCTAAGTATAGCGGGATGTGACCTATATCACAAGGCTGTGTGATGCGAAAAGGGGCCGATCAGGCTCCCGCGGTCTTAGTGCTAAGGTTGAGGCGGCGCAGGCGCCGGTTGAATGACGATGGGTTGCTCGGTGATCTGGCGCTCCACCAGTATCATCTTCTTCACTTGATTGCGTTCCAGGGTCTGCTCCTTGCCATTGACACTGACCACCACCGACGTCAGTGACATGGAGAGCACATCTCCTAACAGTACGGTGCCGTCGCGCAGTTCGACCGTATCTCGCGACAAGCCGCCTAATTCCACGGTAATGCTGCCGCCTGGGAGTTCATCGGGAGTGACTTCGAGCGGCGTGCCTCCGGGGGCGTAGCCCTCCTTTGTCAAATCCAGGTTGTGACTCCCAATGGTAAGTTTGACCATGACCGGCGTTGTGCCCGCGTCCTGCCCATCTACTTTAAGCTTTGCGCCCGGCGGAACAGAGACTACTCTCAGCGGAATCGTTCTGCTACTGACAGCTAGCGATAAGCCGGCGGGTACGCCTGCGGAATTGAGCTGAAAACGAGCCCTTACCTGCTGCTGGGGGCTAAGATCGGAAACGATCAGTAACCCCTGGCCAATCCGGACGTTGTTCTTATCATTGGCGTAAACCATAAACGCAGGACGCTCCACCGGCTTGTCGGTTAGATTTTCGACGACAACGTCGCAAACAAAAGTGTTTTGTCCGGTAAATGCGGCGATTTGCTGAAACTTGCCAAACGAAAGTTTGAGAGCAGGCTTGTCTTTCGGCCACTGCAAAGTTATCGTTGAGTCCTTCGCCACGCCAACAGCGCCAGTTAGAACCATTACAGCGGCAAATACAACCAATTTCTTCATTTGACGGTAAGTTGTAACATAGCTGCCGGATGCGCGCAACGCAAGGCTGGGCATTAACTCTTAATTCCCGCCATCAACGTCTCGATCTCGGCCTTCTGCCCGCCAGAAAGCGGTAAGAATGGCAGCCGCGACGGGCCTCCATAGTAGCCGTTGAGGTCCAGAGCGTACTTCACGCCGGGGACGCCGAGTTCACCGACTACGCGCTGGGCAGCAAGTTTCACGCGTGCTTGTTTTTCGCGGGCGAGAGCGCTGTCTCCGTCTTTGAGCGCGGCGTAGATTTCGTAGCACGCCATCGGCGCTGGGCAGGCGAAAGCGAGAATGGCGCCGACCGCTCCCAGCCCGAGTGACGGTTCGAGCTGATGAGCTGCGCCGACCATGACCTGGAAGCCGACTTCTTTCTGCCGCGTCTTCAATTTTCCTACCACAGTCACGGCTACGGAGGACGGCTTCGCGGGCACGGTTTCGCGGACAGGAGTGTCCGCGCTACACGATCCGGCTAGAGCTTCGACACTGACCAATTCCCTGCTCTGCTTTTCGCTTTCGGCAGCGGCGGCCTTCATCATGCGCGGAGTCACGGCCTCAAACGTCTCCGTCACCGTGGCCTGTCTCTTCACTTGCCGCGTGCCCTCGACCATGGTTCTCACTTTGTCCAGGTTGCCGCTCGATTCCTTGATGGCGGCGATGTTGGGATGGCCGGCAAGTTCGATCACGACTTCGGCGGCAATGTCGTATCCGGTGGCTTGTGGAAAGTTGTAAATGATAATCGGCAGCGCGGACCGGTCGGCAACCGTGCGATAGAAAGCGAGCAGGTTCACCGGCAGCATTTGTTTTTTGTAGTAGTGCGGCGTGCGCACCATGGCGGCATCGTAGCCGAGCTCGGCGGCATAGTCGGTGAGCCTCAGCGTTTCCTTCGCGGACTCGATGCCGGTTCCGGCGATCATGACTTTGTTGGGGGCGGCAGCGGCGATTGCGGTTTTGAGGACGTCACGGCGCTCCTGGTCGGAAAGCAGGATCGCTTCGCCGGTTGAGCCCTGGACGACGATGCCAGCGACCGGCGTGCGTGAGTAGCGCTCGACGTTCGACTCGAGCTTCTTGTAATAGACTTCGCCGTCAGGGTAGAAGGTGGTCGTGATCGGCGGGAAGATTCCGGATAAAAGCATGGTAGACCTCAGTCGTTAGTGGTTCGCCATTAGCCGTAACTATTGTAAGTCGCGCAAATAGGCGAATCCCGTAAGCACACTGTCTCACTTGAGAGCGACTCGCTCCGCGTGCAGCGCCTGCAAAGCTTGCACGCGCACCTCTCCGCGCTGCAGTGCGGCGATCCCTTCCGCGGCGGCGCGGGCCGCGGAGAGCGTAGTGATGGTCGTGATGTGGCCGCTGACGGCGGCGCGGCGGATCGCTTTCTCGTCGAAATAAGGATCGGGCCCGTGCGGCGTGTTGACGATCAACTGGATTCGATCGGCTTTGATTAGGTCCACCACATTGGGACGGCCCTCTTTCACCTTGTAGACGCGCTCCACCGCCAAGCCGGCTTCTTCGAGCACGTCCGCCGTACCGTGCGTGGCCACCAGTTTGAATCCCATGTCGACGAAACGATGCGCGATCTCGATCACCTGCGGCTTATCACGGTCGGTGACGCTGATAAAAACCGTGCCCTTGGTCGGCAGTTTCTGGCCGGCGGCAAGCTGGGCCTTGGCGAAGGCTTCGCCGAAATTGTCGGCAATGCCCATGACTTCTCCGGTGGAGCGCATTTCAGGGCCAAGCACCGTGTCGACGCCGGGAAATTTCGACCAGGGAAAGACCGGCGACTTTACATAGAAGCAGCGGCCCGTATCGAGGTCAGTGCCGCGCTCCACGTATTCGGGGAGAAACTCGCGCAGCTTGCGGCCGGTCATGAGCCGCGCCGCAATCTTGGCCATGGGCACTCCGGTAGCTTTGGAAACGAAGGGCACGGTGCGCGAAGCGCGCGGGTTCACTTCGAGCACGTAGACTTTTGCTTCGTGATTGCCATTTCCCTTCGCGCCGTTGCCGCGCGGAATCGCGAACTGCACGTTCATCAGGCCGATCACTTTGAGCGCTCGCGCCAGCTTGAAGGTGTATTCCCGCATGCGCTTGAGCAGCGGCTCCGGGATGTCAACCGCGGGCAGCACGCAGGAAGAATCGCCGGAGTGGATGCCGGCTTCCTCGATATGCTGCATGATGCCGCCGATCACCACGTCTTCGCCGTCAGAGAGCGCGTCCACGTCGACTTCAATGGCGTCTTCCAGAAACTTATCGATGAGCACGGGACGGTCCTGCGAATACTCGACGGCCTGCTTCATATACTGCTGAATCGTGTCTTCATCGTAGGCGATGACCATCGCTCGACCTCCGAGGACATACGAAGGACGAACCAGCACCGGGAATCCGATCTTCTTCGCGGCTTCGACCGCCTCTTCGACCGAGGCAACCATGGCGCCGGGAGCTTGCGGGATGTCGAGTTCCTCCAGCAGCTTGCCGAAGCGCTTGCGGTCTTCGGCAAGATCAATCGATTCTGGCGTGGTGCCGATGATGTTGATGCCGGCGGCTTTGAGTGGCAGCGAGAGATTCAGCGGCGTCTGACCGCCGAATTGCACAATTACGCCGACCGGCGCTCCGCCGGAAGCTTCGTGCTCGCAGACGGCGAACACGTCTTCGAGCGTAAGCGGCTCGAAGTAGAGGCGGTCGCTGGTGTCGTAATCGGTCGAGACCGTCTCCGGATTGCAGTTGATCATGATGGTTTCGTAGCCATCCTCGCGCAGCGCGTAGCTGGCGTGGCAGCAACAGTAATCGAATTCAATTCCCTGCCCGATGCGGTTGGGGCCGGAACCGAGAATGACGACTTTCTTGGTCGCGGTGGGCGCCGCTTCGTCTTCGTCTTCGTAGGTGGAGTAGAGATAAGGTGTGTAGCTTTCGAATTCCGCGGCGCAGGTATCCACTCGCTTGTAGACTGGCTTCAGACCGTGCTTCTTGCGGAAGTGGCGCACTTGTTCCTGGCCGCCCTTGCCGTCCAGACGCCAGGTGCCGGCAAGGCGCCCGTCGGAAAATCCCATGCGCTTGGCCTCGCGCAGCACCTCGGTGGGAGCGGATTCCATCGGGTGCTTTTCCAGCTCAAGTTGCATGTCGTTAATCTCTTTGAGTTGGTAGAGGAACCAGGGATCGATGGACGTCATCTTCGCGATCTGCTTGATCGGGTGCCCCTGGCGAATGGCGTACTGCACGTAGGTCAGGCGCTCGGGATGCGGCGTAACCAGGCGCTGCGTGAGAATCTTGGGTTCAATTTTTCCGGAGCCGACGCGCTTGCCCGTATCGAGCGAGCGAATGCCCTTCTGCAAGGCTTCTTTGAAGGTGCGACCGATGGCCATCACTTCGCCGACGGATTTCATCTGCGGTCCGAGCGATTCGTCGGCCCCGGGAAACTTTTCGAACTGCCACTTGGGAATTTTAACGACCACGTAGTCGAGCGTGGGCTCGAAGCAGGCGGGAGTCTTGCGCGTGATGTCGTTCGGAATTTCGTCGAGCGTGTAGCCAATGGCCAGCTTGGCGGCAATTTTGGCGATTGGGAAGCCGGTCGCCTTTGATGCCAGAGCCGACGACCTTGAGACGCGCGGATTCATCTCGATCACCACCATGCGCCCGGTCGAGGAATTGACGCCGAACTGGATATTCGATCCGCCGGTCTCAACGCCGATCTCGCGGATCACGGCAATTGCCGCATCGCGCATCTTCTGGTACTCGCGGTCGGTAAGCGTTTGCGCGGGGGCGACAGTGATGGAGTCGCCGGTGTGCACGCCCATGGGGTCGAAGTTTTCGATGGAGCAGATGATGATGACGTTGTCTTTGGTGTCGCGCATCACCTCGAGCTCGTACTCTTTCCATCCGAGAACGGATTCTTCGATCAGGCACTCATGAACGGGCGAGAGATCGAGGCCGCGGGCGAGCACCTCCATCAGTTCTTCGCGGTTATAGGCGATGCCGCCGCCGGTGCCGCCGAGCGTGAACGACGGACGGATGATGACCGGGAAGCCAATTTTTCCGGCGAATTCAATGCCGTCCTTCAGATTGTTGACGAGCGCCGATTTCGGCACGTCGAGGCCGATGCGCTGCATCGCGTCTTTGAAAAACAGCCGGTCTTCGGCCTTCTTGATGGCGCCGATCTGCGCGCCGATCAGACTCACGTTGTACTTGTCGAGCACGCCGCTGTCGGCAAGTTCAATGGCGAGGTTGAGTGCGGTCTGCCCGCCAACGGTCGGCAGAAGTGCAAAGCCCGCGCTGGGCGCCAGCTCGCGCTCGACGCGAATAATCTCTTCGAGATACTCGCGAGTTAGTGGCTCGATGTAAGTGCGGTCGGCCGACTCGGGATCGGTCATGATGGTGGCCGGATTCGAGTTAGCCAGCACGACTTCAAAGCCCTCCGCCTTGAGCGCCTTGCAGGCTTGCGTGCCGGAATAGTCGAACTCGGCGGACTGGCCAATGACGATCGGGCCAGAGCCGAGGATTAGGATTTTTGAGATATCGGTTCGTTTAGGCATTAAGTTCAGTGCTCAGTTGCCAGTTCTCGGACACGGCGTAATGCTGATTCAATCCATCTCCAACCGCTCCGCCTTAACCAGCGCGGCAATTTTGTCCTCGTCGCGAAGAATCGTCTTGTAAATCCAGGTGTACCAGGGCTTGCTCTTGATCACTCGGTCGGTGCGCTCGCGGCCGATCAACTCGCGGTCGGCCTGGATTTCAAGATAGCAATCAATCAGGTGCCCATAGGTGCTGTATTCGGTGTCGGCGCCCTCGGGCAGTCCGACGGGAGCACGCGGATACATTTGCTTTAGTCGGCGAACAGCATCCTCCATCGCGAGACGATGCTGGGCCAGGTACCAGTGCAACTGCTCGTGCAGAAACGACGAGAGCAATTCGTCATCGGAGCCGAGAAAGTGAACGTTCAGGGTCAGCGTCGGAAAAGCGTGGTTCATGGCCCGCTCCTCGATGACGACCGTGCGGGTGAACGTGTATTTGCTGACGTCGTATTTCTTGAGCAATTGCTCGAGTTCCAGTTTTTCCTGGAGCTCACGCGCGGAGTGGTGGCTGGTTTGAATGTTGATGGCATCGGCGGCGAAAACGGGGAGCGCAGAAAAAAGCAGCGCTAGCACCAGGTTCTTCGAAATGTCAGTTCTACGGGACATTATTGTGTCTTCTTGAGAGCTATTGCCTTCGCCATCAGCGACGAGACGAAGTTGGCAAAACTGAGTTCCGGCGCGGGCTCCCTATATTGCCCTCGCGCTCCGTCGCTACTGTTAGACATTAGGAAACAGGTTGCATCGTAAAGCCGCTCGCGAACGAGTTTGGTGAGAAGAATTTCGTAACGTCGCGCATACGACGCATCCTTGAATTCTTTGAAAACTTTGAAGTGAGGTTCTTGTGCCTTGACGGGGCGAGTGGAAGCCGGAGCCTCTTCAAGCAACATCACATAACCCAACCAAGGGCGCGCAGACGGCTTGAATGCGCCTTCTCGATATGCCGCCCACGGGTCCACGGCGCTGCCTAGAGCTTCTTCTGTTCGGTTGTTGTAGTTATTGCCGAACGAGCCGACTTGCGACTTAAATTCAATCGCAGCGATCAGACGTCCGTCAACCACAACCAGAAGATCCCATTTCTTTTCCGGTCGAAACCAACCTGGGAGCTCGACGCGTCGCTCACAATAAATCACAGGCTTATCCACCCCTGACTCTTCCAGCAAATCCCTGACTAACTCGACGAATCCATCCATTTGGCTACCGCCGGTGACAGCGGCCCGTGCTCCCGCGTCGCGCACTCCTGACTTCGCCCCTTGCTTCTGAGCCTGAGTTTCCCGGCTAGACCAAAAGCGCGCGACTGCCTCTCGAAGTTTCAGGTCCAGTTCAGTATTCAAGCGTTTATCCCTGCTCCATCACGAGTACTGGGTTCGAGAAAAGCGTAGACAGTTCCCGCTGCAATCGCGCTGCTGCAAAGTTGAAATAGCTGCTGTCAACCTCAAAGTTCACACTATTTCGACCGCACTTTGACGCCGCCAAGGCCGTGGTGCCGGTCCCCATAAATGGATCCAGCACCGTGTCACCCACAAAACTGAACATTCGAATCAGCCGCGTCACTAACTCAAGGGGATAGGGCGCAGGATGGTCTTTCGTGGAGGCTCCGGTCAGCCCAGACCAGATCTGTTGAAACCATTTCCGGTGTTCCTCGGCGGAAATAACGCTCAGGACCCGCACCGCACCGGTCGGCGCCCGATAACCGCCCGGCTTCCGCTGCATGAGGATGAATTCGATATCGTTCTTTACCACCGCATTCGGTTCATAGGGCTTCCCCAAGAAGCCCCCACCGCCATTTTCCACCTCATAAGCGGCATTCGCGATTTTGTGCCAAATTATCGGAGCAAGATTGTCGAAGCCGATCTTACGGCAGTGATCTTGGATACTCGCGTGGAGCGGGACGACTGTGTGTCGCCCCTCATTTTTTCGGCGCGACAGGCAAACGTCCCCTACAACGCAAACTACCCTCCCGCCTGGCACTAACAGGTCAAAGCACTTTTGCCAAACACGATCAAGTTCGCTAATGAATTCGTCGTAGTCTGCGATGTGCCCCATCTGCCCCGGCGAATCCCGGTACTCCTTTAAGGTCCAATACGGCGGCGATGTGATCACCAGGTGCGCCGTGCCCACGAGACTTCTCTTCATTTCGCGCGCATCGCCTTCTACGAGAACATGCCGCGAGGGGATACGTTCCACGGCTTCTCGGATCAGTTTGAGCAATACCGGATCCTTGGCCACCCTTGGAATCGCGGTTTGAAGATCTCCCAAACCGCGCAATTCCTCCGGCAAGAAATCGGACAGATCGGCGTGTTTGTCGATCTTCGGTATTGCCTGTGTCGTCACCTCTTGCACTCCTCCATCATCTTCACGAAATCCTTAAACAGGTAGTGCGAATCGTGCGGCCCGGGCGCCGCTTCCGGGTGGTATTGCACTGTGAACAGCGGCAGATTCCGGTGGCGCATGCCTTCAAGCGTCTGATCGTTTAGATCCATGTGCGTCAACTCCACTTCGCTTTGCGGCAGCGAGTCCGGATCGACGGCGAAGTTGTGGTTATGCGCGGTGATCTCGATCTTGCCAGTGGCCAGTTGCTTCACGGGATGATTCCCACCGTGGTGGCCGAATTTCAGTTTAAAAGTCTTCCCTCCGAGCGCGATGCCGGTGAGCTGATGACCCAGACAGATTCCAAAAATTGGTTGCCTTCCCATCAAGCGCCGAATGTTATCGACCGCGTAGGTGCAGGGCTCGGGATCGCCCGGTCCATTCGACAGGAAAACGCCATCAGGCTTTAACGCCAGCACATCTTCCGCGGTTGTCTGCGCCGGGACGACCGTCACCTTGCAGCCTTCTCCGCGCAGCTTGCGCAGGATATTCTGCTTGATGCCGAAGTCATAGGCGACCACGTGGAAGCGCGCCGGCTCGTCTTTTACGCCGACCACTTCGTCGGGCAGGTGCGAGCGCTCGCCGGTCTCCCACACGTAGGTGTGGTTGGTGGAGACGACTTTCGCGAGATCCTGGCCATCCATCTTCGGGATCGCGAGCGCCTTGGCCACGAGTTTGTCGGTGTCGTCTTCGAGGGTTGAGATTATGCCCCGCATCACGCCGTAGGTGCGCAGGTGGCGGACCAGCGCGCGCGTGTCAATCTCGGCTAGCACTGGAATTTTGAACTGCTCCATGAACTCGTCGGTTACCTGCTGCGAGCGCCAGTTGGAACTGACTTTCGAAAACTCGCGCACGACCAGCCCCTCGATGTAGGGCCGTACGGATTCGCTGTCTTCGGGATTGGTACCGTAGTTTCCGATTTCGGGGTTGGTCAGGATGACGATCTGTCCGGCGTAGGAGGGGTCAGTGAAAATTTCCTGGTAGCCGGTAATGGAAGTATTAAAAACAACTTCGCCGGAGCACTCGCCTTTAGCGCCGTAGCCTTTGCCTCGGAAGACTCTGCCGTCTTCGAGGGCAAGGATCGCTTGCATTGGAACTCCTGGGAGTGGATTTTAGAAAGTTTAGCAGGAGACAGACGGAAGGTGTCAGCTATTTCGCGGTTCCGGGCGCAGTTTGAAATTCGCAGGGGTCGCCCCAAAACGCCGTAACAGTTCGAGAAAAAAGGCCTACCCGAAAAGAGTAGGCCGTTCTTGCGAAATTGTTGCGAATCGCGTTTACTTGCCCAGCTTCCCTTTGTCGACACCTACGCCAGTGCAGAAGTCCCACCCCGCGACTGCGGAGTAGCCCGCGTACGGACCACAGTAGCCGGTCGTGATCTCGCGGAAGTCCGCTGTGTTGGTGCGGTTGCCGTAGATCGTCGTCAGCTCTGCGTCGGTGGAGGCTGCGAAGCTGCCCGCCGAATTGATGACGCCGGCCAAGGAAGGCGAGGCCACGCTGGTTCCGCCCACGATGTACCACCCACCCTGGTCGGACACAAGCACCCAGACGCCGGTGATGGGATTGGAATCAAAGGACAGGTCGGGAACGCCACGGAAATTCCCCACGACAGTGATTCCGTTCTGGTAGCTGGGACGCGCTTCCACCGCGCTTACGCCGCCGCCTGCGGAGTCCCACGGAACTTCAGACTTAAAGGCGCTGGTGGACGGATTGCGGCGCACGGTTGTTCCGCCCGCCGAAACCACATTGGGGGACGAACCCGGCCAAATCACCCCCGGACCGTCTCCAGAAGACGCGAAGAACACGACATTCGTTTTGACGAAGTGGGAGTCATACGAAGTCTCGCCGGAGAACTCACTCCCTCCCCAGCTGTTGGAGACCTCTCCTCCCCCAGCGGCATTGACCATTTTGCTCGCCACGTCTTCCGCCGTCATCAGGTCGGTAAAGCTATTGGAAGCCGCTTCGACCAGAACGATCTTGGCACTGGGGGCCATGGCATGGGCCCATTGAACGTCCAGCGACTCTTCAATTTCCCAGCCCGCGTCGTAAGGCGGTTTGGTGCCGCTGGCATAGACTTGCTGGAAGCTTGCCGCCGGTAGTGCGAATTGAGTCGAAAACGCCGCTAGATCGCTGGCCGCATTCGGTGCGTCGTAGGCGTCCACAATCGCAATCATCTTGGCCCCGCCTGTGGGGTTCTTGGTCACCGTATTGGGATTGCAGCCCGCAACCGCCGCGGCCAGATGATAGACGCAAGCCAGCGAGGCTGGCGTCTCATAGGCATAGCCGGAAAACGGCGGCCCAAACGGTTGCGCATTCCACATCGGCTCCGTAGGCAGGAATACGTGGATATTCGTGTGGGCGCGCTTCCCGAGGTCGGCGGACCTTTCAATGCTCGAATCAGGGGTAAATACCTTCCCGCTGACCGGCCTGATCTGAGCCGGAGCGAGGCTCGTTAAAACGAGCACCACGGTAAGAGCCGCTACAGAAAACAACTTCATATTCCAGGTTTCCTTTTTTGGGTTTGGGAGATGTCTCGTTTGTCGCACTCCGAAATACAGATTAAGAAGCCTTTCGGCAGCCAGAGCCTATTTTGGGCAATATGAGGAGGAGTCTTTCCGATGCAGGGCCAAGTCTGCCTGCGGGACTGGAACGTTGTCAAGATGAAAGAATTTGCATTGTCATACCACATTAGAAATGCCCCCGTCTTGTCCACAACATTAGTGAGAAGTGTGGCCGGAGGCTGAATCTGCGTATTCATCCTGGGTTTATTGAATACTGAAAACTGACAACTGGCGACCGCCCTACCGCAGCCTTCCCAGCTTCTCCATCGGCCAGTACCCAAACACGGCTTTGCCGTAGATGTAGCGTTCGTTCACGGGACCGAAGTCGCGGCTGTCGTTCGACATGGTGCGATGATCGCCGAGGACGAAGAAGCTATTCGGCGGAACCTTGACTTCGCCATAGGAGCGGGCGTCGGCATAATCGTTGGGAACGTAGTCTTCGTCGAGCACCTCACCGTTCACGAAGACCTTGCCGTTCTCGATGCGGATGCGGTCGCCGGCAACGCCGATCACGCGCTTGATATAGCTCTTCGAAGTGTCACGCGGATAGCGGAAGACGACGATGTCGCCGCGCTCGATCGGCTCCCAACGATAGACGAACTTGTTGACGAAGATGCGCTCCTGGTCCTCCAGGCCGGGCATCATGCTGGTGCCTTCCACCTTCACCGGCTGGTAGAGAAAGATAATGATGAACGCGGAGATGGCGAGCGAGACCAGCAGATCCCGCGCCCATACCGCCATCACGGGCACAGGGTGCGCGCTAGATTCTTGTGCAGCCACCGGGGCCGGAGGCTGAGAGTTGCCCACGTCGGACATCGTGTTCACATTCTATACGAGAGGTCAGAGGTTAGAGGTCAGATTGCAGAGGGAAAAACCCCAGTCAAAAGTAAAAGGTCAAATTGAAGAAGTAAAATCGTCTGGTTCCGGACGAATCGGCGTCGCCAAAAACTGGTACTTCTGCAATCTGACTTTTGACTTTTGACTTGAAAACAAGGCGGCTCTTGCAAAACAGCCGCGGCAGCCCGTACAACTAGACTTCTCCCATGACCGACTACTCCATCTTCCCAAAGATCAACGCCACGCTCAACGGAGCGAGCGCGCTGCTCCTGATCACCGGACGTGTGCTCATCGCGCGCGGCAACCGGGCGGCGCACCGCGCCGTGATGTTGACCGCGCTCGGAACCTCTTCCCTTTTCCTGGCCTCGTATCTCTACTACCACTATCACGTGGGTTCGGTGCATTTTCGCGGCACCGGTTGGACGCGGCCCCTCTACTTCACGATCCTGATCTCGCACACGATCCTGGCCGCGGTCATAGTGCCGATGGTGATCGTTACGCTCACGCACGCCTTGCGTGGCCAATTTGACCGCCATCGAGCTATCGCGCGCTGGACATTTCCCCTCTGGCTCTACGTCTCGGTGACCGGCGTGATCGTCTACCTGATGCTCTATCGAATCTTCGTGTAGAGACGGGGCTTGCCTCGTCTCTACAGCAGTTTCGATGCCGTTTTAGGGCGTCGGCGTTGGATATCCCCACGGTCCAACGGCGGCCCGATTCATCACATATTTTTAGTACGTGCGACACTGCCTCGGCACCGCCCAATTCTGTTATAGTGTGCATCTCGAAGGAGCCTGCACTCATGAGTGGAAAAAGCGTAAACAAAGTCATCCTGGTTGGACACCTTGGCAAGGATCCCGAAATGAAGTTCACGCAAGGCGGCATGCCGGTCGCCAAGTTTACCCTTGCCACCAACGAACGGCAAAAAGATAAGGACGGCCAGTGGCAGGACCGCACCGAGTGGCACAACCTCGTGGCATTTCAACGTACGGCAGAAATTGTGGGTGAGTATCTAAAGAAAGGCCGCCAAGTTTACATCGAGGGCAGCCTACGTACCGGTTCATGGGAAGACAAGGAAACTGGAAAGAAGATGTACAAAACGGAGATCCTTGTGAACGATCTCGTCCTGCTCGGCGGACGCGGCGAAGGCGGCGGCGGTGGCGAGCACGCCGGCAGCGCGCGCGGAGTTCAGGCCTCCTCAGGCGGAAACAACTTCGACCAGAGCGCGCCCGAACCGCAGCACGCGCCCGCCGGGGGATCTCCGATCACGGACGAGGATATTCCGTTCTAGCAATCTGCGGGAAACGTTGCACACCGCAGCCCCTAAAGGGGCTTGAGATTTCGAAGACTTGCGGCATCGCTGAAGCGATGCCCTGATACGACCCGAGTTCCCGAAGACTTGCGGCATCGCTGAAGCGATGCCCTGATACGGACCCGAGTTCTGGCGCGGCCTGCCAGGACTCCCGTCATGAGCCAACTATGCTCGCAGACCAACAATGTGTCCCCTGCCACGGCGGCGTTCCGTCGTTGAAGGGAGAGAAACTTGCGGACCTTCACCGTGAGTTGGCGGAGCCTGCGCAGTGGAACATCGTCAACCAGCATCACATCGTGCGCGCCTTCAAGTTCCCCGATTTTAAGTCCGCGCTCGCCTTCGTGAATCGAGTTGGCGGACTCGCGGAGGAGCAGGGCCATCATCCCGACATCCTGCTGGGATGGGGCAAGGTCGAGATCACGCTCTGGACGCACGCCGTCGATGGGCTGACCGAGTCGGACTTCATCCTGGCAGCGAAGATCGAAAGAATCGGGTGATCGGATGATCGGGTCATCGGGTGATCTGAAAACCCACCGATTTTAGATCACCCGATGACCCGATGACCCGATGGCCCGATTCCTGATCGCCAACCCCCACCACGCCGCCGGAATCAGCATTAACAGGCCCGAGACGCTGGCTACGTTCCGCGCGGCGAAGCCCCAATCGACGAAGCGCCCCGCGAGATACGCTCCTGCGGCAATGGTAAACATGCAGAGGCCGAGATCGGCAGCGAACACGCGCCCGCGAAACTTGTCGTCGCTTTGCATCTGCAACAGCGTGGTCGAAAACACCCACACGATCGAACTCCCAAAGTGCGCCAGGGCCACGCACACACACGCCTGCCAGAGATGTCCCGAGACGCCCAGCAGCGCGTACCCTGCGGCCGTTCCCATATATCCCCAGAAGATAGCGACTTCCAAGCGATGTTTCCAGTGTCCCGCCCAGGGAGCGGCCATGAGCGGCCCGAGCAGCGCTCCCAATCCGCGAGCCCCGAGCAGCAGACTCATTCCGAGAAACGCGCCGCGCTCGGGCGCCATGCCGCGCCAGCGGACGGCGAATTCATTTTGTCCCATCACCGTGAACAGCACCCAGCCGGGTCCGATGATCAGGTTTCCGAATTTCACAAAAATCGTCGAGCGCAGGCCAACCTGCGCCCGCACGTAGCGGATGCCGGCGAGGATGGGCGAAAAATCCACCAACTCGCGCGCCCGGAACGGCCGAGCCCCGTCGGCGTGGGGCTCGGCAAAACACATGGTCCAGATCAGCGCGGCGGAAACGATAAACGACAACGCATTGAGCACGAAAACGGCATCGCGCCCCAGCAGCGCCGCAACCAAGCCTCCCAGGGTCGCGCCCACCATCAGATTCACCGACCACGTGGACGAAGCCAGCGTGTTCGCCAGCACCACGTCTTCCCGCTCCACAATGTTGGGGATGATGGCATTGCGCGCCGGTTCAAAAAATGCGGCCAACAAGGTTTCCGCCACCAGCAACGGATACACCAGCCACACCATCTCTTTCGAGCGAATGAAGAGCATGCAGAGCACGATCAGCATGCGTCCGACGTCCGCCGCGATCATGACTTGCTTGCGCCGCAGCCGGTCGTTCACCACGCCCGACGTCGGCCCGATCAGAGTTTGCGGCAGAACTTGCAGCACCAGCGCCAGCGCCACCGACCCAGCGCGTCCGGTGAGTTGCAGCAGCAGGTTGTAGATCGCCAGGGTGTAGAACCAGTCGCCGAGTTCGCTGACGATTTGCGCGCTCCACAAGCGGCGGAAATTCCGGTTCCCGCGCAGCAGGCGCGCGTACGACGTAAACGACACCGGACTAACTTCGAGTTCAGGAGCAGGCTCCATGCGGGCGTGAGAGCGGAATTCACAGCATACCGGAATACGTTGCTTGCAGGACAGCCTTGAAGGGGCATGGCTTCAGCCCTGCGGTCAGAACGCGCCACCCAATCGGCTTCAGCCGGTAAGGGTCGATCCATTCGCCACCAAGTCCAGAAAGTACTGGTGGATGCGGCGATCGTCGCTGAGTTCCGGGTGGAACGTGGCGGCAAGAGTTTTTCCCTTGCGGACCAGCACCGGGTCGTTGCCTTCGGTCGCGATCACTTCCACGCCCGGGCCCACGCGTTCGATCTTGGGCGCGCGGATGAAGACCATCTCGATCGGTTCATTCAGAAATCGCCCTTCCCGGATGGAGCTGTCGATCTGCCGTCCGTAAGCATTGCGGCGCACCGTGATGTCGAGCGCGCCCAGTCCGGCCTGCTTCGGATTCTCCACTTCCGCGGCCAGCAGGATGCATCCCGCGCAGGTGCCAAACGCCGGCTTCGCAAGCACGAAGTCTTTCAGCTTCGCCAAGCCGTCTTCCCCGAGTAGCTTGAGAAATGTCCCCGACTCGCCGCCGGGAATTACCAAGCCGTCAATCTCATTCAGTTGCTCGGGTTTCTTGACGAGCACAACTTCCGCGCCGAGTTCTTCTAGACGGCGGCGGTGCGCGTCGAAATCGCCTTGCAGGGCTAGAACTCCAATTTTCATGGTCGTCGTCGGAGTCTGGGGATACCCCCCCTCCAGCGGTCTTTTGGAATCGAAGACTTGGAGGTGAATCGCGCCAGGTCTTTGAGATTAAACGGGTTAGGGGTAAAGTCTTTATTTCTTAATAAGTTATGAGCGCTCCTGCTGGGTTCGTTCGTTCCCTTCAAAACACTGGTCGCGGATCTCGACTTAAGTGGCCGGGGGGCCTCGGGTTCGAGATTAATTGTCTGCGATACTTTTTATTATAAGAGAAGGTGTCAAGGATTTGGATCCACAATGGGAGATAAGTGCGATGATTGCGGTCAAGCCCACTCATCGCAAAGTGCGCGATGAGCAGGGCTATAGTGATTGTGTTGAAAGGTAGCGTACCGACTGGCAATTTTGCCGAGCCCCGCCTGACCAGCGGGGCTTTTGGTTTCACAGGAGTCTCAGCGGAGAATCTCTAACCGGGGCTAAACGCGCTCTTCCCAATAGTTGGGTCGGCGGTGGCCGTGAGCGATGGCGAGGATTTGGACTGTCATTAGCTTTTCCCGATAGATGACGGCGTAAGGAAATCGCGCGAGCACAAACTTCCTCGTGCCCAGTGCACCTGAAGGCCAACGTGCCGGGGTGGCGGCGATCAGTTCAATGGCGCGGTCGATTTCATCGACAAATCCGTCAGCGGCACTTTGGCTGCGCTCAAGGTACCAACGCAGCGCAGATCTCAACTCAGCGAGGGCGTCATCGTGGATTTCAATCGGCTTAGCGGCCATTGAGGAGAGCAGAAATTTGCCGGCGCGCTTCCGCCCAAGGGACCGGCTTTACTTTGCCAGAATCCAATTCCTCGATGCGGCGGGCGATTTCGCGGTTCCACTCCTCTTCGGCGGACGCATCGACGGTATCGTCAAGGCTTTCCAGCAGCGAACCGGCCAAGGCGGCGCGAGCCTCGGGCGGCAACGCCAGCGCCTTCTTGAGAAGCTCGGAAACATCGGGAGTCATGGGCGTATTTTAGCACCGGGAGCATAGAGACCGGATTCAGTCGGTCGCCCCAGTAAATACAAATGGCTCCGGATTCCCGGAGCCATCGCAAATCACGTGGTGCAAAGCACTCTGTCCAGTTTCAGTATTGGACACCTGCTGCTCAATGTCAAGTTACTTGGGGAGATTATGTCGTTAGCACATGATATGTCCGGTCCAGTTAGCAAGTGATCTGTCCGCTTGGCAGGCGGCGAGGGTAGGAGAGCATGGAGGGCATGTTCTCTTACACGCAGGCCGCGATGGAGCGGACGATGAAGGTACAGGAAGTGATTTTGCGGGCCCTGGCGAAGAAGATCACGTGGTGGCAGGCGGCGGAGATCATAGGGATCAGCGACCGGCAGATGCGGCGCTGGCATGAACGGTATGAAGAGTTCGGGTTCCGGGGGTTGTTTGACCGGCGGCGGGGGAAACCGTCGCCCAAGAAAGTGCCGTTGGCGGTGGTGGAGAAAGTCCTGGGGCTGTATCGGGAGAAGTATTTCGATCTGAACGTGCGGCACTTTCACGAGAAGTTGCAGGAAGAGCACCAGGTCGAGATCAGCTACAGTCTGGGTGAAGGGGTTGCTGCAAGGGGCGGGGATGGTGGCCAAGGGGCGCAAGCGCGGGGTGCATCGCCAGCAGCGTCCGCGGCGTCCGCTGCCCGGGATGCTGCTGCATATCGACGGCAGCGAGCATCGCTGGTTTCAAGACGAGCGCTGGTACGACTTGCTGGTGATTCTGGACGACGCCAACAGCGAGATTTATTACGCGCAGTTGGTGGAAGAGGAAGCGACGGTTCCGGTGCTGACGGGGCTGAAAGAAGTGGTCGAATGCCAGGGCGTGTTTTGCGCGTTGTACAGCGATCGCGCCCGTCATTTCTGGCTGACGGCCAAGGCCGGAGAGGCGGTGGACCACGACCGTCTCACGCAGGTAGGGCGTGCGCTGCGGGAGTTGGGAGTACGAATGATTCCGGCGTACTCGCCGCAAGCGCGCGGACGCAGCGAACGCAGCTTCGGCACCTGGCAAGGCCGGCTGCCGCAGGAATTGCGCTTGCGCGGGATCCGGACGGTGGAGGCGGCGAATGCCTTTCTGCGCGAGCATTACATCGGGGAGTTCAATCGTCGCTTCCAAGTCGAAGCGGCGCAACCGGGCAGTGCGTTTGTGCCCTATCGCGGCCAGGATCGGGAGCGCATTTTTTCGCTGCAATTCGAGCGCACGGTGAACCGGGACAACACGGTCAGCTTTCAGAACCTGACTTTGCAGATCGAGCCCGTGCGCTGGCGGGGCACGCTGGCGGGCTGCGCCGTGATTGCGCGCCAACACTTGGACGGGACTTTGAGCCTCAGCTATGGGCCGCACTGCCTCGGTCGCTACGACGAGCGCGGCGGTCCGATCCTCAACCCGAAACTGGCGGCCGACAAGGCCGTGGAAAAGACGCGGGGTGGAAAAGTCCAAAAGCCGACTTTCCCACCCCGCTTGGAAATCCCGCAAAGTGCGCGGGATTCCCACTTTTCCACCGCCTCGGCGGCGGCTACGGGAGATTAACGAAACCGGACATTTCACTTGCTATAAAAAGCGGACATTTTAACTTGCTAACAACAGAGCAATTACAGGCAGTTACAAGCAAAACGAACCGGGTGCTAGAATTGTGCAGACCTGTTTCCTGCTGATCCATTTGTCATCGTCCCCATGCCCGTAAAGAAAAGCAGATCCGCGACTTCGGAGGCGACTGCCCCGGCCCCAACCAAGGTAGGCTTTGTGAGCCTCGGCTGCCCCAAGAACCTTGTCGATAGCGAGGTGATGATGGGCATGCTAAGGCAGGCTGGCGCCTCGCTTACTCCCGACGCCGGGGACGCCGACGTCATCGTGGTCAATACCTGTTCGTTCATCGGCAGCGCGCAACAGGAATCCATCGATACGATTCTCGAAATGGCTCGCCACAAAACGGGCGGCAAGGCGACGCGCCTGGTGGTTGCCGGTTGCCTGGTGGAGCGTTTTCGGGATGAGATTCGAAAGAATATTCCGGAGGTGGACGCGGTCGTGGGCACCGGCGAACTGGAGAAAATTCTGGCTGCCGCGGGAGTGGCGGAAACGCCGCGCGCGCCGAGTCCGTTCAACATTCTCACTTCCAACCCGCTGACCTCGAACCTCATGACCTCGCGACCCGAGGGTGATCGTCGCCGCGGACAGGGTCGATTCGCGCGCGATTCCTGGGACGGCGCCGTTGCCGACTTGCCCAATTACCTTTACGACGACCACACCCCGCGCGTGCTGACCACGCCTCGATCTTCCGCCTATATCAAGATCGCCGAAGGCTGCGATCATCCCTGCAGCTTTTGCATCATTCCCCAGCTTCGGGGGCAGTTCCGCTCGCGGCGCTTCGAGTCCGTGATCGCCGAAGCCGAGCGGTTGGCCCAATCCGGCGTGCGCGAAATCACGCTCATCGGACAGGACACCACCTGCTACGGCGAGGATCTGGGACTGAAAGATGGCTTGGCCCTGCTCCTGGAAAAACTCGCGGGCGTAGAAGGCTTGCGCTGGATTCGCTTCCTCTACGCGTATCCCAACAAAATCACGGGGCGGCTGCTGGAAACGATTGCGGCCCACGACAACATTTGTTCGTACATCGATGTGCCCTTGCAGCACGCCTCGGCGACGGTTCTGAAGCGCATGAAGCGCGGAGGCGGCGCCGACTTATTTCTGCGCTCGATCGAGAAAATGCGCCGAGTCATTCCTGGCGTTGCCTTGCGGACTTCCTTCATCGTAGGTTTCCCGGGTGAAACCGAAAGAGAATTCGAGGAGCTTTGCGGCTTCGTGAAAGAAGCGGCCTTCGATTGGATGGGCGCCTTCGGCTACTCGGACCAGGAAGGCGCTGGCGCCTTCGATCACGAGCGGAAACTTTCCGCGCGCGAGATCGAGAGCCGGCGCAAGTCGCTGATGTCGATCCAGAAAAAGACCAGCCGCGCGAAGAAGAAATCGCTGATCGGGCGCGAATTCGATCTGCTGCTGGAGGGCGCTTCGAGCGAGTCCGATCTGCTGCTCGAAGGCCGCACGGCGATGCACGCGCCCGAGATCGACGGTAAAGTGTTCGTGAACGATTATCCCGAGGGAAACGAGCCGCGAGAGGGAGAGTTTTACCGCTGCCGTATCACAGCGGCGCACGACTATGATTTAGTGGCGGAAATCGTCTGATGTCAAATGTTAGCAGTCGGTGGCGCAAGTGCGATTCGTATCAGGGCCTGCCTTCAGGCATGCCGAGAGCGGTTTAGAATGAATCGCCTTTAGGCACTGGATCTCGGACCGATGAAAGCCGCCGTGCTCAGCCCCTAAAGGGGCACCTCATTTCTGAGGATTTGTGGCACCGCTAAAGCGATGCCCTGATACGAACCATAATTCTTCACAGCCTCCTAATGGTTGACTACAATGCCGCGCAAGCGCCCCATCAAACTCCGCTGCCCGATCTGCAAGAAGCCGGCCAAGGCTGGCGACGCGGACTTCCCTTTTTGCAGCGAGCGCTGCCGCCTGATCGATCTTGGCAAGTGGGCCAGCGGCGGGTATGTGATTTCGTCGCCGGTCACTGACGCCGACGAAGCGATACGGCAAGATACACTCGACGACGAGGACGTGAAATGACAAGTCGTCCGTCCGCGGTCAAGGCCAGCCCCGCCGCTCCGCTGTGGGCTACGCTGACGGCGACTTTCTTCGGGGCCGGACGCCTCAAGCCTGGTCCCGGCACCTGGGGATCGTTGGCGACGTTGATGCTGTGGGCGTTGGCCAGTTCCCGTATCCCGGTCGCGGATCGCGTCTGGGCGACGATCATCGCCGCCGCGGCTGTGACCCTCATCGGAATTCCCGCCGCCACTCTCGTCGCCCGCGCCTCTGGTTTAGAAGACCCGCAATTTGTCGTCATCGATGAAGTTGCGGGGCAACTGGTTACGCTCATCGCGGTTCCGCTCGGTTGGAAAACGTTTCTCGCGGGCCTTATACTCTTCCGTGTCTTCGATATTTGGAAGCCGTTTCCCATTCGGCGGCTGGAGCGGCTGCCCGAGGGCACCGGCATCGTAGTGGATGACCTAGGAGCGGGGCTTTATGCGCTCGTAATCATGCATCTTCTGTTGCACTTTGGACTTCTAACCAAGTAACGATGGTGTTGTGTCCCGGGACGCGGCGTGAATTTAGTTTGTCATCCTGAGCGAAGCGAAGGATCTGCTGTATTTTTACTGACAGGAAAAGCAGGTCCTTCGCTTCGCTCAGGATGACAATCGGATTGAGGATGACAATCAAAATGCTGGCTCCCGCCGGAACAAACTCATGAGCATATCCGACCGCCTGCTCGGAAAGAAGAACGTCAACGGCAAGCCGCACATCGAAGCGGTGGCGCCGAGTTTCGCTTTGCCGGGAGGCGAGGTTCGCATCATGGGAAAGAGCCTGCGTCCGCCCGAGTTGCGCCGCCCGAGCGTGCGCTTCGGTGAGATCGAGGGCGCAGTGCTTATCAGCTCCGACGATTTCCTGGTGGCCCGCGTGCCCGAGGGTGCGGCGTCGGGACCGGTCGTAGTGAATACGAACGGCGGCGGCAACGTCAGTAACTCCCATCCCATTAAGGTTGCGGTCCCGGTGGCTGACAACCTTCATCCCGTTACCAATCCCGCGCTCGACCGCGAAGGCAATCTCTTTGTGACTTTCTCGGGATCGCGCGGGCAAAAAACTCCGGTGTCCATTTTCAAGATCGACACCAACTACGCCGTGAAGCCGTTTCTCAGCGACCTGATGAACGCCACCTCGATTGCCTTCGACCGCGAAGGCCAGATGTACGTTTCTTCGCGGCACGACGAGGCGGTGTACAAGGTGGCGCCGAACGGCACCATGTCGACCTATGCCGAAGGCATGGGAGTCGCAACCGGGATTGCCTTCGATGCCGCGGAGAATCTTTACGTCGGCGACCGCAGCGGAACCATATTCAAAATCGCTCGCGACCGGCAGATTTTTGTCTTCGCGACACTGGAGCCGAGTGTTTCCGCCTATCACATCGCCTTCGGTCCGCACGGCGATATGTTCGTCACTGCCCCGAGCACTTCGAGCTTCGACTGCGTGTATAAAGTCGATCCCCACGGGACCGTGTCCGTGTTCTACCGCGGGCTGGGACGTCCGCAGGGCCTGGCTCTGGATATCGAAGGCAATGTCTATGTCGCCGCCTCGCTTACCGGAAAGCGCGGCATCGTGAAGATCACTCCGCACGGCAAGGCCAACCTCGAAGTCTCCGGCCAGGGCTTGGTCGGTCTGGCCTTCGCTCCGGGCAAGTCGGCCATTCTCGCCACGCACAGCGCCGTCCATCACATTTCCTGGAATATTCAGGGGCTGCCACTGCCGCCGGAGTGACAGGATTTTGTAAATTGGTAATCGGGTAATTTTATGATTCAAAATCCCGGCTGAAAGCAAAACCCTGAACGCTTTTCAGATTACCAACTTACTCGATTGCAAAATTGCAAAATGAGTTCTGACTCTTAGTCGCTGCCAAGCTTGGCCACACCCGCATACGGAAAGGGGAACAACTTTTCTTCGTGCTCGCACAGTTTCTGGATCCAGCGCTGAATTCCGTGTTTGGCAATGGGAGGCAAAGGGTAGAACTCAAATCCAGTGCGAGCGTCGCTGCTGTGGCGGACCTTCGCCAGCATCTCGACCGGAGCGTCTGGCAACGACAACCCGATCACCACCGTTTCGCCTACGCGGGGTGCGCCGCAGACCAGAGCCGACATTCCTCGCATACTGATGTCGAGGGTCATGCCGCGAGTGACAAACGGTCCGAAGCGCAAGAAGCGCTGCAGCGTAACGGAGACGCTGGAAACATAGCGCGGTTCCCGGCGGCGGACTTGGTACTCCACAGAAGGGACCAAGCTCCCCCGGCTGTCGACATACATATCGTTCTCCTTGCAAACCAGGTGTCAGTTCCCAGGTCTCAGGTCTCAGGAAAGGCTGCCTCATACGGCGACTCAAGGCGAAAAGATTTTCCTGACACCTGAGACCTGACACCTGGTTCACGACCGCTATGCGGGCAATCCTCCGCCCCCGCCCGATCCCGTCCGCAGGCAGGCGCGGATCACGCCCAGCAACTCCTCGTTGTCGACCGGCTTCTGGAAGAAGGCAACGGCGCCCGATTCGAGGGTACGTTTTTCATTGCCCTCGGGATCGCGTGCCGTGAGCACGATCACCGGGATGAGCGAAAGCGCCGGATACTGTTGCAGGTTTTTCAGCACCGCAAATCCGTCGCCCGCCGGCAACCCCAGATCGAGGATGATCAGATGCGGCCTTTCCTTCTGCGCCATGGCGATGGCCGAATAACCGTCGCAGACATTCACCGTATCGAAATCATTGGCCCGCAGACGCAAACTCAGAGCGCGTCTAAGATCGGGATCGTCATCCACGACCATAATTTTTGCTCGATTCATGGGCGGTGGCGCCGCGTTGTAATTTTCAGTTTGCATTCTCCTGGTTCTCCTTTTCGTTGAAGTTATGTCCGCTCCCTGGGTCCGTTACTATGTCCGTTACAAATGTCCGTTACAAAGATCCTGCTGAATGATTCCGGTAACGTAATCGGCAACGCCCCAGATTTGCTGTTCCAGGGTCCTCGAGTCGGCGGCGGGTGGGGCAGGAATCGGCTCAGCGGCCACACGCAGGGTGCCGCTCGACTGCAACTGGGGCAGAGCGCCCACTTGGCCGCGGATGCGGTCCATCATGATGCCAACCCTCTCCATGTCAGTGGAGGCGACCACGAAAAACGTTTCGACGGGACCGCTGCTCGCCGTGGGAGGAAGAACCAGATCCTTGTCCACGTAGACGCACCGGCGCAACAGTTCCAGACAGCGACCGCAGGTTTCTTTCCAGCTTCCGCGCAGCGAGTTGGAGAGCGGAGTCAGTTCGACGCGCACCAGCACCAGGGCCTCCCGCAAACGTCCCTGGTGAACGATCGCCGGAATCAGAAGTTTGGCCAGGGAATAGAGCGGCAAAGTGAATGAGAAGGTGCTGCCGCTTCCCTCGTCGCTTGCGACCCACATCCTGCCGCCGTGAAGCGTGACAATTTCTTTGGCAATGTAGAGTCCCAGGCCGAGGCCGGTCCGGTTGCCGTCCACCCGGCCGGGGTCCTGGTAGAGACGTTCAAACACCCGCGGCAGCGACTGTTGCGGAATGCCACGGCCGCTGTCCGACACCGAAAGATAGACGGAAGCCGGGTCGGTTTCCACCATCGCGGCTTTTACGATGACCGAGCCCTCGGGTGGAGTGAACTTGATTCCGTTGTCGATCAAGTTGATGAGGACTTCAAGCGTGCGATCAGGGTCGGCATGGACGAGGGGTATGCTTCGATCCACCCCCGCTTCGAGGCCGATGCGTTTTTCGGCGGCGGCCGGCCGCATCATCGCGACCGCCTGTTGAATCAGTTCGCCGATATCGATGCATCGCGGTTCGATGCGCAGCTTGCCACTATCGGCGCGGGTGGCTTCGAGCAGGTCGCGGATCATGGCGTGCAACTGATTCACACTCTTGAGAACGGTTTTCAGGTGGTCAGTTTGGTCCGGCGAAATGGGGCCGGCTAATCCGTCTAAAAGGAGCGTGACGTACTGGTGAATGCAAGTCAGCGGGGTACGCAATTCGTGCGAAACGTGGGACAGAAACTGATTCTTGAATTCCAGTTGCTGCATGGCGGGCGATTTCCAGCGAGCGCAGCAGCCCCTGCCGTTCCACCGCGTAGCGGAGGGCGCGCTCCAGTTGTTTGCTGGTGACGTCGCCTTTGACCAGGTAGTCCTGAACGCCCTGGTGGACGGCTTTCATCGCCAGGGCCGGATCGTCCTGACCCGAAAGGATCACCACCGGCACATTGGGCGCCTTCTGCCGGATACGGCGAAAGGTTTCGGCGCCGTGGCTGTCGGGCAGGTTTAAGTCGAGCAGCACCAGCGCCGGAGTTTCCACGTCAAGACAGGCGAGAGCATCGGAGAGCCGGGGGACGCAGTTCACCTGGACCGCGGACTTGGTTTCCACCAGGCGCAGGCGCACCAGGTCGGCGTCTCCGGGATTGTCTTCAATCAGCAGAACGTGGGCAGGTTCGTTTTCCATTATTGTTCCTCTCATTTTTCCTCTCGGGGCAGGCTGGCGGAGCCAAACCAGAATTCTTCAATCGATTGCACCGCCGACAAATAGTCATTCAGATTTCCCGGTTTGCTGACATAGCAGTTGGCGCCCAAGTCGTAGCTGCGCGTGATATCCAGCATCGAGCGCGAGGTGCTAAACACCACCACCGGGATGGTACGCAGACCGGTGTCGGCTTTGGCCTCCGCCAACACCGCGCGGCCGTCTTTTTTGGGCAGATTCAGATCCAGGATCACCAGGTCCGGACGAACCGTATTCGTGTAGGGGCCAGCACGTCGCAGAAAGGCCATCGCCTGCTCGCCGTCGGCTACATTGCTGATGCAGCTTTGATGCCTGCCCCCCGCCAACGCCTCTCGCGCCAACTCGACGTCGGCGGGGTTGTCGTCCACCAGAAGGACCTGAGGTAATCGTGTCATCGCTCGGGCTCCCCCCTTCTGATGGTGGCGACCGGCAGGCAAGGCGATCCGGAAAGCGAAACTGCAACCCACCTCAGCCTCACCCTTCCACCAAAATGTTCGGCAAACAGCCGGCGCACCGCCATGCCGACGCCGGCAGATCGCACACATCCCAGCATGGAGATTGCTATCGGCACTGCCTTAATGGGCTTGAACCCGAAAGACAACACCGCTCTGGCAAGATTACAGATCGGAAGTTCTATCGGGCCACGACCGAATGGACGTACCGGATAAGGCGCGGGAAAGACGTTTCTGGAACTTAAGGGAGCGGCTGCGGAAGAACTCGATTTGTATCAGGGTATCGCTTCAGCGATACCGTAAGCATTCAAAAGGAGATGCCCCTTTAGGGGCTGGGCATGGGGCGTCTACTTCTTGTACACGGTGGGCTGCGGACCGTGCTCGAGTTCCTGGCGGTCCCAGATCATGCCTTCGCGGGTGAAGCTGGCCAGCTCGAAATCCTGGGTGAGTTCGAGCGCATCGGTAGGGCAAGCATCTTCGCACAGGCCGCAGAACATGCAGCGGCTCAGGTCGTAGGTAAAATTCGTGAGCTCTTTGCGGCGCGTCTTTTCATTGCGCTCGCTGGTGACCACGATCAGGTGTTCTGGACAAGCCAGAGCGCACAGATCGCAGGAAATGCAGAGGGTTTCGCCGGTGTCGGGGTTGACGTTCAGCCGCGGCGCGCCACGGTAGCGCTCGGCAACCTCCGGCCGTTCCAGCGGATACTGCTCGGTATAGATTTCTTTCGGATCCTGATAGCGGAAGGTCACGCCCAGCCCCTCGATCAGGTCCAGCAAAAATACTTTCCGGAAGATCTCGGTGATTCCCATATCCTGCATAGGATAACACTGACGGGAAACCGTCGGGTGTGAGATGAATCACAGCACTTTGCCTCTCCACTTTGCTTCTCCACTATGCTTCTCCATCCGCGGGCAAAGAAATGTCGTTGGGACCGGCGGCTGCAAACGGTGTCTCTACCAGGGCATTGGTGTTGGCAGTGGTCAAAGAGAAGATGTTCGCCCTTCGCAGCGTCCAGCGCTGGTGCAGCCAGGCCGGGATCGCAAGACTCAGGGCCGCGGCCACAGCTAGCAGTGTTCTCCAGGCCGGCGGCAGCGCGGCCAACGAAACCCTGAAGCTGGAGGCAGTGTAGGACACGAGAATCGACCAGGCAAACACCTGGAGAGAATGTTGGCCGAGATAACGCAGGAATCGAAATGCAGACAGCCCATGCAGCTTCTTGTCGATCGAACGCGGCAGGGACCACAGGATGTAAGCGAAAGCCGCGAAGTTGATCAGGCGCAAAGGATGATTGATCGACCTCCACGCCTGGAGCGCGGTTTGGATATCGGCTGGCTTGAGATTCGCCACCAACAAAAGTCTATGGCGGACAAGAAAAAACAACGCCGCCAGAACGACACTGAAGACAAGCAGGAGTCGAGAAGCTGGAATCGGTGAACCTCGTCCAACGGCCTTCCCGTAGCCAAACTGGGCTCCCGCGACGAACAAGAGTTGCCACGCCAGGATGTTAAAGAATCCAAGTTGCAGCCACGACGGATTGTGCGCCGGACTTCCGATCCCCCATTGCGCCGCCAGCCACAGGGCGGCGCTGGCCGACCCGATCCGCAGAGCGCGGCCTCTCGCCATCTGCTCGAGCAGCAACGGGGTCAGCAGCAGGAACACAACGTACATCGGAAGGATGCCGAAGGCTGAGGGTTGGTAGATCAGCAGCGCGCCATGCCACCACGCGGTCCAGAAATCCGGGAAGCGGCTGGCGATTTGCCGGCCGCCCCACAGGCCACCCAGCAGAGCCAGGGTGTAAAGCGCAAGATGAGTGAGATAGATGTCGCGTGCCCGATGCCAGGCGCGGCGCCGCAAGGTAGCCTCGCCGTCCTTGACCAAAATTCGTCCGTAGACCCAGGCGCTGACGAACCCTGAGACAAACACAAAGCCCTCGGCGGCGGAGACAAAACCGAAACTCTGAAACGTGAAACGAAGCAGCGGATCATAGGGCAGGTGGTCGACCATCATCAACACCAAGAAAAGACCACGCAAGGTGTCGATCCGGGGGTCGCGCACCGCGGATGGCCATGTGTCACTGAACGCTGACTTCGACGGGTCCTTCACCGAGATCGACCTCTTCTGAAAAAAGGGAGTTCAGCGCCGAAAGGCGCATCGTCGGGGAATGCCAAGAGCATGGCGGAGCAAGTAGCATGCCATTCTGAAACTCCAGTCGTGCTTTAGTGTTTTCTGCTAACTATATGATGTACAACGACTTTAACGGCCCTGTGTCGCTCGCGGGACTTTCCCTCCACGGACCACGAGCCAAGAAGTTGGGCGCTGATGAGAACGCAGCTTCACAACTTGCCGGCGGAAGTCGTCCGAACAGTCGCGCCCCGGTAGAATGGGATCTGTTAGCCTCAGCCTTCCTCTCCTGATGAACTGAAAACTGGGGAACTGAGAATTGAGCATAGTTTCTGGCAACCAGCCACAGGCCACCGACCACTGACCACTGCATCCGACGCATCCGACGAACTCCGCTCCGACGAACTTTGGATGGAAGAAGCCCTGCGCTCGGCGCAGCGCGCCCTGGAGGCCGGCGAAGTGCCGGTGGGAGCGGTCGTGGTGTGCCAGGGGCGCGTGGTGGGACGCGGGTGGAATCGCAACCTTACCGACTGCGATCCCACCGCTCACGCTGAAATCGTGGCCCTGCGCGAGGCGGGACGAACTCTCGGGAATCACCGGCTCGGCGACTGCGAACTTTTTGCCACTATTGAGCCCTGCGCCATGTGCGCGGGAGCGGCGGTTCATGCCCGCGTCCGCCGCCTGGTGTACGGGGCCGATGACCCGAAGGCGGGCGCCATCCATTCGATTCTGCAGGTGGTGAATCACCCCGGTCTGAATCATCGGATGGAACTGCGGGGCGGGGTGCTGGCGGGACGTTCGGCGGATCTGTTGCAAGAGTTTTTTCGAAATCGTCGTTAGGCAGCCTTCATCGGAAACCGCCCTGGTAATCCGGATCCCAAGCACCCCCGGAGTTTCGGGACGACCCAATTAAAATATTTTCCTCGCTCGTTCGTCTACAAGGGTAGATGGACCAGGCGCTGAGAAAACAGTGGATGATGGCGCAGCAAGACCAGCAGATCTCGGAAGCGATCTCTCGGGAGCAGTCCCGGCTGCGCAACTTCATCCGCAAGCGCGTGGCGGATCAGGGCGACGCCGAGGACATCCTGCAGGACGTCTTCTACGAACTCGTCGAACTTTACCGGATGATGAAACCGGTGGAGCAGGTTACGGCGTGGATGTTCCGTGTGGCCCGCAACCGGATCACGGATCTGTTCCGCCGGAAAAAACGGGAGGGGTTGAGAAACGAGCCCGCTGTTACCGAGGATGGCGAGGTGCGCTGGTTGGAAGAACTGCTTCCCTCCCCCGACGCGGGACCCGAGGCAGCTTACGCACGCAGTGTGCTGTCGGAGGAGTTGGACGACGCCCTGGACGAGTTGCCGGAGGAGCAGCGCGAAGTATTCGTCGCTCACGAACTGATGGGGTACAGCTTCAAGGAGCTTGCCCTGCAGTCTGGCGTCAGCGTGAACACGCTGCTTTCGCGCAAGCACTATGCGGTCCTGCACCTGCGCCAGCGACTGCAAGCCATCTACGACGAATACAGGAAAGCATGAGGACAAAAATATGAAAAGGCATTGGATTCTAAAAGGACTGATGTTCGTTCCATTTGCCGTGCTGTTCGTGACGGTGTTCAGCTATGTGGTCCTGCGACTGTGGAACTGGCTGACGCCGGCTCTGTTTGGCTGGCATCCGATTACCTTCTGGCAAGCGGTAGGACTGTTGATCCTGTGCAAGATTCTGTTCGGCGGATTCCGCGGCCGCCCAGGGCGGCACATGTACTGGCGCCACCGCATGATGGCGCGGTGGGAGCAGATGACTCCCGAAGAACGCGAGAAATTCCGTCAAGGTTTCGGTGGCCGCCACTGTGGCCCGTTTCGACCGCCCGCCGCCGAGCCGAAGGCGTGAGCGGCCAAACGAATCCGCAGATGGGGCGAACTTCCCTTTCCCATCGACCCTAACTAGCGTTGCTCCCGATACCGGCTAAGATGGTTCCGATTAAGCTTCTGGGGTCCCCCGTGCACCCCGGAGCCTGCCCTGAGCGAAGCCGAAGGGTACTCTGTGGTTTACGCTTTTCGCAGGCGCTTAATCAGAATTTCCCTACTCCGTATTCGGATGCCTCGATCCGTGAATCGAACCGGAACCCCCTGGAAGGTGAGCGGAACCGTCCCATGATTTGCTATCCTGCTTGAAGTAGGTTCAACCCGAAGCGGAGAGATGGCCGAGTGGCTGAAGGCGCGCGCCTCGAAAGCGTGTATACCTTTACGGGTATCGGGGGTTCGAATCCCTCTCTCTCCGCCATACTTCCCGTTTGCCGAGGAACTCGCCCATGACAACTCCCCTCCAAACCCCGTTTGACAGTGTCGAGAACGCCCACGATTACGTGCGCCTTTTGGGTGAGGCGATCGCCGAAGCCAAACGCGACATCGCAGCCGACCTCGCCGTGGCCACAAAGGCAAGGTTGGAACGCCGCATGCAAGCTCTGCAAATTGTGCAATTTAAGTTAGATAAGCTGGAGCAGCACTTGAAGACCAGCAGCCGGCTGCTCAACGACCTGCGCAGCTTGCGCCGGCTTCTGTTGGACGAACGGCTCGAATCCTCCGCATCCGGCGAAGACCCCGCCGCCTAGATTCGGACCCTTCGAGCGCGGCCCCTCGTTCCGGTTCACGCTCGCAATTTTTCGGCAAACTTTTTTTCCAACTTCGCCAGCTTCGGCGAAATCGTAAGCATGCAATACGGCTGGCGCGAATTCTCGTTGTAGTAATTTTGGTGGTAGCTTTCGGCCGCGTGGAATTCCTCGGCCGACTCGACCGCAGTCACGATCGGTTCAGAAAAAGCCTGGGCTGCCGTCAGTTCGGCAATCGTGTTCTCGGCAATCTTCTGCTGTTCGTCGCCGTTATAGAAAATCACCGAACGATATTGCTCGCCCGCGTCATTTCCCTGCCGATTCAGCGTGGTCGGATCGTGCACCGCGAAGAATACGTCCAGAAGATCGCGATAACCGATCTGGCCGGGATCGAACGTGACCCGCACCACTTCCACATGCCCGGTATCGCCATCGCACACCTGGCGATAAGTTGCCTGGTCGGCGCGTCCGCCCATGTAGCCGGACTCGACCTGGGTCACGCCGGTCAGACGCTGAAACACAGCTTCCATACACCAGAAGCATCCCCCGCCGAAAACCGCTGTTTGCTCTTTGGCCATGATGATTAGATGCCGGTGCCTTCGGGAAGTTACGTTTCCTGCTGGACCGTTCTTGTGGCACTGCCTTTATTGCACTTCGAGCGACACCACGTCGCCGTCGCCGTCCTGGCGGTCGCGGTAGTTGAGCGCCACGCTCTTGTTCTTCCAGTCACAGGAGAACTCGTCGGCCCCGATCAGAACCAAATGCTGGCGATCGCCAATGTGCAACCTTACAGACCGGCCTGCCGAGACCACGTTCAATAGCGCCTGCGGTGCGGCCGAACAATCTATGCTGGCGAGTTTGCCCTTGAGGAAGCGAACCGGAGTTGGCCGTGGCGGCGCCTCCACCTGGATCTCGGCCTCAACTTTTCCCTCGGAAATGCCTGCAGGATCGCGCGCGGCCTCGACATTCTCGGTTGCTCTGCTTTCGATGTGCGGCCGGAACGACTTCGACCGTTCTTGGAAGCTCTCAGCCTGCGCCAACGTTGCCGCGGCGCGGTTTCCCACCTCGGGATTCCCGCTGCCGGCCAATGCGCGTAAGAGCGCGATGGCCTCGCCGACTTTTCGATTCGCCATGTAGATGTTGGCCAGATTGACCTGATACATCTCGTTTCTCGGAGATAGCTCCACCGCTTTCTTCATGGTCGTCAGACCCTTTTCAGGCTCGCCGGAAAACGCCTGCGCGAAGGCCAGCAGGGAGTACGCATCGGCGAGTTTAGGATCGAGCGCGATGGCGGTCTCCAGTTCCTTCTTCATCTCATCCGCCTTGGCGCCACCCGCGAAAACTCCCGCGCGGTTCATCATCAAGGCGTTGTAATAATGCACTCGAGGATCTTTGCTGTCGCGCTCGGCGGCCCGCCGGAAATACTCTCCGGCATGCTCGAAGTCCTGCTTTTGCAGATACGAGTACCCGGCTCCTCGCAGCGCAGAAGCGTTGTTGGGATCCGTCTTGAGCACTTCCTCAAATTCGCCCAGCGCACGCTCTCGGTGGTCAGGGGAATGGGCATCGATGTCGGCGAGCACGGCGCGGGCATCCATCAAACTCACCGGCGTCTCGGAAAACTGGGCCGCGACGATCCCGGAAGGAGTCGGGATGGGGTAGTACTTGAATCGGCCACTACTCAAGTAATTACGGAGTACTTTATCGAACTGCTCCGGCGTCATCCCAAACGCTTGCTGCGTCGCCTGCTCAACCGTTTTCTTCTGGTTGCGCAGCACATCGAAATAGTCCGCCAGTTTCAGCATCAGCTGATTGTCATAAAGATAGTGGACTAACAGGCTCGACTCCGCATAAAACACGCTGCGATGGTCTCCATTCTCGTTATAAGTCTTCGAATACTGCTGCACCCGAAACAGATCCGCAATGCGCATCATTCCGTTCTGTTGCAGGATGCGGTAAGTATCTTCGGGAATCTTGCCGACACGGGCTTCCTTATGATCGACCTCGATACTCGAAAAATACTCGGCGAACCCCTCCTCGAACCAGGGATCGGTGCGCACCGATAGATTGCCATTCATCAACTGGTGCGCATATTCATGAAAGACCACGGACCAGGGATTGTCCACGGACATATCCAGCATGATGAAGCTGCGATCCTCGCCGCCCTGGAACAGTCCAGCCATTTCCGTGGGCTTTCCGTTGAAAACCGGCGCCACTTGCCGTATCTCCTTGGTGCTTCGGAAGGCCACGATTTGCAGGGGAACCGACAGATTCACGTTGGCCTTGGTCATCAGCGTTCCAAACACGGAACGCATCTGCTCGAAGTGGAGTGCGACATCCCGGCCGCGCTTGTCGCCGGCATCGGTGATCACGGAAAAGTTCGGCGAACGTACTTCCACCCACTGCGGGTCGCCGGCAAAGCTCCAGCACGACCACGAAACCAGGCACGCCAGCGCAAAATAGACCTTGAAGAATCGCATAACTGCCGCCCCCCGGGCAACAGCGCGAGAAACAGGAATGGTACCGCACAATGCGGCATGAGCAAATCACTATTTTTGCGGGGAACGGTAAGAATCGTACTCCTTACAAGCGACTCAATAACACCAGGGAGGAGTGTTACACAGACACGGTAAAAGAAGTCTCGGTCCGCGTCACCGGCCGGTAGAGCGTATCGCGCTCAATCGGCTCGCGCCCCGCTTCCTGGATCAAGCGCACCAGATCGTGCCGCCGCAGACCTTGCGGAGTGGTAGCTCCCGCATCGTGGTAAATTTTTTCCTCGACAACGGTGCCGTCGATATCGTCGGCTCCAAAGCGCAGCGAGATCTGCGCAATCTTCGGCGTCATCATCTGCCAGTAAGACTTGATGTGCGCAAAGTTATCGAGCACCAGGCGGCTGACGGCAATCTGCTTGATGTCGGTCATGCCGGTAGTCGTGAAAAGATGCTGCAGCGGCGTGTTCGCCGGATGAAAGGCCAGCGGAATGAAAGTCTGGAAGCCGCCGGTTTCATCCTGCAAGGCGCGCAGCTTGAGCAGATGATCGACGCGGTCTTCGTCGTCTTCGATGTGGCCGTAGAGCATGGTGGCGTTCGACTTCAGCCCGATCTGGTGGGCGAGGCGCGCGGTATCGAGCCATTGATCGCCGTCAATCTTGTGATCGCAGATGATGTGCCGCACGCGGTCGGAAAAAATCTCAGCGCCGCCGCCCGGCAATGAATCGACGCCTGCTTCTTTCATTCTTTCCAGCGTCTCGCGGATCGTCAGCTTCGCCCGCTTCGCCAGGTACGCGACTTCCACCATGGTAAAGGCCTTCATATGGACTTGCGGAAAACGCTCTTTCAATCCGGAAACCAGGTCAAGAAAATATTGGAACGGCAAATCGGGATGGAGCCCGCCGACAATGTGAAACTCAGTGACCGCCTCGGTGTAGCCGGAAGCGGCCGTCTGGAAGGCTTCTTCAAGCGCCATGGTGTAAGCGCCCGGAGTGTCTTTCTTGCGGCCGAAGGCGCACAAACGACAGGCGGCCACGCAAACATTCGTCGGATTGATATGGCGGTTAACGTTGAAATACGCCTTGTCGCCATGCATCCGCTCGCGAACTAAGTTGGCGAGCCAACCCACGGCAAGGATGTCGCCCGTCCCATAAAGCGCAAGCGCATCGGCCTCGTTCAGGCGTTCACCGGCGAGGACCTTATCTTTGATCGGGAGCAGGCGCGGATCGTCGGTCTGAAATGGGTGGGGAGCGGGCATCTATTCAATAATAACCCAGCTGTTGCGACGGATCACATCGGTTTGTGACGCCCGCGCGGACACCTTCCGTGTAGAGACGGGGCTTGCCCCGTCTGCTCCAGACGCGGCAGGAGACGCGGCAAGCCGCGTCTCTACAGTCGGATTAGGCGGTCGGCCGCTACAAAGAAAAAGAACACCACCGAAATCACGCCATTCATGGTGAAGAACGCCGCGTTCAGCTTGCTCAGGTCGTCGTGGCGCACCAGCGTGTGTTCATACAGCAACAGCGCAGCCACGGCAATCACTCCGGCGACTGCCAGCTTACCTAAGCCGAAAGTCACGATCAGCGCAACCAGCAGTCCAAGCATCACGATGTGAAATAAGCGGGCGATGACGAGCGCGGTTCTGATTCCGAGATGCCGCGGCACGGAGTGCAAATCATGACTGCGGTCGTAGTCATGATCCTGGCAGGCGTAGATCACGTCGAAGCCGCCGACCCAGAACGTTACCGCGGCGGTGAGCAGCAGGATCCGCGGATCGAGCGACCCGCGAACCGCGATCCACGCGGCCGTCGGCGCAATTCCCAGGGCAAACCCGAGAAACAGATGCGACCAGCGCGTGAATCGCTTGGTGTACGAATAAAGCAGAATCACCGCCAGCGCCACCGGCGAAAGCAGCAGCGTTAGTCGATTGAGCTGTGAGGCGGCGAGAACAAAAATTCCGCACGCGACCCAAACGAACGCACTCACAAACGACGGCGTCAACTCTCCGATCGGTAGAGCGCGAGTCGCAGTGCGAGGATTGGCGGCGTCAATCGAGGCGTCGGCCAGGCGGTTGAAGGCCATGGCGGCCGAGCGCGCCGAGACCATGGCGACGACGATCCACGCCAGTTGCCGCCATGCCGGCAGACCGCCGGCGGCCAGCATGGCTCCGCAGAGCGCAAACGGGAGCGCGAAGATAGAGTGCTCCCATTTGATCATCTCCAGCGTGATCTTCAGATTTCGGAGGAGGCCCACGGCTTAATTGTAAAGCAGTGGTCGATCGCGGGATTGCAGAAGTCAAAAGTCAAATTGCAGAAGTGAATCCCTTCGATTTTGATCGTGAACTGGAGACGTTACTTCTGCAATTTGACTTCTGACTTCCTATTCTCCGTCCACGCTTCCCTCCACCAGGGGCACAAACCGGCAGCCTTCAAGAATATTCACCTCGGGCCGCTCGCCGACCTTGCGGATCAATTGCAGCTCCTGACTGAAAGGCGGGCCGACCGGCAACACCAATCGTCCGCCTTCGCGCAACTGAGCGAACAAGGCTGGCGGCATTTCGCGCGTTGCGGCGGAAACGAGAATGGCGTCGAACGGCGCGTACTCCGCCCAACCCTGGCTGCCGTCGCCGACTCTGATCTTCACGTTGCAATACTCCAATCGCTGCAGCGTACTTTCCGCCAAGGCGGCCAGTGGCGCGTGGCGCTCCACCGAATACACCTCGGCCGAGAGCAGCGACAGCAAGGCCGTCACGTAGCCGGAACCGGTGCCGATTTCGAGCACGCGGTCATTCCCGTGAAGCGCGAGGTGCTCGAGCATCGCGGCCACGATGTAAGGCTGCGAAATGGTTTGCCCTTCGCCGATGGGCAGCGGGTGATCTTCGTAGGCGTCCTGCCGAAAAGGCCCGGGGACGAACTCGTGCCGCGGCGTTTTGCGCATGGCGTCGAGGACGCGTGCATCGCGAATGCCGCGATCGGCGAGTTGCGTGCGGACCATGCCTTCGCGCCGTTGCCGATGCAAATCGCGTTGGAAGGGAAAGGTCACGGTTTCTGTGCTGCGGACCAGTCGGCCCCCGGTGGAAACGCGGCTTGCCGCGTCTCCAGCCAGCAAACGTCTTCCGCGCGCAAAAAAGACGGGGCAAGCCCCGTCTCTACACGGCGTACCTTCAATACGGGCCTATGATTCCGCCGATCGTTCGTGAAGCGGGCGGCTCCGGCCGCACCTTCTTCTCTTGCGCTGCGATCATATCGAGATACTTGTAGGCCGATCCGGTATTGAAGAGCACAACTGTATCTTCCGCGCGGAAGAAGCCGCTGGCGCGCAGCTTCCGATAAGCAACCAGGGATGCGGCTCCTTCGGGCGCGGCGAACACGCCTTCCATGCTGGCCCAGTGCCGCGTGGCCGCGAGAATTTCCTCATCGGTCGCGGCGACGGCTGTGCCGTGGCTTTTCTTCAGAATGTCGAGAATTAGATAATCGCCATACGCTTTCGGGACGCGCAAGCCAGCGGCGAAGGTCGCGGCGTCGGTCCACATTTCGCTGATCCACATTCCAGAAGCGCTCTTCGTTCCAGAAGAGCTGCCCGCTTCCCATGCCTTCACAATCGGAGCACAACCCGCGGCCTGCACGGTAATCATCTTCGGACGCTCGGAGCCGATCCAGCCCAGCTCCTCCATCTCATCGAAGGCCTTCCACATGCCAATCATGCCCACGCCGCCGCCGGTTGGATAGATGATGCCTTGCGGCAGCTTCCAGCCAAGCTGTTCGGCAACCTCGTAGCCCATCGTCTTCTTGCCTTCGACGCGGAAGGGCTCTTTGAGGGTCGAGACATCGAACCAGCCTTCCTTCGTCGCGCGTTCGGCGACCATGCGGGCGCAGTCGCCGATCAGGCCGTCGACCAGAGTGACGTGCGCGCCGTAGTAATCGCATTCCATACGATTTGCCATGGGCACATCTCTCGGCATAAAGATGTGAGCTTCGATGCCCGCCGCTGCCGCGTAGGCCGCCAGCGCGCCGCCGGCGTTTCCGGCGGAAGGAACCGCCAACTTCTTCAGTCCATAATGTCTGGCCATGGTCACGGCGGCCGACATGCCGCGCGCTTTGAACGATCCGGTTGGATTCAGGCCTTCATCCTTGATGAAGACGCTCGGATACTCGTGGCTGGCGAGCATCGGCGTGAATCCTTCGCCCAGCGTGACGGGTTTTTCATCCGCGTGGAGCTTGGGAAGAACTTCGGCGTAACGCCACATGCTGGCCACGCGGCCCGATAATTCTTCGAGACGCAACTTCCCTTTCAGACTGGCGAGATCGTAACGGACGAAAAGCACGCCACCGTCTTTGGGGCAGATATTCTGCGGGCGGTCGGCGGAGAGATGCTCTCCGCAGCGGGTGCATTCGAGGTAGGAAAGTTGCATCGGTGGAAGGATAGCACTCCAACGGCAGCAGTCAGCAGTCCGCATCTAGACGACGACGTCGGTCGTCAAGTTCGGTTTTGGCTAAGTGCTAAATGCTAAGTGCTAATTGCGAGCTACGGACAGCGGCAAACGACACAATCTCCGCTCGAAAATAGATGAACGGATCTAAGGACGGATGCCAGCAGGCTTCAAGTCGCGTAGGGACGCGGAGGCCTTCCCACTCGCGAAAGTCGGCGCAAGAGGCAAACCACGGGGTCATGACGGCTTTCTTTCCAACCGCGGCGGGGCGATCGGCGCGGCAACCGAGCAGGCGGCCATCGTCACCGATGTCGATATCGATGGCGGTGCCGGTTGGGTCTTCGCGGTCGCGAACTCGCAACGCGAGCGGACCGACGGCGGTCCAATCCAGCGATGGATGGTTCAGCAGAGCGGACGGGCAGAACGCGATAGAACTAAAGTAGCGCTAGTTCGCCTTTGTCGGCGTCTGGGCCGGTTATCTTTTTCACCGGCAGTACGCCCCCGAGCTTAATGGCGAGGCGTCCATGGCCTTCTTCGTAGGCGTCGGTGACCACAGCCGAAGAGATCTTACCGGGGTTAATGCGGGCTTCCCAGCGGAAGCTGCTGCGCGTGCTGTCGGTGAGTTGTTCTGCCGTAAACGGGATCCAGCGCGCCTCGGGCGACATACGGATCTCGCCCTTCTCGGTGGTGCGGATGGCTCGAATGCGGCGCGCAGCATCCTCCCCGCCGGGAAAGCAGAATGCGCGCAAGCGCGCCAGGAGAGCCAGCGCCTCACCGGTCTGGCCTTCATTCGCACTCAGCATTTACCACTTCCCGCTGGCAGTCGCTTCAACACATCTTTCGCCCGCCGGAACCACGGCCGCTCGCGCCGCCGCAGGTAGCCGGGCATGGTGGGTTTCTTATCCAGCACCTTTTGCGCCCACTCGCGGGCTTCGGCGTTGCGGCCCTCGGAGGCCAGCATGTCGGCGAAATTCAAGTACGTTTCTGACAGCGTCGACGTAATCGTCACCTGCCGGAAGAGCGTCTCGGCCTTTTCTTTTTGTCCGGTTTGCGCGTAGGCGTGGGCGAGCAATCCGGCGGCGCGTAGAAAATCGTAGTCGGGGTCTTTCGCGACCACTCGCTCCAGGTCGGGTAGTGCGGCTGCGGCATCGCCTAGGTGGATGGCGCAGACGGCACGGCGGTAAAAAGGATCGGGAGTATCGGCGCGGGCGGCGATGGCTTTGTCGAAAGCGACTCGCGCTTGCTGGAGCTTGCCGTCGTCCATGTACAGGTCGCCGAGTTCCTCGTAGTTTCCGGCGGACGGGTTGTCATGAATCGCGGCTTCCAGTTCGCCGATGCGCTTGCGGCGCGGGAAGACTTTGAAAGACTGTCCCAGCAGTCCGATGTCGGGAAGCGCCTCCACCGCGAGATAGATAATCGCGCCGAGCGGCCCCAGAAACAGGATGATAAAAATCCAGTACGTGTCAGGCCGCCGCCGGATGAAGTGGACGATGGCTAGTCCCTGGAGCAGAAAGCCCCACGGGTATAGAAGGTAGCTTAGAAATCCCATGCCAGTGTTAGCCCTAGCGTGAGATTACACATTTGTGGATGATCGAGAAAGTGACTGCCGGGTGGCAGCGTGACACCAGGGCCGCCGGCGGAGACGCGGCAAGCCGCGTCTCTACAGGAGAGTTATGTCGATTGCGAACGACGAGCAACAGATTCTGGCGCTGCACGAGGCTGGAGACCGGGCGTTGATGAGCGCCGATCTCACCGCGCTGGCGCGGATCTTCGCCGATGACTACGTGCAGTACAACGAGGCTGGCCGGGCTTTCACCAAGCAAGATGTGCTGGATAATTTTCGGGCGGGGGCGATTCGTTATCCATCGATTGTTTCCACCGGGCGCCGGATTCGCGTGTTTGGCGACACTGCGGTGGTGCATGGGTCGGAGTCGGACGAAGTAGAGGCCGGTGGAAAGCGATTCAGCGTGCGCTACGTTTATCTTGACGTGCTGCGGAAATGCGACGGGGAGTGGAAGCTGGTGGCTTCGCAGTTGGCGCGGCCGGTAGGGGTGTGACTTGATGATGAGTGCAGGCGATTTCACTCAGAATCAGCTACTTCATCGACGAGGTGGCGAACTCCGTCTTCAGCAACGAATACAGCTTTACATCGCGAAACGTACCCCGCACCTTCACATCCTGGCGCAAGGTGCCTTCGAACTGCCAACCGGCGCGCCTCAGCACGAGAGTGGTCTTCATGTTGTCCGGATCCACCTTCGCCCAGATACGATTCAACTCCAGCGGTCCGAATCCAAACGCGAGCACCGCTTTCAGCGCCTCGGCCATCAAGCCGCCTCCCCAATGCTCCTTGGCCATGGCAAAGGCCAGTTCGCCGCGGCAATGTTCCGCCGAGACCGACACCATCCCGCAAGTACCAACCACCTTTTTGCCGGCCTTTAGTTCCATTGCCAGTTCGGTGTTTTCACCGCGCTGATATGCGGCGATTGTTTCCTCAATGAATCTGCGGCTGTCCTCTACCGTGCGATGCGCCTCCCAGGTGGTGTACTCGGTGACTTCCGGGTCGTGCGCATAGTGGAAGAGATCGCTCGCATCCTCCGGGCGAAGTGGACGCAGCACCAGCCTCGCAGTCGTCAACGGGGTCTGAGCGTGAAAGATATGGCTAAACTCTTGTGGTTTCATCCTGTACCCCCGGGACGGCTGCATTATAGCGCGGGAAGAATGCGGCGGCGATCTCGGCAGGTTGTTTGCAGGTTTAACAGGCTGCGGAAGAACTCAGCGAGGGCCAAGAAGCTCACCTCGGGCGCTAAAGAGTAGACAGATTTTCGGCGACTTACGGCACGGCTGAAGTCGTGCCCTTCCCAAACCGAGACGGGGCAAGCCCCGTCTCTACAGGAGTTCCGCAGTCTGTTTAGGCTTAGATTTGCTCGCGTCTTTCCGGGCGGGGAGCGGCCGATGCCGCCTGTGCATGATGGCGAACATCGGCTCCCAGTACCCAGAAAATGACATCCTCGGAAATGTTGGTGGCGTGGTCGGCGACACGTTCTAGATTGCGTGCCACCAGGAGAGCATCTAACGCTTGCTGAGTCACTTGCGGCTCTTCATTCATCTTTCGCACGAGCATGATAAAGGCTTCGTCGCGCATCCGGTCCACGACGTGGTCCATTTCCAGAACGGCCTGGGCGAGCTCGGCTTTCCCTTCTACGAACGACTCCAGGGCGCGCCGGACCATGGCGCTGGCGGCGGTGGCCAGGCGTGCGATATCGACCGGCAACTCGACGGCCGGCAATTCAATCATGTCCATCACGCGCTCGGCGATGTTCACCGCCTGATCGCCTACGCGCTCAAGATCGGCGTTGATCTTGGTGACCGCGAGAATGAAGCGCAGATCGACGGCCGCCGGTTGCTGCGTGGCCAGGATGTCGAAGGCGAGTTCGTCGATCTCGCGCTCGGCGGCGTTGATGTGGCTCTCGTTTTCGAGGACGAGCTGGCACCGTGTGAGATCGCGTTCGGTGTATGCCTGGCAGGCGCGATCCACCGCCAGTTCCGCGAGACCGCCCATGCGGAGCAGTTTCTCCCGGAGCTCCTCCATCTGCTGCTGAAAACGCGTGCGCATTATCCGAAGCCTCTTTATCCGAATCTGCCGGTGACGTAGTCTTCCGTGCGTTTGTCGGAAGGATTGGTAAATATCTTTTCGGTCTTGTCGAACTCGATCATCTTGCCCAGTAGAAAAAATCCAGTAAACTCGGCCACGCGGGCGGCCTGCTGCATATTATGCGTCACAATCACTATGGTGTATTGCTCTTTTAATTGAAAAATCAGCTCCTCGATCTTGCCGGTCGAGATCGGATCGAGCGCCGAGCAGGGTTCATCCATGAGCAAAACCTCCGGCTGGACGGCCAAAGCGCGCGCGATGCACAGACGCTGTTGCTGACCGCCGGAGAGGCTGGCGCCGGATTTCTTGTGGAGATGATCTTTGACTTCGTCCCACAGCGCGGAACTGTGCAGGGATTTATGGACAACCTCATCCAGTTTCTTGCGGTTGCGAAAACCGTTCAGCTTGAGCCCGGCGGCCACGTTGTCGTAAATGGACATGGTGGGGAACGGATTCGCCTTCTGAAACACCATGCCCACGCGGCGGCGCAGCTGCGTGGCCGAAGTTCCGTTATAAACGCTGAGGTCGCCGATGCGCACCGAGCCCTCGACCCGCGCCTCGGGAATGGTTTCGTGCATGCGGTTCAGACAGCGTATAAACGTGGATTTCCCACAGCCCGAAGGGCCAATGAGCGCGGTCGCGTGGTTGGCCAGGACCGTGATGTTGACGTCGAACAAGGCCTGCGTCTTGCCGTAAAACGCATTCAGGTGCTCGACTGTTATTCCGACGCCCATAGTTCCTTAAGCTCCCGCCAACGTTCCGCGCCGTACCGCGATGCGCACCGCCGCGACCGCGCCCACGATGAGCACAATCAAAACCAGCGCGCCCGCCCAGGCCTGCTTGTGCCATTCATCGAAGGGCGAGATAGCGTAGGTGAAGATTTGCAGCGACAGCGCCGCCGTCGGCTGGTCCGACTTCCAATTCCAGAACTGATTTCCAAATGCGGTGAACAGCAGCGGCGCCGTTTCTCCGGCCACGCGCGCGAAGGCCAGCATGACGCCGGTAATAACTCCTGACGTCGCCGTGCGCAGCGTAATCGACAGCGTGGTGCGCCAGCGGGAAACGCCCAGACCATAAGCGGCTTCGCGAATGGCCTGCGGAACAAGCAGCAGCATCTGCTCGGTCGTTCGCGCGATGGTCGGAATCATCATGATAGCGAGCGCGACGCCGCCGGCCAGCGCCGAAAAGTGTTTCTGGCGCATCACGACGAGCCCGTACGCCACAATGCCGATCACGATCGAGGGCACGCCGTTCAGGACGTCGGAGACAAAGCGCACAATGTCGCCATAGCGGTTGCGTCCGTACTCGGAGAGAAAGATGCCCGCGCCAATGCCGAGCGGCACACCGAGCAGACTGGCGATGCCCAGAATGACCATGGAGCCGACGATGGCGTTCGCCATGCCGCCGCCGGGCTCGCCTACCGGCTTGGGAGTCTGCGTGAGGAAGGCAAGATTGATCGAGCCGATGCCCTTGTAGACCAGATAGGCAAAGATGGCGAAGAGCGGCAGAAGCACAAGCGCGACGGTGAGCACGGCGATGGCGGTCATCGCGTGGTCCACCACGCGCCGCCGCAAGCTGATGGGCGGGACGTCGATCGGCTGAACCAGCACCGCTGCCGAATTGGAGTTCGTGTCAGGCATTTTCGAATCAGGCGTTTTCCGTTTAAGCAATGCTTCTTGACGGTTGGCCTCGAGTAACGCTCCACACCATAAGCCGTGCCAGCGCGTTGACCACAATGGTGACAAAGAACAGCGCCAAGCCAATCTCGATCAATGCGGAAAGATACAGATCGCCAGTCGCCTCCGTGAATTCGTTGGCGAGTACGCTAGCCATGGTATATCCCGGAGCAAACAGCGACTTGGCAATTTCCGGACGGTTGCCGATCACCATGGTGACCGCCATGGTCTCGCCGAGTGCGCGGCCGAGTCCCAAAATGATGGCGCCCACGATTCCCGCCCGCGCGTTGCGCAGCACGCCCATGCGGATCATTTCCCAGCGCGTCGCGCCCAGCGCCAGCACCGCTTCCCGCTGATGCTGAGGAACCACGGTGAGCACTTCGCGGGTGATCGATGAGATGATGGGAATGATCATGATCGCCAGAATCACGCCCGCGGCCAACATGCCGATGCCGTAGGGCGGCCCGCTGAACAGGCCCGTCCAACCGAGCGTCTGAGCCAGAAACGGCTGTACATATTCGCGCAGTACCGGCACCAGAACGAAGATCGCCCAGAGTCCGTAGACCACGCTGGGAATGGCGGCCAGAAGCTCGGTAGTAAAAGAAAGAATTCCGCGCAGCCCGACCGGGCACATCTCAGTAATGAAGACCGCTACCCCAAGAGATAGCGGCACGGCGATCACGAGCGCCAGCAGCGACGACACGATCGTGCCGAAGATGAAGGGCAGCGCACCGTACTGATCCGACACCGGATTCCATTCCGATTGACCAAAGAACTTCCAGCCAAAAGCATGCCAGGAGAGCGTGGAGCCCACCACCAGTTGGTAAACGATTAAGCCCAGCAGCGCGACCACCGCCACGCCACAAAGGCGCATTGCCCAGCCAAAAGCAGCGTCGGGGATTTCGCTGACCTTCCCCTGCAACAACGGCGCCGTTCTGGCTTCGATTTTCAGGGCGGCCTTGGACCCCCGCTCCGGTTCGGGAGCGTTGAAACGCGGCCGGGGCAGGGCTTGGTTGGACATTCCGTGCTGAGGCTAGCAGAGGGTTGTTACAAACTGGTTAAAAAGCGGTTGGGGTAGTGTCTTAAAAAAGTGTTTAAGACACTACCGCGATGGTTGGGCAATCAGTGAGCTTTCATATCTTTTCGGCGGAGCGACGGACGCCTCGCCCGTTCAACCGGGCGGGGACACCGCCTCTCTCGGCAGCCTCCACCGGCGCGGGCCCGCAGGCATGGGCGGTTTGCCTTCAGCCGAAACTCTGGTATTTCTTCCAGAACTCGGGCCAAGACAGGCGCGGGCCGCCACACACAAAAATGTCAGGATGATCCTCGCTCTCCTCGTTGTGGACGCCATAGGGATTGCCGTTATGGCCCGCTAGCCGGCACCCGGTAAATGTCTTCTCGACGTATTCACGCGATAAACCGAGCACGATCAGTGGTGACGGAGGTGTCGCAGGATATCCGCGCAGCCCGGCCGAGTTGGTCCCGCTGATGGGCGGAGGCAGGTGGTACGCCGGACCCAGAATCTCGATTGCGCCCTGCTCTCCGTAGTTTCCCACCAACACTCCCACGGTCTCCCGCTGCTCCTGAGGCAAGGAATCCCGAATGCCAGCGACCGTCTTCACCAACTCGTTCCATCCAATCTCCTCGCGCATGTCGCCGTTGTTGTTCAGAGCAAAATCCTTAAGCGGACCGCTGGACGCCAGCGGCAAGACTGCTGTGCAGATATACAGCCCCCAAGCCACCAACGCGGTGAGGTACGCCGTTTCCACGGTCCATCGCCACATTCGCGGCAGAGGCTGCAACCAGCGTTCGCACGCGGTCGCACCCATCGCCATCAGCATCGGATACGCCGCTCCCAGATAATATCCTCGTCCCTTCGCAAACCAGAAGATCGCCAGTGGGATTAAGTACATCCAGGCCAGTAGACGGTAGCGTCGGTCGCGCAAGAAGCCCACCAGGCCTGCGATCCACAGCGGCGCCGCAAGCCGATTGGCGCAGATCACGAACTGATCGCGCAGGAATCCATTCGCCCGCCCCTCGCCCACGTCGCGGGTGTGAATATGCCTGAGGAAGTGCAGCGAGACGAAATCATGGCGCAACTGCCATATGAGATTCGGCAGAAAAATCAGCAGCGCCAGCACGGCGCCGCCCCAGAGCCACCAGCTTCCGAGAAAACGGCGGGCTTGCGTCAACAGCAATCCACCCAGAATCCCAGCCACAAGAAACGCGATCGTGTACTTGGTCATCAAGCCGACACCAACAACCGCTCCAATCGCCAACCACCACCGCGGGTTCTCCGTCTTCAGTAGACGGATCACGAAATAGGCAATCAGCACCCACCACAAGTAATCGAACGATGTGTATTGAAACTCCGTTCCCTCAAACAGAGACAGGGGCGAAAGCGCGACCGCAACCGCCGCTGCGACCTGGGCCCGCCGCCCGCCGCCAAGTTCTCGCGCCATTAACCCAGCAATGAACACGGCCACAGCCTGCGCAATTACCGAGAAGAGCCTCAGGCCGACCAACGAAACACCGAAGATCCCCAGGCCAATTCGCTCCAGCAGGGGTGTCAATGGTGGATAAGCAACGAATCCCCAGTCGAGATGGAGAGCATCGCTCAAAGTCTGAAGTTCATCGCGATGAAAACCATAGCGAACGTTGGTGAAGAGATGAACCAGTGCAATGGTCGCTGCGATTCCCGCGAGCGCCATTGTGTTAGCCCAAGAATACGCATGCTCCCGCGTCAAATTCCTGGCGGTGGTCGCTGCCGACATTCCACCTTGCTCCTCGCCCGTCGCTCTTTCCATGGCTTTTACCCTGTACGCAGTGCTCCGGTTCTCATTGAGCCTTCGCGGGTTCGTTATAACAAAAGCGCCGACGAACTTGCTTCGGCATTTGAGGGGAATCAGAAAGTTTAGACGGCTAACGCTATCAACGGTTATCCAATGTACACCAACCACTTCCCTGGGCGAGAGGTCGAACACACTGAGGTCGCTCTCCGGGGACTGCCGCACTCCACCACCACTGCGGAAGATCGCTTGCTCCCGCGGCGGTAGAGTTGCGCGACCAGCCCCGGTTGTGAGAATACTGATCGTTAACATTCGATCGTTGCCTCCATGCCCACCTTTGCCGCCATCGACATCGGCTCGAATTCGGTCCGCCTGAAAATTTCGCGCCTCCACGCCGGACGCCTGAAGGCAATCCACGAAGACCGCGAGGTCACTCGCTTGGGCGCAGGCGTCTTCAGTGGCGGATTGCTTGCGCCGGAATCTATGTCGCAAACGGTACAGGTATTGCGCCGTTTCAATCGTGCCATCCAGGAATGCGGCGCGGATTCCGTCAGGGTGGTGGCCACCGCGGCGCTGCGCGATGCCCGCAATTCGCGTGCATTTGTGGAATGGGTGCGCTCCACCACCGGCTGGACGATCGAAATTGTTTCCGGACTGGAGGAGGCCCGCCTCATTCACCTCGGCATCGTCTCCGCCGGCCGCTTCGATGCCCACAGCCTTCTGCTGGTGGACCTCGGGGGCGGAAGCTGCGAACTCACGCTTTCGCGCCAAGGGCAGCTTCGGGATACGGTTAGCTTGCCGCTCGGGGCAGTGCGCCTGACCGGCGAATTCCTCAAGCACGATCCGCCGCGCAAGAGCGAACTGAAGCGGCTCCAGGAATTCGTGGCGCGAGAGATCACGCGCATTCAAGACCGCATCAAGGCCGCGCGCGTGGGCGCCGTGATCGCCACCTCCGGAACCGCGGCGGCGCTGGTGGGCGCCGCCCGCCACATGGCTCGTCCCAGCCTAGCTCGTCCTAAGAAGAACCGGCCGGCCACCTATGCCACCGACGAGATGATCCGCCGCCTTGCCAACCAGATTACGCGCTTGACGTTGGACGAGCGGCGCAAGATTCCCGGAATCGGTCCGCGCCGCGCTGAAATCATTTGTGCCGGCGCGGTCGCGTATGCCGAATTGCTGGAGCGATGCCATCTTGCCGGGTTTCGCTATTCGGCGCTGGGGTTGCGCGACGGCATTCTGGCCCAGATGGCGGCGGACTACGACCGCAGCACGAGATCGGGCCGGGCCATTGAATCGGAACGGTGGGAGTCGATTAAGCGCGCGGTCGAACATTACCGGATCGACCTGCATCATGCGCTGCATGTGCGCGACGCGGCCTTGCTGCTGTTTTCCTCGCTGAAGTCGGTGCACCAGCTTCCCGCGGAATATCGCGAATGGCTTTCAGCCGCAGCCATGCTGTTCGAAGTCGGCGACTACGTGAACCGCAACGGACACCATCGCCACACTTACTACATCATCGCGAACTCGGAAATTCTGGGCTACACCCCACAGCAACGGCGCATTATTGGCTGTATCGCGCGCTACCTGGGGAAGTCGCGCCCCACTGCGGGAGAGGGCCCGATGAGCGCCTTGAGTCCCGAGGAGCGGGAGAACGTAACCAAAGCGTCGATCTTGCTCCGCATCGCGCGAGCGCTGAATATGGGGAGAAGCCAGTCGGTCGGGAAGGTCGCAGTCTCGGCGCGCAACGGCAGAGTTTCCATGAAGCTGACGCCGCGCGGAAAGGCCAGTGTGGACCTGGAAGTATGGTCGATTGAGAAGGACCGAGCCTACTTCCGCGAAGTCTTCGGGCGCGAGCTTTCTGTAGCCGCGGCGTGAAGCGTGCGCAAAATACGGGGCGTGATGGACCAGCTTAGCGAGCCGGAATTGCGCCGCATTTCGACTTTGGCCACGGCCCCTTTTTTGAGCTCAACCACGGCTTCGCATCCACTGTCGCTGATCACGCGTCCCAGAAATTCGCCCAGGTTCGGGTTATGCCCCACCAGCAGCACGGAGTCCTGGCGGGCATATTTTTCCAGCATCTTTTGAAAATCCGAAAAACTCGCCTGAGGACGCAGCGCGTTTTCCTTGACCAGCTTGCCTTCGTGCCCCATTTCGTTTCCCACCAGCGCCGCGGTTTGCGTGGAGCGTTTGAGGGGGCTGGTGACGATGACTTCCACCTGCACGCCCAGCGCGGCCAGGGCGCGCCCGATATAGCCGCATTGCTCGATGCCGTCTTTGTCGAGGCCGCGCTTTTCGTCCTTCTTGGCGCTGCTCAAGGTTTGCCCGGCACTGGCGTGGCGCAAAAAATAGAGAAACATTTCGGAGTGACTATTCCTTTCCGTTCACGGTTCGTCCGATCGACGCTCGTCCAACCGAAGGTCGGCCGATTAAGGCTCGCCCGTTCGAAGCCCGCGGGGACCGCCGAGGGATAGAAGCCGGAATCTCCTCCGGCGTCTTGATGCCCTCCGCTAGTCCAATAAGAAAATCCTGGGCGCAGAAGGCGGCAGCCCCTCGCGGCGGCCTCTTGCCGCGTCCCTTCGGCGATTGCCAGGAACGCAAGTAGCGGCCGTCTTTTTGCAAAAATCGCGATTTCACATTGTCGGCGAGATACGCTGCCAGAATCTCATGCACCACGCGGTCGCGCAAGAGCGGGTTCTTGAGCGGAAACAAAACTTCGACGCGCCCGTGCAAATTGCGATTCATCCAATCGGCGCTGCCGACGTAAACTTCGGGCTCGCCGCCGTTCTCGAAGTAAAAGATGCGGGTGTGCTCCAGAAACCGGCCCAGGATGCTGCGCACGCGGATGCGGTCGCTGAGGCCACGCACCCCCGGCCGCAGCGCGCACATACCCCGCACGAGGAGTTCAATGTCCACCCCAGCCTGCGAAGCACGGTACAAAGCTTGGACGATATGCACGTCGAGCAGGGCGTTCATCTTGGCGACGATGCGCGCCGGCCGCCCCTGGCGCGCATGCTCCGCCTCGCGCTCGATCAGGCGCATGCACTTTTCCGCCATATCCAGCGGCGCCACCAGCAGCGGCCCGTAGCTGGGGTGTTCAGCATAGGCGGTCAGAAAACTGAAAACATCGTGCACCGCGCTGGTAATCTCCGGGTCGGCCGTGAGCAGACTGAGATCGGTATAGATGCGGGCCGTGACCGCGTTGTAGTTTCCCGTACCCAGGTGCGCGTATTGGCGAGTTACGCCGTCGGGATCGCGCCGCACCAACAGAGAAAGCTTGCAGTGCGTCTTCAGAGCGACCAGCCCGTGGAAGACCTGCACGCCGGCATCTTCCAGATCGCGCGCCCAGCGGATGTTCGACGCCTCATCGAAGCGCGCTTTCAGCTCGACGACCGCCGTAACTTCCTTGTGTGCCGCTGCCGCCATCAGCGCCTGAACCACCTGCGAATGCTCGCCCGTCCGGTACAGCGTCTGCTTGATGGAGAGCACGCGATCATCTTCGGCGGCCGCCTTGATGAACGACAGAACGGCATCGTAAGAATCGTAGGGATGGTGGAGCAGAATGTCGTGCCGGCGCAACTCCTCAAACAGATCGTGGGACTTCGCGGTCAGCCGCAGCTCCCGGGGCACATAGGCGTGAAATTTCAAGTCCGGCCGCGCCGCTTCATCGTAAATGTTGAACAGCCGGGAAAGATTCACCGGACCGTTGACCGGGAAAATCTGCCAGGGCTGAAGTTCAAACACCGTGCCCAGCCGCTCGATGATCTCGGGGTTGGCTTCGGACTCGATCTCCATCCGCACCGCGTCGCCTTTGCGGCGGTTGTGTAATTCCTCGCGCACCGATTCCAGCAGGTTGCGCGATTCTTCTTCCTGCAGATAGAGGTTGCTGTTGCGGGTGACGCGGAAGGCGGCGGAAGAAACGATGTCATAGCCCTTGTACATGCGCGCCGCATGATGGACGACTAGGTCGGCAAGAAAAATGAAATCGATGGTCCCGACCGACGGCAGGCGAACTAACCGAGGAAGCGCTCGCGGAACGGTTACGACTCCCGTATAGGTTAGCGAAGAACGCCGGCGGCGCCGCAACAACAGGCCCACGCACAGCGCCTTGTTGATCACGCGAGGAAAGGGATGCGCCGGGTCTACCGTGACCGGGGTAAGCAGCGGATCGAGCTCGCGCTCGCAGTAGTCGTCCACGAAGGCCAACGCCGCCTCATCCAGTTCGTCGATACCGAGGACGCGAATTCCCTGCTCCGCCAGTTCCGGCCGCAGGCGCTCGTTCCAGCAGGAATATTGTTCCTCGACGAACTCGTGCGTCGCGTCTTTGATCAGTTCCCGCTCCTCCACCATGGTGAGGCCGTCGGGAGTGGTGGAGTTGTGGCCGTCTTCCAGTTGCTGCAACAGGCCGCCCACCCGGACTTCAAAGAATTCGTCCAGATTGCTGGCGGAAATCGCCAGGAACTTGACGCGTTCGAGCAGCGGATTGCGGAGATCTCCGGCTTCTTCTAGCACGCGCCCATTAAATTTCAGCCACGAGGCTTCGCGGTTGAGGAGCGTGGCGCGATTGTTCAGACTTGCTCGAACCATATCGTCAAGATCTTAGAATGGAACGTCCAGCAAAAATGCGGTAAACCCGGAGCTCGTGTCAGGGTGTTGCCTTAGCGGCACTCAAGCCCGTGAGACGATGACCCTTTCGGGGCCAGCTACTCCGGAGGGGCCTTGGCTCCCGCGCGCACGCTAACTTCAAAGTACTTATCTTCCTGGTAGAGAAGGTGGTCAACCAGATAGCGGCAATTACGGCGCAAGCAGTACCCGACGGCACCTTGAACCCGGCAATAGTATACCAAGACGCGAAAAGGGCGCCGGTCGGTCAGACCGCGCCCTTTGTTTTCGTTTTCCAAGAACGGAGGTTACTGGATCTTTTGAATCGTCGCCTGTTCCATCTCCACTAAGTTCTTCGGCAACTTGGCATAGTCCAGATTCTCCGCCATTTGCTGGCCGTCTTTGAGCATCCAGTGGAGAAAATCCACTGTGATCTTTCCCTTGTTACAATCCTTCCACCGGGTCGGAACCAGCAGATAGGTGAAACTGGCGATGGGGTAGGCTTCCTTGCCGGGAGCATTGGTGATGGAGACGCGGAAATCGCCCGGCGTGAACTTGGCCGCCGAGGCGGCAGCCGTGGTGGATTCGAGGCTCGCCTTGATGAAGTTCCCGGCGGCGTTCTTCACCACCCCGAATGGAACTTTGTTTTGCAGGGCGTAGATTAGCTCCACATAGCCGATGGAGCCGTCGGTCTGGCGGACCAGGCCGGTCACGCCTTCGTTGCCCTTGCCACCGAGCCCGACCGGCCAACTGACCGAAGTGTTGCTGCCGACGCTCGACTTCCACTCGGGGCTCACCTTCGAAAGATAATCAGTCCACACGAACGTGGTCCCGCTGCCGTCAGAACGATGGACCACCACGATTCCCGTGTCGGGAAGCTTCACGCCGGGATTGGCTTTTTCGATCGCCGGGTCGTTCCACTTGGAGATCTTGCCAAGATAGATTCCCGCGAGCGCCTCGGGCGTGAACTTCAATTCCGCCGTGACCCCTTTGATGTTATACGAGGGCACCACGGAGCCAAGCACGGTCGGGAGTTGCACGAAGGGTACGGGGATTTGCTTTACGAGCTCGTCTTTGAGAGGCATATCGCTGGCGCCGAAATCCACGGTGCCGGCTTTGAGTTGGTTGATGCCGCCGCCGCTACCGATCGACTGGTAGTTGATCTGCACGTCCGGATGCAGCTTGTTGTATTCGCTGAACCACTTGGAATAGATGGGATACGGGAAGGTGGCGCCGGCTCCATTCAACGTGGTCTGTGCCATGACGGGCAGCGCCAGGGCAAGACCTGCCAACCAGAGCGCGATGCGATATGTCGGACGTATCACTAGACGAGTCCTCCTGATTCTATTTAGTGTGCAATCTTGTTTTATGAGCGAATTGTTAACGACAGGTTACAACGGCGTGAATTTCTGATGAACCCCCTTTGGTTTCCCAGAGACTTAGAGGGCTTTGCATCGGCGCATTGCCGGCAGAGAGGGGGCTTGCCCGTCTTCATGCTTGGGGACACGGCGAGAGACGCGGCAAGCCGCGTCTCTACAGGAAAGTCGCTAGCGGCTGGCGCGCTGGTCGAGTCGTGCCAGTTCCCTGCCAAATAGAGGGTTGCCAGGGAAGTCGCGTTGCAGCGCCAGCAGGAGTTCGCGAGCCCGCGGCAAATCTTTCTCGCGGACATAAGCAATCGCCAGCAGGATGCGCGCGAATGGGGCGAGCAGATGGCCTTGCGCCGCGGTCGTCTGAAGCTCGGCAATTCCGCCCGCTTTATCTCCTGCAATCCCTCCGAGGCGCAGGATCCAGCGCACGGGAGCGGCCATCGATCCAACGATGTAACGGCTGACGCCGCTGGCCAGGTGAGCGTCGTAGCAACCAGGATCGGCCGCGAGCAGTTGCTGAGCCCAGGCCGTCGCCTCTTTGGTGTAGTGCAACGACGCCATATTGCGCTTTTCGATAAGCGCAGCGAAGTCGGAGCGCAAGCCATTCGAAAGAGTCATCGCCAGAAGCGCATCTCCGTTTCGTGGATCGCGGGCCAGCTTTGCCCTGGCCAAAGCTTCGGCTCGATCCAAGCGCTGCTCAAACCGCGCCCGCTGCTGTGGATTTGCTTCATACTTCTTCCGCGCCGCAAGAATCGAGTCGTCCTCGTAGAACTGCGCTTCGAGCACCCCCAAGCGATCGAATTCCGAGAACAGAATGCCGGCAGCTTCGGCGACCGGGCCCATCGGGTTCTCCGGATTCTCCTTTTCCCACGATTCAAATTCCTTCTGCGCTCCCGGAAAATTCAGATCGTAGAGCTGGCGGAATCCGCGGTCCAGACCCGCGGACTCAGTTTTCGTCGCCTGAGCCGCCTGCAACGCCAACAGACAAGCGATCGCGAGCCAGAGCCCCTTCCCTCTCAGGCGTTCAAAAAAACGAGTTGGTCGCTGTTTGCCCATTGCTCCACTCTCATGTTAGATGAGGATCGCTCGACGATTGGTCACAAAAGTGTCAATTTCTGGCAAACTTGCATGACGGCGAGGATCTTGGCCGAGGACTCTGACTTTGAGCGATCGCACACAGTACGCACCCGGCTGGCCCGGAATTGAACCGCGCTGGACTTCGAGCGCCAAGACCGGCGTAGGCACTGCCCTGAACCTGCACAGCAAGGTTTGGTTCACGCTGAGTCATGGCATCCTGAATGAAATCTATTTTCCCCGCGTCGACCAGGCGTGCACCCGCGACTTCGGCCTGATCGTCACCGACGGCCGTCAGTTCTTCTCCGAAGAGAAACGCCATTGTACCTTCCGCAACCTTCCGATCGAGCCCGGAGTGCCTGCCTACGAAATGACCAACACCTGCATGACGGGACGCTACCGGATCGAAAAACAAGTGCTGACCGATCCCTGGCGAAACGTGGTGTTGCAGAAGATTCGGTTTGTGCCCCTCCAGGGAAATCTCGGCGACTATCGCTTGTATGCGCTGTTGGCACCCCACCTGGCGAATATGGGAAATGGCAATACCGGCTGGGCCGGCCATTACAAGGGCAAGCCGATGCTCTTTGCCCAGCGCGATTCTTGCGCGCTCGCTCTGGCCTGCTCCGCGCCGTGGCTAAAACGTTCCGTCGGATTTGCCGGCGTATCGGATGGATGGCAAGACCTGTCGCAGCATTTCCAGATGACGTGGGAGTACGACCGCGCAGAAAACGGTAACCTTGCCCTCACGGCTGAAATCGATCTAGCCGCCTCGAAGGGCGAGTTCGTCCTCGCGCTGGGCTTTGGCGGAATCCCGGCCGAAGCCGGTCAGCAGGTCATCTCTTCCCTGCTCGCTCCTTACGATGACGTCCGCAGCAATTACGTCTTTCACTGGCAGAACTGGCAGCGGACGCTGAAAAAACTCGACGACAAGCCGCGCGAAAAAGACTTGTACCGGGCCAGCATGGCCGTTCTGCGCACACACGAATCCAAGGACTTCCTCGGCGGAATTATCGCCAGCCTCTCCATCCCCTGGGGCTTCATTAAGGGAGACGAAGACCTGGGCGGTTACCACCTCGTTTGGCCCCGCGATCTGGTCGAGAATGCCGGCGGATTGTTAGCCGCCGGCGCTCACGACGACGCTCTCCGCGTGCTGCATTATCTTGAGGCCACCCAGGAAGCCGACGGTCACTGGGCGCAGAACATGTGGTTAGATGGCCGTCCGTATTGGAATGGCTTGCAGATGGACGAGACCGCCTTTCCCATTCTGTTGGTCGATCTGCTGCGCCGCGAATCTACGCGCTGCTTCGGAGATTGGCACCGTTGGTGGCCCATGGTGCACAAAGCCGCGGCCTTCATCGCGGCCAACGGCCCGGTTACACAGCAGGACCGCTGGGAAGAGGACGGAGGCTATTCCCCGTTTACCATGGCCGCGGAAATCTCCGCTCTGCTGATTGCCGCCGATTTCGCGCAGTCGATGGGCGAGTCTCTGCCCGCCGAATTTCTGCGCCACATGGCCGACACCTGGAACTTCAACATCGAGCGCCGAACTTACGCCGTGAACACCGATCTCGCCCGCCAGATTGGAGTCGAGGGCTACTACGTCCGCATCACGCCTCCCCCCGGCGACGGAGCCGCCTCGCCCCTGCAAGGGTTCGTCCCCATTAAGAATCGAGCCACGACCAGTTCGAATGCCCCGGCAGTAGAGATCGTCAGCCCGGATGCGCTGGCGTTGGTGCGCTTCGGCTTGCGCGCGCCTGACGATCCACGAATCCTGAACACCATCAAGGTCGTCGACGCACTGCTGCGCGTAAAGCTTCCTCAAGGTCCGGTTTGGTATCGCTACAACTGCGACGGCTACGGAGAGCATGAGGATGGTTCTCCCTTCGACGGCACCGGGATTGGCCGCCCCTGGCCGCTGCTGGCGGGTGAACGCGCGCACTACGAACTGGCCGCTGGACGCACCGCGTCGGCTGAAGCCTTGTTGGGAGTGATGGAAAACTCAACCGGAGCCAGCCGCCTGCTTCCCGAACAAGTCTGGGACTCGACCGACATTCCGGAGCGCGAATTGTTTGCCGGAAAAGCGTCGGGATCGGCGTGCCCACTGGTGTGGGCCCATTCCGAGTACATCAAGCTGCGCCGCTCGCTCGCCGACGGCAAGATTTTCGACCAACCTCCGCAAACGGTCGAACGCTACTTGACGAAGAAGATGTCAGCGCAATACTTCAACTGGCGCTTTAACAACAAGCCGCGTACCATGCCATGCGGTAAGAAGCTGCGGATTCTGATGATGGACCCGGCGCTGGTGCACTGGAGCTTTGACAACTGGCAGAGCACTCAGGACAGCAGCTCCAACGACAGCGGATGGAATCTTCACCACGTCGATCTGCCCACGGAAACGCTTGCCTCAGGCCGCCAGATCGCCTTCACGTTCTACTGGAAGAATGCCGGCCGGTGGGAAGGGCGAGACTACCAGGTGACGGTGGAGTGACTGCAAGTGGTGGAAGTGTGTGGCAGACCAGGAAACGCTGATCAGTGAATAGTCTTGGCCCGCTTTCAACTCTTCAAAGTTTTCCAATGCGACCCTGCTAAACCTTCCGAGTTCAGGAGTCCGCTTTCGAGGCGTCATGCGCATTCTTAGCCTGTTTGTTATGGTCTTACTAACGACGATGATCATCCCCGCAACATCCCAGACTTTGCCTGCACCCCAGGCCATCACCGACCCCAAACAGATCGCCTCCAAGCCCGATGCCCGGGTGGAGAAGAATCTCACCATCGAAAAGCTTTACATGACGCGCCAGGTGGGCGGTTCGACCTGGTCGCCGGATGGCAAGACGGTCGCCTTCGTCAGCAACCTGAGCGGCCGCAATAATCTTTGGCTGGTGCCCTCCGAAGGGGGATGGCCGACGCAACTCACGGTGAGCGATCAGCGCCAGACCAGCCCGGCGTGGTCACTGGACGGCAAGTGGATCGCCTACATGTCCGATTACGACGGCGACGAACAGTGGGATATTTTCATCGTGTCGCCGAAGACCGGGCAAGTCGTCAATCTGACCAACACGCGCGAGATCGCCGAGGAACATCCAACCTGGTCGCACGATGGCCGCTACCTCGCCTACATGGTCAAGCCCAAGACGTCGTCGGTGTTCGAGATTGACGTTTACGACACGGTCATGCGCGAAGTGAAGCACCTGACATCCGGCACGGCCAAAGACCTCATGAACGTCGCGCCCATCTGGTCGGCCGATGGCAAGTTCATCGTCTACACGCAGGAACAGTCGAAAGGGACCGACTCGAATGTGTTTGTCGTCGACGTAGCGAGCGCTCAAAGCACGCTCCTGACGCCGCACGAGGGCGAACACACTTACTCGGCCAACGACGTTGCGCCCGACGGCAAGAGCGTTCTGATCACCTCCAACGCCGCCAACGGCTATGACAACGCCGGCCTGCTCGACATCGCTAACAAGACGATCCGCTGGCTTACGCAAGACAAGTGGACAATCTCAGGCGAGAGTTTCTCTCCCGACGGCAAGTTACTTACATATAACGCAAACGTCGATGGCAACACCGACATTTACCTGTATGACGTGGCATCCGCAAAAGCGCGGGCCCTTCCGCTGCCCAAAGGGGTGAACCATGCCGCGGGCAGGCCTTCGCCCTTTACGCGCGACGCGTCACGGATGCTCTATTACCACACGGGCCCGACCGCTCCCGGCGACCTGTGGGTGTACACGCTGGCTGATCAAGAAGCCAAGATCAGGAGCACGCAGGCAGCAGTGCCCGCGCTACACGAGAACACAGGCACATCGCATCAACTTACACATTCGCTCGTCGGCGGAGTGCGCTCCGACGACATGGTCGAGCCTCACCTCGTCCACTATCCCAGCAAGGATGGTAAGTGGGCCATCTCGGCGTTCGTCTATGTGCCCTACAACCTGCCGCGCAATGGCGAGCATCCCGCGATTGTCTACGTTCACGGCGGACCCACGGCGCAGACGATGAATACCTTCAATCGCTTCGTCCAGTACATGGCCAACCAGGGCTACATCGTGATTGCGCCCAACTATCGCGGATCGACTGGGTACGGAAAAGACTTCCAGCAGGCGAATCTTTTCGATATGGGCGGCGGCGATTTGCAGGACGTGCTCGCTGCCGCCGACTGGATCAAGCAGACTGGTTACGTTGATCCCAAGAAACTGATTCTGATGGGCGGCAGTTATGGTGGCTACCTGACGATGATGGGCGTCACTAAGGCTCCGGAGATGTGGGCAGCGGGCGTTCCGATCGTGCCGTTTGTGAACTGGTTCACCGAGATTCAGAACGAAGATCCCGTGCTGCAGCAGTCGGATCTCGCGACCATGGGCGATCTCGAAAAGAACAAGGCGCTCTACGAAGATCGGTCGCCGATTAACTTCGTGGACAAGATCAAGGCGCCGCTGTATCTGCTCGCGGGCGGTAACGATCCCCGCTGCCCCAAGGAAGAAGCGCAGCAGGTGGTGGACGCGGTCCGCAAGCGCGGCGGAGTGGTTGAATACAAGGTCTATGATAGCGAAGGCCACGGCTTCGCTCGCGTTGAAAATCAGATTGACGCCTACAAGCGCGTGGCGGACTTTCTGAAAGCGCGCGTTCCGCCGGCGGATTGCAGTTGCTCGCTGAACCCGTAAGCACCCACGTAGGGGCAGCCGCCCCGGCTGTCCTGCCGAGCGAAGCTCCGCAACCCTTCCCTAGCCGGATCCCGCTGCGCGATGCGCCGCATGGCGCTTCTTCGCCGCTTCCAGGCGCAGCATCAGCATGTAGAGCACGATCCCGACGTTGACCACGATAATCAATAATCGAATCCAGGTTGGATGGCGCAACAGATCGGCCCCCTCAAACGGAATGTAGATGGCGCCCGAAGCAAACGCCAGCCATTCCGCCCAGGGACGGACGTACCACAATCCGTAGGCCTCAATGAAGCGAAGAGTCACGTAAACCGCCGCCACCACGGCGATCTTCCACAGGCGCACGTCGCCGATCCGGTGCATCAGGTCGATGAAGATCCCAAAAAAATGGTGATGATGATGAGCGTTCACGTGAAGAAATTCCAGCAGGCTCTCCGCCACTCCTCCGATATCTTTGTGGCGCATGGAAAGCACACCCAGGCCGGCAAGCACGACCAGGATCCCTTTCGTGAACTCAACGGTGGCGACCGTGCGCACGCCTTTGATGTGTTCGGGATCGTGGACTACCGGATGCGGGATTCGCGGATGTGGGATTTTGGGATGCATGCAGAGCGTGCGCACTCCCGAGCAGTCTCAAGCGCGGCCCCTAAAGGGGCTAACGATTTCGAAAAACTTGCGGTATCGCTAAAGCGAAACCCTGATACGAAGCTTCCGATCCTAACGGCCTGATCCTAACGGCTCTGATTCTAAGGCTCTGATTCTCAGCCCTGTTCGCGAACGCTGGCGCGCAACTCTTCGACGATTTCCAGCGCGGCTTTGCGGGCGGCGTCACCCTGGGTGACGTCGAACGAGATCGCCCCGACGCGGGCGTGGCCGCCGCCCCCATAGCGTTCGCAAATCTTGGCGAGATTGACGGCGGGCTCGCGTTTCGACCAGGGGTTCGACCCCACCGAAACTTTCACCCGGAACGAACTCTTGCTGAGTCCAATGCTGTAGACCGAATCGGGATGCAGATAGTACGGGATGAACTTGTTGTAGCCTTCAAGGTCCAGGTCGGTGATGTCGAAAAAGATCGTGCCGTCTTTTTCTTCCGTGCGTTGCCGCAGAATGTCGACGGAACGCCGGTGCCGTTCTAGCAACGGTGGCACGACAGCGGCCACGAACGGCTCCTCCAGAATCTGCGCGAGCGGATGGTATGCGAGCAGAGGAATCAGCTGCTTTACGAAGGTCCGGTCACTGGAGGCTTCGATGGCCATGGTCAGCTTCATGGCCGGCGCTTTCATTTCCACCGCCGACTTGGCGTCGTCATACAGGGCGCCATCCACGATGTCGGTCCAATAGACCAGTTCCGACACCGGGCGCGGATCGAAGCCGAAGTGTTCTTCCGCGATCATCGCAATAAAACTTGTGCACGACTTGAAAGCCGGATCGTAGAACTTGTGGTTGCTCTGCTCCTGCTCAAAGTGGGCGGCATCGGCGGGGGAAAGAAACGCGCTTTCGTGGTGATCGAACCACCAGGTGATGTGGGGCGAACTGGAATACTTGAAATCGACGATGGCATTCTCGTCGCCGTCGAACTGCCGCTCGTCGAACAGGGCGCCCGCGCGATGGAGCAGGCCGGAGTATACGAACTCCACATCGCCGCGCACTCGCTCCCGATAAAAACGGGAGAACAGGGCTGCCGAACATGCCCCGTCAAAACACTTGTCGTGATAAAACACGCGCACTCGCAAAATTGGCTTCCTTACCCGTTTCTCCGGGTGTGTAGTGAAAAACAATTAGAGTTGCTGGTTTGGAGAATTATGTCAAGGAGGAATTGGCCGCTGTGCTAAGAAAGTGAAGGATCAGAGCCATTTTGTAATTTTGCAATCGGGTAATTTTGTAATTTTCAAAACCGCAGAAGCCTTGCCTTTCAAATTACCAAATTACCCGATTTTAAAATTACACAATCCGATTCCGCGGTCACTTCTTCCGGCGTCTGATCTTGAAGTCGAAGCTGACCACTCCGTTCTGGTCGCGCAGCGCCACGATCGAAATATTCCGCGTCACGTTGTATTCCACCTGGATGATCTGCTGGTTTGAAACCGAGACGTTGGTGCTATAGGTGAGGGTCAGATTGCGGGCTACTTGCTGTTCAACGGTGACCTGCGGCCCTCGAACCACGGCAGTCTCACTGGCCAAACCCTGGGGATCGATCTTGACCCGGCTGGCGCCGAACAAACGCTGCAGGCGGCTGTTGACGGTGCTGTTGAGCGCCTGATTGATGAGCAGGTTCGAGGCCTCTCCGCCGAATCCAAACGACCCACCCGACGACGCGGCCGCGGACTCTTCGTGCGTGCGGCCCAGCGCCAATAAGGCGATCACGTCGGCTTCGGGGAGCTGCGGCTCGGATTGCCAGGTGACTTTCAAGCCGTTGGGAGCGCTGGCGTCGCCGCGGAATCGCACCGTGATGTCGTAGTCGCGCACACGGGTCGTAGCCGTCATGTCGATGATCGGCTGCGTCTTGGCTGGATTGGCGAACGTCACGTCGCCACGCTCGAGCTGGTACTTGGTTCCATTGAAAGAAATTTCTCCTTCCAGAACCTCCACCCTTCCCAAAATTGCCGGACGGTCGGCCGTGCCCCGCACCCTGAGATCGGCGTTGCCGGAAAGCCTCGCGATCGCCGTTTGCATCTGCAACTCGGGAGTCGTCATGACGTGAACATCAAGCTTAAGGCGGCTCTGCAGACTATCGTTCTCGCTCAAGACGACTGCCTGCTTGCTCTTTTCGATATAGGCGGCAAAGTCGAATCCTGGAGTAACGGCCAACTTGGTGACCAGCACATCACCGCTCAGCACCGCGGAATTAGTGCTGCCGGTCAGCCGCAGGTCGGCGTTCGCGGTGGAACTTACGCCCGGAGGATAACGCAGGCGAACCCCCTGCGCAGTCGCACCGAAATCGAGGAGGAAGCCACCGTTCTGGTAGGTCGCCGAGCCGGTCAGCGCCACCGTGCCGCCGCCGGTCGAGCCGGTGAGACTCTCGATCTGGATGCGGTTGCGATCGAACCGCAGAACGCCGTTCAGATCGCTAAGGCCACTGGGAAAGTCGTTGTGGCTGACGAAGGTATTCTTCACTTCCAGACGCCCCTGCAGCACGGGCTGCGAGAGCGTACCGCTGGCGTCTAGGTTTACGCCCAGGGTACCGCGCGCCAGAATCTTCGGGTTGAGAGACTGCAAAAGTGTCATATTGACCGAGCCCTCCAGACGCATGTCGAGCTCTCGCGCGCCCGTCAAGTGCGCCCGGCCGTGGGCGGTGAAATCGGTTCCGCTTCCTGCCAGGTGGAGGTTTTCGAGCAACACGGTTTGATCCGCGATTTCAAAGCGGATGGGTCCGACATTCTGCACCTGCACGTGGCCAACCTCGGCGCTGAACGACTGAATTTCGGCGGCCACTTTCAAATCGCGCGGAGTGCGCAGCGGACCGCGAACCTGGAGCGTCCCATCGACCGCCGAGTGTCCCGTGATCTTTCCCGGCAGGTAAAGACGAAGCAGCGAATCGGCGTCGAGATGATGGAAGGCGAGGTTCAGATCCGCGGGAAAGCCGTCGTCTAACGCGATGGTGCCCGCAAGGGTCAAATCGGCTTTATCGGAGTCGGAGTGCGCCTTGAGATCGAGCTGGCGGCCATGGGTGACCGCGTCGACGTAGAAATCTCCGGCGCGCTCGTTGTCGAGCGCGAGATTCTTGAGATGGACGTGCGCTTCCAGCGAAGGCTGATCGAGAGTTCCGCTGGCTCGCACCGTGAAATCGGCGACCCCATCCGCGGTGAACCGGCTGGTCTGCAAGCGCGGGAAGCGGGCGAGATCGAGGTTACGTCCGGAAAGATTCAGGCGAAACGTCGGTTTCGACGCGCCGGCGCTCGCCGTGCTGATGCTCGCCGTGCTGACGGCGAGGCTCCCGGAAAGTGGAGCGCCGTAAGCACTGGCATCGATGTTGTTGAACTGCAGTTCGCCGCCCGCGATGCGGAGATCGCTCTTCAATAATGGAACCCGGACTCCGTAGGCCGTGCCCTCGTGGACCTCGAGGTGTCCATCCCCGTGAGGATTGGCGCGCGTGCCCGAAACGCTGGCTGAAAGATTCAGCGTGCCCGTGAGCGGCTGAGCGACTCCGGCGAATTGAACCAGCTCTGCCACGTCGGCGTTGCGGACGTCAAGGTGCAGAGTAAACGGATCGTTCTCCTGCAATGTACCACCCGTGAGCGTGCCACTGGCATCGAAGTGCGCCGTGGTGTGGCCATGGAGGAGCGACGCATTGCGCGCGGCGAAATGATTGCTGGAGTACTGGACGGCGGTGGAGAGCGCATCCCAGTGAACCGCTCGCGAGGGCACTCGCGCCGTCGCAGGCAAGGTCGTGTCAAAGTCGTAGACTTCGAGGTTTCCGCCAATCGAAAGCTCGGCCAGTCGGCCGCTGGCATTGCCGCTAAAGCTTGCCCAGCCGTGAACCGCGAAGGGCAGTTCTTGTTCTGATGACCCGTAAGCCGCTTCCATCAGCGGTCTCCACTCCTTCAAGTTGTGGCTGGTGAACGAGAATCGCAGCGCTGACGTTGCCGACAGATTGCCGCTGGCGGTGATTTCAGAAGCGGGAGTTGTCAGGTGAAACTGGCTTAACTCCAGTTCATCGCGCGCTCCGCGATAGATGCCATCAATCTGCCCGTGAACTGGAATCTCGTTCGGAGCCGGCTTGAGCGGCGGCGCTACTGCCAGGTTCAGGCGGGTTTCCGCTTCACGAATCGTGCCAACCCAGGTCATTTCAACCTTGCCACTGGCGCTTCCGGAAAAGTTCAGGCGATCCAGCGGGAGCTTCTGTGTGCTTACCATTTCCAGGGCCGGCAGCAGTGGAAAGCTCGCGAGTTGCAGGCGCACCGAGCCGCGCTGAAGATTGCCCGGGGGGATGGGTGCGGCCTCACGCCGCCGCGCCGGAGCCAGTGACGGGGCAACCGAACTCTGCCAGTTCGTCACATCCACATCGCCCGCCAGATCGCCGCCGAACAGGTTCGCCTTGATCGAGGAAACGCGGAAACGCTCCGGGGTGATGGAAAACTCCGCGTTAATGCGGCCATTCCGCATTGACTGCTTCCCGTTCGCCCATTCGATGTCTTTCGCCTGCACCGTCCCCTGGGTGGAAAAAGTGCGCAGGTTCCATGAGCCTTTGCCGTCGAACTGGACCGTACCCTTGCGAACTTGCGCGGGTCGCGCCAGGAAGGCGAGGTCGCCGAGATCTGCGAGGCCATGATAATCACCGCTCAGCTGGGGGTTCTGGAAGTCCTGCAGGCGGCCCGCAAAATGAAGCTCGGATTTTCCCGACGTCACCGTCAAACTGCTGATGTCGGCGTGTCCGCGGGCCAGAACCAGCGCTGCATCCGCTCGCCACGCAAACCGGGGATACTGTTGCAGACGCGTAGCGACGCTTCCCGCGACCACCCGGGTTTCGTATTGCCGCCGCAGCAAGGAGTAGTTCATCCGCACCGCCAAGTCGCGGGCGTCAAAATCGAAAGGAAATTTCTTGTCTTCCCACAGCAGCTCGCCGCGCTGCACTTCGATGTGTGCAACCGAAAGCGAGATGAGTTCCTCCACCGGTCCCTCGGAGGAATGGCCGAACGATGATTGGCCGAACGAGCCGTTCCCTTTCGGCGCGGGAACGTTGGTGGTGCCATCGGGATAGGCAATGATGTGGGCAACCGGATGCTCCAGCACCAGAGAATGCAGTCCGATGGTGGTGCTGAGGAGCGAAATGATTTTAATTTCCGCCTGCAGGCGGTCGACTCGCAGAAATGGAATCTGGTCCGAAGCTTCGCGGCCATGAATGGTCAGGTTGCGAGCGTCCACGCGCAGTCGGAACGGGATGGTGTGCAGTTCGCCAAGCTCGACGCGGCCACCCGTCATTTTCTCCAGCGACGTAACTACTCGGCGGCGAACCATCTGCTGGAAGGAATCGGTCGTGACGTACCAGCCGAGCAGAGCGAATCCGATGAGACTGAAAACGCAAAACCACAGAAAGAGTTTCCACAGGATGCGCCGGCGCACAGGAGGAACAGTCTCGCTCGGGGGTGCGGTCGAGCGCTCGGACGATGGTTCGGTCGGTGGTTCGGACGATGGTTCGGTCAACGGTTCCGCTCTCCGCTGCTCGATTCCGGAGTCAGGATATGGCTCCCAGAGCGCAGACTCGCCAGCCATCCCGAGAGCAGTTCGTTCATTTTTTGCTCGGCCAACAAATCTTTGATTCGGCCAAAGACTTCGGTCAACGGAGTGGCGCGACCGCCGGCCCGCTTCATCTCCGGCAGCAGCCGATCGCGGTAGTAGGTCTCCACCGCCCCCTGGTCGATCTGGATCGAGGGCCGCAGACGGTCTTCCACGAGTTTCATCAGCTGGATCTGGTCGCCCAGGTGTTTCTCCAGCGCGCTTTGGGTGAGCCCATAACGTTGCAGCTTGGCGCGCCATCCCTCGTCGGTGGCACAATCCGGCTGCAGCTTGCGGACTTCGGCAACCCGGGCAGCAACCTCGCCGGCCGGGGCAGGTTGAGACGGCCGAACCTGTTCCCGCAGCAGTTCCCGATCGATGAGGCGATCCAGTACCGCGCTGCGCTCGGCCGCGGTGAACGAGTCCGGATCGCGGAGATTCGAAACCGCCTCGAAGGCCACTTCCTGCTCCCAATCGCTCTGTAGAATCGCATGGCCGTTCACCTTGGTGACCACACGATCGACGACCTGCCCGGCCATGGCGGAAAGCGCCAGTGCCAGGCTGAGTGCCATGGCCACCGCGACGTGTTTGCCGAGCTTCATCATTTCAAGTTTGATGGGCAGGAGTTTCATCAGAATGACTGCCCCACGCTGAAGGAAAAGTTGAAATGTCCGGCGCGTTGAAATCCAAACACCGGGTTTTTGGTCACCGGATCGGTCGTAAAACTGGGAAAGACCGGCGGATTTAGATTGTATCCGAAGTCAAAGCGCAGCGGTCCGATAGGTGTCTGATAACGCACTCCCACGCCAAGCGCGTGCGAAGCGTAGTTGTAGTTACACTGTGACAACTGCCCGGGCGGCGGCGCCTGAAAACAGACCTGTTGGTTGGGCTGGTGAAAGCGTCCGAGGCTGGGGAGCATTTCCTGCGGCCGCGCAAACACATTGCCCATATCGTGAAAAATCGTAAAGCCGATGCTCTCCTGAAGGTACGGCACGGTGACGTTGGGGAAACGCATCTCCAGACTGTTCAGGAACACGGCGCTCCCACCGACGGGAAATCCGGTGGTCGGGTCGCGTGGCCCTGCCTGATTTAACCCAAATCCGCGATGGGAGTTGCCCCCGCCGCTGAAAAACCGCTCCGGCAAAGGAATCAGAGTTCCGCCGGCCTGCAGGAATTTCGTCGGATCTTGTCCTGGATCCAGTAATCCCGTGTTTCCAAAAGGGTTCTCAACCCCGACGCTGGTGGAGCGGGCGAAGACGAACCCTTGTCGCGTACTGCGATTTCGAAAAAACGTGTGATAGGTGGAGTTCTTGATCAACAGCCGGCTGAAGTCGGCCTCGGATCCGAAATAGCTGGCGGCCACGCCGCCCTCGACCGTCGTGTAGCTGCCGCGCGTGCTTTCCAGATCGTTATCGCGCCGGTTGCGAATGTACAGAAAGTTCGGCGTTCCTACCCGGGTTGGAGTGGAAAGAAGCGGAATAAGGTTGGCGGTGACCTCGATATTGGTGGCCTGTACGCGGCGGTAACTGAAACGGTAGGCGAAGGTCGTCAGTTCGCGGTCCTCTTTCTTATACAGCACCTGCAGGACTTGCAAGGTGCCCTCAAGCCGTTTCGAGGTAAAGGTGGAAACGTCCACCGTATTGTCGTAAAGTACCGCGGCGCTGAAACGAAGGTTGTCGTTGTTCAGCAGTTGGGGAACGTCGAAACTGGTCAGCCCCCGCTGCTGCAACTGGCTGACGTTGCCCTTCAGGCTGAGCGTCTGGTGGCGGCCACCCACGTTGATGCGGCTGACGCCCAACGATACTCGAGGGCTGACGCCAGTCTTCCCCAGCGGTTGGTTGGTCCCGGCCGAGGGCTGTCCGGTCTGAAACTCGAAGCCAACGCCGTAGTCGAAGGTGTAGCGATCCGCCTCGCGCGCCGTGAGCAGCACGTTCTTGCGCGACTCAGTGCCCTCCGGGTTCTGGATGGCCGTGTCCACCTGCTTGAACAGGCCGAGGTCGTACAGCCGCCGCTGACTTTCCAGCATGTCCTGCTGGCTCAGCGGCGCTCCCGGGTAGACCCGCATTTCGCGGCGGGCGACTCCAGCGCGCGTGTAGTGCAAGCCGTCCAGAAAAACGTGATTCACAAAAAACTGCTCGCCTTCGTGAATCGTGAAGGTCACGCCCACAATCGGCAAATTGGGCGTCGACGCAACCGGAACATACGCTACATCCACCGTGGCATTCGGAAAACCATTGTCGAAATACTTGCTCAGGATCGTGTCGCGGTCATCGGCCAGGCTCGATTCGTCAAAGCCCTGTCCTTCGGCCGTTTGAATTTCGGGGAGTTGTTCCTGCGGAAGCGTGTAACTGCCCTCGAGGCGGACCCACGCCACACGCGTCTGCGCTCCCTCTTTGACGGAGATTTCTATGGCCAGCAGCGATGGATCCTTCTGGTAGTTAGTAACCAGTTTGCCATTGACTTCGGCCTGCCGGTAACCGCTCGCACGATAGAGATCCTGGATACCGCGCACATCCTCTTCGAGGAACACCTCGCTGTAACGCCCGTGACTAAACAGGCGTCCGGCTGGCTGGTTCTGCATGCGGGAGCGAATCAGGTCGTCGGAAAAATATCGATTGCCGGAAATGCGAATGGCGGCGAGCTTGTGGCGTTCGCCGGGATTGACGGCGTAAACCACCTGCAAATTCTTGCCGTCCGGCGCGCTGTGCTGGCTCACGGTAACCGTGGACTCGAAGTATCCCAGCGTCTGGAGATGGTTCTGGATGTTGCGCCGGCCTTCGTTGAGCAAATCGTCGTCGAGCGCGCCTTCTTCATAAATGGGCACCAGCTTGCGCAGCACCCGCTGGCTGAGTTTGAATCCCTCGGCGGCAATCTGCACCACCGGACCGCGATCCACTTTGAGCGCGTAGTCGACCGTGTTGCGTCCGGAACGGTAGGTCCGGCTGGCCATCTCGACCTGGGCCAGCAAACGGTCCTGTTTCTGATAGCGGGCGCGAATCCGTTGCAGTGCGCGCGTAATGCGATTGGAGACCACGGGATCTCCGGAATGCAGCTTGGCCATCTCCTTGATCTCTGCGATGGAGTAGCCGGCGTCGCCTTCCAACGTAATCTCTCCGATGACGGCCCGCGACCCGCGGACGACATGGAAGGTCAGGTTCACCTGGTGTTGCTGCGCGTCGCGCTGTTCGGAGCTCGTCACTTTCGACTGGTGGAATCCATTTTCCTCCATCACTCGTTGGATGCCCGCCAGAGCGCGATCGAGCTTCTCCGGCGCGTAGAGCTCGCCAAGTTGCAGGCGGGTGGCGCTGACCAGTTGGTTGGCGGATGGATTGGTGGAGACGCCTTCGATCGTCACCATGCCCACGAAGAAATTGGCGACCGTCAGAAAGCGCAGCCTGACGCCGGTGGTTTCGGCGCGATCCGCTTCCGCCTGAATATCGGAGAACCGTCCGGTCGAGAAAAGAGCCTGCATCGCGTCGTGCAGTGCGTCGCGCGTAAGCGGTTCGCCAACCTTGAGCGGAGTGGCCGCCAGCAGCGCCTTCGCTTCTTCCGGCGGAATACCCGGCATCTCAACCTGATCAAGCGTTAAACCGAGGTAGGGCGCGATGGCTCCGAAGATAGTTCCGGACTGTGTTCCGGACCGTGCTTCGGATGGCGCCCCCGATTCCGCAGGTTGCTGCTGGGCAGCCCCACTAGTCGCGTACGCAAGCACAAACAAAATTACCGGCACAACCCAAAGGGTTTCCCCCGTGTTCCCCTGTGGCCCCCGTGGCTCAAGCTTTTCCCCTCCACCGCAACCCTCCTTGCGGAATCTCCGGCGACGCCTCCCGTGCAACCGCCATAGCCGCAAGACTCCGCCCAGAAATTCAGCCCGGTCAACCATGAATCCTGTCGGGTTCGATGAATCGCAAAACGGCACACGTTGCTCGCAAAACAAAGTTTGACGACCGGAACCTATAATACTGGTTGGAAAGCCCTTGCAAGGTAATCGCTAAGGTAATCGCCAAGGAAATGCATATCGACGACCGTTACTCGCGGCAGGTGTTGTTCCAGGAGATCGGAGTGGCGGGTCAGAACAAGCTGGCGCAGTCCCGCGCGGTCATCGTCGGATGCGGCGCCACCGGTTCCGCGCTGGCCTCGTTACTGGCGCGCTCGGGCGTCGGGACGCTGCGCATTCTCGACCGCGACTACGTCGAGTCGAGCAATCTGCAGCGGCAGTCGTTATTCGATGAGGCAGACGCGCGCGAATCCGTGCCCAAGGCAATCGCGGCGGCGCGGCAAATTGCGCGTTTCAACTCGCAAATCGTCGTCGAGCCCCACGTCGAAGACCTGACCCCGGCCACTGTCGATTCCCTGCTCGGCGGCTGCGATTTGATTCTGGATGGCACCGACAATTTCGAAACCCGCTACCTGGTCAACGATTACGCGTTGAAAACGTCCGTGGCCTGGATCTACGCCGCTGCGGTAGGCAGTTACGCCGTGACCATGAATATCGTTCCCGGCGAAACCGCGTGCCTGGCCTGCATCTTTCCCGAATCTCCGCGTGGCACCGTCGAGACCTGTGAAACCGCCGGCATTCTAAATTCCGCCGTCAACCTGGTGGCATCGCTTGCGGCAACCGAGGCGTTGAAGTTTCTGGTGGGCGCCCGCTCGAAAATGCGTCGTACGCTGCTTTCCTGGGATGTCTGGACGAACGAACGGGCGGAGATGGCGGCGACGAATCCGCGGACGGGTTGCCAAGCCTGCTCCGGAAACTTCGTGCATCTGGCGGGGGAAGGACGGCCGCACATTACGTTGTGTGGCAGAAATTCCGTGCAGATTCATGAGCGCCAGCGGCCGGTGGATTTTGCCGAACTGAGTGCCCGCCTCCAGCCTCACGGCAACGTTCGCCATAACGAGTTTGTGTTGAAGTTCTGGCACGACCCCTACGAAATGACGCTGTTTCCCGACGGCCGCGCGATCGTCAAGGGAACTACCGACACGGCTGTTGCGCGCAGTCTGTACGCTCGATATATAGGCAGTTGATTGTTTGGTGGCGGGGCTTTGCCCCGCCGGGACGGGGCGAAGCCCCGTCACCACACAAGCGCGCTAATCCATTGCAGGTTGTGCGCAGTAGTTTTCACAAGCCCCGTGAATGAGCCTTAGCTGAATTTCAGTTATTTGGCCGAGAGCGCCGTGAATCTCCGGCATCGTGGCTATGTTCGTCCTCGCTGGAACTGGCCAGCAAACTGCACTTGCAACGCGGAGGGAGACGGGGCAAGCCCCGTCTCTACAATAGATGTGTTCGTACAGTGGAGGCAGCATGCGACCCTATTTAGTTCTAATCGCGGTAGTTTTGATGGCAGCAGCGGCTCTTGCGCAACAGCCCTTTCCTCACCCCGGTTACGGCCCTTGCCTTTATGGATGCGGCCCGTTTGTCCCGCTTGTGACCACGCCGATGGTGTCCTTGCAAACGGTTTCGCCCAATCCGGTGGGAGCGAGCAACGCCACCACGGGATTGATCGCCGGCGCGACCAACGCGACGCTCTCCGAGATTCAAGGATCGACCAGTTCGGAGTACACCGCGGCCGTGTGGTACCAGGGCGGCGCTCCGCTGACCACGCCGCAAGTTCACCTGTGGCCCGAACCCGCTGCACGCGCAGCTCGCCCCATGCATGAAGAACATGGCCCGCGCGAAGAAGCGCGCGGCAACTGGACGTATTTCGCCGGACGGGAGCACACCGCGGATGCGGCGCAAGCGGCAAGCGCAGCCAAAGGATTCAAGAAGGCAGGCCATGTCTATACCAACGACGACGTCACCCGCCAGAATGACACCAACGGCACCGTAAAGCACGGCGGCAAAACGGAGAAGATGTAGAAGGGCAGGTCTTAGGTCTCAGGTCTCAGGTCTTAGCTCTCGGTCGCGACCTTGGTTGCGGCGACCGAGGGCTTTTTTCCCTTGCCCGCTAATCTAACCTTCCGTACGAACTTGTCTTTTCTTCGGTAGAATCCTGCCCTGTGGTTTTGGAAGGAGGAGCCATGCGCAAACTGACGGTCGCGATCCTCTTCATGGTTGCTTGCTCGACCGCCCTTGTGGCCCAAGTCCTCTCGCCCCAGGTGCACGCCTTTGTGAAGGTGGACGCGCCCACGGTGGCTTTGACCCACGTGCGCGTCATCGACGGCACCGGTGCGGCCGCGCGCGAAGACCAGACGGTGGTGATTTCCAAAGGGAAGATCGAGTCGGTTTCCGACGCCGCGTCGGCGAGTGTTCCCAAGGATGCCCAGATCCTCGATTTGCACGGTTACAGCGTCATCCCCGGGCTGGTCGGCATGCACGACCATATGTTTTATCCCATGGGTAACGGCATCTTCGGCGAGATGGCGTTCAGCTTTCCGCGCTTGTACCTGGCAGGCGGAGTGACGACCATCCGCACCACAGGTTCACTCGAGCCCTACACCGATCTCGAACTGAAGAAGCAGATCGATAAGGGCGAAACGCCCGGCCCGAAAATTCACATTACTGGACCTTATCTCGAAGGCGCTGGCAGTTGGGCGCTGCAGATGCACCAGCTTACCGGGCCCGAGGACGCAACCAAGACCGTCAACTTCTGGCTGGACCAGGGCGTCGAGAACTTCAAGGCGTACATGTTCATCACTCCGGCGGAACTCTCCGCAGCTGTAGCCGCGGCCCACAAGCGAGGCGCCAAAGTTACCGGACATCTTTGCTCTATTGGTTTTCGGGAAGCTGCCTCCATTGGCATTGACGACCTGGAACACGGCTTGCTCGTGGACACGGAATTCTTTCCCTGGAAGAAGTCCGGCGAATGTCCCGAGAAACTCGACTATGAGTTCATTTCCAAACTCGATGTCCAAAGCGGCCCGTTGCACGACATGATCCTCGACCTCGTCCAACACCACGTCGCCGTCACCTCGACGCTGCCGGTATTCGAAATGGGTGTTCCCGGACGTCCCCCGATGCAGCAGCGCATTCTCGACGCCCTATCACCCGATGCTCGCAGCGCGGTTCTCAACAACAAAGTGCGCGCCGGCGATGCGAGCGCGATCCGGCAGCGATACCATACCGACTCGTCGCCATGGCCGGGCGCGTTCAAGAAAGAGATGGAGTTCGAGCATGCCTTTGCCCAGGCCGGAGGGTTGCTCTTGGCCGGACTCGATCCCACGGGCATGGGAGGCGTGATCGCGGGCTTCGGCGATCAGCGTGAGGTGGAGTTACTGGTGGAAGCAGGCTTCACGCCGCTGGAGGCCATTCACATCGCGACCGCAAACGGCGCGCAGTTTCTCGGAGAGCTGGACCACATCGGCACCATCGCCCCCGGCAAGCAGGCGGATCTGGTCGTGATCAAGGGCGATCCTTCGAAGAAGATCGAAGATATGGAAAACGTTGAGACGGTGTTCAAGGACGGTATCGGCTACGACTCGGCCAAGCTGATCGAATCGGTGCGCGGCGTGGTGGGGAGCCGGTGAACATCATGCGCGTTCACTGCAACTCGGGCGGCAATCTGCTATCTTCGTCGGTTGATTCTCTCCACACATACCAGGCAGGCGCCGGTCGGCGCCGAGGATGAGTGCCTCGATGGTTGATACTGCTCGACCGGAACCGTCTCGCCTTTACCGCTGGACCGTGCTGCTCTTTGTCAGCGTGGCCATGGGCGGCAACTACTACATTTACGACAGCATCAACCCGCTGGAACGCATATTTATCGAGAAGTTGGGTTTTTCTGCTTCGGCTTTTGGATGGCTAAACGCCTCCTACAGCGTTGCCGCAGTTGCGACCCTGCTGATCGGCGGAATCGTCATCGACCGGATTGGCACCAAGAAGGCGATCACGTTCTTTGCCGCCCTTTGCTTCCTGGGAGCCGCGCTCACCGCCGCACGCGGCCGTCCCGGAGTGATGATCGCCGGACGCACGGTGCTTGGTCTGGGTGCCGAATCCATGATCGTCGCGGTCACGACCGTGCTTGCCAAGTGGTTTAAGGGCAAGGAACTGAGCTTCGCCTTCGGGATCAACCTCACCATCGCCCGTCTCGCTTCGGTAGCGGCCGACAACTCGCCGACCTGGGCTAACAAAGTGTTCTATCCCAGTGGCCCGGCGGGCGAGCCTAGCTGGCAGGGGCCGTTGTTCATCGCGGTGGGTGCCGGATTGCTCGCCGTGCTCTGCTCGGGTATTTATTGGGTACTTGAAAGCCGGGCCGAGGGACGGTATGAACTGGGGCAGGCCGGTTCGATCGACAAGTTGGAGTTCGGGCAGAGTTTTGGGGTCCGCGGACTGCCGTTCGGGCGAGCGGTTACCAAGATTTGGTGCGCTCTTAAAGACTTTTTTCGATTTAATCCATCGTATTGGTTTGTGGTTGCGCTCTGCTTCACTTTCTACTCCGCGATTTTTCCTTTCCGTACATTTGCCATCGACTTTTTCACCAACAGAATTCTGGCTGCCCACGCTGGAATGTCGTTATCCGAGGGCACTCAGCAGGCAGGCTTTTGTAACAGCTTGCTCCCCATTACCGCGATGATTGCCACTCCGCTCTTTGGGTTGATGGTAGACAAGACGGCCAGGCGAGCGCTGTTCATGATGCTTGGGTCGGTGCTGTTGATGCCGGTTTACCTGATGGCGGCCTATCTTTCAGTGTCAAAAATGGTGACGTTCGCAGTCCCCTGGATCAGCTCTTGGCATTTCGTGTTGCTGCATATGACTTTCCCGCTGCTTTTTCTGGTGACGATGCTAATGATGGGGATATCGTTCTCGCTCATTCCCGCCGTCATGTGGCCTTCGGTGGCCTACATCGTCGACCAGAACCGGATGGGCACAGCATACGCCTTGATGACCCTGATCCAGCAGATCGGCTTCTTCTTGCTGAACTTGCTGATCGGCACGGCCAACGACTACACGCACGCCGGGCGGGATAATCCGGGGGGGTACGGGCTGGGGATGTGGATATTCTCAATTCTGGGCTTCGTCGGGCTTACCTTCGCCATCCTGTTGCGGATTCGCGAAACCGGGCCGCATGGGCATGGCCTGGAAACGATCACCGCGAAGGGGTGAAGGTGGATTGTGTAGCGCGGACACTCCTGTCCGCGCCGAGGGCTGCTTCGCTGCAGACACGCGGACAGGAGTGTCCGCGCCACACTGGACCCGGTTACGAAGGTGATCTAGGGGCGCCGGTTAGGCGGGTATTTTGGTCGGATAAGATCGCTCCGCAAGCTACGGTTTTTGGTATTCTGACGACTTGAAAACGGTCGAGTGCGATTCCGCGACTGCCTCGGCAAATTTGTACAACGAAAAGAGTTCGAAGCCGCATCTGAACCAGCAGCGGCCGGAAAAGGCGACTTGACCGACCCCAAGAAAGGCATCACCGAACGAGAGGCGATTGAGCAGGCGCAGCAGGGCCACGAGGCAGCCTTCGAAACCCTGTATCACCTGCATAAACGCCGGGTGTACTCGCTATGTTTGCGCATGGTCTCCAATCCCGCGCAGGCCGAAGATCTGGCCCAGGAAGCATTTCTTCAGCTCTTCCGCAAGATCGGCACCTTTCGCGGCGAGTCCGCTTTCTCCACCTGGCTGCATCGCATGACGGTCAACGTCGTCTTGATGCAACTGCGCAAGAAGGGCTTGCCGGTGGTGTCGCTCGAAGAAACTCTGGAAGCCGACAACGAAGCTCCCAGAAAAGAATTCGGTACGAAGGATGTGAGGCTGACAGGATCGGTGGATCGCCTGCAGTTGCAGCGGGCCATCGACCGGCTGCCGCCGGGCTACAAGACGGTTTTTGTGTTGCATGACGTGGAAGGGTTCGAGCATAACGAAATTGCCCAAATGGTGGGCTGCTCGATTGGCAACAGCAAGTCGCAGCTTCACAAGGCACGCTTGAAGCTGCGCGATTATCTGAAGTTCATGAGAGCCGAAAAGGCCAAGACTGGATAACCGAAGTTGTAACTGGGGAGAGAGTTGGCTATGACGTGTTCTTGTTCCGACGTAGAGCGACTTCTGCCGGAGCTCCTCGACGGGGTTCCGGAAGGTGCGACTGCAGAGACGCGGCTTGCCGCGTCTGATCTTGATGCGCATCTGAAATCCTGTCCGGCATGTTCCGATCTGCTCTCCGACCTGAAGCTGATCGCGAGCGAGGCGCGGCAACTGGCAGCAACCGAAGAACCGGCGCCGAGGGTGTGGGTGCGAATTGCGGCTGAACTTCGCGCTGAAGGCCTGATCCGGGAGCCGGCCCCAATGCGCCCCATCGTCGTCCCAACTTCCCCTGGGCGGCAATGGACGTCGATTGCGTGGTGGCTGGCTCCCGTCGCCGCTGTTCTGCTGGCGGCAGGCTCTTATGTCGTAAGCCACAAGCCCACGCCGCAAGTAGCCAAGCAGCAAGCTCCGAAAACTGCCCCGGAAACTCCCATGGTGGCCCAGACTCCAGCAACCTCCCCAGCTCCAGTCATCCCCGCCGTGACCTCACCCTCCGGCCATGCCTCGGCTCCTCAGCAACTGGCGCAGAAGTCCGCTCCGCCAGCACGCATGGCGGCACCTGCGGTAGAATCCGAGCCGAGCACGCCCGACTCGAGTATGGAAGATCAACAGTTTCTGAGCGCAGTGTCCACGCTCGCCCCTTCGATGAGGGCCTCGTATCAAAATCAGTTGCAGTCGGTGAATGCCGACATACGGGAAACTCAGGCGTATGTGAATCAAAATCCTGGCGATGTGGACGCACGCCAGCATTTGATGGATGCATATCAACAGAAAGCGCTTCTTTACCAGATCGCGTTGGATCGTATTCAGTAGTGGAAGGGCGGACCGGCGTTCCCGGCCGCAGGGGCATTTTTATGGCGAGTCTTCAGCAGGCGAGTCTTAGGCAAGCGAACATTCCGAACACCACGGTCGTGACTCTGGTTCTGGTAACCTGTCTGGCGTCGGCGGCCTTCGCCGAAACGAAGAAGGAATACCGTTTCACTGTCGGCCCCAAGGCCAACATTTCCGTCGACACCCAATATGGGGCGATTTCCGTGAAGCCTGGCAGCGCCAGTCAGGTAGTGGTGACGGCCACGCTCAAGTCGGACAAGGTGGAAGTCGACCGCCAGCAAAATGGCAACCGGATCGAAATCGCCTCCCACCTTTTGCAGGGCGCGGACCCCCAGACCGGCCAGGTTGACTACGAACTGCTGATTCCGCCCGACGCCACTCTCAATCTCCGTTCTTCAACCGGTCCCCTGTCGGCGGAGCGCTTGCAGGGAGACTTGACCCTGGAAGGCACCGATGCCGTGGTGAATGTTCGCAGCGTAAGCAACGGTCATGTGCATGTGCGGACCATGGGCGGGCCGGTCACGCTGACCGATGTTCGCAACGGCCACGTTGAGATCGAGTCCATCAGTGGCGACGTCCATTTGAAGTCGGTCACCGGACCGCTGGTCCAGGCCAATTCCGGCAGTGGAAAGATCTTCTACGACGGTGACTTTGGCTCCGCCGGCGACTATAAGTTCACCACTCACACCGGGGATATCGAAGCCCTGGCTCCGGCTGACGTCTCGGCCGATTTCAGCGCCCACTCGGTGCTCGGCAAGGTCCAAAACGATTTTCCTCTCCAACCTAAGCCGCACTCCCGCTTTTCTTTTGAGGCGGGACGTTCCTTCTTTGGCACGGTGGGCAAGGCCGCATCGGAGGTAGTGCTGCGTTCTTTCAGTGGTAGAATCCGCCTCAAGCAACGCTGAACCAGGAAGAACCAGGTCTTAGGTCTTAGGTCTTAGGTCTCAGGTCTTAGGTCTCAGGTCTTAGGAAGGTCTCGGTTTTCCTGAGACCTTAGACCTGAGACCTAAGACCTCGCTTGATGGAGAGCCATGGCAGTGTGCGCGGTGTTTCTCGTGGGATTCATGGCTTCCGGCAAGAGCTGCGTGGGACGGGAACTTGCCCGGCGGCTGGACTGGGATTTTGTGGATCTGGATGCTCGCATCGAGTCCCGCGAGCGGCAAGCCATTCCCGAGATTTTTCGGGATCAAGGGGAGTCCTCTTTTCGGCTCGCCGAAACCAGCGCGCTTCGCGATCTGACCGAATCGCTCGAACGCAACACCGTGATCGCGCTCGGAGGCGGTGCCTTCGTCGAACCAAAGAACCGGGAGTTACTGCGATCTTGGCCCTCGGTATTCCTGGAGGTTCCGCTGGACGAACTCTGGCGTCGCAGTCTGGAGGACTCGACAGAACGGCCTTTACGAAAAGATAATCGCAGCGAGTTCGCCCGTCTCTATGAATCCCGGCTGCCGTTCTACCGACAGGCAACCATGACTGTCGTAACCTCGGGGAAGGATCCGGCCTCCCTTTGCGTTGAGATCGAGCGTACGTTGCTGTTTCGGGAGAGAACCGAGGCCGCCGCCTCACCGCGGGCTACTCCCGATAATTTCGGAACAGGAGAATCACAGTGAAGTCGTCTTATCGGCTGCTCGTTTTCATGATGGCGCTGGCTTGGTGCATCGCGGCGTTGGCCGCTCCCATGCCCAAAGAGAAAGACAAAGAGAAGGAACACGAGGGTCAGAAGGTCGATTCCGGTTCCTTCGGCGTATTCCAGAATGGCCATCGCGTAGGAACCGAAACATTTTCCATCTATCAAACCAGCGGCGGCAGCGTCATCCAGTCCGAATTCAAAACCGAGAATGCTCCCACCGACGCCGCGCAAACTTCCGAGATGCAGCTTACCCCGACCGGGGAAATCCGGCGTTACGAGTGGAAGGAACTGAGTCCGGGAAAGGCGACGTCGGTCGTGCTTCCGAATTCCGATTTTCTGACCCAGAAGTGGAGAACAGGCCCGGAGGAGAAAGAACACGAACAGCCCTACCTGCTGCCAGCGTCGACCAACATCCTCGACGACTACTTCTTCGTTCACCGCGAACTCCTGGCTTGGAAGTTTCTTGCCACAGCCTGCACACAGGAAAAAGGGCAGGGGCCCCGGTGCACACTCAAGCAGCGCACTCAGTTCGGAACCCTGAATCCGCACCAACATGCGTCGGCGCCGCTCAGCGCCGAGTTCCTCGGCCGGGAAAAAGTGACCCTGAAGAATGGAGAGCGGGACCTGTTTAAACTTGAATTCAAGACCGAGGCCGGAACCTGGCAACTCTGGCTCGACGATCAAGATCATTTCAAGGTGATGCGCATGTCCATTATGGGAGAGAATACGGTAGTGGAACGCGATTAGAACTGCAGGTCTTAGGTGTTAGGTCTCAGTTCATGAGTCTTGGGGATCAACAGGCGCCACAGAAGATTCCAAATCCTAAGACCTGGGACCTGGGACCTAAGACCTGCTTGAGGATAACTTTTGACCATCCTTGATTCACGCACGTCGCGCGTTCTATTCACGGCGCTCCTGTTCGCCGTCGGGTTGGGTTTTCTGTATGCCGCGCGACGCACCTTGATTCTCTTCCTTTTCGCCATTTTTTTTGCCTATCTCATTAATCCCGCCGTGGTGCGACTGGAGAAACTTTTCCGCAGCCGCGGCTGGGCGATCGCCGTCATTTACCTCCTGCTTCTCGTCGGCTTGGGGGGCTTCGGTTTTCTGGTCGGCCCGAGAATCGCCCGACAAAGCGCGCGCCTGGGAGCCTCTCTGCCGTCGCTGATGGATAAGGCCAGCGTGAACCAATTCTCCGGCCAAATCGGCGAACTTACCGCGCAGATCGGACACCAGCACGGCTGGAGCGATGCCACCCAGGCGCGGATTCGGGATTTCCTGATGAACCACCGGCAAGACTTGTCTCGCCTGGCGCAGCGCATCGGTTTTCGCGCGGCCGAAGCGGCGCAACAGGTGTGGTTGCTGTTCCTGGTGCCGATCCTCGCCATTTTTTTTCTTCGCGATGGCGGCGCCTTCCAGGAGGTGTTGCTGGCGCTGGTGCCCGCGCGCTCGCAACGTGAATTTTTGCAGGATGTGTTCCAGGATCTGAACCAGATGCTCGCCCAATTCATTCGCGCCCAGTTGACCCTGGCGGCGCTATCGTTCGTGGCCTATACCGCATTTTTGGGCGCCATGCGAGTTCCCTACGCCCTGATGCTCGGTACCGCCGGAGGCGCGATGGAGTTTGTCCCGGTGGTCGGGCCGCTGCTGGCAGGAGCGGCCATGATTGCCGTCGCCGTTCTGGCGGGATACCAACACTGGGTCTACCTGCTGTTGTTCTTGTTGGTCTGGCGGATGGTGCAAGACTACGTCATCTCTCCCCGCATCATGGGCGTCAGCGTGGAATTGCATCCCCTGGCGGCTTTGTTCGGCATTCTCGCGGGCGGCGAAATCGCCGGCGTGCTCGGCGTCTATCTCTCCATCCCGGTGATGGCCAGTTTGCGCATCGTCTGGCGCCGCTGGCGCATTTACGCGGAAAAACGCAAGTTCGGACCGCTCAACGAGTATTCGCCCAGGGATCGGGTCCTCGGATAAAGACCCGATCCTCTATGGCGTGGCCGCCGCCACAGTACCGTTCCTCACGCTTTCCACATCCACTTTGCGTAGGAACTCTGCCGCTGCTTCCGGCAGCACCGTGTTGATGAACATTCCCGAGCCCAGCTCGAATCCGGCCACCCGCGTCAGCCGTGGAATCACACTCAGATACCAGTGAAAATACCGTACCCCGACACTCTCGGCCGGAGCGCTTCGAATCGTAAAGTTGAAGTCGGGGTCGGCCAGCCCGTGGTAGAGCTTGGCCAGCAGCGAGCGCAGCATGCGCGCCAGATCGTTCATCTCCACTGCGCTAATATCGCCGAAGCTCGCCATGTGCCGCCGCGGATAAATGTTGGTGCAGAACGGAGACGGAGAGGCGTACAGTTCGAGTGCGACGAAGTGCTCGGAAATCATGACGACGCGGGTTTGTTCTTCTAATTCCTCCTCGATCATCTGACAGAACATACACTCGCCGTAGTCGTCAAAATGCCGCAAAGCGTGTTGAAAACGCTGGCGCACGTGCAGCGAGGTCACCGGCGTCGCGATCATCTGGGAGTGCGGGTGTTCCAGGCTCGTGCCCGCGTCGATGCCGTGATTCTTGAAGATCGTGATCAGCGCCACGCGCGGGTCGAGGCTGAGTTCGTCGTAGCGGGTCTTATAGATCCGCAGGATCTCCGCCACGTAGGAATCGGGCATCAGCGCCAAAACCTGGGCATGGTCAGGCGTCTCCACGATCACATCGTGAACCCCGAATCCGTTAACCGACCGCCGCGAACGATGCACAGAGCGAGTCGGCTGCACATCGCGCGAAAGCGCCGCAAACTTATTCGGGAACACTCGGGCGTGCCACGGAACTTCCAACGAGGCGGGCACTCGCAGCACTTCCGGCGGCGTCAGCTTTTCGTTCCCCGGACAAAAAGGGCAGTTCGCCACAAACGATGGCAGCGGCTTGCGTTCGCGGTGGTGCGCCATTTCTTCCGGACGGCGCGCGCGCTCGGTTGCAATCACCACCCATTCCCTGGTGGCAAAATTCTGGCGTAGTTCCGACATGGTCGCTCCTGGGCAGGCTGCGGAGAGACTCGGTCTAGCGCCAGATTTTGGGTGGCGCAGCTCCGGGGCCCCCAGCACGCCCGGTTCTGGCGTGATGGGGTGGAGGGCTTCAGCGCTGCGGTAACTGCATTGCTTTGAGTGCGGCTTTAGGCGCTGAGGTCGCACTCTCCGCCCCGGAACGAGTTCTTCCGCAGCCTGCTAGGCAAAGCCTACACTTCCCCTCCGAAATCCAACAGGCACCGAGGGCCGTAGCTCTCATCTGCCAAAGCATCGGCCTGGGACTCGGCGGCCACACTCCCCCAGGAAAACTCGCTAGTATAAAATCACAGTTCACCATGTCCAACAAACTTCCTGTAGGAATTCTAGGTGCCACGGGCATCGTCGGGCAGAGATTCATCCAGATGCTCGAACATCACCCGTGGTTTGAGGTCGCGTGGCTGGCCGCGTCCGACCGTTCGGAAGGCCGCGTGTACGCCGAAGCCGCGCGCTGGCGTTTGAAAACCGCCATCCCCGCCAACGTCGCCAGAATGACAGTAGCCCCAGCCAAGCCCGAAGGCGCTCCGAAGATTATTTTCGCCGCCCTCGATGCCGCCATCGCTCGCGAACTGGAGCCGCAGTTCGCCGCCGCCGGTTGCGCCGTCGTCTCCAATTCAAGCGCCTTGCGCATGCAGGCCGACGTCCCGCTGCTGATTCCGGAAGTTAACGGCGATCATATTCAGCTAATCGAAACCCAGCCCTGGCGGCGCAAGTCCGGAGGCTTTGCCGTCACCAACCCCAACTGCTCAACCATTGGGCTGGTGCTAGCCCTGGCGCCGTTGCATCGCCGTTTCACGCTCGATACGGTGATGGCGGTAACCATGCAGGCGGTCAGCGGCGCTGGATATCCCGGAGTCGCTTCGCTCGACATTCTCGGCAACGTCATCCCCTACATCGGCAAAGAAGAAGAAAAAATGGAAGAGGAAACGCAAAAGTTGCTGGGGACGCTGAACGGCGGTCGCGTCGACCCTGCTCCCTTTGCCATGAGCGCGCAATGCAACCGCGTCGCCGTGGAAGACGGCCATACCGAGTCGGTTGCGATCCGACTAATAAAGAAAGCGACGGCAGAGGAAATCATCGCCGCCTGGAACGATTTTCGCGCCGAGCCGCAGCATCTGCATCTGCCCAGCGCGCCCGAGCAACCCATCCTCTACATGACCGCGCCCGACCGTCCCCAACCGCGCTTCGATTGCGACCTTGGCGCCGGCATGACCACCGCCGTCGGCCGCTTGCGCAAATGCAACGTCCTCGACTGGAAGTTCACCGTCCTCTCGCATAACACCATTCGTGGCGCCGCCGGGGCTGCGCTGTTGAATGCCGAGTTGCTGAAAGCGAAGGGATATCTAGAGTGAGTACAGTTGCCAGTTCCCAGTTGCCAGTTGCCAGTAAGACCGGTGCCGGCGCAGGTTTGCCTGGCAACCGGCAACTGGCAACTGACAACTGCACCAAGGAACGCCGCCCATGATCGTCATGAAGTTCGGCGGGACCTCCGTTCAAGATGCAAAAGCCATCGACCGCGTAGCCCACATCGTCCAGGGCCGCCTAGCCGACCGTCCCGTAGTGGTGGTCAGCGCCATGGCCAAGGTCACCGATTCCCTGCTCGCCATGGGAAAGGCCGCCGGTGGCGGCGATCGCAAGACCGCTCTCAAAATGGCGCGCGCCCTGCGTGAACGCCACTACGACACCGCCGGAGAACTTCTCGGTACCGCCCTGTTCACCGAATTTCACGGCGACCTCGGCGCCGATTTCGAAGATCTCGACGAATTGCTGCGCGGTATTGGCGCGGTCGGTGAAATCACTCCCCGCACCTACGATTACGTTGCCTCGTTCGGCGAAGTGCTTTCGAGCAAGATCGTGGCTGCCGCTTTCGTGGCCCGCGGATTGCCCGGCGCGCACCTGGATTCACGGCAGTGTCTGCTCACCGACAGCGCTTATACCCGCGCCGTTCCTCAGTTCGAAGAAACCAACGAGCGCCTGCGCAAGAAAGTCCAACCTCTGCTCGACTCCGGCAAGGTTCCGGTAATGGGCGGATTCATTGGCTCCAATCGTGCCGGCATCACCACCACCATCGGGCGCGGAGGCTCCGATTTCTCGGCCGCGATTTTTGGCGCGAGCCTCAATGCCGAGCGCATTGAAATCTGGACCGACGTCGACGGCATGATGACCACCGACCCTCGCCTTTGTCCCGACGCCCGCCGCATCAAGGTCATCAGCTTTGACGAAGCCGCCGAACTCGCCTACTTCGGAGCTAAAGTTCTGCATCCGGCAACCGTGCTGCCCGCGATTCAGAAAAACATTCCCGTCTATGTTTTGAACTCGCTGAACCCGACCTGCGAAGGCACCAAGGTGACGGCGCGAGCTCCGCGCTGCACGAATATTTTCAAGGCCATCGCGCTCAAGAAAAAGATCACGGTAATAGAAGTAGCCGCGCCCCGCCGTCTGCTCGTCCACGGATATCTAAAATCCATCTTTGAGGTCTTCGATCACCACGAGGTGGCGGTGGATGTGGTCTCCACCTCCGAAGTCAGCGTCTCGGTCACGGCCGAAACCAACGAAGCCATCCCCGCGCTGGCCGCCGATCTGGCAAAACTTGCGGACGTGAAGTATGAGGGGCGGAAGGCGATTGTCTGTCTGGTGGGCGAGAATTTGCGCGACACGCCCGGAATCGCCGCCAAAGTCTTCGGCATTCTTGAAGACGTGAAGATTCGCATGATTTCGCAGGGCGCTTCTGAAATCAATCTGACCTTCGTGATCGAAGAAGGCGACGCCGCCGAGGTAGTGCGGCGGTTGCACCATGCATTTTTCGCGGAGGCAGACCCGGAAGTGTTTGCGTAGCTCTGCGTTCTCTGCGTTTCGTAACTCTGCGTGCTCTGCGTTGGAGGTTTCACGATGAATCTCCTGATCCTCGGTTGTGGCAAGACAGGGTCGCTGGTGGCGGAAGTCGCGCGCCAGCGCCGCCACCAGGTTCGCACCTTGGACGTAGACGAAAACGCGAACGCCGCCGCCCTCACTCCCGCCTTCCTTGCTCCGTTCGACGTGGCCATCGACTTCACCACGCCGGCGGCGGTCGTCGCCAACGCCGAGGCCTGCATCCGCGCGAAGAAGAATCTCGTGGTCGGAACCACCGGCTGGTACGACCAAGTTCCGCGCCTGCGCGAAATGGTGCTCTCGGCTAAGACCGGATTCCTTTACGGATCGAATTTCTCGATCGGCGTGAACCTGTTTTTTGAGATTGCCGCCACCGCGGGAGCTGCGCTGAAATACGACTACTCGGGCCAGATTTTCGAGCGCCATCATGTAACCAAGAAAGACGCTCCTTCGGGGACCGCGATCACGATCCAGAAAATTGTGCGCGAGGCGGGAGGCAAAGACAAAGAAGTCGAGATCGTCTCCTTCCGCGAGGGGGATGTGGTTGGTATGCACGAGGTGGTCTTCAACTCCGCCGCCGATCGAATCTATTTGTGCCACGACGCGAAATCACGCCGAGGATTCGCCGAAGGCGCCGTCCGCGCCGCCGAGTGGCTGGCGGGTAAGACAGGCTTCTACGAGTTCCGCAGCGTCTGGCGGGAACTCTAGATGAAGTCGTTTACAATAAGCGGTCGCCGCAGCGGACGATGGCTACCCTCCGGCGCTTCGTCTTTGTGCTTAACCAGACAAGTCTGAACACCAGATGGGTCGCCACTCCAGAAATTCGAAATGGGGAGTGCTTGATGAAAACGCCTGCACTATTTGACTTAACCGGTCGGGTAGCCGTCGTAACTGGCGGCAATGGCGGAATTGGTCGCGGCATTGCGCTCGGATTGGCCGAAGCCGGGGCTGCCGTCGCAGTGTTTGGACGAAACGACGAAAAGAACCAGCGGGTGCTTTCCGAATTGAGAGCAATCGGTGTTCGATCGGTTGCTGTGAGGCTTGACGTGACCCATCGCGCCGGATTGGAGCCCGCGCTTAGTAGGGTCGAGAGCGAACTCGGGGGCATTGACATCCTGGTTAATAATGCCGGCAACGTGTCGCTGAGCGGCGGTGTGTTGCACGAAAAATCTGAAGATTGGGACAACGTGATCGAAACGCAACTCAATGCCGTTTTCCTTCTTTCGAAGCTCGCTGCCCAATCGATGCTTGGTCGCAAAGGGGGAAAGATTATTAACATTGGCAGTATGTACTCGTTCTTCGGATCTGGGCTCATCCCCTCGTACAGCGCAGCGAAAGGAGCGATAGTCCAACTGACCAAGTCAATGGCCATTGAACTCGCCCCGCACAACATTCAAGTCAATGCGATCGCGCCTGGCTGGATTGAAACGGACATGACGGCGCCTGTACGTACGATGCCGCTGAACGACGAAATTCTTGCGCGGACCCCTGCCGGTCGATGGGGTCAACCGGAGGAACTTGCCGGAACGGCTGTGTACCTGGCCTCGCGGGCTTCGGACTTCGTTACCGGTACTACGATTCGTGTCGATGGCGGTTATGCGATCCGCTGAGGCTCCCCCCCCGCACAAACCCTGCTCATGCAAGCGCGTGCGAGAAGAGTTATCCTTAACCCATGCAACTGCGAGGCTGTGGTACCGCTCTGGTCACACCGTTCTCTCAGGACGGTGCTGTCGACGAAAACGCACTCCGTAATCTGGTCGCCTGGCAAGTCGAATCGGGCATCGATTTCCTGATTCCCTGCGGCACTACCGGAGAAACTCCCACCCTCACCCACGATGAGTGGCTGCGCGTCATCGACGTAACCATCGAAGTCGTCGCCGGACGCGTGCTCATTGTCGCCGGCGCCACCTCCAACTCGACCCACGAGGCCGTCGCCAAGGCGAAAGAAGTGGCGGCGCGCCCGGGAGTCAACGCCATCCTCACCGCGTCGCCGTACTACAACAAGCCGACGCAGGAAGGCCAGTACCGTCATTTCCGTGCCATCGCCGAAGCGGTCGACAAGCCCGTCATCGTCTATAACGTCCCCGGCCGGACCTCCGCCAATCTCGAACCCGCGACCCTGGCACGCTTAACCGAGGTCCCGAATATCGCCGGCGTGAAGGAAGCCAGCGGCAGCATGACGCAGATTGCCGAGGTGTTGAACTCTGTGCCCGAAAGTTTTCTGGTGCTCTCCGGCGACGATGCCGTGACTTTGCCGGTGATCGCGCTCGGAGGCGTGGGGGTAATCTCGGTTGCGTCCAACGAAATTCCCCACGAAATGGCGGCCATGACGCGCGCCGCTCTGAACAACGACTGGCCCGCGGCCCGCGCCCTCCACCGCAAGTATTTTCCCTTGATGCAGGCCAACTTCATCGAGTCCAGTCCCCTGCCGGTGAAGGCTGTCCTAGCGATGATGGGCAAGATCGAAGAGGTCTATCGCCTGCCCTTGCTTCCCATGCGCCGCGACACGCGCTCTAAACTGCAGAAGGTTGCGACCGACGCCGGATTGATTACCCGGCCCGCCGCTCCGCCGGTTGCTGCCGCCGAATTCTATGTCTACGAAAATTGGGCAGCGGGCCCGCACAAAGCGATCCTGCACCGCGCCTCCTGTGGACAGTGCAGCTCCGGCAAAGGACGCCCCGCCGGCCACGATCCCAATCACTCCCGCTGGCACGGACCGTACGGCAATCTGGCCGAGGCGCGCGAGGCCAGCCACCAGATGCCCGGGGTACTGATTCGCAGCGAATGCAAGTGCGTGGCGTAAGGGCAGCAGTTAGCAGTTAGCAGTTAGCACTTAGCCGTTAGCTTTTGGCTGTTAGCTTTCCGCTCCGGTCCATTGGGCTCTTTTGCAGTTGACTTTGGGTGGCGCAGCGCTTCAGCGCTGCGATTGCTGGCTTGTTTCAGAACCGGCTTTAGCCGCCGAGGTTAGACAGCGCCGCAGAGAGTTTCACCACAGACCCTACTTTTTATGTCAGACTCGCTATCCACTTTGAAATCTTCTATTGAACGCCTATCGACGTGCGAAACGATCGGCAACCTCGACGAAGCCCGTCGCGCTTTTCTCGATTTCCGCGCCGCTCTGACTCGCGGCGAGGTGCGCGCCGCCGAAAAGATCGACGGTCGCTGGACCACGAATGCCTGGGTCAAGCAAGGCATCCTGCTCGGCTTCCGCCTCGGAGAGTTAAAAGAAATGTCCGACGGTGACGTACTCTCCTTTGTCGACAAGGACACCTTCCCCGCACGCCGCGTAACTCTGGCCGATCGCATTCGCCTCGTCCCCGGAGGCTCTTCCATTCGCGAAGGCGCCTACGTTGCGCCGTCGGTCATCTGCATGCCTCCCATGTTCATCAACGTGGGCGCTTATGTAGATGAAGGCTCGATGATCGACTCGCACGCTCTGGTAGGCTCGTGTGCGCAGGTAGGCAAGCGCGTCCACCTAAGCGCCGCCGCGCAGGTCGGAGGCGTGCTCGAGCCCATCAATGCCGCCCCGGTGATCATAGAAGACGACGTCCTGATCGGCGGCAACTGCGGAATCTACGAAGGCACGCTGGTGCGCGCCCGCGCGGTTTTGGGAGCGGGAACGATTCTGACCCGATCCACGCCGCTCTACGATCTGGTGCGCGGCGAAATCTACCGCGCGACCGCCGAGCACTCGCTGGAAGTCCCCGAAAACGCCGTGGTGGTCCCCGGCTCGCGCGCCGTGACGAAGGGCAGAGGCAAATCCGACGACTGGAACCTCTCGCTTTACACGCCCGTGATCGTGAAGTATCGCGACGAAAAAACCGAGCGCGGGATTGAACTGGAGGATTGGCTGAGGTAGGGAACCATGGGTTATTTAACCCACACACCGCGACCCCCGTTGACAGGACTCGGCCTCACTTTTACACTCCAGGCATGGAAGTCCGCTTAGACCCAGACTTACAATCCAAGCTCAGCCGCATAGCCGTCGCGCGCGGAAGCGACGCCGAAGTGTTGGCCCGAGAGGCCATTGAGCGCTTTGTGGACTACGACGAGTGGTTCATCCGCGAAGTGGAAAAAGGTTTGGCCTCCGCCGACCGCGGCACACTTCTGACCCACGAGCAAGTTGAAGCGCGCCTGGAACGATTGCTGGTTGACAAGCAGTCGCGCTCGTAATGGAACTTCGGTGGACAGAGGAAGCCGTTACCGACCTTGAACGCATCACCGATTACCTATTCGAAAAGACTCCCGGACATGCGCCCGAGCTGGTGCGCGCTATTTACAAGGCTCCAGCCGCCCTGCTGAGCTTCCCCTACAGCGGGCGCTTGGGCAAGAAACAGGGAACGCGAGAACTCGTTCTTGCTCCGCTGCCGTACCTCATGGTCTACCGTATCTGGGGCGACGTAATTCACATCGCTCGTATCCTCCACGGAGCGCAGAAGTGGCCTTGAACGACAATACGACCCTGTGCTCTTTCGCTTTACTTTATGCTATAATGTAAAGCAATGACGGAAGCGACACTTTCGGCCAAGAACCAGATCGTGATTCCGAGTGAGGCTCGCAAAGCGTTGGGCCTAAAACCGGGCGACAAGATTCTTGTGCTTGTCCGGGGCGGTAAAGTCCTAGTCCTGCAAAAACCGAAGTCTTATCATGCCGCGATTCGTGGGTTAGCTCGCGGCTCTTATCCAAAGGATTATCTGGAAAAGGAACGCCAGAGTTGGAAGTAGAGCGTCTTCGCACTTTTCTCCGGCGTCACCGCCGAATCGCCCTGGATACGAGTATTTTCATTTATCAATTGGAAGCCAACCCAAAGTATCTTGCCCACACTGACCCTATTTTCTCCTGGCTGGAACGGCCGGGTTCCGCGGCGATCACATCCACAATCACCATGACAGAACTGCTAGTCCTGCCGTACCGCGAACGCGACGAACAACGGGCAAACGACTTCTACGGCTTGCTTTCCACCTACCCCAACTTGGATTGGATTGCACCAAACCTGGAGATCGCGGAGCTCGCCGCCCGGATTCGCGCTCTTCATCGGCTGCGAACCCCCGACGCTCTTCAGGCCGCGACCGCGGTGCACGCGCAGGCTACCGGGCTGATTACCAACGATCCCGTCTTTGAGCGCGTGGAAGGCATCGAGACGCTGGTTCTGGACAACCTTCTCTGAGCGTCGTCATGGACATGAGGTAGTGCTAACGGTTACGACGGCAGCGCCGCCGACCCTGACGCCGCGCCCGGAAGTCGCATTTGCTCCTCCGCAAACCTGCGCCGCGCTTCCAGATGCTTCTTGCGGAAATGCGCCCGCGCTCGCTCACCCCACGCCCGCACGAAATAATAGTTCAGCGCACATCCGATGGCCGAACTGACAACCGGAATCAGGCGTCCCGCCCATTTCTCCACCACCTCGGCGCCAGCCTTGACCGCGATGCGCTGAATGACCTTCGGCACGAACCGGTTGACCACTTCTTTCTCCAGCAATTCGCGGCTGATGTCGACGCCGGCGGCGCTGGCCGCCGCAATCCAAAGTTCGGCTATTTCGTCGTCGGTGTTCAGCTCGAAGCCATAAATCAAGCTGAGCTTCTGGATGGTGCGCATGGTAATGGCGGAAAGAATGCCGAGGTCCGGCACGATGGTGAGAATTCCACCCAGGCCAAATCCGGCACCTTCCGCCGCCGCGAGCTTCATGCCGCCGCGAATCACCGACTCCGCCACATCGTCGAGACGCTCCACCGGCAGCGTGTACACGCCATGAATGGTGGCCAGCGGCAATCCGTGCGCCACGCGCAACTGCATCAGGAAGCGTCCGGGATCGACCTTGATCGTGTCGTAGGCGCGAGTCAGGCCGCCGCGGATCGCGCCTTCAACCCGCCGCCGCATCCACGATTTTGTTTCGTCCGCCATTTTCTAGCACGAGTTTATCAGCCCGCCCGATGCCGCCTCCGCTTTCCTGTAGAGACGCGGCTTGCCGCGTCTCCCGCCGCGTCCAAAGCAGACGGGGCAAGCCCCGTCTCTACACGAACCTCTCGCTGTGCTAGCATCGATTCATCGAAATGCCAACTGGAAAACTGCACATAATTCCGCTGGGCGGACTGGGCGAGTTCGGTATGAACTGCATGGCCATCCGCTTCGGCGATGACATCATCGTGGTCGATGCCGGGCTGATGTTTCCCGAAGCCGAGTTGCTGGGCGTCGATATCGTCGTTCCCGATATTTCTTACCTGCTCGAAAATCGCAAGCATGTGCGCGGCATCGTCCTTACGCACGGCCACGAAGACCACATCGGAGCCCTGCCTTGGATTCTCAGCGAACTGAATGTTCCGGTCTGGGGCACGGAGTTCACGCTGGCTTACGTCGAAGATAAGCTCGATGAACACCAACTCCTCGACGACGCCGACCTGCGCGAAATTCGTCCCGGAGAGCGCTTTAAGGTTGGGCCGTTCACCATTCATCCGCTCCAGGTCACGCACAGCCTGGTGGATTGTGTCGCGCTCGCCATCCACACGCCGCTCGGCGTCCTCATCCATACCGGAGACTTCAAGGTTGATCCGACGCCCACCGACAACCGCCTCTTCGACCTGCACGGTTTCGCCGAGTACGGCAAAGAAGGAGTGCTGGCGCTTTTGCAGGATTCGACCAACGTCGAGCGCAAGGGCTACACGCCGAGCGAACGCGCGGTCCGCCGCAAGTTCGAGGAGGTGTTTGCCCGCACCGAGCGGCGCCTGTTCATCTCCTGCTTCTCGTCTTCGATTCACCGGATCAAGCTGACCATCGACATGGCGCGCGAACACGGCCGGAAAATTTGTTTTATCGGCCGCTCCATGAACAGTTCCTCGGAAATCGCCGAAGACCTGGGTTATATCCAGATCCCCGAAGGCATGATGATTCATCCCGGCGAGATGAGGAACTTCCCTCCGGAAAAAGTGTGCGTGCTCATCAGCGGCACGCAGGGCGAACCGATGTCGGCGCTGTCGCGGGCGGCCGTGGATAACCATAAGCACGCGAAAATCGAAAAAGGCGATACCGTCGTGCTGTCGTCGCGCATTATTCCCGGCAACGAAAAAGCCATTTTCCGCGTGGTCGACCACCTGTTCCGCCGCGAAGCGCACGTCATCTACGACGACGGCTCGTACCCCCCCATCCACGTCAGCGGACACGCCAGCCGGGAAGAATTAAAGCTCATCATCAACCTGGTGCGGCCCAAGTATTTCGTCCCGATTCACGGCGAATACCGCCAGCTCAAGTTGCACGCGGAGTTGGCGGGGTCGATGCATGGCTCGGTCGGCACCGTGCTGCTGATCGAAAGCGGAGACATCCTTGAGATCGATGAGCACGGCGCCCGCAAGGCTGGACGCGTCAACGTAGGCCGCGTCTGCATCGATTCCGGCTCGCGCACCGACGTAGTGGAAGATTTAGTGATTAAAGACCGCCGCCACCTCAGCGAAGATGGCTTTGTGATGCCGGTCATCGCTATCAACAAGCTCACCGGACGGGTCGAAACCGCGCCCGAGATTGTGACGCGCGGCTTCAATCCCGGCGAGGATGGCCTCATCCAGCGCGCCCGCGAGATCGTCATGGAGACGCTCGACGCCTCCAGCGCCGAAGAAAAAGCCGACTACGGCGTGATCAAGGAAAAAATCCGCACCGACCTGAAGCGCTACATTTCGCGGCAGACGCAACGGCGGCCGCTGATTATGCCGGTGATTCTGGAGATTTGAGTTTGCCGAGACGCTAGATGGTAAACCTGAAACGTAAGAATCACTTTCTTCCCGTTTGCTACCAAAAAGGTTTTGCGGATGTCTCCGGCAAGGTCTGGGTAAAGTTCGCCGACAAACCAAAACCAGAACAGCGTAATCCTTTGTCAGTGGGGAGGAAACAAAGTCTCTACATCGTAAAACGGAACGGAAAAGAGAATGACAAAGTTGAGAATTTCTTCAACGACGTGGTAGAAGCTCCCTTTGCCCCTTTATCTCTGAGAATAAGAAAAGAACAAAATCAATTCGCAAACCTCACCGGCGAGGAGTGGGCCGCGCTTTGCGGATTTGTGGCGCTTCAGGCCGTAAGGACACCCGCCCACAAACGGTGCCTTGAGGAACAAGCTGGCAGCCCCTTAGATACAAACGCCTTTGTCACGGCGATTGCTAGGCAAGCGCTGGCCATCATGGAAGAGTGGAACAAAAGCCTCCGCCGACTTCACTTCTACACCTCCCTGCCTCATGTTGGCGAACAATTCATTTCGGGAGATAGCCCCGTGGTACTAACCCAAATGAACGACAATCGGATTTGGGTGCCCACCAGTACTCCGGAATTAAGGACCACGGACTTGGCGCAAGTTCTCAGCAACCCAAACCACGAATTTTGGCTTCCGCTATCGCCCTACGTTTGCGTCTCGGTGCGAGGTCATGTCTGGGGAGAACCACACTTGCCTCCGCAGACTGTGGACCCACAATTCGTTAGGTTTTTGAATGGTCGCGTTCGCGAACAGAGCGGAATTTTCTTGCTGGCGAGAGACAAGGCATCTCTCTCCTAAAAGTGGCGCGCTTCGAACTAGCTCAGCGGGTTCTTCCAGCGCAGCCCCGGAAAGCGGGCGAAGTCGCGGTCGGTCGTGTGCAGCACAGCTCCCTGCTCAATCGTGATCGCCGCGATCTCCGCATCACTCACCAACGGGCCTGAGGCACGTCCCTCTAGAATCATTTGCCTCAACACGGACCAGTGTTGATCCGCCGGCACAAGTACTTGTACGTTCGGTTGTTGTAGCCACTCATCCACGACTTGCACGGCTTGCTCCAGGGTGACACGCGTTCCCGGTAGCCGTCGATTTGTGATAACCCGCAGGAACGCAGATACGCTTGGCCAAGGCAGTCCCACTGCCTCCACTCCCGAAAGCAGCTCCTCCAGCCAGGAAAGGCTCTTCTTGTGGTGGGCCGAATCAAGATCGTAGGAATAGATCAGGAGATTGGCATCAACGACGATCACCGATGATCCGGCCCTTCCAGGTATTCCAATAACTCTTCTGCTTTTTCAAACGGAGGCAGACCCAGACTCCACGGCTTCACGCGAAACGGTTTCCGGACGGGCTGCTTCGAAGCCGCCAATCCCACGCGCAGATAGCGATTCACTACCCCTTTGAAAGAATCGCCAGACCGGCGAACCTCCTTGTGCAGCAGTTGGGCCACGTCGTCATCGAGCGAAAGTGTCGTCCGCATGTGTTGATGCTATATCATAAGGCATCATGATGTCAATTACTGCTACATCATGATGTACACGCTGCACCCTTGCAAAAAACACCTGGACAAGGCACGCTCAAAACACGATGGTTACTCTCCAAAACATTCGTGCGGCGCAAACGCTTCTTGAGGGCATTGCTGTCCGCACTCCCTTATTCCAATGGACGAGCACGTCAGATCAACGCAAGCTCTACCTCAAGCTCGAAAACCTGCAGCCCGTCGGCGCCTTCAAACTGCGCGGCGCCTACAACAAGGTCGCTTCCCTGACAGATGAAGAACGCCGCCGCGGAGTGATCTCTTATTCGAGCGGCAATCATGCACAGGGCGTGGCTTACGCGGCTCGGGCGCTGGGCGTGAAGGCCATCATCGTCATGCCCGGCAATGCTCCGAAGAACAAACTCGAAGCCACGGCAGCGCTCGGGGCGGAGATCGTTACCGTCGGTCCCGGCAGTGAAGAGCGCCGCCTGCGTGCGGAGGAACTGGCCGCTGAGCACGGTTACGCGATCGTGCCTCCCTACAACGACGAAAAGATCATTGCCGGCCAGGGAACGGTTGGCCTCGAAATCCTCGCCGACCTGCCTAACGTTGAGACCGTGCTCGTCCCGGTCGGCGGCGGCGGACTGATCAGCGGCGTCGCGGCGGCCATCAAGCTGAACAATCCCGATGTGAAGGTGATTGGTGTAGAGCCCGAACTTGCCGCCGATGCCCAAGCCAGCCTGCGCGCGGGGCGCATCGTTTCATTCCCGGCTGCGCAAGTATCGCAAACGCTGGCCGACGGGCTTCGCACCCAGAGCATCGGAGCTATTAATTTCGAACACATCCGCGCCTATGTGGATGACATCGTCAGCGTGACGGAGGGCGAGATTCGCGAGGCCGTGCGCGTGCTGAGCGCGAATCCGCAAACGTTGGCGGAACCGAGCGGTGCCGTCGCTCCGGCCGCATTTATGTTCCACGCCGACGAGTTGCCCAAAACAAAAATCAACGTAACGGTGATCAGCGGCGGCAACATCGATCCCATGTTGCTCGCCGAGTTGCGGAAAAGTCAGAAGTGAGAAGTCAAATTGCAAAAGTAAAACCAGAGTCGTGCGGCGCCCAGGATACACTTCTGCAATCTAACTTCTGACTTCTTCACTTTTCGACATATCGCGGAGACTCTGAATCGTGAAGCGCTGGCTCGATCGGTACTTTCAACTCGCTCATCACCACACGACCGTCCGCCGCGAAGTCGTCGCTGGGCTCACTACCTTTTTCACGATGGCGTACATCGTGGCCGTCAATCCCGCCATTCTGAAAACCGCGGGCATGCCGGCGGGCGCCTCGCTCACGGCCACCATTCTCACGGCCATTTTTGGAACGCTGCTGATGGGCTTCTATGCCAACCGTCCTTTTGCCATCGGCCCGTATATGGGCGAAAACGCATTCATCGCATTCACGGTGGTTCACGTGCTCGGTTACACGTGGCAAAGCGCGCTGGGCGCGGTGTTCCTGGCCGGAATCCTGTTCATTCTGATGACTCTGCTCCGCCTCCGCCAGTGGATGGTCGACGCCATCCCCACCACGCTCCGTTACAGTTACGCTGTCGGTATCGGATTGTTTCTCACTTTCATCGGATTGAATCAGACCGGTATCGTCACTATAGGATCGCCCGGAGCGCCGGTGCGGCCGGGCCATCTCACCTCGCTTTCCGTGCTGCTTTCCATCTTTGGGTTCCTGCTGATGACGGTGCTGACCATTCGCCGTTTCCCGGCCGCGATTCTTAGCGGGGTTCTCGCCACCGCTCTGCTCAGCTTTGTCACCCGGGCGGCGCCGGCGCCGGCAGGTTGGGTCAGCCGTCCGCCCAGCCTGCAGCCCGTTTTCTTTCAGTTCGATCTGCACAGTCTCGTCACCTGGGGATTCTTCCCGGTTGTCCTGACGATTTTTGTCATGGCTTTTGTGGACACGATGGGCACGCTGATCGGTGTGTCGGCGCGCGCCGGGTTCCTCGACAAAGACGGGAACCTGCCGCAGATCGAGCGCCCGATGATGGCCGACGCGCTGGCCACAACCTTCGCCGCCGCGATTGGAACCACCACCTCCGGCGCCTATATCGAGTCCGCTACCGGAGTCGAAGCCGGAGGCCGAACCGGCCTGACCGCGGTCATCACGGCAATGTGTTTTGCCGGAACTTTATTTTTCGCGCCCTTCATCTCCGCCATTCCGCCACAGGCTTACGGACCGGCGCTCATCTTCGTTGGATTGCTGATGCTCACTCCGATCACCCGCATTCCCTTCGACGACCTCACCGAACTGGTTCCAGCCTTCGGCGTCATTGTCCTGATGGCCTTCACTTACAACGTGGGGATTGGCATGACGGCGGGCTTCATCTTGTATCCTTTTTGCAAGCTGGTTTCGGGACGCTTGCGCGATGTTCGCCCGGCGCTCTGGGGGTTGACCGCATTGTCGCTGCTGTTTTTCGTGTTTTATCCATACTCGTAACGGTTTGGAGCCGGTAAAATTCCACATGATTCGTTTTGGCATCGCAGGATTCGGTTTGCACGCGGTCCGCCGTCTGATGCCGGGCTTCGCGCTGGCTCGGAATTGCAAAGTGGTTGCGCTGTCCCGCCGAGACTCCGGCAAAGCACGCGAAGCCGCTGCGCAGTACGGCATCCCACACGTCTTCTCTTCTACCGAAGACCTCTGCCGCTGCTCGGACGTCGACGCGGTGCTGGTCACGACTCCGAACGCCTGCCACCTGCAGGACGTGCTCACCGCAGTGGCCGCGGGCAAGCCGGTGCTGTGCGAGAAGCCGATGGGCATGGATGCGGACGAATGCCGCCAGATGGTCGAAGCGGCGCACAAAACCGGCGTTCTCCTCGGCGTTGCCCAGGTCTTTCGTTTTGAAGACAGCACGGCGAGATTTCGCGAGCGCCTTGCCGCTGGTGACATCGGTCGCCCGATCTTTGCGCGTGCGGAGTTCTCCTATCCAGGGTCGGGCCACGCCAGAACCTGGCTCTACAACCGTTCGATAGCGGGAGGTGGCCCCATCGCCGACGTAGGCGTCCATTGCATCGATGCATTACGCTACATCCTGCAGGATGAGCCCTGGCGGGTGAGTGCGGCCGGTCGCCCAGACGAAGGATCGGGCGACGTAGAAGCAGCGGCGGTCTTGACCCTGGAGTTTCGCCGAGGCACGCTGGCCGCCGTGCTGGTCTCAACTAGCGCGCACTATCGCACGCCCTTGGAGATTGTCGGCGACGCGGGCGTCCTCCGGGCCGACGATGCGCTGAATGTGGAACGGCCGGTTAAGCTGGAGCTGTGGCATGACGGCCACCTTGTAGCCGAAGAAACGGTTTCCAACCAACTTGCCTATGCGAGGCAGGTAGACGCCTTCGCCGCCGCAGTCGAAGGCCGGGAGGAGTTTCCCGTGCCTGGCCGGGAAGGCTGGCAGAACCAGATCATTCTGGATGCCACCTACCGCAGCCTGTCCTCGGAAAAAGGCGAACCGATTCCGGTATTCGCAGACGACGCTGGCACGCAATCCTTGTAGGCCAGTCCAGTAAGTCAGCCGAGTAAGGCCAGTTCGTCAGCCGGAGAAATGGCGCAGGAACTCTGGCTCCCAGGGAAACTTCAACACAAATAAGAAGCGCCCCGGATCCAAAGATCACGGGACGCCCGAACAGCCCTCCCCAGAACTGCTCACCCTTAAGGTTATGGCAATCAGCCCCAGAGCGGAATGCCACTATCGAGGGATTGAAATGGCACTAACGGGCCACTTGCCAAACACAACATCCGTGGTAACCTGCGTCACCTCGCGACTGGGTACTGAGGGTCGCGGCAGGTTCTCGAAGCGGTCTCCCCTAGGTTAAGGTTTCTCGTTCGTGGCGAGATTACCCCTGCCGATTCTGAACCGAAGTTGCTCCGTTTCGTAGTCGGCCGAAATTGACTGCGGGACTGGGCTTCTGGGCGATCTTGGGCAAGCGATTTGTTGCTAGTGTGCAGTAGATTGCACCCGGAGATTTGAAGCGTCTGAGGTTTTGGCTTGTAAGTTGTTGATAATAAATAACAACCAACCTGTTGCAGTTTTGGAACGGTAAGTGCACTAAAGCGAGTAGGCGATCTATACCTTGGATAGCAGTTCCCAAGGCAAACTTGGGGAAAGAGAAAATTTTGGGAGGGATTCACATGAGGCGAGTGTTAGTTTTGACTTTACTGGCATTGGCGTTGCCAATTGCTACTTGGGCGGGCACAATTGATATCACGAATCAGTTCGGCTCGGCTTCGGTTACGAGCGCAGGCGTCGTCGTGGGGGCAACGCAATATTCGCACCTCATGAGTTGGAACGGCTACTCCACGGGAGGAACCATGGGTCACGTCACCTTCTCGACCGGCGCTCTCGTCAGCGGCTCGATCACGGGGACCGGTGGCGCAATATTTGCCGGGGGCGGGTCATTTGTGGTGACTGGCATCGGCGCTTGGGCAAAAACATTAACAGGGGCATCGAGCTGCGGCTCAGGTTGCGCCCTCTTCACCGGCAGCTTCGTCGGTCCGGTGACCTGGACTTTTGTTAGCTCGAAGGGGCTCGGCAGCATTTATATGCTAACCGGCACTGTCAAGGGCATGTTGTTTGACGGTCGGGCTGTGAGTGGAGTAACCAGCCAGACCTTCTTTGCAAGTAACTCCCAATTCTTAGCAGGTATCGGGCACATCAGGGTGGGCAGCACAACGCTTGCCGTACCCGAACCCGGAACCTTGGGTCTGCTAGGAACCGGGCTGGTGGGTCTCGCCGGAATGTTCCGTCGCAAGCTGATTGGGGCATAACCTAAATCTGTCGGTTCGCCCAACACACTCAACTCATGGCCCCGCCGCAAGGCGGGGCTTTTGATTTTGAGCTAAGAGTTCGCCCGGATCGCCGCCGCAGGAAACGGTCCCCTGCTCAGGATGGTTTCGAGCGCTTCGAGTCCTGAGCTGAGCCTGCCCGAACAGCGCTTTGAAGCGCGCACCCCGCCCTCTTCTTCGGTTACTGCCGTAACGGCCCGCCATGCCTTTGGCGTTGACCTTACCTCGGTCCAAACCTACAGTCAGGCGCAGGGGGTTGTATGAAAGATATCCATGAGGTTTTGCGCCGCAAGCAGGCGCAGTACACGCAACTGGGAAAGCAGATTGAAATGCTGCAGCAGGCTGCCGAAAAACTGCGCGAAGTCGCGCCCTTACTTGCGGAAAACGAGAACGAGGACGATAGCGCGGTGTTGGCGGAAGTAGACGAGGAACATTCCAACGCGATGGCGGCCAAGGCCAGCGCTCAATCCTCGCCGGCCGCGGCGAAACCAGGGCGCAGCGCAACTCCGCGCTGGCCGTAGAAGGCGCCTGACTGTACAGGCAAAGCGCGAGGCGGAGGCTCGGGCGCATGATCTTGCAGGCATTGCTGGTGACCAAGGACGAACCGACGGCGGAAACGCTGATTCAGGTCTTGTCGCAGTTCGGGGTTGCGGTGGACCGATCGAACGCGGCCGATGTTGCCGTGGCGCGACTGGCGGAGGAGCGGTTCGATCAGGTCATCGTCGATTTCGACGATCCTGAAGCGGCCTCTCTGCTGCTCGAAGGTTGCCGCCGCCTGGTCGGCCCCGACCGTAAGCCGCCGGTCACGGTAGCCTTGCTCCACGATGCGTCGCAGATCCGCTCGATTCTGGGCGCGGGAACTCATTTCATCCTCACCAAGCCGGTCAGCCCCGAGCAGGCTCAAACCACCTTGCGCGCCGCGACGGCGATGCTGAAGCGCGAAAGGCGGCAATCGTTGCGAGTCGCCGTACAGGCGGCGGCTACGATTCATATGGACGACCACAGTACGATCGAAGGCATTCTGCTCGACCTGAGCACGGGCGGCGTGGATGTGCTGGCGGCCAAAACACTTCCTTCTGGGACCATGGTTCGCATCTCCTTTCAGCTTCCCGACGGCGCGGGCATTGAAGGGGACGCGGAGGTTGCCTGGAGTATCGCCAACGGTCAAACCGGCTTGCGCTTTCTCGACATGGACGCCAAGATGCGCGGCGAAATGGGCGACTGGCTGTCCGCCCGTTCGCAGGATGCCTTGCCCGAAGAACCCGACGCGGTCACGCAATGCAAACTCACCGACCTCAGTCTGGGCGGGTGCTATGTGCAGACCGAATCTCCCTTCCCACAGTCCTCGGCCGTCGACCTGTGCCTGCGTGCCGCCGGGATGGAGATTCACGCCGAAGGGTTGGTGCGGGTCATGCATCCGGGGCATGGCATGGGCATTGAATTCCCCGCTCGCACCGAAGAGCAACGCAAGAGCGTTGGCGATTTCATCGAATTCCTTACCGGGCAGCCCGGCGCCACTCCACAACTGGAAACTTCTCCCCGTTCTCTGGTCGCCAATGCGGTCGATCTCAGCCGCACCGCGAGCGCCGAAACCGATGCGGACGATCCCCTGCTGGAATTGCTGCGGACCGGCCCTGCGCTGGAGGAAGAAGCGTTTCTCGCCGAACTGCAGCACCAGCGAAATCCGGCCGCCGCGAACCAATAATAACCAATAGTCGTCAGCCAAGAAGCACTCTGTCCCGTGCTCCCTGATCCCCGCAAAGAACCGGGAATCAGACCGGCACCCCGTCGTTAGTGCCGCTCCAAGCCCCGGTTGTCGGTTCCACCTCGTTGATCCGAGACTACGTCGCCACCCCCTTCTGAATGATTTCAGTGCGGTTAATTTTTCGAGAATTTTCCAATGCAATAGAATTGCTCTGTCTGTAGAGACGGGGCTTGCCCCGTCTCCGTAGACGCGGGAGACGCGGCAAACCGCGTCTCTACACAACATTAAGGTAAAGCTCAAACTGCTCAGAACCCCGATCTCGCGCGCGTTGCTGCTGGCCGGCGTTTGTCTGCTGGCTATCGCCCCGTTCTTCTGGTGGGGGAATCCGTCCGGGCATGATTTCGAATTCCACATGTTCTCGTGGATGGAAGTTCTGGGCCAATGGAAACACGGTATCGTCTATCCGCGCTGGGCCGCGCTCGGGTACTGGGGGTACGGCGAGGCTCGCTTCCTGTTTTATCCTCCCGCTTCGTGGACTCTGGGCGCCGCGCTCGGGGCTGCTCTGCCCTGGAAGATGGTGCCGGGCGCGTATTGTTGGATTGTGCTCACGCTCGCCGGAACGTCCATGTACCGGCTGGCCCGCGAGTGGCTCCGCGCCCCGGACGCGCTGTTTGCGGCTGTATTCTACGCGCTGAATCCCTACCACTTGTTGATCGTCTACTGGCGAAGCGCATACGCCGAACTGCTGGCTGCGGTTCTGCTGCCGCTGGTACTGCTTTGTCTGGTGCGGATCTTTTCGCCGGAACGCGAGCCCGGCTTTCGTCCGGCGCTGTGGTTGACGCTCACGCTGGCCGCAGCCTGGCTGACGAACGCACCCGCGGCTGTGATGATTCACTACACGGTGGCTGGACTGGCGGCGGTTCTGGCAGTCCGGGAGCAGTCATGGAAGCGATCATGGCGTCCGCTGTTGCGAACAGCACTGGCCATTGCACTTGGCGCAGGCCTGGCGTCGTTCTATTTGATCCCCGCGGTTTACGAAACGCGATGGGTGAATATCGGCGAGGTGCTGTCGCCGGGCGTGCGTCCGCAGGACAATTTTCTTTTCACCATCATCGCCGATCCCGATCACAACCGTTTTAATCTTTTGGTTTCGACCGTGGCGCTCGCCGAAATCGGCGTCCTCGCCCTCGCGATTTGGGTTTCCCGCCGCTGGTGGACGAAACGCTCAGAGACAGTCGCCGGCCCCAGCCCGAGGATGCTACTTTCCGCTTGGGGCGCCGCGAGCGCGGTCCTGATGTTTTCGGTGAGCAATTTGCTCTGGCAGCACTTGCTCAAGTTCCGCTTCGTGCAACTTCCCTTCCGCTGGCTGCTTTGCCTGAACGCCGCATTGGCCATGCTTCTGACGATGGCCGCCAGACGCTGGACCTGGCGCGCACTGGCGTGTGCAATTCTGCTGGCCGCGGTTATCGTCGCCGGGTATCGGATCCAGCCGCCATGGTGGGACTCAGCCAGCGATATCCGCGAGATGAACAATGCCCTCGCCGACGGCACCGGCTACGAAGGCACCGACGAATACGTCCCGGCCGGAGCCGACGCCTACGAGTTGGACAAAGGTCTGCCTCTCCTCAGCAATGACGCGGGAGCCTCGGTTCCGAGCCAGGTGTTAGCATGGGGGCCCATCGAAAAGCACTTTACGGTCCACGCTGCGACGCCGCGAAATCTGACCGTGCGCATTTTCAGCTACCCGGCGTGGAAAGTCGAGGTGAACGGCAAGCCCACCAAAACACGAACCACCGATGTGACTCGCCTGATCGTTATTCCCCTGGCTGCCGGAGACAGCGATGTGCATATCTATTTCCGCCGGACCAGCGATCGCGGAATCGGAAACGTCGTCTCCTTGATCAGTCTCGGACTGCTGATTGCACGATGGACCATGGCACGGCCAAGAGCGAGGCAAGGACAACAGGTGTAATCCCCCGTGTTACCCTGTGTCCCCTGTGGTTATCAGCTCTTTGTTTCACCACAGGGTACACGGAGGCACACGGAGAAAAAGCCACTGTGAGCACATGAGATGCAACGTCGCGTCCTAGTCGCAACCTCGAACGCTGGCAAGCTCCGCGATTTGGCAGGAGCCGCTGCGCCCTATGGCATTATGATCGCAACCATCCCAAACTTTTCATCTCTGCCCCAGGTTGTGGAAGATGGAACCACCTTCGAGGAGAACGCGCGCAAGAAAGCCGAAGCCTACAGTCTGGCCGTTCCCGGTGAACTGGTCTTGGCCGACGACTCCGGCCTGGAGATTGACGCGCTTGGTGGAGCGCCCGGTGTTCACTCCGCAAGGTATGCCGCTGATGACCCGCACGCGGCCGAGTGCAACACGGAGGACGAAGCCAACAACGCGCGCGTGCTGCGCGAACTCGCGAGCGTCGCCTCAGAAAAACGCACCGCGCGCTTCGTCTGCGTCCTGGCTGTGGCCCGCGACGGCCAGACGCTGCGCACGTTCCGCGGCACCGCGGAAGGGATCCTACTGAACGCGCCCCGGGGGGAAAACGGCTTCGGATACGACCCCCTGTTTTATTTCCCGCAAATCGGCAAGACCTTTGCCCAACTGAGCGCGGAAGAAAAAGCGCGGTACAGCCATCGGGGCGCGGCTTTCCGGGCATTCCTGGAGTGGTGTCGTGCGACCTAGCGCCTGATCCAAAAAAGGCCCGTACTCACGAGCGCGCCCACATCTTCGGTTTCCACCAATTGCTCAGGCTCTTCCGGAGAAAATACATATACGCGCCGAAAGCAAGTTCCTGCAATGATGACGGTTCCTTTGCCCCGGTAGACGAGGCGGGAAACAGCCGCTGGTCTCTTCGCCTGAGATTCCGGCAATGGTGCCACGGCTGGTGAAGATGCGGTCGAGACATCATTTTGTTCGTTCATCGGAGGTTCCTCGCGGTTCAAGACTGAGCATCCGACTGACCCAGTTGATTGGGAATGGTTGCCGTATGCCGTCATAGAGATAGTGTTTTCAGTTTGAGAATCGTATCGATCGTATTCTTGCTCCTCTAACGGGTCCAACCCGATCGCAGCCCGCGATCTTCCTTGACTTCCGTTCCCGCGCCCGACGATAATCGTTAGTTTTAACTTTGGACCACGTAAGGAGCAGTCATCGTGGCATCAACGGCCAGTCCCGTCGCTCCGAGTTCTGTCACATCCAGAATCAAACCAGGCGTCGCTCCGCTGCGCGCCGGTGAAGGATATTCGTTCCTGCTGCGACGTCTGCATTCGCTCACCGGCATCGTTCCCATCGGAGCCTTCCTTCTCGAACACTTCATCTCGAACGCCGAAGCCTTCAAGGGCGCTCAGGCCTACGGCGAGCAGGTCAAGTTTCTCAACAGCCTGCCGTTCGTAGTCGGCCTCGAACTGTTCTTCATCTGGATTCCGATTCTTTACCACGGCCTCTATGGCGTCTATATCTGGTATCAAGGCGAGACGAATGTCGCCGCGTATCCGTGGCAGGGCAACTGGCTTTATACCTCCCAGCGCTGGACCGGCATCATCGCACTCGTCTACATGGTGCAGCATACGTATTACCTGCGCTTCACCGGCGTGCACCTGCCGACGCACCCCATGCAGTCGTTCGCCAAGGTTCAGGGAGAATTTCAGAATCCGTGGATGATCGCCTTCTACGCCGTCGGCATCATCGCCGCTTCCTGGCATTTCAGCTACGGTCTTTGGCTGTTTGCCGCGAAGTGGGGAATTACCACCGGGGAAAGGGCGCGCCGCCGCTTTGGCTATGTCTGCCTGGCGCTCGCCCTCGGGTTGGTTTCGATCGGCGCGGCCAGTATGTACGGATTCCTGAGCCGGCCGTACCAACCTTTGGATTCGAATGCAGCTTCGGAAAACATCGTAATGCGATAGGGATTGCACGTGCAGGCCCGGGCCCGGCCCGGGAACCATTTTCACAAAAGATCGGACTCATACAGCATGGCAGCTCCGAAAATTATCGTAGTGGGCGGAGGCCTCGCGGGCCTCTCCGCCGTGATCAAGATCGCCGAGATGGGTGGAGAGGTTGACCTGTTCTCGATCGTCCCGGTAAAACGCTCGCACTCGGTGTGCGCGCAGGGTGGCATCAACGCCGCCAAGAACCTGAAGGGCGAAGGCGATTCCACCTGGATCCACTTCGACGACACCATCTATGGTGGCGACTTCCTGGCCAATCAACCACCGGTCAAGGCCATGTGCGAGGCCGCTCCCGGTGTCATCGATCTGCTCGACCGCATGGGCGTCCCTTTCAATCGCACGCCCGAAGGCCTGCTCGATTTCCGCCGCTTCGGAGGCACGCTCTATAACCGCACCGCGTTTGCCGGAGCCACCACCGGGCAACAGCTTCTCTACGCGCTCGACGAACAGGTCCGCCGTTACGAATCCGAAGGCAAGGTGAAGAAGTACGAGCATTGGGAGTTTCTCTCGGCCGTGCTCGACGGAAGCCGCGTCTGTCGCGGCATCTGCGCGATGGACCTGCGGACGATGGAAGTGCGCACCTTCCCCGCCGACGCTATAATCATCTGCACCGGCGGCGTTGGCGCCATCTTCGGCAAGTCGACGAATTCCGTTGTGTGTACGGGATCGGCGCAGTCCGCGCTCTACCAGCAAGGCTGTTACTACGCGAACGGCGAGTTTATTCAGGTTCACCCCACCTGCATCCCCGGCGAAGACAAACTGCGCCTGATGTCGGAATCGGCGCGCGGTGAAGGCGGGCGCGTCTGGGTGCCCAGAACGCAGGGCGACAAGCGCGATCCCAAATCCATTCCTGAGAAAGAGCGCTGGTACTTCCTCGAAGAGCGCTATCCGAAATATGGCAACCTGGTCCCGCGCGATGTGGCCACCCGCGAAATCTTTGAGGTCATCTACAAGCACAACCTCGGCATCGACGGCCAGCCCATGGTCTATCTCGACCTTACGCATATCGACCGCAAGACGCTCGACCGCAAGCTGGGAGGGATTCTCGACATCTACGAAAAGTTTGTCGGCGTCGACCCGCACGACGTGCCCATGAAGATTTTCCCGGGCATGCACTACACCATGGGCGGCCTCTGGATCGATTACAAGCACCAGACGAATATTCCCGGAATCTTTTCCGCCGGCGAGTGCGAATACCAGTACCACGGCGCCAATCGTCTGGGCGCGAACTCGCTGCTGTCGTGCATCTTCGGCGGCTTCGTCTCCGGCCCCAATGCCGTACAGTACGCCAAGGGTCTGCAAGCCGCGCCCGCCAATTCCAACGGTCATTTCGACGCCGAACGCAAACGCCAGCAGGAAATCAATGACGGCCTGATGAAAGCCGATGGCAACGAGAATCCGTTCCTGCTCTGGCGCGAACTCGGCGCGGTCATGACCGAGAACTGCACCGTCATCCGCTACAACAAGAAGTGTGAAGAGGCGGATGCCAAAGTAGTGGAGCTGCTGAACCGCTTCCAAAAAATCAATCTCAGCGATCGCGCGCAGTGGGCCAACACGACCGTCGCCTTCGCGCGCCAGCTCTACAACATGCTGCAGTTGTCACGGGTCATCGCGCAGGGAGCGGCCATGCGCGACGAGTCTCGCGGCTCGCACTACAAACCCGATTTCCCCGAGCGCGACGACAAGAATTGGATGAAGACCACGAAGGCAACGTTCGCTCCCGATTTGGATGAGCCGAAGTTTGAGTTCGAGCCGGTCGATGCGGCGCTGATTCCGCCGCGGCCGAGGAAGTACTGATGCCGTCAAGCACGTCCATGAACCGAGTCCTCACCTTCAAACGGGTTCGCGGTTTCATCTTCGCGGCGTTGGGCGTTGTAATCATGGCCAACGGAATTATCGAACGGCAGTGGCTGACTGTCATTTTAGGCGCCGTAATCGTGGCTTACGGAGCATTTGCTCCCGGTTGAGGCGATACCTGCGCGCTGCCACGTGCTGGCGGCAAACCAGAAACTGATAGCGATCCAAAGGCTAGGAATTAATGGCAAACAATAAATCCGTCATCCTCAAGATCAAACGTCAACTCACCCCCGAGGCCAAGCCGTCGTGGGAAGAGTTCGAGATCGCCTACAAGCCGAACATGAACGTCACGTCGGCGCTGATGGAGATCGCGGCCCGCCCCATTACCCGCGACGGCAAGCAGACCACGCCCGTCACTTACGACTCGAATTGCCTGGAAGAGATCTGCGGCTCCTGCGCCATGCTGATCAATGGACGCGCCCGCATGGCCTGCTCGACCCTGCTCGACCAACTCGATCAGCCGATCAAGCTCGAGCCGCTCTCGAAGTTTCCCATCATTCGAGACCTCGCCGTCGACCGCAGCGTGCTCTTCGAGAACCTGAAGAAGGTCAAAGCCTGGGTGCCGGTCGACGGAACCTACGACCTCGGCCCCGGCCCGCGCATGACCATGGAAGAGCAGGAAAAGGCCTATCCGTTGTCGAACTGTATCTCGTGCTGCTGCTGCATGGAAGCCTGTCCGCAGTTCAATGAGGACACGGGATTCGTCGGCGCGGCCACGATATCGCAGGTGCGCCTGTTCAACACGCATCCCACCGGCGCGGCCCTGAAGCGCGAGCGCTTGTCGGCGCTCATGGGAGACGGCGGCATCCAGGAATGCGGCTACGCTCAAAACTGCGTCGAGATTTGCCCGAAGACTATTCCGCTGACCACGTCGATTGCCGACGTCGGCGGCCAGGTCATGAAACAGGCCCTCGGCGACCTGCTGCGGAAGTAAACCTGCTGCCTCCTGTAGAGACGGGGCTTGCCCCGTCTTCTTTTTTGGGGGACACGGCGGGAGACGCGGCAAGCCGCGTCTCTACAGGGGAATCAGAATGCTATTTCCTATTCCCCAAACGGCGGTTATGCCAACATTGGCCTATGAAACCAGGGAATGGCCCTCCGGTAACCGGCCGCAACTCCCTTAAGTAATGCGATTTCACACGAATTGCCTCACACAATGATTCATCTCTCATTTACAATTCGAGAGCCTGTAGGGAAATGGGCACTTTTCCACAACCGGAGAGTTCCAAGGTTGGAGTTGTCTAAAGTTGTGGTCCAAAGGTAACGACGCCGTCACGATGATGAGAAGCTCAAAACTGCCGGGAACGCTGCTGAAGGCGCTGATCGCGTTCGCAATGTCGGTTGCCATCCTGGCGCCGGGAACCGCCTTCGCTCTGCACCGGGTCGGCCCTCGTCACCACCGCATCCCGCGCTTGCATCGCTTCCGTGTGCATCGCGGCTTGCTCTGGAACCCGATGTTCCGTCCCACCCACGATTCCCTGCTCCGGCAAAACGAAGAGATCGACCGCCTTGAGTTGCCACGAATTCAGGACGACACGGAACTGGAAGCGCTCAAGGCTTCAGGCGCCCTGGTACCCATCGAGGAAAGCGATTCGCTGAAAATTGAGCCCAGTCTCGATCCCTCGCGCCGCTATTGCCGTCCCTGGACTCGCGATTTCGTCGCCGACCTGTCCGAAGTTTATTACCGCCAATTTCACGATCGGATCCAGGTAAACTCCGCCGTCCGCACCGTCAAGGTGCAGAAGAAGCTGCGCCGGCGCAATCGCAACGCAGCTCCAGCCGAAGGCGACACTGCGTCTTCTCATCTCGCCGGCGTTACCGTCGATCTCCAGCGCCGCGGCTTGACGCAAGAAGAGATTCGCTTCGTCGAACGCTACTTGTTCTATTTGAATGCCCTCGGTCTGGTCGAACCGGAGGAAGAGCGCCGCCACTGGTGTTTCCACGTAATGGTCTCCGACCGCTATAACGACTGGCGCCAGACCCAGACGATTCTTCAGCGTCCGCCTGTGGAAGAACAGGCCGCGCCACCGATCCCTACTACTGTCACTGCCACCGCTGCGGGAATGGGCGCTTCTAACTGAGCCTCCGCCTTCGTGAATTGAATCATTGAATCATTTGGTCATTGAATCATTGAAATTCAAAGCCAATGGCTCAATGATCAGATGATTCAATGATTCAATGAACAAGTGATTCCATGACCCTAAGCCCTGCCTCGGCTACACTCTGCACAGAATGATTGTTCTGATGGCAGGCCTTCCCGGAACCGGCAAGACCACGCTCGCCCGCGAACTGGCCCGCCGCACGCAGGGCGCGCTCCTCGGCAAAGACGAGATCCGCGCCGCGTTGTTCTCGCCAGACGATCTCGAATACTCCGTCCCGCAAGACGACTTCGTGATGGAGGTCATGCTCGACGCGGCCCGTTTCCTGCTGCAGAATATTCCCACCCGCAAAATCTTCCTCGACGGACGCACCTTCTCGCGCCGCTATCAGATCGAGCGCGTTCTCGAGTTCGCTCGCGAACACGCTCAGCCCTGGACGATCGTCGAGTGTACCTGTTCCGATGAATCCGCTCGCCGGCGTCTCGACCTCGAACCCGACCCCTCGCATCCCGCGCACAACCGGACGTTCGCGCTCTATCTCGAAGTGAAAGCCCGCTTCGAACCGATCCCATATCCCAAAACGACGATCTCCACCGACCAACCGCTTGAGCGGTGCATCGAGCAAGCGCTCGTTGCTGTGAATGCATCCTGAATCGGGCAAGGCTTGTGTGGTGACAGAGCTTGTGTGGTGACGGGGCTTTGCCCCGTCCCTGGCGGGTCCCTTCGGCTCCGCTCAGGGCAGGCTCCGACTCGCCACCACACAATCGTCGTGCTGCGAGCGCATCGTATAGAATCCTTGTTCACCACTAGCAGGTCAAAATGAACAAACGCATCCTCGCCGCCGCTACGTCACTCGCTTTTGTCATATCTGCACACGCGCAGGCCACTATCAGCGCCAAGGCCCGCGAGATTCACAACTCCGCCATCGTCATCGACACGCACGCCGACACTCCGCAGCGCTTCCTCGACGAAAATTACGACATTGGATCGACCGATCCCAAAGACCCCGGCCACATCAGCCTCGACAAGGCCAAGGCCGGCAATCTCGGCGCCGAGTTCTTTTCCATCTGGGTGGAACCGGAAACCAACCAGGGCCACTTCGCCCGCCACACGCTCGATCTCATCGATTCCGTTTACGAGCAGGCTGCCCGCCATCCGGACCGCATGATGATGGCTTTCAGTGTCGCCGACATCGAACGCGCTCACCGCGAGCACAAACTTGCCGCCCTGCTCGGCATTGAAGGCGGCCACTCCATCGAAAACGATGTTCGCGTCCTGCGCGATTTCTACCGCCTCGGCGTGCGCTACATGACTCTGAGTTGGTCGAACACCAACGAGTGGGCCGACTCTTCCGGCGATATCGACAATCCCAAAATCGAGCACCACAACGGACTCACCGATGGCGGCAAGCAGATCGTCGTCGAAATGAACCGCCTGGGCATGTTGGTCGACATCTCGCACGTTGCCGACAAGACGTTCTACGACGCCATCGCCGTCAGTAAAGCGCCGCTGATCGCCTCGCACTCTTCCGCGCGCGCGCTCACGAATCATCCGCGCAACATGACCGACGACGTGCTGCGCGCCATCGCCAAGAACGGAGGCGTTGTGCAGGTGAATTTCTACAACGCGTTCATCGACGAAAACTACCGCAAGGCTGCGGAAGCGCAAACCAAAGACCGCGATACGGCCGTCAAGGCCTACACCGACCAACTCAAGGCCGCGGGAAAAACCGTCACCTACCTCGACTCGGACCGCATCGAGCGCGAGTGGGCCGCCAAAATTCCGCGCCCTCCCTTGAAATCGCTGATCGATCACATCGACCATATCGCCAAAGTCGCTGGCATCGATCACGTCGGCCTGGGCTCCGATTTTGACGGCGTCAGCGGCGCGACTCCCGAAAGCATCGACTCGGCCGCCGATTTGCCCAAGATTACACAAGCCTTGCTCGACCGCGGCTACAGCGCCGACGATATCCGCAAGATTCTCGGAGGCAACCTGCTGCGCGTCTTCCGGGAAGCCGAACGAATGAGCCACGAGATGCAAGCCCAAGTAACCACGAAGGCCACCAAGTAGCACGAAGGAAAACTCGGGAGCTGAGCCTTCGTGCACCTTCGTGTCCTTGGTGGTTTATGAATTTGGCCCGCTGACAATTCCTCCATGAAGGCGCAGTCGTACAATCTCTGTCGTACAATTGACGTTTGCCAAAATACCCTACAGGAGCAACCATGCGAACTCTAATCCATACGCTCGTCCTGATCGTCTCTACCTCCCTGCTCGGCGCCGCACAGCCCGACCCCACCGCCATCATCCACACCACGGCCGGCGACCTCAATTGCACCCTGCTTCCGAAGGTAGCCCCCATCGGAGTCGAGAATTTCATCGGTCTTGCGAACGGCACCAAAGACTGGACCAGCCCCGTCACTCGCGCCAAGAAGACCGGCGTCCCGCTTTATGACGGCACCATTTTCCATCGCGTGATCCCCGAATTCATGATTCAGGGTGGCGACCCGCTTGGCACCGGTACCGGCGATCCCGGCTACAAATTCAAGAATGAGACTTCTTCCGCCGTCAAGTTCGATCGCCCCGGCCGTCTCGCCTACGCCAACGCCGGACCCAACACCAACGGCTCGCAGTTCTTCATCACCGAGGTTCCCTACCCCAGCCTCAATGGCGGCTATACCATCTTCGGCCAGTGCGATGCGGCCGCTGTCGGACTCGTGAAGAGAATCGCTCGCATGCCTGCGAACGGCGAAACGCCGATACATCCCGTCAAGATCACGCACATCGAAATCCGTAACGCCGAGGCCGCACCGAAACCGTCGGCGGGCACGAAGTAACGGATGTTATAGAGACGGGGCTTGCCCAGGGCTGGCCGCGTCTGCGCCGCGGGAGACGCGGCAAGCCTCGTCTCCACAGGAATACCCATTTACGAATTTGAAGGGAAACTATGACCCGCACACCCGGAACTTATGCCGTGTTCGAAACCAGCGAGGGCACCATCGTTTGCCGCCTGTTTGAGAAGGACGCCCCCAAGACAGTCGCCAACTTCGTCGACCTGAGCGAAGGCAAGCGCGAGTGGACGCATCCCACCACTCGCAAGAAAACCACCGATCCCCTTTACCACGGAACCGTCTTCCATCGCGTGATTCCCGATTTTATGATTCAGGGCGGCGATCCGATGGGCACCGGTTTCGGCGGTCCCGGCTACCAGTTCGAAGACGAAACCAAGGGCTCGCCCCATCGTTTCGACAAGGCGGGCAAGCTGGCGATGGCCAATGCCGGCCCCAACACCAACGGATCGCAGTTCTTCATAACCGTCGGCAACACCGATTGGCTGACCGGCAAGCACACAATTTTCGGCGAGGTCGTCGAGGGATACGAGGTCGTGGAAACCATCGCGAAAGTCGCGCGCAACCGCCAGGACCGTCCCAACAAAGACGTAGTAGTGAAGTCGGTAAAGATCGAGCGCTAATGCCCCCACTGTAGAGACGCGGCTTGCCGCGTCTCTTTCCGCGCGCGCGGGTGCCGAGGTCTCTCGGGTTCGAGATCCAGGGGGCGATGCGGTCGGCACCGCGACAGTGCAATTCTAATTCGGCTGCACTCCGCTGTGAGGTTCGTCACACACTTCTGTGAGTGGGAGCCTACCCTCCCCTCTCTCATTGTTCTTTATAATGTTTGTTCCCACCTTCGGAGGCAAGTTTCATGGCATCGTTCAACGGATTTCCCGTTCCACCCAACGGACAGAAGATCGAATACAGCAACGGCAAGTACACCGTCCCCAATCACCCGATCATCCCTTTCATTGAGGGGGACGGCACGGGCCGCGATATCTGGAAGGCATCGGTTCGCGTTTTCGACGCCGCAGTCGAAAAGGCGTACCAGGGCAAGCGCTCGGTCGCTTGGTACGAAGTTTTTGCCGGCGAGAAGGCCAAGGCCCGCTTTCAGAACTGGCTTCCCGACGACACCGTCAGCGCCATCCGCGAATTTCGCGTCGCGATCAAAGGCCCGCTGACCACGCCCATCGGCGGCGGCATCCGCTCGCTCAACGTCGCCCTGCGCCAGATTCTCGATCTCTACGGCTGCGTGCGTCCTGTGAAGTACTATGCCGGCGTGCCTTCGCCCGTAAAGCATCCCGAGCGCATGCACCTCATCATCTTCCGCGAAAACACCGAGGACGTATACGCCGGCATCGAATGGGAACAAGGCACGCCTGATGTCGCCCGCCTCATTGAATTCCTCAACAAAGAGATGTTGAAGGGCGGCAAGAAACAAATCCGCCTCGACTCCGGCGTCGGCATCAAGCCCATCTCCGTCACCGGCACCAAGCGCCTGGTGCGCATGGCCATTCAGCATGCGCTCGAAAACAAGCTGAAATCGGTCACTCTGGTCCACAAGGGCAACATCCAGAAATTCACCGAAGGCGCGTTCCGCAAGTGGGGGTACGAGCTTGCCACCGAGGAATTCCGCGACAAAGTAGTCACCGAACGCGAGAGCTGGATCACCGACAACAAAGACAAGAATCCCAATCTTAGCGTCGAGGAGAATGCGAACCTGATCGAGCCCGGCCTCGAGTTCGCCCAAGAGGAGTTCCGCCAGACTGTCTACAAGGAAGTAACAGCCTGCCTCGACTCCATCTACGCCACCCACGGCAAAGGCGCATGGAAGAAGAAGCTGATGATCAACGACCGCATTGCCGATTCCATCTTTCAGCAGGTTGTGACGCGAGCCGATGAATACAGCGTGCTGGCCACTCCCAATCTGAACGGCGACTATATTTCCGACGCTTGCGCGGCGCAGGTTGGCGGCCTGGGCATCGCTCCCGGAGCGAACATCGGCGACGGCTACGCCATCTTCGAAGCCACGCACGGTACCGCCCCCAAATACGCCGACAAAGACGTCATTAATCCCGGCTCGGTGATTCTTTCGGGCGTCATGATGTTTCGCTTCCTGGGATGGAAGGAAGCCGCCGATCTTATCGAGCGAAGTCTGGAGCGTACCATCGAACAGAAGAAAGTAACCTACGATTTCGAGCGCCTGATGGAAGGCGCAACGAAAGTGAAAACCAGCGAGTTTGCCACCTGCATGATCGACAACATGACTGTCGCAGTAGCAGCCGACTAAGCTGCAACTAAGCTGTAGAGACGGGGCTTGCCCCGTCTCCGCCGCGGGAGACGCGGCAAGCCGCGTCTCTACGGGAAATTACTAAAACATTAAGAAAGGAAACTTCATGCGCAATAAAGTAACGATCGTCGGTTCCGGAAACGTGGGCGCCACCACCGCTCATTGGATCGCTTCGAAAGAACTCGCCGATGTCGTCCTCATCGACATCATTGAAGGCGTTCCCCAGGGCAAAGGCCTTGACCTGCTCGAAGCCATGCCCATCGAGAAGCGCGACTGCGCAATTCTCGGGACGAACGACTACGCCGACACCGCCAACTCCAACATTGTCGTCATCACCGCCGGAATTCCACGCAAGCCCGGCATGAGCCGCGACGATCTTCTGAATACGAACTTCAAGATCATGAGCGACGTAGTCGGCAAGGTCGTGCATCACTCGCCGAATTGCATCCTCATCATCGTCTCCAATCCGCTCGACGCCATGGCGCAGGCCGCTTACAAGATCAGCGGCTTTCCGCGTGAGCGCGTCATCGGCATGGCCGGCGTGCTCGACTCCGCCCGCTTCCGCGCGTTTGTCGCGCAGGAACTCAAAGTCAGCGTGGAGAACGTGACCGCCTTCGTCCTCGGCGGACACGGCGACACCATGGTCCCGCTGCCCCGCTATTCCACCGTTGCGGGCATTCCGATCACCGAGCTCATGGACAAGGCCACGCTCGATCGCATCGTCCAGCGTACCCGCGATGGGGGCGCCGAGATCGTCAAGTATCTCAAGACCGGATCGGCGTACTACGCGCCGTCGGCTGCTACCACCGAGATGGTCGAGGCCATCCTCAAAGACAAGAAGAAGATTCTCCCGTGCGCCGCCTACCTCAACGGTGAGTATGGCATCCACGGACTCTTTATCGGCGTCCCCGCGAAGCTTGGCTCCAAGGGGATCGAGCAGATCGTCGAGATCAAACTCACTCCGGAAGAGAAAGCGGCCCTCGACAAGAGTGCCGCGGCCGTGAAAGAACTGGTCGCGGTGATCAACGTCTAGGCAAAACCTCCTGTAGAGACGGGGCTTGCCCCGTCTCCTTGGACGTGGCAGGATATCTGGCCGGAGACGCGGCAAGCCGCGTCTCTACAGGATCTTTCTTGGGTTGCGCTGGACATCGTCTCTGATTTCTCTTTCGTGATCGCCCCAGGCTCGCTATAGTGTCTGAGGCCGCACACGATGGACTTCGATCAACTAGAAATTTTCCTGGAAGTAGCCCGCCTCTCCAGCTTCTCGCGCGCGGCGGAAAAGCGTTTTCGCACCCAGCCCGCCGTCTCCTCCCAGATCCGGGCGCTGGAAGAAGAAGTCGGCGCTCGTCTGCTCGACCGCTCCGGAGGCCGCGTCTCACTCACCGCTTCCGGCAAATTGTTTTTCAAGTATGCCGAAGAGACCCTCGACCGGCGCAAGACCATCCTGACCGAGATCGCCGAGACCGAGCGCGTGCCCCGCGGCGAAATTGTCGTCGGAGCCAATGAAGGCACCTGCCTGCACATCCTGCCCGAGGTGTTCGCGCAATTCAAGCGCGACTATCCCAATGTTGCCGTGAGCATCAAGCGCTCCGACTACGCCCGGATTCTCGAGTCGATCCTCGAGAACGTGGTGGACTTCGGCGTAGTCTCGCTGCCGGTGAATGACAACCGGCTCGAGGCGCAAATGATTCATCGCGACGAACTCGTCGTGATCACGGCCCCGGCTCATGCGCTGGCGGCGAAGTCGAGCGTCACCTTGGCGGAGGTCTCGGCCTATCCGCTCGTCCTGCCCAAGCTCGGCCACACCCGCGACGCACTCGATGCCCTGTTCTATGACCACCACTTGAAGCCGAACCTGGCCATGGAACTCGATTCCAGCGAACTGCTGAAGCGCTTTGTGGCGGCCGATGTCGGCGTGGGCTTCATCGCCCGGTCGAATATCGAGGAAGACATCCGGGCCAAGGCGCTGGTGGCTATCACGCTCGCCGACGCGCAAATCCGCCGCGACCTCGCACTCGTGTTTCGCAAAGACAAATCGCTCAGCCGCGCCGCCAAAGCCTTCATGGAGATCGCGGTCAAACAAAAGAATTTCTCGACGTCCGTGGCCGGGGCTGGGAAACGATCCAAATGAACATGGTTCTAATGAACCAGGTTGTGATGAACCAGGTTGTAATGAGGCGCGCCGCGCGTTTCGCGCTCTGCTGGTTGGTGGTCACCTCGGCTGCCGCGGCCCAAAAGCATCCCACAAGCAAAGCTTCCCCGGCTGCCGCTACTAAACTCGTCGCGCTGAAGGCCACGGGAACGGCGCGCTACACCGACAAGGAAATTCTTGCCGCCAGCGGCCTGCAGTTGGGTCAGGACGCCGCCGACGGCGATTTCAAAGAAGCCGTGCGACACCTGGGTGATTCCGGCTTGTTCGGCGACATCGCCTATTCGTATTCCTCTTCAAGCGCCGGAGTGAAACTCGAACTGCAGCTCACCGATACCGACCAGAGCAAGCTGGTCCCCGCGCGATTCGAAAACTTTGTCTGGTTCACCGACGACGAACTGCGGACTGCCCTCGAGCGCCGCGTTCCCCTGTTCAAGCAGTTGTTGCCGCTCACGGGCAATCTTCCGGACGGAGTCTCCGAGGCGCTGCAAGCCCTCCTCACCGAAAAGCGCTTTCCCGGACGAGTCAATTACCTGCGCGAGGGTGACGAATCCGGCGGACCGTTGCATGCCATTGTGTATCGGGTCGAGGAAGCCGGCATCCGAATTCGCGCCTTCGAATTCCCAGGCGCTTCGCCCGAGCAGGCGGCTCTGCTTGCAACCGCGGCGCGCCGCTCCATTGGAGCAAGTTACGAACGGTCCGCTCTCGCCGCCGTTGCTAAATTCGCCCTGCTGCCGGTATACCTGCAGCGCGGATATTTGAAGGCCGCGTTTGGGCCGTCCAACGCGCGTGTTGTGCCCCAACCGTCTTCTGCCGAGGATGCTCAAGGCTCCGCGGACGTTGAGGTGGATGCGATTGTGCCGGTAACACCGGGCAAGGTATATGTAGCTGCCGGCGTCGACTGGAAGGGCAACTCTGCCATCGCGACCAGCGAAGTCGCGCCTCTCATCCATCTGCCGCCCGGCCAGCCCGCCGATGCCGTGCGCCTGCTCCGCGACATTGAAGCCGTAGGCAAGCTTTACCGCAGCCGCGGCTATATGACGGTTCAGATCAAGCCCGATGCCCAGTGCGACGACGAAAAAAGCACCGTGCACTACGATCTGAACGTCACCGAAGGCGATCTCTACAAAATGGGAGAGTTGGAGATTCTGGGCCTCGACACGCAGGCCAAAGCTCGCATGCAGGAAGCGTGGACTCTGCGCGAAGGTCAGCCCTACAACGCCGACTACCCCAAGAAATTTCTGGACGATACCCGGCAACTCGTTCCCCGCGGCGTCCAGTGGGCGATCGGCGTTCATGAATCGCTGGACGCGAAGGACAAGACCGTGGACGTGGAGATCCGTTTCCAGCAGCAGTAGCGCTGAGAACAGCGGATCCCAATAAGACTTAATATACTTGGAACTTGAGGGGCTCACGAGCATCTGACAGTGACAGTGGTGTCTTTACTTTCGAAACATCACTTTGTTCACAGGAGATCAAAGCCGAATGAAAGCGAATCGGATTGCAACTGCAGTTCTTGGAATACAGCTGTTGGCCGGGCTTGGGGCGGTTCCGGCGCTGGCTGCCGATAACAGCCAGACCTTGACCGGCGAAGTGAGCGATGCCATGTGCGGGGCGAAACATGAAATGCCGGGCAATGCCGCGGAATGCACGCGCGCCTGCATCAAGCATGGATCGAAGTACGCGCTTGTGGTCGGGGACAAAGTCTACACCCTGGAGACCTCCGATAAAGCCGTGCTCGGCAAACTGAACGATCTGGCGGGAGCGAAGGCAAAGGTCACCGGGAAAGTGGACGGCGACACGGTCAACATAAAGTCAGTGGCCGCGGGATCGTAGGCGGGATCGCAACATAGACAATCACAACTAGATGACAATTATTACTAGCCACCAATAAAAAACCGGCGGTTGCACGCCGGTTGTCTTGGCCCGCAAATTGTCAATTCTGGTTCGGATTATCGTCGCGCCGCTTCAGTGTCGGCCGATCATCGTCGCTTTTGTCCGAACCGCTGGACGTCTTGTCGCTGGTGGAAGTGCGCCGCAGGCTGGGCTTGCTCCCATCCTTCTCTTCGATCACCTTGTGCCGGTTCTCGATGACGGCAAGCCGCGACTTCACGTCGTCAAACTCCGACGTGGAAACGATGTACTGCGCTCGCGCCGGAAGGATCGTCGCGATCTCCCGTTGTGACGCCTCAATGCGGTCAGGCGTCTGTGGGTGCGAAGCAAATGCCTTGGCGAGCGTGCCCGGCTTCTTCTTTTCTTTCGCCTGAAGTTTTTCAAAGAAGCTGATGAAAGCCTGCGGATCGTATCCCGTTTTGTACATGTATTGCAGGCCGAGGTAGTCCGCTTCCGCTTCGAAACTGCGCTGGAACTTCATGAACGTAAGCGGCAAGGCCAAGCCGCTGGCTTCGTAGATTCCGTAGCCTATGCCACCCCCAATGAAAATAAGAGGAATGGTACCGATTTGCGCCCAATTCGCCCGTGTTTGCTGACGCATCCCGTGGCGGGCGCAAACGTGCGAAATCTCATGCGCCATCACCCCGGCCAGTTCCGCTTCTTCGTCCGCCGCCAAGATCAGGCCGGAGTTTACGTAGAAGAATCCACCGGGGAGCGCGAACGCGTTCACTTCATCGGAGTCGATAACCTTGATGGTGAAGGGCACCTGCGCGTCGGAATTGCGCACCAAGTTTTGACCGATCCGGTTGACGTACTCGTTAACGACCGGGTCCTGAACCAGCTTCACGCTTTGCTCGACCTGCCTGGCAAATTGCTGACCCATCTTGATCTCAGTTTCGAGCGAGTACCAGTCGCCCAGGCCACGCTTGCCGATTTTACGGTTGCCGATGGCATCCACGTCCTTCTCACTGCCGTCGTGCTTGACCTTGCTGTCGTCAGGCTCCTGGATGGGAGGCGGCTCCGTGGAGGTGGAGTCGCCACCGCTCGCAGAGGAGTCCGCAGGCGGAGCCGGGGTCGGACTGGGGGCTGCAGTAGGATTCTGCGGCGGAGCCGGCGTCGAGTCAGTCGTTGAACCCGCTGTGGGCTGTGTGTTCTGAGGCGGCGCGGTCTGGTCTTGGGATGATGTCTGCGGCTGCGAGGCTGGCTGTGACGCTTGCGGCTGCGGGTTGGGACTTTGCGAGGGTTGATTCTGTGCCAGCGCGGGCACCGCAATCAGCGCGAGTAAACTCAGGGAAATCAGCAATTTACGGAAAGACATTTGAGCACCCCGTGGAAACCCGGTCGGCTGAGACGATTATACCCCCGAATAGCAAGGCCAGCTCGACGGAGTTTCCCACCTAGTTGGACGCGGCCTCAAGCTGGAAAGTTACCCGTTATTTTTGCGGAAAGCGGCTTTCTGAAGCCGTCTGTTGTTGACTTCGCCAGGCCAGCACCCTTTGCGTTTTCCAGCCGCCGGTGTACTATGGCGCGATTTTGGAAAGAGGAACCGAGCATGTTGAATCGGCGCAGCTTTTTATCGTCATCGTTTGCGTCTTCGCTCGCTGTGGGTACGGGCTTGGCCTGGCGCGGAAATTTATGGGCGCAACTGGAGTCGTTGCCGTCGAAGCTGCCGGAGCGCTCCCTTTTCGACCAGAACGAAGACGCCTACTGGCGCGAACTTCGCAAGCAGTTCCTGATTCCCGCGGACGAGATCTACCTCAATAACGGCACCGTCGGCTCCAGTCCTGCGCCCGTACTGCGCGCGGTCTTTGAAGGCTATGAAGCGTGCGAAAAGCTGAACGAGGCCGACCCCGAGGATTATCCCATCTGGGGATATGCTTCGTGGAACCAGTTCCGCGATCCGCTGGCGGCGTTTGTCGGCTGCAACCGCGACGAGATCGCTCTTCTCAGAAATGCCACCGAAGCCAACAGCTACATTGCGAACGGCGTCGATCTGAAGCCCGGCGACGAAGTGCTGATGACCGACCAGGAGCATCCCGGAGGCGAGCACCCGTGGAATTTGCGGGCGAAGCGTTACGGAATCGTGGTGAAGAAGATCACGCTGCCGAAGCCGGTAGAGAACCCCGCGCAGGCGCTGAACCTGTTCGGCGGCGCCATTACGCCGCGCACTCGCGTTTTGTTCTTCAGCCATATCAGCACGTTTTCCGGAGTCGTGCTGCCCGCCAAGGAACTTTGCGCACTCGCTCGCAGCAAGGGAATTATTTCCGCGGTGGATGGAGCCCACGTTCCGGGAATGCTGCGGCTGAACCTCCACGAACTCGGCTGCGACATGTATTCCTCAAGCCCGCACAAGTGGTTGCAGGCCCCCAAGGGCTCGGGATTTCTGTATGTGCGCGATGAAATGATCGACCGCGTGTGGAACACCATCGCAACCGAGGGTTGGGATGACGTAAAGCTGCGCGCCGAACGGTTCCAGCGCATCGGCAGCTCGAACGTGCCCGCCTTGTGGGGACTGCGCGCCTCGATCCGGCTGGCCGACGACATCGGGATGGACCGGATCGAACGCCGCCACCGCCAGCTCTGCGACTACGTTCTAGCGGCCATGGGCAAACGCGGCGCGGTGTTGTGGACTTCTCCGGATCCCTCGATGCGCTGCGCGATTGCCACCGTAAACGTGCCGCCGCTCGTTCGCATGGACCTCGAAAACTGGATGTGGAAGGAAAAGAAGATTCGGATCCGCGGAGCCGAACCGCACAAGCTGAGGCTGTCAACGCCGTACTACTTGTCGAAGCAAGACCTTGACCGGTTTCTGGATGCCTTCGACGAATACAAGAAGATGAAGGCGTAGATCGGTATTGGGTGGAGCAGCGCATCAGCGCTGCATATCAGCCAGCTACCATCACCGGCTTTAAGCCGCTGAGGTCCAGCGTCCCACGTTGGGTGGCTGACGGCTGAGAGCTGATCTGAGTACAGCGATTTCAGGGGCGTCGCTCCATGGTTGGCATTGGGGCGCTGCCCTTTGCATCCTGCCAGAGAATTGCATTCAGCTTCCTGGCATCGACCGCATCGGGCCGGGAAAAATTCATCTGCGACGATTCCTTCGCTCCGGCAGCTTTTTTCTCGTTCATGCGATAGATCAGCCCGCCGCGCAGATTCTTGTCGTCGGCGGTGTAGGGCGGCTGCGTTCCGGGACCCGCGAACAGCAGCGCCATGAGCGGCGCGTGCGCGTCGAACAGATTCATCGGGGACAATCCGAGCAGCGATTCCATGGTGTGGATCGCGCTCACCGTGGTGTAGAAGTTATGGTCGACAAACGGCCGGGTCGCGCGCGGCGAATACTTGCTGATGACCAAGGCGATCGACCGATGAGCGTCCACGTGGTCGGCGCCGTCCTGGGCATCGTCTTCGAGCACAAAGATCGCGGTGTCGTCCCAGTAAGGACTGTGCGAAAGGGCATCGACGACGCGGCCGACCGCCAGGTCGTTGTCGGCGACCGAGGCCTGCGGCGTGGGCTTGCCGGGACGCGTGCCTCCCGTGTGATCGTCAGGCAGATAGAGAAGCGTGAACTGCGGAAGTTCTTTGGCGGTTCCCTTGGCCTTCACAAACTCGTCGAATTCGCGGAGAAATTCGTCGGCACGAAGCTGGTCGGGATAGTCGGTATTGAAGTCGGGGAATTGCGGATCGTAGTGGTCACGCAGGGCGGCTTTGGTGGGGCGCATGCGCTTCATCTGCGGAATCGCCCATGGCCAGGGGCTCGGTCCACCGCGCGGGTTGCCGACATTCTCCGGTAAGGGCTCGCCCTTCCTGATTTCGGCCACCGGGCAGGTCGCGGACGAGGGAGACGGCGTGCCTTCCTTTGGCGACCCCATCTTTATCGCTGGCGACTTCGCGTTTTCGCTCCCCTCGGCTCCGCTCGGGGCAGGCTTGCACCACACGGCGGCAATGAATTCTCCGTAGATGCGGTAGGTGAGTTTGCTGCGGGCGAGGTTGTCCCAGAGGAAGCCGGTGCCGGGATCGTCCACGTCTGGGATTCCCTGCTCCAGCGGATATTCCTCGGCCACAGCGCCGCCGGAATCGTAAGTGCGCTCCTTGCTGCGGTAGCCAATCGGCCAGGTCTTCTCGTTGTAATCGCTAGTCGTAGAGGCGGTCGACCAGAGGTGGCCGTCGCCGGAAACTTCTCCGCTGTCGTAAAAATTGTCGAGCACTCCGAATTGCAGGGCTAGCTTGTGTTGGTTCGGCGTGATGTCGGTGCCGTACATGGTTAGCGCTGGGTCGCCGTCGCCGGCCGGAAGATCGCCGAGGATCTGATCGTAGGTGCGATTTTCCTTCAGGACGTAGATCACGTGGCGAATGGGACTCTTTCCGCCGGCGAATTCGAACTTGCCGCCATCGGAGTGGACGAGATTGTCTTCTTCAACCTGGCGCGTGTAGGCAGCGAGATTCTTGTCGATGTCGGCGAGGCTGAGCCGCTGGATGGACCCACCGATCAGCGTGGGAATGTAGGGATGTTCTTTTCTTTTGCGCTCGCCTTTCAGCTTGCCCTGCATGTTATTGGGGCCGCTGCTTTCTCCTTTGGCGGTGGCGATGAGCAGATCGTTTCCAGCAATCGCGAGCGCGCTCGGATACCACTCGGTGGGGATGAAGCCGATGGGCCTTGAACTGTCGGCTCCGCCATGAGTATCGAAGACGGCGACAGAATCAAGCGAAGCGTTGGCGGCGAAAAGGAACTTTCCATCCGGAGAGATTGCAATCGCTAGAGGGACTGAACCGGCGTCAACGGCATCGCCGAGTTTTACATGATAAGAACGAATCTCCTCCATTACATTGCCAGATGGAGTCGGGATGGGAACCCATTTTCCATCTTTCACATTTAGCCCTTCGACATGGAGGGCGTAAACGATGTCGGCATTGCTCAAAGCGATATAGAGCCATTTCTCACTGGCGCTCAGGAGCATCGTGGTGGGATGGGAACTTAAGGAATCCGGATCAGCCGGCGTGTTGCGGACGTTCAGAGTCAACCAGCGAACGATTTTACCTGTTTCTAGATTAAGTTCGGCTACGGAAGACCCATTCCACAAGCTAACCCACGCTTTAGTTCCAGCTTTGTTGGCGACGACCGTGTAGGGATACGCGCTTGGAATGTAACGGCCGCGGCTTAGGTCGAACGACTTTTCAATCTTTCCGGAAGCGACGTCCAAGAGCACCACATTATCGGAGAGATTATTGGCGATGAGCAGGCGGTCGCCATTTGCGCCCGGCAGCACCGCGAATCCTGCGGGATATGGGAGCGCCGTCCCGGCGGGAGTTGTGCGCAGGCCGAACGCCACTTGTTTACCTTCGGCTATGGGCTGCGGCGCGATTTTGATGAAGCGTTCGGGAGTGACTTGACCCTCTGCAAATTTGTAGACCGCGATGCCATTGCCGGTGCTGGTTGGCTTTTCGCCGGTGGGATCGGTGATCGAACCCATTGAGGCGTAGAGATGTTTGCCGTCGCTCGAAAACGCCAAGCCGATGAAATAGCTTTGGTGCGTGGAATAGTCGTCGCTCAAGCGGTCGTCGGGAAAGTCGTGCAGCTGATTATTGCTGAGATCGAGAATGGCGATCGACTGGCGAGCGCCCGTTTCCTGCGTGCCGTATCCCTGGTTGAGCAGCGCGGCATAGCGGCCATCGGGGCTGAGCGCAATGGTTGCGGGAAAGCTGTTGGTGCGGGCGAGGTAGCCGGGGACGGGAAGCGTCAGAGTCTGGCCGGTCGGAAGATTGATGCGGCGCGAGCGGTCGGCAGCGTGTGTAACCACGAACACGACGAGTAGTGAGGAAAGAGCGACGAGGATGGCAACGGAGATCTTTTTCACGGGCGGTGGCCTCGGAAGGTTTGTACCATCCGGGCGGGGAGGGAGGCAAACACGCACCTCAGCGTGTCAGCGGATGGCGAGCAGAACCCCGACGTACTGACGCACCTTGTTGACCAGGGCAGGCTCAGCATTGGAGTGGAACGCCGCTTTCCGCCCAGCCCAATCGATGCTTTTTAGTTGATCGACGAGCACTGCTCCCTCCACTTGGTCAACGACGATGGGCAGAGCGAACGGGTAGGGTTTGCGCTTGCTCGTGAGCGGACAAACCACGGCCAGCCCGCTGGCGCGGTTATAGCGTTGATCGGTGAGCACCAATGCGGGACGCCGCTTGGCCTGTTCGCGGCCAATTTGCGGATCGAAGTTCAGGAACACGATGTCCCCGGCTTCCGGAACGTAGGGCGTTACCATTCGACAACTTCCTTCCCTACCTCGGCGCCGTCTGAGAACTCAGCGTAGCGGTTTTCCGGAGTTATTTGGGAAACGAGCTTCGCGAGCGTAGGAATCTTGGTTGGCCGGCGCAATTCGACGCGGCCTTCGACAACTTCAATCTCCAGCGCATCGCCTTCCTTCAGTTTCGCTTCTTCCAGCACAACCTTGGGAATGCGCACAGCCAGGCTATTGCCCCACTTCACCATCTGCGTCTGCATGAAACCCCCCGAACGCTATTCAGTGTAGCGCGATGTATCTACATTGTCGATACCAAGAGGTGAAGTGATCGGCCCCGATTTCAGTGGGATCCCCCAAACTATTTTGCCCCCACCAGGTGCACTTCCGACACCGGCGGCCCGGTTTGAGATTTCTTTACGCCAATCAGTTCAACTGCTTTGGCGGCAATGTGTTCCGCGGAAACCTCGAACTCCTTGATTAACTCCCAGGGAGCCCCGGAATCGCCGAAGCGGTCTTTCACGCCGATGGCTCCAGTGATGATCGGGATGCCGTAAAGGGCGGGCGATTGGGTGATGGCGCTCGCGACCGGCCATGCCAGCGCGCCGATCTGGTGCTCTTCGGCGGTCAGCACAACGCCGGTATCGCGGGCGGCGCGCACGATGGCTTCGGTGTCGAGCGGCTTTAGGGTGTGCAGGTTGAGGATGCGGGTTTCGTAGCCGAAATCCTGCTTCAGGATCCACGCGGCACGCATGGCTTCGGGCACCATGGGGCCGCAGGCGGCGATGGTGAGGTCTTCGCACTCGTCGCGGTAGTCGGATTCCAGTTTCGTCTCGAAGGCTTCGATGAAGTTCGCAGCCTCGCGACGCAGGCGAATCACGTTGGCCTTGCCGAAGACGAACGGAGTCTTTTCGTCGGTGACGATCGGCGTTGCTTCGCGCGCGAAGCGTATGTACTTCGGGCCGACATGCTTGAGCAGCAAGTAGTCGGTGGCTTTGCGGGTCTCGACGATGTCGCAGGGGACAACCACGTTCATGTTGGGCAGGCCGCACATGGCGAAACAGTCTTCGAGCGCCTGATGAGTGGCGCCATCGGGACCGACGCTGACTCCGCCGTGGGCTCCGGCGATCAGGACGTTGAAATTGCCGTAGCAGATCGAGGTGCGAATCTGGTCGAGATTGCGAGCGGCGGCAAAGGTCGCATAGGTGCCGAAGACGGGGAGCTTCCCTTCCCGGGCCAATCCGGCAGCGCCTGATGTGGCCGACTGCTCGGCGATGCCCATGCTGATCCAGCGCGCCTTGCGCTCGGGCTTACCGGCGTAGAACTCGCTGATGGTGATGGAGCCGGAAATGTCGAGTCCGAAGCACACGACACGCGGATCGTCGCCATTGGCGGCGAGCGACTGGCCGAAGCCGAGGCGCGTGGGCTTCATCTGGACTTTCATGGTTCCGGCGGCGTTCCACCAGTAGTTGCGGTGGAACTTTGGCATCTTGGCTTCGAGTTTGCGCTCGACTTCCGCTTGATATTTCTTGGCATGGGCGAAAAGCTGCTCGACGGGAACCTGGCCTTCTTCATCGATGCCGAGTTCTTTCAAGCCTTTCTTTAACTCTTCGAGGTTGGGCACTTTGCCGTGCCATCCGGCTTGATCTTCCATGAAGCTGACGCCTTTGCCTTTGACGGTGTCGGCAATGATGACGGTGGGCTTGCCGGAGCCGGCTTTCGCCTTGGCATTCTCCAGCGCCTCGACGACCTGCTTCATATCGTGGCCGTTGATGGTGAGGACTTCCCATCCGAAGGCGCGATATTTTTCTTCGAGCGGCTCGACGTTCATCACGTCTTTCACCCAGCCGTCGATCTGGAGGCGGTTGCGATCCACGATGCCGACGAGGTTGTCGAGCTTGAAATGGCCCGCTTCCATGGCGGCTTCCCAGACCTGGCCTTCCTGCTGCTCGCCGTCGCCCATGATGCAGAAGACGTGGTGATTCTTCTGGTCCAGCCGGGCGGCGAGCGCCATGCCGACGGCGATGCTCAGACCCTGGCCGAGCGATCCGGTGGAGACCTCAACGCCAGGCAGCTTGAGCCAATGCGGGTGTCCTTGAAACGGCGAATAGAGTTTACGCAGGAGCGCGACGTCTTCTTTCGGGCAAAAGCCGGCGAAGGCGAGGCCGAGGTAGAGACTCGGCGCCTTGTGGCCGGTCGACCAGACGATGCGGTCGCGGTCGGGCCAGTTGGGATTCTTGGGATCGTGGTTGGCGACGCGAAGGTAGAGCGCGGCGGTGATGTCCATGATGGAGAGCGTTCCCCCGGCGTGTCCGGACGTGGCTGCGCACAGGACGGCCAGGTTGTAGCCGCGCATCAAGTTCGCCTGCTGTTTCAGCTCGTCAATGCTGTAGGAACGCAGAACTTCGCCGGTGGTCGAATTCTGAATAGGCATGGGCTTGCTCCTTCGCGTACGCCGAGCGTGGGACGACAATCTGGGCAGGGCGAAAAACGGCGCATAGGCTTGTAAAATGAGCGTAAATCGGGCAGTTGCAACGATCAGTGAGCGGGGTCACAGGCGGGGGTGACGCGCGACAAAATTCCCGTCCGGGCGGTCGGTTTTTCACCGCCGAGACGCAGAGAACGCCGAGAGAAACTCATGAGCAAGTTGCAAACATGAATTGTCATCCTGAGCGCAGCGAAGGACCTGCTTCTTTCTCATTGCCCGAGACATCAGGTCCTTCGCTTCGCTCAGGATGACAATGCGGTTTATGCTCCGCAACCCTCGAAGATACCGCCATTAGTGTGCCGATTTGAAAATCGCGAATACCGCGCCTTGCGGGTCGGCGATCACTGAAAAGCGGCCGACTCCCTCCATCGTCATGGGCGCGAGATAGAGATTGGCGCCCATCTGCTTGGCCTTCGCTGCGGAAGCATCCACATCATCTACCAGGAAGTAGGCGAGCCAGTGCGGCGGCTCTCCGGGCTGGCGATAGGCTGCGGGCGGAATGCCTCCGATGAAATGCTCGCCGTTCTTGATGTGCAGGTAGCCGGACGGATCTTTGGGGTCAGTAATCACCTGCCATCCGAAAAGGCCAGAGTAAAAGTCAGAGGCGCGTTTTGGATCCGGTGTGCTCAAATCGGCCCAGCAGAGCGTGCCGGCGACGTGGGCGATTCCAATTCCGTTGCTCTTGTTCGGCTGCCACGGGCAGAAGACCGCTCCCGTGGGATCTTGGATAACCGCCATGCGGCCAGCATCCATCACGTCGAACGCCGGGGCCAGAATCTTACCCCCTAACTGCTGCGCCTTGGTGACGGCGGCGTCGGTGTTGTCAACCGTGATGTAAATCATCCAGTAGGGAGGAATGCCTTGCGAACGCTCGTCGGGGCGCAGAGTGCATCCGGCAGCGGCATCGCGGCCCTGGAGTTTGAACATGGTGTAAAAATCGTCGGGGCTCATCGGATTGTCGTGGGCTTCCCAGCCGAAAAGTGCATTGTAGAAACTCTTGGCGGCGGGCTGGTCGGTGGTGTGGAGTTCAATCCAGCAGAAGGAGCCGGCGGGATGCTTGTCGACGTTTGCCATAGCGGCAGAAAGTGTACACCAATTCTGGTCGGTGGATTGTCAACGGGAGATGAAAGCAGGATAGTGCCTGAAATGCGCGTTGGAGTGCAAACGGCACGCGGTTGCTTTCCCTCCCCGCCAATCGTATCGTGGGAACGATGCGAATCGTTCTAGGCCACATTACGCCCAAGGTAGCGAGCGCGGAACTTCGCCGATGCTGGAAAGATCGATCCGGCAATGAGCTTGCCCCACCGGCCTCACTGGAGACTGACGGCCATTCGTTTCGGATTTCGTATGAGACGTGGGACACCGGGAGCTTGAAGCATATCTTCGAGATTGAAGTCCACAGAGTCAGCCCATCTAGTAAGGTGACGTGGTCTCAAGGATCTTCGCTCATCATCGGCGATGCTGAATCTTAGGAGGCAGTGGCAAAAAATGGTTGCTGGCGATACCACGCAAACCTCTTCGTTAGTGGCTGTGTCGGCAGCTGTAGGGGCCGTCGTCGCGAGCGCTTTCTCAACCGTCGCAATCCTCGTCAATGGTGCGTATGAGCGCAGATCGAGGAGAACCGAAGCCACCGTGGAAAGACAGTCCCGCGAGCAAGAGGCTCGCCTAGAACGCCAAGCACGCCATGAACAGGCTGTGCGGGAACGATCTGCGGATCGCAAACAATTGCTAATGCAAGAGGCTGGCAAGTTAGCTGACTGGCGTTTAGAAATTGCGAGAACACAGTCTGACAAGACTAACAGGCCGGTCACGCTCACTGATCCAATAGTTTTGATGGAGGGTTACTATAATTTTCTAACGCATCTATGGAAGCACGGCAAACTGCCTAACGATCCAAGGATTGAGCGCTGAGGCAAAAACTCAAGAGAGTAGCTATGCAAGGGATTCACGTCGTCATGGACGATTCTACAGCAAGGAAGCAACTTCGTTGTTGGCTAGTACTTGCGCCAATTCGACCGAGAAGTGTCGTCGGAGAGCCGGCTCAGAGAGGTTTGCCTGATGCGGGCCACGGATCTTGAATTCCCGAGTCAGAGTGTATTCTCGCTGGGTGCTATCGGCCACAGCCTTGCCGAAGCATTTGGTTTCAGGATGATCGTACGTCCGATCGACAGTGAGCCCCAGAGGCTGGGCGAGCTCATCGATTACCTCGACGTGCTGCTTGGTAAGCTCGGCCATTTGCTGATTGCGCTGCTCTCGGTTCATATGGACAGTCATCATAAGGCTACCTTCCTTAGGCCATTTTCTTCGATCTTCCCGTCGGGCGCAAACGACCTAGAAGCAGATAAAGCAACGCCATCGTAAGCCATTGACTCTGCATATGCCATTAGTAACCCCTTACGCTTCAGCGCAGGTTCTTCCCCACCCACTCTTCGATTCTCGCGAGCGCTTTGTTCAAGTTCTCCAGCGAATTAGCAACGCTGAAGCGCAAATAGCCTTCTCCGTATGCGCCGAAGGCCGTGCCGGAGAGAGCGGCCACGCCGGCTTGGTCGAGCAGCGCGTCGGCCAGCTTCTTTGAAGACCAGCCGGTTTTTGTAATGTTGGGGAAAGTGTAGAACGCGCCTTTGGGCGTGCGGCAGGAGAAGCCTTTGATCTTGTTCAGGCCGGCGACGAAGGCATCGCGGCGGCGCTTGAACTCGGCGCTCATCTTGTCGACCGACGACTGGTCGCCGCGCAGCGCTTCGATTCCGGCCATCTGCGTGAAGCTGGCCGTGCAGGAAATCGAGTTCGTGTTGAGGCGCGCGATGTGCGCGGCCAGATCGGGGCGCATCACGCCGTAGCCCATGCGCCATCCGGTCATGGCGTAGGTCTTGGAGAAGCCGTCGAGCAGGATGGTCCGCTCCTTGAAGCCGGGCACGCTCATGATGGAGAAATGCTCGTGGCCGTCGTAGATGAGGCGGCTGTAGATTTCGTCCGAAAGAATGAGGATGTTGCGGTCGCCGATGGCGTCGGCAATGGCGAGAACGTCTTTCTTGGTGAGCACGCCGCCGGTCGGGTTCTGCGGCGAATTCAGGATGATCAGCTTGGTGCGATCGGAGATCAGAGAGGCGAACTCGTTGACATCGAAACAAAAATCGCGCTCCTCGCGCAGCGGAATAGGAACCGCGCGCCCGCCGACGTACTCGATCATCGACTCGTAAATGGGGAAGCCGGGATTGGGATAGATGACCTCGTCTCCCTTTTCGATCAAAGCGAGCATGGTGTGGAAAATGATGGGCTTTCCGCCGGGGACAACGACCACTTCCTCGCTCGCAACCGGAACCTGGCGAGTGCGGCTCACGTAGTCGGCAATGGTCTGGCGCAGGTCGGGCAGGCCGGCGGAGGGACCGTAGTGCGTCCATCCCTTGTGGAGCGCGTCGACTCCGGCCTCGATGACATTGGCAGGCGTGTCGAAGTCGGGCTCGCCAATTTCTAAGTGAATGATCTGTTTTCCCTGTTTTTCGAGGGCGCGGGCGCGGACTAGAACTTCAAAGGCGGTTTCGGTGCCGAGGCGCGACATCCGGCGGGCAAGGCGCAGTTCGAGCTGGGTTGTGGTTGGCATGGCATGTGGAATTATAACGCCTCGATGAGGTGAGAGGTTAGAGGTCAGATTGCAGAGGTTAAAACCAAAGGTCAGAGGTTAGAGGTCAGATTGCAGAAGTAAGTAACCAGCAGTCATCTTGCAGATTTTCACCTCTGCAATCTGACCTCTCAGCTCTGCAATTATTCCGAGATGGTGCTCTCTTCGTTCGGCGCCCGCAGCACGCGATCAACGGAGTATGGCGCGCGCTGGGTGGGTTCGTGGTAGTGGCGCACCTGCATTTCTCCGAGCAAACCGACAGCCAGCATATTCAATCCCGCCAGCAGCAGGACGGCTGAGAAGATCATCAGCGGGCCGTGCTGGTACATGATATCGGTCCCGTGCAGCAGTTTCTGCAGAATGAGCCAACTGGAGGCGGCGCAGCCCGCCAAAATGCTGAACATCCCCACCGTGCCGAAAAAGTGCAAGGGGCGGGAAAGATATTTGAGCAGGAAGCGGATGGTGATGAGGTCGAAGAAGACGCGGAAGGTGCGCGAGATGCCGTAGTGCGAAACGCCGCGCTCGCGGACGATGTTCTTGATGGGAACTTCGATGATGGTCGCGCCGTACCAGGAAGCCAGCGCCGGGATGAAGCGGTGAAGCTCTCCGTAAAGCGGAACCTGGCCGAGGATTTCGCGGCGGTACGCCTTAAACGTGGTGCCAAAGTCGTGAATGTCGACGCCGCTCAATTTGGCCATCAGCCAGTTGGCGCAGCGCGACGGGATGCGGCGCAACCAGAAATTATCGACGCGATTCTTGCGCCATCCGCTGACAATATCGTAGCCCTCGGCAATTTTTTCGAGGAACAAAGGGATGTCGGCGGGATCGTGCTGCAAGTCGCCGTCCATGGCGATGATGTATTCTCCGCGGGCATGGTCGAATCCGGCGGCGAGGCCGGCGGTCTGGCCAAAATTACGGCGCAGCTTGACCACGGTCACGCGGCTGTCGATGGCGGCAATCTCACGCAGCAGATTGAATGTGCCGTCGATCGAGCCGTCATCGACCAGCACCATCTCGAAAGTCTCGCCGCTCGCTTCCATCACGGCCTTAAGCCGAGCGTACAGGTCGGTGACGTTCTCCTGCTCGTTGTGGAGAGGAACTACGATGGAGTACTTGAGCACAGTGGTTTTCATTATACGGTAAAGACGCGCCGCTTTCGAAGTGACTTTCGTGAGGCGCGACTTTTGCCAAAGCGAGAGGCAGCCTGCGCATCATCCTCCGCGATGTGACCGATGATTTCGGCGAGGTCCTTTAGCGCTTTTTGCGTGTAGAGGAGGCGGTAGTCCACTTTGGTAAGAGGCGTCGCACTTCTTCCGCTGGCACGGTTCGACCGGCTTCGGCATCCCGCAAGCCTTCATCAATGGCAGCGATAGTTTCCTCGTCTTCATCATCGACGACGGGAGCGGGATTCTCTAAATCGAATTTTTTCGACTTCGCCATGCGGCTAGACTAACAGGACGCAAACACGATCCTGGATATTTAACCGTGAGGTAGCCCGGGTGCGAAATTCTTGTGCGCTTTCTGCTCAAGAGTGGGGATTCCACGACTGTAGATTGCGCGGGCAGGGTAGGCCCCGCCTCGCCGATGTTTACTACCTGGTACCCCTACCCCCCTCGCCCCCGGTCTAATGGAATCATGGGCTTGGCGGGAATTTTTTGCTTCGGTCTTTGAATCCAAAGGACTTATATCAAAGTATTCCGGAATAAGAACTTACGGGGAAATGGCTTTACCGCGCTCCCGATTTGGGAATAGGTGGATAGCTTTCAGGTGCCATCTGGGTTTTCAAAGAGCGCTGGTTTTCAAAGAGCACTGGCAAATGGCCGTCGTGCGCCATCAAGGAGCGGCATCGAGGTCCGTCTCTGGAGACGGGCAGACTCCGACCCTGGCACACAGGCCAATTCCATTGTCGCCGACGGCCGGTTAGAAGTCTGTGATGGTGCTCACGGGTTTTTGTGATGAAAAAAAGTCAAAGGCCCCGCCCTTCGCGTCGCGATAGGACGGGCCACCCGCGGCTTCCGCCTGTCCCTAATTCACCGTCTGTGTCAGCGAAACCGAACTGCCGTCGAAGTCGACGCTGCCGTTGTACGTTGCCGTGATGGTGTGCGAGCCCACGGTCAGCGTCGAGGTCGCGTATTTTGCCACCCCTGTGCTCATGTACACAGTTTTCAAGGTTGTGGTTCCATCGTAGAAGGTCACGTAACCGGTGACCGTGCCGCCGAACTGCGGCGCCACGCTGGCGGTAAAGGTCACGGACTGCCCAACATTCGACGGATTCAAGGAGGAAGCCAAAGTGGTCGTGGTCGTCGCTTTGTTTACCGCCTGATTCAGCCCCTTCGACTTGCTGCCGACGAGGTTCGAATCACCGCCGTACACCGCCGTGATATAGTTTGTGCCCACTGGAAGCGCCGAGGTCGTAAAGCTGGCCGAGCCGCCACTCAACGTTCCCGTCCCGAGTGCCTTTGTACCTCTCATAAACGTGACGGCCTCTCCATCCGGCGGCGGTGCGCCCTTGCTGGAAGTCACCACCGCGTCGAAAGTGACCGCTTGTCGATAGCTGGACGGATTCAGCGAAGACGTGAGCGTAGTAGTTGTGGATGCCTCTAGCACATATTGATTAACTGGCGCTGAAGTGCTGAAGCCGTAGCTCGGGTCGCCGGGGTAAAACGCCGTGAGTGCGTCCAAACCCAGTGGCAGCTTTTCTATGGTAAACGTCGCTGTACCTGCGCTAAGCGCCTTCTCGACATAAAGCGCCGGCCCCTGGAAGTAAACAATTCCGGTGGGTGTACCACCTGACGGTGACGAAACCATGGCTCTTAGGGTCACTGGCTGGCCGAGCGCCGAAGGGTTTTTGTTAGAAGTCAACTTCGTCACCGTGTCCAGCAGGCCAAGGCCGGTAAGGGAGATCCACTGCTGGGGCGCGCTGTCTACGATCTTAACCGTTGCGCTTCGGTTTCCGATTGCTGTTGGGGTAAAGGTCACGTTGATCGAGCAGCTTGTGCCGGGCTGAAGGGTCGCGCCACAGTTGTTAGATTGGGCAAAATCCGCGCTATTGGTTCCGGTGATGCTGATGGATGTGATTGTCAGGCTGGTGCTACCCGTATTGTTCAACACGGAAACCTGCGGGTCGCTGGCAACGCCCGTCGGCCGATTCCCAAAATCCAGGTGAAGCGGGAAAAGTGTTATGTCCGATGGCTCCGCGCTGATCTTGGCCACGAAGGCGTCGCCGCCGCCGGCAAGGAAGGGTTGCAGGGGATTCATGGTGGAGAAATTGGGGTAACTCGTATATCCAGTGACGTAAGCGTTGCCCAAACTGTCCACGGCGATGCCCGCGCCCGCCGACGGCGGAGGGGGGTAGTAAACAAGGTCTCCAGCCGGCCCCAGATAGGTAGAATACGCCAAAGCCGACCCCTCCGGGTTAAGCTTCGTTACGAAGGCGTCTTGTGAATAGGAGTAAGGCTGCAAGGGATACTTTGTCGGAAAGACGCCATTGGTAAAGCCGACGACGTATGCATTGCCCGAACCATCCACGGTGATGCCGAGGCCCGAGTCATTAGCGTCGCCGCCCAGATAGGTGGAGTATACCAACGCCGATCCGCTGGGATTGATCTTGGTGATGAAGGCGTCCGCACAATTGCCCCACCCTCCGCCACCGCAGGTGGCCTGAAAGCAGCCGGACGTGGTGGGAAAGTCCAGTGACTGGGTAGTGCCGGTGACGTAAGCGTTGCCCGAGCCGTCCACAGCGATGCCGGAGCCGATATCACCGTAGAAGCCGCTGCCCCCTAGGTAGGTGGAGTAGGCCAAAGCCGATCCCGTGGGGTCCAACTTGGTCACGAAGACATTTTGGCAGTTATAACCCCCGCAGACTGACTGGAAGACACCGGGCGTGATTGGAAAGTCCTTTGAGCCAGTTTGGCCCGTAACGTATGCGTTGCCCGAGCTGTCCACCGCGATGCTATAGCCTTGGTCCCCCCCGCTGCCCCCTAGGTAGGTAGAGTAAGCCAAAGCCGATCCCGTGGGATTGAACTTGGTCACGAAGGCATTTTGGCAGGCGGAACCCCCGCAGACTGACTGGAAGGCGTCAGGCGTGGTGGGAAAGTCGGTTGAACGGGTCATCCCCGTGACATATGCGTTGCCTGTGCCGTCCACCGCGATGGCGTTGCCCTGGTTGTAACTGCTGCCGCCCAGGTAGCTGGAGTATGCCAAAGCCGACCCTCTGGGGTTGAGCTTGGTAACGAAGGCATCGTCAGCTCCAGTGTGGGTCGTCTGGAACGCGCCGGGCGTGGTCGGGAAGTCGGTGGAATACGTGGTGCCGGTGACGTATGCGTTGCCCGCGCTGTCCACGGCGATGCCGGAGGCAGCCGCGCCTCCGCTCCCCCCAAGGTAGGTGGAATAGACTAAAGCCGATCCCGCGGCGTTGAACTTGGTCACGAAAGCGCTACCATTTCCACCGTAGGTGGTCTGGAATGCACCGGACGTGGTTGGAAAGTCGGTTGACGAGGTAGTGCCAACGACGTAAGCGTTGCCGGCGCCGTCCACAGCGATGCTGTAACCAAAGTCATTCCCGCTGCCGCCCAGATAAGTCGAGTAAATCAGCGGATCGATGTACAGCGGTTTGCTTGCGTCATACTTCGCCAACTCGAATCCAACCTGGTTCGTATCGGTGATGGCATAACGTGCCGCTATCTCCTGCCGCGCTCCATTTTTCTCCTGGTACACCACCGGTTTGTGCCAGCGGATTTCATCCTCGCCCGTCTTCATGGTTAGGACTAAGTCTCCGCGCGCATCCCGGCGAATCCGCTTGGCTCCGCGAACGTCGAAGGCGATGCGATGCGGGTTCGCGCCCGGCGCTACGATAAAGTCATACTCCAGTTGCCTCTGGTTGCCGTAGTAGACCAAGTCAATGCCAGAATAAATTCCCTCGTACTTCACCTTCGCGTACGTCGGAACATTCGTCCGCCACTTCGCCGGATCGTTGCCGATGAAGTAGTTGCTCGTGCCCGCCAGTTCATCTTGGCCCGTCACTTTAGCGGCAGGATTGGCATTGCGGAGCTTCATCCGCAGCACACCACGTGTTGCAACGACTTCAGGGTCTGCGGAAAAAGTCGATGGTCGCCGCCCAGCCCCTAAAGGGGCATCTAATTTCCCCGAACTTGCGGTATCGCTGAAGCGATACCCTGATACGAAGCGAAGCCGGTCCGCAGCCAGTCCTTGAGGCGAGCTATGCTTCGTCTTCTTCCCGCGCAGCGTCAGCACCGCTTCGTCCGCCGTGAGGAAAAGCGAGTAACCGCTCGCCCGCGTCAGAAACTTCACGCGCCCATCCGTCTGCCCCTGGTTGGCCTCAAAGCTTAGCGGCAACTTGCCGTACTGATCGGGAACCTTGGCTTGAGCTTTCGGGTCAGACTGGGAGGCGCCGATCGCAGGCACCAGCCTCTCGCTCGTCCGGAGATTGACCAGGGGGACGGGGTTCGACTGGGAGAACAACAATGTCGCGGTCAAAGACTGCAACAGGCAGATTAGGTAAGCGCGCTTCATGGGAGCTTTCCCACGCATCTGAGAATTTGCTAAAAGTAGGCCCGGGGTCGCCTACCGACTAGGGGGGTCGCGGCAGTCGAAGTAATTAGATTCGCACACAAGGACGGTTGTCAAGATGAAGGGTCTTGCAGTTAGTGAGTCAGTGACTTCGGACGGTTGGCCCTCTCTCTTATCCAGGGCCACCCACCCCTCCCCGAGAGTCCGGCTGCACGGGGAGAACTCCCTGAGGCGCCGATGCGACTGATAGGTAAGGTAGGGGTCCTTCGACTCCGCAGAAACTTCACTTCGTGAAGTTCCTGCTCCGCTCAGGATGACAGATTGGATAGGGTCGCGAACGGCAACAACCCTTCAGGCCGTCCGCTCCCGCAGCGGGATCCGCCGCAGCAGCAGCCAGCGATGAATGTTCGTCGTGATCAGAAAACTTTCTTTGATATGTTCGGGAGCGTTGCGGCCTCGTTAGGTGGCGAATTCGGTAACTACGCTGTGGTTGTCATCGGTTCACCGCCGCGGCCGCGCCGCCGTCCAAGGCTCCGCGCTCGGCACAGGTCTTCCACCATAACCCGAGAAAGTCGAGAAGCTCGTCGGGGGGCTTAAGCCAAAACTGCGCCGCGGTCTGCCGCCAGATGGGACGAACCAGCACGCTGATGCCGCTGCCCTGCTCGATGCGACCTTGCATGGCGCGGAAAGCCGCCTCATCGGTGTTGTCGTCGCCGAGGTACGCGACCGGCGTGTTGGGATCGATTTCATCGAGAAAAGCGCGAACCGCATCGCCCTTGTCGGCCTCGAACGCACGGATTTCCACGCCACCGTCGAATTCCAGCAAATTGAGCCCATTGTGTTCCGCGATCGGCCGCCATCCGAGCAAGACGCGGGCCCGCAGATTCTCGGCGTCGTTTTCGCTTAGTCCGCGCCAATGAACGGCGATGCTTCCGGCCTTGAATTCCGCGGTATGGCGAAGTTGCTGGTAGCCGAGCCAGCGGTCGGCATCCGACAGGCCATTGAGGGTCCGCTCGTCCAGTTGCGGCATCTCCATACTCCCGTCTGTCTTCAGGCGCTGCAGCCCATGAACCCCCCAAATTTCGGGACGCGGGCGGACGTTGAGAAGCGGAAGAACGTCCTCCGCATCTCGCCCCGTGATGACCACCACTCGCGTCCGGCCGTTGCGTACGATCTCTTGCAGCAGGAGCGCAACTCCGGGATACGGGTACGCCTGGTCGCGGCGGATGTGGAAGGGCGCCAGCGTTCCGTCGTAATCGAGCAGCAGTACGGCGTGGGATGCCTGGGCTACGCTTTGCAGAAACGGCGTGAGTTGGGATTGCACTTCCGGCCTCAAACGCGTTGCTCCTTCCTTAGAACTGGTTTCATAAATGCCTTTCAACCCGGAAGGCACATCCCTCAGGGGCTGAAGCCTGCGTGTTTATTGGCTCTGGGCGGCACGGCTGAACAGGCTGCGGAAAAAGTCGCTCAAGGGGGCAAACAGCTTCCCTCAGGCGCTAAAGCGCGCACGTATTTTGTGCGTCTTACGGCACGAGTAAACTCGTGCCCTTCCCAAAACCTGCGCGAATTGGAGTTTTTTCCGCAGGCTGTGAAGCCGTGCCCTTCCCAAAAACCATTTATGCAACCAGCTCTATTCTTTCTTGAGAACGGCTTGCGAACCGCGCATCACGCTACGGACACGTTGGCGCGAGATTTCTCCTGTACGTCCTCGGGCACGTCCATGCGCAGCTCACAGAGTTCGGTGATCAGGTTTCCGGCCCAGCGGTAAATGTTGTGCTCCTTGATAATCTTGCGCATGCGGCGCACGCGCACCTGCTTGTCCTCGGGTTCCATCTCTAAAGCGGCGCGGATGGCTTCGGCGGTCTGATCGATGTCATACGGATTGACCAGCAGGGCGTCACGCAGTTCGCGCGCCGCTCCGGTGAACTGGCTGAGAATCAGCACGCCACTCTCATCGCCCCGGGCGGCGAGGAATTCCTTGGCCACCAGATTCATGCCGTCATGCAGCGAGGTCACCAGGCAGAGATCGGCGGCGCGGTAATAGGGCTCGATCTCCTGATGGCTGTGCTGGCGCTTGAGGAACACGATGGGCTTCCACTTGCCGCCCTGGAAGCGCCAATTGATGCGTTCGGCCTCGGCCTCAACCTCGGCAAACAGGTCATGATAGCGCTTGATGTGGGTACGGCTGGGCGCTCCGATCTGGACGAACGTGAATTTTCCTTGATAGCTGGGATGTCTCTCCAGGAACCGCTCGATCGCCAGGAAGCGCTCCAGAATTCCCTTGGTGTAGTCGACGCGATCGACGCCAATCCCCATGAAGGTTGCCTCCACGCCCAGACTGTGCAGCAGCGCCGAACGTTCGGGGTAGCTGGAGCCATGATTGTTGTTTTTGGCGGCGCCATCGTCGGTGAAGGCAACACTGATGGGAAAAGGCCGCACCATGGTGCGGTGGTCCTGGCGCAGGACGGAAAAGTGCTCCCAGTCAACGCGCGACTCGACCACGCGGTCAACGGTCTGGAGAAAATTGTTGCAGTGCGACTGAATGTGAAATCCGATCAGGTCAGCGCCGAGCAAACCATCCACCAATTGGCGCTGCCAGGGGCAAATGCCAAAGGCTTCCGGATTCGGCCACGGGATATGCCAGAAGATGGCCACGCGCGCATCGGGCCGCTTTTCCTTGATCAGCCTGGGCAGCAGCGCAAAGTGATAGTCCTGCACGAGCACGACGGGCTTGGCGACATTCTTGATTTCCTCGAGCACGGCGGACATGAACTTGCGGTTGACGTCCTGGTAGTGCTGCCAGTCGGAAGCCCGAAAAAGCGGGCGGGTGTGCGCGATGTGACAAAGCGGCCACAGCCCCTCGTTGGCAAAGCCGTAGTAGTAGCCTTCCTCTTCCTCTTTGCTTAACCACACGCGGCGCAAGCTATAGCGGGGATCGTCGGGAGGGACACGGAGCCGGTCGTGAGCGTCCACGACTTCGGTGTCGGCATTGCCGTTGCCGTGAGCGATCCAGGTGCCATCGCAAGCATTGAGCACCGGTTCGAGCGCTGTGACCAAGCCGCTCGGCGGAACGACCACGCTGATTGTCTTGCCATCTCGCCAGTGCATGTAGGGCTCGCGGTTCGAGACGACAAACAGGTGGCTGTCTTCGAGACGAGTGCGGAGTTGTACCGAAAGACGATCCGCGGTCCACAGGGATTCTCCCGCGTCGCGCAAACGCGCCTCATTTTCGGCAGCGCTGCGGGCGTGGCTGAGGCTCGCCGCCATGGTGGCCACTTCACGAGCCAAGGGCCGGAACATCGCGAGGTCGGGCACTTCCTGGAACGAAATCTTCCCCGTGCGGAGCGCGCGCATCCAGAGCGCGGCTCGTGCGATCGGGCCGGTCATACTCCAACGGACAATCAACAGAGTAATCAGGACAATGGCGAAGACCTGAGCCAGCACACGGAAAAATGACCGGCGCCAGGCGAGAAGGCTCTGGGCGCGGATGTAGCTCACATCGTGGACCACGGCCAAGCCACCCACCACTTCATCCTTGCGGCGAATCGGCAGCGCAAGAATGTGAACCGGCACGCTTCCCAGCCTGAGAAACGCACTGTCTCCATGATTCTGTGCGATGGCCTCGGTTACCACCCGAGGGCTCACGGTGAGGGTCTTCGCGAGTTCGGGGGTCGTGGCCACCAACGCGCCTTGCTGGTCGTAAATGACCACGCCCATCAGGTGCTCCCGGTTTCCGAAGCGCTGCACCAGCCGCTGCAGTTCGTCGTTCGGGACTCTGTCCGAGCGTTCCTTATCCGCGCCTGTATCCCACGACTGCTCGACGTTGCCAACGAGACTTTCACCGAGCACCGCGGCGCGACGCTCCAGTTCGCTGCGCAGAGTGCGCTTTTCGCCCAGCACTTCGTAGTAGGAAAAGCCGGAAGAGACCAGCGTGATGCCGACAATCAGGGAAACGATGAGGCGAACACTCAACAATCGCATGGCGTAGCCCTCCTCCCGGGAACTTGACCGTCAAGCCGATCGAGACAAAGTGGCAGCGCTCAGACAGGTCGTAGTGTAGCGCAAAATGTCCGTTCAAAATGTAAAGATCAAGAATTCTGGATGCTGAAGCATGGTTTGCTGTCAAGGATTGCACGGTTGTTAAGGAGTGCAATGAATCGTGGAAAGAGGGGACGGCTAAACACCGCCCCCTTCCCCAGGATGCCCCTGCTCATAGGCACCCTTTCCGTGGGGGATCAGACCGGGTCAATCGCAGTGACGCGAATCGTTCCCGTGGCGGCATCCAGAACTCCAGTTACCTTCACGCTCTTGTTTAGGAAGTCCTGGGCTTTTTGCTGGTCATCGATCTGATAGGTGGTCTTGTCGGCCGTCGTAAGGACAAGCTTGCCAGCGGATTTCACGATCTTGCCGCTGAAAGTCTTCTCCGCGGCCGCATTCGCCGGAGTCTGATTGTCAGGTGGCATGGGCTGTTGTTGAGTTGTCGGGTTGCGCGAAGGGTCGGACGCACTTTGCGCGAGAGCTGGCAGGCTTGCCAAACACAAGGCAGCCGTCAGCGTCATCACCGGCAACATCATGGACAAAGCGAATTGTATTTTCTTCATCAGCAGTCTCCTTCGGGGGAGGGATTTGTATCTCGGAGATTGGAGGTGCACGTCCGCTGCCAACCGAGTGCAGCAGCCTTAAGTTGTTGATATGACACTCGCGCCGGGAGGGCTGGGGGAATTCGCACAGTGCAAGGATGGCCGGTCGGGAGAACATTGTTCCGCGCAAGATTCTCGCATTGAATCAATCTTCAACATTGAAATGTCGGGATAAACGCTTGACAGTTCTCCTGGCGGAGAGCGGGAGCAGCCGCTCCCGGGTTCAAGAACCGCGAGACGTGGGACACCTGCAATTCATCTGCTCCCTAATTTACCGTTTGTGTCAGCGAAGTCGAACTGCCGTCAAAGCTGGTGCTGCCGCTGTACGTCGCCGTGATGGTGTGCCCGCCCTTCGTCAGCGAAGAAGTTGCACACTTAGCCACCCCTCCGCTCAGGGCCACGGTCTTCAGTGCCGTCGTGCCATCGTAGAAGGTTACGGTCCCGGTAACCGTCCCACTAAACTGTGGGGCCACCCTCGCCGTAAAGGTCACAGCCTGCCCAACATTCGAAGGATTTAACGACGAAGCCAGCGCAGTCTTGGTCGTGGCTTTGCTGACCACCTGGCTCACCGACTTCGACGTGCTGCCGAGGAAGTTCGAGTCACCGCTGCCGTACACGGCTTTGATAACGTTGGTGCCCGCCTTCAGAGTCGAGATCGTAAGGCTAGCCGAGCCGCCGCTCAACGTCCCCGTTCCCAATGCCTTTGTGCCTTCCATAAACGTGACGGTTTCTCCATTTGCCGGTGCGCCTGCGATGGAGGTGACCACGGCGGTCAAGGTCACCACCTGTCCATAAATGGACGGATTTAGAGAAGACGAGAGCGTAGTCGTGGTCGGGGTGAGCACGAAACCGTGAAATACATCGCTCGCGTCTGAGTAGGTTCCCGTGACTTGCCCTGCCGTGTTGATGCTGAATCCGCCGGTTCCTCCAATCAGTAAACCTGCGGCTGCGCCTGGAATGTCGAAGGTGGTTATCGTGCCATTGGGAGCGCGCACGAAGCCGTGTAGCAGAGTGGTCGCGTCCCCATAGGCTCCGGCGCTGGCCCCCGCCGCGTTAATGCCGATGCCGGCAGTCCCTGTGCCCGGAGCGTTGAATTCCTTAATCGCGCCACTGACAGCACGCACGAAACCGTGACGCGCGCCGCTCGCGTCGGTGTAGTTTCCCGCAACCACACCCAGCGTATTGATGCTGAGGGGCTCGGTTCCGTTCCCCAATCCCTTATACGAGCCCGTGCCGCCTGCGCCCGGGGCATCGAAAGTGAGGATCGGGCCGGTGGAAGGGCGCATGAAGCCGTGATACAGATAGCTCGCGTCCAGGTAGCCTCCCGTGACTGCCCCCGCTGCGTTGATGCTGATGGGTTTGGTTCCCTGATAAATGCTGGTGCCCGCGCCCGGAGCATCGAAGCTGTTGATCGTGCCGTCGGCCAAGCGTATGAAGCCGTGATACACGTCGCTCGCGTCCTTATAGGCTCCCGTAATCTCCCCATTTGTGTTGATGCTGAGGGGGGCTTGAACTCCCTGATGTTTGCCCGTGCCTGCGCCCGGAATATCGAAGGGGGTTATCGTGCCATTGGAAGCGCGCAGGAAGCCGTGATACGAATTGCTCGCGTCAGAGTACATTCCCGCGATTTGGTCGACCGCATTGATGCTGGTGGGGAAGGTTCCCTGATTCAGGCCCGTGCCTGCGCCCGGCGCGTCAAAGTCTTTTATCGTGCCATTGGCGAAGCGCACGAAGCCGTGAGCCAAATTGCTCGCGTCATAGTAGATTCCCGTGACGTCCCCTGCAGTGTTGATACTGACGCTGGCGGTTCCCTGAAGAGGACCCGTGCCTGCTCCCGGAGCATCGAAGGTCTGAGCTTGTGCCGATGGGGCGGCCACGGCGGTGAGCCCCAGCAGAATTGCTAGCGCCAGCGCGCAAGCGCCTGCAGCTCGCCCGCGTATTCCAGGAATCCAGATCCGAGGTCGCGTTTGGATCTTCATAAACCCCCTAACTAATCCATTGAGAGAAACAGGCCCGACTCGGCTGCCGATGCGGGAGGGAATTTCGTCGACGGTCGAGGACAGCAGAATTGTCCCCCCGTGCAGGTTCATGGTCAAGATGAAAGGTTTTGCAGAGGGCTGAAGCAGCCGCTGGCGGAGGGTCCCTGGTAGCCCCGGCAGGAATCGAACCTGCATAGTCAGTTTAGGAAACTGAAGTCCTATCCGTTGAACGACGGGGCCCGCTAGAAATCAGGTTAGCAGGTTCGAAAACGGGTTGCCAAACCCACATCCGCCCCCGACGAAATGGACGATCTCCAACCGGTCTCCATCGTGCAGTCGGGTCTCGGGCCATTGCTCACGAGAGACGATCTCGCGGTTCAGTTCAATCGCTACGCGGTCGGCCTTCATGCCGAGTTGTTCGACGAGCGCGCCCAGAGTTTCGGCGGGAAAAACCTGGCTCTCGCCATTAATGGTTAGGTTCATCGAATCAATTCTCGCATTTTTCGAGCAAATTTCCTGTAGAGACGCGGCTTGCCGCGTCTTTCTTTTTGTCCGCCGTAGCGCTGGTGCAATTTGTCCGCCCCAGCGCTGATGCAAGCGGAGACGGGGCAAGCCCCGTCTCTACAGCAACCGGTTGCTAGCTGGCGGCCTTAAGCTGGAACTTGCGAGTCGCAGTTCGTCCGTCAAAACTCGCTTGCACGACCACGGAAGAATCATCGAGGGACTTCTCATCCACCCGAACGCTCATTTCGGCGTGGCCCTTGGCGTCGGTGAGAACCTGCGCGTAGTAGGGCGCAGCGTCTGGGCGGGCGAAGCGGAGGGTCAGGCGGGCGCCCTCCACCGTGGCGCCGCCGTCGGTGACCCGAATCTGCATGGTCAGAGCGCCGCTGGAATGCACGGAACTGGCATTGATCCACTCCAGGTCGAGCTCCTTCACTGCCGCCAGTGCTTCCTGCGTTTCCCGCTTGTCGAGGATGGAATCGAGCTTGCCATCGCGGATTGCGTCAACCGATTCGCGATGCAGCTCCCGTAGCCGCTTCTCCATGTCTTGATCGTTGGTCTGAAAACCTTTGCCCGCCCCCGGTCCATAGGGGATCGCGCGTTTCCCAATGCAGCGCCCCCGCACGAAGACTTGCGTCTGCAGCAACTGTTCGCCTTCCCGCGCCTCGCTTTGCACGTGGTAGACGGTGTCTTCGTGCCGAATGTCGGTATTAAAACCAAAGATCATGCGTTTCAGGCTCTCCTCGGCCCTGCCGTATCGCTCTAAGACGTCCTCTGAAGACAGTTCTACCGGATGAAACTTGCACTACAACGCACGGTAGTGGGCTGTTTTAAATTTTAAGTGGTTCGCCGCAAGATGAGTGCAGGTTTCTTGCGGATGTCCGCCCAATACTCTTCCCGAGCATCCTCATCTATTTCGACGACGAGCGCACTCTTCCCGTAGAGCCGATCTAGTCCATCACGACGCGGACCTGAAATCCAGTATTCGTCCCAAGTTCCAGTCTCGCGGTAGTTGGCTTTGAACCCTTGAATACGATGAAACGATTGGCCTTTGTAGTAGAGCGTGCGTCCGGTTCTGTTGAACGTAACGCGGCCTATCCGAGCGGGACCGTTTAGACCCTCGGCTTTCGATTCGATGTACATGATGCGAGTCCGTTTAATCATCACGCCGCCGGCCCTGCTGTTTCCTGCTCCAAATAATCCGACCAATTCCGCGAAACTACTTAGCTTGACACTTCCGCCAGCCAAAACTAATCTAGAACGTTTACTGTTGTGCTTGCCGCAGATTATATATAGCTCCTCCTATGCCGGACAATTACTTCGCTCGCTACCTGCCCCTCCTGATGCATTTCGGCATCGCCACGGCCCTGGCGGGTGCGATTGTGGTCCTTTCCCAGTTGGTAGGCCAGCATAAGCCCAGTCGAGCGAAGGTGTCGCCCTATGAGTGCGGGGTTCAGCCCATCGGCGACGCGCAGGGACGATTCTCCGTCAAGTTCTACCTGGTGGCCATGCTTTTTATTTTGTTCGACGTTGAAGCCGTCTTTCTTTACCCCTGGGCGGTCATTCTGCGCGAGCTGAAGATGTTTGGTTTCTGGGAAATGATGGTGTATATCGGGATCGTGCTGGTCGGCCTCTTCTATGTGTGGAAGAAAGGCGTGCTCGACTGGGGACTGACGGCCGCCAAGCGGAGCGATTTCTGATGCCGCTGGCCCCCCCGATCACCGATATCGAGCAATTGAAGGCGCATCCCGCCTTGGCCCGCCTGGTGGAGTGGAATGCCTCGGTGGTAGAGGCGGTGAAGTTCGATCGCGACGAACTGACGATCTGGATCGCGAAGGAATCGATCCGCGAGGTCTGCGCGATTTTGCGCGATTCTGGCGATTGCCCATTCAACTATATGGCCGACCTCACCTGCGTGGATTGGCATCCCTCGGAGCCGCGGTTTGAGGTCGTCTATCATCTGCTTTCGATTCCGACCAAGGAGCGGGTTCGCTTGAAAGTCCGCCTTGACGGGTCGAGCCCGGCCATTGAATCGGTCACATCGGTCTGGCCCTCGGCGAATTTTTATGAGCGCGAAGTATTCGATCTGTTTGGCGTGCGCTTTACGGGACATCCCAACCTTATACGGATCATGATGCCCGATGACTGGGAAGGCCATCCGCTGCGGAAGGACTACCCGGTGGAAGGTTACCGATAGCGCATGACGCAATTTCCCCCAACTGTCGCTGAGCACGGCCGGGAAACTACCTCGGGTGACCGCACTGTCGTTCTGAACATGGGGCCGCAACACCCCTCGACGCACGGGGTGCTGCGCCTGGTGCTGGAAATCGACGGTGAGACGATTGTGCGGCTTAAGCCGGAGGTCGGCTACCTGCACACCGGCATCGAGAAAACCTGCGAAGCCAAGTTCTACCAACAGGTCGTGCCGCTAACCGATCGCATCGACTACCTCTGCCCCTTGACCAACAATCTCGCCTACTGCCTGGCAGTGGAGAAGTTGTTGGGGTTGGAGATTCCTCCGAAAGCGCAGTGGATGCGGGTTCTGATGAATGAGCTGACCCGCATCAATTCGCACCTGGTCTGGCTGGGAACGCACGCCATGGACCTGGGCGCGATGACCGTCTTCCTTTATTGCTTCCGCGAGCGCGAAGATGTTCTGCGCTTCTTTGAGATGGTCAGCGGGCAGCGGATGATGACGTCGTATTTCCGCATTGGCGGCTTGGCGCTGGAGCCGCCGTTGGGATTCTTCGAGAAAGTCAAGAAGTTCGCCGACCGCTTCCTCGGGAACGTGGATGAATATGAAGGGCTGCTGACCGGGAATCCGATTTTCGTGATGCGTACCAAGGGCGTCGCCCGCCTGGGCGCGGACGATGCCATTGCTCTGGGCGCGTGCGGTCCGACGTTGCGCGCCAGCGGGGTCGACATTGACCTTCGCCGCGATGCTCCCTACACGAGCTACGAAAATTTCAAGTTCAAGGTGCCGGTCCGCACCGAAGGCGACGTGTTCGCGCGATACATCTGCCGCGTCGAGGAGTTGCGCGAATCGATTGGCATCGTGCAACAGGCGCTGGCGGGAATGCCGGAAGGACCGATAAAGGCGGATGCGCCCAAGGTTGTGCTGCCTGACCGCGAGAAGATGAAGACCCAGATGGAAGCCCTCATCTACCATTTCAAGATCATCACCGAGGGCTTCACGGTTCCGGCGGGCGAGGTTTATCAGGCGATCGAATCGCCGCGCGGCGAGATGGGATACTACATCGTCAGCGACGGAACCGCGAAACCGTATCGCGTGCACATGCGCGGGCCATCCTACGCGAACCTGCAAACGCTGGCAAAAATGTGCGAGGGCCAGCTGATTGCCGACGTCGTCGCCGCCATTGGAAGCATTGATGTGGTGCTGGGCGATATTGACCGGTAGAACATTTGTAATTGGTGATTTGTAATTTGTAATTTTAAACGCCTATGACGCCGGACGAGTTACGCGCGCGGACCAAGTTGTTTGCGCTGCGAGTCGTGAGGCTGTATCGGTCATTGCCACGTTCGGCGGATGCGCAAGTGATGGGTAAGCAGCTTTTGCGGTGCGGGACTTCGGTTGCCGCGAACTACCATGCGTCTTGCCGTGCGAGGTCAAGGGCAGAGTTTGCCGCAAGAATTGGCATCGTAGCCGAAGAAGCAGACGAGAGCGGGTTTTGGTTGGAGATGCTGGCAGAAGCAGAGATTGTTCGGATGGCGCTACTGAAAGAACTATTGCAAGAGTCGAAGGAGCTGACGGCTATTTTTACGGCGACTCAACAGTCGACTCGAAAGCGAAGTTGAGACGGTAAAATTACAAATTGCAAATTGCAAATTACAAATTCATGAAGTTTTCAGACGAATTCGAATCTCGCTTCACCGAGATGCTGACGCACTATCCGACGCGGCGCTCGGCGCTGGTGCCTACACTGCTCTACGCGCAGGATGAGATCGGCAGTCTGAGCGATGATGTGATCGCGGAACTGGCCGGGCGACTGGACCTCACCGAACTCGAAGTCCGCAACGTGATCAGTTACTACTCCATGCTGACCACCAAACCGCGCGGCAAGTACAACGTGCAGGTGTGCACCAACATCGCTTGCATGCTGCGCGGCGGGGAAGAAATTCTCCACCACTGCAAGAAGAAGCTCGGCATCGGACACAAGGGCACGACCGAAGACGGCTTGTTCTCGCTGGAAGAAGTGGAATGCATCGGCGCCTGCAGCTGGGCTCCGGCGGTGCAGGTGAACTACGATTTTCATGAAAACCTGACCATCGAGAAGATGGACCAGGTTTTGGACGAGTATAAGAAGAAGGGAACGCAGTAGAACAATTGAATCATTGAAAGATTGAGTCATTGAATCATTCGAGGCGCTTCTCAATGATTCAATGACTCAATGACAAAATCGCTCAATGGCATCTCTCGTTTCCCATCCCGACGAGGTACGCGTAATCTCGAAGCGCTTTGGCCAGGGCGCGGCGAATATCGATCGCTATCTCGAACTGGACGGCTACAAGGCCGTGCAGAAGGCGCTGGCCATGCAGCCGGACGCCATCATCGCCGAGGTGAAGAACTCCGGCTTGCGCGGACGAGGCGGCGCCGGATTCAGCACCGGGATGAAGTGGTCGTTTGTTCCGAAGCAATCGGCGAAACCGAAATATGTGCTCTGCAACGGCGATGAGAGCGAGCCCGGCACCTGCAAAGACCGGCTGATTTTCGAGCACGATCCGCACACCGTGATTGAGGGCGCGATGATCGCCGCGCTCGCCGTCGGCTCGCACACGGCGTACATCTACATCCGCGGCGAGTATCGCTACCTGTCGGTGATCATGCAGAAGGCGATCAAAGATGCCTACGCCAAGGGTTTCCTCGGCAAGAACATTTTCAGCAGCGGATACGATCTTGACGTCTACTGGCACGGTGGCGCGGGCGCTTACGAAGTTGGCGAAGAATCCGCCCTGATGGAATCGCTCGAAGGCAAGCGCGGAATTCCCCGCATCCGGCCTCCCTTCCCCGCCGTGGTTGGGCTGTGGGGCGGGCCGACAGTCATTAATAATGCGGAGACGCTCGCGGCCGTGCCGCACATCATTTTGGGCGGCGCGGATTGGTACGCGAAACTTGGTACGCCGAAAAACGGCGGAACGCGGCTGTTCTGCCTGGCTGGAAATCTCAACAAGCCGGGCGTCTATGAGCTTCCGATGGGCTATAACCTCAAGAAGATGATCTATGAAGTCGGCGGGGGCATTCCGAACGGGCGCAGTTTGAAAGCCGTGGTCCCGGGCGGATCGTCAACCCCGGTGCTGCTGCCCGGGGAGATCGACATCGCCATGGACTTCGACTCGGTGGCTAAGGCCGGATCGATGCTGGGATCCGGCGGCGTGGTGGTGCTCGACGACACGACCTGCATCGTGAAGTTTGCCCTGCGCACCATCAAGTTCTATCAGCATGAGAGCTGCGGCTGGTGCATCCCGTGCCGCGAAGGCACCGACTGGCTCAAGAAGACGCTGACGCGCTTCCACGCCGGCGCGGGGTTAAAGAAAGATATCGACAACATCTATTACCTCGCGGAGAACATGCTGGGGAAAACATTCTGTCCGCTGGGAGACGCGGCAGCTATGCCTACCATGGCATTTGTGAAAAAGTTTCGAAAAGAATTTGAAGATCACCTGGAAGGAAAGCCCTGTCCGTTTGAAAAGGCGGGCGCTGCGGAACTGGTGCCAGCGTAGAGAAACCCTAATGCCTGATGTAACACTCACAGTCGACGGAAAGAAGATCACGGCTCCTGCGGGCTCGCTGTTGATCGAGGCTTGCAAGAACGTGGGCATTGAAATTCCTTCGTTCTGTTACTACCCCGGACTTTCTTTGCAGGGCGCTTGCCGCATGTGCGTCGTGAAGATCGAGAAGATGCCCAAGCTTCAGACCGCCTGCACCACGACCGTGACCGAGGGCATGATCGTTGCGACTGACAGCGACGAGGTGCGCCAGGCGCGGAAGGCAATGCTGGAGTTGGTGCTCGGCAACCATCCTCTGGATTGCCCGGTGTGCGACGCCGGCGGCGAATGCGAACTGCAGGACATGACGTTTTCCTACGGCGCCTCCGAGTCCAAATTCGCGGAGGCCAAGAACCACAAGGAAGAGCAGCAGTGGTCTCCGGTGGTGTACTTCGACCGTCCGCGCTGCATTCTGTGCTACCGCTGCGTACGCGTCTGCGGCGAAGGCATGGACGTTTGGGCGCTGGGCGTGCAGAACCGCGGCGTAAGTTCGATCATCGCACCCAACCAGGAAGACCATCTCGACTGCGAAGAGTGCGGCATGTGCATCGACATTTGCCCGGTCGGCGCACTTACTTCCGGCGCCTATCGCTACAAGACGCGTCCCTGGGAAATGAACCACGTGGGCACGATCTGCACGCACTGCGGAGACGGATGCAAGACCACACTGGGCGTTCGCCGTTGCGACACGGGCATGGAAATCGTCCGCGGCGACAACCGTGACAAGAGCGGGATCAACAACGATTTTCTCTGCATCAAGGGCCGCTACGCTTTCGACTTTGCGCATCACAAAAATCGCCTCACCGAGCCGCTGATTCGCAAGAACGGCAAGCTGACGCCGGCGACATGGGAAGAAGCTTTTGCACTGATCGGCAAGCGGTTTCGAGAAGTTCGCGATCACGATGGCGGGAGCGCGATCGGCGTCGTCGGGTCGAATCGCACGACCAACGAAGAAAATTATCTACTCTCGAAATTTGCCCGCGTTGTGCTCCAGACCCATAACGTCGACCATCATCGGACAGCCGACTACCCTGCCCTCGCGGCGGCTCTGCGCGGCAAGCCTGGAAAGACTGCTTCCATGCGCGACGTGTTGACCGCACCGGCGATTCTGCTTATCGGCAACGACCCCACGAATCGGCATCCACTGCTCGGGTGGCAGATACGGACGAACGTCCGATTGCGGCGCGCGAAACTTTACGTCATCAACTCCGCGCCCATCAAGTTGCGACGCCAGGCAGCTGGATTTGGCTTGCTTCCAGCCGGCGCTGACGCGAAAGCGGTCGCCTTCCTCGGCGGCGATGATTCCCTGCTCGATTCGCTGGTCGACTCCAAGGCCAGCGACGGTACAAGCCGCGATGCCTGGATCGCCCTGCGCGACAAGATCCGCGCCGAGCAGAATATGGTCATTGCCTTCGGCTCCGAGCTGCGCGGGCATGACATCGAAAAGTTGGTAAGTTTTGCTTCGACCTTGACGGGAGCGAAGCTGATCTGCCTCGGCGATTACGCGAATTCGCGCGGGGCCAGCGAAATGGGGCTTTATCCCGATCTTCTGCCGGGATACGAACCCGTCACCGGCGCCGCGAGATTCCCACAAGAATGGGGCAAGTTGCCGTCCGAGAAAGGCCTGAGCCTTCCGGAGATGGTGGAAGCGGCGAAGGCCGGCAAACTCAAAGCGCTTTACGTCGTGGGCTCCAATCCCGTGGGCCGTTTGGGCATTGATCCTTTTGCGTTCTCGAAGAGTTTTGTGGTGGTTCAGGATATGTTCCTGACCGAAACCGCCGCCCTTGCCGACGTGGTTCTGCCTGCGGCCAACGCGTACGAAAAAACGGGAACTTATACCAATACCTGCGGCGATCTGCAGCTGGTGAAGAAGGCGGGCGAAGTCACAAACACCAGACCCGACTTCGAAATGATCGTTCGCATCGCAGACGCCATGGGTTCCGACGTGAGCGGTCTGGTGCCCTTCGGAAGCGGGACGCACTCCGACATGGGCCAGACCCGCGGCGCGCAATCGGGCGAAGCGGATCGTCATGCGGTCTGGCTCGAATCCCACAACATGGAGCCGAAAATGACGCCGTTCGACCCCATGGCGATTCTGGATGAAATCCAGCGCGTGGTTGCGGGGTATGACATTTCGCGGGTCAATCTGCTGGCGGGTAATGATCAGCATCTCGAAATCGCCGAAAGCGGTGCGAGCGCGATCCAGAACTCGGAACTGATTGCGCCGGCCAAGGACGATTTGTTCAGCTCAGGCACGCTCGGACGATATTCAAAGACTTTAAATTCGGTTTATGAAAACAAATCCGCGGACTCGGAAGTTGCGGCGGATTAAGAACCTAAGATCAACACCACGCGGACAGGAGTGTCCGCGCCACGCGCAATGAGCATAACGACGTTCATTATCATCTCGATCATTAAGTCGCTGGCCGTAATCGGCGTTCTGCTGACGGCGGTGGCTTACAGCGTCTGGTTGGAGCGCAAGGTGTCGGCGCGCATCCAGAACCGCTGGGGGCCCACGCGGGTCGGGCCTTTCGGCCTGCTGCAACCGCTGGCCGATGGCGTGAAGTTTATTTTCAAAGAAGACTTGACCCAGCCGCATGTCTACAAGCCGCTTTACATTGCGGCGCCGATGATCTCGCTGGTCTTTGCCATTACGTCGATTTCGGTGATCCCGTTCGGCAACTGGGTCGAAGTCGGCCCCTGGGGCACATATCTGCAGATCACCGACTTGAACATCGGACTGCTGGTGGTTCTCGGGATTACGTCGATGGGCGTGTACGGCGTGGCGCTTGCCGGATGGTCCTCGAACAACAAGTACTCGCTGCTCGGCGGACTGCGCGCCAGCGCCCAGATGATCAGCTATGAAGTCTCGCTCGGCCTGTCGCTGGTGGGAGTGCTGATCGTCGCGGGAAGTCTCAGCCTCCGCGACATTGTGGAGGCACAGCGACACTTACACTGGAACATTTTTCTCCAGCCGGTCGCATTCTTCATATACTTGATTTCCGCCTACGCGGAGACGAACCGCACGCCGTTTGATTTGCCGGAAGCCGAGTCGGAACTGGTGGCCGGATATCACACCGAATACAGCGCCATGAAGTTCGCCATGTTTTTCATGGCCGAGTACGCGAACATGGTGACGGTGGCTTGCCTGGCGACGCTGATGTTTTTCGGCGGCTGGCTGGGCCCGGTATTTGGACCGCCTTTGCTGCAAATGACTTTGCCGGTGGTTTGGTTCTGCCTGAAAGTTTTCTTTTTCATGTTTCTGTACGTCTGGGTGCGCTGGACCTTGCCCCGCTTTCGCTATGACCAACTGATGGCGTTCGGGTGGAAGGTACTGCTTCCCTTGGCGGTTGCGAACATTGTGGTTACCGCGCTGATTGTGGCGTGGAGAGCTTGAAAGCAGTTGCCAGTTGCCAGTCGTCAGTTGCCAGTTTTTGATCTTGGGGTTACTGAGAGCTGATGGCTGAGAGCTACCAAACAATGCTTCATCTAATTTTATTTCTATTTTTCGGAACGATCTGCGTGGCGGGGGCTATCAACCTGCTGGCGCAGAGCCATCCCATCAACAGCGCGTTGTCGCTGATCGTGGTGATGGGCTCGCTCGCCGCCGAGTATCTTCTGTTGGGCGCAGAATTTTTGGCCGCGGTGCAGGTAATCGTCTACGCCGGCGCGATCATGGTGTTGTTTGTGATTACGATCATGCTGCTGAATGCCGGCGCGGAAGAGCGCACCCCGGGCAGCCGCGTTGCGATTTTGCTCGGCATTCCCGGAGTCCTGATTGGGGCCGTGCTCGTGGCTTGGACGCTCGTCGGACGGTCGTCCACCACGCAGTCCGTGTCGATCGGCGCGTTATGGGGATCTCCCAAGGACATTGCCCGGCTTCTCTTTCATGATTTTCTGCTGCCGTTTGAAGTTACGTCAGTGCTGATCCTGATCGCCATCATGGGCGCGGTCGTGCTTGCCAGCCGTCCCGAAGGCTCGGCCCGCGGCGCGAGAAAGGACGGATGATGGAGATTCCTCTTTCTTACTATCTGCTGCTGAGCGGAATCCTCTTCGTCTGTGGAGTGTTGGGGTTCCTGATCAAGCGCAACATCATTACCATCTTCATGTCGATCGAGCTGATGCTGAACGGCGTGAATCTTTCGTTCGTGGCTTTCGCCGCGCACTGGCATGCGCTCAGCGGACAGGTCTTCGTTTTCTTCGTGATGGTAGTGGCCGCTGCTGAAGCCGCTGTCGGCCTCGCGATCATCATTGCCGTCTATCGCACGCGTGAAACTTTGAATGTGGATCGGGTGAACCTGCTCAAGCTATGACGCCGCAGACTCTCAGTCCGTTACTCTGCACGATTCCGCTTCTCCCGCTTGCCGGGGCGGCGATCAATGGTTTTTTTGGCCGCCAATCGTCAAAGAAGGCGATCACGGCGGTTGCGCTGTTCTTTTGTGGCGCGGCGTTTTTCATTGCAGTCTTGATAGCGGTCAATTTCTCATCCGCCTCCGCGCCCTATTCTTTCCGCCTCGCCCACTGGCTCCGCTCGGGGAGCTTTCGCGTCGATTTCGAGTTCTATCTCGATCAGCTTTCGCTGGTAATGCTGATGGTGGTCACGGGCGTCGGCTTCCTCATTCACATCTACTCGGTTGGCTACATGTGGGACGACGACGGCTACTACCGCTTCATGTCGTACATGAACCTGTTCATGTTCTTCATGCTGACGCTGGTGCTGGCGAAGAACTACCTGGTCATGTTCATTGGCTGGGAAGGCGTGGGCCTGGCGTCGTATCTGCTGATCGGCTACTGGTTCACCAAAGATTCGGCGGCGGCGGCGGGCAAGAAAGCGTTCATCGTCAATCGGATCGGCGACTTTGGATTTCTGATTGCGCTCTTCTTGATGATCAAGCACTTCGGATCGCTCGACTTTACGCACGTCTTTACGGCGGTGCAGTCGTTGCCTGCGGAAACTGCCGGCGCCGGGCTGCTCACGGCGATCGGACTCTTGCTCATGGTCGGCGCAGCCGGCAAGTCAGCGCAAATTCCTCTTTATGTGTGGCTGCCGGACGCCATGGAAGGACCCACTCCTGTTTCAGCCTTGATCCACGCGGCGACCATGGTGACGGCGGGCGTTTATATGGTGGCGCGGTCGTCCGCAATCTTCGAGCGTGCACCGATGGCGATGACGGTGGTCGCCATCGTGGGAACGCTCACTGCTCTGTTTGCCGCGACCATCGGGATTGCCCAGACCGACATCAAGAAGGTGCTGGCCTACTCCACCGTCTCGCAGCTCGGCTATATGTTCATGGCGTGCGGCGTGGGCGCGTTTTCTGCCGGCATCTTCCACCTGATGACGCACGCATTCTTCAAGGGGCTGTTATTCCTCGCGGCCGGTTCGGTCATTCACGGCATTGGCGGCGAGCAGGACATGCGGAAAATGGGCGGCCTGCGCCAGTACATGCCCTGGACGTTTGCGACCATGGGAATTGCCACGCTCGCCATCGCGGGCATTCCGCCGCTGGCCGGCTTCTGGTCGAAAGACGAAATTCTTTGGAAAGCCTACGGAGCAAGCCCGGTGTATTGGCTGATTGGCGTGATTACCGCTTTTATCACGTCCTTCTATATGTTCCGGCTGATGTACATGACATTCGGCGGCGAGTACCGGGGCGCTGTCGCGCAGGACGCGCACGGCCACGATGCTCATGATCATGGACATGGCCACGGGCACGGCGAGCCGCATGAGAGCCCCTGGGTGATGCTGGGTCCGTTGGTGGTCCTTGCCTTGCTATCGCTCGTTGGTGGAGCCGTGGGCGGATACCAGAATCGGTTCGAACATTTCCTGGCTCCCGCTTTTCACGGAGCGGCTGTGGAAGTTGCCCAAGAAACCTCCGGCTCGCCCACTGACAGCACGATCGAGCATCTGCTCATGGGCGTTTCCATCGGCGTGGCCGGGCTCGGATGGCTGCTGGCCTATCTGTTATACAGCCGGCGTCCGCAACTGCCGGCGCGCATCGCCGCCAGCCTCGGTGCGTTCTACCAGGCGGTCGCCAATAAGTACTATGTCGATGAACTTTATGCCGTCCTTTTCATCAAGCCGCTGGTGGACGGCTCGACGGAAATTCTCTGGCACGGCGTCGACCAGGGAGTGATTGACGCCACGGTGAATAACTCCGCGACGGCCGCGCGCCACGTATCGGACAACGTCCGCCACATGCAGTCGGGCAATCTGCGCTCGTATGCGGGCTGGGTGGCCGCCGGTGCGGCGGTTGTGATCGCCTACATGGTCTGGATGGGAGTGCGATGAATATGGGTTCGGTGAATATGGAGAGCCTCGGTCCCATCATTCTTTCGCTGGTGACGTTCATTCCGGCCGCAGGCGGGCTGCTGATTCTGCTGATTCCCCGCCGCGATCGCGATATCAAGCTCTTTGCGCTCGTCATCTCCATCCTGGCGTTTGTGGCCTCGCTGCATTTGCCGGTCCACCTCCATCGTGAAATCGGCTCCTTCAAGTTCGAGATCGATAAAGTCTGGATCACGACCCCCAACATTCATTACCACATGGGCATTGACGGAATTTCCGTCTGGCTGGTGGTGCTGACGACTTTCCTCACGCCGCTGTGCGTGCTGATTTCGTGGACTTCGATTCATGAGCGGGTCAAGGAATTTTTCATCCTGCTGCTGATCCTGGAAACGGCCCTGATCGGCGTTTTCACCTCGCTCGATTTGTTCTTGTTCTACTTCTTCTGGGAAGCGACGTTGATCCCGATGGCGCTGCTAATCGGCATGTATGGCCACGGCCGGCGGGTCTACGCCGCGGTGAAGTACTTCCTGTTTACCATCATCGGCTCGATGTTCATGCTGGCGGCAATTCTGTGGCTCTACGCCAAGACCGGCAGTTTCGATTTCGCCGTGATTCAGAACGCGATTCGAAGCGGAAGCGTGCCCGGTTTCGAACACGCCTCGCTGTGGCTCTTCCTCGGCTTCTTCATCGCCTTTGCGGTAAAGGTCCCGCTCTTCCCTCTTCACACCTGGCTGCCCGACGCGCACGTGGAGGCGCCCACCGCCGGATCGGTGCTGCTGGCGGGCGTTCTGCTGAAGATGGGCACCTACGGCCTATTGCGCTTCGATGTCGGCCTGTTCCCAGAGCAGGCGCACCGCAACGCCCCCTGGATCATGGTGCTGGCGCTGATCGGCATTATCTACGGCGCTCTGGTTTCGCTGGTACAGCCGAATATGAAGAAGCTGATCGCCTACTCCTCGGTCAGTCACCTCGGCTTCGTCGTCCTCGGAATCTTCAGTTTCACCGCAGCCGGACTGAACGGGGCCGTCTTCGTCATGCTGGCGCACGGGGTCGCTACGGGCGGGCTTTTCATGCTGGCGGGCATCCTCTACGAGCGCCGCCACACTTACGAGATTGCCGACTTTGGCGGACTCGCGACACCCATGCCCAAGTACGCCACCTTCTTTCTGGTCACCGTGCTGGCTTCGGCCGGATTGCCTTTGCTGAATGGTTTCATCGGCGAGTTCCTCGTGCTCAGCGGAGCTTTCCAGGCGCGCCCGATCTATGGAATCCTCGCCGCGACGGGTGTGATCTGGAGCGCGTGTTATTTGCTGTGGATGTATCAGCGCGTCTTTTTCGGCAAGGTGACGCACGAAATCAATAGCAAGTTGCCCGACCTTAACCTGCGGGAGAAGGCTGCACTTTGGCCGATTGCGGTTGCCGCGCTGGTGATGGGCGTTGCGCCCCTGGTGTGGCTCAGCGCGATTGATCCGGCGGTGCAACGATACGCGGTCGCCCCCTTCACACAGTTGGCCAGCAAGCTGGTGGGCCAATGACAATGACAATGATTGGGACAACGATAATGACGCCGGTATTTTCGCACTCATTACCGGGCCTGCTGGCACAGGTGCAGACTTCCCTGCCGCAAAGTGCCGACTACATGCGTATTCTGCCGGAGCTGGTGCTCTCGATCTTCGGCATGTTGATCATGATCGTCGATCCGCTGCTCGACGAAGAAAACAGCCACCAGTCGCTCGGCACGATCGCACTGGTCGGCGCTCTTGCCGCGCTGGTGTCGACGTTCTGGATGACGCGGTATCCCGGAACCGCTTTCTGGAACATGGTTCGGGTGGAGGGCTTCAGCGTCTTCTTTCACGTCCTCGTGATCGCCATTGCGGCGGTGGTGATCCTCAGTTCTTTCGAGTATTTGAAGGTGCAGCGCATCCGCGCCGGGGAGTACTACGGGCTCATCCTGTTTGGCACGGCGGGCATGTGCCTGATGTCGTCCGCCATCGAACTCGTTCTTATTTTCATTGCCCTGGAAATCTCGTCGATCTCGACCTACGTGCTGGCGGGCTTCCGGCGGCGCGACGCGGCGAGCAGCGAATCGTCGCTGAAGTACTTTCTGCTGGGATCGTTCGCCACCGCATTCTTTCTCTACGGCGTTGCGCTCATGTTCGGCGCGACCGGATCCACCAACATCGACGTCATCAGCCAGGCGCTGCGTGCCGGAAACGTACCCGTTCTGGCGTACGTTGCGACGGCGCTCATGTTCGTGGGCTTGGGCTTCAAGGTTGCCTCCGCGCCTTTCCATGTATGGACTCCCGACGTCTACGAAGGAGCTCCGGCACCGATCATTGGACTGATGTCGACCGGCCCCAAGGCCGCGGCATTCGCAGTGTTGCTGCGCGTCCTGTTCGAAGCAAACGCACCCGGACGCTTCTGGTTGATCTGGGTCTCGGCCGCGCTTTCCATGACGCTGGGAAATCTGGGAGCTCTGGTTCAGAACAACGTCAAGCGCCTGCTGGCGTATTCCTCGATCGCCCACGCCGGATACTTGCTCGCGGCGTTTGCGGCCCAGCCCGACCTGGGTGCATCCGCGGCCATGTTCTACACCGCCGCCTATGCCGCCATGAACGTGGGAGCGTTTGCCGTCGTCAGCCACGTTGCGAACGCGGGCGAAAAGTATGTCGCGATTGAAGATTACGCCGGTCTGGGCAGGCGGTCTCCGGCCCTGGCCGCGACCTTGACATTTTTCCTGATGTCGTTGATCGGCATTCCAATCACGGGCGGCTTCTTCGCGAAGTTCTACGTGCTGACGGCCGCGCTGCATTCGAATCTGGTCGGCCTGGCGATCATTCTGGTGCTCAATAGCGCCATAGGCGCCTATTATTACCTGCGGATTATCGTAATGATGTACATGCGGGAGCCACGGGGCGAGGTCCCGGCGGCTCCGGTGCCCGCTGCGGCAAGGCTCGCCATTGCAGTTTGCGTGCTGGCTACGCTTTATCTCGGAGTGCTGCCGGGCCGCGTGCTCGATTATGGCGCTCGGTCCGCCGGGCAACTTGTGCATGCCACAGCGCCCACAGCTCCGGCGAGTGCTCTGGCGGCAGAAAAGTAAATCGTGCAGCTGGCGTCAACGTCGATGGAATGGTGACCCGGTCTAAACCTCGTTCGTAGACTGGGTTTTGACCCGGCCAGTGAGCGCCGGCTGTGGAAAGAACATCTCCCGTGGCGATTGACAATCGCTGCCCAAGTCGGCATTATTAGCTACACAAGTTTGCCGGGAAGTTCATCCCAGGTAGGCCCGGAGGGTTTATGGTTAAGTTTTTCCGCAAGGTTTGCAAGGACGAACAAGGGCAAGACATCGCTGAATACGCGGTTATGCTCGCTGTCATCCTGGTACTGGTGATCGGCACCGTGCGCCTGATCGGGACCAATGCCAACACCGCGTTCTCCACTGTGGCCAGTTCTTTACAGTAACCTCGGTTCCACAAGTTTTGGAAGAAATTGGCATTTCTAACGTTATGCCCCGCGTCCCTATGACACGATTTACCAGCTTCCGCCCTTTTAGCCGCTTTAGGTTTTCATTCGCGGCGGAGGTGCAGAATCGGAGCCGGTCAGCAGTGCCCTAGAGACAGCTCAAAGATTCCGCCAAAGCCGCGATAGAATCGCGGCTTTTGTTTTTGGCGGCAAATAGAAAGGTCATCGCCATGATAGTAAATATGTCCGACAGCGCCACCGAAGAACAGATCGACCACATCATTCAACGCATCCGCGAAGCCGGATTCCAGCCCCACGTCACGCGCGGCACCGAGCGCACCATCGTTGCGGCGGTCGGCAGCGGTGGGCGCCGCCATGAAATCGAGGCCCTTTCGGTGGCGCCCGGTGTGGACAACGTGGTCGCGATCGCCCAACCCTTTAAGCTGGTCAGCCGTCAAGCGCGGCCGCAACCTTCGGTGGTCGACGTCAGCGGCGTAAAGATCGGCGGGCCCGAAGTGGTCGTCATTGCCGGTCCCTGTTCGGTGGAGTCGCGCGAGCAATTGCTGGAGACCGCGCAAGGAGTGAAGCGCGCGGGCGCTACCATGCTGCGCGGCGGAGCCTATAAACCGCGCACCTCGCCCTATGAGTTCCAGGGCCTGGGAATTGAAGCGCTGAAGATTTTGCGCGAGGCTCGTGAACTCACGGGCCTTCCGGTTGTAACCGAGGTCATGAGTACCGAAGACGTGGACTTGATCTGCGAGTATGCCGATATGCTGCAGGTCGGCGCGCGCAACATGCAGAACTTTGCGCTGCTGCGAAGGCTGGCTACCGTCAAAAAGCCTATTTTGCTCAAGCGCGGCCCTTCCGCCACGGTGAAGGAGTGGCTGCTGGCGGCCGAATACCTGCTTTCTGGCGGGAACGATCAGGTCGCGCTTTGCGAGCGCGGAATTAAGACCTTCGAAACCGCTACGCGCAACACGTTTGACCTTGCCGCCGTCGCTCTCGCCAAAGAACTCTCGCACCTGCCGGTGGTCGCCGACCCGTCGCATGGCACCGGCAAGCAGAGCCTGATTGCGGCAGTTTCACGCGCTGCCGTCGCCGTTGGAGCAGACGGCCTCATCATCGAGGTGCATCCCTGTCCGGAACGAGCGCTTTCCGACGGGCCACAGTCTCTCGACATCCCACAGTTCGAGCGTGTGATGCGCGGATTGAGCGCCCCACTGCGTCCCGTGCTGGTTCGTTCTTAGGCCGCAGATGTCAATTCCCAAAGCCCGGCGCGAGGTTCGGGCATGGCCTGAAGGCTCTACTTGACGTCTCCGCACGCCGGCCCGAGGTATCTGGAGCTGAAGGTGAAGTTCATGTTCATCGTTTTACCGCTGGCATTCGTGACCGCTTCCATCTTTCCCTTGACGTTATCGGAACCGATCGCCTCCACGAGGAGAGTTCCATCGGTCGACCCCTGCTGCCCACGTTCGCAGTGAATCTTCATTTCGAGCTTGCTGCTCGTGGAATTCAGGACGGTGCGGGTGCATTCTTTGCGGTCGTCACTGAACGCCATTTGCTTTTCGAGTTTCTCTTTGGTGATGCATTCCTTATGGACGTCGGTGCTAGCCCCACCCTTCATCATGGCTTCCATGCGGGCGCGCTGCTCCGGAGGCATCTTGGCGAGAGCGTCGGGAGGAATCGCGGGCATGGCGGGCATGCCGGTTATGGAATGAGTCACGGTCATTTCCCAGAGACCTTCTTTGACGTTGAGCGGCGTGATCTTGTCGGCCGCGAACAGGGTTAGCGAGAAAACGACGATCGCGACAAGAACAAAGTTAGTTCGCATTAGGGCTCCCCAGTGTTGTGTGATCTGGTTGCGTAGAACAGCATTACATACGGCAGATTGCGGGGCAAATCAATTCGAAAGCAGAGGTGCCCCGTTCCCCGCTTCTTGCGGTTCTGCAAGGGGCGGGTATGAGCGCCATTCTCGCTCTGCAACGCCAAGCTTTGCCAGCGCCGTACGGAATATGTTACAAGCATCGAAATGACGAAGAGTGAAATGCCATCTCGCGACTACGTTTTTTGGGAAGTGGATGTGCAAGCTGATTTCATGCTGCCGGGTGGCAAGCTCTACGTTCCCGGAGCCGAGAAACTTTTGCCCAATATCCGCAAGCTGACGGATGCGGCGCGGCGCGGCGAAGTGTTTCTGGTGTCGCATGGAGACTTTCATCCGGCGAATGACCCTGAGTTCAAGCACTTTCCGCCACACTGCTTGAAGGGAACGGCTGGGGCCGAACTGGTTCCGGAAGCGCTGTCGGACAATTTTGTTCGGGTGGAAAACGATGCCAACGCGAAGTTGCCGGAAGATCTTTTCGACTACCAGCAAATTGTCCTGGAGAAGCAGACGCTCGATATCTTTGAGTCTCTCCACGCGGACGCATTGGTACAACGTTTAGGCGACGCTGCGGAATTTGTTGTGTTTGGAGTGGTGACAGAATACTGCGTCAGTTGCGCGGTTAAGGGTTTGCTGAAACGAAAGCGGCGCGTGGCGGTGGTCCGCGACGCGATTGAAACTCTGGCCCCGGAAGTTGGGAACCGAACGCTGGCCGAATTGCAGAGTCTGGGAGCGAAGCTGGTTACAACCGGCGAAATCCTCCGCAGATTATCAGCGCAACCACGCGACTGATCCGCATTTCATCACAGAAGCATGCCGGCAATCGACGCCGACATCAGATTGGCCATAGTGCCGGCCAGCATGGCGCGAATGCCCAGCTTTGCCAGTTCTCCTCGTTTATTGGGAGCGAGCGCTCCGATACCGCCTAACTGAATTCCAATCGAGCTGAGATTGGCGAAACCGCAGAGGGCGAAGGTCGCGATGGTAAACGACCGCGGGTCGAGCATGGCCTTCTGCGGCCCAAGCATCGAAAATGCTACCAGCTCGTTCAACACCATGCGCGTGCCGAGAAGATTGCCGATGGCGGCGCAGTCGTGCCATGGAATTCCGATGACCCATGCGACGGGCGCAAACAATACTCCGAATATCTGCTGCAGGCTGGAGGGAAACCATGTGATTCCCAGCCAGTTATGAACGCCGCCGAGGATGCCGTTCGCCAGGGCGATCAGCGCGAGGAATGAAATCAGCATGGCGGCGATGTTGAGCGCGAGGCCTAAGCCGTCGGTGGTGCCGCGCGCAATCGCGCCCAGCAGATTTTCACTTTTCTCGGCGCCCACTTCTTCCTCGCTCATCACGACCCGGCCGGCGGTCTTCGGAACCTCCGTTTCAGGCACAAGCATTTTCGACATCAGGATGGTACCGGGCGCAGTCATGATGACCGCGCTCAGAAGATGTTTGGGCTCAATGCCGAAGGCAATATAGGCAGCCATGATGCCGCCGGACACGTGGGCCATGCCGCTGGTCATCACGGTCATCAGTTCGGAACGAGTTAGGTCGGGAAGAAATGGGCGGATGGTGAGCGGAGCTTCCGTCTGGCCCATGAAAATACTCGCCGCCACGTTTAGAGACTCGGCGCCGCTGGCGCCCATGAAACGCGTCATCACTTTAGCGGCCAGCTTGATGATGAATTGCATGATGCCGTAGTGATAGAGCACGGCGAAAAAGGCGGCGATAAAAATCACCGTTGGCAGGACCTGGAATGCGAAAAAAAATCCCATCGGCGAGCCTTTTGCACCGAGCGCACCGAAAACAAATGAAGATCCCTCGAAGGCATAGCTCAGCAAGCGATTGACGGCATCTCCCGCCTTCTGGAAAAGCAGGCGTCCAATTTCAATCTTCAGGACGAAGATGGCAAACACAACTTGCAGGCCCAGGCCCCAAACCACCGTTTTCTTGTTGATCGCGCGGCGGTTGGTGGAGAAGGCGTAGGCGAGGGCCAACATGGTGAGCAGACCGAGAATGCCAGTAAAACGTCCCATCTTTATCCCCTTGATGAATCAGTGTTCCCCTTTATAAATCGCGCGATGAACCAAGGACGGTTTGTGCGCGGGCGCGGCGTCGGCGATTTGATAACTCTCTTGCAGCAGCGTTTTTGCGCGCGCGGCCTGCTGGTCGGAGTGGCAGTGAATGGTGCAGAGCGACTCGCCAACGGAAACTTTGTCGCCGAGCTTCTTATGAACCTCGACACCGACAGAAGGATCGACGGAATCTTCTTTGCGTTCGCGGCCGCCGCCGAGGATGACGCAGGCGGTGCCGACCTGCTCGCAGGCGATGGCAGTCACATATCCGGCTCGGGGACTGGGCACGTCAACGCGGTGATCGGTGCCGGGCAGACGGGTCGGATCGTCGATCGTGCCGATGTCGCCTCCCTGCAACTCGACCATCTGGCGGAACCGCTCGAAGGCTTGGCCTGACGCGATGATCTGCGCGGAGAGTTGCTTACCATGCGAGACCGTCTTGGACACGCCCCCGAGAAAGAACATCCAGGCTGCGAGTTCAAGGCAGAGCTGGCGCAGATCCTCCGGGCCGCCGCCGTGGAGTACCTCGATGCACTCCCGCACTTCGAGCGCGTTGCCAACCATGCGGCCGAGCGGCTGGTTCATATCGGTAATGAGCGCAACCATCCGCTTGCCCATGCGCTCGCCAGTTTCGACCATCAGTTCGGCGAGCGAAACGGCGTCTTCCTCTTTTTTCATGAACGCGCCGGAGCCGGTCTTCACGTCGAGCACGAGCGCGTCGGTGCCCTCCGCCAGCTTCTTGCTCATGATCGAGGCGCAGATCAGATACGGACTCTCGACCGTGCCGGTAACGTCGCGCAATGCATACAACTTGCGATCCGCTGGGGCGATTTTCTCGGTCTGTCCAATCATGGAGCACCCGCAGGCCTTTAGAACGCGGTGGAACTCGGGCACGGCGAGATTGACGCGAAATCCGGGAATGGATTCGAGTTTGTCGAGCGTGCCGCCGGTGTGGCCCAATCCGCGGCCGCTAATCATGGGGACGTAGAGGCCTCCGGCAGCGACCAGGGGGGCCAGCACGAGCGAGGTCTTGTCGCCGACGCCGCCGGTGGAGTGCTTGTCCACTTTCTTTGTTGGCAGGAAGCTGAGGTCGAGGACTTCGCCGGAATGCAGCATGGCATGGGTAAGCGCGGCGGTCTCCTCGCGCGTCATTCCGCGCAATACGACAGCCATGAGCCACGCGGCCATCTGGTAATCGGGAATGCCGCCGACATCCTTAGTACAGCCAGCGACGAGGTATTCGATTTCAGGGGCGGATAATGCTCCGCCATCGCGCTTTTTGCGGATGAGATCGATGACGCGGAACGGCGATTCGGAAACGCTCGGCTGGCTCACTTGAGGCGGAAACCCTCCGGCAGAAGATCGGTGATGAGGCTTTGCTTCGGGCCTTTTGCGCCTTGGTAGAAGATGATGGCGCGCGGGCCGAATTCATAGATGACCTGACGGCAGGCGCCGCAGGGCGAGCATGGAACTCCGTGATCGTTAGTAACGGCAACGGCGTAAATCTCGAGTCCGGGACCGGCCTTGGCGATGGCGGAAAAGATCGCGGTACGCTCGGCGCAGTTGGTCATTCCGTAGGAAGAGTTCTCGACGTTGCATCCCACGAAGACTTGGCCTTTCGAAGTGAGAATGGCTGCGCCCACCCTGAAGTTGGAGAAGGGCGCGTAGGCGTTCTTCATCACTTTGCGCGCCGAACGAAGCAGGCGGTCGCGCATGGCAGCCGACACGTTTGTTGGTCGCATATCCAAATCGATTTTACTGAAGAACAAGAGTGGGCCATTGTAACGCCGGGGCGTCTTCGCGCAGTAGAGATTTCGTGATCAGGCTCGCGATTCGTATCGGAACATCGCCCTCACTAAGGTGCCGGTGGCTTGCCCGGCGGCGTCGGTGCTTTCAGCAGGTCCACAAACATCTTGTAGAACCTGTCCGTATCCAAGTCAAACTGCACCTCCACCGACTGCACATCGCGTTTGGGCTTATCTCGATCTGTCCAGGTGAGCGTGTCTCCGTAGCCGGGGCCGCGATCCAGGTTTACATCCATGTAGCGGTTTTCTTTCTTGGTAATCAGCGATGGGTCAAGCCACGCTGCCGAGGCGAGTTCGTCCCACAGATAGTTGTAGGAGCCTCGCAGGTGCGCGTACTTGCCGATGTATTGCGCGGATGGCGTGTTGCTGGCCTTGATCTTGTCGATCAGTTCATTGGTCATTCGTGTCTTCACGGAAATATCGACGGTGGTGCAGACAATCTTTTTCCAGGGCGCGCGCAGCACAATGTGTGCCGCTTCCGGATCGAACCAAAGGTTGAATTCGTGGCGAGGCGCGTCGGCGAACTCGGGATCGTCGGTCTGCGGATTCAGGCTGGCGCCCATGAACACCAGCTCTTTGGCCAGGCTGGGAAATTCCGGATCGATGGAGATGGCAAGCGCCAGATTGGTCATGGGCCCACCCTCGTAGATCGTGACTTCATGCGGATACCTACGAACCATGCGCAGCAGGAAATGGGCAGCGTCTTCGTCGGCGGCTTTGGTTGTGGGCTTCCCTTCCGGCATCGCTCCCAGTTCGCGGGGCGCGTGATACACGCTCGGAGTCCACGCCCCCAGCCAATCGACGGAGCCATAGCGGCGCTCCGACTCCTCCGTCTCTTCTTGGGTTCTAACCAGCGGATACTCGGCTCCGGGCACGACGGGGATGTCGGTTCGTCCGATGAGTTCGAGCATGCGCAAGGTGTGTGCGACCTCTTCGGTCAGCCACGCATCGCCGGTCACCACGGTGATGCCCAACACTTCCGTCCGCGGAGACTGGATGAGCAGCAGGATTGCCTGCTGGTCGGTGCCGGCGGGTCCGGCCGCGTCCTGATCGATGATCACCTTGCGCTTGTCTTTATCGTCTTTATTCTGATTCTGGCTTTGGGACGCAAGACAGGTCAGCAGAATTACACTTGCGACCGCGGCCCACCTTAGGAATCGACTTGGTTTCATTCCCGCACCTCAATCCCTTGATGTAGGATCGCATGGACAACGTGGCCGATCGATCTCTGCACCGGAAAGTTAAGGGCAGACCGAGCGGCGGCTGGTGATTCCAGCTTGCTCAGTCTGCCCGAAAGCTAACCCACAACACACGACGCCCCTAGAACTTGAGCTTTAGAGCGAACTGAACCAGGCGCGGGTTATTGACGGTGCTGCTGATCACCCCGAAACTGGAGGTCGTTCCTATGTCCTGTTCTCCAGTGCCGCTGATCCCGGGCATCCAGTACTGCGGATGGTTGAATAGATTGAAGAACTCGGCTCGGAACTGCAGACCCATGCCCTCGCGGAAGGACAACGGAAGGTCTTTGACAATGGAGAAATCCGTGTTTACAAAGCGAGGACCGTACACCGGCGCGCGGACGCCAGTGCCGAGTTCCCCAGCCGGAGCCGACGCGAAAGCGCAAGGATTGAACCAATGCTGAAGCGTGTGCACTTGTGTAGGACAGCCCGTACTTCCGCCCTCGTTCCCGCCTTTGTTGGGGTCCCCGACTTGGTCCGGACGTGAAACGGTCAAACCGTTGTAGGAAAAGTTCACGCCTGATGGGTTGGTGCTATCAACCACGAACAGCGGGAACCCTGATGTGGCCCTTTCGATCAGATTCACCGACCAATGTCCAAGAGCTGCGTCCACTGGGCTGCTCCAGCCGCTGCCCCAATACTTGCCCTTGCCGAAGGGAAGGTCGTAGAGGACGCTGGCGGTGAAACTGTTGTTGAGGTTCAGTTGCGAAAGACCCCAATCCAGCTTACTTGTTCCAGGCAGTGGCCAATACAACGCGCCGGGGTTGGTGCCCAAGCCATCGGGCAAGCCGGAGTCAAAATTGCGGGACCAGGTGTAGCCGAACAGGGCGTAGAGTCCGTGCCGCGCGCTCTTGGTCTCAGCCTTGATCTGGAGCGAGTCATAGCGGGCCTGGCCGATACTGTTGTTACTGGAGATGGACTGGCCAAAGGGGGCGTAAGGGTAGGGGAAGTTGGCGGCGGGGTAGGGGGCACCAAGATTACACCCGAGCGTGTAACCTGAGGTACCGCCGTGGTCGGGGCAAGCGCCGGGATCCTCGATGTTTTCGTCCACCTGGCTGACGAGAATGTGAGCGCTGCGAGTACCGGCGTAGCCCATGGTCAGCACGACGTTCCCCGGCAACTGCCGCTCGACGTTGAGGTTGAACTGCTGGATTATACCCTGTTTGAAATTGCGGTTCATGGACTGAATGGTGCCGCTGTAATCGGTCGGGTTCACGGGCGAATTATAGATAGCGCCGGTGCCGTTCCCAACCGGCAGGCTAGAAGCCGGGCAGCCGGTTGTTGGCGGCGTGCACTGAAGAAGGAAGCCAAACGACAGGCCGCAATTGGTGGCGCCGAAGGCGCAAACACCCGAAAAGGGAGTTACATTCGGATAGAAGGCGGGGTCGGTTTCCGCATAGTACGGTGGGTTCTGCCACAGCCCCTGTCCGCCCTGATCCCAGGAAGAATCATGATAGATAGCATAACCGGCGCGAACAACAGTCTTGCCGCTGCCGAAAGGCTTCCATGCCAGGCCGATGCGAGGCTCCAATGCGGTCTTATCGAACTGGATGCCAACGCGACCGTCGGTAGTAACGCAGGTCGTGCAGCCGGCAATGCCGGGGCTGCCAGAGGGAACGTACCATGTCAGGTTCTGAACGTCGAAATTCGCCTGCCGATTGGCGACCTCGGTTTCGGGCGTCACCAGGGCCCAGGCAAGGCCGAGGTTCAACGTCAGATTGCTGGTGACGCGCCAATCATCCTGAACGAAGGGGCGAATTAGTTTAAAGCGGCGGCCGACGGTAGCACCAAGGAAGGTCTGATCGTGGGCCGCAAAAACGCCCATTGCACCAATGAGTAGGTCGCCGATGTTGTCGTTAGTCCCCAAACCGAAGTTCACGACATAGCCATCCTGAAATGCGTTGTTTCGTATATTCATTTCGTTGGCGCGAAATGTCACGCCCACCCGAATATCGTGTTTGCCGCGAATCAGATCGATGGTGTCGCCGACGGAGTAGACGTTAGTTCCGCCCTGATAAGGCGCGTATCCGCGATCGCCGATGGAAAAGTACTGGCTCATCTGAAAGGAGGTTAGCCCGCAGCCTTCGCAGTCGTTGGTCGCCTGGTTCAGGCTCGCGGGATAGCCGGTGATGCCATCGCACTTGCTGCCTAAATTGGCGCCGGGAATACCCAAGGTTGCGGCTTCACAGGTTCCGGTGCCAAAAGAGAGGATGTGGTTGAAAATCCGATTGAAGCCTGCGGTGAACTGGTTGATGGTGGTGGCGGAGAAGACGTGCGTTTCGGAGAACGCGGCGTTGCGCCCGTGGTTCGAAATGTACTGGTTGCTGCCAAAAGCGTTTTGTTCCGACCAGGTCGGTGAGCCGCCCGGTACGAAGTTGGTTGCCTGATCGTAGCTGAAACGCCCAAACGCTGAATCCTTGCTGGAAAAATTATGGTCGAGGCGGATGTCCCATGTTCCCTCGTTGAGTTTGCGAACAGGTTGGTTGGCGTAGTTAAAACCGGAGTTGCCCGTGATGGTGGCAAACGGAGCATAAAGCGCAGCCACCGCGGCACCTTGCGGGTCAATAAGGGCTGCGGGGATAACGTTGCAGGCTGTACCTGTGGTCTGGCCCCCCGTGCCATTTACGGGCTCGGGCGTTACTCCATCTGGCATGCACTGAAAGCCCTTGCCGGAATAGGGGTTGACAAGGTTGGGGTAGCCGGATTGTGCCGATCCTCGGAGGGTGACACCTGTCGGATCCATGTTGAAGTTGTAGTCGCCGTTCCCGTCAGGCAGGGCCATGGCCCGGGTCGGAAGGAAACCGGTAAAAGGCACGCCTTTACGCTGCATCTTGGCTTGATAATCAAGAAAGAAGAAAGTCTTGTCCTTTTGGATAGGACCGCCAAGAGAGCCGCCGAACTGGTTCAGATTGAATTTTCCTACGGCGTTAATGAACGGAGTCGATGCGTCGAGTGCGGTGTTACGAAAGAACTCGAACAGCGTACCGTGCCACTGGTTCGAGCCTGACTTCGTGGTCACCAATACGGTCGGACCTGCGCGCTCTCCGTATTCCGCAGAGTAGTTGTAGGTCAGCACCTTGAATTCCTGGATGTCGTCGATGGAAGAGAAAATTCCAATGCCGCCTTCGTCGAGTTGATTGTTGTCGTTGCCATCGAGCAGCCAATCCGTGCTCTGTTCGCGCGATCCGCCAACAGAAAGAGAAAAGGCGCCGCGGGTGGCGGCTTCGCTGCTGGCAGCAACGGTGAAGAAGCTGGCCGGGTTGGTCGATTGAGTTGTTCCGGGCGTCAGCGTTGCAAGCTGAACGAAATTACGTCCGTTCAAAGGAAGGTCGGCGACTTCTTCGGAGGTGATGACTTGGCCGAGGGTGGGATTGGTGGTTTCGACGGCAACTTCTGTGGCGCTGACTTCCACCGTCGAGGAAACCGATGCCGGGTTGAGCGAGAAATCGATCTCGCGCTGTTCGTCGACCTGCAGACGAACGTCTCTCTGCTCGGTGGTCTGGAAGCCCTGCGACTCCACTCGGATGGTGTAGAACGCCACCGGCAGCAGCGGTGCAAGGTAGTGGCCGGATCCGTCGGTCTTCACCTCGCGCGTGAGACCGGTGCCCTGCGAGGTGATTTTCACCGCTGCCCCGGCGATCACGGAGCCGGTTTTGTCGGCAACCGTTCCGGAAAGAACGCCGTTCGCCTGGCTATACAGAAGTGGACAGAGGAAAAACACGGAACCCAAAACCACTACGACCAGCGCTATTCTTTTCAGCATCGTTTCCCCTTTGGCGGCCGCTCTTCTCTTCGCCCACTTCTCTTCGCCCACTGACGGAGCGGCGATAGCTCGCGCGTGAGACGCGGAGCGCCCCTTGCTTAACTTATTGCGAAGGGTCATCTAAATAGATTGGATTTACAAAGTCAAGAGGTTTTGTGCCGCTCCGCGAATGCCGGTGGGAATTCAATTTTTCATAACGTCGTCTTTCGTAACTATGTTTTCACGGATTTTTACGACCTGGTTGCCGACCTCTCGACATTTTCGGCGACGCATTCAACCATTGGCCCTGGCCACCAGCAAGATCCCCAGACAGTAGAAGACGAACATCAGCACGAGGTACATCCTGGCTTTGCCGGGCGCGCCTGCGAATTCTTTCCAAGCGAGCACGCCCCAGAGGGCAGCGACCATGGGCGCGGATTGCCCGATGGCGTAGGAAATTGCTACTCCAGTGAAGCTGGCGGCGACCAGATTGAAAACCATGCCGATGCCCCAGATGAATCCGCCGAGCAATCCGAGGGCGTGGCCGGAAATCGGTCCGCGGAAGTAGCCGGAGAAATTTACGGGTTCGCCGACTAGTGGGTGCCTCATGAAATAGATGTTCCAAAGCAAGCACGACAGCAGCGCACCCAGTGTGAGGAATACGGCAATGCTGTAGGGACCGAGCGTGTTGCCGTTGGTCATGGCTCGTGCCACGAAGGGAGCCCAGAGCCCCATCAGAACGCCGGAGACGACGCAGATGACGATGCTCTTCTTCGAAACGGAGCGGCCGGCGATGGTCAGACTGCCGTAGGCTTTTCCGTCCATGACCACGGCGATGAGGGCGCAGAGGACGCCCACGGCCAGGAGCGCCGCATTCCCCTTTGGCTGGAGGGCATAGCTCGAAACCACACCGACGACGAGCGCGATTCCAATGCCCACTGGAAATGCAACCGCGAGTCCAGCCATATTGATCGCGGCCACCAGCAAAAGGTTTGCCAGATTGAAGATGGCGCCTCCGACCATGGTGGAGACGATGTTGTTGGTATCGGCGGAGCGCACATTGTTCAGGAAACTGGAAGCATCGTTGCCGGTGCTCCCCATGGTAAGCGCGAGGATCAGCGAGATCAGAAAAATGCCGACGGCATAGTCCCAGTAAAACAACTCGAAGCGATACTTCTTGACCCCCTTGAAGGTGTTGGCCCAGGAACCCCAGCAGATGGCGCTGGTAATCATCATGAACAGTGCCAGATTCAGACTATGGGGTGTGAACATCGCTTCTCCTCAGGTAAGAATCGCGCCGTAGCGTAGCCGTGCGGAGCCACCGGTGTCAAGGCAATACCGGGAATGCATCTTTCATCGTATCTGCCGTACAATTGCACGGCAAAGGACGAACTGCGCAAACCTTCGGAAGTCGCTGCTCATCTCCGAACCCCGTAGAGACGCGGCTTGCCGCGTCTCCCGCCGCAGAGGGAGACGGGGCAAGCCCCGTCTCTACAGCGCGTTTTTGTAGTGGAGCACTGGATGCCGGTCGAACACAACGAATCTCGGAACGCAGCGCGACTCGTAACCCGCGACGACGGCGCGATTGCCACGCTCTCCGGGCGGCCTCTGCTGCGTAACACCGGCATTGCTCTCAATCTGGACTGGATACGGGAAGTGCGGGTGAACACCAGCGCGGTCGAGCGCCGCGCTCAATCCCACGTCGCGCGGCGAAGCGTGAAAAAGGAATGGCAGGCAGCGTGGTTGCTGCGGGCAATCACCTGCATCGATCTGACGACTCTTTCCGGAGATGACACCGACGAGCGCGTCCGCCGTTTGTGCGCGAAAGGCCGGCAGCCCATTCAGCAGGAAATGGAACGGAAGCTGGGGATCGAGGAGTTGCAAATCAAGGTCGCGGCCATTTGCGTGTACCACACCTTTGTGGAAACAGCTCTGCACGCGCTCGAGGGCAGCGGGGTACATGTCGCGGCCGTGTCCACCGGCTTCCCCGCGGGTCTATCGCCGCTGGCGGAGCGGGTGGCGGAGATTCGCCGATCGGTCGAGGCTGGCGCGCACGAGATCGACGTCGTCATCACCCGCGCGCATGTTTTCGGCGGGCGCTGGCAGGCGCTCTACGACGAGGTGGCGGCTTTCAAGCAGGCCTGCGGATCGGCGCACATGAAGGTGATTCTTGGAACCGGAGACCTGCTGACGCTGCGCAACGTCGGGCGCGCGAGTGTGGTTGCGATGATGGCGGGCGCTGACTTCATCAAGACTTCGACGGGCAAAGAGCCGACCAATGCAACCTTGCCGGTGGGCTTGGTGATGGCGCGTGCCATCCGCGAATACGCGCAGCAAACCGGAATGGCGGTGGGTTTCAAGCCAGCGGGCGGCATCCGCACGGCCAAGCAGTCGATCGAGTGGCTGGCGATGATCAAAGAAGAACTTGGCTTGTCGTGGCTGCGGGCGGAAATGTTCCGCTTCGGCGCCAGCGGCTTGCTGGGCGACATCGAGCGGCAGTTGGAGCATTACGCGACGGGACGGTATTCGGCGGAGTATCGGCATCCGATGGCGTGACGTTGGGAGTTACGAGTCAAGACAAGCTGCTTGAAGAACCTTATGATTTGTCATCCTGAGCGAAGCGAAGGACCTGCTGTCTCGCGTACTACCAAGAAAGCAGATCCTTCGCTTCGCTCAGGATGACAATTGAATATGAAGGAATCGAGCAAACGCCAATGAGCATTGCCGAAAAGTTCGTGAGTATGGAATACGGTCCAGCTCCAGAAGAATCGAAGGAAGCAGTCGCCTGGCTGGAACGCCACGCCTTCCGCTTCCAACATTTCATCGGAGGCGGTTGGCAGGCGCCCGCGGCGGGAGAGTATTTCGACACCGTCGATCCTTCGAACGGTGAGAAACTCGCGTCGGTCGCGCAAGGATCCGCGGCAGACGTTGACGCGGCGGTCAAGGCTGCGCGGGCTGCATCTTCTGGATGGCGGGCGCTCAGCCCTCATGCCCGCGCGCGCTACCTGTATGCCATCGCGCGGCTGGTGCAGAAGCATTCCCGGTTGCTCTCGGTTCTTGAGACCATGGACAACGGCAAGCCCATCCGTGAGAGTCGCGACATTGATATTCCGCTGGTGGCGCGGCATTTCTATCACCATGCCGGCTGGGCGCAACTTCTGGAGCACGAATTCCCCGAGTACGTGTCCTGCGGAGTGGTTGGTCAGATCATTCCCTGGAATTTCCCGCTGCTGATGCTGGCGTGGAAAATTGCTCCGGCGCTCGCGACTGGCAACACCGTCGTGTTGAAGCCCGCGGAGTTCACGCCCCTGACCGCGCTGGCCTTCGCCGGAATCTGCCAGGAAGCTGGCTTGCCCGCCGGAGTAGTCAACATCGTCACCGGAGACGGTTCCACCGGCGAAGCTCTCGTCAAGCATCCGGACGTGGACAAAATCGCCTTCACCGGATCGACCGAGGTCGGACGTGCGATTCGCGCCGCCACGGCGACGAGCCACAAGCGCCTTTCGCTGGAGCTTGGCGGAAAATCTCCGTTCATCGTTTTTGAGGATGCCGACCTCGATAGCACGGTCGAAGGGCTGGTGGACGGCATCTGGTTCAATCAAGGACAGGTATGTTGCGCGGGTTCGCGGCTGCTGATGCAGGAAAGTATCGCCGAAACCCTGGTCGCCAAGATTCAGGATCGCATGAGCACCTTGCGGATCGGCGCGCCGCTCGACAAAGCGATCGATATTGGCGCCATTGTCGCAAAGGTGCAACTTGACCGCATTCGCAAGCTGGTGGACCAGGGCGTGGCAGACGGCGCAACATGCTGGCAGCCGCAGGTCGTGTTGCCGGCGCGCGGGTTTTACTATCCGCCGACGCTGCTGAGCAATGTGCATCCGACCTCGATTGTCGCGCAGCAGGAAATCTTCGGACCAGTGCTGGCGGCGATGACGTTCCGCACGCCCGCGGAAGCCGTGGAACTGGCGAACAATACAGTTTACGGTTTGGCGGCCTGTGTTTGGAGCGAGAGCGTCAACGTTGCCTTGCACGTTGCCGCGCAGCTTAAAGCGGGAGTGGTCTGGGTCAACTGCACGAACCTGTTCGACGCCTCGTGCGGCTTTGGCGGCTACCGCGAGAGCGGTTACGGACGCGAGGGCGGACGCGAAGGCCTGCTGGAATATTTGGAGCCAGCATGGTTCAAGAACGCCCCGATGCTTCCAGCAGAAAAGACGCTTGCGCCACCTGAGGCGGCATCGGAGGCAGACGCCAGCGGTCGTTCCTTTGGTACTTCCGCCGTCGAAACTTCTGACAGCACTCCGGTGATTGATCGAACCGTAAAGCTCTACATCGGTGGCAAGCAGGCGCGTCCCGACTCCGGCTACAGCATGGAAGTGCGCGCTGCGGACGGACGGCTGCTGGGCGAAGCTCCGCTCGGCAATCGCAAGGACATTCGCAATGCGGTCGAGGCAGCGCGAAAAGCCACGGCGTGGGCCAAGGCTACGGCGCACAATCGTGCTCAGGTTCTTTTTTACTGCGCGGAGAATCTTTCCCAACGGCGCGACGAAATTGCGCATCGCATGGCCGCCGTGGTCGGCGAAAAGCAGGCTGCCGCGGAAGTGGATCTCAGTGTCGAGCGCATCTTCTCGTACGCGGCGTGGGCCGATAAGTTTGACGGCGCGGTACACAATCCTCCGTTCCGGAATGTCGCCATCGCGATGAACGAGGCCATTGGGACGCTCGGCGTCATCTGCCCGCGGGAGGCGCCGCTGCTCGGTTTTCTTTCTCTCGTGATGCCCGCTCTCGCGGCGGGAAATACGGTGATCGCGGTTCCTTCGGAAGCCTATCCGCTGATCACGAGCGATCTGTACCAACTGTTCGACACCAGCGATCTGCCCGGGGGCGCGCTGAATATCGTTACCGGATACACGTCGCAACTTCTGAAGACGCTCGCCGAGCATGACGATGTGGATGCCATCTGGTGTTTTAGCGATGAAGCCAGCGCCGCGGCGGCCAAGGCCATGTCGGTGGGCAATCTAAAGCAGGTGTGGACGAACGAAGGCCGTGCCATCGATTGGTTCAACCCGAAACTGGCCGAGGGCCGCTGGTTTCTCGAACACGCCACCCAGGTGAAGAATATCTGGGTTCCATACGGCGAGTAGAGGCATTGAATCATTTAGTCATTGAATCATTGAATCATTGAAAACCTAGATTCCCAGCGGGTTTTTAACGAGGAATGACTAAATGATTCAATGACTAAATCACCCAATGACTCAATGAATCCATGCAAGCGACGCGCACACCCCGGGTGAAAATCTGCTGCATCGGCAGTGTTGAGGAAGCGGCTCTGGCCGTCGAGCATGGAGCCTCCGCACTGGGCCTGGTTTCACACATGCCGAGCGGGCCGGGCATCATCAGCGACGAGCGCATCGCGGAGATTGCCGCGACCGTTCCACCTGCGATCGGGACCTTCCTGCTGACTTCGCGGCAAAATGTTGCCGACATCGTCCGGCAACAGCGTTTCTGCCGCACGAACACGATCCAGATCTGCGATCATCTCGCCGTCGGCACGCACCGCGATCTGAAGGCTGCTCTGCCCGGGATCTCCCTCGTTCAGGTCATTCACGTGATCGGACCGGAGTCCGTCGAGCAGGCCGTGCAAGTCGCGCCGCACGTGGATGCGATCCTGCTCGATTCCGGTAATCAGAAACTCGCGGTGAAGGTGTTAGGCGGTACGGGCAGAAGGCACGATTGGAGCCTCAGCCGCGCGATCCGCGAACGCATCGGCGTCCCGCTATTTCTGGCCGGAGGGCTCACCCCGGAGAACGTGGGCCAAGCCATTGAAGAGGTAGGCCCCTTCGGGATCGATGTGTGTTCCGGCGTGCGAACCGACGGCAGGCTGGATGCGACCAAGCTAGAGCGCTTCTTCTCCGCGGTACGCAATGCGGGTGCACAATGAGATGTGACCGCCCAGGGATGCAATTGCGAAATATCCCCGCGCGACGTGATCGTGCACACCCCGGGGACATTTCTAATGTGGTATGACACCTTAAGGTATCGCGTTGACTTTTGCGGGCCCTACAGGCAAACTCTCAGTTCGCCCGTCGCAGGCATTCGGGCGAGCACTTTGAGCCCGGCGCGACCGCCGAAAGCGAGGCGGAGGCCAGGCTCAGGAACCGTTCGATCTTCGATCTTCGCCTATGGCCGCAGACCGCGTCTCTTATACGCTCGATTCGACGCTGGAGACGGTGAACAACGCGGAAGAGACGGCTGGCCGCATGGCGGCGGAGGCCGGATTTGACGACGAGGAGATCATGAAGATCTCCATGGCGGTGCGCGAAGCCGCTGTCAACGCCGTTTTGCATGGTAATGCCTACGATCCAAGCAAAAAAGTTACACTAGCGTTTGAGCGTACCGCCCACGACCTGGTCATCGTCATCCGCGATCAGGGCAAGGGGCTCGACGCCAGCAGGATTCCGGATCCATTGGCTCCGGACAACCTGATGAAGACATCGGGTAGAGGTATTTTTCTGATACGCTCGTTTATGGATGTGGTGGAAATCCACCCCTCCAAGGCGGGCACCGAACTTAGAATGATCAAGCATGTCCACGGCAACCCCGCGGATTCCAAGGAGGCTCTCCAGTGAGCATGAAGTCCAGTACTCGTCAGGTGGATGGCGTCACGATTGTCGACCTCAGCGGCCGGATCACCCTCGGCGAAGGCAGCGTGGTTCTGCGCGAAACCGTGCGCGACCTGATTTCCAAGGGGCAGAAGAAAATCCTGCTGAACCTCGCCGACGTGAACTATATCGACAGCTCCGGTATCGGTGAACTCGTCAGCGCCTTCACCACTTGCAAGAACCAGAGCGGCGAACTCAAACTGCTTAACCTCACCAAGAAAGTGCACGACCTGCTGCAGATCACGAAGCTGTACACCGTCTTCGATGTGAAAGACGACGAAGCAGCGGCGGTAAAGTCCTTCGGCAAGTAGTGGCGCGCGGGCGCCTGTGGGCCGCAGAACTGTGCGGGCCATCGTGCGCTCCGGCGAAGGGTCAATCGCTGTGTGTTCTTGACGGGCCAGCCGTTACTTCAAGAGTCCGGAAGTGGAGAGGTCAGCCTCGTACCTTCCGGTTCTTGAGGTGACTTTGCATGATGCTACCCATCCTTGTCGCTGCATTTCTGCTTCCCGCACAGGTAGCAACCATGCCCTGTGTCGACACTGGCGTCAATATTGCCACCGCGCAAACGCAACCAGTGCGCGGCCGCGACGGGATAGTCGCGGTGCTCAAGGTTTCCAGTGCGGACGTCACAACAAGAACTCCCACGATTGCGAAGCTGAGTACGAACTCCTCGTGATGCCCGCGCCTGCTGGTACGCCGGTAGTTGTTGATCTTCTTACCCGGGCGCATAGCCTGGCACTCCACCCCAGCACGTCGAAACCCGGCGTGCTGGGGACCCCGGCGCTTCCGTTCCTTCGGGAAGTGGCCGCGAGATTTTTCGTGCTGCTTAGCGTAGGACCTCTCCTCCACGCCTAGAATGAAACTGAGGATGCACTCTTCCGCGCCTCAGTCGCCATGCGCTTTCGTATTCTGACTTTCCTGCGCCGGAACCGTTCTTGCAATGAACGGCGTTGGCTTCGCACGCAATACTTCCAAGCATGACTGCGTCTCCTTCGCCGAGGCGAGCAAGCATTTGGGCACGACCCAGTGCGTCAGCGGAACCGTGCTGCACGTGGACGACGGCAGAGACGGCGCCAAGTTCCTCAACTTCTGCAAAGACTCCAAGGCCTGTCCCTTCACCGTGGTCGTGTTGCCGAGCGACCTCAAGAAGATGGGGGATATCCGCCAGCTCGAAGGCCAGCAAATTGAAATTAAGGGTACGGTGCAGGACTACGACGGACGCGCCGGGATGGTTTTGCGCCGCTCCCAACAGCTGGGCGAAAGCGCTTTCCGGTTGTTTCCTCCAGTGCCCACTGAGTATGACGTCGAGCGCGCGGGCCACAACCGTGCCGGAGGGTCCACGCATGCCAAGGCTGCCAAGAAGAAGACCACCAGACAAGGCGACCCGGTTTCGATCGAAGATCCAGGTGAACCGCAATAGATTCGCGGGCGGTGCTGATTTTGGGTGGTGTTGATTTTGGGTGGCGCAGCGGTTCACCGCTGCGGTAAGGGCATGGTTGGAATAGCGGCTTTACAGGCTGCAGAAAAAATCATCACGAGCGCAAGAAGCATACCTCGGGCGCTAAAGCGCGGACACATTTTTCAACGACTTACGGCACGAGTAAACTCGTGCCCTTCCCAAAACCTGCTTGAACTGGAGTTTTTCCGCAGCCTATGAAGCCGTCAGAATTGAGCGCTTGAATCGCAGCGGTGAACCGCTGCGCCACCCAAAAACTAACCATCTGCGATTTCACACTAATCCTTTGCGCAACTCCTCCAGCGGATACTTCGTGCCCCGCCACACGATGCCGTCGTTCCGGAAGGTGTGGACCATGGAGCGCATCAGTGTGTACATGAACAGGCTGCTGCTGACCGGATGCAGGAAGAAGTAATACGCCGGAACGGCCGACCTGGCGGACATGCCGTAATAAATCAGAAACAACGAAGCCAGCGCGACGGCGTACGGAACTCGCGCCCATCCGTGTGCCATCCAGACACCAACAAATGGCCCAAGGTTCAGAAATCCCAAACCCACGATGCAAGCCACCGTTCGCGGCCACTGGAAAGAAAGCACGGCAAAGAAGTTCTTGGTGAGATTGTTGACGATACCGAAGGCGCCCTTGGCCCAGCGCAGGGAAATCAAGTCCTCGCCAAACACATTGCGCTGCGCAAACCCCGCGTTCTTGACTACCTTACCGAGTTTCATGTCGTCGAGCACTTCCATGCGCAAGGCTCGATAGGTACCGATCGCGTCATAGACCGAGCGCCGGACCAGGTTGAAAGCTCCCACCCCCATGTGGTCGCGCGCTTTGGGATCGGCTACTTTCCAGGGGCGGTGTCCGAAAACGAAAAGCGCCTGGAAGAAGGCGATCATCATTCTCTCGCCCGGCCGCTTCATGATCATGCGCGGGAAAAGGACGACGTGATCGGCTCGCTCCGCCTCGGCATAAGCAATGGCCCGCCGCAGTGAATCGGGCTTGAAGCGCACGTCGGCATCGGTGAACAGTAACCAGGCCCCGCTCGCCTGCTGACAGGCCGTCCACATGGCGTGCGTCTTGCCTAACCAGCCGGCGGGCAGTTCTGCAACGTGGATCACCTTCAAACGTGTAGGGCGGACACTCCCTTCGACTGCGCTCAGGGCATGCTTGTCCGCCTCTGTGTGCAGTATAGATGCTGCCGACACGCGGACAGGAGTGTCCGCGCCACACGAGCCCTCACAGGCGGCGACCTCATCCATGATCTGGCCGGTGCGATCCGTCGACCGGTCGTTGACCGCAATAATTTCGTAGTTCGAGTAATCGAGACCGAGCAACTGAACCAGCGTCTCGCGGATATGTTCTTCTTCGTTGCGCGCCGGCACGATAATGCTGACTCTGGGCTCGCCGTTTGGAGTCGCTGGCTTACGATCCCATTCAGGACGCGCGATGTCGGCAATGCGCGGCATGCCAAAGGCCGCTTCCACTACGCGCGAAAACCAGGCCAGTGCGAGGATGCCGGCTGCAATCCAGTGCAACGTTTGCCAATGCATTCTGCTAGGAAGATGCTCCTGAGGGAACTTGCGACGCCGCTTCTTCACTGACCCGCAAGGGCGGCGCAAAGCGCATGCCATAGAACAGTATGGCAGAAGACAAGGTGATCGCGATGACCGGCCCCAGAAAAGCGAGTTGCAGCGAATACTTATCCGAGATGTAGCCGATCAGAGCGGCCGATGGCACATCGCCGAGCAGGTGGAAAACAAAGATGTTTGCGGCCAAGGCGGCCGCGCGCACATGCGGTCCGACCGAACTAATGACTGCGGCGTTGAGCGGACCGGTGTTCAACAACAGCAAAAACTCCGACACGAAGATGCCCACGATCATGGGCCTGCCGCTGGCAAACAAGGCGACGCACATGGCCGGAATGCCCAACCCCAGACTGACCGCGGACACGAGGTAGTGGGCAGACTTGGTTCGTCGCAGCAGCCGATCGGAGATCCATCCACCCGCTAGAGACGCAACCAGGCCGTTAACTAGAGTGCTCAACCCAAAAACAAGGCCCGCTTCCTGCAGGCTGTAGCCGTGGGCGCGGTGCAGAAAGGTTGGCATCCAAACCTGGAGTCCCCCGAGCGCGAAGGTCATCATCGCCATGCCGAAGGTTGCGGTGAGAAATGCGGGATTGCGGACCAAGCTTCTTAGCGTGTCCCGCTCTGGAACCTTGCTTTCAGGCGGATCGAATTGACCGAGTGCCGGCTCGGGAATCAACAGCAGCAGCAAGGCCAGCAGAACTCCGGGTGCAGCTCCCACATAGAAGGGAGTGCGCCAGCCGTACTTTGGGCCCATGACGCCGCCCAGCAGGTACCCCAGCGCGGTTCCGACCGGGATTGCGAGATAGAAAACCCCCATCACCCGCCCTCGCTTTTCGGGGGGGAACATGTCCGCGACAAAAGTTGGAGAAAGGATGACAAAGCTGGCTTCGCCGATGCCCACCAGGGTATGACGAATGAGTAGTTCATCGAAGGTCTTGGTGAAGGCGGTGAGCAGAGTTGCGAAGCTCCACACCAGGGCGCCGGTGACGATGACGCGTTTGCGCGAAAAACGCAGCGAAAGCGGCCCCATGAAAGGCGCCGCACACATGTAAAAGATGAAAAATACGGTCGTGAGCAAGCCGAACGCCAGGTCGCTGCGATGGAACTCGGCCTTGACCAGATCCTGTACCGCAAACAACACGGAGCGATCGATGTAATTGAGCAAGTTCAGCGCCGTCAGCAGCGCCAGCGCGGTTCGAGGATAGAGTTTGGCCGGGGGCACGGGTCGAGAGAATATAGCATGGGGAAGGATTGCAGAGGTCAGAGGTCAGAGGTCAGATTGCAGAGGTGAGAATCAAAGTCTCCAACCGGCCTTCATCGCAAGGTTTTTACTTCTGCAATCTGACCTCTTACCTCTGACCTCTCTTGCGCGGCCATCGCGCGATCACCACCGTCGAAATCCCGCCGCGCGGACGGAATTCGCCTTTTACTTCGGCCCACACCGGCTTGGCGCAGCGGACGACGTCCTCCAGCACTTGATTCACGATATTCTCCTGGAAGATTCCGAGGTTTCGATACGCCTGGAGATATTCTTTCAACGACTTCAACTCCAGGCACCGGCGGTCGGGCATGTAGCGGATCACAATGTTGCCAAAGTCCGGCAAGCCAGTCTTGGGGCAGACGGAGGTGAATTCGGGATCGTCGACAACAATTTCGTAGGCTGGAAACTGGTTCGGCCAGGTCTCGATTTCGGGAAAGTTGTGATCGAGCCCGGCACTGGCGTGCTCGTCAGTATAGCGTCGCGGTTTCGGCATGGCCTATTGTAGCGAGCCTCGCTTGGGGGCTGCAAAAATGCCGCCGCCTAGATTCCGCGATCTAAATTGCGCAATCTAAATTGCGCAATCCAGCGAAAGCAACTGGGCGCCGCGGCGCATCTAATCAGGCAGCCCGAAGTAAGCTTTTTGCCTGCCTGCTGCACGGCATGGATGATACATTGAAGCTTACGCCTTTCTCTGTATGCCACTGAATGGAAACAGTTCAGGACGCCAGCCGCGGCGCTGGTGGATGACGGCGCTTGCCATCCTGGGGGCGGTGATCGTGCTGGCGGCTTTTGTCTCCCGCCGCGATGACGGGGTGCCGGTGCGAACTGCCGTCGTCGAGCAGACCGACATTCGCAGCATGGTTTCCACCAACGGAAAAATTGAGCCTGTCAACAACTTTGAGGCCCACGCGCCGATCCCGACCACTGTCCGGCGCGTTCTGGTCAAGGAGGGCGATTCCGTCAAGAAGGGCCAATTGCTGGTCGTTCTGGATGACGCCGACGCGCGCGCTCAAGCAGCTCGTGCCCAGACGCAATTGAGAGCAGCGAGGGCCGAGCTAGGCGCGACGGAACGAGGCGGGAATCAGGAAGAAGTGTTGAGCCTCGAAGCCCAGATGGTGAAAGCCGGCACCGGCCGGGATAGCGCGCAACGCAATTTGGATGCCCTGAAGAAACTGGAGCAGCAGGGCGCGGCCTCGGCGGGAGAAGTGCGAGAAGCGGAGAACGCGCTGGCCGGCGCCGACGCCCAACTCACCTTCCTGCGGAAAAAGCAGACGAAACGATATTCGAATGCGGAGTTATCGCGCGTCGCAGCGCAACAAGCCGAGGCGCAGGCGGCCTACGATGCCGCCGAGGACGTCCTGGCAAAATCGAATGTCCGCGCTCCTTTTGCCGGCATCGTGTATTCGCTGTCCGCCAAGCAAGGCGGCTTCGTCGCGGCCGGAGATCTTCTGCTGCAAGTGGCCGATCTGCGAAACGTCATGGTCCGCGCTTTCGTCGATGAACCCGACGTGGCCAGGCTGGCTCCCGGAAATCCCATCGAGATTACCTGGGACGCCGTCCCTGGGCGGGTGTGGCGAGCCGCCGTGACCAGCATCCCCTCGACGGTGAAGTTGCGCGGCTCGCGCAACGTCGGGGAGACCACCAGCATCGTAGATAACAAGGACTTGAAGCTCTTGCCCAATATCAACGTCGGAGTAACGATCATTGCCGCCGAGCACGATCACGTGCTGGTGGTACCGCGCGAGGCGGTGCGAACCGACGACTCCAAACCTTATGTTTTGCTGGTGGCGGGCCACGAACTCCAGCGCCGGAATGTGGAGACTTCCCTTTCCAATCTCACGCAGGTCGAAATCACGAGCGGCCTCGCCGCCCAGGACGTGATTGCGATTAACGCGCTGAATGGCAAACCGATCGGCGACCGGACGCAGGTCAAGTTTTAGATGATCGCGCGCGCTTCCAGAATTTTTCTGGTTTTACTCACCGTCTTTATCAGTGCCTCGTTGACCGCCAGCGCGGCGGACTCTGCCAAAGACATGCTGGCGGCCGGCCGCATCGATGAAACCATCGCCGAATTGAACGGCCATCTTTCTTCGGCGCCGGCGGACGCGGAATCGTCCAACCTGCTGTGCCGCGCTTACTTCGCGCGCGAAGATTGGGACCGCGCGGAGTCTTCCTGCAGAAAAGCCGTGTCGCTTGATCCGGGCAATAGCCGCTTCCATCTTTGGCTGGGGCGCGTCTATGGCGAAAAGGCGGATCGGGCTAATCCCCTCGCCGAGGCAGTCTTGGCTGGAAAGGTTCGCGAAGAATTCGAGCGCGCGGTGCAGTTGAATCCGCAAGACGTAGATGCCCGGCTCGATCTGGCGGAGTTCTATTATTCGGCGCCAGGCATCTTCGGCGGCGGCGAGCAGAAGGCCCGCGAGCAAGCGCGGTCGATCGCAACCATGGACTCGGGCCGTGAACACTGGGTTTACGCTCGCATCGCCGAAAAGAAGAAAGACGCCACCACCGCCGAACGGGAGTATCGCCAGTACATCGACCTCAGCCACGGCGACGCGGAAGCTTGGCTCAACCTGGCTATCTTTTTCCGTAACCAAAAACGCTATGACGAAATGGAGCAGGCCATCGTCAAGCTCAGCCAGGCGCCGACGACCAAACTTGAGGTTCTAGAGGAATCTTCCGGCATGTTGTATCGCGCGGGGCGAAGCTATGCTTTCGCCATGGAACTGCTGCGCCGCTATCTCGCCACGGGACCGGTGGAAGCGGCTCCGGCGCACAAAGCTCACTATCTCCTCGGCACACTACTGGAAAAACAGGGCGATAAAGAAGGCGCGGCGCGCGAGTATCGCGCTTCCCTGGCCTTGGTCCGAAATTACGACATGGCCCAGCAAGCGCTCAATCGAGTTGTCCACTGAGGATGGCAAGATTCCAGCGCGCAGAGTGGCGTCCCCATGACTTTCCGAAGCTACTGCGCCATTGGCGTCCGGCGCACTACAATTTGTGCGTCGCGGCGAAGCCGCGGCCTGATCCCTGGGAAAAGTCGGATTGTCGATGCCCCGCCCCGGAAGGGGCGCCTCATTTCATCGACTTGTGGCATCGCTAAAGCGATGCCCTGATCCGAACCCGGGGTTCCCGCAGCCTGACGAATGACGAGATGAAGGTGACGAAATGAAATTTCGATTGCCGCGGTGGTTGCGCTCCACGAATGTGCTCGCCATAATTACGGCCTCGCTGATGATCGCCGCGCGTGGCCAGGCTGAACCGCTGCCTTTGGAGCGCGCCATTCGACTCGCGCTCGCGCATAGCACCGGTTCGGCGATCGCGAATGCCGACGTGCAGCGCGCCTTTGCGTCGTACCGCGAACTCCGCAACAACTACTTGCCACAGCTATTCGTTGGTTCGGGCCTCGGCTGGACCTATGGATATCCCCTCAGCATTGAAGGGTCGGCGCCGGCGCTAGTGAATGCCGTTGCGCAGAGTTCAATCTTCAACCCTTCGCAGCGGCAGTTCATGAACGCGGCGAAAACTGACTGGCGTGCTTCCGTGTTTCAGGACAAAGACCAGCGCAACGCTGTCATCCAGGACGTGGCGCTGACCTACGCTGAGTTGGCAAAGTGGGAGGCACGACTTGTGCGCTTGCAGCAGGACGAGTCGCAGGCGCAGCAGATGGAGCAAGCGGTAGCCGAGCGCGTGCAGGAAGGCGTGGACAGCAGCGTCGACTTAAACAAAGCCAAACTGGTCGCGGCGCGTATGCGCCTTCACCGCGCCGAGGCGCATGGCTCCGCCGACGTCCTGCGGCGGCATCTCTCGACGCTGACCGGTTTGCCGGTTTCCTCCATCGAACTCGCGCCCGAAACGATTCCGGCTTTGCCGCCCGTCGCTGCGGAAGAAGAACTTTCAGAAAAAGCAGCCGCCACCAGTCCTGCCATCAAGTTTGCCGAGCGCCATTCGCTGGCGGAAGCGATGCGAGCTTTGGGCGAGCACCGCGCTTTGTACCCGTCCGTTGATTTCTCTGCCCAGTATGCAAGGTTTTCAACCTTCAATAACTACACCCGGTACTTCCCGAATGGCACTTTCCAAAAGGACAATGCCACCGTCGGCTTGGCCATCCGTATCCCGCTCTTCAACATGAGCCAGCGCGCGCGAGCCGAAGCGGCGGAGGCCGAAGCCCTCAAGGCGAAGAAGCAAGCGGAAGCGGCGCGCAATCAGGTGGCGGAGGAAACACTGAAACTCCAACGGGCCGCCGAGCAACTCGGAGCCGCCCGCGAGGTGGCGCAGTTGGAGTATCAACTGGCGCAGTCGGGCCTGGAAGCGGCCCAGACCCGGATCGATGCCAAAACTGGAACCTTGCACGAGTTGGCCGATGCGCGGGCGCAGGCGGCGGAACGTTTTCTGCTTTTTCAGGACGCTGATTTTGAGTATCAGCGGGTCCGTATGACCCTGTTGCGGGCCACCGGAGACTTGGAGAAGTGGGCGCTGCCTAATCCTGCTTCGCACTGAATAGAAACCGGTTCTGTCTTCCTCGGTGAAACCCTGTGTACCCTGTGGTTAACGCTTTCTTCGACCACAGGTACACAGGGGTGCACGGAGGAGACCCAACCGCCTTCCGCCCGAACCCGATTCTCGCCTCTCAATGCGCAAAAGCGACGCTCGGCAAGGTTCTTTTGCCATCTCCGGCCGTGTAAGGCACACTAGGACAAAGCTTTCCACGTTTTTTTAAAGGGGTTGAAGACGTACCTGAATGGTAGCGTCTACCGGATGTGTGCGCGCATTTAGGGTGCGCATCTAATGTTAAAATAAGGGACTTACACTATGCCATTGAAAACTCTGTTCTTGAACCCGCCTTCGTTTGAGAATTTCGATGGGGGCGCGGGTTCGCGCTGGCCAGCCACGCGTGAGATCGAATCATACTGGTATCCGGTTTGGCTCGCCTATCCGACGGGAATGCTCGAGGGCGCGCGCTTGCTCGACGCCCCGCCTCATCACATCACGGCGGAAGAGACGATCCGTACCTGCAAAGACTATGAACTGCTCGTGCTGTTCACGAGCACTCCGGGGTTCCCCGGCGACGTCCGCATGGCCGAGGCCATCAAAGACAGCAATCCGCACATCAAGATTGCTTTCGTCGGACCCCACGTCAGCGTGCTGCCCGAGAAGTCGTTGCTGGACGCGAAGGTGATCGACGTAGCCTGCCGCAAGGAATTCGACTACTCCATCGTCGAGTACGCGCAGGGCAAGCCGATCAAAGACATTCTGGGAATTTCCTACCGCAAGAACGGCAGCGTCCTGCATAATCCCGACCGGCCCACAATTCAAGATCTGGATTCCCTGCCGCATGTGACCGACGTGTACCGGCGCGACTTGGATGTCCGCCGCTACAATGTGCCTTTCCTGCTCCATCCCTTTGTGTCGTTGTACACATCGCGCGGATGCCCGGCGCAGTGCACCTTCTGCCTCTGGCCCCAGACGCTCAGCGGCCACCCGTGGCGCAAGCGCTCCAGCGACGACGTGGCGCGTGAAATGGCGAAGGCGAAAGAATACTGGCCGTATGTGAAGGAATTTTTCTTCGACGACGACACCTTCAACCTGCAGAAGGCCCGCACCGTCGAGTTGTGCGCCAAGTTGAAACCGCTGGGGCTGACATGGTCCTGCACGTCGCGAGTCACCACCGACTTTGAAACCCTCAAGGCCATGAAAGAAGCGGGATGCCGGCTTCTGATCGTGGGCTACGAATCGGGGGATCCGCAGATTCTCAAGAACATCAAAAAAGGCGCAACCGTCGAGCGCGCCCGCCAGTTCACCAAGGATTGCCACAAGCTGGGACTAGTGGTCCACGGCGATTTCATCCTCGGCCTGCCGGGAGAAACTCGCGAGACCATCAAGAACACGATCAAATTTGCGAAGGAACTCGACGTGGAGACGATCCAGGTTTCGGTGGCACATGCCTACCCTGGGACCGAACTGCACGAGTTCGCGATGAAGAACGGTTTTGTCACCAGCGAGTCGAAGATGGTGGACGATGGCGGACACCAGATGGTGCAGATCGAGTATCCCGGCCTGCCCGCCGCGGAAGTGCTGGAGGGAGTCCATCACTTTTACGATGAATATTATTTCCGCCCCAAGGCCGCGTACCGCATTTTGAGAAAAGCGATGTTCGATGGCGGTGAACGCAAGCGCTTGTACAAAGAAGCCCGGGCCTTCCTGAAACTGCGCGCGCAGCGCCACAAATGGGTCAAGGAAAACCGCAAGGAAGAAGCGCCTGCCCCGGAACCGGTCAAGGCCTAGGAGAAGCATTGAATCATTGCGACATTGAGGCATTGAATCATTTAAGGTCAAATGCTTTGGGTTTTTAAAATGTCTCAATGATTCAATGTCTCAATGATTCAATGCCTTCGGAGTTGCATCGTAAGTGACATTTCGAAAATACCTTGTCCTGGCGGGAATCACCGTTTTCAGCACAGCGGGCGATTCCCTGCTGGCTCGCGGCATGAAAGAGCTAGGCGGCTTTTCCCTCCACAATCTTTCCGGCCTGCTGCTCGCCATCCTCAATCCCTGGGTTGCATTGGGAATCCTTTTCCTGCTGACCTTCTTCGCCTGTTACATGTCCGCGCTTTCCTGGGCTGACCTCACCTATGTTCTCCCAGCCACATCGCTCGCGTATGTACTGGTCGCTTTGGTTGGTCACTTCCGTCTTCATGAAGAAATCTCGCCCACACGCTGGCTCGGCATTGCCTTGATCACCGCTGGCGTGGGCTTTGTAGCTGCCGGCCCTTCGGTCACACCTGGTCTCCATCGCGACAACTCTGCCGAGGTTGCACACGACACCGTTTCCCGGGAGGTGGAGTAGGTATGAATGAGCTCTACGCCTGGGCCGCGATTGCGCTCATCATTCTGGCCTCGACCACCGGAGACGTGCTGCTGTCTTACTCCATGAAACGGGTAGGCGACGTTGGTGAACTCTGGCAGCGGCGCGGGCTGCTGGCGGTAGTTGGCCGCGTGCTTGCCACACCCACGTTTGCGCTCGGCCTTGTGGCGATGGGAGTCGCGTTCTACAGCCTGCTGTTTGGCCTTTCGTGGGGAAACCTCAGCCTGGTCGTACCGGCTTCGGCCTCGCTCACTTTTGTAGCGAATGCGCTGGCCGCGCGCATCTTCCTGCACGAGCGCGTTGGCCGACGGCGTTGGATTGCGGCCTTGCTGGTCGCGGGTGGCGTGGTGCTGATGGCGGTCTGAATTTCCTGTCTGATGGCGGCGCGAATTCCCTGTAGAGACGCGGCTTGCCGCGTCTCCGCTCGCACCGCCAGGTCTCTGTCCGCAACGGGAGACGGGGCAAGCCCCGTCTCTACAAATGTTTGATTATGGATGCCTAGCCGAATAAATCAATGGGGCCGACCAGGAACTGCTCTTCCTCGCGCGGACCCTTCCCAGTAGATGCGTCGTCCGATTCCGGACTCCCTCCCGAACTCTCCGGCGGCAGCGTTGTCCCCAGCAAAGGAAACCGCCTGCTCAGCCTGGTCGCTTGCAGTCTCCGGTAATCCAGTTGCTTGCGAAACGACTCGGGATCGATCTCGCGCCGCGTAGCTTTTATGTCGTTCATGACCGCCTGCAACCTCGCCAATTCCGTGACCAAGTCCGCGAGCACGCCTTTGCCCCCAGCACTCAATAGAACGAACTCCAGACAAGCTCCGGAGTGGCCCCGAATCGCCCTTACCTCACCCACGGCCCGGAACGAAGCAGCGTTGACGTGCACGACCAGTTCAGCTCGCGCGCCGCGAGCAATCGGCAAAGTGATATCGACGCAGCAGCCGCCGAGGCTCAGGTCGCGAATCTTCCCCGGGAGAACGATGCCATCGGACGGCAGGCAACTGATCGTCACCTGGCCGCCGCAACTAAATCGCGGGTCGCCGCGGCGATCGTCGTTGGCACCCTTGCCCCGCTCAGGCATCTTCATAAGATCGTATGTTTGGGACAGATTCTTGAGAGAAGCATCACGGTAACGTAGGATTCGAAACTGAAGTAATTGAAGTCGAGGCGAATCTTGTCCATATGCCCCACCTAGAATTGTCATCCTGAGCGAAGCGAAGGACCTGCTTTTTGCAGGCAGCGGGAGAAAGCAGATCCTTCGCTTCGCTCAGGATGACAATTTTAATTAAAGAGTTTCATCAATCCACGCGGGGCCAAATCGGGGACGAGAAAGCTGGCGCGTTTGCCGCTGGCGAATCGTGCCACAGCTTCCGCCGCCAGATATCCGCTGCGGACCGCGCCCTCCATGGTGGCGGGCCAGCCGGTTGCGGTCCAATCGCCGGCGAGAAAAACTCGCGGCCAGGCCGTATCGGGCTTGGGCCGGTGCTGGTCGATTCCCGGGCGCGGCGAATAGGTTGCGTGCACTTCCTTGATCACGGTCGATTTCAGCAGTTTCGCTTCGCGCGCGCCGGGGAAAAATTCCTGCGCTTCTTTCATCGCCAGGTCGACGATTTCCGTCTTCGACTTTTCCACCAGGCTGCGCGAGCAGCTTACAACCAACTCGACGTAGCTGCCGTTGATATTCTCCTGAGCTTCGTCGCTGCGAGCGTCGTTGTTCCGAACCTCAACGTTCCGAATCTCAGTGTTCCGGGCCTCAATGAGCCGCGATTTATGAAACATCCACTGGATCGTGCGGTCGAGCAGCACGGCGTGATCGAGGTCGCTGATCTGCCCGTCGAACCAGAGGTGGATGCCGGTGATCGGTGACGTCGAGAACTGGCCGAGCGCCGCGGCCAGAGGCGCTGCCGACGGAGTGTCGGGCAACATGCGCGCGACTCCATCGAAAGGAACAGCCAGAACCAGATAGTCGAATTTCTGTTCCTGCCCGTTGGTCGTCACACTTACGCCAAAGGCTTCCGATCGAAACGATTCCACGGCTGCACGAAACTGTACCTCTCCACCGCGGGCGCGGATGTAGTCTCCGGCGGTGCCATACAATTCGGTGAGCGGCACGGTCGGAATTCCCATGCGCCCGGCAGCGGCTGATTTCAGAAACGACTCGCGCACCACCTGGGCCGCATAAGGAACGGAGACCCGATCGAGATCTTCGTTCAAGGCGCTGACCAGGATGGTCTTCCAGAAGCGCTCAATGGCTTGGGCGGTTTGTCCGTGACGTTTCAGCCAATCGAGGAACGTCTCACCCCCATCTGCTGGAATGGAAGGAGCGAGCGCCACCATGGCGCGGCTGATGGCCATCTTGTCGCGCAAGCTCAAACAGTCCGCCCGGAGAAATGCCGGCGCGGTATGCAGCGGAGCCGGCAGCCATGACGGGGCAATCACGGATGCGCGTCCTCCCGGCTCGAGGAACGTCAGCTTCTCATACCAGCGGATCTTGTCCTGAACGCCCGTGCGCCGGTAGAAATCGAGCAGATTGGTGCAGCAGCCGAGCAATACATGCTGGCAATTGTCGACAATTTCTCCGGTGCCGGGATGTTGATAAGAAGAAGCGCGCCCACCAAGATAGGGGCGGCGCTCAAACAGCGTGACGCGAAAACCGGCTTCCGCCAGGGCGCATGCAGCGGCCAGGCCGGCCAACCCGCCTCCAGCGATGGCGACGGTAGAAGGGTTTGTCGAAGTAGGCTGGGGCGAATTAGTTTCGATCGAGGGCGGCATCACAGCAGACGCTTCAGGATTCCTTTTCCCATGACCGTGAGCTTTTCGGGAACCGTTAACCGGACGCGCTCACTGAAAACGTCGTACTGTTTCGCCGCAATCTTTTCGAGCAGGCGGCGATAGATAGTGATCAAGACCCACAGAGCGGGCTGACTGTCTTCATTCACCAGCGGGATCAGCTCTTCCCCGGCGCCGTAGCAGTCACGAGCCCGGTCGGCCTCCATCGCCAGCAGCGGGCGGATGCGGGCAACGTCAGCTTGTGGCGCGGCCAGATCCGCGGCCGAGAGCCCGCACTGCGCCAGGTCCTCCTGCGGAAAATACACCCGGCCCATGGCAACGTCTTCTTTCACATCGCGAATGATATTCGTAAGCTGAAAGGCGAGACCGCAGCGTTCGGCCAGCGCCTCGGCGGCGGGATCGCGATATCCGAAGATCTTGATGCACACTAATCCCACGACCGACGCCACGCCGTAGCAATACTGGCGCAACTCTTCAAACGTCTGGTAACGCGCAACCAGCGGCGCGCCGCCGGAGGGCGCTGGTTGCCCACAATCGAGATCCGCAGCCGTGCCGTAGGCGAGCTGATCGAGAAGCCCAATGGGAATCTGGTACGTGCGCTGCGCATCGGTCAGTCCCAGCAGCACCGGATCGTCCGTGGGCTGTGCCGCCAATGCGCGGTGGACTTTATCGAGCCATTCCGCCAGCCGCCGATTGCGATCCTCGGGGCTGAGCGTGATGTCGTCGGTAATGTCGTCGCAGCGCCGCATGAAGGCGTACACCGCGCTCAACGCATTCCGTTTCCGTCGCGGAAGCACCGCAAACCCGTAGTAGAAATTCTTGGCGGCGGAGCGGGCGATACTCCGGCAGACAGAGTACGCCATATCGAGCTGGGAAGCGGTCGGAGCAAATTGCACGGGCGCATTTCCCGCGACGGTGCTCATCGCAGTCTCCCCAGCGCGGCACGCGCCACCAGGGCCAGTTTCCGCGTCTTCGAAATTGCCGGACGCCGGCCCAGCACGGCATAATTCTGACGCTCGATGGCATTCAAGATTTCTTGTCCACCGCGGCTGAATAGTTCGATGTCGATGGCCAGCTCGCGGTTAACTTTCGCGATCAGTGGCAGACCTTGCCGAAACCATTCCCGCGCGCGCTCGACTTCAAACTTGACCATCTCGCGGAACGCGGACGTGTTTTCACGGTCGCGGATCGCGTTTTCGCTCACACCGAAACGGCGCAGGTCTTCGAGTGGAAGGTAAATCCGTCCTTTGGCAAAGTCCGCAGTCACGTCTTGCCAGAAGTTCGCGAGCTGCAACGCGGTGCAGGTGTAGTCGGAAAGCTGTTGGCGTTCGGAATCGCGATATCCGCAGAGGTACAGCACCAGGTGGCCGACCGGATTTGCCGAATACTTACAGTAGCCAAGCAGATCGTCGAACGTTTCGTAGCGGGTGATACTTTGGTCCTGCCGGAAAGCAGTCAGCAAGTCGGCGAATTCATGTTTCGGAATTTCAAACTTGCGCACCGTCTCGGCGAGCGCGACGAATACGGAATGCCGCGGATTCCCGTCGTAGCACGCGTTGAGTTCCGTCTCCCACTCGTCGAGTAACTGCAGCGCTGCAGCGGCGTCGCCCACCTCGTCGCCCAGATCGTCGGAGATGCGGCAATAGGCATAGACGTTGAAGAAGTGCTGGCGCAGCCGCTCCGGAAGAAACCACGAAGCAACCGAAAAATTCTCGTAATGCGAGCGCGCCAAGCGGCGGCAATATTCGCGTGCCTCGGCCTCCGAAGGCGCGTGGTCGGGGATGGCGTATTCCGGCGGCAGCGCACTCCAGGCGGAGGCGAGCGGCGCAGTCGGGGGATGGCTGGTCGTACTTGTCATCAACAATCAGTACCCAAAAAAGATCTCACCCACGGAAAACAGAGAGTCGGAACTGGTCCCACAAATGATTCTTCGGGCGTGATGTTCAGCCCTCAGGGGCTAAAGCCCGCCTCTTTTGTGGCTCGGAGCGGCACGGCTGAAGCCGTGCCCTTCCCGATCCCTGATCGTAATCAGTGACCCGGGATAATCGCGGTCTTGATATCCCCGTTGCGGTTCAGCATGTGGCGGAGCACTTCTTGCAAACGCGAAAGCGGCGCTTCGCCGGTAATGTAGTCGTTGCCGCAAACTTTCTTCTCGGCAATCAAACCGAAGGCCCGGCGCACCGTCTCCGGGGTGTGATGGAAGGTCGCCTTCAAAGTGATTTCCGAGTAATGCAGGCGGTTGGTGTCTAACTGCACTTTGGTTCCCGCAGCACACCCGCCGAAGAAATTTACCGTGCCGCCCTTGCGAACCATCTGCACGGCCCACTCCCACGCTTCCGGGCGGCCCACAGCTTCGATCGCCACATCGGCGCCTCGCCTCTCCGGACTCAACTCGCGCACTGCCTCGACCGGATCTTTCACCTTGGTAATCTGCACCACCTCGTGCGCGCCCTTTTTGCGCGCCAGAGAGACCTGCGAATCCCGCTTGACCACCGCAATCACATTGCAGCCGATGGCCTTCGCCACCTGCACAAACATCAGGCCGATCGGCCCGCCGCCAATGACGACTACCGTCTCGCCGATCTCAACTCCGGTTTCGTGCAGGCCCCGGAGAACGCAAGCCAGCGGCTCCGTCATCGCGGCATCTTCGAAGCTCACATTCGAAGGCACGACGAGCATATTGGTTTCCACAATGCGCCGCGGAATCCGGATGTACTCGGCATAGGCGCCATTGTTGAACAGCAGATCTTCGCAGAGGTTCAACTGGTGTTTGGAGCAATAAAAGCACATGCCGCAGGGAGCCGAGTTGAGCGCGACCACGCGCATGCCCTTCTTGAAGCCGCGCACGCCCTCACCGACCTGCTCGACCGTGCCCGCCAGTTCATGCCCGAACAACGCCGGCGGCACAATCATGCGGGCATGATAGCCGCGCTGGTATACCTTCAAATCCGTGCCGCAGGTAAGCGCCACATGGACCTTGACCAGTACTTCGCCGTCGCCCACGGGCGGGATTGGCACTCTTTCAATCTTGACGTCTTCTTTGCCGTAGAGGACGGCAGCCGTCATCTTGCCATTCACAGTTGATGTCCTTCCCACGCACTGCACCCCATCACGCCAAAACCGGGCGTGCTGGGGGCCCCGCCGCTCCCCGGCTGGATGACAATCTTCATCGTGTCCGGTCGAGGATGGGCAGCCAGCTTCAGCGCTTCTACACCGCCTTGCAGCGGGAAACGGTGGCTGATAAGCCGTTCCATGTCCATTTCACGGTTCATGACGAACCGCACGGACTCTTCCTGCAATTCCACCGACGCGCTGTAGGACCCGAGCAAAGCCTTTTCGTCCACGCACACTGCGGCCGGATCAATCGTGACCTCGCCCCGCACCGTCTGCGCAAACAGCAATACACGGCCTCCCGGACGCGTCGCATCGATGGCAGGGCGGATCAAGCCGCTCCCGCCGACTGCCAAAATCACGGCGTCAGCCCCGCGCCCTTCCGTCATTCCACGCACCGCTTCTCCGGCGTCAGCCTGGGAAGCGTCGATTGTCAGATTGAGGCCGAAGCCAGTAGCTATTGTAAGCCTCGCCGGATACAAATCGGAAGTAATCACCCGAGCCCCCGCCCGCTTCGCCAGAATCGCAAGTATTAGACCGATCGGCCCTTGCCCGATCACCAGCACGGTCTCCCCGGCTTCGAGACGAAGGGTCTCAATACCTTTGATGCAGGTATTGACCGGCTCGACGAAGGATGCCTGCTCAAAGCTGACCCCGTCCGGGATGCGCACCGTTCCTTTCTCGACAATCCAGTCCATCACCCGGACGTATTCCGCAAATCCTCCGCCCGAGGGCTCGAACCCAGCCGTGCATCCGACCTTCTTGTAGGTTGCGCACTGGGCGAAGGTCTTGTGGCGGCAGTAATAACATTCTCTGCAGGGGATGTGATGAAACGCCACCACGCGATCGCCGATGCTGAACTTTCGAACGCCGTTTCCCACTTGGGCGACGATACCCGCGGTTTCGTGACCAAAAATGCGCGGCGCGGAGTGCGAGCCGGTCGCAATCTTCTTCAGATCGGTGCCGCAGATTCCACAAGTGTGGACCCGAACCAGAATCTCTCCCGGTCCGATTTCAGGCACGGGCACTTCTTCCAGACGGACGTCGTTCACGCCGCGATACACGGCCGCCCGCATCGTGGAAGGAACCTTACGCCTTATGCTTTCAGTTGTGAATGTCTGAGCAATTGCCATAGCAGAGCTATTTCTTGCCTATCGATTCCCAATGCCAACTCCCGTAGAGACGCGGCTTGCCGCGTCTCCGGCGGCGGAGGAGACGGGGCCAGCCCCGTCTCTACAGAAAGCCGGCCGCTCCAGGTACCTCGCAACCGCGCCGCAAAGAGCACGACTTGCCTTGGAGCTGTTCCGCGCCAAAGCTATCGTAGTCCACCATAGCCACGGGCGCAGCGCCACATGACGCGCAAACCTCACGGAGTGAACCCTCCCGTCGTCCGCCACAAAACGATCCATTGCCGGCAGGCTGAAATCGGCGGCGTCGGAGATGGCTTTCAAAACTCCGAACTCCACTCCCCGCGCCTCGGCGCCTTGCGCCACGGCTGCCGCTTCCATGTCCACCGCCGTTGCGCCATAAGCTTTGCGGAGTCGAACTTTCTGCTCCCTGCCGGCGACGGTTGCGGAACTCACCAGGATTCCCTCGCCCGAGCCGACTTCCGTCCGGGAGCCATCGGCTGCGTTGATCACCGTGCGCGGCTCAAGAACCTGCCCGACATGCAGCGATGCATCCAACGCTCCGGCAAAGCCAACCGAGATCACCCGCACCGGGCTCACTTCCCGAATCACCGCTTCGGCCGCGCGGCGCGCGGCTTCCGCTCCAATTCCGCCGCACACCAACGCCGCGTCGCCATTTTCAAAAAGACGATAACGCCGACCGCCGTGTTCGATCATCCTGACCTTCCAGCTGCGGATCAGCGGTTCCACCTCTCGTTCCATCGCAGCGATGATTGCGATTCTAGGCATATCCGTTACTGCGAAACCAATCGACCGACCGCCGCAGCGCTCCCTCCACTGGGATCGTCCGCCAGCCCAGTTCTCGTTCCGCTTTCGCCGAGCTCACAAACATCATCTTCCGTCCCATGCGCACCGCGTCAATCGTCGCCCGCGGCTCGCGGCCCAGAAGACGCCCGGTCACCATCTCGTCGACGACTCCGGTTGCCAACGCAAAGAAGTACGGCAACTTCACGCTCGGCGATGGCAAACCCGTGATCGCGGCCAGCCGGTCCAAAATCTGCTTCAGCGTGAGATTCTCTCCGCCCAGAATGTAGCGCTCGCCCGATCTTCCCTTCTCCAGCGCCTGAATATGGCCGCGCGCGCATTCCGTCGCATCCACCAGGTTCAATCCGGTTTCCACGTACGCCGGGAACTTTCGCTTCAAAAAGTCCACGACGATTCGCCCGGTCGGAGTCGGCTTGATATCGCGCTCGCCGATCGGCGTCGTGGGATTCACCACCACCACATCCGCTCCCGATCTCGCGGCTTTGACTGCGACTTGCTCCGCCATGAACTTCGAACGCTTGTAGTGCCCGATCATCTCCGCCAGCGCCACCGGACTTTCTTCGTCCGCCACAGGCCCGTTCTTCGTCTTGGAACTGGACGTGAAGCCCATGGTCGCCACGCTCGACGTGTACACGACGCGCCGTACGCCTTGTTTCCGCGCCGCTTCCAGCACCAACCGTGTGCCCTCGACGTTCGAGCGATACATCTCGTCGGGATCGCGCACCCACAGCCGATAGTCCGCCGCAACGTGAAATAGCGCGTGGCAGCCAGCAAGCGACTTCTCCATCGAAGCCGGGTCGCGCAAATCTCCGGTGACCCGATCCGCGTTCAGGCCCTCAAGGTTGCGCAAATCGCTGGTAGGCCGCACCAGCAGCCGCAACTCGGCTCCCTGTTCCGCCAGGGCGCGCGCCACATGACTGCCCAGAAATCCGGTAGCGCCGGTAACGAAAGCCAGCATTTAGCACTTAGCATTTAGCATTTAGTTCACGCAGGAAGACAGTGAGACGCGAACCCTCACACTGCCCTGGGTTAGCTAAGTGCTAAATGCTAAGTGCTAACTGCTAAGTGCTGCCCTTCTCCGCCATCACCTTCGAATACGTCGTAAGCGCGATCAGTGGGAAATACTGGCGGTACAGGTGGTACATCAGATAGAACACGCGCGGAAAGCCGGTTCCGGTGTAGAAAGGTTCGTCCCACGAACCGTCTCTCTTCTGCGTGCGCAAAAGAAACGCCATGCCGCGGGCCACGCATTCGCTGCGCGTGTCGCCGACGGCCAGCAGCCCCATGATTGCCCACGCCGTCTGCGAAGCCGTGCTGTCGCCCTGCCCGCGAAGGTTGGGATCGTCATACGACCCCACCGTCTCGCCCCAGCCCCCGTCGGCATTCTGCACCGATCGCAGCCACTCCGCCGCCTGCTGAATCATCGGGTCGTTAGGGTCCATCGCCATGGCTTCCAACCCGCGCAATACCAGCATGGTGCCGTAGATGTAGTTCACGCCCCAGCGTCCAAACCAGCTTCCGTCTGGTTCCTGCTCTTTGCGAATAAATTCGATCGCCCGCTTCACCGCGGGATCGTTCTGGTCATATCCATACGCCGCCAGACACTCCAGAATCCGCCCCGTGATGTCGACGGTTGCAGGATCAAGCATGGCGTTGTGATCGGCAAAGGGCACGTGCTGGAACACCATGCGGTCGTTGTCTTTGTCGAACGAAGCCCAGCCGCCGTTCTTGCACTGCATCGACAGGACCCAGTCGATCGCTCGCTGCACGGACTCGGCCTGATAGCGCCCGTTCGGATGCTCGACGCGGCTCAGCGCCAGGCAGACCATGGCGGTGTCGTCCACGTCCGGATAGAACTCGTTGTTGAATTCGAAGTACCAGCCCCCCGGTTCGCCCTTCGGATTCTTGATCTTCCAGTCTCCAGGCTTGCGCACTTGCTTCTGCAGCATCCAATCGGCGCACTTCACCAGGCGCGGATCCGTCGCCGGCACCCCCGCTTCGCCCAGGGCAAACAGCGCGTATGCGGTATCCCACACCGGAGACATGCAGGGCTGCATACGGAAAGTATCGCCCTCTTCGATCCCCAGCTTCTCAAATTCATCCTGAGCCCGAATCACCTGCGGATCGTCGACCGAGTACCCCAGGCACCGCATCGCGATGATGGAGTTCATGATCGACGGGAAAATCCCCGCCAATCCATCGCTCATCTCGAAGCGCTCCAGCATCCACTTCTCGGCCTTTCGCAGAGCCAGCGAGCGCAGCGGACGGATGTGAACCCGCTCGGCCCAGTGGGTAATCCGATCGAGCACCAGGAAGAAATTGCGCCAGGAGATCAGCTTCTTCGCCCAGTGCAGATGCATGCGCGACTTGTCGCGCCCGCCCACAAAAAGTTCTTCCACTCCCATTTCGTCGGGAATTTTCTTAAACGGCTTCTTGGCATAGCAGATCGAAAGCGGCACCAGGATGGCTCGCGACCACGAAGAAATTTCGTAGATGTTGAACCAGAACCAGTTGGGGAAGAGCACGATCTCCGGCGGAACCGCGGGAACCGCGTCGTAGTCGTACTGCCCAAAAAAACAGAGATAGATCTTGGTGAATGTATTGACTTCGGTTACGCCGCCCATGGCAAGAATCTTCTTGCGGGCGCGCGCCAGTGCCGGGTGATCCGCCGTGAATCCGGCCAGCTTCAGTCCGAAGTAAGCTTTCACCGAAGCGCCGATGTGGGACGGGCCGCCAGCATGGGTGCTCCAGCCCCCGTCTTCATTTTGATGCTGCAGAATGTAACGCGCGGCCTTGTCGAAGCGCTCCTGGCTCCCCGTGCCGAGCAGCGCGTGGAGCAGGATGTAATCGGATTCGAGGGTGGTATCGGCTTCCAGTTCTCCGCACCAGTAACCCTGTTCGTGCTGCTGCGAGAACAGGTACTTGCGGGCCGCATCGACGGCTACCGCGACCCGGCTCTCCAGGTCGTCAATCTTTCCAAATCGCATCTGCGGGGTCCCCAACTCCGGGGTCCCCAAAACGCGTTCTCTTGCGTTTTGGGGTGGCAGCGCGCCTGGGTTTGGCGTGCTGGGGTGGGGCGCAGAGGCCGATTTAAAAGGGTAGGAATCTTCCATTTAGGACTCCACGGCGATGGCCGGGGCCGCGGCGATCGTGGCCACGATCTCCGGCGGCAATCCGAAACGAACATTTTCCGGCATGATTTCCAACTCCTGCACGTCGCCAAAGCCCTTTCCCGCCAGGTACTCGACCACTTCCTGCACCAAATGTTCCGGAGCCGATGCTCCCGCGGTCAGGGCCACCGTCCTGACGCCATTCAACCACTGCGGCTGAATATTGCGGCAGTCATCAATTAGATGCGCCTCGGTGCCCAAACTGCGAGCCACTTCCACCAGCCGTTTGGAATTTGAACTATTGTCGGAGCCCACCACCAGCAGCAAATCGGCATCGGAGGCCACATGCTTCACGGCCACCTGCCGGTTTTCGGTGGCATAGCAGATGTCCTGCGCCGCCGGGCCCTTAATGTTCGGGAACCGCTCGCGCAACGCGGCGATAATGTCGCGCGTCTCATCCAGGCTAAGAGTGGTCTGCGTCAGGTAGGCAACACGGTTCGGGTCGGGCAAGGTCACCGACGCCACTTCCGCAGGCGAGCCCACGACCTGAGTCACTGCGGGAGCCTCGCCGAGTGTGCCGATGACTTCGTCGTGATCGCGGTGGCCGATGAGAATCAGCGAATAGCCTTCCTTCGCGAACTTCACCGCCTCCACATGCACCTTGGTGACCAGCGGACACGTGGCATCGATCACGCGCAGCATTCGCCGCTTGCTGCGCTCGCGCACTTCCGGAGAAACACCGTGGGCGCTGTAGATGACGCGCTCTCCCTCGGGCACTTCATCCACGCCATCGACGAAAATTGCACCTTTCTGTTGCAATTCTTCCACCACAAAGCGGTTGTGGACAATTTCCTTGCGCACATAAATCGGCGGCCCAAACGCCTCCAGCGCAATCCGGACGATGTCAATCGCCCGCACCACCCCGGCGCAGAATCCCCGCGGCTTTAAGAGCAATAAGGTCTTCGTGTGCAAATTCCCGGTCTCAGACAAGCTGCATCCCCCACCCACTAGGGTACACTTCTTCTTTGGAAAAGATGCTCTAAGGGTATCGAAAGATGCACCCCGAGGTCAACGTAAGCCTTTGAGGGTGTGGGGATTAGCAGCGGACGGGGAAAACCGGCGGGTGAACGGGACGGACGGGGTCCCATAGCAACTCCGGCACCTAACTGCGATTCGTACTAATTGGGATTCGTATCAGGGCACCGCTTTAGCGATGCCGCAAACCCTCCTCGATAAACTGCCCCTTTAGGGGCTGGGACACAAGCTACTGCTCGAACCCCAGATCCTTCAGTTCGCGATCAGTCAGCGGAGCAAAAACGTCCGGCGAACAGAAAAGCTTGCCCTTCAAGGCTCCCGGTCTACGATTGCCCTGCTCGTCCCGAAGCGCGACCAAGCGCACGACCGGCGGCGTCCGGCGAGCAATGACGATATCCTCGCCCCGACACGCCCTCTCAATCAATCGCGAAAGGTTAATGTGTACCGTCTTCCTTTGGGGACGGAACTTGCGTGGTATTGCCTCACCCATTCGCCCGAATCATCTGCTCCGCGTGTTTCCGCGAAGTCTCGGTCAGCTTCGCCCCCGACAACATGCGCGCCACTTCCTCGGTGCGTTCTTCGCCGGCGATCTGGCGGACGGTGGCCTTCGCGCGGCCTCCGGTTTCGCGCTTCTCGATCAGGTAGTGATGATCGGCGAAGGTTGCGATCTGCGGCAGGTGGGTAACGCAGAGAACCTGATTGCCTTTGGCGAGCGCCTTCAGTTTCCTGCCGACAGCCTCAGCAGCGCGGCCTCCAATGCCGGTATCAATTTCGTCGAAGACCAGCGTTCGCTGGGCGGCCTTCGACGCGGGCGAGGGCGCCCGCGCCACACTCTTCTTGCCAGCTTCGACGCACGCCTTCAACGCCAGCATGACGCGCGAAAGCTCACCGCCCGACGCGATCTGCTCCAGCGGGCGCATCGCTTCGCCCGTGTTGGTCGAGATGCGATAGACGACCTGGTTGATGCCCGAAGAGGTCCAATGCGCGTCGTCTTCGTTTTCTTCCACCGCAATGCGAAAGCTGGCGCGCATGGCGAGGTCGTTGATCTCCGCCTCGACCAACTTTTCCAGTTTCCGTCCCGCCTCAACCCGCTTGCGCGAGACGGAGCGTGCGGCTTTACCATACTCGTCAGCCGCCACGGCCAGCATGGCACGGAGTTCAAGTAATACCTGATCTTTGTTCTCCATCTCTGAGAGTTTACGCCGGATATCTTCGCCGAACACAATGGTCTGCTCAAGTGTTGGCCCGTACTTGCGTTTCAGTCGATCCAGCAGAGCCAGGCGCTCTTCGATTTCGGCGAGGCGCTCGGGCGAAGCCTGGATCCCTCCGGCATAATCGCGCAGCGTCGCTCCCACATCTTCCACACTGATGCGTGCCGAATCGAGCGCCGCGAGCGCTTCCTGAAATTTTGGCTCATAACGGACCAGTTCCTCTACGTGCTTTTGCGCGGCGCGCAGGCTCGACGAAGTGGAGGCATTGCCCTCATACAGCAGGTCGAAGGCGTTGATGGCCGCTCCGTAAATCTTCTCGGCATTGGCCAAGACGCGCTTTTCGGCTTCCAGTTGCTCGTCTTCATCTTTGCCGGCCCGAAGACGCGCCTCTTCGATTTCGCGGCACTGAAAGTTCCACAGGTCGAGAAGCCGCATGCGATCCTGCTCGTCCTGTTCAAGTTCCGCGATGCGTCCGCGAATCTGCTTCCAGTGTGCGAAAGCCGCGGATACGTCCTTCAGCTCGACTCCGGCGTAAGCGTCGAGCAGATCCTGCCGCGCCGCGGCGTCGAAGTTTACGATGGATTCGTTCTGCGCGTGGATCACCGCCAGGTGCGGCGCAATCTGTTTGAGCACCGCCACCGTCGCTGGCTGATTGTTGATGAAGACCCGACCCTTGCCGCCCGAAGCGATCTCGCGCCGCAAGATCAGCGAGCCATTCTCCGCATCATTCTCCGCGTCCAGGCCGTTGGTCTCGAGTATCTCTTCGATGGAACGCGCGGCGGCTCCGTCACTCTCAAACACCGCGGCGACGACTGCCCGCTCCGCACCCGTCCGGATCACATCCGAGGACGCCTTGTCTCCCAGCAGCAATCCCAGCGCGTCAATAAGAATCGACTTCCCCGCCCCGGTCTCGCCGGTCAGAAGATTCAGACCCGCCGCGAATTCGATCACGACGTTGTCGATCACCGCGTAATTTTCGAGTCGAAGTTCGGCCAGCACAAGGGTCCTGCGATCTGTGTTTACGACGACTTGCAATTTACGCGCAGCATAGCACAGACCGCCTAGTCGGTCGCTCACCACGCGAATGCAAAACCAGTTCACAGCAGAGAACGCGGAGGACGCAGAGAAAAATACAAGAAAAATCTCTGCGACCTCTGCGATCTCCGCGGTCAAATTTTCGGGGATGCGCTGGCCGGCAATGTTAACCGATACGATACGCAGCAAGTTCGCCTGCCGCCTTCGTCTATAATCTTAGGCAGGGTTCTTCCCGAAACCATGCATCTTTCTTTCGTCCTCCTCCTTTTTGCCGGCGGCGAAATCGTCGATCTCGTCCTTCAGACCGGTCCGGTCGCCAAAGCCGTGCTTCTCATTCTGATAGCGTTCAGCGTGGTCTCCTGGGCCGTGATTCTTTCCAAGTGGCTGCTGATCCGCCGCGCTCGCTGGCAGAGCGGACGTTTCGTTCGCGCTTTCCGCAAGGCGCAGCGCATGCAGGACATCGCCTCGGCTGCCGGACAGTTCCGTCCCAGCCCGCTGGTCGGAGTGTTTCAAGGCGCCGTCGAGGAGTTCCGGCGCCAGATGGGAATGACCGGCGCCGTCCACAATCTCGTCGCCATCCAGCGCGCCATGCAGATCGCGTCTTCCGAAGAGATTACCCGCCTCGAACGCAGTGTCCCGTGGCTGGCGATTACCGGCGCGGTTACGCCGTTTATCGGACTGTTCGGAACCGTCTGGGGAATCATCGACGCGTTCCACGGCCTGGGCACGGCTGGCGCGGCAACCTTGCGGGCGGTCGCTCCTGGAATTTCTGAAGCTCTGATTACCACTGCCGCCGGCCTGGCTGCGGCCATTCCGGCGGTGATTGCCTATAACCTCATCATTGGCTCGATTCGCGAAATGGCCGCGCGCAACGACGACTTCACCTTGGAGATGCTCAATCTGGTGGAACGCCAGCAGACTCCGCAAACGACCGAGGCGCGGCGCTAATGGCCTTCACCTCCGCCAACGGACGCACCCAGACGGCGCTCGCCGACATCAATGTCACGCCACTGGTGGATGTCGTCCTCGTGCTGCTCATCATCTTCATGGTTACCGCGCCGGTCTTGCAGTCCGGGATCGAGGTGAACGTGCCCCACACCCGCACCGTCAAAGAGATCACCGAAGAGCGCCTGGTAATCAGCATCGACAAATCACAGAAAGTTTTTCTGGGCAACGATCCCATCAACATCAACCAGATCGGAGCGCGCCTGAAGCAGAAAATTCGCGATCCGCAACACCAGGCGATTTATTTGCGCTCCGATGAAGATGTCCCGTTTGGCGCCTTCGCCACCGTGATGGACGCCATCAAACAGTCGGGCATCCGCAACGTGAGCATCGTTACCCAGCCGATGGATAGCCATGGCGGCCATCACTGATATTTATTCCGAACACGGCCAACTGCGCCGGCCGCTGGCCTGGTCGCTCGGCCTGCATGTGGGCTTCACGGCGTTCGTCGTGCTCTACGCGGTGTTTATTAACGGCGTTCGGGGCACAGGCTGGGGCAGCGGAGGAGGAGGAGATGCCATGGGCGCGACGCTGGTGAGTTCCGTTCCCTTGCCCGCGAATCCAACAGAGACCCAGAACGTGCTGGCAACCGAATCCAAGGGTCTCTCGAAATCGCAGCCCACGGTACAGGAAAAGGAACCGGAAGCGATTCCGATTCCCGATAAGAACGCGAAGACCAGGATGAAACCCGCGCCGGTTAAGAGCGCAACGCAGCGCAAGCCGCAACCAGAGCCCGAGGAGTCGAATCAGATTCCGTATGGCGAGGGTGGTCCGGTCAGCAAGCTGTACAGCATGAGCGCGGGCGGCGCCACGGGCGCATTTGAATTTCCGGGAAGCGGCGGCGATTTCGGCACGCGCTACGCTTGGTACGTCCGGGTAATTCAGCAGAAGGTCCAAGACAACTGGATGAAGTATGAAGTGGATCCGCGTATCACTGAGGCACGCCGCGTCTACCTGGTTTTTGATGTCATGCGCGACGGACATCCCGCCAATGTGCAGGTGGAACAATCGAGCGGTGTGCCTTCGCTCGACCAATCAGCGGTTCGGGCGCTCCAACGCATTGATACTTTTGGCCCACTTCCATCGGACTATTCCGGAAACAAGATTTCAGTGGAATGGTGGTTCGATTACAGCAAGAAATAGAGGAGCAATGAAGCGTCTTTTGTACTGGTTTCTTCCGTTCATTTTGTCGGCAGCAGGGGCGGCTCAGGACTGGGTCCGAGGCGGCACCGGCCTCGGTGTCGAGCGCGTGCGCCTGGCCGCATCCGATTTCAAGCCCTCGACCGCCGACGCCAACAACGCAGCCCTCTTGAAGACCTTCAACGACGTGCTCTGGAACGACCTCGACAATGCCGGAATCTTCGATCTTGTCTCCAAGAGTTTCTATCCGCTGCAGGAGCCGGGGCAACCCTCCGAGGTCAATTTCTCCGCCTGGAACTCTCCGCCGCCGAACGCCTCCATGCTCGCCTTCGGCAACCTGGGCGCAGCCGCCGGCAAGGTCACGGTGCAGGGATGGCTCTACGACGTCAAAAATGAAAAGTCGCCGCAGGTGCTCGGCAAGCAGTATACCGATAATGCAACCAGCGACGCGGTGCGGGTGATCGCGCACCGGTTTGCCGACGAAATCATCTTTCGCCTCGGCGGAGGCATAGCCGGCATCGCTGAAACCAAAATCTACTTCGTCAGCAAGCGCACTGGCAGCAAAGAAATCTGGATGATGGACTACGACGGCGCCAATCAACAGCAGGTCACGCACCTCGGCACCATTTCCTTGTCGCCACGCATCTCGCCCGATGGCTCGCGCCTGGCGTTCAGCTCCATTACGAAGAGTGGTTGGGAAATTATGATGTATTCATTCGATCTCAACCGCATGGTGAGCTTCCCGCGTTTTGGAGGTATGAATCTTTCGCCGTCCTGGTCGCCCGAGGGCAAGGTCGCGTTCTCATCCTCGCGCAACGGCTACCCCAACATTTTCGTCGTCGATGCTTCCGGAGGAAACTCGCGCCGCCTGACCAACGACCAGGGGCCCGACATTGCTCCGACATGGAATCGCAAGACTGGCGGCCAGATCGCGTTCGTCAGCGGACGCACCGGCCTGCCGCAGATTTACACCATGGAAGCGGACGGCACCAACCTGCAGCGGGTCACCGATCAGGGCTATGCCGTTTCTCCCAACTGGTCGCCGAACGGACAGTTTCTGACCTTCTCCTGGATGCGCAAGTACGGGCCCGGAGAGCCGGGTTCCAACGACTTGTATTTGATGGATGTCGCCAGTAAGCAGTGGGTACAACTCACGCATGATGCCGGGCGCAACGATTTCCCCTGCTGGTCTCCGGACGGCCGCCACATCGTGTTTCAGTCCCACCGCTCGGGAACCGACGAGATCTGGACCATGCTGGCCGACGGCTCCAACGTAAAGCAGTTGACTTTCAAGGGCGAGAATACGCAGCCCAACTGGAGTTGGAAGTAGACTGGGTTAAGAATAGACAACGGTTTTGCGGCTGGCCAAAGAGCGCCCTACCGCGAAGCTGCAAATTGCACGCCACAATGCGGGCGCACAGCAAACTGGAGGAATCAGGTGAAGCACTCGATGACAACCACCACGACAAGATGGGCGACCCTGGTATTTGCACTTGGCACAATCATGTTCCTCGGTGCATGCCACAAGAAGGTCGCTCCGCCGCCGCCCACGCCGCCACCCGCACCCTCGGCTCCCACGGCCACGCTGTCGGCGAGCCCAAACACGATCGATAAGGGACAATCTACAACCCTGACCTGGCAGACCACGAACGCCACCGACGTCAGCATCGACGGAATCGGCGCGGTGGACGTGAGCGGCTCGCGCCAGGTGACTCCTACCGACTCGACCACTTACCATCTCATCGCGAAAGGCACCGGCGGAACCCAGGACGCCACCGCTCGCGTCACCGTCAACGCGCCGCCACCGCCGCCGACACCGGCTCCTTCCGCCACCGAGGAGGAACTCTTCTCGCAAAACGTGAAGGACATTTACTTCGATTACGACAAGTACGATGTGCGCGCAGCCGATCAAGCATCGTTGCAAGGCGATGCGGGGTTCCTGCAACAGCATCCCAACATTCACATCACCATCGAGGGGCACTGCGACGAGCGCGGCTCGACCGAATACAACCTGGCTCTGGGCACCAATCGCGCCGATGCGGTGAAGAATGCGCTCATCCAGGCTGGAGTCGCCGGCGATCGCATCAAGACCATCAGCTACGGCAAGGAAAAGCCGTTCTGCACCGAGTCGAACGAAAGCTGCTGGCAGCAAAACCGCCGCGGCCACTTCGTGTACGAAAAATAAGCGTGGAGGAAGGGACGGGCGTCTCGCCCGTCCTTGATCTCCAGCAGGCTGGGAAGATTTTGGGTGGCGCAGCGCTTTAGCGCTGCGGTAACCACATCGTTAGGAGTGCGGCTTTAGCCGCTGAGGGCAATGGCCGTGCATCGAGAGTTCTTTCAACTCCTGCTAGTGCTCCAGTCGCTGGACGCTAAGCGACTTTTTGACATCGAAATAGGGGAACTATGAAATTCAATCGCATCTCGCTCGTTTTCGCGCTGTTCCTCACCATCTGCCTTGCTCCCGCCTACGGCGCCAACAAGGACATCGTCGAACTGCAAACGCAGGTCAGCCAACTGCAGCAGCAGATAACCCAGATGAAGCAGTCGTTCGACGAGCGCATGGGCGTTATGAAGAATCTGCTCGAGCACAACACCGACGCCGCCAACAAAGTAACCGCCGCCATCGGCGATCTGCAAACCTCCATCAACAAACAGCAGCAGGATCGCGCCGCGCAGGTTGACCAGATCTCGGGGCAGATCCAAGCGCTGAACGACACCATGGACGAGCTCAAAGTTCGCCTCGCCAAACTGAGCAAGCAATTTGAGGATATGCAGGCGGCACAGCAATCCATGGCCGCGCAGCAGTCCCAAGTGCAGCAGCAGGCCCAGGCCATCGCGCAAGCCCCGGCACCGGATGTGCTTTACAACGAAGCCCTGCGCGACTACACCGGCGGGAAGAACGACCTGGCCGTCCAGGGATTCAACGACTACATCAAGTTCTATCCCAACACCGACCTGGCCGGAAACGCCTATTTCTATCTAGCCGAAATTCAGTTCAAGGCCGCCGATTACAAAAAGGCGGTCGCGAACTACGATCTGGTTCTACAGAATTTTCCCAGCGGAAACAAGGCGGCCGCCGCTCAGCTCAAGAAAGGATACGCGCTGTTGGAACTCGGAAAACAAGACGAGGGCACACAGGAATTGAAGCACGTCATCCAGCGCTATCCCCGCACCACCGAAGCCACGCAAGCCCGTGAGAGATTGCGAAAGGTGGGGGCGGCGCCGCAAAAAAACCGCTAGCCCGTGTAGAGCGGACACTCCTGTCCGCTGCTGCTGTTTTTGGTTTTGGCTTTGCCTGGACAATCGGCCGCTCAAATCGTTGCATTCGCTGCCCGCTTTTCGCGGACAGAGCCTGCCCTGAGCGAAGTCGAAGGGAGTGTCCGCGCCACAAATCACGGGCGTCGCGTAGTATTCGGCACCACGACCCCGCCTTCAATCTTCGGAATACCAAAGTGCCCGCCGAGGTGCGAGAGGTCGAGCGGACTGATGGACCCGGAAACCACGATGAAGTCGACCTCATTCGACCTGACAAGGAGAATAGCGATGTCGCTGATCGCGTTATTCTCCAGCCGAATCCAAAGATTACTCACGCCCGGGCCGCCATCCTTCTCGTGGTTGCTCATCAACTGTTTCCAGCCGGCCGCGTGGTACTCCTCCTTCACGGAATTTAAGACCGCCGGATCGTACATCCAGCGTCCCGAAAAATGATAGCTGTGCACCGAGACCGCATTCACGCCTGCGATCACGCGGCGGAGATCCTCGTTGTCCGGGTCCAGCTTGGACGCAAATACCAGCATGGAGTGGTCCAGCGTGAACTCGGTTTTCGAGGACGCGCTTTGCCGCAGAGCTTCGATACCCTGAGGAATCCACTCGTGCTGCGGCTGCGCCTCGGTGAATGTGGCTGTAGAGATGGCGATCAAAACAACCGAAACAATGCCGGACAATCTCATAGAGCGCCTCAATATCTATAAGAAACGGCTAGACGGAATCCTGCTAACCGGTGAGCCAGAACCCCTAGCTGAGTAAGAACCCGGCGCGCAGAAATTAGTTGCACGAACCCAGTGGGTGCCCCACTCATCGCGTTCTTTGCGATGAGTGGGATTTCCGTGCCGCAAAAAACGAGAGCGCAGGCGGAACGCTCCAAAATTCCGCTGCGCTCTCGGCGCCTCTGCGGTGATTCAATTTGAGGTCTAGCTTATGGCGTCGGCCGCGGTCGCCTTCTCCACCGCGACGCCGCTGGGCCGCAGCGTGACCCAATCGGTCTGCACGCGATCCCATCCCTGAATCAGGAAGCCGTACGATTCGAATAACTGACGGATCTGCGGCCGCTGCCAGCCGGCAATCTCCTCCAGGATCGGCACCAGCGTAGCCAGCGCGTTGTCCCCCAGCACCGTCCGTTTTGCGATCTGCGCCACCAGCTTCGATTCCGAAACGGCAATGGTGAAGCCATCGCGCCGATTTACGTGCAGCATCACGTGGATATCGGATTTGCCGTCGCCAACGTAGACAATATGATCCGCCGGAATGCCGAGTTGCTCTTCCAGTTGATCCAGCCGCGTGACTTTCCCATAACCCGCCGTCGCCCGCACCAGGCTTTCAATCTCGCCCGAGGCTTTGTACTTGAACTCCGTGCCAAAAATGTGGTCCGCCGGCACGATTCCCTCCAGCGCCGACTGGATCACCTCGACCGGCGACGCCGAGAGTACATAAAAATCAAAGTGGAATCCGTCGATCCGCCGGTCCAGGATCTCGTAAATCTGCTCGATGTTTTCCTTGAGCCGGATCCGCTTGCCCACTTCGAATAGGTCGTCGCGACGGACCCTCGTGCGGTACTCGGGGTCGTGCAGCAGCAGATAAGAAAGCTCGGCGCCCTGCTGAACCAAGTTCAGCTTCGCCATGCCCTTGGCCTTACGCTCGAATTCCGTGACCGAAATACCAAGCTGCTCGCTCAGTACGTAACCCGTATCGTTGAAGGTCAACGTCTGATCGAAGTCGCTGGCAAACAGATAGTGTTTCCGATATTTGCTAACCATGTTCTATCTTAGATTCAATATCATGTGAATGGACTATTAAATTTACCTATAGCAGCCATTTCAACAACTTCCAAGTACGGTCATTGCCCGCCACAAGCTTTCGGCGTAGCCTAATCCTGTAATCATTCTTATCGACGCACCTCAAGAGGCCTGCCATGCCGACAAGTGTCAGCGACCACCTGCACAATGACGCCGACCGCGGGAAGGGTTCCCAAGAGCCGGACGAACGCACCCAAGCCGGCAACAACTCCATGCAAGGCCAGCTTTCACACCGCAACCCCGATCCCATGCAGGACGGCGCCGACAGCGATTTTCCCGAACCCGGCCACAGCCCCGAGCACTCCTTCGAGGGAGAGTTGAAAAAATCGGATAGTGCCGCCAAGAACTGAACGATGGAGGGACGGGCGCCCTCGCCCGTCCTCCACGAACGAGCGCACTTGAAGCCTGAGTCTTTAGCGTCTCCCCGTACATCTATTTCTCTTGCGTTCGGCAGTTCCATCGACCTGAACTCACGAGGAAGAATCCATGTCAAAGATGAAGGCTGTCCAAGTCGGCAAACCCGGCGGTAATTTCGAACTCATCGAAAGAAACATCCCCGAACCCGCCCGCAATCAGGTCAGGATTAAAGTCGAAGCCTGCGGCATCTGCCACAGCGACGCGCTCGTAAAGGAAGGCCATTGGCCCGGCATTCAGTATCCACGCGTTCCCGGCCACGAAATCGCCGGCCGCATCGACGCCGTCGGCGCCGACGTCGCCAACTGGAAACCCGGCCAGCGCGTGGGAGTCGGATGGCACGGCGGCCATTGTTTCACCTGCGATCCCTGCCGCCGCGGCGACTTCGTCAACTGCCAGAACGGGAAGATTACGGGCATCAGCCACGATGGCGGTTACCAGGAATACATGCTCGCGCCCGCCGAAGCCGTCGCCGCCATCCCCGACGACCTTGACGCCGCCGAGGCCGCCCCGCTGCTTTGTGCCGGCATCACGGTTTTCAATGCGCTGCGCAATTCGGGCGCGCGCGCTGGCGACCTGGTCGCCGTTCAAGGCATCGGCGGACTGGGCCATCTCGGAATCCAGTATGCGCGGCAGATGGGCTTCCGCACTTTTGCCATCGGTCGAGGCAAAGACAAAGAAGCCCTGGCCAGAAAGCTCGGCGCCACTCACTACGTAGATACTGCCGCTGGCGATCCAGCCGCCGCATTGCAAAAATTCGGAGGCGCCCAAGTGATTCTCGCCACCGCGCCAGATTCCAAGTCTATTTCCGCCCTGGTGAACGGGCTCTCCAGCCGAGGCACCCTGCTCGTGGTCGGTGCCAGCCCAGACCCCATCACTGTAACACCCCTCCAATTGATCCACGGCAGCAAGTCGATCCACGGATGGGCGTCCGGCATCGCTACCGATTCCGAAGACACGATGCAGTTCAGCGCCCTGTCCGGGGTCCGTCCGATGATTGAGTGCTATCCGCTGGAAAAAGCTGCCGAAGCATACGAACAAATGATCAGCGGCCGCGCCCGCTTTCGCGTAGTGCTGACCATGTAACCCGCTCGTAGGAAAGGCGCGTGTGGTGACGGGGCTCTGCCCCGTCCAGGTTTGCGTAGGGACAGCCGCCCTCGCCGGGGCTCCCAGACCGCGCGCTTTTCGCGGGCTGGGGTGGTCTGCCGTCCAAGCCGAGCGTACCGGGGTGGAGAAGCTCGGCAGTCGCCAGCGGCCATCGCGACCGTGGCTTTGAACCTAAACAGTTTGAGCCGGCCCCGAAAGGAGTCGGCTCAACTTACCCGGCATCTATCGAAGAACTCTACAATAGTTCCTCCATGCATTTCGCCAGCACTTCCCTGCTCGGCCGTGTCACCGATTCCGGCAGAGTCGCCAGCGGTTGATCCGTAACATTTAGCATATCGATAAAGCTAGGCGCCTTCTCATTGATGTAAAACACGCCAGTCAGCACTTCACCCTTCACGTGCGATTCCATCAACCGCGTAACCGCATGAACTTTGTCCGTAGGATCGTACGCCTCTTCCAGCTTTCTCAACCGCAAGCTCGACCCGTCGTGCATGGTAACTTCAAACGTCGTCCCCGGATCGTACTCCACGTTGATCTCTTCAAACGCCGGTACAAAGCTGACCTCATGCAGCGGCTCTTCGTGAGCCTGCATGTACTTATACGACTTAGTCGAGCCCTCGTGGTCGTTGAAGGTCACGCACGGAGAAACCACGTCCAGCATCACCGTACCGTTGTGCGCGATGGCCGCCTTGAGCATGGTGTGAAGCTGCCGCTTGTCGCCGGAAAACGACCGTCCCACAAACGTAGCTCCCAACTGAATCGCCATAGCGCAGGTATCGACAGGAGGCAGGTCGTTCACCACGCCGCTCTTCAGCGTCGATCCCAAATCGGCGGTAGCCGAGAACTGACCCTTCGTCAGGCCGTAACAACCGTTGTCTTCGATGATGTAGATGATCGGCAGGTTGCGACGCATCAGGTGGATAAATTGCCCGGCGCCGATCGAAACCGTGTCGCCGTCGCCGGTCACGCCCAGCGCGATCAGGTTCTTGTTCGCCAGCATTGCGCCCGTTGCGATCGAGGGCATGCGTCCATGCACGGAGTTGAAGCTGTGCGACCGGTTCATGAAATAAGCCGGACTCTTCGACGAACATCCAATGCCGCTGAACTTCGCAACCCGCTCGGGCTTCACGCCCATTTCATACATCGCGTCAATGATGCGTTCCGAAATCGCGTTATGTCCGCACCCGGCGCACAGCGTAGTCTTTCCGCCGCGATAGTCGATAACCTGCAATCCAATGCGGTTAGTCTTCGGAGCTGGAGTGGGAGTCGCCGCCGGCGTGTTAGTAGGTGTGGTCCCCATGTTACTTGCCCTCCATCATCATGAGTTCGTCAGTTACGGACCTCGCGTCCATCGGCAGTCCGTGAATATGGCAGATGGACCGCAAACGTGGCGTCAATTCCGGCTTGATGTCGAGCTTCAGCAAGCTGGCCATCTGCCCGTCGCGGTTTTGCTCCACCACATACACCCGCTCGTGCCGCTCAATAAAATCATGGACCTCGCGCGTAAACGGATACGAGAGCACTCGAAGGTAGTCGGTTTCCAGTTTGTGCTCTCTGGACAATTGATCGCGCGACTCAATAATCGCCCAGTGCGATGTGCCATAAGCAAGGATGCCGACCTTCGCCTTGCCGCCGCCCATCAATTCCGGGCGCGGAACGAACGACCGGGCAGTCTCGAATTTCTTGTTGATCCGCTCCATGTTGCGTTCGAAATCGTCAGGACGCTCGCTGTACTGCGCCCTTTCATTGTGGCCGCTGCCGCGCGCAAAATATGCCGCTAAAGGATGATCCGTGCCCGGCAGTGTCCTATAGCCGACGCCATCTTTATCCACATCCTTGTAGCGGGCAAAACTACCTGCCTTCTCAAGATCCGCCTTGCTCAGCACTTTTCCGCGATCGATCGGCTTGTCGGGATAAGGAAACGGGTCCGACATCCAGTTATTCATCCCCAGGTCGAGATCCGACATGACAAACACCGGCGTCTGGAAGCGCTCGGCGAGATCAAAAGCATCCTGTGCCATGGTGAAGCACTCACTAACTGAATCCGGAAACAGCATGATGTGTTTGGTGTCGCCGTGACTGAGGAAGGCCGTCGAGAGCAAGTCGCCTTGCGAAGTACGCGTTGGCAAGCCGGTCGAGGGCCCAACCCTCTGAATGTCCCAGATCACCGCCGGAACTTCGACGTAGTACGCCAGTCCCGTGAACTCCGCCATCAGCGAGATGCCCGGACCGGCAGTAGCAGTCATGGAGCGCGCGCCCGCCCAAGCCGCACCGATTACCATGCCCACCGCCGCCAGTTCGTCTTCGGCTTGGACGATGGCAAACGTCGCTTTGCCATCCGGCCCGACGCGGTGTTCCTTCATGTAAGTAATCATCGTCTCGACCAGCGACGACGACGGCGTGATCGGATACCAAGTGACCACGGTACAACCGGCAAACATACATCCCAGAGCAGCGGCGGAATTGCCGTCGACGATGATCTTGCCCGCCGTCTTATCCATGCGCTGGATGTAGTAGGGATCGCGCTTCTTCAGGTTTGCGACGGCATAATCGTGGCCGGCCTTCGCCGCCGCCAGATTTAAAGCCGCCGCCTTCGCCTTAGTCGCGAACTGTTTGCGAATTGCTTTCTCCACCTCAGCATAGTCAATTTTCAGCAGGTGCGCCGCCACTCCGACGTAGATCATGTTCTTGATCAGCTTGCGCAGCTTGGCTTCCGCACCCACCGTCGCCGCCAGCTTATCGAAGGGCACGGCGTAATAAATCAAATCGCCGCGCACCTTGTCGAGCGCCAGCGGCTCGTCATAAAGCACCGCAGCACCCGGTCCGAGCGTCTTCACGTCGTCCTGCGCCGTCTCCGCATTCATCGCGATAAGGAGGTCGATCTCCTTCTTGCGCGCGATATAGCCGTCTTGGTTAGCGCGGATGGTGTACCAGGTCGGCAGCCCGGCAATGTTCGAAGGAAACAAATTCTTCCCCGAAATCGGCACGCCCATCTGGAAAATGCTGCGCAACAAAACTGTGTTGGAACTCTGCGACCCCGAACCATTCACCGTCGCAACCTGAATGCTCATGTCGTTCACGACACGCGCTTGCCCCAATTGACCTGACGATTCCTGGGGCACGACATCCGTAGTGGCCATTCCCCTATGCCTTTCTTGTCTTAACCATACCCATGCATTGACCGGGCAAACCCCATCGCCCGGAAGTTTAGCGGAGTGAAGCGGGAAAACCCTTTATTATACGCGTCCAAAGGTGGAGGGAGTTAATCAGAGCGGCAACAGGCAGAGTCACGCGGGCACCATCTCAGCAATTTCGCGAATCGCTGACAAGGTGTTTACGCCCGCCGTACACCTGCACGGTGGGCTCATTCCACGGAACAACACCTCATCTACGGCTGGTAAATCTGCACGTTGTTGATGGCGCTCCCCTGCCACGATGCCTATCCGCCAAAGCAGTAGACCTGCCCGTACGCGGCAGAACCGGGGAATATGGTGGATTGCGGGATGGGAGTGAGCGTCGTCCACTTTTTCGTTGTCAATTGGAATGACTCGTTGCCGCCAATACGATGGCGCGGGCTGGAACGCCCGCGCCACATCGTGAAACCAGCACGAGCACCAGGAACATTGATCGGGACCACCTGATGGCCCTGCCCAAAGGCACTCTGGGTAGTCACAACTACCAGAATCCCCGCCAGACAGAACAATGCCAGCTTCCAATTGAGCTCTCGCGGGGAGTCGAAATACGTTGACGAAGTGTTTTCCATCCTCATTGCCTCCTCCTTTGCGATCGGTTCGCGCCCGCCGTAACTCGGTTACGGCGGGCTCGCTCTGCAGACCAACCCCTCAACTACGGCCTATAGATCTGTACGTTGTTGTAGACAGTACCTCCAAACACAACCCCGTTGCTGGAGCCGCCGAAGCAATACAGAAGGTTACCGGCGACCGCGCTCCCCGGTCCGACCAACGCCTGTGGCATGGAAGCGAGAGTCGTCCACTTCTTGGTCGTGGCGCTGAAGGATTCGTTGACACTCACCGGGGATGTTCCATTCGTTCCGCCTGCGGAATACAGCAGCCCAGTGATGGCGGCCACACAGCCCGCTTGCCGCGGCGTCGGATCCGCGACCAGAGTCGTCCAAGTATTCTTCGAGGCGCTATAGCCTTCGTTATCGCCCGTGACGCCAGAATCGTCCAGGCCACCCGTAGCCACTATAGTGGTTCCGAGCAACCCCACGGCTGGATCGGATTTGCCCACCAGCAGCGGCGCTTCGGTTGCCCAGGTATTCGTCGCCGGATTGTAGCTTTCGACGGTTGTGAGCCGATCACTCCCATTCGCATAGCCACCGATGACGTAGATCTTGCCGCTTTCGACAGCCGCCGTAACGCTGTCTCGCGCCGTCGGCATCGCCGTTTTCGTTGACCAGGTGTTGGTCGTCGGGTTGTACGCCTCCACTACACTGGTTTGCGTGCTCCCGTTGGTGTTCCCACCGATGACATACAGAATGCCGTTGACGACCGCGCCAACGGTGCCAAATCGGGCTGTCGGCATGGCTGCGCCCGTCGTCCACTTGTTGGTGCCGGTATTGTAGATTTGGTTGTTATTAACGATGGCGCTGCTAGTGGCTCCGCCCACAACATAGACTTTGGTGCCGATGGCCGCACTGGCAGCCCCAAACACCGCCGTCGGCATCACTGCCCCGCTGGTCCAGGAATCGTGCACGGTAAAGGTCTGCGAACTGGTCAGTATGGTTGAGCCCGTGGTGACGGTGACTTTGCCCGTGAGAGCTCCCGTAGGCACCGTAGCAACAATGTAGGTGCTGCCCGTGAGCGTGATCGAGGTGGCCGCGACTCCACCAAACTTCACCACCGAGGCGCTATCGAAGCCTTGACCGAACATGCCGACCAAGGTGCCGGCCTTGCCCGAAGTCAGCGCCAACTGCAGGAACGGCTTCGCTCCGATATCCAGGCTGTAAACCACGCCGCAACCACCTGTGTTGCAAAGGGTGCTCGTGCCGCCTTGATACGTGGTGCCATAAAGAAGGCCGTTCGTATGCTGTTTCATTCGGCCTACGATTTGGCTACTACCTGCGCTTTGCTGGGCAAGAAGGAAGAAGCGCTGCAATACCTGCAAGCGGCCTACGAGAAGCGGGAGACAGGTCTGCTGTATCTGAACCGCAATCCTGACTTCAACCTCCTGCACGACGATCTAATCTACAAGGAGATCACGGAGCGGGTCGCCGAACGATTGTCCAAGAACCCTCAACTGTAGCAGGGTGCCCCTCTGGTCGCGCTTTTCGAGAACTGGGCTTTCCGATCCGTTCAGAGTTCGTGTTAAAGTTCGTGGATTTTCGCCCATCACAGTGTTTTCGTCCGCCGTATGCCGGGCAAGGTTTAGCGGCATACTCGCGCCCTGTCTTGGGGTTTAAACTGATCCGTGGGAGACAGGTCCGTCGAGGGAGGGAAATATGACGGCCCAAGACAAGGACTACACTGTCGACACGGTGGGAAGGTGCAGCATCGCCGGATGCGTGCGCTCGCATCTGGCTCACTGCGCCAAGTGCCACCGCGAAGTCTGCGGGCATCACGCAGAGGACTGCGAGTGTTGCGGCAAGATATTCTGCCCGACATGCTACACCGAGCACGCGCGCGAATTGTACAGCCAGACCGCCCTCAGTACGTAAGCAAGAGCCTCCCAGCCTGCCAGAGCCTTTTCCGGTCCCCCGAAAGACCAATCCTGGTCGAAAGCGTTTCGAGCAAACCCGCAGCTTCGATTCCAGACCTTCCGTGGTGATTGCCAGATTCCCCACTCATTCGCGCCCGGGAATGGGAGGCTTCGGTGATAATAGAACGAGGCGGGAACAATCCGAAGCAGGGGAGATGGAATGGCTTCTAAACTCGATTCCACCGGCAACAGCGCTGTCGTTGGCGAACGAAACGTTAGCGAACGAAACGCTGGCGCATCGAGCTGCAAGGTGGCTCTGCTCGGCTTCGGCACGGTCGGGAGTTCCGTAGCGCGAATTCTTTGCGAGCGCTCCAACACACACCTGCGCCTGACCCACGTCCTCAATCGCAACGTGGCCCGGAAAAAAGTGGACTGGCTTCCCTCCTCGGTGCAGTGGACGGAGAAGATCGACGACATTTTGTCGTCGAACGCCGACATCGTAGTCGAGGTCATGGGCGGCCTCGATCCCAGCGAAGACTGGATCCGGCGCGCGCTCACCTCGGGCAAATCCGTGGTCACCGCCAACAAGCAGTTGATCGCGCATTGCGGCCCGGAATTGATCGGCCTGGCCCGCCAAATGAAACGGCAAATCCACTTTGGCGCGTCGGTAGCGGGCGGCGTGCCGGTGATTTCCGGGTTGCATGAAGGATTGGCCGGCGACGAACTCTTCCGGATCTGCGGCATCCTCAACGGCACCTGCAACTACATTCTCAGCCAGATTGAGACGAACGGCATTCCCTTCGCCACGGCTTTGCGCGAGGCGCAGAAGCTCGGTTTCGCCGAGGCCGATCCCACCGAAGACATCGAGGGCCTGGACGCGCGGGCGAAGCTCGCTATCCTGGCGCGCGTCGGACTGCATTGTAACGTCCGGCCTGAAAGCATCGTGGCGCGCTCCATCTCCGCCATCGACGCGGTTGATTTTGAATACGCGAACCAGCTGGGTTGCACGATTCGCCAGATTTCCTGGGCGGAATTGAAAACAGAGTCGGGCACAAATCTGAGCACAAAGCCGAACAGAAAGCCGAAAGGCGAGGAACTGTTTGCCGCGGTCCAGCCGGCGCTGGTCGAGCTCTCATCGCCCTTGGCGCGCGTGGAGGGCAGCCAGAATCTGGTCATGGCAACCGGAACCTACGGCGGCCAGACGGTGTTTGGAGGCCACGGCGCAGGCGGACATCCCACCGCCGTCGCGGTCGTCTCCGACATTCTGGCCATCGCTCGCTCCCAGCAAGCCGGCATCACGATGACGGATGCCGGCCAGCCCGCCGAAACAACGCCCACCGTCACCGCCGATTTCACCACCAAGCACTATCTGCGCTTTCTGGTGAGGGACCGCCCAGGCATCATCGCGAGCCTCGCCACAATTCTCTCCCACAGCGGCATCAACATCGATTCCGTACTGCAGAAGCCGGGCTGCCCGAAATCACACCTGCCCTTCTTGATTACGCTCGAGGAATGTAAAGCGTCGCTGGTGGAACAGGCGTTACAACAAATCAACTCGCTGGATTTCCTGGTACAGCCGTGTTTGCATTTGCCGATTCTGTAGGCGAGCCCTTATCAATTTCGCCGCCACTCACACTCGTCAAACCGTTCAGTTCGAACTCGCTGCTGCTTTTCGCCGCGGTACCGCCTTCATGATCGCCCGCAGCGCGTCGTTGACCGACTCGCCAGTCTTAAATACCTTCGCAACATCCGGCGCAAGCAGTACCACGACCGACTTCACCCGCGCACGACGTGCGAAGCGGTTGGGCCGAGCTTTCGCGTAGTCAAACCGGTATTCACTCCGCAGATCTCTTGAGCGATGCAATCCGCGAGACTTAACTGCCGATGCTTTCTTCATAGTCCTTCTGCTCTCTTCGTGTCGCTTCGCGAGCGCTGATGATTCGGACCCGGTCCATGGCGCGTTCCGTGAAGCTCACCAACAACATCCGATCGAGGATCGAATACCCCACGATAATCTCGCGTTCCTCGCCATTGGAATGATCCTCGTCTGGAAAGATCGTCGCCCTAGTATCATCGAAGACCGTACACGCTTCATCGAAACTGACTCCATGCTTCCGCAGGTTGCTTTTGGCTTTGCGAGAGTCCCACTCAAACACCAGCGGCATGTGGCCTCGCCGTTCCTACGCTTCCACCTGGAAGAACTGCGCCATGTTGCGGAATTTCTGATAGCGGGTTTCCAGCAGATCCCCGAGCGGCAGCCGCTTGAGTTTAGCCAATTCCTCTTGCAGCGCCCGGTCAAGCAACTCCGCTGCCTGCGCATGGTCGGTATGCGCGCCGCCAGCAGGCTCCGGGATGATGGCATCGATGCAGCCTAGTTCGCTCAAATCTTTCGCCGTGATCTTCATGGCCTCCGCCGCCAGAGCCTTCTTGCTGGTATCGCGCCACATGATCGAGGCGCAGCCCTCCGGCGAAATCACCGAGTACACGGCATTTTCCATCATCAACACGCGGTCGGCCACGGCAATCGCCAGCGCTCCGCCGCTGCCGCCGACGCCAATCACGGTCGCGATGATCGGCACTTCCAGGCGCGCCATTTCGAGCAGGTTGCGGGCGATGGCTTCTCCCTGTCCCCGCTCTTCGGCGTGCAGCCCGGGATAGGCGCCATCGGTATCGACAAACGTTAGAATCGGCCGCTTGAACTTCTCCGCAATCCTCATCACCCGCAGTGCTTTCCGATATCCTTCCGGGTGCGCCATGCCGAAGTTGCGATACACGCGCTGTTTCGCATCGCGCGCCTTCTGCTGGCCGATTACGATGACTTCCTCGCCGTGAAAGCGAGCCATCCCGCAGACAATCGCCGGATCGTCGCGGAAGCCGCGATCCCCGTGAATTTCGCTCCAATCGGTAAAAATGCGCTCGACATAATCGAGCGTGTAGGGACGCTGCGGATGCCGCGCCAGTTCCGTGCGCTCCCATGCGTTCAGGTGCGAAGAAATCTCGCGGCGCAGGCCGTCGACCCGCTCATGCAATTGCTGAACTTGCCGAAGCGTTTCCGCGCTCTGCCCTTCCAGCGTCTGCAGCTTGGTGATCTGCTGCTCGATTTTTTCCAGTTCCTGCTGCGCCTTCAATCCAGAATCCATCTTGATGACGTTCCCATTCTTTCGGGTATGATGTGCTTCCACAATCGAGAGCATGAAGTCCGCGCTGGCGACGGCGGCATTCTCCGCGCCGTGTTTCGCGCCGCTTTCCGCCGCACGATCGGACTTATCCGCACGCTTTATTTTTGCTCGTCTCATCGGCCGCGTCGGTGAGCTGGCATGCTCTTCCTTTGCACGATCAACTGATTTTGCGCACGCTGCCGCGCCCGCACAGCTCTTCCACGCGGCTCAAGAAATTGCGGTCCGGCATCACATTATAGCCTTCCGCTTCCATCACGGCCATGAAATCGCCTTCCCGCTCCACGTCAAACAATACCTGCGCCTCGCCCTTGCGCTCGCTGCAGAGCGCGTGCAGTGCATCGACCGTGCTTTCCGTCGCACTGCCGAGGGGAATCCGTATGCGGAGCGCCTTCGCCAACGTCACCGGAGCTTCGTCGAGCGAAGTGATATCGTTGGCCGTAACCTTGGGATTCGCGCCTTCTTCAATGCGCACGCCCCCGCGAATCAGCACCGGAACCTCGAGCTTTACTTTCTCCGCGAGTTTCCTGTAGGCCTCGGGAAATACCAGCAGCTCCACCTTGCCCGACATATCTTCCAGCGCCGCTTGCGCCCACAGTTCGCCCCTTCTCGACTTTGCGACTCGCAACCCCGAAATCAAACCCGCCGTCGTGATGTTCTCGTCCTTGTTGGTGGATTTCTTCATGGCGGCAATATCTTCGGTGGAGAGCGCATTCAAGTCGGCGAGTTTCTCCTTGTACTTCTCCATCGGATGCCCGGTAATAAAAAATCCGAGGATTTCTTTCTCCGCCTGGAGCCGTGTGTGCTCGTCCCAGTCGGGCGCGTTGGGGAGCGCGTCGTTCGCCGCCTGCGCCGTTTCATCCGCAAACACGCCAAACAGCCCGTGCTGTCCCGACTCCGCGTCGCGCTGCGCCTTCTGCGCCTGTTCGATCGCAGTGTCGAGCGCTTTCATGAGCTGTGCCCGCCGCCCGAAGCAATCCATGGCGCCGCTCTTGATCAGCGACTCCAGTACGCGCTTGTTCAACAGCCGCAGGTCGACTTCTTCGCAGAATTCGTAGAACGACCGGAAATTCCGGCCCAACTTCTTCCGCGCCCCGACGATGGACTCGATCGCATTTCCGCCCACGTTCTTCACCGCGGCCAGCCCAAACCGTATCGCCTGCCCATGCGGGGTAAAGTTCGCATCGCTCACGTTGATATCGGGCGGCTCGACTGCAATCCCCATCTCGCGGCATTCGTTGATGTACTTCACGACATCATCGGTGCTGCCGGTCACCGAAGTCAGCAGCGCCGCCATGAAGTCCAGCGGATGGTGCGTCTTCAAGTACGCAGTGTGATACGCCAGCAGCGCGTACGCCGCCGAGTGCGACTTATTGAAGCCGTAGCCGGCAAACTGCGCCATCAGATCGAAAATCTTTTCGATCTTCCTGGGCGGAAAACCGCGCTGCGTCGCGCCCTGCACAAACCGTTCGCGCTGCTTAGCCATTTCCTCGACGTTCTTCTTGCCCATTGCCCGCCGCAACAGGTCCGCTTCCCCCAAGCTGTAGCCGGCGAGCCGGTTCGCCGCCTGCATCACCTGTTCCTGATACACGATCACGCCCAGCGTCTCATGCAAGATCTCTTTCAGCTCGGGCAATTCGTATTCAATCTTCCGGCGCCCGTGCTTGCGCTCGATGAAATCGTCAATCATGCCACCTTGGATCGGCCCGGGGCGGTAGAGCGCATTCAATGCGGTGAGATCTTCAATCGAATTCGGCTGATAGCGGCGCAGAACGTCGCGCATCCCGTGCGATTCAAACTGAAACACGCCCGAGGTCAATCCCTTATGAAAGACTTTCTCGTACGTCTCCTGGTCTTCGAGCGGGATGTCGTCCAGCTTCAGAATCGTCCCCCTCTGCGCGATCAGTTTCAACGCGTCGTCGAGAATGGTGAGCGTTGTCAGCCCAAGAAAATCCATTTTCAACAGGCCCATCTTTTCGATGGCCTTCATGTCGAACGCAGTGACGATTTCGTCGTTCTTGGTTCTGTGCAGCGGCACCAGTTCAATCAGAGGACGCGGCGAAATCACCACGCCCGCGGCGTGTACGCCGGAATTCCGCACCAAACCTTCCAGCTTCCGCGCCGTATCGAGCAACTGCCGCACCTGCGGATCTTTTTGATACGCCTCCTGCAGCGCCACCGACTCCTTGAGCGCATCGTCCAGCTTGATATTCAGCGTGGTCGGAACCATTTTCGCGATGCGGTCGACATCGCTATAGGGCATATCCATCGCGCGGCCGACGTCCTTGATCGCGGCTTTAGCCGCCATCGTGCCGAACGTAATAATCTGCGCCACATTTTCCCGCCCGTATTTGTGGGTGACGTATTCGATCACTTCGCCGCGCCGGTTCATGCAGAAGTCGATATCGATATCCGGCATGGAAATGCGTTCCGGGTTCAGGAAGCGTTCGAACAGCAGTTCATGCTGCAGGGGATCGATGTCCGTGATCCCGAGCGAATACGCGACCACCGCCCCCGCCGCCGATCCGCGCCCCGGGCCCACCGGAATGCCGCGTTCGCGGGCGTAGCGGATGAAGTCCCAGACGATCAGGAAATAGCCCGAGAACTTCATTTGCTGGATGATGGCGATCTCGCGCGCCAATCGCTGCTCGTAATCCGCAAGGGAATGTTTGAGCCGGCCGTTAGCCGCCGCCGTGCGCAGACTCTCCATGCGCCGCGCGAATCCTTGCCGCGTGATGTGCTCGAAATAACTATCGGGAGTAAATCCGTCGGGAACGTCAAAGCGCGGAAATGGGCTGGGAACCTTCTCCAGTCGAAAATTGCAGCGCTCGGCAATCTCGAGCGTGCGCGAAAGCACCTCAGGCGAGTCTTTGAACACGCGCAACATCTCGTCGCCGTTCTTGACGTAGAACTGCGTGCCCTCGAACTTCATCCGGTTGGTTTCCTGAATGGACTTCCCCGTCTGAATGCACAGCATCACGTCCTGGGCGTGCGCGTCGTCTTCACAGAGGTAGTGGCTGTCGTTGGTCGCGACCAGGGGCAGCCCGAGATCCTTCTCCAACTGGAACAACCCCGAATGGATGCGGTGCTCCATCTCCAAGCCCTGGTCCTGAATCTCGAGGAAGAAGTTCTCTTTGCCAAAGAGATCACGGTAGAATCCGGCCGCGGACCGCGCCGCCTCGTACTTCCCTTCCGTTAGGCGCTCGGCGACTTCGCCTTTCAGACATCCGGATAGCCCGATCAGCCCCTTTGAATGCTCCGCCAGAAATTTCTTGCTCACGCGTGGCTTGTAGTAAAAGCCGCGCAGCGAGGCTTCCGAGGTGATCTTCACCAGGTTGCGGTAGCCTTCTTCGTTTTCCGCCAGCACCAGCAGATGGTTATAAGTGTCACCGTCGGGGGGAGTGCGCGTGATGACGTGGTCGTCTTTCTTGCAGATGTAGAGTTCGCATCCAACAATCGGTTTGACCCCGGCCTTGTGCGCCGCATTTACGAAATGCACCGCGCCAAAAATATTGCCGTGGTCGGTCATGGCGACCGCGGGCATGCCAAGTTTCTGAACCCGATCAACGAGTTTCTCAACGTCGCAAGCGCCGTCGAGCAGAGAGTAATCGCTATGCAGATGCAGATGGACGAATTGGTTTTGGCTCATGAAATGGCTTTTGGCTTTTGGGTCTTAGCGGATCGGATTCATTCTAACGGCTGGAAAAATTCGCGCAATGACAGAAACTGGTGCAATTTTGCGAGACGAAGCGCTATCTCGGCACCTGAAAATCCACGCCGCGATCGTCATTCATCTTGACCGTGGCAGGAAGATCGAGCTGGGCGAGTGGAATCTTCTTCGCGGCATTCTGGTTAAGCACCCAGAGCGTTCCACCGGCAATCGCGTAATTCCGCACTTCTTCTACATGCTTGTCTTGGAAAACCAGTGCCGTCGCGGGCTCCATCTCCTTCGGCCGATTGCGCGCTTCGACATCTGCTTGCAGCCGGTCGATCTTTCCGCTCAGCGCCTGAACGTCGCTCCGCAATCCGCTGCCCTCAGGAGGTGGAGCGGGGTAAGAGGGATCCTGATACGAGGCATACGAATCCTGATCTTCGTTTTCCGTGTCATAGAAAAACGGATCCTCGTAGCCGTAATAGCCGTAGGGATAATAGGACGCGTAAGGGTAATAAGGGTAAAAACCCGGTCGTCCGTAAAAGCCGCGATGATGGTGGTCGGGGTTTCCAGTTCGAAAATGAACGCCGGCTCCGCGGCCAAGACTGCCGCCGTGAAACGCGCCCGAGGCGTGTACGGCAGAGGAGCGTCCGGAAAAACCGCCATGCGAGGCGAAGTGAGTGCCGCCGCCCCCGCCGATGTGCCCGCCACCGCCGCCCCCGCGATGCTGTGCCCACACCGGCAGCGTGAGCAGAATCAGGCTAAACGTCGCTATGGACAACCAGCGCCGCATACCACAATTATAGCGCAGTTTTGACACCGCCTCATTTGCCCTTTTTCTTGCCCTTGGCGGGGGTACTCACCTTCCTTTTCGCAGCCGGCTTCGAAGGCTTGGCAGGTTTGTTCGGTTTCTTGGCGACAACCGCCTTGGCTGGCTTGCTCGCCTTGGCAGCCGCAGCGGGTTTCGCTGGCAAGGGCTTTGCCGCAGCCACGGGCTTCACCGGAACCGGCGCGGCCGCAGCCGACGCCGCTTTCCCCTTCCCCCCAGCGCCCGGCTTGCTGCCCGTCGCCGTAGGAGCCGGAGCCGCAGCCGCAGCCTTGGCTCCTCGGCCGCGCTTTGTCGGTGGCGGTGGCGGTGGCGGAGGTGGCGGCGCCAGCGGTTTGAGGTATTTCAGAGTCTCGGTCCGCGAACGCAGCTTGCCATCCAGCAACAGCATGAACACGTCGTTCGCGATCTTCGGATACTCCGGCATCTGCGGCGTAATTCGCAGCTCCGTCATTTCGGGCAGTGGAATCTTCTGCTGCACTTGCCTCCATTTCGTAAAGAAATTCTTGATCTTCTGCGCCACCGCCTGCTGCCGCGCCGTGATCGCAAGAAACAAAATCATCTCCGGACGCGCCGACGACAGCAGTTGCCACGTCCGCGATGGCGTGGCCGCCTCTTTACCCGACAAGCGCTTAGCCAGGCTGTGGGCATTCGAATCCAGATCCTTCCACGACTCGACCAGATCCTTGCGCGGAATCGCCCGGCGCAAATCCGAAATATCACTGTCCCCCAGCCGCTCGGTAAGGAAATGCAGCACCGCCGGGGCAACTTCCGGCGTATATCCGAGCTCGTTCATTTGCTGACGCGTCTTCATCAGCGCGCCCAATCCGGCCGTGTCCACCTTGGCCGTGCTCCAGCGCGGATTCAGCACTTTCAGCCATCCCTCTTTTTCGTACGCCTTCAAAACGCCGTGCGGATCGTCCTCGTACGCCAACTGCTCGATCTCGTATCCGATGCTCGCATTCCGGATGTACTCGATGTAGCCGTTTTCTTTCCCCGATTCGTAACGCGCCTGCGTCCGCTCTTCCAGCGGCCAGTGGAACCGCGCAGCAAAGCGCGTGGCCCGGATCATCCGCGACGGTTCCTCAAGAAACGCGTAGTTATGCAGTACGCGGATCACTTTGGATTCGATGTCGGCGGAGCCGTTGAAGGGATCCATCAACAACCCGCGCGATCCTTCGTTCATCGACAGGGCCATCGCGTTCACGGTGAAATCGCGGCGGCGAAGGTCTTCAATGATCGTCGCCGGAGCTATCTGCGGCGCCTTGCCGGGCTTGTCGTAGCGCTCCGAGCGCGCCATCGCAATCTCGGCGCGCACGCCGCCGGGCAGCGTCAGCAGCAAGGCCCGCGTTTCGTCGTCGGCGTCACCCACCACCGCGCCCGCCCGCTCCAGATCTTTTTGCAGTTTGAGCGCGTTGCCCTGGACCGTGAAATCCAGATCGCGAATGGGGAATCCGGTAATGATGTCGCGGATGGCGCCACCGGTCAGATAGAGATTCATCCCCGCCGCCTTGGCGGCGTCTAGGACCAGTGCGACTGCCTTTTGTTGGTCCGGCGAGAGCCGGGTTTCCAGTGTGTATATGTAATCGGCCATGCCTTCCTAGTCGCCGTGCGGTGGCCCTTCGTTGGGCTCAACCGGGGCGTTATTCACAAGATTTCCACAGGGAAGCCGCCGCGAACCGCCGCGCGGCCCGGCGGCGGAATCTAAATCCCTCTAGACATTAGACTTATACCGCATCACCGCAATTCAGTAAACAACAGAAAATAACACAACGTTTACCGTTTGGCTACTGCGAAGGCACAAACTGGGCGAATTCATCCGGAAAGTGCGAGAATCCCATCTGGAGGTGTGGCGCGGACACTCTTGTCCGCGAGAACTTAGCCCCCAGCGCCAAGCTGCGGGCGCGATCACCCTGTCGTTACGAACTGCGTTACGAACTGGAGAGCGTCCCAACCGCCATGCCCTCGACCCACAAGAAAGTAATCGTGCGGAAACACGACCGCGACTCGGTCAGTGGCTTCGTCGCTCCCGCCAACTTTGTGGTGCAGGGCAAGCTGGAACTGCTCAACACGTCCGGCAATGTAGTCGCCATCGATCTGCGCGACATCAAGGCCGTTTATTTTGTCCGTGAGTTTTCCGACGCCGATGTGATGCTCCGCAAGACCTTCACCACCCGTCCAAGAACGGAAGGCCTCTGGGTGCGCCTGAAGTTCAAAGACAGCGAAGTAATCGAAGGCATCCTGCCCAACGACCTAACCCAAAATCCCGCCGAAGGATTCCTGATGAACCCTCCCGACCTGCGCTCGAACACGCAACGAGTCTTCGTGCCCAGAGAAGCCTTGACGTCGGTGACGGTGCTAGCAGTAATAGGAGCCGCCAACCGCCGCCGCAAAGGCGGCCAGCCGGATACAAGGCAAGTCACGCTGTTCGAGCAGTAGAAAATCAGGTGTCAGGTGTCAGGTCTTAGGTCTCAGGAAAAGCCCCTCGGATTCACTGTGACATGGGTTGATCTTGTTTTTCCTAAGACCTGACACCTAAGACCTGAGACCTGCAACTGAGACCTGCTCGATTACAATTCTCCCGGACCCATTCTATGAAACTCGCCGACATTGCCACCGCGCTCAACGCCCGCCTGGACAACGCTTCTCCCGACACCGAAATCACCGCCGTAGCCGGAATCGAACAAGCCGGTCCGGGCCAGCTGACCTTCGTGTCCAATCCCAAGTACAACGCCGCAGGCAAGACCACCTCAGCTTCCGCAGTCATAGTCGCCGAAAACTTTCCCGCGATCTCCACGGGAATGCTGCGCAGCAAGAATCCCTATCTAGCCTGGGCAAAGGCGATAGAACTTTTCTACCAGCCGCCAAGCTACGCCCCCGGAATCCATCCCACCGCGGTAGTTCATCCCCAAGCGAAGCTAGGCAAGAACGCGCACATCGGCCCCTACGTGGTGATCGACGAAGACGTCAAGATCGGAGACAACGCCGTCCTGCTGGCCCACGTAGTCATCTATCGCGGAGTCACCATAGGCAACAATTTCTTCGCGCACGCCCACGCCGTAGTCCGGGAATTCTGCCGACTGGGCGACAACGTCCTGCTGCAGAATGGCGCCAAGGTAGGCATCGACGGCTTCGGCTTCGCCAAGGACGACGACGGCCACTGGCACAAAATTATCCAGTCCGGCAACGTGGTCATCGAAAGCGACGTCGAGATCCAGGCCAACACCTGCATCGACCGCGCCAGCGTAGGCGAGACCCGCATCGGACGCGGCACGAAAATCGACAACCTGGTTCAGGTAGGCCATAGCTGCACCGTAGGCCACGACACGCTGCTCATCTCGCAGGTAGGCTTGGCCGGAACCACGGATGTCGGCAACAACGTAATTCTCGCCGGACAAGTCGGCGTCTCCGGCCACGTCAAAATCGGCGACGGAGCCATCGCCATCGCCCAAAGCGGCATCCCGCACGACGTTCCCGCCGGAGCCATGGTCAGCGGCGCTCCCGCCATCGATCACCGCTTGTGGTTGAAGTGCTGCGCCGCCTACGCCAAGCTGCCGGAAATTGCCAAGGCAGTAAGAAAGTTGTCGGAGCGCGAGTAACCACAAAACACTTTGTCATCCTGAGCGAAGCGAAGGACCTGCTGTTGGCCTGCTCAACCGCACTCCGCACAAACTTGGCGGAAACTCCGCGACGATCGAGCTGGTCGTCAACTAGCCGGAAACCTTCGTGTGGCGCGGGCGCCCTCGCCCGCGGCCGTTGATTTTGGGTGTGCGGTGACTGAGTTCCGCCCCGTCTGCGCCACTACTACCCCTACCCCCCCTTTTTTTCGGTCTTTTGGAATCAAAGACTTAGGGGGTGGTTCCCGCCAGGTCTTTGGGTTTAAAGGGCTTGCGGGTAAAGTCTTTAAGAACCAACGAGTTATCTTGTCAAAGAGCGCTGAAAATTGGTTTGGGGCAGCTTCGAGGGCCGTCTTGGTTGACGGGCTCGAAACCGCCCCAATCAGATCTCTATCGTCACGCGCTACGGGTCTTATGTCAATGGATTTCGAACAATTACGATTGCAACGTCTGGAGCGAGCAAAAGCGCGTGGAGAAGCTGCGCTACATTCACCGCAACCCAGTCAAGCGTGGATTGGTGGAGCGTCCGGAGGATTGGTTTGTGTAGAGCGGACACTCCTGTCCGCTGCCTCTGACTCGTGCCCGGAGAAGAGGGAGCAGTCGAGATCGAATCGCACTGGACCGCAACCCGACGCGAAAAGTGGGGAATCCTTCCAACCGTCCGGCTGCGCGGGCCAGGCTAAAGGCCCCGCCCTTCGCTTCGCGATAGGACGGGCCACCCGCCCGGAGAAGAGGGAGTAGTCGAGATCGAATCGCACTGGACCGCAACCCGACGCGAAAAGTGGTGGAATCTTTCCCACCGTCCAGCTGCGCGGGCCAGGCCTAGAAGCCCCGCCCTTCGCTTCGCGATAGGACGGGCCACCCGCCACGGGCTGCCTAGGGGGCGAATCAGGTAAGCCCATCGGGAGGTGAGGACCCGGAGATTCAGCGTATCAAGTGAGCGAAACGGCTGAGGACCCTGTCGATCAGTCCCATGATGATTTTCGCATACCACATGCACAGAAGCACGAAAGCGGTCACCAACAGTTTCTTCATCCCCATTGCTCCCCCCGGGGCAAATACTTGGTGCTGCGCATTGGAATCTCGTTCCGGCGCTCGGGGACGAATTCCAGATTGCATTTCGGCACGTCTTGGGCCGGGTCGTCTGGGCCAAGTCGAGGGGAGGGGGATCAGCTTAGCACCAACCGCCGCAGGTCGACCACCTGTAGCTACTATTATCCACCGTTTAGGGGATTTCTCCTATTTGCTGGTTAGGGCGTGTTTCAAAAATAGGTGCTTTGAAAAGGCCCGGCTTCAGCCTGATTAGATAACGTGTCGGCTCCCAAGCCGCCGAGTAAACTTGGTGCGCTCAAGCAACCAGGGCTCGGAGGAAAGGAGCCGAGCACATGAAGATTGTAGGTTGTGATTTACATACGCGCTACCAGCAGATCGCGATGCTGGACCAAGAGACCGGCGAACTGATCGAGCACCGGTTAGAGCACCAGAGCGGAGAGGCGCGAGCATTTTATGCAGCGCTGTCGGGTCCGGTGCGAGTGGGGATCGAGGCCACCGGGCACACGCGCTGGTTCGAGCGCATGCTGGCCGAGTTGGGACACGAACTCTGGATCGGGGATGCGGCACAGATCCGGGCCTCGGTGGTGCGTAAGCAGAAGACGGATGCGCGCGACGCGGCCCACTTGCTGGAGTTGCTGCTGAGCGAGCGCTTTCCGCGCATCTGGCGGCCGACGATGGCGGAGCGCGATCTGCGGCAGTTAGTGTGGCATCGGCAGAAATTGTGACTGCGACGCAGGGAATGTTACACCGCCAATGTTCAGCCGTCACAGCGCAATCACCGCCGACGAGCCTAATCTCCTTCATGCCGTGGGGACTGAAGCGCTATCAGCAGACCCGCCAGCTTCATTTTGTAACTTTCAGCTGCTATCATCGCAAACCGCTCCTCGCCGATCCGCCGGCGCGCGATCTATTTGTGCAGACGCTTGAAACCGTGCGGCGCTGGTATGGCTTCTGGCTGATCGGATACGTGGTCATGCCCGAGCATGTGCATCTGTTATTAAGCGAACCGGAGCGTAAAAACCTCGCGCTCGTATTGCAAATGCTGAAACAAATGGTCTGCCGGAATCTGCGGCCCGCGTCCGCGAAGAGCCCTTTCTGGCAAGCACGCTATTACGATTTCAACGTCTGGAGCGAGCAAAAGCGCGTGGAGAAGCTGCGCTACATTCGCCGCAACCCGGTGAAGCGTGGATTGGTGGAGCGTCCGGAGGATTGGTTATGGAGCAGCTTCCATCACTACTTGACCGGAGAAGAGGGAGTAGTCGAGATCGAATCGCACTGGACCGCAAGCCGACGCGAAACGCAGGGAATCTTTCCTACCGTCCGGCGGCGCGAAGCAGGCTAAGAGCCCCGCCCTTCGCTTCGCGATAGGACGGGCCACCCCCGTTGACTCGACTCGCAGCTGAGTCTACGATTTTAGTAAGGCGGGAAGGGGCATTCTCCCGTGGTTAGCCGACCATGGTCCGAGATTCGCTCGCCCACCCGAGACCGTGGAATGAAACTGAAAAGCTTTCTCACCGCCGTGATGAGTCTTCTAAGTATTCTTGTATTTGGGCTTGGAGGGGCACGGAGAAATGTGTTCTGGTTGTGGATAGGATTTATCTGTTGCCTGGTCTCGGGAGTCTTTGTTCAGTTGTTTATCAACCGCATAAAGAATGAGGGTGCATCCGGCCGCAGGTAACAAAGCACTCCCCATTAGGGATAGTTGCTGAAACCAGGCGTGGCTGTTGAAAAACTCTTTTCACAGGATTTCACGAACGAAATTCGTTCGCAAGTTATTGAATCTTCGTTCGCCGTAGGCGCGGAAATTCGCTGAAATTACTGGTTTGGTTCCTTTTTCAACAGCCACAGGCGATTTCACTCAGAACCCGGATTCTGAGTGTAATCGGGATGTTACGCCAGTTGAAAATGCTGGGAGCAAATCGGTTCGCCCGTCACTTCACAAGGTTCTGCCGCACAGTCACCCACAGCGGAGTATGATCGGGGCCTATGGCGATGCCGGTTGCTCTCCCCACTGCGAAGCGCAAACGCGGGAACCCCAATTGGGGGCGTCCCATTGCGCCGTCGCTCGCTCTGCCTACTGAATTTGAAATGCGGGTCAGACAGCTGCAACTCACCACAGAGACGTATACCTGCTCGCGTGACCTCCGCGGCTGGTGTGAGCAAAACAGGAATCGGCTCTATGTTCCAGAATGGTTACTTGAAGAGTGGGGCATCACCGTAGATCTAAACTTCGGCGCCATTGCGCGACCCAACCACGCAAACAATTCGTGACCTAGTCCACGATTGAACCTGACCGACCCGAGGTCTAGAATTCATCTAAGGACTGTTCCGTTGGGAGGTGGTCTATGCCCGACTACGAGTTCTACTGCCACGCCTGCAAGAAAACATTCTCAAAGGTGCTGACGCTGGCCGAATACGAGGAAGGCGAAGTCCTCTGTCCGCATTGCAGCAGCGATAACGTAGAACAGAGTTGGTCTGTGTTCTACCCCATCACTTCCAAGAAGAGCGCCTGAGAACCAGGTCCCCAGCATTGCACCAAAAGTGGGCATTGACACTGGCCCCACTGGGGCCTAGCTTCGAGATGTCTCCATTGGCCACAGCCAAAACTCAGCCGCACCCAGCGGCCCAGCAACGACCCTGACCCACGAGGACATTCGGCAGTTGAATTCATAAGACCGAAAGTCCGTCTCCTGATGACGGTTTCGGCCCGAATATATGGTGGTCAAGCAGTTGGTTGCAAGACCGACTCCACCCCAGGGACCCACCACGCAGCCGGTCAGCTTCGACCGGTAGCCTCGAGCGTTTTCAGAACAAGCGCAGAAGGAGTGTTCCTATGTTTACACGCACTGTCGACGTAACCACCAAGCCGGGAAAGGCAAGAGACCTCGCTACCCTTATCAACGAAAAAGTACTGCCGATTCTGAAAAAACAGACCGGATTCGCGGATGAGACCCTTTTGGTATCGGATAAGGAACCGGATCGCGTCCTGGCGATCAGTTTCTGGAATACCAAAGAAGATGCTGAGCGCTACCATCGGGAACAGTACCCTGTCATCCAACAGATGATACGGCCCCTGCTCGACGCAGAGCCCGTGGTTCGGACCTTCAACGTCGATAGCTCAATCACGCACAAGATTGTTGCGGAGAAGGCCGCCTAAGAGGTCCTTTTCCCAATCCTAAGGTTTCGGGCACCATCGAAGAGGGCGGCGGCAACGCCGCCCTTTCTCGTCGAGCCAGCTGGGTTGCTGACGTCTACCCTTTTTCATCACAAAAATCCTGTGTGCACCATCACAGACTTCTAACTGCCCGTCGGTGACAATGGTATCGACCTGTGTGCCAGGGTCGAGGTGCGCCCGTCTCCCAGGAGACGGACCTCGAAGCTGCCCCAGCTCCATCAGTCGGCGCTCTTTGACAACAGAAGTTGAGGCGTTTAGCGGGCGTGAGCCCGCTGCCGAAATCCTGAGCGAAGCGAAGGATCTTGGAGTTTGTGGCAACGACCGGGCATCAGCCCGCCGCCGAAGCCCTGAGCAAGAGAAAATGCGGTTTAAGTCCTTATTCTTTAGGAGTTTCCATATAAGTCCTTATTTTTGAGGATTTTGCGGAAATGTATCGCTAACCCTATGATTCTAATAGATCGACAAAGGGGGGGTAGGGGGTTCCCCGGCAACCAGCCCGCCTGCCACTCTTGCAACTCCGCCTGAGGGTGGCCCGCCCTGTGAGGGGCCTAGAAATTTCTTCCCAGAAACTCCTTCAGTTCGTCGAAGCGAAAACTGGCATCTCCGATCTCGACCTCCAGCAGCAATTGCGCCGTGGCCAACTGGTTGCGGAAGTCGAGGGCAGCGGAGGTTTCGGCGTCGCGCACCAACTGAAGACTGCTTTCGATTTGTTTCTGTTCCTCTTGCAGGGCTTGGAGGCGGGTCTCCTGGACGGAAATGCCGTCCGCAAGCTGCTGCTTAAGGATGTCGGCGTTGCGGCTGACATCGCCTTCTTGAACTTTCTTCCACTCGTCGTAGGCGTCGGCGGCTTGGTCGAGATGTTTGTTGATGGCTCGGCTGGCGAGGTTGTAGCTTACCGACACCTCGCCGTAAGCTCCTTTGGTATCAATCAACGGATCGATCTGCTGGTGCGCGCCCACCGAAAGCGCCACGTCCCAGTTATTCTGGCGGTTTAGTTTGTCCAAAGCCTTTTGCTCGTAAACTTCCCTGCTCTGCTTCTCGGCGACCAGTTCCCGCAGTGGCCGGTCACTCAAGGGCGGCGTATAGAGGGCGACAACTTTCGACTGCGTATCGGCTCGATCCGCGTCGAGCTTGATTCTGGTGGTTTGTAAGGCGAAGGCCGTGGGCCGGGTCGCGTTCTGCGCCTCCAGCATCTTGTTGGTCGTGGCCAGGAGCGCGTCCAGACTTTCCCTTGCGTGTTGGATCAGCCCTAATCTGTGTTGCAGGGCGCGCTTCTCGAGGCTCGGCAGCGCATATTGGATATCCTGCTGCGCCGAAGAGGTCGCGCTGTAAAGTTCGCAGTTCTTGCGCGCCGCATCCATCGTCAGCCCAGCCTTCCTCATATTGGAAAGGCTGCCGGAGACTCCCCACACCAACTGCATGGGCAAGCCGGTGTTGGGCTGGGTCACGCCGCCGACCGCATTCGGCGTGAGCAGCAGGTCGCGCTGCGCCGCGGCTTGCTCGGTTACGTATCGGCAATAGGCCTGTTGGTCCTTGGGATTCTCGTCGGCCGCGAAAGCAACCGAGAGCATCAGCATCACTACGGCGAAGCCGGTGCCGAATTTTGCTGGGAAGGTTTTGGTCTCTAATTTAATCGAGAGCATCTTGCGTCTCCTCAGAATCAAAATGAAGATCAGAGATTGAAGATCAGAAGAAAAGCGGTTTGCGGTTCAGGAACACGGTTTTCGATTTTGCGGACTCGGTGTGGTCGAGTTGCATCTGGATTAGAAACCCGCGGATGTCCGTCTTGAAGATCGGATGGATGGCATGTTCTTCGCCGGCAAAAATCTGCTTTACCGTGCCCACCTTCCTGCACGCTACCATGTTCAGGTAACAGTCGTAGACGGCGGTGCCGATGGAGATATTGCTCTGGTTGTCATAGGGCACGAAAGCGAAGTACACGACGTTGCCTCCGTCCACGCTGAGGTAATAGGGTGTCGACTTGGCCGTGGCTAGCGCCTGTCTCAGCATATTGATCTGTTTCGTCTCTTCGTAGATCTGCTTCTGCGCCACGCCGATTGCAATGTCAAGCTGCGCCACTTCCGAGATCAGTTCGGCCTGCTTGTCGAGCACGTCCAGCGACTTGGTATCGGTCGTCGTCTTCTCCAGAATGCTGTCGGTAAGCAGGATTTCGCCGATCTTGCTGTCGGTATAAGTGCTCTGGGCCTGATTGAGCGCGGCGCGCTGGGTCGCTGCATCTCCCTTGGTGATCAGGCCGGCGGCCAGATCTTTGTCGATGGTGGCTTCCACTTCTTTGATTTGCGCCATGACGGTTTGCGTTTTCAGGTTGTCGGCCTGCTTCTGCTTGTCGAGTTCCAGCAGTTGCGGGCCGGTGGCCCGGTTGTGCTGTTTTTCCCGGACAATGGCGGCCTGAAGTTCGGGCGCGAGCGCCAGCAGTGCGGCCCGGTGCTTGGTCACTTCAGCAACGCCATCCTGCAGCCGCTTCATGTCCACGTTCAAATCTTCGAGCGTCTGCCGCGTGGTCACCAGCTTCTGGGTGAAATCGAGACTCTTGTCATCAGCCGGAGAAAGAATCACCGGCGCGGCCCAGGATGTGTTCAGGGCATAAAAGCCCATGACAAAGCCGTACGCCAGCACTCCCAAGAGCACCGCATAGAGCGTTATGATGGCAAAGATCCGATAAACCGTGACCACAGACTTATAGACCATCGGCTGGATGCGCGGAGCTTTTGCCTCAGCCGGCACTTTCTTGACTTCTTCCATCTTGACGTCCGTCGTCGCCATCCGTGCTCTCCCGTTCCGGTTCCTGTATTTTCGCTCGCGTGCCCCAGTCCCTAGAGTCCAGCGTACACAGCGCCAGCGTAGTAATGAATAAACTGCTGACCACCGACCAAGCTAAATAGGCGCCGAAGGCAAGCGGGTTGTTGACCGCTTCCCGGGCGCTGTATCGTCGAATCACCAAAGCGAGAATCGCCGCAATCGCGAGATATCCGATCAGCGGCGCCGGACCGGCCAACTCCATCGGATTCCCAGAAATCACGGTGAGCGCCACCAGCAGCCCAAGGATCGCCCCCAGTGGCGTCAGCACCAGCGTCAGCACTGTATTCGGGTGCAGGGTCCAGACGTGCTGCGGCAGCGTCCTCAACGTGTAGAAAAGATCGCGCACGATGCTGCGCTTCCAGCGCAGCTGCTGCTTGAACAGCTCCGGCAACGTAGAGGGCACCGTGGTCCAGCACACGGCGTCGTTGTTGATATAGGTTCCGTAGCCGCGCAGCAGCGTCTGATGAGTAAGAAACCGGTCCTCGCCCTGGTTCACCGGAATGCCGAACCAGTGGCGGCTGCGAATCTTGGGTTCGATCTCCAGCAGCAACTCGCGCCGGATGGCAAACAGGCAACCGCTGATGCAGCCCACGCTCCGCGTCCAGTTTTCCGGAACCTTGTAGACCTGGAACGCGGCGTAGTAAATAAATGTCTGGATCGCGGTAATCGCGTTTTCGTTAGGATTTCGAACTCCAACTCGGCCGCCCACCGACCCGATCTTAGGCTCCGAGAAACAAGCCGCCAGCTCCCGGATCGCCTCGGTGTGAAAAATACAATCGGAGTCGATGGAAATGATCAGCTCTGCCGTGGAGTGCTGCAAAGCGTTACAAACGCTGCGCGCCTTCCCGCTGTTAACCGTGTTCCGTCCGACCCTGACGCGGATGTTCGAAAAATCACGCTGCGCCTCGAGCATCCACTCGTAGCTGTCGTCTACCGAGCAGTCGTCTTGCGCGATCACTTCAAACCGGTCGTTGGGATAATTGCTCCGACTGATGCTTTCGATGGTCTCGTAGACGGTCTTGCCCTCGTTGAAACAAGGCATCAGCACACTAACCGTGGGCTGGTAAGTGTAATCTTTTTTGACCGTGGCTCCGGGAACCGACCACTTCAGGATCAGTGCAAACGTGTATTTGAGAAGCGAGATCAGCAGGCAGAGAATCAGAATCAGCCAGACGAGAACCGGAGCCATGGATGCCTTGCGTGCGCCACCGTAACTGCCGCGAGAATATCATAATTCCGGTAAAAGGCCGCCCGACGACCCGAGGGACCGGCGGCGTCCCGGCGGGAATCACAATCTCTTTCGAAGAAATTCCACCACGACATACCCGATGAGCGCGGCGATCACAGCAATGGCAAAATTGACTTGGCTGAAGATATCGTGGATCGCCCAGGTCAAGCCCTTTCCGCGCCCCATACCCGAGCGCGTAAATTCCCCCATCAAGAGATTCGAATAGAAGAGGAAGATGATAAAACCGATTTCGGTTAGGGCTCTCCAAACATTTTTCTTCATGTCTACTCTCGTATCTCCGCCGGAAGCCCGCTATTGATCGCGGCTCGCACTTTGGCCATCAGGCACTCGCGTTCTCCGAAATCGGCGGGCTCGATGGGATCGTGAAACTCGACGGTCACCATCCCCGGACGAATCGCAAAGCGCGCTTTCGGCATGCAGTCTTCCGTCCCGGAAATCGTGATGGGCACGACCGGAACTTTGCACTCCTCGGCGAGATAGAACGGGCCTTTTTTGAACGGCAGCAGCTTGCCATCGAACGAACGGTGGCCTTCCACGTAGATGGTCATGTTAATTCCCTGCTGAATGACTCGGAGCGCGTCGCGCACCGCCGCGATGCCGGCATCGCGATTGCCGCGGTCGACGGGCACGAGCGATCCGAGCGACATGATGTGGCCGAGAATTGGCACCTTGAACAGTTCTTTCTTCACCATCACCGAAGTGCGGCGCGGGATCAACGGCAGGGTGAGCGGCGGATCGAGATTGGAGATGTGATTCGACATGAAGACGTAGGTGCGCGCCGGATCGATTTTTTCGAGGCCGAGCGTCCGCACCTTCACGCCCGCGATGCGCACGCCGGTGAATGCCGCCCACATGCAGGTGTTGTACAAAAACCGGATGTCTTTGGTGAGATACGTCCAGGGAATCGCGACGAGCGCCGCGAACGGCAGCGCCGCGGCCCAAAACAGCAGCATGAGAATGGTGCGAAACACCTAGGTCTTCACCCCGACGTCTGCGCCCCGAGCTCTTTCACCCTAAGCGCTTTCACCCCGAGCTCGCGCAATCGTTGGGGTAGCTTCTCATAGATGCCGCCGAATCCGCCATTGGAGAGAATGGCAACCACGTCTCGTTCACGCAGTTCGGGCGCGATCGCGTTCACGATGGCATCGGCATCAGCGAGGATGCGCGCTTGCTTGCCGCGCTTCTGGATCTCGCCGATCACGCGATTCAGATCGAGCCGTTCCGCCTCGGGAATCGCTTCGGACTTGAAGATGGCCGCTACCACTACCTCATCGGCTAGCGCCAGGCTGTGGGCTAGCGCATCCTGCAGCACGTTGCGGCGCATTGTGTTCGAGCGCGGCTCGAGCACCACCCACAGACGCGATTGCGGATAGCGCGCCCGCAACGCCCGAATCGTCTGCTCGATCGCCGTCGGATGATGCGCAAAGTCGTCAATGATCGTGATTCCATTGACCTCGGCCTTCACCTCAAGCCTGCGCTTCACGCTGCGAAACGTTTCCAGAGCTTTCGCTATCGCATCTTTCGAAACTCCATAATTCGCTGCCAGGGCCGCTGCGGCCGTCGCATTCCAGACGTTGTATTCTCCGCCGAGTGGGAAGTTGAAATCCGCCCAAGGCTTTCCATCGCGCAACACCGACCAGGACGTTCGTTCCTCGCCCAGCTTCAGACTTGCGATTCTCCAGCCCGCGCGATTGCCCTTCGGATCCAAAACCCCGTAACGCTCAACCGGGCAGAATGCTTTCTGCAGACAGCGGTCAATGCTCTCACTCCGGCTCCTGCTATGGCTCTCGCCAGAATCGAAGGCGACAATGCGTCCGCGTCGTGGAACCAGATTCACCAGACGCTTGAAGGCCGTCTCTACCGCTTCCAGATCCTTGTAGATATCCGCGTGGTCGAATTCGACCGAGGTGAGGATCACGGAATCTGGGAAGTAGTGCATGAACTTCGGACCCTTATCGAAGAAGGCCGTGTCGTATTCGTCGCCTTCCAGGATAAAGTGCTTGCCTTCGCCCAGGCCAAAACTGCGGCCGAAGTTCTCTGGAATGCCGCCGATCAGGAATGAAGGCTGAAGGCCAGCAGTCTCGAAGATCCAGGCCAGCATCGACGTCGTCGTGGTTTTGCCGTGGGTTCCGGCTACCACCAGAACGTCTTTCCCTACCAGGAATTCATCATGCAGAATCTGGGGCAGCGAGCAGAACGGAATGCGCTCATCGAGCACGCGCTCCAGTTCCACGTTGCCGCGAGAAAGCGCGTTGCCCACGACCACGAGATCGGGACTGGGATCGAGGTTGGCTTCGGCAAACGGCTGCGCTACCGGGATGCCCAGCGATTCGAGAAACGTCGACATCGGAGGATAGGCCGCCGCATCCGAACCGGTGACGCGAAAGCCGCGCTCTTGCAGCATGCCGGCGAGGGAGGCCATCGCCGTCCCGCAGATGCCGATCAGGTGAATGTGTTTATTCTGGGACATTCGATCTTTTGGAATTGCAGATTGCAGAAGTCAGATTGCAGAAGTGAGATCTTCCTTTTGCCGTTTGACTTCTTGCTTCTGACTTCTCATTTCACCGTCGCCGTTTACAGAAACCGCACTATAACTAGTCTCATAAATGGTTCTGGGGGCAGGCTGTCAGGCCCTCAGGGGCTAAAGCCCGCATTTTGATTGGGCCTGAACGGCACGGCTGAAGTCGTGCCCTTCCCAAAACCCGGAAACGCTGATGTTTTTCCGCAGCCTGTGAAGCCGTGCCCGACCCAAAACCATTCATTAGATCAGTTCTACTACCAGGTTCAAAAGCGGCGGACAGGAGCGTCCGCCCTACACCGTGGCTGCTTCCAGAATCCGCAGTTCTACTGCGTCATCCACGGTCAGTCGCGCTCGCACTCCAATCGGCAGCGTGATATTCGCGCGCGAGACATGTCCCGAGCGCAACCCGAACGCGACCGGAATCCGCAAGTCTTCGACAATCCGCAGAATCACATCCTCCAGCGTGTAATCCTGATCCGGACCCTGCCGGCAGTCCAGCATCTCGCCGAAGATCATGCCGCGCACATCTTTTAGTTTTCCGGCCAATTTCAGCTGCATCAGCATCCGGTCGATCTGGTAAGGCTTGGTGGCAACGTCTTCGATAAAGAGGATCGTGCCCGCGGTGCGAATCTCGTGTTGCGTGCCCAGCGACGCCACCAACATCGACAGGCACCCGCCGTAGAGGATTCCTTCCGCCTGCCCCGGCGCTAGCGGCCTCGCTCCCGAGCCTTCCGCGATGCTCCACTCCGCCGCTCCGCCCACTGCGTTCTGCCACGACTCCAGATCCAAGCCGTCGGCAACGGCGAAATCCTTGGCCACCATCGGGCCGTGGAAGGTCACGAAATTCGCCGAATCGGCCATGCAGCACACCAGCGTCGTGATATCGCTGTAGCCCACCAGAATCTTGGGATGGAAAACAATCTTTTTCGGATCCAGCGTCAACGGCAGGTAGTTCGATCCGTACCCTCCTCGGGCGCAAACGATCGCGCGGATATCGTCGCGCGCGAACATGTCTTCCAGTTCCCTCGCGCGGCGCTCGACCGACCCGGCAAAATACAGATCGCGGTCGAGAATCGACTCGAAATAAAACGGCTCATAGCCGGCGCGACGAAGACCGTTGCAACCTGCCTCCAGCATTTCGGGATTAACGTTCGAAGCGGGCGCAACAATTCCCACCTTGTCGCCGGGACGGAGCGCGCGTGGCTTGGTTCGCGAATTCTTGGAAGCGGATACCATCGGGATTCGATCTTAACAGCCTCGGACGATCCTCGGCGTTACAAATCCAGCGCCTAAAGGCGCTTGATGCTTGTGCGCTTGCGGCATGCCTGAAGGCATGCCCTGATACGAGTCTCACGCCAAATACTAGAGCATGCCCTGATCCGAGTCTCACGTACGCCGAACGCTAGAGCAAGAATTCTCCGCGGCAGACCAGAGTCGCCGGTCCCCGCAGATACACTTGCCCCTCCCAGCGCACCGTCTGCGCTCCTCCGGGGGCAATCACCGTCACCGGCGAAGCTACCCGCCCGCTTGCAATCGCCGCCACTGCCGACGCGCACGATCCCGTACCCGAAGACTCGGTCTCTCCCACGCCCCGCTCAAACAGGCGGATCTCGATTTCGTTCGCGCCACGCACCACCACGTACTCCACATTCGTGCCCTGCGGAAACTGCGGCTGCGTACCAATCAGCGCGGCTTGCCGTTGCCACCCTTCCTGAAAGTTTTCGACGAAGATTACGTAGTGCGGATTCCCCATCGACACTTTGGTTCCCACCGTCCGCACGGCGCCCGTCTCAATCGACAACTGGCCGCCGAGCTCGGGCTTGCCCATCTCGGCTTCGAATTCGAAGGTGGACCCTTGCCGGCCGTCTTTGCGAGAAATGAGGCGGCAGGTCTTCAGTCCGGCGCCGGTGCGCACGACAACTTCCGTTTTGTCGTTTGGGTTGCGCGAACAAATTTCCGCCGCTACACAGCGGGTGCCGTTGCCGGAAATTTCCGCCTCTGAACCGTCGGCGTTGATCAGGCGCGCCTTTACGTCGGCTTCCGCATCCGGAAACAGCCATTCCACGCCATCGGCGCCCACTCCCCGATGGCGATCGCACATCCGGCGAGTGAGTGCGCTGAGATCGCCGGAAAAATCCGCGCCCTCCACCAGCAGAAAGTCGTTGCCGCAGGCGGAGGCCTTGGTAAAAGGAATTTTCGCGTTCGGCGGCTGCGGGGCGGTCATTCGTGTTCCGTAACCCCGAGGGCTCTTACGCTGCCAAACGCGTTCGATTCGTGCAGCCGGATGGAAAACGCACTCTGCTGTTCATGCTCGCAATCCACTGAGAACACCAGGCGGAAATCCTGGTCGACGGACGTGATATGCACGCTCTGCATGGTGAGTTGCTCGGTGTCGAGAAGGCGGTTCACTTCCCGCAACATCCCATCCACATTGTGGCCCGTCACTTCGTAGGTCGTAATCAGCGACTTCAGCGAGAAGGTGTGCTCCATTCCCCCCAGCACCACCAGCGCGATCAAGATGATGCCCGTGGCAAAGATCGCCGTTAGATACAGGCCGCCGCCGGCCGCCATCCCGACCGAGGCGACGACGAACAACGTCGCCGCCGTCGTCAGGCCGGTCACCGAGGCTCGCGCGTGCAGAATGGATCCCGCGCCGATGAAGCCGATGCCGGGGATGATCTGCGCCGCGATGCGCGTATGATCGCCTCCCAGGCTGCTCGCGAGCTGGTTGGAAAGCACCGTGAACATGGCCGAGCCGAAACAGATGAACATATTCGTGCGCAGACCCGCCGGTTTGTGCCGCAGTTGCCGCTCCAGGCCGATGATCCCTCCAAGGATCGCCGCCAGCAGCAGCCGCGCCAGCGTCGAACTGAGCACGACGCCCAGTTCATTGCGCAGCAGTTCGATGATTTGTTGGAATGAGCTCATAGCAGCTCCCGGCTTCGAGCGGATTCTAACACCGCTATCCCGCGCTTTCTGTGTTGCTTGCCGCGCAGGGTTAACGCGATTGATTCGGGGCGTTCCGCGCCACGTAGATGAGCGCAGGCGGTTGTCCGGTCGCGTGGATTACCGTCAGCAGCGCGAGATTAGCCCGATTCACGCGTTGGTCCACCGCATCGCCCTCGAAGGCAATCACAAAATCGACGTAGCGCGGCGGATCGGCCAGGGTGCGCTCCCACAGGCCTTCGGGGTCGGACGGCCGCTTCCACACGCGGTGATTTTCGCTATTCACCACCTGTCGCAGGGGAATGCCCGCCCGCTGCATGATGCCCACATGTTCCCCGAGGTCCATCAGAAAGCGGGAATTCCGCGGCAATGTCTCGACCACGTGCAAGACCGCAGAATTCAGAGGGCTCTGGATTCTCCAGTTTCTCTGCGCTTCCTGCAAACATTGAGGGCCCGCTTTCCAGAGCGAGGCGTAACTGACCAACATCAGCGCAAACAACACCGCGACCAGTTTTCCCGCGTGCCTCGCCCCCGCAGCAAGGGAAAAGACCGACGCAGTCAGCACTCCGGCCGAAATCGCGAACATCGGCAGCAACTGGAGTCCGTAGCGCTGATTGAAAGTAGCAAATGGCCACCAGGTGTGGACATGAATCGGCACCGAACCGTACGCAATCGAAAGCGCGTAGAAGACCAGCGGAATCCACAAGAACAGCATAGACGCCGATTGCACCCGCAGTTTCCAGGCTCCGATGGCCAGGGCCACCAGGGCTGCCGCCAGCCAGAAGCGGCCCCAGTTTCCCTCCGCCAGATTCAACTGCGCCGATTTCAAGAAATAGATGGCCGCCACTGGGGCACTATGAAGCGCCGGATTGGGCGCGCCCACGCGCTGCTCAATCGCCTTCGCCGAGTACGAACCGTTCGCAAACTCCAGCGCGTTTCCATACACCGCGCCGTTGTAGACCAGCCACAGGACGGGGACCACGGCGATGCCTAGCAGGAAGATCGCGGCAGCGCGGCGCAGGTTGCGATTCTGCCATCGCCGCAGCGCAATGACAACGACGACCGCTCCCATCACCGTCGCCAGAATCCATCCGTCGTAGCGCGTGAGTTCCGCGCCCGCCAGACACCAGGCACAACCTATCAGCGGAGAGCGCGCCTGCGTCTGTCGTCCTCGTCCATCCTTGATGGGCAGGGTGCGAAGAGATTCCGCGAAGTACACGACGGCCCAGATAAACAGCGCCAGATAGATGGACTCGGTCATGGCCGTCGCCTGCATGTAGATCAGGTTCGGATTCGCTCCATAAGCGAACGCCGCGGCCCACGCGCCCACGGGAGCCGCCGGGTTCGGGCCCGGTTCCGCGAGAAGACCGGCTTTCAGCACGCCGCGCACGAGGCGGAATATCCCCATAACCCCGAACACATAGGCGATCATCGAAGGAATCGAGCCGCCCGCCCCGCTCTGCCACATTGCGTTTGACCAGATGAAGGGGATCAGCAGCAGATGAGGCAGCGGCAGCCAGACTGTCCCCAATTGCAGCAGGCCGGGAGTCTGGGAATCGAACACGCGTCGCGCGATATTGATGTGCGCTACCGCGTCACCATAGAGTAGAAGATCGCTTCGTTGAAAGTAGTAAAGAAAGGAAAACAGGGAAACAAGAACAGCGACTCCGCCCACGCGGGCCACGCTGCGGTCGGGAACGGCGGCTGAGTTGACGTTTAATCTGTGCTCGCTGTTGGCTCGGTCATGGCTAGGGCGCAAAGTGTACCTTCAGCGGCTAAAGCCGCATTTCTAACAAAGCATCTACCGCAGCGCTGAAGCGCTGCGCCACCCAAAACCAAGTGCAAGATCCAGTTTTTCGCAGCCTGCTGGAGAGATGCCCCTATTCCAGGTGGGTGAGTTCGCGGAACAACTGAAAGCGCGCTTCAATTTCTCCGCGGGTTAGATTCTGCAGGCGCTCAGTCCCGAAGCGTTCCACGGCAAACGATCCCATCACCCCGCCGTAAAACAAGGCGCGCTTCAGCACCTCGCGACTAATGCCGCCGTCGCCCTGCGACGCGAGGTATCCCATGAATCCGCCGGCAAAGGAATCGCCGGCGCCGGTGGGATCCACGACTTCTTCAATCGGCAACGCGGGCGCGCGAAAAGGATGCGATCCAATGCCGAACGCTCCCTCGCGAAAAAAGATGGTCGCTCCGTATTCGCCGTGCTTTACCACCAGCGCGTTCGGCCCCATGGAAATAACTTTTCTGGCCGCGCGCGGAAGATTCTTCTCCCCGGCGAGCATCCTGGTCTCGGTATCGTTGATCAGGAGAATGTTCACCAGCTTCAACGTCTCCGCCAATTCCTCGGGCGTGCCATTAATCCAGAAATTCATGGTGTCGCCGCCGGTCAAGCGCACATCCTCCATCTCTAAGCGCACTGCCGATTGCAGGGTGGGGTGAATGTTGGCGAGAAACAGAAACTGCGTATCGGAATACTCTTTGGGAATTCTCGGCTGAAACTTCTCGAACACATTCAGTTCCGTGAAGTCGGTCTTGGCTTCGTTCGGGTTGTCGAAATACTGACCACCCCAGCGGAAGGTCTTCCCCGGGGCCCGCTCGATGCCGCGTGTGTCCACACCGCGTTTTTTCAGCACGGCTTCGTGTTCGGGAGTAAAGTCTTCACCCACCACTGCCACCACGCGTACCTCTGTAAAATAACTTGCAGCCAGCGCGAAGTAAGTCGCAGCCCCGCCGAGAATGTCGTTCACTCGGCCGGAAGGCGTGGCGATCGTGTCAAAAGCTACCGAACCTACTACGAGTATGCTCATGAGTCTCCGTAAGGCAGTCGTTGGTCGATGGTCGTTGGTCGATGGTCGTTAGTCGTTGGTCGTTGGGGAGCATGTCAGAAATCGGCGAGGCTCCAATGGATGTACGCTAACCGCCTGTGCCAAAAGTTGAATTCCGAGATCCAGCGCCTAAAGGCGGATTCATTCTCAGCGCTTTTGGCACGCCTGAAGGCGTGCCCTGATACGAATCCCATTGCACCAAAGGTTGCTACCGACTAACGACCGACGACTAACGACTCATTTCAAATACTTGCCCAAAATCAACTGCAGTTTCTCTTTCGTCGCCGCTGGAATCTTGGCCGGATCGGTCAGGATGGCATTCGCCAGCGCTTGCCCGCACTTACACGTCCGCGCCTTCGGCATCGCCGCGACCGTCGCCTTTACGACTTTCGCGGCATTCTCGGCGTTCTTCACCAGCACGGAAACAATCTGCTCCACGGTCACGGAATCGTGGTGCGGATGCCAGCAGTCATAATCGGTGACCATGGCGATGGTGACGTAACAAATCTCCGCTTCGCGCGCCAGCTTGGCTTCCTGCAGATTCGTCATGCCGATCACATCCGCGCCCCAACTGCGATACACGTTCGACTCGGCCTTGGTGGAAAACTGCGGACCTTCCATGCAGACGTAAGTGCCCCCCAGTTTCCCGGTTACACCTGCAACCTGGCAGGCGTCACGGACTACTTTGGTCATTTCGCCGCACACGGGATCGCCAAATCCAATGTGCGCCACAATTCCGTCGCCGAAGAAAGTGTCGATGCGATGACGGGTGCGGTCGAAAAACTGGTCGGGGATGACGAAATCGAGCGGCTTGTGTTCTTCCTTCAGCGACCCCACGGCGGAAACCGAAACGATGCGTTCCACTCCCAGTTGCTTAAAGCCGTAAATGTTGGCCCGGAAATTGAGTTCACTGGGCAGCAGTTTGTGTCCACGGGCATGGCGCGCCAGAAATGCCACCTTGCGGCCGTCCAGAGTCCCCAGGATGTAGGCATCCGAAGGATCTCCAAATGGAGTCTTCTGCCGCAGTTCGTGCGCGTCCTCAAATCCCGGCATGTGGTAGAGGCCGCTGCCGCCGATAATGCCAATCTCTGCCTGCTGCAAGTGCGCTCCTGATTGGGCTTGGGATAGATGCCTTTCAGATCGGAAGGCGCGTCCCTCAGGGGCTAAAGCCCGCATTTTTCTAGCCCTGATCGGCACGGCTGAAGCCGTGCCCTACCCAAAACTCCCTCGAATCAAAGTTGTTCCGCTGCCAGCTGAGGCTAAAGCCGGAACCATTTTCAGCGAATTGCGGTATGCCTAAAGGCATACCCTGATACGAATCGCTTGTTTTTCCGCAAGCTGTGAAGCCGTGCCCTACCCAAAACCGATTTGTGAAACCAGCCCCGCTGAAAATGACCGCGGAACTCGTGATTATACAAGACGGAAATTTACTGCTTGCCGGGCGCGGCTTTCTCCGACGATTTTTCTGCCGGCCAGAAATCCCCTTCCACCTTCTTCGTTGTCTCGTCGTCCAGACTCTCGCTGATCAGTATTTCGTCGCCGCGGACTTCGATCATGACCACTCCTTCTTCCGTCAGCCAGGCATGACGTCCGCGCAAGGTGCGCCAGGAATCCACCGGCGGCGCGTCTTCCGCAATTTTGCCATCCGTTCCCAGGCCTTGCCGCTTCTGATAGCGTTCGGCCAGCGACTTCGCGTAAACCGCCGCGAACTCCGCCGCTTTTGCCGCACTCGACCAGCGGGAGACATAAAGCACTCCGATCGGCGCCGTCTTGTCTCCCTTCGGCTTCCCGGCAAAGTAATACCCGCCGCGCCACTCCGGATAGATCGCATCTGCCTCGTCCCGGCCCGCATACTGCTCAACCAGTACGTCAACGTCGAACTCTCCCATCGCGCCGATATCGAAAGGATCGTAGCCTTGGAAGTCTTTCTCCATGTCGATCAGCTTCAGCGGCTCCAGCTTCTCGTGCGCCAGATACGTTTTCGGCTCCATGATTTCGCGTGTCGTCTTCGGCGGATCCTTGAACGCTCCCGCATACGCCAGTTCCTTTCCGCCCGCTTGCAGCAGCGCGGCGGTGAAGTCGAGTCCGTAGCGATAGGGGAAGGTTAGCTCCTCTTTCAAAAAGATCGGAGCATCGCGAAACGCGGGAGAATCCGCCGTTCCCGTCAGCATGCCCTGCTTCAGCGCTTCGACAATCTGGGGCGCGTCGAGCATCGTCTTCCCGGCCGGCGCCAACGAATAATCCATCAGCACCACCATCGCCTGCCCCTCGATGACGGCTTGCCGCGCCGACGATTCCTCGTCATTCACGATGTCAGCTGGACTGGGGTCATTCTTTTTGTTATCAGCGCCTTCCGTCGATCCCTTCATCCATTTCTCGATGCCGAACGACTGGTCTTGGAGGGCGTGCGTCAGTTCGTGGGCCAGCACCGGCTTCTGCTGTTCCGCGTCCACCCAGTTCAGCAAATTCACCGTTTTCGTTTTAGCGTCGTAGTATCCCGCCACCTGCTCGCGCAGCATCGTCACCAGAAACCTGGACAGGTCGAAGTCCCGCGGGATCAAGCCGAATTTCTTCAGGACCGCCGACGACCGCTCCAATCGCTTCGCGTCCTTGTCGTCCTTCATGCTCTTCTCGATGTAGGACTGCACCTCGTCGCGCTTGGTCAGCCTGCGTTTCACCTTGTGCTGGATGGGCAGACCCGTGTCCTGGCTGGCAAACTGCAGAATCTCGTCGACCGAGCGGAACAACTCCTTCGCCTCTTTGGGCGAGACGATGGTTTCTGGTGTGGCGGGGGCGGCTGCGGGGGGCTGGGATGGCTGGGTCTGGGGCGGGCTCTGCGGCCACGCCCCACAGATCAGTCCGGAGAATATCAGGACAACTGGAATGAGCTTCCACAACTTCATGTTCCCTCTACTTTGAAAAATCATCTTCGACGTCGTGTGGTGACGGGGCTCTGCCCCGTCCCGGCGGGGCAGAGCCCCGCCACCACACAATCAACGACGAGATACCCTTTGCGCGACCCACTCGCCGGCCTCACGCGTCCCCAGTGTTCCGCCGATGTCAGCCGTCGTTTTCTTCTCCCGCACCGCTTCGAGCACGGCAGCTTCGATCTTCGCCGCCTCGCCGGCCGTTCCCAAGTGCGCCAGCATCATGGCCGCGGTCAGAATCGCGCCGAAAGGATTGGCCATGTTTTTCCCCGCAATCGGCGGCGCGGAACCGTGCACGGGCTCGAACATCGACGTTTTTCCCGGATGCAGATTGCCGCTCGCGGCCATCCCCAGCCCGCCTTGCAGTCCCGCGGCGAGGTCGGTGATGATGTCGCCAAACATGTTGTTGGTTACGATGACATCAAACTCGCGCGGATCGCGCACCATCTGCATACAGAGCGCGTCGACGTACATGTGCTGCGTCTCGATCCGCGGGTGATCTTTGGCAACTTCTTTGAACGTGCGCTGCCACAAGCCGCCGGCGTGCGTCATGGCATTCGACTTGTCGCACATCAGCACCCGCCGCCGCGGCGAGCCATCGAGCTTCTGGTTGCTTGCGCAGTACTCAAACGCGTAGCGGATGATGCGCTCGACTCCCTTGCGCGTGTTGATGTCTTCCTGGATCGCAACTTCGTCCGGCGTTCCTTGCTTGAAGACTCCTCCAAGGTCGCCGTAGACGCCCTCGGTATTCTCGCGAATCACGACGAAGTCGAGGTCTTTTGGTTCGATGCCTTTGAGCGGGCAGAGCGACGCGTCCAGCAACCGCACCGGCCGGACATTGGCGTAGAGGTCCATCTCACGCCGCATGCCCAGCAGAATTTCCCTCGCATGGATGTTGGAGGGTACGCGCGGATCGCCGAATGCGCCAACTAGGATGGCATCGAAATCTCGGGCCAAGATGGTGAAGCCGTCCGGCGGGACCGTAACTTTGTCGGCAAGATAGCGGTCGGCTCCCCAGTCGAACGTCGTCAATTCGACCGCGGCTCCAGCGGCCTCTATGACCTTTACCGCCTGCGGGATGACTTCTTTCCCGATCCCGTCCCCGGCAATTACGGCAATATGCTTGGTCGCGCTCACGCTGGCAACGTTAGCACAGGCGTGCGCCATTCATAAAACCGGCAGTTCAAATGCTGGCGCAAAAGTCGACATTCGCCGCCCAGCCCCTGAAGGGGCGTCCTTCCAACGAGATGAGACTCGCGGTTTCGGGTTTCGAGCCAACTGGAGCAGCTCCATCGCGATTGCTATACTGAACCAACCCTTCTCACCATGAACGACTTGCTCGCATTGATTTCGCACCATGGCTACCTGCTTTTGGCGGTGGTGTGCTTTGCCGAGGCCGTCGGGCTTCCGCTGCCCGCCGCGCTCGCCATTCTGACTGCTGGCGCGGTTGCTGCGTATGGGAATCTTCATTTCTATCTTGTATTCGGCGTCGCTCTGGTGGCGCTGGTCGCGGGCGATCTCTTGCTCTATTTTGCGGGCCGAGTCAGTGGATGGGCCTTGCTCGGCTTTCTGTGCCGGCTTTCGGCGAATCCGGAAACTTGCATTTTGCGATCGGCGAAATATTTCTATCGCCGCGGCAAGCAGACGCTGCTTTTTGCCAAGTTCATCCCCGGCATCAACACCATGTCTCCGCCGCTGGCGGGGAGCATGAAAATGCGGCTGGGAGATTTTTTCCAATTCGATGCCATCGGCGCGGCTTTGTACGTGGGTGCGTACTCGCTCGCGGGATATCTCTTCAGTGACGCGCTGCGCGCCATCACTCGCGGGCTGCGCTCCGCGGGCTTTGCCGCTGAAATCATCCTTGGGATCGGGATTGCCGCCTATGTCGTGTATCGAATCTGGGTTTACCGCAAGTACCGGCTGCTCGACTCGATTCCGCGCGTGCAGGTGGAAGAGCTCGCCCGAAGGGTGGCGTCCGATGCGGCCGAACGGCTCCTGATCGCCGATGTTCGCAGCCACGGCTACTACGATGCCGACTCCGAACGCATCGCGGGATCGATCCGCATTGAACCCAACAACCTTACCGAAGAAGTCAAAAACCTGCCCAAGGATCGAGAGATTTATCTCTACTGTACTTGAGCGCGCGAAGCCACGAGCGCCCGGGTGGCGCGCCAATTGCAGGAACTGGGATGGAAAGTGTTCGTGATCGCAGGCGGCCTCACGGCCTGGCGCAAGGCTGGACACGCGCTGGAGCGAGTCCCGCAGGACGACTTGGTCAAACTGCCGACCTTCAGCTAACGCAGACCGTTAACGCATAGCCGTGACCTGTCTCCTTGGCAGAGTTGTAGCAGTTTGTTATCGTGCCCTTATGGGGCGGACCCCGGCTTTTTGCGGAGTAATACTTGCGGCGGGTGAGTCTTCCCGCATGGGTCGCGACAAGGCGCTGCTGCCGTGGCCTCCGCTGGAGTTGGGAGACACGTTCCTTTCCGCTGCCATACGCCTCTTCTTTTCTCACGTGGATGAGGTGCTGGTCGTCGTCGGAAACAATGAAGCCGCCGTGGCTCCGGTGGTCTATGCGAATGGGGCGTCTCTGGTTGTGAATCCCGATCCGGCGCGCGGGCAGTTCAGTTCGTTGCGGGTCGGCCTGCGGGAGGTTCTGAAACGCGGCCGCGATGCCGCGATGGTCACGCTCGTCGATCGGCCGCCGGTCCGTATGGAAACGCTGGAGACGCTCGAATCGGCGTTCGAACGGGCCACGGCGCAAAGGAAATGGGCGGCGATTCCCGAATACCAGGGAAAACATGGGCATCCCATTCTGCTGGGCCGCCAGATGATCGAGGCTTTTCTGAGGGCTCCGGAAACATCGAATGCGCGCGATGTCGAGCACGCGCACCTGAGTGAGATCGAGTACGTTCCGGTGGACGACCCGCTGGTAGCGGTCAACGTGGATACGCCGGAGCAGTATGCCGCTTTGCCGCCACAGCCTCTGCCATCGAGTTAATTCCTGCCAAGGCCCAATACTTCATGACGCGTCTCACACCTCTTCAAATCGAATTCATCGAACGTGTACTTAGCCTCAGACCGCTCTCCGCCACGTTTGATTGCGACGGCACGCTCTGGGCGGGAGATGCCGGAGAAGGCTTTTTTTCGTGGGAACTGGAACAACGACTGGTGCCGGCTGAAATTGCACGCTGGGCGCGGTCGCGCTACGCCGACTACAGAGCGGGCCAGGTCGCCGAAGAAGTCATGTGCGGAGAGATGGTCACGATGCACCACGGGCTGCGGGAGGACGTCGTGCAACAGGCGTGCGACACCTATTTTGCCCAGGCTATGGGCGCCAACATTTTTCCGGAGATGCGGGAGTTGGTCGGGCGCCTGCGCCGATCCGGATGCGACGTCTGGGCCGTTTCTTCTTCGAACCAGTGGATCATCCGCTCCGCCATGCGCTGGTTCGGCATCCCGCAAGATCGCATCCTGGCCGCCGAGGTGGCCATCGGGAACGGCATCATCAGCGACCGGCTCATTCGAGTTCCCAGCGGGCCCGGCAAACCGGAGGCGATTCGATCCGCGCTGAAATCCGCGCCCGATTGCGCATTTGGCAACGCGATCTGGGATCGTGAGATGCTTGCCATGTCCGGCCACGCGTTCGCCGTTAACCCAAATCCGGATCTGAGAGAGATCGCGATCGCAAATGGGTGGACGGTATATCAGCCGGATGCGAACCGCTAGAGGCGGCTCCAGTAGCACCCCGTCTGTTACTCCTTGCCTGTTGTCGCGACGCCTGCTGACGGGGAGGGCACACACGCCTCCTGACACTCGCAGCGCACCGGCTGAAACTGCCGAGCTTGCGCTCGGCTGGACAGGCGAGGGCGCCCGTCCCCACACGAGCTCATGCCACTCAGGATGACATTTTGGTGGGGTGCCCGAATCTTCCTCAATAACTTTGCGGGCAGGTTGTCACCGCCGATACCGCTCGCTTGCGCTACAATCCGCTCATACTCTGAATAGCGATTTGCCTGGAGGCATACTATGGAGCTCGGATTTCCCGTGGTCACCGTCGGCATCGTCATCGTCGTCATCTATCTGCTGAGTTCCATCAAGATCCTGGCCGAATATGAGCGCGGCGTTATTTTCCGCCTGGGTCGCCTGTTAGGTACGGCCAAGGGCCCGGGCGTAATTCTGGTCTTCGCCCCGATCGACCGCATGGTGCGCATTTCGCTGCGGCAGGAAGCGCTCGAAGTTCCGCCCCAGGACATCATCACCCGAGACAACGTCACGCTAAAAGTAAACGCCGTCATTTTCCTGCGCGTGGTCGACCCGAACAAGGCTGTCGTCGAGGTTTCCAACTACGTGTACCAGACTTCGCAGTTCGCCCAGACTACCTTGCGCTCGGTGCTCGGCGAACAGGAACTCGACGAATTGCTGGCTCATCGCGACAAAATCAATCTGCGTCTGCAAAGCATCCTCGATACGCACACCGCGCCCTGGGGAGTGAAGGTCGCGAACGTGGAAGTCAAACAGGTGGATATGCCCGAGTCCATGTTGCGGGCCATGGCCAAGCAAGCCGAGGCGGAACGCGAAAAGCGCTCGAAGATCATCCACGCTGAAGGCGAGTTCTCCGCCGCCCAGCGCCTGGTGGATGCCGCGCACCTGTTAGCCACCGAACCGATCAGCATCCAGTTGCGCTACCTGCAGACGCTCACCGAAATCGGGGTTGAGAAAAACACGACCGTGGTGTTCCCCGTGCCGATCGATTTCTTCTCCGGCATGCAGAAGTTGCTCGCGGGCGTGCCCACACCCGGCGCGCCGGCAGGAAAGTAGCAGGTTGCGGACGGAGTCGATCCCCGACGCCCAGCCCCTAAAGGGGTCCGATTGGGAGAAGGTTGCGGCATCGCTAAAGCGATGCCCTGATACGAAACGCGGATGGCAGCAGGCATACGAAACACGGATGGCAGCAGGCTAGTGACGGCAGCAGGCTAGTAGAGGTCAACAACACTTTTCATGCCCACGGCGCAGCAGGATACGGAGATCACCCTTGGCACCGGCCGCATGCTGGCCATTTTCTTCGCGTTTGTCCTGGTCTGCGCGGTCTTCTTTGCCCTCGGATTTTCCCTTGGTCGAAGAACCAGCATGGCAGGCGCGGGCAGCTTGCTGAGCGCTCCCAGCGCAGTTCCGGCAACCATCGTTCGGCCCTCGGCCGCAAAGAATGGAGCGCCCCAGACAACACCGCAGTCAAACTCCAGCGATTTTAGCTTTTACAAGGCGGTGGGCGAGAAGAATGCCGACTCCGCGCTAACGCCCCAGGGTTCGGCGGCGGTTGCGACTCCAGCTGCAACCTCCCCAACAGCGGACGGAGCGCCCAAGACTGCCACCGACGCCGCGATTTCTGCGCCAGCGCCACCTACGTCCGGAAGTTACTACGTGCAGGTCGCTGCCGTTAGCCGCCAGGAAGACGCCGACGCGCTGGTCGAGGCTCTGAAAAAGAAGCAGTATCCGGCCTTCACCGCGAACAACACTGCCGGCGACAAGTTCTATCACGTGCAGGTCGGACCCTTCGCCGAACTAAAGGAGGCGGAAGCCATGCGTGCCCGGCTGATCGGCGATGGCTATAATCCGATTGTGAAGAAGTGAGCAGAATTTGTGATTGGTAATTTGTAATTTGCAATTTGAAAACCTGAGATCATAGGTCATAGGATCGGTTGCAAATTACAAATCACAAATTACCAATCCTCTCTGTTACCCTTCCTCATCATGGCTCACGCCGCTCTCAGTCTTGATCGCTTCCTGCACGCCATTGCCGACCCCACCCGCCGCCGGATTCTGTGCGCGCTCAGAGAAAAAGGCGGATGCTCGCTCGACAAGGAAACCGGCCTTTGTGCCTCCGATATCGAGCAGCGCGTGAAGCTGGCGCAGCCGACGGTTTCGCATCACATGCGCATCCTCGAAAAAGCCGGCGTGGTGGAAGCCAAAAGAGAGGGCCACTGGCGCTGGTACCGGCGCAACGAAAAATTGATCGCGGAAATGATGCGCGGCTTGAAGGGGCAACTGTAAAGGAGTTTTCAGTTGTCAGTCGTCAGTTTTCGGTCTTCAGTACACAAAACTGATAACTGATAACTGAGAGCTCCCCGCTAACTGCGGCTAGGTTCCCGCGGACGCGGCGGCGGTTTTTTCTTCGTCTTTTTCTTTCGTCTTGATTTCCGCGTTCCCTTCCCTCTGCCTCAGCGCACGCACCTGTGAGATCAGGTCCGCGATCTCAAACGGTTTCGCCAGCGACGGCACGCCATGTTCTTGCAGGAAACTTCGAGTCTGCGGATCGGTCACGCTGGAAAACGTGAACAGCAGCCCTTTTTCCAAACCTGGGCGGTTCTTTGCGATCCAGTCGTACATTTCGCGGGCGCTGTACCCGCCCGGCATACGGCCACTCATCACAATCACATCGAAAGAACTTTTGCGAAGTTGCTCCTGCGTATCCTCCACGGTCATCGAGGTCGTGACTTCGGCTCCGGCTCCAATTAACACGTCTCGTTCAAATTCCAGCACCGCTTCTTCATCTTCGACCAGCAGCACGCGCCCTTTGAGCACCGCTTCTCGACGCGTGGGAGCCACCGTCTCCGGCAAAGCCGCTTTCTCGCTCGCCAGCAAACGGACTTCAATGGTCGCTCCGCCCTCTTCCCGATTGCGCGCCACGATTTCCCCGCCGTGTTCCTTGACGATCCCGTAGCAAATGCTCAACCCTAGGCCGGTTCCCTTGCCCACCGACTTGGTGGTGTAGAAGGGATCGAAAATCCGAGCCGGGTCCTTGAATCCAGGGCCGCTGTCATCGAACTCCACGCACACGAAGGCATCTTTCCTGAACACGCGCACTTTCAACACACCGCTGCCACTACCCTCCACGATCGCATCGAGCGCGTTGTTGATTACGTTCAGAAACACCTGTTCCAACTGGTGGGGATCGGCCACCACCGAAGGCACATCCTCGGGGATCTCTCGTTCCAGCGTGACGTTATTGACCTTCAAATCGTATTCGCGGAGAGTCAGCGACTCTTCCAGAACCTTGCGCAAGTCCACTTCCTGTTTCTGCGGTTTACGCTGGCGCGCAAAGGAAAGCAGATTCTGGACGACGCGATGGGTGCGCTGGGCCTGCTTGAACAGCTTCCTTACATAGTCGGCCGAGCGCTCATCGAGGCCCGCGCCTTCCAGCAGTTGCGCGTAACCGAGGATTGCGGTCAGCGGATTATTCAATTCGTGCGCTACCCCGGAAATCAACTGGCCGACGGCCGACATCTTCTCGCTCTGCAGCAGTTGCTCCTGCGTCCGGCGCAAGTCTTCGTACGCCCGGCAAGTCTCTTCGTAGAGCTGCACCTTTTCGATGGTAGTGGCCAGTTGGCGGCTGATGGCGACCAGCAGATTCTCGTCGTTGCTGGAATAGTGCCGGTCTTCCTTGCTGGCAATCCCCATGATGCCGATGGGTTTGTCCTTGCCCCAGAACACCACCCAGATCCAGTAGGGCAAGCGGTCCGCGCACACAAACTCGACCACCGCGGGCGGCAGGTGGGGCAGAAAATCCTGGGTCACCACTTCCGCACGCGAGCGCATCACCAGATCGCCCAGGCCTTCGGGAAAGACGACTTCCGCCATGCGGACGCGGGCTTCGCTGCGCGGTCCCCAACCGGCGCGCCGACGGAAGGTACCATCCGGTTCCGTGGCCAGATAAACGGAGCCGGTCTCTGCTCCAAACAGCGAGATCACCTGGCGCAGCGTCAAGTTTAGGATTTCATCCAGATCGAACGATTGCGTCGCGATCACGGCCATGGCGTTGAGCGCGTTCAACTCGCGATTGCGCCGGCGCATCTCGTCTTCCGAGCGTTTCTTCTCGGTGATGTCGAGCATGAAGCCCTGATAGCGCTCGATGCGTCCGTCGGCGCCGCGGGTGGCGAAACAGCTCTGCGCCACCGCCAGCAGCATGCCATCTTTGCGCCGCACCGTAATTTCAAAGTTGCGCACGTAGTTGTGCGCCTCAATTTCCCGGCGAAAAGCCTCTCCCTCCTCCGGTACCGCGTGCAGCACACTGCGCACATCCAGCGCCATCAACTCGTCGCGGCTGCCGTACCCGAGCATGGTGACAAAGGCGTCGTTGCAGTCGAGCAAGGCTCCTTCCGGAGTCGCGACAAACACGCCTTCTTGCGCCTGCTCGAACAACATGCGGTACTTTTCTTCCGCCAGTTGCCGCGCCGTCGTGTCGTGCACCACATGGATGGTGCCCTTCTGCTGGCTTCCTTGCTCCGCATACGATGAGGTCGAAATCACCGACTGCCCGCCGAAACACGGATCCAAGCCTTCGGTCAGCCCTGAGCCTCGTTCGCAATACGGACAGCCGCTCCAGTCGCGCATTTGCGGCAGGACGTCTTCGCAACGTTTGCCCAGGACATCGGCCGGCGCCCGTTCCAGCCGTTGCAGCAGGGCCTGATTGGTCTTGAGGATTCGGAAGTCCGCGTCGTGCGCCAGAATCAGGTCCTGGATGGAATCAAAGGTATTCATCCACTGCCGCTGCGAGCGCAGCACCTGCTCCAGCAAACGCAGATTCTCCGCCGCAATCCCCAGCGTTTGCGCCGCCGTTTCCAGAAAGTCCAGTTCTTCCCGGGTGTGGCCCCGGCGGCCGGAGCAGCCGAGCGAGAGCAAGCCGATCACTGACTTTTTGCCCACCACCGGCAGCAGTAACACGTGGTGAATGCCATGCTTCCTGAGTTGCTCGCGCTCCGGCGCCGGCATCTCGGGACGTTTCACGACAACAGCACGGTTGTCGTTATTCTGCAGTATGTTCTGGAGCACGCGGGCCTGCGTTTCATCCGTCGTTTTATCGGCTTCCGTTGACCCGAACGTTGATCCGAATGTCGACCCGATGACTCGCAGAAATTCCGGCGACAGGCCGACGTGTTGCGTAGGTGTCAGCTGGCCGCCTTCCATCGATTGGAACCACGCGGCCTTCGCCCCCACTACCGCTTTCAGTTTCTGCAGAACGGCCTGCGTCATCGGGGCATGATTCTGACCGCGCGCAATCGTGACCGCCAGTTCGTTCAACACCGCCAGCCGGCGCATGCGCAAGCGCGCGTCGTCCAACACCACCAGCAAGATACTCGTGGCGAACAACACTTCCGCCAACAGGTACGCTTCACCCGGAATGTGACTGGTGAATCGAGGCCAGTGCAGGTTCAACGTCACCAGCCCAGCGCCGAAGAGGAAAGGCCCCAGCCCAATACGCCCGAACCGGTAGCGCAACAGTTCGACGGCGGCCGCAGCCGCGATCAGCCGGCAGGCTACCTCCACCCCTAGCCCCAGGGTTTTCGAATCCGGAAAATAGAACGGGCGCATTACGGCGCAGACCATCAGCACCCAAGAGACCGCTACCAACACGGTCAAGGCTCGTTTCGCGTGCGCCGAGATCAGAGCCGCCGCGGCAAACAGTCCCATCGCCAGCACAAAGGCGACCTCGGCGAATGCCGCCGCCGTCGTCGTCGTCGTTTTCGTCAATGCGACGTGCGACTCGCCCGTGCCCGTCATCCACATAAACGCCCCATAGGCGACCCAGCCCGCGCCCCACAGCAGCAGACATCGTTCCCGAAATACCCGGAAGAAGAGCAGACTGACCGCCACGACGATCAGGGCGGAGGTTTCCCGCGCCGTCAACCACGGGACGGCCAACATGCCCACCGAATTCCCGAATATCCCGGCTGGATGCATAAACAGACGCAAGATAGACGCACGAACTCCTAAGCTCTTGAATATCACGCTCGGCCCCGATCGTTCGTGGATTTCGGTCTCCGGTAGGTTACTTTCGGAACGTGAAGTCCTGGCCTAGAATGAGCGATACATTACACTCAGGACCATGCCTAACGATCGCATTCTCGTGGTAGACGACGAGGAGACAATCCGGGAGATTGTTTCGTCGATGCTTGGCGGAGCCCATTTTCAGACTCGCCAAGCCGCCAGTGGCATCGAGGCCCTGGCGATTCTGGAATCGGGTGAAGATTTCGATCTGGTCCTTTCCGACCTGATGATGGCCGAAATGGATGGAATTGCCCTTTTGGAACGTGCCAAGGAACGGTACCCTGACATGCCGATCGTGATGGTCACCGCGGTCCACGACATTCAGGTGGCGCTGCAGGCGCTGCGCAATGGGGCGTACGACTACCTGCTCAAACCTTTCGAGCGCGAGCAACTGCTGGCCACGGTCCGCCGCGCGCTGGAGAATCGCCGCCTCAAGCGCGAAAACGATGCCTATCGCACCAACCTCGAGGCGCTGGTGGCCGCCCGCACCCAGCAATGGAAAACGGCGCTTGCGAACCTCGAGAAATCCTATGACATGACGCTCGAAGCTCTGGGCGATGCGCTCGACGCCAAGGACGCGGAGACCCAAGAGCACACCCGGCGCGTTACCGCCTACACCATCGCCATCGCGCGCAAAATGGGCCTGTCCAAGGAGGAGATTAGCGTCATCGCCCGCGGCGCCTTCCTGCATGACATTGGCAAGATGGCAATTCCCGACGATATCCTGAAAAAACCGGGCAGGCTTACACCGGAGGAGATGGCGGAGATGAAGGAGCACTGCTACGAGGGCTTCAAGATCGTCTCCCGAATTCCCTTTCTGGCGGAGGCGGCTGAGATCGTTTACTCCCATCAGGAGCATTACGACGGAAACGGCTATCCCCGTGGCTTGAAGGGCGACGAGATTCCACTCGGTGCGCGCATCTTCTCCATTGCCGACACCCTCGACGCCATGACCATGGACCGACGGTACCGGCCCGCACAATCGTTTGACGCCGCCCGCAAGGAAATCGAACTCTGGTCCGGTCGCCAGTTCGATCCCCAGATCGTCAAGGTATTTCTCGAAATGCCCGACAATCTCTGGGAAGACCTGCGCAAAGACATCAGCGGACCGAATCCGTCTTTCCCAAAGGTATGATCACCGATAGCTCTGGTGCCTGTTTCACGTCTGGCGGGCGCACCGGGGCTTAACGTCCGAACTCCCCGGGCCGAAGAAAGAAGCGCGAGGAAAAAGATCGCGTCCAGCAGGACATCGCCGAGAGAGACGCGGCAAGCCGCGTCTCTACCCCTTTTGGATTGCAACTCGCGAAGCTGGGCGCGTTCTAACTTCAAAGGTGTATAACGGAGACCTTAGATTCAGTTTCGATATCCGCCTTCCCAGATGCGGATTTGAAGATCGACAAGACGCAGGAGAAATCCGATGAAAACCGCCCTGGCCGCTGTTTGCGCCGTTCTCGTTCTAAGCGCGCTCACGAGCGCGCAGAGTCCCACGGTCAACGCCATGCCGAACACCGTTTTTGTCGGCGCCGATGGCAAATTTGAAACCGCGCCGGATATCGCGCTCATCCAGTTCAACATTTCGGCCCAGGCCGACAGCGCCAAAGACGCCTATGACCTGGCCGCCAAACAAGCCGAGGCCACGCGCCAGGTTCTGCGCGCCAACGGCATCGATCCCAAGTCGGCGGAAATCGGCTTCTTCGCTGTCAATCCCCAGTACGACTGGAAGAACCCGAAGCACAAAGTCATCGGTTACCAAGTCACGACCAGCGTCAGTTTGAAGCTCAAGGATTTTTCCAAGATCGGTCCGGTGACCCAGCAACTTGCCGACGCCAGCGTGAGTGAAAGCCAGTCGCTGAGCTATACGCTGGACTCGACCGAGGAGGCCAAGAGCAAAGCCGTGGCCGACGCTTACCGGCGCGCCCGCGCTTCCGCCGAGTCGCTCGCCAGCGCCTGCGGACGCACGCTCGGCGAACTCTCCTATGCGTCGGTCGATACCTCCGAGAACATTCGGGTGATGGCACCCATGAGAAGCCGCGCCGCGCCCATGGCCATGGCAGCACAGGGACCCACGCCAACCGAGGAGTTCTCTCCCCAGAAGGTGACGGTCACGGCGCATGTGAACGCTATGTTTGTGTTGAAGTAGTTCGTGTGGCGCGGACACTCTTGTCCGCGCCAGAAAGAAACAACGAGAGCGGAAAAGAATTTACTCGGCGACGAATTAACTAGTTATTGATCCCCATCTGCGTCAGGAGAAACGCATAGTCGAACGAGGCTTCCTTCAGCCGGTCATAGCGCCCAGACGCCCCGCCGTGCCCTGCCGGGTCCAAGTTGGTCTTCAGGATTAGCAGATGGTGATCGCTTCTGGTCGCGCGCATTTTGGCTGTGTATTTTGCCGGTTCCCAATACATCACCTGGCTGTCATTGAATGATGTCTTCACCAGGATATTGGGATAAGACTTGTCCTCAAGATTGTCGTACGGCGAGTACGAAATCATGTAGTCGAACGCGGGCTTTTCCTTGGGATTCCCCCATTCCTCAAACTCGGTAACCGTGAGGGGCAGCGACTCGTCGAGCATGGTGTTGATGATGTCGACGAAAGGAACTCCGACGATGGCGGCATGGAAAAGGTCGGGACGCATATTCAGCACTGCGCCCATCAGCAAACCTCCGGCGCTTCGTCCCTCGATTGCCAGCTTGTCTTTTGAGCCGTAACCATGTGCGACCAGGTATTCCGCGCAAGAAATGAAGTCGGTAAACGTGGTCTTTTTGTTCATCATTCTTCCGGCGTCATGCCATGCCTTGCCCATTTCTCCGCCGCCGCGAATGTGGGCCACGGCAACGACGACGCCACGGTCCACCATCGAAAAAATATTCGAATTGAAGAAGATATCCATGGACGCCCCGTAGGAGCCGTACCCGTAAAGATAAAGCGGGCCTTGGCCGTCGAGTTTGACGCCCTTCAGATGCACCATGGAGATGGGAATCTTTACGCCGTCGGATGCGACGGCTTCAATACGCTCTACCTGATAGCGGTTGCGATCGTAGCCGCCGGGGACTTCCTTGCGCTTGAGCAACGTGGAAGAACCGCTTTCCATGTCGTATTCGAAGACCGATTGCGACGTAATGAACGACTGATAGGTGTACCGGAGCTTGGAGGTGCCGTACTCGCGATTGACGTAGGGATACGCAGCGTACGCCGGTTCCGGAAATTCAATGCGCTTCGTTTGCCCGCTGGCAAGGTTGGTGACTCGTGTCTGCGGCAGTCCGTTCTCGCGCTCGTAGAGGACGTAGTAGTCCTTGAAGAAGTCCGTGTCATCGACCATGACATTGGCTCGTTGAGGTACGACTTCCTGCCAGTTCTTGCGGCGTGGATCGGACACGGGAGCTTTGACCAAACGGAAGTTGCGGCCAGTGTCGTTCACCCGGATGTAGAAAGAGTCCCCGTTGTGGTCGGGATAATATTCGACATCCTGCTGGCGCGGCTCCATGACCTTCCACTCTGCAGTGGGCTGATCGGCGGGGAGATAGCGGACCTCCGAAGTGGTGTGACTGCCGGAAAGCAGCATGATGTAGGCCTTGCTTCGCGTCTTGCTGGTCTCAACATTGAAGCGCTCGTCCTTTTCTTCATAGACAAGAATGTCGTCCCCGCTGGTCCCGAGGATGTGCCGGTAGAGGCGGTACTGGCGTTTCGCGGAGTCTTCGACGGTGTAGAACAGAGTTTTATTGTCGTTTGCCCAGGCCACCGAACCGACCTTCTCAGCGTGATCAGCCAGGACCCTTCCCGTGCGCAGATCTTTGATCGCGAGCGTGTACTGCCGAAAACCTGTGTTGTCGGTGGTGTAAGCGAGCAGGGTTCCATCCTCACTGACTTCGTAAGCTGCGACTGCCATGAAGAGCTGCCCTCTTGCCATTTCGTTAAGATCGAGCAGTATTTCTTCCGGAGCGTCGAGGCTTCCTTTTTTGCGGCAGCGTATTTGATATTGTTTGCCAGCTTCAGTCCGCGAATAGTAGAAATATCCGCCGTCGCTATAAGGAACGTCCACATCGGTTTCCTTGATGCGGCTCAGCATCTCGTCGTAAAGTTTCTTTTGCAGCGGTTCGGTGGGCTTCATCACCACATCGGTATAGGCGTTCTCCGCCTCCAGGTACGCTTTCACCTCCGGATTCTTCTTCTCGCGCATCCAGAAATAGTTGTCCACGAGTTTGCGGCCGTTGATCTCGGTCACCTTCGGAATTCTTTTCGCAATGGGCGGTGGGGGTGTGGTACTGGTCGTATCAGCTGCCCGGAGGGCAATACTGCAAATCCCTGAAAGCAGTAGGAGAGACACGGCGGAGAAACGCGCGTACCGCTTGTTCATGGGGAAGGCTCCTCAGTCGATCCGCAAAGCGACTAAGTTTAACTCAGAATTCAGACGGGCGAAACGCTCGCGCTATTAGGGAAGGGTCGGCATCGCCGGAGTCGTCAGGGCAGGATGGATTTTCACCTTTGCGGTTGCCGCTGGACATACACCCAAGTATCTCCGCCATTGCGGATGTTAATCGCTATTTCGAACAATGACCTCGCGCCGCGAGGTAATCCGGCTCGCATCCACGGTCACATCCCGCTGGATCTCCATCTCGATCGACGTCCCAGGCCCCAGCCTCACGTCGGCGCCGCGCGACAGCATTCCGATCGCCAGCCCAGCCACCCCGCCAATTCCCGCTCCGATCCCCGCTCCCTTGCCTCCGTTGGTTACCGCGCCGATCACCGCGCCCGTGCCGGCCCCCTCCGCGGCTGACCTAACTTTTCTCCCAGTCTCGCTATCCTGGCGAATCGTCCCTTCCGAATCTTTCATCGTGGTCTGCTCCGCCCCGGGCGTGTTCTCGATCGAGCCTCCCAGCATCACCGTGTAACCGTTGGGATAAATCATCGAGGTAAAGTGGATCAGCACCTCGGCGCGTCCCTTCACATGCCCACCGCGCTGCGCGCGCTCGATCTTTCCCTGGATGTAAGTGCCCGCCGGAATCACGACCCGGTCATTGACCACAAAAGGAAAGGCCGTCTCGGCGTAGACCGGATCCCCAGTCTTAGCCGTCTTTGTCGAAATCGCCTGCTTCAGCGATAGCGGGACCCTGGTTCCCGCTGGAATGGTCAGCGTCGGCTTCTCAGACTCCACCGGAGTCGCCGCCGGGTTCGGGGCTAGAGTCGACTGGGCCGCCGCGATTCCCGCCAATAAGACAATCCAAATACACGCAGTACGAATCTTCATCGAAGGCCTGCCTCTTTCACGATTATTTAGCAACATGCTTGCAACCTCAGATGCGTCCACCCGAGCGCCGGTTAGCTGGGAAGCGGACTTTCGCGCATGGCCAACCTGCGTACGCGGAGCCATTGTAACTGAGGCGTCTGGGCCGGACCACAAGTTACGCAGGCTGCGGAAAAAGGCAATGTTCGACGCCCAGCCCCTAAAGGGGGCGACTGATTGTGACGAACATACGGTATCGCTAAAGCGATGCCCTGATACAAACCCGAGTTCTTCAGCAGCCTGTTACGGCCGCTACTTATATAACAAATACTTTTCCCGCAGGCGGACAAACCCGTCCAGCCGCTCTTGCCAGTCCTCGGCGATCCGTCTCGGGTCTTCGCCAGCGCCAATGGCCTCGAACACCGCCTGGTTGACTAGCAGATCCGCCATCCGCTCCAGCTTGAAGTTGTTCGGATACAGCTTGTGCAGCGCCGCAGCCAGCTCGATCCCCAATTCCGGCGAGTCCAGAGTATTCCGATCCAGAACGATCAGGTTCACACCTTCACACCGTTCCCCCGCAAAGTTGCTCGATGAGGGAGTAAAGGCAACCGGCACGAATCGCACGCTCTGAATCTCGCGCCCGTTCAAATAAGCCGCCAGTTCCCGGCTCTTGATCCAGGGCGCGCCCAGCACTTCGAACGGCGTATCCGTGCCCCGCCCCACCGAGACGTTCGTCCCTTCAATCATCCCCACGCCCGGATATAGCGTCGCCTCGTTTAGGCTCCGCAAATTGGGCGAAGGATTCACCCATGCTAGACCCGTCGAATCGAACCAGTCCCCCGGCTGCCAACCCTCCATCGCAACCACGTCAAGGCGCGCCCCGATGTGGCGCTCGGCATTAAACATTCTTGCGAGTTCTCCCAAGGTCATGCCGTGGCGCACCGGCTCGGGAAAGTAATTGGTGAAACTCTCCCGCCCCTCATTCGAATTGGAATCGGAAACCGGCCCCTGCACAAACGAGCCCGTAATCGGATTCGGCCGGTCCAAAATGAATATTTCAACTCCCGCCTGCGCGGCCGCTTCCAGAAAATATCCGACCGTGGTCTGGTAGGTGTAAAAGCGTGCGCCCGCATCCGCCAGATCGATCACCACCGTATCCAGCCGCTTCAGCACGTCCAGCGGCGGACGCCGCGCCGCATCGCTTGCCCCGTACACGCTGTAGACCGCAACCCCAGTCGCGGCATCCTTCGTATTCTTGACGTCGGTCGTATCCAGCATTCCCGTCACCCCATGTTCGGGACTGAAAATCGCATCCAGCGAAATCCCCGGCACATTCGCCAGCACGTCAATCGTCCGCCGCCCTTCCGAGTCGATGCCGGTCTGATTCGTCAGCAGTCCAATGCTTCGCGGAGCCCCGCCTCTGCCGGGATGCAGCGCCGCGAACTTCGTCTGCTCGAGCACGTCGATTCCCGTCTTCACCATTCCATTCCGCACCGCCAGTTTGCGTGCCGCGCTTTGCATTTCGTTGTAGCCGGTGATGGCCGCGATCCGCATCTTCTCCGCATCGGAGGGATCGAGCGCCAGCGCCGCCGCCACCGCCGTCGCCACTTTCGTCCGCAGCGAGACCGCACTTCCCTTTTCCTTCGGCGGCATCGTATTCATGTGAACAATGTTCATGTGCACAATGTTCATGTGCACAATGTTCATGTGCACCGCATTTGTCAGCAACACGATGAAAGTCTTGGTCGCCGGATCAATCCACAGCGAAGTCCCCGTAAACCCCGTATGCCCGTAACCGCCGACCGGCAACAATTCCCCACGGTTCGTGGAAAAAGGAGAATCGATATCCCACCCGAATCCACGCACCGCTATCCCATTCACGGGCTGCTGCGGCGAAGTCGTCTTGGCAATCGTCGCCGGAGTCAGCACGCCTCGGCCGCCATCCAGTAAAGCTTGCGCAAAAATGGCCAGATCGTCCGCGGTAGAAAACACTCCCGCATGACCCGCCACGCCGCCCATCCGGCGAGCCGTTGGATCGTGCACCACCCCGCGCAGCAGGCGATGGTTCTCGTCCTCTTCGGTGGGAGCGATGCGATTCAGCCACGAGGGAGGAGGAAGGTATCGCGTCTCTTTCATGCCCAGCGGTACAAAGACATGCTTCGCGGAATACGTATCGAGCGACTCGCCAGAAAGCCGCTCCACCAACGCTCCCAGCACTACGAAGTTGATGTCGCTGTAAACGAACGCCGACCCTGGAGGCCGGTCAGGCGCGACTTCAAACGCCATGCGATACGCCGTATCCTTGCCTTCCCACTTCTTCCCCAGCTCAAGATCTTCCGGTAGCCCCGAGTAGTGCACCAGCAACTGCCGGATTGTAATATCCTGTTTCCCGTTCTGCCCAAACTCGGGAAGGTACTTGGCGACCGGATCGTTCATGCGAAACTTTCCCTGCTCCCACAGTTGCATGAGCGACGTTGTAGTCGCGACGACCTTGGTCAGCGAGGCGCAATCAAAAACCGTATCCACCGTCATCGCCTCGCGCCGAGGTTCAATTGCACGGCTGCCATACGCTTTGCGATACACCACCTGCCCGTCGTGGCCCACAATGAGCACAGCGCCGGGAATCTGCCCCTGGGCGATGGCGTCGTTGATAATGGGGTCGAGAACCGCGAGGCGCGAATCGAGCGAAGTCTCGGAGAACGCAGCGGCGGAAAGCAGGAGGGCGAAGACCAGCAGGTTTTTCGATAAGTGTTTCACGTCTGCTGTGACTCTACATAACCCGGAGATGCGACTCAAGGCTGAACGTTATCAACGATGCTCTCCGAGTAACTCCCCGTTTGCCTCTGCACGCCGCCTTTGCTATAACCCCATCAGTGCACAAAACCACTTGAACCTGACGCTGCCCAATCGAGAGTCTGGATTTTCCTTCCTGGTGCGCAATTTCGTTGCGCAGGACGATCGGTTTCGGGATGCTTTCGGCATCCTGGAAACGGCCATCGCCGCCCGCGCCTTCCCGGCGTGCTCGCTTGCGGTCACCCTCGGCGGAGAACTCGTAGCCCACAAGGCTTTCGGCCGCTTCACCTACGATTCGGCTTCGCCACAAGTCACCACCGCGAGCCTCTTCGATCTCGCTTCGCTCACCAAAGTCGTCGCCTCGACCGCGATGGCCATGATCCTTTACGAACGCGGCCTGCTCGATCTCGAAGCGCCGGTCACCGCAATCGTCCCCGAATTTGCGGGCGATGACGATCGCCGACGCGAAATTACGCTGCGCATGCTGCTCGCGCACTGCTCCGGCCTGCCCGCCTATGAGAAACTTTTCCTGCACGCCCCGACTCGCGAAGACCTTCTACGAGCCGCTTGCGCCGCCCAACTTACCGCTGCCCCCGGCGCACGCGCCGAATACAGCGACATCGGCTTCATCATTCTTGGCGTCGCGCTCGAACGCCTCGCCGACGAATCCCTCGACGTGTTCTGCCAGAGGGAAATCTTCGGTCCGCTTGGCATGACTCGCACGACCTTCAATCCCGCGCACGCCTTGAAGAACTCCATCCCGCCAACCGACGACGATCTCACCTTCCGCCACCGCGTTATCCAGGGCGAGGTGCAGGATGAAAACGCGAGTGTCCTCGGCGGCGTTGCCGGACACGCGGGCCTCTTCTCCACTGCCGAAGATCTAGCTCTCTTCGCGCACGCCATGCTCAACGGCGGACGCCCCATCCTCCGCCCCTCGACCGTCAAACTATTTTCGCGGCGGGAATCTGCGCCTGCAGGCACCTCCCGAGCTCTGGGCTGGGATACGCCTTCGGCGCCCTCGCAATCGGGAAAACGCTTCTCCGCACGATCCTTCGGACACCTGGGTTACACCGGCACATCACTGTGGATCGATGCGAACCGCCAACTTTCAATCACTCTGCTCACCAACCGAACCTGGCCTGACTGCCAGAACCAGGCAATCAAGCAGGTGCGTCCGGCGTTTCACGACGCGGTGATCGAAGCATTAGGAGCCTGTGGTGGAACTCCGATCGTCGCCCCCGGCGCCTGAATGCGCGTTCGTTGTGCAGCGCTTACGGCACGCCTGAAGAGGCTGCGGAAAAAGTCAGTATTGGACGCGCAGCCCCTAAAGGGGGTTAATTTCGAAGGACTTGTGGTATCGCTTAAGCGATACCCTGATACGAAACGTACTTTTTGCCGCGGCGGTTAGGGAAAAAAGCTTGAAACGCAAAGACTGGGATCGCACAACACCGAAACGCAAAGCGTCGATCCGCAAAGCAACGACCGCGGAACTCCGGCGGCTTGGCACCGAGAAAGCAAACTCCGCCTCCGCCGATCTCGATCGCAAATCCGCACTCGAAATCGCGCGCATCATCAATCGCGAGGATGCCAAGGTCGCGGCCGCGGTTAAACGCGCGCTCCCGCAAATCGCGCGGGCGATCGACCTGATTGCTGCCGCACTCTCCGAGGGCGGGCGCCTCATTTACGTGGGCACCGGCACCAGCGGACGCATCGCGGCCCTCGACGCCGTCGAATGTCCGCCTACTTTTGACGTCGATCCGCGTACGGTCCAGTTCATCATTGCCGGCGGACCCAAAGCGCTGGGTGCAGCCGTCGAAGCCGATGAAGACTCGCGCCCGCTCGGCCGCAAAGAAATCGCGAGGAAGAAGCCCACCAAAAGAGATGTCGTGGTGGGTATTGCCGCCAGCGGACGCACTCCCTTCACCATCGCCGCCCTCCAATATGCGCGCAGGCGCGGCGCCAAGACTGTGGCCGTCGTCTGCAACCCGAACTCCCCGCTCGGCAAGGCCGCGCACGTGGCCATTGTCGCGGAGGTCGGGGCGGAAGTCGTCGCCGGCTCCACTCGGATGAAGGCCGGCACCGCGCAGAAGATGATTTTGAATATGCTCTCCACCGGAGCGATGACCCGTCTCGGCCACGTCTATGGCAACCTCATGGTTAACGTCCGTCCGCGAAACGAGAAGTTGGTCGAACGCGGAGTGAGCATCGTGGAAAGAGTCGCTGGACTTGACCACCGAGCCGCACGCAAGCTCCTTGCTGCCGCCGGAGGCCGCGTCGCCGTAGCCATGGTCATGGCCAAAGCTGGAGTCGGCGGCGCTCGCGCCGCCGCTGCTTTGAAAGAATCCCACGGTCAAGTGCGCAGAGCGATGGCGCTGGCAAGGCGTGGATAGAAGTTTGGGTTCTAACGGCGAAAAACATAACCACAGGGGGCACAGAGGTTCACGGGGAAGAGCGCGCGGGCGGAGTTCAAGCCGAATTTCCAGCGACAGCCACCCCGCAATCCTAGTTAGAATGAAAACGGTTCTGATTTCCGAAAACGTACTCTATGGATAAACTCGTAATCCGCGGCGGCAACGCCCTGCTGGGCACGGTCCGAATCAGTGGCGCGAAGAACGCCGCGCTGCCTTGCATGGCGGCAGCCCTGCTCACCGACGAACCAGTGATTCTCGAAAACATTCCGCAGGTGCGCGACATCGAGACCACGCGCAAACTGCTTGCCGCCATGGGCGCCGAAGTCGAACTCGGCTATGGACGCGCACATCACCGCACCACGATTTGCGCGCGCACGCTCGCTTCGCCAGAAGCGTCGTATGAGCTGGTCAAGACGATGCGAGCCTCCACGCTCGTCCTGGGACCGCTCGTAGCGCGCTGTGGACGCGCTCACGTCTCGCTGCCCGGAGGTTGCGCCATCGGCGCTCGCCCCATCGATCTCCATATCAAAGGTCTGGAGCGTCTGGGCGCGAAAATTACGCAGGAGCACGGCTACGTCGAGGCCATCACTGATCCGCTCAAAGGGGACCGGCTCCAGGGCGCTGAAATTGTTTTCGACAAAATTACTGTCACCGGCACCGAAGACCTGCTCATGGCCGCCACGCTCGCCGAGGGCGAAAGTGTCATGCAGAACTGTGCCCGCGAACCGGAAGTCGCCGACCTCGCAGCGCTGCTCAACGCCATGGGCGCCAAAATCCAGGGTGCGGGCACGTCAACGATTCGCGTGAAAGGCGTTCCGAAGCTCCACGGCGCCAAGCACCGCATCATCCCCGACCGCATCGAGGCCGGAACCTTCATCATAGCCGGCGCCCTCACCGGCGGCGACCTCAACGTCGCCGGATGCGATCCCGCGCACCTCACCGCCATCCTGCAGAAACTCGCGGAAACCGGCGTGAAGACTGCGGTGAAGGCCGACTCCGTCCGCGTTATGGGCGATCAGCCGCTCCAAGCCGCCGACCTGAACACGGAAGAATATCCGGGCTTCCCCACCGACATGCAGGCGCAGTACATGGCGCTTGCCACGCAGGCCGCGGGCACTTCGATTGTCACGGAAAATATTTTCGAGAACCGCTTCATGCACGCGCAGGAACTGGTGCGCATGGGCGCTGATATCAAGATCGAAGGCCGTCGCGCCATTGTCCGCGGCGGAACACCGCTGAGCGCGGCAGCCGTGCTCGCTTCCGACCTGCGCGCCTCGGCCTCGCTGGTGCTCGCCGCCCTGGTCGCCGACGGCGAGACCATCATCGACCGCGTCTATCACCTGGACCGCGGCTACGAACACATCGAAGAAAAACTAAAGGCGGTGGGCGCCGAAATCCGCCGCGTCGGCGATATCTTCCCCAAACGGGCCGCAACGCTCGCCCAACCGTAACGGACAACGAGGCGCGGTAATCTAGCCGGGATACGCAATGTGGGAGGAGCTGTGGAGACACACGTTCTCAAGCAGGTAATCGAAGTTATTAGGGCCGAGGAGCAGCGAAAAGCGGAACGACGAGCAGATATGAACCCGGAAGTTGTTTATGATCAGCTGATATTTACTGACTCACCGTTCGTAAACGAGCTTTGTCTGATGGTGCTGGTTGCCTTAAGGCACCAAGTCGAAAGAGAGATGATCCGGCTTGCGGCACGGTTAGTTGACGGCGGGACAGAAATCAGCGCCGAACAGTATCAGCAGAATGTGGAGAAGGAAAGAGAACTACTGAGAGAGCGGGACCGCTGGAAAAGAATGTCCATAAGGCTGGACGTGAACTCTTGTAAGGAGACCAAGGTTCTTGAAGCTCTTCGGCTCCTGTCGAACTCCTATAAACACGACCCCTTTGTGAAACCCGACATCAAACTGCTGAAGTTGCTGAATTTGCGTCCGGACTGGCCCAAGAAAACAACTGCAATCGGCGACGCGACCTCGGGCGGAAGTCAATCGCCGAAGTCGCCCAGGAAGAAGAACTACGCTCCCCTGCCTGAAAGCACTTCGCTGCAAGAGGCGTTTGCAGTCTTCGTTGGTCTTGCGAGGGACGCGGAATACTGCGATATAACCGAGAGATTCGTCGACAGCGTGAGCCAGTTCTTAGAGGGCCTCAAGAACCGAACAAAGGTGAGGCCCTTCGAACGAAGACGCGTGTCCCTTAATCCTCAAGACTTCGAGTACTGAGCGAACTGTAGGCGAGTGGCCTTGCGTGATAGGCTATCCCCGATTCGGGGAGGAATCACGAGATGGATAAAAAACTGTGGTTGATGGCGCTGTGCCTGCTCGCCTTGATACTCGTTGCGGTCGGACAAAAATCATCACCCAAGCCTGAACCCGTAGGATCGTCGCGCTATCAATTGGTTCCGGCTCAAGTCTTAGAGGAGAGCGAACCTCTAGGGAGACTTTTTCTGGTCGACGTACAGGATGGTAGGGTCTGGAAATATCAGAGCGGATTCAAAACTAACAAGGGTGACTCGTTCCCGGACACTTTCACTCCAGTAGCCATTGGAATCCCGACTGAAGGGGTTCCCGGATATGGTCTGAAAAAATCAGCGAGCGACAGCACGGGACACTAGGGTCACGACCCGTCGGTTACGGGCGCAAGTCTGCACTGGCAGTCGTGTCCGTCGTTTACGCCATCCTCACTCGCCGTCATTCCTTGGCGTTGTGCGTAAATCTGCGCTTCGAAAAGAGCCGACATTTGAGGGGTTTGCCAAATCGGATCGTCCCCATAGGCGGTGTCGCTCTTAACTAGGTCGGCGTAAAGTGCGGTCGTGCAGGAGGCACTTAAATCTTTAACCCACTTTTCCAGTTGGGCGACGGCTATTTCCTCCCCCTTAGCCTCGCCCCAGTCATCGGCAATAATGCCGAAGCGCATGTTGTGATGCAGAAACGTCGCTTTGTACGTTAGCGATTCCTCCGTCTACTCAATTGGCTCTGGGCGGCACGGCTGAAGCCGTGCCCTTCCCAAGACTTGCTCGACCCGAGATTCCGGGCTGTCCGAGACGGGGCAAGCCCCGTCTCTACACGATCCTACCTTCTTCCGCGTCCGCCACCGCCGCCAGAGCGGCCACCACCGTGACCTCCCGAACCACCTCCTGGACCGCGACCTGGACCTCCGCGACCGCGCCGCCGGCGATTGCGATCGCGATCGCCACCACCGCCGCTGGGACGTCCCTCGCGCGAGCCTTCCGGCCGCGCCGCGCCCGCCTCTACCGACGCCACCACTCCATCCACGCGGTTGAAGTTTGGCTCATCGTCCGCATCGAACTCCGCGCCGCCTTCGATGACCGCTGTAGGTTCTCCCTGCGGCATGGACGGCGTCAGCGGCGCCGGCGAAGCCGACGGCTCACCGCTGGCTACCTCCTCCGTTTCTGGAGGCGGAGCCCCGCCCATCTTGGCGCGCTGCTCTTTCAGAATCGCCTTCCGGGACAGTTTGATGCGGTTGCCTTCGACGGCCAGGACTTTCACCAGCACCTGGTCGCCTTCTTTCAGTTCGTCGCGCACGTCTTTGATTCTGTGTTCGGCGACTTCGCTGATGTGCAACAGCCCGTCCAAGCCGGGCAGAATTTCGACGAACGCCCCGAAATCCGCCAGCCGGCTGACCTTCCCGAGATACGTCTTCCCCACCTCGGCCGAAGCCGTCAGATCGCGGATGATCTGCAACGCCTTGTTGGCCGAGACTTCATCGCTCGACGCCACGTTGACCTTGCCCGAATCTTCCACGTCGATCTTGACGCCCGTTTGCTCGATGATGCTGCGAATCATCTTGCCTCCGGGCCCAATCACGTCGCGAATTTTGTCGACCGGAATCTGCAGGGTGTAGATGCGAGGCGCGTAGGCCGAAACCTTTACGCGCGGCTCGTTCAGGACCTCTTCCATCTTTTCGAGGAGGAACAACCGCCCGCGCTGCGCCTGCGCCAGCGCCTCTCGCATGATCTGCGAAGTGATGCCGGCAACTTTAATATCCATTTGCAGGGCGGTGATGCCGTCCTTGGTGCCGGCAACTTTGAAGTCCATATCGCCGTAGTGATCTTCCGCGCCCGCAATGTCGGTCAGGATGGCGTACTGGTCGCCTTCTTTCACCAATCCCATGGCCACCCCGGCTACGGGAGCTTTCAAGGGCACGCCAGCATCCATCAACGAGAGCGAAGCGCCGCAAATGGAAGCCATCGACGACGAGCCGTTCGACTCCAGAATGTCGGAGACAACGCGCATGGCGTACGGCCAATTGTCCTCGCTCGGAAGCACGGCCGAAATGGCGCGCTCGGCGAGCGCTCCGTGGCCGATCTCGCGGCGTCCGGCGCCACGCATGAAGCCCACTTCTCCGACCGAGAAGGGCGGGAAGTTGTAGTGCAGCATGAAGCGCTTCTTGGCTTCGCCTTCGAAGCCTTCGAGACGCTGCATGTCATCGCTGGTGCCGAGCGTGGTGGTAACCAGCGCCTGGGTTTCGCCGCGAGTGAAGATGGCGCTGCCGTGCGCGCGCGGCAGAACGCCGGTTTCGATCCAGACCTCGCGAATCTGATCGAAGGCGCGTCCGTCGGGACGGTGCTTGTGGTCGATCACCTGGTTGCGGAAAATGCGCTCGCGCAGGGTCTCGTAGTACTTCTCCAGCTTCGCTTTCGCCGGTTCGTCGTCCGCGGGCAAAGCAGCCTGCAGTTCCTTCTCCAGCAAGCGCACCAGTTCGTAGCTCTCGGCTTTCGGATGCTTCTGGGTATCAAGGGCGTCATGAAGTCGATTGCCGACCTTCGCTTCCAGGCTCTTCAAGTAAACCTCGTCGAATTCCGGAGGCGTCACCGCACGTTTCGGCTTCCCGACCTTGCTGCGCAGTTCTTCGATGGCGGCACAAATCTTCTTGATTTCGGTGTGGGCGAATTCAATGGCGTCCACCACCGTTTCTTCTTTCACTTCCTTGGCGCCGGATTCGATCATTACAATCGCGTCGGCGGTGCCTACGACCATGATGTTGAGCAGGCCGTCACGCATTTCGGCGTAGGTGGGATTGGCGATGAAGCGGCCATCGATCAGGCCGACGCGCACCGCGCCGAGCGGGCCGAGAAATGGAATATCGGAAATGGTCAAGGCAGCCGAAGCGGCGTTGATGCCGCAGACATCCGGATCGTTATCCGTGTCGGCGGAGAGAACCAGGGCGATGACCTGAGTCTCGCACCGGAAGCCTTCCGCGAACATCGGACGGACCGGCCGGTCAATCTGGCGGCAGGTGAGCACCTCGCGATCGGTCATGCGCCCTTCGCGCTTGATGAAGCCTCCGGGGAAGCGTCCACCGGCATAGGTGTACTCGCGGTAGTCGACGGTGAGCGGGAAAAAGTCGATGCCCTCACGGGGGTCAGGATTGGCGGTAGCGGTGGCGAGAACCACGTTTTCGCCCCAGCGGACGACGACTGCTCCGTGGGCCTGCTTGGCAAGTTTTCCGGTTTCGAAGGAGAGTTGTTTTCCGCCAGCGATTTCGACGGAAACTTTTGTGGCTTCAGGCTTCATAGGTCATCCTTTGTAGGGGCGGAAGGGCAGGCGCGCGGGCACGGAGTTCGCGTGGACAGGCGGATGCCAGGCGGCGGTTGGGAACGCACTTTGCTAAGGCTCACGATGGTGGAACCGGCTCCACCCGGAGCCGGTCGCGCTGTTATTTGCGGATGCCGAGCTTGGAAATAACGGTCTTGTACCGTTCCGAGTCGTACTTCTTCAGGTAGTCGAGCAGGCTACGGCGCCGGCTGACCATCATGAGAAGTCCGCGGCGCGAGCCGTGGTCTTTCTGGTGCGTCTTGAAGTGTTCCGTCAACTGACCAATGCGTTCGCTCAACAGCGCGATTTGAACTTCGGGACTTCCGGTATCGGTCGGGTGCGTGCGATACGTGTCAACGACGGATTGTTTTTGCTCTCTGGCTAGCACTAACCTGTTGCACTCCTGTCTCTTCTCGTTTTCGTAACGAGTTCGATGGTAACACGCGGCTGGCGGAGGTGGCAAACTGGCGACTGAATCGTGAGCGCTATTGCCTGTGGCTGTTGAAAAACTCGTTCTCTCAAAATCGGCAAAAATAAAATCGCGTCAGGAAGCCCTACAATCGATTTTCTCAGGTCGCCTAGACATTTTCTATCCCCCCAATTTTGGCTAATCGGTGCGAAAAGTGAGTTTTTCAACAGCCACGCCTGATTACAACAGTAATTCGAAGCAATCTATTTGCACGCCTAAAATGAGCGGTGGTGAAACCGTTGCCACGCAGGAGGACGGTAAACATGAATGGCGGGTCCACGAAGTTCTTCGTATTGGTCTCATACCTGTGTCTGTTCGCCCTTGCCTGCAATAATCGCCGCGAGTCCGTAAAGAACATACCGCCGGACTTCACCGGGTTCTGGAAGTGGCGTTGTTCTGATGATTGGGGCGTTCAAATTAAGAAACAGACGGGAAACTTATTCTCGGTCTCGTTTTGTGGGCCTGGCGGCTGCTTTGAGCCGGGCACATGGATGCCAAACACGCCGATAGTAGGAGACCCGCAATACCACTACATCAATCCGACGACTCTCGCAATTCAGCATGGGGACGGTTGGCAGACACTCACAAAATGCACTACGAACACCAATCCGGTGCTGGACTATTCGACGATGCCCTCTCAGTCGCCCGACACAAAAGAACTGGGTACGACGCATGCGCAAGCGGTCGGGGGCACGCGCAAAATAGTCCTGCCGAATCCCCAGTTGATTCATTGCCGCTCGGCGGAGTGCTCGCAGTTGTGGAAACAGGATTCGGGTGATGGTGGGGCAGTTTATCCCGCGCAGGTTCTGACAGACTTTGTAAATGGTGAGGTAGTTGGGCTCACTGCCGTTTACGACAAGTCAGTATCGACACAGGAACTCCGGGCTGCGATTGATACGCTCTATGGCAAGTGGACATTTGATCTTCATGGCAGCAAGTTATTTATATGGCGAGTCGAACCGGAAAAACTGGCTGTCCAGTTAACGGATCGGGATGACGGAACAAAACTAGTGATCTACTTGGATTTCGGCACGTATGGCTCTCACATGCCTTCTGCACACATCGATCCTTCTGCACAGACCGATTGCGGCAAATAGGTGTTGAAAAATCCCCATAGCACTCACAACCCCAGAATCGGCTGGTCGCCTGCTCATGAGAAACAGTACGCCGCGTGCTGTAGGATCGGCGTGCGCTGCGACTCGGCTGGAGGTTATACTAGAATGAACACTCGAAACAAACGAGAGATTGCCGTAATCTTCTGCTTGATTCCAGTGGTTGATTCCAGGACAAAAGCCAGGCCAATCTACAGAAGCTGCTTGTAGCCGGCCGCCATAATGACAATATAGATACGGGGGGTTTGTACATGCCACGAGGCCGATCAACTTTTAGCAAGCGTCAGAAAGAACAAGCGCGCCAGCAGAAACAGCGGGACAAGAACGAGCGCAAGACCCAGAGGAAGCAGGATCAACCGGGAGGCGTTGTGGTGGACGAAGCCGAGGAATTGCGTCAGATGCGGGAGCACGCCGCGGAGCAAGCCGCGCTGTTCGGCATCGGAAGCGACGACGAACCGAATTCCATCGAGGTCCTCACACCGCACAGCAAGGAAGTCGATCGCTAAACTGGCTACCTAATTAGTGGAGGGACGGGCGTCCTCGCCCGTCCAGCCGGGCTGGACGCCCGGCGCTCCACCAAGAACTACACAAAAACCTCGCCCGGCAAAGCCGTCAAAGTGCGCGATGCCAGCGTGTTTTCAATAAACCGCTTCGGCCGCTGCTCGCTGGCCGACGCATCCACCTGCTTGCGTTCGATGCGCAGCTTCAACGTGCGTTCGATATTGCGAAGGTCCAGAACCTCCACGCCCGTGACCAGAGTCGACGCTCGGCCCGGAGTGCCCATGCGCCCGGTGCGCCCGACGCGGTGTATGAAGTCTTCCGCCATCTTCGGCAGGTCGTAGTTGATCACGTGCGCCACGTCATCGCAGTGCAAGCCGCGGGACGCGACATCGGTCGCAACCAGGATCTGGTAGCGCCCTTCCTGGAATCCGCTCAAGGCGGCGTTGCGCTGCGACTGCGTCCGGTCGCCGTGAATCTGGGCGGTCGAAAAGCCATCGCGCTCGAGCTCCTTGGCCAGCCTTTGCGTGCCGCGCTTGGTGCGCGTGAAGATCAGGGTCTGTCCCTTTTCTTCATACAGCAACTGACGGAGCACATCCAGTTTCTCGGACGGCCGCACCTCATAGGCTTCGAGCGACACGCATTCCGCCGGTTTCAGAACGGAGCCGAGCGCGATCCGCACCGGCTCGTGGGTGTAGTCGTTCACCAGCGAGGCCACCGACTGCTCCATGGTGGCCGAGTAACACAGCGTCTGCCGACGTTGCGGCAGAATCTGCAGGATGCGCCGAATCGCCGGAAGAAAACCCATATCCAGCATGCGGTCGGCTTCGTCGAGCACGAGAATTTTCACGTGCCGCAGGTCTGCGAACTTGCGAGTGATGAAATCCTGCAAGCGTCCTGGAGTAGCGATCACAAATTCGCAGCCCGGGCGCAAACTTTGAATCTGTCCCTTTTCGGCTACGCCGCCCATCACCAACGCCGCCTTGGGCATTTTCTTGTCGCGGAGTTGTTCGTACTGTTCGTGAACCTGCATGGCCAATTCGCGCGTGGGCAGAAGGACGAGCGCACGGATGTGCTTTGATGTTGCTGTTTCATCTTTCGATGATTCGGCACGCAGCATCTCGAGGATCGGAATCAGAAACGCGAGAGTCTTGCCGGTGCCGGTTTGGGCGGTGCCGATGACGTCCTTGCCTTCAAGGGCAGGAGCAATGGCGCGTGCCTGGATGGGGGTGAGGGTAATGAATTGAGCTGCCGCCAGTTTCTGCTGCAATTGAGCAGACAAGGGCAGTTCCGTAAATGTGGTCATTCGATTGGTTTTCTTTCTGGAGGGGCTTACTTTTAATTTCTCGGACACACAAGTCCGACTTCGCATGCCGCTCGCAATGAAATTGGCGCTGGAACCAAACGGCGGGCAGGAAATGCGGAGGTGATGCGGATCCAACAGGATCCCCGCTTAACGAGCAAACCGTAGCAAAAGCGTTAACAACAGTATAGCAGAAGAAAGCGCGGCGCGCGGTTACGTTAGTTATAGAGCGGACAGACTTGTTGATAATACGGATTCGGCGACTTGGGGACGAGCAGTTTTTGAAGCGCGGAAAATCGCGCGTGCGGCGCTACGCCCGATTGGACGGGCAAAAGCCCCATCCCCACACAAGCTCGGGCAGCTTGGTTCCGACCGGTCAAAAAAAGCAGGCCGGATTTGTACCGGCCTGCTCTGGTCTAGTGACTTCTTTACTTTACTGCCGCGACAACGGCGGTGACAAAATCAGCGCCGTTGGGTGTACCCAGGCCGGTAACGTTGTCCCATCCTGGGCCGGTCGTCAGCGAACTGTCGGTGCCGAAGCTGAGCGCGTACCAACGGGTAGAAGTTCCGTTGTACAGCGTACCCACGAAATCGGTGCTGCCTTGCACCGGAGCCAACAGTTCCGCAGGAGTGTAGTAGACGTTAGTGTGGGGCGGGACGTGAGTGCGGCCATTGACATTGTCAGGCCCGTTTACGTTGACAATGTCGGTGATGGCACCGGCAGGCAAACCGTAAAGAATCGGAGCAGCCTGGCCGAGCCATGTTCCGGCAGCCTGCGTGGCGATCGCCCAGATACCCGAAAAAGTGGGAGAGGCGAGGCTAGTTCCGCCGACGACTCCGATGAAGGTCTCTCCGCCTTCGGTATCGATGAACTCGACGCCGGTGTAGGGATCAGCCACCATCGAGATGTCAGGAACGAGCCGGAAGGTACCGGGCAGACTCGACTGGTATGGCGGTATCGGCCAGACACCGCTCACGCCGCCACCCGCGCCAAAGTAGAAGCCCTCGAAATCCGGCGGAATAATGGGCGGACTTTTTGGAGGCGTACCAGTAGCATAGGTTGCGATGCGGGTTAAGTTGGTGCCCCAACCCGTCTGCAATTTTGTGGTGTGGTTGTTGTTGAGGAACAAGCTGGTTCCACCCACGCTGGTCGCGTAGGGAGAAGACGCCGGCATGGAAACGGTAGTCTCACCGTAGGCCAGCAGGAAGTCTCCGTCGTCGCCGCTGGAGAAATTGACCGAGACGCCGAACGCGGCACCCGTCTCGTTGATAGCATTCTCAATAATCAGTTCGCCCGGCGCATAAGTGGCTAGAACTGCCTCTTCGATGCCGTAGCTGTTGGAAATCACCGGACCGATCGGATAGCCGCCGGGCCCGTCCTCGAGGGCATAGAGCACCGCGATGTCAAGGTCGCCGCTGTTGTTGGTGAGCCCCAGAACGAGGGCGATGTTGGCTCCTGGAGCAACCGAGTGCGACCACTCCACGTCGAGGCTGGTCTCCACATCCCAGCCACAAGTATTACCCCCGCAATTTGTGGGGCCCCCGGGGTAGTAGATGTTGAAGTTGACGCCTGGGACCAACGGCGGAAGGCCGTTGATCGCCGCGAAAATATTGGCGTCGCTCGTTATCGTATCGGAGCCGTAGGCATCAACGATCACCACGGTTTCGCCCGTGCCATCGAGCTTATCCGCGTATAGGGAAGTAAGGCCGTAGGCCGTATCCACCTGCGGTGCATCGTAGCCACATGGGGGAAGATTCGGAGGCGGGGAGCCGATGTAGTCGCCGTAGCGAGTGCCGGCGTAGTAGGCGGCGGTACCGCCAATACTGAAAACTGCATGCTGCGGATTGCCGAGGCAGTTGGCGTTAAAGTACTGCACCGCTGGGCCGACCTTTGACAGCGGTACCATCTTTGACAGCGGTGTCGTGGCGAAAGGTTTGCTGGTGTCGGGGTTGATCGGGAGCTTCGCATGGCTCTTGTACTTGAAATCGGTGAGGCCTTGGACGGCATAAACCAGCTTGCCCGCAGCACCCGGGATTGCCAGCTCGGCGCTGGGCAGGCGATGCGTCTCGCCATTGATTAGCGCGCGGTTGAGTTGCACGCCGGTCGCGCGTTCGACATCGGCTACGGCGCCGCGCGCAGTCACGGCATGATTGAGTTTGTCGGTGTAAACCACGTGGAGATTATTCGCAGCGAGATGCTGCTGCACAATGGCCATCTCTGCAGCACTCGGCGCGAACCGGGCTTGGTACTCTTTCGGCGTGAGCCAATGATGGTAGTTGGGCGAATTCCGGTCGTACATCTGCCGTACCAGTTCATCAAGTCCGGCTTTGTCGTGCTGCTTGAGCCAGAACGTAACGGAGATCTCCTTGGACGGATCTTCAGCGCCAAGGATCTGCGCATTCGATAAAGGGCGGCCACCACTAGCCGGCTGCGAAAACGCCGGAACGGCGATCAGCAAAACCGCAAGACTGGCAAACACCACAGCGGGGAAAATCCTACGTCTGTTTTGGGACATAAAGTGACATCTCCTGAAAGGTATAGTCGATATGCCCGCTAGCGCGGGCAGTCGTACCTCGGCGCGAACCGAGTTAAATTGTGGAAGGGTCATAAGTGTCGTCTTGGTATAAGCCGCAACATCCGCCGCAACATCCAACACCGGCCGCGGGGAACGGCTAGTGCCATCACCGGACCTCATACAAAGAAATCGGCCCCGGTACCAAGTGGGCTATAATTACGCCGTCGGAGTGCCAGTGTCAACAAGGTTTTCGACGACGCACACAGTTTGCAGCAAAGCTGCAGAATAGTTACCTTGGCGGCTTTCGAGCCGCAGGGCTAATGGGAAACCGGTCTTTAAAGGCGACCGCTCTTGTCTCCGGTTCTTCCGGTCGCACTGCGCTGAAATTGAGAGGAAACTTAGTCTCTCTTCTTATTGTTCCTACTTCTCTCCGCGAGCGCGGTGGCGTCCTCGATCATTTTATCGATGCGGCGGGCCTGGGCATCCGGAGTTCTATAGTAGAAAATGCCGAACAGGTGCCCGCGACGGCGCGAGGCCGACATGTCATCCCAACCTTCGCGGGCGTGCGGATTGCGCGCAAACGCCCGCTGCAAAACGGGCGGCAGTTCCCGTTCCGCCTCCATGACCGCGAGCAGGCGTTCCGCAATTTGTTCCGCCCGGCGCTCGCGAGCTTCGGCGCTCTTCGGTTCGCCGATCCACTTGGCGATGTCGTTGCGGGTGGAGTGATTCAGTTCGTCATACCATCGGCGAAGTGAGCGGTCTTCGCTAAGAAGATCTTCGCTAAGAATGTTTTGGAGCTCATCGGGAACGATTACCGTCCGTTCTTCGCGGTCGAGTTCAATTTGAAAACGAGCAACACTTCCTTCCGCGGCTCGCGCTCCCTTTTGCATCCGCTTGTTGACCAGCAAAATGTGACGCCCCTCTCGGGTGGGAAACAGAGAAGTGCGGAACGCAAATCCATTGACTTCGCCCTTCACCTTGATCTGGCCGCGCATCCCCCAGACCTTTGTGGTATCGAACGGCATGTAGACGATGATCCAATTGAGGCGCGAACGCATGCGCTCAAGCTTCGCCTCAAAGCGCATGGCGGCGGGAGCGAGCTTGGCTTTAGAGGTTTTCGGCATGAACGGAAACCGGGCGTTTGCATTCTAATATGAACGGACGAGCGCTAGGACATTGCGGGCAAGAGTTAAACTGTAGGAAAAGACATCCGGAGAACCATCGTGATCTGCCCGAAGTGCGGTGAGGACAATGCACCGACGTTTCGTTTTTGCGGAATGTGCGGCACCTTGCTCGAAGCTCGGCTCGAAGCTCGGCGACCGGCCGGCGCACCCGTGCCGGACCTTCGGCGGCCTCTCGGCGCGGAAAACGTGACCAAGCCCGCAAACAAGCCGGTGCCGCCGATCGCCGGGCCCTCGATGCTGGGCTTGAATCACCCTGGCACCAATCCACCGAGTGCGGGTCAGCCCAGCCCGAATCAACCAGGCATGGACTCGCTGGGGGAAAATGCTTTCTCGGGCTTGGATTCCTTTTTCGAGCCCGAGCAACCGAAGACCGGCGGATGGCGAATCCTGCTGCTGGTGGTGCTGCTTGCCGCGTTGGGCGGAGCAGGTTGGTGGACGTACACAAATTATCTCGGCGCGGCGCTGAGCCGAAAACCGGCAGCCACGGCTCCGAGTGCGGGCGAGACTCCAGCCGAACCGGTATCGACCAAACCGGCAGCCACGGCTGCGGCTCCAGCACCGGCTGCGGGCTCGTCGCAGACGACGGTTCCGTCCGCGGGAGTTTCAGGCAAGGATGCTTCGGAGGGTCGCTCGGAGCACGCAAGCGCCGCTCCCGACGCTACTCGAAAAACCGCGACCCGAGCGGCAAAACCCGCGGCTGAAACAAAGGCGGCGACTCCGGCGAAACGCGAGCCCCGCCGGACCGTGGCCAAGGCTTCGAAATTGCCGGCACCCACCGCGGCTTACGACGGGGACGCGGCCTTCCACAAAGGCGAAGCCTATCTCTACGGGCGGGGCGTGCCGGAAAACTGTGACCAGGCAGTGAAAAATCTGAAGGCGGCTTCCGCCAAATCCAATGCCAAGGCCCGGAGCGCGTTCGGAACCATGTATGCCACCGGCCACTGTGTACCGCGCGATCTGCCAACATCGTATTCGTGGTTTGCGCTGGCTCTGCGGGCGGATCCGAATAATCAGATATTGGAAAAAGATTTGAGCGCGGTCTGGAACCAGATGACGCCGCCGGAACGGCAGATGGCGACAAGAATGAAACAGTAGCAAATATAGATTGATACTTGAGAGCTGAGGGCTGGTTGATCCTTACTCTCCGCTCGCGACCAGATTCAGCGCCTTCTTCACCGTGCCGCGCTCGATCATGATTTTTTCCTGCAACAGCGTGATCGCATAAATCAACTGCTCGGGACGCGGCGGACAACCGGGGACATAAATATCCACGGGAATGACCTGATTCACGCTCTGCACGAGCGCGTAATTATTGAAAACGCCTCCCGAAGTCGCGCACGCTCCCATCGAAATCACCCACTTCGGCTCCGGCATCTGCTCCCAAAGCTGGCGAATTACGGGAGCCATTTTTTGCGAGACGCGCCCGGCAATAATCATAAGGTCCGACTGCCGGGGCGACGGCCGGAAGACTTCGGCGCCGAAGCGCGCGATATCGAAGCGTGAGGCGCCCATCGACATCATTTCAATGGCGCAGCAGGCCAAGCCAAACGTCATCGGCCAGATGGAATTCTTGCGCATCCAGTTGACGGTGGAGTCGAGCGTGGTCATGACGATGCCTTCGGGCACGCCGTCTCCGAAGACCAGTTCCTTGACTACCTTCTTGCCGTTTTCGATGTCAACGTAGGGGCCGAAGCTGAGCTCTTGCGCCATAAGGTTATTTTAACCGCAGAGACGCCGAGTGCGCAGAGGAAACTGGGGTGGTAAGAGGCTCAGCAGGTAGCTTTGTTCTCAGCCTCTGACAGCGGCGGCGCGCCGAACTGCTCTTTTCACTGACTGGGGAAGTTGCACGGCGACGAAGTATTCTTCCGGATAAAGATAGTCCTCGCCCGACTCGTCGATCACACGAATCTGGTGCAGCTTTACGGCAGCCTCATCCGAGACTACTTGGTAGAGCTTCCGCAACTCCAGCGCAGCCGCATAGTCCTTGTTCTTTACACAGACGGCGAATCGTGGCTCAGTTCGCTTCATTGGATTTCCAAAATGCGCTTGATCTTGAATTCTCTTGCGCCAACACCATGTGCTTCGTACCAGTGCACTTCGGCATGACACATCGTACCATTCGCCAGCTTGATGGCCGCGCGGTTCCCTTCAACTTTCTCCACCGCCGTCCGCCATAGAGCTTTTGTAGCCGTCGGCGCTCGCGAATGGCTTTGCCCGAGGAGATCGTCTCAACGTTCAAGATGCGGCCAATGATTTCGAAGAACACGGCGCTGATTGTACCCGCTAGCGGGCGGAAAGCCCTACGGGTTCAGCACAATCTTGCCGAACATTTGGCTTTTCTCCATGTACTCGTGGGCGATGCGAATTTCATTCAACGGGAAAGTGTGGTCGATGACGGGCTTGAGCCGTCCGGCGAACACGTGGCCGAGCACTTCATGGAGTTCGCTCATCGTGCCCATGTACGACCCCAGCAACGCGAGCTGTCGCGAGAACAGAAACCGCAGATCGAGTTCGACTTTCGGTCCCGTGGTCGCGCCGCAGGTCACGAGCGTGCCTCCGGCCTTGAGCGACTGCACGCTCTCTTCCCAGGTGGCCAGTCCAACATGCTCGACGACGATGTCGACACCCTCGAAGTTAGTGATCTTGCGGACTTCCTGCGAAATCTTCTCCTTATAGTGATTGATGACAAAATCGGCGCCGAGTTCACGGGCGCGCTCCATTTTGCGCTCGTCGCCGGCGGTGGCGATCACGCGAGCGTGGAACATTTTTGCGATCTGGATGGCGGCACTCCCAACGCCTGAATTCGCACCCAGCACCAGCACGGTTTGGCCGGGCCGGATCGCGGCTCGTCCTGTAAGCATGTGCCATGCGGTGAGGAAAACCAGCGGCACGCTGGCGGCCTCATTGAAATCGAGCGAGTCGGGGATCGGGATGACGTTCACCGCAGGCACCGCAATCAGCTCACAGTTGCCGCCGTCCACGGCGTTGCCCAGCACGGTGAACTGGCGGCACTGATTCTGCAGCCCGGCAACGCACTTCGCGCAGTGATTGCAGAAATGCATGGGCGCAAGAAGCACGCGCTGTCCAGGCTTGAGGTCGGTGATGTACTCACCGACCTCGACGATTTCGCCGGCGGTGTCGGTGCCCAAAATGTGCGGCAGGTTAACGCCGGGCAGACCTTTGCGCACCCAGAGGTCGAGGTGGTTTAGAGCGCACGCTCGCACGCGGATGAGCACTTGATCCTTGCGCGGCTTTGGATCGGGGACGTCTTCGTAGGCCAGAACTTCCGGCCCACCGAACTGATGAATGCGAACGGCTTTCATGAGAGGCTCCTATTCCCAATGTGCCAAGTGCCAATTTGGCACGTAAGACAGAAATGTACCAAATGCGGTGTGACTCACGGCACAGTGTGAGTTCCCGCTAAGTCGTAGAGTGTACATCGCGGGCTGAGTCTGGAGGGTGTTTCCAGCGGGTACTGGACACGGTCCGCGAAACCGGTGAGTGGCCTCATCAGCCACTGCAGTTCGAGTCTGCCGCCCTCCGTGCAGTCACTCACAAGAATAACCTTGACACGGGCCAAGCTCAGCGAGACTCTATAAGTGCGGGCCGTGTTACTAGGCACCCACTGGCGAAACACCAGTAGCCCCGGAGTGATGATCCGGGGCTTTTGATTTTTCGAACAACTTGCGTGGGGACAGACACCCTCAGCCATCTAGCCGAGCGCAGCTCGACCCATGTTTGACCTTCCCCGCTCACAGAACCATAATCATCGCTATGGATCTGTACGAGGAAATCGTCCGCTTGCGAAAGGACGGCCGCCGGGGCGCCGTGGCCACGATTGTCAATGTGCGCGGCTCGATTCCTTCGTTCAAGACCGCGAAGATGCTGGTGCGGGACGACGGCTCGATCGTCGGCACCATCGGCGGCGGCTGCGTGGAGGCCGAGGTGTGGCAGGCGGCGCGCGAGGTCATGGAATCGGAGCGGCCGCGGACCCTGACGTTCGATCTGAACCAAGATCCGAAGTACGACACCGGCCTCGTTTGCGGCGGAAGGCTGGAGATTTTCATCGAGCCGGTTTTGCCTCCAGCAGAGCTTTATATTTTCGGCGCAGGTCACGTAGCAGCAAGCCTTTGCAAAGTTGCTATAATCGCCGGATTCGACGTCACTGTGATCGATGATCGCGAAGCCTATGCGAACCGCGAGCGCTTTCCCGGCGCGCAGCAAGTGATCGCGGAAGATTTCGACAAAGCCGCGGCGCAGCTCGCGCCAACCGAAGCTTCGTATATCGTAATCGTCACCCGCGGGCACCGTGACGATATGCGAATGCTGCGCTGGGCGGTGCAGACTCCGGCGCGCTACATCGGAATGATTGGGTCGAAGCGGAAGACGATCACCATCTTCAAACAATTGCAGGAGGAAGGTCTGCCCGCGCATTTGTTTGACCGAGTTCATGCCCCAGTCGGGCTGGATATCGGGGCAATCACGCCGGAAGAGATTGCCGTTTCGATCACGGCGGAGTTGATCGCCAAACGGCGAAAAGTCGAGCGCGACCTGCCACACATGAGCTGGTTCCATCGGCGCGAGCGCGAGTCCGAGGTCGAGCCAAAACCTTGACCGCCGAGACGCAGAGTGCGCCGAGAACTGCTAATCCGGATCGCTGCGGCCGCAGGCGGCTGCCGAGCTTCTCCACCCCGTCAAGCCAACCCCGGGCTTGCCGGGGGCCCCGGTGCGCTCGGCCTGGACGGGCGAGGGCGCCCGTCCCCACACGAACTTACTTTACGCATTTCTCGGCGCACTCGGCGTCTCGGCGGTTATGATTTCGCCATGCCGAAGGAAATCGAAATTAAGTTTCGAATTGAGAATCCGCGCGCACTAACTCGGGCGCTCAAGCATGCGGGCTTCAAGCAGTTTACGCGCTCCACCCACGAAATGAATTCACTCTACGACTTGCCCGGCCAGAAGCTGCGCCAGCGAGGTGAACTGCTGCGGCTGCGCAAGTATGGAGAAGCCTGGGTGCTGACCCACAAGGCAAAAGGCAAGACTGGCCGCCATAAAATGCGGGTGGAGCTGGAAACGCGCGTCGAAAACGGCGAGCAGATGGACGCTGTTCTGCGCGCGCTTGGGTTCGCGCCCACATTCCGCTATGAAAAGTATCGCGCCGAGTGGAGCGACGGCACGGGCCACGTGGTGCTGGATAAGACTCCCATCGGGAACTTCGGCGAAATCGAAGGGCCGCCCCGGTGGATTGACCGCACGGCGCGCGCACTACGTATCGCGCCCGCACACTACATCACACTAACGTACGCGGAGTTGTTCTTCTCCTGGAAACGCGCGACCCGCAGCAAGGCCACCGAGATGACGTTTCGGGCGGTGGGCGCCCAGAAACCTTAAAGACGGCGTACGCGACGGCGATTGACCCAGGACAGGCAACTCCTCCGGTCGGCACCCGAGAACCCGACTCACCATCAAGCCTTGGCCGATTCGTCAGGCGGAACGCGCCAGATGCTCGCGCCCTTCTGCCTGCTTTTCGCGCTCGTAGCTCTCATGTCCGAGCGTCGCAAAATAGACGGCTTGATCGAAGAACTGGTCGAGCAGACGCAAGAGTTCGAAGCCCCCCAGGATTTCCAGAGGCTTTTCGCGCATGCCTTCCAGCTCCAGGAAGTCCCAGAGATTCTCTTCCGTCATCATGAGCGCCCAACAGAGGGCGCTCATCGTGACTCCCTGCTCGGCGCGGCGGCGGCCGAGAGGTTTGTACACGCGCTCGATATCGTCGTCGGTTTTGGTCAGCAGCCAATCGCTGAGATTTCGATAAATCTCGCGCGCCCGCTCGCGGATCTCCTGCGGCGGAACTTTTCGCAGGCCAGCCGCCCGATTGGAGCGTTCCAGTTTGTGCAGAAGGCTTTCGGCTAGTTCTTCGGAGTGCGACTCAATGAGACGAACAAGACGCAGAGCGATCATAGGGAACCTCCTCGCTACTGCCGTATCTATTTTACGCCCGCGCTCTGGGCCTGGACGCGACCACGGCTTACTCCAGGTACGTGTCAGCGGCAGGTCCTGTGGTCAGGCCCCGCAACACTTCTTGTATTTCTTGCCGCTTCCACAAGGACAAGGATCGTTGCGCCCAACCTTGGCCCCCGAGCGCACCACTTGCTGGACTTGCATGTCGCCAGATCCGGCCATGCGCGCCTGTTCCAGTTCCTTTTTCTTCTTGCGCTGGAAGGCTTCTTCGATGTCGTCGACGGAGGTGGCGACCTGCCGCGGTGGGCGTCCGTTGCCGCCTCGACCGCCGGTGATGACCGAAGGTACGCTGGTTTCCGGTCCCTCGCCGGAGGCTACTTCGGGTCCAGCACCCGGCCTCGTCCCCAAGTCCGGCGGACGTTCCATGATCTGCATCAGATACAGGTAGCGAACCGTCTCCTCCTGAAAGCGCTGCATCATCTCTTCGAACATGTCGTAGGACTCGCGCTTGTACTCGACCAGCGGATCGTGCTGTCCGTAGCCGCGCAGGTTGATGCCCTCTTTCAGGTGGTCCATCGAGAGCAGGTGATCTTTCCACTGCCCGTCGATCACGCTCAGCATGATCATGCGCTCGTGATAGCGCATGGCCTCGGCGCCAATCAGCTTCTCTTTCGCGTCATAGCGCTGTTTGAGTTTGTCGAAAATCGCATCGCCCAGTTCCTGGCGATTCATTTCTTCAGGCTTGAGGCCTTCGGCATAGATGTCGACGCCGAAGTGGGTGAAGATCGCGCTTTTCAGAGCTTTGAGGTCCCAGTTGGCGACGTGCTCTTTGGGCGGACAATGCCGTTCGAGCATGTCGCCGAGAATTCCGGAGACGTAGTCTTCGATGATGAGATCTTTCTGATCGAGCCCTTCCAGCAGGCGGCGGCGCAGGCCGTAAACCGCCGTGCGCTGTTTGTTCATCACGTCGTCATACTCAAGCAGATGCTTGCGGGCCTCGAAGTTCTGGCCTTCGACGGCTTTCTGCGCGGCTTCGATTCGGCGCGTGATCATGCGCGATTCGATGGGGACGCCTTCCTCCATGCCGAGGCGCTGCAGCAGATTCGAAACCCATTCCTTGGCAAAGATCCGCATCAGGTCGTCTTCAAGCGAAAGATAGAAGCGCGACGACCCGGGGTCGCCTTGGCGGCCAGCGCGTCCGCGGAGCTGATTGTCGATGCGGCGCGCTTCGTGGCGTTCGGTGCCGAAGATGTGTAGCCCGCCCGCCTCGATCACTTCGCGATGTTCCTGGTCGGTGTCCGCTTTGTAGCGGGTAAAAATCTCGTTCCACTGATCGGTCGGAACGCCGTATTCATTGCCCGCGTAGTACCAGACCGTGCGGTTGGGATCGTCGACCTCGGCCTCGATCTTGCCTTGTGCGGCGCGGATCGGCTGCGCAATTCCCTTCTTCACGCATTCCTGCTTGGCCATGAATTCGGGGTTGCCGCCCAGCAGAATGTCGGTGCCGCGGCCGGCCATGTTCGTAGCGATGGTGACCCTGCCTTTGCGTCCCGCCTGCGCCACTATTTCCGCTTCCCGCTCGTGGAACTTCGCATTCAATACAACGTGATCCTTCAACCCCTTCTTGTTCAGCAACTCGGAAAGGCGTTCCGATTTTTCAATCGACGTCGTACCGACCAGCACGGGCTGTCCGCTGTCGTGCAGCCTTTGAATTTCATCGGCAGCCGCGAAATATTTCTCTTTCTCCGTGCGGTAGACGATGTCCGGATTCTCTTGGCGCAGCAGCGTGCGATTGGTCGGAATGACGAGAACTTCGAGCCGGTAAATCTTGTCGAATTCCGGCGCTTCGGTTTCCGCCGTACCGGTCATGCCGGCCAGCTTTTTGTACATGCGGAAATAATTCTGGAAGGTGATGGTGGCGAGGGTTTGATTCTCGCGCTCGATCTTCACATTCTCCTTGGCTTCAATCGCCTGGTGCAGCCCGTCGGACCAGCGGCGGCCCGGCATCAGGCGGCCGGTGAATTCGTCCACGATCAGCACTTCGCCGTCTTTGACCACGTACTCGACGTCTTTCTTGTAGAGCGCGTGCGCTTTGACGGCGGTTTCCACGTGATGCTTCAGCGCCCAGTTTTCCGGGTCGGCGATGTTGCCGATCCCCAGCAGCTTCTCGACTTTTTCCCAGCCCACGTCGGTGACCGTGCAGTTGCGGTGCTTTTCGTCAACCACGAAGTCGCCGGTCATGATCTTGGGCTCGCCCGGCTGCGTGTCAACTTCTTCGCCCTTTTCGAGCTTGGGGATGATGCGATTCACTTTGTAATACTTGTCGGTGGACTCTTCGCTGGCGCCCGAAATGATGAGTGGCGTCCGGGCTTCGTCGATCAGGATGGAATCGACTTCGTCGACGATGGCGAAGTTGTGCACGCGCTGCACGCAATCGCGCAAGTCGAACTTCATGTTGTCGCGCAGATAGTCGAACCCGAATTCGTTGTTGGTGCCGTAGGTCACGTCGGCGGCGTAGGCGGCACGGCGCTCCGCGTCGTCGAGATCGTGGACGATCACGCCCACCGTCAGGCCGAGAAAGCTGTAGAGCTTGCCCATCCATTCGGAATCGCGCTTGGCCAGGTAGTCGTTGACCGTCACCACGTGCACGCCGCGTCCGCTGAGCGCGTTCAAGTACACCGGAAGCGTCGCGACCAGCGTTTTGCCTTCGCCGGTCTTCATCTCGGCGATCTTGCCTTCATGCAGAACCATGCCGCCGATCAACTGCACGTCGAAGTGCCGCATGTTGAGCACGCGCCGTCCGGCTTCGCGGACCACGGCAAACGCTTCCTCTAGCAGTTCGTCGAGGACGCCTTTGAGTGCCTCGTTGCGCTCGGTTTCGACTTCCCTCTGGCGGTCACTATCCTCCAGAGGAACATCTGGGCGATCGGGATCATCGCCGTACGGCTCGTCGGCGATGGAGTCGAGACGCTCCTGAATACGGGTGCGAAACTCCGCCGTCTTGGCGCGGAGCTGGTCGTCGGAGAGCTTCTGCATTTCCGGCTCGAGCGCGCTGATCGCCACGACCCGAGGCTGCAGGCGCTTGACCTCGCGCTCGTTCTTCGTCCCGAAAATCTTGCCCAGCAATGTGTTGATCAAAACGGAAACCCTTCGGAGGACACGCGTCCCAACTATCAGTAAAAGCCTAGCACATTAGATGCGGCGGGGATGGGGAAGGACGGACATCTCACAAATGCAGCGCCGGCGCCCCGCCGGCTGTCGTGGGGGCGTCCCGCCCCCGCCTAGCGGGAGCGGCTATCGGCGCTCATTCATCTCGTCGCGCGTGAATTTTCGGCCAGCATTCACATGCCGCAATCTCTCCATCATGGCCCGGTATTCTCGCGCCCTCTCCTGGCCCGCAGCTACTTCTCGTAGCCACTCGCGGAAGAGTTCGTCGAGCGTCGTGTTCCGACGGTGCGCTGATTCCTGGGCCAACTCGACATCAGCTCTGTCTGCACTGAACGTGATCTTCCTCATCACCATGAGATAACCCCAATGTGGATGACGGTTTCCTAGTTTTCCCCCGCCGTCTTTAGTATATTCACCTCGACCCATGCCCACCTTCTATCAGCGGTTCCAGGAATCGGCCCGGAAGTTCCCCGACAACATTGCCCTTGAGATTCAGCGGCAGCAGACGGTTGAGCGCGTCACCTTCGCGGAACTGACTCGCATGTCGGAGAGCGTGGCGAACTGGCTCTCGACCCAGGTTCCCCGGGACGCGCGCGTGGCGATTCTGGCGGCGAACCATCCGCGGTGGGTAGCGGCATATCTAGGGATCATCGCCGCCGGCCGAACCGCCGTTCCGCTCGACACCGCCTTCCACGCCGATCAGGTGAAGAAATTACTGATCGACAGCGGAGCTTTGCTGCTGTTCTGCGACGTCAAACATCTTTCTGTCGCGACGGAGGCGGTTGCGGAACTCAACCTGGGTTTGGTCATGACTTCGGCGGCGGCGGAGCGGGGCGGGACGACTCCGATAACTACGAATCCCACGACAAGTCCCACTCATCGCACAGAACGCGATGAGTGGGGCACCCAGGGTTTGACTCCGCCCGGCAAAGACCGGTTTGCCGGCGATCTCGATTCCATCTTTGCCACGGGTCCCGCCGGTTTTCAGCCCATCGTCCCCGCCGAAGACGACCTTGCCGCGCTGCTTTACACCTCGGGCACAACTGCCGATCCCAAGGGCGTCATGCTCACCCACGCCAACCTGATCGGCGAAGCAAACTCGGTGCTTGCGGTGATCAAGATTGGTCCTGAGGATGCGCTGCTGGGAATTCTCCCCATGTTTCACGTGCTCGCGCAGATGGCGAACCTGTTCCTGCCTCTGTTTAACGGCGCGCGCGTGGTCTACCTGGAAACGCTGAACACCACCGAGTTGCTGCGCGCTTTGCAGGAACGCGACATCACCGCGTTTTGCGTGGTGCCCCAGTTTTACTACCTGATTCACGAGAAGATTTTCAAAGAGCTGAACAAACACGGCCAGGTCACGCTGCGGCTGGTGCGCACGCTGATGGCGCTCAACCGCGGGCTCCGTCGAATCGGAATCAATGCTGGCAAACTTTTCTTCGGAAAGATTCACGCCACCTTCGGCTCGCGCATGCGCTATCTCGTAACCGGGGGTTCGAGATTTGATCCGGCCGTCGCCCGCGACTTTTACTCTTTTGGCATCGACGTTCTCAACGCCTACGGCCTTACGGAAAGCAGCGGCGGCGCATTCCTCAATCCTCCGGGGAAAGTTGTATTTGGCTCGGTCGGGCCGCCTCTTCCCGGTGTCGAAGCAAGAATTGTGGACCCGAAGCCGGTAGAGGATGGCGCGCCACCAGCGGGCGAGATTGCCATCCGCGGAGCGATCGTGATGAAGGGATACTGGAAACGCCCCGAGCCCACGGCGGAAGTGCTTCGCGACGGTTGGTTCTACACCGGCGACCTCGGCTACTTCGATTTCCACGGCAATCTTTTCATTACCGGACGGCGCAAGGAAGTGATCGTGCTCGCCAATGGAAAGAACGTGTATCCCGAAGAAATCGAGGTGCATTACCTCCATGCGCAGTACATCAAGGAGATTTGCGTGATGGCGCTGGAGGCGCGTCCGGGAGATCCAACGTCCGAGCGCTTGCACGCCGTGGTCGTTCCCAACTTCGAACGGCTGCGCGAGCGCAAGATCGTCAACGCAAAGGAAGCGATCCGCTTCGACATTGAAGCGCTCTCCCACAAGATCGCGTCCACCAAACGGCTGGGCAGTTATGACATCTGGCAGGAGGACCTGCCGCGCACGACCACGCGCAAACTAAAGCGCTTCCAGATTGAAAAGAAGGTTCGAGAGCTGCAACAAAGCGGCGGCGGCGATTCGCAGATTGGCGCCGGGAAGCCGGTAACCCCACTCACCGGCGACGAGCAACAATGGCTCGGGCGCGAGGACGTAAAGCGCGCCCTTGCCATCGTGCGGGAATCGTCGCGGGAATCTTTGCGAACTCCACTCGACGCGATTCGTCCCACCCACAATCTGGAACTCGATTTGGGACTTGATTCCATGCAGCGCATCGAATTGCTGACCGCCCTCGAGCAACAACTTGGCGGCGATGTACGGGAAGCGCAACTGGCGGAAATTTATTCCGTGCGCGACCTGGTCGATGCCGTACTCTCGAGTGCCAGCCGCGGCGAGGGCCAGGCCAACGCGGTCGCGCCGGCATGGTCCACTATTTTGAGCGAGCCGGTGACCGATCCCGAGGTCCTCGCACTGGCGGGCCACAACATTTTCGCGGAAGTCTTTTTCTTTCTGCTGGGGAAACTGATTTATCTTTTCGCGCTCGACCGCTTTCAGCTCAAAATGCGGGGCCTGGAAAATCTACCCGAAAAGGGCCCCTACCTGCTCTGCTCGAATCACCAGAGCTATATCGATCCGCTGGTGATGGTGGGGGCGCTTCCCTACCGCTTGTTTCGCGATACCTTTGCTGTCGGCACGAGCGACATTTTCGGCACCGGATTCATGCGGCGGCTGGCGCGATGGATTCGCGTGGCCGTTCTCGATCCGGACGCGAATCTCGTGCCCGCGATGCGCGCCGGAGCTTATGGCCTCAGCCAGGGACACATTCTGGTTCTCTATCCCGAGGGCGAACGCACCGACGACGGCAACCCGAGAGTATTCCGTAAGGGAGCGGCGATTCTCTCCATTCACGCGCAAGCCCCGATTGTCCCGGTCGCAATCGAGGGCTTCTACGAGGCTTGGCCGCGCCACCAGAGGTTTCCCAAGTTCACCGCTCTGCAAATGGTATTCGGCAAGCCGATTCAACCCCCGACGCTCGATCAGGCGAGCGAGGCCGCGTATGAACGGCTGACGTCCGAGTTGAAATCCAGAGTGGTGGCGATGTGGCAGGAATTGAGAGAAAAAGAGTTGAGAGAAAAGGAATTGCCGGGAAAACACGCGCCCGGGCCGCAATCCGATGCGGAATCGAATTCGAAATCTAATTCTTCGAAGAGTGCGGCGCTGGTTGAAGCGCTTTAAGTTTGCAACCCTGCGATTTTACGCGCCCGCGCCCTTGGCTTGCATGCCCATGGCTTTCGCGAAGGCATCCACAACTCCGCTGTGAAACCTTTTGCCCGATCCGGCAAGAATCTCCGCCTCGGCCTGGGCCGGCGACAGAGCCTTGCCGCCGGCGCCGCTGATCAATTTCTGATAAGCGTCGGCCACGGCCAAAATGTGCGCTTCGATCGGAACGTTGACGGACCGCGCTCCTTGCTCCTGCAAGATCTGTTGTGCGACGATGATCGGAATCACCTGCCGCAGCGAATTTCCGACGGCTTGGGTGCGCGCATCGGCCTTGTGGGCCTTGCGGAAGCTGGCGACGACTTCGTCGCGGCTCATATCGGCGGCCTTGTACAGAATGTCGTTAGTGATGCCGATTTTGCTCAGATCCCGCAGCAACACCGCCGACCGCAGCAGGTCGACGCGATCGGAACCCAGCCCCATCGCCTCGGCCGTTCTGGTCGAAGCCTCCACCAAACGCTGGTTTGCTCCTACGCCGAGTTTCTCGTTGGCCATGAAATGTTGCAGCACCAGCAGCAACCCGCTGAAGCTTTCCCGGACGTCGGTGGTCATCGCCTCCTTGCGCTCATAGAGAGTGCCCATCACGTACCCGACCACGATTAACACACCCGCCCAGATGGCAAAGTTGAACATCCGCTCCCCCGGCAGCGTCAGCACGCGGTGCGCCGGCATCAGACCGTTCAGGAAGTCCAGCAGCACGACCAGGAACACGCAGGCGAACGCGGTGAGAGTCGCGTGCCGGCGTCCGAAGTGGTACGCCGAATACAAAGTCGGCAGAAAGTAAAAGCACAGCGCCATGGGCAGCGACTGGGCGAAGAATTGCACCAGCGCGGCAATCAGGAACAGCGATAGCAGCAGGACGCTTTCCTTGGCAAATTTACTCATCGTCTATTTCCAACTTCCGCTCGCTCGGCCCCTTTTGCGGCTCGACTTGAAAAAGCGCGATTATGAATCGCCGTTCGGGCGAGCAAGGATCCACCCTTACCATGTTGGAGCAACATCGCTCCCGCGCAAAGTTACCGGGGTAATGAGCTTGTTTTCAGAGGGATACGCCAGAAAATAGTCGGGAGCGGGACTCAATCAAGTCACAAAGGAAACTCAGGCTTATCGCACAAAAATGCGGATCAGAAAGAAGGTGGCGGCCGCCATGACCGCCGCAGCGGGAATGGTGATCAGCCACGCCCACACGATTCGCGTCGCCACGCCCCAGCGCACGGCCGACAGCCGGTGGACCGCGCCCACGCCCACAATGGCTCCGGTAATGGTGTGGGTAGTGCTGACCGGGATTCCGGCCAGCGCGGTGGTGAACAGAGTGATGGCCCCGGCGCTCTCGGCGCAAAAACCGCCCACCGGTCTCAGCTTCGTGATCTTCTGTCCCATGGTGTGCACGATGCGCCAGCCACCGAAATAAGTTCCCGCGGCAATGGCGGCATGAGCGGCAAGGATGATGGGCCAGTGCAGGCGTCCCCAGTTGCCCAGCATTTCCTGCTTGCTCATGAATCCGGCGGTGTAGAGAGCGCCGGCGACGATGCCCATAGTCTTTTGCGCATCGTTGCCGCCGTGCCCCAGGCTGTAACAGGCGGCCGAGAGCAACTGCAGTTTGCGGAACCACTTGTCGACTTGTTGCGGCGCTTTTTTCCTCATTAGCCAATAAACCGCGACCATGAACGTCCAGCCCAGAATCAGTCCCATGATGGGCGCGACTACAATGAAGATCAGGGTCTTGTACCAACCGGCGGCGATGATCACCGAGGGAGCGGAACGCCAGCCGACACGAAGAGCCTCGTGGGTCATGGCGGCGCCCGCGTATCCGCCCATCAAGGCGTGCGACGAGGAGGTGGGCAGGCCCCACCACCAGGTCAGCAGATCCCAGACAATGGCGCCGAACAGCGCCGCCAGCACCACGTACTGATCCACCGCATCGAGCCGGATCATGCCGCGCCCGATCGTTTTGGCCACCGCCGTACCCAGCAGAAAAGCCGCCAGGAAGTTGAACGCCGCCGCCCACACCACCGCCAGCTTGGGAGAAAGAACCCGCGTCGAGACTACCGTAGCGATGCTGTTGGCGGCATCGTGAAAGCCATTAAAGAAGTCGAAAATCAGAGCGACAACAACGGTTATCGCGACCAGCAGGACGGCCGGGTTCACCTGGGTTCGCTCCTAGGGGACAGTGGCATCGGAATGGGGGTATCACCTTTGTGCAAGCGAGATTCGTATCCCTGTGAGTAGTGAGATTGGTATCAGGATATCGCTTCAGCGATACCGCAAATTCTTCGAAATCGAATGCCCCTTCAGGGGCCGAGCATCGTATCCCCCAACCTACGCGCTCTTCAGCACGATCGCTTCCAACACGTTGGCCGCATCTTCGGCCTTGTCGGTTGCGGTTTCGAGCACTTCATAGAGTTCTTTCATCTTGATCAACTGGATGGGATCTTTCTCGTATTCGAACAGCTCTCCAATCGCCTTGCGGCTGATTTGATCGGCTACATCCTCGAGCCGGTTGATTTCGTCGCAGTGCTGCATCACCTTGCCATTCTTCTCGAGCAGCGAAACGGCGCGCGCCAGTTCTTCGCTTTGCAACACGAGGATTCCCGCCAACTCCGCCGCCGCCGCCGTGGGCTGCGCGATTTTGTACATCACCAGGCGCGTCGCCGCCGTATTCATGTAGTCGAGAACGTCGTCCAGCGACGACGCCAGATGATGAATATCCTCGCGGTCGAAGGGCGTGATAAAGCTCTGGTTCAGCTTGGTCATGATGGCATGGATCGCCTTGTCGCCCCGATGCTCGATGGCCTGCATCTGTTCGACCCGGATTTTCAGGTCATGCGGATCCTCATGCGGATCCTCGAGAAGGTCGCGGAGCAGGCGCGCACCCTCATTCATGGCGCTAGAAAGCTCGGCAAATAACTCAAAAAATTTGGTCTCGCGCGGAATAAGACGGATCATGTCACCATTAGCTGGTCAAAGGTTGGGAACGGGCTACTATCTCACGTCAAGCGAGCAACGCGCAAGGAAACCGGTCACTCGCTCGTGTGGAGATGAGATCGTGTGGCCTGTGGTCAAGGTAATCCTGAGACTCGCCCTGGCTTCGCCGTCACTTCGCCCGCGGGTGCGTCTGGTCGTAAACGTTCATCACGTGCTTGACCGAGAGTTGGGTGTAGCGCTCGGTGGTCGCCAGGCGCTCATGGCCGAGCAACTCCTGGATGGCGCGCAGGTCCGCTCCCTCTTCCAGCATGTGCGTGCCGAAGGCGTGACGCAGCGTGTGCGGATGGACCTCGGGCGACAGTCCCTTGGCGACGGCGATGCGCTTGACGATGCGTCCCACGCTGCGCGTGGTGAGGCGTCCGCCGCGCTGATTGACGAGCAGCGCGGGCATGCCCTTCGCGGGCATCGTCGTTTTACGCGTGTTGCTTAAAGTCGCGAGCAGTTGTTGCCGCCACGGCAGGTAGATGGCCAGCGCCGCCAGCGCCGAGCCTCCGAACGGTACGTAGCGTTCCTTCTTCCCTTTTCCGCGAATCAGAATGGCTTCGTTGCTCAGGCTGATGTCGTCGAGATTGATGCCGACCAGTTCCGAGTTGCGAATGCCGCAGCCGTAGAGCAGTTCGAACAGCAGACGGTCGCGCTCGGGAAACGATGCCACCTCGGGCATCTTGCCGTCGAGCACGAAATTCATCTCCTCAATCGTCGGAACGCGCGGCAGTTTCTTCGGCAGCCGCGGCGTCGAAACCAGCTTCGCCGGATTCTGCTCGACCACGCCTTCTTGCCCGAGCCAGCGATAAAGCGACCGCACCGCGGCCAGGGCGCGGGCGACCGAAGTCTTGCTCAAGCCCTTGTCGTAGAGATGAGAGAGGAAGCCGCGGATCGCGATGTGGTCGATCGTCTGCCAACCGCGCGAGCCGATATAGGCGGCAAAGTTGTCGAGATCTCCGGTGTAGGCCTTGATCGTGTGCGCCGAGGCGTTGCGCTCCCGCAGGTGGCGAAGGAAGTCGTCAGTGGCGCGTTCGACGATGGTGCGAGGATGAACCATAATTTGTAATTTGGTAATTTGTAATTTGTAATTGAAAGGCAGGCCCGTACCCGCGCTCCATGCCTGGGCGTCGTTTTGGTTTTCAATTACAAATTACAAATTGCCCATTACAAATTGTTCCTTGCCTTCGCCCGCGGATGATGCTTCGCGTACACGCTCTTCAGCCGGTCGAGCGCGACGTGCGTATAGATCTGCGTGGTCGAAATGTCGGAGTGGCCGAGGATGGTCTGCACCGTCCGGAGGTCGGCTCCATTTTCCACCATGTGCGTCGCGCAGGAGTGTCGCAGCATGTGCGGACTGGCGTGGCGTCCGGAGGCAAGACTAGCTTCTCCGACCAACTGCCAGACCCGCTGACGACTCAGTCGCCGGCCTCCAGCGCCCAAAAATAAAAGCGGAGAACTCGTTGTCTTTGCAATCACTTCCCGGCTGCTTTTCAAGTATTGCTGTATTGCCAGCTGGGCCGGCACTCCCAGCGGCACCATGCGCTCTTTGTCACCCTTGCCGCGCACCAGAATGTATCCCATCACCAGCTTCAGGTCTTCGAGACGAGCGTCGGCGACTTCGGAAACACGCACGCCCCCGGCATAGAGAAGTTCGAGCATGGCGCGATCGCGGAGGCGAAGCGCTTGGCCCCGCGCCGTTTCATTTCGCGGCGGCGTTCCGGCCAGCTTCGTTCCGGCCAGCATGGCCCCGACTTCGTCGCGGCTGAGCGCTTTGGGCAGCACCTTCCACTGTTTCGGCAAGTCGATGTTCAGCGTCGGATCCTTATCGATCTTTCCATCGAGCAGCAAGTGCCTGTAAAGGTGCCGGATGGCCGAAAGTTTCCGTCCCACCGAACGTCCGTCCAGCGAATTCGAAAACAATTCCTGGATGTATTCGCGCACGTCTTCGCGCCGCGCTCCGCTCAGAACCACGTGCCGCTCCTCCAGAAACTCCGCGAACTGCGCCAGATCGCTGGTGTAAGCCGCAATCGTCAACTTCGCCGACCCGCGCTCGACTCGAAGGTAGTCGAGGAAGTTAGAGAGCGTGCTCGAATTGGCGGGCAAGGCCATGGTTCCAGTATGGAGCGGGGAGGCAGGCGCCGCAAAGTACCGCGCGGGATGCTGCAAACTTTTCGCTGTCGAGGCAACGAACAGCCCGCTCACTCTCTGCTTGACTCGCGCGCGAAGAAGCCAATAGAATCTGCGAATTCGTTGTTCCCCCACGCATTCGAGGCAGCGATAAAGGTGTCAGCGACGGCGTCCCAGGGCAGTCGCCCCGTCACTAAGTGGGTTCAGAAAAACCTATCTGGGAGGAAGCCGGAATGAAGCGAATCGTATTGTGCCTGCTGCTCTTGCCTCTCTGTCTGTCCCTCAGCCCGTCCGCGTGGGCAAGTTGGGGAAGTTTCATCTCCACCGGAACCGGCACCGGAGTTGGTGTTCCGTCTTGCGCCCACGTTTCCACGGACCTCGTCGTCTGTGCCGTGCGGAGCGGCAAGGCGGCCATAATGGTGAACGAGTTCAACGGGACAGCGTGGGGAACAAGCTGGACGAGCCTGGCTGGGACCGTCAGTTCCGACCCCAGTTGCACCAGCGATGGCGCCGGCAAAGTGATGTGCGCCGCGGTCGCAAGCAGCGGCAACCTGCTGTGGTCGATCTTTAAAGGCACCATCTGGAGCGCTCCGGCAACCGTAAGCGCGGCGCTGTATTCGGCCCCGAGTTGTGCGCAGTACAACACCGGCCAGGTGCTCTGCGCCGCGCGAAGCCTCTCCGGCGGCTTGACTTGGTCTGTCTACAACGGCACCAGTTGGAAGGCGTTCGCCAACCTCGCAACTTCAACCGAGTCTGCGCCAAGCTGTACCACCGATAACAATAATGGCGTGATTTGCGGAGTCTACACCACCGCCAGTGCTACCTTGGTGAATCGCTACGCAGGCGGCACATGGAAAGGTTTCCTGAATCTCTCCGGGATCGCCACCAGCGTTCCCGATTGCACGTCCATGAACTCGGCCGGGAATGTCGCGTGTTTCGCGGAAGGAATCGACAATGGAATATACGGAACCCGTTTCAACGGAGGAGCCTGGATGCTGAGTAGCTGGAGCGGGTATGGCGGGATCGGCGGCAGCGTCATTGCAAACGTCAGTTGCACAAGCCAGTCTCCCGACCTGCTGGTCTGCGGAGCCCTGGACCCCACCGACAATGCGTTGTGGAGCGACGTGTATAACGGGTCGAACTGGTCGGGATGGTCGAAGGTTGGCGGGCTCGGAATCAACTCGCCCGCTTGTGCGCCATTAGGCACGGGCCAGGTTGTCTGCGTGGTTCTCGGCATCAACAACAAGCTGACGAGCGTGGTTGGGCCATAAGGCCCTCACTGCGGGTTCGTGCTTACATCGACGGCCTCCTTCCTCTTGAGGGAGGCTGTCGTCTTAGTCTGATTTTTCTCCGGCCGATTTCAGCACATCCACCGCGTACAGCACACCCTCCGGCGTCTCTTCATGCTTGAAGTAGGCGAAGACATCGCGCCCTGCAGCCAGATGTTCCTGAATGCGCGCGACCATCGTCTTGCGCTCTTCGGCCGTATACGTGGGTTTGCGGTAGCGGTAGTAGGCGTAGTCGGCGGTGACTACGTCGGGAGTGTCGCGCTCTTCGGTTTCGGCCACACAGAGTGCGATGTTGCGCTCGCGCAGCGTGTTGCATGTCGCGTCGGTGAACGTTGGTTCAGTCAGCCAGGATTCATGGCGGAATTCAAACGCCGCGCGCACAGTGCGCGGCAAACTTTTCAGAAACCCCGCAAGCACGGCCTGATCCGCTTTGAAATTCGGCGGCAGCTGAAATAGCAGCGGGCCTAGCCGCTTGGCGCGCTCTAAGGCTTCCAGTGTGCCGAGAAAGCGCTGCAGGAATTCCTCGGCGCTCTTCAACCGCTTGATGTGCGTGAGCACCTGGTGCGCCTTGATGGTGAAGCGAAAATGCTCGGGCGTTTCGGCGATCCAGTTCTGGACGGTCGGCTCTTTTACCAACTGGCGGAAGGTGTAGTTGACTTCGACGGCGTTCAGTTTCGAGGCGTAGAAGTTTAGAAACTTCTTCTGCGCGAGTTTCTCGGGATAGAAGGCGGGCTTCCAGGTCGGATACGCCCAACCGGAAGTACCCACGTAGAGATGAGCCATATCAGCCGGGATTATAAATCCCTGGTGTGGGAACGGGGCTTTGCCCTGTCCAAGCGGAGCAGAGCCCGCTTCCACACCGGCTACCTTTTCGTCGTTTTCTTCGTGGTCTTCGGGTGCTGCCGCGCTGCGGCCCGGGCGGCGATGCGCACGCTTTCCTTCTCATCTCTTTCGGACTCGGCCGCCAGTCCCGCCAGTTGCGGCAGCTTTTGCGTCACTTTCTGCACGGGCGCGAACAGGTCGCCCATCTTCTCCATGCGCGCGAGCACGTCTTTTGCCTCAAATACCAGCCGCGCAGCATCTTTCTTCTTCAGCGCCTGCTCGACTTCGTCCCAGGTAACTGGCGTCGAGACCGTCGGATGCTCGCGCGCGCGCAGCGAGTACACCGAGATTGTCGTTTTGTGCTCGTCGTTCTGGCTCCAGTCGACGAAGACTTTATTGGTGCGCACCGCCTTGTTCATATCGGAGACAACGAGTTCGGGATGTTCCTGCTCCAGCAACCGCGCTACCGCGTGGGCAAACGACTTCGTCTCGTCGTAACTGGTCTTCGTAGGCAATGTTGCTGAGTTCAATGGAACATAGATCTGCAGCCCCTTTGAGCCGGACGTTTTCGGAAAACTCCGCAGCCCGAAGTGATCGAAAATCTCACGCACCCAGAGGCCAACCTGCGCGCAGTGAACAATATTCGCTGGAGGCCCGGGGTCAAGATCAAACACAATCATGGTCGGCGTGGCAATATCGGCGGCCAGCGAGAGCGACGGGTGCAGTTCAATCGACGCCAGGTTCGCGATCCACACCAGCGTGGGCAGATCGTTGGCGAGAATGTAATGGATGGTGCGGCGATTGCTCCCGCTCCAGATGGGCACGGTCTTCACCCAGTCGGGCCGATGCATGGGCGCGTTCTTCTCAAAAAAATATTCCTGGTCAACGCCTCCGGGATAGCGCTTCATAGTCAGCGCCCGCCCTGCGAGGTGCGGCACGAGCACGGGCGCGATGCGCACGTAGTAGTCCACAACCTGGCCCTTGGTGAAACCCGAAGCGGGATAAAGGATCTTTTCAAGGTTCGTAAGCGAAAGCTTGCGGCCCTGCACTTCGACGATGGTAGGCGTGGACATGGAACTCAGTGGTCAGCGGCCAGGCCGCGCACTTCTGATTTGTCGCGCCGTCTAGTATAGCGTCACGCATTCGCAAAAGAGTTCGGATGCCGTCTTCGCTTCGTCCCCCATCAGGCATGAACAGGCCGCTCTTGACAGCACTCCGTATTTCTAGTATTATCGAACCATGAGCGGTGCTACAAGCAAAGCCCAAAAGAACAGTGAGCGCGTCGCCCGCTATGCCGACATGTTCTCGGCCATGGGGACCGCGCCGCGTTTGCGCATCATGCAGTTGCTGCTTACCGCCCATCCCGAAGGCCTGGTAGTCAGCGAGATCCAGGACGAGCTCGAAATTCCCGGCTCCACGCTTTCCCACCATCTTGACAAGCTAAAAAGTGAAGGCCTCGTCAACGTCGAGCGTAAGGGCACGTTTCTGCGCTACACCGCCAACACCGACGCCTTGCGCAAAATTCTGCAATTTCTTTACGCCGAGTGCTGCACACGGAATAAGGCGCTCAAGCCGCAAGACCTGGTTCAATTCGGCAAAGTTCAATTCTGCAAATAGGAGAAGTCATCATGCCCGATACTCATGTCGAAGTTGTTAACACCAATATCAAAGAAGTCGTAAAAGAGAAATATGGACAAGCGGCCTTGCGAGTCACCAACAAGGCCGGCGGCAGCAGTTGCTGCGGTGCGGCGCCGGCCAGGGAATACTGCGATCCGATCACCGCGAATCTTTATGACGACGCGCAGGCCGGGCAGATTCCCGAAGATGCGATGCTGGCTTCGCTTGGATGCGGCAATCCAACGGCGCTGGCGCAGCTGAATCCCGGCGAGATTGTGCTGGATCTGGGCTCGGGCGGCGGCATTGACGTGTTGCTCTCCGCGCGGCGCGTCGGACCAACCGGCAAAGCGTACGGCCTTGACATGACCGACGAGATGCTGGCGCTGGCCAACGAGAACAAGCGCAAGGCGGGAGCGGAGAACGTCGAATTTCTGAAAGGCGAAATCGAAAGCATCCCCCTGCCCGATAACTCTGTCGACGTCATCATCTCCAACTGCGTCATCAATCTTTCCGCCGACAAAGACCGCGTGCTGCGCGAGGCCTTCCGCGTGCTAAAGCCGGGCGGACACCTCGCGGTCTCCGACGTGGTCACACGCGGCGAAATCGCTCCCGAGGTTCGCCAGAGCGTGCTGGCGTGGGTCGGATGCATCGCGGGCGCTCTGGAAGAAAACGAATATCGCGGCAAGCTGCAGGCCGCCGGTTTTGAGCAAATCGAGATTGAACCCACGCGAATCTATCGTGTCGAGGATGCGCGTGAGTTTCTCTCCGCCTCTGGCATTGACGTGGACGCCATCGCGGCGCGGGTGGATGAAAAGTTCATGAGCGCCTTTGTGCGCGCACTGAAACCGAAACCGGCGCAGAAGGCGTGCTGTGGCCCGACGTGCTGCGGTTGACGTTTTGTGTTGCTCAGCGAAGGCCAGCCCCTGAAGGGGCATCTGATTTCGAAGAACTTACGGCATCGCTAAAGCGATGCCCTGATACGAATCGCAGCGGCACGAAGGACGATTCCCGATGGAAGCTCACTACAACGTTCTGTTTCTGTGCACGGGAAACTCGGCGCGCTCGATCATGGCCGAGGCAATCCTCAACCACAAAGGAAAGCCTGCCTTCACCGCCTACAGCGCAGGCAGCCACCCTTCGGGGACGGTTCGTCCCGAAGCTCTGCAGCAGCTTGCGAGGGCCCGCATATCCGCAGCCGGCCTGCGCAGCAAGAGCTGGGACGAGTTCGCGCGCTCCGGCGCTCCCGAGATGCACTTCGTCTTCACGGTTTGCGACAATGCCGCCAAGGAAACCTGCCCGCTCTGGCCGGGACAGCCCATGACTGCGCACTGGGGAGTTCCCGACCCAGCCGCGGTTCACGGAGACTCCGCTGAAATCGACCGCGCTTTCCGCGAGGCGTTTTTTATTCTGGACCGGCGAATCAGTCTTTTTCTCTCTCTGCCTCTGGCGGCTCTCGACCGTCTCGCGCTGAAAAAAGAAGTGGATCGCATTGGCGAGCAATGACGAGGGAGCAATGACACGGCAGCAACCACCATCATGACGACCACGAAGCCATCCCGCCGTCTCAGCTTTCTCGATCGTTATCTCACCGCCTGGATCTTTGCCGCCATGGTCCTCGGGGTCTCGTTGGGATGGCGACTGCCGGGAATCGTGCCTTTTCTGAATCGCTTCAGCATCGGCACAACTTCGATTCCGATTGCGGTGGGACTCATCGTCATGATGTACCCGCCCTTCACCAAGGTGCGGTACGAGAAGCTGCACGAGGTTTTTCGCAATAAACGCGTGCTCGGTCTCTCCCTCATCCAGAACTGGGTGGCCGGCCCGATCCTGATGTTCGTCCTGGCCATCGTGTTTTTGCGCGGCTATCCCGAATACATGGCGGGGCTCATCATGATCGGCCTGGCTCGTTGCATTGCGATGGTCATCGTATGGAACGAACTGGCCAGCGGCGATGCCGAATATGCGGCTGGCCTGGTGGCCTTCAATTCCCTGTTCCAGGTATTCTTCTACTCGCCCTACGCCTGGCTTTTCATCACGGTTCTTCCCGCCAAGCTCGGCCTCCACGGCGCGATCGTCCATGTCTCGATCGCCGAAATCGCGAAGAGCGTTTTTATTTATCTGGGTATTCCTTTTCTGGCCGGGTTCGTAACTCGCACAGCGCTGCTTCGGATGAAAGGGCGCGAGTGGTATGAGCGTAATTTCGTTCCCCGAGTAAGCCCGCTCACGCTGGTCGCCTTGCTGTTCACGATTGTGGTGATGTTCTCGCTCAAGGGCGCTTACATCGTCCGGCTCCCGCTGGATGTGCTGCGGATCGCCGTGCCTTTGCTGATCTACTTCGTGGTGATGTTCCTGCTGTCGTTTTACATGGGGAAGAAACTCGGAGCGGACTACTCGAAGACGGCCACGCTCTCGTTCACCGCGGCCTCGAACAACTTTGAACTGGCGATTGCGGTCGCGGTTTCCGTTTTCGGCATCAACTCCGGAGCGGCATTCGCCGCCGTCATCGGCCCGCTCGTCGAAGTGCCGGTCATGATTGCGCTGGTCAACGTGGCGCTTTTCTTCCAGCGGCGGTATTTTCCCGGTACCGCTGGTTTGGCGACCTTCCCTGCCTCCAATTAACGGCCTTGTGATGCACCCCAGTTATGACTATAATGACCATGATGACCATATAACATTTGGAGGACGGGTGATGGGTTCGCAAAGCTGGACCGTGGCGGAAGCCAAGGCAAAATTCAGTGAGATCATCGAACGGGCAATGTCCGAGGGACCGCAAACCATTACTCGGAACGGACACACGGCCGCTATGGTGGTGGGCGCCGAGGAATGGCAACAAAAGACCAAGCGCGTCGGCAACCTGGCGGAATTCTTTGCCGAATCTCCCTTGCGAGAATCGGGCCTGAAGGTCCGTCGCCTCAAGGGACGGCTCCGGAAGATTAGCCTGTGAACTTCCTTCTGGATACAAACGCGGTTTCGGAATGGGTCAAGCCGCGCCCCAATCCCGGCCTCATCGGCTGGACGGAATCGGCCGATGAGGATCGGATTTTCCTCAGCGTCGTCTCGTTAGCAGAGCTACGCTACGGCGTGGAACGCATGGCCGCGGGAAGGCGTCGCAGCCGGCTTGAGCAGTGGCTACAACATGAATTGCCATTGAGATTTGAGGGCAGAATCTTGCCCGTCGACGCCAACGTGGCGGAAGCCTGGGGTAGGACGGTGTCACGCAGCGAGGCAGCGGGACGTCCGATAGGCGCAATGGATGCTCTCCTTGCGGCAACCGCGGAGACCCATCAACTGACGCTGGTGACCCGCAACGTTTCAGATTTTCCGCTGCTTAAGGCAGTTCTCAATCCCTGGACTTAGAGACCACCCTCTAACGCGCTGTGCGCACCGCGGAAACTTCCGTCCCGGTTCTGCTGAAAGCGAACTGCAGCTTCCATTCCCTGGCAGCGCCCTGCTCATTAGTTTGTGCCGGAGAAAATTTCCAATCCCGAGCTGCTTCCAGTGCGGCGCGAGAGAAATACTTGCTCGGTCCGGCGGATTCCAGCGCCGCCTTCCCCACGTCGCCAGCGGCATCCACCTCGACTTTCACACGAACCTTGATCCTGCCTTGGATGGTGCGGAGCGCGTTCGGCGAAACCTGCGGCGTCACCCGCCGCACCACGCCGCTTCGGTTGTCAGGGTTCGTTGTCTCGGTGGCGGACTGTGAGTTTTCCGTCGCACTCTGCGGCGCTTGCGTCGATTGCAATTCCGTCGGCGGGCTTGACGGTTTCTGTCTCACAATTAAAAGGAGTGCAACCGCAACCAGCGCCGCCAACCCCAGCCAGTAGGGCCATTTCGCGGATTCTTTCCGCTGACCCGCAATCATCGGCGTCGGAGCAAACGCTGCTCCCGGCACCGCCGATTCCGCGCTCGCGGATTCCAGCCGATCGTTGATTTTTGCTATGATCTCTGCAATCGTGCATCGTTTCGCGGCATCCATTTGCAAGCAGCGACCCGCAATTTCGCTAAATGGTTCCGGAACCGCCGCCGGTATAGTCGGCGGTACCTTCGGCGCAGTCGTCCCCCAAACCGGCAAACGCTGCGTCAGCACCTCGACCAGCGTCATCCCCAACTGCCAAACGTCAGCAGCGGTCGAAACCCCACCCGTCACCGTCACTGCTTCTGGCGGATCGTAAGCGCTTGTCGACTCCGCGCGGCGACTGGTCTCGCCCGGCACCTCCAGAGCGTCGCTCGACAGCTTCACCTGATCGCCAATGGCCAAAATATTTGCCGGGTGAATGTGTCCATGCACGAAGTCCTTATCGTGCACAAACTGTAAAGCTTTCAGAACCGGCGGAAGCATCGCTCGCACCTCCTCCGCCGTCAGCGCCCGTTCCGGAAGAATCTGGGAAAGATTTTCTTCCGCGTACTCCTGCACAACATAGAGCAGATCGGTGCCATCCAGTTCGCAGCGTCCCGCTTCGAAAATGCTAAGCAAATTTGGATGGTTCAGTTCGCCGGCAAGCTTCCATCGGAGGAGTTGCTTCTCCGCGTCAGCCGGGGCAGAGATCAACTTGATGACGGCTTTTTCGGAATCGCCCGCCGCGCTTTGCCGGCAGGTAAGGAACACAGCGCTGTGATCGGAACCGCCTAAGTAGCTCTGTAGCGCAAATCTCCCAGCGACGGTGCGGCCTTCCCATTGCTTCCAAGTCTCGCTCATATCCGGAGCCTCAATCGTTCGCTATTGTAAGTGACCTGGCGTCAGCCGGATCAGTCATTTGGGCTTTTCTTCGCCGCAGCTTTTCCTCGCCACACCCTCCGGCCCGTGATTACGGAATATGGCCTGCCGTTGTTTAGAATATTCCCATGGCTACTGTACCCACCGAAATCCACGGCCAGCGTTACATCAGCCTCGCCACCTTCCGGAAGACTGGCGTTGCCGTGTACACGCCCATTTGGTTTGCCGAAGACAATAACAAACTCTACTTCATGACCAGCAGCAAGTTGGGAAAATACAAGCGCATCCGTAACAACCCGCAGGCCAAGATCGCTCCCTGCACCATCCGCGGAAAGATTACCGGCTCCGAATTCCCGGCAACGGTTCGCATTCTGCCCTCCGAGGAGTCAGCCCGCGTTCGCCAGTTGATCAACGCAAAATACTGGCTTGCTCGTGTCCCTTTGCTCTGGCGCAACACCGACGCCTACCTTGAGATCACGCCCGCGTGAACCAGTTGGGATGCATTCGGCATGCAGGCACGGCACCGGCGTCCTGTTTCGGGAATCGGGGCAGCGTCCCGAAGGGGTGGAGTGGACCCCGATTTTGAGACAACCAGTTAAGCCCTAAAATGCAGCGAAAGGGGAAACTGGGATGCAGTCTCGAAGGAGGTTCACCAAGGAGTTCAAACTGGACGCGGTACAGCGATTGCGTGCAGGGGAGCCAGCGGGCTTAGTGGCGCGCAGTCTGGAAGTGAGCCGGCAGGAGTTGTACCGCTGGAGCCGGGATGTGGACAAGTTTGGGGAGCGGGCGTTTCCCGGCGTGGGGCAGAAACGGGCGGAGGAGACGCGGATCGCGGAGTTAGAACGTAAGATCGGGCAGCAGGTCCTGGAAATCGATTTTTTGAAGCGAGCCTTGCAGCATGTAGAACAACAGCGCCAGCTGCGGGCCGTCAGTGGCGGCGCACCGTTTACCAACAGATCGAGCGCGAAATGAAAGCGGGGACGCCCATAACCGTCCGCCGGATGTGCGCGCTGACCAGAGTCAGTCGAGCGGGTTTCTACCGGCGCGGAGTGAGCGCTCGATCCGCGTCCGTGGAACTGCGGGATCAGGTGCAGCGCGTGGCGCTGGAGTGGCCGACGTACGGCAGCCGTCGGATCACGGCGGAGTTGCGCCGTGGCGGCCTGTCCGTCAACCGCAAACGGGTGCAGCGGCTGATGCGGGAAGACAACCTGCTCTGTTTGCGGAAGCGTAAGTTTGTGGCGACGACCGACTCGGCTCACGGGTTGAAAGTGTATCCGAACCTGGCGGCGGCGCTGGTGGTGAGCGGAATCAACCAGCTCTGGCGGGCCGATATCACGTACATCCGGCTGCTGGAAGAGTTCGTGTACTTGGCGGTGGTGCTGGACGCGTTTTCGCGGCGGGCGATCGGCTGGGCGCTGGAGGCCACGCTGGAAGCCCGCTTGGCCGTGGCGGCGTTGGAGATGGCGCTGGAACGGCGTCGGCCCGCGTCCGGATTGGTGCACCATTCCGACCAGGGCGTGCAGTATGCCAGCCACGACTACGTCGCTTTGTTGGAGACGCACGAAGTGCAGATCAGCATGTCGCGCCGCGGCAATCCCTGGGACAACGCGACCTGTGAGTCGTTCATGAAAACGCTGAAGTGCGAAGAAGTCTATCGCAGCGAGTATCGCAACCTGACCGAAGCGCGGGCTCGCATCGGCGAGTTTCTGGAAGAGGTCTACAACCAAAAACGCCTGCACTCGTCTCTCGGCTATTGTCCGCCCGCCGAGTTCGAACGCCGACAGCCGTCGCCTGTGCTGGCGGTGGTCGCGGCGCAGGAGGTCGTATGAGTTTTCTGAGGTATGGGGAAATCTATCCATGCGATGAGGGCACGATCTCGCGACCGTGCCCCCGCTCATCGCCGTGGATGAGTCTCCGGCTGGTTATTCCTGGCAGGTTGCTCTCCAGCAGAGCCCGCTTCCGCTTCACCAGCCGGAGCTATACTGCCAATCATCAACCGCACCCGACAACGCTTCGTCAGCGAACGGCGAAATGTAGCTTAACGGATTGTCTCAGCCGAGGGGTCCAGTCCAGGGCGCATGACATTTACGCTGACTCCACCATCCTGTTAACATCGAAAGTTGTCTTAAGGTTCTGCAGAATAAGATTCAACAAATCTCTCTTGGAGGCACCATGGCTGTAAAAGTTGGCATTAATGGATTTGGACGCATCGGGCGCAATATTCTCCGTACCGCGCTCGCGGACAAGAACCTCGACTTCGTCGCCGTAAACGATCTCACCGATCCCAAAACGCTGGCCCACTTGCTCAAATACGACTCAATCCTCGGCAACCTGCCGAACAAAATCACGGCTGGCGCCGACAGCATTTCCGTTGACGGCAAGGTCATCAAAGTCTTCAAGGAGAAAGATCCCGCGGCCCTGTCCTGGGATTCGGTCGGAGCGCAGGTGGTCATCGAGTCCACCGGAAAGTTCACCGATGCCAACGAAGCGAAGAAACATCTGCGCGGCTCGGTGAAAAAGATCATCATCACGGCTCCCGCAAAGAACGAGGACATCACGATTGTGCTCGGCGTCAACGACGAAAAATACGATCCCGCCAAGCACCACATCGTTTCGAATGCATCCTGCACTACGAATTGTCTGGCCCCCATCGCCAAGGTCATCCACGACAACTTCAAGATCGTCACCGGCACCATGACCACCATTCACTCCTACACGAACGATCAGGTGATTCTTGACTTCCCGCACCGCGATTTGCGGCGGGCACGGGCGGCGGCGCTCTCGATGATTCCGACCACGACCGGCGCAGCCAAAGCGCTCAAACTCGTCATCCCCGATCTGGCGGGCAAGATCGACGGCTTCTCCATGCGCGTGCCCACGCCCAACGTTTCGGTCGTCGACCTGGTTGTGTTCGTCGAAAAGAAAACGACCAAAGAAGAAGTGAATGCGGCGCTGCAGAAGGCTTCCGAATCCGGTCCACTGAAGGGTTATCTCGGATACGAGGAAAACGAACTGGTCTCGTCCGATTTCAAAGGAGACTCCCGCTCATCCATCGTCGATGCTCCCATGACGCTGGTGGTCGGCGGCAATTGCGTGAAGTTGATTTCGTGGTATGACAACGAGTGGGGATACTCCTGCCGTGTCCACGATCTGATCAACCTGATGGCGGCCAAGGGGCTGTAGGTTCGCAGCCGCCACTGAACCCACTCATCGCAAAGAGCGGGATGAGTGGGGCACCCAGCGAGTTTGTCCTGGCGACTAACGACCAACGACGGAGTGCTTTTTCATGTCCAAGCTTTCCATTCGCGATCTTCCTCTCAACGATCACCGCATCTTCATGCGTGTGGACTTCAACGTCCCGCTCGACGACGGCCGGGTCATGGACGACACGCGCATTCGCGAAACCTTGCCCAGCATCGAGTACGCTCTGCGCCACGGCGCGCGCCTGATCCTGGCGTCTCACCTCGACCGTCCCAAAGGCAAGCCCAATCCCAAGCTGAGCCTCAAGCCGGTGGCCGAGCGTTTGCGCATGCTGCTCGATAAAGAACTGGCGCGCGGAGAAAACGTGGGCTTCTGCCCCGAGTGTGTCGGGCCGGAAGCCGAAGAAGTGGCCCTCAAACTCGAGAAAGGCCAGGCGCTGTTGCTCGAAAACCTGCGCTTCCACGCCGAAGAAGAAAAGAACGACGAGGCTTTTTCCAAGCAACTCGCCAAGCTTGCCGAGTACTACGTCAACGATGCCTTCGGCACCGCCCATCGCGCCCACGCGTCCACGGTTGGCATGACGAAGTTCGTGCAGAAATCCGCCGCCGGTTTGCTCATGGAGAAGGAGCTGAAATATCTTGGGCGGGCGCTGCAAAACCCCGAGCGTCCTTTCCTCGCCATTCTCGGCGGCGCCAAAGTCAGCGACAAAATTGGAGTCATCCAGAACCTGCTCGGCAAGGTGGATGTCCTCATCATCGGCGGCGGTATGGCCTACACCTTCCTTAAGGCGCAAGGCGAATCCGTGGGCAAGAGCCTGGTCGAAGAGGACAAGATCGAACTCGCCCGCGAACTGCTGCAGCAGGCGAAAACGCATAAGGTCAAGTTCCTGTTGCCCACCGATCACGTCATCGCCGACCGCATCGAAGCCGGCGCCATGGTTAAATTCGTCGGCATAGGCGAACCCATTCCCGCCAACATGATGGCGCTCGATATCGGCCCGCAGTCGATCGAGGCTTTTTCGGAAGAGGTTGCCCGCGCCCGCACCATCGTCTGGAACGGCCCCATGGGCGTTTTCGAAGTGTCGCCCTTTGCCAGAGGCACGTTCAAGATCGCTCACGCCGTGGCGGAAAATGCCGGAGCGATCACCATCGTTGGCGGCGGAGATTCCGTAGCCGCGGTCAAGGCCGCCGGCGTCGCCGACAAGATCACCCATATTTCGACAGGCGGAGGCGCGTCACTGGAATTTCTGGAAGGCAAGAAGTTGCCCGGGGTCGAAGCACTGACGGAGAAGAAATAGGTATCAGGTTTTAGGTCTTAGGTCTTAGGCGGCCGGTGACGAAGCTCAAGGTATGAGCTACCTGCTGCGATTCACGAACGGCTAAGCCCTGTGCCCTGACACCTGAGACCTGAGACCTCTTTAGGGGCCGCTATGTCCGACTTCGCAGCCCGACTGACTTTCTCGAATGGCAAGACGCTCGAGTTCCACGGCCCCGCCGACATCACCAAGGAGACTACCGAGGCCATCGTCAACGCCGCCAACTCCTCTCTGCTCGGCGGCGGAGGCGTCGATGGCGCGATTCACTACGCCGGCGGTCCCTCGATCCTGCAGGAGTGCAAGCGCATCGTGGCCAAAATCGGCACCCTCCCCGCCGGCAGGGCTGTCATCACTACCGGCGGACGATTGCCCGCCAAATACGTAATTCACACCGTCGGCCCAGTGTATCGAGGAGGTAAGCAACGCGAGGCCGAAACGCTAGCCAGTTGCTATCGCGAGTCCATCCGCATCGCCGACGATCACGCAATAAAATCCTTGGCCTTCCCTTCGATATCGACCGGGGCCTTCGGCTATCCTGTTCACGAGGCCGCTGAAATCGCCGTCCGCGCCATCGTCGAGGCTCTGCCGCCTTGCGCTCATATAGCGCACGTCCGTTTCGCGCTCTTCGACCTTGCCACCTGCCAAGCCTACGTCCAGGCCGCCGAACAATTGGCCCAGCAGCAACCGGCCAATTCCGCTGTCTTCGAGAAAGGCGATTCGAGCTACCTTGGCAGTTGACATCCGTAACGTAACGCGTTACGGTACAGGATGATCCGGTCGATCCGTCACCGAGGTCTGAAACGCTTTTACGAAGACGCCGGCCCGCGCGGAGTGATCGCCGAACATGTCGTTAAGTTACGGGACATTCTGGTGCGGCTCGACGCGGCCCACGCCGCGCTGGATATGGACTTGCCCGGCTTCCGCTTGCATCCGCTCAAGGGCGAGATGAAAGGCGTTTGGTCCGTGACCGTCCGCGCAAACTGGCGGGTGATTTTCCGCTTTACCGACCACGACATATTCGACGTTGATTACCTGGACTACCATTGAAGGAGGTTGAGCCATGCCGATGAAGAATCCACCCCACCCCGGCGGTTTTGTGCTGCGCCAGTGCATTGAGCCTTTAGGCTTGACCATCACCCACGCCGCCGCCGCCCTCGGAGTGACGCGCACCACTTTGTCGGAACTGGTCAACGAGAGGCGCGGCATCTCTCCCGAAATGGCCGTGAGGCTGTCCAAGGTATTCGGCGGCAGCGCCGAAAGCTGGCTGGTGCAACAGGCGCAGTACGACCTCGCACACCTACATACTGGCCACTTAAAGCTCAAGCGATTGGAATTTGCTTAAGTCAGATTCTTGCCACCGCAGTTGTTCCGAGAGGGGTCCTTCATGAGAAAGAAACTCATCGCCGCCAACTGGAAGATGTACAAAACGCCCGATCAGGCCCGCGACTTCTTCCGCGATTTCCTGCCTCTGGTCCACGGGCCCGATCATAACGAAGACCGCGACGAAATCGTCGTCTGCCCCACCTACCTCTGCCTCGACGCCGCCGTTACCGCTGCCAAAGGCTCGAATGTCGCCATCGGAGCGCAGAATCTGCACTGGGAAAAGGAAGGCGCCTTCACCGGAGAAGTCAACGCCGCCATGCTGCTGGCGGTCGGCGTCACCCACGTGATCATTGGACACTCCGAACGCCGCCAATACTTCGGCGAGACCGACGACACCGTGAATCTCAAACTGAAGTCCGCCCTCGAAGCCGGACTCATCCCCATCGTCTGCGTGGGAGAGGTTCTCGAGGAACGCGAAGCCTCGCTCACCGACGACGTGCTGCGCCGCCAGTGTTTGCGCGCCTTCCACAAGGTTTCGGCCAAGAAAGCCGCGCGCCTGGTGGTCGCCTACGAACCGGTCTGGGCCATCGGCACCGGCAAAACCGCAACTCCGCAGATGGCCGCCGACGCTCACGCCATCATCCGAGGCGAAGCCGCCGAGTCGTTCGGCCAGGAATTCGCCGGCAAACTGCGCATTCTCTATGGCGGCTCCGTCAAACCCGAAAATGCCCACGCCCTGATGTCGGAAGAAGAAATCGATGGCGCGCTGGTGGGCGGAGCGTCGCTCGATCCCAATTCGTTCGCGGCAATCGTGAAGTATTAGAAGCGAGTGTGTGGTGACGGGGCTCTGCCCCGTCTAGGCGGGGCCCTTCGGCTCCGCTCAGGGCAGGCTCCGCCCCGCCACCACACGAGCTATTGGTGCTACGACTTTTGGTGCGGATAGTCTGTCCGATAACTGCTAGACTTCGCTTAGAGCCCCCCATGCTGCGCCTCATTTATTTCGGAGCCCTGCTGGGCGTCGCGGCAATCTTGTCGGCGCCGATTTGCGCGCAGACACGTGCCGCGAGTGGCGCTCGCGTCCAGCATGTCGTCGTGCGCGGAACGGGCGCCGCCATGGAAGTCGAGATTCAGACTTCCGGAGCGCCGGTCGAGCCCGATACCCAGGCCATCACCGGACCCGACCGCATCGTCGTGGATTTTCCCGGCGCGCTTCCCGCCGCCGAGTTGCGCGCCCTGAAGGTCAATCGCGGCGCGCTCAAGGCAGTTCGCACCGGATTGTTTTTCGATAACCCTCCGATTACGCGCGTCGTGCTCGATCTCGCGGAGCCGCAGTCGTATCGGGTTTCGACGAGCCAAAATGCGGTCGTTATAAAGCTCGGGTCGGCCGCCGCGGGAGCGCAAGCTCCTGATGCTGCGCCCGCCGCAAGACTTCAGAATGCTTCGCTGGCCACGGGCAATCCCTTTGCAACCGCCAGAGTCTCTACCGCAGTTTCCAACGCGCCGCTTCCCGCCGCTGTCAGGGAAACGCCACCTCCGCCGAAGCCGCCATTGACCGTGACTTTTGAAAACGGAATGTTGCGCATCCACGCCGAGAAAGCCACGCTGGCGCAGGTGTTATTCGAAGTGCAGCGCCAGACGCGGGCCGAGATTGCGATTCCGGCCGGCGCCGAACTGGAACAAGTCGTCGCCGATCTGGGCCCGGCTCCGGCGCGCGATGTACTCGGAGCGCTGCTGAACGGCTCGGCCTATAACTTCATTTTTGTGGGCGAGGAATTGGCCCTTGAGCGCGTCATCCTGACGCGCCGCGACCCCAACAGCTTCTAGGACTCGTCTCATAAAGTTCGATTCCTGATTTGATCTATACACTACGGCGGAGAGATTAGTCGCACCGTCACGGGAGAGGCGCCGTTGCCGAGAATCGGCGGCGTACCGGTGGCGCCGGTTCCGCAACCGGCCAGGTTGACGATCGTCGCTCGGATCGGACCGCTCGCCATAGGGGCTCCCGTAGGGTTCAGGAACACCTGCAGGAAGCCAATCACGGTGACGGGATTGGCCGGAGTGGGCGGGGGCGGGTTGTCAATTACTGGAATCGTCACCAGAGAATCGCTGACCAGAACATCTTTCCCAACCGCACCCGCAACGGGGTTCTGGTTGCCTGCGAGGAATTGGAAGGGGGGGCTGGGGAGGGCCGCGCTGTCGATGCTGTCGCTGTCTCCCGCTACGCCGGTATCGTGAATGAGGCACTTTGCCGCCTGGAATGTGTCGTCGTCACGGCTGGTAGGGTTGGGTGTGTAGGGGTTTACATCGATGTCGATGGCTGAAGCTGCAATCGGGCCGCATCGAATGGGCCGCGGAACGCAGCCCGCGACGGCGAGTTGATACGAATTGAAGCCGGCGCTGCAGGCGGGCAGGGCCGTGGGGACGGGGAAGTCGTCGGCCTCGATGGTTCCGGGATAGTACCGTCCAGCGATTACGGAGGGCATGGTGCCACTACAGTCTGAGCACCGTGCCTGGAGGCTCCAGCGTCCACCAAACAAAGCAGGGCGGATAATAGCTCCAGAGACTGGATTGAAGATCTGTCCACCGGCTCCCGTCGGGTCTCGGTTCGGCAGCAGCCACGGTTTCACACAAGTGGGGGCGACCTGTGGGGGCGGGTGCAAATCCAAGGCTTCTGCGCCCGAAGGATTGTAAGCTTCGGCGGTGGCCGACGCGGATACCGCGAGCTGCTCGCTTCCCCAGATGCGCGCGAAGAAGGTGGGCAGATCGGTTCTTTTCACTTGCACGGTCATGTGTGGGTTTGTCCCGAACGCAGGTGAGGCCGCATTGGGGAAACTGACAATGACCTCCCCGTTGCTCGCAACCAGATTCCTTCCTCCGACCTGGTTGCTCTGTGCCACCTGGATGGCCACGGCAGAAGCCAGAGTTTCGGCATTGGACGTGAGTGCTGCATTCGTGACATCCGAAGTCATCCCCGAGTTGGCAAGCACGCGTGCGCCCGCCAGAGCCGCGCCATCGGCGGCCAGTTGCGCCTCGCTGCGCGCCGTATAGAGCGTCACCACGTCGATCGAGAGGGCGGCCATGGCTCCGACCACGGCCAGCATGAACACGGCGACAAGGGTGAGGATGATTCCTTGTTCTTTTTTCCGTCCCGAAATTTTCTTTTTTCGTCGCATGCACTCTCACATCTGGTTGTGGACCGTAGCCTTCTCGGTAACCTGGGTGATGGCCGCATAGCTTGCGCCCGGAATTAACAATTGAATCACGCGATTGAAGCGCCAATGATAGGGATAGGTGACGGTGACAGCGGTACCAACCGCTACCGGCGGCCCGGGCGTAGATACCCATCCGCGATCGATAGTGATGACCAGATTGTCAGGACATCCGGAAATGGTGTATGTCCAAGCCAGGCCGGCCGGTCCGGATGCCGTACCTGGTGGCGTGCAAGTTCCGTTCGGGAGAACTCCGCTGCCGGCCAGCGAGTTGAAAATTGCGGTCACCACCGGCTGCAGGGAGGCCGGTGAGGTGGGCGATGCAATGTCGCTCATAGGCTGAGCGCCAGCAATGATGGCGCCTTCTTGCGCGGCTTGCTCGATCTTCTGCTTCTGACTGAAAGCGCCGCTGAAATCGTAGATGCCCACGACGAATACCACCAGAAGCGGCAGGGTGATGGCGAACTCCAGCAGCGCCGAACCCCGCTCGTCCATAAGGGCCCACTTCTCGAAAAGCGCGAGAAGTGGGGCACCCGGCGCCGCGCCACCCAAAATCAAACGCGAGATTGAGCGTCTACGCAGCCAGCGAAGCATTCTAGTTCTCCATCCTGCTTTGCGCTTGGGCCGAGAGCAGGACCTGCTGCAGGTTAAGGGAAGTGAAAGGCAGGTAGAACTGGAATGGATATTGAAAGCTCACGACGCTTCCACATTGTATGGGCTGGGTGGTATTCAGTTGCACGGTGCGGCAGACCCAGATATTGTCTGCCGTCTTCGTACACCCGCCAATGGGTGCTGGCGGCGACGGGCACGGAATCAGGCCTGGACTTGCCGAAGCCTTGATTTGGCTGGCCTGGAGATTTGAGGATTGCAGCACCGCATCCACCGCGGTTTGCACCTCGCCATTGGTGGGAAAGTTATTGCCGGGAGTGCAGGTAACGCAGGTGGCGCGTGCGGCGGCGATCGCTCCCTGCTGTGCCGCCTGCTGAATGGTCGAGTAAATATTGAAGGCTCGTCCAAACCAGATGATGCCCAACAGAAGCATGAACACCAGGGGAAGCACGAGCGCGGCCTCGGCGATCTCGGCCCCGTCAGCACTGGCAAGTTTGCGCGCGATCGGTTGGATGTTCATCCTTCCTCTAACCCCGTTGTCATCCTGAAGCCAAGGACCGACCGTCTCCCGCGCGGACAGCCAAGCAGGTCCCTCGCTTCGCTCAGGATGACAAATCGTACGGTGGGATGACAAATCATAAATGGAATTACAAATTACAAATTGGAAATCACAAATTACCAATTACAAATTGCCTATCGCTCTCCCTATCCCGTAAAACACAACCGTGAGCGCCATGGCCACTCCGAACGGAATTTTTGTGGACTGCGGATCGTCAAGCGATAGCTCGGACCCGGGCATCCGCAGCCTGAACAACGCCGCCAACAGATGTGCGATGTTCAGAAGTGTCCGTTTCAGCCGCCTTTTCCATATCACCACGGCCAGCGCCATGACTCCCGCAACCAAAACCGTTCCCATCAGCACGGAAAGCAGTTGCCGTGCGCCGAGACAGGCTCCCAACGCACCGGCGAGTTTCCAGTCTCCGGCCCCCAGGCTGCGGATCCATACGAAGGGCAACAGCAACCCCAGGCCCAACAACGTCCCCAGCAGCGCGGCTTTCAGTCCCGGCCAGCGGTAGAGAATCGTGTTGACCGCGGCCCCAGCCGCCAGCCCCGACACGGTCAGCCAGTTCGGAATCCGCCGGTAGCGCCAGTCTAGAACGCCCGCGGCCATCGCCACCAGCAGCGCGGGAATCCAAGGTCCAATTTGAAGCCATGGCCCAGATTGAAGCATGATCGCCGCTGGCAGACAGACGCCTCCGCGTTTCTCCTCCTGTACTTTAGGGCTTTCGGAGGCGGCACTCAAGGGGGAAGTTGTCAGGAGCAGGTAGCAGGTGTCAGGTCTCAGGTCTCAGGAAAACCAGTTTGTCTATTGAATGCCGCTGGGAACTGGGAGCTGAGAACAGCTCCTTTTGCGCAGATTGGAAGGCCCGGTTGCCCGGGCCTGAAATCGGAAAACAAATGAGGCCAAGCTAGCGGGTGACCGGGGCCGCGTTTCTTTGCGCAATCACTTTCTTGGCATTGTCCGCCAGGGCGCGCGCTTGCGGCATCAGATCCAGAGCCTTGATCACGTCTGGGTCAGTTTCGGCGCGTACCTTCAAGCCTTCTTCCTGGCCAAAGGTATCCACGAAGAGCTCGCTCTTGATGTTGGAGCGCAGCCAATCGTCGTTCTCGATCATCTCGGCTTCGGTATGAGGTATTTTTTCTTCGTCGAGGAACTTGCGGAAGTCGAGCAGCAGGGCATCGTCCACTTCAAAGTTCTGCGCAATTTTGTGCCCTATGGCGTAGCGCTTGGCGAAGTTGAAAAGCGCGTAGTGCTGCAGCAACGACTCCTGGAACTTGTTGGATTTGTAAGGCGCGAGCTTCACGTCGGGAGTGATGCCGCCACCGCCATACACGGTGCGTCCACCATCGGTGAGCTTCACTTCGTGGTTGGCGTTATTCTCCTCGCTCTCCCGGTTGTAATAGTAATCGTAGAGAGAAAGGTTCGAGTAATCGCGCTGGATGAGGCGTCCGCTGGGGGTGTAGTACTTGGCCGTGGTCAGGGCAAGGCCGGTATTTTCGCCCAGGGGATACACGGTTTGCACCAGGCCTTTGCCGAAGGTTACTTCGCCGACGATGAGGCCGCGATCATGATCCTGAATGGCTCCGGCGACAATCTCGGCGGCCGATGCGGTGCCGCGATTCACCAGCACTACGAGCGGATAGTCTTTGCCACCGTTGCCGCGGGCTGCGACGTACCGCTTCTCAGGAGATGACCGGCCGTGGTGCGAGACGATCAGCTGTCCCTTCTTTAGAAACTTGTCGGCTACGCCTACGCCTTCGCTCAGCAGGCCTCCGGGATTCTGCCGCAGATCGAGGACTAAGCCTTTCAGATCGCCCATCTGATCTAGTGCTTCGGCGACTTCATGCTCGGTGGTTTCCTGAAATCCGGAAACGTGCATGTAGCCGATGCCGGGCTTGATCATGAAGTGGAGGTCGACGCTGTAGCGCGGAATCTCATCGCGGACGACAGCGAATTCAAGCGGATGATCGGAGCCTTCGCGCAACATGGTGATGCGGACGGTGGTGCCCTTCGGTCCCTTGAGCAGATCGGCCACGTCGGAGGTGCTCATATTGTCGGTGGGCTTGCCGTCGATGGCGGCGATGATGTCGCCCGGGCGGATACCGGCGCGATAAGCCGGGGTGCCGACGAAGGGAGCGATGACGATGACCTTGTTATTGCGCGGGCCGACCGTCATGCCCACCCCGTAATACTTGCCGCGCTGCTCTTCGCGCAGCGAGGAGTAGGACTTGGGATCGAAAAAGTTCGAGTGGGGATCGAGTTGGTGCAGCATGCTCGGGATGGCGCCGTTATAAATCGCCTTGTCGGGATTCACCGGGTCGGCATAGTTCTCCTCGACCTTTTCATAAATTTCGGTGAACTGCTTCAGGCTGTCGCGGACGTCGGAGTCGCTGCTGGGCGTGGTTGCCGGGCTGATCCTCTGCGCAAACAACATCCCCAGCAGGCCAAACAGACCCAGCACGAAAACAATCAGGAAGAGAGAACGACGAGAACTACCGGCCATGTTTCAAAATCCTCGGGCAGGGACGTGAAAAGTCCCGGTGACCCCATCTGAGCGCAGTATAACATGCGAAAGCGCGCCTTTAGTTGGATGCAAGAACCGGCCGGGGGTTACCGTGGGGTGACGGCTTTGGGGGGCTATCTCCTTCCCAGCGCATGGGGGGGAAGTGGTTCTGTGACATCCCCCGTGCTACAACCGATCAGTTGGACCGAACACGGTGATAGGGGCCACAGTTTCGGACGTTTGAGCGGGCAGCCATCGCGGTAGTGGACGCCCAGGAAACCGAGGTTCACGGCGAGACGCTGGAGCGCACCAAGGCATCGGTGCCGGCGACCTGATCCAACACTGGCGGTGAAGCCGGCAAGCTGCGGGATCACCCGGCCTTGCAAAACCCAGCGCAAGCAGTACAATTCTGGCGAATCGAAATTGCAGAAGAGATTCCTGTCTAAACGGAGGCCCGTGTGGTGACGGGGCTTTGCTCCGTCCCGGCGGGGCGGAGTCCCGCCACCACACTTCCCGATTTCCCCTTCCAAGCTGGGATGGAACGGAAGAGGAGTCGAAGCCAGTATCAGTGGAATTCGGTATCCGTTGAGATCAGTATCCGTACAGGTTATAGGTTCAAAACACTCTTGAAAGGAACGAAAAATGAAATCATATCGTCTCGCATTTGCCCTTAGCGTGATCGGCGTTGTAATGCTGGCAGTGGGGTGCAGCTCAAACGAGAATAAGACGGCCTCCGAAACGCCGGCCGCCGCAGCGAAGAAAGCGGAACCCTCGCTCTACAGCGGCGAAGAAGCGTTCAATCGCATGCTCGGTCTGGCGTTGAAATGGGCGGCGGATGCCGAGCCGGCTCGGGTGGAATCGGTTCTGAACACGGAAGCCACCGGCCAAGGCGGAAAATCAACCGTCTGGCGAGGGTATTTTGTCTCGCCCAGCCGCCGCTCCACTAAGACCTTCGTTTGCTCGGGAAGCCGGCTGGCGGGCGCGCCGCCCTACGGAGTTTCCCCCGAGGGGGAGGAAGGCGCCTACAATGCCCAATCCGCCGGTCTTGTCTTTTCACACTTCCTGCTGAAGACCGATACGGATAAGGCTTACGACGTCGCGCAGCAACACGGCGGCGATGCCCTCCTCAAGAAGGATGCGCAGCAGCCCGTCACCTACGTGCTGCTCAAGGACAAGAACCTGAACGTGCCCGTCTGGTTCGTCATTTACGGCGCCAGCGAGAAGGACCGAAAGGGCATCGGAGTGATTAACGCCACCACCGGCGGTTTCGTCAGCGCGGGCAAGTGAGAGCGGGGTTTTCGGCGCTGGGCAAAATCCTGTGGGCGGTTCCCAGGTCCATGTTTACTCTAACATTACTAACCAACCAGTATGGGTGGGGGTACCCCCCCTTTTTTCGGTCTTTTGGAATCAAAGACTTAGGAGGGCAAGAAACGGCTTGACACACATGTGTTTAAGAACCAACGAGTTAACTTGTCAAAGAGCGCTGAAAATGGGTTTGGGGCAGTTTCGAGGACCGTCTTGGCCGACGGGTTCGAAACTGCCCCAATCAGATCTCTATGGTCGCGTACGACTGGTCTTAAGTCAATGGATTTCGGCCACGGATGGTGAACATCCCCACTCAAGCCAAAACCGGTGGCTTAGGGGGGCCAGCTCGGGCTTCCCTTAGTTTGTCGAAAAAAACCTGTCAAAGAACGAGGTGTTGCTAGGACTGACCTACTTCTATTCTAACTCGGTAAGTCAAGCGGGAACCTAGGTGACCTGACGAGCCTCATGCTACCAGCGGCATCGCGGCCCACCCTTGCAAAAAACGCAAGAAGGATGGGGCAGCCACCTTTCATTATGGGAAAGGAAGAACAGAGCGGGAGAAGGGTGGGCCAGCTGTAGATTATCAAGACGTTGTACCCATCGAAACTGGACCGATCGGGCTCAATTCTGGCACCGAGCCGTGCAAAAGGCGGCGCGATAAGTCCGCGCCTTGCAAATCGTTACAGCCGATTTGCACTTCGCACCGCTCCTGCTACTACGGTCTTGATGGTCGCTCAAAAAGGGAACAACGTCCTGAAAGATCACAGCCAGCCCCCAGCGGGCTCCCGCTTCGCTCACGCCCGCTAAACGCCTCAAGCTGCTCCAATCAGATCTTTATCGTCGGGCGCGACGGGTCTTAAGTCAATGGATTTCGAGCACGGATGAGGGTTGGGGGAAGATTTCGTTTAGGGCATCGGAGTGCGAAAGGCAAAGCCTGTTGTGCACTCTGACTGCCTCCCACCCTTCGCAAAAAGCGAAGCTGTGAAAAAACCATCTTTAAGGATAGCCCTGAAAAGAACGCGGGTTGGTGAAAGTGGTGGGGGAACTGGAAGCGTGGTTTGGGTTGCGCAGGGGATTTCTCGATTTTTGTCTCGCGGCTTTGGGTGGGGGCGGGTTAGGGGGTTGCGGTTGCGATTTGCAGTTTGCGCAGACGGATCCACTGTTGCAGGTTGTAGGTGAGGCAGGCCCACAGCATTTCCATTTGCACTTTGGCCAAGCCGCGCAGGTGGAACTGGCGCAATCCCAGTTTGCTTTTGATCCAGGCGTGGCAGAACTCGATCACCCGGCTGCGTCGGCGATACTGTTTCTGCGCCTCGGGCGTGGCCATCTTCTTACGAAAGGCGATCATGGCTGCGGTTTCTTCGGTGCGCAGCAGGCCGCGGCCACGATGTTGATTGCTCGGACAGCATTGTGGTTTTAGCGGACAGTTCTGGCAGTCCGAGGCCTGCGCTTCGTAGCGGTAGAAAAAGTTTCCCGACTTGTGTTTGTGGCGGCCTTCGTAGCGCAGGTGCTTGTCTCCGGGGCAAACATAGTGGTCGCGCTCGGCATCGTAGATGAAGACCGCAGTGGTGAAGCGTCCAGTGCCGGTGTTGTCTTTCTCCGCGCCGCCTTTGCGGAGGCTGCCTACATAGTCGACGTCCAACTCCGCCATCGCCTCGATGCTGCGACGGTTGGTGTAATCTCCGTCGGCCAGCATCTGCTGCGGCTTGCGGCCCAGGCGTGCGGCGATGCGTCCGACGGCAGGCGCCAGTTGCTCGCTGTCATTGGCGGCCTGGGTCACCTGCACGTCCACGATCAGCGACTGCGCGGCGTCGGCCGCGATTTGCACGTTGTAGTTGGGCGCGATGCCGCCGTCGGCCTGCCGCATTCGGCGGGCTTCCGGTTCGCTCACGCTGACCCGCGCCCGCGGCTTGCTGGGGCGCAGTTTCTGCAGCTCTTCGAGTCCCCGCTCCAGCCGCTGTTGCCGCTCGCGTCGCGCTCGCCGCTGCGCCTGTTCCACCCGACCCGGTCCCTCTTCTTGATCCGGGTCCCCCATCTCGCGCACGCGTCGCCGCGCCCGTTCCAGGTGCTGTGCAATCTTCGCCTCGCCTTGAAAGCTGTCGCTCGCCGCCTGGGCCTTGATCTTGGTTCCGTCTTGCACCACCTGCTCCAGCGTGATCAGTCCTTCCGCACTCATCAGCCCCAGCACTTGCGTGAATAACTCGTCTAACTCCACCCGATACTCCACCCGGAAACTGGACAGCGTGTGGTAGTTCACGGTTTCGCATCCCGTCAGCCATTGCAGTGCCGGCTCCCACTCGCAGCGCCGCGCCACCTCCCGCGCCGACCCGATCCCCTGGCTGTAGGCGTAAATCCACAAACTGATCAAAAGCCGCGGATCATAAGCGGGTCGCCCGCCTTCTTCTTCGCTGCACTCGATGCTCGCGTAGAAACCATCCAGTTCCAAGCGCCCGACTAGTTCCCAGATGGCCCGCGCCGGATGATCTTCCCCGATCAACTGTTCCACGTCGACGGCCCGCCACATCATCTGCTCGCGATTGATCCTGCGCAGTAAGGGCTCGCTCATGCCCAGAGCTTACCCCGCTTTCTAACTCTGTCAATTAACTTTGTGGATGGTTTTTTCACAGCTTCAAAAAGCGCGAAGGATGGGGCAGCCACGGTGTGGTCGTGTCGGCGGAAGGCTGGGCCAGCCACCAAACCTGGACCAATCCCCTAGCGTCGGGTCAGTCCCCGGTAACTCACCCCATACCTGCACGAGCCAAGATCTCGAGAAACCGAGGATACTTGCGCAGGTGTGCGCTGTAAGGCCAGTATTTGGAGAACCACAGCGGGACAAATGGGTCACGAATTTCGAAAGCGCAGAGAGAGTGACAAATAGCGTCCTCCTCGACTTCAGCGGCGGCTGCAGCTGTAGCCAGCGTGACGGGTTGCACATAGCCCCGGCGCGACCTGGCCAACAGTTCCGAGTAGAGCGCCTCGACATCCGCGGGCTTCCCCCAATCTCGAAAAGTAGCAGCGAGACTCATCACAGCCCACGGGTGACGGCCAGACATGGTCAGGACCTGTTCGCCAACCGAAACGGCCTGCTCGAACCATCCGCCGGTATGCAGAGCAAGATGATGACACCAGCGCGCTAGAAAAGACTCAGGATCGAGTTCAACTGCGCGTTCACATGCGTGCACGGCCTCCTCATACTTACCGGCACCGAAGCAAGTGAAGCCGACTAGTGTTTGAGCGTAACTGGAAAGCGGGTCGAATGCCAGTGCCAGCTTGGCTTGGGAAACAGCTTCTTCGAGGCGGCCTGTCATGCATTGAAGATAGAAGAGCGCATACCAGTCACGCCCCTGGATGTACCTAGGGTTCAGTTCGAGCGCTCGCAGGAACTCGCGCTCCGCTTCTGTTTTGTCCCACAGATCCAACAGACATGCACATGCCAGTGCGTTGTGCGCCTCGGCAAGCAATGGGTCCAGAGCAACCGCACGGCGGGCCGCTTCTGTCCCCTTGGGCATGCACGCCTCTGGAGGTGCAAATCCGCAATATCCGAGCACCGTGTACGAGTCTGCCAGTCCAGCCCAGGCCAACGCGTATTGGGGATCAAGCGCCACCGCGCGTTCGAAGCATTCGACGGCCTTCGGAACCGCCGGGCCTCGCCGAGGAAGCAGGATTCGCCCTTTGACGTACATTTGGTAGGCCTCGAGATTGCTGGTCCCGGGCTTCACGAGGTGCTCCTGCGGACCGCCCTGCAGCGTGACCTTTAACCGCTCCACAACCGAGCGGGCAATCTCATCTTGAATCTCGAAAACGTCCTTCATCTCCCGATCGTACCGCTCCGACCACAAGTGGTATCCGTCCGCCGCATTCACCAACTGCACGGTAATGCGCAGGTGGTCACCTGATCTCCGCAGGCTCCCCTCCAGCAGGGTTCGCACTTTTAGTTGCTCGCCAATCGTGCGCGGGTCGATGTGTTTTCCTTTGAAAGAAAAGGCCGAGCTGCGCGCCACCACATGCAGCTCTTTGATCTGCGCCAGAGCGTTGATGATCTCTTCCGTGATCCCATCGGTGAAGAATTCGTTTTCGGGGTCCGCACTCATGTTGATAAACGGAAGCACCACAATGGAGTCCATCGAGGCGGCCACCCCAGGCCCCACCGAAGGGTGTTTCCCGTCGTCGACAGACCCTATGAACCGATAGCCGCGCTTCGCGAGGGTCTCGATAAAGCGTGGCCTTTCGGCGTCGTCTTTCAGGGCTTCTCGCAACTTCTTAATGGCGTTGTTCAGACCGTGGTCGAAATCCACGAAGGTATCGGCGGGCCAAATTCTCTTTTGCAGTTCTTCGCGGCTAATGACCTCGCCAGCGCGCTCGAGCAAAATTTGGAGAACCTGGAAGGGTTGAACCTGCAGTTTGATGCGGAGGCCGTTCTTACGCAACTCACCCGCATGCAAGTCGGCGCTGAAGTCGCCGAATCGAACCACCGCTCGAGTTGAAGGGAGTGGCGACACACAACCTTCCTGAATCGCGCAATTAATCGCGGATTCTCTCAAAATGTCTATATCAAATCAAGCACTTAGCCGGCTATATGCGGAAGAGCAACAGAGGAGCCGCCGAAGATTGACCGCACGCCGCTGAAATTGTAATTTCTTCCGCCAACGGGCAGCTTGCCCGATGAATGTGACGGAAAAGGAGAATAGTCATGAAACACGAGATCGCCCGTAAAGGGTTCGCAGTTGTGTTCGCAGTTGCCTTAATGGTGGGTCTGGCAGCAACGGCCCATGCTGACGACCGCGCATGCTCCATGGCCCGTGCGGCGGGAAAGTGGTCCTTCACCGATAGCGGAACTGTGATCGGCGTCGGCGCCCGGACGGCAGTGGGTGTGTTCACGCTGGATGGAAACGGCAATGTGGTGGATGCCAGCGCTACTTCCAGCTTGAACGGCAGCATCGCCGTTGAGACGTTTTCAGGAACTTACACGGTGAATCCCGACTGCACCGGGACCATCAACGTCACGATTTACGCGTCGGGCGTTGCGATCCTCAACGTGACATTGAACACGGCATTTGATGACTGCATGAGACAGATTCGAGGCCTGTTCACATCGGTCACGGAGCCCAATGGCACGCCCCTTTCGACCGTCGTCGCCCTTGAAGGTAAACGGCAGTAGGGTTCTGGGATGTGGTTTGGCGCCGGGTACGAGAAGTCCCGGCGCTACCTTTTCCTCATGCGCTAAAGAGAACAGCTGGTTGAGGTGATCGGAATCGTTTTAGAAGAGGTGAAGATTTTATGCTGCGCATCCCTATCGCATTAAGGATGCTCCCGGCTCCGCTGCGAGTTCTCGCAAGAACATGGACGCCGCAGAGCCTGAACAGGAGGTGGGTCATGAGACGTAACAATGCCGAATTACTAAGCGCAACTTCAGTCCCCCGCATGCAGGCAAGTTTAATGCTCATTGTGGGGTTCATCGTGCTGCTGGCCGCAGCCGGATGCGGTGGAGGAAGCACGAGCGCAAACGGTGGTGGAGGGGGGCCCACGCCCGCCTCCGTCAGCGGCACAATCGCTGTTGGCACCGCGCCCAGCGCTGTCGTCGTAGATTCCACGAACAACATAATCTATGTGACGGACTTCGGCACGATACCGACAGGCATCCCTTGCTCGCACTCAGGGGCGGACGTCGAAGCCATAGACGGAGCCACGCAATCCACGACTTCCGTGGGCTTTTATCCTCCCGTCCAGGTGACTGCGACTGGTGCGGCCCTGAACCCGGTGAGCCACCAACTTTACGTTCAGGTGGAACTGTACTGGAACGGTGTTCAGGTAAACGACCCGTGCGACCCCTTTCTCCCAAGCATGCAGGTGTTTGACACCACGTCGCTCCAACCGCCCAATGGCGAAGCCATGGGCGGAAACGGTGCGGGGATAGATGTCAATCCAGCAACCGACACCATCTACGTCACATTTCCCGGTGTAGCCGGCGACGTTAGGGTCCTCGACAGCAACTTGCAAGCTACAGCCAACATCCCGGTGGGCTCTGTTCCGATTGGTGTGGCAGTGAATGCAACGTCGAACAAGATTTTTGTAGCCAATAGCGCAAGCAACAACATTAGCGTCATTGATGGCGCCAGCAACTCGGTGGTCGCGACAATTACAGACCCAAATGCAGTGTCACCCGTTGCTGTCGCGGTGAATCCCACGACGAACACGATCTACGTGGCGAACTCGCAAAGCAACAACCTGAGCGTAATTGACGGCGCGACCAACTCGGTTACGGCGACGATCCCGGTCGGTACCTCGCCTTCTGGCGTAGCAGTGGAGTCGCAGATGAACTTTATCTACGTCGCGAATGCAGGCAATTCACAGAGCGGCAATCCGGGCAATATTACGGTGATTGATGGCGCGAAGCACACCACGACCACACTGAAAGACCCGAACGCTGTGAGCCCTGTCGCAGTCGCGGCGAACTCCGTCACGAACAAGGTTTACGTGGCGAATTGGGGTAGCAACAACGTCACCGTGATTAACGGCGCGCAGTGAGCGCGGGGGGCTGGCCCAGCCTTCCGCCGACACGAACACAGAGTGGCTGCCCCATCCTTCGCGATTTTTGCGAAGGGTGGGAGGCAGTGCAGATGGCACGATCAGCTTCACTTTTCATGCCGCGCCCGCCCGAAACGAAATCTTTCCCCAGCCGTCATTCACGCCCACCGGTCCCGACTGGTCGAGAAGATAGAAGCGATAACTGCTCCAGGGCCATTCTTGCGTCGCCGTAGTAGCGATGCAGGCCGCGAGGCATGACCAGCCTCATGCTACCAGCGGCATCGCGGCCCACCCTTCGCGAAAAGCACGCGAAGGATGGGGCACCCATCTATAACCGTGTCGGCGTTGTCAAGAGACACGTGGACCGGCGAAGGGTTTTGGTTTTTCCTTCGTGGAAGGTTTTGGTGTTGCTCTTGGTGTTGTCTTTGCTCATACAACCAAGGCCCGCTTTCAGAATCCTGCGGTGGAAGCTTGGTTCCACCAACCATCTATCCGGTCACTGACTTCCGACCATGATTCGTTGTTCAGACTCCCCGACTCTCTCAGGGAGGCAAGGCGCCCAATCAGCCCAACGATGACTTACTCCTTCACCAGGGTGGCCCACGGGCTGCCTTGCGTGCGAACCAGCTGCGCATAACTGGCCTGGCCGCGCAGTATCCAGTACATCCGTACCGCCAGCTTTCTGGCGATCGCAACCTTGGCTACGCCACTGCCCCGGCGCAGCTTCAGTCGCTGGTAGTCTTGCCGCAGTTCCGAATCCAGACGCGCCGCCGAGTGTCCGGCCTCCACCCACAACGAGCGCATCATGGGATTGCCTTGTTTGGAGATCGCACCCAGGCGCTGTCGTCCTCCCGAAGAGTGCTCGCGCGGATTCAGCCCCAGGTAACTCACCACCTGTTTGCTCCGCTCGAACCGCTCCACCGGCCCCAGCGTCAACACGAACGCCAGCGAAGTCACCGGCCCGACTCCCGGATGCGTCATCAGCAGAACCGCGGCCGCACTCTGTTCTGCTTGCTCCGCCACCGCGTGGTCCAGTTCCTGCAGTGAGGCATCGAACTGATCGAGCATCGTCAACAACTCCTGCCGGCGATAGCTCGCCCAGACTCCCAGCCCTAAACCCTCCAACTCGGCGCGGCCTTTCTTGGTGAACAACTTCTTCTTCCGGCACACGCCCTCGCCCATCGCCAGAGCGTGCAGCTGATTTCCTACCGCGATGCGCATCCACACCAGCTTCTGTCGATGCCACACTAACTGCCGCAGATCGCGTTCCGCCATCGTCGGCCGCCAGATGCGAGGAAAGCGTTCGCTCAGCAACAACTCCAGCACGTGGGCCGCATCGCGCGCATCGGTCTTCTGCTTGCGCACCACCGACGCCCGAATCTGCGCCGCATCCCCGATCCAGAGCTCGTGCCCCAACTCCGCTAACATCCGCTCGAACCAGCGCGTGTGCCCGGTGGCCTCGATCCCGACTCGCACCGGACTCGATAGAGCTGCGTAGAACGCTCGCGCTTCTCCGCTCTCGTGCTCCAGGCGACGCTCCACGAGTTCGCCCGTTTCTTTGTCCAGCATGGCAATCTGCTGGTAGCGCGTGTGCAAATCACAACCTACAATCTTCATGTGCTCGGCTCCTTTCCTCCGAGCCTTGGTTTGTTGAGCAACCCAAGTTTACTCGGCGGCTCGGAGCCGACACGGTTATCTAATCAGCCCACCCCCTTTGGTTGGTTGTGCCGACGGAAGACTGGGCCAGCCCCTCCTTTTTGCGCGAGAACTGGTCCGCGCCATTACAACGCGGGTTCCGTGAACTCTGGTGCGGAGCCAATCGAAAATTGCGCGTGAGAGCTATGCGACGACGGGGCGGGCAGTCTTTCTGCAGCGCCACAGGACCAGCGCTAAGCCGGACGCGATCAGCACCATGGTCGAGGGCTCGGGGACCGTCGTCGGCGGCTTATGATGACGGCAGTGTTTGGAATTGCCGTCGTTGACGGAGCAAAGCCGGGGAGGAATCGGCAACCCGGTCGGCACGTACGGGAAGATGAAATTGCTGGCAAATAGCTGGGGCGGCGTCGGGTTGCCGCCGGGCAAGTCGGCCGAGGCAAGCAGGGGCCGGACGGGGAACGACGGGCCCGGTTCGAGCTGCGCTACGGGCCGGTCCAGAACATCTTCTTCAGGCTCTTCGTTCGAAACTTCGGGCTTCGCGGTGTCGGAAATCTGGTTGCCGCAACGCGCTCGCGCCGTGATTTTTCCGTCGGTCAACAGCAACTCGCCGAGATGGAGGCGAATTTTTCTGCGCGTCCAGAACACAGTGTCGCGAATGCGATACGAAAGATAAACCTCGCGGGCTTCGGTGGCGCGCACCAGACGGGCGTGGTTGTAATCGAAGCGGGCGTAATGCCGGCGAACCACATAGTCGCGCGCCGCCGCGTAGCGAAGGTCGTCGGGATCTTTCACGCCCCCGGGCACGACCGAGTAAGGATAGACACCCGGAATCCGGCCAAGAAACCTGGCGGGCCTGGCGGAACGCGCCGCCATCAAAGCGAGATCTTTGCGGACGTTCTGCCGCGACCAAAAAGATTCGGGCAAAATCTGGGAAGCGTGCCAGGTGGGCAGCGAGAAATGGCGGACGGCACTCTGCCAACTGGCGCCGGCGATGAGCGTGCACGCGACTACGGCCACCAGGGTCCGCTGGATGCGCAGACGACGCCGATACCAGCTCCGCCTTCGCCGCACGGTCTTTCCAATCATGCCGTCGTTCAAACCAGTACTCCTGCCTGGCCTTGGAGCCAGTGGCGGCTGAGGGGAGAGCTAACTTTAAAGAGCATTCCGGTATCCAAAAGCAAGGTCCAGAACTTGTCCGGATACAGGAACTTACGGTGCAGTACCGGTCAGTTTAGCAGAATTGTGCAAGGAATTTTCCTCCAAATGATACTTTGAGCGTCTTTCCTTGCCATGACTTCGGACCAGTTTGGGAAAGGATCGGGAACGGCCGGAAGGGTGCGGAGACTTGGTGGAGCTAGTCGGGCTCGAACCGACGACCTCATCGTTGCGAACGATGCGCTCTCCCAACTGAGCTATAGCCCCACACGGCGGCGGGTTTGCTTTTTGATTTTAGCAGCCGGTCGTCGATTTCGCCTAGACGCACGACCCTAAAGCATGCACGCCGGGGTGAGTCCATGAAATCGAAGGCTATAATTTAGTGGTGAGTTCTTCCAAAGTAAAACAGGTGGCGTCGGCAGACTTCCCGACGCGTTGGGGACGTTTCCTGATTCACGGCTTTGCCACCCGAGCGTCGGCATCCGACGGCGCCAAGACGGAGGAGGCCGTGGCTCTGGTGATGGGCGAAGTGCACGCGGGGTCGCCGCTGGTGCGCATCCACTCCCAGTGTTTGACCGGCGACGTGTTTGGCTCGCTACGGTGCGATTGCCGTCAGCAGCTGGAACTGTCGCTCTCGCTGATCGCGCAGGAAGGGGCAGGCATCCTTATCTATGAACAGCAGGAGGGCCGCGGCATTGGCTTGATGGCGAAACTGCAGGCCTACGCTCTCCAGGACAGCGGACTGGACACGGTGGAAGCCAACGAACGCCTTGGATTTAAGGCCGACCAACGCGAGTTCCTGATGCCGGTCGAGATCTTGAAAGCGTTGGACATTCGGCGAGTGCGGCTGCTTTCGAATAATCCTGATAAAGTCGCCGCGCTCGAACGCGCAGGGATCCGGGTGAGCGAGCGCGTGCCTTGCGAAGTTGCGCCTACGGAACATACTAAGAAATATTTGAAGACGAAGCGAGAGAAGCTGGGGCATTTGTTCAGCGACCGCAGGAGGCAGCATTAGAGAAACAGCATTACGGGGGAGCCAATAGCGCGAGGAGTTTCTATGATGCAGTGCCCGAATTGCCGTTGCCAAGTGGAGTTCGACAAAAAACTATTCCGCGGAGGGCGCTGCCAAAAGTGCAACTCGACCTTATTTGTTTCCGTGACGTACACCCGTATATTGATACTGCTTAGTTTCGTCGCTGCGGAGGCCTTGTTATGGGTAGCAAACATCCGGAAGCTCTTCTATCCACGTCTGGGGGTGCCGTTCGGCTTCTTGGCTTCAGTCTGGCTCGGGTTTCCCGTAGCGTTCTTGATTTTAACGGTGTTGGTGCGAACCGTGCCGCGTCTAGCAGCGCCAACGCTGGTGACCCGCCAATGGGGTTCTGTTGATACGCTTGGCTTAACTGCCGAGCATGACGCCATTTCAGGCGGTGCGAAGGAGAAGTGATCGGTTGTTGGGATGCGAACTATAGGCGTCTTCTTGCGAGTTGGGATGATCTCTCAAAACCTCCGTTGAAGTCCTGCAGCAACTGATTTAGTCCGTCCCGATTCTTCACCGGCAGGCCGCGCAAGGCGGCTCGCGCCAGCGCCACATAGACCTGGCGCGCCCCGGGATGCTTCTTCAGCGCGGCCAGGTGTTTCGCCACCGTCTCCGCGTCTCCGCGAACCATGGGCCCGCTAAAGGATCGCGCGGGACCGAGGCGCGAGTAGTTTGCCAAAGTTTGCCGGATGATGGGCAGGCTGGTGCGGCGCGCATCCTGGCGGCTGAGTCCGGCGACGTGCGCCGCTTCTTCCAGCGTGACCAGGTAGGCCAGCAACAGTGGCGAAGTCATCGTGGCCCAAGCGTGATATGCGGCTTTGCGCGACGAGGGCAAAGCGAAACTCTCGCCGCCTAACTGGCGGACGATTCGACGAGCGACTCGCGTGGCCGGAGCGTCGCCTTCCACCGCAAAAGGCACGCCGGTTAGAGAAGGACGCGCTCCGGCAACGAACGTCATTAGCGGATGGACCGATGCCACCTCGGCCCCTGCCGAGCGCAGCGGAGCGAGCTCGCGGCTGGAGAGCGCCCCGCTGGAGTGGAAGGCGAATCGAACTTTGTAATCGCGTTTCGCATGAGGTCTGCCCTGTTTGTGAAAAGCCCCCGTAGAGACGCGGCTTGCCGCGTCTCCGGTGGACGGGATGGGCACCACCCGCAAGGGAGACGGGGCAAGCCCCGTCTCTACAGGCAAAGCGCAAACCGCAAGCCGAGCAGCCAAAGCCGAGGCCGCGCCGCGAATCTCACGGTCGGGAACCGAAAACCAGAGCAACGTGGCGTCGAGAGCGGCGGAATCCGCGGTGACCGCCTGCGCCCCAACCTTGACGGCGAGCTTCTGCGCCTTCCGTCGCGACGGCGGCGAATCGCGCGAGACAATCTCGGTGATCGTGAAACCGGCGTCGTCGAGCGCCACCGCCAGAAAAGTTGCCAGGCTCCCGGCTCCGACGATGGCGATGGTGGGCTTTGCAGTCGTTCTTCCAGCCTTGGGCTTTCCCGCCATGAATCTCCCGGCAGTCGTAGTTCGGCTCAACGTTCGGCTCAACCGCGCAGCATACCTTATATTGTTGTCATGGCGAAAGCTGCAGGAACGAAGTCAGCAGGTGTGAAATCGACGCCAGCCCGCGTTCTCTCTTCCCGAGTCAGTTACCGGGGCCCGGTGTTCAGCGTCACCACCGATGAAGTGCAGGAACCTGGGGGAGTGCGCGCCCGCCGCGATGTCGTCCGGCATTCCGGTTCCGTCGTGGTTCTGGCCGTCGATGTTCTGGCCGTCGACGCCGCGAAAGCAAGCCGCAAAGGCGAGCCCCGCATACTGCTGGAGCGCCAGTATCGCCACGCCGCGCAGTCGATGATGTGGGAGCTGCCCGCCGGACGCATCCACGATGGCGAAACGCCGCTCACCGCCGCCAAGCGCGAATTGCTGGAAGAAACCGGTTACCGCGCCCGCCAATGGAAACGAATCCTGCATTTCTACGTAAGCCCTGGCTTTCTCGACGAAACCATGACCCTCTACCTGGCAAGCGGCCTCCAAGCAGGCACGGCCCAGCCCGAGGCGGACGAGAAGATCGCGGCCAGGTTTTTCGGTTTGTCGGAGGCGAAAGGGCTGGCGCTCCAGGGGCGCATTCGCGACGCGAAGACGATCGCTGGCATCCTGTGGTTGGCGCAGATGCCGCGAGCGGCGCGGCCGATCTGATTTCGAACTGATCTCGAAGCCCGCGGCATTGCCAAGCGATGCCCCGATACGAAGCCCAAGGTTTCCCCTATCCTGAAAAAGCCGACCCCATAACCATCTTGCTACTCCCCCAGGCCCGGCTTGCCCCAACCCGCGATGTGTGACGCCAAGCCTTGACAGTTCCCCCGGTGAGCAGCACAATTCCTGCACATTTCTTGCGTCCCTGGGAATCGCGCCTTTCCCGGGGGGAATCCGCAAGAAATAGGGGGCGCACGTGGCGGAACGTTTGAAGGGCACCGTGAAGTGGTTCAATAACGCCAAAGGATACGGCTTCCTCGGCCGTGACGATGGACCCGATGTATTCATTCATTACAGCTCCATCACCACCGAAGGCTACAAGAGCCTGCAAGAGGGCGACAAGGTGGAGTTTGAGATTGTCCAGGGACAGAAAGGGCCGCAAGCAGCCAATGTGACCAAGGCCTCCTGATCGGAGGTCGTCTCACTCGGGCGGTTTTCCGGACCAAAGTGTTTGTGTCAATGATGCCCGCGCCTGCGGTGTCCTCCGGCGACGCCAATTCCCTGCTGCGGGGCTCTCTTCCGTTACAATCTTCTCTCGTGGTTGACAACCCTGATGGACAACAAGGCCATCGCCAGACTTCTCTACGAAACTGCCGATCTGCTGGAGATCGACGGGCAGGATTCGTTTCGCGTGCGCTCTTATCGCAACGCCGCCGAGGCCATTGAAGCGCTGCCACAACAGGTGGCGGACCTGATTCAAGAGCCGAAGAAGCTGCTCGAAATCCAGGGCATTGGCAGGGGCATGCAGGCCAATCTGCTGCAGCTTTTCAAAGATGGGAGCATCGAGGCGCACTCCGAGTTGCTGAAAAAATACCGGCCGTCGATGCTGGAGTTGCTCAAGATTCAGGGGCTGGGGCCGAAAACGATTGCCTTGATCTGGAGCGCCTATCAGGTCAGCGATCTCGAGGGCGTGGAGAAACTGGCCCGCGAAGGCAAGATTCGCACCTTGCCGCGCATGGGCGAAAAGCACGAACTGAAGCTGCTCAAAGCGATCGAGGACTACCGCCGGATCGCCGGACGATTTCTGCTCGACACGGCCGAAGAGTTGGCGGAAAAACTCGTCGAACATTTGTTGGCTGCTTCCGGCGTCGAAAAAGTTACGCCCGCCGGATCGTTGCGGCGCGGACGCGAAACCGTGGGCGACCTTGACATTCTCGTCACGGGCAAAGCTTGCATTGCGGACGAAGCGCGTCAGAAACTCATCGAGCATCTGCTCCGCTTCCCCGGCCTCATGGACGTCATCGCGCAGGGTGAGAACAAGGTCAGTTTCCGGCACCGCAACGGCATGCAGGTGGACGTGCGGCTGCTGCCTCCCGAATCGTTCGGGGCGGCTATGCAATATTTCACCGGGTCGAAGGCGCACAACGTTGCGCTGCGGCAGCGCGCGCTCAAGATGGGCTTCACGCTCAACGAATATAGCCTGGCGAAAGTGGAAGACGAGAAGCCGGTCGCGCGCAAGACGGAAGAAGAAATCTACGCCAAGTTGAAGCTCGACTTCATCCCTCCCGAACTGCGCGAGAATCTGGGAGAGATCGAAGCGGCCGCCAGTCACACGCTGCCCGCGCTCGTCGAACTCTCCGACATCCGCGGCGACGTGCACATGCACACCGTCGAAACCGACGGCCGCAACACGATTGAAGAGATGGCCGAAGCGGCGCGGGATCGCGGCTACGAGTACATGGCCATCACCGATCACTCGAAGAATCTTGCGTTCGCCAACGGGCTCACCGACGAACGCGCGCTGGCCCACATCGAGAGAATCCGCGCCGTCGAAAAGAAGATGAAGGGCATCCGCATTTTCGCGGGAATCGAAGTCGACATTCTGGGCGATGGCGAGCTCGATCTGTCGGACTCGGTGCTCGAACAAATGGATATCGTGATTGCCAGCGTGCATTCGCAGTTTAACCAGGATCGCGCCACCATGACCGAGCGGCTGCTCCAGGCTGTCGCCAATCCCAACACATCGCTGATCGGCCATCCCACCGGAAGGCTGCTGCTGCGCCGCGACGCCTACCAGTTCGATCTCGACGCGGTTCTCAAAGCGGCCGCCAAACACAAAGTGGCGATGGAGCTGAACTCCTACCCCGACCGGCTCGACCTCAACGACGTTCACCTGCGGCTGGCCAAACAGCATGGCGTGAAAATCGTCATCAACACCGATTCCCACCACACTTCGCACATGGAAAAACTGCGTTACGGCGTCACCCAGGCGCGGCGCGCATGGCTAAGAAAGGAAGATGTGCTGAACACCTTGCCGGTGGCGAAGTTTGCCCGCGCCATGAAGCACGCCTGGTAAGCGGTTTGGGGCAAACCAGGGAAACAAGTTACCAACGTTTGACCAGCCACCCGCCATTCCACATTACAATCATCCGAACGAAAACTGACAACCGTCATTGCAATCAGCAGCTTACAGCAAGCCATTCGGAATTGTTTTGGACTCTGGCTTGCTAGTGGAAGCGGGGGGAGTTTCCTTTGTAGTTAAGAGAAATTCACAGACCTCTGCTAGCATTTGGAGGCGGTCGGGCAAGGCCCATCGAGAATCAGTCTCCTCAGGACCGGGGAGGAATGGGGAAGGAAATTCTGGGGTTTCGGGGACCAGGGGCTGCAACCCAAGCTGTCAAGAGATGGGCTGCGGGCAGCCGGAAAACTCATGGCTAATAAGAAAGTGGTCATCATTGGAGGCGGGCCCACGGGACTGGGCGCGGCCTATCGTCTGCACGAACTCGGTTACGACAACTGGGTGCTTTACGAGAAGTCGGACGACGTCGGCGGACACTCTACCTCGCACTTGGACCCGCAGGGATTCGTATGGGATGAGGGCGGACACGTCATCTTTTCGCATTATCCCTATTTCGACAAACTGGTCGACGACATGCTAGGCAAGGATGTGCACGAGCGGGTGCGCGAGAGCTGGGTGTACCTGCAAGATGCTTGCGTGCCGTATCCATTCCAGAACAACCTGCGGTACTTGCCGAAGCCGCTGCAGGTAAGTTGCCTGATGGGCGCGGCCAAAGCGGCCTCCAGCCGGAACGGCGAAGCGAAGAATTTCCGGGAGTGGACGCTCAGCACATTCGGCGAGGGCATCGCCGAGACCTTCATGTTCCCTTACAACTCCAAGGTCTGGACCACGCCTCTGGAGCGCATGTCAAAGGGATGGATTGCGGAGCGCGTGTCGGTGGTGGACTTCAAGCGTCTGCTGGAAAATGTGCTCTACGAAAAAGACGACGTGGCCTGGGGCCCGAACAATAAGTTCCGCTTTCCGCTGCACGGCGGCACCGGGGAAATCTATCGCCGAATGGCGAAACGGTTTCCCGACAAGGTGCGGACCGGCAAGCAACTTGCCGAGGTCGACACGGCACAGCGAAAGGTTTCGTTTGCCGACGGCAGCGGCGACAGCTACGACGTGCTGATCTCAACGGCGCCGCTCGATTTGTTGGCGGGCATGATGAAGCCCGCCGACTCGAGATTGCGCGAGGCGGCGGCGTTACTCGAACACAACGATCTGCTGGTGCTGGGAATCGGCCTGAAGAAGAAGATCGACACTGGGAAATGCTGGGTGTATTTTGCGGACCCGGAAATGCCGTGCTATCGGGCCACGTTTTTCTCGCATTACTCGCCCTTCAACGTTCCGCATGGCGATACCGAGCAGTTCAGTTCGCTGATGTGCGAGATGTCGGTCCCGCTGGGGCAAACGGTGGATATCGAGCGTACGTATGAACAGATGCTGGCCGGGCTGATCCGCTCGAAAATACTCGACGAATCGGACCGCGCGCGCATCATTTCGCGTTACCACCGCCTGGTGAGGTATTCCTATCCGATTCCGACGATCGATCGCGATCGGGCGCTGGCCATTCTGCAGCCGGCGTTGATGGCACGGGGGATTTACTCCCGCGGGCGCTTTGGCGCGTGGCGCTACGAAATCGGAAACATGGATCATTCGGTTCAGATGGGCGTGGAAGCCGCCAATCACATTGTGAATGGCGAGAAGGAACTGGTCTTTTACAGTTCTTAAAGGAACAACTTTCTTATTCGAACACCTATGGGAAACGAGCAAGCACAACCGGCGCCACGGGTCAGCATCATCATCCCGTCCTACAACACGGCGGGTCTGATCGCGGCGTGTCTGGATTCGATCTTTGCCCAGACCTTCCAGGACTTCGAGGCCATCGTGGTCAACGATGGCTCGCCGGATACGGCGGAACTGGAGCAGGTGCTGCAGCCCTACCTTGATCGCAACCCGGATCGCATCGTGTACATCAAGCAGGCCAACAAGCGGGCGGCGGGCGCGAGAAACACGGCGATTGCGCGAGCCCGTGGCGAGTTTCTGGCATTCCTCGATAGCGACGATACCTGGTTGCCAAACCATCTGGAATCGCAGATGAAGCAATTCGAGGCGGACCCGGCGCTCGGCCTGGCGTATGCCAACGCCGTCCTGGTTGGAGACCCGACGCGGCAGATTGAATTCATGGAAAAGTGCCCCTCCGCCGGTGAGGCTGGCTTTGAAGCCCTGGTGGTGGAACGCTGCCAGATCACGGTTTCGACCGTGGTGGCCCGCAAGGCGGCAATCGTGAAGGCGGGGGGCTTCGACGAGGGTCTGGCCCGCTGCGACGACTATGACATGTGGCTGCGCACCGCGTTTTACGGCGCCAAGATCGGCTACAACCGGCAGGTACAGGCACGCCTGGCCGATGGCCGGCCGGGGTCGCTCGGCGTGTCCCGTGCCAAAATGGCGGAGGCGTATTGGTCGATCCTGGAAAAGGCGGACAAGAATCTGCCTTTGAACCCGGCGCAGCGGAAGCTGGTACGGGACCGGGCCGCCGAGATCCGTGCGCGGTACCTGGTCGAGGAGGGTAAGAACGATCTCTCGGTGCGAGATTTTCCCAAGGCCCGCGAACGCTTCTCCGAAGCGAACCACTACTTCCGCCAAGCGAAATTGAGTCTCGTGCTCTTCGGGCTGAAAGTGGCACCGAACGTGACCAGCCGGCTGTTCACGTTTTTGACGCAGCGGCACAACGGAACGTCAGCTTGAGGCAAATCACGATGGGTTCCCGACCCATGGCAGTCGGGAATGCAAAAGGTTCGGTGCGCTGGCAATCGTGCGTTGCGCGCAACTGCCTCTCGCACCGAGGAAACGCGAGGCCGGTAAGAATGCGGGCTGTGTAGTTCTCCCGCCTTTCCAAGAGATGTCAACCGTACGCAAACTTGCTTCCGGGTCGGCCCTGCGCGCCGCCAATCTACTGGCGACGGCGTTGGTGTCGATGCTCATCATGCCCTTTGTGGTTCACGCCATGGGCGACCACATGTACGGGGCCTGGGCGCTGGTAGCTTCGATCATTGGATATTACGGAACGCTACAGATTGGGTTAGAGCCGGCGATCAACCGGTATATGGCGCGGGCGCTGGGGGCAAAGGATCACGAAGAGTGCAAGCGGGTCTTCAATACAGCGCTTCGGCTCCTCTCGGGTGTGGCAGTTGGTCTTCTCGCCGTTACCGGAATTCTCGCTTTCCTGGCCCATTGGTTTGCGAAAAACCCGTCGGATGCGGCGGTGCTCTGGAAGCTGATCCTGATTCTCGGAGCCTACACGGCACTTTTGTTTCCCACTCGGGTGCTGCAAGGAACGCTCGAGGCGCAACTGCGCTATGACCGGACCGCCTTCATCGACTTGTTATCTCTAATTTTGAGAACCTCGTTGCTGATTGTGATTGTGCTTCGCGGGTACAAAGTAGTCGCGCTGGCGCTGGTGCAAGCGGCGGCTGGAATACCGGCGATCTTTCTCTACATTTACTTCATTTCCAAGGAACTTCCCTTCTTGCGACTCGATGCAAGATATTGGAGCCGGGAGACGGCGCGGAAATTATTTTCGTTCGGCATCTACAGTTTTGCCGCCACCATCGCGAACACCATTCGATTTCGGGTCGACGCGCTGGTGGTGGCATCCTTTGTGGGGTTAACGGCCGTTACCCACTACCGGATCGGCAGTACGCTCACGCAGTTCTTCATGGGAATGATGGAGGCACTGGCCGGCTTTTTCCCCGCCGTGTTCAGCCGGCAGGAGGGTGCGGCAAATTACGAGGGGTTGAAGAGGACCTATTTCTTCGCCACCAAGGTGACCACCTGCATCGCGAGCTTCGTAGGATTCGCGCTGATTGCGTGGGGCAAGCCTTTCATTCATGTCTGGATGGGGCCGGCGTACCTGGACGCTTATCCCGTTCTCGTGGTCCTCACCACCGGGCTGATCGTAACCCTCTCTCAGATACCCTCGCCACAACTGCTCTACGGACTTGCCAAGCATAAATACACAGCCCTGGCGAATTCGCTCGAGGCGATCGCCAACCTGGCGCTGAGCATCATCCTGGCCAAGCGCTATGGGATGATTGGAGTGGCCCTTGGAACCCTCATCCCCATGGTGCTGGTCAAGCTGTTTATTCAACCTGTGTATGTTTGCCGTCTGGCGAATATCCCGTACGGAGAATACATTCAACGGTTTTTCAAGACCGTGGCGGCGGTGGCGGCTTCGCTGGTGATTCCCCTGCTTTTGACCTTGAAATTCGCCGCCCCCAGCTACAAGGTTCTGTTTCCAATTGGAATCGCGTCTGCTATTTTGTATGTTGTGCCGCTGTGGTTATTCGAGTTCAGCCCAGCCGAAACAACCATGCTGACGCGAGCCATCGCGCCGAAATTCGCGGTGAAGGCCGTTCGGGAGTAGCACGAGACGGAGGTCATGGTGTCTGTAATCCATAAGATGGCGTATGGCGTCAAGCACATCCTGGAGTTGGATATAGCGGGGCATAATCTGGTGCCCTATCCGGACGACACTTTCATCGTCTCCTATCCCAAATCCGGCAACACTTGGACGCGGTTTCTGATTGCCAACCTTCTCCAGGCCGAGCCCCCTTTGACGCTCCTGGACATGGAACGATTGGTCCCCTTCGTCGATGGCCAAACCCGAAGGTTTTTCCACCACATGCCGAGACCGCGAGTAATCAAAGATCATGGGCCCTTTAACCCGCAGTACAAGAACGTGATTTATATCGTCCGCGATCCGAGAGACGTGGTGATTTCGGCTTATAACTTTGTTCTTAAGGGCGCCATCATTGACGAGAGTTACCCGCTTACGACTTTTGTGAACGAATTTGTGCGAGGGGCAAGATCGGCAGTTGGGTCCTGGGGAGAAAACGTCGCCAGTTGGTTGGCAACTCGGGGTAATTCTCCGCGGTTTTTGTTGCTGCGTTACGAGGATATGTTGTCAGGAACCGCTCACGAGTTGGGTAAAGTGGCGTCTTTTCTGGGCATGCAGGTTAGCGCAGACGGTTTGGCCGAAGCGGTGAAACGAAGCTCCGCCGACAACATGCGCAAGCTGGAAAAGATGCACGGCGATCAGTGGATTCAAAACAAGCATATGAAAAGGAAAGATATTCCCTTTGTGAGGTCGGCGAAAGCAGGGGGATGGCAAGCCATCCTGCCCAAGACCGCAGTCGCTGAGATGGAGTCTGCCTGGGGCCCGTTGATGGCGAAGCTGGGATATGAGTTATCGACTTCGCAGGCAGTCGAAACCGGAGCGGCGACTGCGACTTTAACCGAGCGATAGGAAACCTACCATGATCGGTGAATTGAAGTACGTTCTGAGAAATGCCTTGGGGAAGGATATTGCCGGCCGCTATTTCACCACGTTTCCCGATGACACGTTCCTAGTTTCTTATCCCAGGTCGGGCAACACGTGGACGCGATTTCTGATTGGAAACTTAATCCAGCCGAGCGGGTCCATCACATTCCTGAACATTGAGAGAGTTATCCCCGACACGAACGCGCTTTCCAAGAGCGACCTTAAGCGTATCCCCAGGCCACGAATCCTGAAGAGTCATCAGCACTTCGACCCGCGGTACAAGAAGGTGATTTACATTGTCCGCGATCCACGGGACGTGGCGCTCTCCCACTACAATTGGCAGCGGAAACGCCGGGAAATCGACGACCAGTACCCGCTCGAACGGTACATCTCACGTTTCATTGCGGGAGACCTTGCCGGCTGGGGCTCCTGGGGTGAACACGTACTGAGCTGGCTGGCGACGCGGCATAACAGCCCCGATTTCCTGTTGCTGCGTTACGAAGCGATGCTCGCGGAACCCTTGCACGAGTTGGGCAAAGTCGCTCCCTTCCTCGGGATTGCAGCCACACCGGAAACGCTGGCCGCGGCGGTGGAGCGGAGTTCCGCCGATAATATGAGGAAAATGGAAGAGACCCAGGGTAGCCAATGGGTGACTACGAAAGGGCGACGCGAGGACATACCCTTTGTAGGAAAGGCAAAGCACGGTGGCTGGCAATCGCTGCTTCCGGAAAGTTCCGTGGAAGAGATCGAGTCCGCCTGGGGTCCATTGATGAAGACGCTCGGGTATGAGCTGACACGGCGTTCGGGCCCAGCCCTGGAGCCTCCGTTTATTCCCCTCGGGGACTGGGGAGCGCGGCATGACCAAAGCAACCTGTAAGCCGCAATGAACAGCCTACAACCCACCGCAGACCATTCCGAGAGCCCGGCCCCAAGGGTCAGCGTCATCATCCCTGCCCACAACACTGCGCCCTTCATCGCCGAGACCTTGGATTCCGTCTTCGGACAAACCTTCCGGGACTTCGAGGTGATCGTAATCAACGACGGTTCGCCCGATAGCGCAGCGCTCGAAGTCGCGCTCCAGCCTTATCGAAGTCGTGTCCATTACATCCGGCAGGAGAATCGGGGCCTCCCCGGGGCGCGGAACGCGGGCATACGTCTCGCCCGCGGCGAACTGCTTGCCTTTGTGGATAGCGACGATATCTGGATGCCCGACTATCTCTCCGCGCAGGTAGAGTTTCTTGATCGCCATCCGGGCGTTCATGCCTCCATCGCGGACGCGCTGCTTTTCGGCTCGTGCGGGGAGCCGGAGGTATGGAAAATGTTGAAAGAGGGCACGGGCCCTGTCCTCACCTTTGAACAAATGCTGAAGCGCGAGGGCGGACAACTTCCGTCCGCGATGGTAGCTCGGCGAGGGAGAGTGCTCCAGGTTGGAATGTTTGACGAGCAGCTGCGAATTGGCGAGGATGTCGAATTCTGTGTGCGACTCTGCTTCCCGGACGGAACCATTGGCTACCTCGGACGGGTACTGGTGAAATACCGCCAGCGCCCGGGCAGCCTGACCAGTGATCCGGGAAAGCGAAAATGGAGGGTCGCCGAGGGGGAGGCGTTACGCGCCTTGCGCCAGAAACTGCCGCTCACCGAAGCCCAGCGCACCCTTCTCGACGATGAAATTGCCGCTAGCGATGCAGCGCTGGCGCTCAGCGACGCCTTTGATCACCTGTCCGCGGATCGATTTCACCAAGGCGAACGGTGCTTAGCCGAGGCCAATGCCTACTTCCGTGACCCGCGGATTACCTTAACCCGATTCGGCCTCAAGGCGTTCCCGCGGTGGACCGCTCGCGTAGCGAGCTGGCGCCGGAAACGCGCGGGCGGATAGCGATTCCATTCCGACAGAAATTTGCATTCGATGCGATATGAGCAAAAGTCTCTCGTGATCGTCGCTGGGGGGCGTGTGAGCTGAGCGCTTTCATTTCCCACCCTTGGGATGTAAGGTTGCAAGCTGTTTCACACCCGTCCGGCAGCTTCGGGTGCCTTGAGGTAAAATGGGACATGGCTTTTGTTCTTAATGGCTTACAAGTGTGCCGCCGGCTGGTTTTCGGAAGGAAAATTGCTCATTCCCCATGTTCCATATAAAGTTGGTCGGGTTTCAAGACCGGCGTACTGGACTTACGTGGCTCCGTTGTTGTTCCGACGGTTACCTGCAGCCCCAGCGGGTAGCTTGACGAGCCACAGCAAATCGGGCGAGCTTAGATTAGAGATCCCCCAAGTGATTTTGATTTCAGCATAATTCTTTGGTTAATAGAGACGGGAGGAATACTGCTTTGAACGCAACCACGAGTCATCTTATCGCCCCCCACGGGGGAGAACTTATTCAGCTGCAAGTACCCGCCGCGCGCGCCGCGGAATTAAAAGCGCATTCGAAAGATTGGCCCTCATGGGACCTGACGCCCCGGCAGCTTTGCGACCTGGAACTGCTGATGAACGGCGGATTCTCGCCCCTCAGCGGGTTCATGAACCGCGCCGATTACGAAGGCGTCTGCCACAACATGCGGCTGGCGTGCGGAACGCTGTGGCCCATGCCGATCACGCTCGACGTCACCGAGGAGTTCGCCAAGAAACTAACGGCGGGCTCGAGCAAGATCGCACTGCGCGATCCCGAAGGCGTAATGCTCGCCGTACTGAGCGTGGAAGACGTGTGGCAGCCGGACCGCATTGCCGAAGCGCAATCCGTTTTCAATTCCACCAGTGCCGCGCACCCCGGTGCAGATTATGCCATCAACCAATCGAATCCGTGGTACGTGGGCGGGAAGGTTGAAGAATTACAGCCGCACGCGCACTATGATTTCCGCGCACTGCGCCTGACTCCCGCCGACCTGCGCGCCCAATTCAGCCGCCTCGGCTGGACCCGGGTCGTCGCCTTCCAGACGCGTAATCCCATGCATCGCGCTCACGTCGAACTGACGATGCGCGCCGCCAAGCAAGTTGAGGCGAACTTACTGATCCACCCTTCGGTCGGGATGACCAAGCCGGGCGACGTCGATTACTTCGTCCGCACCCGCTGCTACCAGTTGCTGCTCTCGAAGTACCCGCACGGCACCGTCGAACTCGCCATGCTGCCGCTCGCCATGCGATTGGGCGGACCGCGGGAAGCGATCTGGCACGGCCTGATTCGCAAGAATCACGGTTGCACGCACTTCATCGTCGGCCGCGACCATGCCGGTCCTGGAAAGGATAGCGACGGCAAGCCTTTCTATGGCCCTTATGAGGCCCAGGAACTGTTCAAGAAGCATGAGAAGGAAATGGGCGTAACCATGGTTCCCTTCCAGATGATGGTGTATCTGCAGAACGAGGACCGCTACGTTCCGTCCGATGAAGTGCCACCGGGCGCCAAGGTCCTTGAGATCTCGGGCACGGAATTGCGCCAGCGCCTGAACGAAGGCCGTGAAATCCCAACCTGGTTCACCTATCCCGAAGTCGTGCGGGAATTGCGCCGCAGCTATCCGCCACGGCACAAGCAGGGCGTCACCATTTTCTTCACGGGGCTTTCGGGATCGGGCAAGTCGACCATCGCCAATGCTCTGATCACCAAGTTTCTCGAGATGGGCGGACGTCCGGTTACGCTGCTGGATGGCGACCTGGTGCGCAAGCATCTGTCGAGCGAGCTCGGATTTTCCAAAGCCCATCGCGACATCAACATTCGGCGCATCGGCTATGTCGCTTCGGAAATCACCAAGAACGGAGGCATTGCCATTTGCGCGCCGATCGCGCCCTATGATGCGACGCGCCAAGCGGTGCGGCAGATGATTGAACCGTTCGGCGGATTTGTCCTGGTGCACGCAGCGACCTCGATCGAAGTGTGCGAACAGCGCGACCGCAAGGGCCTGTACGCCAAAGCTAGAGCCGGCATCGTAAAGGAGTTCACCGGCATCTCGGATCCATACGAGGCGCCCGCCGATGCCGAGGTGGTGATTGACACCGCCAAGCTGAGTCCGGAAGAAGCGGCGCAGACCATCCTTCTGCACCTCGAGCGGGAGGGCTTTGTGGGCGCCAACGGCAACGGGTAGGAAGGCAGCTGTCAGCTATCAGCTTTCAGCTTGTGGTTCTCAATTCTTTAACGAGGTTCTGTTTTACTGACAGCTGATAGCTGACAGCCAAAAAACGGCATGGAATTCTTGCTCCTCAAAGTGCTGATCGGCTTCACGGTGGGAACGCTGATCGGGATGACGGGTCTGGGCGGCGGCGTACTGCTGCTGCCCATGCTCATCTTTGGCCTGCGCGTGCCCGCCATCATTGCCGTCGGCACTGACGCGCTGTTCAATTTTTTCACCAAGATTCCCGCCAGCATCATGCACTTGAATAAGGGGACGGTGCGAAGGAAAGTGGTGCTGGCGATGGCGCTCGGCAGCATTCCCGGCTCTTACCTCGGCGTGACTTTTTTGGTGCACTTGCGCCACGTTTATGGCAATGGGGTGAACGACTTCATCAAATCCGCCGTGGGATTGCTGCTGGTGTTGATTCCGACGCTGCTTTTGTTTCAGGGGCGGATTGAAGAACGTCTCGCCCATCGCCAACCCACACTGAAGTCGTTCGCCGGCATGAGTGTCATCGGTTTAGCCGGCGGCTTTCTGGTCGGCATTACTTCGGTCGGGTCGGGCAGCATCATTATGATGATGCTACTTTTGTTTTATTCGTTCGCGCCCAAAATTATGGTTGGCACCGACATTACCCACGCCGTGATTCTGACCGGCGTCACCAGCCTGTTGCACTGGCGGGCAGGCAACGTCGATCCCCACCTGGTCGCTTCCCTGCTGATCGGCTCGATCCCCGGCGGAATCCTCGGCTCGCATCTGAGCACGCGCGTTCCGGTACTTTGGCTGCGGCGGATTTTGTGCACGGTGTTGCTGATGACGGGTGCGAGAATGTTGTGGGCGTGAAAGAGATTGCAGAGGTAAGAGGTCAGATTGCAGAAGTGAAAATCAACGTCACGCAGGGTTAACCTCTGCAATCTGACCTCTAACCTCTGACCTTACTTCAACGGAGCATTGATGTCTTCTTCTAATTCCAAAGACACTCTGGAACGCATTCACGCTGCCCTCGAAGCGGCGCGGGCCGTGCTCAACCGGTTCACTCCCGGCGCCATTGCGACCGAATACAAAGTTGGACACGATCCGGTCACCGAAGCCGACCGCGCTGTCGACGACATACTGCGCAAGACTCTGCTTCGTCCCGGCGAAGGCTGGCTCTCGGAAGAGACGGTCGACGACTTCACACGGCTCGACAAGCAGTGCGTCTGGGTGGTCGATCCGCTCGACGGCACACGCGAATTCGTGCAAGGCATTCCGGAGTTCTGCGTCTCCATCGCCATGGTTGAGAATGGAATTCCGGTGGCCGGCGGAATCTGCAATCCGGCAACCGACGAACTCATCCTCGGATCGCGCGAAAGCGGCGTGAGCTACAACGGCAAGCCCGCGCAACCCAGCCAGCGCAAAGACCTGCACGGCGCGCTCGTGCTCGCCAGCCGCAGCGAAGTGAAACGCGGGGAGTGGAAGCAATTCGAATCCGCCGAATTCAATATTCGTCCCATGGGATCGGTCGCCTACAAACTCGGACTGGTGGCCGCCGGCCGCGCCGATCTTACCTTCACGCTGGTTCCGAAAAATGAGTGGGACGTTGCCGCCGGGGCCGCGCTGGTTGAAAGCGCTGGAGGCTGGACGCTGAAGCTCGACCATTCTCCGCTGCACTGCAATCAGAAGAATCCGCTGATCTCTGGCCTGCTGGCGGGGGGGCCGTTTCTCCGCGATCCGCTGCTCGCAGTGCTCGACCGGCACTCGCAGACGGTCGGCGACAAGCACCCCTAACTGATTATATGAATTGTCATCCTGAGCGAAGCGAAGGACCTGCTGTCTTGTTCGCTGATAAGAAAGCAGGTCCTTCGCTTCGCTCAGGATGACAAAGTTCTTCGAGAACCAAATGGCTGTGTCACGCATTGTTTTCCTGATGTACCACGAACTGGAGCTCGCTGGCCGTAAGCTCTGCCAGTCCGAGCCGGGCTATGTGCGCTACATTCTGCCGCTCGAAATTTTCCGCGGCCAGATGTCATGGATGAAGCAATCCGGCTGGCGCGGCCTGAGCGTGGGCGAGGCGCTCCACTATCCGGCCGAGCCGAGCGTCTGTCTCACGTTTGACGATGGCTGCGAGACCGACCTTATCGCCGCCGCGCCCGTGCTCCGCGAGTTCGGCTTCAACGCCACCTTCTACCTCACGGCTGGATTTCTGAACACGCCCGGTTACCTCAATGGCAACCAGGTACGAGAGCTCGATGCGCAGGGTTTCCAGATCGGATGCCATTCGATGACCCACCCTTATCTCTCCGATCTCCCGGAGCCGGAACTGGAACGCGAAGTCGTGGATGCGAAACTCCAGATCGAGAAGATTGTCGGCCATGCCATCGAACACTTCTCCTGTCCGGGAGGACGCTACGACGAGCGCACGCTGCAGATGGCGCGCCACGCCGGATTCCGAACGGTTGCCGGCAGCCAGTTTTATGCGAATTCGTCCGGCACCAGCCCCTATGAACTCGGCCGCGTAGCCATGCTGCGGAACCTCACCCTCGAAGAGTTCAGCGCCACTTGCCAAGGCCGCGGGTTGTGGAAGAAACGCCTGCAACATCAGGCTCGCCGCGGCATGCAGCGCGCGCTCGGAAACCACGCCTACGATCGCCTGCGCGCCGCGTTGCTGGGGGAGGACCGCCCCTAACCCTCCCGTCGATTACTTTCGTTTTCCCTGCAATCCTCTTTGCCTTCTAAGCCCGACAGTAACCTCTGGATCGCCAACACCGCCCGTCCCACGCCTATTTTCGCCGAATCGCGCAAAAACACTAGTGGACACTGACGCCGACGAATCGGTACATGTCGGGTTGCATTGTACTAACGCGTGTTCGATGCACCTCGGGTATCTAGGAACCTCCACCCCATCCCGCTACATTCAGCGTGAGGACAATCGACTAGTCCCCCACTTCATAAGGTCGAGGGCTCAATGTTGGATACAGGCGTTAGTCTCTTAAACGGTCATCTTAGATTCTCTGGAACGCTGGCACAGCGTCTGAGCGTTTTGATAGTCCTGCTGGCGGCGGCGCTGCTGACCACTTCCTGCGGTTTGTTGACACAACCAGCGGGCGCGCAGGGCACGAACAATTTAAAGCTGCCGGCAACGATTCCCTCGGGCACGGTCGATCAGTCTTACAACGCTGTGCTGGCAGTGGGTGGCGGAAGTTCCCCTTACCATTTTTCGGTGAGTTCCGGGACCCTCCCTCCGGGGGTCAGTTTGAACCCAACCACGGGGACGCTCTCGGGTACGCCGACAATGCCAGGCACGTACTCGTTCGAGGTGATGGTGACTGACTCCCCGCTCCCCGATCAGGGGAGCCAGACGTTCCACGTGGGCATCGGGAAAGGGGGCTCGAAGGTCCAGGTCGCGTTGACGCCGACGAGCGTAACCTTGCTCTCGAATCAGAACCATCAGTTCACCGCCACGGTCAGCGGAACCTCCAATACGGGAGTGACGTGGTCGGCGGCGGCAGGCTCGGTCAATGCCAGCGGTGCTTACACTGCTCCGGCGGTCACCACTCAGACCAACGTGATCGTCACCGCCACCAGCAATGCGGACTCCTCGAAGTCCGCCAGCGCGACCGTCACGGTCAACCCCTTGAGTACGCAGCCGCTGGCCATCACCACCACAACCCTTCCCCAAGGCCAGCAGGGGAACCCCTATAGCGAAGTGTTCGCCGCGACCGGCGGAACCGCACCTTACAGTTGGAGCGTTTCCGCGGGGACTCCTCCTGCCGGAATCGCGATGATTGCGAGCGGGGATTTTGCCGGCACGCCGACCGCCGCCGGCACCTTCAACTTCACGGTCACGGTCACCGATGCCAACAGCAAGACGTCCAGCGGCAATTTCAGCGTGACCGTCCTTGCAGGCGGCAACTTCGATGGTCCGGCGGAACTGCCGCGCGTGACCGTTCCCAGTGCGATGAGCGACACGCCCGCTCCGGGATCGGTGATCGCGGTCAACGCCGGCGGCGATCTGCAAACCGCCTTGGACAACGCGCAGTGCGGCGACGTCATCGAACTGCAGGCCGGCGCAACCTTCTCCGGCAGGTTCAAGTTGCCGGCCAAGAACTGCGATAGCGGTCATTGGATCATCGTCCGAACCAGCGCTCCCGACAGCGCCCTGCCCGCGGAAGGGCAACGCGCCACGCCCTGCTGGGCCGGGGTCGCTTCTCTCCCGGGCCGCCCGCAATACAGTTGCGCCAATCCAAGCAAAGCGATGGCGAAAGTGCAAATGCTTCAGGCCACGGGCGACGGTCCGATTTTCTTTGCCCCCGGCGCCAACTATTACCGCTTTGTGGGCCTGGAAATTACTCGCCCCGCCGGAATCTCGGGTAATGGCCGGCTGATCATCATCGCCAACACCAGCGGCACCAGCGGCACCGTGGATCACTTCGTGGTAGACCGTTCCTGGCTGCATGGAAATCCTCAGGATGAAACTCGCACGGGCGTCGACCTCAATGGCATGAGCAACGTCGCGGTCGTCGACTCCTACTTCAACGATTTTCATTGCATCTCAGGGACGGGCACTTGTACGGACGCTCATGCGGTGGGCGGAGGCGTCGGGGACACGCAGGATGGCCCCTTCAAGATTCAGAACAATTTCCTCGAGGCTTCGGGGGAAGCCATACTGTTCGGCGGCGGACCCGGAACCTCGAGCCCGACCGACATCGAAGTCGTGAACAATCATTTCTTTAAACCGTGGCAGTGGATGCCCGGCAACCCGAACTTCATCGGCGGACCCGACGGCCATGCCTTCATCGTCAAGAACCATTTTGAACTGAAGAATGCGGTTCGGGTATTGGTCGAAGCGAATCTCATGGAAAACGTCTGGGGTGGCTTCAGCCAGACCGGCTACGCCATTCTGCTCACCCCCAGGAACCAATACTCAATCACGACGGGAAAATTCCTTTGTCCCGTGTGCCAGGTGACCGACGTTACGATCCGTTATGTGCACATCTCGCATGGCGCGGGCGGAATCCAGATGGCAACCGTGGAGGACACCCCAACCGGACCCGGACAGCCGGCGCTGGCGGGCACGCGCTGGAGCTTTCATGATGTGGTGATGGACGACCTGAGCAAACAGTACGTGGGTGGCGGTGTGATCTTCGAGATCATGAACTCGTGGCAGACGAACCCGATCAACACCGTCACGATCAATCACATCACCGCTTTCCCCGATCCCAGCAGCCACCTGATGATCACGGGAAACGCGTACACCAATGCGCCCATGTATGGATTGGTCTTCACCAACAACCTGGTGGCCACCGGCCGGTACCCGATTTGGGATGCGGAAGGCGGCACCAACAATTGCGCCCAAACCGATGTGCCCGTCACTACCATCAACAACTGTTACACCACAAACACCTTCAGCAACAACGCCCTGGTCGCGACTCCGAGCGTGTTTCCGCCGTCGAAGTGGCCATTGAACAACCTGTTCCCGGCCACCGTCAGTGATGCCGGATTCGTCAACTTCAACAACGGCAATGGCGGAAACTACGAGCTTCTGTCGACTAGCCCTTACAAGAACAAAGGCACGGACGGCAAAGATCTCGGGGCCGACATTGTCGGGCTCAACGCAGCACTGGCGAATGTCGAATAGTTAAGCTTCGACGGATTTCAACTCCAAGCAATCGAGGTCCGCGGCGAGCCGCGGACCTTCTCTTTTTCTTAATCACGGCCCAAAGGGAAACTCGATTCCACCCGGCCCGTGCTGTTATCATTCACCCATCCCAATACCCTGTGGACCGAAGGATTCTCCACGGTGATTCCAGACGCATGCGCGGGGCGTGCCATAGAGAAAGAGTTCGATAGAGAAAGGAAAAACTGCAACATGGTTCTGCTTTCTTTGCAATCCTCGCGACCCGCTTCCATGGTGAAAAGCTGGCTTCGGAAGACTTTTCATGTTTTGAGTCTGGTCTCCGTTTTTCTCGTCGGGTCCGCGCTGCCCGCATTGGCGGTTGCGCCTCCGACCAGTGAAAATGCCTATTGCGGTAAGGGCAACGTCGCCCAGTTTGGCGACAAGGACGGGATCGCCGAACTCCCCAAAGCCTGTTACTACACCGCGCTCGACGGCACACCGTCGCCGGGAAAATCGATTCGGGTTGGCGCCGGCTCCGATCTCGCTGCCGCCATCGAACACGCCAAGTGCGGCGACACGCTGCTTCTGCCCGCCGGAGCCTCTTTCGACGTGAAAGTGCTGCCCTCAAAACAATGCGACGACCAACACTACATCACGGTGCGAACCGATACGCCCGACGCCAAACTTCCGCCCGAAGGCTCCCGCATCTCTCCCGCTTGGGCGGGAGTCGCCAGCCTCCCCGGCCGCCCGCCCTTTGCGCAGCCTTCCGGAGGACCGGCCAAGCTGCTCGCGACCATTCTGGTGCGGCGCCCCGAGGGCGTGGTTGTCGGAGATCACATCCGCTTTATTGGCATTGAGTGGACGGCTCAAGACCCCATCATCTATCGCCTGGTGACCGTCGAGCACGCAAACCACGTCATCTTCGATCGCAACTGGGTCCACCCCGCCGAGGGTTTGGAATTAGCCCACGGCATTGGCATGAATGACGGTGCGAACACGATTGCGGTGATCAACTCCTACATTAACGGCCTGAATTGCGTGGCGGTTGCTGGAAGGTGCACCGATGCAACCGCCCTCGGTGGCGGCCGGGGCAAGGAAACGGTCCACACCATCAAGATCTACAACAACTTCCTGGAGTCCGCCGGAGAGAACATTCTGTTCGGCGGCGGCGCTTCGACCACGAATCCCACCGACATCGAGATCCGCCGCAATCATTTGTTCCGGCCCATGCTCTGGAAGGAGGGTGAACCCGGCTACGTGCCCACCGCTTCGGGACACCCCTACATCGTCAAGAACAACTTTGAGCTCAAGAGCGCGATCCGCGTTTTGTTCGAGGCCAACCTGCTCGAGAATACCTGGGGCGGCTTCAGCCAGACCGGATTTTCCATCCTGCTGACCGCCGTCAATCAGGCCGACATGTGCCCGTTGTGCCGCGTCAACGACGTCACCCTCCGTTTCAACCGGATTCGGAATGTTGCCGGAGTCCTCCAAGTTGCGAACGCACGCGCCAAGACCGGCGGGGTTGCCGCGGACGGCGGCCGCTATAGCATTCACGACCTCTTCGCCGACGATCTCCACGACCAGGATTACAAGGGCGGCGGCGCCTTTATGATTCTGGTCTCCGCGCTGCCCGTGCACGACGTCCAGATCGATCACGTCACCGCGTTTGTCACGGGTGCCCTGCTTGCCATCGCGAACTACGGTGCGAAGCTGCCAAACATCAGCGTGACCAACAGCGTGTTTTCCGTGGGAGATCGGCGGCCGCCGGTGGCCTCGGCTGGCTCCGCCACCAGTTGCGGAACCAGGGTTCAGGCACAAGGCTCGGAAGCCGTCCTGCAAGCCTGTCTTGATCCCTATAAGTTCGAGAAGAACTTGGTCGTCACCGGGCGTGGAACTCTTCCCAAGGGAAACATCGTTGTCGGGTCCCCCGAGGCCGCCGGCATCCGCGACCTCAAGGCCGCGATCGGCAAAGACCCCAGGCTTTGCCACGCCAAGGGCCCGGGTTGCCCCAAAGTCTCTCCCGGAGCAGGCGCCGCTTCCGATGGCCGTGACCTCGGGGCGGACATTGACGCGGTCGAGACCGCCATTGCCGGGGTGGAATAGGATCTGGACCTCGATCACACTCCAAATTGACGCAGGTGATGGTCGAGGTGTTTGTACATCCCCGTGCCCCACTCGTGCGGCGTGAGTGCGCCGAAGAAGGGATGCGGGTGCTTCGTACATTGCGCTTCCCCGCCCTGGTGAAATTGCCGAATGCGAACTTTGAGTTGCTCTTGTTCTCGATGAAAATCTCGCGCATCGGAGAATACAAGTTTCTCGTCAGTGGGGCTGTTCCTGGGAAGCGGTTTTTCGTTGCTATAGATGGGCCGGACGAACGGTCCGATCAGCCGGCCCAGCAGGACGCGCGGCCGCACCAGCCGGCCGGAAGCGAGATCGAGCGCCGCCGAACAATGGGCCATCATCTGGGCGACGTCCATTTTGCCCCACTGGCGCTGGGCTGCCGGCTGAAGCTTGTCGATTCGCGAGATCACTTCGCCAACTGCATCGGGCTGAAACAGATTTTTCATGCGGATCGCTTCCGGCCCCGCCAAATCGTCGCGGCTGAATCCTGGAGAATGATAGCATTCGACCTCGGGTGGCCGGCCCATGATATACCTCTCGTGACTTCGGTAACTCCTGTTTTGACAAGGGTTTCAAACGGCCCCAACCGCCTTGCGTGATAAGATTTTTACGGTGCCCACGGCCAGCCTAAGCGATCGCAAGCTTGCTCCTGTCTTTGTGATGGGCTGCCACCGCTCTGGGACGAACCTGCTTTACGACATGCTGTTATCCTCGGGCGGGTTTGCGATCTACCGCGGTTATCTGCCGATTTACAAGATTCTGATTCCCCGCTTCGGCTCCATGAGCAGCCGCTCGCACCGCGAAAAGATCCTCGAGACCTTCCTTCGAAGCAAGGGTTTCCGGCGCACCGGGCTCGATGCCGAACCGTTGTCGACGCGCATCCTGAACGATTGCCGCAACGGGGGAGACTTCATCCGCGTTGTCATGGATGCGGTGGCCCAGAGCCATCAGGCGGCGCGCTGGGCGGTGTACGATCCCGACAATGTGCTGCGCGTCGAACGCGTGAAGCGCGATATTCCCAACGCGCTGTTTGTACACATCATTCGCGACGGACGCGATATTGCGCTCTCGCTTAAGAAAATGGGCGGATTCGCTCCCCTGCCCTGGGACCGTACCCAGACCGAAAGCCTGGTCGCGACTTCGCTCTATTGGGAGTGGATGGTTCGCAAAGGCCGCGCCGATGGCCGCAAGTTTCCCGCCGACTACATCGAGATCCGCTACGAAGATCTGATCACCAATCCGCGGGAAACCCTTGGAAAACTTGGCGGATTTATCGATCACGATCTGGACTACGATCGGATTCAGCGCGCTGGTCTGGGCCGCCTGTCGGAAACGAACTCTTCGTTTCGCGAAGAAGGCACGCAAGAAAAACTCCATCCGCTCGGCCGCTGGAAACAGCGCCTGGCGCACGCCGAAGTCGCCGCCATCGAAGCGACCGTGGGCGAGTGCCTGCGGGAAAATGGCTACGAACTGTCGCTGCCCGCCGCCGAGCGTCGCCGGGGCTTGCGGCATTCGTGGATGCGCGAAATGTATCCCGCGTTTCTCGACAGCAAGCTGTGGCTGAAGTTGCACACGCCCGTCGGCTGGTTTGTCAGTATGTCTGTGCTGGAACTCGACGAAGAAACGGTGCCGGTGGCTGAATCGGCCCGATCCTGAGAGGCCGGGCCGAAGATGGTCATGAATCCGGCCGCGGAAATGTTCCATCTTGATTTTGGGTGGAGCAACGCTTCAGCGCTGCAATAACTGACTTGTTCCGGCCCCGGCTTTAGCCGCCGAGGTAAAGCCGTCGGTAGGATGAAGTGCCGCGCTATCTGGGGCGGGCACGATTTCTAACTCGATTTTCGATTCAATGTCCGATTCGATCTCCAATCCGACGTCCCCCGCGCGCAACCCGTCAAACCTGCGTGAAGAAATCGACAAACTGATCGCCCAAGGCTCGTTCGATCTGGCATCGCGGCGACTGGCTGAACTCTGGCGGCGCGATCCCGCCCCGGCCACGGCAAGCTTCGTAACGGCGCGACTCGACGAGTTACGGGAAAAGACGCGCGATCGACTCGCTCTCACAAAGTTCAAATTGGCAATTCTGCGCTCGTTCACGGTCGAGCCCATCGTGCCTTTGCTGCGGGCGGAGGCATTCGCCTACGGTATCGACCTCGAAGTCCATGTCGGCGATTTCAACACCTACGTGCAGGACCTGCTTGACGGTCAGAGTTCGCTCTACCGCTTCGCGCCGAACGCGGTCGTGCTGGCGGTGCGCACGGATCAGGCCGCGCCCGAGTTGTGGCGCGACTTTGCGGATCTGGCGCCCGCAGCAGCACAACAGGCCGCCGAGCGCGTGGCGCGCGGCTACGAGCAATGGATCGGCGCGTTTCGAAAACACAGCCAGGCGGCGCTGATTGTTCATTCCCTGGAACGCCCGTCATCTCCAGGCCTCGGAGTTCTCGACGGCCAATCCGAGGCGGGACAGTCCGGACTCATCCGGCAGATCAATCGCGAACTGTTGCGCATCGCCGCGGGATTCCACGGAGTCTACGGGCTTGACTACGACGCGCTGGTGGCTCGCCACGGCAGCGAGCATTGGCACGACGAGCGCAAGTGGCTGACGGCGCGGCTTCCCATCGCGGCCGCTTATCTTCTTCCGATGGCGCGCGAGTGGATGCGTTTCATCGTGCCGCTCAGCGGACGCACGGCCAAGGTTCTGGTCACCGATCTCGACAACACGCTGTGGGGCGGCGTGATCGGCGAAGACGGGATGGCCGGCATCAAAGTCGACGCCGAATACCCAGGCGCGGCGTATCAGGCCTTGCAACGCGCCCTGCTCGATCTGTCGCGCAAAGGAATTTTGCTCGCCGTGTGCAGCAAGAACAACCTCGACGACGCCATGGAAGCGCTGGAGAAACATCCGGGGATGCTGGTGCGCGCGAGACATTTCGCGGCGCTGCGTATTAACTGGACCGATAAGGCGCAGAATCTGCGCGAAATCGCGCAGGAATTGAACGTCGGCATCGATGCGCTCGCCTTTCTCGACGACAATCCTTTCGAGCGCGAGCAGGTTCGCGGCGCGCTCCCCGAGGTGACCGTAATTGATTTGCCGAAGAATCCGCTGGAGTACGCCGCCGCCCTCAGGAATTGCGCAGCCTTCGAGCGCCTCACACTTTCTGCGGAAGACCAGCAGCGCACCGAAATGTACGCGGCACAAAAGCAGCGCGCCGGCGCCGAGCAGAACTTCCAATCGAAGGAAGATTTCTTTCGCTTCCTCGAGCAGGAAGCGGAACTTGAGCCGGTGTCGGAGCTGACGCTGGCCCGGGTCGCGCAACTGACGCAGAAAACCAACCAGTTCAACCTGACCACGCGACGCTACACCGAGCCGCAGATCGCGGAGATGGCTGAAAAGCCGGCATGGCACATATTTTCGATCAAGGTGCGCGACCGTTTCGGCGATCACGGACTGGTCGGAGTCGCGATTACGCACGACGAAGGCGAGCAGTGCGAAGTGGATACCTTCCTGCTGAGCTGCCGCGTTATCGGAAGAACGGTGGAAACCGCGCTTCTCGCCCATCTCGCCGAAAGCGCCGCCCAGCGCGGCTGCAAGCGGCTGGCAGGCTGGTTTCTGCCGACCAAGAAGAACGCTCCAGCGCGCGATTTCTACCAGGAGCATGGTTTCGAGCGGCAGGAAACAAACGGCGCGGGCTCGCTGTGGGCGCTCGACCTGAGGAGTTTCACGCTGCGCTGTCCCGATTGGATTAAGCTGAAGGCGGCGGCGGAAACCATGCCCGGAGGAAAGAATTGACAGCCAGCACGTTGCAGCAGGTGCGGAGCATCGCCAGCGACATTTTCGGCGTTCCAGCGGACAAGATCGGCGCGGAATCTTCGCCGGAGACGATCGAGAATTGGGATTCGATGCAGCATCTGAATCTGGTTCTCGCGATCGAAGAAAAGTTCGGAGTGCAGCTCGAGCCCGAAGATATCGAGCAGATGAAGAACATCGGCGCTGTCGCGGCGCTGGTCGAGAGGCTGAAGTCGGCTGCGCGGTAGGAAATTTAGGTTGTCATCCTGAGCGAAGCGAAGGATGACAAGAGTATGGGTAATGTCAGCAACGGTCACGCCTTCCACTCATGGCCATCACCATCCAACCTTATCGTCCCGAGCACGAGCCCGCAGTCGAAGAGTTCAACCGGCGGCTGCAGGCAGCATCGGACCCCAACCTCGTCTTCTACAAAACGAGCGCGCCGCAGTGGCTTCCGAAGCTCGCCGATTGCCCTCTCTACAACGAGTATTTCGTCGCGGTCGATGCGGGTATCGTCCGCGGCGCCTATGCGCTGAAACACGAGCGAGTCTTTGTCCCAGGCGAGGGTGAGATCGCAGTCGCCTGCTACCATCACCCGCTGTCGGAAGGGATTGTGAACCGCACCTACGCGGCGGTTGGAGCGTTGATGGTGCGAGACGCGCTCTTGCGCCAACCCTTGCTCTATGCACTGGGGATGGGTGGTTACGATCACCCGCTGCCAAAGATGCTCAAGGCGCTGGGTTCGAGTCTCGCGCTGCTTCCCTTCTTCTTCAAGATCGTTCATCCTTCCCGCTTCTTGAAAGAGATGCAGGCGCTGCGAACGTCGGCTCTGCGCCGTATTCTCATGGACATGGGCGCCGCCACCGGCCTGGGCTGGCTGGTGTTTCGCGGCGCGCAGAATGCGAAGCGGGCAAGGTGGCCGCGGCCGTTGTTGCGATCAACCGGCGTGGATGTGAGTCGCGTCCCTGAATTCTCGGATTGGGCCGACCCGCTCTGGTTGCGAGGGCGCGAACAATATCGCATGGCTGCGGTCCGCGATTCGGCAACCCTCCGCCGTCTCTACCCCGCGGCGGATCGGCACTTCACCCGCCTGCGCATCCAGCGCAACGAAACCGACATCGGGTGGGCCGTGGTCGGAGAGAGGCGTAAAGATTCGAAGTACGGCTCGATGAGGGTAGGCTCAATCGTCGACTGTTGGGCTTCTCCGGAGGATGCCATGGCCGTGATTGAGGCGGCGACCCGCGAACTGGAGGCTCAGGAGGTGGACCTCATCGTTTCCAACCAGAGCCATCTCGCGTGGGGCCACGCGCTGGAACGCTGCGGCTTCTTCAAAGGCCCGTCCAACTTTATCTTCGCGGTGTCAAAAAAGTATGCCGAAGCTCTGCACCCGTTCGCGGAGAATTCCCGCGCGTTCCATATCACGCGGGCAGACGGTGATGGCTTGCCGCGTAATTTCTAATTCGAGAAGCCGATCGAAAAGACTTGGGCTGGTTTGATGAATGCCCTTCAGCCCGGAAGGCACGTTCCCTCAGGGGCTAAAGCCCGCATTTCCCCAGGCCGTGAACGGCACGGCTGAAGCCGTGCCCTACCCAAAACCCATATTCGAAACCAGCTCTTAATCCCCGTCAGTGCTGTCCCACGTAGGAGGGCGCCGCGCTCACTTTCTCCGTGCTCAACGCATATCCGAGAGTCTTCATCAGCGGTCCCCATTCGGTTTCAATCCGCGACACGCACTCCGCGGGAAGGGTCGCGCGCCATCCGCCGGACGAGGCCTGGCGCACAAATTGCTTATCCTGACGCGTGTTGCGCGTCTCCACCCACTTGCCGCCCTGCTCTTTTTCCAGCTTCCGCATGCGATCCGCGGAGCTGAGTTCCACGGCTCGCGCCAGCCTCTCCGGCACCGGCTCCAGACCGAGAATGCGGGCAACCTTGGCCAACTCGCGCGTCGGATCCGCGAGCAGATCTTCATAGCGCAGCAACAAAAAGTTATCGTGCCCCTGGCGTGTGCTCAACCAACTGGTCACGTGGTCTCCCCAGGACCCGACCCTTACCCAGTACAACGGCTCCATCCACTCGTCCACAAATTTCTCAATCGGGTAAGCGTCTCGCATCGACTGCTTCTTCATCTCCCAGTGATAGTTTGAGACCACCACATCGCGCGGATCGCGCACAATGTAAATGATTCTCCGATAGCGAGGATCGAAGCACTCATGGCTTTTCAGAATTCGGGGCCGTGGCAAGTGGCGCAGAGTGCGGTCGGAATGCTTGTACATATCCGGCACCAGCCCCTCCATATTCAGAAAGGTCACCGGCTTCTGCTCGTGAAGCAGATTCCCCACCAGAAAACGCATCCATGTATTCCCCGACCGCGGATACGAGGTCAGAAAGACGTCGTCGGGAAAAATGGTAATGTCCCGTTCCACTCGCAGCTTGCGGAAGAGCACATCGCTGACCCGAGATAAATGCTTCAGTCCCCCCTTGATCATCTACACCCTCCGAGAGCGCTCCGCAGTGTGGCCCACTCCCACATTTTCCTTTGTACGTGCCCCCGCCACACCGGAAAACAGACTACCATGTCGCGTTTTCTTCTCTAGCCCAGCTTTTGACGCCGTTGGGCGCAAGCGGCCTTCCATTTCCCCTCGCAATCTATTCTTCCGCCGGACTGCGTTCGGCCCCGGATCGATTGCCTTGCAGCCATCCGAGAAACTTCTGTTTTCGCGCAAACATGTTGCGAGCTTCGTTGCGCAACTTGCCCACAATCCGATAGCGAGACTTGGTAAACCACGGGACGCGATGCGGCTTGCATCCATACTTTTCTTTGTAGGTGCCTTCGCCGCCCCAGTCGAAGATGGCGGCGCCGCGCTTTTTCCAGTAGCGCATGGCGTACCAGTGGCAGGCTTCGTTGGGACGCAGGTTCTGATGAGCGCGGAAGCTGGCGTTGCCCCAGAACTCGGCGATCTGGTTGAAGCCGGGATAGATTCCAGTGGCGATGCACTTCCCTTCCGGGTCGCGCGCGCGCAGCAACAGAAGGTTGCCGCTCGGCGCAAGATTGCGCACCAGCGCGCGCACGCGCTCCACCGAGTAAGTGGGCACGAGCGATTGTTTGGCAAAGACGTCCTTGAGTTGCTCGTAATACTCGTCGGCGAATGCCAGGTCGTGCGCCTCTTCGATCTTGAGGCCGCTCTTATCCGCCTTGCGAATGCAGCGGCGGCAGGCGCTTTCCATGCCATTGAACAACTCTTCTTCCGTGCGCGTCAGGTCGGTGCGATAGGACGCGTAGGATTCGATTTTGAATCCAGCGCTCTCGCCGTCTTCGAAGGTGAAGTTGGGATCGGAGACCTCGAGGTGCATGCACTTGAGATCGTCCCAGGCAAACTTTTCCAGGGCTTCGAGCGCGGCGCGACGCGGGACGCCGGGATTGAGATTGAAGCCGATATAGGGAGTCGTCCATCCGGGAAAAGAACTGCCCAGAACTTTCATGCCGAATTTCGAAAACGAGAGCCCGGTGAAATATCCGAGGACGTCACTCGACTCCCGCAGTTCGGCGAGCACGGGGTGGGCGTTCTGCGACTCGGCGACGAATTGCAGCCACTCGCGCGTCTGGAAGACGGTGCGATCGGCGAAACCGTCCAGGCGCTTCCAGTCGGCGGTTTTGATGTCGATGGGATAAAACTTCATTCTTCTTCCAGTTAAATCAAGTAGAGACGGGGCTTGCCCCGTCTCCTTGCCCCGGCGAAGGAGACGCGGCAAGCCGCGTCTCTACGGGAGATTCTCACCAGCAAATTCCTTCATACGTCCCGGCGCCTTCCGGACGCCGCGTTTTATCCAAGTGGATCAAGTCAATCACAATCTGCTCAGGCCGAAGGTACTTGGCGAGCTGATCTTTGGTTGCCGATTTGTTGCCGAGGATCACGACTTCGGCGGAGCGCAGCACGTCTTCTAAATCGGCCGAGAGCACCGACCCAATGTGCGGGATGACTTCTTCGATGTACTGGCGATTGGCGCCGGCGAGACGTCCCATGGAGACGTCCTCATCCCACACTTTCACTTCGAGGCCCTCGCCCATGAGGCGTTTGATCAACTGCACCTGCGGACTCTCGCGCAGATCGTCGGTGCCGGCTTTGAAACTCAGGCCAAGCTGCGCAATCTTCTTCTTGCCAGTGCTCATCACCATCTCCACGGCGCGATCGACGTGTTCGGCGTTGCTCGGCATGAGGGATTCGAGCAAGGGCAGCTTAAGATCGAGTTCCTTGGCTTTGTAGGTGATGGCGCGCAGATCTTTCGGAAGGCACGACCCGCCAAAAGCGAAGCCCGGAGAAAGATAGGCGGGAGAAATGTTCAGCTTGGTGTCAGAAGTAAAAATCTTGGTGACCGCCTGCGCATCGACCCCAAGATGTTTGCACATGGTTCCCATTTCGTTGGCGAAGCCGACTTTCACCGCGTGATAGCAATTCGAAAAATACTTGACCATTTCGGCGACGGGAATCGTCGTCTCGAAGAGTGTGCCGGGAGTGTTCCGATAGAGTTCGCGCAGCGGCGCCAGGTGGTTGGTGTCGCTGGCTCCGAGAATGGTGTAGGGCGGGTTGAGGAAGTCGGCGACCGCGCTGCCTTCGCGCATGAACTCCGGGTTATAGCAGACGGTGAAATCCTGGCCGCACTTCTTGCCGCTTTCTTTTTCGAGGATGGGCAGCACGACGGTTTCGGTGGTCCCGGGCAGCACTGTACTGCGCAGAACAAAAACGTGCGGCGACTTCTTCTGGCGGATGGCGGCGCCGATTTCCCGGGCAACGCTCTCGATGTGGCTGAGGTCAAGCTTGCCATTTTTCAGGCTGGGCGTTCCGACGCAAACGAACGAAACTTCCGAATTCAGCACGGCTGCCGTAGCGCCGGTAGTCGCGTGCAGGAAGCCGGCGCGGTGCGCTTCGGCGACCATTTCGCTCATGCGCGCTTCGATGATCGGGGTGCGGCCGGAATCCATCATCTCAACTTTGGCGCGGCTCACGTCGACGCCAATGACTTTGTGGCCCATGGAGGCGAAACAGGCGGCCGACACGGAGCCGACATATCCCAATCCGAAAATGCTAACGGACAAACCCAAGCGAATTCTCCTGGCAATCAAGCATCTGGGGGCGATGGCAGCCCCCGGTTAAGCCGTAGCAAACCATTCTCCATCGGGGCGCGAGTTTGTGTTCACGCTTGACAATAATGCTCATATTTTCAATAGCTTACGGAATATTCCCAATGGCCATTCTCGACTGACCGCAGCGCCGGGCAAAAGTGGACAACTATCTTCCACCCGGTGGAACGGCGATCGGTCAAACTATCCACTAGGACAATCGTAGCGCAGCGAGCGGACATTGGTCACGGGTAGGAACCGGCGAGGGTAACAAGGGTAACGGGTGAGTCGAGGACGGCCTTTTCCGCATGTAAGATAAGAACCTGTGGCTTCTGGATGGCAAAACAAGCTGGCGCGCCTGTCCCGTATGGACTGGGAAGAGGTGCGGGTGCGCGCGGGGCAAGAATTCCACAAGCAGCGCGACCTGCTCATGCACCGGGTGGGCGTTAGGAACGGGTCGATTCCGCTGCATGCGGATGCGGCGGCGCGGCCGGGGCAATTCTTCTTTTCTGGCAGTGAAATTTCAGAGCGCGCTCGGTTGTTGCGCCAACATCTGCCCGGCGAAGCGGCCGCAATTCTGCGCGAGGCCGATGAGATTTGCGGCCATCGTTTTCGCCTGCTGGGCTACGAAAATCTTGACTTTACTCTTGCCTGCGATGGTGCCAGCGGCAATTTCAAAGACATCGATTCTAAAGACATCGACTGGCATCTCGATCCCGTGCACGGCAAGCGTGCGCCGCTCGATCCCTGGTTCAAGATTCCTTTTCTCGATTTCGCGGTGGTGGGCGACCATAAAGTCATATGGGAATTGAACCGGCACCAGCATCTGGTAACGCTGGCCAAGGCCCAACTGCTGAGCGGGGATAAGAATGACAAGTACGTTCGCGAACTGACGTCGCTATGGCGCAGTTGGATCAAGGCGAATCCGTATCCGCTGGGAATCAACTGGGGAAGCACGCTGGAAGTTGCCTTCCGCAGTTTGTCGTGGATCTGGGTGGACCAGTTGCTGGCGGGAATGGCGGAATGCGCGGCTCTTCTCTCCGAACTCCGTTCGGAACTGGCGCCTGCCCTTGCGTTTCACGGGCGTTACATTGAGCGCTATCTATCTACTTATTTTTCTCCGAATACGCATCTGCTGGGAGAAGCGGTCGCGCTGTTCTTTCTGGGCACTTTGTATCCGCAAATGCCGGGAGCTGCGCGCTGGAAGGAATCCGGGTGGCAGATTGTGCTGCACGAGGCAGGGCGGCAGGTGCGTCCGGATGGCGTTTACTTCGAGCAATCGTTGCACTACCACGTTTATGCGCTCGACTTCTTTTTGTATGCGCGGTTGCTTGCGGCGCGGAATGGAATGGAAATTCCACCCGCGTATGACGCGGTGCTCGGGCGAATGCTGGATGTGGTGGCCGCGCTCGCGCAGGCGGGGCCGGCGGAAGGCTTCGGCGACGACGACGGCGGGCGGTTATGGAATCCGCGCCGCAATCGAACGGAGCAGATGACAGACCCACTGACGCTGGGCGCGGCGATTTACTCCAGGGAATTTTCTGCGGCGCGGGTGACTGAGGAAGCCATCTGGTTGTTTGGAAATCAGGCCGTCGAAAACATCTCAAAGTCGCAAACGAACCCCGCAGCGCGTTCCGTCGAGTTCCCCGACGGCGGGCTTTACGTGCTCGCGGATTCGCAGCCGTACGCGCAGGCAATGGTCGTGGACGCCGGCCCGCAGGGCGTGGGCCGCTCGGGACACGGACACGCCGACGCGCTCAGTCTGCGGCTCACCATGGATGGACGGCGCTGGCTGGTGGACTCCGGAAGCGGCGTCTACATCTCGAAAGATCCGGCGGATCGTAACACGTTTCGCGGAACAGGCGCGCACAACACGATGCGCGTGGATGGCGTCGACCAGGCGGTTGCGGATGAACCTTTTTCGTGGACACACATTCCGGCCACGCAAGCGGAAAACTGGATCGCGGGGAAAAGCTTCACTTACTTTGTGGGCAGTCACAATGGATATGCGCGCCTGGAGGATCCGGTTGTGCACCGGCGGCACATACTGAAGATTGCAGGCAGTCTCTGGCTGGTGCGCGATAAGGCCACAGCATGTGGTGTGGTGGCGGGGCTCTGCCCCGCCGGAACGGGGCAAAGCCCCGTCACCACACGAAAAAGCACCGAAGCGGCACACGAACTGGAGATACGGTGGCACTTCGCGCCCGATCTCGACGTTCGAAGCAGTGGCGCGGGAAGAGTGGAAATATCAGGTGGCGTCCGGTCCGCAGAATCGCGATTGAGTCTGATCATGCCGGAGGACACGGCATGGCATACGGAAGTTAGCAAAACCCTCCTTTCCCCATCTTACGGCGCGTTTCAGCCAGTGCCTTTGGTGCGATGCCATGCGCGTGTGTCCCTGCCGGCCGAGACCGCGACGGCCCTGGTGCCTCACCGCGGCGCAATCCGACAAGAGGATGAACCAAGGCTGGCCAGCATCACGCAAGCGGAAGTCCAAGTCTACGAACTCGACGATCCTCAAAACGACGATCAGCAAAACAACGAAAGCCATGGATTCTTCTTTGCGCTCGGGGAGCAGGCGTGGAGCTCCGGAGCGTGGTCCTCCGACGCGCGCGTCCTGTATTGCCGCATGGAAAAAGAAAAACTCGCGCACCTGATCGTCATCGGCGGAACGTATGCCGCCTGGCAAGGACAGCCTCTGCTGAAGGCGGCCGGACCATCCGCATTTTTCGAGTGGCGCAGGCGCGGTGCATTGAGGAATGGAACGCCGGGCGAGTTTTCGGTTACGTCTTTGTTCGAAGAGCTGACGAGCGAACGTTCGTCACCCTACGCTGGGAAACGCTAAATGTGCGGCATCGCTGGGATTTTTGAACTCGGACGAGACGCGCGGGCGAACGCCGAGGCCCTGCGTGAAATGTGCCGCGTGATCACCCATCGCGGACCCGACGACGAAGGTTTTTATACGGACGGGACAGTCGGAATCGGCATGCGCCGCCTCAGCATTGTCGATGTTGCCGGCGGACATCAGCCGATTTCGAACGAAGACGGCACGCTCTGGATTGTGTTCAACGGTGAAATTTATAACCATCTCGCCTTGCGCGAGCAACTCATCGCACGCGGCCACCACTACAGCACGCATAGCGACACCGAGACCGTCATTCACCTCTTCGAGGAGTACGGCGCGGACTGTGTGCAGCATCTGCGTGGCATGTTCGCCTTCGCCATCTGGAATCGCAACACGAAAACACTCTTTATCGCGCGCGACCGACTGGGCATCAAGCCGCTCTATTACAAATTGACGCCGGAGCGGCTGTTGTTCGGCTCGGAAATAAAAGCGCTGTTTGCCCATGGCAGCGCGCGTCCCGAGTTCAATCGCGCGGCGCTGCCCGAGTATTTGGCGTTCGGATATTTGTCGGGCGAGGAAAGTTTCTACGCCGGAATCCGCAAGCTGCTGCCCGGCCACACCATGACCATGGGTCCGGATGGCAAAGCGCAAATCCGGCAGTATTGGGATCTGGATGCCTCGACGCCGCACGAATCGGGAGTTGATAGTTACGATGAGAGTTACTACGTCCAGAGTTATCGCGAGTTACTGGAAGGCGCAGTCCAGAGCCACCTGATGAGCGACGTGCCGCTGGGTGTGTTCCTCAGCGGCGGCGTGGATTCGAGCGCGGTAGCCGCGCTTATGACGAAACTGCGGCGCGAGCCGGTCGAGACTTTTTCCGTGGGCTACACCGAGCAACCTTACAGCGAGTTGCCCTTTGCGCGCGCGGTATCGGATCACATTCATTCGCAGCATCGCGAAGTGTTGGTCAGCGAGCGGGATTTTTTCGCGGCGCTGCCGCATTTGATCTGGCATGAAGACGAGCCCATCGTGTGGCCATCGAGTGTCTCCCTTTATTTTGTAGCCCGCCTGTCGCGAGAAAGAGTGACGGTCGTGCTTACCGGAGAGGGCGCGGATGAAACCCTCGCCGGCTATACGCGCTATGCCTTCACCTTGAAAAATGCGGCCATGGACCGCGCCTACCGCGCCGTGGTTCCGGGCGCTCTGCGGCGCGGATTGCGCAACGTGGTTGCGAACTCTTCCCTGCTGGGAGCAACCCTGCGCCGGAAACTGGAGCACACGTTTCTCGCCAAGGATGGCAGTTCCTGGGCTTCTTTCTATTTCGACAATTTCTTTTCCGCTTTCGGCGAGGCGGAGCAGAGCGGATTGCTGACGAGCGAGTTCGCGCGAGAAGCTGCCCCCAGCACGGCATATACAAATGTCGTCGGTTACTGGAACCACTCGTCGGGCGAAATGCTGCAACGGCTGCTCTACACCGACATCAAGACTTACCTGGTGGAACTGCTCATGAAGCAGGACAACATGAGCATGGCCGCATCCATCGAAAGCCGGGTGCCGTTTCTCGATCATGTACTGGTTGAATTCGCGACCCGAATTCCGCGTGAAGTGCAGATTCAGGGACTGGCCGGCAAACAGATTCTAAAAAAGGCGGTGGAAGATCTGCTGCCGCACTCGATTCTGTACCGCCCCAAGCTGGGATTTCCGACGCCGTGGAGCGGATGGCTGGCCGGATCGCGACTGGAAACGATTCGCGAGATGCTGCTGGAGCCGCGCTCCCTGAATCGCGGATACTTCCGGCGTGAAGCGATCGAGAAACTGTTCCACGAACATCGCGCGAAGCATCGCGACAACTACGATCGCATCTGGCGGTTGCTCAATCTTGAGTTGTGGCACCGCGTCTGTCTCGAAGGAGAATCGCACGACGAAATGGGCGCTACCGAATAAGAGTCGCTGCTTCGCTCTTGAATGCCGGCCCGTTAGGCAAGAACGGCCTGATACTCCTCATAAACGCCCTTGAAATCGGTGATTTGGTGGGCGCCCTCGAAGTGCCAGATCCTGGTCGCGACTTCATCAATCAGATCCTCGTCATGTGTAACCAGCAGCACCGTTCCGTGGTAGCGCTGCAACGAAATGTTGAGGGCGTTGATCGATTCCAGATCAAGGTGATTGGTCGGCTCGTCGAGCACGAGCACATTCGGCTTCTGCAGCATCAGCTTGCAGAAAACCAACCGCGCGGCCTCGCCGCCGGAGAGGACGTCGGTCCGCTTCTCGGCATCGTCGCGAGGAAACAGCATCTGGCACAGGATGCCGCGAATCTCTTCGGTCGAAGCCGATGGATCCCACTGATGCAGCCACTCCAGAACCTTGATGCCGGGCTCGATTAGCGCCTTATGATCCTGTGCGAAATATCCCACGGCCGCTTCATGACCCCAGATAACTCTTCCGCTATCCACAAAGGGCCCATCGTAGCCGCTCGTCTTTCGCAGGTCCGATTCTCCGACGCACCAACTCCACCGCGCGCTCGATATCAATTACGAGGCTGCATGGTTCATGGCCCATCGCATTCGCGAGTGCATGCGGCAGGGCGGCCTTGGCCCGCTCGGCGGCGAAGGTAAGATCGTTGAGGCCGACGAAACCTATTACGGCCCGGTCGAGAAGGCCAAGGTTCGCGCTGAGACGACAAGTGGTCGCCCTTTCACCAAGCGTGGCAAGAGTGGTCCGGCGAATAAGCGCCCCGTCGTGGCTTTGGTCGAGCGTGGCGGCAATGTCCGCACCTTCCATGTTCCGGTCGCCGATCAGACAACGGTTGAGAAGATCATCAAGGAAAACATCGCGCGTGAGTCCCGGCTGCATACCGACGAAAGCCGGCTCTATTTCAATGCAGCCGACACTTTCGAGGCGCACGAAACTGTGCATCATACATCGGGCGAATATGTCCGGTATGAGGATGGCCGTGCCATCCACACTAATTCAGCGGAAGGTTATTTCTCGATCTTCAAACGCGGCATGAAGGGCGTTTATCAGCACTGCAAAGAAAAGCATTTGCATCGGTATTTGGCGGAATTTGACTTCCGCTACAATCACCGGATTCGGCTTGGTTACAATGATGGGGAACGTGCAGTCCTTGCGGTAAAGAGTGCGGCAGGCAAGCGACTGACGTACCGGGGGCCTCACTAAGCCGGTTTCAGCCATCGGGCCGCGCGGTTCATCCGCTGGCGGAAAAAGCATCCGCGCCGTGGCGACCCTCGACAGCTCGAATTGCCATTTTAACAGCGCGGACGGGCAATGACGCCAGTCCCCGCCGTCGCTATCCTAGAAGATGCCAAGCCAAGCCAACTAGGGAGCGAATGTCATGAGCGAGATGATTCCAGTAATCGGATCAAACGAAATGATTCATCTAATGAATGAGTCAATGAGCAAGAATATCGGCGATCCAATGACGCCAGATCAAGCAGCCCTTCTTGCTCGCAGCTTACTTGCATGCGCTGGTCTTATCGCCCTAAAGGCCGCTACAATAGTCAACTTTATGCTGACGCGCATTTGCCCATTCTAAAATGGCAGGTCACGCGACAGACTAATACCGGCAATCCAGTTATTATTTTTTCTCTGCCGCCAGGAATCGACTTAACTTTCCAAGTGAAGCGACAAATTGAAAAAGAGTTCGGGGCGGCGCTTGTTGATCACGCTGCGGGAAATCCACCCCCTGCGCAGCCGCCTGATAAGGTCCACTGAAATAGATAAGTTTTGTCGGTACATCTAGGTTTATGCCGCTCATTGGAATTTGTTTTTTGAACATGACAAACGCCTCAATGGTTGCGCGAAGGCGATTCGTACTTTGTTACACGACCACGGCCAGCACCGCAGGCTGTTTCCTGGGCTGGGTCGCCGCGCTGGTATGGGCGCTCACCGGCAACACCAGATCACGATATTGAAATCGTTACTTGGCTTTCGCCCGTCGTTTCTTCGATTGCGCTGGGACGCCCTTCGGAGTCATGCTCTTAGCCCTAGGCTTTCCGAGCTTCATTTCGGATTGCGGTTTGTGGCCGACAATACGGGCGCCGCGCAGGGCGGCTTCAAACCGGCACTGGGCTTCATCTTCTGAGTATTGTTCGTTCGGTTTTGCCATGACTGAGCCCGACATAGAAAACGAAGGCGGATATTCGTTCTTAGACGAAAACGACCCCCATTATACAGCTATCGGCCGCGTTGCCACCATTTGGGCGATGTTGGAATCGACAATGGATGGTATCATCGCAAATCTCGCAAATGCTGAGGATGCTTATATAGCTTGCGTCACGGCTCAATTAATAGGACCGGCTAAACGAATGGACGCGCTTGTAGCTTTGTTCACGCTTAGGGGCGGTTCAGAGTCGCTTAGAAAGGAACTTAAAACTCTGCAAGGAAGAATACAACAACTTGGAGAAGATCGAAATCGAGTAGTTCACGATCCACTTGTGAGGGGCAACAAATCTGGCAAAATCTATAAAGCTATTTGCACGGCCAAAGGTAAGCTCGAATACGCTTTTGTTCCGGTCTATTTAGACGAAATGAACCAAACCTTTAGCAAGATCAGCCAAGCTAATTTTGATTTGATCGGTCTTAAGGAGAAGATCGAGACCGAAATGAACGACATACTTCAAAAACAGCTAAAGCGCATTGACGTAATTCCTCCCGATCAAAGTCCTCCAGCCGAAAACCCATAATCGTTTTCTCAATCTCGGCGATTAGTTCTTCGGGCGCGCCAGCGCCTGATTCAATAGGATTCAGTTCCTTCACGTTCGCTATCGCTTCCAACTCATGCATAGCGAATCGGCAAACGCCGTTTTCACGGTGCTGTCAATAGTTACGCTTGAAACGACTAAAAGCGCCGGCCTGTCAGCGCCTTATCAACATATGGGTCTTGTGGTGTCAAGCCGATAATTGGGAATATGGTCCTATCGAACCGTGTCGGCACTCCGATGGCTCTTCTCTATTGCTCCGACAGCGAGGCACCTTGCGGCCGAGAATGCCGCCCTTGGCGTTGATCTCGTCGATCGCCATCTGACAGCCGATCTGCTCGTTTTTCCCGGTCTGGGCATAGGTCCCCGTGAACGGGTCGTTGAGGCCGATCTTGACCGGCTCTTCGCCGAGCGCCTTCACCAGGTCCGACCCGGTGTTCCGCGGCGATGCGGCGCGATGGAATCCGGCGGAGCTGCTGATCGCCGCGCTTTCCGCTCGTGGTCGTAGCATACAGCGACGACGCCTCCGGCGTGGAGATCGGCCGCAGGCCAAGCTCGCGGCCGGCTCTGATGAGAACATCGCGCGCCGCCTGCACGGTGCCGCCGCCGGGAAATGCTTTATCGCGCGCTCGGTGTCGTTCAAGGTAGAGCACAAACCGACCTTCGAGATTGCGTCGGCGTAGGGGAGCCGTTGCAGCCGCCCCTTGCCGATGCTGTGTCGGCTGAAGCGGAAAATCCGCGGTAACAGGCTAAAATTGATCATTGCAAGTGATCAAATGTCTCCTCCATCCCGCATAGCCGCCAACTTTCACGCTACCTATTGTTGTTACGAAAGTCCTGGTCTCCGCAATTACGACCAGCGCCAAAGCAAATAGTTTACGGCGATAAAAAGCCAAACGACCGCTGCCAGGAACGCGGCCAAAACCTGATATCCTTTTCGGGATGCGAGGAATGCCAGCCCCGCCAAACCAAAGGTGGCCATGATACTAGAGGCAAGCAGCGCGGAAGCTGACATAGACCAACTGCCGTGGGTTCCGGGGCCAACCGAAGCACGTTGCTGACCGTGCATTCTTAGCGCAATAATCATGCCATGGGACGCCAACCCGGTGAGCACATTTCGCCCGACCTCTTCTCGACTACTGAGGTCCGAGATGCTTCGCCGCCGCCATCACCACCTGCCCCAGAGGCAAGAGCCGAACTTGCACCTCAACGGCACGTCCTGCCGAAAAATCTGCGTCAGGCCGTTAAGCACTTGAGCGATGAAGAGTTGGACTTACTCCATCTCGCAACGCTTGAGGAGATGAAACGGCGAGACCAACTCCCGCCGAGTGTTGGGGCGGATTCGGAGCAATCGTCTCGTCCCCCGTTGAATTTGCCCACGAAGCGGTTTTCCAAACGACGCCCCGCGGATACCGCCGAAGTTTCGTTGACGCGGGGTCAGGTGAACGCCGTTCGCTCAGCCTTCAAGGCGCGCATCACGCCAGCAAGGATTGCGAGACAGTTCGGGATTTCGCAATCGAATGTGCGGAAGGCGTTGGCGTCCGACGAACCGAAGCGGTGAATGCGGGGGGATCTTTCTTTCGCCGAATTGCCGCGCATTGACGGCATATGACAATGCCAGGAGATATACCATGTTCGCCAACCTGAAATTTGGGAGTACGCTCGTCGCGTTAACTTGCATCGCACTTGGGCCGATGACAAACAGCGCGTCAGCCGTAACTGCCGAGGTCGCAAAGAAGTGTGCGGCTCTAACCGCTAAAGCGTATCCTCCGCGAGTGGTTGGCAATCCTGCAGCAGGTAGTGCAAAAGGAACGGGGCAATCCGAACGGGACTATTTTAACGAATGCGTGGCGAATGGGGGCAAGATGGACGATCACGCTCCCAAGGAAGCGAAGTGACTTAAAAAATATTGGTCAAACGGCGCGTGCGCGCTAGCCGCAATTGCATGAACAGCCTTGCCTGGGGGCCAGGGTGCGGGAGAATACACATGCTTCGCACTGCTTTTGCCGCGACGGTGATCGCGGCCGTTGCGCTTGTGATGATTATAAAGCCCGCAGACGCGCAGCTAAGGCGTATCCAAGTGGGCACGCTTACATGTTCGCTTTCGGCCGGTGTCGGCCTAATCGTCCGTTCGCAACGCAATGTGAAATGCCAGTTCAAGGGCCAGCCTGGCGAGCCCGAGGAAGCCTATACGGGTACAATGACCAGAGTGGGTCTCGACATCGGCTTTACCTCCGGCAGCGCAATTATTTGGGCGGTGTTCTCGGATACGAACCGCTACGCCGGGATGCTGACCGGGACTTACACCGGGGCGTCAGCGGAGGTATCCGTCGCCGCCGGTCTCGGCGCTAACGTCTTGGTCGGTGGATCGAACAGTTCCATCGCCCTGCAACTGGTGTCGGTGCAGGGGCAGGTCGGGCTCGATATCGCCGCCGGGATAGGCCAGTTGGAGTTGCACCCGTATTGGTGAGTTCGGATTCGGACAGGCCGTCAGCAATTGGCTTCCCGCTGCCATGGTGATCAGATCATAAGTAACGTCGCGCCCCAAAACCGGAATGGTGAAGCAGGGGATCGCCCCGGCGAATGTTGAAATAGGAGGAGCGGCGTTGCTCGCCTTGAGCCGTTAGGCTTGGGGTGCTGATTCCACGAAAGGAAAGCAACGCCATGAAGAGAGTTAGCACAACATCGACTGTATTGCCTCCGACGACTATCGGGACTGTGGGCAAGGCGTGGGACGAGGTGTCCGCGAGCTTCGATCGGTTCTGCTTGGCCGCCGGCGTGGACGCGCTTGGGGCCATGCTGGAGAAGGACGCTGAGGAGGCTTGTGGGGCACGCCATGCCCGCAGCGAGGGACGGCGCGGACACCGCTGGGGCCGAACTCAAGGCAAGATTGGCTTTCATGCCGGCAAGGTATCGGTTGAACGGCCGCGCGTGCGCGGCCTGGCGGGCCAGGAACTGGCGTTGCCGAGCTGGGAACACGCGGTCGCGGAGGACTGGCTCGGCAAGTGGGCGATGAACCTGATGCTGATCAACGTGTCGACGCGGAAATTCCGCCGAGCGGTGCGGCTTCCCGAGGGCGATGTTCCGGCGCCAGCGGGGACTGGCGTGTCGAAATCGGCGGCGTCGCGGCACTTCGTGGCGTTGTCGGCGGCGCGTATGAAGGCATGGATGGGTGCGGATCTGTCCGGGCTCGACATCATGGTGGTGCAGATCGACGGCATCCACATCAGTGAGCATCTCGTGCTGGTGGCGGCGCTCGGGATCGATAGTGAGGGCATCAAGCACCCGCTCGGTCTGATCGAGGGTGCAACCGAGCACAGCGCAGTGGTGCAGGCGTTGATCGATGACCTGATCGAGCGCGGCCTCGATCCAGCGGTGCCGCGTTTGTTCATCATCGACGGCTCGAAAGCGCTCACCAAGGCGATCCGGCGCAGCTTCGGGCGCCACACACCGATCCAGCGCTGCCAGATCCACAAGGCGCGGAATATCATGGAGCGTCTATCGCCAGCTCTGCATGCCTCGGTCCGGCGTGCGTTGCGTCAGGCCTGGGAACTCGACGACGCCGAGAAGGCGGAGAAGCTGATCCACAACCTCGCCCGGCGCCTGGAGCGCGACGCCCCCGGCGTCTCAAAGAGCATCCTCGAGGGATTGGATCGAGATCCTCACGGTGAGCAGGCTCGGTCTGCCGGCCGAGTTGCGACGCTCGCTGGCGTGCACCAACATCATCGAAAATATGATGGGCACCGTGCGTCGCGTCACCCGCAATGTGAAGCGCTGGAGTTCGCCCTCGATGGCATTGCGCTGGACTGCTGCGGCCATGAACGAAGCCAAGAAGGGCTTTCGCAGGTTGAAAGCATACAAGCAACTTCCTGCCTTGCGGGCTGCGCTTGCCGCTCACTACGAAAAGGAAACAAACAACCGCGCTCTTGCCCAAAACGCGCAAGCCGCTTAACGTCATTCACGGCAATGCCCGCTTCACAAAGTTCAA
>CAWDPH010000002.1:0-193127 GCA_963804135.1 uncultured Acidobacteriaceae bacterium | reverse complement strand
GCCGCCTGTTGACACAGCCTCCCATCCACGACAACAATCTGTGCCTATGCGCTGTTTCTATTCTTTCGTTCTGCTGCTGTTCTGGGCCGCTGGTGGATGCGCCCAGAGCAATTCCTATCTGTTCGTCTGGGCGGGCGACGACGCCAAGAAGAGCAACGACTTCCTCGCGGTACTGGACGCCGACCCAAAGTCTCCGCACTACGGCCAAGCAGTAGCTTCGGTCGCTGTTCCCGGTCCGAGTGGCACCCCGCATCACACAGAATTGGAGATGCCGGAGGGCGGATTCTTGCTGGCAAATGCGTTTGAGAGCGGGCGCAGCATGCTGTTCGATTTGCGCGATCCGCTGCACCCATCTCTCGTCACCTCGTTCGGCGATCTGGACGGATACATGCACCCGCACACATACGTGCGGCTGCCTAACGGCCATGTTCTCGCCACGTTCCAGTACCACGGTGGGCACGAGCCCAAGTCTGATGGCGGCGGGCTGGTCGAGTTCGACGAACGCGGACATCTCATCCGCAGCAGCAGCGCCATGGATGCAACGGCGAAAGGCGAACTCATACGCCCCTACAGCCTCGTGGTCGTCCCGGCGCTCGACCAGATCGTCAGTACGAACACGGCGATGCACGACAAAGATGGGGACAGCCGCACGGTGCAGGTGTGGCGTCTCTCCGACCTAAAGCTGCTTCGGACTTTGGTATTGCCACCGGGACCGCGTGGATCGGAGCAGAAATTCCCCGGCGAACCGCGCCTGCTCGCCGATGGCAAGACCGTGCTAATCCACACGTTCTCGTGTGGGTTGTACCAGTTGGACGGCGTTGAGACCAACCAACCCTCGGTTCGACACTTGAAGACGTTTGATGGCAAGGAGTGTGCTGTACCGCTGCGAATCGGTCATTACTGGGTGCAGACGTTATTTTCTGCACACGCCCTCGCAGCCTACGACATCTCCGACTTAGCCCACATACGCGAGGTGTCGCGGGTTACCTTCGACGAGAAGCAGAAGCCGCACTGGATCGCCGCCGATACGGACGGTCGCCGAATCGTGCTGAACTCGGGCGAATACGGCGAACACCGCCTGTTCATTGTGAACTTCGATCCGCAAACGGGTGCCCTGACGCTCGATGGGCGTTTCCGTGATGCGGGCAGCGAGAAGCCCGGCGTCAGCATGGACGGGAAGTCTTGGCCGCGCGGATTCCATGGCGATGCCTACCCGCACGGGACAGTGTTTTCGCGCCCCATAACTACGGTCAAAGGCGGCTCGACGGGTAACTAGGTTCCCCCTTAGCAGCCGGGGTAAGAGCATGGCAACTCAACAAAACGACCTCAAAGACCGCCTCGCCCGATACCGCCAGATCAAGCTCAGCGTGATCGGCAGAAAGTCTGGGAAGACAATCTCGATTCCGGTCTGGTTCGTGCTGGAAGGCGAAAAGCTCTTTCTGCTGCCCGTGCAGGGCTCTGATACACAGTGGTACAAGAACGTCCTCCAGAACCCGTCGATTAGGATTGATGCTCGGGGTTCGGAAGCAGAATTGCGAGCCACCCCGATCACTGATGCCAAGGCTGTGAAGTCTGTGGTCGAGAGATTTCGGGAGAAGTACGGGGCAAAGGACGTGAAGAAGTATTATTCGAAGTTCGATGTGGCGGTCGTGGTGGAACTGGGCTAATCACGTCACATCCGAGCTTCTCCGCATTTAGGCACTCGCAGCCTCCCATCTCCATGCACTTCCGGTGCTCGTGACGTGCCCAAGACCGGGAAACGGAAAGTGGTAAGCGAGGACATTTACTTTGTCGGCTGCCGCACGGTCGAGCAACCGCCGCCGCGTAGTCGCGGCATCCTCCTGATTCAGGTCAAAAACAGTGCGCCACGCAGGATGTTCGAGATGCATCGGATGCAGCACAGTATCAGCCATGTGCAGCAATTGCTCTTTGGCCGACGAAATGACCAACGCCATATGTCCCGGAGTGTGCCCCGGCGCGGGAATAGCATGGACTCCGGGCACGATCTCTTTTTCGGCCTCAAGCAACTCCATGCGCGGCTTGAGGGGCGGAAGATTCTTCGATGCACAACTGACTAGCAGTTCCTTCACGTGCTCGTCCATTCCCGTGCTACGCAAGTCGGGCTTGGAAGTCCAGAAATCCCACTCTGTTTTTGACATCACGTACTGGGCATTCGGGAAGGCTGCTTTACCACTCGCGTCGAGCACGCCGCCGATATGGTCAGGATGGGCATGGGTCAAGACCACGGTGGTGATCTCTTCGGGAGTTATGCCTTCGGCCTTCAAGTGTTTCAGCAGGTCGCCCGTAGTAGGTGCGAGCCCGTCTGCCCCGGTATCGATGAGCACTCTGTGTTTTCCGGTCTTCACGACAAGGCAGGTATAGGGGCTGATGACCTGATTCAGAGGAAGGTCGCGATTTCGGAGGCTCTCTTGCAATTGTTCTTGCGGCACATTTGAGAAAAACCAGTCAGGTGGGTAGGAGAATGTCCCGTCATTGATCGCGATGCATTGAATCTCCCCGACACTGAAATGCTCTCTATTCGACGCCATAAAATTCCTCTAACTCGCCGACCCGGTCGCTGAAACAGACACCGATCCTAAACCACTTCGGGCAATAATCGCTACGCCGCTCTGTTGCGCTAGATTAGAATTGTGGACAAATCTGCTCGAACATCGCACCAAGCAGAGGAGGGAACGAACGAACGATGCCAGTGAAGCAAGGAAGTATTGAACTATTGCAGCATCCCGCCTCCAAGGAGCTTTTGCAATCGACGATTCCTGCACGTCTGGCTTATCTCTGGACGGATGGCACGCCGCGAGTTGTACCCATCTGGTTTCATTGGAATGAGCGAGAGTTTGTGCTAGGCACGCCGCCGAAAGCGCCGAAACTGAAGGCTCTGGCGAAGAACCCGAAGGTGGCGCTCACGATTGATGACAACACCTTTCCGCACAAGGTGTTGCTGGTGCGCGGTACTGCCCGGCTGCAACCCGTGACTGGAATTGTTCCTGAGTATGCGCTGGCTGCGGAACGCTATTTCGGGAAGCAGCAGGGAAAAGCTTGGGTGGCGCAGCTTGCTTCCATGATTCAGGACATGGTGCGGATCACGATTGCACCAGAATGGGTCGGCCTGCTTGATTTTCAGACTCGTTTCCCCAGTGCTCTGCCTCTGTAAGTAGCTGTGATCGGAAATCGCCGTCACCGGGCAAACGCTTGTTTCACGCATCGCTTAGTGAGACGGATTACCGCTTTTCTCGGCGCGACGCTTGCGATTGACCGTTGCCCAGCATTCAACCTACCATTCTCGCCAATGGCTACGCCGTCCCAACTCGTGGGGCAGACGGTTTCCCATTACCGCATTCTGCGAAAGATCGGAGGCGGGGGCATGGGCGTGGTGTATGAGGCGGAAGACCTCAAGCTCGGTCGTCACGTCGCCCTGAAGTTCCTTCCCGACGAACTCGCCAACGACGCACAAGCCCTCAGCCGTTTCCAGCGGGAAGCCAAGGCTGCGTCCTCGCTGAACCACCCGAACATCTGCACGATCTACGAGATTGACGAGGCCGATGGGCGAACTTTCATTGCGATGGAACTGCTGGAGGGGCAGACGCTCAGGCATCGGATCGCTGGCAAGCGGCTGGAGATCGAAACGGTGCTCGATCTGGGCATCCAGATCGCCGATGCACTGGACGCCGCCCACTCGAAGGTCATCATCCACCGGGACATCAAGCCCGCGAACATCTTTGTTACGAACAGAGGTCAGGCGAAGATTCTCGATTTCGGTCTGGCGAAGGTCTCTGCGCGAGCGGTCGCAGGTGGAGAGGCAACTGCTGCGACTATCGACCTTGAGGAGCATCTCACCAGCCCCGGAACAACACTCGGCACCGTGGCGTACATGTCACCAGAACAGGTTAAGGGAAAGGACTTGGATGCACGTACCGATCTGTTCTCTTTCGGAGCGGTGCTGTATGAGATGTGCACCGGAAAGCTGCCGTTCCGAGGGGACACCTCTGCCATGATCTTCAACGCCATTCTGGAACACGCGCCAGTGCCGCCCACCCGAATCAACCCCGACACCCCGCCCAAGCTGGAAGAGATCATTAGCAAGGCTTTGGAGATAGACCGCGATGTTCGCTGCCAGTCCGCTGCGGAGCTTAGGGCCGATCTGAAACGCATCAAGCGGATGATCGAATCAGGTCGTGCAGACGCATACAGAGCGGCATCTCCGAGCAGTCTTGTTGAAGACAAGTCAATCTCGGTTGCGGTGCTGCCGTTCGAAAATGTCGGTGCGCAACCGGAACTCGAATATCTCAGCGACGGAATCACCGAAGTTCTGATCTCCAGCCTCTCTCGCAAGCCGGGTCTTAAAGTCATGGCGCGAAGCACTGTGTTCCATTACAAAGGGCGAATTGGAGATGCTGTCAGTATCGGCAAACAATTAGGGGTGAGGTCGGTCGTTACGGGCAGGGTACTTCAGCGTGGAAATATCATTCGAATTGGAGTGGAACTGGTCGATGTCGGAGATGGCTGGCAGCTATGGGGCGAACAGTATAGGCGCAGCGTGGATGAGATTCTGTTCATAGAAGACGAGATTCCGAAAGAAATTGTTGGTCACCTGCAACAGGAATTGGGTAGTGATCGTTCGGAATCAAGTCATCAGGCACAGACCACAAATCTGGAAGCATTCCATCTGTACCTCAAGGGTCGCCACAATTGGAACAAGAGAACTGGGGAGGCTCTAAGCAGGGCGATATCTTATTTCAACCAAGCCATCGAGACGGACCCCAGCTATGCGCTTGCACACGCCGGACTTGCTGATTGCTATTTGCCGTTGGGTTACTGGGCTTTTCTCGCTCCTCAGGATGCATTCCCAAAAGCCAAGGCCGCTGCTGCAAAGGCACTGCAAATCGACAGAACGATTGCCGACGCACACACAGTTCTGGGCGGCGTGAACATGTGCTTCGAGTGGCGATGGCAGCAAAGCGAGGCCGACCTAAAACGTGCGATTGAACTGAATTCCAACTATCCGAGAGCACATCAGATTTATGCCGAACTCCTGACGGTCATGGGAGAGTTCGATAGAGCCGCAAGCGAGGCTCAGTGTGCAATCGAACTCGATCCGCTTGCGCCTGCCGCATATTTTGCTGCGGGTCTGGCGATGTACTGTGCTCGTCAGTATGCTCATGCGCTCGCTCAGTGTAAGAAAGCCCTCGACATTGACCCCGATTTCTTTCCCGCACACTTGCTTGCCGGACTGGTGTTCGAACGCGAAGGACGATTTGCCCATGCCATTGAGAGCTTGGAAAAGGCGTGGAGAGCATCGGGCGGAAGTGTTTTGGTTCGAGCCGTGCTCAGCGGGACGTTCGCCTTTGCAGGAAGACAGGATGATGCACGCGCAGTGCTACGTGAACTCGAACAAGGCCCGGCAGAAAGGTATGTGTCGCCCATACCAGTCGCCGTTACCCTCGCTGCGCTCGGGGAATACGAAGCTGCGTTTGCCCGTTTGGAAGACGGGGTGCGACTCCGCTGCCCACGGGCAATCTGGGGCAAGGTCGATCCCCGTTTAGACGTATTGCACTCCGATCCCCGTTACACCGACCTGCTGCGCCGGATCGGGCTGCCGCAGTGATCGGTGGTCAGAAGGTATACTGGCTGACCATCTCCTGCCGAGGCGAAACAGGGGGCGAAAGGTCGCATAAAATGAAGTCGCCGCAGACACCCTTTCGAACCACCTGATTGGCGAGGGCTTGGGAAAGCCTGAAAATCACGGGACTTGGGTTCCCAACCCGCATTTGCAACGCCGTCGTAGGCTAAGCCCGCGTCGGATTGGTACTTCGTTGCCTAGATTGATAGAATGCCCACCGTGGGGCAGTCATGACAGCAGATGAGCAAGTCATCGAGGGTATCCTGCGGCAACTCGAAACCGCTTGGAATCGTTACGACAGCGTCGCCTTTGCGGCGTCGTTTGCCGAGGATGCCAACTTCATCCACATCTTTGGGGGACAGTTGGACGGGCGGACTGCCATAGCGGCGGCGCACCGGAACATCTTCGAGACGATCTACCGAGGCAGCCATGCTAGTTTGGTGCTACGGAGCATCCGTTTTCTGCGCCCCGATGTCGCAGTGGTATTCGCCCGAATGCACGTAAAGTTCAAGGAAGGCAACGAAGCACGCGACTTAGAAACCCGCCCAACGTTAATCGTCGTGAAGGAACAGGACAAGTGGCAAATCGTCACGTTCCAAAATACCAAGATTTCCGAGGTACCAGCCGCAGCCCAAGGCGCAGCCCGCCTTGCAACTTAGTGGGCAAACCGGGACTGCCCTCGATCACATGACGCGACAGTTGAGGCAGCCGCCTACAAAGGCTTCCTCACCCTCTGGAAAGACGCCGACCCAACATCCCCAACCGGAAGCAAGCCAAGGCGGAGTACGCGAAAGTGCAGTAATACCGACCTTAATAGCTGACGGACAATCGCCGACGTGGACACCAGCCGGGGGGGTAACCTTCGCAACCTATGATCGACGGTTCTCGGGTTCTCACGATTGGCCCCGAGTTAGGGGCAATCTGCTCAGACGCTCTGAGCCCCCGCAGTGCATCTTCGCGGGATGCGCCTATTTGTCCTCGGTCGGATTAACGGGCTCCCCGACAATGTTGTAGTAGACCTCTTTGGGAGGCTGGGGCTTCGCTGGCTTGGCCGGGGCTACAACCGTCGTCGTCGGTTTCGACTGTTGCGGTGCCAGCACCGGAGGAGGGGAAACGGGTGCCTGCGAAATCTGCGGTGCTGGGGGCGGAGTTACCACTGTTTGGGTTGGGAGGGCGACTGGCTCTGGAGGAGCCAGAATGGAAAGCGGTCTGGCAGCCGGTTGCGAAACCTTCTTGGGCACCCGCATCATTTTCACTCGTACCGGCGCGGGCTTCCTCTGTGACCACCCGTGCAGCAGGACAAACACAATCCATGCAAGGCAAAACGTCAAAAACGAGTTGAACAGCGCTGGAACGTTCAACTCACCTTTGCCGAGGTACGACGGAGACTGAGGGTCTCCATCCATCACCCTAGCCAGCAGCGGCACCAGTAAATTGCTGGTGACCGAAGCAAGCAATCCCCAAATCCCCTCGGCCAGAATTACGGCAGCCACCAACTGAGCAGCCCATTTAGCGGGGTTCAGGGTCGATTTGGGGACGGAAGTCTGGTTTTCGTCCATACCTATGTGATGCAGTTTGTAGCATATCGACGCCGAACCCGACATCCCCATCCTGAAGCAAGCCAAGACTGAGTACGCGAAGCTGCAATAGCCTGTCTTGAAAAGTTCGCTGTTCTTGCGGATAATCGCACTCGCCCATGCCAAGAAGCACAATTGACTTCGACACCGTACGGAAGATCGGCTTGGCTCTGCCCGGCGTGGTGGAGAGCACAGCCTACGGGTCACCCGCGCTCAAGGTTCGCGGAAAACTTTTGGCAGGCGTGCCTGCTCATCGTTCGGCTGAGCCGGGTTCGCTTGTGGTTCGCGTCGGCTTCGACGACCGCGCCGAACTGCTCGCCGCCGCTCCCGACGTTTACTACGTCACCGACCACTATCTCGACTACAGCGCGGTGCTGGTTCGCCTGTCCCGCATCACACCTAATGTCCTACGGGACTTGCTCGGCATGGCTCATAAGTTTGTGACCGCTCATAAGGCACGCCGTTTGCCATCGCGCAGCCGACGCAAGCCTGTCTGATTCTGGCTGGCTTCCGAGCAATCCGAGAGCAACAGACCTTTATTGCTACGATAGGCATTGATCGTTGGGGAGAGGAACCATGACCGTCGCATCCACTACGAGCGTTAACGTCAAGCAGGCGGTGCCCTTTTTCGGCGTGACCAACATGGAAGCCTCGTCCTCGTTGACTCGGCTTCCTTACATCCCTAGTATTGCAGCCTGAGTTCTTTCGCCATTCATGATCGACCAGACCATCTCTCACTATCGCATCGTCGAGAAGCTAGGCGGCGGAGGAATGGGCGTAGTCTATAAAGCTGAGGATACGCGCCTTGACCGCTTCGTCGCTCTCAAATTCCTACCCGAAGACGTAGCCCAAGATCGCCAAGCTCTGGAGAGGTTTCGGCGTGAGGCCAAAGCTGCATCCGCGCTCAATCACCCCAACATCTGTACCATCCACGACATTGGAGAGCAGGACGGGCAGGCGTTCATCGCCATGGAGTTTCTGGATGGGTTGACGCTGAAGTACCAGATTGCGGGGCGTCCACTTGAAACCGATCTACTCCTGTCGCTTGCCATTGAGATCGCCGACGCGCTCGATGCGGCGCATGCGGCGGGGATCATTCATCGGGATATAAAACCCGCCAACATCTTCATCACCAAACGTGGACACGCCAAGATTCTGGATTTCGGATTGGCCAAGAGGACAGATCGGGACACCAAGCGAGAGTCTGACTCGGGCTCGGACGATCCCACGATTGCGGAGAAAGACCTCACCGCCAGAAACATCGCTCTGGGCACGGTGAGCTATATGTCACCCGAACAGGTCGCAGGCAAGCCTCTGGACGCACGCACCGATCTGTTTTCCTTCGGTGTAACGCTTTACGAGATGGCCAGCGGTCGCCTGCCCTTTGACAGGGAAACCACAGGAGCGACGTTTGGGGCTATCCTCCACGAGGCCGTGGAATTACCCAGTCACTGGAACCCGCAGCTACCTCCTCAGTTCGACGAGATCATCCGCAAGGCTCTGGAGAAGGACCGCAACCTGCGATATCAGAGTGCAGCCGATATGCGAGCCGACCTGCAACGACTGAAGAGGGACTCCGAGAGTGGATACCGTCCTACGACAGCAAGCTCAGGCACGGTGGCCGTGCCTGAAGCTCCTGCGGCTCTGGATGCGAAGGTTTGGAGGGTTGCGCTCCCCGTTCTGCTGGTCGCCTTGCTCGTCGTTTTTCTGTTCGCGGGCGGGCTTTACTATCGTTCGCATCAGCAAGGCGAGCGCCTGACCGAGAAGGACATCATCGTTGTCGCCGATTTTGCCAACAGCACAGGCGATGCAGTATTCGACGACACGATGAAGACGGCGCTCAACGTTTCCCTGCGGCAATCGCCTTTCCTGAACGTGCTTTCTGACAGCACAGTCACGAAGACCTTGCAACAGATGACCCGTCCGGCCAGCACGAAGCTCACGCCCGAGGTAGTCCGCGAGCTTTGCCAGCGGGCGGGCAGCAAGGCATACGTTGCCGGATCGATTAGCAGTCTGGGCAGCCAATATGTGCTGGGCTTGAGGGCCGTCAATTGCCAGAGCGGAGACACGCTGGCGCAGGAACAGGTGACGGCGGCGTCCAAGGAGAAGGTGCTGGACGCGCTGGGCGAGGCTGCGTCCAAGCTGCGCGGCGAACTGGGCGAATCCTTGGCGACGGTGCAGGAGTTTGATGTTCCGCTCGCCCAAGCCACCACGTCTTCGCTCGACGCGCTAAAAGCGTACAGCCTTGGACGAAAGGCTTCTAATGAGAAAGGCTCCTCCGCAGCCCTGCCGTACCATCAACGTGCCATCGAGCTTGATCCGGATTTTGCCATGGGCTACGCGGTAGTGGGCGACGACTACTTCAGTCTCAGCGAGCTAGGGCGGGCCAGCGAGTACTTCACCAAGGCGTTCCAGTTGCGGGACCATGCCAGCGAACGGGAAAAACTGGAGATCACCGCCAACTACTATGACACTGTCACCGGGGAACTGGATAAAGCAACCCAAACGTATCAGGAGGAGATTGCGAGCTACCCACGGGAATCCGCAGCGTACAACCGGTTGGGCGTGGTGTTCGCCTTACAGGGACAGTATGAAAAAGCCACGGAGATCACTAGACAAGCCGTGCGCCTCGCGCCGGACGCTCTTAGTGGGTACACAAATCCCGCCAACTATGCCCTTGCCTTGCAACGCTTCGACGGGGCGCGGCAGACGATCCACGACGCGCAGGCGCGAAAACTCGATGATCCTATATTTCACGAGGCTCTCTACGCTCTTGCCTTTCTCGGGGCGGACTCCGGGGCGATGGCGGAACAGCAACGGTGGTTTGCGGGCAAGCCCGAAGAGAACTGGGGACTTGCGCTCGCATCGGACACCGAGGCGTATGTCGGTCATCTCGGCAAGGCACGGGAACTGACCAAACGAGCGGTGGACGCGGCCATCCGGGCTGACAGCAAGGAAAATGGGGCCATCTTTCAGACTATTGCCGCTCAGCGGGAAGCTGCCTATGGCAACGCCGCAGAAGCCCGGCAGTCAGCGGCAGAGGCTCTGAAGCTGGCTCCCGCGAGTCAGGGCGTCGAGAGCGAAGCCGCGCTTGCGTTTGCCATGGCGGGCGATACGGGACGAGCCGAGTCGTTAGCACAGGACTTAGGGAAACGCTTCCCGCTGGACACCCAGATGCAGTCGCTTTGGCTGCCAACAATTCAGGCGCAAATGGCGCTGGACAGAAAGAATCCGCCTGTCGCTTTGAATGCCCTGCAAGCTGCTTCCCCTATCGAGTTGGGGGAAATTGCGTTTGTCCTCAACATTTCCTGCCTCTATCCGGTGTATGTGCGCGGCGAGGCATACTTGGCAGCCGGTCAGGGCAGTGCTGCCGCTGCCGAGTTTCAGAAGATTCTCGACCACAGCGGCATCGTCTGGAACTGCTGGACGGGAGCCTTGGCGCATCTGGGTGTGGCTCGCGCCAATGCCTTGCAGGCGAAGAACTCACAAGGCGCGGGTGCCGATGCCGCCCGCGTCCGGGCGCTCGCCGCCTACAAGGATTTCCTCACGCTCTGGAAAGACGCCGACCCCGACATCCCCATCCTGAAGGAAGCCAAGGCGGAGTACGCGAAGCTGCAGTAGTGGCATAGGCTAGCCAGCGCCGAGCAGGAATTCTCATCCGCACATCGAGATGTGACTCATTTCACTGACAGGACGCGGTCACTCGTGTCGAATCTTGAAGGGAGGTTCGATGAAACTACGCATTGTGAGCATGGTGGGTCTGGCGTTGTTGTTTGCGTCGGCGGTTGCGGCGCAAACCAAGGTTGGGGGCAAGATGCAATGTCCGAAGCCGGAAGTGGTCGGCACGGCGGAAGCTGGGGATCAGGCCGGACACACGTTGACGTTGGAGAAGAATACTTGCACGTGGTCGCCGCCGATGGAGATGATGGGTGAAAAATCGAAGGATGGAACATACGTTGCATTCTCAGAAAAGAGCCTCATTCGAGCCTCAACCAATGGAACTTATGTCGGCAATATGGACAACGGCGATAAGTTCTACCTCAGTTTCCATTGGGCCGTCGTGAAAGACGGGAAGCCGAAAAGTTGGATTGAGCGCGTCAAAGGCACTTGGGCGTTCACGGGCGGAACTGGAAAGCTGAAGGGGATTAGGGGCAAGGGCACGTACACCGCGACGGAGGACGAGAAGGGCGGGGTGGTGGCTATGGAAGGCGAATACGCGGTGCCTGCGGCCGCGCCCAAGAAGACGACGACTAAAAAGCAGAACTAGATTCCCGATCTTCAAAAGGGTTCTCCCCAATGCGGTTGGTGCGTAGGCTCGCCTCAGCGAGCACGGAGCAGTGTTCAAGGGACAACGAACTCACAGAACAGACTGGAACCGTCTACCTCAGTAATGCGGGGTACAACGTCCAGACTGGCAGCAAGCTTCTCGAAACTCCGCCTGTCCACAGTTGTTGCACGAAAACCGTCCTTGCAGACAATTATTCCGTTGCCAGTGGCTTGGTAATCGATCTCGCCGATCAGGTGGTGTGCGGACTGAATTTCAAACCATTCCAGTCGATGCTCCCAGAATTGAGGAGTGTAGCTCGAAAACATCACCAGCCCGCCTGATCGGGTCACTCGAATCGCCTCTCGGAGAAGGTGCTGCTGATCCACCGCGAAGGCACAGATGCCATTCTGAACGCAGATAGTCAAATCAAAGGCGCGGTCGCGAAAGCCCATCGCTTGGCAATCGTTTGCAGTTTGTCCCACATGTGCGTGTCAGGCCGTCCGCTGCGAGTGCAGAAGACCAACCGAGATTTTGGCCGTGTAGGGTTGCTCATGTGTTCTACAAGTCGCAGCATCAGTTCCTTGCTGATTGGAACCTCTCGCTCCGAGTTCGCCTTGGCTTTGAACTCGTACAGCATGTTCCCATTCTCGTCATAGCGAGTTTTAGATTGCACCCGGAGCATCTGCTTCTCAATGAGCACATCATCGTCCTCAAGGTACGTCAATTCCTCTTCTCGGAATGCAGGTTCGTAAAGTGTCCTGTATCGCAGTTCTTCGTGCGGCCTGCAAATTGCGAAGAACGCATCGAATCGAGATTTCGGATAGGTTTTCACTGGGCCGTTTGGCTTCAATTTTCCCAAATCAGACTTCTTGATCGGCCCCTTGCCGTGCGGCAGTCCTAAAGCGTCTTTCACGAGCTTATTAACCCGCATCGCCTTCCAGTTGGCTGTGAGCCGCTCATTGCCGTCCTTCCGCAAGTTCTTCTTCTCATTACCTTGTTTGAGCAGCCAATTCCGAAATGCCATCAGGTGATCGTGGTCGATTTCATCTATGAACCGCCGGTCTGTCCATTTCTCAAACTGACGCAGTGCCTGTCTATGTGCCTTCAGAGTGTCCGAGTGGCGCGATACTTCTATGGTCTGTAGTTGTCGTTCTATCGCATCGGCAATGGTCTTGCGTTCTTTCTGTTTCAGTGGGTCGGGACGGGAGACGCCATCAGCAGCATCTTCCAGATACCTTGCTTTCACATTTGCGGCTTTTACCGCTGCTTCGAAGGTGTTGCCTTTGACCTTCTGATCCTGCTTTTTGCCTCGTTCTGTCCACACCAGATAAAACGTGCCCCTGCGTTGCGCCTCGGAAGGCTTCAGTTTGCCTTCCGGGATCGGAATCTTCGGACTCCACGTCCACCGCCCATCGGTGGTCTTGATTCGCTCCCGGATGCTGACTGTGGTGTTCGCCATACCCTGTAATACTCACTTTCCGGGGCACAGCCTTCGACCTTTTGGGACAAATTTGGGACAAGCGTTGCGGCAGGCTGGAAACCTTGCTGGATTCAACAGTTTAGAAAGGTTTGGTAGCGCTACCGGGAATCGAACCCGGGTTTGAAGATTGAGAATCTGCGAGCCTGAAAATTGCCGGTAGAACTGCCATCTCGTAACCAACTGAAAACAAATCAATTCGCTTTCGCTATGAGACGCGCAGGGTCACTCCTTGACGCAGTAAAGTTGTGGTCATTAACGGGAATTAACGGCTGTTCTGGCCACAAAATGGCCACAATTACCTTGGTCGCTGTTCGGCTCCATGATCAGTGTAACTGCGGCGGCGGGTAGACCCGGCGCTGATCTACGCGATGAACAAAACGGGCCGGATCGTTACCGAACAGAATATGCGGTTCTTGACGGATGCCGACATCCAAGAATGGAATGACGCTGTTGACGAGTACCACCAGATGATTGTTTCGGGCGATACTTCAATAGCGACCCGTCTGCCGAGAGCGCATGGGCTTGAACATCTTCCTCGACGCCAGCCTTTTCAGAGTGGCGTTGACAAGTGTTTACAATGACTTAACAGGTCTTAGGTGGCTGCGTAAGTACTTTGACGGTCGTGGCAGACGCACATATCTTGGGCTGGATTCTTGGGCGGAGGGAAAAGAGTGTCGCACACAATCACTGCCCGAAAAGGTGGTACCCTCTTGGGCCCCAAGAATCTCCGGTTAACAGCCGGGGAGCATTTGCTGGAGTACACGTACTCTCAACGACTTAGACGGAGCACCTGGGCGTCTTTGGAGTGCTTTCGGCGATAAACGGTTCCAAGAACGGTTCCAAGTTTGGTCGCGGAGAACCACTTGTGTGGCGCGAATCGTCGAGAAGTCGAGAAGCAGATCTTCGTCAGACATCACACTCAGCTTCGTTCGTAAAGAAGGGAGCATATATGGACCCATCCGGCCGTCAACCCGCTCTGTTTTGTCACGACAAACGATCAAGTGCTCTCGGCGCCTTGGAAGAGTTCTATTAGGGCAGTTTGCAGCCAGTTGCGGCGCATCTCTCAGCCTTAACTGAGTTCGCCGCGGCCTTCGCGACCCAGGTGTCGCCCGCTCCAGCCGTTACTAGAACCGTGCCTTTGACAGTGCCGTCTTCGACGAAGTTGCGAACGGCCTTCACGAGGGCATGCGAGACTTCATGACCTTTGGCGGCGAGAAGCACCCCGGAGGCAGAACGCAAGTCTTCGTTCAGGATCATGCCAGTGCGAAGGTCACGGACGTCAATGGGACGCAGTTCAGTGGGCCCTCGACTGATCCTGAAGTCTCCGAGGGCAGCGACCATTTGGGCATCGTATTCGATGGGATTTCGGCTAAGGGCCAACAGGGCAGCCTGTCGTTCCGATCCAGTGCTGAGCAGACGGTCGAACGCCAGGCTGACCCTCAACATCTGCGCCCCTCGGCGGACAGATTCGGCATCGGGGGTTAGAAATCGCGGAAGGTCCGCGGGTACTTCTTTCTGCTGGAGGATCATGTCAGCGACTGGTTCGAGTCGTGGAATCCGGGCCAGCAGGTCGTGGGCGATCTGGGGATGCTGCGAGTAGCTCCTTTCCTGTTCTGGAGTGAGCGGCTCGCCGGCATGGATGGCCTCGAGCACGTCGGGGGTGAGAGTCAAGCATCCGAGTTCGGAGAGCATCGCTGCGATCTCGTATTGCCAGGTATTGGAGAGGCGAAGTTTTCCTGCAATGTGGCGCACGTACTGGCAGATGCGAGAGCCTTTGTTGAAAGCGACGGGATTGGCCAGGTTGAGCACCTCGCTCAGAACCCGGATCACGCCTGCGAGAGTTTTCTCAAGCAGTTCTTTTTCGCGACGTATGAGGTCATGTTGGGCAACACAGGCTCGGAGTGTGAGCGTCAAGTCTTCTGCGGTGACCGGTTTGTTGAGGAAACGGAAGATTCTGCCTTCATTGACGGCGCGCATGGCTGCTTCCATGTCGGCATATCCGGTGAGCATGACGCGGATAGAGTCGGGAGCAAGGGTGTGCACTCTAGAAAGGAACTCGGCGCCATCCATGACGGGCATGCGCATGTCGGAAACCACCACGATGTAGGGCCCCTCCTTCTTCACCTTCTCCAGTCCCGCTCCGGGCCCTTCGGCCAGGTCAGAGTTGAATTCGCGGTAGAGAGAGCGGCGTAGACCCTCGAGGACAAGGGGTTCATCGTCGACGAAAAGGATCTTGGGTTTGTTGTTTTGGGCGGGGATAGTGCCGGTGTCGGGCGTCATTGCGCGTCTCCTGTGTCGGAATCGAACTGGATTGGGATTCGGACAGAAAATTTCGTTCCCTTATCCAGTTCGGTATCGAACCAAATTTTTCCGTGATGTCTTTGGACAACGATGTCGTGGCAAATGGCGAGCCCCTGGCCGGTACCCTCTCCAACCTGCTTGGTTGTAAAGAAGGGTTCGAAGACGCGCGTGCGGACGGCTACCGGGATACCCGTTCCGTTGTCCTCGATTTCGATCTGAACGTCACTGTCGATCTGTTGAGTTCGGATGGTGAGTTTTCCACGTTCGCGTGCTTGCTTGGTTGAGGCCTCGCGGATGGCGTGCGCAGCGTTGACGATGAGGTTCAGGAAGGTCTGATTCATCTCGTCGGGGTAGCATTCCACACGCGGCAGGTTGGGCTGATAGTCGGTTTGAACGTCGGCGATGTGCTTGATCTGGTTCTGGACGACAGTGAGGGTTGCATCGAGCGCTTCGTTGATATCAACGCGCTCTCGTTCTCCACCGCCAGTGTGAGAGAAACGCCGCATGGCGCTGACGATCTTGCGGATGCGCCGGATCCCCTCGAACGACTGCGAGATAGCCTTGGGAACTTCCTGCCGGACCCAATCCCAATCTTCGCGAGGGCCCGCCGGGGGCACGGTTTCTGAGGGGTGCGAGTCGCAAGCGATAGAGGCGTGCGCCGGAATCACGCAGGAGGCCATAGCGGCGTCGAGCTGATTCCAGGTGTCGTGGAGGAAGGCAATGTTGTCCGAGACATATTGGACGGGCGTGTTGATTTCATGGGCAATGCCGGCAGCGAGTTGTCCGATCGCGGAGAGCTTCTCATTTTGCTCTGTTATCCGTCGGGCGCTGACATCGCGAGCAGAGATGACCATGGCCTCGATCTCGCCGTGAGAGTCACGGATGAAACTGCTGTGAGATTCCAGGTTGACGTAGGTTCCATCCTTGCGTTGCATCCGGTATTCGACGAGCTGGCCAACCCCTGTTTTGAGAGCTTTCTGAGCGGCGCGGGTCACCAGAGGCCGGTCGTCGGGATGGATTTGCGCGAAGGAGATGGTTTGTTTCAGTTCTTCCGGGGTGTAGCCGAGGAGACGCTGATACGAAGGGTTGTTATACATTCGGTGGCCAGTCTTGTCGACGACGGCAATCAGATCGGCACTGTCCTCGGCGATGGAGCGAAACAATCGGTCAGAGCGGTTTTTTGCTTCTTCGGCTTCTTGGCGCTCAGCAGTTTCGGCGACGAGTGAGGCAGTCCGTCGCTGCACCTCGAGTTCGAGGTTCTCGTTCATTCGGCGTATGTTGCTCTCCGCAGACACAAGTTCTTCATGTAGACCGACGATGCGCTTGCCCACCAGGAGACGGGCCTTCAGTTCCAGCTGATCAAAAGGTTTAACTAGGTAGTCATCCGCTCCAGCCTGCATCGCCTCCAGCATGTCCTTCTTGCCGTCTTTTCCGGTCAAGAGGATGATGTACGAGTATGAGTTCCTGGAACCCGTCAGCCGGACCCTCCGGCACAGTTCAACCCCGTCGATGTCTGGCAAGACCCAATCCAGCAAAACCAGCTTGGGACAATCCCGGCGCTGCAGAAGCGTCCAGGCCTCAGAACCATCTTTCGCGATTGTGAAAGGAAAGCCCCATTCTTGCAGATGAGAGCTCAAGAGCTTCCGATAAACCGGTGAGTCCTCCACAACAAGGATTTGCACGGGCAAGATTCTCCGCGTTCTATTTCGGCACTTATTGCGTTGTTTGAGTCTTGTCATCGATCGGAATCATTACGTCAGTAATACAGTTCCCGACACTGGATAAAGCTTCAACAGCTAACCAGGCATTGCTGCGCCACGCTGACTTGCCGCCTGCTTTGGTGCACCTTAGCCAATGTCGGCGGATAACTGTTCAGTTTCTGGACAATCGTCCAATTACGTGACATCTCTGACTTATCATCGTCCTTCAACTGCGTAAAGGATCAATAAGTTAAGTTGCCGCAGATATGGAACCCAAAGTGCCCACAGAGGAGAACGGGGAAACTAGGTTAAGACGCTTCTCTTGGTCGAGAACAGCCAGCTTCCGATTGATGCACGAAAGAATCCTGATGCTAGCCGTCTGCCGTTGGTGACTACCTGAGACGGTGAAAAGTCCTTGCGGTTGGCGGGAAGAACGAAATATGACACCAGAGATGGCATTTGAATGTTTGCTTGTATCCCACGATCCAGCGGTGTCCTGCACCATGGATAAAATTCTGCACGACTTTTCAATCCACACGAATGTATGCCCGAACCCTTCAAAAGCTGTCAATTTATTGGCGGATGGCAGCACGGATCTCATCGTGATTGACATGGAATCGGAGCATTCTCCAGAACTGATTCATCAGATCGTCGAGTCACGTATGCGGCAGAAACCGACAATTCTTGCCGTCTCGGCGGTGGATTGCGTCGTACCCGGCGTTCACGTCATTCTCCGAAAACCTGTGACGCCCGAATCCGGAGCGAAGTCACTGAAAGCGGCTTATTCGAGAATGCTGCGGGACTATCGCAAACACACCAGGTTTGCTCTCATGACCCCTGTTCTGGTGACCGACGAGAACAACCGGACACTCTCCGTGACGGTCACCAATATTGGGGAGGGTGGAGTTGGCCTTAGTACCAATATTAATATGTGGAAGGGTGGAGTTGATTTCCCTTCCAAAGAGAAACTGGCAATCGGGAGCACCGTTTCTTTTCGGGTGCCGCTGCCAGGATTGCGGAGTGAAATTTACATCCAAGCCCGTGTTCTGTGGACTCGCCAGTATGGCGCCGCGGGTTGCGAGTTTGTCCACATTCCTGCGGGCGACCTCCATGCTCTGCATGCGTGGCTTCAAAGCAGGTACCAGCTCAAAAAGCCCCTGATTCCGGTATAAGGAACGACGCGAGTGCATCGGGGCCGACGGCCAGGTTGTAGCGCCTACCATCGGAGCAAAATTCGCTGGGTCGTACACAACGAACTTTCCCAACAGTGGACACCGTAGGTTGGCCTGTGTTCGAGTTCAGCCTGCTGCTATGCCCTGTGGCTGAAATGAACCGAGTGAATCCGTGAACCGGCGAAGTTGCTGGTCCCGTGAAGGTAAAGCCAATTGCGGCTTGTCGTGCCGGTCGATCTAAGTCCTCCGGTCGCTGGGTTAGGCGCGACAGGCGGTGTCGGACAGGAGTCCTGAGATATCCGGCCGGCATAGTTGCTCGCCCTGTACCGGGTCACAAACTACTGGGTCGATTGGACGTTACCGCATTTGATGGAAGGGTGCTGCCGGGTCGAGACATCCACCAACTATTGCAGGGCTTTAGGCCTCTCCATGTCGGGTTGTGACATCGGCCGCATGTCGTCGACGTGCTCCACGCAATTCCGGCCTTTCTGCTTCGCCGCATATAAGCCCCGGTCGGCTTGGTTGAGCAGCGAGCCAATGTCGCCGGCAGGATGGTCGGTTGAAACCGCGACTCCCATGCTTATAGTGATGTTCCTCGACGCTAGGGAAGAAACGATCGGCTCGCTGCCAACGCATGCGCGCAGGTCGTCCGCTTTGATTAAGGCTGTCATCAAGTCGCAGTCGGCTAGAATCATCAGGAATTCCTCGCCGCCGTATCTGCCCACGCCATCGTATACGCGGAGCTTCGAGCGAAGCCTTCTTGCGATTTCCTTCAGAGCCTCGTCGCCAAAAAGATGCCCTAGAGTGTGTCGTTCACCTTCTTGAAGTGGTCGACATCCGCCATTATGACGCTGAGTGGTTTCCCGCTGCACTTGGCCCGCTCTGATTCGCGACTGAGGAAATCGACGGTTTCCCCGCGATTCATTAGTCCGGTCAAGGAATCGTGAGTGGCGGCGTGCCGCATAGACTCTCTGGCAGACACAAGTTCTTCCTGCAGACCGATAATGCGCTTACCCACCAGAAGACGGGCCTTCAATTCCAGTTGGTCGAAGGGTTTAACCAGATAGTCATCCGCTCCAGCCTGCATTGCTTCCAACAGGTCTTTCTTGCCGTCTTTTCCGGTCAAGAGGATGATGTACGAATAGGAGTTCCCCGCGCCTGCCAGCCGGATCCTCCGGCACAGTTCGACCCCATCGATGTCGGGCAACACCCAATCCAGCAAAACCAGCTTGGCACAATCCGGACGCTGCAGAAGCGCCCAGGCCTCAGAGCCATCTTTCGCAATTGTGAAACGAAAGCCCCATTCCTGCAGACAAGATTTCAAGAGCTGCCGGTAAATGGGCGAGTCCTCCACAACAAGGATTTGCATGGGCAATATTCTCCACGTTCTATTTCGGCACTTATTGCGTTACTTGAGTTTTGTTATCGATCGGAACCATTACTCCGGTAATGGGTTGCCACTTCGAGTTGGATGTGATTTTCGGTGAGGATTTTGATTCATACAGGTGCCGATATTCCGGCAACGCGGACGGCAGTTCGGCAGTTCACAAGAACGAAGCGGCCGTGCCATCTCATCTGGGACTCAACCCGCTCACTGCAACTGATCTCCTGAGCACGCTTTCGACTCTTTGGATCAGGACGTCCGCATTCTCCTCCAAATTGAGCGTTGACTTCTCAATATACGCTGCGGCACCAGCATCCTTCAGCTTCCCTTCATTGATCTGAGACAGCGCCGTCAGCACGATAACGGGAATGTGCGCGGTGGATTCGTCTTGCTTCAACACCTTCAGCACACCCGTGCCGTCTAGTCCTGGAAGCATCATGTCCAAGAGAATGAGTGCCGGGGGGCTGGTACGAGCTGCCTGCAAGCCCTCGCGGCCGTCCGCGACACCAGTCACCGAGTATCCTTCCTTAGTCAGGAGCCTCTCGATCGCAATACGTAAAAAGTGGCTATCTTCGATCAGGAGTATCTTCCTCCCGGGGTTTCCTCTTGAGTTTGATCTGGCCGACTCCAGTCTCGGCCGGATCGTGTTGATCAGCCCGCTCACCTTGGTTTGCATCAATCTCCTCCCGATCATTCGGTCCAAAGCACCAGCGCCTTGGAAACATTGACTCATGGTGGGGAAATCAACGCGCTGGGGACAACAGATGAAGCAACGTGTCGCACAGCCGGCCTGGATCAACCGGCTTGTGAAAGAATTCGGCCGCACCCAGACGCTTCGCCAGTTGCTCGATGGAGTCTTCCGTGCTGCCAGTGACGACCACTACCGGGATATGCTGGGTCTTGGTCGATATCCTTAGCCTTTTGAGTACCTCAATTCCCGAGCCACCCGGCATGTTGATATCAAGAACTATTGCATCCGGCGCGGAACGTAGGGCAATCATCCAGGCCTGCATCGCATCGAGCGCAGACACCACTTCAAATCCACTTTCTTCCAAAGACTTGGAGAGTAGTCCTACTTGAAAGCGTGAGTCGTCGGCTATCAGAATCTTCGCCATATGGGCCCCTCATTGCCAACGATCTTTAATGCACTCTCTCCTCGGCAGAAACTGCCATGGGGTCTCTCAGGAATCTCGCTCTGAGAGCCTTAAGGTCACTTCAGAAATGGCGTGCACCGCGGTGCCTCGCAGCTTGGCGACAACTTCGTCGGTCGATACTCGTCCTTCTCGCAAATCGCCGACTGTCACGTTCGGTCCCCCACCTGATGATTCCACCGGATCGATGGTCGGGTCATGTTGCTCAAAGATTCAGCGACGTCTGTATCCTCGTCTGGTGCAACTCTCGCTTCGCGGACCGGCATCTCGGCGTTTTCTAATTTGGCTAACTCCGTTGCCAGCCAGCTTTCAAGCAAGTTCAGATCTTCCTCGGGAACAAAAGAAAAACGAACGCCCGCGCGCCCGGTTGCATTGCCATTTACTACCTTGCCGTTTACGCGCACCACGCCATTGGTGCCGGGGAGCGAGAACACCAGTGAAACGTTTTGCTCGATACGCAGCGCCTGTCCACACTGCAGAGCCAATCCACCCACGCTGAGATCGCTGACTCGGGCTTCAAGAATCCCGAGTTCTGAGACTCTGGCGGCCACGGGGATGTCGACCAAGATTCGAGCAGCTCGTCGACGTTCTTGAAGCATGGTTCCATATGCCGCCCGCATGCACCGGCTGGCGTGGTCGAGATCCACGGGCTTGTAAATCATGAAATTAGCGCCAACCAGAAGAGCATGTGTTTCCGAGTCCGCGTCGACCATCGCGACGATTGTAGAGTTGCAGTTGGGGGAAGAGTTACGGGCACTGCGCACGACGCGGGTTGGGTTGTTGGCAGCGTTCCAATCCACAATCACCGTGTCAAGCCTTCGATGAGTTACTGCCTCAAGAGCTGACCCGATCTCGGTGCAAACCTCAGTTTGGATGGCAAAGCGGCCCAGAATCTCATTCATTACACAGAGAACCTGTGCGTCATCGCTGAACAGGAGACCATCGAGTCGAATCTGCTCTTTCATAAGCATAAGACCGCCTTTGATCGGATGGCACGTCGTAGACCAAACTCGATCATGAGACCCAACTCCCTGACTGCGCCCCACTTGCCGGAAGTCGGTTCATCCGTGCAGAACAGAGGTGCCGTATGAATTCTGGACTAGTGTCTGCCGTATCGACACCTGGCATAGAAGAAGGGACAGTCATACCGGGACCATCTTTATCGGCACTTCTTCTGGCAGGATTAGGGTGGTGGCCCCGCAGCCGCAGGTTCCGGGTCCGAAGGAGAGCCCCGGCTGAGCTGGCACGGGCCGCTTGTCTCCCTTGGAACTGCCGAACTACCGTCAGCTGCTGCCGAAATATCGGCACTCGTAGAACTCCAAATCCCCACGCTAGAACCGTACCCGCTGCATTAAATGTTCGACATACAGAGTTCTGGTCCTCTTGGTTACTAGTTTGCCAGCAGTCCTTGTTTGAAATAGAAAGGAGCGCGCGGATAAAGCGCAGTTCCTTCCGCCGGAATCCGGGCGGACACCGCCGGTCGCACGAAGCGGGCAGGCGCCCCCGTAGGCGTCTGTTCGGTTTTCGTAACAAACAATTCGCTGCCAGTCCAGTAGAACAGGAGGCATATATCTTTTCCGCTGTGTCAATGAGGAAATGAGTCGCAGTGCTAAGAGGAGGGTGTGGCCGGTCTTTTGGAAATTCTCGATCACAACCACCGGTACGCAGTGTCAAAGACCTCCATGCAGCGACCAATGAAGGCAAGTCATAGTCCTCGAGGGCAATGGCCGCGCGGATGTCGCTTCACACAGCCAACCCGGATCTGTGGGAGGCGACCGTCATGGGCAATGGAATTTCCACTGCCACCGCCGTTCACGCCGTGAGACACATCACTGACAAATATCACGTTTCATGGTAAAATCTCGTAGGTGTTTTCCAGAAATGTCACTTTGCGGTTTCGCTTATGCCCGACCCTGTCTATTCCGTACTAGTGATTGATCGTGATGTTGGAGTTGCGGCAGACGTTAATCGCGCACTCTTGGGTTTGCCCGTGACGCTGTTGAGGGCCGGCGACTGGGCCGACGGGATAAGCTCTTATCGCGAGTTCCTACCCCAGATGGTCCTCTTGGATTCAGGGATGGATGATGGGAAAGTGCCGTTGCACGACCTGTTTGCGGGCGATTCCGCGCTCGAAGTGGTTCTTATGGCGGATAGCTGGACCCAAACCGGGCTTCGAGTCGCGGTTGCAAGAGGGGCCAGTGACTTACTCGCTAAGCCATTAGACCCCTCCAAAGTGCGCCAATTGGTTTTGGGCCTCATTGCAGAGGCTGAAACGCGACGACATACCAAGGAACTCGACAACCAACTGCTGCAAGCCTGTCAGTTTCAGGGCATGGTGGGTCGAAGCCCAAGAATGCTGGAAGTGTTTTCCAGGGTCCGTCGTGTTGCCCCTTTGTTTGAGACGGCGCTGATAACCGGACGCACCGGAACCGGGAAAGAGCTGATCGCCAGGGCGCTCCACAACCTGAGTCCTCGTTCCCGCGAGAAATTCGTGGTTTGCAACTGTTCGGCCTTGACGGAAACTCTGCTGGAAAGTCAACTCTTTGGGCATGTGAAGGGAGCTTTCACGGGTGCAACCCATGATCGAGCGGGCCTCTTTGAATACGCCAACCATGGCACCCTATTCCTGGATGAGATCGGTGAATTGTCGGCGGCGGCCCAGGCCAAGTTGCTCCGTATTCTTCAGAGTCAAGAGTTGCAGCGGGTTGGATCACCCGTCGCCAGCACAGTTGATGTTCACGTGATTGCTGCCACTAACCGCAATGTGCGAGAACTGGCGGCCGAAGGGAAGTTCCGGGACGACCTGTTCTACAGACTATCCATGATTGAAATCCAACTTCCACCTCTCGCCGACCGAAAGGAAGACCTGGCCTTGTTGCAGCAGCACTTCTTGCAACATTTTTCAGCGAAATACGGCAAAACACTCAAGGGGATTTCGCGACGCGCCCAGATTCTCCTGACCCGACACTCGTGGCCGGGAAATGTGCGGGAACTGGAAAATGTGATTGGGAACGCTTGCATGATGGCTCAGGGCAAGGTTATCTGTGATATGGACTTGCCCGAGGCCATACGCCTGCACACGACCAGGCCAGACAGCGGCACCGGCTTCATGACGCTCGAAGAAGTCCAGTCACGCCACTTGGAATATGTCCTGAAACTGGTCGACGGCAACAAAGCCCGGGCGGCGGAAGTCCTCGGTATCAGCCGGGCGACGATATACGGCATGCTGGCCCGGCGTAGTGAAGTCGTTCAAAAGAAGAACCTATCCGCTTGACGGATCGCGGCGGCGTTTACAACGCGATCTCTACCTATTGTCGCAGTGACATAATACCGGCAAGGCGAGACATGAGCTTTCGCTCCACCAATGTCAGATCCAATCCACTCCCCGCTCTTTTTTGGGTCATCATTCCATCCTGGGAATGACAGTCTCAGCCTCGCTGTCTGGTTTTCATACGCATTTCCAGCAATTGTCCAGTAACCATGTCACCCCTCGCCATGCTTTCAGACCATAAACCCTTACTCTTGACGGAGATCAATAAGGTAACTCGTTCGGTGCACTAATTGCCCTAGTCTTTCGAGAAGACAGCAGCATGTTCTGGTCGTGTCTCTTGGAATTTGGTTCATCCTTCCAGATCTCCTTGCTCTTTGCTGGGACCGTAGCATTTAGGGATTAGACAATGGCAGCACCACAAGTGTCAGATGCTCACCCTTCACTAACTCTTGAAACACGCGATGAGCTTGTTCTGAGTCAGTTGCCCGAGGTACATTTCATTGCCCGGCAAATCCATGGCCGCCTCCCCGTGTTTGTACCCCTTGAGGATCTTGTCCACTCCGGTGTACTAGGATTGCTGGAAGCAACACAGAAGTATGATTCCACAAAGAACATCCAATTCAAGACATTCGCACAGTTCCGTATTCGGGGCGCAATCCTCGATGGCCTGCGAATGCTCGACCACGCATCGCGGCGATTGCGCGCCAAGAGCCGAAAGCTAAACGCAGCTTCTGAACAGCTCTCGCTGAGGTTGGGCCGCCAGCCAACGGAAGAGGAAATCGCGCACGAGGTGGGACTGGAGCTGGCAGCTCTAAGGAAGCTCGCCGGCACTCTTCGCGGCCTGGAATCGGTAGACCGGCAAGTCGCGTCTGGGCAAGATCGTGCGGACACTCGCGATCTGATCGAGTCTGCACCCGCTAAGCCTGAAGAAAGTCCGTTGGCACTGTGTCTGCGGTCGGAGATGAGGCAACATCTGACACAGGCGATGTCCAACCTCTCCCCAAGAGAAAAGCGGATCCTTTCGCTGTATTACGTTGAACAACTGACGATGCAGGAGATCGCTTCCATCTTGGGCGTGAAGAGTTCGACAATTTCACAGATACATTCCGCTGCCCTTGTGAAGCTGCGCGCGCACCTTGAGGCAAAGGAAATCAGCGCGGATCCCCAAACAGGAGCTGTATCGGTGCCGGTATCGAAGTAGAGCGTGAGGTAGGCAAGGATACTGTTGGGTGGTAAGGTCCGGCACAGGACGGTTACAAGCAGCGAGCCCCAATCGGGCCGTAACAAGAGTCGGCGCATCGCCCCCTCCCGACTAACCAGAAGTTCAGCCCGCAGCCCGTCAGAAACGCTGCGTTACCCGAAAGCTCGTACCACGGACTTGACAGTACCAAAGTACTTTGTCGGTGCGATTTGTTCTTACCCTTAAGCGTTGTGTGCCGATAAGGACTGCGCGGATTGCTCGGCTCTTTGCATTTTCGTATGGAAATACAAAGCAGGCTGAAAGCGAGGGGACAAATGAAAACTTACCTTTCTTCGATTGCGTCACTCTTGTTGGTTGTGCTCGGTTGCATCCAGGCGCTTTTGGGCGCAGTAGCGCCAGACTTTACGGTCGCAGCGAACCCGGTGGCTGTGCAATTGCACGTGGGTGGAACAGCTACGAGCGAGATTTCATCATCGTCAGACAATGGGTTTAACGGTTCGGTTCAACTCGCGTGCCAGAACCTGCCGGCAGCGATGTCCTGTAACTTCACGCCACCGGCCTTACAGTTGGAAGGGTCGACAGTGGTCACTTCACAACTGACGATCTCCGCTACCCAATCGAATGCAGCTATGCTCGACTCTGGACAAAAGTTCATGGTTCTGGCAATGATTCCGATCCTAGGAGGGATGTTCTTTTGGCGCGGCCCCCGAGCCATAAGTAAAGCAGCACTACTCGTCCTTCTGGCGAGCTTGATTTTGGTTAGCGGGTGCCAGGGCTTAGGGTCGCCCCCCCCCAAGACGTACACGATTGCTGTTACAGGGACAGCGCCGGATGGCACCTCTCATTCGGTTCAGATGCAGGTTACTGTACAGCAGTAAAGAAGAACGTCCGGCGTTCATTGTTGCGTCAGCGCCGATTAAGAAGTCGAGCGGACAACCGCACATTACGTGCCAGCCCTCCCCGGCCATCACGATTGCGAGATTTTATGCGTATAACTTTCTGTACCAAACACTGGTCCAGTACGGGCGGCCCTATTGTCGTAACCATTGCGACGTTCCGGCGCGGGCTAGAATCCCTGGAGTTGCAGGAGCATACTCGGACGGCATGAATCAGCAACCATTCCAAGAAGTGAGCCAGAGCAGCCCCGAAGCGATTCCGACCGAGATGCGTCGAATCGAAGATCGGGAATGGTGGCTATGGGGCTTTGCCGTTGTCGTCACGCTGGCGTTGACCTTGGGGATTATCTCGTTCACTTTTCCCTGGTTTAACCGGGAGACGGACGTTTCGTACTGGTTTGATCTCAGGGAATGGGTACGTGGACTGGCAGCCCTGGTATTGCTCTTCGACTTTTACGCAGTCTATCAGCACCTGCAACTACACCGCATTCGGCGCCAGCTGGCTGAGCGAGATCAGCTTTTTCAACTCATCAGTGAGAATGCCGCCGATATGATCGCGCTTGTCGACGGCGATGGCCGCCGCCTGTACAACAGCCCCGCCTATGAAAAGGTCCTGGGGTATTCTCCCGAGGAGCTGCAAGCGACTTCGTCGATCGAGCAAATTCATCCCGACGATCGCCCGCGAGTATTGGAGGCGGCAGAAAAAGCCCGCCTGAGCGGCCAGGGAGAGCGGGTGGAATACCGAATACGCCACAAAGACGGTTCCTGGCGCACGCTGGAGTCGACCGCCTGTGCGATCCGAAGCGCGAGAGGCCAGACCGACAAACTGGTAATCGTGAACCGCGACATCACCGAGCGGAAGCGAGCCGAGGAGATGCTGGCACATAATGCGTTTCACGACGGACTTACTAACCTGCCCAACCGCGCCCTGTTTCTGGACCGGTTGCAACACGCGCTAGCCATCTCCAGAAGACACTCGAACTACAAATTCGCGGTATTGCTCATCGATGTAGACGAATTCAAAATCATCAATGACAGCCTGGGACACACGGCCGGGGATGAACTGCTGATCCAAATCGGACGAAGATTGAAGAACTCTGTGCGGCGAGCCGACACCGTCTCACGTCCGCGCACAGGCGGCATACCTGACAGGCCTGCCAGTGACGATACGTTGGCCAGACTCGGTGGTGATGAATTCACGATCCTTGTGGACGACATCCGAGACCCTATTGAAGCTGTACGCGTTGCGGAACGAGTGCAAGCGGAACTCGCAACCCCCTTTGTGGTAAACCAGCAGGAAATAGTAATTTCAGTGAGCATCGGAATCGCCGCAAGCATTAGCCCTCATACCCAGGCGGAGGATCTGCTGCGCGATGCAGACATAGCCATGTACCGTGCCAAGCGGGCGGGGAAAGGCCGTTGTGAGGTGTCTGACACGGCCATGCACGCTAATGCCGTGAAGCGGTTGAAGCTGGAGACGGACTTGCGCAAGGCCCTCGATCAGGGAGAATTTCGGGTTTACTACCAGCCCATTGTGTCGCTGCAGACCGGCAAGATCACGGGCTTCGAGGCCCTGACGCGCTGGCAACGTCCGGTGGGCATACTTTCACCGATTGAATTCATCGCGGTTGCTGAGGAAACCGGGCTCATAATCCCCATGAATCGGCAACTATTGCATGAAGCCTGCCAACATCTCCGATCCTGGCAGTCTGAATTTCCTTCCAGCCCGCCCCTGACCATGAGCGTGAACATCACCTCGAGGGAGTTCGCCCAGCCCGATCTAGCCAGCGAAATTCGTGAAGTCCTTGAGCAGGCTGGCGTTAATCCAGGCTGCCTGCAGCTGGAAATCATAGAAACGATCGCCATGGGGGATACGGAAAGATCTGGCCACGTGCTCGCGCAATTGAAGGCACTCGGCGTTCGCTTGAGCATCGATGATTTCGGCACCGGGTATTCGTCACTCAGCCGCTTGCGCCGGATTCCCGTGGATACCTTGAAAATCGACCGCGCCTTCATTTCGCACATGGACAGCGACCCGGAAAGCCGCGAGATCGTGCGGGTCATCGTCATGCTTGCCCACAATCTCGGGTTGAAGGTCGTCGCCGAAGGGACCGAGACGGAAGAGCAGATAAACTTGCTCAAGCAGCTCAATTGCGACATGGCACAGGGATACTTTTTCTCCCGGCCGGCCGACGACCAGGCTATGTTGAAGCTGTTAGCCAGCAACCAAAGTGCTGGCGCCGCGGCCGCTGTCAGCGAGCAGCGGCAGATGGGGCAACCAGTCAACTACTGCAACCTCAGATGCACGATGACTGAAGGCAGTGTCGACACGATAGTCTCAGCCATCTACCTGATGATGGAAGGACCCAGCAAAAACGCAGGATTGGACTTCGCAGAGGTAGTGCGACAGCTCCTGTGTGATCTGACGATTCCTGAGCAGAGACAGTTCTGGACCGAGCTGAACGCCCTGTACCGGCACAAGTGGCCAAGGGACCTAACGACAATCAATTCCTCAGATATCACCTCATTGACTGAATAACTCGACGGCAAGGCTGCAAAGGCCGGAAGCTTAAAGTGAAACTCGTAAAGCCAGCCTACAAGCTGGGGACAAAAGGGCCAAGCTTGCTCGACGAGTTCTTGCCAGAAGTGTCACTGCACCGATTGTGTTGTAACTCCACGGACGAACGCCGCGCGACGCTCGTGCCCGTTTCGCCCAAACCTTTACTTCAAATACGGCCCCTTCTGTCTAGTTCTGAGGGGCGCACTGCGCTCTCTTCTCTGGGAAAGGCGGGGATTGCAGCACCGGCGGGTCAAGAAAACTTCTGAGGTGGGTCAGCGTCTGTTCGGATTTCGTGACAAGAATTCGCTGCCAAAACCGTTGAACAGGGGGGCACATCTCATCCTCTTTGGGGAGCAATGGGTATGTATCGGGACCAGTTGCGACGGCTGCGGAGTTATCTCATGCGGGCGCTGCGGATGGAACAGCGGTTAAACCTTGAAAAGTCTTATCAACGGCTCCAGCTTTCAAGAGGCTATCTTTGACACTATCGCAAGCACTGTCCAAAATGTAGACACCATGGGTATCTTGGTAGTTAGGAGCGGCGGGCTAACAAACTATGTAAGCGTTAGAAAAAGTATGTAATCGTAATGCAGTTGTCATTCGAGTGTGTAGCATGCAGTCGCCTCTGCCCGAAAATGAAGCCAGCAGGCTAGGAGCGCTCTGGAGTTATCGGATCCTAGATACCCCTCCCGAACAGCGTTTTGACGACCTTGCCCGTTTGGCCACCTATGTCTGTGGTACTCCCATCGGGCTGGTTGGCTTCGTCGACGCCAAACGAGAATGGTTCAAGTCAAGAATTGGGTGGGATGTCAGCGGGATCCCACGGGAAGTCTCCTTCAGCACCCACACCATACTGCAACACAATGTGCTCATCGTTTGCGACACCCTGAAAGACGAAAGTTTCGCCAGGAATCATCTGGCCACACGGGCGGGAGTCCGTTTTTACGCCGGGGCCCCCCTGCTGACACCCGAGGGATATGCGCTGGGAACACTGTGCGTAATGGATTATGTCCCGCGCGCTTTGACGGAAGGACAGAGGCACATGCTGCGGACCTTGGCGCGGCAGGTAATGACCCATCTGGAAGACCAGCGCGGATTGGGATCGAATCCCGGGACGGATGCGTATGAGCGTTACCGGCGGTTCTTCGAATCGAGCGTGGTGGGATTTTACCGTATTACTCTGGACGGCCGGGTGCTCGACTGCAATCCGGCGTTTGTGCGGACCCTGGGTTATGCGTCGCGGGAGGAACTGCTGGCCTGTAATGCCTCGGAGTTCTCCTTTTCTCCCGCCGACTGGGAAGACTTCCTTGAACAATGCCGGAGTCGCGGCTCTTTGACAAATTTCGCTTCGCCGTTGCGTCACAAGGACGGCAGTTCGGTGTGGGTGCTGGAGAACGTCGAGCTAGTGCTGGGGCGGGACGGGACACCGGCCATGATCCAAGGCACAGTGGTGGACATCTCGCAGCAGAAGTTCGCTGAGGCGGGATACCATCAAGCGCAACAGGCGCTGAAAGACTCCGAGACTCGCTACCGGCGGCTCTTTGAAACCTCCAAGGATGGAATATTGATTGTCGATTTCAAGAGTGGGCAGATCATCGACGTCAACCCATTCTTGATTGAGCTGTTGGGCTATACGCACGGTGAGTTCGTGGGCAAGAAACTCTGGGAAATCGGCCCGTTTAAGGATATTCTCGCTTCCCAGACCGCTTTTAGCGAGCTCCAAACGAAGGGCGTTATCCGCTACGACGATTTGCCGCTTGAAACCAAAGCCGGGCAGCGAATTAACGTAGAGTTTGTCAGCAATGTTTACAAGATAGATGGAACCCATGTGGTTCAGTGCGATATCCGTGACATCACCGAGCGCAAACGGGCCGACGCAGCGCTGAAGATGTCGGAAATTCACCACCGGGAGGTCTTCGAAGGCGCGGTCCACGGCATCTACCTTGGCACTCTGGAGGGTCGCTTCCTGGAAGTGAACCAGGCCCTGGTGGCCCTGCTGGGTTATAGCTCGGCGGAAGAGGTTCTGAAACTGAGCGTGTCCCAGGATGTTTTCGCCCAACCGGAAGAAGGGCTGCGTCTGTTGCACAAGTGGCAGCTGACAGGGGAGATTGAAGAAGAAGTGCAGTGGAAGCGGCGGGATCAGCGGCTGATTACCGTACGGCTGAGAGGCCGGGTCTTGGGCACCGAACACCAGAGGGCGGAAGGGCTCGAGGTGATCGTCGAGGACGTCACCGAACGGCGGGCACTGGAAGAGCAGATGCGTCAGGCGTTGAAGATCGAAGCGGTAGGGCAATTGGCTGGCGGGATGGCCCACGAGTTCAACAATTATCTTGGGATTGTCCTGGGATACAGCGACTTGTTGCTGGAGGAAGCCGGCGCAACTGAAGGTCTGCGCCGGAACGTAGCTGAGATCAACGCGGCTACGCAGAGGGCCGCTTCACTGACGCGCCAATTGCTGGCCCTCAGCCGGCGGCAGGTGCTCGAGCCAAGAGTTCTGGACGTCAATGCCGTGGTGTGGGAGACACACAAGCTCTTGCGCCACGTCATCCCCGAGAACATCGACCTGGTTCCGGTGCTGGAGCCGAATCTGCAGCCGGTCAAAGTTGACCCCGCACAGATCCAGCAAATCCTCATCAACCTGGTGGTGAATGCTCGCGACGCCATGCCACAGGGCGGCAAAGTGGTGATTGAAACAGCCAACGTGGAACTGGATGAGGAATACGCCGGTCGCCACATCGAAGTGCAGCCCGGACGTTACGTAATGCTGGCGGTGAGCGACAACGGCTCTGGCATAGATGAACAAACCCAGGCCCGAATCTTCGAGCCTTTCTTTACCACCAAACAGGAGGGCAAAGGGACGGGACTAGGGCTGTCGACGGTTTACGGTATCGTACGGCAGAGCGGGGGACACATCACCGTTGAGAGCGTCTTACAAGAAGGCACTAGGTTCCGCATTTACCTGCCTCCGACGGCAGCGGTCGAACTGAGGGCAAAAGTAGAAGATGAGAAGCCACTTATGCAACCCGAGATCCTCTCCGGCACCGAAACGGTGCTGGTGGTCGAGGACCAAGCAGCCCTGCTCAGGTTGATTTCCGTGTGTTTGCAGAAACGCGGCTACACCGTATTTGCGGCGGAGGACGGCGCTGAGGCGATCCGAATTTTGGAGAACAATCCCGGGGAGATCGACCTCGTGGTCAGCGATATCATGATGCCTAAGATGAATGGACTGGAGTTGAGGAAAAAAGCAATCTTGCTGCGGCCAGAGATGCGGTTCTTGTTCATCTCTGGCTACGCGGAAGACACTATCGGCCAGACAGCGCACCTCCCGCAAGACGCTGGCTACCTGGGAAAGCCATTTCTTCCAATTGAATTGGAGCGCAGGGTCCGCGCACTGTTGAACGAGAGTGACGCGGGAAGAGGTAGTACCAGCAAGACCGCATAGAGAACTAGGGCTCTTGAAAATGAGGATCCTCCTGAACTCTACCGGCACGTGATGGCCAAAATCATCGCCGGAATCTTATCGAAACACGCCGCATCAAGCTCGCCGCCAAGTCATTCATTTTGCGAGTGCACGACGTTTTGACGAAAGACAACAGGGCAGTAACGGTAGGCCTGCGAAAAAGGTACTTGCGATGCCTGATAAGAGGAAATCGCGTTTTGTCGCGGCCCATCAATTGATTCTGCGGCACTTATGACACAAATGAGGTCGTGGCGCCTTCCTGAACGAACGTCCGGGGCCCGGTAGTAACTATTACCTTAGTTATCCGCGATTTCGTCGAGAAGCCAATACGCGCCGCCGTGCTCGGCAACGTGCTGCGCGCCGTCGGTGTAGAGAACGCGATCATTCAGCCCTATAGTTAACGTCGTTGCAGTTAACGGCTAGGCAATCTCGCTCCGTCTCCTCCCGCGTAGCTGCTTCCGCGCAGGCGTCTCACCCGGTTGTTTCCTCAGCAAGCGTTCATAACTTTGCACGAAGAACGTCAGGTTGCGCAGGCGCATTTCCACATCCTCGCGCCAAAACTCCAGCCGCTTCCGCCCGGCGGGCGTGATCCGATAAATCTTCCGCGGAGGACCCGGCTTGGACGTGTTCCATTCGGCGGCTAGCTCCCGATCTTTCTCCAACTGCTGCAGGGCACGATAGATTGCCCCCGAATCGGCTTTCAGCGACGGAAGCTTGGTTTGAAGGGATGTCTGGATTGCTCCCCCATGAGAGGGCTTCTCCGCAACCAGCAGGAGAAGGAACGCGGGGAGATGCCGGGATTGTTGTCTCATTTTTCTCTTGACATCAATACTGTCTTATACAGTATGCTGCTTGTAGCAGACTGTATCATGCAGTATGCAGCGTACTACAGCGTCCTGCCGTTGGTCAACGTGCCGCCGGCCGCGCATCGCTGCCGTCCGTAAGAAACGCTTTAGGAGAATTGCGAATTGCAAGACTTCAAATTGATTCGACCCGGGGATACAGCGTGGGAGCCGCATCCACAGATGCCTGGGATTCAAGTGGCATATTTACTTTCGCATCGGAAAGACAAAGCCGGTCTTACCTGTGCATTGGTCCATCTGCCGGCGGGCTCACAAGCGCAGAGACATCGGCATGAACACTCGGACGACATTCTCTATGTGATCCGGGGAAACGCCAGCATGTGGATTGATGACCTCGGCGATTTGCCCCTGAGCCCAGGCACCTTCCTGCGTATTCCCAAGGGAGTATGGCACCAGCCGCACGGCATCCAGGAGGATCTGACGATTCATGATGTCTGGTACCCCTACCTTGAGTGATCGGAGGCGCCCATCAACAAGGCTTGTAAGGGAACGCCGTTTGGCGCTCTCATCAGCTAATGCGCTGCATTTCCAATACTGGAACTGGAGGAAACACACCATGCTAAAGAAGCACGTCGAAGAGGTCCCGACCACGATAATTACCAAAGAAGGCTTTAGAGGAATGACTGCGCGGTTCGCCCTTACCAAAGATGACGGTTGTCCGAACTATGCAATGCGAATCATGGAATTCGAGCCTGAGGGATACACCTCGTTGCACGCCCATCCAGAGGAGCACGAGTTCTTTTTCTTGGAAGGCGAAGCTGCGTTCATCGGGGGCTGCGGTAACGAGACGCGTCTTGAAGCTGGCGACTTTGTTTACGTTCGCCCCAACGAGGCTCATCAGATCAGAAATATCGGCACGGCCCGCTTGCGAATAATCTGCACCATCCCAATACTTCCCGGCGGGGACGTTCGCGCAGCGATTCGCCCACGGCCACCAGAAAGCCGCAAGTTCCGCAGGCCGGATCACAGACAATGTCCGTGGGCTTGGGCTCAACCATTTCCACCATCAGCCGGATGATGTGGCGCGGCGTGCGGAACTGTCCATTTTGTCCGGCAGTGGCAATCTTGCCCAGCATGTATTCGTACAGGTCGCCCTTGGTGTCCCGGTCTTCCATGGGCACCTTGGCGATCATGTCCACGACCTTGGCCAGCAACGCGGGCGTGGGAATGGTGAAGCGCGCCCCCTCCATGTGCTTGGAGTAGGTTGTCCCGTTGCCGCCCAGCGTACGCAGCCAGGGGAAGACGTGCTCGCTGACGACGGTATACATGTCGCGCGGATCGAAGTTCTTGAAGCGGTTCCAACGGTAGTCCTGAAAGGAGCGTTTCTTCTTGTCCTTGCCCTCGGGAAAGAATCGCCTCTGCATCGGCTTCTTTTCGCGATTGGCTTTCAGCTCCTCAGCAATTTCCTGCTCGTCCAGGCGCTTGAGAAAAAGAAGGTAGGTGATTTGCTCAATGACTTCGAGCGGGTTGGAAATACCGCCCGTCCAGAAGGCATTCCAGATCTGATCGATCTGACTGCGAATTTCGCCGGTAAGCATAAGTCTTTAGGGGGAGACTGATAATGCTACCTCATCATGGGAGTTACCTGCACTACTGTTTGTCTGGAGAGGGTTCAAGGCGACGAGCGTGACGCAATCATTATCAGCATCGGATATGGCAAGGACCGGCGGTAGTCGATATCAGTCATGGCGCTCTCCTTCGGGGTCAAGATTCGGCGATTCTCGCTGAGCGCGTCCGACAGACGCCCGGTTCTCCAGTTCCCTGCGAGAGCGTTCCAGTTCCTCGGCGATGAGCTTTTCGTCTGGAAGGACAGTCTGATATTCGGCGGCGAGGACCTTGTTCGGGAGATTGTCGAGTGCGTAGTGAGCCTCTGCGGCTCCCTTTTCGGCGCACAGAATGAGTCCGACCGGCGGGTTCTCGCCGGGTTTCATCCAGTACTCGCGGGCGTAGTTCAGGTACATGTGCATCTGCCCGGCGTCCGCGTAGCTGAACTTTCCCACTTTTAGATCCGCAATTACCAGGCAGCGCAAGCGGCGGTGAAAAAATATAAGGTCGATGCGAAACCAATTGTCGTCGATGCGAAGCCTGCGCTGCCGACCGATGAAGGCAAAATCATCACCCAGTTCCAGCAGAAAGTCGGTGAGGTGTTGAATGAGTGCCTTTTCCAAATCTGACTCGGAGTATTCGTCCTTGAGATCGAGAAATTCGAGAACGAACGGGTCTTTGATGGCCTCTTCGGGTGTAACGAGGTCGGCAGGTTCGGCGGATTCCGCCTTTTGGAGCATGGCTGCTTTGTTCTGCGAGAGCGCGATGCGTTCGTAGAATTGGCTGCCGATCTGGCGATCCAGTTGCCGGACAGACCAGCCAGACCGCAGAGCTTCAGTTTCGTAGAAGGATCGGGCGTCCGGGTTCTTGACGGAGAGCAGTCGTACGTAGGCGGACCAGGGCAAGGGGAACTGATTGGCCAGCCTGGAAGTACTTAAAGAAAGCGTGCGTAAATCGTTGACTGAACTTGGGTTGCCAGATTCTCTCGACAGTGTCGAGAGAATCCGTTCGTCGGGCCAAGCCAAGTAGAAGGCACGCATTTTCCAAAGATTCGCATTGCCGAACCCTCGGCCAAATTGTTTGCTGAGGTCTTTCGCAAGCTGTTCCACCAATTGCTGGCCGTATTCTGCCCGTGCTTCTCCCTGTTGCTCTGACTGAACAATGCGCCGTCCAATCTCCCAATAGGTAGCGGTCATGATCGAATTGACATTTCGGGCGGCGGTAGAACGGGCGGCCTTTAGCAATTCGACAATCTCTGCGCGGATGTTGTTGTAGTTCTCGGGAATGATTGTCATCTTCGTCATCGCGATTCCTCCATCATAAATTGTTGTCACTGTTAGATCCCTATCCCAAGTCCTTGGGCGACGGATGGGGCTGGGCTGATTTCCAGGGCGGATGTTTTCGAGACATCGGCTCCGAGCTGGGGGGCAAGTTTTTTCATGTCGTCGGTGAAGAGAGTGGCCTGGTGGCTAGCGCGGGAGATGGAGACGTAGCCGAAGCGGGAGTTGAGCAAGTCGGGGTGGACGCTGGTATCGGCGTGAACGAGGACGCGTTCGGCGGTGAGTCCCTGAGCGCTATGGCTGGTGACGGCGTAGCCGTGGTCGAAATGGCGATGTTCGTTCGGGTTGAAGTCGATCTGGCGGTGGTTGTCGAGGCGGGCGGAGAGGCAGCCATCAGGATGGACAGCTTCGATAGTGGCAAGTTCGCGGTTGGCGACGCCGAGCGACTTATCGGGCGCGGTGAACTGGATGCGGTCGCCTACAGAGAACTCGCGGTCGATCTCGCGGTAGACGCTGACGCCAGTCAGGCGGCGGGGATCGTAGGTGGCGCGTTCTCCGTTGGCTTTCTCGACCGTAAGTTGGTTGGCGGATGGGTTGATGGCGGCAACCGACGCGTAACTGGCAGCTTCGATTCCGATGGCTTTGCTTCCGCGTGTGTAGTGGACCACATCGTCGATTTCATAGTGGCTTGCCCAGGAGCGTTCGGCTCCGGTCATGTCCTGACGTTGAAGCAAGATGCGGAGAGTATGATCTTCCGGGGCAAGGGTGCCAGTGGCCTTCAACTCCTGGCGAACGGCGACGTTTAGTTCGTGACGGGAAGCATTGTCGGGGGAGACGATGAGAGTGTTGTCGGGCGATTCGACGTAGCTTTTGGCGATGGCACGGACGCGCTCGTCTCGGTCGGGAATTGCCTGCACACGGCCCTGCTGCCCGAGCGCGTCGAGCGCAGCGGAGACTTGTCCCGTTGCCAGCATTTCGACGGCGGATTTCAGCGCGGGGTCTTTCTGACGGACGATCTCATCGAGCTTGGCGGTACGCATTCCGGCCTCTTGTAGTTGCTCGAAGGGGCGGCCCGCTTCGACGCCCTGATGCTGGCGAGTGTCTCCAATCAGAAGCACGCGGTCATTGGTGCCGAGCCGCGCAAGGAACTCGCGCATTTGGTTCGTGCTGGCAAGGCTGGATTCGTCAATCATGAAAAATCGTTTCCGCTCGAAATTGTGATCGGCGTTTTGACCACGCGCGAGAAAACCCTGCAATGTTCCGGCGTGGACACCGGCCTGCTCCAGTTGTTTCGCGGCGCGAGAGGTCGGGGCGAAGCCTTCGACCTGATAGCCCTGCGATTCCGCGGCGCTGCGGATGACGGTGAGCGTGGTGGTCTTGCCCGCGCCGGCGAATCCTTGGATTCCCTGAATGCGGTCGGGCGAACTGAGTACATCTTCTATGACACTCTTTTGTGCGTGATTGAGATGCTCTTGCCGGTCGGCCACTGCGATGGCCTGCGGACGCGAAAGAACCGGCTCAACATGGTTATGTCCCTCACGCATCCGGCGGAGGATTTCCTGTTCGGCTTCGATTGTTTTGGCGGTGGTGAACTGACGGCCCGGAACGCCCTGCTGCCGCTCGACGATCTGAAATTCCCCGGAAGCCAAGCGGGCGTCAAGATGGGCGCGGACCTGGGCATGGGTGATCTCGCCCATTCCGCGGCGGAGCCCGTCGCGGATCAGCGCACGTTCATCCACAACCGCCTCACGCTCGAAGTTCTTGTCGCGGGAGAAGGTGAGAGATTCGCGGACTCGGTCAAACGAGTTGACGGGCTTCTCCTGGTGTTGAGACCGTTCACGCGCCGTCCGAACAACGGCCTCGGCTTGGTGTCCAAAGTCTGCAGCCAGCTTCCGGTGCGCGGCCATCACCTCTTTCGGCGAATGAATTTCCTTCTGATCCCGCGTGGAGTGTGCAGCGATCTCGGCGGCTTCCTTCCCCGAGCGGCCCGTGCGTGCGAGGTACTCACGAATCTGTTGGCTGCGGGGACTGGATGCGTCGAGATACTCCTGCGTGTAGCCCTTGATCTCCGGCGCACCGCTCCGTCCGGTTGTAAGTTCGTAACCGAGTTGGCGTAATTTGTATGTCAACTCGGACTGATAGATGGCCGTGGCGAACTGCTGCGAAGCGAACAAGCTGTGCGGCTGAATCGCACGGGGTTGGCCATTGTCGCGCTCGGTCAAGTTGAAAACGACCGCGTGGGTATGCAGTTGTGGCGCGACATAGCCATCGACCGGGCGGGCCGTATCGTGCTCAAACTTGGCGGCAATGAACTTGCCCGTGGTTTCCGGCGGATGATTGCCACCAATGCGGGCTTGCGTGTACCGTTCGAGTTGGTCAAGGGCAACACGGACGCTATCCCGGTGGGCTTCGCGCACACGCTCGTCGCCACCGACCAGCGCCGTAAGCGAAACGGATTTCGGCGCAGAAAAGGTCGCGTCCCACCCTGCGCGATGTTCCATCGTTTTGATGGCCTTGCCGTCGGCGTCCTGATATTCATACGACGCTCGTTGGCGCACAAGCTGCTCGCCGGTTTGTGGATGTTGGCCCTGACTGAGTTTCGCGAAATCCTCGGCGGAAACGGCCCCGGCAAGGCCGAACTGTGTGGCCAGGCGGCCTTGCCACTCGCCTGCAATGACGCCGCGCTGCGACCAGTAGTTCTGCTCCTTGGCGGTGAATTCCTTCTGGTGGTAGGTCTGGGCTTGGCCTGCGGAAAGCGGTTTTGAGATAGTCAGCATAGACGGCTATTAGACCCTTTCCTCAAAGCTGAGCGCCGCTTGTTCCCCGACAGGCTCGGGAACGAGGGCGTGTCCTGCCTGCGGCACCGGTTCCGGCGTCGTGACCTTACTTGGCACGATAAGGTCGTCCATCTTCCGTTCGGCAAAGCCGGGATTCTTTTCTTCGAGCGCAACGAAGGGAAATGAGAATCGTGCAACATGGTTGCCGTACTTAAGGAAGCCGCGCAGATCGTCGAGACCGGAAACCTCCGAAGGCAGAACAAGCGGTTCGGTTTGCCTGTCGAGCGCAAAGTTGCGCCCCGTGCGGGAGCCGTCGTAATGGGTTTCCCGAAGCCGTTCCACTTCAACCTCCCCAATTGCCTCGCTGACCCATTTCGCGGCCCGTGGCTCCGTGGTGCGGAGGAATATCTTCGTGGCCGGCTGCGACAACATGGCTTCGGCATCGTCGCCGTAACGGGCTTCCATCTGGCTCCGCCCTTGAAATCCGAGGATGACAGGATTCTGCGATTTTCGGTTTTCGGTGATTGCGGTATGGAGTTGCGGCAACCGTTGCAAACTGGCCAGTTCGTCGATTACAAACCAAACTGGTTTTTGCTGTGGCATCGGTTCATTGAGGAGCCGCAAAACGAGGAGGTCAACCCATAAACTGATAAGTGGGCGAAGGGCTTCCCGCATGGTTGGGCGCGAGGTAATGAAGATCCAACCCTGCCGGGTCTCTGCCCACTTTGTCGCGGTCCATGTGGAAGTGACTTCAGCTTGGGTGGGTAGAAGCCGGAAACTGTCCGCGCTCATGTTAAGAGAGCCTAGGACACCTGTTCGCTGTTGCGGAGCTTTCGGATCAATCAGCATCCAATATTCGGTTCCCCGGACACGGCAGTCGATCTCGTCCGGGTCGGACATCCATGCGACCAGTTGGGCCGGAGTCGGCAGGTAAGTCATCAAGTGTGCGAAAATCTTCTGCGGGGCTTCCACAAAAAACCTGTTTGTCACGCCCTCCGGTTGATAGAGGGAGACGGCCAGGGCCTTGGCCTCGGCTTTGCGGCGCAACTCCGCTGACGGATTCCAATAAGGCATTCGGGCGTCGAGCGGATTGAGCACGATGTCACCTCGACGCTCGTCGTAGAACTGCTTGACAAACTCACAGGCCGGATCGTAGACGATAGCGCTGTCGCCTCTTGCAGCCACTTGATAAAGCACCTGCCGGATGATGCTCGATTTGCCCGAGCCAGTGTCGCCGACGACGAGGAAGTGTTTGTTCTCGGCGTTGCGCGGGATGCGCAGCGGGCGCTTCGAATCAATCGTCGTGATACCAATGCCGTCCCCGGCAACGGCTGTCGTGAACTGGCGTGGACTGACAAGAACTGGTCCTTTCAGCCGTCTTCCATAACGCAGTTCTTTACGACGCTGGATATCCTTGCGGATGGAAAACGGAAGTTGCAAAGCCAGCACCAGAATGCCCCAATAGAACGGTGTGGCGAAGGTGCTAAACGGTGTTTCATCTCCGTAGATCCAGTGTGCAATCCAGGCGTGCAGCGCCTTGTTTTGATAGGGGCGGGGCGGTTCTCGCATGACGTAGCGGAAGCCCGCGACTGTCGCCTGTTTCGATAATGCGAAGGGCAGTGGCGTCCCCGAGAGTTGCGCCGTTTCGCCTGCCTGTACGTCGGCACCCAATGCGATTCGTGACCGGGATTTTCCATCGGTTACATAAACGAGCTGATATGTGCTCGTGGGGTGCATGTAGCTCGCCGTTTCTGTCCGGAGATAGTACGGCAGGTAATACTGCTCGATCGGAGAAAGTGCAGAACGGTAACGGACATAGATGAGTAGTCCGGTGGCCAAGATGGCCAGAAAAATCGCACCGTAGGTGTAGTAGAAGCTGCGGGGCGGCCAGATCAACGACTCTTTGCGACCCCATTGCTGAATGGCTGTCATGACTGTTTCTCCTCTGTATTTGTCCGCTTGGACAGTAGTTCCTGGGCCTTTCTTCCCTTGGTCGTTTGGACCTGCTTCCAAAGGGCTTCAAGTTGTTCCTGCGTGAGTTGTTCGCCGCGGAGCAGCGGGCCGAGCGCATTCATCAACAGCAGTTCCACACCGATCACTTCCGTGAATATGCGTTCGTGAAGATTTCCTCCAGTCTGGCCGGCTGCCCGCTCCAATATCTGATCGCGTGCCCAATCGGCCACTGTCTTCCCCGTTTTCCGAGCGACATTTCCAAGCGTTAGGTGTTCGGGTTCTGTGACTCGAACACCAATCGTTCTTGTCCTCGGAGCGCGTCGTTTTGCTCCATCAACTGGGTGTGTTGTAGCGCTGGTCGTCATGATTCACCTCGAACAATTTCAATGCGCTAGCGTGCGCTAACGCTCGTAAACAGGAATTTCGTAACAGCCACGGTTTCAATGGGCTAGCGATTGCAAACGGTCGCTAGCGAACGTCAGCCCTCGAAGGGGTGGAGTGTCTAAATTCTTCCGGTGCGAAGCACCGTTCTTGCTCCGGCACGAAGTTGAATGCAGGATCACGCCTTCATTACTCGCACAGAAGCCGTGGACTCCACCCCCGCTCCAAGCTTCTTCGCAGGATGCTGCGCCTCATCCTTCGCATCTTTATTTGGGCCTTTACGGACGCGCAACGTGGAAGCGACCTGCTTGGCCTGTGGCGTCTTCAGAAAGTCCTGGAAGTCGCGGTCCTTCGAGAAGACATAGTTGAGCGCCTTGTCCACCACATCGTCGGCGGATGCGTGGACGAAAGCGGCGTATTGATCGACCTGCTCGGCGGTGGACTCGTCCAGTCGAACAGAAGCACTGATGTAGCGGCTCAAGTTGATTTCAAGTAGTGGCATTTCCTCTCCTTTATTGGTGTTGAATCAAGCGATTTTTCTCCGGGCAATCATCCTCTGTGCCGTCTGTGCGATCTCCCGCGCACGTGTGGAGCAAAGTGCGGTGGGAATCTCGAAGCGGCGGCGGACCACAAGCATCGTGACAATGTCGTCTACGGGAACGCCCTCGATGAGCCAAAGTCTGGCCGACGCGACATCTACGGTCCGCTGAGCGTAGTAGAGCGGATTCGGCTTATCGGCGCGGCACGCAGCCAGCTTTCGCGTCAGCTTCATGGCGTCCTTTCCATGGGCAAGTTCATCGAGAATCCACGCCCAATCGCGTTCGGAATTGGTGTGCTTATCGGGATGCTTTCGCGATGTGATTGAACGGGACGAAAGCAAGGCATCCGCCGCCAGCATATCCAGCCGGAAGTCATCGGAATTCCAAGTGGAATCGCCGGGGTATTCGACGGTGACGGGATACGCCGGATCGTACTTGCAATTCAGTAATCCCGGCAGGCGGAGAACCCGGTTGCAGTCCGTGCATGCGGGATCGCCGCCAAAAGTAATCGCAAGCAGTTTTAGGGCGCTTTCCTGCTGTTCGAGAGTGAAGCCGTCAACTCGCCAGAGGATTTGGTATTTGCCGAGCGATGTCGAGAGGACTGCATTTGGCGGGGGAACCGCTTCGGAGGCCCGGAGCGAAGCGAGGCGGGCTTCGCCGTCGGTATCCAGATCGAGGTACAGATGCCGCACTGCGGCGATGCTCTCCTTGGTGCGTTTGCGGCTGCCAGAGCGTAGCGGATTGGCAGCCACATAGATGTTGGCACCGATAGAGTTCTCATGAGCGAGCCAGCCGAGGTAACGAGGCGCAAGCGCACGCTCCAGAGGGACGATTCGCTGAAGAATCCCGGCAGGGTTCTCGCGTCGAAGTAGCAGTGCGATGGACTCGCCCGGAGCGAAGCAACGGGTGAGAAAGTCGGCGGCGGTATTCGCCGCATTCTGCGTCCTATGTTGTGGCATGTTTCACCTCGAATACGGGTTCGATCAGGAAGCGTTTGGCGTCGCGGTCGTAGCCGCGAATAGCCAGCACTTCGCGGACGATGCGGCGGCCCGGTTGACGCTCGACATGGATGACGAAATCGACGGCTTCTCCGATCTCGGCCTCGGTGTCGGAGAAGGTGGTCTGCGCGTGGCTGCGCATCACTAGATTGGCGAAACGGCGAAGGGCTTTCTCCGCCGAATTGGCATGGATCGTCGCCAGCGATCCCGAGTGGCCGGTGTTGAAGGAATCGAGCAGCGTTCGCGCTTCGGTTCCACGCACTTCGCCGAGGATGATTCGGTCGGGTCTAAAGCGAAGTGCGTCCTTCAATAGATTGTCGAAAGACACATCGGTCTTGAACGTATCGGTCTGGCATTCGGCGGCCACGATGTTCGGCTTCTGGATTTGAAGTTCCGAGGTATCTTCGATAACGACGAGGCGTTCCTCGTCTGGAATGAAGTCGGCCAATATCCGCAATAGCGTGGTCTTGCCGGTTCCTGTTCCGCCGCTAATAAGCAGCGTCTTTCCACTGCGAATCTGCTCGGCCAGGAGGTCTGCGACCGCCTGGGTCAGTGTGCCGCGAGCAATCAGGTCATTGACCGTGTAATGACGGCTGGTGAACTTGCGTATCGCAATTGCCGGGGCCGGGCTTACGAGCGGCGGAATCCATGCCGCAAGGCGGCTTCCGTCCTGAAGCTGCGCGTGTAGTCTAGGGCTGTCTTCGTCGAGCCGTTTGCCGAGTTGGTTGGCGATCACTTCGAGGCCGGTGCGCAGTTTGCCAGCGTCGAAGGAAATGCCCGGTTCCTGGCACAATCTCCCGTCGCGTTCATAGAACCACGCGGCATTCGGATTACCCATGATTTCGCTGACGCTTTCGTCGAGCAGCAGTGTCTCAATTGGACGAAGGAATGGGAGGATCAATTCAAAACTCATAGCGTGGATCTCCGAACAATGGAAGCCCAGCGGTTAGCCGGGCTTCCAAGAGTGAAAAACAATGGCCTATGTGGCCGATTCCTCTGCGGGCGTGTCATCGTGCTCCCGATCTTCCGGGGCGGATTTCTCAGCGCGGTCCAGCTTCAGGATCGAGGCGACCCGGATTTCCCAGACACGCTGCTTCGAGTCCGTCTTCTTGCTGTCGTACTCCCGGCTGCGCAGTTCGCCTTCCACCTGGATATGCGCACCCTTGGTGAGCGTCTTGGCGAACTCCGCGAGCTTGCCGAAGACGACGCAACGGTGCCACTCGGTGTGCGAGATGTACTTGCCATCCTTCTTGTAGGAGGACTTGGTTGCCAGCGAGAGCGTGGTCAGGCTGCGATTGTCGTTGGTGCGAACTTCTGGGTTGCTGCCGACAAAGCCGATGAGGGTTACTTTGTTCTGGTACATAATCGTGTCTCCGTTTGTTGAAATTCCCGTTGTTGCTCGGGTCACACTGGGCGAAGCCTAGCGAGTGGGCCCGGCTCCCAAGGCCGAAGATCTGCTTTCTGGGAGGGGCCCGAAAGAAGTTTGCGCGGCGTTTTGTGCCGCTGATTGCAAACTTGTTTTGGGAGGAACCGAGACCCCGAAGGGGCGCGGAACGCGAAGCAGAAGACCGAGTGCCGCCGGGCGCCGGAAAGGCCCCGAAGCTGTGACCAAGCATAAGACGGGATACATAACGGCAGATACGCTGCAGAGCAAAGTTGTCATCGGCACATTGGCTGCGGAAGTCCCACGTAATCGCAGTCGAATTCGATCTGGCATGTCCGCCGTATGAAGGGTGCCATTCGTCACCGTCGTTGCGGGTCGGCAGGCCCGCGTTAGCCCGCTCTACAAGACACGGGGACAGGTGGGGGAAGTCAGCCGGATTGGCAGCAAGAAACGACATGAATAAGCCTCTGGGATCGTCGGTTCGTCCTTATCCTTAGCTGAACGCCTGGTCGGCTCGGAAACGCACGATGGTCAAGCCGAGTGGGTTCACGGCAAGCTCATTATTCTTCACGTTCTCGCGGAAGACATAGGTGACGCTGGCTGTCCATCGCTCCCGCTTGAGTTCGGAGTGGTCCGCCGGATTGGTGTACACCTTCTCGAACTCGATGCGCGCCGAGTACGGCGACTGCCGCAGGTCGTCGAGGATGACGTTTTTAATCTCCACATCGACGTACGGAAGGGTGCTGTCCTTGATGTAGTTTTGAATGATGTTGTCGCGGCGTTCCTGGTCGATCACGGCGCGCTGCACGTCGCTATTCAGGAAGTAAAGCGAGTCGGTTTGGTCGCGCTCGACGGTGAAGCGGTTGCGGCTAAAATACAGTTCGGCCCAGCGCGTGAGGTAATACTTGTTCTCCGCCTCCTGCGGGCGGTATTGGAAGTTGCGATAGTCGATGGCTTCGGCGTGGCCCACGTCGTTGATCCGCACAATCATGGGGTGCATGTCGGCGAGCGCCTTCTGGCTCTTGTAGGTGAGCGCCGCCAGTGCGAAACAAACAACGGCGAGCACAAGGATGGTCACCTTCAGATAGGTGTTCATGACCAGCGGATCGCCGTACTGTTCCAGGTAGCGTTCCGCGGCGCGAGTGATCTCCGGGGTGGCTTTCGTTTCTACGGTCATTGTTTCTGTTTTTGCGTTCATCTCTGACCTCGTTTCTCGCCTTTTCTGAAGCGATTTACAGCACGGCCCGTGCGGCCATCATGGCTGCGCCCAGGCCCCCACCGTGTCCGCTACCGCCGCCGAATAGGCTGTGCGACATGGCCGGAATCTTGAACAGAATGTAGACGTTGACCAGCACGAGAAGGATCAGAAGCGGCAACGTCTGGACAATCGTTGAGGGGTCCGAAATGCTCTGCCCAAGCTGGATGTAATAGTTGGTGAGCACATGAGCCAACACGTTCATCGTGGCTGCGGCGATGACCTTGTAAAAGCTGAATCCGAGATACGCCTTGAGCCATCCCCAGAACAACCAATCCAGCTTGTCGAAGACGAGAAAGGGGATGAAGATCGGCCCGAGCAATCCGATGATCGTTGCCGCAATTGCGCCGTAGGCGAGGATGGCGGAGACGATTGCGGCCAGGAGAGCCAAGAGGAATTGCACGACAAAGTACACAATGGAGTAGTACGGCGACATAATGCTCGTCAGAAGCGACGGCCCTGTCTTCGACGATGCCGCATGGATCTCATTCAGCATCGTGGTGGAACCATCCGAGCCAATCAGGTTCACAAGATTGATGGTGCCGCCGTCGATGAAACCCTTGATGGAAAAACCAAGGCCGGGGATCGAGCTGTCGTAATAGTTCACCATTACGTAGGCGAAGGTGAGCAGCATGAAGAGGTTGAGGAACCTCCCCATGCTGAACCCGTCCCCGCCGTGCGCCGATGCAAGCGCCTCCTGTACGCCGAACCAAACCAGCATGATGGTTGCCAACGCGAGGACGATGTGAATCCCCATCGCAGTAATCGAGGGTGCCGCCGTGGCTGCAAGCGACTGGCACGCCTGAGCGATAAACTCGAAGAGACCTGTACCCATGTTCCTCACCTTCGTTCTTTCTTCCGCTTTGTTCTAACTTCTTTCCGCTTGCGACTACTCAGTACGCTTGCGTAAGGAGATTGGCTGCGCCGCCGCTGGTCGTGGCGACGTTGGCGTTGTAGTAGCTTTCGTAGCCCGCTGAGTCGCGGAATGCCGACTTCATCGCGTCCTGCTGCTGCTTTTGGGCCACGATCTGCTGCAAGGCGAGATTGGCGTTCATCTGGTTGGCATCCTGCTGGGTTCGCAGTTGCAAGAGCAGGGCTTGATTGATGCGTTGGAGCGTGGCCATGATGGTCTGCTGGGTGGCATCCTGGCTCTGTGTTGCGGCCTCCAAGTTAGTAATATCGGTCTGCCTTGCCGCCTGATTGGCGCGCATTGTCCCGAGCATTTGCAGGTTGTTGGTCATGACGGAATCGCCGATGTCAACGGTGGCTCCCTGCGCCGCAATCTGTAGTTGGCCGGCAACACTGGCGGTGATGTAGCCGGGAACTACGCTGGTCGTAGTTGGCACGCTGACCTGCTGGTATGAGGCTGCGGCCCCGTTTCCGGTGTTCGCGGAGTTGAGCCACCCCATCGAATTGCCATAGGTGTTCGAGATTTGTTGCAGCAGTCTTAAGTCGGTCGTGGGAGACAAGAACCGCTGATAGAGCATCGACGGCGCGAGGATCATCTGGTGTACGAGTTGGTATTGCTGCTTGGCGACGTTGTAGGCTTGCAGCGCGGTCGTGGCAATCTTGACGGTGTTGGAAAAGATCTGTTGGCCCTGCTCGATCTGCTGGAATTGGTTGGAGATGGATTGTTCTTCGTGTTCGATCTGCGTGACGGCGTGAACCGACTGCGTAGGATCGTAGACGATGCCGGAACCGAACTGCGCGTGCGCTGCGGGCTGCAACGCCGTGGCAAGTCCGATGGCGAATGCAGTGAGGAGTAGCTTCTTCATTGCCTTATCCTTTCGGTTGCGGTTGGTGTGGCAAAGCCTTACAGCAATACCGCGTTACTGCTGTGCGGCAAGGATTTCTCGCTGGATCTGTGCAAGACGGTCGGCCTCTGGCTTGCACCGTGCGTCCCGTTCTTTCCTCTTCGCTTCGAGGGCCGCCGTTTGCTCCGCGGTCAGCTTCTCTCCGGTCAGCATTCTTGCGGAACCGGAGGTCTCATCGAGGCAGTCCTTGGCATAGGCCGGGTATTCGGCGTTGTATTGGTCCAACAACTTCTTCACCTTTTCCGCTTTGCTCTGACATCCGGCAAGGGCCAGAGCCGATAGGAGTAAGAGGGAGAGGGCAACTGATCGCATTGAAAATCTCCTTAGAAGCTTTGTGGAATGGTGTGGTTGGAGTAGGCAGGCAGTAGCAAGTCCTGCGTGAAATAGACTTTTACGCGGTGGCCCTCCCGAATTGTGATCGTGGGCGGTATCTGCAGGAAGCGGTCAAGAATGCTGGTCGCCGATTGCGAGACGCTGGCGGCAGTTCCGTTGGTGAACGCCTGCGAGCCGCTGGTGGTGATGGTGCCGCCGCCCTGCGTGATCTCGCCGGCTCCGGCAATCACTCCCAAGGCGATCGAGGTGCCGAAGATTTCCAGGTAATGGTTGTTGACCTTGTCCTTCAGCCCTTCTTCACCGATCTGGTCGAGGCCGTGGAACTGGTCGAGATCGACGGAGTAACCGTCGGGCATAATCAGGCGGTGAAAAGCGACGGCCATCCGGCGTTGTTGCCCGAAGCCCGCCGCTCCAATCTTCTTGGCTTCACCGAGTACAACCGTTCCTTCGGGGATGATGACGTGTTGGTGGTCGTGCGAATACAAGGGATTGGAGACAAGAACTTTGACCGGCCCGACGGCGTCTCCGTCCAGGCGATTCATCAGAACCGTGTCGAGAACCGAACCTTCGTATACGAGATAAGGTTGACCGATGGCCGAATCAATGTTGGCCTCCAGCGGCCGCTTATAGCCTCCGGGCGTCTCCCCTGGTTCTCCTTCGGCTCGTGGGGTGACGAGACTCGTCTTTGACTGTCGTTCTGTGTGGTCATACTGGACGGGCGTCATCTCGCCTTGCTGTTGCGGCTGCTGTTGCTGTTGCTCGGCAAGACGGGAGTACACAAGGTTGGAAGCGAAACGGGAGTTGTCAATCCGTTCGCGCTCCTTCGCGGCAATCATTTGCGCTTGTTGCTGCTCGGGAGTAAGTTGCGGCGGCATGGTGCCTTGCTGCGCTTGCCCGCAGGGCCGGCCGGAACCGCAGGAAGTGGACGCCTCGCCGCTTGGGCCGAAGGCCGTGGCGGCCGCCTGTTGCGCGGGCGTCGCAGACGCAAGCGCCGGGTCTTGCGCAGCGGCGGCGATGTTTGCAGCCTGCTGCTCTTTTTGCCGTTCGGCCTGCACCTGGTTCTTCATGTCCTGCACGTTGTTGTCGGTGTTGTCCTGCAACGTCGGTTGCGGTGGTTGCCCTTTCGCAGCGGCCTGCTGCGCGGGCGTCTTCTTGCCCGTGGAGCTGAAAAGCGCCGCCACGATCACGAGCAATGCCGCGCCCAAATAGACGAACGTCTTGAGGTTCTTCTGCAAGACGCCCTTGGGCTGCTCTAAAAGGCCGCGCAGTGTTGGCTCGACCTGCGGTTCGGCGTGCGTCCCGGCCTGCGCGTCTGTGTGAGAAGTACGGTTGTTCTCGGTCATGACTGCTATCCTTTCCGCGCAAAGCTCATCCGCTTCTTACCCAACTCCACATACCCCTCGTCCATGATCTTCGGGATGATGTAGGTTCCTTCCCGGAGGTCATAGGTGACGAGGTTCGGCTTGCCGTCCTTCATCTCGTAGACGCTGAACTTCTCCGGCGCATTGGTCTTGATGTAGGTGAACTTGTCGTCGTGATAGATCGACTGGATGTCGAAGGGCGCTTGGTTGGCCTTATAGACATAGTCGAACTTGAGCTGCGTCGGATAGCTGCTCTTGTACTCATCCACGGCCTGCTCGACGTGCGATTGAATAGCGGCAACCTGCTGTTTTGACTGTTCGAGCTGTGCGGCGGGCACGAACTGCGGAGGGCCGCTCGCGGCCACAATGGCAGAGCGGTCGGCGGGTTCGACGATCACCTTCAAATCAGGCTCTCCCGAAGATGCAGAGATATCCTGAAGGGTGAAGCTGTAGATGTTTCCCTTGTCCGTAATCAGATTCAGGTTGGAGCTGATGCCTTGTTTCGCCGGATGCACAAAGCAAAAGTTGCCGACCACATCGACAATCCAGAAATCCTTGTCGCCCGTGGCGGCTTCCATGATCTTTTCGGTCGTGGGGAGTTCAATCAGGGTTGTGTATTTGACCTTGGCGCGGATCGCAACGATGTCCTGCGAGTGATACTGCACCGTGCGCGCGGATTCCTGCCCGAGAGCAACGATGGAAGAAACGGCCAAAACAACATTGACGATGAATTTCATATTTCGCATTGCTGATCTCCTTAGTGGTTCGTGTTAGAGGTTGAGGTGGCCAGCGTGCGCGGCTGGAATGGATAGTCTTCGGCCAGATGGCGCAGCCCATCGGCGATACCGAAACGCGCGAAGTAATCGCGCTTCTTCAAGTTGTCGCGGGCGTTGTTCGTTGCCATCCAGTGCGAAACGGAATCGACGTTCAACTGCACTTTCTTCGAGGTCTGCGCCTTGCGAATGAGCATTTGGCCCGGCGGAACAAGGTCGCCGATAAGATCCAGCTCGGTATCGTTCAGATGGAACGCCTCCCGGTACACTTCGCGGTTCATTTCCGGGTTGGCCAGGAAGATTTTCGTGGGGCAACTCTCGGCCACAATCGCCAGCATCCCCGATTCCTCAAGCTCTTTGATGGATTGCGTTGCCAGGATCATCGCGGCGTTGTGCTTGCGCCAGGTCTTCTGGGCTTGCACCACGTAGTTGCGGATCGTCTCGTTCTTGATGAAGAGCCACGCCTCATCGAGCAGGAAGATCTTGAAGGTAGCGAGTTTCTGCGGGTCGGCGATTTCATTCGATGCGCGGTGTAAAACGTAAAACAGCAGCGGTTCCAGGACCTCGGGCGCATCGTTCCAGCCGTGGAAGTTGAAGGTCTGAAAGCGCGAGAACGACAGCGTGTCCTCGGCGTTGTCGAAGAGGAAGCCGTACTGGCCGCCGCGTGCCCAGCGATGCAGGCGTTCCTTCAATTCGCCAACGATGTTCGTAAAGTTCGAGACGGTGCGCTGGGTCGGCTCCAGCATGTACATGCGCTCGATGGCATCCCACAGGCGGCGCTCTTCTTTGAAGTCCAGCCGGTACCGCTGTTCGTTGCCTTCGATGAGTACACGGAAGAAGCTGAAGAGAAATTGCAGGTTTTCCTTGGTCTGCGGAAGCGAGAACGGATTGATGGTGAAATCCCGCGCTTCCTGGCCGGCGTTCAGGTATGACCCGCCGAAGATGGTAGTAAGCGACTGGAAGCTTCCGCCAATATCGAAGATGAAGGTCAGCGGTGCGTACTTTTGCGCATTTTGCAGGACGAAATTGCAAAAATACGATTTGCCGCTGCCGGTCATGCCGAGAATCAGCGTGTGGGCGACCTCGCCGTTATGCAGGTTCAAGAAGTACGGCGTGCTGTTGTCGGTTTCGAGCACGGCTAGGTACTCGGTGCCGAGATACGCATTCGTCTTCTCGCCCGGAAGGATCGTAAAGAGAAAAGACAGGTCGGCGTAGTTCGTGTTGAGCAGATATAGCTTGCGCAGATTCAGTGCATAATTGCCCGGCACGATGGCGAAATAGGCGTTGAGTTGGTTGTACGTTTCCGAAAACAGATTGCCGTCGGAGTTGGTAAAGATGCCAGCGAACTCGGCTCCGAGTTGCTCCAGTTCGGCTTTTGAGTGCCCGTATAGCACAATCGTTAGCGAGAAATCGCCCAGCGATTGACCATCGCCCAGGGCGCGGAGGCAGTCGCCAAGGTTCTCGATGTCGGCCTGCTTCGACTCATCGACCAGAACATCGCGCGGGTTGGTTTTCGTGGCGTCGTTGCTCATCTGCGACACAAACCCGGTCTTTGACATGTTGAAGTGGCGTCGGCGCTTGTTGACTTCCTTGCGCGCCTTATCCGCCGCAAGCGGCGTCCACTCCGTGACCACGCGGAAATTGGCCGGGATCTTCAGCAGCGCATCGAGCGCAAGGGGCCGGGTTTCGGTGATGGCCTCTTTCATCGTCAGCACTCGTACGATGTGATCGCCCACGCGCAGATGGTCGCGCTCGGCTTCAATGTTCGAATTCACGACCTGATAGTCGAGAAACTGCGTGGACTGCGGGCGGCCCGCAACACGCCAGTCGTCGAAATTGAGCAAGCGCCGGAAAAACGTGAACTGCCCCTGCCGATCCAAGACTTCGATTTGCATGAAGTCCGCGAGCTGCCGAGCGAATGCCTGCACGCGCTGGTCAAGGCAGGCAACATCACGCTCGATCTGGCTGCGCAGCAGAGTTTTCATGTTGTCGTTCGTGAACTGCGCCTTCAGCTCACCGATGGCCCCGGCAGGATCGCGAAAGAGCTGGCTGAACGCCGCGCCCACTCCGGTTTTCGACCGGGCACCTTCGAGCAGAATGCAGTAGAAAATTTCCACCTGATAAAGATGGTCGCGTTTCGCTTCAAAGAACTTCCGCCGCTGCTCGATCGCCGCTTCCACAATCGGGTCGTCATATTTCGCGAAGGGTATGTCGGGCCGGTTCGATTTGAAGAGATACTGGTAAACATGGAAGCCTGGGCCGAAGGCTTTCAGAGCGGCTTCCAGCCGCTTCACCGCATACTCCTGCTCCGAGCGGTCGAGGCTTTCGTAGTCCACGCCGGGAACACTGAGCACCATGCCCACATCGCCGCCCTTGGTAAGAAAGGCCGTCTCATTCCAGAAGCCGTACAAGTTGATGTGGTCGTTGAGACACGCGCTCTCTTTCCACGGCTTGATGACCTTAGCGACTCGCAGCATCACAGTACCTCTACGCGGGGGATGAGCTGCTTGGCCGCGTCATAGCGGAGCTTGTAGCGTTCGGATCTCGCAAGGATGCGGAGGAATGCCGGATCGCTGTTCGTCACCCAATGCCCGAAGGCAAAACCGCCGATGAACACGGCGATCCCCGCCAGGATGGAATTGAAAAGATTGAAGGCCCCCACCGCGCCCACGCAGACGAAGTAGAACAAAGTGCGCTCCACGCCCAGGTAGGTGAGAGGCTTATGCAGGCTCTTGAACACCCGATTTGTTCGATGTTTTTGTGTTTTGTCTGCCATAAGCCCCTCGCCTAACAAAGCGTGTTGGTGAAATGGGTCGTAGGTAGCTGGGAAGGGCGCTAAACGCCCCAGAGCCAACTCAGGACATTGACGGCGAGAACGGCAATGCCCGTTCCGGCGGCAACGCCGGCGAGCGCCTTCTTAGCGCCGGGTTCGCCGTGCGCGAAGCCGTAGCCGCCGATCACGATGGCAACCAGACTGGCAACCTTGGCAATGGTGCCGGTGAAAAGGCTTTGGATGGCGGTGAAGCCGGTGTCGAATGGTGACCCGCCCTGCGCCAGCGCGGTCACAGGCATGAGAAAAAGCAGGGTCAGAACAGCCGCGGTTGGACGCGCCCACTTCGACCGAAGAAGGGGCTGGACTGGGTGAATAAGATGAACTTGGAACCAACGTGATGACATCTGCGCCTCCAGGAGCAGCTAAAGTCTGCTGCGTGTGGCGCAAAACTAACCGCACTCAAGTTCGCTGTCCAATGAAAGGTCGGGAGTCTGTTATTCCCTGGGGGACTAATAGCGTTTTGTACTTATGGTTTAGCGGACAAGCTCATAGTCGAGGTAGAAAGAGGAGATTTCCATCTGTTTGGTAACGGGATACATAGGCAATGTAGTTTCGTTAGCTCTTCGCTCGTCCACAACCCCTCTAAACGCTTCGCTGAAATGCTCTGACTGGTATCGGAATCTGCGGAACAAGGCCGAGACAAAGGCCGACACCTCCGCGGTACCAAGGTTTTTTGGCGCTTTCCTTGGTTTTTGTGGCTTCCGCAAGTTCCGCTATTTCAATAAACTACACCTCCACAAAGCCGCCCGGTCAACGGAAATCTGTCGTAATCCACCTATTTCGAAGAGCTATTAGTCGCAGAAGGAATAACAGACTCCCGAAATTTCATTAGACAGGGCGGCAGAAATGAAGCAGGTTGGGAAAGATTGTCGGTTCCGCAGGAACTCGACCGGCCGAAAACGGCATTGGTCGGTTGCGAACCGGTGTGGCCGGTTTTGACAATGGATATGTCAGTATCGTCGCGGATGGAGGTGGGACAACTTGGTTCTCAATGCAACCGCGATTGCAAGGGTTTTCTGCTCCGGGTGATTTCTCTGGAGATCCGCAGTCGTAGCCGTAGCCAAGAGGCGCGAGGACGAGGGCCAAGGGAAATGACAGACATACAGCTTTTAGACGAGCAGGAGGTGTCGAGGCGCTTGAGCGTGAGCGTTAATACGCTGCGGTACTGGCGCGTGTCAGGTGATGGCCCAAATTATGTAAAACTCGGACGCCTGGTGAGATATGATGCTGTTGCGCTAGAGAAGTTCATCTTGCGCAACCTGCGTGTCTCAAAAGCGAGAGCGACCATGGAGGAAAAACATGTCGCTCTCTAAACGGGGGAATACATGGCACTTCGCGTTTCGCTGGAATGGCAATCGCTACCGGGGGACTTGCAAAACCTCAAGGGCGCAAGAAGCTAGGAAAGTGGAGTCGCTGGTGCTCGCGCGGTTACTGGAAGGCGGTCGTGCTCCGGGAAGCAAGAGAATCCCAACGCTGGCTGACTTCTCGAACCGTTTCTTTAACTGGTTGGAGACTTTGCCGGCGGACCGTCCGCCAAGGGCGCCAACCCGTAGGTATTACCAGGTCGGCTGGCGGATTCTGGAGTCCACACCCCTCGCTTGTATGAAACTGGATCATATAACGACAGATCACGCTTCAACCATCGAGGGATCTTCAGCCGCGAACACGAACAACGCTCTCCGTACCCTTCGGCGTCTGCTGAAAAAGGCTCACGAATGGCAACTTCTATCCTCAGTGCCAGTTGTGAAACTCGTCGAGGAACACGGACGGGAAGAGCTTATCGACCCGTGTATGGAGCAGCTGCTGCTAACAGTCACAGCAGGCCCGCGGTTTACACCGAAAGGCAAAGAGTCGCGGGTGGGCTGGGAACCGTTCCGAACGATTCTATTGATCATGCTGGATTCCGGTCTTCGACCGGGTGAGATCTTTCGAATGCGGTGGGAAAACGTACATTGGGACAAAGGGGTGATCTTCAATCCACGCGGGAAGTCCCGCAAGTCCCGACGTTATGTTCCGCTGACCGAGCGTGTCAAGGCGGCACTGCTGGCACATAAGGAAGTCGCCAACGAAGGATGGGTCTTCCCATCAAAGAAGGCCTGCTCCGGGCACATTACGGACCGCGAGGTTTCCAAGCAGTGGCTGGAAGCGAAACGGTTGGCGGGTGTTCCAGAATCGGTCGTTCTGTATTGTGCTCGTCATCGCTTCTCAACCGACGCGATGGAGGGAACAGGAAACGTGATGGCGGTCATGGATGCGATGGGACATCAATCAGTCAATACCACGCGCATCTACAGCCACTCAAACGTGATGCAGATTCGGGAAGCGATCGAGCGTCGGAATCAGCAGTTGTCCGCAGCGGTATAGTAGGTGGCCACAAAAGTGGCCACAGTCACATCAACGAACTGTGTCAGGAGATGGCGTAAGTAATTGAAACATAATTGGTAGCGCTACCGGGAATCGAACCCGGGTTTGAAGATTGAGAATCTTCCGTCCTAACCCCTAGACGATAGCGCCCCTCGGGTGGATTGCGACAAAAATCGATTATAACAAAGGCCTGTATCAAAGCAGGCGGCGGGTGCTCCAGAGCCTGCCCTGAGCATGTCGAAGGGTCTCGCGGTTTTCGAGACCTGGGAGCGGTGAAGCATCGGGACGCCCCTAAGCCGACGAGAGCTTCCTGGCATTGTGCCGCAGCGAACGGCCTTCGGATAGGCCGTAGAGTTCTTCCGCCAGATTCTTGGCGTGATCGCCGATGCGTTCCAGCGCCTGGGCGGCGAGAAGGATGTCGAAGTTCTTTTGTCCGGTCGGACTATTCGGCTCGGCTAGGTGTCTGTGAAACAAGGAATGGCACAACCGGTCCACTTCCGGATCGGACTGCAGAACGTTCTGCGCGTGCGCCACGTCACGCTGAAGAAAGCCCTGATGGACCTGCTCCAGCATTGTACAAAGCAGAGAAGCCATCTCGACGAGTTGGCGGGAATCCGCGGCCGGCAATTTTTCGCGGCGCGCTTGCAGTTGCATGACCGCGCTATAGGCAAGGTCTCCAATGCGTTCGAGGTCGGTGATGAACTTCAAACACGCCAGCAATTCGCGCGCCTTGGCTTCCCCTACGCGGGTAATGGCTTCGGGGAGTTGCTCGTCAATCTTGCGCTCGATCTGGTCAAGTTCTTTCTCGCAATCCTTGATCGCGAGGAACGCCAGGCGCGAACCCTCCGCGAGAAAATCCCTGACGTTGAAAACCGCGTCGCGGGCAATCAGGCAGCCGCGCACGACCAACGCCGACAGTTCGTCTCCCGCCAATACTTCATTGGGGTTCTGAGCCGGATGAGTACGGGCTTTCGCCGCGCGAGATCGCGCCGAAGTCGAGCGCCTCTTCACGCTTGCCGGTTGTTTTCGGGTCATGGGAACTCGCGCATTTTCAGAAGCGTTCAAGCTGTAGAGAAGCTAGCATAAAACGGAAGTGTGAAAGGAATGTAAATGCCCATCCAACCCCGGAGGGGCGTCCGACTTCAGCCCAGCACCGGGGCCCCCAGCACGCCCGGTCTTGGTGTGCTGGGGTGGAGGGCTTCAGCGCGGGGAAAGGGAAAGGAAAAAGGCCGGGAGTGTTGCTCCCGGCCAAGGGCTGCATCAATTTTCAAACAACCACCCAACTAGAAGTTGACCCGGATTCCCAGTTCCATCGCTCGCGGGAGAGTTCCCTCGGCCGAGAGCTGCCCGAAACCCGTCCCCGGAGTTAAGACGGTGAGGCTTGGATCCAGCAGTTGGTTGTGGTTCAGAACGTTGTTGACATTGAGGGAGGCCTCAGCACTGAATCGTTCCGTAACTCGGATATTTTTCTTTAGCCCCATGCTCAAATTCCAGTACGGCAGGCCGCGGAACTGCCCGTACCCACCGCTCCGGTTATCCAGCCCCAGGATCAGAGGACGAATGTTGCCGAACACCGCAGTTGGATCTGGGAAGATGTTGAAAGTCCCATTACTGAGATGGTGAACCGACGCCGAGGTATTCTTTACCGTCTGCAGACAATTCCCGTCGGTGAAGAGGTTGTTGCCATCGCCAGAGCCAAAGTCCTGTCCGCCGCTATAACCATTGCCACCCGAACCTGTAGTGGTGCCGCAGTCCAGTGGGGCACCGCTGCCGGCTGCGAAAACAAATGAACTGGTCCAGCCCCCTAAAATGCGCCCCAGCATGCCTTGCTGGCCATGATAGAACGGCAGCGCGTAAACCAGGAACATCGTGTTCACCCATTTGCGATCGGAAGGGTTGGGACCGTACTGGGTGTCAACGTTGAACGGGTCCACACTCGCTTCCTCGCTGGTGGCCTGAACCACGCCTCCCGTCCCCAGATCTCTGCTAAAGGTGAGATTGTTCTGCAGAGTGATGCCATTCCAGTCATTGAATTTCACGGTCGCAAAAAGGGCATTGTAATTGCCATGCCCCAGACTCGTGGTCATGGCGACGTTGCTCCCGATTTGTCCTGCACCGGTCATCGTGCTGACGGGAAAGTTAAATCCCGGCGCAGTTCCTCCGGTGTCCAAGGTTGTCCACAGCGAGAACACGCTCTGGCTTTGCAAGTAGCCGAACAAAGTGGGGTTACTGATCAACGCTGTCGTGCAGTTCGCAAAACCGGTGCAGAAGCCGGTCCCCGCGAGAGCAGCTTCAAAGAAAGGCTGCGGGGCAACGCTGGTGGTCGCCGCGGTTGCCGCGTTGCAGGCAGTGACTGAGGTCGCGCAACCCATTGCCTTTTCGATGTTGGCGTAGGCGGTTTTGAATTGTTGCCCGCCCATGGTCATCATGTAAGGCACGGAGTTGAGGTTGACCGACAGAAGCTCGTTGTGGACCCAACGGCTAATGCCGCCAAATTCCACAGAAACCTTGCGGGAAAACTGATGCTGAATCGTCAAATCAAACGAGTCGACCGAATTCGGCCGGAACTTTGGGTCCGTGGGCGAAGCGGTAAGAGCTTCAGACCCGTTAACCCCCGGGTAAAAGGGTTGTGGCAGCGTCGGGCCTGCGAGTGGAATCGGAGCCGTCGTGCCATCCGTTCCGATGCGGAAAGCGTTACTAACGTTGACCGCTGTTCCCGATGCACCGCACGTTCCATTGGACAGAACAAAACTGCAACCTACCGGCTGGATCAAGCCGGGGCTGAGTAGTGGGCCCAGTACCAGGCCCACGCCGTTCAAGCGCCCATAAATTCGCCCATAGCCGCCACGGATCACCGTGTCCTTGCTAAACGATGGGTTCCAAGCTAGGGCAATGCGTGGGCTGAACGCGTGATAGAACGGGTTGTACTCGTAGCTCGGGTGGCCTGTGACATTGCCGATCAGGGCAAACCCGATTTGGGGGTTGTAAACCTGCCCGGCGAGCGCCGCTGCCTGACGTTGCGCCAGGTACGACTGAGTATCGACCTCCTGGCCGTTTGGACCCACGAACATGACCTGCTTGCCACTTTCCTCCGTGGGCGGCATCTCCAACGCCCACCCTAAGCCGTACGTGACGGTGAGGGACGGTTTCAGATGCCACGTGTCATTGAGGTACAGGTTGTAGTAAGGAATGGTGACTTTATCGAATGCCGGTATGAGCGGCCCGTTCAGCTGCAAATTCGAGCCGGAGCGGGTATACGCCTGCTGCGTGTCGGTTACTATACCCAGGACTGCGGCTGCCTCGCGGGCAAGGATGGGGTTGCTGAAGGCGGAAGGTAAAGGGACACAGGGTAAAGTACAAGACGTCATGTCCACGTTGCCGGAGCCGGAAGAGTCCCCGAGCAGGTACACGGGGTAGTAATTGACACCCCCGCCGTTGTCGGTGCGCTGGTGGTAGTTCCAGTTATGCTGGTACTGGCCGCCAAACTGCAACAGGTGGTTGCCTTTCAGCCAGGAAACGTCGTCGCGGAAGAAATGATCCTTCCCATCCCAGAACCGGGTGCGGGTCTGCTGGGTGTTGACGTTGTAGGGGGCGGCTACGTCATTCCGCTTCTCGCCGAAGGGTTCGAGTGCGGCGCCCAAGGCCGCCAGTGAAGTGTCACCGGAAGCGGAAAACTGCGCCGGATCGCCGTTCGATCCCCATTGCCACCAGTTGCGCAGGAAGCTGTAGTGGAAGTCATTGGTTAGGTTCGAACTGATGTTCGTAGTCAACCCAATGACAAGATACCAAGGCACTTGCGGGCGGTTGGTGAGGGAAACTGGGGTGCCCAACGTATCGCCGGAGAAGAATCCTCCGATATCAATCTGATCGTCGGTGGCACGTTTGAGATGGTATACGCGGTAGCTCGACATGAAGTGCCACTTCTGTCCAAAGTCGTGGTCAAGGCGCACCACCGCGAAGTTGTCGTTTTGCGGAATCGCCATATTCTTCGTGAAGGCGAGTGTGTTGAACCCGTCGCAGAAATTGTCGCTCGTCAGCGCGCCACAAGGGTTAACCGTCCCCGCATTGCCGGCCGGCATATACTTGTTCCACAACTCCTGCGAGTAGGAATTGAGGCCAATGCCCCGAGGATCGGTTGTCGAACCGGGCCCCAGGTTGTAAGTACAATTTGCCGCTAGCGGATTGGCGCAGGATGTGTCGTGCAGGATTCCCATGCGCATGTCAGCACTGGGGACGAGTTTGGTGATGGTCTCCGCGTCGGGCCAACGCGCGCCTTGGTAATTGAAAAAGAAGTAGGTTTTGCCGCCAAGAATATCTTTGGGAAGGATCGGGCCGCCCACCGCACCTCCGAACCAGCTTCTATGCCAGTCCGGTACCGGCGTTCCCGATTGATTATTCTCCCAGGTATTGCCCGAGAAGTTGTTGTCCCAATAATACTCGTAACCCGTACCATGCCAGGCGTTGGTGCCGCGCTTGGTGACGATCGACACCTGCATTCCTGACGAGTTGTTGAAGTCGGCGGTCTGGTTCGTAGTAGAGACTTTGAACTCTTCCACGCTGTCGATCGGTGTGGGCATCACACCCGAGGGCTGGCCGCCGTTGATCCCGGCGTTGGCGCCGCTGATGGCATTATTCACATTGGAGAACAACCCACCGGCGGGATCGTTGCCAAAATTCGGGTTGTAGACGCCCGAACTGCCGTCCATGTCGTTGCTGTTGTTGCCGCCGTCGAGCGAGAAAACTGCCTGGTCCACCACCGTGCCGGCAGCGCTGCCGTCAGGGCTGACGCCAGCTTGCATGGTGACGAATGAACTGGTATCGCGGCCCAGGGCCGGCAAGTTCTCCAAAGCCTCACTAGTGACCTCGTTGCCAATCGTCGAATTCAGTGTCTGCAGTTCGGCGCCAACGGAGGTCACTTCCATTACCACGCTCGCCGCGCCAACCTTTAGAGATAAATTGATCGTGAGAGTGAGTCCGACGTTTACCACCTGGTGCTCAGCCCTTGAGGTTGCAAACCCCGCCTTAGTAGCACTGATGGTGTACGTGCCCGGGTTGACGTTCACGTAAAGGTAGCGCCCGCTGGCGTTGGTGGTGGTGGTTCGTGAGGTGTTGGTCGAAACGTCCGTAAGCGTAACTGCGACCCCGTCCACCACGGCCCCCGTCTGGTCGGCTACCATCCCGACAACACTACCGGTTGACGATGATTGTGCCCACGCGGGCAGAGCGCTGCCCACGCAAACTACTAAAATGAGAATCAGAGCCAGTTTCACGCTGCGGATATTCATACTTCCCTCCAGACCAAGAGATTGAACCGGAATTTTGAAGTCATCACCGGCCATGATCGCGACACCGACCGGTGTTTAGCTGCTGCTGTCAGGCGCGTGCAACTTTGCGCTGTTGACTGCGCCGTGTTGTAGGCGGGAAAACACACCCGCGCCGGATTACAATAAAATGACAGATTTGCGCCTTTGCGGTTGGGTGGCATTTGTTGCACCAAACAAACTATCCCGCTTTTTCATATACTTAGGAGCGCAGCGGCTTTCTATACCTATGGATAATTGAAGGCAGGAATGCGCCGAACTACCAAATGTCGTAGATTTATAGCGCTTCTGGGTGACTTGGGTCGTGCCTGCCTGGCAATGGCCACCGATCATCGCATCGTCTGTCATCGCAGCTTCTGTCATCGTATCGTCGTTGCAAAACCAGCCGCGACGCGCTGTCGGGCCTCGCAACACGTCTTGTAAAGAGGAGCTCCATGCACGCCAAAGATTTTCTTCGGATGTTTGCCTACGATGACTGGGCGAATCGCGAATGTCTCGCCGCCATGCGCGCCGCGAATTCCGTTCCCGCGGACGCGCTCGGACGCCTGGCCCACATTCTTTCGGCGCAGAAGCTCTGGCTGGAACGCATCCTGAAGCAACCCCAGAGCATGCCGGTCTGGCCCAGTTCCACCCTTGACGATTGCGTGGCCTTGGCGGACGAGATGTCGTTGGCGTGGCGAAATTATCTTGCGAGGGTTGCCAACCAGTTCGCCCCCGGCTCGCTCGACGACCAGGTCGAATACCGCAACAGCAAAGGCGAACTCTGGTCGAACCGCGTGGAAGACATACTGACGCATGTGCTTTTTCACTCGACGTATCATCGCGGGCAGATCGCATTGCAAATGCGCGCTTCCGGCATGGAACCCGCTTACACCGACTTCATCCACGCCGTGCGCCACGGATTTGTGGAGTAACGATTTGTGGAGTGACGCCGATGGGAGACCGGCGAAGCATTCTTCGTGTCTGGCTGCCGCTGCTGGCTGGCCTGTATGCCATTTACGCCACTTTTGTGTTGGGACCGGGTCCGCATGATGCAACACGGTGGTTCGGGCTCGCTCTGTGTCTGATTGGTCTGAGCGGCGTGATCGTCGGCCGCGCCACCCTCGGCCGCTCGTTCTCAGTCCGGGCCAGAGCCACAGAACTGGTCACCGCGGGAATCTATTCGCGGATCCGGAATCCGATTTACATTTCGAGCCTGATTCTTATCACGGGCCTGATGCTGATCGTGCGGCGGCCCGTCATCGCGCTGCTTTTTGTTGTCATCATTCCCATGCAGATGATTCGTGCGCGCCGCGAAGCCGCCGTGCTCGAAGCAAAATTCGGCGACGCCTATCGGGAATACCGCAAGCGCACGTGGTTTTGACGAAAACCTTCGAGTAGAGACGCGGCTTGCCGCGTCTCAGACGCCGCGAGTTCCTCCCTTCACTGTTATCATTTCAGCGATGAAATCAGCTTTGACCAAATTGTTGCCGGCGTTGATCTGTCCGGCGTTGATCTGTCTTCTGTTTGTACCCAGCCTTCCCGCCGCCGATGAGCCCAAGCTCAGCCCGCTCCCCGCACCCGTCTCAAACAATGCGGTTGCCATTTCGCATAAAGACGAAGGCGGAGCCCGCATTTTTTCTTTCATGGGCATTGGTCCCAAAAAGACCTGGGATGCCATCACCACCAGCGCCTACGAAATGGATCCGGGCGCCGGCAAGTGGGAGGAGAAGCGTCCAGTGCCAGGAGTGGCCGGGCGCCTGGCGGCGTCGGCCGTCGCGCTTCACGATCAGGTTTTCATCTTCGGAGGCTACGTCGTCGACGCCCAGGGTGGCGAGACCACCGTCTCCGACCTGAACGTTTTTGTCCCGGTGGAGAATCGCTATTATCGCGGCAAAGACATCCCTGTCCCGGTCGATGATGCCGTGGTCGGCCTCTATCGTGACCGCTATATTTTCCTGATCGGTGGATGGTCCTCCACAGGTTCCTCCGGAGCAACGCCCGACGCCGTCCGCAACGTGCAGATCTACGACACCGACAAAGATACCTGGATGCAGGCCACGCCGATTCCTGGCACGCCCGTGTTCGGTCATGCCGGCGCCATCCTCGGCGACAACATCGTTTACGTGGACGGCGCCTATAAGAACCCGGGCGGCCCCAGTCCCAAGTACGTTGCCTCCAGCGAATGCTGGATGGGCAAGCTGCCAAGTTCGAAGAAGGGTGACATCACGAGAATTGTGTGGACCAAACTTCCAGCCCATCCCGGCAACGCGCGCTATCGCATCGCGGCCGGTGCGGGGCCGTTGGAAAAGAAAGCAGGCCGAATCTATTTCTCCGGCGGAACCGACAATCCTTATAACTACACCGGAATCGGCTATAACGGTCAGCCCGCCGAACCTTCCCCGGTGACCTTCGCGTTCAACCTCCACACCCGCGCATGGGAAACAATCAACGACAGCACTCCCGACCCAACCATGGACCATCGCGGCCTCCTGGTTACCCGCCGCGGCCTGGTCATCGTCGGCGGCATGGAAAAAGGCCAGCAGGTTACCGCCAAAGTGACGGTTGTAAAACCTGCACCCCGGAAGTAACCTTGACCAGGGGTCATCGCGCTAACGGACTCGTTCTGCAGGGTTTCCACTACCCTGCGCACGGAGTCCTGCGCACCAAGCCACTGCCATGCGCCCAATCGTCACGAAAACGGGTGACGCAAGTCACGGCAGAGCTTCCCCTCTAGGCATCCAATTGCTGGGGCCGCAATTTCCGCGGCGTCCGTTCTTTTGATCTTTTGACACAATCCGTTCGAACACATAAAAATTCGGAGGCAAGCCTATGAGTGCAGTTATGGAACCGCCCAAGGGTACTGCTGCGGCGGACTACGCTAGTCAGATTCTCAACCTCGTAAAAGCCAAGAACCCAGCCGAACCAGAATTTCACCAGGCCGTAATGGAAGTATTCGAGTCCCTGGGGCCCGTATTGCAACGCCACCCCGAGTATCAGGAAGCCAAGATCCTGGAACGTATTACCGAGCCCGAACGCGTCCTGATGTTCCGTGTCCCCTGGTTTGACGACCGCGGCAAAGTGCAAGTCAATCGCGGCTTCCGCATTGAGATGAACAGCGCCATCGGTCCCTACAAGGGCGGCCTGCGCCTCCATCCCTCGGTGAACCTCGGCATTCTGAAGTTCCTGGCCTTCGAGCAAGTGTTCAAAAATTCACTCACCACGCTGCCCATGGGCGGCGGCAAGGGTGGAAGCGACTTCGATCCCAAAGGCAAGAGCGACAACGAAGTGATGCGTTTCTGCCAAAGCTTCATGACCGAATTGCAACGCCACATCGGCCCTGACACGGACGTTCCCGCCGGCGACATCGGCGTGGGCGGACGCGAAATCGGCTACATGTTCGGACAATACAAGCGCCTGCGCAATGAATTCTCGGGCGTTCTCACCGGCAAGGGCCTGGCCTGGGGCGGCTCTCTGATTCGTCCCGAAGCCACCGGCTATGGCTGTGTGTACTTCGCCGAGGAAATGCTGAAGACCAAGAAGCAGAAGCTGGAAGGCAAGATCTGTCTGGTCTCGGGCAGCGGCAACGTCACCCAATACACCATCGAGAAGCTGCTCGATCTGGGCGCAAAGCCGGTTACCGTGTCCGATTCCGATGGCGCCATCTACGACGCCGACGGCATCGACCGCGACAAACTCGCCTATATCATGGACCTGAAGAACAACCGCCGCGGCCGCATCAAGGAATACGCCGACAAATACAAGAAGGCCGTCTACCACGCCACCGATCGCAAGCTCGATCACAACTGGCTCTGGGCGATCAAAGCCGACTGCGCGTTCCCGAGCGCCACTCAGAATGAGATCAACGCAAAAGACGCGGCCAATCTCATCAAGAACGGCGTCAAGGTTGTCTGCGAAGGCGCCAACATGCCGAGCACCCTCGAAGCCACCAAGGCGTTCCTCGACGCGAAAATCCTGTACGGACCAGCCAAGGCTGCCAATGCCGGCGGCGTTGCCACCTCCGGACTGGAAATGTCGCAGAACAGCATGCGTCTCTCCTGGACCCGTGAAGAAGTGGACGATCGTTTGCACAAGATCATGATCGCCATTCACAAGAACTGCCACGAAACGGCCGAGAAGTACGGCACGCCCGGCAACTACGTGAACGGAGCCAACATCGCCGGCTTCCTCAAGGTCGCCAACTCGATGCTCGATCAGGGGCTGGTGTAGTTGGGCTGGTAGTTAGGATTTGCATTTCAGATGAGCGCGGGAGGGAGCGATTCCTCTCGCGCTTTTTCATATGCAGACGATTCCTGTAGAGACGGGGCTTGCCCAGGGCTTGCCCCGTCTCAGCGTGCCGAACAAGTCTGGGTCGCGGAGCGGCGAAGGGAGCGATAGAGAAACCCGAGGTCATACTCCCGACGTTGGCATGGCCTGCCCCCTTTTCCGCTGCTACGTCCATTTGCTACGTCCATTTGATAGTGGGAACCTCACAGCCAGGCACGCTATACTTCGTTCCAGATAAACTGAAAAATGCGATTCCAATGTCCACACCCGATTCCGTACCAAGGTAGCAAACGGCTGCTTGCGCCTGCGATTCTTTCATTCATTCCGAAAGGTGATTTCACGCGGCTGATTGAACCGTTCGCCGGTTCTGCAGCGATCACACTGGCAGCTGCCCAAAAAAACCTGTTTACTGAATACATAATTGCCGACGTCCTCAGGCCCCTTACGGAAATTTGGCGCGGTGTGGTCGATAGCCCAAAGAAGTTGAGCGAAGATTACCGCAGCCTTTGGGAATCGCAGCGCAAGACCGACCCGAGCAAACGGTTCAACCAAATCCGAGCCGAATTCAACAATGACCAAGATCCAGCCAAGCTCCTTTATTTGTTGGCCCGGTGCGTAAAAAATGCCGTTCGATTCAGCTCGAAGGGCGAGTTCAATCAATCGCCGGATAAGCGACGGCAGGGTATGCGGCCAGACACAATGAACGTGGAAATCCACGCCGCGCATCGTATTCTGCGCGGGCGAACACAAGTCATTTGCGGCGACTTTCGACAAGTATTAAGCATTGCCAACAGTCGCGACCTTATTTACATGGATCCTCCGTATCAGGGCGTCAGCAATACGCGCGACCGGCGTTACATTCGAGGCGTGCAACGCGGCGAGATGATAGGCATTCTGGAAACGCTCAACCGGCAATCCGTTCAATACATCCTGAGCTACGATGGGCACTGCGGCGGCAAAATCTATGGCGAACCACTACCGACAGATTTAGGCGCGCATCAACTCCTGCTGGAAACGGGGCGCTCTAGTCAAGCCACCCTGAGCGGTCGCGATTACGTGACAGTTGAATCAGTCTATCTATCCGCAGGATTGCACTCGCCGGGCACGCCCGCAAAAGCCCAACTCAAGGCGTTTGAATCGCAGGCGCCTCTATTCTGCTGCTGATTCGGCCAGCACTTTCTTTAACCCATCGGACACAGATTCACCCTGCTGCTGGCATCGCTTGCGGAACTTGTCGAAGGCCTTCGTTTCTTCGCCGCTGACTACCACGTCCACGCGGCGCAATTCTTCCATAGCAACATGCGTGTGCTGTTCGGGGTTGGCCCAGTAGCAGCTCTTACAGGTGCCCACTTTCTTGTATTTTGTTAGGTTTGGACAGTGTTCACAAATCCACGACTTGCGCCGGTTACAGGTTCCGTCCAGCACCATGTAAGGTTTCGCACTTCCCTTAAGCGACTCGCCAGCCACTTGATATGGCACGCGATGGTCAACTTGGAGGTCGTGTGCGGCCCCGCATAGTTGGCATTTTCCGCCTGCAGCTTTGATAATCGCGTCGCGCTCTTTCTTGGGTAACTGAAGCCTGCCCGTCTTCCCAGCCTCGACCTTCAGCGCCAAGGAATACTGCGCCATGCGTTTTCCGTTGGCATTCTTAACCATTTTCGTGACGAGCGTGAAACCGAGTTCCCGCACGTCACGTGCGGCACGTGGCGCATGATCATATCCCAACTTCTGCAATTCCTCAGTTGTGACGTTTCCCTTTTCAACGATCGTGTCCAAAACAAGGCGGGCGCGCTTGTTCGTTACTTGCGCGATGAGGACAAGTAGTTCTTCTGGAAGTTTGGCGGTCATTCGAAAGGAAAAGGATACCTCGCCATCCCGAACTTGAACAGGCGGGTGGGCCACTTCAACATTGGCCGAAATAACTGGGGTGCGCCACTTCTCGCGCTTTTGAGAAAGCCTGCCCTGGCCGAAGGGTGGCCTCCCGAACCGCCGCCACCGTTCGACTCCGCGTTACGATGCCGGAGGTCGGATCTTCATCCTATTAAACACATCCCACCCGCCATCCCCGCCTTTCGCTCCGCGATAGGACGGGCCACCCTGCGTCAGATCAGGCCCGCCCCGCGAACTCCCGCGTCTCCGTGGATACCTTGATTGTTTCCCCTTCTTTAATGAAGAGGGGAACGCGGATCTCGATGCCAGTCTCCAGCTTCGCCGGCTTGGTCACGCTGCCGCTGGAGGTGTCGCCACGGACACCGGGTTCGGTATAAGTGACATTCAGCTCCACTTGGGCGGGGAGCTGCAACCCGATGGGGTTGCCGTTGTACTTATGCAACTGGATGATGGCTCCTTCCACGATAAAGTCCAGAGCGTCCCCGATCATCTCGCCGGAAAGGGTGAGGGTCTCGAAGCTCTCCTGGTCCATGAAGTGGAAACCACTTCCGTCGCTGTATAGATAGGATGCCGGGACCGTCTGGAGGTCCGGCTCCTTGAATCTGTCACTGGCCTTGAAGGTCTTGTCAAAGACCGCGCGGGTGAGAAGGTTGCGCATCTTCAGGCGGACCAAGGTCTGGCCGCCCCTGGCGGTCGGGGTGGAAACCTCCGCTTCCAGGCACACGAACGGCGTGTTTTCCAACTCGAAAAACATTTTGCGCTTTACGTCTATGGCATCGATCAGTGCGGCCATGTTTTCCTCAGCGACAGCCCCAAAGGCGGGTTGGGCCACATTACGTGGGAAGTATAACGCGGGTTCGTCTTTGGCACGTCAGTTGCAATTTTTGCTTACATTCATAAACTGTCATATTATGAAACCATGCCGATGACCTCACTGAACATTTCCCTCCCCGAAGCCCTCAAGGAATATGTCGAAAGGCAAGTCGCTACCGGCGACTGGGGCACGCCCAGCGAGTACGTCCGAGAGTTGATTCGTCAGGACAAAGAACGGCGATTGGGTAATCTTGAGCGGGAACTCGTCGCTGCCGCCAGGGGACCGAAAATCGAAATCCCGCTAGCCGAAATTCGTCGCAAGGGCCTGATCCCCGCGCTCCGCGAGCGCGCTCGCCTCCGGTGAGAAAGCGTCGGCTCGTCTTCAGTGATGCGGCCATCGCCGACGTTCTGGAGCAGGCAGACTGGTACGCCGCCCAGGCGGGACACCGCTTGTCCCAGCGCTGGGAGAAAGCGGTCACGTCAGCTGTCTCGCTCGTGGTCCGCCGTCCTGCTGCCGGCACGCCGTGCACATTTCGTCCTCCCACACTACGGGGCGTAAGACGATCCGCGATCTCAGGATTTCCCAAGCATCTACTCTTCTACAGATTCAACGATGAGGAAGTATTCGTCCTTCGCGTCGTACATGGCGCCCGTGACTTGGAGCCTCTTTTCTCATAGACAGAAAAGGCTGCATTGCCAAGTCTCGCAAACCGGCTCGCCCCCAAAGATCCGCATTTCAGATCAAGGTTCCCGTCCTAACGTCACAAGAAGCGCGACGTTAGGATGGGGCACCGCACCCAGTTTTCATCGTCTTCTACACGAGTATGATTAGCTGACAGCGATCCCATGTCCCTCCGCCGCATCGCCGAGCCGATCCTCGACGCCGAAGAGCGCTTTGAAGGCTTCGAAAACCTGATGCCGTTCAAAGTGCAGAACATTCTTCTAGTCTCCAGCCTCTACGATTCCTTCATCCTCCGTGAAGACGGCCGGCTGAACGAGTTGCTCATCGACGAATCGCTCGAACTCAACCTGCGGCAGATTCCGGGGATTACGCACGTCTCCAGCTGCGCCGAAGCGCTTGAGCTTGCCCGCTCGCAGCCGCAATTCAATCTGATCGTCACCAATCTCGCCGTGGGCGACATGGACGCGGCGCAGTTGGCGCGCGAAGTGAAGCGAGCCGGGCTGGATGTTCCCGTGCTGGTGCTGGCCTACGACTATCGCGAGATCAAGAATTTCGTGGCGCGCAACCCCGTCACCCTGATCGAACGCATTTTTCTGTGGCAGGGCAATGCCCGCATCCTGATCGCGATGGTCAAGTACATCGAGGACAAACGCAACGTCCAGCACGACACGCGGGCCATCGGCGTGCCCGTGCTGCTGGTGGTGGAAGACAACATTCGTTACTACTCTTCGTTCCTGCCCGTAATGTATACCGAGCTGATCAAGCAATCGAAGCGCGTGATCCAGGAAGGCATCAACGTGGCGCACAAACTGGTGCGCATGCAGGCGCGGCCCCGAATTCTGCTGAGCTCGAACTTCGAAGACGCGGCCAGTCTGGTGCAGGAGTATCGCGATTATCTGTTCGGCATGGTGTCGGACGTGGAGTTCCCTATGGAGGGCAAGCTCAGTCCGGAGGCGGGCTTTGAACTGGCGCGCCTGGTGAAGAGCCTGGTGCCCGACGCGCCCGTAGTGTTGCAAACCAGCCGCACCGAGTTCCGCCCGCGGGCGCACGCCGAGGGCTTTTCGTTTCTGCGCAAGCGTTCTCCCACGCTGCTGAAAGACTTGCGCCGCATCCTGACCGAGGAATTCGGGTTTGGCGACTTCGTGTTTCGTCTGCCGGATTCGACCGAGGTCGCGCGCGCCAAAGACATGAACGAACTGGAAGAGCAATTGCGAATTGTTCCCGAGGAAAGCGTTGTCTTTCACTCGCAGAGCAATCACTTTTCCCATTGGCTCATGGCGCGCACCGAGTTTGCGTTGGCGGCCAAACTCCGTCCGCGGAAAGTTTCGGATTTCCCCAGCCCAGAACATTTGCGCCGCGATCTGATCGAATCGATCAACCAGTACCGCCGCGAACAAAGCGAGGTGCTGATCGGCGACTTCAGGGCCGACACGTTCAAGCCTTCGGAGTCGAATTTTCTGCGCATCGGCTCCGGCTCCCTTGGCGGAAAAGCCCGCGGGCTCGCCTTCGTGCGCCACCTTTTGCGCAAGAGCCGTCTGACCCGCCGTTTTCCCGGCGTGCGCATCTCGGTGCCTCCCGCCGTCGTCCTAGCGACGGATGTATTCGATCAATTCCTGGCGGAGAACAACCTCCTCGACTTTGCCTTGCAATGCGAAGACGATGCCGAAATTCACCGCAGGTTTCTGGCCGCTCCGCTATCCGCCGCCCTCAGCGAAGACCTGAAATCGTTCCTCGCCGAGGTCAACCATCCGCTGGCGGTGCGCTCTTCCAGCCTGTTGGAGGATTCGCAATATCAGCCTTTCACCGGCGTGTATGAAACCTTCATGCTGGGTAACCAGCAAGCCGATCCAGAAGCCCGGCTGACGGCGCTCAGCGAGGCCATCCGGCGCGTCTACGCCTCCATGTTCAGTCACCATGCCAAGGCCTACGTACGGGCCACGCCCTACCGTCTGGAAGAGGAAAAAATGGCGGTGATTCTGCAGCAGGTTGTGGGCACGCGGCACAGCCAGCGCTTTTATCCGGATTTCTCCGGCGTCGTCCGCTCGCACAATTCCTATCCCGTGTCTCCAATGACCTTCGAAGACGGCATCGCCGCCGTCGCTCTCGGCCTCGGCCGCGCCGTCGTGGATGGAGGCAAGTGTTTGACTTTCTGCCCCCGCTATCCCCAAAACCTGGTGCAGTTCTCCTCGGTCGAAGACATCCTCGCCAACTCACAGTCGGAATTCTGGGCCCTGGAGTTGGATGGTTCCGCGGATGGCCGTCCCGGGCATTGGCACGAGAAGCGGTTCGGCCTCGACGCCGCCCAGAACGACGGCACCCTGCGGGCGTTGGCGTCCACTTACTCCAGGGACAACCACGCCATCTACGATGGAACGAGCCGCCAGGGGCCGCGCATCGTGACCTTTGCCCCCATGCTCAAGCATGGCACCTTCCCCCTGGCTGAGATTCTCGAAGTCCTGGTTCAGGCAGGTGAGGATGCGTTAGGCAATCCCGTGGAGATCGAGTTTGCGGTGCGTCTGCCCCAGCAGGATGGCCCAGTGACGAGCGAAGCGCCAAGCCAGGTAGCGGAGTTTGGTTTCCTGCAGATCCGGCCGCTGACCCTCGCGCGCGACACCGAAGACTTTACTCTGGACGATGTGCAACCCGAACGCCTGATCTGCCAGAGCGCCCAAGTTCTAGGCAACGGCCGCGTCGACGGCCTTCACGATGTTATCGTGGTCGATTCGCAGCGCTTCGAGCGCAGCCGCAGCCAGGAAGTGGCCGAGGCGGTCGCTTACTTCAATCACCGGCTCAACGCGGAGAACCGGCCCTATCTACTGATCGGCGCAGGGCGCTGGGGATCGACCGAGCCTTGGCTCGGCATTCCCGTCGAATGGGACGAAATCTCGGGCGCGCGCGTGATTGTGGAAGCCGGATTCCGCGATCTTCGCGTCACCCCATCGCAAGGCAGCCATTTCTTCCAGAATCTCACTGCCTTTCATACCGGTTACTTCACCGTAAATCCAGACACCGGCGAAGGCTCAGTCGACTGGCGGTGGCTGACGGAACAACCAGCGGTGGAAGAGCAGGGCTGTGTTCGCCACCTGCAATTTGCGGAGTCGATCCGCGTCGTCATGAACAGCCGCACCAGTCAAGGCGTGATCTTCAAGCCCGAAGCGCCCCAGTAAGCCGCGGATAAAACGAGTCCGCCGTTGATCTTGGGTGACGCGCGTAGTGACGCACGCGTAGGGACAGCCGCCCTCGGCTGTCCAAGCCGAGCGTAGCTCGGCAGCTGCCGGCGGCTACAGCAGCTGGATTCAGTCTAGCGGCTTGCGAACTGTTCCACGGACCGCAGCGCAGCCGCCCGCTCCCGGGCACTCTGCAGCGCGCGCTTGACGTGACGAGGCGCGGTGCCGCCAGGAACGTCGTGCAGGGCGAGCACCTCAGTAAGTCCGAGGCAGGAGTGGAACGCCGCGTCAAAGCTCGAGTGGATCGCTTGCAGATCGGCGAGAGGAAGCTTTTGCAAGTCGCATCCGCGCTCCACGGCCAAAGCAACGGCCTTGCCGACCGCTTCGTGGGCGAGGCGCGAGGGCACTCCCCGTTCGACAAGATATGCGGCCGCGGCCCACGCGTTCATGAAGCCCGATTGCGCCGCCTGGTTCATTTTGGCTTCGTTGAATTCGACGGTGTTCACAAATCCAGTCACGAGCGGCAACATGCCGATGACCGTGTCGGCGGCGTTGAACAGAGGCTCTTGCGTTTCCTGCAGGTCCTTGTTGTAGGCGAGAGGCAATCCCTTCACCAAAACTTGCAGCGTGGTGGCGCATCCCATGACGCGCGCCGCTTTCCCGCGCACCAGCTCCAGTAAGTCGGGATTTTTTTTCTGCGGCATGGCGCTGCTGCCGGTCGAGTAGGGCTCGGGCAACTCGACGAATCCGTAGGCGGGAGTTGAGAACAGGATCATCTCGTCCGCCCAGCGGCTCAGGTGAAGCGTTAGCAACGAAAGCGCATCGACGAATTCGATGGCGAAGTCGCGGTCGCTGGTGGCGTCGATACTGTTCGCCGTCGGGCCATCAAACCCCAACTCCGCGGCCATGACCTGGCGAGGGATGGTGAGCGTCGCTCCGGCTACGGCGCCCGATCCCAGCGGACAAAGGTTCGTGCGCTTGCGGCAGTCGGCAAGGCGCGAGGCATCGCGCAGAAACATTTCCACATAAGCCAGCAACCAATGCGCGACCAGCACAGGCTCCGCCGGCTGCAGGTGCGTGTACGCGGGCATCGCCGAGTTGCCCGCGCCCTCGGCGCGAGCCAGCATCGCCTCGATCCAATCGGCCAGCAGGTTCTGCAGCGTATCGATACTCTGGCGCACGAAGAGGCGGAGATCGGTCGCGATCTGCTCGTTGCGGCTGCGTCCGGTGTGCAACTTGTATCCGGTCGGGCCGATCAGCGCGGCGAGTTGTCTTTCGACGAAGTGGTGGACGTCTTCGGCTTCCGGATCGTTCAGAAATGCTGGATCGGATTCAGCACGGCGGCCGATTTCTCCCAGCGCTTTCACGATCTCCGAAAGCTCTTCCGACGAAAGTACTCCCGCGTGTTCGAGAGCGTTGGCGTGGGCGCGGCTGGCGGCGAGTTCGAAAGGCAGCAGCCGCTGGTCATAGGGAAACGACCGCTGCCACTTTTCAAATTCGGGGTCAAGCGGCTGCCGGAAGCGGCCGGACCACATTTTCATTACGCGACCTCTAGCTTTTTTGCCTGCGTCTGAGCGCGGCAACGCGACGGCAATCCCAGAATGCGGATAAAGCCTTCGGCGTCTTTCTGATCATAGCTTGCGCTCATGGTGAATGAGGAGAGGTCGGTGCGGTAGAGCGAGTAATCCGACTTGCGGCTGACGATGCTGACGTTGCCTTTGTAGAGCGACAGCGTGACCGCGCCGGTCAGATTCTCTTGTGTGGTCTCAACGAACGCGTCAAGAGACTCGCGCAGCGGCGTGAACCACTGGCCGAAGTAAACGAGTTCGGCATACTTGAGCGCCACGTGCTGCTTGAAGTGGAGCAGGTCGCGATCGAGACAAAGAGCCTCGAGCTCCCCGTGAGCGGCGAGCAGCAGCGTGCCTCCGGGAGTCTCGTAGCAGCCGCGCGATTTGATGCCGACGAATCGATTCTCAACCAAGTCGATGCGTCCGACAGCATTGCGTCCGCCAATCTCGTTCAGCAGTTCGACCAGCGATACGGCATCGAGATTCATCCCGTTCACCGAGGCGGGCACACCTTTTTCGAAGCCGATTTCGACCTGTTCTTCCTGGTCGGGAGCTTCTTGCGGTGACTTCGTCATCTGCCATGTGCTAGCGAACGGCGCGTTGGCGGCGTCTTCGAGTTCCCCGCCCTCGTGGCTGAGATGCCAGAGGTTGCGATCACGGCTGTGAATTTTCTCGCGGCTCGCGGCCACGGGAATGCCGCGCTTTTCGGCGTAGTCGAGACAATCCTCGCGCGACTTCAGATCCCATTCGCGCCACGGCGCCACGACTTTCAGTTCGGGAGCGAGCGCCTGGTAAGCCATCTCGAAGCGGACCTGATCGTTGCCCTTGCCGGTGCATCCGTGGCCGACGGCCGAGGCGCCTTCGCGCAGCGCCACTTCGACCTGATGTTTCGCGATCACCGGCCGGGCGAGCGAGGTGCCAAGCAGATACTTGTTCTCATACACCGCGCCCGCTTTCAGCGCCGGCCACACGTAGCCGGTCAGAAACTCTTCGCGCAGATCCTCAACCACCACCTTGCTGGCTCCGGTCTTGTAGGCCTTGTCGACGACGGCTTCGACGTCGTCTCCCTGGCCCACCTCAGCGACCATGGCGATCACATCGTAGGCGTAGTTTTCCTTGAGCCACGGAATGATGATCGAAGTATCGAGCCCACCGGAGTAGGCGAGAACGATTTTCTCTTGTTTAGACATCTGTTGTGCTCCTTGCTCTAGGTCTTAGTTCTTAGGTCTTAGTTCTTAGGTCTTAGGTTTTAGAACTTGGTTTTCCTAAGACCTAAGACCTAACACCTAGTCCGCGAATACGCCGGGCAAGCGCATGCGCTTTCTTCTTGTCGCTGGCGATGACCAGTACCGTATCGTCGCCCGCGAGCGTGCCGACGACCTCGGGCCAGTGCGAGGCGTCGAGTGCGGCGGCGACGGGCTGCGCGCTGCCGACCGTGGTCTTCACCACCAGCAGGTTCTGGGCCTGGCGGATTTCGACCACAAACTCGTGCACCAGATGCATCACCGAGGGCAAAACGTTTTCCGCGCCCAGGCTCTCGTCCGCTCGCCGATAGCCCTCGGCGCCTTTGACAAGTTTCAACTCGTGGATGTCGCGAGAGAGGGTAGCCTGGCCTACCTCGAAGCCCTTGCGCTCGAGCCGGTGCTGCAGCAAGTCCTGGCTTTCGACAGGACCCGAGTCGAGCAGGTCGAGGATCGCTTTGTGGCGCGCCGTTTTCGACATGAATAAAAATGCACCTTGATGCATAAGTATCCATTTATCGAGGCGCCCGTGTCAAGCGGGAAATCGGAGGGAAATTGGAGGCGGTTACCACAGGGGGTCGCCCGCCGTGGTTCCTAGCTCGTGGCGGAAGTAAGATTCGTATCAGGGTATGCCTTCAGGCATACCGTAAGTGCGGTACTACAAATGCGCCTTTAGCAGGCTGCGGAAAGACTCCGCGTAGCCCTTGATTTTGGGTGGAGCAGCGCTTCAGCGCTGCAGTAAGTGCATTGTCTTGAATTCGGCTTTAGCCGCTGAGGGCACGGCTCTCGCTCACGGACGACTTCTTCCGCAAGCTGTTAGGCGCTGCTATTGGGCACTGGAGTTTCACCACAGGCTGTAGGACTTCGACTTACTGCCGGGCGCTCGCCGGAATCTGGAAGTCCACGCCCCGTTCGTCGTTGGCTTTGTGGGTGGCGGGGAGATCGAGGTCGGTCAGCGGGATTTTGCGGGTGCGGCCAGCGCCAAGGTCAAACAGCGTATCCCCCACGATGGCGTAGTTGAGCACGTCGGACTCATGGCCGTCCTTGAAAACGAGCACGGTCGAAGGCTGGGCGGTTACCGGCTCTTCCGCCCCAGCCGGCGCCGGCTCGTCCGACTCATCGGGGGCCGATTTGGCAGACACTCCGGCGACCGGGCTGCTTGAATGGCGTTTGGCGGCGGAATACGGGTTCCGCTCCCTTGGCCGGTCGTCAGGTGCGAGAACGTAATCGGAATCCGCCGAATCGTCATCGGTTTCGTCGGCGTAGGCGTCGTCGGAAGGAACGGCGTAGGGAACAGCGTATGGGACATAGACCGGCTCGCTCACGCCGACGGGGAAGACTCCGTGATCCCTTTGCCGGCGGTGGCGACCCGAGGACTGACGATTGAAGGACTGGCGATTGAAGACCTGACGATCCGAGAACTGGCCATTAAAGAACAGTGCCGGATTCGGGTTCGCCGGCATGAAGAAGTTGGCACAGCAGTTTCCAAAAACCGGCCGGCTGTTGCCGTAACCGTTTGGCCCGAGCGACGTTACGCTGGCTCGGACACCGGGATTGGGGTTGTTGCTGCCGCCGAAACCGAGCGAAGTGACGGAAGCAGGGACTCCATTAATCTGAGCTTGAACGGGCAAACAGGCAGCGACGGAAAATGCCCACAAGAAGCAGAGCAGGAAACAGGATCGTCGAGCGGCCAGCACAGGAAGCCTCCCCCCGCGCACAGGGTACCCCTGATTCGGGGCCTACCTATACCTAACTATTATAGAACCCCCGCCAGCGCGAAAGTTGCGCGAAAAAGATCGCGAAAGCGCAAAAAAATATGCCGGTTACGCCGCAGTGAGGGGCGCGCGAGCGGCGATTTGGCGTAATTCAAGCATGCGGTGGCGGACGTAGCCGTCCTCGGTCAAATGGGCCGAGGCGATGGCTTTACGGCTGCTGGCCACCACCTGGTCGAGCGGACGGCGCTCGCGGAATTTCGAGTCGTGTTCCCGGCAAAATTCACAAGGCCGGCTGGACCGTGTGTCGAAGCGACTATGGATGTCTGGATCGATGTGTTCCACGAGGAAAGGCTCCTAGGAGCGGCGAAAGGGTTCGCCGGTTTGTGAGGCAGAGTCACAGTACCCCGCCTCGGCTGATTATCAATTGTTTGACCGATGCCTTTGTACACTATGGGGAAGGATGCTGGCAAGTCCTCAGATCACGGGCGCAAGTTCGCTACGAACCGAGGGTCTCGAGCTTCAAGCAACTCCTTCATTTGCTGGCTTGTAGCCCGCAGCCCGCAGCTCGTGGCCCGCAGCTCCGCGATTTCTGGCATGATAAGGCCACCTCTCCTTGGGAGATCGTGTGCATCACCCTGACGCTATTCCGGCCACCGTGTTCCTTTTCGACGTAGACAATACGCTGCTCGATAACGATCGCGTGGCGGAAGACCTGAAGCGCTACCTCACCCATCAAGTGGGCGAGGCCTCCGAGCAGCGCTATTGGGAAATCTTCGAGCAGTTGCGCGCCGAACTCGGATACGCCGACTATCTAGGCGCGCTGCAACGTTACCGCGTCGAGCGGCCGCGCGATCCGAAGCTGCTGGCCGTCTCGCACTTCATGATCGATTATCCCTTTGCCAACCGCCTCTATCCGGAGTCGCTGGATGCGGTCGAGTACGCGCGGCGATTGGGACAGGCGGTCATCCTGAGCGACGGCGATGTCGTGTTTCAGCCGCGCAAGGTTGACCGGTCCGGCCTCTATGACGTCTTCGAGGGGCACGTTCTCATCTATATCCACAAGGAACTGGAACTCGACGATGTAGAGGCGAAGTATCCGGCGGCGCATTACGTGATGGTCGACGACAAGGTACGGATTTTAGCGGCGATCAAGGAGCATTGGGGCACGCGAGTGACGACCGTGTTTCCGCGCCAGGGACATTACGCGCTGGATGCGGCACTGGTGGCCGAGTATCCCAAACCGGATATCACGATCGAGAGGATTGGGGAGCTGGAGAAATATTCGCTGGAAGAGCTTCTGGCAACGGCGTAGATTTTCTCCGCTGTAGAGACGGGGCTTGCCCCGTCTCCTTTGGGCGCGGGCCGGAGACGCGGCAAGCCGCGTCTCTACGATAGCAGTCGAATACCCTACTCGGCTTCTTCCTCTTCCTGCGGCGCGCCGCCTCGGACCAGGGTTTCCAATTCCCGGTTCAGGCCCGCCCGGTTGGCGTCGGACAATTCCAAAAAGCGAAAAGGCTGGAGACATCCCTGGGTGGCCCACATGGGAAACAACATGCGCGCGCGGCACCGGAGGCTGAAGCCAAGGTGGAACACGACGGTCACCTCGATGCCTTCGTCGAGCGGGCGTTCGAGCGAAAGCAGGCCTCCGTTGACCGAGAGTTGATTCATGCGGCCGCGGATCTGACGTCCGTTTTCGAGCAGTACCATGGCAAGAATGGAGCCGCCGAGCTTGACGCGCGAGCCCCGCGGTCCTTTTTGCGTGGTGACGGTGGAGGACATGCTCCGCCTAGTATGGCATCGGGCGGCAGCCGCAGGGCAGGTTACGAAAGTCAAGGCCCTAGGCGTTGGCCCCATTTCCGTAGAGACGGGGCTTGCCCCGTCTCCTTTGGGCGCGGGCGGGAGACGCGGCAAGCCGCGTCTCTACGGGAAATCAGCGATAGCCCTTCCAGAAGAAGTACGCGGTCATGGACGTTCCCACCGCGATGACGAACCTGCGAATCCACGCCCCCGGAAGCTTCTGCGCGTAGTGGGCGCCGAAGTATCCGCCGAAGACCGCACCCACAATCACGACACTGCCCTGCTTCCAGACCACCGCTCCGGCCAGAATGAAGGTAATCACCGCGATGCCGTTGATGATCCCGCCAAGCACCACCTTCAAGGCGTTCATGGCGTGAATGTCGGTCATGCCAAGCACCGCCAGCATGGCGAGATTCAGAATGCCAACTCCACCGCCGAAATAGCCTCCGTAAACCGCGAAAACCAGCTCCAACAGTGACGCGACGACCACGGCCTTGGTAGAAGCATCGCGGGCGATGGAGTTTCCGGAGCCGCGCCCCAGGCGGTTGCCGAATATAAACAACAGCGTCGCTCCCAGCATGAGCCAGGGCAGAACGCGCAGAAAGGTCTGTGCCGGCGTGTGCAGCAAGAGGAAGGCGCCGGCGATTCCTCCAATCACGCTGGTCACGGCGAGCGGAATCATGACGCGCCGCGAAATGTCGAGGTGCTTGCGATAAGCGCCGCCGCTGGCCGTCACTCCCACCCAAAGCCCAACCGTATTGGTGGCGTTGGCCGCGATGGGAGCGACTCCGCTGAACAGCAGTGCCGGAAAGGCGATAAAGCTGCCGCCGCCCGCGACGGCGTTCAGCGCGCCGCCGAGAACGCCGGCGAAAAACAGAAAGATGGCGATCGGCAGGGTCAAATACAAGATGTATCACGGGTCGGGAAAAATTGCAGAAGTCAGAAGTCAGAATGCAGAAGTGAAAAACCTAGCATCGTGAATTTTGGGTTTTACTTCTGCATTCTGACTTCTCACTTCTGACTTTACGAAGTCCGTGACAGAAGTCACATCCTTCGGGTCACGGGCCATCTACGCTGAACGGGTAAGGAATGGTCTCATGGCAACGCAAGTTCATACTGAAATTCGGCCAGAAATTCCTCCGATTCTATTTCCGGCGCCGGTTCCGGCGCGGCCAAAACCCTCCGCCAAACCAAAAAAGAAACTGATCCGCCGCACCGATCGCGACCGCTCGCAGATCACACGCCGCAGCTTCCAGGCGGCGTTCCTGCTGCTCAACCTCTGGATCGGCGCCACTTTCTATTTCTGGGTTCGTCAATTTGAGCCCGGAGGCGCGCCGGCCTCCCTGCCGGCCTCCCTGCCGATCTCCCTGCAACGACCGGCTGGCGTCGAGGGCTGGCTGCCGATCGCCGGCCTGATGAACCTGCGGTACTTCATTCTTACCCACCATGTGCCCACGCTGCATCCGGCGGGAATGTTTCTGCTGATCTCGTTTCTGGCCATGTCGTTCCTGTTCCGCAAGGCATTCTGCAGCTGGCTTTGCCCGGTGGGAACGATCTCGGAATACTTGTGGCGCGCGGGCCAAAAGCTCTTCCGGCGCAACTTTACCCTGCCGCGCTGGCTCGATATTCCGCTGCGCGGACTGAAGTATCTGCTGCTCGGCTTCTTCGCCTGGGCGGTCACCTCGATGGCGGCCGATGAACTAGCCGCGTTCATGAACAGCCCTTACGGCATCATCGCCGACGTGAAGATGCTGAACTTCTTCCGCCACCTCGGCGAGGCCGGAGCAATCACGCTGGCTGTGCTGGTGGCCGCGTCGTTATTGGTCCAGAATTTCTGGTGCCGCTATCTGTGCCCGTACGGAGCGTTGCTCGGGATCACGTCGTTCTTCAGCCCAGCCCGCATCCGCCGCAACCCAGAGACCTGCATCGACTGCGCGAAATGCGCCCAGGCATGTCCGTCGGCGCTGCCCGTCGACCAGTTGCTGACGATCAAATCGGCGGAGTGCACCGGCTGCCTGGAGTGTGTAGCGGTCTGTCCAGCAAAGGATGCGCTCAGCCTGACGCTATCGCTGCCCAGTTTGCCCCGGCCCAGTTTGCCCCGGCCCAGCTTGTCCCTGACGAAGACTCCAACGCCAACGCCTCAGCCCGCGAAGCTGCCAGCGTGGGCCATGGCTCTGGGAATTGCAGCGCTGTTCTTTGGCGTCGTTGGATTTGCCAAGACCGCGGGCTACTGGGATTCGCACGTGCCGCAAGCCGTCTATCAGCAGTTAGTGCCGCACGCGGATGAGGCTCGGCACCCGATGCCGGGGGAGAAGTAAGGTTGTGTAGAGCGGACACTCCTGTCCGCTGCCCTTGACGTTGGTCTTTCTTGGGCGCCGGCAAAATCAAAAGCAACACTAAAATCAAGAGCGGCGGACAGGAGTGTCCGCCCTACACCAGAGCCAGCGATAATCCTCTGGCCTGGCTGCCAGGCCCCTGCGCACTGGGTTCTGGCGGATGTATTCCAGCTTGTCCTTGAAACTTTCGTCGCTGCGCAGTGTGTGCTCGAACGACTCTTCCTGCCAGACCGGCCCGGAGGTTCCCAGCAACTTGTTCACGCTGCGTGCCGAGATGCCTTTGATGAGCTTTAGAATCGCCGGCAGCGGGTGGGGCCAGCCACGCTCGTCCGGCAGGGGAGTGAGCAGGAGGTGCACGTGATCGGGCATAACCACTGCCGCCTGGAGATCGATTCGCTTCCCGTGGTCGTGCAAGCAATGCGCCAGTATGAGATCGCGCGCCGCGTCGGGGAAGGGATCGCGGATGAGTTTACAGAAAGTCACGAAAACCGGATAACCCGGCTTTTGGTAATGTGGCATGCGCCGCCGATATTCGTATTTGCGTGTAAGGATGGAAGAGTAGGCCATGATCTATGGAAGGCCCGAACCGGCAAACTGTTCACTTTCCGTGTAGGGCGGACACTCTTGTCCGCCGCCCTTGATGTTGCTTTTGCCCTTGCGCTTGCCCTTGCCCTTGCCCTTGCCCTTGCTTTTGCCCTTGCTTTTGCCCTTGCTTTTTGACTTCCCGTTGATTCTCGCAGGCCCCGGCAAGATCAAAATCAACCCCAACGTCAAGACCGGCGGACAGGAGTGTCCGCCCTACACTCGCCCTCGCATCGACCCCGCGAACCATCCCGCGCTCGCCCCTAGCACCAAAACGGTCTATGTATCTTTAGCCGAGACCGGTAGATAATGATCCCGACCGAGGCCGTCACGGTGATACCTGTGACCTTTTTCATGGGAGGGTGCGTGGTGTCAGCCGCCCTAGGATCAACAACGAAGAATTTTTGTATAATTCGCGGCTATGTATAATCGAGGCTAGCGGAGACGAAGCTGATCCGTGTCTGTAAGGCGGAACCCACAAATCGCGGTCACCTCCGCCGCAAATGCCAGACAGCACGCCGTGACCAGGTACGACAATGAATGAATGGAAAGCCTTAAGCGGCCGCATTACCCTATTCCCAGCCACCCCGTCCTCTCCTCCGCCCTCTGCACTTGAGCTTTATCGGCGAGTCTGGGGGGGAGATCCGGACAAGTTCCAGAGACAGGCGAATCCTCTTATGCCGAGCGTCGCCCAGGGGAAGCGTGGTGGCATTATGGCCAGCTCCATTGCCCACCCGACGCGAATTGACTTCAACTTAACGCCGGCTTCTCCCCCGAATGAGATAACACAGCTATCGTTCGCCCTGATCGAAGATACGAGTCAGCTCCACACCGAGCTAGTGAAAGTCATAGACGATATCGGTCGAGGCGCCGTCTTAGGCGCCGTTGTTCGCGTGGCTCTCAACGTTCAGTTTCTGGCTCTGAAGTCTAGTCCTGTAGAAGCCAACAAGGCGCTGACCGCAATCATACCCAGTCAGTATGGCGTGAGGATCACCAATGAAGAGGACTTCATCTTCCAGATCAATCGGCCCTATATAAGTCGTGAGGTTGCTACCATCAAGATGAACTCCCTCACGAAATGGAGCGTAGACCGGCTTCAAGTTCTGACCATGTCAATTGTTGGGCCTACTCCCGCAGCGGCAAGCATCTCGGCGAACCCTCAGACCAAGGATTTCATCGCAGCCAGCGTGACTTTCGATAACAATAATATCCAAACGAGAGAGCAGCTTACTAGCACTCAGCAATCGTCACTGCTGCATGAGGCGCTGGCCGCGGCAGCGCAGGCGCAACAAAATATAGGCCTCAGTATCGAGGGATTTCAAAATGCTCTATCCCACTAGCATCTACCGACAAGCCATGGTCATCCTAGATTCAAGTTCTAGGTCGCCAGACATTCCGGTCCCCCCGGTCCTGGATTCCTCCGGGAGATATGCATTCACGAGGCAATTACATCCCAGCGATAGCGGATTCATAGACGCCATGCCTCCAACAGAGAGCCTGATCCTGAGAACCACATTCTCAAGCGTGCCGATCATCTGGGACTCAGAGTTGAACCAGGAGTATCAGGAACTGGGGGAGGCGCTCAGCGAAATGACCGAACTCGAAGAAGGGGACGAATGGAAAATTGACGCCCCTGTTTACAACGCTGCATGCTACGTTGCGGCGGGCCTAATGGCTAATTCGTTTCCAGCACCGCGCATTTTCAATCACGGGCCAAGGTCAGTTGTCTTCAATTGGTCAAACGAAGCGGATAACCTGTATCTGACTATCAGTGCCGATCAGATTTCCGCGTTAATATCCTCGCCAGAACGCATCAAGCGACGAATCGACTATTCGGCAAATGGATTGACGGATCCATCCCTCGCTCTCCCCTCAATTAGAGCCGCCTATTGGAAGAAACCTGTCCAACGATTGATCACGGGGGCAGTTTCCGATCCGTCAGAGCTAGTCGGCTGAGTCCGGTATGAAATGCAAGCACATCCCAGACGGCGATAGTTTGTTCCGGCAGTCCGTCTACCCGATATCGTTTAAAGGTAAAGGCCGCGTGTTCGAGTGGGGAAAGTGTTTAAATCTTCAACCCGAGGGTGACGGGTCCCTCTCAGCATCCTTAACCTGGGAAAGGTACGTCCCTACCAAGGAGCTCATTCACGGCTATGGCTGCCGTCTGGCATTTCGCAGGAATGAGAAAAAACGTGCAGAGGGGAAGTTTAGCGATAAGGACCAGCAGGTTTACTGTGGTGCTTACCAACTGAAAGCAAAAGCGATTCGCGAACTGGAGGCCACGGGCGGGCTAGATGAAATTTTATCCGCGGACGTCGTCCACCACGTGGAAGAGGGGGAACTTGCCCATGCAAATTTGAAAATCGTCCTCAAGCCCGCCGGCGGGTCCGGAGTCGAGGGCACCAAGACGGCAATTGTGGATCGCCTCTGGAACGCCTGTTCTGGACCCTTGAGGCATACATGCGATTGCGACAAGGGTATGGCCGAACATCCAAGCTCAAAGTTGATTACTCCACCCGCCGGAGCATATAGCGATAACAGGTCTCGCTTTTTCCGATTCTGGTGCATCATCAGATTTCACATATGCAATTGGCTACGGCAAAACTTTCGCCGACGAGGTCCGTAGTCTGGCTGCACCACGTCTCGAGTTTCATCACACCCAAACTGTGAGTGCCATCACAGACATCCAGCCCGACCAATGCGACAATATTCCCTGCTTAGGGCAGTGAGTAAGTGTGCCTGTCTTCTAAAGACGGCCCGCGAAGTTACTCCAAAGTAATTTTTCAGCGCTCTTTGACAAGTAAAAGTCGAGGCGATAACCGGCGGTCAGACCCCTCCGAAATACCAAAAAGTGGAGGCTTTGACGCTAAGTCCTTATTCCGGAATACTTTGATATAAGTCCTTATGATTCAAAGACCAAGTCCGGAAATTCCCGCTAACTTCATGATTCTAGGAGGCCGGGGGGGAGGGGGGTGGCAGTAACCCCCATTAATACCTTCCGAGTTAACAGAGACTACAATAGGGACGCCAGCAGACACGCAGGATAGCGGTAACTCGGTCGCCCCTCCGGGGCTGAATTCCGTGGAATCCCACCCTTCCGCAAAGTGCGCGGAAGGATGGGGCACCCGCCGCAGTTCTCCTAATTCGTCCCTCGCGCCAGGCCCTTGTCGTACATTGCGCCGTAGTCCAAATACTGCGCTGCGGGATTGTCCCAATCATGGATCTCGACTTTTTCAACTTCGCCATTCTTGCCCAAGCTGGCGGTTAGGTGAGCATTGACGCCGGCAAAATAAGTCGGCAGTTTCAGCTTCTTATAACGCGCGAGTATCTGGTCGCGCAGCGCGGGATCGAAGTGGACTCCGTATTTGTCGACCAGCGCCTTAATCGCGTCGTAATCGCCTTCGGCCTTGATGCGCATTAGTTCGGCTAGCAACATGCCTACGCCCTGACGCATTTTTTGATAATCGACGACGCGAACGTAAGTCTTAGCGTTATCGTTATCTTTGCGCGTGAATTGCTCGATCGAGCCGGGAACCTGGTCGGCGATGTAGTGGGCGATCAACTGGCGGTCGCGCTCGTGGTCTTCTTCAATGGTGTCGCCGCGCGGAATGCGCCGCAACTGGAGCAAGGCGGCTGCGGCCGCGTTGTCGTACATGGCCTTGGCTACTTCTTCCTGGTTGGAGATCAGGCCCAGCTCTTTCAGTTTGGGATCCCACGCGTTCCACAGCGCCATCAGGTCGGCGCGGCCTTCTTCCAGGGTAGAGAAATATTCTTTTAGAAAGGGCTGCGCGCCGCCGCTTACTCGCTCGCTCAACTTGCCGGAGCCGTGGCCGATGACTTCGTGCAACGCCGTCATCAGGTCCTCGGCTTCGGTGCCATACTTCAGGTTGCGTTCGACCTCGGCGGGACCGGCGGCGAACTCGGCGGCCGCCGTCTTGCCGGTGGCATCATCCAGGGCGCGCGTGCTGCCGGTGAAGAGAAAATTCTTGGAGCCGTATTTTTCGTGAATCTCGTTTTCGTTGGGGAGATTGTCGCCGATCGTGGTTACATTGAAATCGCCGGTTTCGATCAGGGTTTCGACCGCTTTGACCACGGGAAGCTTGAACGACGTTAGCTTGTACTTGTCTTCCCAGGGAGCCTTCTGTTCGAAGTAGGCCGCATTCGCCCCTAGCTTCTTCATGGCGGTGGTGATGGGCTTATCGGTGATGGTGACGAAACTTTGCGAGCTTCCTTTGGCTCCGCGAGCGTCGCGATAGACCTCGATGAAGCCGTTATCGAAATCGACCGTGGCGTCGTTTTGCACCCAAGCGGTGCCGAAGGCAACCCAGTCGGCGTATTCGCCGGTCTGGTAGTAGCGGATGAGATGGGCAATCGCCTCGGCTTGCGCGGGATCGGCGTAGCGGCGCGCCTTCTCGAAGCATTCGTTGGCCTGCTTCAGATACGTCGCATACAGATCGGGAGGAGCCTTGCCGTCTGGCGTGCCGGCGCGGTAGACGAGTTCGGTGAGTTTGCCGTCCGCGCCTTTCACCACCCGCGAGTTCAGCGCATATTGATCTTGAAATCCTTTCAGATCGTTCAGGCTTAGGCCGGGATAAAAAGTGTTGGAGCTGGCTTGAATGGTGTCTTTTCCACCCACCGGATTCTTGGCAATCATCATCGGCTCAAAAGCGGGATCGAACAGCGAGGGGCGCAAGGACTCGAGCTCGTGCTTCACGTCGGCTGGCTTCTTCAGGGGCGGAAGATCGGCATAGGGCGTGCCGAAAGCTCCATTTTGCTGCGCGCGCAGGGCGGCTTTTTCCAGTTCCTCAAAAGTGAAAGCGGGCAGGAATTTCTGCGAGGTCGTGTCGTTGTGGTTGCCGCGGTTGGCCCAGAACAGCTTGGTGAAGTCGGCGATCTTGGCCAGCGCTGCCGGATCGATTCCTTTCGGATGCGCCATGATTTCTTCGAGCAGGCGCTTTTGCTGCAAGCCGTAGGCGGAGAGCTGGTCGTAAATGATGGGGTCGATGGCGATGGAAGCCTGCGTCAGCCAATAGGCCAGTGCCTGCTCGCGCGGTGAAAGCGCCTGGAAGCTGGGCGCGTGCAGTTGAATGAAGGCGGTGTCGCCGACGCGCTCGACCAGGACGTTGCTGGCCTTGTCCTGCTGGCACAGTGCAGGCGTGGCGATAGCGAAGATCATCGTAATGAGCAATAGAAGGAGTGCGAAATTTTGCGACTTCAAGACGGGCCTCCGTGCGGTGCTTTGTTCTTTGTTCTTTGTTCGTTGTTCTTTGTTATCTGCGAAGCGGAACGAACTTCGCAGGCTACCACAAACGGGCCTTGGCTTGCGGTTGTGTGGGGACGGGGCTTTGCCCCGTCCGGCGGGGCAGAGCCCCGCCACCACACCAGACAAGCCCGGCCGTTCTCGCGTGCTAGAATCGATCTAGTGACTCCCCGAACCGATGCTTCCTGATATAGAGAAACTACTGGAACTGCAAGCGGCGGACAGCGAGATCCGCGCGCTGCAAAACGAAGTCGCCGCGCTGCCGAAACGCGTGGCGGCGATCGAGCAGAAGCTGGCTGGAACCAAGGCTCACCTGGAAAAGGTACGGGCTACAGCCAAGACCGACGAGGCCAACCGCAAGAAGTTCGAAGCCAACATCAAAGACCTGCAAGGCAAAATTTCCAAATATCGCGACCAATCTCTCGACGTCAAAACCAACGACCAGTACAAAGCCCTTCTGCATGAAATCCAGTTTGCCGAGCAGGAAATCCGCCTCAACGAAGATCGCATCCTGGAGGTGATGGTCAACGTCGAGGCACGCGAAAAGGAAGTCAAAGCCGCGGAAGCCGAGCTCAAGGCGGAGACGGCCGAGATCGAAAAAGAGAAAGAGGAAGCTCGGAAAGTTACGGCCGAAGATCAGAAGAAGCTCTCCGAGCGGAATGCCGAACGCGACCGGCTGCGGCAGGGGATTTCCGAAGATGTGCTTCGTCACTATGAGCGTGTCGCGAAGTTCCGCGGCAGCGGCCTCGCCGAAGTTCGCGATCATAAGTGCATGGGCTGCCAGGTGATGCTGCGTCCGCAGACTTACAACGAAGCGCGCAGTGGCGCGACGGTCATGGCCTGCGAATCTTGCCAGAGAATCTATTACTACGTTCCCGCAAACGAAGTGAAGCCGGAGCAGGAAGTGGTGACGGTGACGGGCAGAAAACGCGCCCGTCCCAAGGCCGATGCTCCGCAGGCTTGGTTCTATCGTCCCGATTACGCCGAGGAAGGCGAAGTACTGCTGGTGTTCATCAATAACGGCGGCAATTCGGCGCGGCGCATCTACGAAATGCACACCGGACGCCAGTTCGGCGATGTGCTGCAGCGCGAGGGAAATTACCGCCAGGCGTTTCCCGAGGATCTTACCGACGCCGCGCTCCGCCTCAACGGCCATTGGGAAGAAAAAGAGATCGACGAGTGGGGCTCTGAAATACCCTCCGATGTGCTCGACCTTCTCCACAAAGATCTGCTCGCCATCCGGCGCGAACACCGCGCCAGCCATAAGGAGCAGGCCGCCTCTCCGGCGGGACAGTCGGCTGTCCACTAGAAACAAATCATAGAGCTGCAGTGAGCGTGGGCGACTGCCGAGCTGCGCTCGGCTTGGACGGGCGAGGGCGCCCGTCCCCACACGAGCCGTCCCCACACGAACCGTCACACATACTTGAAACGATCGTTTCAACTATGTTATCGTCTTTCCCCATGGTTCGGATTGCCGATCAGCAGCGTCCCGAAGAGTTGCTCGATGCCATCGTCGGATACATAGCCAAGAAAGGCGTGGCGGAGCTCTCGCTGCGCCCGCTAGCCAAGGCGGTACATTCGAGCCCGCGCGTCCTTCTCTACTATTTCGGCTCGAAAGAGAAGCTGGTGGCCAAAGCGATTCGGCGGTTACGCGAGCGACAGCGAGCCAGCTTCGGCAAGATGCGCGAGGCTCGCTACGAGCAGTCTTCCGACGCCTGCCGCGCCATCTGGAAGCAGATGAGCGCTCCGGAGTCGGAATTGGCGTTCAGGCTTTCCCTCGAGACTTACACGCTGGCACTTCGTCATCCGCGGCAGTTCGCCGATTTTCTCAGTTCGTCGGTCGAGGACTGGCTGGAGTTTTTGTCGGAGCCGCTGCTGCGGAAAGGACACTCGAAGGCGGAAGCGCGGGCTTTCGCAACCATCGTCATCGCCGGATTTCGCGGTTTCATGATCGATTACTGTGCCTCGCACGATCGCGCACGCGTGGATCGAGCGGTCGAGTTGTGGCTGAAGGCCCTGGATTCCATTTCACTCGAAGCGGAGAGTTGTCATGTTCACTAAACGTCACGCCGCGCTCGGCTTTATCTTCGTCACCGTGCTGCTCGATATGCTGTCGTTTGGCATGATCGCGCCTTTGTTGCCCAAGCTGATCTCCGACTTTCTGCATGGCAACACGGCGCGCGCCTCGGAATACATCGGTCTATTCACGACCACCTGGGCCTTCATGCAGTTCATCTTCGCACCGGTGCTCGGCCTGCTCTCGGATCGCTTCGGCCGGCGGCCCGTCGTTCTGCTCTCGAACTTCGGCCTGGCGCTCGACTACTTTGTTATGGCGCTCGCACCCTCGATCAGTTGGTTGTTTTTGGGTCGCGTCCTCTCTGGAATCACCTCCGCCAGCCTTCCGACCGCGACTGCCTACATCAGCGACGTGACTTCACCGGAGAAGCGGTCGAAAGCGTTCGGCCTGCTGGGCGCGGCGTTCGGCCTGGGCTTCATCGTGGGGCCGGCCATCGGAGGCTGGCTTGGCATGCACAATCCACGGCTACCGTTTTGGGTGGCGGGTGTGGGCAGCCTGTTGAACTTCTGCTACGGTCTGTTTGTGCTGCCCGAGTCGCTTCCTGCGGAGCGGCGGAAACCCAAGCTGCAATGGCAGAATGCGAATCCTTTGGGAGCTCTGCGGTTGCTTCGCTCCCATGTCGAATTGCTCGGCCTGGCAACGGTCAATTTTCTGGGATATGTCGCCCACGAAATCTACGTGACCGTGTTCGTCCTGTACGTGATTTATCGCTTTGCGTGGAACCCGCGGATGATCGGGATTTCGCTGGCCATGGTCGGCATCGCCCAGATGGTCTCTTACTCCATGGTCGGGGCGGTGGTGGCGTGGTTGGGAGAACGGCGCACGCTGCTCACGGGACTGGTGTTCGCGACGGTGGGGTTCGTCATGTTCGGATGGCCATCGGCAGTGGTTTTTCTGGTGGGGATCCCGGTGAATTGTCTCTGGTCGCTGGCCGGACCTACTTCGCAGTCGCTGATGACGCGACGGGTTTCGCGCTCCGAACAAGGAGAACTGCAGGGCGCTCTGGCATCGTTGCGGGGTGTGGCCATGCTGATTGGACCGGGATTGTTTTCGCTGACCTTCGCTTTCTTCATCGCTCCGGAGCACCGATTGCCGGGCGCGCCGTGGTATCTGGCTGCGATGCTGATGCTGGTTTCGCTGGCCGTCGCCTGGTCGGTCGCCCGGGACAGAAAGAGCGACAAAGATGAAGACGCGGTCGGTGGCGGACTCGCAACCGCGGAGGCCAGCTAGCGCTCGTGTGAGGACGGGCTAGCTATGTCGCAACCGCTGTGCCGTTCCTTGCGGGACTCGATTCGGTCCCGCGTTTATGTGTCCTCCGGGTTGCGACACTTGGACGATCTCGCCCGTACGAACTCTTTCTGAGGCTGATTTCGCGGCCGCTTTCGAGATAAGATGGCCCGCACGAGGTGAGTGATGGTTCCCCAAGACATAGCCCCGCAAGACAACGACTTCAGGCTTCCTTCCGCGTCGCGCCGTTCGTTTCTCAGTTTGGCGGCCGGCGCTTCGGCGGCGCTGGCATTTCGCATCGTCACCGAACCGATGCTGGCTCACGCTCGCGTCCACAGCTTCCCGAAAGATGCGATCCGGATTGACGCCAACGAAAACCCGCTCGGGCCGTGCGCGTCGGCGCGCGAAGCCGCAGCGGCCATCATTCCGCAAGGCGGCCGTTATTCCGACTGGCTCACGGACGATCTGGTGAAGATGCTGGCGGAAATGGAAGGGCTGAAGCCGGAGCAGGTTCTCGTCTATGCCGGATCGAGCGAGCCTCTGCATCACACGGTGGCGGCGTTCACCTCACCGCAGCGCAGCTACGTGACCGCCGATCCCGGATACGAAGCGGGCATGTTCGCCGCCCATGCGATGGGTGCGAAGGTGGTGAACGTCCCGCTGACGAAAACCTACGCGCACGATGTGAAGGCGATGCTGGCCGCGGCTCCGGATGCAGGCGTGTTCTATGTCTGCAGCCCCAACAATCCTACGGGCACGCTGACCAGCCATTCCGATATCGAATACCTGGTCGAGAAGAAGCCCAAAGGTTCGGTCGTGCTCGTCGATGAAGCCTACATTCATTTTTCCGACGCGGTTTCGGTCATGGACCTGGTGAGGGCCGGCAAGGACGTGCTGCTGCTGCGCACGTTCTCGAAGATTTACGGCATGGCGGGCCTGCGCTGTGGCGCCGTATTCGCCCGCCCGGATCTGCTGGAGAAGCTGGAAAATTATGGCGGCTGGAATTTTAAGCCGGTCACGGCTCTCGTCGCCGCCTCGGCCAGCCTGAAGGACGCGCAACTGGTGGCCGAGCGCAAGCGCGTCAATGCCACCACTCGCGGCCAGGTCTTTGAATGGCTCGACCGCAACGGATATTCCTACATTCCCTCGCAATCGAATTGCTTCATGCTGGACACGAAACGGCCGGCGAAGGCGGCGATCGATGCCATGGCCAAGCAAAACGTATATATCGGGCGCATCTGGCCGGTATGGCCAACCTACACGCGCATCACGGTTGGAACCGCGCCTGAGATGGAGCAGTTCCAGGCGGCCTGGCAGAAGGTGATGACGGGCGCGGTCACGGCTAGTGTGGGGGCGGTTCAGAGATTGGGAGAACTAGGCAGGCGCAAAAGGAAGTTAGACACAATCGCGATCGAAACCTAAGGCCTCGTGTGGTGACGGGGCAGAGCCCCGCCACCACACAACACAGCGTCTTCCATCGCTCCGCGATAACATCTATTCATGCCGAAAAAACCTGCCGCCTCCGCCAAACACGCGGAGCCCTCCGTGAAACTCTCGCTGCGCGGAGCCTCGCGCCTGCAAGGCCGCCACCCGTGGGTTTATCGCTCGGACATTGTCGGGGCGAATGACATCCCATCCGGCGCGCTGGTCCGCGTCCACGATCCTCGGGGGAAATTTCTCGGAACCGCGCTCTACAGCTCTTCGTCGCAGATCGCGATCCGCATGATCTCGCACGGCTCGGTCGACGATCTGCCTGCTCTGGTCGCGGAGCGCATTCGCGCCGCTATCGCCTACCGCAAAGAACTCGTCCGGAATACCGATGCCTATCGGATGGTCTTCAGCGAAGCTGATTTTTTGCCTGGGCTAATCATCGACCGCTATAACGACGTGCTCTGCGTGCAAATCCTGACCCAGGCCATGGACGCGGCACCGGTACGCGAGGCCATTCTGCAAACGCTGCGCGACGAACTGCAACCGGCGGGAATCGTGGAGCGCGTCGAACCCCGCATTCGTGAACTAGAGCAGTTGCCGCCGCGGCCGTCGGGGCTGCTTTGGGGAGAGAAGAGTTCAACCGTCGTCAGCATGAATGGCGTCCGCTTTCATTACGACGGCTTCGAAGGCCAGAAAACCGGGGCGTTTCTGGATCAGCGGGAAAATTATGCGGCGGCGGCCGAATACGCGCACGGGGAAGCCCTCGACGCTTTCTGCTACCAGGGCGGATTCGCGCTGCATCTCGCTCTGCACCCCGGCGCGAAGTGTTCGAACGTCACCGGAGTGGATAGCTCGCGTCCGGCGCTGGAAATGGCGGAGAAGAATTCGACTCTGAATGGGCGTGAACTGGAGTGGATCGAGGCCAACGCCTTCGATCTTCTAAGAGACTACGCTGCCGCCAACCGGCGCTACGACACCATCGTTCTCGATCCGCCGGCCTTTGCCAAGACCAAGCGCGACTTGGAAAAAGCCCTGCGCGGGTATAAAGAACTCAACCTGCGCGCCATGAAGATGCTGCGGCCGGGAGGGATTCTGGTCACTTGCTCCTGCTCGTTCCACGTCAGTGCCGCCGACTTCCTCAAGGTGGTGGCCGACGCGGCCCAGGACGCCCACAAATCCCTGCGCGTTGTCGAGAGCCGCGGGGCGTCCAAGGATCATCCAATCCTGCTGAACGTGCCGGAGACCAGCTACCTTCAGTGTCTGATATTAAGCGTAAGCGACTGACACATAACAAGATAAACTACTTGACAATAACACACTAAGATTTTATGATTTTGTGACACTAATTAACAAACTGGGAGCTTCCGATAGCTCCCCGAATGAACTTCCAGTAGGAGGATTTCAGTTATGAACATGATTACGCGTTGGGACCCTTTCCGTGAGTTCGTCACGCTGCAGGACCGCATGAACCGTTTGTTCCGCGACCCTCGTGGGCCGGTTGGGCAGGATGAAGCGCTAACCACGACCGCATTTGCTCCGCCCGTGGACGTCTACGAAGACGAGCACAACGTCACGCTGAAAATCGAAGTGCCGGGAATCGACGAGAAGGACATCGACGTCCGCATCGAAAACAACACGCTGACCGTGCACGGCGAGCGCAAGTTCGAGAAGGATGAGAAAGAAGAGAACTACCGGCGCGTGGAGCGGCAATATGGCAGCTTCACACGCACCTTCATGCTCCCCAGCACAGTCAACCACGACAACGTTCAGGCCGACTATGACCACGGCGTGTTGAAGATCAAGCTGGCGAAGAAGGCCGAAGCCAAGCCGAAGCAGATCAAGGTCAACGTCGGTGGCCAGAAGACGCTGGAAGCCAAGGAGCCGAAGAGCGCCAGCAAGGCCGCATAAACCAGTGGTCAGTGGTCAGCTGGGTAAAGGCCAGCGGTTGTAAACTCAGCGGGAGGCAAACCAATGCCTCCCGCTTCGTTTGAAATCGAAAAATCTGTCATCTGCGCGAAGTGAAGGACCTCTGTTCTTTCGCCGCCACCAAACTGCATAGGTTCTTCGCTTCGCTCAGAATGACGTAGGGCTAGAGGAATAGAAGCCATGGCAATTCGTTGGGACAAATTCACCGTCAAAGCGCAGGAGGCGGTCCAGCGCGCGAATGAGCTCGCCTCCGAGCACGGCAATCCGGAACTGGCTCCGGTTCATCTGCTGGCGGCGCTGGTCGAGGACCGCGAAGGCATCGTCGCGCCCGTGCTGGAGAAAATCGGCATCGGGCCGCAGGCCGTGCTCAGCGACCTCTACAAAGAAATTGAAAAGCTGCCCAAGGTTTCGGGAAGCGGTGGGGCGCAGCAGCCGTCGATGTCGGCGCAGATCGATCAAGTTCTCGAGAGGGCTTTTAAGGAAGCCGACACTTTTAAGGACGAATACGTTTCGACCGAACATATCCTGCTGGCGCTCGCCAGCCTGAAGCGCGATCTAAAGCACGGAGACCCGGCGCAGGAGCTGTTGGCTCGTCACGGTGCTACCCGCGACGCCATTCTGAAGGCGCTCACGGCGGTCCGGGGATCGCAGCGCATCACGGACCAGAATCCGGAAGCGAAGTACCAGGCGTTGGAGCGATACGCCCGCGACCTGAACGAGCAGGCGCGGCGCGGGAAACTCGATCCCGTCATCGGCCGCGATGAAGAAATTCGCCGCGTGGTGCAGGTGCTTTCGCGACGCACCAAGAATAATCCGGTGCTGATCGGCGAGCCGGGGGTGGGCAAGACGGCCATCGTCGAAGGCCTGGCGCAGCGCATTGTCTCCGGCGACGTGCCCGAAGCGCTGAAGAACAAGCGCGTCGTCGCGCTCGATTTGGGAGCGATGCTCGCGGGCGCCAAATACCGCGGCGAATTCGAAGATCGTCTGAAGGCTGTGCTCAAAGAAATCGAGGACTCCTCTGGCCAGATCATCTTGTTCATCGACGAACTGCATACCCTAGTCGGCGCGGGCGCGGCTGAGGGGGCGATCGACGCCTCGAACATGCTGAAGCCGGCGCTGGCGCGCGGAGAGTTGCGCGCCATTGGTGCTACCACCCTAAACGAATATCGCAAGTACATCGAGAAAGACGCCGCGCTCGAGCGGCGATTTCAGATCGTTTTCGTGGGCGAGCCGAACGTCGAAGATACGATTGCGATTCTTCGCGGACTGAAAGAGAAGTACGAAGTGCATCACGGCGTGCGCATCAAAGATTCCGCTATTGTCGCTGCCGCGACTTTGTCGCACCGCTACATTTCTGACCGCTTCCTCCCCGATAAGGCCATCGATCTGATCGATGAAGCCGCGGCCTCACTGCGCATCCAGATCGACTCCATGCCCACCGAAATTGACCAACTGGAGCGGCGGGCCACGCAACTGGAAATCGAAAAGCAGGCGCTGAAAAAAGAAGACGATCCGAACTCGAAAGAACGCCTGGCCAACGTCGAGAAAGAACTGGCGGGCATCCGCGAGAAGTCAAACGCGCTCAAGGCCAGGTGGAAGCAGGAAAAAGACGTCATCGCTAAGGCTCGCGCTTTGAAAGAAAAACTGGAGCAGCTCAAGATCGAAGAAGCGGCCGAGGAGCGCAAAGGAAATCTCGAACGCGTGGCGCAGATCCGCTACGGGCTCATTCGTCAGGCCGAGCAGGAGTTGGCGAAGGTCACTGCCCAAATCGACGGCAAAGCGGGCGAGGGCACCCGCTCCACACGGATGTTGAAAGAAGAGGTGGATGAGGAAGACGTGGCCCGTATCGTTTCCAAGTGGACTGGCATTCCGGTTTCGAAGATGCTTGAGGGCGAGGTCAAGAAGCTCATCAACATGGAAGACCGGCTGCGGCTGCGCGTCATCGGACAGGATGGGGCGCTGGAACGCGTGGCGAATGCCATCCGCCGTTCGCGCGCCGGTCTGAGCGATCCGAAGCGGCCGATCGGGTCGTTTATCTTCCTGGGGCCAACCGGCGTCGGCAAAACTGAACTGGCGCGGGCGCTTGCCGAGTTTCTTTTTGACGACGAGCGCGCCCTGGTGCGCATTGACATGTCGGAATACATGGAGAAGCATGCCGTGTCGCGTATGATCGGCGCGCCTCCGGGATACATTGGCTACGATGAGGGCGGACAACTCACCGAGGCGGTGCGGCGGCATCCTTACGCGGTTGTGCTCTTCGACGAAATCGAAAAGGCGCACCCCGACGTGTTTAATATTCTTTTGCAGATCATGGACGACGGGCGTCTTACCGACGGCAAGGGCCGCAAGGTGGATTTCAAGAACACGGTCATCATCATGACCTCGAACCTGGGCTCGGCGTACCTCCACCCCACCGCGCCAAAAGCGGGCGCGGCGGGGGCCTCGGAAATGAGTTCGAAAGAGTTTGAAGACGGCTCGAAGCTGGTGATGGAGGCGCTGCACGGACACTTCAAGCCCGAGTTCCTGAATCGCGTGGACGACGTCATCATTTTCCATCCGCTCGGCAAGGAACAGCTGGTGAAAATCGTCGATCTGCGGCTTGAAGACTTGCGCCGGCTGCTTGCCGACCGCAAGATTTCTTTGGAGCTGACCGACCCCGCCAAAGAGCTTCTCTTTACCGAAGGTTACGATCCAAACTTCGGAGCGCGTCCGCTGAAGCGCGCCATCCAGAAGCTGGTGCAGGATCCGCTGGCGCTGAAAATTCTGGATGGCGCGGTGCTGCACGGCGACCACGTGGTGGTGGACGCGGATAAGAAGGCGGGGAAGATGACGTTCAAGGTCAGCGAGCGAGTGGGGGAGAAAGTGGCGGCGCGGGCGAAGAAATAAAGTTCGAGGGGGGACGTGGTTTAGGGTCGCGTTTTGAACTGCTCTACGATCTCTCCCCGTGACAAATACCACGCTGCCATCACTCGCACGATAATCCCCAGTCCGCCGAACGTCAGCGCTTTTGGTTGGACGATTACAGTTGCGGCCGAGACTGACGGGACCAGCATTACGATTCCGGCGATGGCAATCAGCAAGGCGGCGCGGCGCGCGATGTTGTTGAGTTTCACCAAGCCCCACGCGACCGCGCCTCCGGCGACCGCCATGAGCAGGAACATATAGGGACCTGCCAATTCCAGTCCGAATAACAGTGGAGCGCCGGCCGACATCGATACCGTGCCCGGGCGAAACAGCATTAGCGCGGCCACGATCCCCAGATAAATTCCGCAGAGAGCGAACAGCGCCGCGATGGCTCGCACTCCATTTGGGGCCGGTTTGGCGGGGTTATCGGTCACAGTTTCTTCACTGGAGTTTGTATCCTGAGTGCAAACGGGTAGCTACAGTTTTTTGCGCGCGCGAGAAAGCAGGTCCTTCGCTTCGCTCAGGATGACAAACTATTTAGGGTGCGGCTTATTCATGTGCGCCTTCTTGGTCCCCGATCTTGAAGGCCGGCGTGCGCCGGGCACTTTCCCGATTCTTGGATCGCCGGCGAGAACGAGTTCGCAGGCGTGCAGCGCCGTCTCTTCGAAATCCTCGGCATCGGCGGGAAGCACTTGCCATCCTGTCACCTTCTTCCTCAACACCTTGATGGAGCGCATGTTGGGGAACTCTTGCCGCAGACTCCGGTGGTGCTCCTCGGTGGTGGCGAGCCACACTCCGTTGTCGGCGGTCTGGTCGCGTTTTTCTTTGTTCCTGAGGATGAGGACGATTTTGTCTTTCACGTAAATTGCGAGACAGCCGAACATGGGGCGGGTTGTGGGCGACAGCGGAGCGATGGCGTCGAGCACGAATTCATGCGGGACCGGCTTGCGCTGCTTGACGGCGAAGAGGGCGTCGTCGAGCGGGACTGAGGGCGCATTGCGGCGAGGCTTCGGCATACGAGCGGGAAATCGTGTTCCGTTCAGGGCTACTGTCATTGACTCTATATCACGGGTCGGTCAGGTGGCGAATTCGAAAAGCTTGCCGATGCCCGCTCCGAAGCTGTAAGGTACTCGGCCAAGGCTCAATTCTTTTTGGGGGATGGAATGAAACTCAGCCGCACTCTGCTTGCGTCGATCTTCTTGCTTTTCTGTATCAACTTTTCCTGGGCGCAAGCCGCGCCTGCTGCTGCGCCAAAGACGGTTGTCATCCGCGCCGGACATCTGCTGGATGTAAAGACTGGCAAGACGCTTGCCAACCAAACCATCATCATTCGGGGTGACAAGATCACAGAGGTTACAGGGGCTGTCGATCAGATCATGCCAAAGGACGCAACGATGGTCGATCTTTCGAACGCCACCGTGCTGCCGGGATTGATTGACGCACACACGCATGTCACGATGCCCACCAATTTCGGCTACTCGCGCCTGGCGACTTCGGTGCCGCGCGAGGCGCTCATCGGAGCGCGCAATGCCCGGGTGACGCTCGAAGCCGGTTTTACGACCATCCGCAACGTGGGCGCGAGCGGCTTTACCGACGTTGCCCTGCGCGATGCCATTAACGCCGGCGACGTGCCGGGACCGCACATGCTGGTCAGCGGGCCGGCCCTGAGCATTACGGGCGGACACTGCGACAACAATCTGCTGCCGTTTGAGTACCACGCGCAAAGCGAAGGCGTGGCCGATGGCGTCGAGGCGGTCCAGCACAAGGTGCGCGAGAACATCAAGTACGGCGCCGACCTGATCAAAGTTTGCGCCACGGGCGGAGTGCTTTCGCATGGCGACGATCCGCAGGCCTCGCAATACACGATCGAAGAAATGAAGGCGATTGTGGCCGACGCGCATCGGCTGGGCCGCAAGGTGGCGGCGCACGCGCACGGGGCCCAGGGCATCCGCTGGGCATCGGAGGCGGGCGTGGATTCGATCGAGCACGGCTCCTACATTGACGACGCGGCGATCGCCACGATGAAGAAGAACGGTACTTATCTGGTCCCGACGCTCTACCTGGGCGATTGGTTCCTTGAAAATGCGGAGAGGACCGGCGCGCCAGCCGAGCTGATTGCCAAGGCGCGAGAAGTGATGCCCGCCGCGCGCAAGAATGTGGCGCGCGCGTTTGCCGCGGGCGTCAAAGTCGGCTTTGGGACCGATGCCGCCGTGTATCCACACGGCCTCAACGCGCATGAATTCGCGGTGATGGTGAAGCTGGGACTGTCGCCGTTGCAGGCGATTCAGGCGGCGACTATTAACGACGCCGATCTGCTGGGGTGGTCCGACAAGGTCGGCACAATTGAGGCGGGCAAGTGGGCCGACATCGTTGCCGTCGATGGCGATCCGTTAGCGGACGTTACTACGCTGGAGAGAGTGAAGTTTGTGATGAAGGGCGGCGAGGTAGTTAAGAATCAGTACGCGAAGTAAAGGAAAAGCCGCAGATTCAAGAAGGAGGAATGTAAGAGTAAAACGCGACGGCAAGACTTCTAGCTCGCCACGTTAGCCGTCCTGCGCGTGAGGTAGCCGTGATTTTCAAGGTTTTTTCTTGAGCGCGCTGGTATGAGTGGCGACGCACAACCATTTGCCGTTCAAATAGGCCCACGTGTCGGTGAATCGCCCATAGTGATCGAAGGGCTTACCTTTGTTAAGGCCTTTGGCATGATAGATCCCAGCAACCACGGCCACATTCCCATAGAGGAAAATCCGTTCGTCACTATTTGTCATCAGGCTGGGAGCGTAAGAGCGGTCTGCATTGTCAGCCAGGAACTGCGCCTTCGTCATGAAGGTGCCATCATTGTCGGTGCTGATGAAGGTATCGGCCACCAGTCCGTCCAGGGCTTTCGAATCGTGATGCAATTGTGCCTGGTTCCAGCCATTCTCCAGCGCAATCAAGAGACTCTCGCTCGCCTGTGCGGACGCGGCGGAATTCTGCGCATGGGCCAGAGAACCCACGAGCCACAGCAGGCACACTAGAACCCTTGTCTTCATCATGCGAACGGGCCTCACTGGTGGAGAATCCACGCCTCTATAATACTGAAGTGATGCTCGAGCCCGGTGGCACGAAGGGCTCAATCTTTTAACATCCGTTAGAATCCCCCCGTGTCTGTTCACCTGCAGATTGAAACCACTCGCGGGTCGGCTCGCGCTGGCAAGCTCCTCACTCCTCACGGAGAGGTCGAGACGCCGGTGTTCATGCCGGTCGGAACGCTCGGTTCGGTCAAAGGCGTCTCGCAAGATGTGCTCGAAGAACTTGGCGTCGAGATTCTGCTCAGCAACACGTATCACCTTTATCTGCGGCCTGGGGTGGAGACGGTTCGGCAGATGGGCGGGCTGCACCGGTTCATGGCGTGGGATCGAGCCATCCTTACCGACTCCGGCGGGTTTCAGGTTTTCAGCCTGAACGATCTGCGCAAGGTTTCCGAAGAAGGGGTGGCGTTCCGCTCGCACTTGGACGGGTCGCCGCACTTTCTGAGTCCCGAGAAAGCCATGGAGATCCAGATCGGTCTGGGTGCTGACATCATCATGGCGTTTGACGAATGCACTGAATATCCGGCCGACGCTCAGCGTGCGCGGGCTTCGATGGAGCTGACCTTGCGCTGGGCTGGGCGCTGCAAGAATTATTTTGAGGAGCACAAGGGCGGGGTGCCTTGGGCGAGCGGCCGTCAGCCATCGGCTCTGGACAAGGAAAAGCAGGTCCTTCGCTTCGCTCAGGATGACAATTTGGGGATAGGTCATTCTCGAACTCAGTCGCTGTTCGGCATTGTGCAGGGCGGCATGGACCGCGACCTGCGCCGCGAATCGGCCGAGCGGACCATCGACATCGGCTTCCCGGGATACGCTATCGGCGGGCTTAGCGTCGGCGAACCGCGCGAGCTTACTCGCGACATTGTCGAGTCCACGCTTGAGCATCTTCCTTCCAACCAGCCGCGTTATTTGATGGGAGTTGGAACTCCCGAAGAGATCGCGCAGTATGCGCAGGCGGGCGTTGACATGATGGATTGTGTGCTGCCTACCCGCGCCGCCCGCCATGGATTGCTGTTTACGTCCGAAGGCAAAGTGTCGATCAAGCAGGTGCGGTACGCGCAGGACGACAACGCGCTCGATCCTGCCTGCGATTGCCGCGTGTGCCAGCGTTATTCGCGGGCCTACCTGCGCCATCTGTATGCCTCGAACGAACTGCTGGCACAGGTTTTGAACACGGTCCACAACCTGCACTATTATCTGGCCACCATGCGGACGGTGCGGGCGTGGATCCGGGCGGGAGGCGGTACTGCTCCCCAGGTTTCCTAGAACCTATCTCCCTCAGGGGTCAGGAGCCCGCGTCTTAATCTATTGGCTCTGGGCGCTTCGGCATCCCACTCATCGCAAAGAACGCGATGAGTGGGGTACCCAGATCGATGTAAATTCGGCGTAGTGTCCTTGACACCTCAGGCGGCCGTCCGGCATTCTATTTAACTTGGGGATAAGGTGCGTTTCTTTCTGTGCCGTTCCGATCGAAACCGGGGCGCGGCATCGCCGGTTCTAGCCTGCCAGCTACAGGATCTCCGGCCATAGGAGAAAAGAATTCCCGCATTTAAACGGCGAAAGAAGCAAACCTGTGCCGAGTTTCGCTCGGCCAGGCTCGATGGACGGTTCCGGCGGTCGCGGTTGGAATAAGGTATTTCGCTACAGAGGATCAACTTGGCAGTGGAAATCATATTCTCCGGTATTCCTGGCGTTTTGGCGTTTTGGCTGCAACTGCCTGGCGGCACGAGTCTGCTCGGGCTGGCGCCCCTGGTGTTCATCTTTGCCATTTTTTACTTTCTGCTGATTATGCCGCAGCAGCGCAAGCAGAAGAAGTGGCAGGCCATGCTGAGCGAGTTGAAGAACGGCGACCGGATCGTAACCAGCGGCGGCCTGCGCGGGACGATCATGAGTATTAAGGACGATGCGCTGGTTTTGCGCGTGCCGCCCGATAATCTGAAGCTGGAAATCAGCCGCGCATCGGTGGTATCGGTGACGACGGCGGAAGAAGGAAAGTAGAGGCAGCTGTCAGCTGTCAGCTCTCAGCTATCAGTTAGAGCTCTCGGTTGCCTTGACGGTTTTTCATGAATAAGAACCTTAGTTGGAAGTTGACGGTCATCATCGGGATCCTGCTGGTCTTCGTGTTCGGCGTCTTCGGTGTCCCGAAGGAGTGGTCGGGCAAGGGTATGCTGGCGGCGATTACCGACCGGATTCATTTGGGTCTCGATCTGCGCGGCGGAACGCACCTGATCCTGCAGGTGCAGGTCAACGACGCGGTCAATGTGGACTCCGACAACGCGATGGCGCGCCTGAAGGAAGACTTCCGCACGCACAAGATCAATTACGCCGACATCACGAAGCCCGACCCGGTAAACCATCCGGAAATGATCGTGGTGAAGGGCATTACGCCGGATCAGACCAGCGATTTCAAGAGTCTTATTTCCGACCGGCTGCCGGAGTACAACGCCAGCTCGGGCGCGGAAAATTCCTGGACGGTTTCGATGAAGTCGCAGAACCTAGCCGACTTGAAGAACCGCGCCGTCGCGCAGGCGATCGAGACCATCCGCAACCGAATCGATCAGCTGGGCGTGAGCGAGCCGGTGATCCAGGAGCACGGACTCGGCCAGTACCAGATTCTGGTGCAGCTTCCAGGCGTGGACGATCCGGCGCGAGTGAAGGAAATCATGCAGTCCACGGCGATGCTGGAGATCAAGCAATCGCTGGGCGGGCCCTATTCGAGTCAGGATCAGGCGCTGCAGGACAAGGGTGGCGTGCTGCCTCCGGACGCGGTGCTGATGCAAGGGAAGAGCATCGGTTCACGCAACAGCGAAGGCGGCGAACAGTGGTACATAATCTCTCGCGCCTCGGCTGTGACTGGGCGCGATCTTCGCACCGCGGAACCCTCCACCGATGAAAATGGCCAGCCGGCAGTTCGCTTTATCCTTACCTCCGAGGGTGGGCGCAAGTTTTACTCCTTCACTTCCGCGCACGTCGGCGACTTTCTGGCGGTGGTTCTCGACAACAAGGTGCAGGAAGTGGCGACGATTAAGGAAGCCATTCACGACACCGGCATCATCAATGGCCGGTTCACTCAGCAAGAGACGCAGGATCTTTCGATGACCCTGCGTTCGGGTGCTCTGCCGGCCAGCATTAAGTATCTGGAAGAGCGGACGGTGGGGCCGTCGCTGGGCGCCGATTCGATTCGTTCCGGCGTCCGGGCAGCGATTTATGGCATGCTCGCTGTCCTTGTCTTCATGCTGATTTACTACCGCTGGGCGGGTGTAAATGCGGATGTAGCGCTGATCCTGAACCTGGTCATCCTGCTTGGGTTCATGGGCTACTTTGGCGCGGTGCTGACGCTGCCGGGCATTGCCGGGGTCATTCTGACGGTGGGCATGGGCGTGGATTCGAACGTGCTGATTTTCGAGCGCATCCGGGAAGAGCTGAGGAACGGCAAGACGCCGCCCTCGGCGGTGGAGCAGGGATTCGGCCACGCCTGGATCACCATTGTCGATACGCACGTTACGACGATTGTTTCGGCGGCGATTCTGTTCCTGTTCGGCACGGGGCCGGTCAAGGGATTTGCGACAACGCTGGTGTTTGGTTTGCTGGCCAACTTGTTTACGGCGGTGTTTGTGTCGCGGGTGATTTTCGATTGGGTGCTGAGCAGGAAACAGCGCGGAGAAGCGCTGAGTATCTAGAGCCGTACCTCAGGGGCTAAAGCCCTCGTGGTTATTCGCTCGGGGCGGCACGGCTGAAGCCGTGCCCTACCCAAAAAACGATTTTGAAGGGATCGTAAGCAGCGTGGAATTCTTTAGAGACACAAACATCGATTTCCTGGGGAAAAAGTGGTACTTCCTCACCTTCTCGCTCATCTTCAGCGTCGCGGGAGTGTGTTCCATGGCGTTCTGGCATGGCGTCCCGCTGGGTGTGGACTTCCGCGGCGGCACACTGGTCTACGTCAAGTACGCGCATACCCCGGACCCGTCCGCCGTCCACTCGGAGATTGAGAGAGCGGGATTGAAGAACGCCCGCGTTCAGCGCTACGGAGTGGCCTCCAATAACGAAGTGCTGATTCAGCTCGACATTCAGGAGACCAGCGAACAGGCTCTGGACAAGGGCAAAATCCAGATTATTCAGGCGCTCGAAGGCAACGCCCCAGCCGGCAAGCAGGACCTCAACAACTCCAGCTCCGTAACCATTCTCAATTATCTTTTGGAGAAGGATCCGCTCCTGCTCGGAGCCGGCGCCGAAGCCAACCCGCGCTACACCGCCATGGCTCAGGCCATCGTCGACTATCGCGACAAAACCAAAAGCGGCGTGCTCGGCTCGATCGATGAGTTGAAGAGTGTGGCCGGTCCGGCCGTGGTTTCTTCGTTGCAAGAAAATTTCTTTGTCTCCGACTTTGGTATCCGCAACGTCGAGATCGTGGGCCCGCAAGTTGGACAGCAACTGCGCAAGCAAGCGATCCTGGCTACGCTTTATTCGCTGGGCGGAATGCTGATTTACCTGGCGTTGCGCTTCGAATGGATCTACGGAGTGGCGGCGGTATTGACCGTCTTCCACGACACTTTGATTACGGTGGGCGTCTTCTCGCTGCTGAACCGGGAAATCTCGCTGACCGTGATTGCGGCCATCCTGACCCTGATCGGATACTCCAATAACGACACCATCGTCGTCTTTGACCGCATCCGGGAAAACGTCAAGCTGCTGCGGCGGGACCGGCTGGCTGACATTGTCAACAAGAGTATTAATCAGACCTTAAGCAGAACGATCTTGACAGCGGGCCTGACTTTCCTTACCGTGCTTGCGCTGTTCCTTTTTGGCGGCGAGGTGTTGCATAATTTCAGCCTCGCCCTGGTCATCGGAATTCTGATCGGAACCTATTCCTCGATCGCGATTGCCGCCCCAATTTTGGTCGCCTACCAGGAATGGCGGGGCGAGCGGGGCAAAAAGCCGATTGCCATGCCGCTGCGGTCCGGCAACGGGGCCCAGTCGAAGGAAAAAGTTAAGGTGTAAATCCGGCTATGTAGCGTAGAATCTTAAGCTGTCCGCCGAGGCGGGAATTGACAGTGAAAATAGGTCGAAAGAGCGGGAGCAAAGCGGATGCGTCCGGTGTCTAAATTGTCTTAGGGTTTCGTGTAGGAGAAAGCTTATGTTTGAAGACAGCCTTATTGAGTCAGGCAACAGGTTCAAGACCAAGCGGTTGAGCACCACCATCCTGTCCTTCACTCTGCAGTTTCTGCTCATCTGCATCTTGATTCTGATCCCCCTGATTTATACCGATGCGCTGCCCAAGACGCAGCTGATGACTTTCCTGGTGGCTCCGCCCCCGCCGCCACCGCCGCCACCGCCGCCAGCGATCGCTACTGTTAAGGTGGTGAAAATGCAGAGCGAACTGGTCAACGGCCAACTGCGCACCCCCACCAAGATTCCAAAGAACGTACAGATGATCAAGGAAGAGGAAGCACCGCCGGATCTGGGTGGCAGCGGCGTCCCGGGAGGAATCCCTGGCGGCTATGGAAGCTCGTCGGGCGGCGTGATCGGTGGTATCGTGAATTCAACCGCGGCCATCCCGAGGCAGGTGGTGCCGCAGCGCATCCGCGTTTCCCAGGGCGTCTCGACCGGTCTTTTGATCAGGAAGGTTACGCCCAATTATCCGCCGCTGGCAAAACAGGCCCGCATTCAAGGACAGGTCGTGCTGCAGGCGGAAATCAGCAAAGATGGCACCATTCAGAACTTGCAGCTCATTAGCGGACACCCGATGCTGGCGCCGGCGGCGATCGAGGCCGTGAGACAGTGGCGTTATAAGCCCTATCTGCTCAATGGCGAACCGGTGGCCGTGGAGACTCAGGTGGTTGTGAACTTTAGCTTGTCCGGAGGCTAGACTCTCCGGGCGGCCTGTAGCGATTGTTTTGTGGCGGTTGAAGGCCCTCCCCGTCCCCCCTTTTCCAGAGACGGGAAACCGGGGCGGTTTTGGCTCCCAGGAGCAATTCTGCCCACTTTGGTTTTCTGGCATCAAACGGTTGAGATCGGCAGCCTGCGAGAAGCTCGGCTTGGGATCGGGGCGTCGCGTTAGCGAGGCCGACTTCAGCCACGCAGCAAACGAGTTTAAGAAGCGGTTCTAAACAGTTCCGAGGAGGAAAAGCAACTCATGGTAGTGAACCTGGCAGCACTTGCACTGTGTAATTTCCATCTTTTCGCCGCCTGGCTCTTTGACGAGGGCACGGTCGGTTGGGACCCGATTTCGCTGTGGAAGCAGATGGGCATTCTGGCGAAAGTCGTGGTTATCGTTTTGTTCATCATGTCGGGGTGGTCGATCGGCGTGATGATTGACCGCTGGATGGCTTTCAACGCCGCCCGCAATCAGTCCCGCTCGTTCGCTCCCGCGGTTGCCGGAGCGCTGCGCGAGGGCAAAATTGACGAGGCGATCAAAGTCGCCGAGCGCAACAAGAAGAGTCACCTGGCCAAGGTAGTCACGGCGGGTCTGATGGAATTCAAAGCCCATCAGGATAGCCCGGGCGAGATTCCTGGCGAGACCATTGAAGCGTCCAAACGCGCATTAGAGCGCACCGAAGCCATCGTGCACGCGGAATTGAAGCGTGGCTTGGGCGGACTGGCGACGATCGGCTCGACGGCTCCCTTCGTGGGACTGTTCGGAACGGTGGTCGGCATTCTGAACGCCTTCAACGGTATTGCCAAGGAAAAGGCAACCGGTCTGGCTGCGGTCGCGGGCGGCATTTCCGAAGCGCTCGTCACCACCGCCGTCGGCCTGTTCGTGGCGATTCCGGCCGTCATGATGTTCAACTATTTGACCGGCCGCGTGGAAGCGTTCGACGTGGAGATGGATAACTCCTCGAGCGAACTGATCGATTACTTCCTGAAGCGCCGGAGCATGCGCCGGTCCTAAGAACCCAGGTCTTAGGTCCTAGGTCTTAGGTTTCAGGACTGGCGAGTCGCAAACATGAGTTGCTGAAGCAGCGGCGCCGGGGTTCCAAACCGGCGTCCGCTCTTCCTCATCTTTATCGCTGCGGTTCCCCGGCCAGGGCAAGCATACGCAGGAGACAGAATTCCATGGCATTAGCAAAGCGAAACGAAGGGGCGAACGTCACCTCCGACATCAACGTCACACCGATGGTGGACGTGATGCTGGTGCTGCTGATCATCTTCATGGTGGTCACGCCCATGCTGCAACACGGCGTCCCGGTGGATATGGCGAAGGTCAACAGTCCTAAGGATATGCACGACGCCGACAAAGAAGACGCGCTCCTGGTGGCCATCACGCGCGACGACAAGGTCTTCTTTGGTCCGGATAAGATCGAGGTCAATGATCTGACCGACAAGATCAAGGACAAGCTGGCCAACCGGACCGACAAAACCGTCTTTCTGAAGGCCGACCAGCGGGCGCATTTTGGCTGGGTGGTCGAAGTCGTCGACAACGTTCGCGCCGCCGGCGTGGACCAACTCGGTCTTTTGACCGATCAAAAGAAGTCGGGAGCCTTGGCCCCGCCGACCGGCGCGACCTCGCCGACGGGCGGGCAGTAGCAGGCAAGCGCAGGCGCTGGGAATTGGGAGTTCGATAGGAGATCGATATGAGTATGGTAGTTGGCGCCAAAGGGGGCCAGAACGCGAACATGAACGTCACGCCGCTGATTGACGTGTTGCTGGTGCTGCTGATCATTTTCATGGTGATTACGCCACTGACGCCGAAGGGCTTGGAAGCGTTGGTGCCCCAGCCTCCGCCAAAGGATCAGAAACAGCCGCCGCCCACCGATCGCACTATCGTGGTGCAACTGATCGACCGCGGTTCCGGCAACACTCCGGGCGTCAAGATCAATCAGGACGACGTCACTTGGGAAACTCTGCAGGGCCGCCTGGAAGATATTTTCAAGACCCGCGCCGAAAAAATCATGTTCGTGAAGGGCGATGACAATGTGCCCTTCGCCGACGTCGCCACCGTCATTGATATTGCGCATTCCGCCGGCGTCGATAAAGTCGGATTGATTACGGCCAAAATCGAATCCGGTAACTAGAGCCGTTCTACGATGGAGGGACGGGCGTCTCGCCCGTCCGGCCGGGCGGGGACGCCCGGCTCTCCACCTCTGATTTCCACACTCCGTGGTAAGGGAGATTCATAAAGCAATGAAAACGACTAAGAGACTTCTGGTGGTATTCGCAGCCGCACTAGTATTGCTCTGTAGCACTGGATGCGCCAAGCTCAAGGCGCGCGACCACCTCAACAAGGGTGTGCAAGCTTTCAAGAACTCCAAATTCGAGCAGGCGATCGACCACTTCCAGCAAGCCGTCGTCCTCGACCCTACCCTGATCAATGCCCGCCTGTACCTGGCCACAGCTTTGGCCCAGCAGTACATTCCGGGCGTCGATGCTCCCGACAACAACCGCTTTGGCGAGCAGGCGATTGACCAGTACAAGCAAGTGCTGCAAACCGATCCCAGAAACATCAACAGCATTAAGGGCATCGCCTATCTCTACCTGCAGATGAAGAAGTTCCCCTTGGCGAAGGAGTACTACAAGAAAGCTTCCGAGCTGGATCCGAACGACCCTGAGCCGTATTACTCGGTCGCCGTCATCGATTGGACGCAAACCTACGTGCCCCGTCAGGAAGAACGCGCCAAGCTGGGCATGAAACCCGACGAGTCCCTGCCGGCCAAGGACAAGAAGGTTTGTGCCACGCTGAAGGAGCAAAACACCGCCAACGTTCAGGAAGGCATCGATAACCTGAACAAGGCGCTTCATCTTCGTCCCGACTACGACGACGCCATGGCCTACCTGAACCTGATGTACCGGGAACGTGCCGATATCCAGTGCGATGACCCGGCAGCCCGCTCCGAGGACCTGAAGACCGCCGACGAGTGGGTCGACAAAACCATGGCTACGAAGAAGGCCAAGGCCGAAAAACAGCCCAGCGGCGCCATCGTCGTGGATCAGAACAAGTAAATGCTAACGGAGGGACGGGCATCCTCGCCCGTCCCACGTTTGCGTAGGGACAGCTCGAGACCCAGCCCCTAAAGGGGCGTTTAATCCCCAGGGCTTGCGGCATCGCTGAAGCGATGCCCTGATACAAATCCTAACCCAAGGCTTCGAAGACCAAATCTGCTGGACTCCAATCTACTAGGCCCAGATCTACGAAGCGGGGTCCTTCCGCAGCCTGCAAATCACAAACGCGCGTGATTTGCGTCATGCACATTCCCGCTCCGGCAGGTAGAATCAGGGGCGGCCCGTAGGCAACGGGGCAGCGTCAAGCCAGAATGTTCAAGAAGATTCTGATCGCCAATCGGGGAGAGATCGCGGTGCGCGTGATACGGGCCTGCCGCGAAATGGGCATCGCGTCGGTCGTCGTCTATTCCGACGTCGACCGCGCCGCACTCCACGTCCGTAAATCCGACGAGGCCTACCCCATCGGCCCGGCTCCGGCTGCCGAATCTTATCTTCGGATGGACAAGATCCTCGACGTCGCCAAACGTTCCGGCGCCGAGGCCATCCATCCCGGCTACGGCTTCCTCTCGGAAAACGCGAAGTTCGCGCAGGCGTGCGCCGACGCGGGCGTGAAGTTCATCGGACCAACTCCGGGGGCGATGGAAATGATGGGGTCGAAAACTCGCGCCCGTCAGGAGATGGAAAAAGCGGGCGTGCCCTTTGTTCCCGGAACCTCGCGCGGCCTGGCTTCTCCGGAAGAAGGCGAAGAAGTCGCCGAGCGCGTGGGCTACCCCGTGATGTTGAAAGCCGCGGCCGGCGGCGGTGGCAAAGGCATGCGCCTGGTACAGACGCGCCAGGATCTTCGTTCCGCGCTCGAATCCGCGCAGAGCGAGGCGCAGCGTTCTTTCGGCGACAGTGAAGTGTATATCGAAAAGGCGATCGTCAACCCCCGCCACATCGAGATGCAGATACTGGCCGACGAGCACGGCAATGCCGTGTGGCTGGGCGAGCGCGAGTGTTCCATTCAGCGCCGCCACCAGAAAGTTCTCGAAGAAGCGCCTTCGCCGATTGTCGACGCCGACATGCGCCGCCGCATGGGCGAAGTTGCCGTCAGAGTCGCGCAGGCGGCGAACTACACCAATGCCGGCACCGTCGAATTTCTGGTCGATGGGGAAAAGAATTTCTACTTCCTCGAAATGAACACGCGCCTGCAGGTGGAGCATCCCGTCACCGAGTTGACCACCGGACTCGATCTCGTGCACCTGCAGATACGGATTGCGGCCGGCGAGAAACTGCCCTTCGCCCAGTCCGACGTGGCGATTCGCGGGCATGCCATCGAGTGCCGTATCTACGCCGAAGATCCCGATAACAATTATTTCCCCAGCCCCGGCAAGATCACGGTGCTGCTCTCGCCTTCGGGACCGGGAATCCGCCGCGATAGCGGCATGTACGAAGGCTGGAACGTTCCCATGGATTACGATCCGCTGCTCGCCAAACTGGTCGGCTACGGGACCGACCGGCATCAGGCCATCATGCGGCTCGATCGGGCGCTCTACGAATATTTCGTGGCCGGCATCAAGACCAATATTTCTCTTTTCCGGCGCATCCTGCGCGATGCCGATTTCCAGGCCGGAAAACTCGACACCGGATACCTGGATCGCCTGCTCGCGAAAAGCAACCAGTCTGTTCTGTCGAGCGCGCCCGGGGCGAAAGCCGAGGCGGTTGACGAGACGACGATCGCCGCGATTGCCGCCGGAATGTTTGCCGTGCTCGACCCTGCCTCGCCCGTCGGCAAGAATGGGAACGGGGGCGGTGCAGGTTCAGGTTCGGCGGCTTCGGGCGCGTCCAACTGGAAACAGAAAGGGCGCTCGGAAGCGCTGCGTTGATCTCGGCAGTTCGTGGACTACGTGAGATTCGTATCAGGGCATGCGCTTCAGGCATGCCGCAAGGACGTGAGCAACAACGCGCCTTCAGGTGCTGGATTTAGAAATTCGAGTTTCACCACAGGCTTTTCATGGTTTATGAAATCATCGTAGAAGGCAAACCCCACCGGCTGGAGCTGGCAAGGGCCGCCGCCGGTTGGGAGTGTCGCTTCGACGGGCAATCCGTCCCCATCGACGCGGTCATCCCGCGCCGCGACGTTTTGTCCCTATTGGTCAATGGCCACGCCTATGAAATCAAGCGCGAGCAGACGGCCACCGATCTCCACGTATGGGTGGGCAGCACACGCTTCGCGGTCGAGTTGCGCGATCCGCGTTCTTTGCGTTCGCGCCAGAGATCTGGGGGAGACGAAAAAGGCCCGAAAAAAATTCTCGCCCCCATGCCCGGCCGCGTGGTGCGCCTGCTGGTCGCGGAGAATTCCGAAGTCGAAGCTGGCCAGGGCGTCGTCGTGGTCGAAGCCATGAAGATGCAAAACGAAATCAAGTCACCCAAAAAGGGAGTCGTGAAGAAAATATCGGCGATCCCAGGCGCGGCTGTAAACCCCGGCGACGTGCTGGCCATCGTGGAATGAAGAGGCTTTACCCTACCGCCCCAGCACCTCGGTCATCTCAAACCTTTCACTCCCCGCGAGTACCATAGAAGGGCGGAGGTGCCTTCGTGAAGCTGCGCCGCATTATCAGTTTTGCAACCCTGGCAATTTCGATTCTCACGCTCGTCCTGGTGTTAAAGCGGCCGGCGGCGGTTGCGCCTGTCGTCGCGCCCGCTGCGGCTGCCGCCAATGCGCGGTCTTTCCAGGAGAAGGTGAACCGGCTCTCGCAGCCCAGTGCGCCCGGTGAAGGAGAGAGCGAAGTGCGCATAGATTCCGGCGAATTGTCGGCTGGGCTCGCGCAAGCTGCTGGACTGGCGCCGCCGACTGCGTCGGCGAATGATTCCACCGGCGCGCCGGCCGCAAGCCCTGCGATGGAGTTCCCAGGCGCGGTTCCCAATATCAAGGATTACCAGGTCTCCATGGATGGAGACATTGTGCGTGGACAATTTCTCACCCAGATCGCGGGCAAAGACGTCTACCTCACGCTGGCCGGACATCTCGGCTCGAAAGACGGTTACGCCACTTTCAATGCCACCGAGGTCAAAATCGGCGATCTCTCCGTGCCCGCATCGCTGGTCAACGAAGTATTGCAGAAAAAACTTGCCGAACAACGCGATCAGCTCAAGCTGCCCGATAACGTCAAAGATCTGAAAGTTGAAAACGGCGAACTGGTGTTCATGGAAAAATAGCGGCTACGAGCGACGAGCCGCAGGCTACGAGCGGACGGTGTGGTTTTGATCGCAGGTCTTTGATCGCAGATCGCGGCCCCAACCCAGCAACGGGAACTTAACGAAACTCCGATTAGGTAACATCGAAAACCTTTTAACCACAGGGTACACAGGGGTGCACGGAGGACCCCGGGAACTTAATCAGACTTTCTTTAAGCGAAAGCGACCTCCCTGCAAAAAATGCCGCCACCAAAACCTTCGGCGTGTAAAGCAAAATTTGCCCAGCGTTGTACACCATGGTTTGCTTGCAACAGAGTCTTCTAATCTCCATCTAATCTGTTTCTAACCGGGTCGGCTTCGAATCAAACGTATGACGAGTTACCCGGTTCCGCCCAACTATGCCGACCGCATCCTGGTGGCCAGCCCCAGCCACGTGGTGCGCCAGCGCGTTCTCGAAAGTCTACGTTCTCCGGTCCGCCGCGTGGCACAGGCCAGCGGAGGCGCCGAAGCCCTGGTCCAGTTGGAGAGTGGGAGCTGGCAGGTGCTCTTTCTTGATCGCCGCCTGCCCGACCTTGATTCCGAGGAATTGAGCCAAACCGTCCGCCAGCGCTTTCCCGGAATCGAAGTTGTGTTGCTCGATCCGGAAAGCGATGCCACACCCGTGGCCGCGGAAGAGAAAACAAACGCCCTTCCGGAAATTTGGACCGCGGACAGCAAGAACGACGACAGCAAGAACAAAAACCATAGCGAAGCCGAGCTTCCGGCCGCCGCCCCCGCCCCGCAGTCGATTCTCGAAGATGCTTTGCCCGGAATGATCGGCAACTCACGCATCATGCAACCCGTGTATCATCTGGCGCGCCTGCTGGCGCCGCGCACCACCACCGTCCTGATCACGGGCCCGACCGGCTGCGGCAAGGAGGTCGTCGCCCGCGCCCTTCATCACTTGAGCCCGCGTGCTGGGCGTGCGTTCGCGGTGGTGAATTGCGCCGCCATCCCGGAGACCTTGCTCGAAGCCGAACTGTTCGGATACGCCCGCGGCGCTTTCACCGGAGCCATGCAATCCTATGCGGGCAGAATTCAGGCAGCGCAGGGAGGCACGCTGTTCCTCGACGAAATCGGCGAGATGCCGCTGAGCCTGCAGCCCAAGTTGCTCCGCTTCCTGGAGCAGAAAGAATTGCAGCGCCTGGGCAGCGCGGAAGTCGTGCGCGTAGATGCCCGCGTCGTTTCCGCCACCAACGCGCACTTGCTGTCCCTGGTCCGCGAGGGAAAGTTCCGCGAAGATTTGTACTACCGGCTTTCGGCCTTCCCCATTGAGATTCCGCCCTTGCGCGACCGGACCGAAGACATTCGGCCACTGGCCACGCACTTTCTCGAAAAATATGCTTTCCGCTCGCCCGCGCCGGAATTGTCCGCCGAGGCGCTCGAACTGCTGAAAACGCAGCCCTGGGCTGGGAACATTCGCGAACTGCAAAACGTGATCGAACGCGCTCTGATCCTCTCGGAAGACCAACCGGTGATTCGCCCCGAGCACCTGTGGCTGGCGGACGCGAGCGTTCGCAACGCGCGCTGAGATGCGAAGGCTTTAACCGCAGAGGGCGCCGAGATCGCAGAGAATTTCCTGTTTCTGTGTTTGACCGCGGGGTCCGAAGGGTTAGCGTGGCAGTACCCAGTGGAACCTGCCCCTGGGGCCTTGATCTCTGTCTTGCTCCGCGATCTCTGCGCTCTCCGCGGTTAAAGCCTTTGCTCAGGCGGAATGGCAAGGCGCGCTCATCCTCACCAAGCCGCGCAATAGGCCGTCTTCCTCCGCGCCCCGCATAAGCGCGTTCTAAGGCAATTTATGCCGGGCTGGCATCGCCGTTGCAGGGTGATCTGCATGTCCACCTCTTTTCCAATCCCCCGAGATCCGGCACGCGACCCGGAGCATCCGCTGGCCCGTGCTTTTGCCTCATTGGCTCCGCCTCGAGGTTGCGTCCAATGTCCGAAACAAGACGCGCTCCATCACCACGAACCTCGTCTTCCGCCTGCCCAACGATTCCCCTCGCCCCCTCTCATTCCTCCGCCCGTTCCGCGATCCCCACTCCGCCTCGCCGCCGCAAACTCGGTAGGGACGTGCTTCGATGTGTAGAAAGCTAGGAAGCTAAACACATGTGATGACATAGACGCGACAGGCGCTCGGGAGGTGCAGACGAAAAGCCCCTCTGGAGCTTGTCTCCTCGGCGGTGAAAAGCTCTACAGAGTCCGCTTAAACAGCGGCACGGCCAGAGCCATCGTCCCCACCGCGAAGATCGACAGAAACAACAGGTCCGGCACAACCGCGCTCAACCCGCTCTCCTTCAGCAGCAACGCCTTGAATCCATGCACGGCATACGTAAATGGATCCACAAACGCGATGCCCCGCAACCAAGCTGGAAACGCCTGCACCGGATAAATGGATCCACTGGGGAAAAACAGCAGCGTGTTCAGAATCCCGAAGGTGGCGCGTGGTACCAGCGGATCCTCCACCCGGACCATCATCAGAAACATCATGCAGTTGAACGCCGCAGCGGTTGCCAGAATCATCGCCAGCAATCCGAGCATGGTCAGGGGATTGAAAATCGTTCCCACGCCCGCAATCAGCGACCCAATCATCGTAATGACGACCCCGGTCAGCACGCCCTTGATCGCGCCCGCGCCATTCAAGCCAAACACCAGCTCGGCCTTGGTGATCGGAGTCACCAGATATCCTTCGTGGATTCCGCGCGCCTTGTCGTCGATGTACAACATCCCGCCGCCGATCATGGCCGACACAAACATGGCCAGCGCGATCGACCCCGGCAGCAGGTACTTCATGTATTCGATATATGGGTATAACTCGACCACATCCAGCGCCGTCTGCTGCAACAGCCGCGGCGACACGTCCGGCTGGTTCAATGCGTCGGTCACTTCATTCATCTTCTCTTCGAACGTCGAACTCATGAAGTTGTCGCTGTTGTCGACAATCAGCGCGATCCGCGGATGATTCTTTTCATACACCAGCTTTGAATACTGCGCGGGAATAATCACCGCGCCCTGAATCTTCCCGTTGCGCACGTCCTCCCGCGCCTGCACCTCGTTGTCATACGGGACCGCGATAAACGTCCCGGCGTTCGCCCGCACCGCGTCAAACGCTTCCTTGATGCGGACGGCCTGTGTGCCATGATCCTCATCCACGAGCCCCATCTTGGCGTCGCGGATTTTCCCGCCAAATGCGTTGCCCAGCACGATCAACTGCACCAATGGAAAAATCATCGACACCATCATCAGTGCCGGCGAGCGGAAGAACTTCCGCATCTCGCGCTCGATGATCGCCATCATCCGATTCATGGTTGCACCCCCGGCCGCTGCGGCATCACGAACGTGTAGGCCTTCACCAGTTCATCGCGCAATTGCCGCCCTGTATAGTGGACGAACACATCGTCCAATGTGGTGTTCTGCACCGAAAGCGTTTTCAGCGGCACGCCCGCCACCACCGCCATCTCCACCAGATCGGTCGTCGTGCCGGACCCATTCGAAGTCAGTACACGGAACATCCCCGCGCTTTGGTTCTGCACCGACGTGACTCCCGGCAAGGCCTTCAGCCGGCCTTCCCAATCGTCCGGAGGCCGCTCGAAGTGGGCCTCAATCACATTCGATCCCGGCACGCTCGCCTTCAGCGCTTGTGGAGTATCAAGGGCCACCAGTTTGCCGTGATCCACAATCGCAATCCGGTTGCAGAGCCGGTCCGCTTCGTCCATGTAGTGGGTGGTGATCAGTACGGTAAGCTTGCGTTTCGCTTTGATCGTCGTCAGCATCTCCCAAACCGCGACGCGCGACACGGGATCGAGGCCCGTGGTGGGTTCGTCCAGAAAAAAAATCTTCGGACTATGGACCAACCCACGCGCGATCTCCAGCCGCCGGCGCATCCCGCCCGAGAGCGTCTTCGTCTGCGCCCCCCGCCACTTCGTCAGGTCCACCGTCTCCAGCAATTCTTCAACCGCCTCTTTACGCCGCTTGGCAGGAACGTCATAGAGCTTGGCGTAAATGTTCATATTCTCTTCCACGGTCAAATCCAGATCGCTGGTCAGCGCCTGAGGAATCACCCCAATCGTCCGCCGCACCGCATCCGGATCCCGAGCCACGTCATGCCCCTCCACTCGGGCCGTCCCCGCCGAAATCGGGATCAGCGTGGTCATCATCCGGATCAACGTGGATTTCCCCGCACCATTCGGCCCCAAAAGCCCAAAAATCTCTCCCTCCTTCACCGCAAAGGAAACATCGTCCACCGCGGTGAAATCCCCATATCGCTTCACGATGTTCTTCACTTCAATCGCGTTGGGAGCGTCCGCCGCAATCTCGGTCCGGCCATTAAACTCGGAAGGGGAAACCCCTTCGCCATTGCCTTTGTTCACTTCCATGCCGATCTCCCAATGCAGGTGTGGGGACACACTCTCCTGTCACTTTTGCTCCGCGGCTTGCACGGTTCCCTTTAACTGTGCGGGCGACACTAGCACCTCCGCCGTCATCCCCGGCACATACGCACCTTTTGGATTCTCCAGCCTCACCTTCAATGCGATCGTCCGTATGTCGCGCTTCCGGCGCCCCACATCCCGCTGCGTCGCGAAATCCGCTTCCGGCGCCTTATAAAAAACTTTCCCCGGAATCACCGTCCCTCCCGGCAGCCGCACCCGCAGCGTGTCTCCCAATCCAATATGATCGGCGTCCGTTTCCGGAATCGCCGCGAACACCCAGGTGTCGCTGAAATCCACCACCGTCACGATCGCCTGCCCCGCGTTCACCACTTCGCCTTCGCGCGCCGCCCGCACCAGCACCGTCCCCGTCACCGGGGCATAAATCTTGGTGTATCCCAAGCGCACTTCCCCTTCTTTCAACTGCGCCACCGCGTTCTCCACCTGCGCCCGCGTCGATGCCACCGTACTTTGCGCCGCCGTCGCCTGATTGGTGCGCGCAATCGCCGAATTCAGATCCGCTTGCCCCGCTGTGACCTGATCCCGCAGCGCCTGCACGCTCGCTTCCTGCGCCTTCAGATTCATTTCCGCCTGTACCTTCTCCTGCTCCGATGCCACTCCCGCCTGCGCTAACCCAATCGTCCGCCGACTGTCGCTCTCCACCCGCGTCAAAGTCGCTTCCGCATTCGCCAATTGCGCCCGCGCCGACTGCAGCCGTGCCTGCGAATTCGCCACATCCCCCGCCGTCGACCCCTTCGTGGATTGCCGAGTGTATTCGCTCTCGCTGACCTTCGACCGCAAGCTGGCAATCGTGGCCACCGCTTCCCGCTCTTGCGCCTCCAACTCCGCCGCATCCAGCAACGCGATCAATTCGCCCTGCTTCACCGTCGATCCTTCCTCCACCAGCAACTTCTGAATCCGCCCCTGAATCTGCGGACTGACCACAATCTGGTTAGCATCCACCGTCCCCACCAGAACCAAGTCGTTGCCGCCAGGTGTAGAAAAGAAGTAGTACCCCGAAGCAATCGCGACAATGATCGCCAGCAAAGTCAAAAACTTAATCCGCGCACTCATCGCAAATCTCCTAGCAGGATAGCTGTCAGCTCTCAGCCCTCAAGCTGTCAGTTCTCAGTTTCGACTTCTTGCTCTTCGCCCCCCTGGCTCGGGGTGACAGCCAGAAGCGACAAGCTGAGAGCTGAGAGCTAAGAAACAAACAGCGCCGCCGTAATGAACTCCAGCACAAACGCCCGGCGCTCCCGAATCCGCTCCTCCGACAACGGGTCGACCTTCATCAGCGCCTTCATCACCGGCGCCGCTGTGAAATAGAACACAATCACCGCCACCACCGACGGCAGAAAATCCATAGGATTCACCGCCCGGAATTCCCCAGCCTCCGTCCCCTCCCGCAACACCTCCACCAGCTTCTCAAAGATGGGACGGAAATATTTCCTGGCAACCCGCTGCATGGCCGCGCTGCCTTTCGCCCCCGACCGCACCCACTCCCCCTGCACCACCCGCGGAAACCGCGGATTGGCCGCGATGTAGTCGAAATACGCCCCCAGGTATTCCAGCATTTTCTGGCGCGGAGGCAGGTCGCTGTCGAGCACCGGCGTCACTTGCGCCCGCAGTCCGCTGAACACATGGTCGAGCACGGCTTCGTACAAAGCGTCCTTGTCTTTGAAGTAGTAATAAAGCAGCGCTTTGTTGACGTGCGCCGCCCGCGCGATGGCGTCCGTGCGCGCCCCGGCGATCCCGTGCTCGGCAAATTCGCCGACCGCCGCCTTTAGGATCGCCGCCCGGCTCTCCTCCGGATGGCCCCGGGTTCCCAAACGCCGATTCGCCTTCATATAATTAACCAGTTAGTTAGATTGTAACATGCCCCCCCGGGACCGCATCAAACCACGCAGGGGGCGGCACCGGCTGATCACCGCACATCAAGATGTGACGCAGTTCACTGACAGAATACGCCCATCGTGCTTGTCTTATTATGTTCTGTCTCCCCGAGGAGCAGGTTCCACCACGGTGTGCACACCCCCTGAGGCGAACAATTCATGGACGCGGCTGCGTCCAACGCAACCCCACCAGAATCGATGAGGAGGCCCTATGAGAACGGCTCTCGTTCTTGCGTGTCTTTTCTTGCTGCTGCCTGCTCAGCTTTCTGCACAATTCCAGCCGCATGTGGATTACGCGACAGGAACTGGTCCTTTTTCAGTGGCCGTAGGCGACTTCAACGGGGACGGGAAGCTCGACTTGGCGGTAACGAACAGCGCCAGCAATACCGTGAGCGTGCTGTTGGGCAAGGGCGATGGCACCTTCCAGCCGCATGTAGACTACGCGACCGGCAATCGTCCTACATCAGTAGTCGTAGCCGATTTCAGGGGGATTGGGAAGCTCGATTTGGCAATAACGAACTCTGCCGACAACACCGTGAGCATACTGCTGGGCAACGGCGATGGCACCTTTCAGCCGCATGTGGACTACGCGACCGGAGACATTAATCCGCAATGGCTGGTGGCGGCGGACTTCAACCGTGATGGCAAACTGGACATAGCTACCGCCAACTATGGCCCCAATTACACGAATGGAACGGTCTCGATCTTTTTGGGCAACGGCGACGGCACCTTCCAGCCTGCAAAGGACTACGCCGCGGGAGTCAATCCTTTCGGCGTCATGACGGGAGACTTCAACCACGATGGCATTCCCGATCTCGCGGTGGTAGACAACAATGGGAGCTGGGGAGTCTCGATATTACTCGGTAATGGTGATGGCTCTTTCCAGCCACCCGTGAACTATGCCACTGGCCAGAACCCTCGTGTGGGCGTGGTGGCGGACTTTAACGGCGACGGCAATCTCGATCTGGCTATCGGCAACTGCATCGACAACGATGTGTCGATCTTGCTGGGCGACGGAGAGGGTCACTTCTCAACGCCCGTAAACTACTCGACCGGTGCCTATGTCCAGGGGGTTGCGGGAGGCGACTTCAATGGCGATGGAAAACTTGACCTCGCCATCGCGAACAGCGGTTCTGGCACTGTGTCGGTCCTGCTGGGGAACGGCGACGGTACCTTCCAGGCGCAGGTGCAATACGCGACCGGAAGCGGTCCTTTGTGGGCGGCGGTGGGGGACTTTAACGGGGACGGCGCCCCGGACCTCGTCACTGCGAACAACAGCGGCAATTCCGTTTCCGTCCTGCTCAACGACATCAAGAACACGACCACCACCCTGGTCTCCTCGAAGAATCCAGCGGCGCCTGAACAGCGTGTGACCTACACAGCTACGGTGGCGAGCCAGTACGGCAGAGGAAATACGGGAACGGTAGCCTTCCGCGACGGCGGCGAGACCATCGCAACCGTAACGCTGGCGAATCATCAGGCAGCGTTCAGCACGAAGTACAATGCGACGGGCTCGCACGCAATCACGGCGACTTACTCAGGTGACGCCGACAGCAATGGCAGCACCTCACCGACGCTGACCGAGAACATCCTGGCCACCTCGAAGACGGTGGTAACAACATCGGGGTCTCCCTCGTTGGTAGGCCAGCCGGTAACCTTCACGGCAACGGTGGGTTCGCTGTATGGCGTGATCCCCAACGGCGAATTGGTGACGTTCTACGACGGAACCACGGCGTTGCGTTCGATGGCGCTGGCGGGAGGAACGGCGAAGTACACAACGTCATCGCTCTCGGCGAAAACGCACATGATCAAAGTAACCTACCCTGGGGATGCGGTGTTCAGGCCAAGTAGCGGCGAGGTCGCGCAAGTAGTCAGCAAGTACTCGACCGCGACGACCCTCACTTCGAGTCCGAATCCTTCCGAGCATGGCCAGGCGGTGACCTTCACGGCGAAGGTCAGATCGACCGGACCTGAAACGCCAACCGGCAAAGTATGGTTCATGGACGGAATCTTCGGCATTGGGTCGGCGACGTTGAGCGGTGGAGTAGCCACTCTGACCAAAACGAAACTGGCCGTGGGCACGCACCCGATCACGGCTCAATACTTGGGAGATGATGCATCTGCCAAAAGCACATCCTCTGTGTTGGATCAGGTGGTGCAATAGGCTTCGAACAGGCGATTGCATTAACTCGGAAATTTCAGGCCCTGCGAGTGGTCGGGCAAGTTTGGTCTACTGCGATCCGCCCGCGATCGACGGCACCAGCAGCACCTCATCGCCGTCATGGAACGAATAGGAAGCGCCGCCGAGGAAGCGAATGTCTTCCTCATTCACATAAATATTCAGGAATCGCCGCGTCTCTCCGGCTTCATCGCGCAGATGGGGCTTTAAGTCGGGGAACTGCGAGTCGAGGTGCGAGAACAGTTCGTTGAGATTTCGAGGCGAGCAAACGACTTTTGGAGTTCCGGCTGTGAGTCGTCGTAAAGCTGTCGGAATTTGAACTGTAATGCTCATAAAAACCTCCCGAGCCAAACACAGCCCCTAAAGGGGCCTTTACTTCTGAAGATTTGCGGCATCGCTAAAGCGATGCCCTGATACGAACCTTACGGCCAACGAACGACCAACGACTTACTTGCGACGACGACTAAGCAACCGCAGCGGTCGAGGAATCCGCTGCGGCCGCAAACGCCGCCGGCAAGTTCGCGGCCTTCGCCGCCAGATAAGCTTCGAACTCGGCCAGTTTCGGAGCGATCGGCGTTTCCGCCTCGTACGCGTCCGCCAGCACGTCAGTAGTCTTGAGTCCGTTGCCTGTGATGCAGAGCACGGTCGTTTCGTCGGGAAGGATTCGGTCCTGATGAATCAGTTTCCGCGCCGTTCCCACCGTCACGCCGCCCGCAGTCTCGGTGAAGATGCCTTCGCTCTCCGCCAGCAACTGGATCGACTCGACGACTTCATGATCGGAAACGTCTTCCGCCCATCCACCGCTCTTGCCGATGGCCTGCAATGCGTAATGTCCATCGGCGGGATTGCCGATCGCCAGCGACCGCGCAATCGTCTTCGGACGCTGCGGTTCAATCTCGTCGCAGTACTGCTTGACGGCCGTCGAAATCGGCGAGCACCCGGACGCTTGCGCGCCAAAAAATTTCACCGGTTTCGGATCGACCAGTCCGAGGAGAATCAGTTCATCGAAGGCTTTCTTGATTTTCGTGATCAGCGATCCGCCCGCCATCGGCACCACCACGTTATCGGGCAATTTCCAGCCCAGTTGCTCGGCGATTTCGTAGCCCACCGTCTTCGAGCCTTCGGCGTAGTACGGACGAAGATTGACGTTCACAAATCCCCAGCCATGTTCATCCGAACCAGGTTCGCCGGAACCAGGTTCGCCGGGGAGATGTTCGTCGGCGATCTGCGAGCACAGGCGATTGACGTGATCGTAGCTGCCGTTGATGCGGACCACCTCCGCGCCAAACACCTGCGTGCCCAGAATTTTCGCGGGCTCAAGATCCGAAGGAATAAAAATCCACGCCTTGAAACCCTCGCGAGCCGCCTGCGCCGCCACCGCATTCGCCAGATTCCCCGTCGACGAGCAAGCCACCGTTTTGAACCCAAAGCTGCGCGCATTGGCCAGCGCCACGGCAACCACGCGATCCTTGAAGCTCAAGGTGGGGAGGCACACGGCATCATTCTTGACGAAGAGCCGCCGCGATCCAATCTCGTCGCCCAGCCGCGGCGCGCTCACCAACGGGGTATATCCAACCGGGAGGGAGGGCAGATACCCCGCTGGCAGCGGCAGCAACTCGCGATAGCGCCAGAGATTCGGCGCGCGCGAGGTGATCAGGTCGCGCGAAATGCGCTGGCGGATCGAATCGTAATCGTAGGTGATTTCGAGCGGTGAGAAACACTCTTCGCAGATGCTGCGCGGCTGGTTGCCCCAGGTCTTGCCGCATTCGCGGCAGCGGAGCTGGTACGTGCTCGTCTCCATTGTGCAACTTCTTTCCGTGACTGCGGGACGAGCCGGGTAAAAAATAACCCCAGTTAACACAAAACCCCTTTTCCGAATGGGAAAAGAGGCTCGGGATACGCGAACAAATCGCTATCACCCCGAATCTCATGGTCCCCGTTACCGGGCGAGAGTTGGCACCTGTCAAGCGGGATAGATGATCCCGATCCGGTTGCCGTGGCGTCCTAGGGCTCGTCCCTCAGCCACTCTGCATGAAATTCCGATTCGCTCAAATCGAGAGCGAACTTGGGATCAGATATTACAACCGACCAAGCGGTCTGTCAAGGCCGTTTTACTATTTGCCGTTTTGCTATTAACCTGCTTTTAACATTCACCAAGGCATTCGCCGTTAACATTTGTCGCATGCCTGAACAGCCTTTGCACATTGAAGATCTTCCCGGGTCGCGGGAGGGAATCCGCATCCTGCGCCTAGCCGGACCACTGACGCTTGCCAATGTATTCGGCTTTCAATCGAAGGTGCGCGCCGACACCTCGCACGCGCTGATTCTCGACTTCACGAACGTACCCCTCGCGGACTCGGCGGGGATTGGGGCGCTGGTTGGGGCCTATGTCACGCGACAAAAAGATGGACGCAGGCTGGGGTTGGTGGGCGTGAATCAGCGCATCCACCAGGCTCTGGAAGTCACGCGGGTGGAAAGCTTCTTTCGTTTCTACGGAACGGTCGCGGAAGCGGAGCAGGCGGCTTGAACTGGGACAGCCGGGCGTCCCTCCATCTTATCCGTCTTCGCCAAAAAGAAAAGCGGCCTCGCCGGGCCGCCCTTCTTCTTCCGAATTTTGGTTGTGGTTTAGACGCCTTTGACGTTCTCCGCCTGCCAGCCCTTGGGGCCTTTGACTACGTCAAACTGAACTTGTTGACCTTCCTGCAGGCTGCGAAAGCCGTTTGCCTGAATCGCGGAGAAGTGAACGAAAACGTCCTCGCCATTCTGGCGGCTGATGAAACCATAGCCCTTGGCATCGTTGAACCACTTTACTGTTCCTGTTTCCATGATGTTGCTGTGTTCCTTTTGTGTTGAGGTATGCGCTGAAACTCGCATAGTGCAGGCAGGTCACGCTTTAGAGCGGGGTACTGCTGAACAGCCGCAAAGATCAAACGCACCTAAATTGTACATAATCGGGGGTAAATGGCTAGAAAATTCTGCGCTTACCGCAGTAATCCGCCCCGGCACATATTTGCCCGCCACCCTCCCGGAAATTCCCGGTTTCGCGTCTCCATTCTTTTGTATCTAGCTGAGAAATAAGGCCTATTTTCCGTAAACCCCTTCCCGACCACGAAGAGCAATAGCTCTGCCAAAGCACTCGCGGCCTGATCGTTGGGCCTGGGAGTGGTTGAGTATCAACGCAGGTTCAACCGACGCCATCCTCCTTTCTTTCCTGGCGTCAGCTTCCTCCCGCATAATTGCTGTGTCTTTTCTGAAGAACCTTAGGGTGAAGGAGGGCGGTTTGCAACTTCCCCGAGGCTCATTCATCATCAGAGAATGAGCATGCGAATGGGGGCGTGGGGCTCCATCCTGGCGGGAATTCTCCTCGGTGTTTCCGCCGTCGCGCGGGGCGACCTGATAGACGATATTAACGGCCTATTGGCCCGGAACTCATTTTCGGTGGCGGAGTCGGAACTTCGCACTTACCAGGCTCAGCATGGCGCCACGCCGGAGTACCTGGAGGCGTTGTCGTGGATGGCCCGCGGAGCGGCCGCAGAAAAGCAGTGGGGCCAAGCCGCCGCCTATGCCAGCGAGACGCGCCGATTCTCGGAGCAGCAACTAACGACGACCAAGCGCAAACTCGATGCCGAACCTCATCTGCCCGTCGCACTCGGCGCCGCTTACGAAGTTCTTGCCCAGGGGATGGCGGAACGAGGGCAGCATGCGAAAGCGGTCAGCTTGCTGCGCTCGGCTCTAGCACGCTATGGAAACACATCGATTCGAGCGCGGCTGCAGAAGAATCTCAATCTGCTGGCTCTGGTCGGTCAACCCGCGCCACCTTTACAAGCAACTCAATATCTCGGACCCAAACCGCCCGCTCTAGCCTCCTTGAAAGGTTCGCCAGTTCTTTTGTTCTTCTGGGCACATTGGTGTGTGGACTGCAAAGCGGAAGTCCCCGTCATAGCCCGCTTGCGGCAGGAGTTCGCACCCGAGGGCCTGGTCGTCATCGGCCCAACCCAACTATACGGCTATGCGGCGCAGGGGGCCGATGCCGCGCCCGAGCAGGAAGGGGCGTATATCGAATCCGTTCGCCAGCGATATTATTCGAGCCTGCCGGATATGCCTGTCCCCATCAGCCAGCAAAATTTCAATGCTTACGGAGCCAGTACGACGCCAACTCTGGTCGTCCTGAATCGCGCCGGGCAAGTGGCGATGTATCATCCGGGAGCGATGCCGTATGACGAACTGCGCTCCGCCTTGCGGAAGGCGCTTGCGCCCTAGCTGGCGTATTTCCTGATTTCGCCGAGGGCGCGACTAGTGCGTTGCGCTCAAGTCGAGGATGTAGGCCGTCTGGTCGCGGGTGAACGCAAAAAGTCGGCGCCCATCCTGCGAGAAAGACTTGTAGGCTACGGCGGAGGGAAACTTGTAATCGTGCCGGAGTTGCGCGGTCGAAAGATCGTACAGCTGCAATTGCCCGGTGGAATTGGAAACCGCAATGACGCCGGCCGTAGCGTTGACCTTGACGTCATAGCCAAAGAAATGCCCTTTCTGTTCGCCGGTTGCGAGCGAGTACAGCAGGATGCGATCCCCTCTCAGTCGCAAGGCCAGCCAGTCCTGATCGAAGCTGATGGCCTCAACGATGAACGGATTCTTGTTCGTCTTGACGACAAGTTTGCCGACCACCACGTCTTTGCGGAAATCCAGCAGTTCAATCAGCAGGTCCTCTTTGGCTGCCTTCGCCTTGAGTTCGGGGAAATGCCCCAACTCTTCGCGGCCTGCTCCCCATTTGAGCGGCCAGATCAACAGCGCCGTGGAATTGGTTGGACTCAAGAAAACCTGGGGCACTTCGTGGGCAAAGTGGCGTGTCCAGATCGTTTTCTTCGCGCGGTAGTCCCGGATCTCCATCGTCCAGTTCTTGCGCTCAAAACTCTTTTCGTTTTCGGCCTTTTGGACGAGCAGATACGGCCCGTAGAGCGCGGCGGCAGTGTTTTCCAGCGGATACACCGGTCGAAGACCTCCCGTCAGAGAAAGGTCCGCAAGAATAATGCCGCGTTCCTGTTTTTCATGTTTGGGGAAATCGGCGTAGAGCACATCGTCTTCCGCAAACCAGCACCCCTGGAAACTGCGGGTGTGGTAGAGGCGGATGTTAGGAACGAGATCCCACACCGCTCCCCGCGAGCGCGAAGACGCTGCCAGCCACTGCAATCCGGCGGACACACTCACCGCCGTCAGTTTGCCCACCAGCGACTGTTCCAGCTGCACCGACGCTACTTCTTTCTTGGCGGTCGTGTCGTAGATCTCCAGTTTTCCGTCTTTCCGTTCGCTGACGAGCCAATTGTCATAGATGTCCCCGGCGTCATGCTCAAACGAAACGAACACGTCCCGCTTGTTGATGTCCATGATGCCGAGCGGTTTATCCTTCAAAGGCCAGAGAAGCAGAAAATCCCCATGCGCCGGCGACACAACATTGGTAGTGTTGCTCAGCGGCAATTCCAGCAGGCGCTCCCCTGAAGGAAAACGCAATACCGGAGATTTTTGTGGCGCGTCCAGATTGATCCCGGCGATTCAGTCCGAGCCGAGAAACGCGAAACTGTGCCGCAACAGGTTCCGGATATTCCCTGGCAACCCCATTGCCCGCTTCTGCTCAAAATCGTAAGCGAAGTCTTCATGGAGCGAGCCCGCCACAAAGTACCGGCCGTCGGGAGAAAAACCCAGGTGGGCGAAACTCGCCCGGTGTTCGCTGACGGCCTCCAGAAAAATAATGAAGGTCCAAAAGTCGTAGACGTGAAAGAACTCTTTCTTTTGTGCGATTTCCTGCCCAGTTGCGACCTCGATCAGCGCCAGCGAAAAATCTTCTCTCAGGCAGGCAAGGTGTGCGCCTTCCGGAGACAACTGGGTCTGAAGGCACTCCTGGTTGAGTGTCATTTCATGCACGGCCGTGCGTCGCTCGGTTGCGATGTCCCAGGTCTCGATTCTCAGCGAAGGCGTGTAGAGGATCACGGAGCGCGAGTCGGGACTGAAGAACGCTTTCTCCGCGTCGGCAGCGTCGATAAAGAACAAGACTGTCAGCGGTTCCCGGGTCAGAACGTGAATACCTCCTTCATCCTGAGCCAGTACGTACTTTCCATCGGGGCTGAACTTCAGATTGTTGAGGTCGGGGCGAAGGGGCAGCGCCAGCTTCTGCCTAAAAACCAGCCCCGGCAGAGATTCTTCCAGCGTGCTGGCTTTGAATTCCATGACCTGGGATTGCCACTTGGAAAATGCGGCCTGGTCTGTCGCGGGCCGGATTTCAGCGCAACCCGCCGGCAGGTTCGCCAAGTTCTTGAGCATCTCGCGCAAGCGCCGCTGGGAAGGCTTGGTGGCCCCAAAGAAGTCCGACAGCCAGTTGCCGGTCTTGCCGCGGGTCTGCTGAAAGCGATCCCAGATATCGATGTAGGCGTGCGGAGCATAGCCGGCTCGGGCCATGACATAGACCGCCACTTGGTCGGCAATTAACTGGTCCTCCATGTCGGTGTCTTTGCGGTCGGGCTTCCGCATTTCGTTTTCCAGAAAGCGAAAATACTTCTCCCGGATGTCGTTGCGATCGCCGACTTGCGTAACGTCTAACACCTCGCGCAACCGCCGGGTCATTTCAATGCCGGTCTGGTGCGTGACGATGTGTCCAAGTTCGTGCCCTAGGATGCCGGCCAGTTCGTCATCATTCTTGGCCAAGGCAACCATCTTGCGCGCGACATACACTCGGCCGCCAGCAATGCTGAAGGCGTTCACAGTGGGGAGATCGATCAGGAAGAACTGGAACCGGAACTGGTTCGGTGGCAAATAGTGAACGAGCCGCTCACCCATGTCGCGCAGGTGAGCCGCCATGGCATCGTTGTGGAGGATGACATAGTCGGCGGCAATGCGCTCCGCCATCAGGTCGCCAAGGTCAGCCTCCTGGGTGTCGGAGAAAATGTTGGAAGCGTGCGAGCCTTTCTCAACGGCCGGAGGAAGCGGACAGTTGGACTGCCCCCACGCCAGGCAAGTCAACAATAGCCACGACCATAGGAGACGAGTGGGCCTCATGGGAGACTACGAATTTAACCACAATTACTCCTCCTTGCACTAGGACCTATCAACTTGATAAGTGTGATTGTTGCACTTAGATCGCAGCCTGCTCCCGCCGCCGCGCCTGGATCTCGATATAGACGTTGATCAGCGAAACCGCGGCCGGGGTCACGCCGGGAATGCGCGAGGCTTGGCCGAGCGTCTGCGGGACGACTTTCCCGAGCTTCTCCTGCATTTCGCGCGACAAGCCGCTCACCCCCCGGTAATCGAACCAGTCGGGAATGCGGCGCTGCTCGGCTTTCTTCAGACGGTCGATCGCGCGCTGCTGCTGGTCGAGATATCCCGCATACTTGATTTCAGTCTCAACCGACTTGAGTTCGTTGCGGACTTCCGACGAAAGATGAACGTCAGAAACATTCACCGCAGAGGCCGCCGAGTTCGCCGAGGAACTTCTTTCGAAAAACCCGGGCGCGAGATTACGTAGAAGCGGCGCCAGTTGCTCGATGATGATTTCAGGGCGCTTCAGCAATTGCGCCAGCGGCTGGCCAATCGCGGAAGAGAGATCTTGCGGAGTTGTTCCGCTGCCAGTGAACGCGGTCGAGCTGCGCTCGACCGGACAGCCGGGGGCGGCTGTCCCTACGCGCTCCGCCATCGCCGTCGTCACTTTGGTCCGTTCCAACGCCTGCTTCACTTCCTCCAGCCGCCGCTGTTTCGCCTCGAACTCCGCCCACGCTTCATCCGAGATCAGCCCGACACGACGTCCATGCGGAGTCAGCCGCCGGTCGGCGTTGTCGATCCGCAGATGCAAGCGGAACTCCGCCCGCGAGGTAAACATCCGGTAAGGCTCGTTGGTTCCTTTCGAAATCAAGTCGTCGATCAGAATGGCCGTGTACCCCTCGGTGCGATCGAGCACCAGCGGAGACTCTTTCTTCACTTTCAGCGCCGCGTTGATTCCCGCCATGATCCCCTGGCAAGCCGCTTCTTCGTACCCCGAGGTCCCATTGATCTGCCCGGCAAGAAACAGCCCGGCAATCTTCTTCGTTTCCAGCGTGCGCTGGAGCTCCGTGGGATCGATCGAATCGTACTCAATGGCGTATCCGGGCCGCATCATCTCCGCGCTTTCGAGTCCCGGAATCGACTTCAGGATCGCCAGTTGCACATCGATCGGCAGCGAAGTGCTCATGCCGTTGACGTAGATCTCGTGCGTGTTCAGGCCCTCGGGCTCCAAAAAAAGCTGGTGCGTCAGTTTGTCGGGGAACTTGACGATCTTGTCTTCAATCGAGGGACAGTATCGCGGCCCGGTCGAATGAATCTGCCCGCTGTACATTGGCGAGCGATGCACGTTCTCGCGAATGATGCGATGCGTCTCTTCGGTGGTGAAAGCGATGTAGCACGGCACCTGGGAGTCGTGATGGGCAACCCGCCGGGTCCGAAAGCTGAAGGGAGTGGGATCCAAGTCGCCCGGCTGCCGCTCAAAGCGCGACCAGTCGATGGTGCGGCCGTCGAGGCGCGGAGGCGTGCCGGTTTTGAGGCGGCATCCGCGCAGCCCAAGCCTCTTGAGCGCTTCGCCCAGCAGAACCGCGGCTGGTTCTCCCGAACGTCCCGCCGGATACTGCTGCTCGCCACAGTGAATCAGCCCGTTAAGAAAAGTTCCCGTCGTGATGATGACCGCATCCGCTGAGACGCGGCGGCCATCGCGCAGCAGAATGCCGCGAATGCAGTTGCCAGTTGCCGGTTGCCAGTTGTCAGTGATGTCGGGTGCAACTGATGGCTGAGAGCTGATAGCTGATAGCTGCTCCACAATCACATCCGCCACTTCCGCCTGCTTGATCTTCAGGTTTGGCTGCGACTCCAGCACTTCGCGCATCTTCAGGCGGTAGGCCTGTTTGCAGCACTGCGCCCGCGGCGACCAGACGGCGGGTCCGCGCGAAGTGTTGAGCAGTCGGAATTGGATTCCGACGGCGTCCGTGATTTCGCCCATGATGCCGCCGAGAGCATCCACTTCGCGCACCAGATGCCCCTTCGCAATGCCGCCGATGGCGGGATTACAAGACATCTGCGCGATGAGATCGATGTTCAAGGTATAGAGAGCGGTCTTCAGCCCCATGCGAGCGGCAGCCATCGCAGCTTCGCATCCGGCATGGCCGGCGCCCACCACCACCACGTTGAAGTGTTCTGAAAACTGCATGGGTTCCCAAATGGTTACTACAGGCTACTAGTATTCCGGTCCAACGAAGGAATCGAAGTACGATAATTCTAGCAAGCAAGCCCCATTGGAGGGCAGGAGCCATGCAAAACCGCGCCAAAGTGGTTGTGGCCTACCTCGATGGCCGCAGGCTCAAGGGCTACACCAATGATTTCTCTCCGGTACGCGACCATTTCTTCCTGTTTCCCGACGGCGTCGAACCCAAACCCGGCGATCGCGGAACATCGGTTCGGATCGCTGAACTAAAGGCCCTGTTTTTCGTTAAAGATTTTGCCGGAAACCCGGCTCACACGGAGGTGCCCGCCACCTCCCCACTCCCGGGGAAGCGCGTCGAGGTCATTTTCTCCGATGGCGAAAAACTGATCGGCTCTTCGGTAGCGTACAACCCGAAGAGTCTAGGTTTCTTCATGCAACCGGCAGACCCGGCCGGCAACAACGAGCGAATCTTCGTAGTGAACCGCAATGTGAAGCAGGCCAAGCCGATTTGAATGGTTTAGTTCGCTGCCATTACTTTTCGCGTGTCCAATGCGACTCTTGCGCGCCATACGTTAGAATCAAAAGCTCCTGTCTCGAATTCCATGGCCCGACCTATCCCCATCGGCACGCGCGGTGAAGCGGCTGAAACCGTTGAGGTGAAGCACACGCTTTCCGCACATCATCCCGAGTTGCCGCCCGTGTATTCGACTCCCGACATGATTCGGCTGATGGAAACGGCCGGCTTTTATGCGCTGCAACCGTTTTGCGACGAGGGCGAAATCACGGTGGGAATCTCCATCCACGTCGAACACCGCGCGGCCAGCGGCGTCGGCACTCGAATCCACGCCGAGGCCGAACTGGAATCCTTTGACGGGCGCTTCTATACCATGCGCGTCCGTGCCCACGACGGCACGCAGGAAATCGGCAGCGGCACGGTGGGACGCGCCGTGGTGCACGTCCCCAGTTTTATCGAGCGCATGCGCGAAAAAGCTCGCTGCAGATGACTCTGCGGCAACCCACATGCCGAGCATGAGTAAGAACCATCATGAGCAAGAACGAGGGACCTATGGAATCCCACACCGCCAAGGCGCTTCAGTTCCGGCAACTCCATCGCGGACCGGGCGTGCTCATCCTGCCGAACGCGTGGGATGTGGCCAGCGCCCGTATCTTCGAGGATGCGGGCTTCCCCGCGATTGCAACCACCTCCGCGGGCATCGCTTTTTCGCTGGGTTATCCCGACGGCCAGCGAATTCCGCGCGAGGAGATGCTCGCCCGCATCGGCCGCATCGCTCGCGCTGTTCAGGTACCTGTGACGGCTGATATTGAATCGGGATATGGCTCCAGCCCTGAAGATGCCGCCCGGACGACGCGCGAACTGATTCAGGCGGGAGTCGTCGGGATGAACCTGGAAGACGGTAGCGGCAATCCGGATCGGCCTCTGATCGACTTGCAGTTAGCGATTGAAAAAGTTCGGGCGGCGCGCCAGGCTGCCGTCCAGATGCGGGCGCAAATCTGGATCAACGCCCGCACCGATGTGTACCTGCTGCCGGGAGGCAATCCGGACGCCGATTATTCCGAAGCATTGCGGCGCTTGGTTGCCTTTCGCGAAGCGGCGGCCGATAGCGTCTTCGCCCCCGGACTCAAGGATGCCGACACGATTGGGCGGCTGGTGAAAGCGGTCGAGTGTCCACTCAACATTCTCGGAGGTGTGGGAACGCTCTCGATTCCGGAACTCGCAAAGCTGGGCGTGACGCGTGTGAGCGTGGGATCAGGTCCCATGCGCGCGACGCTCAGCCTGCTGCGGCGAGTGGCTGAGGAACTCAAGACCTCCGGAACATACAGCACGATGGAGGGAGCCGTACCGCATGCCGAGATGAACAAACTGCTGGGCGGTTGAGGGAGTGGTCTCACCTGAGCCATGACGAATTGCGTCGCCTCCGCTTGCTTTGACATCTTGTAGAAAGACTTCATTCTGATTCGCACGTAGCCATGAATCGACCGCCGATTTGGTTTGAACGGAAGTTTGACTTCACGTTTCCCGTAGAGCAGCATCCGAACCTGTGCGCGCGTTTGCGAGGCACGCCAGCCCGGCTGGAAGAAATCGCCCGCGGCGCTGATCGCGACGTGCTGGTTAGGAAACCGCGTGAAAATGAAAAGTGGTCGGCCCAGGAACATGCCGGGCACCTGCTGGACCTCGAGCCTCTATGGATGGCGCGGGTCGATGACTACATAGCGGAAGCGTCACAGCTTACCGTGGCTGACTTGAGCAATCGCAAGACCTTCGAAGCGCAGCACAACCAGCGCCCAATCGAGGAGATTCTGGCTGAATTCCGGAGCGCTCGCTCACGACTGGTGAGCCGGGTAGAGAAGATGGACCCGGCAATTTTCGCCCGCGCCTCTCTTCATCCGCGGCTGAAAACACCCATGCGGCTGGTGGACCATCTGTACTTTGCGGCAGAGCACGATGACCACCACCTGGCCCACATCTGGGGACTGATCAACGTAGGTTAGCGGGAACGCACTAATCAAGAAGCCACTTGGATTAAGGGTTTCGCGCGCGCTAACACCTGGCCGATTTCGACGGCGGGAACCCCGGCATCCCGTAGAGCGCGTGTGAGCGCGCCAGCATCTTCGGCGGAAACCGAGATCAGCAATCCCCCGGCGGTTTGCGGGTCGAACAGAAGCGTGCGGATGTCTGCGGGAACCGGCGGATCGTATTCGACCAGGCATTCGGCGAATTCACGATTCGCTTTGAGTCCGCCGGGGATGTAACCGGCGTGGATGCAATCGAGCGCGCCTTCGAGCACGGGAATGTTGGCGGATTGGAAGACGAGGCTCACGTCCGATGCCAGCGCCATCTCGCGAGCGTGGCCGATCAAGCCGAAGCCGGTGACGTCGGTGAGGGCGTGGACGGACCACGTAGGGACAGCCGGGTGCCCCACGTCTCGCGGTTTTCGAGACGTGGGATTCTCCTCCGGTCCCACGCTGCCGCCGGTGATGACCTCAGCCGCGCCTTTGTTCAAAATTGTCATCGACTTCACGGCGGCATCGATCCACTCCTGCTTCGCGACGCCTTTCTTGATTGCGGTCGAAATGACTCCTGTGCCAAGCGCCTTGGTGAACAGCAACCGGTCGCCGGATTGCGCGCCCTGATTCGCCAGCACGCGCTGGGGATGAATCACGCCGGTGACGGAATAGCCGAATTTCGTTTCTTCATCGCGGATGCTGTGGCCGCCCACCACCGTGCATCCGGCTTCGATCATCTTCGACAAGCCGCCGGCCAGAATGCGCTCCAGAATTTCGAGATCGCCTTTTTCGGGAAAACAGACGAGCGCCAGCGAAGTCAGCGGCTTTCCGCCCATGGCGTAAACGTCGCTGAGCGCGTTGGTGGCGGCGATCTGGCCGAAGGTGTAGGGATCGTCCACGATGGGCGTGAAAAAATCCACCGTCTGGACGAGCGCCATCTCGGACGTGAGTCGATACACGCCGGCGTCGTCGGCGTGATCGAAGCCGACTAGCACATTCGGGTCCTGTTGCCGGGCTAATTTCCCAAGCACCGTGTCCAGCGCCGCCGGACTCAGCTTGGACGCTCAACCCGCGGCTTTTACGGACTCCGTGAGACGGAATGGTTTTACGTCAGGCACCAAGCCATTGTAAACATTGCAGAGGTCAGAGGTCAGATTGCAGAGGTAAGAGCCTTCGGTTTTCACCTCTGCAATCTCACTTCTCACCTCTGACCTCACTTTGGTACTCTGCATACACGTATGCGCCTTCAACACAGCCTATTTCTCTTTCTCCTAGTCGCCATAGCGGGCTCCGTCTTCGCCCAAAACGTCAAACCAGTTGCCGATCGCCTCGCCGCACAGAACGCCCTTTTCGAAGACCAGTACGAGTCCGATCTCCGCAACTTTCCCGAGCGCGCCACCGCCTTCGGCGACTACCGCTACAACGACAAGCTCGCCGAGCACTCACTGGCCGCCATCGCACAGCGCCATCAGACCGACGAAGCCTTTCTTACCCGGCTTGAGGCCATTCCGACTGCGGGCTTCTCCGACCAGGACCAGCTCTCTCACAACCTCCTGGTTCGTGTCCTCGAGCAGCGCATCTCCGACTTCGACCTGAAAGAGTACGAGATGCCCATCAACCAGCAGAACGGCATCCATACTGGGCTCGCGGATCTGCCACTCTCCGTCCCTTTCGACTCCGTCAAGCACTACGAGGATTACATCGCCCGTCTTCACCAGATCCCGCGCGTCCTCGCTCAAACCACGGAAGTCCTTCGCGCGGGCATGAAGGACAAGCTCATGCCCGTCCGATTTCTGCTGGAGAAGCTCCCCGTCCAGTGTCAGGGCATCATCGACGCCGACCCGTTTCTACGGCCCACAAAGAAGTACCCTGCGACCATCTCTCCCGAAGACCAGAAACGATTAACCCAGCAGATTACTGACGCGATCAACACTGAAGTCATTCCGGCCTACAAGACTTTCGCGAACTTCCTCCGCACGGAGTACGCGCCTGAAGGCCGTACCACTCTCTCGATCACCTCTCTGGCAGATGGCCAGAAGCGCTACGAAAACGACATCTATGCCCGGACCACTACCCGCATGACGCCGGACGAGATTCATCAACTCGGCCTTCGCGAGATCGACCGCATCCAGGCCGAGATGACTGCGATCGCCAAGAAGGAGGGCTTCGCCGACCTGGCCTCTTTCCGGGCATCACTCAAAACCAATCCCAAATACATTCCCACCTCGTCGGAGCAAATCCTCGAGAATTTCCGCCACTACATCGCCGAGATGGAGCCGAAACTCCCGCAGCTCTTCACTCTTCTTCCGAAATCGCCGGTCACGGTCGAGGCCATACCGGCCTTCCAGTCCGCCGCTGCCACCCACTACGTAACCGGCACCCCGGACGGCAAGCGGCCCGGCCGCGTCGTCGTCGCCACCTCCAACTTCGCCGAGCGCTCGCTCATTGACGACGAGGCAACCGCCTACCACGAGGGCATCCCCGGGCATCACATGCAGCTATCCGTGCAGCAACAGCTCATCGGGTTGCCGAAGTTCCGCCTCCACAGCCTTGGCTTCAACGCATACATAGAAGGCTGGGCCCTGTACGCAGAGCAACTCGGCAAAGAGGTCGGCTTGTATCAGGATCCCGTTTCCGATTACGGCCGCCTCTCTTCTGAGCTCTTTCGCGCCGTACGCCTGGTCGTTGACACCGGAATCCATTCCAAAGGATGGACCCGCGAGCAAGTCGTGGACTTCATGCGCAAGGCGGGCGCGGTTGACGAGCCCACCATCCAGTCCGAGACCGACCGCTACATCGCGTGGCCCGCGCAGGCCCTCAGTTACAAGCTCGGCCAGCTCAAGATCCGCGAACTTCGCGAACGCGCCCAGAAAGAATTGGGCCCCAAGTTTGACATCCGCAGCTTTCACGACGAGATGCTCGACGGAGGAACCCTCCCGCTCGATCTTCTCGAAGCCCGCACGGACAAGTGGATCGCGCAACAGAAAGCAAAGTGACGGGTACGCGAAAACCGCCGCGCAGCCGAAGGGGACCATTGCAGAGGTCAGGGGTCAGATTGCAGAGGTAAAAACTTTCGGGTGGGGTTTTCAAATCTGCAATCTGACCTCTCACCTCTGACCTTACTTCACGCTGACCTGCGTAATCTGCAGATCGGGATAGGCGTGGTTCCACTGCGCCGAGATGTTCTCAAACGTTAGGCGAAAAGGCTTGCTCTGGCCCGGCGCAAGCGGCGACAGGTTGAGGTCCACGGCTTCGTCATACGGTCCGCCCGTGCGCAGAACGCGGATGGCAAGTTCCTCGCGCTGGGCCGTCTGTCCCATGTCGTCCTTGAACGTGATCTGTGCCACGGCGTGGATGACGGTCTTGTCGCCGGTGTTGGTGATGGCGCCATCGAGATAGCTGACGGTTGCGCCCACGAAATTCTGCGCGGCACTTGTTTTCAGCCGCGAAAATTTCAGGTTCGCGGCATAGGCTGGAGGCGCGGCGGGCGGTTTCTGCCCGGCGCGGAAGATCATCACAAGAATACCAATCACAATCCCGACGATCACGATCCCGATGAGAATCGGGCGCAGGCTGGATTCTTCCCTGGCGGGGTTGAGATTTGGCTGGATCAAGCCATCCATGGCGGGATTGTACTACCGCGGGTTAGGTCTCAGGGGTTAGGTCTTAGGTCTCGGGAAAACCCAAGTTCTGAGACCTGAGACCTAATACCTGAGACCTGAATCGCGAACGCGGTAGTCTTTGTATTCAATCGTCAGCGTGGCACGCCCTCCGAGCCGAATATAGCTTACCGACTCGTTGCGCCGGGGAAGCCAGAAATCCTGCACCTTCATGTATTCGTGATGGATCTCGCTTTTCTTCGTCCAGAAGGAAGGATTCTGGGCGGGCTCGGCGTCAATCCGAGTCACGGCGAAATCGGTTCCGTCGACCCAAACCTTGCCGCGATAGAGGTACTTGCTTCGCGTTTTCGGGTAGACGGCGAGCACGTATTGGCTGCCCGGTGCGGACGACTCGAAGCCGATTAGCGCGAAGCCGTAGTTGTCGCGGTTCAGCAGCGTGCGGGCGTGCATTTCCGGCTCAGCGGCTTCTTTTTCGCTCTCCAGCAACCTTTTGAATACGCGGTTGATGATCAGGTTCGATCCCGATTGCGAGATGATCTGAAAGCGCTTGGTTGCAGGACGGTCATAGGACGCCTCCACGGTCATTTCGGCCTGGCGATCTCCGGGGAATCCAATATAGGTAAGGCGATAAACGCGGGTGGATTCGTAGTGGCCGAGCGCCTGCGCCCGCTCTACGTCTCTGCGGACGAGATTGTCCACGACCTGGTCGACCGAGAGTGGCGCCGTAGTGATCGAAGGCGGGAGCGGAGGGGAATCCGCGCCGGCCGCAAATGCTCCAGCCAGTGTGGCCACCAGCACAAAAAAAAGTCTGGTCGAATTTTGGATCGAGATCTGGATCGAGCTTTGAATTGAACTCTGGATGGAACTCAAGAATATGCGCATGCATCATCCGTAGAAGGCCTAGCTTACCACCATCGCTGGGCGTCCCCGAGTGTTGGGTGAGCCCGCCCGCGGAGCGGTTGCCATGTCAAGATTTCGGCACCGGCTTCGGCACCGACCCCGGCAAATTCCTCGGGTGCCATGGCGATTTCACTCACTTCCGGGAGGAGGCAGCGAAGCCAAGGTAATGTTTTCAACTATTTGCGAGAAGGACCAAAACGGCTAGATAATTGCCACCACAATCAGAACTAAGGAGCCCTCCCCCATGTGGATCCGTGAAAGCGAAAGGTGTGCTCATTTGAACTGGATTGCGATCTTCTCCTACAGCGCGTCGCTGGCTCTCAGCCTGGCGATTTGGAGGGGTCTATTCCGGGCGGCTGAACACTTAATGAAGTAGGACGGGAAGCCAAGCGGTAAGAATTTGCCAGCGCGACGCCCGGCTGAGCCTGACGCCAAGCGCTGCGAAATTACCGGTCGTATTTTACCGGTCATAGTGCAGCAGCGAGAACACATCGTACTTCGTCAGTTTCTCGCGCCCTTTCAGGAAGTCCAGTTCGACCACAAACGCCAGTCCGGCAATTTCCGCGCCCAAACCGCTGGCGAGCTCCGCCGTCGCGGCAGCCGTTCCGCCGGTGGCCAGCAGGTCGTCCACGATCAGGACGCGCTGGCCTTTTCCGATGGCATCTTTGTGGACCTCCAGTTCGTTGCTGCCATACTCCAAGTCATAGCTGACCTTCGCCGTTTCGGCCGGCAGCTTTCCCGGCTTGCGTACAGGAACGAAGCCCGCATTCAGCCGGTAGGCGAGCGCCGGAGCGAAGATGAACCCGCGAGCTTCCATGCCGAGCACCAGGTCAATCTCTTTGCCGATGTAGTTTTCCGAGAGCGCGTCAATCAGCCGCGCGAAGCCGGTTCTGTCCTTGAGCAGCGTGGTGATGTCGTAGAACAGGATGCCCTTTTTCGGGAAGTCGGGCACCTCCCGAATCAATTTCTTCAACTCGCCGCAATCCACGGCTGCCTGGTTTGACATCTACGCTCCTTAGTTGGAAATCATGAATTAGAAATCTTGAATGAGAAATGAAGTCAGGCCGGCGACCGGCTGAGCTTCGGACACTTCCACGTTATCCACGCGCGCCGCCCGTGGGCCTTCGCGCAACCGCGAGTGCAATCCCGCCAACTGGTCGCGTGTCCCCTGCGCCACGATTTCGACGGTGCCATCGGGATTGTTGCGCACCCATCCGGCAATCTGCAGAATGAACGCTTCGCGCTCCACAAACCAGCGGAAGCCGACGCCCTGCACACGTCCGCGAACCAGAAAACGGCGAGCCTGCGCAGCAGATTTTTCGGTGGAAGCCATGATGATTTTAGAAGTCAAAAGTCAAATTGCAGAAGTAACGGCTCCAGTTCTCACGATCAAAATCGAAGGGTTTCACTTCTGCAATCTGACTTCTTACTTCTGACTTTCACTGCGCTCTCGACAAATAAGTGCCCTCGGCCGTATCGACTTTGATTTTCTCGCCTTCGTTGATGAACGGGGGCACCTGCACGATGAGGCCGGTTTCGGTTTTCGCCGGCTTGGTCACACTCGATGCGGTTGCGCTCTTCAGTCCGGGCTCGACTTCCAGCACCGTCAACACCACGGTCTGCGGCAACTCGATGCCCACCGCCTTGCCATCGAAAAACTCCACTTTGATCTGGAGGTTCGAGGTCAGGTAATCCACCGCGTCGCCCAGGGTTTCGCGGGTGAGGTGGGTCTGCTCGTAGTTCTCGGTGTTCATGAAGTAGTAGCTGTCGCCGTCGGCGTACAGGAACTCCATGTTGACTTCATCGACGTTCACTTTGTCGATGGGATCGGGAGAGCGGAAACGATGCTCGAACATGGCGCCGGTGCGCAGGTTGCGCAGCTTGGCCTGGATGAAGGCGCGCAGGTTGCCCGGGGTACGGTGTTCGACGCTGAACACGGAATGCAAGTCGTTGTTGTGCTTGATGATCATGCCGGGACGGAGTTGGGTCGCTGGAATCGACATTGCTGGTTTACATCTCCTTCACTCTGCTAGGAATTCTGGGCAGCGGGGCAGGGCCGGGGGTCCCCAGCGGGCCCGTTTCTTGCCTGCTGGGGGTGGAGGTCGCCGGGGCATCCGCCGCACTTCGAATCAACATCTTATTTTACACAGGCGGAGAGCGTTGTGGGAACCGGGGCGCCGAGGGAATTTGTAATTGGCAATTTGTGATTTGTAATTGAAAAACCTCGCGAGTCCATCGGGTCGAAATTACAAATTACAAATCACAGATTACCTATTCAATTCGGGTCTAGAATAGAGCTGATCGGGAGGTCCATTATGCGCATAGGAAAATACGAGAGTTCAGATGGTACGGTCGGCACCGCAGTCACTTTCCTGCTGATCGGGCTCGGTGTCGGCGCTGCCCTCGGTCTGTTGCTCGCTCCGAAGGCCGGGAAACAGCTGCGGAAAGACCTGCGGCGCTCCTACGACGACGCCCTGGAAACCGTCTCCGACTGGACGGACGAAGCGAAGGGCCGTTTCGAGGAAGCGGTCGAAAAAGGCGCCGATTTCGCCGACGAACTGAAGGCCAAAGCGGAGCCGCTGAGCGACTTGCTGCGCCGTTCGTAAGTTGCAGTCGCCGGTCGTTAGTCGTTCGCGAACGCTGCGTTGGGTGCGTTGGAGAAAGGCCGTGTTTTGCCAACGACCAACGACTAGCGATCAACGACTCCTTACGGTTCGACCTGAGTTTCGTCTTCGAGCGTGCGCTTCTTCTTGTGTACGCGGTGGATCACTATGCCCATCGAGAAACGGAAGTTGTCCTGCTTCTGCTTCGCGAAAGTGGGAAACTGGGAGCTGGTCTGCAAGTAATCGGCCTTGAACCGCAGCGAGAAACGCTGATTGATTTTGAAGTCGGCGCCACCGCCGGCCACCAGCGCCCGGCCAGTGCCGACTTGCACGTTGGTCTGACCCGGAGCGGTCGCAACGCCGCGTGTGCCCTGATGTCCGTACAGGAGCTCGCCAATCGGCGTCCAGCGTTCATATTTGCGGCGGGCGAACTGCGCGCCAAAAAGGAAGTTGTACTCTCGCGTCGTCACGTTGAACGTGGGATAAGTGTCCGGGCAGAAGCCTTCCGGACATGTGGGGAACGGCTTCGGCACAACGGTCGGGATCTTCGAGGTTCCGAAGTATTGTCCGCCCTCCACGATGAACCCCAGCCAACGGGTCGCGTTCGCACCGAGAGAAGCGTCCCAGCCGGGCAAACCAGCCCAGTGTCCAGCGTTGAAAAGACCAGCCTCGGCGTACGAGCCGCCGAGAAACAGTTCGAAGCGTGGATATGGGCGCGCCGGCGGAACAGGCTTGGCGGTTGGAGCTGGAATATCAGCGGGCTCGGCGGCTGGGGTCTGGACGGGAGCTTGGGCCGGAGTTGGAGCTGGAGTTTGAGCTGGAGCTTGCGCCCACGACACAACACAGAGCGTAACCACGCCGGCTAAGACCCCCAGGTATTTCCTCACGATTCCTCCTCAAAATGCAGTGGCCAGTACTCCAACTTCGATGCGTCCGGCAAACTATCGAGTATACCGTGCCCCGCCGGTGGTTGATCGTGTGGCGCGGACACTCCTGTCCGCGGCCTTTGACTTTGACTGTTTCTATACAATCGAAGCAGTTAAGAAACTCATGGAATTCAGGCTGACGGAAACCGAAGTCCGCGTGCTCGGGTCGCTGATCGAAAAAGACATCACCACACCGGAGTACTATCCCCTGTCGCTGAACTCACTGGTGAATGCCTGCAACCAGAAGACGAATCGAGATCCGGTGATGCAGTTGGACGAAGACGCAGTGCGCGGCGCACTCGATGGTCTCGAGCAGCAGCGCATGGCCGGGCCCGCCCGCGGCGCCGACAGCCGCGTGACCAAATACGAGCAGCGGCTGCAGGAGGTGTTTAACTTCATGCGTCCGGAGATTGCGGTGCTGTGCGTGCTGCTGCTGCGCGGTCCGCAGACTCCAGGCGAACTGCGGGGGCGCGCCGAGCGCATGCACCGTTTCGAAGCGCTGGACGATGTGCAGTCGGCGTTGCAAAAGTTGATGCAGCGCGAACCTCCGCTGGCGAAGGTGCTGCCCCGGCAGCCGGGAACGAAAGAATCGCGATACGCGCATCTGCTCGCCGGGGATGTGGTGGAAGCGGAATCGCCGACGCAGGCCGGCGCGGCGATTGAGCGTAATCCGGCAGATGCCGAGCGCATCGCGCGTTTGGAAGAAGAAGTGGCGGAATTGCGTCGCGAAGTTGGCGAGGTGAAGGACCAGTTGGAGAGATTCCGGAAACCGTTCGAGTGAGTTTTACCGCCGAGACGCCGAGAAGTAGTGCACCCCCAGTTATTTGGTCAATAGTTATAGAGACAAACCCGCGTTATACTTTCCTGTTAAAGTGGCCCCGCCCGCCGAGTAGCACAATTTACCTACTACAAGGAAAAGCCTCCCGCAGTGCCATTAACGCTTGTCCTTGCGCTGGATCGTGGGCTTCTTCAGGATGGTTGCTGATGTATTTCCTGATGACTCGCACTTTCTGAATATTAGTTATCCCTTCAGGTAGGCAAAAGACCTTTTCAGAGGGCTTCACATGATGAATCACTTCGGACGAGTCAACGCCTTGAGTTAGCCCAGCGACGTACCCCAGACAGTAGCCGCTTTGAGTATTTCCTGCGATGTCCCGTTGTTCAAGGTCCTTTTCAGTCGATGCGCATTGGTCATAAAAACTCGTGCCCGACTTATCTGGCGCAGAAAGCAACTCCTGAGCCGTCGGCACTCCCTCTGCAAGGAGAAGGAGGGATAAGAGTGTTGTCAGTATCAATCCCATGGGCGATGACCTCCGCGCACAGTCTAGCAGAAGGTATGGCCCGGTAGTCGGGCCACATCGACTTCGGACGGGCGGGTGGGCCACATCAACGTCTCGCGTATAACTCGGATCTTCTCTGAACGTCGACCGAAACAACTGGGGAACGCCACCTCTCGAGAAGTGGTGCACCCCCAGTTAGTGCAATCAATGGTAAAAGGCAAACCCGCGCTATACTTTCCTGTTAAAATTGCCCACCCGCCGAAAAGAGGATGATGCTCATGCTACAAGGCTATTTTGACGACAGTGGAAACGAGCCGCAAAGCAGAGTTTTTCTTCTATCCGGGTTCATATTGGACACCGAACAGTGGGCCAAGTTCTCTGACGAATGGAATTTTCAGCTTCACAGAGGGCCAGGGATAGATTATTTCAAAATGTCACAAGCGGCCAACAGGAATGGTCAGTTTCAAGGATTCTCGCCAGAATTCGTCCTATGTAAGATTAGAGACTTGCTTTCCGTGATCGACCATTATAAGCCCTCTGGAATCTCATGCCTGGTTGACTGGCGCGATTACGAAAACGAGTTCGCTTCCCTCGCCCATGGTGATCTGAAAAATCCCTATCCGATACTCTTCCAATTAGTTTTCATGGCCATCAAGGCCCATCAGAAGAACCTCGGTATCTATCCCACTCCGATAGATGTGGATTTTGACGAGCAAGGGAAATTTGGCGAGTTTGCATTGCAGCTCTACGGAGATATGAAGGCGGATTTTCCTGAAAACTGGAAAAAGATGCTTGGAAGAATGCCTATCATGCTCGATGACAAAAAGGTTCTCCCATTACAAGCTGCGGACATGCTCGCGTGGATCGAACGCTATTCCATCCTAAAAGGCAATCAAGGGCCAGATGAGTGGGATTGGCTCTATGAACAGTTGAATCCATTGGTCAAGGTGAAGATGCGATATGACGCGGAAGACCTCAAGTACATAGTCCGCATGAAAGAGCAACTAGGACTGTAGTCAGTACATTACTGGCGGACCCATCGATCCTCTCGGCGTCTCGGCGGTGAAAACGCTCCTACAGCACCCGTTCCTGCGTATACCCCGCTGCGCCAAGCGCCGAGATGATTTCGGCGATGTGGTCCGGCCCGCGGGTCTCCATGGTGATTTCGATCGCGGTTTCCCCCAGGCCCACGCCGTGGTAGGCGCGGTCGTAGTCCGTCTCAACGATGTTGGCGCGATGCTGCGCCAGAATCGATGTGAGGCGATGGAGCGCGCCGGGATAGTCGGGCAGGTGGACGCGCAGGCGCACCAGACGTCCGTCTTTGACCAGGCCGCGCTCGATGATGCGCGAGAGCAGCGTGACGTCGATGTTTCCGCCGCACACGAGCACGGCAACCTTCTTCCCCACCAGCGTCAGCTTGCGGTTGACCAGGGCCGCGATGGCTGCCGCGCCCGCGCCTTCGGCCAGAGTTTTCTCGCGTTCGAGCAGCAGCAGGATGGCGTTGGCGATCTCCTCTTCTTCGACGGTAACGATGTCGTCCACATACTTCTGGACGAGCGGCAGGGTCCGTTCGCCGGCGCGGCGCACGGCAATGCCATCCGCAATCGTGGACGCCGGCATGAGCGTCACCGGTTGGCCTTCGGCGACGGCAACTTTCATCGACGGCAGGCGCGAGGGCTGAACTCCGAAAACTTGAATTTTGCGATTCGACTCTTTCAGCGCGCAGGCGATGCCGCCAATCAAACCTCCACCGCCGATGGGGACAACCACGGCTTCGAGGTCGGGATGCTGCTCAAGTAGTTCCAGGCCAATCGTGCCCTGCCCGGCGATCACGGCGTCGTCATCGAAGGCATGCACAAAGGTGAGGTGCTCGGCCTGGCTGCGGCGGACGGACTCTTCGTAAGCCTCGTCGTAGTTGGCTCCGTGCAGAACCACTTCGGCGCCGTAGCCGCGCGTCGCCGAGACCTTGATGAGAGGCGTGGCCAGGGGCATGCAAATCTGGGCGCGGATGCCGAGTTTGCCGGCGTGATAGGCAACACCTTGTGCGTGGTTTCCGGCCGACGCTGTGATCACGCCCTCGGCACGTTCTTCGGTGCTCAGCGAGAGCAACTTGTTCAGCGCACCGCGCTCCTTGAAAGAGCCGGTGCGCTGCAGGTTGTCGAGCTTCAAGTAAACCTGGTTGGCCGTGGACTCGGAAAACGTTTCCGAGCGTGCACAGGGCGAAAGGTAAATAGAGTTGCGAATGCGGCCCAAGGCCGACTGGATGTCGTTGAGAGTGATCATTTTTTGATTACGACTGCAAAATCCAAGGATGGCAACATCTTACCTGAACCGACCAAGACATCCCGTAGAGACGCGGCTTGCCGCGTCTCCCACCGCATCCAAAGGAGACGGGGCAAGCCCCGTCTCTACACAGAGAAACGAAGGGAGTAGGGGGTAACGCGCCCCAGTACAACTTCCGTAATGGCACTTTCGGACAGGGACTAAGCCCTTCGAAACCTATGCAGCGGTGGAAAAGCCCGTCAGAATGGGTTTTTCGAGGGTTCATCCCTGGGACTCATGCCGACTTCGACTGGTACCGCTCTCGCCCCTCCACCCGTGCATCGAAAATCGGTGGCGCGCGTCGCGTTGTTTGACTTGCCCGTGGCCTCTGCGCAACTGGTGACGGAGTGTTTCCGGCAATTTGGCATCGAAACGGTTTCGATTGCGCGCGAAGACGCGGACCGGCTGGGGCGCGAAAAATTCGAGGCCTGCGTTTTGCCCCTGGGAGAATCCGCCGGCAGCATCATCGAGCTGGCGCGAGGATCGGCTTCCAACAGCCGCATCATCATTTACGGGCTGGGCGGGACTGCGCAGGATGCCTTGCGCTATTCGAAGTTGTGCATCAACGCAGTGTTTCACGAACCCTTGGAACGGTCGGCGGCGATGAAACTGGTGCGCTCGACTCGAATGCTGGTGCTGCACGAATTCCGCCGCTATGTACGTATCCCGGTGATGACGGAAGTTGGGATCGTGATGCTCGACGGTGGCCGCATCACCGCCACCAGCCAGGAGATCAGTTCGGGAGGGATGTCGCTCAAGGGCAGTCACGTGCCTGAACACGGAAGCCTGGTCGAAGTGTCGTTCTCTTTGCTGACGCTGCCGCGCGTCTGGGTGCGCGGAACCGTCACGTGGAAGAAACCCAACAAGAGCTTCGGGATTCGCTTTGACCCGGCCGACGAGCGGCGGCATCGCCTGAAAGAGTGGATCGTGGCTTACCTGGAAGCGTAGGAACCCGACTTTCAGCTCTCAGCTTTCAGTTAAACCTTTCCTTCCCGGCTACAATATCGGCGTGAGTTCTTCTTCCACCGCAGTCGAGCCTGAGCCGCCCTCTGTTTTGGAGCCTCGCCAATTCTCGCTCCGGCAAAGAATTCTTTTGTGGCTCATCAGCTGGGCGAGCTATCTGGCCATTTCGCTGATCGGTCCGACTCTGCGTTATTCGGTATCTTGGGAAGAACCTCCTGCGCTGCCCCGCGCGACTTACGAAAAACGGGTGATCTACTCCTTTTGGCATCGCGCAGTGTTCGCCAGCATGTGGTTATGGAGGAAGAGCGGGATCGCGGTGATGGTGAGCCGCAGTTTCGACGGGGAGTACACCGCTCGGACCGCTGAAAGACTCGGCTTCGTCGCGGTGCGCGGATCGAGCAGTCGCGGCGGCGCTACGGCCCTGCTCGGCCTGAGAAGCCAGCTGGAACAGGGCACTTCGGTTGTGTTTACGATTGACGGTCCGCGCGGCCCGAAATACGTAGCCAAGCCGGGCCCGGTGCTGTTGTCGCGTGCCAGCGCGGCGCCGATGGCGGCCTTCTATGTAGCACTTAGCGATGCCTGGGTGCTAAGTACCTGGGATGAGCTGATGATCCCAAAGCCTTTTTCGAAGGCGCTGGTGCGCTTCAGCGCCAAACTGCAAGTTCCCGCCGAAGCGGGCAATGGGGAAATGGACGTGCAGATGGCTGAGTTTCACCGGCAGTTGCAGGCTGCGCTCGAACGCGTCACCCGGTTCGCTGAGGAGCACGTAACGCAAGTCGGATCGGCGGAGTTCCCCATCATCAAGGGCTAGCGTCGTCCTGGGATCTAGGACAATACGTTCTGTAGTTGATTCATTCCAGGATTGGGTCGGAGACTGCAATCTCAATTACAATTTTGATCGGACTGGAGAACGATATGGCTCTGCAAGTCGGCGATCGGGCGCCGGATTTCGAACTTCCCGCAGTGGCCGGTGAACGCCAGATTACGATGCGCTCGCGCGACTATCTCGGCGCCAGGAATCTGGTCGTCACGTTCCACCCGCTCGACTGGACCCCGACTTGAGCCATGCAAGTGCCCGGACTCGACGCCCGTCGCCAAGAGTTCGAGGCGCTCAATGCCCAGGTTCTGGACATCAGCGTAGACTCCATCCCCAGCCACATTGCCTGGCGGCGGGAGGAAGTCGGCCCGGTCGAGATTCCTCTCTGCGCCGATTTCTATCCGCATGCCGAAGTGACGCGCCAATTCGGCGTTCTCCGCGAAGGGCCGCCGGTGGCCGGCATCAGTGAGCGCGCCGCGTTTGTCGTCGATAAGAAGGGAAAGATCGCCTTCGCCAAGGTCTATCCGATTGACCAGTTGCCGGATTTTGAGGAATTGCTGAAGACATTGCGTGAACTAACCTGAAAGTCCGGGTGCCCCACTCATCGCGTTCTTTGCGATGAGTGGGATTCCACGCCCGCTAACCCTCCCGCTGCAACGCATGATCCAGTTCCCAAGCCTGGTCCTTATGTTCTAAAGAAAGCGAACACGAACAAGACTCCGAACAGCAAGTCGACGGCGCCGAAAGTAAAGTCGGAGAGGTGCAGGCGGCGCTGCAGATAGAGAACGGTAAGCGCCGACCCGTAGCTGAATTTTTCAACTATGCCGGCGATCATGAGCGGGCGGAAGCGAACTGGGTTGGTAGCGATCATCAGGAACGCGATCTGCCAGGCGAGGCCGACTCCGACGAAGCCGTAGTAGAAGGCGGGATGCGTGATCGGCGGCGGGTCCTGCCGGCCAATCCGATCGAACATGAAATACAGCGGAGTGAGTACCAGCACGCCCCAGATGCCAGCACTCCAGAAAACAATCTTGGCAAATTTCATTTGGACCTCTGCCCGCTATTCTCCCCCGACGGTGAGTCCGTCGATGCGAATCGTGGGAGAGGCTACGCTGCCGCGGAATTCCAGGTCGCTGCCGATCTCGGAAATATTGCAGAACATGTCCTTGAGATTGCCTGCCACCGTGATCTCTTCGACCGGATAGGCCAGTTCGCCGTTGACGATCCACATGCCCGACGCGCCGCGGGAGTAATCTCCAGTGACTAAGTTGGCGCCGTGGCCTAGAAACTCGGTAACATAGAGGCCGTCTTTGATCTCTGCGATGATCTGGTGCGGCGTTTTCGGCCCCGGTTCCAGAAAGTAATTTCCGGGGCCAATCCCCGGCGTTCCGGCGAGTCCGCGAGAGGCGTTGGCGGTGGTTTCGAGGCCCAACTTTTTCGCCGTGTAGGTATTCAGCAGATACGACTTCAGAATTCCGTTCTCGATCACTACCGTGCGGCGGGTGGGAATGCCTTCGTCATCGAAGGGCGTGGTGCCGAAACCGCCGGGCATGGTGCCGTCGTCGATGACGGTGACGTTCGGGCCCGCAATTTTCTCCCCGAGTTTTCCCGCCAGAAACGAGGCCCCGCGATACACCGAGTCTCCATTCACTCCTTCGAAAATATGCCCGAGCATGGAGCTTGCGACCATGGGATCGAGGACTACCGGCACATGCGCGGTCTTCACCTTGCGCGCGCCGAGGCGTCGCAGGGTGCGCCGCGCGGCTTCTTTTCCTACCTGCTCCGCCGGATCGAGCTTCGCCAGGCTGCGCGCCACCGAATACCAGTAATCGCGCTGCATCCCGCCGTTCTCGTCCTGCGCTATGGGCACTACCGCTACCGAACAGTACGACCGGCGATAGTCGCCGACAAAGCCGTGGGAATTCGCCAGCACTTTTCTGCCGGTGGCGGCGTCGAACGATCCGCCGTCGGAGTTCTTGATGCGCGAGTCGGCGTCGAGCGCGGCCTTTTCAGCGCGGCGCGCGTACTCGATGCGCTCGGGGCCGGGCAAGGAGTAAACGTCTTCGTGATAAAGATCGAGGTCGCCCGTAAGCGATCCGAGTTTCGCGGCCTCGGGAATTCCCGCGTAGGGGTCTTCAGAACAAGTCTTGGCCAGTTCGAGCGCCGACTTCAACATGCGCTCGATACCGGCGGCGGAGAAGTCGCTGGAATAAGTGCTGGCCGCGCGCTGTCCGAAGAAGACGCGGACGCCGATGGCGCGCGAACCAGATTCCTTCAGCGTTTCGACCTGGCCCAACCGTACCACGGTGGAAAATTCGTCGCCTTCGCGGACGACACACTCCGCCGCAGTGGCGCCGCCGGCAGTGGCGCGGCGGACTATGTCGGAGGCGAGCTCCTTGAGATCGGTTGCGGGTTTCGTTTCGCTGGTTTCTAGAGTTGTTGTCATTTTGAAAAACAATTGCAGAGGTCAGAGGTCAGATTGCAGAGGTAAAATCATCGGGTTCACCTCTGCAATCTGACCTCATACCTCTGACCTTATTGCATGAATCCGCCGGTTTCCCGCTTAGCAGTTCCGCCAACAGTCAGGCGATCGATTTTAATGGTCGGGATTCCCACACCGACGGGGACTGCCTGTCCATCTTTGCCGCATGTGCCGACGCCTTCGTCGAGTTTCAAATCGTTGCCGACCATCGAAACCCTCGTCAGCACATCGGGGCCGTTGCCGATCAAGGTTGCGCCCTTGATCGGGGCGGTGATCTGTCCGTTTTCGATGAGATAGGCTTCCGACGCCGAGAAGACAAATTTGCCGTTCGTGATATCAACCTGCCCGCCGCCGAAATTCACCGCGTAAACGCCATTCTTCACCGAGCGAATGATGTCGGCGGGATCGTCTTGCCCCGCCAGCATATAAGTGTTCGTCATGCGCGGCATGGGAATGTGCTCGTAACTTTCGCGGCGTCCGTTGCCGGTGTCGGCCAGGCCCATCAGCTTCGACGAAAGTTTGTCGCTTAGATATCCCTTCAGAATTCCATTCTCGATCAGCACGGTTTCCTGCGTGGGCTGGCCTTCATCATCTACATTTAAAGACCCGCGGCGCCACGGCATGGTGCCGTTGTCGACCACTGTGCATTTTTCGCTGGCCACGCGTTTGCCGATCAGCCCGGCGAATGCCGATGTCTTCTTGCGATTGAAATCCGCCTCCAACCCGTGGCCCACGGCCTCGTGCAACAGAACACCGGGCCATCCCGGACCGAGCACGACTTCCATATCGCCGGCCGGAGCTTCGCGGGCATCGAGTTGCAGAATTGCCTGGCGCGCGGCCTCTTTGGCGAAGAACTCGGGAGTCTTGTCGCCAAAAAAAAAGTCGAGCGCAACCCGCCCGCCGCCGCCAGAGGTGCCACGGCCCGAAGTCGTATCCGTCTTCGCGATGCAGGAAACATTCACGCGCGCCAGCGGTTGCGAGTCTTCCGCAAACGTGCCGTCGGAACCGACCACCAGGATGGTCCTCAGTTCGTCGGCATAGCTGGCGCGTACTTCCTTGATCCGCGGGTCGTATCCGCGAGCCGTCTTATCGGCGCGCATCAGCAGTTCGACCTTGGCGGTGATGTCGGCATCCACCGATGGCAAGGCAACGGGGTACAAGCTGCGCGCCGGTTTCTGCTGGAATCCGGCGACCGTCGTCTTGGCCGGAGCGCTTGCGATCAGCGCCGCGGTGCGGGCAGCGTGCAGAATTCGCCGCGGAGAAAGATCGTCGGTGTAGGCGTAGCCGGTGCGCTCGCCGGAAACGACGCGTACGCCGCAGCCCGCCGAAATTCCCTGCGAAGCGGACTTCACCAGCGACTCATCCACCATCAGCGAGGTCGAGGTCAGGTATTCGAAATAGAGGTCGGCGTAGTCGCCGCCCGCCGAAAGCGCGGCGGACAGATAAGTCTCAAGGTCGTGATTCGTAAGCCCGTAATGCTCGAAGAAGAAGCGTTGTTGGTTGGCAATCACCATAGTTGGATGCGCTTGATTTTGAAAACGACTCGCGGCGCTGCTTTCCATTATCCCATGCGATGTACGGCAAGCCGATGCCCTATCCAGATGGCAGTGGGATAATCGTCGGAGGTGGTTCGTTGATGACTAGAGGAAAACCATGACGCTAGTGGTCGCCGTAGCCGGACGAAACGAAATCGTTATAGGGGCGGACGGTATCTGCCCTATTGGCGACGATGACGGTCAATATGTAATTGAGTCGCAAAAACTGCGGCGAGTGCTGAAAGACAAATGGGTCGCTGGAATTGCAGGAACTAGATCTGGCTGCACTCTTTTAGAGAAAGCTGGGGCTACGAACCAAGAAAACCTATTCGACCTGTCGGCTAGAATGGCCGAAATTTACAAGGCAGAATATTCCGTTGAGCTGCGCTTAGTGTTTGCTGGATTTGAGGACGGCAAGCCTTCGCTGTACACCTGGAACGGCCTGATGTGGGCTAATGGCACCCCCCACGTCAACGGTCTGACCCAAGCAGAGGAGGGACGCGTAGCAGTGGGCATTAGGAAACACGGAGCTTTGCACTTCATGCACGCCTATCACTCCGTCGATATGAACGTGAATCAGCTTGCATCGCTGTGTCACTACTGTCTGTCTGAGGCAGTTCGTCAAGACGCACGCCTGGGCAGCCCTATTAGCATGGCAGTAATTTCCCGAAACGGGATCACCGACCTAGACGAAAATCAACTCAAGGTATTACAAGTGTCCTCTACTCGAAGGAAAAACAAGATTGGGAAACTGTTTCTTAAAGACATTTCCGACTTGCTACGGTGATCTCCACTCTCCGGCTAACAGAAAAGCGGCTGCGCCGAGAGCCGTCGCAGCCAGCAGGCACAGCGCAATTTTAGTCGTGTCGGGTCTTGCTGTTTCGGACCATTTAATCCTAATAATATTCCCCTCCTCTGCCTGGGGTGTTTTCGGATCCTCCCACACAGGGGGCGGTCCACCTCTAGACCAGACCCAGGCATAGCCAAGTCCTGTATCTTTGACACTTTTTTCGTTCTGTTTAAGATCCTCGTTCTCTTCAGTTAAGACTGAGGTCGCGTGCCATGGAACCCAGACGCAGCAGTAAGCGACCAGCAAACAGTAGACCACGATGACAATGCGTTGCGCTCTAGTCATAGAAAAAGCATACTCCCACAATTTTTGTGATTTCTACAAATCACGGCTTCACGTTCGCCTCGAACGCCGCCCCTTGCGATGGCCGCACCGGCCAAAAAACCAAACAATTGCGCGGTCCAGCGATCACTGACGGCGGCTCGGGCGGGGCGAATAATTCCGATCATAGTTCCGATATATGACCCCAGACTCGCTCAGCCAAATGCTCTCCGACTTTCTCGAAGGCGCGCGCGCCGCCGTTGTCGTGGAAGACGGCGCAATAGCGTTTGACTTGGCCGAGTCGAAATATTCGATTTCCGGGGAGTACAACAAATGCCTGCTGCACCTGTGGTCGAGCGAGCGGAATTTCGTGCGGCGCGTGCTGGACGCGGAAGTGAAGGCCACGACGCTCCGGTTGCAGGTGCAGCGCATGGGGCAGAATCGCCCCACCCGGCTCGACTTCTGCCGCGATCGCGATCGGCGCTCTCCCGCCGCGCGCCGGGCGGCTCGCGCCGCCTATGAGCCTCGGCTGCGCCGTGCACTGGAGAGAAATCTTTCCGGCTGGACCGTGGTCCGGCTCACCACCAGCATCGATCTCGAGCACTCTTTCGGTCCGGCCTACCTGCGCGGCTGGCTGCGCCAGGGACAGCGCGCGCTCGCCATTGTCGGAGTGAACGATCAGGAAACGCAATCGACCGTCGATGGCGCGCTGACCTGCGGAATTCTCTGGCTCGAGGCGTGCCGGCTGGCGCAGCAGGAACGCCGCGTGGTCGAAGGGCTGGCGATGGTTGTGCCGAAGGGCATGGCCACACTGACCCAGCAGCGTATGGCGCATCTGCATCGGACGGCAGCGAAGTGGCATTTGTACGAATTCGACCAGCGGGAGGATGAACTCGTACCACTAGATACCGGCGATCGCGGCAATCTGGCAACCCGGCTGGTGCATTCTGTCGATGAAGGGATGGCACGCGATCGCTTTGCGGGATCGATCACGCGCATTCGAGAAATTCTGCCGCAAGCGGAAGTGGTGGTGCTCTCGCCCGCACTGATTTCGTTCCGACGGCATGGACTTGAATTTGCCCAGGCACGGATTGCGCACGATGCGCGGAATTTCCAAAGCGGCGAGGAAATCGCTTTTGGCGTGGGGCCGGAGGAGCGCGTTCTCAACCTGGAGAACGAAACGCAATTTGCCGATCTGGTGCGACTGGCGGCGGCCGTCCGCCACCAGGATGGTCCGAAGAACCATGCGTTATGGCGAATGCATCCCGAGCGCTGGCTGGAATCGCTGGTCGCCGGCAACATTGCGGCGCTCGACGGACGGCTGCGGCCGGAACCGGTGTATGCCCAGGTTCCCGCATTCGCCGCGGCGGATCGAGCGATGATTGACATTCTAGCGGTAACTCGTGACGCGCGATTGGCCGTCATCGAACTCAAAGCCGACGAAGACCTCCACCTTCCACTGCAAGGTGTGGATTATTGGTCGCGCGTCTTGTGGCACCAGAGCCGCGGAGAGTTTGCACAATTCGGTTATTTTCCAGGGCGCGAGATCTCGCAGCAGAAGCGCTCTGCTGATGCTGGTCGCCCCCGCTCTGCACGTGCATCCCACAACCGACACGATCCTGCGCTACCTGTCGCCGGAGATCGATTGGGAAGTGCTGGGAATTGACGAGCACTGGCGGGAAGAGATCGGGGTTGTATTCCGGAAGAGGCCAGTTCGCACACCGGTTCGGGCGGCTTGAGGCTTATCACCGCCGAGACGCCGAGAGCGCCGAGAAAACCTTTTGTGGCTCTTGAAAGACAAACGGGCTCGCTCGGTTTTTGAATGTGGCCCTGGAATTTCTCGGCGTCCTCGGCGTCTCGGCGGTGAACCAGTCTTACGCGGGAAGAATCTCCGGCGCTTCGCCTTTGTATACGCGTCCGATTCCGCGCACCAGGCGGCGCATTGGCAGCTCTCCTTTGGCGCCGGCGAAAAAGATTTCCCCGGCCCGGGTCCCGCGGTAGCACCAGCGCTTCAGAATCGCCAGGTGCTCCATGCGCTCGATCGCGCCGCCCGGCTTGGCAGCGGGAAATGCCGCCAGAGCGGATTGAATGCGGGCTTCCATGGATTGTGATTTGGTATGCTCCGCGCCGGAGATCGGAAACTCCAGCGGCCCCGCGATCGCGCCTCCATCGACGCGGAACAAAGCTACGCTCTCCGGCTGCCGGGATTTCTGCACGATCACGGCGTGCGACTGGTCAATGCGGCGGACGAACTCCGGCAGTTGCTGCAGCACCGGAGCAAGTTTGTCGAGCTGGGCGTGAATGGCCGCTGCCGCCTCGAATTCCATCTTCGACGATGCGTCGTCGCGCTCCGCCGCCATCTGCCGCTTCAGCGATTCGCCGCGCGAGTCGAGAAAACTTTCGACTCGCACCACTTCCGCGCGGTACTCGTCATCGGTACAGCCGCGAAAACAGGGAGCCAAACACATCTTCATTTCGGAATAGACGCAACCGGGAAATTTCGGGTCGGGATGGAGCTCTTCCACACAGCGCCGCATCTTGAAAAAGTCAAGCGCGTCGTTCATGAATTTTTCCGCCGCCACCCGCGACGCGAACGGCCCGTAGTAAACATTCTTTGCTGCGATTCGCCCCAGCCGCGTCGCGATCGAAGCGCGGGGAAATTCGTTCTCCAGATGCAGCTTGACCAGAGGGGCGAAGCGCAGCCGCAAGCGATCGGAGTAGGTCTTCGGAAAGGCGGCGCGCACGGCTTGATAAAGCACAAATCCAGATTCGAAGTCGGAGCCGGTCAGCGTGTATTCGATCCAGCGAACGCGCTCCCGCAGGTTGAGGCGCTTGGTTCGCTCTTCGGGGACAGAAAGCAGCCGCTGTAGCCGCCGCCGCAGGTTGGCAGTTTTGCCGACGTAGGGCTCGGAGTTCGCGTCCGCGCCGCGCAGTAGAAACACGGCCGGCGCGGCTGCTACGGCGGAGAAGATGTCAGCGTCAGCTTCCGGCCGGAACTCGAGGCGTTCGGTCAGCACTCAACGATTGTAGAGGAGAGCAGAGGTGAGAGGTCAGATTGCAGAGGTGAAGCGATGGGGTGCCGCTCTTAACCTCTGCAATCTGACCTCTAACCTCTGCCCTCACCCGAAGCTCGCGCTCTTGAACTTCTGCCGGAAGTCGGGCCCTTCCATCTTCACGACCCGGCACATCTCATGCAGGCGGGAGCGCATGCGCTCGCCGATGCGGTCGCCGAGGGTTTCATCCCGGGCGGCCGCCCGCGCGGCTGAAAAGGACTCAGAACGCCTGGGCGCGTCCGGGTCAACAACTCCAGCGGCTGGTTCGTCCGCAAAGTTAGTGGTGATGATCGTGGTGCGGCTATCGTTGTAACGCGTGTTAATGATCAACCGGATCGTATCCCACCGCCACTCCGTTGGCTTGACCGATCCTAGATCGTCCAGAACCAATATTTCCGTTTCGAAGACGGGCCGAAGTAAACCCAGCTCGGTGGCTTGCACCGAGGGATTGTAGGAATCTTGGATCTGCTTCAACAAATCCCCGTAGTCATAGAAAACGCACTCGATCCCTTTCTCGCGGATCAATGCCTTCGCGACGCCGACCGCCAAATGCGTTTTCCCCGCCCCGGCCGTGCCGACCAGCAGCAAACCGGTCTTCTTCAGCGGATACTCCTCCACGAACCGGCACGCCGCCATGCGCGCCGCCGCAAGATGCAAATGCGGTCCCTCGAACTCGAAGTTCGACAGCTCACAATGTTCATATCGTTTGGGAATGCGCGCCGCCGCGATCAGGGCGCCGCCGCGCGCCCGCAATTGGCATTCGCAGCGCGTGACGCCGCCGTCCGGCGCTTCCGGAACCGGCTTCCATCCTGTGCCCGCACACAGCGGGCAAACTTCGGCTGCTGTTTTCATAATTCTCAACTCTATTCTTTACGCTGTGGTGTCGATTCAACTCTGCACCCGGAGCCGCCTGCGCCGCAAGACGAAACCGGTTTCTGGCTGTGCACTTCCTGTGGAGAGCGGTGACGGGTTGTGGAGAACCGTGGAGAAGCGAGGAAAACTGCCGCGCCGCAGACCCCAGACAAAAAGCGAGCAAAATCTGGCGATTTCGGCTCATCTCACCATGACTGCAGACGCAGTCGGTCGTGTTGGGTATGAAAACCGGCTACCGGCACGTGTTTCCCATTGACAATCCCGCAACATTGGCGAGAATTGACATTGCCGGTGCTCGCGCTTTGAGCTTTCCTCCCCGGCTGATGCGCGGGAGCCGAAACGAGTAGTGTCAGGAGAAAGCATGAATAAAGCTGATCTGGTTGACCGGATCGCCGGAGCCTGCAACATTTCCAAGGCGCAGGCGACGACCGCGATCGACACCACCGTGGACAGCGTTACGGCTGCCCTTCGAAAAGGGGACCGTGTAGCCTTGATCGGGTTCGGCACGTTCTCCGTCTCGCAACGCAAGGCCCGCAATGGCCGAAACCCGCAGACGGGTGCCACCATCAAGATCGCAGCCCGTAGAGTCGCCAAATTCACTCCCGGAAACGAACTCAAGAAAGTAGTCAATAAAGGCAAGTAGGGGCCCCAGAATTCTTTGGATATGAGCGAGACGGCAGGGGTCAGCCCTGCCGTTTTGTGTTTCAGGTCTCAGGTGTCAGGTCTTAGGTCTTAGGAAAACCAAAACCCGTAGTGAGTGATTTTCCTAAGACCTAAGACCTAACACCTGCCTTGCTGAATCCTTCCTAACTCCTGTAGAATCTAATGACTGAATCGAGGTTTAGGAACTGACATGAAAGCAGCTATTCATCCCCACTACAGTGAGATCCGCGTGCATTGCGCCTGCGGCAACGCATTCGTCACCCGTTCCACTCATAAGGGCGACATCAGCGTAGAAATCTGCGCCGCCTGCCACCCTTTCTTTACCGGCAAGCAGAAGCTCATGGACACGGCCGGCCGCGTAGAGCGCTTCCGCCGCAAGTACGCCAAAAGCGACGCCGCGAAAGCGGAAGCTGCGAAAGTTGAAGCAGCGAAGAAGTAATTTCCGCTGCAGAAACGCACATTCTTGAAAGCCTCCCCCCGGCGGGAGGCTTTACTTTTGGAAATTCGCGGCTCGTGGAGTGACGGGCGTCCTTGCCCGTCCAAAGGAACGACGGAGATATAGTCTCGCCAGGAAAAGAACGTAGAATAATAACAACAATAATACTGTGCAAAAGTTCTGGGACAACGCGGATGCACCGACGGCTGGGATGGGCGAGGCGCCCGCCGCTCCACGGCGTTTCCCTGCGGGCCTGAAGATTGGGAAGGTTGCAATCTCGCCCGCCACCGTCCTCGCCCCCATGTCCGGGGTCACCGACACCGTCTTTCGCCGCTTCATCAAGAACCTGGGCGGATGCGGCCTGATCATGACGGAGTTCACCTCGGCCGACGGCGTGCTGCGCGACCAGCGCGTCCAGGGACGCTACCTTCACTTTTACGAAGACGAGCACCCCATCTCGGCCCAGCTCTTCGGCAGTAGCCCCGGTGTGCTGGCCGATGCCGCTCGCCTGGTGGAAGACCTCGGCTTCGACCTCGTCGATCTGAACCTTGGCTGCCCGGCCAAGAAAGTCGTCAAGTGCAACGGCGGCTCGGGACTGCTGCGCGATCTGCCGCTGATCCGGCAGATTTTCGAAGCTGTGCGAGCCGCGGTGAAGATTCCCTTCACCGTAAAATTTCGCGCTGGATGGAACGACGATGAAATCGTCTGCGTCGAACTGGCGCGCATGGCTGAAAGCTGTGGCCTTGGAGCGGTTGCGCTACACGCCCGCACCCGCGAGCAAGGCTACAGCGGAAACGCGCGCTGGGAATGGATCGCCTCCGTCAAGCAGGCAGTCAAGATTCCAGTGATCGGCAACGGTGACATTCGCTCCCCCGAAGACGCCTGCGCCATCGTTGCCCAGACCGGCTGCGACGCCGTCATGATTGGCAGGATGGCCCCAGCGAATCCGTGGATTTTTCGGCAGATCGAGCAGTATGTGAGCCGGGCTTCGCTCGGCTTGGACGGGGCAGAGCCCCGTCACCACACGAACTCGCTTTACGACGAGCCCACCGAAGCCGACCGCTACCAGATGATCCGTACCTACTTCCAAATGCTGCTGGAAGAAGAAATGCCCGGAGCGGAAGGCAAGATGAAGCAGTTCGCCTCCTGGTTCACCCACGGCGTTGCTGGAGGAGCGGCGCTCAGAAAGGCGATCTACGAAGCCAAGAGCGGCGCGGAGATACTCATGCGGGTAGAAGAGTTCTTCGGAACCAGGCTCACGGTACCAGCCCGATAGAGACGCGGCCTGCGGCCCACGTCTGACCTGGACTGCCGTGTGCTTAAGCGCGTCGCTCTTGCAGCTCACGGTGCTATTTTCCCGTGCGATGGACGACCTCGAAGTGCGTCACGGACTCATCGAAGTCAGTCAATGCCGCTCGCGCTTCCGGTTCCACGACGGCCTTCTCCGGCTTGAGCCCGGCAAACTTACGCACCGCCTCCATCGAGTCCCAAAGGGTAAGAACCACAAATTCCACCGCGCCGTCGACCGCACGGCGGAGCAAGTAAGCTCCGCGATGTCCTTCGATTGCTCGGAGCGCCGGGAAGACTTTCCTAGTTGCGTGCTCCACGTATTCGCTCGATTTCAGGGGCGTCGTGTGCGCCCTCCACATCCGCAAGATCAGGCCGTGATCTTGGGGTGAAGCACCCGCGCTCGCTGCGTCCGAAAGGGCAGCTTTCTTCGCGCTCGCCGTTGCATTCGGCCTGACGGGCGTTGCCGAGTCTTCCCCTGCAACCGTCGTCCATTCCCGAACATGCCAGCGCTTCACAGCGCCGCTCGTCACATAAGGATCAGCCCTGGCAAACCTCTCCGCCACCTCGGGGGAGTCGCCTTTAAACAGCAAGACGGCACCGTCTATCGGATTTGTCAGCGCGCCGCCTAACACCAGCTCGCCGCGCTCGCTTGCCTTCCAGGCCTTCTCCAGATGCGCATCTCGAAACTCTGCGCGCCTGGAAACGTAGTCCTCGCCAACCTCGTAGAACAGTAGGTAATGCATGGGAGTTTGTTCCTTCTCTAGAGGGGAGGTGGAAGCGGGGCTAGCTTCAGCCTGCCTCGCTCGTCGCGTTCCACGTATCCCCACGGTGTCTGGTCGTCGTGTGTAAACACCGTCAGCCATCTCTCCGGGATCGCCTGCGCATAGTACTTCTTGCGGCTCTCGATGGTTTCGAGAGGATAGAGGTCGAATGCCATTCCCCAGGCAAGATTGATGTGCGCGCTGGTGGGAATCAGGTCGGAGACGTAGCACGCCGTCTTCTTTTCGTTGCCCCCGCCGCCACTTCTCACGATTACGGCTTGCATGTGGGCGGTGTGTCCGGGGAAGGTTTTCACCGAAATGCCGGGTACGAGTTCCTCGCCTCCGCGGAGCAGCGTCATCTGGCCACTTTCGACCAGCGGGTCGTAGTTCTCGGAGATGAAACTGATGGCATCGCGTTCGCTAGGATGGCGGGCGTATTGCCATTCGCCTTCCGGCGCGTAGTAAGTCGCGTTGGGAAATGTCGCTACCACGCGATCACCGCGGCGCACCGTATTCCATCCGCAGTGATCAAAATGCAGGTGGGTATTGATGACGATGTCGATCTCTTCGGGCGCGACGCCGGCGGCTTGCAGGTTCTCGAGCAGCTTGGCGGGCTGTGTGTAGATCCGCACCATCTTGTCGGACAGTTTGTTGCCGATGCCCGTCTCGATCAGGATGTTCTTCTTGCCGGTGCGCACGAGCAAGGAATTGAGTCCCGCGTCGAGGCGGTTCTGCTCGTCCGGCGTGACCTTCTTCGACCACATCGTCTTGGGCACGACGCCGAAAAAAGCTCCGCCGTCGAGGAAATAAGTTCCATCGGAGACAACCGTGAGTTCGAAATCGCCAAGAGTTGTGCGATGCATGAAAACCAGCTTTCAGCCATCAGCTCTCAGCCGTCAGTTAAATCTCACGTCCGCCGAGAGCCGGAAACCGATAGCTGACGGCTGATAGCTGACAGCTATTTCAATTCCTTATTCCAACACTCTTCCATCATGTGGAACAACTGCACCCTCGTGCCCGGCCCGGAAATTCCATGCGCCTTGTCCGGATACACCATCATCCGGAACTGCTTCCCCGCCTTGATCAGCGCGTCGGTCATCTGGATCGTATTCTGAAAGTGCACATTGTCATCGCTCGTCCCATGCACGAGCAGCAACGACCCGTGCAGACTGCTGGCGGCATTGACGATGGAATCGTCGTAGGCGGTGGGATTGTCCTTCGGCAGGCCCATGTAGCGTTCGGTGTAAATTGAATCGTAGTTGCGCCAACTGGTCACCGGAGCCACCGCGATTCCGGCTTTGAAGCGGTCGGAGTGGGTCAGCGCATACAGCGTCATCGAGCCGCCATTCGACCACCCCCAGATCCCGGTGCGGGAGCGGTCGAGTTGCGGAAACTGCGCATAGAGCTGATCGAGCGCCGTGAGCTGGTCTTTCAGTTCGACCGGTCCCGACTGCAGGCGGGTCGCGGCTGAAAATTTCTTGCCGCGATTCGGAGTTCCGCGATTGTCGACCGAGAAGATCGCAAAGCCTTCGTTCGCCAGCATCTGGTGAAACAACGCCGTGGTTCCGCCCCATGCGTCCTGCACCGTCTGCCCCGCCGGACCGCCATAGATGTACACAATGAGCGGAATCTTCTGGCTCGCATCCGCATGGCGCGGCAAAATCAGATAGCCATACAACGCAGTGCCGTCATCGGCTTTCAGTTCCAGGGGCAGTGGCGCAATCGGATCGTAATCCGCCACGCTGCGTCCTTCCCAGATTTTCTGGCACGCGCCGCCTGGCGCACACACTGAAATCCGCGGCGGCGCGAGCGTTGCGGAATGCGTCTCCACAAAATGCTTGCCATCATCGGCGAAAGTGGCGGCATAGTTACCGCTTTCCAAGGAGATGGTCTGCATTCCCGAGCCGTCCACTTTCACGGAATAGAGCTTCTCCTGTCGCGGATCGCCTTTGTTCGCGAGAAAGAACACCGTGGACGATTGATCGTGCGGTGCGTCATCCACGCCGCTGATCGCGAGCACTTCATAGTCTCCGCTTTCGAGTTGGCGTTCGAGTTTGGCATCCGCCGCCAGCGGGTCTGGCGCGTTGAAGCTATAGAGATAGATGTGGGTGTGGCCGTCGCGCCAACTGGTCCACAGAAAGCGGCCGCCGGATTTCAGTATGCGAAAGTCGTCGTCGACGTTCACCCACGCATCGGGAACCGCTTCGGTCAGCACTTTGCGCGACCCGCCCGACTTCGTCTCAATGAAATAAAGGTCCAGCACATCCTGCTTGCGATTCAGGACCTCGACCCACGCCCAGCCTTCGCGAATCCAACCGAAACGCGGCACGTAGGTGTCATCGTCGTCGGTGAGTTTGATCCAGCGCACCCTGCCGCCGTTGCTGCCTACTACTCCCAGGCGCACCGTGGGATTCGGATCACCCGCCTTGGGATATTTTTCCTGCTCCACCTGGGGATGCGTCGGCAACCAGTCAGTGATGGGATAAATCGGGACGCGCGTCTCATCCATCTGCAGAAAAATGATTTCTTTCCCCTCCGGCGACCAGAAGAAGTTGCTGCGTACCTCCAGTTCTTCGGCGTATACCCAGTCCACTTCGCCATTCAGGATGTTGTCTGCTTTGTCCTTGTCTCTTTCTCCACCTTTCTCTTTCTCGTCGCGCGTGAGCGGACGCTCACCTTCCTCTCCCGACACCGGATGCACATAAAGATTGTGCTTGCGCACGTAGGCGAGCCGCTTGCCGTCCGGCGAAAACTTCGGGTCCTGGCTCGGGTCCGGAGACGACGTAAGCTGTACCGCGGTTCCGGTGTCCAGGCTGTAATACCAGAGCTGTCCCTGGGAATCGAAGAGCAAGTGCTTGGAATCGGGCGACCACGTATACGCGGCGACGTGATAGCGCGTCACGCGCTCTTTCTCGCGCTCGTCCTTGATGTGGCTGGCGGGCGGCGCAAGTTGCGAAAGCTTCCCCTCGCTCACCAGGACTTTTTTCTCGCCGGTGGTCGTGTCCACATACCAGAGTTCGCCATGCTCGCCAGCTTCATCGCGCTGTACGAAAGTGACTTTGGTGCCGTCCGGACTCCACTTAATCGTTTCCGGAGCGCGTCCTGTGACTCCGGCCTCGGCGAAAATCTGTTCAATCGTGAGTTGTTTCGGCGCGGCGGGCGATGCAACGGTTTGGGCGTGCCCCGCGGGAAGTAGAACGAGGAGGTTGATGGTGAAGGCGAAGAGAAGCTTTTTCACGAACGCGCTCCAATTCAGCACGAGCTGTGACCCAGCACCGCGCTGGTGGTGAAAGTCAAAAGTGTACAACGCGGAAGGCGTTTGCGTTAGAGGATGGGTCGAGCTTCTTCTTGATCCGCGCCCCCCATCGTGCTAAGTTTTGCACGTCTTTTCGGCTCATGGCGCCGTATTCGCCATATAGAGGAGGTTCCTATGTTTCGAATGAAAGGGCATACGTCTTTATGCTTGATCGTCGTTGCCGCAGTGCTGTCAATTCTGTGCTGTGGCTGTGGCAGTTCCAGTTCCAACAATATGTCACAGGCCCAGGCCCAAGCAGTGACAGCGGAGGTCTCACAAGCTGTTGCTCAGGCTCTGGCGAGTGCGTTTAGCTTGAACGCGCCTGCGGAGAGAACCGTTCGACCGAGTCTGTCGACTGTGGTGAGAGACATTCGCCCGAATTCGGCGTCCGGGTGCACGCCAACCGCGAATGGGGAAGACTGCAATTGGCCAATCGCCGACAGCGGACCGTGCCCACAAGGGGGCACAATCGCCGTCACGGGCGATATCGATACCACTCTGGACAATTCTGGTGACGGGTCTCTGAACAGCCAACTCACTGTCACACCGGCAAATTGCGGCGTGTCCAGCCTGGTGATTAACGGCGATCCCAGTATCGGTGTCGGGCTTAATATGAGCTTCACCAATTCAGCTCCCGTGTTTCCGATAACCTTTTCGGAAAGTGGAAGCATCTCGTATGGGCCAAGTCCGTCCGGAAGCTGTAAGTTCAATGTCACCTATACGATAACCTCTGCAACTAGTTGCACAATCGCCGGGACGGCGTGCGGGCGATCGGTCAACGGAAGTTGCTAGTGGGCGCTTTGTTCTTTCTGAGGAACCCCGCTGGCGGCGCGGGGTTCCGGTGGCGGGGCGGCGGTGGGATTGTTTGCGCTCTGCGGTGTGTGATCATCCAGCCAGAATTGACTTCATCTCAGCGCGCACTGGATGACTTGCTTCGTATGCCCTGATCTCGGCTTCATGTTGCAGCGTCAGCCCGATATCGTCCCACCCGTTGAGCAGGCAGTGCCGCGAGAAATCATCCATCGCGAATGCCACCGCGAATCCTCGCCTGTCTTCCACTCGCAAAGTTTCGAGATCAACCGTCAGCTCGTAGTTTTCTATCTCTTTCGAACGTCGCATGATCTCCGCCACCTGCTCTTCGCTGAGCCGCACCGTGAGCAGGCCGTTCTTCAGGCTGTTGTTGGCGAAGATGTCGGCGAATGACGACGCGATCACTACACGGAATCCATAATCCGCCAGCGCCCACACGGCGTGCTCGCGCGACGACCCGCATCCGAAGTTCTTCCCGGCGACGAGGATCGAAGCCTTCGCATAGCGCGGGGCATGCAGCACAAAATCGGGAATCTTTTTTCCGTCGCCCGAAAAGCGCCAATCGTAAAAGAGGAATTCCCCAAAACCCGTGCGTTCGATGCGCTTCAGAAACTGCTTGGGGATAATCTGATCGGTGTCCACGTTGACTTTATCGAGCGGGACAACGACGCCGGTGTGTTTGCGAAATGGTTGCATGTCTTAGTCCTTACTACTTGCCAGATGTCGACGGCCAGCCCCTAAAGGGGCGTCTGATTTTAGAATTTTCGGTATCGCTGAAGCGATACCCTGATACGAATCCCGTCTGCAGCGGGTTAGAGTCTTTCGGCAGTTTAGAGTCTTTCGGCGGCCTGAGACGGGGCAAGCCCCGTCTCTACAGACCGTTCTTTTCAAACTTCCAATTTCTTATGTCCGTGAAGTGGCCGGTAATCGCCGCTGCCGCCGCCATCATCGGACTGACGAGATGCGTGCGTCCTCCGCGGCCTTGCCGTCCTTCGAAGTTACGGTTACTGGTTGATGCGCAACGTTCTCCCGGTTGCAGAATGTCGGGATTCATCCCCAGGCACATCGAGCATCCCGACTCGCGCCATTCAAAACCCGCGTCGAGAAATATTTGGTGCAAGCCTTCCTGTTCGGCGGCGCGCTTGATTGCCTGCGAACCCGGCACCACCATCGCACGAACCTTCGGATTCACATGCTGCCCCTTCGCCACCCGCGCCGCCGCCCGCAGATCTTCGAGGCGTGAATTGGTACACGATCCGATGAACACCCGGTCCACGGCGATGGCCTCGATCGGCGTTCCGGGTTGTAGTCCCATGTAGGCGAGAGCCTGTTCCGCCGCGCGCCGGTCGGCCTCCTGCGCAAAACTATTCAACTCGGGGACGCGCGCGGTTACAGCGACGACCATTCCGGGATTCGTCCCCCAAGTCACGAACGGCGCCAGCGCTGCAGCATCAATCTCGATCAACCGGTCGAATCGCGCTCCGGGATCGCTCGCCAGAGTCCGCCAGTATGCGACCGCGTCTTCCCAATCTTTCCCTTTCGGGGCAAAGCGGCGGCCGCCGACATACGCGAAAGTCGTCTCGTCGGGTGCGATCAGTCCCGCTCGCGCTCCCGCCTCGATGCTCAAATTGCACATCGTCATGCGGCCTTCCATCGACAGGGCACGCACCGCATCCCCGGCATACTCGATCACATGTCCGGTGGCGCCATCGGTGCCGATGCGTCCAATGATTCCGAGCGCCACGTCCTTTGCCGACACGCCTTCCGCCAGCTTCCCGCGCACGTGGATCTGCATCGTCTTCGGTTTCTTCTGCGGCAGGCATTGCGTGGCCAGCACGTGTTCCACTTCTGACGTGCCAATGCCGAACGCCAGCGATCCGAACGCGCCGTGCGTCGAGGTATGGCTGTCACCGCAGACAATCGTCATCCCCGGCAATGTGATGCCGAGTTCGGGGCCGATGACGTGGACAATGCCTTGCTCGGCCGAGTCCATATCAAAGAATGGGACGCCAAACTCGCGGCAATTCTTCTGCAGCGCCTCAATCTGCCTCGCCGCGATCGGGTCGGTGATCGGAAGGCCCCGCGGAGTGGTTGGGATGTTGTGGTCGACGGTTGCCACCGTGCGTAGAGGCTGGCGCAGACGACGTCCATTCGCGCGCAACCCGTCGAAGGCCTGCGGCGAAGTCACTTCGTGCACCAGGTGCAAATCGATATAGAGCAGCGCCGACTGCCCTTCGGGAGCAGCGACCACGTGCGCGTCCCAGACTTTTTCGAACAGAGTTCGAGGAGGCATATTTCCAGTTATGGCCGCGGAATCTCTACGCAGCAGGTCCTGGTCGATAGTCTACCAACGCAGCCGCCACAAAATCTTCGTCGCGGGCCTTTTTTTCGCCGCGCTGTAGCCCGCTCGCGTAGGGACGGGTTCAAGAATGATCGGAGAGTGCAACAACGAGGAAGCAAACCGAGCAAACAAAGGCTACAGGTGCCATGATTATGCGCTCGATACGGCTCTTCGAGGCGCTATTGCCAACTGTGCTCAATACCAGGATGGCAAAGCCGACCCACGTTACAGCACTCACTGTGGCCGGTTTCCAAGGCGACGTAACTACCCCAGTTCTAGCGAGAACGATCCACGCGGCTAAAACCAACGGTGCAACAGATATTGCGCTGGCAAGCCTAAGGTGAGGAGGCAACACACGGTGCGCCCCACCCCAAGCGGCGTTGCCGAAAGGCATCGCAAGTGCAAGCAGAACTTGAAATGCAGCAACAATGGCTAGCACGCACGCGGCAAGTATCGATGCAAGGATGGCAGTTGTCATTTTGACGCTCATGTCGAAGTATAAACCGCTGCTTGCGCGTGCCCATCGCCATGCGCCGATTCTACGAACAAACCTTGCGCATTCTTCAGTAGTTTTTACTTACGAATCCAGACTTGCATCACAGGCTGTTAGCGATGCCGGAAGTTTCTTCGAAATCAGACACCCCTTTAGCGGGTCGGCAGCAGAAGTCTGGGTTTCCGGTTATGATTCACTCAGTCTTTGAGGAAAATACCGCATGATCAACGGCAAACGCATTGCCGTCGTGTTACCCGCTTACAACGCGGAAAAAACGCTGGAAGCGACGGTTCGGGACTTGCCCGACCTGGTCGATATCCGCATTCTGGTCGACGACCACAGTTCCGATCGCACTCTCGAAGTCGCGCACCAGCTCGGCTTGCAGTCGTTCGTTCACGACCGCAACTACGGCTATGGACGCAATCAGCAGACCTGCTACCGCGAAGCGCTGGCCGCCGGCGCCGACGTTGTCATCATGGTCCATCCCGACTATCAGTACACGCCGCTGCTGGTAACGGCGATGGCGAGCATGATTGCCCACGGCGTCTATGACGTCGTTCTTGGTTCCCGCATCATCGGCGGCACCGCGTTGCGCGGAGGCATGCCGCTCTACAAATACATCTCCAACCGGCTACTCACCGCTTTTGAGAACCTGTTTCTGCGGGTCAAGTTGTCGGAGTATCACACCGGCTATCGCGCTTTCAGCCGCGAGGTGCTCACCCGCCTGCCCCTCCGGGAAAATAGCGACGATTTCGTTTTCGACAACCAGATGCTCGCCCAATGCGTTTACTTCGGCTTCCGCATCGGCGAGGTTTCCTGCCCCACCAAGTATTTCGAGGAAGCCTCCTCCATCAATTTCCGGCGCAGCGTGCAATACGGACTGGGGGTGCTCGGTACCACCCTTCAGTTCGCGCTCCAGCGAGCCCATCTCTCGAACTCCCGGATCTTCAGTGACTCCGGAAAGAAGTTGGAAGTCAGCGTACCGACTTACTATGGTGGGATATCTCAGCAATCTGGGCGTTGACTTGCCAGGTTCAATCGACAATGACCGTAATCTCTCTCGCGTGAAGAAAAAAGCCATCATCATCGGGGCCGGCCCCGCCGGCCTGACCGCCGCCTACGAATTGCTCTGCCGTTCCGATGTCATCCCCGTAATTCTGGAAAAGAGCTCTTACATGGGGGGCATTTCGCGAACCGTCAACTACAAGGGAAATCGCATCGACCTCGGCGGCCATCGCTTTTTCTCCAAAAGCGACCGTGTCATGAACTGGTGGTTGCAGCACTTGCCGCTCGAAGCGAGAGCTGCCGGTTCGGGGAACATTACCTACCAGCGGCAGAGCCGCGAAATTGCGGGCGCCGGCGCTGGGCCCGATCCTCAGAACACCGATGAGGTCATGCTATTGCGCAAGCGCCGGTCTCGCATCTACTACCTGCGCCAGTTCTTCGAATACCCCATTCAGCTGACCCGGAACACCCTGGTGCAGCTCGGCTTGCGGCGCACGTTGCGCATCGGCTTCAGCTACTTGCGCAGCATGTTGTTTCCACAAAAGGACGTCGTCAATCTCGAACAGTTTTTCATCAACCGATTTGGGCGAGAACTGTATCTGACGTTCTTCAAGGACTACACCGAAAAAGTGTGGGGTGTGCCCTGCAGCCAGATCAGTGCCGAATGGGGAGAACAACGGATCAAGGGCCTCTCCATTAGCAAGGCGATTCTCCATTTCCTGAAGGTGCCGGCGAAGAAGAGTACGGATGTCGCTCAGAAGGGAACCGAGACTTCCCTGATCGAGCAATTCCTGTACCCGAAGTTCGGGCCCGGGCAGATGTGGGAAACCGTTGCCCGGAAAGTCATCCAAATGGGCGGGGAGATTGTGACCAGCTTCAACGTCAGCGCGATTCACTGCGAAGTTCACAGCCAAGATGAGCGCATCCGGGCCGTCTCAGGAGTGGATGATCAGGGCCGCGCGCGGAAGTTCGAAGGGGATTATTTTTTCTCGACCATGCCCATTCAGGAGCTCATCCGGGCGCTGGACACGACGGTTCCGGCCAATGTGTGCGAAGTCAGCGACGGCTTGCTCTATCGTGATTTCATCACCGTCGGCCTGCTGGTGAAACGGCTGAAAATCGGCCAGAAGGCCGTTCCGCACAACGCTCAGCACGATGGCTCCCGCCAGCTCATCGATGACAACTGGATCTACATCCAGGAGCCCGACGTCCGGGCTGGCCGTCTGCAGATCTTCAACAACTGGAGCAACTACATGGTGGCCGATCCGGAGCAGGTTTGGCTCGGAGTCGAGTATTTCTGCTACGAAACCGACGACCTCTGGAAGAAGGGCGACGACGAAATGGCCGCGCTCGCCAAACAGGAGTTGGACCACATCGGCATCATCGATCGCAGCGATGTGCTCGACTCTACCGTCATCCGCATGCCCAAGACTTATCCCGCATATTTCGGCACCTACGACCGTTTTGAGGAAGTGCGGAAATACCTGGATGGCTTCGAGAATCTCTTCCTGGTTGGCAGGAACGGAATGCACAAGTACAACAACCAGGACCATTCCATGCTCACAGCCATGGTGGCGGTGGATAACATCGTTGCCGGGATAACAGACAAATCCTCCATCTGGCGCGTGAATACCGAAATGGATTATCACGAGGAAAAATGACGAGCGACGCAACTTCTCCCCAGCAAGCTGCGACTTCGCTTCAAACCTACTTCTTCCTCCTGCTGCTCGCTCTGGCAGCCGTAGTCCTTCATAGTTACCACCCCTACGTGGAAGACGCTGAAATCTACGTTCCAGCGATCAAGCATGCTCTCGATCCCGCCCTCTATCCGCACGATGCGCATTTGTTTACGGGGCAGACGCGATTCTCCGTGTTTCCTGTCGTCATCGCGGACTTGGTCCGTGTATCGCATCTTTCTTTGGACTGGGTACTGTTGCTGGTGCACGCGGGCTCCGTCTATCTGTTGCTGCTGGGCGCGTGGCGGATCAGCCGCCTGTGCTTTTCGAGGGAATTCGCATCCTGGTGTGGCGTCATTTTGCTGGCCTGCCTGCTTACCCTGCCGGTGGCGGGAACCGCCCTTTACATCGTCGATGAATACTTGACGCCGCGGGCGCTGGCGACGTTCGCGGTCCTCTGGGCGCTGGCCGGTTGGCTGGAAAGAAAGCCCGCGCGGTCTCTGCTCTGGCTTGCTTTCGCTTTCGTGTTTCACCCGCTGATGGCGGCCTTCGGAGTGTGCTATCTGGCTGTGCTCTTCGCACAGAATGTCTCCATCCACTGGCGCCGGGGGACGGCAGGTTCCGCCTTCGCAGCCCTGGTTTTGCCCGTAACTTCTAACGCGTACCACGAGGCGGCGGGCACACGGTCTTATCTTTTTCTCACGCGCTGGGAGTGGTACGAATGGCTCGGCGCAATCGGACCCCTGGTACTGCTCGGATGGTTCTCCTGGGTAGCGCGCCGGAGGAAGCTCGAGGTCCTTGCGCGCTTGTGCCAGGCAACGATGATCTTCGGCGCGTTGTTCTTTTTGGCGGGCCTTCTGATCTCGCTCATGCCCCGCCTGTTTTTCCTGGCCGAGTTTCAACCCCTGCGCAGCCTGCATCTGGTTTACATTCTCCTGATTTTGTTTGGCGGAGGTCTGCTGGCCGAGTTTGTGCTCCAGCACGGCACGAAGCGTTGGCTATTACTGCTGCTCTTCCTGCCTCTGAGTGCGGGAATGTTCTATGCACAGCGGGCGTTGTTTCCGTCAACTCCTCACGTGGAATGGCCCGGCGCGGCGACTAGAAACCCGTGGGTCGAGAGCTTTCTGTGGATTCGACAAAACACGCCACGGGATGCCTGGTTCGCGCTCGACCCGCGCTATATGGAACTGCCGGGGGAAGACGAACATGGCTTTCGCGCGATCGCGGAACGCAGCCGGATGGCCGATTGGATCAAAGATCCGGGGGCTGTGACCATTGCTCCCAGGCTGGCCGAGGAATGGTGGCAGCAGGTTCAGGCTCTTCATGGCTGGGCATCTTTTCAGGCAGCTGACTTTCAGCGTCTGCGGCGGGACTTCGGGGTGAGCTGGGTCGTGGTTGGCACTCGGCAGCGCGACGGCTTGATCTGCCCGTATCAGAACTCGGAGCTGGCCGTTTGCCGCTTGGAATGAAGCAGGGAGCGTGTTGCCCGATTAGAGCATTTCGCGAGTTCCTGTAGAGACGCGGCTTGCCGCGTCTCCGCTGGCGCCGCCAGTTCGCCAACTGGCTACGGGAGACGGGGCAAGCCCCGTCTCTACGAGAGGAGCGCCCGGGAGGCCTGCACTTCAGTGCTCAGCCCGTACACTCCTACCAGGAACACCGTCGCCACCGAGATGGTGTCCACGGCCGTTACGTGGTTCGTGACCAGCGCGACGCCAACGGCGACCGCCCCGAGGATGAGCATGATCCGCGCCCCTGGGTTCCGCACCCCACGAAGCAGGATCAGCGCCATCGGGATGGTCAGCGGCAGCAGGTCGTATTCCTTCAGCCGCAGCGCGAACAGCGCGGTTGACAGGAGCACCACGGCCGCGAAGTTCTGCCCGGCCACGTTCTTCCGCCGGAATTCGCGCGCAAAGTACATCAGGATTCCGAACATTGCCAGACAAACTGCGATGTAGAATGCCGCTGCGGCTCGGTCTGAAGGGTGTCCTATGAATTCCAGGAACTTCCCAAACATCGCGACCGGGCTGTAGTTGATCTCCAGGGGAAGTGCGTAGTGGACGCAGGCCATAAAATCGGCGAAACGCTGGGGCCATAGGAACTTCTGCAGGGCGAACAGCCCCACGCCGCAGAGCGCCGCCGCGATCGCCGGCGCCAGTTGCGCCGAACCAAGGAGCAGGGGAACCGCCAGCCATACCAGCATGGGCGGTTTCAACAAAGAGGCCGCCACCACCACCGCGTAGAACACTCCCCAGCGTTCTTCGTGCCATCCCCGCACCGCTGCCGCCAGCATCGCACCGTACATCGGGATGGCAAGATTGCCGCTCAGCAGGGTATCGCTTGGCACGAAGGCGGGGAAGAACATCACCAACGGGAAAACGAAACGCAGCATGTGCCGTTCGGCGGGTAGCGCGAATCGCGAACCGGCCCACAACTGCAACCCGAAACCCATTGCGTAAATCATCCAGAAGATCGCCGCCCGCAGCAGCGCGGGAAGAAGATTCAGCAACTTCAGAAACTCGATCGAGACCGGCGGATACCAGTAAAGGAAGACGCGATGTCCAAGCGCAGCCTCCGCCTTCTGGTGCGCGATGCTTGCCGCGTACGGGTCCAATCCCATTCTCAGGTAGTGCATCGCCTCGCTCGAAACCCGCAGGTCCCAGCAATTCTCCGGCAGAAAAATAAACATCCCCGCCACCGAGGCAAGGGCGGCAAACCAAAGCGCCGTCAGCCAAGGCGAGGGTTTATTGCGGCGAAACCAGTCGCGAATCAGATCGTCAGCTTTCCCTTGCGAAGATGCTTGAGTGTAGCAAGCGAAACTGCGGAGGGCCAAGCCTTCACCCCTCTGCCGCCGACTGGCTCTGAAGCGGAGATAGTGGCGCGGCTCTTGCGCGTTGACGCTAGGCTCCGTAGCATCTAACCAGGCAGATGAATACTGCAACGGCAACGATCCCGAACGGACGCCCTCAGCTTGCGCTCGGCGAGATCATCAGCTTCGCTTACGAGACGTTCTGCAGCAACAAGGTCCGGTTCGCGCTGACCGCGCTGGGCATGGTGATCGGCACCGCGTCGCTCATCCTGGTGGTCACCATCGGCATGACCGGACGCCAGTATGCGCTCAACCAGATCCAGGCCATTGGCACCAATGAAATCTGGGTCGAGTATCAGGGCGGCGTGCACATCAGCGGTTCCACCCCAGACCCGCTGACCATTGAGGACCTTGCCGCGGTGCAACAGGAGGTATCCGGCATCGCTGCCTCCTCACCGGTCGTCCGGCTGTCGGACCGAATCCCTGCCGGCAACGGCAAGGAAAAAGACGTCACCGTTCTCGGGGTCGCTCCCGAGTATCTGCACGTGCGCAACTTGGTCATCCCCTCCGGCCGCTTCTTCGACAACGACGATTCCCTGGCCCATAACAAAGTTACCCTGATTACGGAAAAGATGGCGATCCAAATCTACGGCTCTGCGGCAGGAGCGGTCGGCCAGGTCATCAAGCTGACCGGACTGCCATTTACCGTGATTGGAACCTTCAAGGAGCGTGTCGAAACTTTCGGCCAGACGGAGATAGAAGACAACACGATGTTGATCCCGTACTCGGTCAGCCGCTATTTCATGGAGACTCCCTCCGTCAGTCTGGCCTACTTCTCCATGGCAGATTCCTCCATGGTGATCGCAGCCACCGCGCAAATCAAACGCGTCATCCAGTCGCGCCACCGGGCCGAATCCGTTTACAACGTGCAGAATCTCGCGGCGGTGCTGGCCATGATGGACCGCATCGCCACGGCTATGACCATCGTCCTGCTCGCCGTGTCGCTGGTCGTTCTTGTGGTTAGCGGTATCGGCATCATGAATATCATGCTCGCCACGGTGAGCGCCCGCATTCGCGAGATCGGCATCCGCAAAGCCATGGGCGCCACCAACCGCGAGATTCGCTTCCAGTTCCTCTCCGAAGCCATCCTCATCTCCCTCATCGGCGGCGTCATCGGCATCGTCGTCGGACTCGCCGTCCCGTTCTCCGTCCGCTTCTTTACGGAATACCGCATCCCCATCTCCGGCCTCTCCGCCATCATTGCCATCGTCGTCTCTTCGCTCGTCGGAATCCTGTTCGGCACCCTCCCCGCCATCCGCGCCTCCCAACTCGACCCCGTCGAAAGTTTGCGCTACGAATAGAGCCATCGGGGTCATCCGCTCACCGAAAGCCTATGAACTTCAATGACCCGATGACCCGGTCATTCGATAGCTCCTCCGATAGCTCCTCGCCTGTCATAAAATCATAGGGAAGCGTCAACGCTTCCCAATCGACCCATGCCCTCGGCCACCACCCCAACCCGCGCCGTAGTCCTGCTGAGCGGTGGCATGGATTCCTGCGTGTGTGCGGCGCTCGCAGTGCGCGACCACCAAGCCGCCGCTGTCCACGTTAGCTACGGACAGCGCACCGAGCAGCGCGAACGGCGTGCCTTCGAAAGCATCTGTGACCGGCTCGGAATTCGCGACCGGCTGCTGGTGCGCAATGAGGCTCTGCACGCGATCGGCGGATCCGCCCTCACCGATCCGAACATTGCCGTTCCCGAAGCGCACGGCATCGGCGCCAGCCCGGCCGCAGGCGTCCCCGTCACTTATGTTCCTTTCCGCAATGCGCATTTTCTCGCCGTCGCCGTCAGCTGGGCGGAAGTGCTGGGAGCCGAAAAGGTCTACATCGGAGCGGTCGAGCCCGATAGTTCCGGCTATCCCGATTGCCGGCCGGAGTATTATCGAGCGTTCAATGAGGTGGTGAGAGCGGGCACAAAAGAAGGATCGATCCGCGTGGCGACGCCGCTGATTGCGATGCGTAAACGCGAGATTGTGACGCTTGGCCTTGAATTGAAGGCCCCCTTCGATTTAACGTGGTCATGCTATCAGCGTGAAGATCGCGCCTGCGGGGTCTGCGACAGTTGTGTGCTCCGCTTGCGCGCGTTTCACGAAGCGGGCGCGGAGGATCCCATTCCGTATGCGGAAGCCGCCGCCCGATTGAGGTAGAACTGGTTTCATAACGGTCTTAAAATTCAGATTCATTGCCGGGAGGCTAAATCATGAGGAAATATTTCATCCTTCCCCTGCTGCTCGTCCTCGCCGTGGGCATCTCCGCTCCGCTGGCGTTCGCGCAAACCACGGGCACGGTGAAGGGAACTTGCAAGGACATCGAAGGAAAACCGATCGCACAGGGCGAAGTGGATTGGACCGGGACCGAGTCCGGCCACGTCTACAAGCTTAAAACCAACAACAAGGGCGAGTACTTCTCGCTCGGTATCGTTCCCGGCAAGTACAACGTCAAGCTCAGCAAAGACGGCAAAGAACTCTGGCACGTCAACAACGTCACGGTGGGCCTTGACGAAACGCCGCTAGACCTCGACCTGAAGAAAGAACAGTCGGCCGCAATCCAAGGCCAGGGACTGTCCGCTGAGCAAGCGGCGAAGGCAAAGGAGGCTCTCGCCAAAGCGGAGAGCGAAAGGAAAACCGTCGGCACGCTCAACGAGAAACTCAACGCCGCCAAAACAGCTTCCGACGCCGGCGATTTCGAGACCGCCATCGCCACTCTTAACGAAGCCAACCAGATCGACAGCACCCGCGATCTAATCTGGTTCAAACTCGGCGACGCCTACCGCTTGTCGGGGCCCAAGCAGACCGACCCCGCCGAAAAACAGAAGCGCTACGAGATGGCCGCGACCCATTACGAGAAGGCGATCGAGCTGCGCGGCGCCTCGGACGCGGCACAGAAAGACCCCGAAAACAATGTGAAAATGGCCGCCTACTATAACAACCTTGCCGAGGCCTATTCGAAGGCCCACAAGATTGATGAGTCCATCGCCAACTATACCAAGGCGGCCCAACTGGATCCGGCTCACTCGGCTACGTACCTGTTCAACGAGGGCGCGGTTCTTACCAATGCGGGCAGGGCGGACGATGCAATTGCGGTATGGGACAAAGTGATCGCCGCCGATCCGACCAAAGCCGCAGCCTACTATCAGAAGGGTGTGAACCTGATCGGCAAGGAAACCATCGGACCGGACGGCAAGGTAATCGCGCCCCCTGGTACAGCTGAGGCTTTTCAGAAGTATCTTGAGCTCGAGCCTAACGGTCAGTTCGCTGAAGGGGCCAAGGCGATGCTGGCCAGCATCGGCGCAGCCGTGGAAACCGGCTTTGGAACCACGAAGAAGAAACCAGTAAAGAAATAATAGAAAGCTCAGTACCCAGTACTCAGCACCCAGTACCCAGAAAAACCCGGCGTTTGTTGTAGCGATCTCTTAAGACGCGTTTCCATTTGGCGCTGCGGTCTCACTGGGTACTGGCGACTGGGTACTGGGTACTGCCTTCAGTTACCGAGGTCTATGACCTACTTGTCCTTCGCGGTTCCGCACATCCGCGTTACATTCAAGGTGTAGGTTTCTCCAGCTTTGCGACGTTTCTCCCCCTGTGGCGCCAATGCTGATAACCGGGAGTGTGTGGAATGGCTGCTCCGGGGAATTCCCCGATTGCGATTGCTTTCGAGGGCGTCAGTGGAACGGGCTCGATCCCCACGCCGGTGCTACTGGCCGGCATGTTGCGTGCATCTGAAAAAGTCAGCGACCTCGTATTTTCGCCGGGGCGGCCGCCCCAGGTGGAGATTCACGGACAGCTTACAGCGGTCGAAATCTCTGGAAGCAGCACGCTTTCAGCGGATGACACGCGCCGCATCGCGGCCGATCTGATCGGCAACAATAAGCAGGCCGTCAATACGCTTCGCGAGCAGGGCTCGTGCGACGTTTCCTACGGATTGCCGGGAATGGCCCGGTTCCGCGTCAACGTCTTTATCCAGCGCGGAAGTTGCGCGATTGTGATGCGCGTCATCCCGACCGTCATTCCGACGTTCAGTTCCCTTCATCTGCCCGCGCAATTGGAAGAGGCGGCGAAGGTTCGCAACGGGATCATCCTGGTGACGGGCGGGACTGGATCGGGCAAGTCTTCGACCCTTGCCGCCTTGATTGACCGTATCAACAGCGAATATTGCTATCACGTTCTGACGGTGGAAGATCCGATTGAGTTCCTGCACAATCACAAGAAATCGACGGTGCACCAGCGCGAGTTGCACAGCGATGCGCCGAATTTCACGATGGCGCTGCGGGCGGCCCTGCGCCAGGCACCGCGCGTGATTATGGTGGGCGAAATTCGCGACCGGGAGACGCTGGAGATTGTTCTCGAGGCTGCCGAAAACGGCCACATCGTTCTTTCCAGCATGAACACCGTCGATACCTCGAAGACGGTGGAGCGCATCGTGGGTACGTTCACGGCCGCCGAACAGCAATCCGTTCGCGAGCGCCTCGCCAAAACCTTCCGCTATATCATTGCGCAGAGGCTGATCCCGCGCACCGATGGCGGTGACCGTCTCGCCGTAGTCGAAATCTTGAAATCCAATTCACGCACTCGCGATTGCGTGGAGCAGGGCGAGCGCGCGGGCCGCACCCTGCTGGACGCGATCAAAGCCAGCGAAAACGAGGGTATGCAGCACTTCGATGGCGAGATCGCAAAACTGGTCCGCTCCGGACTGGTCGATCTGGAAACCGGCCTTTGCTTCGCCAGCAATGCGACCGTCCTGGGGCAGGAATTGGCGCGTTGAATTAGTTCTCAGTTCTCAGAAACAACCATTCTCACTCTCTTCTTTCGCCCTCATTCAACGCGGTATGATTCCTGCATGTCTTCTTCCAACCCTTCCGTAGCGCCCGCGACCCGCGTGGTGAGCTGTGAAGAGGCTCGCCACCTGGTCGAGCAGCATGCAGCCGGCATGGGCCCGCGAGACGCGGAGACGGTGGATCTGCTGTCGGGGTTCGGGCGGGTGCTGGCGGAGGAGATCGTGGCGGACCGCGACTTTCCTCCTTTTGCGCGGGCGACTCGCGATGGATATGCGGTGCGGGCGGCGGACTTGGCCGAGGTTCCGGTGCGGCTGGAAGTGGTGGGCGAGGTAAAGGCGGGCGACTGGCCGGAGCCGGGAGTGTGCTCGGTCGGGCGCGGGCAGGCGGTTGGAATCATGACGGGGGCTCCGCTGCCGGCGGGGGCGGACGCGGTGGTCATGGTGGAATACACAGTTGCGGCGGGGAAGTCGGTCGAGATTCAACGCAGCGTGAAGCCCGGCGAGAACTTTGTTCCACGCGGGGCAGAAGCGCGCGCGGGACAACGGTTGCTCGATCGCGGACGTCGACTGGACCACGCGGGCATTGCGATTGCCGCGTCGGCCGGCAAGAGTCGTGTGCAGGTTTTCCGCAGGCCGCGTGTGGCCGTTCTTTCGACCGGCGACGAAGTGGTGGAGATTGACGCCGCGCCGGGGCCAGCCGAGATACGGAATTCGAATTCGTATTCACTGGCGGCGCAAGTTCAGAACGCGGGCGGGGAGCCCGTACGCCTCAGGATCGCTCCGGATGAGCGGGAGCCGCTGCGGGCTTTGATTGAGGAAGGACTGGGGTGCGATCTTTTGCTGCTGACGGGCGGCGTCTCCATGGGAAAGTACGATCTCGTGGAACAGGTTCTAGCGGACTTGAAAGCAGAGTTCTACTTCACCGGAGCGGAGATTCAGCCGGGGCGGCCGATCGTGTTCGGTTCGTGTGGCGCGGGCGCCCTCGCCCGCGTGCCCGCAGCGACTTCGCCGTCTGCGCGGGCGGAGGGGCCCGCGCCACCCAAGAACTATTTCTTTGGGCTGCCGGGGAATCCGGTGTCGACCATGGTGACATTCGAACTGTTCGCGCGCCCGATGATCGAAGCGTTGGCGGGGATGGCGCCGCAACGGTTGATCTTTCTTCGTGCGCGGCTCAAGTCGGAGATCCGGACCAAGACAGGCTTGAAGCGGTTTCTTCCGGCCGTGCTCTCGGGAGAATTTGAGAATGCGGAGGTGGAGCTGGCCAGGTGGCAGGGGTCGGGCGACATCGCGACGCTGGCGCGCGCGAACTGCTACGTGGTGATTCCTCCGGACCGCGAGCGGATCGACGAGGGAGAATGGGTGTCGCTATTAATGCGATGAAATGGGACGCCCGCTAACTTCCCAAGACTGAAAGGTGCACCTTGCGCACTGAACACGCTCGGAGGGGGCAGGCGGCGGTAGAATACGACCTTTGGCGTGCATGAATAAAGTCATCCTAACGAGCGTGTTTCTCCTCGCCACAGCGCGTTTGTCGCTGGCCGGAGCTGACCCGGCGGCGCAGCAGTTACTCGTGGCGGCCGAACAGCAGGCAGATCTCTTCAATCACGATGCCAGTCCTTTTCAACTGGAGGTCGATTTCGTTGCGCAGGTTCAGGTGCCGACTCAGGGGCATGTGACGTACAGATGGGAAGCCAAAGACCGCTGGTGGCGCAAGGTCAGCATGGGCGCTTTCCAGCAGATCGACGTAAAGAACGGCGAGAGACTCTACACCAGCCGCAACACTCCTTTTACGCCAGTGCGAGTTAGACAACTTCTTAGCTTGTTGCAAGTCTCGGAGAACCCGGATCGTCTGGAGGCAAAGAAACCGAAGCAACGGGTTGAGCGAGGGCTGGCGATCACGTGCGTACAAGTACACAAGGAAAGTAAGAAGAGCGAGACGCGCGAGCTTTGCGTGAATCCCGCCTTGCGCGAGATTGTGTCTGACGAGTGGAAGGAACGACCCGACGGCAGCGGCCGGCTGGAGTATTCCGACTACTTGGAGTTTCGGGGGCATCGCTATCCGCGCAAGACCGAACTATTCGAGAACGGCATCAAGGCCATTACCTCGCAGGTCGCGAGCTTGACCACCGCGCCCCTCGATGAGGCGTTGCTCGTGCCAGCGCAGGGAGCGATCGAACACCGCCAGTGTGTGGACATGAAACACGCCGTCCCGGTGAAGACGCCAGACCCGCTGTATCCGAAGTCGGCGAGCGAGAATCGGCTGATCGGCGACACTACGGTGTCCATGACGGCGTTTGCCGACGGGTCTGTGGGGGAGATTCAGCTCATCGGCAGCAGCACGCACTCCATGGACGACGCCACGCTGCAAACCCTGAAGGGATGGAAATTTAAGCCAGCCATGTGCGGAGCGGAGCCGGTCGTCTCGGATATTGAAGTCGTGGTGAGCTTCCGGCTGGAGTAAAGGTGCCTGTCGAGGACGCATGCTTTCACACGAGTCAATGCGAGTACTATAACCTGTTAGCCATGCCGAAAAAACTCTCCCACTACGACGCGCAGGGCCATGCCCGCATGGTGGACGTGTCGCGGAAAGCGCGAACGGCGCGAGAAGCCGAGGCAAGCGCCTTCGTCGCGATGAGGCCCGAAGTCTTGCGGGCACTGCCGGAAAATCCCAAGGGCGATCCGCTCGAGGTGGCGCGGATGGCGGGAATCATGGCGGCGAAACGGACCTCGGAGTTGATTCCCATGTGCCATCCGGTGGCGCTGTCGCACATTGCTGTGACCCTACGCGTGTGCGAGAATGGCGTTTCTATAGCCACCAAAGCGAAGACGACGGCAAAGACAGGCGTGGAGATGGAAGCGCTGGTCGCGGCCAGCGTGGCAGCGCTGACCGTGTACGACATGTGCAAAGCGCTCGACAAAGGCATCGAAATCCGGGAAGTGGTGCTGGAGCGGAAGTCGGGCGGCAAGAGCGGAGACTACCGGAGACGGGGCAAGCGGAAATAGTTTTCCAGCAATTGATCTTTTTCAGGCAATTTGATCTATGGCGAGCAACGTCAAAATCCTGCTGGTGGACGACAACCCGATGGTGCTCGGGATGCTGCAGCAGGCGCTCTCGGCGTTGGGCGAGGTCACGGTCGCAACCGACGCGGCCGACGCGTTGTTGAAGGCAGTCGATGATCTGCCGGATGTGCTGATCAGCGACTACCGTATGCCAGGCATGGATGGGCGGCAGTTGCTGGAAAAACTCAAAAGCAGGCCGGCAACCGCCCGGATCGCGGTAATCCTGATGGCCTCGAAGGCCGACATCAGCGAACGGTTGTCGATGCAGGATCCGATTGAAGACTATCTGGAAAAACCGTTCTTCCTGAAAGATGCCACGCACAAAATCAAGCGCGTGGTGGACCGGATCGCTCTGGAGAAACTGAGCAAGGCAGCGTCGACCGATGGCATATTGCGCGGCAGCCTGTCGCAAATGAACGTGATTGACCTGGTGCAATCGCTGGAGATGGGGCGCAAGAGTTGCCTGCTCACCATGACCAAGAGCAATAACAATAACGAAGAAAAATGCGAGATCTATTTCAGCCAGGGACAGGTCAAGCACGCCGCCTATGGCCCGATTACGGGAGACGAAGCGGTTTTCAAGGTGCTGCGCTGGACCGAGGGAAATTTTCAGATTGATTTCAACGGCAAGTCTTCGCAGGAAACAACAACTCTGAATACGCAAGGCCTGCTGATGGAAGGATTGCGGCTGCTCGACGAGTCGCAGCGGGACGCGGCGGCTGAGGGTGAAGATGTCCTCCTCGACACCTGAAGCTTCGTCACTGGATGGCACGATACCTAGTAAAACGCCTGCGGCGGTGCTGACACTCAGCGATTCGTGTTCGCGCGGCGAAAAAGCGGACCTCTCCGGTCCCGCGGTGGCGGAAGCGCTCGAGCGGCGCAATTTTCAAGTAGTGGCGCGCGGGGTAGTGGCCGATGAGCGCGCTGCGATCCAGGAAAAACTGATTGAGTTATCGCGGCTGGCTCGCCTGGTGGTGACCACGGGCGGGACGGGAATCGCTCCGCGCGACGTGACGCCGGAAGCGACCAGCGCCGTGTGCGACCGGCTGGTGGAAGGTATCGCGGAGCAGATGCGAATGCAGGGAGCGCGTAAGACGCGCTTCGCGGCGCTCAGCCGTGCGGTGTGCGGCGTCCGCGGAACGAGCCTGATCTTGAATCTGCCGGGCAGTCCGGCGGGGGCGGTCGAGTCGCTGGAGTCGGTGATGGATTTGCTCCCCCATGCGCTGGAGCTGATTGCGGGCAGGACGGAGCACTAATGCGGTGGAGAGACGGGCGCCCTCGCCCGTCCAGCCGGGCGGGGACGCCCGGCCCTCCCCTTCTCGCGTAAACTGTTCTTACCTACTTGAACAAGCTCAAACATTTTGTCCACGCTTACGGTAAGTGGATCACCCACATTCTCGCGCCTCTAGGTCCGTGGGGAATGCTCGCCTTTGCGGCGGTGGACGGGTCGTTCATGGGCCTGCCGCTGGATGCGATTTTCGTGGGCTACGTGTACCACGATCGCTCGCGCTTCCTGCTCTATGTACTGCTGGGCTCGGTGGGGTCGGCGCTCGGAAGCATCGTTCTTTATGTGGTCGGGTATACGGGCGGCGAGGTGCTGTTGCGCAAGCGGCTTTCGGCGGAGCGTTTTCAGAAGATTCACGCATCCTTCGATCGCCATGAATTCTGGGCGCTGATGTTTCCGGCCATGCTGCCGCCGCCCGCGCCTTTCAAGATTGTGGTGCTGGCAGCAGCGGCGTTTGAGATGAACTTCGCGCATTTTCTGCTGGCCATCTTTGCGGGACGGTTTGTGCGCTTTCTGATCGAGGCGCTGCTAACGCTCTGGTTCGGTCTGGAGATTGTGACGCTGGCAGGGAGCCTCTTCGCCCACCGCTTTGTGTGGATTCTGGTGGGGGTGGGAGCGCTGGCGGCGGGATGGCTCGTTTGGCGGCGGGCCAAGCGGCAGACTGCGGAAAAGAGTCCAGAAAATAAGAACGCAGCGGGAGAAAATTCCACGCTGCGCTCGGAAGAAACTCGATTGACCAGCGAATGACCGGCTAAGCGGCCGCAGTTCCGTGCGGCTTATGCATGGAACGGGCGACCACGGCGGCGACTGCCGGCAATCCGAACATGACCGCGGTGAAGAGCATGTCGCCCGCGATTCCGCGCCGGAAGAACGGCAGGCCGGCGGCGTAGCACGTCATCAGTCCCGCCAGGGTCTTGGGATACATGGCCCAGCATGCCCAGACGGCAAAATTACTAACCGCGAAAAAAGAAACGGAACTGGCCAGCGCGGCTCCGCCAACCCGCAGCCAGCCGGTGTTTTCGCGCAGACCCGTGCCCAGCCACAGGATCGCTGCATACCACGCCCAGGTCACGAAATGGTCCCAGGAAAATTGATAGGAATACACGAACCGGGTGAGGATGACGTCCGAAGCAGCCAACAGGGCAAAGGGCACCCACAGCTGGCGTCGCGAACCGCGCGCGCCAAAATAGAGCAGCGCCGCCGCTACCGGAGTAAAAGCCAGGGGGTGCGGCAGGAACCGCACTGCGACTGCGAAGAGCACAAATACGTAAGCCAGCATGATCACCTCGTTAAGGAACCAGCTAAGATTGTTGCGCGAGCGGATGCCGCGGGTCAAGCGAGGGGTGAATTTAGCCAAGGAAGAAGAGCGCCCGTTCCGATGCGACACGCTGCGGCGAACGAATCGTAAGGCTTATTGCGGTCACCGAGTTTTCGCACTCGTGCTTCGTATTCCAAAGCGTTCCTCGACTACTTGCAGGTCACGGTTAAGCAAGACCATCGCCCCGAGGGTGGAGCGGCCGTTGCGGCCGGGATAGTCGTAGCGAAGATCGAGGAAGCTCACTGCGTAGGCGGTGCCGGTGCTATCCACCGGATCGTTCTGTAGCTGTTCGGTTACGGGATACTGGGCCCAGCTAAGGTACACGCGTCCGAGGTAGGTCTTTTTCGCGGCTACTGTGACGGGCGTTTCTTCGGGCTTGTAGCGAATCTGCATTCGGTTTTCGGGATCGACTTCGGGCGCCAGCGGATCGACGTCCATGGTGGCGAAGAAAGCGGGCGTTTCTACTACTCCATGCCAGCGGAACGGATTCGTCATGTAGGGATAGGCGGAAACTCGAACCGCATCGGCTCCCTGGTAAGTGCGCGACTGGAGCGCGGTTACGGCCCGGCGATGCTCGTAGTCGCATAGTCCCCAGTATGCGAAGACCGCGAGCAGAGCGAGAGTCGCTGCCAGTCTTCCCTGCGGCTTGGCCTGCGGGCCTTTGTCGCGGGCGCCGATCTCTTCGTTGATAAGCGAAAATAATGCCGGCAGAATCAGGCCCAGAATCAGCACGACTAAAAGCACGGGCTCGACGATGAAAACGATGTCCCAGGAAATCCAGCGTTCGGAAAACGGCCAGAAGGGACGCACTCCATAGCTGGTGGTGAAGTCGAGAAGAATATGGCTGAGGCCGGCGAGGCAGGCATAGGCGAAGAGCAATCCCCAGCGCGGAGGGAGGTTGGGGTTGCGGGTTTTGCGGCCGCGCAGACGCCAGAAAAGATAGACGAATCCCACGACCACGGCGGCCACCAGCGGCACTCCCAGAAAAGAATGAGTGAAGCCGCGGTGATGATTTAAGCCGAAGGCGGAACCGCCGAAGCGGCTGAGGACGTCGAGGTCGGCGGCTTCGGCGCCCAGCGTCAGCGTGGCCGTGGCGAGGGCGGTTTTGCGGTTAAGTCCGGCGCGGCCCATGGCGGCGCCAAATAGGAAATGGGTTACGGGTTCCAAGGGAGCTCTACAGAGTTTAGCGGACGGAGAGCAAAGCTGAAGTGAGAAGTTACATTGTCGAAGCTGGAAGTGTAGAAGTTAGGCTCGTCGCGGGAGCAAACCACTCGCTTAGGGGACGCACTGCACCGCAATCCAGGCACTTCGTCACCGCAAACTGTGTCGCACACTTGGGACAGGCGGCTTGGGTCTGAAAAGTATCGAATGGCTGTCCACACCGCCCGCACTTCCAGAAGGCGCCGATCGGCGGGTTGGATTTGCACGCCGGACAAGCAAACCCGTTCCGCCGCGGCAACTTTGCGAAGCGCAACAGCGCCTGCGCGTGCCGTAGTCCGCCCCAGCAATTCATCAGCATGAAGACCGCGATCGCCCCAAGCCAAATGTCCCGCGTCCAGAAGGCGAGACCGATGAATCCGACGACTCCCAGGAAGCCGAGGGTCGTGGCTACCATCAGGCTGCGCGCGCGTCCCAGCACAAACCAGAGCAGCGACCTGAGAATCTGGCCGCCATCTAGCGGGTAGATCGGCAACATGTTGAAAATCAGCAAGCCTAAGTCAATGCGCCAAGTCAAAAACCACAATAACGCATGAGCATCGGGCGACGCCGCTGCTAACCCCGAGGACAACCTCAAAAGCACCAACAAAACTGGGAAGAGCGCGACATTTACCAGCGGTCCGGCCGCGATGCTCCAGAGGGTAGCTCCGGGCCGCTGCGGAGGATCTACATAGGCCACGCCACCGAGGGGCCAGAGCACGATCTGGTTCGCCTGTCCTCCGACTTGGCGGCAAGCCAGCGAGTGGCCGAACTCATGAAGCGTCACAATCAGAAACAGCGCGAGATACTCGAGTACGTTCCAGCCGACCGAGGAATAGGATCCCTTTCGGAGCTGGATTTCATATGCCGCCGCCAGAAACCAGGACCAATGCAAGAACACATCGATCCCTTGGAACTGAAACAGACGAATCGACCCTTGGCGAGCGCTGGGCATTCCAGAGTTATAGCACAGCGCTGTGCCGCGAAAAGCCGACGGTCAAGAAGACTGAACAGGGAACCTGAGGTCAGTTGTTAGAGGCTGGTACGATCAACGATAGGGCGTCCGGAACCATGGTCATGCGAGCGGGCAGGCGGCCGAGGAGTTCGCCGTCGGCCTCGACGTAGACGCGGTCTTCATTACAAACCTCGTCATCGCCTTTCTCCGGTAGGCGGCAAACAACCTCCGAACAGCTAACCAGATCGATGCCGTCGATCTTCCATTGACGGCCGAGCAGCGCCCCGGCCACATACTGTATGTAGGCATTGCGGCTGGCGGTGCGGCACATGACGGCGCGCAGATCGCCGCGGTCGAGCGACGCTCCGGGAACCAGCTCGCGCAGGATGTTTCCGAAAAAACGAATTCTGACCGCCAGCAGTTCCGTCAGCAAAGCACGCTGAGGCAGGCCGCTTCCGTTGGAATACTCGACCTCGAACCGGCGCATGTCATACGTCGCCCACAATTGCCAGGCTTTGAGGTAGTAGGCCGTCATGCCCGATCGCTTCTTGAGTTCTGCCGTCAGTTTGTAGAACAGGTGCGCGTCCACGCCGATTCCCGCGGCGACGGTGAAGTAACGCGCTGAAGACTTGCCGCTGAAATCCTCGTATTCAATTCGGCCGAGAGGAATGCGGCGGACCTTGCCTTCGACAGCGCTTTCAGCCGCGGCGCTGGGTCGGAGCGGGATTCCGAGGTCGTGGGCAAGAGCATTGGCGGTGCCGAAGGGGAGAATGGCGAGCGCGACGGGTGTGCCGGCTAATCCCTGAATCACATCGTGGATCGTGCCATCGCCCCCGCAGGCAAAGACTGTGTCACTGCCGGCCGCCACGGCACAGCGGGCGTTGTCGGTCGCTTCCTGGCTGGAGCGGCAAACGGTGAGGTCGGTGTGAACTCCGGCCGACTGGAGGATGCCAATGGCATGGTTCAGTTCCCGGTCGCGTCGAGGGCGGCCGGAATTGGGATTGAACAGAATGGTGACTTGGCGCATGCGTCGGCTGGCTCTGCTCTGAGTCTAGCGCAGGCCCCACCCCACCTGCCGAGGTTAACAAACGGTTGCTTCCGGGCCAAGTCTGCACTATGCTTGCGCGCAAAGTTAGTGGGGTGGTCGTTCTAATCACGATTGTCCGGTTGCTACATTTCAGGAGGTCCGTATGACACTGCTGCCGACTACTCGTGTCTGGCTGCGTCTCGCAGTCTTTCTGAGTCTCACCATCATGGCTGCCGCTCAGGGACACACCATGGGAGGCGCGAAGCCGGTCACGATGATGACGGGCTTGGGCGACTTGCATCATCCAGTTTCGACCAAAAACGCAAGTGCGCAGGAGTTCTTCGATCAGGGACTGCGCCTGATTTACGCGTTCAACCACGACGAGGCGGCGCGCTCATTTCGGAAAGCGGCGGAACTGGATCCAAAGCTGGCGATGGCGTACTGGGGGATTGCCGAGGCGGTGGGGCCGAACTACAACGATCCGGCGAGTGCGGACCGTTTCAAGCAGGCGCACGAGGCGATCCAGAAGGCGGTGGACCTGAGTGGCCATGCCTCCGACGCCGAACGCGGCTACATTTTAGCGATGGCGAAACGCTTTCCGGCGGACCCGAAGTCGGATCTGCGAAAGGCGGCGGAAGATTATCGGGACGCGATGCGGGAAGTGGTAAAGAACAATCCCGACGATCTTGATGCGGCGACGCTGTTCGCGGAATCGGGGATGAACCTCCATCCGTGGGGTCTGTGGCATCCGGATGGGACGCCCGAGGAGGGCACGGAGGAAATTGTCGCGACCCTGGAGTCGGTGATCAAGCGCGATCCCAACCATCTCGGGGCGCTCCATTACTACATTCACACGGTGGAAGCGTCGAACTCTCCGGAACGGGCGTTGGCTGCGGCGAATCGCCTGGCTTCGCTGGCTCCGGCTGCGGGACACATTGTGCACATGCCGGCGCACGTTTACATCCGCACGGGAGATTATGCGGCGGCGGTGAAAGCCAACCAGGAAGCGGCTGCCGCCGACCGCGCGTACCTCGCGAGCAGCGGCGCGCAGGGCATCTATCCGATGATGTACTACAGCCACAATCTGCATTTCATCGCCATGTGCTCAGCCATGGTGGGAGACTACGAGGAAGCCCATAAGGCGGCGGAGATGCTCGCGGCCCATGTGGGACCGTCCGTAAAGGAAATGCCGCCGCTTGAAGGATTCATGACGATCCCGATGGCGGTGAATGTGCGCTTTCACAAGTGGGACGAGATTCTGGCGATGAAGGCGCCCGATGCGTCGATGAAGGCCACGACTGGCTTCTGGCACTTTGCGCGCGGCATGGCGTTGGCGGGAAAGGGCAGAATCAACGAGGCGGAAGCGGAATACAAGATCGTGTCCGACGCTGAAAGAGCAACGCCACCGGATGCGGTTTTCCAAATGCCCATTAACAACAAGACCAAAGACATCCTGAAGATTGCGGAGAATGTTCTGGGGGCCCAGGTGGCGCTGGCGAAAAAAGACACCGCTGCCGCGGCGGCGATGCTGCGCGACGCGGTCGCGGTGCAGGATACGCTGAAGTACGACGAACCTCAGGATTGGTTCTTTCCAGTGCGGGAATCGCTCGGTGGAGTGTTGTTGATGAGTGGGGATGCGAAAGGCGCGGAGCAGGTGTTCCGCGATGACCTGGCCCGGAACCTTCGGAATCCGCGGTCGTTGTTCGGCCTGCATCGGGCGCTGAAGGCACAGGATCGAAATTCCGATGCCTGGTTTGTGGAGCAGGAATTTCGCAAGTCGTGGAAGGGCGGAGCGGAAGAATTGAAGGTGGAGGATCTGGTGTAATGGCGAGTGCCCGGTTGCGACCAGAGTCACGCAACATGCTTGTGTGGTGGCGGGGCTCCGCCCCGCCGGGACGGGGCAAAGCCCCGTCTCCACACGAGCATGTTTTGAATTACGGCCCCGATGATTGCGCTCTCTCGATGGAATAGACGTAGTGCGACAGACCACGCCAGTTCACTTCTTTCCAGACGGCCATGCCGGTGCGCTCAGCAACACGGCGCGAGGGCAGATTCTCAGAGCGAATCAGGGAAATCAGGCGCTCGGTTTTCAGGTGCGCGAACGCCCAGTCGCGGCAGGCGACGGCCGCTTCGGTGGCTAGACCTTGACCCCAGAAGTCGCGGCGCAAGTGGTAGCCGATTTCGTAGAGGCGTTCGCCTTCGACCTGGTGCACGATGATCCCGCAATCGCCGATCGTTTCATGAACCTCGCAATCTTGCGTTCTTTTCAACTCCATGGCCCAGAGGCCGACACCGTCATCCTGGTAGCGCTGGCGATTTCGCTCAATCCATTGCTCGACGCCGGCGCGATCGTAAGGTGCGGGGTAATAGCGCATGGTTTCGGGATCGGAGAGAACCAGGGCAAGAGCATCGGCATCTTGCGGGGTGAATTCACGCAGCAGGAGGCGGGTGGTTTCGAGAATCTTCATGCTGCCGTGGTTGCTGTGGAGTTCAGAACTCATCACTCATTCTTCATCTATCGGCAAGCCGTCATGAGATCGCTCATGACGACAGCCAATGCCGCATGGTGATGGAGCTTATTGTCAATCAACGGGGCAACGCTGAACAAATCGGTGGGCACGAAACGTGGGGCAATAAAAAGAACCGCGACATTGGTTACGCTCTAGCCGCCAACTCCTGCGAGAGAGTTAACGACGTGGAAACGTGCACCGTCGCGGTCCCTGATGCGATTTCTGCTTTCGCAGTACCAAACCCCGGCGTCTCCTCGCAGATCCGTCGGTTTTTTCGGGTCTGGCCGTCGAGCGAGTCGCCCCGCCCTACGAATCACCCAGCCTACTTCGGGTTGGCAACGATTATGTAGCCAATCCTTTCAGCCATCGACGGGCACCAGCCTACAGCATCCTGAAAACTTGTCAACGCCCGTTTTTGGTGCAAAAAGCGGGCCGGTGAAGCATCGGAAAGCACTCCAAATGGTCTGTCAGTCAAGGCTTCTGTGGAGAATCGAAAGAATTCGCTTCAGTGCCGGTTTTGCCGTCTGTGGAAAACTCTTTACCGAATGATCATAAAGAACCACGGAAACCTCTTGCGCGGCGATCCGTTTTCACGCATCGTGTAGTTAGCGTCGCGAAAATGACATGTGCCATCTCGTAGCCTACGTCGACGGAAGCTCGCATGGGAATCCTGGTCCCTCCGGTATCGGGGTCATCGTCGAAGACTCTGCGGGAGGCTGCACCCGAATTGCCAAGTCGATCGGCTGGCAGGACAACAACGTCGCCGAGTACGTCGCGCTGCTGGAAGCCCTGCAATGTGCCCTGGCTAAGAGCGCTCGCTCACTTCATGTTTATTCGGATTCTGACGTGGTGGTGCGGCAAATGTGCGGCGAATATGCTTGCCGGAGTCCGAGGCTGTATTCGTTGAACTGGATCTGCCGCAAACTGGCTCGGGGCCTGGAGTTCGCGATAACTCGGATTCCCCGGGAGCGCAACGTCGAGGCCAACCACCTTGCCAATAGCGTCGCCCGGCTGTGCCAGGACATCACCGAGGTTAGCTGAGAAATCCACAAGAATTTAATCGGGTCACCTGCACTGCGGGATTGCCGCGTTGTGTCTGGACCGGGGGCACGGTGGCGAAGGCGGTGGAGCGGTAGGTGGTTCTAGAACCCGGTTGCGAGTGTAATCGCGATTTTTCGCCAACTGAGGTGGCCATTGCCAAAGAGAGTAGCTCTGACAACTCCGCTGGTGTCTAATTGAGGGTATATGTCAATCAGTGTTTCACGTGGAGTACCCGATCCAAGGAGCATTATGAGCAAGTTTGCATTCTTTTTGATCAGTATTCTCGCTACCTCGGTTCTCAATCTAAGCGCGCAAGTCAACGTGGCAACACCATCGTCCATTCGGGTGCATCATTTCGTCGTAAAGGGCAAGACAGCGCCAAAAATCCTGGACGATCTGGCAAAAGAGTATCGCCTTGTAATCGGCGTCTATGGAAGTGGGAACACTCGTTTTGTCGAAATGCCAGTAGCAATCGACTTCGAAATCAAGGATGGGACACTCGCGGATGTTTTCGATGCCATCGCAGATAGCCACCGACACAGCGTAGTAAGTAGTCATCAAACCATTGGCTCCGTGACAGATCAGCAGTTTGAGTGGCACCAAGACAGCAACGGAGCCGTACACTTCGTGTTGCGGGGAGCACCGTTCTCGCTGATGGATGTCACCGTGCACTCATTCGACTATGAGAATCCGCAATGGCCAGAGATCACGGATCGTCTGAGAAATATTCCTGAAGTATCAAGCTGGTTGCGGGATCACAAGTGCTTCATGCCTGGCGAAGAAATCTATATAGTGGGCCAACCCCCAAAGCCGTGGACAAAATTCTCCGTTCATGCAAGAAATCTTCCTCTTTCGTCAATATTGGATCAGATTACAGCCGAGTCTAATACGTATTATTGGCGTGCCGCCCAAGTCACGGGGCCTGATCGTTGCGATGTGAACATCCAGTGGTGGCTTTGAGAGTTGATATCAATTGACGAAATCAGGCGATAGCGCTCAGAACCGCGCCGGAGCGAACCCGCCTCAATTCGAATTTGCTGCTGTGCCCGACTCTGTGGCCCCGACCGGCAGCGTGATAGTAAACACCGCGCCTCCACCCGGGGCCGAGGCGGCTTCGATGTTCCCTCCGTGCTCGCGCAGCACGGTCTTGCAGATGCTTAGTCCCAAGCCGGTGCCGCGGCCAGGGCGCTTGGTGGTGAAGAAGGGGTCAAAGATGTGCGCCAGATTCTCGGGCGAGATTCCTGGGCCATCGTCCTGAAACACGATCCATACCGCGTCGGGCTTGCGTTCGAGGCGCACACGAATCGTGCCTTTCTCACGGGTTTCGCGGATGGCCTGCTCCGCATTCAGCAGCAGGTTTAGAAACACCTGCATCAGCTGATTGGGATCGGCGACGATGGCGGGGACGGATGGTTCGGGCAGAAAGTCCACGGTGATGTTGCTCTTGCGCAGCGGATAGGCCTGCATCTGCACGGTGCGCTGCACCAGTTCATTCAGATTGACCTGGCTGTGTCCGGGAGCCGGAGGCCGGGCGAAGTATTGCAAGTTCTGCACGATTTCAGCGGCGCGCCGCGCCTGCTGGTGCAGAATGACAATCTGTTTGCGGGCGCCTTCGCTGGCTGGGCCTTCCTGGAGGAGTTCCGCCATGCCCAGAATGCTGGTCAACGGATTGTTGAGTTCGTGGGCGAAGCCGCCGATCATCTGCCCCATGGCCGCGAGACGTTCGCTCTGAATAATCTGCTGCTCCAGCCTCTTCTCGGTGGTCACGTCGCGGACCGAGACGATCACGCCCGCTGGTTTGCCTTCGGCATCGAGGAGCGGACTCGCCATCCCCAGCATGGTGCGCCAACTGCCATCGCGGTGCTGGGAGCCATATTCGCAAGAGGTCAGCGCACTCTGGCCGGTGGCGACGGTGCGGTAGAGTTCGGCCAGTTCCGGCGAAGTCTTCTCGGCATCTTCGACGTTCTTGCCCATAAGGTGCTCCGACCCGTATCCGAGAAGCTCGCCTATGCGCGCGCTCACGAACGTGTACTGTCCCTTCAGATCGAGCACCAGAATCAGATCGGGAAAGCTTTCCAGCAGGTGCCGCCGGAACTCTTCCTGGCGCCGCAACTGCCGCTCCATCGCGCGCTTTTCCGTGACGTCCACCAGCGTGCCCTGGTAGCGGACAATCCGCCCCGCTTCCATGACGCCGGCCGAGGTATCCACGCAGACCGCGACTCCGCCATCTTTTCTTTTCAGCTGAATCTCGCGAGTGCGAGTGCTCCCGCTCTGGCTTCCTCCGTGTCCCAGGACCGGCTCCCCGCTGGCATCGACATTGAGTTGCTCGGGCGGCAGGCTCAACAGCTCGTCTTTGCTGTCGTATCCCAAAATTGTCACCAGCGCCGGGTTGACCTCGAGCAGCTTGCCCTCGGCGTTGCTGATGTACACGCCTTCCTGCAGCGATTCGAACAACTGGGTGAAGCGCTGTTCCTTTTCTCGATGCCCGGTGATGTCGCGCGCCAGCACACTGGCGCCGGTCACTTCGTTACCCTTGACGATGGCGTTGACGACGCAGTCGTAATAAAGGCGGCGGGAATCGTTCTTCAGGTGGACTTCGACCACTCCCGACCAACTCCGCTTTTCCAGAAAGCGTGCCAGACTCGCGGACGCCTCGACATGCAACGGGGCGCCCAGGAATTCCTCAAGTTTGCGACCTACCAACTGGGAATAAGGAGCATCGAGGACTTCCGTGGTTCGGCGGTTTACCGTGCGCAGGGTGCCATCCAGGGAGATGGCGAGCGCTACGTCGTCGAGAGAATCAATCAGTTCCTTGAAGTTGCGCTGCGAACGCATGATCAATTGGCTTAACTGATCGAGTTGTTCTTCCGAAGGGGTGACTCCCGTCTGATTCTGAAAACCCTTCAGAATCTGCTTGAGCTCCGTAACCTCGCGCTTGCGGCCGAAGGCATAGGTGGCAAACAAGATGGCGAGCACGAAGAGTGCAACGGGAATGGTCCACAGCCGGTAAGGAAGGTCTTTCAGTTGTTCCCATGACAGGGCCGCCACCGCCGTCGCCAACAAAACGAGCAGGCCAAGCGCCCATCGCCATAACTGGCTCTCTTCGCGTTCCAGTACGTTCGGCACCGGATCGGGGCGGTTGGAAGTGGAACTTTGGTCGGGCATTGGGAACTCCGCTGGCGGGAAAAGGATTTGTCCTAACGGTCGATGGTATCCGCCAGATTGCCCCTAGCGTAGCACCGAAAGCGGCTGTTCAGGACAGAAGGTTCGATCCCGTTCCATCACGGTTACGGGGTGATGACCATCACAGCGGTTCCGGCACCGCACCGGCTATGATGGCAGCAGGAATCTCCCATTCTCGCTGTCCTCTTCGTGTGCCCACTGGTGTTCCCTATGCTCTATAAGACCCTGAGTGCCGCCGTTTACGGCATTGACGCCAACATCATCGAAGTGGAAGTGGATGTCTCCGGCATCAAAATGCAGGAAGACCACTTTCACACCGTGGGCCTGCCCGATGCCGCCGTCCGCGAAAGCCGCGACCGGGTCCGTTCGGCGCTGAAGAACTGCGGCTACGATATTCCACCCACCCAGATCACCATCAATCTGGCGCCGGCCGACATTCGCAAAGAAGGATCCGGCTTCGACTTGCCCATGGCGCTGGGCATCCTCGGCGCCTACGGCGGTTTGAATAAGAAGGAGGTGCCGGACGCGCTGTTTGTCGGCGAGCTCTCCCTCGACGGAAGAGTGCGCGGAATCCGTGGCGCTTTGCCGATCGCGATCGAGGCGCGCCGCACCAAGGTGAAACGGCTGATCGTGCCCGAAGTCAACGCTCGCGAAGCCGCCATGGTCGAGGGAGTTGAGGTCTACCCCGTTAAATCGCTGCTCGACGTGATTCATTACATCAATTCCGGTAACGGCATTTCCCGGCTGCAGGTCGACACCGGCGAGTTGCTCAGCCGGGCGCAGCAATTCCACGTGGACTTCAAAGACGTTCGCGGCCAGCAAACCGCCAAGCGCGCGCTTGAAGTCGCCTGTGCTGGCGGCCACAACATTCTGATGATTGGGCCTCCAGGATCGGGAAAAACCATGCTGGCGAAACGCATGCCGACTATCCTGCCGCCCTTTACCTTCGAAGAAGCGCTGGAGACCACCAAGATTCACAGTGTGGCGGGTGTGCTCGATGCGCATGCCGGACTGGTCGGCCTGCGGCCTTTCCGCGCGCCTCACCACACCATTTCCGACGCGGGTTTGATCGGTGGTGGCGCGATTCCCCGGCCGGGCGAAGTTTCGCTGGCTCACAATGGAGTGCTGTTCCTCGACGAATTCCCCGAATTCCCGCGCAACGTTCTAGACGTTATGCGCCAGCCGCTGGAAGACGGCACGGTCTGCATCGCACGGGCGTCGATGTCGCTGACGTTTCCGGCGCGCTTCATGCTGGCCGCCGCTATGAACCCGTGTCCTTGCGGATTTCACAACGACCGCACCCGCGAATGCCACTGCACGCCTCCGATGATTCAGCGCTACATTTCTAAAATCTCGGGGCCGCTGCTCGACCGCATCGACATCCACATTGACGTTCCGGCGGTGAACTACAAGGAATTGCGCAGTACGAAGGAGTCGGAAAGTTCAGCGAGTATTCTGGAGCGCGTGATCCGCGCCCGGGACGTCCAGTTGAAACGCTTTTCCTCCGGACGCGAAAAAATCTATTGCAACGCCCAAATGCCGACGCAGCTGATTCGCAAATTCTGCGAACTCTCCGCCGATTGCGAGCGTCTGCTGGAACGGGCCATGGCGCAGCAAGGGCTCAGCGCCCGCGCCCATGACCGCATCCTGAAGGTGGCGCGCACGATCGCCGACCTTGACGCGATTCCGCAGCTTGAGCCCAAGCACATCGCCGAGGCAATTCAGTACCGGACGTTGGACCGGACGTACTGGGCGTGAGCGGGGAGTGCATAGGGAGATCCGGTAGTGGGGTCATAGCATGGATGTAGACGCAGACAGTTTCCGCCCCTGTTTGGGCAATGGCACACAAGATGCGTCTGCGTGCCAAGATATCCTATCTGTGATAAATTTTACCCGTTCTCATGGCAAACGTTTTACCAGATCGGGAAATCACGGCCCTTCTAGGAAAGGTCATTATCGGCGGTTCTCCCGAGTGCGTGCGGGTAAACAGCTACGAAGTAAGACTTGGTCATAAGGCACGATTCGATTCCACTGGGGAACACGTAGATATCGCAGATGGACATTTTCTGGAAATCGAACCGGGCGATTTTGTGGCTGTCGAAAGCCTCGAGCAATTCGACCTGAGCCTTGAAACAACAAAGTCTTCGGGGAAGCCGAATGGGATATTTGCTTGGCTCACTCCGACCACAACCATGATGAGAGAGGGATTTCTTTTTGCTTCTACTAAAGTTGACGCAGGCTACAAGGGGAAGCTCAATTGGGGAATCCGTAATAGTTCGGTAAAGACCGTGAAGCTACAGCAGGGCGAACATATTTTCAAATTAACATTTCTCGAACTCACGGAAGGCGAGAAGCCCGACAAATTCTATGGGGATGGCAAGCAGGATCATTATCAAGGGACAACTGGTATCAAAGAATCGACTCGCATGATTCCTGTGAGTATTCCAGATCATCAAGTGGTGCGCCGAGCGCAAAGGAAAATTGATCCCATAAAGCAGCTTACCCAGGCCGGTTACCCCTTCAATCATATCGGTACGGAACTCATAGAATTGCAAGGCAAATTCGAGGTAGTTTCACAAGATGTCGCGCTCGTTAAGAACGGATTCGCTGATCTGAAGAAATCCATAGAACAAAAGATTGATACTGAAACAGGTAAGCTGACCGCAAGCATTTCTGATCTCGGGATCAAGTTGGACGCCAAGATCGGCACCACATTCGGGGAACAGTTTGGCCTTTATTTTGACCAGCGAATGTTGCGGGTGTACGGTACTGTGGCAGCAATCGTTAGCTTTTGCTTGGCGCTTTATAAATTGCTAATTGAGTCTGTTCCATCATCAAAGGCCCAAGGATACGTCCTAGTCAGTGTCGGCGTCCTGCTCTTGCTGGGGACGCTCTTACTGACTCGGTCACCTTCCAAGAAGTAATTCTTCAATCGTCAAGATACGGCTCGCAATTCCAGCCTCCATAGCTGGCGTTACGCGCAAACTGCCGTGAATTCTCACGAAATCGTAATAATCTGAATTCTCAGATGAATTCTCTGGCCTCAACGTTCAGCGTTGATAGCTACGATGGCATGGATGTGGGCCCGATAAACCACCAATGAGCCTGTGGTCCCGCCAGAGACTGTCTGCCATTGCGGGGGTACAAGCAGCTTTGAAAACGCAAACGCGCCGACGTGGCTACGATGTTCAATCAGGCTGAGGCAGCTTCCTTCTGCAACCGGATCGGAAACGGTCTGATTTTTGGCAATCTGTTCTTCCGGGCCTTCCAAAGGTCGTAATTGAGCTGCATCTTCAGCCAAAACTCTGGAGAGGTGTACGGCATCGCCTTGGCAAGCCGGACGCTCATCACGGCTGAAATGCCGGCGCGGCCGTTGAGTATCCGGGAGAGATTCGGCCGCGTCACCCCAAGGCGCTTGGCCGCCTCCTTCACCGTCATGTCGCCCAGGTAATCCTTCAAGACTTCGCCGGGATGGGATGGATGGAAGAGCTTTAGCATGCGTAAAGTGTTACCAATACACGATACTACCCATCAAGGGAAATCCCCGCACTTTGTGCAGTGCGGCGGGGCTGAACGGTTTTTTCCCGGGATTTGAGTTAGACAATGTAATTCAATTGCAGTACAATGACATGAGGGGATTTTCTCATGCCTGCCAACGCATTGGTGCAAACGCGGATCGATCCCGCCGTGAAAGAGCGCGCGGCGGCGGTGCTGGAAGAGTTGGGGATTACCGTCTCGGATGCGGTGCGCATTTTGTTGACGCGGACAGCCAACGAAGGCGCGCTCCCGTTTGCATTGACCCATAACGCCGCCGCACACGATGCGTGGTTCCGCGCCAAAGTGCAGGAAGCCCTGGACGATCTACGTCCCGGCATCCCGCACAAAAAGGTCGAAGCGCACTTCGCCAAGCGCCGAGCCGCCGCGCTGCGCAAGGTACGATAGTCCGTGCGGCTGGAGTGGTCCATCTTTGCGCAGACGGATCGCGACGCGATTTTCGACTACATCGAGGAAGACAGCCCACAGGCCGCGATCGCCGTGGATGACCGCATCCGGGCGCAGGTCGGGAGATTGGCGCGGTACCCGGAGAGCGGCCGACCTGGCCGCGTCGCGGGAACGCGGGAGTTGGTTATTCACCGCACGCCCTACGTCGCCGCTTATCGTCTCGCTGGCGACACCGTGCGGATTCTGCGGGTGTTGCACGGCGCCCAGCAGTGGCCCGAAGATATGTCCGAAGAACCGAAAGAGTGAACTGAAGAAGGGTCTCCGCGGCTAGCCTCTCGCCCGGAACTGGATGATTTTCCGGCGATCGCGTTTTGACGGTCGGCCCGCGGGTAGCTCCTCGAACTGCTTCATTGCCTTGCGCTCCGCAGCCACCTTCATGCGCAGCTCCCGGCTCGCCTCGGTCTCGCGGTAGAGGGTTTGCGCAACCGAAGCCGGACCGCGAACGTCGCTGAGCAGCAGGACTTCCACCTGAAAGTCGCCGCCGTCGTTGGTCA
>CAWDPH010000001.1:0-1576406 GCA_963804135.1 uncultured Acidobacteriaceae bacterium | reverse complement strand
CCACACCAAAGTCGCGGCAAATCTTCACCCCTTGTCTCGCTCCTCGAGGAAAACCTCCGTAAAAGCCTCCGGTCCCGCTCTGGAAGCTGATCGAGAATCTCCCGCACCTTCTGTTGGATTTCCTGGGCAGTCAAGCTGGCCAGTGGATCGAGGACCGGAGAGGGGAATCCCTTCCGTTCGTCGTCATCATCGAGCGAACCGTGGCGCGCGGTCGTGCGATAGTGCTCCAGCAAGACGTTGTTGCAGATCGAGTTAACAAATGATCCCAGTCTCTCCGGATGAACGAGCTTCTCCTCGCGCAGAGCCACGTAAAATCGGGCGAAGGTTTCCTGACGCACATCTTCGATGGCTTCCCGCGACTGGAGCCGAGAGCGCAATTTCACCTGGATCAACGCGGTGAAATACACGCGAAAATGCTCCTGCGTGCGAAAGTCTCCCGCCCGTAGCCGCTCGACGTAGGCTTCATCGAAGGAGTGAAATTGCAAGAGCTTGCCCCGAGTGTCGATAGGTGGCAGACAGTGTAGCACTTGGAATGGGGAACTGTGGTCGTTTTCCGGGACGATGGTGAGCGACGGCGTCAGTGACGAAGACGGCCGTTTCAGAGCCGCATGGCTGCTCGAGCGGTGCCTGGGCGGCGAGATGGAGCGGGCGGCGTGCACAGGGAAGCGTGAAACTTTTATCAATTAGGGCGGACCAACCGATCTGCCTTCTCTGGAGAAGACTGCGAACCAAGCGCCGGAGCCGCTTCCCCTTCGGCTCCGGCACTTTTACTGGAGCCCAACCGGGAGTTTCCAGGTTGGGCTCCTAAACTGTGGCCCATCGCCTGATCTAGCGCGATGTTTTCCACTTATTGGGATAGTGCGGAACGGACAAGAATCGTTTCAAACAATGTTTGGCGAGACGTGTCTGGCAATGTCGGGGCTGTGCGGGGCCGATCCCGATCTTGGCGACCCTTCCCGCCCTGGACGCGAAATCACCATTCGTTGGCTATCCACGTCGCTGATTCTCAGATCGGTCAACTCAGCGGAAACTGCCCAAATTGCGCACGAGGCTTCTTGAATGCGGAGACACCTACGGAAGCTTTTCGGGCTCGGTCGCACCCAGCAAAGCGTCGCGTACGGAGAGTTCTGATGCCAGCCAGACCTTTATCACTTCGAAAACAATCGCCGTGGCGTAGGTAACGGCGATCCAGACGCAAATTTCTTCGATCGGCAGGCGGGACCAAGCACCGATGAAAAGACCTACCATCTGACGATGCTGGAAGTTCCACCAGTTATACGGGACAGCCAAAGTAGCTTCCCAGAGTAGGCTGACGAGCAGCATAAAGAAAAGCGTGAGGCTGAAGGCGCGCCAGTTGATGAAGCGCCGCGCAACCGGAAAGAAAATCACTGCGGGAAGCAGGGCTCCAGCGACGAGAAAGGTGAAATAGCCGGGGAAACCTGCCTGGTCTTCCGGGAGGGCGAGATGCTTTTTGTAAAACCATGCGGCCCCAATTAAAACCAAAGCGAGGATCAAAGAAGTGTCATGAAACTGCAGAATGCGGCGCATCTTCCTGGCTTCACCAGGGTAATCAGGCACGTTGTAAGCGGCCAGCCAGAACTCGCCGAGCCATACGTACAGAAGAAGAACTGCGAGAAAACCAGTCAGATAGAAAACATACTCTTCCACGGGAACCGGTCTGCCGAGCGCGGGAGCACCGATGCCCAGGGTCGCTCCTGTGTTGGGATAGTCGAAGAACCACTGTGCAAAAATGAAGTCAAGCAGGAAGCCTAGCGGGACGAGAATGGCAAGTGTCCACCAGAAAGCACGCTGCGGAATGTGCAGTCCCTCGCTGGGCAGAAACCATCCTGCGATAAGAACGCTGGGGAAGATGAACAGCAGAAGGCTAAAGGTGTAGCCGTGGGGTGTGGAATTCTGGTTGACAGGCGTCAGCGGAGCGGGGACGTGGATAGTTTGCAGCGTAATGGCCGTGGGAATAACGATCATCGCCAACATGGCAATGACAATCCCGGCACAGGCACTGGGGCTGGGGAGTCCGTGAGAGCGGGGTCCAGGCACAAAGAGTGGCCTCCAGTTCGTGGCGCTGGTTACAACCTCTGAAACGCAGTTTCTGATGCGGGTGTGCGTGGGATTTCCAACGCGCCCCCAGCACCGGCGTGAACGCACTTTCGCACCCGGTCAGTCGTGAATGTACCACCAGCCGGTGACAGCCGGCGGCATGATGGTTGGTCCTTGCGTTCCCTTGCCCAGATAATAGTCAAACTGGTCGCACACGCCACCCGGCCCAAGCGCCCCCATTACCGCGGGCACACCGTGACTCATGCCAGCGGTCGCTGCGGCGTTGAACCACGCAATTACGATCTGCAGCGGCGGGCCGGACACACCTAACATGTTCTCCGCGAAATCCTGCTCGAAGCTGCCGTCGCCGACCTGTTCCTCGGAATCGAAGCCGGTCAAGAGATGGAGTCCTCCGAAAGCGGGTCCCCACCGTTGGGACGGCGGTCCCGCGCTGTCAGTGGCGTCCAGGATATCGCAGGCGTCCATGATCAGCCAGAGTAATTGATCATTCGGCCCAACCGGGGTCCAGGAACCGTTGTAGTTGATATTGGAATACTGCGTCGTGGCCGTCGGACTCCCGTTCAGCAGACCGGTCACCACCGTGTCCTCGGCCGACGGGTACTGCAATTCTGCGGTGGCATACTCAGCGATAGTGGCGCCGGGCTGGCTGGAATCGAAGCCCTCCGCCCATCCGTCGGTGTTGTTCAGCACGATGGCCGCCGTATTGACTCCCCAGTTCGAATAGTCGGCATCACCGTTTATCCAAGGCGTTGCCACCAGTGTCCCCGGAGGATTAGGCTCGACGAAATCCCCCGGCCACGCCAAGTCTCCGAGCCATGCGAATACTTGTGTTCCGCCGCTGGCACCCGGGCTCGCCATGCCATTCTGCCAGCCGACACGATCGACCGCGAAATCCGGTTCCCGCGGGCTCTCGGTGCCGTAGCTGGCGGCCGGGCCGCCGCCTTTGCCGAAGGGAACGATATGGGAGGCTACCGTGAGGGTTTCGCTTTCGTGAATCATCACTCCATTCGCGTCGGTTACCGTTACGCCCACGGTCTCTCTTCGAGCCAAAGTGACATTCTCGGGCAACACTATACCGGGACGCGGCACGGCCCGCACGAGCGGTACGTAGCTTATGGACGCACCGGTTTGTTCCGAGGCAACCGGATTCGATCCGGCCCACACATACGTGTAGGGCGCCCGGCCGCCACTCACCTCCACAGCCGCTTCGACCCGCTCACGCCCTGAAACTCTCAGGTGTACGGTAGGCACAAACCTTCGATCGTCCGTCGCTGGGATCAACTGAACCTTGGATCGGAGCTCGGAAACGTTTCCCGTCCTCGGGTTGGTGACCGGGATTTTGCTGTTAATGGCATACCAGGGAATGATGAATCTCGGCGAGATCGGTTCTTTCTGGCCGGGTGCGCGCCGCAGAGGCGGGCACCAATAGACAAGCTTCAGGCTGATCCGCGCATTCCCAGGAAACTGCCTGGCCACGTGCTCCCTAGCCTCTTCTTCTGGCAAAACCTTTACGGTCGGTCCCTCCTTCAACTCGCGCGTTGCGTAAATCAATTGGATGACCGTTCCTGCGCCATTGTAGGTCACCCGCACTTGCGCTCCAGAACCAATCAGGGGGTGCCCGCCCTTGCTGAAAAACTCGTAATTCACCCAGGTGTTCAGTTCATGATTCACGGAAGCACCGGCGTTGCTGGCCTCGGTAAAAGTGGCCGTAAACTTCGCATGTCCGGTGGCTGGCTTTGCGGATTCCAGCCGGAGCCCGGCGGAGGCGAAGGCCTCGGCAGTCTTTTTCAAAGCAGTCTCCGTGCCCATGACCGGCAGCTTTTCCAAAGCGGCGAAGTCGATGGCCTGCAGGCGAAGCCGAGTCTCCGGACGCTCTTGTGCAGCCGTGGCGCGCAACCTCTCCAGGACGGCGGGATCGCTGACCGGAACGGTCGGAACAAACAAGTAGCCGTTTGGATCGATAAATGAAACCACACCGTCTCGCAGCAGTAGCCTGTCTGCGGGAATATTCAGCGCTCCAGCCAGCTTCCTGGCCTGCACGTCCCCAATACCCGCCCGAGTCACTTCATACACGGGGAGAGCTGGTTCCGACTGTGCCGCCGCGTTTCCCGCGAACAGGGACATCAGGATGGCCGCGCCCGCAATCATCAGCAAAACGGAAAATGCTTCGGATCCCTTCCACGTTTTCACAAAGCTAAATCGTCGCATGTTGTTCTCCTTCGCGCTTCGGGGCCTTTGGTGATTCCAAGAGGAAGTCTTGGCTGAGGAATAGTGATGATGGATCGGCAAACGTTGCACGGCGCATTCGCGCGGGGTCGGCATCAGGTGCCGAGCCGTCCAGATCCGGTGAAACGCTGACCCCACTCTCGGCACTATTACTTGGATAACGAATTCGTAGTGGGGAAAAGCCTCCACACACCGGCGACCTCGCTTCGCGAAGCGATCTATTTCCCGAAAGGTCTGCACCACGGAATCCCGGCTTTATGAAAGAAGAACGAGCTGCATCAAAAGGAGGTAGAACGGAATGAAACACATAGGATGCTTACCCCTTATGCTTACCGGTGGAATCTTGCTTGCGCAAGCACAGACCCCAACCGCCAGAACTTTGCACGTCTATCAGGTCGTCAAGTCTGGAGCCTCAGAGACGGAGGCCGCAGCCCTCGCCAAGCAGCTTCACATCCCCACAGAGGCCCTCGTGAGCGCGCACGGGAGGCTTTCGTTCATCGATCCGGAGAAGTACCTGGCAATTCCAAAGGCTCCCGTATCCGATCCCGAGACAATTCGCCGTCTGCGGGATGCGACGAAGAATAAGAATCCAGCAACGGATATTCGCCTGACGGCCATCGATGTGCATGCCCTGAGCGAGTTGCGCGTGCTGGACGAAAAAACGGCGATCGAGACCACTGTGAGGGCGCTAGAGGACTCGGCGCTCCAGCTTCAATCGGCCACGCCGGTGGCCGGGCACAGCACCCTGACGCTGTACTCCCTCGATCGCGAAGGGAAATGGCTTGCGAAGACCAGGCAACTCGACACCACGGTGAACTACAAATTTACTGTGGAGGGCGAGTATCCGCTGATCGGTCCCGGCGCGCAGATGGAGATCACATACGACCATGCAGGCCACGTCAGCCAACTGCTCTACTCGGCGCGCCGGTTGAAAGCGGGAGAGTCGGTGAAGATTCTCTCCGAGGCCGAGGCCAGGGAACGGATTGCGCGCAAGCTGCCTTCCAAAGCTCGCATTACCACGCGCCTGGTTTATTTGTCGCCGCCGCTGGAGGGCTGGCCTGGCCGCGCGGAGGGCTGGCACCCAGCCACCATCCTCCCCTGGTACGCCTTTTACAGTACGACGCAGGCCGCCAATTCAGGCAACCGTTCGGCTGGAGAGATTCGGTCGAGAGTCAGTTTTATTCCGGCCACCGACGACGAGCGCTACGTGCCCGCAGTGAGGCTGTCGGCCTCGGCAGATGGTTCCACGGTTCGCGCCCATGCGATGGTGAGTGGCGGTACACCGCCTTACACTTACATCTGGGGCGGGTCGGACGCAGAGGTTTCGCGCAGCAACGGCGATTCCATTCAGTACACTGCTCAGGCCCGCGCGGCCGAATCGCTGTTGCGCGACCGGAATTTCCGGCTCCCCACGACCGAGAGGGTCAGCGTGACCGTGATCGACGCCAATGGAGTGGCGGTTCACGGTCAGGAAATCGTAGCCGTTCACCCCCATCCGAATCTCACCGCGCACGGGCCTATCTCCGGCCCCAGCTATGGCGCTGAAAGTCCGGCTGATCCCGGAGAATGGACTGCGTGCCGGGTGGGCTGGCAGAACGGCATGAGCACTTGGGGCGCGGGCGGCGGCACGCAGAGCTTCGCGTGGCTGGGCGACGATGCTTGGCCCGGAGACTTCATCGAGCCCAATCCAGCGGGAAAGCTGGTCGCGACTCCATGGGTAAACGGCGATGCCGATTACGCGAATTGGGGCATCAACACGGCCGACCTGGTCATCGACATCGCCGACGGCAATGCGGACTTGAAGACCGCGATGCAGCCGGGCGCTCCGCTTTCAGAGTATGCAACCGCAAATTTGTATTCCACCGCGCTGAGTAACGACGTGGGCATCAATCTGAACGGTTATGGCACTCCGGCCTGGTACACGGTGAACTATGCTGCCTCATGGGGGCCGACGGGACCGAACGATACGCTCGACTGGCTGCTTCTGGATGATTGCGACATGCTGGACCCGGAGGATGGTTCGGGGTTGAACGTGGTGCAGCGCTGGGGTGTGGCCTTCAACGGGCTTCATGTCTTGGCGGGATTCTCTTCACTCGACTACGGCGACGGTCCGTTCGAGAACACCGTTGCCAACAACATACTGGGGGTGGGCGGATCGCCGCAGACGATCGTGCAGGCCTGGTTCAATGCCGCCCAGTCCACCGGGGCCGGCACTCCCGCGGCAATGGGACCCGCATTTTCGATCGGCGGGGGCTTTTTCTGGATGGCCAACATCGACGATTACTACTGGGGCAAGGGAAGCGTGGGGCCAACCATCGTGCCCAGCAGCTTTGCCCCAGGGGATATTGGCTGGTGGTATCTGAACGGCTCGAATTCGGCAACTCTCGTCTTTCCCTGATGACGGGAGATGTTCCGCGAATTCTGGCATTGCGCCGCACGGCGCTGGGGCAACTTGGGAAGCACGATGTACACAATTTGCCCATAATCTGTTGCCCAGGCACCTAGGTCATTTCGCGAGACTCGTTGCGTTCAGAAGCAGTTCGTTCTTCCTGCATCACGGGCAAACAGGAAGAGATTCCGGGCCAGAAGTCGGGCTTGGAGGCAGCGTGTTGTTGCCCTCCGTCGTCATGTCGTCAGTGCTCCGATCTCCTCGAAGCCCGTTTTCGGGATCAATGCCAGAGGTGTGGATAATTTCTGAATAGCGTTTCAGAACTCGGAAATCGACAGGATATCCGATCTCTGCAGAGTGGTGCGTCGGTCACTGCGGTAAGAGGACCAAGCGCTGTGCGAGCGGTGAAACGAAATGCCGGCGTGAATCACTATTCTTCCAGTTGCGCAATCAGGCGAAGCCTCAACCCCTGGCATTCCGGCGTCAAACAACCGCGGGCTGAGCCGTTCATTGTCTAAATCGCCGTGAAGGGAAAGAACCCTGGCTCTCGTTCTAGGAGCATAGCCAGAGGCCATGAGGTGAATATGTCATTAATACAGGTGGGACTGGCGGATAAAACCGGCGAGATCGATGCGGGACTGTTACAGGCCACAGCGGCCGCACTTAATATTCAGGTCACGCGCGATTTGACGCAGTTCTGGAACGTGCAGGCTTCCGTAAGTTACCTGCCAAGTCCGAAGAAAATACCAGCGGGTGTGTGGCCGGTGTTCTTGGTGAAAGAGTTGCCACCCGGCGAAGGCGGGTTTCACATGGACAAGCACAACCAGCCTTATGCCGAGGTGATCGGCAGCGCGACCAGTTCGGAATGGACAATTGACGCGAGCCACGAGACCCTCGAGATGCTCGTGGATCCTTACGGTAACCGGCTGCAGAACTCGACCTCGATTGAGATTCAGAATGGCAAGATCGAGGACGGCACGGGAGAATTTGCCTATCTGGTTGAAGCATGCGACCCGTGCGAAGCGGACAAGTATGCATACGCGATTCAGGGCATTGCGGTGTCCGATTTTCTGACGCCGCATTTTTACGATCCGGTGGAAACTCCAGGTACGCGCTACAGCTTTACCGGCGCGATCAAGGCACCACGGCAGATCCTGGCCGGCGGCTACATCTCGTGGGTGAACCAGCAGACCGACGAAATGCAGCAACTGCTCTGGGTGGATCCCAGCAGCCCGCCGACGATTAAGAATTTGGGGCCAGTTCCTCCGGGCATGAGCCTGCGGGTGTGGGTGGACAACGAGATGCATAAGAGCAACGGGAAGGCCACGGTCCGCAATCCGAAAAAGAAACATTTGAATACAGCCTTGATGGCACGCAGCCAGAAAAAACGAGCGAGCCTGGAGAGCATTGCCCAGGCGCGAGCGAAGTTGTATTGATTGTTCGTACCCAGACGCAAAGAAGTTGGGTAATGCCGCGGACTTAACCCAGCGTCTGCCCTTTGCGTTGGCCTAGAGGTTTGTGCGGCTGCAATCGGCCAAGCAACTAGGTTAAGAGCCCGTTCTGCAAATCAACTGGCGGAGTCCGGTAATGGCTCAATCTGCGGACAATCGAACGCTTTACCCAGTGGAGTCAGCAGCGGTAGGATCTGGCGCCGGGAACGCGGCTACACAGACGCCGGATGGTCCTATCACGGGACCACCCGATAACTCCACGGACGACATAGCAAACAAGAAACCCGCATCAACCTCTGCCGCGTCTCCACCCTATTTCCACGAGGCCCTCGAAGATGCCGAGAGGCTGCTCAAGCATTCTGCCGAAATCGGTGTCAACGTCGATGCCGACACTCGTGACCACATCTTGCAGGCAAGGGCTGCCAGTACCGTTACACCAAGCCAGGAAACGGTTGCCAATCTGCTTGCCGCACTCACGAAACTCGCCGCATCCCTCAAGCCCGTTACCGCCGAGAGCCTCAAGGCCTGCACCGATGAGACTCGGCCTACCGTTCGCAGTTACTGGGTGGTAGCCATCTGCCTCGCCATTTTCATCGTCCCGTTTTCGGTGGCCAGTTTTGTTTCTTCCGCCATCTCGAATGCCATTCGCGCCGACATCACTACTGCAAACGACCTGGCCGTAAAGCTCCGAGCAGAACTTGGGACAGCTGCGGTGCCGTCGGCCGGAACTCCCGAAAAACCCGAGCTGCCCCAAGGACTTAACGAACCAGATGTCATTTCTCAACTCCAGCTCTACGCCGCCACGATCCGCGCCATCGATGCCCGATCCCGCCAATTGAATGGATTTGTGTTCGACGCGGCACGAGATCCTTTTGCTGGGTACCGATGGAGCCCGAAGCAAAGCGATAAAGAGAAAGCAGCCAACGAAGCGAAAATCAAGGATAGATTCCAATTACGTGTGGGATTGCCCAACCTGCCTCAGGCTCTGGACACCCTCACTACCACCTATCAGGACGTTCGGTTATTCGGTCAAGACATTCTCGATCTTATCTCTGTCTACTATGGTGCCATAACTACCTGCCTTCTTCCGGTTCTATATGCGCTCTTGGGGACCTGTGCCTATCTTTTGCGAACCTTCGAACAGCAAATGGCCGCCCGGACATTCATGCCGTCCGTAGCCAATTCGGCCCGTTTTCTTATCGCCGCGATCGGTGGGGCCGTTGTCGGCCTATTTAACAACTTCACCATAACTCAAGGAGCTTCTATCCCACCCCTGGCCATCGCTTTTCTGGTGGGATACGCGGTGGACGTGTTTTTTTCGTTCCTGGAGGGTTTTCTCCAAGCTTTCACCAAGACCAGGAGCAGCACAAGTTCCCCGGAACCGATGCCATCCTCACACTAAAGGCCTAGTGGGGTTGGATCTGTTGGCTACGCTCATGGTATGCATTTCGAGGGTTGTGGAACAATTGCTGTAAATCCGATTCGTCGGACTGAGTGGAATTGGATCCGCTGCCGTAGCTGCTGAGGAGGTATATGCCGCCAGGACTGGACAATCTTAAACACATCGTTGTTCTGATGATGGAGAACCGGTCGTTCGATCACATGCTCGGATCGCTGACGGCGGTGAATCCCCAGATCGACGGAATCACCGACCCGCTTAGCAATCCCGATACAACGGGCGCTTTGGTCAAACCGCAGCCGCTGGCGCAGTTTCAGGGGCAGCTCGACCCGGATCCTGACCACCATTTTCCGGCGGTCGATTTGCAAATCTTCGGCGGGGATACGAGCCCCGCCCGCGTGCCGAATATGCAGGGGTTCGTGAAGAGTTATTTCAACCAGCAGAAAGACGTGGGGCATTCGCAGAAGATCATGTATTACTTCGCGCAGAACCAACTCCCAGTGCTGACGACGTTGGCGCTGGAGTTTGCGGTGTTCAACCGTTGGTTCGCGTCGATTCCGGGGCCGACGATTTGCAATCGCGCGTTCGCGCACTATGGAACATCGTTCGGCAGAGTCGATATGAATCCAATCTATCTAAACGAGCCGTTCAAGAGCATCTACGACCGGCTGATCAACGCGAATCCCAAGCACACGGCCAAACTGTATTACTACGACACGACCAGCTCGACGATGGAAGTCGCGAACTTGCTTCAGAATCAGCCGGAGCTGTTCGGCACGCACGAACAATTTCTGGACGACTGCGGCAAGGGGGATTTGACGGACTATTCGTTTATCGAGCCGAACTATAACGACCACGAGAGCGACAGTGGCGAGGAAGTGGCCAACGATCAGCATCCCGACCACAACATCCAGGCAGGGGAGTTGTTCATTGCCTCGGTGTACAACGCCATCAAGACCTCGCCACTGTGGCCGAACACCGCGCTGCTGGTCGTATACGACGAGCATGGGGGAATCTACGATCATGTCGCACCTCCATCCTGCACTCCCGACTTCAAAACGGCCTCGGCAAACGACACGGGAACCGGGCAGCCGTTTGCGTTTGATCGGCTGGGAGTACGAGTACCGGCGATCCTGATTTCGCCCTGGATTCCCAAGGGGACGGTGGTGGGCGCCCGCGTCTTTGACCACGCTTCGATCCCGGCGACGATCACAAAGTTTTTTCTGGGCGATTACTCGCCGCGATCCCCGCGAGAAACGAGCGCCGATGTTTTCATCGAGCCGAACGCGGCGCCGGTTGATCCAGCGCGGAATCTGCTTTCGCTGGATAGCATTCGAACCGATTGCCCGGACTTCGACGTTTAGAAATCTTGCGGCCGTCGCGCCGCGCGGAAGGAGCGAACGAGATGACCGTCATCCACGTACCCAGACCGGACGCGAAGAGCACGATGAATCCGGATCGTCCGGTGAATACGCTGCTGCGAGCGCAGGTTCAGCATTTGCACGACGCTGAAATGAATCTTCCTTTCCGGCACCGAACTGACATTTACATCAACGCGATCAAGACCGAAGGCGAAGCTGCGGAGTATATCCGCCAGGTGACGGCGGCGATCCACGAGGCGCACGAAGCCGCGGCGGCAAAGCGGGGACGCGGGATCGCGATTGCTGCCGCCGCCGAAGCGCCGGGGGGCAAAGGGCCCAGCGTCAGCGTGGGAAAGAAGAAAAGCAAGGCAAAGCGTGGGCGCAAGACTTAGTCCTTCGTGGCCTTTTTTTTGCAGGAGGCGGTATGCGTTGGAGTGTGTTGGTGTTTCTATGGCTTGCATACGCGACAGCGGTAGCTCAGGAAGGAAGACTGCAAGCGGATTTCCGCCGCGAGGGCGAACGCGCTGCCGACGCGTGCAATGAATTCAGCTTCAAGCTAGTGACCGGATGCGCCTATGAGCTCTTCACCGACCACCCACTGCACATTGCGGCGGGTAGCATGCCGCCCCAGAACGGATTCGGTGTTGGCGGAGCGTTCGTCGCCGACAAGAACACTAAGAATTGGCGCTTGACCTGGGACGTGGATGCCGTCGCTTCGACAAACGCCTCGTGGCGGGCTGGCGGTTACATGAAGATGATCCACACGCCGCCGGTGGAGATACACGTCATCACACCCGTAGTTTCACAACCTGGGGAAAAGACAGAAACGAAGCCTGCCAAGAAGCCGCGCATCAACCTGGTTCATCCCTACACAGTCTTTAACCTCTACGCGCAGTCGACTTCTCTGAACAAGATAAATTTCTATGGGCTCGGCAACGATTCGACGCAAGCGGGTGCGTCCGTATTTGGTATGACGCAAACGATTGTCGGGGGGAACGTCATCAAACCGGTCTACGAATGGCCTGCGATCAGTAAGCTGAATCTTGCGCTGCTGGGCGAAGTGAACGGACGCTTCGTCAACCTCAGAGGCGAATACGGACAATCCTTCCCTTCGATTGAAACTTTCTACACGAATGCGACCGCGCCCGGCCTGAGCAGCCAGCCCGGATTCGTCCATCTGAGCGAGGGCTTTCGCATCAAGCCGGTGTTAGGTGACCATCTTCAGCTGAATTACCTTGTGAACTTCCAGCAGTTCTTCGCGCCGTCGAATTCGCAGTATTCGCTTCGGCGCTGGACAACCGACCTGAACCACACGTTCTATCTGTACGGCTACACAGAAACCGCCCCCAAGAGCACCGACACGAATGGCCCCGACCGATGCGCACCCGCCAACGAAACTTGTGCGCCGGTTTCGCACTCGCGAAACTTAAACGGCTCGATCCACCTGCGCCTGCTGATTTCTGAATCGATCGCGTCGGGAACCAGCGTGGTGCCGTTCTATTTCCAGCAGACGTTGGGCGGTGCGGACATCGACGGGGCCCCGTCGCTGAGCAGCTACCAGGACTATCGCTTTCGCGCGCCGAACGTCCTGTTGCTGCAGGAAGACTTCGAGCATTCGATCTGGGGACCGTTTGGTTTCCGCTTCATGACGGATCAAGGCAGGGTAGCGGTCACACGAGGAGACATCGGATTCGATCATCTGAAACACAGCTTTGCCACCGGACTTACTCTTCGAGCCGGTGGTTTCCCCATGGTCTACATTATGTTCGCATGGGGCGGAAATGAGGGGAACCATACGATTTTCAATATGAACACTTCCCTGCTTGGCGGGTCGTCTCGTCCTTCTCTGTACTAACGTCCTTCAGGAGGAATTATGGAATCGTATACCGCGAGCCAACTTTCAACCATCATCGCTGCGATCGGCGCCGTCGGTACTGCTGCTTTCGGTCTGGTTGACGCTTTCAAGGCGCTGCCGGGCGGCGGCATCTCCCGCGCTGGTTTCAAATTCATAAGGCAGACTATCCTGAAGCTGGCGCCGGAAGTCGCCTCGCTGGATGGGACAGGCTTGAGCCGCGATTCCTTGCTCTACACGCTGCAGTCTCAGTGGATCAACGGCACTGCAACCACGGATCAGATCAATATCGCGAAGTCCCTGATCAAGCTTCGCCTCACTCCCGACACCTCCGCCGCGCTCGCCAGCGCGACCGGCGTAGATGCTGCCATTCTTTCCCAGATCGCCGCAAGCATCCGATCAGGCACGGCACTCACGCCGCCGCAGACTGACGTCTACGGACGCTTCGATCTCCTCCTTAACACCTTGCTCGATCAGGCCTACCAGCGCGCCGGCCAGCGCTATCGCAATAGCGCTAAATTCGCGGCGATACCCGTTGCTGTAGCGCTCGCGCTCATCGCGGCATGGGTAATTCCGAATCAGATAACCCTTACACAGGCCGTTCTGGTCGGATTGATCGCGACCCCAGTCGCCCCAGTCGCCAAAGACGTTTCCTCCGCTATTGCTACCGCCGCGCAGGCGATTCAATCCTGGGGGCATTAGGAACATGACGCGCTGGTTTCTTAGCACTCGCGCCCAATCCGTCGGAGGTCCTGTCGGCTCCGTCAAGGTCCTCGATGCCGATCGTCCCGGCTACTCTGGCGACCTGACACCGGATTTGCTCGCGGCCATTCGCAGCCGCGAGGTTTTCTTCGGCACCCATGGCTTCGAGGTGAACCAGGCCGACGGTATTTCGCATCTCAGTTATTGGTTCAGTAACTTGGAAACCGGGAACACCGTTCCAATTGGAATACTCTGGCCCGGCGATTGTGTCCTTCCTGTCTTCGTCGATTACATTGCCGAAGGTCGTGAGGCGATCCAGTCCGGCCAACTGCTCGCGACTTTTCTTAACACCAATCTCACCAGCGCCGTTGGACTGTGCTTCGCCTCTCACTCCCTGGGCGCGCGAGTCGTACTCCAGACCATCGACGGGCTGGCGGCCAGCTTTCGTGTCCGCCGTGTTCTACTCATGGCTGGGGCCATCGACAATAATTGCCTAACGAATGAATACAGTGATGCCTGCAATAAGATTGAGGAGATCTCGATCCTGGCCTCCACTCGAGACGATGTCCTCGCCCTCGCCTTCCCGCTGGGCAATCCCCTTCAGGGGATAATCGATCGAGGCCACCCTTACTACCACGAGGCGCTGGGACGCGAAGGCCCGGCTCAGCCATACCCGCCAGCCCTCAAGCTCCATCCCAACTGGCAGATACCGGCGAACCTCAACTACGGCCATCATGACTACCTTCCCGGCCAGAAGCTGATTGCCGACTTCCCGTTGCCGGTTGACATCCCACCCGACAACGGGCCCGTTCCGCCTAACGGAACGCCCCCACAAATTGCGAACGACCCCAGTCAGTGGAAACCGGCGTGGTCCGCAGGGTTTGCTGGCACTCGCTACAGATAGAGCACGCAAGGCTTGCGTCATGTTTGAAGGAAGGAGTGACAGATCATGCGTATTACGGCTGAATTCACACGCGCACTGTCGGCCTTCACCGGCCTCCTATTCTTTTTCTTTGCCCTGCCTGGCGAGGCGGCAGTCAATGCCTACGGCCTGGGTGCTAGCTTCGACTCGACTCAGAGCAATGTCATCTTCCGCGTCTATTCCTCGCGCGCTACGCGAATAGAGGTCGACCTCTACGCGTCTCCGATGGGTTCAGCCGAGGTGCTGCGCTTTCCGCTTAGCGCCAATAGCAGTACCAATATCTTCTCCACTTCGATCCCGGTTGCGACGCTGCAGGCAGCCGGCATTACCGGGCCGGTGTATTACGGTTATCGTACCTGGGGGCCGAACTGGACTTTTTCGAGTGGTTGGACCAAGGGTTCCAGCGCCGGCTTTATCTTGGACGTGGACGCCCAGGGTAACCGCTTCAACCCCAACAAACTGCTGATCGACCCCTATGCGCACGAGATCAGCCATGACCCAATCAACGCCACCTGGACCGACGGTACCGTCTATGCCTCTGGCGCTAGCTACCGCAACGCCGACAGCGGCAAAGTCGCGCCTAAGAGCATCTTGTGGGCGCCAGTCAGCCAGAGCGTCGGCACCAAACCCACACGCGCGCAGAAAGACGACGTCATCTATGAAGTGAACGTGCGTGGCCTGACTAAGACTGACAGCAGCGTCCCCCGCACCGTGCGGGGCACTTACGCTGGTGCCGCGCTCAAGGCGTCGTACCTTGCGAGCCTAGGCGTAACTGCAGTGGAATTCCTGCCCGTCCAGGAAACGCAGAACGACGCCAACGACAACACGCCGAACTCGACGGCCGGGCAGAACTACTGGGGGTACTCCACGCTGAACTATTTCGCACCGGATCGCCGCTACGCGTCGAACCAAGCTGCGGGCGGCCCAACCAGCGAGTTCCAGGCAATGGTGAAGGCCTTCCACGACCAGGGCATCAAGGTTTACATCGACGTCGTGTACAACCATACGTACGAAGGCGGGGCGTGGAACGCGAACGATCCAACCACGTATACCATCGTCTCCTGGCGTGGGCTCGACAACCCGACCTACTACGAGCTGACCTCCGACATGCAGTACTCGTACGACAACACGGGTGTGGGCGGCAACTACAACACCTATAACGCGGTAGCGCAAAGCCTCATCGTCGATTCGCTCGCCTACTGGCGCGACACCATGGGTGTGGACGGCTTCCGTTTCGACCTCGCCTCGGTGCTGGGCAACACCTGCACGGTGGGCTGCTTCAACTTCAGCAATACCGATAGCAACACCGCGATCAGCCGCATCCTGCGGGAGCTGCCACCGCGTCCGGCCACTGGCGGCAGCGGCGTTGACCTTTACGCCGAGCCTTGGGCGATCGGTGGCAACTCGTATCAGTTGGGAGGTTTTCCGCCAGGCTGGTCGGAATGGAACGGCAGCTACCGCGACACGTTGCGTCAGGCGCAGAACGATCTGGGCGTGATCACCATCACTACCGGCCAGTTGGCGAAGCGCTTCGCCGGTTCGTTCGACCTGTTCAGCAGCCGCAACCCGTGGAACTCGACCAATCTCATGGTGGTACACGATGGCTTCACGCTCAACGACCTGTACAGTTGCAACGGCCCCAACAACAACCAGGCATGGCCCTACGGGCCTTCGGACGGCGGCAGCACAACGAACTACAGCTGGGACCAGGGCGGCGCCGCGACCGACCAGCGCGCCGCCGCACGCGTAGGCTTCGCCCTGCTGATGCTGAGCGCGGGCACGCCGTTGATGACGGGCGGGGACGAATATCTGCGCAGTCTCCGCTGCAACAACAATGCCTACAACGTTGACTCGGTCGCGAACTGGCTCAACTACAGCTGGACCAGCGACCAAAGCAACTTCAACGCCTTTGTGCAAGGCATGATCGCCTTCCGCAAGGCCCACGCCGCGCTGCGCCCACTCAACTTCTACTCGAGCGTGCAGTTGACTTGGTGGACGCCGGCCGGCACGACGCCGGATGTGACCTACTTCAACAACGGCAGCAACCACGCCATCGCCTATCAGTTCAACGGCAGCGCGCTAGGCGACAGCTATTCGTCCATCTACGTCGCCTACAACGGGTGGAGCGAAAAGGTGAATTTCACTCTGCCGTCGCCGAGCTCGGGAACGAACTGGTACCGCGTCACGGATACCTGCGGTTGGGCCGAAGGCCCGAACCAAGTACGCACCCCGGGGGCAGAGGATTCTATTGGCAGACAGGGCTTCGTGTATGGCTTATGCGGTCGCGGGCTGCTGTTGTTGATCGCAAAGTAAGACCAAATCCCGCTCTTACCGCCGGGAACACGCAATCTGGGCTTCCTCTTCATTCGGTCTCTTTGACCTGAAACCAGGAAAGCCTGCGAGCCGCTGCACATCCAGTATTCCTCAATAGCGACGCGGAAATATCGCTTTACTCTCCGTTCGCTCTCAAGCGATCGGCCTCCGATACTCGAAAGATGCGGTCCGCCCAGTCGCCCAAGTGGCTTGTGCTCGAGTCACGGCCTATTCGGAAACGATTCCGGGCCCGAAGTCGCTTCGAGGAGATCACTGGAGGATCCGGAGGATCTCCCCGAAGCCCGTTTCTGGACCGCGAGACCAGACGTTGGAAAGGGCCCCGGTTACTTCCATATTGCCGCCCAGGACGACGCCCATGTCGCGGTGGACGCTACCGTGTCTGCAACTTTGAGGTCGGCCCGACCCGCGCTGCGATGATGTCGCCATGAATATTGACCGCCGCAGATACATCGATCAGCATCCAATAACGGACTCCTCGCGCAACTCGCTTCGCTACAACGACGTCCAAACTAAAGTCGATTCAACTCCAATAGCCTGCGTCCGTCGCAGAGTCTTAGCGCCGTACCCACGGCATGATCCAAAATCTCGCCAAATGGCATGAAACGAATTCGGCAGGAACAGCACCATAAGTAGCGTAATGCAAAGAAGATCTCCAGGCTCGGAGTTCCGGCATGGGTGAAGGTTGATATGCTCATTCAGTCAATAATTCCGGGAAGGAGGATCAATGACCATGCGTAAGGCAACAAAGGTGCTCCCCGTTCTTGTTCTTGCAGGAATTGCAGGTCTATTCCACACCGAGCCGCGAGCGTCCGCCATGCCTGGCCCAGAAGCCGCAAACTCAAGTCAGTTGGAGAAGTTCCTTACCGATCGAAACATCTGGGAGGAGGATGCCTTCCAGGTGTTTGCGTCCCTGGACCGCTGGAGGAGTGAAGGCGAATCCTCCATCCTGGTTTTCACCGATAAGGTGGTCGGGGGCTCGAAGTTCGAGACGCCCGAACAGGCGCGGGCGAAAGCTGCGGCCATGGCCCGGACGATGAACCGCGCCAATGTCAAGCTATCTCTGGAATTCGCACTTTCTTACAAAGCGGCCCTCGCCAGGAAAACTCCCGCTTTGCAAGTCGAGTCGGCTCGCTTCATGGAAGACGATTCGTACCGGCTGCAGTGGAAGCGGGAAGGCGCCAAATTCTTGAAAAAGCAGCTGACTATGCGGGCAGTGGTGGCCGCTTATGGTGCGCCGGAAAAGACAACGACAGAAGTCGTGCAGGCACTCGGCGACCGCCGTCCCGCCGTACTGACCATTTCTGAGTATGCGGGCGGCAGGCTGAAGTTTGTTCAGAGCGATCTATCGTCAGACCCCAACGTGGTCGATCGCGTCGTTCTGGATGTGCCTGCAGCTGCGGCGCTCGTCCTGGCCTCCCACTAGGGCGTATCGCTCCACACTTGCGCAGGATTGTGCTTAGGCGCACACGAGGTGAAGAAATGAAAACCATCCGCCCCCGGTCGCATCGCTACCTGGTTACCGCCGTGGTCCTTTGCGCCGTAGGTCTTAGCTCTGCTTGCGGGAAGTTGTTCGTCCACGACATCGCCACGGACGCGCTGGATCCCAGCAATCTTGCCGACACCGAACCAAGCATTGCCGTGAATCCAGAACACCCCCGGTATGTCGCTATCGTCACTTTCTCCGAGAACTGGAGTGCGTCCACGGGGGCCCCAATCTGGAAGTCGTCGGACAGCGGTGAGACCTGGACCAAAAAGTTTCAGCTCGTGCAACCCAATCCAGGAGAGTTCGGGCCCGACGATCAGAAGCTGGACTTCGATGCCGACGGTAAAATCTATGTCGCAGAGCTTGCCCTGGCCGGTGGCGTCATCAAGGACTACGTCTATCGCCAGACGGGAGCGCCCGATGCGCCGCTCACTCCCGGCGCCAGTTATGGCAACGACCAGCCACACCTTTCGGTGGACCGGTCGTCCTCAAGCCCGTTGAAAGGACATCTCTATTCGCCCTTTCTCGACTTCGGTCAGCCTCTCGAACGCTCGTCCGTTGCAGCCTCCGGCAATCAGGGAATTGCCATGAACTCTGTGGGAGCGGGCGACAATAGTTCCTTCCGTAATCGCACGACTCGCTCGGCCATTGCACCAGGCGGCAAGGTCTACATCATCTACAAAACGCGCGAAGGCACGGCGGGCGCGCCTCCTGGATTTGAAAACGCGCACTTCCATGTCAATCGCTCTGACGACGGTGGTCTCACTTGGACCGGACTTGGCCCTGCCGGAGTCTCGGTACACGGCGCGACGCAGGTGCAAACCTACTTCACGAATACGTTTGGGAATGTTGCCAAAGGCAAATGGGCCCGCGCGCGCAGCAGCGATGCCTGGATTGCGGTGAACCACGAAAACGGCGATGTGTATGCCGCCCACGTGCAGCGTGACGCCAGCGGATTCGCGCAGATCTATGTTGCGCGCTCGACCGACCAGGGCGCCACATGGACCGCGGCGCGCGCGTCCGACGGCACCCACAATTCGGCCTATCCGGAAATCGCGGTGACCAAACGCGGTGTAGTCGGCGTACTGTTTGTTGATTACGACGATTCCGGCTCTGTCACACTGTTCCGGCACCACTTCGCGCGGAGCTTCGATGATGGCTCGTCCTGGGACGACGACGTTCTTCAGACGATGAACCCCAACCCGCTTTCCAATGCAGCCAGCGGGTTCCTCTGGGGTGACTACGAAGGTCTGACCGCGGCTAAGAATACTTTCTACGGCGTCTTTACCGGAGAGTCTTCGGGGCGCACCACTTTGCAGCTCGATCCAATTTTCTTTCGGCAGAAGAGCTGCCGCTGGTGGTGGGTAGGGTGTTGGCTGGAGGACGAGGATTAGCAATTGTGAGTGGCAGTCCGCGGAAGTCTTGTGGTAGGAAACGCCACCCTTCCACCGCTCCCGCTCGGGATTTCTAGACTCTGGGATCGAGAGAGGAGTAGCCGATGAATTCTCTTTTTTCATGCAGACGGGCCTTGAGTTCGGTCCGAAGTCGCGCCGCGGGTCTCTCACTTTGCTGGCGCTCCTTTGCGCTTCTCGTCCTCGCCGCCTTCTTCGCGCAGGGATGTGACCACGACAAGCTGAAAGATCCTGCCCTGCCCGGAGAGCACAGTGTCCTTTCCTCGGAATACAAACCCGACCCCGCTAATCCCAGTGATCCTCTGTGGACCGATGTGTCCAGCTATTTCAACAGTCCGGCAGCAGGCGTGCCCTACACCATGAACCATGTTCCGCTGCACGGGATCGTCCGCTACCCCAGCGGTGACGGGCCCTTCCCCCTGGTGCTCATCGTGCACGGAAACCACGATCCTGCGGTTAGCAGCGAACAGGGTTACATTTACTTGATCGATCTGCTGGCCAGCCATGGATTCATCGCCGTCAGCGTGGACGAAAACTACCTGAACGGTAGTTGGGGTGAAATGGCCGCGAGGGCGATTGTGCTCCTGCGCCATTTGCAGCGCTGGCGTACTTGGAACGCCACACCTGGCAATTCGTTTTATAACAAGGTCGCCATCAACCGCATCGGACTGGCGGGGCACTCCCGCGGCGGAGAGGCAGTCGCGGTGGCCTGGCTTTTCAACACCATGCTCAACAATCCGGCCGACCCGGACCACAATTTCGACTTCAAAGTGCGGGGTCTCTTCGCCATTGCGCCCGTCGATGGGCAGATTGTTGGCGAGATCAATCCGCACACCGGCATGCCGTACGCCGATGTTCCGGTGGTCGTGCAGAACGCGGACTATATGGTGATGCACGGCACGCACGACGGCGATGTCTATGATTTCGAAGGCTACAAGACATTCGACCGCGCACAGCCGGTCAATGTTGCAGGCACGGCCACAAAATCTTTGCTTTGGGTTTATGGGGCCATCCACAACCAGTGGAATACTATGTGGGGTACTGCCGATCCATGCACTGTGACGCCAGCGGCCGAGATCATCTCCGCCGCGGACGAACAATCCATCGGGAAAGCCTTCGTAAGCGGCTTTTACCTGATGACTCTAAAAGATAAGGACCGGTACGCCGAACTATTTGAAGGCAAGGTACGCTTTCCCAGCATGCCCGCCAGCATTACGCTCACGACGCAATACCAGAGCGAACACCGGGTTTTCATCGACAACTACGAGCAAGGCCCAAATCTTGCTGTGGGCTCGTTTCCCGGCGTGACCAACTCGAGTCCCGGCGCCTTGCTGAACCCCTATCTACATTACACGTTTTCCGACCATGGCAGTCCTTATTATCTCTGGGAACAGACCGATGGCCTGATCGCTGGTTGGACGAGCACGAATGCCGAGTATGTAATCGATGTTCCGCCGGCGCTGGCCGCGCAGCTGGATGATTATCGAGTTCTCTCTCTTCGCGCCGGGCAGCTTTTTGAATCTCCGCCGGCAAGAAACACGCCCGGAGTGAATCAGGATTTCAGCGTGGTATTAGATCTGGGGGGCACGATGACCAACGAGGTGCACGCTTTCAGTTTCAATCCACTGCCCTACCCCGAGCAAACCCATGTCTGCTGGGCCGGCGACGACACAAAGTCCGTGTTGCAGACCGTGCGCATCCCGCTGCACGAGTTCGTCGAGCATCACCCTGGTTGGCACTTGCATGATCTCACTAAGATCCACTTGAAGTTCGACCAAAAGCCCAGTGGTCTCGTCGCCATCGATGACATTCAAATCGCTAAGTGAAGGAGGATGATCTCATGAAACGGATTCTGGGAATTACGCTCAGGTTCTTCATTCTTGGATCGTCCGCGATTCTCTTCGGCTCGGGCCCCGCTCAAGCCCAGGACCAGACCAAGAGGGAGCCGATCCGGTTGATCTCCTATGAAGTATCCCAGCTCGAATTAAAAAAGACCGTCCGGCTCCTCGACACGGAGGGCAAGGAGCAGAAGTACGATCGGGCCTACGTAGTTACTCTGAAGGGTAATTTTCCTTTGAACCAGGCGCTGGGGTTCGAACTCTACATCGGGGACTATCGCGTCCCTGAATACGGAGGCACTCGCGATGGCCTCTATTTCAGGATTTACGACCAAAAGCTTTTGTCTCGGTTGGAGAACAAGGAATTTCGTTATCGATTTGGCCCGGGAGAAATGCGCAGCCTGGACACACGCTTCTCGATGAAGAGTTTTCACACTCTCAAGATTCAGAAAGAACAGTAGGCGGCACGTCCGTGCCGGCCAGGCACAACCGGCTGCGTGCCGGCGCGCGAGAAATGGGCAAAGCTATTGCGCAGGAGAATGAGCGATGATCTCGATGGAAGCAATCAAATTTAACCACAATCCTGGTTCCGCAACCCACGACGCCTTCAACATTCGCAGGAACGCAACGCAGTTTGTGCACGTTCCGGAGTGGCGGCGATTCATCAGCGTGAATCCGGAGGACTCACCGGCGGCCTACGCGGTTGTGCCCACTCAGGGCAACCACATCACGATCGAAGTTTCGCTCACTACGAACGATCCGGGGTTGGCGTTCGTCGAAGTGAGGGTTGAGAATCACGTCAAGGCCCGGGCCGTCAATTTCACCAATGGGAAGACGGGTTTCGTCAGCTTCGAATTAATCGATCCCCCGGTTGCCCGCGGCCACGTCGGAATCTGGGACCTGCAATGGCATTGGGAATGCCGGCTGGGGCCGCATCACCCGTGGCACCACTTCGACACCACGCGGCATCGCGTCTACGTGGTACTCGATTTGCCGGCGGATCCATGGGAGCAAGGTCCGTACAACGCCGCCAACACGCAATTGCCCTGGACCGGTGTGCTCGACCATGCCTGCCGTTGGGCGCAAGGCGCCACTTCGAGGGACGAGGCGGCCGCGCTCGTGACGCAAAACGTCTACGCCCTGGGGCCGTCCATCATCACCTATGATTGCCCGGGCGGCGGAAGCTCCAATTACAGTGCGGGCAACTTCGATTGCACCGCATTTCTTGATCGCCTGAGCGGGGGCTTGGGCAACGGCATATACGTGAATTGCAGCGATTGTGCGACATTCGTTTCCACTTTCGCGAACGCCCTGGGGTGCAACCTGTGGCAGTCGAGAATGGGTTACTCCTTCGCTCTGAATGATCTGCTCGCCATCGGAAGCAGCGTTTGGCAAACCGCCTGTGGGTGGGGCTCATTCAGCTATCATGAAGTGGCGTGGGAGGGGGCCTGCACCTCGAACGAAGATGTCTATGATGCTTGCCTCCGAGTCGACGGCGACAGCGATCCGACCGCCGCGCCGCACGTTCCGCTCTTGCCACAGGATTTGCGGTTTGGAAATCCGGGAGATTTGTTATATCGCGACCGTCTCGCCGCGCCGGCCGGACGGCCGAGTTGCAATCCTCAGCCTGGCACCCGTCAGCATCGCGTAGTTGTATAAAGGAGCATGAAATGCAAACCGAACAAAAAGAATTTCTTGATGAGCACTTTGCCGTGAAGGAGTGGTACGGCCACGGCAGCTCGGGCCGCCGCATGGTGAAGGGGTTTCGCATCGAAGACTCGGAGATCAAGAACTGGAGGCTCCAGCGTGTGAAGCGCGAGGAGGGAGCCAGGACAACGGCGCTGCGGTCCCTTTGGGCCCACGGTGATTCGGGGGAGGAGTTATTGTCGGTCGATGTATTCGAGTGCGCCTCGGTGAAGGCCGCTCATGATCAACTTCTTGAAATGCTGGCGGACGTCCAGTCCCCCAAGGTTGAGCGGCAAACGGGAAAAACCACTCCCGGCGACGTTGCGTTCGGGTTGGCGAATACGATGATACTGTTCGCTCGTGCCAACCTGGCCGTTTGGATCCGCAACGCCGGGCCGAGGGTACTTCCTGTTGGAGTGATCGCGCGCCAACTGGACGCCGAAATTCTCCGTCGGCTGGAATCCGAATGATTGTGGAACGGACTCAAACCAGTGGCCTCGGCTGCGGAACCAGGTGGCAGGCCCACGCATCTCCCAAAAGCCCGTTTCTGGACCGCGAGACAAAGCGCTGAACGGCGCCGGATTACCTCCGCTTGCCGAAAAGGCAGACACAGTCGAGTTTTGCGAAAGAAAAACACAGCCGGTCGTTTGGCAAGCGCAATGCCACCACTATGCAGAAGCTCTTGCCTTTCAGTTGGCGATGAGTCTCTTGCAGAAAAACAGTGAATCTCAATCAGGCGCGGAGGCGCTGCACACCAAGCGGGATCTTGGCTGCGCTCAGATGTGCGTGACGGTTCCTCCGCTGGTGTCAGGGCACGTGAAGCCCAAGGCAGACCACTGGACCGAGGCGCCGCCCGCGACTTTCTGCACGATGGTGATGAATCCATTCGGTGCTCGGAGCGTGGCCTGGGCTTCGCCGTCGACCGCTTGCCCGATCGTGATATTTCCGTTCAGCGATGTGATGTCAGCAGTGGCGTGTTGGTCGATACCCTGATCGATGTTGATATCGCCCTGGGCGACGATGGTGACGTCGGAGTGCTGGTCGATTTTTTGTCCGATGTGGACGGTGGTTGCGGCAGTTAACGTCGCCTGGGAGTGTTGGTCGACTTTCTGGCCAATGTCGATGCCGCCCTTGGTCGAAGTGATCATGACATTCCTTGACCATTGATCGATCTTCTGGCCGATCGCAACGTCGCCGTGGGCCACGATTGTGGCGGTGGAGTGTTGATCAATTTTTTCACCGATGCTCACGCCGCCGCAGGCCGTCAGCGTGGCGGAAGAGTGTTGATCGATTTTGTGAGTGATGAAGATGCTGCCGTGCTGGCTGGTGAGCTCAAGGGTGAAACCGTTATCCACTTTGTCGACAGTCGCGTCTCCATTTACGGATTGCACGGCTGTCGTGGCGCCATCAAATGCTCCGAGGTCGACTGGCGGGAAAGGTCCGCCGGCGGCGCAATTGTCGGGCAGGCCAAACGGTTCGAGGTGGTAGGTGACGGTGAAGTCGTTGCTGAAGGTGAGATTGCTGGAGCCACCACCGACCTGGATGAGGGTGGTTAGAGTGTTTCTCCAGGTGGTCAGATCGGAGCCATGCAGGTTGTCGATGTCGGCTCCGGTGTAAGTGGCCATGAGCTGCCCCCAATGAGGGACCCCGCCATGATTGATGGCGGAAGTCTGGGCGCGGGCGATGAATTCGGCGTTGCCTCCGAATTTTCTGATGATGGGAATCTCGATGTGGCAGGTAGTGGGGAACTTGGACATGCCGATGAGAGCGGTGGTTTTTGAGGTGTAGCGCAGAGACATGATGCCGGCGACGGCGATGTTGCGGTTGTAAAGATCGTCGAAAATGCCGAGCACCTCGTCGATGAAGGCGATGTAGCCCTGGCCCGTGTCCTTCGCGGCGGCGACGTCGAAGGCGATCTCCATGGAATCGACCTTCTCGCAGAAATCTTCGTACTTGTAGCCATAGGTATCCATGATCTTCCAGCTGATGCGAGTTTCGGTCCAAGGCTGGCCGTTCACAGTGACGGGATAGCCGGAGTCGAAGAGCGCGACCAGGAGCGCCTTCATCAAGCCCTTAAGCCCAGCACCGTAGGCGAAATTGGCGATAGCGGCGATCAGATCTCCTGCCGTCATGCTGCCGGAGACAGTCAGGTAGCCGATTAGAGTTGTGAGGGCGGCGGCGGTGACCGTGAGTGCGGCGATGGCCGCAAGAGTGACGCCCCAGACCACGTACATGGCGGCGGCCAGTGCCCATCCGATGAACGGGATGGCGGCGAGGGCGCTGGCGGCGGCGAACTCGACGTTGGCGAGGACAACTAATGCAGCGATGGTGGCCAGAATCGCAGCAAGAGCTGCGACGAACAGTGGGATGAGGCTCCGTACATCCTGCTTACTGCAGATGAACGACTGAAAGTCGAAGCCAGTGGGGCCGGGCACGACCTGGTTCGGGGTCTGGCATTCCACCTTGATTCTCTTGGCGACCTTGCATTCGTGTGTGCCGTTGCCGAAGGGATTGACGATGATCTGAAGGAAGTGTAAATCGCCGAACTTTCCGTGGAACTGGGATGCGGTGAGTTTGTTCTTGATGGACTCCCACGTGTCGTTGGATCGGGTTTCCTGCAGCTTGAAGGCGGGCACAGTCTTGACGACGAGGGAGTAGACGAATCCCATGCGGCCGACGGAGACCAGGACGGAGCGGAAGAAGTCATCATCTTTCTTTACCAGGATGCCGTTGCACAATTCGGCGGCGGCGCCCGGAACGCTGTTGGCGATGGTCTGCAACTCCTGTTGAGTCTGCGCTTCGGTTCCGGCAGTGAGGCCTCGAGTTCGCTCGATCCACCACTCTTGTCCGCCAGGGCCGATGAGGTGAATGGCCATGACGGCATCGGCGATGGGAGGCAAGGAGATGTCGCCGCCGTGAGAGCCGGTGGCCATGACTCCGGCGATGGCTTGTCCGCCACTGCCGCCGAGTGTGGGCAGCGCTCTGCCTGGTATCCCGTTGAGTTTGCAATCCAGATTCTGCTCATCCGGCCCGTCGCCGGTGGTTGCGGCCGGCAGGCCATGGAGAAGGCGGTTGACATTGAAGACCTTCGTGCCGCCCTTAATGTGAACAAGGTGCTCTTTGATCGATGGGTTGGAAAGAGTCAATCTGTCGAGAATGAGGGAACTGTCGATCACGCGCGTGATTCCGGCGCTCTGGATCAGGAAGTCAGGGGAAATGTAATTTCCCATGAACGACCAGATGCTGCCGGTCCACTTGACGCGCTGGCCGTTGGCCTCGGCTTGCCGGATGATTTCGACAATTTCGCCGCGGGTGGACGGCTGAAAGCCTGTCGAGGCCGTGAAGCTCAACGCCCGGGCCCAGTTGGTGAACGTTTCCGGCGAAGTCTGTGGCGTGGAATCGATCGAAGTGGGACAGATCATGACCTCATTCCCTCCTGAAATCTCGTCGACGGTTCACGCTACACAAGTGAGTAACCCCAGCCCGCGCTCGGCCTGAGTCACACCACGCCGGTGACTCTGCAAGCCTGTCTGCTGGAGCCTCTCCATGGGATAACGCAACCCTGCGGGAGCCAGTTCACTCCGCCATTCGTGGAATGCCACACGCCACCCGAGGCTGTTCCCAGCCAGACATCGTTAGGATTCTTGGGATTGACGGCGATCGCGGTGGCTCGACCGCTGATACTCACACAGCCGCACCCATAGATCTGGCCATTGGAAACGTCGGCCGGACCGATCGGAAACCAGTTGACATCGCTGATGGTAGTTTGCGCAACCAGCACGCGAGTTGTCAGACACAGGATTGAGAAAGGGATCAGCAAAAGCAGGTTATACATCCGACGCATCCGAAGCGGGCAGGTGATGCTCATATAACATCTCCCCTCAGAAATGACTCGGATAAGTGCTGCTGAACGTGACACCCTTGATTTAGTAGTGAAGCTGTGGCCCGTTTCGTTACAAATTATGATATGTTCGCGGCTTTAGTCTCTTGGATAAGCGCGCTTACCGGACCATCAGTATGGTCGTTCAACTGGAGACTTATGGTCTCGGAGCCCGTTTCTGGACAGCTTCCGCATTGGGACTACACTAATCAGATGCGGGAGCAACGAGGTGCCGGAATTAGACGTCGCCGGGCGTGGAGAAGGAGTCACGCTGCCGGTATTATCATCTGCAAATGAGAATCGGCGAACTTGCGAAGCGTGCCGGTGTGAGCGTGCAGGCTGTTCGCTTCTACGAACGGCGCCGCCTGATGCGTACCCCACGCCGAACGCCCGCGGGATATCGCATTTACAGCGAACAAGACCTTGAGAGCGTCACGCTGATCAAGAAGATGCAGCGGTTTGGTTTCAAGCTCGTGGAAATCCGGCGCGTGTTGCAGTTGTGGATTTTGCCTACCGATTCAGGCGGGGCTTCTCCCTATCAGCAAGGTTCACATGAATGTCTCCGCGAAGCGTTGAAGCTTGGGGAGAAGAAGCTGCAAACCATGAACGACGAAATCCGCTCCGCCACTCAAATTCGGGATGAACTGATGGAGGCGTTGGGCCAAATCCGCGCTTACCTCAACGCTCCGACACGGCAGAAAACTCCTTCAGATCACACTGAGTTCTCCCGACCCACTGCGGTCTCCGTCTCCTAACTTTTCGCTTGACTCTATACCTAGGTGCAGGCTTGAGAATGCTCTCAGCGTCCCAATGACAGGCGGAACGCGGGAGGATCATTGGGACGAATGCGGGGCGGGGTGTATCTCGACGCTCACGTATCTCAATCAGGAGACAGCCATGAAGAGCAAACAACTGCTGGAGAGAAGCAAGCAACAGTTTTGGCGAACCTACCGTGTACAAGGGGCTAGTGCGGTTGTCCTTTGTATTGGACTGTGTGCCCTCTTGATACCGAGCCATGCCGTCGGGGGCAAATTGGAGGACCGGAACAAGGCCGTAGCGCGGGCTGCGTTTTTCGACTACCTGAATCACCGGGACTTCCAGCGGTTTGAAGAAATCCACACCAAGGACTTTGTGAAGCACTACAACAACAGCCCAGCGGAGAATCTATCGGAAGAAATGCGTGACGCCAAGGGGCAGTTTGACTCGTCCTCCGATCTCACGTTTACGGAGAATTGGGTGATTGCCGAAGGAGACAAGGTCGCGGTGTGCTTTACTGCCAAAGGAACCCACGACGGCGCTTTTCATGGCATTCCTGCAACGGGGAAGCGCTATGAACTCTCAGCCATGACCGTGTGGCTCTTTGTGAACGGAAAGATCGCTGAAGAATGGGTGTTCTCTAATGACCTCGATATTTATCGTCAACTCGGCTTGTTCAAAGACCCGGGATCAACTGATCATTGAGTGCAGCCGTGCAACACCGACGGGATGACCTTGCTGGTCTGATATTCGAATCGCAGATCATAGCTCAAGCATTCAATGTAGGCACTTTGCAGTGCAGTCCAAGTTTCCAATTTCGGAAGTTTAACCGTGGCGTGATTGAAATCGGCCTCGGGGAGATCGCTATTGATCTCCCCCAAGCCCGTTTGTGGACCCCCACTGAGGCAGGACTGCCGGACCGCTTCCGTGTCAAGGTCCTGTTCAACGGTAACTGATTGACACTCAACGGTACTGGCAGCCACCTTTGGCGTTGAAAGGAACTCTCAGGAATTGTTAATGGACCCTGATTAGACCCACATTCTCAAGTGCGCTTTACATTGATCCCGTATTGGCCGTGATCCCCCACAATCGCAGCAAAGCTTCCGACAAGCCGACTCCCAAGGAACAAGGGGGAAGCCAACGAGAGATCGCAGCGAGTCGCGAGTTGCTTTCTTCAACCCTTGCTCGCGAATCCCATGCCTGCCAGGACGCCTCGCATATAAGCGAAGCTGGCGATCACGCCCGGCATCGGATCGTCGGGATGAATCTCATACTCCAGATCGACGAAGCCTTGGTACGTCATTGCGATGAGCGCTTCAAACATCTTCCTCACTGGAATGATGCCGTCTCCCACCGCGACCTGGCTCTCTTTGCTCTCGAAGTTCGTGAGGTCCTTCATGTGCACGTTGAGCAGCCTCGGGCCTGCTTCGCGGATCGCCTGAACCACATCCGTGCCGGCGCGAACCGTATGCCCGACATCGATGCAGCAGCCGATGCGCGGATCCATTCCCTTCACCGCCTTCAATACATCCAGTGGCGAAGGCCACAACTTATCTTCGGGGCCGTGATTGTGGATCGCGATGCGGATGTCATACTCCTTTACGAACTTCTCAATTCGCGACAAAGTTTCCAGTGTTGGGTCGCCGGCGACAATAACGCCAATACCCGCTCGCTTGCAGTATTCGAACTTAGTCCGTATGTCCGCATCTTCATGTTTCGCGAAATAGATGGCTCCGGCAGCGTGAAGCTTGATGCCTGCCGCGGCATAGTCCGCCAGCGCAACTGCCTCCTGCTGTGCGTCCATCGGGAGATGATCTTCGACGTCCTTCGCATTTAAGGCGAATACATTGAGCTGCTTGAGGAAGTCGATCATCTGCGTGCGGCTGAAGTTACGAAAGGTGTAGCTGGCCAGGCCTAACCGAATCGGCGATGCTTCCGCAGCGGATGAGCGGGCCTGAATTGACGCCAAGACGCCGCTTGGAGCAGCAAACGCTGCCGCAACCAGTGCACTGGAGCAAATGAAATCGCGTCGAGAGACGCTGCTCTTTTTAGACATGCGGCGCCCAGCCCTTCTCGTACTCGCGGCCCCACATCTTCATGGCTTCCGGGTCGCCCTGGATTCGTCCGTCTTTCGGGTCGAGATGCAACTCCCGGTTGACTTCCCACGCGATGTTGGAAAGCTGGAGCATCGTAACAGCAACGTTGCCGACAGAGATAGGAGCGTTGAGTCGCACGCCTTTGCGGATTCCCGCGATGAAGTTCGCGAAGTGCGCGTCTGTCATGGAATCACGGCCGATCAGATCGGCGGATGAAGTCGTATTGCCAGCCTTGAATTCGCTTGTCTTATTACCTTTGAGGTCATAGATCTCATAGCCACCGCGATCGACCAGCACCGTACCAGTCGTTCCCATAATTGTCGAACCACGATCGCGGCCATAATACTTCATTCCCTGGCAGCTCTTGCCCTCCCAAGAAACCATCTTGTCTTCGTACTCGAAGCTTGTCACCAGCGTGTCATAAAACTCCCAGTCGTCGTTGAAATGGTACCTGCCGCCTGACGACGTAACTCGCTCCGGATAGTCCACGCCCAGCGCCCAGCGGCAGACATCGACTTCATGTGTACCATTATTGAGCGTTTCGCCAGTGCCATAGAGTCTGAACCAGTGCCAGTTATAAGGATGCACATTGTCCCTATAAGGACGACGCGGAGCGGGGCCCTGCCACAGGTCCCAATCAAGCTGCGGCGGCACCGGCACTTCTTTGCCTGTGCCAATCGACTTCCTCACATTGACGTACCAGGCCTTTGCGAAGTATGGCCTGCCTATAATGCCCTCGTGAATTTTTTCTACGATCTCTATGGTGTGTGGTGAGGAGCGCTGCTGTGTGCCCATCTGCACGAGCTTCCGATACTTCTGCTGCGCCTGCACCAGCATCTCTCCCTCGGCTGGATTATGGCTGCTTGGCTTCTCCACATAGACATGCTTGCCCGCCTGCAACCCGGCGATGGCCATAGGTGCATGCCAATGGTCGGGAGTGGCAATCGTGATGGCGTCCACATCTTTCTGCTCGAGAATCCCGCGAAACTCTTTGTCCGTCACCGGGGCCTCGCCCATCTCCTGCTGCACACGGTCGGCGAACTTCCTGAGAATATTGCTGTCCACATCGCAGACATGCGAGATGCGGGCAGCGCTCCGATTCGCCTTGAGCGACGAGAGATGAGCATACGCGCGGCCATTAAGACCGATAACAGCAAAGTTGAGGCGGTCATTGGAACCGAGGATCTGGCCATAGCTCTTTGCCGTAGTTGCCACGGCCAGCCCCGCCGCGCCCACTGCAAGCGCATCGAGAAATTCACGTCGTGTAACCATCATTTCTCCTTATAGCTGATCTTCTGTCGCAGACAGCCGTTCCTGATCTGTCGCCAGCTGACAAGATAGCTTCTGATCAGCAGGAAATTCCAGCCTTCGTCAGCGTCTTCCGAAGTCCATCCATGCTGACACGTGTGGACGCTTCGGGCGTGCCTGCGCCGCGCCAGTGGGTTTCGAGGCTCAGCCCGTAGTGGAAGCCATCACGCCGCAAAGCCAGCAGTTGCCCAACCCAATCCACGATACCGCCGCCTACCGGAGCCCAATCGTATTTGTGGTTCGGCTTGCTCACTACGTCCTTGCAGTGACAGTGCCCAATGCGCTTTTTGGGCAGCACTTCATAGCCGGTTGGATAGGGTGTGCTGCCTATGGCTGCGGCATTGCCGGGATCCCAGTTCAGCATGAAGTTCTTGTTTGGAATTGCCTTCAGCACGGCAGCCGACTCTTCGCCCGTTGCTGTGTTGCAGGACATCTCGTTTTCGAGCAGGAGTACAAGGTTGTCTTTGGCGCAGCGGTCCGCAGCCTGCTGCAATTTGGCGTTGATTGCCGTGCGGTAGGGCTTCTGATCATCCAGCCGCCAGTAGTCAAAACAGCGAATCTTGTCGGTATTGAAAGACGTGGTTAGCGAAATACACCGCTCGAGCAGCTTGTCCTGCGCGCTGGCATCGAAGTCCGCATGGAACTGATCGCGCGTTTCACTCTGCGATGACCGCGGAGCTCCAGGCCAGTCGGTCTTGAACAGCGGGCTTGCAATATCCGTGACTCGCAGTTTGTGTTCCTCGAGGATCTTTCGTGCATCCTGAACTTGTTTCGCGTCGAGTTCGGTCACGTTCTTATTCCACATCGAGCGCAACTCGATCCAACCCAGCCCGAAATCACCGGACACGATTTGACACGCCTTCTCGAAGTCCTGCGTGATCTCGTCATTGATCACTGCCAGCCGGAACGGGCAGGTGCCTGCGCCCGCCTTCATCAGTGACAATGCAGCGGCTTTCTTGACCAGAGGCGACATTGCCGCCCGGAGTCCTGCCAGTCCTAAGCCCGCGAGCAACCTGCGTCGTGCGTACTCCATGCACCCTACCTCCTGCTATCCGGAAGACTCTCCGCCGTGACGTTTCCATCACTTTAGGGCCTGGCGTGTTTCGCCCGCCCCGCTTATTGGTTGACGCCGCTGGCCAGAAATCCTCCGTCGACGACGAGAGTCTGCCCGGTAACGAAGGATGCGGCCTCGGAGCATAGGTAGACCGCAGCTCCGACGAGTTCTTCGGTCCTGCCAAAGCGCCCCATCGGCGTCCGTGTCAGCAGTTCCTGGCCGCGCGGCGTGTTGTCGAGCAGGTCCGCATTCAGGGCGGTGCGGAAGACGCCGGGCGCGATGGCGTTGACCGTAACACCCTTTTTTGACCACTCCACCGCAAGCGAGCGTGTGAGCGAAACAACGGCTGCTTTGCTGGCCGCGTAGGCGGCGACCTCGCTGAGCGCAACGAAGCTGTTGAGAGATGCGATGTTGACAATGCGGCCGTAGCCACGCTCTAGCATGTGCCTGCCGAAGATCTGGCAAGCGCGCAGCGTTCCTGTAAGGTTGGTGCCCACGATATCGACCCATTCCTCCTCCGGCATGGTGAGCGTGGGCATGCGCTTGATTTTTCCGGCGCAATTAATAAGGATGTCCACCTTGCCGAAGCGCCGCAGTGCGGCGGCGAGTAGTTCTTCGAGCGAGGCGCGGTTGCATACATCTGAGCACAGGCGCAGGGTTTGGCGTCCACGCCGTTCGATCTCGGCCGCGGTTTCGTCGACTTGTTCCTGGCGGCGCGCCGAGGCGATGACGTCAGCTCCAGCATCTGCGAGGCCGAGGCTCAGGGTGCGTCCGATCCCAGAGGTACCTCCGATCACAGCGGCGGTTTTGCTTTCAAGGCTGAGGATATTGGTCGTCATTATTTCTCCGCTCCACTTGCGATCAGACCTGCTTCGCGCAGCCGGGCAAGGATACTGAACTCTACCGCTCGATGCGCGCCGATCCGCCTTTGGCGAAGGCTCGCACCTGATCCACCGTCGCCATGGTTGTGTCGCCGGGAAAGGTAGTCAACAACGCGCCGTGCGCCCATCCCAGCTTGATCGCTTCCGCGGGCGCTTCACCCGTCAACAAGCCATAAATGAAGCCGGACGCAAAGCCGTCCCCGCCTCCCACACGATCCGCCACCTCCAACTCTGCCGTGGGCGCAGTGAAAGTCTTGCCGTCGATCCACGCAACCGCGCTCCAGCTATGGCGGTTGGTCGAGTGCACCTCGCGCAGTGTGGTGGCCACCACTTTCACTTGGGGATGCTTCTTCACCACTTTGTCGATCATATCGAAGAAGACGCTGGGGTCGAGTTTCGACTTGGCCGCGATTTCCGGCCCCGGGATGCCCAGCCCTTTCTGCAAGTCCTCTTCGTTGCCCAACAGCACATCGACGTTCCTCACAATGCGGCCGATGATCTCCACGGCGTGCTCGTTGCCGCCGGAAATCTTCCACAGTTTCTCGCGGAAGTTCAGATCGAACGACGTGATTGCGCCCGCAGCCTTGGCTTCCTTCATCATCTCCGCGGCCAGTTCCGCCGTCGTCGGCGACAGTGCCGCAAAGATCCCTCCGCTATGCACCCAGCGGACGCCTCCCGCAAATATCGCCTTCCAGTCGAAATCTCCCGGCTTCAGTTGCGCAGCCGCCTCGTTCGCCCGGTTGTAAAAAACCACCGGAGGGCGCAGACCAAACCCACGGTCGCTGTACACGGTCGCCATATTGGGACCGGTAACGCCGTCGTGTTTGAAGTGCTTATAGAACTGCCTTACGCCCATCGCGCGGACACGTTCGGCAATCAGGTCGCCGATCGGATAGCCGGACATGGCCGAGGCGATTCCCGTCTTCAAACCAAAACAATCCGAAAGGTTGGCAGCCACATTGAACTCGCCGCCGCTGACGTAAATCTTGCACTCCGTCGCCTTTCGGAAGGGGATGATCCCTGGATCCAGCCGATGCACCAGCGCTCCCAACGATAGAAAATCCAACCGAGCATCCTCGCGAATATTCAACCCACCAGCCATCGGTCTCCTTTCACAATTTACCGCGGTAGGCCCATAGCCCTAGGCCGGGATTTGGAATAAAGAAGATTTCTTCGCCGTCAACACGGTTGTAGCCATAGTGAAGCACCTGGGGGCTGTAGCGCGTGAGCATGGTTTTCAAATCGCCATATTCAAAGCCCACGCCTTCAACCTCTTCCTTGCTTAAATGACCGGGGCACAACCGGATTGTGAAGCGACCTTCGGAGGAGCCGTGGATGAGGTGGGCAGCCGCGCTCAGGTCGCTGGCGAGATCCGCATTGGCATTCACGGCTTCGAGGGTAGCCGGAGTTCCGCGATAACCATACTTGCGGATCAACGCGTCGATACCTCTGTCTTCCCCAAATTCCCTTACGCCCGGCGCGAGGATGATCAGCTCTGCACCGTCGGCCAGTGCCATCCGCGTACGGTAGACAGCCTTGTTGCCCAGCCATGTGCTGTGAAATTCATGCGGATCGAGATAAACGACAGCCTTCTGCATTGGCGCGTCCATCCTCTCGAAGTTCACTCTCAAGCTCAGCGCGGCGGCGCGGTGAAAGCACTCAACGTCGTCGCCGATGAAAAGGCCGCGCACTGCCAACCGTTCATCCGCCGTGCGTCCAATAACGGTAAGTACGTAGACGATGGGCAGATGTCGGAGGAAACGATCGGACGCGTAATTGAGAATGTTGCGCACGGGGTTCTCTGCGCGGCCCATGATGCGCTCCATCCCATAAACCGCGCCCAGGTAATGGCTGCGGTTTATGCTCTCTCGGCCTCCTGTGCCCACCAGAATATTTTTGTCGTAATTGGCCATGCCTATAACTTCATGGGGCACGACCTGGCCGATCGAGAGAATGAGATCAAAGCCACCATGCGCAATGAGCCGGTTTATCTGTGCCGGCCACGCATAGTTCAGCTTGCCTTCCGATTGCTCGCGGATGAACTCGGCCGGGACCTCGCCAAGGGTCTCGACGTCCGTACGCCAGTTATGCACGCGGAAAAGCTCTGTCGGCATGGCGCCAAACATTCGCGCAATCTGCTCGGGATGCATCGCAGCATGTGTGCCGAGGGCAGGCAAAACCGCCTGGAGCTGGTCGCCGAAATATTCCCACGCGTAGCGCGTCAGGTCGCCGGCGCGGGAATGCACGCGGCTCTGATCTGGTGGCACGACGAGAACCCGGCCCCGTTTTCCGAGCTTCACAAGACTTTCCACAAGCAGATCGTGCAACTGCTGCAAAGATAGATCGGTTTCGACACTGCCCGTGGCGCAGTAGAGGCTCATGCGGCGAGTTCCACCTTCCTTAGCCCTGGAGCGAGCAGGAACAGAACGACCAGAGCCAACAGGTAAGCGCCGGCCGCGATGCTGAAGAGGCTCGCATAGCTGTGCGTCAGTTGCAGAATATGGCCTGCGAAGAAGGCAAAAAGTGCGCTGCCGACCGATCCCGCCATGCCACCGATACCGACCACCGAGCCCACCGCGCTGCGCGGGAACATATCCGATGACGTTGTGAACAGATTGGCCGACCAGCCCTGGTGTGCGCCCGCAGCCACGCTGATCAGCGCGATGGCGGTCCACACCGACTTGGCACTACTGGCTGTGTAGATGGGAACGACTAGAAAAGCACAGAAGAGCATAGCCGCAAGCCGCGCGTAGTTGGGCGATAGTCCGAGGCCACGGAAAGGCGCTGGCAACCAACCTCCGCCGATGCTGCCAATGGCCGACACGTTATAGACGATGATAAGCGGCAGCCCGAGATGCGAAAGGTTTAGATTGAATTTGGCACTAAAATAAGATGGCAGCCAGAACAGATAGAAATACCAGATCGGATCGGTAAGGAACTTCGCGATCGAAAAGGCCCAGGTCTGACGGCAGCCCAGCAATCGGTGCCAAGGCACGAACGAAGACGGGCCCATCTCCCCCGCCGCCTCCCGGTAGATGTGCTGCAGTTCGGCTCCTGTAAGCGTGGGGTGGTCGGTGGGCCTGCGGTAATAGCGAAACCACCACAGAATCCAGAGCGCGCTGAAGAGGCCAGTGACCAGAAAAGCCATGTGCCAGCCGTAGCGCAGCGTCACCCACGGCACGATGGCCGGAGCCAGCATCGCTCCAATATTTGTTCCGGAGTTGAAGATCCCGGTAGCCAGTGAGCGTTCGTTCTGCGGAAACCACTCGGCCACGGTCTTGATCGCGGCGGGGAAGTTGCCGGATTCGCCAAGTCCCAGAAAAAAGCGCGCGAACCCGAACTCCAGCACCGTGCTGGCCAGTGCATGGCCCATGGCGGAGAGGCTCCAGACCGCCATCACCAACATATAGCCGATGCGCGTGCCCAGCTTGTCGATCAGCCGGCCGGCCGCCAGCAGGCCGATCGCGTAGGCGATCTGAAATGCGTCCACAATGTAACCGTAACCTACCTCCGTCATGCCGATGCTGTGCTCTAGGGTGGGCTTGAGGATCGCGATTACCTGGCGGTCCATGTAATTGATCGAGGTGGCGACGAACAGCATGGCGCAGACCGTCCAGCGCACGCGTCCGAGACGTGGACCGGGAGATGAGCTGCTTTCTGTCTGGCTGTCGAAAACCGTGGTATCCGCCATGCCGCTCTCCTACAGTCGATATGCCTTTTTCACCAACATATAGGCGAGATCCTGCGCCACTTCCAAAGCCTCTTCTTCCTCCAGTCGATGCTCAGCGACCAACTTCGCCAGGAAGGCGCAATCCATACGCCGCGCCACATCGTGCCGTGCCGGAATCGAGAGGAAGGCTCGGGTATCGTCGTTGAAACCCACGGTGTTGTAGAAGCCTGCCGTCTCCGTCACCCTCTCGCGGAAACGCATCATTCCCTCCGGACTGTCGTGAAACCACCACGGCGGCCCCAGCCTCAGGCACGGGTAGTGGCCGGCGAGCGGAGCCAGTTCCCGGCTGTAGGTCGACTCATCCAGCGTGAAAAGAATGATCGTCAGATCGCGCTCATTGCCGAACTGATCGAGCAGCGGGCGAAGCGCGTCCACATAATTTGTCGGCATCGGGATGTCCGCACCCACGTCGCGGCCGTATCGCTTGTAGAGCTTGCGATTGTGGTTGCGCGCGCTGCCGGGGTGAATCTGCATGACCAGTCCGTCGTCGAGACTCATGCGCGCCATTTCTGTCAACATCTGGGCGCGGAAGAGTTCCTGTTGCTGGGCATCGCCGTTGCCGGCGAGCACCTGGCAAAAGAGTTCCGCAGCTTCTGCAGTCGGAAGATTCGCGGTTCGCGCAGTGGGATGCCCGTGATCGGTCGCCGTGCAGCCGAGTTCGCGAAAGCGGACGCGCACCACTCGCAGGGCGTTCAGGTAGCCCCCCCAGGTCGCGGTATCTTCCCCGGTCTTCTCGCGTAGCTTTGCAATATTGTCGACGAATCCGGCAAATTCAGGATCGACAACCGGATCGGGCCGGAAGGTCGGCAGTATCCTCGCCTTCCAGTTCGATTCCCGGATCGCCACATGCTCGGCCAGCGAATCGAGTGGAGAATCGGTGGTCGCCAGCACTTCCAAATTGAAACGCTCGTACAGAGCGCGCGGCAAGAACTCCGGTGTTCGAAGCCTTTCTGAGATCGTGTCGAAGTACAGATCGGCGGTCTCTTCTGACAGTCGCTGCTCAAGTCCGAAAAGCCCCTGGAAGGCAAAGTCAAGCCACAGGCGCGTCGGCGTTCCGCGGAACAGATAATAATGACTGGCGAAGATGCGCCAGACTTTCCGTGCATCCTTCAGCTCGGGCTGCCCAATCTCCAGATCCTCAAAGGAAACTCCCTGGCTGTAGAGCATTCGATGGATATAGTGGTCGGGCTGCACGAAAAGCTGTGCCGGATCGGGGAAAGGCTCGTTCTTGGCAAACCATGTCGCCTGCGCATGCCCGTGAGGGCTGACGATTGGCAAGGTTCGCACGTGCTCATATAGCGTCTTGGCTATTTTTCGTGTACTGGGCTCGGCAGGAAACAGACGGTCAGGATAGATCAGCATGACTGCGGCTCTAACTTTTCGCTTCGCATTGGCGAATGGCGATGCAGAAGCGGCTTTCGGCTCTGACCATCAGCATACTTCATGGCGCTGGCCTCGTTATTTTGGCCGTAAGTTCAATCCGCGCAGACGAACTTCCGACGTACACGTTGAACTCTCCCGCGTCCACTGTCCAGTCATGATTCTTGACGTTGTAGTAAGCAAAGGCCCGACGGTCGAGCGTGACGGAAACGCGCCTGGTTTCTCCCGCGTTCAGTTGTACTTTCGTGAATCCCTTCAGTTCTTTCACGGGCCGCGGGACGGTGGCGTGCGGTTCACCGACGTACACTTCAGCAACCTCGGCAGCGGCGCGATGCCCGGTGTTGGTCACATCGAAGCTGACGGTAACCAACTGATCGCCTGAGCGCGCGGAACTGACAGAAAGATTCTTGTACGCAAACGTAGTGTAGGAGAGGCCGAAGCCGAAAGGAAACTCGGGCTTGACTTCCGCTTTGTCGAAGTGGCGATATCCGAGAAACAAGCCTTCGGCATAGACAACCTTCTTCTCCGCGCCTTTCGGATAATAGGTGTCATGAACGGCATTGTCCTCCCATCGGCGCTCAAAGGAGACGGGGAGTTTGCCGGACGGGACAAATTCGCCGAACACGAGCTGTGCCAGAGCGGTGCCACCGTCCTGCCCGGGATACCATGCCTCGAAGAGCGCCGGCACGTGATCGAGCCAGCGCTCCATGTCAACGGCGCCGCCGGACGTAACCACGACAATGGTGTTCTTATTCGCTGCGGCTAGCTGTTGGATAAGTTCGTCCTGTCCGGGAGGCAGCTGAAAGGTGCGGTCGCTGCCTTCGCTTTCGCTGGTGGGATCGAAGCCCACCGCCACGACGACCGCGTCGGAACGTGATGCTAGCGTCTTCGCGGCCGCAGTCACAGCCGATTCGGGACGTAGGATGCCAAACCTCACGACCGGGTCATCCCAAGTCCCATGCACGAAATATTCGAGTTGGATCTTGTGCGCCCCCGCCGCGAGTTTCATGTGGACCTGGCTCAACCGGGCATAGCTCTGTTCCCAATTATTGATGACGAGCTTGTCGTCGAAGTATACCCTCGCGCCGCCCTCCTCTCCCGAACCTTGGACAAAGAGCAAATGGTCGCCCGGAGCACTGGGTGTGAAGTACCCGGTCCAGCGGGCTGAGATTTCATTCTCTTTTACGCCGTCGCCTAAAAACCGACCGAAATTGACGTGCTGATCCGTGCGGCGCACGGCAGGTTCACCACTCAAGGTGGGGTTACTGAAGATCTCGGCGCGCAGGCCGGCCTGTTTGCCGCCCACGTCGATGCTGAAGCTGGTAGCCTCAGCCATTTCGGCGAGTAACGGGATCCCCTGCTCGTAGTACACCGTGGTCTTGTCTCCGACATATCTAGCGAGGCCTTCCAGATAGCTCACGGCGGTAAAGGGACGCACGCCCGCGCTGCCTCCGCCAACCACCTGCGCGGGATAGGCATCCGGTCCGATCACTGCGATCGACTTGATCTTTGCTTTATCGAGCGGCAGAAGATTGCCGTCGTTCTTGAGCAACACCATGCCGGAGCGCGACGCCTCGAGCGCGACCTTCCCTCCCGCCTCGTTCAGAAGCGGGATGGAAAGGTCGGTCTGCTCACGATCGAACCAGCCAAAACGGATTGCGGTCCCCAGAATGCGCCGGACTTTGTCGTCTATCGTTGCTTCGCTGACCTGGCCAGACTTCACCGCCGGCAGGAGCGTGGCGCGATTCATGAATTTGCCGGATGGCATTTCCAGATCGAGCCCGCCATTGGCCGCGGCGACGCCGTCGTAGGTGGCATCCCAGTCAGACATGATGATGCCGTCGAAGCCCCATTCTTTCTTGGCCACATCGGCGTTCAAGTACCCGTTCTGCGTCATGTGGAGGCCGTTGGTCAGATTGTAGGAGTCCATGATCGCGCCCACATGCGCTTCTCTGACCGCAGCCTCAAACGTGGGAAGGTAAATCTCGCGCATGGTACGCTCGTCGATAATGGAATCGCTGTTATGCCGATCATATTCCTGATTGTTGCCCATGAAATGCTTGATGGTCGCGCTTACGCCCTGGCTCTGTATGCCCTTGATGTAAGCGACGGCGGTGCGGGATGCAAGAAATGGATCCTCGCTAAAGTACTCGAAATTCCTGCCGCACATCGGAGCACGATAAATGTTCACTCCCGGCCCCAGCATAAAATGGATGCCGCGGGCGCGCGCGTCCTGGCCGATGACAGCCCCCATGCGTTGAGCAAGTTCTAAATCCCACGTCGCGGCCAAACCGATGCCGCCAAAGGTTGTGGAGGGCCTATAGCCGCGGACGCCGATCGGCCCATCGGACATTTTCAAACGGGGCAGACCGATGTGCTTGATTTCGCGAATGTAGAAATCATCGAGGCCACCAATGAGATCGATTTTCTCTTCCAGCGATAGTTGCTTCAGCATTGCGTCGGCGCGGGCTTCGATGGCAGAGGTGGAGGCAGACGGCGCCTGAGCCCAAATGGCGGCGGCGATATTCACTAGAATCAATAGGATTGCTACCTTCTTCACCATTGCCCTCCGAAGGTCAGCTTCTTGCGTTGGTAGAAAAACGGCACGATTCAACCAGAGCCATTCGATTATTTTCATTCCACTTGGTGCAAAAAGACCGGTCGTGTCAATTCTCTACGCCGGGTCAGCTCGCGAACGCGCGCTGGATCTGCGCACCACCAACTGGGGTTCGATCGCAATTTCCGGAACGTACTTCATCCGTGCCTCGATTCGGCCTAGCAGCGTACGCGCCGCAATCTCACCCATCTTTAGGAGGGGTTGTCTCACGGTCGTGAAAGGGGGTCAGCTACTTAGGCGGTTGAGCGCTCTGCAGCTCCCGATAAAACTTCTGCAGCACCAAAAAGGCCTTTTTCTTCTCGCCACGCTCGCTTACAAGTCCCTTGCGGTTGAAATAATTCTCAAAACGAGGAAGCGTTCGCCGCGGACTACGAAAGTCCTTGAGAATCCACGGTGTCATTCCGCGAAGAAAGGGAATGCGCTTCAGCATGGCGATCTGGTGCTCGTAAAGATTTTCCTGACATTCCTCGGTCCAGCGAGCGTGCGCATCCCCGTGGTAGCCAAAGAGTGCATCGCCGCCGAATTCACTCATGATCAGGGGCTTGTCGTACTGCGAGATCCAATCCATCGAATCCATATCCTCGGGGCGACCGGTATACCAGCCGATGTATTCGTTGTTCCCGAGCACATCGAGGTCGCCCGCGATCGGATCGTTAATGTGAATGGTCACTCGATTCCCTTCCGCGACCGCATTAGATTGAAGAGCGGCAGACACCAGACGCGTGGGGTCAGCGGAATGCGCATCCCGAATGAGTTGCTGTAAGAAGCGATTCCGGGCATCGCTGATGGGGGTCTCGTTCCCGACGGAGTAGATGATAAGAGCTGCGCGATTATGATCGCGCGCGATCATCTCGTCCAACTGATTCTCCGCGTTGTGCAGTGTTCGGGGATTTTCCCACTGAATGGTCCAATAGACAGGCACCTCGGCCCAGACCAGCAATCCCATCTGATCAGCCATGCGCAACATGGCTTCGTTGTGCGGATAGTGCGCGAGGCGAACGAAATTGCAGCCCAATTCTTTTGCCCAACTCAAGAGAGTGCGAGCGTCGTCCTCGCTCCAGGCGCGGCCGGGGCGCGTGGGTGCTTCCTCATGAATGCTTATGCCGCGCAAGAAGGCGCTCTTGCCATTGAGCAACATTTCGGTTCCGCGAACCTCGATTGAGCGGAACCCTATGCGATCCGTGACTTGGTCAGTTTCACTTTCAACCTCGACCGTATAAAGTTTCGGATTCTCGGGAGTCCAGAGGGTTAATCCGGAACTAAAAGAGAACTCCGCCCGCCCCATAGAATTTGTCGCGAACGTCTTGCTAAGCCCCGCCTCTGGAATTCGGATTGTGACATTCTGCTGAAGTTTCGGCCCGTTGAGTTGAACCCAGCCTGCGACTTGGCGCGTCGATCCTTTTTCAAGCTGCACGAAATAGTTCTGAACAAATGTCTCCGGCACTTCCACCAGCGTCACTGGACGAGTAATTCCCCCGTAATTCCACCAGTCCGTATTGGTGGTGGGGACTTGATCCTTTCCGCGAGTGTTATTGATTCTTACAACGAGGAAGTTACCGTGCGCCCTTATCCGTTCCGTGATTTCGAAGTCAAAGGGTGTAAAGCCGCCCTCGTGCTCGCCGAGCTCCTCCCCATTTAGGTATACCGCAGCGAGGTAATTGCACGCCCCAAAATGCAGGAACAACCTGGTCTTCGGTGATTTTGCGTAATCGAAAGACCGCTCGTACCAGACACTTCCTTCATAAAAGAGCAGCGGCTCGCGCTGCGTGTTCCAGTCGCCGGGCACCTGGAGCTGGCCGGAAGTGTCGAAATCATATTCGACTAGCTCTGTTTCGGACTGAGGTTTGTAGTTCTTGTAAAACGCCCGGTTGTCTTTCAGTGGCTGAGCGCGGTAGTCCAAGGCTCCCACATCATACGGATCAATAATCGCCTGCCATGAGCCGTCCAAGTCGGTGGTCTGGCGCGCATCAATACTCGCAACCAACGGGGCAACTTGTGCCGCGGCTTGGCTGGATCCGAGCATTGCACAGAAAGCAAGTGTCAGGCACCGGATCCACTTATTCATGACAGGCATTTGTGCGCCGATATGCAGGTTTCTCAGATGGAACTCGCTGGGGACAGGCTCGATCTGGCGTTACATGTCGGATCTTGACCAAATGCAGCTCAGACAACAAGGGTTCCCGCTTTTATCTCCTCGAAGTCAGCCACTCCATTCAAGAACCGAATTGAGCGTTCACAACGCAATCCTGAATGCAAAGGCCTCAGAAACTGAGTTTCAAACCGAACTGAAGAACACGCGCCGGAAAGGACTGAGTAATCTGTCCAAAACTGCTGCTACCAACGTTATTCACGCTAAATCCATTGAGACCACTCCAGTTCGTCTGGTTGAAGGCGTCATAAGCATCCATCCGGAACTGCAGGCTCGTGCCTTCCCTGGGCAAATTGAATAACTTCCTCAACGACAGATCCCACTGGTAAAAGGAGGGCCCGATGATGTTGTTGACGGGAGCATCGCCCGCGCCGAGCGCCGATTCAGGAGCAAAAGCGGCTGGATTGACCCAGCACATCGCATGTACGTTCGAGCATGTGCCGCTAAACCCAATCGGCTGGCCGGCAACAATATTCGCCCGCCGGTTAACAGTAATGCCAACGGCGGAAGCGCCGGTAGCAGTGGTAGCGCCGCCAACGGCAATGGTATCTGTTGCGGTGAATGGCGACCCGCTCTGGTAGTGCATGATCGCACTCAGCGACCACCCTTTCACCGCCGCGCCTTCCACGCCGTGCAAGTACTTGCCCCAGGGCGACTCGACGGTGAAACTCATGGCCAGGATGTGCGTCGCGTCGAAGCTTAGTTTGGCGTAATCAAGTTTCTTCCAGGATTCCACCACGCCGCCCGTTTGTGTTCCGCCAATTCCACCGGTTCCACCCGTAACCACCACAGGGTTGGCGGCTGTGCTGACCAGACAAGTGAAAGGGCACTCCGGCTCGGGATTTTCATTATAAGCATCTCCCGCGCCCCCGCCATCTCCCATCGCCTTGGAATACGTATAAGCGACCATGCCAGTGACCAAGCCCACGCGCTTGGTCAGGGTAAGCTGCAGCGCATTGTAGTTGGAGTTGACGTCGCTCAACTCCATGCCAAGATTCGAATATCCCAGGTACGGACGAATCTGGTCCTTCCCCAGAGCGGCAGCTGCGAAGCCCCCCACGCACCCATACGCCACAGCGTTGATTCCAGAAGGACACGCGTACGTGTTCGGGTTCGGCGAAACAGGTATGAATCCTTGCGGCGTCCAAGTAGGTTGGTTGATGTTGCTGGTGGCGTTACCCCCGCGCAGGATGTGCCGCCCGATGTTGCCGACGTAAGATGCCTGGAGCAACATGCCGTGCTGCAATTCGCGCTGCACCCCCAGGCTAAACTGATAGCTGCGAGCGACCTTCAGGTGGGGATCAACCCCGCTGAGGCTTAGAGTGCTTGGGCCGGGTACCGTACCGGCACCCGGAGCGGAATCATACTGCGACAATGAGCCGTTGCCTGCGATCGTGACCGACTGTGCCCACGGTACATAGCCTTGGGAGTTGATGCCGTTGCCCAGAACGTTGCCTTCCGGGTGGTCGTAGAAAATGCCAAAACCGCCACGAATCACGGTCTTATCGTCAAACGGCGCGTAGGCGAAGCCCAAGCGCGGCGAGAACAGGTTTTCCGAATTGTAGAAACCGCGCGCCGCCGTCGGAGGGATCGCAGCCAAAAGCTGCGGATTCACATAGGTTGCAGGAACTCTGCCGGCCTGGTCATAGGGCACTTCCCCGGGCCGCTGCAATCCATTGCATTCGACCGTCAGTACCGGTGTACCGATAACGTCAAGTTGTTGGCCGCTGCAAAGACCGGGCGAAGTAGGGCTGATGCCGCTACCCGTCCCCACAGACGTGAAGGTGGGATCAAGACCAGTGCTGAAAGCATACGGGTTGAAGTTCGTGATGTTGTTGCCCTGAGCATAGGTGGGGGTGGTGCGTATGTAGCGAAGGCCGAGCACCAGACTCAACTTGCGTCTGACTTTCCAGGTATCTTGGACATACGCTTCAATGTCATTGAACCGGAATTGGCCCAGTGTAAAGGCCGAATTCTGCGCGAGGCTGGCAAAGTTCCCCAGGAGCGCGTCGGCGAAGGGGTCCCCCGTCGAGTTTGAGGTGCTGGGCGCGCCCGCAGTATTAGCGAAAGTTACTACGCCGTCGTAATTTGTGCGCGAGTTCTGCGTTTTGCGGTTCCGGGCGAAAGACCCTCCGAACTTTATCGCGTGGTTGTTCTTCACCACCGAAAAGTTATCCGCGAAACTTATGTCCGCCGTGGGAGACTCGAGGAAGTTCGGCGCTGGACCGTACGTCGCGGTCGGTGCGGCCGTCGGGAAACCCGAAACGGCCGTGAAGCTTATCTGCGGAAGCCCATCTGTGAACTGCGCCGGGTTTCCGAGCGGCGGAATGAACTGGAAGCCATAAGCGGACCTCGTCCATGCGGTGCCGAGCAGCGGAGTATGCTGCTTGTGCCAGTCGGCGTTGAATTTGAATTCGTTGACTAAGGTCTGGCTTATCACATCCGTCCATCCGATTTGAATGTTGTATCCCGGACGATCGCGCTGGTCCGGATCCACCGGAACCTCAGGAGTAGCGCCGAATGTCGAGTAAGGATTGGTAATCAGAACGTTGTCGTGGAGGTACCGGAAATAAATGCTGTGCTTGTCATTGACGTGTTCATCCACGCGGATGATGTCCTCCCGAATGTTTGCCGGGTTCGGGAGGTTGAAGGTCAAGTTGCTCGCAGCGGCCGCGGTGGGCAGCCCTCCGAGGGTGGACAACTTTGCGGCTGTTGTGTAGAGATCCTGAATGGCTGCGCCGTCGCCGGTGATGCACGCGGGGTTTATAACATTGGGCGCGGTAAAGAGAGTACCACCGCAGCTTGCGGGAATTATCGCCGGCGTTTTGAGCACGAGCCCGGCACCGCCATTGTAAACGTCAGTGAAATCGCCTGCCGCCTCCGTCACAGTGGGAAACGTCTGCGCTTCAGTCGAAGTCTGCAATCCTGGGGCGGATCCTCGAAACCTCTTCCACTCCTGGCCGGCAAAGAAAAACAGCTTGCCTTTCGGCTGGATATAAGGGATGGGGCCGCCCACATCCCATCCAAAGTCGTTGAGATGAAATGGCGGTACGGCATTGTACCCCGTCAGGGTCGGCACACTCGAACTCGGCGTAAACGTCAGCTTGGTGCCCGCATTTGCCGCATTGAAAATATTGTTCTGGACGAATTCGAAAAGTCCACCGTGATATTTAGCTCCTCCGCTTTTGGTTACCACATTGACCGTGGCTGAAGCAGAACGACCAAACTCAGCGTCATAGTTCGAGCTCTGGACGTCCACTTCGCGAATGAAATCAATCCCCACCTCATTGAACACACTGTTGTTCGAACCGGCATCGAGGTTCCACCCGCCGTCCACGCTCCAGTTCTGTCCGTCCAGCCGCAGGCCGTTGATGACCGCAATGCTATTGTTGTAGCCACTCGTTATGCTGGCGGCGCTCAGTCCCGAACTCTGGAGAGCCGCTCCGGGAATCAAGCTTACGGCCGTCTCATAGTGGCGCTGGTTCAACGGTACGTTATCCACTTGTTGGGTTGTGATGGTGGTCGAGATTTCTCCCGACGTTGTATTCACCGTATCTCCGGTCGCAGTTACGGTTACAGTTTCTGTGACCACGCCGACTTCCAGTTTCAAGTCCACCGTCAGACGGCCGCCAGCGCTTAAAACGTTGCCTTTCTTGGTGCTCCTCTTAAAGCCGGCCTTCTCTGCCATCACGCTATATGTACCAACTGGCAGTTCGTCAGCGACGAAGTAACCATTCGGGTCTGAGGCGACATCGCGGACTGCTTGTGTCGCCTCGTCCACGATAGTCACTTTGGCATCCGGAACAGCAGCGCCAGACGAATCGGTGACAGTCCCGACGATGCGGCCGAATATGTCCTGAGCAATAGCGAACTCAACTGGCCCCGACAGTAGCATCACAGCGATGAGGACTATCAGGGCTTTGACCGCTGCCAAATAAAGACGTTTCGTTGCGCGGCAGCCTGTGGGTAAACAATGACTTTTCGGGTGGACTAGAATCATTTGGGTCTCCTAGGGCGGCAAGGCAATTGTTGCTGATCTGCCCCTCTGACCCGCGCCATCAGAGTGGCTCAGAAAGCTGCACCGCAAATGAGATGAAACGAAATTAACCGATGAAGGAGTAAAGCAATGATGACACCTGTCTGGGAAGTTAGAAAACCGTGAATTCACAGTGAGGGCGCAACGCTGATTTCGATTGAAAGCAGGAAGCTTTGGTCGCTGCATCTGCGTCTTAAGTCAGTGAAATCACGGGTGTTTTCGCCCCAGTGTCTTGCGGCGAAAATTCGGTTATACTCACCCCGAAGACGTGGGCGGTAGGCCGAAAGCACCCTTCTTTGGGGTATTCACTTGCAACCGGCGATCAGCAAACTTGAGACCGAACGGGCTGAGGTAGACGCCGTCTTATCGTCCGGTGTATTTGGGCGGACAAACAACCCTGTTCGACTTCTGATATTTGTTTGCGACAAGTATTTTGAAGGAGCCGTCGACGAAATCAAGGAGTACAGCATTGCGGTGCAGGCCCTCGGGCGCCCGGAATCTTTTGACCCACAAGTGGATACTATCGTCCGCGTCACTGCTCATGCATTGCGAAAGCGGCTCGAAGATTATTATCGAAGTGCCGGGGCGGAACATGCCGTTCATATTTGCCTGCCCCCCGGGCACTACGTTCCCAAGTTCATTCATGCAAGCGACTTGGAAACGGCGAGAGACGAATCCACACTCGATGAGAAACATGATGAGAAACATAACGGCCAATCTCACGACCGGGTTTCCCCCGCAGGGAACGGTCGACGGGAAGAGCGGCAACATAATGCCGCTCAGCCACCGCGGGCCTCAAAAGCAGACGACGTCTCAGGGCAGCACGATGCTGCCGGATCCAAGAGTAAGGTCAGGGTACGGACTGGAATGGCAACTCTTGCGGCCATCTTTGCAATTTCTGTCTGTGTACTCTCGGTTTTTGTCTGGAAGAAATGGAATGGGAGGATTTGGCGCGAGAGCCCCCCACTGATCCAAGCCGCTGTCACTCCGGACTACGCTTCCGGGAAAATTCTGCGCGTTATGGTGGGCAATACTTCTGCCTCCTACATCGACAGCGGTGGTTCTACGTGGGATAGCGATCATTTTTGCTCGGGAGGAACCTCATTCTCCGTTACCGGTCACGCCATCCAAGGCACACAAGATCCGCAACTTTTCTCCAGCGGACGGCGCGGCGTTTTTCATTGCAATTACCCCGTTCCGCCGGGGACATACGAGGTTCATCTTCTGTTTGCCGAAACATCGGGACTTCAGGAGAATAGCCGAAACGTGGGATTCTCGATAAGCGGTGGACCGGCTACCAACTTGGATGTGGTGGACGACGCTGGCGGGGATGACATTGCGACCACGAAAGTATTTACAGATGTCGCGCCCGCGACCGACGGAACCATCCATGTGGACTTCGTCACTACCGAGGCATTCGTAAATGCGATTGAAATTCTGCGAAGCGCTCCGAATAGCATGCTTCCGGTCAGGATCGTCGTCGGGCATTTTCCGTACGTGGATTCGAACGGCAATGTTTGGATGCCGGACAGGTACTTTTTCGGGGGCCGTCTCAGTAGTTTCGGGGGTGATCTATCCAAGGTCAGGGACGGTCGTCTTTACGACTGGCATCGGTTTGGGCACTTCCATTACGTAGTGCCTGTTACGACGGGCCGGAGATACACTTTGAAGCTGCACTTTATGGAGCATTGGTTTGGCCTTCAGAATGGCAGCATTGGGGGTGTGGGCAGCCGGGTGTTTGATGTCTCTTGTAACGGATCGATGCTCTTGAGGGGGTTTGATATCTTCCGGGAAGCAGGCTCCGCGCCGTTGGTCAAATCATTCCAGCATATTGAACCCACGCCCCAGGGCAAAATCGAGATCTACTTTACTCCTGCTGTCAACTATCCATCTGTAAGCGCGATTGAAGTCATCCCTGAATAGAAGAGTACCCCGAATTCTGCGGAATTGGCCAGTGCGACACAGCGTTCTTCATCTGAGGGCCGAATAACGGTCTGCCCCTCACCGGAGTCAACATGAGGCGGTCCTCCTCAATTTGGTGCAATCCATCGTAGGGTCACACTAGACCCTTTAATTCCCGATGGGGCCCATTTCCGCCCCAAATAACCTCCCAGAAGCCCGTTTCAGGGGAGTGATCCGAAGGATTGCCCATAACCCAACGCGCAGTGAGTCGCTTTGTCTATTGGTTCCAACATGGAGGCCTATGATCAATATGTGAAGGAGAGTTCGTTGCCGACGGGCGGCCGCAGTGTTTGCCATCTCGGAAGACGGCGCTGCGCGGGGGAATCGGAATCTTCGACCTGCTTCCCCCAGCACTTCGGGATGATGAGGCGGTCTGATGGCGAGGGTTTATGTGCAGCATCTAACGTAGGCAGGTCCGACGCGGAACGGACGCCGCGAGTCTCTTGGTGAAGGATGAAACGCCGGAGCCCTCACGATCACTATGAATACGTTGTGATCAATGCTGCAGAGGGCTCATTAAGTCCTCAGAGTTTGGTTCCAGTTCTAACCATTTCATTGCTTCCGGGAAAGCACGGAGGTGCAGTAGAAAAAGGAGGATGAACCATGCCTACGCATGAAAGCCTGGCGGTCCCATATCACCAGCAGGACACGGATTACTATTGCGGAGCGGCTTGCGCGGAGATGGTGCTTGATTCACTGGGCGCCGGGCTGCTGGATCAGAATGTCCTCTACAACGACAACCACAGCCATAGCACCACGGAGGCTGGCTGGTACACGGCGCCGGACGGTCTGCAGTGGACGATGCATAACCTGGAGCCTCCCGCGCCGCCGGGGCCTCCGCACTACGGGTCGTACGATTTTGTGCTGTTTGCGCTGGACACTGAGGACTTGATCTCGCGCAAGATTGTTTGGACAATTCACAACTATAAGGCTGCTCCGATCGCCATGGTCTTCGGCTCGGCACACTGGATTGTCGTGCGGGGCTACACTGCCAGCGCAGCGCCGGCGGACTACAGCGATACGACCTATACGATCGACTCGTTCGATGTGAATAACCCCGAACCACCGACGCCGGGCGGGAGTAATCCGTCGCTGGCGCCTCCACCCCCGCACGCGGACGGCACGGACGGATGCGGCACAGGCGGCAGTCGCGGGCTGGCCAACGAGAATATCAGCTACAGCACCTGGCAGAGCACCTATATGACCGGGATTCCCGGTGGATATTGGGGCGGGAAATTTGTGGCAGTTGCCGATCCTGCGCCGCCGCCGACCTTGCGCGGCGTGCCTTCGCGGCCGCTGATGAAGCCGCTCGATTACCGGGGCGAGCTGTTGCGGGCCGCCCAGGCTACCGCGCGCGCAGAAGAGAGCCTAAAGGCTTATGGGCTGGCCACGCGCGACCACTACAGTCGGGCGTTGGGCCGCGCCAAATTTGGAGAGGCCGTGCTGGTGCAGCGGCTAGATCTGCCAGATACCTTCTACTGGATTGTTCCGGCGACTGAAGGCTCATTCAACACGCTGGCGGTGGCGGTGGACGCGAAGTCGGGGCTCTACATGCAGTCGGCAGTACACGCCAACCCGGAGGGTGACCTGCTCCGGTTCGGGTCCGCCGAAGAGGTGGCGAAATCGATCATCGGGAAGATTGTGGAGCTTCCGGATGGTGGCGTACGCATTCCGGTGCGGCGAGAGGCGCTGTGCCAGTACCCGAGGCTGGTGTGGATGCCTTGCCGGGAATCGCTATCGCCGATGTACCCGTTCCACATGTTCACCATTGGAAGCGAGCACATCTACGTAAGGACAGATGGGGCGATTTTCACATCGCTGCACACGGGAGATCGTGGAATCTAACAATGTGAGGGGCGCGCGCATTTCGGAAGAACGAGCCGTCAGAGTAGCGGCGGATGCAGCCCAGGTATCGGGCCTGCCTGCCGCCGCGCACCTTGTGGAGCGGCTAGATGGGCAACATCCTTACTTCCTCGTGCACTTTGGCGAGCCGGGCGGACGTGGCGCGGCGGTGATGGTAGATGCCATGGACGGAAGCGTGATGGCGCGTGCGGCGGTGGAACGCGTCGAGCAACCCTGGCTGATAAAGGACGACCGCGCGGTCGAAATCGCAAACTGCGCACAACCCGTGGAGACGCGCCTGGTCTGGAAGCCAAGCCGGGCGACGCGGTCTCCGTTCTACCCACTCTGGGAGGTCTCGACGGCGTCTGAAACAGTGTGGGTGGATCAGTCCGGACGGGTGTGGAGGGAGCTTGCCCCGCCGGGACCGGGGTAGATGCTTCGAATTGTGCCAGCGCCGAGAATCATGGTGAATTCTATGGCTGCTGCAAGGCTCATGGCCGGCGGACGGCGACGACCAACATCCTAATTCAAGACTCCGCGAATCAATTGGTCTTGGATGAGAATGAATGCAACGCAATCAAGCAGCAGTAGGAACTTGAGCGCGAGCTCCTGGGTCTCAAAGCCTGTGAAAACTCCGTGCGCAATCCCGTGTCGATTGACCTCTTGATTGGGGTTCGCAATCGTGCTCGTGTTGTTCCAGAAACTTCCACTGTCGATGAAGTCCACAACATGCGTGAGGGCGAAGGGTGGAAAGAGGAGCACCTTTCTCGATTCGATCACGTCAGTGCTCCGATCTCCTCGAAGCCCGTTTCTGGACCACGAGCCTCACAAGTCCGAGATAGCGACTTCTCGCGTACGTGGTTTTCGCGGGGTGTACGATCGTTAGTAGCTAGGAGTCAAGATGGAAGCTCCTGGCCCAGAACAGGAGGTCACTCTGTATGCTTCTGGAGGAGGAAAAGAACCGCATTCGGGCGGAAGAGATATTCCGTTACGAAGTTCGTCGGGAGATCGAAGCGCGGAGGCCAAAAGATTCCGGAGGGAAACGACTCTGGTCGCTGGTCAACTCAACCTTCGGTGTGTGGCTCTTATCGTCCGTCGTTCTCGGAGGTCTAGGGTTCCTCTACACTACGTATCAGCAACACAGCGCTGAAAAGATGCGTAAGACCCAGACAGAAAGGCGTCTGAAGGAAGAGATCAGTGGCAGGGTATCAAATGGCTTAGCCACGATGCGCCAGAACGGCATAAGAATCGAGAGCGGCGAACAGGGTCGTACTATGGAGGAGGTATACAACGAGGCAATAAGTTTTCTCGACAACCGAGTCACGCGTGATAGCTATACTTACGATTTCTCCACCTACCCTGAATATAAGCAGAGAACTTTTCAGTCCTTGACGATGGAGCTCGGTGCCCTCGCTGGGCAATCGACGCTCGCTACGTTGCGGGCGAGCTACGATCACTTAGCGGATCTGTCCGGTAAGGCCGAGAAAGAAACCGTTTTTCACAAGGATACATCGCTCGACGCTGTCAAGAAGTCGATTGAGGTCTTGGAACAGCTGCAGGCAAATTCTTCTCTGCAGTTATAATCCACCCGATGCCCGCTCCCATCCATGAATGGCGATTTTCTTGCGGTGTATCAAGCACGGTAGCGGAGGTCCGGATCTCCGGCGGCGGTTAGTGTCACGAAGAGCAGAACCCGAGATTTGGGCGTCATTCGTCAAGTTGACGTGAGGGGAAACCACGGATGTGGCACGTCCGTCGACGCGAGCCAGAAGTCCGCTTCGAGGAAGTCGAACCTGACCGAACCAGAATCCGGAGACATTATCTCAGGAGTGTTTACGCCGGTACTCGCGAAACACTCGAAGTCGTTCTCACTCATCGACTGTATCTCGGTGGGCGTGGATCGAATGCAGCGAAACTTCGAGCCGATGCGCAAGCAGGTCGAAGCCTGGCAGAAGTGCGAATTGACCGATCTTTGCCGGAGGGGATACTGCAGTGGCCGCGAGCAGTGATCGCCGCCCGGCGTCCTCGTGGAGGGTCCCGAAACGTCACGAACCACAGACTTCCTTTGGCTTGGTTAAAATCCTTTATTCTGGTCAATAGAACCACTCATGTCTCAACAAAGGTTCTCCGACATCGACCGCCGCGCGCTTTGGGAAGCTCACAGAAAGAGGTGCCTGTATTGTCGACAGCCACTGCTCTTCAAAGAGCTGCTGATCGATCACGTGGTGCCGGAGGCGTTGCTGAAAGCTCCTGAGCGATGGGCGGACATCAGGGTGTCCTACGGTTTAGGCGATGCCTTCGATGTCCAAGGTGACGGCAACCTTGCGCCTGCGTGCTACTCATGCAATTCTGAAAAACTCGATCGCTTACTGCCGCCAGAGCAGCTTGCCATTGTGCTCGCCCGTGCACAGGAGCGACTAGCAGAGGTTCGACGACTCCGAAGAAAGTACGAACGATCCGCAGGAGCGGACGATGCCATACTCGGGCTGATTTGCTCACTGCAGAGCGGGGCTGTAACGATTCAGAAGGTCAACGAGATATTGCAGAGATTGGACGCAGGCGACGACGTCACGTTGTACAGGTCGATCGAGTTCCTTGACGGAGTGGTGGTGTCCGAGATCAACAAAGCTAACGTAGAGGAACTACTCGACCGACCGATAAAGCTCGGAACCGATCTTCCAGCAGGTCTGGAACTCGTTCACGAGAACGGATCCACCGTTGCCGTTCGCACAACACGGGAGTATCGCACGGCAATCCAAAAGGGGTACTATGCCCCGACGACATTCGCCATGAAGATGGAAGCCTTCTTTAAGCTTCCTCTTGCAGTTCTGACGGTGATTGAACACGCTCGCCCGGCTGAGCGCAGCTTCATCCGTGAACCTCGCGTTGGCATTGTGGACCTCGATCTGATGCCTGTGTCCATGCTTCCGACCATGACTGGCGAACATGAGGAACAGGACTGCCGGACTCTGGCCGCAGTCAAGGCGAAAGGCAGGTTGCTAGTACAGTCCACTACTTCGCACTCGCTCGACTTCGAATATGTTGGAATGTCTCGCATGCTGGTTGAAGTCATCCGTATGGACCTCAATGGTGACGGCATTGAAGATATGCTCTTGTACGGCTATGACCGAGCGATCGGCGGAACATTCGGAGCAGGCTTTACGATGGCTTTGACGCGAAGATCTCCCAGTGGATTGCTCGAAGAAATTGACTGGCATCACCAGTCCTGAGCATCGGGTTCAAGGGTCTCAGCGTGCCCACTTTGCGTCGGGTGATCGGTGTGTAGGCCCGACCTTAACCAGGAGTTCGCTCGGCTATCGACATGTCACGTGCCTTCCAGCGCTACATCGGTATTGACTACTCCGGCGCCGAAACACCAACGTCGAGTCTAAAGGGCCTGCGCGTTTACGAGGCGGATGCAGAAGTCACTTCCCATGAGATCCAGCCGCCACCGAGCCCGCGCAAATACTGGACTCGCAGGGGTGTCGCCGAATGGTTGGTCGCGCATCTGGAAGGCGGACCGGCAACTCTGGTGGGAATCGATCATGGATTCTCATTCCCCTTGCACTACTTTGAACAGCATGGCCTGCCGCTTGACTGGCCATTCTTTCTCGACGACTTCCAGCAACATTGGCCGACGGACGAAGACCACACATACGTCGAATTCGTTCGGGATGGAAGTTGCGGCAGCGGCGCCGCTCGTTCGGGGAATCCGCGCTGGCGTAGAGTCACGGAGCTGCGAGCGCGCACTGCCAAATCAGTCTTTCAGTTTGACGTCCAGGGATCGGTCGCCAAATCCACGCACGCCGGACTTCCCTGGTTGCGATACCTCCGCCAGCATCTCGGCGGTCAGGTCCATTTCTGGCCATTCGACGGCTGGAGGGTGCCCCCTAATTCGTCCGTAATCGCTGAGGTTTATCCCTCCCTTTGGAGTAGGTCCTTTCCTTCAGCAGGACGATCCCCGGATCAACAAGATGCGTTCGCGACAGCCGAATGGCTGCGGCGGGCAGATACAAACGGTACGCTGAGTCAATTCTTTGCGCCAGAGTTGGAACCATCGGAGCGCAAAATGGCTGAGGTCGAGGGCTGGATACTGGGAGTGGTCTAGGATACCCGGTGGGTTCTGCGAGAATGTGATTTGAAGAGGACGGAAGGGTTTTCCATGCGTAACACCGCGGTCCAACTCCAGCGCCTGGCACGACAGCGTGCAGACGACCAAGCCCGCCGCATTCCTTGGCCACGCTTGCTCGATGCTCGCAACCAATACATCGCCTGGCAGGAGTTCTATCTGTGGGTCCGCTCGATTTTGGAAGTCGAAGAGCGCATCCCGGAGTGGCTCGTGGGCATTCTGGACGAGCGCTGCCCCGAATTTCTGGAAGCTAAGCGCGCGCTGACGCCCAAGGCAACGAAGAAAAAAAGAAGGAAATGGCTTTTCCTGGAACGGCAACCACGGCGACAAGTCTGCATCGGTCGTGGGTAATGGCCGCAATAGGCCCGCGGCCGAAAGCACGTGCACTATCCACGGTTTCATGCTACATTGACTTGTGAAGCGCCTGCTTCAATTTCGATCGTCATTACAACTCAGTCCATCCCGACTGAGTTATTAACTCCTGCACAATTTCTAGCTTCAGGCCCGTGACGGAACTGGCATACGTAGCTGCCTCAAGAGCAGCCTTTTGTGGGTTCAAATCCCACCGGGCCTACCAGAATTCTGTCGTTCTTTGAAAATTCAACGGAGAGTGGGCCGGACGGTAAGGCACTTGTCTGCTAAACAAGGGCTCTCGCAAGAGGCTAACGGGTTCAACTCCCGTACTCTCCGCCATGCGGAAGGTACTGCTGAATGGCCGGCAACTGGTCCTGAAAACCAGGGCATCGTGAGGAGCGATGGACGTTCGATTCGTCTACCTTCCGCCAACTTTGCACAGGTGCGTGAGCCCGGCTGAAACGGACCGGCTGTAACCCGGTCTCCTCAAGGGGGACGCGGAGGTTCAAATCCTTCCCTGTGCGCCAGCGTGCCAGCGTGTGCGAATTGGAATAGCAGCCTGTCTTAGAAACAGGTGTTTGAGAGTTCGAATCTCTCCGCTGGCACCAGAGTCTCTGCAGACTGCCCGCCTGCAACCGTACTCATCTTGGCCGATGAACCTGTTGGAGTAGCGGGAAGAGCTGGTTTAATTCCGGCTCGAACTGATGAACCTGTGCGCGCGCAGAAGGTGTTAATTCATAGGTGGGTTCTGGAGCCTCTCTGGTTACTTGGACCTGTTTTAGGTCTCGATACTGTTCGAGGACCCTTCTGAGGGGCTGTCCGACAAAAAAGAGCGTTGGAGTATCCTGGGTAACATTTCGCAACGCCTCGTGAATGTCCGAAAGGCGTGCGCGTCCAAGCTTAGAGATAACTCCAAGGATCAGGAGCTCACTCATACTCCGAGTACTTGGTGATTGAAATCTCTGGTGCAGAAAACCACCCACGGCGAGCTCCTTATTGTGGAACCAATTGTCTTAGATGGGAAAAATCATCGCCTCCGAGGAGGGCACTCAAGAACACAGTCCCAAGCTTTTGACGGGTCGGGGCTCTTGTCATCTCAGCGGAGACGTACTCACGGCCGCTGCGTTTGAGGCCCACCCAATAGGCCCGCAGTTGCATGTCTTTGTTCCAAATCGTCGCTAAACTCTGTACTACGCTGCTCAGGGCTTGAATTGAAATCTGTTTTCCCATTTTGTCAATTAACACACAGTCGATCTCAGTTGAAAAGCTCAAAACCTTAAGCAGCAACGCACCAGACACGCCTTTGAGGGCCTTCTGAATAGCGTCTTCGATCCTTCGCATTGCCTCTATTTCACCGATTGGCCCGGTCGTCACTGCCGGTATTATGACACGGTTGAACCACTCCGTGGTGGTTTCGTTCTCTCGTTTAAGAATGCCCTCCAAATCGGCCAATTCCTTCCTTTTGAGTGCACTTGTTGCTTTCCGTGTCGCTTCCCACACGGCGGATGTGAACTCTTCATATTCCTCTGCTCTTTTCCACAGGGTCACGAAGCTCGATTTCTTCCGTGCAAGAACAAAATCGAGATAGACCCGCAGCATCGCGAGTCTCCGTTGCAGCGGAGCCGCCCCCAGAGGTGATCTTAGCTCGTTCAAGAGGCTAATGAGCCAAGGCTCATCACATGTAGCGTAATCTCGATACGTTGCTAGATTGGCAAATGGCTTCCAAATGCGGCTGAAGCCTCTGTTTTCGAGTATTGTCCGAATTGCGGATGACTGCAGGTCTGCGGCCTCAGAGTCGAAAAACAATTCGAGCAAAATCGTCAGTGCACGAGACAACGCGACTTCGCCCCTCACGACGCTGTGGTGAAAAACCAACCACCTCCAAATTTGGTACCTCTCCAGGAAGAACGATTCTAGAGCACTAGTCGCAGTGGTCGTGGCGACAAGTTGATATCGTCCGGAGCTGTGAATGAATCTGAGATTGTCTAGCACTCTGACCAGGTCGTATTCCCCGAAATCGAAGCTGCTCGCGTAGCCGTCTCGGAGTACGTAATCACCCCGATCGGAATCAAACCCGTTGCTGCTGACGATCTTGTGCAGACAGCCAAAAACCGCGTCTGGAGTATCCTTTGCGAGACCTTCATTGGCGATGCGATTTGCAATCCAGAAGCAGAACTGCGCGAACCTGCGTCGGTCGCCCGTCTCTGGAATTTCTGAAAAAATGTAATTGATCAACGCTGTGCCGACATTCTCGTGGAGTTTCTGGGCTTGCCCGAGCTCTTCACGTCGCAGGTTACCAAGTGAACTCAGGAACTCGGTGTAAGATGCAGACTTGAGCGATTTTACGTCGGCAGATTGCAGCTTCGACGTGAGGACGTGTTCAGTAGTGTGGCTAAATGGTGGATGGCCAACGTCGTGAAGCACACAAGCTATGCGAACACTTTGGAACATCACGATCTCAGCGACACGCTCCGTGCTTTCCGGCGCCAGCCCGTAGTGCCTGTAGCAGATGTCGTTTTCGTCCCGCAGGTAAGACTGTAATTGGTCGATCCGGAATGTCACATCTTTGGCTGCTTGATCCATTATGGTCAAGAAACTCTTGATTAAGCCGGCTCGTGTTTCAGGCTCTGAATCAAAAAGTCCGGCTATTAACATTTGGCCGCCGAGGTGCATCACGCCAAGACTGTGGATAAAACGTGAGGTCCGATTGCTCGGATACGTCAAGTATGCGGTTCCGTTTTGAGTGATGTGATGTAAGCGCTGAAAGAGCCGGTCATTCAGGATTATGCTCTCAAGGTTCGAGACAGCAATGTAATTGTGTATCGGTTCTTTGACAACTCTTAGATTGGTCACGGTCTTGGGTGAATGTGCTCACAGCTAACATACCTCGCCGCGCACTGCACTTTGTTCACATTTTCTACTACGTTCCGAAGTTGTAAACTGCGCTCGAAAGTCAACCCCATTGCCTATACTGCCACTCCCTGTTTCTTTCACAATTCAGCTTTCTTGCCACGCCTGGTCTTATCGCCTGATGGATAACAATTGCGTGAAGAGCGTTGGAACAGGGCAGCCGTACAGAACTCAAATGATTAACGTCCGTCTGGTGTGGGCTAGATCCTACGCAGCCAAGATGTCGGTCCCTGGTAAAGAACGTACAGGTCGTCCGCTTCCGTTGACAGGCAACTCGGAAGGCGAGCAACGAGAATTGGTTGCGCGGGCAGGATTTGCACCTGCGTTTAGAGGCTATGAGCCTCTCGCATCGTCCTGCGCTACTGCCGCACCATAAACCTCCGTGGCAGGCGCTCAAGACATACGGGTGCCCGCTAGCCGTTCCCGCGTAAACTACAGTCTCGGATCGACTGGTTCGCTCTCTAGCGCAAGCACTCCGAATACGCACTCGTGAACTCGGCGGAGTGGTTCTTGGTGAACGAACCGCTCCAGCGCCTCCAATCCCAAAGCAAACTCCCGAAGCGCTAGCGACCGCTTTGCGCCCAGACCTCTGCTCTTTAGCCGCAGCAAGTTCTCGGGAAGCGTGTATTCCGGGCCATAGATGATCCGCAAGTATTCTCGTCCACGGACCTTCACGGCAGGTTGTACCAATCCTTTCCGACCCTTAGCAACAAACTCACATGGCTTTACAACCATGCCTTCGCCGCCGGTTGCCGTCAGTTCCTCCCACCATTTGATTCCTCTCTCCTGATCGGCCCTGTCGGTAAGATCCACCACCTGAAATGGTGTTGCGAGTAATAGGCCAGTATCGGCCTGACAGATTCGAGCAAGCGTTTCCATGTGCCACAGATGGTCTTTCGCGGTGTGAACGGCACCCTCGCTGGCAAGCAGGTGGAAGGGCGCCAGTTTCAGGTCGGCGAGAGAATGCACGATCCAGCAGTACCGTCGGTATGCCTCGACATAGAGATCGGCCGCTTCCTTACGCAGAACGTGTTGTTCCGCCAGGGCCGCTACCTCCGGATTCTCCGAGGCCGCTCGCAACGCTGCAATCGCCACCGGCAACGCCGCTCGGGCGGCCGCCCCGGTTGGAGCATATTGCTGGCGCAACAGTTCTTGTGCCTTGGCTGACCATGGCATCAATTCGCAGTCCAGGCAGACCCAGTCAGATTTCAGCTCTTCCCAAATGCCTGCCGCTTCTACAGCCTTGCGGACTTTCTCCAGAAACTCCGACTCCAGAGGCGCGTCATTGAAGAACCGGCGGCCTGTCCGCGTATAGCAGACTCCAGCCTCGCCTTCCATAATTCCAAACCGTTTGCGCGCAGCATCGGTGTCACGACAGACAACGACTACCGCTCGCGATCCCATGTGCTTCTGTTGGCAGACCACCTTGTGCACGCCCTCGTGCAGGTAGTAGGCAAAGGCTTCTTCAGGATGTTCGAGCAGTCCGTCACGTTTACTGGTCTCACATGGGGACATCGTGGGCGGCAGATAGATGAGCCACTTTGGATTTACCGCAAATCGGCTCATCACCTCGATGGCTGTGATCGCATTCTCTTCTCGAATCGTGATGTTGCGGTGCAACCGCGTGTTAATGATCCGCTTGCCGATGACATCCTCGATGTCGAGCGGGTCATCCAGTTGCTGTTGTGCAGTCAGCGCTGGTGCCATTTCCTCCTGGGACAAGAACGGCTTGGCCGACTCGTAATAGGTTCGGAGAGCAGAAACCGACATCAATTCACGTTCGGGATAACGGAGGGCAGTCAATTTTCCGCCGAACACGCACCCGCTATCTATGTTGATCGTGCGGTTCAGCCATTCCGGCTCGGCGACCGGCGTATGCCCATAAACCACCATCGCCTTGCCGCGATACTCAGCCGCCCAGTTGTAACGCACTGGCAGTCCGTATTCGTCGGTCTCTCCGGTGGTCTCTCCATAGAGCGCAAAATCGCGCACTTTGCCGGAGCCGCGTCCCTGCATCTCTTCTCTCATGCCGGCGTGTGCCACGACGAGTTTCCCCTCGTCGAACACATAGTGGCTGACCAGATCGTCGAGAAACTTGATCACGGCCTGCTTGAATTCAGAAGTCTCCTTATCGAGCTGTTCAACGGAGTCGGCCAATCCGTGTGTCAACTGCACATCGCGTCCCTTCAGTTTCCGCATCAGCTTCATGTCATGATTTCCAGGAACGCAGAACGCCGTGCCGTCTTCAACCATTTTCATGACCAGGCGCAGTACTTCGGGAATCTTGGGTCCGCGGTCAACCAAATCACCAACGAAAATTGCTCTGCGACCATCTGGCGGAGTCACACTTGGTGCTGTCGGTCCTTCGTTGATCTTGTAACCGAGCTGAACGAGCAAAGCGGTCAACTCTTCGTAGCAACCGTGCACGTCCCCGATGATGTCAAACGGCCCATGCTCGTGTTTCAGGTTATTCCAAAGCGGCTGTCGCACGATCGTGACCGAGGAGACCTCCTCTGGACTCGACAGCACGAAGACATGACGGAAGCCTTCGCGTTCAAGCCCCCGAAGCGAACGCCGCAGTTGCTGGGACTGGTTTCTGATGACGTGAGGGCCGAACTGGCGGTCGGGCCGACTCTGATTGCGTTCGTGGCAGACCTTCTCTGGCAAGTTCAGAACGATCGCCACCGGCAAAACATGAAACTCGCGAGCGAGCGCCACTAGCGGCTTGCGCGCCTCAGGCTGGACGTTAGTCGCGTCAACTACGGTCAGGCGGCCAGCAGCGAGCCTCTTGCGAGCGACGTAGTGCAAGACATCGAATGCATCATTCGTCGCCTCCTGGGAATTCTCGTCGTCTGACACAAGGCCGCGACAGAAGTCTGAAGAGAGAACCTCTGTAGATTTGAAGTGCTCCCGAGCGAAACTCGACTTGCCGCAGCCGGAAGGACCAATGAGAACGACCAGGGAAAGTTCAGGAATCGTTATAGTCACGAGCTGAAGACCCCCATTTGCGTGGGCGCACCGACTTGGGGATCTTCTTCTCCTACGGGCAGAAACCTTACTGCGTACCCAAACCGTTCAGAAATTTGGCGTGACCACTGCTGGAATTGTTCCCGAGTCCATTCGAAGCGGTGATCTTTATGACGAAACTTTCCCGCTGGCAGGGTTTCAAACTTCACGTTGTACTCGCAGTTGGGCGTGGTCACGATGATCGTTTTCGGACGTGCCGATTCGAAAAGAACACGCTCGAATGCCGCCAGCCGGGGTGCATCAAGATGCTCGATGACTTCAACCACCGTGGCCGCGTCGTACCCGGCCAGGCGCTTGTCGCGATACATCAGCGAACCATGCATCAATTTCAGCCGCTCCATCTGCTTCGTGGGCATCCGATCGAGTCGCAGACGTTGGCTCGCAATCTCAAGACTCCGGTACGAAACATCCATACCCACGATCTCTGTCATTGATTTCTCATCCAGCAGGGCCCGCAGGAGTTTTCCTTCTCCGCAGCCCAGGTCTAGGACGCGCTTCGCCTCGACGGATCGAAGCACAGCAACCACTGCTCCCATACGCTGCTGCCAGAGTCGAATCGGCTCCTCCATTTTCGTTTCTTCTTCAGAGTGAGCTTCCTCTGTTGCGTCAGGATCGGGGTTGTCTTCCTCCGCTAGCCTAGCGAGTGCTTCTCTTGCCAATTGCCTCTGGCGCGGAAGGTATCGCTTTACGATCGACTCTTTGTGTGGATGCGACGCCAGCCAGCCTTCGCCTTTGCGCAAGAGTTTCTCAACCTCATCCTTGCCAATCCAGTAGTGCTTCTCAGCATCCAGTACCGGCACAAGCACGTAGAGATGATTGAGCAGATCCTGCAAGCGGAAAGTCCCCGCCAAGGTCACGGAGTAGTACGGTCCCTCCCCCCACTCTGGAAATTTCTCGTCAAGCCGATGATGCTCGGTAGTTACGCTGTACCCGAGAGGCTCGAATAGCTCGCGGATCAGCCCCTCACCGGCGCGGCAAGCCACGACCGTCAGGGATGCCGTCAACGGCATCGCTTGGTCCGCCAGTTCTTGCCTCCCCTTGCTGCGGCCAGACATGGCTGTCCCGAAAGCTCGGCCCATGGCGACACTAAGGAAAGAAGAGAGAACGTAGGGCCGGTCGTTCACATACTGATCAAGAACTCCGCCCTCATGCTGACCCCGCTTGCCGCGAACCAGTCCAATCGGATCGACATCGAGCAGCAAGGCAGCCGTGCACCTTTCCGCGGTCGCTTCCGGGTAGAAAACATGTGCTTTCCCAAACGACAGCTCGAACGTGTGCAACTTTGACGGGTTCTTATGAAGCAGGTAGCCCAAGTCCGTTGCTGGGTTATGCGTAGTTGTGAGCGTCAGCAGCATGGTCGAATTATACGAGTCCGTAATCTTTAGCTTTGGCGTGCATGTCTCGCATCGAAAAGACAAAAATGGTCCGGGTGGCAGGAGTTGAACCTGCGTGGACATGTGCCCAAGACATGTGGGTGGCCGCTACCCTACACCCGGATTATGGGAGAGGGCCTTTCAGCCCTCTCCCGTTTTACCCCTTCACACAGACGACCTGGCGCAACGTGTGCACCACGTCGACCAGATCGCGTTGCGCTTTCATGACGGCGTCGATGGACTTGTACGCCATCGGCGTCTCGTCGATAACGTCTGCGTCCTTACGGCACTCGACGCCAGCCGTCGCTTTGGCATGGTCGTCCACTGTGAAGCGGCGCTTCGCCTCCGTACGCGACATGGCACGTCCGGCTCCATGGCTACAGCTCATGAAGCTCTCCGGATTGCCCTTGCCGCGCACGATGTACGAGCGTGCTCCCATGCTGCCGGGGATGATTCCCATGTCGCCCTCACGCGCGCGGACTGCTCCCTTACGCGTGACCAGCACGTTCTCGCCGTAGTGGTGCTCCCAGGTCACATAGTTGTGATGGCAGCTCACGATTTCCACATTGGCTTCAAACGCCGGGACTTCTCCCGAGCCCAGCACCGCCGCGATCAGATTGCGCATCATCAGTTCGCGGTTCGCCAGTGCATAGTCCTGCGCCCAGTGCACCGCGCGGACGTAGTCCTCGAAATGCCCTGTTCCCTGCGGCAGGTACGCGAGATCCTTGTCCGGCAGGTTGATCATCCACTGGCGCATGTCGTTCTTTGCCAGCTCGATGAAAAATGTGCCGAAGCGATTGCCCACGCCACGCGATCCCGAGTGCAGCAGGAACCAGACGTTCTCCTTTTCGTCGAGGCAGACCTCGATGAAGTGGTTCCCGGTACCCAGCGTTCCCAGGTGGTTCACGCGCTGCTTGTGATCCAGCTTGGGATACTTCTCGACGATTGCTTTGTACGCCGGTTCCATCTTGGCCCACACCACCGCGTGATGCGACGGGGCATCGGACCACGCACCGCGGTCGTTCGCGCGTCCGTTGTCGGTACGCCCGTGCGGCACCGCCTTCTCAATCGCCGTACGGATGCCGTGCAAATTGTCGGGCAGATGGTTGGCGTGTAGAGAAGTTCGCACGGCCATCATGCCGCAACCGATGTCCACACCGACCGCCGCCGGAATGATCGCGCCGCGCGTCGGAATCACGCTGCCCACGGTCGCACCGATGCCCCAATGCACGTCCGGCATCGCCGCCACCCACTTGTAGATGAACGGCAACTGCGCGACGTTCAGTAGCTGCTGGCGTGCTGCGTCCTCAAGAGGCACGCCCTTGGTCCATGCCTTTATGGGCACGCCCTTGTCCGGCTTCATCACGTTGTAGGTTGCGTCTGTCATCGTCTTTCCTTTCTTGCAGCCAGCCCTCTGATGAATCTGGTCGGGGAGGGGAGATTCGAACTCCCGATCTCGTGCGCCCGAGGCACGTGCCTTCAACCAAGCTAGGCCACTCCCCGATCTTGGTGGCTCGGCACGGAATTGAACCGTATCCACTGGCTTTTCAGACCAGCACTCTGCCGTCGAGTTCCCGAGCCAAACTTGGTGGACGGTGCGAGACTCGAACTCGCATTTCACGGTTGCAGGCCGTGGGTAATCCCCTTATACGAACCGCCCATTTGGGGCGAGATGAGAGAATCGAACTCTCGTAACTGGAGCCACAATCCAGTGCCTAAGCCATTCGGCCAATCCCGCCATCAAATTTGAAGCTGCTGGCTGGATTCCCACCAGCATGGACCTGCTTACAAGGTAGGTGCCTTTGTATGTCGGCCACAGCAGCATAACTGTGGAGCTGGCACGCAGCCTCGAACTGCGGTCGGGCGCTTACCGTGCGCCTGCTCTTCCCGTTGAGCTATACCAGCGGAGCTGGCGCGGCGATTCGAACGCCGATCACGGACTTACGAGGCCCGCGCTCTTCCCACTGAGCTACACCAGCACAAAACTCTTGGAGGCGGTGGGGAGAATTGCACTCCCGATGATCTCCTTTGCAGGGAGACGCCTTGCTGTCTTGGCTACACCGCCTCAAACTTGGAGCGGAAGGCGGGACTCGAACCCGCGCTCTCGAAGTTGGCAACGTCGCGTCTTGGCCACTAGACGACTTCCGCCTGGAGCGAGCAGCGAGAGTTGAACTCGCGTCATCGGGTTGGAGGCCCGAGGCACCAGCCGCTATACCATGCTCGCCCTACACATCTGGCAGGGGTGACAGGATTCGAACCTGCTTGAACTCGTTTTGGAGACGAGCGCCCTTCCCGTCGGGTCATCACCCCTGTGGCGGTCGCAACGGGAGTTGAACCCGTCCCTCCTGATAGACAGTCAGGTATCCTGCCGCTAGACTCTGCGACCACGTTTCTAATATTGGCTGCGAGGGCACGATTCGAACGTGCATGAACCGGGTCAGAGCCGGTTATCCTGGCCAATTGGATGACCTCGCACCTTTGAGGAGGGAACCTGCGGATACGGTATGTTTCTTTCCAAGAGAAGTAACCGCAGCCTTCACCACTCCCCGAATTTTCTTCTTCTGTTCAGTGAACTTCCTCCTTTGCTCACGTTTCCAAAACCGGCTGCCGGGGAGCAATTCGAACGCCCGTACCCGGATTCAAAGTCCAGGGTCCTGCCACTAGACGACCCGGCATCACGTTTTCAGCGGTATTGCTTTCATGCATCGCACACACAAAACGGCCGATTCATCGATGTTGTGGCCGAGTCTTCTGCGATCCGTACGTGCACGATCCACCAATTCGCGATGATCTCCCCCGCGATCGCAGTAGAGTTTCGACGCAAGCTCAATTTCAAAACCTTCGACTTCAATCGTTTGTGTACTCATAAGTTTGGTAGCAGCGAGGAGAATCGAACTCCCATCTCAGCCTTGAAAGGGCCGCATCCTGGCCGTTAGACGCCGCCTCCTGTCTGCGCATCCCTGAAATGCGCCATAAAAACCAAAAGCCCCCGATTTGTATCGGAGGCTCAGAAAACCATGCGCTATGGATGTGCCCCCGTTACATGAACGTACCTTTCCCCGCACCTTGCCACGTCGCCGTGGCTGGTGTCGGGAAGCAATCGGTATGGGGCTTGCGCATCATTGCGTATATCTCAATTTCCACTCTTACATCATTCTAGAAATCCGTCAATACCCAAAAGTGGGGGTAGTCGGCTACTTTGAAAACCGTTCGTGGAGCCGCCAATCGACCCCGTGCTTGGGACAGTCCGACGAACTGGATCCTTAGATTAGAGTTCGTCTAGAAAATCGTCGAGCAATCGGCGAAAGACAACTGCCATTGGTTTCCAGTCGCCCTGCATCGCCTTCGCGCCGGCGTCCCCGTAACCTGCGTTGGGTCTCGGGCGCAAGCGGATAAAAGGCGGCAAGCCATAACGCATTGCGAGGCTGTTGGCCCAAAGGCGCGCAGTGCGGCCGTTGCCGTTTGCAAATGGATGGATTCGCACCCACTCGGCATGCACCCAAGCACAGAGATCGACTATGGCCGCCAGTTGGTCGGCATCAGGTTCCTGGCCGATCGGCAGCAGCGCGTCCAACTCGGCGACCAATGTCTGGAGCTTTGCTTCAAAGCGTGCTAGCTCATCGGCCACATTTACCGAGTCCACGCCATAATTCGCGCCGACTCTTACTTGGACGTTCTCGAGACCTGGTTCGCCGCGAAACGCGCCGAGAAATCGCGAGTTGGGCACGTCCAAGCCCTTCATGACGAGGGTTTGCCAACGCCTTGCCGCTTCGAGCGTCGGAGTCTCGCGCTGCTCCGACGCCCGGACGATTTCCTCCAGGACGCCCGCGAGGTTCTCCCGCAACTGGGGACTGTCCTCGTCCCAGTTAGGCACCTAGAAGCTCTCGAATCTTGCTTTGCACAGGCCCCGCTGGCTTGAGCTGTCCATCAACGAACTGCCCCTCTATCGGCTCGCCTTCGAGCGGGTCCTCGAGGCTCGCTTCGGCCTCCACGAACGCGGCGATAGCGCGCTGGAATCCAGGATCCTGCTTTCGATATGCTCGAAGGTCTGCCAAATCAGCTTCCAGGCTGCGCTCTTTTCGACCCCGCCGGCTGAGGTAGCTCTTGATAGCCTCGTTCAGCAGCTGATTGATGGGGCGCCCTTCGACCCTGCTGAGGCTCACTAGGGCGACACGTTCTTTAGCGTCAATTCTTAGCGTGAAAGCGGTTCTAGCCATGCCAATATCCTATGCCAGTCCAAAGGTGATGTCAATATGTACTTTTGACATCACTATAGTTTACTCGGAGACCTTGCATCCGTACTTCGCAGGGAGCCGTCGTCCTGGTATCACGCGTTCCTGGACAAATCCATGTAAACTATTGATAATAAGTGAACTTCTCCGTAACTAGCTTGGTGGGCGGGCCGGGAGTCAAACCCGGATTTGCAGCTTCGGACGCTACCGTGTTGTTTGATTACACTACCCACCCACTTGGAACTCGCGCCGGGAATCCAACCCGGATCTCCTGATCTGACAAACTAAGGTTAGGACCGAAGCGTCATCATGCCTTAGACCACGCGAGCGTAATCAATGTGGAGGGGATGCAGAGAATTGAACTCTGATCTCAAGGTTCGTAGCCTTGCGCCCTCATCCGTTGGACCACATCCCCACATTTGGAAGCGGCAGAGAGATTTGAACTCTCATCGTCCGAGGTAGAAGCTCGGCGCATTGTTCCGTTATGCTATGCCGCCTCTTTGCTAAGTAAATCTGGTGCGGGATGTGGGAATCGAACCCACTTCGTCTCGCTTAAAAGGCGAGTGCATATCCCTATCTGCCAATCCCGCAAACTCTGGTGGGTGACGCTGGAATCGAACCAGCCTTGTCTCGATTAAGAGTCGAGTGCATCTGCCATCTCTGCCAGTCACCCAGGTTCAACATCAAAATGGTGCAGGATGTTGGAATCGAACCAACGCCTCGCGGTTATCGACCGCTCGACCTTCGAGCTAATCCTGCAAATTCAATGGTGCGCCGTTCGGGAGTTGAACCCGCATCTGTTGGGTGTAGGCCAACTATTCTGGTCCGTTGAACTACCGGCGCGACAAATTGGTAGAGGGTACAGGAGTCGAACCTGTCTGGCCGCGCTAATCTGGCGCCGAAGTGGGTATAAGCCACTGCCCCTCGCCGGAGGCCCCTCCATGGTGGCTCGCGATGGATTCGAACCATCCGCGACGGCTTTATGAGAGCCGCGTTCTTCCTACTGAACTAGCGAGCCGTGTCTTTACCTCAAGATTGGCTGGCCGGGCAGGATTCGAACCTGCGCATGGCGTGAGTAACAGTCACGTGCCTTTCCTGCTTGGCTACCGGCCAAAAACACGAAGGCCCCGATTTTGTCGGGGCCTTCGAGAGTCGAATCTGAACTTGGAAATCTAACGAATGGTCAGACCAATCCCGAGGCCCCAGCGCGATTGACGCGCCGTCTCATCATGGATTTGGTCTGTATCGTCATTTTCGAGTTTGAGTATAGCACGCCTTCTGCAGCAGCCCCAGTACTGTTAAACGGCCTTACCCAGCGGCCGCTCTCCCACAGGACGGCAGTGCTTCACGTGTCTGAAATAGACATTGCCGGCTATTTTCCTTCCGCAGTTGCAGGTCCTGATTACGAGTGCGTGCTTTTGCGCCCGCGGAACGATGTTGCCGTCGGCAGTTTCTGAAACACCGTACTCGCTCATCAGCCATTTTCGTGTCGCGGGATCGAGGAGCGCCATGTTGATTTCGTGTCCGTGCTTCCCGCAGAACTCCTCAAACGACCTGTCGGTGACGAACGTATCCACGAGCTTAACTTGGCCGGCGCAAATCAGATTCTGCACATCCGCGACCGCAAGGTCCAAAAGCTTGGCTGCTCGTTTCCAAGAGTATGCGCTCTCCTCAGCAACGCCAGTATCACGGCTGTGGATGGTGGGGGGATCGTTTGCTGGACGGTTCTTCACGCACCAGACCGCTAATGAGCTTGCGGTAATGCGCGAATCGCGAACCCGCAGCATGCCGCTTGCGACGAGATTCCGTAGCCTGGCACGGCTCACGCGCAACAGTTTCCGCAAAGCGCGCTGCGACCACCCGTCCGTGACTCTTGCGCTCATTCCAAGTGCTCCAAGCCGGAAGCGAACAGCACGGACAGAACGGCTGAGGCGCTGGGCGATCTTGTTGACCGGTTCGTACCCAGCCCAATCCAAGAGCTTGTCGTCATCTTCCGGAAGCCATAGCCGTGAGAGCGGCCGATGAAAAGAGCCGTTATTCCCGGACTTCTTCAAGTCCTGGCCCGTGTCAAGAGTTGCCAGTCCGGAAGTCCTTCGTAGCTGCCGGATACGTCGCCAGCAGTCCCCTCGCTTCCACTCCGGCACCAACTTGAGGATCTTGTTAATTGCTTCGTGCTTCTTGCTTGGTCCAAGTTTGATACCGGCGATTAGCAACTGGTCAATGGCTGGCAGCAAACGAGGGTTAGTTGCCGCCTGATTCCGAACGTGCTCGACAACACGCGACATACAGAAAACTCACAGCGATTTGGCCAGAGATTTTCACAAAGGGGCGCTAACTGCTGTGCTTTGCGATATCACTCAAGGGGAATGACGCAGATCGGCAAGACGGCTTCTACAGGTGCTCTGCTGGCTCACCGTGGCGCACCGGCTAATACTGCGCTGAGTATCCCCACAGCATCCTCAGGGATGCGAAGATGGGAAGCATCCTGGCGCGTTTCTCTTGTCGGTCGGCTGTTTTTCTATTGAGTGGTCGGGATTTCGGGCAGAGATTCAAAACAGAGAACTTAGGATTCGCGCGACAAGACCGGATCAGAGTCGCACTGCCCGAAAACCCGTGCAGGGTAGCCGTCTTTCGGTGGTTTTCTTAACTTTCTTGGGGAGTTACTCTCGACCACTCGGACTCAATTGCTCTTGTGCGGATCGACCTGGGGCAGGTCCTCTGAAACCGCGAGAATGCAGGATTGGCCTTCGAACTGGATTCGATCCGCGGAATAGGCCGTAACCTTAATCTCTCCGGATTTCGTCCGCAGCCGGGTCATGACGTTTTGAATGGGGCCGCCCTTATTGAGCTGCGAGAGCATGAACTCTCGATCTGCCGGGTCCTCCCAGATCCTTAGTTCATGGACGGTGCGCCCGAGCACCTCAGTGCGCGAGTACCCATACCTTCGCTCGAAGGCGGCATTCACATCCAGAAATCGCCCTTCCTTCACGGTCGTGATGGAAAAAGGAATCGGACTCGAACGAAACACCTTCTGAAACTTCTCCTCAGAAATTCTCCGGCTGCCCTCCGATTCCATCAAAGCAGCTTCGGCTTGTTTGAGATCGACCAAGCGCTTTTCAAGTTCCGACCCGTAGATGCGAGCGGTTTCGTAGAGTCGGGCATTCTGGATTGCCGCCGAGGCAGGAATGGCCAGCAATTCGGCGCGCCGGAGATGTTCCTGGGTATAGAGACATGGCTGGGTGTGGCCCACAGAGAGAAACCCCAAGAACTCCCCGGACGCAACCAAGGGGACGCACAGCCAGGAGCGAAATTGTTTGTGCCCTTTGAAGGTTTGCCATCCTTCTTCCCGGATCGTATCCGCGATCAATACGCTCTTTTGTTCGATCGATATCCGCTGCAAGAACGGAGACTTGTCAGCGATGAGAGTCAGAGGTGGTCTGAAAGATTTGTTGGCGGGCTCGGGATAGAGCTTTTCACCCAGCGCCAGCCAGTGGGGTCCACCTTCCGGAACCAGGACCCGCGCGCACGTGTACGGAACCAGGTCTGCCACGGATCTCAGCAGCGCATCCATAACGAAATCCATCCGCAGGTCTTGGGTTAGCGAAAGAGTTGCCTTGCGCAATGCCTCGGCTTCAGCCCATGCTGATTTCGCCAAAGCAAGATTGGTTGCGACCTGTTCTTCTGCTTCTTTCTGCGCCGTGATTTCCAGGGCAGTTCCCACCAGGCGGCGGATCTTGCCCCCGGCATCCCGCACCGGAAACCCGCGAACCCATACCCAGCGCACCTCATTCCGTGGCCGGACAATTCTGAACCTTTCATTGAATTGTCCGTTTCGAGTGGCTTCGTCGAGCTTGGTGAGCACACGAATGCGATCGTCGGGGTGGATCAACTCTTCATACGAAGAGGGACTGTCCCGCAGCGAGTCGCAGGAGCGCCCGGTGATCGTCTCATAGGCCTGGTTCACGAACAGGGCCCGCTTAGTATCGGCGTCGATCATCCAGAAGATCTCCTGGATGTTCCTGGCCATTTGCTGAAACCGTTCTTCGCTTTCGAGGAGCGACAATTGGGCGCGCCGGCGTTCCGTGACGTCGCGGAGAATCATTACATGCTGGCCCGGCAAGCAATCGGCCTTGGCCGTGAACTCCACGAAAACTGACGACTGGTCGCCTCTCACGAGCTCTGCATCGCTCTGCTGGAACTTCTGGGCGAGCAAACGTTGCCAGCCTTCCCGGAATTGGTCGGAATTCCTATAGAACCGATCGATGGCTTCGCCGATCAGTTGCAGGCGCGGAATTCCGAAGAGTTGTTCAGCTGCGGGATTGGCCTCGCGACAGATCGCCTGGTCATCAAGGATCAGAATGGCGTCGAGCGCATTTTCGAAGATGGATTGGAATTCGCGCTCGGTCGTATTTAGGGCACCCGTAGTCTGGCCCTGTTCTTTCTGTGCCCGAAACAGAAACTTGGAGAGCAGCAGCACAACGGTAGCGAAGGCCGCAAGCAGGGCGAGGAGGAGAGCCGTCGGCAGTTCAGCTCCGAGGAGCTTGTACCCGAGGGTCAGCGCAATCAAAGCAACCGAGACGAGGCTTACGGTGACGGAAGCCACCCGCCAGCCGAATTGATCGCCATGAGCGGGAAAGAGTGCACGGCGGGCTCGATCAACTTGCTCCATGGAGATGCTACGCATCGGAGCTCTCGCTACAAGTGGCGGATCCACGATGTCACCAGTCCTAAAGGCTTATCGCAGGAACCTGCCTTCGGCAGATAGTAGGCGGACAATGCGGCAGGGTCAAGTTTCCTTATTCCCGTAAGGCGCGGCACCAAGCCAGGTGAAGAAGGTCAGCTGCGAGGATCAAAACGAAGGTCTGCTGTTCGAGATTAACGCGAGACTCGGTATCACGCCCCAAGAACGCCGGGTCCATTTTGTCCACCCCTGGCGGGCCCGGTTTCGAGGGGGTAACCGCCGATATCCGAAAGATGCACTTTGCATTCAGGCTCCGGCAAAAAACCTTTAGGATGGTGGCGGCTGAGCTTGGCTGAAACGAACTCTAAGACGACCGCTTCGAGCTTTCTCGACTTCTCGCCCCTCCCAGAGGCCCGAGCAGCCTCATTTAAGATCCGGGAAGAGCTGGACTTACTGTTGATCAAAGAAGTCGGAAAATATACCTCAGAAGACACAAGTTTGGTCGTGTTCGGTTCGCTTGCCAGAGGAGAGTGGACCAGCGGGAGCGATCTTGATTGGACATATTTAATCGACGGCCAGGCAAACTCTGATCATTTGAGAATTGCGCAAAAAATTCACAAGGTCCTTCGTGATCGATTCATCGAGCCCGGCCAAACGGGAACTTTCGGCAACATGGCTTTCAGCCACGAAATCATTCACCAAATTGGCGGACAAAACGACACCAACAAGAACACGACTCAGCGAATCTTGTTGTTGCTGGAGTCAACGCCAATTGGCAAGCGAACTCAGGCCTACCCAAGCAGATTAACGATCCACTCTCCGAAGCGCTTGCGTCGGTCGCAGCCGAGGTCCGCAAACTGCGCGACCGCGTGCAGCAACTCGAAGGGGCCGGAGTTCCCTATGAGCCGCTGCCGGAATCGCTGCAACGCATCATGGAAGATCTCGACTACCAGATCTAGCTGCCGTGAACTAAGATGGTCCGCTCAGCCCTCAGTCCTGACACGGAGGTTCGCTCACGTGAAATGGATCATTCGCGTTGTTCTTTTGTTCCTACTCACTTGGAGCTGTCTCGCCGCGGATAAACCCGCTGGTAAGGACGAAAAGCCGAAACCGGCTCAATCGATCGACGAACTCCGCCAGCAGATAGAGAAGATCCTCAAAGACACCCACACGAATGGGGTGTCGATCGCGATCGTTCACAAAAACGGGCCCGAATGGGTCACCGGCCTTGGCATGGCCGACCTGGCCGGCAATCGCGCCGCGACTGCCGATACGCTCTTCCGCATCGGTTCTACCTCGAAGGCCTTCGTCTCGCTGTCGATCCTGATGCTGGTCGACCAGGGCAAGCTGTCTCTCGACGATCCCTTTCACACACTGGCGCCGGAAGTGTGGTTCGACAATCCATGGGAATCGAGCGATCCCGTCCGGGTGGTGAACTTGCTCGAGCACACCACGGGCTGGGACGACTTGCACTTTCGCGAGTATGCAAAACAGGCTCCCGACTCCATGAGCCTGCGCGAGGGCCTCGACTACGACCATCACTCGCGCACGTCGCGGTGGCCTCCAGGGACGAGAATGGCGTATTGCAACGCTGGACCGGCGGTCGCGGCCTACGTCGTCGAGAAAATAACGGGCCAGCGGTTCGAAGACTTTGTGCAGCAGAATCTTTTCAATCCTATTGGGATGAAGACCGCGACCTACTTCGAGCCTGCTCCCGGTACGGCGACCACCCTTTATCACCCCGACGGCAAGACTCCTTTTCCGTACTCGCACATCATCATGCGCCCAGCCGGGGCCATCAACGCGTCCGCCAACGACATCGCGGCGTATCTGGAGTTCTATCTCAATCGCGGCGCGGCGAATGGAAAGCAGGTGGTCCCCTCCCCCGACATCGATCGTATGGAGAGTCCCAAGAGCACCTGGGCCGCCAAAGAGGGTTTGAAAGCCGGATACGGCCTCAGTAATTTCTGGAGCGTTGAAGATGGCTTCGTCTACCACGGCCACGACGGCGGAGTCGATGGAGGCCTCACCGACATGTCCTACATGCCTGACTACGGCGTCGGATATTTTTTCAGCATCAACAGCGAAAGTGGGGATGCCTTCGAAAAAGTAGGCAAAGCGGTCCGGGCTTACATTACGCACAGCCTGCAGAAGCCGGTGGTGCCGCCAGTCGCCCAGTTACCCGTCAATGCAGCGGACTACGCTGGATGGTATGAGCCCGATTCCCCTCGCACCGAACTCTCACATTTTCTTGGACGCCTCGTGCGTCTGAGCCGGGTTCGGTTCGAAGACGGCAAGATGATCTCCTCCGCACTAGGACGTTGGCACCAGGTCCACATACCGGTCGAAGGGGCACAGTTTCGTTTCGAGCATAAGGAAGCCCCGCCCGACCCGGTCGCAACTCTTGAGTTGCTGACCCCCAACACAGAGGGTCGATTCATCCAAACCGATTCGCAAACTACGATGAGGAGGATTCCGGGGTGGTTCGCGATCGGAGAAATTCTTGTTGCTGGGTTCGTGGTGCTCTCAATCTTCTCGATCGTTCTCTACGCGCCGTTCTGGATGATCGGCGGCCTGATGCGTCGCCGCCGCCGTCCCGCCGAGCGCGCCATGCGCTGGTGGCCACTAACTGCGGTTTTGAGTCTGGTTGCCTTCGTTGTGATCTTTATCCTGTGCAGCGAAGACCTGATTGAACGGCTGGGAAATTTCACCGTGTGGTCGGCTGCGTTGTGGGTGGTGTCTCTTCTGTTCGGATTGGCGTCGCTCGTGAGTTTTCTGGTTGCTCTACGAGGTTCAAGCGCGGGAGTCCGTCCAGGCGTCCGCAGCTTCTCGCGGATCGTATCGCTTGCCCTGGTGATCGCAGCGGCGTATTTGGCCTATTGGGGGATTATTGGGGTGCGGACCTGGGCCTGACCATCCGAGCGTGGTGATGCGTCTATCTTTCGGCAGCGCCCGCGACCGATGCCAGGCTTTCGACGCGCGCTGGAAAGATGGGCGGCCGCACCGACTCCGGATTCCAGTCAAAGAGAAACTTCGTCGCGGGTCCGCAAATGCGCCCCTGACATGGACCCATGCCGCAGCGCGTCAGCGTTAGTTCGGGTCTCTCTTGGAGAGGGCGTCGGCTATGTGCTCGATTTGACTGCTGAGGCTCTTGCGTTGTTCGGCAAGGAAGGTGAACGGAAGAACTATTTGATATTGCAGGAAACCCACGATCACCGATTTTGCCGACGTACGCGACCCAACAGATTGGGTGATTTTATTCGCCGGCAGCATTCGTCAAAGTCCCGACGCGGTCCCTTCCAACGAAGATCATCGACCGTATCAAAAACGGGCACATCGAGCCGCAGGGTTGCGAGAGTGCGAAACAACAGAGCGTCGCCCCATGCGTTGAATAGCGCTTCGGACAACACGCGGGCCCTTTTGATTGATGGATGCCATTCCCTCCAATCCTTCGGAATGTCTTCAAGATGGGGATACTGAGATAACGCAAGAGCCGCAGCCTTAATTCCCCATCCCCGCACGCCTGGGAAGCCGTCTGCACTATCGCCGACCAGGGCCAGGTAATCCGGAATCGACTGAGGCTTCACCCCGAACTTGGCCACAACGCCGGCTTCATCGCGCAAGATGCTGCGCCTGCGGTCGAGTTGAACGACTCGTGTGCCCACGACACACTGACTAAGGTCCTTGTCAGGTGTGCAAATGAGCACCTGCTTCACACGGTCATCCTGTGCTGCCTTAGCGGCCGCGGAAGCGAGCGCGTCATCTGCCTCGAAGCGGACCATAGGCCATACCGTCACTCCCATTGCCTCCAACACATCCTCAAGAACAGGAAACTGCGAGAGCAGCTCCGCGGGTACACCTTCGCTGGTCTTGTACCCGGGATACAGATCGTTTCGAAACGACTCCACGACATGATCGGTTGCCACCCCGATGTGGGTTGCTCCGCTTTCGATCATGGACAAAACGGAGGTCAGGACGCCGCGTACCGCGCCAACTTCTTGGCCGTTTACGTCTGCCGCAGCGGGCACGGCGAAGAAGTACCGGAACAATTCATACGTCCCGTCAATCAGGTGCACATCCATGCGGCTCCGATCAGCTTTCTGCCACCGATGTTAAAGGATCGAGAGAACACTTTGCCGGAAGTATCGCCAGTAATATCTGGGAACACGTGAGCCAAAAGGCCGACGCTCTGCTCGAAGCTCACTGGAGTGCTGTAGTTGAGATTGCTGAGACTTTGATGGCGGTTGAGTGGATATCGGCAAGCGAGAGCGAGCATCCCTTAGCCAAACTGGTCGGCGCGGCATGTGAAGCGAGTGTGTTTCCCTGGGAACCGGCGAGCCCGGTGTATTCCGAGATTCCGATATTGCGCTTGGTGGAACGAGGTGCTAGGCTTGTTGGCGAACAAAAAGCGAATCTGCCCGGAGTGCCGAATGTCCCCTTCCCAGTCCCTCGCTCGACGATCCCCAGCAAGTCTCGAAACCGTTCAGGACATTCTTAGGGACCTAGTCGCGCGCTATCGCCAGGACGAAGTACTGACTTCGGTGCGGCAGATTCCGGCCCGAGAAGCTAAGTTTCGTCCTGTACCAGGCTGGGTGGCAAGTGCCTTGTCTGAGGCATACCGGGCAAAAGGAATCCAAGAACTTTACTCACACCAGGCCGCCACAACCGAGTTGGTACACGAGGGGAAAAACGTGGTGGTCGTGACGCCAACGGCTTCGGGCAAGACGCTTTGCTACAATCTGCCGGTTCTGAACGCTGTGCTCGAGAATCCCGATACACGGGCGCTTTACCTATTTCCGACCAAAGCACTGGCCCAGGACCAACTGGCTGAATTGCACGACCTTGCTACACGCCTCAATGACTCTTTCGGGGTGTTCACCTACGACGGCGATACTTCAAGTGATGCGCGCAAAGCAATCCGGGAGCGCGGGCACATCGTCCTTACCAATCCGGACATGCTGCACACCGGAATCTTGCCGCACCACACCAAATGGATGCGGCTGTTCGAGAACCTCCGGTACATCGTGCTAGATGAATTGCACACCTACCGCGGTGTTTTCGGCAGCCATCTGGCGAATGTGCTCCGGCGACTGAAGCGCGTCGCGAAATTCTACGGCTCGGACCCGCAGTTCATCTGCTGTTCCGCCACGATTGCCAATCCTGGTGAGTTGGCTTCCCAACTCATCGAAAAGGAAGTTGAAGTCGTCGAGGAGAACGGCGCTCCGGCCGGCGAAAAGCTCTTCGTCTTCTACAACCCGCCGATGGTGAATCGAAACCTGGGCATCCGGCGCAGCCACATCAATGAAGCCACACGGGTCGCGAAAGAGATTCTTGCCCGCAAGCTGCAGACCATCGTCTTTGCCAACAGCCGGCTGCACACCGAGGTTCTGCTCACGTACTTACAGCAGGCCAATCCTCCTAAGCCCGGTCAACCAGAACCAATCCGCGGCTACCGTGGAGGGTATCTGCCAGGAGAACGGCGCGAGATTGAACGCGGTCTACGCGAGGGCCGCATCCTGGGAGTCGTCGCCACGAACGCTCTCGAACTTGGAATCGATGTCGGATCTCTCGATGCATGCGTAATGGCAGGCTATCCAGGATCGATTGCTTCGACCTGGCAGAGGGCCGGCCGGGCAGGGCGGCGCAGCGGAAGCTCATGTGCAGTGTTCGTGGCGTCTTCTGCTCCGCTCGATCAGTTCATCGTGCAGCACCCTGAGTATTTTTTCGCAAACTCACCCGAGCACGCACACATTCAACCCGACAATCTTGAAATTCTTGTGAACCACCTGAAATGTGCTGCGTTCGAACTGCCACTTTCGCCCGAGGAACATTTTGGCAATGTAGATCTGCCTGACCTATGCGAGCGGCTTGGCGAAGCGGGCTTTTTGCATCGTAGTGGCGGGAACTGGCACTGGGTACAGGAGGCGTATCCGGCGGACACCGTCAGTCTGCGATCGGTGACCTCCGACAATTTCGTGATTATTGACACGACGGGTGCAGAGAATGGCGAGCCCGAGGTGATTGGAGAAGTCGACTTCTCTTCCGCGCTCACAAACGTTCATCCGAAAGCGATCTACATCCACCAGGGGCAGCAATACCACGTGGAACGGCTGGATTTCGATAAACGCAAAGCGTACGTCAAACCGGTAAACGTGGACTACTACACGGACGCTATTCGTTACACGCAAGTGCGGGTGCTGGAGATCGCGGAAGAGCAAAGCGTTCCCGGTCTTGCAGCCCGCGCCCACGGCGACGTCCTGGTGCGTTCGCAAGTCGTCGGTTTCAAGAAAATCAAGTTCTTCACGAACGAGAACGTCGGCTCGGGAAAGCTCGAATTGCCGGAGAACGAGATGCACACGACCGCGTTCTGGCTCACGCTCGGGAACAGCCTGCTGGCGGAATTGCCCTTCACCCTTTCCGAGCGACAAAGCGGCATCCTCGGATTGCTCTATGCCCTGGGGTCCATGGCGACGCTCCTGCTGATGTGCGACCGTCGGGATCTTGGCGCAGCTGTCGGGGAGCGGCCACCGAGCGCAGCTTCCGAAATCAACTGGGAGGACTTTGCGGCACCACGCACATCGGAGATAACGGAGTTCTTCGAGCCGAACCTTTATCTCTACGACGCGTACCCAGGTGGAATTGGATTCAGCGAGCCACTCTATCGGATTTCGAAGGTGCTGCTGGAACGCACGCGCGAACTGATTAGCGCTTGTCCGTGCGAGAACGGGTGCCCCTCGTGTGTCGGGCCGGCCGGTGACAGGAGCGAAAGAACAAAGGATGTGGCGCTCGCGATCCTTGGACGATTGTGTGCATGAACTTGCGCCACTAATCCGAGAACAAGGCACGAAACAAAAGTGAGCCAATTGATGCAGGACCGATTTCGACGACTGAAAGCGCTGCAGTTCCCTTCTCCCTCGGTACGCTCGGGGCTTGAATGGGAAGCGGCAGTGCCGCACATTCCCGCCGAACTGCGCGACGGCGTGCATGTAGGTCCGGATGGATCGGGGAGGCTGGAGCAGCTACTGGGGGCAACGGCCAAGACCAATCAACACGGCGAACATCTCTCCTTGCATTGCTGGTTTGGCGAACCGGCGCGATTTATGCCCGATGTCCGGGCCTTACAGCTGCTGATGCCCGACGCACCGGAGGAGTTTGCGGATCCCGGGCAGTGGATATTTCTCGACACGGAAACCACGGGACTTGCGGGCGGGAGCGGCACCTATGCGTTCCTCGTCGGCCTCGCATGGTGGGAGGGTGGCGGACTCGAAGTTGAACAATTGTTTATGCGCGACTACAGCGAGGAGCGCTCGTTGCTGTTCGCGCTGGCGGAGTGGCTCGCCAAGCGCCGGGTGCTGGTTACGTTCAATGGCAAGTCGTTCGACTGGCCATTACTCGAAACCCGCTTTCGCATGAGCCGGAAGATTCCTCTTCCCTGCCCTCGTGCACATCTTGATTTCCTTCATCCCGCGCGAAATCTGTGGCGGCTGCGGCTCGGATCGGTACGATTATCAGAGCTCGAACGGCACGTGCTGGGATGGGATCGAGGTGCAGATCTGATTTCCGGTCTCATCCCGCAGATCTATTTAGATTTCATGCGTGGCGCGCCTCCCGACAGGCTTATTCCGGTTTTCCACCACAACCAGATGGACCTGCGCGGTCTCGCCGGACTTTCGAGCCGGATTCTTTCCCTGCTCAGCGATGTTGAAACCCTGGGACAAGATGGACTAGAACTATTTGGAGTCTCCCGAATTTGCGAACGGCGGGGAGATGCCACTCGCGCACGGAAGCTCTACGAACAATCAATCGCGTCCGTGCTGCCGTTCGAGACCGACCGCACCGCGCGGCGTTCGCTTGCGCGCCTAGCGAAGCGCGACGGCGATTTCGCTGTGGCTTGTGACCTTTGGAGAAGCGCGCTCGGAAACTCGCGTCCGGGCTATGAGGCTTACGAGCAGCTGGCGATCTACCACGAACATCAGGCTCGCGACCCGCAGCAGGCCCGGGAAGTTGTTCGCCAAGCACTCGACGAACTCCGCCGGGCAAACTGCGCTGGCACAATTGCCCCACGGGCATATCACGAGATCCGCGCGCGATTCGAGCATCGAATGACTCGACTGGAAAGAAAAAGCAGGCGGCCTCTGTTGGAAGGTTTGGGCACGAAACTCTGCCCGGAAGAGTGAATCATATGGAGGAAGGAAGAAAACGAGTGTTGGGGATTATCGCCGGCATCCTCGTCGCGCGTCATCTAAAGACGACCGAGGACCTGTTTGACAGCCGGCCGAGTCCACGCACGGAGTCGCTAGTTGCCTCCGCAGTGCAATGGGCGGAGCGGATCATGAGAAGGGTTGACGGCATGTTTGCGAATTCCGCCGATGATAAACGATGGCCGCGAGCTTAGAAGAGACTCTGGTTTCGGTATGGCGCCAGGCCTTGGTGGAAGAGGCCAAAGCCATCAGTGTCGACGGCCGGAGTTTTCCAGTGCGAAGGACCAGCCGATCCAGATTGCGCGAAGTGGATTTTCAGTTTGAGAACCATGTGCTGCGTGGCCTGGAGCAAAATCCCAAGACAGCATCACGCTGGGCGAGGCTGGCACGCGAGGGAAAGAAGGTCATGCAGTTCCTGGACACAGGGCGGTACATTGCGGTTGTCGTGGATCGAAAGGTGCAGTTCTATGGCAAAGCGGCGCTCGGTGATCGAAAGTGAAACCAATGACCGATGTGAAGCGGGGACGTGTCACTGGAGACGCTAGCGATCAGACAGCAAGTCGGTAGAATTGGTCTAAGGGTTGGGTGAGGTTCTGTGATGAAAGATTTAGGTGTTGAAAGCGTCCCCGAAAGGGGACGGGTTCTCAATGCGGTCGCACTCCAAAATGCCGTCTTGTGTGCCGAATGCGATGTTGTCAGCGACAGCCCACATGATCAGTGCTTGGTTTGCGGGAGTCGATCACTGTTTAACATAGCTCGCATGTTTGGGGGAACCCTGCCGAAAGAGCGCGCGAGCTTGATTGCCGAGGAAGCGTCAGAAATTACGTCACCATCCGTCGTGTTGACTTTCCCCAAACCTCACAGATCCCGACGGAGGGCAACGGTCGGCTCACGACAACTCGTCCTCGACGATAATCAACCCGATGAAGTTAAGCGTGGAATGTTACTCGGGCCGAAAGGCCGATGAACGGCCCGTTCGGTTCTGGCTTGGAGGAAGGCAGTATCAGGTCGAAGCCGTGCTCGATCAATGGTACGGCCCGGAGAACGTCTTCTACAACGTTCGAGCCGATGACGGGAATCTCTATATTCTTCGACAACAAACGTCGATGCCTGATGGGACGTGGGATCTGGTCGCGTTTCGCCGGAGGGGAGAAGAGCGGTGACGCATGGGAAATTAGGGGCGCCGGGCGATCCACATCTCCCGTCCGTAGAGCGCAAGATTCAGAACGCAGACGAGTACGCCTGCAACCGTTAGAACAGCCGCGGAAATGTCCGGATAGACCACTTTGTCTAGGTAGTGGAGCAGAAAGCCACCCTGGTACGGCTCGACTCCGGCCTTGCCTTCCAACCAGTTCTCCAGCAGAGTCAGGGGACACGGCCAAGGAAGCAGTTCCGTAAGGATTCCCAAGATAAGAGAACCGATATGCATCCAGCGAAGGACCGGGCGAGAGCGTGTGAGCATGGCACCGAAGACCACCCACAAAACGAACAGCGCATGCAGGAAGAGGCCGAAAACCGCGAGTGCAGAATAGAAACTCGAAGTTGCATGCATTCCTAGAATTTACCGCACCGGCAGCGTGCTATTGGGCCCGATACGACTTCACGTCCCCAGCGTTCTGCGACCGGGAATAATATGGTTGCCAAATGGGCATCCGCAAAATCATCCACGTCGACATGGACGCCTTTTACGCTTCGGTCGAGCAGCGAGATAATCCCCAAATACGCGGGAAGCCCGTGATCGTGGCTTGGAAAGGCAACCGCTCGGTTGTCTGCGCGGCTTCGTACGAGGCGAGGGCTTTCGGTGTCCACTCAGCAATGCCAGCTGTGCGAGCGCAACGCCTGTGTCCTGATGGAATCTTTGTGCCTCCAGATTTTCCACGTTACCGAGCGGTATCCAAGAACGTCCATGAGATCTTCAAACGCCACACAGACCTGATCGAGCCACTGTCGCTCGACGAAGCTCATTTGGACGTTACCGAGAACAAGACGGGCTTGCCGACGGCGACGCTGGTGGCGCGCACGATTCGGGAGCAAATCCGCCGGGAACTGAATCTAACAGCCTCTGCCGGGGTAGCGCCCAACAAGTTCCTGGCCAAACTCGCCTCGGACTGGCGCAAACCCGACGGTCTCTTTGTAATCCGTCCCGAAGACGTCGATGGGTTTCTTTTGTCACTGCCAGTTGGACGCCTGCCGGGAGTCGGGAAAGTCACGCGAGAGAAGCTGGCCGCGCTCGGAGTGCGGACGGTAGAGGATTTGCGAAAGCTGGACTTCCCTGCCCTCGAACAAAATTTCGGGCGCTACGGCCTTCGCCTGTACGAGCTTGCCCGCGGTATCGATGAGACTGAAGTCATCCCGGACCGGCCTACGCAATCGATCTCCGTCGAGGATACGTTCGAGCATGACGTGTCGCTGTCGGAAACCGAGCCCATGATCCTCCGCCTGGCAGAGAAGCTCTGGTCAGCCTCGCGCAAAGAATCACGAATCGCCCGTACGGTGGTCCTGAAACTGAAAACGAGCGAGTTCCAGATCCTTACCCGCAGCCATACGCCAGGCTCTCCTCCCTCCTCCTGCGAAGAATTGACCGACATTGCCCTCAAGCTGCGAGAACGAGTGGACTTGAATCCACAGCAACGCTATCGGCTAGTGGGCGTCGGTCTAAGCAACTTTCGGGATCCCGAAGACACTGCTGCGCAACCGGATCTTTTCCCCCTGCACGACTGAAGAACTGGCCAATGCGCCGACTCCGAACGATGCCATGCTCTCGCTACAATAAGAGCCATCATGGCAATCGTGGTCGAAATGCAGAACACAGGTGATCCAGCCAGCCGGTCCGACATTGTCGCCTCGATCGAACGTGCACTCTGTGAGGAGCCGGGCGACTGGCGGATCTCGATTGTAGGTTCGCGCGGCAGCGACGAATGGGAAATGAGAATCGAAGGACCCCACGGGTTCGAGAGAGTTTACGCTCTGACAGGCAGCGCAGGCGAGCACCGACCGGATGTGATTCGCTCGGTGCTTGTAAGGCTTTTCTCCGGCAGGTCGAAGAGAATCTGACTCGCCAAGCACTAGGGGGACCGTGCGCTTTACTGCGTTTTCACACTCCTGTGTCGGCTCGTAGACGCGGATATCAACCTCTTCGAGATCAGCAAGAATGCGCTGAATTTCCGCCCGCACGTCGTGCCATTCAAGTCTGCCGGTGCCCGCGTCGAGTGCAGGTAGCGCGATAGAACGAATCTTGCGTTCCTGAATCACATGCCGCAGATCTTTCAAGCCCTCCGCGATCCATTCAAGCTTTGAAGGCTGCCGGAGTCGGCGGCATGGCGTGTCGGGAGTACAACGCCGCCAATGAGCAGGCTGCATACGGGTTGGTGCAGTTGCGCTGGTTCCATATACGACATTGTTCTTTGACTTAATGGACGGAGCCACCCAGCATCCATTGCGCAGCCTTACGGGGTGAGTTCACAGTTGGTTTCGTGCCGAATCAAGGTCACAATGCTATGGTACGTTCACAAGCGAAAGAGGGCGCAAGCTGCAGGATGATTGTGCTCGCCCTTGGCTCGGTGTCTTATAGTGTATTGCCTGTAAACAGGGATTCAGTAGAATAGCTCCCGCGGCGGCTATTTTGGGTGCCTCGTATTCGTTCAACAGGAAACTGTCGCGTTTCGGAAGCCACAATGGGTCGGACCATTCAGGGGATCAAAACGCTCTTCAATCTCGTGAAAGCGCGGCGCAAGCCGCATGACTTCTCGGATGCACTGAGTGGTGCTTCTTGACTCAGGGCAAGATCACACAACGAACACCGTGGTGGGAATCGGAATTACCCGTTATCCGGAAAGAACTGGCTGCCTATCTTGGTCGGCACTTGCCAGGGTGGCGTACAGACCATGACGACCTCATAAACGACACTCTGCTTGCGCTGACGCGGGAGATCCGCAAGCATTGCCCCGGGTTCCCCGCCTCATGGGCACGGCCCGAGCGGCCCGAAAGCGAGGACGAGCGATCGCGTCTGCACAGATTCACCATGGTGATTCTGAAGCGCAGGGTCGCGGACCTGTTCCGGAAGCGCGCTCCCCTTTTGAATCGTGTCCTGACCAGTGAGGACGTCTCTGAAATAGCCGACCCAGACGCCGAGCGGCCAGAAAGGAAGGTATTGCTCGCTCGGATGCTTGAAGTTACACTTTCGGTACTGGCGAAAGTGCAGCCTGCAGATCGGGACCTGATCGCGTTCGTAACCGGAGAGGCCGGTTTGCCCAAGGCGCTGGATGCGAACGAGCGGCAACGCCTTCACAGGCTGCGCATGAAGTTACGGGAGGAGATTCTCGGGCGCCTCGGTGCCAATGCGGCAGATCTTCTCAAAGACTCCGGTTGACCCGCACTTGTATTTGACCCGGCGCTAGGGAGAGCTCCCAATGGATGACTTCGGACCTTTCCTCCAGATTATTCACATCTCGGACCTCCACGTGGTCGACCCAAGATCACCCGACGCAGCCAATGTTCGGGGCAGGGTTCGTGGGCTGCGTAGCATCTGGAGCAACCTTGCGGAATGGATTGATGATGGAACAGCTCCGCACGATCCACAGGCGGTCCCGCTATTCAAGGAGTTTCTCGATGAAGTCATAACAGACCCGGCGTGGGCCAAATGCAAGACGTGGCTGGTAGACACCGGCGATCTCACCAGTCTTGGCGACGCGGGTTCGTTGGACCTCGGACGTAGCTATCTTGCGGAGTTCGTCAGGGCTTGTCCCCAATTTGCATCGATTTATGGAAATCACGATGCGTGGCCCGGGAAAATACCTCTCCTCGCCGGGGCTGCAGCAATCGCGGAACAGTGGAAGGTACTCTTAGGCCGTGACTACGTAGTTGCGCTGCCGCGCTGTCCTTTGAGCATAGACATCCCTCACGGTTCCGGCCAAGTCCAGCTTTATTCGGTCGATAGCGTCATCCACGACCGATGGAGGAACACTCAGGCGGAAGGCGAGATCTCCGACGCTCAACTTGAGGCTCTGCAAGGACTCGTAGATCAGAACTATGACCCCAAGCGGCACGACTTGCGCATTCTTGCCGTGCATCATCCCATCCATTACCCACCTCCGCGCCCACCCCATCTGATGGCGATGCGCAACGACGATAAAGTTGCGAAAGCGCTGGATACTCCGAGTACGAAGGGCGCTTACCCGTTGGTGCATCTGGTTCTGAGCGGCCACACACACTTCCTCTATCCGGCTCACGCCGCACTGCCGCCCCAACCACATCTCTGCATGCACGGGCCTCTGCAAAGCAATCAGGTGCAATTGGTCGTAGGAACCCTGATGCAGCTAGATCGGTATGACAAACGCCATGGTTGGCCACACCAATGCCAGATCCTGCGTTTTTACTGCTCCAATTCGAAGCCGTCTATTTTGGCAGTAGAACGTCTGCTCGCGGCTCGACAGTCGGGTTTCGGGTACAGGGGAGTTGGCATTGGACCGTACAAGATCGTTCCCATCAACGCAAACAGCCGGCAGATCGCAGAAGAGATCAGTTTTGCCGTGTAGCAGCCTCGCAGATCAACTGCGTCCGGCCACCCGGTAGAGATAAGTGCCTATGCCTGCATGCTGGCTGAGTAGCGCGTAGTGATTCTCCGACAAGTGCGCGCTCAAATTTGCCGCTGCAACCTGCGCAGCCGGGGTGACAAAGTATTGCATTGTATACGCTGGCGTCGCGGGTACAGGTTTGACCTGTCGTGGGGGCCTGCTCGCGACCTTATCTAGCAGGCTTCGGTAGGTCGCTTGTGTCATCGCGAATACCGGCCGTTCTGGTGCACCTGCAACCAACAACTCGAAAGGAAGTTCGACCAGTCGCGACTCGGAAAACAGCTTGTGACGCAGCGTTTTCATAATGTGGCTGGCGTCGCTCTCGTCGAGCGCGAGCGCTCCCAGTCCATCCTCGCTGAAGGGTTCGGCAGGGGGCATACCAAGATTCGAGAGGAGTGACTTAAACGTACTGGAGAGTCCCAGAGGAAGCAGTTGATCGGACAAAACCAGGTGTGGTGTGGTCGACAAATCCTTGCGCAGGATCTCCAGCCAGGTGCTCATTAGCACCTGTGCCACGTCGCGCGTCATTGCCAGACACTCTTCCTCGCTCGGCGGAGGGATTGCCTGTTCCAGACTTCTCCTCACTTCCTCAAGCACACTCGGATCATCGAGTTCCACCAGGGCAGACTCAGCGACCAGCCCTTCAAGCGCAAGCTTTGCTTCGTCGGTGAGAGCCTGCACGCCAGTGGCAGCGGTCTCGCGTACCAACGCTTTTTGGACAACTGGCAGAGCAACTTCTTCCGCCAACCGGCAGAGTTGGTCGAAGCGCTCTGCATTCCGCTTGACCTCTTCCGGTTGATGAACTAGACGATCAGGAACTGGAGTTCGTGACACAAGCCCTCCTACGGAAGCAGTCGCCCTATTCTGTACCCAGAGACGGGATTCCAAGGGCCCTACTCCTCTCACTTTGATTATCGTTGGACGGCCCCATTCTGTGACACCATCCACCAAGATTTTTCGGGCCATTTTCATCGGGGACATGAATAATTCGCAAGTCATTGCATTATTGGCATTTAGACGCGTATTCCAATCATTCATTTGCGAGAACATACCCGAACGGATCTGCCAGTTCCTGGAACTTCTCATCCAGCAAAGGTATCTGTTTCGTTCCCAGATTGGCGAGATCCTGGGCAGTCGGAGCAGATTTGAAAGGTATCAAACAAAGATTGACCAGAAACTCCATCCGATGAGGGTCCAAGAGAACGAGGTCCAGCACGCGTCCATGGTCGATCTCTTCCGGGTCTTTGGATTTCTTCAGTTCTGCCGCCGTCGCTTTGGCGTGTTCCCAGAAGTAGCTGCGAAAGATCGCAAACACAGTATTCCCCTTGTCGCTGTTGAAAGTGAGGCGAGTACGTCCCTGGGACCTTACCTGGTACTTGACTTCACTCAGAGATGTATACGAAGCGGCGGCAATGTCTTGAATATTTCCCGCAAGAATGCCTATGTCACGCCGAAATTTCGGATCCAACTGATTCGCGATATGCAGATGCCATATGGTCCACAGCAAGGGGTGATCAACAAAATCTTCCTTATCCAGGAATTCGACCGATTTAATAAGCACGCGAAGATTGCGGTAGAGAAACACGCCGGTATTGATGACATCCAGTGCGCTCGCGTTCAGGATGACATCTTCGATATATGGAGGTCCCGGGTTCGCCTCGTCGAGAGCAATTACCCACGGCTGTCTTGACCGCCATCGTTTTTTCCAGAGTGCGCGGACCAAGGGGCCAAGTTCCGTGATACCGGAGAGATCTTGATACGAATCCACGAACTTTTCCAGGATGCTTCTGGCTTCATAATCTCCTGCGTCGGATTCGAGCCCATAGCGATGCTTGATGGCAAGCCCGATGGGTTCAGGATTTGCACACATGACAAAGGCAATGGGGAGATTTCGCATGCAGAATAAGGCGCGAACCTGTTTCAGGACGTCAAAGGCCTCGTCCGGATCACATCGATCCAGTTCATCGATGAGTACGATGACAGGATTTGCGGGACGAGACTCAGCGACGACCTCTCCCAAAGCCTCCTTGAGCAAATCCTGAGCTTGATCAATCTGGGTGTAATACGCCTTGAGCAACTCCGGCGCCACGTCGGAAGCAGCGTTCTCAATTTGTTCCGGCAACTGATAGGCATCCTTGAATAATGAAACCGGGTCGATCCCGACTTTGTCTTGGACCCATGCGCCAAACTTGTCGGAGTATTTTTTCCCCAGAAACAGCAGGACTCGGGCGGCGGCTGTTTTCCGCCTTTCGTCGGTCTCTGCAATACCGAAGGATAGAATCTTGTACACCAGGGAAGGAACAATCTCGAGAAAGCCGGCATATTTCCAAGAATTGAAATAGATCACGCGACAGTCACGGCAATCGCTCAGGGCCCGCGCCAAGAGTGCCAGAAATGTTGTCTTTCCTGTGCCCCATCCCCCGAAAACCCCCAGAGTGTAGGGCAGTTGCCCGGAATCAATGCGCCGTTTCAATTGACTCGCTACCTGTTCGGCAAGCTGAACCCTGGAATCCAAAGAAGCAAGCACGTTGTCGCTATGACTGAGCAGCCACTGATAATCGCTGTCTTGAGCCAATTCGCACCTTCTTTGGCATTGAGATCGGCGTTGCCGTAGAGGAGCAGACTAAATCAACCGCCACAGGCTAGAGATCCCCGTTTATCCCAACTGCTGTCCAGAAGCCCCTCCTTCCGCCTTGTTCTTCGTGGAGGAGCCATCCGGCGTGGTGGTAGCAACTTCCATTCCGGGAAGACCAAAGCGGCGGCTACAAAAACGTCGAAAGTTGCGCCCGTAGGACCACGAATAACGCTGCCATGCCCGTCGAAAAAGTGGAGCTTCGGCCCAAGCCTGAAAGATCTGAATCCATCCTGCGCAGTGAGGATGGTCAGCGTTCGCTTCCAATTCAAGATCCAGATAGATGTTTTCCATGAGCTGAATCACGGAGGACAAGAACAAGAACACCTTGGGTTCTTCCGTCTCCTCAATCTTCGGGTCTGCAGCACCCAGTACCGGAATCAGCAACGTATCCAACTTGACCAGGGTCGTGTCGGAACGCATCTCCCCGACCAAAGCATCGAGAGCTTGCGCGTGACGCGTGAAGTTCTTCTGGATGGCTTTGACGGGCGGGTACCAGTTGTCTCTCAGTTCTTCGAACAGCAACTGCCGGTAATTGGGGTTGCCGGTTTGACTTTGCTGGTCCCCTACGGCGCGTTGGAACGTGGTCTCGGCTATGTGCAGCCCGAGCCGACGATAGCTCTCAAACTGCGATTCAGTGAACCACTGATCGGCGGTCGACTGATGGGGAAAATCCGGATGCGCGACATGGTACTGCAAGACGTCCTCCGGTTCATCTCCCACCAGGGACGTTTTGAGGTATACGAGATACCCCAGGCCAACCTGATCGGGGTACTGAATCGTCCCCACTACGCAGTGACTGCGACTGAGCAGGTTCGCTATCTCCGGCTTGATCAGGTCGACCCGCAGATCGATCTCGACCCCAAAGTCCTCGCGACACTTTCGAATGGCGTTGCCCAAACCGTTGAATGCGAACTTGGCGTCCTCCTCGGCGTCGCAGGCGACGATGAAGCGACATCGTCGCCGTACCAGTTCATAGAGGGCAAGATTTTCGAAGTGGCCGCCATCTGAAACGTAGACGAACCCAGAGCGATCATTAGTGAGTCCCAGCAGTTCTTTCATGAGGTAAGCGAGGCCCTGAGTTGGACCAGCTCGGTGCCGGGTTGTCTTATGACGGGGATTGCCCAGCCACCAGCCCAATCGCGCGTTGAAGATCGTCATGAGAAAGCCCGTGGCCGCGCGGGTATAGAAGCCCATGTTCGGACTCAGGGCGGCACCGGAGATGGACATGGGAGTCCCAAGATGCATGCCCGGCGCAGGGTAGGCGTAATCGACCGTTTCCCGATACCCGAGGAACTCCAGTCTTGCGAACGGTTGCGGATTGGCAGGAGCGTGCCATGGAGTCTCGTAACCGCACAGGTCGGGGGTGAAGGTGAAGGAGGCCCCGCGGCGTTCCTGCCACGCCAGTTCGTCTCCATGGACGAGGTTCAGTGTGGCGTTAAAGACGGGGAACGGCCCTTCGTATTTGGGGTTGGGGCCGTTCTTCTTGAATTCCGAGAGTGTCCATCGCTCATCCTCCGGATCAAAACCGGTGAACGGATTGGGACGCCGCTTCTTATTGCTCGCTCCCAGATAGCAGCGCACCAGTCGGCCGCGATAAAAATTGTTTAACGAAAACTCGTTGACGTCAAACCAGAATGAAAGCCAGAAGGCAACAATCGTTGCCGAGCCCAGGCAGAACAGCACAGACCATGCCCACTCGTGGCCGGTCGCTGCGATTGGCAACATCAGCACGAAGCAGGAGTGGACGAGACTTGTGGTTTTCAGGAAATCGGTCGTCGCCATTACCGCGCTTTGGGTAGCGAGCGACAGCGCCAGGAACAAGCCGATGATGAATACGTAGGGTCCTACCGTAGCGTAAAAGCCGAGCGAGGTCTTCCAATCGGCTTTGCCTCCCTTCGTGTCCGGGCTCTTGCCTGCGAGCACGCCGCGAATGGTGGCCCAGGCCCACCCAGCAATCAGGGGCAGTTTCGCGTACCACAAACTGCGAATGTGATAATCGAGCCACGAGCCGTAGATCGAGATTGCTGCCCACGCCAGCCAAAGGGTGGAGTAAATGGCAATATAGGCGCGCATGCGAATTAACCACTTGGACGCGCCGTCAGGCAGATTCCGGCTCATGAAGCCCACCAACAGGATCAAGGCCAAGAACAGTGCCAGGACAACCAGCGGGATGCCGAATACCGTCACGGCGGCGGAGGCAGGCACATGCCAGAGATGCGATGGCTGCCGCCAAAAGCCGAAAATCGCTTCCAGTCCCATCGTAAGCAAGGCAGTTACTACGCCTAGAGTCACAGCAATGACCACCATGGCCGACACGGCGCGCGCGCTGGTTTTTGACCCTCCTCCATGCGTCGCTCTGAAACACTGGAAGTAGTTGGCATTCACCAGGAGAATGCCGATCATTAAGGAACCGAACACCCCGACCCGAGTCCATTCCCATGCGCCAGAATCTCCAGCATGACACCACAGTTCGAGCGAAGCCAGCCAGGCTGCCGCCAGGATGGGCAGCACGATAAAGGTGAGCACACCCCAGGGTCGCGAATAAAAACGCTGTCGGGCGTTGACTGGGGCTGCGGCTGCTCCGCCCGCGTTGGGGGGAAATTGGCGGAGATTCAGGCCAACCAGAACAGCAATCCAAAGGATCAACAGGACAAGGGCCCACAGGTAGGCGGCGGGAAGATTACAGTCAGGAAGGATGGAGCCCGGTTTCGTGAGTGGAACCGGTGCGACCGCCTGGGCCCACAATTCCGGAACCCGGGGAACCAGCAGGACGGCAAACATCGCAGGCAACAAGATCAAAAGATTCAGGAGAGTGTTTCTCACCCAGACCACGGCCATCATCCACATATCCGCGCTCAACAGGCCCATTTGCGGGGTGAGATAGTTGCTGAAATCGCGGAGGAAGCGAATGGGTTCGAGGCGGAGGTCTCTCGGATCGGGGGTGAAGTCGGGACAAAGACGGCGCTCGACCTCCCCGACTCCGTCCTCCTTGATCCAGTTGATCAGCCAGGAGCCGATGTAGCCGCCACCGGAAACCGTCGACAGATAATTGAACTTGCGCAGCAGACCGAGCTTGGCCAGTCCCTGCAGGATGCCTAGATTAAAAGTTGCGCTGCGGATCCCTCCTCCTGAGAACGCCAGCCCCATAAGACCAGCTTTCCAAGCCGTGTCCTTGGGGGAGGTGTTGGCCGGGCCAGGATTGCCTGGATCTCCTCCCTGTCCTCCCAGGCCTGATGCTGCTGAACCTTGTCCTGCCGAACCTGGTCCTGCCAAACCTGGTCCCGCCAAACCCTGGATTGCGAGTTCACGTTCCAAAGCCCAAGTGGAAGGCATGTAGTCAAGGGCGGTGGCCAGGTCCTGCGCGAAGGATCCGCCCACCGCAGCGCGCGGCCATCCCTTGAATTCGTCCGGATTCATCTTTTCCGGGAAGCTGCAACCTTCGAGGATGGTGGTCAGCCTTTTTTCATCGTCCCGACCACTGCTCTCGAAACCGTATTTCTTGAAAATCTCGTGAATGCGGTCGTGGGCCGTCAGGTCCGCCGCAAGGCGACGCGCCATCAGCGGGGTGTAGGAATCAGCCAGAACGTTTACATCATTCAAGCGATTGATTGCCTGTTGGCGAATGTTGTGGCCCGCCTCTTTGTGGGTCGGGTGCGGAGTCGCCTTGGCGAGTTCGAGGAACAGGGACCAGTTCGGCGCCCCGGCGGCTTTCTGTTGCGGCTCGTGCTTCGTACGAAGATAGGTGGCTTGTTCGCGCCAACCCCAGTCCCCGAGGGTGCCTTCGATTTTGCCCACTACTTGCTCGATCCGGCCAAGGCGGTCTACGAGGGCCTTGATCTGGACCTCGAGAGTGTGGGCTGGCGGTTGATGCGGGGTTTCGGTCTTGCCCTTGTCCGAGGGGGGAGAGAGGACCTGGTTGAGCGCTTCCTGCAAGTCGTCGCGGACATTCCCGGCGCTGTTCGATGGGCCGGGATGTGGCAGCTTGTATCCCCACCCCGCGAGAAGTGTCGCAACTTCACCTTGCAATTTAGAAAGGACATTCTGAGCGGCCTCGGCCTGCAAAGCCTTTTCCGCCAAGCTCGCAAAGTAAGGTTTATCCATTCCTCACCTCAGCTTCCAATCCCATAACTCGCACAACATGCGGCTGCGCACGTGTGGGTCTGCGCACACTTACCCAGGCTCAATTTTGAGGGAAGTCGGCCAAGCGGAATCCCCTCGGAAGTGGACCCAGGCGGGCCCACTCTTCCGCTTGCCGAATCGCGTTCAGGGTATGCCCGAACTTTTCGAATGTCAAGGACGCCAGAGGGACGGTGAGCCATGTCAGGGACCCGCGGAAAGCGTTGCCCCACATGCCGAGATATTGCGGCGGTGAGGACGGAGAATATTGGCAAGTGCCCCGATCCGTTTCACTCCGACGGGATCAGCCATGCGAAGGTGAGCTGCGTAGAGATGCCAACTACAACTCACTTTTCCGGTAAGAGTTATAGCGTCAGGTTTGAATGCCCGTCTTGCCACCGAACAGGGCGTTTCAATCTTAGCTATCTCGGCCTTAGGAGGGTGATCTGCGACGGGATGAAGTTCACAAAAGTGGCCCGAGAAGAGTGGGATTCGTGACAAACGCATAAAGGGTGGCGTGTGTGAGACCCACCATCGCGCGAGAAATTACGCCTGCCACGTCAGAAGCGAAATATTTCGCCCTCAGTTCGTGGGACCACTCGGACTGTCGAATCATGGACTACCTGCGGGGCCGAGTCTCCAGCCAATGCAATCTCAGCACCTTACCACTGGCATTCCGCAACCAGTTCGCGATGTCTTTCGTCTCAAAAGGCGGATCTCCCGGATCAAGGTCGCAATTGAGTAATCCCGTAATTTCTTCCGCCGTACTTGGCTTTCTGATCTTGTTCAACGCTCGCAGGACGTGCTCGTCGAGGCGGCGATTCGCATTCGGATTCCTACCCATTCACGGCTCTCGGGTTTGAAGATGACCTTGCTGAAGGCTGTTCATTCAGTATCGGTAAACCGAAAGCGCGAGCAGGGTTCACGTCCGGCACGTTGATACAAGTTTGAGAATCAATTTGCGAATTGCCTCAGGCTCGTGCTCCCCTGCAGCACTCGCCAAAGTATACGACCGCTCGAAGCCGCTTGGTCCCTCGACTCTCATCTCCCAATTCTCGCTTGCGCGAGATCCGGCGATCGACACCCGCCACTCTCCTGATTTGTCACTCAATGCGTGCTCGACATTGGCAATAATTTCTCTGCCAAGCCGCGCATCACCGAGATTCTGCAGTTCGATCGTCACTGCCATCGCATTGCAATTTTACAAGAGAGCTTGCTGCGCATTTGGTGGTGCAAGCCGGTCAAAGCCTTGGGGAATCGGCGGGTCAATTGGGCCTCTGAGATGCGCATCCACGATTCGCGGGGGAAACGGGAGCGTGACGATGGCCATGTCAAATGGTCACGCAGAATTGCATTCGGCGGCAAATGGCAGTGCCGAGCGCAATCAGCGCCGCTCGAAATAGGAAAGGCTGCGACATTGGTTATGCTCTAGCCGCCAACTCTTGCGAGAGAGCCAACAGCGTGGAGGCATGCACCGTCGCAGCCCTTGATGTAATCACTGCTTTCGCAATTCCAAACCCCAACTGACCCTCGCAGAGTCAGTCGGTTTTTTCGGGTCTGGTTGCCCTTCAGGTTGCCCCGTCGGGCAGATCACTCAGCCTACTTTGGATTGACAAGTTTTATTTCGCCAATCCTTTCAGCCGTCGACGAAAGCCAAGCTAAACAGTTGCTTCATCGATGTCAACGCAATTCTCGGCATAATCACGAAATATCTGTGGATGTAACTGTGGAAAACACGGCCACAGCCATTTGCCCCTTCCGAAACGATATCCGCACCCTTAAAGCTTGTGCTCCGGGAGGCCCAAGACCCCTTAACGCCTGAAGCGGCATTCCATATTCAAACCAAGCCTTTCACCTCCCCGGCCCTAAGCGTGTCCGAGGAGGAGAGAACTTGTCCGATTTCCCCATTCCATTAACCGCATTTCACCCAGGTATTACAGGAGAGCTGTCATGAGGCTCCGTCGCAATGAATTCTGTCCGATCCACAAATCGATTTCCTGCTGTGGCCGGGAACTCCTGCCGAACAAGCCCAGGCTGATACGGCTAGGCGTGCAGCGTGTCGAAGACCCCCATCACCCCAGGGGATATCGGGAACTCCGATCACCGGCAGAAATGCGGAAACTGCTGAACCGAAAGATTGTCGAGCAGGATAGGAAGTGCGCAATTTGCCACGAGGAGTTCACGGACTACAACGATATCGTCCCGGACCACAGGGATCCCAAAGGGATGGGCGGAGCTTGGAGAGATGACCACCCAGACAATATCCAAGCAACACATTGGTGGTGCAATGGAGAAAAAGGATCAACCAGAATAGGTGACTGACGGCCGGCTATTCGATCGTCAGCTACGGCATCGTAAAATCTACAAACACGCCGGTCAGAGGAAGAGTGATTACCCAACGTGAATGAGGTTGGCGTATCGGCTGCCATTGTTCACTGAAGTGAATAGACCGGGGAGTTGTTTGGTGCAGATACAGCCCGACCGCGGGTGCCGGTCCCATGAATGAATGGATTCCATGGTCCCGCCGAAATCGACAGCTGAGTAGTTTGGAGTGTGGGGGTAGCCCGGAATGGTGAGGCGCAAGATGTCGGCAGCGATGAGTACTCCTGCGAATAGTGAGGCGAACGGGAGCGCAGCGTCAATACGGGTATCACGCACCTGTACCTGGCCCGTTGCGCAAGCAATTGCTTCAACCGGCGCATCATCAGGGAATCGATCCATCAAGCAATCATCTCTCAATGGTATATGCCTGCCAAAGTTGACGGTCCAATTCACACCAGTGGAAGCATGCACCATCACAGGAGGATAGTTATTTTGCACAGACCAGCGAACTCCGAACTCGTTGGCCAACGGCAACCAAAGATCCCCCTGCGGACGTCCGTGCTGTTGCACGTAGCTGTCCCACCACCCCTCGTGAACCTCTAGGATGCCAACGCTTGAATTTGCGAGGGCAATCTGCAGTGCGTGTCCCTTATTTGCGCCATATGTCTGTCTTCCGAATAGGGGTGACCGGTTGAAATTCTCCACTTTGACTCGATCACCCTCGATCACGCGTACTTGCGTCGTGATCCCCGCCATGTGCATGGAGTACACGGCTGCCGAGCCAACTGATCCCGCACCGATCAACACAATGCTTCCAACATCGCCTTCACATGCCGCATCTCCACTGGTATTCACCCCCTCCTCTGACCAGCTTAAATTCCACAAATTCAGAACTCCATCACGCAGCACTGGCTCCTGTGTGGTCGCAATCTTGAACACTTGCGCTCCACTGAGACACGCCGCCGCTAGCGCACCAATCGAGTTATCGCCCTTTAACTCGAGCGAAATAGGGCCATTCGTGGCAAGCTCAGCGAGCCATCCGTTGGCGGCGGCGCAAACGAGATGGGGTGAGTATTGGACTGGATTCGGCCCGAGATGAAGTTGAATATCACAGTTCGTGGATGGGGTCTTGACGACTGCAAATACACCGAACGGGTCCGCATCGGTCATCATTGCCAAAACCGCTCCGTACAGGCGTGGCTCGCGTACACAGGGGAGATTGAGGAGAGCATGGCAGTCCTCGCCCGGGAGTGCCAATTCGACATGGCGGCACCACCGCGAGAGCAAATTGCACGCTGTTACGAACAACGTCTGTCCGACCCTTGTATTCAAGAATCTGGCATCCCCAGTCACCAGACATCGCGTGTGTTGATATTCGCGGCGCAACGTGCACCGGTTGGTCCGATCATCGCGTCGCGCGTAGAATTCTGCGGCAGTTTGCGGGAACGGCTCGTTCATCTCAGGTCAACCAGAGCAGGGAGAAGTCGAAACACATTCTGGATCTCAGTCGCGCCCAAGCGAACAAATCTTCCTCGCAAATAAACGTATACGCCCGCCGTTGTGAGTGGCCATAAGGGCTGCGTCCCATATCCTGGTATCACAAGGGAGTAAAAACCGTCGTAGGGCATCAGGGCTCCCGCGCTATCGCCGTTCGAATGTTCGGTGCATGGTCCTGGGTGCGTGTGAACCTGCGCGAGGATCGCAAGCCCGAGTTCGTTGGTCCTGCTGATGGCGTGCGCATTGGAACTGGCACTGGTGCGGAAGGAACCAGCGGTCGTTTTTGCATTCGGCGCAATGCAAGTCGTGACCACAAGCGCGTCCCGATCTTCGCGTCCCGCCCAGTAGACAATGGATTCATGCCGGCGATATAGGCTCCGGGTTTTGCGGAATACCCGGCCGGATTCGCTGAGAACTGACTCATGGATGTATACGTGCCTGCTCGTTTCCTTACTCATCCCATGCGCCCTTGATACTGCGCTGGCTGGCTGAGACGGCTTTGGATCATGCCGAGCATGTCCGCCAGCGTGGTGACGTTCGACCAATCAAAATTGTTGGCCCTGGATCTCATCCAATCGCCGTATGTCCAGTCGTTGTGAGGGCCCGTCTGGACGAAGGACTTGTAGGCTTTTCGGTTGAAGGGCGCACAAATGCACGGCCCCGAAGTGTGGAAGAAAGTGTCATTGCCTTTTGGATAGGCGTGGGGAGTGCCGCGCTCGCCCGTATGGGGATCGACGAACTCGAAGAGTGGCGGCATTTCTTTGTAGTCGTCAGCGGTGATCTCGATGATGTACAGGTCGTCATTGTGCGCGTAAAGCGTGACTAGCACTTGCAGGCTGGCGAAATTGGGAATCGTACCCCATCTGTGCACGCGACCGTACTGCCGCACTGCGTCCAGTTCAGCCCGAAGAACCTCCCGCGTGATCGCTGGGTCGACCGCCATTTGCCTAGACTCCGCTACCGACTTGGCTCAGGACAAGAATCGCACCGTCTTCGATGTGGTACGAGACAAGCGGTCGTTCTGGCTGCAAAGGGTTCTGCAGGTCAGCCTTGAGAAACAGGTCGAATCGGTCGCCCGGGTTGAACCCGCAAAGCGCGACGACCTTGGCGATGAGTTCGCTGACTTTGATTGTCTTTTCGACTGTCAACGTTTTCGTTCCTCTGGTTGTTTCTACGGTGATGGTGATGGTGTTTTCAGTGGTCATTTCAAGCTCCTGGCTTTCCGAGTATTGGCAGTCCCTTTTGTGTGCACGCATCCAGGACCAAATGGGTAAGGTATCCAACGATGATGCAGGCCGTAACGATCTTCGCCAATTCTGTCCATTGCCGGTTCGCATCGTTGCAGATGCCGGTGCCCGCCTTCAGCACTAAAGCGCCAGCGGTTATGCTGTGGCAGAACTGCCGATGGTTCGGGTGCAAGGCTGGTTCGAGCAGATCGGGACCCATCCCGCTCACGACCGCAACGCCTATGCCCGTGAGCGCTTCGCCAATCGTGGGGTGGCGATGATAGTACCTGCACATCGCCAAGTAGGTGATTGCACCCGCGATGCCGCTGGCGGTCATGTGTTCTGCTGCGTTTGCCATCTGCTCCTCCTCGCTGAATTGCTGCAGTCGGGCAAGCACGGCCCGAAACGAGAATGCCGTTCCGCTATTGCTGCTCAATTCGGGCTGTCTCGTGTGAACCAGTATGATTAACCTATAAGGTTAATACATCACTTGCATATGTCTGTCAAGGGCTTTAGTCTAGGGGTTAAGATAATGCATCAGACTGTGGAGTATGGAAATCCAGTTCTCCTCGCCAACGCTGGCGCGGTCATGCAACTCGGAGAGGGAGTTGACGCGGAGATGGGGCAAGCAACGTGGCCGCCTCATTGCCCGGCGCCTGCAGCAACTCAGTGCTGCGACCACCCTGAAGGAGATGGAAGCTCTCCCCGCGGCCAAACTTCATGCTCTCACTGGAAGCCACGCTGGCCAGTTTGCTGTAGATGCAGACTACCCGTACCGACTGGTGTTCGTCGCCGTGCACAACCCGGCGCCAATCCCAAACAAAGGAGGGGTAGATTTTGGACGCGTGACCAAGATCAAAGTCACAGAGGTCACTAATTATCATGACGACTAACCAAAAGCTCATTTACGCCCCGGAATATGCAATCCCACCCGGCGAGACCCTGTTGGAGACTCTCCTGTCTATTGGCATGACCCAAGCCGACCTGGCAGGGAGGACAGGTCGGCCTTTGAAGACTATCAACGAGATTGTCAAAGGTAAGGCGGCGATCACACCAGAAACCGCCTTGCAATTCGAAAAGGTGCTGCGAATTCCAGCGTCATTCTGGAACGCGTTAGAGACAAACTATCAGCAAGCTCTTGCCAAGTGTCACGACAAGGAAAGGCTCAAGAAATTCGTGACCTGGCTTAACGACCTTCCAATCAAGGAGCTAACGGAAAGAGGTTGGCTGACGGCAACTGCCGACAAGTCAGAGTTGGTTGAACAGACCCTGGCATTCTTTGGAGTATCGGACCCCACCGTCTGGAGGCAGATGTGGCTGAGTCCGAGAGCCACGTTTCACAGATCCACCGCCTTCAAAGTGTCGCCAGGTGCGATGGCAGCGTGGTTGCGGATTGGCGAAATAAAGGCTCAGAAGGTCCGCTGCAAGCGATTCGACAGATCTGCCTTCAGGGCGGAGCTTCAGGCTCTGCGAAGTCTCACCACAGTTCCTCCAGCCAAAATCAAAGCTGAACTCGTCGAACGCTCCCGTCAATTGGGAGTCGCAGTCGTGTTTGTTGCCGAGCTTTCTGGTACTCACGTGAGTGGTGCGACACAGTGGCTAACAGCGGAGAAAGCTCTGATTCAGTTGAGCTGCCGCTATAAGAGCGATGATCAGTTCTGGCATGCGTTCTTTCACGAGTGTGGGCACATCGTGTTGCATGGTAAAAGGGACGTTTTCATTGATGATTCTGGTACCAAAGGATCTGACAAGCAGGAAAACGAAGCGAATGACTTTGCCGCAGAACTACTAATACCACGTCAGAAAATGCGCTATTTCTTTCGTCGTTGGCCAGGGGATGACAAATCGATTGTTGAGTTCGCAGCCGAGTTGGGAATTGCTCCTGGAATCATAGTGGGCCAACTTCAACACCTGGGCAACCTTTCGTTCAGTCAGTTTAATCACCTCAAGAGGTATCGATTCGATTTGACTGACGACAACTGAAGTCCCTGAGATCAATTTGGATATGTTGAAGCATGTCCGGCGACCCGTGCGTGGGAGGACCACTAGGGAGACTGATCGTAGAATGACTCCTCCTTCGCAGGCCCGCACCTCGGCATCATCGGGTGCGGTGCCGACACGGATACAATGGCGGTCGAGCTGACCGCAGATACCTACGGAAGTCGACTCGTTCGAGTCGCGAAGCTCTTCCACGAAGAAGCCACAACAGCGACATCGTTCCAGATCATAAGAATCCCAAAGGAGTGGGAGGAGCGTGGAGAGATGACCATCCGGACAATATCCAAGCAACCCATTGGTCCTCAGTGATCACTTCAAAAGCGGCCACCAGTTATCACTTCAAAACCGGCCAACGGGATTGGCCGTCCAGGACTGAGAATGTTCTACCCTGCCGCCTCCTGTGGTGGCAAGTCGGTTTTGGTTCGCCAGCTCCGGGGGCCGCACTTGAGCACGTGTCCGTGGTGCAGTAGGCGGTCGAGCATGGCGCTGACGGCGGCCGCGTCGCCCAGCAGTTTGCCCCAGTCTTCTACCGGCCGGTTCGAGGTTAGCATCGTGCTGGCGCGTTCGTAGCGGCGCATGATGATTTCCAGCAGTTCTTCGGCGGCCGTGAGCGGCAGCTTGCGCATGCCGAGATCGTCAACGATGAGCAGGGGCACGGTCACCAGGAATTCCATGTGCTCTTTGCGGGTGCCGTCGAGCGTGGCTTCGGCGAGATCATCGAGCAAGGCATGGGTCTCGCGATAGAGCACGCGGTATCCCTGTTGGATGGCGGCTTGGCCGATGGCTTGTGCCAGGTGACTCTTGCCGGTGCCGGGTGGGCCCAGAAACAGGGCATCTTCGTGGCGCGAGATGAAGGTGCCGGTGGACAGGTCGAAGACCAGGCTGCGATTCATCTTCTTATTGAAGGTGAAGTCGAAGTTGTCGAGAGTCTTCTGCGAGTCGCGGAACTGGGCCTGCTTTTTCCGCCGCTCCAGCAGGCGCTCGCCACGCAGGGCGAGTTCGTCGGAGACCAGGCAGGAGAGCAGATCGATGGGGGCGAGCGGTTCGGTTTGGGCCTGGCGCAGACGGGTCTCCAGCGTGGCGGCCATTCCGCCCAGGCGAAGTTGTTTGAGCGCACGATCGAGTTCGATCAGATTCATTCTTCTATCTCCTTGGTTCTGTAGTTGATGAAGTCGCGGTACTGCACTAACTCGCGGATCAGGGGATCGACTTGGTGCAAACTGAGTGGGGCTTGGGGACAGCGTTCCAGATAGCGGCGGACAAAGCGATATTCCTGCACTCCCATGTCGAGCGCAGCGGCGCAGGCTTCATCGACCGCCGCGGTGCCGTACTTCTTGGCTAGGGAGAGAACGCCGAGAATGCGGCGCACACCGACTTCGCCTTGCTGGCGGTGGATGGCATCGCAGAGCGCACCGATGTGCGACCCAGCACGACCGGCTCGCCACAGCAGTTGGGAGGTGCGCAGCGGCGTTCGCTTGGGGTGGTCCTCTTCTTTGATGCGATACCAGCCGCGCTTCTGGCGCACGTGTTCGCGCAGCAGTTGCCCGGTCTTGGGATCGAGCAGACGGACATACAGCTCATCCCATTGCACTCGCAGCACGCGTCCGATCCAGCCCGGCGGCGCGCCGTAGTAGGCGGCTTCGACTTCGACGCAGCCGTCCAGATGCACGATGCGCTCGCCGTACTGGTAATAGCGAAACGGCTCCAGCGGCAGCGGTAACAACGTGGGTTTCTCTTCGGCAAACATGGCGGCGACCTGCCGTTTGGTGGTGCCGTGGATGCGCGTGTCGGCCCAGCGTTGCTCCCAGTGATCGAGGTGAGCTTGGGCTTCTTCCAGAGTCTCGAAGCGCAAGCCTTTCAGCGGTGTTTTCTGCGCGTGACCGACGCCGGATTCGACTTTGCCTTTGCGGTCGGGATCTTGAATCCGGCAAGGCATGGCGACCGCGCCGTAGTGCGCCAGCACGTCGCGATAAAGAGGATTGAGAGTGGGATCGTAAATGTCGGGGACGAGCACGCCCTCGCGCAGATTGTCGAGCACGACGATGCGGGTGGCGCCGCCCAGCCGGCGAAAAGCTCGTTCGTGCAGTTCGGCCCAGATGCGCGAACTGGAGCGGAAGGTCAGCAAACGAACCGATTTGCGGCTGCAGCCCAGCGTCATCACGAACAGCCGGGTGCGCCGGTACTTGCGGCTCTCGGGATCACGCACCATGGGACCGGTGCCGTAATCGACTTGCGATTCCTGGCCGGGCGCGGTGACGATCACGACACGGGCTTCGGGGGTTTGCGTTCCGCGTCGCTTGCGCACGAAGCGTTGCACGCTTTGGTAGCTGCTGGCGAATCCGTACTCGGAAACCAAGTCCTGCCAGATCGCCATAGCATTGCGGCCGCGGCTGAGCCCCAAGTCGATGGCTTCCCGGTACGGCTCGCAGACACTGGCGCCGGTGACCACTTCAGAGTCGGTGATCACCTCGTTGGCCGGTTTTGAAGTTGCTTTTGCTTTTCCCTTATTAGAAAGGTTTTCGGGGTTGGGGTTGCAGTTAGGGTCGAGGGGAGCGGGAATCACCGGAATGGCCGGTTTTGCCGCACCGGAGTCGGTGATCACTTCGTTGGCCGGTTTTGGTTCGTACCGCCCCCAGCCACTGGGCGGACGCACCGCAATCCCCGCCGCTCTCAGGTACACACCTGCGGTTTCACGACGGATTCCGGTAGCTTGCTGGATGCGCCGCAGCGACCAGCCCAGCCGTCCCAGAGCTAAGACTTGTTGTTTCTTCTCTTCGTTCAAGACATTGGCCATGCCCCCGGAGCCTACAAGCCTCCGCGGGAATCAATGTCCCGGACGCTACTCTCGTTGGCCGGTTTTCAGGTGATAATCAGTGGCCGGTTTTGGGTGATCGCTGAGGTGGTGGTGCAACGGAGAAAAAGGATCAACTCGAATGGGTGACTGACGGCCGATCAGTCGGAGCCTGCACTATTTCCCACTTTTCGAGGAACCCTGTGGGCGAGAAGTTGCCATGTTGGCTCGTTCCAACTTTCGAACGACCGTGAAGGCCGCACGATGCCATGGCAGCCCGTGAGGGCTGACTTGCTGAAGTCAGGAAGTTGGCGCAGCAGGTCTAGCCGGCACTGGGAAAGCGAGTGTTGGCTGTTGCCCCGCATTAGCGCCCTCTACACTCTGGGTAGGAGCTACCGCTGGAAGCAGCGATCGTCCAAGTGTGAGCAGAGATTCGCATAGTGCAATCAATGTCTTGGATTTTAGACCTTGATCCCACGCCTCGGCCATGACGTAACCGATGAACAGTTGGTTCTTCTCCATGTACCCACTGAATCCATGATTGGTCATGACTTTGTCTTTGATCTTCGCGATCGCCTCTTTTCCAATTTCCCCTTCAATCACGTCAGCGATTGTGTTGGGCCAAGCGGATACATTCGTCTCAAGCACAACATTTGTCGGAAAACTGTCCTTGTTCTTAGCTTGGGCTAGTTGAAATATTGCCCTATTCTCCGCTTCGTGCTTTTGCCTTCTCCCCGTCGTCTTTTCGGGTGTATCAGCGGGCGTATCCCCATCGCAGTCGAAGACCACGAAATACGGAAGCTCAAACTCGTTCGCAATTGCGAGCGCCTGTATCAAGTGGCTCTTGCCCTCAACTCGGATAACGTGCCCGCCGAGACTGCGAAACTCATTCCAACGGCCGAGCAGACTGAGATACGAACTTATGTAGGCTACATCCTCTTGCCCTTCAACCAAGACCCTGAAGGACGCGAAGAAGATATCGTGGAGCGGACTTTCCATTTCCTGCTCGATTTTTGCTGCCATGCCTCCTGGCTTGATGGGGGCTGTGCCAGTTGCCGCTGCGATGGCTTTTGACACATCGTCGTAGGTCGCATACTTTATTGCAACCTTACCAGAACCGTCTTTCATCGCTAGCCTGACATTCTCAAACGTGCGTCCGGAAACGAAGTAAGGACTGTGGGTACAAACCATCACCTGCGCATTTTGCGTACTGAGTTTCTGTAGAACAGAAGCAAGATGTTTCGCTTGGGGTGGGTGCTGATAGAGCTCTGGCTCCTCGCAACCGAGAACCAGCCGAGGGCCTGTGTCTTTATGTTCCGACAGCTCTTGCAGTAAGGCAAAAATAAAAGACCGTTGCAACCCGTGACCGAACCGCGAAAGATCTCCCCTAAACGTACCTTCGATCGCTTTGACCTCCGCAGTCGGTTTGGCGATGTTGACGGATTTCTCTTGATCCTGCCACTGCAATTCCAGCGAGGCGCGGTCGTGCGCCCACTGATGGAATCGCAGAGTCAGGGCGTCAGCGAGCTTCCTAAGGCCCTCCTCATTTTCCTGGAGAATGGTCCTGTATTTCTCCATTGCCTCATGCTTCAGCGCATCAACACGACCATCAATGGAGAGCTGGGCGTGCACCCTGCGCGCCAACAGCTTGCCCATAGCGGAGCTCTTTGATTCAGTCTGCTCGGTGGCGGCATCCTTTACCGCCGGGACGTATACCCACTGCAAGTAGGGTTCGATCCTGTTTACACCTCGGGAGACGCCGTAAAACTGGTCCTCACTCGGCAGCGGCTTGCAGAGTTCAGGGTGCTGAGCCTCGTAGGCATGCAATCCGTCTTCCATCTGCGGCTTGGTACTTGCTGCCCCCAGATCTGAGTACATCTTTTTCAACCCTGCGTAACAATCCTTCAGTTCTTGAGCCTTTTTACCTTGCTTATCCAGCTCAAAATATTTGCGAAAGTCCGGAATACCAAGGCGCTCCCCGAATTGCTTAACTTCGGCCTTCTGGAGTTTCTCGTCAAAGGTAGCCACAGATGACACGATCAGTCTGCCTTGGCGCACGTAATCCTTCAGGGCGTCTTGGGCCTCGCTGCTGAGATCTGTGAACGTGACCGTTATTCTTACTGGCTCTTCAGTTTTGCACTTGTGGAAGTCTTCGCGGCTCAGTTCTACAACGCTTGTTGCCGTGTTTTCAGCTTCGCGAAAGAAAATGTTTAGCGCCGTGAGGACGGTGGACTTGCCACAACCATTGGGACCGACGAGGCAGGTGTAATCATCGAATAGCACTGTTTCGTCCTCGATTGCGCGGAAGTTCTGGACATGGATGGATTCAACTCTCACAAATAACTACTCCGAGGACTGATCACATTATCGTCGCACGAAAGCTATTGTCAATGTAAAACCCCGTCAGTGTTAGATTAAGTGAATGGCCTCCAAGTTACTGGGGCGAATAGATTGTGCTCCATGGAGATAGATTTCTATAATATAGTGGCATTACCCAGTGCGAAGGTCGGTATCTGCTTCGCAGACGCAGACTCCGGGGCTTCCTCTGGAATGGGCGGAGGAGCCAAGATGTCATCGACCGCGACAGCTCGCCTCTTTGACCTCAATATCGAAAGGATTCTTGAAGGCTGGGAACTGTGCCACGCGACTCGTGAATTGATATCAAACGCTCTTGATGAGCAGGTGTTGTCGGGTACTGGAGAGATCGCAATCGAGCGAGTCTCCGAGAATGTCTGGAAGATTCGCGACTATGGGCGTGGCCTGCGCTATGAACATTTGACCCAGAATGAAAGCGAGGAAAAGCTTCACAATTCGTCAAAGGTGATCGGGCGGTTCGGAGTGGGCCTAAAGGATGCGCTGGCGACATTCAGCCGCCGTGGTGTCGATGTCCATATCCGGTCACGGTGTGGAAACATCGAGCTGCGGAAGAGCGCAAAACACGGATTTGAAGACGTAGTAACACTTCATGCTGCCATTACGCCTGCTTCGGGACCTGAGTTCGCAGGGACAGAAATCATGCTTCTCGGGATTGCGGATGCTGAGATAGTTAAGGCGAAGGACTTCTTTCTTAAGTTCTCCGGCGAACCGCAACTCGAGGCCACACAATTTGGCCAGATTCTGTCGCCAATTACAGGCAAACCGTCTCGGATTTATGTGAATGGAATCGTTGTGGCGGAAGAGGGGAATTTCGCGTTCTCTTACAACATCACGTCTCTGACCGCTGGGATGCGAAGGGCGTTGAACCGCGAACGCACGAATGTGGGGCGGACTGCGTATAGCGACCGGGTAAAGGCCATGCTTCTAGTGGCATCCTCGGCCGCGGTGGCAAATACCTTAGGAACTGAGCTAGAGAAGGTGCAGCTTGGTACCAATGCTGACGAAGTCGGGTGGCTCGACGTGGCTGTTCATGGATGCCAAATTCTGAACACGACCGGGAAGATCCTGTTCGTCACTGCAGGCGAAATCATGTTGTATCCGGAAGCCATTGACCGGGCCCGCTCCGACGGCTATCGGGTCGTGAATGTTCCCGACAACGTGCGCCAATCACTCCGAGGGCTGAAGGACATTTCGGGGCAGAATGTCCGTGATCTGAATATTTTCGATGCCGAATGGCTGCAAAGCTTCGAATTCAAGTTTGTTCCTATCAATGCATTAACCAAGAGTGAACGCGCAATATTTGACCAGCGGGAAGCAATTGCTCATTTGGTAGGAGGACTACCAAAGGCCGTCAAACAGATGGTCATCTCAGAAACCATGCGTCCAGAGACATTCGGTACTGGAGATGCCGATGGTCTGTGGGAAGCGTCGACAGGACGAATTATCGTTAAGCGTTCTCAACTGTCCTGCCTGGCTGCTTTTGCAGGAACACTGTTGCACGAAATTGCGCATGCGAAGAGCGGTCTCGGTGACGTGAACCGCGACTTTGAACTTGTCTTGACTGACTTTTTGGGGCAGGCGGCAACTCGTGCGCTAAAGTGATTGTGGCTCAATTGTCGACTTTGATGGAGGAACAGACCAAACCTTCGTGCCCGATCATACGGAGGCTCGTTTACACGGGTTGAATTCACAACTATAGTGCGGATCGTATTCCTAGTGGCTTGTGCAAGCCAGCAGACGAGGGAATAAGGGCAAATGAAGTTTATCCATTGCGCAGATGTTCACTTGGACACGCCGCTTCAAGGTCTGGCCCAGTATCCGGGCGCTCCGGTGAATGAGATTCGCAACGCCACCCGACGTGCGTTCGAGAAGATTCTGAATGCTGCCATTTCCGAGAAAGTGGACTTCGTTGTCATTGCCGGAGATCTCTACGATACCGGACTTAAGAGCTTTGAATCGGCACTATTTTTCAATAGGGAGATGGCGCGCCTGAAGGACGCCGGCATTGATGTCTACCTCGTCCACGGAAATCACGATGCCGCGAGCAAGTTGATCAAGCAGCTTCGCCCACCTGGGAACGTCAAGATTTTCCGCGCGAGCGAGCCACAGACTATGTTGAATGAGAAGTTGCGAGTAGCGATTCATGGCCAGAGCTTTGCTACTCCTGAGGTTACCGAGGATCTCGCTGAGAAATATCCGCCGCCGGTTCCCAACTTCTTCAATATCGGAATATTGCACACGAATCTTGCGGGCATCTCCGAACACGCAAATTATGCGCCATGCTCGCTTCAAGCCTTGAAAAACAAGGGATACCAATACTGGGCCCTTGGACATGTGCACAACGGGCAGATTCTCTGCACCGATCCATACATTGTGTTTCCAGGCAATATTCAGGGCCGACACGGAAAAGAGCAGGGAGAGAAGAGTTGCGAACTTGTAACGGTTTCCGACACGGGAACGATCTCAATCGAGAAGATCTTCACATCGGTTGTCCCGTGGGTTGAGGCCGAAATCGATGCCGTCGGCTGTCGGACTGCGGAGGAGGTTTATGAAAAACTTCGGGACCGCCTTGAAGCGTTGCTCTCCGGAGCGCAAGAACGAGTCACGGCCGTACGCCTTAGCATTGTGGGCGCCACCGACGCACACTCGGAACTCAACAGAGACCCTGAGCAGGCACGTAATGAGGCGATCAGCATCGCAAATGAGTGTGGAAACGGCTTGTTGTGGATAGAGCGGTTGCAGATCGCAACCCTGCCCCGTTTGGATCGAAACGCCTTGCTCAAACGCGACGACCCGATTGGAGAAATCGTTAGAATCGTTGCGGCCCTTCGCCAGGATCCAACAAGTCTGGTTAGTTGGGAAGCCATTGCCGAGCTACAGAACAAGTTGCCCAGTGGCGTTGCTGATGGAACGGAACCGATCAAACTGGATGCTGCCACGCTGAGTACAGCGCTTGAAGAAGCCGAGGCACTCCTGCTCGCGCGATTAGCAGCCTCGGAGGTTCTGTGAGAATCGATTCCATCGATCTCATTCGCTTTGGACACTTCGCCAACCGTGAGATTAAGCTTCCGCTCCGCAAACCAGACTACTACGTGATCTATGGCGACAATGAAGCCGGCAAGTCGACACTGCTGAGAGGAATTTCGGCGCTATTCTTCGGAGTCCCCAGCAGGACAGCTGACGTGCATAGCTGCAAGGGTTCCGAGCTCCGAGTCGGGGCGACCATATCCGACGATGGAAAGAGTTTCTCTTTTCGCCGCCGGAAGGGAACCAGTGGAACGCTCTTGAGTGTCGATGAAGCGCAGATCTTGGAGGACGCTCTCAGTCCGTTTTTGCTGGAGCTAGATCGTGAACGATTCGAGCAGTTGTTTGGCTTGGATCATCGGCGTTTGCGCGAAGGCGGCGAAGAACTGCTACATGGCAAGGGCGACATTGGAAGCGCATTGTTCCAGGCAACCGGCCTGCTGGATTTGAGGACCCTGCTGGACGGACTAGATGGGGAGGCGAGGGAGTTGTTTTCACCCAAATCTCGAACGAAAGCCATCAGTCGTGCCATTGACGAATATAAGCAGACCAAGTCCGAGGTCCGAAGGCTCGCCATTTCCGCCGGGGTCGTCAAACAGAAACAAGCGGAACTGGAAGCGTCGGAAGAAGCGGTCGAAAAACTCAAAGCTGAGTCGCAGTCCTTGCAACAGCAATTGGTTCGGCTCAGGCGAATCGCCAGCAACAAGCCCGACGTAGCTCGCCTACAAGAGCTGCGGACGGCGCTTCTCACGCTCGAATCCGTTCCACGAATGCCCGCCGACGCTCGGAGTCAGCGAGACGAGGCGGCAGCAGCTCTAGCTGAGGCGACCAGCCAGATCAAGACCTTAACCGAACATATTGCGGAACGGAAGAACCGTATCGAAGCACTTCCCGTCGGCAACCTGTTCACGGCCCACGCAAAAGAGATCGAGGATCTGAACGCCGGAACCAGCGATTACATCCGAGGCGTGACTGATCGGCCAAAGCGGATGAGCGAGCGGGATGAGGAAATTCAGCTCGCGGCAGTTGACTGGAACGGAATCTGGCGCCATCGTCCTGTCTCTGACGCTGAAGAATTGAAGGCCATATACTCGCGGAAAGCGGAAATCCTTTCTTTGATCACCGAGTACGCGCGGCTCAGCACTGCCCTTGCACAAACGCAAGAAGAAGTGCAGGCCGGACAAGAGCAGCAGGAACGTCTATGCGAAGAATTGGCTCTGCACCCCGATCCCCCGGATTCGGCGACGCTCAGGGTGACCATCGAGGAGGCAAAATCCCTGGGCGACATCGATCATACAATTGCGCGTCTAAAATCCGACGTTGAACGGCTGGCTGCAGTCACCGCGGGCGATCTGAAAGGGCTGCGCCCCTGGTCGGGAAGCAGTCAGGAACTGGAGAATCTGAAGACGCCCTTGCTGACGAGCATTGACCAGTACGCGCGCGAGTGGGAGACGATAACATCCACGCAGAGAGATCTCACGGCTCAGCTTTCGGAAATTGAGGAAGAAATTCGAGAGAAGCAAACCGAACTCGATGGTCAGGCTGACGAGGTCGGCGACGCCGGCGAACATGAGTTGGCGGAGATACGGTCAGCACGCGATCAATTGTGGCGACTAATTCGTGCTTCAGCTTTCGACAAAACGTTATCGACCGAGGATGCGCAGAAGCAGTCGGGCTCAGATGCTCCGCTACCGGACACTTTCACGGCGCACCTTCATGATGCTGATCGAATCGCAGACCTCCGGTTTACAAATGCAAAAGACGTCGCGACCCATGATCGAGTCGTGAAAGAAATTGATTTGGCTAGGCGCGAACAGCAAAGGGTCAAAGAAGAAATCGCAAACCGAGAAAGTGAGTACGAAGAACTGAGGCAGCGCTGGGCGCGGGAGTGGGACGGACTAGGTTCGGCCCTGCTCTCACCCACCGAGATGAAAGAGTGGATGCAATCTCGCCGGGCGATTCTCGACCGTCTTCAACAATCTCGTGAAAAAGAGAGCGATCTTCGTGTCCTGCAGGAGCGGGCTTCGATGGCTGCGACTCAGATCAGATCGCGTTTAGCAGAGGTGGGATCGCAGCCAATTGGTCAAAATGAGTCACTCGCAGTCCTGCTTAAGGTCGGTGAGGGATTTGCTAACAAGCTTGAAGAGGAGGCGCACGTCATTAAGGACATTCGTCGGCGCTTGCAGCTGCTGTCACTTCAAAAGCACCAGGCAAAACTGGACCAATGTCAAACGCGGTTGTCAGACTGGTCACAAAGGTGGTCTCCCGTAGTGAGCGCGTTGTTCCTGCCCGAAAGCAGCACTCCCGAGCAGGTGGGAGAAGCGCTCGCTGTTCTGGAGAAGGTATTTGATCACCTCAAAGACGCCGAGCGCCTGCAATATCGGCTGAAGAGAATCGGCGATAACATCGAGCTGTTTGAGAAACGGGTTTCTCAGGTTGTCGGGGCAATTGACCCGTCCCTAGGCTCCCTTTCCGCCGGAGCGGCCGCCACGCAATTGCACTTGCGGTTGGTGGAGACCGGTAAGGCAGAGACGCAACGGGAGGAACTGGAAGCAGAAAACGGAAAAGACACGGCAACGATATCGACCTGCAGAAGCAAAGCCCAGGTGGCTGAGGACGTTCTCAAACAATTAAAGGAACTTGCCAAGTGCGACGACGATCAGCAGCTTGAGGCAATAATTGCCGCCGCGGAGAAGAAGACGGAGAAACGCGAAGAATATGACCGGATCGCGGTTGGTCTAATCGAGCGCAATGCAGTTTCCGACGTGAGCCAAGTCGAGGAGGAAGCTTCGGGATATGACCTGGATTCTCTTCAGTCAGAAATCGTCTCGACTGATGATCGCCTGAAGGTTCTTCAGGATGAAGTGTTCAAGAATGGCAGCGAACATGGGAGGTTGTTGCAAGAGTTTGTCCAGTTGCAGAACAGCGATGAATCCACGCGTCAGGCTCAAAAAGCTGAAGATGCCCTGGCGCGGGTTCGCCCGGCGATCGCACAGTACCTGCGGCTGCGCCTCGCCTCGGAAGTGCTCCGGCGAGCGATCGAATCGTATCGCGAGAAACACCAGGGACCGGTTTTGAGTCGCGCGAGCGAGATCTTTTCTGGTCTTACGCTCGGAGATTATAGTGGCTTGACAACTGGTTTTGGTGATGATGACAAGCCGGTTTTAGTCGCGATTCGAAGGAATAGAGAACAAGTAGTGGTCGAAGGGTTGAGTGATGGTACTCGCGACCAACTCTATCTGGCCTTGCGACTGGCCGCGATCGAGCACCATGTTCAAACGGTCGCGCCTTGCCCGGTGATTCTTGACGATATTCTGATCAACAGTGACGACACACGTGCGTCCGCGGCGCTCCAGGTTATCGGGGAGCTGGCCAAGAGGACACAGGTACTTTTTTTCACGCATCACAGGCGTCTAACAGAATTGGGAGTGAACGCCGGCGCGCAGATGATCGACCTGAGTTGTCCGGCCTCCGCTGCTCTTGCATGAAGGAACCATGCTGTTTGCGCGTGCCCGGCAGTACTAGGTATTTGTATAGGACAACGAAGGAAAGCGGGATCCCCGATATAACAGCCACTCGTACTTTTGGCGGCCGATCCGTCTCACGCATAGCGGTCGCCTTGACTATGGTCCGCATACGGCTGGACGCGCAGCCCTCTGTGTTCAAAGCTGGGACGTAGCTGCTTAAGGAACCCATCATTAACCATCTCTGTCGTGATGTAATTCAAGTCGGTTTCGGACATGCCGAACAGGTGAGCCACTACTCTATCGAGTTCCAGCAGGGAGTCTTGGAACTGGCGGGCTGGGTCAGCGCTGCGCATCAGGTTAATAGCCGCAACCACGGCATCTATATTAGAAGGAACCTGCAAAGAGCCTAGCCTCTCAACATCGAAGGTGACATCATCGCCTTCATCCACCAATCGGTCCAACATATACCCCAAGTACCGGCGCAGAGCGGGATTGGGCACTTTGATCCTGAAGGATGAGTCATCACTGACCACGTCGTCCCCCTCCTCGTGAATAGCGGAGACTACGGCCTCGGACGCAACTCCGCTGAGGTCTGCCCCGGCCACAAGCGAATTATTCTCTGCGAACAGGTCAAAGAGAGACTTCTTTGGGCTGTCCGCTATCAATTGTTCAACATGCCGGTGGGCATTGGACAAGTCTTTGTCTCTGGTGATCACACGTTCACCAGCGGCCTTCAACCGGGTAATATCGGCTGCGGTCCGTTTGGCCGGTACAGGCAGCAACATGATGCTGCGTTTGAACCAGTGCGTTGTGAGGTCTTCAATGATACTTGCCCGAAGCGTCTTGATGGCAAACCATTGAGGTATGCGGGACATGAGATACAGATTGAGGGGGAAGTCTTCCGCAAGCTGCACCATTAGCACAGTATTCTGAAACGCGGTGTTCGGGGGCACTGGGCAAGCTGTTGGTAGTTGCGAAATCTCCCGAACGGCATATAGTTTGGAGAAATCGAACAGATGACGGTAAGCGTACAGACGCAAGGAATCCACCACTGAACGCTGAGGGTCCCAATATCCCATCGGTTCACCCTGCGGGCTTTCCGGAAAGACATTCTGGCCTTTATAAATGGGCCAGCCAGAATCAACGATTGCGCGGGCGCTACCGAGCTTGATGCCGTATGCGAGCATCACATAGGGTTCCCATTCGGCGGCACCAGGACCGGCGGGGATTTCTTCAACAGCGTTGGCCTGCGCTGTGCCCACTTCCCTTTGGCCTTTGCGTTTATAGACAACCTTAATGATGCTGCCTAGCCGTGGTGCGCCCGCCATGCGTTCTAGCACGCTTGCATCAGCGGAAGAGACCTTGGTCAAAATCGCTGCGGCATCCTCTTCGGCGACGTCAGCCATCCAGGGCGCTGGACCTACATCTGTCGGTAGGTACGCGGACTGTGAGATCTGGCTTCGCTTCACCGTGGATTTCTGTGCTTTGCCAAACTGTATGCTGTCAGTGTCCGCATCGTAGCAGTCCATTGACAATGTTGTAGTGGCTACTTCGTCGTTCTCTGATGCGGGTGAGTTTTCGAGCACAAAAATGATGGTTGGCCGCTTTATTCCCCTGAATGTTTTCTTTCGCAGGGCTTCCAGATCCACAATTTCAATCAGCTTGAATTCACTCAAGACACGGCGCAACGGTCCAGCGTAAGCAGAATCGAGAACACCCATCGGCACGATGAAAGAAACCTTACCCCCTTGCTTCACCCACCCCCGGATTGCGCGGTACAGAAACGGGATGTAGAGGTCCACCTGTCCTTGTGCAACCTCGTGGTAGGTCTGGATGAAGCCGCGCTCCAGGGAAAGACGGTGTGGACGTACATAGGGAGGGTTGCCGATGACTATGTCATAAGTGCCCTGTACCAACTGCCTAAAGCGTCTGGGCACACTGGCAACGCGCTTGCGACGCAGGTCGCTGGCCACGGTGGAAAAATCCAGCCCGGTTTGAGATGCGCGCGTGTCAAGGCCCCGGATAATTGGCTCGCCAAAGGTATCCAGGGAAGACTGTCCACCGTGCACCTGGATGGCGGGCACCAGGGATGCGGCCAATGATCGAATCTCACTGGGGGACTTCCCGGTGAACAGGTCTATGTTGTGCCAGAGCAACTGGATCTGCGCAAGAGACACGGAAAATGGGCTGATGTCCAGCCCGTGCAGCCGCCGCAAGGTCCGTGTCACGGTCTGTTCAGTAAGCATGCCGGCGGTACGCAGCCGGTTTACATCCTGATTGAGCGCTTCCACCAAGAATGTCCCTGTTCCGCATGCCGGGTCCAACACGGTCTTGGTTGAATCGTATCGACAGGATTCCAGCATGTAGCGTGCAATCTCTGGCCGCGTGAATACTTCACCCAGGGCGCGCCGCTTTCCAGGGTCCAGGTAGTGGTCATAGACACCTGAAAGGATGTCACCGTGGATGGCCTTGAAGTTCCAGCGCGACAGTAGATACATCGCATGCAGCAGAGCCGAGCTGAGGTTTTCATCCGAACTATCCAAGGCCCAGTCGAGGATGTTTTGATCGAACAGATTCCGGTAAAGTTCTGCCGATTGACGGTAGGTCTCCTTCAGCAATGCCTGCATCGGCTTGGAATAATAATCTGCATAGCGCGCGAAAACTTCCACGCCGCCGTTGCTGATGAATCGTTTCAGAAACCCATGGTCTTCGGAAAATCTGACCATGAGCATACGGGAGACGATCAGTGAGGCAGTTTCATAGATAAACGATTCAGCGACCTTGCCGCTGTCCGTCAATTTGCTGCCGGTGCGTCGAGGCTTTAGCAAAGAGATTTCCCCTTCAATGCCCATTCGAGTGGCGTACTCACCGAGGAGGTGCTTTTCGATGCGCAGCGCGTATACGTATGGCTCTATGTCAGCCGCGAACCGGTCATGCGCTTCCGGATATTCTGTGATGTCCTCAGTTGGAAGGGTACGTGCGATTCGTTCATCAACGATGTTGGTGAACTCGATTGGGAAGCCTACAGAATTCCAGTCATAGACGGCAGGCCCCCAGCGGGTCTCCATTTCTTGCAGCACCGCGCCCGCCGTGGTCAGGTCAGGCACCACCTTCGTGTCCACCAATTGCGTCACGGCAGCACTGAGAATGGAGGCAATTTCCCGGATCGTATCGGTGAAGTGGTGCTTGCCTAGCTCATCGATAGACTGGAACGCGTAACGCGTCTTGCCGTCCCGAAAATCCTTCAGTTGTTCTTCCAGCGCCACGTGCGATGGCCGCACTTCCGCAAAGCACACGCCGAACCGCTCCGGGTCGGTCAGGTCTTCCCAGCGGTAGACGGCAGCTTCCGTCTTGGCCATCACGTCCCACTTGTGGACCTCCTCTTGGTCGAGAATGAAAAACCAGCGGGTCCCGGCTTTGATGTACTTCTTTTTCTCTGCGTAGATTTCAGCCGAATTGTCGGCTACATCGTGTCCGCGCTTCACTTCAAAGACCGCATAGGCGTGGTCGGGGGTTTTTATCGCGCGGCCCCCTTTGGTGCTGAACACGGTTAGGTCAGGGATATCGCGGCCACCGGCCAACGCAGAGTCCACGACTACTTGATCCGATTTCAATCCGATGCCGAACGCCGGGTTGACCAGGAGGTCACGGATAAACGGATACAGATTCCGTTCTCCGGAATTGTCGCTTCGGAACTGGGTTATTTTCCTGGTCAGCGCGGTCGCGCCCCGGGCTGTGCGTGGCTCTGGCATTGGTGTAAGTTTATGGTTCCATTGCTGTTGGCGCAACAACCGCAGCAATAAACATCAGCTCGTGCCATCATTTAGACAACAGACCCTTACCCCCTACTCTGCCCCCTGCCCTTCTTTCAATAGCCGCGGCTGCGAACGCTGCAATGAGCAGCGCTCGCTTTCCACCTTCATCCTGGACTCAGCTTTCTAGTAAACTCTGCAATGGCGGACTCAAGCGGCGCACATGCAAAGACATCTTCTTGCACAACGTTATGTGCAATCATCTCCTTATGAGATGTTCTATATAGGCGAACAAAAGACGAAATAATGTCCGACAAATCAAAGATCGAATGGACAGATGCAACATGGAACCCGGTGCGCGGCTGCACGAAAATTAGTCCCGGCTGCAAGCATTGCTATGCGGAAACGCCACTCTACATTTCCCCCGATCAATTCAGATTTCCTCAAAAGCAACTTGATGGCCGTTCGGATCTATTTTCCTGAGGGGTCACTCTCTACGAATGTGCTACTGGGGAGCATCCGTTTCTGAACGATGACATGCCGCGCGCGGATGTGATCTACAACATCCTCCATCTTGAATGCCTTCCTCCACAGCACTTCAACACCGAAGTTCCGCTGCCGCTCTGCGACATCATCATGCGCCTGTTGCAAAAGAACCGTGAGGGTAGATATCCAGACCCGCAGTCGCTTCTCCAAGCTCTGTTGGCCGTTCCGTAATTCCTTCGGCGGTCGAGAGTTCACGGAGTACAACGACATCGTGCAAGACCACAAAGATCCGAAAGGGATGGGCGGGGCATGGCGATACGACCATCCGGGCAACATCCGAGCATCACACTGGTGGTGTGACTCGGAAAAAGGATCAACAAGAATGGAATGACTGACTGCCCCGACTCACTTCCGGAAGATGTTGCGCAGCACCTTCACGCCGTCTTCAGTGCACTGCATAAGATCAACTGACAGAACCGATTCGGTCACGTCTGCTCCGTCCCTCACAGCTAGTTCCACGACTTGGTAGTACTCGCCATACTTCGCCCGTTCCTCAAAGGGATAATCTCTCATGTTCCGAAATGTGGCGGGACCACGGGGATGAGCGATGGGTTGCGTGTTTCCTGAGTTCATAGGGGAGAGCACGATGTTGTCTTGGTAGCGTTTGACAAAGGGAAGAGTTTCAAGAGTCAGTACCGCGTGTGACTGATCCCTGTATGCGCGGGCACACAGAAGCGTTTGTAACCGCTCGGGGGTCAGCCAGAAGAAAACGTGCCTGTTTAAGAGGCGATGCCACTGCTCGATAGTGCAGTCCTTTAGAGCTTTTCGAAGTTTGGATTCGATCAACGGCTTCTGATCGCGCACCACGGCACGGCCGTGCTCGTCATGCAGAATGGGCACGCTCTCCGGTCGACGATGAGCCTCAATGTCATCACGCTCCTTGCCCTTCACTTCATAGAGGTCAAGCAATGAAGAAGTGCTCAGCAGCCCATGCTTGCGAATACTCTCCCAGCTTTGCGCGTCAGCCATGTGATAGAGCCGGGGATAGACTTCAGCTAGTTCTTCCGGCGTCACTCCCATTTACCAAGCTCTCCGGTCAATAATGCTGCGAAAGTCAAAGCGGGTTGAAATCAACGACACCGGTGCGGCTCCCACGCGTTCGACTTCTTCAATGACCTGTTTCGTTTGTGCGTCCAGTTGTTCGTATCGCCGCGCCTTTTCGTTCTTTCGATTGAGGTAGTCCACGAATGTTAAGGCCAGATCAGAGGGGCCATTCAGGGCAGCTGCGCGTCGCAACAGGGCCCAATCAAATTCACCGACCCGTCTCTTGCGGTCCGTCGTCGTTGTCTTCTCGGTTTTCTGCAAGTGGGCGAGTGGGATACGCGACCGCTGAGCGATGGTCTCCCAATCGATTTCGAGGTCCATCGGCCCGGACGTAGCCTTCTTTGGACTCTCCACTCGTATTGGATAGGTCCTTATCACCATCACGATCTTCCGAACCCTGCTCGGCGGTATTCCAGCCTCCGACAGGCATCCAGCCACGCTCGTGTCCCGGGACGTTACGTGTGGGTAGCTGGCGTGGTAAAGACTGAGACCTGCTCCCTGGGTACCCTCGACAAGGACATTTTGGTTCTTCCTGTACGCTTCCTCCAGTAATGACCAGGTCTCCCGGACAAATGGCTTCAGATCGCTCACGTCCTTGGCGAGAATGACCTTTCCTCCACGCTCGCGTATTCTTCGTGCGCTGGCGAACCCAACGCCTTGTCCGGTTGATCCGATTCGTGTGACGAGCACGGACTCCCCTTTTATGTCCGCAGCACTGATGATCATCGCTTGCGGGTCTATCGAGAGTCGGTCGGCATCCACACCGTATTTTGCTATTTCCTCCATCAGTTTCTTTGCATTCAGAACGCAACCCGGAGCCAATATCAGATTTGCCGTCGCATTCCTTGACGTGCCGGAAGGCAACTGATGGTGGGTATAGGGATCAGGTTCCTGAAAAACCTTGTGGCCGGCGTTCGGACCGCCAACCCGCACGAGAACGGCATATTCGCGCGAAAGATAGGATGTAATGTGGCCCTTTCCTTCGCTGCCATACTGGCCGCCGACAACCACGTCAACGCGACGGTCATAAGCGCGCGAGTACAGACCTAGATGTGTGGCAGCCCTCACCAAAACCGCTTGATGAAGGCAGCGGCTGGTGTCGATCACGAAGTCGGCCGCGTCTTCCAAGTCTTTAACCCGAGACTCGGTTTTGTTCTTCTCCGCTTCAGAGAACGACGCCAATTCCCGAAAACCGGCGACATGCCGCGCTTGATAACGCTGTGCGAGAATCTCTGGCGGCGCCTTGAGATGAAGATGGACGACGCTGAATGAATAGGCCTGCCTGATGGCTCTAATCTGATCCAGGATTCGGACTGCATCGACTACCACCATCGCTTCGGGTCCTGCTGCGCCAAGATCCCGTATAAAGCGAGACAGAGCATCCCTGACCCAGCGGCCTTTTGTGTCCTTATCCAGATCTTCTCCAAATTTCTGCATGGCGCGACGCTCAGACTCAATCTCCTGCCCAAACTTCTGGCGCGCGAGGCTTTGGATCACCTCTTTCGATTTCAGGACGTGAAAGGAAAACTGCTCTTTGAGCCGGGTTGAGAGCGAGGTTTTGCCGGCGGAAATGCTTCCGGAAAGCAGGACGATTTGTTTTGCCAAGCCCTTGCACCTCTCGACGTGGTTATTGAGCCCTAGGAAATGACAGGATCGACTGGCTTGCTCGCCGCCTTTCTGCCGACGTAGGCAAGTCGTACACCGTGACATCAACGTTTCTGTTGCACAGAGTGTCTTCAACGACCTCACTTACAATCTCCCATGCGCCACCGGCTTCTCCAGTGCCTATTCGAGGCATATGAACGCTCGCGCCGGTCGCGGAAGCATGGTCAGCTAATTTGTGCAGGCACGATTCCAAAGCTCCGTAGCGGATTCGAGGTGTGCGAGAGGGACCGACGCCATGCTGGGAAATCAGGTGGGCTACCGACAGGGAATCATCGATCCTGGAGAAATGTATGTTTCCGAGTGAGCATTCCGCTCGATGACTAACCGCCCATTTGGCGAACTCCTCCTGCACTCCTGGCCATTTCCGCCGGACCGCACGCCCAAACCCGGCTCCCCAAATTATGGTTCGGTCGCTAACGATGTGTGCCAAAATGCGGAAGCCCTCGCCACGGGGAGCTGTCGCATCTCCCTTGAGGTAGGTAATTCCCATTTCTGGCGTCTCCACGCTATCCACCGGCCAGACGATCCCGAGAACCCGCGGATAAGACCGCCCTGGATACGGCGGAATACCTAACGACTCAACTCTCCATGCAGGGCCCTCTTTAGACCACTTTTCCGATGCTTTTGCCGTGTAGCCGATCGCTGTGCATTGGGAAATGACACTGCCGTGCCGAAGAGCAAACCCGCTTTCTATCGGCGCGTCCCAATGACGGGACGCTACGGCATAGTCAATCCTGTAGCGACCCGTCGGAGAATCGGGTTCCCTGCGCGCGAGAAAACCGAAGCATTTCCGATGCGTGAGGCGGATAACTCGGAGAAGGACTGCCTCACTGGATACCGCATATTGCTTGCGGAGTTCGAGGAGGCGATCGATGTTCGGTTCAAGGTCATCGCGGCGCAGAGTACCGACTGGCATCAGGATTTCGGCGGCAGCAATGTTGCACAACATCTCCAATTGCCACTCGTCTGGAGTGGCCCCGCTGTGCTTCAGACGGTGGCGGACGAGTTCGGAGCAATCGGGAAACAAGGAGTGCCCGAGTTCGTGAGCGACGGAGTAGTTTATGCGTGCCACCGGACGGTCAGGATTGAACTCAATTCTTAGACTACTGCCCGAACCGGTGAGGGTCTGCGCGTCAATTACGTCCTTGCTGGGAGAAACCTCAATTCCCAGTAACGCTGCGAGAGCGAAAGGGTCGTACGGCGGCCCGGCCCAGCCCGATTCGAACGCCCGGAAGACCAGATCTCTCACCTTGGCCAACAGTGTCTGAACCGGATCAGAGCCGCCAGCGAAAGTCAGGACTGATCGGTTGGTCCACCGGAGTTTCCCGGCCTCAGCAATTGGGAGCGAAGCCATCGTTACCCACCCCTCACGGATCGCAGCAAACGAAAAGGGAGTCACAGCAGCGCCGTGACTCCCCCTCAGAGTACGTCAGCTTGTTCCAAGTCTGATTTACTAGATCGAAAGAACGAAACTACCCCGCTTCGGCTCGAGTGTCAAGTGTTGCAGTAGGTTGCGGCGTCGGCCTGAGAGGCGCCAGATCTTTCATCCTCGCGGGGGACGCGTCATCGAACAGTGTAGTTGATGCTGATTAGAAAACATGCGACAAGCCGTATCGTTCGTGCGATGAAAAAGTGGGCAGAGACTAGTGGCTGAGCAGTCTTGCACGGTGATTGCTCCTGAAGAGTTTCACTGGGCATCGAACAATCCTGTTTGTCCGGTCACGGTTGCTGACCACACGCGGAGCTGATGGCATCAACTACCGCGGAAGCGATTCCACACAGAATTGTGTCGTATTCCTCGACGAACTGCTGCACTTGCTGTCGCTGATCCGGGGCTGTCTTTGTGCACACCTGCGATTTGATTGCGATTATCCTTTCCTCGGTGGAGGGATGCGAACTTGTCGTTTTCGGTTGGTGCATACCCTCCGTCCCAGAATTCACCAGAATCACCCGGACGGATTCACACAATTGTATTTCGCGAAAAAACACCAGCGCTCCGATTCCCGCAAAGCTGAGATAGTTGTTCCCAGCGCTCCCGCATTCCCGGCTGATTGTGAGTCCCAGTTCGTCGCAAAAAAACTCAAGTTGTTGGCTTTGAGAAGGATCGAGGGTACCGGCGTACTGCTCAATCCTCTCTTCCGATATGAAATGAGCATACTCGTGCGCCACCGCAAAGACTTCCATGGCGTGAAGAAGTTGAAGCCGATACGCCAAGTAGCTCTCTGACTGTTGTACTTCGCCGAACCCAATCATCGTGCCGAAGGCGGCATAATATAAACATAGTCGTGCTGCGAGGAAGATTCCTGACGGATCTTTTCGGAAGACTCGTTCCACGTCCGTCGCGGACTCGACGCGCTTGAATCCAATGGCGCGGGGCATCGCCATCGTTACGGCGGTGACGCATTTCGACCAATAGTTACAGAAACTGGACGTGCCCAGCCCAATAAACAATAGGTGATCTGCTGTCGTGGGCCGGCTCGCCGGAGATGCACAGGAATCGGTTGATGTCACGATCTCAATCGAGCGCACCGGATTGATGCCGAGCGTTGCGGCCGCTTTAGTGACTTCTGCCAAAACGGGCTCAAAAATGGCCTTCGTAGTCGGCATTTCAAACGCGGTTGTGGGTTTAAATTCATGGACAGACTGCTCAAGGTCTGCGACTAGGGATGGCCCGTCGGCACCGAGCGTGAACTGGGCCATTTTTTCAAGGCGCGCCCGGTTCTTTACTATCCAAGACTTCCATTTGGAGGAATCAAAGGCGGGGCTCGAATCTTCGTCAAGGGTTTGCCGCTGCAAGTACTCGATGTAGCGGTAGTAGTCGTTCTCAGTAGATGCCATTTCCGGTTCCGTGTTTCTCTACTGATTCTAAATTGTGACTGTACCGCAGCGCGCCTTCCGAGCATTCGCGAAAGCGATGGCGACTCGCGTTCACGGTCCGTGTCCGGCGAAGCAGGCGCGGGGCGATGCCACAAGTGCGACTTACGGCCGATTATCCGCCCACTGCACGGTCATTGAGAGGCGAAACAACGTCTTATCGTGAGGTCGCCAGCCGTGGGCTTTACAGTCCTATCGGTACCTGTGAAATCAGATGTTATGATCCGGAACAAGGCGCCGGAATCACAAGTACGAAAGGGTGAAGAAAAAGGTCGATTGCTGCATGGACGCTTTACGGATTTCTCCCCAATACACGTCCCTGGATTGGCAAGCCTTGAATGCGAATGACCCGAAAGATTGGCCGAAGGCGGCGGACGTAGTCAGAGACAGGCTAGACGGGCGATTCCTCCACTTTGCAAGCGACTGGCTGAATGATAAGTATTCGGGATTTGTCGTTCTGGCAATCGATAGCCTCTTGGCCGAAACCATCCAGCAATTCGTGGATGGGGTCACGGACGGGCGTGGGCGATCCAAGCAGATGGTCATGCGGTTCCTCGAGGGAACACGATTTCAGCCGGACTTCGATGCTGAGGCGCGTGAAGCTTTCTACGTGGACATCCGATGCGGTCTCCTTCACCAAGCCGAGGCAAAGAGGATGTGGCTGATTCGGCGAAAGCAGGCAGCGTTGCTACAAAAAGCTGCGCACGGCGAAGGATACATCATTGATGTAGAACGGTTTCACGCTGGGCTACAAGGCAGTCTGAATGATTATGTAACGCTCATTTCTGGACCCGCCAGCTCGTTGCTACGATCGCACCTCTGGAAGAAGATGGATCAAATATGTAGCGTGCGCACAGCGAGAGGGGCCTTATACGAAGCGATGGACGATTCGGCTCCGACGCAATCGCCACCCCAATAGCGGCTCTCGAGCGAACGGAACGGCGCGAATGATGTGCAGACTTGCTGGCCGCGAGGTACATTTCCTCGACTGACTGTCGGACCGCGTTCGGATGCGACGACTACCGCATTTCATGCAGTTCGGTGTGCCAGTTGTGTGCAATCTTTGGTCGCTGCGTCGTCCTGACCAAACTTGCCGGAGCAGGTCGACGCATTTCTGGCAGCTATCCACTCGATCCTGGCGGCGACACGGACTGTTCGTGTGGCGGCAGAATACGGGGATCGTCCTGTCCATCTGCACCTACAACTGGCTGATACTGTGGGATAGTCGAGAGCTCGGCAGTGTCTAAGGGCCCAGCGAGGCCCTCAAGACACGGTACGCTCTCATGAGCTGATCGAGATCTCGCTTGTCAAGTAGCTGACGCAATCGTTCCCTTATAGCCTTCGGATCGGCCTTAACATTCTCGAACGCGAAGAATTCTGATGGTGAAACACCGATTGCATTGGCTAGCGCGATAATGAGTTCGAAAGACGGCAATTTCTCGCCCCGTTCAATCCTGCCAAGATGCTTGGCTCCTATACCGACTTTTTCGGCGAGCTTTGCGAGGCCCACATTGTGAGCCTTTCGTGTTGCCCGAAGCAGCTGGCCGAACAATGTAGCCTCATTCATGGATGGATAAGGCATGGATAAGGCGACGATAACGGTCACGAGCAAAAGTAGAAACGCTCTGTAAGGGGCATATTTTATTGACAAGGTGATCTTTTAGGGGTAAACAGAGGGCTAAGCCGTGTAAAAACGCGATTCTTCCATCTTGCGCATTACCGCGGACGGTTTCGTGTCAATGGCGCGGCACATTCTTGTTATGGTCGCCAGCTTAGGACTGACTAAACCGCGTTCAATAAGGCTGATGGTGGTTCGGTCACACTCCGCTTCCAGGGCGACTCTCTCCTGCGAAATTTGCTGCCCTCTTCGCGCGCTCCGAAAAGCTTCCCCAAACGCCTTCTCAGGTCCGGAAAGGGGCTGAACGTGCTTTTTGCCGATCGGCATGAATGTGATAAGCGTGACATGTTGACGAATGTATTCCCACGGAATGCATTCTGCATTTTTAGAAGACGAGTGTGCGCCCCTTTGGAGGCGGTTTGAGTTCCTCCATCACAAGTCGATTCCCAGGGCTCGCAACAAGATGTGAAGGTGAGGTGCAGACCAACGATTCCTGTTCGCTACGTACCACCTCCGACGAGCTGTCTGACGAGCACTTGATCCTTAATATCTGCAAGGGCGACCTCGACGCGCTCGCATCCTTGTTTCGTCGATACGCACATATCGTCCGTGGAGTCGCTTACCGAGTTCTGCGAGACACATCGGAGGCAGACGATTTGCTCCAGGACGTATTCCTCCTGATTCATCGCCTCTGTAAGACTTTTGACAGTTCCAAAGGCTCAGCGCGCTTCTGGATTCTCCAAATGACCTACCGCCGCGCCATTTCCCGCCGGCGTTACCTGACCTCCCGACACTTCTACACCCGGCTGGATCTGGAGCAGGCAGCGAATCAGCTGGGTGATCCGCTAACAAAATCGGAACGCCATGAGGATTCGATGGACGGAGCCCTTGAGCGAAAAGAAGCCCTGCAGAGCTGGTTGGCAGAACTCTCAGAGAGTCAGCGGCAGACTCTGCACCTCTTTTTCTTCGAGGGGTACACGTTTGACGAGATCGCTGCCAAACTGGGTCAGACTGTAGGGAATGCGAGAAATCACTACTACCGTGGGCTTGACAAGTTGCGGAGGCAGATTTCTGCTGGCAAATTGCCGGGCAAGGAAGCAGTATGATAAAAGATTCTAGCCGTAGTAGGAGCGGGTGCGTTGTTGCCAAGCGGACCCCATGACGAGTTCCTGGAGCTCTGTGCCGTCTCGACCTCAGGCCAGCTAACAGAGGAAGAGCAGAACAGGCTAAAGGAGCACCTTGCGATTTGTTCTGCCTGCCGCGAAGCCCTTCGCGAATATCAATCGGTCGTCAACGACGCAATCCCTGCCATTGGCGCCGAGCAATCCTCACGCATAGACCCCGGCCCTTCGTGGTCGGAATCGAAAGCGGAAAAGGCTTTCTTCGATCGCTTGGCGAATGAAAAAAGACAACAATCGGGCACCGAAAAGAAATATGGCGTACCCTCCGCCTTTCGTCGAGTTCTTCCAATCGCCCCGGAATCAACCTGGCGCCACGTATGGATGCTGTACGCCGCGGGAATCCTGCTATTCGTCACCCTCTGTCTCTCCGCGTACTGGGTCGGCGTGCGGCATGGCACCGATGTTGCCAAGTCCACGCCGCCAGCCCCGGTGACCCAACCTACGGCCGCAGCTGAGACCGCAACTTCCCTGGAAGAGCAGCTTAGCGATGCTGCCCACGAACGCGAGCTTGCGCGCTCTCAGATCGCCGAGCGTGACAAGGCACTCGCAGAACTCCGCCGGCAACTGCAAAGACAGTCGGACGAGATCACCCGCATGAAGGAGGCCCAGGATCGTTTGGAAGCAACTCTGCAGAGTGATCAGGCCGGCAAACAGGATCTCGTTCAACAACGAACTGAGCTGGGACAGAAATTGGAGGCGGCGCAAGCGGAATCTCAGGCCCTTCAGCAGCAGGTCGCCTCACTGAGCGAGCAGTCGACCAGCGAAACTGCGCAGGCCAAGGCCTTTGGAGCGAAGGTGGACGACCTCGCCCGTCTGCTTCAGGACCGTGAAAAAGCCCTCAACCGGCAGGACGAACTGCTTGCCCACGATCGCGATATCCGGGAAGTAATGGGTGCGCGTAATCTCTACATCGCAGAGGTGTATGACACCGACGAAAAGGGCGCTAACCGCAAGCCTTACGGTCGCGTGTTCTACACCAAAGAAAAGTCGCTGATTTTTTACGCCTACGATCTTGACCAGCAGCATAGCAAAGGTGGCCAAACGTTTCAGGCCTGGGGTCGCCGCGGCCCCGACTTCAGGCAGGCCGTAAGTCTGGGCATCTTCTACGAAGACAACGCGTCCAAAAAGCGTTGGGTTCTGAAGTCGGAAGATCCCAAAACCCTCGCACAAATTGATGCTGTTTTCGTGACTGTGGAACCGCACGGCGGAAGCGATAAGCCGAGTGGCAAGCCCCTCCTGTTTGCCTATCTCCGAGTCAACCCTAACCATCCCTAGAATTTCGTGAGGGGAGCAGACTAGCTCGCGCCACTTGCGGTCAAAAGAGCCTCCGTTTCCGCCACACCCGAGTGCACTGCTGCCCGGGTCAAATGGCCCTAGCGAAAACAGGGCGTTCCGGCCAAGCTCATCGCACCCTGCAAGTTCTGGCGCTTGCACGTTACCCGGCACGCCACGCAGGTTCGCCGATCGCCTTCCGTCCCATCGCTATTTCGGACTGGGCTTCTGGTACCTCAACTGCTGCCTGCTCTCATGCCAGTTGGACCAATCAAACGAGTAGTTGATTTTCACTGTGTACTGTTGCTGCACGAGAAGGTGGTAATCGACTTTGTTCTCATACACGAATATCGTGTATGTGGGCTCGAAAGACAGGTTGGGGAAAACTGCAAATTTGAGACTGTTCACGAGTTGGTGGCGGAAGCGCGTATCCGCTGAATTGTCTCCGGAACTGTTGAAGAAGTAGTCGCTGGTGTCCTGGAAGTTGTAGGAGACAGTCGGACTCATAGGGAAGTTCAACCCGATGTTCCAGTAGGCACCGTAACGATCCTGAGGACTTCTTACAACCTCGACTCGAGAGCTAGTGGTCACCGGTGTCGGGGGATTGTTCTGGTTGAAGGTATTCAGGCACGTCGATAAGCTGACGGCTGCCTCCAGGAAGCACGTCACTACTGGTCCACCAGGAGCCGTAGTCACGCGGAAGGCTTCGATGGCATTGAGGGTCCTGCCACCTTCAACGCCCCCTTCGATGTAGCTCTTGCGGTCCTCGAAGCGTGCCCCTGTTCTTCCCAGTAACAGTCTTGTCCGTCCCTGCAGAAAGTTCAAAGTGGAGGGAGATGTGCTTGGAGGAATGCTTAGAGGAACCGGATTCAAGCCTATGCTCGTGAGTGGATTGGCAACCTGAGTTTCGAAATGTCCTGCGGCAACCCACGACCACATGGGTAGCTGTTTGTTCTCCTCCCACCAATGCAAATAGGTTCCACCGTCCAGTGCGAACTGATTCCGCGATTGCGTCTCGCTGCGCGGGCCGGAGATTTGGGAGGCAAAGCTTGAGGAGTACTGCAGTCCTTCCGATACAAACTCGTCCGACTTTGGATGGAAGAACGTGAGTTTGCTGTTCGCATCCCAGTCCCAGGAGTGTGTGTGCTTCGCATTCACCGCGGGATTCTGGACTCCTCCGAACTTGCTGGACAGGGTTTGCTCGCTGTCCGTATGGGTAAGCGCCGAAAAGCCGACACTTGCCTTATCCAGAGAGAGGTCCCAGTTCTTTTCGGCGTCCACTCTCTTTTGTATCTGTTTGCTGGCGTCATCCTGTGCAAGCGGAGACTCTGTTTTGCTATCGAGGCCGGGCTGCCCGAACGGCTTGTGGAAACGGCTCCATGCATAGAGCTTGCGCCAATTGGTGTTGCCCGGGCGACGGTCGTCGGGTGTATTCGTCAGTTCATCGTAATAATGCCCGCGCAAGAGTGTCGCCTGGCACCCGCTTCCTCCATCCATCGGGAGGCTTCGACAAGTACTTTCGCTTATCGTGATGATCGGCTCGGAGGACGATGCAGGAGGCTGTGGATCGCCCACTGGTGGAGTTGCGAGGTCTGCATACCCGGTATCGCCAAACCCGATGTAATCCGACGTGGCCACGGTATAGATGGCACCTGGATCAAGCTGCTTGTCGTTAATCAGGTAATTTGTCGAGGGATCGTCCCCACCCTTGTTGTCCTGCTGGATTCCTAGCGTAACCAGGGAACGCCCGGCTGCGGCTACCGGCAAGTACGCCGCTTTTTCCGCCTTGCTGAACTGGGTGGATTGCTTGAGAACACTTTGCAATACGCTACCTTGGACAGACTTTACTTGAATGTAGTCCCCTTTCCAGATGATGCGATCGAGGATTTCCTGGATGTCAGGAAACTTCCGGTCGCACTGCGGCTTTCCCTTCGGGCTTTTCGGGGCTCTACAGTGTTCGGAGAAATACTCATCAAGTCCCGAAAGATAGAGATCGCGATCCTGCAGCAACGCGATATCCGTGTGATATCGCTCGCGGATTGACCACAGGGCAAGTTGCTGGATGGCAGACTTCTTGGCGTCGTCGTCCCATGGAATCTCATCCCATCTTTCGTTCCGCAGTACTCTTACCTTGTCGTCGGACAACTGCTGGCAGTCCGTATATACCCGTTTGCAGACTCCCATCCAGAAGCTGTTTGCGAGGTCGCCTGCCGGGTCCGTTTCCTGGATGGGAACAGCGGTCGGATCGCCATCCAGCGAGTAGGTCACGTTGGAGCGCAAGTCCGAAGTGATGTGAAGTTGCCGAACCTGCAGAAAGCGTGATTTCTGGTCGCCCGGCTTGCGCGTCACCGGGAATGCGGCCGCTTGTGAATGGCTGGGGGGCACCGCGAGGAAAGTGGCGGGTTCGGCGAGTGTTCCGTTCAGCACCCGGTTGCCTTTCATCTTCAAGCCGGAAAAACCTTCGTTGCCGTGACACAGGTAGGTGTCATCCGTTGCGGATGGATGGAACTGGAATACCTGGTTCGGAGTTGCTTTGGCGTCGTCCGCAGCGGATACAACCACGTCGAACCGCAGGCATTTTGGAAGGTGCTCAGCTAACTCCTTGGCCTCCTCTGGCGGCATTTGCGCCAACAGCACCCTGATGCCTTGAAACTCTCTCGAATACTTCTCCTCGTATTGTTTCTCGAAATAGTCCTGCAGGTGAACGAGGGTGCGGACCGGGTCAGCGATCGCCAGTTTGGTGGTGAACTTTCCCTCTCGGTGGGCTCCTCCTGATCCGTCCCGAAACGCTTGCCAAGCCAGATTGTCTGCGCCGACCTGCTCTCCGAGTTGCGGGTCCACGATCCCAAAAATCAATACCGGGGTTTCCCCGTCGTTTCTCAATACCCATAGATCCGGGTTTTTGTACCTCCCCAGAGGATCGTTATGCCCGTCATCCTGCCAGTTGGGAAATTGGAAAAAAGGGCTGTACACAGAAAACCGCAGACAATAGGGTTTGGTGCGCAGAGCTTCGGAATCAGGCTTTGAGTCGACGGTGATCTCAGGCGGGCGTATGCAGATCGCATAATTCTGGCCAGGGCGTAAAGCAGGAGGTTGCGGCAGATCGTAAACCAATGAAACGATTTCGCCCGTTGCTTCGCGCTGCGCTGCTGCGGTCGCGTGGTGGTTGAGGTGGAGTAAGTGTTGATTGTTACAGAATCCCTTGTGGCCCAGAATATCATCGGGATCGCCTGCCTCCGCCTCACAGAGATAGACTTCAAGCAATTTCTGAACTGTCTCTGGCCATGCGCCCTTCGCGCGGACTCGGATGAATTGCATCCAGGGGAACGCGAAGCCGTTGTCGGTAAAGTCGACAATTTCGAGTTCCCGGTAGGGATGGCCAGCAACCCGGGGATCTTGCGGGAATGTTATACGGAATGGCAGGGGTGGCTTCTGGCTGTCGGGAATGGCCGTGTGGTCTTTTGTCCAGCTTGTCTTGATCATCAGGTTCGCACCCAGCATTTGAACAGGCCAGAAATGCGCATTGTTTCCTTTCCCGATGCTGGCCATGAATCTTGCCAGTTCGCGCAGGCGCTCCGTTCCGTAATAGAAGTCATGCTTGCCAGGAACCACTGCATCGTAGTGAACGTAGGACAAAAAGCACCCGACGTTGTCTGTCGGAATGGTCGCAGTGCCCATCCTCAACTGGGCTAGGGTTGACGGAGACAGTTTTGGCGTGTCGCGGTACCAGAGCCATTCCTTTCCATTCCAGTGGTAAAGATCCTTGGCCAGCGGATGAACGGGAACGCTCGTGTCGGGACGGATATTGTCGTCTGCAGACTCTCGGAAGAACACCCGTGCGTAGTAGTTCGGAGCAAAGTTGTCGCCGGTTCCTACCAAAATTGTGTCGGCGTGATCCTTCCTGTAACGAATGAAAGCCTCTGCATCCCAACTCGGCGCATCGGGGCTGGGGGGTTCCCCGGACGGAGGGGAACAAGGGTCGGAGGGCGATCTTACAAGGGCGAAAGGTTGTCGGTCCGGGAGGCGGTAGTAGCCCGTTAGCTTCCCGGTGAAGAGAATCTCGCGATCCAGTCTTGGCCCGACGCTGAAATCTGCCGTTTTGACCTCGTGCGTTACGTGGAACAACGCCGTGAAATGATAGGTTCCTGGCAGGATGTCATTAGGGAACTCCCATTCCGCAAGCGCGGCGATCTTTTTCCCCGTTCTAACTACGTTGCGGTTGTCAACCCACATTGAGGATCCGGCGACGTCAGTCGCCCCGTCCCGATGCAGGCTGATATCCCAGATCTGGTCGGCTTTGGCATCGACAGCAAGATCCCCGCTCATGTTGTCTGCCGTCAGGAGAAATTGCTCTTTGGTGTGAGACTGATCAGGAAAAACTCGAGTCAACTCAATTGAGAATGTCGGTTTCGCTTCCCTGTCTTGAGCCGTCGCGATTGTTGTCAACAAGAAATAGGCCGAGAGACCAATCAGTACCTTGCAGAGAAATGCGGAGGCGTTCCGTGGATCATGCATGATTCCTCCTTCACGGGTCAAATACTTGACTGTGTATCGACACCCGAGCAGCGCGAGAACAACGAACGAGGCGAATACATCGCAACCCGTGGTTATTCCCTAATTTCAGAAGCTGCCACCTAAATCGCATACTATGGACTTGTTTGCTATTTCGATTTTTCTATCTACGGTTCGAATGCAAAGCCAGCAGTCGCGGCTGGACTGTCGGAGAATTGGCTTATGCGCTTTCCGTTATGCTCGCCAGGCAAGAACATACTCGCGACCTGAAGAGCCCCGAGCGAGATGTTGCTGACTATATTCTGCCGCAGGCCAGTTTCGTGGGCGGTCGATGGCCGCCTGGCTTCTTCCTTCAAACTGGGATGCCAAGAACAAAAAGCCGCCTTACCACTGGCGCCGCAACGAATCTCAGGGACCGCTTTCATCTGGTAAAGCCCCGAATTGATTCGCGATCATTGTTTACTGCACGATAGTGGCTTGCGTCCATACACTGGAAATTATCGCCCCAACGGAGCGTTTCAGAAAGCCCTTGCGCTCATGTCGTTCGGAATCTGTAACAAAATTCGCCATCTATTCCTGTGGTTCCCTATCGGGTGTAGTCTGCTGAGATTGGAGCGGCTGAGGGCTAAGTGCCGATTACTTACTTTTATCCCGAGAGTTCCTGTCCTTTGCGAGCTTAACCCAGATCTACCCGCACGCTTTCCAGTTGTTCCTTGGTGAATTCATTCTAGAATTGCTCTCAGCTGATAAAAACGGCGGGCTTCCTGCGAATAACTGAAGAGCGGCTGAAATTCGTTTTTCGCGGAGAACTGACATGCGCTTCCCCCGGATTGCCTTCCCCCTTCTCTGGTCCGTGCTGCTGTTGGTTCTCCGCGCCGAGGGGCAGTCGCCTAACGGAAACATCAACGGGCTCGTTCTCGACCCAACCAGTCGAGTCATCGCTGGCGCCGAGATCATTGCGGTAAACGATTTAACCAACGTGCAGTTCACCAGCAGGACGAACGACGAAGGAGTCTACGTCTTGCCGAATCTGCCCCCAGGTCCCTACCGGCTGCAGGTTTCCAAAGTGGGCTTCAAGACGATTATCAAGCCTGACATCACTCTCAACGTACAGGACGCCCTCTCAATCAATTTCACTCTGCCGATTGGGGCCCTGTTAGAGACACTGACGGTTGAGGGTGGCGCTCCGCTCGTAAACACAGAATCCGCGGCGGTCAGTACCGTGATCGATAGAAAGTTCGTCGAGAGTTTGCCGCTGAACGGCCGAAGCTTCAACACTCTGCTGCAGCTAACGCCGGGCGTGGTGATCGCTCCTTCAAATGGTCTGTCCCCGGGGCAGTTCAGCATTGCTGGTCAGAGGACTGATGCCAATAACTTCGTCGTGGATGGTGTTTCAGCCAACTTCGGTGTCGGTGCTCTGCCTGTACTAGGAGCTTCTGGTACAGGCTCAGGGCAAGCTCTAAGCGCGTTGGGGGGAACAAGCAGCTTGGTGTCCGTCGAAGCTCTCCAAGAGTTTCGTGTTGAGACCTCGTCTTCTGGAGCAGAGTTTGGCCGCAGTCCTGGTGGACAAGTCATTCTCACGACGCGGAGCGGCACGAACGACCTGCACGGAGGTATATACGAATATTTTCGCAACGAGGCGATGGATTCCAACGATTGGTTTGCGAACGCTGCCGGTCAACCGCGTCCTCCAGAGCGCCACAATGATTTTGGCGGATATCTCGGCGGGCCTATCGTAAAGGGGAGAACGTTCTTCTTTCTCTCCTACGAGGGCGCCCACCTGCGCTTGCCACAGACGACGGTCATTGATGTTCCATCAGCTACATCGCGGCAGGCAGCTCCTTCTTCGCTAGCTGCCTTCCTGAATGCTTACCCGCAGCCGAACGGACAGGTGTCCACTGATGGCTTTACGGCGCAGTTTACCGGTTCGTATTCGAACAATGCCCTGTTGAATGCTGGCAGCGTGCGAATCGACCACACCTTCAATAAACGGTACTCTATGTTTGGCAGGTACAGCGAAGCACCTAGCGAAATCACTCAGCGAATAAATGCGCTGAGTCAGCTTCAAACTACCGAAGTGAATACACGGACTTTGACCATTGGCGTCAACGTTCTGGTTTCAGACAGAATCTCCAATGCGATTCGAGGCAACTTTTCTCAGCAAGCGGCGATCTTGAGTGCTTCGTTGGACTCTTTTGGAGGAGCCATTCCACCCGATGCAACGGTCTTCCTGGGTGGGTTGCCGCAAGCGCAGAATGTTGGCGGGTTTTTCGCCATCGGAACGAACTTTTATCAAGCGGGTCCGTTGGCGAACAATCGTGCGAGACAAATCAATCTAGTCGACGATTTGTCAATCAGTGTCGGAAGACATCTGGTGAGGCTGGGTGGTGACTGGCGGGTGATATTTCTGAATAATCAATCCAACCAGCATTCCGTCACGTATGTTGCGTCCAGCGTGGAAGATTTCCTTTCCACGGGCCAAGCGAACATATCAGCTACCACCAGCCGTCTTTCGCAGCTCCTATCACAATCGGTGTCGCTCTTCGGGCAGGACACCTGGAAGCCGACCGCAAGATTGACAGTTAGCTACGGCCTCCGCTGGGAACTAAGCCCGGCGCCTGGCGCTCGAGGAGAAACGACGCTGGCTTCGTGGGTCAACGTTGAGAATCCCGTAAAACTGGCACTTGCCCCTTCGGGCACGCCGCTGTGGAGCACGGTCTATCACAATTTTGCTCCTCGTCTCGGTTTGGCTTACAGCGTGACAGACAAAGGTGATCTCGTGCTGAGGCTAGGAGGGGGACTTTTCTACGACTTAGGAGTAGGCTCCTCTGCCAATTTGGGTTCGCGCTTTCCAAATTTTGCGTCGACCTTCTCTCCCTCTGTTTCTATACCATTGAGCGACCCGACCCCCTACCTTCCCGTTCTCTCAGAGCAACCTCCCTACGAGGGGACTATTGAAGCATTGTCTCCACATCTGCGACTCCCGTACTCCATTCAGTGGAATCTCGCGATTGAAAAATCGTTCGGATCCCGCGAGGTCATATCTGCCACCTATGCTGGACAGGCGGGAAGGCATCTCTTGCGACAATCGGCCTCGTTTCAGCCAAATCAAAATTTCACGGGCGAATTTCTGCTGACGCAGAATCAAGCTTTTTCAAACTACCATGCTCTCCAGTTGCAGTACCGACGCCCGCTGTCGGGCCGGTTGCAGGCTCTTTTGAACTACACGTGGGCGCATTCACTGGATAACGCTTCGGATGACGTTGTGGCGGGGCTTTCAAACACGGTGATTTCTGCAGCGAAGGATTACGGTTCCTCCGGCTTTGATGTGCGCAGCAGCTTCTCCGCCGGTGTGAGGTTCGAGCCACCAGTGGCCAGACGATCCCGGAGTCTTGCAGCGATTACTGGAGGCTGGTCGCTAGACAGCGTTATAGTCGTACGCAGCGGATTTCCCTTCAACATGCAGGTATTCTCCAGTTCTCCAGACGTCGGCGGCACCGTGACATCTCGTCCTGACGTAGTTCCGGGCCAACGCGTCTGGATCTCTGATCCAGTTGCGCCAGCAGGGAAGAGGATCAATCCCGAAGCGTTCTCAATCCCTTCCACTACTCGTCAGGGTACAGAGGGGCGCAACGAAATTTCGGGTTTTGGCTTAACGCAGTTCGACGTGTCTGTTGCCCGCCGCTTTCCCCTTAGAGGGCGCACCACCATTCAATTCCGTGCAGATGCCTTCAATGTGTTCAATCACCCCAACTTCAGCAATCCTTTAGGATTCTTGGAATTTGGTCCAACTTATCTTCAATCAAGTCAGATGCTGAACCAGGGTCTCGGCGGTCTGAATCCTCTCTTTCAAGAGGGCGGCCCGCGGTCAATCCAGCTATCTCTAAAGTTTGCGTTTTGACGATTGGAGATTGGGTATGAAGATCCGTCTCGAATTGTTGAGATTCGTCCGCCTATGGTTCGACTCAGTTGCCAAGCGAAGAAATATCGGGCCTGTAGCCGTTATGTTTGCGGTTACGTCTTGTGTCCTTTTGTACGCGGATCAGACACCACTGACTCCGGAGGAGATTCTCTCATACCGGTCTCTCAGCGAAGATCAGCAGTTTGCGTTTGCCCCTAACGGCAGAAGCATCATCTACACTGTCCGAAACATAGAACACCAAGTCTCATGGAGTGCCGAAGCCTACGCAGAAACTGGCGTGCCACAGCACGCGATTGGCAGTTCAATTTGGTTGGTGGACACGGCCAGTGGACGAAATATACAGATATCTCCGGAAAAGATGAATGCTTGGGCCCCCGCTTGGTCACCGGACGGCCAGCGCTTCGCATACTTGTCAGACGGCGGAGCCGATCATAAGGCCCGGACCTGGATCTACGACCTGATCACGGGAAGCAACCATCGGGCCTCTGATCTAACGGTTTACGGGGGATATGCTCCGAAATGGACTCCTGATGGCAAAGGCTTACTACTGGAGACGCTTCCGGAGTCTGATGAGAAAGTCGACAACGCTCACGCTGCTCCTGCGTCGCACGCAAAGCTGGTTTCCGAATCGAGTGTGCTCGTTTTCGTTTCGAATCCCGCAGACGAAAAGGCCGAGCGTATCGGTCCCTGGAGGATTGACGAGGGACAGGGCGGCCTAGCCTTAGTGAAAGTCGAGAACGGTCATGTGAGTTGGGTCGCGAGAGGCACGACTGTGGCCAACTCTTGGCTTTCCCCGGATTCGCGTTTTGTGGCGTTCACGACCGCAAAGCGCTTCAACAGGGAGGGGTCGCAACAAGTATTGTTCGATCTCTCGGTTTTTGAACTGCAGACCAGTGAGACTCGTCTCCTTGCGAAAGACATTCGTATGTCATACGACGGAGGTCCAGTCACATGGTCCCCCGACAGCACGCGAATTGCATACATGGAGGATGGCCCAGAAGGTTTGGGCGAGGGCTTCGTCGTTAGCGTTCTTAGCGGGGAGATTCGAAAGATAACTTCTTTCGGAAAAATCGCCCCGTCACCCTACCTTAGCGGTGGCATGCTTTGGGACTCCAGTTCGGAATGGGTGTACTTTCGCCACTCAGGGGCGCTTTGGCACGCCCGAAGTGATGGACGTGGGGCAAGCCTGCTAGCAGAGATCCGCGATCATCGACTGGATCCTATATCGGAAGATACAAACCAGATATGGACAGCGGATGGTGGTCGCACAGTAATGGTCAATACACAGCGGCTTGACACAAAAGCTTGCGGAATCTTTCGAATCGATACGGCGACCGGAGAATATAAGGGCCTATTCGAGAAAAATCAACTCATAGGGGGCAGACGCTGCCTAGCAACCGATATGGTCGTATCGCCGGATCGAAAAAACTTAGCGTTCCGATTGCAGGACGCCGTTCATGAAGAAGAAATCTGGGTTTCAGATACAAGCTTTCATGATGTGCATCAGTTGACGCACGCGAACCCCCAGTTCGAAAGACACGACCTAGGTTCCGCTCAGTTGGTTCAATGGCAATCAGTTGATGGCGAACTCCTGCACGGCGTTCTCCTACTGCCAGCGACTCATCAGCCAAGCAATAAATACCCACTTCTCGTCTGGGTTTACCCGGGATCTTCCCTGACTGATCAAATTAACGTGTTTGGGGTCATTGGGGATTTCGCGGGCACGGGCTTCCTGCATTTGTTTACGACTCGCGGATATGCGGTGTTGCTGCCCGATGCCCCACTTCGCACAAGTGAACCGATGTTGGATGTTTTGAAGAATGTCATGCCTGGAGTCGATAGGATCATACAGATGGGTATTGCGGATCCGGACCGCCTCGGTGTGATCGGGCACAGTTTCGGAGGGTATGGCGTACTCGCTCTCCTAGTACAAACGACACGATTCAAGGCCGCTGTGGTGAGCGGAGGCTATGGCGATAGGATGATGGTCTATGGCGCGCTGGGACCTGACGGCACTGCATACAGCATCCCGATTGAGGAAGGGAATGAAGCCGCAGGACTTGGAGGAACACCTTGGGATTTGCGAACGCGCTTTATCGAGAACTCTCCCATTTACTATCTGAACCGGGTGAATACTCCGATCCTGCTCCTGCATGGAGTTGAGGATACGGCCGTATGGGTTCCGGCGGCCGATCAGCTATTTGTCTGCCTTCGACGCCTCGGCAAAACAGTGGAGTACGCCAAGTATCGAGGAGAGGAACACACGCCACTGGAGTGGAGTCATGCGAACCAGCTTGATTACGTGAATCGGGTACTCAGATGGTTTGAGAACTATCTGGCATCCGGTTATTAGAACCAAATCGTTGCGTGAACGAGATCCCCGCAGCTGGAAAGTGGCATCGTGTTAACGTGCTAATCCCGCTCCTCGACACAGTTGTTGATCGGTTGGGGGACGAAAGCGTGAAGCTGGGGCGCCTGGCGCCAAGCGCCCCAACATCATCAGTTACTCGTCCGCCTCATAAGCCGCGGTTGTTGCCCGCCGGTGCTGGGGCATGTCCAGAGTGATCGGTTGGACCTTGGTCTGACTTGACTGGATCACAGCTCCAGCCTCGCCAAGCCTGTGGATTTCCGGTTTTCTGTACTCCATGGATTTCACCTCCTTTCTTGTGAAATTGTCTCAGCTGAGACTAAACGTCTCTTGCAAGTCCTTTGGTTCAGCCTCCTAAGCCATAATTCAAGGCCGATTGTGCGCATAAGAGGCACTACCGCCGCCTCTCTGCCCTGCCGTACCTGTTCCAGGCTGGTGGAGAAACAACTCGCATCCACTATCCCGAGTTCGCTGCTTACCATGCTCTTGGTGAACTGTTCTAGGCTTGTCCATTGTCGACAAATAGACATGGCGATGCCCCGCCCGGCGAAGGCTTTTCGTCTTCGCCGCAGTACTTCTTCAGGAACGATTCCAGAAAGGGAGCGGCGCAGCAGTGAACGGCGTTGACCCGGCCGGACGAGTTGCTCTCGCGGGGCCGCATACAGAAACTCGAGTAAGCAGCGATCAAGATACGGATAACGCTTTTCGAAGGGCGGCTCTGAGGGCAGGGGAACGCACTCCAGTTGTCTGCTTAGTGCGCACAACGTGTTCGAGTTCTCTTGAAAGCTAGGCAGCGGACCCAGGAGCTTCAGCCTGTCTTCGTAGCCCTGCAGGGCCCACCGGTTCCTGTCTACGAAGTCTGGATTGAGCCACGGTTGTGGCTCTGGTTGTCTTGGGAAACCGAAGAGTGCAGCGGGCAAAAATCTTCGCGTGGTTTCGACGAACAGATGGATCCACGGTGTTCTCTTCTCAAGCGCCCAGAGTTTTAGCCGATTAACGAATTCCCTGACGCGTGCCCTGGCCAGCAGATCTTCCAATTCTGGCAGGGGTGTTGGTACTCCACCGGTTACCTCGTCGCCGGCGATGCCAGAAAGCACAACGCGATTTCCGTTCGAAACTAGACATGCGACAAACTGCTCGTCAGAACCCTCGCCCGAACTCGGGTTAGCGGCAAAGCGGTCTCCACCGAATTCGAGCATGTCCCATTCCGGTGTACCCAGATCGATATGCCAGCCGGCGCGCCCACGTTTTACTTCTACAGTCGCCAAGTAAGGACGCTCGTTCCAGTTCGGTTCAGAGTCGTCGTAGTAGGAGACCGTGTCGAGCCTGAGCGTTTCCGCTTGTCCTTTCGCGATGATATCGTCCGCCATACAGACGATCGAAGACGAGTCCATCCCACCGCTGAGCTCTGCGAGTACGGGACTATCAGAACGCAGTCGTCGACGTATGGAATCGGAGAAGACGACACGAAAGTGTTCTTCGTACTCCGCGTCTGTGTGATAGCGAACCTTCTTGGCGGGATCGAAATCCCAATATTTGCTGGCCGTCTGTGTTCCGCTTGCCAGGCGAACGATTGAAGATGGTGGAACCGAACGAATACCGACGTATGGGGTCAGGTGGGCCGCAGGAAAGAATGCCAGCCAACCCGCGATGTATTCTTCTTCTAATTTGAACGTGCGTCCGGCGAATAGAACCAGAGGATCAAGAATGGTGCACCACGTGACGTGATCCTTTTCGACGGAATAGTAGAGATGTCGAGTACCGACAAAATCTTTCGCCAAGATCAGCAAGCGATCTTTCGGATTCCAGATGGATAGAGCCCAATCCCCGATCAACCTCGCAAAAGCATCGGTCCTCCAACATTCGTACGTGGCGGCTACGATTTCCAGGTCGGTGGAAGCAGGCGGGAGAGCGCCATGTAACTGGCCGATGAGTTCCTCGCGATTGTCGAGTCGGCCATCCCAGGTGATTACGGTTCCGGAAGCCGACAGGTACGGCTGCAGTTCGTTGCGCGATTCTTTGGTGGTGTGGAAGGCTCGATAAAGAACCCCGAAGTTATCTCTGCAGATGTAGCCTTCTCCGTCCGGCCCATAAGGCGCCAGCATAGGGCGAACCTGGTTGAGATCCTTGGGATTTACCGGCTTGCCGTCGAAATTGCACTTGCCGAACTGGACGCTCATAGTTCTGACCCCTTACCGGTGAGCGGCTTCTCTAGCATTTGTCGAGCACGGCATACATCTCCCGCATATAAGGCTTGTCATTCACCACGCGGCCATCGACTTCCACCCAGGCATGGGCCTTGAAAGGCATCTGCTGGGCGCCAATCATCATTTGTGCTGGTACGCCATAGCGCTTCAGCAAACACGCGTTTGCCGCCGATCGCTGAAGGCAGAGCACTTCTTTCCAGTACCAGATGCATGCCATGTCAACCGCCGCACAGATCTGTTCGGCTGTGTTGACCGGCGTCGGCACTTTCCTGATCGGATAGCCGCGTACCTTGTCGTACAGTGCCTGGAAATTCCCTCGGGCTAGGTACAGATCGAACTGAATCAACCTCAGATAGGCTCGCATCACGAGAAACGACATCGGAGAGAACCTCCTCTTCACGCGGTCAAGTCCAACTGGTCACAGAGAAACGCCATCCGGTCAGTGAGCGCTTCGATCCGCTGACTCAATGGCAGGACCGGGGAGTGTCCTCGATGCCGGTTGTAGTCGAGAACTATCGGATAACTGGAAGCGTTCGCGGCTTGCAGTCGGGCCGTCATCTTTCGCGCGTGCAGCGCACTACAGTTTTGATCTGAGTCTCCGGAGACGAGCATCGTCGCCGGATACGCGGTGCCATCGTGAACCCGGTGATACGGCGAATAACTCAGCAGCGCTGCCAGGTCTTCAGAGTCCTCGGCAGTCCCGAACTCGTCTTTCCACACATGCGCGTTATCGAACAGGTGATACCGCAGCATGTCGAGCATGGGCACCATGCAGACAACCGCCCGAAACAGATCCGGCCTCTGGGTCATGGCGGCGCCAACCAGTAGCCCAGAATTTGAGCCGCCGAAGATGGCGAGCTTGTCAGGTTCCGTCCGCCCAGTCTCAATCAGCCATTCCGCAGCGGCTATGAAATCGTCAAACGCCACCTGGCGATGCCGTCGCTTGGCTGCGTTGTGCCATTCGACTCCGAACTCTGAGCCGCCACGAATGTTGGGCAGTGCAAACAGGCAGCCTCGCTCGATCAGAAATGCCACGAAGACGCTGAACTGGGGCGTCATGGGAACGCCATATCCGCCGTACGAGGTCATGATGGTGGGATGTGCGCCCCCCTCGAGAACTTCTTGCCGGCCCACGAGGAACATTGGAATTTGCGTCCCGTCTTTTGCCGGGAACCACACCTGGGTATGACGGAAGCACCCGGAGTCAAATGGGATCTTCCGTTCTGCCCAGAGCGTTACCTCGGATCTGGCGGGCAGATAGCTGTGGACTTGAATTGGTTTCGTGAAAGACTCTTGTTCGAAGAACAGTTCGTCCCCATCCTCGGAGCTTCCCAACAGACGCACCGTATCCCACTTATCGACCGGCACGTGTCCAAGTGGGTTGCCGGAGAGGTTGAAAATGTCGATCTCCGTTTGAAACTCTCGAAGGTAGGAAACAAAAATCCTATCCCCGCTTACAGTCCAGTTCTGGATTGGCAGGTCGCCGGTCGGGACGACATCGAGGAATTCCGGCTCCAAACCCTTGCGCCGCCGGACCTCAACAATCCCTAAGTTCGGCCTTTCCCGATCGGTCACGGCCAGGATACTGTCGTCCTTCAGCAGCATGGGCTCGAACTTGTATTGGGCATTCCGAACCGCAGGCTCCGGGTCATCCGTGTCGTCGAACGACCAGAGATAAAAGTCGGTCACCGTGTTTTCTTCAAACCGAACTACCAGGAAGCCCAGGTGTTCCGCGCCGGGAACGATGTGGAGTCGCAGATTCTGATCCTCGCCGGCGAAGAAGACCTCCTTATCGTCGGCAAAGCTGGTGCCCAAAATGTGCTTATAAGCAGCGCGATGGCTTGACTGTTTGGCTTCCAGGGCCTCGTGAACGTAGTAGAAGGCTCGAGAGTCTGGAGCAAATGCGAAGCCGCGGAGATAACCTCGCGGAAGTATGTCAGGCAGAGTCTCGCGCGTCTGAATATCCAACAGCTCAAACGTTCCGGTACGCTCTCCGCCCTGTTTAACTTCATAAAGTAGCAAGCGGCCGTTGGGTGAAACGCGAAGCGGTCTTACGGCCGTGTGCGCCCCTGTGCCCCGCAGCGCCGGATCGATGAGTACCTGATCTGGTCCGTCCCGGCCTTCACGCAAACATATGCAGGGCTGCTCCTGCCGGGGCAGACGTTGTCGGAAGAAGTATCGGTTGCCGGCCTTTTGAAGCGAGTCATAGGTTTCAACATCCAACAGTTGGCGAATGCGTTGTCGGATGCGGTCTCGGTCTGGGATGGAATCCAGATAGGACCGCGCGTATCGCGTTTGCGCCGACAGCCATTCCCGAGTGCGTGGTGAGTCCTGGTCTTCAAGCCAGCGGTAGGGATCAGTCACTGGCACACCGTGCAAGACCTCAGTCACGGCTTCGACTTGGGAGTAGGGCGGAGGTTCCATCAGTGCAGGCACAGTGACCTCCGATCGGCCAGTTCGTTCGCTTCCCGATTCATCCGCCGCGTCAGGCTGCGTAGATATCCAGCAGTGGCCGGCTCTTGCAGTCTTTCCGCGTTCTCCCATGCATTGCTTCCGGCCGCGTAGGCAAAGACTGCCAGGAGCGGAGTAAGTGCCAAACCTTCGGCGATGACGGCGTGTGAGACTACCTGCTCCCATTGTGTGCAGTACGATTCGATCAGCCTTGTTTCAACGGCTGAATCCTTCCCAAACGTGCGGCGTAGGTGTTCGAGCAGATACTCAAAGCTGAAGAAAGGATTTCCGATATACGCTTCCACCCAATCGAGGAATACGCACTCGCTTGGCGAAGCAACGATGTTTCCAGGGTTGAGATCAAGATGCCCGAGCGTCTCAGGAACTCCCAGATCCTCCAAAGCATCAAGCGCACTCTGTATGCGATCACCTAATAAGAGCAGTTCCTTCCGGCCGAGAACGGGTGGCGGGACTTTCGGTTGCCGTTCCATCAGCTGCGCCATGATCTCGATAAAGGGCTGAATGAGTCTGGATAGTGCAGGTGCGCCCAGATCACGCGCGCCTGCAGCGAGGACCCGGGCACCACGGTCGATGGACCCGATCTGCAATTCGGCTAGCAGCCCGTGGTGCAAGTCTGGATTCCGGAACGGAAAAGGATTGGGTGATCCACAGGGATTGTTCGTAGACTTCAGGCATGGCGATGGGGACGCGCAAGCAGCGGGAGAAGCAAGAGGAGATTTGGATCGCGCAGCAGGAGTTGGCATCGGCTCCGGGGCATCCGTTTTATCAGCGTTTGAATGAGTTGTTGGAGGCCGAGGGCTTCGACGAGTTTGTCGAGAAGCGGTGCGCGAAGTTCTATGCGGAGAAGTACGGGCGTCCGTCGCTGACGCCGGGCATCTATTTCCGCTCGCTGCTGATCGGGTATTTCGAGGGCCTCGGGGCGGAACGCGGGATAGCCTGGCGGCTGGCGGACTCGCTGGCGTTGCGGCGTTTTGTGGGCATCGGGCTGGACGAGTACACGCCGGATCACTCGACGATTTCGCGGACGCGGCGGCTGATCGATCTGGACACGCATCGCGAGGTGTTCGGCTGGGTGCTGGGCGTGCTGGCGGATCGTGGGCTGCTGAACGGTCAGCGGGTCGCCATCGATGCGACGACGCTGGAGGCGAACGCGGCGATGCGTTCGATTGTGCGGCGAGACACGGGGGAGAGTTACGAGGAGTTTCTGCGCGGGCTGGCGAAGGCGTCGGGGATCGAAACGCCGACGCGGGAAGACCTGGCGCGGTTGGACCGCAAGCGCAAGAAGCGGATGTCGAACAAGGAGTGGAAGAGTCCGGCGGACGGGGATGCGCGGATCGCGAAGATGAAGGATGGGCGCACGCATTTGGCGCACAAGGCCGAGCACGCGGTGGATATGGACACGGGCGCGGTGCTGGCGGTGACGCTGCAAGGCGCGGATCAGGGCGACACGGCGACGCTGGATGAAACGTTGAGCGAGGCCGGGATGGCAGTGGCGGAGCAGGTGGGGCGCGAGGCGGAGTTGCGGCCCGACGAAGAGCCGAAGGTGAACGTCAACGGGATCGAAGAGACGGTAACCGACAAGGGCTATCACAGCGGCGCGGTGGTCGAGCGGATGAAGGCGTACGGGGTGCGCAGCTACATTCCGGAGAAGAAGCAGAAGGGGCGGAGGAACTGGGCGGGCAAAGCGGCCGAGCAGCAAGCGGTGTACGCGAACCGGCGGCGGGTGCAGGGCAGCTACGGCAAGAGTTTATTGCGGCGGCGGGGCGAGTTGGTGGAGCGCAGCTTCGCGCACTGCTACGAGACGGGTGGGATGAGGCGCTGCCACTTGCGCGGACGGGAAAACATTTTGAAGCGGCAGTTGGTTCATGTCGGCGCGTTCAATCTGAGCTTGATTTTGCGGAAACTGTTGGGTGCAGGCACGCCGCGGGAGTGGAAGAACCTGCGTTCGGCGGCGGTTCGGCTTGTTTTGTTCGTGTTTCAACGCAGGAACACGCTGAACCCGTCCGGCAGAAGCCGCCACACGAGTTTCCGCCCCATCAACTTAGTCCGGCCGCTCTGCCGCTCCCCCAGAATTGTCAGCACTTGCACCACGGGCTGCTAGGGCCGCCGCCGCTCTCTGCCAAAGTGCGGCTTCCTGCACGTCACAGAGAAGTTTTCCTGCCACCTCCCGCGTAAGCCATCCATTCCAGTCCGCTCGGGTGGCGAGGATTCGTGGAAGATAGTTTGGGAAGAGTTGCGCAAGCGTAGACGTAATCGGGAATTCTTTCTGGTTGGGGTCACCTACTGCTTTGAACCACAGTGCAGGGCCTTCGGTCCCGAATCGAACCAGACTGAACGATGGGCTGGCATTCAACTGGCGGAATTTCCCGTTGAGATGGAAACTCATTGGTTCGATCACCGTCTCGACCCACTCGCGCAATTCCTTGAACCAGCCCAGTCGCGCGAATGGGCCAGCCGGTGATTCCTTCCCCTCGGCACTACACAGCGCGATCGATTGCTGGATCGCCAGATAGTCAGAAGAGCCAATTAGCGAATCGTCGGATAAAACTGAAAGTGGAGCCCATTGAGTGGGCATCTTAGGATTGCCGCTGACGCGCCAGTGTTCCGCTGCTTGATAGTGGATCCCGGTAGCACCCGTCGGCGCCGAAGCATCCGGCTCGAAAAGACAGACGACCTCTTCTCCCCAGTCAGTCTTGACCGCTGCGGTGAGATTCTCTGCCACTCGTTCCCAGCGCGGAATGTTCACGGAAGGTAGCGCGAATCGGTCGCCATCAGGGACCACAAGGACCTCGGTCCCGTTTTGACCCAGCACGACGACGCGGTAGGTCTCGGACTCGGTTTGTTCTGGAGTCGTCAATTCCCCGCTCACATTCTTAGCGATCGTTCTGCTAGCGGTCTGCAACTAGCTTGTGCTTTTGCAGCGATTCGATGAATTCACGTACATCACTTTCGACAGCTTCGCGGCTGGCATTGAATTCGCGGCTGATCACATTCACGATGTCAGGCTCCGCCGACCCTTTTTCAAGAAGTTCGAGAATCCTCGATCCAACGAGATTCAGGTTGAACATTTGGCCCTGCTGGACGTCGAGGACAATCGCGCCATCTTGTCCGTGCGTGCTGCGAACTCCATCGGAGACCCGGTACATCGGCCGCCCCACTAACTCCAGTTACCTTGCGAACTGGATGTGTGGCTGACACCTTGCCATTTGCTTCGGTGGAATCGCCAGTGATTAGTGAATTTGTTCGGGAAACGATCAGGGTTGCGGAGACGACATTGTTGGTTCAACAAGATGCGCGACGCACATCAGGTTGCGGGAAAACGCAATGTGTTCGCTTTTGCGGTGTACTCACCGGGAGAGGAAGAGGGCATCAACTACTTTTCGAGTGCAAGGTGCCTTGGAGGGCTGCTGAGATCCTTTTGCTGGCTGGTCCGTCAGACCGTAGTGCCAAAAACGTGGGAGCCTCGTTCGCAGGGCTGACCGTAAAACAGTCCGGACCATTTTACGATTGGCACGAAAATGGCCCGGGTTCCGCCTGGTACCGTTTGGGCCGCCTACAGCGCTGCTCAACAGCTCAATCACCACAATGTCAGAAGCGGAAGGAGGTTTTTCATTGGCAGAGCACTCAAGAATGCCCGGTTTGTGAGTGCCGAGGTGGTGCGGGTTTGAAAAGCGTACATGTCATTGTCTATGAATAGGATACAGCTTTTTTCAGCGATACATGATGTGTCAGCTTAGTTCTAATATGGAACTATATTGACAGCATGGCATTAGCCGAGTAAGCTGCAAGCATGCCCCGTTCTCGCTTCGACGAATTGCTTGCCTTGGCCGAGGAGAATGACGGTCTGGTGACAGCAAGCCAGGCCCGGGCCATCGGTATCGTGGACTCCGTCCTGGCCCGGTTGACTCAGCGAGGAAAGCTGGAACGTGTAGCGCGTGGTGTCTATCGCATCCCGTACTTCCCCGCCGACCAGTTGTCGCAATACCGGGAGGCGGTCTTGTGGGCGCGCGCAAGCCAGGGCCCGGAGCAGGTCGCCCTCTCGCACGAAACCGCGCTGGGCGTATACGGGATCTCCGATGTGAATCCGGCGCGCGTCCATCTCACCGTCCCGAAGAATGCGAGATTGAGGCGCCAGAAACCGAAGTGGATCGTGATTCATCGTGGCGAATTGCCGCCGAGCGATGTGACCACGCACGAAGGCCTGCCGGTCACGACCGTGGCGAAGACTGTGTTGGATGTCATGGAGGCGACAGGAAGGTTGGGAGTCGCCCGCCAAGCCATCAAGGATGCGCGCAAGGAAGGCTTCATCAGCGCGGCGGAATTGCAGCGGCTCACACGCCAACTGAACCAGCACGCGCACGGTGGCGGAGTTGAGAAGGAGCACGTCACGGCGTGAGCGCACAGCCGGCAGAACGTCTGGAGAAAACTCTTGCCCGTGTTGCGCGCGAACAAGGCCTCGATCAGGAACGCCTGCGGCGATGGGTCTCGTTTCTCGCGCTTTGCGGCGTGCTGGAGCAGGCGGTGGAAAGCGGCGTGATCGACACCTACTACCTCAAGGGCGGAGTTGCCATGGAGCTTCGTTTCGCGCGTGCTGCTCGCACTACGAAAGATTTTGACCTTGGCCTAGAGGGGAACAGGGCGGAACGCCTCCGCAGATTGGAGGAGGTGTCAAAGCTGGGATTTGACGAGTTCACATTCCGCCTGAAGCCTGAGATGCACGAGATGGATTTGGCCGACACAGTGCGCGTAGAAGTTGCGGTGCAATACAAGACGCGGTCGTGGCAGACGGTTGATGTGGACCTCGGTCCGGGAGAGGCGCAGGAAGTGGACTTGGTCGAGCCGGCCATTACAGGGTTGGCCGAAATGGGCTTACCGCTGACGCCGCATGTGCGGTGCTTGGGTCTCAACGAACAGGTTGCCCAAAAGCTGCATGCCTGCACGGGGCCACATCGAGAGGACCGCGCACGAGATGTCCTCGACATTCTCCTGGTGGACATGTTGGGTAGGCTCGACTACCCCCGGACGCACGTTGCAGCAAAGCGGATTTTCGCGGAGCGTGCGACTCACGCTTTTCCCCCGAGTGCCCAACTTCCGCCGGAGTGGCGACGGGAACTGGAGAACCTGGCTCAGGAACTTGGATACCCTGCGCCCCGTGCAGAACAGATTCAAGCCAGGTTCAAGGCTGTGGTCGAGGCGATTGCGAAGACCTCACGAGATTAGCCCGCGCCGCGGGAACCGCAGTTTGCCGCCCGTCATCATTCTCGCGGTCGAATGGCAGGTCTTCCACGATCCGACCGCCGGAAAGAACCAGGATTCTGCCAAATGCCGACAACGTCGAAGGTCGGTGGGACACGACGATCAGGGTTGAAGCAGCGAGGTGATCCCACACGTTGCGAAGGATAAGAGCTTCCGAGGCGGGATCAAGGCAGGAGGTGGCTTCGTCCAGGATCAGGATGTGCGGCAATTGCAAGAGCGCTCTTGCAATTGCTAGGCGCTGGCGCTGGCCTCCCGACAGCCGGCAACCGTCGGGCCCAACGCGCTGATCGAGACCCTTTGGAAGGGTAGCCACCATGTTCGCAAGGTCAGCCAGTTGGACGGCCTCATGCAACTCGGGATCTGACGCCTCCGGCCTCACAAACCGGAGATTGGATGCAAGCGTTCCGTCGAACAAGACAGGATCTCGCGGGAGATAGCAGATATGACGCCGCAACTTTTTGAGTGCAACGTTCCGTATGTCCGTGCCGCCGACCTGGATTGATCCGGACTTCACGTCATAGAGCCGCGTCAAAAGTCTCGCCAGCGTGCTCTTGCCGGCAGCGTTCTCCCCGATGATCGCGACCTTCTCACCCGCTGCAATTTGAAGCGACGGAATGCAAAGCACATTCTCCTGTCGCTCATACCCAAACTCAACCGCGGTAAATTCCAATCCCCAATCCTGCTCGGGAAACTGAGCGCATAGTGGCGTGTCCGTTACGCTCGGGCGCAAACCCCAAACCGCCTGCAACTGCCGAATGCTGGCAAAAGTTCTCTGCGCGCGCGCATACAGCTCTGCAGCCCCGCTCAGCGGATCAAAGAGTTGGGTGACGAAGCTGTAGAAGGCCACCAAGCTGCCGAGACTCAAAGTTCCAGCGATAACGCTCCAGCCCCCGTACCCGATCACTGCAGACATGGCGAGCACCACCGCTACGGAAGTCCACACAGTGAACCAGACCCCGGTCTTGAACAGCGCGAGATGTGAGTGGGTTGTCCGGGCCAGGAGCCGAAACGCCCTTCGTTCCTGGTGCCTTTCCCGGCCGAGCAGTTGGATCGGAAGAACTGAAGAGATGTGTTCTTCGAGAAAGCTGTTCCACGCGACCAGATTCCGCTGCACGGCATCGGAGTCGGCCGAGAGCTTCGTTCGAAAGTGGTGCCGAGCAACGAGGAAGAGTGGAACAAGAGGCAGGATGGCCAAGGTCAGCACTGGGCTCAGCACAAACATGGTTACGACTGTGAAGCTGGTAGTCAGACACATGCGCAAGATCGAGGGAAGGAGATCTGAGCCGAAGTAGGCAACCTCTTCGATCGGCTCTTTGAGCGGGTACATCACTGCTCCGGGTGGGGTGTTCTCGTAGTAATCCGCGGAGAGCCGGTCCACGTGGCGCAGCATATCCATCCGCAGCCGTAACGCCATTTTCTGCACGGCATTCAGGGTCAAGTAGTTGCCTACACTCGTAAGTGCCGTTCTTCCCTGGTAGCTGAGGAAGATCAGCACCGCTGCACCGAGAAGCAATCCAGTTTCTTTTCGTGGCAGAACCTGATCGATAAGCCACTTGAGAACCAGCGGGGTGAGAAGCGCAAGGAGGCTGCCCGCAGTCATGCAAAGGAAGCTGGCAACGTGCCAGGGCACAAACGGCCGAATCTGCTTTGCGAGCCAACGCAGCTCATTCGGGATGCGGAGCGACAGAACGACCTCACATATAAGTAACCGGGATCGGAGCGGTTTGGAACAGAAGCATAGGCGGCCACAACCGCGATCGTCCAGACAAAGTGCTCACTGTTCGCGTTTCGCTCAATTCCGTTGAGTGTTGCTGAAAATAAAGGATCTTGCTTGGGAATGATTGCAGGCAGCCCGTTCGCGAACTCGACCTATGCTGCCGCCCGGAGGGTCCCGAGCGTGAGTGTCAGGTCTTCGTGACAAACTTGTTCTACTGGACGGTACCTTCACAATCGTCCCTACCGCGACAGTTGACAGGAGCAAAGCCGACTTCTCGGTACTGACCCGCTTGGTGCCCCCTCTGGATTACTACCGGATCCCTGACCAGCCGTCCGGAATCATGGATGAGACGAATTCGGATCATGCAAGGTCTCCTCTTTCGGGAGTCTCTCTCCAATGAAGTAACCCAATCCTGGTTTGACAAAGGAAACAACAGATGTATATACATATACTATGAAACCAGAGGCACTTGAACAACACCCCGCAGCAGCACTTTTTGATCTGCCCTGCGCATGTCAGAACCTGCGGCGCGTCACTCGAGTCGTAACGCGGATCTATGACCAGGAGCTGAGGAAGGCAGGACTCGAAACCACGCAATTCGGCCTACTTACCGCGCTGGCTGCGACTGAAGAGACCAATCAAAAGCGTCTGAGCGCGGGCTTTGCCATGGATAGTACGACGTTGACGCGGACGTTGGGGCGGTTGCTGAAGCAGGGTTGGGTTCGCGTGAGGCGCGGAAAGGACAGGCGGGAGCGCCTGTTCCGTCTTACGCAGGGAGGCAAGCGAAAAATCGCAGAGGCTCAATGGTACTGGGAGCAAGCGGAACAGCGACTGCGGAGAGAACTTGGCGGCGAGGGTTGGAAAAGCATGAAGCAGACGGTCTCGCGAATTACAGAGGCCGCGATGGCGGCGTAATTGTTTGTATCATCGATAGATGTATATACATCTACTATAACTGAGGAAATCACAACCCTCCAGGAAGGAACCCATTTATGCGAACCGCTATCTATTTGTTGGCTGCGCTGCTGGTGTTCGGAGTTCTCATAGCCAAGCTGCGAGCAACACCCGCTCGCCCAGGCCCCGAAAATCACCGTGGGACCAGCTCCGTTCGCCCGGAACTCGAATATTTGAAAGCTGTAAACAGCGTGGCACCGCCGCGAGATCCACAATTGCTGTTTCTGCTTATGGCGCAGTATTCGAACGCGAACCTGCAAGGTGAGGGCGCTGAGTTTTTCTCGGCACGACTGAACGAATTCGGACCTCGCCTGACCGACGTTCAAAAGGCGCTCTATCTGAGCGCCATCGGATTGTTGCGAGCCCAGCATGCATCGTCCGTTTCGTTGTTGCACCGAATCGGTTACGTGAAAGACACGATCGCGATCCTCGATCAAGCCAAGCAACTTTCGGGAGGGCAAGTCTTCGTTGTGAATTGGATTGCCGGCATCGTCCATACCGAACTTCCAAGCTTTTTCCATCAGAGAAAGGCAGCCGAGGCAGAGCTAGCTTGGTGCGTGGAGAACGCAGACAAAGCCCCTCATGCGGGTTGGTTGCGGGAAGTCTATTACCACCTCGGAAAGATCGCTCTTGCTGACGGGGAACAGGCCAAGGCACAGGACTATCTGCGTGAGAGCGGCTACAAGAGTTTTGACAGGCCGATCACGCTGATCACTCCTTTTTCGGAAGACGTCGCTTCGGGACATGCCTTTGCGCCTCGGCACATCGCCGAGATCGTGCCGGGCCGGGTATACGCGCTCTCGGGTTTCGAGTTCACGGAATACTACTTTGTGGTCTCCGACGATGGGCGGCAGTTGATCGGCATCGACGCCGGTACACGAGCAGACTCCGCCAAGGTTGCGTACGAGGCACTGCGAGCGTACGCGCCCAGCCTTCCGGAATTGACAACCATCTTCATTACGCACTCGCACTGGGACCACGTTGGCGGCCACAAATATTTCCGCGCTCTGAATCCGCGCTTGCGGTTCTATGCCCGGAGCAACTATCAGGAAGAAATTGCTCGCGAAGTCGATGCGCCGGGGAATTTTGGCAAGCAATTCTTCGGTGAACGCTTCAGTCTCGACGACGTACGCAGCTTCAAGCCGGACATCACCATCGATCGTCGTACCGAACTGAAGATCGGGGGAACACGCATCGAGCTCATCCCTGTGCAAGGAGGAGAAACCCACGATGCGATGTTCATCCATCTACCGGATCAGGGTGTGATGTTCGTGGGAGATTTCATCATGCCGTATCTTGGAGCGCCTTTTGTGGAGGAAGGCGATTTCCAGGGACTGCTGGATGCAATTGACGTTGTTGTTGAGAAGCATCCCCAATACCTGCTGCACGGCCACGAGCCACTCACCAGGAATTTCGCATCCGCCTCCATGCTGGCGCAGCTCAAAACAGACCTGGTGTGGCTGCACGAGCAGGTATTGACTGCGGTCCGCCGCGGCGATGAACGTGCCGCGATTCACCAGGCAAACTTGATTCCTCCAAATCTGCTTGGTGGCCAGCCTGACGTGTATCAGCCATACCTTATCCTGCGCGAACACGTCATTGACCGACTATACGACCAGAACGTCGGCTACTGGCAGCCGGACCTGCAAGGCCTCGACCATCTCGGCCGGGCCGACCGTGCGGAACTCTTGGTCGACTACCTCGGTGTATCGGAAAAACAGCTCGTCAGGACTGTGGAGCGCTTGGCCGCCGACGGCAAATACGAACTCGCGGCCGCGCTGCTTGAATCGTGCGGAAACAGATTCGAGGGCAGCTCGTCCGTAGCTAACGCCAAACGGCTTGTCTACCTCAAGCTGATGGAGGAGCACCAGAATATGGACCCGTTCAAATTCATCATCTATTCGGGAAAGATCGGGGAACAAACGCCGCAGATGACTGCGACCAAGTGAAGGGTGGCGCCGCTCTTAGCGCCTATGTGGGAGGTTGCGTGCCTGCTGCGCATCTACGGCCGGTGACGGGCAACTCAGAACCAATGCCTTTGGAGACGGAACAGTTGTGGCATCATTAGGCAGCGATGTCGCGATTCGATACAGAAGGAAGTGCCAGCGAAATGGGGACCCTAAATACTGAGCAGCTTTCATCCCGACTGCGCGAACGACTCTGCGAACCAGCGATGCTGGATCTTACGAAGCGGTTGATCGCGATTCCATCGGAAAATCCACCGGGGAATCATTACGAGCAATGCGCCCGCACCCTTCTGGACGAACTTGATAGACTTGGCTTCGATCATGTGAGACGCGAAGGCGCGTGTGTGCTCGCATCGGTTGGAAACGGCCCGCGAACGCTCTATTTCAGCGGTCACTACGACGTGGTTCCCGCGCAGAGCCGCGATCAGTTTCAGCCACGTGTCGAAGGTGCAAATCTGTTCGGTCGCGGTTCGTCGGACATGAAAAGCGGCCTGGCTGCGATGATTCACGCAGCTGCTGCGGCGCGTGATGAAGGGCTTCTTAAAGCCGGCCGTATCGGAATCGTACTAGTGCCGGACGAAGAAACGGCCGGCCCGCGCGGGTCTCGTGATCTAGATGCATGCGGGCTGCTTGGGAGAGACGCAGTCGGTATGCTCACGCCGGAGCCTACCGGCGGTGTCATTTGGAACGCCAACCGCGGAGCCATTTCGCTTCGCGCCACCATGCGTGGGAAGGCGGCGCACGTCGGCCGGCAATTCGAAGGTGTGAACGCGTTCGAACGCGCGCTGCCGGCGATCATGCGGCTAGTCGCCATTAAGAACGAAGTAGAGCTCCGCGAAACGCAACAGAACATCGCTCCGGCGGCGGCGCGAAAGTCCATTCTGATGCTCGGCGGGCGGGTTGCGGCAGGTACGAATTTCAACGTGACTCCTGATTTCTGTTCCTTCACGGTTGACCGCCGCATTAATCCCGAAGAAAACCTTGAAGAGGAAAATCACCGGTTGCGCAAAGCGCTGGAAGGCTTTGAAATCGAGACGCTTCAGGAGGAAGCCGCGGCGGCGACTCCGGCGGGAGATCCGCTCGGCGTCATTCTGTCGCGGCACATAGCGAGCGTGGCCGGTAGAGATCCCGCGTTCGAGATGTGCCCAGGCTTACTCGAAACGCGATTCTATGCCGCTCATGGCATTCCCGCCTTCGCCTATGGACCGGGATTGCTGACCGTCTCTCATGGACCGAATGAGTTCGTTCCCATCTGCAATATCGTCCGATGCGCGGAGGTCTACGCCCTTACGGCGGCCTGGATGTTGCGGTAATGACATCCCCATCCTTGGTCGTATAGTCGTCATCTTGTAGATGCGGGCTCGGTCCGGCCGGTAGAGTTTACGGATTACGGACACTCCTGAAGTGATACCTCCGGATTGGTACCGACAAACGCCCAAGTGTCCACGAACAGGATCGTTCCCGAGTCGTCGGCAAGCCGGACTCTTCCAGTCCGTGAAAACGTGGCGGCCCGACTGCTTATGCAGCCACTACCGATTCCTTCTGGCACCGGTTTTGTCATGGCCGACCCACCGAGATTCACCGTGCAGATAGTGACGCTGACGGCCGTGAGCACGGTAGCGGAAACATTCGCCCAATCACACGGCCGGACCTCAGAACAGCCTTCGCACTATCGTGAAAATCTTGCCAATTACCTCAGCATCGCGATTCCGGAATTGATCTCTCCTGTGGACTCCGCCAGGATACGAGTGAATCACCAAACTGCTGTTCTCCCGGCTGCAGCACCCGCACAAGTAGGTCCCATCACGTTTGAGAATGACGTACAACGGCTGCTGCCATAGCGGTTTCGAGCCGCAGTCATTTGGCTTTTTCTTTTGCCGATTCACCAAGGCGAGCACCCCACCCGCCAGATATGGATGGAAGGTATTTTGTTCCCCTCTGATCCAGAAGAAGTCTCTTAGGTTTGGTCTTGTGAGACCGGAGAGCGCTTTCAGAGACCCTCGCAGAAAGTAGGGGATCTCCCCAAGTTCAGCAACCAGTTCTCCAATAAGTCCGGTTTGTTCAATCTCATCCATCTCAGCGACCACCTCGATCCCCACCAGTGATGGACGTCCCATGAGTATTTCCGGTATCGGTTCGTGCCCAGCTTCTTGCAGGCTGAGACCAAGCGTCTCAAATATCACGTTCAGTCGTAGCAAATAAGCCGCGCAGAACGTCACGATCTTGTGAACGTGGCGGGGTGGGATGTTGAGCGTTTCATAATCGGATAGAGATCCGGAAGCTATGAAGTAGCGTTCATCTCCCAGCAAATCCGCGACCTCTCGACTGATCGCAGAGGCCGCACGGAACGAGAGTCCCATTCGCAGCCTGGCACGGCGAAGGAGTGAACCTAGCTGAGATGGTTCAGGGGATAGTACTTCCGGCTTCCAGCGTTTCGCCAACTCCTTGGCAACCGCAGGTTGCTGCGGCCGTAGCAGCCTGCGGATCTCGAGATCCACTACGCCAATGAGCTTTGCTTCTTCGGGGACCTTGAACTCGACTTGGGCATACGGCAGCCGGGTACTGACGGTCACAATTCGCCCACTTCCAACAGCCCGGATGTGGCAACAACACAGTCCCTTCCCATGTTCAACCAGGAACAGATGGCTGGACTCTTCACTGCTGATCTGCCTCAGCAGGTCGTCTGTCATCCCGGGACTTACACGGGCGATGCTGCCCGCGAGCAATTCGGGAAAAGCAAGTGCGTCCTCATCACCGATTTTCGCGTATAGGAAACTTTCGCCCTTCTGTTTTGCCAACGAACCAAGGCGTCGGGGCTTCGTCCAGTCCAGAACCTGGGACAGTGGTACTACGGCATTGGGAGGGATGCTGGCGCGCAAATTCCGTAGCCACGGGATGAAGGCGTTCGGATCATCCAGCGATGATTCCAGAAGTACGGTGCGTTTTGAAGGAAGCTGAATCTGCAAGCGGGGAATTACCTCGACGTCAAAGCCAAAGACCCGCAGCCAGTCCGTGAGTCGGTAGTCGGAGATCCGACTAAAAGCAAACAATTGGAACAGGCTCGGGCTGAAGCTCCCGCGCCTGAGATCGTAATACAGATTGTGCGGCAGGTAGTGAGGTGATGACCGGCCAAAGAGAGCTGCAGATTTCTGGGATGCCTGGTACAGAGTAAGTTTCTTGCTCGCCAGGATCGACTTTACTCGTTGCGCAAGTTCTCCGTTCGCTCCTCGTATCGCCGCAGGGCGCACCGCCGGACCTCTCGTGGCATCTTTCTCGCGAGAAGGTCCCCCTCAGTGCCGGTCAAAGTCAGAGTTCACCAAAGGACGCTACGACCTGAACTACATTTCCGACCAGTATCAATCTGCTCGCAGAGATTTCCTTCGGTTTAAACACCTGGCCTCGTTGCTGTCACAAATATCTGTGACTTGTCTGGTTTTTCGGGCAGGGACTCGATTTCGGCGCAGAAATACGAATTTCTTGACGGTGGCTGACAGGTTACCGTCGAGATGGTGGTCGGAAACTCGGCCAGACTATCCAAGTTAGCCGATCGAGGACGCGGCAAACTATTGAGAATACTCAAGTGAGTATGTCGGATTTCCGAACAAAACTTAATCCCGGTGGACAAAGCTCCCGATTTGCGCCTACCATACCGAAACGCCAACCTGAGCCGTTCCCAATGTTGGCCCCGTCGTCAAGTTCCGTAGCTGGTCAGCGTCTCCGCGCGAAACGCGAGCGATTGCACCTATCCATCCGTCGGGTCGAGGAGATTAGCCAGCAAATTGCAGAAGAAACGAACGATCCGGCTTTCTATGTCTCTCACAATTGGGTAAGCGACCTCGAAAACGGGAAATCCAAACCACGCCTCACGAAGTTCCAAACCCTCAGCCTCATCTACGAATGCGACATCAACGAGATCTTGAGCCTCTTCGGACTCAATATCAGCGATCTTGGTAAGGAACGAGGATTGATAGCCCTTCCACACACCCACCTCAGCGGCCTGACGCTCGCGCGAGCGGAGCCGATTGTTGCGCCTTCTCTGAAGTTGCCGGAGAAGCTTCCCTTGGAGCGGACGACTTTGGTCCATCGAATGTTGCAGGGTTTGGGTGAGATGCCTCTGTTCCTGCTGCAGCAGGCCGGTCTCCGGGATGTGCTTTATGGGTACGTCGGGACCGAGGACTACACGCTCGATCCCCTGATCCGTCCAGGCGCATTCGTCCAGATCGATCCGCGTCAAAACAAGGTCACAAAGGGCGTTTGGCCGAGCGAACACGACCGTCCGGTCTATTTTGTCGAGCTTCGCGATAATCGTTACGCCTGCAGTTGGTGCGCCCTCGAGGGGAGCCGCTTGCTCCTTGTTCCGTCCCCCAAATCGCAGGTACCAATCCGGAACCTTCGTTATCCCCAAGACGCCGAGATCGTAGGCCGCGTCACGGGGGTTGCGATGCGAATCGCGGAGTTGCAGCCGGATACCTCAGGGCAGTTTTCTCAAGGCACGAACCCGCTTTGATGCTCCTTCCGCCAGAAGCGACCCGTTGTGCAATGCACGTCGCTACCGGGCCGATGGGGAAAGTCGATAAATCGTGCTGGCCGTCTGACGGCCCTTTCTCGAGTTCGACCTCCCGCTAGGACCGCCATAGAATGCGCAAGTGAAGATGGCTTCCCCAACCTTGAGCAGGCCTGTGCCAATTCTTTGCGAGCGAGTGGCGAGCATCGCGAGAGAGCACAGCCCGGCCGTCTGCGTACTCACGAACCGTGGGAAGATCCTTGTGTCTCGCATCTTGGCCGGTCACATTATGGCGGGAGACGAGATTGCGTTTCCGATACCTGCGGCAGATACCGCAGGCCCTGAGATTTACGTCACAAAGGCTCATTCGGGGATAGATCGTTGCCTGTACCAGGCGCCGGTTGAATACGTCACCCAACCCAAGTTGGACAAAAGGCAGCAACATTTCGTGTCCGCTCAGGTTGAGCACGGCCACTTGGGCATTTCTGCCATCTTGCTCCCCTGCGAAATCTTGCGCGAGTACTTCTACCGTCTTCCTCAGGCCGATACACAGGCCAAGGGCCACAACCTATACGAGATTCTGGGCGTTTCTTCGAGCGCTTCTCCTGCTGAAGTCCGGCTCGCTTTTAAGCTTCGACATCTGGAGCTCACTTCGACAGGCGCGGCACACGGCGAGCAGGTAGCAGCAGAGCGCGCCTTCAACATCCTCGGCCAACCGGAACTACGCGCGTGCTACGACATGCTGCTTGGCGACCCGGAGGCCCCGGCGGTGTTTCCCTACGGCGGTTTCGGCTCGATTGTTGTAAGTGGCGAGCGCGCCCGCGAAGGCAATGTGTTCTTCGCGAATCGCATTCTGGCGTTCTTGCCGGAACATCGGAGCCGCCGGTTCCACCTGCCACTGCGGAACTGCGATTTCTATGACGACCGGGCATTGTGCCGCGACGTACGCCGCAACCTTGAGTTCTGGATCGATCCCGCCGTCTTGCACACCGTGTGGGACCCAAGTTGGAACCGATGGAAGCACTTGTTGAGTACCAGGCTGGAAGTGGACGGCACCTTCGTGCGCAGCGGCAAATACCGGAAGCGCGATGGCAACTGGGAGTTGGTCCTTTGGGAAACTGCGTTGCCTAGTCGACTCGCAGCCAAGCTTCCCGCGGATTTTCCGCAGCAATTGGAGACCACCCGAACGACCTACCATCGCTTCGGACAATGCTCACGCGCTTTGGAACAGATTCGGTCATGTCTGGAGCACCGAGCCATCGAGAGAGCAGAGTTGGAACGAATGTGTTCTGAGCTGAACATCCCGGGAAGTTTCGATATCGCTCAAATCAGTTGGCGTCCCGACTATGACCAGCTCTTCTACCGTCAGCTCTCGCGTCGAGCCCGTCGAATCTTCCTCTTTCGTGACGAATACATTTTCGACCTCGAGAAGGCGGTCATCGTCGAGACGCCGCAGTTGGGCCATGCCACCTACGTATTCGCAAAGCCAAGAAGTGTGGAGACTTTTCTCACCCTGTACACCAAGGTCACGAAGGACGACATCAGGCGCAACCGCAACAATATCGGCGAGAGGTTGGGATTCATAAGACGGCTCGTTCACGGCACGAATCCAAGGCTTTGGCTTCAGGAGATCCGGCGACAGGTGGATGAAAAGAGCAGTCTGCAGAGACAGGAGTCATGACGGAGTCGTGATTCGATCGATTCACACGCTGCAGGCTTCACTGCTTGGCACCTGGTCTTTTCGGCGAATTGTTCTTTGAGGCAAGATGCAGGTTCCTGGTCAGTCACAATGTGATCAGTAGTTTTCGTCTCCCGGAAAATCTGCGTGCTGACTTCCTATCACATAAGTTATTCGTTTTCTCCCTACCACCGCCACATAGCGGTCCCCCAGCACGATCAGTTCAATTACGCTCAGAACCGCGCACCTATCAGATCAGGTTCCTCTAACAGGGAATTATCTAGTTAAGCACAGCGGCTGAAGCTGTGCGGTGGCCAGTCCAAGCCTTCGCAAGGGTGGGGCCTTCGACCTATTCACCTACCGCCTGCATCCGTCATCACGCATTGCCGTCCGCACCGGACTCTGCCCGCACGATCTCCTTGGGAGGACCGTAACCGCGGCCATGCGCTTGATCGGAGACCGCGTATATCTTCAACTCGGTCGAACTCCATCGACTGGAAGTGGCTGGCCTGCCGCAGGAACAGTACAGGATCCATTCCTCCAGGACTGCACCCAGAGGCACCAGCTGCGATCCGTTACGGTACGGGCTGAAACCAACCAGATATCGAGTATGGCACTTCGGGCACTCCACGCAATGGCGCATACGGATTGTCATGGCACATAGCAGTCAAGATAAATTCGGAAGAAAATACTCGACAAGCCGGCCGCCGCATCGTACACATCCGGTACTCTGCCAGCTAACCAGCACGAACAATTCGTCTACGGTAAAAGTATGAATGTCGAACTCCACGCTGACGCCGCGGTTTCCAGAATTGCGGCGGCCATCGGCGAGCCCGCGCGAACTCGCATCCTTTACTGCCTGGTGCATGGCCATGCACGAACCAGTACCGAGCTGACGGATTCAGGCTGATTCTTTTTCTCTTCTTTCTCGGCATTTTGAGCGGCATTGGTTACGGCTTGGTACGGAATCTTAAGCTATGGCGCTAGGGCGTTCCGTGGCTCGTTAAGGATCCCCGCTGTCACTCATTCGGTGTCACTTCTGCCCACCGCCCACTGCAGACGCAAAGCTGGATTGCGCACCGAAATAACACTCGATGGCCTCCACTTTTTCGCCTGTGACTCGGAAATATTCCACGTTCCGGAACGATTTGCCGTTCTTGGTCCGGCAAAGATACTTTACAAACGCCTCGTTGCCGTTTCCGATGACCTGCTCCAGTTCAAACCGTTCGATAAAATCGATTTGTGTCTCCCAGCAGCGCGCTTTGAAAACGCTCTTACTGATGTGGTCGTCGTCGTTCGCGCTCGTAAAGGTGAAATTGTCGGCCAGCAGCACGTCGAAGGGGCCCCAGTCCTTCTTCTCCCATGCCGCATAATACTTACGGATGACCTCCTCATTGCTCGTACTCAGCCCTATCCATGCGTGCGCGCTTGCCACTCCCGGGAAGCCCGCCGCTCCAGCCAGTGCGCAGGCTCCCGCTTCGAGCAGATTCCGGCGCGACATTGCGATCCTCGTCATGGTCCATTCACCTTTCCGCCATATGGTTGGAACCCTCAGGCGTTCGTTAAAATTGAAACAGTAGAACGTGAACTTTCCGGTTACCTGCGGATGCGACCTGGATCAGTCCCCGTAAATCGAGGACTCTCCGCGCACCTACGACACCTGCAATAGCAGTCGGATGACCGTGGGTTTCAGTGGTTTGAGCACCATCCAACAGTCATGGTGAAATCGGTAATGAGCGTACAAGCGGAGTCAACAGCCATACGTGATCAGCTTGGGTGACCGCATCCACTCGCTCTTCCCACCAGCTCTTGCCGTAAACAATCTGGGTCACGTCGATATTCGCGTGACCCAGGTTGTCCCGCACAATCTCCGGCCTTACGCCTTCGCGCAGCCTAGGGCTGGAATGCATGGTGCGGAAGCTTCGAAAATACCCTTTATCGCTCGAATCGGCAGTGTCCGGATCTCTGCAAAGGCTGTTTGCGAACATCCGCGGGCGAATTGGATTTCGGGTGTGTACGTACGACGTCTGCCATCGACGTGCCTATGCTTGCGTCCACAGGGGTTGCAAGATAGGCGTGGATATTGCCCGCATCTGGCCCGTTGACCACCGTTGCCATACCCGAGATTTGTCCGCGCTCATTGATATTGCTAGCCGAGATTACGAAGAGGTTGGAATCCCCGGAAATTAGCGTGTTAAGATCGGTCATCACGCCGTTCTGCCAAATGAAGCCGTGGGACCAGTTGTTGTCGGAGTCAATGGTGCTTCCCACCACTTGGCCCCGGTTGTTGATGCCGGTGGCGAAGGAGGCAAGATCTCCCGACAGAATGCACTTGCACGAATGCTGATCGAGGACTGTGAGTGTGCCGTCCGGCTGCCAAAGAGCGGCGACTCGGGCTGAGCCGTCAGCTCTGCGGACTTGCCCAACACTTTGGCCCAGGTTGTTAATGGCGTTGGCGATATTGGAACGTGCAACTCCCAGGTCTTGAAGCTGGAAGGCAGTGCCGTTTTGCCACATTACGGCGTGAAGCGCTGCGATGCAGCTTCCCGAGTAGCCTACGGCTTGGCCTTGATCGTTGATCCCGTTTGCGAAACCGTCTGGATCGGTACCTACCAAAGGAAGAGGCTGGGCTTGGCCTTTTTTCCACAATACCGGCGATATAGTAGGGGCAGGCGGGCATGTGGGGTCAGTGTTAGCCGTTTCCGCAAATCCTACGACTTCTCCGCGGTTATTGATGGCGCTGGCCTGCCCGTTGTTGCCGCCCACTGTCGGGAGAGCGCTCATGTGGCCGTCTCGCCAAAGAAACGGAACGCACGTAAGGTGTGTGCCGAAGCCGCAAATGTCTTCGCCGTTCGGATCTAGATCAGCTGTTTCGGACATACCGACGGCTTCCCCGCGGTCGTTGATCCCGCCCCAGTTGATCCAACTGTTGCCGTCGGGTTTTCCAAGCGTGCCCAGGTCGATGTTCCGTCCGTCGATGTTTATCACCGCGCGGCCCCTCGAAACTGTCGTAAACAGATTATTCTCGGGAGGGTTCACGAACCCATCCATGTTCTCCGCCCAGCCCTGATTATTGAGGCCCATGGCCATGCTAAAGTTGTCTTTGCTGTTGTTAGTGCCCAAATCGGTAATTTTGTAGCTCACTTGAGCGACCGCATCGCTGAAGCAAGCCAGAACCATCGTCATAACCGCCGGTATCCAGAAATTCCGCAACTGTCTAAGCGTGGTCATATCTCCTGTTTTCCTCCGGTAAAGTCGTCTTGCCGGGATGACTGGCGATTTACGTCAGGTACCACTCGGCGCTCAAACTGGCGGCACGCGCTCACCCCTCCCGGCGACCGCCTGTCACTGGCTGACAAACGTTGCGGGTGCGTTAGCGTAGTGCTGATTTGGAACAATGCAGGCCGAGGGCCGTCTTTGGAGGAAAATACGTGAGGTTCGAATGCTCAGGTGCGTGTTTCCGGACTAAAGAGTGACGAATTGACCAATTCTAGAAACAAAGTAAAACAAGCTCACTGATCAATTCATACGGATATCAGTAGAGATCGCCGGCGATGCTATGAGATTCGGGAAGCCGGGAGAAACATTTGCCTCGACAATTGCAGTCGTAACATGCATACTAGTTGGTATGTTAGAGGGTAGAAACAGACCGAGACGCAGCGGGGCCACACCGCGCGATCCAAAGCGCACGCGAGGGCGCTTGTTGCGGGCCGCCTTCCAGGAGATGCACCGCTCAGGATTTCGAAATGCTGACCTGGATGCCATTCTGGCCAGAGCAGGCGTGACCAAGGGCGCGTTGTACCACCACTTCGATAACAAAGAAGCCCTCGGGTATGCGGTAGTGGACGAGGTCATCGCGAGTAACCTTCACCAGAAGTGGGTGCTGCCTTTACGGAACGCCAAGAACCCTATCGACGTTTTGGTCCGCATTGTTCAGTCCGAATCGCTGAAAAGAGAAGACATTCAGCGGAGCTGCCCCTTGCTTAACTTGTCTCAAGAGATGTCAGGTATTGATGAGGGATTCCGCAGAAGGACGGCAAGACTTTTTAGGGACTGGCACGATGCAATCGCGGAGGCACTGCGTGAAGGACAGAAGCGTGGGATGGTAAGGAGTGATGTAAACGCAAGCGAAACGGCTACTTTCCTGATCGCGGCGTATGAGGGTTACGTCGTTTTAACAAAGAATTCGCAGGATCCCCGGACGATGCAATCCGGCCAAAGAAGGGTGAGCGGCCAAATCGAGTCACTGCGCCCGGCGCGCGGCCGGGCGCGAGCGGCAGGCCGAGACTAGCCCGCCGCTTTCGTGAGGGTTGCAACATGCTTCGTAAAGACCGTAGTGCAATCACGGCGGCTTTGCGCGAGCAAGAGATGGTGGGTTCGCTCTAATGCGCATGTCGTGTTGCTCTCTGCCAGCATACATACCGGTATGAAGGTACAACGATCAGCTGTGATTGCCGCATCATAGGTTTGAAGGCGTATTTATGTCCGTATCGCAGGGGAAACTCAATGAACAGAAGGACAGTCAGGACGATCGCAGTAGGAAGCTTCGCGCTGGTGGTCGTGCTGGGCACGGCGCGGCAAGCGCAAGCACAGCACGCCAAAGCGCCGTATCCGAGCATGGTCCCGCTTGACCAGTATCTGATGGCGGATCGCAACGCCGAGATTGCCATGGCGCGGAGCGCGGCCCCGGAGGCCATCTCGCGCGATGCCGAGGTCTTGGTTCTGGGACGGCATGGCTATGAAACCGCGGTCAAAGGCAAGAATGGTTTCATATGCGTCGTGGAGCGAGGGTGGATGTCACCATTCGATGGTGATGATGCTGTTAATTTTTGGAACCCTAAAATTCGAGGTCCGATCTGCTTCAATCCGCCGGCTGTCCGCTCCATCCTGCCGCTGACGTACAAAAGAACGGAGATGGTATTGGCCGGTCAATCCAAAGCTCAGATCATCGACGGCATCAAGACATTCATAAAGCAAGAGCTGCCGCCCCTGGAGCCTGGAGCCATGTGCTACATGATGTCGAAAGAACAGTATCTTACCGATGACGACCACCACAACTGGATCGCTCACCTGATGTTTTACACTCCACTCATGGACGGTGCCGTTTGGGGTGCAGATCTGCCCAACTCTCCCGTCATGCTGAATCCACAGTTCCGTGGCGCTCCGGAACCAATCGACGTATTCATGGTACCTGCGGGCTGGTGGTCGGATGGAACAGCAGACCCAGTCAGGGTCAGGTAGGCAAAATGATCGCATTGGGAGTCTTTGCGCTGGTTATCGTGCTGGGCGAGTGGGGGCAAGCGCAAGCACAGGACCCAAAAGCACCGTATGCGAGCATGGCTCCGCTTGATCAATACCTAATGGTGGATCGAGACGCCGAGATTGCCATGGCTCGTAGCGCGGCGCCGGAGGCAATCTCGCGCGATGCCGATGTCCTCGTCCTTGGAAGGCATGGCTACGAAACCGCAGTCAAAGGAAAGAACGGGTTCGTATGTGTCGTGGAACGCTCCTGGATGCTGCCCTACGACGACCCGGAGTTCTGGAACCCTAAGGTGCGATTGCCGCTGTGTCTCAATCCGCCGGCCGCACGGTCTCATCTGCCCCTTACCTTTAACCAGACAGAGTTGGCTTTTTCCGGGATGTCCAAAACCCAGATGTTCGACAGGACCAAGACTGCGTTCGACAAGAGCGAACTGCCGGTTCCCGAGCCTGGATCGATGTGCTACATGCTGTCGAAACAGCAGAACTTCGGACCTAAATACGGGAACGCCGATCCCCATCTGATGTTTTGGTTTCCCCAGAAAGACCATATGAATTGGGGCGCAGATTTTCCTGGTTCGCCTGTGGACGTACATCAGTACTCTCCGCAGCCAATTCCCGAGTTTGTTATTTCAGCGTCCAAGTGGTCGAACGGAACGGCGGCACACACGAATGTTCACTGACGTCCGATCACAACACGCATTCAGTCATGACCATGCGAAGAAGATCGTCGAAATCTTTAGGCTCGGGTCCCGAACGGTCAGCCAAGCCGTGTACACCGGACGGAACAGAGATGGATGAGGGAACCATGCGCGTGTTGATCGTGGATGATGAGCCCCTGGCCCAAACGGCTTTGGCAAATGTCCTGTCGGCAAGGAGCGACGTGGAGCATTTCGATTCGGCCAACGATGCGGTCGAAGCGCTCGAGAAACTGGCGACGGACTCTTACGATGTTTTGCTTCTCGACATCAATATGCTGGACCTGTCGGGCACTGAACTGGTAGATCGGCTTAGGAAACGACACTTTCCGTTGCCGTCCATCGTGTTTGTAACGGCACACGTTGAACACGCGATCGCCGCCTTCGAGAAGCACACCGTGGACTACGTGCTAAAGCCTTTCTCGAACGAAAGCATCAGCGAAGCCTTGGACCGGGCCTCTCGGAGAGCAAAAGGCGAGCGAGCCGCGAAATTGATCGAAGCTTTGCCGCAGTTGCAGAAGCTGTCTCGTCCGCAGTACCCGAGGATAGCAATCAAAGCTAAAGGAAGGATTCTCCTCATCAATCCTGGCGATGTGGTCGTAGTTCAAGCTGAGGGCAATTATGTGTCGCTGCAGAGGGAATCGGACTCCTATCTGCTGCGCGAGTCAATCTCGGTGGTGGCAGAAAAGCTGAAGCCATACGGATTCATTCGGATCCATCGATCTGCGCTCGTGAATACCTCGTTTGTTGTAGAGATCAAGCCGTACCCGACGGGAAAGTATGGTCTCCGCGTTAAAGGTGGGAAGGAATACGCAGTTACCCGCGGTTACACGAAGAATCTCAAGCCCCTCACAGAATTCCGGATCGGTAGCGGTAAGTTCCTTGTGGAATAGCCTACTCCTAGACGCAGCGTGGACGTGGGCACCTGCCACCGACTCGGAGCGGATCACGGGCTAACCGGTAATTATTCCGGTTCAGAAGTCGGCTTGGAGGAGATGTGCCCGAACTCTCCGGATTCCGCTGGCATCCAGCTACGACATCTCCCTGAAGCCCGTAAGAGTCCACGCTCGGTGCTTCACATTCGCTTTCAGATGAAGAACCGGGGGGCACCCAGAACTCGAACTCGGTCACCCGGGCGGGTAGCATGCGACAAATTGAGTGCCATGGAATCTGTACCGCCTCTACTTATGTTTTACGTTCTGCGGCCGCTTCCTAGCTCGCCTTGTCGCGATTGGCGGGTCCACCTCCGCGATCATTGATGCTGACCTACGAAACGCCTCGACCGTGACTCCTATTGCCCTTCGGCGCGTGTTTGCAGCACGCCAGAGAGCATAGACGTGGCGGCGAAGAGTCGGCCTCACGGCAACAATACGCACTTCGCGAGGTAGCGGATCGCGACCGAGGCGAGGAATCACGCAAACGCCAAGTCCGGCCGCGACGAGCGCGAGTTGTGTTGCATGTTCTTCAGCGGTGTGGGCTATCACAGGTTCATGACCGCGCGATCGCAGTGTGTACTCGAGCCACTCAAGGCACCATCTGGCCGGGTAGTGCTCGTCACTAAGGGTGGGCCCGTTCTGCTCCCAAGTGATCCATCGATCGGAGCGTAGATCGTCGAGGTCGATTATTTCTCGTCCTGCCAACGGGTGACTTGCATGCATTGCGATATCAGCGATGTCATCGAGCAGCGGCGTCTTGGAGAGGCCCTCAAGCTGCGGCAGTGGAGCGTTTTCCCAATCTTGGGCAATTACTAGATCAACGTCTCCGCGCACGAGGAGCGGAACCGATTCATTAGGTTCCCGCTCTGTCAGGACAACCGTTAGCTGCGGACAGATGCTGCGGAGGCTCTGCAACGCATGTGGTGCGAGACCACGGGCGGCCGTGGGAAACGCTGCCACCGTAATCTGCCCAAAGATGCTGTTGCGTTGCGCGTCGAACTCAGCCTCGGCGCTCTCCATCAGTGACAAGATCCGCTCAGTGTGTGCCACAAGCGCGGTCGCCGCGTCAGTGAGACGTACGCCTCGCCCGTTTCGCTCAAGGAGCGATTGCCCGAGCTCGCTCTCAAGTTTCGCAATCTGCTGTGACACGGCAGAGTTTGTCACATGAAGCGCGGTCGCCGCGGCGTTCACCGATCCATGCGCTGCAACGGCATGGAGAGTCCGCAATCGTTCAAAATTCAACATGTAGCAGTTCTAAACTAACGGCCCAATAATAAATCACTTGTGCTTAATAGTCATGGACGCGATTATGCAAGCAGGTCGTATTCAAAACGAGTCAGAGCGGTCGAGCGTTCCCGAAGATCAGCCAGGCTAACGGGATTTGAGGGCGGCGACAACATGAAGTATGGGGGTTTCTTCGTGCTGACTTGGTTGGCAGCGGCGGCAGTCGGCCTGGCGCAAGGTCGGCTACGAGCAAGCGATGCCCAGAGCGGAATTCCCTTTGAAGTGAATCGCGTTTTCGGTGCGATCCTGATCAGAGCACAAGTAAACAAGCAACCGGCCACGCTGATCGTGGACACTGGCTCTAGTCACACCATTCTCAGCTCGGAACTGCTGCGAGTTTGTCCACGGGCCTTAGAGCATGCAGATGTCCCAGCCAAGGGGTCGGGCTTCGTCGGCAGCGCGGGGTGGGCGAAGGCAACAGTCGAGGTCGGAACCGTCACATGGCTGGATCGGAGGGTCTTGGTAATGAGTGATTTTCGAGACATGTCGAACAGTATGAAACAAAGAGTAGACGGAATACTTGGCGAGGATGTTCTAAAAGAGTTCTCTCTTGTCGTCATAGATTTCAAGCATCATCGACTCCTTCTCTTGCGCTGAGTCTGTAACGCTTACCTTTTGGAGGTAGACCTATGATCATCCCTCGACCTCAACCGCGCGACCTGGCGACCGGGCATGGCCGCGGCTATGCCGTCAAACTGGCGCTGGCATTCGCGGCGATCTACTTGGTCTGGGGATCGACGTATCTGGCGATCCGCTACTCGGTGGAGACAATTCCGCCGCTGGTGACGGCCGGCATCCGCTTCTCGGTCGCAGGTACCATCCTGTTTGCGTGGGCGTGGGCGCGCGGGTTTCGTCCTAAGCGCGAACATTGGATGGCCGGAGCGGTTGTGGGCGCGCTCTTCTTTCTAGTTTCGCACGGAATGCTGTACTGGGCAGAGCAAACTGTGGCATCAGGACTGGCGGCACTGCTGATTGCAACAGAGCCAATGTTCATCCTGGTTTTGGGCTGGCTGGCGGGGCAGCAGAGGATCAGCCTGCAAAGCGCTCTCGGACTCGGGCTTGGCGTGCTGGGCGTGGGACTGCTCATGGGAGCGGAACTCGCTATGAAGAGCTCGGGTCTGCTGGGACTGGCGGCTGTGCTGTTGGGATCCGTGTCCTGGGCAGCAGGGGTGGTGATCTCGCCCAGACTCCGTCTGCCAGAGGATGCGCTGGCGCGCACGGCGATTCCGCTGGTTTGTGGGGCTGTGATGCTGCTGATCGCAGCAGGTGTCTCGGGCGAGTTTCAGGAGACCCAGTGGTCGGCTATTTCCCTGCGGTCTGTGCTAGGTCTTGGATATCTGATTACCTTTGGCTCCGTGGTGGCATTCACGGCGTACACGTGGCTGCTGCAACAGTGCCCGCCGACGCTGGTAGCGACGCACACGTACGCCAATCCCGTGGTTGCGGTGCTTCTGGGATGGCTGTTTGCCTCGGAACCGCTGAACGCGCGCGTCGTGTTGGCGTCTCTAGCGATTCTGGGAGCCATTGTGCTTATCCGGCGGGGAGAACGGACGGTGGCCGCTACGTGCCTCGCAGCAGTCTCGCGGACTGCAGAAGGCCCACCCTCCTAGGAGTGCGCTTAGGGCGGGGCGATGCGGCGCTTTGAAGATGAGCGCCGACACCTTGCGGTTGAAGATCGGCTTGGCCGAGATGTTGAAGGACGGCGTCATTTTGGATGGTCACCAATGTGAGCAAGTCGTAATTGCCATCCTTTATCGGGGATACGCGTCCGTTGAGGTTAGGACGGTGCGGCGATGAAACGTCCAAGCGCCCCATTTCTTTCAGCAGTCGACGATATTCGAAATAGTTTCTCTTATATTCTTCCAGCCCGCATCGCCGAGTTCGTTGCGCAACCTCCGCTCCGCTCGCTCCCAGTGAGGTTGAGCCATCGCCATCTGTCGCCTGCCTGCACCCGTCAGTCTGAACAGGCGCTCCCGTCGGTCACGCTCGCGGGTAGCGACCGCGTGGCCGTCGTCGACACGAAGCTGCGGAAGGTCGCGCGCTATCTGCACGATGCCGCGCCCGGTGCCCCGCCCGAGGGCAGCACGCCCAACGCCGTCGCGCTTACCTCCGATGGCAAGCGCCTGTTGGTCGCAGAAGCCGACAACAATGCCGTCGCCGTCTTCGACGTGGCCACCGGCAAGTTGCTTGGGCGCGTTCCGACCGACTGGTATCCCACCGCGATCGCCGAAGTGGGTGGTCAACTCCTCGCCCTCTCCGGAAAAGGGCACGGCACCCATGCCAACCCCGACGGCCCCGTACCGCTCACGAACTGGCCGAACGAGAAGCCGACAGCGTACGCGCTCGGACAGTTGAATGGCACACTGCGCGTGCTCTCCGCATCACTGCCGTCGCCGCGACTGGCTAGCTTCACCGAGCGTGTCGTCGCCGCCAATAACTGGCAGCACAGGTCCGTGGCGCGACGCTATCCGCCGTTCCGCCACGTCGTCTACATCATCAAAGAGAACCGCACCTATGATCAGGTGCTTGGAGACAGTTTGATTACTTCAGCCGATCCCTTTCGGGCATCTTCGCACCGGCGCCCGACCTGACGCCCTTATGACCCAATCACCCCACCCAAGACTTGAATGAAAAGAATCCGCAGAATACTGCAGCCGCACGCCTGTCGGAGGGTCTGGATCTCAGCGCACCCGATCGCGTGGACGATCAGCTCTATAACCGCATTCTGTGGCTGATGTTGAAGGGTGATGTTCCGCCACCGGTGGCACAGAGCCACGCGGCCCTTCATGCGCTGCAATCGAGCAAATGATGATGAACCCTCCGTCTTACTGGCAACATATTTACTCGACAACGTGGACTGGAGAGAACGCACTGCTCGGCGGCCAGGGGGCACTGTTCCGGTTCACCTCTCGGATTAGTACCGGGAAACGCTCTTGGAGCCACGGATCGTCGTACCCATCTGACCCCGGAATTGTGGCGCTAAGCCGACTTACCAGGAGCTGAGATTTTGGAATATTGAATGACCCGCCAATGAGCGATCAATCCGGCGGATACAGGTCTTCAACGGAATACCTCAAGTAAGCCTGGCCCACCTCACGTCATCGCGGGAAATGGTCATTAAGACCGACACTCGCCGAGGGGATCAGCGAGAATCCATGCGGTTCCGGCAATTGCGAAGGTCTCGGCGTTCTCGCTCCAATTCGTATGATTGTGGGGATCCGAAAGAACCAACGGTACCCACACGAGTAGCCCAAAGCTCACGACCATCACTGTTAGTAGGCGAGCCGCGAGTAGCGCCATTCGATTCGCAAGAAGAGCCACAGCCGCGAGTGCGAACAAAACAGTCGTCGTTACCGCCCAAAACATCTGACTTGGCGGAACCCACTTCGGAACAAGATTGGCGGTAGCGCCAAGATAAATCGCCTGTTCGAGGGTAAAGGAAGCAGCACAGATGCCCAAAAGAATGCGGCCGATCCGATGAAGCGTTTCCGGTGACCATGCCGATGACAAGCGCGCATAAACGATCACCGCTCCGGTCAGGAGAGAGAACTGCTCGAAGAAGTTGCCCCAGCTATTGTAGATCTGCGGTGCAGCGACGATTTGTGGCACGCATAGTAAGGCGAAGACAAGATAAGCCGTACCAAGGACGGATGCGCCCGTTTTCGCGATCCGACGGACCTGAATCACAGCGCCGCCGAAGATCTGGGCAGCGGCGGCGGCGTAGACAATGTAACGCAGTTGATGCCAGTCGTTGTAGTCATGCCAGGCCAGCGTGATGAGGCCAAAGGCCAAAGCCGCCACTCCAAACACATGACGGCCGAGGTTCGAACTAGGCGTTGATGCGGTCATTTGTTTTCAGCGTTGTGCCACTAGCCCTTTGATCCATCCCGAAAACCGCCCGGTTCCCTCGGTTTGCCGGTGGTCCGCTCGCTATCGGTAGCAAAGCTTCCGACTAGCCGACAACGGAACCGTTCCGCGTTGCAATTTCTAGTTCTCAGGTGCTAGCCAGTACACCGGCTTTCCATGGAAGCCGGATCGGGCGAGCAGCCGGTCTTTGCTGCCGGGCCAAAGTCGCAAGCGGACTTCGGCGATGTTGCGGGCTGGCTCAAAGCGAAGCCAGGCAAGCGGACTGTCATGAGTGGCGGCCTGCCCTGCTGCGGCCATCACGCGCTTGAAGCGCGCCCGGTCTCCATTCGACAAGTACTGCCACACAATGGAGTGATAGACCACCGTTGCCACGCCAGAAACGCCGCCGGCCAGCGCCGCCTCGATCCAATCGGCCGCATTGGCGTGGTCGACAGGGGCGGGCACACGGCGCGCAACATCAATCGCTGCCGTAAGCCGACGAAAGCGCTCCATCTGATCCGGCCACACGTACGACTGTAGCGTTAAAGCGCCTTCGCCCGTGCTTGGGTCAATCGGTGAAGTATCGCAGCCGTGGCGCTCTTCGATCCTGGTCGACACATCGAGACGCGGATATACATCACCAAATACATTGCAAATGCGCACCGGTGAATAGGGATCGCCCCAGCCTTCATGACCCGCTTCGTAGAAGTAGTGGTCCCAGCGAAGCATCAGCCCCGCTGCGGCTCCGACTTCCAGCAGGCGCAGCGGGAGACCGGTGCGGCGCGCGACCTCAACAAATCCGCCCAGTAAGGCCGCGCAGCGGCCTACTTCATTGGTCTGCACTGGGCGATGAACTAGTTTGCGTAGCACTGCTGCCTGTTGTTGCACAACGGCGTGAAACGGGGACCAGGGGTCGTCACAATCGCTATCGCCGCCTGCCGAGGGATAACAGGCAGCAAGTTGCGGTGCTTGGCCCTGCAGCACGATGCGGTGGACTGCCCCGAGAAAACGCAGAGCAAGCGCTGAGCCGGGTGGATCGTCGTGATGGTCATGCAAAACCGCCCAGCACACACCTGCGGCACGGACATCCTCTGCAGCTTGGCGCAACAGGGTTGAGTAGAGGCGTGAGCCCAGTCTTTGGCACCACTTTGCCTGCTTAAGGAGACGCCGGGCAACAATTTCATTGGGGGCGGTCATCGTTTCGGGGTTAGTTCACAACCCAGTTGCAATTATGTCTGTATCACGGGCTACTCTTCAATCCTGTAAAGGAAGGTTTGCCGACAATCCGGGAGTTGGCCCTACTGTGGTTTGCGTTTCAGCGGCTTGCCAATCGCAAGCAGGAAGATGGCACTCTTGTCTCTTGCGTGCGGTGAAAAGAAGTTAATCACATCATCGTCGAAGAAGGTCAGCCCCGTCGCACCCAGGTGCTGGGCATACGCAGCCAGGTAAATCCTGCCGCCAATGGCACCCGCCTCGAGCTGGACGGCCCGGTAGCCGCGGTTCCCGTATTGCTCCAGAAGGCGTTTTAAATCGGCGAGAAAGAAGATGTCCACGCAGGCGTCCGCCGGCAGTTCCTGCTCCAGTCCAAGATGATGGGCCTCAGCGCGAAATTCTCCGGCCTTCAAAAGTTCCAGAGTGTTCTGCTCACGCCGGAAGAAGTAAGCGCCCGGCTTGAGCCCCTGCACCGAATGCACGATCAGGTAAAGATCGTTGAACTGCGCGCCGGGAGGCTTAAGGAAGTCAGCCGGAAGACCTCGCGTGGCGTAGTCGAAAATCGTAGAAAGTTGTGCCAGTGTAATGGATGCCGTCTCATCGAACGTTCGGGTAGAGCCGCGGCGCAGGATTACCTGCTCGATCGTGTCCATCGGTTGTTCTTCTTCCGGCGGGCGCTCCAGTTGAACCTCCTCGCCTGCCGGAGCGGAAGAGAGGAAGACCTGTTGCTTACCGCGCCACTGAGCGACTTCCTCTTCGGACTCAAGCGAAGACGCGTCGTGCATCTCAAGCATGGCGGGATACTCGACCTCGCACTCCGAAAGCGGGATCGTCTCCAGGCCGAGCACCAGAGCCTCTCTCAGGGCTGGCAGAGAACTTTCCGATTTGCGCCCGATCGGTACGAGGCACAAGGAAACCTCGCGCCGCGTATCGAGATCAAGTAGACGGTTCACCTCGCCGTCCACGAACCCGAGCACGATCTCGGCCGGCAGCCCCGAAGCTGCAGAAACGGCCAGCATATTCGCCAGCAGCGTGCCGTTGTCCCAACCGAAATGGCGATAGGTGCGCGCCTGGTACTTCCAGGCGTTCCGCCAGTATGTTCCGGTACAGATGATCGTCGCGGGCGCGTGAGCCAGGGCGGGTTCCATCGCCGTCGCCTGAGCCAGGTTTCTGCAAAAATCATCTTTTCGCAGCAGTCGTAGCGATACATCCGCCGGATTGAAGTGATACACGCCGGCATCCAGGCCCGCGAGATCGCCAGTCACGACGTACAACTCGATCTCGTAGAGGGCTCCAGTGCAGGCTGCAGCGCGAAAGTAGATTTCTCCGCCTGGATGTGCACGCTGTTTGGTAATCCCCGCCGAGAAATAGAGAATGCGCGCCAGATCATGAAGGTCAGGCACCGAATCGGCCCGCGACGAAGGCACTGGCTCTGAGATCGCGGAGAGCGCGGCCACCCCCGTTTGCGGCACGTCCCGCGGTAGCGGAAACGGCTCTATCTTTGGATAGATTTTGAAAGGCTGCGGCCGACTCGCCCAGTCCAGCAAGTGAGGATTGTTACGAATACTCCAGTGGGAGTGTTTCGTACCATCGTGATATTTCCAAGCCGCCTGGATGTCGCGGTTGTTCATTCTTGCTACGTCAGACTAGCACTTGCAGTGGATCACGGGCGTAAGCAATGAACCTGCGACTGCGGAATATGCCCGAATCACGGGTAAACAGGAAGTAATCCCAAGGTAGGGTTTGCCGACAACCCCTCGGGGTGCGCCTGTGGGGTATTGCCCGACGAACTGCCGCATCAGAGATTGAGGTTCTTAGCGCGAGAAGACTGCTCCGTGGGGTAGGCCCGAACCGTTCCATCCGTGCGGCCACTGCCGATTGGCGAAGCTGAAGCCAATCTTTCCGTCGGTGTCACGAAAAGCATCGTCCAGGGTGAGAGCACCGGTTGCGGGGTCCAGTTTCAGCAGGTAGAGGCGCTCGGTGTATTCCGCGGACCACATACTGGAAGTCACCACGAGGCGCTGCGTTTTGGGGTCCCACCCTGTCCAATGCGGTCTGTAGGTATCGCCGAGCTTCAGTCGCGAAACTTCGACGGGCTTGGCCGGATTCGCGATGTCGAGCACGATCAAACCGTGCGTCGCTCCGGCGCTCTGCACCAGATAGTGTCCAGCTATGGTGGGCACACCGCACCAGTTGCCAGGAAAGGTATAGACCAGTTGCGACTTGGGCTGGTCAGTGTTCACTCCGATGATGCGTTCGAGTCCGCAGCCGAGCGTTTGCACAAAGACTGATCCATCCGGACCAAGACGGGGTTCTTCCGGGCTGATCTGCGCGTAGCGATTCTCTCCCACATCGAAGTACGCCGTCTTCAACAGTTTGAGATCGGAGAGACGCCACACTTGATAGGTCACGCCGGCAAAAACGTCATCCAGTTCCATGGAAGAGTTCGTGGAGACGACGCGGTCGAGTTCAGGAAGGACGACCAGGCTGTACGGCGTCAAGAGAGCGCCGGCAAACGCAGGATCGGCGTTGCTAGCGGAGCGAATCACTTTGCCCTGATCATCAATCTCCACCAGGCCTCCGGTCTTGCCCATCGGTTCTGCGCTTGCGCCGTGGTGCGCGTGCTGGAAGGTGGCCAGCACGTGCCCGTTGGGCAACCGCAGGTAGGAGTGAGGATGCATGTAGCCGGCCAGGTCGGTAAACGATGTCACAAGTTTCGGGTGCAGCGGGTCACGCAGGTCAAAGATAAAAGTGCGGCCAGCGTCATGATCGTTGGCAAAGAGCATTCCGCTGGCGGGCATGGTGTACTCCGTGTGATGTACGCGCATGGTCCGCTGGTCTGTCACTACGGTTGTCATGAGATGGCCGTATGATGGCGAAGCTGGATCTGCGTCGATCACTGCGAGAAAGTCGTTGCCCTTGTGCTCGACATCGCCCGTCCAGGCAAACAAATAATGGCCCGATGCTTTCAATGGCTGCTCTTGAGGCTGCATCGGAAGGACGATTGCGCCAAGAATCACGGCGAGGGTAAATAAAGCACGTTGCATGTAGCCTCCAACGGCTTGAATGTCATTTGCTAATGCGGCAGCATATCAGCTTTATATATTGGCGGAAATCGACTACTCAAAAGGGGGCCTACTTCCAAAGTTTATGCCGACAAAATGGCGGCATGATTGTGCAAGTCTGCGGTAATACCCGAGTGACGGGCACCTCTTAACCTAACCCGGTAAGGGAAGGTTGGCGGACTACTCAAGAACTGGCTGTGTCGTAACACAATTAGGTCTTGGCTGCGAGGCGAGCTGGGTCAGGGGTATCGCGAATGCGTCCGGCCTCCACATCGGCAAGTACCCCGCGGAGCCAGCGTAGATCGAGGCGGCACTGCTCCGCCATGTGCTGCATCAGGTGGCGGCTACCGCTGGGCAGCATCGTTACCCATTGCCGATGCAATTTCCGGATCTCCGCCAGCCGCGCATTCTGCCTGTCGATTTGGGTGCGCAGAGCCTCGGCGACCAGGTTGAGGTCGGCGAGATGCAAGAAGAGCATGGCGCCGTAAAGAGTCTCCCGAAGGTCGCCTTCGGCAGCAAATTGCGCGTGCAGTAGTTCACGAAAGCGGTCACGTCCGCGGGGAGTGATGCGGTACACCGTACGCATGCCGCCCCGAGCCACGCGCTGGTGGGCGACCGCAGTTAACAGGCGACATTCGGCAAGCTGGCGCACGGCGTAGTAGAGCGTGCCGATATCTACATCGGTAAAGCACTCGATCATGGCCTGGGTCAGACGCCGCTTGATCTCGTAGGGGTGAAAGTCGCCGCGGTGCAGAATGCCCAAAATATATAGTTCGGCTTTCATTGGTCTAATTATACTATTATAATTAGATTAAAGGAGGGATGTGTGATGAAGCGTTCCATTCTCGCCTGCCTCGCAGGACTCCTCACGTGGGCTGTCGTGGTCACGGTGATCAACCGCGTGCTTCGCCTGAGCCTGCCGAACTACACCGCTGCCGAGCACACGCTCCAGTTCACGCTGGGCATGAAGTGGGCACGCCTTTTGATGGCGATCGTGACCTCGCTGGTGGCTGGTGCCGTAACACGTTGGATATCCCCATCGAGCCGCTGGGCGCCGTTGATCGTCGGCAGCGTGGTGCTTGCAATGTTCCTGCCTTGGCACATCGCCAATTGGAGCAAATTTCCAGCGTGGTATCACCTGACATTTCTCCTGACGATTATTCCGGCGGTGCTCGTGGGTGCGCTGCTGCCACCGCGCCGGAACAAGGACCTCAACGAGGTGTACTCCGGACCGAGATAAAGTTTCATCGCCGAGTATCGAAAATCGAGCCAGCTACTGCCGTGCCCTGTGGCCCGAGAGTACATTGGCCTGTCATCGATAAACGACGAGATTCATCTCCCGTATCAGTAGTGGCTTCTCTGATATGTTTGCCCAGAATATTGAGGTATTTCATGGCTCAATCTGATAGCGGCATTGGCAATGTGACACCGAATGCGGAGCTCGTGCAGATGGCAATGTCCTATTCGCGCAGCTATATGCTCTGCGCGGCTGCGCGCCTTGGGATTGCCGATGCGCTCGGAGATGAGGTGCGCAGCGTCGATCACCTGGCCGAGACTTGTCAGGCGGATGTGGATGCTCTGTATCGCCTGCTGCGTACCCTGGCCACCATAGGCATTACAGAGGAAACGACGCCGAAGCATTTTCGGCTGACCCCGTTCGGAAGACCGCTGCGGAGGGACGTGGCCCAGTCGGCATGGCCAGCCGTCGTCTTCTGGGCGGATCTGCTCGCCGACGACTGGTCCCTGCTTACCGATTGCATCCGAACGGGCAACCCTGCCTCACAGGTGCGTGATCCGAATGTACCTTCTCGCTGGTCACAGGATCCTGAAGCTGACTCGATCTTTCGTGCCGTCATGGGCACGGCTCCCGCAGAAGATTACGCTCCCATCGCGAGGGCGTGGGATTTTTCGCGCGCGAACGTGGTCGCCGATCTTGGCGGGGGCGGGGGCGGACTGATTCTTGCAGTACTGGAACTCCATCCCCATCTTCGAGGTATGCTCGTCGATCTCGAGGCCAGCGTGGAGGCAGCGAAGGCGCGCTTCGCGGACGAAAAGGTCTCCTCCCGGTGCAAGCTGCTGGCGGCAGATCTAACCCAGTCTGTTCCCGCCGGCGCCGATGTGTACATGCTCAAACATGTTCTGCACGGGCGTCGGGACGCGGAGGCAATCACGATTCTCAATAACTGCCGCGCCGTGATTCCGGCGAACGGCAGTCTGCTGGTTATCGAATTCATACTGCCTCCGCTGATCTCTCAGGCGGACCCGCACCTAGAACGCCACCTGATGAGTGATCTCAACATGCTGGCCGTTACTGGCGGCAGAGAGCGAAGTGAGCGCGAATGGAGAACACTTCTCGAAGCAGCGGGTTTTCGCCTGGCCGGAGTTTTTCCGGTCGGGAATGATGTGGGGATCCTCGAAGCAAAGCCAGCTCAGGCGTGATTGCCAGCTCCGGCCAATGTAGCAACTGCTCTCGATGAGTACATAAATCGCCAAGTCACTTGTCGAGCCCATAGTCTATGTGATTCGTTGTTCTTGGCGGTTGACGGGCAAACAGGAAGTTATGCCGCGGACGGACTCGCAACGACACTGGCCAGAAGTCTTAGTGCTAAGTCGGCTTCCGGGAAGTTGGAAACTACAGCAGCCGGTTCGCATATTTCCGCCCGGACGACGGATTGACCGCCCGAAAAGGAATTCGGCCTTAAGTTAGCGCATAAGGGGCACCGCCCCGTAAGCGCTAACTTAAGGCCACATTCCTTCTTGATCGCACGATACGGGACAACCCGCGGCAGTCGGCGGGCGCGCACCTTCGCATACATCTTGCGCGGCAGTATGAAACGAATTTGTTTTGACCGGCACTATCCTGTAGGACCGAGATCGCCGATCTTCAGTCGTGGAGGCCTACCATGAGTAACCCAAGTTCGAATGACAACGCTGTCAGCCGGTTAGCGTCGCAGTCCGATGCCGTTGGACGCCTTGCCCAGGACAGCGGCGGATTTGCCGCCGTTGTAGCCGCCTTCGAGTCAAAAGACGCCAACGCTTTTCGCTGGGTCTTGGAACGCCTCGAAATGCTTCCGTATTGCGAATTGATCTGCGAGTGGGTGCGAGTCAAATTGTGCGCATTGCGATGCATCGAAATCTGCGGGCCGCCGCGCCAAAAGGCGGAAGTTCCCAGTCTGCAGCAGTTCGCACGCGCCGTCGTTCACCTATCGTCGAATGAAAAGGTATTGCGCCGCGTGGTTGACGCCGTCGCTTGCGGCGATGGAAGCGAGTATCGTGCAGCCCTGGCTGAGCTCAAACTCGGCGAGTTCTGCCATCTGCTGTGCTACTGGGTCTGTTCGATCGGCTACGAACGGGTTTGCGAAATCGTCTGCCGGCCGCAACCGGTGGTGTTTCAGGACCCAGCCAACGACTTACGGGTGGCGGGCGAGTCGCTAGCCAGTGTCCTCAAGAACGACAAAGCTTTCGATGCCATTGCCAAAGCTGCGGTATCTCTTGACTGCCAGATACTGCAGTCCGCGATTAACCAGGCGGGCTTTGGGCCCAGGTGCGAATTCATTTGTCGGCTGATCTGTGTCTGGCGGTGTGTGTGGGTTTGCCGTGAGTTGTGCGAGGTCCCACCACCGATTCTCACTGGCGTTTATGCCATCGAAGAAGCGCAGAAGTTCGCGCAGGCCGCACGGCAACTGGCGGGTCAACCCCGGGTGTTGGCAGACCTTGTCAGCGCCGTGCGAAACCGGAATGCCGGAGTCTATCGCGAGATCGTTGACCGTTTCAGCCTTGGTCCCTATTGCTGGCAGGTGTGCGCCTGGGTTTGCTCGGTCACATGCTACGAGTTCTGCATCTGCGTGTGCCCGCCGCCAATACTGCAGCCCTGGTTCACGAGGGTGGGATATTTCGACATTTATGCGGATATCAATCCCGCAACCGGCAAAACCAACAAGAGCCTGCCGTTCGCGACTCTTGGCTACGGCGGTGGCCCGAACTTTGCGTTCTTTGGTCCGCTGGAATTGGGCGGGTTCTGTCCAATCGACTCTCCGGTCTTCGGCACGCAGATGATGTATCGCTTCCTCTACGACAACGGCTCCGGCCAGTTGCCGATCACCGGCAACTTGGTGAGCCCCGTCGAGGCTGGGACGAGAATCATCAATTGGCCCCAGAACCTTGCCGGGATCGCGGGACCTTCTCTGGTTAACACGTTCCAGGATGTGATCATTCAATCCGCTCCGGTGCCGCCGGATCCCGTTCCACCAGCCACTGGGGCAGCGTGGTATGGACCATCGCCTCACTACATTTCACCGGATCCGGCCACTGGCTGGGTTGTCGTTGATCCCAATGCCATTGGTGGAGGCTTCTCAACGCTTCTGGGCTTCGACTCAACGCAAGTCGTCCCTGGAGGCGCGCCGCTACCTGGTGTGCCAGCAGGCACCGCTGTGCCGGCTGGTAAACAACGAGCGGGGACCGACCTCTCGATCACGTTCGAGGCGACTCGAGTGACATCGTTCCCGCCCGCGGATTATTCCAATTCGCTCAACAAGATTCACATCAACAATTGGGACGAGGTCAACGAGTTGAATTTCGTCGAGTTCGGAGCCGGTTGCTGCACGCCGATTGATAAAACCCTCTCCGTGGAGTTTACGATTGACCACGAAGAAATGGACTCGGGCGCGTGGTCGTTGGGCATCAGCAGTTGCAGCGGATCTGCACCGGGGAACATCACTCCAACTGTTTCGACCGTTGGCCCACCACCTGTAACGGTCACGCCCCGGGGAGGGTCGGGAACCATCGTTGAGAACACGAGCGCCTGGTGCAACTGCTCTTACACCGTGACGCTCACCACCAGACCGGGACTGACGACTGGCCTAATTGACCGTTCGCCAATCTATGACTCGCTGACCTTTGCTATATGCAACCATTCGTGTTGAGCTTTGTCCTGGCCGTTCTCGCAACTTGGCGGGTGACACACCTGCTTTCGAACGAGGACGGCCCGGCCGACCTCATTTTCCGATTTCGCGCCCTGCTCGGCCAATGCTTGGTAGGGCGCCTGATGGACTGTTTCAATTGCCTCAGTCTTTGGATTGCGGCCCCTGCGGCATTGTTTGTTTCCCGCAGGCCGGTAGAGTGGTTGTTTACCTGGCTGGCGCTTTCCGGTGGCGCCTGCCTGCTCCAACGCATGGTCAAGGAGCCCGTAGTGATTCAACCGATGCCGCAATCGGCAGAAGGAGATATGAACGATGTGTTGCGGTCAGAAACGTTCGCAGTTACAGACCACTCCCGCGCCGAGAAGGGCGCGGGGCATCCTCCCTTCCGTTCCCGCTAATCGCCAGGGTCAGGTTGTCCGAACCAGACCCTCACCACCGCCGCAAATCGGGACAGTTTCACCAGACGCTCGCGTCAGCCCGCCGAGTCGGAGCGTCCCGCCTCCGCCGCCCGCGCCGACCTCCACGCCTCCGGCTTCGATAGCCATTCGCTATTTGGAGACATCTCCGGTTCGCGTTCAAGGTCTTGCTACCGGCCGTCGTTATGAATTCTCAGCTTCGCAATCTGTTCAAAGTGTCGATGCTCGAGATGCTTCGCCTCTGTTGAACACACGTTTCTTTAGCCGCGCTTAGCGATGCGAGCGACCTGCACTCGACCAATGCCAATCGAGTAGACCACTTCAACATTTCGATCCGACCACCGAAAGAAGATTCCGGTATTGCCGGGCTACCGGGAAGCCACCGGCTAGTATCGCGTCAGTCCACTATCGCAACGTTGAACGTCGAATTCGAGCCTAAACGGCCTAAGACGGAAATCCCTTGCGATTTGCCCGTGATCGCCCGCAATCGCGATCACTTCCCATAAGCGACTTCCCGTTGCTGATGGGCAGACCCAATGTGGATTACTTCGCAAGCAACAACCGCGACGTCGCGAATACAAGTAGGGCAACCGACACCCACGCAAACCAATCGCCGAGGAACAGGTAAACGGTCCCGTCATGTGCGACGGGAACAGCCGTGAGCAAGGTTGCAAATGCAGCAGAATCACTTCGCGTTTCTGCGACGATCCGGCCGCGGTCATCGCTCACCGTCAGGTAACCATCCTTAGCTGCGCGGACAACGCTGAAGCCGTCTTCCACCCCACGCATGACGGCGATGTGTCCATGCCACCAGCGGTCCATGTTGAAGTCCCATCCGGGCACCAGCATCAGGCCCACCCCCTTCCTGCCGTATTCACGCGAGAGAGGCGTGAAATCCATGTCCTTGCAGATCTCAACTCCCCAGGTTGCCGAAGGTTTCTGCATCACCGTCAGTGTCGTGCCCGGCTTCAGCTTGGATTCGAAAGGCGGCAGCATGTGGTGCTTGTCGTAGCTCAACACAGGAACTTCGGGCGTATACACCCGGGCCTCGTTATATTTCACCGGCGGCGAGACGAGGACCATGCCGGCAACAATCGTCGCTCCGGTTGTGGCGGCCAGCTTTTGAAAGATCTCATCGACGCTCTTGGTATCGGGATTCACCATGACGCCAAGCTTTTCGGGGATCACGATCACTTGTGCGCCACGAGCAGCAAGTTCCGTCGCTTGCGACACGTAGGCACGGAACAACTCCTCAGTCTTGCCGCCCTCTTCCGCGACGTCGACATTGCCCGGCTCATCGGATGCGATCAGTCCCACCGTTACCCTGCTGCCCTGCACCGGCGTGGCAAGCCGAACAGCTCCGAAAAGCAGCACGATGGCAACAACGCCGAGACCAGTACCGGCAATACGAAACGCTTGTTTCGGTGCAGCGCGGCGCAGATGCAGGCCGATTGCAACCGCAGCCGGAAACAGCAGCAGCAAAAAGCTCATGCCCCACGGACCAGTCACAGATGCGAACTGCAAGAATGGCAGGAAGTTCAACTGCGTGTATGCCAAACTGCCGGCCGTGCCGTGCGGAAGGGCGAAGTTTCGAACCCATTCGTAAGTCCCCCATGCGGCCGGAAAAGCGAAAAGAGAGATCCAGGGCGCTCCCCGGCGAAGCAGCGCTCGAAATAGCAGCACCGCCAGCGTAAAGACAACCGCCTCGAAAGCAAAAATGAACGCAACCACCACTGGCGGCATTCCAAGCAGGTGAAAATACCGCCAGAAACTAAAGCTGCCAACGAACCACGCGAGAAACGCGGTTGCCGCTGCAGTCGGCCATGCCGTGCGCGACGCGAACAACAACACTGGAATCGGCGCAAACCACAGCAGCGGCCAATATGGATTCAGTCCGTTGCCGAACCAGACCAACGCGGCCGTCACAGCGGTCGCAAGCAAAGCCACGCCCGCGCGACGGTAACTAGTTGCAAATGCCATGGAAATACCTCCGGAACGAGCGTCGATAGAAAGCGCGGAATTCCTCTTTGCTTACGGCCATGCGTCCGCCGAGGAAGAGCAAGATCAAGCCCTGAGAGAGTGCGCCCATTTCGAAGACGATCTCCCACTCATTGTCTTTCAGGAAATACCTGTTCCGCATGCCTTCGCGGATTACTTCGGCCATCAGGTTAGCTGTGGGCGAAGTGCCGGCCACGAAGTCGCGAGGGTACTTGCGGGCTCCGTGCCGAGGCTTCAGAAACATCAGTTCGAATAGGCGCGGGTTCTTGAGAGCATGATCCAAATAGATCTCCGCCATCCTCGAGAGCCGCTCCTCGAAGCTTCCGGAAAACGAGATGGTTGCCAGGTGTGCCGTAAGTTCTTCGAAACCCTTGTCGGCAACGGCGGTCAGGAGCCCGTTGCGATCAGGATAGTGGCGATAGACCGCCATGGCCGTGATGCCCACGGCGCTGGCGACCCGACGCATGGTGACGGCTTCGGTGCCGCCACGATCGAGCAGCCGCCGAGCTGTATTCGCGATGCGCTGAGCAGTGCGACTGGGAAGCATGTCTACAGTGTACACTAATATGTATACGGTGTACACCTACAATCGTCAATCGGAGCCATTGACGATGAGGTGCAGCACTTGGCGAGTGGCGGGCAAACTGGGAAGTGATGCCCTGCCGATGGTCCCGGGAGGCGAACCGGACCAGTGTTCCCTTGGCCGCCGAGCAGTGCGTTCTCTCCAGTCCACGTTGTCGAGTGAATGTGTTGCCCGATCAGACGTGAGGGTTCATCATCATTTGCTCGATTGCAGCGCATGCAGGGCAGCGTGGCTCTGTGCAACCGGTGGCGGAACATCACCCTTCAACATCAGCCACAGAATGCGGTTATAGAGCTGATCGTCCACGCGATCGGGTGCGCTGAGATCCAGATCCTCCGACAGGCGTGCGGCTGCAGTATTCTGCGGATTCTTTTCATTCAAGTCTTGCGTGGGGATGATTGGGTCATAAGGCGTCAGGTCGGGCGCCGGTGCGAAGATGTCCGAGAGGGATCGGCTGAAGTAATCGAACTTCGAGAGCCGCCCGATGCCGAGGATGTCCTCGATCGAAGCGATCACATCCGTCGTGTTGATGAAGCGATGCACGGTGCCCAACCGGTTGTAGGCCGAGATGACGTAGAACGGCGCGCGGTGCGAATCGGTGTGGTCGGGCCCCGCCTGCGCGTCGTCTTCAACGACGAAGATCACCGTATCCTTCCAATACGGGCTGTGCGAGAGCGCCTGCACGATCCGTCCAATTGCAAGGTCGTTGTCGGCCATGCATGCGCGCGGCGTGCACTTGCCCGGACGCCCGGCGGCCAGGTGGTCCATCGGCAGCCACACGACTTCGAGTTGTGGCATGTTGCCGTCGCGCACATAGCGCTGCAGTTCGGTGATCCACACATCCGCGCGCTTCTGATCCTGCGTAACCAGATCCATCGGGACGTAGTCAGGGTTCACGTCGGCGCCCAAGTCGCGTTGCGTCACCGGCCAGCCGGGATTCCCCTTGACCATTTCGCCGTAGTCGCGGAAAGTGATGCCCTCTCGGATCGCGAGCGTCCACAGGAAGCCGCGTTCCGGCTCATCGCTCTCTTCGCCGTCCATGTCGGCCCGCTTGCCGGCGTAACCGGAGGGTACGACCTTCTCACCGTAGTTGGTGACGTAGGCGGCGGTGGACCAGATGTGTCCTTGCGAACTCACCTCGGCATTCACGAAGAAGCGATCGAACAGGCCGAAGCGCCGCGCCAGGGCGTGGTGGTTTGGGGTGATGGTGATGTCGGGGAAATAAACGAGGCTCGCGTCGCCATCGCCTTCTTTCACGTCTCCGAGTACCTGGTCATAGGTACGATTCTCTTTGATGATGTAGACGACGTGGCGGAACGGCGGGTAGCGGCGCGCCGCGGGCCTGTGCTGCCAGTTATTGGCGGCGACGACGCGCTCGGTGAACCTAGCCAGTTGCGGCGGCGGCAGTGATGCGGAGAGCACGCGCAGTGTGCCATTCAACTGTCCGAGCGCGTACGCTGTCGGCTTCTCGTTCGGCCAGTTCGTGAGCGGTACGGGGCCGTCGGGGTTGGCATGGGTGCCGTGCCCTTTGCCGGAGACGATCAACAGTTGGCTGGCCGTTGCGACGATCGCGGTGGGATACCAGTCGGTCGGAACGCGCCCGAGCAACTTGCCGGTGGCCACGTCGAAGACGGCGACGGCATTGTTGTCGGCTTCTGCTACCAGCAGGCGCTTGCCATCGGAGGTAAGTGCGACGGCGTTGGGTGTGCTGCCCTCGGGCGGGGCACCGGGCGCGGCATCGTGCAGATAGCGCGCGGCTTTTCGCAGCTTCGTGTCGACGACGGCCACGCGGTCGCTGCCCGCGAGCGTGACGTAGAGCTTCGTCCCCCTCACCGCCAGCGCCGACGGATGCCGACCGACCTCGATCCGGCCGAGATACGCCAGCGTTCCGTCTGTCAAAACGCGGAACTGCGACAGCGTGCTGCCGCCCCACGCCGACACGAACACTTGACCGTCCTCCGTGAGCGCGACGCCATAGGGATAATGATCGGTAGAAAACCGTTGCGTGATCTCGCCCGTCGCGGCGTTCACCACCGCGAGCCGATCGCCGACGTCCTCGGCGACATAAAGGAATTTTCCGTTGGGCGAGAACGCCAGTCCTGCCGGATAGCTTGTACCCGTGCCATCCGCCGTTTTCGCCTTCGCCAGTTCGAACTTGTTTTCGAGGGTGGCCGCGCCGTCTTTCCATGCGTAGACGAAGAGTCGGTCAGTGTTGCCACCGGAGACGCAGAGGTGATGGCCGTCGGGCGAGAAGGCGGCGCCGTAGAATGCGCCATCCTGGAGCAGCGTCTGCGTGACCTTCCGCGTCTTCAGATCGACGACCTGAACGCCTTGCTCGCGCCAGCCGCTGAGCACGACCACGGCTCTGTCCGGTTCAGGCGTGAGTACGAGATTGATCGGCAGGCTGCCGAGGTCAACCGCTTCGCCGGCGGGATCGAGTCGCACACCGGTCGGCAGCGGCGAAGTGAAGAGCGGCTTCCTTTGGGCGGACACCGACGTGCACAGCAGTGCAGAAAGCGAGAGAGCGAGTCGACAGATACGGAGCGAAAACATAACAGGCGTTCCTCGCAGACTTGGCACAACAAATGACATATTGCGGATGTTCCGGCGTACGTCAGGCTGGAGCTTATATATAGTACCGAATCGGCCCATTGCGCGATGCCATTGTTTCTCTCATAGGTAAAAAACCAGATGACGATGGCTGCCGAGCCAATGATGGGCACAGAACAACTAGCGCGCACACCATGAGATTCGTTTCATGCTCCCACTGTATAGGGAAGCCTAAAACATCAGCGCAAGAATTTGATGATTGGAGAGGATCTGCGAGCGTGGTAGTGACAAAAGTGTTCTGTCGGAGTCTCGGCACTCAGCATTTCGATTCGTGCCTTCCATGCGATAAATCCCGGATAATAAGCTAACCGTTAGCGATCCGGAAAGGGGCTTCGAGGAAGTTGGCCGGATTAGTATGGAGAAGTCGGCTCTGGGAAGTTCGAAAGTTCGAAATTCCGGTCAGGGCCTACTGATTTCCGCCGGGTGACGGATTCACGGCCCACAACAGAATTCTGCTTAAGTTCGCTTATGGGGCACCGCCCCCGGCCGGTTGATTGCCATCCTGGGCGGGAGCATACATCCGGGCCAGGTGTTCTCCATGCGTTCGGAGCACCCGCAGCCAGTCAAAAGGGGGTCAGTCAAAATACCTGCAAACGGACAACCTGCCGCGGATCCCCTGTGCCCGAGAAGGGGCCTCCTGATCACCGGGTGCGTTTTGGACTCTTAGCCACCCGTGCGGTGCATCACTGAGAAGGCCTAGACCCACCAATGCCTTGCGGAACATCGGTGGCACAAAGACTTCGGTCAAGCATATAGATTTCCAAGCATTTCGTAGCGAATCGAAGACCGCCTCAACCTCGCCAAATCGAAGCAGAGCTATTTCCGGCTTGCGCAGCTCCGTTGCCTCTCTATTTGACGAACTTCAGCTTCAGGACTAAATCCAGTCCACCGGTTAGTCCGTCTGACCCTCGGACGGGCTGCCAAGTCCAGAATTTGGAGTTGATATGTCAAGCCAGCCGCCCACCAAACCTCAAAGTGTGTTCACGCCCGGGTTGACCGCTGTTTCGGCCGCCCCGAAAGGCATTGAACAACGCGACCGTAGCAGTCCTCTAACGATCCACCAATTCGGGAGGATAGCCGCGGACCAGCAACAAGAACCGTTCAATGTCCGTGAGAGAGACCCTCTCCTTACGGCACAGGATGTCGCTGAGCGGTTGAACGTGACTAAGGACTGGGTGTGGGACCACTCGTCTCGCAAGGCCCCATTCCTTCCTGTCATCCGCATGGGGGACGGGACTCTCCGCTACCGTGCGAGCAAAATTGAAGAGTTCATCGACCAGCAGGAGCGCCTCACTCAAATCCGCCGCAAGCGCGCGTAAAATCAGGTGCAGGCCCAATTGTTCCCGCCACAGAAACTGAGGAATGAATGGGTACATCGAGTCAGAGGGGTTACGTGACCCCTCGCGGCAAGAAATGGTACGGGTATTTTCGCAAGACCGTAAATGACCCGACGACGGCCAAGCAGAAGACCGTCAGGGTCACGGTGATTCTCGGGCCCAGATCCCAGATGAAGAGATCGGAAGCTCGGGGAGCACTGGAACGAGAAATCACTAAACAGAGCGGGCAGACGAGCGATGCTGGCAGGGTGATGAACGATGGCTCTGTGAGCTTCGGCTGGTTCGTTCGCAATCGTTTTCTGCCCTTGAAAGAAGCCAACTGGAAGGAGGAAACCAGCAAGGTGAAGAAACTGCTTATCCAGAGGGACCTTATCGATCCGTTCGACAAGATTCCGCTGGAGAATTTCGACAAGTTCACCCTGCAGGTCCACCTGAACAATTTGGCGCAAACGAGGTCCAGGGACAGAGTGCTTCAGATGAGGGCATACCTACGGGACATCTTTGTTGAAGCGGTCGATCAGGACTTCCTCTCAAAGGATCCCGCGCGCAAGGTGAGAGTTCCAACCCAACTACGCGAGACCGACAAAACAACGTTGAGCTGGGAACAACTCCGAACAGCGCTTTCCCGCTTGGACCTTCGTGACCGGGTCCTCTTGGAACTCGACATGACAAATGCCCTCCGTCCCAGTGAACTGTTCGCGCTCCGATGGAAATGCTTCAACCTCGTAGAATCCACCATGAGCGTGAGCGAAACCGCCTACATGGGCAAGATCCGCCCGTGGGGCAAAACCCGAAGGAGTCTAGGGGTTATTCATATCCCCAAGAATCTGGCGGCCGACCTCTTGCGATGGAAACAGCAGTGTCCTGATCCAACGCCGGAAGCGTTCATCTTCCCGGACAAGGACGGCGACTTTATGGACACCGGCAACTATCGCAAGCGCGTGTTGCACAAGCTCGCGGCAGAACTGGAACTCCCAAAGCTCACCTTCCAGGTCATACGGCGCACCATTGCGACGCTGGCCCAAAAGAAAGGTACGGTGAAGGACGTGCAAGGCGTGCTACGGCACTCTCGCGCGGCAACCACGACGGATGTGTATATGCAGGAGATTCCGAAGAGCGTGCAGGCGACGGTCGATTCCATCAATTCGGAGTTGAGGAAGAAATCGGCGTCTGTGGGTGAGCGGAAACCAACCGTGGTGAACCGGCGCGAGCGGCTGACCTCTTCTCAATTTAGAAGAAGTCACAGCGTTTTGACACCAAATGACACCAACCGATTGGTCGGGAAGTTCGTAAGTGATTGAAAATATGGTGGACCTGGTCGGGATCGAACCGACGACCTCTTCCATGCCATGGAAGCGCGCTCCCAGCTGCGCCACAGGCCCGTTGTTTTCATTTTCGCTTAGCTCGGTCGCCGCGTCAAACTCGACTCGGGCCGCGAACCTCAACTAGGATAGAGTTGGCAAAACCACACGGAAACAACTGGAGCCCCATGTTGAACTCGCGGAACATTCTGATTCGGTCACTTCTCGGTCTCATTCTCGTTCTCCTTGCCATGCGGACGGTGCCGGCGGCGGGCGCGCAGGAGGCAACGGGCGCGGCATCCGGAGGACAACCGCCGGTGGCTTACGCTTCGGTCAGCGAATTGAACGGCATCCTTTCGCAATTGCAGCAGACCGCGAAGAACATGCAATCCGATCTCGCCAGTACGCGCATCGAGAAATGGAAGACCGACGGCGCGACCAAGCGGCAAACCCTGGCGAACGTGGAATCCATCCAGCGCAACCTGCAGTCGGCGCTGCCGGAGACGATTGCGCAATTGAACAACGCGCCCGAGGATCTGGAAGCGAGTTTCAAACTCTACCGCAACCTGGTCGTGCTCTATGACTACTTTGGTTCAGTGGTGAATATGGCGGGAGCCTTAGGATCCAAAGACGAGTTCCAGAACCTGGACAACGACCTGACCGGATTAGAAAGCGCGCGGCGTGAGTTTGCCGGGCGCATGCAGAAATTGACCGCGGCCAAGGAAGCGGAGTTGACGCGTTTGCGCACACAGATCAAAACGCTGACCGCGGTGCCACCTCCGCCACCCAAGAAAATCATTGTGGACGACACCGAGCCTCCGAAAAAGCCGGCGAAAAAGAAAGTGACGAAACCGAAACCGCCGGCGACGCCTGCGAACCCTTCGCCGAGCGCGGCGCCGGCGAAGTAACCGCCCGCGTAAGACCCGAATCCACTCTGGTGTCGGCTGTCCGGCGGCCCACTTCTCGAAAAGCGAAGCTGTGAAAAAACCATCCACAAAGTTAATTGACAGAGTTAGAAAGCGGGGTAAGCTCTGGGCATGAGCGAGCCCTTACTGCGCAGGATCAATCGCGAGCAGATGATGTGGCGGGCCGTCGACGTGGAACAGTTGATCGGGGAAGATCATCCGGCGCGGGCCATCTGGGAACTAGTCGGGCGCTTGGAACTGGATGGTTTCTACGCGAGCATCGAGTGCAGCGAAGAAGAAGGCGGGCGACCCGCTTATGATCCGCGGCTTTTGATCAGTTTGTGGATTTACGCCTACAGCCAGGGGATCGGGTCGGCGCGGGAGGTGGCGCGGCGCTGCGAGTGGGAGCCGGCACTGCAATGGCTGACGGGATGCGAAACCGTGAACTACCACACGCTGTCCAGTTTCCGGGTGGAGTATCGGGTGGAGTTAGACGAGTTATTCACGCAAGTGCTGGGGCTGATGAGTGCGGAAGGACTGATCACGCTGGAGCAGGTGGTGCAAGACGGAACCAAGATCAAGGCCCAGGCGGCGAGCGACAGCTTTCAAGGCGAGGCGAAGATTGCACAGCACCTGGAACGGGCGCGGCGACGCGTGCGCGAGATGGGGGACCCGGATCAAGAAGAGGGACCGGGTCGGGTGGAACAGGCGCAGCGGCGAGCGCGACGCGAGCGGCAACAGCGGCTGGAGCGGGGACTCGAAGAGCTGCAGAAACTGCGCCCCAGCAAGCCGCGGGCGCGGGTCAGCGTGAGCGAACCGGAAGCCCGCCGAATGCGGCAGGCCGACGGCGGCATCGCGCCCAACTACAACGTGCAAATCGCGGCCGACGCCGCGCAGTCGCTGATCGTGGACGTGCAGGTGACCCAGGCCGCCAATGACAGCGAGCAACTGGCGCCTGCCGTCGGACGCATCGCCGCACGCCTGGGCCGCAAGCCGCAGCAGATGCTGGCCGACGGAGATTACACCAACCGTCGCAGCATCGAGGCGATGGCGGAGTTGGACGTCGACTATGTAGGCAGCCTCCGCAAAGGCGGCGCGGAGAAAGACAACACCGGCACTGGACGCTTCACCACTGCGGTCTTCATCTACGATGCCGAGCGCGACCACTATGTTTGCCCCGGAGACAAGCACCTGCGCTACGAAGGCCGCCACAAACACAAGTCGGGAAACTTTTTCTACCGCTACGAAGCGCAGGCCTCGGACTGCCAGAACTGTCCGCTAAAACCACAATGCTGTCCGAGCAATCAACATCGTGGCCGCGGCCTGCTGCGCACCGAAGAAACCGCAGCCATGATCGCCTTTCGTAAGAAGATGGCCACGCCCGAGGCGCAGAAACAGTATCGCCGACGCAGCCGGGTGATCGAGTTCTGCCACGCCTGGATCAAAAGCAAACTGGGATTGCGCCAGTTCTACCTGCGCGGCTTGGCCAAAGTGCAAATGGAAATGCTGTGGGCCTGCCTCACCTACAACCTGCAACAGTGGATCCGTCTGCGCAAACTGCAAATCGCAACCGCAACCCCCTAACCCGCCCCCACCCAAAGCCGCGAGACAAAAATCGAGAAATCCCCTGCGCAACCCAAACCACGCTTCCAGTTCCCCCACCACTTTCACCAACCCGCGTTCTTTTCAGGGCTATCCTTAAAGATGGTTTTTTCACAGCTTCAAAGCGCGAGAAGTGGGGCACCCCATCTTCTTTTCTCTTTTTCTCTGCCCAATTTGCTGCAAATACAAGGCTTACTACTGGAACTCTTCTGCCCGTTTCGGAGTCTAAGTAAGCAAGCGGGAGAGGTCGCCGGGCGTGGTTTCAGTATGGTGAAGATTCCCGCCGCTGGGGCTCGAGTCACTCTATAATTGGGGGCAACGCCATCATGGCGGGAGCTACGACATTGGGCGATCTTGCCAGCGCTATCGGGACCCGAACTGAGGAATCCGCCATCATCGCTGAACTGAAGGCGGGTTCGGAACAAGCCTACTCCTGGCTGATCGGCGAGTTTCACCAGCCGATCTACAGCCTCATCTGCCGGATGGTGAATGACCCATCCGACGCGGCGGACACGACGCAAGAGGTGTTTCTGAAGGTCTTCCGCGGCATGAAGCATTTCCACGGCGAGTCGTGCCTGAAGACGTGGATTTACCGCATCGCGCTGCATGAGGCGGCCAACCGGAAGCGTTGGTGGTTCCGGCACAAGGCACAGGAAACGCCGATCGATCCGGTCATGGCCGGCGGATGCGATTTTTCCGGAGAATTTTCCGGAGAAGGCCGGCTGGTCGATCCCGGCGAGTCGCCGTTTGAAAAGTTCGCCCACACGGAAGTGCGCGACGCGGTGGATCAGGCGCTGCAACACGTGCACGAACCCTATCGGGCGGCGTTGATCCTGCGCGACCTGGAAGAAATGTCGTACGAGGAGATCGCGGAAGTTCTGGCGATTTCCCTGGGCACGGTGAAGTCGCGCATCACGCGGGGGCGCGACGCCCTGCGCAAGATATTAGCGGGATATGCACGGGAAGTGGGTCCGGAGTTAGGACTGCTCGCTCCTGCGGATGTGGCTGCACAAGGTTCGCGGGAAAGATCGCGTGGTGGCAGAGAGGTTGAAGTTGAGGTGACGCCATGAACTGCTCTGAGATCAAGAAATTGTTCTCGCCGTATCTCGACGGCCAGGTCAGCGGAACCGAGATGCGCGCGCTCACGCGCCATGTGCAACAGTGCGCGGGTTGCGCGCGGGAATATGCCGCGCTGCAGCGCACGCAGCAGTTGCTGGCCAGTCTGGGCCGGAAGAAGGCTCCGGCGGACCTGGCATTGAAGTTGCGCGTCGCGATTTCACGCGAGGCGGCCATGGCGCGCCGTCCGCGGTATGAAGGTGTACTGGTGAGGCTGGAAAATACGCTCAACGCAGTTATGGTTCCGGCCACGGCAGGGCTGGTCAGCGCGGTATTGTTCTTCGGACTGCTGCTGGGCTTCTTTGCCTTGCCTGCGCAACTACGGGCGAGCAGTGGAGACGTTCCGCTCATGCTCTATACCGGGCCTCAACTCGAACGGTCGGCGTTTGGCACGTCGCTCGGCACCATGGGCGACGAGGCGCTGGTGATTGAAGCTTATGTGGATGCCAACGGCCGCGTGGAGGACTATCGCATCCTGTCGCAACCGGACGATGCCAAGGCGGTGCTGCCGCAGTTGAAGAACCTGCTGATTTTCACGACCTTCCATCCGGCGCTGTCCATGGGACGGCCGACGACGGGAACGGCAGTGCTGTCGTTTTCGAAGATCAGCGTGAAGGGATAGCGGGTGTAGAGACGCGGCTTGCCGTGTCTTCCCCGCGTTCAAGAAGAAGGCGGGCAAGTCCCGCCAATACGTTCCGATATTTCCATTCCTCCCGGTTTGACCGCGAATTGACCAGTTCGTACACTACTTCTAGCTCATCCGCCTATGCCTGAACTCCAAAGGGACTTCCCGGGACGACGCATTCGACTTGCGTTTCGCCTGACCTTCGCGCTCTTCCTGGCGATCGTGCTGGTGACGGCGCCCGGCTGGGCGCAGAACCCGCCGCAGGTGTCTCTGGAAACCAGCGAGACGCTGTTTACGGTGCTGACCGCCATCAACACATGCGGCTATGACCAGGAACTGAACGCCTCCGACCCGCTTCGCGCGCAGATTCGGTCGGAAGTGGCCAAGGCGGTGGAGAATACCGCCGGCGCTCAGGATGCGATCGCTCCCATGTGCGCGTTCTACCGCCAGCACCAGGTGGCGGATGAGGCGCGCGACCTGTCGCAGTACGTATCGCTGGCGCTCTATCTGGAGGAGCCGCCGGCGTTCACGCCGAAAGTGAAGCAGGCGGAATTGCCTCCCGACGCCGCACCGCTGGCGGAGGTCGTGCCTCTGATGCAGGCTTTCTATCAGAAGATCGGCTTGCACGCGATTTGGGAGCGGAACCGCGCGCGCTACGCGGAATTGACCGGCATCTATCACGATCCGCTGGCCAAGATGACGTTTGATACCGAGATCTATCTGAAGATGGCGTCGGCGGGCTATCTGGGGCGCCAGTTCACCGTCTATCTGGATGCGATGGGCGCGCCCGGCCAGACCAACGCGCGCAACTACGCGGCGGATTATTACGTTGTGATTTCACCGAGCTCGGGCACGGCGATCAAGCTGCAGCAGATCCGGCATACCTACCTGCACTACCTTCTGGATCCGCTGGCGCTAAAGAATGGCAGCTCGTTCAAGCGCCTCGCGCCTTTGCTCGACGACGTGAAAATGGCGCCCATGGATGAGGCCTTCAAGAGCAACATTTCGCTGCTGGTAACCGAATGCCTGATCCGGGCGATTGAAGAGCGCTTGGCCAAGGTTCCGGAGGCGGAGCGGGCCCAGGCCATCGACGAAGCCGACAAGGAAGGGTACGTGCTGACGCGGTATTTCTACGACGCGCTCGCCAAGTTTGAAAAGGATCCCGCGAGCATGCGCAATGCGTATCCGGACCTGGTCGGTTCGATTGACGTGGGCAAAGAAATGAAACGGGCATCGCTGCTGCAGTTCTCGAACGAGGCGGCGCCGGAACTTCTGCACCTGGCAGGCCGGCCGAATAAGCACCTGCTGCTGAACGCGGAGCGGCGGCTGGCGGCGGGCGATCCCGAGACGGCGCAGAAACTGGCGCAGCAGGCGCTCGATGAGCAGGAAGAGGATGCGGGACGCGCGCTCTTCATTTTGGCGGAAATCGCCACCGCCAACCGCGATATGGAAGGGGCGCGCACCTACTTTGAACGAGCCCTCGAAAACGCCCATGAACCCAAGGTAATTGCCTGGTCGCATATTTACCTGGGGCGCATTTTCGATTTAAAAGAGGATCGGTTCGCCGCCCTCGACCAGTATCGGGCAGCGCTGGATGCGGCGAGCCTGCTTCCGGAAGCGAAGCTGGCGGCGCAGAAGGGTCTGGAACAGCCCTATGAGCCGCCGGTGGCGAAGCAGCCGGAGTGAGCAAGTTGGCGAAGTTTAGGAATTTAAGTCCATAGAGCTGGTTTCATAAACGGTTTTGGGAAGGGCACGGCTTCAGCCGTGCCGCCCAGAGCCAATAAACACGCGGGCTTTAGCCCCTGAGGGATGTGCCTTCCGGGTTGAAAGACATTTATGAAACCAGTTCTAGTTCTTTCGCTTCGCTCAAGACGACAGTCGAGGTAGAATCCAAGGTTTGAAATCTTGCACCATGGGAGACAGCATGAAGCGAGCAGCAGTCATTCTAGCAATACTGAGTCTGGGGATACTGAGTTTCACGGTTGGGGCGGCGGCTCAGGCCAGCGGACAGCCGGCGAAGCAGAACCCTCCGGCAGCAGGTCAGGCGGCGCCGGCACAGGGTGCCGCGACAGCACCGGCAGCCAAGCGTCCGCCGCAAGCCAAGACTCAGCCCGAGTTCGATGCCTACAAACTGGCGGTGGCAAGCACCAGCGTTGCCGACCTGGAAAAGGCAGCAGACGATTTTGCCACGAAGTTCCCCGACAGCGAACTTCGCGTGTTGCTCTATCAGAACGCGATGCGACTCTACCAGAATGCCAACAACGCCGAGAAGACCGAAGCCATGGGCCGCAAGGTGCTCAGCCTTGACGCGGACAATCCCGAGGCTCTGGTCATCGTCGCCGAGGTGATCGCCGAGCGCACGCACGACTCGGATATCGACAAGGACCAGCGCTTTGGCGAAGCCGTCACCATGGCGCAGAAGGCAATGCAGACGGTAGAAACCGACATCAGCGTGCCTGCGGGCACTCCGCAGGAGAAAATCGACGCGTACAAGGCGGGGCTGCGCTCCAACGCATATTCGATTCTCGGCACCATTGATTTCAAGAAGGAGAATTACGCGGGAGCGCAGGAGAATCTGCAGAAGTCGATCGACGCGTACCCCAGCAGCCCGGTGGCCGTGGACGTTCTCCGTCTGGCGCTGGCGCTCGATAAACAGGGAAAATATCCGGAGGCGCTTAAGGTGGCAAACCGCGCCGTGGAACTGACGCAGGACAACACGATGATTGGAACCCCTGCCCGCCACGAGCGCGACCGCCTGCAACAGCTCACCGGAGCGGCGGCTCCGGCCCAACCGCAGAGCCCGCCCAAGAACTAACCGCCGCGCCTGTCGAGACGAGGCTTGCCTCGTCTCCGGCGCGGGAAAATTAGTCGAGGGAGTAAAAGCACACCTCGTGGTAATCCGTACATCCGCTAAAGCGCGAGTGCATGGCAGCGACTTAGCGGCACGGGTGAACTCGTGCCCTTCCCTTTTCGCAATGAAGAGTGACGTTTGAGTTTTTCAGCAGTCTCCGACGCCGCAAGCCGCGTCTCCACCCGATGAAATCACGCGAAAACGAAATCATGGCGTTGGAAGAAAGCCTGGGTCACCAGTTCCAGCGCCGGGAACTCCTCGAACAGGCGCTGACCCACAGCTCGCAAGCGCGCGAGGTGGAGGCGCTCGGCGCAGGCAGTGGTGCGTCTGGCGGCAGTTCGCCTAACGGCGATAACGAGATGCTCGAGTTTCTCGGAGATGCCGTGCTCGGCCTGGTCACCAGTGAGACGTTGTTCCACCGCTTTCCTGAATTCCAGGAAGGACAACTTTCGAAGCTTCGCGCTCATCTTGTAGGGCAACGGCACCTGTTGCGGGTGGCCGAGCAACTGCGGATCGGACATTACATGCGTCTCGGCCGCGGCGAAGAAAAAAGCGGTGGCCGCAACAAGGCGAGCCTGCAAGTCGACGCACTGGAAGCCATACTGGCGGCGCTTTATCTCGATGGCGGGTGGCCGGTGGCGCAAGACTTTATTGTGCGCGTCATTGTGGAGCCGGAACTGGCCCAAATGAAACTGGAGACCAGCGCCATGCCGGTGATGGATTTCAAGTCCGCTCTGCAGGAAGCGCTGCAGGCCAGGGGTGGGTCGCAGCCGGTTTACGCGCTGGTGAAAGAGGAAGGCCCCGAACACAAGAAGACGTTTACGGTCGAGGTGCGCTTGCCGGCAGCCGAGATGGGGCAATTTGTGGGGCGAGCGCAGGGCGCGACCAAGAAACGGGCCGAACAGGAAGCGGCAAGACAGGCGCTGGAGCACCTGGCGGCGTTGCCCGGGGCGCGGCCGCCAAGTGTTGGAAAGAACGGCATCGCGGGGTAGTAGGCGGCGGGGTAGTAACTGAAGCAAAGTGCGGTTCGTATCAGGGCATGCCTTCAGGCATGCCGCAAGGGCGGGGTTATTGGATCGCCTTCAGGCGCTGGGGGCGGAGATGGGAGTTGCGCAGCCCCTGAAGGGGCATTCCATTTCGTGGAACTTTCGGCATCGCTAAAGCGATGCCCTGATACGAAACCGGAGTCTCTCGCAGCCTGTTAGGTTATGTCGTAGTTATGTCTTGGAGCGAAAAGATTTCCGTGGGCGATTGGCCCGCGACCATCCAGTCGGTCGCGGGAACGGTGGTGATTGCCGTTTTTGTGGTTACCTTCCTCTTGCAGGCGTTCACCATCCCTTCGGAGTCCATGGAGCAAACGCTGCTCATCGGCGATTACCTGCTGGTGGACAAATTTTGCTACGGCGGCGGCGCGGCCTGGAACCGTCTGATGCCTTACCGCAACGTCCGGCGCGGTGACATCGTCGTCTTTCATTACCCCGTGAATCCCGCGCAAGACTTTGTGAAGCGAGTGGTGGCCTTGCCCGGAGATCGCCTGCGCCTCGTTAACAAACGCGTCTACATCAACGGCGCTCCGGTCGAGGAACCCTATGTACAGTACATCACCACGCTGCGCAATCATTATCGCGACGACTTCCCGCGCACCGATACTCCCGACTACGGAGTGGATGCGAAATGGTGGAAGGAAATGCCGAAGCTGGTGGAAGACCACCAGTTGATCATCCCCGAGGGCTATTATTTTGTGTTGGGAGACAATCGCGACGACAGCCAGGACAGCCGCTACTGGGGATTCGTGCCGCGCGCAAATATCATCGGGCGGCCACTTTTAATTTACTGGTCGTCGGGCAATTTGAACAACGATCTTCCCGGATCGCCGACCGTGGGTGATAGACTTTATCACCTTGCCTATGCGGTAACTCACGTGTACCAGATGACGCGCTGGGAACGCACTTTCAGGCAAGTGCGCTAACAGGCCGTGGTGCAGGTACGATTTGTATCAGGGTATGCCTTCAGGCATACCGTAACTGCTGGGTTAGAAGAGCGCCTTTAGGCGCTGGAGTTTCACCAAGGACTGCTAAGAAGACATTTTCCGAACGGATACCAAACGTGCCGAAAAAAGAAAAAGAAGAAGTGGCAGTGGAAGAGAAACCGCGCGAGACGACGGTCGAATTTCTAGCCTCCCTGGCGGGAGTGCTGGTCACCGGACTGTTCATCATCACGTTCGTGCTGCAGGCCTTTGAGATTCCCTCCAGTTCCATGGAGGACACGCTGCTCATCGGCGACCACGTATTCGTGAACCGGGAACAGTTCGCCAAGCCGACACGCTGGATGGGGCCGCTGCTGCCTTATCGCGATATCCGCCGCAACGACATTGTTGTGTTCCTGTCGCCGGAGGAGCAAGGACTGTTCGTGGTGAAACGGATCATGGGCGTGCCGGGAGATCGCATCCACTTGCGCGATGGCGTCGTTTATCGCAATGGCGAGAAGCTCGAGGAGAAGTACGCCCAGCACAAACTCGGAGATTACAACCCTTACCGCGACAACTTCCCGGCCGTGCCACCTTCGGACATGTATGGGGTGAGAAACGAAAAATGGACGCAGGAACTGCCTTCGCATCTGGAGGGCGGAGACATTGTTGTGCCTCCGAATAGCTACTTTGCCATGGGTGACAACCGCGACGTGAGCTACGACAGCCGCTATTGGGGCTTCATCCCGCGAAAGAATGTGATCGGCCGCCCCATGTTCGTGTACTGGTCGTTCATCACTCCGGCGGACCAGTACCAGATGCGCAGCGCGGGCGATCGGCTGGGATTTCTGGCCCACATCGTCATTCACTTCTTCGATGAAACGCGCTGGTCGCGCACCCTCAGGATCGTGCGGTGAAGTTTCTGCAATCCAACTTTCTGCGACTTGAATTTCTGCGATCAAACTTTCTACGATCGCGGCGCGGCGTGGCTGCTCTCGTGGCTCTCGTGCTAATCCTGTTTCTGTTCCGGCCAGGCGTTTACAGGTTGCGCAACCGGATTTCGAATTCCATCGGAAGCGCTCTCGGACGGAGGGTCTCGATCGACAGCGTGCATTTCCATCTTCTGCCGCGGCCGGGATTCGCTCTTGAGGGACTCGTCGTCTACGACGATCCGGACTTCAGCGCGGAGCCGATGATCCGCGCGCAGGAAGTTTCCGCCGCGATCCGCTTTCGTTCCCTGCTCCGCGGCCGGCTTGAGATTGCCACCCTCAGCGCAACCGACCCCAGCATTAACCTAGTTCGAAGGGATAACGGCCGAAGCGATAACGGCCGCTGGAATCTGGCGAGCCTCCTCGAGCGCAACGCGCAGATTCCGGCGGCTCCGACCGGAAAGCCCGCTTCCGAGCGCCGCCCGGCATTCCCTTATCTCGAAGCCACCGGCGCGCGCATCAATTTCAAGCTGGGGCAGACCAAGAAATCCTACGCGCTGATGGATGCCGACGTAGCCCTTTGGCAGGACTCCGAGAATTCATGGGCCGCGCGCATCAAGGCCGAGCCCGTGCGCACCGATTTCAATCTCACGGACACCGGCCTCGTCCAAATCAACGCGACCTGGCAGCGCGCTTCGAGCCTGCAGTCGACGCCTGTGCAGATCGCCGCACAATGGAACAATGGACAACTCGGACAGATCACGACCTTGTTGAGCGGAAAAGACCGGGGATGGCGTGGCGGAGTCACGATCACGGCGAACCTATCCGGCACTCCGGAAGCGCTGCGGATCGAGAGCCAGACCGCGATCCTCGGTTTCCGTCGCTTCGACATTGCTGGCAGCGAGAACGTGCGCCTGGCAACCGTTTGCTCGGGGCAGTACAACGCCGTCACCAGCACGCTTGCCGACTTGCTATGCGAATCGCCCGTGAATGGCGGGACGCTCCGTCTGCGCGGGAACGTGGCCCTGGATAATCAAATGCCAGTCTACGATTTGACGCTGGCGATCGAGAAGGTGCCGCTCGCCTCGGTGGTTCGATTCCTGCGCCAGGCCAAAAAACAACTTCCCGGCGACCTCACGGCGAGCGGGCTGCTGAATGCGGAGTTCCACGCCACGCGCAACGTCCTTGGAGGTGATCTTATAAATCGCTCTGGGAAGGGCACGGCTTTAGCCGTGCCGCCAGAAGCCGCCAAAGACGCGGGCTTTAGCCCCCGAGGTACCCAGCCGCGTACTTCTCCGGGTGCCGATGCGATGGCCCATGTTCCGCGACACGCATTGTTGACGCAATGGGCCGGCAGCGGCACGGCCACGAACGTGCGCCTCTCGTCCAATGCCGGAAAGGATGAAGTGGTGCTCGGCACAATTCCCCTGACCTTGGTCGCGCCCGATTCCCCGAGAACCAGGCTCGCGCACCCGCGGTCCAAAGAAGAAGAGCAGGAGCCCGCGGAACCGCACCTGCGGATTGGCCCGGTCGCACTGACGATGAACACCTCCGCGCCAATGAACGCCGGCGGGTGGATGTCCGCTGCCGGTTATCGATTCTTTCTGCGCGGGGATATGGAATTGAAAGATCTGTTTCGCCTGGAAAACGACCTGGGCTTGCCGGCAGTGCGCCCGGCGGCGGAAGGCGCGGCCAAACTCGATGTGAACGTCTCCGGCCCTTGGCAGGGATTTGCACCCCTCACCACGCTGGGAACCGCTCAACTGCGAAACGTGCGCGCCGAGATGCGCGGGCTTAACACGCCGATTGAGATTGGCTCTGCGATCATGTCTCTTGCTCCGGACGCTGTAAGAGTGGATAAGATTTCCGCTCGCACCGGAAGCACTCACTGGAGCGGCGCGGTCACGGCAGCACGGCATTGCGCCGTTCCACCTTGTGTATTTCAGTTCGATCTCACGGCCGACCAGCTCTCGACCGGAGATCTCGCCGAATGGTTCACGCCGCATCCCGCCAAACGTCCGTGGTACCGCATCTTGAATCCCAGTTCCAATTCCAATTCCAACTCCGAAGACGCGCGGGACCTTTCGCCCCTGCTCGCGGTTCAGGCGCATGGCAACCTTCAGGTTGGCCGGCTCGGATTGAAGAAGTTGCTCGCCACCGAGGTTGCGGCGCAAGTGGACGTGGATCGAGGCAAAATCACACTGACGGCTCTGCGCGGGCAGTTGCTGCAGGGCTCACACCAGGGGAACTGGATCCTTGATGTGTCGAGTCCGCCGCTGCGCTACCACGGCACGGGTGTGTTACAAAACATTTCACTGGCACAGTTAAGCACATTGATGAACGATGCCTGGATTACCGGAACGGCCGATGGGAAGTTCAATCTAGAAGCATACGGAGGCGCTTTTCGTGATCTACTGGCGCACTCCGACGGCAAGTTGCAGTTCGTGATGCGCAACGGCAGTCTGCCCTATGTTGAAATTCCGGGCTCGTCCACGCCTCTGCCGGTGCACCGGTTCTCGGGTGACCTGCATCTGAAACAAGGCTCCTGGGAACTCTCTGCAGGCAGACTGGAATCGCGCGACGGCATTTATCAAGTACGCGGAACCGCGTCCCCGGCAAGCGGTTTTGACTTCGTCTTGACGCGCGGCGACGAGCGCGCGTGGTCTCTCACGGGGACACTCGCAAAACCCCGAGTCGTCAGTCGGACAGAAAGTCATCGGACCGCAGCAAGCGCAAAGACTGTCAAACCGTAATTGGATTGTTCATCCCGCCGCAAATTGAATTGTTGGTTTATGCAACGAACTTGTGGGGACCCGACGCTACGGCACGTACCCCGCCCCTCGCAACACTTTTCCCTGCAGCGCGCCGGTCATCTTTCCCTCCTCAATCACGGGTACTCCGTTGACCAGCACATACTCCATGCCTTCCGACAGCCGGTTGGGATCGTCGAACGTCGCCACATCGTGCACCGTCTGAGGATCGAACACAACCACATCGGCCCACATCCCCTGTTTCAGCACGCCACGATCGGTGAGCCTCATGCGCTGGGCGGGCAGCGCCGAGAACTTGCGAATCGCCTCCTCCAGCGCCAGCTTCTTCTCTTCGCGTACATACTTTCGCAGGATGCGCGGAAATGTGCCGTAGGCGCGGGGGTGCGGGTGCTCCTCGCCGAGAATGCCTTCCGGCGACACGCCGGAAGAATCGTTGTCGACGGAAACCCAGGGCTGCTGCAGCGCCAGCGCCACGTCGGGCTCTGACATACCGAAAACGGCGCATTCGGTAAACGCCTTATCTTCGATGAGCAGATCGAAGAGCGTGTCCATCGGATCTTTGTTCAACGTCTTAGCAATTTCGGAGAGCCGCTTGCCCTGAAAGTTTTTCAGCGCGGGGTTTTGAACAGCGCTGATCATCACATCCTGCGGACCACCGATCTCCTGCCACTCGTTGTCCCAGTCTTTGGAAGGCGTCTCCATGTCTTTGCGAATGCGGGCGCGGGTTGCGGGATCTTTGAGCCGCTCGATCAACTTAACATCGCCGCCATCATGCGCCCACGCCGGAACGAAGGCCGACATGCCGTTATCCCACGCGGTATAGGCGTAGGTGTCGGCTGCGACGTCAACCCCTTCGGCGCGTGCCCGGTTGACGCGCGCTATCAGTTCGGGCATGCGTCCCCAGTTGGCTTTGCCCGCCACCTTGAAATGCCATATCTCCACCGGAATGCGCGCCTCGCGCCCGATGCGAACGGCCTCGTCGAACGCTTCGAGAACGCTGTCGCTCTCGTTCCGCATGTGCGTGGCATAGATTCCGCCGAATTTCGAAGCCTCCGAAGCCAGCGCAATCAGTTCTTCCGTCTTGGCGTAAGGCGCGGGCGCGTATTCCAAAGAAGTCGAGACTCCGACGGCGCCGTCGCGCATGGCCTCTCGCGCCAACGCTCTCATCCTCTCGAGTTGCTCGGGCGTGGGCTGCACGTCGACGTCGCCCAGCACCATACGCCGCACCTCGGTCGCGCCCACGTAGCTGGCCAGATTGATCCCCATGCCTTGCTTTTCCAGGCGCGAGAAATATTGACGAAACGTCCGCCAATCGGGACTGATCTTGTAATGTTCGTAGCTGGCGCGGTCGGCAGCGATGATGGCGTCGTTGAGCGGAGCGGCGGATCCGCCCTCTCCCGTGATCTCGGTGGTGATGCCCTGATAGATCTTCGAAGGCAGGCGCGAATCGACGAGCATCGTCAATTCCGACTGGCCAAGCATGTCGATGAAGCCGGGAGCAACGACCTTGCCTTTGGCGTCAACGGTACGCTTGCGCGCGGCAGCAGAAAGATTGCCGATGGCGGCGATGCGGCCGTCGCGGATTCCGATGTCGCCCGAGTACCACGGAGAGCCGGTGCCATCCACGATTCGTCCGTTGGCAATGACGAGGTCGAAGGGCGAGTCGGCGGCAAAACTGAAGACGGAGAGAATCAGTAAAATTCCCAGCATGAGACGGCGAGTTGCGGTCATGAGCTTCTTTCACTTCTTACTTGGTCTTGATCAGATTTTCCGGCGGCAAGCTGCGTGCTTCGCGGGTGGCCGATCGACGCGCCCAGAATAATCCACAAGGTGAGCGCGAGCCACTCCCAGCCAGAAAAATGGCCGGGCACAAACGGCGCGAACTTCATCAACACCATCGCCAAAGCAACTAACGCGCCCAGCACAGCGATCAAGCGGTCTCGGACCCGGAGCCTCATCTCGAGTTTCATGCAAAGATAGGCCGCGCACACCGCGAACCATCCGGACGCGGCAGCGACCGATCCAACTTCAGAGATCGGAACCAGAATCGCAGTGCCCAGAAACATGCAGCAAGCCGTGGCGACGCCCACCGACGCGACCGCCGCTGCCGGTGTTTGATTTTGCGGATGCACGCTGGCGAGTCTCGCATCCACCAGCCCGCGCCGCCCCATGGCAAACAACAGGCGGCTGGCGGCGATAAAATTCCCATTGAATACCTTGAACAGCGAGAGCAACGCGGCACTCAGAATGACGCTCACGATCCAGCGCGAGCCGACCGCATGTTCGAACGCGACCGCTGTCATGAAGGGCGCGCCGGTCAGCGAACGCCACGGCGCCACAAAGCCCACCGCCGCGATCACGATGATGTAGAACACCGCGCCGACGATGATCGCCGCAAAGATGGCGCGCGAGAAACCCTGAGCTCGAAATTGGGGATTAGCTTCCTCGGCCGCCTTGGTCACCGATTCAAATCCCACCATGAAGTATGGAACGATCTGCAGCACCAGCAAAATGGAGACGAACGGAGTGTGCGTGAACAGCGGCGGGAAATTCGCGGGCGATCCGCGCGTAACGCCGACGCCGACGAAGATCACGAAGAGCGCCAGCGTGCCGAACGTGCTCCAGTTCTGAAAGGTGGCGCTGAGCCGGACGCCGCGGTAGTTCACCACCGTCACCAGTGCCGTGAGCGCAAGCCCGATGGCCAGGTGCGGCAAGTAAACCGGCTTTCCCGCCACGCGGTATAACTCGATGGAATCGAGCGCGGGAAAGATATAACCGGCGATGCGGCCAACGGCCACCGCTTCCCACGGGCAGACAATGAAGTAGGCGAGCATCATCATCCATCCGGTGTAGAAGCTGACCGGCCGCGGAAAAACCTTTGCGGTATAGGCCACTTCGCCCGACGCGTCGGGCATGGCTATGACCAGCTTGCCGTACACGTAGCCGATGGGCAGCAGCAGAATGCCGCCAATCGCAAAGCCAAGAATGCCGCCGAGCGGGCCGCCGCGCAGCAGCCAGTCGTCCATCACGACCAGCCAGCCCACGCCGACCATCGTTCCCCAGCCGAGAGAGAAGTAATCGGTGACACGCAATTTGCGGGCGAGCTGGGTCATCCGAGGTTTTTCGTCGGGAGCGGCCGGTTGCCGAGCTGCGCTCGGCTCGACAGCCGAGGGCGGCTGTCGCTACGTGTAACACCAGAGGGTTGGCTCATGGGCGCGAATTATATCGTATCGCGCCCACGAGCCGGGCTGCTTAGGCGACGGCGAGACGCTGCGGGATTTCCGTCGATCGCAAGATGCAGATCGCTTCTTTCATGGAAGAAATCTCAAACACCGGCGTAAGATGCGTCGCCTCCAGCATTCTGCGGAAGAAGACCGGCGGGTTCACCAGTTTCATCTTCGCCGATTTTTGCATCGCCCAACGGCGCACCAGCAGCAGAGTCCCCAAACCGCCTGCATCCAGTTGCGCGACTTCCGAGACATCCAGCACCAGCACGCGGACACGTTCGAGTTGCTCGATCCGGCGCCGGAACTCGTCGAGCGCGGAGCCGCGCACCATGCGTCCCGAGCAGTTAACGACCGCCACATCCTGCGAGCATTCGACTTGAAATTTGAGTTCCATATCTTTGTCCATACGAACCAGCCTTGACGCCTATTGATACGAATCAACCCGGAAGAAAGTTCCCCAGTCTCGCGTCACTGTATTGGACGCGGAAAACCGAGAATGGTAATCAGCGGAAAAACCGTTTGCAGACAGCAAATCCTTGAATGTTATAGATAGGTAAATTCATCACAAGTTTGTCACCCTGAGCGAAGCGAAGGACCTGCTTTCTTGTCATCGCGCGAGACAGCAGGTCCTTCGCTTCGCTCAGGATGACAATGTTTTCATGCTACGAAGTTTCGAACTACAAACTTACAATCCCGCCTCAATCCGCGATCGTGGGTCCAGCAGATCGCGCAACGCATCGCCGATAAAGTTGAAGGCGAGGACCGCGAACATCACCGTCACCGCCGGGAAGAGCACGAGATGAGGCGCGTCGAACAGGTGCGAGCGGGCGTCGTTGAGCATCGATCCCCAACTTGCGGTGGGCGGCGGAACGCCTAATCCCAGGAAGCTCATCGTCGCCTCGGCCAGGACCGCGCCTGCCATGCCGATGGCCGCCTGCACAATTACGGGCTGAATGATGTTGGGCAGAATGTGCCTAGTAATGATGTGGAGATCTCCCGCGCCCAGCGCCCGCGCCGCTTCGACGAATTCGCGTTCGCGCACGGCCAGCACCTGCCCACGCACCAGGCGGGCGTAACCGACCCATCCACCGAGCGACAGGGCAAGAACCAGGTTGAAAATACCGGGGCCGCGGAAGGCCACGAAAGCGATCGCGATGAGAATTCCGGGGAACGAGAGAAACGCGTTCATTAACACGACGTTGACGAAGCGGTCGATACCTCCGCCATAGTATCCGGCGAGGCTGCCGATGATGAGGCCGAGCAGAAGCGAACACGTTACTACGCTGCTGCCGACGAACAGAGAAATTCGCGCTCCCCAGATCAGGCGGGAGAGGATGTCACGTCCGAGTTCGTCTGTGCCGCACCAATGCTGCGTCGAGGGCGATTGCAGGCGGTTCGGGAGATCGATGTGCGCGGGATCTTGCGGAGCAATCCAGGGCGCGAAAATCGCGGAGAACACGAAGATGGACACCAGCACCACTCCCGCTGCCGCCAGCGGATTGCGGCGAGCGACGCGGGTGGTACTGCTCAGTTGCCAGTGGGTTGTTAATTGTGCGTTTGTGGCCATCGAACTTGAATTTCGCCTTTGCGCCGTGGGGCATTCTTAGCTGCGATCGGACAGTGGCTGCGTGATCTGGTCTGTGATGGTGCCGCGCGGTCATTATCCTGTGGTACCCCCTCCCCCCTCGGTCTATTGAAATCATAGACTTAGAGAATAATTCCCGCCAAAGTCTTCAAGGGAAATGACTTAGAGCTAAAGTCTTGAGCGGGTGGAAGTTAGTATCTGGAAAACGCCTTGCTCCCGCGAGATCCGCTCTCAAAGTCTTGATTCTAGATACTTTACATGCAAAGTATTCAAAGTAAATGACTTATTGGTGGGCTGTCTCTCGTCTTCTGATGGATGTCCGCCCAGGGGTATTAGGAACCAAAATGTCAAAGATCGCTTGGTGCGCCGCCTCCTGAGAGGCGGAAAGCAGGAGCAAGAGTTGTTTGCTGTAGTTCTATTCTAGCAGGCGGAGTCAAGGTGACTTCACGCGCGGCACCCCACCCTTCCCAAAAAACGCGAAGGATCTGGTACCCCGGCTTCACTCATCACACCCGGCGAACGAGAGCTTCCCTGCGTTCTTTCTCATCAAGTCTTTGAAAACCATGAGGCCCATCTTATCGCCTAAACGCTTCACTTCTTCGGGATCGGTCGCATTTCGGAAGCGTTCGGCGAGTTCGAAAAATGCCTTCTCTCTCTGTTTTCGCGCTTCGATGCCCAACTCGATGAGTTCGACCAACACGCGGTTATCGCTCGATCGGTCACTCTTGGCGATACGACCTACTTGTTTAGCAATCGGAGCGGGGAGGGACACGCTCCGTCGGACATGCTTTGTTGCCGGCATGACATCATTCTACACCAGTTTGGTGTATGCCGCTACGTTCCCAGAAGCAGTCTTGAAATCCACGATGTACCATATGTGGTACACTGAGAATGGCTAGAAATGGCTAGTGACAGAGCGCCACGAAAAGTCGAACTTGTATTCTTTCGCAATGACGCTAGGACTGAGCCGGTCCGCGATTGGCTGAAGGAAATGGCCGAAGCAGACCGCCGCGCCATCGGGACTGATCTGTTGCGGGCGCAATGGCGTTGGCCGGTCGGCATGCCGCTGTGCCGCCCGATGGGGAAAGGCTTATGGGAAGTGCGAACCGATCTGCCCGGAAACCGCACGGCACGCGTGTTGATTTGCTCTTATCAGGGCTGTCTGGTAGCGCTGCACGGATTCATCAAGAAAACACGAGCCACACCCGAGGATGATTTAGCGCTGGCGCGCAAACGGCAGAAGGAGCTGGAGCAATGAGTAAGAAAAATATGGGATCGAGCATTGACGACTTCTTGAAGAGGGAGAACATCTTTGAGGAAGCGCAGGCGCAAGCCATCAAAGAGGTCGTGTCCTGGCAACTGGCCAAGGCGATGAAGAAGAAAAAGATCTCCAAGGCGCGCATGGCGGTCTTGCTGAAGACGAGCCGCTCCCAGGTCGATCGCATTCTCGATCCGAAGCGTGACATCACGCTGTCGAGCCTGCAGCGGGCGGCGGCTTTGGTCGGTCAGCGGGTCATGATCGAATTGGTTTGACAAGTCCCGCGGCGCCCACCCTTCGCAAGAAACGCGAAGGATGGGGCACCCGGCTGGCTCTTCGCCATACGATCTACTTGTTTAGCAATGGGAGCGGGAAGGGACACGCTCCGTCGGACATGCTTGGTTGCGGGCATGGCATCATTATACACCAGTTTGGTGCATAGTTTGCCGCCCACCCGCGACGGGCAACCTTCCTCAGTTAAACAGGTTGTCGCCAAGCCAAATGAACCCGATGACGAAGGAAAGTAGCCCCGTTAATCCTAGGCTCGTGCTCAAGGCGTATTTCCAGCGTGTGTATGTGCTGTGATCCGGGGAATGACAATACGTCTCGTACCACATTGACTGCAACACCATGAAGGCAACGAGCATCGAGATGCAGGAACCAAAGAAACCGATCACGATTGGAGCGACGGCCTGGACTCTAAGAGAGAATGCTGATGGCGTGGGCTTGTCACTTGCGAGAGCGTTGACTAAGAAAGCGATGGCTGCCGCCGAGAGGGTGATAGCGAGCTTTGCGAGGCCCTGGTAGCGCGCAGAATGGGGCTCGTAGTCGCCCGCTTCCTGCAGTCTTGGATCCTCGTTGTGTTTAGGGTCGAAGAAGTAGTGGGGGGCTTTGTGAAGGATGAAGTACTCCAGAAGGCCCACGACGCTAAACAGCGGAAGCAGGACCCAGAGTGCGTGCCAGATTGAGCCGTTGAAGGGGCCGCAGAGCATCCCGTCTCCCTAGACCTACATTGTATTCGCGCGAGTCAGCCCTTCGCCCCCTCCCGACGCGCGCCTCGCTCCGGCGGTTACTCGGGCGCTATCGGGCGGCTGCAACAGCAGCACCATGCGGTCGGGACTTGCCATTAGCTTGTCGTCCGCCGCAAACCGGGAAAAGTTCGAAGAAGGACAGAAACCCCTCCCATCGCCAGATGGAGGTGTTGGCGAGCCAGATCTCGTCGAGTTTTTCGAACCCAACGATTTCGGGCCTGATCTCGTCTATCGCTGCCCTCACGGCAGAGTAGCCGTGTGCAACGTCACCCTTCTCCAGCAGCAAGATCCGGCGCACAGCCTCCGCCTCAATCAATCTTGGAAGCTTTTTAGTAAGTGCTCGCCGAATGCTTTCGGTCAAAGAAGAACGGTCGATTAACGCGTGCTCGACGGCGATCCCATTGCTCTCGCCCAATCCGCACGCGGAGGTGAACTCGTCAACTAATTGTTGGTTAGGCTCCATGATCTGACATTATATCTCATGGGGCTACTGCCGTATCCTCGGGTTCACTGCCGAGTACAACAAGTCCGTAAGAAAGTTCACCGCGACATACGTTAGCCCAATCGCCAGAATGCATCCCTGCACCAGGTAGTAATCGCGGTTAGCAATGGCCTGAATCGTAAGCCGGCCAATTCCCGGCCAGGAGAAGATGGTTTCGGTCACAATCGTTCCGGCCAGCAGCGCGCCGAACTGTAATCCTAGGACGGTTAGGATTGGAATCATGGCGTTGCGCAGGGCGTGACGATAGACGACGGTGCGCTCGGGCAGGCCTTTGGCGCGGGCGGTTCTTATGTAGTCTTGGCCTAACTCCTCCAGCATCGAGGTTCGCACCATGCGGGTCAGGATCGCCGCCAGCGCGCCGCCCATGGTGATGGCGGGGAGCACTAGATGGGCTAAGGTGCCGGAACCGGAGACGGGAAGCCATCCTAGCTTGACGGCGAAAAATAAGATCAGCACCGGTCCTAGCGCGAAGTTTGGAAACGACAGGCCGAAGAGGCTTACTACGCTTAGCACGCGGTCATCCCATTGATTACGGCGCTGGGCCGAGCGCACACCTGCGGGAATGGCTAACACAATCGCTACGAACAACGACGCCAATGTTAGCTGCAGGGTGAAGGGATAGCGCTTTGCGATCAGGGTTGTAACTCCCTGGTTGAAGCGCAGGGACTTGCCTAGATCTCCGTGGAGCACGCCTTTCCAGTAATTCAGATATTGCTGGCCTAGCGGGACGTCGAGGCCATAGGCGTGTCTTGCAGCCTGGATGTCTCCGGCGGCGGCGCCTTCTCCCAGCATCTGCTGAATGGGGTCGCCGGGAACGAAGTGGATTAGCAGGAAGACGGTGGAGACGACGAGCCAGATGACCGGCAGCGTGTAGAGGACGCGGGAGATAATGTAGCGCGGCATAAGTGACCAGCCCCTAAAGGGGAGTCGGATTTCTAAGAACTTTTCGGCATCGCTAAAGCGATGCCCTGATACGAAGCTCACTTGTACCACGGGCTGTCATAGGGAATCTAGAGTTGCTCTGGCTGCCGGCAGCTGCCGAGCTCCGCTCGGCGGGACGGGGCGAAGCCCCGTCACCACACGTTTCTAGTCTCCGGCCCGCTGCGCTGATTCCGCCGACACTGAGGACGCTGCCGCCGGCGCTGCGGGCAGCGGCTCGATCCTGACGGTTGCGATGCGATGGCCGTCCATTTTTTCTACTACAAAACGCCGGCCTTCATAGTCGAACGCCTCGCCACCAGCGGGCAGCTTCTGCAAGCGCGAAAGCAGGAAACCGGCCAGAGTCTCGTAGCCCTCGTCCTGGGGAAGTTTCAGGTCGTATTGAGCTTCTAAATCGCGGATGTTGATGGTTCCGTCGAGCACCAGGGGCGCGTTCGCGTCCGCGACCGCGGGCTGCGTGGTGGCAACGTCGAATTCGTCTTCCAGTTCGCCTACCAGTTGCTCGAGCACGTCTTCCACGCTGATCACTCCGGCAGTCGAGCCGAATTCGTCGACCACTACCGCCAGGTGGCGCTTGTGTTGCTGGAATTCGCCGAGCAGGTCGAGCAATAACTTGGTTTCCGGCACCACCAGCACATCGTGCATTACCTGGCCGATCTTCATCTGGGAAATGCGCGCGGCGGCCGGAGGATCGGCGCCGTGGCCGAGGCGCAGGCGCGTCCAACGCATCAAGTCCTTGGCGTAAAGGACGCCGACAATATGTTCGGGGCCGCGTTGCGGATCGTACACGGGGATGCGCGAGTGTTGTTCATCGGCCACTCGCGCCAAGGCTTCGTCCAGGCTCAGGTCGGAAGGCAAGGAAAAGATTCTGGTCCGCGGCACCATCACTTGACGCGCCGTGATGCTGTCGAGTTCGAGCGCATTCAGCAGCATCTCTTCCTGGGCGGAAGAGAGCTGGCCGGAGTGATGCGCGGCGGTCACGATGAGCTTGAGTTCGTCGGGAGAATGGACTGAGCCGTGGCGGATTTCGCGGGTGCCGAATGCGCGCAGAACAAAACCAGCGGCGCGGCTCATGACCAGGGTCAGGGGGGCGGTAATGGTGAGAAAAACGTCCATGGGCGCGGCGACTGCCAGTGCAACCCGCTCCGCCCGTTGCAAGGCGAGCGACTTCGGAACCAGTTCGCCGAGGATTACGTGCAGGCTGGTGATCATCACGAAGGCTACCGCTACGGCGATGGCATGAGCGTAGATCAACGCATGCGGCACGCTTCCGATCGAGCCCTCGAACAATCGCGCTAGAACCGGCTCTCCCAGCCAGCCCAGGGTCAGGCTGGTAATGGTGATTCCCAGTTGCACGCCGTTGACTACGCGGCTGAGTTGCTGGTGAAGTTTGAGAACGGTGCGGGCGCCCACGCGGTGAGCTTCGATTAACTGCTGGATGCGGGTCTCGCGCACGCTGACCAGCGCGAACTCGGCTGCGGCAAAGAAAGCATTGACCGCCACCAGGAGCAGGACGACGAACACCCGCAGCAGCACGGATGCAATCATGGAACTCTAATTCTAACATTCCAAAGGGATAATGCCCCGCTTTTGAGAGCGGGCCGGCAGTACAATCAAATGATCCCTTGATTGCTATCCGAAACTGATCGCTTTCTTTTTCGTTGTCCGGCGGTCTAAGTGCATGTTAGAGCGCGGACGCTGAGGCCAGCCCCTAAAGGGGGATCTGATGTTCGGTCCTTCCGGTATAGCTAAAGCGATAACCTGATACGAAGCGCGGTATTGCTAAAGCGATGCTTTGATACCAAGCTCGGGAGTTCTTGGGGAACTATTACAACGGTTCTCTCGTAACAACAGGTGAAGGTCGGTTCTAAGATTTGAATTGAAGCAGGAGGCGGTCGTGGAAGGCAACGGTAACGGTAATGGCAGGAAAAAGCGGCGTAAGCGAATCATCATCTGGAGCTCGATAGCGGCAGCCGTTGTGGCTCTGGTCGTTGCCGGTGCGCTGATCGCATCCAGCAGCGGGACCAAGATCGATCCCTCGAAGCTGGCCAAGGTCGAAAAGGGAGACCTGGCGAAAAGCGTAGTGGCCACGGGGAAGATCTGGCCCATCACGCAGGTCGAAGTCAAGTCCAAGGCCAGCGGCATTGTGAAGAAGCTCTACGTCGAGTACGGTGACAAAGTGAAGAAGGGGCAATTGCTCGCCGAACTCGATAAGGAAGAGATTCAGGCCCGTGTCGATCAGGCCCGCGCGCAATTGGAGGCTTCGACCGCTAGCCTGAACGGCACGCGCGCCGACCTGGTGCGCGCCAGGGTGGACGCCGAGGGCCCCGACGTGCCGCTGCTGAAACGCGCCTATGACCGCGCCCAGGGCATGGCGAGTGATGGCGTGGTTTCCGCTTCCGCGCTCGACGACGCGGAGAAGAACTACGAGATGGCGCTGAATAAACAAAATGTGGCCAAGGCGCAGTTGCAGGTTTTGCAGGCCAAGATTGGACAGGCTCAGGGACAGATGTCGCAGGACCGCGCCAACCTGAAACAACTGGAAGAACAGTTGGGATACACCACGATTGAATCGCCGATTGACGGGATCGTTCTTTCGCGCGATGTGGAAATTGGCGATGCCGTCAGTTCCATCCTGGTGCTGGGTTCGACGGCCACGCTGGTCATGACCATGGGCGACACGAGCGAAGTTTACGTCAAAGGCAAAGTGGACGAGAGCGATATCGGCAAGGTCTACCTGGGACAGCCCGCCCGGATCAAAGTTGAGTCGTTCAAGGACAAGACCTTCACCGGCAAAGTGACAAAGATTTCTCCCATGGGAGTCGAGAAAGACAACGTCACGACTTTCGAAGTGCGCGTCTCGATCAACAATCCCGAGGGCGTACTCAAAGCCATGATGACGGCTAACGCCGAGATCATCCTCGAAGAGCACAAGAACGTGCTACAGATCCCGGAAGGCTCGATTCTGTACGACAAGGACAAGAAGGCCTCGGTTGAAGTGCCGGATCGCAAAGCTAAGGAAGGCAAACGGAAAATCGCGGTCAACATCGGCATCTCGAATGGCGCCAAGACTGAGTTGCTGCAAGGACTGAAGGAAGGCGACCAGGTGGTGCTGCAGTGAGAAAGGCAGGTGTTAGGTGTTAGGTGTTAGGTGTTAGCAGCAACCGTTTGTCATCCTGAGCGCAGCGAAGGACCTGCTTTGTTTTGCGCGCAGGAGACAGCAGGTCCTTCGCTCCGCTCAGGATGACAATTTCGGGTAATGAGACGCTATGTGAGTAGAGAACAGAGGCGAATTCCATGACACAGATTGTTTTTCATCGCGCCATTCGTACGCTGGTTTTTGTTTTCGCCACTTCGCTGGCCGGCTTCGCCTCGACCATCGGAACCTTTGACCGTTCGTTCCAGGTCAGCGGACCCGTCGACCTCGAAGTGCTGACTCGCTCCGGCGACATCACCGTCCGCAACGGGGCGGCGGGCACGGTCTCGATTCATGCCAAGATTCAATCGGGGAATTCCTGGTTTGGCGGCGACCACAAGGCCGAGGTGCAGGAGCTGCAGACGAATCCTCCGATTCGCCAGAACGGCAACAGCATCCGCATCGACTACGTGAACTACAACAACATTTCGATCGACTACGAAATTACCGTCCCGGAGAACACCGCGATTCGCGCCCATACCGGCAGCGGCGATCAGACTGTCGAAGGCCTCAAGGGCAACATCGATCTCGAGAGCGGGTCAGGCGACCTGCGGCTGGCGCGTCTTGCCGGTGAAATGCGCTTCCAGACGGGATCGGGAAGCGTCCGTGGGCGCGGCCTTTCCGGTCCTGCGAAGGTCAAAGCGGGCAGTGGTGACATTGAAATCGAGGAAATGGGTGCGGGCGACGTGGACATCCGCACCGGAAGCGGTAACATCACGGTAAACGGCATCAATGGCGGATTTCACGCCGAGGCGGGCAGCGGCGACATTCACGGCAACGGCTCGCCCAAGAACATGTGGAGCGTCCGCACCGGATCGGGAAACGTGACCCTGCGAGTCCCATCCGACGCCGCCTTCGATGTCGACATCTCTTCGAGTTCCGGAACCGTCACGCTGGGCCATCCGGTGACTACGACCGTCCAGGGCCGCATTCAGGAGTCGCGGAAGAGTGTGATTGGCAAGGTGCGTGGCGGCGGGCCGATCGTTTCCGTGCATACTGGCTCGGGCGACGTAGCCGTGGACTAAGAACAGCAATTAGCACTTAGCATTTAGCCAAAACGGAGTCGAGACTGGGTTGGCTAGATGCTAAATGCTAAGTGCTAACTGCTGACTGCTCCTTGACGTGCCATCGTGCCACGTCCGATACTTCGTTGGAGTTCCTGAAACCTTTCAGGCTCGACGAGGCAACGGATTGGCACGCATCCCGATCATCACGCTCACCTCCGATTTTGGACTCAACGATCATTTCATCGGCGCAATGAAGGGGGTCATACTGGAGATCGCCCCCGAGGCGCAGATCATCGACATCAGCCATGCGGTGCAGCCGTTCGACATTCTGGATGGCGCGCTGACCATTTCACAGGCCTACTCTTATTTCCCTTCCGGCACCGTGCACATGGTGATCGTCGATCCCGGCGTCGGGACGGCGCGGCGGCCTGTGATTCTGACCGGCGACCGCCACCTGTTTGTGGCTCCCGACAACGGCGTGCTTTCTCTGGTGTATGCCCGCGAAGAGCGGCTTTCGGTGCGCCATGTCACGGCCGAGCATTATTTCCTGCAGCCGCGCAGCAACACCTTCCACGCGCGCGATATCTTCTCGCCCATCGCGGCTTTTCTCGCCAAGGGAATCGAACCTAGCCGCTTCGGCGAAGAAATCACCGACTACGTCCGCTTTGGCGCGCCCCGCCCCAAGCCGGTCGATGAACGCACACTGCGAGGAGTGGTGCTGAAAGTGGATCGTTTTGGCAATCTCATCACCAACATCACGCCGCAGGATGCGCCCCAACTTTTCGAGGCCACGCCGCCCGCCTTCAAGATTGCAATTGGAACCAAGTTGCAGGCAACGCGCATGTGCACGAGCTACGCCGACGGCGCTCCGGGCGAAGTGTTCGGGATCCTGGGCAGCATGGGTTTTTTGGAAGTCGCCGCCAACCGGGGATCCGCCTATCAACTGCTGGGCGCGGGCAAGGGCAGCGAAGTGAATGTGGTGCTGGAAGGGCCGTGATTCAGCATTCAGCAATTAGCAATTAGCGAGGACCCATCGACACTGTTGTGTTTCCACGCTTTGGCTAACGGCTAAGTGCTAAGTGCTAATTGCCGCTCTTTGCCACAGGATGGACGTAGCGGTCCATCTCCGCGGTCCACTTGAGGAAACGCCATAAGTTGCCGCGTTCCGTCCATAAGAATTCCCAGAATTCCAGAAATCCAATCTGGGTCATCTTGACGCCGGTGTAGGTCTCGATGCGCCACAGAAGATAAGGACTGCGCCAGGGGGCAATCCGGTGGCCACGGGTGGAGTTCCAAAGAAAGCGCAGCATCGGCCGCATCGGGTTCCAGTATAGCGCGGAGACGCGCCGCCGATGCCGTGATCTTCCGTAGAGACGCGTCTTGCCGCGTCTCTTGCCGCAATCCTAAGGAGACGGGGCAAGCCCCGTCTCTATAGACCGACTCTTACTTTGTAATCTCGACGCTGGCGCGGGTGTTTTCCCACTCCATGCGTAGTGTGCATTTGCTGCCCGCCGAGTCGAACGCAATGGTGAAGTTCTCCACCGGCGCGCTGGTTTTGGAAACACTCATTGGCACGCGCACCAGATCTTCCTTCTCGCCGGGATAGTCCGTTCCCCACTCGCCCGTCTTCTTGCTGATGACTAACGACCAAGCATCCGCGTTCGGGATGGTGAAGATGGTATAGCTGCCTGCGGGCACAGCTTTGCCACCGACCGTCAAATTCGCATCGGTGACGAAGGTGGTCGCTTCATTCGCGCCGGTGCGCCAGACCTCTGCGTAGGGCACCAGCGCCTTCTCGCTGGCGGCGCCGAAAATCTTCCGCCCTTTCGCGCGCGGACTCGAATAGTCCATGTGGATGGCTTTGCCATCGGAGAACTTGCACGCCGCACTGGCCGGCGGACTGGGACGCTTGGATTTGTCATGCGACATGCCCATCTGCGCCGACGCGAGAGTGGCGATGGCAAAGAGCGAGGCTGTGAGTAATGAGAATTTCTTCATGATTCGTTTCCTCCTGAGATGGCACTGACGATTGGTTCTTAGCTTTTAGCTGTTGGCTTTTGGCTAAGAGCTAAGAGCCGAGAGCTGCACCAGAATTATACCCACATCCCCGCTACAATCTGTTCATGGCCGTCTTCAACGAAAAGCGGGAAGAGCTCGAGCACTTCGAATTGCGCATGGGTGTGCCCCGCGGACGCCTCGCGGTCACCATGGACCTGGTCAACGACGCTATGGCCCTCGTCGGCCAGCACGGGGTCTACTGCCAAAGCCAGCGCTGGCCCGGCAAGCCGGTTATGGATGTACAACTCGTCATGAAGAACCTCGCGGATGCCAAGGAGCTGATTCAGAGTGTGATGGAAGAGCTCCGGCCCAAAGCGTGATGGTAGAGACGCGGCTTGCCGCGTCTCCTGCGGACGGAAGAAACTTTCGATACGAAACTGAAGTTTTTCCGCAGGCGGTTACGCGAGATCGCAAGTGGCGGGAAGGACTTACAATCCGGATATGGAGCGCAAGATCTTCTGGATCTCCTTCACCGGGCTTGGGCTCGCCGCCGATTTCGTGCTGCCACTGTGGTGGGCGCTGGGCGCGACCATTCCTATCGCCTATGCCTCGTGGTGGGTGGCTTACCGCAGCGGCTGGTTCGAGTGAGCCCTAACTAAAGGGAGCGGTTGCTGGTGTAGGGGTCCTTCGACTCCGCAGGAGGATTCGCTTCACGAATCCTCCTGCTCCGCTCAGGATGACAAAATTGTAAACGTTCTTACTCCCTACGCCAGCGAGTACTTCCCCGCCTCGATCGTCCTCTGCGCAATCTGCTGGCGCAGCGCAATCGTGTTGAACGGTTCGTGCTTGGACAAGCGGCGGACAATCGCCAACTGCGTCCGCAGCATGTCGCCTTCAGCCACGTCGGCAATGACTTTTCTTGCCGCCGCTTCGACTTTTTCGAACCCCTGCGTCAGATACACTCGCGCCATCGCAACCGCCGGCGCCGCCGACGCTTCTCCTTTTTGTTCGACCATCTTCTGCGCGCGCAGCACGGCCGATTCCATGGCGTAAATCTCGATGGTCATATCGGCGATCGCGCCCATCACTTCCTGCTGCTCCTGGATCGCCTGCATATATTTCTGCGTGGCCGCTCCGGAGACGAACAGGCCTAGCTTCTTCGCCTGCGCGACCAGTTTTCGTTCTTCGGCCAGCGGACCTTCGATCTCTTCGCCGAGGGATGGCCCACTGAGCACTTCGTCCATCAACTTCTTGATCGCCGGCATCAGCGGCAACTGGCCGCTCATGGCGCGTTTCAGCAGGAATCCGGTGATGATCAGGCGGTTGATTTCGTTGGTGCCCTCGAAAATGCGATTGATGCGAGCGTCGCGGTAAGCGCCTTCCGCCGGATACTCTTCCACGAAACCGTACCCGGCATGGATCTGGAGCGACTCGTCGACGACGTAATCGATCATCTCCGAGCCCCAGACTTTGAGGATCGAGCACTCGATGGCGTATTCCTCGATCGCCTTGCGCCGCTCTTTCCCAGCGTCCGGGCTCGCCGAGTCGATTTCCGAGAGCAGCGCGTCCATCATGCCGACCGTGCGATAGACGAGCGACTCGCCGACATAGATCAGCGTCGCCATGTTCGCGATCTTTTCCCGTATCAGGCCGAATTCGCCGATCGTCTTGCCGAATGCCTTGCGCTGCTTGGCGTAGGCCACGGCATGTTCGATCGACACCCGCGCGCCGCCCACGCACATGGCGCAAAGTTTGAAACGTCCGATGTTCAGAATGTTGAAGGCGATGATATGGCCCTTGCCAACTTCGCCGAGCAAGTTCCCGACCGGTACCTTGCAATCGTTCAGGATGAGAGGACAAGTGGAAGATCCGCGAATGCCCATTTTGTGCTCTTCCGCGCCGACGGAAAATCCCGGAAAAGTTCTTTCGACCAGGAACGCGGAAAACTTTTCGCCGTCGACTTTCGCGAACACCGTGAACAGATCGGCAAAGCCCGCGTTGGTAATCCACATCTTCTCGCCGTTCAGGATGTAGTGCTTGCCATCGGGCGAAAGCACGGCGCGGGCGCGGCAATTGAGGGCGTCGGAGCCGGAACTCGCTTCCGACAAGGCGTACGCGCCCACAATTTCTCCCGTGGCGAGGCGCGGCAGGTACTTCTTCTTCTGCTCTTCGGTGCCGAAATAAACGATGGGCAACAAACCGATGCCGCTGTGCGCGCCCCAGGTGGTGGCAAACCCGGCGTACTTGGCGATATGGTCGGCGATGATGGCGGCGGTGACTTTGTCCATTTCGAGGCCGCCGTAGGCTTCGGGAATTTCGACTCCGCTCAGGCCGAGGTCGCCGGCTTTTTTCAGCAGGTCGCGCGAAATCGAGAAATCCTTGTGCTCGATCTTATCGGCCTGGGGAAGAATCTCGTTGTTGGCAAACTCTTCGGTGGTCTGCCCGATCATCTGTTGCTGTTCGGAAAAATCTTCCGGGGTGAAGACATCGGCAGTCTGCCGCTCTTCGAGCAGAAAGCTGCCGCCGGAAATCTTGGTTTTGGGTATTGCTGTGGTCGCCATTTTCAAGCCCCTTTTGAGTAGAAACCGGCAAGTTAGGCCGAGAAGGTCAGAATCAACAATTAGAAGTCTATGAGAAGTCCGGGCAGGCGTCCACTGGGTTGCACGAAGGGCCCGTTCGAACACGATATGGCCCGACAGCTGCTGTGTGAGCCTCCCTGTTCTCTCGGTGTCATAAACATCCCGTCCCTAGCCGATATCCCAGTCAAGGATGGAACCGCATGGCCGTTACCACCTCAGCCTTCCTCTGGTCGGAGAGGTATAGCGTAAACATTGCCGAGCTCGATCGTCAGCACCAAGGTTTTTTCGCGGTCATCAACAAACTCAACGACGCACTCGCCACCGGCGAAGGCGCAGCCGTCACCAACTCGATTCTGCAGCGATTGGTCGAGTATGCACGCACTCACTTCGCCGCCGAAGAAACGCTGATGACCCAATACAAATTCCCCGCACTCCTCACCCACTGTGCCGAGCACGACAGGTTCACCCGGCTGGTCGCGAAGTTTCTGGAAGACTACCGCGCCGGCAAGTCGGGAGTCCCAGTCTCACTCCTGCTCTTCCTGCAGACCTGGTTGAAGGAGCACATCCTGGTAAGTGACAAGGCCTACAGCAGTTTTCTTAATGCCCGAGGAGTGCATTGACCCTGCCGGCAGTCAACCTCGTGAGGGGCCACGCAGTCAATTGAGATTCTCAAAAATCCCCGCCGCGCCCATCCCGCCGCCGACACACATCGTTACCATGCCGTAGCGCCCTTTGCGGCGCTTCAGTTCACGAATCACACTGGCCGTCAGCTTCGCCCCAGTGCATCCCAGCGGATGCCCCAAAGCAATCGCACCTCCGCTAGGATTCACGCGCTCGGGATCGAGCCCAGCTTCCTGGATCACCGCCAGCGACTGCACCGCAAACGCCTCGTTCAGTTCGATCGCGTCGATGTCCGAGAGCTTCAATCCGGCTAGCTTCAGCGCCTTCGGAATCGCAAACACCGGCCCGAGGCCCATCTCTTCCGGCTTGTATCCGGCGGTAGCAAACGCGACGTAGCGCGCCAGCGGAGCGATGCCCAGAGCCTTCGCCCGCTCGGCCGACATCACTACAGCGGCCGCGGCGCCATCCGACATCTGCGAAGAATTTCCCGCCGTGGTCACGCCCTTCACGTGAAACGCAGCCCGCAGCGCGCCCAGAGCCTCGAGCGAAGTATCGGCGCGCGGACCCTCGTCCACTTGGAAAGAAATTTCCTGCTTCTTTGGTTTCGATCCATTCGGAATGGTAAAGCTCACCGGCACGGCGACAATCTCCTCCTCAAACTTGCCCGCCGCAATCGCCGCCAGCGCCTTCTGATGGCTGCGCAGCGAGAACTGGTCGCACTCGTCGCGCGTGATGCCGAAGCGCGCCGCCACCCGCTCCGCCGTCAGACCCATCGAAAGATAAGCATCCGGATAATGATCCACCAGCCACGGGTTCGGCGAAATCTTGTTGCCGCCCATGGGGATCATCGACATCGATTCGGTGCCGCCCGCCACCATCGCCTCGGCGCCGCCCGCCATGATGCGCTCGGCCGCCATGGCAATCGCCTGCAAGCCGGACGAGCAGAAGCGATTGATGGTCACCGCCGACACCTCAACCGGCAGCCCCGCCCGCAGCGAAGCGATGCGGGCCACGTTCATCCCCTGCTCGGCCTCGGGCATGGCGCAGCCCAGGATTACGTCTTCAATTTCTTTAGGATCAAGTTGAGGCACGCGGGCGAGCGCGCCCTTGATCGCAACGGCAGCCAGTTCATCAGGACGCGTAGCCCGCAGCGTACCCTTATACGCGCGGCCCACCGGAGTGCGGACGGAAGATACCAGAACGACTTCACGCATGGGCCAATTTTACTCCGCGGAGGCCTCGTGTGGGGACGGGTGCCTCGCCCGTCCAAGCCGAGCGCAGCTCGGCAGCGGCTGCACAGGCCCGAAAAAAGTCGGTGTTGCACTTGATTTTGGGTGGCGCAGCGGTTCACCGCTGCGATAAGCAGATACTTTATCTAAGACTTGTTCCGACTCTCAACTCGCCGAAGCTTTGGTCAGAGCGTGCGCATCCAAACGATGGAACTCAGCATGACAAATTTTGAGGAGATGCGATGAGTGAACACGTGAAGTTGCAGGCCAGCGACGGTCATGAACTGGATGCCTATGTCGCGCATCCGGAAGGAGAACCGATTGCCGGCCTGGTGGTGGTGCAGGAGATCTTTGGAGTGAACCCGCATATCCGCTCGGTGGCGGATGGCTACGCGCAGGACGGCTTTCTGGCGGTTGCGCCAGCGCTGTTCGACCGCTACGAGCGTGGCCTGGAACTTGGCTACGAAGGCGCGGATATGCAGAAGGCGATGTCGCTGATTCCCGGGTTGAATCTGGACCATGCGCTGAAGGACACAGCCGCCGCGATCGAGTACGCACGCAGGCAGGCGGGAAAGAAAGTCGGGGTGATAGGCTACTGCTTCGGCGGCACGATTGCCTGGCTGGCGGCCGCGCGCCCGGGCGTCGACGCAGCGGTGGGCTACTACGGCGGACAGATCGCGAAGTTTGCCGACGAGCATCCGAAGGCGCCAATTATGCTGCACTTCGGAAAACTGGATCAGCATATTCCGAAGCAGAGCATCGACGCGGTGCAGGCGGCAAATCCCGAGGTGCCGGTCTTTTGGTACGACGCGGGCCACGGCTTCAATTGCAACGATCGCGCGAGCTACAACGCGGAAGCGGCGAAGCTGGCGCGGGAGCGCTCGCTGGAGTTTCTGAAGAAGCATCTGGGGTAAGACTTCTTCTATGACCTGGGCGCAGGAATGGGATCGCCGTGCGCGCGCATGCCTTCCAAGTGAAATTCAATCCCTTCGCGGATGAGGTCTTTCACTTCATCCAGCGTTTTGCCCGCAGCGCCAAGACCAGGCAAGTCGGGAGCATACGCGCCCCACCCCGTGGCCGATTTTTCGTAGACGATGAGGTATTTCATTTCAGCCCTGCCTGCTTGAGGATATTGTTCAACGTTCCGGGCTCAAGGCGTTTGATGACGTCGCGGACTTTCATGCTGACCACCGCCTGCCTGGCACTATCCACTCCCCTTCTTCAACTGCTGCTTCCACCCCAGCACCCGCGCCTTGTTGCCTTCCGCCTCGGCCTCGGGAACCAGTCCCTTTTTCTGATACAGGATGGAGAGGCTGGTGTGCGCCAGAATGTCGTCGGGATCGATTTCTGAAATTTGCTTGGCGACCTCGATGGCTTCGTCGAGGCGGTTAAGGTCCTGCAGCGCCCGGCTCAGGCCATGCAGGGCGTCGGTGAACTTCGGATCAGCCGCCACCGCCTGCCGATACTCTTCGACCGCTTGCTCGTGGTGGCCTTCCAGTACTAGATCGAGCGCGGCGTAATAATGATGTTCGGCCAACTGGCGGGCGGTTGCGGGGCTGGCCGGATGGTCGGGCATAGGGTTGGACTTCGCTGATTCTAGCAAGGAGCGCGCTGGTACGAGCGCCCTCAGGGGCTAACAGGCTGCGGAAAAACTAATCGCGAGGGTAAGAAGCACACCTCGGGCGCTAAAGCGCGGACACATTTTCAACGACTTACGGTACGGCTGAACGCCGTGCCCTTCCCGAGACCGGCGCGAACGCAAACATTTCAGACAGTCCGAGACGGGGCAAGCCCCGTCTCTACACGAGTTTCTCCGCAAGTTAGCCGACGTTCTCTGGCTTCCAGCGCAGCACCGGCTTCCGCGCCGCCAAGGTATCGTCCAGACGGGAGATGCGCGCGTTGTGCGGGGAGTCAAGAACGAACTGGGGATCTTCTTCCACCTCTTCCGCGATCGACTTCATGGCCTCGATGAACAGATCCAGTTCTTCTTTCGGCTCGCTCTCGGTCGGCTCGATCATCAGCGCGCCGTGAACAATCAGCGGGAACGCCATGGTGTAGGGATGGAATCCGTAATCGATCAGGCGTTTGGCCAGGTCGACGGTCTTCACGCCCTTGGTCGCCTGGATCTTATCGCTAAAGACCACTTCATGCATCGACGGCGTCGAGTAGGGCAGATCGTAAACTCCTTCGAGTCCTTTGCGAATGTAGTTCGCGTTGAGCACCGCGTCTTCCGTGGTTTGGCGCAGGCCGTCGGGGCCGTTGGCGAAGATGTAGGCGAGCGCGCGGATGAACATGCCGAAATTTCCGTAGAACGCGCGCACGCGGCCCACCGACTGAGGACGGTTGTATTCGAAGCCCAGCGCGCCATCCGGCTTGGTGATGACGACCGGCGTCGGCAGGAAGGGCTCGAGAATTTTCTTCGCCGCGACCGGCCCCGACCCCGGACCGCCTCCGCCATGCGGCGTGGAGAAAGTTTTGTGCAAGTTCATGTGCATGACATCAACGCCAAAATCCCCGGGCCGTGTCTTCGCGACCAGCGCGTTCATGTTGGCGCCGTCCATGTAGAGCAGGCCGCCCTTGGCATGCATGAGTTCGGCGATCTTATGAATCTCCTGCTCGAACACGCCCAGCGTATTCGGATTGGTGACCATGAGCGCGGCGACGTCTTCAGTCATTTGCGCCGCCAGCGCCGCCACATCCACCATGCCACGTTCGTTCGATTTCAAATTTTCGACGGCGTAGCCCACCGTGGCTGCGGTCGCCGGATTCGTTCCGTGCGCCGAGTCGGGAATCAGAATCTTCTTGCGCGCGTTGCCTTTGGACTGGTGATAGGCGCGCACCAGCAGCATTCCGGTCAATTCGCCGTGCGCGCCGGCGGCCGGTTGCAAGGTGATCGCGTCCATGCCGGTGATTTCGAGCAGGCAATCGCTCAACGTCTTCATGATCTGCAAAGCGCCCTGCGAAATTTTCTCCGGCTGATAGGGATGTCCGTTGGCGAGGCCTTCGAGCCGGGCCACAAACTCGTTGACGCGCGGGTTGTACTTCATGGTGCAAGAGCCCAGCGGAAACATTCCGAGATCGATGGCGTAATTCCAGGTCGAGAGGCGCGTGAAGTGGCGGATGATCTCAATCTCGCTCACCTCGGGCATATAGCCAAGGTCCTTGCGCTCCTGCTTGCCTAGTAGTTTCGCCGTATCCACTTCCGGGACATCGAGCGGCGGCAACTTCCAGGCCGCCTTGCCGGGCGACGACTTCTCGAAAATCAATCCTTCGTTCTGGCTGATGTGACGGGTGGCTTTGCGGGTCATGGGTTTCGTCTTCATCTCGCCACCTCGTGTTCTTCTGTCTCTTTCATACTTGGAGCTGAGCGCTCGCTCTCGGCGACCAGGCCCACTGCCGTATCGATCGCTTTATCAATCACGGACCGGGTCGTCAATTCCGTGCAGCACCACAGAGCCGCATTCTTCAATTCGGGATAAAACTTCTTCAGCGGCAGACCGCCGACGATCTTGTGTCCCAGCAACCGTGAGTTGATGGCGTAAGGATCTTCGCTGGTCTGGACCACGAATTCGTTGAATCGTGGCGCTCCCGCAAACAGCACTTTGGCATGTTTGCCGAACTGGCCGGCTGCGTACACGGCCTTCGCCAGGTTCTGCTTCGCCAGTTCCCGCAAGCCGACTTTGCCGTAAACGGTCATGAAGATATTTACCATGAGCGCGACCAGCGCCTGATTGGTACAGATATTCGACGTCGCTTTCTCGCGGCGGATGTGCTGCTCGCGGGTGGCCAGGGTCAGCACGAAACCGCGCTTGCCGTTCTTGTCGACGGTCTGACCGGCGAGGCGGCCTGGCATTTGCCGGACGAATTTTTCTTTCGTGGCGAGCACGCCGCAGTACGGACCGCCGAATCCGAGCGGCACTCCGAACGACTGCGCTTCCATGGCTACGATGTCGGCCGCGCGTGGCGGCTCCACGATGCCTAGCGACACCGCTTCGGCGATCGAGACGATCAGCAGGGCTCCGCGCTTATGCGCGATCTCGGCGATGGCTTCGACGTCTTCAATCGTGCCGAAGAAATTCGGCGACTGCATCAGGACGCACGCTGTATCTTCGCCCACTGCCTCCTCGAGTTCTTTCAGACTGATTTGTCCCGAGTCCGTGAACGAGACCGTCTTCACCGGAATGGCCTGGTGCGTCGCGTAGGTGTTGAGCACTTCGCGATACTCGGGATGCAGGCTGCGCGCGACGACCGCCGAATGCCTTCCCGTGATGCGGCACGCCATCATCACGGCTTCGGCCGCGCCCGTCGAGCCGTCATACATCGAGGCGTTCGCCAGGTCCATGCCGGTAAGTTCGGAGATCATCGTCTGGAACTCAAAGATGGCCTGCAGCGTACCCTGCGCAAACTCCGCCTGGTACGGCGTGTAGGACGTGAGGAATTCGCCGCGTTGCACCAGAGCGTCGATGACCACGGGCCGGTAATGGAAGTAAGCTCCGGCTCCGAGAAAACTGGTGTAGCCTTCGCCGTTTTCTTTGGCACGTTGCTTGAACCAGTCGACAATTTCCGACTCGGCCATTTGACGAGGGACGGCGAGATCGCGCGTCAGGCGAAACTTGGCTGGAATCGGCGAGAAAAGTTCGTCCACGGAGCGGATGCCGATCGCCTGCAACATGGCGGCGCGATCCGCGGGAGACTTAGGCAGATATCTCATAGGAACCTTGGATTCGATGTAGATAGTCGCTGAAACGACTGCAGAGGTCAGAGGTCAGATTGCAGAGGTCAAACCCTCGGCCTTCGTCCGCTATCGATGGGACCAAGGTTTTCACCTCTGCAATCTGACCTCTGACTTCTGCAATGCTTTTAATGGCCCGCCTCTTCACTGACGAACTTCTCATAGTCCACGGCCGAGAGCAGCGCGTTCATCTCCGCCGGATCTTTCACTTTGATCTTGACCATCCAGGCGCCGTGCGCGTCTTTGTTCACTTGCTCCGGAGCCGTCGCCAAAGCTTCATTCACGGCCGTCACCGTCCCCGAAGCGGGCGCGTACAAATCGGAGACGGCCTTCACCGACTCTACCGTGCCGAAGGCCTTTCCCACGGTGAGTTCCGTCCCCACCTTGGGGAGTTCGACGAACACGATATCACCGAGCGAATCTTGCGCATGGTGCGTGATGCCGACCGTGCCGTCGGCGGTGATCCACTCGTGTTCTTTTGTGTATTTGCGGTCGGATGGGTAGGACATCGGCTTCTGGCTCCTGGCTTCTGGCTTCTAGCTCTTAGCTTGTGGCTTTCCTTCGTAAACCTTCGTGTCCTTTGTGGTTCAAGCCTTCTTCGGACGCTTATAAAACGGCGTCGGTATCACTTGTGCTCTTACACCCTGTCCGCGGATTTCTACTTTCACCGTCGTTCCCACCGCGGACTGCTCGGGTGGGACGTAGGCCAGGGCGATGTTTTTCTTCAGAAACGGCGCCGGGGAACCGCTGGTTACATAGCCGATCTCGCGCCCGGCCTCGTCCAGAACCTTGTAGCCGTCGCGGGCGATGCCGCGCTCGACCATCTCGAGTCCAACCAGCGTTTTCTTCACGCCTTCGGCTTTCGCTTTCGCGAGTGCGGCGCGTCCAATAAACTCCGGCTTCTCCATCTTGCAGAAACGATCCAGTCCCGCTTCCCACACATTGATCGTGTCCGTGATTTCGTGTCCGTAGAGCGGCAGCTTGCCTTCAAGCCGCAGCGTATTGCGCGCACCTAAACCGCAGGGGACCACGCCAAACTCTTTTCCCGCCGCCAAAATTTCGTACCACACCCGAGCACTCGTCTCCTCGTCCGGTGGAATGTAAATCTCGAATCCGTCTTCGGCCGTGTAACCGGTGCGGCCCATCAAGATATTCTTCAGGCCGCACACGGTGCCACGCGTCAGCCAGTAGAACTTCACCGCGCTCAGGTCGGCGTCGGTCAACTTCTGAAGCACGTCGACGCCCTTCGGACCCTGGATCGCAATCTGGGTGAAGTCATCCGACAGATGCTCAACCGCGCAATCGAACTGCCGCGTATTGTCTCGCACCCAGTTGAAATCCTTTTCGCGCGTGCCGGCATTGATTACGAGCAGGTACTCGTCCTCGGCAAGACGGTGAACGATCACATCATCCACGAATGTTCCCTGGGGATAGAGCAACGCCGAATACTGCGCCTGGCCGATCGCGAGCCGTGACGCGTCATTCATCGAGATATGCTGCACGGCGGCGAGCGCTTCACGCCCGGCCAAGCGGATATCGCCCATATGGCTGACGTCAAAAATTCCGACGCCCCTGCGCACCGCCATGTGTTCGGCGACGATGCCGCAGCCGATCGACGCTGGGTACTCGACGGGCATGTCCCAGCCGTTAAACTCCACCATCTTCGCGCCCATCTGGCGATGGACGGCGTTCAAGGCAGTCTTGCGGACGTTCTGTGGGGCGACGGGCGGAGTGGCTTCAGCAACCGACACGAAGAACCTCGGTCAGAGAATGGTTCAGACAGTGGCTGGCCTGCCGGAATCTGGAACTGAATACGTTAACACCCGGACGGGAAGGACGCAAATTTCAGGCCTCAGGTCTTAGGTCTTAGGTCTTAGGTCTTAGGAAAACCAAAATCAAGAGACGAGTTTGTCGGAGGGCGGGGTTGCTTTTCCTAAGACCTAAGACCTGACACCTAGGACCTGCCCTCCCGACCTGCTTTTCGGTGACTTCCGTTACGTTCCTTCCCTGGCTTGCTGGAACTAAACTTCAACCATGTCCTCTAGACCAGGTATGAGCCGCATCGTTTGCGCCCAATGCGAGCGTCCGGAAGAAAGTTGCTTGTGCGACAAATTCTGCGCGTACTGCCAGTCCCAGCTCGACGTGCGCCTCTGCACCGACGGACTCATGTACTGCGAGGCCTGCCGTAGCGCTTGCGAGTATAAGCTGGCGAACTGAAGCTGGGTCCTTGGCCCTCAGGGGCTGAAGCCCGCGTTCTTTCGCCTCTGAGCGGCACGGCTGAAGCCGTGCCCTTCCCAAAACCGTCTATGAGCGGCAGGGGCTAAGATCCGTGCTCGTCCCAAAATCGTTCACGATTTCCTGTAGAGACGCGGCTTGCCGCGTCTCTGCAGCGGAGACGGGGCAAGCCCCGTCTCTACAGGGACTCAGATCACCACCGCTTCCTTGTACTCCCCGTACACCTTCCGCATCGCGTCTGAAATTTCGCCTACCGTGGCATTTGCTTCTACGGCGGCCAGGATGCGTGGCATTAGATTTTCTCCCGAGCGGGCCGTGTCCTCGACCGCTTGGATCGCGGCTTGCCACGTCCCCATATTGCGCTTCGCGCGCAGCGCTCGCAGGCGCTCCACTTGTCTCGGTTCCAGAGCTGGATCAATGCGCTGGATCGGCACCGCCTTTTCTTCTTCCACCTGGAAGCGGTTCACGCCGACCACCACCGCCTGCTGCCGATCGACCGCCTGCTGATATTCGTAGGCTGCGTTTTGGATCTCCTGCTGCACGTATCCGCGTTCGATGGCTTTGAGCATGCCTCCCATGGCTTCGATTTTTGCCAGATAATCGGCGGCCCGCTTCTCGATCTCGCTGGTCAGCGATTCGACGTAATAAGACCCCGCGAGCGGATCGACCGTCTGCGGCGCACCCGACTCAAACGCGATCACCTGCTGGGTGCGCAGCGCGATCCTCGCCGACGCCTCGGTGGGCAAGGCCAGCGCTTCGTCATAGGAATTGGTGTGCAGAGACTGCGTTCCGCCGAGCACGGCCGCCATGGCCTGGATCGCCGTGCGCACAATGTTGTTCTCCGGTTGCTGCGCGGTCAGCGTGGAGCCAGCGGTCTGGGTGTGGAAGCGGAGCATCCACGATTTTGGGTTCTTCGCCTTGAACTTGTCGCGCATGATCTTGGCCCACATGCGGCGGGCGGCGCGGAACTTTGCTACCTCCTCCAGAAAATTGCTGTGCGCGTTAAAAAAGAATGAAAGCCGCGGCGCGAACTTGTCCACATCCAGGCCCGCCTTTATCGCCGCTTCCACGTAGGCGATGCCGTTGCCCAGCGTGAACGCGACTTCCTGTACCGCGGTCGATCCCGCCTCGCGCATGTGATAGCCGGAGATCGAAATCGTGTTCCACTCCGGGACATTCTCGTTCGTCCAGGCAAAGAGGTCGGTGATGATGCGCATGGCCTGCTGGGGCGGATAAATATAGGTTCCGCGGGCGATGTATTCCTTCAGCACATCGTTCTGCACGGTACCGGAGAGCTTGCGGATGTCCCGGCCCTGCCGCCTTGCCACGGCCACGTACAACGCCAGCAGAATCGACGCCGTGGCATTGATGGTCATCGATGTTGAAATCGCGGTCAGGTCGATGCCCTCGAACAGGCGCTGCATATCTTCGACGGAATCAATCGCCACGCCGACTTTGCCGACTTCTCCCACCGCCAGCGGGTTGTCGGAATCGAGTCCAATCTGCGTCGGCAAATCAAAGGCCACGGAGAGGCCCGTCGTACCGTTCGCGAGCAGATACTTGTAGCGTTTGTTCGACTCCTCGGCATCGCCCATGCCCGCATACTGGCGCATGGTCCAGAGGCGGCCGCGGTACATGGTGGCCTGCACGCCGCGCGTGTAGGGGAACTCGCCGGGATAGGCCACATCGCGATCGTAATTCCAGTCGCAGGCAGCAAGATCCTTGGGCGTGTAGAGGGGGCGTACGGGGATGTGAGAAGACGTCTCTGCGGTCGGGACGGAGGCGGCCCGCTGGTTTGCGGGATCGGAGGTTTTGGTTTGCGTCACGTGTCCCTGCCCTTCTTCTAGCCGTAGAGACGCGGCTTGCCGCGTCTCCCGCAGCGGAGACGGGGCAAGCCGCGTCTCTACGGACAGTTTTGTCTCTTGGCTCTTCTCTTCACCCGCCAGAACGAACTCACACCAAACCAGGCGAATGAAACCGTGAAGCATACCGCAAGTGCCAGCCGCCCCGGGCCCGCCGCGTGGCGGGACTGGTACTTGCCGTACTCGCGTACGCCAGCCATGGCTCCGATCGCGGCAATTCCCAGGAACATGAATCCGGTAACTTCCAGCCAGAGTTGGTGCAGAACTCGCCCAAACGAGTGCGTGGTCGCGCGAATCGCGGCCAGCACCGCGCTGCCCTTCCGGCTGTGCTCCAGCAACTCGACGGCGACACGGAAGGCCCGCCTGATTCTTCTCGCTGCTTGGCCGATCGCCAGACCATGAATCCGTCGCCCGCCATAGCCGGTCGCCATCAGTCGATTTTAGCAGCGAGCGAGGGTACAATGGCGATTAGTGGCATTACAGTGACGGTCATGTTTCCCGTCAGCGGCGTCCGTTTCGAGGGGGACTCGTGGATCAGCAACTGAAGCAGCTCATGAAAGAACTCGGAGAAGCGATCAACGGGTCACTGTCCGATTCCGAGCAGATCGCCGAGGTCGTTTCCCGCATCAAGGAAGGGGGCTACGATATTTTCCTCGTCCTCGAAGCCACTATCGGCGTCAGCAAACAGGGCGAACGCGCGAGCGACAAGACTTCCCTGGTTTCCACCCTCAGCACGAATTCCGAACTCAAGATCAGCGATCAGGATTTGAAGTTTCTCAAATCGCTTCGCATCAAGATCGACGACGCCGACGACGAGTAGGGTTCGGTTCTCGGTTCTCAGTTCTGAGTTCTGCCGAGCTTCGCTCGGCTGGACAGCCAACCACCCCAGCCCGCGAAAAGCGCGCGGTCAGGGGACCCCGGCGGGGGCGGCTGTCCCTAGGTGATGGTTGGCGAGGGCGGTCCTCAGGGCAAAATCTTCCCCTTTTCCCAAAATTTTCCCTTCCCGAAATAGGAAAAATCTTGCAGGTGCCCTCTTTCGGTCTGGTAGGATCAACTATCCCCTATGTAAGTGACGGCTTAGCAGCATCTTAATTGTGGAGTGCGGATGTCGAAAATGGCCTTCGGCGTGCATTTCACAGACCGAAGTGTCGTTCTTCGGACCACATCCGCGGTCTTTGAAGAGTGCCGGTCCGGGGGATTGGCCACTTCTTTTGGCAACCGCTAAGCAGCTCGCGACATGAGGTACCGTACATGGATTCCCAGGCTTCTGAGTTGACCCTAGGCCTTCTCCCCGAGCCTCGCACGCGTTGGGGGAGGTTCGTTCTCGGTTATGGCATGCAGTCGGTGGTGATGGCTTTCTTTGTGATCGCCGCTATCGCGTACCCCGAAGTTCTGGTGTTGCCGGTGCACGACTACCACTTCGTCGGCCTGGTCAGCATCCCGCCGCCGGTTCCACAGGCTCCGGCGCCGGTCAGGCATTTTCGTGTTCCGGAGCCAAAGATAACCGAGCCGGTAACGCCGCGGCCCGAAGCTCTGCGGGTTCCGTCCGAATTGGTACGGAAGAAAACGCCCCTGCCCGACGAGCAAGCGCCCAAGGTGACGCTGGCGTCCAGCAAAGAGCTTCTGCCGGACGTGAAGCCGATGATCCCGCGGCCACCGGTCAAGACCAATGTGTTCTCCACGGGTAGCTCGGCGACGCCAACCCTGGCCGCGGCGCCGCAGAAAGTGCAGACGGGAGGGTTCGGCGAGCCCAACGGCGTACCCGCATCGCAGGATCACGGCCGTCCGGTCACGATTGCGGCGGCGGGCTCGTTCAATATGCCCTCGGGCCCAGGCTATGGCAACGGCACGGGTGGATCGCACGGCGTCCGCGGGGTGATCGCGAGCACCGGGTTTGGCAACGGCGTGGCTACCGGCAATAGTTCCGGGCCGGTTTCCGGCTCGCGAGGCGCGGTTCGCCCGAGCGGCTTTGCGGACGCGGGTCTGGTCGCAGCCAATGTCCAGCCCAAAGCGAAGTCTGCCGATCCCGTCCTCAAGACCTTGCCGGCTGAGATCACATTCAAGCCTCGTCCGGTTTACACCGAGGAGGGGCGACGGCTTAAGATTGAGGGTGAGGTTCTGCTGGATGTGGTCTTTTCCGCAAGCGGGCAGATACGCATCGTGAAAGTGATGCGCGGTCTCGGCCATGGGCTGGATGAATCCGCGGTTCGCGCCGCGGAACAAATTCAGTTCAAGCCCGCCCTGAGAGACGGCCGGCCCGCCGATTCCGAGGCGGTGATACACGTCGGGTTTCAACTTGCGTCATAGACTGGTATCCTAGGTCACGGATTCTGCGTATACGCATCTTGGGTATACGCATCTAAAGACGAAATGAAACCAGCAAAAGTGTTGTCCTCCCCACTCGCACTGCTTGCGCTCTTCCTGGCCGGCTGCGCTGCGTCCGTATTTTGCCAGACTTCACCCGGACAGACGGAGACGGGGCAAGCCCCGTCTCTACAGACTCGCGACGCCGCCGCTCAACCGGCGAGTTCCTCCGCCGCCAGCTTCGACCAGGTTGTCGATCGAGCCATTGAGCGCGAGCATTTTTTCATGGCGCAGATGAAGCAGCTTCATCCGCTGGTGGAAACCTACCTCCAGAATCTCAAGGAAGACAAAGACCTGGGCGCTCCTGTCCCTGTGAGCGACGTGTACTTCCTTGGCCGATTGGATATGAGCGAGGGCACCGATGACCGCACATTCGTCTCGCCTACCACGGCCGGCCTGGGCAAACGCATGCTGAGCAAACTGAGCAGCGTGTATGCCATGAAGTTCCTGCCCCTGGGCTTTGCCCAGATGACAGTCCTCGATCAGGATTTTCAGCGCAAGTACTACGACTTCACTTTCGTCCGCCGCGAGTTTCTCGGCGAATTGCGCTGCATCGTGCTGGATGTCGCCCCCAAGAAAGACGCCGGCAAGGGCCGGTTCCTCGGCCGCATCTGGATCGAAGACCAGGACTACAACATCGTGCGCTTCAATGGCACTTACTCTCCTCATCCGCGGGCCAGTTATTACCTGCACTTCGACAGCTGGCGGCAGAACCTGCGCCCCGGCGTTTGGCTGCCTTCGCTGATTTATTCCGAGGAGTCGGATCTGAAATATCGTCTGGGTCAGACGCTGCATTACAAGGCGCAGACGCGGCTGTGGGGCTACAACTTGAAGGACCTCCGGCGCAACTCGGAGTTTACGGAGATCACCGTCGACGCGCCGCAGTCGGTCCAGGACCAGAGTCAGAAGGCCCAGGATGCTTCCCCCCTCGAAGCGCAGCGCGCGTGGGAGCGTCAGGCGGAAATCAACGTGCTTGACCGGCTGCAACAGATCGGGCTGCTGGCGCCGGAAGGGGAAATCGACAAGGTGCTGCAGACCGTCGTCAACAACATGATGGTCACCAATAACCTCGACATTCAGCCCGAGGTGAAGTGCCGGGTGCTGCTGACCACGCCGCTCGAATCCTTCACCATTGGCCACACGATCGTGGTGAGCCGCGGCATGATTGACGTGCTGCCCGACGAAGCGGCCCTGGCCATGATTCTGACGCACGAACTGGCGCACATCGTGCTCGGCCATCACCTCAATACCAAGCTCGCCTTCAACGACCGGATGTTCTTTCCCGATGAGCGCACCTTCGAGCGCATGGATTTCGCTCGCGATCGCGGCGAAGAAGAAGCTGCCGACAAGAAGGCCATCGAACTGCTCAACAACTCGCCCTACAAGGACAAGCTCAGCAACGCCGGCTTGTTCCTCAAAGCGGTCCAGGCGCGCGCTCCCGCGCTCAAGAACCTGATCCGGGCGCACCTGGGCGACAGCCTGCTCAATGGCGATGCCACCCGGATGTCGTCGTTGATGACCGGCTCGCCGCAGTTCGACCCGAAGAAGCCCGACCAGATCGCAGCGCTTCCTCTCGGTGGCCGGGTCAAGATCGACCCGTGGGACAATCAATTGGAATTGATCAAGACCAAGCCGGTGGCGATCACGGCCGCATCGGAGAAGATGCCGTTTGAAGTTACGCCCTTCTTCCCGTTCCTCACTCGGCTGGGCAGCGCGGCTCCAGGAAAAACGGCTCCGGCCCCGGAGAAGACGGCGCCCGCTCCGGCTCCATCGGGGCAGTAGGATCGCTTCTAGCTTTTAGCTTTTGGCTTTTAGGTCTTAGCGGTTCTCTGTAGAGACGAGGCTTGCCTCGTCTCAGGAGCGCCCGGCCGCAGGTCCTGCACTCACTCCTGCCGTTCTTCGAACGGCCTGTCGCTGAAGGCCAAGAACTCCTTCGCTTCGATCATGGCACACGGATGGTCCGTAAACGGGAGAAACCAGCAGAAAAAGCAGGGGACGCCCCTCGCCGGTCAGCAGCGGGGCAGTTGATGAGGCTAGTTCTGCATCTGGCTTCCAACTTGCGAAAACACGTTGTTGGCGTTGGTACCGATCAGGCGCACGGTGCCAATCACGATCACCAGGATTACCGCGAGCATCACCGCGTATTCGGCAACGTCTTGGCCGCTCTCCTCAGTCCACAGTCGACGGATTGCTTGCATCACTGTTTGCCCCCCAGTCGACGACTCATCCACACTTCACGCCTTGCGCGGAACCCTAAGTCGCCGTCTTAACAATTGTAATAATTGTAAAATACTCCCCCCCACCCCTTCCACCCAATAGCACACCAGTGCCGGGAATGGCACTATCGTGCCATCCCCAAGCCCCTAGAGATCCACCCCCCAGGGGCCATATTCGGGGCCTGCGACAGGCTGCGGAAAACCCGGCTTTTAACGTGTGTTTTGAAGGAGCGCGGCTTTAAAGGCTGGGAAAAAGCGACTTCCGCGCCGCAGCCCCTAAAGGGGCGTCTGACTTCAAAGAGTTACGTCATCGCTAAAGCGATGACCTGATACGATGCGGAACTGGTACGAAGCTTGACTTCTCCGCCAGCCGGTTTAGCCCGCGGTTTGCCGGATTACACAATCGTTTTCAACGGGAGCCCCTGGTTTACGGCGAACAACGCCAGTTCGAGACGGGTGGAAACTCCCAGTTTGTCGAAGACATTGCTGAGGTGGTGCTTCACCGTATCCTCGCTGATCTTGAAGTACTGGGCGATTTCCCGGTTGGCATAGCCCGCGACTACCGCCGCCACAATCTCCAGTTCCCGCGGCGTCAGCCCGAATTTCTTCTGTTTCGATTCCTCGTTCGTACTCTGCATGAGGTTGCGCAGGTACTGCACCAGATTGGAAACGCTGTCCCGCCCCACCCAGTACTCGCCGGCCATCACCGCATGAATGCTCTTGAGGAGCAGTTGGGTGGCAGAATCTTTCAGCACGACGCCGCGCGCTCCCAGTTGCAACGCCTCCACCATCTGCTTCTTTTCCACCGCTGCCGTGAGCAGGATGATACGCACCGCCGCCGCTCCGTCGCCGCTCGTGTTCAGGTCGCGCAGCGCCTCGAGGCCGGTGTGGTGCGGCATGGCCAGATCGAGCAGAAGAATGTCGGGCTTGATCTCCCTCGCAAGCTTCACTGCCTCGTTGCCGTCGCAGGCTTCGCCCACCACTTTCATATCGGCTTCCGATTCCAGCAGGCGCCGCAGTCCGTCACGGAAAATGGGGTGATCGTCGGCAATCACAATGCGTATGGGATGACGTTTATCCATCGTTGGTCTATCCGGCGTTGTGCGATCCATCGTTGTGCGATCCATCGTTGGCCTATCCATGATTGGCCTTCCTCGCTGGCGGTATCCGTACTTCCAGCCGTGCTCCGTGTCCTGGAGTCGATTCTATCGCGAGTTCGCCCGCCAGCAGGTGTACGCGTTCCCGAATCACCCCCGGCCCTATTCCTTTCATCTCCAGTTCGGCATCCGACAGCCTTCCCGAAAACGAAAATCCCTTGCCATCGTCCTCCACCGTCAATTGCAGAAACCCCGCCCGGGGCGCCAGCCGTACCAGGACATGGTGCGCTCCGCTGTGCTTGCGCACGTTCACCAGACTCTCCTGCACAATGCGCGCCAGTTCCCGGCAGGCCTTCTGCGGCAGATCCACCCGTTCCAGTTCGCTGACAAACTCGGCTGCGATTCCCGTCTCCCGCCGGAAGCGCTCCACTGTGTCGGAAATGAAACCGAGGAGGCGGTCGGCATTCACCTCGAACGACTTCATAGCCTGCATCAGTTCGCGCAACTTCAGAACTTCTTCGCGCAGCAGTTGCTGGATCCGCCCCAGTTCCGCGTTCACCACCGGCGCCTGGGTTCCCGACTGGCGCCGGAGCACGTCCAACTGCATTTCCACTCCGATCAGCGATTGAATCGCTCCATCGTGAAGTTCGCGCGCGAACCGCCCACGCTCCAGCGCGCCCGCCCGCTCCCGCAGCCGGCGCACCAGGTACACGTTGTAAATCGCCGGCCCCACCTGCTCCGCGAATTCCTGCAAGAAACGCAATTCCTCTTCCGGGTTCCCCATCATCTCGGAATCGAACAGGAATACCCGTCCCGACCACTCGGTCCCGAACACCAACGCCACCGAAACCATCGCGTTAAACTTTTCCACTTGCGCCAGCGCATCCAGAAATCCCGTGCTGGCGTCGCGCAGCCGCACGCCGTCGCGACCGAGCAGCACGGTGGAAAAACCGTTGGCGCCACGCGCCGCGTAGACCGCGTCCGCCGGCGACTCGAACAGGTACACCTTTTGGCTTTCCGGCGGGGCCTCGCGCCAGCGCAGCGTTCCGCTGCCCTCGTCGCCACGGCCCACTTCGGCCAGAAATACCCGGTAACTGTTCCTTTCCTGCGAGGCGCTCAGCACCCGGCGCGCGCCGTAGATGCTCATGACCTCGCCAAGAATCTGCTGCAGGGTCCCAGTCAGTCCCGCCTCGACCCGCGTCGAACTGAGAACGCGCGTGATTACGACGCGCTCCGCCCGCGCTTTCTTCTGGTTCTCCGACATGTAGCCCAGCAAGAGCCCGAGCACAATCAGATACACCGAACTCATGATGAGCTGTTGCGGATCCAGTTCGCGCACGCTCACGCCGAGTCGCGGCAAATGCACCACGTGCAACCACCGGTCCGCCGCCGGTTCCAGTCCGGCCCGCACTACCAACGCTTCGGTCCACAGCAGTGCCACCGCCGCCGCCGCCGTGCCTACCGTCTCCCACAACCCCCAGCGATAGGCGGCCGCCGCCATGACGAACACGAAGAAGAGAAAGAAGGGCCCGCGCTGCGCCGTCGCAAACAAGGAAATCAGCACCGGCCAGAGGATGTCGACCGCGTGCACGACCCGACGAAACGCTTTGGTGGACTGGGGCCGGAAGCGCACCAGCAACATCACCACCACCGCATTGACCAGGTATCCGGTGAGCAGCCAGTACAGCCAGCGCGAATAGGCGAACTCGCGCACGGGTTCCATCCAAAGGGTAAGCACCGCTACAATCGTCAGCGCCACCCGCGCCGACGCCAGCCAGCGCTCGGTGCTGCGGATTTCGCCGGCACTGATCGGCGCCCGGAAGCGCCATAGATCGCGGTATCGAGGAATCATCCAGGACAAGGCAGTCCCGTCGTCAAGCGATTCTTTCTAACGTTAAGCGCCTAATTCTAAAGGCAATCGCCGCCAAACTCCATCTGCTTCTTATTCCCGCTCATGCGAAACCCACGTAGGGACAGCCGCCCTCGGCTGTCCAGCGGGGCAAAGCCCCGCTACCGCTGAGCGCAACCAAATCTCCGGCAAGCCGCTGCGCTGGCCAGGACAGCCGAGGGCGGCTGTCCCTACGTTCGCTTCGCTCAACCGTCCCGGTGGTTACTCTAGTAACCCCCTTAATCCCGCATGACCCTCTAAAATGGAGCTCGGAGCAGTCTGCCTTGGCCGTACCTACAAAACTCTGGGTCTCGGTACTGATCGCGCTGGTGCTCGCCCAGATGGCGGCGTCTGTGCTGATGCCAAGAGGCGACGCCCTCACCATTGCCAGCGACCTCATCCAAGGCACTCTGCTGCTGGTTGCCACCGCCGCCTTCCTGCCCAATACCGCGCGCTCACGCTGCCCCACTCGCCACATCCGGTTCTTCTGGATCCTGATGAGCGTGGGCATGCTCTTCTGGCTCACCTACCAGGGAATGTGGAACTACTTTGAAGTCCTCAAACGCCAGGATGTGCCCGACCCCTTCCTGGGCGATATCGTTCTATTCCTGCATCTGGTGCCGATGATCGCCGCTCTGGCCGTGCTTCCACATCTGCGGGAAGGCGAGCGGGATGAACGCATCCGCATGCTCGACTTTACCCTGCTGCTCATCTGGTGGGTTTTCGTTTATGTATACGCCGTCATCCCCTGGCAAACGGTACAGGTCGATGAAGCAACTTACAGCGCCAATTTCAACTTCACCTACCTGTCCGAAAAGCTCGTGCTCCTGGTCGCGCTTGCCATTCTTGCCTACACCGCTGTGGGCGGGTGGCGGCACGTTTATGGACAGTTGCTCGGCGCCAGTGCACTCTACGCTTCCAGTTCCTATGTCGCCAACTGGGCCATCGGCCACCAGCTTTACTACAGTGGCAGCATCTACGACATTCCGCTGGCTGCTTCCATAGCGTGGATGGCCGCGGTTCCCTTGCTTGCCCGCCGCCTCGATCTCTCCGACTCCAAGCCGTCGCAACCTGTGCTCGGGGTCTGGGTGACACGCCTCAGCATGCTGGCTATCTTCAGTCTCATCTGGGCTGCGCTGCACGCCGAACTGAACCCGTCGCTTCCGCAGCCGGTGAAGGCCTTCCGCATTAACGTGAGTCTTTTGACCATGGTCGTGATGGGCATCGTGGTCTTCTGGCGGCAGCGCCTGCTGCGAGCCGAGCTTTCGCTGTTTCTCGAACGATCGCGCCGCTCGGTGAGCGACCTCAAGACCTTGCAGGAAAAGCTCATTCAATCGGAGAAACTGGCCTCGCTCGGGCAGCTAGTGGGAGGAGCCGCTCACGAGCTCAACAACCCGCTCACGGCCATGCTGGGATACTCCGACCTGCTGAGCGCGTCGACCTTGGCGCCCCAGGAACAGTTCCAGGCCGGGCAAATCGGCGAGCAGGTGCGCCGCACCACCTCGCTGGTGGCGAGCCTGCTCACTTTTGCCCGGCAAGCTCCGGCCAACCTTGCCGCCGTCGACGTCAACTCCGTGCTGCAAACCGCCGTCCGCCTGCTTGGTCCACAAATGGAGGCGAAAGCCAGTTCGATCCACCTCGAACTCGCTCCCGATCTTCCGCCCGTGCTCGCCGACTCCAACCAGATTCTCCACGTCTGCCTGCACCTTGCGGGACAGATCGGCGCCCAACTTCCTCGAGAAACGCACTCTGCCCTATTCGTTCGCACGCGCAGGCAAGCCAACTTCGTGGTGGTTGATTTCTCGTCGTACGATTCTTCTGGCGATCCCGCGTCTCCACCGCTTTCGTTTCAGCCGGTGTTGAACTCCGAGGGCGGGGACAAGTCGGTTACTCTTTCGCTGAGCGCCTGTTGCCGCATCGTCGAAGAACATGGCGGCCTTCTCTTGCGGCCTTCCACTCCCGGCCGCGCCGCTTTCCGAATGGAACTGCGGGTCTTGGCAAATTCCGCCGCCCGCTCCTCGCTCGCCGCCACCAACCGCGCCGCGGCCCGCGGCAGTTCGTAGAGTTCCTCTGTAGAGACGGGGCTTGCCCCGTCTCACTCTGCGGCGGGAGACGCGGCAAGCCGCGTCTCTACCGGAGAGTGGGTGCTGCTTCGACCGTCCTCTTCAACTGTCCGCATGCCGCGAAAATGTCGCGCCCACGCGGCCTGCGCACGAACGCCGGAATTCCCGCTGCCACCAGGATCTGCCGGAACGCCACGACCCGCTCCTGCTCCGGCGTGCGGTAGGGCAACTCCGTTCCCGGATTCAGCGCAATCAAATTGATTCGCGCACGCATCCCCCGCACCAACTCGACCACCTCGCGCGCCTGCTCCGGAGCGTCGTTCACGCCTTCGATCAGCACATACTCAAACGTCATCCGCTCCCGCGTCCGCAGGGGAAATTCGCGCGCCGCCTTCATCAGCTCCGCGAGGTTCCACTTGCGATTCAGCGGCATCACTGCGCTGCGCAAGGCGTCGTTCGATCCATTCAGCGAGATCGCCAACTTTGGACGCACCGGCTCCTGCCCGAAATCGCGGATCCTGGGCACGATCCCAGCCGTTGACACCGTCATGCGCGACTCCGGAATCCCCACGCCCTCGACCAGCAGCCGCACCGACTTCATGAAGTTGTCGTAATTCAAAAAGGGCTCACCCATGCCCATGAACACGAGGTTGACGCGTTGCAGCGGCGGATCGACTCCCCGATCCCGCAGCACGGCCGCTATCTGCCCCACGATTTCTCCCGCCTCCAAATTGCGCTTGACCCCAAGCAATGCCGTGAAACAGAACTTGCAATTCACCGCGCATCCCACCTGGCTCGATACGCAGATGGTCGAGCGGCGCACCCCACGTTCCACCACACGTTCCATATCGCCGCCCGTTTCTATCTCGTCACCCGCTTCGCTGCCGTCGCCGCGCTCTCCGCCATCTCCCTCCGGCATCCAGACCGTTTCCACCGTCTCGCCGTCGGAGAGTTCCACCAAGTACCGTATCGTCCCGTCGCTGGAAACAAACTTGCGCGCAATTTTCGGAAGCCCTACTCCCCAGCCCTCCTCCGCCAAGCGAGCGCGATAGTCGAGCGGCAGCGTCGAAACCTGGTCCAGCCGGTCGATCCTTTGCCGATACAGCGCATCAAACAGTTGCTGGCCCCGGTAGGCAGGCTGCGCCGACCCAAGCGCAAGATTCGTGAGTTCCTGCAGATCGAGTCCTAAGAGCGAATTGGAGGGCTGGCTTGGCATGGGGCCGGGTGGAGCGAGGGTGCTTTCGCCTATCTCTTAATAATACTGAAATTATGAGCCCAAGAATTGCCCGTAAGTTGAACAAACGACAGGCCGAAGGTCAGCAGCCTTCGCCGAGCCCCGGATTGTGGGAGAATAGTAGCAGCCACCCGCCCCGGAATTCATACTTGGATCCGAACTTCATTTGGGAAATTCATCATGGTTAAGAACGTGGTAAGAACGTCATGGTAAAAGAGACGCGCAGCATTCGTCGTCAGATCCTGCCGAACGGCCTGACCGTCATCACCGAGCAGATGCCGCATATTCGCTCGGTCGCGATCGGCGTCTGGCTCAAGTCGGGCTCGCGCGACGAAGAATCCGAATGGAATGGTATCTCCCATTTTATCGAGCACATGGTGTTCAAGGGAACGGAGACGCGCTCCGCCGAAGCCATCGCTCGCCAGGTCGATTCCATCGGCGGCAACATGGATGCCTTCACCGCGAAGGAATGTATCTGCTTCAACATCAAAGTTCTCGATGAACACCTGCCGCTCGCCATGGATGTGCTCAGCGATCTCGTCCTTCATCCTGTTTTCGATGCCGGCGATATTGTCCGCGAGCGCGGCGTGATCCTCGAAGAAATTAAAATGGACCAGGACAACCCCGACTACCTCGTCCACGAAATCTTCACGCAAAGTTTCTGGAAGGATCACTCCCTCGGTCTGCCGATCCTGGGCACGCGCGATACCGTAAGAAAATTCGAACGCCCGGTCGTCTCCCGCTTCTACGGACACCACTTCGCTCCCGGCAATCTCATCGTCAGCGCCGCCGGGAATCTCGACCACAAGCACTTTGTCGAACTCGTCGCCAAGCACTTCGAACACGTGAAGCCGACGAAAAACGGCCTGCACTCGCCTCAACCCCAAACTTTTTCCCGCATCAACCTGCGCAATAAGAAGTCGCTGGAACAGGTGCAAATCTGCATTGGCGTTCCCTCGCATCCCATGGCCCATGAACGCCGCTACGCTTCGTACATCCTGAATACGCTGCTCGGCGGAGGCATGAGCTCGCGCCTGTTCCAGAACATCCGCGAGCGCCAGGGGCTCGCCTACTCCATTTACAGCGACCTGAACCCGTATCGCGATACCGGCTCGATGTGCGTGTATGCGGGCACCTCGCGCGAGTCGGCGATCAAGGTTGTCGAGTGCGTCGTCGCGGAATTCCGCAATCTGAAAACCACGCCCGTGCCCGAAGAGGAACTGCGCCGCTCCAAGGACCAGCTCAAGGGCAGTCTGATGCTGTCGCTTGAATCCTCGACCGCCCGCATGTCGAACCTGGCCCGCCAGGAAATGTACTACGACCATTTCTACGGCCTCGACGAACTGATCGAGCGCATCGAAGCCGTCACCGCAGGCGATCTGCAGCAAACCGCCGAAGAATTTTTCCGCACCGAGCAGATCGCGGTTACCATCCTCGGCAATCTGACCGGTTTGAAGCTAACCCGCGACCAGCTCGCCTGCTGAGCGTCATCCAGATCAACATTTTGGAATTATCTTGCGAATTTGCCGAATGCGACCCTGAGGCGCGAATCATCCGAACGCCGCCCCTTCGCATCACCGCGTGTTATCCTGTGCGCTCTTATCTCAACGGATTTCCCCATGTCCCTTCGCGTCCCCGGCTTCATCCTGGCCGCCCTGCTTTTCGTCGGCTACCGCGTCATCAAACCGCGCGCTCAGACCTCCGACAAGCCCGAGCGCTGGAATCTCTCTATGCTGTTTCTGGCCAGCGCCCTCACCCTGTTCGCGGAGCTCGCGCTCATCCGCTGGGTCGCCACCGAAGTTCGGGTATTTGCCTATGTAAAAAACCTGGCGCTGCTGCTCTGTTTTCTCGGCTTCGGACTGGGCTGCGCTCTCGCCCGCCAACGTCCCCGCTGGCAGACGGCCGTCACCGCCCTGGTCGGATTGATCGTCATTGTTCGTCTGCCCTGGCGCGGCCCGCAGATCATGGAAAGCCTCTCGCAATACCTGGGCGCGTCGCAGGACATCGAGATATGGGCTACCCACGCTCTGCATGACTCCACCGGCTTGCTGCTGGCCGTGGCCGTGACTGCCATCCTGCTCTTCCTCATCACCTACATATTCATCCCCATCGGACAGACCGTAAGCCGCCAGATCGAACTGGCCCCGCGTCCGCTTTATGGCTACTCGTGGAATCTCGCCGGCAGTCTGGTTGGGATTCTCGCGTTCTTTGCCGTGTCGTGGTTCGCTCTGCCCCCAGCCGTATGGTTCACGATCATTCTGGCCGGGATGGCGCTGCTGCAATCCAATCGCGGCGATACCCTCAGACTCGCCGCCGCCCTTGTGCCCGTGGTGTTCCTGCTCGTCGATCCGGCCACTCCGCATCACTTCAACCTCTGGACTCCTTACCAGCAGATCGAACTCGAAGACGAAACTTTTCCGAATGGCGAACTCTTGCGCACCGAGATTCGCGTCAATCACACCGGCTACCAGGTCATTGCGAATCTTTCTCCCGACTTTCTGGAGCGTCACCCGCAACTTCTGAAAGAGGCGCTGGACGAAAATCCCTACAATCTACCCTTCCGTTTCACCACTCCGAACCCGAGCGTCCTGATCGTCGGCTCGGGCACCGGAAATGACGTGGCCGCCGCTTTGCGCCACCAGAGCCGACACGTCGATGCGGTGGAAATCGACCCCAAAATTCTCGATCTCGGCCGCCGTCGCCACCCCGAACATCCTTACGACGACCCGCGCGTCTCTGCGCACCTCACGGATGCCCGCGCCTTCATGAAGCGCACCACCGCCCGTTATGACCTCATCCTTTTCGGATTGCTCGATTCCCACACGCAGCTTTCCGACTACTCCAACATGCGCCTCGACAACTTCGTCTACACCGAGGAGTCCTTCCGCGAAGCGCGCGCGTTGCTCGCGCCCGACGGCATTCTCTTCATCAAGTTCCAGATCAATCATCCGTTTGTGGGACGGCGCCTGGCCGAAATGCTGACCAGCACCTTCGGGAAGGCTCCAGTGATTTTCCTCGCGCCTTCCAGCTACACCGTGGGCGCCACTTGCTTTGCCATCTCGCCCTCGGGACAGGTGGAAGCAAGCCTTGCCGCCGACCCTCGCTTGCGTGACTTGGTCGCTGCCCGCCAGCCTGCTTTTCTCGCCTTGCCAAAAGTCGCCGTCACCACCGACGACTGGCCCTATCTCTATCACCAGGGACACTGGATTCCGGGCATCTTCTACCTGCTCAGCGCGCTCGTGATTTTGCTCGCGGCTCTGTTCTATTTTCAGATTCCCGAAGCCCGCACCCGTATTCCTTCTCTGTTTTTTTTCAGCATGGGCGCCGGATTCCTGCTGCTGGAAACACAAGTGGTCAGCCGGCTGGCTTTGTATTTTGGGACGACGTGGCAAGTCAACGGCATCGTGATCGCTGCCATTCTCTCCGCGCTTCTCCTGGCCAACTTTGTCATTGAGAAGAAACAGCGCGCGTGGCCGCGTACCTGGACTCTTACCGGAATTCTCGCCGGCATCGCCTGCGCCTACTTTGTCCCCTTCCAGCGCATTCCCGGTTCGGCGGCTCTGGTCGGCTCCTTCGCCGCCATGGTCTTCGCCATCCCGGTTTTCTTTGCCGGCTTGCTGTTCGCGTCTGAATTCAGCTCGGTTGAATCCCCCGCCGCAGCCCTCGGCGCCAATATGCTCGGAGCGGTCGTCGGCGGCCTGCTTGAGAACCTGTCGCTGATCGTGGGAATGAAGGCGCTCCTCGTAGTAGCCGCAATCTTGTATTTCCTTGCTGCCGTAGGCTTTCGAGGACTCAAATCGCCCCAGCCCGATGGACGATGAACGCAGATAGCCCAATAACTTGGCGGTGTACCCCGCTCCGACCGCTTGCTATCCTAATAACTGGAACCACTGGGTACTGGGTACTGGGTACTGAGTACTGAATATGCAAATGGCGATCGACGTTTTCGCGCAGATTTTCAGCACCCTCTGGGCGCACAAACTTCGCTCGTTCCTCACCATGTTCGGCATCGCCTGGGGCGTCGGTTCCCTGCTGCTGCTGGTCGGACTTGGCGAGGGCTTCCGAACCGGCAACCAGCGCAACCTCGCCGAGTACGGTGAAAACATCATCATGATCTTCCCCGGCCGCGCACCGGCCGTTCCGGGCAGCATGAACTCCGCCCGCGAGTACCGGCTCACGTACCAGGATTACCTCGACATCCGTAAAGAATCTCCGCACATTCGCACCATCACTCCCGTGCTCGCCAGCAACGACGTTCATGCCGTCAGCGAGTTCGCCAGCGCCAGCGGCCAACTCAACGGGGCCGAGCCGCAGTACAACCGAATCCGTTTTCTGCCGCTGAAAGAGGGACGCTGGCTGAACGACCTCGACGAATCTCAGAAACGCAACGTGGTCGTTCTCGGCGATGAGATGACGCACCACCTGTTCCCGGGGCGTCCCGCCATCGGCTCGTTCATTTTGCTCGATGGCCATCGCTTCGAAGTCATCGGCGCTCTCAAGCGCGTCGGCCGCGGCGACGACAACCTGACCAACACCCGCGCCTATATTCCCTTCCAGGTGATGCGCAGTGATTTTCCGCTCAAGGGCGAAGGGTCCTATGACGCAATTTCCATGATCTACTATCAGCCTCGCGTCGCCGACGAACACCTGCTCGCGCAAAATGAGGCTCGCCGCATCATCGGCCGCAACCACCACTTCGATTATCACGATGAAGACGCCTTCGAAGGGCTGGACTTCGTTCAGCAAGCGAAAATGATGGGCACCATCTTCGATGCCATGAACGAATTCCTGGGCACCGTCGGCCTGGTCACGCTCGCCCTGGGCGCCATTGGCGTCATCAACATCATGCTCATCGCCGTCACCGAGCGCACCCGCGAAATCGGCTTGCGCAAAGCTCTGGGCGCGACCAACCGCAGCATCATGCTGCAATTTTTCGCCGAAGGCATTCTACTCACGCTGGTCAGCGGACTCATCGGCATGGGCCTGGCCGGCGGCTTTATGGCGCTGCTCAGCAGGTACAACGGTCCCGAAGGCTTCGATCCGCCGCGGCTGGTTGCCAAGACTGCCATCCTCGCCATCGCCAGCCTGACTCTCGCGGGCGTCGTCGCTGGACTCTATCCGGCGCGCAAAGCCGCTCGCCTGGAACCGGTCGAAGCTTTGAGGCAGGAATGAACGAATTTTGTAATTTGGTAATCGGGTAATTTTGTAATCTAAAACGGTGCGGCGTCGGGTTTTCAAATTACCAAATTACCCGATTGCACAATTACCAAATGGGATTATTAAGATGATCCGCGACCTGCTCCAGGAGTCGTACAACGCGATGCGCCACGACCGGCGCCGTACCGCCCTCACCATGCTGGGCATGGCTTGGGGCATCGCCACCGTGGTCATGCTGCTGGCTTACGGCGATGGCTTCGGCCGCGCTTGCGCCAACATCTTTGCCAACTTTGGAACCAAGCTTTTCATCGTGGTTCCCGGCCGCTCCACCATGCAGGCCGGTGGCCAGAAAGCCGGCGCGGAAGTTCGCATTACACTGGACGACGTCGATCTGCTCACCACCAACATCCCGCAGATCACCCACATCACTCCCAGTTGCGATAAGCAGTCTACCGTACAATACGACACTCGCTCGTACACCATTGGCGTCAACGGTGAATACCCCAACACGTTCGGCATCCGCGCCCTGACTCTCGAACAGGGGCGCTTCTACAACCTCGAGGATCAGATGCAGCGCGCGCGCGTCGCCGTCATCGGTTCCGACACCAAGGATAAACTTTTCTCCGGACGCAACGCCCTCGGCGAGCATCTCCGCATCGATGGCATCAGCTTTGAAGTCGTCGGGGTGCTTACCCCCAAGATGCAGGCCGGCGACGATAATATCAATCGCGTCGTCTACATTCCCTTCACCACCATGAGCGACCTCAAGGATACTCATTACCTCGGCTCCATCTGGTTCAATTACGAGACCAGTGACTATGAACGGATCGAGCAATCCGTGCGCTACATCATGGGTGCGCAGCACAAATTCAATCCCGCCGACCGCCGCGCGTTGTATGTCTTCAATCTTATGGAGCAAGTCCATCAGTTGGAGGTCGTCACGCTCGGCCTCAAGATTCTGCTGGGTTTCATCGGCACTCTTACTCTCGGCATTGGCGGCGTCGGATTGATGAACATCATGCTGGTTTCCGTTACCCAGCGCACCCGCGAAATCGGGGTGGAGAAGGCGCTGGGCGCGCGCCGCCGCCACATTTTTTTTCAGTTTCTGGCCGAGGCCCTCACCATCACCTTCATTGGCGGGCTGCTCGGCATCATCCTGGCTTACGTTGTCGCCCTCACCGTGGGCCGGCTTACGCTGTACAGCGCCATGGCCAAACATGCCGAAGCTGGCGACATCCGCTTGATGATCAACCCCGTCACGCTGATCGTCGCCGTCCTTATTCTGACTGCCGTCGGCCTCGTCAGCGGCATGGTGCCGGCCATCCGCGCCTCCCGCCTTGACCCCATCGAAGCCCTGCGCTACGAATAGAATGTCTTGTAGAGACGGGGCTTGCCCCGTCTCCGCCTGGGCCGCCTGGGGAGACGCGGCAAGCCGCGTCTCTACAATGCTGCCTGGAATCCCGAAAACCCACAGAAACATCTAAACTGAATTCGTGTTATCGCTATTGAAGAATGGAGACAACCAAATGAAGAAGCTGATCGGATTGCTTGTGGTATGTTTCGTGTTTTCTCTCACAGCACTGGCGCAACACGGCGGCCAGGAAGGCAAGGGCCGGCCGGAGGTCGGTGGCGGCCGTCAGAACATTCCTAAGCACGGCCCCGCGAAGGTAACCACTCCGCATCCGGCCGAGGAAAACCGCAAGTTCAACGACAAGGCAGGACATCCTGAAGCTCCCCACGTACATAGCAATGGACAATGGGTGGGCCATGATACCGGCCGCGGCGACGCTCATTACCATCTGGATCATCCGTGGGAGCATGGCCGCTTCACCGGCGGATTCGGCCGCAGCCACGTGTGGCGCCTCGGAGGCGGTGGTCCCGGCCGCTTCGGGTTCGGCGGTTTCTTCTTCTCCGTGGCTCCGTACGATGTGGGCTACTGTGACGGCTGGCTTTGGGATTCGGACGACATCGTTATCTACGACGATCCCGATCACATCGGCTGGTACCTCGGCTATAACGTCAGGCTCGGAACCTACGTCCACGTGATGTATCTGGGAAGGTAACGCGGCGAGAATGCTTTGATGCAGTACTCTGGCGGGGGCCGGGCGCGGGCGCCCGGCACTCCACCAGTCAAGATTCTGTCTACTTCTTCTGGTCGTCTTGCTTCGGTTCGACCTTCTTGTCTTCTTCGCCCTTACTCTTGTCGTCTTTCGCCTTGTCCATGATCGAGAGCAACTCGACCTCAAAGATCAGCGCCTCGTTGGGCCCAATTGCGCCGCCGGGACCTCCCCGCTCACCGTATGCCAGGCTCGAAGGAATAAAGAGCTGCCACTTCGATCCTATCGGCATGAGTTGCAGCGCCTCTGTCCATCCTTTGATCACTTGACCGACTCCAAACGTCGCCGGCGTCCCGCGCTTGTAGGAGCTGTCAAATTCCGTGCCGTCGATGAGCGTGCCGCGGTAATTACAATTAACCTGATCGCTGGCCGCGGGCTTCGGTCCGATGCCGGCGGTCAGAATCTTGTACTGCAAACCGCTGGGCAAGGTAACGACGCCTTCCTTACTTTTGTTGGCGGCCAGAAATGCTTCGCCTTCGGCCTTGTTCTTATCCGCAGCCTCTTTCATTTTCTCCTGCCGCTGTTTGTTAACCTCGGTTTGCACCTCGGTCAGCACGGCCTTCGCTTCCTCCTCGGTCAGACGCGTCTTAGCGCCAGACATGGCGTCTTTTACTCCCTGGGCTATGAGATCCGCGTCAAACTCCACCGACTGCTTTTCCAGGCCTTGCTTATAACCGTTCCCGATATTCATTCCCAGTGCGTAGCTGAACTTGTCTTTGCGCGTGGTGAGCGCCGGAGCCGCCGCCGCGCTTTTCGTCGCGGTTGCCGTCTTCTTGACCGGAGCTTTCGCCGTGGTCGCTGCTTTCGGAGTTGTGGCTGCTGGAGCCGCTGGTGTGGTTGCCGCCGGAGTGGTTGCTGCTGGAGTCTGCTGAGCGTAGCCAGTTGCGGCCAACATCATCCCCGCGGCCAATAGGAGCGCTGTAGTGAGAGATCTTTGCATTTGTCTATTGTCACATTGCTCCGCATTCCGCGCCAGAGCAGACCCCAACCCCTACTCTGTTTCAACAGCAGCCGACTCTGAAGCCTGGAACAGTCTCGCCGGATTTCGCTATAATCCCCCCATGAAAACCAGTCGCCTGTTCCCGCTCGCTCTGCTCGTGGTCGCGCTCGCCTCAGCCAGTTCGGCCAAGGTTACGATTCAACTTAAGGATGCCCAAGGCAAGTCGGTGGGCACCGCACTGATGTGGAACGGCCCGGCAGGAATGGAAGCGGATCTCAATCTTGAGAATCTGCCCCCTGGCGTTCACGCCATCCACTTTCATCAAAACGCGAAATGCGACGCCCCCGACTTCAAGTCTGCCGGGCCCCATTTCAATCCTGACGGAAAGAAACATGGATTGGAGAATCCGGAGGGCCACCACGCCGGCGACAATCCCAACTTCACCGTGGGCGCGGACGGCAAAGCACATTTCCATCTTGTGAATAAAGACATCAACTGGGGCGACGACAGCCACTCGATCTTCAGCAACGGTGGCACTTCGCTGGTCATCCACGCCAAAGCCGACGACCAGAAGACCGACCCCGCGGGCAATGCCGGGGACCGCATCGCCTGCGGCGTGATTACGAAGTAGTTTGGGAAGGGCACGACTTCAGTCGTGCCGTTAGTCGTTCAGGACGGCTGCGCCTGAGGTTTGCTTTTCTTACACTCACAAAATACATCTGGTCTCGTAAACGATTCTTCGACCGTGATGCCCGGCCCTCAGGGGCTAAAGCCCGCGTCCTTATTGGCTCTGGGCGGCACGGCTGAAGCCGTGCCCTTCCCAGAAAGATTTGTGAAGCAACTTCTCTTCACTTCCCCGCCGGCACGTACAGCACGGGGATGTTCTGTTTGTTCACCATCTCATTCAACGCCGGTAGGTCCTTCGACATCAGTTCGCGATACTGCGCCAGCAGCGGTTGCGCCTCTTTTTCCAGAGCGTCGAAAACCTCATACTGCTGCTTCGTGGGCGCGGCGTCGGCGGACTCCACGCTGCCGAGCAGCCCGTGCAGCCGCTCATCGATGAGCACCGGGTAGTTCAGGTTCGACTCCGAACTCTTCGAATTGACCTGGAGCAACTGCGACTCCAGATCGAGGCTCTTCTTGTCGAAGTCCTTGGTGGCCGAAACCAGCGCAGCATAATGCGAGTCGTCACCGAAACGTTTTTGCAGTCCGCGAGCCTGGGCGCGCACTTCGCGGATGGCCGCCGCCGCTTCGTGAATCTCCGACACTTGCGCCACGATCTTGCGTCCCAATTCACTCTGCTTTTGCAGATCGTCGCCCGACACTTTGACCCGCGGATCCGCTTTCAACTCCAGCGGCTCCGTGTACGACTTCCCTTCCGCCGTCAGCCGCACCTGGTACGCGCCCGGCGGCACCATCGGCCCACGATTGCGGAATTCCGCGCCCGGCTCTCCCGCCAGCGGCGTCGGCCCCTGCAAACGCAAATCCCAGGCAAAGCGGTTCACGCCCACCTCGGCCGGAATCTTCTCGACGGGAGGCGGCTGGTCGGGCCACTCGGGCGGCGTCTCCGCTTCCTTCTTCTCTTCGTTGGAGTAGCGCCGCACAACTTTCCCCGACGCATCCAGAAACTCGAGCGCCACGACGCCCTTCGGCGCGGTTGGAAAGTAGTAATAAACAATCGCGCCGGTGGGAGGATTCTCGCCCACCGGTTGCCGCCGCTCGAAGAAATCGGGCCAGCGCAGGCGATAGGTCAGCCGCGGCTTGTAAAGCACGGCTTCGGTCGCCGTTTGCGTCGTCGCTGCGCGCAGCGGTGTGAGGTCGTCAAGAATCCAGAAAGAGCGTCCATGCGTCGCCAACACCAGATCGTCATTTTTCACGATCAGATCGTGGATCGGCGAGTTCGGTAAATCCAGTTGCAGCGACTGCCATTTCGCGCCGCCATCAAACGAAACGTAAATCCCCGTCTCCGTGCCCGCGTACAACAGGTTCTTCCGCACGGGATCTTCGCGCACCGCGTGCGTGTAGGCGCCATCCGGAATGCCGCTCGTGATCTTGGTCCACGATTTCCCGAAATCCGCGGTCTTGAAAATATAAGGTTTGAAATCGTCGAGCTTGTGCGTATCGACCGCTGCATACGCCGTGCCCGCATCGTGCGGAGAAGCCTCAATCAGGCTCACCAGGCTCCACTCCGGAATTCCCTTGGGCGTCACGTTGGTCCAGTTCTTGCCGCCATCGCGCGACACCTGAATCAAGCCATCGTCGGTTCCCGCCCACAACAGGTCTTTCTGCACCGGCGACTCCGCGATCGTGAACACGGTGTCGTAATATTCGACCGAAGTGTTGTCCTTGGTCAGCGGACCGCCAGAAGAAACCTGCTTGCTCTTATCGTTGCGCGTCAGGTCGGGACTGATTGCCGTCCAGGTCTTGCCTTCGTCGGTGGTCTTGAAGACACGCTCGGCGGTGGTGTAGATCACATTGGGATCATGCGGCGAAATGACGATGGGCTGCGTCCATCCGAGGCGATATTTCAGATCGCCGACGCCGTGCCCCGAGGTATCCTCCGGCCAGACCGTAATGTCCTGCTGCTGGTTGCTGCGGCGATCGAGGCGCGTAACCTCGCCGCCGCCCGACCCCGCGTAAATAATGTTCGAGTCGCGCGGATCAGGCGCAATGTAGCCGCTCTCGCCGCCGCCGGCATCGAACCAGTGCTGCCGGCCAATATAGCCCTCGTCGGTGCGGCTGAGGATTCCGATGGTCGAGTTGTCCTGCTGCGCGCCATACACCTTGTAAAGAAAGTCGTTGTCCGCCGCGACGTGGTAGAACTGCGCCGTTGGCTGGTTGTACTGCGTGGACCAACTCTTGCCGCCATCCACCGAGATTGTCGCCCCGCCGTCGTTCGAGTCGATCATCCGATTCGGATTCTGCGGATCGATCCAGAAACCGTGATGATCGCCGTGCGGCGCCGGCAGAAGATTCAGCGTCTTGCCACCGTCGGTCGACCGAAACGCGCCCGTGTTCAGCATGTAAACCGTGTCCGCGCTCTTCGGATCGGCAAAAATATGCGTGAAGTACCAGGCACGCTGCGTGAGCCGCTGGTCTTCGTTGACGCGCGACCACGTTTCTCCACCGTCGTCGGAACGATACAACCCGCTCTGCTTCGATTCGATGAGGGCGTAGACGCGATTCGAGTCGGCGCCCGAAACGCTGACCCCAATGCGCCCCAGAATGCCCTCCGGCAGTCCTTTGCCTTCGAGATGCTTCCAGGAATTTCCGCCATCGGTCGAACGGTACAATCCGCTGCCCGGGCCGCCGCTTTCCATACCCCACGGCGAGCGCTGGATCTGGTAAAGCGCGGCGAACATCACGTTGGAATTATGCGGATCGACCGCCAGATCGATCGCGCCCGACTTGTCATCCTTATAAAGAATTTTGTCCCAGGTCTTGCCGCCATCGGTGGTGCGATAAAGACCGCGATCCGGATTCGGCCCGTAGGCGTGCCCGAGCGCGGCGACCAGCACATGGTCGGAGTTGCGCGGATCGATCCAAACCCGCGCAATGTGCTGTGTATCTTTCAATCCGATATGCTGCCATGTCTTGCCGCCATCGGTCGTCTTGTAGACTCCATCGCCATACGAGATATTGCCGCGCAGACAGGACTCGCCCGTGCCGACATAGATCACATTTGGATTCGATTCCGACACGGCAATCGCGCCAATCGACGAGATCACGCTCTTGTCGGAAATCGGCTGCCAGCTCACGCCGCCATCGGTGGTGCGCCACACGCCTCCGGCAACGCCGCCGAAGTAGTAGGTGAAGGGACTGCCGGGAATTCCGGTCACGGCCAGCACTCGCCCACCGCGATACGGCCCGATATCGCGCCACTTCATTCCTTTGAACTGCGCTTCGTTATACGGCTGCGCCGCCGCTGAGACTGCAAGCGCTGCGACCAGAACACACCCCACCACCAAACCGCGGAGATTCATAGACACTCCTAAAATGACGCTCCTAAAATGACACTTCCGAATAGACGAACTCTGTTGGACGACTCTGATAACACATCGTTAGCAGCTGTGTGTTGTTATCCCAAGGAAAGACCTCAGTTTTCTCAAGTCGGTCTGACTAATAGTCACGGGAAGGACGCCGGTTCATCCACCAAATGACCGCCGCCAAGATCGTCGCCGCCGCGATCAACGCCAGCGAACTCAAACATAGAATGCACCACACTCCCAGCACATGCCCTTCAATGTATGTCAGGTACAGAGCAAAAGCCAGACCCGCGCTGGCAGCGCCGAAAAGCATCGTTGGAGTCTCCGGCCGTTCGCGATACACAGTCGCCAGCCCCGCCAGCGCTGCGTATCCGAGCATTCCAATCAGCGCGACCGGAATTCCGAAGATCCGCGAATATTCGCTCCGGTTCACGATGTCGCAATTGAACGTCTCCCCGATGTCACAGTACGCCGTCTTTGAGGTGGCGTAATGATGCTGCAGCGACACCGACGACACTACGATTCCACACACTGCCAGAATCGCGACCAGACTCATCAGACGCTTCGTCCACTCGCTCACTTTAGCGAGCACCCCGTCCGGTCGCTCAGTTCTTCAATAGTGAAAACGCGTTCCACTCGTTCGCCGGTAGGCGGAAACTGCCAGGTGGGATAGTGGTTGACGTTTTCGTCCTTGCAAACCTGCGCCTGCCCCTGCGTTTGGCCCTTGATGCCGCACTCCACGTAAGGAGCGTATTCGAACGACGCGCCAAACGCTTCTTTCTGCTCGACGCAGTGCGGACACCACCACGCCCCATACATCTTCACCCCGCGGTCCTTTAGACACCGCGCGAAAGCATCATGCTTGTGCTGGCTGCGGTTGCCAAGATAGTAGGCCAGCCCGAACGCGGCCACGATCAGCACTGCATAGATCGCCATGCGCCGCCATTTCTGACTCGAGGTCTTAGTCCCCAGTTTCTCTTTTTGCCGTTCTCTACGCTCTTGCGACATGGAGTTTTTATATCACGACTGTAGAGACGGGGCTTGCCCCGTCTCCGCCAGCTAGAGGAGACGCGGCAAGCCGCGTCTCTACGAAAACGCTTCTTCACACGACGACACGCAGCGCGCCCGGCAACACTTCGATCGTTCGGCACTCCAGCGTCAGCACCTCGCCGTCCACCATCACATCCACCGGCCCATCAAGTCGAAACTCGACCCGCCGAACCGCTTGCCGTTCCGCCAGCGGATGCCGGGTGTGCGTGCCATCATAGAGCGTCGCCAGGTTCCGGATCAGCCCCAGCCGCCCAATCGGCCCCCAGCGCACATACTCGATCAATCCGTCGTCGGTGGCCGCGTCGGGCGCGATCATCATGGTGCCGCCCGTGAACTTGCTGTTGTTAAATGTCAGAAACAAACAGCGCCGCGCGTCAAACTCCTGCTGACCGTCGAACCGCACCGGAAATGGCCGTCGATCGAGCCGCGCTAAGCAGAAAAAGATCGACAGCAGATAACCGAACTGCCCCAAACCCAAGAACCGCCGATGCCGCAGCGCCGCCACGTCTGCCGCAAACCCCACACTCAACAGATTGGTGTAGTAGATGGCTCCCTCCTTGTGCGCCAGCCGCAAAACATCACAAGGCCGCGAACGCCGCGCCTCCAGAGCCTGCATCGCATGTTCCAAACTGCTCCTGCCCGAAGCTAAGTCCTCGAAGTCCCGCAGAAAAGAATTGCCCGTGCCCAGCGGAAGAAACCCCAAGGTGGCAATCCGATCATTCTCAGGCGAAACTTCCTGAGACCTGACACCTGAGACCTGAGACCCGCTCGCCTGAGACTCGCTCTCCGGGAACAGCCCGTTGACGATTTCATAGGAGGTCCCATCTCCGCCTACCGACAGAAACTTCCGAAACCCGCGCCCGTACGCCTCGCGCGCGATTTGCGTCGCCTGCCCCGCCGCGCTCGTTTCGACCGTCTCAATCGCAAGCCCCGCCGCACGCAGTCGATCAAGCGCTGCACCCACGCGTCCGCCGCAACGCCCGCCCCCCGCCGCCGGATTGATAATGGCAAGAAAAGTTTCGTTCACAAGTTAGGTCCCCGGTCTTAGGTCTTAGGTCTTAGGTGTTAGGTGTTAGGTCTCAGGGTTAGCTCGAAGCTCGCAGCGATTCTTCAATACGACTGATAGCTGAAAGCTGATAGCTGACAGCTATACCCCCACCACTCCCGCCCGCGTCGCGCCCGCCCCAATCTCTGCCGCCAGCTCTCCGCGCTTGATCTTCAGTGACGCTGTCCGCGGAAAATCCTTCTCCCACACCAGATACCCGCCCACGCGCTTGAAATCGGCCAGCCGCCGGTTCCGGGCCACGATCTCTTCGCGCAATCGATCGTCGAACGGTTGGTTCTGCTCCAGCCGTACCACCAGGGTCAGCGTCTCGTCCGCGAGCGACTTCTGCGGCCACAAATAATTCGCTGCAAACACGCAGAATTCCTTTACCGGTAGGCCATCAAACACAACCTCAATGTCCTCGGGATAAATATTCTTTCCACCCACGGTGACGATCATATTTTTCTTGCGTCCGACCAACTGCAGGTGCCCGCGCCCGTCACCATCAAAACGCCCCAGATCGCCCGTCAGCAGCCAGCCTTCAACGATGGTCTGCGTCGTCTGCTCCGGGTCATCCAGATAGTGCGACATGATGGCGCGGCTGCGCACCGCCACCTCGCCGATCCCGTCGCCATCGGGATTGAGTATGTGCACCTCGCTTCCCGGCAGCGGCTTGCCCACCGTGTCGGCGCGAAATGGCTTCAGGTCGTTGAGCGTCACCGCCGTGCAGGCCTCGGTCAGCCCGTATCCGCAGGTCACCGGAATTCCCAGGTCGTAGAAAAACTGCAAAGTAGAAGGATCCGTAAATGCTCCGCCAACAATCAGCGCCCGCAGTTCTCCGCCAAACGCCTTGTGGACTTGCGGCAGCAGACGCCGGCTGAGATTTACGCGCGGACGTCCTCGCGTCAGCATTTTGTTCAGCCCGATCAACCGGTCGAGCATCCACCGCTTGCCGGGCTTCAGTTCGTCGAACTTGGCGCGCAGTCCGCGTTCCAGGTTTTTCAGCACCATCGGCACCAGGCTCACATAGGTGATGCGATAGCGCACGAACGCATCGCGCACAAACTCCGGACGCAGCGTTCGCAAGTGGACTACACAAGCTCCGCAAACAAACGGCCCGATAAATCCCACCATGAAATCAATCGCGTGATTGGTGGGCAGAATGCTCAAATAGCGCACGCCCGGCCAGAATGGATACCACGCGGTCAGCGAAGCGCACTGCTCCAGATAAGCGTCGTGAGTGAGCACGCATCCCTTCGGACACCCGCCCGTCCCCGACGAATACACGATGCAGGCCGTGTCTTCCCGTTGTCGCGCCACGAACCTCGGCTCGCCCTTCCTTCGGAATTCCTCCCAGCGATAGGCGCCGCGCAAATCCGCTCCCACCGGCGCTTCCGTCACCAGCACAATCTCAGCCGCGAGTTTCGGGAACTCCGGCGATTGCGCGATCGCCCGCCACAAATAATATTCGACCACCAGAAACCGCGCCTTCGAATGCGCCAGCAATTGCAGATGTTCGACCGCGGTCAATTTGTAATCCAGCGGAACCAGCACACCGCCACAGAAAAAGATCGAGTAGGCCGAGATCAGCCACTTCGACTGATTCGTCATGATGATCGCCGCCCGGTCCCCCGGCTTGAAGTCGGCGTCTTCCAGCGCGCGGCACAAAGGCTGCGCCATTTCCTTGAAGTCGGAGTAAGTAAGCCGCACCTTTTCGCGGTCGCGATCGGCTTCAATCAGGCAGGTCTCATTCGGCCAGCGCTCCAGCGCATCTCTTAGCGCTGCGCCGAGGCTGGCATATTGACAAAGATCAAGCATTCAGTCTTAGTTCACCCCAGAGACACAGAGGCACAGAGAAAAAAGAAAGTCTATCAGAACGAAACGTCAGCGAAGGCCGACAAAGCAGCCAACCGGGTAAGAACAGATCAAGAGATTTTCTCTGTGTCTCCGTGCCTCCGTGGTGAAAAAGACTCACAGCCGCGACTGAATCCGACTCGCCAGTGTCCGAAAATCCGACACGCCCTGCAGTTCGTAATCCGGCAACTCAATCGAGAAGTGATGTTCCAGCCGCGTCAGCAAATCGAGCGCCTGCAAACTGTCGATGCCCAGAGTTTTGAACAAATCGTCGTCGGGCGTGAGTTTTTCCCGCGGCACCTTAAAATGCAAAGCGGCAAGATTCAGGATTTCGTCGAGTGTGTGATCGGAAGCAGGCGCTGACATAAGTGAGACGTCCTTCAAGTTACAACTTACAAATCGCCAATTGCAAATTCACGGCAAGTACGGCTGCACGCCCTCATTCTCTACAAACTTGCGCAGCCCTTCTTCGACGGCCGGACGCGAATAAAGGTCGCAGAAAATATCGATTTCTCGCTTCAATTCCGCATACGGAATCGGCTTTATAAACGCCTTCGCTGCCGCTGCCGTGCACCGATCGAATTTCAGCGCTTGGCTGGCCGTAGCGCGAGCTACGCGCAGCGCCTCGCCTTCGGCGGCAATCTGGCTCACCAAGCCAATCTGCTGCGCCTTCATCACATTGAAGCTGCGCCCGGTGAGCAGCAGATCGCGCACCACCGCATTGCCCAAATCCCGCTTCAGCCGCGGAATCCCGCCGAATCCCGGAATCAGCCCGAGCCGCAATTCCGGAAAGCAAAATCGCGCCATGCGATCCGCAATCATAATGTCGCAAACCAGCGCCAGTTCGAACCCGCCGCCAAACGTGACGCCGTGCACCGCCGCGATCGTCGTCAGCGGCGCCGCATCGAGCACGTTCATCACGGAGTGGATGCGCTCCAGGAACTCCCGCACTCCGCGCAGGGCCGCGCCTCTTTCCATCTCTTGCCCGCGCTGAAACAGTTCGCGCAAATCCGCGCCCGCCGAAAAGCCGGCCTTCAAGGTCGAATGAACAATCAGCGCATGCGCATCATTCGCCAGCAAGGGCAAGGCCGTCGCAAATCTCTCCAACTCCTCTAGCGTGAGCGACCCGATCTCGTTGCAAGGATCGCGATGCAGCGCCAGTTCAATCGCTCCATTCACGATCTGCCAGGAAAGCGTCTGCCCTTTGAAGTCCTTCATACCGTCGCCGCCGCCGGGTTTTTCGCAGACTCGTACATCGCATCAATTTCGTTTCGAAACCGCTCGGCAATCAGGTCACGCTTCAGCTTTCCGTTTGCCGTCAGCAGCCCGCTCTCGATGGTGAACGCTTGCTCCACCAGATGAAACGCACGCACCTGCTTGTAATGCGGCAGGCCCGGATTCACACCATTCAGCGCCGCCTGCGTTTCTTCGAGGCTCACTTTGCCCGTGACCAGCGCCGCCAGATATCCGCGGGCGTTGCCCACGAGCACAACCTGGCTCGCCCCCGGCAGCTCGTGCAGAAGTTTATCTTCAATCGGTTCGGGTGCAATATTGTGCCCCGACCCTAGAATGATCAGGTTCTTGATGCGGCCCACAATCTTCCAGTTTCCGTCTGCGTCCACTTCGCCCTGATCGCCAGTGTGAAACCAGCCGTCGCGCAGCACCTTCGCCGTTTCGTCGGGACGACTCCAGTATCCCGGAAAAATATTCGGCCCACGCACCACGATTTCGGCATTTTCTGCAATCTTCATTTCCACGCCCGCAATCGCCGGCCCCGCGCGCCCCGGAATCACCGGCGCATCCGGATCGTCCATGGTGCAGATCGCCGTGGTTTCGGTGAGTCCATAAACCTGCAAAACCGGAATGCCCAGCAGCATGAAAAAGAGCTGGGTCTCCACGCTCAGCGGCGCCGACCCGCAAATCAGCGCGCGCAGCCTGGTGCCGATCATCTTCCTGCGAATGGTGGGAAACACGAGCCGATTCGCCAGCCCGAGCCAAAGCCCGTCCCCGGCGCGGCTTTTGCCCTCCTGCCGCCTCACCCAGGCACCCTTTGCCTTGGTGTAGACCTTCAAGGGGAATCCGCCCGTCTTCCAAAGCTGCTCGTCGACTGCTTTGCGCATGCGTTCGAGCAGCGCCGGAACATTCAGAAAATAATCCGGCGCCGCCAGCCGCATCTCCGCCGCAATCTTCCCCAGATCCGTGTTCAAGGTCAGCTTGCTCGCGCGCAGCAGGCAGGTCAGCATCATGATCCACGAGCCCGCGAAGCACAGCGGAAGGTAATGAAACACGGCGTCCTGCCCCGGACGCGTCTTCATAAGTTGGTCCAGTCGCGCCGCAGTGCAGCCCAGCATGTGCCCGATGTTGCCCGCGTTCAGCATCACACCCTTGGCCTCGCCCGACGTGCCCGAGGTGTAGATGACGGTCGCCACATCTTCTTCGGCGACCTTCAGCGCAGGATTCTCCACCGGCCCGCGTCCCGCCAGGAAAACATTTTCGAAGCAGAAGTACGGGGGCGCTTCCGGCCATGCCTCCACGATCGCATCGGCCAGCGACTGCTCGCCGCAGGCAATCACCGAGGGCCAGCAATCTTTCATCATCGCGACCAATTCGGACGGCGCCTGCCGCGTATACAGCGGCACCACGGTCAGCCCTTCCGCCATGATGGCCAAATCCATCGCCACCCACTGCATTGAGTTGTGCGCCAGCAACGCGCACCGGTCGCCTTTCTTCAGCCGCAAGCGCCGCAGATAAGCCCGCGCCACTTGTACCTGAGAGAGCAACTGCCGCGCGGTAAGAGGAACCGGCTGTCCGTCGCGCAGTTCCTGCAGCACGACCGCGTCGCCGCTGCGGTCCAGACTCGCAAAGATTTGGTCAAGAAAAATCATCGGTACTTCTGAACTTGTAATCTCCTTCAGAATTGTCATCCTGACCCTGAGCTCGTCGAAGGGGAAGGACCTGCTTTTCGTCGCGGCTACCCGTATGCTTTCACCAGTTCCTTCAGCCCGCCACTCATCGGCGGCAGATAGTCCTCCCAGCTCCACTCTCCGCGCCGCGTGGGAAACTCCGGATACCGCCGCTGCACTTCTTCTTCAAAATACACGCCCATGCGCGCCATCAATTTCAAATTCCGCACCACGGTGCGCGCGATGCCGTCGGCAATCCGCTCGCCGTCGCGATCCAGAGTTTCGAGCGCCGCCAAAGTCCGCGCCTCCAGGTCCGGATCGTCTACGTTCATCAGCAGCTCCGGATGTCCGCGCTCGTTCATCAGATTTCGTATGCGCTCATCCATCGTGATCCCCGCCGACGCCACCAGCGCCGGCATCGAAGTCACAATTCCGTGATAGCGCGAAGACACCATCATGCGGCACGCGCGCAGAATGCCGACCAGTTGGTACATGTTGTAGTCGTCCGAGGTCAGCATCGGAACGCCGCCCAGCTTCTCCGAGATACGCCGGCAAGGCCGGGCATCCATACGCTCAGTTGCGGCCATAATTACAAACACATTCTTCTTTTGACGGAACGCGGCCACTGCATTGGCAATCGAACTCAGATAATGTTCGTAGGCGCGGTCCGCCTCCGGCCCGGCATGATGAAAGTAGGGGCCGCGATAATGGCTCTCTTTGTATGCGCCGGTCAGGCTGTGCAGCGCGGCTTTCGTGACCGACGCCTTCACCGGCCACTCAAACGGATTGATCGGACACACCACCAGCACCGGCGTCTTCCCATCCCAACCCACATCGCGCAGCGCTTTCTGCCCATACTCCGCGCCCAGCGGCTCAAACGTCCAGGCCGTGTCCGTGCCCAATTCCGTGGGCACGCCCAGCTCGCGCAAAATCTTCCGCGACTCGTCGTTGCGCGTGATCACCAGCGAGTTTTTGCAATAGCGCCCGCACATCTTCGCTACCAGCGGATCCATCTGCCCGGCTTCCGCGCCGTAGCCGACCGACAACTTGTTTTCCGCCGCCGCAATACCCAGCGACCCGATCATCATCGTCGCCAGTGCATTGGCGAACTTCGATTTGAACATCGACCCTTCACACGCCACCACGCCATGATGCTTGGGCACTTCGTTCGCCAGGAACGGAGGGAAAATATCCGGCAGCCGCACTTGCGACGTGCCTTCAAAGTATCCGCGGGAGCGGCCGAAATTGAATGTCATCATGCTGAGGTCGACGTTCTCCGGCCCAAGAATGCGCCGAATCTGCCGCAGCATTTCTTCCACTCGAACATCCGACCCCGTGTTGCGTGTTCCGTTGTAACCTGCGAACAGCAGCTTCAGTTTTTCGCCCGGCTGCCATGGTTCGCGCTTGCCCATCATCCACTGTAGTTTCTTGCCCTCGATGATGCTCGATACCCAAGCTTCCAGAACGAAGTCCATCATGCGGCAGATCCTCCGGCCTTCATGCTCTCGGGCCAGGGTTGATATGGGTATTCAAAATTGTGCTCGCGGCTGAAGCGGAGCAGCGGAAAACTGTACTGCGAAAACGGCACGGGCTTGCGCCCTATTTCCCTTGTGACGCGGGTGTTATCGAATACCGTATTCCAGGTCAGGTACGGCAGGAAGACTTTCATCAGCGCCGCGCCGCGCCCCGCCGGACTCTTGCGGTTCGCCAGCGTGTTGACGATGGAGTTGAACGGCTTTTCGAGGATCGGCAGAAACAGCGGCCCGCGCTTGTTCTGCTCGCCGGCCAGCGCCCGGGTCAATTCCTGAAACGTCTGCGATCCGTTGCCGGAAGAAAGATGATAGATGTCGTGCTCGGGATTCGCCTTCATGTGCAAGGTCGAAATGGCGCCGGCGACGAAATCCACATTCACAATGTCGATCTTGTCATGCCGGCGAAACGGCAGCACCGGCAATCCCGCCAGAAATACGAACGACCGCACCATGTCGAACTGCGTGGTCTGCGGATAGCGGCTGTCGCCCAATACGATGCTCGGCCGGAAAATCGTCAGCGGCACGTCCGGCAGCAGCTCGCGCACCATGTGCTCGCAGAATTTTTTCGTGCGTGCGTACGGATCGTAATCCGAGCGCTCCCAATCAATCGACCAATCTTCCGCAACAACTTCGTGGCTGCGTTTCCCAGCCACCGCCACCGTGCTCACATCCGAAAACCGCCGCAGCCCGTGATAGTACTGCGATCGCCGCGCTAGTTGCACCACTTCGAGCGTGCCGCGCAGATTCACATTCAAACAACTGTTTTCCGACTTCCGGTTCAGCGAGGCCGCGCAGTGAATGATCGAATCGGTGGTGTGCACGAGCCGGTCGTAATCGTCCGGCGCCAGCCCGAACTGCGGGGAGGTGAGATCGCCGCGAAAAATCCGGATTTTTGCCTGCAGGCATTCGTAGAACCTGGGAAACGGCAGGTGCAGTTGCAAGGCCTGCCAAAGCCGCAGTTCCGCGTCACGCGGATCGCGGCTGCGCACCAGCAGATTCAGGGTCGCATCATGCTGGTCGAGCAGGTTGGCGGCGACATGCGCGCCGATGTACCCGGTCCCACCGGTCAGGAATATTGCCACGTTGCTCCGTTCGTCCCCGTCTTCACGGCATCGCCATTTTCGGCGGTTGAGGTTGGAGTTGCCGTTGGTATGGACGTTGGCGCCGGCGGCATCCGCAGCACACGCGGCGTGCGCGCTTCCAGGGCGCGCCCTTCAATCAGCGGATACGTCCACCGCCGCAATGCCGGTATATGAATGTCGATCCAATACTCCCACCAATCGAGCCCCGCCGTGTCGTATCCGAAAACTTCTTTCTCTTCGGGAGTGAGCGCCTGCGACAACTTCTCCACATTATCCGCGACAAAATCATGTTCGTTGAGCAAAATAAACGGCTCGAACAGGCCCACTAATTTCTCCACGCGCTCGAGGCTGCGCTCGGTTTTCGCCAGCGGCTTCTTGATCGTAAGCGGCGACATCACCCGCTGAATCGACTGGATAATCGCCTTCTGCGCCGGCGCCGACATGCGGTTATAACGCTGTTTCGAGACCGGTATCGCATCCATGCGCAGACGCAGCCAGTATTCCAGACCTTCCTGCGCCCGATAGTGACGCCGGTGTCCCAGGCTGGTCAACTCAATCGACCGCCCCATGTCGCAGGGATTCGTGACCGACGTCGCCAGTTGATACATGGGATCGTGCCGCCGCTCCACCAGCGCCGCGCCGATCAGGGTCATCCCGGCGCACACCGCGTCCACCGGAATAATATCCAGCCGCTTGCGTTCGTTCGACGGCAGTTGCCGGAACGCCGTCCCCAACAGATACGACAGCGACGCCGAAGTATTGATGCCCTCATTCCACCCGCGAAACGGCTTCTCGACCGACGTCTCAACAATGGACGGACGCACAATCGCAATCGGTAGCCCAGTGCCATGCTTGGCAATCAGCGATTCGGCCAGGCTCTTGGTGAAGGTGTAAGTATTCGGCCAGCCCAGTTCTTTTGCGCGCCGGGTGGCCTCTTCCGTCAGATAAGTTTTCAGCCAGCGCACCCGATTCTTGCGAACTTGGATTTCCAGCGCCTGTCCGCTCAGCCCTTTCGCTGCGTGCTCTTTCCCCCGCGCCTGCTTCTTCAGTTCCTCGGTGACTTCCGGCCCTTCCACCCGCGCTTCCGCCGACTCCACCAGATCGTGCAGGCGATACCATTCTTTTTCGGCGTCGAAGTCTTTCATGTGCGTCGGCGTGTAATTCGGACGCACGCGCTCACTCACGCGCCCATCGCGCTGTCCGGCGACATAGCAAGTCGAAAGATGCAGCAGCGCCGCGTGATCCGACCCGCGAATGAATTCGATCAGGTGATACGTCGAATCCACATTCACCGCCAAAGCGTCCCGCAGATCGGGATTGAAATCGGTTAGTCCCGAGCTGTTGATGATCAGATCGAGATCTTTGCGCAATCGCACCGCTGTCTCTGGATCCATGCCCACGCCGGGCTGTGAAACGTCGCCTTCCACCACCTCAATTTTTTCCGCCAGCAGCGCGCCGAGCCGGTCGCCGTATTTCTCAAACACTGGATCGAAGACCGGCGACTCCTCCATCATCTTTTCGAAGCGCTTCCGCGCCGGACTCGACTTCTGCCGCCGGATCAGCAGATAAAGTTTCCCGATCTCGGGTAGATCCATCAGCGTATTGGCCAGCCACACTTTGCCGATAAATCCGGTGACGCCGATCAGCAGCACGCGCTTTCCGGCCAGCGCCTTGCGCACCGAAAACGGCGCGGGATACCGCTTTTCGTCGAAATACACAATCGGGCGAACCCGCGGCGCTTCCACTCGCACCGCCGGCACAATCGCCGAAGCGAGCGCTTTCGGACCGCGCAAACCTAAAGCCCGCACCCATCGCGCCGGACTCTGCTGCCCGTCCGGACCCGCTTCGCGAATGCGCGCAAACAATCCTCGCGGACGGATCACCGGACTCAGCAGCCGTCCGGTCGCAACTCCATCGCGGAAGTCGAGGCGGTTCGCAATCATCCAGCGCACGCCAAGATGGCGCGCCAGCGGACGCATCACATGCTCCAACCCCTGGCTCACCAGCACCACATCCACGCCTGTGGCCTGCAACGCCTTCAAGTGCCGCACTCCTTCTTCTTTAAGAAGCGGCTTCAGCTTGTATTCGAATTCTTCTTCGCCCAGCAGATCGAGCCGGTCGCGGGTAATCCCGCGCAGCACAGCGTGCACAATCCGAGTGGCGGCAATGCGATTCGCCGCATACAAGAATGGACGCAGCAGCGCCATCAGCAGCACCAGGCTGCGGCGCGCCGCCCGCGCGATATATGTCTGGCTGTTCCAGGTGAAAAAGGCGATCGGACGAACCGTGGTCAGCTCCAGCAGGCTTCCCTCGACTCGCCAATAAACGGGCGACGAGGGGCGCGGACGACGAGGTGGCGAAATGCTGGGCAGAGTCGGCGAGTTGGCGTCAACCTTGGTTCGCGCCGACCCACTATCGATTTTGTTCACAGGTTCCACGGCTCAAACCGGGCGGCGCTCACAGTGTCTTCGGGAGGCTGGCCGGAATTATCCATTTTAACCTCTCCTTCATAAAGGATGAAAAATAACCGCAAGCCCATCTCCGCACGGGTTTTCAGCCTGCGCGCTCCACCCAGCAGACATCCCAGTACTTCCCGAACTTCCGCCCATTCTCGTGGAACACACCGACCACCCTGAAGTTGAATTGCCGATGCAGAGCTTCGGTCGCCGCATTCGGCAGCGCATATCCCGCCACAAAACGATGGATGTCCTCGCCCTTCAACATGGCAAACAGCTCCGCGTACAAGCGCCGCCCGATGCCCTTTCCCACCGCATCCTGCGCGCAATAAATCGTCGTTTCCACGGTCGTCTCGTATGCTGCCTTGGGACGAAACCGCGTCGTCCCCGCGTATCCCATCACCACCCCATTTTCCTCGGCAACGATCAGCCGATATCGTCCCGTCGCGCCAAACTGCGCGAACCATGCCTCCCGCCGTTCCACCGTGTACGGCTCGACGTCGAACGTCACCGGAGTGTTGACGACATAGTAGTTGTAGATTTCGGTCAGGCGCGGCAGGTCGCCGCGCACAGCGGCCCGGATACAGAACTCTGACATTGTTACCCTTGCCCCCTTCTAACATGATGCTGGCAGTAGAGACTAGTTTGCGGCGTCTCTGTCCAAAGCCGCTACCGCACCGCCTGCAGAATCCACCCTGCCACGGCGGCGGCGCCGATCAGCCACACCGAGTTCACGCGGAACCGCAGCAGCGCGACCACGCACACCACAAAGATAGCGATCGTCATTCGATCCACGATCGCAGCCTTCCCCAGTTGCCAGGTCACCACGGCCATGAGAGCGAGCGAACCAGCAACCACTCCGTCGAGCGCGGCGGAGATTACAGGCGACCGGCGAATCCGCGGGAGCAGCGGGCCACTCGCCGCCACCAACAAAAAGCCCGGCAAAAAGATGCCAACCGTGGCAATGATTGCGCCCAGCCATCCCCCCAGGATGTAGCCAATGAAGGTTGCGGTGGTGAATACTGGGCCGGGCGTGAATTGCCCAACCGCTACCGCGTCGATCAACTGCTTCTCGGTAAGCCAGTGCAAGCGCTCGACGAACTCCGACTGCAGAAACGCGAGCAGCACATAGCCGCTGCCAAAAATCACCGACCCGATCTTCAGAAACGATAGAAACAGCCGCCATAAGGTGAAAGGCAGCGCTGCGGCCGTCGCCGCCGTGGCCAGAGCCGCTGCGAAGAATTTCGGGAGCGCAGCCAGGGAAACGGCCGTGGGCCTGGCGTTCATCTTTATCTTTGTCTTTATTTTTAGCCATAGGGCTGCGGCGGATATCGTCCCGGCGATGAGAAGCACCAGGATTGGGCCGAGTCCGAAAAGATTGAGCACGACCGCGAGGGCTGCGATAGCCGCAAGAAATTTTGTCCGCACCCCGGTTTTCGACAGCTTCCACAGCGCCTGAATCACGATGGCAACCACGACCGGCTTGATCGCATACAGCATGCCCGCCACCTGCGGCAGGGCGCCATAGCGCACGTAGGCCCAGGCAATCATCGAAACGATGACCGCAGCCGGAAGCAGGAAGCAGGAGCCGGCTACGATCAGTCCACGCCAGCCGCGTTTGAGCTGGCCGATGAAGATCGTCGTCTCCGTCGAACTGGGACCGGGAATCAGGTTGGCGGCCGCCATCCGGTCGAGGAATTCGGCCTGGGTGATCCACCGCCGCCGCCGCACGAATTCTTCTTCCATCATCGCGAGATGCGCCGCGGGCCCGCCAAACGCAATCGTGCCCAGCTTCAGAAACGCCAGGGCGAGTTCCCCCAGCGACGCGTCCCGAATTTCCGTGGACTCAGCCATTGCCGACTCAGCCATTGCCCGTTGTGGCGCGGACACTCCCTTCGACTTCGCTCAGGGCAAGCTTTGTCCGCGCACTCTCAGCCGAAGCAGAACAGTCGAGGGTACCGCAAATTCAGAGATTTTGATGGAGCCGGGGATCGCCCGCACACGTTGTTGAAGATTTTCTTCTCGTAGAGACGCGGCTTGCCGCGTCTCCCGCGGCGGAGACGGGGCAAGCCCCGTCTCTACAGGAACGTCAGGTCGCGGCTCACTCTCCAAACACCGCACGATAGAATCCGCCTGCCAGCACTCCGCCCACAATTGGAGCCAGCCAGAACAGCCACAATTGCGAAAGGGCCCATCCGCCGACAAAAACCGCGGGGCCCGTACTCCGCGCCGGATTCACCGAAAGGTTGGTCACCGGAATTCCAATCAGGTGGATCAGCGTCAATCCCAACCCGATCGCGATCGGTGCAAACCCCGCCTGAGCCCGCTTGTCCGTCGATCCCATGATGATCATCAAGAAGAAGAACGTCAGCACGACTTCCGCCGCCAGGCACGACAGCAGCGGATAACCGCCTGGAGAGTGCGCTCCGTAGCCATTCGAAGCAAAACCGCCGCTCAGGTCGAAGCCAGCCTTGCCACTTGCAATCACATAGAGCACGCCCGCGCCGGCGATCCCGCCAAGCACTTGCGCCGCCGCGTAGGGCAAGAATTCCGATGCCGGAAACCGCTTTCCCGCCACCAGTCCCGCCGAAACCGCCGGATTCAAATGACATCCCGAAATGTGTCCTATGGCAAACGCCATCGTTAGCACGGTCAAACCGAAGGCCAGTGCCACGCCGGCAAATCCAATACCCAGTTGCGGAAAGGCCGCCGCCAGCACTGCGCTTCCGCATCCTCCAAAGACCAGCCAGAAGGTTCCGAAAAACTCCGCGATGGCGCGTTTCGATAAACTCATGCTTCCTCCTCAGTGAAAGTTATTGGTCAACGTAGTCGCTACGGTTTGAGAAAGTGCCACAGATTGTACCGCAGTCTCCCAGGGATGTTTTGCAGCCTTGTAAGATTGGATCGCGTGAATGTGTGGGGAGCATACCGCAGCAGGTGACCCGCCTCTCCGCCTGCTCGGCGCGGGCTGCGCGTTCCTCTACGAAACTCGCAGGTAGGTGGAGTACTGTTCCTCTCCAATGGCGGTGAATGGCAACATCTTCATGGGTCCGCTGCCCGTTCGAACTTCCCAGCTCTGCGCACCTGTCTTCTTCGCGGCAAGCAATTGTTCGCGTGTCAGCGCAGGCTGCGCCTCGGTGATGGCAAACAACACCAGCGGACCCGATAACAACGCCACCGTTTGCGCGTGTTGTGGATCGATGGCTTCGAGCCGCATCGTAGCCGGCAGATCCACTTCAACGCGGTCTCCCGACTTCCATGTGCGGCGGACCGACGCAAAGTTTCGCGGAGTGGCGAGGCCTTGCATCCGGCGGCCGTTGACCGAAATCGAAGCGCCTGTCGCCCATGAAGGTAACCGGAAATTCACCGCAAATTCCGTCGCTTTCGACGTCCGCACCTCGAATTGCACCACACTTTCGAACGGATAGTTACCCGTTTGCGTCAGCAAGACTTGGGCGCCGTCCTGTGTCCATCGCAGCTTTGACGGTATATACAGGTTGACGTAAATGCCCTGCGGATCGCAGAAGTAGGTGTTGATCCGATAGTCAGCCGCCACCTGCGGAAGCGTCCCGGAGCAGCAGGGCCAGCGCTCCGGCTTGTAGAACTTGCGACCCTTGAAGTTGTAGTCGGCATAGTAGAAAGTCCTGCCGTCGGCTTCGAGCGGCTTGGCGCCGAGCACGGTGTTGTACATCATGCGCTCCATGCTGTCGCCGTAGCGCGTGTCGCGCGTCACGCGCAGCAAGTAGCGGGCCAGTTTGAAGTGAGCATAGGATCCGCACGGCGTCTCGAAACTGCTGTGAGTATTGCTCAGGCTGGCGTAAACATCCCCACTGCCCGGAGCGCGCAGCGTTTCATCCGGACCCCAGCCGCCGGTGGCATAGCTTTGCGCCGTAAGCATCTCAAACGCGCTTTTCGCGGCGCGTAAGTGTTTCTCGCTGCCCAACGTCAAATACGCCTGCATGGCGGAACTGAGCGAATTGACGTAGCTGTAAGCATGCCGCCCAGTAAGCACATTGCGGCCTTCACTCAAAGGATCGAAATACTCGTCGTCGAGATACTGCACTCCGAGCGCACGGTAGCGTTCCCCAGCTCCGCGCTGATAGGCGAGAAATAGATTCTCGGAGTTGGTGTAGGACTCGTCCCAGGTGTAAATTTCATCCGTATTCGGCCGCCACCTTTTCCCGTGTTCGATGGCCTTCCCCGGCAAATGCGGCAGCGCGGTATCGGTCGTGTGCTCGAGAATGGAGAAGGCACCGGGATCGCCGGCAAACTCATGCGAGTCCATGAGTCCGCACAGCAGCTTGTCGTAGCAGTAAGCGGGAAAGCGGTTCTTCTCGTAGTAGTCGGCTGAAATCGTCTTGGCATACAAGCGGTTCAAGCGCAGCACTTTGTCGCGCGTTGCTTGCGATCCTGTGATGGCATACATTCGCGCCAGCGCCGAAACCCATTGGCCGAACGTACAACTGGGGGCAAAGCCCGCTTGATCTCCCCACTTGTAGTCGGGATTGTAGTGGTACCAGCCGCCCAGATCCTCGCCCGGGGCGGGCTGCCCAGACATCTGCCGCAAGGGCTTCAGCAGGCTGTCTTCACTCAACCCCATGAGAACTGCATGCGTCTCCTGAAGTTGCTTTTCATGAAGTTCACTGGTCACCACCACATCGCCGTAGCCGAATTGCTGGAGCGGTTGCGCAACTGGAGCCGTTGCCAGCGCGCGTGGCAGCCACACCTGCGGGATCGCAACCCCGGTTGTGACCAGCGAAGCCGACTGAATGAACTTTCTCCGCGAAACTTTGAAACGGCTATCCATATAGCTATTTCTACCACCTCGGTACGTCATGAACCGGAGTCAAAACAAAAGGCCGCTCGTTTCGAGTGGCCCCTGAGAACTGAGAACCGGGAGCTAAGAACTAGTCTCCCGCCACCGGTTCGCCAACTTCTTCAGTCTCTTTCGCGTGGCTGTTGCCATTCCCATTGGCCGGAGCCATCGCTGCCGTGATCGCGCCCAGCGGAATGAATCCGCCTTCATTCGACGTTGCCGGCTTCTCTTTCAGCACGACTTCCCGATAGAGCTGCGCCATGCGCGCGTCGTAGGCCGCGTCGTTCTTGACCCGGTTATCGACTCTGACGCTCTCGGCCTTCTTATCGCGGGCCCGCGCCTTCTCTTCGCGCGCCGTCTTCGCAATCCCCAGCTTGTCGAGATCGTGCTGCACTTCGTTGGTCACGATTTCGTCGCGCAGGTAGAGGGCGTGCGTTTCGTCTTGCATCTTGACTTTCTTGCCGCCCGCGAAGATCTCGTGACGCCCGTGCTCTTCGTACCACTTGGTGAGCGTCGAAGTCATGTGCATCTTCTCGATGATGTTGCGCCAGCCCACACCTGTGTTGTAGGCGCAGAAGCTGATCTCGCCTTCCTGCGTCGCGTAAGGAATGATGCACTGCTCGGTGCGCCGGAAGTCGTAGTTAAACAGATCCTGGAACCACATCCCGGCGATGAACAGGAAGTTCCATCGGTCCTGCCGCCGCTTCATCACATCGTCAATCGTCCGGTCCGGACCGACTTTGCCGTAGTTCCTCCCGGTAGCATTGAAGTTCTTGTCGAACTTCTTCAGCAGGTCCGTCATCTTGAAATGCCTAGGCGATTGGAACGGATCGTAGTTCTTCATCAAGCACAGCGCCATTCCAAATGCCGTCCAGAACTTCGAACGAGCCGCATCGTTGACCTTGGCAATGTCCTTGGCCAATTGATCGCCCTTGAGGAAAGCCGTAACCGGCACCGCTTCCTTGGTCTCCTTATCGATCATCATCGCCATCCCCGTTCCGCAATTCGGATGGCATCCGCAGGAGAGTTGGCCCCAGTCGTTATTCGAGTCCTGAGCGTGCATCACGTCGGCCCAGTCGGAAAACGTGCTCATGAAACTGATGGGGTACCAGTCGCGAGCGGGGACGCCGTACCCGGTCTGGTTCTTTACGTCGTGCGCCAAGTGCGCCAGTGTGTAACGCTGCGCTTGCCGCCGTTCGTCGGTGATGGCTTCGTCGCGTCCGGTAAAGGAAACCGGCTGGAAGCTCAGGAAGCCGATCTTCTTGGGATTGTCGAGCGCGAACTGAATGATTCTTCCTACCTGCTCGTTGTTAATGCCGTTGATGATGGTGATCACGGGCACGATTTCGCAGCCCGCCTTATGCAGGTTGTCGATGGCCTTCAACTTCACGTCGAACAAGTTGCCGACGGCGCGATGATCGTTGGCCGCGTTACCGATCCCGTCAAATTGCAAATAGGCGTAGCGCATGCCGGCTTCGACTGCTTGCTGGCAGAATTCAAAACTCTTGGCAAATTCAATTCCGTTAGTTGCCGCCTGCACGCTGTTATATCCAACTTTGCGGGCGTACCGAACCGCATCGAGGAAGTACGGCGAAAGCGTGGGCTCGCCGCCGGAGAACTGTACCGACATCTGCCGCTTCGGCTTCACAGTAATCGCGTTGTCGAGCACGGTCTTGATTTCTTCCCACGTCAGTTCGTGGACGTACCCAACCTGGTTCGCGTCCATGAAGCAGGGGTCGCACATCATGTTGCAGCGGTTGGTGAGATCGACGGTCAGCACCGCGCCGCGTCCGTATTTCACCGTCGAAGTTCCATGATGGTGCAGATGTTCGTCGCTGTGGGCCTTGATGTCGCGGCCGGGGAAACTCTCTTCCAGGTGCTTGGTGAACTCCGTGTCAATCGACATCAAGTCTTCGAAGTGCCCGTGCTTGGCGCAGTCCTTGACCATCCAGATCTTGCCGTCACGTTCAACGATCTGGGCCTTGATCTCTCCCACTTTTTCGTTCATCAGCACGTCGACCGGCAGGTGGCCGTCGAGAATCTGCTGCCGAATTTCAGGCACGCACCTCGGACAAAGTGAATCGGTCGAGCGCGGCCAGCCCAGCGGCGGCTTCGACTTTTCCCACGACTTGAGCAGGGGCTTATCGGACCACTTCGGAATCGGCGCGTCATTCGGGGCGATGCGGTTAAGGCGTTGAAACACTGCCCATGCGCCCGTGGCGGCAACCGTCACGGCCTTCTCAACATACTTGATCGGCTTGTGCATTCTGCTCTCGCTTTCTTCAACTCGGGAGTTAGAACTATCCCCGCGGTCCCGCGTGCGGGGGCCTGCGAAAATAGACTTATCCACGGGAAACCTACCGTTAAAACCTAGAAGTTTCGATGCGTGGATTGGGTCACTCCGATCCTATGGAAACCGCGCTCGTTGCGCACCAAGAAGGCAATGAAGGGAAGAAAAACGGGGTTAAGCGGGGAAATGGGGGATTTTATGGAGGTAAGTTGTTGAAAAGATAGGGGGAGATGGCGGCAGTCAGAGAGAAAAACGTCGCGTTAACTTGGCCCGGCGTGCTCTCGCAGCAGGGAGCGGCGAACACTGTTGTGAGAATCGTGACAGTCCACACATTGTCCTTTTGCGCCTGGCTTGTGCCGTTGCGATTGCGCGGATTTCTCATGGCAGGCGAAACAGATTTTTTCTTTTGGCATGGATAGAATCAGCGTGGTCATGTCGCCTTCGGTCGTTGCCAGATGGCAGACGGTGCAAGGAATCGCCATGGCGGAATGCACGGACTTGCCCTTGGTCTTATTGGCGTGACAGGAGGAACAGTTGGCATCCTTGGGGAGGATGCCGGGATGCTCGATGGGGTGTTCGACGGCGGATGCCGACATTGCCGCCGGCAGAACCAGCAGGGCAGCGATCAACCAGGCAACGAGCAACTGGGCAACGATCCGTGCGCTGGGCGCGAACTTCATGGTTAGCGGTTAATGGTTAGCCGTTACTGGCGACCGAGTTTATGCGCGTGAGGATTCGGTCGCGATCACCGCGCCTGAGTATGCGGAGCATACCAGGCCGATGCAATAATGCTTTTGCGTTAAGGGTGGGCCCAGGCTTTCGCGATTGCTGCGAAAAGCCCCACGTCTCAACAAGCGAGACGCGGGGCACCCGCCGTTCGTCAATTTCCGGTGCGGTTTGGATTAGGTTAGTTAGCGGCGGCCCCGGCCTCCTCCACGGGACCCTCCACGCGAGTTCGCGACCGGGCCGCGTCCTTCGAAGCCGCGCCGAGCGACCGGTCCATGTTCATATCCATGTCCATTGAAGCCACGTCCATAGAAGCCGCGACCGTAGGCGCGTCCGTAATATGGATGTCCCCAGCCGTGGTACCAGGGGCCTGCGCCGATAAAGATCCCGTTCGCGAACCAGCTCGGACCGTAGTAGCCGTAGGGCGCGCAAGTATACGGATAGTCCGGGTAATAGCCATAAGCGCAGACCGGCGGGCCAGCCACATAGCCGCCGACGCCAATGCCCACTCCGACCCTGACCTCAGCCTGCGAATACGCGAGTGGCAAGGCCAGTAACGCAAGCAGCGCAACATATCTCAGGTATTTCATGGTGAACCTCCCTTTCCTCCCCTCAGCGATTCGCGGTTGCGATTCGACGTTGCGATTCGCCGGAGCATGAGGTCCTTCAGCTTTTTGTTTCTTCTGAAGCGCCTACTCACTTGAACTCGGACGGGAGAGAAAAGTTGCGGTAAGACGAGTGGCTGATTTCAGCCATCCTGCGTGAAATCAGCCGGTTGGGGGAGATGAGTGAGGCGGAACGTAAAACAACAAGGAGTGGGCACACGCGGTTTCTTAGGAGAAGTCATCCACGATATACTTTCGGCGGCAGGCGCTGGGCGTTCTTCACGATTTAATCACCTGAGGCATATATGTCCATTGGGCAAACATTGAGTGGCATCCTCGTACTGACAACCTGCATCTGCGTTGTCGCTCAAACCGCCGAGACGAAACCGCCGGATGCCGGGAGCAGCGGGGCCTACGCGAACAGCCCGCCGGCCACTCCATGCTCGACCGGCGCGAGTCCGGGGATGCCGGCGGAAATCCTCACTGACACAATGGGGGTGGATTTCGGCCCGTATATGACGCAGATCGTGAAAACCGTGCGTCAGAACTGGTATAACCTGATGCCGCCGTCGGTGTACCCACCGGTTCTAAAGCAGGGCAAAGTCTCGATCGAATTCACCGTCCTCAAGGACGGCAAAATCGACGGCATGAAGCTACATAATTCCTCCGGCGACGTGGCGCTTGACCGAGCGGCGTGGGGGAGCATTGTTGCCTCCGCGCCATTCATCGCGCTGCCCGTGGCGTTCCCGGGGCAGCGGCTTGGATTGCGCTTTTTCTACTTTTACAATCTCTCGCCCGGCAATGGTATTTCGATCAGTGTTTCGCCGTGCGGCGGCGTTCAGGTCCCAGCGGGATCGACATTACAATTCTCTGCCTCGGGGAAGGGGATTGGGGACACGTCAGTGACGTGGAGTGTTTCGGGCCCCGGCTGCTCGAAATCGGATTGCGGGACTATCTCTGATATCGGGCTTTACACCGCACCTCAAAACGTTCCCAGCCCTCCGACAGTCATCGTGCACGCGACATCGCGGACTGACACTTTCGTTGCGGCCAAGTCCAAGTTAACCGTTGTGTCGGCGAATCCATCGCACTAACAATCCCATCGTTTACAATCGAAGATTCTCTCTCGATTGGAAACCATAACCATGCACCGCTGGTCGCAACTCTTTATTCCTACTCTTCGCGAGGCTCCGGCTGATGCCGAAGTCGCTAGCCACAAGCTGCTGGTCCGCGCTGGCTACATCCGCCAACTGGGCGCTGGCATCTACTCGTTCCTATTCCTCGGCAATCGCACTACCCAGAAGATCATGGGCATCGTCCGCCAGGAGATGGACAAGATTGGGCAGGAGTTCTACCTGCCCACGCTGCATCCACGCGATCTGTGGGAGGAGAGCGGACGCTGGACCGTGATGGGCGACAACATGTTCCGCCTCAAAGACCGCAAGGGCGCCGATCTTTGCCTGGGCTTTACCCACGAAGAAGTCATGACCGACATCGCGCGCAAGGAGCTGCGCAGCTACAAGCAACTGCCGCAGATCTGGTATCAGATTCAGACCAAGTTCCGCGACGAGCCTCGTCCCAAGTCGGGCCTGCTGCGGGTGCGTCAGTTCATCATGAAAGACGCTTACTCGTTCGACATGGATGCGACCGGACTCGACGTCTCCTACCTCAAACATTACGACACCTATTGCCGCATATTCGATCGCTGCGGCCTGAAGTACATGGTGATCGACGCGCATTCGGGCGCCATGGGAGGATCGCAGTCGCAGGAATTCATGGTGCGCACTCCCGCGGGCGAGGATCAGGTCGTGAGCTGCGAAAAGTGCGCCTACGCGGCCAATATGGAGAAGGCGACCTCGAAACTTGCTTCCATCGAAGATTTGAAGCCCGAGGGCGACGGCAAGCCGCTGCTGGTGCATACGCCGGGGAAAGGCGCGATCGCCGACGTGGCGGAATTCCTGAAAATTTCCGCCAAGCAGGACATCAAGACCGTCGCCTACATGGCGCAGAATCCCGGCAAGGACAAAGACAAAGACGGAGCGAAGACGCTGGAGCAGCCCGTGGTGGTCTTCCTGCGCGGCGACCACATGGTGAACGAGACCAAGCTGCTCACGCTGGTGAAGGCGAGCCAACTTCGTCCCATGCAAACCGAAGAGTTGGAGAAATACTTCCAGGGGCCGGCTGGTTACATCGGACCGATTGGCTTGGTGGTGAAGTCCAAAGATACGCTCGGCGTCTGGGATCGGAAAGAACGCCCCGGGGATCCAAAATACGATTCGCGCGCTGTCCATGTCCTGCTCGACGAGGCGCTCGTCGGCCGCACTAACATGATCTGCGGCGCCAACAAGCTTGACTACCATTTCAAAAATGTGACTCCCGGCAAGGACTTCCAGTACACCCTCGCCGCCGATCTGCGCAGCGTCACCGCCGGCGAAGATTGCCCCAACTGCGGCGCTCCCTTGCGCATCGATACTGCCGTCGAGGTCGGGCACATCTTCAAGCTGGGCTACAAGTATTCGGAATCGATGGGTGCGCACGTGCTCGACCGCAACGGCAAAGAGGTCGCGCCCATCATGGGGAGCTACGGGATTGGCATCGAGCGCATCCTGACCGCGGCCATCGAGCAGAATAACGACGAGAACGGATTCTGGCTGCCGCCATCCATCGCGCCGTTTGAGGTGATCGTAGTCGCCACCAACACCAAGGATGAAACGATCCGCACCACCGCCGAGGAGGTTGCCCGGCAACTGGAGGCGTCCGGATACGACGTTTTACTGGACGATCGGGACGAAAGGCCAGGGGTGAAGTTCAAGGATGCTGACCTGGTGGGTATCCCCTTTCGTGTCAACGTGGGAAAGAAGGTTACCGAAGGTATGTTGGAAGTCGTTCAGCGCTCGACTCGCCAAACCGTGGACGTTAGAATTTCTGCCATAACGGAGTATTTCCAGGAACTGCGTCCGGTCGCTCGCTAACCGGCGGAACGGGCCGGCGCAGAATGGAAACGGCTCGCGATGGCAACTCGCGGCATTAAGACTCGCAACCGGCGATTTGGCGATTGTTCCCTATGGCAACTCTGAAATTAGTCTTCGGTTTGGCCGTCTTTGGGCTGGTAATCCTGGTGGGCATTAAAGTCATCCCACCGTATTTCTCGAACTACGAGTTCCAGGATGCGGTCAAGACCGAAGCCCTGCAATCTACCTACACCACGCGCTCGGAAGAGGACATTCGCACGGCCATTATCAAGCAAGCCCACAGTTACGATATCGACTTGACGGACAAGCAGGTCCATGTCACGCGGTCGGGCAGCGGGATCGGCAATGGCTCGATCGCCATTGAATGCGACTACAGCGTTCCGCTTGAATTGCCCGGTTACGCGACCGACCTGGAGTTCCATGTGTCGTCGAAGAACAGAGGGATTTATTAGAACCGCTGTTAGCTGTTAGCTGTTAGCTTTTAGCTCTTCAAGCCTCAGTCCTCTGCCCCTCCGCCCTTCGGGGAATGCTGATTGGTTCGATTGACCTGCCCCGGATGCGACGCTACACCTCGTCTTTTTCAATGCAAATCATGTGACGGGTTCAGCGGGGCTTCCGCAGAGGCGGGATCGGTTCGCTTCCCTTTCGGGCAGCGGTTTCCAGAGTTGGGGCGCTGACCGCCAGGTCGGCGGACCAGCAATCGGCAAGAATCTTCCATGTGCCAGCGGGCTGGCGCACCAGTACGATCAGATATTTCCCGCGCTCTTCGCGGCGCTTGCCCATGGCTATGGGCACGAGCATCTTGCAGCGGCCGAGATCGAGAGCAATCTCACCCATCACTTCGACGCGCAGCGATTCCATCTCGACGTCGCCCAATCCGGCTTCGAGCAGCGAGACCAGAAACTCGCGGATGGCAGGCAGGCTGCGAACCGGAGGAACACTGGAGCGGATCAGGGTCGCGTCGGCGGCGTAGAGTGCGAGCAGGTCGTCGATGTGTTTGGTATTGCAGGCTTGCGCCCAGTCCTGGACAACCTGGCGGGCGCCGGCTTCGGCGCGGCCGCCGGTCGACTTGCCCGCCGAACCGCCCGCCGAACCGGGAGCACGGCCGCGAGGAGCGGAGGACTGGGATTCGGCAGCGGGCACGCCGGATGCCGTCCCCTGACTGGGGATGAGATGGTGATAGTGGTGGTGAACGTGGTGTTGCGCGCCGGCGCGAGAGTACAGCGGAGCGGCGGTGTCAGCGGCGGTGGGCTCGGTCGGGATCCCGCACCAGATACAAAAGCGAGCGCCCGCCGGCAGCGCACGTCCGCATTCGGAGCAGGCGGTGCCCGGTTGGCCCGCATCACCGGCCGCCGCCCGGTCCTGCGTCGCTGGGCTCGCCGAGATGCGATGGATCGCTTCCACCGCCGCAGCCACAGCCTCGGCATTCGGTTTGGGCCAGCGAAAATTGCCGGGAAGGCGCTGAAAAAACTCTTCGACCCCCTTGCCTTCGAGGGGGCCTTCGACGGGCTGATCGTTCCGCTCGCCCTGCTTTGGCTCGTCCGGCTCTGGCTGGTCGGGCTCCAGTTCCTGCCGCTCTGGGTCGGGAGGATTCGGATGGTGTGCGCTCACGGCAACCTCATCGCTGACATTGTAGGAGAATTCGCGCCCTAGCGGATGCTGAATCTTGCACGCTCTTGGAAATCGGTGGGAACGCGGGTTACAGCGCGCGGGACGACAGCGCCAGAAACGGATGCAAGAGCCTCCACTGAGCTTGCCGAAGGGCCTGCCCTGAGCTTGCCGAAGGGTTGCCGGTTACCACACGGACAATCGATCAATTGCACTATCTATCGCACTATTGCAAGCCGTTCTGGGTAAATTTATAAGCGGTACCTATATTCTCGGAGGTCAGATAGATGCTGGAAGCCCCAAGGTCGGTGCTGTAGTTGTCGACGATGATCCCACTGGGCCCGCCGTTCACAGTCGCTGTGGTGATCGCGGTATTCCCAGTGGTCTCCGCCACACACCCGCCGGCTTGCCCCGTCCCGGTACAGTCCTGGGTCAGGCCGAAAAAAAAGAAATCGGTTCCACCAACACCGACATTGGGGTTAAAGAATTCCGTCCATCCAATACAGCGGGCATTTGTGGACGTGAGAAGTTGCAGTGAGAACGAAGGGGATCCCTTCAGGATGGGCTGCGTGCCGGGCACCGTGAACCCGAAGGCGTACTGCCACGGCGTGGTATCAGCGACGCCCGTTCCGCAAAGCCGAATCACTCCCGTCGAGGAATCGTTGAAGTAATCGTTGCTCAAAGCGGGATCGTAGAGGTTGAGGACGGTTCCGCCGGAGGAGCCCAGGCCGATGCGCGCCTTCGCCAACTGCGTCATGCTGGCGGTGTCCGCTTCGACCAGAACGGCGGAAGTGCCGTCATTGGCGCTAACGACGAAGGTTGTGCCGCTGGTGCCATCCACAATCGGCGGGGCTACGATACCGGAACTGGTACCTCCGTTTTTCCCAACCCTGAGGGATGAGGATGCGAGCACGCCCGTCGTGGTGTCGATCTTGTAGAGGACGCCGTCACTGCTCCCGACCATCAGCACGCTCCGGCCCGCGTCGAGAACCGGAGGAGTTAGATGGAAGTTGGTATGAACCGTGACTGGCCACGAACCTCCGGCCAAAGCGGGCGTTCCCTTGAAGACGCCCGTAATTTTGTAAACGTCGCCCTTATCCGAACCCACGTAGACAACATCCGTGGCGTAATCGATCCACGGCGATGAAGCCGTGCAGTTGGAGGTTGGGGAGAAGGACAGGGAAGTCATGGACCCGAGCGCGGGCGCGACGGCTTTGTTGAGCGCGCCACCAGGGGCCCAAGTCAAGACATGGAAAATGGCCTGGGGAGTGGTTCCGGGAACGCTTTCCACGAAGGCGATCTTCGTTCCATCTTCGGAAAGAACCGGCGAAGTCGAGATTCTGCCCCCCGTGACGGTGGTGATGTTATAGGCGAACAGTACGTTCGGAGCCGTGCCGCTACAAAACCCGGTGCCGGTGCTGTTGACATAGAGATTGTTGAAGGCGGCAAGATTGGCCTGGCCTCCGCTAGCCCCGGGAGTGTCGAACGCTACCATCCCGAACACGACGTAGTCATTGATGCAATCGGGCTTGGCGGCAGGATCGAAGGAAAACTTGGCGGGATACATATGATTGATAACGCGCGACCCCAAAACCACCTTCCAATCGCGTTGGCTGGAGTCGTTGACGGAAGCCGGAAGGGGGTCGGCGCCGTAAGAGACAATTGGATTCGGAGCCCGCCAGCGCTGCATCGCCTGATACAGAATACGCGGTTCCCGGTAAATCAACTCCGGGTGCCGCGCGAGCGCATCGCGGCTGAACACGATATGGCCCTGGGACCAGTCTTGCGGAACTCCGGTGTGTCTGGGAGCAGCGGCTTCCTGAGCGCACAGACCCGCCGCCATACTTAAGACTGCGAACCACACCGCCGCACACATTGCAGTAACACCATAAGGACGCATTGGGTTCACCGCGCTACCTCCAGTTACGATTGGATTGCCGCCATTGTAGCCGCTTTTCGGTCCGTCGGCGAGAGCCGATTTTAGGTGGCTTGGCGCGCGCACGGGAACTTCGGACCCGATGTTTCAAGCCGGGAACCTTCCTTTGCGCACCCAAGTTCGATACATCCGACTGACTCCGACGGTTTCCGTTTGTCCGGGCGAATTTCCGATTCTGAACCGGGTGTGGAACAATAAAGACGTGGAACAGTGAAGGCGTTACGCAGAGCCCCATCCTCATCCATATCCATCCTCCATGACCGTCACGCCCAACAGCCTTCAACTTGCGCTCCTCTCGGCGGCGATCCTCGGTTTCCGCCACGGATTCGACTACGATCACATCGCCGCCATCACCGACATCACCAGTGTGCAGACCAATCGCTGGCGCGGCATGCGACTCGGCCTGCTCTACGCCTTGGGACACGGGGTCACGGTTGCCATACTGGGCAGTGCCGTCATCGTGTTTCAGCTCTCGCTGCCCCACGGCATGGATCGGATCGCCGAGCGCTTAGTGGGAGTCACCTTGCTGGTCCTTGGAGTGTATGTTTTGGGATCGCTTTTCAACGGGAACTCCGCGCCGCGCAGCCGCTTTCACCTTATGGCTGGGGCGCTGCGCTGGATCCGCTGGAAGATGAAAGGCTACGGTCACGATCACTACGTCCCGCCTCCCACGGACACGGCCTGGAATTACAATTCGAGATCCGTGTTGATGATCGGCGTCGTACACGGGCTCGGGGCGGAGACGCCCAGCCAATTGGCGATCTTTCTGCTGGCGGCCAATCTTGGCGGAGTCGGCAAGGGCTTTGTTGGCCTGGCGATGTTTATCGCGGGACTCCTGGCAATGAACACGGTGATGACGGCGTCGGCGGTGGGGCTTTTCGGATTCAGTTCGCGGCTGCCGCGCTTTCAGTTTGTAGTGACCGCGCTTACAGCGATTTATAGCCTGGCGGTGGGCGCGCTCTTCCTGTTGGGGTCGTCGGGACTTCTGCCGGCTCTGGGATAAGGCTGTGGGCAGGCCTTCTGGAATGGGACCGTCGACTCCGGGTCATCATCGCCGGGGCATCATCCTCGGTCATCGTCCTCGTAGCGCCCCGGCTCCATGTAATCCCAATTTGGAAATAATTAGTTCTTACAGATTCGCCGACTTAGTAATACAATGGCCGACGGTAGTTACCCGAGGGGGTATTTGATGACAAACATTGTTAAGGCACTAGTCCGGCTCCGCGAGGAACGCCGGGATGCGCAGAACCAAGTCCAAAAGCTTGGGGAAGCTATTTCGGTTCTCGAAAAGCTGACTCGAAGCGCGGGCTCAACCGCACACGCAGGGACACCGCATCGCGCCAAGCGTGTTCTTTCCGCAGCAGGGCGCCGGAGAATCTCTCTGGCCCAGAAAGCACGTTGGGCGAAAATCAGACAGTCCAAGAAAGCAGCCTAAGAGCGGCGGGCCGCAGGCTGCGCGAAGCTCTCGCGCGAGACTGAAGCCCGCCGGATTTCTTGCCGCGCTATCCGGTCTTACTCTGCTCGTGATTCCTTCTATTAGGGCAACGGCTTTGCTGGTGTCCCCGGTTTAACTCCCGAGTGTTTTTCGCCTGCGCCATAAGTTCCAGAACCTTGTCCTTGCCTTCATAGTTCGGATTCGTGTCCAACAACTTCTGCCCTGTGGCAACCGCTTTGTCGATATCCATCTTGCCCTGCCACTCGACGACGCCCAGATTTAGACCAGCGTGCAGCATGAGCGGGCTTCATCGCCTTTGATCTTGAAATCCACCTTAAAGGCGGAGAAAGGAACGGGCGCATGAACTTGGTCGTGCGCTCCGCCGCATCGCAAGCAACGCCTGGAAGAGAGGGCATTTTCGATCGTTGGCGGAGTTCATTAATGACTCTGAGGCTGTTGTGATGTCCGTCACATCTTCACGTGATTGTGATCACACTCATCTGAACCTGTCCTTGCATCTCCTGTGAATTCAACGACTTGCTTTCCCCATCTTTACAGGCGAGCAGGTTATGACATAAATTGAGGGACCGCCAGTTGGAACCGGTGGAGGTGCTATGTCACGACTTTCCGCGGATCAGAAGCAGCCGGCACAAGCGCTCTCAGCTAAGACCATGGCAGAAATCCTCCTATCGAATGATCTCCTAGAGGCCCTTCCGGATGCCATCGTCGCGGTCGATCGCGATGGAGTCATTGTTCAGTTAAATTCACAAACGCAAACGTTATTTGGCTATGAGCGCGACGAACTGATCGGCCAGAAAGTCGAAATCCTCGTCCCCGAGAGCTATCGCCGCGAGCACCACCATCATCGCGAGAACTTCGCGCAAACGCCGAAAACGCGCCGCATGGGAGCGAACATCGATCTCTACGGACGACGACGCGATGGCTCGGAGTTTCCGGTGGAGGTCAGTCTCAGTCCTGTCTCCACGGAAAAAGGGATGTTCGTGCTCAGTGCGATCCGCGACATCGGCGCGCGCAAACGCATGGAAGAAGAACTGCGCCGGGCGAATGAAGAACTGTATCAGAGAACGGTGGAGCAACTGGGCGAATACCGGTCCCGGCTGGCCTTGATTATCGATTCCTCGGAGGACGCCATTATCGGCCAGGACCCGGACGGCATCATTACGAGTTGGAACAAGGGAGCGGAGCGCATCTACGGTTACGCGCCGGAAGAAGTCATCGGAAAGCACATATCCCTTCTCGTTCCCCCGCATGACGCTGCCAACGGACTTCCCGACGAAAGTTCCGAGATTTTAGAGAAGGTCGCGCAAGGGGAAGGCATCGAGCATCGTGAATCGGTACGGGTCACGAAGGACGGACGCCGTCTGGATGTCTCCATTTCCGTGTCTCCCTTGCGCGATGCGAAAGGCGACGTCATCGGAGCCTCGGCGATCGCGCGCGACATCACCGACCAAAAACGAACCGAGAGCCAGCTTCACCAATCCCAAAAAATGGAAGCAATCGGCCGGCTGGCGGGAGGAGTCGCGCACGACTTTAACAACATTTTGGGGATCATCAATGCGTGCAGCGAATTCCTGCGCGAGCGCATCGAGCCGGCCGCGGAATCGTCGATCTATGTCGAGAACATCAAGAAGGCCATTGAACGCGGCTCGGCGCTAACTCGGCAACTTCTCGCCTTCAGCCGATCTTCTACCATCAAGCCCCGCATTCTCGATCTGAACGAGCGATTGAAGGACGTGAGCAAGCTCCTGCGTCCTCTGATGGGAGACGATGTCGAGGTTCTGATTGTTTCCCGATCCCCGTCGGCCGTAGTCGAGGCCGACCCTGGCCAACTCGACCAGATCGTAGTCAACCTCGCGGTGAACGCGCGCGACGCCATGCCTCGTGGCGGCAAGTTCATTCTGGAAACGGGCACCGCGAAATTCGACGAGGCCTTCGCCGAGCAGCGTCAAGCCATGCCTGCGGGAAAATACGTTGTGCTTGCCATCAGCGATACCGGCAACGGCATGGATGAAGCTACCGCGTCGCGCATCTTCGAGCCCTTCTTCACCACCAAAGAGGCGGGCAAAGGAACAGGCTTGGGCCTGGCCACGGTCTACGGAATTGTCAAGCAGAGCGCGGGACACATCCTGGTCTACAGTGAACTGGGACACGGAACGACGTTCAAGATTTATCTCCCGAGCGCGGAGCATAAGATCGGGCTCGGAACCAAGCCGGAAGCGGAGAACGTCGGTTCGAAACGGCAGGGGACGACGATCTTGCTCGTGGAAGACGACGAAGTCATGCGCAGCTTGACAAAGAAGGTGCTCGAGGAGCGCGGCTATAACGTGGTCGAAGCCAATGACGGCGAGTCGGCGCTCGAATCGGTACAGTCTTATCCGGGTGTGATCGATCTGTTGTTGACCGACGTCGTGATGCGCCGGGTGAGCGGGCCTGAACTGGTGGAGCGCCTGGGTTCCTCGCACCCGGCCCTGAAAGTTGTATACATGTCGGGCTACACGGGCGAGCTGATCGCGGAACGGGAAGTGTTGAAGCGCGGCGTCACTCTGCTCGAAAAGCCGTTCACGCGAACGGCTCTGCTCAACACGATCCATACGGCGCTGGGGTGAAAGCTGGGGATCGAATCTTGAGGATGCGAACCCTGGAAATCCGCACCTCTGGGCATTCGTTTTGGGACCACTCCCTTGGTCACATAACCAGAGCACTGGTGATGGAGATCACACACCAGTGTGTGAAACCACTCATTTCCGGGCTCTAATCCGATAGGCGGCGGGTCTGACCGCATCTCACCGCATCAAAGTAAACCACTTATTTTGTTTCACTTAGAGAACTCCCACGGAAGTCTTCCCCAGCCTAATGAAGAATGGCCAAGCGCTTGCCAACGTACCTGTGGCCGGAGGCAATTATGCCCACACAAGTGGTAGATAACCCCCAGAAACTTGCCCCAGAAGACAAAACTTTTTGCGATCTTTCTCCAGCCGTGGCCGATGCCCTGGAACTGGAAGCCCTCACCACGACCTATCCCACGGGAGCGGTTTTGTTCGCGGAAGGCCAGGCGCCAAGAGGTGTGTTCATCGTGCGTCGAGGCCGAGTAAAACTTTCCATTTGTGGGAGTGACGGCCGCACGCTGATTCTGCGAATCGTCGAAGCCGGTGGCGCATTAGGAGTCGCCGCGGTGGTTGCAGGATACAAGTACGAAGCCACGGCCGAGACCCAGGAGCCCTGCGAGATCAGCTTCCTGCGACAGAGCGATCTGCTGCGCCTCATGCGCCAGCACGGCGAACTTGCTCTGTGGGTGACCCAGCACATCAGCCAGGATTACGCCTCCACCTGCCGCGAAATCCGCGACCTGATCCTTTCCGACTCAGCCAGTGAAAAGCTCGCCCGGCTGCTGGTAGGATGGCTGGACCAGAACACCGATGCCAGAAACCCCAGCCAAATGAAACTGGCGTTGACGCACGAAGAGATCGGGCAGATGATTGGCACCTCGCGCGAAACCGTCAGCCGCCTTTTCGCGGGCTTCAAGAAGCAGCATCTCATCCAGCAAAGCGGCGCTACTCTTGTCATCCCCAGCCGCGGGGCCTTGGAATCCCTGATCACGGCGTAGATATCACAGCGTAGAAGCAGCATTCGACAGGGGCCGGTGACCCGCACCGGCCCTGTTCCTCTTAAGAACCCGTGTCTGTCCGCCTTTCGCCCGGATTGTGATTTGTGAGGCATTTGGGTCATTGCGGTATTGCTCTTTCAGCGGCTTCTGAAGCGAAAATATCCATGGCGACCTCCTTCGTTGTATTACTCGGCCATTTTTCGCGGACCGCGACGGATTCGGCCAAGCTGTCTTGAAGACGCTCCATCTGCATGCTAGCATCTGTGCACATCGGGGGGGCCATGCCCAAATTTGTCATCGAACGCGAAATCCCGGGAGCCGGAAATCTAACCGACGCCCAATTGCGGGAAGTGTCCCAAAAGTCGGTCAACGTTCTTAAGGGAATGGGCCCCGAGATCCAGTGGCTCCATAGCTACGTAACCGGCGACAAGGTGTATTGCGTCTACCTCGCTCCGGACGAGGCGACCATCCAAGAACACGCCAGGCGCGTAGGCCTTCCTGCCAATCGCGTCTCCGCCGTGCGCCGACTTATCGACCCGACAATCGCGCGGTAAGCGCTGGCTGAACCTTCCCTGGGGCATCCGGATTGTCTTTTGCCATCAGCGTCGGCCCGTCCGGGGCTCCCGTGCCCTAACCCGAGGGAGATGCAGCCTCGGGCATCAGGACCTCCTCAATAGCCTTATCTGCCGGCAAAGCCCAACCTTCTAACCAAGCCGTCGCGCCTGCCGTGTTGGTCAATGCCTGCCGTGCCGGATGCAGACTTGCTTCCAGTTTGGCCTGTTCCGCGGGCGTGAGCGGAGCGCCAATGTTTTGGCGCAGCGCAGCCGCAGCGCCCGCCAGCCGTAGCGAACTCTCGGCTTCGAGTTGAACAGCCGCTGAGCACGCGAAACACTCCAGCAGACGCGCAATTCCGCGTTTATGGCCCAGTTCCTGGAAAAGTTTTATGCTTCCCCGGTACAGAGAGCGTGCTGTGGGATAATCCCCCTGTTCTCTGGCCAGGCTCCCCAGATCGGCGAGCGTGCCGGCAATACCCCAGCGGTCGCCGAGTTCCCGAAAAATCACTAAGCCCTGTTGGTACAATGTCCGCGCGGATGCGGAGTCACCTTGATCGCGAGCGACATCCCCCTGGTAGTTCGTCGACCAAGCAACGCCTGTCCGATCTCCCAGTCCTTGGAAGATGGAGAGACACTCCGCGTATAGGGAGCGTGCGCGGGCATAGTCACCTTGCAACTTGACGACATTCGCCAGGTTACTGAGAGAACGAGCGACAGCCTTTTGGTCACCCAATTCTCTCCACAGCGCAAGGCTTGCTTCGAACAGGATATGCGCAACTGCGACATCACCCCGGTCGCGAGCAAAGACCGCTAGCGCATTTAGAGAGACGGCGACGCCCATTTTGTCACCCAACTCATGCGCGATGTCTTGACTTTCGTTGATGAGTGCATCCGCCGATGCGTAATCTCCCTGCTCCCCGGCGAGCACTCCAGCTGCAAAGAGCGCTCGCATGCGGAGCTTCGTGGGAGTTGCCGCTCCTGTGAGCTTCAGCAATCTACCCAACCTGTCCCTGCCTTCGGCGAAAAACTCGCGAATCTCCCAAAAGCGAAACAGGGCTGTGCCGAGACGCAGTCCCCAATCCACATCTTTGGTTTGAGTCAGCCACTCCAGAGCCGCGCGAAAATTGTCGTGTTCGAACCCGAGGCGCACCAGCCATTCCGCAGCTACCGCGCCGCTCTGCTCCGTACCTTCTTCTTCTGCCAGCACCAGGCAGTAGGCGGCGTGGGCGCGCTTCGTCAAGGCTTCCTCGCCGTTTGCTTCCAGTTTTTCCAGAGCGTACTCGCGAATCGTTTCCAGCATCATGAACCGCGATTCACCTCTCGCTTGCTCGACCTGCTGCACCAGGCTTTTGTCCACCATGGACGCCATGCCGTCGAGCAGGTCCAAATCGAGATCACTCTTGGTGTCGCATACCGCTTCGACTCCCTCCAGATTGCATCCGCCTACGAACACCGATAATCTTCGGAAAAGCTTCTGCTCGGCGGCGCTCAGCAGATCGTAGCTCCAATCCATGGCGGCGCGCAGCGTCTGCTGCCGCTGCGGCAGGTCGCGCGAGCCGCCAGTTAAGAGCTGCAACCGGCTGGACAGGCGTGGCAGCATGGCAGAGGGCGAAAGAACTTTGACCCGGGCGGCCGCGAGTTCGATCGCGAGAGGCAGACCATCCAGCCGGGCGCAAATCTCGGCGATGGCAGGCGCGTTTTCTCGATTCAGTTCAAAATCTGGCTTAGCGGCGGCGGCGCGTTGTACGAACAGCGCGACTGCGGGGCACTGTGACAGGACCTCCACCGAAGGCGTGGACCGCGAATCCGGCAGCGCTAGCGGCGGCACAGGAAATTCATGTTCTCCGTATACATGCAGCGCTGCCCGGCTCGTTACCATGATTTTAAGATTGGGACCCGTAGCTAGGAGCTCTGCCACGGTAGGGGCCGCCTGAACCAGGTGCTCGAAATTGTCCAGCAGGAGCAACATTGGTGTGCGCCATGAATCCTGTAAATTCTTCTTGAGTATTTCGAGCGGCGACTGACCTCCTGCCTCCCGGATCCCCAACGTCTGAACGATCGCGGAAGCGATCAAGCCCGGATCGCTCAGCGAGGAAAGCGGGACAAAATGGGTGCCGCCTGGAAAGCACTCGACCAGATCACTCGCCGCCTGCACCGCGAGACGCGTCTTGCCGATTCCGCCTGGACCCGTAATCGTGACCAGGCGGACATTCTGACGCAGCAGTAGTTCTTTGGCGGCAGCTACTTCCTTCTCCCGCCCCACAAAACCGGTGCGCTGCGCCGGAAGATTGGTCGCGCGGATTTCCGCTTGCTGAACTGGCTTCTCGGTGAAGCGGTCGCGTATGGCTGCAAGTTCCCGCGCGAGGTCTCGGGTAGAGACGTAGCGCTTTTCGGGCTCTTTCGCCAGACACCTCTCGATAGCCCAACACAGCGGAGCCGGGGCGTCGGGGTTTTGCACTCCGATCGGTGCGGCTTGTTCCCGGAGAATGGCCACCAGTGTCTCCGCTGCTGTGCTTCTCTGAAAGGCGCGCTTCCCGGTCACCATTTCGTAGAGCACCAAGCCGAATGAGAACTGGTCTCCTCGGAAATCCAACTGCTGGCCGCTGGCCTGCTCGGGCGACATGTATTCCACCGTTCCCAGAAACAGACCCGGTGTGGTCTGCAACGTGGCGCACATATCCGGCCGCTCTCCGCCCGGCGACGCCAGCTTCGCTAGGCCAAAGTCGAGGATTTTAACAAATCCATCGTGAGAGACCATCAGATTCTCGGGCTTTAAGTCCCTGTGTGCGATGCCCGCTTCATGCGCCTTGGTCAAACCGTCCGCAACCTGCGCCGCGATTTCAATTGCTTTTCGCATGGACAGCGAGCCGGAGAGAAGCAGTTCGCGCAGCGTCTTCCCCTCGACCAGCTCCATCGCAATGTAGTGAGTGGAGCCGTCCTGTCCTAGTTCGTGGATGGTAATGATATTCGGGTGGTTGAGAGCAGATGCCGAGCGTGCTTCCTTCTCGAAGCGGTGCAACCGATCACTGTCTGCGGAGAATGCGGCAGGCAGGACCTTAATCGCGACCTCGCGGTCGAGACGAGTGTCGCGGGCACGATACACTTCGCCCATGCCGCCTGCGCCTAGCAGCGATTGAATTTCATAGGAACCAAGTTTCGTGCCAGAGGTGAGAACCATCCGTGCGCGTAATTATAGCCTGCCCAGCACATTGCAGAGAGATGCAGTAATTCTGGGCGAGTCGTCGGCTACTCTTACCTTGGGACTGCGAAAAGAACTCGGATCTCGCGGGCATGACCGGAACCGCCAGCCATGACGTCCCAACGCGCAGAGATCTGCTCGGCGGGGGCGGCAGCATACCACGGCTTGTCAAGTGCGCCTGGACTACCGTAGCGACGGCATCCTGCCGGGACGGCGGCGCTACGGTCGCTTATTCGTCATGGTCATTAGGCAACTCCACCAAGCCGGCCCGTTTCAGGGTGCGGAAATATTCCGGGCGCGCATGGCGGTAATGATCGGCCGGGATTTTGCCGTTCAGCCAGGCCGTATCCATTGGATAGACCATGGGATCGAAGATCACCAGATAGAAGTGCCAGATGAGGATGGAGAAGGTCGCCAGCAGCGCCTCATACCAATGCACTGCCGTGGCAGCGTCGGTCACCCATTTCGGAAAATGGCGCAGCGTGAAATTGTTGAACCACAGCAGGAAGCCGGAGACTCCCATGACCACCGTGCCCCACAGAAAGGCCCAGTATTCCATCTTCTCCGCATAGTTGAATTTCGCGAACTTCGGCTCCTGTTGGGTGAGGCCGAGGTTGTAGCGGAAGACTTGCAGCATGTCGGTGGCGTCCTTGATGGTCGGGATCATGGCCCACAGGAAAGAGCGATCGCGCTTCTTCATCGCCAGATGCACGAAGTGATACAACGTTGCCAGGATCATAACGATGGCTGCAGTGCGGTGCAGCCCGCCGCGCACGCCGACGCCCGACTCCCAGAGCAGCAGCGGCTTCGACCACCAACTCTCCGGATACTTCAAGGCAAATCCCGTGAACACCAGCGTGGGGAAGCTGACCATGATGCCCCAGTGCGCAACGCGGAACCACAAGTTCATCCGCAGCACCACCTCGCCGGATTCCCTCCGCGGCTTCCGCCGAATGAGCTTCGACAGGAGGTCCACCAAATTGTGCAGCAGCATGAAGCCCAGCGTCGCCGGGATCAGCACCCAGTAGGTCCAGCGAATCCACTGCACCACCGGGTTATTCGGGCCCGCGCCAGTCTGCACATGGATGGGACCGATGGTGAATTTGGCTTCGGCCACGCCTTTGTGACATGCCCCGCAGGTTTTCGCGAGGTTGGCGGCATTGACGGTCGAGCGCGGGTCGCTGGAACGAAGAATGGAGTGCACCCCATGGCACGAAGCGCAATTCGCCGCCGTCACTTTCCCTTCCTGGAGGGCCAGCCCGTGATAGCTGCCGGCATAGGATGGCAGGCGATCCGCGGGCAAATCGTTGCGCAGGGCCAGGCGCGGATCGCCATGGCAACGCCCGCAAGTCTCCTCGGAGACATTCCTGGCATTTAAGGGCGAGGCCGCGCTCTTCGGGTCCATGATCAGGTGTTCGCCGTGGCAGTCGATGCAAACCGGCGCATCCCGCACGCCGGCCTTGACCGCTTCCCCGTGAACACTGTCGTTGAACTCCCGCGCAATTTCCTGGTGGCATTGCGCGCACGTCTCCGGCACCTTCCAGTGATTGACCTTCGATCGCGTGTCGGTGGCGGGATAGATGTCATGACTGCCATGGCAACTGGAACAGGTTGCCGCATCCTTGCCAAGCGCAACCGCGCGCCCGTGAACGCTTTGCTTATAGGAATCCACCGGATGCACCACTGGAATGTTGTGCCGCGACAAGAACCCCGCATCGCTATGGCATTTCGCGCAAGTATCCGCCAGGTTCTTGCGAGCCACGGTCGAGTCCGCTTCGCTGGAGGGTTTCACGGCGTGGATGGGACCGTGGCAGGACTCGCATTTGGGTGCGTCGGGGTCGCCGTTTTTAGCGGCCTGCCCGTGGATACTGGATTTGAGCTCCTTCACTTCCTGCGCATGACACTCCGCGCACTTTCCGGGAATCAGATTTTCCGCCGTGGTGAGTTCGTGCGCGTTGCCGTGGCACGACGCGCACGCGGATTCGCCGAGCATGGAGTGTACGCTGGCGGGGAACGACTTGGCTTCGTCCGCGTGGCATTTGGCGCATTGCACTTTGGGGATTTTGGCGGGATGCGGGAACTCTTTGATCGAAGTGTGGCAATCCTTGCAGCCGAGAACCCCATGGGCGCTGGCGGCATGTTTGGCCGGGTCGACGGAAATGCTCTTCCCGGCATCGGACTTCATTCCCGCCTCGCCGTGGCATGCCAGACATTCCTGGTCCGCGGCGGGCGAGGCCGAAGCCAAAGTCAAAGACAAAGCCAGGGAAACCAAAACAACCCGAGTCGCGAGCAATTTCAACATCCTTCCCGAAAAGTTCAACCGCAAATCCAGCTGCCCGTGATGAAACTCCAGGGGCCAGATGCAGCGCCTGAAGGCGCCCTCATCACACGGCACTTACGGTATGCCTGAAGGCATACCCTGATACAAACCGTACTTGCACCGCAGGCTGCTAGCGGTACGCGAACAACATGGCATAGATGATCCACAGCACAATGCTGAAGCCCACCGCCAGCGCGGCCCAGGCGAAGGCGCGAATCGTGCGGGTGACGATCGCCGGATAAGCCTCCTCCATCTTTTCCTCGAGCTTCCCGCTGGCCACCAACTCTTCATACTCTCTGGGCTTGTCCCTTTCCAATTCCTCGAGCGGCATGCGGCCGGTGAATACCGTAATGTCCATGGGAAACTTTTCCGGCCGCAAATGGGTATTGAAAAAATGCACGGTAAAGATGAAGCCCGTGGCCAGCAGCGCCTCGTCGCTGTGAATGATGGTGGTAACGTTGAGGAGCCACCCCGGCAAAAAACGTGTGAAGAACACCGGGAACCACAGCGTGAGGCCGGTGGAACCAATCACCGCGATTCCCCAAAACACCGCAAAATAGTCGAACTTTTCCCAGTAGGTCCAGCGGCCATAGGCCGGCCGCTTGCCCCGGCCCACAAACCACTTCAGCGTGCCCACGAACTCCGTCAGGTCCCTGCGGTTCATGGTCATGCTGCCCGGCCCCAGCAACAGCGCAATCCAGGTACCGTGCTCTCTTTTTTTCAACTTGTACAAGTCCACCAGATGAGTAACGAAAACTCCGAACATCACCACGGCAGCGGTGCGGTGGATGTAGCCCGCGTTCTCGAATCCCCCGAGCAGGTGCGAAAGCACCGACGCCCATTTTGTGTAGGAGAACTTCAGGGTTAGCCCGGTCAGTGCCAGGCTCATGAAGCTCACGATCATGCAGATGTGCAGGATGCGCTGCAGCCGGCTGAAGCGGACGAACTGGCGTCTTTGAACTCCGCCGTTAGACATCGGCGCCCTCCTCGTTCGCGACCGCCAGTTCCGCTTCCGCCGCGCGCAACTCCCGGCGCATCTGGAAAGCTCGGGGCAGCCAGAGCAGCGTATGCATGCCGCCGACTACGAACGTCACCAGGAGCAGCGCGGTCATGCCCCAGAAGGTATAGAACAGGAACGGGTATTTTCGCGGGTCGTGGTGGGTGGCGTGCGTCAAGTATCCGGCAAAGCGCCGGGTCGCGCCCGCATGGCACTTCCCGCAGGTGGCGGCCACGTTGGCCCGGCTGAGGTGCGAGCGCGGATCGGTTACCGCCAGCACGTCGTGAGCGCCATGGCAGTCATAGCACTTGGCCGCCTTCGTGTACCCCAGTTTCGAGACCTTCCCGTGATACGTATCAAAATAGGTCTCCGCAATCTGCTGGTGGCATCGTCCGCACGTAGTCATCACGTTCAGCCGGAAGCTGTTCTCATCCGTGCGGTGGATGGAATGAGCGGTGTGGCAATCGTTGCAAACCGGAAGTGGCTTACTGTATCCGCTCACTCGCTTGGCATGGATGCTGTTCTCGAACTGCTCCTCGATGCCGTGGTGGCACTTGCCGCAGGTAGTCGGCACGTTATTGGCGTTGACACTGGACGCCGGATCGTTCCGGGGAAGGATCTGGTGTGCGGTGTGGCAACTGGTGCAGGTCGCCGTCACCGTCAGGCCGTTCTTGAGTAGAGTTCCGTGAATGCTCTCCGTGTAGTTACTGATGATTTCATGCTGCAATCCGGTGTAGCGCACCGCAGCCTTCTGGCCCTCGCGGTGACACCGCGCGCAAAGCCCGGGAACATTGACCGCAAAAGTCGATGACTGCGGATCCTGTTTGCCAAGGATTCCATGTGTGCCATGGCATTCCTTGCAGGTCGGGGCATTCGGATCGTTCTTGTTGAAAAGTTGCCCGTGGATGCTGGCAGCGTATTGCTTGCCAATTTCATCGTGGCAAGCGGTGCAGTCCACCTCGTGGGTGATCGTCTCGCAAGGCCGGACGTGGGAAGCGTTGACTTCGGAGTGGCATTGGCTGCAGGCCACGTTCCGAAGCCTGCCAGGTTCCTCGCTGTGCCGCGAATGGTTGACCTCGGCCGCGTTGACGTACATGGATTTCCCGTCGCGGGCGCGACGCAGTTTCTCGTCGGCGTGACAACGCATGCAATCCGCATCGGCCATCCCCTGCGCATAGAAGACGTTCCTGATCTTATGCGGTTGATGGCAGTCCGGGCAGGCCGGCAGCACGTTCGCCTGTTTTTCCCACAACTCTCCACGAATGGTCTTCCGGTGGACCGTTTCGATTTGCGTGTGGCATTTCGTGCAGGTGGCGGCAATATTCTTGCGATTGATCGAAGAAGCCGGATCGGTATGCGGCAAGATCAAGTGCGCGGTGTGGCAGGTGGCGCAGTTCGGAGCCACCGACAGTCCCTTCTTCAGCAAGGCCTCCCCGTGGATGCTCTCGGAGTAGTTCTCCAGAATATTGTCCTGGGGAATGGGACGATTGCGCGAAACCGTGGTTCCTTCGCGATGGCACTGGCCGCAAACGAAGGGCACTTTCAGCGGCGCGACTGCCGACCGCGCGTCCTTCACCGGAACGATGTCGTGGTTGCCGTGACAAGTCACACAGTGGGGCGCCAGGGGATCGCCGTGCGCAATCGCCTTGCCGTGGAGCGACCGGGCATGTTGCTCCTGCTCGGTGGTGTGGCACGTGCCACACTTTACCGGCGCCGGCTTTTCGTGCGGGAAATCCTTTCCTTCCAGGTCGGCGTGGCAGCCCGTGCATCCCAAGCTGCCATGGATGGAACTGGCAAATTTCTTGCCGTCCACGTACAGCGAAACCGTTTTGCCGGCGCGCGTCGTGGTCATGCTCTTCTCGCCGTGGCACATCAGACATTCAGCCCCCGGCGGGTCGGCGGCGTGGGCGGGGCGCTCGGAAAACAGCAGCGGGAAAATTATGGCGAGCAGCGTCACGACTGCAATTCGCGGACCTGCGCGCCACTTCCTCCGCATAATGTTTCTTTCAGGCATGTCAAACTTTCGGCCCTGCTTACTTCATGCCAACATCCGTAAGCACTTTCGGGTTCTCCTCCTGCACCGCCAGCAAACTGTGGCACGCCGAACAATCATTGGTGATGGTCTGGCCGTCGGCGCTGGTATGACTGCCGTCATGGCAGCGGAAGCAGCCCGGCGAATCATTGTGCCCAAGATTGTTCGGGTGCACGCCCCAGGTCACACGCATGTCCGGAAAGATGTTGCGCAGGTAGATCCTCGCCACTTCATCGCCAGCTTGTTCCACCACCGTGCGCCGCGTCTCGTAAATCTGCGGATAATTCGTGCGGTAGAAATTATTGAGCTCTTCCTTGATGCGATGCTCGGCCACATCGCGCGCGGGATACTCCACCTTGAGAACCTCGACCGCCTTCTTCCGGATGTAGGGAAGCTCCGGGCTGATGCGCCCGAGCGACATGGCCTTGTCGATTGCGTTTTCCGGCAGGTCGAAGGCGTGCGTGGGCCGGTTGTGGCAATCCACGCAATCCATCACGCGATGTTCTCCCTTGTCCAATTGTTCTTTGGTGGGCTTGGCATCGCTGGAGATGAATTCGGTGGTCTTGCCCTTGTCGTCGGTGTAGTAGACGGCCGGGATGGTCTGGCGCTCGGGGTCGGTCGAAATGTAGCGGATGCGCGCCATGTCGGCGAGGTGGCGCCCGTGGATGCCGACCGAACCCTGCCAGGTGCGTCCGCCAACTTTCAGCAGCAAGACGTCGGTCTGGGGCGTGTTCTTTTCGTTGTCCTTGTAGCTGGTATTCACCAGGAACTTGTCCCCGGTAAAACGCTGGGGCCAGTGGCACTGCTCACAGGTCTCGCGCGCCGGTCGCAGGTACTTTACCGGTGAAGGAACCGGGCGCGAATAGGTGTGGAACGTCACTGCGAACACCTGCCGCAGACCGGAAAGCTTGGAGCGAACAAACCAACCCGCTCCCGGTCCGATGTGGCACGCGACACAGTCCACATGGGCGTGCGGAGAATTCTGATAGGCGGTGTACTCGGGATCCATTACGGTGTGACAGGTCTTGCCGCAGAAGGTCGTCGAATCCATGTACGCCACGCCGCGGTACGATGCAGTCGCAATGATGAGAAGGTTGAGGACGGTCGCGGCTGCCACGTACTCCAAGGTGCGCCGCACCAGGGGCACCCCCAAGTCGATGGCGGGGAAGACCGCCGGCAGTTTCCCGCTCTCTAGCAGACTCCGCCGCCGGAGCCAAATGCCAAGTGGAATCAGCAGTAATCCGAGTACAAAAATGCCGGGGAGGATCAGAAAGACCAGAAGGCCAATATAAGGATGCGGCGGCCCTGGCAAGAAGATGTCATAGAACCAGAAGGCGACGGTGGTCAGCGCCGTGCTTGTCGTCACCACGGCGCCCGTAAGGGTGATGGGATTCTGCCCTAGAAAATAAATGGGTTGCGTCCGCTCCCGGATGCGTTCTCGCAGATTCATTGGCGACCGCTACTCCCCTTTCTTCTTCCTTCTATGCGCCGCTGACCCAGACACACTTCACACCTGGCCGCGCTTCCTTCCGCGGCGTTGGACAATCCCCTAGTCTCGATGGCAAAAAGTGGCCAGAACTATTTCTTAAGGGTGCGGATGAAAGCCACCAGCCCCTTAATCTCTTCCGGCTTCAACTTATCCGCGTACTTGGGCATCTTGTTCTTGCCGTTCGTGATGATCCCCGTGAGATCGGCGTCCGACATCTTCTGCACTTCAGCAGTTGTAAAATCATGCGCGCCCATCTTCTTTCCCACTGCCGAGCCGGTTCCGTCGGCGCCGTGGCACATGACGCATTTCGATTTGAAGAGATCGGCGCTTTGCGCATTGGCCGACAGGGAGAGGGTAAGAACAACCGCCAATGCGGTTGCAACGGTCAGCACTGCGACGTTAACTTTCTTCATCTGCAAGCTCCATTCGAGTTTGGTTGCCCAACACTGTTGCAATTTTGAACTCTGCGCGGGCACAGGTCCGTGATCCAAGTCACACCTGCTTGGTAATCGCAGGGTCTCGGAAACTATAAGCGCAGAACGGGTTGGGCGTCGACCAGGTTCTTCCGGTTGGTCTGAATCGTGACGATCAAGGTTGAAAATCAGGTGGTCTCGGCAGGTCCTCTCGCCTTCTGGGACGAGAACGCGTGATGCTTTCCACGGCATTCTGCGATGCCAATCACAGTGCGAGTTGGAACGTTGTCAAAACCGCCAGCCTCCACCCTGGGGAGACGCCGTCCGAGATATACTTCTCGGCGAAAGGCTGGTGCGCATGGCTTCGTCTCGCGCTGCACGGTTCGGACTTTCCTAAATGCCCGATCGTCTCTTCGCCCGGCTCCCGATGGAACGTATCCTCTTGTTTGCAACCCTCGCACTTGGGGCGTTACACGCGTGGTTTGGCCGCTACTCGATGAATCCGGATGGCATCTCTTACCTGGATGTTGGCGACTCTTTCTTTCGTCGCGATTGGGCGAACGCAGTAAACGCATATTGGAGCCCTTTATATCCGTGGACACTCGGGGTCGTCCTCGGGTTAGCGAAGCCTTCGCCGAAGTGGGAATTTCCTCTGGTTCACCTGGTCAACTTTGGAGTCTTTGTCGCTGTGCTGTTTACCTTTCGCTTCCTGTTGCACGGGTTGCTCGCGTTCGGTAAAGAACGAGATTCTGGCGCAACGCCGGACGACGGGCAACCTTTGCCGGAGTGGGCGCTGGTTCTCCTGGCATATTCCATATTTTGGTGGACCGCTTCACAAGTGGAAGCGGTGTACGAAGTCACACCGGATCTAGCCGTGATGGCTTGCGTTTGCATGACGGCGGGAATGCTGTTGCGGCTTCGGCAGGGCAACGAGCTTTGGAAGTTCGCGTGGTTTGGCCTCATCCTCGCTGTTGGATACTGGACGAAAGCAATATTGCTCCCCATAGGCTTTGTGACTCTCGGCGCGGCTTATTTATGGAAACGCTCGGATCCAAGTTCGCACCAAGGTTGGGGGCGCCGGATCGCACTAGCCGGTCTCGTCTTTCTCTGCGCATGCGCTCCGTCGATCGCCTTGCTATCTCACCAGAAGGGCCGCTTCACGTTTGGCGATTCGGGGAGGTTGAACTATGCGTGGTTCGTGTCTCGTGGGACATTTACGAGAAATTGGCAGGGAGAGGTCCCGGGCAGTGGGACACCCGTGCATCCGACGCGCCAACTGCTGCGGCGCCCTGCCCTCTTTGAGTTCGACGGTCCAGTCGTCGGCACTTATCCCCCATGGACCGACCCCTCGTATTGGGATGAGGGGCTGCAGTGGCATTTCCATTCAAAACTTCAAATAGAAGCGCTCGCGGTTACTATCCCGAGCGAGATCTGCTTGTTGTTCCGTGCCCGGCCCGAGCTAGTCGCTGGAATCATCGCGCTCGCACTGATCAGCGGGCAGCTGGCTTGGCCAGGTTTGCGCGAGTTGTGGCCATTCCTGGCCATGTCGCTGGCCCTCATGGGGATCTACCTTCCCGTGCATGAAGAAGATCGTTTCTTGGGGGGCTCGGTTCTGGTGTTGTTTCTTACATTGCTGGCGGCGGCGCGATTTCGCCCGGAGGTTCAAAAGACTGTCGCCTGCATAGTCCTCGCGGTGTTTCTTGTGATGGCGCTGGGCACGGCGGACTACACGGTTCGCGTCGCCACGAACCATATGGCGATCCCGGGAACCGGGCCGGAGTCAGCGTGGCAGGACGTCGTTGCCGCCGAGCAGCTTCGGCGCATGGGGGCTCAACCCGGTGACAAGGTCGCGGTCATCGCCGACGGCACAGGTGCGTATTGGGCCCGCCTGGCAAAACTGCGCATCGTCGCTGAGATCATGGACGCGAACCATGGCTCCAAAGAATTCTGGGACGCCCCCGAGCAGGTGCGACAACAAGCGTATGAAGCCTTTGCCCGTTCCCATGCAAAACTGGTCGTAACCGTCTGTCCACCGTGGACGCCAGGAATTCTCACCGGCTGGCAACAAGTTGCGGAGACGCCGTACTGCGCGCGTCGGTTGCAGTCGTCTCAGTGAGAGTTGCGATGGCCGTGGTTTCCCGGGCGCCCACTTACACCTCCCCAAGCTACCGGAACAACTTCAGCCATCCCAAGGGTTCATGGCTTCCATCGGACCTCGAAACCTCCAGCATCGGCGCGATTAGGGAACTCGCGGGCAAGTGCGGCCTCGAGGTCGGCGGGGACAGGGCCCGAGAACTGAAAATCATGAAGATCATGATTCAAGACTACCCGCCGAACGCCGTGCTCGTGGATGGTGGCCAGAATGCGTTGAGTTCGCCCCGCCGGTTCCTCGTTGAACTCAAAAAACGCGCGCGTTGGGTTCCGAAACCCGTAAAGGAAATACACCTCGGGGCAGTCGGGCCCAGCGTAGATGTATTCACCATTCGCATGCTGTTCGAGGAGAGCGCCCAGTTCCTCATAGGTCCTCGCTGTTTCAGGTGATACACGCAGACCACCAGCGCGGGGAAGCGTAAGCTTGGTGCTTTGCTCATCGGGCGAATAGCGCCATCCCATAGCGTAAATAAATCCCGGCGTTACCTCCAACATGGCATACAGAAGATAAAAGCAAAGCGCCGCGGCCACGAGCAATCGAGGCGGGTCTTGCAGGCGGCTGAGCAAAGCGGTTACCGCCAAAATTACAAGTGGAACAACGTACAACAGGTACATGGGCGCAGTGAACGGGAACTGAATCAGATTGCACGTTGCTGCAACGGATAGGACCAGGAAAATTTGCTGCTGCCGAATGGCATCCATCTGGCGCCGCATCGACTGGCAAAGTACCAGCACAACGCCCAGCACCATCACGATAGGCACAAGAACCCAAATCGTATGCCACACCGCCATGTAGATACCGTTCTTCGCACGAGCAATCAGCAGGATGACAGGCGTTCCAATCAGAGTCAGCAGCCCCACGGCTGTTCTGATTCGCTTTCCGGCGAAGAACACAGCAGCGATCAGCACCAGGTCGGCAGCAATCGCTAGAATGGAGTGCCCTCCCGGCGGCTGCAAGGTCGCGTGAGGGATGAACCTTTGCCCAGGCAGGATGAAAACATCCCGTACAAACTGAAACAAGGATCCAGTCAGGAAATTCGGCACCAGGAAGACCAGGACCGGGAGGGCAATACCGGCCGCGAACGGCGCCAGCTCGCGAAAGAGGAATGCAAACCGCCGGTTTCGCGCCTCGACCAGAAAGAATTCGTTCCAAACGATGGCTGCGCCAATCGCAAGATCGGGAAGCAAGAAATACAGGAAAGTCTCAGCGGTGTACGCCCTTCGGAGAAGGATGACGAGCAAGGCTTCGTACAGGAGCAGAGAACCAACAAGAAAGAATCTGTACAAAACGGTCTCAGTGTTGCCTGATGATCGGTTCGCAGGCGCCACCTGCTCACGAAACACGATAAACAACAAAACTCCCCCCACGAAATAGAGGCCTGTTACCTTGCACAGAAACGACAGGCCGCCACACAGGCCGGCAATAAACAGCCACCGGCGGCTTCCCGTCTCGATGTAGCGCAGGATCGAGACTAGCCCGAAGGTAGCGAAAAACAGGTTGTACCAGGACGGCATGGGAGCCGAATAGTTTGGAATACTCCACGCCACGGCCAGAAACGCAACCGCACTGGCAACTGGCGAGGAGACGAAACGCAAGGCCACGTAATAGGTGGCCGGAACCCAGGCCAGGAAAAACAAATACAACACGTATCGAAGGCTAGCCAGGTTGGTTCCCAGTACACGGAAGGCAAGCGCGTTTAAATAGGTCAATCCCCCGGTATAGCCTTCGTGGAAATCCTTGTGCGGGAGTTCTCCTTGCAGCACTCGTTCCGCAGATTGTCCGAGGGTGCCTTCGTCAGCCGGGACCCATCCGCGCTTGAGGTCCTTCGCCGCATAGAGTGCGCTCAGCAAGAAAACCATGAGAAATAGCAACCGGCCAGCAGCCTTCGGCCTGCGCACGAAGGGGTGTTTTTGTGGCTCTTTTCGTGTCTCCTCGGCGCCGCTACTGGCGATTTGGGGTGGTCTCACGGTGCGCAGAATCGGGCCGGAGAGTGGGAACGCGTCGGAATTTGAGGGCACCATGCGCACTCGAGGGAAGGAGCCGATTCTACACGTGGGCCGCGCATCGCGGCAACCACTCTGCCCTGCAACGCGGCTTCAAGGAACCTAGGGCGGTGTGCCCGTCTGATAAGATCAGCCTGCGTCGCTGGAACGCCTGTTGCGCGTAACCCCCGGCTCTGGCCTGAACGGGAAACAAAACTTTCGTGCTCGCAGAATTCCTATCCCAAGTGCACTGGCTGATTCTGCCGCTGCTGGTCACCGTGACGTGGTTCGCGCCCCCGGTCGTCTCCTTTGTAAGATCTTTCCTGGTTTATGGCGGTGCTGTTGTTCTGCTCGCCGCCGTTGCCTTGGCATGGTACGCGCCCCTGCTTGGCGACCGCTTCTCCAAACGGGTTGAGAAGGTCGGGAAGGGGATGGCGCGGAACAAGTCGCTGGTGCCGATTGGGATCGCGACGGCGGCGATCCTGGTTCGGGTGAGCCTGTTGTGGCTGATGCCGGTGCCAATACCGGAATTGCATGACGAGTTCAGCTACCTCCTGGCCGGCGACACGTTTGCCCATGGTCGGCTCGCGAACCCAACCCACCCCATGTGGGTTTTCCTGGACACCATACAAGTCAATCAGCAGCCTACGTACATGTCGAAATACCCTCCGGCGCAAGGCGCGGTTTTGGCGTTGGGAGAGAGGCTCGGCCATCCCTGGATTGGCGTGCTTCTGAGCGTGGCCGCGATGTGTGCCGCGGTGGCGTGGATGTTACAAGGGTGGCTCCCCCCCGACTGGGCGCTGCTTGGCGGAGTTCTGTTCGTTCTGCGTTTCGCCACTTTCAATTACTGGATAGACAGCTACTGGGGTGGAGCGGTAGCCGCCGTTGGGGGAGCCTTGGTGATGGGCGCATTGCCCAGGCTTTTTCATCGTCATTGCTCGCGCCCACGTTATGCCGTGTTGCTGGGCGCAGGTCTGGCAATTTTGGCCAACAGCCGCCCCGTCGAAGGACTTCTTTTCAGCCTGCCGGTCGCGTTCGTGGTTTGCGCTTGGTTGGTCAAGGGTCCGGCGCCGTGGCCTTCGAAGCTCTCAAAAGTCATCGTCCCGCTTGGGGTGGTGCTGGTGGCAGCTGGAGCATTTCTTGGTTATTACAATTGGCGCTGCACCGGCAGTCCTAAGCTCTTTCCCTACGTGTTGTACCAGCGGACACACTTCGCGTCCCCGCCGCTGCTTTTCCTGCCCCCGCCAGCCCCGCGACATTTTCTGAATCCGCAGTTTACCGATTACAGCCAGGAGCAACGTGCCGAGTATTCCGACCGCAGAGCGCACTTCCTACGCACATGCTGGGCAAGAACGAGAGATTTGGGCATTTTCTTCTGCGGCCCGTTGCTGGTAGCGCCAATACTTACGTTGCCTTGGCTAGTGCGAGATCGCCGAATGCGGTTGCTCGGCGTCCAACTGTTGCTATCCCTCCTGGGACTTCTGGTGGTGTCCGCGTTTTTCGAGCACTATGCCGCCCCCTTGACAGCGACGATCTTCGCGTTGGCCATGCAGGGGATGCGCCACCTGAGACGCTGGCAATACCATGGTCGGATGATTGGCATCGGCGTGACGCGAGCGATCGTGCTGACCTGCATCGCGCTCGTCCCCGCTCACATCGCGAAGACGATGCTGGACTCCCATCGGGGCATCGCCTGGATCACATGGAGCAATCCGCAGATGGTCGCGCGGGCACGCATCGCGCTGCAACTGGAGGCCATGCCGGGCGAACAGCTGGTTGTTGTTCGCTACGCCCCGTCGCACGACGTGCATCGAGAGTGGGTATACAACCCGGCCGACGTCGACCATGCAAAAACTGTCTGGGCTCGCGAAATCCCCGGAGTCGATCTGCAACCCTTGCTGGAGTATTTCCACAACAGAAAAGTTTGGACCGTAGACCCTGACAGTGCTGACGTTCAGCTCCACGCCTGGGCGGAATCTCCCGGAGCCGCTCGGCAGGGGCCTGCGGTCAGACGCGCCTTGCCGACCGCGAACCCACTCTAACTGATTGATTTTAAGATACTTTACAAGTAAGTCCTTATTCCTCAAAGACCTGGGGTGAATCGCCCCCTAAGTCTTTGATTTCCAAAGACCGTGTCAAAGGGGGGAGTCAAGAGCGCGGGTATCGAACGCAACGACACACCTTCATCGAATCCGCATAGAAACGTGCAAATTCTTCCTCACAATGGAACCGCGCGCGTTTGTCGCCGAAGACTCCGGTCTGCCGCTTCGCACGGCAATGGAGCATCAGCCTCGAACATCGCACGAAATCGAGTGATTCTTTAGCGAAAGAAAGGAAGGTTTCTGATCCCGATCACGGAACAAGCGGCCAGCACCGGGCCCAGTACACTGAGACACCACAGCACTCGCCGATCTTGCGGCAGCCAGCGTGAGAGCGCAAAGAATACAAAAGGGAGCGCGGGAATCGCAAAGCGTATGAAGTTGCCGCGAGCCCAGACGAGATAGTCGTAACAGAAGATCGCCAGGAGGTAGAACCCGCAGAAGATAGCCTCGGGCAGGTTGGCCCGCCAGTATTCGCGGAGATCCCGGCCGCACATCGCCACTGCTCCAGCAATCACGAGCGCGATCCAAGAGAAGCTCAGGACCAGATTGGTCCAAGGCGCCGGGATCAGCATGGTGCCGACGATAATGCCGTGCAAGGGCCAACCGAGCAAGTGTCCGTGAGGCCCAACAAAGTTGGCCGCTCCGTAGTCGCGGGAGGTATAGCTGTGGTGTGCCATGGGTCTCCGAAATAATGCGCGAGCGGCCACATGTAGAGCAGGCCGATCGCCGACCCCAGGGCGAGAGCGCCGAGAAATCTCGCGTAGCGCTTCTGGCAGAGCAAAGCGACGCCTATGCCGACCAGTGCGAAAAACATCAGGGGCCGGACGGTGGTGGCGAGCGAAGCGAGCAAGGCTGCGAACAGAGGGCGATCTCGACGGTAGCTCCAGAATGCGCCCAGGCCGAGAGCGACCGCGAGAGGTTCGGACCCGCCCAGAAACGACAGTTGTATCCAGGCGAAATTTGTGAACGCGAAATAGGCGCCTACCCAGGTACCGAACAGACGGGCCACCAGGAGGGCACTAACCACCGACGCCGCGACCGCCACGAACCAGAGGCTGGAGATGAGGGGAATATGCAAAACCAGCGAGACCGCGGCGATCGCATACGGGTAGCCCATAAAGTGCTGGATGTCGAGCTCGTGAAAATCCCAATCCCGGATTGCCGTCGCGACGCTCAGGTACGCGGCGTTGTCCCCGTAACGGAGGAGTCGGCCATGCCGGCCATGGAAGGCAACTAATGTGGCGCCGAAGAACACGGCTCCAACAGCTCCCAACAGGAGCAGTTCACGCAACGTCGGCGCGCTTCGCCATTTTGTGGTTGGCGTGGTTTCTGGCTTAGGAATGGTCACGGCAAGAATCATAGAAGGCCAATATGAGGTGGCCGAATCATACTATCCAAGAACGCGTGGAAGCGCGAAGGTCTGCGGGAAATCGCGACGGCGACCTCCGAGGAAAGCCGGGCCCTTCACGGGTCAAGGACAGGGCGGGTAGCGCAGCCTGTCGCGACTCAAGTTTTGGACCTGCTCTTCTCGCTCCCATGATGCTAGAATCAGGCAAATTCCGGGTAACAGTCCGCTTTTCTCTGCCCGGCTTGCGGTGCGGAAGCAGGCTGGAGCGGAATCTGTGCGCGGGGTGCGGCGCGGCTGTCGCATCACGGTTGTAGAGGCAAAGGAGTAACGATGTCATCGGGGCCCCTGGTTCCACGTAGTAGCGACCCACGAAGTAACGACCTGCGAAGAGACGTTGCACGCGCTGGCGACGGATTGCGCGAACTCCCATCTGGCGAACCGGCCGAATTTCTGAGACCGATCGGCTCCGCACTGTATAACGTGTTGCCGACCCAGGAATCCACGCTGCGCGAATACTTGCGCGTTCTGATCAAGCGCAAGTGGATGGTGATCGCGGTGGTGGCGGGGATCTTCATGGTCGTCGCCGTGGCCAGCCTGCGCCAAACTCCCGTCTACGAAGCCATGGGCCAAATCGTCGTCAACAAGGCCGATTCGAACCTGATTACCTTCAAAGACTCGGGGCCGGTGATGGATTACTACGACCCCAGCGATCTGGATACCGAGGTCCTCATCCTGCAGAGCGATCTGCTGGCGCTGCAGGTCATCCGGCAACTCAACTTGGATAAACGTCCCGAGTTCGGCGGTCATTCCGATCCGACTCAACCCAACCTGGTCGCCGATCCGCTGCAGGCCGATTCCAGCCACATCTCGGCTCTGCTGGGCAGCTTTCGCGGAAACCTCCACGTCGCTCTGGTTCCCAACACCCGGATCATCGAGATTCATTACAGCAGCACCGATCCGCAGCTTGCCGCCAGCGCCGTGAATACCCTGGCCGCTACTTATGTCGAGCAGAACTTCAAGACCAAGTTCGAATCCACCCGGCAAGCCTCCGACTGGCTTTCCAAACAACTGGTGGATTTACAGATGAAAGTGGAAACTTCGCAGGAGAAGCTCGTGCGCTACCAGAAGGAGCACGAGATTCTGGGGACGGACGAAAAAACGAACATCATCACCGAAAAGCTCGGTGAGCTGAACAAAGAAATGACGATGGCCGAATCCGACCGCATGCAGAAAGAAGCGGTCTATCGCCAGACTCAGTCGAACGATCCGGTGGCCGTCTCGGCGGCAATCGTTTCCGATACCACGGGAAGGACGAACGATCTAAGTTCCGCTCTCTTGGACAAATTGCGCGATCAGCAGGTCAGCCTCAGAATCCAGATTGCCGACCTCAGCACCCAGTTCGGTCCCTCGTATCCGAGAATCGCGCAGCTCAATAACCAACTAAAGGAGATCGACCGCCAGTTGCAGTCGGAAACCACCAAGGCTGTCGACCATCTCAAGGGACAGTACCTGGCCGCTTTGCAGCGCGAAAATATGTTGCGCGGGTCCTTTGAGAAGCAAAAACAGGAGGCCAACAAGCTCAACGAGAGCGCCATCGAGTACAGCATCTTGAAGCGCGACGTGGACAGCAACCGGACACTCTACGAGGGGCTGCTGGAAAAACTGAAAGAAGCGGGCGTCACCGCGGGATTGCGTTCCAACAACTTCCGCATCATTAATGCGGCGCGTGTTCCCACCTCGCCCAGCCAACCCAACATTCCACGCAACCTGACTTTCGCGCTGGTGCTGGGCGTCATCTCCGGCGTCGGCTTGGCCTTCCTGCTCGAGAGCATGGACAATACCGTCCGCACTCCCGAACAGGCGCAAGCTCTCTCCTGCCTTCCTTCTCTCGGCATGATCCCGCTCGGTTCCAAGTCCGCCAACTACGGAGTCACGGGCAAGCGGCTGGCTTTGACGGCCTCCCCGGAAATGGTGGAAACCGTAACCCAGGTGCGTCCCCAGTCGCAGATGGCCGAATCGTATCGCGCCCTGCGGACTTCGCTACTGCTCTCGAATCTCGGAGCGCCGCCGAAAGTCATCATGGTCACCAGCGCTCGTCCGCAGGAAGGCAAAACCACCACCAGCATCAACATTGCCATCGTGCTCGCGCAGAAGGGGGTCCGCGTTCTCTTGATCGATGCCGACTTGCGCCGCCCCAGCATTCACAAGACTCTGGGCATGGGCCCGCGCAGCGGTCTCAGCAACGTGCTCACCGGAAGTGCCACCCTCCAGCAGACCGTGGCCACGTCTCCGATCCTGCCCAATCTTTTCATTATGCCCGCGGGTACGCCGCCCCCGAATCCCGCCGAATTGCTGGCTTCCTCCAACATGAAGGACCTGCTCGAGGAATTGCGCGAACAGTTCGACCACGTCGTGATTGACACTCCCCCAACTCTTTCCGTCACCGACGCCGTGGTGCTCTCGCCCCGCGCCGACGCCACCATCCTGGTGATCCGTTCCGGCCAGACCACCAAACAGGCGCTGCGCCGCGCCCGCGACATCTTGACCCAAGTCAATGCGCACATCGCCGGCGTGCTCCTCAACGCCGTCGATCTCACCTCCCCCGATTATTATTACTACTACGAGTATCAGGGGAAATACGGATCCTACTATCAGGAAGAGGCCCCCGACGCGGGGGACGAAGCGGAACCGAAAGCGGTTTGAGGCAAGGGATCGGGTGATCTGACCATCGGGCCATCGGGTGATCGAAACCCAACTGCTCAGCAGTTTTGCGATGACCCGATGGCCCGATCACCCGATGACCCGATCGTTTTATGGCCATTGCACTTTCAAACCGGCGGCGTTGGCAGGTGGCTGTGGGTCTGGTTCTTCTCGCCGGCGTCTATCTCCTTCTTGCGGGCACGGAATTTGCGGCCAGCGTTTTCGCTTCGCGCGCGGAGTTGTCATCCCTGGAACGCGCGGTGCGTCTGGCGCCAGGAAACGCCGACTATCGCCATCGGCTCGGACGCTACTTTGCGTTTGTGGCCGGCGATCCTCAGTCCGCGATCGACAGCCTTCGATCCGCCGTCGCGCTCAACCCCCACGATGCCCACGGTTGGTTGGATCTGGCCGCGGCCTATCAGGTAACCGGCGATCTCGCGGGCCAGCGATCGGCACTGGATCGCGCGTTGCAGGCCGAGCCCACCGCTGCCGATGTGGCGTGGGAGGCGGCAAACTTTTTCCTCATCGAAGGCGATATCGACCGCGCCCTGCGCGAATTCCACGTCGTCATCGAGAACGACAATGAACTGAAGGACGCCGCCCTGCGCGCCTGCTGGCGCGTGCGTCCGGACACGGACGCTCTGCTCCGCGACGCGGTGCCGGCTCGCGCCCATTGCCTGATTTCCTTTCTCAGCCTCTTGAAGAGCAAACAGGAGACCGAGGGCGTCATCAAAACCTGGGACCGTCTCGCCCAGTTGCACGAGAAATTCCCGAACCGCTATCTGTACGACCAGGTGCGTTATCTCATCGATGTGCGTCGTCCCGACGCCGCCATGGCGGCCTGGAAGCAAAGCGCTGACACTCTTGGCCTCTCTGCCTATCTCCCCACCGAGGACAACCTGGTGGTGAACGGCGATTTCAGTCTCGACATTTTGAACGGAGGCTTCGACTGGAACTACGTCAATCGAACCGGAGTCCGGCCCTTGCTCGATGCGAGCGACTTCCACCATGGTCGTCGCTCTCTTTCCCTCACCTTCGAAGGCCCCGGGATCAACGACGCGGGGATTGAACAGATCATTCCGGTGCGCGGCGCGACCACGTATGACTTTTCCGTCTACTACAAGTCGGCGGACTTTGAGGGCGCGGGCGGGCCCCAGATCGTGCTGCGCGATGCCTACACGGGCACACCGCTATATACCAGCGACTCGCTCAACGATGCCGACTTCTGGAAGGAAGTTCACTCCAAGGTTACGACTCCGGACTCCACCGCCCTGCTCCGGCTGGCCATCGAGCGCTTTCCGGCCGGCGCGGCAATTCGCGGCAAGCTCTGGCTCGACGATTTCGAACTTTCTCCCGAAATCTCTTCCGAGGATTCCCCCGACAATTCCCCGAAAGCTTCCAAGGACAAACCGTGAGTTCCGCACTGGCCGCGCCGCCTGAACCCGCACCCGTCGCTAAAGTCTCGCAACCGAGACTTACCAGCACCGCGCTGCTGATGGGCTCCAGTGCCGTGCTGCTGCTCGGGCCGCTGGCCTTTGGAGCGGTCGAACCTTGGTCCATTTTTGCCTTGGAGGCGTGCGCCATATTGCTGTTGGCAGTTTGGGCGTACCGCCAGTGGATCGGTCGGGAACTGAATGTCTCCAGCAACCCACTCTATCTCCCCATGGCCGCTTTTTTTGCGCTGGCGCTGGTGCAGTGGGTGGCCGGGACAACGGCCTACCGTCACGTGACCTATTCTCACTTGCTGCTCTACGCCGCCTACGGCATGCTGGCGTTCGTCGTGACCCAAACCCTGCGCCACTCTTCTCAGTTTGGGCTCATGGCAAAGCTGTTCACGGCTTATGGGGCGGTCGTGGCTTTGTTCGCGGTGCTGCAGGGTATGGCGCCGAACGGAAAGATTTACTGGATCCGGGCCCTGGAGCAGGGTGGCAATATTTATGGACCCTACGTCAATCACAATCATTACGCCGGGCTGATGGAGATGCTCACGCCCTTCCCGCTGGTGTTAGCCGCAACTCGGTTTACGAGCGGGAAGCGCAAGATTGCGGTGGCGGGAATCGCCGCCCTGATGGCGGCAAGTATTTTTCTTTCCGGCTCGCGTGGAGGCATGGCGGCGTTCGTTGCGCAGATGGTGGTGCTCAGCGTCCTTCTGGTTCCGAAGCGCGAGGGAAGTTGGAAACGGCCCCTCATGCTGGGTGCATTTCTGGCGATGGTGATTGCTTTCCTGCTCTGGATGGGCAACAACGAACTCACCCAGCGCCTCATCAGCATTCACTCCGAAGCCCGTGAAGAAATCAACGGAGGAGTTCGCCTCACCATTGATCGCGACTGCTTGCGCATGTTAATCAAGAGGCCCTTTCTCGGTTGGGGACTGGGCGCCTTTCCCATCGTCTACCCGGAATTTCGCAGTTTCTACACCACCTTCTTCGTGAACCAGGCCCACAACGATTATCTGCAACTGCTGGTCGAGACCGGCGTGGCCGGATTCTCCATCGCGGTCTGGTTTGTGGTGTTGGTGTTCCGCCAGGCAGCGGGCAAGATTAGGAATAATGACTGGACCGAGAACGCAAGCGGCGCCTTGACGGTGGCCGCGCTGCTCGGTTGCGTGGGGATCCTGGTGCACAGCTTTGTCGATTTCAATCTGCAAATTCCGGCAAACGCCGCGCTGTTTTACGTTCTGTGCGCGATTGCCGCCTCCGCACCGCTGCAGGAGTCGCAGCGCCGCCGCGTGCATCGCCGCCGCAGTTCGATCGCGGAGCCTCACCCCGAAACCGCGGCGTCCTGAATCCTAATCGCTGCGGCGATCCGAACCGAGCCACCAGCCCGCCGCGCGATCTTTATCTTGACAGGGGCGGGTCCAGCGTTATTAAATTACTCCCTTTAAAATCAGTCCATTTTCCAAGGTAAGTTCAAATCTCCGTTGGGAGGGCCTTATGTCGATTACTCGAAAGTTAGCCGTGCTGTTGTTGCTGTCGCTGTTCTTAGCTTCGCTCGCATTCGCCCAAGGCGGAGCCACGGGCGCCATCGGTGGCGTCGTTCAAGACCAATCTGGAGCCGTAGTCGCGAACGCCAAGGTGAGCGTCAAGAGCGAAGCCACGGATGCGATACTTCGCCAAGTGACGACCGACTCATCCGGCTTGTTCATGGCCACCCTGTTGCCCGTAGGCACCTACACGGTGGAAGTGAACGCGGCGGGCTTTCCCGTTACCAGGTTCCCCGGCGTGGTGGTGCGCATCACGGAAACCACGCGTATGACCGCGGTGGTTAAGACCAGTGTGGTGAAGGAAGTTGTGGAAGTCCAGTCCCAGGCGGAGCAAGTCAATACCACGGATGCCACCACCGGCGAATCGCTGGTGGCGCGGACGATTACCGATCTTCCTCTGGCGACGCGAAACTTTCAGCAGTTGCTGACGCTCTCCGCGGGCGCTTCTTCCGACTTGAACGGTGCCGCGAGCCTCGGTCGTGGCTCGGTGACCATGCACGTAAACGGCGGCAGAGAAGACAACAACAACTATCTGATCGACGGCATCACGGTGGCCGACTACGCCTTTGGCGAATTGACCTACACGCCCCTGCCCAGCCCGGACGCGATCGAAGAGTTCAAGGTCAGCACGAGTCTCTATGACGCTACCCAGGGACGCAATGGCGGCGGCAACATTAACGCCAGCCTCAAAAGCGGAACCTCGACGTTTCACGGCAATCTTTGGGAGTATTTCCGCAACACGGCGCTGGACGCGAACGACTATTTTCTAGGTAAGGTAGTGGTGAAGCAGAACATTTTCGGCGGCGACTTTGGCGGGCCGATCGGCCCCAAGGCGCAGCTGGGCTACTTCTACGTAAATGTTCAAGGCACGCGCCAGCGCAGCGGCGATTCGCCGGGAACGTTCATTAATACCAGCATTCCAATCGTGCCAGCTAACCGTACCGCAGCAAACCTCGAGTCTGTCTTCAGCAGTCAGGCGGCTTCGAACTGCCCTGCGATCCCCCTCACCTCTATTGACCCGGTTGCTCTCGCGCTGCTTAATGCTCCGGGAAACCAGTTTGGGGGCGGAGGGTTTCTCTTTCCCACGGTTCCAGGAACTGCTGGAGTCACGCAGACGTACAACGCCACCAGCAAAACATGCAGTTCGTCGGTGAATTCCGGGCCATTGATTCTGACTCAGCCCGGTAAGTTTACGGACAACCAGTTCACAGAAACATGGGACCGCGACTTTCGCCACGGGAAAGATCGCTTGTCGGAGCGCTTCTTCTATTCCAACTCCGACACGTTCCAGCCTTTCGGGGCGGATTCTTATGGAATCCAGACTGGTGGCCAGCCCGGCTTCAACAATCTGAACTTCCCTTTGGACATCCCTCTACACAGCCGCTTCGGCAGCATCACCGAAACCCATTTGTTCACCAATGCCCTGATCAATGAATTCCGCTTTGGGATCAACGTCATCAGCGACAAGCTGGATAACAAGGCGCCCATCACCGGGGCAGACATCGGCATCAACCTGCCCACCTCCAACCAAGATCCCAACATGTACCGGCTTCAGTTCGGCACCTGGGCTTTTGGGCCGTATCCCACCCAACTGCAATCTGCGCTTTCGAATAACTACACTTGGCTGGACACTGTGGGCTGGACCCACGGTCCGCACCAATTCCGCTTTGGCGGGGAGGTCGATCGCGTCTCCATGCGACGCAGCCTGCCCATTGCCGACAATGGACTGATATTTTTTATCTCGGGTGCTACCGAACCCTTTACGGACTTCCAGAGTTTTCTGGCGGGTTCCCCGCTCTTAGGTGAGGGCGGTGGCGGCCTCGGCAACCACGACTACCGCATTCCCGGCTACGCCTGGTTCGCCCAAGATGACTATCGGGTCAGCAAGACACTCACCCTTAACCTCGGTGTCAGAAACGAGTTTCTCGGCGCGCCCTACGATACGCTTTGCCACACCGGCAACACCGATCCTAATCTGGCGAACACGACCGGGCAGCCCTATATCTATCCCAAGTGCATCAGCCAATTTAAACTCACTGGGATCACTGGAACGCTCAATCAAGCTGGACTCAACAACGAATACGCCACGGTTTGGGAACCACGCATCGGCTTTGCTTATGACGTGGCCGGCCGTCACACCATGTCGATTCGCGGCGGCTATGGCATTTACAGCGTCCGCGAGGACCTGGGAGCGGTGGACAATCTAGCCATCGTTCCTCCGACCTTTCCGTTTCTGGTTGGCTTCTTCCCCGGGCCCAACAGCCTGGCCAACCTGTTTGCCCACAGCGCCGCGTTCCCGAATGGCATTCCACCACTCGGCGCGCCGCCTACCCAGACTTACGTGCCCACGGCCGCGATTCTGCAGAGCTTTGCCCCCAGCTGCACGCTGGGGAACGGAGCCACCTCTACTCTTCCGCAGCAATGCGGCGCCAGTTTCAGCGGCAATGTGAATAGCTTGATCCAACTCGCGGTGCCGCTGCATTGGGTTGCAGGCACGACGCAGCAATGGAATCTCACGATTCAGCGCGAACTGGGACGGGACTGGTTCGTGGAACTTGGCTACGTTGGCACCAAAGGCACGCGCCTGCGCTCGACTTTCGATCCCGATCAGGCCACGTTGGCCACGCCGCAGCATCCGGTCACCATCACGGGAGCCGGCTGTGCCAATCTGCAGGCCCAGACTCCGGCGCAGTCGTGCACGATCGTGGATACGACTGTGGAGAACGCCAGCGCCCGTGCGCCCTATCTGGGCATCGCGCCCGGCGATTTCGAAGACTTCGCTCCCAACTCCGATTCCCACTACAGCGCGCTGCAGGCAACTTTGGCCCACCGCTTCAGCAAGGGACTGTATTTCCAAAGCGCCTATACCTGGTCCAAATCAATTGATGATGTTTCCACCGCTTCGGTGGCATTCCTTACCCGGGTCAACGATCAAAACGACGCGCGCGCCTCTCGCGGCCTCTCCGATTTCGACCGGCGGCAGCGCTTCGTCACCAGCGCTGTCTACCAACTGCCCTTCTTCGACCACTCCAGTGGTTTGACTAAGGGAGTGCTGGGTGGCTGGGAGACCAGCGGCGTTATCATCTTGCAATCGGGCGCGCCGTTCACGATCTATGACCCGTCTGGAGGCACTGCCTATGCCTTGGCCAGCACTCCGTCGTCCACTGCCACTTTCAGCCCGGGGTTCAGTTGCGCCAATGCTCCCAGCTCGGGCAGCGTGACCTCACGCTTGGCCAACTGGGTCAATCCCTTGGCTTACCAGTCCGACCCGCCAGCAACGCTTTCCAACGGCGCAAGCAGCGATGCGACGGTCTACGGCAACACACCGCGCAACTGCATCGTTGGACCGCCGCAGAAGAACGTGGACCTTACGCTCGACAAGACGTTTAAGCTGGGCGAACGGCAGAATCTGCGATTCCGGACAGATTTCTTCAACCTGTTCAATCATCCGTCATTCGCCAACCCAGCGGCGCCTTCGGTGGGGCTCGCACAAATAACCTCAACCATCGGCACGCCGCGGCTGATTCAGTTCTCGTTGAAGTATTCGTTCTGATGCCCGTGTAGGAACGGGCTCGTGTGGGGACGGGGCTATACCCCGTCCACGCCGAGCAAAGCTCGACAGCTGCCGGTGGCCACCGCAACTCTTGATTCGCGACAATGAGAATGAGGCAAACTGCATGAGGCTGAAGAGCGGCGCTCTGACGCTGCTGGGCGTGCTGCTGGCGGCACTGATCGTTGTTCACGGACAGACGCTTCCGGCGCAGACCAGCAACGTCGTTCACTACACCACCACCATCGACAATGTGAAGTATCTGTTCGCCACGGCCGAACCGGTGGCGCGCCTGAAGTCAGGCGACATTCTCGATACCAACACACTCGACTGCTTCGGGAACGCGATCAAGAAGCCCGGGGACACGCTCAGCATGGTCAAAGGCGACAATCCGCTGGCCGGACCGTTTTTCGTCGAGGGCGCGGAGCCCGGAGACACGCTCGCCGTCAAGATTCTCGATCTCCAAGTCGATGGCGACACCGGCGTGGGAGCCTTCGCTCCCGGATTTGGCGCCATCAACGAGACCAACTACACGCCCATGCTGCATGCGCCGTTGCCCGAGCGCGTCTGGTTCTATCACATCGATCACGCCGCAAACACGGCCGCATTCAAGGCGCTCGATTCCGATTTCTCCGTGAAGATTCCCCTGCATCCCTTCTTCGGCTGCATCGGAGTTGCCCCGGCCAACGGCGAGGCGCGCAGTTCCGTGGTCCCCGCGGAATTCGGCGGCAACATGGACTCGCCCGAAGCCAGCGTCGGCAACACCGTCTATTTTCCCGTGAATGTTAAGGGGGGGCTGTTCTATATCGGCGACGGCCACGCCGCCATGGGCGATGGAGAAGTCGCCGGCACCGCCATCGAGGTTCCGCTGAAGGCGCGCGTGCAGTTAAGCGTAATCAAAGGCCGCACCATCGCCTGGCCCCAGTTCGAGAACGACCACGCCATCATGACGGTTGGCGCCTATCGTCCTTTGGATGACGCGCTGCGCATCGCCTTCACCGAACTCGTGCACTGGATCCACCAGGACTACGGTCTGTCGGAACTCGACGCGTATGAACTGCTCTCGCAAGTCGCGAGGATTCACCTCAACGAAATGGTGGATCCGAACTACGTGGTGGTCGCCTCGATCGAGAAGAAATACTTGCCGCCGAAAAAGAAGTAGGGTTTCACCCGCGCCACTCAGGCGTGATAGACCTGCTCGTGCTGCCGCGCCTCGTACCACAGCGCCAGCTCGACCCGGTTCCACAGCCCCAGCTTGTCATAGATCAACCGTAGATAATTCTTCACCACGTGCTCGGTGGTGCCCAGCGAATCGGCAATCTCCCGGTTCTTGCAGCCTTCGGCTACGCGTTGAATGATGAGCTGTTCGCGTTCGCTGGGCCCGCGGCGGTTTGCTGTCTCTCCAACCATAATTGCCTCCTATAAAGTAAAGTCGCGAGCTTGACCCGCTTGATGCCCCCCTTGATTCCGAAACGCAGAAACAGGCGGTTGAAATGCGCCTTGACCGTTCTCTCGGCGATGTTCAGATCTTTAGCGATTTCCGAGTTGTCACATCCCTGAAGAAGCAGATTGATGATCTGCCGGTCCCGGGGTCCTACATGGCCGAAATTCTCTTCCATAAGCACTGCACCTCGCCGATCCGACCCGGTCGCTGCAAGTGGCTGAGCACTCAGGTCCTCGGCACATCTGGATTCGGGTCTTTTATGTCTCATTTTGCATTCACACGGCCAAATCGGCCTGCGGCTGTTAACTAAGTGTGAAAACTTCTGCGGCACGCTTTTTTCTTGGAAAACGGCGGTTACTGTCGTCATTGCAGGCACATGCGCACCGCCGGTTTTGCACGGTGTCTAAGGTGAATCACTTAGTACAAACTTCCCAGGTGCTACCCTTCCAAATAGCATATTTACACAGAAGTGCATCCTCCACTCAGAGGTGCACGCTCGGCCAGCCCTCACCCCTCCCCTATAATGGGCTGTGGACTTCAAGCTGGTAAGCACATACAAGCCCCAAGGCGACCAGGCGCAAGCCATCGACTTGCTCACCCGCGGCGTCTTCGATCGCGAGCAGCATCAGGTTCTGCTCGGCGTCACCGGATCGGGCAAGACCTACACCGCCGCCAAAGTGATCGAAGCCGCCAACCGGCCCACCCTCGTCATGGCCCACAACAAAACCCTGGCCGCCCAGCTCTACCACGAGTTCAAGAGCTTCTTCCCGCACAACGCGGTCGAGTACTTCGTTTCCTACTACGACTATTACCAGCCGGAGGCTTACGTGCCGGCGGCGGATCTTTATATTGAGAAGGAATCGACCATCAACGACGAACTCGACAAGCTGCGGCTCTCGGCCACGCGGTCGTTGTTTGAGCGGCGCGATTGTTTGATCGTGGCATCGGTCAGCTGCATTTACGGTTTGGGATCGCCGGAGGCTTACTACGGCATGATGCTGTTCCTGGAAAAGGGACAGAAGATCACGCGCTCGGACATCACTCGCAAGCTGGTTGACATTCTTTATGAGCGCACGGAAGGCGATTTTCGGCGCGGGACGTTTCGGGTGCGCGGCGACGTCGTTGAAATTTATCCCACTTACGACGACAACGCTTATCGTGTCGAAATGTTTGGCGACGAGGTCGAAGCGCTTTCGCAGATCGATCCTTTGTTTGGGACGGTCAAGCAGCGCTACATGCGGCTGCCGATTTATCCGAAGACGCATTATGTGATGAAGGAAGAGACCCGCGCCGCGGCTGTCGCCTCTATAAGAACCGAACTCGCCTGGTGGGAAGCGGAACTGGAAAAGCAAGGGCGCCTGGTCGAATCGCAGCGCATCCATCAGCGCGTGATGTATGACCTCGAAATGATCAAGGCCATGGGCTACTGCCATGGCATCGAAAACTACTCGCGCCATTTCACCGGACGCCTTCCCGGCGAGCCTCCGCCGACGCTGCTCGATTATTTTCCTCGTGACTTTCTGATGTTCATCGACGAGTCGCATCAGACCGTGCCCCAACTCCACGGCATGTATCACGGCGACCGCTCGCGCAAGCAGACGCTGGTCGAATACGGATTCCGTATGCCCTCGGCGCTCGACAACCGTCCGCTCACCTTCGAGGAGTTCGAACATCGCACCAACCAACTCGTATATGTTTCCGCCACACCCGGCCCCTATGAACTTACAAAGTCGGCCGGGGTGGTAGTCGAGCAAATCATTCGCCCCACCGGCTTGATCGACCCGCCGGTCGAGATCCGTCCGGTCAAAGGGCAGATCGACGACCTGCTGCACATGATCCGCGACCGCGTAGCCCGCAACGAGCGCGTGCTGGTGACCACGTTGACCAAGCGCATGTCCGAGGACTTGGCCGAGTATTACAGCGAAGTCGGCGTGAAGTGCCGTTACATGCACTCTGAAATCGAAACGCTGGAGCGGGTCAAGATCTTGCGCGACCTGCGCAAAGGCGAGTTCGATGTATTGATCGGCATCAATCTTCTGCGCGAGGGCCTCGACCTGCCCGAAGTATCGCTGGTGGCGATTCTCGACGCCGACAAAGAAGGCTTCCTGCGCTCCTCCGGTTCGCTGATCCAGACCATCGGACGCTGCGCCCGCAATCTGAACGGGCAGGCCATTCTCTACGCCGACCGCATGACCGACTCCATGAAGAAAGCGCTCGACGAAACCAACCGCCGCCGCGCTATCCAGCAGGCCTACAACGAAGAAAACGGAATCACTCCGGAATCGATTATTCGCCCGCTCGACATGACGCTGGTCGCGATCGTAGGCGCCGACTACACCGACCTGACGGGCCCTGAAGCTGAAGGCATTCCGGACTTCAAGTCGCAGGAAGAGTTGGACGCTTACATCGGAAAATTAGAGAGCGATATGCGCGAAGCGGCCAAGCGGTTTGAATTCGAGAAGGCGGCTAAACTGCGGGATACGATCAAGAAGCTGAGAACGAAAGAATTTCTGTTTGCCTGAGGTTGTCGTCGATCGGGAATTCCTGACGAGGTTCCGACTAGCTGCGGCCGGCCGCGGTGTGAAGGGCTTTCTTGTCCGATTCGCGGACGGCGCCGCTGAGTTCTTTTTCGATCCTGAGTTCTTTTTCGAGCGACGAGAAACGCTGAAAGACTTCGTGCAGCCGCAGCGCCATGTTGCGGATGGTGTCGGCTTGGGCGAGGACGTTGGCGGGCAGTCCGGGCTCAAGCACCATCAGTTCTGCGTTGCCGAGCACGGTGGTGAGAACGTTGTTGATGTTGGTGCGCATCTCCACCATGTAGCGCCCGAGAGTGGCCTCGGCTTGGGCGGCGGACGAAGCTGTCCCGGCTTCGCGGGCACGAGATTCGGCCTGGATGCGGCGAAGGATTTCCCGCCCGACCAGACCCGCGATCGCGGGCCAGAGTCCGGGTTCGCGACGCAATTCGAGAACAGCCCCGTGCAGTTGGTAGAAATCGAGCGAGTGGTCCGAATGAATGCGCTCTGAGTGAATACGCTCCGGGTGAATACGCTCTGAGTGAATGATGATCGCGGGCTTGCGGGCGGCCACGAGCGACTGCCGCAGGGTTTGGTGCCGGTCTCCGCACAGGGCTTGGCTGCTTTTCCCGTTCGCGTTCTTCTCATCGAAAGAGGCATCGGCAATCGCCAGGTCGTAATGGCTGCCCTCGAGGTCGCGCGACAAGCCTTGGTCGAGCACGACGAACTCCGGCCGACTGGAATGCACGGCGGAACGCGGCGTGGGTTCCTGGGGCCAAGCAGCGCTTATGTCCCGCGCGAAGGCGCGGTCGCTGGCAAGGATCAGGACAGTCGGGCGTTTTGTGCTCATGGTCGCTTTCTGTTCGGCCAATTGGGACGTCTGATTTCCCGTAGAGACGCGGCTTGCCGCGTCTCCGGCCGCGGCGGAGACGGGGCAAGCCCCGTCTCTACAGGGACTAGTTCTCCGTACCGGCCCCGGATTTTGCGGGTGCGGCGGCCGCGCGCGCCGCCAGCGGATTCTTGCGCGTCCCGTTCTGGAGCGCGTCGTCGACCGCCGCTCGCAGATCGACCAGCATGCGCAGCGGCTGTCCCGAGGAGTATTCGGCGTGGAACATGACTTTCCAGGATTGGCAGATCATGCGCAAACGCCCGATCGGTTCTTCCGCCGAGAATTGGGCGCGGCGGCAATCGATGGTCGCGACGCCACGGCGCTCCAGTTCCCGCAAGCCGTCCTGGATGGCGTTGAGATCGTCGTGCATGAGACGGAAAAAAATCCGCCGCAGCATGAAGCTGAAACGCGCAAACCCCACCATGGCCGAGGGCTCGAAGTAGCCGGCCGCATTCTGCGTCTTGAGCTTGCGCCCCTGTTCGAGCACGCCGCTGTGCAGCAGTTCGCTGAGCCGCCGGCTACGCGCCGCCGACTGCAGGATGGTCTCCAAAGAACTCAACCATGCTGGAACCTTCGGCTGTAGCGGGCCGAGCACCGGCTCCAGCACTTGCGCAACGTAATCGAGGTCGATGTCCGCATCTTCCATGCCCGAAGGCGCGCACAGCGAAAAATACTGGACCAGCAGGTAATCGGTCTTGTCGCGGTCACTGCCGGACTTCGAAGCCTTCTGCAGGTGATGGGCGAGAAGCTGGCGCAGCACGGCTTCGCTGGCCAGCGGCGTGGTCTGCAGAAACTGGCGCAACTGGTGCACCTGGATCTGCGCGTCGACCTGTTGGAACCAGTCTTCCGCCTGCTGGACCGACTCAGGCGATGGCGCTTCATCGGCGGGGCAGGCAGGAACCTCAATCACAAATTCGCGGACCAGCGCGGCGTATACGGGCCGCAGGGCAGAGAGCGTGGCTTCTTTCTCTTCAAACGAAGGTAGGGCGGATCCAGTCATGATTTCACAATCCAATTGGGAACAGGTTTGAGGAAGCGGGCGGCAACCACGGTCCGTTCCGGATGATATTGAACCGCGACCACCGACGCCTCGGCATGAAGCGAACGGTCGCGGCTTTCGATCAGGACACAATCGCCAAATTCCAGCGGACGATCGATGGCAAACAAGACTTCGTGCGACGTGCCGTATTCGATCACAGTCTCCTGTAGCAAAATGCCGTCGCTTTCGTGAGCCGCCCTGCGGCCATTTCCGTTGCCATTGCCGTTGCCATGAATGCGACTGAGCTTGATGGGAATCCGCACCGGAGTGGCCTCGGGAAAGAACTTGGCCAACCGGCTTACAATGTCCGATTCGAGAGCGCGAGCAGTTGCCTGGTGCGGCACAGTGGAACCTCGATCCGGGGGAGGAGGAGCAGCCGAGTCTCCCCTCTTCCGGGTTGGAAAGAGTTGCGAGGAGACTCGCTCTGCTTTATCGCCATTTATCTGTGCACGAGCGCCGCCAAAAACTTGAAGGTCATGCACCTAAGAGCAAGTGAAAGAAAGGTAAGCAGTTAACCATGCGGAGTGAGGCTAGGTCAGGCCAATTCGCCGAGACGCACCGATAAGTTCGTCTCAGAATGGAACAATTGTCTCAGTACGCGAGGTTGCGAGCTTTTCACAGCCGAGACGCCGAGAACACAAAGAAAATTTGGAATACAAACATTTAGCTCCCGTTCCAGGTTTTCTTTGTGTTCTCGGCGTCTCGGCGGTGAAAACGCTGGAGCCGTCCCCGCAATAGCCAGTTCATTGCAACGTGGTTGATTGGGGAGGCTCTTCGCGCAAGCCGATGTTGTAACGCTTCAGCTTGCGATAGAGGGTAGCGCGGCTGATGCCGAGCATTTTGCCGGCCAGGGCCTTGTCTCCGTTAACTTGGGAAAAAACGCGCTCGATGGTGGCGCGCTCGATATCTTCCAAGTCGGTGGCGCGGAGGTCGGTGGCGCGGCCGGAGAATTCGCGCGACTCCAGCGGTTCGGCTTGGATTTCCGCCTGCGCGATCGAGGGCGGCAGATCGTTGACTTCGAGGAGGCGCTGATCGCCGAGCGCGACGGCCCGCTCCAGACAATTCTCCAGTTCGCGAACATTGCCCGGCCAGTCGTAGGCCAGCAGAGCCTTCATGGCGTTGCCGGAGACCTGAACGCCGCGTCCAGGAGCGAGGCGCTCGAGAAAGAACGCCGCCAGGATGGGAATATCGGAACGGCGCTCGCGCAGCGGGGGCAAAGAAATGGTGACGACATTGAGGCGGAAATAAAGATCCTTGCGGAAGGTTCCTTTCTTGTATTCGGCGTCGAGATCGCGGTTGGTGGCGGCCATGATGCGCACGTCCACTTTGACTTTTTGATTGCTGCCCACGGGGCGGACTTCTTTTTCCTGGATAAAGCGCAGCAGCCGGGCTTGCATCTCGAGAGGAAGTTCGCCCACCTCGTCGAGAAAAATGGTTCCGGTATCGGCCGATTGCAGCAGGCCCTGCTTCGAACGAAGAGCGCCGGTGAAGGCGCCTTTTTCGTAGCCGAACAATTCGCTTTCGATCAGGGTGGGAACGAGCGATCCACAGTCGACAGCCACAAAAGGGCGGCTGGCCATGTTCCCGCGAAAATGAAGAGCGCGGGCCACCAGCTCCTTGCCGGTGCCGCTTTCGCCGGAAATCAGGACCGGAGTGCGCGTGTCCTTGAGGCGCGAGATCAGGCGCAGCACGTGCTGAATGCTGGCCGAACTGCCGATGATGCCGTGGACGGCGGTCTCGGTTTCAGAGCGTTCGCGGAGGTAGAGATTCTCTTCCACCAGGCGGACTTTATCGGCCATGCGGCGCAGAAAAAGGCGCAGATCGTCGAGCGGAGCGAACGGCTTGGCAATGTAATCGTAGGCGCCCAGCTTCATCGCCTGCACCGCGGTTTCCACCGATCCGTGACCGGTCATGACGGCGACTTCGATCGCGGGGAAGTCGCGTTTGACTTGCTCCAGAAATTCGAGTCCGGACATGCGCGGCATCACCATATCGGTGAGGACCATGTGCACGGGCTGTTCCTCGAGCAGAGCGAGGGCAGCGTCCCCGCTCTCGGCTTCGAGGCAGAAGAAGCCGAGCGATTCGCCGACGGTCATGCAGAGGCGGCGGATGGTCAGCTCATCATCGACAATCAGCAATCGGATGCGAAAGTCGTGCATCGTCAAACTCTGGCTCGTTAAATTCTGCGTCATCAGGCAGCCTTGCCCATGGTCTGCTGGACCACGGAAATGAATTCCTGCACTCGAAAGGGCTTTTCCACGCACGGCGCGCCAGTGCGGCGCAGGGTGGCAGCGGTTTCTTCGTTGGCCATATCGCCGGTGATGAACACCAGGCGCGTGGCCAGTTCCGGGCGATGGGCGGCGATCCAGGCATAGACCTGGGCGCCATCGACGCCGCCCGGGGTGCGCATGTCGGATACGACGCCGTGAAAATTGCCATCGGCCAGCAGGCGCAGAGCTTCGGCCCCGGATTCGGTCGGAACCACGGAATATCCGTGGCCCTCGAGAACCGCTCGCACCAAAGCCATGACCGCGGGTTCATCTTCAATCAACAGCACGGGCGCACTGGCGGACTTCGTTCCCGTCATATTCCCTAGCTGGTTTCCTGTCTTAGTTTCTGGCTGGGTCATTTTGGATTGTCTCCTGCAACGGCTCCAAAGGAGGCCGCCTCGGATGCTACCGGGAGGCGGACAATAAAAGTCGCTCCTACAGAGTCCGGGTTGTTGTGACACACAATTTCTCCGCCATGTTCGCGGACAATGCCATAGCAAATACTCAGGCCCAAACCCGTTCCATGACCGACGTCTTTAGTGGTAAAGAAAGGATCGAAAATCCGTTCGGGATCGGCGATGCCGACGCCGTTATCGCAAAAAGAAATCTCGATGAATCCGCCGTCACGGTCGCTCTTGATCTCAATGCGTGCCGGGTGGGGAGGGTGCGCGCCTTCGCGGACGGCGTCGTAGGCGTTGTTCAGGATGTTGAGAAACACCTGCTGCAGTTGATGGGAATCTCCCATGACATCGGGCAGGGACGGGTCGAGGCGTTCGACCACTTCAATGCCGTGGCTGATGAAGTCGTACGAACGCAGGTGCACGGTGCGCTGTAGGATGGAGTTGAGCTGCACCAATTGGCGCTGCGGCGGCATCTGGCGCGCAAAGCTGAGCAGGTTTTGCACGATCTGCTTGGTGCGCTGCGCTTCCTGCAGAATTACCCGCAGATCGCGCCGCGCACTTTCCGGAAGCTCGGAATTTTCCATCAGAAGGTCGGTGAATCCGAGGATGGCAGTGAGGGGATTGTTGACTTCGTGGGCGACACCCGAGACCAACTGTCCGACGGCTGCCATTTTCTCGGCGTGCACCAGCTTGGCGCGCAGCATGGCGGAATCGGTGACGTCGGTCATGACCACGACGATACTGCTCACCCGGCCGTCTTCCCCGTGGATGGGACTCAGATTGACGGAGAACTGGCCGCTGGCGCCGTCGCCGCGAACCAGGGGCAGATCGAAGTTATCGACCTGTTGGCCGCGCGCTACGGCGGCCAGCGCTTCCCGCAGCGCCGCGCGGCGCGGAGGGGCACACAGCTCGGGAAAGAGATGCCCCAGAATCTGGCTCTGCTGAAAGCCGAGACCGCTCCAGCGCCGGTTGGCATAACTGATCACCCCGTCGGTGTCGGTGACCAGAATCAGGCTCTGGGTATGACTGAGGATTTTGCCGGAGAAATCACGCTCCTTCTGCAACTCGGTTTGCGACTGGCGCAGGCCCGTGATATCGAGCATTAGGCCGCGGTACTGCAGCACGTTGCCGCTCGGATCGCGCACCGCAAAACAGTTGATGAATACGTGAACCGGCGACCCATCCTTGCGTCGCAGAATTTCTTCCTGATTGCGCAGTCCGCCCTGGCGTTCGAAAAGTTCCGCCAGTTCTTCGCGCCGCCGCGGGGAAAAATAAACTTCCGTGGGAATGTCGAGCTGGATGACCTCTTCCCGGCTGCTATAGCCGAGGATGCGCACCAGCGCGTCGTTGACTTCCACGAAGCGTCCCTGAGGCGTGGAGAAAAAAATTCCTTCCTGAATGTTGTCAAACAGTTCGCGGTAGCGGAGCTCGGCTTCGCGCCGGTCCGTGATGTCCTTGAGCACGTGCACGGTCTGCAACTGGGCGCTGCTCATCCCCATCGCGCCAACCCCGCGCGCTGGGGGCCCCTGGTTGGCGGCGTGAATGCGCGAGGTGGAAATCAAATAGGTGCGCTCGAGGACGGGGTGTACGTATTCGTCGAGCCCCTCGCCGCTGCGGCAAAAAGGGCAGGAGTGCGGCGAAGCGCCGGTGGAAAGGGCTTCCAGCGCCCGCATATTGAGGCCAATCAGCTGGTCGGGCGCGATGCCGACAAAATCCGCCAGCGAGCGATTGACTCGGAGCACGTTGTGCTGCTCGTCGTGCACCACGATGAAGTCGCTGATGGCATCGAAGACTTCCAGCCAGTGGCGGTTGGCCTGCTGCATGCGGGTAAACAGACAGGCATTCTCCAGAGCGATGCTGGCGTGGCCGGCGATGGCGCGCAGCAACTGGCGATCCTCGCTGTCCGGCGGGGCGCCGCGGTCGGCCAGACAAAGCACGCCGACGATTTCACCCGGGGAGCCGGCCAGCCGGATCAGGGTGCAATCGGTCCATCCCAATGTGGAGGCGAGAGCGGTTCCCAGCATATCGCTGGCGGGGGCGAAGGCGACGTCGGTGGAGTATCTTGGCAGGGCCGCGCTGAGCGCCTGGCCGAAGCGGCGCCGCAGCACGGGATCGTCGACTTCGGAAGCATTGGCCTCAGAAGCGTTGACTTCGGAAGCGCTGGCTTCGGAGACGCCGCGGATCAGCACGGTATCCATCTCCGAGTTCTGGAAAAGGCTGAGGGCCACGGACCGGCCTCCGAGCAGGCCGGCGGCGCGCACGGCAAAGTTGCGCATGAATTCGGGCAGATGCAGGACGGTGTTCAGTTCGAGCACGATCGTGACCAGGGCCTCGGCGCGGCGGCGGTGCTCCTCGGATTGGTGCAAGTTACGGGTCAACTCCAGTGCAATGGCAACTTGCGCGGCCAGAGCCCTTGCGCGGCGGACGTCTTCGTCGTCGATCAGCCCCGGCTCGACCCGGTCGAGCACTCCGAACATCCCCAGCACATCGCCGTTGGAGCCGACGAGGGGCACAGCCAGAAGTTGCCGAATATGGAAAGCGGCAACGAAATCCAGATTCGCGCCCGGCGTGGCGGCGGCGTCCTCGGTGACGAACACATTCTTTTGCCGCAGCGCGCGCGTCGCCACTCCGTCGAAGAGCGGGATGTCGACGGGACGGGCGACCCCGTTCTCCACTCCCCAGCGAATGTGGAAGGCGGCCTCTTCGAGCAACCCGATGAAGCAGCGCTGAAAGCCAAGGAAACTGCTGGCGCGGACCACCGAAGCCTGCATGAATTCGTCGAGTTTTCCGGCGGAACCGAGTTCGAATGAGATCTCGAGAATTTCGTGCAGTTCGTGGGCCTGGGCTCGCGCCATGCCACACAACTCCGCGTTGGCGATCGCGACCGCGCCAAAGCCGGCGAGGGCTGAAACCAAGGTCTTGTCTTCCTCGGTGAACGGGTTGGCGAGACGGGGGTAGACCAGAATCGCGCCGTGCGAGCGCGAGGTGCGAAACGGCGCTGCGATGAGCACTCCGGGCGGCGAATCTTCTCCGAGATGGGAGGCGCCGTCGATGCTGACCGTAATGCGTTCGCCGGCGGCGATCGCGCGGGTGGCGATCTCCAGCGCAGAGCGCAGCTGGTTCTGCTGGAAACGCGAACGGATGGAGAGGGCGAGCCTCGGCGTCTCGGTCGACACCGCCTGCAACTCGAACCGTTTCTCTTGCTGGACGAACACCAGCACGGCCGGCGAATGCAGGAGTACGCGGAGGCGGTCGGCGATGTTCTCCACCACGGCCACGATGTCGGGCAAGCCATGCAGCGCCGAGGCGACTTCGACCAGAATGCTGGCGCGCCGGTGCTCTTCGCTGGCAAGCTGGTTCAGACGAAGGGCTTCGAGCGCCGCGCCCAATTGCGACGCCATGATCGTGACTTTGGCAACGGCGTCTTCGTCAAAGCCGGCATCCGGCGCACTCTGCACGTATGCGATCGCACCCACCACTTGCCCAGAAACCAGCAGAGGCGCGGCCATGACGGCATGCGCGTGTGCTTCCGCCAGCCATGGATAATGAGCAACATCGAGGCGGTTGGCGAAGAACGCGCGACGCTTGCGAACCGCTTCCATCGCGATGGACGGATCGCCGACGCCCTGGCGCAGGCCCCTAAACGACTTCGCCTGTTCACCGTCGGCTTCGGTTCCAACCAGTTCCCCGTCCGCCGAGCAACTCCAAAAATAAGCGCCGCTGGCATGGAAGAAGGCGCGAGTGAGGGCGCAGAAAGACCGGATGAGATGGCTAGGCTCGCGGCTCTGGAAAGCAGCGCGGGAAAGCCCCAGGAGAAGCTTCTGGAAATCCTCCTCAGACTGAGACCCGTCCCCCAGTTCCGAATTTCGCATGAGTCTTGTCAGCACACACCATTCTTCGTGCTAAACGGCTGAAAACAATTGGATTACATATCGAACTTACGCTCAATTCTCAAATTGAGTCAAGGGAATAGGAAGGGCGGTGCCAACTTGGGAAACGGCACAAAAGTGATACGGGAAGCGATCAGGCGTCTCAATCTGGGATCGGGTCATCGGGAGATCGGGGGACCGGGTCATCGGGAGATCGAAGTTCAGATCGGAGCTTTTACATCGCCCGATGGCCCGATCACCCAATCACCCAATTACAGCGATCACTAAAGTAATGGACAGAAAGAACTTTTGATATCCGCCGGGCCGGTCGGTGCACGAATATTAGATGAATATTAAGCAACAAGGAATATTAAGCGACAAGGAAGGTACTGTGACTTTTCATGGATTGAATCGTGTGATCGCGGTGGGTCTGCTGCTTAGCGGATGCGCCGCGACGAGCGCTCCCGTGGCATGGGGGCAGGAAATCAAGGGACAGGAAACCAATCGGAAAGTAAAGAGCAGGGTGTCCCCGGTGTATCCGGAACTGGCCAAGCGGATGAACATCTCGGGCGTGGTGAAAGTACGGGTGACGGTTGCTGCCAACGGGTCGGTCAAGGATGCACAGTTGCTGGGCGGGCACCCGGTGCTGGCAAGCGCAGCTATGGATGCAGTCAAAAAGTGGCGCTTCGAGGCGCGTCCCGAAGAGACAGCCGAGACTGTGGAATTCCGTTTTGATCCGGGCCAGTAGAGGGAGACGGGGCGGGGTCCAAAGCGCGACATGAGGAAGGTTGGAGCATGAATATCAAGAAGAAGCTGTACATCAGTTTCGGCATCATTCTGGGGACGGTTCTGTTGCTGCTGGCGATCAACCTGTACGGGGTGCATCGCGAACACGAGACCAAGGCGGCGGCGCAGAGTTCGATCGATATGACGGAAGCCACCTCGCTGGTCCGCTTCCAGATGATGCAAAACCGCCTTCATCTGCAAAACTACCTGCTCAGCGGGGACACGCGGGACGTGGAGAAAATGAACGATGGCGAACGCCTGCTCGGCGACGCCTTGCGCCACACCCTGGAACTCGCCAATTCCCCGCAGCAGCGAACCAGTCTGGAAAAAGTGCAGGGGCTGGAACAGGGATGGAACAGCGATTTCGCCAGTCCGCTGGTCGAGAAGCGCCGCGCCGTCGACGGCGGCAATGCCACCGTGGCCGAACTGCAAATTTTCTATCTGCAAAAAGACCCCAACTCCTGGGTCACGCGCTCGAGCGAGGTTCTGGACGATGTTGACCGGGAGAACCAAAAGCTGCTGGACGAGCGGCGCCACTCCGACGAACAGGCAGCGACCTTCTCAATTCTGTTTTCGGTGTTCAGTTCGCTGATCGCTCTGGCGGTGGGCGTCGTCATTGCCTACAAGACGGCCACGGGGATCACGGAACCGTTGGGCCGGCTGATTCATGTGGCCGATCAAATCGGCCAGTCTGGGGATCTGGAGCACAATATCGACGTTCGCGGCACGGATGAGATTGGGCAACTGGCCCGGACATTCGACTCCATGGTGAAGTACCTGAAGGAAATGGCCGCGGTTTCCGAAGCCATTGCCGGGGGCAACCTGGCGGTCGAAGTCCGTCCGCGCTCCGCCAACGACACTCTGGCCAACGCTTTCACGCGCATGGTGGAAGGCCTGCGCGGAATGGTGCGCAACGTGCGCGATGCCGCGTCGCAGGTGGCCAGCGCCTCGACTCAGGTGGCCAGCGCCTCCGACGAGTCGGCCCGGAACAGCCTGCAGACTTCCTCGGCCATCGATGAAGTAACGAGCACGATGCACGAAATGAGCGTGAACGTGCAGAACATGGTGAAAAGCACGCAGACCCAGGCTTCGAGCGTCAGCGAAACCTCGGCCTCCATCGACCAGATGGTGACCTCGATTCAGCGGGTGGCGGATACGGCCAAGGTTCTACTCGATATTTCCAACCGCTCGCGGGAAGAGGTGCACAGCGGCATCGGCACCATGGAAAAAGCGACCGACGGCCTGAACAAGATCAACACTACCATCCGCTCTTCGGGCGAAATCATCGACGCGCTGGGCGCGCGGGCCGACGACATCGGCAAGATCATCGAAGTCATTGACGATTTGGCAGAGCAGACCAACCTGCTGGCCTTGAATGCCGCCATCGAAGCGGCGCGGGCCGGCGAGCACGGCCTCGGATTCGCGGTGGTGGCGGATGAAGTCCGGAAGCTGGCGGAGAAATCCGCGCAGTCCACCAAGGAAATTTCCGAACTCATCGGGAGCATCCAGAAGGAAGCGCGCAAAGCCGTCGACAACATGGAGAAGAGCACGACCATCGTCAACGAAGGGCTGAATCTGGGACAGGACCTGAACGCCGCGCTGCGAAAAATCTCCAACGTGGTGACCGAGGTGTACAAGTTCGCGCAGGAAATCGGCGCCGCCACCAACGAACAGTCTCACGGCTCGTCGCAGATCGCGCGCGCCACCACGCGTTTGAACGAGATCACGCACGAGATCAACTCGGCGGTCGAAGAACAGGCTTCCGGGGCGCAGGCGGTGGTGCAGGCCATGGAGCGCATGAGGGAACTGCTGCAGTCGTCCACGTCGGGATCCACGGAACTGGCCGCTTCCTCCGATCAGATGTCGAAGATGTCGCGGGGTCTGCTGGAATCGATGGACCGTTTTGCGCTGCACTCGAACGATCGTCCAAACGACAGGACGAACGACAAGTCAAACAACAGCACGCCGGGATACGGGAACGCAGCCCGGAGCGCGGCGGCGGGATCGCGCTGAAGGAATTCCAACCATGAGCCGGGAAACACATGTCGTGGGCTTCCGGGTGGGCCGCGAGACTTACGGCCTGCCCATCACCTCCCTGCATGAGATCGTTCGCGTGCCCGAGATCACCGCCGTACCGGACGCGCCCGATTATCTCGAAGGCGTCATCAACCTGCGCGGCAAGATTGTCTCGGTGGTCGATCTGCGGAAGCGCTTCGGCAAGCCCTCCACCGGACTGGATCGCCGCAGCCGCATTCTGGTCGTCGAACACCGGGGCCGGCTGGCGGGAATGATTGTGGATTCGGCGTCGGAGGTCCTGAAGATTCCTGAAAGCGAAATCGAAGCCGCGCCCGCCATGATGCTGGCCGGCGGATTGGACTGTGTGACCGGTCTGGGCAAGTACCAGGGACGGCTGATCATTCTGCTCGACATCGGCAAGGTGTTAGCCGCTCCCGAGCTTGGGAACGGGCCATCGGCGGAACAACCGGCGGCGGTCGCCAGCACCAAGGCGGGGACTGGAACAGGAACAGGAACAGGGAAAAAGACCGCCTCGGCCGGGAAGTAGCCGTAAGAACCGAATCCACATGAACACAAGCGAAATCCCCGCACTCACCGAAGCGGAATTGAAACTCCTGCAGACGCTCGTCTACCAGGAGTGCGGTATGCATTTCGACGATCGGCGCACTCCCTTCCTTCAGGACCGTTTGCAGCGCCGGTTGAAGGAGTGCCAACTGGATTCGTTCTACAGCTACTATCGCCTGCTCATCAGCCAGCCGGGGAAACAAGAGCTGACCTGCCTGGTCGAAAACCTCACCGTCAATGAAACCAGCTTCTTCCGCAACAAGGCGCAACTGGACCTGTTTCAGCATGACGTGATCGACGATATTCTGCGGCGCAAGCAGGAGAGCGGAGACCACAGCCTGAGAATCTGGAGCGCCGGCTGTTCCACGGGACAGGAGCCCTACACCCTGGCCATGCTGGTGGCCGATGCCCTGTCGTACCACCATCTGCGCACTCCCCGGCCGTTCGAATCGCCGTTCCCCAAGCCCCTGGTGCCCGCGCCCTGGCGGGTTGAGATCCTGGCCAGCGATATCAACTATTCGGTGTTGCGCGCGGCGCAAGAGGGTTCCTACGTTGAGCACCGCATGGTGGGTGTCGACTATGGCTACCGCTTGCGCTACTTCGACAAGGTGGGCGATCGCTACGCGGTCAAGGCCAATGTCAAGGAGTTGGTCCACTTCGACTTTCACAATCTGAAGACCGAATATCTACCCGATCGCAACGACATTATTTTCTGCCGTAACGTGATGATGTATTTTGACGAAGCCGAGCAGAAGCGGCTGGTCGAAAAGTTTTATCGTTGCTTGAATCCCCGGGCATACCTGTTTGTCGGCCATGCCGAGAGCCTGCTGGGACTGACCAAGAAATTTCAGATGGTGCATCGCAACAGCGGCACGGCCTACCAGCGCGTGGAGGTCAACCAGTGACCTCTCCTCCCGAGGATCGGATGACCGAACTCCGGCAGCTGTTCTTCGAAACCGCGCGCGAACTCGTCCAGAAGCTGAACGACGAGGCCATGCAGCTGGAGAAGTCGCCCGGGGATGCGGAGACGGCTCGCAGCCTGCGCCGGACCGTGCATACCCTGAAGGGGGACTCGGCCGCCTGTGGCTTCCGCGAGCTCAGCGAACTGTCGCACGAGTTCGAGGATGTTCTGACGCTGGAGAACACGGCGGCTGCGGCTTTGGTTCCCGGGATTGCGTTGCGCGCCGCCGATGTGTTTGCGGCCCTTCTGGAGGCGTATCGCAAGGGGACGAAACTTCCCAGCATCCAGTCTTTACGCGCCGACATTGCCCGTCTGGCGCGTCCGACAGCGGGCGGCACGGTCAAAACAAGAACGAAGCGGCCAAAAGCAGCCGCAAAACCCAGCCGCTGGTCGGAATACGAGCAACTGGCAATCGCCCGGGCCACGGCGGAGGGCCAGCGGGTTCATCACGTGGTGGTGCAGATCGACCCCCAGTGCGCCATGCCCATCGCCGGACGGCAGATGATCCAGATCGCGCTTGGCGGATTGGGCGAGGTGTTGGCTCTCTATCCGCTCGAAGGCAGTGTCGAGCCGATGAACCGCGTCGAAGCGGCGCTGGCGTCGCAAAAATCGGTGGACCAGATCCGGACGAAATGCAGCATTCCAACCATCGCGCTGAAAGTGCGAGTCACGCCCCTGCGCGTCCTGGCGCCATCGCGCCCGCTCCCGCCGACCCTCGCAGCCAATCCTGAACGCCAGGACGATGACAAGGAGAGGGACAAGGACGAGGTCGCGTCGCCGACGAACAAGCCCGCCGAGGCGACGGCCGCGGCGCTCGAATCGCCGGCGGCCGCAGAGCTGGCGGCGCCCGCCGTGTCCGCCGGCCCGGACAATGTTTTGCGCGTGGATGCGGAAAGAATCGACAGCGTTCTCAATCTCGTCGGTGAACTCATCCTGGCGAAATCGATGTTCCAGCAGACGCTGCTGGAATTCGGACAACACTTCCCGAAAGACCTGTTGCGCGGAAAATTCTCCGATGCCATGGCCTTCCAGGCGCGGGTTTTGAATGACCTGCAACACTCGGTCATGAAGATTCGCATGGTGCCGGTCGACCAGTTGTTCCGCCGCTTCCCGCGCATTGTGCGCGACGTCGGGCTGCAGTGCGGCAAAGAAGTCGAGCTGACGATCCGGGGCGGGCAAACCGATCTCGACAAAAGCATTCTGGATGCCATCGCCGAGCCCCTCACCCACATGGTGCGCAATGCCGTCGGCCATGGCATTGAGACCGCCGAGGAGCGGGTTCGCGCCGGCAAGCGGCCGCAGGGTACCTTGCGGCTGGCCGCTTATCACCAGGGCAACCAGGTGGTCATCGAGGTCTCCGACGACGGCCACGGCATCGATTCGGAAAAGGTCCGGCAGCGCGCCCTGTCTCAGGGATTGCTGAAAGCCGACCAGGCCGCCCGTCTGACTGAGTCCGAGACTTTGGATCTGATCTTTAAGCCGGGATTCTCCACCGCCGAAGAGATCACCGAACTGTCGGGCCGCGGCGTGGGCTTGGATGTAGTGCAGAGCGTGCTCGGGCGGCTGAAGGGAACGGTGCAGATCGAAACGGCGCTGGGACGGGGCACCACCTTCCGTCTGCGGCTGCCCCTGACGTTGGCGATTATCCGGGCGCTGCTGTTCCGCGTGGAACAGCGGCTCTACGCCCTGCCGTTGAACGCGGTAGCGGAGATCGCGCGCACGGTCGAAGAAAATATCCATCAGGTGGAGCACTACGACGTGCTGCAACTGCGCAACGACGTGCTGCCGCTGCTCCGCCTCGGCCAGAAGCCTGCGGAGGGACCGGAAACGGCGCGGCGCAAGGTTTTCATTCTTGTGATCAACAGCGGAGAGCGCAAGTTCGGCCTAGTCGTCGACGAACTGGAGGACGAGGAAGAACTGGTGATTAAAGCGCTCGACGATCAGTCGATTACCACCGACCTGGTGAGCGGGGCTTCGATTCTGGGCGATGGCCGGGTGGTTCTCATCCTGAACATGATCGCCCTCATGGATCGCTTCACGCACGGGCGCGCGGATGCCGCCGGCCCCGGGATGGCGGGTTTGCTGTCGAGTGTAGAACCGGCAGCGGCCAGTGGGAGTGGGATCCAGACCGGTGAGATGCGGGCACGCGGGACGGCAGGGGGCCAGGCATGAAAAAACCCGTGCGGGTCCTGGTGGTGGATGACTCGGCCCTGATGCGCAAACTGATTCCCAAAATCCTGGAACGGGATGACTCCATCGAGGTGGTCGGCACGGCGATGGACGGCAATTTTGGGTTGAAGAAAATCGAGGACCTGAAGCCGCAAGTGGTAACGCTCGATCTGGAAATGCCCGGACTGAACGGCATCGATACGCTAAAACAGATCATGCGGCACTGGAAGTTGCCGGTCATCGTCGTCAGCTCGCATTCGACCGCCGGGGCGTCGATCACGCTTAAGGCGCTGGCGTTGGGCGCATTCGACTTCGTCGCCAAACCGAAGGATGTCGCAGCGCGCATGCCCGAAATTGCCGATGAGTTGATCAGGAAGATCCAGGCTGCGGCGCAGAGCGCGGGCGTGCAGCCGCAGTTCCTGCTGGGGGACACACCGGGGGGGCGGACCCGCAAGCTCCAGCCTCTGGCACCGACGCACATCGTCGCCATCGGCGTTTCCACGGGCGGTCCGAGCGCGTTGCAGTACCTGTTTTCGCAGCTGCCGGTGGATTTTTCGGGCAGCATCCTGGTCGTGCAACATATGCCCGACGGCTTCACGGAATTGTTTGCCAAGAGGCTGGATGAGTGCTGCCCCATCCGCGTGAAGGAAGCGCGTCCCGGCGACTTGCTGGTCGCCGGCCGGGCGCTGATTTGCCCGGGGAACCGGCACATGAAAGTGAAGAAATTGCCCCTCGGCAACGTGGCGGTACTGGCCGACGACCCCCCGGTGAACGGGCATCGCCCTTCGGTGGATGTGCTGTTCCACAGCGTAGCCGAGAAGTTCGGGCCGCAAGCTGTGGCCGTACTGATGACCGGCATGGGAGAAGACGGGGCAACCGGCCTGGGCGAGATCATGGCGGCCGGGGGATTCACCGTGGCGCAGAGTCAGGAAACATGCGTGGTTTTCGGCATGCCGAAGGCGGCCATCGAACGCGGCTATGCCATGCGCATCGCGGACCTTCAGGATTTGCCCAATATTTTGCTGGCACAGTGCGAGTCCGAGCGCGGCCGCGGGGATACAGCCGACGGCAAGCGGGCAACCAGTGCCGGAAGTAACTAGAGTTATCTATCGAAGGTAGGTAGATTCGTGATTAAGTGCTAGTTGGGGAGGAGTGTCATGGAAAAATTTGCGCCCGTAAAACGGAGCGAAGACGGACAGCCGGTGCGCTATCTGATCGTGGATGACTCCGTGTTTGCCCGCAAGAACCTGGCCCGGATGGTGGAAACCTTCGGGGGACAGGTAATCGGCGAGGCTGGCGACGGGGTTACGGCGATCAGCGAGTACGACCGGCTCACACCCGACATCGTTCTGATGGATATCACCATGCCGCAGATGGAAGGCATCGAGGCGGCGGAAAAGATCGTGCGCGACCATCCGAGCGCGCGCATCGTCATGGTGTCGTCGGTCGGTTACCAGGAAAACATCGTGGCCGCCTTGCAGCGCGGCGCCCGCCACTTCGTGCAGAAGCCGGTGAAACCCGAAGTTCTCTATGAAGTCATCAAGTACGTCATGCGGGACGATACCGTCACGGCGCTGGGTGCGGGAGCGGGAGCCTAGTCATGCGGATGGAGTTGATTCAGCCCTTCATTAACGCGACCGATGCCGTGTTGGCACAGGGGCTGGATTCGCCCGTTTCCATCGAGAACCTGAGCATGGATGAAGAGGCGTACCAGCGCAAAGGGATCGCGGCCGAAGTCTGCCTCATGGGCGAGATCGAAGGCCGGATCATCTTTGATGTGGACCTCGGAACGGCGGTGCAGCTGGCCACGCGTCTCGCCGGCGTGGAAGTTTCCGAGACCGACGATCTGGTACGCGAGGCGGTCTGTGAGCTGGCGAACCAGATCATTGGCAATGCCGTCACTTCGCTCAACGACCAGGGATTTCACTTTCACGTTCACCCTCCAACCCTGCACACCTCCGAACAGGGGAGCAAAAGCTCGGAAGACACCGAAGCTCTGGTGATGTGTTTCAATACTTCCAGCGGAAACGTCTTCATGAATGTAGCCTTGCGCCACCACTGCCGCCAGGCGGTGGAACGCACGGCGGTCGCGGGATAGAAGAAACAGCACTTAGCACTTAGCACTTAGCACTTAGCACTTAGCACTTAGCACTTAGCATTTAGCCCTTCCGTTCGACATTAACTTTTCGCAGCGTCAGGCCATAAAGTTCTTCCCTTGGAAATTTCACGGTCGCGGCATAGATCGCCAAAGTGAGCCTGTGAGATCGTTCCCAGACGTGCAAGTCATGAAATTACTTCATGCGTGCCTCGGGAACGCGGACAGTTAGACCAAGTGCTAAATGCTAAGTGCTAAGTGCCGCCCCTCACGGTCCGGCAAACAGGAACACCGGATTCTGCGGCGGGTTGTTCGCGCGCGAACCGGGTGGGGCCGACAAGCTCCCGATATAGGTGTTGTCGGAAGTATCGATGATGTGGACATTGCCGCCATCGCAACTGGAAAGATAGGCGCGGGAGCTATCGCCGCCGGCGGCCATCATGAAGCGAAAGCGGGTGCTGGCGCAGACCGGAACGTAGTACGGATCTGGCAGGCCGTCGGGTAATTTCTGGATGGTCGCATCCGGAAAACCGTTTACGCCAATTGTCTTCGTAATGAAGTTCGATAAGACATCCACCACGCTGACCTGCGGAAAGATGTTGCTGCCCGTTCCCGAACCCGACACGGGATACGTGGTCCCGTTGGTGGTCGTGGGATTGGATGCCTGGAAACACGTACCCGGGCAAGCAGTCGTGCCACTCACGATTGCGCTAACGATATACGTTCCGTCGAAATCGCCCACATTGGGTATGTCAGTGCCGGTAACGGTAACCGTCACGCCCGGTGTAAGGTCATGCCCTGCGGTCAACGCGTAGGCGAAAGTTACGGTGGTTCCGTCGTCCGAAACAGCGGAGATATTGACCTGGCTGGGTAACGTGGCATAGGAGCCAACATAAGCGCGGCTTCCGTCGGGCAAGGCGGCGGCGGCAACCGCAGTGGCGGGCACCGAGGCCAGGTTGAGCAGGGAAAACGGTGGGATTGGAATCGTCGTCACGGGCTGCGGCACCGGTCCCGTAACATCGACGATCGCCATCTGCGTTCCACCGGGAATATACAGCCGGTTCTTGTTGCCGTCGTAGATCATCGTGGTTGCAAGGGGCACCTGGATCAGCGGGTCCGAGGTTTCGGTCAGCGTGTCGGGACCGGGGGTCGAAGTGATGCTGATGTATGCCAGTTTCCCGTTTTCCTCAAGCACATACACCACCTGACTGTCGGAACGCGCCGACAACCAGAGGGGAGACGAAGTCGGCGCAGGGCTAACGGTGCGCGTCGAGAGGTCCACGGTGTTGAAGGCACTGATCGAGTAATTCGTGCCGCTGCCCAAGTTCGCCACGTAGAGCTTGGTGTTGTCGGGAGTGACGGCCATGGCGTACGGATTGCTTCCGGCCGCGATCGTGCTCGTCAAGCCGTTGCTCGAGGTGTTGACCACGCCGACCTCGTTCAGATTCGGCAGCGTCACATAGGCCGTGGTTTGATTCGGGGCCACGGCCACAAAGTTCGGCGCCGAACCGACCGGCAGAGTGATGGTTGTGGTGGTGTTGATGCTAGTGATGTTGCTGAAGCTTACCTTGCTAAGTGAATCGGATTGGTTTACGACCAACGCCTGGCTGGCAGTTTGCTGGACGGCGTGCACGGGAGTGGTGCCGATACACAGAGACGTGGTGCAATCGGCAACGCTCGTGATCGCGTCGCCGGAGACATCGATCACCATGACGCTGCCGGCAATGGTGGTTCCGTTATCGCTGATCGCCACCACGGAGTGGGCTGCCGCCGGGTTGGGAAACGTCGGCGGATTTGGGATGATAATCGGGCGAAACGTGTCGCCACACCCGGTACAGATCAGATAAAGCAACAGAACAAACCCCAGCCAGAGAAACCGCTTCATTCAAACTCCGTCGAAAAAGTTTAGTCTTACGCGGAATCCGTTATTGTATCGGGAACCGGGTCGCGAGGGGAAATCGGGCAGGCCTTGGCCCACCGTCTTGGTGAGAAGCGGGGACAGGCGAGATTGGTTGCCGGGCCGGTTCGTAATATTACAAACGTTGCTGTAGAGACCCGGTTTGCCGCGTCGCGGAGTCAACGGGAAACTCGCGGCGGCGGGATTTCGGACGCCGCACACACGCTGACTACTCTTCTCCTATAGTGCGGATGTAGTCTTCTTTCGCGACAGTTCTCTTTCTCGCAGCCAAGCAAAGATCACAGGAGTCACAATCAGCACGTGCAACAAAGAACTGACCATGCCTCCAAGAACCGGAGTGGCGAGCGGCTTCATCACTTCGGCTCCGGTGCGCGTCGACCACATGATGGGCAACAGACCCGCCACCACCGTGGATACGGTCATGATTTTAGGCCGCAAGCGCAAAAGCGCACCTTCCATCACGGCTTCACGCAAACCCTGTACGGTAAGCGTACCCATCGCTGCTTTTTTTCGTTCCACCGCCTCTTCCAAGTAGATCACCATCACCATGCCGGTCTGCACCGCGGTGCCGAACAGGGCGATGAACCCGACCCAAACGGCAACCGAGAAGTTGTACCCCAACAACTTCAGCAGGAAGACTCCGCCGCTCAACGCAAAGGGCACGGCGAGGATCACGTGAGAGGCCTCTTTGAAGGAGTTGTAAGTCTTGTAGAGCAGCAGGAAGACGATCAGGAACACGGCCGGGATGACGAGTTCGAGGCGTTTCTTTGCGCGGATCTGGTTTTCATACTGCCCGCTCCACTCGATGTAATAGCCGGGCGGCATTTTCACCTGGCGGGCGACGGCGCGCTGCGCCTCGTCCACGAACCGGCCAACGTCGCGCCCCCGCACATTCATCAATACACTCCCGCGCAGCAGCCCGTTTTCGCTGCTGATCATGGAGGGCCCCATCACCACGCCTAAGTCGGCCACTTGTCCAAGCGGAATCTGCGCACCGTTGCTGGCGGTGACCAGCACGTTACTCCGCAGCTGTTCGGGATCTTGGCGGAAATCAGGGGAGTAACGCACTCGCACGGGCAGACGTTGACGCCCGTCAATGGCGGTCGTGAGGTTCTTGCCGCCAATCGCGGTCTCGATCGTGTCCTGCACGTCGCCAACGTTGATACCGTAGCGGGCGGCGGCTTCGCGGTTTACTTTGATCTCAAGATACGGCGCCCCGGTGATGCGCTCCGCATAGAGGTCGGCGACACCAGCAACCGGACGAAGAGCCCGTTCGATTTCAGTCTCCTTCTGCTCGATGGTCGCGAGATCGTTCCCGAAGACCTTCACTCCCACTTGGGTGCGAATGCCGGTGGAAAGCATGTCAATGCGGTTGCGTATCGGCTGGGTCCAGATATTGGTGACGCCCGGCATTCGGAGCTTCTCATCCAGTCTTTGCAGGATCGCTTCCTTGGTTGTGCCCGCGGGCCATTGATCCTTGGGTTTGAAGTTGATGACGGTCTCGGTCATGTTCACGGGTGCCGGATCGATGGCGCTCTCTGCCCGGCCGATTTTGCCAACCACGCTCTCCACCAGCGGGTCTTGCGCAATGATTTTGTCCTGCCAGCGAAGAATTTCGCTTGCCTTGGTGAGAGAGATGCTGGGGTCGGTAATGGGCATGAACAGAGCCGTCTCTTCATCGAGCGGCGGCATGAACTCGGAGCCGATCGTGGTTGCCAGCCAGAGTGCGGAGGCAAAGATCACAACGGCCGCGCTCAGCGTCATGATCCGGTGCTTTAAAGCCCAGCGCAGTACAGGTTTGTAAATCATTCCCAGCGTGTGCATGACGAGATTTGAGTCTTCGCGGTGCAGTTTTCCACGGATCAGAAAGGTGCAAAGCACCGGCACCAATGTGACCGCGATTAGGGTGGAGCACACCATGGCGAAGGTCTTGGTGAAGGCCAGCGGGTGAAACATCTTGCCTTCCATGCCGGTGAGTGCAAACACTGGGACGAAAGCAAGAATGATGATGGTCATCGCAAAGAAGATCGGCCGGCCTACCAGCTTGGCGGCTTCCAGCGTTATCTGGCCAATCGCCGACTGGTATTCGCCATGTTCTTCGTAGTGCCGCTCTGCCTGCCGCAGGACGTTTTCCGTCATCACAATCCCGGCATCGACAAGCACCCCAATCGCAATCGCGATCCCGCCAAGTGACATGATGTTGGAAGAGATGCCGGCATAGTGCATGAACAGAAAGGATCCCAGCACGGCCAGCGGCAATGGCAGGGTCACGATCAGGATGCTGCGGAAGTGCCACAGGAAGATCACGTGCGCGAGCGTGACCAGGAGGATCTCTTCCAGCAGCGCCGACTTCAAAGTATTTACTGCGTGAAGGATCAAAGTACTACGGTCGTAAAAAGGAACGATGTGGACGCCCTTGGGCAGGCCGGGTTCCAATGCTGCAAGTTTCGCTTTGACGCCGCCGATTACTTCTTGTGCGTTCGCGCCGTTGCGGATGACTACAACACCGCCCACGACATCCTTGCCATCCTGGTCGGGAACACCTTGGTCGAGAACGCCACGGCGGAATTCCGGGCCCAAATGAACATTCGCGATGTTGCGGATGTAGACAGGTGTTCCTGCGGCGGCGGTGAGGACGATGTTCTCAAGGTCCGCCGTCGAGCGAATCAAGCCAATTCCGCGGACGGCCATCTCCTGGTCGCTGGCTTCAATGACCTTGGCGCCGACATTGCTGTTACTTCGCTGAACGCCCTCGATGACCGTGCGCAAGGGGATGTTGTAAGCGCGCAGCTTGATGGGATCGACGTCGATCTGATACTGGCGTACCCACCCGCCGATGCTCCCCACTTCCGCCACGCCGGACACTGAATTCAGTTGGTACCTGATGAACCAGTCTTGCAGGGACCGCAATGTCCCGCCGTCGTAGGGTCCTTCGACCGTGTACCAGAACACCTGGCCCACGCCCGTGGCATCCGGACCTAAAACAGGTACGACTCCCTCGGGCAGGAAACCGGTTGCCAGGTTCAGCCGTTCCAAGACCCGCGTCCGGGCAAAGTAGGGATCGATCTTGTCCTGAAATATGATGTTGATCATGGAGAAACCAAGTGCCGAGGAGGAGCGCACGTCCCTCACTCCGGCCAGCCCTTGCAGGTTGACGGTGAGGGGATACGTGATCTGATCTTCGACTTCCTGTGGGCTGCGGCCTGCCCAATCGGTGTAAACGATCACTTGGTTTTCACTGAGATCGGGAATGGCATCGATTGGCGTCCGGAGCAATGCCCAGTAACCCCACACCGCCAGCAGCGCGTAAACCAGCAGGATGAGGAAGCGGTTCTTTAGCGAAAATTCAATGAGCCGGTTAATCATCGTTTCTCCTCTTCACTTTCACTGCGCATTCAGCCGGGCGTGATAGCTGCCCAAGAGTTGCCCGCCGCGGCTGGCATTCACTTCGACATTCCAGGAACCCGCGGCCGGGACCTTGATCGTGCCCGCGTAGTTGGAGCTCTTCCATGCCAGGTCGGTGGCGGCGCGCATCTCGCCCATGCCCATAGCCGGCATCGCCGGCAGGATGAGCGTGACCTTCACCTGCACATCGGTTAGCGGCTTTCCGGAACCGTCGAGCACAGTCACATGCAGGGTTGCATCGGAATTGCCGCGGGGTGTCTCCGGGTCGGAACGGAAGCTGAGCTTGATCTCGGAAACGGCGGGCGCTTGTGCCTGGCCTTGGCCGGATTGACCATGATCGAATTCCTTGGATCCGCCATAGAGCCCGGTCATACCCGCAGTGATACGAGTTTGGGAGTCGATCAGAAAACTGCCCTGGCTGACGATGCGTTCGCCTTCCTTCAGGCCGGCAAGCACGGGGTAGTAATCGTTGCCGGGGGTGCCGAGTTGTACCTGCCGGCCCTCGAATTCCCCATTGCTTTTGGCCACGTAGACGATCTGGCGCGTACCGGTATCGAGAACCGCAGATCGAGGGATCGCGAGGATGTCCCGCCCCGCGGGTGCGGCGAACTTCACTTGCACGAACATGCCGGGGCGAAGACGCAGGTTGGGATTCGGGATCTGGATGCGAGCGGATGCCGTCCGGGTCTGAGGGTTAATGGAAGTATCGAGAAATCCGACTCGCCCGTGCAGCGTACTGCCAGGTAATGAATCGGAAGTGATTTCAACGGACTGGCCGGTGTGCACGGAAGGCAGGTCTGGCGGATAGACATCCGCTTTCACCCAAATCGTGCTCAGATCGGTGATGGTAAACAGGACTTCTCCTGCGTTTACGTATTGCCCCTGGGTCACTTTGCGTTCGGTCACAATGCCGCCGACGGTGGAATAAATGGGGAGCTCGATCTGAGGCTTCGCCGACGTTGCGATCGACGATGCGATCTCATCCAGCTGCTCTGGAGTGAGTCCCCAAAGTTCCAGCCGGCGGCGACTGGCGGTTACGAGATCTTCGGCACCGGAGACGGCTAGAGGCTCGGCGCCAGTGCCTAGGCGCTTTCGGTTCTCCAGCGAAAGTCTGTATTCTTCAGCGGCAGAAAAAACTTCAGGGCTGTAAAGGGATGCAATCGCCTGGCCACGGCGCACTTGCTGGCCCGTGAAATCAAGGTACAGCTTGTCGATGCGGCCACCGATGCGCGCGCTGATCGAAGCCAGTTGCGTTTCCGGCTCGTCCACCTTGGCGACGGCGATCAGAGCGCGTTGCAGATTACGCCGCCTGACTTCTACAGTTTCGACGCCAATGTCTCTCTGCTCTTTTTGGTTTAGCTGGATGGTGGAGACAGAGGCGTCTGAATTCTCTGGTTCAGGTTTTGCGGGTTGAGAGGTGGCCTGCTCCGGCGTTGTCTCGTACTGGGGAGCCGTGGCTTCTTGCGGCTGGGCCGCGATGCGCTCGGGATGCCATAGTCGCAGCGCGCCGAAGGCGCCGAAGGCCAACACGAGCCCGAGAGCGAGTCCTGTGCCGAGGATTTTCTTTTCATTGCGTGTCATTGTCATTGCCGCACCTCCGGAGTGATTTGAGGCAGAGAAGCTTGCGGGACAGGCGTATCGGATTCATGTCCATCCCGCGTCAGGGGAGCTCCCACTGCGCGTTCGAGATCCGCAATTCGCGATTCCAGTTCTGTCGCGGCGCGGTAGTAATCGAGTTCAACTTCGAGAGTCGTGTTCTGGCTGTCGAGCAGGTTGAGAAAATCGGTGCGGTCGGCCTGATATGCGGCCAGGGTTGACTTCAGCATCGCCTGTGCTTGAGGGCGGAGCGTCTGGCTATAAAGATCGACGAGGCGCTTGGCGGATTGCGCGCGAATCAGAGCTTCCTGGATTTCTTCGAAGACGAGCGCACGCTGATTGTCGTACTCGGCGCGCTCCGCCGAGAGATCCGCATTCGCCTCGGCGATTTCCGCGTCGTGGCGGCCGCGGTTCAGCCAGGGCAGCGTGACCGATAGCTCGGCTATGTACGTGTTGCGATAACGAGCGCCATCCGGCATGAGCATGTAACCCGCGCTGAGGTTGTAGTCCGGCGTGTAAGCCTTTTCGGCAAGCTTGGTACGAACCTCGCCCTGCCGTACACCGGAGGACGACATCGCCAACTCGGGGCGATTCTCCAAGGCGTTCTTTTCCAGGTCCAAGAGTGCGGGAAGCTTTTGCGGCGGAGAATATTCGCCTTGGACTTCGAGTACAGATCCGGGGTCCCGTCCCAGCAGAGTATTCAGTCGCGCTCGCGCGAGACCGCCATCCTGTTCGAGCATCACGAGGTGCTCGACCAGTTTGGTGAGAGCGATCTGTGCTTTCAGCACGTCCTGCTGCGGAACGCGTCCAACCACATACTTGATCCGTGCCGACTCTGAGGACTGGCGAGCCAGAGCCGCCTGCTCGTCATGGAGCACGAGTTCGTCCTGATTGCGGAGCAGGTCGTAGAACGTCTTCCGGACTTGAGCCGTGACGTCGCGTCTTTTGGCCTCCAGTTCCGCTTTGACCTGCTCCACTCCCTCCGCGGCAAGTTGGGTGCGAAGGGCGCGCTTGCCCGGACCGGGCAGTGACTGATTGAACATGAACATGTGCTGTGTCTGGTTCAGGTCCCAGGGCTTGGCGAGTGGCGTGCCCCAGCCGCGATACATGAACTCGGGGTCGCTCAACGACCCGGCCCTGCGCACTCGTGTCTCGGCGATTGCGACACGACGCGCAGCCACCCGGATTTCGGGATTGTTGGCCAATGCCGAGGTTTCAAGTTCAGCAAGGGTCATTGCCGGCGTGGGCGGCGTGGACGGCCGAGAGTGCTGATGCTCCTGCGCCAGCAGGCCAGTAACACCAGACCACGGATCGGCAGACAACGGATCGGCGCCGGCGGCTGGCTCGCTGCCAAAACCGCGCGCGCCGCTGAGGGCGATCAGCAGACAAATACTTAAACGTAGAGCTTTCATTGCTCCTCCGTAAACGATTAATAAGTCGAGGGATAGGAGGTGTGTCCGTGTCACGCGCACTACGGGCGCGGCAAGGCGGAGCACGGCCTCGGCTTCATCTTTGCAAGGAAAGCTGTCTAGATTCTCAGAACGGAATTACGGCCGGGAGACGGTTCGGGAGGTGGAGCATGAAGAAATGAGAGGTGGGCGCGCACGGTTGCCGCCGGCAAAGCCCCTAACGAGGCGACCGGTGGTACCACAGCAATGGTGAGGCGACGAACCGGTCCGGCAGCCTGCGCCTGGGGAAGAACAGTGTTCGCCGGTCCCTGAGCCTTGCAGCAAGAGTGACTGGCCGGCATCATGGAACTTCCACACTGCTCCGCCATGTGGTGGCAGCACTCCCGTTCCGCGGGAGTCATTGTCGCACCCGGAAGAACACACGCCATGGCTGGCGTGATGGCCCATAACAGGGCGATCGTCAGCAGCGCGAATGCTCGGGTTCTAGTCACCCTTATAAGTATACTGCGTTTTTCTGACTGATATGGAAATTCATCCGCGTCCGCGCCGTGCCTTCTGTTGACGCTCGCCGGGCATCTCGGTGATCTTCTCCGACCCGGCTGGCTTCTTCGTCTGGGCCAGGCTTTCCTTCAGCGCAGCCATCAGATCCACCACCGGGGCCAGCTTCTTCGGTTGTTCGACGGCCTGGACTTCGCCGCCCTCCAGCTTCGTCTCAATCAGCTTCTTCAGATTGTCCTGAAAAGTGTCGTGATATTTCTCCGGATCCCACTCGCCCGCCAGCGCTTCAATGAGTTGATGCGCAACTTTAATCTCGGCGTCCTTGATCTCGACCTCCGGAGCCCCGAACGATTCCACCTCGCGCACTTCCTCCGCGTAGTACATGGTGTGCAGCATCATTCCGCCTTTGTGCGGACGCAGGAAAACGGTGTATTCGCGGTTGTGCATCGTCAGTTTGGCGATGGCGACGAACTCACTCTCCTCCAGCGCCTTGGTCAGCAGCGCGTAGGGACGCCGACCCGCTTCTTCCGGAACCATGTAATACGACGACTCGAAGTACACCGGATCGACTTCGTCCGTCTTCACGAATTCGAGAATTTCCATCGTTTTCGCGGTCTTCGGCTCGATCTTCTTGATCTCTTCCGGATCGATGATGACGTATTCGTCTTTGCGATACTCATAGCCCTTGACGATATCGCTGCGCTCGAGGACCTGGTTGTCCGCCGGGCAAATAAGCTGCTGCTTCACCCGATGGTGGTCGGTGCGGTGAAGCTGGTTAAACGAGATGCCACTGCTGCGCGCGCCCGAGAACAGACGCACCGGCATCGAGATCAATCCGAACGTAAGATATCCAGACCAGACAGAGGCCGCCATAGATGTCACCCTATGTAGAGACGAGGCTTGCCTCGTCTCGGATGCTGAAAACTTGTGTTGCGCGCCGCTCTTCCCCTAAGCCCCTAAAAGTGTGTGTGCGTGAGAACTCGTTTTTGGGCAATCCGGTGGAAGGAAATGCCCGAAAATCCAGCCCCGGAGGGGCGAACGAACTTAGCCCAGCGCTTCAGCGCTGGGAAAAGCGCGCCCAACGATTCAAGTCCCGGAGGGACGACTGAGTACTCACGCACCCCATAAAGGGGTATCTGGTTCCGACGACTTTCTGACGCGGCGAACTGCTTCTTCACACAATCTTCAGATGCTCGCACCCCGGCGAGCGTACAGAAGTGTAGCCTAAACGAGGCTAGGTCGGGGAAGCCAGATTACGGACGAATCCAAAGGCCAAGCACTACCTGGCGTGGCTGGCCCCGGCCGGACCCAGAATATAGTGTTATCGAACGCGGATCGTGCAGATCAACCGTCAGGGACGTGAGATTCTACTGACAACTGATAACTGACAACTGAAGACTGGCTCCAACAATGCCGAACCCATTACTCGCACACGGCTGGGCGTCGTCCCCGGAACGGCTGGCCATCGCCGCCGGGGTGACGCTGGGCTTCGCGGTGCTGGCTCGCGCCCTGCGCGGCGTCAATCGATCCGGAGCTCTGGCGGGCGGTCTCGCCTGTTTCCTGCTTTTTGCCGGGGCCGGCCCAGCCGCTTTCGCAACGCTGACCGCGTTGTTTCTGATGACCTGGGTATCCACCCGCCTGGGATACCGCCGCAAGCTGGCCCTCGGGCTCGCCGAGCGACGGGAAGGCCGGAATGCCTGGCAAGTCCTGGCCAATCTGGCGGGGGCGGCCCTCGGCTCGGTGGTGTTCAGCGCCACCGGAAACCGGCTTTGGCTGGTCGCGGCCGTGGGCGCTCTGGCCGAAGCCGCGACCGACACCGTAGCCAGCGAAATCGGGCAGTACCGCGGTTCAGACGCGCGCCTGATTACGACCTGGGAACGCGTCCCGGCAGGCACCGACGGCGGCATCACGATTTTCGGAAGCATCGCAGGCATGGCCGCCGGCGTGGTGATTGCCGCGCTCGCCACGGTGGGCGGGATGCTTCCTCAAGCGCAGCTCTGGATTCCGGTCGTCGCGGGATTCGCCGGAATGCTGATCGACAGCCTTCTCGGCGCCACCCTGCAGCGCCGCGGTTGCATCGGCAACGAAGCCGTGAATCTCTTCTCCACGCTGGCAGCGGCGGCGCTGGCATATGCCCTCGCGATGAACCATCTCCTGTAGAGACGCGGCTTGCCGCGTCTCCGCCCGGCCGCAATGTTTCGGGCGCAGCACGCAGGATACGGGGCAAGCCCCGTCTCTACAGGAGGTTTTTCGGCGGATTACGTTCGCTGCTTGACGCGGTCGAGTAGCAGAAAGACAAAGACGCCCAGCAGGGCATTCGCGATGCCAGACAGGAATTCGTGTGGCCAACTCCACGCCATGTGCAATCCGACCAAGCCGCGGGCAATCATGAAGTAGACCACTTCGTGCACCACGTAGAAGAAAATCGTAAGCAGGAACCGCGCGCCGGCATTTTCCACGTCCAGCTTAATACCCAGTGAAGATGCGCCGAATCCCACCACCGTTTTCGAAATTCCGTAGAGCCCGATGGGCTGATGGGTCAGCGCGTCTTGCAGAATGCCGATCAAGCCGCCCGTGACCAGGCCCGCCAGCGGACTGCGCCGCGCCGTCGCGAAACCGATCACGACCAGCAGCGGAAGATCGAAGACCGAGAAAAAATGAATGCGCAGGGGTAGCCACGCCTGCAGAAAGACGGCAGCCAACGGAATCAGAACCGTCGCCGGAATACTGAACCGGTAAACCTCGACCTGCTCTCCGGATGTGTAAGTAGTGATGGCCACGTTATTGCGGACTATCCTGCACGGGGGCTTGCGGCTTGGGTGCCACCGCCGGCGGCACAGGTTCCGGGGAAACTTTCTTGGGGAAAACTCTCACGGCGTCACCTCCGCTCGCATTTGCCTTCGGCACAGGAGGTTTCCCTGAGGGAGGCATCGGCGCGGTTCCGGCGGCAGGTGCGAGTTTCGTCGCGTTCACGGCAGTAGGCGCTGCGCTGCCGCCAGAGGCTTGTGGTGGCATCGCTTTCGGCTTGGCATCGGAACCTGGGGTGGTCGGCGGGACGCTCTCCGGCGTGGCGCCTTTTTCCCCATTTTCCGGCGGCTTGGGAGGAACGCTCGGCAGCCGCTCAGCCAGGATGTCGACAGCTCGCGCTGCGCCGGTCTGCTCGGGCTGGGCCTGTCTCTCGTCAATCTTGGTTACCACCAGCACTTCTTCCAGACGGCTGAGATCGGCCGCGGGGCGCACACGAATGTTGAGAAAGAGATCGCTGCCCGCGCCCACCTTCGTCACTCGGCCCACCAGCAGGCCCTTTGGGAAGATACCGTCTCCACCGCTGGTCAAGACCATCTCTCCGGGGGGCACGGTTTCGTCGCTCATTACTTTTTCGAGCGTCACTTCACCCGCCGACGTTCCTTTGAGAATGCCCTGCAGCCGCGATTTCTCAAGAATCGCCCCGACCCCGCTGCTCTGATCGTTAATCAGCAGCACCAGCGACGTCGAGGGGTAGGCGTGCAGCACTTTACCCACGATGCCATCCGCGGTGATCACGGCCATGTCGGGCTTGATACCGTCGTTTTCGCCTTTGTCGATGTAGAGCGAGCGCGACTGTTCGCTGCCACTCGATCCGATGACCTGCGCCGCCTTGGTCTGGGAAATGAATTGTTCCTTGAAGGCCAGCAACGCCTGCAGACGCCGCGCCTGATCGGCGTCCTGGCTGATCCGCACCTGCTCCAGACTCATGCGTTCAATTTGCGCTTTGAGGCTGCGATTCTCGGCGCGCACGCCGCGCAGGTAGAAGTAATTGTGCCAGACGTTGCCGGTGGAGGTCTGTACCCATACCAGCATTCTTTCGAGAGGCGTCACCGCGCCCACCGCCCAGATGCGGATCAGGCGCGTCGGCTCGCTGTCGGTCGTCCGCTTCACCTGCACGGCCAAGCCAAGCACCTGGGCGAATAACACTCCCACTAGCACGATCAGATTGCGGTAGCGTCCGAGGACGTCCATAGCGTCAGTACCCAGTCGCCAGTACCCAGTTCCCTTTCCTCTTATCAAGCTTGTCCCGCGCTGCCGTTGTTCTGGGTACTGAGTACTGGGTACTGAGTACTGGCTCTATTCGATCGAAATCTTGCGCAGCAGCTTGAAGTCCGAGAGCATCTTGCCGGTGCCGAGCACCACGCTGCACAACGGATCGTCGGCGATCGAGACCGGCAGTCCCGTTTCCTCGCGGATGCGTTTGTCCAGGTTCTTGATCAATGCGCCGCCGCCGGTCAGTACGATGCCGCGGTCGCTGATATCGGCGGAGAGTTCCGGCGGCGTGCGTTCGAGCGCGACGCGAATCGCATTCATGATGGTCGAAACGCATTCACTCAGCGATTCGCGGATTTCGCTGTCGTCCACCGTAATGGTTTTAGGCACGCCCTCGATCAGGTTGCGGCCTTTGATTTCCATGGTCAGCGGCTTGTCCAGCGGATAGGCGGAGCCGATTTCCATCTTGATCTGCTCGGCCGTGCGCTCGCCCACCAGCAGGTTATATTTCCGCTTCAGATAGTTCATGATGGCCTCATCCATCTGATTGCCGGCCATACGCACGGAACGCGAATACACGATGCCGCTGAGCGAAATCACTGCAATGTCGGTGGTGCCCCCGCCGATGTCGACCACCATGTTGCCGCTGGGTTCGGTAATCGGCAGCCCCGCGCCAATCGCGGCCACCATGGCTTGTTCCACCAAAAATACTTCGCTGGCCTTGGCGCGATACGCGGAATCCATCACCGCGCGCTTTTCCACCTGCGTGATTTCCGAAGGCACCCCGATCACGATCCGCGGATGCACCAGCATCTTCCGGTTGTGCGCCTTCTGGATGAAGTAGTTCAGCATCTTCTCGGTAACCTTGAAGTCGGCGATGACGCCGTCTTTCATGGGCTTGATGGCCACGATGTTGCCGGGGGTGCGTCCCAGCATCTCCTTGGCTTCTTTGCCCACGGCTTCGACTTCGCCGGTGTTCTTGTTGATGGCCACGATCGAAGGCTCGTTGACCACAATGCCCTTGCCGCGCGCGTACACCAGCGTGTTGGCCGTCCCGAGATCGATGGCGAGGTCGCTCGAAAACATGCTGAACAGCGAACGCAAATTGTGCGAACGCCCTGCGCCGTTACTAAACCCGTTGTTTGACATAGCTATACTTCTCTTTCCCGGGAATTCGTCTCGCCTTTGGACCTTGAGACTTTGCCGGTTTCCGTGTGAATCGCTCTCCGCTCGCTGGTTCTGCTTTGCGTTTCTTCTATTCTACTTCGATGTTCAAGAACGCAGGGTTGTCATTTCGGCACCGGCGGTTCCGGACATCTCCCGGAACATCGAACCCCGCTACTGAATCACCACTTTTTCCTGGTGGGTGTTTACCCCGCCTTTGGAATTCTGCGCCGTGACCGTGACCACGTTCTCCCCGTTCGCCAAGGGCGGCGTGAAATAGTGGAACGTACCGTCGTCGCCGACGATCGGCACTTCCCTGCCGTTCACCATGACGCGCGCTCCCGCCTCCGTCTTGCCCGTCACCTCGATCACGTGTCCGTGTTGCACCAGAGGATCGATATCGAGCGCCAGGTCGATTTTTTCCTTGCTCTTGACAATGAGCGTAAAACGGTTCTTTTCGCTCTCTACCGATGCCTTGCCCGCCGCATTGTAGGACTGTATCGACCAATAGTAAGCGCCGGCAGGCAGGCCGGTCACCACCACACTCGGCGTCTCCACCTTACGGTCCAGCAACAACGAAGAAAAATAGGGGTTATGCGAAATCCGCAGCCGATATACGGCGGCGTTTGCCATCGGCGTCCAGGCAAACTCCACTTCCTTCGACTTCTCCCCCTCGTTAATGAAAACCGGCATCATGTTTCCCGGTGTAATGGGCGTCGGCGGACCGATTTCCGTGGCCCGTTCCATGGTTTTCGATTCGCTTTGGAAACTCACCTTCTCCCAGCTCGACAGGTGAACCGCTTCTCCATTCCGCTCGATTTCGCCGCTGCCTTTCTTGACCAGGATTTCATGCTGATCGTCCTTGGGATTATTGTGCACCATGGCCGCCGAATCCGGAGCCAGCGAAGCCTTCGCGCCCGCCACAATCACCTGCGACTTCGAACCCTGCACATAGGTCGCCGTCGTCAGGTCCACCGTGCCTGTCGTCACCGCCACCGCCACACTGGTCTGTTGCTGATCGTTGGCCGAGTTCTCTTCGATTACGATCAACGAATCCTGTTTCACGGTGTAGTTGGTGCCGTCGTTGAAAACGATCTTGGCCATGCCCTCGGCGCCAGTCTGCACCACGTCGCCTTTTTCGAGCGGCACATTGTAGTCGGCGTTGATCCAACTATTGCCATCGCTTTTCCTTACCTTGATCGTGCCATCGAGCGCCGTGAAGTGCGCCTGCTGCGAAACCGACGGAGACGGCCCCTTCAGCGGAGGCGCAAGGCCCGCAACTCTTTCCAGGAAGATCGACGTGAGACGCCCCGCCGCCTTCACCGTCGAGTCGGTGAATTTCGGAAACGCCTCGTACATGACCGCGCCAAAAATCAACGCCGCGCCCAGCAGCGCCATGATCACGCTGCGATACGTCACCGTCTTCCAGGCGACATAGAGTCCCGGCTTATTTTGATTTGACACGAACTCGCGCCAACCTCACTGCAAAATTCTGAGAGTACTGGATATCTCTCAATCTGTGACCATCATATCCCTGCTGGGATGGGTATTAAACTTGGGTCAGGGGGGGTAAGGGTTACGAAAGTGACCACGCGGGGAAGCAGTCGCCCTCAGCCAACCGGGCAACTGAGCTCAGGTAGGGGCTTTTGCAGCGGGAAGGCCGGTTTGCGTTCCCAGCTGCCTCCGACTTGCCCGTCATTCGGGCGCAATCGCAAGAGTGGTAAGGCTGCCATCTCGGGGTCACGGCATTCTGAATCTAAATCGAAGAACTCGCTTTTATTCCATTCCGGCGCGATCATAATCTGGGTCATGACCCGATAGAGGTAAGTCCAAGGAGTGTATCGCTATGCTCTTCCCAGCTTGCGGGTGGAAAGGTCAATTCCGCGTCTCGCTTCTCAGTCTGGTTGCATGCTTGTGCTCCCTGTGGTTTGCAGTGCCGAGCTTTGGGCAACCCACGCCGACGACGACCGCAGTCGCCGCCGGTGATGAAATGGCGCAGCCGGATATTGACAAAGCAAAGGAGATCGGAACCAGGCCGGCGGAACCGCCAGTGGTGCTGCAGCAACTTAATTCCGCGATCGAGCAGCTCACCGCCCGGATTTCCCCTGCGGTGGTTCAAATTCTGGTCACCGGCTATGGGGCTCTGGAAGAAAACAATCACGGTCAAACGGCGCTCATGACCCGCGAGAATGCGATCGGTTCAGGAGTGATCGTGGACTCGGACGGCTACATCATGACCAATGCCCACGTGGTCGAGGGGGCGCAGCGCATCCACGTGGCTCTCCCCATGGCTTCGGTGGATTTTCCCGACCAGATTCCGCCCGTGGGTAAGCAACGGATCGTCGAGGCACGACTCATCGGCATGCACAAGGAGACTGACCTTGCCCTACTCAAGATCGAGCAGACTGGCTTACCCACGCTTTCGCTGGGCAGCCGCAGGCCGGTGCATCAAGGACAGTTAGTGTTTGCCCTGGGCAGTCCCGAAGGACTTGAGAACTCGGTGACGATGGGGGTAGTGAGTTCGGTTGCGAGGCAGGCAGATCCGAGCCGTCCGATGGTTTTCATTCAAACCGATGCTCCCATCAACCCAGGGAACAGCGGCGGCCCATTGGTTGACACCGAAGGCTACGTAATAGGGATTAACACTTTCATTTTCTCGGCAGCGGGTGGGAGCGAGGGGCTGGGGTTTGCCATCCCGGCACGGATTGTGCAATTCGTGTACAAGAGCCTGCGCAAGTATGGGCACGTGCATCGCATCGCGGTCAAGGCAGGCGCTCAAACGATCACTGACGGCTTGGCCAAAGGATTGGGGCTGGCGCAGAATTGGGGGGTCGTAATCGATGACGTGATGCCGGGAGGTCCGGCTGAGGCGGCTGGCCTGAAGATCGGGGATATTGTAGTCAGCGCTGATGGCCGCCTCATCGGTACGCTGCCGGCCTTCACCGGCGCTCTCTATCTCCATCCTTTAGATGAAGTGCTTAAGCTCGAAGTGCTCCGTGGGACAGAGCGAAAAACGCTTTTCATTCCCGCGCTTGAGATGAAAGATACGATGGACGCTCTCCCTGATCTAGCCAACCCACGCGACAACTTGGTTTCTCGGCTAGGGATACTGGCGCTCGACCTGGACGATAAGTTGCGCTCGATGTTGGGCACGCTGCGCAATCCCTCCGGAGTCGTCGTGGTGGCACGAGTGGCAGATTTCATGAGTTCCACCACTGGTCTGGAGACCGGAGATGTTATCCACAGCGTAAACCAGATACCGATCGATTCCTTGAGCTCTCTCCGCGCGGCTCTGCGGCAAATCAAGCCGCACGATCCCGTCGTGCTGCAGGTGGAGCGGGAAGGAGGATTGCAGTGGCTCGCGTTTGAGATGGAGTAGTTTTTGGAGACCAAGGCCAGACTTCGTCAGGGTTCCGGACGAGTGGTCGCTAGCCGTGAAGTACCCTAACCCCGCGAGCGCATGGCACGCTCACCCCCATTGGCCCCCATTGGACCCTCACTTGCCCGTCTTCACCCCGGTTGTTAGCATGGAAGTTCTGCACTACTCCCAGGAGGCTTCTATGGCGACCGATACTCTGACCAGCCCGGCGATCGCGGGCGGCACGACCAAAACCAAGGTTTGCAAGAATTTCATTGACGGCGAATGGGTCGAATCCGTCAGCGGACGGACTTTCGAAGACCGCAATCCCGCCGACACGCGCGAAGTCGTCGCCACCTTCCAGCGGTCGAATAAGGCAGACGTGGACGCCGCTGTGGATGCGGCCAAGCGCGCCTTTGCCAAGTGGCGTCTGGTACCCGCGCCTCGCCGCGCCGAGCTGGTCTTCCGCGCCGCCGAGATCCTGATCGAGCGCAAAGAAGATCACTCCCGCGACATGACCCGCGAAATGGGTAAGGTGCTGAAAGAAACTCGCGGCGACGTCCAGGAAGCCATCGACGCCGCATACTACAACGCCGGCGAAGGCCGCCGCCTCTTCGGCCCCACCGTGCCGTCCGAGTTGCCCAACAAGTTCGCCATGGCCGTCCGCCAGCCCATCGGCGTCTGCGGCATGATCACGCCTTGGAATTTCCCCATGGCCATTTCGTCGTGGAAGCTGCTGCCCGCCGTAGTCTGCGGCAACACGTGCGTGATCAAGCCCGCGCAAGACACTCCGCTCTCCACCTTCAATCTGGTGAGAGCGCTGACCGACGCCGGCATCCCCAAAGGCGTGATCAACATCGTGACCGGCTTCGGCTCGGAAGTCGGCACGCCGTTGACCGAGCATCCGGTGGTCCGCGCCATCTCGCTGACCGGCTCTTCGGAGGTCGGCAGAATCGTGGGCGCGATGGCGGCCAAGACCTTCAAGCATTGCTCGCTCGAACTCGGCGGCAAGAATCCGATGATCGTGCTCGACGACGCCAACCTCGACCTCGCCATCGAAGGCGGACTCTGGGGCGCGTTCGGCACCACCGGACAGCGCTGCACGGCAACCAGCCGCATCATTGTGCAGAAAGGCGTTTACCGCGAGTTCGTCGAGCACTTCGTCGCCCGCGCCAAGAAAATCAAAGTAGGCAACGGCCTCGACGAAACCGTCGAGATGGGTCCGGCGATCAACGAGAACCAGCTCAAGACCGACCTGAGCTACATCGAGGTCGGCAAGTCGGAAGGCGCAAAGCTAGTCACCGGCGGCCACCGCCTCGACCAGGGCGAATATCAGTATGGCTGGTTCCTAGAGCCCACCGTCTTTACCGACGTCGATCCCAAAATGCGCATTGCGCAGGAAGAAATCTTCGGCCCCGTGGTTTCGATCATCCCCTGCGACAACCTCGAGAGCGCCATCGAAATCGCCAACAACATCGAGTACGGTCTGTCGTCGTCGCTCTACACGAAGGATGTGAACAAGGCGTTTGTGGCGGTCCGCGATCTGGAGGCGGGCATTACCTACATCAACGCTCCCACGATCGGCGCGGAAGTCCACCTGCCCTTTGGCGGCACCAAGGCCACCGGCAACGGACACCGCGAAGGCGGCATCGGCGCGATTGACTTTTACACCGAGTGGAAAGCGGTCTACGTGGATTACTCCGACAAGCTGCAGAAGGCGCAGATCGATCGGGTGGAGTAAGACTCATCAACCGCAGAGGACGCAGAGAGCGCGGAGTTTTTTGTTTTCCGATTTCTCTGCGAACTCTGCGATCTCTGCGGTTCAATGCTTCTGGGAGCGCTCAATGCCTGTGACTCAAACCCACGAAATCACCCCCGCCGCCCGCCTCGAAAACGTCCGCTACGCCATTCGCGACCTGGCCTGCGTTGCCGACGACGTCGCCCGCCAGGGACATAAAATTCTGCCCCTCAACATCGGCGATCCGCTCAACTTTGATTTCCAGACGCCCGCCCACATGATTGAAGCCGTCTATCGGGCTATGCGTGACGGCAAGAACGGATACTCGCCCTCCTCCGGCATCAAGGAAGCTCTCGACGCAATTCGAGGCGAGGCCGCCCGCAAGGGGATCACCAACATTCAGGATGTCTTCGTAACCTCGGGCGTCAGCGAGACAGTGGATATCTGCCTGGCCGCTCTGCTCAATCCGGGCGACAACCTGCTGACCCCGTGCCCCGACTACCCGCTCTATTCGGCGGTTCTGGCGAAGTTCGAAATCGGACTGAACACCTATTACCTGAACGAAGAAGACGGCTGGCAGCCCGATCTCGACGACATCAAGAGAAAGATCACGCCTCGGACGCGCGGCATAGTGTTGATCAATCCCAACAATCCCACCGGCTCGCTCTGCACCCGCAAGATGCTAGAACAGATTGCCGAACTCGCGCGACAACACAATCTCGTCGTCTTTGCCGATGAGATTTACGACAAACTAATAATCGACGACGACGCGCACGTTGCCATGGCCTCGGTCGCGCCCGACGTGCCGGTCATCACCTTCGGCGGCCTCTCCAAGAATTACCTCGCCCCCGGATGGCGCATCGGATGGGGCATCGCCAGCGGCGAAGCTTCCGTAATCAAACCGTATCTCGAAGGCGTGAACAAGCTCTTGCGTGCGCGCCTCTGCGCCAATCATCCCGAACAGTACGCGATCAAGCCCGCGCTCGAAGGCCCCCAGAATCACCTCGTCGAAGTCAAGCGCAAGCTGCGCAGCCGCCGCGATCTGACCATGAAGTGGTGTGCCGAAACTTCGCGCGTGAGTTGTGTCGAGCCGCGCGGTGCTTTCTACGCGTACCCGCGCATCGACATCCCCGAAGGCGACGACATCTTCGTCACCGAACTAATTCGCCAGAAGTACGTGACGGTCGTGCACGGCTCGGGCTTCGGCCAGCGTCCCGGGACGAAGCATTTCCGCATCGTCTTCCTGCCCGACGAAAAGACGCTGACCGCCGCTTACGCGGCGATCGCCGATTTCATGCAAGAACGGTATCGCTAGAAAGAAAGATTGTGGAGAGCGGGGCCTGATCCGCCCTCTGTTCCGCGCCATCGAAAGACTTTGTCAAGTCCCTGTTTTGGCGCTTTCCCCGGTATGCCGTTGATTCGACAAAGAAAATAAACCCGGGGAGATTGTCCGCCCGGCAGGATGAAATTGATATAATTGAACTATAGAGTTGAAAAGGGCGCGGATGTCCCGCGCCTTTTGTTTTTGGCTCCGCTCGATGATTCGAGCTAAGTCCTTTATTCTGGAATATTTTGCCTATAAACCATTTAAACTCAAAGATTTATCCCCACATTAGCCCGTAACTCCATGATTCCAATAGGGGGGAGGGGGGAGGGGGGAGGGGGGGTATGCCCCTCCAGCCCCCAAGCCTGCGCTAGAACCGTGCGGCCAGCGACGCCGACTGCGGATGCTCTCAGTAGATGCCCGGGATCAGCGCCGGCACATTGCGCGCATACGCTTCGAACTCCGGGCCAAAGGCCTGCCGCAGTAACCGCTCTTCACTGCGAATCCGGATGTAGGTTCCGGGAATGAATAACACGATCGCAATCAGCAGCGGGATCCACTGCGCCACCGCCAGCCCCGTAGCCAGGAGCATACCAAACATGCCCGCGTAAATCGGGTTCCTCACGATGCGATAGGGCCCGTCCTGAATGAGGGTGTGGCCCTCCACCAGGCGCGCCGCCAGAGCCCATTGCTTCCCCAAACGCCGCGCGGCTGCGTTGACCAGCCACACCGAAGCTACGGCAATGGCCACGGTCAGCACCGCCAAGCCCCATTCCACCGCCGGCGATCCGGGCGCGACCCGCGAGAATTGTCTCTGCCGCAGGGGAAAAGACCAGACGCAGAAGTAGCCTGCAGCTTGCAACGACAACCCGATTAGCGAAGTCCAATCGCGTTTCGCCTCGCGGGCTCGGGGCGGACGTTTTCGCAGCCAGAACGTCAGGCCAAATATCCACCAGCAGACGATGACCGCGTAGAACGCTACCCTGGCGGCCAGATGCGGTGTTGATGAAATCTCCACGGTTACACCATCTCCGTGCCCCACAGATCGTGCAGGTGCACGATCCCCAGCAAGCGCCGCTCGCCCTCCACCACCACGAGCGAAGTAATCTTCATCTCTTCCATGCGCGCCAGCGCGGTGGCGGCGAACTCCTGCGCGCCGATGGTCCTGGGATTGCGCGTCATGCAATCCTCGGCCGCGAGGTCGAGCGCATCTTTGCCGCGCTGCTCCAGCAACCTCCGTAGATCGCCGTCGCTGATCACCCCCAGCAGACGGTCGCCCTCGACCACCGCTGTCATCCCCAGCTTCTTGCGCGACATTTCGTAAATCACGTCCGGCATCTTCGTCTGCGCCGTCACCCGCGGAATCGCGTCTCCCGAATGCATTAACGATTCGACCCGCGCCAGCCGTTTACCCAGCTTGCCCCCAGGATGCAAGTTGGCAAAGTCTTCTTCCTTGAACCCGCGCCTTTCCGAAAGCGCCACCGCCAGCGCGTCGCCCAGAGCAAGCATGGTCGTGGTCGAAGCCGTAGGAGCAAGTCCCAGCGAGCAAGCTTCCTGAGAAATCGAGCAGTCCAGAGCAACGTCGGCCGAAGATGCGAGAGTAGAAGCCGGTGTGGCGCGGACACTCCTGTCCGCGAGGGTTTCCGCAATGTCATCGCAAGTCATGCTGATGAGCGGAACCTGCAGCCGCTTAATCGTAGCCAGCAACTGCAGAATCTCTTCCGTCTCGCCGCTGGCCGAAAGCGCCAGCACAACATCGCCGCGCACGATCATCCCCAGATCGCCATGCAGCGCCTCCACCGGATGCAGGTAAAGCGCGGGCGACCCAGTCGAACTCAACGTAGCCGCGATCTTGCGAGCGATCAGCCCGCTCTTCCCCATCCCGGTAACGACCACCCGGCCGCGACAGTCGAAGAGCAGATCGAGAGCCCGGTTGAAGTCCGCAGCCATCGGGCCCGCAAGCCGGTCAGCCAGCGCCCGCAACGCCTCCGCCTCAATGCGCACCACGTTTTCGCCCACGTGCTTCATGAAGGGGAAATGGTAGCAGAAGGGACGGAGCATCGGGTCATCGGATCATCGGGTCATCGGGCCGTTGGTCTTTGATGGAACCGTCCGGTATATGCTTATGCGGACCGATGCTCACTGTAACAATTAAAGACTCCGACCTGATCGGTTACCTGCTCCGTCAGGTGATCTGGCTGCTGAGCCAGCCTCTGTTTTGGGCTGCCTTGGGCGTGGTAGTGGGTCCGTATCTGTTTTACCGTGGCTTCCGCTTGTTTCAGCGCAAGCGCCTCATCCTTGATATTCCGCGCTCCTCGGTCAGGGCGGCTGCGATCGGTGCCGTGGAAGTCTCCGGCAAAGCGGTTGGTCCCTACACGCTGGTTTCTCCGCTGAGTTCAAGAGACTGCCTGTACTACCGGGTGGTGATTCGCGTCTTTCGAAACAGGAAGAGCAGCCCCATCATCGACGAAGTCTGCGCTCCCCTCTTTGTCGACGATGGCACGGGGGAGTTGATGATTTATCCCGCAGGCGCCGAGATGCAATGGGCCGGCGTGACCGGGGATGGCGGGGAATATCTTGCCCATGTTCTCGCCCGGCACGGTTGCGCGAGAGAAGATTTGGTGGATGCACAAGAGTACTGCATCGTGCCCGACGACAACATTTTCATTCTCGGCACATTGCGCGAAAATCCATGGGCCACAAGAGACCCGGGGGCCAGTTCGTTGTCGCGAATCGGGCCCGGATTCGTCAGCCTGGATGAAGCAGATTTGCTGCGGCGGGAGGCATTCACGTGTCTCAACCCAAATCTGCCCTCGGGAGCCACTCAAGCGAGAGAGTTCAACTTGTATCCGCCGACGATCTTGCTGCGGGGCGAGACGCCATTCGTGATTTCCACTCGCAGCCAGCAGGAAGTCGTATCAGACCTCGCCTGGAAATCCGTCTTGTTTATCTGGGGAGGCCCGCTCTGGACGTTGTGGGCGCTGTGGGAAATTTTCGGCCACCCGGGAATCTAGGGCGTGCTTGCTCGAAGTGCAAAGTAGCTAGCATACGCATGTAGAAGAACGTAAGAAGGTGCTCTCTGCTACACGCTGCCCCGTTCCTTCATGAGGCCCACCTCCACCAACTTCCGGTCGTCGTCCGACACCTTGAAAAATTCTCGCGGCTTCAGGGCCATCAGGGAGGCAAGAAGAACTTCGGGCACCTGGCGGATGCGGGTGTTGTAGGTGTTGACGTCATCGTTGAAGAATTCACGGCGATCGGCGATCCGCTCTTCCAGTTCAGAAATCCGGTTCTGCAGGCGAAGGAAATTATCGTTGGCTTTCAACTGCGGATAATTTTCCGCCACCGCGAACAGTCCGCGCAGCGCGCCCGTCAGCATCCAATCGGCCTGGGCCTTCTGCCCGATGCTGGCGGCGCTGATCGAGGCGGCGCGGGCCTGGGTGACCGCCTCCAAGGTCTGGCGCTCATGCTGCATGTAGCCTTTCACCGTCTCCACCAGATTGGGAATCTCGTCGTGCCGCTGTTTGAGCAATACGTCGATGTTCGCCCAGGCGCGGTCATTGTCATTCCGCAGGCGCACCAGCTCGTTGTACAGGATGATCGCATACAGCAGGATTCCCACAACAACGAAGAAGACGGCTGCGGCTGCGACGATGCTAAAGTCCATGCTTGCCTCTAAGTTCCAGCGCCCGGTCGGCCAGGACCAGCAACGCCTCCGCCTCAATGCGCCCCGGACACCACATTTTCGCGTGCGTGTTTCATGAAGGGGAAATGTTAGCAGATGGAGCAGAGCATCGGTGATCGGGTGATCTCAAACCCGCGTCAGCTCGAATCGCCAAACGCCCGATGCTTGCCAGAATGGGGTGAGGGCACTATAGTTATCCGGCTTTTCCACTCAGAATCACAAAGGAGAAAAAGATGCGCAACCTTTTGCTGGTGGCATTGGCGTTGCTCGTGTCTATGTCTATAGCGATGGCCCAGGGCAAGGTTGATACCAAGTGGCACTGCTCGAAGCCAGCGGCGGAACACAAACTCGACGTCGGCGACGCACCGGATCACAGCTATTCGATCGCGCAAGGCACCTGCAACGCAACCTCAAGCGACAGCGGCTTCAAGGAAAAAACCGGTAACTACACGGAATTCGCAGAGGCATGGAAGGCCTCCTTCAACAACCATGGCCGCTTCAACGTGACGATGGAGAATGGAGACAAGGTTTACTACAAGTATGAAGGGTCTGCTCCAACCGACATCGCGAAACCAGCCTCCAATAAGTGGACGATTCTGAGCGGTACCGGAAAATCCAAGGGCATCAAGGGTTCCGGGACCTGCTCGGGAACACGCACGGCAGACGGCGATAGTGACTGGGCGTGCACCGGCACGGTTTCGATGGACAAATAGGCGGAGGGCAAGCCTAGACCTGGGCTGTGGGTCCGCCCGCAGCCCGTGGAATTAGAAGACGGCTTCGCCACTGCCGCCCCGGCTCAGAAGTGATCGTCCGCCGCGCGTCTCCTATGTCCCGGGTGCTCCAACGCTCGCGCCTGGATGGCGCGGTCCCACGGACTGCCCTGCCAGTTATCTTTCTTCCGATCGGTGTGGATCCACGGCGGCAGCGTCATCAAGAGCCGGCGCCCGATCGCGTGCAGATAAGGCTCGTAGAGGGCCTGAAGTTCCGCCAGCCGTTCGGGCAAGTCCGCACCATCGTTTACAGCAACGCTGAGACTCACGCCATGCTGAGCCAGTGCCGCGCGCAAACGAGTTAGATCCTCTGCCTTGAGCCGGTCGACTTCATGCGGATTGTATTGGGCTTTCACCACCTGCGCGAGATCGACGGCAGCGTGCCGCGCCATGGCAAACGTGAGCTTGGCCTGGTCGGGGTGGATGCCGTCGACTCCGGTCATAACCAGCGACGTGACATCGAGCATCACCGTCAACGCGCTCAACCAGGATTGATTGCTGTGCTGCGATCGGAAGAAAACCAGCACCGGATAGGAAATGTGGCTCGATAGCAGGTCGGCGCACCAGCGCTCCCAGTCGCGAAAAATTTCGTCGAGCACGGTTTGTTCAGGACAGCATCCCAACCGGCTGAGAAACTCGGCGGCGCTTGGCGGCGATCCGGCGCGCGCATCGAGCAGCGAAATTTCAATCTCGCGCGCGGCAAACGAATTGTAGATCACCGGCAGATACCCGATCACGACTCCGAGGAACGCGAAGCCCATGCCCGCTTCCATCACGGCCAGGGCACGCGCGGCAGCGTTGTTGGGCGTGATGTCCCCATAGCCTAGCGTGAAGAACGTTTCGCCGCTCAGATAGAGTACTTTCCAAAACGTGATTTTTTCGTTGGCGAGCGTCAGATGTTCGCCCAGTCCGTACTGCACGCAGGCGAATCCAAAAATCAGCCCGATCGCCCAAAAGCCCATCAACGGGATCAGCGACAGCGGCCCAAAGTAAGCCAGGAAGCCTTCGCGCCGGTTGGCGGACTTGATATGCCGCCCAATTCTGGTCCAGAGGCCCCATGTATTCCGGTAGAACCACCCCGTGATGCGAAAACTTCGTTTAATGCGCCGCGGCAAAACAATGGTCTCAAACGCATCCATCAGGATGATGAAGATCAGAGCAATGCCGAAGATCGAGGCCCACCAATGCATAGGGATGAGATTCAGATGACGCGGGAATGGTAGCAGATTCAGGAATGGATGTTAGGGTGTCGCGTGCGCGGCGTCCAGCGCCTTTTTCACCGCCTGCAATTCCTTCAACACCCCGCGCAGGTTGCGCGTGTCGAGCGCGTTCGCGCCGTCGCTTTTCGCTTCTTTCGGGTTGTCGTGGACTTCCATGAACACACCGTCCACGCCCGCCGCCACCGCCGCGCGCGACAACACCGGGATAAACTCCGGCTGGCCTCCGCTCACCGCCGGCAGGTCTTCATCCCCATGCGACGCCGACGGCAGTTGCACGGAATGGGTCGCGTCAAACACCACCGGCGCGAAATGGCGCATGATGGCCAGCGAGCGCATGTCCACGACCAGATTGTTGTAGCCGAAACTCGAGCCGCGCTCGGTCACAAACACCTGACTGTTCCCGGCATCGCGGCACTTGTCGACAGCGTGCTTCATATCCCACGGCGAAACGAACTGTCCCTTCTTGATGTTGACCGGACGCCCGCTGAGCGCGGCCGCTACGATCAGATCGGTCTGCCGGCAGAGAAATGCCGGAATCTGCAGCACGTCCACCACTTCGGCAACGGCCGCCACATCAGCAGCCTGATGCACGTCGGTCAGCACCGGAATGTGCACTTCATTTTTGACTTGTTTCAGAATGCGCAGGCCTTCCTTCATCCCCGGTCCGCGATAGCTGCGGATCGAGGTGCGGTTCGCCTTGTCGTACGAGGCTTTGAAGATGAAGGGAAAATTCAGCGAGCGCGCCACGCCCTTGACGATCTCCGCCATGCGCAGGGCGTGCTCTTCACTCTCAATCACACAAGGCCCGGCAATGAGGAACAGATCGCCGGCGCCGACGCGCACGTTATCGATTTGGAAAGACAAAGTCAAAGAATTTGTAATTTGGTAATTTGTAATTGGTAATTTGAACCCAGCCAGGGCCCCGAAGCCATAGGTTCTCAGATTACAGATTACAAATCACCAATTACAAATTTCTCTATCTTCTCCCCACTTTTTCCGGCCGCATGAACATCTCGACTACCGCCGCGTCTTTCCGCTCTTTCTTTTTCTGCCCGTGTTCATACGCAGCGCCCACAAACGCCTTAAACAGCGGATGAGGCTCCAGCGGTTTCGATTTGAATTCCGGATGGAACTGGCATCCGATGAAATGCGGATGGCCGGGAATCTCGATCATCTCCACGTAAGTGCCGTCCGGAGTCGAGCCGGAAATGCGCAGCCCCGCGGCCACCATCGGCTCTTCATACTCGCGGTTGAATTCGTAACGATGCCGGTGCCGTTCGCTGATCTCGGTCTGGCCATACACTTTGTACGCCAGCGTTCCCGGCTCGATCTTGCACGGCCATGCTCCCAGGCGCATCGTGCCCCCCAGATCTTCCACTCCACGCAACTCGCGCAGCTTGTAGATCACGCGATGCGGAGTCGCTTGATCGAACTCGCTCGAGTTGGCATCCGCCAATCCGCAGACGTTGCGCGCATATTCAATGCACGCCGTTTGCATGCCCAAACAGATTCCGAAGTACGGCACATGTTTCTCGCGCGCGTACTGGATCGCCTTCAGCATGCCTTCAATGCCGCGCTTGCCGAATCCACCGGGCACGAGCAAGCCGTCGTAGTCTTCCAGTTGTGCTTCATAACTCTTATCGGCTTTGTCGGTGGTCTCCAGGCCTTCGGCTTCAATCCAACTTACTTCCAGCTTCAGATTGTGCGCGAGAGCGCCATGTACCAGCGCTTCCTTCAGCGACTTGTAGCTGTCCTCATACTCCACGTACTTTCCTACAATGCCGATTCGGACTACATCTTTCGGGTTGTAGACGCGGTGCACCAGATCGTTCCACTTCGAAAGATCTCGATCTTTAGCTTCCAGTTTGAGGCGGCGCAGAATCAGCGTGTCCACTTCTTCATGCGCGAAACACACCGGCACCTCGTAGATGGACGCGACGTCCTTTGCGGTGATGACCGCTTCTTCTTCGACGTTGCAGAACAGCGCAATTTTCGACTTGATCTCCTTCGAAAGGAAGCGGTCGGTGCGGCAGAGCAGAATGTCCGGCTGGATTCCGACGCTGAGCAGCTCTTTCACGGAGTGCTGGGTCGGCTTGGTCTTCAATTCCTGCGCGGCGGCGATGAACGGCACCAGCGTCACGTGCACGAACAGCGTGTTATCGCGGCCCAGTTCCTGCCGCATCTGGCGGATGGCTTCGATGAACGGCAACGACTCGATATCGCCAACCGTGCCGCCGATTTCGGCGATCATCACGTCCACGTCCTGCGCCACCTTTTTCGCCGCCGCCTTGATTTCGTTGGTGACGTGCGGAATCACCTGGACGGTCTTGCCCAGGTAATCGCCGCGGCGCTCTTTGGCGATAATCTGCTCGTAAATCTTGCCGGTCGTCCAGTTGTTGTCGCGAGAGAGCTTGGCGTGGGTGAAACGCTCGTAGTGGCCAAGGTCGAGATCGGTTTCCGCGCCGTCGTCGGTGACGAAGACTTCGCCATGCTGAAACGGCGACATCGTCCCCGGATCGACGTTCAGGTAGGGATCGAACTTCATCAGGTTGACTTTCAGGCCGCGGCTTTCGAGCAGGCATCCAATGGAGGCCGCCGCCAGTCCCTTGCCCAATGAAGACACCACACCGCCGGTTACAAAAATGTACTTGGCCGACATCGCTTCCTCGCTTTGATTTTGTCTGGAAAATTGTGCGGGCTGGGGTGCACGATCAATTATGGCAGAAGTCTTTCCGGAAGGGAATGTGGAAAAAGCGGCTGTCAGCTTTCAGCTCTCAGCTATCAGTTTGAACCCAAGTGGTCTACCAGACCCTGAAAAACGCCGGACAAGCGACCGTCCCATTGATTCCAGTTGTGGCCACCCGGAACCACGTGAAACTCGTAGCGAAAATGACGGTTCTCCAGCAAAGCAGCGAAATTGCGATTCGCGGGTAGCAACCCTTCCTGGTCACCGCAAGTGAGGAATAAGTACGGTGTTGTTGCGGGGTCGGCGGATCTGGCAAGCACAAACGGATCACCGTTGCGGCGTGCCTGGCTGCCCCAAGGTCCAAAGACTGACCGGTGGTGGCGCCACTGCGAAATCCTTTTGACGGAAAATGGCCGACTGGGAACATCGACGGCCGAACTAATTCCTCCGGCAAAAACAAAAAGTCCGGGGTGGCTGAGGGCCAGTTTGATGGCTCCGAACCCGCCCATAGAGACTCCGACGATCGCGCGATTTGTTCGCCCCGGAGCCACCGCAAACCTGTGTTCAACGTCGGCAATGAGATCGTTCACGATGTAGTCTTCGTAGCGATCCTGTGGCCGCTCGGCCGCATTCACGTAATACGACTCATCGCCTTCCGGCATGACGAGAATCAGTTCTCGCTCAGCAAACCTTGCGACATCAGAGTAGTTAGACCAGTCGCGAAAATTGCCGCCTCCGCCGTGCAGCAAGTAGACAACCGGTAGCTTTGCACCAGCGCCAATGCTCGCCGGCAATACGACGCGGTACCGCATGTCACGGTTGAGCGCCGCACTCTGGGAAAGTAACATCTCGCATCGTGACACTAGGAGGTAAGTTGCGGGCGATCCGGCGGCCCTTCCACTTTCTGTCTCTTGCACGCGGACAGGAGCAGCGACAGGGCGAAGAGACACGTGATGAGGTAGCGCAAGACACAATCATAGTCGAAGACGAGCTGCTCTCCGATGGATCAAGTGTTGGTATTCGCCTGTGTCGGTTCGTCAGTAGCTTCTGACCCGGGAATTTAAGGAAAGTATGCACGCAGGGATTGGAAGTCGTTCCGCTTGTTCTTCTCGGCAATGTCGAAATCCGCCTCCTCATGGCCTGCCGGAGTCAGTTGTTTGACGCGTGGCGGATGCGGCGGCAGAGCAATCGCGAACGTCCTCACATGGGTCAGATCGTCTCCATGGCACGAGGCGCAGCGTGTACGCAACTTGACCTGGACGGGTGGGCCAACGCGGAATTGACCGCGTTCAGGCTGAAAAAAATTGCTCGCGAAGTCGTAGGTCCCGACCGCATAGGACGGAGAACTCTCTTCCTCCGCGACCAAGCCTCCCGATCCAGGGTCGCGCATAAACAGTCTCCGGCTCACTTCGCAGACCTGGATTGACGTTTTCTTGAAAGCGCCCTCATCGGTCCTTTCGAACCTTCGCACCTGGACGTCGGTGCTGAGAGCCGTCGGTCTCAAGTTGGCGTGGTCATCGATCAACAGCAACTGCATGACCAGTGCGACTCCGTTCAGTTCCGCCGCATCTTCTCCGGGCATCCCATCCAGAAACTTCTGCATATCTCGCGGTGGATGTGCGGGCTTTATAAAAACGTGGCTGACGCGGCGATAACCGGCGTCGTAATCATGTTCGCGGCTAAACCAACGCACTTCAATCCAGCCGCTTCCCGGATTGAACAAATCGGGAAGCGAATGCCGCCGCATCGCTCCGGGGTAGTTGTTGGGGAGTAACTTGATCTCCTCGGAGGTCAGCGCGATCTTCCGGATCAGGCGCGCCAGCAGATCCACCACCGCTCGCCTCCGCTCGCCGAGTTGTTTTTCGTCCGCGGGCAGGAAGGGCACGAAGAAAATGTCGTGGGCACTCCAAAGATCGCTCTGCATCAAGGCCCGGGCAATCGACGGGCGCGGAGCACGATCATTGAGCGCATCTTGCAATGCTTTCGTGAATTCGGAATAGGTCGGGTCGCTCAAAACCATACGCGCAGCCGCGCCATCCAACGATGACGGGTACAACGGATCAATCGCGCGATCCCCCACCTCGTTTCCTTCGGTCGTGTTCGTGCTAACCCGAATTCCTCGACCGAGAAGTTTTATGTCGATGCCTTCTTTGGTGAAGGGCGCACCCTCGGGGAACTCGTCAGAAAGCCTGATTTCCATTCGTCGCGAAAATAGAAAATAGAAAATCCGGTTCCACGCATCGCTCGGGTCGTTGGCATAGATGGATTCCCGCGCGTCGGCTAACGCAACTCTGGGGGCCTTTTGCGCCTGCGACTGAGCCAACAGCGAAGACGCGAGGGCAGTCAGAGCCAGCAACAGAGCCAGCAACAGAATTTCGACGCGCCCAGGATGGAGTGGCTGGCGCCGATTGCGCAGAGTCTCCCAGAAACTCATAACGAACCCTCCGTCAGGATTAGACACTGCTCCAGATCATTCCCGGCATCTAAGTTCTTTCAGATGCCATTTTTGCAGATGCGTGGATAAAGACCGATAATGTTCCCCGTAACGTTTCCCGGCATGAAATCATTCCTAATCAGAGCGGCAGTCTTCGCAGCTGCAAGCGTGGCTATAGCTCTCTTTTCCCTGGCGCAGCCTCCTGCCCAGCCCCAGGCCCGCCGCCTCATCCTGAAAGATGGCTCCTACCAGTCCGTAACCAAGTATGAGATTCACGGCGACCGCGTCCGCTATTTTAGCGCCGAGCGCGGCGAGTGGGAGGAAGTTCCGAAATCGCTGATTGACTGGGACGCAACCGATAAGTTTGAGCAAGGCCGTGAGCAGGGCAAGCTTGGTCCGGAAGCGGTCGAACTCGACAAGGAACTGGAGGCCGAACGGAAAGCCGAACAAGCTCGTTCCCCGCAGGTCGCGCCCGGTCTGCACCTCCCTGATGAAGGCGGCATCTTCCTCCTCGATACTTACCAGAATCTGCCGGAGTTGTCCGAACTGCAGCAATCGGGCACCGATCTGGATAAAAACACCAAGTCGAATATTCTGCGGTCGACGATCAATCCGCTGGCTGGCGCCCGGCAAACCATTGAACTCCCTGGAACCCATGCCAAGATTCAGGCGCACACCACCGTGCCGTCCCTCTACATCAACATCGACGCCGACCAAGGCGGGCAGAATCCGGGCGCTAGCGCAACCGTGCAGGCCAAAGGCGAGCCTCCGCCGCTCGCGCCCACCGACCGCTTTAAGATCATTCGTATCGAGGTGAAGGGGGGCAAACGCGTTGCCGGCGCAGTCAAGATCGCGGTCACCGGAAAGATGAAAACCGACGAACGCTTTGTCGCGGCCACGGTTACTATCATGACCGGAGGCTGGGTTAAGCTCACGCCCACCGAACCTCTCGCGGCGGGTGAATACGCCGTCGCCGAGATGCTGGGGAAAGAAGGAATAAACCTCTATGTTTGGGATTTCGGCGTTAACCCGGCCGCGCCTGCCAACGCTTCTACGTGGAAACCGGACCCGAAAGAAGCGCCGCCGAAAACCGACCAGCCGACGGATTTAGAGAAGCGAGAAAAACCGTAGGCGACAACTGTTTGGCGGGGGGCCGCCTTCAATATGGGATGGTTGCTCCCTCAGTGCGTATAACCCCTGCCATTCGTTGACGGGGTACTATGACCTGAGGGGATTTTGCTACACCCAAAGGCCAAAACCTCACCCTCACCGTGCCCGAATCGCCACACTCCCCGGTCCAGATCGGCGGCAGAATCGGCACCGGAAAGCGCCGTTAATCGGACCTCGATCACGGCCCGGATCGGCGGGCATGGACATCCCCGAATCAGGACCGGATCGGCAGGCTAAAACGGCAAGGCCGCGCCGCACCCCGACGCGGCCAACACCCAACCCACAGCTAAAAGAAAAACTCCCGGAACACCCCGGCGACCCGAGCACTTTGCCCCGACCCTCACCCACTCCCGGATCGACGCTTCTGGCTTCCCGGAAACGCCACCGGCCACGTGCTCTGCTCGGCGGTCAGGATCGACGAACTGATCCCTACGGGCGAAACGGCGGGCCATCCGTAAACTCGTCTTCGTTGCACTGATTCCCGTCATTCACGCAGACGCGTTCGTAACGTCCTGAACCTCGAACGCCGTATCCAAAACCGCAATCACCGTCTTGCGTAATCTCAACACCGTCCGCCGCGAACTTCATAGTGATGCGGCAACTAGGGAAGTCCTTGTCGCCTTGGTACGTGACTTCGTTTCCCTGCTGCACGGTTGCAGAGCCGGTCAAGTCACCATAGCCTGCAGGACCGTAACGCTTCCACGCCGATCCCATCCGATAGACCAACAACCTGAAGCTAATGTCGTGTTCTCCACTCCGAGATACAGAGATTGAGTTCCACTGGCCTCTGCCAGCGTACTGAACGTAAGTTCCGTGAACATCCCCTGGCCATGAGACATTGCCCAGATCGTTTCCGATTCTCTCGATGTTTTGGCGGGCAGTGCTGTTCTGCGGGTCGAACCGCAGCGCCACATGTGCCCAGGCCAATGCCCGCAGATAATCGTGATTTTGCGCGTAGGCAGACGCAAGATTGTTGTAGGCGCTGACCGACTGCAGTTTGTCCTGTGCGTCCTCTGAGTACGCTGCTTCGTACTTGAACAGCCGAATCGCCGCAGCGATGTCGCCTTTGTTCAGTGCCTGCACCCCATTTCGGTCGCAGACAAGAGCACGATCACACGGTGTCGGCGCTTGGGGCGCTTGGCCAAAGGTGAATATGGAGAGAATCGCTAGCACGCCTATAATTGACAGCTTTCGCTCGGAATTCATCATTCAGTACCTCGAATATAAATATAGATCTGCTTCATCTGAGCGACGGTTTATCAGTCCCGGCGGACTTAACCATTGCCGGGGAAGAGTCTCGACGAAATCCGAACCGAAAAGAGGATGCGCCCCACTGTTTATGTCTTTAATAAGCACCAGCGCGGCCCTCGGACTGGTATAGGCGACACTAACGAGAGCGTCGAATTCAGCGTACCCGACGCCCGCCGCCCTCGAAAGATGACCGTTTACAAAGCCCTCGGCAGCACTAGCGTCTTTCCTCAGCAGATCGAGCGCCTTCGTCTTGGTGATTCCTTTGCTGAAGTCCTCACCGTCTTTGACCAGGTGGCCGTAGCCGATGGTTGGGTTTCCATTTATGTCGTCGTAGACAGTTAGGTTGGGCTTACCACCTACGGTTTCATGTTTCGCTATGAATTGCAGCCCCTCGGGACTTAGTTCTCTCTGCTGGGTCGTATTTTGCGCCCGTTCTTCTGCCACCTGTTCTAGCCCTTTTTCATAATCCGCCTCGGAGTACCCCGCGGGATTGGGGCTGCTTGGTCCACCATCATTCAAGGCGCCAGTCTGGGGACAGGTTTCTTGGTTAGCCATACAGTTGTTTGGCTCAGGATAACCAGCGCCTGCGTGCCCGTCCAAGTCCGCGAACGATTCCGGGTCGTCCCCAACCATTGCGTACAGATTCAACGTCTGCGGATTCGTCAAATTCGCATACGGAACCGCCACCGGCACCGCCGACCAGTCTGAACTCAGCCAGCGTCCAAAACGCCACGAATACTCGCGTCGCGCCCCGGCCCTTGGGTGCAGGTGTAGCAAAATGCCGTCAGGTCATAGTACCCCTGCCATTCGTTGACGGGGTAGTGTATGGCGACGGCAAAAGTGCTACACCCCCCACCGTAGACCAAGGGGCCGGGGCGCGCGCGCGGGCGGGCGCTAGGCGAGGGGCGTGCGGGCGCGGGCGAGTGGGCGCGGGCGGGAGTGGGGAGGGGGGAAACAGATTTATGAGGAGCGGCGACCATCCCCGGCGACGATCATCCGCGTTTTCTGCTGGTCTTTTTCTTGAGGACACCCTTTGCAGCCAGCCTTGCGAGTCCAAGGAGAATCCCTGAATTACTGAGAATGGCATCTGGCCACAGAGCATTCGCCGCACTTTGGAGTGTGGAGAAATCTTCGGTGCTCATCTTCACGTTGACTTGGACTGTGCGCTTTCCGCCGGTTTCCATTTCCTCTTTATCGTTACCTTCGTACCCTTTTGTAGCAACGATACTGTTGGTACCTTTCGTACCATAGCCCGACAGCCATTCGGCACAAGGCCATTCGCAGGAGAGGGCGCATGAAACAACGAATCACCCGACGCAAGGAATCTGGTCACGTTTCTGTAGCAACGCTGATACTGGCCATCGTAATAACTGCCGTTGTTGTAATTGGAGCTTCGTTTTTCTTCTGGAAACCGACAAGTGCTACTACACGAATCCCCGCACCGCAACAATCGGGAGCAGTCCAGAAACAACCTTCCACGGAGAACAGTCAAGCCGGTCCGAAATTGAGCGGGCAACCCCCGCGAGAAATATCTGCCGAGGACATATTTAAGTCGGCATCGCCCAGTGTCGCTTTGATCGAGGTGTTCAACGAGTCAGGGGAACGGCTTGGCACGGCAAGCGGTTTCGTGGCAAGCGAGAACGGGGCTGTCATCACTAATTATCATGTGATTAGGGGCGCATATTCGGCAAATGCTCATTTTCAGGACGGCAGCACACGTTCTGTTGAGGGCGTAATTGGCCATGACCCATATCGCGATGTGGCTGTCGTTAAAGTTAGCGACGTCGGAGCGAAACCTCTGGCTCTCGGCGACTCAGAGCATGTGCAGGTCGGTGACAAAGTAATCGCGATAGGGTCACCCCTGGCCTTACAGAACACAGTCTCCGATGGGCTAGTAAGCGGAATTCGGAACGGAGTGATTCAAACCAGTACACCGATTAGCCCCGGATCGAGCGGCGGGCCGTTCTTCAACTCGCACGGTGAAGTCGTCGGAATTGCGGTTGCGACTGCTACTCTCAAAGGCTCCGAGAACATGAATCTTGCCGAGAACGTAAATTTTGCAGTTCCAATCAATTGGGCAAAAACCTATCTGCACGACTCCACGATCACTTCACTTGCCGATCTCGCGAAACAAAACACCGTTGTGAAACAGGTACTAGGTTCAACCATTTCTGTTCCAGCGCATCAACGGCGTGTTTTGCCGATTGTCGTCAATCCAAACCAAATGTCGAACCCCGAACTCGAAGGGTCATTCTCTTCCAAAGGCGGTGCGGGCGGTCAGATTCGAGTCATGGTGCTCAACCAACACAGCGTTGTTTATGACTCAAACCGAACCACAAGCGGAACAATTCGCCTATCACTTAGAGCGGGAACCTACCAGTTGGTACTCGATAACACTGGGTCTGCGCTATTTGCTCGCAGCGTGACATCTGACTTTACCTTGCGCTATGTGAAATAGGAGCAGGAACACCCAGAGTTAAAAGTAAGTCGCTAGACCCGGTTTCTCACCAGGGGGGTGGGGGAAAAAAGCGAGGACCAAGGTACCGAACGCAAGGGTTTCAACCATGGCAGCACGAGCCGAACAAATTCGCAAAGAGGGAATATGAAAAGGATCGCGGTGAGATTGATCATACTGGTGGTCGCGGTGACGCTTTCCGCGTCGATGGCGAGTGCGGCAACGGCTACGATCACAAATATTATGCCGTATAACGAGGGAGGCTTCTATTGTCCGTACGGCGCAAACCATTGCTTCGGAGCTGGAAAACTAGCGAGGGTGACAGTGCAGATGGACGGCATGAAGTACAGCGCCGATTTTAATGGAAAGTGGGGGTCTCACTTAACCGTTGGCGATTCCATCGACGCAAGAATCGAAAACGACAAACTAATATTGACTGACTCGAATGGGAGAACCGAAAAGAGCAAGATCGTCCGCCGCGAACAATTGGCTCCTAGCCTGCTTAATTCACCAGAGCTGAGATTTGTTTGCGAGGAGGTGCGATCAGGCGTTGGTGGACGGCAGAGTCGGCCAGGTCATACGTTTGTCAGGGAGAGATCGGCATCGCGACCGGATGGAGAGGATTTTGGGCACGGCTCCGCAAGGACAGTCAGTGGAACGCTGAGTTCGGGGCCAGCGGTCAGGTCAACTGCTGTTGACGGCGAAGGCGACATCGCGGAACAAGTTCTGGAAGGGCCAGCCGCTAGCGAGGTGAAAGCGAACACAGCGGGCGGTGTGGCACACGCGGGCGCCGATTTTGAAGAGTTGGGCGCGGAGGGTTTCGATCTGGGCCGAGCGCCAGGGCTGGGGCAACTGCAGACGGAAGAGGTTGACCAGGTTGTAAGCGAAGCCGTGCAGGAGCAGACGGAAGGCGTTGGCCAGGAAGCGGTGACAGCTCAAGCGGTCGGCGCGGAATCCGTTCTTGAACTCCTCGATGCGGTTCTCACACTCGCCGCGATCGTTGTAGAAAACAAAGACCTCCGAGGCACGACCGGCGCAGTTGGTAATCACGAAGCGCAGGTTGGTTCCGGCGGCGGTGTGTTCGGCCTTGTAGCAGATGCGGCGCTGGCGCGGCCAACTGCGGGCGCGATGGCGGAAGCTGGAGAAGCTGCACTGGGGAAGTTGGGTACGGCGATAGCGGCGCTTTAACTGTTTCTGCCGCGGTTGGGCGCGCTGCTGGAAAACGCAGTTGGCGGGGATGCCGATGGCGTACTGGATACTGAAGAACTCGCAGAATTCGTAGAGCAATGGCAGAGCGAAGCCGGCGTCGCCGCGCAGCTTGATCGGCACGCCGGGAAAGGCGGACTGCAAACGCGGCACCAGGCGCAGCAGCATGGGCACGATGCGGGCATGACTGGAGGCGTTTCCTGGACGCAGTCGCGCCGCCAGCAGGCATCCGGTGTGGCGCTCGAAGACCAGCATGGGGTGATACATATGCTGGCCGTAAGCCCCGTTGAAGAAGCTGAGTTGCTGCTGGCCATGGGTGGGATCGTCGGTGGAGTCGAGGTCGAGCAGGATCTCGCCGCGCTGGCGAACTTGCTCGCCGCACAGAGCGATGAACTGCTCCCGTAGCCGGTCGTTCAGGCGTACCAGTTCGCGTGCAGAAGGCGCGTTCTCCCAACGGCTGAGAGTGGGTTGGGAGCCGAGCGCGTCGCCCAGCTTCTGATCGGCAACGATCTGCAACAGCGGATCGTGGCGCAGGCGACCGGCGTCGTTGGCATCCTCGTAGCCGGCCACGATCTGATAGATGCGTTGCCGCAGCAGCGCCAGCGAGTCATGACGCACCCGGTCATCCTGACGCGGATCGCTCGAGCATGCAGCCCCGTCGCTGGTCAGATGATGGCGCTGATCGAAGGCACGCAAGGGCAACAGACCGGCGTCGCTGGTGATCTGGCCACCAGAAAAATCGGCGCGGATGGGTTGATGACGGTAGAAGGAGAAGGTCAGCTGTGGTAAAACACTTTGTATCAAGCGATGGATGCTCCGAAAGGGAATGCTGGGCGTGCGAACCCAGTGTTCATCATTCCTTTTAGAGCATCCTTTCTTTTTTGGCTAGAGACTTCGTGAATAATCCAGGCTAGTACAGCTCCGCAACCCGCCGCGTTTACTCCATCTAGTCAGCCAACATCGAAACCTACGTCTGCTAGTTATCTTGAGAAACTTTGCAGCAAATGGAATGGAAGCGTACTTGACAAAGGCGCAAGTGCAACTTATGGAGTCGATTACACGGCTGCTACCGCTTGCCAACTTTATATGGACGGTTGGAGAGATGGAGTCAAAGGAACGATGGGCGTCAATGACAAGGGCTACATGGGCACCTATACTTGGGAAGATGGTGTGACTGGCTCGCAACTCGTCAAAGTGTTCAATAACTACATTGGGAACCATCCCGAAGAGGAGAACAAGCCCACTGGCGACGCGGTATTCCATGCGATGACCAGCTCCGGGCTTCTCACCGTGGTTACTGATCAGAAATAAACAAATGGGGTCCTGGGGGCGGGTTAAAGATTGGGGATCGCGTCGCGGCGGATCGGCAGCGCACCGCCTCGTGCAAAGCGGGACAATTTGCACTAAATTTGCTCGTAATTCCGCCTAACGAAACCTTTAAGGTAAAGTGCTGAAAAATAAGCCCGGCGGCTGCCGGGCTGGTGTTTAAGAGTCAGTTGCTTACACACCTTCTGAAACACCTACGAGTTCCGCCAGCGCCAGCCAGTGCCGTGGATGAGGGCGGTAGCCTTCGCGAATCCGACCCGCGTACCAACGCGAGACACCAATCCGCTTTGCGATGGCCGTAGCTGAGGCTTTCGCAATTGCGGGCTGAATTTTCTCCGAAAACACCTGTTCGGTGAGCCATGTCGGTTGCTTCGCGGGATTCCAAGCAGCCAGCGCCCGCGCGTGCTTACGGTGCGTTGCCGCTTCTTTGGCAATCGCTTCCGGGGTATGCCCGGCAACACGTCCCGCTCGTGCGGCTTCCACTAGGCGCTTGGTTGCAATATCAACATCGCATTCGGCACAGTGTATCGAGTCGCCTTGAACTGTTTTGCCACATCCACGGCAAACCCTCTCAGGTTTCGGAACCTTGACTGGTGGAACGTCACTTCCCTTTACTTCACGCTTGTTCCGCTGAGTAAGGCGAGTCGCGATCCGTTGCCAAGCAAGCTTGGATGCGGAGGTCGGTTTGGAGACAGAAGACCAAGTCTCTTGCGCGACATATTCCGCGACCGGAGCCACTAGTCTGCGCCATGTTTCCGATGTCTCGCAGAGCTTGATTGCCAGCGGTGACCCGATGCGAGAGTTACCATTGCGGTCTTCCCAGAAGTCCGATTTGCGAAGAGGCTCGCTCTGAAGCCAATTAAGAACGAACGCGTCCACCTTGGGGCGGCAGACCTCCATTAGGTCGCAAGCGAGGGAGTCCCTGTTGGGTGTGTCCACATGGAGCACACCAATACCGGGATCAAGACCCATCGCAACGGCAGAAAGACGCGCCTCGCTTTCCAAAAGTGCGTATAGAAGATTGAGCAGGGCGTTGGGTGGACTAGAGGCGAGACGCGGGCTGTGGGTCAAGGGTGAGATGCGAGAGCCAAAGTGCTTCCAATGTTCAGGTACGCGGCGCTCGTCCTTGCGGGGCCATCGAATCGGCATCTCAGACCACGCCTGCCAATATAGCTTTGCGGCTTGGGCTTCAATCAGCCTTACACGGTCGATGCTCTCAGCGTTCGGTAGCACGTCTCCGAGTCGAGCAATTGTGCCCGCTGTTGCAGAATCGTGCAGCATGTCGCGTACGAGTAACTCCTGCCCGGCAAGTTTCTGGGAGATAATTTCTTTGGAAATCTTGAGCGCGGTCCCGTTGCCGAGTGCGAGCGACTGCGCTCTGCGGAGTCTGGCATCCGACGGAGCGACCGGGCCAGTGACGGCAAGCACCTTGCCTCTGCGGTCAAGCATCACAAACGCAGCGCCCACGTCAGAAATCCAGCGCAGAGCCTCAAGGGTGATGAAGCCGTCGCTCCCAATCATTACCAGCCTCTTCAGGCCGTGATTTACGCGGGGCAGGCGGATTGTTCGGCGCTCATCTGCGATTCCATCGTGCAAGAGCAAATGACCGGCATTTACCTGGACGCGAATGCCGTAGCCATTCAAGACGAGAACGCCCGATTTGCGGATGGCGTGCGAGTGCGGTAGGGTGTGCGAAGCTGCCATCGGAAACCTCTTTCCTATGGTGGTCAGGGCTTGCCGTCTGCTCTAACAGGCGGCAGGCCCGCTTAACTCGTGTTGATTCTATAAGTTAGACGTGTATTGCGCAATGGCACGAAAGTGCGCTGGAGTGTATGTCAATGGTTCCACGCGTTTGGCATTGCGTAGCGTGCTACCTTTGCGTTTAAGCTATCCGCAGAATGCCCCTGTCTCTCAGACTATTCCACTGCGAAACTCCAGACGGCAACCGAGTCTATGAAGAACAATTTCAGTCTTGGTTTGTTGCTTCCAGAGATGGCGCGGATGTGAAGTTTATTCAGCAGACCGATCTCCGGACGCTTATTGATCGTGTGACCGATAGCCGTGACTCTGAACCGCTGGCAGCGTTAACGAGCCTGTTGGAGACATCGCTGGAGCGCGCAACTTATGATCTGTTTCTCAAGGAATTTGCACCGATCACCCGCGTTATCTTCCACGACCATACGATAGCGACACCGGAGGGATGCCCCGACTTCGAGCGCACCGACGACTCTCATTATCCAAAATACTGCCTGTTTAGGTTCGCCAGCTTTTTGGATCTTCTTCGCCCTGGTCATATTTACTGGTGCGACCAAGCAGACCCACATTCGATGAAGTGGGCGGAGATAGGTCTGCGGACATTTCAGGACACCGACCACCAAGAGCGAGCCTCAATTATTTCCCGCTGGATCACGCAACCCGGCCCTGCCGCCTTCTCAGAAAAGAGGTCGAGGAAGTCGCAGGAAATGGTGACGCGCGGACAATATTTGCTGTCCTTGTCAGATCGTCTGAGTGCAAGACTTGTCGCCAAGTACCTCGACGACAAATTCTCTAAGAAAACCAGCGAAATATATTCCTCCTACACCGAATGGTACCAACAGAACCCGAATTCGTTTGCATCATGGCTAACAGCCCGTGGTGCAAGTCTGGATTCCGGAACGGAAAAGGATTGGGTGATCCACAGGGATTGTTCGTAGACTTCAGGCATGGCGATGGGGACGCGCAAGCAGCGGGAGAAGCAAGAGGAGATTTGGATCGCGCAGCAGGAGTTGGCATCGGCTCCGGGGCATCCGTTTTATCAGCGTTTGAATGAGTTGTTGGAGGCCGAGGGCTTCGACGAGTTTGTCGAGAAGCGGTGCGCGAAGTTCTATGCGGAGAAGTACGGGCGTCCGTCGCTGACGCCGGGCATCTATTTCCGCTCGCTGCTGATCGGGTATTTCGAGGGCCTCGGGGCGGAACGCGGGATAGCCTGGCGGCTGGCGGACTCGCTGGCGTTGCGGCGTTTTGTGGGCATCGGGCTGGACGAGTACACGCCGGATCACTCGACGATTTCGCGGACGCGGCGGCTGATCGATCTGGACACGCATCGCGAGGTGTTCGGCTGGGTGCTGGGCGTGCTGGCGGATCGTGGGCTGCTGAACGGTCAGCGGGTCGCCATCGATGCGACGACGCTGGAGGCGAACGCGGCGATGCGTTCGATTGTGCGGCGAGACACGGGGGAGAGTTACGAGGAGTTTCTGCGCGGGCTGGCGAAGGCGTCGGGGATCGAAACGCCGACGCGGGAAGACCTGGCGCGGTTGGACCGCAAGCGCAAGAAGCGGATGTCGAACAAGGAGTGGAAGAGTCCGGCGGACGGGGATGCGCGGATCGCGAAGATGAAGGATGGGCGCACGCATTTGGCGCACAAGGCCGAGCACGCGGTGGATATGGACACGGGCGCGGTGCTGGCGGTGACGCTGCAAGGCGCGGATCAGGGCGACACGGCGACGCTGGATGAAACGTTGAGCGAGGCCGGGATGGCAGTGGCGGAGCAGGTGGGGCGCGAGGCGGAGTTGCGGCCCGACGAAGAGCCGAAGGTGAACGTCAACGGGATCGAAGAGACGGTAACCGACAAGGGCTATCACAGCGGCGCGGTGGTCGAGCGGATGAAGGCGTACGGGGTGCGCAGCTACATTCCGGAGAAGAAGCAGAAGGGGCGGAGGAACTGGGCGGGCAAAGCGGCCGAGCAGCAAGCGGTGTACGCGAACCGGCGGCGGGTGCAGGGCAGCTACGGCAAGAGTTTATTGCGGCGGCGGGGCGAGTTGGTGGAGCGCAGCTTCGCGCACTGCTACGAGACGGGTGGGATGAGGCGCTGCCACTTGCGCGGACGGGAAAACATTTTGAAGCGGCAGTTGGTTCATGTCGGCGCGTTCAATCTGAGCTTGATTTTGCGGAAACTGTTGGGTGCAGGCACGCCGCGGGAGTGGAAGAACCTGCGTTCGGCGGCGGTTCGGCTTGTTTTGTTCGTGTTTCAACGCAGGAACACGCTGAACCCGTCCGGCAGAAGCCGCCACACGAGTTTCCGCCCCATCAACTTAGTCCGGCCGCTCTGCCGCTCCCCCAGAATTGTCAGCACTTGCACCACGGGCTGCTAAGCAAAGAGCGCAAGAACGCAATGAAATTGCAGCCGACAGGTCTTAGACGGCCCCGAGTTAAGTTGAGTTAAGAAAGCTTCTCTCCGCTCCATTCCCTGCTAACTGCTTTCTCTTCCATGAGTTGATCCCACCCCTTCAAAAACAGTCACCAACTACGTCGTTTCGTGCTACAGCCTCTTGTGTCTAAATAGCAGGCAACTGGAGGTAAAGTATGATTCGCAGACAACGCGGCAAAGCAACCCGGCGCAAGGTAGCTTCTGACGCCCGGAAAACGAGCAAGCCTCGGTCGATTCCTATCTCGCAGCTTTCAGAACGCAGTTACACCGCTCGTGACCGCGCCTTGCACGTTCTCGCGGCCATGCGCCACGATCCAAACCTTTCGCTAACTCACGCTGCCAAGCTGCAAGGCGTCAAACGCGAAACGGTTAAGAGATACTTTCCGTCTGCGCTGAAACAAGCTAACGGCAAATTCCGAGCTACGAAGAGTGACCGCTATTCGGCAACGCTCTACGTTCCCGATGCACACGGCGATTCCGTTGCTGTCAAAACGCGCTCCTCCAAGGAACGTGAACAGCTCGGGCAGTATCTTCGTGACCTGGGACGCTATTTGCGCGGGAAGCGCGATGCTCTCGCGCCATGGCACGGGAAACGAATCGCCGGAGTGGAACTAGTTACATCTGAGCGCACTATTGTGGCCATCGAACCGGCGCTATCAGATTTCTCTCTGTATCGCACATTCAACGGTGGTGCTGACTGAAAGACCAGCTGCCAATCCGCACGGCGCGGCGCGACACACGACAGCAAGAGCGCGAACAGCGAGGAATCGCAGTTCCACCGTGCGATTTTTGTATCCAGGACCACCACACTGCTTATCGGAAGCACGACCCCGACCTGATAGCACCCCTTTGCGAGAAGCATCACCGCGAACTGCACAAGCTGTTGCTACGAGCAGGAGTGTCACCGCGATATGAACGAAATGCGGTTAAGAGAGTGGCTCTGGCCCTCCGGGCAACGGCTGTTTATGACCGTGCAAGTGCAGACGCAAAAGAGCGTTGGGCAGATTTGTTAGAACGGAACTCAATGAGGATAACCAAGAAATGTCCGAACATCACGACCTCTACCTTAGAGCATACGCGGCGTCGCTTGAAAAGGAGCCGTACGAAAATGAACGCCAAGCCAACGAGCCGAAGTGGCCTCCGTACGCGCTCGTTTTTGACTGCGAATCGCGGATCACAGCAGACCAAACGCTGACGTTCGGGTTTTGGCGATTCTGCGAATCGCGGGATGGGGCGTACGTTTGTCTGGAAGAAGGCATCTTTCATGATGACGCTGGGCTCGCCACAAGGGAATTCAACCTGCTCCGCAAGTACGCCAAACATCACAAACCTGAGACCGCAGCCGATGGTTCCGACCGCTTGCGTCTCTATTCCCGTTCAAAGTTCATGAGTGAAGTGTTCGGACTGGCAATTCAGGCCAAGGCGCTCATCGTAGGATTCAATCTTCCATTCGATTTAAGCCGTATCGCTGTGGATTGGAACACGGCAGAAAATGGCGGATGGACGCTCATCATGAGGCAATGGCGCAACCCGAAAACCGGTAAGGTAGAACCTAATGAATCTTTCCCTCGTGTGGTCATCAAGGCACTTAATAGCAAAACATCCATTATCGGTTCGACACGCCCTCCAATGTCTCTTCGCAGATCAAAAGACAAACGGGCGAAACTCTGGCCACGGGGCCGATTCCTGGACGTGCGCACTCTGCTTTGGGCGCTTCGCAACAAGTCCTTTTCCCTTAAATCGGCGTGCAAGGAATTCGGGATTCCTGGCAAGCTGGACCACAAACCAAGCGGGCGGGTGGATTTGGACGAGATTGAGTATTGCCGACAAGACGTGCGGGCCACGGTCGGTTTGCTCAAGGCTGCAAAACAGGAATTCGACTTGCACCCCATCGCCTCCGGTCCTGACCGGATGTTCAGCCCCGCCAGTGTAGCCAAGGCTTACCTGGAAACCCTCAACATTTTGTATCCGAGCACGAAGGTGAAAGATGCGGAAGTCGCGTACGGGATTTTCATGCAGAGTTATTTTGGCGGGCGGGCGGAATGCCGAATTCGCAATTGGAAAGTACCTGTCTGTCCCGTAGATTTCATGTCCCAATATCCCACGGTGAATGAGCTGCTTGGCAATTGGGGAATTCTCACGGCGGAGAGCGTCACGTTTCCAGATGCAACGGACGAAATACGCAAACTTCTTTCTCGCGTCACGCTGGAGCGGTGTTTTGATCGCAAGTTCTGGTCGAAATTCCGATTCTTCGCGCGAGTCCGTCCCGACAATGACACTTTACCTGTGCGGACCGTTTACAACGGCACAACTCAAAATATTGGAATCAATTATCTCACGAGCAAGGAAGCGCTCTGGTTCGCAGGCCCGGACATAATTGCATCCATTCTCTTGACCGGAAAAGTCCCGCACATCGAAAAAGCAATTCGAGTGGTTGCGCACGGCAAACAAGCGGGATTGGGTTCCACATCCCTGCGCGGCATGGTGCGGGTTGACGCTAGAAAGCACAGTTTCTTTAAGCACGTCATCGAACAGCGCGCGGCATACGAATCGAATCCCGCACTCCATTATTGGTTAAAGATTCTCGCCAATAGCGGATCGTACGGCCTATTCGTGGAACTTAATCCGAACGATGCCGACGCGGCAGAGTTGCATGTCCATTCGGGAGAAGATTCATTCCCCACGCACTCAGACGTGGTAGAGGAACCCGGAAAGTGGTTTGCGCCCCACATCGCTTCCCTTATCACTTCCGGCGGTCGCCTGCTTCTGGCCATGCTCGAAAAATGCATCACTGACGCGGGCGGGGCGTATTTGTTCTGTGACACGGATAGCGCGGCCATCGTTTCCACGGAAACGCGGCAACAAATAGCAATGCCGAACGGTGCGAAGCCGATTGCGGCGCTTTCGTGGGCGGAAGTTCGGCAAATTGCCGACAGATTCAAATCACTCAATCCCTATGCCATTGACGGCTCGATTTTGAAAATTCACAAATTAAACTGGGACAAAAACAAGAAGCAACGCCAGTTGTACGGATATAGCATTGCGGCAAAAAGGTACTCACTCTACACGAAAACGCGGAACGATATTGAAATTGTTGAACCTAAAGCGCACGGACTAGGGTACTTCTACTCACCCAAAGACTCTCCCGAAGGATGGGAACACGAAACGCCACTTTGGATATTTGAGGCGTGGGACTGGATCATGCGCGGGGTTCTCGGATTGGATCGCACGACACCTGCATGGTTCGATCTTCCAGTAATGATGAGGTTGACCCTCAGCACCCCGCATCACGCTCTGAAAAACCTTGCCAAATGCCCGCTCACGAGACCGCACAATTTCATGATGCTGCCTCAAATTTGCCGGTTCGGATATCCGCAAAATACGGACCCGAACAAATTCACACTGATTACTTCATTTTCATCCGAGCGGGATCAGTGGATGCGCGCGAAGTGCATCAATATCCACGATCCCGAATCTCCCGTATACGAACTCACAGACGATTACGACGGTCGCCGCGCACTGGTAAAGAATTTCTTCATGCTTCTAGACGCGTACCAGAATCACCCTGAAGCCAAGAGCTTGGGGCCGGACGGAAAACCATGCGAGTTCGATACGCGCGGATTGCTGAAACGTGCGCACATCACTGCCAATTGGCCCCCGGTTTACATCGGGAAAGAATCCGACAAGCACTGGGAAGAAGGGGAAGACCTGAGTTTATTGGATTTCAAAGCCATCGAGTACAAGCGTAAAGGAAATGCAATTGCGACCGATGAACAATTAGCGCGGATCGCAACAATTCCGAAGCGAGAATTCATGCGCCGGGGGATCAATCAGCACACGCTAGAGAAAATCTGCAACCGGGAGCCGGTACGCGCGATCAAGCTGGCCAAGTGCTTGAAAGTATTGGATGAAAGCATCGTGGGCGGAACCGCATGAGCGGTCGATGAGTGTAAACGCGATTTTTCGCCAATCGATCCATGGCCGAGCGCAGTTAACATCCGCGCTCCGGAATGACTGCCGTAACTGCCACGCACCAGCTTCAGGCGGTGTCTAATGTCCTTATGAGGTTGTTCTCTTGGCGTTGGGCTTTGCCACTGCTTCAGATGTGTTCGGGCTTGCTTGTCTTCGGACAATCCCCGTGCGAGACCCCGGGGCCTATCCCATTTCAAGGTCAGGGCAAGTGGGGATATTTATCAGGCAACGGAATTGTCATCGCACCCCGATTCGACTTCGCGGGACCGTTCACTGCAGATGGTGCAATTGCTTGTGCTGCTAACGAGTGTGGTCTGCTCGACAAGAACGGTTCCTTCCTGCCGCCAACTTGGGGTCGTCAGAGCCGCCCATTTCCCGAGAAGTATTCGGAAGGCCTAGCGCCAGCTATTCAGGATGGCAAGTGGGGCTACGTGGACTACGAAAGGAGGATCGTTATCCCGTTCCAATTCAAGTTTGCCGGGCAGTTCGATCATGGTATGGCAAGGGTCAACTTTAACGACAAATTCTTCTTCATTAATGAGAAGGGAACCCGAGTCACATCTGAGTTTGACGGTGCCTTCGATTTCCATGAAGGTCTTGCTGCGGTCGAAGTGGGCTCGAACGTCGGCTACATCCGCAGAGACGGCACTTTTGCCATACCGCCCGCCCACGACAGTGCCAGCGGCATCGATTTTTCTGAGGGCCTTGCCGCCATTCGCGTCAACGGAAGAGTCGGTTTCATGGATCACATGGGCAAGATCGTCGTTCAGCCAAAGTACGACGATGTTTACGCTTTTTTGGATGGACGTGCTCCGGTGGAGCTAGGTGGCAAATGGGGATACGTCAATAAAACAGGCAATCTGGTAATACCAATCCGATATGAGATTGCTCACATGTTTTCGGAAGGACTCGCCTCCGTAGAACTTGACGGCAAGTGGCAATACATAGATCGCAACGGCAGCGCGGCATTTCCGGCAGTGTTTGATTCAGCCATGCCGTTCTGTGGCGGAGTCGCTGCGGTGGGGACTTTTCAGACCATCGGCAAGACAGCGGACATTTGCCGTGCAACTCTATTCCAAGGAAAACACGGGATGATCGATCATTCGGGGAACTACGTATGGCGCGACGCCGAGGAGCAAACGTGGCGCAGCCCGTTTTGTCACTGACCGCACGTCAACTGACGCTATCAGGCGTCTCTGACAAAGTCGGCGGTGTCAAGTACTTTGTGAGCGTACTAATCCGTGCACTCCGAAGAGCGCGCCATTTCGCTCTAGTTGAAAATGTGCCGATCCAACCAAGGCTCGCTCGCAATCAGTTTCAAGTCAGGAACTCAGTCCGACCCATGCATCTCTTCGGTCACAACGTCGATCATGATTGTTAATTCGAACTCCCCGGTGAAGGGGAGCGGGATACCCATTCAATTTCTCGATGTTCTACTTCACACCATCGCCTGATCCGGGTTGTCCCGCGTGCGAACCGAACTTTTTCATCTGCCCGTAATTCCATTCCTTGCGCATCATCCAGTACAAACGAACCGCCAGTCTCCGCGCCATGGCGACCTTGGCAATCTTCCGCCCTCGCCGCATGGTTAGGTGGACATACTTACTGCGCCATTCCGGGAGGCTGCGCGCCGTCACTTGCGCCGCTTCCACCAGCAGGAAACGCAGTAGAGAGTTCCCTTGTTTCGTGATATGTCCCAGCCGGCGCTGATTCCCGCTCGACTTCTCCAACGGCACCAGTCCCAGATAGCTCGCGATCTGCTTGCCACACTGGAACCGATCCGCTCTCCCGATAATCAGCACGAAGGCCAAGGCGGTCAGTGGGCCCACTCCGGGATGAGTTCTTAACTGCTGTGCTGGGGGACACTTCTCCACTTCCTGCTCAATCGCCTGCGTCAGCTTCGCGATCGTCGGGTTCAGTCGGTCCAGCAACTCCAGCAGGTCGCGCCGGCGCTGGCTTGCCCAGGGGGCTAACCGGAACCCCTCCAGTTGCTCCCGTCCGGCTTCCCGCCACAACCTCTTCTTCGAGCGTAGGCCCTCGTTCAGCGCCACGGCTTGTAGTTGGTTCATGATTCGCGTGCGCGCCTGCACCATCCGATGACGATGCCACAGCAGTTGCCGCAGATCGCGATTCTCCCAGCTCGGTACCCAGATCTGGGGAAAGCGATCTTCCAGCATCAATTGCAGAATCAGCTGCGCATCCTGGCGATCCGTCTTCTGCTTGCGTACTCGCTTCGTACTGATCTCAGCGGCGTCTCCGATCCACAGCTCAAACTGCAGCTCTGACAGCAGTCGTTCAAACCAGCGAGCGTGTCCGCTCGCTTCTATCCCCACACGCACCTTCATCCCCTGTGCCGCGAGCTCACGGTAAAACTTCTCCGCTTCCTCACGGTGCTGCAGTCGCCGCTCTTGCAGCTCCCCAGTCTCGGTATCCACAAAAGCAATTTGTTGGAAGCTCGGGTGGTAATCGCATCCTATAATCATCATTGTTCGGCTCCTTGTCTCCCGAGCCTTTTTGGTTGGTTTGCACCGCCAAAGTTTACTCGGGTACGGGAGCCGACTTTGTCATGGAATCAATTTCACTCAGAACCCCACAGGGGCTGGGTCGTGAGTGTAAACGGGATATTTCAACAGCCAACCGAATTCACGGTGCAAAATTGAACATCTTTCGTCTTCGAATAACCGTATCATCAACGAGTCATGGTGACTAAGGAGCCTACACTCAAACAGGTACTGGCTGTCTGGTGTCCGACTTGTGGGTCAGGGCCGGGCGAGAAGTGCGAACTCAACACGGGACAGCCCCGTACAAAGCCGCATCGTGAGCGACGAATGACAGCGGCGGATGGATCGTCGCGGTGGTTGGGTGTCCGCTTCAGGTTTGCGGATGTGCACCTACGCACCTAGTCGTGCAGGACAACACTGAGAAGCGAGCTGTGCACCTGCAATCCGCCGTTGTAATGAATGAACCCAAGCTTTCTGAATTTGTTCATGAAGAAATTCACCCGAGAGCGGGTCGTTCCAACCATTTCGGCCAGCATTTCTTGACTGACTTGTGGTACCACGGTATCGGGCCTGTCCTCTTTTCCGAAGCGGGACAGGATCAAGAGTGCCCGTGCCAGCCGCTTTTCGCTCGAATTGAACAGTTGATCGACCAAGTCCGCCTGCGTGCTGTTGTAACGTTCGACCATGTGGGCAACGAACAAGTCGGACAACTTACGCGATTACGCTCATTGACCCTCTCGCCATCGCTCCCCCGCCCCGCGCGCGCGCCCCGGCCATCCAGGTCCAAAGTTCTGTGGTGGGGGGTGTAGCAAAATCCCCTCAGGTCATAGTACCCCTGCCATTCGTTGACGGGCCGCGGTCGCGTCCGTAAGATGAAGCGACCGGAAAGCCAGGCATCCCTTAGTGATCGGCCAAACCATCTCGCACTACCGCATCGTCGAGAAGCTCGGTGGTGGCGGCATGGGTGTGGTCTATAAAGCTGAGGACACGCGGCTGCATCGCTTCGTCGCGCTCAAGTTCTTGCCGGAGGAAGTGGCCCGTGACCCGCAGGCGCTCGCCCGTTTTCAGCGCGAGGCGCAGGCTGCATCCGCACTGAACCACCCCAACATCTGCACGATTTATGACATTGACGAGCAGGACGGCCAAGCGTTCATCGCCATGGAGTTTCTGGACGGCACGACGCTGAAGCACCGCATCTCGGGAAAGCCCGTCGAGATCGACGTCTTGGTCGGTTTGGCCATTGAGATTACCGATGCATTAGACGCCGCGCATTCCAAGGGGATCGTTCATCGCGACATCAAGCCCGCCAACATTTTTGTGACCGAGCGCGGCCACGCCAAGATTCTTGATTTCGGGCTGGCGAAGGTCGCGCCCACAGCCGGTTCGCCGAGCCAGATCGCATCCGCGAACACGATGACCGCCATCGCCGAAGAGTATCTCACCAGCCCCGGTTCTACGCTTGGCACCGTCGCTTACATGTCGCCGGAGCAGGTGAGAGGCAAAGAACTGGACGCACGTACGGACCTGTTCTCCTTCGGCGTGGTCTTGTACGAGATGGCGACCGGCGCTTTGCCCTTCCGTGGTGAGAGTACCGGCGCGATCTTCGACGGAATCATGAACCGGGCAGCGGCTCCAGCGCTGCGACTGAATCCGGCGCTGCCCGCCGAGTTCGAGCGCGTCCTTGAAAAGTCGCTGGAAAAGGACCGGGGGCTGCGCTACCAGTCCGCGGCCGAACTACGCGCGGACTTGAAGCGCATCCAGCGGGCCTCGGAATCGGGGCGAACAGCCGTGGACACGCGGACTCAGCCGCGTCCGCGACCGAAGCGCGGAATCCTATTCGCGGGCGCGGCGATGCTGGCTTTGCTGGTCGCCATTGGAGCCATCGCGTGGTATGAGAAACTTTCTTCGACGCATTCCGCGACCGTAGCCGCCAAACCGTCGGTTGGCGTTCTTTCGCTGCAAAACCTGAGCGCGGAGCCAGACAGCGCCTATTTCAGCGACGGAATGACCGATGAAATCACCACCAAACTCTCGAAGATTCAGGGAATCGACGTGGCTTCCCATTCCTCGGTCGCTGCGCTGAAAGGATCGGACAAGAGTGCCGCCGAGACCGGGAGAGCACTGGGCGTCCGCTACCTTCTCGAGGGAAGTGTGCGGAAGGCGGGCGATCAGGTGCGAATCAACGTGCACCTGATTGACTCGACCACCGGATTCCAAGTGTGGGCCGATGACTTCGTCGGAGAAATGAAGGATGTTTTCTCCCTGCAAGAACAAACCGCCCTGAAGATCGCGCAGTCGCTCAACCTCACGCTCAGTCCTCAAGAGCAGCAGGCCGTCCATCGGCGGTACACAGAGAATGTCGAGGCGTATGACGCCTTTCTTCGAGGCAAGGCAAAGTACGGTGACTTTGACCGGCCGGAAAGAATCGAGGCGGCGCGCAAGGACTTTGAGGAGGCACTGCGCCTCGATCCCAACTACGCGCCCGCATTGGCGGGTCTAGCCTGGGTGGAAGCCCAGTACTACCGGAATCTCGACTCCGACCCGTCGAAATTGCAGCGTGCGGAAACCTTGGCGCAAAAGGCCCTCGCCATCGATCCTCAGCTTTCCGACGTTCATTTCACGCTCGGGCTTCTTGCGGGGGACAGGTATGAATACCGGCGCGCCGCGGAGGAGTTTCGGGAAGCGCGTCGGCTGGAACCGGATAGCGGCCCCACCTGGGACGAAGAGTCATGGGCGCTGGCTTACCAACAGCCACCCGATGGACCGGGCGCGGAAAAAGCCTCACGCGAAGCGCTTCGCCTCGGCTTCTCCACCATGGGTAGCTACTATCACCTGGGCCGCGCGCTTCTCGTGCAGGGACGCTACGACGAGGCCATCGCGGCCTTCGAGCAGGCCCGCGCGCTCAGTCCAACATCCTACACTCCCGATGCCGGCATCGCCCAAGTCTACCTGGCCAAGAAGGAATATGACCGCGCTCTGCAGGTGTTTCTCCGCGAGCCAGAAAAGGTGCGAAACACTTCGCTTCAGGAATTTCTGGCCAGCTCCATATACGCCGGCAGGGGAGAGCGGGAAAAGTCGCTGGCCGAACTCCAGAAGGCGCTGGAAAGCGGATACCGCGATTTTGCCGCAATTGACGCGAGCCCCCATCTCGCCGCATTGCGCTCGGACCCGCGCTTCCAGCAGTTGACCCAGCGTTACCGCAAGTAGTGCACGCAAAGCTGTGTCGCTCGCTCTAACCGGTCGCGAATCGCGCAACTGGCCTCCACAAAACGGACGGTCTCTCGCGAGGATTGATCGATCGCGGTCGCATCACGAACTACACGCAAGGAATTCTGGACAGCCGAGAGCCTGCCCTGAGCTTGCCGAAGGGGCGGCTGTCCCTACGCGAACTTCTACGGCTCCATCAGTCCGCGCGAGGCAATGCCGATGTTGTCGCGGGTGGTGTTTTTCACCATATACATCATCTCGTCCGCTTGGCGGATGATGTCGTGCGGCGTCCGGGCGTCGTGCGGAAAAGTCGCCAATCCCATACTGGCGCGAAGGTTCAGATTCAAGCCTAGCTCGGTGCAGAAAGTCCCCGCGCGCACGGAATCCTGCAAACGTTTCGCCACCACCACCGCCTGATCCTTGGTGGTTTGCGGCAGCAGGACGACAAACTCGTCTCCCCCATAGCGGAAGGCGAAATCAATCAGCCGCAACTGCGCTTTGATCAGGTAGCCGACTTCGGCCAGCAGCCGGCTTCCCACCAGATGTCCGTGGGTGTCGTTGACCGTCTTGAAATGGTCGAGGTCGATGAAAATCACGCTGAACTCGTAACCGAAACGCGCCGAGCGGTAGACTTCGGTTTCCAGCGTTTTGTGCAGATGGCGCGCATTGAACAGGCCCGTGCAATCGTCGGTGATGGTCAGTTCCTGGATCTTCTCCACTGCCCTGGCATTCTCGACGGCAATGGCGGCGTAATCGCACAAGGCATGCAGGAAGAACATCTCCTGTTCGCTTAGGCCCACGTCGGCGTTGATCAGTTGAATCACGCCCAGCACGCGGTGCCGCGAACGCAGCGGCACGCAGATCACGGAGCGGGTCTGCAAGCGCGTCATCTCGTCCAGCCGGGATGAGAAGCGCGAATCATGCTGGACGTCGGGCACGATCAACGCCTGCCCGTGTTTGGCCACCCAGCCGGCAATTCCCTCACCCATCTTCAAGCGCGCCTTCGCCAGAACTTCCGCCGCCGCCCCTACCGCGATCGCAAAATAGAGCTCGTCCTTTTCCTCATCCACCATCAGCAGCGACCAGGTGTCCGGACGGAAGTATTCCGCCATCTTCTCCATAATGGTCTGCAGGATCGAATCCAGGTTGAGCGACGAGGTCAGCGCCTTGGCGACATCATGGAAGATGGTCAGCTCTTGCGACAGGCGAATTGGGGATGTGCCCGCTGCCTCTGCCATGCACTCCTCGTCCAGGTAGTTGGATACAAGATTATAGGTTTGGCTGCGCCGCCCGGGCAACGAACCTAGGTAACCCGGTATCGCTCCCGCCAACCCCGCCCGCTCCCGCCAACAACCCCGCGCCTGGCTTTTCACCGCCGAGACGCCGAGGACGCCGAGAGATCGTTTCAAATTACCCAATTAGAAATTACCCAATTACCAATTCTCTATGATCTTGCTTCTCGACAGAGTAGAATTTCGTTCGCCGTCCGGTGAAAACGGGAGACTGGGTTGCCGTCCTTTGGCGAAAAACTGAAGCTGGAGCGCGAAAAGCGCAAGATCACGCTGGAGCAGATTTCCAGCTCCACCAAAATCGGGACGCGCATGCTGCAAGCGCTGGAAGAGGATAAGTTCAACCAGTTGCCGGGCGGCATCTTCAATAAGGGTTTCGTCCGCGCCTATTCCCGTTGCGTTGGCCTCGACGAAGATCAGACCGTGGCGGACTACCTCGAAGCTTCCGGCGACGCGCCTCCCGTTTCGACCGAAATCGTAGCGCCCGAAGACGATGGGCGCGAAAATCGCGGTAAGTATGAAGAAAACCTTAGCCGCCTGGAAACCAGCAACGGCGCCCCTGCCCGCCAGCTCCCTTGGGGTTGGTTCGCCGCGGTTCTCCTCGTGGTCGCGCTCGCCCTCTCCTTCTGGAGCCATCGCCGGCGGGAGCACCCGAGACCGTCAGTTCCGTCCACTGCAACCACGCCCGCGAAGCAGTCACCAGCGGCGCCGCCCTCAGGAGGAGCGCACGGCAAAAACAAGAATACAGATATTGCGAAAGGCGCTGCTTCGGCTACCTCGGGTTCGCCAACAACCGGTTCGCCGGCGGGAAGATCCGCCGCGTCCGTCGTTCCCAAAACATCTCAGGACTTAACCGCTACCACCTCCGCCGCAGCTCCGGGCGAGTTTACGGTCGTGATCCAGGCCCGCGAAGAATCCTGGATCTCGATTACGGCCGACGGCATAGCCATCTCCTCCGAACTTTTGTCCGCCGGCAGCGAGCGCACCGTTCGCGGCCACAAGGAAATCATGGTCAAGGCCGGAAACGCCGGCGGCGTCGACTTTCGCTTCAACGGACAGAAGCTTGACATCGGGGGAGCATCCGGGGAGGTTAAGACGGTTAGTTTCGGCCCTCATGGCATTGTGCCGAATGCCCCGGCGCCGCCCTCGACCCCTTAAGTGTGAGAGGCAAGACTTGAACCTGCGCACCATGCTGTCGGATGGGGTCGCTGCCGTCAGGCAGAGTCTTGGCAGGGGTTTTGAGCGCTATCGCTTACATCAATTGATGTATGCGGTTCCCGACAGTGATGACATCGACCCCAAGATTCTTTAGTCGCCAAAGCGAAAGGTCGTTTACAGATTCATAAAGATAGACGGGGGCCATTGCGGCGACCGCAGCACCGGCTTGCAAAGCAAGTACATACAGTGTTTGTCTGGGTGCGCGCGGCAGCCACTTGATTGCGAAGAATATCAGCACAGGCAGCTGCCCTGCCATTAGGAGCTGCCACAAATGTGCAATCGCTCCCTCATCTTGCTGGCGCTCAAGACCGGCCTGTCCGGTGGCGAGGGCAAAAATATAGGCGCCTCCTAACAGTGCTAGGGCGGTAAGCGACATTGCCAACGGAAGAAACGCGCTCGGCTTTCTCACGATAGTGCCAAATGACTGGTTCATCCCGCGTCCTCCTCTTTCAAGGTAGCTTGCAATCACGCATCCGACTCCCCACTTCAGAGCCTCTCTGGAGCGGTGAGACACTCAGCGTGGCCGCCTTCACCATCCCAGGATCGCATGGGTGATCCCCTGCCACCACCCCGGATTGACCCGCCACACATAGACTGCAAGACTCTGCACGGCGATCATTGGGGGTAGCACATAGAGATACACCTTGTGGACGCGCCCATCCCCCACCCAATCGCGCGCCATGCCGAGCACGATCAGAAAGTCCAAGCCGGGGTAGAAGAGGTTGTGGTTGAACCAGAAATCGAACCGGCCAATCGCAGCGTCCATGAGTTGGCAAGTCGCAATGAAGACAAGGCGCCGGTGGTATTCCGGCCTCTTTCTAAGATAAATCGCCATGGCCACGCACGGGCCGAAGACGATCATGTCGGTGAAGGGAATCGACAGGAAAGCGTCTGCGTCCTTCTGATGGAGCACAACGGTATCGAAGCGGGTCATGACAACCGCGACCGTGAAGCCCAATGCAGTCATCACCGTGGCAAGCCCGGCTCCAAACCAGCCGAGAAAGCGGTGCACGCTAACCTTTCGCACGCGCACCAAAGCCGACTGAACAATGAAGAAGACCACCCACGTTGAGAAGGCCGCGCCGTGTATCCACAGAAGCAATGGCCTTGGCGGGTTGGCATGGAACAGGTTAGCGTCAACCGTACGGCTGAAGCCCCACACCACCAGCCCGGCCATCGCCAGCGACATGCAGAGATAGAAATACCGGATCAAGAACGTCTTGAGCTGCTTCGTCGTACTTGTTTCTTTCTCAGCACGAGCAGCTAACCCCACGCTTCCAATGGACACAGAACTCTCTCCTTAAAACACCGCAATGGCCGGAGGCGAGAGCGTCTCACCCCGGAAATCCCAGGCATTTAACCACACAAACGGCGGACTGTAAATCTGCCATCATAACCAGGCCCAGGATTCACCGAAAGCGCGCAGAGAGGCGAGTCAATTGGCGTAACATCTCTATAACGCTCCCCCCAACTGCGTCGCTCACTCGGCGCGTCGCGCACAAGGGGGTAGCCGGGAGGCAGGAACGGGATGCCCGTGTCCGATAGGCGGAACCTCGCCAGCGGTGTCCGCAAGGTCGAGTTCAAGCTGTTGCGCCTTAAGTTTGTCTCTTTCTTTTCTTCCGTTTACCAAGCGCTTCCGCCATTCAATGTCAACTGGCTTCCACTCAATGTCAGCTCCCTCCGGCCTGCCCTATTCCGTTGCGTTTCCGAGGCATACTCTGGTACCGTTTCTATTGAAGATTTAGCCAAACCCCGGTCGAGAGCCCCAGGCTCCGTAAGCCTCCCTTATCGGACGTAAAGGCTCGAAGTCACCTTTGAGGAGATACCAGCTTGCCAGCAACCAATCGTTTTCTGTTTACCTCGGAGTCTGTAACCGAGGGACATCCGGACAAGATCGCCGACCAGATTTCCGATGCCATTCTTGACGCCTGCCTTCGTGAAGATCCGACCAGCCGCGTCGCCTGTGAAACCCTGACCTGCACCGGCCTGGTCGTGATCGCCGGCGAGATCACCACCAAGGCTTATGTTGATTTTCAAAATCTCGTCCGCGGCGTGGTGCAGTCCATCGGCTACGACAACGCCGTCTACGGCTTCGACTCGAACACCTGCGCCGTAATTTCCAGCATCAACAAGCAGTCCGGCGATATCGCCATGGGCGTGGATACGGGCGGCGCCGGCGACCAGGGAATGATGTTCGGCTTCGCCTGCAACGAAACTCCCGAACTGATGCCCCTTCCGATTTCTCTCGCCCACAAGCTCTGCCAGAAACTTTCCGAAGTTCGCAAGAATGGCACCTGCCCCTACCTGCGGCCCGATGGAAAATCACAAGTCACCGTCGAATACAGCGCGCCCGGCAAAGTAAAGCGCGTCGATGCCGTAGTCGTCTCTGCCCAGCATTCCGAGGCGGTCGGCAACGACGAACTGCGCGCCGACATTTTGAAACACGTCATCCAGGCCGTAGTTCCGGCCCACCTGCTCGATGCGGACACCAAGTACCACATCAATCCCACCGGGCGTTTTGTGATCGGCGGACCCATGGGCGATTCCGGTCTGACCGGACGCAAGATCATCGTGGACACGTACGGTGGCATGGGCCGCCACGGCGGCGGAGCGTTCAGCGGCAAGGATCCGACCAAGGTCGATCGCTCGGCGGCGTACATGGCGCGCTACATCGCCAAGAACATCGTGGCTGCCGGACTGGCGGATCGCTGCGAAGTGCAGCTCGCCTATGCCATCGGAGTGGCCGACCCCGTCAGCGTATTGGTGGACACTTTCGGAACCGAGAAGATCGATGCCCATCTGATTCCGGGTCTGGTGCGGGCAAACTTCAAGCTGAAGCCGCGCGAGATCATCGAGACGCTCAACTTGCGCCGTCCGATCTATCGCAAGACCGCGGCCTATGGACACTTCGGCCGCAGCGACCCAGATTTCACCTGGGAAAGGACCGACAAGGCAGCGAAACTGGCGTCTGACGCCGGCTTGAAGCGGGAACCGGCGGGAGTACGGAAATAGTTTTTTCACCACGGAGGCACGGAGTCACGGAGAAAACCGATTTTAGGGTTTTCCCGGTTTGAGTTTTCTCCGTGACTCCGTGCCTCCGTGGTGGATTGTTTTTCGGCAGCAGACAAACTACATAGACTTTCATTCAGCGTCATCATCCGGGATTAGGAGAGAAATGGCTACGACATCGATTAGCAGCGACGTAAAGGGATTTGAACTGGCCGATCTGGGCAAGAAACGCATCGAGTGGGCCAACCAATCGATGAAGGTGCTGCAGATCATCCGCAAGGAATTCATCAAGAACCAGCCGCTCAAAGGCATCCGCGTTTCGGCCTGCCTGCACGTGACGGCCGAGACCGCAAATTTGATGATCGCGCTGCGCGACGGCGGCGCGGACGTGGCGCTGTGCGCCTCGAACCCGCTGTCCACGCAGGATGATGTCGCCGCCAGCCTGGTGCGCGACTACAACCTTCCCGTCTTCGCCATCAAGGGCGAGGACAACGACTCCTACTATTCGCACATCATGGCGGCGGTCGATCACAAGCCGCAGATCACCATGGACGACGGCGCCGACCTGGTCTCCGTGCTGCATACCAAGCGCACCGCGGAACTGGCGAATGTAATTGGCGGAACCGAGGAAACGACCACCGGTGTAATTCGCTTGCGCGCCATGGCCAAGGAAGGCGTGCTGCGCTATCCGATCGTGGCCGTCAACGACGCCGATACCAAGCATCTTTTCGATAACCGCTACGGCACCGGGCAATCGACCATTGACGGCATCATCCGCGCGACCAATTTTCTGCTCGCGGGATCGAAGTTCGTGGTCGCCGGTTACGGCTGGTGCGGCCGCGGCCTGGCTTCGCGCGCACGCGGCACGGGAGCGGAAGTCATTGTCACCGAGATCGACCCGACCAAAGCACTGGAAGCGGTCATGGACGGATTCCGCGTGATGAGCATGGAGGAAGCCGCCAAACTCGGCGATGTTTTCTGTACCGTCACCGGCAACAAGAACGTGCTCGCCAAGCAGCATTTCGAGCTCATGAAAGACGGCGCCATCATTTCGAACTCGGGCCACTTCAATGTCGAAATCGACATCCCCGCGCTGGAGAAGATGTCGTCCTCAAAACGCACCACGCGCACCTTCGTCGACGAGTACTCGCTGAAAGACGGCCGCCGCATCAATCTGCTCGGGGAAGGCCGCCTGATCAACCTGGCCGCCGCCGAAGGGCATCCGGCCTCGGTGATGGATATGAGTTTTGCCGACCAGGCGCTTTCCTTGGAGTACATGGTGAAGAACTACGCTTCGCTGGAAAAGAAGGTATACACAGTTCCGGCAGACCTCGACAAGCGGGTGGCCAAGCTGAAGCTGGAATCGCTCGGCATCAAGATCGACCGCCTAACCTCGGAGCAGGAAGAATACCTGGCGAGCTGGAACGAAGGGACGTAGAGGCAGCTGTCAGTTCTCAGGTTTCGATTACCCGGGGGCGGCACGAGCCGCCCCTTTTGTTTTGCCCAGAAGCAGTCTGTAGAGACGGGGCTTGCCCCGTCTCCGTCTGCAGAGACGCGGCAAGCCGCATCTCTACGGGAAAGGTGACGCCCGGTTAGGGGTCGAGCTACCCCCCCACTTCTCAAGTTTTCCGCCGCCTCGCCGATGAATCCGCACGAGGGGATTCACGTGACCGCTTCGAACTCCAAGGTGCTGCTGGTCGAGGACAGCAAGTTTCTCCGAATGGCGAATGAGCATGCTTTGTCCAGAGCGGGTTACCTGGTCTCGACCGCCTGCGACGGCGAGGAAGCGTTGCAGGTAGCCAAGGACCAACTGCCCGACATCATCCTGCTTGACATGATGCTTCCCAAAATCAGCGGTCCGGATGTGCTGAAAGCGCTCAAAGCAAATCCCGCCACCAAGAACATTCCGGTCGTAGTCCTGACCAGCCTGTCGCAGAAGAACGAGGAAAAACTCATTCATGAAGGGGCGATCGCGTACTTCGAGAAATCCACGCTCGAACTCGACAAGAGCTCCGATCGCCTGGCAGCCACGGTAGCGACGGTGCTGCGCCGGGCCAATCACCAAAAGGATCTGAATCTTCGTTTGCAAGCGCTAGCCGCCAAGAAAGCCGCCGGCGGCTGACGACCGCGAAAGCCGAACCATCGAACCGTCGGACCATGGAACGAACCATGGAAGCCCGAGAAATTCCACCCGTGGCGATAGAATGAAGTGCATGTATCACTACAATCCCTCGACCGCCCTGGAAGAATTGACCGATGACGCGACCCTGCCCAATCCCGTGCACGTGCGCGACATGATGCTGCGCCACAAGCTCACCGCCGACCAGTCGCTCGAACTGAACCGGATTTTCGTCGAATATCAGAAAGCATTCGGCGAAGCGCAGAAACTAGGCAAGGAAATTCTGAAGCGGTTAGTGGCGTAGTCCCCCCGCGTTGCGCGCGCCTCATCATGGACTTGCCTGGCTCTCGCGAATAAGTTGAGCTTTGATGGGGGCGGGGAGACGCGAACTGGCGAGCACTTCTTCTAACAACGGAGCGGGGATTCCGCGGCTGAACTCCAAGGCGCGGGCCAGCGAGAGATGAGCGGTCCGCAACAGGGCGGCGCGGATTTCTCTGCGGCGGGACCACTTCGCGTGCCGCGCGACCGCCTGCACCAGGGCTGCGCCGGCGGCGGGACCGAGGACCGAGTTGATCACGAGGGCTTCGGTGAGGCGCGGGTTTTCGAGCGCCGCCTGCATGACTCGGGTATCGCGCGCTACAGCTTTGGCGGCGATAGTTTTGCCGGCGATTGTTTTGCCACCGATAGTTTTGCCAGCAATAGTCTTGCGATCGGTGATTTTGCGATCAATGGTTTTGCGGTCAATCGTCTTGCGATCCATCGTGTTGCGATCAACGATCTTGCCATCGCCGCTTTCCACATCCAACAGGAGCGCGGCCGCTACTCTGCCTGAGGCGCGACGGGCCAGCGTTAGACGCTCACCGAGGGTGACAGTCTTGAGGCGCGATATGAGGACACCGTCGACGGCAACCTTCACGTCGGCCGGAACGTGGGGCGAGAGCGCCACCTTCATCAGATCGAAAGTGTAGAACTGGCGCGCCAGTGGCACGGACACATGGCGCGGCGTGTGCGGATGACTGACGAGTGCGATCTTCACCTTGCGGCTCTTGAGCGCGTTGGCGTTCTTGGCGAGTTGCTCGAGGACTTCCGGGGGCAAGTCGGCGCGCTTGAGCAGAGCTAGGGCCAGGTCCTCGGTGAGAACAGTATCAACGGCGGTGCGGAGCAGATCGGCGAGGGCGACCGTGGCCGGGCTCGCCGTTGCGGGCGGCACGGCGGCGTTTTCGGAAGTTCTGCCTTCGGACATTTCGTTCCCGGACATCACCGGCCAGCCTGCGTGAGACGGGGCAATCCCGTCTCTACATTCGTCTTGCCCTGGCCAGCGCGCCTTCGACCGGGTCGACTGGATCCTGACGCACATCGATACCGGGAAAGCTCGCCTGCAGGGTATTGTAGAAAACCTGACGCACAATCGGAGATTGACGAAAGACACTGCCCGTCGTTGCTATGGGAAGCAAGGCTACGGGAAGCATGGTTAAGGGGGGCGTGCCGATGGGAGCCATTTCCACCGGAGGATGTGGCGTGAGGCGGCCTATTACGGCGGCCGCGAGGTTAGCCAACTTGACTCCTGCGTCGGCCAGCAGCTCGTGGGCAATGGGGTCAGCCTCGTCGGCGGCGCGAAGCACGATGGGAAACAGGCGCGGGAAGTCGGGCGGTGGAGTGGAGTTGGCTTGCTGCACCAGGTCGTCGAGGGTGGTGAGTTTCCAGGCTTGGAGAACCATGGCGGCGAGCCTCGTTTTGTGGCCCTGATCGCGGGCGTGAAGAATCGCGGAGATGGCGCGGCACCCGATCCAGTGGCCCGAGCCTTCATCGGAGATAGCGAACCCCCAGCCTCCAGCGCGCGCGATGCGGCCGCCAGCGTCGCGCCCGTAAACTATGGAGCCGGTGCCGGCAATCGCGATCACGCCGGGGCCGGCGCCAAAAGCGGCTTCCAGGGCAATTACGTTGTCGCCGACAACCTCGATGTTGGTGAGACCGATTTGGGGCGTGAGTTCGGTGAGAATGCCGCGAATCTTCGCAGCGATCTCGGGGACGGAAGCGCCGGCGACTCCGATAGAAATCGCGCGAATCTGATCGGGAGAAATCTTGGCGGCGGCGCAGACATGGCGGACGGCGGTGTGCAGCGCTTCCCTTGCCTGCGTCTCGCCGAGGCGAATTATGTTGCTGCCGCCGGACATTGCCTTCGCGAGCACGGCGGTTTCGTCGGCGAGAAGGCAGCGGGTTTTGGTGCCGCCGCCGTCGATTCCGAGATAGTAGGGCATCGCGCTAGTTCTAACACAGGTTCGGCTTAGTCCGGGCAGTGGCGGGTTCGAGCCAGAACATGCTTGTACAATGCAGCGAACCGGCTACTGGTGGCGGAGACGCGGCAAGCCGCGTCTCTACAGGAAGGATCGCTTGGGATTAAACCGGATCGATCTACTGATTATTGCGGCCTACCTGGCGGGCATCACGCTGTTCGGGCTGCGGTTTCGCAAGCGGCAGCGGACCATGCGCGACTATTTTCTTGCCGACCGCGACATTCCGTGGTGGGCAATCGCGTTGTCGATTGTGGCGGCGGAAACCAGCACTCTGACCATTATCAGTATTCCCGGCCTCGCCTACGATTCAAATCTTACTTTTCTGCAACTGGTGATGGGATATGTGCTGGGGCGCGTCATTATCAGTTTTGTCCTGCTGCCGCAGTATTTTCGTGGCGAGCTCTACACGGCCTATCAATTGATCGAACGGCGGTTTGGCGGAGAGCTGCGTACGGTGACGGCGGGCTTGTTTCTGTTGACGCGGGCGGCGGCGGAGGGAGTGCGGGTGTATGCCGTGTCCATCGTGGTATCGATTGCGCTGGGGACGGGCGAGGTCGCTTCGATCGCGATCATCACGCTTCTGACTTTGATCTACACGTTTGAGGGCGGACTGGCGGCGGTGATCTGGACCGATGTGGTGCAGACGTTCATTTATGTGGGCGGGACGCTGGTGGGCCTGGTGACCATTCTTCATCTCGTGCCGGGGGGTTGGGGATCGGTCGAGACGATTGCGAGCGCACTGCATAAGTTCCAGGTCTTCGATCTTCACGGTTTCGATCTTCACGGTTTCGGTGCCGCGGTCCCGGCGCATTGGCCGTATTTGAATTTTGCGAAACCTTACACACTGTGGGCGGGGATTATCGGTGGCGCGTTCTTGACGACGGCCAGCCACGGCACCGACCAACTCATCGTGCAGAGATTGCTGGCGGCGCGAAATCAGCGTCAGTCGGTGCTGGCATTGCTTTCGAGTGGCGTCGCGGTCTTTTTCCAGTTTGGGTTGTTTCTTCTTGTGGGTGTGATGCTGTTCGCGTACTACCAGGTTCCGTCGGCCGCGTTTGGGCGAGCGGACAGAATCTATCCGACGTTCATCGTGAGCCGCATGCCGCATGGGATTGCAGGACTGTTGATCGCAGCCATTCTGGCGGCGGCGATGTCGAACTTGAGCGCGGCGCTGAATTCGCTCGCATCCAGCTCGATTGTGGATTTCTATCTTCGTTTTCCCGCAGGCCGTCGTTCGGGATCTCGTCCGGCGGTCAGCGAAGCGGCACGACTGCGACTGGCACGGCTGGCGACCGTCGGGTGGGCGCTGGTGCTGTTCGCGCTCGCGGTGCTGGCGCTCCATCGTGTGGGGCGCGTGGTGGAAGTCGGACTGCAAATCGCGTCGGTCGCTTACGGAGCGTTGCTCGGAGTGTTCTTGCTGGGAGTGCTGACCAAGCGCGCGAATCAAAGCGGGGCAATCGTCGGCATGATTTGCGGATTCGCGATGGAACTGTATTTGTGGAGATGGTCGCAGGTCGCTTTCACCTGGTGGGTCGCGATTGGAACTTGCGTAACATTCGCCGTGGGATACGCCGCCAGCATCCTGCTCAGCGATCGGTCAACGGCTTGAACCGCACTACAGTGAATTGTCAAATGGAGCGGCAAAGAGCGAGCTCTCACTTTTCACCACGGGCTGAGATTTCTCAGCGTCCCCCGCGAGCTCTGCGGTTAGAATCTTTGTTCCTAGCGGCCGGCAGAAAGTATGAACATGCAAACAACGGACAATCGTCTCCGCCCGGAACTGGCACGCGATCTCGGACTTTCCCATGCTGGCGCGGTAGTGGTGGGGACGATCATCGGAAGTGGAATTTTTTTGGTTCCATCCGAGATGATGCAAGCGGTGGGGTCGGCCCGACTGGTTTATCTGGCATGGATGGTCGGGGGCCTGCTTTCTTTTTTCGGCGCGCTGACGTACGCCGAACTGGGCGCGATGAAGCCGCAGGCGGGCGGCGAGTATGTGTATGTGCGCGACGCCTATGGGCCGCTGGCCGGATTTCTCTATTCGTGGACATGGTTTCTGATCGCCAAGCCGGCTTCGATTGCGACCGTCACCACCGGCCTGGTGCGGATCCTGGAAACCTTTCCCGTCTTTTCTTTTTTCTCGCACGCCTGCTTCTCGCATCCCTTCACCCTCAACTACGGGCAACTGGTGGCGATCGCGGCCACCGTTCTGGTCTCCTGGCTAAACTACGTCGGAGTGCGGCGGGCGGGAGAATTTCAGTTTCTGTTCACGCTGTTGAAGGTTGCGATCATCCTCGGAATTGTTGCGGTGGGCTTCTCCTATAGCCGGGGAACGTGGGCGAATTTCGCGACAGAATTTGTTGGAGCCAAAGGCGGAGTGGCAGGATTTTTCGCGGCGCTGGTGGCGGCGTTGTGGGCTTACGACGGCTGGAACGATCTGAACATGGTGGCGGGAGAAATACGGAACCCGCAGCGCAACATTCCACTATCCCTGATTTGGGGCGTGGCGACGGTCGGAGCGCTCTACATCCTGGTGAACGCGGCCGTGCAGTATGTGCTGCCGGCGGCGGCGATGGCAGGGTCGGAGCGCCCTGCCTCGGACGCTGTGGCGCTGGTGCTGGGGGGAGCCGGCGCCAGCCTGGTGTCGGCGGGCATGGCGGTTTCGATGCTGGTGACTTTGAACGGCACCATCATGAGCGGAGCGCGCGTGCCGTTTGCGATGGCGCGCGACGGATATTTCTTCAAGTCGATTGCCCAGGTTCATCCGCGCTTCCACACGCCCTCGATGTCAATTGTTGTGCAGTGCGGCCTGGCCATCGTTCTGCTCCTGCTGGGAGGCAGTTTCCGGCAATTCTTTTCGCTGGCGATTTTCGCCGAGTGGATGTTCTACATGATCGCAGGCAGCACGGTCTTCGTTTTCCGCCGGCGCGAGCCTCAAGCCGAGCGGCCTTATCGCGTGTGGGGATATCCTGTGGTTCCGGCGTTGTTTGTGCTGGCGTCGGCGGCCCTTCTCTACTACACGTTCAGCGACAATCTGAAGAGTTCGATCGGCGGATGCCTGGCGATTCTGGCGGGCGTTCCGGTGTTCTACTTTTTTGCGCGACGGCGGGCAGCGGCACGGAAGTAACCGGCCGTCAGGCCGAATGCCAAAGGCGGTTACCAAAGGACACGCGCAAGCGACACGTTTACCCCCTGCCCAATCTCCCCTAAGGTGAAGACTCCAGCCCCGAGCGCTCTCCCCAGCTTGGGCGGCCCACTTTTTGGAGTGATGGATGCCTACGTACGACCGCGGTTTTCAACTTGGCCTGCTGCCTGAAAAGAAGTGGAACTGGCGGACGTTTGCCGCGAGCTACGGGATTCTGACGGGCCTGATTTTGCTGCTGATCGTCATCGGGATCATGACGTCGGATACGCTGATTCCGATCGTGAGTTACCACGTCACGGAGCTGGTCCCGCTGCCTGCGCTGCGGCCGGAGCCGCTGCCCAAGGCAAAACCGCTGCCGGTGCATGCCAAGTTGCTGCCGCCGGAGCCGGTGTTTCAGGCGCCGAAACTGATCGTGCCCAAAGAGCTCCGCGCGCCTAGGCCGCAGCCACAGGAAATTGAGCCGCCCAAGGTGGCCATGAATAACTTCGCGCCCGCAGTGTTAAGACAGACCAGCGGAGCGCGTCCGGTGCTGATTCATACCGGGGACTTCCAGGGAAGTTCGGTGACGCCGACGGTGAATGCGCCGATCGAGAAAGTGCAGACGGGCGGGTTCGGCGATCCGAATGGACTGAAGCCGAGCGCCAACAGCAAGCCGAATGGCAAGCTGATCGCTTCCGTCGCGGGTGGGTTCGACATGCCGGTGGGGCCAGGACAAGGCAACGGGTCGGGCGGCGCAAAGGGCATCAAGGGAACGGTGGCGAGCGCAGACTTTGGCAATGGCGTGGCTACCGGAGGACAAGGAGACGGGCGCAGGAGCGGCCGCGGGAGCGCGGGAGTGCAGACCTCGGGCTTTGGCTCGCAGGAGGTTGCGCAGAACACCCCACACATTCAGCGGGTGGACAGCGGCCCACCGGCGACGATGGTCGAGATCATTTACAAGCCGAACCCGGCCTATACCGAGGAAGCAAGGAACCTGAAACTGGAAGGTGAAGTTCTGCTGGAAGTGGAATTCATGGCGAGCGGGCAGTTACACGTGAATCGCGTCGTCCGGGGTCTAGGGCACGGACTCGATGAAACCGCCGTAGCCGCCGCCAACAAGATGCGCTTCAAGCCGGCCTCGCGAAACGGGCAGGCTATGGATTCGACGGCGATCGTGCACGTGGTATTTCAACTGGCGTATTGAAACTTTGGAGATGAGAGTTATGCGGAGAGTTATGCGAAACGTTATGGGCGACATGAATTGGTTGGTTCTAGCTCTGGCAGCGATGACGATAACGGCAGTGGCCCAGCAGCCGGCGTCCGCGCAGCAGAACCTGCAGGCGGTTTCGGCGACGCAGCCCGGAGCAGCGCAAGCCGCTCCAGATCAGACCAATCTGGCGCGCCCGGCGACGATGGATCAGGCCGTCGACCGCGTGATTGCGCGCGAAAAGGACCTGATCAAGTTCTTGTCCCCTCGCACTCCCATTGTCGAGACTTATCTACAGGACCTGACGCAGGATCCGCAACTGGGACCGATCCCGCAGGACGATCATTACTTCCTGGGACGCATGGACTTGAGCGACTCGATCGACCGCAGCGACTACCTTCAGGACAAGGGCAAGGACAAAGACGAAGGCATGGAGAAGCGCCTTCTGGGCGGGCTCACGAAGAAGTTCAAGTTCCAGTACCAGCCCCTGGGCTTTTCCTGGATGATCTTCGTCGACCGCAACGATTTTGACCGGCAGCACTATGATTTCCGCTATGCGCGGCGCGAGTTTCTGGGCGACGTGCGTTGCCTGGTATTCGATCTGACGCCGAAAAAAGACGCCGGACGCGGGCGCTTTCTCGGCCGGATCTGGGTTGAGGATCAGGACTTCAGCATTGTGCGGCTGAACGGCACTTATGCGCATCCTTCGCGCAACAGTTACTACTTTCACATGGATAGCTGGCGGTTGAATCTGATTCAGGGTTATTGGGTACCAGCATACATCTACAGCGAGGAAGGCGATTTTACCGCTGGAGCTAAGAACAAGATAGCGTTCAAGGCGCAGACTCGCATGTGGGGATATAACCTGAAGACGGGAACTCCCAACGACGAACTTACGAACATCCGGGTTGACAGCGTAAAGGATGACACGCCCACCGCGCAGGATGCTTCGCCGCTGGCGGCCGAGCGCGAATGGCAACAGCAGGCGGAAGACAACGTGATCGAGCGGCTGGAACGCTCCGGCCTGCTGGCGCCGGAAGGCGACGTGGACAAGATTCTCCAAACCGTAGTGAACAACCTGGAGATCACCAATAACATCGAATTGCCGCGGCCCGTTCGGACGCGGGTGCTGACGACTTCTCCGCTGGAAACTTTCAGCGTTGGTAACACGATTGTAGTAAGCCGCGGGCTGATCGATGTGCTTCCCGACGAAGGCAGCCTGGCCATGGTGCTCGCGCACGAACTGGCGCACATTGTTCTCGGACATAACCTGGGCAGCCAGTACGCGTTCAATGACCGCATGCTGTTCTCGGACGAGGCGACTTACAAAAACCTCGGGTTCAAACACATTCCCGAAGAGGAAGCGGCGGCCGACAAGAAAGCCATCGAGATGCTCAAGGCCTCACCCTACGCGCAGAAGTTGGAGTCGGCGGGGCTGTTCATCAAGGCTCTGCAGGCGCGCGCTCCGCAATTGAGCGCTCTGCTGCAAGCGCACTTGGGCAACAACATCGCGGAGAACGGCACGGTGACGCGGATGGCACAACTCGGCACCTCGGCTCCGGCGCTCGATTGGAACAAGCTGGACCAGATCGCCGCCTTGCCCCTCGGCGGACGTGTCAAACTAAATCCATGGGACGACAAAGTGGAGATCGTGAAGGCGCAACCGGTCGCGATCACTTCGGCGCGCGACAAGATGCCCTTCGAGGTGACGCCGTTCTTCCCGCGGCTTTCGCGGTACAGCACGGCGAGCTTGCCTGCGGCGACTCCGGCGGCAGCGCCAACCACCGCTAACGCCAGCCCCACGCCGGCCAACTGAGCCGGCTCCCAAGTTGATCGAAGCGCAGGCCGGGACCGGAAGAAATTCCGGGCTCCCGGCCTGTGTCTATTGCAGTTGTCAGTTCTCCGTGAGACCTGTTGGCAACCTGAGAACTGAGAACTGACAACTGAGAACTGCTTTGTTTATTTTGTGTGCATAGAAAATTACGAGCCTGTGACAACCCCGTTCCAGGCCCTTGCTACGCTGCTCCCAATGCGCAACCTTGCGGAGGCAACCATATCGCGAATCAGTTTGGGGCTTTTGTTGGCAATCACGTTGATGGGAGCCGCATGCGGCTATTCCCACAACTACATGAACGGGACTGGAATGCCCACAGTCACACAACTTTCGCCCAGCAGCACCGTGGCCGGCGGGGCTGCGTTTACGCTGACGGTACAGGGTTCGGGCTTTGGCACGGATTCATTGGTGTATTGGGGCACGACGACACGCGCCACCACGTACGATTCCGCCTCTGAGGTGACGGCGGATATCACGGCGGCCGACATCATGAATGCAGGCAGCGTGCAGGTTTACGTGCACTCGGGCGGTGCAAACTCGAACGCCATGACTTTCACGATTACGCCGTAACGATTCCGCAGTGGCGGCCATGGGGCCGGAAACTAGAAATGAGATTTCAGATCGGCGAACCGCTCCACCACCAGCAATCGCTGGTTGGGCGGAGCGCCGGCCAGGTCTTCGTGTTCCAGTATCCAGATGTTGTCGTGCGGGACGAAGACGGCGTGTAGCCCGGCGGCGAGCGCCGGGTTAATGTCAGACTTCGGGCTGTTGCCGACCATCCACGTGCTGTCCGCGGAAAGGGCGTACTTGGCGATGGCGGAGCGATAAGTCGACTCGTCCTTTTCGGCCACGATTTCAACCGCGGAAAAATATTCCTTCAATCCCGAGCGCTCGACTTTTCCGCATTGCTCGGCGGGATTTCCTTTGGTCAGCATGATCAGATGGTGGCGCTCGCCGAGATATTGCAGGGTCTCCGGTACGCCGGGAAGCACTTCGATGGGATGATCGGCGATCTGGTGGGCAAAGCTGCGAATGCGCTCGTGTAATTCGGGCGTGACCGGGTCGACAGAAAGCTTCTCAAACGTTTCCACCAGCGAATGCGCGAAGCTGTGCAGACCGTATCCGTGCTTGACGATGGATTCCCGCTCCACGTCGTTCAGCACCAGCCGAACCGCCTCCGGCGAATGCTCGCGATGGTCGAGGAACGAAATGAACTTCGCGATCGCCCGTTCGAAATAAATGTTGTTTTCCCAGAGCGTGTCATCGGCATCGATGAGCAACGTCTGGGCGCCATTTTCCCCACGCATGTATTCATGATAACGGCTTCGGGGCGGAATCGAGGCTTTGATAAACTGGTATTCGTATGAAGAAATTCGGTTGGATGCACTATGGGCCTGTTTTGTTTTTCATTCTCCTGATGCCAACCTTCGGCACGGCACAGCAGAAGAAAACCCGGGCGATGACGGGTTCGGCGGCGAAGGGCGGCGCGCCGGCGGATTTGAAGGTCGCGGCTGACCTGGGGCAATGGCTGGCGAAATTCCAGCACGTCCGAATGCCGTTCCAGACGGCGGGTTTGACTGCTCGCGAGCAACAACTCGTGCGCAAACTGGTGGAGGCGTGCGGCTACCTGGAAAGCATCTACTGGCGGCAGAGCGATGCCGAGGGTTTAACCCTGTACCAGTCGCTAGGCTCAAGCCGGAATCGGCGCGATATCGAACTGCGAACCTACCTGCGGATTAACGCGTCGCGCTTCGACCTGCTCGACCAGGATCGCCCGTTCGTCGGAACCGAACCCGCACCGCCGGGGCGAGGGTTCTATCCAGCGAACCTGACACGCGATCAGGTGGAGCAATACGTCAAACAGCATCCCGAGCAGAAGGCGGCGATCTACAACCAATTCACGATCGTGCGGTGGAATGAGGGCAAACTGGAGGCGGTTCCCTACCGCATCGCGTTCCGGGCTTTTCTGGAACCGGCGGCGCAAGCGCTGCGGGCGGCCGCTAATCTCAGTGATGACGCAGCCTTCGCGCAGTTTCTTCAACTGCGGGCCGATGCCCTGCTCAGCGACGATTACTTCCCGAGCGACCTGGCTTGGCTGGAGTTGAAGAATCCGAAATTCGACATCGTCTTTGCGCCCTATGAAACTTATCTGGACGGACTGCTGGGCGTGAAAGGTTCGTACGGCGCGGCGGTGATGGTACGCAACGAGCGCGAGAGCAAAAAGCTGGAGCTGTTCCAGAAATACGTGCCGCAGATCCAGGATGCGCTGCCGCTGGCGGCGGAAGATCGGCCGTCGAAACAGGGACTCGAAACGCCGATGGAAGTGATGGACACTCCTTTCCGAGCAGGAGACCTGACGCACGGCTACCAGGCGGTGGCCGACAATTTGCCGAACGATCCGCGAGTGCATGAGCAAAAGGGCAGCAAGAAACTTTTCTTCAAGAACTTCATGGACGCGCGGGTGAACTACATCATCCTGCCGGTCGCGCGCAAGCTGATGGAACCGAAGCAGGCAGCGAAAGTTTCGGGCGAAGGCTATCTGCTGGGCACGATCATGCACGAAATCTGTCACGGGCTGGGTCCCGCGTTTGCGCGCACGGCGGCGGGAAAGGTCAGTATTCGGGAAGCGATTGGTCCGGGATTTAGCGGCCTGGAAGAAGCGAAGGCCGACGTGACCGGGATGTTCGGCTTGAAATGGCTGGTGGATCACGACGCTCTTCCGAAAGCAAAGTTGGAAGAGTATTACGCGTCGTATGTGGGCGAACTGTTTCGCACCGTGCGCTTCGGGACGGCGGAGGCACACGGGCAAGCGGAGATGATGGAGTTCAACTATCTCTCCGAGCGTGGCGCGATCCAGCGGAATACCAACGGTCGGTATTCCATCGACTACGAGAAGATACCGGGCGCAGTGGCCGATCTAGCTAAGGAACTGCTGGAGATCGAAGCCACGGGGGACCGAGCGCGTGCGGAAAACTGGTTCAAGAAATACGACACGATGCCGGAAGAGTTGAAGGTGTCGCTGAAGGCGGTTGCGAATGTTCCGGTGGATATTGATCCGGTGTTTTCGTTTGCAGAGAGGGTGAAATAGGTTGTGTGGCGCGGACACTTATTCCCGCTGCCAACGCCAGTCGCGCCGACGGCAAACCTGTTAGAGGGCGAACTCGACATTCACAGGGTGATCGCTGTCTCACCTGGCAACAGAAACTGCGTCACTGGAAGACCCGCGAAAAGCTTCGCCCGCAATAGCACACGAGCGTAAGGATTGTGGTAGACACGCAGAGACAGGCTGGCATTGGGGCCTCCATCAAGAATTGCAAGAGCGCTCACAGAGGTGTTCTGGCTTGGGGTAAGCCCGCGGTTCCCTCCAAAGAATGGCTCGGACACGACCGTCTCGTCCCCCGAAACACTGACGCGCACACTGTCGCGCCCGAACATAGCCTGAGCAACGTCAGAATGAAAGGTGTACATCTTGATCGGCGTGTTGTCGTAGACAACGAGGAGAGTTGGACGGCCGTCGTGCGACGCAGCTTTGAGCTGAGCAGAATCCTTCAGCTTGTCGCGCATGCGATTGGGCACCAACCGGCCTACCGCCTCGCTGCTACCAAGCTCCTCCAATTCGGCAACGTCTTCGGCGTTAGGATCGATCTGTTTCACCTCGCAGATTACTTGAGTGTTCCCGAGTCGAATTCGGAAGTCCGGAGTGCGCTCCGTCCCAGTGGGAACAAGTTCCCAGGGAATCGTGTTTGCCGCGCAGAACTGCACGAACAGTTCTTCGGAGATAGTTCGAGTGTAAGTGTCAGAGCAAACACACGATTGACAGATTGAATCCATAGCCAGCGTGACTTCACTCTTTCGCCAGCAAATTCTCAGGCCGCGCAACACGTGATTTCTTGAATATCCCCATCCGGCCGTTGTAAAACCAGTCCTTATCCAGGGCGGATTAGTACCGGTTTGCCTGTAACTGTGAAATGGTGCTGTTGCGCAGAGCGCGTTTCACTTCATGGAGCAAGATCGCCCGCCAATCCCATAACCTTTCCGCGCCCTAACGGCCGTGTAGATACCGGATGGCTCTTACAGGTCCGGCGCGTTCCGGAGATCCAGGTCCAGAGAAGGATCCCCACGATGCGAATGCCTGCCTTTCCGGCAAAGAATCTCTTGTATCTTCTGCACAAGGTCGTCGATGGAGAAAGGCTTCTGGATCAACGTCAGTTCAGGCTCCGTCTCTAAAATATTGCTCAACTTGTCATCGGTGTAGCCTGACATGTACAACACATCGGTCTCGCCCCGCAGTTTTGTCAGATTTTTAGCCAGATCCGGGCCACTCATCTCCGGCATGATCACGTCTGTGATCAGCACCCGAATCGGCCCCTTGTGTTGTTCGGCTACTTGCAGAGCCTCCACACCGTTGGAGGCAACGAGTACCTGATAGCCCCTCGAGCGCAATTGCTCGCAGAGCAAATCGCGGAAGGCGGGTTCGTCTTCCACGACGAGGAACGTCTCCGATCCTGGTGGAAGGTCGGGTGGAAGCCCCTGCGCGGCCTGCGAAGAAGGTGTCCGTAGGGGTAGATCGACCCGCGGCAGATAGATCCTAAAGGTGGTCCCTTTCCCCAGTTCGCTATCGGCGAAGATATACCCGCCGCTCTGCTTCACGACCCCGTACACTGTCGCCAAACCTAGGCCAGTGCCCTTCCCGGCCGCCTTGGTGGTGAAGAAAGGTTCGAAGAGGCGGTTCCGCGTCTCTTCGTCCATGCCGGTGCCCGTGTCGCTCACCGAAAGCGTCACATATTCTCCCGGGGGGACGGCCACCCCGGAAAAACTGACAGCGTCCTTGAAACTGGTATTCGCCGTCTTGATCGTGAGTTTGCCACCTTTGGGCATGGCATCGCGCGCATTGACCGCAAGGTTCATGATGACCTGGACGATCTGCCCTGGGTCTGCCTTCGTTTTCGCCAGCACCGGGTCGAGCAGTACTTTCTGCTCGATATCTTCTCCTATCAAGCGTTGCAGCATCCTTTGCGTCTCTGTGACCAGAGAGTTCAGGCTCAGCACTCTCGGTTGAAGCACCTGCCGGCGGCTGAAGGCAAGCAGCTGCGAGGTCAGCGAAGCGGCGCGTTGCCCTGCCTTTTTGATCGCTTCGAGCCGTACGCCAGCGGGCCCCTCGGAACCAAGATTCGCGGACAGCAGTTCGCTGTAGCCAATGATCACACTGAGCAGGTTGTTGAAATCGTGGGCGACGCTGCCCGCTAATTGTCCGAGCGCTTCCATCTTTTGCGCCTGGTGCAATTGTTCTTCCAGCATTCTGCGCGCGGTGACGTCCTCGGCAATGATCTCGATGGTGTCGCCTTCGCTTCCCGGACGCGAACTCCGGTGGCCACTGGCTCGTACAGTAACGGGTTTGCCGTCCTTGCTCCTCCAGGTGAATTCCACGCCGCTGAAGAAGTCTGCGCGTGTGGGCTGAGCACGGAAGCCTGCATCCCCCTGGGGATACAGATCACGCGAGACGCTGAGCGCAAGAACCTCCGCCTCGGATTGGTACCTGAGCAATTTCACCAGCGCGGGATTCGCATGGAGAAACCGGTCTTGCTGGACACTGACAGTCCCGATCCCGTACGGAGCATGTTCGACAAGAGAGCGCAACTGCGCTTCGGATCGGCGCACCGCCTCTTCCGCGCGCCGGCTTTCTGTCAAGTCAATTCCGATGGCCGCAAAATAGGGTTTGCCTTCGAGTTCCACCCGCACCCCATTAAAATAGTAGGGGACGGGGCCGCCATCCTGGCCCAGCATGTCCACTTCTACGTGGCCCGATCCTTTGGCCGCAAAATAGGGTTTGCCTTCGAGTTCCACCCGCACCCCATTAAAATAGTAGGGGACGGGGCCGCCATCCTGGCCCAGCATGTCCACTTCCACGTGGCCCGATCCTTGCTCCAAGATTTCATCTTTGAACCGTTGCGCGGTCTCTCTATGTTCATCAGCTACATTGCTCATTGCAGGAACCGTCCCGGGCCGATAGCGAAGCAGCCCTTCGGCGTTTTTGTTCCAGCGCAGATTCTTCCCGGCCTTGTCTTGCAGTACGAAGAGTCCCGGCAGGTGCTCGATAACCGCATTCGCCAGAGCCTTCTGTCGTAGGAGCGACCTTTCTGCCCGTCTGCGACGTCCAATGTTGAATATCAGCGTGAGTATGAGGGCAGCCTCGAGAGTGCAGAGCCAGATAACCGCCATAATGGCGAAGCGGTAGCGCTCCCACGCCGATGGCTCGCGAAATAACTCTACGGTTGAAGGTGGCAATCGTTTCTCACTGATGTGCCATCGCTGCAACTGGTGCCAGTCCACTGTGTCCTGGGACGAGTTATCGACCACAATCGGGATACTGGCCGCGTTCTCGCCGTTCAAAACACGGTCTGCCAGATCCGCGACGCTTCTTCCCAGATTCTCAGGGTTGGTCATTCGACCGCCGACTACACCGTGCCCGATATAGCTTAAGTAAATCCCATACACAGGGACATCCGCCGCCCGAGTGATCAGATCCAGGGCCTCTTCCTGAAGAAAGGACTGACCCCTGGCGTCTTCAAGAAAGAGAGTGCTCAGGATGACCGTGTGCGGGGGCAGTTGGGCAACTCGCCTGAGAATCTCATTCATGGTCAGACCGGTTAAATAGGTAACTTCAACCGTCTGGCGATAGGATGAGAAATCGTGTTTAAGCCGATCGGTCCAATATTGATCGAGGGGCGAACTGCCACCTATGACGACGACCCGCTGTGTGTCCGGCTGAAGCCGGAGGGCCAGATCCAGCGTTCGAGCTGGCTCATCCGTGCTTGCAACTCCGGTGATACCCGGTCCTGCGGTTCCCTTCGTGATGCACAGTTTCACTTCGTCCAGTCTTCTGGCGTTGAACAACACGACCACTGGAGTTCCCGGAAAAAGGTCTTTCCCTTCACCCAGCAGAAACTGAAGCGCCCAATAGGAGGACGCCACGATCAGGTCAGGCTTCTGCTTCGAGAACTCCAGCTTCAACAACTGCGCCAGAGCCACTGCATGAGCGTGGGTGGAAAACTGTGCGAAATCCATGTATTTGGTATAGAACTCCACGCGGTCTCGTGCCCCGGCTCTCAATTGCGACCGCAGTGCATGATCAAAGCTGGTAAAAACCCCTTCCTCATTGTTGTCGAAAGAATAGAGGAGCAAAACTCTTTTCGGCGGATTGCCCGAGTCCTGCGCCCAGCCTGAGCTCGCAACCATGAGGGTAGCGAGAGTTGCGCACAAAAGGGCGAATCTTGTGGAGGCCATACTTTGTCGGCAGAGAGTCGGTCCACGCATCACCGAGCCACCTTGTTCGTGTCTTCGCAAGTGCCAGGGCTGGGACACAGTCGTTCCGCTAGCCCGAGTTCCGGGCCGGCTTCAGGACAGGTCCGGGGAGTGGTGACTCAGAATATTAGAGCATTTCCGCGGTTCTGACTACACGGCACCGAACTTCACTAAAGCGCCCGGGCGCAATACCATGGCTTTTAACAGTACTGCTACACTTGCCTGTGTACACCTCGAAGAACGAAACCATGTCTGCCACGTTCGTGAGCCGCAGAATTCTTCTGGTGGAGGATGACGAAGAACTTCGCCACGCCTACGCCGCTCATCTGACCGCCAACGGGTTCGTGGTCGAGGAAGCGGAGGATCTGGTTACGGCGCACCGGAGCTTTGGGGCTGCCCGGCCGGATGTCGCCATCCTGGATTTCCAACTGCCGGATGGTACGGCCCTTGATCTTCTCCCGAAATTCAAGGAACTCGAACCTGCGGTCCCCATCATCGTCCTGACCGGCTTTGGCTCGATGGAGTTGGGGGTGTCGCTCATTAAGAATGGCGCTGAACAATGCCTCTCCAAGCCGGTCGAACCCTCCGCCCTGCTGATGATCGTGAACAAACTGCTGGAGAATTCGCGGAACCAGCAGAAGCAGCAGGCCAGCAGCACCCGCCGCCGCCGGGTGGCGCTCGATCCCTTCCTGGGGGAAAGCGTGGCCATCAAACGCCTTGCCGAGACCGCTTCCAAAGTAGCCAATAGTCATAGCCCGGTCCTCATTCAAGGTGAGACGGGGACGGGAAAGGGAGTCTTGGCAAATTGGCTTCATGAAAATGGCCCGCGCGCTGACGAACCTTTCGTGGACCTGAATTGTGCGGGCCTGACCAGGGAATTCCTCGAATCGGAGTTGTTTGGTCATGAGAAAGGCGCGTTCACGGGGGCCGTCAACTCCAAACAGGGACTGCTCGAGGTTGGTCATCGCGGCACGATTTTCCTCGATGAGGTTGGAGACATCGATCCCAACGTGCAGCCCAAGTTGTTGAAGGTGGTGGAGGAAAAGAAGTTTCGTCGCATGGGAGACGTACGCGATCGCTTCATTGATGTCCGGCTGATCGCTGCCACGCATCAGGATCTGCGGCATTTGATCGAGACCAAAGTATTTCGCAGCGATCTCTACTTCAGGATCAGTACCGTGCCGCTGGCCATTCCACCCCTGCGCGAACGGCAGGACGATATTCCCGCGGTTGCTCATTCTCTTCTGCTTCGGATCTGCTCCGACATGGCGCGTCCTCCGGCCCAACTGTCGGCGAAAGCCGTGGAGCGACTGCGCTCCTATTACTGGCCTGGGAATATTCGCGAGCTGCGCAATGTTCTGGAACGGGCGCTTTTGTTCACGGATCGGCCGGTACTGGAACCGGGTGATCTGGCTTTCGAAATCAGCCCGGTGAATCGTTCCGACACCTATAAGCCCGAGTGGACCCTGGAGGAATTGGAACGCTTCCACATCTCGGCAGCTTTCTCCGGAGAGAACCAGAACGTTGAAAAGACCGCTAGACGATTGGGCATCGCTAAGAGCACGCTCTATCAGAAGCTGAAGGCTCTTCGTTTAACCTAGTTGCACGTCTTCGTTTCCTCGTTTCTTCCAGCACAGTTCGATTTCCAGAACGCTTTCTGGAATTCGAATCATCACACTCGACATTGCGCTCAGACAGCGTTCCATAACCCGCCGCCTTTCTGTGACTTAAGTCCCACCCTAATTTGGATTCGAATGGCCGCGCGATTGCCATATCACTTTGGGGGCAAGGGTTGATCCCCAGTCTCTCCCCCAACACGGAGTAGTAATGAGGATCGACCTACGCCCTCACCAACACAGGGTCAGCAAGAGGTTATGCAATGGCGAAGAAAGTCTTACTCGTGGACGATTCGACGACCACGCTGATGATGGAAGAAATGATCTTGAAACAGCGCACCAACTACGAATGCGTGACGGCCAAGGACGGCTTGGACGCAATTTCGCGTGCGGTCGTCGAGGCGCCGGATCTTGTGCTGATGGATGTGGTCATGCCGCGCATGAACGGCTTTGAAGCCTGCAAACGGATGCGCACGGAAAGTTCTCTCAGCAAGACGCCCATCATCCTGGTCACCACGCGCGGCGAAGAAGAATACGTCGAAGCCGGCTTTCAAAGCGGTTGCAATGACTACATCACCAAGCCGATCAACGGCTTTGAACTGGTCACGCTGCTCCAGAGCTATCTCGGAGAATAGCAACCTTCCCGGAAAGGATATTTCGAGAACGCATGAGCACGATGTCCGACTTACCCGCGAAACACGAAAGAAAAACCTCGGTCCAAACCCTTGGCGACCAGGCCAAGGTGTATGCCGCTCGCATGCGGCTGCAGAATGCCATTGACCAAGCCGACGCTCTCGACGCCATTCGCGAAATTGCTGGCAACCTGATTGGAACCGAAGAGGTTGCGGTCTTCAAGATCGACAAGAAGCGCTCGGAACTATGGCTGTATTGGTCGTTTGGCATCGATCCGAACAAGCACTCCGTTCTTGAAGTGCGCCGGGAACCCAAGCTGAAACAGGTGCTCAACGGCAAGCCCGTATTCCGACTCAAGTTGTCCGGTGAAAGCTTGCTTTCCACGGACGATCCTGTGAATGCCCTGATTCCCGTTCTGGCCGACGGCTATCCATGCGCGGTGATCGTGCTGTTTCGCTTATTTTCCCACAAGGCGGGAATTGAGCCCGTGGACAGGGAAATTTGTGAAGTGCTGTCGAACTGTGCTGGCAGGGCAGTTGAACCATGTCACTCACGCTAACGCAAGAGAAAGAATCGTACATGAACTTCAAGAGGAAAACGCAAAGTTTCAACCCGGCGGTGCTGCCGATGGAATATCTGCCGCGTATCCCCTACGCTTCCGACGACAAACACGCGCGGCACTATCTGATCCCGGGCAAGATCTTCACCGCCGCGCAACCCTTTGCCATCAGCACCATCGTGGGTTCCAGTGTGGCTCTTTGCTTGTGGGATTCGGCCCACGCTATCGGCGGAGCCAATCATTTCATGCTGCCCGAGGGCCCCGAGGAAGGCGAAAACGCCACTCGCTATTCCAATTTCGCCAATCCAGCTCTGCTGCGCCGAATGCTCGAACTCGGCGCCGAGCGCAAGACGCTACAGGCAAGAATCTTCGGCGGCTCGCTCCCTACCGTGACTTTCGGTAACACCGGGGAAAGTGTGGGTGATCGTAACGTGCAGGCCGCCACTTCCTTTTTGCATATGAACGGCATTCGCATCATCCAGACCGAAGTCGGCGGCACGCATGGTCGAAAGCTGGTTTTTCACACCGATGACGGGCGCGCCTGGTGGGAACAACTCTAGTGGCAATGACGAATTCAAATTCGTTTCTGACGCAGCTTGACGGCACACCCTGTGGGCTGGCGTCGAATGCGCCTGCCCTCAAAGGACGCCAGAGCGTGTACCTTTTGCCGGGAGAATTCCATGCCAGCGCGGAGCCTTGTCAGATCAGGACGATTCTGGGTTCGTGCGTTTCCATCTGCCTCTGGGACGTGAGCCATCTAGCGGGTGGCATGAATCACTTCCTGCTTCCAGCCTCCCGCGAAGGGGAACCTGCCTCCCTGCGGTTTGGGGACTTGGCCACAAAGGCTTTGCTGGAGAAGGTGCTGCGGCTTGGATGCCGACTGCCGAACCTGCGGGCCAAGATCTTCGGGGGCGGGTCAATGTTCCTAAACTCGAATCGCCGCGCGATCAGCCCGGGAGAGCAGAACGTGGCCGCGGCGCTCGCTTTGATGAAGAACGCAAGGATTCCAGTGAGCGTGCAAGAAACCGGGGGAACCCACGGCCGAAAAGTCGTATTCAACACCGACGATGGCACAGCATGGTGCCGGCGAATCGGGTGAGGCTAGGCTCGAGTTTATGGATACCGCAGATGGACATTGATCGTGAGTTGCTGCTGAAAAGCTTTGTGTCGGAGACCGGGGAAGGCCTCGCCCAAATGGAAGAGGCGCTTCTCGAACTCGAGTCGCACCCGGATGACGTCGAACTGGTGAATACGGTTTTCCGCGTGGTGCATACGTTCAAGGGCAACGCCGGAATTTTCGAATTGAGGCACGCGCAGGAATTCGCGCATGCCCTCGAAGACCTTCTAGACAAGATCCGCGCCCGGGAATTGAGTTTCTCTCCCGACGTTACCGATGTCCTGCTGGCCTCGATGGATGTGCTGCGCACGTTCACGGCAGCGGCGGCGGCCGGCAAAGACGCCGCTACGGCGAAGTCCCAGAAACTGCTGCAACAGATGAAAAAGGAATTGGAAGCGGCGGCGCCGGCGGCGAAGCACGAGCCCGAAGGAGCCTCCGAATCGGCGGCGAACGCCAAGGACGAAGCCAAACCTGCCCCGACGGCCACCGCAGCCCGCACTCTGCGCGTGGATGTCCAGAAGCTAGACCGTCTGCTCGACCTGACGGGAGAGATTGCCATCGCGCGGGGAAGGACCGCCCGCCTGCTCGAAAGCCGGGAGCAGGTCTGCATCGACGAATTGGCGGTATCGCACGACGCGGAAACCACGCTGCAGGCCGAACTGCAGGAACTGGTGATGAAGGTCCGCATGGTTCCGGTCGGCCCTCTTTTCCGCCAGTATCAGCGGACCGTCCGCGATCTTGCCAGGGAACTGGGGAAAACGGTGAACCTTCAGATCGAGGGAGGCGAGGTCGAAGTGGACACCTCGGTCGTGGAACATCTTCGCGACCCGATGCTGCATATGGTCCGCAACGCGCTCGACCATGGCATCGAGCGTCCCGAGCAGAGACGCAAGGCCGGCAAGCCGCCGGCGGGCACGATTACCTTGCGCGCCCGGCATGAGGCCGGCAACATTTCGATCGAGGTCGAAGACGACGGCGCCGGACTCGACCGGGCAAGGATTCTGGAGGCTGCGAAAACACGCGGTATCGCAGTCGATCCCATTCTGACCGATCACGAGGTCTATCAACTCGTGTTCGAATCCGGCCTCTCGACCACCGCCCACGTGAGCCACTTCTCCGGCCGAGGGGTGGGGATGGATGTGGTCCGCCGCAACGTGCAAGCCCTGCGCGGGAGCGTGAGTGTCAGCAGCCGCCCCGGCCGCGGTTCAACCGTGCATCTTCGTTTCCCTCTGACGCTGGCCATTATCGAGGGCTTTGGCGTCGACGTGGGCGAAAACACCTATGTCATTCCCCTCGATCAGGTGGTCGAGTGCGTGGAACTTCCCGTCGAACAGCGGGACTTGGACTATGGCGCCGGGGTCCTGCAACTTCGCGGCGAACCCGTGCCTTACCTGCAATTGAGGGACTATTTTCAGTTGTCCGGAGGGCGCGGCGCCCGCCAAAACGTCGTCGTTGTGCAACATGACAACAAACGGGCCGGTCTGGTGGTGGATACATTGCACGGCGCCACCCAGACCGTCATCAAGCCCCTGGCCCATCTGTTCAAGGATGTGCCTGGCGTTTCCAGTTCGGCCATCCTAAGCAGCGGCCAGGTGGCGCTGATTCTCGATGTGAGCACATTGCTGCGCGCGGTCATTGCTGAGCAGGCCCATGCGGTGGAGTGATTCGGGCCGTTGGCATGGGCATGGATGTTGTGCGCTGCAATTGCGATAAGGGGTTCTTTGACTACTTTTTTGCACTACAACAATAAAGGAGAAACGCGATGATACGAAGAAGCTTACTTGGTTTGTTTGTATTCCTGTGTGCGAGCGCAATGTTCGCACAAGACCTTTCGAATATCCAGATCCACGGATTTGTGACACAGGGCTTTCTTTACAGCTCCAGCAATAACTACCTGTCCACGAACTCGAGCTCGGGAAGCCTCAACTGGACCGATGGAGTGGTAAGCATAAGCGACCAAGTGTCGGACAAGCTGCGCGTGGGCGTCCAGATGCGCATGTATCAGCTCGGCGATTTCGGCGGCCCCGCCCTCCAGGTGGACTGGGCCGCGGGAGACTATCGCGCTAATGACAAAGCCAGATTTTCCTTCGGGAAAGTAAAGACGGTCGTTGGCTTGTTCAACGACACTCAGGATGTGGACGCCGTGCATCTCTGGGCGCTCCTCCCCCAGGGCGTTTACCCTATCGACAATAAAAGCTTTGCCTTAGCCCATTACGGAGCGGATTTTTACGGTGAGATGCCCCTCGGAGAACAAGGAGGAACGCTCGGCTATCGCGCCTACGCAGGATACCGCACCCTGGATTTGGATAGCGGTTATGTAAAGGACATCGATCTGTCAATGCCAGGGTTTGAGCGCGCGTTCGGACTCCCGAACGCACTCATCACGGCCGCACCCGGCGGCAAGGTTTTTGGCGGCGATGTGCGCTGGCAGACTCCGTTGAAAGGGCTCCTGATCGGATCCAGCGCGACGGCCGAGGACATGCAAGGCAGCGCCGGAGCGGTCTCCATCCATGCTGCTCGTAACGTTGCCACACAACAGTATGCAAAGTTCGAACGAAGCAAGTTCTTGGCCGCTTTCGAGATCAAAAGAATGCCGGTTGGCTTGACCTACACCGCGAACACCGCCGGGGGCCCGATCCCGGTTCCCAGTCCTGTCGATTGGCGCAGTTGGTATGTAATGACCAGCTATCGCGTGGTGGAGAAGTTCCAGGTGGGAACATACTATAGCCACTTAGTGGATGCCGGCGGAGGCCAGAGTACGTCCACGAGCAACCATTATTCCAAGGACTGGACTATCTCCAGCCGGTATGACTTCAATTCCCATTTCTACGCCAAGCTGGAAGAGCACTTTGTCCATGGCACGGACATAGGGTTCTACTCGGACTCGAATCCCAACGGAACGAAACCCAGGTCGAGCATTCTGGCGGCCAAGATCGGATTTTCTTTCTGAACTGAGACTAATGAGAAAAGAGGGAATGATAATGAAGCGATTACAAGTTTGCACCATTGCCGTATTTCTGATCCTTGCCTCCGTGAATGTCTGGGCGCAGGCGAAGAGCTATAAAGTCATCGTCAACCCATCGAACCCGGTGTCTTCGATGAGCCGGGACGACGTGTCGCGCATCTTTCTCAAGAAAACGACAAAATTTTCGGATGGACGCGGTGCGTCGCCAGTGGATCTTCCCGTTAATTCACCAACGCGGGAGAGTTTCTCTAAGGATATTCATGGGAAGTCCTCCTCCGCAGTGGATGCCTACTGGCAGCAGCTCATCTTCTCCGGCCGGGACATTCCGCCCCCGCAGAAAAGCGAAAGTGGCGTGCTCGAGTTCGTGCGCTCCAACGGGAACGCTATCGGCTATGTTCTGCCTGGCGCCGACACTGCGGGCGTTAAGGTTATTAACGTCACCGACTAACGACACCGACTAACGATTCGGGAAGTTGCACACGAGGGAAATGCTCATGTTTAACAAGCTTAAGTTTCAACAGAAAATGCTGATCGGTCCAGCGCTCGCCGGACTTGCATTCTGCCTGGTAATGGCGATCACGCTGATCCTTGGCTCCCGGAGTGCCAGCCAAATGCAGCAGGTCGAAGCCGGATATTACCCTTCCGTAGAAATGAGCAGGGATTTGGAAGAGGATCTGAACGCGATCCAGAGGGGCTTGCAAGATGCGGTCGCTGCCAAGAACAGCGAGGCTCTGGCGGATACCGATGCCCTTAAGGACAAATTTCTGCAACGTCTGCAAAAAGAACAAAACAACCCGGTTCTGGACCACCGGGACCTCGACCAACTCGATGCTGAAATGCGGGACTACTACGTCCAAGCGCGGCAGACTACCGAAGGCATGATCGCGGGCAGCGTGACCGAAGGCTTGACTCAGTCGCTGGCATCCATGAGAGCCAAGTACAACGCGATCCACGACAAGCTGCAGGCCAACACAACGCGCGACGAGGCCAGCATCACGCGTGCATTTGAAGAGACAAAAGACTCACAGCGTCGCGCGATCCTGCTGACTTTCGTCGTGTCACTGCTCTGCCTCGGACCGATGATTGGCGGGACTTGGTACATCGCCAAGACGGTGACGCGCTCGCTGCTTGAAGCCATGCGCGTTGCCGATGAACTCTCACGGGGCAACCTGACGGCTGGTGTGGAGGTGTACAGCACGGACGAAACTGGACAGATGCTGCAGGCGCTGAAGGACATGTCCGAGCGGCTCTCTCAAACCCTCGGCGAGGTTAAGAACTCAGCTGGTGCGCTGGCGTCGGCATCGGCGCAAGTATCGGCTTCAGCCGCGTCCCTGTCTCAGGGCACGAGCGAGCAGGCGGCTTCCATCGAGGAAACTACGTCGAGCCTCGAGCAGATGAGCGCTTCGATCAACCAGAACTCCGACAACAGCCGTCAGATGGAGCAGGTGGCTTCGAAGGGCGCCCGCGAAGCCGAAGAGAGCGGGAAAGCGGTGAAGCAGACGGTGGATGCGATGAAGTCGATCACCGACAAGATCGAAATCATCGACGAAATCGCCTACCAAACGAACCTGTTGGCCCTGAACGCGGCCATCGAAGCGGCCCGAGCCGGAGAACATGGCCGCGGATTTGCGGTGGTGGCGACGGAAGTGCGCAAGCTGGCGGAACGCAGCCAGACAGCGGCGAAGGAAATCACCCGCCTCGCGACGGACAGCGTGAAGGTGGCGGAACGCTCCGGCAAACTGCTGGACGAACTGGTGCCTTCGATCAGGAAGACGGCAGACCTGGTGCAGGAAGTGTCGTCGGCGTCACGCGAGCAGTCTGCGGGGGTGAACCAGATCAACAAAGCAATGGCCCAGGTGGACCAGGTGACACAGCGGAACGCGTCTTCCTCGGAAGAGCTGTCGAGCACAGCGGAAGAAATGGCGGCGCAGTCGGAGGCCCTGGGACAGTTAATGAGCTTCTTCAAGACCGGCGGCGAGGATAGGGACTTGTCGTTCCGGCATCAGTATGGAACGCAGGCGTCCAGGTTGCAGCACAGCACGCAACCGCACACGGCGAAAACCACGGCCGTGGCGCGGGCGGCGGCCGCAGGCGCGGGTGCGGGTGGAAGCAAATCCAACACCAGCGAAGACGAGCACGGCTTCGCGCGGTTTCAGTAAGGAGAAAACCCGATGACAACAGCGATGAAAGAAGCCGTGGAACAGGAGCAGTATCTGACGTTTCTCCTGGCTGGCGAGGAGTATGCGATCGGCATCCTCAAGGTGAAGGAGATCATTGAATACGACACCGTGACCACGGTGCCGAAAACGCCGCGCTGGGTGCGAGGAGTGATCAACCTGCGCGGGGCAGTGGTGCCGGTGGTGGACCTGGGACTGAAATTCGGTCTGGAGGAACGGCCGGTGACCAAGACCACCTGCATCGTGATTGTGGAAGGGCAGGTGGAAGGGCAAAGCACGTTGATGGGCGTGATGGCGGATGCGGTAAGCCAGGTGATGGACATCGCGGCCGGCGATGTGCAGGAGGTTCCGACGTTCGGCACGCGCATCAAGGTGGACTACCTGCAAGGGATGGCGCAGTTGGGGAAGAAGTTTGTCCTGTTGCTGGACATCGACAAGGTGCTGTCGGCGGACGAGGTGCAGGACCTTACCGCGGCGGCAACGACGCTGTCGGAAGCGGAAGGCAACGCCGACTCGCAGAACTTGGCGGAAGCGGCCCCGACGTTTGGGGAAGACAACCCCACGCCGGAAGCGAACGACGGCGCAGCGCAGTAACGACAAAACCAGCGGATTCGCGGGGCCAACTTTCCCGTTGGCCCGCGCGGATCGAGAAGAAAGACAATGACCAAAACGATTTTGCTGGTGGACGACTCCGCCACCGCGCGGATGAAGAGCCGGATGATCTTCGCGAACATGAAACAGTATGAATTCCTCAGCGCGTGCGATGGCAAAGAAGGCGTGGAAGTGGCGCTGGAGAAGAAACCGGATCTCATTTTGATGGACGTTGAAATGCCGCGGATGAATGGCATAGAAGCGTGCCGGGTGCTCCGGGAAAATGCCGCGACCCAGAGGACCCCGATTGTCCTGTTGACGATGCGAAGCGAGGACTCCGCGGTAAAGAAGGGGTTCGACAGTGGATGCACCGAGTACATGCTTAAGCCTGTGAACACAGAAAAGCTTATAGCAGTGCTGAAGAAGCATTTGGGATGAAAAGGTCGGATTCCAAGATGCGCGGCAAGGCGGCGGTCCCCGCGGTCCGCAACCACGCTGTGGCAAGACCGCACGCGTCCTGCGATATGGCGCCGTACTCGGTGTCGTCCAAGGACTTTCTGCTTTTTCAGGCGATGATCTACCGGGACTCGGGAATTTGGCTTTCGGAGGCGAAGGCCGCACTCTTGACGGGGAGGCTTTCCAAGTACCTTCGCGCCCTGGGACTCCGCAATTTTGCGGAGTACTACCAGCGCGTGGACACGGACGAGGAAGAACGCCAGACGATGCTCGACGCCATCACCACCAACGAGACTCATTTCTTCCGCGAGCCACAGCATTTCGACCTTCTCTCGCAGTACGTCTTCCCCAGATGGCATCAGGAGGCGGCCACGGGACAGCGCCCAGCCCGCCTTCGGGTTTGGAGCGCCGGCTGCTCCAGCGGCGAGGAACCGTACTCGCTGGCTATGCTTATGCTGAAGCACTTCCCGGTGGAGAAATGGGATTTGGAAGTTCTCGCCACCGACATTTCCACACGCGTACTGGAAAAAGCACGCGAAGCCGTTTACCCCATCGAGAGAATGAAAGACATTCCTCAGGAACACCTTCGCGCCTACATGCTCAAGGGCCGGGGCGACGACAGAGGTTTCATGAAGGCCAGCCCTGAACTGCACCGCGTCGTGAAGTTTGCGCGCGTGAACCTGCACGCCGATTCCTACCCTCTCCAGGGTTTCTTTGATCTCATCTTTTGCCGGAACGTCTTGATTTATTTTGATCAGAAATCCAAGGAAAAGGTGATTAGCGGTATCGTGCGGCATCTTTCCCCCTCGGGATTGCTGTTTGTGGGTCACTCCGAAAATCTAGGCGGAATATCGCCCAACTTGAGAACCGTCGCGCCCACCGTATACGCACTGGTGCCTTCAACAGGGAATTTTTCACGCAAGATCGTGCGCTAGGCGTCGATCTGGCCGTGCATTCTGAGCCTGAGTGAACAGGTGAACATGAACTTCCCGCGAAGACCAAGGAGATTGGACGGAAGCATTCACGTGCTCGTGGTGGACGACTCTGCCGTGGTCCGCCAGGTCATGCAAGCTGTGCTCAGCGCCGATCCGAGTATCAGGGTTAGCGTGGCCGCCGACCCGATCATTGCCTTCGCCAAGATGGAGAAAGAAGTGCCCGACGTGGTTATCACCGACCTCGTGATGCCCCGTATGGACGGCCTTACCTTCCTGCGAAAGATCATGGCGGAAAGGCCGATACCCGTCGTTGTCTGCTCCGAAGTAGCCCATCGCCGGACCGAAGACGCCATCTCCGCGCTGGAACTTGGAGCCGTCGAGGTCATCACCAAGCCCAAGCTCGGCGTTCGCGATTTCCTCCACGAATCCGCGGTCATGCTGATTGACGTGGTGCGGAGCGCGGCTCAGGCCAAATTGGTGCCTGCACCCCCACCGCCTGTCGCGCCTCGAAATACCGCCGACGTTGTCCTGACACTGGGCCCGGCACCCCGGCTCGGGCCCACGGGAGACAGGATTATTGCCATCGGCGCCTCCACCGGGGGCACCGAAGCTCTACGCGAACTGCTGCAAGCGATGCCTTCCGGATGCCCGGGTATCGTTATCGTCCAGCACATGCCGGAAATATTCACGCGGGCATTCGCCGACCGCTTGAACAAGGAGTGCAACATCGAGGTCAAAGAAGCCGCGGACGACGATCGCGTCCTTAACGGACGTGCTTTGATCGCCCCCGGGAATCATCACCTTCTGGTGCAGAGGAGTGGATCCGCCTGCGTCGCCCGTGTCACCGACGGGCCGCTGGTCTCACGCCACCGGCCCAGTGTGGATGTGCTGTTCCGTTCGGTTGCCAAGTCCGTTGGAGCGCGCGCGGTAGGCGTGATTATGACGGGTATGGGGGATGATGGGGCTCAGGGTTTGCTGGAGATGCGCAACTGTGGTGCCCAGACCATTGCCCAGAACGAGTCCAGTTGTGTGGTCTTCGGCATGCCGAGAGAAGCGATCGCGCGCGACGCCGTCGTCGCCATTGTTCCGTTGCGACGCATCGCTGAGACTGCCTTGAAGATGGCTGGGTGCTAGCCCTGTGGTCATTGACTGGCTGACTCTCGGATGTTGGCAAACAGGAAACTACCGAGTTGTGGTCGCCAGATCACTTCATGCTAATACCCCGGTTGCTTGAGTCTATGAATGCCGGGCGACCCACACGGAGGGAGTAAGGTCTGGGAGGCGCTGGATCGGGAGATCGGCAAACCCAGGGAGAACCGCAGCCAAATAGTCGCGCACTGGGAGTTTCAACCGGCGGCAGCTTTCCACGACCGAAAGAATCGCCGCAACCTTAGGTCCCGCCTGTGGGCTGCCGATTGTATCCAGTTCTTCCGGCCCAGAGCCACGGGCCGCATTGAATTCTCCGCGAGGTTATTGCTCAACTCAAGTTCGGGATATTCTAGGAATCGGGTAAGTTTCCTCCAAAGCGTGAGCGCGTAGTGGCAGGCCTTGCTGAGTGCACTGGAGGGCAATGCAATCGACTGCGCTGCGTCGATCTTGCTACGAATATCATCGAGGAGAGGCTTGGCTCTTTCCTGACGCAGAGCATGACGCCCAGTGAGACCAATAACTCTGTGGCGAGCTTCCGCGTCGACGGCAAACAGTTCGTCCATTCGCGCCACAATCGGAGTTGCAAGCGGGTCTCGAGGATTTAGCTGAGCCGCTTCGAAAAACTGTCTTCTGGCATGCGCCCAGCAAGCGGCGTGCACTATTCCTGGCCCACCGATCTGGTCATAAGCCGCGTAGCCGTCAGTTTGGAGAATTCCCTCGAACTGGCCCAAGATTCGGAGGCAACTTCTGGCGGCTTGGATGCTTACAGGATGTCTTTGTCGAGCGCCGCACTGGCTCGTGTTTACTCTCGGCCTCCATGATCACTTCACTGATGACCGGCTGAAGTTCGAACAGCACCATTTGTGCGTGGGAGAGCTTTTCGCCAACCGCTCCATACTTCTCGATCCGCATCAGCCGCAGACGCTCCTCCAGCACGCGAATCCTCAGCTCTGCGTACTGCAACTGGCTCTTCAGTCGTGCGATGAGTTCCAGATCGGCTGGCGCTGAAGAAATGGGAGGCTCACTCACAATGGGTAACTGATTTACCAGAGTCGATCGAAACGTTCAAGCAGTCAAGCAATCATGCGGCAGCATGTCCTTCTGGTAGAGCCTTCCGGTACCACCGCTTGTGCTTGGTTTTGGCCACATCAATCCCACCTAACAGTAGGGACAGTTCCTCATGACTCAGGACGACCTTACCCTGGGCATCGCCGGATTGCGGCCAGGTGAAACGCCCCTTTTCTAATCTCTTGGCACAGACCCAAAGTCCGCTACCATCCCAGACGAGCACCTTCAACCGGTTGCGCTGGGCGTTGCAGAACAAGAACAGGTGCCGACTCAGAGGCTCGCACGACAATCGATCCCGGACCAGACCGTACAGCCCTTCGAACCCCTTGCGCATGTCGGTGACCCCGGCGGCCAAATAGATCCGTGTGGCTGGACCCAGTCCAAACACGGCCTACATCCGCTCCAGTGCAGTCACCAGGCGCTCGAACGTATTCGTATCAAAGTCAGGATGCACCTCGATCCGGCGCCCGGCCGGCAGCACCACCGCCAGTCCGCAACTCGATTCGTGCTGCGCTGGCGATTTCCTGACGGCCAGCTCCACCGGCACCAACCGGTCAGCCGAAGAAACTGTTCTGCGCCTTCTCTTCCAACGCCGCTTTTTCAGATGGCGATCCAGCGTGCTGAAGCTCAAACCTCGACTCTGGCAAAACTCGCTGCGCCGCATGCCGCTGCTCATGAATTCCGCCACCAACTGCTGAACTTCCGCTCGTGTACGTCGCTTAGGTGCTGACAACTCTGTTTTTGCGGTCATCCGGACACTTCAACACAGACCCCTTCATTCGAACAGGTGTGTTGGTCAGACGCTTACGTTCGAGTGGCCATTTGCCCGAGAGCTCGCGGCCTCCTACACCCACTCCACGCGCGGCGTCTGCGGAATGATCCCGGCCTTGTGACCCATATCAAGCAGTCGCTTCACGGCTTCCCTGCCATCGTCGCCATAGTCAAGCGTGCGCTCGTTGACGTACATGCCGACGAATTTATCGGCGAGTTGGGTGTCGAGATCGCGGGCGAACTGCATGGCGTAGGCGAGCGCTTCTTCGCGATGGTCGATGGCGTACTGGATGCTCTCGCGCAGCGCCTGCGTAACACTGGCCATGGTTTCCGGGCCAAGCGAGCGCCGGATCGCGTTTCCTCCAAGCGGCAGCGGCAGTCCCGTGACTTTCTGCCACCAGCGGCCGAGATCGACGACGCGGTGCAGTCCCGACTTGTCGTAAGTGAGCTGGCCTTCGTGGATGATGAGGCCGGCTTCGTGCTTCCCTTCCAAAATCTGCGGAATGATTTGATCGAAGGGAACGACTTCCACTTCAATGCCGGGCGCGAACAGTTCAAGCGCCAGGTAAGCGGTGGTGAGTTTGCCGGGTACCGCGATCTTCTTCTGCTTGATCTCGTCCGGAGTGAAGGGACGCGTGGAAACGAGCATGGGCCCATAACCGTCGCCCACGCTGCCGCCGCACGACATCAGCGTGTATTTTTCCTGAATGTAGGGAAAGGCGTGGAATGAGATTGCGGTTACGTCGTAGACACCTTCCTGCGCCTGGCGGTTCAGCGTCTCGATGTCGCAAAGGGTGTGGGTGAACTTCAGTCCGGGCACGCGAACTTTATTTGTGGCCAGGCCGTAAAACATGAATGCGTCGTCCGAGTCCGGGCTGTGGGCCACGGTGATTTCGCGAACGGGTGAAGATACTCTACTCATATGATTCCGTAATCCTGTTCTATAAATAGCGGCGCCAGTAAGGTGCCTGCAAGCAGGAAATCCCAACTTTGCCATCCTGCAAGCAAGAAATCCCAACTTTGCCATCCTGCAAGCAAGAAATCCCAACTTTGTCATCCTGAGCGAAGCGAAGGACCTGCTTTCTTGTCTGTGCACGAGACAGCAGGTCCTTCGCTTCGCTCAGGATGACAACTCACGTCTCCAAGTGCTCCACCAAGAACGTCTCGTTCCGTTCAGGGTTGCGCAGAACGCTGTTGCTGCCAGCGGGTAGCGACAGCGGAGGCCATCAGCACCTTGATGACTTCCGCGAAAATGAACCAATAGAGGCCGAACCGGAGAGCCAGCGAAACAGAGTGCGTAAGCACAGCGAGCCAGCTAAGTCCGCCGGCAAAAAGCACAACCTCCGCCGCCACGGACGACAGCGCGGCCCAGCCGAAACGACGCGAGCCTTGTACCGATCTCCGCTCGTAGATCCATCCCGCTGCAAAGGCGACGAGGGGATAAGCCATGAGGAATCCGCCGGTCGGCCCGAGTATCTGGGCAATCCCGCCGCCCAGAATTGAGGGGCTGAATACCGGCAGTCCGAACGCGCCTTCGACAAGATAGAGCGAGAGCGCCGCAAAACCGCGACGCGAACCGAGGAGCAAGCCCACGGTAAGGACTCCGAAGTTCTGCAGCGTCAGCGGGACGGGCGTGAAGGGTAGCGGCACGGTCACACGCGCGCACAAGGCGACGAAGAGGCTGGCAGCGATCACGATCGCCGCCTGCTTCGCATATTCCATCGACCGCGTCGGTTGGCCAAGAACCTGGGAAGCTACACGAGACATGGCGTTCCTTTCCTTATGGCGGATGTCGCGGGAGATCAAGTCTCCGGCGGCGGCGAGTGGTCGAGACCATCGAGTTCCGCTGAGTGGGCCGCCGAGCGCTTCATTTGCCGCCGGACCCGCATATAGAGGGTAAGCGCGACCGACACAACCACCGCAACACTGATTCCCAGGACGAAAAACCACCAGAGCATCCGCACAGCACACTTAGGATAGCAGATGGGCGGCAACCCGAATGTGCTGAGAGTCACCGACTGATGAGACGGGCTGGCTTTGGTCCGCGCTCAGCCCTTTTTCGCTGATTTGGCCAGCGCCTTGCGGCGATTCTCCACATTCTTCGAAACACGCTCCAGTCGCTTGCGCGCCAGCTTCGACCCCGTGGCGACTTTCTCGATGTTGGCAAAAACGTCGGGATTGTTCATCTTTTCCCGGATTTCCTTCAGGAAGGGATGAATCTTGGCGAAAAGGAAAAACATTTCGCCACTGATACCGGGCTGCAGGAAAAGCTCCTCGTGGACGGCGCCTTGCAACACCAGCGATGCGGCCATGTCCCAGTAGCCGCCGACCTGGCGCATCCAGGCATTCTCCTGACTCGGGAACGCGTTGGCGACTTTCACGACGTCGTCGGCGCTCTGCGGCCAGAATTCCACGGTAAACCAGTTTCTTGCCTTGCGCATCTCCGCTTCGCGGCGGAGGTCGTAGAGTTGCATGACTACCTGTGCATCGTGCGCGGTCGCTTTCTTTGCCATGTTTTTCGCCTCGTGAGTTACTTCTGAAATTTCGTTCTGAGAACCGTAATCTTGTCAGGCTTTCGAAACGGCTGCGGTTGCGCCTTCCACGGCGCGTTCGTAATCGCACTCTTTATTCGGACACGCGATTACCGTCCCGTCTTTGCGCATTCGTTCCACCAGGTACTCATGTCCGCAGTCCGGACATTTCTCGGGGACGGGCTTCGCCGCGGACGTGAACTTGCACTTCGGGTAATTCCCGCAGCCGTAAAAAGTGTTGCCCTTGCGGGCGCGCTTTTCGACGAGTTCGCCTTCTTTGCATTCCGGACACTTCACGCCGATGAAGTTCTGCTTCACATACTTGCATTCCGGATATCCGCTGCAGGAAGTAAACTCGCCGAAGCGTCCGTGCCGCAGGATCATGTTGCGTTTGCACAGCGGGCAAGTCTCATCGAGCGGAATGTCGGGAACTTTCTTGCCCTGATCGAGCCGCCGCGTCGTCTTGCAATCGGGATATCCGGTGCAGGCCATGAACTGGCCGAAGCGTCCGCGTTTTAGGACCATGACGCGGCCGCAGTTTTCGCAGTATTCTTCCTGCGCCGTCTCCTGCATGTCGGCCGAGTCGAGGTCGGGCAGGTTGATGGGATTTTCTTTGGTGAACTTACAGGTGTCGGGGTTCTCCTTGTCGTAAGTGCTGCAGGCATAGAACGACCCGTGCTTGCCCCACTTGATGACCAGCGGCGCGCCGCAGAGTTCACACTTTTCGTCGGTCGGCTTCTCCATACGCTTGATGTTTTCCATGTGCTTCTCGGCGTATCGGAGATCCTTGGAAAATTTCTGGTAAAACTCGGTAAGCGCGTCGTTCCCCGTCTGCTTGCCTTCTTCTATTTCGTCGAGCTCTTCTTCCAGGCGCGCGGTGTATTGGAAGTCGAAAATATCTTTGAAGTTCTCGACCAGCAGATCGGTGACGACCAGGCCAATTTCGGTGGGAATGAACTTGCCGCCGACTTTCTGCGCGTACTGCCGTTCCTGAATGGTGCTGAGAATGGTCGCGTAGGTGGAAGGCCGACCGATGCCGCGCTCCTCGAGTTCCTTCACCAGTGAAGCTTCGTTGAAGCGCGGAGGCGGCTCGGTGAAATGCTGCTCTGGGAGAAGGGACTTCAGCGTCAGCTTCTGGCCCGCTTCGAGCGGCGGCAGCTTGTGCTTAAGTTCCTCGTCTTCCTCGTCCTCGCTGTCTTTCGCCTCTTTATAGACCTTAAGGAAGCCGTCGAACTTCATCACCGATCCGGTCACTCGGAACCAGAACACGTCGCTGCCTGATTTCGCATCGATGTCGACCGAGGTCTGGTCGAACACTGCAGGATTCATCTGCGAAGCGACGAAGCGCTGCCAGATCAGTTTGTAGACTTTGAATTCGTCTTCCTGCAGATATTGTTTGACCTGATCGGGATGGCGCACTGCCGACGTCGGGCGAATCGCCTCGTGCGCCGCCTGCGCTTCTTTCTTCTCCTTATAGGTATTGGGAGACTCAGGCAAATACTGGGCGCCGTACTCGCTGCCGATGTACTCGCGAACCTCGGTGATCGCCTCGGCCCCAACGCGGACAGAATCGGTTCGCATATAGGTGATCAGGCCGACCAGTCCCTCGTCGCCGAGTTCGACACCTTCATACAGGCGTTGCGCGATCATCATGGTGCGCTTCACGCTGAAGCGCAGCTTGCGCGAGGAATCCTGTTGCAGCTTGCTGGTAGTGAACGGCGGAGTGGCATTGCGCCGGCGCTCTTTCTTCTCCGCTGAGCGCACAGCCCAATCGGCCTTTTCGAGCGCCAGGCGGATCTTTTCCGCTTCCTCGCCGTTCGGGATTTCGACTTTTTCTTCGCCCTTGCCCAGGAAGCGGGCGTCGAATGCCGGAGGTTTGTTGGCCGCGAGGTGGGCGTCGATGGTCCAGTACTCCCTCTTATCGAAGGCTTTGATCTCGCGTTCGCGGTCGACGATCAGGCGCAGCGCGACCGTCTGCACCCGTCCGGCGGATAGGCCGCGCCGGACTTTGTCCCATAAAAGCGGAGAAACCTGGTAGCCCACGAGACGATCCAGCACGCGGCGAGTCTGCTGCGCATCGACCAGATTCTTGTCGATATCGCGGGGATGCTCGAAGGCGGCTTTCACGGCACGCTGCGTGATTTCGTTGAAGGTCACGCGGCGAATGCGTGCGCCGTCGCCGATGTCGTCTGTCTTTTTCTTGGCAGTCTTCTTTCCCTTCTTCTTCTTGCGCGAATCCTCGCCAAGTTCGTCGGCAAGATGGGCGGCGATGGCTTCGCCTTCGCGATCCGGATCAGGCGCAAGGTAGATGTGGTCGGCCGAGAGCGCCAGCTTTTTCAGCTTGGCCAAGACCTTTTCTTTCCCGGGGATGACAACGTATTCGGTTTCGAAATCATTTTCGACGTCGACGCCGAGGCTGCTTTTGGGCAGGTCTTTGACGTGGCCGAAAGAGGCATCGACCGTGAATCCCTTGCCCAAATACTTTTGGATCGTTTTCGCCTTAGCCGGCGATTCGACAATGACTAGACCTTTAGACAATGTTCCCTCAGTATGGCGGTAATGAAATTGAAGCTAGCACGAATAGCGGTCAGCTGTCAGCTATCAGCTCTCAGCTCTCAGTTAAAGACCTTCACCTTTTGCATCAGAGACGACAGCATCTTCTTCACCTCAACCACCTGCGCTACAAGGCGCTCGTACTCTGGATTGTGCAAATATTCCAGATCATGAGCGAGCAGAAATTGGTACTCAAGTTCGCTGGCTGATCCCATGGCAATCTGCAGAAACCGGACCATTTCCGCGTCGCCCTTTCGACAGCATCCCTCGGCGATATTCATTCCTGTCGATGCCGAAGATCGCCTCATCTGACTTGTCAGCCCGAACATTTCGTCCCGAGGGAAAGCTTTGCTCGATGCATAAACATCCAGAGTCAGACGGTGTGACTTCTCCCAGACCCGAAGATTACGAAAACTCTGCATACGTTCCTCCGGTTTTACTGAAAGCTGACAGCTGAGAGCTGACAGCTAAAAGCTCTTCACAAAATTCTTCCCCGGCAACTGCCTCACTTTCCCATTCAGCTCCAGTTCGAAGAGGGCGGCGAAGATTTCGGAGGACGACATTTCGTTTTCCAGCAATTCGACCAACTGATCGATATGCGTGGATTCATCGGCTTTCAGCAACGTGAGGATCTTTTTCTCGTGGGGTGAGGTCGCCTCGTCCGGGAATAGAGATGCGGTTTCCGGCGCGGGGGATTCATTCTGCATGGAGTTGAGCACCACCTGCACGTCCGGCGGCAGCTCTTCCCAGACGTCTTCCCAGGTGGCGACGAGCTTCGCTCCCTGCTTGATCAGCGTGTTCGGTCCCCAGGAATTCTTATTGGTCACGTTGCCGGGGACGGCGTAAACGTCGCGGTTTTGTTCGAGAGCGCAGCGCGAGGTGATGCGCGTCCCGCTGTATTCCGCCGCTTCCACCACCAGCACGCCCGCCGACATGCCGCTGATGATCCGGTTGCGAATCGGAAAGTTTTGCGGGGTGGGAGAGGTTCCGACTGGGAACTCGGTGATCAGCGCGCCCCCAAGGGCCACGATCTGCTCGGCAAGCCGCGTGTTCTCCCTGGGGTACATCACGTCAATTCCTGTGCCGAGGACGGCGACCGTCTTTCCCTTGGCAGCGACAGCGCCGCGATGCGACGCGGTATCGACGCCGCGCGCTAATCCACTGATGATCACGAGACCCCGCGAGGCGAGGTCGGTCGAGAGACGTTCGGCCATGCCGCTGCCGTAGGGCGTGGGATGACGCGTCCCCACCATCGCGATGCCGGGTTGCGCCAGCACCTCGACGCTTCCTTTCACAAATAAGACGACCGGGGGGTCGTAAATTTCTTTCAGCCGCGCCGGGTACTCGGGGTCGCTCAGCGAAATAATTCTGGCGCGCGCCTCGACCGCCTTCCCGCATTCCTGCTGTGCCAGTTCGAGCGACTTTCCCGTTGCAATCGACTGCGCGGAAACCGCCCGCATCCCCAAGGCTTCGAGTTCGGTCAGGCTGGCCTGGAAGGCACGCTCGACCGTGCCAAAGTGCTCGATCAGTTTTTTGATGCGCGTAGGCCCGAGTCCCTGGGTCAGGGCCAGCGCCAGCCAATAGGTCCCCTCACGAGACGCGGGGGTGGGGGCGGTGACGGCAACATTCGACATATCGCGTGACCCTAGCCCGCGGCGCAAAACGTTGTCAAGGATGGCGCGCACATCATTTTTGGTATATTCGTAACTTGATGAGCCGGTTAAAGATTTCGGCCATTTCCTACCTGAACACGGCCCCTCTCCTGTGGGATTTTGAGCACCGTCAGGCAGGCGCGGGCCGAGTTACGGACAGTGATTTTGATATTTCCTACACCATCCCGTCGGCCTGCGCCGAGGCTCTCGGTGCGGGAACGGCGGATATTGGCATCATTCCGGCGGCAGCTTATGCCTCGCTTCCCGATCTAGTCATCATTCCCGACGTGGCGATTGCGGCGCGGCGTGCGGTGCGGTCGATCCTGCTGGTAAGTAAAGTCCCCTTAAATAAGTGGAGCGAGCAGGTGCGAACGGTGGCGCTCGACACTTCTTCGATGACCTCGGTTGCGCTGGCCAAGATTCTGTTCGCCAAATGGCTGGGCGGAGCGCGCGACTATCAGCCGATGGCTCCCGATCTCGAAGCCATGCTCGGCAAAGAAACGCCCGGCGCGTGCGATGCAGCTTTGCTCATCGGAGACCCCGCGCTTCAGGTCGACCGTACGCGCTACCACACGCTCGACTTGGCCCAGGAGTGGGTGGCGCGCACGGGAAAGTCATTCGTCTTCGCCTTCTGGGCCATTCGCAAGCAGGCGCTCGCCGGACGAAATGGAGCGGCAATCGCGAAGGTCTTCCAGAAGTCGCGAGATCATGGCCTGTCGCCGAAAAACCTGGAAGCCATCGCGCAGGAGTGGGCGCCGCGCCTCGGCCTTAGCGTCGAGGCCATTCGCGTCTACCTGACGCACAACATCCATTATTATCTCGACCCTCCGTGCCTGGAGGGGCTTGCGCTTTACTACCGGCTGGGTGCGGAGGTTGGGGCGCTGCCGCAGGCGCCGGGGCTGCGGTTCGTTTAGGCGGAGTCAACCCCTATCGTAGACAAGCCAGTTGGCCGTTGTTGGTGTAATCGCGATTTATCGCCAATTGACTGAGAGTAGAATTATCATTTGCGATGAACGCACGATAAGGCTGGCGAAATGAAGGCAATCCTAAGCATCTCACTTTCTCTGCTGATAGGCGTTCTTAGCGGCGTTCACCCAGTCTTGGGACAGGAACTTGTCGGCTTGCAGAATGTCACTCTGAAGCCCGGCGAGCTTTTGTGGACATTCGACATCCACCTTCAAGAAGGACGGATTGTTGCCCTGTGCAACGTTCCAGAAGGTTGGACGATCACTGCAGAGAACTATGGAGAAGCTGCCCTCTATAAGGAGGGCGGAGGGAGAGCCCACGGGAGCGCAGATTTCGGTCACGATGCGCTACCCGCGACCGAATTGTCTCAGCTTGGCGGGCTTCTCCTGATTGATCGCTCGGAAATTCACAGGAAGTCAGCGATATTGACTGGATTCGTAACGATTTCAGGGCTGAGCGACAATCGGAAGGTAAAGCTGCGACCGGAGAACTTCGCGCGCCGCGAAGCTGGGCAATGCCCGTTGCCGCCTGTAGAGAATCACCTATTAAAGCGCTGAACGTTGCTCTCCTTCTTGGCGGCAGTTTTAGAACGGGATAGATGCTTTGTCAGTTGCCGCAAACAGGCGATTACACCAACTACCCGGACGCTCTTCGCTCATCTTCCCCACCCTCGCCTCCACCCCCTCCCACCAGCTAAAATAGCCGTTGCCGTGGGCTGAAGAGGATGTCCCTGACCAAGCAGCAGGCTTTGGAGATGTTTCGGTCCGACGATCTGATCGGGATTGGCAGGGAGGCGGACGCGGTCCGGCACAGGCATTACTTCTTTTTTTGGTACCGAGGCACCTCCGGCAGAACCGTCCTCATGCATCTTGTAAGTAATTTAGTTAAAATAACATGGACAAATACATATTTAGCTTGATTTATCATGGTAAAGCGCTAAGATAGAAGTCGAACAAGGAGGTGGGGACCATGCCGACCACGACGACCAAGAAGTTCACTCCCGAGATCGACGCCCAGCTCTACGATGAGTTCGTTGCGGTGGCCGAGCGGAATGGGCAAACGAAGCGGCATGTTCTGGAAGAGGCGCTCCGGTTCTACCTGCGCAACGTGGTTCCGTCCCAGCACCTGGTCCGCCCCGAGGTGATGGATGCCTTCGAGCAGTCGGTGGCTCGCAACCGCGACCTGTTGCAGCGTCTCGCAAAGTAATAAGCCAAATGGCGGATTACCTTACGGTCGCGGAAATCTACCGGATGCAGCACCGATTGATCGAGTTGTTCGGCGGTCTCCCTGGTGTCCGCGATAAGGGGGCGGTTGAGGCCGCCGTCTTTCGTCCGCAAACTGGATACTACAACTCCATCGAAGAAGAAGCCGCCGCGCTGATGGAGTCGCTCGCAAATAACCACGGCTTCCTAGACGGCAATAAGCGCATCGCTTTCGCCGCCATCGATGTTTTCCTGCGTCGTAACGGCTTTTTCATCGAGGTCGAGGGCTTGGAAGGACACGCGTTTATCGTTGGCTCGATGGAGCGGCACGAATTCCGCTTTGCCCAAATCCTCGACTGGATCCGTCAGCACATCAGGCCCCTGGTTTAATTCGTACTTTTTTTGGCCGCTTCACGAAGCTCGCCTCCACCCCCTCCCACCAGCTAGAATAGCCGTTAGCGTGGGGTAAAGAGGATGTCCCTGACCAAGCAGCAAGCTTTGGAGATGTTTCGCTCCGACGACCTGATCGGGATTGGCATGGAGGCGGACGCGCTTCGCCGCAACCTGCATCCCGAAGGCACCGTAACTTACATCATCGACCGCAACATCAATTACACCAACTTCTGCACGGAATATTGCACGTTCTGCGCGTTTTATCGCCCGTTGAAAGGACCGGCAGCTGCGGAAGGCTACATCCTCGATTTTGACACCATCTACGAGAAGATTCGCGAGACCGTGGAGCTCGGCGGCACCGGCATACTGATGCAGGGCGGCCTCCATCCCGATCTCAAGATCGACTGGCACGAGCGCATGTTGAGCGGCATCAAGCAGCGCTTCCCAAACATTCATCTGCACTGTTACTCCGCTTCGGAAATTCTTGCCATTGCCGAGTACAGCAATCTGAGTGTGCGCGATACGATTGCGCGTCTGCGCGACTCCGGACTCGATTCGATTCCCGGCGGCGGCGCTGAGATTCTCGACGACGAAGTCCGCTACAAAATTGCGCGTCTGAAATGCCTGACCGCCGATTGGCTGGAGGTGCATCGCACCGCGCACCAGCTCGGCATGAGAACCACCGCGACCATGATGTTTGGCGTCGGCGAATCCATCGAACACCGCATCAACCACTTGCAGGTTCTTTACGATTTGCAGCAGGAGACGGGCGGATTTACGGCGTTCATCCCGTGGAGTTTCCAGCCCGCCAATACCGCCCTCGGCGGTCGCCACTGGGATGAAGCTACGGCGGTCGAGTACCTGAAGCTACTGGCGATTTCGCGGCTCTATCTTTCGAATTTTCTGAACGTACAATCCAGTTGGGTGACGCAGGGTTTGAAAGTCTGCCAAATGGGCTTGCGCTTCGGCGGCAACGACGTGGGCTCGGTCATGCTGGAGGAGAACGTCGTCCGCGCCGCGGGCGTCACGAACTGCACCACCGAAGAAGAATTGCGGCGCATCATACGCGATGCGGGATTCCGTCCGGCGCAGCGCGATACCTTGTACCGGCAGTATTTTCTGAACTGAATCGCCGTGTAGAGACAGGGCTTGCCCCGTCTCATTGGGCGCGGCGAAAGGAGACGCGGCAAGCCGCGTCTCTACTTGACATTCCTACTGATGAAGCGTTCACTCGCCCTCGCCGTTCTTCTCAGCGCCCTGCTTGCGAGCGCGCAGGAAGCCGCACCCGAGGCAAAAGCCTCCTTCATCGCAGGCACGGTGGTGAAGGAACCGGGCAGCCAGCCGCTCAAGAAAGTGCTGGTGCAGGTCGTTGCGGAAGACCAGAAGCAGGGCGGAAACTACAGCGCCACAACCGACGCCGACGGCCATTTCCGCATTGAAAACGTCTCCTCCGGGCGGTACCGGCTCTTCCTCGAGAAGACCGGGTTGGTCGAGGTGAATGAGCGCGGACTCAAAGCTGACGTCAACGTCTTCACGGTTCCCGCAGGGCAGTCGGTGGAAGACCTGCTGTTTCGAATGCTGCCCACGGCCATTATCAGCGGCCGCGTCACCGACGATGATGGAGACCCGATGCCCGGGGTCAGGATCGTCGCGCAAAAGAAGAAACCAGGGAAGCCAACGCGGGAAACCGCCGCCACCGAATCAACCAACGATCTTGGCGAATACCGTCTCTCCGGTTTGTTTCCAGGCCAGTATTGGGTTGTGGCCATGCCACCCCCGGATATGCGCGACTACGAAAAGCAGGCGGAGAAACTTCCGCAACGCGATAACCAGAGCGACTCCCAGCCCGACACTCGTTACGTCACCACCTATTATCCGGGCACCTACGATGCCATGCAGGCCTCGGCGGTTACGCTGAAAGCGGGCGACGAAATGCCGGTCAACCTCACGCTGACGCCGGCAAGAACGTATCGGGTGCGCGGCATCGTAACTGGCGTTACGGCCGGGCAGAGGCCCACCGTGGAGTTGATTCCTAAGGCGGGCGATTCTGTCCACTCCAGTGAAGTCGGGCCGGACGGTCAGTTCGAAGTTCTCGGGGTCGCATCGGGATCTTACTTGGTCAGGGCATCGGCCGGCATGGATTCGCAACCGCTGACTGCGCACCAGGATGTCAACGTCGTGGCCGCCGACGTGGAAGGCGTGAAGCTGGCTCCGCTCCCTTCTTTCAGGCTCTCCGGCCATCTCCGCGTCGAGGGCAGGGCGTCCGGAGCGCTTAGTCAGTATTCGGTAAACCTGCGCGTGCCCGATGATCCAGGGTTCTTCCTGGCCCTGGATTTCTTTGGGGCGAACGCACCGGTGGACCGCCTCGGCAATTTTGAGTGGAAAAGTGTTATCCCCGGCAACTACATTGTGCAAGTGTACGGGGGCGACGGGCAGGGGTTCTTCCTGAAATCGGTGACGCTCGGCGGACGGGATATCCCCACCGGATTCACGGCCAGCGGGCCCGCGACGCTGGATCTGCTGGTGAGCTACAAGGGAGGCACGGTCGAAGGAATGGTCGTTGAAAAGGAAAAAGATGTAGACAACGATCATCCGGTCGCCAACGCCACGGTGGTCGCCGTGCCGGAGGAAAAATATCGCAAGCTTCCCGATCGCTTCGGAACCGGCGCGACCGACCAGCATGGGCGCTTCACGATTCGCGGCCTGGCTCCGGGCACCTACACGCTCTACGCCTGGCAGGATCTAGAAGAAGGCGTCTGGCGCGACCCCGACTTCCTGAAATCCCAGGAAGCAAATGGCACGGCGGTGAAGGTGGAGGAAGGTTCTCATCGGCAGGTCGAACTGAAGCTGAGTCCCGTGGCCGAGGAGTGGCGGTAACTGGTCGATAGTCGTTCGTCGTTAGTCGTCCGCGGGTTTGCCAACGGCTAACGACCGCCGACCAACGACTCTCAGGTACAATGCTTGTTCCGCAGTCTTTCCTTTGGATGCGTGGTGCTGCTCCGTACATGTTTTTGACCCTCACTTCGTCCCCGCTGGCTCTCGGCCTGGTCCTGGCTTCCAAGGGCCTGATGCCGTACCTTCGCCATCATTTTCTAGACAAGACTTTCCAGGGGCTTTACCAGGTCAACGCATTCGATCTGGCGCTGCTGATCCCCTATTTCATCGTCCTCATCATTCTGGCGGGCTACGGCGGGCACCGCTACTGGCTGGTCTACCTTTATTACAAGCACAAGAAGAACAAGACGACGGAACCCGCGGCTCATTTCCAGTTCGACGACCTGCCGCGCGTCACCGTGCAGTTGCCGATCTTTAACGAGCAATATGTGGTGGATCGGCTGCTCGACGCCGTCTGCCGGCTCGACTATCCACGCGAGAAGCTCGACATCCAACTGCTCGACGACTCGACCGACGAAACCGTTGAAGTCGCCCGCCTTCTGGTGGAGCGCTACGCCGCCCTGGGACATCCGGTCAAGTACCTGCACCGCGACAATCGTGAGGGCTACAAAGCGGGCGCTTTGGCGGAAGGATTGAGAACAGCGACGGGAGAATTCGTCGCCATCTTTGACGCTGATTTTGTTCCGCCCTCCGATTTTCTGTTGAAGTGTATCCATCACTTCACCGATCCCAAGGTCGGCATGGTGCAGACGCGCTGGACGCACATCAACCGCAACTATTCGGTGCTGACCGAGGTGGAAGCGATTCTGCTCGACGGTCATTTCGTGCTCGAGCACTCGGCGCGAGCGCGCAGTGGCGTTTTCTTTAACTTCAACGGTACCGCCGGGATGTGGCGGCGCTCGGCCATCGACGAAGCCGGCGGGTGGGAGCATGACACGCTCACCGAAGATACCGATCTCTCCTATCGCGCCCAGCTCAAGGGATGGAAGTTTCTATATCTGCAGGACGTCGAATGTCCGGCCGAGTTGCCGGTGGAGATGACCGCGTTCAAAACCCAGCAGGCGCGCTGGGCCAAAGGTTTGATCCAGGTCTCCAAGAAAATACTGCCCAAGGTTTTCTCGAGCGACGCCTCGCGGCACCAGAAAATCGAAGCCTGGTATCACCTGACGGCCAATCTCAGCTATCCGCTGATGATCGTGCTTTCGGTGCTGCTCATGCCCGCCATGATTATTCGCTTCTACCAGGGATGGTTCCAGATGCTCTATATCGACCTGCCCCTGTTCATGGCTTCGACCTTCTCGATATCGAGCTTCTATCTGGTTTCGCAGAAAGAACTGTTTCCTAAAAGCTGGCTGCGATCGCTGCTCTACCTGCCCCTATTGATGGCTCTGGGGATCGGGCTGACGGTCACCAATACGATTGCCGTGCTGGAAGCGCTGGTGGGCAAGCAGACCGCCTTTGCCCGCACTCCCAAGTACCGCGTCGAATCGAAGAAGGACAAGGTCGGCGCGAAAAAGTACCGCAAGCGCCTGGGATGGGTTCCGTGGATGGAACTGCTGATCGGAACTTATTTCGCGCTGGCGATCTTCTACGCCATCGACAACGAAAATTACTTTACCGTTCCCTTCCTGGTGTTGTTCGTGATCGGTTACTGGGTCACGGGGCTGATGTCGCTGCTGCAGGGGCGATTCGCCGGACTGTCGGTGAGTTCTGAAACACACACCAAGCCCTTTCCGGTCGGGGTGTAGCCATCGGGCGATCGGGTGATCGGGCCATCGGGTGATCTAAAGTCAAAGGTCCTTGATCTTCGATCACCCGATCACCTGATGTCCTGCCGCACCAAACTAACTAACAATCGCGCCCGCGGGGCGATGCTACGCTGGTACCGCTCTGGTTTCTCGCAGGCGCCTCCGCAAAGAGGATTGCAGGGAACCAATCTCAAGAAGCTGTTACGAACAGTCGAAGCGCTGGCGGATTTGGGGCCCGAACTTACGGCGGACCGCGACTTCCGCCAAACCGCGCACGCCATGCTGAGCGCTGTGATGGAAGCGGCCGGCGCGCATGAGGCTGTGCTGTTTTCGTTCGGGGAACGGCCTTCCTTGCTCACCTCGGTCGATGCGCAAGGATTCGCGCTGCTGCCGGAACCGTCCCTGATTCCCCTGCTTCCCCGCCATGTGCACACCCTGACCGCGGCCGCCGGCCCGGTGCTGCTCAATAGTTCCACCTATGACGTCTTTCTGAGTTCGAACGGCAATGTCGCACCCGAACTGTTCAAGTGCATTTGCCCGTTGAAAGTCCGGGGAAAGCTCGCCGGGTTGATCGCCCTGGGACGCCGGCCCGGCGAAGCGGTGTACGAAGAAGACGCGCTCGACGCGTTTGAAATGCTGAGTCACTACGTGGCGCTGGCCATTCAGAACCACACTCTCGGCCAGACGCTGGCACAACGGGTTTCCGAAAACCTGCGGCTGCTGGCCTCGCTGCACGGGTTCTACGACAACGCGCTCGAGGCTTTCGCTACTGCTATCGACGTCAAACACGTCAACATTCACGGCCACTCGCTGCGGGTGGGCCGCTACTCCCAGGCGATCGGCGAGGCGCTGGGGATGGGCCCCAACGAGGTTGCGTCGTTGCGGTCGGCGGCCTATCTGCACGACATCGGCATGGTTGCCGTCGATAAGCGGCTGTTGGGAAAACCTGCGCAGCTCGACGCGGAAGAATCCCGCGAGATGCGGGACCACACGGTCGTCGGACATCAGATCGTCAGCCAGGTGCAGTTTCCCTGGCCGCAGATTCCAGAAATCGTGCGCTGGCACCACGAGCGCGCCGACGGGTCGGGATACCCGGACGGCTTGCATGGGGACGAGATACCGCAAGCCGTGCGCATCGTGGCCCTGGCCGAAACCTTTGACGCCATGACCAGCGAGCGTCCCTACCGCCAACGCATGTCGGTGGGAGCGGCGCTCCAGGACTTGATCCGCATGACTCCGCAAAAATACGATCCCCAGGCGCTGCAGGCTTTACTGATTCAAGTGCGGCGGGATGCCGTAGGCAGCAACCGCATCCCGATGCTTGACCCTGAAGTGATGCACCTTTCCGCCGGGGACGTGGACCAACTGGCGTCGACTCTGCAACACCGAGTCAGCCAGGACAAACTCTTTCTCACCTGAAATTCTCCAGAACGTTTCACTGTTGCGTATCCCGTTCGTGTAGAGACGGGGCTTGCCCCGTCTCGTTGGACTCCGCCAGGAAGCCGCGGCAAGCCGCGTCTCTGCAGGAAATCCCGCACCCCTAGCCAAATTCTTCCCAGTGTAAAATTGGAGCTTCGCCCTCTCGTGCCCCATCTGGCTTCTCGAGCGCGAGGTAAACTTGGGGGCGGCTGGGGCGTTGTATCTATTTCGGGCGAATTTCATCTAAGTTTTTGAACCCAATTTGCGAGGAGAGAATTAATGGCTGTCAGTGACCAGCCGGTCGCCACCGGCGCCGAACTCGATCAGTTGTGTATCAACACAATTCGCACCCTTTCGATGGACGCGGTGCAGAAGGCGAACTCGGGTCATCCGGGAGCGCCGATGGGCTTGGCTCCGGTCGCCTACTGTCTGTGGCAGCAGTTTCTGCGCTATGACCCGGAAAATCCTCTCTGGCCGAATCGCGACCGCTTCGTGCTCTCCAACGGACACGCCTCCATGCTGCTCTATTCCCTCCTACATCTGGCGGGCGTGCGCGAAGTGAATCCGGAGGGCGAAGTTCTTTCAACGCCCGCGCTGTCGCTCGACGAGATCAAGAATTTTCGGCAAATTGGCAGTAAAACACCGGGACATCCCGAATACGGCCTGACCTCGGGGGTTGAGACGACCACCGGGCCGCTCGGCCAGGGTGTCGCCAACAGCGTGGGCATGGCCATCGCCGAGCGTTGGCTGGCGGAGCATTTCAATCGTCCGGGATTCGAGTTGTTCAACTACAACGTCTGGGCGATTTGCGGCGACGGCGACATGATGGAAGGAATTTCGTCAGAAGCCGCGTCCGTCGCCGGGCATCTGAAGCTTTCGAACCTGTGCTGGATTTACGACAACAACAAGATCACGATCGAGGGCAACACCGATCTCGCTTACGACGAGAATGTGGCCGCCCGGTTCGCGGCCTATGGTTGGGACGTCCAGCATGTGCACGATGCCAACGATCTGGTGGCCCTCGCCGACGCCTACCACCACGCACTGAGTGTAAAAGACCGCCCCAAACTGATCATCGTCGACAGCCACATCGGCTTCGGTTCGCCCCACCGCCAGGACACCCGTGAAGCACACGGCGAAGCGCTCGGCGAAGAAGAAGTCAAGCTGACGAAGCGCGCCTACGGCTGGCCGGAAGACGCGAAGTTCCTGGTCCCGGATGGAGTGCGCGAAAACTTCCGTGACGTGATGGGCAAGCGTGGGCGGCAACTGAACGGGCAGTGGAACGCCCTGCTCAGCGACTACAGCAAACAGTATCCCGACTTGGCGATTCAACTCGAACGCATGCGTCGCGGGCAGCCTCCCGACGGATGGGACAAGGACCTGCCCACATTTGCGCCCGACGCCAAGGGACTGGCGACCCGCGATTCGTCCGGCAAAGTTCTGAACGCGATTGCGAAGAACCATCCCTGGCTCATGGGCGGCTCGGCCGACCTCTATCCCTCGACAAAGACGCGCCTCACCTTCGATGGCGCCGGCGATTTCGAAGCGGGCCAGTACAACGCGCGCAACTTCCACTTCGGCATTCGTGAGCACGCGATGGGCGCAATCGTCAACGGCATGACGCTGTCGAAGATCCGCGGCTACGGCTCGACGTTTCTGATTTTCAGCGACTACATGAAGATGCCGATTCGCCTCTCGGCCGTCATGGAAGTTCCTTCGATCTGGATCTTCACCCACGATTCCATCGGTGTCGGCGAAGATGGACCCACTCACCAGCCAATCGAGCAACTGATCACCCTGCGAGCGGTTCCGGGCCTGATCACGCTGCGTCCCGCCGATGCCAACGAGGTCGTCGAGGCGTGGAAAATCATCATGCATCTAAAGAAGGAACCGGTGGCGCTGGCGCTCACGCGGCAAGCCTTGCCGACCTTCGATCGCACGAAATACGCTTCCGCCGCGGGCGTGGCGCGCGGCGCCTACATCCTGGCCGACGCCGAAGGTGGCAAGCCGCAGGTCATTCTCATGGCCACCGGCAGCGAGGTGTACCTCTGCCTCGACGCCTACGAGAAACTGAAAGCCGAAGGCGTCCGGGCGCGCGTCGTCAGCATGCCTTCGTGGGAGTTGTTCGAACGTCAGGACCAGAGTTACAGGGACGAGGTGCTTCCGCCCGAGGTCACGGCGCGAGTCGCTGTCGAGATGGCTTCGACCTTCGGATGGAGTCGATATGTGGGTGCGAAAGGCCGGGTCATCGGCATGAAGACTTTTGGAGCGTCCGCCCCGCTCAAGGATTTGCAGAAGAAGTTCGGCTTCACGACAGACGCCGTCTTGCAGGCAGCGCGCGACCTGCTCGGAAAATAACGCCAGTGTAGAGACGGGGCTTGCCCCGTCTCTTTGTACGGCGGCACCGCCGTGGATGGCACCAGAATCGGCTTGGTATCAGGGCATCGCTTTAGCGATGCCGCAAGCACTCGAAATGACGAGCCCCTTTTAGGGGCTGGGGATTGACACCAGCAACAATTTGTTAACGTCAGGCAAATATTCTGCTGCCTGGCTCAGTCAGGAGAAGTTATGAATCCAGTCAGTACGCTCGAAACCGCAAAGGCCGCGAATCCTCTCACCCAGCTTCAAACCCTCGGCCAATCCATCTGGCTCGACTACATTCGCCGCGACCTGTTAAAGGGCGGCGAACTGCAGCGCCTGATTACCGAAGACGGCCTGCGCGGAATGACTTCGAACCCCGCGATTTTCGAGAAGGCGATTGCGGGCTCGACCCAGTATCAGGATTTTCTGGACTCGCTGGCCGGCCGCGCCGACCTCGACGCCAAAGGCCGTTATGAACTGCTGGCGATCCGCGATATTCAGGACGCGGCCGACCTGCTTCGTCCCGTTTACCTGAGCACGAAGAAGCGCGATGGCTATGTGAGCCTCGAAGTCTCGCCGTATCTGGCACGCGATACCAACGGCACCATCGAAGAAGCGCGCAGGCTGTGGAAGAGCGTGGCCCGCGAAAACGTGATGATCAAAGTGCCGGGAACGCCGGAAGGCATTCCCGCATTCCGCCAGTTGATCGGCGAAGGCATCAACGTCAACGTGACGCTTCTGTTCGCGCAGGGAGTGTATGAGCAAGTCGCGGCGGCATTCATCGACGGCGTGGAAAAGTTCGCCGCCAGCGGCGGTGATGTGAGCAAGATTGCGAGCGTAGCGAGCTTTTTCATCAGCCGCATCGATTCGCTGGTCGATTCACTCATGGGCGACCAACTGAAGAAAGAAACGGACGCCACCCGCAAAGCGAAGTTGCAGTCGATCCTCGGCAAAGTTGCGATTGCGAACGGCAAACTCACCTACGAAGCCTACCAACGCATCTTTTCTTCTCCACGCTGGAAGGTGCTGGCCGCCAAAGGCGCACAGACGCAACGCGTGCTGTGGGCGAGCACGAGCACCAAGAATCCAAATTACCGCGACGTGATTTATATCGAAGAATTGATTGGGCCGGACACTGTCAATACCGTCCCACCCGCGACGCTCGACGCCTTCCGCGATCACGGCAAGCCGCGTCAGAGTCTGACCGAAAACCTGGATGGGGCGCGGAAAACCATGGCCGATCTTGCGGGCGTCGGCATCGTCATGAAAGACGTGACCGACAAGCTGACTGCCGACGGCGTAAAGCTATTTGCCGACGCCTTCGATGCCCTGCTGGCCGCGGTCGAAAAGAATACGAAGCGATCGACTACGCACACGCCACAGATCAATCGGCAGAGCGCATCGCTGCCGGCCGATCTTGATGCGGCGGTAAAAAAAAACCTTAACGACTGGCGCGCGTCGGGAAAAGTAAGACGCCTCTGGCAGCAAGACGCCTCCCTCTGGACCAACGACGACGAAGCCAAGTGGCTGGGATGGCTCGGCGTCATTGACGAACAACTTGCCAACACAGCCAAGCTGAAGGCGCTGGCGGATGAGGTCAAAAGCGGCGGGTTCTCCGACATCCTGCTGCTCGGCATGGGCGGATCCAGTCTTTGTCCGGAAGTGCTGGCGCTGACTTTCCCGCAAACGGCAGGCTTCCCGCGCCTGCACATACTCGACTCGACCGATCCGGCGCAGATCCGCAGCATCGAAAAACAAGTCGACCTCGCCAAAACGCTCTTCATCGTTTCCAGCAAGTCTGGCAGCACGCTCGAACCGAACATCTACAAGCAGTATTTCTTCGAGCGCGTGCAGCAGACCGTGGGCACGGATAAAGACAAAGGTCAGGCGGGCAGCCGCTTTATCGCCATCACCGATCCCGGCTCGAAAATGCAGTTGGTAGCCGAGCGCGACCGCTTCCGCCACATTTTTTATGGACTGCCGTCCATCGGCGGCCGCTATTCCGCGCTCTCGAACTTCGGCATGGTTCCCGCCGCAGCGATGGGCCTCGACACTGGCAAGTTCCTCGAGCGCACGAAAGAGATGGTGGAGGCCTGCAAGCCGCCGGTTCCCGTGGAACAGAATCCGGGAGTGATGCTCGGCCTGATCATGGGCACAGCCGCGAAGCTTGGCCGCGACAAACTTACGCTCATCACTTCGCCTGGGATTTCCGATCTCGGCGCGTGGCTCGAGCAGTTAATCGCCGAATCCACGGGCAAGCTAGGCAAGGGCATTATCCCAGTCGATCGCGAAGAGATCGGCGCGCCTGACGTGTACGGGAACGACCGCATCTTTGCCTACGTTCGCTTGGAGACCGCGCCCGACGCCGCGCAGGATGCCAAGGTCGCCGCGCTCGAAAACGCCGGGAACCCTGTCGTGCGCATCGCCGTCGCCGACATCTACAACCTCGGGCAGGAATTCTTTCGCTGGGAAATTGCAACCGCGGTCGCGGGCTCGATTCTCGGAATCAACGCCTTCAATCAGCCTGACGTCGAAGCCAGCAAGATCGTCACCAAGCAGCTGACGTCTGCGTATGAAAACACGGGCGCGCTTCCTCCGGAAAAACCGATCCTCGAAGAGGCGGGCTTCAAGCTCTTTACCGACGACAAGAACGCCGCCGCGCTCGCGCAAGCCATCGGCTCCGACCGCTCGCTCAAGAATTATCTGCGCGCGCATCTGGCGCGTCTTGGCGTTGGCGACTACTTTGCAGTACTCGGGTATGTCGAAATGAATGCCGAGCACGAATCTCTGCTGCAAGATCTGCGCATGGCCGTGCGCGATCGCAAACGAGTAGCAACGTGTCTCGGCTTCGGGCCGCGCTTCTTGCACTCCACCGGACAAGCTTATAAAGGCGGCCCGAACAGCGGCGTGTTCCTGCAAGTCACGTGCGACGACGCTCAGGATCTGCCGGTTCCCGGACAGAAGTACACTTTCGGAGTGGTGAAAGCGGCGCAGGCTCGCGGAGACTTTCAGGTTCTAGCCGACCGCAATCGCCGCGCGCTGCGCGTACACCTCGGCAGCGACGTCAAGGCGGGGCTAGCGAAACTGGCCGAACTGGTGAAGCAGATTTTGTGAAGCTATCTCACAATCGTCACGGGAAGGGCACGGCTTCAGCCGTGCCACCTAGACGCAAGAAAGCCCCTGATGGATTCGGCGGTTCAAGGAGCAGGAATGCAACTGGGAATGGTAGGACTGGGGCGCATGGGCGCCAACATGACGCGGCGTCTGATGCGCGGCGGTCACACGATGGTGGTTTCCGATCTCAGCGCCGATGCCGTCAAGGGTATCGCCGGCGAAGGGGCGGTGGCTTCTTCTTCGCTTGACGACCTGGTCAGCAAACTGATCGCTCCGCGTGCTGTCTGGATCATGGTCCCGTCGGGCGATCCCACGGAAAAGACGGTGCAGGCTCTCGTCGGATGCATGCAGGCAGGCGACACTATCATTGATGGCGGCAACTCATATTTCAAAGATGACGTTCGCCGCTCCAAATTGTGCGCCGCCAACGGCGTGCACTACGTGGACGTCGGCACGAGCGGCGGCGTCTGGGGACTGGAGCGCGGATACTGCATGATGATTGGCGGCCCGAAAGAGGCCGTCCAGCGCCTCGACCCGATCTTCAAGACCCTGGCTCCAGGACGCGGCGACATCCCGCGCACTCCGGGACGCGAAAGAATGGCGGGCTCTGCCGCTTCTACCGCAGAAGACGGATACATCCACTGCGGGCCGTCCGGTTCCGGACATTTCGTCAAGATGGTCCACAACGGCATCGAATACGGAATGATGCAGGCGTATGCGGAAGGCTTTGACATTTTCAAGAACGCGACCTGCAAAGATCTGCCCGAAGATATCCGCTATGATCTCAACCTGCCGGATATCGCCGAAGTCTGGCGGCGCGGCAGCGTGGTGAGTTCATGGCTGCTGGACTTGACGGCCATGGCGCTCGCCGAGAATCCCACGCTTGCCGAGTACAGCGGCTTCGTGCAGGATTCCGGCGAGGGGCGATGGACGATCCAGGCTGCGATCGAAGAAGCGGTTCCGGCCGAAGTGTTGACGGCGGCGCTATACACGCGTTTCCGTTCGCGGCAGGATCACACCTTCGCGGAGAAAATGCTTTCCGCCATGCGACAGAAGTTCGGCGGGCACGTGGAACCGAAAAAGCATTGAGTCATTGAATCATTGAGGTATTGAATCATTAATACCATTTGGTTCAATGGCTCAATGTCTCAATGTCTCAATGCTTCAATGATTCAATGACTCAATCGAGGGATCCATGGCTCTAACAGACGCTCGGCCAGCACCAACCAGGCAGCGCACGGGACGCACGGGCGATCCGTGTGTCATGGTGATTTTCGGCTTTACCGGCGACCTGACGCGCCGCAAGCTGATTCCCGCTCTCTACAACCTCGCCAGCCAGCAATTGTTGTCCAGCGAGTTCGCGGTGATCGGCGTGGGCCGCAGTCCCATGAGCGACGACGATGCGCGGAAGAAGCTCACCGAAGACTTTAAACAGTTCGCCACGGGCGCCATTGATAACGATTTGTGGGAAGGGTTTGTCCAACGCATCAATTACGTCAGTGGGGATTTCGGCGATCCCGCGACCTACGACAAGCTGAAAGAAACGCTGGCCAAGGTTGACCAGGAGCACAATTCCCACGGCAACTATTTCTTCTATCTCGCCACCGCGCCCAACTTCTTCGGCGACATCGTGGAGCGGATCTCGAAGGTCGGCCTGATGACCGAAGAAAACAGCCATTGGCGGCGCGTGATTGTCGAGAAACCGTTCGGCCACGATCTGGATTCTGCCAAGGCTCTGAACCAGCAACTTTTGAAAGTTGCCTCGGAACGCCAGATCTACCGTATCGATCACTACCTGGGCAAAGAAACGGTGCAGAACATTTTGGCGCTCCGTTTCGCGAACGGAATTTTCGAGCCCATCTGGAATCGCCGCTACATCGATCACGTACAGATTTCGGTCGCCGAAACCGTCGGCGTCGAGGGCCGCGGCGGCTACTTTGATGGCGCGGGTTCCCTGCGCGACATGGTTCCCAATCACATCATGCAGCTCATCACCCTGACCGCGATGGAGCCTCCGATTTCCTTCGAGGCGAACGCGGTGCGCGACGAGCAGGCCAAGATCCTGCACGCCATTCAGCCCTTCAGCAATGAAGACGTGCTCAGCAAAACCATCCGCGGCCAATACGGAGACGGCGTCATGGACGGCCAGCGCGTGCCCGCGTACCGTTCCGAAGATGGCGTGCCTCCCGACTCGCGCACCGAAACCTTTGTCGCCATGCGCCTGCTGATCGACAACTGGCGCTGGGCGGGAGTTCCCTTCTATCTGCGCACCGGCAAACGCCTGCCTGGACGCAATACTCACGTCGTGATCCAGTTCCGGCGCGCGCCTTTCATGCTGTTCCGCGAAACCCAGATCGAAACCATGATGCCCAATCAACTGGTGCTGCACATCCAACCGGAAGAAGGCATCTCGTTGCGCTTTGCTGCCAAAACTCCTGGACCTGCCATGCAACTGGGCGAAGTCAATATGGACTTCGCTTACGCCGACTACTTCGGGGTTACTCCTTCGACTGGTTATGAACGCCTGCTGCATGACTGCATGATCGGCGACGCTACGCTGTTTCAGCGCGCCGACATGGTCGAAGCCGGTTGGAGCATCGTGAATCCCGTGCTCGATGTGTGGAAAGCGCTGCCTCCGCGTAATTTCCCCAACTATCCGGCTGGAGCTTGGGGCCCGAAAGAGTCCGACGAACTGATGGAACGCGATGGGCGGCGCTGGAGAAACTTTGAAAAGTAATTTGTAATATGTAATTTGTAATTGGTAATTTGAAACCAAGAGCAAGTTAACAAATTACCCAATTACAAAATTACAAAATTACAAATTACAAATCGCAAATTACAAATGCCTTCCCGATCCATCGAAGTGCTGGCCACTGCGGCCGATCTTTTTCACGCTGCCGCTGAAGAATTCGTCGGTGCGGCTCGCACCGCCATCGGCGCCCAGGGACGATTCACGGTCGCACTCTCCGGGGGCTCGACTCCGAAGGCTCTCTATTCCCTGCTCGCGTCGAATTACGCCGACTTCGTCTGGAATCGCGTCTTTCTATTTTTCGGCGACGAGCGTCACGTTCCGCCCACCGATCCGGACAGCAATTATCGGATGGTCGAGGAATCGTTGCTGGCAAAAATAAAGCCTGCGATTCCGGCGGAGAACGTGTTTCGCGTGGCGGCCGAGAATCCCGATGCCGCCGCGGCTGCGGCCGACTATGAGGCTCAGCTCCGCCGATTTTTTGAGATCAAGTCCGGAGAGTTTCCTCGCTTTGACCTGATTCTGCTGGGCCTGGGTCCCGATGGCCACACCGCTTCGCTGTTTCCCGATTCCGCGGCGCTCGACGAGCAGTCTCGACTGGTGGTTGCCAACTGGGTCGCGAAGTTCAACACCCACCGCATCACGTTCACCTTTCCCGTGCTCAATCGTGCTGCCGAAGTAATGTTCATGGTCAGCGGCGCGGACAAGGCCGACATGCTGCATCAGGTGCTCGAGGGGAAGAACACTCCTCCACTTCCCTCACGGAGAGTGCAGCCATCCGACGGAAAACTGCTGTGGATGCTTGACGAAGCGGCTGCCGCGAAACTAGCTCGCTGAGGTCCGGATCGCCCTCTGGATGCTGCCCTATCCAGCTTGTCATCCTGAGCGGAGCCGGGACTTCACGAAGTGAAGTTCCGGCGGAGTCGAAGGACCCCTACCCGCTCTATTAAGTCCGATCTTTACGGGTACCCCCCTCCCCCCCTCCTCTACTGGAATCATAGAGTTAGGAGGAAATTCCCGTCAAATCTTTGGGTTTAAAGGACTTAAAGTCAAAATATTCCGGAATAAGGACTTAGGTTGTCAAAGAGCGCTGAAAATGGGTTTGGGGCAGCTTCGAGGTGCGTCCTGGTGGACGGACACAGCTCGAAACTGCCCCAATCAGATCTTTATCGTCGCGCAGGATGGGGCTTATGTCAATGGATTTCGATCACGGATGGTTGTGATGAAAAATCACGGAAACTGCAGATCGGCAGTATAATCTGCCCAGATAGAAGATCGACAGACCGCTACTCCCCCCTCGGAGCGGACCTAATGTCTCTTCTGCTGCATATCGTCGTGAAACTGATCTTTTTTGCCGTCCTCGCCGGCGTCGTCTTGACGCTGCTGACATGGCTTACAAAAAAGACCAGAAGCGATCAAATCGCGCCACCTTCGGGCGAATGGCCAGAGGACAAAGCAACACATATGGACCGTATTTCAGCCCAGCGTCCTATGTCATCAAGCCGAGATTCGAAGGGAGAGCAAGGACGGCGGCAAGCCTAGATTCGCCCTATCGTGGCATCCTCAAGCACGGAAACTCAGTGCCGTCATCAAACAAAACCCCAAGACTGACACGGCGCGGAAGCCCAGGTCTCGAAAAGCGCGAGACCCTTCGACAAGCTCAGGGCAGGCTCTGGGGCACCCCCGGATTTTCCCCATGTCAACGTTTGAGGGCAACTCGCGTTATACCCGCGCGGGAGAAGGGGCCTACCCGCCCCCCCGCCCCTCCCGTTTATGCTCGCTTCAATCCCATCACCTCGATCAGTCCTGGGTGAATCCGGTAGCGGGTTGACGTGGGATCAAACCGGGTACGAGGCTCGCGGTACTTGAACATATACTCTGACCCGCCAAATCCCCGGCCACCGGCACGGTAGAAGCCGATGAAGGAAAAGTCGTAGAGTTTCTCCAAGACATCGGCGGGGGACAAGGCCGCCCCCGGGTACTGTTCCTTGTAGGTCGCGTCAAACTCCCCGCGTTCAAACTGCCATTTACCAAGAGCACGCAAAACGTCAAGGTGCTTTCCATAGTCCGGCATATGTTTGTGTACTTCATCATCGATCTCACGCAGAAAGTATTCGCTGAATTCGATGCGGGCATTGTGGACGTCCACGTTGTCGAGTTTACCCAGATGATCTGGGCCAGAATCTTCGCCAGCCCGCTCCTTGTACCGCGCAAGGGCGCAATTGGTGAACTTGATCAGATCGCGTGGCCGAAGATATGTGCGGTCACGCATATGCTCGTACTTGGTTTGATGCCCGGGCATTTCACGGTCCTCGTTGAAGACATCGTTCCAGCCGATCTCTGGGCTATCCTTATCACCGAGGACAATGCTGAAGCGACGCTCCATAAGCGCCTTCAGAGTCTTTTGAGTCCGAGGAGTATCCCATTCAATGAGCGAGACGAAATTTTCAGTCATCTTATTCTTATCCTCAAAATGCAAGCAGTCATAAATGTCGTCACGCAGAAAGACCACCGCGAACAGCTTGATCCCGGCCTCGCGTGCTGCAAGGTTGATATCACGGCTGGCCAACAGCAGCCCTATTAGCCTGTTTGCATACTCGGAGGTGTTGGGATCAAATCCCAAGTCAAGCTGATCAAACGCTATGTAGTATTTATGCGCTGGGTTGAGGCAACCAAGGACCGTGCGCCCGAAGGCCGCGTTCACTTCTTGGATGATCGTCGGCAACTCAGTCACGGGCACAGCCTCAGGCGAGACCCCGGCCTTAAGAATTCGCCAGTCCAGCTCAAAATACGGTTTCAGCTTGAGGTGCTTTATCGGACTGAACACCTGGGAGAGATCCGGGTCTCGACTCCCATACGTGTCAACTACAAATGACTCAAGTCGGAGCATTTCCTCCATCGTCGATGCGTCGAAAGGAAGTGACTGATCCTGGTTTAATGCGACCTTTGCAGCAGAGAGGAGGATTAAGTATTTCCAGCTGTGGGTGTACTTATCAAAGTCGGGAATACCAATGCGAGCTTGTTTCTCATGATAGTGCCACGGATAGTCTGAAAAAGTGTGTCCGTAGGCAAAGAAATCAGGTGCTTTGGTTGTAATAATCTTTTTGAAGATAGCTGTTTTTCCACTCCCTTTCTTGCCGATAATCATGTGCCGACGGAGTGCGATGATGTCCAGATATGCTTCGTGGTCCTCGAAGGCTTGAAGCAGAATGTCGTCATTGTCAGCATCGGTGCCGCCGAAGTTATCAACGCGCGCCAGGGCTTTCATATATCCTCGTTAATCCTGAGTGTAACCTAAGAAGCAGGTTCAATTAGCGGCTCTTTGCAGGGGCTCGCATCGACTTCGGGGGTCGCTTACGACTCCTGTTCCAAGTCACACGCCTCTGACAATTCTTCAAGAAAATCCGGCTTCAAGTAGCGAACAAAATCCTTCACCCGCCCTAATCGCTCCCTCAGCGCATCGAACGAGATGTAACGACATATCTCTGCCAGGCGAGGGTCTAGTCGAGAAAACGTTGGACGGTTGACCTCAGCAAAGACCTTCTCCCTGCGTTCTTCAGGCGCGACCAGAAAAAGGGGGATGTTCAGGTTCGGCTGCATCGCCACCAAGTCTGCCATCCTCAATAGTCCCGAGTAAATCGATGTTGTGCTCTCGATCTCGAACGCGGCAACGATTGAGTTCCGGTCGAGCCAGAGCACGTCGATCAGTTCGATGGTCCGATTGGTTGCATCGTCGAACTGGAGGGGAAGGCTCGACTTCAGCGCGGGTATCTCTGCGAAGCGATGCGCCCCGAACGAACGGCTGCGGTCGTTCCGCGCCACCCAGACGCTGAAACCCATGTCGGAGCCCAACTTAAGAAGCAGCCACTGAATCTCAGTGTGCGCCGCAGGTTCCTTTATCACTTCCTGTTCGGGCTGATCCGTTCCTTCGGACTCTGGGACTGTGACCAGCCCGATTTTCGCTTTTAGCGCTTTCGGGCGGTACTTCAGCTTGACAGGATCAATCGGACGCACAACCGGTGATTCTGCAGCTTGTAGAACGGCTTTGACTACGGCCTCGCCGTCGGCTGTTTTCCACTTCGTCGGTGAGCCCCGGAAATGGCCAGTCCAAGACAGCGCGCCGCCTGCCGTTTGGAATACAGACAGCTGATCCTTCATCTCCTTAACCGGAACTCCAGTTTCGGGAGTTAGTTCTGCTATGACCTTAACCTTCACGCGGCAGGGAAAGCTTTCGTCCTTCCAGATCGGGGCCGTATCTCGGAAGGCTTCCGAAGTGATTTCAAGCAGGCCAATCCATCTCGATATGCCTGTCACGTAGCAGAGGAAATAATCTCCTGGCTTGACCTTCTGGAGGGTGTTCCACCTCGAGTCCCGGAAGCCGGACACTTTGCCACCTGATTGAAGAAATTCTTGCCACGTCACTGGCGTAAAAAGATCAAGCCAATAGTTGCGTACCGCCATCCATCCCTCGCTTCTGCCTTTCTATATGCCTGTGCTGAGGGCAAGGCAACGAAAAAGGGCCATGGATTTCCCCATGACCCCCTCGGTCGGGATCATTATCTACCAGTCCCCGCTAAAGATACATAGAGCAGTTTGGTGCTGGCTGGGTTGGGGAGTGGAGGGATGGCGGCGAAAGTCATTTGGCGCGGGCCAAAGCAGGTCCTTCCCCTTCGGCTGCGCTCAGGGTCAGGATGACAATTTTGCGGGGGCACCCGCTTGGATTTCTGATGGCGTCTAGGAAAATCCTATGGGGACAATGCTGTGGAATCCCACCCCTTCGGCTTCGCTCAGGGCAGGCTCTAACGTTGAAAACCACGACGTTAGGATGGGGGACCCGATGGTTATATTTTAGGGAACAATTCAAAGGCTAGATCAAGGTCAAAGGCAGCGGGCGAGGGCGCCCGCTCCACACACACATGCTTAGGCGGCGTGGCCTCGCCAGTCGGCTATTTCTTTTAGACCTTCTCCTCGGGCGTGCTCGAAGAGCCGGACTCGGTGGCGGGAGTGTTCGAATTCGTGGATGTCGGCCCAGACTTCGGCTTGCCAGGAGAGTTCGTGGGTCGCGGTCTCTCCGCAACTGGCACAGCGGGTGTGAAAGGTTACGCCTGGCCGGGATAGATACTGCCCATCCCTATTCTGCAGTTCCAGAAAAATGCAGCGGACTTCTTCGATCTCTTCGTTGGGGCCCAGTATGTGCTCGTAGCGCAGCAGGTATCCAAAGCCTAGTTTGCGGGCTTCGGCTTCGGCTTCTTCGCGGGTGTGGAAGGGGCCGTATTCGGCGCGCAGTTGCTCGGTCGAGTCGCAGGCCATCCAGAAAACGTCTTTTAGGGCCATGGCTACCTCAGTCTTGGGACCGAATGATCGAGCTTTGAACCGATCAAGCGCTGCACGAATCAAGTCTTGACTGAACGAGCGAGCGAACGGATCCATAAGTAACCGAGCAATTTGATTACCGGGAATAAGGGGAGCGGCAGGGCTCGTCCGGCGGCGGGCCGGCAGAGACGCTGGCAGTTTATGACGATGAAACGATGAGGCTTAAGGCGCCAATCCCAACGAATTTACAGGGCCGGCAGGGCCGCGTCAGTGGGCGACGCGGAAGCCGGTGTGAAATCTGTTGCCTTCGAGTGAGATCGAAAATGGAAAACAATCATGCGGAGTGGGGTGAACGGGTCGTCGGGACATTGGGCCATCGAAAAGCGCCCACTCATCGCAAAGAACGCGATGAGTGGGGCACCCGCATTTTCACTCGATCCCTCTAGGGAGTTCCCCCGGCCACTGCTGCGGCTTTGGTTCCCGCATCGGCGAAGGACACGCCTTCCTGCGCCGCCAGGGCGTTCCATGTTGGCGCCGGTGACAACAGGCCATTGCCGAGTTGCAGATACCAGTTCGCTCCGCCGTGGCTGGCGACGTAGAGCGCTAGTTCCAGCCGGGTCCAGACGCCCAGCTTGTCGAAGGTGGTGCGCAGATAATTCTTGACGACTTGCTCGCTGGTGATCAGCACGCGGGCAATGTCTTTGTTGGTAAGGCCCTGCCAGACCAGGGTCGCGACTTGCACTTCCTTGGCGGTTAGCCGATCGCGGGGTTGCATGGTTGCACCTGCTCCTTGATGAACATGGCGGTCGCGAGCTTCACGCGCTTCCGGCCTTCTTTGATGCCTGCGCGCAGAAACAGCGTGCGCAGGTGTTGTTTGACGGTGCGCGGGCTGATGTTCAAGTGGCTCGCGATTTCCTTGTTGCTGCACCCCTGCACGAGCAGACGCAGAACCTGCTGGTCACGGGGAGTTATTTTGATTTCATTGAGGTTAATCATTGTCTTTATGTCTGCTCCTTCAGTTCAGTCTTGGGGTTGCGACCCACCGTCAACCCAATGCAAATGGTTCGCCAAATATTCGCTGTACGTGAGGCCGTTTAGAACCATGCAGTTAGCTTCCATTTTCCACTTTCCTTCGCCTTTTATTGGACGGCCTTCATGAAACGGTTCCAAATTGGTGGCCGTAATCGGGAATCCAGTCCCAAATCGCGCTTCGCTTTCTTTCGTTTTCAGGTTGGCCGGATTTGCACTATAATAGGGTCAGTTGGACGTTTCTTCCTCCCCCACGATGCCATGCCCTCGAGCCGGCCCAACCTGACTCTCGACGAGGAATCCTTTCAGGGATTGCTGTCGGCTGCCTTCGTCATTCAGGAACATAACGACCAGCGAAAACGCGTTCGACAGGCGCCGGCGGAATCGGAAGGCGAGAGGGTCCAGCGTCGTGACGCTCCGCGCGCTGCTCCGCACTCTGAAAGCAGCGGATCGGACGAACTGCGTCCCGGAGAACGCCTGCAGCACAACTGGGCTTCGATGTGGCTGATGAGCCAGGAGCGGGGCTTGTGGCCCGAGCTCTCGGCCGAAGTTGCGGAGAAACCGATGGCGCAGGAAAAGAACGACGCCATGGACGGGCAGATGGACGAGCACGGGGAGCGAGGGTTGGACGATTCCGGATTCGACGATCCGGTGCTAAACAAACCAGTGCTCATCCAACCTGTGCGCAACCGGGCGGTGCTCAACCGGCCCGCGCTGGTTGAACCAGCGGCCGAAGGCCGACGGACCACGGAAGCGATCGTCAAGGCCTTGGCGCCGGCAGAGTTGACGCGAGAAGACGCGGATGCGACCGGTGAGCCGTTTGCGTTATCGGCAAGCGACGAGTTTTCTCCGGACGTTTCCCCGGACGTGGCCAGTATCGACGGAAGCGCCGCCACGAGTTCCTGGATGCGGCGCTTGGCGGACGGGCGCGTGAAGCTGCGCTTTCGGCGCGCCGACCTGTATCTGGGGACGGCCATCGTCGTAGCGGCGCTAGCCCTGCTGTGGCCGGCGGCCGGCTCGCCGCGACGAGCGGCGCTCAGCCCGTGGGAGAGGGCGTTGGTCGCGAGCGGAATCGCCGAGGCGCCCGCACCCGCGATTCATCTTCAGGGAGACCCGGGCATCGAGGTCTGGGTCGATCCGCACAGCGCTCTCTACTACTGTCCGGGCGAAGAGCAGTACGGAAAAACCGCCGACGGGCGCCTGAGCAGCCAACACGACGCGCAGATGGATCGCTTCGAACCGGCGGGGCGCAGCGCCTGCGAGTAAGCTTCCCTGCGATTCCTGTGGTCAAAGAAGAAATCGAAAGGCCACCAACTTTCGCGTTTTCGAAAAGTGGGCCGCGGGACGGCCAGCACAAGAGCCTTGTTTTGAGCGCGGCCGACGGTCGCATCCGAAGCATCGATAGCGCAAGCCGCCCACAGTAGTGACCATGGTAACGCGGGCCAATGTACTGCGGTACTTTGACCCAATCCTGTCCCATCCCTACTATCACAGCCAGAATGGTATCGGAACGGGTGATCCCCAGCGGGGCGCTGGAGACACCCGGCGGGCCAATTTCATTTTCACGAATTTGGCTTGCAGATTTTGTTCCGCCGAGCGGGGGCCGCGGTTAGGCAAATGTCTATGAGAAGTCTGAACAAAAATTCGAGGCATCAAGCGAGCGGCTTCAGCTTGCTCGAAATGGTAATCGTGCTGGCGATCACCATCACGATGGTGTCGATTTCGTTCGTCAGTCTGGGCCCGGTGATGAAGGACCAGCGCCTGACCAATGCGTTTAACACGACCCTGGCAGCAATGCGTCTGGCGCGCGGCAACGCGGTGGCGCAGCGGACATCGTACTCCGTGACTTTTGCGAACGCGGTTTCGCCGAGTCCTTACGCCACGATCACGGTGGCGCCAACGGTGGCCGGATTTCAGGGCGATCAGAATGCGGTGATCTATACATTGCCGTCGGACGTGTCGTTTCTGGCGCTGCCGGGACTTCCCACGGCCGCCACGGCAGTTCCAGATGGCTATGGATCGGGGGCGCCAGCCATCGATTTTGGGTGGACGATAAACTGCGGCGGCTGCAGCGGCGGGGGGCAATCGACGATTTACTTCTGCCCCGACGGTTCGTCGCAGAGAGCGCCGGGCACAAACAACGACGGTAGTTGTCCGGGCACTTGGGATGGAGGCGTGGTGTACCTCGCGCGTGCGGGAGATCTGCTGAGTTCGCGGGCAATCACGCTGTGGGGCGGGACGGGACGCATTCGCGGATGGCGGCTCTACGCGATTGGGGGAGGCTATCAATGGCAACGGCAATGATGGAGCGCGGCGTCAAGGCGGGCGCGCGAAAGGAAGCGCAAAGCGGATTTTCGCTGATCGAAGTCATGATCTCGATGGTCATTCTGACGGTGGGTCTGGTGAGCGTGCTGGGCGTCTTCGGACTGGCCATGGCTGCGACGCAGACCTCGCAGATGGACATGATCGCCAAGCAACTGGCGAACGAGGCGTACGAGAGTATCGTGACCGCGCGCAACACGTCGCAGATTAGCTGGGACGCAATCCAGAATACTACGGGTACCCAGTACTGCACCGACCTTCCCGCACCCTGCGGCATCTTCGTCGGCAGTGCGGGTAGTCCGGTATACCAACCGATCTACAACTCCGGAGCGGACGGAATCTTTGGGACGGCCGACGATGCGGCCGCGGGCGAGGAAACGCTTGAAGAACCGGGATCCGATGGGAAGTATGGGGACGCGGACGATATCAAGATCCCTTTGACCGGCTTTCAGCGCGCCATCCAGATAACGCCGCTGTTCGACGCCAGCGACACCCTGGTGCCAACGCTGCGGAGCGTGACCATCACCATGCAGTACACAGCTCCGCAAACGAACCTACAGAAAACCTACGTTTTGAATTCGTTCATTTCGAAGTACCGGTGAAGGGGAGTTATGAGCGATCAATCGACAAAGCGCGAGAGTGGATTCAGCCTGCTGGAAATGTTGATTGCCATGGCGCTGGGCACGCTGGTGGTGGGGGCGGCGGTGCAACTTTACAGCCAAGGCGTGAGCGTGACCTGGAAAGTTTCGCAGCGGGCGGAACTGCAGCAGGACTTTCGGGCCGCCTCCGACATGCTGACCAAGGACCTGGGCCTGGCCGGCTCGGGCCTGGGCAACGGCACGCAGGTCGCCCTGCCCTCCGCGATCACTCCGGTGTATGGCTGCGATCAGACGGGGAAGTGTTACCTGGGCCCCAACAACACCGTCGCGGGGACCTATCCCTTGCAGGGTGCAACACCGACTCTTTACGGCCTGATGCCGGGATACAATCTCGGGCCGACGCTCGCCAGCAACCCGACACCGACCGACGCTGTCACGGTGGCGTACGCGGACAGTTCCTTCTACTTGAATTGCTACCAGGCGACCGTGACGGCGAAGGGGCAGGTGACCTTCGGGCCGTCCACCATACCGGATCCAAAGACGGGGCTGCTCCCGGCTTTTCCGCCTCCGGGCTGTTTGCCGAACGGCGTGAACGCTCCGCAGGCGGTGAACGATAGCTACCTGGGGCTGACGCCGGGCGATCTGGTCTTGATGAACTTGAACGGTACCCCAGTAGTGGGCGAAGTCACGGCGGGCTCTATTGCGACGGGCCTAAACGCGGTGGGAACCACTTACATCGTCCCCTTCGCCAACAACGATCCGCTGGAGATGAACCAGACAGCCGCCGGCGCCAACGCCGGCCTGAACGGAGAGGCGCTCGGCGCTACCGGCGCGCTGCCGGTGCGCCTTCTGGCCATCACCTATTACCTCGACAACACGGTCACGCCGGCGCGGCTGATGCGGCAGATTAGTGGACACTCTCCGATGCCAGTAACGGACGGAGTGGTTTACATGAAGTTCACCTATGACCTTTTCAACGACGCCACCGATCCGCCTTCGCCGGCGATCAGCTGTCAAAACCCCGGCGCAGCAGGCGATGTCTGTGTTGCCGGCACCTCGACTGGGCTAAGCCCCATCGACATCACCAAGATCAACGTTCTGCACATGGCGATGGACAGCGCCCTGAAAGGCGTAGTGGGTTATCAGGGATTAGATTTGGAAACCTCGGTCAGCGCGCGAGATCTGACGTACAACAACCAATATCCGCTTCATTAGCTGCTGGGTGAAGGGGAGTAAGACGAGGGAAAGCCGAGCGATGGGGAGCGAGGCGAAGGTGAGCGACACCAGGGGGAGTTACGCTATGAAGAGCACGAGACTGCACGCCAAAGGATTCACGCTGATTGCGTCGTTGCTGTTGCTGGTGCTGCTGTCGGGAATCAGCATCGGGCTGATGATGATGGTCAACACCGAAGGCAAGGTGGGCGGGGGCGATCTGCAGAATAACGCCGCGTTTCGCTCCACCGAGGGTGGCGTCGAGAAAATGACTTCCGACTTGGCTGCCGTGTTCCAGAACGCGCAGTCCCCCAGTTCCCAAGACATCTGCAACGTGGGAGCCCCCGCCACCGGTGGACCGGCGATCGCGGGAATCACCTGGAAAGACTATCAGGTCACACCGGGTGTGCTGGGAGCGGCTTGTCCGACTCAGGCCAACTTCAAGAGCCTGCTGAGCTGGGGAAACGTCGCCTCCGGGCCGAACCAGGGTTTGTATGCGCAGATCGTCCCCGTGAACATGCTGGCGACGGCGCAGTTTCCTGGCGGGCAGGAAGTCAGCGTGATACGGAACGCGCAGGTGGCGCTGATTCCAGTGTTCCAATTTGGCGTGTTCTCGGAGAGCGATCTCTCGTTTTTCCCCGGCCCGGCCATGGACTTCGCCGGCCCCGTACACACCAACGGGGACTTGTACCTTGCCGGCGATGCTTCCGTAACCTTTCACAGCCAGTTGTCGGCGTGGGGCAACGTGGTTCGCGTCGACCTGGCCAACGGCAATGGCACAGCCGCCAACGGTTATACCGGCACCATCTATATTCCGACCGCCAATGACCCGCTTGCCTGCACGCCAAACACTAATAAATGCAAGGCAATGGACGCCCCCACCGCCGCGTCTTACGGGGACGGCAGCGTGCAGGGCATGGGGGGGTGCGGGGCCAGCCCCTGTTCTCCGACCAACCCGCCGGTGTCGACCTATAACGGCGCCAACGCCTGGAACAATTTTTCCAAGAACACGACCAGCCACGAGATCATCAACGGGGACTATGGGCTGACGGCAAACCCAGGGACGGGAGCTACGCAGCTTTCGATGCCTTTCGTCAACGGAACGAACCACCCGTACGAGATTATTCGCCGGCCGCCGGCGGGCGAGGATCCCGACTCGGCGCTGGGCGATTCGCGCGAATACAACATGGCGCAGATTCACGTGCTATTGAGCGACGACCCGAATGAATTTCCGGGCGGAGCACAAAGTACGGACGTCCGCCTGGTGAACATAACAACCACGCAGGCGACGGCAACGGGCGCGACTCATACCAACGACTATGGGATTACCATGACGGCGGGCAACTACCCCTCGACGTTCGCTGCCGGCACCTATCAGCTATACTTCGCCGCCGCCTCGAACGCGGTTCCATCCGCCGGCGTGGTGTCTGGTTCCGCCACTGCTTCCCTCAACGGCACCGACATCCCGGACTGGCCTGCCGCGCCGACGGCGTGGTATGGCAATGCAAAGAACACGAGTCCCACACTACAGGGGCTCCAGCCAACGGGTAATTTGGGAGGGCCGGGGGCCCCGATTGTCTCGGGCAGCAGCGCCAGCGCAGCGCCGACGCTCACCCTGTGTCCGCCGGCAGGCTCGCTACAGTACACCAAGCCCGCAAATTGCCCGTCGACGCCGGCAACTCCGTATTACCTGGTGAGCAACACGGCCCCCGTGACCACCTTGGCCGGCCTGCAGAGCGCCGAGACCGCAACCTGGAACCTGATCGATGGCTACCTGCGGGTGGAATACAAGGACGCCTCGGGCACCTGGCACCCGGCAACCACTGAATGGCTGAATCTGGGATTTGCACGGGGCACAACGCCACCTACGGCCTCTGGTGGAGGTACCCCTGCGGGCGGGGTTAAAAATCCGATCAATCCGAACGCGATTCTGCTGCTGCAAGAGCCGGCGGACCGCGGCACTGACACTTCGGGTACGCCCCCCGCATTTTCGCTGCTAACTGCAAACACCGCGAGTACCCCGAACTGCACGGCGACAAGCGGCGGCAAGTGCACGGCGTGGACCGCCACGCCGCCCCTTTTGGAAGACACGGGGTCGACGCAGTGGGCGTTTGGCACTTCGACAACGGCACAGAGCGTCACGGCCTTTAACTGGTATCCCATCAACTTCTACGATGACCGCGAAGGTGAGAATCGCGACTTGGCTCAGGCGGCGGGGAACGACAGTTGCACGACCAACGGGGTGATGAACGCCGTCGAAATCGATGTGGGCAACCTGAAGCGATGGTTGTCGGGAGCGATCGTCGGCAACGGCGGGAATGTGGATTATCAGGAACAGAATGGCTACGTGCTCTATTTCTCGGATCGCCGGGGCATGCTCCTAAACCCGCATCCGCCTATGAATCCTACAGGCACAGCGGCGAAGACTGGCGACTCGGGCATGGAAGACGTGATCAACCACTCCAGTTCGAAGGGCACGCCCGACGGAGTGCTGGAACCTCCGGTTGCCAATTCTCCCGAGGACGACAACGAGAACGGATACTTGGACAACTTCGGCCCGTTGAACATGGGGTTGGGCTTCTATAACGGCGCTACCAACCTGAATACTGCCATTAACTCCGCTGCCCATCCCGATCCCTTCGGCACGGCGGCGCCGAGCGTCCGGATTAACAGTTGCATGGCCACAGCGCGCAAGAACTGGGTCAGCGGAGCGCGGCACGTTTTGCGGCTAGTGGATGGTTCGCTCAACAACGTACCGGTGCGAACTGACGGAGGGCAAACTGCGGCTAGCCCTGGCGGCTTCACCGTGGCATCGGAGAACCCGGTGTACATCCTGGGCGACTACAACAGCAACGCGGCCGACGCGGCGACTTGGCCCAACGACACCACCGCCGCTTTACAGCTTGCGAACGACCCGGTCGGACACGCGGCGGCGGCGGTCATTGCCGATACCGTCACTCTCCTCTCGGATAACTGGAAGGACTTGGAAAGCATGACTGCGCCCGTTACCAGCGCGAGTAATCGCACGGCGAACACCGCTACCTCTTACCGGTTGGCCATCGCGGCCGGGAAGAACAGGACCTTCCCCTATGCGAATACGACGGGCTGGACTGCCACGGCACAGGATACCGGCACCGACGGAGGCGTACACAACTTCCTGCGCTACCTGGAAAATTGGGGAACCACCGTGAATTACAAGGGCTCGCTGGTGAGCCTGTACTACTCAACCTACAATACGGGGTTCTATAAGTGCTGTTGGACAACAGGAACCGTGTATAGTCCGCCAACGCGAAATTACTCTTTCGACTTGGACTTTACCTCACCGGGCGGCCTGCCACCCGGAACGCCGTTGTTCAAGGACGTGGAGAGCCTGGGCTTCCGCCAGCTGTTTACGACACGCACCAACTAAACCCAAGGTCAAACCAGTTCAACCCAACCCCCGGTCCGCGAGGATCGGGGGTTTTTCTTGTTGGCGCCAATACCAACAGCCACGTGGCTCCGTTCACGCAACTTGCCACTTTAGGCCCAGCCACCATCGGGTGGGAGGGACGGGCGTCTCGTCCAGCCGGGCGGGGACGCCCGGCGCTCCACCGGCAGACCCCAGCAATACGTCCGGCTGAAGCCGCACTCCTTCAAGAGTAAGTCGAAATCCAGGGTTTTTCCGCAGCCAGCCATCGCGCGGAACCCAGCAAAAATGCGGCATTCCACTCAGATTGTGGCTGCGGCGGGGCGGCGGCGGCCGTCTGGAGGCTGGGAGGTACCTAGTTCCTACCGGGATTACTTCGGTAATCAGGGCTTCTGTTACGGTATTTTCCGTGATATAACGCCGATAGCTGCTGGTTAGGCTCTGGGCTGGGAGTTTGGTGGTTTCCCGGCTTGGTCTTCTGGCCTTGGATGGAAGCGCAGAGCGACCGCAGAGGAGGAGTCGTGGCCGAAGCACGTACCGGGAAAAGGTTTCCGCTGCATTTGCCGATCAAGATTCATGAGGAAGGGAGGGCGGGCGCGGCCAGCGGCATGACTGGCGATCTGAGCGCCGCCGGAGTGTACATCCGCGCCGACGCTTCGCTCGAAGTCGGGTCGCCGGTGGAGTTTGAAATCACGCTGCCGCCGGAAGTAACGGGGGGCAAGGAAGATGTGGTGATTCAATGCCGCGGCCGCGTGGTGCGGACCGATGAGCCCAATGCCAGCGCCGGGACCGGGGACAACCGGGGCGTCGCTTGCGTAATCGATTCTTATGAATTCGTTCGCCAATAGTTAAGCGAGAAGTTAACCAAGAAGAGAAGCGGGAGTGATCCATGTTGAAGCTTATTCTGGCCGACAATCAGGCGATTTTCCGGGCGGGCATCGCCAAGGTGCTGGCCGTAGAAGACGAAATGCGCATCGTGGCCCAGGCGCAAACTGGCGAGCAGATGTTCATGGCGCTCGACAAATTTCGCGCCGCGGTGCTGATCATTGCCGGAGGATTCCACTCCGATTTCAATTCCGTCCTCTCGGCGGCCAACAAGAACAAGACTCGCGTCGTGGTGCTTGCCGATACAGGCGAGAGCGCGCAACGCTACATGGCAGCGGGAGCCCATGGCGTGGTGTATCGCAACGTGACCAGCCCGGCGCTGGTGGACTGCGTGCGCAAGATCGCGCGCGGCGAAAGCTGGGTGCAGGATATGGCGGTGCCGAGCGAACTGACCGAGAACGATATGGTCGGGCTGCGGGTCCGCGACCGGTTGACGGCGAAGGAACTGCGCATCGTGGCGCTGATTGTGCAGGGCTACAAGAATAAGGAAATCGCCACCCAGTTGGGCACGACCGAGCAGGTGATTAAGAATTACCTGCGCAACGTTTACGACAAGATTGGCGTGTCCGACCGGCTGGAGCTGGCGCTGTTCACCATTCACCACCGCATCTTGAACGAAGCGGCGGCGGCTACGGCGGCGGCGTCCATCCCGCAACCCACACCGAGTGCGGGGATCAGCAACTAGCGGTGGGCAACCTCATTGTGGCCTTGGGGGGCTAAAGAGGCTGCGGGTAAAGTCGCGCTTCATGCGGCAGGGGCCCTCAGCAGCTAAAGCTGTTGATGAAAAACAGGCCAGTTATTGCAGCGCTGAAGCGCTGCTCCACCCAAAATCACGCCACACCCAAAATCAAGTGCAACGTCGAGTTTCCCCGCCCTTACGTGGTGGGCCTGAGCACCGTACAAACGGAAGCGCAGATTGGCCCTCCGATGTTGAACGTCGCGGCGACGCGCGGATTCTTCACTTGCAGCCCGGCGGGAGCTTTGCCCCGGAGTTGCCACGCGCACCAACCCAGCATGGCGATTCCGGTGGCACCGATGGGATGGCCTTTGGCAATCAGTCCGCCGGAGGTATTGATGGCGCACTCGCCGTCCACGGCTGCTTTGCCCTCGCACCAGTAGCGGGCGCCTTGGCCGACGGCGGCCTTACCCAGCACTTCCGTGCCGATGGCGCCCATCACCGTGAAGCAATCGTGCACCTCCGCCACGCTCACATCCCCGGGCTTGACGCCGGCCATGTCATAGGCTTTGTTCATCGCCCGGTAAGCGCCTTCGGGCCGCAGGACATCGCGTCCCGCTTTCTTCAGGGGATCGGTAGCCTGAGCATAGCCGGCGATCTCCACGCAGTCGGCCTTGGCCACGCCGAGCTTCTGCAATCCCTCGTCGGTAGCCAGAATGAGGCTGGCGTAGCCATCGGTGATTTGGGAACAATCGTAGGTTTTCAGGGGCAAGCCCTCGGCGATGTAACGATTGATGCCTTCGATCTTCATCGCCTGGTCCAGGGTGATCTGCACATTGCGCATCTGGGCGTAGGGATTGTTCTTGGCGTTGGCGTACTCGGCGACGGCAATTTGCGCCAAATCCTCTTCCCGCACCCGATGCATTTTCAGGTAGCACTCCATGATCTCGGCGAACAGGTGGGGGAAGATGAACACCTTGCCCTCGCGCTCGTCGGGGTGGGAAAAGTAGCCCAAGGCCTTGCCGATGAGCTTGCCGTCCATCTTGCCTTCAGCGTCGCGCATCTTCTCGTAGCCGACCGCGATGCCGACGTCACCCCACCCGACCAGGAGTTTCTGGATGACGGAGAGCACGGCCTGACCGCCCGAGGCGCAGGCGTTCTCGACGGATTCGATGGGCTTGCCGCCGAGGCCCGGCAGCATCGCCATCAGCCCGGCGAGCAGGCCCTGCTCGTTCAGCGAAATGTTGCAGGTGGCGCCAATCGAGCCGACATCCAGCGCGGCGGGCTCGACGCCGATCTCGTGGCACGCTCCGTTGACCGCGTTCTGGATGATCTCTGGCACCGACATGGCCAGGAGCTTTCCGAATTTCGATTGATGGTAGGCGGCGATGTAAATGCGCTTCATGGAACACCTCTTAATCTTATTTAAGATGACTCGCGCTCTGGCGTGACCGTATCGCTTCCGTCGGCGCCAGGCTTGAGGTTCCGCAATCGGCTCTGGAGTTCGAGTTTCAGGACCTTGCCATAGGCGTTACGGGGCAGTGCATTTATAACAATGATTTGCTTAGGTAGTTTGATCTTACCGATCCTGGGACGAAGGAACTCGATGAGTTCTAGATCGCTGACGCTCACACCTGATTCTAGCGCAACGAAGGCGACTGGAACCTCGCCCCACTTCTCGTCGGGCGTCCCCAGAACGGAGGCCTCGGCAACGGCCGGATGATCGAGCAATTCTTTTTCGATCTCCGCCGGATAGATGTTGACGCCGCCGCTGATGATCATGTCTTTGCAGCGGCCCGCGATGTAGAAGAACCCATCTTCGTCGCAACGCGCCAGGTCGCCGGTGTGGAACCAACCTTCCGGGTCGAGCGCTTTGGCGGTGGCGCCGGGATTGTTCCAGTAGCCCAGGCAGACGTGTGGCCCGCACAGGCAGAGTTCACCAGCCTCATTGGCTGCGACCTTATTACCCTGGGGATCGAGGAGCTTCGCCTCCGTGAACATCATTGGCTTACCAATCGAACCGGACTTGCGCAGGGAGTCTTCATCGCTCATGGCAAAGCAGTTCACGCCGACCTCGGTCAAACCATAGCCTTGGCGAAAAATCAGTCCGCGCTCCTGGTAGGCACGGAGAAGTTGTAACGGAAGCGGAGCGCCTCCGCTGGCACACCAGCGCAGATGGCGGCAATCGAGCGCTGCGAATTCTGGCGAATCGAGGAGCATTTTGAAGATCGTCGGTACGCCGAAAAGAATCGTGCACTCGTAGTCTTGGCAAGCTCTTAAAACCTCGGTGACGTCGAAGCCATCATGCAAAACGATGCTCCCCCCGATCGCGAACAGCGGGGTCATGAATACGGTAAGGGCGCCGGCGTGATACATGGGCGTGTAGACCTGAACCCGGTCGCTCTGCCGCAACTGCCAGGAGATAACCGTGTTGTAGGCGTTCCATGCGATCTGCCGGTGCGGAATCATTACGCCCTTCGGCCGTCCGGTGGTGCCGCTGGTATAGAGCAGGCAGAAAAGATCCTCAGGTTGGAGTCTTGTTACGAGCGGATCTGGACGAACCCGATCGATCGCTTGGGCGTAACTCAGGACGTTCGAGACACCGTCTTCCGCGTCCAGACTTATTAAGTGTTCGAAGGCCACGAGTTGTTGGAGCTCTTTCGCGAGTGTCTCGTACCGTGCCGAGTACATGAGACAGCGCGGCCCGCAGTCCGCGAGTATCTGGTGCAGCTCGTGAGCCGTGCTGCGCGTTCCGAGAGGGACGAGGACGATGCCGGACTTGCCGGCGGCCCAGAAGGCATCGACATATTCAACCCGGTTCTCGGAAAGGATGCAGACGCGATCGCTTGGAGCGAGAGAGCAGAGATCGGTCCAGACCCGCGCGCAACGCAAGGCCCGCCGATTGAGTTCCGCATAAGTAAACTGGCGGCGCGTGAGAACGTGGATCAATGCGACCGCATCGGGGCTAAGGCGGGCGCGCTCTCCGAGAATGTCGCCAGCGATCACGAGTTCTCCCCAGGCTGTCGGGAAACAGATTGCGCCGTGGCGGACGCGCGGGGCGAATCTGACGCGAGAATTCGCAACAAGACTTGCGTGAATTCTTGGGGACGCTCGAGCTGCGGCGCATGGCCGCAACGCTCAATGACCGTAAGCGCGCAATGCGGAAGCTGCGATTGCAGTTTCTTCGCATAGTCGAGCGGGACGAGGCGATCGGAGGCGCCCCAGATGAGATCGACCGGCAGTTGGAAGCTGGCCAGTTTCTGTTCGAGCAGATATTTCGACATATCTTCAACGCCAGCGGCCAGCAGCCGCGAAATGGGACCTGTATTCGAGACGCGGACCAGATCATCGAGGACGAAACTCGGCGGCCGCGGAGTGGCGGGATCCAGCACGGCATCGAACGCGCGCCGAGCCTCTTCGCGATTCTTGGGCATGATGCCAATCTCCGATGCGTTCTTGATGGGGCCGCCATCGATGAGGATAACCCGCGTCACCCGCTGCGGGTGTTTCTCCGCATAGAGCATAGCCATCCAGGCCCCCAGCGAATTACCGGCAAGCACCAGCGGTGAGTCTCGCCAGGACCTTGCATCGAGTACTTGTTCGAGTGCGGTGAGCAGCGTTCCCAGACTGAGCACACCCGCAACCGGGTCGCTCTCGCCATGGCCGGCAAGATCCGGGAGCACCAGTTGAAAATGGCGCTTCAGCTCGGGAGCCACCTTGCACCACCCTGCCGCTTCATGGCCGGCGCCATGCAGCAACACCAGCAGGGGCCCGGAGCCGCCGTGCCAAACGATCTGTTCTCCCACGGTGGTCGTGAGCCGTGTTTTAAGGAGGCCGGCTCGGCGAAGCGCGTTCCTCCGGAACCAAACCATCACCGCGAGGGGTCGCAAAAAGAAGAAAACGAAAAAGACAATCAGAGCGGTAACTGCGGCGCAAACCAGCAGCAGCACAATGTAAGTTGCCAGGCCCACTCCGTTCCTTTCGGCCGGCTTAGTTGAAAGTCAAGCCTGCAACGCTCGCCTACGGCATACGAAACGCGCAGCCCGCCTGGTTGTAGCCGACTCCCGAGCCAACCAGCACCACCAGGTTACCGGACTTCACCTTGCCCTGCTCGATCGCGTGGTCGAGCGCCATGCCGACGCAGGCGGAGCCGGTATAGCCATACTGTTCCATGATGGTATGCGCGCGTTCCACGGGCACACCAAGACGCTCCATCACGCGTGCAATCGTAGGTTTCCGCACCTGAGTAAAGATGAAGCAATCGACGTCGCGCAGAGCAAAACCACCGTCCTTAGCGAGCCGTTGCACGATGATCGGCCATGTCTCCTCGTTCAACTCCGGAGGATAGCGGTTCTTGATCGTGCAAGCGGTGCGCCCCGCCTTAACGGAGGCTTCGCTCGCCGGCTCGAAAGTGCCGCCGGAATAGATTCCCCAATAGTCGTGATAGGAGCCGTCGGCGCGGAAGGTGGAAGTGACAAAGCCCGGCGAAGCTGCGGGTTCGAGCACCGCCGCTCCCGCGCCATCCCCATAGAAGAAGACCATAGGATCGGCGGCCGTCGTGAGTTTGTGCATGAGATAGACGCCGATAACCAGCACCGTCTTGATCCCTGGATTGGCGGCGATGATTCCCGCGGCTGCGGAAAGACCCGTGGGAAAGGAAGCGCAGGCGCAACCGACATCAAACGTTCCCGCATTCTTTGCGCCCAGCTTATACTGCAGCACGACCGAGGTAGCGGGTGTTATGTAGTCGGGTGAATCGGTGCCGAGGATGATCAGATCGACATCTTCAGGCTTCTTGCCGGCGCGCTCCAGCGCGAGCTTGGCTGCGGGCAAGGCGACATCGCTGGTAGCCCAGGTTTCAGGGGCATGCCAGCGCGTCTTGATGCCGCTGCTGGCCTCCATTTTGTCCACGAACTCCGGGATATCTTTGAAGCGCTCGCGCAGCATGTCATTAGTCACTTCTATCTCAGGTACGTACCTGGCAGTTGCGACAATAGTTGCGTAACGCGTCATGTATAAGTCCTCTTGAGCTACTGTAAGTTACGTCCCCAGCACGAACCCGCCATCGACGGAGAGCACGGTACCGGTAATGAACGATGCCGCATCGGAAGCTAGCCACATATAGGCCTCGGCAACGTCCTCGGGCTTTCCCATGCGACCGAGAGGCGTGTGCGAAACCATGGCCTGGACGACCTTCTCCGGCATCTTCTGCACCATTTCGGTGGCGATGAAACCGGGAGCGACGGCGTTTACGCGGATATTGTATTTCGCCAGTTCCCGCGACCACGTCCGGGCAAAGGCGATGACTCCTGCTTTGGTGGCGGCGTAATTGGTCTGACCGAAATTGCCATAAAGACCGACGACGGAAGAAGCATTGAGAATTACGCCTGAACCTTGGCGGATCATGTGGGGCACCACGGCCCGCGAGCAAAGGAAGACGCCTTTGAGGTTGACCGAGATGACCGAATCGAACGCTTCATCGGTCATCGTGCCGGCAACCGCGCCATCCTTCCACTTCACGAATTGCGCGTCGCGCGTGATGCCCGCGTTATTGATCAGTACATCGACCGTATTCCAGCGGGCGACGATTTCCTGAACGCCCGCCTCGACGTCGCGCGAGTCGCACACGTTCGTCTTGCGGAAGAGCGGCTCTCCGCCGAGCGCGGACAGTTCGCGCAGCAACTCTTCCCGCCCGGCATCGTTGACATCCCATGCCGCCACCCGGCAGCCTTCACTGGCAAACAGCCGGGCCGTGGCGAGGCCGATCCCCGCCGCGGCCCCGGTAACGATGACGACCTTACCCCGCAGACCTGTGTCTTTCATGCGCCCCCTAAAAGTTGTACTTCAACGCAAACTGGATCACTCGGGGCCCCGTGGTGGTTGACGCGATCTGCCCAAAGTTCGCCGAGGACTTTACGTTGACGGGGTTGGCGAAATTTACGTTGTTGAACAGATTGAAGAACTCAGCATGGAACTCCAGCTTTTGGGCTTCTGTGATCGGAATGAACTTCAAAATGGAGAAATCCGTGTTGATCTGTTTCGGTCCTGGAATGATGTTCCGCCCCAGGGTGCCGAAATCTGATGTACCGGCTGCCGGAACAACGAATGCGCTGGTGTCGAAATAGGGGTTATAGGGGTTCAGGCGGTCCCCCAGGCGGTCGGCCACGTTGCCGCTCTTAATTGCGGACGCCACCGTCCGGCCGGGGGCCAGGTCGGCTTGAGTAAACGCAAACAGGGAATTCGAGCCCAGGATGGAGAACGGAAGGCCGGATTGCAAAGTCACGATTCCCGACACGCCCCAGGAATTCACCAGTTTTCTCGCAATTGCGGAGCCACCATGATAAGCGTCCGGAAGGTTGTATAGGTAACTCGCGACGAAGCGATGCCGCCGGTCGAAATCCGAGGAGGCATAGTTGTGGCTTTCATTGACCATGTCACCGGGGAGCAGTGTGATGTCGCTAACGTCACTTCCGGAGTAGTCGTCAATAGAGTGGGACCACGTGTAGCTGAGCAGCATTTGCAAGCCATGGGAAAAGCGCTTGTTCACGGTTGCCTGGAGGGAGTTGTAATTGGAGTTAGAGTTACTTTTCATCAGGAAGCTACCCAATCCAGGGGCGGGCAGATTGCCGAAGCCGGGGAAGAGAGGCCCACCTAGACTTCCAAATGCAGGTATTCCAGCGTACGACGGACCGTACGGCTGGTTGAAAGAAAATAGGCGCGGATACTTGCGCCCTTGTGTACCGACATAGCCCAAGTCCAGCATCCAGTTATTAGCGAAACTGGTTTGCACTCCGAGGTTGAAGGTTTGTATGTAAGGAATGCTCCAGTCATGGATGTCTGGATAGAGGCCGGAGGCGGGAACGATAGTCGGTACGGATTTAGCGGACCCATAGGGAGTCACCTGCAACACGGCCGGGTATCCCCCATACGGAAAGATGGCGGCATTGCTGGGACTAAACGGGTTCAGCGGGAAGAAACTGGGCAGCGGGACTTGCACAAATGGATTTTCGTTTGAGGTGGCGATCGCGCTGGCCAGCATTTCATAGGGCATATTGAACAATTGGCTGTTGTACAGCCGCATATTCGGACGGTCAAAGAAGATGCCATACCCTCCGCGCAGAACAATCTTGCCGTCACTTGTTAGTTGATAGGCGAAGCCCACCCTCGGCCCGAAGTTCTTGTAGTTCGAATTCACCAAACCGTTGCTGACTTTGGGAAATCCGGCCAAGTTTCCGTTGCCGGCCTGCACGAAGCCGCCAGTAACGGCAACCCCGCAAGTATTCCCACACGCCGGTACAATCGGCGTGGTCACAGCCTTCGATGGATCGAAGCCGACAAAATGGCCCTGGGTCTCCGTGGTGGGACCGAAATAGTCGTACCGCAGCCCCAGATTGATGGTAAGGCGGGGGGCGACTTTCCAGTCATCCTGGAAGAAAGCCGAAAAGTCGTTGGCGCGATTATGGATACTGTTGGTGCCTGAACCTATCACGGACACGCTGGCCAGGCCAGCTAGAAAATCTGTGAAAGGATTGCCGGTCAGGAACCCTGCATAGGCGATTTCGCCGTTGGGGAATACGTCGAAATAGGGGGCATCCAGCTTCTGGCGCTTATATTCGCCGCCGAATTTCATGGTGTGCCGGCCCTTCGTCCACGTCATCGTGTCGCTGGCGCTATACATGTTGGTCGCCGCATACGTGATGCCCAGGGCAGACGGCCCGAGAGTGAACATGTTCGCAAAAATCATCGTTGGCATACCCGGGAACAGAGTGCTCAACGGAGAGCTAATGTCCAAGTCGGCTGAACTGACGGGTTGCGACGGCTTGCCGGGGCCGTAAATCGTGCTCCACCCGAACCTGACTTCATTTACCAGGCGATTCGAGATCACCGAAGACACACCCACGGAGAGGACGCGCTGGTTAACATCTTCCTCAGTCGGCCATCCCGGCGCTTGGAAAAGGTTGCCGTCGCCGAACTGATTATAAAGAGCCTGATTTTCGCGGTTAAACGACTGAAAGTACTTGGCAAAGAACCGGTTCGCCTCAGTCAGCTTGATATCCAAACTTGTGTTGAACTGGTCTTCTTTGTAAGTTGAGTTCGAAGGAATCGTTTCCAGAACTGGGCTGCTCGACGCCCCTGTTGGGCAAGAGCCCGTCTGAGTAACGCCCGGCGCAGAAGGAATCATGTATTGCCCGTTGGGCAGCTTTTGGTTCAGCGCTTGGAAGGTTGTAAAGGGATCATAAAATCCACCCAAGCCATAGCAGGCCGAAAGCAAGGCGATCGATCCGGGGTCGCGCTGTGGTCCCAAGAAAGCCGGCAGAAACACCGTGGAGAGCGAATTGGTCAGCGAGGTGCCGTTGTTTTCCCGCGTCCCCTGATACGAGATGAAGAACCAGGCACGATCCTTCAGAAGCGGACCGCCCAGCGTGCCGCCAAACTGGTTGCGATTGTACTTGGGCTTGGGCGCGCCTTCCCGGTTCAGAAAGAAATTATTGGCATTCAGATCGGTATTCCGGTTGAACTCATACACATTGCCATGGATGTTGTTGGTGCCCGACTTGGTGACGGCGGCCACATTGCCACCCGCGTTGCGGCCCGCGGAGGCATCGTACATGCTGGTCTGCACGATGAATTCCTGGAGCGAATCGATGGACGGGACCGGAAGATTTGGGTTCTCGCCCGTGCCGATGGAATTCGCATCCACCCCGTTAATGATGACGTTGTTGGAGAGAGCGCGCTGGCCGTTGACATACACAGCAACATCGCCGCGCCCCAACTCGGATGAGTTCTGGAGAGGGCCCGAGGTTCCGGTAGTCAGGGTCAGCAATTGCTGGAAGTTGCGGGTTGGCAACGGCAGCGCCCGGATCTCTTGCTGATCGATGACGGTGCCCTTGGCCGAGCTTTCCGTCTGCACCAGCGGCGATTCGCCCGTGACCGAAACCGTGGTCGGCGCACCAGCCACCTTGAGGGCAACGTCGATGACCGAGCTCTCGGTGATCCGGACGGCGATGCCTTCCACTTTGGCCGATGCGAATCCGCTGAGGGCCACTTCGAGCCGATAAGCGCCTGGGTCGAGCAGAGGAAACGTGTAGCGGCCATTGCCGCCGGTTGTGGTTTGGCGCCGCACGCCGGCGTCGCTAGTCAGCGTGACATTTGCGCCCGCCACGACGGCCCCGCTGGGATCGGCCACCACACCCACGATTTGCCCGGTGGTAGCCGTTTGCGCTTGCGCGATCGGCGTTATGAAACAGAGAATGGCGGCGGCCGCCAGCAGCGTTACCAGTGTTCGCGTTCGCATACTTCCTCCTTGTGTTCCCAATTGCGGTGTCGCAATTACGGCTTCGCAACTCGACCCTTGCGGCTGCGGGTGTACAGACGGACGAACTGATCGACAGCTTCTTCGTCACTCACGCCCAAATAGCGCTCGGCGCCGAAGAGTTTTTCCACCAGAAAATGCGTGACAAACTGCATGTACAAACTGACATAAGCAAACCCGGGGTTCACGTCGCTGGGAAAAGGAATCGGCGCCTTTTGAAACAAAGCCGTCGAATAGGTGCGCAGGCCTCCCGCAACTTCTCGATAGCTGTGAAGGAAGTGCTTATGACGGAACTCGACGACGTCGACGTACATCAGCCGCCAGTAGTCCAGATTCTGCGAAACGACGCGGCCGACGGCCCTCCCCAGCTTCTTCAACGACTCCGGATCGGGGGATTGCATCAAGGGAAGAATCTTGCGCTGCCGGATCGCTTCCATTTTTTGCTCCATGTGCTGGACCAGGCCGATGAAGATGTCTTCCTTGTTTGGGTAGTAAAGGTAGAGCTTGCCCATGGAGACGCCGGCACTCTGGGCGATTTCGCGGACGGTGGTGCCGTGAAACCCTTGCCGGGTAAAGAGCTTGAGCGCGGCGCGTTCGATCTTGAGCCGGTTCCTGGCGACGGTGTCGTCCAAAAGCTTGGGCATAGATGCATTCGCTCGCGGGTAACAAGACGAGCGCTCGCTCTCGGTGGACAACTGTAGAACGTCCACCGAGAGCTGTCAAGAGGATTTTGTGGCGGGAGCTGGCGGGCGGTCTGAGCTTTCAGGTCTTAGGTCTTAGGTCTTAGGTCTTAGGTCTTAGGTCTCAGGTCTTAGGTCTTAGGTCTTAGGTCTCAGGTCTCAGGTGTCAGGTGTCAGGTCTTAGGCCTTAGGCGTCAGGTCTTGGGAATACCAACTTCTGCATAAGACCTGACCTGACACCTTGCTAACTGCGATGCGCCATCTCGACGGCGGCAAAATCGAGGGACCTGGAGGGTGGGGTTAACGCGGCTGGCGGGAGGCTGCTGCCACTCCCATCTACATCTGTGCCGGTCTTGAACTGCCCGACCAGTCTGGCCAGTTCCGTGGACATCTCCACCAATTGGCGGACGGCGTTTTGCGAGTCGGTGGCGCCGTGCGATGTGCTTTCCGCCGCTTGGCCGACGCCGGCAATGTTGCTGGTGATTTCGCCGCTGCCTCGCGAGGCTTCTCCAAGGTTGCGCACCATTTCGTTGGTGGTCGCATTCTGTTCTTCGACGGCGGCGGCAATGGTGTTCGAAATATGGTCGATCTGATCAATGACCTTGGTGATGGATGCGATGGCGCCTACGGCCGCCTGGGTATCGGTCTGGATGGCTTCGATTTTGTGGCTGATGTCCTCGGTGGCCTTGGCGGTGCCCTTGGCTAACTCTTTCACTTCGTTGGCAACGACAGCGAAGCCCTTACCGGCGTCCCCGGCGCGGGCAGCTTCGATGGTGGCGTTGAGGGCCAGCAAGTTGGTTTGCTGCGCGATCGCAGTAATGACTTTGATGACTTGGCCGATCTCCGCCGAGGAATCACCCAGCTTTGCGATCGCGGCGGTGGTGGTTTCGGCAGCCTTCACGGCGGAGGCGGCAACCTTGGCAGCCTCGCTGGCGTTCCGGGCAATTTCTTTGATGCTGACGCCCATCTGCTCGGCGCCGGTCGCGACCGTCTGCAGGTTCTCGCTGACTTGGGCGGCGGCACTGGAAACGACATTGGCCTGAGCGGACGTTTCCTGGGAATTGGCGGAGATCTGCTGGCTGGCTTGGGAAACATCGGCGCTGGCGCTGCCTACCTCGCGTGCCGCATCGGCGACGGACTTGATCATGTTCTGCAACCTGTCCAGAAAAACGTTGAACCATTTCGCGACCTCTCCGATTTCATCCTGGGTAATCGGAATCCGTTTGGTCAGGTCGCCCTCGCCCTGGGCCACGTCCTTGACGCGCTCGACCATATCGCCTAAGCGGCGGAGGGTGGAGCGCGAGGTCGCTACCGAGACGACCACCAACGGCAGCAGGCAAAGCAGGGCAATCCCCATCGCAATGAGGGCACTTTGTCGCCATGCCAAATCCACATCGTCAATGTAGATTCCCGTTCCAATGATCCAGCCCCAGGGGGCGAAACGCTTGACGAAGGAAAGTTTGGCGACGGACTGCTCGTGGCCCGGCTTCGGCCATAGATAACGGACGAAGCCGTCACCCGAGGCCTGCGTTGCCTGGACAAATGCAACGAAGATGGCCTTTCCCGAAGGGTCTTTAAAAGAGGTGAGATCGGTGCCGTCCAACGCGGGCTTGATGGGATGCATGATCATGGTCGGATGGTCGTCATTGATCCAGAAATAGTTACCCCCTTCGTAGCGCATGGCCCGAATGGCATCAATCGCCCGTCGTTGAGCCTCAATCCGGCTGATCTTTCCTTCCGCTTCCAGGTGGTATTGCTGTTCGAGAATGGAATAGGGGACCTCGACCAGGTTTTTCGTTTTTTCCTGCTTCTGCGCAAGCAGCGTGGAATGCTCGCTTTGAATCCAAAAACCGGCCACAGCCAGGAGCCCGGTGGCGGAAACGGCAATCATGATCCGGAATTTCGTTTTGAGAGTCATGCTGTTCTTCTGAAGCGGGGTGAATCCCAGTAATATCTTCGGCAAGAAAGGAGAATGACTTGAGAGGGTGGGGTTCCGGGATGGGCGTCCGCGCCCGAGGGCGTATCACGCGGTCACGGCGCTAGAGTTGGTATAGACAATGCCCTTCAGGCCGGAAGGCACGTCCCGCAGTGGCTAAAACCCGCATTTTTCCAGGCCCCGAACGGCCCGGCTGAAAGCCGTGCCCTTCCCGAAAATAAGTGAACCAGCGTTGTTCAGCATTCTGAGACGGGGCGAGCCCCGTCTCTACCGAACCTTTGTTTTTCGGCAGGTTGTGAAGGCCTGCCCTTCCCGAAACCCACTTGTGAAACCAGCACTAGATCTTTTCGCCCACGCTTTTCGCTTGGGTAAAGAGGTATAGGTAGTCCGGGCCGCCGGACTTGGAATCGGTGCCGGACATGTTGAAGCCTCCGAAGGGATGCGCGCCGACCATCGCTCCGGTGCACTTGCGGTTCAGGTAGAGGTTGCCTACATGGAACTCGCGCACGGCGCGGTCGAGTTTCTCGCGCGAACTGGAGTAGACGGCGCCGGTGAGTCCGAACTCGGTGTCGTTGGCGATTTCGAGGGCGTGATCGAAGTTGCGCGACTTGATCACCACCAGGACTGGTCCGAAGATCTCTTCCTGCTCGAGCGTCGATTTTGCCGGGATGTCGGCGATCACCGTGGGCTGAATGAAGTATCCGCCTTCGGAACTAGCTTTGGTGTCGCGCGCGCCGCCGGTGATGAGGCGGCCTTCTTTCTTGCCGATCTCAATGTAGCGGAGGATGTCGTTCATCGAGCCTTCGTTGATGACGGCGGCCATGTTTGGGTTCATGGTGGGATCGCCGACGGTGATGCGTTCGGCGCGGGATTTCAATTTCTCGATGAACTTATCGTAGACGCGCTCGTCGACGATGGCACGGGAGCAGGCCGAGCATTTCTGGCCCTGGAAGCCGAACGCGGCCTGGGCCACGCCTTCGACGGCGGAGTCGATATCGGCGTCGGCATCGACGACGATGGCATCTTTGCCGCCCATTTCGAGGACGGTGCGCTTGATCCAGAGTTGGCCGGGCTGCTGATGCGCGGCGGTCTGGTTGATGTGCAATCCGACTTCGCGCGAGCCGGTGAAAGCGATGAAGCGAATTTGCGGATGGGCCACCAGGGCGTCTCCAAAGGTCGCGCCTCCGCCGGGGCAGAAGTTCACGACGCCTTCGGGCATGCCGCATTCTTCGAGCAGTTCGACGAACTTCGCCGCCGTGGTCGGCGAATCGCTGGACGGCTTCAGGACTACGGTGTTGCCGCTGACGATGGAAGCGAGCGTCATGCCGGCCATGATGGCGCAGGCGAAGTTCCACGGCGGAATCACGGCGCCGACGCCGAGCGGGATGTAGGCCAGGGTGCCGCGCTCGCCCGGCAGTTGCACGGGCGGCTCAACTTTCGCGAAGCGCAGGGCCTCGCGGGCGTAAAACTCGCAGAAGTCGATGGTCTCGGAAACGTCGGCGTCGGCTTCGAACCAGTTCTTGGAGACTTCGAACACCAACCACGCCATGAATTCGAGCTTGCGTTCGCGCATCACATCGGCCACGCGGAACAGAAGCGACGCGCGCTCTTCTACCGACGTGCGGCTCCAGTGGGTGAAGGCTTGCAGTGCGGCTTGCACGGCGGGCTCGACGTGCTCTTTTCCTGCCTTCTGGTGGACACCGACCACCTCGGATGGCTTGGCGGGATTGATGGAACGGATCTTGTCGGAGGTCTTGCTGCGCTTGCCGCTGACGATCAGGTCGTACTCACGGCCGAGTTGTCCGCGCACTTTTTCGATGGCGGAGCGCATCTTGCGCACGTTGTCTTCCTTGGTGAAATCGACGAACGACTCATTCTTGAACGGGCCTTCGTGAAGGCGGATTTGCAGACGGGGCGGGGCTTCCATGGTGGCCATAGGGGATCATCCTTTCAGGACGGAACGTTGGACATTAGCGCGGATATCGCGACCCTTGATTTTACACCGGTGGGAGGGGACTGGTTAGGGCGGCGCCCACTCATCGCAAAGTGCGCGATCAGTGGGATACCCCCATTCCTACCTTTCTTGGGTGCAACCACTGGCCTAGGATTAGAATCTGATCAGGTAGGAGCGCAGTCCTGGCAGACAGGCTCCTCGCTAGCAACCGCACTCCCAGGTTCGGAGGGAGGTACAGATTATGGGCAGATTCGGTCTTCTCCGACCCCTTCTCGCATTTGCCACATTCGTCAGTCTTGCTCTCACGCCAATTCCAGCATTCGCTCAGCGCGGCGGAGGCCACGGTGGTGGCGGGGGTGGAGGTTCCCATGGCGGCGGCGGTGGCGGCGGCTTTCACGGTGGCGGTGGTGGGGGCTTTCATGGCGGTGGCGGCCCTCGCGGTGGGGGCGGATATTATGGCGGCGGGCGGTCTCTTGGTGGAGGAGGTTATCACCAAGGCGGCTTTCGTGGTAGGTCAGGGGCTGGTCCTAACGGTGCGGGCAGTCGTTCGTACGGCAGGTCTGAAGCGGGCCGCGGTTTTGGCTCAGGCGGAAGTCGTTCGTCGAATGTTCGTCCGGCAATCAACGATGGGCAGTGGCACTCGTTCGGCAACTCCGGCAGTTCCGGGCGTTTGACCGAGGGACGCAATTCCGGAAGCTTGGCGAACTCAGGTTTGTCGGCTCGTAACACCGGAAGTTCCGGGGGCGCTTGGCGCTCTTTTGGCCCGTCAAGAGTCGCGTCTGGTTTCGTCGGCAGAGCCTCCGTCGCCACGTCGAGCTTCAGTTGGCGTGGCAATGGTTGGAGAGGCGGTTGGCCTGGCTACGGTTGGGGCGGTGGCTGGGGATGGGGCGGTTGGGGATGGGGAGGCTGGGGCTTCGGGTTTGGATGGCCGTATTGGGGCGGCTGGGGGCTCGGCTGGAATCCTTGGTGGTACGATCCTTTCTGGTATAGCCCGTGGCCGGCGTATTCCTACTACCCGGGTTACAGCTACGACTCATACGGCTACGATCCCTCCGACGATCCGCCGTACAATCCGGATTCGTATAAGCACGGCTCACCGGGAAACCACCTGAGCACGCCGAACTCGAACCGCGATAACCACCCCAGTCTCAACGGTGGCGCGAAGCAGGATAACGGCGGCTCAATCCAGGACGGCCAGACGCCGCAGCCCCAAGCCGCGCCGAGCAGTCCATCTCCGGCGGTCGAGCCGCAGCCGCGCTTGGTCTCTCAGTCGCAAACCTGAGTTAAAATCCCCATCCTAACGTCGCCAAGAACGCGACGTTAGGATGGGGCACGTTAGGATGGGGCACCCTCTGCCTCTCTCTAGATTCTTAACTCCCTCAAAATCAGCGGCGCGGGGCCGCTACTTCTACCGGTTCAGGCTCCAGCTTGGCGGTGAAGTGGCGGAGGAATGGGGCTTCGTAGCGTAGCTTCATGCCGCAAATCTGGTCGCGCTTCTTCCAGACTTCCAAGATGATTTCCACCACGTAGTCGATGTGGCTCTGCGTGTAGACGCGACGGGGGATGGCTAGGCGCACCAAATCCATTCTTGCTGCGGCTCCGAACATGAGCGTGCCGATTTCTACCGAGCGGATGCCGCCTTCGAGATAGAGTTCGTTGGCTAGCGCCACGGCGGGAAAGCGATCGGGCGGGATGTGCGGCAGGAAGGCGCGCGCGTCGATGTAGACGGCGTGGCCTCCGGGCGGCTGCACGATGGGCACTCCCTGCTCGGCTATGTGGTTGCCTAGATATGCGGTGGAGGCTATGCGGTATTCGAGATAATCCTGGTGCAGGGCTTCCTGCAATCCTACGGCAATGGCTTCCAAATCGCGTCCGGCTAAGCCTCCGTAGGTGGGATAGCCCTCGGTTAGGATGAGCAGGTTCTTTTCCTGCTGGGCTAGCAGATCGTCGTTGGTGCAGAGAAATCCTCCGATGTTCGCCATGCCGTCTTTTTTGGCGGACATGGTGCAGCCGTCGCCGTAGCTGAACAGTTCTTGGGCGATTTCTTTCGGGGTTTTCTGGTCGTAACCTTTTTCGCGGATCTTGATGAAATAGGAGTTCTCGGCAAAACGGCAGGCATCGAAGTAGAGCGGGATGCGGTGCTTGCGGCAAACTGCGCTCACGGCTTTGACGTTTTCCATGGATACGGGCTGGCCACCGCCGGAGTTGTTGGTCACGGTCAGCATGACCAAGGGCACGCGTTCCCGGCCCACTTTCTGGATTAGAGTTTCCAGCGCGGCTACGTCCATGTTGCCTTTAAAGGGATGCTTCACGCTGGGCTGGCGGCCTTCGGGGATGACCAGGTCGACGGCTTCGGCGCCGACGAACTCTACGTTGGCGCGGGTGGTGTCGAAGTGGGTGTTGTTGGGGACTACATCGCTTTTTTTGCACATCACGCTGAACAGAATGCGCTCGGCGGCTCGGCCCTGGTGGGTGGGGATGACGTGCTTGTAGCCGAAGATATCCTGCACGGAGTCGCGGAACCGATCGAAGCTGCGGCTGCCGGCGTAGCTTTCGTCCCCTTCCATAATGGCTGCCCACTGGTGGGTGGACATGGCTCCGGTGCCGGAATCGGTAAGCAGGTCGATGAGGACATCGTCGGCGGGGAGGAGAAAAAGGTTGTAGTTCGCGGCGCGGAGAAGCTGCTCGCGCTGCGGGCGGGTGGTGCGCCGAATGGGTTCGACGCTTTTGATGCGGAAGGGTTCGATGATTGTGCGGGGCATGGTTGGTTCTCCTTCTTACGACACACCTTTTGGCTGCGGGATGTCAATGGCGGGGATCACGGGGATGAGAACTGACTTCTTGTGCTGCATGCGGTTGGCGGACAGGAGTGTCCGCCCCACACGATCAGACTTTGACTGAGTCGCGGCGCTCGGCGGGAACGTAGTTTACGGCGGCGGTACGGTCTAGTTTGTCCCAGGCGAAGGGGCGGCCTTGGATGGCACGCTTCAGGGTGCGGAACAGGACTAGGGAAAAGACCTGGCGATAGGCGAAGCGCTGCAACCACACTTGGCTTAGCAGCCAGGCGTCTTCGCGGGCTTCGGGTTGGCGGCGCTCCAGGGCGAAGGCGAGCGCCGAGGCTAGGAAATCGATCATCAGGAAGGCGCCGAAGAAGATCAGCAGGCGCTGGAAGCTGGCGGGATCGGTGGAATCGGGATGAAAATATTTCTGGATGAAATACCAGATCACGCCGACGGCAAACATCATGTCGATGAAGGGTGAGACCAGCGGGAGCAGGATCTGGAAAATTAGGATGTTGGGAAGGGCGACAAATCCCAAAGCGCCTTTGCGCGCAAAAACGGCGCGATGCTTGAAGACGGCCTGCAGAATTCCGAACGACCAGCGGAAGCGCTGCCGCATGAGCGCGTTGGCAGTGGTTGGAGCCTCGGTGAAGGCGAGCGCCCGGTCTTCGTATTGCACACGATAGCCGTTGCGCAGCAGAGCCATGGTGAGATCGGCGTCTTCGGCTACGGTATCCACGTGGTAGCCGCCGGCTTCGCGAACGGGCGCTACTCGCCAGGCTCCAATTGCGCCCGGGACCACGCTTACGGTGCCCATGGTGTTGAGCGCTCGCCGCTCGAAATTCTGGCTGGTGATGTATTCGAGGGCCTGCCAGCGGGTCCAGAGGTTTACGCGGTTGCCGACTTTGGCATTGCCGGCCACGGCCGCAACTTTCGGATTGAGGAAGTGCGGCACCAGGCGGGCGATGGCATCGGGAGCGATGATGGTATCGGCGTCGATGCCGACGAAAAGTTCCGCGTCGCGGATGTGTTCTAGTCCAAAGTTCAACGCTTCGGCCTTGCCGCCGTTGGGCTTGGTGAGAATCAATACTCGGCCGGCGGCTGCTTCGGCGGCGAAGGCGCGGCGGGCGATTTCCAGAGTGCGATCCTTGGATCCGTCGTCGATGACGATCACGCGCAGATTGGGATAGTCGGAATCGAGCGCGCCCTGGACGGTACGCTCGATGACTTTCTCCTCGTTATAGGCGGGGATGAGAACCGCGACCTGGGGGCGGTAGGCCGCGATCTGCTCGGGCGTTCCATAGACATGCGCGCGGAGACGGTCATAGATGGCGAGCACTCCAACTGAAACCAGGCGCCCGGTCATCAAGATGTCACCCAGGAAAAAAATCGACACGATGGCCGCCATGGTCGCGCTGAAGAGCCAGAAGCCGATCCAATTCAGCCGCGCGGACCAATACTCGTTGGGCGGGAGCGGCGGCATAACATCGGCTTTGGTTTTGCCCATCAATTTGTACACGGGGACGAATTCAAATCCGCGGGCGCGGGCGCCTTCGATAATCAGCGGGAGGGCCTGTACGGTTCGTTCGCGGTTGCCGCCGCCATCGTGCATGAGAATGATGTTGCCGCACCTCATCTGATCGTTCGGCTGGCAAGGTGGCAAGTGGTCGAGCACCTCCGCGGCGATTTGTTGCGGGGTGAGCGCGGGCTCGTCCTTCCAGTCCTTGGTATCGAGCTTGTTGCCGATGGTGATGTAGCCCATGCTTTGCGTGAGTTCGAGCGGCCGCACCTCATCTTCGGTGTCTGGCTCGGCGTCGACGGAGTACGGCGGACGGAACATCATGGCGCGAATGCCGAGGCGGCTGGCAAACAGGCGCTCGGTCAGGTTCAGCTCCACCTTCATGTAGCCGGTGCCGATGGAGCTGATATCGGGATGCGTAAAGGTATGATTGCCGATTTCATGACCTTCGCGGTAAATGCGTTGGGTCAAACTGCTGAACTTCTCGGCCTGGATTCCGATCAGAAAGAAGGTTCCGGGCACATGCTCGCGTTTGAGGACATCGAGGATTTTCGGGGTCCACTGCGGATCGGGACCGTCGTCGAAAGTAATGGCGAGCTGGTTCTTGCTGGCGCCATAGCGCGCCACACGATACGGCTCGGGAAGGCTCTTGAAGTCCTCCCCATCGATGAGTCCGGTCTGCTTGTCGATGGTCAGGTCGCGCTCGCCGTTGGTGGGCCTGGCTTCGATGTGCAGGATTTCACCTTCGCCTTCCATATCGACGTCCTGGCCGGGAGGGACGTCTTTCAAGCGATCCGATGCATTGGCTTCTCCGGGCGCATCCCACACCCGCCACAGGGAGCGGTCTTCCGCGCCCAGCCTCCATAAGGCGAAGGTCTCGATGCCGACCATCTGGGCGGCACGCATTTCGTTCAGGGCAGTCACCGCGTCCAGGAACCAGACATCGTGGCGGAAGTTATCGTCGTCAAGGTAGCTGAAGTGCGGGTTGAGCGCGTCGCCGTCGAAATCAACGTCTTCTTCGGAATCGCGCGACCCGATCCAGGCTTCTTGCACGGAAACGGTCTTGTCGGCCAATCCCGGCGGCAGCTTGCCTTTTTTCGGGCGCTCGACCCAATCGTAGCCGTAGTTGGCGATGGCGCAGATGAGCTTCTCTTTTGGAATCTCCTTGACGGCAGATTCGAGGTTCGCCGTGAACCAATCCTGCGAGGCGACAGGGCCGGGGGTGCCTCCGGGAAAGTGCTCGTCGTAGTTCATGATGACCACGCCATCGACCGCGGCCGAAATGGCCTTGTAGTTGTAATCCTCGTTGCGCACCTGAACGCTGACGTAGAGCTTCATTCCTTTTGCGTGCAGGTCGGACGCGAGTTCACCGAGCAGAGCCACGTATCCGGGTTGCGCCTTCTTGGGGAAGGATTCGAAATCGACCATCAAACCGCGGTACCGATCGGTGGCAAGAAAAAGCCCGATCTCGCGTCGAAACCTGGCGCGGGCCTCCTTGTTGTTCAGGAAAGCGCCGACGCCCGGAACAAAGTCGGTGCCATCGAAGTTCTGCACCACGGGAAAGACTTCCATGTTCGTGCCTTCCGTCTTCAGGAACGGCATCACCTTGTCATCCACGGGATGAATGGTTTGTCCTTGGACCACATCGAACATGGCGTTGGTTTCCGGATCGACGGCTTCCAGATGGCCGTCTGGACTGAGAACCTGCAGCCAGGTGGGGAAGAGCAAGTCGATCTGGCGGGCATATTCGCGCAAGGAGGAGAAGCTGGCCGCATCCCAGGAAACGTAGAATGCGGCGCGCACCCCTTGCTCGGAGTTCAGGGTGAGTTGCGAAGGAGCTTTACGGGATTGGTGGCGGTGTCCGGTGCGGGCCAAAGTGGCGAGGCGGCGTTTCTCGCGGGCCTTTGCCTTTTCCTTTTCTTTCAGAGCGTGGTAGGGGCGCTTTTCGGTGAGCCAGGAAAGGTCGGGGAGAGGCTCACTGCGCAGGGCACTGTAGATAAAAAAAACGACCAGCAAAGAAAAAGCCAGGGCGGCCGCGTCGACCACGCGGCGAATCCGCCGCCAGCGCGCTTGCAAGGGATCGTAGAAAACCTGTTTGGCCATCTTGGGGTGTCCCTTCATCCTAAGGTGCGAGGCGCAGGTGGTCAAACAGAGCGGGCAGGGGGGTAGAGCCTACGTTCGGTCGTCCCAAGTTCCCAGTTCCCAGTTCTCAGTAGAACCCCAGTTCGGAGATCGAAGCCTCTACTGAGAACCGAGAACTGGGAACTGAGAACTGAGGTATTTGTTAATATTTAAGAAGCCAGTGTCGATCACTCCCATCGAGCTTTCCGACAAAAAAGGCGCGGCCGAACTCCGCTCCGCTCCAACTGAAGGACTGCTGCGTTCCACCGCGCGTTACTTGCTCCGGACCGAGGTACATACTTTTGCCTTCTCGGTTGCCGCGAATTCCATTCTGTCGTTCTTCCCGTTTCTGCTGTTGCTGATGTCGTTGATCCGGTACGTTTTTCATTCCCAGGTGATGTATGGCGTCGTCGAGAACCTGTTGCGCGACTATCTCCCGACCGGGCAGGAGTTCGTCATCCGGAACCTGAACGCGTTGGTTAGCGCGCACCATCGGGCGCAAGTGTTCTCGCTGGCCATGCTGCTGATTACTTCCACCGGAATTTTTCTGCCGCTGGAAGTTGCGCTGAACCGGGTCTGGGGATTTCGCAATAACCGCTCGTATCTGCGGAATCAGTTGATGTCGCTGGGGCTGGTGTTTGCCTGCGGATCGCTGGCCCTGCTCTCGGTAGGACTGACCGCCGGAAACGTTGCCATCGTGGCAACTGCGCTGCACGGCTACGGCGCTTGGTATGTGAAACTGGTGGGCTTTGTGACCATGAAGATCTTTTCGATCCTGGCCAGCATCGCCATCTTCTTTCTTGTCTACTGGCTGTTGCCGAATGGGAAGGTGCCGGCTCGCGGAGTCCTGCCGGCGGCGGTGATGATGGGATTGCTCTCGGAGGTGCTGAAGTACGCCTATATCTTCGCCCTGCCGCGGCTGAATTTTGCGGAAGTGTATGGGCCGTTCGCCATCTCCGTCAGCCTGATGTTCTGGGCGTTCCTGTCGGGGATGCTGCTGCTGACGGGGGCGCATCTGTCGGCGCGAAAAATAATGCGAAATTTGTAATTGGTAATTTGAAAATTTGTAATTGGATTTAGCTTTTCAAAATTGCAAATTGAAAATCACAAATCACAAATTCTACAATTTCCATCTCGTTGCCAACTTCGGAAAGCTCTTCTCGATCAATCCAAATACGGTGCGCGGACGCACCGCAAATATCGGTTCTTTCATGCTTCGCGGGTCCATTTTGTATTTTTTCTTGTAGACGGTCGCGACGCGCTCGAGGACCACTGGATCTTCGGCTTGAGTTGCCATTCCCTCAATGATCACGGCCTCTTCTCCATTGTCGTTGGCAATCGTGCACGCGGGATTGGCGGAAAGATTTTGACACTTGCGGGATTTGTGCCCGGTCGAAAAGAAGAAAGTGTTGTCAAGCCACACTCCCCATACCGGCATCACATGCGGACGTCCGTGAGCCGCGTGGATCGTGGCCAGCCAGAACGTGCGGCAGCGGTTCATTTTTCTCGCGACCCAGGCCCAGGGGAGCAGGCCTTTGCCATTTTCGGCTCCGACTATGCCATAGCCGGGCGCAAACGGGCGGCCTGCCTTCGGTTGCGATTTCGCGGTTTTCACCGATCTCTTTGCAGGACGCTTTGTCATTAAGTTTCGAGTTGCCTGGCGTCTATCCCGTAAATCCGCGACATTATGTTTAAGTGTCATCCTGACCCTGAGCTTGCCGAAGGGGAGGGACCTAGAGCTGGTTTCATAAATGGGTTTGGGAAGGGCACGGCTTCAGCCGTGCCGCCCAGAGCCAATAAACACGCGGGCTTTAGCCCCTGAGGGATGTGCCTTCCGGGTTGAAAGGCATTTATGAAACCAGTTCTATGCATTCCGCGGCCATGCATAGGTCCTTCGCTTCGCTCAGGATGACAATAGGGAATTATGCCAGCTTCTCGACGCAGCAGTCTATCACTCCAACGCGAGGCGCTGCGCTCGCAAGGCTTTCTGAAACTGCTCCACGGTCAACGACGCTCCCGCGCGAATGAGCTCCAGAAGCGGGTCGGGCGATTCGCCTTCCGGCGCCGCGCCGGGCGCGGGATTCGGCACCGCATGCTTGCCGTCGTTCCGGCCCTGTTTCCGGTCCTCTTTCCATCCCACGAAAATTCTTGGAACCTCGCGACTGTCCATCAGGTGGCCGATGAGTTCGGCCACCCTCGCCCGCTGATCGTGCCCTTGCGCTCGCGTGAACTCGATTCCCATTCCGGTTTGCGCGTGCGACACCCGCACCACTCCTTCCAGCAAACACTCGGTATCTAACACGCGAATACTGAGCAGCACCGGAGTACCGGCGGGAAATGGAGCAGCCGCCGCCAGGTAGCAGGCGCCGGCGCTGATGTCGGTGAGGCGCCAGCGATGTGAACGAAGATGCGAACGAACCGGCGTTGCCGCCGCCGTCCCTTGATTGAGCCGCTGCTGTTCTGCCGCAGGCGCCGGGCTTTCGACAGTCTTCTGTTCTTCGACCTTCCGCTCTTCAACCTTCGGCTCGTCGACCTTCCAATCGGAAGGCGCATAGTCGATTCCCCAGAAGTTGCCGGGAATGTCAAGTTCCAGGCCGACCAGCCAGGTCTCGGGATCACCTCCGAGCGGAACCACCTCGGAAACGTGCGCCGTGGTGTGCCGCTTGGCCGAAACGATTTCCAAGCGGACCGGAATGCCGTGCGCGAGTGCGCGGGGAACGATCAGCCCGCATCCGTGGGCGTTCACCAGCGTGGTATTGCCGGGCTCGGAAAACGGCTGCGCCGGGTCGAGGCTGGTGACCAGCACGGGAACTTCCAACGGCAGCCGGGTGCTGCGCCGAATAGCGTGTTGGGTTTTTCCCGCGAGGCCCATAGAGTTAGCCGGCAAAACGTTCTTCGGACTGAAAACGTCAATTTGAAAACATCTCGGTTTGAAGACCAACGCCGGTCACTTCGGCCCATGGTCTACCGACCATGCTAGATCACAGTCAAGGCGCGGGCACGGAATTTCGCAGCCCGGTTTCCAGTTAGACACTAGGGGGAGCGCGACCAGACCGGTGCATCTCTGTAGCGCAAGGGCTAGGAGTCATGCCATCCGGCACAGCCGTCTTGCCGCCGGGCTGGCCCATTGATCCTCGGAAGGTTACGTGGGAAGGCGGCGCGGGAAGTGCGCGGGGGAAGAGGGATTGCCGAAGATCGGCGATCTATTTTTTCACCAGACTGGCATGACTGGCCACGCACAGCCATATGCCATCCTGCAAGACCCAGGTATCGGTAAAACGCCCGAAATGCTCATACGGCCTGCCGCCATAGGTGCCCTTGGTATGATAACTACCCGTCACGATCGCGGTCGTGGAATACATCTCTACCTTCACGTCATCGATACTCATGACGGTAGGCCGAAATTTAGGGTCGGCGAAATCCGCCAGAAACTTGCCTCGATCGCTGACCTCTCCGTTGTATTCGGTATTCTTAAACTTGTCGCCGATCATGCTGCCGATGGCGGTCGCATCGCGGCTTAACTGGGCCTGATTCCACATCCGTTCGAGCCCCACGAGTTTGGCGGCGGATTCCCTGGAGAAGACCGTTTGAGGAGTTTGCGCGAACGCGCACATGACAACGAGAAGGCAGCAGGCCACCGGCTTCATGATCGAGCTTCCGTTTCCGAGCCGTATCCCCATTTTTCCGAACTTTGAGGCTTCACAAGAGCGCGACCGGCTCGTTCTTGCTATCGGCAACCACCGTAAGAACATTAACATTGTCATTCAGGGCACAAAAAAGCCGGACTGTATCGTCCGGCTCCTGCCAAGCAAGTTCTGCCCCGGTTTACCGCTCCCCGAACAGGTCGGACATGGTCTTGGTGGTGGCATCGCAGGCATGGTTCAAGCAAGGTAGCTTGAATCCACCTTCGATGGTCCGAAGCAGGGAGAAGTGAGTGTAGAAGACGTTGCTCTGCGTATGGCGGACGCCATAGTTGGTGTCGACGATGGCCGCCACCTGGTTGATGGTCGGAGCGACGCTGTAGTCATCCTCGTCCCAGATGGTGATGATGGCGTTGTGGCCTCTCTTCCACGCCGGGGACGCATGGATTGCGCTTACAATCCTCTGGAGTGCCTGGTCGCCCAGCGCCATCAATGCCGGATTCAACCCAACTTGGGTGCCGTTGTCATTCGGATCGAATTGGCAGAATTGGGTGCCATTGCCGCGCCCGTGCTGGTCATTGCACTGGTTGGGCGCAATGAAAGAGTAATCCGGCACTTTGCCTGATGCCAGATCCCCATAGAGACCCTTGGCTCCATCGAATCCGACAACATTGGCCAAGCTGTTCCGCCGGTCAGTGCCTTGCTGAGTGGATTGGAAATACACGAACGGATTGTGCTTCACCGCGTACAGCTGAACGATCTCCCCGGAGTTGAAGGTCGGTGGCACCGCCGGCCAGAGAGAGTTGAGCAGCGTGAAGTCAGTGAGGTTGGTAAAGTTGCCGTCGCTGTAATTGATGTTGTCGGCGCTCCCGAGCGGGAGGCTTTCCTGATAAGACTTCCAGCTCTTTCCGGCTGCGACCAGTTGATCGGCAATGCTGATACCCAGAATGTTCGAATCGGCCGCGTAGGAATGTACGCCGTCAATCTCGATATCGCAGGGCGGCCCGGTGACTTCATTGAAGCAGTCCAGGAGCGGAGTAGCGGCGTCGGTGCCGGTGCCGGCGATTGGGCAAATAGGACTCGAATCGGATTCGTAATTGATCACGCCGGACGCCAGGTTGGGCATGCAAGACGGGTTGTGCCAGTCCGGTGAATTGTCATCCAGCACTCCGAAGTTCGATCCGCCATTGGTTTCCAGATAGTTGGTCAGGCTGGGATGCGCGACGGCGAAATAGTTCGTGGCGAGATTTGCGGACTTAGCGTACTGGGTGGTGAAGGGCGCGGCCGGGTTATTCAGAACCTGGGAAAAACCATGATTTTCCATCATGATGACCCAGACGTGGTCGAGTGGGGGGACGCCCTTGGGCACCGGGCCTTCCTGGGCAAATGCAGCGCTTGCGGCAAAGACCAACACGCCTGCAAATAGCGCTTTTCTTTTCATAAAGCGACCTCCTGGAGTCTTCAAGGTGGTGTCTGAGACGTCACAGTGCTCTGTGACATCGCGCACAGTAGCAGCCAATTGTTAGCGCCCGGTAAAAGGAAAGTTAAGGTTTGATGAATAAAAACAAGAGCCAGCCGGCAAGAGCCGATCCGATCTCTGGGGACAGAGCTACATCAGCGCTAAACTTATCCGACGCGGCGATCCTGCGTGATGCCGCGTACCGGTCGGCAGGAGCGTAGCGTGAAAACAGCTTTGAAGCGCCACATGCGAATGTTTCTGAATATCTGGCCGCCGTTTCTGGGCGCGGGAATCCGGGTCAGGCGGCTCGGACCCGGCTGGCAAGAGATTGATGTGGAGATGAAGCTTCGTTGGTGGAACCGGAATTACGTTGGCACCCACTACGGAGGATCGCTGTATTCCATGACCGACCCGTTCTTCATGCTCATGCTGATTGAAAACTTGGGGAAGGATTACCTGGTGTGGGACAAGTCGGCGAGCATCCGCTTCAAGAAGCCGGGACGCGGAACGGTATCCGCCAGTTTCCGCCTGTCGGAAGAGCAGATTCGCGAAATCAAGCAAGCTTTGGATTCCCAGGAAAAGATCGAGCGAACGTTCACGGTCGAGGTCAAGGACGAATCCGGGGCCGTCATTGCCGAGGTCGAGAAGTTGCTGCACGTCCGCAGGAAATACCGAACTTCATGCTAAATTGTTGGCTCTGATCTAATTTCGCGTTCTAGTGGGAACTCAAAGCCAATATCACCAAGAAGGCCACGAGCACGAGGCCAAACGCCAAGGAAGTAAACATGTGACGGCGGGACGCACGCTTCTGCATATCAATAGATTCCTGCTGATTCTTGAGCGCATCTTTGTAATTCTCCACGTGCTGTCTCTGCAAGTCTCTGATTTCTTCCAAGAGCTTGATTATCTGTTCTTCGGACACGGCACGGTGTCCTCCGAGCTGTCTCATGCGGCAAGCAAATCTCGCATCGTCCAAATCGGTGCGAAAGGTTGCCCCTTCACTGCCCTTCGGGCTTGTCGATCTTACTCGCCACCTTGACGCCACTCAACCCGCCGGCGTACTTGGATACGCCTCGATAGAGCGACTCCGCGATCCGCTGCCGGTGCTCTGAGGTTTCCAGTTTGCGCTCGTCGGTGGGATTCGATACGAACGAAATCTCGGCCAGGATCGAAGGCATATTCGCGCCGATGAGCACGATGAACGGCGCTTTCTTGATCCCGCGATTGCGGATGCCGGCGTTGTGCAGCGCCAGCCCTCCGTAGAGCGATTCCTGCACGTCGCCGGCAAACTCGCGCGATTCTTCTATCTTTTCCTTCAGCGCAATCTTCTTCACCAGATCCTGCAATTCGTGAATCGACTTTTCCGAGACCGCGTTTTCGCGCGCGGCCACTTCCAGCGCTTCCGGCGATGAGGTGAAATTCAAATAGTAGGTTTCGACCCCGCGCGCATCGGAATCGCGGCTGGAGTTGGCGTGGATCGAAATGAACAAATCCGCCCGCTCGCGGTTCGCAATTGCGGTGCGGGTTTCGAGGGGAATGAAGGTGTCGTCCTGGCGCGTATAAATCACCTCGGCGCCGAGCCGCGATTCGAGCAAGCGGCCAAGACGCTTGGCCACATCGAGCACCACGTCCTTTTCAAGCAGGCCGTTCGGACCAATCGTGCCGGTGTCATGCCCACCGTGGCCGGCGTCAATCACGATCTTGCCAATCTTCAGGCCGAGTGCGCGAATCAGGGACCGGTCGCCCGCGGCGGTGGGACGAGCTTCGCGAGTCGTTTCACGCAAACCAGGATGAAGATCCGCCGTGTCGGGAGCGGCCGCGGCGGGGCGGGATTTCTTTCGGCGCAAGGAAGAAGATTTTGCCGACGAAGGCAGCTCTGATTTCGCCAGCGTGGTTTCGTCCGCGCCCGAGACGTCGTCGGCGTCGCTCGGCGTTGCTTCGGGGCGATTCCTTTCGTGCGCAAGCGCAGTGGCAACCTTCGCCGGTGCTCTGTCATTCGTCTCGCCGTTCGTCCCGACATCCGTCTCGCCGTCCGCCTCGGCGTCCGCCTTGACGATCGTCTTCGGAATCCTGCGGTTCGATCCTTTCACCGCAACCGTCGTCTTAATCACTTCCGCGCCCTGGGCGGGCTTCGCGGAGCCGGATGGTCTGGAATCGCCACTCGCAGCTTCCGGAGCTAAATCCGTTTCGACGGGCGCCGGCTTCGAAAGGGCGACCGCATTCGCGTCTTTGTCGGACTCCCGCGCTTTCCTCCTATCGGATTTCGCGTCTCCGCTCGACGTCACCGCGAACTCGCTGGAGTCGTCGTCCGACGAGGAAGCCGCCGTAGATGTTTCCGTGGCGGAATGACCTTTGGCGGTGGCGGAGTCTGTCTTGACCCGGGCAGCAAGCGTCGCCTGATCCTGCTTCGCGTGCATTTCCTTGCCGTGCACATCCTTGCCGTGCACATCAATGATGAGCCGGTAAGGGTCGGGCAACAGAAAAGCGTCGTAGCTGGCCAGGTCGTCCACTTCCAGCACAATCCGCGTGCGCCCAGGCTGAAATTCGGCAACCCGAATTTTCTTCAAGAAGCCATCGTCCACGTCAAAGGTCTTGCCCACGAGGGTCGAAGCCAGTTTGGTGTCGCGCAGATCGAAGAAAATGCGGTCGGGATGCGAGATGCGCTGGGAATCGAACGTAACCTCCTGTTCGACGTCAATGGCGACGCGAGTGTAGTCGGGCGTAGACCAGTGGCGAACTCCGGTGACGCGCGGCAAGGCGTTGCGACGGGCGCTCGCGGTCTTTGTAGATTCGATCGCCGGCTCGGTGGCCGAATCGGCCGCGTCGTCAGAGCTGGAGGCAACGCCGGCACGGGCCCTAGCGCCAGGATTGGACCGCTGCTTTCGCGCCGCCTTCTCCGCCGTCCGTTCCATTTCGTCGGCGTCGGCGTCGATTTCCTTCACCGCCGAGCGGGCATCGTCGGCCAGCCGGTTGTGCGGATACCGATGAAGAAAATTTTCGAAGGTGGTGCGCGCCTCTTCGGGATCGTTGAGGTCGTCTTTGTAAATTTCTCCGATCGTGAACAGGGCGTCGAAGCGGTATTTGCTGCCGGGATATTCCTTGCGCAGGAAGCGGTACTGTTCCACCGCCCCGCGCAGAATCTTGTTGTCATCAAAGCGCCGCCCCATCTCGACCATGAGTTCGGCGGTAGCGACCACGCTAGGGTCCGCCTTCGAGGAAGCCGGAGAACCAAAGTAAACACGCCGGTACGAATCAATTACCCGCTGGTATTCGCGGCGAGTCCGCTCGCCCACCGGACGCCCGTTAAGCGCCTCCCGAGCACGCTCCGCTTTGGTGAACTGTTGGCGAGCCCAGGCGTCGTTGTGATGGACGCGAGCCGATGCGGAAACCGCCGGCAGCAGCACCAGCAACAGCGCTGCGCCGAGGCGAAAGGCGCGGACGCCTCGAGTTAGGGTCGTGCGAATTAGGGTCGCAGAAACCTGGGTCTTCATGCTATTGAATCATTGAGTCATTGCATCATTGAGTCATTCGAATTATCGGGTCCAGGGGTAAATGATTCAATGCCTCAATCACTCAATGATTCAATACTCTCATTCCGTGTTGCTGATGTGCAGCACGCCCCGCGCATCGCGCTCGACCCGCACCGGATCATGCACCGGGCTGCCGAAAATGTACGACCCCGGTTCGCTGCCACCGTTATACAGGTTCGTGATCCGGCGCACGTAGTTCTGTGTTTCCCGGAAATGCGGAACCCCCGCGCTGCGCGCCACCGCTCCCGACCCCGCGTTATAGGCTGCCAGACTGAGGCTGACGTTGCCGCCGTAGCTATCCAACAATCTCTTTAGATGTCTAACCCCGGCATCGACGTTTTGTTGCGGGTCAAAAGGATTGGCCACATTGAGCGAGCGCGCCGTCGAGGGCATCAACTGCATCAGTCCCATCGCGCCTTTGCGCGAAACCGCATTGGGATTGAAATTCGATTCCACCTTGACCACCGAGCGCACCAGGTTCGGATCCACATTATGCCGGGCCGCCGCCTGCTCAATTGCGGCGTCGACATCCTCCTGCGTAAAAGCGCGGTTGAGAATCTGGTGACTCTGCGTCCTGCCGTCGAGGTAGGTGTTGACCTCCGAAGCCGCCGAGCGCGCCGCCCGCATCACCGCCCCGTTGGTCGGAACCGGCTTGAAGCGATGTTCGGTCGAACTCCAATAAACCAGTCGAGAGCGCGCAGGCGCGGGAGTCGCTGCCTCTCTCGAAGCCATGGCAGGCCCATCCCCGTTAACGTAGATCTTGCGGCCGGAGTCGTCTGTGGTAGGGGTAATACCGCCCCCCTGCGCCCAAGCCGGCATAGTCGAAAACAGCGTGGAAAGAAAGGAGATCGCGGTTAAGCTAGTCATCAGCGCGATTTGCAGGCGTTTTCGCATAGCGGGTTAAGATCGGCCATCGGCCAAAATTCAAGACCAAAGCCAGGCCAAAAGGCACACGTACGTACTTTAGGGCCAACCCTACCCGGCTGCCTGCCGAAGAATCCAGAACCAGAGTAAGCCGATTATAGGGTGCGCCGCCGACCGGGGCAATCTATCCGAAGGGCGTAGAACCTTTGGAGTAATCTGCGTAAGTGACTGAAAACACTAGATCTCAAAAGTTAGCCGGGCGATCTGGTGGTAGGGCCACAGAACTAGGCGCATTTGAACTTAGATCACCCGATGGCCCGATCACCCGATGACCCGATTTCACCTACAATGGCGTATCCATGAACTCCCAAGCCCTTCGCCATCTGTTCGAGCAAGTTCGAAAAAAGCGCCTCTCCCCCGACGACGCCGTCGAGCGCCTCCGTCACCTGCCCTTCGAGGACCTCGGTTTCGCCAAGCTCGACCACCATCGCGCCCTCCGCCAAGGCATGCCCGAGGTGATCTTTGCCCAGGGCAAAACGCCCCGCCAGGTAGCAGACATCTTCACCCGCCTCGCCGCCCACGGCGGCAACGTGCTGGCGACGCGTGCCACCGAGGAACAGTACGCCGCCGTCGCCGCCGCCTTGCCCCGCGCGGAGTATCGTCCCTTGCCTCGGGCCATCACACTCAAGCGTGACCGCAAGAAACATGGCAAGGGAGTGATCGTAGTCGTGTCGGCGGGAACCAGCGACATCCCGGTAGCCGAAGAAGCCGTCGTCACCGCGGAATTGATGGGCAACAACGTCCAGCACATCTACGACGTCGGAGTCGCCGGCATTCACCGCTTACTGGCCCATCGCGGAGCGCTAGCCAAGGCCCGTGTGATCGTAGTCTGCGCCGGAATGGAAGGCGCGCTCCCCAGCGTGGTCGGCGGGCTGGTCGGAGTCCCGGTGATCGCCGTTCCGACCAGCGTCGGCTATGGCGCGGCCTTCGAAGGCCTAGCCGCCTTGCTCGGAATGATGAACTCCTGCGCCTCGAACGTCAGCGTGGTGAACATCGACAACGGATTCGGAGCCGGCTACGTAGCCTCGCTCATCAACCGCCGCTGATCCGGTTACCAGTGCCCCGAACCAACCGAGCGGTCGCCGCCTCGCCGCTCTCTGCTGCTACAATTTCCGGTTCGCCATCCTTCCCAGACGCGGCAAGCCGCGTCTCTACATTGAGGTGTCTTCATGCCCGAAACTTTGCAGCTTACGAATCCCACGCCGCTCACCACTCTCACCGAAGACGAAATTCTGTTTCGCGACAACGTCCGCCAATTCGCCGACGACAAGATTCGTCCCCTGGCGAAAGAGATGGACGAAAAGGCGGTATTCGATCACAGCCTGATCGACCAGTTCTTTCAACTCGGGCTGATGGGCATCGAGATTCCGGAGCAGTACGGTGGCGCGGGCGGCAAGTTTTTTGACGCGATCGTGGCCGTCGAAGAATGTTCCCGCGCCGACGCCTCCGCCGGCGTAATCGTCGACGTGCAGAACACGCTGGTTGCGAATGCGCTTCTGCGCTGGGCCAATGAAGACCAGAAGAAGCGTTACCTGCCGAAGATGACTGCCGATACGGTCGGTGCCTATGCGTTGAGCGAAGCGGGATCGGGATCGGATGCCTTCGCCCTGCAAACCAAGGCTGAGCTCAAAGGCTCGGACTTCATTCTCAACGGACGCAAACTCTGGATCACGAACAGCAAAGAGGCGGGATTGTTCATCCTGTTTGCTACCGTCGATGCGTCCAAGGGATACAAGGGAATCACCGCGTTTCTGATCGAGAAGAATTTCCCCGGATTTACCGTCGGCAAAAAGGAAGACAAGCTGGGGATTCGCGCCTCGTCAACCTGTGAACTGATTCTCGAAGACTGTCGCGTGCCGAAAGAGAACGTGCTCGGCGAGCTGGGCAAGGGATACAAGATCGCGATCGAGACGCTGAACGAAGGCCGCATCGGAATTGGCGCGCAGATGCTGGGCGTAGCCCGCGGCGCGTGGGAATGCGCCGCAAAGTATGCGCAGGAGCGCATGCAGTTCGGCAAACCGATTGCGGAATTCCAGGCGATTCAGTTTCAGATCGCGCAGATGGCGACCGAAATCGAGGCGGCCCGCCTAATGGTTTACAACGCCGCCCGCATGAAAGATGCCGGTGTAAATTTCGTGAAAGAAGCCGCCATGGCCAAGCTCTTCACCTCGCAGGTGGCGGAGCGCGTGACCTCGCTGGCCATCGAAATCTACGGCGGATACGGCTTCACGAAAGACTACCCGGTCGAGAAATATTGGCGCGACTCGAAGATCGGAAAAATCTACGAAGGCACCTCCAACATGCAATTGGCGACGATCGCCAAGTTGCTTATGGGGAAATAAGGTCGGAAATAAGGTCAGAGGTTAGAGGTCAGATTGCAGAGGTAAAAACCGCTGTCGTTGGTTTCTACCTCTGCAATCTGACCTCTAACCTCTGACCTCTCTATACTGGCTGCGGAAATAAAGCAATGGCTCCCCATCCCTCACCACAACCTCCTCCACTTCCGCAATGAAGATGGTGTGATCGCCCGCGGTCTGGGTCGAGTGCAGCCGGCATTCGAGGTACGCCAGAGCTCCCTGCAGCACAGATGTACCGTGCGCGGTGCGATCAAAGCGGGCGCCCGCGGCTTCCGGATGCTGATGGGTCTCCGCGGAATTGGCGTAGTATTCCGCGATGGCCTGCTGATCGCTGCGCAGCACGTTAACTCCAAACCGCTTCCGGGCATGCAAATGAGCGTGCGTCCGCGCCTGGTGATCCACGCAAACCAGCACCAGCACCGGGTCAAGCGAGACAGCGGTGAAGGCATTCGCGGTCATGCCGTGGACCTCGCCGTCCTGGTCGACGGTGATGACCGTGACTCCGGTAGCGAAACATCCCATCGCTTTGCGGAAATCGCTCGTGCTAACGCTCATCGTTGTTCTTGTTCGAAATCACTCCCGGAATCAATTCGCCTTGGATTTGCTCTTTGGTGTCGCCGCGGGTTTACTCGTGTGTCGCGCCGCAGCTTTGCTCAGCAGGGCCAGCAGCGGCTGCGCCGATGCCGGTGCCCCCACTTTTCCCTCGCGCACGATCTCCTTGGCGCTCAGTTCCTTCCCATAAAGAGCCTTGTTCGCGCCATCGTCGGAGCGCATCGTCGAACCCTCCAGCGACAGCCCCGCGAACAATCCCTTGGATCGGGAATACGACAGAATCTCCGCATTCATGACGATATCGGTTTCCGCGGAAGCGGCGCGTCCCACCGGCCCCGCCGCAGCCGATGCGTCCGCCCCCAGCTTCACCTTGCTCGTCATCACCGATTTTGCGCCTTTCTCATTCATCACCAGCAGCACGAAGTCGGTGGCCTGCGCGCCAATCTGGAAACCGAAACTCCCGCCTTCCAACGCAAACATCGCCGGAGCGCTCCACGGCCCCGAAAAGTCCTCGCCCTTGCGGCACGTGATCAGTCCCCGCCCGTAGCTGCCGCCCACCACAAACGCCGCCTTCTTCACCGACGGATAGATCACCACGCACTCCGCCCGGTCCAGCAGATCCTTCGGAATGCTGTCCCGCATGCCGAGGATTTCCTTCATCACGGTCGCGGCTTCGTCGATGCGCTCGTTTTCCTTCTTCTGTCCCATAACCGGCAGCACCAATGCCAGCATGAGGACCACCAGCAACACCCTGTTCGTCATAAACCCTCCTGTGATCGATGGTAGATATGCGATGGTAAATAAGCGATGCGAGAGTAACGATCGACGGCCTACTTCTTTTCCGTCTGTGGAGGAGACGCATCCTGCGGAAAGCTCTGCAGCGCCACCTCGCGCGAGCGGGAAGAAGTCTTCTTCGCCTCGTCGGTTGTGTTCTCGATAAGAGTTCCCTTCAACACGTAATACGCTTCGTCGCCCCGGCTCTTGCCCTCGCCCCGCTCGACTGTCCCCCGAAACTCGAACGATACACCATGCACCGTCTCGGTAGTAAAGGCGAGTCGATTGCCATCAAGCTTGCCCGACTTGAAAAAATGGTCCAGAAAAACGCCGCGATCGCTTTCCGACTCGCCATAGCGCGAGACATAGCCGGTGACGAGCCCCTGGTCTTCGACGGTAACCTGCACAAACTCGCCGTCGCGCAAGAAACTATACATGCCCGAGAAGTCCGCCCCGGGTGCGGCCTGTGCGCCCGCCAGCATCCCTGCAAAAATAGCGAAACACGCAAGTGGCAGCGCATGGAAGCGGGTACAGTGGATCGGCACGTTCACCTCGGAACTCTCAGTATAGCGGTCATTACTCCTTGGCACCTAGCTCGCCACCGCGTCTTCCAGCCTGCACTCCTCTGCGGCCTTATCGAATCTTAGCCCCATGAATACAGGCGCGCGCAGCTTCATGCCGCCCTCCGCGGTTTCGTGAGTCCACTCGGCGAACTTGATTTCGGCAACCAGTTCCGGACGCACAAACTGAACTTTTCGCAATCCGCCGATCTCACCGTAAAACGGATTCTGCTTCGTCTTGAGCGGTTGCAGACCAGCGAAGATCTCTTTGAGCGTCTTCTGATCGAAGCCGGTGCCGGCCTGGCCAACGTGAATGAGGCGTCCCTGCTGGTCGTACAAGCCGAGGACAAGCGCGCCGAAATATTCGCGACTGCCTTCCGGGTCGGTGTAGCCTCCAATGACGCATTCCTGGCGTTGCGTGATTTTGATCTTAAGCCAATTGGTCGAGCGCTTTTCTTCATACGCGCTGCTGCGTTTCTTGGCGACGATCCCTTCCAGTCCGCGCCGCTTCGCTGCTTCAAACAGATCGAGACCTTTCTCGGCGAAGTGGTCGGAAAACTGAATCACCCCGCCAGGTACGATTTTCTCTTGCAGCAAAAGCTTGCGTTCGTCAAGCCCATCGCGGCGCAAGTCGAGTCCATCGAGATAGAGAAGATCGAAAGCGTAATAGATGACCGGCACGCCTTCGCGCCGTGGCAGGCGGCGCTTGCCCGGTTGGAATCCGGTACGCTGCTGCATCAGGCTGAACGAAGGCCGTCCCTCGTCGTCGAGCGCGACGATCTCGCCGTCGAGGATAGCGCGTCCGGCTTTTACAAATTGCGGCAGGCTCTTGAGTTCGGGAAACTGCGCGGTGAGATCGTTCTGATTGCGCGACACCAGACGAACCCGGCCGTCGTCGATGAAGACGACGGCACGGTAACCGTCCCATTTGATTTCAAACAGCCAGTCCGGGTCGTCGAAGGCCTTGGCGGTGGAATTCGCCAGCATCGGGTGAATGATCGTGGGCATGGGCCGCTGCTCCGCGCCGGGGAAAGCATTCACCGCAGAGTACGCAGAGTTCGCAAAGGATTTCTTGCTTCTTGATTTGGAACTCGCACTTTTCGGCGCGGGTGCCCCACTTCTCGCGGTTTTCGAGAAGTGGGATTTTTTCTCCGCGTCCTCAGCGTTCTCCGCGGTTAAGGCCTTTCGCTTCGAGTCGGCGCGAGCGATTGCGTCCGCCAGCCACGCCGCCTTCACTCTCCCGCGCGATGCCGGACGGCTGCTCTTCCATTCCGCCGAGCTTTGATCGCCGGCGATTCCGGCCATGGTGCGATCGGTGAGAATAGAAGTGACGTAGGCGTCGATGTCGAATCCCGCGACGACATGACTATCTTTCTTCTTGATCAGCAGCCATTCGTTCCCTTTGCTTCCGGCGCGCCCCTTGATGTGCACGAGCGCGAAATCTCCGTTGAGCCGCTTCCCTTTCAATCGAAACTTGAGGTCGCCTTTCACCAGCATGGCGGCAGCTTCTTTTTCCGTGCCCGGCACATACTCGCCTTTTACCGGCACCGGCGATAGCGGTTCCCATGTGCCTGCGTCCCAAACCATCACTGTTCCGCCGCCGTAGTTGCCTTGTGAAATTGTGCCTTCAAAGTCGTAATAAGAAACCGGGTGATCCTCGACCTGCATGGCCAGACGCTTGTCGGCGGGATCGAGCGACGGGCCTTTGGGGACAGCCCAAGACTTGAGCACGCCCTCCATCTCCAGTCGAAAATCGTAATGCAGACGCGTGGCGTCATGCCGTTGCACCACAAAGCGGTGCCGCGATTGTTTTTCGACCTTGGGCGGAGGCTCGGGCGTTTCCTCAAACCGCCGCTTTCGTTTGTATTCGTCAAGCGACATGGTCGATATTGTAATTCCGAGGGGCTAGCGTAGTGACTGCCGCCCTCGCCCGTCCAAGCCGAGCGAAGCTCGGCAGTTGCCCGTGGCCACGGCGATTGGGAGTTTCTCTTAGCGAGCCGACATTCTCCGGAACGCTTGGCCAAGGCCGTATACTGTCCGAGTTCTGAGGAGTAATCGATGAATCGGCTGCCGCAATCCAGAAGTCTGCGCGCTTCTATTTTTGTATTGTTTGCTGCATCTCTGGTGCAAGCGCAAGCCCCGGCTCCAATCTCACCCGCGCTGCGCGAGAAGGTTGACGGGGTCGTCCGCCAGGCCCTGACCACGACCGGCGTTCCGAGCGCCTCGATCGCCATCGTGCAAGATGGAGCGATCGCCTATCTCCAGGCCTACGGCGCGGGCCGCATCGATCCGCACACGCCCGCGCAGCCTTCCATGCGTTACAGCATCGGCTCCATCAGCAAGCAGTTTACGGCGGCGGCGGTGCTGCTACTAGCAGAGCAAGGCAAGCTTTCGCTCGGCGATCCGGTATCGCGATTCATGCCCAACTTGACCCGCGGCAATGAGGTCACGATTCGTGAATTGCTGTCGCACACCTCCGGCTATCAGGACTACTGGCCGCAAGACTACGTTCCGCCCTTCATGCTCCAGTCCATCACGGCGGACAAGATTCTCGACCAGTGGGCGCGCAAGCCGCTCGATTTCGATCCGGGAACCGAGTGGCAATACAGCAACACCAATTTCGTGATTGCCGGATTGATCGTGGAGAAAGCCAGCGGCGAGCCTTTGCTGCAATTTCTGAGCGAGCACATCTTCGCGCCGCTGGGCATGAAGAGCGTCATCAACATCGACCAGAGCCGGCTCGCCGAAACCGACGCGACCGGCTACCTGCGCTACGCGGTCGGCCCACTGCGACTGGCTCCGAAAGAGGGCAAGGGCTGGCTGTTTGCCGCGGGCGAACTGGCCATGCCCGCTGAAGATCTGGCGAAGTGGGATATCAGCATGATCAATCGGAGCGTGCTCCGGCCGGCCTCTTACGCGGAGATGGAAAGAGAAATCGTACTCAAGAACGGCGTCGGAACGCGCTATGGACTGGGCGTGTCGGTGCGGCAGGAATCGGGACAGCGCGCCATCGAGCATGGCGGCGAAGTCTCCGGTTTTACCGCGCACAACATAGTATTTCCGGAGGCACGCAAGGCGGTCGTCGTCCTGGTCAATGAGGACTCGGTCGAAGCCTCCAGCGACATTGCCCGCAAGATTTCCGACTTACTCTTCCGCGAGGTCGATGCCGGCAAGCAAGAGGATCAATCCCGCGAAATCTTTGCCTCGTTACAGCAAGGGAAGATCGATCGCGCTTTGTTCACCGAAAACTGCAACAGTTACTTCACCGAACAGGCTCTGAAAGATTTCGCCAACAGCCTGGGGCCGCTGGGATCGCCGGCCGAGTTTACGCAGACTAACAAGCAGGATCGCGGAGGCATGACGTTCCGCATGTTCGAAGTGCGCTTTCCGCAAAAGACGGTCGAGGTGTGGGAACGGATCATGCCCGATGGCAAGATCGAGCAGTACCAAGTGGGCGCGAAATAGCTGCAAACTGTCCCATAAATCGCTTTGGGAAGGGCACGGCTTCAGCCGTGCCGCTCAGAACCAATAAGAATGCGGGCTTTAGCCCCTGAGGGACGAGTCCTCCGAACTGAAAGGAATTCATGAAACTAACTCTCATCGGCGCATGACCTACTCGCATGAAGACTGCAGCATGAAACGTGAATACCCGGAGTCCCCGCTGGTGGGAGTAGGCGCGGTCGTAGTCGACGACAACCGCGTCCTGCTGATTCGCCGCGGACAGCCGCCGCTGCTGGGCGAGTGGTCGCTGCCCGGCGGAGTCCTCGAATGCGGCGAAACCCTGCGCGAAGCGGTCGCCCGTGAAGCCCGCGAAGAAACGGGATTGTTGGTGGAGACGGCCGAGATGCTGGGCGTATATGAACGCGTGATCCGAGACGACGAGAAACGAGTGCGGTATCACTATGTGCTGATTGATTTCCTGTGCCGCGCAGTCGGCGGCGATCTCAAGGCAGGAAGCGATGCGGCGGATGTTCGGTGGTTCACGCGTGACGAATTGCCAGCGCTCAACCTGGCATACGATGCGAGCGATGTCGTGCGCAAGGGATTGTCAGCCTGTATCAATCGATCATCTTAGTCTGGGTTATTCGTATCGAGTTTGGAGATGATCGGGAAGGGCACGGCTTTCAGCCGTGCCGTATGACCCGGCATAAGATTCGGGTTCAGCCGCTGAGGGATGGCGCTGGGGTCACGCTGTTTGGTGTGCGGCTGCGCCGACACTGACGACCTCAGGGGCTGAAGCCCACGCCTTTATTGCCTCTGGGCGGCACGGCTGAAGCCGTGCCCTTCCCAGTTCTCCGGCCCATCAATAATAATAATGCGGGCTAGTCGGCCATCTTGGCCACATGCACCGGGAAGCCCGTCTTCGGCAGCAGCGAGGTTAACTCGAACACCTTGAAGCCGTCACCGGTGATTTCGGTCTGGCGATAAAGGCCGGGTTCGGTTTCAGCGGTTTCGTGGCGGCCTTCCAGATCATTGAGAAACTTCTGCGCGTCTTTCAGGCTGGCTTCCCCGCCTTTGGCCCGCGTCACCACGGCCTCGGTGGCATAGGAGCGCACTAGTTTCGGCCAATACTTTTGCAGCAGCTGAGTGCTTGCGAAAATATCAGCCCAGACAATTTCTCCGTTCACGGCGACCACGATGCCCACCGCATTCTTATCGCGCAGTTGGCGGATGACGCTTTCGTAGTTGCGCTGCACCGGTTCGGCAACGGCATCTACCTTCTTTTGAACTTCCTGATTGTCCATAACGCGTGCATAAGAGGTAGTCGCGTTCACCGCCGGTGCAGCGCCCGTAACCTCTACGGTCTCGGCCATGGCGCGCTGCGAGCTGCGGACGCTGTCCCACACTTGCTGCTGATCTTTCGCGCCCATCGCCTTGCTGCGCACCACGGGAGAAGCCAGAAGACCCGCGCTACCACCCACCCCACTGCCGAACCCGTACTTACCGTTCGCGGGTACCCAGCGTCCGGGTTCGACGCAGAAGACGCTGAGGTCCACGGGATCGCTTTCCGAGGGCACGATGCGATCTTTGCCGATGACACGGTCCTGCTTCCCACCGGTAACGATCTCACCGGCGAGGAGCAGCAACGGCCGCTTCGAGTTATTCACCAGAACCAGCCGATTCACTTCCGCGTCGCGCATCGGATGCATGATGGGCGGTTCGCCAGGACGGCGGCGGATGAGGCCGCGCGCCTGGCCAGCTTCGGTCACGACAACGTCGCCGCTGCGCAGACCCTCATCGAGTGTGAGAAATTCTGACGTGTCATACGACTTACTGGCCACCACGGGAAAAACAGTTAGGTTGCCGCTGCGAATCGGGCTGAGCAGCGAATAACCGGACGCCGATGTTACTTCGCCCGCTTGCAGTAGGCACGGAACCACAACCGCCGCCACAACCAGCAAAACGATTCCAGCAACTGCGACGACGAGACGCATAAATGAGCCTCCCAGCAGTAAAGACACCAGCGAAGATGCCAAGGCTCCCGCGTGCGGGCGCTGCTCTACCCACGCAGCCCGCGTGCGCCGCCCCCGGCACGCCCCGGCACACCAAAGCTAGAGCGTGCCGGGGACTTCGTCCACGAGTCTTCCAGGAGTGTCTTTCTCTGCTCGCTAATCACAGAACGCACGATTTCTTCTTCCTTGCGTCTAAATAATTGTTAGCATCATGGGGGACATGCCCAGGTGGTAATGCTGAAGTCCGCCCAATCCGGCCGCGGAGCAGACGCCGCCACCGCTCTTTACGAGCGCAGCGGGGCTGCGGCTTACGGCGTGACGGCCGAGCAGTTCGCGGCCATCCTCGACGAAATTGGGCGCAAGTATCTTTCTCAAGATTCGGCTCGCAGCTCGCCTTCCAATTCAGCCCACGCTTCCGCGGAACAGAAAGCCGAGTTCTGCGCCGGGCTGCGTCTGGAAGAACTGGCGCTGGCCCGAGCCTGTGCCGCGGGAAACGAGCGGGCGTGGCAAGACTTCATCAGCCGCTACCGGCAGAAGCTGCACGGTATGGCGCTGCACATTACGCGCGACGCGGCACACGCCGCGGAGCTGGCCGATTCGCTGTTTGCCGATCTGTATGGCGTGAACGCGCGCGGCGGAAATCGTACGCGCAACTCGAAGCTCGTGTCGTACACCGGCCGCGGTTCGCTCGAAGGCTGGTTGCGCACCGTGCTGGCACAGGAGTTCATCAATCGCTATCGCAAGCAGAAACGCACGGTCAGTCTGGAAGAGCAAACGGAAGAGGGCGCGCAGTTTGCGGCGGCCATTCCCGAGCCCGCGTGTCCATCAAACCAACGTCTGGAAGCGGCCACCGATGAAGCGCTGGCGGAACTCTCGTCCGAGGACCGGTTTACGCTGGCGTCCTATTATCTGGATGGCCGGACGCTGGCCGAAATTGCGCGCACACTGGGGCTGCACGAATCGAGCGTCAGCCGGCGGCTGGATCGGCTCTCCACCGGGCTCCGGAAGCGCATTCTGGCGGGGCTCCGCGCACGGGGAATGAGCCATGCCCAGGCCATGGAAGCGCTGGAAACCGACGTGCGCGACCTGCAGTTGAATTTGCGCTCGCGGTTGGCGCAAGATTCCGGAGCGAAAACGTTCCCTGAGGGAAAGGTTCCGGCCCAAGGCGCGGGCGAAAGAAGTGCCGACTGAACGAACATGACGGAAGTTCCCAAAATCGTACATGACCGCCTGCGGGCTTCTGGACCCCAAGAGAGCGCGCCCGCGCAAGCTCATCCCGATGCGGACGTGCTCACGGCATTTGCCGAGCAGGCGCTTTCGGCGAGTGAACGCGACGGCGTCCTCGAACATCTGGCGCGTTGTGGAGACTGCCGCGAAGTGCTCGCTCTGGCGCTTCCGCCCGCGGCTATTGTGGCCGCTCCGATTGCCATTGAGACTGACACGAATCGGGCAACGGGCCCGCGGGCAGGGGCACCCGCGCCACACAAGCTGAACTTTGCCTGGCCCGCCCTTGCCTGGCCCACCCTGCGCTGGGCCGCGCTGGCTGCGGGAGTTGCGGTGGCTGCCGCGGTGCTTCTGGTGCATCCGGGAAAGCTGAACCAGGTGGCACTGCCTTCCGCAAACCGTGCGGCTGTGCCAGCGCCTTCGGGCCCGCAGATCGCAACTTCGCCAGCAGTGTCGCCGCCAATCGCAACGCCCTCCACGGGCCAATTAGCAGTCTTGGCGAAAACCGAGGAACCGCAGCCGAAGCCGGAATTGCGGGCGTCCAAGAAACTCAAGGCTGGACAAGCGGCGATGCCGCCGCATCCGGCGGAATACGGAATGTTGCTCGCCGACAACAAGAAGGATTCAAGCCAGGCAGACAAGGCGCCGGCAGCGCCATCCGCGGGAGCCCGGGCGTTCAACTACGAGGCATCAGCAGGTCGAGGGGCAAATGAAACCGTCGAGGTTTCTGGAGGCGCCGTCGGAGTGGAGACAGAATCCTCCGCCTTAGATGTGATGGCGCAAAACGAGGCGCCGGTTGTAAAAGCGAAGCCAGCACCGCAGGGGATCGAAGGAAATAGGCTGCAGAAAGCCGAGGCGCCCTCTGCTCCCGGGACTGTGATGTTACAAGCCAGGAATGTAATGTCAATGTCAGCCGCGAAACTAACGTCCTCTGCAAGCCCGGCACTGACGAACCATGTCACCTGGGCAATTACAGCAGGTGTCCTGCAACGGTCGTTGGACAGCGGCCAGAGCTGGCAAGAAGCTTTGCGCGCGGATCATCCATTGCTGTGCTACGCGAGTCACGACCAGGATGCATGGGCGGGCGGCCAGGCGGGTAGGCTCTTCCACTCCGCCGACAGCGGCGTAACCTGGTTGCAGGTGCAACCCTCCATCAAAGCCCTGCCGCTTACCTCCGACATAACTCACATCGACGTGCGGGGTCCGGCGGAGGTTGTAATTTCCACGAGTAACCACGAAATCTGGAGCAGCGCGGACAGTGGAAAGACCTGGGACAAGAAGTAATCGCAGCTTCTGACGTTCCGCGTTCTGTATAACTCACAACCTGCAATTTCTGCGCTGCCGTCCGCAGAACGATTGATCCGCTCTTGAGCCGATAGCATCTGCTAACTCCGCGAAAAGCCGATTCCCTCCGCGCATGACCAGCGATACTAACTTCCAGCTTTACGTTACGAAAGTGACGTTTACCGTGGGACTAGACTGACCTAGGATGGGCACGTGGTATGGCAGTTCTGGGGGAGGGCTGCCGGAGGCGCCCTGAGTTAAACGCTCAGGGCGTTCTTTATTGCTCGCAACCGGTCCCGGAACAATGCAGCTTCACGGACGGGCAGCGGCAGCCAACGCCCTCCGCATCGACACCCGACGCACCACTTCCGACGCGATGCCACTCAGCGGAAAGATGCGATCGGCCAGGCTGGCGGCAACCACCTTCCCGGGCATGCCCCAAATCACCGAGGACTCTTTATCCTGGACGATGACTTCCCCACCCGCCTCCCGAACGGCGGCCGCCCCCTTTGTGCCGTCCGACCCCATGCCGGTGAGAACCACCGCCAGTACGTTGGCACCGTAGGTTTGCGCCACCGAGCGGAACAACACATCCACCGCGGGGCGGCATGAATTTTCCTCAGCATCGCGGTTGAGGGCCAGCAGGAAATCGGTTCCCTTGCGAACCACCGTCATGTGATGGTCGCCGGGCGCAATCCAGACCTGACCTCGCTGCAATTTCTCCCCCTCCTTGCCTTCCCGCACCTCGAGCGGGGCGATGGCATTGAGACGTTCCGCGAGCAGGCGTGTAAACAGCGGCGGCATGTGCTGCACGATCACGATGGGCACGGGGAGGTCGGCAGGGAGTTGCGGAATCAGTTCCGACAGCGCGCTCGGTCCGCCGGTCGACGTGCCGATCGCGACCACGTCAATCCGCGACTGCGGGCGCTCCGATAGACGGGTGGACGCTGGCTCAGGCTGTGGTTGCGGCGCACGCTCCGCGCACAAGGACTTGATCTTTCGAATCAACTCTTTCCGCACCCGCTCGTGGGAGCGTTCCGGAGTCTCGCTGGGGGAGGGTTTGGCGACATAGTCACTTGCGCCCCGCGCCAGCGCATCGAGGGTTACCTTCGCGCCACGCTCGGTAAGAGTACTGAACATAATTACGGGTAACTTGGGATAGAGTTTGCGAATCTCGACCAGGGCTTCCAATCCATCCATTCCTGGCATGTCAATGTCGAGCGTGACCAGATCGGGCTTGAGGTCTCGAATCCGAGCCAGCGCCTGACGGCCGTCTCCCGCCGCGCCGGCGACGACGATCTCCGGGTCGGATGCCAGCAGATCGTTGAGCAGCTTTCGCGCGACCGCTGAATCATCGACAACTAATATGCGAACGGGCCGCATGTCTGCTTTCACCACGCGCCACTGCCGCAAGGGATCCCACCGCACGGATGTCGCTCATCGCTCTCGACCAGAAACGCTAAGACCATGTCGTCGGAATCATTCGTGGCGAACACCCTCTCCATCGGCGCCGCCCTTCTCTTGCTTGAGCACAGAGGTGCCGGGCCGATTTCCATTTCGACTTCCGCCATCGAACACCGGTGGTCGTAGGCACGTACCGATCCCACGTGCCGCTCGAATTAGAAAGCGCTCACGGTGGGCCGACCATTCTGAATGGGAGCATTCGCGGGCCCAAACGGGCGTCCTCGACCTTCTCCGATGGACGCATCAGGCAGTACGCGACCTCAGTGGGTGGTGCGAACGATTGCCCGGACGATCGCGCAAACTCTTGTCAGAACTTAAAGGATGGGCGAAGAATCCGTCGCCCAGTCAGAGGATGGAGTCGCTACTTCAATCCCGAGAGGATTCGGGAACTATTTCGGAATGGCGGGACCAAGAAAATCGGGAGAACGCGGTCTTACCGGCGCCGAGATCGGATACTCCCAGTCTCGACGAATCGCCGATCTTACTGAGTCGTCTTACACGGAGTAAGAGACGTCGTCATTGGCCGCGCCTTGCGCCGTGCTTTCCGCTGCCGAGACGGAGCCGTTAGTCTTACTGCCACGCCGCATGGCCACGATGCCGGTGCGCACCATTTCCAACACACCATACGGACGCAGCACTTCAATCAATCCATCGATCTTGTCTTCCGCGCCCGTGATTTCGATGGTCAAGGATTCGGCAGAGACGTCGACCACACGCCCGCGAAACACGCTGGCGAGTTCCAGCACATGGGAGCGCGCATCGTGAGTCGCCGCCACCCGGATCAAAGCCAGATCGCGGACGATGGCCGGCTGATGGGTGATGTTCTCGACCAGCAGCACGTTCACCAGTTTGTAGAGATTGGCCTCGATGCGGCGGGCCTGGTCGCGATCGGCGTCGACGGTGATGGTCATGCGCGACACCTCTGGTTTTTCAGTCCGCCCCACCGTCAGCGAATCGATATTGAAGGCGCGGCGGCGAAACAGCGAAGCCACGCGGGTGAGCACGCCCGGTTTGTTTTCGACATACACCATGAATGTATTCAGCATATTTTTATTGAATCATTGAATCATTTGGGTATTGAATCATTAGTTCAATGTCTCAATGACGCAATGACTCAATACCTCAATCGTATTTACTAGTCCTCGGCCGTCTCCACAATTGGGCTTGGCCGCCGAATCATGTCGTGCAGTGCCGCGCCGGCCGCCACCATCGGATAGACCGTGTCTTCCTGTTCCACCTTGAAATTGATCAGCATCGGCCCCTCGTGCTGGCGCGCCGATTGGACGGCGGGCACAACCTCGGAACGCCTCGAGACCGTCTTGCTCCGTATGCCATAAGCCTCGGCCAGCCTGGCGAAATCCGGATTCAACAACGGCGTCGCCGCGTAGTTGCGGTCGTAGAAAAATTCCTGCCACTGCCGCACCATGCCGAGAAATCCGTTGTTGATGATGGCGATGTGAATCTTCAACTTTTCCTGCACCAGCGTCGCCAGTTCGCACATCGTCATCTGGAATCCGCCATCGCCCACCACCACCCAAACCTCGGCGTCGGGGCAAGCGACTTTAGCGCCGATGGCGGCGGGCAGCGCAAATCCCATCGTGCCCAATCCGCCGGATGTAATCAGCGTGCGCGGATGCTCATGCTTGTAATACTGCGCCTCCCACATCTGGTGCTGGCCGACGTCGGTCACAACAATCGTGTTGCCGTCGCGGGTCTGATGCCACAAATCGTTGATGACATGCGCCGCATAGAGATGGCCGCTGTCGGGCAGGTTCTGAATGTCGCGCACGGCGGAATCGCCCTTCAGTTTGTCGATCGAATCCAGCCAGTCGCTGCGATCGATGGATTCGACGTGCGGCAACAACTCCAGCAAAACTTCCCGCAAATCGCCGACCAATGGAACGTCGACCTTGACGTTCTTGTTGATCTCCGCCGGATCGATCTCGATGTGGATCTTCTTCGCATTGGACGCGTAAGTTTTCAGATTGCCGGTGACGCGGTCGTCGAAGCGCATGCCGAAGGCCAGCAGCAGATCCGCTTCTTGAATGGTATGGTTCACCCACGCTTCGCCGTGCATGCCCATCATGCCCAAATTGAGCGGGTGCGATGCCGGGAACGCGCCGAGGCCGAGGAGCGTAAGCGCGACCGGAATGCCAGCCCGCTCGGCAAAATCGCGAACCTCGCGCATGGCTCCAGAAATGATGATGCCATGCCCGGCGAGAATCACCGGCCGCTTCGAATTGTGGATCAACTCCAGCGCCCGCTTATACTCCTCGGGAGCCGGTGAAAGATCGGGCCGGTAACCCGGTAACTGCGGCTTAGCCGCGTCCCAGTTGAACTCGCACGTGCTCTGTTGCGCATCCTTGGTGATATCGACCAGCACCGGACCCGGACGCCCCGACCGCGCCACATAAAAAGCCTCTCGAATCGTCCGCGCCACTTCGCTCGCATGGGTTACCAGATAGTTGTGTTTGGTGATCGGGAGAGTCACGCCCGTGATGTCGGTTTCCTGAAACGCGTCCGACCCGATCAGCTTGCTGCCGACCTGGCCGGTGATGCAGACGATCGGCGAGGAATCGAGCATGGCGGTGGCGATTCCGGTGACCATGTTGGTGGCGCCCGGTCCCGAGGTTGCGACCGCAACTCCCACCTGCCCGCTGGCGCGCGCGTAACCGTCGGCCATGTGGGTTGCGCCCTGTTCGTGGCGCACCAGCACGTGATGAATCTTGCTGTGCTTCAAAGCGTCATAGGCGGGCAGGATGGCGCCCCCGGGATAACCAAAGACGTGCTTCACGCCTTCCCGTTCCAGGCATTCCCAAAGAATGCTGGCCCCGGTCATGGTCGTCTTGTCCTTGTTTATGGTTGGCGTGTCTTTCGGATCCGTCACAAAACCTCCCTACCGTCGGTGGTGCAACTGCTTGGTGGTGCAACTGCGATTCGTATGAGGGCATGCCGTTAGGCATGCCGCAAATGCTGCGCTATCAGAGCGTCTTCAGGCACTGCCGCCGGAAATTGGAACTCCACCTCCAGCCCCACCGCTCCCTCCCAAGAAAGGCAAAACCCACCGTGCCAGCGTTCTGGCGGGTGGGATTCGAGAGCACTTACGATTTCGAATTTCTCAGCTCACTCTTCCCCCCGCACCGCGGCCGACGGACACACTCGTACCCCGGGAATTTTAAAACTAATTCGGCAGAGACTCTGTCCATGCGTCACAGTGACACCAAGAATTCCTGTGATACTACCAAACCGACCGGTCGGTTGCAAGCGCAAAGTCACACTGCCAGTGCGCCGCTTTCGGTGTGGCCGGTGATCCATTCAGCCTCGGTGTCGATTGACGGCGCCGCCAATTCCCCCTAAGATGAGTCGCCCGGCTTCCCCCGACGGCCTGAGCACAGACCTGAAACAACAACCATGATCGGCAAAACGGTTTCCCACTACCGCATTGAAGAATTGCTCGGTGGTGGTGGCATGGGAGTAGTCTACAAAGCGGAAGACACTGCGCTAGGGCGTTTTGTCGCCTTGAAGTTCCTGCCCGAGGAAGCTTCGCACGATCCCCAAGCCCTGGAACGTTTCCGGCGAGAGGCACGCGCCGCTTCGTCGTTGAATCACCCCAACATTTGCACCGTTCACGAGATTGGGCAGCACGAAGGACGTTTGTTCATCGTCATGGAGTGCCTCAGCGGCCGGACCCTGAAGCACCTCATCCAAGGCAAGCCGCTGGAGTTGGAAGCGCTGCTCGGTCTGGGCATTGAGGTGGCCGACGCGCTGGAGGCCGCGCACAGCAAAGGTATTGTGCACCGCGACATCAAGCCGGCAAACATTTTTGTCACCGACCGCGGGCATGCCAAGGTCCTCGATTTTGGATTGGCCAAGATCGCACGCGCCAGCAAGTCCGTTAACGATGAGTCGCTAACCCGGGCGGACGTGGCCAATCTCGATCTGACCAGCCCCGGAACCGCCGTCGGCACCGTGGCCTACATGTCTCCGGAGCAGTTGCGAGGGAAGGAACTCGACGGGCGCACCGATTTGTTCTCCTTCGGCGTAGTGCTTTACGAGATGGCCACAGGGGTTGTGCCGTTTCGCGGAGAGACCTCCGCGGTCATCACGGAAGCCATTCTCAATCGGACACCGACTACGGCCACGCGGCTGCGACCCGAGCTTCCGGTGAAACTGGAAGAGACCATCGGCAAGGCGCTGGAGAAGGATCCCGATCTGCGTTGCCAGACGGCGGCCGAGATGCGCGCCGATCTAAAGCGCCTGAAGCGCTCGATCGACTCGTCGCACACCTCGGTTGTGGCGGAGACGAATCAGGCTGAGTCATCGGCGGTGCGTGCTGCGTCCCCAGCCGCAACCCGCGGCCAGCCGGCTGTGTCTCGCCTGGTCTTCGCCATCGGCACTTTACTGGCCTTGGCTGGGGGCCTGTATGCCGGCAAAATGCTCTTCTCCCCGCCGCCCGTACGGCCGCCCATATACCGGCAACTCACTTTCCGGCGTGGCAGCATCCGTTCTGCGCGCTTCGCGCCGGATGGGCAGACGATTCTTTACAGCGCCGCCTGGCAAGGGGGTCCGGTGGATGTGTTTACTGCGCGTCCGGAAGCTCCTGAGGCGCGTTCCATGGGCCTCAGTCACACCCAACTAGCCTCGGTATCCTCGGCGTCTGAGATGGCCGTCCTCCTCAACAGCAAAGCTATTGGCACCTGGGTAAACATGGGCACGCTGGCGCGGGCTCCGCTGGTTGGGGGCGCGCCGCGAGAAGTGTTGGAGCAAGTGCAGTGGGCGGACTGGGCCGCCGACGGAAACAGCCTCGCCGTGGTACGTGACCTGGGTGGGCGCAACCGGCTGGAATTTCCGATTGGAAAGCCGTTGTACCAGACCGGAGGCTGGATCGGCCATCCGCGTGTTTCTCCCAAAGGCGACCTGATCGCATTCATCGATCACCCGGTCCAGGGTGATGACAGCGGTTCCCTGGCCGTCGTCGATCTCGCTGGCAAGAAGAAGAGCCTATCCGGCGAGTGGTTCACCATTCAGGGTCTGGCGTGGTCTCCCGATGGCAAGGAGATTTGGTTCACCGCCAGCAAGTCGGGCGTGGACCGGACCCTGTACGCGACTACCCTGGATGGCAAGGAGCGCATGGTATTGCGCCTGCCCGGTGCGGTAATGATCTTCGACATCTTCAAGGACGGCCGGGTCCTGTTGATGCGCGCCAGTTGGCGGCGTGAATTGATCGGCATGAGCGCCGACGATGCCAAACAGCATGACCTTTCCTGGTTGGATTACACCTATCCCGCGGATCTGTCGGGGGATGGCAAGACCCTGCTCTTCGATGAGGAGGGCGGGGGAGGCTCTCTGGACTACTCGAAGTCCGGCGGCTTGTCCTATGCCGTCTACATTCGCAAGACCGATGGCTCGCCCGCGGTGCTGCTCGGGGAAGGCGGAGCGGTCTCTTTGTCTCCTGATGGGAAGTCGGTGATCGCCCAGACTCAGGACTCACCATCCCAGCTCAAGCTGCTGACCACCGGCGCCGGCGAAGCGAAGGATCTGACCAAAGACAATATCAACCATTCGTGGGCCCACTGGTTTCCGGACGGGAAGCGCGTTCTGTTTTCGGGCAACGAACCCGGCAAGGGCGTGAAGCTATACGTCCGTGACCTCCCTTCCGGAAAAATCCAGGCCATCACGCCGGAAGGTGTGAATGGCACCGCGTTTGTCATCTCTCCAGACTCTCAGTGGGTGGCTGGAATTGGCCCGGACCAGAAGGGATATCTCTACCCGGTGGCCGACGGTGAGCCGCGCCTCATCCCCGGACTCAATCCTGGAGAGCAGCCCATCACCTTTAGCGCCGACGGCAGGTCCCTGTACATTTACCAGCCCGGTGAATTGCCGGCTAGGGTTGATCGGCTCGATCTGCAAACCGGTCAACGCACGCTTTGGAAACAACTCATGCCGTCGGACCCCGCCGGTGTCGAGACTATCGGTCCCATCCTCATTACGCCCGACGCCAGGACTTGCGTATTCGGATATCACCGCATGCTCGCCGATCTGTATCTGGTCGAGGGACTGAAGTGATGGCACGGTGCGAGCGCGGACATCCGCGCTAATCCGCAGAGGGTTCCTACAGCCCGGCCCGGTACTGTCCTAAGTTTAGGTTTTCACCACAGAGTCACAGAGTCACAGAGTCACAGAGACACTCAACTGCTTGGCAAAACCTTCCCCTTATGGTTTTTACAGGTTCAAGGCATTCTCTGTGTCTCTGTGGTGAAAAAAGGCAAATTAGGACACTACCCCCGGCCCCTCCGGATACGTGGCCAAAGCTGAAGACCGCGCCGGCAGTTTCTTCGGATTCATTAAGTTTCACTGGCTCGGCGTGTTGCCTGCCGCTCGCACCGCATCCTGGCATGCGCTCGCGGCGGTCAACACTTTGTTAAAGGCTGGTTCCGCGCGGAGTTTTGCGAGCAACGGATCGGAGAGCAGATTCGAGTACGCGCAATAATTCTGCTCGACCGCGCTCTGTAGCAGATGGAGCGCGCCTTGTTTCTTGCCGCAGTACGCCAACAGCGCTCCCTGGTAATACCACGTCTCGGGGTCGGGTTCGGTGGGCAGGCTGGTTTCCGCGTCGTGCGCGATCCGGTCCAGATCCGCCGCCGGCCGCAACTGCAAGCAAGACTCCAGCAGATCGCGGTGATAGCGCGGCGTCGTCGGCATGAGCTTCACCGCCTCGCGCGCTTCGGAAACCTTCCCTTCCCGCAGAAGGAGAGATGGCATGATGTATGCGGCCCACTCCGAACCCGCGTCCAGACGGATAAAATCTGCTGCGCGTTCCGTCTTACCCAATTCCATGAACGCCCAGGCGCAAGAACGAAAAGAATAGTTGCCGGGATCGAGCGCGAGCGCGGTGTTACACTCACTCGCCGCCTGTTCCAGCATTCCGGCATAGCGATAGACATAGCCCATCGCGAAGTGGGCCTCGGCACTCTCCGGACGACGTTTGACCAGCGCCTCCGCCGCCTGGTACGCCTTGCCCAGTTCGCCGCGCTCCACGCGGTTGGCGATCAGCTGTCTAGCGGCAAGAACCCGATTCGGATCTAGCTCGACGGCCCGCTCGAGGGCTTGGTTGGAGCGCTGGAACATCGGCTCGCCGCCATCCGAATAGGCCTCGTCGTAGTAGCAACGTACGCCAAGTTGCTCCCAAGCTGGCGCGTAGGTTGGGTCCACGGCGACTACATGCTCCAGCACCGCGATGGCATCTTTGTTCGGCCCGGCATCGTGAGGCAGCGCCAGGCTATGCAGGTAGAGATCGTAGGCCTCCGCGTTTTTCGGGTGCGTGCCAGTATCGAGAAAATTGCCGGTCGCGCCGAGCGCCGGCAGCAATCCCTGGCGTATCTGGGCAGCCATCTGCGCCTGCAAGGCGATCAAGTCCTCGGCGGGCGCGGTCACGGTCGACTGCCACACCAGCCGATTCCCCTCCACCTGGATCGCCTCCAGCGTAATCAGAACGTGGTCGCCCTGCTTGAGAAAGTGTCCGGTAATAACGTTGGCGACGTGCACTTCCCGGCCCGCCTTCTGCGGGTCGACGTCGTTGCCGGAAAATTTTCGCGTGCTCGAAGAGGGACGAACGTCCAGCGTCCGGGTGTAGGTGAGGGTATTGGCGATTTCATCGGCCAGCGCGAAGCCCAGAAACTCCACGCTGATGTCGCCATTCATGTTGTGCAACGGCAACACCGCAATGGTGTTCTTGGGCGCGCCGCCGCCCGCCTGGCGTTGTTTGAACCACCACGCGCCCACCGCAACCAAAACCGTGAGCAGCAACAAGCTGACTCCCAGCAGAAGATACGTTGAAAACTTACTTGTAGTCTGAAAGGTGGTCGTGGCAATGCGGTACGGCAACCTCGACCGCAGCGCCCCGGTCCGGGTCAACCCCGATTCCGTTTCCTTCCGCAGCGACTGCATATCGCCCTTCATCGCCAGCGCGTTCGGGTAGCGGTGTCCGCGGTCTTTTTCCATGGCCCGGCCCAGGATGCCTTCGAGATCCGGGGGAAGCTTGGGATTGAGATGAAGCGGCGAGACCGGCTTCTGGTTCAGGACTGCGTCCAGCGTGGTGATCACGTTGCCGGTGGCAAAAGGCTTCTTGCCGGTCGACATCTCGTAAAGCACGACTCCGAGCGAGAACAAATCGCTCCGGGGATCCAGTTCTTCGCCGCGCGCCTGCTCCGGCGACATATAAACCGCGGTTCCCGGAATCACGCCCATCGCCGTCAGCGAGTCTTCCATGGCGGCATCGCTCGAACCCTTTTCGTGGGCCGACTTGGCCAATCCAAAATCGAGGATCTTTGTCTGACCGCTTTGCGCCACAAAGATATTGGCCGGCTTGATGTCGCGATGAATGATCCCCTTGGCGTGCGAAGCCGCCAAAGCATCCGCCACCTGAATGCCAATGTCGAGGATCTCGTCGACTTCCATCGGCTTCTCCCGCATCCGCTCCTTCAGGCTGACACCGTCCAACTTCTCCATGACGATGAAAGGATGTCCCCCGTTGTCCTCAATGTCGTGGATGGTGCAGATGCCGGGATGGTTTAACTGGGAAGCGGCGCGGGCCTCGCGCACGAAGCGGTCGAGCGACTTGCGGTCGTGCACCATCTCCGCCGGAATGAACTTGAGCGCGACGTGGCGGGCCAGGCGCGTGTCTTCCGCCTCATACACCACGCCCATGCCGCCACCACCGAGCTTTCCCACAATTTGGTAGTGGGAGACCGTTTGGCCGATCATTCGGAGGGCCTCTGTGCCATCGGCGGCTATGTTAGGCCGTTGGCGAAGCCTGGGTCAACCCGCATCCGGGACCTGCCTGCTAAAGCCTCCGCCTCGGTTTGCCGATTCTTCAAGACGTATCTCCGGATACACGGGCCAGCTATCGGTCAGCCCTGCCCAAACATCCTCTTGGCCTTATGATGGTGGAAGTCGGGTTTCGTGGCTACTTCCTGCCAGGGAGGCGTGAATGGGCGGTCGGTCGTTGTTTGGGACAGCGTTTGGCTCAGCGGAGGTCGGAGGTCCAAGATTCATGCAAGCCTTGGTGGTCGACGATTCCGCCGTCTATCGCAAGTTGATCGGCGATCATTTACGAAGCTGGGGTTTTGGGGTCACCCTCGCCGAGACCGGCTCCGAAGCGTGGCACATCCTGGAGCAGCCGGACGCTCCCAAACTCGTGCTGCTCGATTGGGTGCTGCCCGACCTCGATGGCATTGAGCTCTGCAAGCGCATCCGCCAAGCCGGAGCGTCCGGCCCTTACGTCTACGTCATCCTGCTGACCAGCAAAGAGGGCCGCCAGAACATGCTCCAAGCCATGGAGGCCGGGGCGGACGACTATCTGGTCAAACCGTTTGATGAGTTGGAAATGAAGGCGCGGCTGCTGGTGGGTAAGCGGATTCTCGACCTGCAGGAGGAACTGGTTTCCGCGCGCGAGTCCATGCGCCACGCCGCCACCCACGATTCGCTCACCGGATTGCTGAACCGCGGAGAAATCCTTTGCATGTTCCAGCGGGAATTGGAGCGAGCGCGCCGGGAACGCACCCCGGTGGGAGCGATCCTTTGCGACATCGACCATTTCAAGAACGTCAACGACACGCTCGGCCATCTTTCCGGTGACGAGGCGCTCCGGGAAATCGGCCGGCGGCTGCGGTCGCAACTTCGCGTCTACGACGGTGTTGGCCGATATGGCGGAGAAGAATTTCTGATGATCCTGCCGAACTGTGACTTGCCCAACACCATGCTGCGCGCGAATGAGTTGCGTAAGATTGTTGCCAGCACAGCCGTGTTGTGTTCCGGCGTGGAGAGACCCATCACCATGAGCATGGGAGTCGCCGTTTCGGCTTGCGATGGAAAAAACGAATTGGAAGCGTTGCTGAATCAAGCCGACGCCGGCCTTTACGCCGCCAAGGAGAAGGGCCGGAATCGAGTCGAGCACTTCACCCCCGCCGCCAGGAAAACTGCCGCCGGGCGCGCCCGCAAAGGCTAAACGCCTGTTCACAAACCGAAGGGATAACCTGCCTAACCTCAGTTGCGCTCACGACCCGGTCGTCGAAGAGCGTTATGGGGAAGTAACGGCGAAGCGTCTACCCGATGTTGGCACATGCGGCTGCACTTCTCAGTTGGGATACCCTCCAGTATGATTCATTCCAATGCCCGACAAAGAATCTGAACAAAAGCAAGAACGCGAGGGAAATGTAGGGCGGTTGAGAGAACTGGTGACGATTCAGAGCTTCCGTGATCCCTTGGAAGCCATGCTCGCCAAAGCGATGCTTGATTCGGCTGGTATCGAATGCTTTCTGGCGGACGATAACACGGGCCGTATTCTCGGGTTTGCTTCAAATGTGATTGGCGGTATCAGGATGCAGGTGAATAGGATTGACGCTGAAGCGGCGAAAACAATCCTAACCCAGCCACTCCCGGACGCTTTTGACGAGGCAGGTGAAGGCCGAACGAACAACAACTGCGCTGTCCAAAGTGCTACTCCGTCGACGTTACCTGGCGCGAACTCGACAAACCTATGCCGTATTCTGGCGCGTGGCTCAGCGGTCCTCTTTTTGTCCACGCGAGGGTCTGTACATGCAAGTCATGCGGCTACGAATGGGACGACGAGGACAACACATAGACGGTTAATGAAATCAGTCCACGTCAGCGGACCTAAGTTCGATCTTGTAACATTTGCTTACGAAGAAAGTACCGTCATTACCGCAGCCTACCGCATACAAACAGCACAGCCGCTTTTCTAATTTCGGTAGCATCCTTCCCCGCTTCGATGGCCCTGTGAACGAAGTCGATGATCAGATCAAATACTTGCGAACGGACATTTCCCAAGCCTTCTGAGATGATCCATTCGTAGACACTGGGTACCAGATGCTCGAATGTCTAACCGTCGCTCTGTTGAAGAGCTATTCGCGTAGCGGCCAGTCTGGCCATCGCTCCTCATAGGTGATAACAAAGCTCATCTTTCGCCTTCATGACCAGTCCACCGAGCGTCGAGAGATTCAAATTATCGTATGATTGCGCTCGCTTTCCGTGATGAGTATCGCTACCCAATGGACGTAATCAGCGGTTTCACTCACAACCCCGCAGTGGTAGCCTCTTGGAAGATGTGAGTCGATCCTGCGGCTGAACTGGCCGCGAGCCACTGCCCACGTGTTTCCCGACCTTCCAACCCGCATCAAGCAGTGCGCGCGCGACGCCGGATTCAATCTCTGCGGCATCGCGCCGGTCCGCGACTTCGCCGAGTTGCGCGTCTTCCCCGCATGGATCGCGGATCGAAAGCACGGCGAAATGAAGTACATGGAAGCGCGCGATGAAACTGGAGAACTCAAGCGCGCGTCGCTCAACCGAGTCGCTCCCTGGGCCCGCAGCGTAGTCGTATGCGCCATCAACTACAACACCGCGCATCCCTACTCGACCCAGGTGCAGACGCAGACAGGCGATGCGAGCCGAGGCTGGATTTCGCGCTACGCCTGGTCTGGCGAGGACTACCACGACGCCGTACTGCGCCGCCTGAAGCAGGTAGAAGACGAGTTGCGCGGACTGCTCGCCGCAACGGGCAACTGGCAATTTCGTTGCTACGTCGACACCGGCCCGCTCATCGAGCGCGTGTACGCCAAGTACGCTGGCATCGGATGGATCGGCAAGAACACTTGCATCATCAACCAGCAACTTGGATCGTGGCTGTTTCTGGGAGTGATCCTCACTTCGCTCGGAATCACGAACAACGATGTCACCGGCGACTTGCCCGCGCCCGATCGTTGCGGAACTTGTACGCGCTGTATCGTTGCTTGTCCAACGCAAGCGATCACTGCGGCAGGTGAGTTGGACGCGCGGCTGTGCATCTCCTATCTGACGATCGAAAAGCGGGGCGAGATTCCAGTAGAACTGCGCGAAGGCATGGGACGACACGTCTTCGGATGCGACATCTGCCAGGACGTTTGCCCGTGGAACCGCAAGGCGCCAGCGACTTCGGCGGCAGAGTTTGAGCCGCGCGAAGGACTCGTCAATCCGGCGCTCGACTGGCTGGCGGAAATGCGGCCGGAAGAGTTTCGCGAGGTATTTCGAGGATCGCCAATTCGTCGCGCCAAGCTTTCTGGCTTGCGCAGGAATGCGGCGATGGCGATGGGAAACAGCGGCGACAAGAAATTTATGCCAGCGCTGACAACACTTTGCGAGGATCCGGATCTGGTGGTCGCTGAACATGCGCGCTGGGCCTTGGGACGACTTGAACTGTGCTGTCGTCAACGAAAAGGCTTGGACCCCTCTGGTGGCGGTCTTTAAGAATGAAAGACTTAGCGGGCAAGAGACGCCAGGTCTTTGAGAAATAATGACTTACCTGTAAGGTATTTATAAATCAACAGTTTAGCTTGAATTTTCAGTTTGTTTTTGATCTCATTTCTCGCTAGGTCTTTGAGAAATAAATACTTTAGCGGTCAGGGAGCCGCGCACGATGCGTGATTCGGGGACATTTTGCCCATGATTTTGTCACGCGGAAACACTTGGTTTTGGCAGAAGTGTAGTGACATTTTGGCTGGTACGAGCAGAGTTCTTCTTACGCGGTAGTGAGGGCGGCGAGCTGCCGAAGAGCCTGAAAATATTGTTTGAGTGTCCGTACCGGCAGTATGAAAGAGGCGGGCGATTTGCGGTTATGTTTACTGTCTGGTATACACGCCTCATCCTCACTTATCTAGTGGAATCATTGAGTTGGCGGGAATTTTCTACTTTTGTCTTTGAATCCAAAGGACTTACATCAAAGTGCTCTGGAATAAGGACTTACTGGATTTCTTTCGTTGGGCGAGGGTTGGAAGTGGGGTAAAGCGTGTCAAGTCGCAGTTATCAACGACTTACGAGCGATGGCTTACAAACTAGGACTTACGATCCATTGATTCTGTGATCGCCAAGACTGGACCTTGCACGCTGTCGGATGGGGTCGCTACTGTCAGGCCGTAACAGGGTCTTGAGCGTAATGGCTACAGGGCGAACAAACGGCGCAACATTACGTAATTGATTCCATGACAAAGTCGGCTCCCGTACCCGAGTAAACTTTGGCGGTGCAAACCAACCAAAAAGGCTCGGGAGACAAGGAGCCGAACAATGATGATTATAGGATGCGATTACCACCCGAGCTTCCAACAAATTGCTTTTGTGGATACCGAGACTGGGGAGCTGCAAGAGCGGCGACTGCAGCACCGTGAGGAAGCGGAGAAGTTTTACCGTGAGCTCGCGGCACAGGGGATGAAGGTGCGTGTGGGGATAGAAGCGAGCGGACACGCTCGCTGGTTTGAACGACTGCTGTCAGAGCTGCAGTTTGAGCTGTGGATCGGAGACGCCGCTGAGATCAGTACGAAGCGAGTACGCAAGCAGAAGACGGATCGCCAGGATGCGCAGCTGATTCTGCAATTGATGCTGGAAGATCGCTTTCCCCAGATCTGGGTACCGAGCTGGGAGAATCGCGATCTGCGGCAACTGCTGTGGCATCGTCATCGGATGGTGCAGGCGCGCACGCGAATCATGAACCAACTACAAGCCGTGGCGCTGAACGAGGGCCTACGCTCGAAGAAGAGGTTGTGGCGGGAAGCCGGACGGGAGCAACTGGAGGGGTTCCGGTTAGCCCCCTGGGCAAGCCAGCGCCGGCGCGACCTGCTGGAGTTGCTGGACCGACTGAACCCGACGATCGCGAAGCTGACGCAGGCGATTGAGCAGGAAGTGGAGAAGTGTCCCCCAGCACAGCAGTTAAGAACTCATCCCGGAGTGGGCCCACTGACCGCCTTGGCCTTCGTGCTGATTATCGGGAGAGCGGATCGGTTCCAGTGTGGCAAGCAGATCGCGAGCTATCTGGGACTGGTGCCGTTGGAGAAGTCGAGCGGGAATCAGCGCCGGCTGGGACATATCACGAAACAAGGGAACTCTCTACTGCGTTTCCTGCTGGTGGAAGCGGCGCAAGTGACGGCGCGCAGCCTCCCGGAATGGCGCAGTAAGTATGTCCACCTAACCATGCGGCGAGGGCGGAAGATTGCCAAGGTCGCCATGGCGCGGAGACTGGCGGTTCGTTTGTACTGGATGATGCGCAAGGAATGGAATTACGGGCAGATGAAAAAGTTCGGTTCGCACGCGGGACAACCCGGATCAGGCGATGGTGTGAAGTAGAACATCGAGAAATTGAATGGGTATCCCGCTCCCCTTCACCGGGGAGTTCGAATTAACAATCATGATCGACGTTGTGACCGAAGAGATGCATGGGTCGGACTGAGTTCCTGACTTGAAACTGATTGCGAGCGAGCCTTGGTTGGATCGGCACATTTTCAACTAGAGCGAAATGGCGCGCTCTTCGGAGTGCACGGATTAGTACGCTCACAAAGTACTTGACACCGCCGACTTTGTCAGAGACGCCTGATAGCGTCAATCAACTCCCTTCAGCAGGGATTTGCTGCTCTAGACCTTGTCCATTTAGTGTCCGGTCTGTGTGGGTCGAGCGAGACGGGAGGGAATTGGAGAGATTTTAGGGGGGATGCGCTGCGTCAGGCTCTATGACAAGCAACAGGTTCTGCTCGGCATGACGCTGGCGAGAATGGTGGCAGTGCGAGCACGCCGCATAGCCCTGTTGATGAAGATTTCGTGCGAAGATAGCCTAAAGTGATTCTTACCGGTGATCTCGGTGGACAATTGTCGGAGCTGAGGTCAAATTGCCGTCAACGTCAGCCACGAATAACACTCCCTCCTGTTGGCCATATTTTTCAAGGAACTTTCTAGTCTCTTCCTCGCAATCAACCATCTGAATATTACGACCGGCGAAGTAAATGAGATCCGGCCTGACAAGCTCAGCGGGCCGACGGCGCAACATGAAAATGACCTGCCGCGGATTTGACTGCTGCCGTATGATAGCGCCGAGCCGCGAATAGGATGGAAACAGAATATTTCTCTCCCCTAGGTACCACCTTGTTGCCAATAAACAGACAACAACGACTGCCACCGCGAAGCGTGTCAACAGTGGAAAGAACCTGACGGGTCTGGCGAGGTCCGATGACGGGGCCCCTTCCAAAGAATGCCGCATCAGACCATCCATCAGGAAAACTACCGCCAATACAAGGAACGGGACTGCTTTGAGAACTGCATAATTGTGAATTGCAGTGTGGTTAAGCAGCAGGAGATGATCGGCGGCGACAGGGCAGCCGAGGAGAAAGGCGGCCCTCTGTGCGTCTTTTGTCCAATGGAGCGACCTGAACAAGCGAGGAAAAATAAAATACACAAAGAGTAACCCTCCCAACAAAAGCAACAGCGGTGTGTACTGTTCCAGGTACCGCAAAACCACCTCGTGGTATGTCTGCGGATTCCAAAGGGTGAACGGGTCCGGCGAATCCTTGATGACGCCAGCCCGACTTTCAAAACGCGACACTAGTACACGTAAGAAACTACGTGCGCCATTAATGGACGAGTACTGAACTGTGACAAGCGCTCCGGCAATCCCCGCGGCAAGAGCGGCTAACCCCGCCAGAAAGTAATCTATCGTCTGGCGCACACGATGAGCGATGGACCACAGGAAAAATGCACCCGCGGCAGCCATTCCCAACCAGTCGCAGTAGCAGGCCACAAAGACCAGCACAAAGAAAAACGCGGAGTGTAGGTGTTGGTGCTTGCCACCGTCCTGTGCAGCGCAATAAAAATAGACGGCCGCAATCCATATGGGAATGACCAACGTTATGGGAAAATAGAGATTTCCGAAGCTCAGTAACACAGCGCGGTTGAAGAGGAACAGCGCTATTCCCAACACGGACAGCACGCGTGCGGTGCGGGAATTCCCGCCGCATGCCCGCTCCAAGATGCTGTAGAGAAGAAGCGCGGCGGCCAAGAGCACGGTCAGGTTAATCAACTTTAGATATATTCCCTGTGCTGGAAGGTGGAATAGCTTGAGGGTCCAGTACCCGAACAAGAAGGCAAACGGCGGAAAAGCCACGAAGTAGGAGTTGCCCCGCTGATCGAAGACGACCCTTTTCTCTTCGTACGCGATGAATCTGTCTGCATCGTTCGGGTAGGTCATGCGTAAAGAATAGTGCGCCCGCTGCAACCCTACACGGTCCCAGATTGAAATCGTTAGAAGGGAGTGAATCGTCAGCCAATCATGTTCGCCTTCCAATGGCCTCGTGAGAAAGGGAATCCGGCACAAAACGGAGACCAAGAAGAGGAGGGTGATCGTAATCAACGCGTTGCGCTGGGCCATTGCCAATCACGCGGGAGTCAAGGCAGAGATTCTAGCATGGGTCTCGCAATCGGCAGGTAGTTGTTGATAAAATCGCGATTACACTCAAAATCCCCCGATCGGATACCGGTCTGTGTCCGATACGTGGAGCCTTGTCAACCCTGTCCGTAAGGTCGAGTTCGAACTACTACAATTGATCTCATAGGTTCTTCGCTCGCTCAGGATGACAGAAGAAGTTATGCTACGAACTTACGGGTGGCGACACTAGTGCCGTGACCGCGTGATTTGTACCTTTTCACCAGAGAGTAGCGCCGCCGTCCCGGCGGCTGTCCGGCGGGCGTCTTCGCCCGCCGCGCCGAGGGCGAGACGCCCTCGGGACAACCGGCAAGATGCCGGCGCTACTCGTCTTCCACGCGGTAATCATCATGCGGTCACGGTACGAGAGCGTTCGCCATTGCCAGGCGAGGCTGTCCGGTACAATCGTCGGTTCATTGGGCGGAGGAAATTCATTATGTTCCAGAAGGGTCTTCTGCAAGGCAAGCGCATCCTAATTACGGGCGGAGGCACCGGGCTGGGGAAGGCTGCGGCGCGGCGTTTTTTGGAACTCGGAGCGGAAGTCTATATCTGCGGACGGCGGCAGGAGGTTCTCGCGGCCACGGAACGGGAATTCGACGAGGGCGGCGGCAGCGACAGAGGCAACAACAAAAAAGACGATGACAAGAAGAAGATGATCCATTCCGTGCCGTGTGATGTGCGCGACGCGGTTGCGGTCGAAGCGATGATCGACGGCATCTGGGCTGACGGGGCGCTCGACGTGCTTATGAATAACGCGGCGGGGAATTTTCTCGCGCGCACGGAAGATCTTTCGCTGGGAGCATTTCAATCGGTGATTGGCATTGTCCTAATGGGCACGCTGCATACGACGATGGCTTGCGGGCGGCGCTGGCTGGCGGCTGGGCACAAAGCGGTCGTGCTCAACATAACTACGACCTACACGACCACGGGCTCAGCCTATGTGGTGCCGTCGGCGGTGGCGAAGGCGGGAGTGCAAGCGCTGACCCGCAGCCTGGCGGTCGAGTGGGGCAATCGCGGGATTCGCATGAACGCCATCGCGCCGGGGCCGATTCCAACCGAGGGCGCGTTTTCGCGGCTGCTGCCGCGTCCGGAACTGGAGGTGGAGGCGAAGAAACGAAATCCCCTGGGACGCTTTGGCACGACGGAAGAGTTTGCCAACCTCGCCGCATTTTTGGTTAGCGATGGCGCCGGCTATGTCAATGGAGAAGTCGTGACCATGGATGGCGGTGAGTGGCTGCAAGGGGCAGGCGAGTTCACGGCGCTGGGGCGGGAGTTGACGGAGAAGGAGTGGGAGACGATGAGGCCGAAAAAGACGGCGCCGAAGCCGGCTTCAACGTGTCCCGAGTAGCCCGCTCGGACTTCACAAAAGTGTGTGCTGCACTCTAACAGGCTGCGGAAAAAGTCGCCGAGGGCGCAAGAAGCTCAGCTCGGGCGCTGAAGCGCGGCGCAATGTCAGCGGCTTACGGCACGACTGAAGTCGTGCCCTTCCCAAAACCCTGCTTGAAATGGAGTTTTTCCGCAGCCTGTAAAGCCGTTGATGAAAACAAGCCGGTTATGCAGCGCTGAAGCGCTGCTCCACCCAAAATCAAGTGCAACGTCGAGTTTTTCCGCAGCCTGCTAATGCCGCGCCGAATCAGACTGCGATTTCGATTCGACATCTTCCGCAAGTTGCGGATACAATTTCCACAACCGCGGAAGGGGCATTGATTTCGCGTATTAGGAATGGAATTACTTCTCAACCTTCTCTGGCTGGCATTGGCATTGCCGGCGGTGCTTATCTGGCGCCGCCAACCGGCGTCGCCGTGGAGTTCAGGGAAGCAGGCTCGCTTTCGTCCGTTGGTTCTTTTGGGTTGCCTTCTGGCGCTGCTGTTTCCCGTGGTCTCTGCGTCGGACGACCTGCATCCCCTAAGCGCCGAAATTGAAGAGTCCGGACCCTTCAAGCGCACCGTCAAACAATCGCCAGCCGTCAAGTCTCCGGCGTGCAGCTATGACGGCGGAGGGGCGGCGCGACCGGTTCACGTGGCTTCGGTCCGACCCGAAAACGATGCGTTTGGGGCGGTTTCTGAATATCTACGTGTTCTTCCCCGGCCAACTCTCGTCCGCTCCATCGATGACCGGGCCCCTCCCGAGGCCTAAGTTCTTAGACCGTTTTGCGCTGTCATCAGCGGCGCGATCTCATTAAATTGCAAACGGATTGTTGCTGCGCTCGCTCGCCATTCGCGGCGGATCGCAGCACTGGCAGCTGCCAGTCGCGAAGAGTGCCGTCGCGACTACGGAGTTGTGCAATGCGAAAGATTCATTTGCGTTGTCTGACACTATATCTTCTGCTCTGGGTTGGGCGGCGTGCGACCGCACAGGAGCCTTGGACATGGGAACAGGTCCGCCTGCGCTTTGAGCAGAACAATCCCACTCTGCTGGCCGACCGGCTGAGCATCGACGAATCGCGGGCACAGGAGATCACGGCGTACCTGCGGCCGAACCCGACGTTCACTCTGTCGGCGGATGGGACACAACTCGCTCCGCATCGAACCGCCGATCAGAAGGACTACTGGCGGCCTTTCGCGGGCACCTTTGAGTCGCCCAGCATCAGCTATCTGCACGAACGGCGGCACAAGCGAGAGTTGCGCCTGGAGAGCGCAAAAAAGGGGACTCTGATCGCGGAGTCGAGTCACGCCGACTTGGAGAGAACTCTGTTCTTCAACTTGCGCAGCGCATTTGTGTCCACGCTCGAAGCGAAGGTGGTGCTGCAGTTGGCAAAAGACAATCTTGCCTACTACGACCACGTGCTCGATATCAGTAGAACTCGCTTCAGCGCCGGCGACATTGCGCAGATCGATCTCGATCGGCTGGAACTGCAGCGAGTGCAGTACGAATCCGATTTGCAGGCCGCCGAGGAGAACCTGGAAAACGCAAAGATCCAACTGCTCACGCTGCTCAACGACCGAGCTCCGATTGAACGAGTCGACGTGACTGGGCCCTACGACTTCATCGACCAACTCACGCCACGCGACGAGTTCCGGAAGATGGCTCTGGACACGCGGCCCGACTTGAAGGCAGCCGTCGAAGCCGTGGACAAAGCTCAAACCGATCACAAACTGGCGATTGCCAACGGCTCAACCGATCCGACCTTGAGCGCATGGTATACGCACAACTCATCCACTAATAATCCATTTGGCGTCAATACGGTTGGCGTCAGTGTCAGCGTTCCGCTGCGCATCTTCGACCGCAACCAGGGAGAGAAGCTGCGCACCCAGCTCGACATCAGGCGCAACGAACGATTGCGCGACGCGACCGAAGCGCAAGTGTACAGCGACGTGGATTCCAGCTACGCCACGGTTGACAGCAATTTGATTCTGCTGCGGCCGTACAAGGCTAAGTACCTGCAGCAGTCGGTCCGGGTGCGGGACACGATTACGTTTTCCTACCAGCACGGCGGGGCGTCGTTGCTGGATTTCCTGAACGCCCAGGCGGAATACCGCACCGTGCAATTGGCCTACGTGAACTTAGTTGGTTCTTACCTGACCGCAGCCGCCCAATTGAATCTAGCTGTGGGCCGCGAGGTGATCCCATGACATCGCAAGCGAAATACTTCTTGATTTCAAGAGCCGCCAATGCTGTACCGTCGGCGGACTCTTGCGGCGCGGTCTCAGCCCTTCCCCCTGTTTCCGCGCCGAAACTTTCTGGCGCGCGCATCCGTGTGTCCGCGGCACTCCTGCTGTGCCTGGCTGTGCTCGTTTTTTCTGGCTGCGGCGAAAATAAAGCGGACCCGAAGGCCGAAGCCCCGCCCCCGGCCACCGTCGAGCCGGACCTGGATGCGAACAACTTCAAAGTTGACCGCCCAGACCAGTTTCCATTGGCGACTGCGATTGAGCATAAGGCGGCGCCGGCCCTGAACGTGACCGGCGTAGTGCAGCCCGATATCGCGCGCGCCGTGCCGGTGATTTCGCTCGCTTCGGGACGAGTGGTGGAGATTAAGGCCAGGCTGGGCGACTCCGTGAAAAAAGGCCAGTTGCTGCTCAGGGTTCGAAGCAACGATGTTTCCGGGGCATACCAGACATATCTGAAGGCCGTGAACGATGAACGGTTGGCGCGGCAACAACTCGAACGAGAGCAGACTCTTTACGACAAGGGCGCGATCGCAAAAAGCGCCCTCGAACAGGCGGAAGACACCGAGCAGGATGCCAAAGTCGATCTGAGTACAGCCACCGAGCAACTGCATCTTCTCGGCGTAGACAAGGACCATCCCTCGGGGATCGTCGACGTTACCGCTCCCATCTCGGGTGTAATCACCGACCAACAGGTTACCAACGCAGCCGGCGTCCAGGGTCTGTCGGGTCCCAATCCGTTTACCATTTCCGATCTGTCGTACGTCTGGATTATCTGCGACGTTTACGAGAACGATCTCGATGCCGTTCGCGTCGGCGAGTACGCGGATATCCGCCTGAACGCCTATCCCAACAAGGTCTTCAAAGCGCGGGTGGATAACATCTTGCCCGTTCTCGATCCCAGCCTGCGTACGGCGAAGGTTCGCCTCGAAGTCGCCAACCCGGGAATGATGCGTGTGGGCATGTTTGCGGCTGCGACCTTCTACGGCAAGCAGCCGGAAACGCACGCTGCCGTTCCAGCAACGGCGATTCTGCACTTGCACGATCGCGAGTGGGTATACACGCCAGTGAGCACAGGGCATTTCAAACGCCTGGAAGTGGTCACCGGGAAACATGCTTTCCGGCAACCTGCAGGAGGTTGTTTCCGGCATCAAGCCGGGAGATCGAGTGGTCTCAAACGCGCTTCCACTGCAAAACACGTTGGAGCAATAGATGGGAGCAATCAATAGGAGCAATGAATGATTCGCCGAGTCGTTGATTTTGCTCTTAACAACCGCCTGCTTGTGCTGGGCTTCGCAGTGTTGCTTTTCGCAAGCGGCATCGTCGCCTTCCGTGATCTGCCTATAGAGGCCTATCCCGACGTGGCCGACAACTACGTCGAGATCATTACGCAATGGCCAGGAATTTCGGCGGAACAAATCGAACAGCAGGTCACGATTCCGCTCGAAATCGTCATGAATGGCATCCCGCACGTAACCCACTTGCGTTCGTTCTCGCTGTTCGGACTCTCCGACCTGAAGCTGATCTTCGACGACGAATCGGACAACGACTGGAACCGTGAACGGGTGCTGGAGCGGTTGAGCCAGGTCACCCTGCCGCCGGGCGTTGTGCCACAAATGGGAACGGATTGGAGTCCAGTCGGCCAGATTTACTTTTTCACGTTGCACAGCACCAATCCGAAGTATGACCCGATGGAGCTGAAGTCCATTGAAGACTGGGTCATCGAAAAAAGCTTTAAAGCCGTTCCCAACATCGTCGACGTGGCCAGCTTCGGCGGCCCCACCCGCGAATACCAGGTCCGCGTTGACCCCAACAAGCTAGTTGCCTACGGCCTGAGCTTGGCCCAGGTCGAGCAGCAACTCACCAACAACAACGTCAATGCCGGCGGAAGCTTTATCCAGGAGGGTCTGCAGCAGATCAACGTGCGCTCGGTCGGATTGGTCGACCGCGCTCAGGACATCGAACGCACCGTGATCATGACCAAGAATGGCACGCCGCTCCGGGTCAAGGACATTGCCGTGGTTTCGCAAGGTCCAAAGATTCGCCTCGGCCAGTTTGCCCGAGCCATTCACCACGAAGATGGAAAGATTGTCGATAACGACGATGTTGTTTCAGGCATCGTGCTGTTGCGCAAAGGCGCGGCAGCGGACGCTGCCCTGCAAGGTATCCACAAGAAAGTGGAGGAACTGAACAATCATATTTTGCCTCCGGGGGTGAAAGTTGTTCCCTTCATCGATCGCAGCGATCTTGTCCACTTCACCAGTCACACCGTGCTCCACAACCTTACGGAAGGCATGATCCTGGTATCGATCATCCTGTTCTTATTTCTAGGCAACGTGCGAGGCGCCCTAATCGTTGCGGCCACGATTCCGTTTTCGCTGTTGTTTGCCTCCATTTGTTTGGACTTCAGGCACATTCCCGCCAACCTTCTGTCTCTCGGCGCGCTGGATTTTGGCATGGTGGTCGACGGCGCGGTGGTGATGATCGAGAACATCGTGCGCCATTTGAGCCATCAGGACGGGATCAAGACCGCACGCGAACGAATCAGCGAGGCCTCCCACGAAGTACAGCGCCCCGTGTTCTACGCCATCGCCATCATTATTACCGCTTATTTGCCGATCTTTACGCTGGAACGGGTCGAAGGCCGGCTGTTCCATCCCATGGCCTGGACCGTCGCTCTTGCACTGCTCGGGGCGCTGCTGTTCTCGATTTTGATCGCGCCCGTGCTGGCCAGTTTCGCCTTTCAGAAGGGAGCGAGCGAGTGGCGCAACCCGCTTCTGCACTTCTTGATTGAACGCTACCGCATCGCGGTTCGCTGGGCCATTCGCCATCGTGCGGTCACCATCGGAGTGTGCTTGCTGCTGGTGGCGGTTGGGAATTACCTCGCCTATAGTGGCACCATCGGTTCGGAATTCCTGCCCCACCTCGATGAAGGCGCGCTCTGGGTGCGTGGCACGCTTGCGCCCAGCACCGGCCCGGACGAGGGTATCCGAGTCTCCAATCAAGCGCGGATCATTCTTTGCTCTTTCCCCGAAGTCCCGCAGTGCACCAGTCAAACCGGCCGGCCGGATGATGGCACGGACACAACCAGCTTTTTCAATACCGAGTATTTTGTCGATCTAAAGCCGAAAGAACAGTGGCGGCCTGTCTTCCACGAAAACAAAGATGAGCTAATCGCCGCCATGAATCGGGAACTCAACAAGATTCCCGGCGTCGTGTGGGGTTTTTCCCAGCCCATCGAAGACAATATGGAAGAGGCGGTGAGCGGGGTGAAAGGCGCCCTGGCTACGAAAATCTATGGCGACGATTTGAAAGTTCTCGAAGCCAAGAGCGATGAGATCGTCGGCATTATGCGAAAAATCAACGGGGTTGAGGATCTTGGAGTTTTCCGCGTGCTCGGCCAGCCCAATTTGAACATCACGGTCGACCGCGATGCGGCGGCGCGCTACCAGATCAACGTTGCCGACGTTCAGGATGCGATTCAGACCGCGGTGGGGGGAACCGCGCTCACTCAGGTCCTCAAGGGCGAGGCGCGATACGACCTCACGCTGCGCTATCTCCCAAGATATCGCGACACGAAGGAAGCGATTGAGAGCATCCGTCTGTTATCGCCGTCGGGCGAACGGGTATCGCTCGGACAGCTGTGCAAGATCGGCGTGACCGACGGGGCTTCGGAAATCTATCGCGAGGGCAATCGGCGTTACGTTGCCATCAAGTACAGCGTCCGCGGCCGAGACCTGGGCAGCACGGTGGAGGAGGCGATTAAAAAGGTGAATGAACAGGTCAAATTGCCCACCGGATACACTATCGATTGGGAAGGCGAGTACGAAAGCCAGAAAAGAGCCGACGAGCGGCTGCTGATCGTGCTCCCCATCACGATTCTCATCATCTTCGTCATCCTGTACACGATGTTCAAGTCCTTCAAATGGGCGGGACTGATCCTGGTAAACATTGCCGTTGCGCCCGTCGGCGGCCTGCTTGCACTTTGGTTCACCGGCACAAATTTCAGTGTTTCTTCCGGCGTGGGCTTCCTGGCGCTGTTCGGCGTGTCGGTGCAGACCGGAGTCATCATGCTGGAATACATCAATCAGCTTCGAGCGCGGCGCTACTCCATTGAGGACGCCGCCGTGGAGGGAGCAGTGTTGCGGCTGCGGCCGATCATGATGACCATGTTGGTGGCGACTCTAGGTCTGCTGCCCGCCGCTCTCTCGCATGCGATTGGTTCCGACTCTCAGCGTCCGTTCGCGATCGTTATCGTAGGAGGCCTAATCGCAGCCCTCATCATGAGCGTCTTTCTGCTGCCCACCTTATATGTGTGGATCGCGGGCGACCGCGACGTGCTGCCCGCGGCAGAAGAAGAATTCGAGGTAGGCGAGCACGTGGATTAGAGCCAGGGGTGTAAGGAACGGGCTGACGGCCGCGATCCCGGTCGAGATCGGAGGCATCAAAATGCCCGCTCGATGGCGCGACAAAGGATGCGATCAACGCAGAGGGGCGGCGCTGCCGAGCGCGATGATGACTGTATTCGGGTAATAGTGGGCGAGGATTTCGCGAAAGTCCGCGCCCGCTTCGGCCATCGCCTTGGCCCCGGCTTGGCAGAGGCCGATGCCGTGTCCCCGGCCGACTCCTCGAAGGACGGTTTGCTTGCCTTCTTTTCGCATGACGAAGTCATTGCTCGGGACGGCGCTCCAGCCTAAGCGGCGGCCGAGGCGCAGACGCGAAGACTCGTTGAAGCTGCGGAGGGTTGCAGCATCCTCAGCCGAGAGTCGACTCTCCCAGCGCGCTGGGTGCTGGCGGCAATAATTGCACTCGACTGAATAGTACGGGTAGGCGGCGGGAGGCAGGCCGAGTTCGGAGGGAGCGCGGGTACGCCCGCTGCAACTGCGGGTGTACATGGCGGCGATGGGCTGAGATTGGTAAGCAGATTGGTAGGTAATCACCAAACCCCGGGTGGCGGAGACGGCTTGGGTGGCGGCGCTGGCGCTCGCCGGCGGCGCGCGCAGAAACTGACAGTGGGTGGTATCGCAGAAGTCGAAGTCGCGGTGGCGTCCTTTGCCGGCAACGAAATAGGAACGGGCCGCGACGGCCAAGGCTTTCAAAGCTTCAGAAGGCGCGTCCACCGTGCCTTCCGCCGCCACGACGGAGGCAACGGCGGTTTCCAGATCCATGGTCACGACAGCCGTCAGAACTCGGGAATCTGGTTTCAATTCGAGTGCGCCGCGATAGCGACGTGCGATCTTCCCGGGGACGGCGAGAGTGAAGTCAACCGGACCGTTCGCACGGCTTGTCACGGTGACTTCGGCGGCACGGAGGACGCGGGTTCCGACTGTCAGAACTACGTTGTCTCCGCGGACCGAGATGTGGGCGATGTTCATACCTGAGCTTGCTTCGAGTACGACGGACTCTGCTCCGACATGCACGATCAGAGCAGAACCCGCCAGAGGGCTCAATGCGAACTGATGCGGGCGAAAGAGGCCGAGGACGCCGACGCGCACGTCCTGCGCGTGTACGAAAACACCGGCCAGCATCAGGGCAGCGAAGATCGTAATTCGTATGCGCACGCGGCGGGTCGTGATTCGACCATTCATGTTTCGATGAGTCATGGTTCGATAAGTCATGGTTCGAGACGGCTCAACATCTGTCCCGCGGTTTTGGCGGCCTGTGCTCCGGGAACGCCGTGCACGCGAACCATGAGCAGAATCTGTGGATCGTCGGACGGCGCCATGACGATGGCGAAACCATCACCAGGAGCACGCTTGAGGTGAGTGCACATCGCGGTGCCAGTCTTAACCAGAGCGTCGGGAAATGGGAGAGCACGATCGACCTCGGCGCCAGTACCCTGCTCTGCTGACTGCGCCATCCCGGCGAGAATCTGGCGCACGCCGGGCTGATCGCGGCGGCGAACGAATTCGAGATAGGCACGGGCCATGCTTAGCGGCGAGATCAGCCAGCGATTGCCGAGACCGGCGAGAGTTGGTCCAGCGGTTTCCGCAGGCGGAGGCTCGAGGCCGAAGCGCATCGCGGTGGGCGAGACGTCGACCGCGGTCATGTTTGCCGTAAGCGCTCGAAAATACGAGTTGCAGGAGTAAGCGATTGCGGAGGGAAGATCGACTTCGCCATGGCCGTGCGGAAACCAGCAACCGGTCGCCGTTCCGCGGCAAATGTGCGCCGGATAGCGGAACGCGTGATGCTCGCCATAGGCCAGCGCAGTGAACGGCTTGACCAGCGAGCCGAGAGGAATCGGCGCCTGTGGGTTATCCCAGCGGGAGGCCAGCACTCTGCCAGTGCGAGCGTCGAGCAGCAGAAATGAAATATCGCCGCTGGGGAAATCGCGATTCAGTATCTGACCCGCCGACTGCGCAAAAAGCGAGCTTCGGGGAGGGCTCGCGCGATCCGAAGCAGCTGCGCCGGCGCGGCCGCTGGACGGCGACAGTGCGAGCAGGCTCACGAGCGACAGAAGCACGAGATTTCTTATTGCGACCATTCGTAAGTGACCGTTTGCAGGATTCTGTCGCCCTCGGCGCGAACGGTGATGCGCTCTGCGGAGACACCAGCGAGCGTGGCGCTCAGGCTCGCCATGTTCTCAGAAAAGAACTGTGGTTCCCGCTCCATGCCAGGAGGATTGCCGGGAAAATTGGACTGCCTCAGGTTGGGCCGGTCGACTACGTCCGAGAAGCGCGCGAAGTTCGCTCGTTCGCGCGCGTGATTGAGGCCAGCAACGAAGACCACGGGCTTCACATCCGATTTGCGGTTGAAGTTGGAAAGCATGGCCGCGATTAAGTTCGGATCATCGGAAAGCAGAAGATACTTGCCGCGGACGGAGGCCACGAGCGGCCAGAGGCCATCAAATTCCTGGTAACCGGATTTCTGCTGCCAGGTGACGCCGAGCTGGCTGGCGGTGAGGCCTGGACGGACGAACTCGGCGAGAGCGGAGTGAACGCTTGCCTCGTTCCAGTCGGAGGATGCGGCCAGGACAACCGCGGAATGAATTCTCACAAAGACTCCTGCGTTGTCGCGTTCGGTGGATTGCACCTGCAGAGAGGCGAGGAGCTGGGTTTTGTCGAGGAGTTCTTTCAGCGCGGTTGTGTTCTGCGGAGTGACGGGACGCTGCGTCGGAGGCTGATCGATGCGGGTCTCGAGATCGGAGCCCCCGCCCGTTTCTCCGGAGGTGAGCTGCACCTGCGGGGCGATCTGCGAGGGCGGCGCTGGGCCCAGATGGGGCGCGAGCAGTTTGGTCTCAACCAGGTCGAGGCAGGAATCGGCCGAGGGATTTGCCTTGGCTTCATAGACGCCCGCGCTATCGGGCACGAGGCGGACTAGATCGGCGGCTGCTTCCAGTCCGTCGGCGGATGATGCAGCGGTCGCCGGAGCCTTTCGTAGCAACACGCGCTCTTCGCGGTATTGCCGGCCGGAGCGGAATAAATCGGAAACCGCTGCGGAGTACTGCGACAGGTCCGTGATGTTTTGTTGTACCCAGTAGGTGCGGAAGTACGGGCTGGGAACAATCTTCTCGGGGTTCAACACCATGCGCAGATCGCCCGGAGCTCCGGCCGAGGCTACCGACTGCGCCCACCACTGTTCGCTTTCGACCGCGCGGTTCTGGCTGCCGGACATTAATTGCAGCGCGCCTGCCAGCAGATCTTCACGCGTCGCCAGCAGCAGATAGTCGCCGGAAACCGCGAAGGCGACTTCCTTTTGCGACTCGGGATCGCGGCGCACGTAGAAATTCACGCCGCCGGCGCTGCGTGGCTCAAACTTGGCACGAGTTTGCCAGAGCGTTGTCTGCATGGATTTGGCCGACGGCAGGTAGGTAATGTAGAGGAATTGCAAGTTGCCGATGTCATAGAGAGCAACCGCGCTGCGGGTTCCAGCCACCTGCGAAAGAAAGTTCATATCGGGCGGAAGCCCGGCGGCGGCTGCAAATTGATCGCCGGCGCCGTGGAGACGAAGGAAAAGGCGCGATCGGGAAAAGACCTCGTAGTTACTGCTCTCGACCCATTGCTTCTTCTGCGGAGAAGAGTTCCAGTCGGCAAGGAGCGCGGAGAAGTCCTTGGCCTCCAGATAAAGCAGTGGGCCGGCTGGAACGTATTTCGAGAGCGGCGCCCCGGAAGGTGCCGCGTCCTGATAAGCCGCACGGCCGATTCCAGCGCAGACGAGCGCGAGCAATAACAATAAGAAGATGGCGGTGCGTTTCATGGCTTTACGCCTCCCTTCGCAGTTACGGTCTTCGATACGGTCTTAGACACCGGAGCGGCACGGGCTAGCAAGCGCGGCCGCACGATACGATCCTGCTCCAGCGCCTCATGCAGCAGCGGCTGGCGAGCAGCGTTTTGATGTTGTATTCGCAGCGCGGCTTTGAGATCGGTAATCTTGCGTGCCAAGTCTTTGCGGGCTGCGGGTGAAGTCTGGGAACGGCGCGCGATTCCGAAATAGGAAACCGCATCCGGCAACCGATTGAGGCGCGCCATCGTTTCGCCAATCATCTGCGCCACCTGAGCCTGTTGGGCGCGCGAGAGTCTGGACGATGGCGTAACCGGGGTGTTCGAGTCGTCACCTTCGGTTCCTTCTTCGTCGTCGGAGCCGATGTCGGAACTGATGATCTGTTCGTCCTCCGATTCGGCACTGGAGCGAGCCGCGATGCCGAGGAATTGCGTGTGCAGCAGTGGGCCGAGTACTCCAATCGCAAATTCGTCGGAGTGCATACTCGCAGCGGCCTGAAACAGCGGAACCCGCGCCTCGTCTCGCCGCGGAAAATCGATGACGCAATGGCTTAGCAGTTGGAGCTTCGTCTGCGCGTCGGACGCATTTTGCGCGGCTTTGATACGGGCCTCGTAGAAATAGAACTTGTCGGCCGCCGCGGGCGAGATAGCCGCGGCGTTTCCGGCCAGCAGATTCAGTTCGCCACTTCCGAGATCGCCATGCGCGCGGCCCGCGAGCGCCCCAGCCGCTTTGATTCGGAGATCGTACGGCACGCCCGCCCCCGAAGCGACCGAGCCCAGTGCATCCTGGGCAGCCGAGGCATCCTGTCCCGCGGCAAGCCGGGCTTTGGCTAGTCGCAGGCGATACGAGGGATCCCACGGCGCCGACTTTACGAGTTGATCGAGAAACTCGATGGCTTCCGCATTGTGGCCGGTTTTCTCCAGCAGGTCCGCAGCGGGATCGAGATTTTCGAAGGGATTTCCAACGGCCACCACTGAACGGCGGAGCAGGTCGAGTGCCCCGGGAGCGTCTTCCGAAGCGAGGCGAATCTCGGCGAGGCCCAGGAAGTTGGCGGCGTTGAGCTGGTGCTCATCGATTTCGCGAGCGAAAACGAATTCCAGGATCTTGCGCGCCGACTGCTTGTCCCCAGCTTCGAACAGCTGGCGAGCCGCGTTGCGGAGCAGGTTGGATGCGGGAGTGCTCTGCGGCTCGGCGCGATATCCGGCAATTTTGGAATCCAGAGTTCCTAGTCGCGCGGTCACCCGCAGATCAAGCGGGACCAGAGCGGCCGCCTGCGCCTCGCGAGTTTCTTTGGACAAAGTTTCTTTGGACAAGGCGGCGATGGCGTCCGCCGCTTGTGCATACTGCTTAGTCCGGATGAGGTACGCGATCCAGCGCACTTGCCAGGAACCGACATTTTGCTCGGCGTTGTCACGCTCAAGGCCAGCAAGCTTGCCGAGCGCGTCCTGCTTCGATTGGAGAATGCGCTGATAGATCGGCGCGCGTTGAGCAAGCGGAATCCAGGGAGCGTCGACCACATCGGCCAGAATCTGCGTGGGGTCTTGTGCTGCGGAAGAAACATCCAACAGCCACGTGGTGGCGGAGGCGGGATCGGCGATGGCCGCATAAGCCGGCTGCAGCAGAGCGTTCGAGCGATAGTTGCCATTGCGGCGAAGGTAAATGCGGATGATGCTGTCGGCATCGGGCTTGAGTTCGGCAAAGAGCTTGCGCGTGCGGAGCTGATCGCAAGTGCGGCCGAAGTCCGTCCAGAAGCTGTCCGGCACATGCGAGCTGTTGAGCTGATTGGAGAGTACGGCGAAGGCCTGCTTCCACTGGGCGACGGCGGCGGTACGATCGCCGCGCTTGTAATAGGCGACCGCGAGGCTGTCATAGACCTCGGGACGATTGGGAGAAAGTTCGAGCGTGTGGTTGTAGTCGGCGATGGCGCGCTCGGTGTCGCCGGCTTCGGCGTAGTAGTCGGCCAAAGTCGAATATCCGGAGGACGACGCCGGACTCAGTTCGAGGATGGCGGGCAGAAAGTCTTCGGGGCTGCCTTGTTTGGTCGTGCCGAGATACTCCCCGTAACGCGAGCCGTAGTAGAACCAGGTATTGCCCGCAAGTTGCTGCGCGCGGTCGATTGGTTTCGCGAGGCGCTCGGCAACCGTGTTGTCACCAAGCGTGCCAAGGAAAGCATTGTTTACGTCCGCGGTGGGCTCGGCATAGTACAGGCCAATGAGCGCGTTGTATGACTTAGACCAAACCGGCGGGCGACTTTGTCCGCGGGCCGCCACCACGCTGTGTGATAAGGCAGCGCCGCCGTTCGCAATCACATAGCTGGCGGCCTTCTCGCCGGCAGGATGGTTCCAAGTCGCAGTGGTTGCGACGAGTTCCTGCGGCCGCTGCTCCAGCAGCAATTGGAAGAGACGTTGCTGGTGAGAATCGTCGAGGTTGTAGGCGGAGATGTTCGAGAGCAGCCGCAACTCGTTCTGTTGGTCGCCAGCGGTGCGGTAAGCGTCTGCGGCTTCCAGCAAGGGTGTGGAGCGGACGAGGGGTGGAACCGCGCCAGCGTATTGCTCCAACTGCGATCCCAGTTCAGCGAAGCGGCCGCGCCGCCGCTGCAGATCGATGAAGGGCCGCAAGCTGCTATGAACATTCGGGAGTGCGGCCCGCTGCATCATCTCCTCGAAACGCCACCGAGCTTCCTGTTCGGAGAGCGCGGCACTTTGGGCTAGGGGAATCGCGAACTTCTCGAGATCGTCGAGGTTCATGTCCCTCCGCTTCGAGTCGGCGAAGCTTGCGAAGGTCAGTCTCTCTTCGGGAGTGAAGTAGGTGTTGACGGTGGTTCCCATTTCTTCGAGTACAGCTGCCATGCCATTGCGCGCAGTCTCGATGCGGGTCTGCCGCACTCGTTCGCGCCACTGGGCGTCGGTCACCGCGGCAATTCCCTGCTTTTCCACCTGTTCTTTGATGACGGGCAGGTTGGAGGACGCGTCGGCAAGAGCGCTTTGCATTGCAACGTAAGCCTGCTCGTGTTGGCGGAGGCGCGTCATGACCCGCACGTAGGTTCGTGCGCCCGCGTGATTTTCTGAAACAGCCAGCAGGTCCGGGCCAGCAGTCTTGATTCCCTGCTCCGCGAAGCTGCGGGCTTCCGCCAGCATGCCCCACAATTCCAGACGACGCGCCACCTCAAAGTAATTCGCGGCGTTCTCCGGACGGCCATCGATCAGCGCGGTCTTGAGAGCGGCGACGGTTTCATTCGTCTTGCCCTGGCGCGCACGCACCGCTGCGACCTTCTCCATCCACTGCGGATCTTTGTAGGCGAGCTGATAGATGTGTTCGTAGTCGGAGACAGCTTCGTCGAAGCGCATCAAGCGCTCTTCGAGCCCGGCACGCGCGGTATAGAGATCGACGCGATCCGGGCGAATGGCAATGGCCTTGGCGTAGGTCTCAATCGCAGCCGGATAGTTCTCGAGATTGGTTTGGATGCGGGCTAGCACCATCGACCAGTGGTAGTCGCGCGGTGATTGGGCAACGGTCTTCGCGTAGAAGTCAACCAGTTGTTGCTGGCGCTGGTAGCGGAGCGCATAGAGCGCGGCCTCGGTGACGAGCGTGTCGTCTTCCGGGAAGTTGTTGATGAGTTCAATGTACTGGTCGACCGCGCCCGGATAGTCCTTCATACGAGTGAGCGCCGGAATGAGGCCGCGCCGCAAAGTGGCAATCTGGGCCTTGCGCGTATCCGCTGGTAGGGACGAGGCGCGGAACAGCGCGATCTTTTCGGCGTAGAACTGCTTCAGGCCCTGGTCGTCTCCGGCTTGCGCGTAGGTGTCCGCCATGGCCGCGAGGTATTCACCGTTGTAAGGAGAATTTTTCAGCAACTGCGCCAGCAGATCGCGTGCCTGCTGGTACTGCTTCGCGTCCGTCGACTTGCGAGCGGCTTCATAGGTGAATCGCACGCTCAGGTCGGGATAGGCGTCTTTGGCAGCCTGCAGCAGAACAGAAATCGCCTGCGGATAATTCTTGGTCCGCCAGTAGAAATCAACCGTCGAACGCACCACACCCAGTATCTTCGGATTGTCGCGGTAGAGCGCTTCCACATTTTTCTGGGCCGACTGGAAATCCTTGCGGCCTTCGTACAAGCGAATCAGCGCATAGCGAAGCTGCAGGCGGGCTACCGGATCCGCCGTGAGTGCGGCCTGCCTCTCCAACGCGTGCTGGCGAACGGCTTCGAGCGATTTTTGCTGCGCCAGGTTCTCGATGTCTTCGGCCTGTTCGATGGAGGTTGCGCGGTTCGCGATCGCGTCGAGGAGCGCCTCCATTTCCGGCTTGCGGTTCTGCGTTTCCAGAACCTTTACGCGCAGATAGATTGCACGAAGATCGGCCGCAGGCATCGAGGGGTTGGACGGCGCAACGATTTTGGCAGTGCTCCGATCGACCAGGTCGCGAAACTTCGGGCGGCGCGCAAGTGCGAGCAGCCGGATTTCGGCAGGCGAATCGCTGGAACCGGCGAGCGCACCCTTCACATATTCTTCGATGGCGTGAGGATACTCGCGCTTGCTCTCGTAAATCGCGCCGGCTTCGTACGCATAGAGGGAAGGATCTAAGAGGCGATCGCGGCCTTGGTTCAGCAGCCGAAGCGCGTCGTCGAAATCGTAGTAGTCCCAGTAGATGGTCGCCGCTTCGAGGTATCCGCCGGACTCACCGGGAGCGACTCGTGGAATGCGTTCCCAGTACGGAGCCGCTTCCGCGAACCGATCGCGGTCCGCATAAATGTCGCCGATCCGGGCGAGAATCTCGGTATTGCCGGGGTTGGCCTGCAGCAGGTTGTCTTCGATCTTGGCTGCGACCGCCGTATCGGCGGCATCAAAGTACGCCAGCGAGCGATAGACGGACGAGGCCGTGCGGGCGATTTCAGCCTCCGCCGGGTATTGCGCCGCCAGCGACTTGAGCACTGGCGCGCTCTCTTCAAAATGCGAGCGCCACAGGTTCGCGTTGGCCAGGAAATCGGCGGCGGCCGGATTGCTCTCCCAACTCGCGGCATCGGGAGCACTCTGCTGCAACGTGCTCAACTCCTCTTCCAGTTTGCCGGTGCGCGATAGGAATTCAAAGAACTGGTTGCGCAGGCCCGCTTCCTCAAACCAGTGCTGGCGCAACAGCGCTTCCCACGCAGCCAGATCGCGAGTGGGAGGCGTTTGGTATATCGCCAGTAGATTGTGCACGAACACAGGATTGTGCGGAAAACGCCGGTTGGCGTACAAGTTCAACCGGAGGTAGAGCACGGCGCTGCTGCCAATGACGCCGTTGCCGAAGTAACGTTCAAGGTCAGTGCCGCTGAAGGTCTTCACCGCGTCGCGCGACAACTGCTCGAACTCGGAGTCTCTCTCGTAACGCAGGTAGAAACGCGCCAGCTTGTCGTACCACGACTTGTCGGAGAAGCGGGCAATGGCTCGGCGATAGACTTCTTCCTGTTCCGCGCCCAATTTGTTCTGCTCGAGAAACACCGCCAGCCGCTCGTAAAGGCCAGGGTCGTCAGGATTGCGATCGATCTCCTTCCGCAGCACGCCCAGCGCCTGCGGAATTTCCTTCATCTCCGCTAAGCGCGCCAGATAGCGTTCCAGAACGCGCGCGTATTCCGGGGAGCGAGCGCCGGTTTGTGGGACTGGTGCAACAGGCGTGTTGACCTGGAATGCCGGGTTGGTCCTGCGTTGTGAGCCGGCGTTTTGTTCCGGCGCGCCTGCTTCCTGCTCCTCCCCTCCGTCTTCTGCTTCCGATTCCGCCGTGTTCGTCGCTACGGGCGAGTAGCTGATGAATCTCTGTCTCTCTGCCGAAGATCCATTTTCCGCTGACCCCAGCGGCAGGTTCTGCGCCTGCGAGGCCAATTCCTGAAGCACAGAATCGTAGATGGCGAACTCATTCGCCGAGTCGCCTTTGCGCGCATAGGCGTCGGCCATGAGCAGGGCGACTGCGGTACGCTGCGGAGCCTTCGGAAAATTCGCAAGAAATTCGTGGCCGCCCTGAATGACCGCGGCGCTTTCCGCCGCGCCAGAGTAGAACTCGAGCAGTTTGGCGTGAAGTTCCGGGCGACGAGAGGAATTCGGGAACTTCGCATCGAGCAAGCCCAGTAATTCGATGGCGCGAGACCGATGGAAGTAGGGTACGGTGCGCTGCTCTTCCTCCGAGTATTGCGAAGCCGGCTGCGTGGTATTCAGGAGCAGAGAAAGAATGCCGTTCAAATAACCGGGCCCTTGATCCATGGTGGCGATGTCCCGATACATTGAGAGTTCGCCGGAACCGAATCGGATCGGTGCCTCGGGAGCGGTCAGCAGCAGGTTCGTCATACCGGCAATCGCTTGCTCTTGCGCATCGGGCATGCCCTGGCTGTTGTAGAGGGCAAAGTAATAACGCGCCGACTCGGGATAATCGTGAATATCTTCGAGCAGCCGCGCGCAGACGTAAAGCTCCTGCGAAGTCCACGGCGCCTTACTCGTTTCCTTGCGCAGACGGAAGTCCGCGATGGCCTGCTGGGCCACATCGAGCTTGCCCTGTTGCTGGTAGTAATAGAAGATACGCGCCGTCGCGTTCAAGTCCTCGGGATTGGCGTTGAGTGCGGCGCGAGCCTGGTCAAGAAATTTGCGGAGATTCTGCGTATCGCGCAGGAGATCGAAATAGCTCTTGACCAGTTCCGGATCCCACAGCGGCTGGAAGCTCTGCTCGTACACGGCAAGCCCTTCGCGGACGGAGCCGTGACGGTACTCGACCATCGCTTTCGCCTTCACCGGGAAAATCCGATCGTTGGGAAACTGTTTACGGTAGTCGGCGATGAGTTGTCCGGCGGCAGCGTATTCCTTTTGCGCGACCAGATACTGCAAGAAGCGCGCGTAGAGCGATTGCTCCTGCGGATAGCGGGCGATCCAAGCCCGGTACTGGGCCCGGTACTGGGCGATGGAGTCGTCTTTTGCGAGGCCCTGGGCCTGAATCACTCCGAAGATGCGCTCAAACGCCTGCCAGGAGCGCTGCTGCGCCGGCGGTGTGAGTCTTTCGGCTGCGATGGGCGCGGCGTTCGCAATTAAAGACAGCGTTTTGATTTCGTCGGCCGGCCGCAGGCGGCGATGGTAGAAGTCGGCGAGCGCGAGTTGAGCCGCGATTTTGTCCGATGAATTGTCGACGCAGGATTTCCAATCGGACCCGGCGGCGGCGAAGTCGAGCTGCTGTTCGTCCTCCAGAGCGCGCAAAGAATAAAGCTCGGCATTGCGCGGCTGACTCTTGATGAGGTCGGCCAGCGCCGGTCGCGTCTCGCGCGGAGGACGGCGGAAGAGCACGGCGCCTCCGGGCAGCGACATCATGCGGAAGAACGCGGCTTCGAGAGTGCTCGAGGCTTCGAGGTTGCGAATCCAGGAAGGCAGCTCGCCGAGAGCGGAGATGGCACAGCCCAGAGCAATAACAATGACAAACAGTACAAGTGCAAGCCGGCGTGTGCGCTTGCGGCATAAATTAAGGAAGTACTTCAACTTGCACCTCCCCCGTCCCAATATTGTGGGCGATGTCTTCGGCGGTGACGGTCAACTTGTAAGCGCCGGGGATCGTCTGCTGGGGAATGATCAATTCGCCAGTGTTGGCGGCAACCTGCGGATTCCACCTGAGTTCGACGGGCGCCGCCCCTTCCAGCCGCGCAACCAGCGTGCGCGTGCTCGCGGAGGCGTGGACCTTCAGAGCAATCGCCTGGCCGCGCTGGAAACGTTTGCGATCGAGCTTCACCTCGACCACGGGCGGCTTGCTGGCGATCACAAACGTCTTCGACTCGCGATACGTCTGACCCAAGCGATCGCGCAGAATGAGGCGCACCGTGTAGGTTCCATCCTGCATGTCGGTGGGAGCAAGGAAGCGAGTCTGCCAGATGTCTTCCGAGGAAAGGTAGCGCAGCGGCTGCACCAATCCGAACGGAAACAGCGCCACGACCGAGACGATCGACTCATCGGTCTTTACGCGCAGTACGGGATCGCCCGGGCGGATGACGCGCGGCCGCAGCAACGCGCGCGGCACGGCCAAAAACGAAGTGTAGGGCGTGACGAACTTGTACTGGCGGGCGAGGCGGATGATTTCGTCGATGGTGGCTTGGTCTTCGCCTTCCCGCTCAATTTTTTCGAGCAGGGCGTCAACCCGGGCGCGAGCCCAGAGCCGCGGCAGTTGCGGATGATCGAAAGACTCGCGCGGAAAATTGACCTTGCCCGTCATCTCCACCGGAGTTCCATCGCGCACCCCGCGGACCTTGAAGCTCACGTTCTCCTGCGGCTTCTGGTAACGCCCGACCCACGAAGCCAGCGATCCTGCGAACGTCGCCGCTTGCAGCGGGTAGATCGTATCTATATCCATGGCGCTCTCCGGCGCTACCGCAAGATTGAGCTGGCCGATCGGGCTGCGGCCGATCTTCGAGAGGAACGAATTCAGTTTGAACTCCATTGGCTCGGTCGAGAGCACATGTTCGAGGAGTCCATCCTGGCGAGCGAGCATGCGGAACAGCGGCAAGTTGGCGTCGTCGCCGACAGCGAGAATGTAGGTGCGCGGGCGCTGCGCCTCCGGCAGTTGCTTCCACGCGGAGGCGTACCATGTGGCGAGTTTGCCGTTGGTGATGGGACCACGGGTCGCGCCACCGTCGCTCAGAATGACGAGATACGTGTTAGTCGCGCCGGGAGCGGCCGCTTGTTGCAATCCAGCCTGGAGGGCGCGTTGAATATCGGTGCCTCCGCGCAGACGGCTTGCCCGCACGAATTCAATGGCGTGCTGAACGCTGCTGGCATCCGCGGAACTAAGCGGCAAGGCATGCGTCTCAGTATTGAAGAGGACGAGGCTAAAGCGATCGCTTGGACCGAGAGTCCGCAGCAGCGTTCCTAGAGCCTGGTAGCTGCGCTCCAGCTTCTCCCATTGCATGGAGAGTGAAGTATCGAACAGCACAATCACCGTCTTCGGAGCGCCGCTCGTTGCGTTTGCAGCAGGAGCGGAGGCTGTCCCAAACCCGAGCAGCGCTTCCGCTTCAAAGAAGCCAGGTTCGTTCGTGCTGCGGACGGGGGCAGTCTCGGTCGGCGAAGGCTGTCCGCTGACCGGATTGCGGTAGGTCAGAATCTGCAGCGTGTCCGACGCCGCGGGGTCCAGATCGTAAATGGCGACGAAGTCTTCCCCGAGATTGACGTTCTCTCCTTCGAAGTGGCCAGTGACCAGGTGCGCGGTGGTCTGCTCGAATCGCAGAGGGAAGCTCTTGGCCGGCGCCTGGAAGTTGCGAATGGCATGCGCCGTGTGCAGCTCGAAATTGATGCGAAGATGGCGCGCAGCCTGGGCCTGATACGCGTCCGGGCGCAGCGGGATGGCGAAGTACGACTTCAGATTCTCCACCGGAATCGATTCGTGGTACTCGATCTCCAGGCGCTTCGTTCCGAACGCGGGAATCGGAACTATGCGGGCGCTAAAGACAGACGTGCGCTTAGCCTCTTCGGCGCCGCGTTCGCCCATTTGAAGAAGGCCGGGATCGACGGCCTGCTGCTTCAGTTGGTTGTAGATTTCTTCGGCGCGCTTGCGTTCCAGGATGACCGCGGGAATCCTGGTAGGCCCGTCCCAGGTGGCGAAATCGGAAATGGTGGCATGGCTGGGAAGCGCAAATATGTAGTTCCCTTCCTGGATTCCGCTGGTGTGGTTGGCAAACACTTGGCGCACGAAGACGCGGGCGTCGCCGTTGTCGATACGAACGGTGATTTCCATCTCTTCGAGCGGAAGGACCGCGGGATCGGGCTGCTGCTTATCGCGCGGTATGAGAATGCCCGCGTCAGCAAACAGCAAGGGCGAAGTCAGAAGCGAGATGAGAACCGACCAGATGAGGTTTTTCATGAGTGCAGTTTCTGTTCTGGTATGCGCACCAGACCGTTATCAGTGCCGACATAGATGTAGCCGTTGCCGATGGCGAGGGCAGTCACATTCAAAGATGGCAGACCGGTATCGATGACGGACCACCGCCCGGATTGACGATCGCACAGATACAGACCCTTTCCTAAAGTCCCAGCGAGCACATAGTTCGGCGTTACCAACATGGCGTTGGGATTTACTTCGAACGGGCCGGACGCGGTCTCGAAAGAGTGGAAGCGTCCCGCGCGATCAAGGCCGAGAACGCCGGCACCGTACGTGCCGACCATCCACTCCGCGCCAACCGGGACGACCGCGGTGATCCAGTTGTGTTTAAGGTTCGAAGTCGCAGTGGTGTAGTTCACCGCAACGTTGCCTTTGTCGAGAAGCGAGAGGCCGCCAAGCGTGCCGGCAATGAGTTCGTCGCCGGAAACGCCGAGCGCATAGACGTGGTTATTCACCAGTCCATGGAACGCGTACATGCTGCGGGCGCCGCTCGCATCGAGGAAGGTCAGCCCGGCGGGGGTCGCCAGCGCAAGGCCGTCGCGGTAGGCGGCGACGTCGGTGACGTGGTCGGCGATGAGCCCGTCGGCGCGAGTTAGCACCTGCTGCTCGCTGCCGGAGTTGTCGAAGCGAACCAGGCCGTTGGCGGTGGCGACGTCGATGGCGCCGGTCTTCGCATCAATCAAGATGCGGTTGACGCAAAATACATGCTCGTCTTCGACGTGGGTCGCGCGGCTGGTATCTGGCGCCAGGACGTCCATTCCACGATCGAAGTAACCTACCCAAAGGCGGCCGCTGCCATCGGCTGCCAGCGCGGAAATGTTTCGGTCGCTGAGGGTCGCGGCGCCGGCTTCGAGCACCCGCTGCCAGCCGAATCCGCGCGCATTCATCCGGTAGAGACCACTGCGGGCCACGGCGAATACTACGTCCCCGGACGTGAAGAGCTGTCGAACTTCCGACAATTGCGCGTCGTGTCCCACATTTGAGCTAGAGCTAGAGTTGGGATGACGCCCCTCAAGTGGGATCGCAATCACACCCTGGTCTTCGGATCCGACGTAGAGCTGGTTGTGAGTCGCAAGCAGGGCCGTCGCGAGCACTCCGGGAGCGAGCACACGTGAAAAGCGTCCGGCGCTAAAGACGGCCACGCCGAGGGGCGTGCCGACATAAGTTGTGTCGTCGGAGATCGCTAGCGACGCAATTTGACGATCGGGCAGTCCCTGCGGTTCGGCGAAGGTGTCGGTCTGGCCAGCGTGGAAATGCAGAACGCCACGATCCAAAGTACCGACCCACAGGTCCGACTCACTTCCGGCCAAGGCGGTCACGTAGACGTCTTTCAAACTGGGATGGAGAACCGCAATATGTTTTCCGTCATAGACGAGGAGGCCCCGCTTTTTAGTGCCCATGAGAAGATGGCCGGATGCGGAGGGCAAAATCGCGGTGATCGCGCGTGCATCTGAGTCGTACGGGAGAATCTGCCGGAAGGCGCGGCCATTGAAGGCCAGCAGCCCGTCGTTGGCGGTAGCGAGGATGAGTTCCGGTTCGCGGGCGTCGGTCAGAACGGCGGGCGCAAGCGCGATCAGAGGCGATCCGGGAAGCTCACGTCCGACGGCGTATTGGCGGAGCAAGGCGCCACCAAGCTCATATTCGAGCAGCCCCGCCGGACCGGCAACATAAAGATGATCCTGGAACCTTGCCGCCTGGAAGAACACGGCGGGAGAACTGATCACCTCAAAATCCGCAGAAACCGCCGGGGGCAGAGGGCGAACCACGAATCGAATCTCGTGCTCCGAGCGAACATCGCCGGCTGCCAAATGCAATGCTCGCGAGGCGCGCCAGACTACGACAGCTCCGAACGCCAGCAGGAGAAGAACCGCAGCTGCGGTCGCGGTTCGAACCGGCGCGATGGGCGGCTTCATAAGTCCTCCTCTCAGAAAAGTGAACTATAAACCTCGGAGACGACGCCGCAAATAGAAAGCACGGTGCGGACCAAACCTAAATTTCAACACAGGAAAGGATTTCGGAGGTGACGTTGGGCAGCGTTCTGTGTGGCGCGGCACACAGCGTGTCAGCTGGGATACGGCAAAGAAGCTGCGGCAGGAGCGACGCAGCTCTTTCAAGTGCGATTCATTCATCACGAAAAGAGACGGGGCTTTTCCGCTGTGCGGCGGCCGGCTGTTAGCGCTTACGCACTTCCAGTTGCACGGGCCGTGCGACCGAGCTTACCTCGGGATCGTAGTACTCATAGACTCGCGATTTAAATGTCCGCGCGCGGATCGGATACTTAGCCCGTAGACGGAACCTCACGGTGACCGTGTCTCCCGGAGCGAACGAATCGAAGTAGAGAATGGCCTGCGTCGCTGTGAGGCTGAACTTCGACAAGTGGCCACTCTTTGGATTTCGACTCGCGCTCTTTTCCTGGTAGTCCTGCAAGTCTTCGCTGAGCAGATCAAACCCGGGCGGAATGCCGAGATCCACCATCACCATATTGGCAGTCTTAGTGAGGTTGTTCCTGACCGTCGCGCTTGCCGTGGCAATGTCGTCCTGCGCGAGTTGCGTGCGGTCATAAGCCACATCGATGGAGAGAGGCTCGGCCGCCGGCTTCTGATCCCAGGGGAGAAAGTAGCTCCCCACAACCTGATAGGCGAGGCCGCCCTTACCCTCGAACTGAATTTCGACTGAGCTGGCCTTTTGTGAATCGATGTCCTTGAACACGAACTGATGGAGCAGGTCGTTATTCTCCGGCGTCAAAATAAGCTTTTCGGCTGGCTTGCCGTTGAGCAAGACCAGCAGTGTGCCGCGAACATCGGCCGCACCTTTTTCGGTTGCGAGGAGCAAAGCTCGCAGCGCCATGATCGTCGCTTGGGTTGTGCCCCAGGTTCCAGCCGCGTCTTTCTTGGATGCGATGTAACTCATGGCTTTGCGCGCGGTGCCCGACGCCTCACCCGACTTGAGCAGCGCTTGTACGGCTAGTCCAATGGTCTCCACGCTGGCGCTTTCCCCAGTAGCATAGACGCCGGTTTCGTCCGCGCTCCACCAAACCTGTTCATCTTTCTCCGTGCGCGCATCCAGTAGAAGTTGGATCGCCTGCCGCGTGAATTCACGGTCTTTTCCCTGATCTCCGTTCTTATAGTCAGTGGCGAAATTGGCTACCACCGCCAGAGTGTAGGTGTCCATTTTCGCGTTCATATGCTTTTCGACAAATTGCTGGGCATGTTCGACCGCTGCTCCCTGATATCCCGTGTTACCGAGCGACCAGGCGATGTAAGCGGTGATTCGCAGCACGTCCGTGTTGTAGCGGTTGGTGGCGCCTTCATTAATAAAGGAGGTGTCGGGCTTCCAGCTGCCATCCGCCTGCTGCTGGCCGGCGAGCCACTGCTGCGTCCTAGAAATGAGTTTCGGGTCCACGTCATAGACCTTCGACATGTCGTAGAACTCCATCAGCCCATAAGCGGTGAGAATTTTGTTCGCCGGAGCGCTGCCGAACCAGGAGAACCCGCCGCCGGGCACTTCGAAAGTCAGCAGCCGCTGATAGCCGTTGGCAATGTAGCCCTCGGCCTTGGCGTGTACTTCGGGAGTGAGCTTCTTGGTGCGCTTCATGTAATCGAGCGCCAACACGTTGGGGTAAGTGCTCGACGAAGTCTGCTCAAAGCAGCCATACGGCATGCGCAGAAGGCTGTCCATCCCTTCAACGACCTGGCTTAGCGGACCGGGATAGAGCCGGACAAGAATCTTGCTGGCGTCAGGAATGACGTTCGGCGGGAAGTCAACCTCGTGCCGCACTGTATTTTCCAGGCGGCCGTTGAAGACAAGATTCTGCTCCCGGCCGTTGGGAATAACTTCGATTTCGCGCACGACGATGTCGGCGTGATCGGTTCCGCCCTTCATGCGCGCCGAAAGCGTGAGCTTGAATTTCCCGATGCGCTTGGCCTCAAGCGTGAACTGTGAGCCTCCGACGCGACCCGATTCCACCGTGACCGATTTCTCGCCGACATCATCGACCAGTGCGAACCAGCTGTCCGTTTCGAGATGCAGGTCAACGTCTCCAGGTGAGCCTGAGTAGTTGTAAATCGCCACCGGGATCGAGACGCGATCGCCTTGGGTGAGCGTGACCGGCAAATCGAGATCGACAAAGAAATCCTGGAAAACCTTCAGACTCGAAGTCGACGTGCCCAGCGCGCCATGTTGCGTGGAAGCAATCATTGCCATGCGCCATGTCGTGATCGAATCGGCCATCGGAATCACAATGCTGGCACGGCCGTCCTTATCGGTGATGATCTCGGGGTTGATATAGAGCGCCTCGGGGAAATAGGAGCGCACGCGCGCGGCGGGCGATCCGGAGTCCTTCTTGGCAAGCTGTCCGTTGATCACCTCGGACTTTTGTTCAAGCACCGCCATCTCCGTGACGTTGCGGGTATTAAGCGGCAGGTTATTGACAATACCTCCGATAACGCCACCGGCGCCGCCTCCGATACCACCACCACGACCAGCCCCAAATTCGGCCTGGACAGCCGGGCTTGCCGCGGTGACCTCGACAACCTGCGAGGATGCGCCAACCGACAGAGTTGCAGAAAGCACGGCGCGGTCGCGCGCGTGTAGAGTGAGTCCCTGCGAAGCGATCTTGAACCCAGCCGTGGACACTCGAACTACGTACTCACCGGCAGGGAGTCCCGACAGACTAAATTGCCCAGCCGCATTGGTGGTCGTGGTGCGAGGCTTCGCGACGGAGATTTCGCGCACCTCGATACTAGCTCCCGGCACCACAGCTCCGGTGGTGTCGGTAACGGTTCCCACGATCTCCGCCAGACCGTTGAACGGCCCGCGATCATGCTCAATGTTGACGCCAATCGCAGTCCGCTCCGAGCCGGGAGGGCCGAACACCCTCCTGCGGTGGAATAGCAACTGAGCCATCAGGTCGTCGCCAGTGTTAAGTTGCCGATCTGGGCCCGCGCTGCGCACCACGTAATACGTTTTCGTGGAATCCCAACGCGCGGGTTCAAATGTGAGGGTCGTGCCCCAGGCATCGCGAAACTCCGCTCCACCCGCCTGCACAAGCCTTGCATAGATTCCAGTCGGATCACCCGCTTTCGGATTCTCCGCGTAAGCCTGACTAAGAGCTTTCGCTAACTGATTCGCCTGCTTTTGAAATCGTGCCTGGTAGCGCGCCCTATATTCGCCGTACTTGGCCATCGGCACATCCCCGCCGAAATGCGTCTCAAACTTGTACGGATTCACGATCTCGGTCGCCGAGAACAAAGCCCGCGCCGCCCGGTCGCGCTGTTCGGCCTGCGATTTCTCAACCGGCTCCACGATTTCTGGCATGCCGATGGAGTGGATCTCATAGCGCGGCTTCATCACCTCCTGCTCGAGATAGAAGAAGACCTTGGCAAACCCCGGCTGCTTCTCCGCCAACGCGAACACGGCTTCGTCGACCACTTGCAGACCGAGTGCGGCGTGGACGCCCTGGCCACGCGAGTTAGTCACGCGAAAGCTGACTCGCGCCTCAGCGCCCGGTTTATAAGCGGGCGCATCCGCCACCGTCTCAATCTTCAGTTCGTCCGCCGGCTGCACGAAGATCAAGCGATGGTCGCCGACCGGGCGAGCGTCCCGGCCGAAGAGGTAAGCGCTGAGATCGACCGTCCCCGCCATCTCCGGCGTAGCCGTCAAAGAAAGTTCCGCCTCGCCGTTTTCAAGCTCCAGGTCGCGCGTCAGCACCGTCTGCCCTTCCTTGACGATGTCCACGTACGCGGCGCCGCGCGTCTTGGTGGAAAAGACTTTGAGTTGAATGCGATCACCGGCGCGGTACACGGCGCGTTCCGTGCGTAGCAGAATCTGCTCTTCGCCCTCGCGAGCCTGGAGTTGAACTGTGCTTGACGCGTGGTTTCCCTCTTGATCGGTAGCATCAATCTCCAGAGTGTCGCTGCCGGACTTCGCTCTCACGCGGGTTATGGCAACGCCGCCGTCGTCGGTGGCTACATGTTGATCGTCATTCCCAGCGGCATGAACCGTCACATCGGTCTTCGCAGGAGTTCCGTCGGGATAAGACGTCAAAATAAACACCTGGTTCTCCAGATTCGGGACCAACGTGCCGCCCTCCGGAACCGCTGTGATCAACAGCGGCGATTCGCTGACGGTGATCGGTTCGCCGCGAGTTTCCGCATGGCCGGCGGAGTCTTTCACCGTAGCTTCAATCAGCACGCGGGCCGCGCCGTGGTTGAGAGGCCGCCCGGCAAAGTATTTCGGGAGTTGAATGTCAAAGCGATAGGAGCCATCGGAATCCGTCTTTCCCTGGGCCGACGCCACTTCAAACACCGCGACATCCATCGCGGAAGCCTTAATACTGATCTCGGCGTGGTCCACTGGCTTGCCAAAAAAGTAGTTGGAGCGCACCGTGCCGGTGACGTGATCGCCCGGTTGGTAGCCGCGCTTCCGCTGCTTGCCATTGTCGCCGAATTCCACGGCCACCTTGAATTTTGGAAGTACGTATCGTTCGACATTGAGCGCGATCTCCGCCGTATTCGTCGGCGCCTCGGCGTCGCCCATGAGTGCGCGCAGATGGTACGTGCTCAGATTGACTTCATCGGCCAGCCCAAAGTCGGCGGAGGCAATTCCGAATGAGTCGGTCTCGGTCGCTTTCTTGAATACCTTGTTGCCGCGAGAATCCTCGAGTTCGAACGTCAGCTTGTGGTTGGCCGCCGCTTCTTGGTCAGAGCGGTCGAGCGCCAACGCGCGCACATGGATCGTTTGTCCCGGCTGGTAGATTGGCTTCTCAGTCGTAAGAAGAATGGAAACCTTGTCTTCCAGCCGCACTGCCTGGGTATACTCGGTCGAGCCGATCGAAGTATCCACAACATAGCGCAACCGGTAACTGCCCACTAACCCGGCGGGAAAGCGAAACTGTGCCTCGGCCGTTCCACGACGATTGAGTTGGCCCGCAAGAAGTTGACGGGGTTTTTCGTCGCCAGCGACAAATTCAATTCGTACCGAGCCGCGACCGGCAATGATTTCATTTTTCGAGTCGGTGACAATCACGCGCACCGCTGCCGCGCCGCCGGCCAGGTAAGACTGCTGTCCCAGGATGTGAACCACCGGCGTGCGAAGGATCTGCGAGATGGACTCCGTGCCCTCCAACCTGGCAGTCTTTCCATCGTCATATTCGAAGCGGTACCGGACGCGATGCCACACCAGATCGTCCAACGGCAGCGGCTTCTCCAGCTTGATCTCGTCTTGCCACCGTCCTTTTCCCCGGACTACGTCAACGTGCCGCTCGACGCGGCCGAGCACGTTGTCTTCCGGATCCAGAACTTGCATCGTCAACTGTCCGGCTCCGGCCCGGACAGCACGGTAAGCAATGGTCAAGCGCAACAAGCCATGCGAATAGGTTGCGACGGCAGCAGGCTCGCCCCCGGACGCCTGGAATGGCTGCAGGGCGACGAATGCCGTGATCGTTAAAAATACGGTGATACTAAGAATGAGGAGTCTTGCCGGGTTTCCGTGTGGATTGCCGTTGTCGTTGTCCATGTCATCTCCGTGAAGATACGAGGACTCTTTGTCGATACACCTGCCGACTGTCATTCTAAGTTCAACGAGCTCGTTCAACTAAGAGAACGCGCGCCGGGGCCGTTCTTGCGCGGACCTCGTTCGTCCAGAACCATGAGCTGGAACGGACTATGGGTTTAGATGCCGTCTAACGGTTTCGCCGAGGGCAAGTTGATTCGCGCGTGGCCAACGGGATGGGCTGCTTGACTCGAGTGTGTTTCATAAACCCTTTTCAGGTCGGGAGGCGCGGCCCTCACTGGCTAAAGCCCGCATTTTCCTTGGCCCTAAGCGGCACGGCTGAAGCCGTGCCCTAACCAAAACCGATTATGAAACACGCTCTAGTGTTAAGAAAAGGGCGCAGCCGGATTGAGTTACGGCACACCTAAAACAGCAACCGCGGTAAGCGCTTGAAAGAGATGGTGAGCGCGGAAGGAATCGAACCTTCAACCTACTGATTAAGAGTCAGTTGCTCTGCCAATTGAGCTACGCGCCCACGGCGAACAGCAACGTGGGGACAAACAATAATTATATCATTCGGTTTGCGCTGCTACTGTGCGTCGCTGGACTTGATCTTTGCTATTCGCTCGGGGCAATGATTGCGGGATGGTCACGGCGGGGCGGACAGGTTGGAGGCGGACACGGAGGCGGACCGTGCGGCGTGATGCCGGCGCCGCAGAAGGCCAATCCGCCGCAGGGGAACGAAGCGCCGCCGAACTAGACCGTGTTACTCGACCAGTTCCAATCGCGATTACGCGGAAGCGGCTTCATGGCTTGGCTCCGCAACCGCGGATGTCGAAGCGGACATTGGTTCGCGAACGGGCGGCTTGCGAATCGGCAGAACTTCCGCCTGCGCTGGGGCTCGCCGTTCGATTCTTCCGATGACCGGTTTGTCGGGCACGTTCGCGGCGGACAGGGAGACGAACCTGTTCTCGCCCCGCAGACGATCGATCAATCGGAGTTGCCACGGGCGCAGCACTGGTTGCGGCAGGGAGAAAAAATTCCGGAACGTCCAAATCAGATATGCGCGCTGCACGAGATTCGGCTGTAGGTATCGAGGCCCGATCGGCGTGTCCAGTTCAAGGACGCCGCGGGCGAGTTTTTCAATCCACATGACCTAGCCCACCTGGGGAAATATGGCCAATTTTGCCGCTTGCTTTGAAGCGGGCATTATTGCACCAAAGGCGGGGCAATGGGAAGTAATCTTTGACGCTGGGGGACAAATTATTTTCGTGCCGGGAATTACCTTGGTCGCTTGTCTACGCTTGAGGTATTACCTAATTGCCCACTACTACCACCTACCCCCCCTTTTTTCGGTCTTTTGGAATCAAAGACTTAGGAGGAGGTTCCCGCCAGGTCTTTGGGTTTAAAGCACTTAGAGGTAAAGTCTTCCAGAACCAATAACTTAGCTTGCTTTGCGGCTTGGCCTGAACCCACTGGTTGTCTCACGACCTGTTTTTCAATTTCAAAGAGCATTCAGCTGGTTTGGACCGTAGCCCTAGTTTTATTGTAGCTCGTGCTGTCAACTAATTCTCAGGCGTCAGGTCTTCCCTGAGACTTGAGACCTGACTTCCTTGTCCTTTAACTGAGCTCGGGCAGCAATTCGATGCGGTCGAGGGTGGCGGCAATGCCTATACGCTTGCCGTCGGATTCCTCCATCCGCTCTTCCATCCGCACGACTGAGGCTTGGCAGAGCGTCCAGCCTCCGGGGCCCAGGCCCAGGTTGGGAGGCAGCATGATCACGAGGTCCAGCTTCGAGCCCGGTTTGATCTCCGACTCGGAGTAGAGAAAGATTCCCGACGAGCTTAGATCGCGAGTTAGGCCCGCGTGCTCATGGCCCTGGTGACGGACTTTGACGGGTACATGAATCGGCAGGCGCGGACGCGCACGCCGGTCGTTCTTAGCGGTTGTAAGTTTGTCTGTCATACTTTGTGCGTCATTCTTTGTCGGTCTTTTGTTCTGGGACAACAGCGTGCGCGTGAGAATTCAGTCGTCCCTCCGGGACTCCATGGCCGTTTCAGTGGTGATTACCTAAGCCAATGAAAACACCGTAACTGCTTCTGTTTTCATCGTCAAGCGCAGAATGCGAAGATGGTTATAAAGGTAACGTGACCGGGCAAATTGTAGATGAGGGTTTCACTAAACTTTCACGGAAGCGGGCCCGCGCTCCCGGCCAGAACGGCAAGAAGGGCGGACGCCCGAAGAAATCGTCTAGCGACTAACGACCACGCCCACGGGGTACAGCTGATCCCAGTATGTTTAGGCGATTCCAGTTCCTAGAGTGTGCCGGCAGGTCGTCGGGTTACAAACCCAACGGTCAAGGCCCGCTGCTGGTGACCTCCCAGAAGCCAGTTTCTGGACAGCTTCCGCATTGCGACTACACTAATCAGATGCGGGAGCAACGAGGTGCCGGAATTAGACGTCGCCGGGCGTGGAGAAGGAGTCACGCTGCCGGTATTATCATCTGCAAATGAGAATCGGCGAACTTGCGAAGCGTGCCGGTGTGAGCGTGCAGGCTGTTCGCTTCTACGAACGGCGCCGCCTGATGCGTACCCCACGCCGAACGCCCGCGGGATATCGCATTTACAGCGAACAAGACCTTGAGAGCGTCACGCTGATCAAGAAGATGCAGCGGTTTGGTTTCAAGCTCGTGGAAATCCGGCGCGTGTTGCAGTTGTGGATTTTGCCTACCGATTCAGGCGGGGCTTCTCCCTATCAGCAAGGTTCACATGAATGTCTCCGCGAAGCGTTGAAGCTTGGGGAGAAGAAGCTCCAAACCATGAACGACGAAATCCGCTCCGCCACTCAAATTCGGGATGAACTGATGGAGGCGTTGGGCCAAATCCGCGCTTACCTCAACGCTCCGAGACGGCAGAAAACTCCTTCAGATCACACTGAGTTCTCCCGACCCACTGCGGTCTCGGTCTCCTAACTTTTCGCTTGACTCTATACCTAGGTGCAGGCTTGAGAATGCTCTCAGCGTCCCAATGACAGGCGGAACGCGGGAGGATCATTGGGACGAATGCGGGGCCGGGTGTATCTCGACGCTCACGTATCTCAATCAGGAGACAGCCATGAAGAGCAAACAACTGCTGGAGAGAAGCAAGCAACAGTTTTGGCGAATCTACCGTGTACAAGGGGCTAGTGCAGTTGTCCTTTGTATTGGACTGTGTGCCCTCTTGATACCGAGCCATGCCGTCGGGGGCAAATTGGAGGACCGGAACAAGGCCGTAGCGCGGGCTGCGTTTTTCGACTACCTGAATCACCGGGACTTCCAGCGGTTTGAAGAAATCCACACCAAGGACTTTGTGAAGCACTACAACAACAGCCCAGCGGAGAATCTATCGGAAGAAATGCGTGACGCCAAGGGGCAGTTTGACTCGTCCTCCGATCTCACGTTTACGGAGAACTGGATGATTGCCGAAGGAGACAAGGTCGCGGTGTGCTTTACTGCCAAAGGAACCCACGACGGCGCTTTTCAGGGCATTCCTGCAACGGGGAAGCGCTATGAACTCTCAGCCATGACCGTGTGGCGCTTTGTGAACGGAAAGATCGCTGAAGAATGGGTGTTCTCTAATGACCTCGATATTTATCGTCAACTCGGCTTGTTCAAAGACCCGGGATCAACTGATCATTGAGTGCAGCCGTGCAACACCGACGGGATGACCTTGCTGGTCTGATATTCGAATCGCAGATCATAGCTGAAGCATTCAATGTAGGCACTTTGCAGTGCAGTCCAAGTTTCCAATTTCGGAAGTTGAACCGTGGCGGGATTGAAATCGGCTTCGGGGAGATCGCTATTGATCTCCTCCAAGCCCGTTTCTGGCCAATCAACAAACGTGATCGTTTCGGTAGCGACAAGGGCGTTTCCCGTTACCAATCAGACCCACAGCAAATAGGCTGTGAGTAGTCGTGCCACGATGGCTTTAAGGTCGATTCTTAGCGAGGGTCGGCACCCGGAAGCGATCTTTGCCGGTAGAAACCCGCCGTTGCTCCGCGGTAGCTGACATCGAGCAGCTACCGCTTTGGCGAACGATCTTGGCGGAAGACGGATGTGACGCTACAAGCTACAAGGGGCCTGATGGCGGTCAACCGGATCATCAAGCGTTGGCGGCGGAAATACAATGAGAGCAGTTCTGATTAGCGGTGATCAATGCGAGTGTTGACGTGCGCTACTTCCACCTCTGCTCGCCTTCCGCGATGGAGATATAGCGATCAATCGGCAAATCGGTGTAGCGCTGGACCAGCGTGCTGGGCTTGGGCCACTGCACTTCGATCCAGTCCATCTTCGTCTGCTTGCCAATCCCTAACACCAACCGCGGATCGTGCGATGAGAGATAGCTGCCGCCACCTACTTTCATCCGGCTGCGCTTCAGGTCGCCGGCCTGGTAGGTGACGCGCGCGCCCACGGCATCGATATTCGCCTTCTTGCCGATGAGTTTTGTCCCCAGCCAATGATTCCGGCTGCCAACGTTGTTGTGCAACAGAACCGGTGGCTCGTCGTTGCACGAGACCAGCACGTCGACGCCTCCATCATTGTCGAAGTCGCCCAAGGCTAAACCGCGGGCCGACATGGGACGGGCAAAGGCCTCACCACTCGCCTGAGTTACGTTGTCCAGGCCGTTGCCGCTGTTATGAAACAGCAAGAGCCGCTCGCGGTAGCTCACATTGTCATAGATTTTTTCGATGAGGTCATCGGGATGGCCGTTGGCGATCATCAGGTCAAGGTTCCCGTCGTTATCGTAGTCGAGGAATTTCACGCCCCAGCCGCTCATTAGCCGGGTGGCGTTCGCGATTCCAGAAGGCGCTGCGATATCGTCGAACGTTTCGTCGTGCCGGTTCAGATAGAGGCCGTCGAGCTCGTGGTTCAGGTTAGTGACAAACAGATCCATCCACCCATCCTGGTTGAGATCGGCGGAATCGACACCCATCCCCGAGCGCGCTCTTCCCCCTTCCCCGAAAGCAACCCCCGATGTGAACCCGACCTCCTCAAAACGCCGCCCGTCGCGGTTGATGAACAGGAAGTTGGCGTCGGTGTCGTTAGACACAAACAGGTCCATCCATCCGTCATTATTGACGTCGGTTGCCACGACACCCCAAGACTTGCCGGGATTATCCGCAATTCCCATTTTCTGGCTGACATCGGTGAATGTGCCATCCCCATTGTTGTGGAATAGCCAGCTCGCCATCGGCGAATAGATGCGCGGATAGCAATACTCGTTCAGCCCCTTAATCGCGGGGATGTTGGGCGCGCCGCAATTGTGATGCTTGGACTTGTCGAAGTCCACGAAGCGGCAAACAAAAAGATCCAGCCGTCCATCGTTGTCGTAGTCGAACCACACCGCACTCGATGCCCATCCCGGAGCCGCCACCCCCGCGTGCTCGGTCACGTCCGTGAACGTGCCGTCGCCGTTGTTGCGGTAGAGAATGCTGCGTCCGTATTGGGTTACGTACAAATCGGGGAAGCCGTCGGCGTTGTAATCGCCGACCGCGACGCCCATGCCGTACCCGCCACCGACAACTCCGGCCTTCTCGGTGACGTCGGTAAAGGTACCGTCGCGGTTGTTTCGGTAGAGCGCGTTGCGCAGCGGCTGCGTGGGCGTGAAAATGTCACACTTACCGCTGTTGACAAAATAGATGTCCATCCAACCGTCGTTGTCGTAGTCGAGAAATGCGCAGCCGGCGCCGGTGGACTGGGGTAAGTATTTTTCAGGGGAGAGGCCGGCGGTGTGTTCCCAGGTGATGCCGCTGGCGGAGGATGGGACTTCAGAGAACGGGTAAGAAGGAGAGTCGGCGGCAGCTGCCGTGCGTCTAAAGCTCTATAGTGTAGAGGTGGGCGAAAGGCGATTGGAACCCGCCTCGGGCCGCATGCGATTAAATTCATTTGCTCTATAGCACATCGATTTTGTTTGCTCTATAGCACCTGAATTAGGGCACATCGGCGCGAATTGTTCGCGCCCTAAGACCCCGGTGAAACAAGCATCAGGATATGATCCGGATGATTGGGGAGTCCATGCCAAACCGCCGCTCCAATGGAATGCCCGCCTACCAGCAAATCCAAGCCACTATCATGGAACTCATCGAAAAAGGGCAGTTGAAACCGGGGGATGCGGTCGATTCCGAACGGGAGCTGGCGCGGATTCACCAGGTGAGCCTGATGACGGCTCGTCATGCCTTAACCGCGCTGGAACGGGAGGGAATGGTGCAGCGCCGGCGTGGCGCTGGAACTTTTGTCGCGCCACCCAAAATCCACTTCAACAAGCTGACGAGTTTCACCGAGCAGATGGCGGGTAGAAGTCTAACGGCTTGTTCGAAGGTTCTATCGTTTGAAGTGAACAACAACGAGCCCGAAGTGGCGGCCCGTCTGGCCCTGGCTGCCCATACTCGCCTGCTCAAGCTGGAACGACTCCGGCTGGCAGCGGACGAACCGTTCGCCATTGAAACCTGCTATCTGCCGGCCGAGGACGTCCCCGGCCTCACCCGCAGCCAGTTGGTGCGCGGGTCGCTGTTTTCGATTTTGGAGGGCACCTATGGCATCCAAATCGCTTATGCCGACGAGGAAATGGATGCGACCGCCGCTGCCCCGGCAACGGCAAGTCTTCTGAAAGTCGGGCGCGACGAGCCGCTGCTCAGAATCCGCCAGGTCATCTATTCGACAAAAGGGAAAGCCGCGCTTTATGTGCTCGGCCTGTATCGATCAGACCGGCACACCCTGTTAGTCCGAAGGTTTCGTTAGGATCGGGGAAGAACGGACAGGGAATTACACTACTACCTATACAGTAATCATCTGTTTATCGAAGCCTCTGGTGGCCCGATTCGGAACGAGAGGATCAGCAACTTGTAGCGACGGCGGCGAGAGATTTTCGGAACACCAAGTCAGGCGTGTGAAGTCTGCTATGCCACGTTCATTACTTCCGGCTTTTGGCCTTTCGGAATCCATCCGGTCGGCAAGATTGGTACCGAGAAGTCGGCTTCGAGGAGATCGCCATTGGTCTCCCCCAAGTGCGTTTCTCAGTACGAATCCCGAAAACTGGCGGTCAACTTCTGTATTGCCCGTCATCCGCCCAGGATGGTTGGCATCTAATGGAATTGCAACTTCCTATACGGGGTGATTCAGTCAAAGACGCCGACGGGGTAGCCGTGGCGGATGGGCTCAAGGGTCATGCTTCCCAACAGCAGCTTCATGTCGTCGACGAAAGAGTCTTCGGTTAGGTCCTCAACACTAAAGCTCGACAAGGCTCGACATGGATGCACCCGCACTGTTAAGACCAGCACGCTGAGCTAGCTCGGTGCCCCACATAATCGGTCATTGTGATTTGGATCACAGCGAGATGTTCCTGGCCCGGATACGATTTCCGCCATCGGACGGGGGAACCTGAGGCCGCCGCGACACGATGGATTCATGAGCGACGACTTTCCTGAGCGGCGGTGGTTTTGGGCGACGCTGGCACTTTCCAGCATCAGCATTATCGGATTTGTGTTCGCCGTCTGGGAATTGCTGGAATCCCATTTCTTCCGCGATGTTGATTACCTCACTCTTCACTACCTGTACGTTAGCCGGGGTGTGGTTTCATCGTTACTGTTGGCCTTCTGGGCCGCCTGGTTCGTGTTGCGGGCGCGGCGTGCCACCGAGCGGCAACTCCGGCAGTCGCGGGCGCGCTACCGCGGGATTCTCAATTGCTCTCCCGCGGCCATTGCACTTTTCGACTCCGACCTCATGGTTGTGGAATGGAATGCCGCCGCTGAGGACCTGTACGGCTACAAGCGCGCGGAAGTGTTGGGGAACAAGTTGCCGACCATCCCCGCCGAAAAGCAAAGCGAGATGCAGGCATTTCTCGCGCAAGCTTCCCAAGGCAAGCCGGTGCTGGATGTCGAGACCCGCCATGCGACCAAGCAGGGCACCCTGGTTGACGTGCAAACCAACGTGCTTCCCTACCACGAAGAAGAGCCCGGACGTTACTTCCTGGAAGTGAGCACTGATATTCGGGAACGCATCCGTCTGCGGCAAACGTTGCTGCAGGTCGAGAAACTGACCACCATGGGTCAGATGGCGGCAGGTACGGCGCACCACCTGAATACGCCGCTGGCCTCCATGCTCTTACGCATACAACTCGCCCGCAAGCATGCCCAGAACGCAAGCGTGGACGCCGATCTTGGCGATTTAGAGGGCAGCATTCGTTACTGTCAGCAGTTTGTTCGCCGGTTGTTGGACTTCAGTCGCCGGCCACAACTTACGCGGCGCGTGGAAGCAATCAAGGACACGATTGATTCGGTATTGAGTTTCTTGAGCCCGCAGCTGGTGGCGAAGCAGATCCATCTGACGCTCGATATGGATCCGGCGAACGGATCTGCGGTCATGGCTGATCGCAATCAAATCGAGGCCTTATTCCTGATCCTTATCACTAACGCCTTGGATGCGGTTCCGCCCAAGGGAAATATTACGGTTCGCTGCCACCCGGCAGACGATCGCGTTCACATCTCGGTGGAGGACGACGGCTGCGGTATTGGGCCGGAGAACTTGCCGCACATTTTCGAGCCGTTCTTCACGACCAAGCCAGTGGGCAAAGGCACGGGATTGGGGCTGTCGATTGCCGCAACCATCTTGCAGGAACACGAAGGTTCCATTCGTATCGACAGCGCGCCGAACCAGGGAACAGTGGTGCGAATCGAGTTGCCGCTCTCGCGGCAAGCGGCGGCGACAGAGAAGGTCATGGTATGAGCGAACCGACCACAAAGTGCACGGTGCTGGTGGTGGACGACGATCCCAGCCTTACCCGGACGCTGAAGGAGTTCCTAGTGGAAGAGGGATACGAGGTCGAGACCGCGCATGATGGCGAGCAGGCGTTGGCTCTCCAGCAGAGGAACCCCGGTATTTGCCTGGCATTGTTGGATCTGATGATGCCCGCGACGGACGGAATCACGCTGATGGAGCAGTTGCGCCGCCACAATCCCGACCTGCCGGTGATGATCATGACCGGCTTTGGCACCATTGAAACCGCGGTCGAGGCCATCAAGCGCGGCGCCGAAGACTATCTGACTAAGCCGCTGGAGCCCGATGCGGTGAAGAAGAAGGTGGGACGAATCCTGGAGGTATTCCGACTGCGAAGCCGCGTCTCGCAATTGGAGAGCAATCTGCATCGCTACTGCCCCTCCTTCGATTCGCTCGTGTACGTATCGCCGGTGATGCAGCGGGTGGTAGAGAAGGCGCGAACCCTCGCGGAGTCTGATTCGCCGGTTCTCGTATTGGGAGAGACCGGCACCGGGAAAGAACTGCTGGCGCGCGCCATTCATGCCGCCTCTGGCCGCGCGGCGAACCAGTTTGTTCCGGTGAATTGCGCTGCCTTGCCCAGAGAGCTAGTCGAGAGCGAACTGTTTGGCTACCGCCGCGGCGCTTTCACCGGCGCATTCGCGGACGGGGTGGGCATCTTTGCTTCCGCAGCGCGTGGGACACTCTTCCTCGACGAGGTCGGCGAAATGCCTAAAGAAGTTCAGGCGAAGTTGTTGCGCGTGTTGCAGGATAAAGAGGTGCGGCCGGTGGGCGGCACTCGGGCGATTCCCGTGGATGTGCGCATCGTCGCCGCTACCAATCACACCAACGCTGAGCTTCGCGGCGATCGCCTTCGCCAGGATTTTTATTTTCGCATCGCCACTGTCGTCATCGAGATCCCTCCCTTGCGCGCTCGTCCCGAGGACGTTCTGGTGTTGACTCAACACACGTTGCAGAAGCTCGAACAACGCTACGAACGGCCGATCGCCCTCCACCGTGGTGCCATGGAATTGCTGTTGAGGTATTCGTTCCCGGGCAACGTCCGCGAACTGGAGAATCTGCTCGAAAGCCTCGCCGCGCTGTCGCACGACGATCCGCAGACCATCACGGAAAAAGATCTGTGGCCTCTGCTCGATCCGGCTGGACTGGCAGAGCAATCACCCGCCAAGGGCGTCGAGCAGACCTTAGCGATTGAACCGCTGGAGCGGATGGCCATCGAGCGGGCGCTCCGGATCGCGGAAGGAAACCGGAGCAAGGCCGCGACCCTGCTGGGCATTTCTCGCGACACGCTTTATCGGAAGCTAAAGGAGTATCGTACCGAGACGTAGCACGGGCCCGGAGACTGTCCGATTTTCTGACAGGTACCAGGGCCGGGCCAGCTGCGGTTCACAGCGCTACCACTAAGTGCCGCCATGATCAGAGGTTGCGAATACGTTGGCCCCCCGCTGTGGCCCGGCGATTGCGGGAGTTTCCAGCCGGAGGACGACCGTGTCACGTAGCCAGGGTTCCGATGGGCGCCTGCCGCTTCCCTTGATGGTGTGGACGCTGCTGGCTACGGTCGCTGTCCTCGCCTTCACCGGAGCCGTCGTTACCCAAAGCCGGCGCGCGCGCGAACGCTGGTCCGCTTTTCTGGAGGGCAGCCCCCAACAGGGTAGCGTGGTGTTCCGCGACAAAGGCTGCGTGCGATGCCACTCGGTCAATGGCGAGGGCGGCAAAGTGGGGCCCGACCTCGGCCGCAAAAGGCCCGCGCAATCGAGTCTGCCCCAGCTCGTCACGGCCATGTGGAATCACGCTCCCCGGATGTGGGAACGCATGCACGCCGACGGGGTTTCCTACCCCGATCTCAGCTACGACGACGTCGCCCAGTTGCTCGCCTACCTTTACATGTCGCGCCACGTGGATGATCCGGGTGATCCGGCGCGAGGGCACGAGCTCTTTACCAGCAAAGGCTGCATACGTTGCCATGCCGTGGACGGGGTAGGTGGGAAGATCGGGCCCGATCTGGCGGCGGCTAGCGATCTGACCGGGCCCATGGAGTGGACCGAAGCCCTCTGGAATCACGCCTCGGGCATGCGTCAGGCCGCCGAGCGCGAAGGCATTGCCTGGCCGCAATTTCAAGGTCACGAACTGCGAGACCTGTACGCGTACGTGCGGCAAGACGCCCCGCACGGCCCGGTTCCACATGGCGATCCCGCGCGCGGATGGCAGGTATTTCAGCAGAAGTCCTGCACCGGGTGTCACTCCATTCGCGCCGCTGACCAGATGGAAGGACCAAACCTTGGGCCTGAGCAGCCCTTGCCCGAGACCTTTACCGAACTGGGCGGCACCATGGTCAGCCATTCTCCCCTGATGGAGCAGGCGATGACGCGGCAGGGCATCGCGCGCCCGCAATTGTCAGCACAAGAGATGACCGATGTTTTTGCGTTTCTCTACAGCCTTCGCTACGTCGATCCCGCCGGTTCGCCCCATGTTGGAGCCAGCGTGTTCAAGTGGCGAGGTTGCAGCCGCTGTCATGGTGAAAACGCCGAAGGGACCGCACGCGCGCCCGGACTCCGCGGACGCACTTACAACTCCATCAGTCTGGCGGTTGCGCTCTGGCGCCACGGCCACGAGATGTACACGGAGACTCAGTCGGTCGGCGTTGGCTGGCCCACATTAGTTGAAAGCGATGTCGGCGACTTGCTTGCCTTCCTGAATTCGCCTCCGGAAGAACACCACTGAGGTGTCCGAATATCGGACACAAACTGTCCGATCCCCTTTAGCAGCAGCGCGCGGTAATTTGCACAAGCTCATCTCAGTGCCCCCGAACTCCACCCTGCCAGCGTCGTCCCGGTCTGAGTTTGCAGGCATTTAGCGCCGTTCCGGACGAAGGAGGCGTTCCCGGCATCGGACTGGATTCCAGATTGCACCAGGATAGGCGGATTGAATGTGAAGGAGAGGTGGGCCTTGTCAAAAACAAATCGAATTCTGCTGCCAGTCCTGTTTGCGTTGGTGCTCGGCATCTTGTCTCCGCTCGCCATCGCGGGCGCCCCACCGCGGCTGATCACGGTGATCGCCGACAAGGACAACCGGTACAAAATCGCCGGCCAGAAGCTACCGTCGATCACCTTGAAGGTCAACGAGGTGGTGCACCTGCGGATCACCGCTGTCAAGGGCACCGAGTGGGATAAAGATGGCACCATCCATACCTTCACCGTCAATGCGCTCAAGGACCAGGGCTGGGATCTGCGCCTCAAGGAAGGCACGCAAGACTTCACCCTGGTGGCGCCCGCGGAGCCGGGCAGCTACGTGGTGGAGTGCACGGTCAAATGCGGCCAAGGCCACGACGACATGAAGATGAGGCTGGTCGTCATACCGTGAACCAACGCGAGATTTCGGGGAGTGAAGCGTGGCAATAACGCGACGTGGTTTCGTGCATTTCTTGGCTCGGGGGACAGGAGCCGCCGTGGCGGCGGGAGTGGCCTGGAAGGCAAGCGTCTCGAAGGTGTTCCGCGAGGTGCTTCCTTCCCGGTCGCTTGCTCCCGGCAACCAGAAGTGGGTGATGGTCATTGACCTGGCCAAGTGCGACGGCTGCCGGGACTGTACCAAAGCCTGCACCGCGATGCACTTCGTTCCACCCATGCAGGAGTGGATCAAGGTTTTTGAAATCACCGATAACGAGGCGGCGGGGCCTTACTTTCTGCCCCGTCCCTGCATGCAGTGCGACAACCCGCCGTGCGTGCGCGGCTGCCCCGTGGGCGCCACCTACAAACGCACCGACGGCGTCGTTATCCAGGATGACGACCGCTGCATCGGCTGCCGCAACTGCATCGCGCAATGCCCTTACTCCGCGCGCTCGTTCAACTGGGGAGAACCACCCCACACGCCCGAGGAACTCGCCCGCCCCTACAACGTGGAATACAACTACCCGCACCGCAAAGGCACCGTGGAAAAGTGCATCTTCTGCCCCGAGCACCTTCGCATGGGCAAGCTTCCCGCCTGTGCCGCAACCTGCAAGATGGGTGCGATTTATTTCGGCGACAAATTCGATGATGCGGTGACCAACGGCAAAGGCGAGACCATCCAGTTCACCAAGATCGCCAAGCGTGGAGCCAGTTTCCGGCTGATGGAAGAACTGGGAACGGAACCAAGCGTTTACTATCTGCCTCCCGCCAGCCGCAAATACCCGTCTCCGGACGAGAAGGCGCAAACCGAAACCGCCCAAGCCGCAATGCCGGGAATGGAGCACTGATACTGATGACGAGAGGTGAGCATGGAAGCTCGTGAGCAGAACCTGTTGCGTTCTGTGCTGGAAAACACCTGGCGGTTCTATGTCTGGGTGGGATTCCTGATCGCCGTACTTCTCTGGGGACTCTACGCCTACATCCAGCAACTGCGCGACGGCCTCATCGTCACCGGCATGCGCGACCAGATTTCCTGGGGACTGTACATCACGAATTTCGTTTTCTTCATCGGCATCAGCCACGCCGGCACTCTGATCTCGGCCATTTTGCGCGTTACCGATACCGCGTGGCGCACCCCCATCACCCGCATGGCCGAGGCCATCACCGTGTTTGCCCTCTGCATCGGCGGCCCCATGGTCATGATTGATATGGGACGGCCCGATCGCATGCTGAACCTGTTCCGCTACGGCCGTATCCAGTCGCCCATCATCTGGGACGTGCTGGGCGTGAGCACCTACCTGACCGGCTGCATCCTGTATTTCTATATCCCCATGATCCCGGATCTGGCCTTCCTGGCCGAGCAACCCCGGCTCGCTTCCTGGCGCCGCCGCCTCTACAGCACCCTGGCCATCGGCTGGACCGGAACCCCGCAGCAGAAAGCCTTGCTGGAGAAAGCCATTTCTTTCATGGCCATCTTCATCATCCCGCTGGCGGTCTCCGTGCACACCGTGGTCTCGTGGATCTTCGCCATGACCCTGCGCCCGGGATGGAACAGCAGCATCTTTGGTCCCTACTTTGTGATCGGCGCCATCTACTCCGGAACCGCGGGCGTGATCTTCTCCATGTATGTGCTGCGGCGCGTCTTCCACCTGCAGGACTATGTCGAAGAGTTGCACTTCCGCAAGCTTGGCCTGCTGCTGCTGGCCTTCTCGCTCATGTACCTGTACTTCAATATCAATGAATACCTAACCGCCGGCTACAAACTGGAGGGCAGCGAGCGCATGCTGATGCAACGGCTCTTCGTCGGCGACTATGCCGTGTTGTTCTGGGTCGCGCAGAGCGTGTGCGTGTTCATTCCGGCAGTCCTCATGATCGCCGTGCTCGGCCTCAAGCGCTATCACCGCTACACCATCCCCGGAGTGGTGCTTTCTTCGGCACTGGTGATTGTGGGCGCATGGGCTAAGCGCTACATCATCGTTGTTCCCACCCTTCGCAGCCCTTATCTGCCCTCTGGACAGAGATTGCCCTGGGAGTGGACTCATTACCATCCCACCTGGGTGGAGTGGTCCATCACCGCGGCTGCGGTCGCTGGCTTTTGCCTGATCTACACCTTGATGGTCAAGCTGTTCCCCATCGTCTCGATCTGGGAGACGCGGGAACAGCCACGAGGAGGTTGCCGTGTCCGAACTACCCGACGAGTCTGTGCCTTCGCGCTGGTGGAAACCAGGCGACGTGTTTCCAATCCTGGCCGTCGCAGCGCTGTTGCTCTGTGGCAGATCCGCGAACGCCGCCGGCCCGGCCAAGCCCAAAACGCCGAAGCCAACCGCGATTACCGTGGAATGGAAAACCGTTCCGGCGCCGCAACCAAGCCGCGAATCTGCCGCCGACGAAAGCACGCCTCTTCTTCCGCGCGCGCGCGTCTTCATGTACACCGGCCGGCTCTTCACTGTGGAAACGTCCCCGGACGACCCCGCTGAAGGCAGCTTGAAACCGTCGTCCCCGGTTGCCGTCACTGCCACCCTGCGCGACTCCACCGGCGCGCCCATCAGCTTCAAGCCCGTGGAGTTCTCGGCCAAGACACCACTCGGTACCCTGGTCTTCGGTAGCCGTCCCACCCTGGCCGATGGCAAAGCACAACTGGTCATTAAGGACCATCGCTACGGCACTTATCCCGTGCAGGCCGTCTTCCGCGGCGACGACGAGTATGCTCCCGCAACCTTCAATGTCCCCGTCGATTTCGGCGTCCGCCCGGCGCCCTCGCTGCCGAGGGCGGGCGTGTTGATCACGCCCTACGCCACTCCTTATATTGCCGCTCCGTTCTTGTTGTTTTACGGCGCGATGTGGGTGGCGTTTATCTATGCTTTTGGATATCTCATCTTGTGGAAGATGCGCAAGCTCTCCCCAGAAGCATCCGTGGCTCACGTCAAGACAGCGCCGGCCGTGTCGGGTGCTTAATGTTCACCAAGGCTCGCAGTCCAATTTTCGAATCAAATGAGGGGCACGCCATGAAACGGATATTTGCTTTCGGAGTCGGGGCAACTCTGGCGGTGGCTGGGATACTGGTTTCGGCTTGGGCACAGAACGTAACCGCCAATAAGGAACCCGGGGTTGCACAGCCGCCCACGACCATGCGCGTCTCGGAAGCGACAGGCCGTGAGTATCCCATTCCCTCCGGCCAGGGACCAAGCTGCATCAAACATCTCGGGCTCACGGTCTCACAAACTCGCATGGGCCAGATGGGGGCAACCGGCGCCCTTTTCGCCAACCCGCAAGGGAATCCGCAACCGCCCAGCGGAGATCCCCCTGGGCCAGCCAACTTGAACTCGGTCATTCAACGCGTCCTGTCAACCTTCCGCTCCAGCCCGGAAAAGGCTGGGGCAATCATGAATGAAAAATTCCCAGTATCGGGCGCCGATCTGTACCGCTGGAATTGCCAGTCATGTCATGGGTTCGATGGGCAGGGAGCGCCGCCAGAAATCAACTCGGTGCTTGGCCCGGTGCAAGGAACTTCTCCCGCAATGTCGCGAAAGCGCATGGAAGCGAGAGGACTCGACGTGGATGATGACGTGATCCAACAGACGACGGAACTGGCGGAAGCCTCCCTCCGAGACCGCTTTCAACACGGTGGAAAGAACATGCCGTCGTTCGAATACCTGCGCGCCGATGAGGTGGAAGCTTTGTTCGGCTATCTGGAGAAGCTGGCGTCGGTCCCTCCCACCAAGCGCGATGGTCTTCTGGTCCCCGAATCTGCAGCCCGCGTCGGCGAGCACATCGTCAGGGGGACCTGCCATGTCTGTCACGACGCGACCGGTCCTGGAAGCGGGCATACGGCCATGGCGCAAGGGACCATCCCGTCGCTGGCCAGCATCCCCAGAGATCATTCTCTCAGCGGCGTTGTTCATCAGGTGCAATATGGCTCCTGCGCCACGATGAGAATGACGGGAGGGGATGTGATGCCCGCCTACCCGTATTTCACGGAGGAAGAAATCGTGGCAGTGTACCTTGTCCCATACTCTGCTCGGCCATAAACGCCAAGCTCGCACCGACCAACTCCGCCTCGTCGAGGCTTTCAAATCGCAATTCCCTGAATGCTGGGCGCTCCGATCAGAGACCCTAAGCGAAGCAACGCTAAACCGTCAGAAAAGTATTCCTGATCAGCGTCGCCGAAAAGGCTGAACCGACAGCTTCCGGATTGTCGCTAGCCTTGATCGGAAGCGCCTCGGGCGGGACTGCTGAAGGAAGAGAGAAGAGTTGATCCGAGGCGTTTTCGATAAGGAGACTAGGAAAAGGGAAACTCCGCGGCGTCAATCAGACGCGCGACCTGCTCCTGGCTGAGTATCTCCGGAAGGTGAAAAACCTTCTTCGGATAGGGCGTCTCTGCGATGCTCCAGCCTCTCTTCAACACCTGAATATAGAAGAAGCGTAGGGCAGCAAGCCGCAGGGTTACGGTGTTCGGGCTGAACTTCAACTTAGTGAAGAGCGCCGCCTGATACTGGCGAATGTGCTCGGGACCAAGCTGATCGGGCCGGCGATGGAAGTAGCGGCTGAAGTGCTCAACTGCGTGAAGGTACGAGCGGATGGTTGAATCGGCGAAGTTGCGGCGTCTGAGTTCCTCAATCATGATCTGACGTAGATGGGTCACAGGGAGTTCCTCCTCTGCGACACAAGCTAGCTCAGATCACCTCGACCGTCGGCTCAGCAACACGCGAATGCGTCCGCCGCATAGCGGCTTCGTTCAAGTCGGCTAGTGTTTACAGATGAGCGGTGGCGATTACTTCGGCGCGAGTGATGGGCAAACCGGAGTGATTCCGGGCCAGAAGTCCGCTTCGAGGAGATGATCCATCGATCTCCCCGAAGCCCGTTTCTGGCCAATCAACAAACGTGATCGTTTCGGTAGCGACAAGGGCGTCCGTCGTAATCTCCGTTTCGGTAGGCAGCACGAGACAGTTCGATCACTCCGACAACATCTCGTGGATTGCTGCGCATTCATTGACTTGCCCTGCCTCTAGACCTAAGATTTCAGCCCGATGATCGGGCAGACCATTTCGCACTACCGCATTCTCGAGAAGGTTAGGTGGCGATGGGCCGACTTTTCTGAGGATGGATCGCTCCGATCACGTTCAATATGCCGATGAGTTTAGTCCATGCTGGGGCTGTACAGGCGATTAGGAGACAGCATTCGTCTAGCTGGTCGGCTGCGCGTCTCAGTGCGAAGAATCGACGATTGGAAGGGAGATCGCGATTGTGATGACTTCTCTAAACTCTGGCCTGGTTCGCCGCTTTGCTTTATGCGTTTTCGCGCTAGCGCTGTCTGCCGCCTTTGTGGGAGCCCAGACAACCCCAGCCCCGGCTCCTACTCTGGAGGAATCGCTCAGCGCGGAAATCGCTCGGTTTGTAGAAGCCGATCGGGCTGCGCCGCCCGCAGATTGTCAGGTGCTTTTCGTCGGCTCATCGAGCATCGTCAAATGGAGGGAGAATCTCGCCGCTGACATGGAACCGATGCCGGTGATCAACCGTGGGTTCGGCGGCTCGCACATCGAGTATGTGAACCGCTGGTGCGACCAGATCGTCGCACCCTATCGGCCTCGCGCCATCGTCTTTTACACGGGTGAGAACGACATTGACGCGGGAAAATCGGTGGACAGAGTCGTGGCCGATTTTGACGAATTCATGACGCGTAAGACGCAGGCGTTGGGCAAGACGCCGGTCTATTTCATCTCTCTCAAGCCTTCCAAGTTGCGCTTTGCGCAATTTCCTCTTCAAAGCCAGGTCAACGATGCGATACGCGCCCGCGCTGGCAAACGCTCGGATCTGCACTATATCGACGTGGTCTCGCCGATGCTCGAGAAGGGCAAACCGAAAGATCTCTTTGGCCCTGATGATCTGCACATGACCGCGGCGGGCTACGTGATCTGGACCCGCGCTGTGCGGGCGGCGCTGCTGCCCAATACCGAAGCCGAGGCGCGCAGCTGCCGTCTTACAGTCGCCCAGCCTTCCGCCGTGAAACCAATGTCTCGCCAGTAGGATGTAATCTGGAACCAAAAGCAGCTTTTCGGAGATGCCGTGCCAGCACCGGCTTCTGCTATTCTGACCAACCAGAGAAAATGCGCCCCCAATCGGTTCCCTCTTTATCGCCAGTCAGCGATCCTGCTCTGCTTGCCGCTATCTCTCTCACCAGTTTCTCTGCGCTGCTGCTTGAGTTAGCGTTGACCCGGCTGTTTTCCGTGGTGCTTTTCTATCATTTCGCGTTCCTGGCGATTTCGGTCGCACTGCTAGGCCTCGGCGCCGGGGGCGTGTTTGCCTATCTCTGGCGAAACTGGCTGGCTGGCTTTGAGACACGTCGGCTGGCGGCGACTCTATCGAGCGGCAACGCGGTCGCCATCGTCTTCACCCTGTTGGTGGTGCTGCACGTTCCAGTTTCCCTGGATCTGTCGCGCGGCAATTTGTTGCATCTGGCCGAGATCTATATGACCTCGGCGGTTCCTTTCTTCTTCACTGGCCTCATTTTCTCGGTCGTCTTCGCGCGCGAGGCACGGCAGGTGACGCGCCTTTACGGCGCCGATTTGCTCGGCGGAGCGCTGGCCTGCCTGGCTGTGGTTCCGTTGCTGAACTGGCTCGGCGGTCCCAATGCATTGTTGTTCGCAGCGTTTACCTCTGGCGTCGCGGCCATGGTGTGGAAGCGAAAACACCCGAAGTGGGGATGGTTTGGCCCAAGGTTTTCCTTGCAAAGCCTTGTGCCAGCTATGTGTTTCGTGCTCATCGCTTTCAACCACTCGGGGCGCTGGTTCGACGTCATTTATGCCAAGGGCATGTTCCGCGACCGTTCGTGGGTCGAATTTGCCAAGTGGAACGCCATCTCGCGGGTAGAAGTCGACAAGCAAGGCGACGCCAAGGCCATCGTCATCGATGCCGACGCGTCCACTTCCGTCATGAATACCGACCCGCATTCCTGGGGACCGGAGTGGGAAAAAGATTTGATGTCCGAGCCGCCGGCGCTCGCCAACGTGCTGCGGCCCCACGGCGACTACGCCATCATCGGCCCGGGTGGCGGCGTCGACGTGCTGCGAGCCGTGGCCAACGGCAGTCCGAATGTGACCGGAATCGAAATCAATCCCATTATTGCCGATACGGTCATGCGGGGGCGCTACGCCGATTACACGTGTCGCTTGTACCAACAGCCTGAGGTTCACATTCATGTGACCGATGGCCGATCTTTTGTTCGAAATTCGCGGCAGCAATATGACGTCATACAGATGACACTGGTCGACACCTGGGCCTCGACCGCGGCCGGCGCGTTTGCGCTCAGCGAGAACAGCCTCTACACGGTCGAGGCCTTCCGCGAGTACTTCGAGCACCTCAAGCCCGATGGCCTGATCGCCATCACACGCTGGGAGTTCCGCCAGCCACGCGAGGCGCTGAGAGTCGTCTCGGTGGCCATGGAGGCGCTGCATCAACTCGGGATACAGAACCCCGCCCGAAACTTCATCGTCGTTGCCGGCGATCACCTCGATGAAGACGGCATCCCGGTGGTGGTCCTGGCGAAGAAATCCGCCTTCACCGGCATAGAAGAAGATGCGGTCGCACGACACATGGAGCTGAATGAAGATCTCGATCCCCTCTATCTTCCCTCCGACCCCGGCAAGAATCCGTTTTCAGCACTCATCGCGAGCAACGACCCCTGGATCTTCGCCCGCAACTACGCATATAACGTGTCCCCCGTCAGCGACAATGCGCCCTTCTTTTTCTTCACGCTCAAGACCCGACAGATCTTGAACGAAGAGAGCCTGCAGCAGGGTATCGATTGGAAAGTCAACCTGGGCGTCGTCGTCCTCGGGATGGTTCTGCTGATTTCTCTCGCCGCTGTGCTGGCCTTTCTGATTCTTCCAATGCTCTTCGCCTGCGGCAGGGCGGTTGGCTCCCGGTCCTGGCTTTCGCTGCTGTACTTTGTGGCGGTCGGGTTGGGTTACATTCTGGTGGAGATCGCCTTTATCCAGAGGTTCGTGTTATTCCTCGGGCACCCGACCTACGCGCTGACCGTGGTCATCTTTCTGTTGTTGCTTTCGAGTGGCGTCGGCAGCCTGCTTTCCCAGCGCTGGCTGCCACTGCCCGCACGAGTGTGGGTGCCCTTGCTGTTGCTGGTGGGAGCAATCTGTGCCTATGTTCTGGTGCTGCCGGCCTTGCTGAATGCCCTGGTAGGGCTGCCCTTCGCCAAGAAGTTGCTGGTCAGCGGGTTGATCCTGATTCCCCTGGGCTTGGCCATGGGCATGCCGTTTCCGACCGGGTTGCGTGCGCTAGCCAGTGCGCCCGGGGCAGAGACCGGCCGCGGGACTTCCGGAAATGCAGTGGAGTGGGCCTGGGCGATGAACGCCGCTTCCAGCGTGTTGGGTTCGGTGCTCGCCATCGTGATCGCGATTCACTGGGGGCTGAACATCACGCTGGCGTGCGGTGCTGGCGCCTACCTTGCCGCGGTGATGCTGTCGCCAGTGCTAAAGCCGACGCGAGTCACGCTTATGGCACAATGGGAAGAACTAGAGCCGAGGGCCGGGATTTGTCGTGGTAGATGACGTTGGCTGCTTTGATCATGTGCGTTCCACGCGCCTGATCCTCACCGGTATTCAAGTTCCGATCAAATCGCGGGAAGCTGCTGCTGGAAACCTCGAGCCTCAGTTTGTGTCCTGGCAGGAAGACATTGCTCGTCGCCCAAAGATCTACGCTAATGTGATAGATCTCCCCGGGATTTCCAAGTTCCGGTTTCTCCTGCGAATTGCGGTAGCGTAAGCGCAGAATTCCTTCCGTCAAATTCTGAGCAAATCCGTTCGGCCAGACGTCAACCACTTTCCCGGTAAAGTCCGTGTCGACCGCAGAGCTGCTGACATACAGGTCGAGCGAAATTGGACCCGTAACTTCGGTGTTTTGTGTGAATGCCGGCGAAGAGAATACGAGTACGTCGCCGCGCGCTTCCGCAGGCCGCTGGTCTTGCGGACCGACCCCTGTCGGCAGCGGTTGGCAACAAAGGGGCCCCCCAATCGTGGGGACTGCGTCGTTCGGATCGTACACGTATTGGTCGGGTTTCTCCTCGGCAGGCGCGGCTGTACTCAGCGCGCCGCCTCCTGCAAGACCATTCGCTGGCTTGGTCGAGCGCAGGTAACACCGCGTCGCCTTGGCGCGCTCCAGCGGCCAGTCATTTTCTTCCCGCCAGTCGTTCTTGCCCATGACGAAGATTCTTACGGGTTTCTCGTGGTCGAACTCATTCACTGTTCCCTTCAAGAGACTGTCGTACCAGCGTAGTGTCACCTCTTCCACGTCGAACGGCAACTTATCTCCAAAATCGACGGCGCCAATTTTCCCCACTGCCGTTCCACCGGCATGCCCACCAACGTAGATCATCAGCCGCTGACCACGCCGCGCGGCCTCCGTGCCTGCCTCGTTCTTGAGGCGCGCATAATTCCTTAACGTTCCGCCTAGAAAAATGTCGTACCATGCGCCCATACTGAATACCGGAACCTGAATCTGCGCGTAGTGATCTTCGATCGACCACGGCTTCCAATAGTCGTCATAGTTGGGGTGCGCGAGCCAGTCGGTGAAATATGGCGCCAGTCGAGTAGCTGAGGGTATTTCGAGCACGGGATACAACGACAGAGGAAGCGTTTGTGCCCAACCAACGACGTCACCGGCCGACTCTACGCGTCGATTGAAAGTGTTTTCCGCCAGTCCCATCGTCCACGACTCGCTAAACCATTGTTCAAACGCACCGCCCTGATAGGTCCAGCCGTCGTGATAGTTGGACGCCGTATCGCTGGGGCAAATGCCCGCCAGATGGGGCGGCTGGGCAATTGCCGCCAGATACTGCGTCGCACCGACGTAGGAACCACCGAACATCCCGACCTTCCCGTTGGAATAAGGAAGCGCAGCGGCCCACTCAACCGTGTCATAGCCGTCCTGGGATTCGTACTTGAACGGATACCAATCACCTTCCGAGGCATATCTTCCTCGGACATCCTGCGCGACGACCACGTAGCCCCGTGGCACGGCTTTCAGGCAAAACTCTACCGCCTCGTTCTTGTCATAAGGTGTGCGGGTCAACAGCACTGGAAACTTGCCCTCCGCCTTTGGGCGGCAAATATCTGCGCGCAACGTGACGCCGTCACGCATCTTGATCGGCACGCCTCGCTCGATCGTCACTCCGTAACTATCTGCCGCCCGAATTCCGGTCGGCGCCAGGATCGTTAGGGCGACGAAACAATAACCTGGCAGCAGCCGCGAATATACCCGCGCTCGCGTCGCTGAGTCGGCAGACATCACTCTTCTCATTCGCTCCACCTGGGTCGGGTTGCTGGCGACCTTGTCGGTTCGCAGCGTAGGTTACTGGAGTCGCCTCTGTCAAGGCATGCCGCACGGTTGTTGGCAGCGATCTTTTTCAACTTCGCGAAGGTTGATTACTGTAATCGCACGAGGAAACCTTATATGTATTCTCGGCGCAAATTCCTGGGGAAACGAGCTGGACGATTGGCTCGCGTTTCCTGCTCAGTCACCTACCTGGCGTAACCGTGATGTTCCGAAAAGCGACGTGTCCATCTTCACTACCCTGCAGATAGATCGGGCCGGGTAGTCCTTCGTGACTATCCAAAGCGCCGCCTGTAATACCTGGAATTTCCTGCTTGTCAATAATGGTCTGACCGTTTTGCACAACGGTGACCACGCGGCCCACAAGTGTGATGTCGTAGGTCTGCCATTCTCCCGGCCGGCGCGGCTGTTCAGGTGACGGAGCCAAGAAACCATACACACCTCCCGTGCGCATGGTCGGTCCTTCTGGCACGGGATCGTCTTCGATTTGAACTTCGTATCGACCGCGCAGATAAATACCGCTATTCGATTTCGGCGCGCAATTGAATTCGACATGTAACTTGAAGTCTTCGAACTTGGCATCGGTGATAAGTTCTGCGCCATGTCCGGGACTCACGAGCGTTCCGTTTTCGACCTTCCAGGTAGCCGTTGCATTCGGATCGCTCGGCCGCCACCCGCTCAGGTCCTTGCCGTTGAACAATGACGTCGGCTTCCCCCACTTCGGTTCGGCCTTTCTCTTCAGGTCCGGCGCCCTCTCGCCCGTCCATTGCCACGGAGTCCCATCTTGCCCGCTCGTCGTCCCGCTCAGCTTCTGCCCCGACAGTGTGCCCACAAATACCATGTCGTCTTTCCTGTCTTCTTCCTCCTTGGGAGAAACGAATGTTATTTGCCCATTCGAGAGCTCGATTTTCGGCAGCGGCCGCGCGTGTCCCCAACGGCTCACCAGAAGCGCTTTGAGCTGCCCACTTTCCTGAGTTATCTCCAGCCACGAGGGATATTCGCGACTCGGAGTCTTCAGGGTCAGATCCCAACGCCCTAGAAACGACTGAGCCGACACGGTTGTCGTCTCCGCAGAGTTGTGTTGCTGGGAATGCACCTGCATAGAAAGCGCCAGTACTAACATGGTTAGCGCGACTGCGCTCCGCGGAATATTCATATTGCTTCGACTCCTTTCGCCGAGGTGCGTTACAGCCAAACCTTTACGCCGAGACCTGCCTCATCCCTACGACTTGATACTCTGCGAAGTTGAATCCCAATACACCGGCTTTTTCCTGAAGTAGGATTCATTGGCCATGTGGCAGCCGAGAGCCGCGTTGTGCCCGAACACCGCATCCTGCAGCACCGGCTTGCGCGACCGGACGGCCTCGAAGAAATTCCAGAGGTGGGGACGCAAGTCGTCATAGTCGTTTCCCTTGAAGATCAAGCTCTCGGGAGCTGGTTCCTGCCCGGGTTTGGGATCGTGTTCCTCGTGCCACTGCGCGAGATAGGGTGTCTTCAGACGTGCAGGAAACGACCCCGAGTAATAACTCGGAGAGAGATCCACTCCGGGTTGCGGAGAATAGCTGAGCCCGAACTCGGTGAGTTCGATGACACCCTTAGAGCCCATAAAGCGAGTGACTTCGGCCGATTCCGTATCCAAGCTCAAGCGCATATAGACTGGAACATTGGCGTACTCGAAGAGAGCGGCATGCACATCTGGCATATTGCGTCCGTCCTTCCAGCGGTAAATACCTCCGAACGCCGAGACCCGCTTGGGAATCTCATTGATTCCGAGAACAGCTTGCATTCCGCTAATCAGATGCACGAGTAAGTCACCCGCAACCCCGGTTCCGTATTCCTTCCAACAGCGCCAACGCGCAAAGGCGAGCGGGTCGAAAGGCTTTTTCGGCGCGGTTCCTAGCCACGTATCCCAGTCCAGATTTTCGGGAGACAAGTCCGCCGGCGGCGGATATTCCCATGCGCCGGTGGGATCATTCCGTCCCAATGTCGCTTCCACCAGGCTCAACGCGCCGATCGCTCCCCGGTCATAAAGCTCTTTCGCTTTGGCGCATAGGACCGAACTCGTCCGCTGCGCACCAACCATGACAATCCGGTCTGACTTCTTTGCGGATTCGACTAGCGCCAAGCCATCCGCGGGAGTATGGGAAAACGGCTTCTCGCAATACACATCCTTACCGGCCGCAACCGCGTCAACCACGACCTGCTTGTGCCAGTGGTCCGGCACCGCCACGATGATCGCGTCAATCTCTTTGTTATCGAGCAGTTCCTTGTACCGGCGGGTCGTCGGGATCGGCTTGCCCACGAGTTCCCGGGCGAGTTCGTGGCGGCCATCGTAAAGATCGCAAGCGGCCGCACATTCCACTCCCGGAAGCTGAATCGCCGTCGTGAGCAGGTTGCTGCCCTCCATCCCCACGCCCACGATTCCAAAACGAACGCGGTCACTCGCAGCCAGGGGTGGAAGTGACGCAAACAGTGGCTCGGAATTCAGCAGCATGGCATTTGCGGCAAGCGTAGCGCCTGCCGCTCCGGCGGTTGTTTGTAAGAACTCACGGCGCGAGAACCGATACTTTTTCATCATGTGACCTCCCTGGGTACTGCTTGCAGCCCATCGCAGTTCGCAACCATGCCGGTCGCGAGCGGTTATGAAACAAGTTCGCTGTTCACTAAAACCTTCACGGAGTTTGCCACGTTATCTTACCTGTGAGCTCAATCCACGCTGCGGAACTTCCGACATATACGTTGAAGTTCGCGGCGTCCACCGTCCAGTCATGATTCTTGATGTTGTAGTACGCGAAGGCCCGGCGATCGAGCGTGAGCGAAACGCGCTGGGTTTCGCCCGCATTCAGTTGTACCCTCGTAAATCCCTTCAGTTCCTTCACGGGCCGGGGAACAGTGGAATGCGGTTCGCCCACGTACACTTCGGCAACTTCGGCGCCGGCACGATGGCCGGTGTTCGTCATATCGAAGCTGACGGTAACGGGCTGATCTCCCGAAACGGTGGCGGGAGCCACTGAGAGGTTCTTGTAGGCAAATGTCGTATACGAAAGTCCGTAGCCGAACGGGAACTGCGGCTTGACGGCGGCCCTGTCGAAGTGACGGTATCCGATGAACACGCCCTCCGCATAAGCGGTTTTCTTGTCGCCTGCTTTGGGATAGTAGTTGTCGTGCGCGGGATTGTCTTCCCAGCTGCGCTCAAACGTGACGGGCAACTTGCCCGACGGGCTGTATTCGCCGAAGAGCAATTGCGCCAGCGCCGTCCCCTGCGCCTGGCCCGCATACCAGGATTCGAAAAGCGCGGGAACATGACCGAGCCATGCATTCATGTCGACTGCGCCGCCGGAGGTCACAACGACGATCGTGTTCTTGTTCGCAGAGGCGATCTGATTGATAAGTTCGTCCTGCGCCGGGGGAAGCTGGAAGGTGCGGTCTGCTCCCTCGCTCTCGCTATCGGGATCGAAGCCCACCGCCAACACCACTGCATCCGCCTTCGACGCCAGCGCTTTCGCCGTAGCCGTCACAACTTTTTCTGGACGCACGATGCCAAGTCTCACGCTCGGACCGCCCCAGCTCCAATGCACCGAGTATTCAAAGCGAATCTTGTGCGGACCCGCCGCCAGCGGCACGCGAATCTGGCTGACCTGCGAGCGAGCGAGCTCCCAAGTGTCGATTTCGAGCTTGTCGTCGAGGTAGACCTTGTAGCCGCCGCCTTCGCCGGGGCCTTGCACAAAGATGAGATGTTCGCCAGGATCGCTGGGTGTGAAGTATCCTGACCAGCGCGCCGACACTTCGTTTTGATTGACGCCATCGCCAAGCGAGCGATCGGCGTTGATGTGTTGATCGGTACGCTGAACCGAAGGCTCCCCACTAAGATTGATATTGTTGAACGCCTCCAGTTTGATGCCCGGTTCTTTGCCCGCAGCGTCGATCGAGAACGCCGTGGCATCGGCCATGTCACCGAGAGATGGAATTCCGCGATCGTAATAAACGGTTGCTCCGCTGCCGAGGTAGTCCGCGATACCTTCCAGATAGCTCACCGCGCCAAACGGACGTACGCCCGCGCTGCCTCCGCCAACTACCGGAGCGGGATAGGCATCCGGTCCGATGACGGCGATCGTTTTAATTTGTGTTTTGTCGAACGGAAGAAGGTTGCTGTCGTTCTTGAGCAGCACCATGCCGGAGCGTGCGGCTTCGAGCGCGACCTGTCCACCCTTCTCGTTGTAGAGCGGCACGGACAAATCCGTCTGCTCGCGATCGAGCCAGCCGAAGCGAATAGCGGTGCGCAGGATGCGCCGCACCTTGTCGTCAATCGTGGCTTCGCTGACCTTGCCTGCCTTTACCGCCGGCAGCAGCGTGGCACGATTCATGAATTTCCCCGCCGGCATTTCGAGATCGAGCCCGCCGTTGGCCGCCGCCACGCCGTCGTAGGTCGCGTCCCAGTCGGACATGACGATGCCCTCGAAGCCCCACTCCTTCTTCGCGATCTCGTTGTTCAGACGGCCGTTCTGGGTTGCGTGCTCGCCGTTGATGAGGTTGTAGGAATCCATGATGGCGCCGACGTGCCCTTCCTTCACCGCTGCCTCAAACGTAGGCAGATAGATCTCGCGCATGGTGCGCTCGTCGATGATGGAATCCGCGTCATGGCGCAGGAATTCCTGGTTGTTGCCCATGAAATGCTTGATCGTAGCGCTCACGCCCTGGCTCTGCATGCCCTGGATGTAGGCAACGGCGGTGCGCGAGGCGAGGAAGGGATCTTCGCCGTAGTACTCAAAATTTCGTCCGCATAAGGGCGAGCGCGAAATATTGACGCCGGGGCCGAGCATGAAATGAACGCCGCGGGCGCGCGCGTCCTGGCCGATGACGGCACCCATGCGCTCGGCAAGTTCCCGGTCCCAGGTAGCGGCGAGGCCCAGGCCACCGAACGTCGTGGACGGCCCGTAGTTGCGGACACCAAACGGCCCGTCGGCCATCTTCAGCGCGGGCAGACCGATATGTTTGATTCCGCGGATATAGAAGTCATCAACACCGCCGATGAGATCGATTTTCTCTTCCAGCGAGAGTTGCTTGAGCATCGCGTCCGCGCGGGCTTCGATGGCCGGAGTTGAGGCGGAGGGAGATTGGGCCCAGGCGAGGAAGGCAACGAAAAGAAGAATGACGACAAATTTCAGCTTGCGTATCATGACCGACCTCGGTAGGAATTGTGCCTTACGCTGGAAAAAAGCCCGCGGCCGAAGCCGCGGGCGTCAAGGAATAGGAGCAATCTAGAAGTAGAACTTGGCGCCAAGCTGAACTACGCGAAAACCTCCCGGGCCCGTGTTGGGCGTGCCCGCGTTGGTTCCAAAGTTGCCGTTTTTCGCGATGGACAGCGAAGTGGCAGGATCGTTGTACTCCCAGGGTCCGTTCACATTGTAGCCGTAGTTTTGGTTCGTGAAGTTTGTGTGGTTGAACGCGTTGAATGCTTCCAAGCGGAGCTCGAGATAGCGAGCTTCATTGCCTCCGAGGGGGATGCTCTTCATTAACGACATGTCCCAGTTCTGCATTCCGCCGTAACGGAGGATGTCACGCGTCCCCCGTACCGGGGGACCGACTGCGGGAAGAACCGGGTTCCCGCTCCTGTCCGCCGAAAAATAGAACGGTATGTTCCCCCACATGTTGGAACCATCTACGCTACCCGACGGGAACGAATACCCGTTGTTCAAATCCACCGGTGTTCCGCTCATAAGCTGGGTTACGCCGCTCAACTGGTAGTGGTCAGTGACATAGGATAGCCATTTCGGTGCGCCGAAGTGCTTGGCGATGCCGGGCAGTTCGTAGATGTAGTTGGCGGCAAAGACGTGAGGACGGTCCCATGACGCCGCACGATAGTCGAGCAAGGCATTCACAGGATTTTGTTCGTCCTGGTCCGAACTCGCCGTGACCATCGACTTCGACCACGTGTAGACGGCGCCGAAGGTCAGTCCTTGGCCAAAGCGGCGCTGCAAAGATACTTGCAGCGAGTTGTAATTGGAGGTGCCGTCCCAACGCAGGTACGGGATCTGCCCGTAGCCCTTGAAAGGCACTAGATATGCGTTCGTGTAACTGGACCATCCATATGCGCACCATCCGTTGAAGTCGAAGCCGGCCGCCGAATATTGTGGCTGCAGGTTGGGTTGGACAGCGGGAACGCCGCCGCCTTCCCATAACGAACAGTTGGGGTCCTGGTTGGCCCTTTGGAATGCTGTGCCGTAAGGCACTGCGTTGATGTTGCGGGATGTCACCAAGTGACGGGACATGGTGCCAACGTAGGCGATGTCCAGCGTGGTGCCGCGGGCAATTTCCTGCTGCACGCCGAGGCTGAAGCTGTATACTGTCGGCACTTTGCCGTCTGCGGCCGCTCCCAGAACACCGCCATCACCCTGCACCGGACTTTCGGCCGAAGATGTCGATGAGCCTGGAAGGTTGACGATGTTGCCGGCAGCCACGGACGGCGTCTGCACAATCGCAGGGTTATTGAAAACCGTGTTGAAGATCAGGTTGCCCTGCACGCGATCGTGCATCATGCCGACACCACCACGCAGAATCGTCTTATGCGTACCAAACATGTCATAGGCAAAGCCCAAGCGCGGTTCCGGCATGATCCCGCGGCTACCCCAGCCGCCGGCCGGGATCTGACCATTTTTCGCGTACTGCTCGCCGTTCAGCGGGTTCCCGCCGTCGGCATTGATAATGTTGCCGGTCGAAGGATCGATTGTGACCGCGTTGGCCGGGTTATAAGCTGCAGGATTGAACAATGCAACCTGGTTGCGGGCGTCGAACTGTGGCGGAATCCACGCGAACCTCATGCCGTAGTCAAGGGTAAGGCGATGCGTTATTTTCCACGTATCCTGTACATAGAACTCCAGTTGGTTGTAGCGGAAGTAGCCGGTCGGACGGGCAGTAGACTGGTCAAAGCTCTGGAAATCCCCCTCCAGAGCGCTGGCTAACGGATCGCCAAGCTGGCACGGCGTCGGAGGATTCGTTATCGGGCAGGTGCCTCCACCGGTGGGACCGGTGCCGAAACTGAACTGGCCGTTGATGTTGCCCCACGCAATCTGATCCTTGCGGCTGCGCTGGTAGAAAACGCCAGCCTTGAATGTATGGTTGTGGCGTACCCAGGAAAGGTTGTCGTTCACGTTGATCGTGGTATTGGCCTGTTTCCAGGGCGTGGCGCCCAGATAGGGACCCTGGAAGTTGACGTTATTCAGACCGCCAAAACTCATATCCGGAATCGCTTGATCCTGACCCAGCGGGAAAAGCAGCGGCAGGGTGATGCCGTTCGCGCCACGCGAAATGTTCCCGTTCGTGCCCGCCGCCAGAGAAAGCGTGTGGCTCGGGCCGATCGAGAACTCATTCAACACCGTCGGAGTAATCGTGCTGACCAGATTCGCGGAGAAGTTCCAGCCGGGGTGCTGCTGCGTACAGCCGCCTTTGAAGGTAGTCCCCGACGCACAAGCAAAGATGCCAAATGGCCCGGGAAAGGGAGTGAACGGAGACGTATCATTCTCGCTATTGTGAATCCAGCGCCCATACAGCCGGTTCTTGCTGTTGAGTTGGTAGTCGACGCGGAGGATGTCTTCGCGACGGGGAGCTTCACCGGAAAGCGACTGCGAGTAGTTGTAGCTGTTATTAGTTGAGCCAAAGCCGGGAACGTTCGGCAGCGGGAAAAGGTTCAACATTGTCTCCATCTGCTGAAAGACTGCCTGCTGCGCCGCCGGAAGTTGCGTCGGGTCGATTTTGTTGTTTGTGATCCCCGGTCCGGCAATCACAACTGGCTCCGGCACCGTCGTGTTATTGGGGCCGGCGGAAGGAATAACGGATTGTGAGAAATCACCCTTGCGCTCCAGAGCAGTCGGGGTGTAGAACTGCGCGAGGGCGAGGGGAATCAGTTGGCGGTAGAATTCCTGGCTCCAGAAGACAAACAGCTTGTCCTTCTTGATCGGGCCACCAACCTGGTACCCGAAGTAATTGTAGCGGTAGATTTCGGGCTCGTTTGGCTGGTTGTTCGACAATTCACTTTGCTTGTTGAAATATTCGTTGGCGTTCAAGCCATCATTGCGGTGGAAGAAGCGGCCGTCGCCATGCCACTGGTTGGTGCCGCCCTTGGTCACTAAGGCAATTTGTCCGCCGGCGGCCTTGCCGAACTCCGCCTGGTAGTTCGAGGTCAGGACCTTTACTTCTTCGATCGCATCCAAATTGATGGTGACATGGGTCCCACCGTTGTTGCCTGTGTCCACGTTCGACGCGCCGTCAATCGTGAATTCGTGCTGATTGGCGCGCGTGCCGTTGATGTTGTAGGCATCCAGCCCGCCCGTGCCAGATTGGTGTGCATCGAGCGTCCCCGACATTCCAGGGATGAGCTTCAGATAGTCGAGCACGTTGCGGCCGTTTAGGGCAATTCCATTGATCTGCTTCCCTGTGATCACATCGGAGCGCTCGCCTGAATCGGACTGCAACTGCACCTCGCCTACATCCGCTGTGACGCTGACTGAATCGGCCGCCGCTCCAACGGCGAGCACCAACTCGCCAGCATCCAGCTTGGCGGCGGCGCTCAGCACAAATCCCGAAGACTCCAGCTTCTTGAAGCCCGGAGACTCGACCTTGATCGTGTAGGTTCCCGGGTACAGTCCGGGCGCCGAGAACTCACCGCTATCTGAAGTGGTTACGGTCCGTGTAAGTCCGTTGGACGGATCGGTGATGGTAACAGTCGCACTGCTGATGTACGCCCCACTGGGATCCTTCACTACTCCGGAGATGGTGCCGGACGTGACTTGCGCCATCAGGGGCGCGCACGCGAGCCATGCGATCGCGGCAGCGATCAGAGCGACCATGAGGCTGCGACTGGCGATGGTAACAACACTGTTCTGGGACGGACGCAACATAGGTTCCCTCCTGGGCGAATTGCCGTCGGCAACTTGGGGCAGATCGATTGTTCGCGAGACGCGTAAGATTCGTCTATGACGTCAATCGCATTCCCCGGTCAAAATAACCGCTTTAGTTATGCACAAAAGCGGTTTAGTATTGTTCGTCCGACATTAGGCATCCGGACCGTGCCCGCTGTCAAGAGGTTTCTGGGTGGAGGCAGAATCTATGAAAAAGTGGAAGCTGCTATTCTTGAACGCCCGATGAAAAGAGCGCGCAACAACAACGGTTCAGGAGCGGCTCTGCCCGCAAAGCCGGTGAGTCTGCGGTCGCTGGCTGAATATCTGAAGTTGTCCCCGGCCACGGTTTCGGTGGTCATCAACAATTCGCCGGCGGCCAGGGCGATTCCAAAGCATACCAAAGATCGAGTGCTGCAGGCGGCGCGCAAGCTGGAGTATCGTCCGAATTTCTTTGCGCGCTCGTTGAGCCTGAAGCGCGGATTCATAGTGGGCGTGCTGGTGCCGGAGATCAGCGAAGGCTATGCGGCGTCCATCATGCGCGGCATCGAAGACGAGTTGCTGAAGGATGGCTACTTCTATTTTGTGGCGAGCCATCGCGGCAAGCCGGATTTGATTCAGGAGTATCCGCGCATGCTGATCGATCGCGCGGTCGAAGGCCTGATTCTCCTGAACACTCCGGTGGCAGAAGCGCTGCGTGTGCCGGTGGTCGCCATCTCGGGCCATCATCGGGTGCCGGGCGTGACTAACATCGTGGTCGATAACAAGAAGGCGACCTTTGCCGCGCTTGAACATCTGGTCAAGCTTGGCCATCGGCGCATCGCGTTCTTTAAAGGGCATCGCGGCAGTTCGGATACGGAGTACCGGTGGAGGGGCGTTCTGCGAGCGGCAGCGCAACTTGGCATTGAGGTGCGTCCGGAGCTAACTATTCAATTGCAACGGGACGCGGAGAATCCTGGGCCTTCGGTTCCGGAAGAAGGCTACGTGACCGGGCAAGAATTGCTGGCGACCCGGAAGCCGTTTACCGCGTTGTTCGCCTTCAACGACATTTCGGCGATCGGCGCGGTGCGCGCGTTTCGCGATGCGGGATTGCGCGTGCCGGAGGATGTTTCGGTGGTGGGCTTCGATGATATCCAGGCGGCGGCATATCTGACTCCACGACTCACCACGGTGCGGCAACCGCTGCGGCAGATGGGAGAGATGGCCGCCAAGCAGTTGCTGTTGCGCATTTCCGATGGCCATGCCAAAGCGCCGCAGCTGATTTCGATGGCGCCTGAACTGGTCGTGCGCGAGTCGACGGGTCCGGCTCGCGTGTTGTAGGCGGAGTAAAGCGTGGACCGTAGTCAGAGAACTTCAGGGCTTTGCCGATTCTTTTTTTGTGGCTTCCGACCGCTGATAGACGCGCACGTAGTCGACGAGCATGGTCTGAGGGAAAACGGTAGTTTCGTCCGGGTTTCCGGGCCAGTCGCCGCCCACCGCCAGATTAAGGATCAGAAAGAAGGGCTTGTCGAAAACCCATTTCCACCCGGGTTGAAGATCGGCACGCGTGCGGCGCACGTAGAGATTCTTATCGACGTAGAAGCTGATGGACTCAGGATCCCACTCGATGGCGAAGATGTGGAAGTCGTCGGCGAAGCGCTGCTTTGCAGAGAGGGTGTAGGGTGCCTCGATACCTGTGCCACCGACGTATCCGGGACCGTGGATCGAACCGTGAATGATGGCAGGTTCTTTTCCGATGTTCTCCATGATGTCGACCTCGCCGCATGCGGGCCAGCCGACCTTATCGATGTCGTCACCGAGCATCCAGAAAGCCGGCCACATGCCCTGACCGTAGGGAATTTTGATGCGTGCTTCAAAGCGGCCGTAGGTTTGGGAAAATTTGCCGAAGGTTTTGAGACGCGCCGAGGTGTAGTTTCGTTTGACTCCATCTGGGCCAGAGTACTTTTCCGCCAGCGCCCTGATCACCAGATTGCCATCATGCACCGATACGTTCTCGCTGCGATCGGTGTAGTACTCAAGCTCCTGGTTGCCCCAGCCGTCGCCGCCGGTTTCAACAACCCACTTGGTGCGATCAACGGAGGATCCGTTGGGACCGTTGAACTCGTCGCTCCAAACCAGCTTCCAACCGTTGCTGGTTGGGGGAGCCGCAGGATTTTGAGAAAAGCAGGTTATCGCCCGGCTAATAACAATAACGACGATGAGCGCACACAGCGAGAGAAACCGTATCCGTGTCGTTTGCATAAAGAATTCCGGGGTACTGAGCGCGTTGCGGTAGAACGCGGCATTCATGAGTTTTGTGAGTTGGCACATTATTGCAAACAAACCAGGAGAATGCGATGTCGATGGAAAAAACGAGGCGGGAGTTTTTAAGATCTACAGCTGTGGGATTAGCAGCCGTCGCCACGGCTCGCGCCTTGCCCGTCGCCGGTATCGACGCTCGAAGCCAAGCGGGAGAGATTGCTGCCTGGATGACGAGCGAGAAGGGTCGCTTTGCCCCGAGGAGTGGGCTCCGGTGGACGACTGCGTCAGCCAAGCCTCCAGAGCAAGCGATTGTCCTCAATCCGGACAAGGAGTTCCAGACGATTCTCGGTTTCGGTGCGGCATTTACTGACGCTGCCTGCTACACCTTCAACCGGCTCTCGCCGTCGGCGCGCGAATCCCTGTTTCACGAACTGTTCCATCCATCGGAGATGGGGCTCAACGTTTGCCGCACATGCATCGGATCGAGCGACTACTCGACCAAGGTGTACAGCTACGACGAAGGAGAAGCCGATCCAGAATTAAAGCGCTTTTCGATTGAGCAAGACCGCCAGTACATTCTACCGATGTTGCGCGAGGCCCGAAAGGCGAATCCGGAGATTTTTCTTTTTTCGGCACCGTGGAGCCCGCCGGGCTGGATGAAGGCCGGAGGATCCATGCTCGGCGGATCGATGCGACGCCGGTACATGCCGGCCTACGCACATTACTTCCTGAAGTTTCTTCAGGGCTACGCTGAGGAAGGAGTTCCGATTCAGGCCGTCACACCACAAAACGAAGTGGACACCGACCAGGATGGACGGATGCCGGCATGCATTTGGCCGCAAGAGTACGAAATCGAGTTCGTACGCGACCACCTGGGGCCGTTGCTCGAAAAGCAGGGCCTCTCGACGAAGATCTGGATTCTCGATCACAACTACAATTTGTGGGGCCGCGCGGTTGCGGAATTCGATGACGCGGGCTTGCGGAAGTACTGCAATGCGATTGCCTGGCATGGCTACGTCGGAACTCCGGAGATGATGACCAGGGCGCATGAAGCTCATCCCGACGCGGAGATGTATTGGACTGAAGGTGGGCCGGACTACACGAGCCCCGACTATCTGACAGACTGGACAACGTGGGGCCAGACTTTCACTGCGGTTCTGCGCAACTGGTGCCGTTCGATTACCGGTTGGAACCTGGTGCTTGATGAGCAGGGGCGCCCGAATATTGGGCCGTTTCCTTGTGGTGGTCTGGTCACGATTCACTCCCAGACTCGGGAGATCACGCGCAGCGGGCAATACTGGGCGTTCGCGCATTTTTCGCGGGCCATTCGCCGAGGCGCGCGCCGCTTCGATTCCGAGAGCACACTGACGGGGATCAGCCATGTGGCCTTCGCAAATCCAGATGGAACACAGGTGCTGGTGGTGACCAACCCCGGACCCGCGCAGACGGCAACGGTGCAAATGGGAGCGATGAAGGCGGACATTGCTCTGGACAAGGGTTCCGTGACCACATGGGTGTGGTCGAAAGAGCTGTGAGTCTGGTGAACTCCATGTCATGTGTTCAATCCCGGCCCCTCGTCGGTGGAACTCCGCTGGTCTGCCTTCTGGCTTTCAGTCTCGCGGCCTGCGGCGGCGGCAACCAACGGGCGCTTTTTACGCCGACGGGTCCGAATGCACAAGTTGTAGTGACCACGGGCGACCAGGCCATGCTGCTCCAGCCTGGACCAACGGTGACGTTCGGGACGGGCGGGAGCCAGAGTTCGCCGGTCATCACGGTGAATGAGGCGACGCAGTACCAGACGATGGACGGATTCGGCGCCTCGCTCACCGATTCCTCTGCCTGGGTCATCTGGAACGATCTGGATTCCTCGCAGCAAGCCGCGCTGATGCAGCAACTGTTCAGCCCGACGGCGGGGATCGGTTTGAGTTTCCTTCGCCAACCGATGGGGGCCACCGATTTCGCGGTAAACGGCAACTACAGTTATGACGATGTCCCGGCCGGGCAAGCCGACCCGCAGCTTGCCGATTTCTCCATCGCGCACGACACGACTTACATCATTCCCTTGTTGCAGCAAGCGCTCGCGATCAACCCCGCCGCTAAAGTGGTGGCGCTCCCGTGGAGTCCGCCCGCATGGATGAAGGGTAGCGGGACGATGAATGGCGGGGACATGAACACCGCTTGCTTTCCCAGCCTGGCACAGTATTTCGTCCTTTATCTCCAGGTGTACCAACAGTCGGGAATTCCCGTGTACGCCATCTCGGTGCAGAACGAACCGCTGAATTCGACCAGTTCTTACCCGAGCGAGTATCTGGCTGCCAGCGACGAATCAGATTTCATTGCCAACTATCTTGGGCCAGCGCTGAACAATGCCGGCATGGGCACGGTGAAGATTCTTGCCTATGAGCATAACTGGGACAATACCGATTATCCGGAGTCCGTTCTCGGCAGTTCTGCTTCCCCCTATGTAGCCGGCAGTTCTTTTCACTGTTACAACGGTTATGTGAGCGCGCAATCGGCAGTGAAGGCCGCCTATCCAGGCAAGGCCATCTGGTTCACGGAATGTAGCGGCACGGTGGGGTCGAACTTCGCCGGCGATCTGGTGTGGAATTCAGAGAACCTGCTGATTGGCGCGACCCGCAACTGGGCGCGCAGCATTTCACTGTGGAACCTTGCCCTCGATCAGAACTCCGGACCGACGAATGGCGGCTGCTTGAATTGCCGAGGGGTGGTGACCGTGGACACCCGCACGTCTCCGGCGACCATAACCTACAACGTTGAATATTACGTGCTCGGCCATTTGGCTAAGTTTGTCGTTCCGGGGGCCCACCGCATCGACTCCAACACGTTCAACGCCGACGGGATCGAGGACGTTGCATTTCAGAATCCCGATGGCTCGATCGTCCTGTTTGCGCTGAACTCGGAGAGTGCCCCAGAGACCTTCTCCGTGAGTTGGAAGGACGCCTACTTCAATTACACTCTGCCTTCCCAATCGGTAGCGACCTTCGAATGGAAGTAAACACGAATCTCGTATGGGCTTCCAGATCGCCGGAATCTGGACTCGGTGATCGGTGAATTACACTGGATGATTTCCTTCTGGAGGCCCATCACTCTTTCGAGAGCTATGCGAATTCTGCTGATCGCCGGGTTAGGCATGGGGGCATGCGAACTGCTAGCATTTCTCCCGTTCTCACGAAAGTTGTAACTTTGAATCGAGAGTGATGGTATCCACATATGTTCTCTCCACCGGGAATTTCGCGCAGGAGATTCTTGAAGTCGGCCTCGCTGATGACTGCGGGGATTGTGGTTCCAGGCCGTTGGCTCCCAGGAGCGCTTGCCGCCGCTTCGGCGCTGCAACCGCTGGAACAGTTTGATTACGGCGATGTAGTACTGACGAGTGAGCTTCATGAGAAGCAACTTAAAGAAACTCATTCCGTCCTCATGGGATTGAGCGACGACAGTCTGCTGAAGCCGCTGCGTCAGATGAGCGGCCAGCCCGCTCCTGGCGAGGATCTCGGTGGCTGGTACCACTACGATCCCGATTACAAGTGGGGCAAAGACGAAGATGGATTTGCTCCCAGCTGTACTTTTGGCCAATGGGTCTCGGCGCTGGCCCGCATGTATGCCATCCGGCGGGACCAGCCTACGCGTGACAAAGTGCTCCGCTTGAACCGCTTGTATGCGCAGACGATTTCGGGCGATTACTACGACAAGAACCGCTTCCCCACCTACTGCTACGACAAGATCGTCTGTGGGCTGATCGATTCGCACCGATACGTTGGTGATCCCGATGCCTTCTCGATTCTCGAACGCACCACCAACACTGCCCTGCCCCATTTTCCGAAGCACGCCGTGGAACACGGAAAAGAATGGCGTGCGAACAAAGATCAGAGTTGGACGTGGGATGAGTCCTACACGATCTCAGAAAATCTCTTTCTCGCATATCAACGCGGCGCCGGGGATCGGCATCGCGAACTGGCGCGGCAGTATCTCGACGATGAGTATTACGGTCCGCTGTCTGAAGGTCGCAATGTGCTCGCCGGCAGACATGCCTACAGCTATGTAAATTCGTTGAGCTCGGCAATGCAGGCCTACCTAACTCTGGGCAGCGAGAAACATCTTCGCGCCGCAACCAACGCTTTTGACATGCTCTCGAAGCAAAGTTTTGTCACTGGAGGCTGGGGGCCGGATGAGCAGCTTCGCGCTCCCGACAGTCCAGACGTTTATGCCAGTCTTACCAGAAGCCATAGCAGCTTTGAAACCCCGTGCGGTTCGTACGCGCACTTCAAGCTCACGCGCTACCTGCTGCGCGTGACTCGCGAGTCGCGATATGGAGACAGCATGGAGCGCATGATGTACAACACCGTGCTGGGCGCGAAGCCGTTAATGGCCGACGGGCGAACTTTCTATTACTCAGACTACAACTTTAAGGGTCACAAGTTTTACTCGGACACTCAGCACTGGGCCTGCTGCTCGGGCACGCTTCCCCAGGTAGCAGCCGACTATCGCATCAACACCTACTTCCGCGATCCTCAAGGCGTATGGGTGAATTTGTACCTCCCGTCTACCCTGCGATGGACACAAGAGGGCACAGAAGTTGTCCTGACGCAACAAAGCCGATACCCGTTTGACACCATGGTGCAATTCGATGTGAAGACATCGAAGGCAACGGATTTTATTGTGAGTTTTCGGATTCCAGCGTGGGCCGACGGAGCATCGATTTCGATAAACGGTCGTCGCGAGAAGGTGACACCAACTCCTGGAAGTTTTGCTGCGATTCATAGCCAATGGAGCAGCGGCGATCGCATCGAACTGGATTTGCCAATGAAGACGCGACTCGAACAGGTCGATCCACAGCATCCGCAGACCGTCGCCTTACTATTCGGACCGCTCGTACTGTTTGCGGTTGCGGATAATCCATCGTTGCTGACCAGAGCGGACTTGCTGGCTGCCAAGAGGATGGACCAGAGAAGCTGGCAAGTAAGAACCGCGGGCGGCACGATCAAGATGCTGCCGTTTACTGACATTGGGGACGAGCAGTATTCGACCTACCTACGCATCGCGTAGATTAAAAGGACGGCCATGAAAGCAATTTTCAAATCCGGTTTCCTCCACTCTGAACCATGACCCACTTTCTTGAGGACATACTCCGCCAGCCCGTCGAACTGCAACGGACGATTGACTATCTCCAGGGAGCCGGTCGCCGTCGCCTGGCCGAAGCAGCCGCGACGATCCGCAATGCCCGTCATGTTTATCTGACCGGAATTGGCAGCAGTTGGCACGCCGCCTTGACGGCAGCTCCTCTATTCTCTCTTGGCGGTCATCCTGTGTACATGCAGGACGCCTCCGAACTCCTGCCGTTTGCCGCAATACCATCCGACGCTGTGATCATCGTCATTTCGCGAACGGGCCGAAGTATAGAAATCGTGCATCTGCTGGCAAAAGCCCGCGAGTGTGGCGCCATCGTCATCGGCGTGACAAATTCGGAAGACGGGCCTCTGGCCCAGGAGGCGAAGATCCCGATTGTGATCGGCGCCGAGTTCGATCACGGAATATCGGTCAATACCTATTCCACGTTAGCCGCAACCGCCGGAGTTCTGGCCAGCGCCAGCATTGGCGTCTTTGATGATGCCCTGACAACCTCACTGTCGCGCGCGGTCGCCGCGGCCGCGTCAGCGCTCGCCGGCTGGCGGCAGCAGATTGCGGAATCAGCCTGGCTCTTGCCCGGCAGCGTGTCTTACTTTCTGGCGCGCGGTTCGAGTCTGGGAAGCTGCCATGAGGCCAGACTTCTGTGGGAGGAAGGCGTCAAGTCGCCGGCCACGGCCATGGGGACGGGAGCGTTCCGGCACGGGCCGCAGGAGATGGTCACCGAAGGTGCGCGTTTCGGTATATGGATCGACGGGCGGAGTATGCGCGCCCAGGATTTGTCGGTAGCGCGAGATCTAGTGCGGCTGGGCGCTTGCGTCATGCTAATTGGTCAAGATCTCCCGGAGCACGCCGGACACCTGGTCTTCCGTCTGCCTAAAGTGCCTTCCGAGTGGCAATTCCTCATCGATGTCATTCCTGCGCAACTCGTCGCTGAGCGATTGGCAGGGCTGTCAGGGGTGGACTGTGATACTTTTCGTCTCTGTTCTTACATCGTCGAAGACGAATGGGGGGTGTCGCACGAGAAATCGGGAGCGCCGAAAGAGGAGACATAACCTTCGCTTTGGATGGGTCATCTGTGAAACTGGCTTGGCCTGGCAAGGAACAGGCAGGGATATCTGATGATCGGTGCCGTTGACATCGGCGGAACAAAAATAGCGGTTGCATGGTGACAAACAGCGGGCAAGTATTGGCCCGGAAGGAGTCGCCCACCGATGCCGCTAGCTACGCGAACGGCTTGGCGACGATCATCGGCCTGCTGCGTGAGACGGCACAAATTGCCAGTGTTGAAATCACCGGCATAGGGATTGGATCCACGGGTCCGGTAGACCCATTCACCGGAAAGTTTGGCGAAGTTGATTTTCTTCCCGGATGGCGCGGGCAGAATCCGGTGGAAGACTTGGCGCGCATATTCCATGTGCAGGTAGCCCTCGAAAACGACGCCGATGCCGCCGCCCTCGCCGAGGCAGGTTGGGGTGCCGGAAAGAACAAGTCGCGACTCATCTATGTCACGGTTGGAACCGGGATTGGCGGCGGGATTGTCTTCGACGGACACCTTTATCGCGGCGTAGGTGGAGCTCATCCCGAACTTGGCCACCAGGTCATCGATCCCGCTGGACCGCTCTGTTCTTGCGGGTTCCGGGGCTGCTGGGAATCGCTGGCTGCGGGACCAGCGATGGTGGCATGGCTGGATGCGAATGCGCCGGCCGATTATCCGCATCGCGAACATCTCACCGCCAAGCGCATCTGCCAGCTCGCGCGGCAGGACGATGCTCTGGCTCACCAGGCGGTGGAGCGGGAGGCCTACTACCTGGGGCTTGGTCTGGCCAACCTCATTAATCTGTTCACACCTGACGTGATTGTCTTAAGTGGCAGCTTAATGAAGAGCGCGCCCCTGTTTCTCGACGGCATTCGCAAGTTGATTTACCGCGGTTGCCGTTTTGTCCCATTCGAGAAGATCGAGCTCACCCTGGCTTCGCTCGGAGAAGATAGCAATCTCATCGGCGCCGCAAGGGTCTGGCATGATGGTATCCAGCATGGAGTTCCACTTGCTTCCTGACCACCCCACCGCGGACAGAACCCGGCAAAGGCCTTAGAGGGACACTATGGCAAGAAATCGCTACATGGTCAGTCTGGTTTTCCTCACGTTCTTCGTGATGTCCTTGTTGACCAATATTCTTGGGCCGATTGTGCCGGACATCATCAGCAGCTTTCACGTAAGCCTGACCGCCGCGGGATTTCTGGCCTTCGCTTTCTTCATTGCATATGGGGTGATGTCGATTCCCGCAGGTTTTCTGGTGGAACGATTTACCGAAAAACCGGTGATGATTCTGGCGTTTCTGGTGGGCGCGCTGGGATCGCTGAGCTTCGCGCTGTTTCCGCAATATCGCGTTGCCATCGTGTCATTGTTCGTGATCGGGGCTGGGATGGCCACGCTGCAAGTAGCGGTGAATCCTCTGCTGCGCGTGGCGGGCGGTGAAGAACACTATGCTTTCAATTCAACCCTGGCACAACTGGTTTTCGGCAGCGCGTCCTTCATTAGTCCGCGAATTTATTCTTATCTCGTCCTTAACCTCAAGGGTGCTTCGCCCGGCCAAAATGTTTTTCTTCGGGTTCTCGGAAGGCTAACCCCGGCTGGCTTGCCTTGGGCTTCGATGTATTGGATTTTCGCGGCTTCCGCATTGCTGATGGTCGTCGTTATATCTCTCTTCGGGTTTCCGCGTGTTCAACATACTGACGAAGAGAGTGCGGGATCGTGGGAAATGTATCGCAGCCTGGCGCGACAACGAGTCGTCTGGATGTACTTTGTTGCTATGTTCGCCTATGTTGGTTGTGAGCAAGGCACGGCGGACTGGATTTCAAAATTCCTGTACCAATATCACGGTTTCGATCCTCATACCACGGGCGCAACTGCGGTTTCCTGGTTTTGGGGGCTGCTAACGGCGGGCTGTTCCATCGGCATGCTGCTGCTGAAAATATTTGACAGCCGCAAGGTATTGATCGGCGCGGGTGTCGGCGCGCTCTTCTGTCTCTCCGCGGCCCTGTTTGGACCGGCGAATGTATCGGTGATTGCCTTCCCAGCCGTTGGCCTGTTCACTTCGGTGATGTGGCCAATTGTCATTTCGCTGGCGCTCAATTCGGTCGCTGAGCACCACGGTTCTTTCTCCGGGATTTTGAGCACCGCCGTCGTGGGGGGGGCCGTGGTTCCAGTAATTATCGGGAGCATCGGCGACCATCTTGGGCTGCGCGCCGGCTGCGCTTTTCTTTACGTCACATATGGCTTTGTTCTCAGCATTGGTTTCTGGGCTAAGCCGCTAATCACCAATGCCACGATCAGTCTCAAGAAAGTTTCCGCTGAGGCTCCGGTTTGATGGAGCACGCCCGTGTAACCTGTTGCAAGAAGCGAAGAGATGAAGGACAACGATTGGCCGGTCAAAGCATAGAACGTCGTGAAATCTTGCGTATCCTTGCGCTGGCGGCGGGAGCTGCGACCTTCTCTGGCTTTAGCAAGTGGAGCTTTGCCTGCGGACACATCGGCAACGCGCTAACGCCAATCAAGCCCGCAGTGTATCAGCCACTGTTCTTTACTGCTCCTGAATATGCGATGATCGAACGCCTCACCGATATTATTATCCCCACTGACAACACCCCCGGCGCTCGCGAAGCGGGAACCTCAGAGTTCATCGACTTAATGGTTTCGCGCGATCCTGATCTGCGACCGGACTTTCGCACCGGTCTGAGTTGGCTGAACTCGCACAGCCAAAAGAATTCCGGTAAGGCGTTCCTGAGCCTCAATCCGGACCAGCAGGTCACGCTGCTTGAATCGCTTGCTTACAAGAAGAAATTCCGCCCGGGTGAAGAACGTGGCCGCAAATTCTTCGGTCTAATACGCGAATACACCGTGATGGGTTTTTACACCAGTGAAATTGGCTTGAAGGAGTTGGATTTCCCCGGCCTGAAGTTCTACGCTGAGTCTCCCGCTTGCCCTCACAAGGATGATCCCGAACATCGTCATCTTGCACCAGCACCTTCGAAATCGTAGCAACCTTATGCCAAAGCAGATCTATGACGTGATTGTGATCGGAACCGGCGCCGGGGGCGGCATGGCAATCAAAACCCTGTGCGAGGCCGGTCTGAAAGTCTGTGCGCTGAATTCCGGGAGACGGCTTGATCCGGAAAAAGATTTTCGAAACCACCGCATGTCTTGGGAAATGAAGTATCGGGGCTTCGGCGACCCCAAGACGCGCATGAAAGACATGCCCGGCTTCCTCGACTCGGAGTACAACCCAGGCGCCTGGGAACACGACATCGCATATACCACCGCGCCGGGCACGAAGTGGATGTGGCCGCGTTGCTCCGCTGTAGGAGGAAAGACCAATTTTTGGGGACGAAGTTCGGCGCGCTTCGGTGATGTCGACTTCAAGGCTGCCTCGCTGGACGGATATGACGCAGACTGGCCGGTCACCTATGACGAGATGGCGCCTTACTACACGCACGTGGAAAAAATGATCGGCGTGGCCAGCACGGTGCAGAACCGTCCCAGCAACCCCGACGGAATTTACCTGCCACCGTTTAATTTCCGATGTTTCGACAGGATTCTTCAGAAGGGTTGTGAAAAAGCTGGTGTGCCCTATTTACCGGATCGAATCGCGCAGCTCACCGAAGCGCATGAGGGGCATCCCGCGTGCCATTATTGTGGGGATTGTACGTTTGGCTGTGAAGTCGGTGCCTTCTTCTCCTCGCCGTGGTTCTTGCTTCCACTAGCTGAGGCTAGCGGGAACCTGGAACTGCGAACGAATGCGGTGGTCAAGAACATCTTGGTTGATGCCAACGGCCAAGCTTCGGGCGTGGCCTATATCGATCGCGAATCGCGGCAGGAATATAAGGTGCAGGCGCGCGCGGTCGTTGTGGCAGCTTCATGTATCGAAAGCGCCCGGATCATGTTGAACTCAAAATCACGGCACTGGCCGACAGGTATTGCCAATTCCAGCGGCCAATTAGGGCGCAACCTGTGTGACCACCTGTATGCCACCACGGCGCGTGGCTACCTGCCGCAGCTTTTGGGGCAGCCCAGCTTCCCAGACAACGTTAGCGCCAATTCGATTGCATGGATGCCCCGCTGGCAGAACCTGAAACAGGCGCACGAAGAAAAATTTATCCGTGGCTATTCCGTCTATCCAGACGGGGGTTGTTCGGAGTTCCCGTCGTACCACGATCAAATCGAAGGTTTCGGATCGTTTTTCAAGCGGGAAATCAAGCGCCGGTATCCGACGCCAGTCAGTTTGACCGTGCAGGCCCCGACTTTACCCTCCGACAAAAACTTTGTGGATATCGACCCGGAAGCGAAAGATTCGTTTGGAATTCCAAAAGCCCGTATTCACTTCCAATGGGGAAATAACGAGTTGCAGATGTTTCAGCATGCGAAACAGATCAGCGCCGACGTGTTGCATGCGGCCGGTGGAGTTTTGGAATATGCTGCCGAGGAACCCGAAATGCCCGGTTACAGCATGCACGAAACCGGCACATGCCGCATGGGCAATGACGCCACGAAGTTTGTCACCAATCGCTTTGGCCAAACCCACGACGTTGCTAATTTGTACGTGTGCGACGCCAGCGTTTTCCTGAACTGCACTGACAAAACAACCACGCTCTCGATTCTTGCCTTCGCCCTCCGCTCCAGCGATCGTCTTGTGGAGCAATTTCGCTCGGGAAGTCTTCCAGGCGAAAGTAGTAGAACAACGCTTCCGAGCGAGAATGTTGCCCCATCATGATTAGCACGCCTCCGAGAAGGATGAAAAAATGACAGCACCAAACCCGCAATCGCAGAACGTTTCGGCATCCTCTGAGCCTGGGGACTACCGTCGCTCGCTGGCCGTCGTAACCACTCTGTTTTTCATGTGGGGCTTTCTGACCTGCTTGAACGACATTCTGGTCCCACACCTGAAGTCCATCTTCGAACTGACCTACGCGAAAGTCATGCTGATTCAGTTCGCCTTCTTTTCGGCCTACTTCTTCTTCTCGATCCCGGCGGCGAAGATCGTGGACTGGATCGGCTATCAGAGGACCATGGTCGTGGGCCTGCTCGTCATGGGCGCAGGCGCATTCCTGTTTGTACCGGCAACCCTTGTTCCTTCGTACCCCCTTTTTCTGACGGCGCTCATCGTCCTGGCTGCCGGAATCACCGCCCTGCAGGTGGCGGCCAATCCCTATGTCATTGTGTTCGGCAAACCCGAAACCGCTTCCAGCCGCCTGAACCTGACGCAGGCATTCAATTCGCTGGGCACCACCATCGCTCCCAAAATCGGCGGCCTGCTTATTCTCAGCACCGCGCCGCTCGCCATGGAGGAAGTCCGCAAGCTCTCGCCCACCGCTCTTCAGGCTTACCGCATTCAGCAGGCGGCTTCAGTTAAGGTGCCATACATCGTCATCGGCGTGGCCCTCGTGCTTCTGGCCATCGTGATCGGCGTCTCCAAGCTGCCGAAAATCGAGTCTGCCCAGCACCACCTCGGAGAAAAAGTCGGCGACTCGATTTGGAAACACCCCAATCTCTATCTGGGCGCCATCGGCATCTTCACCTATGTCGGGGCGGAAGTCTCCATCGGCAGCTTTCTGGTCAACTACTTCAGTCAGCCCGAAATCGCCGGCCTGGCGCCGAAGGTCGCCGCCGGATACGTCTCCTTCTATTGGGGTGGCGCGATGGTGGGCCGCTTCATCGGATCAGCTCTTTTGCAGAGGGTCCGCACCGGTCATCTGCTTGCTGTCTGCGCGATCGGCACCGCCAGTCTGGTCACGATCTCCATGCTCACCGGTGGCCACGTCGCCATGTGGACCATCCTGGCGGTCGGGTTCTTCAACTCCATCATGTTCCCCAGCATTTTCACGCTGGGTGTAGCGGAACTGGGCCCGCTGACCGGCGACGGCTCCGGGCTTCTGAACATGGCCATTGTCGGCGGCGCGATTGTCCCCGTGCTGCAAGGATTGATCGCCGATCGCATTGGCGTTCACCACGCGTTTTTCCTACCCGTGATCTGCTATCTCTACATCCTCTATTACGCGCTGGCCGGCTCCAAACCCAACAGCGAACGCACTTCCCGGCACTAGCGGCGACGGCGGAAGACCAGCGCAGCAACTTTGTCTGAAACGAGTTCATGAGTAATCCGGAAGCACGGAATGCGTTCGCGGCCGTCGGGCTGAAGTAAGGGCTCTGTTTACCAGTCTAGGATGTGGATCAGCAACAAGAGCACCGTTGCTGCCAACGGCACTGCAAGACCGGTGCGCAGGTTGCCCGTGGCTTTCGAAATCACTCCTACCGTCCACGGCAGCACCGCCGGTCCCACCGACGCTAAGGAAAACATCACCGAACCGATGCTCCGGGCGTCCACCCCGAAGCGATGCGAGAAACGGGCGACCGTAATGGGATACAAGGTGGCAAAGCTCAGTCCGGTGACAAGCGCAGCGGCAGTGACCCCTGGCAGGGTCGATGACCACAGCAGCAGCCCGATCCCCGCCGTTGCCGTCGCAAATCCCGCCTGCAGCACGCGCCGCTCCGGTAGGTGTTTTAGAATCAGGCCTGCCGATGCCCGACCCAACATCAGTGCCGACCAGAAAAAAGCCGGCATCATGGGTCCCATCGCCGCCCCGCGTGATCCCATCCGGGCCACATACGAGCCAATCCAGCCACCCACCGCGGTCTCAGCCCCGGGGTAGAGAAAGAACACCGCGGCGAACAGCCAGAGGGTGGGATCCCTGCAGATTTTCCGCCAAGCAATCGCGGAGTCGGTGGATTTGACCGCATCGGGAAACGGCAGGTTGCGCACGCTTGCTGCCAGCAGCACCAGGAGTACCGACACAGCTCCAAGAAAAACGGGTATCAACCGGTGCCGCTGCGCCCACGCGACCAGCAACGAGCAGAGCACGGCGCCTACTCCCCAGTAGAAATTCAACAGGCTTACGGCCGCCGCCCGCGAATCTGGAGTGATTTCTGCGATCATCAAATTGTCGGTGGGGATGATGAAACCCAGGCCCAGCCCATAGACGGCTACCGATACCAATCCCAGCCCAGGCGATCCCAGGTAGAGCGTGGCCACGCCGCCGGCCATCAGCAGCAATCCGGAAAGAAATGCCGGACGGAACCCCACTCGCGCCAACAGGATGCCGGAGATTTGCACGCCCGCGAGCGAGGCTAGGAACTGCACCAGGAACAGATTGCCTGCCTGCGTATCATTCAGCGCCCAGCGCGCGATCAGGATGGGCAACATAGGCCCCAGCAGAGTGGTCAAGATGCCCGTGGGGAGAAAGGCGATCTGCGCGGCCAAGATCAGCTGCCGGTTCGACCCGGGCCGGGGATGCTCATGTTGAGGGCTCGCCATGCGGGAAGCGGTCATTCTCAAACGCGATTTCGAGAACTCTCCAGCATAGCGTAACCGTATTGATTTCCAGGTTGTGCGATGACTGGGCAGCGTTCTGGGGTTGGTTCGTGACGGAATCACAATTCGTCGGCACAGCTCTCCGAAACAGCGGCATTCTCGGCTGACTTTAGACTGCAGGTTAGTGTCCGGAGTACGACCGCGATTCCGGTCGGTTGGTCGGCAATCCTAAGTTAATCCGATCCCGCCATCACGAGATTAGTCCTGATAAGTCTGTTTACAGACAAGCGGTGGCGATTACTTCGGCATGAGTGATGGGAAAACCGGAGTGATTCCGCGCCAGAAGTCGGCTTCGGGGCCGTGACCACCCATCAGGTGTCTTCCAGTCCAAGGTTGTCGTTCACGGCTTGGCTGAGTTTCTGCTTGCAGCCGAGATAGCGCTCTGTTGTCTGAACCGATGCGTGTCCAAGTAGAAACTGAATTTGCTCAAGTTCTCCGCCTGCCAGATGGCATAGCCGAGCACAGGTGCGACGCAAGTCGTGGGGAGCCAGATTCTCGATTTCAGCACGTTTGGCAGCCGCCTTTACCACGTGCCAGATGGCCTTCGGCGTGATTCTATCGCCCCAGATCTTATCCAGTCGACTTACCCGACGGAAGATCGCCCCACCGTTGATGCCAGCCGCCGCGGTCCACTCATCGACCGCGCGTTTCGCCCAGAGGGGGACAGGAACGGTCCGGATATGCTTTCCCTTCCCAACCAGGTCAGCAATCACGCAGCGCTCCTCGCGAACTTGAAAGTCTTCCGTTCCGAGTCCAACCACTTCGGCTCGTCGCAGTCCACATCCGATGAGCAGCGCCAGAATCGCCCGATCACGTTTGCCTCGGAGGCTGCCTGACGGCGGTTCGCCAAGCAGGGTTCTGGACTGATCAACGGTTAACCAGTTGCCAATCCGCGCGCCTAGATGCTTTGCACCTTTGACACGACGAATTCCAGCGGCCAAGTCAGGGCTCAGAAGGCCGGTATCGGAGGCTTCATAGGCGAGGCGCCTCACAGCAGCCAATCGCACATTGATCGTGGAGGGCGCGAGGTTCTTCTGTTCGAGAAAGAACCTGTACCGAAGGACGACCGTTCTGTTAAATGCCAGACGCGGTTCGGAACAGTACCAGCCGATAAATTCGTCGATGGCGTGACCGTATGATTCTTGCGAGCTGGCTGCGCCGAGGGAGTGAAGAACCGCATTCTTCGACTGCTCCAAATCGGCTAGTCGAAGCATAGTTCTAGCCTTGGAGCGTTTTGATGTTTTCCGATGCGCCATACTGGCGGCCTCCTAGCCGCGCGCTCAGTATGGTCTTTCAGACTTATGGTCTCGAAGCCCGTTTCTGGATAGCTTCCGGTTGGCCGACAAGCCGGGAGCAATCGCCCCGCCTCCACAGTCATCCCTTCATAAAGCAAGTGTTCCGGGTTCGACCTGCTCCTGCCAGAGCCGTCATCCTTTGACGGGGTAGTGTATGGCGACGGCAAAAGTGCTACACCCCCATGTCCACACAAAACTTGGCCCCAGGGGCCGGGGCGCGCGCGCGGGCGGTGAGAGTGGACGCGGGGCTGGGCGTGTTGGCTGGTACTGCGCGTGTTTGCTGGTGTGCGTGGGAAAACGTGGCGTGTGCGTGGTGTGTTTTCGGTGGAGTGCAACGTGCGCGCTCGTGCCTGCGTGGTGTGCAAATCGCGTTCTCGCGTCCTCAGGTTCGTATTTCGGTCGTGCTGGGCGGGGATCGGTTCAAACGATCTGCGCGCGAATGCGTTTTCCAAAGAACATACGTTTTCGCTGGTGAGTGACGGTGCACTTCTCTAGCGCGGGGCTGAGCGGAGTGGGTGTCGGGCTCTAGCTACTAAGCGGAGCTTCTCCGCTATTGCAGCTTCGCGTACTCTGCTTTGGCGTCCTTCAGGATGGGGATGTCTGGATCGGCGCCTTTCCACACATTAAAGAAATCCTGGTACGCAGCGCGGGACTTGGCTTTGTCTCCAGCGAGGGCATAGGCACGGCCCAACTGCAAATGTGCCAATGCGCCCAACGGGAAATTAATCAGATAGGCGGGATGATCCAGGAACTTTTGGAACTCGCCGGCTGCACTGTTGGCCAGGCCAAGTTGCAAATAGGCCTGGCCGCGCACATATACCGGGTAAAGAGTGCTTGCAGACAACGGCAAGGGCGCAGCCAGTTCGTAGTGGGTCGTAAGCTGAAGTATCTCGACGGCTTGGGCGGGATGGTTAAGGTCAAGCTCCGCAGCCGCGCGAATGGTCGGCAGCCAGTAGAAGTTCAGGAGAGTATCCGAAGGGTTGGCTTTGGCCAGGTCGTTTGCCAAGCCCTGAGCCCGCTTGCCGGAACCGGCACGCGCGAGTGCCAGAGCGACTAGGATCCGCGCGTTTCTTGAAGGCATGAGCGCAAGCGCCGAATCCGCAGCTTTGAGAGCGTGAGCGGAATCGCTGAACTCAGCTTCGCGGAGAGCCAGGTTGCCCATGTAAATCGCCGCCTCCTCGGGCGAGTTGTCACGGCGAGCCGCTTCCACAGCCTTTCGCGACAAGGCCCAGGCTTCCCGGCGATGACCGTAGTAAGCCTCGGTGTCCGCTTGCATGATCAGGAAGAACTTCTCAAGCTCAGGCTTTCCGGAGGCCCAGGCCAATTCCCGCTGCATGCCGGCCGAATCGGCCTCTAGAAAGTCGATGTAGTACAGCAACACGTGTGCGTTACCGAGTTCAAATTTGCGCGCCAGGCCCTGTTCTACCGCCTGTCGTGCTTCACTCAAGCGACTGAGACTGAGGTACGCCCACACGAGGTTAAAGTAGTTATAGTAACCACCTCGTGCGAGCCTTCGCTCCTCAAGGAACAGGTCCAATGCCTCTTGATACCGCCCCAGAGACAAGTAATCGTTGCCGAGGGCATCCAACGGAGTAGGATCCTGCGGGTAAGTCTGCGCCCATTGCTGATAGATTTCTTCCGCCTTCTGCAGGTCACCCATGTCCCAATCGTAGTATTTGGAAGTAATCTCAAATCCCTCCCGCGTGCTCACATGGTCGCGAAGCGCAAAGGCTTTCTCCAGGCTCGGGATAGCCTTGGTGGTTTCACCCATGTCGTAATACACGATTCCGAGCGTCAGGTGCGCCATGGCGAACTTGGGATCGAGTTCGACTGCCTGGCGGAAGAACGGAATCGCGGGGAAGTTACCTTTTTCGTGGCGGGTTCTAAGCCCAAGAGTATAGGCGTTCAGGGCTGGCAGGGACGACGTCGTGACATTTTCCGGCGGCGTATCATATTTCTGTACCGTGCTCAGCGATTCGCCCAGTTTCTCGCGCATCTTCGTGGCTGCATCTCCCAGCGCGTTGAGCACTTGCTCCTTACTATTAGCCGTTACCTGTTCATCCGCCAACAAATCACCACTGCGGCAGCTGACTGCTTTTAACCCAAGCACATACTGGCTGCCCAAACTGGAGATGGAGCCTTCGATGGTCGCGGCGCTGGCGGTGCGTTGGCACACCTCGCTGGCCAGTTTGTAGGTGAGTCGCGCGTCTTTGGGCTGGGCCATCAACGCGAGTGTTTGCTCAATACGTTCGTCCGAGAGCAGGTTCAGAAACGGCGACTGCTCCAGTTGTGCCGAAAGTCCCTGGCGCAGCGTGCTTTCAAAGACCGGGTCGCCGGCGGTGTTGATGAATTCGGCGAGCACGACCGTGTCTTTATCAGTCAGCGTAGGCGAAGGTCGCGAGCGGTGGTAGAAGACACCAGAAATCGTTGCCGCAGCCAGCGCCACGAAAGCCAGAAGCAGTATCTTCATCTTCCAAAGTTTCTGGGGATGGGCGCCGGAGAGTTCGGTAGCCTTCGCGACTGGGGTTAAGCCAATTGCGGGAGCCGAACTCAATGTCGCCTTGAAGTGTTGTAAATCGGCCTGCATCTCTGCCGCACTCTGATACCGGAGATTGCGGTCCTTCTCGATGGCCTTGCCGATGATGGTGTCCAATGCGGTGGGCAGTCCGGGATTCACCTGGCTGGGTGGCGCTGGCCGAGCGTTCAGGATCGCATCCATCGTCAACACGCGATTCCTGGCAACGAAGGGCCCGTGGCCCGTGGCCATCTCGTAAAGCACCACGCCCAGGGAGAACAGATCGCTGCGTGCGTCAATCTCCTCGCCTCGGACCTGCTCTGGAGACATGTAGGCAGTTGTCCCGGGAATGACACCCTCAACGGTGAGCGATTCCTGCTGAGCCTCGTCTTCCGGCAGATGGCTGGGCATCAGTTTCACCAGCCCAAAATCCAGAATCTTCAACCGGCCCGAAGCCATAACGAAGATGTTCGCCGGCTTTATGTCACGGTGGACGATTCCGCTGGCATGCGCAGCCTCCAGTGCGCTGGTCACTTGGATTCCAACATCCAACAATTGCCGGAGTTCTGCGGGACCCTTCCGCAGGAGATCCTTCAGGGTTTGCCCTTGCAGCAACTCCATGACGATAATCGGGCCGCCGGCATGCTCCTCAATTTCGTAAATGGTGCAGATGTTGGGATGGTTCAAAGAGGATGCCGCCCGCGCTTCACGCATCAGGCGCTCCAGGGCCCGACTATCGTGCGCCAGACTTTCCGGCAAACATTTCAACGCCACCCTGCGTCCCAGCCGGACATCCTCCGCTTCGTAGACAACCCCCATGCCTCCACTGGCAATCTTCTCTAGAATTCGATAATGCGATACCACACCACCTGGTCCCACAGTGGTTGTTTTCGAACTCGCACTGGGAATGTCGGCGGGCTTCTCTGCCGAGGAACTTACCTCGGTTACGGGCGCGACAAACCGGTATCCCTTGCCGGTAACGGTTTGTACGAAGCGTGGCCGATCGGCATCGTCTCGCAGCACCTGGCGGATCTTGCTGATGGCGCCATTAATGCTATTGTCGGTATCCAGAAAGACGCCTTTGCCCCAGATACGCTCAACGATCTGTTCCCGCGTGACCATCTCCCCCCTGCGCTCCAACAGAAATAGCAACAGCTCCATGGCGATGGGCTTCAGCTTCAAAGGGATTCCAGCAGAGCGCAACTCGTAGGCGCGCACGTTCAGCTCGAAGTCATCCCCGAAGCGGAAGGTACCCGGGGTTGCAGTGGGCTTGGCATCCACAACCGTTGACCTCAAGAGGATGAAATTCTACATCCATTCCGTAATTCTGCAACAAGTCATTGTGAATCAATGGATTGCACGGTAATGCAAATTCAACAAAACGCTAAGTTCCCGACTATTGCCGGGAACTGGCAGTTGCATCAATATGCCCGGCGTACGAAAGAAAAAAAAACGAAAGGAACTGAGGTGCAACATGAACCCCGTCCGATATTCGCTTCCGATGTTTCTCGCAATTTCAATGCTTTGTTCCCTTGGAACGGCCCAACAGAGGGCCACCGCAGCGTCCTCGGCCACCGTTCCACGCCTGGTCAACTTCTCCGGGAAGGCGGCGGATGCGCAGGGTAAGGCCGTCTCCGGAATTGCCGGCGTCACCTTCGCCATCTACAAAGATCAGAATGATGGCGCGCCGTTGTGGCTTGAGACCCAGAACGTTCAGGCGGATGCAAAAGGTAACTACACCGTTCAACTCGGCGCGACCAAGTCCGACGGTCTGCCACTAGAACTGTTCAGTTCCGGCGAGGCGCGCTGGCTTGGAGTGCGTGTGAATGGGGGCGAAGAGCAGCCGCGCGTGTTGCTGCTCAGCGTGCCCTACGCGTTGAAGGCAGCGGATGCGGAGACGGTGGGAGGACTGCCGGCATCCGCTTTTATGCTGGCCGCACCGCCTGCAAGCATGAGCAGCACGTCGATTCCTGCAGCAGCCGCGCCGCAGCCATTGGCGACCGGCACAACGCCGGTGACCACGGCGGGCGGCACCGTCAACAAGCTGGCCAAGTTCGACGCCAGTGCCGACATCACCAACTCGCAGGTCTTCGATAACGGGACCAACGTCGGCATCGGCAACACGGCGCCGGGGGCGAAGCTGGACGTAAGTGGGACCGGCATCTTCCGCGGAGCGCTGAGCCTGCCGGCGACCGGAACATCTACTTCGACCGCAGGGAAGAATTCGCAGCCGCTGAACTTCACCGCTTCGGCGTACAACAGCAGCACGCTGAAACCTGTAAATGAAACTTTTCGCTGGCAGGCGGAGCCGGTCGGCAACAACAGCGCGACGCCCCTGGGTAAATTGAATCTGCTGTTCGGGTCGGGAACGGCGACGCCCGCCGAAACCGGGCTGTCGATCTCAAACAAGGGCCAGATCACGTTCGCTACGGGGCAGACATTTCCATCGAGCGTGGGCACGGTGAACAGCGTCGGCCTAAGCGCGCCGTCGTCGGACTTCACGGTGAGCGGCTCGCCGGTGACCACGAGCGGCACGCTGGGGCTGAATTGGAATGTCGCGCCCACCAGCGTGGCCACGGCCAACGCCATCGTCAAGCGCGATTCCAGTGGCAGCTTTAGTGCAGGAGCGATCAGCGCCACCCTCGGAGTGACCAGCCTGTCACCCGGTATCGCGGTCTACGGCGAGACTTCGGGCGGAGGCGGAGGCGCCGATGGTGTGCACGGCGTAGCGCACGGAACGGGCTCAGGGGTAACCGGCCTCAGCGACAACCCGAACGGGGTAGGGGTTTGGGCCCAGGGTCCAGGCTATGCGCTTTACGCCAACGGCAATACTGGACAAGCGCGCACCGCCGGCGGCTTCGCCAAAGCTATGGTCCTTGTTGACGGAATCACGGAGCCTTATAACATCGAGAGATGCTTCAACTCCACTCTGTCTGGAGCGGCCGCCAGCACGCCGCCCTGCGGCTTCCTTCTTCAGGAGCTTGCTCTTGGGCAGTTCACTGTCGATTTTGGCTTCGAAGTAGATGACCGGTTTTATTCTGCCACAATGTACGGGCTCCGGGGTACTGACAACGTGTTAATGATATACACCGAGCCATACACCACAAATCAGGTGGTTGTTTACAGTTGGGACGGCAGCCAAGCTTGGCCCTTTGATTTTTACCTCATCGTCTATTGATCGGGCCGGGTGGCTTGGCGGGTGGCGCACATCACGGGGCGTAAGTATAACTCGGGTTGCCCTTGAACGTCCTGAATCACCGCTACGAGTTGCTCCGTGTGCAAATTGCTGCCTGCCGCACATGAATCGTCGTACGGGAAACATTTTGACGTTGGTTTAACTGCCAACCATACGAGCGTCGATGGTTAAGGCCAGAACCGAAAAAAAAAGGGTCCATCAATGTAACGCTTGGATGCGGAAGCGAACTACCAGATGTGGTGTGTTGTGGCTGGGCTGTCGGCGGCTCTCTGTCCCAGAGCCAACGAGCAGAGCAGCGTTATCCAAGAGATGCGCGCGACCACGCCACCAAGTAAGAGCCATGGCGACGATTTCATCGTTTGCCAGACTCTTTCGCCTCTCTTGAGGGTCTCTCGACTGTGGCTGCATAAGTACTCCCGGGCGAGTCAGGCACATCCAGGCCGCGCACAACGCGGGTGAACGACAGTCGCTGGAGGGGAAGAAATCTTGGCCAGAAAGTTCCAGGCAGAGCCTGAGTTCAAATTCTCTCTTACCAGAATTGGGGGGACCATAAGAGAGTTACACACGCGTGTCGAACAAAAGGATGTAATCACACTCATGCGTGACAAAACTCACATTGGCAACTGCACTTTACGGGGCCATCTGGTGTGCTTACGTATGCGACTGCGAGACGCCCGCAAGTTGCGCCAGCGCCAGCCAGTGCCGTGGATGAGGGCAGTAGCCTTCGCGAATCCGGCCCGCATACCAGCGCGATACCCCGATCCGCTTCGCGATGGCCGTCGCCGATGCTTGCACAAGTGCCGGTTGGATTTTCTCTGAAAACGCCTGTTCGGTGAGCCATGTCGGTTGCATTGCAGGATTCCAAGCAGCCCGCGCCTGCGCGTGCTTGCGGTGCGTTGCCGCTTCTTTGGCAATCGCTTCCGGGCGATGTCCGGCAACGCGTCCCGCGCGTGCGGCTTCTACGAGGCGCTTGGTTGCAATCTCGACATCGCACTCAGCGCAATTTGTTGAATCACCTTGAACCGTTTTGCCACACCCACGGCAAACCCTCTCAGGTTTCGGAACCTTAACCGGCGGAACGTCGCTCCCCTTTGCTTCGCGCTTGTTCTGCTGAGTGAGTCGAGTCGCTATACGTGGCCTGGCAAGAGCTGATCGGGACCTTGGAATCGACGCCCAAAGCGCTTGCGCGACGTATTCGGCGACCGGAGCCACGAGCTTGCTCCATGTGTGCGAGGTTTGAGTAAGCTTGATTGCCAAGGGTGAAACCAACCGGCAGTTCCCATTGCGATCTTCCCAGAAATCCGATTTGCGAAGAGGCTCGTTCTGAAGCCAATTAAGAACGAACGCGTCCACCTTCGGGCGGCAGACTTCCATCAGGTCGCAAGCGAGGGAATCTCTGTTGGGTGTATCCACGTGGAGCACGCCGATACCTGGATCGAGGCCCATCGCGGCGGCAGAAAGACGCGACTCGCTTTCCAAGAGTGCGTAGAGAAGATTGAGCAGGGCGTTCGGCGGATTAGCGGCCAGCCGTGGACTGTGCGTCAACGGCGAGATGCGCGAGCCGAAGCGCTTCCAATGTGCGGGTACTCGCGGTTCGTCTTTGCGTGGCCAGCAAATCGGTACGTTACTCCAGGCTTGCCAATAGCTGCGTGCAGCTTGTGCTTCAATTAGCCGCACCGCTTCGATACTCTCCGCGTTCGGTAACTCGTCTCTGAATCGAGCAATCGCATCTGCGGTCGCAGACTCGTGCAGCATGTCGCGAGCGAGTAATTCCTGCCCGGCGAGCTTCTGGGAAATGAGTTCTTTGGAAATCTTGAGCGCCGTCCCATTGCCCAGCGCGAGCGCCTGCGCTCTGCGGAGCTTGGCATCCGATGAAGGGACGGGACCGGTGACGGCGAGCACCTTGCCTCTGCGGTCAAGCATCACAAACGCTGCGCCTACGTCAGAAATCCAGCGGAGAGCCTCAAGGGTGATGAAACCATCGCTCCCGATCAGTACCAGCCTCTTTAGGCCATGATTTACACGGGGCAGGCGGATTGTCCGGCGCGCGTCCGCTATTCCATCATGCAAAAGCAAATGACCGGCGTTCACCTGGACGCGAATGCCATAGCCATTGAGAACGAGAACGCCAGATTTGCGGATGGCGTGCGAGTGCGGTAGGGTGTGCGAAGCTGCCATTGGAGACCTCTTCCGATGGTGGTCAGGGCTTGTCGGCTGCTGAAACAGTCGGCAGGCCCGCTGGTCCTTTACGCTATGTCATTGTATATCAATGACATACGACAGGCAAGAGAGCGGCCAAAAAGTCTTACGAGAAGTAAGGATTAGGACTTCTTGTGCGAAGCATTCACAAGGCGCTTTCTGAGTTTACGTACCGCATCTGGTTTGTGCTTCTTGCCGCACGGACAAATGTCATCAAGAAATTCCACGATCCCTTCGAGGCTCAAATCGCGCAAATGCTCCGACTCAACTATGTCTAGCAGTTCCCTGTGCAGGAAATGAACTCGTGGCCTGGGAGCGGAATCAAGGCCGTAATAGATGATCACATACGCCACATCTAGCAGCCCGTGGCAGAAGTGGTTTTTTCACTCCGCCGCGAGCGGAATAAGAATCTCGATTTGCAGGGCGCGGGACCACATGAGCGCGGGCAGCGGTACGCTTTCCAGTTGTGTGCACTCCAGAATCGCCATCCAGAACCGCAATAAAATCAGCAAAGCATCCGCCGAAAGTCCCTGCAGACCGCGCGGCGTGCCCGTGCCCAGCAACTGCCGCATCACCAGCGACAGGTTGAATCCGCCCACGTGAATTAGCACGCGCTTGAGAATATTTTCCCGCCCGCGCAGGTGCACGCGGCGCATGCCGCCCGTCTCATAGGCGTGCGCAAAACTGCGTTCCAGCAACTCCCCGCGCCTTCGCAGCAGCTCTTTTCCGTGCTCGCCGCGAATCCGCCGCCGGTTGCCGTACACCGCTTGCCGCGCTTCCGGTTTTTCCTTCCAATTCCGCTGCCCACGGTCGGGCTCCGAGATATACGTCCGCACTTCCGCTGCCGCGAGCGCCGTCAGCGTGTCGTTGCTGTGATACCCTTTGTCGCCTACCGCCTCCAGCGGGCCTTCCGGATGCACCCGTTCGCCCACTTCTTCATGGTTCGTGGCGCACGCCACCTCGGCGATGTGTTCGCCCGCCTGCGGCAAGGTTTCCAAGATCGTCGCCGTATCGCCCGCATCTCCGGCCGCCACCGTCACCGCCACCACCGCGCCCGTCTCCAGATCCACCGCGTGCTCGGCTTTGTGCGCCAGGTGCGTCCGTCCGTCTTTCATCTTCGTGATGCGCGCCTCCGGATCGTGCGGATTCACCCAGTCCTCATTCGATCCCTTCCGCGCTCGCTTGCGGTCCAGCTTCGCCAACTGCTCCCGCGTCGGCGTCGCGATCCCCGACTCCTTCGCCAGCCGCGTCAGAAACTCCTGATAGCCCTCGCCCGTGTCGCGCCGCACAATCGAGCGCAGCGCCGCGTTCGCCTCCAAGGTCGTCGCATCGATGCCGACCGTCTTCCCCTTCAGCAGGTCCTTTTCCGCCAGCAACTCCAGCACCCAACGGAATACCGCTTGATGCGTTTCCACATCGATCAGCCGCCGCGTCCGCGAGATCGTCGAATGATCGGGCGGCATCTCGTTTAATCCCACCCCCAGAAAACTGCGCAGCCCCAGCGAATCCGCCGCCCGCCAAGCAATCCCGCGTTCGCTGTCGATGCCCTCGAAATACCCAATCAGCAGCAAGCGGAAATACCGCCCCGGCGCCAGACTGGGCCGCCCCATCCGCTCCGCGTAGAAACGCGCACACTGCTGCTCCACCCAGGCGTCAAAACCACGCGCCTCCAGCACTCGGTTCAACTGCTCGTAGAACGGATGCGCCACCGTCCGTGGCAACTCCGTGTGCGCGATCCAAAGCTCCTCTTGTCGTCTCTGCTGCTCTCTTCGGCCCATCCCCATGCGCGCATTCTACGAACCAGCGCTGTGGATCACACAATCTTTTTCCCCTCAGGAACCCAGACTTTCACCACGGGCTGCTAGAGCGCGCTTGATCTTTCGCCAGGCTGATGCACCCGCATCATACCCTGCGGCAGCTTCCTTTATGGCTTCCTCGTAACTGCCCTCGTTGTGATCCTCGTATGCGGCCTTGACTGTGCGTTCGTCTAGGAGTTCAGACAATTTTTGCGGCGGCGGTAGCGGTGCGGGGAGCTCGGTACGCGCACGCTGGGCAGGTTTGCTTTCTATCTGTTCTCTAATTTGAACAAATAAAAACCAGGTATTTACCGGGAACTTGCTGGGATACTTCTTGTCGAGTTTCCAAGCCCATTTGAGCCCATCTGCAGCTTTCTCAAGCGTTTCGCGAATGGGGCCATCATCTATCCACGCCTTCCAGCGGCTGCGTTGATTCTTGCTCACGTCGGCATTCCTATCCCTGAGCCACCGGACACAAAAACAGGTTTCTATGTCCGGGTCAAATTGGGTGAATTGATAGGTTCAAGGGTAGAGGAGCACAGTGCCACGTAACAAGCCCATTCCGCGAAGCGAACGTGAGGCGTGGGCTCGCAGTCGTGCTCTTCACTCCAAGCTCTCCGCGCGTAGCTTCGCTGCCCGTGATCGTGCTTTACATGCACTGGCGGATATGCGGCACGGAGCGTCCACCTCTGAGGCCGCACGTGACAATGGCGTAACCCTACGAACAATCAAGAAATATGTCGGCAGGCTGCTGGTACAAGATCGCTCAGGTGGGCGCCTACGAGCATCGAATACCGACCGCCTTGTTCGCTATGTCCAAATTCCAGGCCCGTTCGGTCCTGTTGAAATAAAGGTCCGTGGATCAAAACAGGCATCCGACGCCGCAAAATACGATGCCGCCGTCAGCAGGTTTCTACGTGGCGATCTCAAGGCTTTAGCACCTTGGCATGGGAAGAAGATCGGAGGCGTCGAACTAATAACAGCGAGTTCCGCTCTCAAAGGGCTCGCTCAAAAAGAGTTACTGCCTCATTCCCTTTACCGGGCGCTCTCTGGCGGTGCGGCATGATAGGCAGGCGACCACGCGTCAGATGCCCGGAGTGCCCCGACTATTGTTTCTGCGGAAGCACAATGGACATGGAACAAAACCATCTGGGCGGGTTTAATCACCTCCGTTGGCTCACCTATCCATTTTGCAAAACAAACCACGCACAGTTCCATGTTAACTGTCGGCGGGCAGGTGTCGATTTCCGCTACACGAAAAATAAGTCTATTCGACTGATACAAGCACTGAAAGCAATGTTGGTCGGCATCTGGATGGTAGTCGACATGTTGGAAAAACACATTAGAAGTCAATCGGAGGATCAATCATGAGCAATCCACCAGTGCATGACATCTTTCTTCGGGCCTATGCGGTCATGGCAGACAAGAAAGAAAAACGCAAACGCAACTCCCATGCTGGTGACGATCCCAAGTGGCCGGAGCACGCGCTCGTATTTGACACGGAGACACGAATCACTGCGGATCAATCCCTCACCTTTGGTGTGTATCGGCTTTGTAAGCTAGCGGGTGAGAGCTATGCCGTCACAGAAGAGGGAATCTTCTATGCTGACGATCTACCCACGAAAGATCGCAAGGTGATGCACAACTACGTGCACACCGCAGTTCCCGATGTGGCATCTTTTCCGCCACGATTCCCGCTGCACTCTCGCTCTGAGTTCATGAAAAGAGTGTTCTGGCCAGCGAACAAATACAAAGGAGCGCTGGTAGTCGGGTTCAATCTACCATTCGACTTGGCTCGTCTGGCCCTGGATTGGAGCAGAGGGGAAAAAGATGAATGGTCGCTTACGATGTCGCAGTATTCAGACGGAGCGGAAAATCGGAATTATCCCCGCGTGACCATTCAGCCCATCGACAGCAAAAAAGCGTTCATCAAGTTGGCAAAACCTTGGAAGCCGGAGGAATGGAAGGACGAAGGCGAGGCGCATTTCGTCGATCTGCGTACCCTAGCGTGGGCGCTATTCAACCGGTCGTTCTCACTCAGGACACTTTGCAAGGAACTCAAAACCGAGCATCAGAAATCCGACCATGAACCGACCGGCGAGGTCACCCCTAAAGAAATTGACTACGCCCGGCAGGACGGGCGCTGTACCGTGAATGCACTCAACGAGTTAAAGCGGGAATTCGACCAACACCCTATCGGCCTGAAACCCTACAACGCATACTCCCCCGCATCCGTGGCCAAATCCTACCTCGACCAAATGGGAATCATCCGGCCAGCCGAGAAGTTCGCCGTCCCTGATGAAATACTCGGCATCGCCATGCAGAGCTATTACGGTGGCCGCTCCGAAACCCGCATCCGCTGCGCAGAGGTTCCTGTGGTACCCGTGGATTTTACCAGCGAATATCCAACCTGCTGCGCTCTCCTGGGCCTGTTCGATGTCCTGACAGCCGAGAGTGTGAGCTTTGACGATGATACCGAGAATGTGCGTCGACTCCTGAAACGCACCGCTCTTAAAGGCTGCTTTAAGCCTGCGGCTTGGGAGCGCTACCGTTTCTTTGCGCTCGTGAAACCTGATAACGACATCCTGCCCGTGCGTACGGTGTACAACGAGATCACCCAGAATATCGGGAACAACTATCTCACGTCTGACGCGCCGATTTGGTTCGCTGGTCCCGATCTGATCGCATCGGTGATCCGAACCGGCAGAGTGCCGCACATCATCCGGGCTATCCGCATGGTACCGCACGGCAAGCAAGCCGGAATGCTGAGTGTAAACCTTCGCGGCATGGTTGAGATTGATCCTTACCAAGATGACCTATTCCGCAAAATAATTGAGCAACGCAAACTGCATAAATCGGACGAGGCGCTCTACTATTGGCTCAAGATTCTTGCAAATTCCATCTATGGCTTCTTCGTTGAATTAAATCCCGAAATCCAAAACAAAAACGTACCTGTCAAAGTATTTTCAGGAGAGAAGAGCTTTCCCGATGATTCGGACGTGATCGAAAATCCTGGACCGTGGTTTTTTCCGCCGTTGGCCTCGCTCATTACGTCCGGTGGACGCCTGCTCCTCGCCATGACAGAGGCGTGTGTAAAAGAAAAGCGAGGCACCTATCTATTTTGCGATACAGATTCTCTGGCAATCGTAGCCTCCAAAAAAGGCGGACCGCTCTGCATTCCGGGCAGCAAAGGTTTCAGGATTCTATCGTGGGTTGAAGTGCGGGCCATCGTTGACAAATTCGCTGCGCTGAATCCGTATAACTGCAGGATCGTGAAAGGCTCGATTCTGAATCTTGTGGATGCGAACTACGTTGACTCTGATCCAAAGAAGCCACAGCGCCAGTTGGACGGGTACAGCATCGCAGCGAAGCGCTATGCCCTGTACGTAAGGATAGGCCGGAACGACATCAAGATCATTGACCCGAAGGCTCACGGCATCGGATTTCTGTATCTACCCAAAGATTCCCCGAAAGACTGGAAAGAAGATGTGCCGCAGTGGATTTACGAGATGTGGGACTACATTGTGCGGGGCGCTCTAAACCTGAAACGCAAAGCACCATCTTGGCTGAATCTCCCGCAAATGATGCGCCTTACTATCACTACGTACAACGTTTTGGAAATGCTTGGGGAATGGGGAATTGCTCGCCCCTACAATTTTCTTCTTCTGCCGATGGTTGATCCCACGTTTGGCTATGCGTTTTCCAGGCGCGCAAACGAAAAGGTCCTGCTCGTATGCGAATTTTCATCCAAGCAAGAAAGCTGGTTTGACAGCAAATGCGTAAACATTCATAGCGGCAAGAAATACAAAATGGTCGATTGCACCAAAGAAAACGATCCTCCATACAATGTTGTCTTTCCTTCGCAATTCGCACGCCTTTTGATCGAATACCAGGAGCATCCCGAAGCCAAGAGCCTCGCGCCCGATGGCGCGCCCTGCGAGTCAGGAACGCGCGGGCTGCTACAGCGGGCGCATATCACTGCCGGAGAGTTTCGTTATGTGGGCAAGGAAACTGATCGCAAGTGGGAGGAAGGTAACGAGATTAGCGTGCTGGAGTTCAAGGCTACCGAGTACGGAAGGGCAAAGAAGGTAGTTGCAGACACGTTGATAGCAGATGAAATTCGCGCAATTGGCATCCGAAAAACGATGGAATTGACGAAAATGAGTCAACACACGATAGAAAAGCTGCTTCGTGGTGAAGCTGTGAAACGTAAGACGCACGAACACGTGCTCAAAGCAATTCACGCCCACAACTTAAAAATGAAGGGCGGGATATGATTGCCGACAAAACAGGAATCGAAGCAGTTTTTGTCGGAGGAACAGCACCGCGAGCTAGTGAAGAGGGCAGCGGATACACCACTCGCAGGAAAGCTGAGAAAGAACGCGAATTCCGTGATACATCTGAGGCGTGGAGAACAGCCTTGTTAGACGCGGAGTTGGGTCACAATCCACGGTGAAAGGGCGGGATATGACAAATCCAGAAAAAGTGCATGACTTCTTGAAGAAGAATCCGCACAAATGGTTCTGCGATGATTGCGTGGAAAAGAGCACAGGCGTTGACCGCCACGAGGTAAACACGATTGCAATAACCCTTGCCCTGTTCCCGGATGAATTCAGTAGGATGTTAACTGCTTGCGTCAACAAATGCAGCGACCGATCCAAGCGTTCGACCCAAGCACTCTGACCGAGAATTCTCTACGTCTTGGTTCGAGCTGGAAGTGCTGAATAAAACTGGAGAGAGAAATGAACCGCGTAACGACGATGGTACTCGGGCTGGTGGTGTTCGCTTCGACAATGGCGTTTGGGCAGGTATCCACTTCCAACAACAACCGACCTCTCGAACTGGGGTCAGCATTGCAGGATGTCCATGACAAACTACCAAAATGGAGAGCCACACTGTCTGCGGTGGACGTGGAATCTCTGCCAATTCAGTACAAGACGGGGAAAGACATCGAGTCCCTGAAGTCCGCGGCGCTCGAACAGCTCGACAGTCTGGGCAAAACTTCCAGCGTGCTTGAAAATGCCCGGATGAGCGGCGGAGTCGTCAAAGCGCAAGATGTGGTCCAGTTGTTGTTGGAAATGCGGGATGCGGCGAGCGCCGCAGATCGGCTGGCGTCACCGCTCGCGATGATGTCTCTATCGGATCAAAAGACGGCATTGAGTTGGATCACGCCTGTGCTCGATCTGAGCACTGACTTGATGATCGAAGAAAAAAGAACCGAAGTACCGGTTATGGAGTTGCTGGCGGCACGAGACGCTCTGCTCCACTTGTGTACAGCTAAACCCGAATAAGCCCGCGCGCCCACTAGCACGCCCCCGCCCGTCCCGCTCGTCAGCCGATCCGCCCGCGCCCGCTCGCCCGCTCGCCCGCCCGCGCGCGCGCCCCGGCCCCTGGGGCCAAGTTTTGTGTGGACATGGGGGTGTAGCACTTTTGCCGTCGCCATACACTACCCCCGTCATCCTTTGACTAAGGGGTAACGCGTCCGTAAGATAAAGCGACGCAAATGCCAGACGTCCCCCGAATAATCGGCCAGACCATTTCCCACTATCGCATCGTCGAAAAGCTTGGCGGCGGGGGCATGGGAGTGGTTTACAAGGCGGAAGACACGCGCCTGCACCGCTTCGTCGCTCTAAAGTTCCTGCCTGACGACGTGGCCCGCGATCAACAAGCACTGACCCGCTTCGAGCGCGAAGCACAAGCTGCGTCTGCCCTGAACCATCCCAACATCTGCACGATTCACGACATCGGCGAGCAGGACGGCCAGGCGTTCATTGCCATGGAGTTTCTGGAGGGCGTAACGCTGAAGCACAAGATCGCAGGGCGTCCCATGGAAGCGTCGGCGATTCTCTCGCTTGCTATCGAAATTGCCGACGCCCTCGATGCAGCGCACGCCAAGGGAATCGTCCATCGCGACATCAAACCGGCGAACATCTTTGTGACCGAACGCGGTCACGCGAAAATACTCGACTTCGGGTTGGCGAAAGTTGCGCTTGCGGGCGGCTCATCGAGCCAGATTGCATCGGCGAACACGATGACTGGCACGCTGGAAGACCCGCACCTGACGAGTCCCGGGTCGACGCTTGGAACGGTCTCGTACATGTCGCCGGAGCAGGCGAGGGGCAAGGAACTTGATGCGCGCAGCGATCTGTTTTCGTTCGGCGCGGTGCTGTATGAGATGGCCACCGGGACGCTGCCCTTTCGCGGCGAGACTTCGGCTGTCATCTTTAATGCCATCCTGGAACGGGCTCCCGTTCCGGTGGCGCGGATCAATCCCGAGCTTCCGGCGAAGATCGAAGACATCATCAACCGGGCGCTGGAGAAGGACCGGGAGTTGCGATATCAGAGTGCGAAAGAGATGCGCTCAGAGTTGCTGCGGCTGAAGCGCGACACCGACTCCAGCCGGCATATTCCAGTGGCGACGGAGCAGGCTGCTGTTTCTTCGGGAGCGCTTCGGGCTGTGCAAGCGTCCGGAAGTTCGGCTGTCGTCGCCGTCGCGAAGCAGCACAGAGTAGGAATCGGGGTTACCGCACTGGTTGCCATTTTGCTGGTCGGAGCGGCGGGCTACGGGGTTTACGCATTCCTTTCCCGGGCCCGGCCGGCTCCGTTTCAAAATTTTTCTGTCAGCAAAGCGACCCAGACCGGCAAGGCCACACTGGTCGCCATCTCGCCCGACGGCAAATACCTGCTCCATGTCATGGATGACGGCGGCCAGCAGAGCCTGTGGCTACAGAACATCCCGACGAACAGTAATACTGAGGTGGTGGCTCCGGGTCCGTTCGGATATGTAGGCCTGCGCTTTTCGCCCGACGGCAACTACTTGTATTTCGTACGTTTAGAGCCCGGCAGCCAGTCTCTGAAATACCTGTACCGCGCTCCGGTGCTGGGTGGCACGCCGCTGAAGTTGGTCACCGACATCGATTCCAATATCACTCTTTCCCCTGACGGCAAGAAATTCGCCTACCTCCTTGGGAACAATCCGAAAGTGGGTGAGTACCGTCTGATCATTCGGTCCGTGGAAGGCAGTGAGGAAAAGACCATCACGACCGGTCCACTGAATGAAGTGGTGTTCGATGTGGCGTGGTCGCCCGATGGCAAGACCATCGTGATGCCGCTCTCGCAGCCGGGAGATGGGCTCGGCGGCATGGATGCAATCAACGCGGAAACCGGCAAGCGCAACCCATTCCTGATCTCGAACGACCTGTTCTTCTCGCGGCCGGTCTGGCTGCCGGATGGTAGCGGCCTACTGGCTCTGGCACAGCCCGCCTTCTCCAACCAGAATCAGATCTTTCACATTGCTTATCCGTCCGGCAAAGTCTCTCCGGTCACCCGCGACACCAACGCTTATATCGACCTGAGCTTCGCCGCCGACGGCCACACCATGGCAACGGTTGCGAGGCAGATCCACAACAATGCCTACGTCATGCCCGACGGCGCCAGCAGCTCCCAAGCCAGCCAGCTTGCGATGGAGGGTTTCCCGAGCTACGAAGTTGGCTGGACGCGGGATGGTCAGCTGTTGATGTCTGTGGCCAGCACCGGCGTCACTCTGGTGAATCCCAACTCCGGCGCCAAAACTCCGTTGTTTTCTCAGGTTCGTTTCCCCGGATACGCTCGTTCCTGCGCAGACGGACACCTCGTCTTCTCGGCGGTTCTCGGCACCAAAATCGAAGCTCATATTTTTCGCGCGGATGCGGATGGCGGGAACGTCAAAGAACTAACGCACGGGAAATTCGACTTCTTGCCGGTGTGCTCTTCGGACTCCAAGACTGTGCTCTACGCGGACGCGGATTCAAAGCTCGAGAAAGTTGCGATCGAGGGTGGTGCCTCCCAACAGTTTCCTGACTACCCTAACTTTGGTCGAATCGCAATTTCTCCGGACGGAAAGCTCGCGGCGATCATCACGAATCGCCCGAGCGATACCAAGGAGAAGCTGGGGCTCTTGTCACTCGATTTCAGCCAACCAATCCGGTTTCTGGGTTTTGAGCGCTCCCGCGTCGAGTACGGAGTTATGCTTGGCGATGGTCCGATCCTGTTCAAGCGCGACGGCACGGGCATCATTTACCCGGTTCGCGAAGGCCAAACCGACAATCTCTGGCTGCAGAACCTCGACGGTTCGCCGGGAAAGCAACTTACCGACTTCAAGTCGGAATTCATCCGTGATTTCGACTACTCCTACGACGGTAAGCAACTCGCCATTATCCGCGGCCACCGGGAATCCGATGTAGTCCTGATCCGCGACTCGGAGAAGTGAGCGACTCCCTGATCTCTGGTATGGCAGCGCCGCAGATTCCGGGTGACGGGCAAGCGTGAAGGGAATCCCAAGGGAAGGTTTGCCGACGACTCGGGAGTTTTCATGAGTGGCTGAGGCGGGAATTCACACAGCTCCGGGCGTCGAGGATCACTTCTTCCCCAGGAAACGAATGCGCCCTGTGAAGGTGCGGCCCGAGTATCCGCTGTAGGTTAGAAACTGCGGCGAGTTCACATCATTGTTGACGTACCAGTAATTCCTTCGTCCGGTGATGTTGTCGAACCCGCCCCGCAGCGCCCAATAGAAACCGAACGCGTGAAACCGCTTCTCGAGGTGAGTGTTCAAAGTGAAGTACTGGGGAAAGCGCAGGAATGTGGGAATCGTTTGCGGGGCGGGCGGCGGAAGCGGCACGAGCTGTTGCCGATCGCTCACCACATAGAAGGGGAAGCCGGTGCGGTACTCCATCGAGTAACCGAAGTCGAGGCGTTTGATCAGCGGTAGAGATCCCAGCGGCAGAAATCCCCAGGAGAGGAAGCGGTTGGGGGCATCCCAGGGATAGGGGCCGGGTTGTTGCGTGCTGAAAACCGGGCTGTCGACACTGAGGTCGAGTACCTGGTCGGAGTGGGATCTTGAGCGGGTGTAGGAGCCCATGATCATATGCCCCTTTTCGAAAACGCGGCGCAGATTGATTTCGAAGGAATCGAAACGATCGTTGCGGCCATTCTGGAGCTGGAATTGCGCGGTGCACGGGAATTGTGGGGTGCAGGCCGATCCGGTCCCAAGATCTATCGGATTCAGCCAGTTGTAATCGAAGCCGTTCGTGCTGCGCTTCTCGATAAACTCGGCTTTGAGGTAAACGCTGCCGGGCAGTCTCTGTTCCAGTCCGAGGCTCCAGTTGAGGTAGCGCGGGGCTTCGAGCGCAGAAGGAGGAAGTGAGAACACGGAGGTGACCGGGCCGGAAAGCAGAGCGCCGCTCGAATCATAGAAGGAATCGATGCGTATGCCGGTTTGCGGGCGAACGATCAGGAAGATTGGCGTCGCGTCGTAAAATAAGCCGATTCCCGCTGAAAACTTAGTGTTGGCCGCCTCGCTCAAGACGTAGGTTGCAGCCAGGCGCGGCGAAAACAGCCCGCTACGGATAATCTCGTCCCAGTCGAAGCGAAGTCCGCCTTCGACAAGAAAACGGTTGGTGACGAGCCAGCGGTCCTGGGCATATCCGCTCAGTTCGACGTTATAGCGCTCGCCGGACGAGGGCGCCGAAAACTGAGAGTAGCGCGAGCAGGGAGAAGGGATGACCTGGCATCCACTTTGGGGGAGGGATTCGACCGTGGGCAAGTACGAGATTGGTTGGCGCGAGAAATTGAAGTCGTAGCGGAGGCGGTCCAAATCCACGCCGACCTTGAACTCGTGATTCCCATGCCAGTTGGTCGGTTTAAAAAAGAGGTTTGAATAGAGTTGCCACCGGTCGGCCTGAGTGTGCGACGTGAGATAGTAGCTGCCGCCAGCGGCATTGGGATTGATGAAGTACGGTTCGGCGCCCCGAGGAACCTGGTCGAGATCGTAGCGGTCGAACCCGAAGCCGGTTTCGAGAAGCTGGCCGCTTTTGAAGTAATACTGATCTTTCAGGCTGCCCTGATACATGGGTTCGTCGAGAACGGGCGTCGAGATCTGCGGATTTTGCAACGACAGGCCAGAGTGCTGATCGTGGGCGAAGTTCACGTTGAAGCTGGCGGTCAGGATATTGCGCGAGGTCGGGTTGGCCTGGATCTTGAAGAGATTGCCCAGGCGCCAGAAAACGTCGGTGTCCGAGCCGGACGGCAGCTCAGGAATGATGATGTTGTCGTATTCACCATCGAGGGCGTTGTAGAACCAGGCGCGGCCTTTGCTGAGAGGTCCGGAGACAGTCAGGCGGGGCGTGAGTTTGTCCAGAGTGATTCCGTTCTTGTCTTGCAGCGAAGGAATGAAGTCGGTGGCGATAAAGCGGAAGTGGTCGTCGCCGGTCGCCGTATTGAGTTCGATGACGCCGCCGGAGCTTTTTCCGTATGCGGCGGAGACGCGGCTGGTCTCGACCTTCACCGAACGAAACGAGTCGGTCGAGACGCGCAGCAGCAGCTGGCCGTTGGCGGGCTGGGTGACGTTGAAACCGTCGAACAAAACCAATGTCTGATAGGTTTCAGAGCCGGTGATGTGCGGTTGGTAGTAAATGTCATTGATGACTTGCGGAATATAATTCAGCGCGTTGCGATAGTCACGGGTCGTCGGATAAGGAAGATTGATAATGTCGACTCCGCTGATTTGTGCTTGCGCAGCGACTTGTTCCGGGTCGATGGCGGGCGGCGACTCGGCCACATTGACGACTTCGCGCACCTCACGTCGATGCACCAACGTGAATTCGACACTGGTCGCCTGGTTGAAGTGGAGATCGCCGGCTTCGGTGGCATAGAAATTTTCCTTTTCAATTCGGGCTTTGTAGTGATTGCCAGCGGACGCGGCCAGCGTACACACGCCTGCGGGGCCAGTTCGGCACAGGAGGGACGACGAGCCATCTGAAGGGGTGAGTTCAACACGGGCATCCGCGACGCCGACACCATTCTCATCGACGACAGTCATGGTGATCCTTTGCAAGGCTTGACCTTGGGCGCAGGCGCAGCCCAGAAGAAGCCCGCCGAAGAGAAGCAGCCGTTGCCTGAGGGTACTCATGACCGCGACGGGGGTGCTGAGCTATTGTCGCCTACCGCGGCACAATCGAAGAGGGTTTTTTGTACCAACAATCTGAAAATGAAACTTAGTGGCAACAGTTTGCAAGGCGGGGCTGACTAATGAACTCCTTTTCATAATTCTCCCCCGTTTTGTGGATAAATCGCTCGTGCCGTGATGTAAAGTAATCGGCCGGTCCAGTTTCCGGATGACGGGCTAAACGGAAGTTATGCTTGGGCGTACTTTAGCGGACGCGGGCCAGAAGTCCTCTTCGCGGAGATCACCGTTGACCTCCGCGAAGCCCGTTTCGGGCCAACTTCCGGTTGGCCGACCATCCAGAAGCTTCTGACACCTGCCTGGACGGCGAGGGCTAGCAGCAAAAGCCCGGCTGCGGCGTGGCTGTTGTGGTCTGTCGGAATCTTAAGGTGGTACCATCCCCTGCTGACGACATGACACAGCCTAGCTTGTTCCGGTCATCAAGTCGCAATGCCCAAACGCTTCTCATGGCGGTCACTGCCGTTTCTCTGATTTTCAACGGACTGCCTGGAAATCCAGAATTTGCGCAAGCTCAGACCGCAACGCCAGCCAAAGGATCCCGGCCACCCCGTACACTCCCGCTGACGAGCTTTTATGACACGCCACATCCGCTGCCCCCAGGCAAGGCGGGAGAACTGATACGCTCAGAACCGATCGAAGAATACAACATACCGTATGAAGTATCCGCATTGCGGATTCTTTATCACTCGCGGACCGCGAACGGAGAAGACTTGCCCGTCTCGGCGGTTGTGCTGGTTCCGGATGGCAAGCCTCCGGCAAGCGGATGGCCCGTGATTACCTATGCGCACGAGTTCAGGGGAGCGGCGCGACAGTGCGCTCCCTCACTGATGAAGAATCTCGGCGTGGGGCCCCTCCTCGCGATGTACGCCAATCTCGGCTACGCGGTGATTGCAACCGACTATTCCGGGTTGGGGACCGATTCCGGCAAGCCGGTGCTGGACATGCAATCGAATGCGTTGGACGTCATCTACTCGGTGCCGGCGGCCCGCGCGGCCGTGACCCAGATCGGTCCTAAATGGATCGCGGTGGGACCGTTCCAGGGAGGTCTGGCCGCCGTGGCGGTGGCGGAGAGCGAAGTACGCGATCCCAACTATCTGGGCAGCGTCGCCACTTCGGGTGTGGCGGATGGGCAGCCGGCCTACGAGCGCTTCGCGCTGCGTTCTTCTAACCGCATGCTGCTGGTATTGGCATCCACCGTTAAAGCGCTTTATCCGGAGTTCCAGGTGAGCGACCTGCTGAAAGACTCGGCGCTGCCTGCGTACCAGCGTGTTACGCAGACCTGTGGAGGAGAAACAGAGCCGGAGTTCACCAACGAAATGCTCAAACCGGGTTGGGAGGACAATCGGTTCGTAAAGGAATTTTTCAGCAGGAACACTCCCGGTCAAAAGCGAGCCCGGGGCCCGCTACTCGTCATCAGTGGCGAGGTGGACCCTGTCGTACCGTCGGACATGTCGGAAAAAGCGGTGGCCCGCATGTGCAAGCAAGGAGACCGAATCCTTTTTTTGAAGTATCCAGACGTCGATGCCAGCGGAGTGATGGGAGCGTCGGTGGCGGACCAGATCAGTTGGATCAAGGCACGGTTTGCTGGCTATGCTGCCCCTACTAACTGCCGTTGAGCAACTACCAATGGTGGTCGGAGTCGGGCGCGTCATCGCCCTGCCTGCACTGATTGCGTTTGCGATAAACAATGAAAATCATGCCGACCGACATAAACGTCGGCGGGACGATAAGGATCAGAATCCCACTGCGCAAGGCCTGAATCATTCGCGCGCCCGAGGAGGCCGCCTGCGTATAGCAGAGCGCGCAACTCTGCGAGTATGCCGGGACAGGGGCGGCGAGAATAGCCAGTCCAACCAGCGCGATGCTAATAAGCAGCAACGCTCTCTCGGTCCCCATTTTCCTTCTCAACATCTCTTCCCCCAACTCGCATCGCCCTTTCGTTCATGAATCATTTTGAAAACGGCGCTCCGGAAACCATCCGGAAGCTGTCGGTCCACCCATATTGCATCGTCAGCAGGACGAAAACAGTAAAGATGGCGACAAACAGCAGAAGGCTGCGTTTCTCCGACCAAAGATGCATGAAGAACATAGCTGCCAGTCCCGCCTCCACGAAGGCGACCGCCAGCATGCGCGTGAACATTTGCGAGGCGTCGATATTCTGATAGGCAATGACGAATTGCAAGCCGGCCAAAATCAACAGGCAAACATAGACGCCCAGGTCCTTGCCGATTCCATTACTCCTGTTGTCCGCTGTTGTCATAGCATTCTGCTCCTAGGATTTCCTTTCTAGTGGGCTAGATTCAAAAGGTAAACCAACGGTACGACGAACATCCAAACGAGATCCACGAAGTGCCAGTAAAGGCCCAGAACCTCGATGTCATCCGCATTGTAGCGGCCGCCCTTGTAGCGCACACCCACGACGATTAGAGCGATCACGCCGGCGGTAACGTGCGTGAGGTGTAAGCCTGTGATGCTGAAAAACGACGCTCCGAACAGTCCGGTCCCCCACGGATTCTTAAACAGCGTCATGCCTTCGCTAATGAGCCCCAGCCATTCGCGAACATGCAACAGGGCGAAAGCGATACCCGCGGCCGCAGTGATCATGGTCCACCGGAAGGCCGCGGCTTTGTCCCCCGCCCTCGCGGACCGCAGTCCGAACAGCATGGTCAAGCTGCTGCTCAGAAGAATGAAGGTCATCAGCGCGACATTGGTGATGCCGTGGAACGGTCTTGGCCAGTTGGGAGTCCCATTGCGCAGGAATCCATAGGCCACTAAGCAGGCGGCAAAAGTCATGGTGTCGGCGATAATGAACAACCACATCGCCAGCTTTTTGGTAGGAATCGAAAACGCCGGTCCCGCCGTCAGGCCTGTCGTGTGTCCTTGCATGGTCAAATCCGCTTGGCTCACAGCCCCTCCCAATTGTCGAGTCGGTTAAAGTTTCATCCAAAGCAGTAAAAGCAAGTACAGCCAGAGAATGTCCATGAAATGCCAGTAGCGCGCGGTCGCATCCAGCGCATTTCGCCGCAAGGCCGAGTTACTCAGCTTGCGAATGACGTAGATCAGCCCGCTCAGCCCCCCCAGCACGTGCAATGCATGGGTGGCGGTCAGCACATAAAAAAAAGAACTGCTTGGATTCGTGGCCAGGTAGAGACCGTCGGCCCTCAACTGCGACCATGCGACATACTGACCGGCGACGAAAAGGAGGCCGAGAAATAAAGTGACGTAGAGCCAGCGTGCCGGGCTCTCAGCGTGAGTTTGCAAACCGCCCATGAAAGCGGCGACGCGGCGACGCGAGATTTCCAGGGTAACGCTGCTGGCGAAAAGCAGAAGTGTGTTGAAGTAGAGGATCGACGGCAAAGTAAAGGTCTGCCAGTCCAGCGATGAACCCTTTCGAACAATCAGGGCGCTGCTGAACGCGGCAAACATCATAGTAATTGCGAAAATCACCACATAGATGGCGGACGAAGACGCTGGCGGCGAGTGCTCCAGCGCCACATTCAGGTCACCGTCCGCGGGAACCAAGTTCCGCCAACCGCCGTTCCCCGAATTCCCTTGGTCCGGCAAACGGTGCGAGTCGATTTGCGGCGGTTCATGTACTGTAGTTGCCATAACTAGCTAACTTCCTCTCCAACCAAATGTCTCTCGTTAATGTGCTAATTCTCGCGAATTACTTCTCTTCGTGTTCCGTCTTGACTTGCTCCGGCGAAGCTTGCATGACGTAGTCGCCGACCGAACTCTGCACGCCGTATTGATAGGGATCGTGGTAAACCACCGGAAGCTTACCGCCAAAATTATCCCAAGGCGGCGGCGTAGGCGTGCTCCACTCCAGCGACGTGGCCTCCCACGGATTATCGGGAGCGGGCTTGCCCCAGAAGCGGCTGTGAATCAGGTTGTAGAGAAAAATAAGCTGGGCTGCACCGGTGATTAGAGCCGCGACGGTGATGAACTGGTGCACCGGGATCAGCCGCTGCAGGAAGTCATCCGGGAACGACGAGTAGCGGCGGACATTTCCGGCCATTCCCAGATAATGGAATGGCATAAAGATGCAATATGCGCCCACGAAGCTGAGCCAGAAATGAATTCTTCCCAAAGTCTCGTTCATCATTCGTCCAGTCATTTTGGGGAACCAGAAGTAAGTTGCCCCGAAGATGCCAAACATGGCCGCGACGCCCATCACCATGTGGAAATGGCCCACCACGAAGTAAGTCGCATGGAGCATGATATCGATCGACGGCTGAGCTAGGAAGAAGCCGCTCACGCCGCCGCTGACGAACATCGAGATAAAGCCCAAGGCAAACAGGGAAGCCGAATTGATACGCAGCTTGGAACCATACAGACTGAAGACCTGGATCAGCACCACAATGGTGGAGGGGATGGTTATGACCAGAGTGGGGAAGGAGAACGCCAGTGAGGAGAACGGATTCATCCCGCTGACAAACATGTGATGCCCATAGACCATGTAGCTGAGGACGGCTAGAGCTCCCATGGAATAGATGAGTACCCGATGGCTAAGCATCGGCCGACGCATGTTCGTGACTAGGATGTGGGAGACAATGCCGATCCCGGGCACGATCGCGATGTACACCTCCGGATGTCCGAAGAACCAGAACAGGTGCTGCCATAGGAGAGTGGAACCTCCAGAGTGCGGCTGCAGTTGGTCATTAATCACGAGATTCGATGCGACAAAGAAGCTGGTGCCGGCCACGTGATCCAGGATGACGAGGATACATGCCGGCATTAACACGGCAAATGCTGTCAGCCCCATGCATGAGGTGATGAACCATGCCCAGGCGCTGAGTGGCAGACGCATGAGGCTCATCCCTTTGGTCCGGAGGTCGAGTGTGGTGGGAATGAAGTTTAATGCGCCCAACAACTGACCAACACAAAACAGAGCAATGGAAATTGCCCAAAGGACCACACCTGTCCCTTGTCCAGGACCCGCAACCGAACCGACGGCATTGAGCGGCGCGTATTGGGTCCAGCCACCAAGGGTCGGTCCGTCGCCGACAAAGAATGACGACATCAGGACTACGAAGGCCACAAATGTGACCCAGAACGACATCATGTTGAAACGAGGGAAGGGCATGTCTTCGGCGCCGACCTGGATCGGCAGGAAGAAATTACCGAAGGCCGCGAAAGGCGCGGTCGTGAGTACAAAAAAGACCATGATCGTGCCATGCATGGTCATCAATTGCAGGTAGTATTCCGGCGTAATCACCCCGCTGGGAGCGCCAGTCTTCGAAAGCAATTGCAGGCCGGGGATCGCGGCGTTAGTCCAACCCAGGTGGATGCGCATAAACCAGGAAAGCACCATTCCGCAAAGAGCCGCGACCAAGGCCAACGCGTAATACTGCTTGCCGATCACCTTATGGTCCAGACTGAAGACGTACTTCCGAATGAAACTTGTCGGAGGAGCGTGGTGTTGCACCGCGTGCGCTGACATGTCGTGCATTTGCCCTCACCTCAAAAGAGACATCTCGATCCGCCCGCGCTTGAGTGCGGGCGGGAAGACCTACTGCAATGCCGCTTCCTTTTTCAGCCAATCGTCGAAGTCTTGCTGGGACATCACATCGAGGTATGCCTTCATGTTGTAATGCCCCAAGCCACAAAGCTGGGTGCAGACAATCTCGTACCTGCCGACCTTAGTTGCCGTGAAGTGGAGAGAAACATCCAACCCGGGAACAAAATCCTGCTGCACCCGTAACTCCCGCACAAAAAAGGAATGTCCAACATCCTTCGCATGCATGAGCAGATGGATTTCCTTGTTCACGGGGATGGCCATCTCGGCGGTCACGATGTCGTCTTTGGAATCCGGATCGTGGTCCGGGTCGAGACCGAAGAAATTCTGCGATCCCTCGTTGATGAGCTCGGGGTGAAGGGGGCCGAACTTTCCATCGGGACCGGGGTAGCGGAAATAGAAAGCGAACTGTCCCGCTTGGACTTGGATCGGCATGGCATCGGCCGAGGGCGCGGTGAGATAGACGTTAGCCCAGGCCTTCACTCCGAAGATTCCGAGGGCAAGGACTTCTACCCCTACGACCAGCAGGGCGGCAATCACCAAACCCTTGGCGCCGCCGGGAAACTTCTTGATCCTTGCATTCGGGCCAGGGTTGGAGAACTTCCAGATGAAAATAGCCAAAATGAACTGTGCGGCGAGAAAGGAGATGCCAGCCTCTGCCATGGTTTCTGACATCTGTTCATCGATCAGAGCGCCATGAGTCGAGATATCCTCTGGCGCGACCCAGGTGTGTCGAAGGATGGGGATCGCGGAAAGGATCGCGATTACGATGATGGTGACCGCAAAGAATTTCGCCATGTTGCCCTCGCCTTCACCGGGTTTCAGCCCAGCTTCACGGGCCTGTTTCAAGAGTGAGTACTTGCCCTCCCCGCGGAGGGCAAACGATAAACGCCTTGCGAAACTGATGCGCTATGCCACCAGCTGTGACGAGCCGCCAAAGGACTTGATCGCGCTCGTCTCATCCTTTTGAATGTCGAAAACGGCGGACAGCCGCGTCAGCTCGAGCAAATCATGCACTCGCTTATTCAGATTGGTGAGTTTCAATTGCCCGCCCTGGTTTCGAATCGTGGTGTGAGCCTTGACCAATTCCCCGATTCCAGAACTGTCTATGTACTGAACTTCGCCCAGGTTCAGCACCAGCGCCTTGGCGCCTTTTTCCGCCAGATCTCGAACAATCTCACGGAGAATGACATTTCCCTCGCCCAGCGTAATTCTTCCGCTGATGTCAAGGACGGTTACTCCGCCCACCTGCCGGGCGGCGGTTTGCATCTTGACGGGGCTCCGTCCTTCCATTCCGATGCCCAGCCGGTCAAGAACGGCGCACGCTGAACTCGCAAGTTCCTTTGACTCTGTCCGAACCACAATCAGCGAACGCCCTTCCTTGAGTACTTCCCGGAAGAACGCGACGTCCTCAGAAGACTTTTCAGCCGTTGTCGGTTGCGGCGCGTCCGCGTCGTGTGCTGCCGCCGAGCCGACGCTGGCACCCGCGCCCGCACCCGCAACCCCGAGCAAAGCGGCGGCGCCGAACCCCAGCGCGAATACCATCCCGATCCCAGGAAGAAGCAGCGTTGCAGCCACAACTCCGGTTGTCATCCCGGCGGCGCCGCCCACGAAACCTCCCACATAGGCGCCGAACTCTTTTGCAAGGTTCTTGGCGTCGCTTTCGGAACGAGTTAAAAAAACGACGGATTCCTGCGGCACACCCCGCTCCCGCAGCTCCTTGACCGCACCTTCCGCATTATCACGCGAAGTAAACACTCCGATAGCAGTTTCCATATACCCTCCTTGTTTCCAAATCAGCGGTTGCCGCTTTCCCCGGACCGGTCGTTGCCTCTCGTCTTACTTTCTTAGGAATGCGGTCAAGTTACTAGACTCCGCCGCCTGACGGTCCTGCGGTCGCTGTCCGATTCACTACTTTGCCTTGTAGGTAAAGTCAGCGGTTGCCGGCTTGCCCGCTCCGACCGTCACCTTCTGGCTCTGGCTGCCGTAGACCTCCTGCCAAGCCGTCACGGTGTAGTTGCCCGGCGGCAAATTCTTGATGGTGTAAGAGCCGTTGTCATCGCTCACTGCTGTCGGACCTTTCACCACCGCCATGTAGCCATGCATCCAGGGGTGGATGTTGCACTTGACCGGAATCGCGACTTCCTGACCCGCCCAGACTTGGTCGAACGGCGGGGTTCCCGGCGGCTGCGACCGGTTCCATTCATGGTTCGCCCCATTTGGTGCCGGCAAGGGATGGATGTTGTGAGAGTGCGGATCGCTGTTGGCAACCTTAAAGTGCTGATTCACATCCAGCGCCATCACATGCGGCATGTACTGACAACCCTTTTGATCCCAAGTCGGCGTCACAGACGGCACTTGGCTGGCCGTCGCCGCATCCAGGCCCTCGGAGATGTACACGACAACCCACTTCAGGCCCCCCTTCGGACCGACAACGACTGTCTCCGTCGTAACCGGATTGCTAGCATGTTCCTTTGCGCAATTCGGCTCTTTCGACATGTCAATCGGCTTTTGATGGGGTGGCGTGCCTTCAAATTTGATTGTTCCCGTGATCCCGCCAGTCGCGGCGGCGCTCACATTCAGCGTCTTATGCGCCGAATACCAGAGACCAAACCCAAGCATGAGCAGCGTACAGGCCATTACCGCAAATGTTTTGTAGCGAGCTTTCATCGAATTTCTCCCCTTGCTTATGACTAGTTTCCACCACCGGGCGACTTGTTATCGGTTGGGGCGGCTGCTGGCGCAGGGGTTTTATCCACGTACGGGGGAATAACTCCATGCGCCGCAGACAGAACTTCGTTTTCCTTGCCGTGACGTTTGACCTGCAACGTACGCAGGAAATGAACGAGATCCCAGGCGTCGTTCGGCTGAATCACGTCAGCGAAGGAAGGCATGGGCGTGCCATCCAGGCCGGTCATGAAGATCTTGTAGATATCCTCGTTGGTGTCGCCGCACTTGAAGCGGGAATCGTTCTTGCCAGCGGCGAAATCGTAGGGACGAATCGGATTGTCCTTACTGTCGGTGAGGGTCGAGGCGGACGGACCGTCGCCCTCCCCGTGCAGGCCGTGGCACTTCCAGCATTCGAGTTTGGTGAACAGCGCCTTGCCGTGGGCAATGCTCTCGATGGTGACCGGGGGCTCGGGGGGAATCTTGATCGGGTCGCCGGCTTTTTCCTTCTCCCAGCGGGGAGAGAAGATCTTGATATAGGCGACCAGGTCGGCGCGCTGTTGCTTGGTGAAGGTATTCCAGATCGGCATGTTGGAGTTGGCAAAGCCGCGTCCGATGTTCTTGAAGAGATCTTCGTCGGTGGGCAGCGTGCCGGTAAGGGTCGAGCGGCACTTGAAAGTGGCGATGGTGAAATCGCGCGGCTTGGGATCCAGCCAAACCGCGTTCTCACCGTTGGAATCGCCATAGTTGCCGTGACAGCCGGCGCAGTAGCGTTTGTAGTCGGACTTCGCGGCCGCGGCATGGCCGGTGATATTGCCGATGTGGCTCTCCATGGGCTTGACCACGACGGGCGGCTTCGGACCCACGTCCGGCGCTTCCTGGGCGGAGGCCCGAGCGGCGAACCCGGCAGTGAGGACCAGCCCTAAAATCGCAGTGGAAAGAATCACGCCGACGAAACGCTCTGGCTTGAAGTTTTTCATAGTCAGGTTGCACATGGTCAGCACCCTTAATCGAAGTCAGCGTTGGCGAATCGAGTCCGCCAGCGGGTTATCCCGTTGGTTAGAAGTCGAAGTCAAACCCCATCAATAGCTCGCTGGTGTTGACATTCGTGCTAGTCAGCGGCGATGTTCCGGTCTGATGGAAAATGTTGAATTCGTTGTGCCAGGCAAAACCCGCCCGGCTCGTCATAAACGGGTTGTAGCGGTAGCCAATCGTGTAGGTGTCGATGTTGCCGAGATCTGAGCGCGTTCCGGGAGTCGACTGCTGCGACATCCTGATCGTTTCGTATCTCGCGAGAAACAGGAGTTGCGGACTGTAGACGTAGTGGGGTTCAACAAGGACACCATTCCAGGTCGGGTTACGCGAACCCGCAGGGAGCGTTGTGTCCGGCGTGTTGTTGCAAACGGGGGGGCAGGTGGTTACGCCAGGATTCGACGCATAGGCGTCGATAAGGTCGCCGTAGCCCTGCCCAAACCATGCGCTATCGGATCCATGTTGGGTGACCACCTGCACGTCAAAGCGCTGGCCGAAGTAGAACTGCCCAACGAAGCCCTCGCGACTGAAACCCTTGTTTTGAGTTCCTGAGCCACCAACCGGGGCGCCTAGGCTGGTGAGATAACTGGTCGGGGCTTGGCCGGCAAAGACGTAGAAGCCGAGGCGTTGCACGCCGAGCCTGCCGGCATCGAACGCCTGACTGCCGGTAATGAATGTGGAATAGGACTCAGCCCCATAGGGTAACCCTACCTGGCCATCGTTCGAACTGAGCAGCGCCACGGAGTAGCGCGTGCGGTCGTTGTAGGAATGCCCCATCACCTCAACGCCGAGCTGATTGTCTCCCATTTGCGCAAAGGGATTGCCGTCACCAACCGGAATGAAGTGATAGAGCTGGTAGATCCCGCCGTTACCCGTGAGCGTCAGGATGCGCTTTTCAGAGAGTAGGTTGTCAAGTTCGAACTTGCCGAACTTGACGTTCAGCCACGTGCTCCCGACCACGTTATCCAGCCGTCCCATGACGGTTTCAAAGTGAAATGAGGCGGTGCTATCGGAGGAGGGGAGCACGTAGAAGGAAAAGTTCTTCTCCAGCGTGCCGCCGGTGTGGAAATCGAGGCCGCTGAGATCAAAGCCCGATGACGTGATCCGCTGCTCGACTTGGCCGGTGCCGCTGTCGACGGCAACTTTGCCGGTGCTCAGGCGATGCCAAACCGGAGTGATGCGGAACGTGACTGGCCAATATCCCGGATTCTGCCAGATCGGCGAGTCGCGATCGTTCATGAGTTGGTAGCCGTTGTCTTTGAATTTTTGGCCGAAGTAATTCAGCATGGGCCAGCTTTCATGACAGGCCGAGCAACGCAGGCCGTACTTCCTGGCGAAGGCGGGTAACGCGCTTGCCCGCGGGCTGGCGCCCAAGATCAGAAAAATTAACGCGAAAGCAGCGGCGAGAACGGAAGGTGCACACTGCGGCTTCTGACAGAGATGAGACTGCGCCCACATACGCATGCTGCACTCCTCAGACAGGTTCACAGATTTTGAAAAGCCGAAGTTCCGCACAACGCGCAAGCAACAACCACCGGGCAGCGGTCAAACGTCACGACCAGTGCCTGGGTCCTGTTTTTGTGCAGAAACTTCTTTTTCCCACGAAGAGGCGATTACCCCACTAGGGCGTGGATAGTACTACCGTGTTCGGCAAAGTGCAATAGGGTTGTCAATGTTTTTTTACAATTTGTTTACATGCATCTTCGAATGTAACCAAGGGGATGGCGCTCGGGGTGCTGCGGCGCGGAGTTGACAGCTGTCAATTTAGCGTATAAGACTCTTCCAACAAGAACACCGGAGCGCGCCGTGATCTGGGACAACGGTTTTCGCGTTAGCAAGGAGCCGAGTCGTTTGGTTGTGTTTCGTAGAGCGGATCTGTATCTCCGGGTAGGCGCAGCACTTCTTCTGTTGACAGCGGCGGCGATCCCCGCGCACGCCGGCAAAAAGGACGTCTTGCAGTATGGCGCGGGGCTGATCGTCAATGTTCCGCTGCCGGAGCCCGAAGTGGCGCAGGTGGTGGAAGACGTGGCCCAGAACACGATCATCCGGGGAACCAAGGAATACAACAAAGACGAGTACATCACCGGAGCGGTCGCGGCCACGTCGACGCCCGTGTTTCCGGCTTGGACGGAGGGCGGGAAGGTCTTCTATAAGGTTCGGAAGCAGGCGCTGGATCCGCGAAATTTCAAAGACAGCGGCGATGTTGGAACGCTGGCCGTGCGCTACGTGGTGCAGTCGCAGGGCGACAATAATACCGTCCTGCGCATTGACGCTCTGTTTGTGGAGGATTTTCGGCGCAGCGCCCACCAATCCGACGGCTCGGTGGAAAGCAGCGAGTACAAGGACATCCAGGACCGCCTCGCGGCGGTCGAGCTGATGAAAAAGGAAACCGCCGAGGCTCTAGAAGCAAAACAGGAGCAGCTGGCAAAGCAAAACTTTGGCCTGGGCAGTGACACGGTTGTGCTGAGCACTCCACCGTCGGCGGCGAAGTTTGACAGCACGAATGGCGCGGGCACGACCAGCCGGGAGGCGTCTGCCTCTGCGGCATCGTCGTCCCTTGTGTCACCAACATCCGCGATGGCTCAACCGTCGGCCGACGCGCTGCCGGCTGAATCGCTGGAACAGCACGTTGCCGAGTTACGGCGGCAGGTGGAGCGGCTAATCAAGAAGCCCGGGGCGCCGCTTAAGTCGGCTCCGTTCCACACTGCAAGCACAATGAAATCACTGGAGCCTGGCGTCGAAGTCCTGATTCTGATTTCAACGCCTTATTGGTACGGGGTCGAGACCCACGACGGACAGCACGGATGGATTCGGCGGGATCAGTTGGAGCAGGTACCATGACCCGAGAGAGTCTGCGCGACCCTGGCAGGTTCCTTCGCGGCGCGCTGTCGTCCACGTTTCTACTTGCCGTGTTTCTGACGGCCGCCGCGCGGAGTGGTGGTGCGCAAACAGGCCCGTACGAACGCACCTACCGTCAGCCGAAAAGCGCGGTGGAGCGAGCGCTACAGGAGTTGCAACCGTCGATGAGCGGACGCCTGCCGGTGTTGGACGGGTTCGCTTCGCCGGGCGATCATCCCTTGAACCGCTACCAGCGGGCCTTTTATCAAACTGCCGCGCAGGTGAACTCGACTGCGTCGGGCGGATCAGTGGTGCGGGTGAGCACGAAGGTCACGGCATGGTACACGGATTCAATTCCATCTCACTCGGGATACCAACTGCTGACTTCGAATGGACGGCTCGAATCCGATCTTCTTGACCAATTGACCGATTTAATGGCGATTGGCCCCAGTGCAACCCGTCCGGGCGGGAATTCCAGCGCAGGTTCCAGCGAAGATTTTCCGGTGATTGCTCCGTCGGCTGCGGCCAAGCGTCCGGCATCTGCGGAAAAAGGAGTTGCGGAACGAGAGACTATGGAGCCGGCCATCTCGGCGCCGATGCCGCAGTTACCGGAAACCGGGCGCGCGTTCTCATCTTCGTTGGAGCAGGGGTTGTCGAGTCGGCAACTGTCGGAGTCAAAAAAATCGCTGGAGCCATCAGTTCAACCTGAAGCCAGTTTGCGGGCGGAGGCTGCGAGTTTGGAGGAGGTGCTCCAAAACCAGGCGCATCCGAAGAATCTGGTTGCGATAAAAAAATCCGGGACTCCGGTGGTTGCGACTCCCAGCTTAAATGCCAAGACTTTGTTTCTGGCGAGCGCACACGATGAGTTTGAGATGCTGGATTTCAATGCGGACTGGGTTCACGTGCGGATCTCCGGCTTGTCGCGGGGATGGATCTGGCGCACGAGCCTGGAGATGCCAGAGCGTATTTCCGACGTTCCGCTGGCGAGCGAGAGTGCAGCGCCGCTTGGCGCCGATCTGTTTCAGGTGACGCGCGAAGAAACTGCGCCCTTCCCGGGGGATTGGGAGCCGCTGCGGGGTAGGAACGTGAAAATCATCTCGGTGCAAAAGATCCAGGAAAACGAGAAGAATGGCGGTGCGCAAGCGAAGCTGGAATTCGCCAAGTCTTTGCTCGACAAGAATTACGCGGAACTGGCGGGAAGAGCGCACGAACTGTCTGGAGTGGTATTGATCTTCGATTCGGTCGATGGGGGCATGATCGCGGCCACGCTGGCGACGGTGCAGGCATGGCGGGCGGGCACCTTGTCAGATGCGGCTCTTTGGCACCGGTGTTTTTTTGATCCCCCCGAGACCTTCAGCGTTTCCGGCCCCGCAGGTGGCCGCTAGTGGCCGTCCCCAGTCGCCGACGATCGCCTTTCATGCAAAGCATCATGAGAGAAAGATGCGCTGTCGATTTAAGTGTCGATTCAAGTTTTCCTTGACATTGGACGAATAGCGATGTACGAATGCTGTCTTTTGGGGTTGTTATCTTCCGTGGGGATTTGTTCGATGGCTGCCGGTTTGGGCGAAACCGCCGGGTGAGGGCGGAAGGAGCAAATCGGCGAGCGTGGGGTCCATGTTGCAACCATCGCTTTCTCTGGTGCGCGACTATGCCGAACTGACCAAGGCGCGCATAACGACTCTAATCGTGCTTACGACATGGTGCGGCTACTTTTTTGGCGCGCACCGGTTTGGCATTTCGTCTTGGTCGCTGGGCCTGTTCCACTCCCTGTTGGGTGTGGCATTGGTTTCGAGCGGAACGGCGGCGCTCAACGAAGTGCTCGAATCGGGCGTGGATGCGCGCATGCGTCGCACCGCGTCGCGCCCCCTGCCTTCCGGACGCATGACCAGGGCCCACGCGGCCGCCGTTGGATTAGCGCTGACTTTCGGCGGTTCCGCGTATCTCGCGATCTTTGCTAACCTATTAACTGGGTTATTGGTGTTCTTGACCGCACTGGTGTATTTAGCGGCATACACTCCGCTGAAGAAAGTTTCTCCGGTGTGCACATTTGTGGGCGCATTTCCCGGAGCGATGCCGGTGGTGCTCGGCTGGACGGCTGCGCGCGGAAGACTGCAAATCGAGGCCTTGATTCTTTTTGCCATTATGTTTGTCTGGCAGTTCCCGCACTTTCTCTCGATCGCATGGCTCTATCGCGAGGACTACGCGCAGGGCGACATTCGCATGCTGCCGGTGGTCGAGTCCGACGGAAAGTCCACTGTATGGCGGATTTTGGCCTATTCCGGAGCTTTGATTCCTGTGAGTATCTTGCCGGTGGCGTTGGGAATGTCGGGGCGGGTGTACTTGGTTGGAGCGATCTTGATGGGCGCGGCGTTGTTCCGCGTGTCCATGGGAATGGCGTATCCGCAACTGCCGGCTACGGCGGCTGCATCCAAACCGTCGGCTCGGCGCTTGCTGCAGGCTACGATCATCTATCTGCCCGCGCTTTTCGCGCTGATGATGGCTAACTCGGGGAGTTAGTTGCAGGTGACAAGTAGGTTAGTGAAATCGTCTACTTAGTGGAAATCAGAAAATTCACTACGCTGGGCTGACTCGCGTTGACCGTGACCGGTTTCTCCCAGTTCCTGGGCTCGTTGAAGATGGGGCGCTGCACCGTCCGCTCAGTCAGAACATCGTAAGCCTGTTCTTTCCCGGCCAAAATCCAGCCCTCATGCCAGGCAACGATCTGATAGGTTCCTGGCGGCACCTCGGTGAGTTCGAAGCGGCCGCTCTCGTCGGTAACTGCATAATACGGGTGAGGAACCACCATCATCTCGGCATTCATCCAGACGTGACCGCCGTTACAGCGAAGATGCACCAGCCCAGGCGTGGACATGTTGCGCGTAGTGACCCTATTGACGAACGGGAAAGGCAGGTTGAAGGTGGCCGCGCCGTCCATGTGCAAGGTGTGCAGGGTGGCATCGGAGCTTTGCATGCTGAGCACAGCGTTTTGGGGAACCAGAAGGATGTGCGGGATGTAATGACATTGTTTCTGATCCAGATGGCGTCGTTGTTCTGGGAGAAGCAGCGGTTTGCCGGCCGAGATGTTCTTCAGGTAGACGATAGTGTTGGCCACGCCCCCCTCTGGACCGAGGATCAACCGCTCCAGATCGGCGGTTTTCTTGGAGTCCGGATCGCAGATCTGCGGATCCTTGTTGATCGGGACAGCCAGTTGGCGGGGTACCGGCCCAGACCACCTCACGGTGCCGGAAATGGTTCCACCATCGGTGACGGAGATAACTTTGTAGTCGCTCTGGGCGATAGCCGCAACCGACCACGCTAGGCAGAAAGACAGCAGCCAGAAACGAGTTAGCATCGCCCGCATATACGAACCTCTAACTCCCGCGGTGCGCACACAAACCCATGTCGAACCGCGGGCTGAAATCAGGTCGAGTACTTGCTTTCCGTGTGCACCAAGAATCCCAGCTTGCCGGGAAGCACTGCCCAAAGCCTCCGAAGAGCGGGGAAGAACTTTGTGTTCGTGGTCGTTCTTGTTCCAATGGGGGAACCGGCGTCACCGGCTTATGTGATTGGAATCACAATTAAGGTGCTCCAATCTTCGGCTGGCGTCGAGATTACCAAGGTGGTATGTCGAGTGAGGAGGGCGAAAAGGAACATCACCCTGGCCAGCCCCTGCTCACGTCGCTTAGCGAAGCGAACTTCGAGAAATTCAGGAGCGACTTCAATAAAGCATCGAATGAAGCCCGCCGGGTGCTGCTGCTGTCGCCGACCTGACCGACTCGCCCGCGGGGTCTCCGCAATCGAAGAGATTGGATTGCGTTATTACTTTGCCGGGCGATATGACGAAGGCGATTGCGCAAAGCCTCAAGACCCTCGAATTCGCCCCGAGCTTCGCGCCCGCTCATCTTTTGCTTGGCCAAGCATACTTGGGGAAGCGAATGCATGAGCAGGCGATCTCGGAATTCCAGACGGCAACCAGCCTTTCTGGGGGCAGTCCACTGTATATGGCTCAGGTTGGTGTCGCCTATCGCTGCGGCGGGAAGGAACGCAGAAGCCCGAAGCGTAATTGATCGCCTGCAGAAGGAAGCTAGACGGAATTATGTTTCGCCGTACGGCTTGGCTCAGATCTACGCTGCTCTAGGCGACAAACCGCAGGCACTGAAGGGGCTTCAATTTGCATATGACGAGCATGCGGTTTGGATAGCGTACCTTAACGTGGATCCAATTCTCGATCCTCTGCGCTCCGATCCTGGACTCCAAGATTTAGTCGGCGAATGGGCCTCGTGCCACCACCAACTCGAGCTAAAGCCATGTAGTTTTCTCTTCCAAATTGGCTTTTAGAACCAACCACGTCCGCCTCCGACACTCCATCCGGGGGACTTTCGGATGGGCACCATTCCAACACCTTGGCGATTATTCCCGAGTGACGGGCAACTCTGAAGTTATGGGCTAAGACTGACTCACGCCGGGCCAGAAGTCCTCTTCGAGGAGGTCAGTTGATCTCCTCGAAGCCCGTTTGTGGATAGTCGGGTCGGAGGAGGCGCGCGTGTAGCGCTGGCCTCCGTCCGCCGCCCAAACTGCACGTACGGTTTTCCCGTATGCAGCTTTCACGAAGACTTAGCGACGCCAGGATGCAAGAGAAGGAATTAAATAGATCAGCCGAACAAGCTCGTACTCGCCGTAGAGCTGCGTCGCGGGCAGCCGTTTCCAGCCCGCATTACGCCAGCTCCGGTACCGATGCGACCAGATTCGTCGTCGGATCCAGCTGTCAAGACGTTGGAAGAGCTTGCGGACTTGGGCGCGTTTGTAATACTCACCCCAGCCCCGCAGGAGCGGATTAAGCTCCGCAATCAGTTCCTCGGTTGTCAGCGGTGTCGTCCGTCTGGTGCGCTGCCGTACCTGGTCCATGAAACGACGAAGCGACTTCTCCTTGGGATATGCATAGAGCGCATCCTGTCGGGCCTGACTACGAATCTTGCTCTCGGGCAGATGAAGCTTCCTCCACCCGCGCTTGATTTTGTAGCCAAGGAACTCGAAGCCGTATCGGACATGGACAATCCGCGTTTTCTGCGGATGTAGCTCCACGCCCAGCTGTTTCAGGATTCGGCGGGCCACGTTCACTGCGGCTCGGGCCTCTGCTGCCGATCTACAGGTGACCACCCAATCATCGGCAAACCGAGTCAACTGATATCCTCTCAGTCGCATCTCCCGATCAAACGGCGTCAGAAGTATGTTACTGAGCACGGGCGAAACCACACTACCCTGCGGAGTGCCGCGCTCGCTAGGAAAGAGCTGCCCTTTGCCGTAGCTTCCCGCTTTGAGCATCGCCTTGATGAGGCGCAGCACGCGGCCGTCGGCTACTCGTTGGGCTACCAGCGTGAGGAGTTTCTCATGGTCCGCGGACCCGAAAAAGTCTCGGAGATCCGCATCGACGATCCACTCGGACCCGCTTTGTATCTCTTTCCACACTTTGCGCAAGGCATCCTTTGTTGATCGCCCTCGCCGATATCCGAAGCTCGCGTCGTCGAATACTGGCTCGAAGATGGGCTCCAACCGATTGAGTAGCGCTTGTTGACACACGCGGTCATAGATCGCCGGTATGCCGAGCATGCGATACTCGCCGGGTTTGTCCCGCTTCGGGATCGGGTGTTGTCGCACCGGCAGAGGCTGATAGGTATCCTCTTTCAGCTCTCGCTGCAGCCGATCCAACTGCTGGTTCAGCTGCGCCTCAAAAGCCTCCAGGGTTTGCCCGTCTACACCTCCACTGCCCCGGTTTGACTTCACTTTCTCCCAGGCCATCTCCAGGTTCTTCCGCTTGTACACCTTGTCGATTAATGAATGGACCTTCTTTGCACCCGTCAGGTTGATCCAGTCCACCAGTCTCCTCAGACGAGAATGTACGGGTTTTTCACTCATGGAACTGTTCCTCCTTCTCGCCCTTACTCTCTGGCTTTCTTTCTCTTCCTGACCATCTTCGTCGGCTGCCTTCCCCGACCCAATTCCGTCGCCGGTTGCCCGGTCACGTAACTTTCATCACGCTTCAGCTAATATTCAGCCGTCCGACTACTGACCGAGCGTCGCTCGCCACTTCGCTTGCGCTTATAGGCTCACTTACTCCGGTGCTACCCGGAGACTCTGCCAGTTCTCCTGAGGTTACGCGTTGTTCTTCCGTACCGTGCCGCCCGCAATCACCTTGGTGTGGTGGGTGAATGAGAATGCCTTCGTCTCGGAAACGCAGACTCGACCTTGCCCCACCTTGGGCCGACCGGTTCATCTGGGGGATTGTCCCCCTCGATTACGGCCCGGTACTTCTCCTCATGCCCTTCGGACTCCACCTCACGATGGACACCCTGCCCTCCGAAGTACAGCAAGCGGTGGCTTCAGGTCAGCCTTGGCTGTGTCCAGCTTTCGCCTTCGTGCCCGTTTAGACCTCTCCATACCTTCCGCTTTCTCCGGCCAGCGAGGCTACGAACCCCGCTTCTTGGATATGGCGCCCCTCATTTGAGCGCCAGAGGGACTTCAACCCCCCTGAACAACGCGCTGCTCAGCGCACGCTTCCGGTTGGCCGACGACTCTGGAGTGAGCCGAGTAGGTACTGCTGTTCCAGCCGCTGTTTGACAACGGGTAGCGCACACGCCTAGCATCGTGATCGAGCAAGCCACCTCTTCTTACTCGTTCAGGTTCTCTGAACTAAGTCAGCCCATCTGAAGTTTTTCCCCTCTTAGCAAAACCGAAGGATCTGTATGCGGAAGCGATGGCAATTCGTGGGTGTGATAGTAGCGGCAGTCCAGCTGGCCAGTTTCGCTGTTACGCAGCAAGTCCTGACGGAATCCGGCGCAATATCCGGGCTACGTGAAAGCGGGTTGAGTATCTACAAAGGCGTCCCATTCGCTGCCGCGCCGGTCGGCGATCTGCGTTGGCGTCCCCCGGTACATGTTGCACCCTGGACTGGCACGCGCAAGGCGGACGCGTTTGCCCCGGCGTGTATGCAGGTTGGTGTGTCCATGCCGGGTGAGACGCCGCCGGCAGTGAGTGAGGACTGTCTTTACCTCAACATCTGGACGCCGGCAAAGGCAACGACAGAGGCAAAGACCGCGCACGAGAGCCTACCCGTGATCGTCTGGATCTACGGCGGCGGGTACATCAACGGGTCGGCCTCGATGCCTCTGTACTGGGGCGACCGCCTCGCGCGTAAAGACGTGATCGTTGTCACCATCGCCTATCGACTTGGCCCGCTCGGCTTTCTTGCGCATCCGGAGCTGACGCGCGAGTCCCCGCACCACTCGTCCGGCAACTACGGCCTGATGGACCAGATCGCCGCACTCGAATGGATTCAGAGGAACATTGCAGCCTTTGGCGGCGACCCGAAAAATGGATAATGTGGGAAGGCAGCTACGAGGTTTGAATGTGCCGGTACTCATGCCGGATACATATGCCCCGTACACATTGGCAGGGTTGGACTTCAAGAACTCTCCTTTTCTTGCCGGTTTGGGCAATTTGATGCTGAGCCGGGTCTGTCTTCAGACGATACTGCGAGATCCCTCCCTGCAAGTGAGCAAGACCGACCTCGACAATCTTGCCGCTCAGCGCAAGACAGATGCGGATAAATTGAAAGCGGATGAAGATCAAGTAAAGCAAGGAAAGTTGAGCGGGAAGGCGCTGGAGGATAAAGAAGCTGAGATTAGCGACTTAAAACAAAAGAATCAGAAAACAGACGCGGACATTAAGAAAGACACAGCTGCTCTAGCCCAGGTGAATGATATCAACGCTTCTATATCGAGTATTGACACATTTCTTGGCAGTTTGACGGGAAGTATTATTGCCGCGCCTGGGCCGAGCTCTCAGACCGCGAACTCCCAAAACCCGCCTTCCGGAAGCCCAACGCAGAGTCCGACCGGAACTTCATCCGGGACGCCCCCCATCGCGGCCGTCCTGGCTGCGGATGGACTCGCACAGGTGATTGGTGTGGGAGACAACGCTGTCCCTCATTTTACAAGGGTCGGCGCATTCCTTGTCGCTCGAAACATTGTAATGAAATTGTAATGATGAAAGGATTAGAACCAGTCAAATCGGATGCACAACTGACAAGACGGCCAGGCTTGCAAGCGATGAAAGAATCGAATAAAGTAGAACACCTTCAAAACGCCGCAAGTTCCCCGTGTGTTCTCATAATCCGTAGGTCGTTGGTTCGAGTCCCACCGCCGTCGTGAATTCTGATGGTGCCCATTCGCGCCACTGGCGATGGAGACTTTTACTGTCCAACAGCCGCACTACCGGGCATGGAAGCGCGAAGAAAACGGAACGCCAAGAAACCTCGCAAGCGAAGAGCACAATCAGAGCAACCGCGCATCCCGGCGTCATTCATATCGACTCTACTTTTTTCACTGCGGCGGTGTTCATTGACGTTCTCTCGATTTCTGCTTTCTTCGCTTCCGCCTCGGCTCGCGTGGCAAAATCGCCAGCGGGGTATTCCTCCGGCGGCCAGTCGAAGTGGTCGGTTCCAATTACCTTGAAAGTGGTAGTCATATCGTCTCCTTGTTTATCATCAACGTCGTTCCAGTAATCGCAATCTCTAGTTCAGGGCTTGCATCATGCGCTCTGATAGGCGTTCTTGGCGCCCAGCAATCCAGGCCGAATAATGGCGTGCCACGATTTCGACGCTGTCACCGAGTAAGGCCGCGATGTCTTCAGTTGGAAGTCCGGCGTTCAACGCCCAGAAAACGAACGTGTGGCGCATGCTGTGGCTGGTGAAGTGTAAGAGCTGGTCGTGATCGTCGCGCAGATCGGCCAGCAGACCCAGCTTTCTAAACAGATCGCCCCACCCTTTAACCAGCAGATCAAGACCGCGCTCGTCCTGGGGCACCGATTCGACAAACAGGTATCGACCGTCCGGATTTGCCAGCGCAAAGACCTCGTCCACGATCTTGTTCTGCAGCGTGGCGTACACCGGGTGCGAAGTCTTCGCACGGTGCAAGAACAGTGTGGTGTGGGTGCCCTTGCGATCAAACCGGGCGCGCTCAATGCAAACGGCGTCCCTGATCGCAAGCCCAGACCACCGCATGAGCAGCAACAGACCGCGAAGCTTGCGGCGTTGGTCATCGGTGGTGCGCCGGTTCACTTTTTGCACGGCGGCCAGCAGCGTCTCGAACTGCGCGTCGGTCAGTGCTTTCGGTGTCTGCCTGTCGTCATACTTTAGCTTCACCACCTGTGCCTGCGCGACGTTCCGCTGAATCCATCCCATCTCGACACAGAAACGGAAGAAGCCGATCAGGCGGAAAACCTTCTTCGCGCGGGTGTTCTGCGCGCCAGTCAGACTGTTGCGGTAGGCGACCACATGCTCCGTCTTGATGTCGCCAATGTTGACCAGACCCTTGCCGAGAGCAAACTGGGAGAAGTGTTCGAGTTCAAATTTGAGCTTCGCCGTGTGCTTTTCGGTGACCCCAGACGCGGCCTTGGTATCAAGAAAAGTTTTCACCGCGTCGTCGAGCAGCGTCGTCAACGCACCCGCAGGAATCGGCGTCGGCTCGCCCTTGGCAGCCGCTTCGAATCCATTCATCAGCTCGCGCGCTTTCTTCTCTGCCACTTCACCGTCACAAGTGTCGGCGGCCACGCGGTGAAGCTTTCCATCGCGGAACCATGTCAGTTGTTTCGGGCAGTCGCAGCCGATTCGCGTGTCGTCGCCCGCCCATTTGCACTCGCTTCGATGACGGCTGTAGACTCTGACCTTCGGAACAGCGCGCGCTTTTCTCTGCCGTTTGACAACTGGTGCCGGGGCTGCCGCTGCTGCGTCCATAACGATTCTCCTTTGTGGGTTCCACTAAACTTCCACTGATAGGAGTCTCGCTCTGACGCTAACTATATGAAAGATAACGGAGGTAACTCGTTTTGAGTTACGTCCCTCCGGGACTCGCGTATCTCTCCCAGTCTTCCCGGCTTTGAAGCGCCGGGCTATTGGCAGATGCCCCTACGGGGCGGGATTCTCTACAGGCTGGTCCTCTTCGGGTTGCCGAAGAATTCGCCTTACGTCGTGGAAGTGTACTCCAGTTTGCGGGGACGTGGGAGCGGAAACTATTTGCAAAAAAACGCCCCTCCCGCGATGCTCGCGGGAGGAGCTGGGGAAGAAGCATTACGAGTTAGAACTTAATCTTCACAACAAACTGGGTTCCGCGCGGACCGCCGCCACCCAGGAACGGGTTGCCGATGCCGACATCGCCGGTGGCCTGGAGTGGCAGGAATGAAGTGCCTGTCGAGCTGGTGGCGAGGCCCCGGCCGGTAGCCGGATCGATGCCGTTGGTCGCCGGATCGGAGATGAAGGCCGGCAAGCTGGGGTTGCTGAAATTGGGGTGATTGAAAATATTGAAGAACTCGGCCCGGAACTGCAAGACAACGTGCTCGGTGAGGTTGGTGCTCTTGTAGAGTGAGAAATTCAGCTCTTTGAAAGCTGGACCGCGCAGGCTATTGCGGCCCATGTTGCCGAAATGACGGGATCCGGACTGGCAGTTACTATCGCCAGTCGTCGGCAGTGTGGCGGGGGGAGGGTTAGGGTTGGGGATAGTGAGCCCGGTAGTGTTGCCGAATGTGCAAGGCACTTGGAAGGACGACAGGTCAACGCTGTACGGGCCGCTTCCGTAGCGGATTGGGCCAACCACGTCGGGCCGGTCAAAGCCTTCGCCGGAACCGGAGTAGTCGCCCTCGAAGTTGTAATTCAACTGGAAGGGCTGACCATCCTGAAGGTTCAAGACGCCGTCGAATCCCCAGCCATTCTTCAGCTTCGACGCACCCCCGCCGAACTTGGGAAGAGCGTAACCAAAGTTCCAGGTGAGGCGGCGGCGGATATCGAAGTTCGAGTTTCCCCGCTCCAGGCTGGGGAGCAGGCTGTTATTCGGCTGGGCGGCGTTGGGAATAAAATCCTCGAGGTCGCTGGCATTATCGATGGAGTGCGACCAGACGAAGTTGAGGGTGGAATTAAGTCCGCGCCAGCTGTTGATCCGCATGCTGGTTTGCAACGCATGGTAGGTGGAACTCGCTGTGGATTCCTCCTGGTTCACGTAGAACAAGTTAGGGTACACGGTCCGGGGAACGTTAGACCCCGAATCAAACCCGGCGATGGGACAGTTGGTACCACAGGCAGGGTTGGATGTGTCGAAGGCGGTGATTTGCGCCTGGCTGGGTTGGTTGAGGTCGCGGAAGCGGAACAATTTGGTACCGCGAGCGCCCACATAGCCCACTTCCACAACCGTCTTTCCGAACTGCTGCTGCACATTCAGATTGAAATTCTGGGTGTAGGGAGTCCGGATCTTTGGGTTCGTGCCAAAGAAGTCGCCCAGGGGAGAGGGAGATCCGGAGAATACCGGGGATGTCGTACTGAGAGCGCCGCCGAAGAGCCCGGCCGATGTGATCGCGGCGGGCCCAATCCCGGAGTATGTCGGCCCTGGACAAAAGGCGCAGTTGTAAGGGATGTGGCCCAGGAAGATGTCTTGCGAGAAAGCATCATAGAACAGGCCCCAGCCGCCACGAATGACGGTTTTGCTTTTGCCAGCGAGGTCGTAAGCGAAACCGAGGCGTGGAGCAAAGTTGTTGAGATCCTTGCCATAGAGCTGAGGGGCGGGAGCCTCGTTGGAGGAAGTGGTTGGATCAAGCTGATAGAAGAGGTTGTTCTTTTCACCTACGACTCCGAAGTAATCCCAGCGGAGGCCGTAGTTCAAGGTCAGGCGGGGCGTCCAGCGGAAGCTGTCCTGGATGAAGAGGCCGTCGCTGTTTTCGTAGGAATGGCGCTTGGTGTCGCCTTCTGCGATCTTGCCACTGCTCGGAAGGCCTTCCAGAAACGATGGGAGATCGCTGAAGGAGAGCTTACCGCGAAACGTGTTGTCCTGGATTATCGCGATCGTAGTGCGTCGGAATTCATAGCCCAGCTTAAAGTCGTGACGGCCCCGTTTCCAGCCATAATCATCAACGAAGTGCCAGTTGGAATCCACTCGGTTGCGCGGCACGGAGTTGGTGGCGCCCAACGGAGCGAAACCGGTAACGGATATCTTCGGCAAGCCAAAGTCAAAGGGCGACGTCACGCCCGTGTTGAGATTGATGGAAGCCGGATTAAAGTTGTCATCCTGGGGAAAGAAACCCTCGGCAAAGCGATTCCAGCCCAGACGCGCCTCGTTCAGAGCGGTGCCCATTACCTTGACGTATGAAATGGAGACCAGTTGCACGCGTGTGGGAGTGATGGTGTTGAAACCGGGCAGCAAGCCGCCGGCCAGCTGCGCAAACGGGAAGCTTTGATCGCTGTCGCCAAAGTAGTAGCGGCCGGTCAGCATGTTGTTGGGGTTGAAGTTGTGATCCACCTTCGCAATCATGCTGTCGACCCGGTTATTGAACAGCGTGGAGAGCGCGAGGTTGGGACCGTCCGGACAGCCATTATCAAATTTACTCCAGTTGGGATCGGACGGAGTGGGGCGGGTCCCCAAGTTGGGACTCGGCCAGGGGTTGCGAGCGAGCAGATTCTGGATCACTGAATCTGTGGCGCCGCCGTCGAAGGTTATTCTGTTCGGCTCCGGAACACAACTGGTGCCCCCTTGCGCGCCCGACTCGCGCTGGCCTTCGTAGTCAACGAAGAAGAAGGTCTTGTCTTTAACGATCGGTCCGCCGAGCGAGCCGCCGAACTGGTTGTTGTGGAATGGGTTCGACGGGCCTGTGGTATTGAAAAAGTTGCGCGCGCCGCCGACCGCACTGGTGCGGTTGTACTCGAGCAGCGAGCCATGCAGTTTGTTGGTGCCGCTCTTGGTGACGGTGTTGATCACGGCGCCGGAGTTGCGGCCGTACTCGGCCTCGTAGTTGGAAAGGACGCGAAGCTCGGCGACCGCATCAAGGGGCAGAATCGTCGCCGGATCTCCGAACACGCCGGCTTCGTTAATCGCCGGGTCGTTGCGGAAGCCGTCGTTCATGTCGGTGCCGTCGAGGAGGAAGTTGTTGGCGCGGCCGCGCGAACCATTCATGGAGAACTCACCAAGAGAGCCGGGGGAATCGGAGATCTGGTCGGGCGAGCCGGCGATGCCGGGATTGAGGTAGATCAGCTTGGTGTAGTCGCGGCCGTTGACAGGCATGTCCTCGACGCTCTGGGAGGTAATCACGCCGCCGAGGTCGTTCGAGGTCGTCTCGACCATGGGCAAATCTTCGGCCGACACTTCGACTTGCGTGGTCACCGCTCCGGTCTTGAGGGCGGCATCCACACGACGTTCGGTGGCCACGTCGACTGGTACTCCGGTCGCCACGAAAGTCTTGAAGCCGGTCTGCGACACGGTTACGGAATAGCTGCCAATGGGCAGCTCAGGCACGGCGTAGCTGCCGTCGGCGCTGGTCACAGCCGTGCGCTCCTGGCCAGTGCCCAGGTTGCGCACTTTAACGGTCGCTCCGGCGATGACTGCTCCGGAGGGATCGGTGACGGATCCGAGGATGGTCCCACGAAACGTTTGGCCCACGAGCAGGGTCGCCGATAGAAGAATGAACACCACCAATAAACGCAGTTTCATTGCGGGCTCTCCTTAAGTATTCGCGGGCGCTGGAACACACCCACGCTTCGCGAGCAGCACAATGCAGCAAACGCGGTGCCATTTGGAAAGACGCCGCATTATAAACGAGCGTTCGCGAAAAAACAGTGCTCAACTTCACAGATTAGTGTGAGGAAGGGGATTGGGGCGGGAAGTTTGGTCGACAGGAAGCGCGGAAGAGACCAGAGGTCAGATCGGACGCGGAGGTTGACGCTCGGACGCGCTGGAAGTCGGCTTCGAAATACGGAATTACAGATTGTGAATCTACGGAATCTAGAAGGTTGCGGGCGATGGTTGGGGAGCATGAGGCGCGAACCCTGGCTGCTCGCGTTGCGGGCTGCGGCTGCCCTCGGCGGCTAAAGCCGCATTCTAAACAACGCAGTTAATCGCAGCGCTGAAGCGCTGCTCCACCCAAAATCGAAGCGCAACAGCGACTTTTCCGCAAAGCCCCTAAAGGGGCGTCGGATTACGAAGAATTTTCGGCATCGCTAAAGCGATGCCCTGATACGAAGCTTGTGATCCGAAGCGCCGGATACGCAACCTGCGATCCTTAGCGCCGGATACGAAACTTGCGATCCGCGCGTGGGATGCGAAACCTGATTTTCTCCGCAGGCTGCTAGAAGCTGAAGGCCACGCCGCCGCGCACCGAGCGCGCCGATTGCACCAGATAAAGAGTGCGTCCGTCCGGTCCCATCACGGGCACGTAGCCCTGAGCGAGAAGATTGCGCAGGTCCATGAGAATTTCCATGTGTCCCGCGAGGAAACTGGCTGGTATCGGTTGGCGGAGGAAGAGGTTTAAATAAGGACCGGCTTGGCCGGGTGAACTATCGAACAGGTCGACAGGAGTTAACGCGCGGTGGCCTCCGGTGTAACGGTAGGAGGCGATCCAGCGCGTCTTCGCCTTGGGCACTGTGCCGCTGAACTTGGCGGCCACGGCATGGCGTTGCTCGGCGCGAATCCACTGGCGTGCGTCCTGGAGTTGGACGTCGGGGCGCGAGAGGTCGAGCACGCCTCCGTAAGCATAGTCGAGGGTTGCGGTCAGGTCGGATAACAGCTTGCGCTGCACGACCACCCGCATCCCACGGGTCGAGAAATCGTTCCCCTGATAGCTGAAAGTACCCGAGTACACATCGGGCAGCACGTCGCCCGACATGGCCGACTCTGCGCCCGGGGTCATTTCGCCGATCCCGATCAGCGCCGGATCGATGATGCTGTCGGAGTAGAAGGCGACCTGTATGCTGTTCTTGCCGACGCGCTGGGAGATCGATACTTCCTGGTGACGGGCCCGCTCGACAGCCGGCAGGAACCCGGTCATGCTCATGCGCGGCGCGGTTTCGCTGAGGTCGGCGGAAGTAGAATTCAGGGGATCGTCTCCTGGACGATCATTATCATTATCATCTTTATCCCTGCCCAAACGATCTTCCAATCCCATATTCGGGACGGAACTCGCGTATTGATATTCGAGCACCGTGTTTGGAGTGATGTGCAGATCGGCCGACCCGAAGGGCTTGAAGGCGTGCACCCGCCCCATAAACTGGATGGCTTGCAATTCGCTGCCGAGCTTCATCTCGAATTTGCTGCCCAGGACGATCCGATCGGAAGTGGTGACCGACAGGGCTTCGAGGGCAGCGCCGGGCATTGCGTACTGGTCGGGCGAATTCAGCCGGAGGGCGGTGATCGACATGGACGGTTCGAACATGCCGTTGAAGCGGTTCGTGTAGGTCGTTCGGAGCACAGCGGCGGGAATGCTCTGGCCGTCGGTTCCATAACCGAGGCTGCCGTTGAAGCGCACGGTGCCGCTCGATAACAGCGAACGCTCCACGGCAAAACCGGCATTCATATCCGCGGGGCTGCCGAAACCCTGGCCGGGCGATCCGGCCATGAAAGACAAGGCGCCCTTCAAGTTGTGGTCGGCAGCTGACTCACCACTCTGCGCGACCACGGTGGTGCCGTCTTCGAGCACGCGCAGGATGGGGCGGTTGGCGACCGAACGCAGCGTCCACTTCCAATCGTCATCGTCCACCGGAGCGCGCAGCGGAACAAGCTGGATGGCTTCGTAGAGGGTGGTCAGCGTGACATTCACCATCAGCTTGGCGCCGGAACGCACGCCGATTTTCTCGCGCAGGGAGGGGAGGAAGGAAGGCGCGCTTACCTTGACGCTGTAGGTTCCGGGCAGCAGACCCGAGACGGAGTAGAAACCACGATCATCGGTAAAAGCTTTCAGGGTGAAGGCCTTCAGCGCCTGGGCCGCGGAGCCGAGGACTTCCACCACCGCGCCCATTTGGGGCGCGCCGCTGGCATCGCGGACGTATCCGGAGATCGCGCCGGGAATCGCGGCGGAGGCACTGCCCGCCCATGCCGGAACGGACACGGCGGCGACCATCATCATCACAATCACAGCGACGACTGCGAGGAACCCGAACTTTCGGAACATCTCGCTCACCACCTCCCTGGGAAACCAGGCAGCAGTTTACTCGTTACTCTTTACTCCACGGCGAAGGTCGCCGTTGGATCCACGGTCTGCTTGGAAAGGTTGTCGTTCACTTTGATCTCGATCTTGTACAGCCCCGGCGGCAGGTTGGCGGCGGAAAGCGTCTTCTGCAGCGTCACCTGGTCGCCCACATTGCCCATGGTGTCGGTCGACTCGACGGTATGGATGACGGCCTTGTTGTTCGCGTCGGTCACATTGTATTCGATGGTGGCCGAAGGCTTGTGGGTTTTTTCGTCCACGCTGAGATTGTAAACCTGCATCCAGAAATTCAGCTTCTGGTTGCGCTTGAACGAGATTGGCTTGCCGTCGGAAGGGGCCACGCGCGGCCGCACCTTGGTGGTCCCGATCACGAAGTTGCCGGTGCCCACGTTCTTGGTCGCCACCGGTTCCATCTGGTCGGCGATGATGAGGGTTGAGCTGCTTAACTTGTCTTCGCTGAAGTCGGGAATCTGGATGGCATGGCTCCAACTCCCGGTGCGATCGCCGTTCACGTCCTTGACGACAACGTCCAGGCGGTAGCGATTCTGGCTGATGCGCAACGGCAGGGCCTTCCAGTACACGGAAGAATTTTCGGCGGTCTTGGGCAGCAGTTCCACGGGCACATCGACCTGCACCGTGTCTTCAAAAGTCTGTACGATTTTGCCGGTGAGGGTGGTGACGCGTCCGAAGATATTGACGGTGCCGCGCTCCACGCCATCCTTGTTTTGGAACGTGACGTCGCGATTCTTGATCTGAATCGTGACCGGAACCAGCACGGTGTCGCTGGTCACCTTCACGAAGTCGGCACGCACATCGAAGGGCATGAGGTTGACGCTGATCTTGTGGGTGACGACTTCTTCCAGATCCTTGAACTTCACGGCCGGCGCAGCCTGCAGCTTGGCAAACTGTTCCAGGCGGTCGAATTCCTTGGACTGCAAATCCTGGTTAAACGGCCCGGTGCCCAGTTGCTCGATACCGCCGTTGGTGAAACGACTCGCCTTGCTCGACATGCCCATTTGCTCGTACAGCGTCAGGCCGGCATTCGGGGTGTACTTCAAAGCGTCTTTTTCCGACCGGTCCATGGTCATGTGATAGTCGCCGCACATGCAGGTATCGACGAACTCGATCATCACTTCCTGCCCAATCCCCTCCAGGTAGCGATAGCGCCAAGTTTCAAACGGGAAGGTAGAGGTCTCGCCGCCGCCTTCTTCCATGGGACGTTCGTAGCTGCCGCCGGAGGGATGGGAATCGATCTCATCCGCCGGCCCAAACACGATGTACGTCCGGCCGCGGTCGGTCTTCCAGCCGGGGATGCCGGCCGCGTAGTGCTCGTTGGCGTAGGCGATGCGCCGGTAATGCTCTTCTTTAAACTCGTTCTCTTCGGTGTCGGGTGTGGGATCGCGGCGTTGCCAGAAGGCTTCAATGAACTGGTCGCGCTCTTCGTCGTTCGAGAGCTGCATGAAGGCGGACTTTTCTTCGTCGGTAATGATCCAGCGCACGTCCTCGTCGAGCCACTTCTTATACGTCTTGCTCAACTCAATTTTGAGCGCCTTGGCGTTGGCCTTCTTCTGCTTTTCGGGGATTTGACGCTTCAAAGGATCGGTCTGGCTTTCGGAGCCCTTCGCATCTTTGTCCTGAGCTCGGGAAACGACGGTAAAACCCAGCGCCATCACGCCAGCCAGCACACCAGCCGAACAACGTTTTCGAAGACGTGCGGAGAACATAGAAGGGCCTACCTCATGAGAGACTTCAGGTACCTAATTCTATGTTCTTTGGATACCACAAGGCAAGGAGAAGTGGCCTGCCGGGAAAAAGATTTCCTGCGCCGATCGTCTGTTTTAACTCTCTTCTAAATCCCATAAGAATCCGACTCTTACGGTCGAGCGGCGGTCGGGCAATGACCGCTTCCCAGGCCCGATGCCCGGACACTGGGCACGATATAATGAATTGCGCCGCAGGTCTGACCTCCGTAAGCCGGGCGGACCGATACTGGGAGCGACCTGTTTCGCGGGAATTCGGGAACTTTACCCCTTGTCGGCACGTAACTATTCATGCGCAACTATGGTGCGTTTTCGCCGTTCCATAACCAGGGCCAGGAGTAAGCCAAGACTTTTAGGAGGTCGTCGAAGAACTTAGCAGAGGCGCAAAAAGCTCACCGCAGGCGCTAAAGCGCAACAGATGGTCAATGACCGGCGGCACGGCTGAAGTCGTGCCCTTCCCAAAGACCGGAGTGAATGAGAGCTCCGCAATTTTCTTAAAGCCGTCTGCTGGAGTAGCTGGATCCGCAGGGATACCTTTGGTATGAAGAACTCGCTATGAAGACCTGGAAGAAAGTGTTGATCGGAGTAGGCGCTGCGCTGGTGCTCGGGATCATCGTCGCCGTGAGCGTTTACCAGAGCCAGAAGAACGTGGTGACGGTGCAGACGGGGAAGGTGCAGAAGCAGAACCTGGCTTCGGTGGTCAGCGCTTCGGGTGAAATCAAGCCGAAGACCTACGTGAACATCGGGGCCAATGCTTTTGGCAAGATCATCAAGCTGCACGTCAAGGAAGGCGACCGCGTGAAGAAGGGGCAATTACTGGCGCAACTGGAGAACGTGCAGTCGTCGGCCGACGTCAATGCCACTCGCGCGTCGGTGCAGGCGGCTCAAACCGACGCTGTCGCCGCCGACGCTGCCCTAAACACCTCGCTCGCGGACCTGAACCGCGCCAAGTCCGACGCCGTCCACGCCAAGCTGGACTGGGAACGCGCCCAGGGTCTGTACAACGCGGCCCTCATCGCCAAACAGGATTACGACGTCAAGAAAGCGGCATGGGAGTCCGCCGATGCCGGATTGGCCCAAGCCGAAGCTAAGGTGGCCCAAGCCAAAGCGCAGAAAGATTCGATGGACAAGCACATCACGCAGAATCAGGCGAACCTGACCCGATTTACCGACGTGCTGCAAAAGACGACCTACGAAGCGCCCTTTGACGGCGTAATCACCAATCTTCCCGTGCGTGAAGGCGAGACCGTGGTCATCGGAATTCAGAATTCCCCCGGCAGCACGTTGATGACGCTTGCCGACATGTCGGTGATCACGTCCGAGGTGAAGGTGGACGAAACCGACATCGTCAACGTGCGTCTCGGCCAGCCCGCGGACGTGACCATTGACGCCATTCCGCACAAAACCTTCCACGGCGTCGTCAGCGAAATCGGCGACAACGCGATCGTGCGCTCGACCGGTGTGGCAACCTCTCAGGCCACTTCGACTAGTGAAGAAGCGAAAGACTTCAAAGTCGTCGTAACCCTCACCGATCCGCCAGCGGATTTGCGTCCTGGCCTTTCTTCGACCGCCAAGATTACGACCGCGACCCGCAGCAGCGTGCTCAGCATTCCGATTCAAGCGCTCACGGTCCGCACGCCGACCGATCTCGTGCCCAAAGATGCGGGCAAGGGCAGCGTAGAAGCAGCCACCCGCGCTCCGGCGGAAGCATCGAAGCAGAAAGACAAAGAAGAAGTGCAGGGCGTGTTTGTGATCCGCAAGAAGAAAGCCGAATTCGTTCCGGTGGATACCGGCATCAGCGGCACCACGGATATCGAGGTCACCAAAGGTGTACAAGAGGGTGACGAAGTCATCACCGGCAGCTACAAGGTTTTGCGTACCCTGAAACCGGGGACGAGTGTGAAAATAGATAATTCGGCCCCGAAGAAGGAAGACGAAAGTTAGTAGTCTCAGTCCGCGGCAGGAGACGCGGCAAGCCGCGTCTCTACCACTAACTTCTGGCAGGTTAGTACGTCCAAGATAGAACGGCCATAGGAGCGTGCGTGCTCGAGCCCGATCCGCATAAGGAGAGCAAGATGGCGACTGCCGAAATTTTGCCAATCGATAGGCCTGCAAATGGGTCTGCGCCCGACTCCTACATGATCTCGACCGAGGATCTGTGGAAGACCTACGACATGGGCTCGGAACAGGTGCATGCGCTGCGCGGCATCAACCTGCGCATCCAGCGCAACGAATATGTCGCCATCATGGGCCCGTCCGGCTCCGGCAAGTCGACGCTGATGAACCTGATCGGGTGTCTCGACTCGCCTTCCAAAGGCCAATACTGGCTCAACGGACAACTGGTCAGCGAGCTCGACGACGACGAACTGGCTCGCATCCGCAATAAAGAAATTGGATTCGTCTTTCAGACTTTCAATTTGCTGGCGCGCGCCACTTCGCTGCACAACGTGGAGCTGCCGCTGATCTATGCCGGAGTTCCCTCTGAAGAGCGCGCCCAGCGCGCCAAAGCCGCGCTGACTTCGGTCGGCATGGGGGACCGCATGAACCACAAGCCCAACGAACTCTCCGGCGGACAGCGCCAGCGCGTGGCCGTCGCCCGCGCTCTGGTCAATAAGCCGGCCATCATCCTCGCCGACGAACCGACCGGCAATCTCGACTCACAAACCGGCAACGAGATTATGGCGCTGTTTGATCGCTTGCACGCGGAAGGCAACACAATCGTGCTCGTCACCCATGAGCACGACATTGCCGAATACGCGCACCGCATCGTCCACATCAGGGACGGCGTGGTTGCTAAGGACGAAGTGAAGCGGTAAGCCTCACGCAGGGACAGCCGCCCTCGGCTGTCCAGGCGGGGCGAAGCCCCGTAAGCGCTAACTTAAGCATGTCAGGGGAGAGATGACCCTCCCGGCTTGTTTCTGGGTGTAGATTCCGAGTAGCCGACGATTCGGGAGCTTCGGCTGCTGCTTCAATGATTTCTGGGACGACGCTCAACAGGGAATCTCACCGACCGCGCAATGAAGCAAAGGCGATGGGCCTCGTCGTGAATAGCGAGAGCTCTGGCTCGATCATTGCCGGGAGAAATTTTCACTGTAGGTCTAAGCGTCACTCGGACGAACTCTCCTGAAGCATCATTGCCTTCCTCCAGCGCCCCAGAAGCTGAATCCCGATAGTCGAGGACGATCACATGGTTCACCGAACACAGATGCAGATACCAAAGCATGTGACAGGAGGAAAGGCTGGCGACCAAGAGTTCTTCCGGGTTGTAGCGGGATCCATCAACACGAAAGCTCGCGTCGCTTAGTCCCTGCGATCAGAGGCTTGCCCTCGCAGGCGATAGTGTGGTCGGACCATCGCCTTTGATGTCTTCGTACCTTCACCATCATTGCCGGTCCAGTCCACTCGAACCTCATAGGTGTGTTGTTTCACCGATTGCTCCTCATGCTCGGCGCCCCGTTCATGCTACGTCTGATGATCAGGCGGAGCCTGCTGGCGCGTCCATGCGTCAGAAACCGCTCGTCCCCTGGCTATGTCGTCCACCACAAGAATCAGTTGGTGATCGTGGTCGCTGTAGAGTACCTCGATGTTGACGCCTGCCTCGGCCATCCGTCGCGAGATTTTTCCCAGTCGACCCGGTTCACTGTGGTCCCAGCAACGTGAAATTCGACGTGAAAGCCGACGACTCCCGGCACCAACGTAACGGGCAGCCCGAAGCGGGCAAGGCTCTGAGTGTATGTGATCCAAGACATTGGAGATCAACAAAAAGTTGCATCGGAATGCGGAGCGTCACCACGAAGCCAATCGCTTATCTTGACGGCGCGTGGATCGGCGCCAAAAATCATCACAATTCTTGATCCTTATTCTTTCGCGGTAGATCCCGGCGAGCGAACATCTTTGCGTCAATCTGAAGCAATCTCAATTCGCGCGCCTATCGCGGTTAGTTGGCCACTAGCCCACTCAAAAATCACTGCCACGAGGCCGGCAAGGTCTATTAAACTTCCGAACCCCAAAGCGGTTGAAGGTAGATACCAGATTTCTTATTCGATTTCGCACCCGATCGACCAAAGCGACCCCAGGGGAAAAATTCTCCCAACATCGCCATCGCCTCGCCTACCCGTTGAGCGTCCTCGCAAAATCCCCTAAGAAAGTACAAAGGGGACGCCTGCGGCTTCACAGGTTAAAAGCGGCAAACGCTGATTCGAGCGGGCCTTGAGAAGCACAGCATCAGCCCTGCGGTAGGACGAAAATTCCGCAAAAATGCGTGAGAGCTTAGCCCCCGGCTGCGAGCTTTCAGGACCCACCTGCCCACTTTCCGGAATCTTGCGCTGCGGAGGATTATTACTGCTGCGTACTCACGCTGCTTGCCTTCTGCACCGGTTCGGCTGAACAAACCCGGCTGTCCCCGCCACGATGAAATCGTGGTCGTAAAGATTGCGATACATGCGTCCCGCGATCTCCGCCGCTTGGGTCCGAAGGTGGGACGTCCGCCTTGCAGGAAGACCACCGTCACGATGCGTCCGATATCGGTGTTGGCGTAAGAGGCGAACCATCCGAAGCGGGTGCCGGCGCGCGAGCACGTTCCCGTCTTGCCTAAGATCGATTCCTCGTTAAAGTTCAAACCCACTCTGCGCGCCGTGCCGTAGGCGACCGCTCCGGCCATGCCGTCGGAGAGTTCGGGAATCACGGGCTCGATATCGAGATGGCGCTTGACGCGAGGCTGGAAGTTGGCGACTTCATCGGGGCTGGCCGGATGTTGCAGGTAGTAGAGCGTGCCGCCGTTCGAGATTGCCGTCACCAGCGCGCCGAGCTGCAGCGGGGTCATCGAGATGCCCTCGCCAAACGAGCACATCTTGCCGACGCCGCCCAGCTTGGCGGAGATCTCTTCTTCCGGATACGTGCCCAACTGTTCGCCCGGAATGTGATAGCCGGCGAGTTCGCCGAGCCCGAACTGGTGCGCGTAGTACTGCACCTTCTCGAAGCCTAGTTTGCGGCCTACGGCTTCGAAGTAGGCGTTGTTGGAGTGCGCCAGGGCTTGCGTGAGATTCATGCGGTAGCGTTGCCCCAGCTTGACTTCAGTTCCCTCGTCGATCACGCCTTCGCTTAACGCGGCCAGAGCCACGGAGAGCTTGATCGTCGAGCACGGCTGCGCGCCGCTGGAAAGCGCGAGCCTCTGATTGACCATGGCGAGAACGCGTCCACTGGTCGGCTCGATCGCAACCACGGTGCCGTTCATATTGCCCAGGGCATCGATCGCGGCCTGGCGAACCACGGGGTCCTCGCCGGCAGTCACGTCGCCTTCGGTGATATCGGAGGCGAACGAACTGGTGGAGAAACGCTCGTAATAACGATGGCGGCGATGGGTGGCGGAAGAACGCGCGGCGTAGGACGAGTGCGGGGCGCGACTCCGTGCCAGAGTTCGCATGCGCCTCTTGGCATGCTGGTTTTCCGTGACGGCGCGAGCTTTGCGGTGCGGCGTGAGCACGCGCGGGTTAACACTGGCCGCGATGCCAGTCGCTTCCAGTAATATTGCCAGTCCAACGAAAAATGCGAGACGAAGAAACCAGGCCGTAACTTTCACTGCACCATCCCCGATCGTACTTGGCCAATCTAGCGCTTAGTTCATCTGTCGGCCTAGTTCAATAGATGCAAGAGTGTCGCCAAATCACCACTGCGATAGCGCATTTCCCGCAACTATTCGATAGTAGGCGATTTACGTGGTTCAGCGCAATGCTATAGTACCAAGCGGCCACTAGCGGAATCTTCGATATAACTATATGAAACAATTGTAGTTAAGGTGATTTTTGTAGAGGTACCAACACCATGGTAACCGGATCGGATTGTTACCTTGGAAGGTACTCTCACTTTGCATCGGTTTGCACATCTGGGCGGGGGCGGGCAGGGAGGTCGGGGGACCCAAATCCGCTAGGCTGACACATTGTGGCGCGAGCAAGTGCCCTGTTTGTGCGCTTTTCTGATATTTTCCGGACGGCGTATCCTAATTAACGCACATCCTAAGAAATGTGCTGAACTCGGCACTCGACGTTTAACTTTTCGCCCGCTCTGGGTTCCCACCCTGCGGAGGGGTTATGAAAGAGTTTCGGTTCGCGCTTTCTTTTCTCGCTTTGGTTCTGGTCGCTTCCTTTGCGCTGTCCTGCGGCTCGGGCCCGGGTCAACTTCAATCCATCACGCTGAGCCCGGCAACTGCCGAAGGTCAAGCCCAGTTTGTCGCCACCGGCTACTACAGCAATCCAACTCACACGGTCACGCCGCAACCGGCCAATTGGGTAGCTTGCCAGCAAAACGCGCCTACGGCTGACGTATCTGTCACCAACACCGGTGTTGCTCAATGTGCCAGCGGCGCGGCCGGCACGTATTCGATCAAAGCGTGGGACATTCCGAAGAAAGTCGGCATTTATCCCTGTCCCGCGCAGACCGCTTGCAGTGGAGGATGCGCGGTCTGGGCCACGGCACAACTGACCTGTCCCTAGGCGGTCTGCGGTAGAATCCATCACGACCGCAGTAGTTATTGCGGATGATCCTGCCGAGGCCTGCCTCTTGCGAACCGCGCTCGTGATTTTCTCTTTTGCTGTGGCTCTGGCCGTCCCACTCTTCGCCCAAGCCGCTGGGCAATCCCTCGAAGCCCGGCGCGCCGAGCTTAATCGACTGCTCGCCGAGGAGTGGGAATATTCACTGCGCACGCAGCCGGAGCTCGCCACGCAGGTCGGAGACGATCGCTACAACGACCGGCTCAGCGATTTCTCCGATAAGGCGATTGCAGACGAACTCGAACACACTCGTCAGGCGGTGGCGCGCTTTGAGGCGATCGACGTCACCGGATTTCCGGAGCAGGAAAAGCTCAACCACGGGCTCATGGTGCGGAGCTTGCGCGAGGCGCTCGACAGCGCGCAATTCAAAGACTGGGAGATGCCCGCGACGCAGTTTGGCGGCATTCACCTGGAATACGCTTCGCTCGCCTTCGACTCTCCCTTCCGCAAGGTGAAGGATTACGAAGACTACCTGTCCCGTCTGCGGCAGATTCCGCGGGTGCTTGAACAAGCGATGGGACACATGCGCGACGGACTGCGCGATCATCGCATGCCGCCGAAATATCTGCTGGAGAAAGTCTCCAGCCAGGCGCAGCAGATTGCCGACGATTCGCTCGACCACAGTCCATTTACCGAGCCGCTGCGCAAGTTTCCCGACTCGATTTCCGAGGCAGAGCGGAAACGACTTCGTGAAGAGATCGAAAACGCGGTCAAGAACGACGTCGCGCCGGCGTATGCGAAGTTCGCCAAGTTCGTGCGCGAGGATTACGCGCCGCACGGCCGCCTCGATCCCGGCGTGTGGGCCTTGCCTGACGGAGAAGCGCGCTATCGCTTCGCCGTCCGTCACCAGACGACCACCGATTTCACAGCCGACCGGATTCACCAGCTTGGCTTGAAGAGCGTCGCGGAAATTGAAACCCAGATGCTCGCTATTGCCAAGGCGCAGGGATTCAGCGATCTGAAATCGTTCAACGAGCACATCCGGCAGGATCCGAAATTGCACGCCACGTCGGGCCAGCAGTTGTTCGATCTCTACACGCACTATCGCGACCAGATGTACGGGAAGCTGCCCGAGCTATTCGGGCGGTTGCCGAAGAACAAGCTGGCCGTGGTGGCGATGGAATCGTTTCGCAGCGCCGACGGCGTTCCCGCCGATTATTCGCTCGGCGCCGGAGACGGCTCGCGTCCCGGACGCATCAACGTCAACGAGTATGCGCCGGAGAAGCGGCTGCTGCTCAACGTCGAAGCGATCGCGTATCACGAAGGCGTCCCGGGACATCATCTGCAATTTTCGATTGCGCAGGAACTCACGGGCCTGCCACCGTTCCGCAAGTACAACCTCGATCTGAATGCTTATACCGAAGGCTGGGCGTTCTACTCCGAGCGTCTAGGCAAAGAAGTGGGCTTCTATCAAGATCCGTACAGCGACTATGGCCGGCTGCAGAATGAAATGTGGCGCGCGGTTCGCTGGGTGGTCGACACCGGCGTGCACTCCCAGCACTGGACGCGGCAGCAGATGATCGACTATTTCTACGAGCACACGGCGATGGACGACCAGAACATCGAGACCGAAGTGGATCGCTACATTGCGTGGCCGGCGCAGGCGCTTTCCTACAAGATGGGACAGATGAAGATTCTCGAACTGCGAGCGCGGGCACAAAAGGAGTTGGGAGCGAAGTTCGACTTGCGCGCCTTTCATGATGCGGTGCTCGATCAGGGCCCTCTGCCGCTCGACGTGCTGGAGGGGAAGATTGACGCGTGGATTAAGGAAAGGAAGTGACGGGGGCTTTGGCAGCTTATGATTTGCGCAGATTAGTTCCGGGTTGCCGCTAGCCTTGATCGGAAACGCCTCGGGCAGGACACTTTGCAAAGGACTGAAACTCGATCCGAGGCGTTTTCGATAAGGAGGCTAGGAGGAAGCCGCTTGCGTTTGCGGCGGACGCGGTGCGCTATCGTAATTGAATCGACTTTGGCTTGGAAGTCGTTGTAGCAAGAGGAGTTGCGCGAGGAGCTAATTATTGATGCTCATCGATCTATATGTTGTGCCTGGTCATTAATATCCACATCATCGTAGCGCTGGACCGCGAGTCTTTCAAGGCAGCGCTCTGATGCTTCGGGCTTACGCCACGCGGTAGCGACCTCCGCGCAAGCGGCTTAGTCCTGGCCCGTCACTCGCCCAGAATCGCGACTCGCAGTCGACCGTGTTGGCTTCTCAATCTTTCGATTTTCATGAGCCTGTGGGCCGACGGTTCCGGACATCGTTTATCCACTGCCCTGGGAAGTCGGGCGGGACTGCTGAGGCCATTGCCAGTCGTTAAACTCCTGCCGCAATTTGCTCTTGAGCAGCTTTCCCGTGGAGGTGTGGGGAAGCTCGTTGACGAACACGAAGGCATCGGGCAACTGCCAACGGGCGAAGCGGCGCTCCAGGAAGGCTCGCAATTCGGAATCACCAATGCTACAGCCCTCCTTCAACACCACCACCGCCAGCGGACGCTCTTGCCACTTGGGATGCGGTACGGCGATGACCGCTGCTTCCTTGACACCGTCATGTGCAACCAGGGCATTTTCCAGGTCCACGGAGCTGATCCATTCGCCGCCAGACTTGATCAGATCCTTTACTCGGTCGGTGATTTTTACATAACCCTCAGCATCAATCGTGACCACGTCTCCGGTACGGAACCAGCCGTCGGCCGTCCACCTGTCGCCTTGGTCAAGATGGTAGTAGCTGTTCGCGACCCATGGTCCGCGTACCTGCAACTCACCCGCAGTGATGCCATCCCAGGCCGTCTCGCCCGAATCGCCAACTGCGCGTGCCTCGACAAACGGTGATGGCAGTCCCTGCTTGGCACGCACCGCGTAGCGGTCATCCTCCGGCCAACTCTCCATGTGGGGCTTGAGGGTGCAGACCGTGGCCAAGGGCGTGGTTTCGGTCATGCCCCACGGTTGAATGACGCGCACGCCCAGCTTGTCGAAGCGCCGGAACATGGACTCCGGCGCGGCGGAGCCCGCCACAATTACTCGTAAGCCGGGAGCCAGCTTCCATCGGCCGGGATAGCAGTCGAGAGCATTCAGTACCGCCAGCCAAATCGTAGGAACTCCGCCGGTGAGGCTCACCTGCTCCGTTTCCAGCAAGTCTAGCAGCGCTTCGGGTTGCAGGTTTCGTCCGGGCAAAACTTGCTTGCTTCCGTTCATGGTCGCGGCATAGGGGAACCCCCATGCGTTGGCGTGAAACATGGACATGGCGGCGAGAACGGTATCGCAGCAGCTGAAATGCAGTTGATCGGGCAGGGATGCCGCCAGCGAATGCAAGCTAAGGGCACGGTGCGAGTAGATGACGCCCTTGGGTTTTCCCGTGGTACCCGAGGTGTAGCACATCACCGCTGCATCATCCTCGGCGAGGTCAGGGCAATTCGGCGCGCCGCCCGCCTCCGCCAGGAAGTCTTCATAGGATTCGCATCCGGTCGGAAGCTTGCCGCTGCCGTGATCAACCACGAACACGCGTTCGAACTGGACGCGAGGACGAATCTGCTCGAAGACATCGAGCAGCACGTCATCCACAATGAGAAAACGGTCCTGGGCATGATTAACGATATAGGCGAGTTCTTCCGGATGCAGCCGCAGGTTCAACGTGTGTAGCACGGCTCCGACCGCGGGAACGCCGAAATAACCTTCCAGATGCTCATGCTCGTTCCACATCAATGTCGCCACCCGATCTCCTTTGGCGATGCCAGCACGTTGCAGGGCTGCCGCCAACTGCCGGGCGCGCCTGCGCAGATCGCGGTAGCCGTAGCGGTGGCGAGAACCATCGGGCCGTGCCGAGACGATCTCAACTCCGGGAAAAAGTTTGCCCGCCCGCTCCAGCATGCAGGCAAGTAGCAGCGGTGATGACATCATGGTGGACTTCACGAAAAACCTCCATAAGCCAGTAACGATAAGGGCAAGCCTATCGCCGCCCGCAGGTGGATGGTGGTCCTGCCGGGGAGGCGGTAAATTGGGTGGGAATTATACTTTGGAATAGGAGAGTCAGTGTGACAAATCTTGCAGAATCGCGGCCGATATCTGAGCAAGAAATGGGTTTACGAATGCCGCCGCTGGTACTCGATCTTACCCGACTCATGCCCGGCCCCCTGGCTGCTCAAATGCTCCACCGCATGGGACTTCGAGTGTTACGCATAACCGCGCCCACAGAGGATCTGCTGCTGCAGTTTGCACCCGATGTTTACGATCAGCTCCAGGCCGGCAAAGAAACGCGAATGCTAGATTTGAAGACAACGGAGGGCCGCGAGCTGCTGCTGAAAATGGTGCAGAAGGCAGCGGTATTGATCGAGAGCAACCTGCCGGGAACGATGGAACGGCTGGGCGTGGGCCCGGAGGTATTGAGGGCGGTTCAGCCTAAAATTGTATATGTCAGAATGGCAGGATATCGCGATCCCTCATCGAACCAATGTCCCGGACATGACCTCACTTATCTTGCGGCTGCCGGGTTGATTCGTAAGCTGCAATCGGCGTGGGAAAGCATCCAGATTGCTGATCTGTGCGGCGCCTTCTGGACAGCGATGGCTGCCCTCGACGGACTGCGCCGTGGCGGAGGTTTCTACGAGGTCTATCTGGCCGAGGCAGCGCAGGCCCTGGCGCTTCCCGCCGTTCCCTTCTTGGACGGCAGTGTGTGCTGTTATGGAATCTATCTCGCTTCGGATGGTCAAGTGGCATTGGCGGCCCTGGAGTCGCATCTATGGACCCGCTTCTGCATTGCCGCTGGCCGCGAAGACTGGACTGGCATCGCTCTGCTCCCGGCTAACACAGAAAATCCTGCCTACGTTGAGATCTGCAAAGTCTTTAGCAGCCGCACCGCGTTGGAGTGGGAACAGTGGGCAATTGAGAGACGCATTCCTTTGCGCGCCGTCGGAGGCGAGCCGAAAGTCATGGCCGGACCGCCGTGGCGAACGGGCTAACAACACTAAACCGCATGATCGGGCGAATTCGGGAAGCATGCGCGCCAATAGTTTACTCAGTTCGAAGTGACGCGCGAGATCATGGACGTATGGTCGGCCAGGACTAAGCCGCTTCCTCCTAGCCTCCTTATCGAAAACGCCTCGGATCGAGTTTCAGTCCTTTGCAAAGTGTCCTGCCCGAGGCGTTTCCGATCAAGGCTAGCGGCAATCCGGAAGCAACCCTGCATTGTAGATTTTCTACATCACTTCGCTGCGTTTCCGCAGGAACGCCGGAATGTCGAGATCCTCCACCTGGTAGCTGGGAGGGGCCGACCTCATCGCATCGAGCGGAATCACCTCGGCGTGCGGCGCGCTGGCCGTCGCCAGTTCCTGAAAGGCTACCGGCGCGGGATCGGGCTCGAAGGCCGGTTCCGGTACAAAAACAGGCTCGGGTTCGGCCACTGGCTCGGGCTCGCGGAAGGGATCGCGCTGGCGCGAAACTTCTCGCGATAGGATGACCGGATCGCAGGTTTCGTGGCGGCGCGCACGACCGATGTTTCCTCTTTGAAACCGGTCGCGATCACGGTGATCTTGACCGCATCTTTCATCTTCTCGTCGAGCACCGCGCCGAAGATGATGTTGGCATCCTCGTGCGACGCGCTCTGGATGATGGTGCAAGCCTGCTGCACTTCAGCGAGCTTCAACGAATTCGAGCCCGTGATGTTGATGAGAATGCCGCGGGCGCCGTCGATCGCTCCCGCCTCGAGCAGCGGCGAAGCGATGGCGCGCTGTGCGGCTTCCACCGTGCGATGCTCTCCGGCCGCGGTGGCTGTGCCCATCACCGCATAGCCCATGCCCGCCATGATGGCCCTCACGTCGGCAAAGTCGCGGTTGATGATGCCCGGGATGGTGATGATGTCGGAGATGCCCTGCACCCCTTGGCGAAGAATATCGTCGGCGATGCGGAAGGACTCGAAGAAGCCCGCGTTCTCGGCTACCGCCAGGAGTTTTTCGTTGGGGATCACGATGGTGGTATCGACCGACTCCATGAGTTCGGAAATGCCGCGCTCCGCCTGCTGCATGCGGCGTTTGCCTTCAAAAGCAAAAGGCTTGGTCACGACGGCGACGGTGAGCGCGCCCATTTCGCTGGCCAGCGAGGCGATGATCGGCGCCGCGCCCGTGCCCGTGCCGCCACCGAGTCCGGCGGTGACGAAAACCATGTCCGCGCCTTCGAGGACTTCGATGATCTTGTCCGAATCTTCGAGCGCGGCTTTGCGGCCGATCTCGGGATTGGCGCCGGCGCCCAGCCCGTTGGTCAGCTTCACTCCGAGCTGGATCTTGGTGGCGGCGCGCGACATCCGCAGCGCTTGCAAGTCGGTGTTGGCGACGATGAATTCGATGTGTTCCATGCCCGAATCAATCATGCGATTGACCGCGTTGTTGCCACCGCCGCCGACACCGATGACCTTGATGCGAGCGTCGTTGCGCGCTTCTTCGTTGAAGCAGATGCGGAGTCCGTTGTCTTCGTTCATACATCACCTCGTAAGTCAGTTGTAGAGACGGGGCTTGCCCCGTCTCAGCTGCGGGCGGAGACGCGGCAAGCCGCGTCTCTACGGGAATTTCTAAACCTTTACGCGCCTTTCCTTGCGAACAGCGCTTTCATGCGCGTGCCGAAACTTGGTTCCTGCAACCCGCGGGCTAGACGGGCTCGGTGGCCGTAATACGCCATGCCCAGCACGGTTGCGAACTCGGGCTCGGATAAGAACGACGGCATCTTGGCCATTGGCGTTGGCCAGGCCAGACGCGCGGCTTTCCGCAGCACGGATTCCGCCACATCGAGAATGCCGGGGAGCCGCGAAGCTCCACCGCTCAGCACGAATCCCGCAATACAGTGCTCCAGAACGCCGGCGTGACGCAGATTGTCGCGCAGAAGCTCGAAAAGCTCACGGGCTCGCGGCTCCAAAATCTCGCCGGCCATGCGCTGCGGCATCATGCGCGAGGGGCGATCCCCAACCGACGGCACTTCGACTTCATTCCCTTCGGGAATCAGCGTGGGCACCGCGTTGCCAAAATTCTTCTTGAGTGTCTCGGCAGCCGCCAGCCCTGTGCACATGCCAACCGAAAGATCGCTGGTAAAGTGGTCGCCGCCGATGGGGATGACTGCCGTGTGCGCGACTGCGCCTTGCTGGAAAACGATCAGATCGCACGACCCGGCGCCGAGGTCGGCGAGGCAGATGCCGAGTTCACGCTCATCAGACCGCAACACGGAGTCCGCGCAGGCGAGGGGCTCAAAGATAGTGTCGTCCACGTGGACGCCAGCCCGGTTCACCGCCGTCACCAGATTCTGCGTTGCGCTCGAAGAGGCGGTCACAATGTGTACGCGCACTTCGAGGCGCGTGGCCATCATTCCCGTGGGGTCCTGCACTCCCGGTTGGTCGTCGAGAATGAATTCCTGCGGCAGCAAGTGGAGAATCTCGCGATCGGCGGGCAAGGGCACGGTGCGGGCCTTGTCCACGGCCTGGCGGATTTCCTCGCGGCCAATCTCGCGCGACCGCGCGCCGAAGGTGATGCCGCCGTGGCTGTTCATGCCGCGGATATGCGCGCCCGCAATGCCAATCAGGGCATGCTCGATGGGAATGCCGGCCACATCCTCCGCATGCTCCACCGCTTTTTGAATGCTGCCGACGGCCTTGTCGAGTTCGGTAATCACGCCCTTGCGCAGGCCGTGCGACTCGCTGACGCCGTGGCCGCGATAACGCAATCCGTGCTCGCTCAGTTCGGCCACCAGCACGGAAGTCTTGGCGCTGCCTACGTCAATCGCGGTGATGAAATTGGGCTCATGATTCGGCATAAATAAATAATGATTAGGGCTGCGGAGTCTCCTTCGGAATTCCAGCGCTTGGTTTCTTTTGGCCCGCGGGAACCGACGCAGCCGGATGCGGCGCGGCGGTGCTTTTCGCGACTGCGACCGGCGGCGCTTTCACCGGTGTCTTCAGCGCGGCTTGTGTAACGGGTGGTGGTTTGACTGTCGCTTTCTTGACGGGAGCATGACTAACGGCAGCATGACTCGCGGAAGCGTGATGAACTGCCGCTTTCGGCACGCCTTTCGCCTTAGGCTTCATGTTCTTCTTCGGCTGGGCCGCAGGCACGGGATGCGTTACATACTTCTCGTAGTTCACGATAGCCGCGGTTTTCACTCCCGCCGCCATCGCCGCCTTGGCCGCCGCCGGCGTCAGGGCTGGCTGCCTCGCCATCCCGTTGAGATCGGGATTCACGATGATCTGGCCGTCGTAGCGCAAGTCCACCGATTCGAGCTTATCGAACTGCTGCCGCCATTGCTGCACGTGCGTGACGTAGGTTTTGTAGCGCTGCAGATAATTCCCCGAACCAAGATGCACCAGCACTTCGCCGTTCGAATCGGCAGCCAGCACTTTCACGTCCTCGGGGTCGGAGAGATCGACTTCGCTCAGTTCCTGGGAATAGCGGGCGCCGCTCGCATCGAGTTCGCGAACCAGATCGTTGTAATTCTTCATCCGGGCAGCGCGGGTGGAGAGCGGCTCGCCGGCATTCATGCCGGTAATCACGGCGAAGGAATACTTGTGCTTGCCGCCGGGAGCAAGTTCCATCAGCGTGCCCCCGGCGTCGATGAGCGAAATGTGCGAGCCGATGCGGGCGAAGGCAACCGGGGTGCGCTCATGAATCTCGATGCGCAGGCGATTGGGAACGAAGCGCATCACGCTGGCCGATTCTACCCAGGGAATCTGCTCCAGTTGCTGCTTGCGTTGCGCGAGCGGAACGAAGAAAATGTTGCGGCCGATATCGCCGCCCATGACTTCCATGATTTGCGCGTGCGCAACGTGCTGGGCGCCGGCGACTTCGATCTGATCGCTGGACTCGATGCGAAACCGCCAGGAGTGCTTGCCGTAGCGGTAGAGGCCCAGGCCAGCCGCTCCCAGAATTGCCAGAACAACCAGCGACAAGACAACCCACAGCAACCGATTGGCAGTCTTTTTGGGAAGGGAGCCGCGCCGCACCGAGACGCGCTTCTGTCCGCGCAGAAATGGGGATTCCTGCTCCGCTTCTAAATCGACGAGCCGTGCGTCGTCGAAGAGCTCGCGCTCGGGAGCGTCGTGAGCGTCGTAGTCAGAGGCGTCACGGGGAAGCGGATACAATTCTTCCTGGACGGCGGTGGCACTTGATTTCCGCGTCACTCTTTCGAGTCAGTTGTCGACAGAAAACCGCTGAGCAAAATTACTATAACTGGTTTTCGCGAAATGAGACAGTGCCAAGTTGGTTCGGATGCTCGCGCGGGGGTGCTCGTGTGGGGACGGGGCTCGACCCGGTCCAGCCGAAGCGAAGCTCGGCATTTCGCCGCGGCGGAATTTTCCTGGGTAGAGATCGGTTGCGAGACGCCGCATGCGCCTGTCGTTAGAACGAGCCGTCGACGTCAGGGGAGTCATCGAGGTCTGGCCCGCCATTCACGACCACCAGTGCGCCAGTTTTTGGACAGACCAACGTTGCGCGGCGATTCAGCGTGCGAGCCAACCTGACTTGCGAGCGCGTGCGCCAGCGAATTTGTTCAATCTCCGCGCGCCGCATCTCGCCTTGCGCCCGAATGACATCGGCTTGGGCTCGAATCTGGTTCCGAACCTGATCTCGAACCTGATCTCGAACTCTGTCGCGAATAAACTCGGCCCGGTCGATAGCCTGCTCGCGAGGCAACTCGCCCTGGGCACGTGCCATTTCGGCGTCGGCGTCTTCAATGGCGGCCAGCAAATCGTCGGACGGAAGTCCTTGATGGCTCGTCAGGACTCTAGCGACTGCCAAAGTTTTCTCCGCCCGCGTGGCAACCCGGCACAGCGCGGAGTCGACGCGTTCGGCAACCCGGTGCAGGGTCCCAAAGCTTCCATGCTGATATTCGCTGTTCAGCCCCAGCGCTAATACTCCAAGAGCGATCCAGTACGTGGCATGGTTCGTGTTCATGGGGGTAGTCCTCACTGTCTAGCTTTTGGACGACTATCCGGAAAAAAGGTCAACCGAACTAAAGCACGCCCACCAGGATGTGTGTTGGGCCGCCGTTCCCAGGGTGCTTCAGTCGGAAATTCCGTAAAATTTCCTAAATTTCCTCTTGACCCTGACGTTACGTCAGGCCCGAGCATGATTTTGGAAGGACGATCCGAGTGATGAAAGACATCCGAGCCTATCGCGTTAAGGAGTTCGCTGAACTGGCGGGCATTACGGTTCGCGCACTCCATCACTACGACCGGCTGGGGCTGCTCAAGCCGCAGCGTACGGAGGCTGGCTATCGCATGTACAGCCTCGGTGACCTGCAGCGGCTGGAGCAGGTTGTCGCTCTGAAATTTCTCGGAATCCCTTTGAAACAGATCAAGGCATTGCTCGACCGGGACACTCTCGAACTATCCGACACGCTACGCAGGCAACGCCGCGTGCTCGAAGACAAGCGGCGGCTTCTCGACAGCGCAATCAGCGCGATCTGGGACGCCGAACGATCGATCAGACCCGGCCGGCAGCCTGACACTGCGTTACTCAAGAAAATTATCGAGGTGATCGAAATGCAAAACAACACGGATTGGGCGAAGAAGTATTACAACGAGAAAGCACTGGGAAAAATTGAACAGGGTAAACAAGGTTGGTCGCCCGAACTACAGGAACGCGTGACCAGGGAGTGGACAGAACTCTTTCGGGATGTCGAAGCTGCAATCGCGCGCGGAGAAAATCCAGCGGGTAAAGCCGCGCAGGCTCTTGGAGCGCGCTGGAAAAAGTTAGTGGAGGGCTTTACCGGTGGGGATCCTGAAGTCAGCGCCGGACTGAACCGGCTCTATGCGGATCAAGCGAACTGGCCGGCGAGCGCACACCAACAAATGGCTCCTTTCAGCAAACCGAAGGTGTGGGAGTTCATCCACCAGGTCATTTCATGTAAGGCTTGAAGCGGCTATAACCGATTAAGAAACCCCAGGAGCCGCGGTATTCTCCAGTTTTTCGAGAATCATCGCTCCCAGTTGCGAGACGCTGCCCGCGCCCAGGGTCAGAACCATGTCGCCCGGTTGAGCGAGGGCTGCAACCGCGGCCACGGCGTCAGAAAAAGAGGGGACGTAGGCGACGCTCCGCTTCCCTGCAGCGATAATGCGGCTGGTGAGAGCTTCCGCCGTGATGCCTTCGATCGGCTTCTCGCTGGCCGGGTAAATGTCGAGGAGGCAAAGCGTGTCGGCGTCGGCGAAGGCGGTCGTGAACTCATCCATCAAATCGCGAGTGCGGGTGAAGCGGTGCGGTTGGAAGATCACATGCACGCGGCGAAATCCGCACTGGCGAGCGGCGGCCAGCGTGGCCCGGATTTCGGTCGGATGATGGCCGTAATCGTCAATCACGCTAACGCCTGCGGCCTTGCCCTTGAGCTGGAAGCGGCGGTCGACGCCGCGAAAACCGTCGAGCGCGGAACGGATCTGCTCCGCCGAAATGTCGAGCGCGGTGCCGACCGCAATCGCTGCCGTCGCGTTCAGCACGTTGTGCGTGCCCGGCACGTGCAGCGTGAATTCGCCGAGATCCTTCTCTTTGTAAGTTACCTGGAAACGGATGAGCGGGCCGTGCGCTCCGGCCGCGAACGCCGATTGAACCTGCAATGATGCCGCCTGCGACGTCCCCATGCGGATCAGGAAATCCGAGCCCTGGGTGGTTCCGTACGTGGTCACACGGCGATGGACACGCGGCAGCAATCGCCGCAGCGCCTCGTCGTCATTGCAACCAACGACCATGCCGTAAAACGGCACGCGCTCCATGAATTCCAGAAACGTCCGGCGAACGTCGCGCATGTCGCGGTAGCAGTCCATGTGCTCGCGGTCAATGTTCGTGACCACCGACAGAATCGGCGACAGCTTCAGGAACGACCGGTCGCTCTCGTCCGCCTCAGCGACGAGATATTGCGACTTGCCGAGGCGCGCGTTTGAGCCCATCGCGTCGACGCGGCCTCCGACCACCACCGTGGGATCGAGGCCGCCAGCGGCCAGCACGGCCGCGACCATCGAAGTGGTCGTAGTCTTCCCGTGCATGCCGGCGATCGCGATGCCGTACTTCAACCGCATCAGTTCGGCCAGCATCTCGGCGCGCCGGATTACCGGAACATGCAAGCGGCGCGCTTCGGCAACCTCGGGATTGTCGACCGAGATCGCGGAACTGGTCACGACCACGTCCGCGCCGGCAACATTGGCGGCAGCGTGCCCTTCGAAAGTGGTCGCGCCCAGCGTGGCGAGACGCTGCGTCACCGCGGAATTTTTCAGGTCGGAGCCGGAAATCCGGTAGCCGAGATTCAGCAACACCTCGGCAATCCCGCTCATGCCGATGCCGCCGATGCCCACGAAATGAATACGCTGAATCTTGGCGAACATGAAAACTAATACCTTGACGAAGGCTGATGATAGACCATTCACCGCCGAGACGCCGAGAACGCCGAGCACAAATTTATATTGTCATCCTGAGCGAAGCGAAGGACCTGCTGTCTCGTGCGCCAACAAGAAAGCAGGTCCTTCGCTGCGCTCAGGATGACAACCAAGGACACTAGCTTCTATCCAACCTCGGCCAGTTGGTTCACCATCTCCGCAATTTCTTCGACCGCCTTGGGATGCGCCAGCGATTTTGCCGCTGCGGACATGCCCCCTAGCCGGCGCGCATCGCCGATCAATGCCGCAATCGTGTCGACCAGGTAGGCCGCGCCCAGATTGCTTTCTTCGACCACAATCGCGGCACCGGCGCGTTCCAGCGCCCGAGCGTTTACGTTCTGATGGTCGTCGGCCGCAGCCGGGAACGGCACAAAAATCGCTGGTTTGCCGGCCGCCGTAATCTCACCGACCGTGCTTGCGCCCGAACGGCAGACCAGCAAATCGGCGCGCCCGAACGTGCCCGGCATATCGTCAATGAACTTGTGAACCTCGCCCGAAATTCCCGACTGCTGATAGGCGGCCAGCACATGCTCATAGTCGCGCTGACCCGTCTGGTGAATGATGTGAATTCCAGGAATCTTCGCGCGCAAACCAGCCAAGGATTCAATCATCGCCTGATTAATGGCTCGCGCGCCTTGACTGCCTCCAAAAACCAGTAGGGTGGGTACGCCCCCAGTTTTAGGAGGAATCGAAAAAAACGCCGCGCGCACCGGAACGCCCGTCACCCGGCAGTGAGGAAAATACCGGCAAGTCTCTTCAAAGTGCACCGCGGCGGCGGAAACCCAGCGCGCGATCATGCGATTGGCAAATCCCGGCACGACGTTCGGTTCGAAGGCAAGCGTCGGAAGACGGCGGCGAATCGCGGCCACCATGGCGGGTCCGGAAGCGTAGCCCCCGACCCCGATCACCACCTCTGGATCGAAATCCGTGAGCATCCGCGAAGAAGCCGCGATGGCGCGCGGCAAGTCAAACATCGTCTTCGCGCGGGTCATCAGGCTGACATTTTTCAGCGCGCCGACCTGAATAAGCTCCAGCGGAAAGCCTGCCTGGGGCACCAGCCGCGTTTCAATGCCGCGAGCCGTCCCGATAAAAAGAACCTCGGCGCCGAACTGCTTCTTAAGCTGTTGGGCAATGGCCAGCGCCGGAATCACGTGTCCGCCCGTACCGCCGCCCGCGATGATAATGCGCATGAAATTTTGCAAGTGTTGATGGTTACGAATGGGGCCCAAATCTCGACTCTTCCCACATCGTTACCTTCTCCACAATCCTTCGGTTCAGGTCGGTTCGACGCCCTATCCATGCTGCCAAGCTGTATCCAACACCAGCATAGAACGGAGCAGTAAACTTTAGCTGAGCCATGCCGCGTGTCATGTCATATGAACCCGCAATTGACCAAAACTCATGTCAATCGTGATATTCGGGAATTAGGAATCCGCCCCCAAAGTACTGATGGAATGCCGCAGGAAAATGACTTTGAAATACCGATGTGGTTGGGAAAGTGGCAAACTCATAAGCCAGAATCGCGGCGGGTACGAACCAGACAAATTGAGCAGCCTTGTGCTTGAACTTGGCATTAATCATGCCAAAGAGAAAAGTCGGAATGAAGCTAAAGGCGAGGATGTGGGAAAAGAGAAATTCAAACCTGCCCGATGACGTAGGATGCTGCAAAATTGCAGCAGTTTTCCCCATGTCCAGCCGGCCAGCCATGCGTGAAGAAGTTGACGATTGCATAAACCGCGATTAGATGGAAAGAACCAAAGAATCTGCCAGCCACCTGCAATGTGCCGTACTGTTTCTGCGCCGACATCTCCCTCTGATTCGTCATGCATGATCGTCGGTTTCGTCCCCCCGATATTACTCCACCATCTTCGCGTACTTCCCTCTCGCTTCCTGCAGCATCGACAGCACCGACTCCTTCTCCGCCTCCGTATTCCACGAAGTGTTACTCTGCACCGCCGCAATCAGACGGTCAACCCACGCCACAAAGTAAGCTGCGTCTGCGGCGGTGCGGACCGGCGCGCCAGCCACGCTCACATACACCGGGCTGGTCGTCGCATAAGGATACAAGTCAAGTATCGGATACTCTGCCTTGTCGCTGAAAGCGCGGAGAACGCACCACCCGCTCGCCTCTAGCGGGATCGAGCCATCGACGTGCGCCGACTTGCGGTTGCTATCGAGAGCAAGCTCGCGCGCCACCTTTCCATTGCAGACGATTTGAAGATGATCGACCGGAACGATCGAATTCATCTCGGCCGAAAACCGCACCTCTCTGTTTCTTCTCCAGCCGCACTTCCCCGCCAATCGCCCTGCCCTCCCAGCGAGAAATGGAGCAGCGGCCCGTTCGTCGCAAACGTCCGCCCCGCCTTGATCGCCGCCAGCAACGGCTCAATCTTCAGCGGGCCCGGCTTCACTTCGGCATAGACGCGATTCAACCCCACCGGCCCGCGCAACGACGCGTAGTTCCCCATGAAATCCGTGCCCGCGGCCGTGGGCAATCGAAAGCCGCAATTCAGAAGCTTGTACCACACCTCGGCCGTCGACTTATGATCGGAAAAACCAACCACCTCGATGTAATCCACCTTGCCCAGCGCCACATCGGCGGGTAACTCGTTAGTAAGAGAAGCATCTTTCGCCGGGTCGGGAAAGCTGTCAAAAGGATGGACATATCCGACCAGCGCGCCCTGTTCATGCGCCATGTCGGCGACGTTCCCGTTCGCCGGATACAGGCTGGCTGCCGCCGTATTGGGATAACCTGCATATCCCGGAAGAATAAGGTTACGGGTCAGGTTCAGCAATCCCAGATGTCCCCAATAACTTGTGTGATACTCCTGCCCGTGCAGCAGCAGATGGTCCAAAGTCGAAGCCGCATCGAGTTTCGGCGAGAAATAGGCGATGTCGGGAACGCGCTGCTCTTTGTTAACAATGAGATTCTCGACGATTGCCAGATTTTCCGCGTCCGCCTGCTCCACCAGGTGCGCCGGCGTATTCCGATACGTCCCCGCATAGTTCATGTGCGTGTGAACATCGCCGCTTACCCATTCCGCGGGCTCGTATGGAATCGTCGGCACGCAGACGAACGGTGAGGTTGGCGGTCGCATCGGGCTTGACTTCCACCTTGTTTTGTTCGAAGGCATATTCGAAACCGCGCATGACATCGACTTGAACCGTTCCGGATGGGACCGTCACTTCGGACGTACCCGCGTGTCAAAGTAGTGCGCTTCAAACGGCCGCTCGGAACGATCAAAGCTGTCGTCGGCGTGCATCCATGCATTATCGGGCGCGTAGGCCAGTCCGTCCGCGCCGGTTACAAAAACCCGCGCCGCCACTGGCTTTCCACGCGAATCAACGACGCGCAACGCCAGCGACCCATCGGCTTCAAATACTTCCGTTCGCGCGCGACGACCTCGATCTGCTCTCCGCCCGGAATCGCCTGCACCCACAGCGACGTATTCCCACTTCGATTGGAGATAAACGCGATTTTCGAGCCATCCGGCGACCAGCGCGGACTCACGTTGTCGAAAGCGCCATACGAGATCGGAAACGCATCCCCGCCCGCCGCCGGCATCACCCACAACTGATGCCAACTCTGCCCCATGTAGGACGCATAGACCATGCGCTTTCCGTCCGGCGAAAAATCCGGACGAGCCTTCCAGTTGGTTTCTTCGTAATGAATTTCGTGCGCCTCGGCGCCAACCTCTGCTTTGATTTTCCAGAATCCGCCGGTGCCGTGAATGTGTCCCCGATTCGAGATAAACAGAATTTCCGATCCATCCCGCGTCCACACCGGATTGATCTCGTGATCCGCCTGGCTGTAGTAATAACGAGGCAGGGAGCTGATATTCTCCCTTGTAAGTTGCTGCACGTCGCTGAGTAATCCGTCTTCGAATCGAGCTACAAAGATATGAAAGTGCCCCTTATAGGACGTGGACACAAACGCCAATCGCTTCCCATCCGGCGAAAATCGCGGCTCCAGGTTCACCGCGCCGCCGGAGGTCATTTTCCGCGTCCGCCCATCGCGCATATCCAGCGACCACAGCTCGATGGCGTCGTGGTCGTAGCGCGCAAACACTACCCAGCGGCCATCGCCGGACCAATCGGGCTGGTAGTCGTAGCCGGGTCCAGCGGTAAGCTGCTCCGCCTTCGTGCTGCCCAGTTCCTGACGCCACAACGAGCCCGCCATCGAGTACACCAGGCGGCGAGAGTCCGGCGACCAGGCCGCCGCGCTGGGGCCCGTCGTCAACTGCGGCAGATACATTTCCCGGTAGTAATAAGAATGCGGCAGATCAATCTGCTTGAGGACGGCTTCGCGTTGCGCGAAGCAAGAAACGCAAGTAAGAAACAGGCAAATTAGACGGAATAACAAGAGTCCTCCATCATACCCACAGGGGCTAAAGCCCCGCATCCTTTGCGGGTCCGAGCGGCACGGCTGAAAGAGTGCCTTTCCCAAAACCAAGACAACCCAGAGTTGTTCAGCGGTCTGAGACGGGGCAAGCCCCGTCTCTACGAATCGTCCGCCGCGCCCACAGCCAATTCAGCAAAGCGGCCCCGACCGTTGCCGCCAGGATCAGCGACTTACTCAAGTCCACCTGCGTTGCCAGCACCACCGTAATCCCGATCCCCAGCACGGCCAGCGCCTGCCCTCCTAAGAGGTGTAAACCTGGCAAGCGCAAACCGGCGGCTGGGGCCTGCTTTCGCCGCAACGCGATCAGCGCCGCGCAAACCACAGCGTAGTAAAACAGCCGGGCGACCACCGAAAGAGTCACATTCCAGGCGAAACTCCCGGCCATCGCTAATCCCCACACTGCCGTGGCATAGAACAGAATCGAAAACCAGGGCGTGTGAAATCTGGGACCTACCACGGCGAACACCTGTGGCAGGTCACCGCCTTTCGCGAGCGCGAACGTGACGCGCGGCATTCCCAGGAGCTTGCCGCCCAAATAACCATACACCGAAACCAGCGCCCCGATGGCCACCAGCGCCGCTCCGCGATTGCCCATGGTGATGCGTGCCACCTCGGCCAGCGGACGATCCGTAGTCGCCCCAGGCCCCAGCACTTCCACCACGACCCATTGCACTAACGCGTAAATCACGGTGCAGGTGATCAGCGCCACCAACAGCGCGAAACCGGCGTCCCGCCCTGGATTTTTCGCCTCTCCCATGGGCGCCAACGCCGACTCGAATCCACCGTAAGCGAAGATCAACAGCACCATGGCCTTCATCCACGCGCTTGCCGTCGGCATCGCAGCCGCACCCGCCGCCGGATGGAAGATCGCCGGATGAACGATGGTAAACGCAGCTCCCGCGGAAACCACCATCAGCAAGGGCAGAATTTTCGCCACCGTGAACACGTTATTTACCGCCGTACCCTGCCGCGCGCCCCGAACGTTGATCCACGCCAGCACTCCCACCAGCAATGTCAGGATCGCAAAGCGCGGCCACGGTGCTTTCGTCGCCGGCCAGAATTCCGCCAGATAGATGACAAACAGATTCGCATTCGCCGCCGGAGCCGCCGTTTGCGCCAGGTACAGCATCCAGCCCACCAGAATTCCCGTCAGACGTCCGAACGCGGTGCGCGCGTACAAGTAAGGTCCGCCCGCCTCGGAGAATTGCGAGGCCACCTCGGCAAAGCAGGCCATAATCACGCCGATGGCAGCTCCCGCTATCAACACGGCCACCACGCTGCGTTTGCCGAGGAGCCCGGCCACTGTGGCCGGCAATCCAAAGATGCCACTGCCGATCACGGAGTTCACCGCCAGTGCGGCCAGGCTCCAACGGCCAATGGCCCGCAGTAAGCCAGGTTGCACCGGTCCAGGTTGCGGCGTTCCAGCTTGCGGCGATGTCATCGCGAACCGTTTGTACCACATCGAGAGTGTGCGTGAGAACTCGGCCGTCCCTCCGGGACTGGATGTTCGGGCATGTCGTTCCACCGGATTGCCCAAAATCTAGTTCTCCCGCACCACACCCGGCCCTTGCCTTGAATTAAACTTCTTTAAGCGCCCCAAGAGTCTGAAAACTGCTTCCAGGAGTGCCAACGCCGTGGCTGCATCCATCTCCGATATCCGGCTCTTGCTGAAAGTCAAGTCCTTACCCAAGTCGGCCGAATCCCGGCGCGTCTTCATTACGGGAGGAACCGGCTATATCGGCAGCAGTCTGATTCCCATTCTTCTCGAGCGGGGCCATCGGGTTCGCGTTCTGGTGCGCCCGGGCTCGAAAGCCAAGGTGGACGCGGCTTGCGAGGTTGTCTCCGGCAATGCGCTCGACGCTAACACTTACCGACAACTCATTCGCCCGTCCGACACCTTCATCCACTTGGTTGGCGTCGCTCATCCGTCGCCTGCGAAAGCCGCCGAGTTTCGCGCCGTTGACCTAGTCTCGGCCCGCGAGGCCATTGCCGCTTGCGCCGAACTCGGCATGCGCCATTTCATCTATCTCAGCGTCGCCCACCCCGCTCCACTTTCGATGATGAAGGACTACATCGCTGTGCGTGCCGAATGCGAAGGGATGATCCAGGAGCGGCATCTTAATTCCACCATCCTCCGGCCCTGGTACGTGTTGGGACCAGGCCACCGCTGGCCCTACCTGCTGCTGCCCTTCTACAAGGCGAGTGAGTGGCTCCCGTTCACCCGCGCCGGCGCGCTGCGCCTTGGCCTGGTTACTCTGGACGAGCTGATCCTCGCGCTGATTGAGGCGGTGGAATCGCCCGTGCAAGGCATTCGCATCGTTGGCGTCCCCGAAATCCGCTCCGCCGGATTGAAGCTCTCTCCGGAGGGAACCCGCAAGAGCGCTTGAGATCGCTTGCCCCGCGCGGTTTTCGATCTAAAGTAACTTCAATCACCGAAGGTCATGCACGCGGGGAACCTTCCCTCGACATGCTCCGAGGTGCGATCTTGGTGTGAAGAGATTACGCAGAGAAGCTTTGGTTAGGATGGAAAGGGACCCCATGGATCGCGAGAACCGGGAAAGCATGGAAGAGATTCATCTCCGCATCTTGCGGGTTACGGAGGACCTGCGCGTGATCCAGCGTGAACTCAACTGCGCCGCCATGCAGGCCCCCACCGACCCCGAGCTCATGGAAGCCCTCGCCGATCCGCCGGAGATGGAAGCCATCCAAGTCCTGAAGTCCGCGCTCGACCAGATGCGTCACTTTCTCTGGTTCTACATGCAGGTGGTCACCAGCGATTCCGAGATGGGAGAGAAATTCCGCCAGACTCTGCGCCAGGACGCGCGGGTGCGCGCTCCCGAAATGGAGCAGCAATTCCAGAGCGCAACCGACGCGATCATGCTGCGCTATCTCGCCGACAGCAAGTTCCGCAAACCCAACTAGTAAGGTGGCCGCGTAATCAGTCACAAGTAATAAGTCACACAATGGAGCTACGGGGGTCTCGCTCGTCAGCCGGGTGGGGCGCCCGGCGCTCCACCCGCAAGGCGTCCTCAAGTAAAATCAGCCATTAATCCAAGTTTCCCAGGACATCCGATGCGTATACTCCCGCGTTTTCCGTTCGTGGCAATTGCGCTGTGCTTTCTTCTATCGCTCCACGCGTTTCCCCAAGCGGCTGATTCATCAAGCACAGCCTCGTCCAGCGAACCTGCCGCAGGGAAGAAGAGGCTGAAGATTGGCGTCGCCCTGGAAGGCGGCGGCGCACTGGGCCTGGCGCATATCGGCGTGCTGCAATGGTTTGAAGACCACCACATCCCCATCGACTACATCGCCGGCACCAGCATGGGCGGACTGGTCGGCGGCCTCTACGCTACCGGAAAGTCTCCCGCGGAGTTGAAGGCACTGGTCGATAAACAGGACTGGGACGCGATCATCGAGGGACAAACCAGCTACCAGGACTTATCCTTCCGGCACAAGGAAGACCAGCGCGCCCTTCCCACCCGCGTCGAGTTCGGTCTGCGGAAGGGCTTCTCCCTGCCGTCGGGCCTGAACTCAGGTCAGGGGGTGAGCTTGCTGATTGATCGGGAAACGCTCGCCTACAGCCACAACGGATCCTTTGACGACCTTCCCATTCCCTTCCGATGCGTCGCCACCAATCTCGTAACGGGAAAGACCGTGGTCTTCGATCACGGGTCGATCGCCCAGGCCATGCGCTCGACTATGTCCATTCCCGGGGTCTTCGCTCCGGTGACCGATGGCAACAACGTGTATGTGGACGGCGGACTGTTAGGCAACTTGCCCACCGACGTGGTCCGAAAGATGGGCGCGGACGTGGTCATCGCCGTTCATCTCGAAATTGCGCCGGCCAATGCCTCTAAGCTGCAATCCCTTTTCAGCGTCCTCGGACGCTCCGTGGAAGTCGTGATTCACCAAAACGAACTTCAGGGTCTTGCCGCCGCGGACCTGGTGGTCAATGTCGATCTCAAGGCCTTCGACTCCATCGACTACAAAAAGGCGGGGGCCATCATCGACCGCGGCTTGGAAGCGGCCGCCGGCAAAGCGAACATCCTGGCTCCCTATACCCTCGACGATGCAGGCTGGAACGCATATGTGAGTCATCGAAAGGAGCGGGTGAAGAGCGAGGTTCCGGCGCCCCAATTCGTGGAGGTCAGGGGCACCGGCCCAAAAGCGTCCCAGGAAGTGGAGCGCTTCTTACAGCCGCTCGAAGGCAAGCCGATCGATATTCCGGTGATGGAGGATAAGTTCAACCAGCTAACTGGAATCGGAAATTTTGATTCCTTCGATTATTGGCTCGGGGAAAGAGACAGCCAGACCGGGCTGATCGTTACCGTCCACGAAAAGAGCCATGAACCCCCGAGCCTGCAGCTCGGTTTTGAGGCCGACGGTTCCGAAGCCAAGGACGTGACGTTCACGTACGCCGGGCGTCTGACCTTTCAGAATGTCGTCGGGTACCGTTCCGAATGGAGAACGGATTTCGCATTCGGCAATACCTACAGCGTTTCCACGGAACTGTACCGGCCTTTCAATTCTTTGAGCAAGTGGTTCTTCGCGCCGCACGCTGGCGTCAGCAATGCTGGATTCCGATTCTTCAAGGTCAATGATCCGGTCGCGCTCTATCGACTCGGACAGGAAGACGGCGGCATTGATGTGGGCTACGAATTCGATCGGTTCACCGAACTTCGTGTGGGATACCAAGCCGGCTTTACCAGCGCTCATCTCAATCTGGGCGCGGCAGAATTCGTTTCGGTCAGCGGCCGCATCGGCGACACCCATATCCATTTCCGCACCGACCACACCGACGACCCGATTGTTCCCCGGCGCGGCTACAACGTCGACGCCAGGTTTCATTGGTATGACGCCTACCCCGGGGCGGTCGAACCGCTTCCCGTCCTGGAAACCCGCCTGGAAGGTTTTAAACCGGTCAGTGCCAAAGGTTCGGTTTTCGCTTCCGCCGATGGTGGAAGCACCTTTGGCGTCCGCAATACCGGTATCCCGCTCTTCTTCCTGGGCGCGCCGCTGCGCTTAAGCGCTTACGGCACTAACGAGCTCTTTGGCGAGCAGTATTACCTATTCCGCGCCGGCTACATTCGCGAACTCTTGACTCTGCCTCCATTTCTGGGGAAGAAGGTCTATATCGTCAGCTCGTATGAAATTGGCAAGATGTACGGGGTTCCCTCGGAGGCGAAGTTTCCAACTGACATCGAGTCGGGCGTGGTCGCGGAAACCGCTCTTGGCCCGCTTTTCGTTGGCGGCAGCGTCGGCGATTCCGGGCACCAGAAATGGTTCTTCCAGCTGGGACGAGTCTTCTAGGTAGCGCCGCCGTCCCGGCGGCTGTCCGGCGGGCGCTACTCATCCCGTACGGTTCTAGTCAAGTTGTGAAGATGCAGCGGCACGCAAAAAAGCCGGAGCCCGAAGGCGCCGGCTGTCCAGTTGGTTGTGTGCCCGGATAAACTTTTTGCTCGCTGACGCATTGGGAGACGCGGTAAACCGCGTCTCTACAGGAGAAATTGCTTACGCGCTCCGTCGCGGCCTCACCGTCAAGTCTCGCACCTGCGCCAGAATGCTTGACATCTGCATCCCGTTGAGCTGTGACAGATATGGCAAAACGTCGGCCACGAACCGATCTTCCATCAACTCGCGAACTTCTTCTTGCCGGTTCCGTTCTCCGCCGGAGAGCAGATCCGGAATGGTGACCTCGAGCGCCCTGGCCAGCCGCTCCAGCGAAGACAGGGTTGGCGTCGCCTTCTCGTTCTCGATTTTCGATACGTACGTCCGCGGCACGGCCATGCGCAGCGCCAGTTGCCGCTGGCTTAAGCCGTTGCGCAGCCGCAGCGATCGGATCGAGTACGCCAGCTTCAAATGTCCACGCCCGCTGGCATGGGCGTTGATCGGCACCACTTCCGGCGCCGGCGTCATTGCGGCAATCTCCGCCTCGTCCTCATCCAATGACAGATGGCAACGGCGGCAGAGACTGTTGGATGTGCGGAATTGCACCAAGAGACAACGGTCGCAGCGTACAACTTCCCGTGAGTCCACGGGGGTTAGTGTGGTAGCCATTCAGGTTTTGCGAGTGCCAGAGCAGGGGCTACTCTCAAAGCCAACTAGAGCGTAATCTGCTGCATTGGGCCTGTGGATGTCAAGACAAAAGTAGGAGAAAACAAAGGGTTTGGGGAACGAAGCTATAATCAGGCGGCGAAAATCGGCAGAAAACAGGTACAACCCATGAATCAACGCGCTACCGCATGGTGTTTACTAACTGAGTTCACCCAATCGGAAAGTCTTCGCAAACATGCACTCGCAGTCGAAGCGTGCATGCGCGCCTACGCCCGCAAAGCCGGAGGCGACGAAGAATTGTGGGGCGTGGTCGGACTTCTCCACGATTTCGATTACGAAAAATATCCGAGCGCGGAGGACCACCCCTACAAAGGATCGGAGATTCTGAAGGAACGCGGCTATTCCGACGAAGTGCGCCGCGCCATCCTATCGCACGCCCAGTACACCGGCGTCGCGCGCGTCTCACCCATGGAAAAAACCCTCTTCGCCTGCGATGAACTTGCCGGATTCATCACCGCTTGCGCGCTGGTCAAGCCGGGAAAATCGCTCGCCGAAGTCGAAGCCCCATCCGTCCGGAAAAAAATGAAGGACAAAGCATTCGCCCGCAACGTTCACCGCGAAGACATCCTCGAGGGCGCCGCCGGTCTCGGTGTGGATCTCGAACAGCACATCGCCTTTTGCATCGAAGCGATGAAAGGGATTGCTAGGGAATTGGGCTTGGAAAAGCCTGCGGAATAGAGCGCAATATTGTCATCCTGACCCTGAGCACAGCCGAAAGGGAAGGACCTGCTCTCTCGTGCACTGACAAGAAAGCAGGTCCTTCGCTTCGCTCAGGATGACAATAGTAAGGTGGCGGGTTCACCACTCCGACCCGGCTTTCACCACAGCTCTCCAACAAAAAACCCTGCCACCCAGGAGATGGCAGGGGAACTTTCAAGGATTCGTTCGCGGTTATTTCCCGTAGAAGGAATCGGCGAAGGCTTGCCCGTTCGGCGTTCCCACGCCGGTTACGTTGTCCCAACCCTTCTTCGTATGCAAGGCCAAAGGATCGATGCACGCGGTTCCGTCAAAGTCGGTTTCGGGCAGATCCGCGCAATCGCTGCCGAACGAAATCACCAGCGCAGTGTATTGCAGGTACGGGTAATCCCACAGCGCGCTGACGAAGTTCGGGGCTGCGGCACCGCCCAATACTTGGTTGGCGTTGTACTTGTTGGTGATGGAGGGTTCCTGAATCGAGGCGGTCACATTGTGCTTTGATGTAACCGGAACGATATCGAACACGGTTCCCGCTGGCATTGAGTACATATAGGGAGCGGCCTGACCGAGTTCTGTTCCACCTCCAGCCACGGCTTCTTGGTTGGCGATGGCCCATATTCCGGAGAACATCGGAGTCGCCAGGCTTGTGCCACCCCACACCTGCCACACCTGGGGCGGAACCTGCCCCGGAATGCTGATGACGATCGCAGCTCCGGTGTACGGATCGGCCAGCCACGAGATGTCCGGGAGTTTGCGATACTTGCCGCCCAGCAACTTCTGGAACGGCGGCTTGGGGAACCCGCCGTAGCAGGTCGGTGGGAAGGTGGATTGGTCGTTGAAGACACAGTTGCTGGTGCCTCCACCCGAACCGCCGATAAACCCGAAATCGAGCGGCGGGTCGAAAACGAATCCTGTCTCGGCGAGCAAGGTCTGATTGTTTCCCCAACCCGCTTGCCAGGCAATCGAGTTGTCAGGATTCAGCGCCAGACTTACACCCCCAACGGCCGTAGCCCAGGGAGAATCCGCCGGCGCGAGAACCGCCTGAGGAATTCCATCGACGGTAAAGTCGCCGCTGTCGCCAGTCGCAAAGTTCATCGAAATGCCAGTGGCAGCGCCCATTTCCGCAATCAGGTTCTCGGTCTGCAGTTCGGTTGTCGCCGTAAGGGATTCGATCGAACCATAGCTGCCCGAGAGCACGTTGCCGAGTCCCAGGTTCACAACATCAAACATGCCCTGGTTCACATCCTGGAAGCTCGCCGAGGGCGGGACCACCAGATTGATGTTGGCGCCCGGTGCGATGGCATGGGCCCACTCCACGTCGAGGTTGATTTCGACCTGGTCGTAGCTGATGCAAAAGCTCGGCGCGGTGTAGGTGATGGCGAAATTCGACGAAGTCAGCAGCGGCAGCCCGAACTGCGCCGAGAACGCGTTGGCATCGTCCTGAATCGTAAACGAACCGCACCAGTCGACGATCGCGATGGTTTGGCCCGCACCGCTGTATCCCTCGCCGTACAAGCCGGTCAGATTGTACGCAGTCTGGATCGACGGCGGCGTATAAGCGCAGCCGGCGCTGGTCTGGGTCTGCAGATTCAGTTTGTTGCCCGAGTACGTGCCGATCGGCATCGAGCCGTTATTGTTGGTGGAAAACGACTCCGTCTCCGTGCCCGTGAAACACTGCGACGAAAAGAAGCCGGAGGGTGCATTCGGCGTACTCACCTGGGCCGCAGCGGTCTTGCTGCTACCGAAGGTCGACGGCCGAGCCATCAACGGGTGAGTGTACTCGCCCGTATCCAGTCCCGATACCGCACTCACCAACGCTCCCGCCGCTCCGTCTACATATGGGTCGCCGGCATTGGCGCGCATGGTTTTGCCGTTGACCTGATATTTATTGAGTTGCACGCGGAACGCTTTTTCCACATCGCCGACTGTGCCTCGCGCTCTCACATAGAAGTTGTTGGGGCCGGTTTTCACGACCTTCAGATTGTGCGCCGCGAAAAACTGCCGTACCGTTTTCGCTTCTTGCGCGGTTGGGGCGAAGCGGGCGGCAATGTCTTTCGGCTTCAGCCACTGATGGTAGTTGGGAGAAGTGCGATCATAGAGCGACTGCGTCAGGGCATCGAATTGGCTCTGGTTGTGAAGCTGCAGCCAGATGCTTACTTCGATAACCTTCGCGGGATCCTCGGTTCCAAGATTCTTTGCCGTTGCAACGTAGCCCGGTGTGTTGTGAGTAACCAGTTTGCCGCCCACAGTACTGGCCGACAACAGCGCACAACTCATCGCGACTACAACTACGACCGATAGCCATCGAAAACTGACACCTATATTTGTAATCTCGTTCTTTTTGTTCATTTACTCCCTCCCTTGGGAGAAGTTACGTGAAGTCCGGACTGAACAGCCAATGCACTTACGGCGTGCCGCCGTCCTGATCCAAGACTTCAGATGTGATGAGAGTTGAGACATAGGCCTGAAGTGTCGCGTTTAAAATGCCGACCCCGTGACGCTCCCAGCCCGTTCCGTGGAACGCCGCAATGCTAGCCTGTTCTTACGCGGTTGGCAATAAGGTTGGTAAGTATTTTTCTTCTTACATCCATCAACTGTGCACTATTTTGCAACCGTACCTCGCCAGCCGTGTCAGGGAAGGTCAGGGGTTTCGTGTATTGGAAGGTTTCATGTCTGGGGTTCGTTGTGTTATGGAACGCTTCGCGCCCGCGGTTTCGTCTCAGGGAGGATTCGTATCAAGGCATCGCTCTAGCGATGTCCGAAGTTCTTCGAAATGTCGAACCGTCCCGTTCCGCGTCAAGTCCGGAGATTAACTGATCTGGACTCAATGACTTAACGTCTCAGGAGCGTTTCACGCGAAACACTTTGCCGTTCTGAAAAGCCGGACTACACGCTCGCTTACCGCACCACCTCCGCCACCTTCCCGCTGGCGATCAACTCCGCGATGCGCGCGAAATCCTGGTACATCACGCGATCCTTCTCCATCGTCGCACACACCGCCCGGATCGCCGCGTGCGCTACCTGCAAGGGTTTGGAAGTTTTGAGCGGCGCGAGAAAGTCGATTGCCTGTGCCGCTGCCATGGCCTCAATGGCAAGCGTGTTGCGCGTGTTCTCCACCACCCTCTTCAGCTTGTTCGCAGCGGTCATGCCCATCGAAACGAAGTCTTCTTTATTCCCGGACGTCGTGATCGAATCGACCGACGCAGGATGCGCCAGAACTTTGTTTTCGCTCACCAGCGCGGCGGCGGTGACTTGCGGCATCATGAAGCCGGAGTTCATTCCCGCGCCCGGCGCGAGAAATGGCGGCAACCCTTCGCTGAGCGCGGGGTTTACCATGCGCTCCAGCCGCCGCTCGCTGATGCCGGCCAGTGCGCTCAAGGCAATGGCAAGAAAGTCGAGCGCGAACGCGAGCGGCTGGCCGTGAAAATTTCCGCCGGAGATCACGTCGCCCTCACCGTCCATCGCCTTCGGATTCTTCACGAACACGAGCGGGTTATCGACCGCAGAGTTCATCTCCGTCTCAAACACCGCGCGGCAATGGGCCAGCGTGTCGCGCACCGCGCCGTGCACCTGTGGGATGCAGCGTAACGAATAGGCATCCTGCACGCGGCCGCAGTCGCTATGCGACTGGCGGACCTCGCTCTGTTCGAGCAGATGGCGCAGGTTGGCTGCGGTCTTGATTTGTCCGGCATGGGGCCGCGCCCTTTGAATGCGTTCATCGAAGGCGACGTTGGTTCCTTTGAGCGCATCGCACGTCATCGCGCCGATGACGTCGGCGGTATCGACCAGCGTTTCCGCGGCGAGCAGCATCAGCGTGCCAATGGCAAGCATGGCCTGGGTACCATTGATCAAGGACACGGCCTCTTTCGCTTCGAGCACCAAGGGCTTGATTTGGGCGCGCTTCATAGCTTCCGCGCTGGGGATGCGCGCGCCTTTTTCGGTTTCGTTAAAGCATTCGCCCTCGCCGATCAGTGCCAGCGCCAGGTGCGCCAGCGGCGCCAGATCGCCGCTCGCTCCCACGCTTCCCTGCGACGGAACCATGGGCGTCACCCCGCGATTGAGCATCTCGCAGAGGGTGTCGATGACGATGGCGCGCACGCCCGAGTTGCCTTTCGACAGGGAGTTGGCGCGCAGCAGCAGCATGGCGCGCGTGTCGGGGAGCGCAAGCGGCGAGCCCACGCCGACGGCGTGTGAGCGCACCAGGTTGACTTGCAACTCGCGGATCTGATCGCCCACGATGTGCACATCGCTGAGCTTGCCGACGCCCGTCGTGATCGCGTAGGAAATTTTGTTGTTGGCGACAAGGGCGTCGACGACAGCGCGGGCGCGGTTGACGGCCTCGCGCGCGTCGGGGTCGAGCAACACCGGCCGTTTTTCGGCGGCAACTTCACGCACCGCCTCGAGGGTGAGATCGTTTCCGTTAATGTGCAGAGCTTTCAAGAGCAGTTCCCGGTTCTTAGATTTCTCGGTTCGAATTTCTACTTTCCCTGTAAGACCACTTTGAACGGATACAACGTAGCCGTCATCACGCCTTTCTTTACCGCTGGATCGTCGTTCATGATCCGGCGCGCCGCGTCTCCGGATTCGGCGCGGAAGACCGCTAGCCCCATCGCATTCTCGTCGATATTCAGGGTGCGGCCCACGAAAATTATGACGCCCTGCGCGTTGAGGTTCTGGAGATAGGCAAAGTGTTCGGTCACTATGGCCTGCTCCGATTCGGTCGGGCCGGCACGGAGCATGTCTTTGCGGACAAGCTGCAGCTTGTAAAGGAATTCTTGCATCGGACCTTTCGTTCCTATTTCCCCACTGCGGCGCGAAATACGTTCATATATTTTTCCGGCAGCGCTCGAGGCTTCATTTTTGCATTGGCGACGATGTGCGCGGTCTCGCCTTCGGCCAGCAACTCGCCCGTATCCGCCCTTCGCAGTTCGTATCCGAAGTGGATCACTTTCTCCCGCACATGTTTCAGATACGTGCGCACCACGACCTCGTCATCATAGTGTACCGGAGCCTTGTAGCGGCAGCGGGCATCGACTACGGCGATGAAGCAATCGTCTTCGCGCTCCATATCTTTATAGGTAAAGCCGAGTTGGCGGAGGAGTTCGACGCGGCCCACTTCAAACCAGATGAAATGATTGGCGTGATAGACGACGCCCATCTGGTCGGTTTCGGCATAGCGGACGCGAATGCGGGTTTCATTCACCGTCGCCCCGTGCTGATTTACATTGGCAGACATCGATCTATGGGAGCGGGTCATCGGCCCGTCCACTTAGGTTTGCGCTTTTCGAGGAATGACTCGATCCCCTCGCGAAAATCGGCGCTTTCGCGGATGCCGGCATTTTCGCGAATGGCGGCTTCAATTTGCGAATCGAGTTCGGCGCGCGCGTGGCCGGTCAGCAGGCGCTTGGTGTAGAGAAGAGAGAGGGGACTGTTCTCCGCCAACTGTGCGGCGAGTTCACGGGCGCGGTCGAGCAACTTTTCCGCAGGTACGATTTCGTTGATCAGGCCCAGCTTCAGGGCTTCCGCGGCGTCAAAGATGCGGCCGGTCAGCAGCAGGTCGCGGGCGATCTTTTCGCCGACCTGGCGCAGCAGAAAAGTCGAGACGATGGCGGGCACGAATCCGATGCGAACCTCGGTGTAGCCGAACTTGGCGTCCGGCACGGCGAGGGTGAAATCGCAGAGCAGCGCGAGTCCCGTGCCGCCGGCGATGGCCGCGCCGTTGACCGCGGCGATCGTCGGCTTAGGAAATTCATAGAGCGAGCGGAACAGGCCCACCATGGTCCGCGAGTCTTCGAGATTCTGCTCGGGCGTGCGGCCGATCAGGCCTTTAAGAGTGTCGAGGTCCAGGCCGGAGCAGAAGGCCTTCCCTGCCCCGGTCAAAATCAAAATCCCGGCCGAGGAGGTTCTCACCTCGTCCAGAGCGCGGATCAGATCGGCAATGAGTTCATAGCTGACGGCGTTGCGCTTGTCGGGCCGGTTGAGGGTGAGGGTGGCGATGTTGGCGTCGAAGGCGAGTTGTAGCGTTTTGTAGTTCATAGCAGTTCTAAGCTGCGCCTCAATCCGCGCCCGTTGAAATCTTGTATCTCGCGCCGATCTCGGCGGATGCCCTCAACAAAGCGTCCAACGGTTTCAGCGGCAATTGCGCACCACAGCCGCGTAGAGTTTCAATCACAGTTTCGGTTGCAATGTTTCCCACTAGATCATCCTGCGCGAAGGGGCATCCGCCCAGGCCACCGATGGCGGAGTCGAAGCGGCGGCAACCGGCTTCATAGGCTGCGACGATTTTGGCGGCGGCCTGGTCGGGACGGCTGTGCAGGTGGACTCCGATTTCGAGATAGTCGTATTTCGCCATCACGGCGGAGACGACTTCCTTAACTTTCTCGGGGGGCGCCACACCTACAGTGTCGGCTAACGAGATCAAGCGAATCTCCTGTAACTCGAGTAAGCCAACCGCTTCGACGACCTCGTCCACACTCCAGGGGTCACCGTAAGGATTGCCGAAGGCCATCGAGATGTAGACGACTGTGTCGAGTCCGGCTTCGTCGGCTTTCTTTTCGATTTTTTCCAGTTCCTCGATGGCGTCTTCCAGAGTTTGCCGTTGATTGTTCTGCAAGAAAGTTGGCGAGATCGAGTACGGGAAACCCAGCGTGCGCACGGCGTCGGTCGCAATCGCCCGCTGCGCGCCTTTTTCGTTGACCACGATGCCGATGATTTCCACGTCGTCGGGCGGGTCGAGTTCCTTCAGAACTTCTTCGGAGTCGGCCATTTGTGGGACGGCATTGGGAGAAACGAAGCTGACCGCGTCAATGTGCTTGAAACCGGCAGAAATCAGCGCCTGGAGATAGTTGGTCTTGAGATCCGCGGGGATCTGGCCCTTGAGGCCTTGCCAGGCATCGCGGGGGCACTCGATTAACTTGATGGAGTCAGTAGTTGGCATTTGGCTCTGAGCTGCTTTGCTGCTAGCTCCTAATCCATGTTGGATGCAATCGACGAAAGCAGGTCCTTCGCTTCGCTCAGGATGACAATTCCGTTTAGGACTGTACTTCTAGCGGTTTGCATAGTTCCTCATCTGCGGCGGCCCATCGAACTGATATCACGTTTGCAGTAATCCCACTTTAAACTCGGGCACGTCCGGGTTCAGCGACGCCGCCTCTAACGCTTGTGTAATGGCTTGGCGCGTTTCGATCGGGTCAATAATCTTATCGATCCAGAGGCGGGCGGCGCCGTAGCGAGGGTCGGTTTGCTCTTCGTAGGTTTTCTTGGTTGAATCGAACAGTTCTTTTCTCTCTTCTTCGCTCAGCTTCTTGCCACTGCGCTCCAGTTGCTTCACTTTGATTTCCACCAGCGTGCCGGCGGCGGTGTCTCCGCTCATGACCGCGTATTTCGCGGTGGGCCAGGCGAAGACGAAGCGGGGATCGTAGGCTTTGCCGCACATGGCATAGTGTCCGGCGCCGAAAGAACCGCCGACGATCACGGTGATTTTGGGCACGACGGAGTTCGACACCGCATTCACCATCTTCGCTCCAGCCTTGATGATGCCGGTCCACTCGGCATCGCGTCCCACCATGAAGCCGTTGACGTCGTGGAAAAAGACGAGCGGGATCAGGTTCTGGTTGCAGTCCATGATGAAGCGGGCGGCTTTCTCGGCGGACTCGGTGTAGATAACGCCACCGAACTCGATGCGCTTGTGGCCTTCGTGGTCGGTCTGATGGGCGTGGAGCTTCTGGTTGGCTACGATGCCTACGGCGAAGCCTCCGATGCGCGCGTAGCCGCAAATCAGGGTTTTGCCGTACTCGGGCTTGTATTCGTCGAAGCGGCTCTCATCCACGATGCGCGCGAGAATTTCCTTCATGTCGTAGGGGCGCGCGGGCGAAGCGTCGTAGGCGCCGTAGATTTCTTCGGCCGGCATCGCCGGGTCCGCGGGCTGTTTGCGATCCCAGACGGATTGGCGGCGGTATCCCCACTTTTCTATGAGCGAGCGGATACGGGCGAGACAGGCTTCGTCGTTCGGTTCGCGGAAGTCGACGGTACCGCTGATCGCGGAGTGCATGGCGGCTCCGCCTAATTCTTCGGCGGAAACTTTCTGTCCGATGGCGGCTTGCACCAGCGCGGGACCGGCGAGGAAAAGGCCGCTGCCATCGGTCATGAGAACGTGGTCGCACATCACGGGAAGATATCCGCCTCCGGCCACGCACATGCCCATGATGGCGGCAATCTGCGGGATGCCCATGGCCGACATGACCGCATTGTTGCGGAAAACGCGTCCAAAATCGTCGGTGTCGGGGAATACGTCTTCTTGCAGCGGAAGGAAGACTCCGGCGGAGTCGACGAGGTAGATGGCCGGGATACGATTTTCGATGGCGATGTTTTGGGCGCGGATGACTTTCTTGGTGGTCATGGGGAAGAAGGCGCCGGCTTTAACGGTGGCGTCGTTCACGATCAGCATGACCATGCGGGAGTGAATGCGGGCAAGTCCGGTGATGACGCCGGCGGCGGGGGCGCCTCCCCATTCTTCGTACATTTTGTGCGCCGCATAGACGCTGAGTTCGAAAAAAGACCCGGGGTCGGCGAGCAGATGGATGCGCTCGCGGGCAGTGAGGCGCGATTTGGCGTGCTGGCTCTCGATGGCTTTCAGGCCTCCGCCTTCGCGGATTTTTTCCTCTTCGTTACGGACCTGGGCGACCAGGTCGGCGAGCGCGCGCATGTTCGATTCGAAGCGCAGAGAGCTGGCGTCAAGCTTGGTGGGGATGACGTTGTCGATGGAGAGAGCCGTGGAATCGGTACGTTCGCGCATGAGGGCTGAGTTCCGAACTCCTTGCGAAACTACTTACTATACCAGCGAGCGAAGGGCAGGGCGCGTTGATTAAGAGCGCGCCGGAGGGCCTCCGCAACGGGATTGCCGGCGATTGCATCCACCAATCCAATTTCCAGGGCGCGGGCAGCAGAGACTTTTTCCGCGGCGATGAAAAGCTCCAGCGCTCTTTCTTTTCCGATCAGGCGTGGCAAGCGTTGCGTTCCTCCCCAGCCGGTCATGAGGCCAAGAGCGGCGCCGCGATGTCCGAAGACGGCGTGGGGAGCGGCGATCCTCCGGTGACAGGCGAGCGCGAGATCGAGGCCTCCGCCCATGCAGTGGCCTTCGACGGCGGCGATGACGGGCGCGGGATAGCTGGCGATTGCGTTCATTAGCGTTTGTCCCATGACCGAGAACTCGTAGGCTTCGGGGCCGGTTAGCGCGGCAATTTCTTTGAGGTCGGCTCCGACCGAGAAAAACTGGCGATTGGCTGCGATGATCAGCGGGCGGAATTGCTGCTTCAAATCGTGAATGGCGGCGGTCAGTGTGAGCACGCAGGCGCGGGTGAGGCGGTTGGTGCCGTCGGGCGAGGTGAGACGGAGGATGCGTACCGGGCCGTCGGACTCGATTTGGAAGAAGGGAGAAGACACGGAAACATGATGCACTATTGAGCAAGTAAAAGGCGCGGCCTTCGTTACAGCACGCGAAAAACAGCAGGTCCTTCCCCTTCGGCTACGGTCAGGGTCAGGATGACAAATTTGTGGGGTGGGCGTACTTGGGTCGTGGACGATCGGATCGCAGCCTAAACGGCCGGCACGCCTTGCGGCGGCTTCACGTGCTCGCGGATGAACTTCACGATGTTGTCCATGGGGGTGCCGGGCTGGAAGATGGCGGCCACACCGATTTTCTTGAGGCCTTCGATATCCTGATCGGGAATGATGCCGCCGACCAGCACCAGCACGTCGTCCATTTTGTTTTGCTTCAGAAGGTCCATCACTCGCGGAACGATCGCGTTGTGCGCGCCCGAAAGAATCGAGAGCCCGATGACCTGCACGTCTTCTTGGAGCGAGGCGCTGACGACCATCTCCGGGGTCTGGCGCAGGCCGGTGTAGATGACCTCCATGCCGGCATCGCGCAGGGCGCGAGCAATCACTTTGGCGCCGCGGTCGTGGCCGTCGAGGCCGGGCTTCGCTACCAGGACGCGGATCTTGGGATCAGTAGACACCGACATCATTTAACCACAGGGGACACAGAGGAGCACAGAGGAAAGCGGCGGCAGTGACCAGAACGGGCGGGTCGCCCGTTCTCACACGCCCGGCCCCACACTCGTCCCCACGCGATCACGGCTTCACCCCCAACTGCCAGAACAGGAACGAGTACATATCGGTGCTCTCTTCGATCTGCTTGGTGACCGGCTTACCCTGGCCGTGTCCGGCTTTGGTTTCGATGCGCAACAGTATCGGCTTGTCTTTGCTGGCGCCATTCTTGGCTTCGGCTTGCATAAGCGCCGCCATCTTCTTCGCGTGCATGGGGTCGACTCGCGTATCGGTATCTCCCGTCGTAAATAGGATGGCAGGATACTCCTGCCCCGGCTTTACGTGATGATAGGGCGAGTACGCGTAGAGCCATTCGAACTGCTTGGCGTCGTCGGCTGAACCGTATTCCGGGATCCACAGTTTCGCGATCTGGAAATTCTGATAGCGCAGCATATCGAGCAGCGGTACCTGGCAGACGACCGCGCGGAACAGATCCGGCCGCTGCGTGATCATCGCGCCCATGAGCAGGCCGCCGTTGGAACCGCCTTGGATGGCGAGGTGATCCTTGTCGGTGTATTTTTGCGCGATGAGGAATTCGCCGGCGGCAATGAAGTCATCAAACACGTTCTGTTTCTTGTCGAGCATGCCGGCGCGATGCCAGTCTTCGCCGAACTCGGCGCCTCCACGCAGGTTGGCGACCGCGTAAATACCGCCGTGCTCCATCCAGAGATAGGTGCTGCGGTTGAAACTTGGCGTCTCCGAGATGTTAAAACCGCCGTAGCCGGTCAGCAGGGTCGGGTTCTTGCCGTTCTTTCCGATCCCCCTTCTGCTGACGACAAACATCGGGACTTTTGTGCCGTCTTTCGAGGTGTACCAAACCTGCTGCACGTCATACGCGGAAGGATCGATGGAGGGCGCGTCAACCTTGGCCCAGAGCGCGCTGTTTACGCCGGTCATATCGACTTTGGTCAAGTCAGCGCGGTAGATCGAGGGTGGCACGGTGAAGGACTGGAATCCGAAAAAGATTTCGTTGCGGTCATACCGGCCGGAGGCGCTGAAAACCGTTCCGATGGCGGGCAGAGGAATGTCGGCAAGCTTCTTGCCGTCGAGTCCGAACACCTTAAGTTCAGAAGTCGCATTGTGCTCGTACTCCGCCAGGAGCTTGCCGCCGGTCACGCTCGCGTTCTGCAAGACAGCGTCCGACTGGGGAATAATTTCCTTCCAGTTCTCGCGCTTGGCATTGGCCGCGTCGGCGACAAAGACGCGATAGTGGGGCGCGTCTTCGTTGGTGGTGATGTAGAGTTTGCCGGCAAGAAAGTCGGCTCCGTAAAGAAAATTCTTTCCAGTCGTAATCTCGAGCGGAGGATCTTTGGAGGTGAGGTCTTTCAGAAACATTTCAGTTTTCGTCCAGCCTTGTCCCTCGTCGATCAGCAGCCAGCGCCCGTCTTCCGAAAGTGTGACATCGGGCCACCACTCCGGGTTGCGGCCTTCGCCGAAAATCAGCGGGTCTTTCGCCGAATCGGTGCCGAGCGCGTGATAGAACACGTGCCGGTTGTACACCTCCTGCCCCTCGGGAACGTCTCCCTTCTTGGGATAGCGAGTGTAGAAGAATCCGGAATTGTCGTGCTTCCAGGCAATGCTGGCGGCCCTTGTCCGTTCAATGGAATCGGGCAGCAGTTTGCCGCTGGCGGTCTCGATCACGCGGAGGGTACTGACCTCGGAGCCGCTCGGTGAAGTCCCGTAGGCCACGTACTTGCCGTCCTCCGACGCATACCACCAGTCGAGCGCAATGGTCCCGTCCGCCGCGAGTTTATTAACGTCGAGGAGCACGCGGTCTTCATTGTTGAATGCGCCGTTCAGTCCCTCGCGCACATAAAGGACAGGCTGGTTCTGGCCGCCTTCGCGGCGGGTATGGAAATAGTACTTCCCCCCCATCTGCGGAACTCCGACGGTGCCAATCTCAAGCAGTTGCGAGAGGCGCGCATTGATCTTGTCGCGCCCGGGCAGCGGGTCGAGGATGGAACGCGTGTAGCTGAGTTCCTGCTCGACGTAGAGCTTGGTGTCGGGATCATTCGGATTCTCGAGATAGCGGTAGGGATCGACGATCTTGTGACCCTGCACCGTGTCCTCGACCGGGGCAACTTTGGCTTTCGGCGGACCGACCGGGCTGGAAGGAACTGAGGAATCGCCGGGCCAGGAATCCTCGGCATAGACCACGGCAACGACACCGACGAGAAGCATCAGGAAAAAAATCGGCAAACGCGAACCTCCCGGCATAAACACCTCACTCTGGTTGTGGACGACACCCCGAGGATTAGGTTAGCAGAACCATGGGCGCACGCTGCCGACACGAGGTGCCCGACGGGCGAGTTTCCAATCCGGAGCAGGCTCTGATATGATTTTTGTGGACCCTGTAAGCACGCATGGAAGCGTGCTCCCACTCCTCAGTAGCTCAATGGCAGAGCATCCGGCTGTTAACCGGAGGGTTGTAGGTTCGAGTCCTACCTGAGGAGCCATTCTTTTTATCGGTTTACAGACGGCTTCCCTTTTGACTGTCCAGCTATATTCAGCAAAACCCTTGTGGATAGCGCCGCTAGCTGCTTATCGCGCAGCGCGAAGATCGCGTCGATGCGAGCGACAATCGCCTTACTTGTTCAAAACTCGCGGCTCAACTCCGAGCGAAATGCAGTCGATGAGCGAGAACGACTTCGAGTGTTTCGCGAGCACCGGCGTGAACACGCCTGCGACGATGCTTCCAAATTGCCCGTCCCGCACCGTCCACTGAAGAGGAGAACTCAGGGCCAACACCTCTACCGTGTTAACGCTCGCACGACAGATAACCAATTGACATTCCAGACACCGGTGGCCCCCTGAAGCGCCTGAAGGAATCACAAGACACAATTATCGAATCCTCGTTCCCCGCAAGAATTCAAGTGTCGCGGGAAGTGTCCTCCAGGTGCCGGACGGTAGTGCCAACCAATCCCATCCTGCTCCAGCTAACCTACCGCGCGGGCCGTGGACTGGCGCACGACGAGTTCAGGCTCAATCACAATTTCTCGCGGATAGGAGTTGTCGTCGGGACGGGCAATTCGCCGCAGCAGAGCCTCAGCGGCAATCAGGCCCATCTTTTTCAGGGGCTGGCGGACGGTGGTGAGTTGCGGGCTGTGGAAGGCCGCGCTCTGGATGTCGTCAAAGCCAACCACCGAGACGTCCCGGGGAACTTCCAGCTTATGATGGCGGAGCGCCCCAATCGCTCCGATCGCCGAGGTGTCGTTGAAGGCGAACAGGGCAGTAAAGCGCGCTTTACGCTCCAGCAGGCGGTTGGTGATTCGGTAGCCGAGTTCGGGCGAAGCCAAGTCGCCTTCCAGTTGGACGGTGAGTTTCGGCGAAACCTGGAGGCCGAGACGGGCTCCCATTTTGACGATCGATTCCCATCGGGCCGCCGTATCCGAACTGAATTCCTGTCCCTTGATGAAGGCGATGCGTTCGTGCCCCAGTTGCTGCAGATGGCGTAGCGCGAGCTCCGCCGCCAGGTCGTGATCGAGGAGGATGTTGGTAACTCCATTCGACCGGTTGTGGCCGGATACGGTGACCACGGGGACCGGCAGTTCGTGGTGCCAGGGCGTATCGACCGCGATCAATCCATCCACGGAACGCGCCAGCAGCATACGCGGATACTCGTCGATCAGATCGTCGCGATGGCGATGGCTGGCCACCAGATAGAAATAACCTTGCCGCAGAAGATACCCCTCGATTCCGCCCATGACCATGGAGGCATAGCCTTCGCTGACTTCGGGAACCAGCACGCCGATGGTGAAGCTGCGAGCCGTGCGAGCCCAGCGAGCGGCGAAACTGGGGCGGTAATTCAGCTCGCGAGCGGCGGCAAAAATACGTTCTTGCGTCGCTTGCGGAATGGAATCGGCCACCGCGGACCGGTTGATGACGAGAGAAATTGTGGCCGGCGCCAGACCGAGGTGGTCCGCCAATACTTTGAGGGTTACACGCTTGGGACGGCCGTCGCTCCCGGACTGGAGTCGGCCCGACTTCTTACTCGCGGGCACGGGCGCAGTCTCGCACACCCAGACCCCACGGAGCAAGAGGAGTTTTCCCCGAAGATTTTATGACCTTGACACGGCTTCGAGAACAATGCTATAAGGCCAACGTGATTACTAAATCACTTTAGTAGCGATTTAGTTGGCTACAATTTTTCATCGGCCAGGTATGGTTTTTCATTAACGGCCTTTTCCATTTTACCCATTTCACAGGGCTGCCTCGGAGGCTGCTATGAGCCGTGTCCGCATTCTGTTTCATGTCGAACTGCTGCTGTCGTTCGTATGTCTGCTGGCTGCGCCCGCGCTGGCGCAGTATCGAACTTCCATTCAGGGCGTGGTGACCGATCCCACGGGCGCAGTGATTCCAGGTGCCACTCTGGCGCTCACGAATCCTGCGACCAACGAAAAGCAGGTCAGGACAAGCAATGATGTCGGCGTTTACAACTTCAATGCACTGGCCGCGGCACCCTTCCGGTTGGAAGTGGAAGCGAAAGGCTTCAAAAAGAAAGTCCTCGAGAATGTCCAGCTAATTCCAGAGCAGGCGAATGCCCTCGACGTCCAGCTTGAACTCGGAGCTGAATCGACCACCGTCAATGTTGATGCTTCGCTGGCACCCGCCATCGATACGCAGACCGCTTCCGTCAACGGGGTTGTCTCCGACAGGCAAATTCAGCACATGCCGTCTTTTGGGCGGGATGTCATGAAACTCGCGCAACTGGCTCCCGGCGCCTTTGCCGATGGCTCGCAAGCCGGCGGCGGCGGCCAGTACTATAACCTTCCCGGCACTCAGAGTGGGCCCACGCCATCGGGTGGCTCGACCGGAATCTTCGCGACCGAAAACCTTGCCCCGGTTTTCTCCAATGGCAACCAGGCTCAGAACAACGGCGTTTCGATTGATGGTATCAGCACCACCAGCGCCGTCTGGGGCGGCGCTACGGTCGTTACGCCGTCCGAAGATTCAGTTGACAACGTGAAGATAGTCACCAATAGCTATGACGCTGAGGATGGCCGCTTCAGCGGCGCCCAACTTCAGATCACTTCCAAAAGCGGCACTAACGACTTCCACGGCAGCCTCTTCTTCACCACTCACCAACCAAACCTGAACGCCTATCAGCGCTACAACGGTGGCAATACGCCAACAAGAGACAACAATAAGTTCAATCAGCTCGGCGGCAGCGTTGGCGGCCCGATCTGGAAAAATAAGATATTCGCCTTTTTTAACTATGAGACGGTGCGCCAGCCCAATTCCGATAATATCGGCAACGGATGGTATGACACCGCGGCTTTCGACGCCCTGGCACCCAGCGGAAGCATTGCCGCCAAGTATCTCAGCTTCCCCGGCAATGGGGTCGTCAACCACGGGCTCAGTACGGGTAACGACTGCGCGCATGCCGGCCTGGTCGAAGGAGTGAACTGCGCAACCATTGCTGGCCAGGGGATCAATCTCGGCACGCCGTTGACAACCGGCTTGGGCACGCAGGACAAGTGGTTGGACCAAAACCACCCGGGCTGCGGCGGGGCCGGCACGGGCTGCGGAACCGCCGGCAGTCCCCTCGGCACGGTCGCTGACTTGGCCAACTACATCACCTCGAACCCGACCACCCACACGGCCGTGCAGTACAACGGCCGCCTTGATGCGGATGTCACCAGCAAAGATCGCATCGGCTTTGCCATCTACTGGGTTCCTCAGTCAACTGACGACTACAATGGCGCCCGCGCTTACGACATCTTTCATCACAACCAAATCAACGATGCGTTTTCGGTCATCTGGAACCGTACCTTCTCGCCGACCCTGCTCAACGAACTTCGCGCCAATGCCGCCGGATGGCGCTGGGATGAAATCAAGGACAACCCGCAAACGCCGGTCGGACTTCCTAACGACGGCTTCAATACCCTTGGCAGCATCTCGATCGGTTCCTTTGGCGGCAACGTCGGCAGCCACCTGGATCAGTGGACTTACAGCTTCAAAGACGTCGCCACCAAGATTATCGGACGTCACACTATCAAGTTTGGTGGAGAAGGGACGCGCCTTTACTACCTGAACGCGTGTGTGCCCTGCGGTGTGCCGAGCTACGGCTTCTTTAATCTCTGGGATTTCCTCAACGATGCGCCTCAACGCGAAGGCTATCTCACCGCCGATCCTCATACCGGACTGCCCACAACACAGCGCCAGGACGACCGCGAAAACATATTGGGCTTCTTTGCCCAGGATGATCTGAAAGTCCGCCCGAACCTGACCCTCAACCTCGGTCTGCGCTGGTCCTACTTTGGCCCGCTCTACTCCACAGAGAACAATATGTATGTCGCTAACCCAGGCGCGGGGACGGCCTACTTGACTGGCCTCACCGTCAACAAGGGAGATTCCTGGAATGCGCAGAAGAATAACTTCGGGCCCGAGATCGGATTTGCCTGGAGTCCGACGAAATTCAACAATCGGCTCGTGTTCCGCGGCGGTTACGGCCTCAACTACAACCAGGAAGAAATCGCGATCTCCGCCAATATCGCCTCAAATCCCGGGTTGGACATTGGGGAGTACTTGAGTTCGCCGGCGTACAACTCCATAAATCCCAGTATTGTCTATGGCATTTCGACGAATCCGCACAGCATCTTTGGCTATCAGCCAAACTCTAACTTCAAGTTAAGCTTTGGCTCGACTGGGCTGCCCACGAGTGGTTCGGTTGGTGTAGGCATCTTCCCCCATAATCTCCCCACCATGCGCGTCCATCACTACTCGCTTGATATGCAGTACGACCTGGGTCACCAGTACGTGATGAGCTTGGGATATCAGGGCAGCTTGTCGCGCGACCTCTTCTTTCACGAGAACCCGCTTGCCGTTCCCGCAACCTCGGGCTACACCCTGAACCCGCAGATCAACGGAGGGGACTACTGGGGTGTGAACGGCCGCGGTAACTACAACGCCATGCTCGCGGAAGTAAAACATCAGTTCTCGCACCAGTTTATGGCTGATGCTCAATACACATGGGCCAGGAGCAACGACACCAGCTCCGCGCCGTACTCGGAGCAGCTCTACCCGTACAACGTCGGCCTGAATTACGGACGCTCCGACTACAACGTCACCAACGCGTTCAAGCTTTTTGGCATGTGGCAGCCCGTCTTCTTCCACGGTAGCAACCGTGGGATGGAGAAGATCGCGGGTGGCTGGTCGATCAGCGGCATCTGGAATTGGCACTCTGGCTTCCCCTTTAGTCCGTTTGTGAGCGCTGTCGGTGGAAACCTCTATTGCGGACAATGCAATTATGGGCAGCTGTTTCCTGCCGCCTACCTGGGCGGCGCGGGTAGCAGTACCAGTAGCGATGCATTTAAGGGCCCCGTTAGTTCCAACTATCCCAAAGGTGCCACGGCCTACTTCGCGGCACCGCAACAGTGCTCGGCGACAATAACGACCAATTGCTACACTACGTATACCGGCAGCAACACTGGAACCGCTCTTCCTCCCGCCCCCGGTTTCGGTCGCAACTCCCTCACCATGCCGGGTTACAAGTCCGTGGACCTAACGCTGTCGAAGGGCTTTGGCCTGCCGAATATGCCGGTACTCGGCGAAAACGCTAAGCTTGAATTCCGGATCGACGTTTACAACGTGTTCAACAATATGAACTTTAACGAGAATCAAATCTCGAACAACATCGGCAATTCAAACTTCGGCACGATTTCGGGTGCCCTTGCTGCCCGTGTTCTCACGCTGGGGGCTCGCTTCAGCTTCTAGGTTTTCCCATCTGGAATTCTGGACGGTGGGTCATCGATTCACCGTCCAGCCCTTTACGCCGCAAGGATCGTTGCAAATGGGAATTAAGACGCGATTTGCCCTTCTCGCCCTGTTGTCGCTGGCGGTGCTAAGACCACTGGCTCCGGCACAAGTAGCGAACACCTCGCAGGATCATGGGGAGGTAGTCATCGACGCCTCCGCCCCCGCTCATCCTTTTCCCCACTTCTGGGAGAAGATGTTTGGGTCCGAGCGCGCCATCGTTACTTTGCGCGAGAGCTATCGCAACGATCTCCGCGATGTAAAGAAGATTACCGGCTTCGAATACGTGCGCTTCCATGCCATCTTTCATGATGAGGTTGGAATCTACGACGAAGACGCCCAGGGACATCCGCTATACAACTTTTCTTATGTCGATCAGGTCTATGACGGTCTGCTGGACAACGGTGTGCGTCCGTTCATCGAACTGAGTTTCATGCCTAAGAAACTGGCGGCGGACAAGAACGCGCTCCATCCTTTCTGGTACAAGCAAAACGTCTCTCCTCCCAAAGACTGGAATAAGTGGGACGACCTTATCACCCGGTTCACCAAGCACCTAGTGGATCGCTACGGTATGGACGAGGTTTCGCAGTGGTACTTTGAAGTCTGGAACGAGCCTAATCTCGATTTTTGGGCGGGCGATCCAAAGCAGGCCACTTACTTTGATCTGTACGATCACACCGCGCGCGCGCTTAAGGCCGTAAGCCCGCGGTTGCGCGTCGGCGGGCCCGCCACGGCCCAAGCGGCCTGGGCCGACGCGTTTATCCGTCACTGCGCGGAGAACAAGGTTCCCGTGGACTTCGTCTCGTCGCACGTGTACGGAAACGACAAGGCCGAAGACGTGTTTGGCACGCAGGAAGCGATTCCGCGCGACCGCATGGTGTGCCGCGCCGTGAAGAAGGTTCACGACCAGATCAGCGCCTCGCCCATGCCCGGTCTGCCCTTGTTCTGGACTGAGTTCAATGCCAGCTACATGAATGAGCCGGAAGTGACCGACACGGCGTACATGGGTCCGTGGATGGCCGATACCATCCGCCAGTGCGACGGACTTGTCAGCGAGATGTCTTATTGGACGTTCTCCGATGTATTCGAGGAGCAGGGTGTGGTGAAGCAGCCGTTCTACGGCGGCTTTGGACTGATCGCGGCGGGAGGAATTCCGAAGCCCGCCTATAACGCGTTCCGGCTTCTCCACCAACTCGGAGACGAGCGCCTGACGCTTGCTTCGGACTCTGCTTCGGACTCGGTTTTGGCCACCCGCCGCCGAGACGGCACCCTGGTGGTTGCGGCCTGGAACCTCGCCTCTCCCGGAACCGTCGGCTCCGGCAAGGATGTAAAATTGACTTTTCGCGAGTCGGGTTCGTCCCAGGTAACGGTATCGCGAGTCGATCCCGAGCATGGGGACGTGCATAAGGCGTACCAGGCTATGGGATCCCCGCGTTATCCAACCGAGGCACAAATCCGGCAACTCCGCAGCGCCGCCGAACTTTCCGCGCCCGAGGTGTACGAGCTAAAGAGTGGATCGGTCACCATCAAGATACCGGCGCACGGACTGGTGCTGCTGGAAGTGAAACGCGCTCATTAAGAGGGGCCAGGGTTGAGAACTGGTTTCATAAATGCCTTTGAACCCGGAAGGCACCTCCCTCAGGGGCTAAAGCCCGCGTGTTTATTGGCTCTGGGCGGCACGGCTGAAGCCGTGCCCTTCCCAAGAACCATTTATGAAACCAGCTCGAGGCAATCATGACACCGCAATGGTGGGCTCTTCGCTTCAGCCGCCGCGAACTGCTGCAATATTCCGCCAAGGCCGCATTGGCATATCCGGCGTTGAACTTTGCGGGTGCGATGATGTCGTGCGGCGGCGGTTCGCCGTCTCCGCCGCCACCGCCGCCCGTGAGCGATGACCAATTTCTGGACCAGATCGAGCGCGCCATCTTTCAGTTCTTCTGGGAACAGGCCAGCGCTGCAACCGGACTGGTGAAAGACCGCGCGCGGGCTGCCGGGAACGACAACCGCACCGATGCCAGCATTGCCTCCACCGGCTTCGGGCTGACGGCGCTGTGCATCGGACATAAGCGCGGCTATGGAGATGCGGCGCAGATCCAATCTCGCGTCGCCGCCACACTTGACTTCCTGGCCAATCGGCAGACCAACGTTAACGGATTCTTCTATCACTTCATCGATATGAACACCGGCGCTCGCGTCCGGAGCAGCGAGGTTTCGTCCATTGACAGCTCGCTGCTGCTCTGCGGAGTGCTGGCTTGCCGCCAGTACTTTCAGGATGCGCAAATTCAGGGCCTGGCGGCACAGATCTATAACCGCGTGAACTGGCCCTGGATGCTCAACGGCGGTGCAGCTTTTTCCATGGGATGGACCCCGGAAAACGGATTCATCACCAGCCGCTGGGATACCTATAGCGAGCTGATGATGATCTATCTGTTGGCCATCGGTTCGACGACCAACCCGGTTCCGGTGTCCTCCTGGGACGCGTTTGCGCGCCCCACCCTCACCTATCAGGGACTCACTTATATCACCAACCCGGATGCCCCCTTGTTCATTCACCAGTATTCTCATGCCTGGTTCGACTTCCGGAACAAGACTGACAAATACGCGAACTACTTCAACAACTCCGTGACCGCGACCGCCGCGCACAAGCTGTTTTGCTTTTCGTTGCAGAGCCAGTTTTCGGACTACCAGTCGAACTTGTGGGGCATTACCGCGTCGGACGCGGCGAGTGGGTATGTCGTCTGGGGCGGGCCGCCCACAATGGGGCCGATTGACGGAAGCATCGTGCCCTGCGCTGCCGGGGGTTCGCTGCCTTTCGCTTCGAGCGATTGCCTGGCGGTGTTGCGGAACATTCACTCGCAGTATCCGCTGGCGTGGCAACGCTACGGATTTGTGGACGCTTTCAATCCACTGAGCGGATGGTACGATCCCGATGTCATCGGGATTGACGCGGGAATCACCATGTTGATGGCGGAAAACCAGCGCACCGACTTTGTCTGGAACACGTTCATGAGCAACCCGGAAGCGCAGAATGCGTTCGCGGCCGTCGGGCTGAAGTAGGCGGGCTTAAGCAGGAGCGCGCGCCTCCCGTTCGGCAGCAGTTGCGGGCGGCTCTGCACCGTATCCCGATGCGCGACTCCTAGTTCCGTCAGAGCGGTTCGGAACTGCGGATCGTTCGCTTTGGCGCGTTTAAGAGCGTCTTGCAGTGTGAGGACCAGTGGCGCTTGCGGGACGCTGGTATCCGCGCTTGTTTGGGTTTGGACTTGTCCGTAGAGAGCCGCGGTTTGCGGCCGATCCTGCCCATACCCCGGAACGGCCAGCAGGATTCCCAGCTACACGATTCTCATTTGCCTCATGTCGATCGCCCGCTACGTACTCCCTTTCTCCTCAATACTGCGATTCGCGTTTACCATTGTAAACAACAGTCCCGACCCGATCGTGACCCAAACCGCAATGTCCAGCGCCGGCACCCAGCCTCGATGAACCGCAATCGAGGCGGTGACGGTGGAGGAGACGACTCCGCCGATACTTCCCACGGTGTTCATCAGCGCGGAGAGCGAAGCGGAATATCCGGGCGCCAGATCGATGCAAGACGCCCAGAAGTTCGCCGCCGCAAACATGGTGAAGCCCGCCGCCAACGCGATCATGGGCAGGGCCACGACGGTGAGGCTGAGATGATTGCCGGTGTACAACAACAGGGCTGCGACGCCCATGCCCAACCATACCGCCGCCAGGCGTCCCTTGCGACGATCGGAGACACGGGCCACGCGGTCGGAAAACCATCCGCCGACAGGGGACAACACCGCCATCGCCAGGAACGGCGCCGACGTCCAAGCCGCCGCATGCATGAGATCCAGTCCGCGCAGTTTTACGGCGTAGAAGTAGAACCAGTTGTAATAGACATAAAACGCATAACCCTGAAAGCCGTAGCCCAGAATCAAGGCCCACACGGAGACGCTGGTGAGCATCTTGATCCACGGAACCTTTGTCGCAGTTTGCTGTGGACGGGCGTTACCGTTCTCCCATCCGGGGTGGATGGTTCGCAACTCTTGCTGGTTCACGCGCGGATTTTCTTCCGGCCAATCGGTGGCGTACCAGTGCCAAAGCGCGACGACAACGAAGGCGAGCGCGGCGGAAATTGCGAATGAGACGCGCCAGCCCCAGTGAACCATCGTCCAGGCAATGGCGATGGGAGTCAGCGTTCCGCCGAGGCCCAGACCGCACACTTGCAATCCGCTGGCGAATCCGCGTTCGCGCACCGCGGTCCAGGAGGCAATGACGCGGGTTACGTTGGAAGAAACCGCCGCCTCTCCGACTCCAGTTAGAAAGCGCACGATGCCAAAGATCGCGAGTGCGCTGACTCCCGTGGCTGCCGCGAACCTGGGCGCGAAGACCATGGCGCCGGAACCGACCGCGAAACAAAAAATGGAAGCGGTCAGGGTTCGACGCGGACCGAAGCGATCGCAAACATATCCCCAGGGAATCTGAAACAACCCATATCCCCAGAGAAAAGCGCTGAACACCCCTCCCATGGCAATCGTACTGAAGGAGAATTCTTCTTCAATGTACTTTCCGGCAATGCTCAGGTTCAGGCGATTCAGCGCCGTGACCGCCATGATGGCCATGACGATGCCCATGACCACCCAGCGGACGCGGGTGGCGCGGGCGGGTGACGCGCTTTGATCGAGTTGATCGGATGCTTGCCTGGCGGCAATTCTCGTGTCCAAGCGTGTCCTCAATTTCGTCTACGCGATTTCTGCCGCAAAACGATCATAGTCAATCGGGAACGATGAGATTGCACAATCCCTTTGGGGGAGGGCAGGGGAACCGGGCCTTGCGGCCGCGGTTCCCCTGGTGGCTGTTACCAGATCAGCTTCAACCCGAACTGAATCTGTCGCGCCGTGGTGGTTGTAGAGCCCAGAATACCCGCAGTGGCCGCCGCCAAAGATCCGTCGCCATTGAAGATGGAGTTGTTGTTGCCATCGGTCAGGAAATTGGGTGCCTGGAAGTTCGTATGGTTTAAGACATTGAAGAACTCCGCCCGGAACTGGACGTTGAAAGCCTCCGAGATCTTCGCGACGCGGAAGTTCTTGAAGATCGAGAAGTCGACCGTGGCCAGGCCCGGTCCGTACAAGCTGTTGCGGCCGGCATTTCCGACGAGATTTTGGCAAAATGCCATTCCCGCTGGGGGCGTGAGTGTCCCCGTATTCCAAAAACCGGACGGCGGGCTAGCATTGTTGAGCGGGCAGTTCGCAGCCTGAAAAGCGGTTGGAGCATAGGGCAGCGTAAAACACTTCGTATTGAGATAGTCGACACCACCGTGGATTGGATTGCATCCGGGCACCAGGCTGGCATAGTCCATGGAGAAGTCGCCATTGAAACCGGTGCCGAGCGGATCGCCGCCGCCGCCGACCGTGGGAGTGAAGGGCGAACCGGTAGACGCGGTGACGATGGTCCCGAGTTCCCACCCCCCCAGCGCATAAGACATGAGGCCTCCCGACTTCGGGCCCGGCACATCCCAAATCAGGGTCCCGCTTGCAACACGACGGAGGTCGAAGTCGCAAGCGCCCGCGCGGTAGGACTGCGACAACAAGATCGGCACCGCGATTGAATTCGCGTAAGTGTCGCCAGTGACGGGAGCCGAACTCGTGTCTCTGCACCGTCCCAGCGCAAAGGAAAACTGGCCTTGCACGCTGTGACTCATGGTTTTCTTGAGTTGGGCCTGAAAAGATTCATACTTAGCCGAGCCGTCAAACAAAACTGGACGAATTCCAGAACCGCCGGTTCCGCCTGCCCAGTTGGGATCGATCGCGGTTCCTCCCATCGGTATTAACAGCCCCGCCGAAGTCACCGTCGGCTGGACCAGGTTGATATCGTCCGCGGCTACCGACAGATGCACCGAGCGCGAGCCCACATAGCCGACCAACATGGTCCAGCCGGGAGCCAGTTCCCGCTGCACGTTGAAGTTCCAGTTCATGACCAGGGCCCGCTTGGGGTCCTGCTGCACATACCGGTTCCGCACCACGGTGGGATCGAAACTGACATTGGGATCCGTAACCCCGGTGCCTAGCGTCGCGTTCTTGTCTTTGCCGACGATTTGGAACGGGAACGTCGCGGCCGTGTTCAGGCCGAACTCATAAGGGAGGGGAAGGACGTCGAACATTCCAAAGGCGCCACGTATGGCCGTCTTCCCGTTCTTAAACGGATCGTAAGCAAAACCGATACGCGGTTCGAAATTCTTGACCGTGGGATTCTTTGCGATAAAGCTGCCGACCTTGACGGGTCCACACGCGGTCGGGCTGGCGGAGCAATCTACCAACGTCGTGATTTCCTGGATGCGGTTGTTCGCGTCATTGGGCTTGGTTGTCATCTCATAGCGAAGGCCCAAGTTTAGGGTCAGGTTCGAGCGAGCGCGCCAGTCGTCCTGGATGTAGCCGGCAAATAGGCTTTCCCGGATGGCAACCTCATGGGAGCCTCCCGGAGCGAGCGCATTGAGCTGATCCGTGGCGTTCGTCAGAAAGTTGGCCAAGCTGCCATTCGTGACTGCAAAAGCGGACGTCGAGGAATAGCCGTTCATTCTGCCGTTCGGGCTCAACTGCTCCAGAATGTTGTAATCCATACGTTCAAAGGCAAAGCCCAGTTTGATCTGGTGAGTTCCCCGAGTGACAAACGCATCGTCGCCCGCTTGATAGGAGGTCCAGGCGTGGGTGAAGCGGTTGAGCCCACCCAATCCAATTGCGGTGGTAAGACCCGACACCGAGATTTGCGGCGTTGCCTTCGCGCCGGGAGCAATGGCGAGAGCTGAGTCGGTTGCCACTGCATCGCCGGAAATGGGCGTATTGATATACCCCACCACACGGTTTACGCCCAGACGTAATGTATTCACCACCTGAGGACTGAAGATGTGCGTATCTTCGACGCTGCCCATCTGCCTGCGAGAGAAGACCTGGTGAGTGGCGTTCTGGAGCGGATCAGGCTGAGTCTGAGGACCGGAATCAAAGAAGTAGCTGGCAGCCAGGCTGTCGTTGGCCGAAAATTTTTGGTCCAGACGCCCTGTAAAGTAGTTTTCTTTGGCGATTCCCGCCAACGCCACGTTCACGGTCGCAACGTCCGCATTGGCCGCCGTCTGGCACGACGCCGGGCAGGGCCATAGGGCGAGATAGGGCACGATACTCGGACTTACCGTAACCTGGGTCAACGACGCGCAGGGGTTGGTTCCGTCCGAAGAAGGGACGCAGAGCAGGCCGCTACGCGCTTCTTGCGTGGGCACGTGGATCGACTGGGAGGCGGGCTGATCCTGCCGGACGCCTTCGTAGTCGCCGAAAATGAACGTTCTATCCTTGACGATCGCCCCGCCCGCCGACCCTCCAAACTGAATGCGCCGGAAGGAAGGAATTGTCGACGGGTCGAAGAAGTTCCTGGCGTCGAAGATCTTATCGCGATCGAAAAAATAGCCGTCCCCGTGGAACTTGTTCGCGCCCGACTTGGTGATCGCGTTGACGATGGCGCCGGAAGTTCGTCCATACTCCGCGGTGTAGCCCGTGGTTACGACAGAAAATTCCTGCACCCCGTCGACCCCCAGATTCAGTCCGGTGGCGCCTCCAGGGGCCGCATTCGAGTAGTCGTTAACGGCAACTCCGTTGACCCGGTAGCTGTTCTCATTCGGGCGGTGGCCGGAATCGGTCAACTGGTTTCCGAAACCACGGTTCCCTTTGTTTGCGCTGAAGGCGGTCGTTACCTGGTTGGGGATCTTAGCGACTCCCGGCTCGAGCGTTGCCAATGACGTCCAGTCGCGGCCATTCAGAGGCAACTCCCGAACGGTGACGGAATCCACGGTGGAGGTGACCGCCGAGGAGGTGGTCTGTACTTCCGCCGGCGCGGCCGTCACCTCGACGGTCTGGGTGACTTGTCCGACCTTCAGGCTGAGGTTTAGCGCCTGTTGCGCACCGACGGTCAGGGTAATCCCCTTCTGCACGACCTTGTTGAAACCCTGGGCGGTTATTGTGACCTCGTATTTCCCCGGCAACAGGTTGGGCGCTGAATAAAAGCCGTCGCCATTTGTCGGTACTTCGCGCACTTCCCCAGTCCCCGTATTCTTGATGGAAACGTTGGCGTTCGGGATACCCGCCCCCGACGGATCGGTGATCAGGCCCGACATCGTGGCGCCGGACACTTGGGCTTCCGCTGGCGCCGACCAGAACAAGGTCAGGCAAAGCGCAAGCGCCAGGCATGTCATCAAACCAACCGCCGTCTCAAATCTCTTTTCGGTCATTGTCGTTTCGATCATTGTCGTCGCCCTCGTTTCGTGGTTTGAAAGGACTGTGTGCCGCATCCTGCAAAACGATCCCCACCGTCGCAGAAAAAGGACTTTCTTGGCGGCGACAATCTGCACCGCATTCGCGCCTTAACACAATACTCGATGTGTCCAATCGGAAACACTTCTGCATCCCTGCGCTTGTCATTGAAAATAGGAAGGATATAGCTCTCGCTCTCCAACTTTGACCTTGCGTGCGAGCGGAGCTATACTCCCACCCTGACCCATGGGTAGCCCTGCGGCGGTTGCGAGAATTTTGCATTTCGGTGTTTTCGAAGTGGATCTGAAGGCTTGCGAGCTCCGAAAGCATGGACTCCGAATCAAACTCCCAGAGCAGCCTTTCCAGGTTCTGGTCGTGCTGCTGGAGAAGCCGGGCGAAATTGTCACGCGAGAGGAATTGCGCAATCGCCTCTGGCCCGGCGATACCTTCGTCGATTTCGACCACGGGCTGAACAATGCCGTCATGCGGCTGCGCGAAGTGCTGGGCGATGCATCCGAGAACCCGCGCTTCGTGGAGACGATCCCTCGACGGGGGTACCGTTTCATTGCGCCGGTCGTGGGTTCTGCCTTTCCAGTACCCACTACTACTGACTCTGAGGTTGAGTCCGGGCTCGTTCCCGGCCAAGTGGCTACGCCGAAAATGACCGACGCGGCCGCCTTGGAGGCTCCTTCCGAGCCAGCGCCGGCAGGTTCCGAGCGACAGTCCTCAGCAACCCGTTTCGCGATCCTGGCTGCTGCCATTTTGGTCGCGGCGGTTCTAGCCGGCGCTGGCTTGATTTACCGCAACCGGGCCGATGCGAACAAAGCCGGCCGGGCGCGAAATAAGTCCTTGATCGTGCTGCCGATCGAAAACCTCTCCGGCGACAAAGAGCAGGAATACTTTGCCGATGGCATGACCGACGACCTGATTGCCAACCTGGCGAAGATCCGCTCGCTGCGCGTGATCTCCCGTTCGACGGCCATGGCTTACAAAGGTACGCGCAAGCCCTTGTCGCAGATCGCCAGCGAACTGAACGTGGACGCCGTGTTCGAGGGCACGGTTCTACGCGTGGGCAACCGCGTAAGAATCACGGCCGAACTGGTGCAGGTTTCCACCGACCGTCACTTGTGGGCCGAGACCTATGAGAGCCCGATGGGGGACATCCTCGCCCTGCAGAATCGTGTTTCTTCCGCCATTGTGAACGAAATCCGCATCAACCTGACGCCGGAGGATCAAGAACGGCTCGCCAGCAATCCGGCGGTTGCGCCGGAGGGGTATGAAAATTATCTGAAAGGACGCTACTACTGGAACAAGAGATCGGATGAGAACCTGACCAGGGCCATCGGATACTTTGAACAGGCAACGAAGCAAGATCCGCAGTACGCGCTGGCTTATGCGGGCTTGTCCGATTGCTACGCCATTATCAGCGCCGAGATCTTTGGAACCATGGCCGCGGCGGAAGCCGCTCCCAAGGCGAAAGCGGCCGCACTGAGAGCCCTCGAAATCGACCCTAAACTCTCGGAAGCGGAAACCTCACTCGCCACGGTCAAGTTTAACTACGATTGGGATTGGGGTGGCGCCGCGGCGGGCTTCGCGAAATCGATTCAGGATAACCCCAGCTATGCCACCGCCTACCAGAGATATTCCCTTTACTTGATGGCGATGGGTCGTCCGGAGGACAGCTTCGAGCAGATCAACAAAGCCCGAGAGCTTGATCCGCTCTCCATCAGCATCAATTTCAGCCTGGGCTGGCGATTCTATATGGCGCGACAGTACGACCGGGCCATCCAACAACTTCGCAATACTCTTGAAATGGATCCATCCTACGAACTGCCGCATCTGGTCCTCGGTTTGTCGTACGCCCAGAAGGGGGATTTTGGTCTGGCCATTCCAGAATTGCGCAGGGCGGTTGAGTTGTCGCATGGAACGCCGCTGATGACCTCGGCTTTGGCCAGTGTTTATGCACGTTCAGGAAACAAGGCGGAGGCCGAGAGACTGCTTGCCGATCTGATCTCGGAGTCCAAAAGGCAGTACGTCTCTCCGTACTACTTCGCAGTGGTGTATGTGGGTCTGGGGAAACCGGAAGAAGCGATGAATTGGTTGGAGAAGGCTTTCGCCGACCGATCCAATGGTCTGGTGTTTCTGAAGGTGGAACCCGAGCTCGACGACCTGCGTTCCAACCCACGTTTTGCCGCTCTACAACGGAAACTGAACTTCCCCGGATGAGAATCGCGAGGACTGCGGTGCGCGGAATTTTGTGGGACGAGTGATCTGCTTTTGCTCGCTCCAAAGCGGGGCATCAGGCATCCCTGGAACAATCTCTCTCGACCGTTGGCTCGGCATCTGCATGAGCCCAAACTTCTGCGCTTCAGCCGTGGAATGTCTGCGTGATGAATTCATGAGGCATCCTGCTCCCTATGCCCTCTTCGCACCGCTTGTAACCGCAATTGGCGACGAGCGCATTTTCCCAATACGCGGCGCAGCTTGTGATCGGGGATTCGGGCCGTTTCCATTGCGTGGGTGCGCGGCTCCATTGGCCTTGCCCGCGCTCGGTTTGCGAGCCACCGTGAACGCAGGCTCCGCCGTTCCGGAACGACTCGGGAAGAAACGGTTGTGCAAGTGGCGCACCGCGCGCGGAACATCGCTCTCCTTGATCACAAAGCTGATGTTGATCTCAGAAGCTCCCTGGGAAATCATGCGCACGTTCACTCCCGCCTCAGCCACGACGGTGAACACACTCGCCGCGATCCCCGGCCTGCCATGGATGTCTTCCCCGACCAGACAAACAATGGCCTGCTGGTCGTCGCAAGTCACATCCGCAATTCGTTCCAGTTCGGAGAGCAGGGCCTTGGGCAGCCGTTTGGTTTCCATCGTGAACGACAGGCTCACCTCGGAGATCGCAACAATATCGACCGAAGCCCCATGCTGATCGAGCTGTTCGAATACCGCCCGCAGGAAGCCGTGGACCATCACGCCGCGGGAAGCTACAACATTTACGATGCTAATGCCCGTCTTCGCCGTGATCGCACGAAAAGTGCTGCGGCCGTGCGGCGCGTGCTCGGTGATTCGAGTGCCCTTGCTCTTCAGATTGCGGGAATTCAAAACGAATACGGGGATATTCTTGTGAATGGCGGGCAACAGAGTGGCGGGATGCAGCACCTTGGCTCCGAAATAAGCCAACTCGGCCGCCTCGTTGAAACTGATTCGCCGGATGGTTTGCGCATCCGGGCAAAGCCGCGGATCGGTGGTCATCATGCCTTCGACATCCGTCCAGATCTCAATCGACTCGGCATCCAGCGCCGCTCCAACGATGGCCGCTGAGTAATCGGACCCACCGCGTCCCAGCGTGGTCGGTACGCCATCTTTGGTCGCCGCGATGAATCCAGCCATCACTGGAATCCGCGCTTTCTTTACGATGGGAGCAATCTTCCCCAGCGATCGCTCGCGGGTTTCTTCCATGAGCGGTAAAGCATGGGTGTGAGTGTCGTTGGTCACGACACAATCGCGGGAGTCCACCCAGACCGCTTCCAACCCCAGCACCGGCAATGCGGCCGCCACGATTTGGCTGGAAAGCAGTTCACCGAAAGAAAGCAGGTAATCGCTGCTCCGCGGAGAGAGTTCCTTGACCGCCGCAACGCCGCGCAAGAACTGCTCCATCTGGACAAAAATGCTCTCGAGCTCAGGGGCGATTTTGGCGGAGAGCTCCTTGCCGAGCAATTCGTCCGCGGTTGCCAAGTGGCGTTCCCGAAGCGCTCGCAATACTTGCAGACTGGAGTCGCAATCCCCTGACGACGCTCTCTGACCCATAAGTACGAGCTGATCGGTGACCTTCGCGAACGCGCTGACCACGACCACAGGGCCCAGTTTTTGCCGGCTGCGTACGATTTCCGCCACGCGCTGGATCGCGCTGGCATTTTCCACTGAGGTACCGCCAAACTTCATGATTACCATGTGACTCACCTTTCTTCAGTAGATAATGACAATCGTCGCCTTCGTTTTGACGGTCAAAGTCTGCCCCATCAAACCAAAAGCCCACTCGCCGGTTCCTTCCTGGCGGTGGGCTTGAGCTTGCCTTGAAATCTGATCTAGCTCAAATGTACCCATGCCAGAAGAACGTAATTCGTTTGCCCGATGTTGTCATGGGCCGCTTGAGCGACGAACTCGTCTTCTGGGAGGTACCGAACATTTGGTCCAAATATACGCCAACGGACGACTGGGCTTTATCTGAATTTTCGATTCGCTCTATCGAAAACACCGCTAATAAGACGTGGAAACTGTTTGGATTAGCCAGAGTGAGGCGCATCTGCACTTCACCGGAAAGTCGCGTCGCGGTTGCTGCGCTCAAGGGCGGCAACGACTCGCTGACCACCACGTCGTGAGTGCATAAGATGCTTCGAGATTACGGTTGAAGACCGTACAGTTTGATGGCGTTCTCCCGCAATACCATTCGTGCCAGTTCCACGGCGCGCTCTCGCGAGATCTCGCCGTCGTTCATCATTCCCGTCAACGCTAAGGCCAGTGCTTTGCGAGCATTCGCGGCGGCTGCATAGCCCGACTCTTCCCAGTCGATTTCGGGTGATCCCGGAGACAAATCGGTACCGAAGAGGATTCTTTCCGGATACCACTCCAGCCAATCCCGCAGAACTTCACTAAGGGCACGTGCAGAAAGAACACCATCCTGCTCGGAGAAATCTGCGTACACATTGGGCTTGCCCATCAGAATACCGGCCACTTTGGGATATGGCCCAGCACCTCCGTGCAGCAAAACAAAACTGGTGGTGCGCAGAGTTTCGTCATTCAACATGGATTCGAGCAGCGCCGGATTCGAACCGCTGATATCAAAGTACCCTCCGCAACCGTTGCCGGTGTGGAAATGGACGGCCAATCCTAACTGCCCTGCCTGTCGAGCGACGGCGCGCATCAAGAGATCCTGGAGATTTTCATACTCCGCCCTCGGCGGCACTCCCCCGGTTGCGTAGCGCGAAAAAGTGCTTTGGGCTCGCGCTGCGTCTGGCTTGGCAAAATCCAAAGAACGGAGGTATGCGGCTTCAAACTTGATGGCAATTGCGCCTGCCCTCTTCTGGCGTTCGAGCGTGGGTCGTACTACACGTTCCAAGTACTCGTTCAGCGTGGTTGACAGGTGCGAAAAACCAGACTCCGACAGATAACGCTTCTGCAGCATTTCTTCGCGCGGATAGAAAGCCTTGCGGTCCGGCGTATCGATCATGGACTGATTGTTGAGAGGAAACAGCAAGGCGTCGTCATAAGGCACCCATCGGAAGCGAGGAGATTCCAATCCGCGGCCCATGGCGATGCGGTTTGCCAGCATATAGTCGATCCCGAGTTTGTCGAGTATCCAGGCTGGATAGCGGTCGCCTTGTTCGCGCTTGATCTGCTGTTTGGCGGCAAGCAATTCCCGCACATGTTCGGCAGACGTGTCGGAATATTTGTAGTCGTAGAGCCTCTGCCAAGCCTCTACAAACAATGGATTGTCTGGGCGGCCCATCGCCGCGTCGGGCGATGGCTGCAGCAGATCGCACGGCAAGGCGTCGTAATCATCGTCCTTTGCACCGGAATCGACTACCTTCTCCACATGCGTATGATTGTCGACCGCCTTGATTTGATTGATCACGGCCAGAAGATTTGTATCCGGCACGCTTTGGGAAAAACCCGTGCGGGCAGCACTGCACGCCAGAAGAATCAATCCTAATTTGCGCACAGAACCCTCCTGAGGAATACTACTTGATTGTCTCTTGGAATTTCTTTCCCTCGAGGTTTCGGAACAACTGCGGTCGCTGAGCATAGGTCGTTCCCCAACCCTGCTGGTCCACTTGCGGATAAACGTGACCGTTCACGTATCAGGCGGCGTTGGGCGATCCGACGATTCCTTTTCTTGGTTGGGGTGCTGGCTTTCTGGATTTTGACAATAGCGGATTGCCTGACCTGTTCGTCCCCGCCCATAGTGACGAGCACGTTAGAAACGCCTCTGGCGGATACGACCAGGAGTAGCCGTATCCACCGGGCAAGTGAATCGCTCAGAAACTGAACTTCAAAGCGAGTTGGATGAAGCGAGCGTCGGGCGTGTAGCTTTGAAAATTTCGTGGCAAGGTAATCTGGCCACCTTGCGACGAATTGTTGTTGACGCCGGACGAGGCCCCACCATTGTTATAGTTGCTGGACGGATTGGCATACGACGGCGTATTGAACAGGTTGAAGATATCGGCGCGAAACTGCAGCGTCTTTCCTTCGCGGATGCGAAAATCCTTGAAGAGCGACAGATTGATCCGCTCGTAGCCCGGACCGTAAACTTCGTCGCGAACGCCGCCCAAATAGGCCTGGGCTGCCGCTCCGCTCACCGTGGTGTTGCCCGTGATCGTGCTCCCCAGTGCCGGATTTCCGAAGGCGCATGGGTTGTACCAGTTGGTTGCATTCCTCACCGAAGACGAGCAGGTGATCCCCGGGTTGGTGGCAGGTGGTGTTCCTCCTGCCTGGAACGGGTTGCCCACCACCGTCGCATAGTAAAAGCCGACGCCGCTGGCTCCAGAAAATGGGGTGGTACTGGATCCCGACGCAAACACCGAGAACGGGTTTCCGGTTTGCGCGGAGAAGGTGAGACTCGAAGACCAGCCGCCGATCGCGTAATCAAGGAGTCCGGTGCGGTTCACAAATTTTTGACCGTGGCCGAATGGCAACTGGTAGTTGCCATTGAGCGTGAAGCGCTGGCGCGTGTCGAAGGGCGAGTTGCTGTACTGCCCTCGAACCGGCTGGATATTCGTGTTCTGGTAGCCGCCGTCGCCGTTGCTGCCCAAGGGCGTGGGCGCGTCGTCGAGCGCATGCGACCAGGTGTACGTCGCCAGGAAACCAAGCCCGTTCGCAAAACGGCGCTCCAGTTTGGCTTGCAGGGAATTGTAATTGCTGACGCCCGAATAGGAACTGAAGATGGCGCTGCCAAAATCAGGCAAGGGTTGTAGCGTGGGACCGGCGTAACTATGACCGGTCAGCGCCAGGGGCGCGTTCGGATTCGTGAACACGATTAAGTGGTGGGTCTGGGAGCCAACATAGGAAAGCGTGGCTACCATGTTGTTGCCGATCCCATACTCTACCGCCAAGTTGTAATTCTCGGTGTAGGGTGTCTTCACCTTAGAGTCAAGGCCACGCAGGCCGGGAAACTGGATCGCGTCGAGGAGGCCGGCGGCGATTTGAGCGGTGAAACCGTTTTCCAACGTGATGCCATCGTTGCAGGTTCCGACGCCTGGCGTACAACCAGTGCTGGGAGGGTTATATTGCGACTGGAAAACGAAGGGAACGTTCGTCCCCAGGTTCGGGCTGTAACCCGTGCTCTCCATTCCGCCGTAGAAGATGCCGTATCCCGCGCGCGCCGTCGCACGATCGGTCAGCCGGTAGGCGAGACCAATACGCGGCGCGAAATTGACCTTGTCTTGATTCACCAGATACGGATTGCCGCTGTATTTCACCGTAACGCCGTCCAAGGCCGCAATCGTGTTGAACGCGGCTCCCAGAGGAAGGCTCTGGCTCTGCGTAGGAATGAGGTAGGTCGAAGGCGTGTTGCCCGCGCCCGCGACCAGTGGGCCCGTGGGATACCACTCTGCCTGGTGACCGAACAGCTCTTTGTAGGTCTGCGGGTATTCGTAACGCAGCCCGAGATTCAGCGTGAGCCGCGGAATTACCTTCCAATCGTCCTGGGCATAAACGGAGCGGCCCCAGCGCTCATCATCCGTACCGGCGAGATTTGAAATCCCGGCACAACCCATGTCGTTCGCCAGGAAGTCCGCGACCCCAAAACCGGTAAAGGAGAAGTTATCGCCGCCCAGGGAAGAAGCACATGCCGAGCCGCCGTTGACATAGTCGTACTCGCCCCGCGCAATCGGTGGCTGCAAGGTTGCGAAACGGATGTGCTGGAAATTGACGCCAAACTTCAGCGCGTGGTTACCCACGATTTTGCTGACGTTGTCCAAAATCTGAAACACATTTTGATATTCGCTGGAGACGTAATACTCCGACGTACCGAATCCCGTGATCCCGCCTATATTGACCGTTGGCAGCCCTCCGTTCTGCGGTCCACCTGGAATCCCTCCCAGCCCCAAGGATGCGGCAAAACCTGTGTTATTGAGGTGATCCTGATGGAAGGCAAAATGGCCGTGATTGTAGCCGAAGCGGAATTCATTGGTCAGGGTGTTGGAGAAAATGTGGGTCTCACTCAGAGCAAAGTTCTGGCCCAGGTTCACAATGGCGCCGACATCTCCGAACGCCATATTGTTGCCTCCGTCCAACCCGTTCGGCAATGGAGCGGGATGATACGCGGGCTCATTCACTAGGCTGAAGCGGGCGAAAGCCTGATCTTTCGAGTTGACGTTCCAATCCAGCCTGGTGTCGAACTGGAATGTATTGTCGACGGATTTCCGGAGGACCGAGTAATTATTGGCAAGAGTCCCGCCGAGACTTGCGGCGGGCCCGGTGGGATACAGGTTCAGGAGTTTGGACGCGACCAGGTCGAGCTCGCTCGCGCACATTACGTTCTGCGGGTTTCCGCAAGCGGATCCCAAGGGAGCGCTCGGATTTCCGGGCTCGGTCAATTTAATGGCGGGACCGCCTACGAAGGTCGAGTTGAGCAGTTCCGTGAAATTACCCTGTTGCATGAGTGCTGTGGGCACGGTTAGGGTGGTTGGCTCCTGGAACACGATGCGGTTCTCTTCCAGATCGCCAAAGAAAAACAATTTGTTCTTGAGAATGGGCAAGCCGAGAGTGGCGCCGAACTGGTTCTGATGGTAGTTGGGAACGCTCGTCAATTCCCAATCGCGCGCATCAAACGCAGTGTTGCGCACATACTCCCAAAGATTTCCGTGAATCTCATTCGATCCCGACTTCAAACTGGCATTGACCACAGCGCCCGCCGAGTGGCCGAACTCGGCGCTGTAGTCGGAGGTCTGAATCTTGAACTCCGCCAGCGCGTCCGGTGGAGGACGAACGACAAAGCTGGCGCCGTTCAGAAAGTCCACCACGTTCGTGTTGTTATCGACGCCGTCCAAGATGAAGTTGTTCTGCTCGGCCCGCTGCCCGTTGGCATTGAAGTCCCCCTTGCCCGTGCCGCGAGAGCCTTCCGGCGGATCCACTCCGGCCGCCAACTGCGCCATGTAAACCCAGTTCCTTCCATTGAGCGGAGTCTCGTCAATCGTCCTGGTGGACATCACCTGCCCGACCGACGCTTCCTCGGTCTGCACCAGCGGCGGCGCACCGCTGACTTCCACGGTTTCTGAAACCGCGCCCGGCTTAAGCTGGATGTTCACCGCGAGACGCTGCTGAACATCCAAATGAACCTTCGACTGAGTTGTAGTTGCGAAGCCGGGTGCGCTGATGGAAATCCTGTAGTTCCCGATCTTGATGGGCGAAAACGTGTACACGCCGCTTTTGTCGGAATGAGTCTCCAGAACCAGATTCGTGTCCGTATTCGTAAGCGTGACTTTCGCATCGGTCATGACGGCGCCGGTGTTATCGGTGACCGTGCCCGTTATAGCCCCCTGGTCAGCTTGCCCAAATGCAAGGCCTACACTGAGGAATAGGAAACTGATCGCGATCAACGAAAGGAAGCAAGACCGGTAGCGGACTGCTTGATGCCAATTCATAGGGTCGAGAACCTCATCAATATAAGAATGAAGAATGGCAAGAACATCTGAACCCGTAGGAGAAGCAGCCTGCGTCCCTGGGCTCGAAGTCGCGCAGGCTGCCCCGAGTGCCGCTCCTCGGGAGACTCACTTCACGCGCCGCACCAACAGGAGACTCGATGCGTACGGGTTGAGCGTGACCGTGTAGCCGTTGGCAAAGCTACCGGCGTTGCTTTGCGCCCAGAGGTCGCGAACCGTGGCGGAACCGGTAAAGCCCAAATTGATCCAATTCACGGTGACCGGCGAACTGACGCTATTGAGGTTGAACAAGGCAACGTAGTAACTATCGCCACCAAGAGTCTGCGCAAACACCGGCGTGCTTCCTTCCATGACGGCTTGGCCGGGGACTCCAGACTGGTCCACGGCGATGACTTCGGTATTGGTCAGCAACTGAATTCCGAAGCTGTCCAGGAGCGTCAAATCGTCTCCGAGTTGCAGTGGGGCCGCGTTAATGGCCCAGAGCGTCACCATGGTTCGCCGTTGATCGTTGGTCAAACCGTCCGTCAGGGCCGGCGTGCCGGCCAGAGAAGTGGGCGCTGCCGGCGGATTCGATGGCTGGGCAATCTCCGGTGTGTTGGACGGATAGGTGGTGTTGGCCGTGTTACCGACCTCGAGCGAATCCAGATCGTTCCAGCCCAGACGCGGACCAGCATTGGTTGTCCAGGGAATGACGTCGGTAAATCGTGCCGAAAGATTTGTCCAGTCGGTGAGCTGATAAGGTCCGTTACATCCGCCACACTCAATGTCGCCGTCAATGCGCCTGCCGTTCGCGTATTTCTCCCACCAGGCGACATAGTCATGATTTAACTTCGAAGAAAGATTGAAATACATGCGGCGGCCAGAATGGCGCACGGCCAGGGAAAAGGCTGCCACATCTGGGCGGTCATCGATAAAAGCTGTTCCGCCGCGGTTTTCGGCGGTCCTGACGCCGTCCATCTTCAGATAGTCGTAACCCCACTCCGCAAACAAATTGATGATGGAATCCTCATACTCCTGAGCGCCCGGCTTGGTAAAGTCGATCACGTAGAAGCCATTGAACTCGGTCACCAACGGTAGCGCCACGATCTGCTGAACCGTATAAGGCGTACCGAGGATGGGAGTATTTGCGGCATAGGGCCCGGGAGGCACTCCTTCTTCCCAGTAAATCCCCGCCAGTAGCCCGTCACTGTGAATATGGGCGGCAACGGCGGCCATGCCATTCGGAAACCGCGTGAGATTGCCGATCGGACGGCCGTACGTATCCCAGGTAACCGGCGGGCCGCACGCGCACATCATGCCGTTATCCCAGTCGCCATCGATATTGATGTATTGGAAACCGGCCGCTGCCAGCCCCGAGGAAACCATCGCATCGGCATTCGCGTCGACGTTGGTTTCGTTTTGAAAGGGGTCTCCGCCCGGACTGCCGGTGGGATAGTTGTAGGACTGCTGCGACCATGTGGTCCAGCCCATATAAGGCTTCTGACCGGCGCCATAAACCTGCACACTCGCGGTTGCAGCTTGAAGTACGCAGAGGATGAAACAGAGCGCAGCCAAAGCGCTGCCCAGATTGCACCAACACTCTACGAAGTACCCTTTGATCGCTGTGGCGTTCGCCGACTGAGTGCAACCATTTGTCCGATCGGTGTCCATTGAAGTTTGTCCCCCCTCTGAATTTGGCCGTGTTTGGCGTCTCCGCTTTGCTTGGAGCTGGTTCGCGCACTCGGAACGCTCGAGCCGTCGGGAAAGTCCGGGTTCCGATGGCCCGTGGCTCACATCTAAGACACTCATCCGTGAGAATTTTCCGGTTTCCGAGAAAACATTTTTGTAAGTCGCGCGGACCAACGCACGCCATCAGCTTTCCAACAGACTGTTTGACCTAAGCAATTTGGAGATCTCCAAGAAAAGCTCTTCCACAAACCGGAAAATAGGAACGCTCATGTGTCTTATATGGTCCGCGCCTCGCTTCTAAGAGACGCATCCGTGAGAATTCTTGGTTTACTGGAAGCATTTCTTGTGGGCACAAGGAGCGACAAAGTACCTCAGCCCGCCCACGGTCAGGAATATCTGCCGTCGAATGATAGCCTTACGGGGACTCGGAAAGGTTTGCAACCGTCTCCACAAAAAACTTTCCCACGAACCGGAAAATAGGGGCACGGTTGTGTCTTATATAGAAGAGATAGAATCGGCTGCGCCCAGGGCATAAGGGGCTCAGGCCGGAGATTCGTGGCGCATGCACATGGTGTGGCTGGCTGCTAGCCGAGGAGATCACAGCTTCGCCCTGCCGGGCCGACTCGGCTCGGCTGTGATCGAGGAGCGCCGAATTCTGAGTCATCGTGATCAGATCATCCAGCTGTTCCGCGAAATTCGTACGCCGCTTTACAGCTACTTAGTCTGCATTGGACTGAAGCCCCACGAGGCAGACGACATCGTGCAGGAAGCATTCTTGCGTCTTCACTGTCAGCTCGAGAGTGGAGCGAGAATCGAGGAACCGCGAGCATGGTTGTTTCGAGTCGCCCGCAACGCGTCCTTGAACATGCATCGTGTCCAACGCCGCTTGGTGTCGGAGAGCAACCTCGACCAGGATGAAGATTTCGAACTACAGCAACGTTGCGATCCGAGCAAGAATCCCGAAGAACTTTACCTGAGCAAGGAAGTCATGCAGCGATTGGACGCAGGCATCGCACAACTGACGGAGCCTCAGCGCCAGTGCGTATATTTGAGAGCTCAAGGTCTCCGCTATCGGGAGATCGCGGTTGTGCTCGGGGTGAATGTGTCGAGCGCTGCCGAGCTCCTTCAACGTGCGATCATGCGCTTGGCAGGTGAGATTCATGGCTAGACTACTGCAATGGCTGCTACCGAAGACGGATGAGCATCTCAGCGACGAGCAGATCATTGCTGCGATTGACGGGGACTCCCCGGCCGCGTTTTCTGCCCATGCTGCGCGGCATCTGGATTCCTGCTGGCAGTGCCTGGCTCGAAGACAGCAGTTGCAAGACACCATTGTTAGAGTCGTCGACTACCAGCGGGAGTTGGTCGCGCCTTTCCTGCCTCCTCCGCCGCGAGGTGAGGATCGATTCATTGCCCGCCTCGACCGCCAAGTCCAGAGTGCCGGCCAGCGACGGTGGCCCAGGTTCGTCCTCCTTGTTCGTTCGCTTGGAATGCCCCCTATGAATCCCGTGTTGGCGAGCACGATCGTAGTTCTAATTGCGGTAAGCACACTGTTGCTCATCTGGAGCCGGACCCGCCCCAGTATCTCCGCAAGTCAATTCCTTGAACGAGCGAAAGTGTGGGACGAAAGCCCGGGAAATGGAGAGCCGGGCGTGGTTTACCAGCGCATACGCATCCGCGCGCCCCAGCAGACAATCGAAAGCACGGTCTACCGGGATGTACAAAGACATCGGCGGCCAAGAACGAATTCACCGCACGAGGAAGAACAACAGCTGGAAAGAACACTTTCCCTGGCCGGCATTAGCTGGGATGAGCCGCTCTCGGCCATCGCTTTCAAGCAGTGGCACGACCGCCAGGGAATCAAGAGAGACGAGATCGCTCGCTCTGGGGACGATCTCGTAACCCTAACCACAACGGTAGCCGAGGGAAGAATCGCCGGCGAATCGCTGACTGTCCGCAAGGCCGACTTCCACCCGGTGGCAAAGAGCGTTCATTTCCGGGAAGCCGGAACGATCGAGATCGCGGAATTAGATTACGCAGTCCTGGGCTGGAATGCCGTGAACGATTCTCTCTTCGAACCGTTGTCGTCAGGACCGGGTGCAACGCCACCCCGCCTGGCAATTCCCTCATTGCCGACTCGAGAAGAATTGGATGAGGCCGAACTGCAAGCGCGTTTGGTTCTGAGCCGTCTGAATGCCGACTCCACCGAACAACTCCAGTTCTCGCGTTCCGCCAAAGCCATCGTTATCAATGGAGTGGTTGAAACCAAGGAACGCAAGAACTCGCTGCTGGCGCAGTTACGGCCGCTTCCTCATGTAATGTCCTCGATCTTCAGCCTCGAGGAATTGTCGGCTCGCGGCGCTTCGCAGCCATCATCCCTTGCCAGCGTTCAGGAATACTCGGACGTCGCCCGGCCCTCCCCCCTCGAAGAACTCTTCCGGCGGCACGCTCGAACGCAAACTGAGGTGAGCTCAGTTTCCCGCCAGGTGCTGGACGCGGCTCTTGCGGTGCAACAGGAAAGCAGCGCGGTGACCGAACTGTGGCAGCGATTCGGTCCAAATTCAGATCTAAACGAGCCGGCACAAGCCGCTTTGAAGGAACTGCTGGAGACACACTCCCGCAAGTTGTCCGATGGACTGGATGCAGAAGAACAGGCAGTACACGCGATCAATCTCCTCGAAAGCTCGCCCCCCGGTTCCCTACCGGCACTCGAAGCTGACAAACCCCAGACTCTGACAGCCGCTGCGGCGCGGAATCGAGCATTGTGCAGCGAGTTGATTGCCGGCGCACAGTCTTCGCCCAGACCGGCGCGTGCCATTACCTCCAACATCCTCACGTCGATCGAGGAACTGCGGCGCCTGGCAAGAAATTCGCTCAGTACCACGGTAAGATGAGGCGTTCAGGCCCACCGTGCAGGGCGATGAAACCTCGAACCCATGAGCAGGATGCGTAACCACTGGTTGGCCGCTGTTTTTGCGCTCCCGGTCGGCGTTGTATGTTGCGCGCAGAACGGACAAGTCTCAGGTCACGTCACCGACTCCCAGCAAGCGGCCGTGCGTGGCGCGACGATTCGGGTCATCAATCAAGCAACTGGCGTGGAGCGTAAGACCGCCACCAATGCCGATGGCCTTTACAGCGTGCCTTTCGTCCCCCCGGGAGTCTATCAAGTCTTCGTACAGGCCGTTGGTTTCAGCGCTGCTGCAAGCCCCAATTTGACACTCGATGTGAGCCAGGCCCTTTTGTACAACGTGCAGTTGCAGGTCGGATCGGTGTCCGAAACGGTTGAGGTGAGTGGCGCATCCCCATTAAGGCAGACGGAAGAAGCTTCCGTCGGACAGGTGATGTCAGCCCAGACGATTGACCAGACTCCGCTCAACGGAAGGAACTGGGTTTACATCGCACAGTTGGCAGCCGGAGTGGACCCGCCGGAAGGCTCTCGCGGAAACGGCAAAGGGGACTTCAATGCCAACGGGCAGCGCGCCGAGCAGAACGATTTCATATTGGATGGCGTCGATAACAACACCAGCGTAGTGGACTTTCTGAACGGCGCCAGCTTTGTCGTTCGTCCTCCACCCGACGCACTGGCGGAATTCAAGATTCAGACCTCCGATTACAGTGCAGAGTTTGGCCATTCCGCCGGCGCCGTCGTCATCGTCAGTTTGAAATCGGGCACGAATCAGATCCACGGAAATCTCTGGGAATACGTGCGCAATACAGCGTTGGATGCGCGCGACTGGGAAACGTCGACCGTCCCCAACTACCACGAGAACCAGTTTGGTGGAACCCTGGGTCTTCCGCTCATTAAGAACAAGTTGTTCTTCTTTGGGGATGTGGAGGCCAACCGTATCGTGTTCCAGGAAACAAGCTCTCTGACGGTACCAACCGCCCTGATGCGCCAGGGCAACTTCACGGAACTGCTCAATTCGGCCTTCGCGGGCGGGAGCCCCATTGACTTGGTCGATCCCGGCTCAAAGACTCCCAGCAATCCAACCGGGAATCCGATGGGTTCGATTTGCGGCAACCCGCAAAATGTTATGTGTGCGAGCGAGATCGACGGGGTCGCGCAGAAACTGCTCAATCTTTATCCCGTCCCCAATGTCAGTACGAATGGGGTCTCTGCCAACAACTACCTGGCTCGACGCAATTCCAGAGACAACACATTCCAGTTTGATCTGCGAACGGACTGGAACGTTAATCCGATGGACCAAGCCTTCGCGCGTTTCAGCCTGCTCAATGAGCCTGGTTTCCGGCCTGCTCCCCTTGGGCCCGTGCTGGACGGAGGGAGCTTTCTCTCGTTCGGCGATGACGGCAGTATCGTCAATCTCGGCCAGAACTTTGCTTTGAGCGAGACCCATGCTTTCTCCAACACTTTGATCAACGAATTTCGCTTCGGCTATAACTGGGGCCATTTCGCGTTCCAACAGGAAAACGCCAACCATCCCGGACTGGCCGCATCTTTGGGACTGAACGGCATCCCAGGCGGCGCAAACAATGGTGGGCTGCCAACCGTCAACATCGGTGGAATCTCCGGTTTCGGATCGCCCGAGTTTTACGTCTCCAGTGAGTACCAGAATGTGTTCCAAATTCGCGACAACCTCGGCAAAACCGTGGGAAAGCACGGGCTGAAGCTCGGCGTAAGTTTCCAGCATATCCGTTTTGCCACCGTGCAGCCGCCGGCGGCCCGGGGCGAGTATGACTATTACTCCGGCAATGCAGCATTCTGTGCCTCGAATAACGACAACTTTACCTATACCGGTTATGGGGTCTCCGATTATCTGGCGAACTACATGGGCTGCGCTGATATCTCAAATCTTGCCGGTACGGACGACGAGCGCTGGGACCGCTCCGTTTTTTTTCAGGACGATTGGAAGGTGAGCTCTCGACTGACGCTAAACCTCGGTCTGCGCTACGAATACCCGCAGACCTACAAAGAGCTTTTCGGTCACCAGGCGGAGTGGTATCCATCAGGCCCGCTGGTCGCGGGCGCCACACCATCGACCTACCTCATTCCCGCTCAGAGCCGCAACATTTCTTTGGGATCTGCGTTCCCGTTGCTGGTGTCCTCCAACGGCGTCACCCTGAAATACAGCAGCAATTCGTACCTGGTGAATCAAGACAAGATCAATCTTGCTCCACGGATTGGTCTCGCCTACCGACTGACTGGCCGTACAACGGTGCGCGCGGGATACGGGATCTTCTACGGTGGACTTGAGAGTGTTGGCTACAGCCCGAATCTGGGAACGAACCTTCCCTTCGTTTTCCAGTCGGCTTATGACGGAACTGTTTTCAATCCCAACGGCCTGACGTTGGAAAATGGCTTCAGTGCTCAAATTGCTGCCGGTCTCCTCAACTCCATCGTGAAGCCAAGTCTTCGTGGTGTCGACCCCACGGTGGAAACTCCCTACACGGAGCATTACAGCCTGGCCGTTGAGTATGGGATTGGCGCCAATATGGCGGCCACGCTTTCCTACGTTGGAACGCAAACCCACCACCTCATCGTGTTTACCGATCCGAATGCTCCACTGGCCCTGTTGGCGAATGGCGCTGCCACGAGCGGGGAACAACCTTTGCCCGGCTTCGGTAGTGCAACATTCACTTCGTACGCCGGAGTCAGCAACTACAACTCTCTGCAAGCCAAGTTGGAGCGGCGCTACTCCCACGGGCTCAACTTTCTTGGCACCTACACTTGGTCACACTCACTCGACGATGCTCCCACGCCTTTGGGCAGCAACGGCGACAATGGCTATCCCAACACGAATATCCAGATGGTTCGAGGGCAGTACAGCAATTCACCATTTGATACGCGCCAGCGATTGACCGTAAACGGCAACTACGAACTGCCCTTCGGTCGTAACCGCCGGTTGGCCAACCATACTGGCGCCGTCGACTATCTCATTGGCGGGTGGTCTTCGAGCCTCACCTTCACGGCACAAACTGGAAACCCGCTCTCGGTGACTCCCATCGCAACCTTCGCGCCGGCAAGCGGCGCCAGTGTGGTTTACGCGACCCTGGTGGGCGACCCGTTCCGGGCAGGAGGAACGCCGCCAGCCAGTAACCCGGGGATAACCTGTCCGACTTCGGTGAAGAATAGGACCAACTGGTACAACCCGTGCGCCTTTGGAAACCCCTTATCTGGAAGTGGGATCACCACGCCGGTGAGTGGAACCTCAGCCATGGCCTATTTGGGTGGCCGTCGCGACGACGTCTACGGTCCAGGTTATGAGCGTATCAATCTGTCACTCTTCAAGGATTTTCGCATCCACGAAGGCAAGACCCTGCAGTTCCGCACCGATATCTTCAACCTGTTCAATACTCCGTCGTACGCCAACCCAAACAGCAACGCTTCCGGTGGAGGACTTCAATCCGGCATCAACAATAATTCGTCGCAAGGTGGTCAGATTACTTTGCCGCGATTCTTTCAAAATTTCACACCCGACGCTCGCTTCTTCCAATTCGCGTTGAAGGTCAGTTTCTGAATGTTCGTCCGAAATTCCCAGGGCGACTACTTGAAGAACATTTGACAGTAATGAAGAATGAAAAATGCGCACGACCAGGTGCCGTTTCAATTGTTCTTGCCGCAAGGGTGCTGGCTCTTGCGATCGCCCGCCAAAAAGCGCGTCGGCCGCTCTAAAGGCTCTCGTGGCTCTGACGACTTCTCATGAAAACAATAACTTGGGAAATCTGCTTTTCGCTCCAGCAAAGTCCCAAGCACAAAACGAAATATGCGTGATCCGCACGTTGTTGATCGCATGAGCGCCAAATGGTAGGTCAAACCTGTACTGATCCGAATTCCCTCTGCTACAATTCATTCACGGGGCAGGGACAGCTGCTCTGGGTTGGTGTTTTGCCTGCACCACAGTTTTTGGACAACGGTTTGCTGGGTGTCCATGGTGTCCATTAACCTCAGAATTTCATTCTATGGGGTTGAAACAGGCGACGCAGGCGAATCGATTGAACCTGAGGAAAGCTACTAAATACGCGGGTTCCCGATAAAGGTTGGAAAACAAGCTGGGGACGTAGTTCAGTTGGTTAGAACGCTGCCCTGTCACGGCAGAGGTCGCGAGTTCGAGTCTCGTCGTCCCCGCCATTCTTTTGAATGGTTTACAAAGAACACCGAAAAACAATCTGGGTCCGTTTGGGTCCAATAAGCGCTTCTGCATCTGCCGATTCGCCGTTCCTCCCACCCAAATAATCGGGAGAAGCGAACTTCTCGGGCGCTAGTGGATTAGGTTTGATTTGCTTCCCGACAACACACCCCCAGGCAGGATGGCATCCACGAGCTTCCCCTGCGCCAAGCGTTTGCTTTTTGTCGTCGCCTGGAGATACTTGTTGGTCACGTGCAGATCGCTGTGACGCAAGTAGTCGCGGATCATCAGTTGGTGTTCGCCCATCTCTGCCAGCATGGTTCCCACCGTGTGCCGAAAAGTGTGCCAGCCACGCCGATGATGCCGATCTTCTTGAAGGCCGGTTGGATCTTCTTCTTCAACACCGAAGCCAGGTCGAGCGGTTTGCTTCCCTTCAGTCTTTCCGAAGGGAAGACGAAATCGCCCGGCTGGTTGTAGAGACTTAGTGACCTCCACTCCAGCAAGGCCTGCTTCAGACTCGGATGCATCGGCAATAACTTTGCAGACGCTTCCGTTTTTGTGCTCTTCAGGTGCCCACCCCGACGCCAGTAGTAGGAATGTTGCACACCGAAGTTCATATTGTTGAAATCGCAGTCCACCCAACGCATTCTTAGCAGAGCCTTTACCCTCGACCGCAAGAAAACTCTTCCAAAGAGTTTTTATTGCAGCTTCGTGTACTCCGCCTTCGCTTCCTTCAGGATGGGGATGTCGGGGGCGGCGTCTTTCCAGAGGGTGAGGAAGTCCATCTCCGGTTACTTCCGGTTGGCCGACCATCCGGGAGTGATCGCAGGGCGGTCCGAATCGCAAATTTCTCCGCCAGTTCCGCCCGCCTTGCGCTAAACCCTCGAATACGCTTTGATAAACCCCATGACCATCTCCCGCCGCCGCTACCTGCTGTGGTTCCTCCTCTTTTCGCTGGTCACCGTAACCGCCGCCAAGGATTCCCCAAAGAGCAAGTATCTTCTCTTCGTCGGCACATACACCGAAAAGGAGAGCAAAGGCATTTACGCCTACCGCTTCGATGCGGCATCCTCTGAACTGACTCCGCTAGGCATAGCGGCGGAAGCCAGCAACCCCTCATTCCTCGCGATCGACCCGAGCCACCGCTTCCTGTACGCGGTCAACGAAGTCGAAAAATATAAAGATGCCAACAGCGGAGTGGTGAGCGCCTTCGCCATCGATCGTCAGAAAGGCGACCGCCAGACCGGCAAGGTGCAACTCCTGAACGCAGTCGCCTCGCGCGGAGCCGACCCCTGCTACATCGCGTTCGACAAGACCGGAAAGTACGCGCTGGTAGCCAACTATACTGGAGGAAGCGTGGCCGTATTTCCGGTTCAGCCGGACGGCCACATCGGCGAATCTTCAGCTTTCGTTCAGCACGTAGGGTCGAGCGTCAACCGCGAGCGCCAGGAAGGTCCGCACGCGCACTGGATCGAAACTACCCCCGACAATCGTTTCGCAATCGCAGTTGATCTGGGCCTTGATGAGCTGCTGGTCTATCGCTTCGATGCAAAAACCGGATCCCTCACCCCGAACAATCCTCCCTACGCCAAGCTCGATCCCGGAGCCGGCCCTCGTCACCTCGCCTTTCATCCAAACGGCAAGTTCGCCTACGTAGTAAATGAATTACAGTCCAGCATCACCGCATTTGCCTACGATGCCAGCCGCGGCACGCTGCATAAGCTAAAGACAGTTTCAACCCTTCCCAAGAACTTCTTGGGGAACAACGACACCGCCGAAATCAAGGTGCATCCCGGCGGCAAATTTCTATTCGCCTCCAATCGCGGACACGACACCATTGCCGTCTTCTCCATCGACAGCAAAACCGGCGCTCTAACTCTGGCAGATCACTTCCCCACCCAAGGCAAAACCCCGCGTAATTTCGAAATCGACCCCACCGGCAAGCTCTTGTTCGTAGCCAATCAAGATACTAATAACATCGCGGTGTTTCAGATCGACTCCAACAACGGCCGACTAACCCTCACGAAACAGACACTCCAAGTCCCCTCACCCGTTTGCCTGAAGTTCGTGGCCGTCGAATAAGAAAAAGCCCACTTCTTGAAAGGCATGAGAAGTGGGGCCGCTCAAAATTGTCTTAGCAAAGCCGTGGCCGTTAGGGTATGCATCCTCCTGAGTTCTCGTCCCGGACAAAGAGGGCATCCAGTCCCGGGGCTTTGGCGGTGCCCGCACAGGGGAGATGGCTTGCGTATCCTCACGACCGTCCTTGGGGTAATCGCGTTCCCCCCAGAAATCCGAGTTCGGTGTCGATTGGGGAATGCTGTAGCCGTTCGGGTAGTTTCCGGTTTGCCGCCCCCGTCCAGAATCGTCGGATCCGCTGTGCACGGAAAAACGTGGAATGGACTGACCGACAGACCATTATCTTGCTGGAGCGGAGACGACTTCCCTCGGGGTCTGGTGGTTGGTGATACGCTCTCCGCTCCACACCACGCGGGTTGATTCGGCGTGATCCCTGCATTCTCCCTTGACATTCCGAACGTACAGGGGCAGTATTTTCCTCTGTATTAAACGCATTTAATACAGGCATTCCCGCGCAGGGAGGAAGTCAACATGCCTGCTTGTCTCCGCTGTTCGATTCGCCCTCGATTCGTTTCGCTCGCCGCTATCCTGCTCGCGCTGCTTGCCTGCATTCCGTCCGCGCGGGCGCAGTCCGCATACGTGCTCGTCAGTCAAGTGGGCTACGAGGCTGGCGAGATGCCCTTTCGTGCCTACCTGATGTCCACGACGCCGGCAAGCGGCGCAAGCTTCAAGGTGTTCAATTCCAAGGGCAACACCTCGTACGTGGGCCACGTCGGCGCTTTGCTGGGGGTCTGGAGCCACAACAAGAAAGTCACCTATGACGTCTACGCCCTCGACTTCACGGTTCCGACGGGCGACCTCTACAAGATTTCAGTGTCCAACCCTGCGGCGACCTCTCCGCGCTTCGCGGTGGACTGTCCGGATAGCCTCTATTCCGGCTTACTCCTGAACACTTTGTTCTTCTACCAAACGCAGCGCGACGGAGCGAACTTTGTCCCCAACGCGCTGCGTACCGAACCCGGCCACCTGAAGGACAAGAATGCGCGCGTCTACAAGACGCCTCCGCTCGACGACAACGATTTCATCAACAACGTTCCGCCCAAGCCGCCTCTGGTCTCTGCCAAGCTCCCGAATATCGACGCCTCCGGAGGATGGTGGGACGCCGGCGACTACGAGAAGTACGTCGAAACCACCAGCTACACGGCCGCGCTGATGCAGATCGGCGTTCGCGATTTCCCGGACCAAATGGGCGCCCATGCTCGCGTGAACCCTCCCGCGCCCCCCGGCTCGCTTTCCTATGCTGGCAACAGCGGGCCGGGAGCGCCCGAGTCCTCCGACTTCACCGACGAAGCCAAGTTTGGCGTCGACTGGCTGCTGAAGATGTGGAATGACACAACGCGTACCCTGTACTACCAGGTGGACAACACACAGGACTGGAACTACTACGGCGAAGGCGATCCCAGTTCGGCCACCGGTAACTGTGGCGGAACGTACGCAACACCGTTCTGCCTGATCACCGAGTACGACATCTGGACCCTGCCCCAGGCCGCCGACAATTTCGATCAGCCCGGAGATCCGCGACCGTGCAACCCCTACACCACGTACTTCATCTGCTATCGTCCGGTGTACGTGGCCGGCCCTGCAGGCTCGCCCATCAGCCCGAATCTGGCGGGCCGTTTGGCGGCCGGCTTCGCGCTGTGCTACCAGCTCAACCGCGCCGCGCACCCGTCTCTGGCAAACGAGTGCCTGAAGGATGCCGAGGACATTTTTGCGCTCGCGGATACCTCGTATCCCGACCCAGCGCCCACGGTCGATTCCGGCACTTGCAGTAAGTGCCTGCTGACCATCTCTCCCTTTGACGGCTATCCCGAGAGTGTGTGGGAGGATGACATGGAACTGGGCGCCACCGAACTCTACTTCGCCCTGCAATCCGCCGGGGGCGCCAAGAATCTTCCTGGAGGACTCCCGCACACCAACCCCATGGATTACTTGCGCCAGGCGGCGCAGTTCGCCAAAGGCTACATCACCAACATCTACGACGCCGGCTATACCGACACGCTCAACCTCTATGACGTAAGCGGCCTTGCCCATTACGAACTGTACCGGGCCCTGGAGATGGCGGAGGCTCCGAGAGGACTGGCAGTTTCGCAAGCGGGCATCCGCAAGCAGTTCCTGCAGCAAGTGGCGGACGCGATTACGCAAGCGAGAACAGATCCCTGGGGCTTCGGCTACCCATGGAACGCGGGCGACAGCACGTCGCACGGGGCTGGTCTGTCCGTGATGGCCAGCGAAGCCTATGCCCTGACGCACGCCAAGCGCTACGACATCTACTCGCAGAGATGGCTAGCCAATATCCTGGGCACCAATGCCTGGGGCTCGTCGTTCATCGTGGGGGACGGCAGCACCTTTCCGAATTGCATTCAACACCAGGTGGCGAACCTGGCGGGAGCGCTCGACGGCACATCCGGAGGCACTCCGGTCCTGTGGGGCGCGGCTTCTGAGGGCCCCGGCGGTTATGTCAGTGCCGGCGTGCTCGATGGCATGATTCTGTGTCCGGCCGACGGCGCCGACACGTTCAAGAAGTTCAATGGAAGCGACGGTGCGTTTGATGCGTCGCAAGTCGCCGTGTATCAGGACAACGTGCAGTCTTTCAGCACCACCGAACCGGCGATCGACCTGACCGCGACATCGTTTCTCATGTGGTCCTGGAGATTGGCTCAGCACCCCAGCTTCTGAAACAACTCAAACCCTCTCGACCTGGGAGGACAGTGCGCTTGCCTGAACGCTAACAGCGGAAGTGTTGGCGGCACGAATGCGTCAAGAAACTCGGGCAAGGAGCTATGGAGAGACGTTGCGGGATCCGCCCGGGGCGTTCTGGTCGAGTCACGGGCAAACCGGAGATTGCGACTGTTCGCCGACAACCGTTCATTCCAGTAAAATGATTGCGGCAGAAGCATCCACACGCATGAAAAAGCTGCGCATCCTGCTCTCGCTGACCAACGACGACAACGATTACCAGATTGAGCAGACCTCCGCTGCCCGCCAGGCCGCCCGCAAAATCGGCGTTGACCTCGATATCATCTATGCCGGTAACGACGGCATCGTGCAGAGCCAGCAGTTGCTGTCCAGCATCCAGTCCACTACCGCTGCGCGACCCGACGCGATCATCTTCGAACCGGCCGGATCTACCGCGCATCCTCAGGTTGCCCGCGCCGCCGTCGCCGCTGGAATTGGAGTGGTGGTGCTGAATCACGGCGCCGACTACATTGCCGAACTCCGCCGCCTTTTCCCTGTACCCATATTTTCCATCACCTCGAACCACGAAGAGATTGGCCGCATCCAGGGGCAGCAACTGAGCGCCCTGTTCCCCGTTGGCGGAAACGTTCTCTACATCCAAGGTCCCTCCGAGAGTTTACCTGCCAAACAACGCTATACCGGGGTGCTCGAAACCAAACCCAGCAGCGTTCAACTTCGCATCATGAAGGCGCACTGGACCGAAGCCAGCGCCTACAAAACGGTCGGCTCGTGGCTCCGGCTCTCCACTTCGCGCCAGGCGCGGATTGAAGCGGTCTGTGCACAGGACGATTCCATGGCCATGGGAGCCCGCAAAGCCTTCGAAGAATGCAGCGACTTGCACGAGCAGTTGCAGAAGATGCCGTTTCTCGGTTGCGATGGAATGCCCAAGACCGGGCAAGAATGGGTGCGCCGAAAGTTGCTCACCGCGACCATTTTCATTCCGCCGAATGCAGATCTGGCAATTGAAATGATGATGAAATCGATTGCCACCAGCACGCTGCCGCCAGAGCGCACCTTCACCACCGCCCAATCCTTCCCCGCCGTCGAAGTCCTCGCAAAGAAAATGCGGCAAGAAGGACAAGAGAAGAGGTGACAACAAATTGATCCCACGCCGACTGAGGCCCGGACCGCTTACGGAGAAGCGACTACCTCGCGACCAACAGTTTTGGCTCCTCGCTTTCCGCTCCGTATTCCTTCGCATTGACTGGTGTCGAGAGCAAGGCCCGGCGCTCAGCCAGATGAACTCTTAGCAGTTCCACCTCATCTTCCGCGCCAGTGAGCGGCAGGGCCACCTGCCCGCCGGTTGCGGCCGATCGGCAGAGCGCCATCATGATCTCAAAACCTGCATAGGCGCTCTCGAAATTGCAGGAATGCACCTTGCCGTCGTCATCCAGCCAGTCCGCGATTTCCTGCACGTACGGGGGCATGTCGAGATCGTAGTTCATGCAACCGCCGCCCGCGGATGCACCCGTCTTAGTGACCGCCCGCCAGCCACCCCCGGTGAGAACTTCGGCGAAGCCGTCCGTGCCCTGCGCACCGATCCGGCATTTCCGCCACCAGTAATCGACTTCTGGAACGTCTGGAGCGCCTGCCCCGCACTCCACAATGCCGCGCACGCTGTTGGCAAACTGGATAAAGCCTGCGATGTAGTCCGGCGACGGGTGCAGATCCGACAACTTGCCGCGCCCGGCGGCCTGAGCCATCACCCACTGCGCCGCCGCTTCGCCGTTGTACCAGCGGATGTAGTCGATGAGATGCGACATCATGTGCATCATCCAGCCTGATGCCGTACCGTAGACGGTATGGACACGCCCGAGCGCGCCGCTGGCGATGATCTCCTTTACCCTCCTGTAGTGTTCGCCGTATCGATGTTGGTGGCTGACGACGGCTTTGACGCCACTTTCCGTCAGCAGTTTTCTGATTTCCATGCCCTCGCGGCTGTTGAGCGCGATCGGCTTTTCGAACGCGACCAGGCGGGCTCCACTCTCGATGGCGACGCGTATCATCTCACTGCGAAGCCTGGGGAGAGTACAAAAACAGAAGACATCGGGCCTTACCTCCAAAGCGAGCTGCAGTGCCTTAATGCCCTTGGCGGCACCGAACTTAGCTGCTGCCGCGTCCAGGCGGGCCGGGTCGATATCGCAGACGCCCGCCACTTCGAAGCGGCCATTGGCATGAAAGGCCTGGGCATGGTGCATCCCCCGCTTGCCCATGCCCACTACTACAACTCGATATTTCGCAGTCATCGTGCCCTCCCGTCCCACTCCAGAACTCTGCCAATCGTGTAGTCCACCTCCTCTGCGGTCAGTTCGGGAAACATCGGCAGTGAAACGCAGCAGGCCGCATTGCGTTCCGAGTTCGGGATCGGTCCAACAATGCGAGCTTCATGACCCCAGGGATATCCCGCCTGTTGGTGAATCGCAATCGGATAATGGCACTTTGCGTCAATGCCTTCATTGCTCAAGAACTGGAGGAGCGCATCTCGTTGTTCAGGCCACTTGGTCTCGATGACGTAGAGGTGGTAGACGTGACGGTACCCGGGAGTCTCGTAGGGTAACGTGATGTTCCGCACGCCAGCCAAGCCCGCACTGTAACGCGCCGCCCACTTCCTGCGAAGGTCATTCCATTCGTCGATGTGCTTCAGTTTCGCACTGAGCACGCCAGCGTGCAGGTCATCGAGCCGGCTGTTGTATCCCGGGCTGTGGCAAGAGCGCTGGGTCGAACCGTGATTGCGCAAGCGGCGGACGATGGCATCGACCTGCGTGCTATTGGTCACCACTGCGCCACCGTCGCCAAATGTTCCAAGATTCTTCTGAATGATGAAGCTGATGGTGGCGGCATCGCTCAATTCAGCGATCCTGAAGCCGTTGCCGCTCGCGCCGATGGCTTGCGCATTGTCCTCAATCACCAACAGGTTGTGCCTGTCGGCAATCTTGCGGATGGCTTTCATATCCGCGCACTGGCCATACAGGTGGACGGGCACCAGGGCCTTAGTGCGGGGCGTGATCGCCGCCTCGACCTTGTCGGGGTCGATACAGTTCGTCTTCGCATCGCTGTCCACAAACACGACCGCGGCTCCTGCGATCCAGATCGCTTCCGCGGTTGCGAAGAACGTGTTGGTGGTGGTGATGCACTCGTCGCCGCGGCCGATGCCGAGTGCCTTGAAAGTGAGCCACAGTGCATCCGTCCCGTTGCCCACGCCAATGGCATATTTCGTTTCGTGATAATCTGCCAACTCCTCCTCGAACCGCTTCAACATCGGGCCCATCACGTACTGGCCGCTTTCCAGCACTTGCTGGATGTTGGCATCGATATCCACCTTTATGTTGTGGTACTGGCGCGTGTGGCCGTAGAAAGCCACGCTCAATTTGGTTTCCAACATAGGGTCTCCTTGCGCGGGGCACCTGATTACAGGCCCAGATCGGCTACATGGTACTCGCGGGGCGAGGTGGAGTCAGTGACACGAAGAACAGATCGACGTGACGAGCTGGCAAGTCGACGGCAGACTGGTCTTGGGGACTGCCGTCCTGCATGTTGTCGATAGCTTTCTCTTGCGTGCCGGCAAGGCCGTCTATGGCTGCGGCTGGTGCAGAGGCTTCGAGCGGTCAATCACCCATTGCGGAAATACAGGAGCTCCCTGCGGAGGCTTGCCCTGCGTGATGGCCCAGTGATCGAGCCAGCCTGCGCCTTCTTCTCCTACGAATGTGTCGGGCAGGCTATACGCTGGATCACTCAGGGCGTCACCCAGCGTGATGAAGCGATAGCCTCTCTTGCGCAGGAGTTCGATCAGTTCACCGATATGGTCCGCCTCCAGTTGGTTGGCGTGCAGCAGCAAAATTTGTTTCGGCTCGTAGCCGATTGTCTGCTTGGAAAGCTGTTCGTAATAGGCAAACACCTGGTCGCTGTAGGAGAGATAGCTGCTTACCAGTTCCTGCTGTAGTGCGCTGTCGCCGCGTTGTTTGGCATCTTCGTAGACCCCGGCGTACATCCAGTCCCACGCGTCCAAGGTGACGGGAGCAATCCGGTAACCTCGGGCGGTCAGGAAGGCTTCAGCGTCGCGCCGCGTTTCGAGATCACGGCCGGTGTCCAGGTACGGATGCCGGAAGTATCTGAGCTTCATGTTGTGCTCGGCGAGCAGCAGCCGGGTGACACTCTCGCCCTGGACAACATCGTCTTCCCAAGCCTTCAACCCCGCCTGGTTGAGCGACATGTGGCTGAAGGTGTGATTGCCAAGTTCGAAACCGTAGTCGAGCCACATCCTGAGAGCCTTGATCCGTTCGTCAACCTCTCCGAGCTTGTAGAGTTTCCTTTCATTAACGAACCCGACCACCGGGACCTTTTGGTCGCGGAGCGTGCCCAGTAACTTTGAAGTCATCTCGCTGATCGTAGCTGCGGAAATCGAGTTGGATCCGGCGGGCAAGTCGTCGATCGTGATGGCGACCTGGCGATCGGGCTGTGTCGCTGCCCTCGAACTCACAGCGGCTGCGATGACGCAGAACGTACAAACGATTACAAAAAAAGTGCGCGACGGTTTCATAAAAGTTCCTCTCCAGGCCAGTAATAAGTCAGCGGAAGGCGTATTAGAACATGAAAGGGATTCGTTTTCTAGGAAAGTGTGAGCGTGAATGCTATCATTCGCGCCAAGAAAGTGGAATTGCCATACAGCATCAAACAGTGCGAGGACATTGTGACCGATAGAGCCCCGATGCCAGTTACATTGATTCATGAGGATGAAAGCGTGGTATTGCGAATGTCTGATGGAAAACTGCTCAACGCAGTTGCTACCGCGATCATTTTCTTCTGTTTGGTCTCGCCGCCTGGAAGCGCTTCGGCTCAGGCCGCACCAGCGGGACTCCCGGTTGCTACCGTTCATGTTGACGCTACGCCCGGCCATGTCATCAATTCGTTCGACCCGGATAGCGCTCTGGGCAGTTCGATTGACGTCCTGTCTCGCCTGGACATTGACAGGGTTTATACGCCCCACATTATCCGAGAATCTCTCTCGGCCGGGTGGGGTCCGATCACTTATCGCAACAACACCGAGCTTCGCATGGCCGCTTGGCATTGGACTGAGCATGGGACGTGGAGCGATGCCGCGCACCGCAGCGGGTACTTCACCGGCAGCACCGACCTGAAAGAGCCCATCCGATACATTCTTGCCTACGCCCTGCCCCACCGCGGTTTTGCCAGCAGCGGCGACCGTCCAGTGCCGGGTCCGAACCTCTCGTACTGGAAAAGCAATCCGTATCTCACTAGCAAGTTCACCGGCGAAAGCGACGCGCTGCATCCGCAGTGGGTGGTGGTGGATCTGAAGGCAGAAAAGCCGGTGAGCGCCGCGCGTATTGCCTGGGCGAGCCCCTATGCCACGAGTTATCGGGTGGAGTATTGGGTGGGCGCGGATGCGCTCGATTTCGACAAGGGGCCCAAGGGTGAGTGGAAGCTATTTCCCTCAGGCACGTTGGACAATGCCCAGGGTGGCACGAGCATTCTAAAGCTCACCGACACACCCGTCTCCACGCGGTTTGTGCGTATCCTGATGACGGAATCATCGAACACCTGCGATGAGCATGGATCGGCTGACATCCGCAATTGTGTCGGCTATGCCATCCAGCAGATTGCTGTGGGCACGGTTGACGAAAGCGGGGCCTTTGCGGAGGCGGCAAGAGACCCTCTCGAAAAGCGGACTACGTTTTGTGTTTCGTCCATCGATCCCTGGCATTCGGCGGACGACGTGAACGATACTGGGTTTTACCAGCACAGCGGCTTCGATCTTTTCTTTACCAGCGGGCTAACCAACAACCTTCCGGCAATGATTCCGGTAACCATGCTTTACGGCACCCCAGAAGACGCGGCGGCGCAGATCGCCTACATCGAGAAGCGCGGCTACCGCATCGGATACATAGAAATGGGCGAGGAACCCGATGGCAAGCACACGATGCCAGAGGATTACGCTGCGCTTTACCTGCAATGGGCTGCGGCTATTCACAAGGTTGATCCCAAGCTCAAGCTGGGTGGACCGATCTTCGAAGGCGTAAACGAAGACATCCACGTGTGGCCGGACGCGCAGGGCAGGACATCATGGATGGGTCGATTCGTGGATTATCTCAAATCGCACGGCCGGCTCTCCGACCTTTCCTTTGTGTCATTCGAGCACTATCCGTTCGAGCCATGCACCATCACCTGGAAAACTCTTTACACCGAACCACAACTGATGAACCACATCCTGCAGGTGTGGAGAGATGATGGAGTTCCGAAAGACGTGCCGCTCATGGTGACCGAGAACCATCTCGCCGCCGAACTCACCGGGCCCATGAGCACGATCTTTGCGGCCTTGTGGCTGGCCGACAATGTCGGGTCGTTTTTTGAAGGCGGTGGCGCCGCCTTCTATCACTCACCCATTCAGCCTCAGGGCGTCCAGAACAGTTGCCTGGGCTGGGCCTCGTGGTCGAACTTCGTCTCCAACGAGCGCTACGACATCAAGGGATATACCTCGCCCTATTTTGCCGCCCACATGATCAACCTGGAATGGGTGCAACATCGGTCTGGCGTGCATTCCATGTTCAAATCGTCAACCGACATAAAAGATAGCGAAGACAACCTGCTGGTTACGACTTATGCGGTGCGTCGTCCTGACGGCAACTGGTCGCTGATGCTGGTGAATCGCGACGAGACCAACCCGCACACCGTGCGCGTGGTGTTTGAAGATTCCAGGGGCAAGCAGACTAGCTCGTTTTCAGGGCCAGTCACGTACGTGACTTTCGGTAGCGAGCAGTATGTTTGGATCAACGATGGAGTAAACAGCCATCCCGATCCGGACAATCCGCCGCTGGCCACCACGCTGGCGGCAGACGCTGGAACCACGTTTACTCTACCCAAAGCCTCCATCACGGTACTGCGCGGCAAGGTGGCGGGTATTAAGGACTAGAGCTGGTTTCCTAAATGCCTTTCAGCTCGGAAGGCACGTTCCTCAGGGGCTAAAGCCCGCATTCTTCCAGGCCCCGAACGGCACGGCTAAAGCCGTGCCCTACCCAACACCGATTTATGAAACCAACTCTAGTAGCGTGACCGCGTGATTTGCGTAGCCAAACTCATACTCCAAGGATTGGGCGATAACTCAAACTCCGCCGGCCTACTGTTGTGTTGCCCCCTTTACCACGAGCGCAAAGGGCAGTTCTTCGCCTGAGATAAGTTTCATGCTGGCCGAAAAAATCCAGTGGTCCTGATCGTCCTTGGAAACTGAAGGTGCGGTCACCCCGCTATCCGCCGGAACTAAACTCAGTGGACTGGGATGTTTCGTCCCCGTAGCGCTTTCACTCAAAGCCATCAACTCCTGAAACTTGAAAGTGGCATTGGGATCGGCATCCGACGCCGCCGGAATGAGAAGGAGAAAATCCCGGCTGGGGGCCGCACCAAGGTGATTGGCGTCATTGGGCATCAACGCGTAGCGGAGCGTGTAGAAACCCGCGGGAATTTTCTGCCCCCGAAAATCAGCCGCGGCTTGTGCAAAATGCACGACGCCGACCAGCACGGACTCAGTAAGCTGCGGGTATGTGACACCCTCAACATCTTTTCTTGTTTGTGCAGGGACGCTCTTGCGCACCCACAACTCGCAGGTGGGCGCCCCGCCATCGAGCGTCAGGCGATATCCCTTCGAGTCGAGCGCCTGCCGCACACCTTCAGGGACCGCGTTGTCGGTTAATGGCCCGACGGTTTCCACCTTACCATTCTGGGCGGCGCAGAATAGCGAGAGCACGAGCATGAAGCCGACCGCAAACGACGGTATTGCAATCTTGCGCACTTTTTGCCTCTCTTGTGTCGATCAGGGTTAGCCGCACTTCCCCGTCCCATGACAGGCCCGGCTTTTCGAATTGCAGTTTCCGGGTTCTGCCAACGCGCCATCCGGACCGATGCACGTCTGAGTATGGATGCACCAGAACAGGCCATCGTTGCAAGGCGGTACGCTGGTATCGGGTTCGGCGAGAATGAACTGGCCTTTCCAGCGCAGCGCCGGGCACAGGTTCGGATGATGGGTGTTGAAGCGATCCGATTCCCGAATCATGAGACACCTCCCGATGCGGCCTTCAAGATCGCGCGCCTCACGGCCACACGCGCAAGTTGGACTTTGTAGGCATTATGGCTGAGCGGCTTAGCGTTCGTCAGGGCGGCCTCGGCCGCTCTCTGCGCCGTATCCTTGTTAATAGGCTGTCCCACCAGGGCCTGCTCCGCTTCTGGCGAAGGCCATGGCACGGGCGCAACATATCCCATCACGATACGGGCCGATTGAACGTTGGAGCCGCGCATCTTCAAGGCAACGCCAGCAACTGCAAGCGGCCAGTCGAATATCTCCTTCTGGCGGATTTCGTAGTGTGCGGCTCTTACGTCCGACGCAGGCGGGATCACCACTTCCGTGACGATCTCGTTCGGTCGCAGATCGTGTTCGCGTTCGCCCTCATTCTTCGGAATAACGAAGAACTTTTCCAGCGGAAGCTCGCGTTTCCCTTTCGGCCCTTCCAGCCGGATCTTCGCGCCATAGGCGATCAGAATGGGAACGAGGGTAGACGGGCTGACAAACTTGGCAGGGCCCTCGTTACCGAGAATGGCATGGTAACGGTTCTCGCCTCCTGCGACCAGTTCCTTGCCAGTCTCGTTCTTCGGCAAAAGGCCAAAGCCGTTGCGGAAGTACCAGCAGCGCGGACGCTGGCACAGATTGCCTCCAAGTGTGGCCAGGTTGCGAATTTGCGGGCTCGCGGCTTCGGGCAGAGCCTCAGCCAGCGCCGGGTAATTCCGTCTTACTGTGGCGTCATCGGCTAGATCGCCCAGAGTAGTCAACGCACCGATGTGAAATCCCTGTGCGTTGGAGGAAACCCCGTGGAGATCATTGATTCCCTTAATATTGATCAACCGTTTCGGCGCGAGCACATCATCTTTCATCAGCGCGAGCAAATCGGTCCCGCCCGCGAGGATTTCGGCCTTGCCCCAGCTTGCGCCCAGCAGGCTGATGGCTTGGGTTCGGGTATTTGGGCTGACATACTCAAAAGGTCGCATCAGGCACCTGCCTTCTGTTCCAGCGCCGCCAGGACGCGGTCCGGTGTGAGCGGAAGGAACGGTACACGCACGCCGATCGCATTGGCAACGGCGTTCGAGATCGCTGCACCGGGCGAGATCACTGGAGGCTCGCCCAGCCCGATCACGCCGCGTTCGTCGTAACCTTTGCCCGTCATCATATGCACGACCAGCTCAGGAATGTCGCTGAGGCCGGCAAGACGGTAGAACCCCATATCCGCATTCAGCATTCGGCCGGTGCTCGGGTCCATGACCTTCTCTTCGTACAGTGAATAGCTGATGCCCATGATCATGGCGCCATAGCATTGGCTTTCGGCGGTCTTAAGGTCAATGACCAACCCGCAGTCTTGAACGGCGACCATTTTCTTGACCTTGACGACGCCAGTATCAGTATCGACTTCGACTTCCGCCATCTGCACGCCACCGACACCGCTATTGGTCAGATCGGGAGGTTTGCTCTTGTCCGGATTCTTACCGCGTATGGTGAGCGGCATTACACCCAGCTTGGAACAAGCTTCTTTCCAACTGAGGGACCGGCTGGAGTCGCCCTTGACGCTCACCTTCCCACTCACGCATTCCAACTGATCTGGCTGGGTATTAAGCGCGGGTGCAACCTTGGCGAACAGCGCGTCACGCGCATCTGTGGCCGCACGGCGTGTAGAAGAACTGACGCCGCCGATGGTAGTCGAGCCCCCCGAACCGCCGGAAGGCGGATAGGTCGTGTCGCCGATCTGAAGCTGAATGGCATCCATGGGAATGCCTAATGTTTCGGAAGCAACAATGAGGATGCAAGTACGTGTTCCCGTTCCCAGATCCTGGGTGCCCAGCTTGATGTCGACCGATCCATCGGGATGGATGGTCAGATCGCAGTCACTCGCATGGCCGCGTCCTCCCCAGGTATGAAAGGACAATCCGACACCGCACGCCAGGTCCCCAGACGCGATCTGCCTCCGCGGATGCCATTTCTGTTTCCAGTCCATCAACTCGGAAGCGATGGCAAGTTCTTCGCGGTAAGTATTCTCGCGCTGCTTGGTCAGGTTAAGGTTCTTGCCGAAGAATTCCACCGGGTCCATGTTCAGCTTAGCCGCCAGATCGTCCAGGGCGCTCATAGTAAGGACGGCAGCCTGCGGATGGTTGGGTGCACGCCAGGCGCGTGCAGGACCGATGTTGTTGCGGATCGCGATGTGTTCCTGCCGTTGGTTCGGAATACTGAAGACGTAAGGAATGGGAGGCATGCCGCCGCCTCCGGGACCGCCTGTGCCCCAGGAGTTGGACTGCCATGCAACGAGAGTACCGTCCTTTCCTGCGCCCACTTTCACACGGGCGTAAGCCGAAGGCCGAGCTCCCGCAACTTCGAGTTCCGCATCGCGCTCCAACATGATACGGACCGGCTTGCCGCCAGCCTTCTTGGAGATTTCGGCGGTAAAGATTCCCCAACGATCAGGGGAGAACTTGCTGCCAAAGCCTCCCCCAATGTGGTCCTGGTGAACCCGAATGTTGGTGGCCGGAATCTTCAACGGTTCTGCCATCTGGCCGGGAATGCCGGAGACATTCTGCGTGGAAATGTGAGTGAACAGGTGATCCTGATCGGTCCACTCGGAAATCGACCCATGACTCTCGAGACAGCAATGAGTAATAAGCGGAACACCATAGAGCCCTTCGGAAACGACAGCGGCTTCAGCAAAAGCCTTCTCGGGATCGCCCGCCGTCTGCGCTGCGGCTTTCTGGTAACTCGATGGCAGCTTGCTCGCTGCTTCGGGGTGAACCGCTGCTGTCCGTAGGGCATCGAGCACAGCGTCTGAGGCGCCACTCTCCTTGAAATCATTCAGCCTGGCTTCGTCGGGTTTCTCTCCGATTCCGTACTGGTGGATCTCGCTGACCATCTGTCCGGCGGGCACCTGGTTATCCAGCATGTCATCGATAGCGTCCATGCTGAGCGGGCCTTCTTCTTGCACTCCACCCTTGGGGGGTTCGGCGTCGCTAACCAAATGTTTTAGTTGCTGGTATTCGACCTTAATTACGCGGATTGCGTCTTCCGCCGTGAGTTCGTCGACGGCAGCCACGGCGACAACCTCATCTCCCGCCCAGTGGATGCTCGTGCCCGGCCCCTGCACGATGTGAACCGCCTTCACTCCGGGCATCTTCTCAGCCGCACTCGTGTCAATGCTTACGATCTTCGCGTGCGCATAGGGACAACGCAGCACCTTGCCATAGAGCATGCCAGGCCGGTGGACATCATAGGTGTACTTTGCCTGCCCTGAAACTTTGGCGGGAGCATCGACGCGACTGACGCGCGTGCCGATCAACATCCGGTGTTGAGCATCGGGCCATGCATAATCCGGCATAGGTCAGGCTCCTTTCTGCGCAACTTGCGCGATCGCCTTGCGGATTCCGGCATAGGTTCCACAGCGACAGAGGTTGCCGCTGAGACCTCGGCGAACGTCTTCGGGCGTAGGGTGAGGATGTTTGTCGAGAAATGCCTTGCAGGCAACGACAAAACCGGGCGTGCAGAAACCGCACTGCGAAGCGTCATTGTCCACAAACGCCTGCTGAATTGGGTGCAACTTGCCGTCTCGCATCAGCGATTCGACAGTGGTGATGGCTTTGTGCTGGGCTTCGATGGCAAGCATCGCGCAGGCATAGACAGGTTTGTTATCCACCAGCACAGTGCAAGCGCCACATTCCGCGCGGTCGCAGACACGCTTGGCCCCGGTGAGTTCGAACTCATCGCGCAAGGCGTCCAACAAAGTGACGCGGGGTACGAGATTCGCCTTATAGCTCTTGCCATTGATGGCGAATTCCATGGGGACCTTTCCGGGTCCGTAGACCTTGACTTCCTGGCCCGCAGCCTTGATCACACGAGGACCGGCAACGAGAGGCACAGCGACGGAGATTCCGGAGATTTTGAGGAAGTCGCGCCGGGAGACGCCGGGGCCCTCCGGACTGTCATTGGGGTTTTTCAGATTCTCGTCATCTTGCATTTCGTAACCTCCGCAGTACAGCTAGCAGCCGGTGGTAGAACTATCAAATCTCGCGGGCAGCGATCAGTCGTCTGCGGGTCAACGTTTCCCGCGGACGATGGTGAGGGACGCGGCCGGCAGCGTATACATCGTGTTCTCCCCACCGGTAAGCGTGGACTTAACGGGCGGGCTGTCCGGATCAGCGTGGCCCTTCTTCCGATCAGGATGCCACAGGTACTGGGCTTTCCCAAAGGTGATCATTGTGACTGGACCGGAGAAAGAGTCCTCTCGATTGCTTTCAGCGTTGTGAAACACAATGCGGACCTGATGGGGATGGTCATAATCTTTATTGATGAGCATGAGCGACCATTGACCGTCCGGGCGCTCGAGAGCGTAGGCTGTCACCAGCACGTGCCCCTCGTCGTCCTTCACATCGCTAGCGGCACGGAAGAGGCGATGCTCGGCGTCTTTCGGTTCTGCCCATTCCTGTGTAATGAGCTGTGCCCCGTAAAACTGCGAGGTTTTCTGTTGAATCTGGTAATGGTCATCGACCATGAACATGTGGTAGGTTCCCCAGCTATTGGCGCAGGCGGGATGCGGCGGAGAGTAAGGCAGATCGTGGTAGTAGTGGGTCGATTGGCCGCCGGCGGTCAGAAAGCCTCCAAAGGAATCGGCCAGCCACAGGGCTCCGAAAATGTCGACGGCGGCTTCGCCACCGTGGTCGTTGGTTTCGGTGTCGAGCAGGGGAATGCCCGCCGGCAGGCCGTCGTCCCGCCACACCTGCATGATGTGAGCGATCAGCTCCGGCTCCTGATAAAGATTCTTCCAGGGCGTCTCGCAGCCGTCATAGGGATAATGCTCAAACGACATGAAGGCGAGATCCTGCAAGCGGCCATTGGCTTTCAAGTAATCGAGGAAGCGGCTGAACCACGATGTCCGGCCTTGCGCATCGGGCCAGGCCTTGATGTCCTCGGTGACGCCTTCAAACGCCGGACCTCCCAGCTTGAGGTTCGGGTCAACCCGGTGCAGCGCCGTGGCGAACTGCAGGTACAGAGTGGCGTAGTCCTCGGGAAGCATGTACTGGCCGTCGGCTTCTTCGCCCATTTCGATGTAGGAGACGGGATAGCCCCGCTTCTTGATGTAGGTCATTTGCGCGGCAGCGTCCTCGGGCGTGCTATACAGCAGGGCGATCGGAATAATGGCGGGAAGGCCGCGAGTGATTCCGCTGGTGAAAAACAGGTCGAACCCAGGCTGGTCGCCGGATTCCATGCGATCCGGAGCGACGTAAAGATCGGAAGCCTGGTGCCAGGGATCCACCGAGGAACACAACGTGAGCGTCTGCTTCTGATCCGGAGAGTGGTGAAGCAGATCGGTGAATTCGCCTTTGTCGTCAATGGTTCCGAGATAAAGCTCGCGGATGGCATATCCGACGCAGTTGCGGATGTCGCTGGAGCCGTGAGTGTCGCAGGTATTCGACGACTGCGTCATCAGAATGCGAATAAACTTCGTGTTCACCGGCGATGAAGCGAGGTCCAGAGTGGGAGTACCACCCTTTCCATTTTTCACATCCCCAGAAGCGAAGGTTTTCCACAGCCCTTTGTCCTGCTCATCCATGGCGGCGCCGTCACCAACCCAATACTGCACCTCGTAGGCCTGCGCGTACGGTTCGGCCCAGGCAATACGGATCGCGTTCACCTCCTGCTTCTTATCCAGAGCGATCACCACCCACTGCGGGTGCAGCGAGTCATCCTCGCCGGTGAAGGCCTTCGTTAGATAGGGATTGCTCTTCCAGTAGGTGTTGACGTCGCCGTCATCCAGACGCGAGAAGCCATCAAACTCCGTCCCGTTGTTTCGCGTGAATCCCCGGTGAGGAAGGGAATAGCCGTAGGAGTGCCGGATCATCTTCTTCGTGGGAGTGGAGTCTCCTACGAAATACCCTTTGCCCGAAGAATCGCTCCAGGCGCCTTCGGGATTCCAATGCCAAGCCTGGACGAACAAATCCGTGTTCTGCCGGTAACTGATCGTGCCCCAGCCTGCCGAAAGAATCTGCTTGATCTGGTCGGGCCGAAAAAACATGTCGGTGGCATTGCTCGGCACACGGTCCACGGTCGAACCCAGCGCATACAGAGGGCTAAACTTGTTCACCACATGACTGGGTGTCGCGTCGACGCGCACGGTTTGGGCGCTGGCCGGAATCGGATTCGAGAAAATCACGAAGAGAGCAATGATGAAGGATGAACGAGGCATAGGATTTGGCGCCCTTGAGTACATTCGCGATCCCACCTAAACAGTCATACAACAAACCGCAGTCCTTGCGCCATCGAGCTGGCGTTTGTTTTCACAGCATGAAACTCATTTTCGCCTCTGTACGGCTTTGGCGCCGGCTATATATAATTTCGAGTTCTGAGAAGAAATATAGCTGCTGCCAGGAGATGTCCGTCATGCTGATCAAAGTGTTCAACGACAAAGCGTCCATGGGCAAAGCAGCGGCGGAGCAGGCTGCTGCCGTGATCCGTCGGGCGATCGAGGAGCGCGGCCAGGCACGGATCATCGCTGCCACCGCGGCATCGCAGCTTGAGTTCCTCGACGCGCTCACCAAGACGCCGGGCATCGATTGGCAGAAGGTTGAGGCATTTCACCTCGATGAGTACATCGGGTTGCCGGTCACGCATCCGGGGAGTTTTCGCAAGATGTTGTTGGAGCAACTGATCCGGAAGACGGGCATCACGAAGTATCACTTGCTCGAAGGTGATGCTGCAAATCCTGCCCAGGCCGTGCGCGGTGTCGGCAAAGACGTGGCTTCCGCGCCAATCGACATCGCCTTTCTCGGCATTGGTGAGAACGGGCACATCGCTTTCAACGATCCTCCGGCAGACTTCGAGACGGAAGATTCGTACATCATCGTAAATCTCGACGAGGCTTGCCGCCGGCAGCAGGTGGGCGAGGCGTGGTTCGCCAACATTTCGCAAGTGCCGAAGCAGGCAATCTCCATGTCGGTGCGCCAGATTCTGAAAGCGAAGGAAATTCTCGCGGTCGTGCCTGACACCCGTAAAGCACAAGCCGTGAAGCTGTGCTTTGAGGGCAGTATCAGCCCCATGGCGCCAGCATCGATTCTGCGCACGCACCCCAACGCTGCCGTCTATCTGGACAAGAATTCAGCGTCACTGTTGGGGCCGGCGTTGCAGAACCAATTGAAGGACAAAGAACAGGCGATGGTACGGTGTTAGATCGTCTCCCGTCCACTACCCATGGCGACTGCCGGTAAGCCGACTCCTACACACACCATTCCCTCCTTGCGCTGGTGGATTGGCGCGATACTGTTCGCCTCCACCGTCATCAACTACATCGACCGTCAAACGCTTTCTCTGCTCGCGCCGTATTTGAAGGTCCAATACCACTGGACCAACAGCGACTATGCCAGCATCGTGATCGCGTTCCGGATCGCCTACTCGATTGGACAAACGGTCTTCGGCAGGGTGATGGACCGCATCGGAACGCGACGCGGATTAAGCATTACTGTCGCCTGGTATTCGATCATCTCGATGGCCACTGCGGCGGCGAGCGGTCTGCGCAGCTTTGCCGGATTCCGTTTCCTGCTGGGCGCCGGAGAATCCGCCAACTGGCCGGCTGCCACGAAAGCCGTTTCGGAGTGGTTCCCAAAACGCGAACGCGGCCTGGCGACCGCCCTCTTTGATAGCGGGTCATCCATCGGAGGAGCGGTTGCGCCTTTTATCATTCTGCCGGTCTACTTCCGTTGGGGATGGCGTCCGGCGTTCATGATCCCGGGCGTACTGGGATTCCTGTGGCTGATTGTGTGGCGCTGGCTGTATCACCCGCCGGAAGCGCATCCCCGGGTGAGTCAGGCCGAACTGCAGATGATCGCCGCGGACAAGATCGATCCTGGCGCGCAGCCAGCCAGCCGGACACGAGCTCACTGGCACGATCTCCTAAAACTGCCGCAGACGTGGGGAATGATCGTCGCTAAGACGTTCACGGATCCGGTCTGGTTTTTCATCACCGACTGGTTCCCCATTTACCTGGTTGCGAAGGGAATCGATCTCAGGAATGGGCTGATCGCAGTGTGGATCCCCTTCATCGCCGCCGATCTGGGAAACTTCTTCGGCGGTGGCATGTCGGGATACTTGATCAAGCGTGGATGGTCCCTCGGCGCAGCCCGCAAAGCACTGGTGGTTTTCGGGGGAATCGGAGTCACTCTGCTGATCCCGACCATTCTCACGACGAACCTGGTGTTGATCACGTTGCTTTTCGGGCTTGCGACTTTTTCCTATGCATCTTTCAGCACGATCGCAAACGTGCTACCTTCGGACCTTTATCACAGCGATTCGGTAGCTTCGGTCAGCGGCTTGAGCGGGACGGGAGCGGGGATCGGAACGATCGTGGCCTTCAAGCTGATCGGATATTTCTCCGATGCCCGGGTGGCTACGGCAACCCACGCATTCGATCCGATCATCATCATTGCGGGACTGGTTCCGTTTGCCGGGATGATCCTGACGCTGCTGCTGGTCCGCAACACCAGGGCCACGGACGAGGGATTGGTGCGGCGAATTTGAAGTCATCGGGAATCGATTAGGAGAGAGCGCATAAAGATCACCGGGCGCAAAGGTGTTTGTCCGCTGCCCAGGACGGAATTTCGTCACGCTCAAGGGTCTACACCGACCAGGGTGTGTCCGGTCTGGGCGACGCAACGCTCAACGGGCCGGGAATTGGCGGTTGCGTCTTGCTTACAGGATCATGTGATTCCCTGCCTCATCGGGCGCGACCCTAGCAGGTAAACCGCAAGCTGGACAGAACGATGCTCAACTAGTCAAAGTTGCTAACGAGGAGCTATGGGCTACAGTCGTCTGGAACTGAACGGCAAGATTGCAGTTGTCATCGGAGGAACTTCCGGAATCGGCCAAGCCATCGCCCGCGGGTTGGCTGAAGATGGAGCTGACGTCGTTCCCACCGCCCGGCGCCTCGATCTGGTCAACAAGGCCGCCGATCAGATCGAATCTCTCGGGCGAAGGTCCTTGCGCATAGCTGCGGATGTGACTGACCGCCGCTCTCTCGAAAGAGTGCTGAACGCGACCGTGGAAGCATTCGGCAAAGTTGACATTCTCATCAACTGCGCCGGCTTTAACCAGCGTGCCCCCACGCTGGACGTTCCCGAGGCCGATTGGAACCGCCTTCTCGACACCAATCTGACCGGCACGCTACGGGCGTGCCAGGTTTTCGGCCGTCACATGATCGAGCGCTGCTACGGACGCATCGTCAATATCGCGTCGATGGGATCGTTCCTGGGACTGTACGAGGCCGCGGCATATTGCGCGAGCAAAGCCGGAGTCGCTTCGCTGACCAAATCGCTCGCGATCGAATGGGCTCGTCACGGAGTTTCGGTGAATGCCATCGCGCCGGGATATTTTCGCACGCCTCTCACCGAGAAGATTGTAATTGGCACGCCGCGCGCCGAGGAAATCCTGGTGCGCACTCCCATGAAGCGATTTGGCGAGTTGGAGGAACTGGTCGGCGCGGCGATTTTCCTCGCCTCGGATGCTGCCAGTTTTGTGACCGGGACCTTGCTGGTGGTAGATGGTGGTTTCCTGGCAAGCGGGGTGAATCAGTAGCTTTTTCAATGAAAACTAGCCGGCGTGGACGATACCCTGGGAGATCGTTTCCCGCGCCGATCTTACTGCCTGCACAAGCTCTCTCGCGGTTTGTGTGATCTTCGCCAGGTTGCCGTCGCGCAGTGCCGCTTCACTCACCAGGTCCGCTCCAACTCCAAGGGCAAAAGCTCCGGCGGCGATGAACTCGGCAGCGTTCGAAACATTCACGCCTCCCGTCGGGATCATGGCTGCGTTCGGGAAGGGGGCTTTCAATGACCGGAGATACTTGGGACCGCCGACATTGCCGCAAGGAAAAATCTTGACCAGCTTGGCGCCGCTGGAGTGAGCATTCATAAGTTCGGTCGGCGTCAGCGCTCCCGGGATCGCGAGTTTGCCGCTGGCTTGCGCGGCCGAAAGCACAGCGAGCGACAGCCCCGGACTGACGATGAATTCCGCTCCGGCATCGACACAAAGCCTGGCCTGCTCGGCCGTAGTGACGGTACCGGCACCAACCAACGCACTACTGCCAAAGTGCCGGATGACTTGCGCGATCACTGCAGTCGCGTCGGGGACCGTCATCGTGATTTCTACAATGGGAATGCCACCGGCACAGATGGCCTCGACGGCTCGGGTGGCATCGCCGACCGTGGCCGCGCGTACAACCGGTACGATCCCAACCTTCCCGATCCGATGAATTACATCATCGATGGTCATATTGTGATCCCGAGTACCGTTCTCAGCGCGCGATCCGCGCCGTCTGCGCTTTCATCGCCTGCAGAACTTCATCCCGAGTCGCCATAGTCGTGTCGCCGGGAGTGGTCATGGCCAGCGCGCCATGAGCTGCGCCACATTCGACCGCCCACTGCGGTTCCTCCCCTGTCAGGAAGCCATAAATCAAGCCCGAGGCAAACGAATCGCCTCCGCCTACGCGGTCGTAAATTTCCAGATTCTCGCGAACCGGCGCCTGATAGAAGCGTCCGTCGTAGTAGCAGACAGCTCCCCAATCATTGCGGGTTGCAGTCCTGGCGTGGCGCAGAGTCGTGGCAATGACTGAGATTTGGGGAAACTGGTGCACAACTTTGTCGATCATGCGCTGAAAGTTTGCCGGCTCCAGCTTCGAATGATGCTCGTCCACACCCCCAACCTCAAAGCCCAAGGCGGCGGTGAAGTCTTCTTCATTTCCCAGCATCACATCAACCAGAGACGCGAGATGACGGTTGACCTCCTGTGTCTTGGTTTTTCCTCCCGTCGATTTCCAGAGCGATGGCCGATAGTTCAGATCGTAGGAGACAACCGCGCCGGTGCGCTTGGCTGCTTCCATCGCTTCCTGTACGACCAGCGGCGCGTTCTCCGAGAGCGCACAGAAAATTCCTCCGGTGTGGAACCAACGCGCTCCATCTTTCGAAAAGATCTGGTTCCAGTCGACCTCGCCGGGCTTCATCTGCGAAATGGCTGTATGCCCGCGATCCGAGCAGCCGAGTGCAGCGCGGACGCCGAAGCCGCGCTCAGTAAAATTCAGCCCGTTGCGTACGCTACGGCCGACTCCGTCGAAAGGTACCCAGCGAACATATTTCTGACTGACACCGCCCTGCAGCATCAGATCCTCGACCAGGCGCCCGACGGGATTATCGGCGAAGGCGGTGACGATAGCTGTGTCCATTCCGAAACAACGCTTCAGGCCGCGGGCGACGTTGTATTCGCCCCCGCCCTCCCAGACGCGAAATTCACGGGTGGTGGAGATGCGTTGGTCATCGGGGTCGAGCCGCAGCATGACTTCACCGAGACTCACCAGGTCCCAGATGCAGTCTTGCTTCGTCTTGATGTTCAGCTTTGCCATAGTTGCACAAACTCGCCGGCGCTATGATCCCTTTGCCAGTTTCCGGATTTCGGCTTCGCCCAGACTGCCGCAGTCCACGCCGTGTTCATCGTCGACGTGGATGGAGACTCGATACGCAGCTGCGGGCGCTTTGATGGTTTGTTGGAGTTCCACCGGAGTCTGCGGATCGACGGACTGCAAATCCGCCGTGGCGATCTCCAACCCGCGCGGATCGAACACATGAGCAACCAGTCTGCCCGGGAAAAACACACCGAAGCTTCCGGAAAGCTGCAAGCCTTCCACTGTCAAAGAAGCGGCGAGTGGGCGTACAACCGCTCCGGCCGGAGTCACGGTCCTCAGTTGCTTGTCTGCGCGTACCGGGAACCAACGAGTCTCCATCGCGTAGGAAGCGCCTGGTTCCAGCCTGATCATCGGACTGTTGAGTTCAGCTTCCATGTAGTAAGGAGCCTGTTGCAAGATTGCAGAGCGCAGCTTCGGCATCCCGTTCTCGTCGAGTTGCAATGCAGCGCCATTCTTGTAAAAGATGACGGAGGCCTTTCCCGGATATTCCGCGCCAGAAACATGTTGAAAGCGCTCGACCATGCCGTACTTGGCGGCGTCATCCACAACGGCAATCCAGCCCGCGTCGGAGTCGAGCCAGACCTCGTTTTCCAGGTACAGCCAGTGCAGCGTAAACAAGCCGTTCGTCACGGAAAACGACGGGTCGTCGGCAAGGCCTGCCCGTACAAAATATCCATTGATATACGCGCTCTGCGGGTTGATCGGAGCGAAAGCCCAGAAATCGTGGTTGTATCTCGCGGGATCATGGGGATCGGCAGTTTCGTATTGCGTCACCGATTCTACCGACCAGCGAATCGGATGGCCAGTCGAGTTCTTCATCTCCGCATGAAAAGAAATCGCCGGAGAATCGCTGCCGATAGCGATATCGCGTGAATATCGCAGACCGGTTACGGGATCGGCCGGACCCTCGAGACGCACAGCGCACGTTGATCCCTGTGACAGGACGCTGAATTTGTATTCGCCGTCATCCAGAACATCCGAGATCGGCCCCGGCCAATGCTGTTCGTCGCCCGTTCCCTCTGGAAGCGGCCAGAGTTTGTCGCCGCCGTAGTTGATCCATCGGCCTATTTTGGCAGTCTCAGCCGGCGGAAAATACTTGCCCTTGTACTGGGAATTCACGAACAGGTAGGCATGTCCGCTGAAGGTCACTTGCATCAGCCTGCCACCCAGTTGCGGCACAATCGTGAGGCGCACCCAGTCATTCGAGACCTCCTCCGCATTCCACCCTTCGAAGGTCTTGGATTGCACTCGGCAGGGCGAGTGGGCGGCGGCCGAGGAGCCAGTTGAACTCAGCGATATAAAGCAGCCGGCGCTCGCCACCAAGATGGCAATTCGCAAACCGAGAGCTCCGGCGATGTGCCTGTTACAGAGATGCCTTGGCAATGGATGATGTCTCCCCGGCGTCACTTTTCCGCAGCAGCGAACGGTAGCCGGTTCTCCCCGCTGGCTGATACCCGAGTTGGCATGAGATGCGCAGCCCGGCTTCCTGTATCAGCGGGGCCAGTTGCCGTAACCGGCTGGCCGGCATACGCACCGCCGGCGCCGTGATGCTCAGGCTGGCGTGCACGCCACCCGTGTGGTCCCAGATTGGCGCCGCGATACATCGAATGTGAAGCTCGTGCTCTTCCAGATCGCAGGCATAACCATTCCTTCGAACCCGGTACAACTCAGCTTCCAGTTCCTGCAGGCTTCCGACAGTATTCGGGGTTAGGCGCTTCAATTCCAGCTGGCGCAGCACATTGTCGCGGTCATCCTGCGGGGCATAAGCCAACATCACCTTTCCCACGGCGGTGCAATACAACGGGACGGCGGCGCCGATGCGTGAGTGAATCCGCAAGGGTTCGGAGGACTCGAGTTTCTCGACGTACACGGCAGATAGTCCGTGGCGCACCGTCAAGTGGATGGTTTCACGAGTCCGGAGGTTCAGTTCCTGGAGGTAAGGCAGGCTGAGGCGGCGAACATCGAATTGATCCAGTGCCCTTTGTCCAATGGCGAAACACGCAATACCCAGGTGGTACACGCCGTCCCCGCCACAGTTCAGAAAACCTGCACGTTCCAGGTTGACCAGGAAGCGGTGCACCGTGCTGACGGGAAGGCGAGAGAGAGTCGCAACCTGTTTCGCACTGAGCCCGCGGGACGATTCGCTGAACAGTTGCAGAAGACGCAGCCCACGCTGCAACGCAGTGATGTTGTAACTCAGTTTTGAAACTTCAGCCATGGGGATTCCTGGTGCTCTGGAATTTTTCGTAAATGAAACCGAGAATTATCTGATGAAAAACGATTCTCTGCAACACATTGGTTGGCTCACATGGTTCCCAAATGACCATTCTCCTCGCTGGATTTCAGCCATTGAATCCTTTTAGTCCATCTCCCTGGCTACCTTTCAGAAGCAAAAAAAAGGTTGACAGCCAACCGAATTTGAGTTTCATTGATGCGGAATGGTTTTTTCACAGCGAATACTGACATTTCACTAGATGAAAGAAGTGCAAACCGATGGCGCTAGATCCCGATACCGCCTTTTTTCGGCAGGAGGTTAGACATGCGTAATCATCAGCGCGCAAGCGTTTTAGTACTTGTGGGTTTGTTTCTGGCATTGGGGCTGGCGTGGGCCAGTATCACGGGCAGCATTTCCGGGTTGGTTACGGACCCGACTGGGGCTGTCATATCGGGAGCTTCGGTCGTGGCCACGAATACGCAGACCGGCGTCAACACGGCTGTCACCACCGACACGAAAGGTTTTTACAGTCTCCCAACCCTAGCGATCGGCACCTATGAATTGCAGGTGACTCAGAGTGGCTTCAGGACCTACACCCGAACCGGGCTGGTGATTGATGCCAACTCGGCCCTCCGTGTTGACGCGGCGCTGCAGGTGGGTTCGATCAACGAGAAGGTAGAGGTCCGGACCGACAGCGTCCATGTGGAGACGGAAAGCAGCCAGATGGGCGAGGTGATTGCCGGCAAGACCATGACCGCGGTGCCTCTGAACGGCCGGGCCTTCACGGATCTGCTGGCGCTCCAGACCGGTGTCTCTCCTTACAATGCAGTGGACACCGGCATGACCGGCGTCAACGATCGCTCCGTGGATGGCGGCCTGAATTCGGGCAACCAGTCGGTGAACGGACAGCGCGAAGCCTCCAACGGCTTCATGGTGAACGGATCGAACGTCGAGGAAGGTAAGACCAATGGAGCCGCGATTATTCCCAACCTGGATTCGATTGCGGAGTTTCGCATCATCACGAACAACTTCGATGCCGAATACGGAAACTATAGCGGCGGACAAATCAATGTAGTGACGAAATCCGGCAGCAATGGATGGCACGGAAGCGGTTTCGAATTTCTCCGCAATACTGCGCTCGATGCCAAGAACTTCTTCTCACTGCCTACCGACAAAACGCCCGTTTTCCGCCAGAATCAGTTCGGGGGAACATTTGGTGGACCGATCAGGAAGGATAAGACGTTCTTTTTCGTCGACTACCAGGGCACTCGCCAGACCCAGGCGCCAACCATAAATCAGCAGATGCCCGCCGCGCCGAATTTCACTGGCGATTTCTCCGTGGAAGCACAGGCAGATGCATTTTCTGTCACGCAGGCGTTGCCGCAGGACCCCAACACGCTGATTCAAGTACCTACGGTCGTGAATGGTCCCGGTTTCGCCAGCATACTTGGCCAGGGCAACTCGGGCAGGGCGGGTCTTGGCTACGCTGTGGCGGACCAGGAGGCGTATTACTTTACCCCTACCGACTATATTCCGGTAAGCCTCCAGCCCGGTAACACCCCGACGCAATATGGCGTGTACTGCACGGACCCCTCGCAATGTGTTTTTCCGAACGGAATGATCCCGCAAGCGGCCTGGTCGCCTGTAGCGGTGAGCATGCTGAACCCGATGAACCCGAGCCTCAGCCTTATCCCGCAGCCGAACGCGCCCAACAACTACTTCGAGACCGGCAAGTACCCGCAGACACTGCGCGATGATAAAGGTGGAATTCGGATTGATCAAAATACTCGCTTCGGTACCCTGTTTTTCTATTATTTTGCCGATGATTACTTGCTGAATTCCCCTGTTCCTAACGGGGGAGCCAACGTTCCGGCTTCCAAGTTCGCCTACAACGCCAACACTGCCGGGCGTGCCCAGATGGTGAATCTGGGCGATACCAAGAACTTTGGCGCTTACGCGGTAAATGAATTCCGCCTCAGCTATGTGCGGAATACGCTTGCCTTGACAGAGCCTCAGGGCGGAGTTGGATCGAATTACAGCTTGGCTAACCTGGGTTTCGTCACGCCCTGGGGCCCGGTCACGGGAGGAATCAGCGCGATTTCGCCAGCGCTGGAAGGCGTGCCTTACATGACGTTCAATAACTTCGATATCGGGGTTCCACAGGTCAGCACGCGGCAATTCAATAACTCGCTGCAGTTTTTGGATAATTTTTCTAGGGTAATCGGCACGCACTCGCTGCGGTTCGGCGGGCAGTTCCACTACGACCAGATTAACGAAAGGAATCTTGCCGCAGAAAACGGCCAGTACGCCTTCACCGGAGCGGAAACCGGCATCGATTTTGCCGATTTCTTGCTGGGCGCTCCTGATAGCTTGACGCAGGCCAGCCCGCAAATCCTGGATTCCCGCAGCAAGTATTACGCCTTGTTTGCGCAGGACAGCTGGCGTGCGACCTCCAACCTGGTCCTCAACTATGGCGTGGGCTGGGAAGCCAGCATGCCCTGGTATGACACGCAGAACAAGATCGAGACGATTATCCCCGGCAAGCAGTCTGCAAAGTTTCCGGGTGCGCCTTTAGGCTATGTGGTGGCCGGCGATCCCGGGGTTCCTCGAACCTTGGCGCCCACGCGCTGGCACAACTTCTCTCCGCGTCTGGGTCTGTCTTATTCCCCTAGTTCCTCCTCGGGCATTCTCGGCAAGCTATTCGGCGGGCCGGGGAAAACCAGCATTCGTATGGGCGCTGGTATGTACTACACCTCGGTGGAAGACCTTTCGCAATTCCTTGAAGTGGGCGACCCGCCCTACGGGCTCTACTACGGCAGCGCCGCTCCGCCGTTGCTTGAATCGCCTTACATCACTCGTTCCAGCGGCGCTGGCGTAGGACAACGCTTTCCTTTACCATATCCTCCGCTCAACGTTTCCCCGAGCCACCCCGATACGACCTTCCCCTGGCCGCAAGTCGAGCCGCTCTCCTACGACTTCTCTTTCGACCCCAGGAACAAATTGCCCTATTCCGAGCATTACGAATTCTCGATCCAACGCCAGATTGGGTCGAACACTGTGGTTACGACCAGCTATGTGGGGAACCAGGCACACCGGTTGGTTACATCGATTGAGGCTAACCCCACCAATCAGGCCCTCTGCTTGTTCTTGAGCGATCCGAACAATCTGGGGCCGAATAGCGCTGGACCATGTGGTCCGTTCAGCGAAACTCCACCGTTCGACTCCAGTACCGGAATCAGTACTCCATGGATCACCGCATCGGGGCAGACGATTACCAGCGTTCGGCCGCTAGGCCCGTTGTTCGACACCAATCCCTTCGTCTCCACCGTGGCCAACTCGCGCTATAACTCGCTGCAAGTCAGCGTGAGCCACAACACTGGCTCGCTGAGCTTTCTCGTTGGCTACACTTTCAGCAAGAGCATGGACAACGCATCCGGCCTGCAGGACTCGACCAATCCCTACAATCCGCACCTGAGTGAGTCCCTTTCCAATTTCGACGTGATGCACAATTTCGTTTTCAGCTACAACTGGCTCATGCCATTCGACAAGTGGGTTGGCGCGGGGTGGGGCAAGAAGGTGGTCGGCGGATGGTCCCTATCCGGGGTTACGAATTTTGCCACGGGGCTGCCGATCACGCTGACGGAGAATGACGACAACTCGCTGATTGGAGCGAATGCGATTCCGCTTGATGTTCCGAATTTTTCTGGCGGAAAAGTCTTGGCCGATACCAATCCGCGCCACGGGAACGCCTACTTCAACACCTCTCTCTTCACCAACGAGCTAGTCGGGCAACTCGGGAATAGCCGCCGCCGCTTCTTCCACGGACCGGGCCTCAATAACTGGAATATGGCGCTGTCGAAGACCACCAAAATTACGGAGTCGAAGCAACTTGAGTTACGCTTTGAAGCGTTCAACGTTTTTAACCACGCTCAATTCGCCAATCCGAGCGGAGAAATCAACTCCAGTTCGTTCGGCGTCGTGTCGTCAACAATCAGAGACCCGCGCATCATGCAGTTGGGAGCAAAGTTCCTCTTCTAGCCCGCTGACAGCGCCGTTCCTTCTGTGAGTGGAAGGTCGCGGGACGGCGCTGTCACACTCAGCCTCGGACCCACCGAAAAGTTGCACGGTCGTGACGAGCACACATTGACGGGACAAAAACCAATGTCACAGCATGGCAAGAATCTCGCTTATTCGCTCCTCCTCATCGCTTTGATAGCGCCTGCCACGGTCTACGGGCAAACCGTCCGGGTGGATACGGACCATGCCACCAATTCTTTCATTCCCAACCAGTCACTCGGCGCGGGCATTGATCGCATACCGGCTGCCGCTGCGGAGAAGTACTTCGGTGAGCCGGCGTTGCCGGCGGTGCTCGCAGCGGGATGGCAGCCGGTGACCTATCGCCAGAATACGGAGCTTGCGGTGGAGGCGTGGCACTGGAATCCGCAAGGGACGTGGAGCGATCCCAGCGGCAAGGGCTATTTCACCGGCAGCGCGACTTCCACCGAAACCATCCAGCATTCCTACGGTTATCCGCTGCCCCACCGAGGTTTCACGCGCAATGAGGGTACCGAGACCCACGGTTATTCGCGCATGACCGACGGCGACCTGAACACCTATTGGAAGAGCAATCCTTATCTGAGCAAGGCATTCACCGGGGAGGAAGACTCGCTGCATCCACAATGGGTGGTGGTTGATCTGGCGACTCCGCAGCCGATCAATGCCCTTCGGATCGCCTGGGGTGAGCCGTACGCAAAACAGTACCTGGTGCAGTACTGGACAGGAGAAGAGGCGATCAAGCAGCCGACCAAAGGCGCCTGGGTAGTATTTCCATCCGGCGTGATCGCGAACGGTAAGGGCGGCACTGTGACTCTTCCGCTAACTCCGTCACCCATGACGGTGCGGTTCGTGCGCATCTGGATGACCGAGTCGTCCAATACGTGTGACTCGCATGGCTCCGCCGATCCCCGCAACTGCGTGGGCTATGCGATTCGTGAACTTTATATCGGCACGGCGGATGGGAATGGCTTCCACGACGCCGCGCGGCACACGCCGGATCAAGACCAGACGACCACGTTTTGTTCCTCGATCGATCCCTGGCATGAGCCGTCGGATCTCGGCTCGACCCAGCACGAGCATGTGGGATTTGATCTTTTCTACCGCAGTGGCTACACGCGCGGATTGCCCGCAATGATCCCGATCGCCGTTCTCTATGGTCAGCCGGAAGACGCAGCGGCGGAGATTGCTTACATCGAAAAGCGTGGTTACCCGATCTCCTACGTCGAAATGGGAGAAGAGGCCGACGGACAGTACACAATCCCTGAAGACTATGCCGAGCTGTATCTGCAGTTCGCGGCAGCCCTGCACCGCGTCGATCCCAATCTGAAGTTGGGTGGACCGGTTTATACGGGCCAGAATGAGGACATTGTCGTGTGGCCGGATGCGCAGGGGAAGATTTCATGGACGGGGCGCTTCCTGGATTACCTGAAAGCTCACGGACGTATTCAGGACCTGGCGTTTTTTCCCTTCGAACATTATCCCTATGAACCTTGCAAAATCAGTTGGAGCAGCCTGTACGACGAACCGACGCTGGTAAACCACATTCTTCAGGTGTGGCGGGATGACGGTCTGCCTCCCAATGTTCCGATGTTCATTACGGAGTCAAACATCACTTGGAATGGCGGCGAATCCTCCGTGGATATTTTCGGCGCGCTTTGGCTGGCAGATTACGTTGGAGCTTTCTTCAATGCGGGCGGAAAGGCGCTCTACTATTTCCACTATCTTCCTCTGGGGGTGCACGAAGGTTGCAACGACTCAATGGGCACATTCGGCATGTTTACCACCACTAAGAATTATGAAATTCAGCAGCCGACGTCGCAGTTCTTTGCCAGCCAGCTCATCAATACAGAATGGGTGCAGCCGGGTAACGGCGTGCACAAGATGTTTTCCGGTTCCGGAGATCTTTCGGATGCGGCTGGACATTCGCTCGTAACCGCTTACGCGTTGCTGCGGCCAGATGCCCAATGGTCGCTGATGCTGGTAAACCGAGACCAAGAGAACGCACACAAAGTCCACATCGAATTTAATGGTGAAGCTGCAGGTGGCAAGAGCTTCTTTACCGGCCCGGTGACCGTGATCACATTTGGCAGCGCGCAATACCAATGGCACCCCACGAAAGAGGGCGGCTTCCCCGACCCGGACGGGCCGGCGGTGAGAGCCTCGGTAAACGCCAACGCGGACACGGTCTACGAACTTCCGAAAGCTTCGATGACCGTGATCCGGGGAATGATCGCGAGTTCGCCGGCGAGAACTCACTGAAGCGGAAAGGTTATTTCATGACGGCTTCCAACGGTGGTTTCTTGCGCCTGGCATGGACCCTGATCCTACTGTTCCTCTTCACTCCAGTCTTTGCTCAGCAGGCTTCGCGGGTCCGCGTCATCGCTTTTGGTGCGCATCCGGACGATTGTGATCAATCGGCCGGCGGTCTAGCTGCCAAGTATGCCGCTTTGGGCTACAAGGTGAAGTTTGTCTCACTTACCAACGGCGATGCCGGCCACCAGTCGCAGAGCGGCCGGACGCTAGCCGCCCGGCGGCGGGCGGAGGCGGAAGAGGCGGGTAGGCGCATCGGAATCGAATATGACGTCCTGGACAATCACGACGGAGAACTGCTTCCTACTCTTGCGGTCCGGCAGCAGGTCATCCGTAAAATCCGCGAATGGCAGGCCGACATCGTATTAGCGCCTCGCCCGAACGACTACCATCCCGACCATCGTTACACCGGCATCCTCGTACAGGATGCCTCTTACATGGTCACCGTGCCCGACATCGTGCCCGACACTCCTGCGCTGCGCCATAACCCCGTGTTTCTTTATTTCTCTGATCGCTTCACGCGTCCGCAACCGTTCCGGCCGGACATCGTGGTCTCGATTGACGATGTGTACGACGAGAAGATCGATATGCTCGACGCTCATGTATCGCAGTTCTATGAATGGTTGCCCTGGCACGACGGGCAACTGGACCAGGTCCCGAAAGATCCGGCGGAGCGGAAGAAGTGGCTCGCCAGCTACCGCTCGAAGAGCCTGCCTCCGGAATGGCGCGAGGCGCTCCAGAAGTGGTATGGCAGCGACGCTGCGCATATCGTGCATGCCGAAGCATTTGAAATCACCGAATACGGGCGGCAACCCGGCGAGGATGAAATTCGCCAGCTCTTTCCATTTTTCCCTGCGAAGTAACGCTGCTCTCGCAGTGGGCAGCAGAAAGGTCATCATGAAACGGCATCATGGATTCCTTCTCGTTGTCCTCTCTTCGTTCCTGTTCGTGGCGCAATCTTCGGCTGGTGAGTTGAAGGTCCTGACCAATCATCTGGGATATGAACCCAGCGGACCGAAACACGCGGTGATCGTCGGCAAGGCAAGTGATAGCGTTTCCACTTGTGTCCTGAAGGATGAAGCTACCGATCAGGTAGTTCTGGCGATCACACCCAAAGCAACCGGGCCCGTTCAGAAGTGGAGAGACTGGTACTTCTGGACTCTTGATTTCGACTCGTTTGCCACCGAGGGCAAGTACTACTTGGAATGCACGGCGAATGCAGTGAACATCCGGTCGTTTCCATTCTTGGTACAAAGCAACCGGCTGGAGCGCAACACAGTTTCCGATGTCATCTACTACTTCAAAGACGAGCGCAGTTCGGGCGAGATGGACAAGGCCGATAGCCACTTGCGCTTTGAGGGTACGAAAGGCGGCACGATCGACGCGCACGGTGGGTGGTGGGATGCCACGGGCGACTACGGCAAACATTTTTCCCACCTGTCCTTCTCGACCTACTTCAATCCCCAGCAGGTTCCGCTCGTGGTCTACAGCATGCTCAAGAGCTATGAGCAAGCGAATCGCCGCAGCCTGCAAGGGTTTGCCCGATACAAAACGCGCCTGCTGGATGAAGCCATGTTCGGGGCGGACTATCTGGTGCGCATGAAAGTTCCAGAAGGATCCTTCTATCGTTCGGTATCGACGGGAAGCGTGAAGCAGGTTCCCGAAGAACGCAAAATTGCCGGCGAGATGAAGCGCTTTGGCATCGAAAGCGCCCCAGGCCAGGGTGCTGCCGGAATGGTAGAGAGCGCTAACAACGACCGGGAGTATGAAGTCAGTTATCGCTCCGGAGGAGGAATCGCGATTGCCGCGCTGGCCATGGCGAGTGCATACCCTGTGTCCGGCCAGTTTCGCAACTCGGATTACCTGAAGGCCGCTGAGGGTGCCTTCGATTACCTGGAAAAGAACAATCTCAAGCTCACCAACGACGGCAAGGAAAATATCGTTGACGACTATTGCGCGCTAGCAGCCGCTACCGAACTCTACCGGACGACGCACACTGAAAAGTACAAACAAGCCGCCGACCGCCGCGCCAAGGCTCTGATGGCTCGTCAGATCAGTGCAGGAGGCTACCAGAACTACTGGCGGGCGGACGACGGTCAGCGTCCGTTCTTTCACGCTTCTGACGGCGGTTTTCCGGTCGTGAGCCTGCTCTACTACTCCGAGATCGCCGATCCCGCGGCAAAAGAGCAGGTGTTGGACACGGTTAAAAAATCTCTGGCGTTTGAACTCGCGATCACTTCCGAGGTGAATAACCCGTTCGGTTACAGCCGCGAATACGTGCAGGACAAGACGGGGTCGCGCCACACCAGCTTCTTTTTCCCACACAATAGCGATGCCGCTCCGTGGTGGCAGGGTGAGAACGCGCGTCTGGCTTCGGTCGCGGCCGCAGCCCGTCTGGCAGAACTCGCCTTCCCGCAGGATGCCGCCCTTCGCAAACAACTGGAGACCTTTGCCACCAGCCAACTGAACTGGATCCTGGGATTGAACCCCTTCGATTCGAGCATGCTGAATGGCGTCGGCCGCAACAATCCTCCTTACATGTATTTTGACTCGTGGGAATTCACCAACGCGCCGGGCGGAATCTCGAATGGCATCACCAGCGGGTTCCACGACGAGAGCGACATCGACTACCTGCTGCCCTACCGACAGACAGGCGCTGACAATGACTGGCGATGGGGGGAGCAATGGCTGCCGCACGCGGCCTGGTACCTTCTGGCGGCTTCAACGGGAGGCGAAACAACCCGCTAATAAGTAATATGGAGTAGGTTGCGGAGGAGATATTTTCGAAGTGCGAAAGGTGGCGGTTGGCTGAATCTGCCACCGGGACCATCGAATTCGGCTGATTAGGTCCAGTTCCTCGGTTCGAATCTACGCGCCACGATTTTCTTTACTGGACCGCGCATTGCGATGCGCTGATGTGCACTGTCGACCGTGGTTTCTTACGACCAAGAAACTTGAGCAAAACTTGGGCAAAGAATCGACCCCGAATATCGTCAAAATCGGGTGTCGTGGGGTGTAAGAGTCGTCGAATCAACAACAAGTTAGATTGACCGATTGGGCTCATAACGCAAGGGTCAGCTTCATCGGGATCGGCTAATCTGGGTCCGATCTGGGTCCGATAAGCCGGCCAAAGAGTTCCCTTGAGTTCCCTTAGAGGACTAAGAACGGGCTGTCAGTACCGTTAAGTTCCAATAGGTTACATCGGCCAGCGACTCTGTCACGGCAGAGGTCGCGAGTTCGAGTCTCGTCGTCCCCGCCATTCTTTTCAAGCATTTGCAAGGAATTGGCGATTTCCGATCATGGTCCAGTTAGGCCAGTGCTTCTCCCTTGTTGAGCACCATGCGAACAAGTTTGCTTTGTGCCTGCCTCTTGTTCGGCATACCCGCCTGAGCGTAAAGATCCAGCGTAATGCGACTATTCGCATGTCGTAGGAGCTCCTGTACCACCTTCACTTCCTCGTTGTTCTGAGTCAGCAAAGTTGTGTACGTGTGACGGAAGGTGTGGAACCCGACCCGCTTCTGGATATTCGCCGCCTTGACTGCCGGTCGTCCGTATCGTGGCCAGAGGGTCTCTGGCCAGAGCGGTTGTTTGCCTTTCATCGTCGGCGAGGCAAACACCCAGTCTGTTTCGCGATTGTACGGGCCAACCAGCCTCAGCTTCAGCAGAGACTCTGCCAAAGCAGCGTCGAGTGGTACATCCTTTGCGGAAGCCTCCGTCTTGGGAGCGCCCTGGACCGTCATCACGACTGACCGGCGAACATGGATTACGAGGTTCTCGACGGAAACCCGTGATTCCATGCGTAAAGGCGGGGTGCTGGGAGGGAGGAACGATGGCGCGACTCAATGAGAAGAACCTTGCAACGGAGGCGGCCAAGCGAGCGCGGTTCCGGGTACATCACGTGGGGACAAAGCTGAACGAGGCGGAGGTGTGACGTCTGCTCGTCGTTCTTTCGAAGAACCAACTAATTTACAGAAATTTCTTTCGTGCTGCTGTTGCGGGCCGACAATGCTTTGCCAGCGATCCGGCCGAATCCCTTGCCGCGCGCAAGTTTCTCCAATGCGCCGAGATCAGCTTGTGCCTCGACGCTCTGTCCTAGCTTCTGTTTCAGTTCTGCAAGCCTGAGCCGTGTTTCGAGTTCAATTCCCAGGAGAAGATGAGCACGAGCGCTGTCGAGGGTCCGCTGCAGCTGGGGGCGCGCCGCCGCCAGATGGCCGATGGCCAGTTCGACACGAGCAGAGACGAGATCGAACTGGAGCCGGTTGAGTTGATTTGTACTTTTCGCGGCCAGCGCCCGACTCGCTTGCTCTTCCTTGGCTGCTTCCACGGACTTGCCCTGGCCCAGCAACCCCTCTATCAAGGTGACGCTGGCGGCCAGTTCATCGCCGGCTTGACCGTCCTGATGAAATTGTTCTTTGCACTTGCGGATCACGGTCTCGGCTTCAGCGGCCTGCCGTTCGTCAAGCGAGAGCCGCGCCAAGGCGAGTTCCGTTTCCGCCACGGTTTGCTTTTCTCCCATCTGCTTGCGCAGGGCCAGCGATTCTTCATAAGATTTGCGTGCTGCCGCCAAATCTCCGCGATCCGCAAGCACGTCACCGACTCCGGAGAGTGCGTAAGCAATGGCGCGTTTGTCGCCAATCTCATTGGCGATCGCTCTTGCCTCCCGATAACTAGCCAGCGCCGCTTCGAGATCACCACGCCGTCGCTCCACCTCGGCAAGGTCAGCGAGCGTGAGTGCGACGCCGTCCTTGTCTCCCATTTCCTTGTAACCCGGAATCGCGTCCGAGAGCGCGTGTGCCGCATCCGTCAGATTCCCGCGAGCCAGCGAAATATCGCCCAGGTTACCGGAGGTGGTTGTGACGCCCTCGAGATCGCCGATCTGACGAAACACCTGGATCGCTTCCCGATACATCGCCTCCGAGCGGTCCAAGTCGCCCTGTTGATAGTAGAGGATGGCGAAATCGTTCGTGGCGCGAGCTGCGTTGTCGCGATCGCCAACTGCTGTGTAACTCTTTCGAGCATTGTCACAGGCTTGGGCGGTGGAATCGCCATTGCCGATCTGGCAGAGAACTCCGTAGGCTCGCGCAACCAGCAGTCGCGAACCTTGCACGGTCCCCTTTTCGACGGTGCGCCGCGCGGCAGCCTGCGCCTTGACGACATCGTTATTGACCCACGAGCGCGCCTCGATATAGTCGATGCGTGGATCGTCGCTCGAAGGAAGCGGAAGATGCCGAAGACCTTCGAGCGTGTGCAACGCATCTTCGGGATTCACCCATCGCTGTTCGTCGGCGAGGCGAAGACCATAGTCCAAATTGTCGGGGAACTGGGTAAACAGTTGCCGATAGGCATCGATGGCTCGCGTACGATCTTGGATCGTGGCATAGTACTGACCGTCAATCAGCAGACGATCTTCCGGCCCCAAATGCCCGGAAAGAGCGCGTGCCCGCTCGATTTCTGCGCGAGCCTTCGACGCGTAGCCCAGATGACTCCATGCATCGGCCAAAGCGGCGTGCGCGAGCGGATAGCCCGGGTCGGCGGCGACGGCTTTCGTCAGCAGATCGCGGGCGTGCATATAGTCGAAGGCCCATAAACGTTCCTGGCCCTCTGTATAAAACCGCACTGCCTCTTGATTGGATGGAAGAGCGGCCCTCGCCTGAAGGCTGGCTTGGGCGGAGGCCGAGCCGATTCCCAGGCTCTGCCGAAGCGACTGACCGGCCTGGGTGGCGAGCTCGAACAGGTTTGCCTCGCTGCCGGTGAATGATTGCTCGGAAATGGTCTCGCCGCGGACCGTATCTTGCACGCGCACATCCAGCCGGATGCGTTTATCGCCGTTGCCCGAAAGGGGAGTATATGAACCGAGGACCACCACATCGGCGCCGGGGTTGATTCGCAGGCGTTCCAAGGTTGCCTTGGCGAGGCTGTCTTCGTCGGGAAGGGGCAGCTCGCGTTTGACTCGGGCAATGTCCTCGCCCGGCACCATTCGAAGGGCACCATTGGCGGCCAACTCGGTGTTCAGCATTTCGGTAAAGGCCGGAGACAACCAGTTGTCTTCCGGGTGACCCGGCAGGTTTCGGAAGCCAAGGACAGCCACGGAGCGACGGATCCGCGGCGGAGTCTCTGTGCCGATAGCTCCCGCTCTGTCGGCTGGGCGAGGTGGTCGCGACCGGAATGAGTAGATCGCGCCGCCCACGAGAAGCAACACCAAGGCTGCCGTGAGCCAGTACTTTCTCCTGTGGTGGGGGTACGCGGCTTCAGTCGTACCGATGCGACTTGAGACCGAAGATTCTTTTGTTACCAACGCAGTTGGCGGGGGTGGGTCTGGCGATCGGACGGTGTCCAACGCTGTGACCGGGGCCACGAACCGGTATCCGCGCCGCGGAAGGGTTTCCACATAGCGCGGTGCCTCGGCGTCATCGTTAAGCGCGTCCCGCACTTTTCGGATGGCTACGCCCAGGCTGTTATCGAACTCAACGAAGGTATTCTCTGGCCACAAACGTTGCCGGACTTCTTCGCGGGAGACGATCTCTCCGGGCCGCTCCAAAAGCATGACGAGCAGTCGATAGGGAAGGTCCTGAACTTTCACGCGGGTGCCATTCCGCGCCAGCGACTCCTCTCCGGTGTTTAGTTCGAACGGGCCGAAGCGGTATCGAGGCCCGTTTGGAACCACTCCTGGCATGCCCTTCCCCCAAGTTGGAAGATGGTAGCACAGCTAGCGGCCCCAAACTCCAGTTAAGACCACCTCGTAAGTTTAAGTTGGGCAACCACTTTTTAGTTAAGGGAGACTTAAAACCCAGTTTCATTGACCCCGCAGCCGATTTGAATCACATTCACATTCGCGTTCGCCGTGGGCCGTGGGAGAGGACTTCTGCAACGATCAGCAGCACGATTCAAGCTTCGTGAGAACTCAAAAGGGGGAACACAATGAAACGAGCACAGCAGTTCTGGCAAGCAAACCGCAACAAACACACAGCCGCAGTAAGAACCAGCGCCGCGGCGCTCGCCGTGATTGCCGTCGCGTTCATCTGGGCGATGGCAAGCCAGACCCAGGTCAACGCCGCAAGCAACGTCTTCACAATCAAAGGCGTGGGGACGGCGGGCTACATCTCGAAGTTCCTGGACAACTACACGATCGGCAACTCCGGTATCTTCGAGTACCTGGGAAATATCGGTATCGGCACCGCCGCTCCTCAAGCCAAACTTGACGTTTTGGGGAATGTCAGGATCGAGGGCACGGGCAGCGCTCTGATTTTCCCAGATGGCTCAGTCGTGCACAACCGCGCCGAGTTGATTGGTCCGCAAGGTCCTATGGGGTTGCAAGGACCTACGGGAACAACCGGAGCGACCGGCCCCGCAGGTCCAGCCGGACCGACTGGTCCGCAGGGTCCCGCGGGAGCGAACGGCGTGGGCCACGCGTATGTGGATAGCAATGACTCTGCTGTAACACTTGACAACAGCTTCCCAGTGGTGGCCTCGGTGACAGTTCCGGCGGGAAGCTATCTCATCTTCGGTAAATCTTTTGTGTTTAACGGCGACAGCTCAGATCAGGATGTCACCTGCAAACTCAGTACCGGTGACTTAGTTACGACTCGTTTGCTAGCTGCACCGAACGGTCAGGCATCGGTTTCGCTCCAGGACACAGCTGTGAGTGTCCCAGACGCCACGACCATCACAATGAGTTGCGCAACGTTCAATGGAGGGGCCGAATACAGCAAGCTGACTGCGATTGCCGTGAACGCGATTAACTGAACTGCACTTCCGGAAACGCATGTTGGGGTGGGCGGAACGTCCGCCCCTAAATTTGCTTCACCCGGAATCTAACTATTGAAAAGCTGTACACCTTTCTTCCTCAGGATAGAGAGGCCGATGGGCGCGTTCTGGGCGTATGGTCGGCGATCCGGGAGTTGGGACGTACAGCCGGCTTGAGACTCGTCAACTTTGTCCGTAAGGCCAAGCCGAGTCCAGGTTATTACACTTAGTCGGCTTGTTCAGAATGTAGTTGCTCGGAACCTGCACCTAAACGCAGGTTTCGTGGCGGGAACTTGAAGCCAGTGCAGACAGGGGTGCCGTCGCTGTCGCAGTGACGTTCCACCAACAATCAAGCCCAACGTGGGAGTCTTCTGGCAAGTGACGGGCATCCGTCAGGACACGTGGGCCAACGCGCATCGCATTCCCGTCGAAGAGGAAAAGAACGCCGGGGAGCGCGGACACTACCACCGGAGAATCACGAGGAGGAAATTTCAACATGTTCAGAATTTCATTCGCTGTATTGCTATGTGCCGCCATTTCGTATTCAGCTGTGGGTGTCGCCCAGGCGTCCCAGACGGGATCTGGTTCCAAAGTCCGCACCTACTACGTGGCCGCCGACGAAGTCGAATGGGACTACGCTCCGAGCGGCATGGACAAGATGATGGGCATGAAGTTCGAAGGTTGGGGAGAAATGTTCACCAAGAGTGGCCCCCACGCGATCGGCAGGATCTATCGAAAAGCTGTCTATCGCGAATACACTGATGCCAGTTTTTCTAAGCTCAAACCGCGTTCTCCCGAATGGGAGCACCTGGGAATCCTTGGGCCTGTGTTACGCGCCGAGGTTGGCGACACCATTCGCGTCATCTTCCGGAATAATGCCACTCGGCCCTACAGTATGCACCCGCATGGCGTCTTCTACACCAAGGAGTCCGAGGGGGCAGTCTACGATGATGGAGCAACGCCCGAGCAGAAGGGTAATTCTGTGGTTCCTCCTGGCAGTACGCACACCTATACCTGGGAGGTGCCGGAACGTGCGGGTCCTGGCCCGGCGGATGGCAGTTCGGTGGTCTGGCTCTATCATTCTCATGTCGATGAGCAGCGCGACATCAACAGCGGCCTGATTGGTCCAATGATCATTACCGCCCGCGGCATGGGCGGGCCAGACGGCCGTCCAAAAGATGTGGACCGCGAATTCATCAACCTATTCCTTGTCTTCAACGAAAACCTCAGCTGGTATCTCGACCACAATATCCGGACCTACACCTCCGATCCCAAGGGCGTAGACAAATTGGAAGGTAAGCCTGCGGACCTCGACGGGGCTTTCTCCTTCATCGGCACCGGATTCAGCAGCGCTAACCTGCGCGCCTCTATCAACGGATCCATGTATGCCAACGGACCGCTGATGACAATGAAAAAAGGTGAGCGAGTCCGTTGGTATCTTGTCTCCCTTGGCGGAGCAGTCGATGGGCACACTCCACATTGGCATGGAAATGTCGTCACGTATCGCGGACATCGGACAGACGTCGTGCCCCTGGCGCAGGCCGAGATGCAGACGGCGGACATGGTCCCCGACAACGTAGGGACATGGATGTATCACTGCCACGTAGACGAACACATGGTGATGGGGATGATGGCCCTATACAAGGTCGAGCCGTAGAGCGAGGCGGCGATGAAATCAATCGTCAGCCGACCTTTTCTCGCAATAAAGCAACGGTCAGGAGCAAGCATGTGAACTCAGCGGCGCAAGCTGGCAAGGTCCCGCCAGCCACACACCGGTTGCAACGCTCAGGACCGTCATTGAGTGGCAGATACAACCGGCACACAACAGAAGCCGGAGTCTCGGCGGGAATAAGACAACTTCATTGGACGCTTTCGCAGTCGTCATCGCGGTTCTACTCGCAGCAGCCGGTACTTTTATGGCCACGATCTATCCGTCCAGCCTGCTGATGCAGAGGCAGCGCCGGCTCAAAAGGCCACTCATCACTAACTTTGGACAATCGGAATCAGGATGCCAAATTACACACTACAAGGAGCCACGAACATGAAATCCACCGTTTTGAGTTTGCTTTTATCTCCCGCCTTGTTCTTCTGCTGCAACGCGGCGGTCGCGCAGCAATCGACGAAACCCGCAGCAGCGGTTCCGCAGCACTTGGAAGACTTGTCTGCTCCAGCCCAAGGCTCGAAGGGCGGAGCGTCGCAGCCTTCGCCGGAGATCCAGAGTCTGACGAAAGCACTCTCGGGGAAGTGGTCCGTAAGCGTGAAGTTCGAGCCGAACGCTGCGATGCCAAACGGCGTCAACGGAACCGGAGAGGAAACGTGGCACGCAGGGCCAGGCGGATTCACGTTCCTCGACGAAGAACACCTGCCCACTCCCGCTGGGGACGTTTTTCTGCTTGGGATCATCTGGTGGGACGGCAAAACGAAAAGTTTTCACGGCATGGAGTGCAACAACCAGCTTCCCTACACCTGCGACTTGAAGGGTGCTCTCAACGACGTCACGATGAAGTGGGATGGTAAGGAGTTCACCATCGACGAATTGGAGACCTCCCCCGACGGTAAAAAGACGATGTGGCACGAGGTGTGGTCCGATATCACACCGACCTCGTTTACCCAAACGGGAGACATGGGAGTGCCCGGCGGTCCGTTCAACAGATTCTTGACTATCCACGGCACGAGGGTGGCCGCCGCCAGCAACTAAAGTCCCGAAACGTCTTCGTTCTTGAACGACGGGAACGATAGAAAAACGAAACCGGCTAACTTGACCGAGTATCCATGAGGGACAAGCCATGAACCAACCGAGACGCTTTGTGCAAATCCGGAAACGACGAGTGCTTTTGGCGACGAGCGCGCTTCTACTAGGGCTCTTCATCGTGCATTTCGCTGTCTATGGACAGGATAAGTCCAGTTTTCCCGACGGATTTGACGCCGTGCAAGCTGCGCCCGAAAGTCACCGAGTGATTTTGGAAAACGCATTCGTACGCGTGCTCGAAGTCAGTGTTTCGCCCGGTACGACGGTGCCCATGCATCACCACCGGTGGCCGAGTCTCCTTCTCAGTTGGGACACTGGGGGCAAGACACCACATATTCATTACCGTCGCCTGGATGGGAGCGTTCGCGACATTCCGAGCACGAACGAGGCAACTCATCCCGGCACATGGAGTGTTGATTGGATGAAGCCCGAACCCATGCACGCCGTTGAAATCCTGGAGGCGCCGGATTCCAATGGGCCGCCCGACCTTCGCATTGAGATTAAATGTCGCCCCTAAGAACCAGGTAATCACGGAGGCACCGATGCAATCCGTAGCGAGCGATCAAAGCTGGTTCACGTGGCGGATGCAGACCAGAAACATGAAACCTTCGATAAATCTCGCAATCACGCTCGTCTTTTGTCTTGTGGCGATCGCGGGTGGCAACACGAAACTCCTGACGGCGGACCCACTGACAAATCTTCCTCTCTATCCAGCCACCGATTCTCGGCTCCATCTGGGAAACGATCCTACCCGACTACCCGAGTCGAACGTCTGCCAGAGCAAAATGCGAGCTGATTTCTATACTATTTATGACTCCAAGGTGGAGGCCACCCTCGTGTGGTATGGCGCTCACCTTCGAGGCTTCAAGAAAACGCACACTTACGCTGCCAATCGCTCCCAAGATACCTTCTACAATCCCGAAGGGACCTTGGCTGTTTCTGTGACAGGAAGCTCGGGCAGAGCAGAGGAGAACACTGAGACTTATTCGGTGGTCTACGCTCGCTTTCAGCCCGGCCTTCCGGAGAAAACGATCATTAGCCTCAATCAGCAAAAAGTGATCTGCCAGTGACCACCCGCATTGAAGGAGATGGTTCCAGAGTGCCTGTCTCCGAAGCTATAGCCGGTCGTTTAGGTCGTTAAGTCAGCGTTTTATGTTTGGGCGAAGGGCAGGGGCCGATTTAAGGCTTTCGGGCTGCAATATCAGCCCGGACCACGCTCAAGTAGTTGCCGGCAGATTCGAGCGCCTGTTCGGCATCATGGTGAGAAACGAACCCGGTGTCATCATAAAGGGCTATATTGCGTTTCCGGCGGAGACGATCAAAGACGACCAGCAACCCAGCATGTTTCTTGTCGATGCACGACCGCACGAAATCGATGATGGCGATGTGGTGCCCAGGCTGGCTTCTTGCACGAAATCCGCGGCTGAACATGAACCCCAGGGAAGCTTTGAGTTGACGACCACTGGGGCGGGCTCATCGGCCGCAAGATGTTGCTCGAAAGCAACGGCTATAAAGTCCTGGAAGCGACCGGTGGGGACGAAGGACTGAGGTTGTTCCTCTCGCATGCTGTAGACGCGGTGGTGCTCGACTATCAGACGCCTGGGATGAATGGTGACGTGGTGGCCGCGAAGATGAAGCGCGCTAAGTCACATGTCCCGATCATGCTGTTATCCTCCTACGGGCCACTGCCGAAGAGCAAGCTGGAGGCGGTGGACATTTTCCTGTCGAAATCCCAGCCACCAAAGATTCTCTTATCCACGCTTCAGCAACTGCTTAACCGTCGGCCCCGACCGTTCTTCAGCCGTTGGTTCGATACGTGGAGAAGTCGCAATGAAGGGGTGCGGCAACGAACTTTTGGAAGCGGTTCTTCGGACGAGGTTGCTCGCATCGCTTCACGTGGCCACGCATTGACGCCGATGGTCGTCACTCTCAGATACGCCCACTTTGTGGAACTGCTTACGAATATGACTGGAGAATGATGCGACGGACTGATCGGTTGCTGGTGACGAACGGGCAACACCCTCTCGCCTCGACACAGACTCGATTACCGGGAACTGTCAATAGAAACAGGCGTGGGTGTTGAAAAATTGCTTTCCCTTCAAAACGCGCAAAATTGAGGGAGAGAAAATGTCTACCGACCTTAGAAGATCGCCAAGCTTAGGAATAACATGATGGCGGACCGAGCACAGATGAGACTGAATGTATCCCTCCCCCGAGAAAACACATTCGAGACAGCAGGCTCGGCCAGAGTGGCGACAATCATATCGCCAGCGAAAGAATAGTCAAGTAGAATCTAGGGTATAGGGCTTGAGACGCTTCTTGACTACTGATGCGTTTTGCAACAGAAGTCCCGAATTCTGGATTTCTGCGCGCTTAAGCCACCGTTCTGCAAACCCACGAAGAAGCTTGTCTTCAACAAGCCTACGAAGCAATGCCGCAGAGAATTGTTGCTTTCAGCCGAGAGATCACGGTTTGCACTTCTCCAATTCGGCCAGGGTTGGTGTTTTTTCAGAGGGGCACTCGGTCTGCGGAAGGGCCGAGGTTGCCCTGTGAAGTGGCGGGCAAATTGATTTGACTACTTCGGAAACGTACTTTCAAATTACGAACGTCCACTCGGGTGCTAGTTACCCAGCGTCCGTGGAAGCCTAGCGACTCTTCAAACGGCATCTCATCAGCAATTCTCAGTTGGTGAAATCGGCTTTGACTGGTGCAGAAATGTCGGACCTTCAGGTTCGAATGCACGGCAATACAGCTGTGGTCACTGGTGCGTACCACGAAAAGGGCACCGAGAAGGGTAAAGCTTACGGATACACCGTGATCGTTTCACCGACGTTTGATGAACATTAGCGGCAGGTGGCAAGTGGATCGCATCGCACTACAGCCTTCGCGCTAACCAGTGATGGGAAACATACAGGAAGGGCGTTTGCCCGAACCGGGTGAAATCGCCTGGCCTTAGTTTTCTTCGTTTCAGACGGCCCAGACTTGCGCTACAATGGCGGCGGTCCCAACGATCCCTCCCTCCGATGATATGTCCTTGAACAGGCACACCCTGCCACTCGACGAGCAATTCTTTCAGAGCGTGCTGTCCGCTGCCTTCACCATTCAGGAACATAACGACCGGGGGAAACTCGCTCGCCAAACACCCGCGCGACAAACTCAGGCGGACCCGGAAGCCCACCCCGAAACGGGAGCCGATAGACTTTGCGAGCATTGTGGCGGTGTGATGCCGGCAGACGCATTGCGGTGCGAGAGCTGCGGCCTGGAGGAGTTTTGTCCGGGGGAACGCATGCAGCCCAATTGGGCCTCGATGTGGCTGATGAGCCAGGAGCAGGGCTTGTGGCCCCAGCGCTCTCCCAAGATACGCGAAGGTCCACCGACGGACGTCCCGCCACTCGACGTCGAGCGCAAGCCGCTGGCTCAGGCGCCGCGCGATTCTGTCGACCCGAGCTTTCTCGTCTTGCCGGTTGCAAAAGGGGCTGCAAAGGAAACGATCAATCGGGAAAAGACCGAGACCGTCCACGATCGAGCGTTGGACACATCAGCACTCGACAAAGCCGAAGCGAAAAGGCAACGGAGCACTGAAGCGACCGAAGACTTGAAACCTGAAGACCTGGCACCCGAGGACGCTGAGCTGACCGTCCAGCCATTTCATTTATCCGCAAGGACTGACGCTCCGAGTGACGCAAGCATCGACGCCAACGGCGCCAGCACTGAGCTGCTCAACTGTGTCCCAAACCATCTTCTTCGGGAAATTGTCCAGCAGGCGCTTCAAGCGACCCATGCGAATGGCGCTGCGATTGCGCTCGAGCAGCAAGGGGAGCTGATTTGCCGGGCAAGTGTGGGTGATTGTGCTTCCGAAATTGGCAAAATGATCAACACAGGATCAGGTTTTACAGGGGTATGCACTTCTAGCGGAACCATGCAGTTGTGCAGTAATACGGCGTTGGACTCCCGGGTGGATGCCGACGCGTGTCGGAAACTCGGCGTAAGCGCCATCATTGTCGTGCCTCTTCTTCATCAAGATCAGTTGCTGGGCTTGATTGCAGTCTTTTCCCGGCGGCCATACGCATTTGGAATGCGCGACCTACAAGCCCTGCAGAATTTGGCGGAAAGGTTTGCTGCGAACCTGCAGATCATTGCTGAGTCGGCAAACGCAAATAAAGGTCACGAGTCTCCTGGGCGCCTTTAACGTTTCCCCTGACAAACTGAATGAAGGTTTTAATTGTTGAGATATCGCCATATCACTCAACGCGACTTCGCCGCTTGGGAGCGTTCGAAAATCAGCTGTTAGCTAACGAGCTTTTCGGCGTTGATCCAAACGCTTTGAATCAACGATTACAGACACAACCGAAGAGCCTTTTGTGAACGTCAGGGAAGCCGGTGGTTATCGCAAGGGTTGTTGTAACCCTTGCCCAACCCAGAAACGACGAGGAATATCCCGTGAATCAAGTCTTTTTCGCCAACCTGTGCAACGAGCAACGGGGCGAGTTACCGCGAGGAACTTGGACCGCGCTGGGGATCTTATGAATTGCTTGGATTACTGGGGCGCCGACAGGTGCACCTTCCAGGTGTCACGGCGTCGGAATCACAGCCTGAGCCTGGTTTGAATAGCCGCTTTCGACGCCATTCCCATCGACGGCGGTGGCGACGTAGTAATAAGTCTGGCCCGCGACCACCTGATTATCCGTGTAGTTCGTACTCGCGTCCAGGGAGGTATCGATCTTCGAATACGGCCCGCCCGAAACGCCTCCGCGATAAACGTTATAGCCGACCACGTCCTGAGAGCTACTGGCATTCCAAGACAGTCCGACGCTGTGTTGAGGTGGGGGCGTGCCGTTGCCTGACGCCGTTTGGTGAGTTGGCGCGTTGGAGGCGTTGCTGACGAAAGTCAGGGTTGCCGTGGCGGTGCCGCTCGTCTGTGGCGTGAACGTCACGCTGTATGGCAGGCTCTGTCCGGCGGGAAGAACTGCCGGGAGAGACAGTCCGGTAATGGTGAACTCCGGACTGGTACTGGTCGCGGACGAAACGGTGACCGCTGCTCCGGTCGCACTCAGAGACGAACTCAGAGTGGAACTCGCACCCACCACGACGTCGCCAAAGCTCAGGCTGGCTGGCTGGACTCCCAGTTGGCCGGGAGCTGTGCCGGTCCCAGATAAGGCGATGATGAGGGGTGAGTTGCCTGCGTTCGAGACGAGAGTCAGGTTTGTCGTAATGGAAATTGCGGTGCTGGGCGCAAAGGTTACGTTGAACGTCACGCTTTGTCCGGCCGACAAGTTCGTCGGCAAAGTCAGCCCACTGATCGAATAGGCGGCGTTGCCAACGCTAGCGGAGGAGATCGCGACGGTACTTCCGCCGGTGTTCGTCACTGTCTCTGAGAGCCTTGCATTGCTGCCGACCTGAACGTTTCCGAACGCAAGAGAAGTTGGATTTGGCGACAGATTACCCGCAGTAATTGCCGTGACTCCAGTGCCAGACAACGGGATGGTCAAAGTTGAATTGGCGGCGTCCGAGACCAGACTCTGATTACCGCTGGCGGAACCGGCAGCGCTCGGCGCGAACTTCACCGTAAACGTGATGCTCTGTCCCGCCGCTACGCTGGCCGGCAAGGTTAGCCCGCTGATCGAATAGGCGGCATTGCCAACACTAGCGGAGGAGATCGTGACGGTACTTCCGCCGGTGTTCTTCACCGTCTCTGAGAGGCTCGCATCGCTGCCGACTTGAACGTTTCCGAACGCTAGAGAAGCTGGATTTGCCGACAGATTGCCCGCCGTGACCCCAGTGCCAGACAACGGGATGGTTAGAGGCGAATTGGTGGCGTCTGAGACCAGAGTCAGATTACCGCTCGCTGAACCGGCGGCGTTCGGCGCGAACTTCACCGTAAACGCGATGCTCTGTCCCGCCGCTACGCTGGCCGGCAAGGTCAGGCCGCTGATCGAATAGGCGGCATTGCCAACGCTAGCGGAGGAGATCGTGACGGTACTTGCGCCGGTGTTCTTCACCGTCTCTGAGAGGCTCGCATGGCTGCCGACTTGGGCGTTGCCGAATGCCAGTGTGGTTGGACTGGACGCGACGGAACCGCTATTTCCAGGGCTGGGATTTCCGGCGAGCCCCTGGCAACCTGCGAAAAGAAGAGGCAGCAGGACAACGGGTATGACTTTGGCCCAATCGCATTGACGCCCGAAAATGACCACAAATACGAGACCTCAGCTCGACCATCTGCTCGTTCTCGGCGGAGAATGCGTCGCTCTAGAACGGCATTAGAGCTTGACTGTCGGTCTGTATCTTAGGGGCGTTAGAGAAATATTTCACGTGTCGGAAGTGCATACCGGGTACCGGAATCGGGCCATGAGGCGTCACTATTGCAAAACTCATCAGGTAGCGGATTCGGTACTAGACCCGTCTGTGCGCTGCGACAAGGCGCGCCTAGGGCACCAATGTGACTCTGGTAACGGCTCGAAATCGGCCAGCCGTAGCAGTACTATCGCAGTTCAACGACGTCAAGTAGATACCCCACCGTGACATATTTCAGTTGGAGAACCAGCGGAGAGGGCCGAACGAACGGAGGACGCAAACCGAAATAGTTTTGACGCCCGTTACGGACTTGGGATTACGGCCTTCGTTTCATTCGAGTAGGCGCTTTGCTCGCGGGCGCCATCGACGGCGGTAGTAACGTAGTAGTACGTGGTTCCCGCCACGACCGTGTAATCGGTGTAGTTTGTGGAAGCCTCGAGCGCAGTATTGATTTTCTGGTAAGGGCCACCGTGGATTTTGCCGCGGTAGATATCGTATCCGACGACACTTGGGTCGGTCTCCTGCCAGGTAAGACCCACGCTGTGGGCAGCTGGAGCCACGCCAGTACCGGTCAACTGTTCCACCCCGGGTGAGACGACGGCGTTGCTGAAGTATCCCGCCTTGGCGGGAGCTGTGCCGGACTGCTTGGGGGTGAACCGGATCCTGGCCTGAATACTGTGTCCGGCCAAGATGGTCAAGGGCAGGCTCAGCCCGTGGATAGAGAACTCGGAACTGGTGACCTGGTCGGATGAGATCGTGACGTTTCCGTTGGCGGCGGCGAGGGTAGTGCTGAGGGTCGCGCTTTGTCCGACCGTGACGTTACCGAAATCGAGTTTCGAGGGAGACACGGTCAACCCCGGGCTGCCGGTTGCTTCGACCGGAATGGAAAGGCTTCTGTCCGGGGCAGTGCTGACCAGCGTGAACGTGCCGGTAACGCGTCCGTCTGCAGTGGGTTTGAAAACGATGGGCAATTGGACGGTCCTGCCGGGGCGGAGCGTGATCGGCAATGGGAAGTAGCCGAACCTGAATTCGCTTCCCTGCTCGGACTTGGTAAGGATTTTCAGGTACTTCGTGCCGGTGTTGGTGAGTTGGATCGAGAAGGAACTGGAACTACCAACTTCAACCCTGCCGAAAGCGTGACTGCAGGGTTCGCATTGCAGTTGCTGGGCCCAGGCGGGCGCGGGCGTCAGGGAAGATAGCGATAGCGCGAGTGCGAACAGGGGGAAGAATCGCATGAACCCTATCTTCCCGAAGTATGAAGTTTGGAAGCAAACTCAGAAGTGCATCCCTTCCCACTTGGGAACCCGACGCGAAGTTGGCCGGCGAACAACAGCAGCCTTTCCTCGAAAACCTGCGTCAGAAGGCGTCCTGAGAATGATTCGCCCAAGAGCCGCTCGCTTGCGACTGGAGGTGTCAATCCTGTGGCACGATGTCGAACCTGGAAGTGGATCACAAACAGGTTCGTAGTCACTCTGAGCGACGATTCCGAACAGAACCTGATAACGATGTGCGCTGCGTGCCCCGCCGCTGCACATCACCGCTGAAACGAAACTGATCAGGCGGGAGCCAGACGCAAGGATTGTTTACTGCCAAATGAGGGCCGCGATCAGGTAGAAGATCGCGCCTGTTCGACATGCGGCAGATGATAACGCTGCTGGCAATCGGCGATTTGCCCACCACGTTGCGCACGAAATCGAGGGTTCACTGCGCCGCCGGCGACCCGAACTTCGGTCTACGTCACTTCGAACTGTTCCAAACGTCCACCGATGTCAACCAAAAAATCCGTCTCACGCGCGCGGCCACGCCAGCAGAACAGGCTACCATGCGTCCGGCGTAAGGCTGGTGCTGCTTGACGGTGGACTTGGTTCGGTTCAAGAGTCATGGCCTCGAGCGACCGTCACATGACAAATCCCACGGAATAAGTAGGAAGTACATGTCCTTCCGAATACTGACCTTGCCCTTCTGAGACCTATCGCTCCTCGCTCCTCGCCCGCAAACTGAAGTTGCTGCACCCGTAGAGCATTATAGCCGTGGAATCGTGAGATCGGGACGCAGCGGATTCACATCCCCCCGCGCAGCTCTAGCGCGGTACAAGAGGTCGTGCTGTGAAAACTTTGGGCTCGAGATGTAGCAAGATCTCGTGCGGACTCCGCTTGTTTTTCTTTTTCGGCGCAATCCTTGCGTTTACCTCATCCGGCGCCGCCAGCCAGCTTACCGTGAATCCTTCGAGCATCAACTTTGGCAGCGTCTCCGTCGGCAATAGCCAAACGCAATCAGTAACTCTGGCAAATTCTGGCGGCCCGAAGTTGACCATAACTCAGGCGACTCTATCAGGAACAGGCTTCACCCTTAGCGGTCTGAGTTATCCCGTGACCCTGGCTGGTGGGCAGAGTGTAACCTGCGACGTAACATTTACTCCACAGTCTCCTGGCACTAACAGTGGCAGCGTCGCGATTAGATTCATCACTCATGGCAGAAACCACAACGGTTTCACGGCCATCAGGTCCATTGCTGCGACCTTGCCAGTGTCGGGTACAGGTGTACCCTCCGGCCAGCTCACGGCCAACCCGACCAGCCTCGGCTTCGGTAGCGTTCAGGTCGGCAACTCCCAGACCCTGTCGGAAACTCTCACTAACTCGGGCGGAACCAGCGTCATGATTTCTGCGGCAAGCTCCTCGAGCTCCGCGTTCACGACCAGCGGCTTGAGCTTGCCGATCACGTTGAACGCAGGCCAGAGTGTGAGCTTCAATGTCGCATTCTCGCCCACGTCGGGAGGCAGTGCCAGCGGCAATCTGGCCATCACTTCCAACGCGTCCAATCCCGCTCTGAATGTCCCACTCTCGGGGACGGGCACCACGCCCGGCCAGCTCACGGCCAGCCCAACCAATCTCGGCTTCGGTAGCGTTCAGGTCGGCAACTCTCAGACACTGTCGGAAACTCTCACCAACTCGGGTGGAACCAGCGTCATGATTTCTGCGGCAGGCTCCTCGAGCTCCGCGTTCACGGCCAGCGGCTTGAGCTTGCCGATCACGTTGAACGCAGGTCAGAGTGTGAATTTCAGTGCCGCATTCTCGCCCACGTCGGGAGGCAGTGCCAGCGGCAATCTGGCCATCACATCCAATGCATCTAATCCCGCTCTGAATGTCCCGCTCTCGGGAACAGGCACCACGCCCGGCCAGCTCACGGCCAGCCCAACCAATCTCGGCTTCGGTAGCGTTCAGGTCGGCAACTCCCAGACACTGTCGGAAACTCTCACCAACTCGGGCGGAACCAGCGTCATGATTTCTGCGGCAGGCTCCTCGAGCTCCGCGTTCACGACCAGCGGCCTGAGCTTGCCGATCACGTTGAAAGCAGGCCAGAGTGTGAATTTCAGTGCCACATTCTCGCCCACGTCGGGAGGCAGTGCCAGCGGCAATCTGGCCATCACTTCCAATGCATCTAATCCTGCTCTGAATGTTCCGCTCTCGGGGACGGGCACTACGCCCGGCCAGCTCACGGCCAGCCCAACCAATCTCGGCTTCGGTAGCGTTCAGGTCGGCAACTCTCAGACACTGTCGGAAACTCTCACCAACTCGGGTGGAACCAGCGTCATGATTTCTGCGGCAGGCTCCTCGAGCTCCGCGTTCACGGCCAGCGGCTTGAGCTTGCCGATCACGTTGAACGCAGGCCAGAGTGTGAGCTTCAGTGCCACATTCTCGCCCACGTCGGGAGGCAGTACCAGCGGCAACCTGGCCATCACATCCACTGCATCTAATCCCGCTCTGAATGTCCCGCTCTCGGGAACAGGCACCACGCCCGGCCAGCTCACGGCCAGCCCAACCAATCTCGGCTTCGGTAGCGTTCAGGTCGGCAACTCTCAGACACTGTCGGAAACTCTCACCAACTCGGGTGGAACCAGCGTCATGATTTCTGCGGCAGGCTCCTCTAGCTCCGCGTTCACGGCCAGCGGCCTGAGCTTGCCGATCACGTTGAACGCAGGTCAGAGTGTGAATTTCAGTGCCACATTCTCGCCCACGTCGGGAGGCAGTGCCAGCGGCAATCTGGCCATCACTTCCAACGCGTCCAATCCCGCTCTGAATGTCCCACTCTCGGGGACGGGCACCACGCCCGGCCAGCTCACGGCCAGCCCAACCAATCTCGGCTTCGGTAGCGTTCAGGTCGGCAACTCCCAGACACTGTCGGAAACTCTCACCAACTCGGGTGGAACCAGCGTCATGATTTCTGCGGCAGGCTCCTCGAGCTCCGCGTTCACGGCCAGCGGCCTGAGCTTGCCGATCACGTTGAACGCAGGCCAGAGTGTGACTTTCAGTGTCGCATTCTCGCCCACGTCGGGAGGCAGTGCCAGCGGCAATCTGGCCATCACATCCAACCCATCTAATCCCGCTCTGAATGTTCCGCTCTCGGGAACAGGCACCACGCCCGGCCAGCTCACGGCCAGCCCAACCAATCTCGGCTTCGGTAGCGTTCAGGTCGGCAACTCCCAGACACTGTCGGAAACTCTCACCAACTCGGGCGGAACCAGCGTCATGATTTCTGCGGCAGGCTCCTCGAGCTCCGCGTTCACGGCCAGCGGCTTGAACTTGCCGATCACGTTGAACGCAGGCCAGAGTGTGACTTTCAATGTTTCGTTTGCACCTCAGTCTGGGGGAAGCGCAACCGGAAGTCTCGTGATCAGCTCCAATAGCTCGAATCCCACCCTCTCTGTGTCGTTGACAGGAACAGGAGCACTGCCCGGCCAATTGGCGGTCGCACCCTCGACCATCAATTTTGGGAACGTCATCGTTGGAGCCACGCAAAATCAGACAGGCACACTCAGCGCGAGTGGGGCCCCTGTCACGGTGTCGTCGGCGGGCGTGGCCGGATCTGAATTTTCCGTAAGCGGGATTTCCCTACCGGTGACGATCGCCGTGGGAACTAGTGTTTCGTTTCAAGTGACATTTGCGCCCCAGTCCTCCGGCACGGCATCCGCAAACCTCACGTTTGCCAGCAACGCTTCCAATGCTCCGACAGTACAGTCCCTAACCGGCTCCGGAACTCCGCCACCGCAGCACAGTGTCGCTCTGACATGGAACGCGAGCACGTCGGGCAGCGTGGTTGGATACAACGTCTATCGTGGAACTGGGTCCGGCGGTCCCTACGCGCAAATCAATTCAGCCCTGGATGCGACTACCAGTGATACTGACAGTGCGGTCCAAGGCGGTCAGACCTACTACTATGTCGTAACTGCAGTGGACTCCACGGGAGGCGAAAGCAGCTATTCGAATGAGGTTCAGGCGGTGATCCCCTATCCCTAATGGCAATTGCCACCATTCGCCGTGAATGACCATAACGCTTGCATGGAAAGCCTCGGCTTACCGCTCTGCCCATTCGTCAGCGACGGGCCGAGGGGAAGCCGTGCGAGCCCGTGCTCGAAATGAAGGCCAAACGAGGGACGCGAGTCACGACCTTCCTTCTACTCAGTGCTGCATCGAGTGTTTCGGGTACGGTAGCATGTCCCATATCTGCCAGAATGCCCGCATTTCCTCGGGACGACCCAGCGAAACTCGGATGTATGTGTCCATGGGCGGGAAAGGGCGTCCAATCAAAATATTATTCTTGCGAAAATGCTGGATCACCTCCTCCGCCGGATGAAAGGTATTCATCATTGCAAAATTGGCGTGCGAATCGATCGGTTTTAGCGCCCGTGCCATTGCCTGATTGAAAAATTCCTGACGGTCGTCCGTGTTGCGCCGAATGAAATCATTTACTGCTTCGACATCGTCCAGCGCGGCCGCCGCCGCTCGTGTCACGATCGCGTTGATGTTGTCTTCGGTCACAAATTTCTGCATCTGCTGAATTATTTTCGGCGAAGCCACCGCGTAGCCCAGCCGCAGGCCAGCAAGGCCATAGACTTTGGAAAAAGTGCGAGTGACGATGACCCTCTCTTCGTCGAGCGGGCGATCAATGAACGAGGCGTACATTCCGGACTGGCCAGCGTAGTGGTGATAGGCCTCATCGATCACCACAAAGGTCGACGCCGGAAGTTTGCTAATGAGGTTCTCCAAGTCTTTCCGAGGGGTCAGGGACGCCGTGGGATTGTTAGGATTGCAGATGTACACCAGCGTCGTAGAAGCACTGGTGAGCGCCAGCATGCCGGCAAGATCATGAGCAAATGCCGGGGTCAGACGTACGGATATGACTTCAGATCCGGCCGCACGGGCGTAGTGCTCGAGGGCTCCGAATGTCGGTGAAGCCTGGATCAGTTGCTTACCGCTACCGAGGAACGCGCAAGCGGCCACGCGGAGGATTTCGGTCGATCCACAGCCGAGGAGCACCTGCTCCGGCTTCACCTTGTGGACGCCGGCGATTTGCTCAACCAGCCCGTTATATTCCATGCGCGGATAACGGTTCGCGCTCCCGATGGAAGAACTCAGGATCTCGACCACTTTCGTGGAGGGACCATAGGCATTCTCATTGCTGTTCAAACGGATGAAGCCGTCATCCAGCTTGGGCCGAGAAGGCTCGAGTGTAACCGCGGGTGAGGCGCCCGTCAGTGGCCAGCGCACGGCTACCCCAGCGGCGGTACTGGCACCGAGCGAGCGCAGAAAGCCCCTGCGCGATGTAAGCATGTGATCTCCCTTACGAGAGAACTTCGGTTAGTTTAGGTCGTTCAACACAATCTGGTAAGGACAGCTTCGCGGATCACCTGGCGCAGAGCCGACACGGGCAATTAGCGCTTCGCCAAGTTGCCTGTTCCATCATCGGTTTCGCACCTGCCGGTCGCGCTCCCGTTAAGAATGTAGCTAGCCTTCAACATTGTCCCGGTCTTATCAACCGTCCCCCGCACCGTAATGTTATCCCCGCTCTCGTCACTGCCTGCAAAGACAACGTTCGAGCCTGTAACCGTGACTTCAAGACGCACGTCTTTCAGACAATCGGAGCTGAGGGTGGAGCTGCCGATGAGGTGTCCAGTCGAGTCCGGATTAATGACTACCGTCATCGTGAACGGCGCAACATTGGAATGCTTCGAAAAGAACGTGCCTGACCATGTTCCTCGAACCTCTGCCACAGGTTGCTGTGCCGAGCCGGCATCGGGTTTGGCTTGTTTACTCTGACCATCGGATGGGCTGGAGGCGTGAAGATAGACTGTTCCCGCCATGGTCATCAGCAGCAACAATAAAGGAAGGGGGACATGGTATGAGAAGGTTTTGCTGGTCATCTTTATTCTCCGTTGGAACGAACAACTGAATGGCAACTCGAGATGCGGCAGCCGCAGCCGCTCCGCCAACCGATCCGCGAGTCGCCAAACACCCGAAAATAAATTGCTTCCGCGTTTACCGCCGCCGCCGCAACCAAGCGCTCGCTCACTTAAAGGTCACCATCTGCATGACCCAGGGTCCGGACGGGTTCACCGGGGCCGTCGCGCTGTTGCTGCCAGTTTTGGTCACCACCTTGTCTTCCGCAATATCCCCGTCCGGATTCGTGATGATGCGCGAGGTGAACCCGCTGCCCGCTCCAGTCACCGCCGTAGCCACAGTTGCCGCTCCGAAGATTAACTCGCTCGCCGTGGTCGTAGTGGCCGCCCCACTGCTGGCAGTCTTGCTACTCCCGCTTGCTCCTGCTGTTTTATCCACAGCACTGACTCCCCGATACTCCAGAATGCGGACATCCGGAGCCACCGCTGCCTGGTTGAACGTCACGGTCACCGTGTTCGCCCCACCCGCTATGTTGCTCAGATAGTAGATCGATTGCCGCAACGCCGTCCCCGTCGTCGGCCCGATCGCCAGACTGTAGTTGTTCCCCCCGCTGTCCTTCACCGACTGCACCGTCGCAGTGGTGTCGTTCCACCCCACCACCACCACGTTCAGGTCCCCCGCCGTCTGCGCCCCGGGATAGCTCACCGAAACCGTCGCCGTCGATGATTGCGGCGTGGCCGCTGCCACCTGGGCGAAACCGATCGCCACCGTTCCGTTGTAGGTGTACCCGTTCGTCAAGCTTCCGCTCTGACTGTTCACCGTGACCGTCACCGTCACTGCGCCCGCTGCATGCGCAGGCGTCGTCGTTGTGATGGTCGTGCCGTTCACCACCACTACGTTGTTCGCTGCCGTGCCCCCGAACGTCACGGTGGCCCCCGAGGCGAAGTTCGTCCCCGTGATCGTTACCGCCGTCCCCCCCGCCACCGGTCCGTTGTTCGGGGACACACTGCTGACCGAGGGAGACACTACGTAGGTGAACCCGTTCGTCAGACTTCCGCTCTGCCCGCTCACCGTCACGGCCACCGTCACTGCGCCCGCACTGCCAGCCGGCGTCGTCGCCGTAATCGTCGCGCCGTTCACCACCACCACGTTCGTCGCTGCCGTCCCGCCGAACGTCACCGTCGCTCCCGACGCGAAGTTCGTTCCGGTGATCGTCACTCCTGTCCCACCCCCCGTGGATCCCGTGTTCGGCGAAACACTGCTCACCGTGGGCGGTACAACATAGGTGAATCCATTGGTCAGGCTTCCACTCTGCCCATTCACCATCACGGTCACCGTCACCGCGCCCGCACTTCCCGCAGGCGTTGTCGCTGTGAGCGTCGTGCCGTTCACCACCACTGCGTTGTTCGCTGCCGTGCCCCCGAACGTCACGGTGGCCCCCGAGGCGAAGTTCGTCCCCGTGATCGTTACCGCCGTCCCCCCCGCCACCGGTCCGTTGTTCGGGGACACACTGCTGACCGAGGGAGACACTACGTAGGTGAACCCGTTCGTCAGACTTCCGCTCTGCCCGCTCACCGTCACGGCCACCGTCACTGCGCCCGCACTGCCAGCCGGCGTCGTCGCCGTGATCGTCGTGCCGTTCACCACCACCACGTTCGTCGCTGCCGTCCCGCCGAACGTCACCGTCGCTCCCGTCGTGAGGTTCGTCCCCGTGATCGTGACGGCCGTCCCACCCAGCGTTGCCCCGGTGTTCGGACTCACACTGCTCACCGTCGGTGCCGGACCGGAAACCGCTGCGAACGTCACCATCTGCATGACCCACGGGCCGGAGGAAGTCAAGCTCGCCGTGGCACTGTTGCTGCCGGTGGTGGTCACCACCTCGTCTTCCGCGATATCCCCGTCCGGGCTTGTAATGATGCGCGAGGTGAAACCACTCCCTGCCGCTCCATTCCCTGTGAACACCGTGTTCGCCCCAAAAATCAACTCATTCGCAATCGTCGTCGTCGCCGAGCCACTGCTCGCCGCCGCGCTGTTCCCACTCAAGCCGGCTGTCACATCTACCGCATTCACTCCCCGATACTCCAGAATGCGTATGTCGGGGGCCGTCGCCGCTTGGCTGAATGTCACCGTCACCGTGTTGCTCCCGCCCACGATGTTCGCCGCGTAGTAGATCGATTGCCGTAACGCCGTCCCGGTCGTCGGTCCAATCGCCAGACTGTAGTTGTTCCCCGCGCTATCCTTCACCGCCTGCACCGTCGCCGTGGCGTCATTCCATCCCACCACCACCACGTTCAGGTCCCCCACCGTCTGTGCTCCCGGATAGGCTACCGTCACTGTCGCCGTCGATGATTGCGGCGTGGCTGCCGCCACCTGCGCGAAACCGATCGCTACCGTTCCGTTGTAGGTGTACCCGTTCGTCAAGCTTCCACTCTGCCCGTTCACCGTCACCGTCACCGTCACGGCACCTGCACTTCCCGCTGGCGTCGTCGCCGTGATGGTCGTGCCGTTCACCACCACCACGTTGGTCGCTGCAGTCCCGCCAAACGTCACCGTAGCTCCCGCTGCAAAGTTTGTCCCCGTGATCGTCACCGCCGTCCCACCCGCCGCCGATCCGTTATTCGGAGCCACACTGCTGACCGTCGGTAAGGAGTTAGCTGCAGTGAGTGTCACTTGTGTCGCCACTGAAGGAACGCCTGAACTGTTCAAGATAAACAGCATGTAGTAACCCGGTGGGGCAACGTTGCCGTTGGGAGGAGCCGTAACGGTCAGGGCGCCACTTCCCGCCGTAAACGACATCTCCACCTCACGCTGATCCATGCCGAAGGCATGCGTCACAGTTCCGTTACGCACTAGAACGACCGCGGAGATGTTCGCAGCATCCGGGGTTGTTACCGGAAACGGATTGCCAAAGAAGATGGAACTCGGCGCACCCGTGATGGAAGGCCTTGTTGCCAATTCCCCCGTTGAGTTGAACAGATACGGCGGCTGATAAATCTCCATCGTCTTGTTGTACGTACCCCGCGAAGGATTGCCTCCCGCCAGCCACACCGTCGCGTCCGGCAGCAGCAACGCCACGGAGTGGTAGAGCCGCTCCGTCGCATTTGCCCCAGCAGAGGAGACAGTTCCCACATTTGGAGGAACAGAATTGAGATTAACAGTGCTTAGATCGAACAAGTCCGCATTTAAACTCAGGCTGCCCGTGTCTTCGTCATTGACCGAACCACCGACTGCCAAGACCCTGCCGTCGGGCAAAATCACCGCATTCATCTCGATGCGGGCTTCACTCATATTGGGACCGTACTGCCATGCCGGTGTCGACGCTCCCATGTCGATGATTTCGGTGGTGTTGGTCGCGGGACTGTTGCCGCCCATGATGATCACCTTGGGATCGTAGTTGTTGGCTGGCGTCAACGGGAGCAGCACCGATGTGCCGTACGTTCGCGTTCCACTGTAGTTTGTGGCGGCAACGTTCGTGTTCCAGGTCGTCGTTGATGGGTCAAACAGCCTTGAGGTTGTTTGTGCACCGGAGTAAAACACCTTGCCGTTGGGCAGCAGGTGCAAGCGTGGGTAGAGGTCTGGGGTCCAGGATGCAGGATACTGCTGGCTCCAGCCCGAGCCGGTCGTGTAGAACTCGACAGCGGTGTTGGTGCCGCCAGTCTCGCTCAGGCCGGAGAACGCCATCACTCGCCCATCTCCCAGGGTCAGTACCGTGGGGTACCAGCGCCCGTGCGCCATGTTTTGAACGTTGGTGAAAGTGTTTGCGGCAGGATCAAAAACTGCAACTTGCGGCTGTCCGTGGAAAGGATCGTACTGGATCGTGCCGCCATCGATCAGCGCGCGTCCATCCTGCAAAAGCACCATTCCATTGCAGAACATGTCCCAGGACACCGAAAACTGAGTGATTGCTCCGGCCACCGGATCCCATAGCAATGCGCCAGAGTTATTCGATGGTCCATAGGGCGAACCCGAGGGACACCCTGACTGCGACGGGGGGCAGTTTCCCGAGCCTGCCACCACCAGCACTTTGCCACTGCTGAGGAGTGCCACATGGACGGGGTTGATCGGCAGGAGATACGGCAGCGTGCTCCACTGCCCTTGCACATTTGCCTGACCCATCGTTACGGACGCGAATATGCTGAGCAAGAGCGAGAACACGAGAGCATGACTGAAACACGCGTAGACACGGCGGCGGGTCATGAAACACCTCGGTGCAGCGTGCGGATAAAGTTCTTAGGAATGCGGGGAGGGCCTCCTACTCAACCTTCGCGGCGGCGCTGCCGCAATAGATTGCGTAGAAGTCAAAAACGTTTTGAACAATACACCTTACGGAACTGGAGTGTCAAGGTGAAAAGTATTGCATGTAGATGCTCCCGGCGGCTGTCACATTTTTCGCAGGCAGGCAGAGTTTCGGAGGAGATACTGCGGCGCCTCATTGGGCGGCGCACCGAGCAAAATGGGTGGATTTGCTTTAGACGCTCTCTAGAAACGCTTCTGAGGAATGAGTTCAAGAAGTTCAAGCTCGATCCTCCGTGATCTGGAATCCGAGTGTAATTGCGTTCTTTCTGAGCAACTGGGACTTGTTGGTTGCGGTATCTTTGTCCGTATTACTCGGAAAACCGAAGCCCGGAGAAGCGATGGTGTGTAGCGCACCCCAGTAGAACTCGACACGGAAGTTAGTTAGGCTTGGGGCCTCCGCCAGGAGGCGAGAATGTCGAGAAAGCCTAGAGTGCAGAGAACCCCGGAAGAGAAGTGGCAGATTGTGTTGGAAGTCCTGAAGAGCGGCAACGTGGCTGAGACCTGCCGCAAGTACGAGATTGCTCCCCATCTGTATTCCCGCTGGAAGGACGAAGTGGAAGCGGGAGCCAAGGCTGCGCTTGGGGGGAGAAGCGCCGCCGCGCGGCCCGATGCCGAGCAGGAGAAGCGGATCAAACAACTGGAGCGGGCGCTGGGCCGATCCCATTTGCAGATCGAGATCCTAAAAAACGTGCTGGGCGAGTGAGCTGCGGGCCAGCCCATTCGTCGGCACGGGAGTTGGTGGCCCAAGGGAAAGAAGCGAAGTTGGTGGCCGAGACACTCGCGGTCAGCCGGTCGAGCCTCTACTATCAGGCGCGACCGCGCGCCAGCCGTGCGGATCGCTCGCGCGACCAGGAGATCGTTCTGGCCTGCGGCGAGAAGCCGGCCTACGGCTATCGCCGCGTGGCGTGGTGGCTGGGACGCAAGCAAGGGCTGGTGGTGAACGGCAAGCGCGTGTTACGCGTGATGCGGGAACGCGGGCTGTTGGTGCGTCAGCGCCGCTTCCAAGTCTCGCGGAGAAAGGACTGGGGCAAGGTGGAAGCACTACATCCGAATCACGTCTGGCAGTCGGACATGACCAAGGTCTGGGCCGGGCCGAGTGTGGGCTGGGCGTATCTGGTCTCGGTCATCGACTGCTGCACGCGCGAGATCGTCGGCTGGAACTTGAGTCTGCGCTGCCGTACCGAAGAAGCTCTGGCAGCGCTCAACCGCGCCGTGCTGGAGGTTTTGCCTTTCGGTTCTCGTGGAACGGGTTTGACTTTGACGACCGGCAGAAAGAGGCAGAGCGCGACACCCGCTTTGTCGACCTGGGCAGGTATCTGTGCGAGGTGCGGGCGGGACAGTACTGGAGGCTGGAGAATCTGAAGTCGTTTGACGAATTCCTGGCGCGGCGGTTCCCGGAATCGAGAAGGAAGGCGTACTACCTCATGTCCATCCACGAGCACTTGCCGCCGCAGGCGCGAAAGGATCTGAAGGAAGTGGGATGGACGAAGGGGCTGGAGCTGGCCAAACTCGCACGCCGGGATGGGCAGCACTTCGATTGTGCAACCTGGTTGCACAAAGCCCGTGAGATGACGTTGCCCGGAACTCCGTTGAAAGTTAGAGACTCTCGACCGTCATAGGCTACGCAACCTTCACTTCCTCGGCAACCGCCTTCTTCGAAAGCGTGTTCGCAAGCGAAGTGAACAGCGACGGAATCTCCCGATAGCCTTGCACCTTGCGAAACTGGCGCTCGGCCACCAGCAGACCCGAACCGACCCAACGCTCGATGTGGTCGCCCGCACGCCAGCGTTTCACGTTGCGGCAAACCGTCTCCACGATGGAGAAAGCCGATTCGATCACGTTGGTGCTCGCCAGGGTGCGGCGCAACTGCGCGGGCACGCGCAAACGATGCACGGTGAGCGTCTCTTCCATGCCTTCCTCCAGGCTGCGGGCGGCGCTCGGATTCAGCTCCATCAGTTCGCGATGCAGTCGCTCCAGCGCACGCTTGGCGTCGGCGTATTCGGTCATGGCATAGGCGTTCTGCAGTTTCTTCTTGACCGCCGACTTATGTTCTTCGGGTAAGTGGTCGATGACATTGCGCCGCTTGTGCACCTGACAACGCTGGATCATCGCCGCCTCGCCCGCATGACGCCGCACTGCTGCCGCCAGCGCCTTGCCTCCGTCGAGCACATAAAGCCGGGGCACGCTGAAGTCCAGCCCGCGCGAGGCCAAATCGCCAAGTAACTCACTAACCACGGCGGCATTCTCGGTGGCTCCTTCGCGCAGGCCCAACACCGTTTTGCGCCCGTCGATGTTGATGCCCAGGGCCACGATCATCTGCCGGTCGCGGAACGGCGTGCCGTCGATCAGTACCGCGCACAGCCGCAAATCGCCCAGCGGACGCTCCATCAACGCCTGCAACTTTTCCCGGCTGGAGGCGATGAAGTTGTCGCTCACCGCCGACTTTTCCACTCCGTAGGCTTCGGGAAAGTCTTTCACCACCGCTCCATAGTTGCGCGTCGACAGCCCGCGCATCATCTTGTCCCATACCGCGTGTTCCATCGGTCCACTGCGCTGGAACAACTCGTAACTGCCCAGCCGTTGCTCGCGATTTTCCGGGCTGCGCAGACGCGTTCTCTGGATCGGAACCTTCTGCCCGTCCACCATGCAGTAACCCTTCTCTTTTCCCCAGCGGTGGGCGCGCCGCGCGGGATGCTGCTCATGCCGCTCCCCGGCCAGGTGCCGCACTTCTTCCTCCATCACCAGGCTCATCAACGCCAACCCGGCTTCGCGCATGAGGTGGCCCACTCCTTCTTGCAGCAGACCGACCACCTCGGTCATCGGAAAAATCATCTGAAGGTTGGGATTCTCTTCGCGGGCCAACTGCCGGAATTCTTGCACCGCTCGTTGCTGGTCGATCTGGTATCGTTTCTTCATAGCGACTCTCTCCTTTTTCTTGGCAGAAAAACTACCCTCGGTCATTATGACCGGGGTTGAGAGTCGCTACTTTCTACGAATTAACGGGCATCCTCCCGTGAGATGCCGAAGGAGGACTTCCGGCGGGAGGTGGAGAGAACTAACGGGAAGGGAGGAGGAGCCGTCGGAACTGATTTACTTCAAGGTCTACAAGAGTCAGATCCCGGTGAATCGAGCAGGCAATCGAGACGGCAGCGCAGATGCGGGGCACGGACAAATCGCGTGGTTACTGCCTGGAGATGATCTGCGCCGACTTCCTGGCAGGAGCAAACCTGGACGACGAGAATCCAGAGACATTAGCTCTGCTCAATGACGCGGTTCTTCCAGTTCTTGCCCGGCGAACAGCAGCAGGCTTTCCTCGAAAACCTGCATGAAAAGGCGTCATAAGAATGATTCGCCCCAAAACCGCTCGCTTGCAGTTAGATCACTTGTCGTACGAAAGTCTGCGCCCGCAGATCCTGCGTCGGGACGGCTGGAGATGTCAATCCTGTGGCACGATGTCGAATCTGGAAGTCCACCACAAACAGTTTCGCAGTCGCTCTGGCGACGATTCCGAACATAACCTGACAACGATGTGCACAGCATGCCACGCCAGAGTGCATCGCCGCTAAGGCCCCGAACGCGTAGTGGCTGACACAGCGCCAGCGCAAGAGGCGGAGTCCACTGCAGAAGAATCTGTCGGAAACAGTCTCCACCCAACGCTTAACATGTACGTGCCATTCTTCTCTTGGCGGAAGGGGGCTCACGCTGTGGCTGAGCGGCATCTCTAGGGAAGGAGCCGAACTTGATTCTTCCGAGAACCCTTCTTACGACACTCTGCTGCGCGACCAAGGCGCCTAGAGCGGTACCTAGAGTATTCGTGATGATATCCGTCGTACCAGAACCTCGTTGAGGAATGTAGTATTGCAGTACTTCAATCACGAAACTCAGGATCCCGCATGCGAACGTAGTGACAAGAATTGCCTTCCAACGGCTTCTCATCCATGCGAGATAGGCACAGACAATCAACCCTAGCGGAACGAATCCTGCGATGTTCACCAGCACGTCACTTGCGTACATCCAATCGGCCCTGAATTCCTTCGCCGGAGACCGCAACAGGCCTTTGTGCGGGACTGAGAAAGTCAATGGTATTTCCAGGTTCGGTCCGGAAATAACCTCGTTGCGAACCGCACGGCCCGCCGCCTCGGCAAAAGCGTACCGAGCAATGGCGCCATCAAGGTCGGGATGTCCGCCCGGATCGGTCCATTCTTTGTAGTGTCGGAGCACGTCCGCAGGAGTCAGCTCTTTCGAATAGATAGCGAGGCCGCGCAGTTCCCCCGGCCATGGCTGATACGTCACCGGCGACGTCCCGAGAACAATCTCGGCCGACAGTTCACTTCGGGAAATCTTGAATCTGGAGAAGGACTCCGCTGGTTGGCCATCCAGATAGACTGTTGTCCCTTTCGGCCCTGACGAAATTGTCACGAGCACGAGTCTTCCCTGACGGAAGACGTGATCGACATCAAACTTGATCGTCTTGGTTTTGTCGTTCTCGACGGTCGCATCGTGGGTCACTAGTAAGCCGTCCGTCCACTGCCGCACCAACAGTTGTCTCGGGCGAGTCGGCGTGTAAAAAGCCAAGATGGTATATAGCGATTTCGTACTGGCGGGCCGAAGCAGGAGTTCCAGACTGTACGATTCGCCTTCGGTGTCGGCCGGTCTTAAGGACCCTCTGCTTACGACCAGGCCGGCATTCCGGAACTTGAGGCCAGTGGTTCCATGCAACCAAATGACGCCGTTCCGCGGAGAAGGATTGAACGGCCAAAGAGTAGCGATCAGGACCGCAACAACAGCCACAACGCAAAGGGTTCTCGTCCTCTCTCGTTCCTCCAGAGCTGCGAATTGGTCGTTCACCGGCGGGACCTGCGCATCGGTTCCAGCTATCTGGTCTGCTGGTAGTACCTACGCGCCCTTTTTTACGCTGGTGGACAGTTCGCTCCTGGGCAAGGCGTGGGCTCGGAGTTCCGAGGCTATGCAAATCAAGAAGCACACTACACTGACCTCAAACAGATTCCGCTTCGATAGATTCACCGCCAAGGACAGCTTTGTTGCAAAGTTAAAATGCAACAAGCCTCCGCATACCAACGCGATCCAACCGACGTAGTAGGTAACCTTTCCAATCAACTGCAGACGAATGACGTGGTCCATGGTGAAATCCTCCTTGGATACTGGCCTGCCCCCTGCTTTCATTCACGTAAGAATACGACAAGCTCGTTTTTGAGCGACACCCCTTTCCTGTAACACTTGAGTTTCCGACAGTTTGTGAGCTCACTCGGCGTTCGTTCTCCCAGAGATCTGAGGGCGACTGTCATTGTATTTCCGCCTCCAACCTTCGATGACCTGCTTGGCCTCCGTCAAGGTTGCGAACCAGTGCACGTCCAAGCACTCGGCTCGCAACGTGCCGTTGAATGACTCCACATGTGCGTTATCGGTCGGCTTCCCTGGCCGCGAGAAGTCGATCTGCACCATATCGTGATACGCCCACAGGTCCATGATCTGACTGGTGAACTCTGATCCGTTGTCACAAAACAAAAACTTCGGAACACCTCGCTTCCGTCGAATTTCATTCAACGTGGACATCACGTCCTCGCCCTTCAGTCTCTGTCCCACTTCGATCGCCAAACTCTCCCTCGTGAACACGTCCATGATGGTCAAGGCCCGGAACCGTCGTCCATCCGCCAACTGGTCGGCCACGAAATCCAGACTCCACACTTGATTGGGTGCAGTTGGCTGGAAACGCTCGCGGTGATGCAGCGCGGCCCGACGCTTTCGTCGCGGCTTGCGGCGCAGCGTCAGGCCTTCCTCGCGGTACAGCCGATACACCAGCTTCTTTCCTACTTTCCAGCCTTCACGCTTCAGCAGCACCCGGATCTTGCAGTAGCCATAGCGCACCCGCACTTGCGCGACCTCGCTAATCCGCAGGCGCAGCGCTGTCCTCGGTTCTTGCCTGCTCTCGTACCGGAATGTTGAGACCGGAATCCGCGCCAGGCGGCGCCGCGAAGGCGTCACAGTTTTTTTGCGAGCAACGCTTCTAGACTTTCGGTAACCTGGCCCGGGTGCTGACTAATCTCACCGCATGCCTGTTGCCTAATCTGTCCTAATCGCTCTTCCGCGGCGTCCGTTGGAGGCGAAAATACTCTTCGTTGAAGACTGGGGTCGCGGACTTCTGGATGTCTTCTGTTTCGTTTTGTATGCGGCGAGAACGCAGGATTCCAATGATTTCTTCGCGAACATGATCCAAGGACAGTGTCTCTTTAGCCTTGACCTTATAGATGAAATACCCGTTGGAGTCCGCAATGATCGACGAAACCTCCCCGGGCTTTAGGCCCATAACCCAACCCTGGCTCGGCGGCAATGATACCCGCCTGATGGTCCCCATGCTCGATCCAGCGGTGGTATTGATTCCGGCAGCCTGGTAAGCGTCTATTTGCAATTTGTTGAAATCTTCTCCGGCAATCGCGCGCGCATGCAACTTGTCGGCTAACTCCTTCATTACTTGCCCCGTTTGCAGCAATCGCTTCTGCTTTTCGGCATCACTCAACGTTTTGTCAGACCGCACCGGTAGCTCTTGCGTTTTTGGAACATAGATCCTTTCCATTTCCGCTTGCTCAAAGGACGCGGTGTTGTTTCGGTAGTAGTCTTCGATGTCCTTATCCGGAACCTGCGATGCTTCCCTCTGGATCGCTTTGTTCAGCTCCCGGGACAAGATCTCGATGCGGGCGAGTCTCATTTGCTCTTCAAAGTTCGCTCCCTTATCCAGACCCATTTGCTCGGCCTTTCCAGCCATCACCAAGGCATTTGCGTAACGGATAGCGAATTCGCGTCGCGCGCGCGCCGGCATGCTGGGGCCTGCATCAATCACTTTCTCGAATTGCGCCCGAGTGATCACCGTCTTGCAATTGGAAACCGCGGATTTGTCGGACGACGGACTGTTACACAGTCCGTCGATCGTAATGACCGGCCCATCGGGCTCAACACTTAACGTGGCCATCTGCTGACTTTTGTCTAGATCGTTGGGTTTGGGAGCCGCGGTAGTCGGGGCAACCGGCTTTTCGGTCGCGAGTACTGCCTTCGATCTCGTCTCCTGCCCCCCGGCCCAGGCTCCGAGCAGCAAACAAAGCCACCCGTATCGAGCGAAACGAAATAAGGTTCCCATACCCGTCAGGATTAAGAAACTCGGAGAAGACCTGTCGTAATTTACGAGGTTTCGCATTCCGCAGCTGTTCGGCGCTATTCCGGCGCCAAGATCAGGGAAGGCTCGTCATTCTGGCCTTCCAGATATCGATGGTCAGTGCTGACTTTCAAGGGAAGGGTTGGGCTCGCTTGAGCAGCAACACAGAAAAGAAACAAGAGCAAAGTGATCTTTGTTGACATTGGTCGCTTTACCCTTTCTGTAATGTCTGATCCTTCTCACCTGACGATTGTCAGGGGACTACTCTCCTCATTTGTGATCGGGCAGCTTTCCAAATAAAGTCAGGCCGTAGACACAGACTAGATACCAGGCGCTTCGATGGTTGGTATGACGATTCGCGGAGCTTTACTGTGTCGTAGCGCTCACCACGCTTGAGTATGGACTCAGGTTGGCTGCAGCGTCCACGGCACGCAGGCGATAACTGTAGCTGGTGGTTGCGGTCAGGTTCGTGTCGCTGTATGTAGTCGCAACCGAAGTACCGATTTGAGCGAAGTTAGTGCAGCCCGCACCCTGGCAGCGCTCCACCAGATAGTCGCTGATCGTTCCACCGATCTCGGTCGATGCACTCCACGACAGATTGATCTGAGTGCTGGAGGCCGCCGTCGCCGCGACATTCCCCGGCAACGCGGGCATCGGAGCGGGCGTCGTAAGCGTTGCAACATTGGAATAAGGCCCGACCGTGTTGGCCGTGTCCTGGGCACGAATGCGATAGCCGTAGTTGGTCGACGCCGTAAGGTTCGTGTCGTTGAATGTGGTGGCTGGTGTGCTGCCGATCTGGGTGAAGGTCGTACAACTGAGGCCCTGGCAGCGCTCCACTAGGTACTTGCCGATCGTTCCACCGGTCTCGGTTGACGCAGTCCACGATAAAGTCGCTTGGTTTGGATTGTTGGCGGCGGCGACGACTGCCGACTGCCAGGTTACGGCTGTGCCGAGCGTGAATGTCGCGTCGTAAGTGCCCGCAGTCGCCGCCGGACCTGTCTCTGCCGCAATGAAAGTGGAAGAGGCAGCGGGTTGCAGAGCAAAACCCGTTCCGGCCTGGAAAGTGTCAGCAGCGGAAACCTTCACAAAGCCCATCAGCAAGTCATTTGTGCTCTCGGTAGTGATGCTAGGACTGACGACGTTCACGGTCTGCGTTCCATTGTCGCTGCCGATGAGGGATATAGCGTCAATGGGTGAAGAGATATTCGAGCCCTTAATCACAAAGATCGAAATGACCAGAGACTGTGCCGCGGAAAGGTTCATGGTTATAGTTTGACCGGGGCCGACGATAGGATTCTCCGCATACCAGACTTGAGTCCGGAGATCGAATCCCACACTGGTACTCGTTGGGCCGGATAAGGAGATCCAGTTGTTGCCAAAGTTGTCGCTGGGAGTGAAGGTCACGCCCGCGTGCGAGGAGGCGCATATCACGATCAAATCCCCGCCTGTGCTGTCGAAAGGCGCACTCGTGTGGGACGTGCTGAGCGTCGCGTCGTAGAGGTTCTGGACATTCTGCACGATCGGACCCGGACCGCCACCGGCAGTTGTCAGGGTGGGCGCAGTCGGAGTGCCTCCTGCGGTGGGAGCTCCAAAAGTGGCCATTTGCATGACCCACGGACCGGAGGAGGTCAACGTCGCCGTCGCGCTGTTGCTGCCGGTCGTCGTCACCACCTTGTCTTCCGCGATATCCCCGTCCGGATTCGTAATGATGAGCGAGGTGAACCCGCTCCCCGCCGCTCCGGTCAACGTGGCCACCATGTTCGCCCCAAAGATCAGCTCATTCGCAATCGTCGTCGTCGCCGCCCCACTGTTCGCCGTGCTGCTGCTCCCGCTCAAACCCGCCGTTACGTCGACCGCATTCACTCCCCGATATTCCAGTATCCGAACATCCGGAAACGCCGCCGGCTGGTTGAACGTCACCGTCACCGTGTTGTTCCCGCCCGCGATGTCGCTCAGATAGTAGATTGACTGCCGTAACGCTGTCCCGCTGGTCGGCCCGATCGCCAGACTGTAGACATTCCCGCCGCTGTCCTTTACCGACTGCACCGTCGCCGTGGTGTCGTTCCACCCCACTACCACCACGTTCAGGTCTCCCGCCGTCTCCGCCGCCGGATAGCTCACCGATACCGTCGTCACCGATGATTGCGGCGTCGCCGCAGCGACTTGTGCAAAGCCGATCGCTACCGCCCCGTTGTAGGTGTACCCGTTGGTCAAGCTTCCGCTCTGACTGTTCACCGTCACCGTCACCGTCACTGCTCCCGCCGCGTGCGCCGGCGTCGTCGCCGTGATGGTCGTGCCGTTCACCACCACCACGCTCGTCGCCGCTGTCCCGCCAAACGTCACCGTGGCCCCCGAAGCGAAGTTCGTCCCGGTGATCGTCACCGCCGTTCCCCCCGCCGGCGGTCCGTTGTTCGGAGCTACACTGCTGACCGTCGGGGACACTACATAGGTAAACCCGCTCGTCAGACTCCCGCTCTGCCCACTGACCGTCACCGTTACCGTCACTGCGCCTGCACTCCCCGCCGGGGTTGTCGCTGTGATCGTCGTGCCGTTCACTACCACCACGTTCGTCGCTGCCGCCCCGCCGAACGTCACCGTCGCGCCCGCCGCGAAGTTCGTCCCTGTGATCGTCACCGCCGTCCCCCCCAACGTTGACCCAGTGTTCGGGGAAACATTCGTCACCGTTGGCGGTGCAACGTAGGTGTATCCGCTCGCCAGACTCCCACTCTGCCCGCTCACCGTCACGGTCACCGTCACCGCTCCCGCCGCATGCGCCGGCGTCGTTGCCGTGATGGTCGTGCCGTTCACCACCACCACGCTCGTCGCCGCTGTCCCGCCAAATGTCACCGTCGCTCCCGCGGCGAAGTTCGTTCCCGTGATCGTGACCCCGGTTCCGCCCGCCGTCGATCCCGTATTCGGGGAAACATTGCTCACCGAGGGGGACAGTACATAGGTGTACGCGTTCGACAGACTCCCGCTTTGCCCGCTCACCGTCACCGTTACCGTCACCGCTCCCGCACTCCCTGCCGGGGTTGTCGCCGTGATCGTCGTGCCGTTCACTACCACTACGTTGGTCGCTGCCGCTGCGCCAAACGTCACCGTCGCCCCGGTAACGAAGTTCGTTCCGGTGATCGTGACCGCTGTCCCTCCCCCCGTGGATCCCGTGTTCGGAGAGACATTCGTCACCGTGGGCGGTACAACGTAAGTGAACCCATTCGTCAGGCTTCCGCTCTGTCCGTTCACCGTCACTGTCACCGTCACCGCTCCAGCACTTCCCGCCGGTGTCGTCGCCGTGATCGTCGTGCCGTTCACCACCACCACGTTGGTCGCTGCCGCCCCTCCAAACGTCACCGTCGCGCCCGCGGCAAAGTTCGTCCCCGTGATCGTCACCGCCGTCCCGCCCGCCGTTGTCCCGGCGCTCGGACTGACATTGCTCACCGTTGGCACCACTACATAGGTGAACCCACTGGTCAGACTCCCACTTTGCCCGTTCACCGTCACCGTCACCGTCACCGCTCCCGCACTTCCCGCCGGTGTTGTCGCCGTGATCGTCGTGCCGTTCACTACCACCACATTGGTCGCCGCCGCCCCCCCCAACGTCACCGTCGCTCCCGCGGCAAAGTTCGTTCCCGTGATCGTCACCGCCGTCCCGCCCGTCGTTGCCCCGCTGCTCGGACTGACACTGCCCACCGTCGGCGCCGGACCCGAAACCTCTGCGAACGTCACCATCTGCATGACCCACGGACCGGAGGAGGTCAACGTCGCCGTCGCGCTGTTGCTGCCGGTCGTCGTCACCACCTTGTCTTCCGCGATATCCCCGTCCGGATTCGTAATGATGAGCGAGGTGAACCCGCTCCCCGCCGCTCCGGTCAACGTGGCCACCATGTTCGCCCCAAAGATCAGCTCATTCGCAATCGTCGTCGTCGCCGCCCCACTGTTCGCCGTGCTGCTGCTCCCGCTCAAACCCGCCGTTACGTCGACCGCATTCACTCCCCGATATTCCAGTATCCGAACATCCGGAAACGCCGCCGGCTGGTTGAACGTCACCGTCACCGTGTTGTTCCCGCCCGCGATGTCGCTCAGATAGTAGATTGACTGCCGTAACGCTGTCCCGCTGGTCGGCCCGATCGCCAGACTGTAGACATTCCCGCCGCTGTCCTTTACCGACTGCACCGTCGCCGTGGTGTCGTTCCACCCCACTACCACCACGTTCAGGTCTCCCGCCGTCTCCGCCGCCGGATAGCTCACCGATACCGTCGTCACCGATGATTGCGGCGTCGCCGCAGCGACTTGTGCAAAGCCGATCGCTACCGCCCCGTTGTAGGTGTACCCGTTGGTCAAGCTTCCGCTCTGACTGTTCACCGTCACCGTCACCGTCACTGCTCCCGCCGCGTGCGCCGGCGTCGTCGCCGTGATGGTCGTGCCGTTCACCACCACCACGCTCGTCGCCGCTGTCCCGCCAAACGTCACCGTGGCCCCCGAAGCGAAGTTCGTCCCGGTGATCGTCACCGCCGTTCCCCCCGCCGGCGGTCCGTTGTTCGGAGCTACACTGCTGACCGTCGGGGACACTACATAGGTAAACCCGCTCGTCAGACTCCCGCTCTGCCCACTGACCGTCACCGTTACCGTCACTGCGCCTGCACTCCCCGCCGGGGTTGTCGCTGTGATCGTCGTGCCGTTCACTACCACCACGTTCGTCGCTGCCGCCCCGCCGAACGTCACCGTCGCGCCCGCCGCGAAGTTCGTCCCTGTGATCGTCACCGCCGTCCCCCCCAACGTTGACCCAGTGTTCGGGGAAACATTCGTCACCGTTGGCGGTGCAACGTAGGTGTATCCGCTCGCCAGACTCCCACTCTGCCCGCTCACCGTCACGGTCACCGTCACCGCTCCCGCCGCATGCGCCGGCGTCGTTGCCGTGATGGTCGTGCCGTTCACCACCACCACGCTCGTCGCCGCTGTCCCGCCAAATGTCACCGTCGCTCCCGCGGCGAAGTTCGTTCCCGTGATCGTGACCCCGGTTCCGCCCGCCGTCGATCCCGTATTCGGGGAAACATTGCTCACCGAGGGGGACAGTACATAGGTGTACGCGTTCGACAGACTCCCGCTTTGCCCGCTCACCGTCACCGTTACCGTCACCGCTCCCGCACTCCCTGCCGGGGTTGTCGCCGTGATCGTCGTGCCGTTCACTACCACTACGTTGGTCGCTGCCGCTGCGCCAAACGTCACCGTCGCCCCGGTAACGAAGTTCGTTCCGGTGATCGTGACCGCTGTCCCTCCCCCCGTGGATCCCGTGTTCGGAGAGACATTCGTCACCGTGGGCGGTACAACGTAAGTGAACCCATTCGTCAGGCTTCCGCTCTGTCCGTTCACCGTCACTGTCACCGTCACCGCTCCAGCACTTCCCGCCGGTGTCGTCGCCGTGATCGTCGTGCCGTTCACCACCACCACGTTGGTCGCTGCCGCCCCTCCAAACGTCACCGTCGCGCCCGCGGCAAAGTTCGTCCCCGTGATCGTCACCGCCGTCCCGCCCGCCGTTGTCCCGGCGCTCGGACTGACATTGCTCACCGTTGGCACCACTACATAGGTGAACCCACTGGTCAGACTCCCACTTTGCCCGTTCACCGTCACCGTCACCGTCACCGCTCCCGCACTTCCCGCCGGTGTTGTCGCCGTGATCGTCGTGCCGTTCACTACCACCACATTGGTCGCCGCCGCCCCCCCCAACGTCACCGTCGCTCCCGCGGCAAAGTTCGTTCCCGTGATCGTCACCGCCGTCCCGCCCGTCGTTGCCCCGCTGCTCGGACTGACACTGCCCACCGTCGGCGCCGGACCCGAAACCTCTGCGAACGTCACCATCTGCATGACCCACGGACCGGAGGAGGTCAACGTCGCCGTCGCGCTGTTGCTGCCGGTCGTCGTCACCACCTTGTCTTCCGCGATATCCCCGTCCGGATTCGTAATGATGAGCGAGGTGAACCCGCTCCCCGCCGCTCCGGTCAACGTGGCCACCATGTTCGCCCCAAAGATCAGCTCATTCGCAATCGTCGTCGTCGCCGCCCCACTGTTCGCCGTGCTGCTGCTCCCGCTCAAACCCGCCGTTACGTCGACCGCATTCACTCCCCGATATTCCAGTATCCGAACATCCGGAAACGCCGCCGGCTGGTTGAACGTCACCGTCACCGTGTTGTTCCCGCCCGCGATGTCGCTCAGATAGTAGATTGACTGCCGTAACGCTGTCCCGCTGGTCGGCCCGATCGCCAGACTGTAGACATTCCCGCCGCTGTCCTTTACCGACTGCACCGTCGCCGTGGTGTCGTTCCACCCCACTACCACCACGTTCAGGTCTCCCGCCGTCTCCGCCGCCGGATAGCTCACCGATACCGTCGTCACCGATGATTGCGGCGTCGCCGCAGCGACTTGTGCAAAGCCGATCGCTACCGCCCCGTTGTAGGTGTACCCGTTGGTCAAGCTTCCGCTCTGACTGTTCACCGTCACCGTCACCGTCACTGCTCCCGCCGCGTGCGCCGGCGTCGTCGCCGTGATGGTCGTGCCGTTCACCACCACCACGCTCGTCGCCGCTGTCCCGCCAAACGTCACCGTGGCCCCCGAAGCGAAGTTCGTCCCGGTGATCGTCACCGCCGTTCCCCCCGCCGGCGGTCCGTTGTTCGGAGCTACACTGCTGACCGTCGGGGACACTACATAGGTAAACCCGCTCGTCAGACTCCCGCTCTGCGACCCAAGGTTGGTGACGGTCACGGTCACGGTGCCCACGCTCCCCGCCGGGGTTGTCGCTGTGATCGTCGTGCCGTTCACTACCACCACGTTCGTCGCTGCCGCCCCGCCGAACGTCACCGTCGCGCCCGCCGCGAAGTTCGTCCCTGTGATCGTCACCGCCGTCCCCCCCAACGTTGACCCGCTGTTCGGTGACACACTGCTCACTGTCGGAACTCCAATGTAGGTGAACCCATTGCCCAAACTTCCGCTTTGACCGTTTACAGTCACGGTCACGCTCACCGCTCCCGCCGTATTCGCCGGCGTCGTTGCCGTGATGGTCGTGCCGTTCACCACCACCACGCTCGTCGCCGCTGTCCCGCCAAACTTCACTGTCGCTCCCGCGGCAAAGTCCGCCCCCGTGATCGTGACCCCTGTTCCGCCCGCCACCGGTCCGCTGTTCGGACTCACGCTGCTCACAAAAGGTACGGTGCTCGCAAAGGCCGCCCGGAAAGTGACGACCTGCATGACCCATGCTCCAGTCGCGCTAAGCGGCGCCCATGAGTGATAGCTGCCCGGCACGTTGACGACGCGATCTTCCGCGATGTCGGAATCAGGTGAGGTGATAGTTCTCGCCGTGAAAGGGGCGCCCGCCACGATGGTATTAGCGGTCACCATGTCAGCTCCGAAAATCAGTTCGTTCGCCGCAGTTGTTGTGACGGGGCCACTGTCGGCGATGTTACTGTTTCCGCTTGTTCCCGTAGCTACATCCAGGGGATTTGAAGGATCCACTCCGCTGTACTCTAGAATCCGCACGTCGGCCCTGATGGCGCCCTGGTTGAAAACGACAGTGACGCTATTGCTTCCGCTGCCGGCGATGTTCTTGGCGTAGTAGATAGACTCGCGCAGAGCTGTCCCAGTGGTGGGGCCGTAGGCAAGCGCATAACTGTTTCCGGCAGAATCGGTAATGGACTGCACGACAGCCGCGCTGTCATTCCAACCCACCACAACGACATTGAGATTTCCGGCAGTCTGCGCACCCGGAAAAGCTACGTTCACTGTGGACGTGGTCGTCTGCGGCGTGGCTGCCGCAACCTGAACGAAACGGATTCCTGAAGCGGCGGGAGGATTCAAACCATACACTTGCAACTGCCCTGAAAACGAAGCCACATACACCTTGCCGGTGGCGATGGTCGGAGGATTAAACTTGGCATAATTTCCAACATCGTCCCGTGCCAGATTTTGCGTGCTATTCCACAGCTGTTTGGTTAGATCCGTGGCGTCGAAGGCACTCACCACTCCTGGCAGGGACGGGCCGGTTGCTACTCCACTGGGCGCCTGGGAAGTCCACACAATGCCCGTACCCGTCAGGCTTCCTGAAGACGAAACAGAGATAGCAGCCGCATTCGAGAATCCGGTACTGTTCTTGATGGTGCCTTGCGAAACAGGAGTCGTCTGGAACGGCGGGTTCGCTCCCGAGGTGAACTGGAAAGCCTTCAGCACATCTCCCGGTCCCCAGATATAAACGACGGGCCCGTGGTTCGGGCTGTTCCAGTAAACGGGTGAGCTGTAGAACATTCCCGTCGTTCCCGTGAATTCCTGGACATCATTGTCTTTATTCGAGCTGTACTTGCCCATGTTGCTGGAATCCACAACGCGGAAAACCGCATCCTTACCCATGCCCACAAGCAACGACGTCCCTGGCAGAAGCATGGGACCACCAGATCCCAAATCCAGGTTTTGCGAGAAGAGCGTTCCCTGGGTATCGGGGGTAAAGTAATCGGTCACGTTAAGATTCGGCCCGCCAAATTTCACGAAGGAGTCGCCGTATTCCGTGCCGCCTGAGACATTCGCATTGAAGTCACCATCGCCGGTCATGAGATAGACATTGTTCGCCGCATCCGCAACCAGACCTTGTCCCGAGGACCAAATTCCACCACAGCAGCCATTCGGCGAGTCGCTGAATATTCCTTCCTGTTGCAACGTCGTAGCGTTGTAGCTCATGAGCCACCCATGCCAAGTACCACCAATGTCGCCGACCGAACCAAAGGCAATGTAGACGACCCCATTCAGAAGGAGCAAAGAGGGGCGCTGATTATGATAGGTTGGATCGAATGTGAGCGTGCCGCCCTGGCTAGCAGTGCCGGTTCCGCTCACCTGTCCAGTGATCTCCACCGGACCGGCGAGCCGCTCGATCCCGGACGTTAAATCCAGCGCGTGAAGGAAATAGTGGTAAGTGCTGTCGCTAGTATTCTTGGTCCTCGCTACCACATAGATGATTCCAGCAGTCGGATCGATTACGGGCGTACTGATAATTCCAATCTCTGGGTTAATGTCGAGGTAGGGACAATCGCCAGGATCCGTGTCGCCGGTAATGATGCAAATATCCTGGCTGGGTACGGGCGTCCCCAGATTCACCTGCCAAAGCGGAGCTGCAGCGTTCGGATCGTCCGCATCAAACGCAAACACGCTGTTGTGCGCGGTGGCGACATAGACCACATTGTGAGTGGCGCCCTGAATAGTGAGTCCCGGAACATACAACGGCTGCGCGAAGATGTAACCATCGACCGTGCGCCAGAAAACCTTGCCGAAACTACTTGGATTCACATTCGCAGTGGTGAGCGTAGTTTCATTGAGGTTCTGCCCTGTGCGTGAGATATCGTTGTGCTGAGTCAATACCGAAACTTGGCCACCGCCAAGAACCGCACTCAACAGGATCACGCTCAGCAAGCTGACTTTGATAGCTCGCATAATCGAGGGTTTCATATTCTTCTCTCCAAGACGATCTGTGTTCCCCCATCCGCGGTCATGGGATCCGGTCTTTGGCGTTCAATTTTGGGGCACATCGACGATTGAATGCTTGTCAAACGGGATGCTGGAGTCTCTGGCGGCTGATGCGCCGCTCACAGCGACGAGTTTCAGGCCTTGATTATCGGCCGAATCGAGATGTCGGTCACTTCGGCGCTGGGGGGAAGATTAAGGGTGTGAACAACCACGGAAGCAACATCCTCCGGTTGCAGAAGCGCCTCGGGGTGAAAGACTCTTCCCTCCTGGCGGTAGAGGGCCTCCTGCATGGGTGTCGCCGTGCGCCCCAGGTACACCGTCAATACTCGAATTCCCTTGGGGTTGACCTCTTCTCGCAGGCTGTCAGCGATCGCCTTCAAGGCGTGCTTTGTGGCGCTGTATTGCCCCACTTCCGGCCGTCTAGCCACAAGCCCAACACTGGAGTTGATGAATACGATTTGCCCGCGCGCGGTTGTCAATAAGGGCAGCAGGCGTTGGGTAAGCACATAAGGCACACGGACATTGGTCGCATATTGGACATCGAAATCCTCAATACGGGCGCGTTCCATTGGGGCCTGATGAATGGCGCCAGCGCTGTGAATCAGAATGTCGAGCCTGCCGGCCTCCCTTTCCAGGTGCAGGAAAAGCGGTTTGAGGTTCTCTTCTACGGTTAAGTCGATTTCAAAGCTTGTAACTCTTGAAAACTGGCGGCATGCTGCAACTGTCTCCGCTAAGGTGATTGGGTTCCTTCCGATCAGGCACAATTGCACTCCCTGGCGCGACAAGGCCATTGCGATTGCCCGCCCGATCCCGCTGCTCGCTCCGGTCACGACCGCAACACGGCCTGCGGGGTCGCTGGGCTTATAGATTTGTTCGAAGGCCAACTTCGCGCCGTTGACGACTACCCTGTTTCGTTAGACTCTCGGTTACCTCTGCGGCAATCCCTCCCGGCCAACAAGACATCTTCTCGGGAGGGCACGGCTTCAACAGGCTGCGGAAAAATGAACCAAGGTAGTAATTTCGGGGCTTTTTGAGTCGAAAACACCCCTTTAAGTTGTTGAATCTTGGTTCGAGAAAATGCTCGGATTACCAACTTGAGTCATTTTTCCGCAGCCTGTTCAAGTCGCGCCGCCGAAGCCGTTAGGGATGCGGCTTCAGCCCCTGTAGCACTCGCACATCGGCGTTGAATGAAGGCTCCGCATCGCGCCCTGTCAGTTTATTGTCCAGGTGAAACTGGCGGCACCGCTCAAATTGCCGGCAGCATCCCGCGCCTTGACCGAAAAGCCGTGGGTGCCCTGAGTCAAGGGGCCAGGGTAGGTCACCGGGCTCGGGCAGGCACTGAACGCGCTGCCATCGAGCTGGCAGAGGAAGCTCACCCCCACCTCGGTATCGGTGAAGCTAAAGCTGGCGCTGGTCTGGTTGGTCGGGTTGGGCGGCGTCGAGGTAATGACCGGGGCCGGCGGAGGTGTGGTATCGATGGTCCAGGTGTAACTGGCGGCGCCGCTCAGGTTGCCGGCTTTGTCGTTCGCCTCGACCGCGAACGTGTGGCTGCCCTGGCTCAGGCCCGAGTAGATCTTCGGGCGCGGGCAGGCACTGAATGCGCTGCCGTCGAGCTGGCAGAGGAAGGTCACGCCCGTCTGCGCATCGGTAAAGTTGAAGCTGGCGCTGGTCTTGTTGGTCGGGTTGGCCGGCATCGAGGTAATGACCGGGGTCGGCGGGGCTACGGTGTCGATGGTCCAGGTGAAACTGGCGGCAACGCTCCGGTTGCCGGCAGCGTCCAGCGCCTTGACAGAGAAGCTGTGGCTGCCTTGAGTCAAGGGGCCAGGGTAGCTCGCCGGGCTCGAGCAGGCACTGAATGCGCTGCCATCGAGCTGGCACAGGAAGGTCACGTCCACCTCAGTATCGGTGAAGCTGAAACTGGCGCTCGTCTGGTTGGTTGGGTTGACCGGCTTCGAGGTGATCACCGGTTTGGGTGGGGCTGTAGTGTCGATGGTCCAGGTGAAACTGGCGGCGTTGCTCTGGTTGCCGGCTTTGTCCTGCGCCAAGACTGCGAACGTGTGGCTGCCCTGGCTCAGGCCCGAGTAGATCTTCGGGCGCGGGCAGGCACTGAATGCGCTGCCGTCGAGCTGGCAGAGGAAGGTCACGCCCGTCTGCGCATCGGTAAAGTTGAAGCTGGCGCTGGTCTTGTTGGTCGGGTTGGCCGGCATCGAGGTAATGACCGGGGTCGGCGGGGCTACGGTGTCGATGGTCCAGGTGAAACTGGCGGCAACGCTCCGGTTGCCGGCAGCGTCCAGCGCCTTGACAGAGAAGCTGTGGCTGCCTTGAGTCAAGGGGCCAGGGTAGCTCGCCGGGCTCGAGCAGGCACTGAATGCGCTGCCATCGAGCTGGCACAGGAAGGTCACGTCCACCTCAGTATCGGTGAAGCTGAAACTGGCGCTCGTCTGGTTGGTTGGGTTGACCGGCTTCGAGGTGATCACCGGTTTGGGTGGGGCTGTAGTGTCGATGGTCCAGGTGAAACTGGCGGCGTTGCTCTGGTTGCCGGCTTTGTCCTGCGCCAAGACTGCGAACGTGTGGCTGCCCTGGCTCATGCCCGAGTAGGTCTTGCCGGTCGAGCAGGCACTGAATGCGTTGCCATCAAGCTGGCACAGGAAGCTTACCCCCGCCTGCGTGTCGCTGAAGCTGAAGCTGGCGCTGGTCTTGTTGGTCGGGTTGGCCGGCATCGAGGTAATGACCGGGGTCGGCGGGGCTACGGTGTCGATGGTCCAGGTGAAACTGGCGGCAACGCTCCGGTTGCCGGCAGCGTCCAGCGCCTTGACAGAGAAGCTGTGGCTGCCTTGAGTCAAGGGGCCAGGGTAGCTCGCCGGGCTCGAGCAGGCACTGAATGCGCTGCCATCGAGCTGGCACAGGAAGGTCACGTCCACCTCAGTATCGGTGAAGCTGAAACTGGCGCTTGTCTGGTTGGTCGGGTTGACCGGCTTCGAAGTGATCACCGGTTTGGGTGGGGCTGCGGCGATTGTCCAGGTGTAGCTGGTGGCACCGCTCAGGTTGCCGGCCGTGTCCTTCGCCTCGACCGCAAACGTGTGGCTGCCCTGGCTCAGGGGGCCAGAGTAGGTCTGCGGGCTCGCGCACGCACTGAACCCGCTGCCATCGAGCTGGCAGAGGAAGCTTACGCCCGTCTGCGTGTCGCTGAAGCTGAAGCTGGCATTGGTCTGGCTCGTCGGGTTGCCGGGCGTCGACGTGATGCTCGGTGCCGGCGGCGGCGTGGTGTTGATCACCCAAGTGAAACTGGCGGCACCGCTCAGGTTGCCGGCCGTGTCCTTCGCCTCGACCGCAAACGTGTGGCTGCCCTGGCTCAGGGGGCCAGAGTAGGTCTGCGGGCTCGCGCACGCACTGAACCCGCTGCCATCGAGCTGGCACAGGAAGCTTACCCCCGCCTGCGTGTCGCTGAAGCTGAAGCTGGCATTGGTCTGGCTCGTCGGGTTGCCGGGCGTCGACGTGATGCTCGGTGCCGGCGGCGGCGTGGTGTTGATCACCCAAGTGAAACTGGCGGCACTGCTCACGTTGCCGGCCGTGTCCTTCGCCTCAACCGCGAACGTGTGACTGGCCTGGCTCAGACCAGAGTAAGTCTGCGGGCTCGTGCACGCACTGAACCCGCTGCCATCCAGCTGACACAAGAAGCTTACCCCTGGCTGCGTGTCGCTGAAGCTGAAGCTGGCATTGGTCTGGTTCGTCGGGTTGGCCGGATTCGACGTGATGCTCGGTGCCGGCGGCGGCGTCGTGTTGATCACCCAAGTGAAACTGGTCGCACTGCTCACGTTGCCGGCCGTGTCCTGCGCCTCGACCGAGAATGTGTGACTGGCCTGGCTCAGACCAGAGTAAGTCTGCGGGCTCGTGCACGCACTGAACCCGCTGCCATCGAGCTGGCAGAGGAAGCTTACGCCCGCCTGCGTGTCGCTGAAGCTGAAGCTAGCATTGGTCTGGCTCGTCGGGTTGCCGGGCGTCGACGTGATGCTCGGTGCCGGCGGCGGCGTCGTGTTGATCACCCAAGTGAAACTGGCGGCAGTGCTCACGTTCCCGGCCGTGTCCTTCGCCTCCACCGCGAACGTGTGGCTGGCCTGGCTCAACGGGCCAGCGTAGACCTGCGGGCTCGTGCACGCACTGAACCCGCTGCCATCCAGCTGACACAGGTAACTTACTCCCGCCTGCGTGTCGCTGAAGCTGAAGCTGGCATTGGTCTGGTTCGTCGGATTCGCCGGATTCGACGTGATGCTCGGTGCCGGCGGCGGCGTCGTGTTAATCACCCAGGTGAAACTGGTCGCAGTGCTCACGTTCCCGGCCGTGTCCTTCGCCTCCACCGCGAACGTGTGGCTGGCCTGGCTCAACGGGCCAGCGTAGACCTGCGGACTCGTGCACGCGCTGAAGGCGCTGCCATCCAGCTGGCACAGGTAACTTACTCCCGCCTGCGTGTCGCTGAAGCTGAAGCTGGCGCTGGTCTGGTTCGTCGGGTTCGCCGGATTCGACGTGATGCTCGGGGCCGGCGGCGGCGTCGTGTTGATCACCCAGGTGAAACTGGCCGCACTGCTCACGTTCCCGGCCGTGTCCTGCGCCTCAACCGCGAACGTGTGACTGGCCTGGCTCAGACCAGAGTAAGTCTGCGGACTCGTGCACGCGCTGAAGGCGCTGCCATCCAGCTGGCACAGGTAACTTACTCCCGCCTGCGTGTCGCTGAAGCTGAAGCTGGCGCTGGTCTGGTTCGTCGGGTTCGCCGGATTCGACGTGATGCTCGGTGCCGGCGGCGGCGTCGTGTTAATCACCCAGGTGAAACTGGTCGCAGTGCTCACGTTCCCGGCCGTGTCCTTCGCCTCCACCGCGAACGTGTGGCTGGCCTGGCTCAGACCAGAGTAAGTCTGCGGACTCGTGCAGGCACTGAAGGCGCTGCCATCCAGCTGGCACAGGTAACTTACTCCCGCCTGCGTGTCGCTGAAGCTGAAGCTGGCGCTGGTCTGGTTCGTCGGGTTCGCCGGATTCGACGTGATGCTCGGTGCCGGCGGCGGCGTCGTGTTGATCACCCACGTGAAACTGGTCGCAGTGCTCACGTTCCCGGCCGTGTCCTTCGCCTCCACCGCGAACGTGTGACTGGCCTGGCTCAACGGGCCAGCATAGACCTGCGGACTCGTGCAGGCACTGAAGGCGCTGCCATCCAGCTGGCACAGGTAACTTACTCCCGCCTGCGTGTCGCTGAAGCTGAAGCTGGCGCTGGTCTGGTTCGTCGGGTTCGCCGGATTCGACGTGATGCTCGGTGCCGGCGGCGGCGTCGTGTTGATCACCCACGTGAAACTGGTCGCAGTGCTCACGTTCCCGGCCGTGTCCTTCGCCTCCACCGCGAACGTGTGACTGGCCTGGCTCAACGGGCCAGCATAGACCTGCGGACTCGTGCAGGCACTGAAGGCGCTGCCATCCAGCTGGCACAGGTAACTTACTCCCGCCTGCGTGTCGCTGAAGCTGAAGCTGGCGCTGGTCTGGTTCGTCGGGTTCGCCGGATTCGACGTGATGCTCGGTGCCGGCGGCGGCGTCGTGTTAATCACCCAGGTGAAACTGGTCGCAGTGCTCACGTTCCCGGCCGTGTCCTTCGCCTCCACCGCGAACGTGTGGCTGGCCTGGCTCAACGGGCCAGCATAGACCTGCGGACTCGTGCAGGCACTGAAGGCGCTGCCATCCAGCTGGCACAGGTAACTTACTCCCGCCTGCGTGTCGCTGAAGCTGAAGCTGGCGCTGGTCTGGTTCGTCGGGTTCGCCGGATTCGACGTGATGCTCGGTGCCGGCGGCGGCGTCGTGTTAATCACCCAGGTGAAACTGGTCGCAGTGCTCACGTTCCCGGCCGTGTCCTTCGCCTCCACCGCGAACGTGTGGCTGGCCTGGCTCAACGGGCCAGCGTAGACCTGCGGACTCGTGCACGCGCTGAAGGCGCTGCCATCCAGCTGGCACAGGTAACTTACTCCCGCCTGCGTGTCGCTGAAGCTGAAGCTCGCGCTGGTCTGGTTCGTCGGATTCGCCGGATTCGACGTGATGCTCGGTGCCGGCGGCGGCGTCGTGTTGATCACCCAAGTGAAACTGGCCGCACTGCTCACGTTCCCGGCCGTGTCCTTCGCCTCCACCGCGAACGTGTGGCTGGCCTGGCTCAACGGGCCAGCGTAGACCTGCGGACTCGTGCACGCGCTGAAGGCGCTGCCATCCAGCTGGCACAGGTAACTTACTCCCGCCTGCGTGTCGCTGAAGCTGAAGCTGGCATTGGTCTGGTTCGTCGGATTCGCCGGATTCGACGTGATGCTCGGTGCCGGCGGCGGCGTCGTGTTGATCACCCAGGTGAAACTGGTCGCAGTGCTCACGTTCCCGGCCGTGTCCTTCGCCTCAACCGCGAACGTGTGACTGGCCTGGCTCAACGGGCCAGCGTAGACCTGCGGACTCGTGCACGCGCTGAACCCGCTGCCATCCAGCTGGCACAGGTAACTTACTCCCGCCTGCGTGTCGCTGAAGCTGAAGCTGGCGCTGGTCTGGTTCGTCGGGTTCGCCGGATTCGACGTGATGCTCGGTGCCGGCGGCGGCGTCGTGTTGATCACCCAAGTGAAACTGGTCGCAGTGCTCACGTTCCCGGCCGTGTCCTTCGCCTCAACCGCGAACGTGTGGCTGGCCTGGCTCAACGGGCCAGCGTAGACCTGCGGACTCGTGCAGGCACTGAAGGCGCTGCCATCCAGCTGGCACAGGTAACTTACTCCCGCCTGCGTGTCGCTGAAGCTGAAGCTGGCGCTGGTCTGGTTCGTCGGGTTCGCCGGATTCGACGTGATGCTCGGTGCCGGCGGCGGCGTCGTGTTAATCACCCAGGTGAAACTGGTCGCAGTGCTCACGTTCCCGGCCGTGTCCTTCGCCTCCACCGCGAACGTGTGGCTGGCCTGGCTCAACGGGCCAGCGTAGACCTGCGGACTCGTGCACGCGCTGAAGGCGCTGCCATCCAGCTGGCACAGGTAACTTACTCCCGCCTGCGTGTCGCTGAAGCTGAAGCTGGCGCTGGTCTGGTTCGTCGGATTCGCCGGATTCGACGTGATGCTCGGTGCCGGCGGCGGCGTCGTGTTGATCACCCAAGTGAAACTGGCCGCACTGCTCACGTTCCCGGCCGTGTCCTTCGCCTCCACCGCGAACGTGTGGCTGGCCTGGCTCAACGGGCCAGCGTAGACCTGCGGACTCGTGCACGCGCTGAAGGCGCTGCCATCCAGCTGGCACAGGTAACTTACTCCCGCCTGCGTGTCGCTGAAGCTGAAGCTGGCGCTGGTCTGGTTCGTCGGATTCGCCGGATTCGACGTGATGCTCGGTGCCGGCGGCGGCGTCGTGTTAATCACCCAGGTGAAACTGGTCGCAGTGCTCACGTTCCCGGCCGTGTCCTTGGCCTCGACCGCGAACGTGTGGCTGGCCTGGCTCAACGGGCCAGCGTAGACCTGCGGACTCGTGCACGCGCTGAAGGCGCTGCCATCCAGCTGACACAGGTAACTTACTCCCGCCTGCGTGTCGCTGAAGCTGAAGCTGGCGCTGGTCTGGTTCGTCGGGTTCGCCGGATTCGACGTGATGCTCGGTGCCGGCGGCGGCGTCGTGTTGATCACCCAAGTGAAACTGGTCGCAGTGCTCACGTTCCCGGCCGTGTCCTTCGCCTCAACCGCGAACGTGTGGCTGGCCTGGCTCAACGGGCCAGCGTAGACCTGCGGACTCGTGCAGGCACTGAAGGCGCTGCCATCCAGCTGGCACAGGTAACTTACTCCCGCCTGCGTGTCGCTGAAGCTGAAGCTGGCGCTGGTCTGGTTCGTCGGATTCGCCGGATTCGACGTGATGCTCGGTGCCGGCGGCGGCGTCGTGTTAATCACCCAGGTGAAACTGGTCGCTGTACTCAGGTTCCCAGCCGTGTCCTTCGCCTCCACCGCGAACGTGTGGCTGGCCTGGCTCAACGGGCCAGCGTAGACCTGCGGACTCGTGCACGCGCTGAAGGCGCTGCCATCCAGCTGGCACAGGTAACTTACTCCCGCCTGCGTGTCGCTGAAGCTGAAGCTGGCGCTGGTCTGGTTCGTCGGATTCGCCGGATTCGACGTGATGCTCGGTGCCGGCGGCGGCGTCGTGTTGATCACCCAAGTGAAACTGGCCGCACTGCTCACGTTCCCGGCCGTGTCCTTCGCCTCCACCGCGAACGTGTGGCTGGCCTGGCTCAACGGGCCAGCGTAGACCTGCGGACTCGTGCACGCGCTGAAGGCGCTGCCATCCAGCTGGCACAGGTAACTTACTCCCGCCTGCGTGTCGCTGAAGCTGAAGCTGGCGCTGGTCTGGTTCGTCGGATTCGCCGGATTCGACGTGATGCTCGGTGCCGGCGGCGGCGTCGTGTTGATCACCCACGTGAAACTGGTCGCAGTGCTCACGTTCCCAGCCGTGTCCTTGGCCTCGACCGCGAACGTGTGGCTGGCCTGGCTCAACGGGCCAGCGTAGACCTGCGGACTCGTGCACGCGCTGAAGGCGCTGCCATCCAGCTGACACAGGTAACTTACTCCCGCCTGCGTGTCGCTGAAGCTGAAGCTGGCGCTGGTCTGGTTCGTCGGGTTCGCCGGATTCGACGTGATGCTCGGTGCCGGCGGCGGCGTCGTGTTAATCACCCAGGTGAAACTGGTCGCAGTGCTCACGTTCCCGGCCGTGTCCTTCGCCTCCACCGCGAACGTGTGGCTGGCCTGGCTCAACGGGCCAGCGTAGACCTGCGGGCTCGTGCACGCGCTGAAGGCGCTGCCATCCAGCTGGCACAGGTAACTTACTCCCGCCTGCGTGTCGCTGAAACTGAAGCTCGCGCTGGTCTGGTTCGTCGGGTTCGCCGGATTCGAGGTGATGCTCGGTGCCGGCGGCGGCGTCGTGTTGATCACCCACGTGAAACTGGTCGCAGTGCTCACGTTCCCGGCCGTGTCCTTCGCCTCCACCGCGAACGTGTGACTGGCCTGGCTCAACGGGCCAGCATAGACCTGCGGACTCGTGCACGCACTGAAGGCGCTGCCATCCAGCTGGCACAGGTAACTTACTCCCGCCTGCGTGTCGCTGAAGCTGAAGCTGGCGCTGGTCTGGTTCGTCGGATTCGCCGGATTCGACGTGATGCTCGGTGCCGGCGGCGGCGTCGTGTTGATCACCCAGGTGAAACTGGTCGCTGTACTCAGGTTCCCAGCCGTGTCCTTGGCCTCGACCGCGAACGTGTGGCTGGCCTGGCTCAACGGGCCAGCGTAGACCTGCGGACTCGTGCACGCGCTGAAGGCGCTGCCATCCAGCTGGCACAGGTAACTTACTCCCGCCTGCGTGTCGCTGAAGCTGAAGCTGGCGCTGGTCTGGTTGGTCGGGTTCGCCGGATTCGACGTGATGCTCGGTGCCGGCGGCGGCGTGGTGATGATGTTCCAGGTGTAGCTGGCCGCAGTGCTCACGTTGAGAGAAGGATCCTGCGCCTCGACCGCAAAGGTGTGGCTGCCCTGGCTCAATGGGCCAGCATAGGCCTGCGGGCTGGTGCAGGCGCTGAAGGCGCTGCCATCGAGCTGGCACAGGTAACTTACTCCCGCCTGCGTATCGCTGAAACTGAAGCTCGCGCTGGTCTGGTTCGTCGGGTTCGCCGGATTCGACGTGATACTCGGCGTTGGCGGGGGCACCGCTATGGGCTTGAGGCCGACGATAGCCGTCTGCCATCCAATGGACGCGCTGTACTGGAACTGCCCCGTATGTGAACCAGCGCTAACGCCTGCCTGGGTCTCGGCCCACAAGAAGCTGGTGGACGATGGATCCAGGGTGTAGCCGTCAAGTGCGGTGGCGGTTGCCGCGGTGTCATTCTTCACCCAGCTCAGCAACAAGGAATAGCTCGGCACCGTAATCGGCGCCGTCGTCACAGTAGCTGACGTCCCGCCTGGGCCCGGATCCGTGATAGCCGAGAAGATCGGCGGCCCCGTGGTGTCTGACCCCGCCACCGCGAAGATGTCGGCCACCAGCGGCCCAGGATTGGTCATGGCCACGGTTACCGTGTGCGTAGCGCTGGTGTTCGGATTATTTACGTAGTAGATGGTCGACAGCAACGGACATGAAGTGCCGACCCACTCAGTGGGACCGGTCAGCACATTCCAGGTGTTGCCCACGCTGTCGCTCAGTCCACTGATGCTAACCGCCTGGCCGTTCCACAAGGCGCAGGTCGACACAAAGGCTACCAAGGTGCTGGAACCACTGGAGTTGAATGCTGGTATCGGATTCGACGTCCCGGCGCTGCCATTAAGGTACCCGACGCTAGTGACCACCACCGGCCCCTGCACACTGATGCTGACCGTCGCCACGTTGCTGTTCGATGTGCCGTCGTTGGCCACGAAGGTGAACTTGTCCGAGCCTAGGTAGCCCGTATACGGTGTATAGGTCAAGTTCGGAGCAGTGCCCGACAACGTCCCCTGCGTCGGCACCGCCTTCACGCTGTAGGTGAGTGGGAAGCCCTGCGGCGAAAACGCCGTGAGCGTGATGTTCACCGGCGTGTTCTCGAGGGTTGTCACGCCCTGGGAGAACGCCACGGGTACTGTCAGCGGTTGGAGGCCGACGATAGCCGTCTGCCATCCAATGGCCGTGCTGTACTGGAACTGCCCCGCGTATGAACCAGCGCTAACTGCCTGGGTCTCGGCCCACAAGTAACTGGTCGAGGACGGATCCAGGGTCCAGGGTGGTGTAGTCACGGTGGCGGTTGCGTCCGACTCATTCTTCACCCAGCTTATCAAGAAGGATTTGTTCGGTACCGTTATCGATGCCGTCGTCACAGTGGCGGACGTCCCACCCGGGCCTGGATCAGTAATGGCCGAGAAGATTGGCGGCCCCGTGATATCCGACCCCGACACTGCGAAGACGTCGATCACCATCGGCGCAGGATTGGTCAAGTTCACGGTGAACGTTTGTGTGGCACTGGTAATCGGAATATTCACGTAGTAGATGGCCGAGATTTGTTCGAACAAGCTGCCGTCCCACTGTGTGGGACCGGTCAGCGTATTCCAGGTGTTCCCCGCGCTGTCGCTCACTCCGCTGATGCTGACCGCTAGCCCGCCGGGTTGGGGCCACACGGGATGGCTGGATACGAACGCCACTAGAGTGGTGGCACCAATGGAGCTGAATGCCGGTGTCGTGTGCACCGTCTGTGCGTTGCCCTGGATATACCCAGTACTGCTCACCACAGCCGGTGTCGCTTGCGCAAAAGCAGCATTCGCATGAAAAATCGCGAAAATTGCAACGAGAACGACAACGCACCTCACGAACAGCTCACGATGTAATTTCATAAGTCCTTCCCCCGGCCTTACTTCTAACCTCTCGATCTCTATTGCAATTTCAGCCCGTTGGCGGGCCATGGTCCGCCGTGCCTTCTGCACAAACTACAATCGAGTCTGGCCCGCCAGCGTGTGGAAAACCTGGAACTTTCTGATCGGTCCCACCACTTGAGTCTCACGCAAGTTGTCCCACTTTGTTCTTTCAGACCCTCCACTGTGGCTTGAGACCCTGCCAGGTGTGAACTGACTGACCGCACACACGGTCGCCCTGTTAAGAAGTGCAATTTCACTTCCAAGTTCGGTAGTTATTAACGCCATTGGTATCAGTCACTTAACGGCGAACTTCAGTCTGTTCTTGCGGACACATGAAAGACTTTGCAACCCTTCCCTTGAATCGCACCATGAAGAGAACAAATGCGTTCGGTCGAAACCGTGCTTATAGTGGCGTCCCATTCACCTAACTTAGTGACAGCCTCCGGTCGGCATGGTTATAGGTGCCGTGGGCATGTTGGCCCAAGCTTTGGCCGGGCCCGGCTCGGTGATCGCAGAGTTACTTCAGGTGACCAGCGACGGAGATTCTTTTCGAGAACTCGCCAGACGTCTGTATATCTTCTCAAGCGTATGCTTTGGGTTAAGTAGTAGGTCAGCGAGCTTCATGCAAACAGCCTCAGCCAGCTTAGCGCGGGACAGCGGCCGGCCAAGCGTGACAAGCCGTTCCTGATAATACTTCCAGAGTTGGTTCCCTCTGAAATTCACCATACCCACAGCAAGGTATCCATACATCTTGCGCAGTAGCTCTCTTCTCCTACCTTCAATCTCTTGACGCTCCAAGTACGTCGGACCGTATTCGTAAAGAAATTGAATACGATCAAGCAGGAAACCATTAAGCTTGTGAAGCGCCGCACTGATTGCTTCGTCGTGAATCCGCTCAAATGAAAGAATCTGGTGGACAAAAGCGAAATCGCTGGATTCCAAAGAGATCAGGCAGGCGGCCAGGTCCGCATTTGGCAGAGATCCGGGATAGAAAGGGTCGCGAGATCTGATGTGCGCAGAGCGGTATAACACCGCGGATGGCGTCCCGAACGAGTCTATAGCACCAAGGAGATATTGCCGGCAAATCTCGCGACCATCGAAAACAGAAGTATCATGAGGTATTCCAAGCCAGCGAACTTCCTTCGTACTAATAGCGTAGGAACCGACCATAGCCACTCGTGGATTGCATTCGGCGACTTCAACCAGCTTCTCGATGCATTCAGGGAAGAGATAATCGTCGGCTGACACAACCTTGCAATATCTGCTTCTTGGCGACATTAGCCGGAACGCTATGTTGTGATTTTCAACAACACCGACGAAATGGTCGTTCCTCACAATTCTAAAACGGCTATCGTGTAGCGCATACCGAGACGCTATTTCCTGCGTCTTGTCGGTACTACAGTTGTCGACAATGATGTATTCCCAATTTTGATATGTCTGCGATAACACGCTCTCAATGCATTCTATGAGATACCGCTCGCCGTTATATACAGGGGTAACGACGCTTACGAACGGCTCCTGTGCAGGGTTCATTTCTGATTCCTGTGGCTTTGCATAAACGAAGACACGTACACTGATGCACCGGGATCGGCTAGCATAGGCGCGGTGGCCGTCGCCCTCGCCACGCACGGCCATGACTCGACACCCAGTTGGTTGCAATTACTCACGAGAGATGGGGCCCTGTCGGCGACATTCGAATTCACGACTTCCGCGAGCCGTCTGACCTGACGATTGGTGCGGAAACGCCTGTCAACACAGGCCTACCGAACCAGATTTGAAACGAGGTTATCGAACTCGGCCTGTATCTTCTCCTCGTAGTTAGCTGCTTCCCTCCGAAACAGGCGTTTGACATCATTAGCGTTGTAGGCCAATGCTTTAAACGAAACGATAAGCGTATCCACGTCGAAGTGCTCGACGTCCAGGCAGTATCGATCGTGCCCAACCGAATGCATAAGATAGTCAATTTTCGGGAGATAGCTCAGAGCGATTACAGGTTTTGCGAGAAGATGGCAAAATACCACGCCGTGAAACTTAGAAGTAACTACAAAGTCAAATGTCGACATCTCAAACACTAACCCTCGCAGACCGTGGGTAAAAGGACAAGTTATTCTGCCGTAAAGCTCTGCTGAAACGGCACCACGAATTCTTTCTCTAAGATCGTCGATGGCGTACCGATCCACACCTACGTCGCTGGTGAAAAGCTCTAGATCGTAGTTCTGGCTAAGAAGCCATGATGCAAAGACAGCGAGTTTATCGAGGTACCTATTGTAGACACCAGCGTTTTGTCGTGGCCACATACGAGGGTCACAGAAACCCATCGGGTTCAGACCGACTTTAGCTCTTGCACTAATTGCAGGCCCGACGATTTCATAGTCCCCTATATTGAGACCATAAGCCGGATCCGGACACACAGTCGTTTTGGTCCTGGCGCCGAGGCGCCGAATTAAAGCCTGGGACTCAACGTCGCGAAAGCAAGCGTAGTCGGCGAATCGCACCGCCCACCGTGAGAAAAATCTATTTACGGGTCCTCTTATCAGATCAGCACCCACTCCAACTATAAATACTCGTCTCTTCGCGAGCTTGGCTAGAACGCAAAACTTGAAGACGTTGTAAGGCTGGTCTCGCCACAAATCACAAAGCTGGCCGCCCCCTGCAATTACCAAGACGTTCAGTGATTTCACGACAGTGTACGACCGACGTAAATGCTTCAGCTCTCGAAAGGAGTCACGGATAAGCCTCCCCAAGGCGAAAAGAATGCGGATCGGCTTTGCTAGGGCGTAGAGGACATTGTAGCGCTTGATGAATGACTTGAACCTTGAACTTATTTGCCGAGAGGCGCTCTGCCCCTCCTCCTGGCAGTTCCGTCCGTCGCTCCATCGAATGGGATAGCATGCAATGTTGTGCCTCTCTCTCGTGTCTTCGGGATTCTGCGAAAATGCGATCAGACGAGCATTGGGCAAACGTTTGTTGATGTTATAAATGAAGGATTCATGGACGGCGGCGTCGCCCATGTTGCCACATCCCATGTGGTCTAGCAGACCGATAGTCTGGCACGCTTCGCTCATCTTGGCACCCGCGCCAGGCATTTCATCCTCACTAATCGTCTTGTTAAGGCTCAATGGGCCAACCCAAACACTGTATCGTGGGACGCCGGTTTCATTCATGGCAATCTATCCGGTAATCAACGGCTTCTTTTTCTTGTCTCAACGGCTCCCCCGTCACCCACCCGGTGTGACCCAACTGAAATACGGATGCGTAACGTACACTCCAGTCCGGCCGCTTACTGCTAAACGGTTCCAACCCCCAATATTTCCAGGGCCAATCGCGTCTCACCGATGAGTCGCCATTGTGTATTTCTTCGAGTAGCTCACGAACCGAGGTCCAGCCCAAGTCCAGTGCCACTTTGGTTCGAATATCCAAATCGATTCCAGACACGAACAGATAGCCGCCCGGTTTGACGAGCAGTGCGATGTTACGCAAACACCTTTCTGCATCCGCCGGAGCCATGTGGCAAAGAAACTTGTTCGCTACTACTATATCCTGCTGTCCGAGAAGGGTCGGTATTTGCGGATCTCCGGCATCTGCGACCCGCCAGTTGATACCTCGCTTAATCCATCCCTTAATTCTTAACTGGTCGTTTTCCCTGTCAAACATCGCCTGCATCTCGTCTTCAGTCACCCGCTCAAATATCGGCGAATTCACTAACTTGTCGGTTATCGTTGAATAGACCCCGTTTTCGGCGATTGTCACGATCTCAGCAGAAATATCCACTGCATGTACTATGACATTCAAGTCCGGGCGCGCTGAACGGATAGTCCAGAGGATCGAATAGACCTCGGCTCCATTACTGCACGCTAGCACCGCAATTCTCAGCGTGGAACCTTCGCCCCACCGATCTGAAATAGTCCGGATCAAGGCTAGCTCCGCACGATTTCGAAAGAAGAAGGTGCCATGATACTGAGTCCGTAACGACCGCAACTGGACTAACGAATGCAAGAAACCACCGTAAGCACACATCGCGCGAGACCTAGTGATGGAGGAAGGCAAACTATCCCAAAGCCAGTTATTTATAAGCAGAAAACGAGTGCCCATTGCTTTCTGAAGGATCCTTAGTTTTGATGTTTTGGCCAGAATCGAGTGTGGCATAGCGATCTTCCTGGCGAGTTCCACTTTCCGAAATCCAACGTGCCCCCATTCCGTGCCAGGATCGTTCACAAAGGACCGGCACATATGTTATATGGTGACGCGAGGAGCTAAGCTGAGATCAAGTCTTTCTCCTTGGCTGACGAACCTCCTTTTAACCCACGAAGGAGATCCATATAAAAGGAGTGTTGCCCTGTGCCGAACACGAGCATACCAACGCATGTAACTAGAAGGGCGGAGCTTTCTAATACCAACCGAGGCAGAGGAGATAGGAATTGGCCGTAAACTAACCGTACACTAAGCGCCGCCACTCCAGCCACAACACTTGACGCTAGCGGACGGCTTACTGTGGACAAGACATCTTTGAACGAGATCGCAGTGCCATGCACGGACCACGCAATGACTGGAAGGAGCCATAACATCATCACCGCCGAGTAGGCGAACGCGACCCCCCGAGGACCGTGAGGCAGCCCCATGACGTAACTCGCGATCATGAGGGGCGCAATGACGAGACTCATCTTCAGACTTCGTCGGACCATTCCCAACGAACAAACCAGCCACGACAAGGGATTCGCTATCGCAAAGACCAAGATCGTGGGAGCCAGCAGACGAAAGATAGGAGCCGCAGGCATCCACTTTGGCCCTAGGAGAACGACAATTATGTCGTCGGCAAGAATTGCGCAGGCAATGGTCACAGGGAGGGTCAGTGCCAGGACCAGAGAATAGCCCTTCAAGAAGTAGCTTCTGAGACGACTGGGATCGTTCTGGAGTCTGGAGAGCGCCGAAAACGCTACCTCACCGGCTGCTGAATTTAGGTTGTCTGTTGGGATGTTGATGAGCTGATAAGCCCTCCCGTAGATACCAAGCGCGTCGACGCCCCAGAATCGGCCTAACAAGACTTTCTCACAGTTACTGGCGACGTAGACGACCAGACTGCTTAGAGTGACGGTGCCACCGAAATGCATCATAGACCGGATCCCGGTCCGCTTGCGTGGCATACCCGGCACCCAGGCTGCGGTCAGCCAGAGACCAAGGGTGTTGATAAGTGGCGAAAGGACGGTCATTGCAACTAGGGCCCAATATCCGTAGCCAGCTTCTGCCCCTCCAATGGCAATGACAGTACCGACAATCAAACTGACAGTGTTGATTACCGCCAAGTCGGTAAAACGCATTTGGCGCTGAAGAAGTGCCCCGTGTTGCACCCCTGCCGCGTTGAAGAGGAATCCAGGCGCCAAAACAACAGTGACCTCAAGGAGTCGGGGCTCGTGGTAAAAGGCAGCGATAACCGGTGCCATCGCTACAGTCAAAAGCGTGAGTAGGGTGCCAACCAATATATTGACCCAGAACAACGTCGAAATCTGTTCCTCCGTGACAGTGATGCGCTGAATCGCAGCGGACGAAAGCCCGAAATCTCGGAACACCAGTAAGACTCCGGTGAAAACTGTGACCATACCCACTAATCCGAAGTCTTTTGGCCCCAGGAGCCGGGCTAGTACCATAAGAGAGCCCACGCGAAGGAGAAAATTGGCGCCTTGAGCGCCGAGTCTCGCTAAACCACCGCGAATCGTCTTCTCTTTAAGATCCTTCATCGCGTTTCCACAATACCAGCGGCATATCCGTCCCCGGCAGCTCTCTTTAGAGTCAACTCACATCACCAGCTTGCGGCAGTAAAACGCCTCGGCGTAACCACTGGAAGCATTACATTCCATTCCGCGCAGCCGCATCAAAGAAAGAAAAGTGTCCGGCTGAAACCAGCGCTTGTGGTGCTGTGACTGGAAGGCTTCCATGATGTGCCGCACCTTCCTCTGGCAAGCCTCTCCCTCGAGTGGCACGAAAACGCTAGGCTGGCCCAGGTCACCGTCGTATTTCGGAATCTCGTACTCCAGTATGAAGTGGTCGCGGAAGGTATTCCAGGTGAGTTCCGAAATCAGGCGGTGATCTTGATGAGCGTCGTGGCCGTTGTGGGTGAAGATGAGGTCGGGAGAAAGCTGCTTCAGCTCTTTTTCAAAAACGGCTTTCACTTCCCCGCCCACGTAGGGCATGAACCCGTCCTGAAACGTCTTCAAGAGTGGGCCCTTCAGGCGGGAACTGGCAAACAGCCGAGCCGCCTGCCGGGCTTCAGCCTCTCGGACCCCGATCGCGCTGAACACGACCCAGTGAAACTCGCAGCCCGGATGCTGATCCGCCAAGCGCAGGATCGTACCGCCGCAGCCGATTTCAATATCGTCGGAGTGCGAGCCCAGACATAGAATCGTCAGGCCCCCCGCGGCTTTCGCGCCCAAATTCAGGTGCATCATACGCGCGCCGACACCACCTTCGATCCGTTTGTGTGCGAATTCGCACCGTGATTCCAGACTTTCCAAGGCGCTGAACTCTGGTTGAGCTCCTCCAGATGCTGCTTGTCCTTGAACGTATCCATGCACTGCCAGAAACCGTTGTACTTGTATGCGAGCAAGGCTTGCTTTTCAATCAGCCTTTGAAAAGGTTCTCGAACCAGCTCTTCACCAGGTTGCAGGTGCTGGAAGATCTCATTCCGCATCACGAAGAACCCGCCGTTGATCCACATTTCGCTGCGCATCAAGGGACAAATCTCCCGGACGATTTCGCCGGGCCCGGTGCTCACTATGTCGAAACTCGCGGTGGGCTGGACGAGGAGCAGCGAAACAATCGCGTTGCTCTTTCGAAATGTCTCCAGCATGGAGGGTAGTGAGGCATCGCTCAACCCGTCCCCGTAGTTCGCCAAGAACATTTCTTCACCACGCAGGTGGGGCTCGACGGCCTTGAGCCGCTCGCCGATATTAGAGGTCGCACCGGTCTCGACGAAGGTAATCGTCCAATCGTCGATGTCGCGATTCAAGAACTGGATCTGCTTTCCGCCGTTCGACCAGACAAAGTCGTTAGACACGGACTCATCGTAATGAAGGAAATAGTCCTTGATCACATTGCCCTTGTACCCAAGACAGAGGATGAAATCCTTGTGCCCAAAGTGGGCGTAGTACTTCATCAGATGCCAGAGGATCGGCCGGTTTCCGATGTGCACCATTGGCTTGGGTACATCGTCCGCATACCCCCTCAGGCGCATGCCCGCGCCGCCGCAAAAAAGAACGACCTTCATGGCTTACCTCCCCGCTTCAAATAACTGCCACCTTGGGGATGGGCACGACAAAGCGACCACCCCAGTCACGAATGAACTGCAGTTGCTGCATGATTTCGTCCTTCAGGTTCCACGGCAGGATCACGACATAGTCAGGCCGCGTCTCGCGAATGCGGTCCGGATGGTAAATCGGGATGCGGCTGCCGGGCAGGAACCGCCCTTGCTTGTACGGGCTGCGATCCACCGTGTACTCGATCAGATCCTTCCCGATACCGCAGTAATGCAATAGAGTTGCGCTCTTACCCGGCGCGCCATAGCCCGCTACCTTCTTGCCCTGTTTCGCCGCAGAAACCAGAAAATCTACCAGTGCGAACTTCGTTTCCTTCACCTGCTGTGCGAAGCTCTCGTAGCCATCGACCCGGTCGAGTCCGGCTCGGGCCTCGTCCGAAAGCACTTTGCTCACATTCGGCTCCGCGGGATAGGTCTTGCTCTCAGTTCTGCACGCATAGATCCGGAGCGATCCTCCATGCGATTTCAATTCGTCCACGTCGAACACTTTCAGTCCGTGCACTTCCATGATTTTGATCGTGCTGAGCAGCGAAAAATATGAAAAGTGTTCGTGGTAGATCGTGTCGAACTCGTTAAGTTGCATTAGCTGCAGCAGATGCGGGAATTCCAGCGTCAGCACGCCTTCCGGCTTCAAAATCACCTTGAGACCTTCGACGAAGTCGTTCAGATCCGGAACCTGCGCCAGCACGTTGTTGCCGAGCACGAGGTCGGCGCAGCGGCCTTCGGCGGCTAGTTCCCTAGCCAGTTTCGTTCCGAAGAATCGAACCAGTGTGGGAACGCCCTTTTCGATCGCTACCTTGGCAACATTCGCCGCCGGCTCGATCCCCAGCACCGGGACATCGCGCTTGACAAAATACTGCAGCAGATAGCCATCATTGCTGGCCACCTCCACCACGAAGCTCTCGCGGCTCAGGCCGAAGCGAATCTTCATGGCCTCGCAGTATTTTTCGCAGTGTTTGAGCCAGGAATCCGAGAAAGAAGAAAAGTAAGGGTAGTCGCTGAAAATCTGCTCTGGAGTCTCGTACTCCTCCAATTGCACGAGCCAGCACTTTTCGCAAACGTAGACGTGCAGCGGATAGTAAGTCTCGCTACGGTTCAAATCGGCAGCCGAAGGATACGTCTCGCAAAGCGGAGACAACCCCAGATCGACAAACGTCCGCTGCAGACCGTTGCCGCAAAAGCGGCAGCTCTTGGCAGTCGCCATCTGCTGAGTCTCAAAGGAAGGCATTATCGTAGTCATGAGCCTTGTTCAGAATGGAGTGGTTTAGGCAAGCAAGGGCGTCTCAGCGCGCTGGTGGCTCCACCGGAGAGAGCTGTCCAGTTGCCCGGCTTTCTGCAGGCGCTGGATCTGACTAATCCGCACGTAGCGGCCGCGCTCCATGTCTTCGGCTGTAAGCCCCACCGCCCGATATGCATCGCGGAGTTCCTGCGCACCCTTGCGGGCGGTCCACTCGGGACAGAAGTTCGGCAGCAGGCGCTTGATCTTGTCGCAGGTCACGCGATAACAGCGCTTGTCAGGCCCGCCGCCAGGAGCGTACTCCACGCGGCATCCGGGTACAACTTCAGCGACGATGTCTGCCAGTTCGCGGATCCGGTAATTTTCTTCGGTGCGGCCAACATTGAAGGTCTCGTTGTGAATCCGATCGCACGGCGCTTCGAGTACCGCCACAATGGCAGCGATGATGTCGCGAATATGTGTGATGGGACGCCAGGGCGTACCGTCGCTCTTGATGAGAATCCGACCGGTCGTACAGGCCGAGGCCACTAGGTCGTTCAATACGATGTCCAGCCGCAACCGCGGAGAAGCGCCATAGGCAGTTGCATTTCTCATGTATGTGGGGCTGAAATTCTCATCCGCCAGTGGCCGAATGTCGCGCTCGACAAGAACTTTCGATTCGCCATACGGAGTGACTGGGTTCAGTGATGCACTCTCATCCAGGAAGCCGTCGCCCGCCGCACCATAGGTGCTGCACGAAGAAGAGAAGACGAAGCGCTTTACGCCTGCTTCTTTCGCGAGTTTCGCCAGCTTTACTGACGCGAGATGGTTAATGTCATAGGTGAGTTGGGAGTCGAGATTCCCCAATGGATCATTCGACAGAGCAGCCAGATGGACGACCGCGTCGAAGCCTTCCAGGTCTGCCCGGGTGAGATCGCGGAGGTCCTTGCGAAGTTCTGGGATCGCCGGAGACGCGTCTCCGAAGTCGCAGCCAGCGAATAGATCGGTGTCGAGGCCGCTAACTTCATGGCCAGCCGAACCTAGGATCGGCCCCGCCACGGCCCCGATGTAACCCTTATGACCAGTCAGCAGTACTTTCATGGGACTCCTGTCTCGGAGAAAAACTCGGTGCTTGTGCTCGCGAAGCCGCCCAGTCTGAGAAACGATACTACCTGCGCTTCAAAGTACCTGCAAGACGCCTCTTAAGCACAATAAACAAAGGAACTTATGCAATGGGGAAGAACTTCGTCCTTGAGTAAAAAGGATGCGATCGCCAACCATCCTCACACAGACCTTGCATTCGTCGCAATGGCCCTCCCGTCACGTTGTGGGGGTAATCGGTCACCGGTTACCTAGTCTTGAGGCCCAACTAACTTGGTTGCTGCCCGCGCGGTTCTGCGACTCGCGGAACCTTCACGGTGGGAACTGCTGTCTGGGGCTGCCTCCGAGGGTTTGCCGTCATCAATCGCGGACAACAGACCACTTTGGCACAGCAAGTCGGCTGCATTGTTGATCGTTGCGAACGGCAAACCAGAACGCTCCGCTATGTCCAGTAGCGTGTGCTCTCCGTCGGAAAAGCTGAGCACCCACAGGCGCGCGTTGATCTCCGTCCCGATCGACTCACCGCCAGTGGACCGATAAAGGTTTCGCTTTCCCAGTTGAGGTTCGCAGTAAGGGCTCAGATTGCGATAGCGCCGGTTGTTCTCGATCACATCCGCAATATCGGCGCATACCCGAAGGGATCTTGCCAGCTGCATGGGCTGAATGAAATCGAGATTGTCGGCAGAAGTATGGTACTCCGGGAAGGTTCCCCAAACGCTTCGCATGAGGCACCCAACCGCCAGGTTGAAACCCGGGGAGCAGTACTGCCGTTCGTCATAGCCGTAGGGTGAGAAATCCAGAACTTCCGACGCTTCCCCGCAGTGCTTCAGAACGTGCGCTGCCGCGTGGTCAATCTCAGTATCTCCGCGGCGGCTCTTCTTGTAATGGAAGCCACCTTTGTCGCCAATCCCCGTTAAGACCAACCCGTGGCGGATACGCCGCACGTTCTCCCGATTTCGCGCGAGCCAAGTAATCGCGCCGATCGTCCCTGGGATGAAAACGAAACGGTAGGAATAACGACGGTCCTGCCTGGATAACAAATCCGCCAGGAAAGTCGCAACGGCCAGTCCTGAAAGATTGTCGTTCGCCAACGAAGGATGGCAAGCATGACACGAGATCAAGACTTCTTCGCTCGAGCGGCCCGGCAGATAGCATTCGCCGTAGGTTAGGTGTCCGTCTTCGAGCGTGGAGTCGATGCACACCTCGTAGTCGCGGTCTTCCAGAGTCAAAAGCTGCCTATGGGAAAGACAGAATCCCCAGTTCGGCTGGTAGTAAGAGGTTCGGTAGGGGATCCACTCAGGATAATCGGGCAGAGAGAACAGATGCGGCTTCAGTTCGCTCAGCGGCATTATCCCGCGCACTGGTGTGCTGTAGTTCAATACATGCAGATTGTTTTGCTGAAAATCCACCACCCGCTGTCCATCTGGAATCCTTATGTAGGCGTCCCAGATATTCCATTCCTTTGGCACGATCCAGTCGAAGACTGGGGCTCCGCTGGGGACTTCGAAAGTCTGCAGCGGAATGCGCTTCTTGATCATCTCCAGCGTCTGCCTGATTCCGTTCCCGGTAATACTCCGGCAAATCGGGTAGAGTTCCGCAGCAAAGGCATGCAGTTCGCGGCCTACGTCCGCCAGATCTCTCTGCTCAAATTCTCTCAACAGATTCATTTCTAGGCTTTGAAATCCGGGTACATGCGATCACGATCGGAAATTACATCGACTCTCTCGGGCCAGACAATCTGGAATGCGGGATCATCCCACCGCACCCCACGAGCCGAGGCCGGATGATAGAACTCCGACATCTGGTAAAACACCTCCGTGTCGTCCTGGAGTGTCAGAAACCCGTGAGCGCATCCTTCAGAAATGTAGAGCATATGACGGTTTTCCGCGCTCAGAACCGCCCCGAACCATTGTTTGAACGTCGGCGACTGGGGACGAAGATCGACCGCGACATCGTAAATCGCACCTTGGGTGCAGCGCACAAGCTTGGCTTCTGGAAAGGGCTGGTCCTGGTAATGGATCCCGCGCAGGGTTCCCTTCCGTACATTGAATGAAACACTGCACTGCACGAGCCTGGGGTTCAGTCCGTGATTGACAAATTCCTTTTCGCACCAGGAACGGGCAAAAAAACCACGTTCGTCGCACCGGAGATCGAGGCGGACCTCAACAACTCCGGCCAGGTTTGTTTCCTGAAAGGTCATCCAATGCGGCGAACGGATTAGCCGCTCCGCTCAGTCATGGGTCTTAGTCGAAATCCTGCCGGGAATCTCTTCCTGTGAGTGGACCGCAACTGTCTTCTGCAAAAACCGACTCTTGTCCCGTATGCCCGTCTTCCCATCTCCCTTCTCTCTCCCGACTAGGGGAAGAAGGAAGGTCTCGGCCGTTCAGTCGCAGACAATCTTCTGCCGCCGCCCAAACCAAAGAATGAGTGGCATCCCAAGTCCATTTCTCCAGGAACTGGACCCATGCCCTTTCAGCCATCTGTGCCGCTATCTCCGGCTCACGAATCAGCTTAATGCACGCATTGGAGAATGCGTCAGCGGAATCAGCGAGACACATTTCATGTCCGTCCCGCGGTCGGTAACCGTGAGCCCCGAGCGAAGTCGACACAATCGGGCACTTCTGGCTGAATGCTTGAGCGATCTTGACCCGCGTTCCACCTCCCACTCGTATCGGAACTACCATAAGAGACCATGTCTTGATCTCGTCCGAAGGATTGGCAAGCCACCCTAGCCCGTCAACGTCTGGACCACCAGGTTTGAGAGGTCCATCGCTGCCTGGGCCGACAAGTCGCAACCGTGCATCCTGCACCTCGCGTTTGATCTTTGGCCAACACTCGTTCACAAACCAACGGATTCCTTCGCTATTTGGGATGTAATTAAACAGACCGGTAAACCCGATTCTCGGCGGTGTCGCTGGGCTGCGAACTGGTTCCCCCTGAGGTCGTTCAAAGCCGTTTGGGATGACGTGGATGGGAACCTTCAGCCCTGTGCTCTTCAGGTATTGCCTGTCTTCCTCGCTGCAAACCGTGAGCACGTCAAATCGGTCTCCCAGGAGCCTTTCTCTGCGCCTCCAATTGAACAACCTTCTGCGAGTCAACAAATGCTCTAACAGCCCTCCTCCTTTTTGCAACATCGCACGCTCATAAGTGCTCGGCACATCGTCAATATCCACCACCGAGCAAGGCCAAGTTGCATTCGGAAACGTATCCGCACCGCGCAGCTTGAAGAACCAGATCAAGTCGAATTCGCTCAGGCTGCGACGAACGCGACGCATCGCCTCGTACCCCACGCCGCAACCGTTCGGATAGTCGCTCTTCGGATCGAATGTCCACCTGAGCTTGTCGATTAACGTCTTGTTTAGCCGCGGCTCCACCTGAAGAGTGTATGCGACGCTCAATTCACTACCCGGTTCCGAGATTCGGTGACCGTTTGTGCTCTCATCGTGCAAGATGACGACCTCCACGGTCCCCATTTGTTCCAAGGCGCGAAGCAAGTTAAGAGACCGCAGGTGCGCACCGGTACCCGCTGTGTGGGGCCAATGTGTCGTTACGTATAGAATGCGCGGTGAGTCTCTATTCATGCTGCGGGCCAGCCTTGGCCGTAGCCCCTGTTCCGCCGGGGCTTATGCGCTCATGCGCGAGGTTCTGCGTGAGTCTCTTTCCCCTAGCGCGGAGTATTTCATCGGAAGCGCCATCAATTAGACCTGCGTAAAGATCCCGCAGCTCCGGGTTCCTGTTCCAGCTATATCTCTCTAGAAAACACTTCGCACTTGCGGACTGCTGTTGCCTTCGCTCTTTACTCTGGTAAAGACTCAGTACGGCAGTTACCATCGACTGAACATTCTCCGGTTCGAAATAGGAGACCATGTCCGGTGTAAAGTAGTACTCTAGGGCCCTAAGCTTCGGGACGACTGCCGGAATGCCCAGACTCACATAGTCGATCAGCTTCGACGGAAGCATCAGCTGCGTCGCGATGTTCACCCTGTTGGCAACGATCCCGACATCCATGGTACACAATTCCTGCGGCAGAACATCCCAGGGCACTCCCCTACGGAAATACACATGACCTGAAAGCCCCAATTCTTCGCTCAACTGCACTATTTCCTCCAGATCATCGCCCCCACCAATGATGTGTAATTCAAACCCGGGAATCTCATGAACCAGAACCCCAGCGGCCCGGATGAGTAAGTCAATTCCCAACCGTTTCGACACTGTACCGTGGTTCACGAGTCGAAATCGTTGATCGCCGCCACGTGCAATCAGGGCCTGCGGGTGCCTGCTGAAGCTCGGCATGGTTATTACAGTGGAAACTTTTTTCGCAGGAACTCCTCTGCTGATGATGACGTCCCGTTGGACATGGTTTACGGCAATGACCTGGTGTGCGAATAAACAGCTCAGCCACTCTTCGAATCTGAACAGCTTGACAAGAAATCCAGAGCGAGATTCGAATTTTCCAGCATAAGTCTCAGGTATCGTATCGTGGACGTCCAGGATCACCTTACAACCGAAGATCCGAGGGACGAGAGCCGCAAATACTAGCACGTCCGGCATGTTATGTACGTGAATCACCTGTATGCGAGATCGGAAGAAGAGATAAGTACATCTCACTAATGCAAGCACTAAGAAATGCAGGTAGGAAAGCAGATAGCGGAATTTGTTCTTACCGCGATACTTCTCAACGTCCAACTCGACGACGTTCACACCGCATAGACAATAGTTTCGCGGCTGGGGTTCGGCTTTGAGGGCCAAAAAACACACTTCATAACCCCATTGGACCAGGGACTCTGCTTCTAGTCGCACACGTCCGTCTGTCGCGTAAGAAGTGTACGCAAGCATGCAGACCTGCTTCCGCCCTTCAACGCTACCTGATATCTTGAGGTTGTCCTTCATCGAAGTGGCCGTCAGTACGGTATTTCCAACAGCTCTTCGCCATTCCACTCGGCTTCTGTGCAGGCCCACACAGTTGGAAACGCAGACTCGTCCGATGCGGACCTGGGATGGTGAACTCTCACCTTGAGGGGGGGGGCGCAAGCAAAGGAGGTATTGCTCAGTTCCACGTGTACCCTGTGGTCTTCAAACCGCACCGAATCGAACTGCAGCGAACGTCTCTTCTGGAACCACCGGACTATCTCCCCGGCAGTTCCGAACCATACCCGGTGCGTACGTATTTCCTCCAACAGCTTCGCATAGAAGTCTCCCCACAATCTCTCAGGCGACAGGCTTCTGGTGTGCCAATTCACTGTCAGTGCACCCCCAAACGAAACAGTGGAGTCGATTAACCGTTTACAAGCATCCAGAGCATCCGTTTCCGACAGCTGCATCCGGTCCGAATAAAACATCGCTGTGTCCTGAATATTGAGTGGAAGCTCAAGTAGCTTGCCAAATCCTAAAGGGCAGAACGCCTGAGTTGTACCCGCTCGAAAACCAACGGCATTGTTATAACCAGACGTGGAATCATACGAGAAGCCTGCCTCTTCAAGGGCCTTTTCGGAGCCTGCTGCCCAGTAAAGCCAATGCATGCGAATTCCCACGTCGGATTGTCCTGTCACCTCTCGGAATCGGTGCAACTCCGCATGAGCTTTCTCAGAATTTTGCCACGCATCAATCCCGTGAAGACCGATCTCACAGCCACCCTCCAGTAGTTCTTGCAGGTGTTCTTTTATTTCAGCCAAGTCATACTTCGCAGCCCGACGCCTTGGCGCGCAAGTAGACTCTATCGTTCCAGCGACGTTCTTAAATGGAATAAAAAAAAACGTTGAGCCAAGCCCTTTCTCCATTTGCATGTACCGTCCAAACTCGAGCCAGAAGTCGTCTCGGAAGCCCAGATAGACTAACGGAAGAGAGAGGCCAGCTTTCCAGTTCTGCAGGCATTTGGACCATCCTAGTCTGCCTTTCACAACATTCACTAGCGAACCCACAAAGCACCGATAAACGAACCCCCACATCGTGTGGTCCCACTTGTGGTCCCGTATGCCGACAAAGTCAACATCGTGCGTAAGACACACCATGAAATCGTACCCGGCGGGTACCGGCGGGACCTCGACGAACGGAACGCCCGCGCTCACCATGACTGCTCGAAGCAGCGAAACGTGAACCTCCAAGGCCGGAATATGAGCGTTCTCCGGCGGCTGGCCCTGGGAGAGCAAGAATGCCACTTCCTGAAATAAATCAAATCCGACACGTATGGTCGGGCGTCCTGATATTACGAGCTCAGTCCCGACCGTCTCAAGCGTCGCCCGGTGTCTCAACAATGCCCGCCCAGCCCCTCGACACAGAGCCACCTCTCCATAGACCGGAAACTCAACACCCTGAAACTCGACCCAGTCGCATCTTCCCTTTAACTCTGTCGCAACCCCAATTTGATCGTCAAATCTAATGGACCGCGAATTGTAGACTACGAGCACACGCGAATTTATGTCTTCGGGCACTTCATCGCATGTTGCTATGACAAGATCATAGCTACGATGCCGAACATATACCTCCCATGGTGTCTTGAATAGCTCAAAGAACTCCCGAACCGCTTTGATCTCGTTATCCTTGGCAATGACAGCAATCAAGAAAGGGACACCTGTGAGAAATGCGCACTGACTGTCGCACCCTGAAGCTGCCTATCAGCCCGTGGTGCAAGTGCTGACAATTCTGGGGGAGCGGCAGAGCGGCCGGACTAAGTTGATGGGGCGGAAACTCGTGTGGCGGCTTCTGCCGGACGGGTTCAGCGTGTTCCTGCGTTGAAACACGAACAAAACAAGCCGAACCGCCGCCGAACGCAGGTTCTTCCACTCCCGCGGCGTGCCTGCACCCAACAGTTTCCGCAAAATCAAGCTCAGATTGAACGCGCCGACATGAACCAACTGCCGCTTCAAAATGTTTTCCCGTCCGCGCAAGTGGCAGCGCCTCATCCCACCCGTCTCGTAGCAGTGCGCGAAGCTGCGCTCCACCAACTCGCCCCGCCGCCGCAATAAACTCTTGCCGTAGCTGCCCTGCACCCGCCGCCGGTTCGCGTACACCGCTTGCTGCTCGGCCGCTTTGCCCGCCCAGTTCCTCCGCCCCTTCTGCTTCTTCTCCGGAATGTAGCTGCGCACCCCGTACGCCTTCATCCGCTCGACCACCGCGCCGCTGTGATAGCCCTTGTCGGTTACCGTCTCTTCGATCCCGTTGACGTTCACCTTCGGCTCTTCGTCGGGCCGCAACTCCGCCTCGCGCCCCACCTGCTCCGCCACTGCCATCCCGGCCTCGCTCAACGTTTCATCCAGCGTCGCCGTGTCGCCCTGATCCGCGCCTTGCAGCGTCACCGCCAGCACCGCGCCCGTGTCCATATCCACCGCGTGCTCGGCCTTGTGCGCCAAATGCGTGCGCCCATCCTTCATCTTCGCGATCCGCGCATCCCCGTCCGCCGGACTCTTCCACTCCTTGTTCGACATCCGCTTCTTGCGCTTGCGGTCCAACCGCGCCAGGTCTTCCCGCGTCGGCGTTTCGATCCCCGACGCCTTCGCCAGCCCGCGCAGAAACTCCTCGTAACTCTCCCCCGTGTCTCGCCGCACAATCGAACGCATCGCCGCGTTCGCCTCCAGCGTCGTCGCATCGATGGCGACCCGCTGACCGTTCAGCAGCCCACGATCCGCCAGCACGCCCAGCACCCAGCCGAACACCTCGCGATGCGTGTCCAGATCGATCAGCCGCCGCGTCCGCGAAATCGTCGAGTGATCCGGCGTGTACTCGTCCAGCCCGATGCCCACAAAACGCCGCAACGCCAGCGAGTCCGCCAGCCGCCAGGCTATCCCGCGTTCCGCCCCGAGGCCCTCGAAATACCCGATCAGCAGCGAGCGGAAATAGATGCCCGGCGTCAGCGACGGACGCCCGTACTTCTCCGCATAGAACTTCGCGCACCGCTTCTCGACAAACTCGTCGAAGCCCTCGGCCTCCAACAACTCATTCAAACGCTGATAAAACGGATGCCCCGGAGCCGATGCCAACTCCTGCTGCGCGATCCAAATCTCCTCTTGCTTCTCCCGCTGCTTGCGCGTCCCCATCGCCATGCCTGAAGTCTACGAACAATCCCTGTGGATCACCCAATCCTTTTCCGTTCCGGAATCCAGACTTGCACCACGGGCTGCTATGCTTTGACAGTCCGCGCAAAGTGTTCTAAGACCACTAGACTAAATAATATCTTGTGGTTGTCCCTGTGGCCACTCTTGTGCTCCGTGAGAAGACGTGACACTTCCGAGGGACGCAAATACTCGTATATATGTGAGCTCTGATCAAGCAAAGCATTGTCCATCTGTTGCGAGAGCGATTTTCGAAACCACTCATCGACTACATTCACGGCGAAGCCGACTTTTCGCCGCCGAATGATTTCAGCAGGTAGCAGACGCTTGCATACCTTGCGATGAATCCACTTTCTCGTGGCATTACGCACTTTGAAAGATGAATCGAGACGTTCGACATACTCTACAATCTCTTGGTCTAGATAGGGTACACGTACCTCAAGGCCGTGAGCCATCGACATTTTGTCAGCGTACATTAACAATTCGTCCGGAAGCGAAGATCGGATTTCTAGGAACTGCAGCCCACCAAGTTCATCGGTTCGGGACATCAATGGCTCTAAATCCCTCCACAATGCTGGGATCTGATCGATTGTGCCACCGTCGAGGACATCAGAGCGAAAGAGTTGGGTGATCAAGTAGTCCGGCATGATTGAAAATACCTTTTGGTACCTTTCCAACCGGTCCTCGGCACCCAAAGAGTAAAGCCCTCGTTGGACCGAATCGCTGCTGGAAAGCCTGGTCACCGCTAGTGCCAGAGGCCGCCGGAGCGATCTTGGCAAAGCTCGCCAATAATTCCCGTAGCGAACGCCAAGGTGACGTACGTAACCACCGAAGAGTTCGTCGGGCCCCTGCCCCATGAACACTACCTTTACGTCCTCCCGAGCACGCCTACAAATGTGGTACATCGGGACGACGGAAGACGCAGCAATCGGCTCCTCCAGACTCGTCAGGATGTCTGGCAGAGAGGCGTCGAAGGTTTCGCGATCAATTTTTAGGGACACGTTTGGCGCCTTTAACATCTCTGCTGTGCGCGCTGCGCTAGAAAGCTCGTCCTGGGCAAAGGTTGCCCCATATCCCACACTGTACGTATTCCGCCCGCTTCCGTTCTGGTTCATCAGGGCGAGCAAGAGCCCCGAGTCCAACCCGCCGCTCAACAATAACCCAAGGGGAACGTCGCTTATGAGTTGACGCTTCACAGCCTGTTCATAGAGTTCTAGAATCTTATCGCCAGCTTCCTCTCCGCTCGGCATAGGATCAAAGGGCTCTGGCTTGAAGTTCCACCAACGCTCAAGAACCGGCCGCCCGCCTTCTTTGACGATCAATCTCGTCCCAGGTGCGAGTTTCCTGATTCCCTTGAACACGGTCAACGGAGAGGGCGTGTATCTGTAGCGTAAGAACAGGCCGATAGCCTCAGGGTCAAGCTGAGGTTTCTCACTCTCGCAGGCCAGCAACGGACGAATCTCCGAAGCAAACACAAGGCGGTCAGAGGAAAGATTGTAATAGACCGGCTTAATACCAACCCGGTCCCGTGCCAGCATCAGCTCTCGTCTGACTTCATCCCAAATGGCCACGCCAAACATCCCATTCAAGTGATGGAGAAGATCTTTTCCCCACTGCTTGTATCCATGCACCAGAACTTCTGTGTCAGAACGCGTGCGAAATACGTACCCGCGACACTCCAATTCCTTTCTTAACTCTTTAAAGTTATAAATTTCACCATTAAACACCACCCAAACCGAACCTTCCTGGTCCGACATGGGCTGGTGTCCACCCCCGAGGTCAATGATCGAGAGGCGTCGGAAACCCAGTCCCAAGGATCCTGAGAGGTACAATCCTTCATCGTCAGGCCCCCGGTGGACCATCCGATTGGTCATGGCCCTTATTCCTTCTGCCGTAACAGGCACACCGTTCCCGAATTCAAATTGACCGCAAATCCCGCACATAATAATTACTCTGGCTTGTCTGGCCTAAGATTCCCGCACCGCACGGGTCTACAATCTGCTAACTACTTGTGCTCCAGTTGGCTCACTTTTCGGCTATCGAACGAAGTGGGAGACATTGGGAAAGCTTGTGTATCTGTTCCGATCTCAGGAAACGAACAACATCATCAGGAAGCGCTCTATCATTTCTCCTTAACCACGACCATCCATATCCTAACAGTGCGGCAATGCTGCCGATCAAATATGGTTTTCTAGCGACTCTCGAGAGGCAGCTCGCCACCTGAAAAATGGGATGATAGCCAAGCAAATAGTTCGACACTCCTTGGCGGTACCTGGTGTGAAAGATCGTTGCCCCCCCGGTAATTACTCGTCGCTGGGCATGCGCGTGAATATCACGAAATGTCCGTACTTGCCAGCCATGCATTCGAGCCATGATCTCGGCCGCAGCATCGACTCCTCCCATTCGCATTGGGACGTAACCGCCGAACGCTTCGTAGCATTCGCGGCGAAATAACTGAACCGAGCCACAAACACTATCCAAGCTCGTTTGCTGTGGCACAAAGCGATCCTTGTCGGGCTCGAGCACTATTCCCCCGGCCAAGCCAAGCCTGGGGTTGGCGTCGAACCTTCCCAAGAGCTCTTGGAAGTAGGTCGGGGCAAGAGTGATGTCAGCATCCAAATTGCCAACAAACTGGTACGATGTGCCGCACAATTCTGCGTATCCTGCGCGGAATGCCATGACCTTAGACCCGAAATCTCTTTCGCTTGCGTTTCCCACCTCGCCCGTCCTGAGCAGCTGAATGAACCCATACTCGCGCGCGTGCAAAGCCACGATCTGATCTGTACGGTCGGCCGATCCATCACTCACAATCACCCACTTTTGAGGTAAGACAGTCTGGGACACTACAGCTTCAATAGTGCCCCCTATATAGGCTTCCTCATTTCTGGCTGGTGTTACAAGGACGTATGCGTACCCTTTCATGGCTTCCCGTTCAGCAGACCCCAATCTACCCACCTCCCTCTCCGTGTTACCGGCCAATTTCGTCAGTTTTGTCAGCAAGGAGTGGTTTCTGCTTGAATTCTTGCGTCTGCCGTGACCTGACCGTGGTGGCCGATACCCACCACCCATTGCAGGCATGCGAGGGCCCGTTTGAGCTTGAACTGCGTTTCGTCGCGGTTAGCGATCCGGCACGCCCAAAGGACAGAATAGCCGACCAAACGGATAACCTGGTGCAGCAACATGATTGCTAGATACGCCGATTGGGACAGCCTGCCGTAGTTCTTCTTCCAGTACTGATAATTGGCTCTTTGCATTTCAACAGAAAACCGCACCGGGGCACGTGCAGTTGTTCCACCTCCGTAATGTATCGACTCTGCCTCCGCGAAATATACGACTTTCCATCCAGCGTCACGAAAACGCTTGGACCAATCGAGATCGTCCGCATACATGAACAAGCCTTCATCCAAGAACCCAACTTCCTCGATCGCTTCCCGGCGCGTCATCCAAAACCAACCATTTAGAATGTCCACCTCTGCCGTTTTACTGCGATCAAAGTGGAACATCAGGAAGCCGCTAAACAACTTGCTTTTCGAAAACACAGTATCTAGGGCTAAGGCTCTGCACAACAGGTTCCACAAAGTGGGAGCACCCATATACGAACGAGCCGATACACCGTCCGCACCTAGCATCCGCGGACCCAGCAGACCAATGCGTGGATTCCGCTCCATGTGGGCCATCATTTTCTGGATGCAGCCATTTAACACCCGCACATCAGGATTGATTAGGCACACATATCTTCCCGAGCTCTTGCGCAGTCCTACGTTGTTTCCCCTTGGAAAACCGAGGTTCTCTTTGCTCTGGATTAGAGTGATCTCCGGGTAATGCTCGCGTACAAGCTCGGGAGTACCATCCTGGGAGGCATTGTCGACGATGATAATTTCCGTCTCCGAATCCTGCCTGTAGCTAGCTAGTGAGTCCAGGCACTCCTTGAGAAATACTTTGCAATTCCACGTGACGATGACGATTGATAGTTTCTTCATAGGATAATTCTTTAACGTGGGTCTTTTTGTATAACAACACGACCATTCTTAGGTTATGTGTGGAACCATTTGAGTAATCATGCCCGAGATCCATCCACCCCAACGCGTTTACGTTTCCGCAGCTGCTGGTTATCGTGTGTCACAGCGTCTCGTCGTCTCCGTAGCCGCGCTTGACACTGAGGCCTAAGCCCCTATCTTACAGTGTGATGGCTGCGATGTGATTGGCCATAGGCATGCTTATAATTCAGACTCACAACTTCATTTCGCAGATACCAACATGTCGCCGTTTGATAACTGGGGCACAAGCTGTTTCTTGGTGACATAGAGAGCAATGGGTCGACGGCCCGTGGTAGCCGCACTTATCATGGCCAGCAGCGCAAACCATGCAACGCGTGTTTGATCAAAATAACTAATCCCAAAAAAGGCTACAACATTGGCAAACAACGCACTACCTAGGAGCCACAGGAGCCACTCGAATTGCGGATCTCTTCCTTCGATAGACCTCTTGGCCCTTCCAATCCGTCCAAAGGAGCTAGAAATCGTCAGGACGAAAAAGACAAGTGAAAACAGACCTCCGGTTACGCCCTGTGCAACGTACTCGTTTGACGTATCGAACATTTGGTAGCCCCAGCTAGCGTTAGAGCTCGTTCCCAGGAGCCACCAGTCGCCCATGTGTCTTATGAACTGATCAACGAGCTGAAACCGGTGATAATTTGAAGACCCAGCTACCAGATGAACGCGCTCGATTAGGGCCCACACAGGGGCCTTCATCACTAGCTGTAGCACGACCAGAGCGATGACAAAACCCCATCTGAACAACCGCATATGTTTGCGGACTGGCCAGAAGCATATTCCAACAATTGCGGCACCGTATGCGAAAAGTGGAGTACTACAGGCGGTAGTCACCACCATTGCCACGGAAGCAACAACGCCAGCGACAGAAAGAATTCTCGCTTTCCCGCTCTTCCATAGCCACACGAACAACGGCATTAGGATCGCCCCAAAGGTTCCCGCCAAGATCGCGTGCTGGAAGACCGCCTGCGACCGGATATGCCCTTCTCGAACCTCAGATAGCAGCTCAACTCCGCCCAAGTGGCCAAAGATATTTTCACCCGTGAATTGCTCGCGTAGCATGCACACTGCGAAGATGACTGTGAGCACCGCGAAACACTTGATGACCTCCACGATGTCCTCGTTATCTCGAATTGCATACCTTAGAAACAAATATCCCCCGATGTAGTCGCAAACAAAACCTGCCTGATTGATGACCGCCGCCATCTCCAAATAGAGCAGAGCAAACGCGACCACGTGAAACATAACCGATAGAGAGAATGCCGTATCGATGAAGTTCCATTTTCCCGCAAGCGGAGGCGACCGCCTGAATCGTATCATTCTTAGCAACGCAGCTAGAAGTATGATCCGATATGCGAAAACATGGACTCCAGCGAGAACGATTTGCTGTCCAGCAGGAATCAAGAATGTGCCAAAGAGAAATGCGGGTATGGAGTACCGGCGAGACCGCAGAAGAAGCAGGATGATAACGATCAGTAGAATTACCACCACTATCGGGTGCAAGACCGTCTCAGCTTCGCCGCCGCCGAATTGGTAGTGTTTAGGTTCCATGAGACTACACCTCTTGCAGAGACTCCGGACCACCCGTTCCGATCGCATCACATGGAGTCGTTATTGGCTGCGGGAACCACGGCGATCTTCTGAACGCCGCGCGAAGATAATGATCCAACAAGATCAAGCCCTGCCCAATCAGCCGAGCAGCAAACAAATTTGCTTGATTAAGCTTGGCTCCCGCAAGCAACCAGCGGAGCATTCTCAGTCTTTGTGCGAGAAGTCTCCGAAGTCTTGTGTTGCCGCCCTGGTTCTTGACCCTTTCCAGAATGCTCTCGAAGATCTCCACTGCGCATTCCCTCAAAACCACCGGCTCCCTCAACGCCTGCTGAGAAAAGCTTTCAGGCGAACCCTCACCATAGATGATGAGAGGATCGCGGATGAACGCCCAGGGGCCTTCTAGGGACAAGCGCAACGGCAGATCGTAGTCTTCTAGGTACTTCAGATCGTTTCGAAAGCCGCCGACTTTTTCGAAAGCCTCCCGGCGGATAGCAACGGTCTGATTGAACAATACGAACCTGGTTGCCAACACCTCTGGCACGTTAAGCCAAAGACCCTCACGATGCTCTGGACGAATCACCGAGTCGCCGAATGATGTCCACTCTTTACCGTCTACCACCCCCATGATGGCATTGCAGATGCAACACGGCACCGATTTACCGTACTTGGTTAGAAGCGACACTTGGCGCGCGAGCTTCGTGGGTTTCCATAAGTCATCAGAATCTTGAAAAGCGATAATCTCTCCGCGCGCGACTTCGGCGCCCCGATTCCGTGCGACAGCAGGTCCGGCATTGGCCTGGGTGATCACGCGAATTCGGCCTAGAAACTCTCGAAGCTTCATCTGCGTGTCGTCTGTTGAACCGTCGTCGACGATAATAAGCTCTACGCTCAAATACGTTTGAGCGAAGATATTCTCGATGGTCCGACCAATCACCGCTGACCGGTTATAGGTCGGTATGATTACGCTGACCAAAGGTTCCATCATTGCTTCCAATATTTATCGCCAACGATGATCGACCGGACACACTAACCGAAGGGCGTACTAGCAAGCAAGGTTAGTGCAGGCCCAAGCGGTCACGAGGAGTACAGGTGGCTTGCAATATCAACCAATTAATCCAAGTGCGGCCGTTTGATCGCTGTCCAGGTCCACGGCGAGAGGCTATTTACAAGAACGCCGTCGTCATGAAATCGTCGGAAGGATATGCTCCTGCATAGGCAAAACGGGGTTTTCAAATTATCGCGTCTGCGCGGATTCCTCAACAGAAAATGAACGAGGGCGGTGGGAGCGCCATGCCCTCTCGCCCAGAGTGCCCCATAGGATCACACTTCGTTCGCAGATTTGGACAGTGGCCTAATGGACCGTGTCTTTCAAGTTGGTTGGAGTACTCACGGAGCCTGCTTGAAACGTTCCTGCATCCCACCCGCCAACACCTCGCGTGTTTCCATCAGGGTCCACATTGTAAGGAGAACTAAGCGTGAACCCGATCCCACGGGCCGCAGAACCGCTTCCGAGGTGGTAATCTCCCCCAGCATAGTTGACGAACAGAACTGATGTGGATTCGCTGGAAGTGATGTCATTCGTTCCCGCGCCCAGCCCGTTGGTCGAAGTGTTCCAGTAATTATTGCTGCGGGTAGCGGGAGTGCTGCCAGAGAATACCTCTGCATCCGAACCGTAGAATAGATTGTCCCGCAATTCTGAGCCGGTTGAGAGCACACTGAAGTCGGCAATGGAATTGATGAATGTGTTGTTGTAGAGTTTCCAGTTGGTTAGAGAGCCTGGACTGCCGCTGTTGCCGCTGCCGATTCCGTTGTGTCCCGTTAGGTTCGTGAAGATGTTGCCATAGATATAGACGCCGTTGTTGGTGTCCCCTGTGTTGGTCAGGTCAATGATCTGGCCTGTAGTATTGCTTGTCCCTGAGTCGTTGAACAGGTTATATCGGATCGTCGTGTTGGCTGGCGTCTGACCGCTGCTGTAGGATTCCAACTGCATTCCAATGTTCTCGCCGTGAGCATCACTGAAATACGATATGGAGCCAATGTAGTTGTACTCAATGATTAAGTTCTGCGCTCCGCCAATGCGAATCAGGTCCTGGCCATTGGAGAAATAGCAGTATCCAACGTAACCGCTGGTAGTGCCATTGAAAATCAGGTTGAATTGGGTTTGGTCATAGGATTGGCCGGAGTTGACCATTGCAATGTTCTTCACGCTCACATTATTGCCAAATCCGGCTGACGGCCACTGTCCAATCTGGATCAGAAAGTTCTCTTGGTTGTTATTTCCAGGGATCATCTTGATACCGTATGCGCTGGGACTGCTTGACCACTTCGTTCCCGGTTGCACACCATCAAGATTCCAGTAGTCAGTGGTGACGTTCCATTGTGAGCCAGCAGAAGAAGTGATAAGAGCTTGCGTTGTCTGGAACGAAGAACTCCATCCAGCTACCAGGTCATCGTTGTAGACTACGCCATTGAATGTTCCAGCCTGAGCTTTGCGTATCGTTATGGTGTTTGTTCCACTATCCGCAGTGCTGAAGGTGTGCGAGCCGTAAGTGCCTCCAGCCAAAACGTAAGTGTCGCCTCTGGTCAAGGAACCAGGAATACCAGCATAGGCGTTGTTCCAGTCATTCCCGTTTGCGCTGCCTGCACCCGAAGGTGTGATGTAATGTGTAGTTGCCGAAGCAATGGCGAGAGCAACAAGAGAAAAAATCATTGACAATAGCAGCGTCCGGGGGTTGATCACTGTGTCCTCCATAAATCGTGCACTGGGTTCGCCGCAGCGAACCACACTGGTCAGACAATCGTTGCCAGTAGGGGAAGCGGTACACGATCTACTGGGCGGTCTGGTTAATTTATAACCGGAAAGCCCCCGGTGCCGGTAGTCCCAGAAGTGCATGGCCGATTTCGAAGGAAAGGCACACCTCCGTAACCTGTTGCGAATACTACACTTGCCTCGCTCGTCCGATCTCGCAGTGTTCAGATTGCTGCCCGCTCTTGCGAGCCAGCAAGCGACGTTGTGGGATCGGATACCCGTTCTTCTGGAGAACTCTTCCGCACCGTCGACTCGAGCCGAGCCCAGCTTGTTTTGTGCGAAGGACAAGAGCTGTTTCAGAACCCCTCACGCCAGAATGTTTTGTTCAGCGTTAGCTACTCCGGGAGGAATTCTGCTTTGCATTTTGCTCGAAGAGTTCTGGGGGGGAACTGCTGTCGGTCGCCCGACGCTTACATAGCGAAATCCTCGGGATATGATCTCCTCGGGCTTGAACATGTTCCTGCCGTCCAGGACGAGTTGATGGTCAACGAGAGTGGCAAGGCGATTCCAATCCACGGCGCGGAACTCATCCCACTCAGTGACGATCAAAATGGCTTCTGCACCTTCTGCTGCTTCGTACGGATCTGCACAGTAGGCGATGTCCGGGAAAACGGCACTGGCCTTGGCTGTCGCTTGGGGATCGTAGGCCCTGATGACTGCGCCCTCGTCGGCCAGAGATTTCAACAGAGCGAGGGAGGGAGCAAAACGAACGTCATCAGTGTTCGGTTTGAACGCCAAACCCCAGACGGCAAGCTTTTTCCCGCGCAGCACCCACAACTCCTTGCGAATCTTTTCCACAAAGTGCTCGATTCTCCGCTGATTAACAGTCTCCACCTCTTTCAACAGCGAAAAATCGCATCCGGACTTGTCCGCAATCCGAATGAATGCCTGCAAATCCTTGGGGAAGCAGAACCCACCAAAGCCGATGCCCGGTTTCAAGAATGCTTCGCCGATGCGAGGATCGAGGCCCATGCCCTCGGACACCTTCGAGACATCCGCTCCAACAACTTCGCAAAGATCAGCCACCATATTGACGAAGGAAATCTTCATGGCCAGGAACGAATTTGACGCATGCTTGATGAGTTCAGCGGACTTGGTGTCTGTCACCAGAAAGCTTGCTCGAGCTTGCTTTGTGCAAGCCGAATGAACAGGACAGGTGAACGTCTGGCTGATAATCGGCTCGTAAATCTCACGCATCAGTGCGGCGGCTCGCGGAGACTCGACTCCGACTACGATTCTATCCGGATGCAGAAAATCCTGGACCGCAGATCCTTCGCGTAGGAACTCAGGATTGGAGACGACATCGTATTCCTGTCTGTTCGAACTATGAACGGAAAAGTAATCTTCAAGCCGGGAAGCAGTTTGCACTGGCACGGTGCTCTTTTCGATTACAAGCCGGTACCCTGACGCTTGCTTTGCCAGCATACGAGCCACCTTCTCGATGGCTGACAGATCAGCGTCGCCGTTAGGCAGTGGAGGCGTTCCTACGCAAATAAAGACAACATTGGCCCACTCAATGGCCTCCTCGGTAGACCCGAAGCGCATCTTCCCCGACCCTGTGGCAGCACCGACAATTTTCTCGAGATACGGCTCGAAGATCGGTATAGTGCCATTTTGCAGCTTAGATAGCTTGTCCAGGTCGCTTTCACTGCAGAAGACATCATGGCCGATCTGCGCGAGGCAGGCGGCCGTTGTCAGCCCAACATAGCCGGCACCGATTACAGAAAGTTTCATTATTGCTTTCCCTTTCAACAACTTGTGAATGCAAGCTTCGTCTGCCAGATGATTAGCCAACGGCTTTTACTGCCGGTGCCGGTTCTGACGCACGAGAGACATCGAGATACTGGCGCAGTCCTTCTTGCCAGGGACGAAAACAACTCAGGCTCCGAGCCTTCAAAGCTGCGTTCTCTAGTACCGAATAGCTTGGGCGTGCCATCTTTGCAGGAAATTCATGAGGATCGGCCACGTCAACCTTCACATTCAGCTTAGCGATTGCGAAAATCTCCTTCGCGAAGTCATACCAAGTGCAGCTCCCCTCAGCGGTTGCATGGAACAACCCGAAGCTTTCGCATCGGCTTAGCAGCACCATCTGTTGCGCCAGCTCGCAAGTCGAAGTTGGAGTAACTTCCTCGCACGTGACCACGCGCACTTTGCCGCGTTCCTTCCCTAGTTTGAGCATGAGGTCAACAAAATTGAGCCCGTCTTTACCGCGGCACAGGTATTTGCCATAGAGTGCGGAGGTTCGCAGCACGAAGTGACGGTCGGTGGTGCAACGCGCGTAGTACTCACCCGCTAGTTTTGTGTTTCCGTACGTGTTCACAGGCCGAGGCGCATCGCTCTCTTCGTATGGCGTTTTCTTGGCGCCGTCGAACACGTAGTCTGTGCTGATTTGCATCAGGATCGCCCCTAGATCCTGTGCAACCATCCCCAGGTTGCGTGGGCCCAAAGCGTTAATGGCAAAGGCAAGGTTCGGATCTTGCTCGCAGCGCTCGACGTGATGCATCGCGGCTGTGTTCACGATCAATTCAGGGTTCAGACCTCGCAGCGTTGTGGCCACGGAATCAATATTGGAGATTTCAATATCTCCATGGCTCAGAGCAAACACTTGGTCTCCGTTTTCGGTGAACGCTTGGCCTGCGTCACGCCCAAGCTGCCCTTGCGCACCGATGATAGCGATTCTCATGCACCCACCATGTGATGAACTTCGATACCGTTGTCAATCTGTTTGAAGGTCTCGATATTAGAGTAAGCCGGATTGTCCCAGTCTTGAAACTTGTCCATGTTCTCGATCAAGTTCACTACGATTGACCTAACGCTCCCGGCAGGATGGAAACTAAGAACGTTGGCTGCCTTCTCTGTGTTTACCTTGTAATTGCGGAAGTCTTGGATGTGCTTGATGCAGAGATTCACACGAATGTCGAGGCGTTCGTGAATTGCACTCTTGATCAAATCGGCTACCTCGCCGACCGTGTAATTGCCAGAGGCGATATTAAATATACCGGAGATCCTAGCATTAGCTTCGATGGCACGGATGTAGGCAGTGGCAGCGTCTTCGATACTTAAGATAGGGCGCCAAATGGAAGGATTGTTTACGGTGATCGTGCGGTCCCGCATTCCCGTCTTGAACATCGTATTGATGATGAGGTCCAGCCGCATTCTGGGACTGTATCCGGAGATCGTACCTTTTCGCAAAGAGATTACGGAGAAATTATCGTCCATTAACTGCGTGACGGCCTGCTCTCCCTGCAACTTCGAGATTCCGTAGGGGTAGCTGGAACTCACTGGTCGAGTTTCGTCGTAAAGCTCGTTTTCGGTATATCCATAGACCGAGCACGACGAGGCATAAATGTAGCGCTTCACTTTGGCAATCTTCGCAATGTAACCGAGGTAGGCGGGAGCCGCAGCATTGAAGATGAAATTCTTACTCGGCGAGTACTCGGCCATGGGGTCGTTGGAAAGGCCCGCGAGGAAGAGTACCTGCTCATAAGGCTCAAGATCCTCAGTCGTCAGCTGAAAGATATCCTTGTTCAGAACTCCCACTTGACGCGGCAAGTGATTGCCAAACCAGAAGAGATCCACGACGTCGACTTTGTAGCCGCGTTCGAGCAGTTTGGGGATCAACACTGATCCCAGGTAACCGGCGCCTCCGGCAATTAGCACTTTCATAGTTAGCTCCGCTGAGAGAATTCGACTTCAGGCTGTTAGGAATAACGAAAGTTGTCAGATTCGGGTGAAGCGAGCCAATCCTCGAGGGTGCGTGCGTTGCGGTCCTTCTCCGAAACGATGGTATCCTCAAGCGGCCATTCGATGCCAATTGCCGGATCATCCCAGCGGATGGCAGACTCTGCTCTACCGTTGTAGATACCCGTACATTTGTATTGGATCTCTGCCCCGTCCGAAAGCGCACAGAAACCGCGGGCAAAGCCCGCCGGGGCCCAAACCATTCGTCGGTTTTCTGCAGAACACTCCACGCCGGTCCATTTCCCGAGCGTCGGAGAACCCTTTCGAATGTCAACAGCAACCAGGAACGCCGCTCCCAGCGTAACGCGCATTAACTTACCCATGGGAGGATTCCACTGAAAATGCAGACCCCTCAAGACTCCCTTGGCCGAGCGGGAATGATTGTCTTGAGGAAAATCTGTTGGTAAGCCAAGGAATTCAAATTGATCAGCCCGGAATGTTTCCGAGAAAAAACCTCGATTATCTTTGAAGATGTCAGGCACCAAAACAACAACATCCTGCAGATGCCTAGACTCGATCGTAATCTGCATATTTTACCGTGATGACAAAGTTCTCTTACTTTGCGACTCTGGTGCGGACTTCGATACCTGAAAACGGCGACTCGCGACGATGGATCTCGTGTTCACAGGCATATCGACACTAAACTGCAACCTTCTCAACTGCCTTCATCGGTGCCACCGCAACCTCAACGCCCTTACTGCCACCATCTCGTTCGATCTTCATTTGGTTGGAGGCCTCGATGGCCTCGAGAATGGCCGAACGGTCAAACTTGCTCAGTATCTTGATATTTGGCATGACGCAGTGACCGCCGATGACGCCCGGAAAATACTTGACCGGAGGAAAGAATTTGATTTCCTCATAGAACGAGATGACTTCGTTGTAGTCCGCCCCTGCTTGATCGCAATACCTTTCGATCTCCTGCGCCCACGCGATCATCAGGCCGAAGTAGGTCGTTTCTGTGAGTTTCGCCAGTTCGCTCGCCTCCGGCGAGGACAATACCTTCGTTTTCAAACCGGCAGACTGAAAGTGCTTCGCGGCCTGCTCGCCGGCATCGGGATCAACTGCTCCCACAAACTTTGTGTAATGGCGAAGTTCCTCGAGCATGCGCACGTGCTTGCCGCGCACCGGGCTGTTCACCACCGCAGTCCCGGTTCGCTCGGCGATTGCGCGCGTCGTTCCGACCGACACCGTGCTGTTGATGACAGTCAGCGCCGGCCGGAAATACTCGATGTAACGTGCTGTCACCCCCATGAAATCGGCGATCTGGAACGGATAGCAGACATGCATCACGCCGACCTGGTCGATCCGCCCTACCGGCGAGATGTCCACACCGACCGCCTCATAGTGCTTGGAGATTAGCTGGAACAGCGGCTTGCCTATCTCACCGAGTCCGACGACCACGACCTTTTTGTTTGTGTTCACGACCTGAACCCCCTAAGAGTAGTTGCAAATTTGTATTCCCGCTGTGGACTTACCATCCACAGCGGAGGTCTGACGTATCTGGCGGAAGCTCAACGAGTGAGCGGTGCGACCTTGGTTTCGACGAACGCGGCAACCGCTTCCACAACTCTCTGTTGCTGGTCCGCCTTCAGTTGCGGGAACATCGGCAAGGAAACTATCTCGCGCGCGATCTTTTCGCAAATTGGAAAGTCGCCTTCCTGATGGCCTTTATGCTGGTAGGCCTTCTGCAAATGGAGCGGAATCGGATAGTGAATTCCGGTCCCGATACCTTGCTCCTTCAGAAAAGCCATCAGTCCTTCGCGATTGTCCGTGCGCACCACGTAGAGGTGGTACACCGCACGGGACCAAGAGGGCTCATACGGCGGATTACACGGGTTGCCCGCGGCTTCGAACAGTTTCTTATATTCGGCCGCCCGCGCCCGACGCTGGTCGTTCCACACCGACAGATGTTTCAGTTTGACGTGAAGGATTCCGGCCTGGATCGCATCCAGTCGGCCGTTGTAGCCTTCCACATCGTGGTAGTACTTCTTCGCTTGGCCGTGATCGCGGATCATGCGAACCTGCGCCGCGATTCCGCCGTCATTAGTCGTCACCGCTCCGGCTTCGCCACATGCGCCGAGATTTTTTCCCGGATAGAAGCTGAACGCGGCCGCACGGCCGACTGATCCCGCCCTCCGCCAACGATTCTGCTTACGGGAAAAGTATTCCGCACCGTGCGCCTGACAGGCGTCTTCGACAACGATCAGGCCAAAGCGCTCCGCCAATTCCAAAATCACGTCCATATCCGCCATCTGGCCGTACAGGTGTACGGGAACAATCGCCGTCACCGGACGTTTGCTGCGCTGACTGATCAGTTTCCCCGAAGCATCTTTCGTGCACTTCTTTTCCAGGTATTCCCGGAGCTTTTCGGGATCCATGTTGTAGGTCTTTTCGTCGATATCGACAAATTCGGGCAGTGCACCAGCCTGTGAAATGGCTTCGGTCGTCGCGATGAAGGTGTGGGGGACGGTCACTACGACATCTCCGCGCTGGACCCCGGCTGCCATCAATGCAAACCTCAGAGCATCGGTGCCGCTGTTCACCGCGACGGATTGCTTCGTGCCGCAAAAATCGGCGAAGGCTTTCTCGAAATTTTCGACCGCTGGGCCGCCAATGAAACCGGCAGTCCGGATCGCCTGCTGAAACACTTGGGTTAATTCTTGCTCAAGCTCAACGTGCGGAGTAACAAGATCAAGAAAAGGAATGCTGGACAAGCTCACTTTGCGACCTCCTTAGCCTGGTCGATATAGCGGCGAACTTTAGCTGGATTTCCAAACACAATGCTGTTGGGTGGAACATCCCGGGTCACCACGCTGCCGGCACCGACGATCGCGTTCTCGCCGATTGTGACGTTGGCCAGAATGGTGCACCCCGAACCGATCGAGGCGCCTTTCTTTACAAACGTGCGCTCGACCTTCCAGTCGGCTTCGGTCTGCATCTGACCGCCGTCGGTCGTCGCACGTGGGTACAGGTCATTGATAAAGGCCACATTGTGACCGACGAACACGTTGTCTTCGATGTCGACGCCTTCACACACGAACGTGTGACTCGAAATCTTGCAGTTTTTGCCCACTCTCGCATTCTTCTGAATCTCTACGAAGGCGCCGATCTTGGTTTCATCGCCGATCTCGCAACCATAGAGGTTGATGAACTTCGAGAGCTTCACGTTTTGCCCGAGCTTCACACTCGGGGCGATGCTCAGATAGGTATCCATACCGTTGCTCAACTGACTCCTTAACTCTGTTTAAAGCGATATACCACGGGAGACCGCGATGAAATAATGCCAGCCTTAACGATCGCTCCAGTTGCTATAGGTAAACCAGTGCTCCCCTCTTAGCCAGGGACTCGCTGGCGGCCTCGAGCATCCGAACCACCTTCAGACCGGAACCGCCATCGTTGAATGGCTTCGTGTTCTGCTGGATGCATTCAACGAAGTAAGTCAGCTCCAGTTTCAGCGCCTCGACCTGCTCCACCTGAGGCGCCCACATGTCGCCGGAGCGATAGCTGACCAGTAGGTTGTACACGCCTTCCCGGCTCTTCACATCCACGCCTTTGTCATAGATCTTCAGCTTCTCGTCGGCTTCAAGATCGTTCCAGACCAGCATTTTCTTCTCGCCGCCGATCAGCGTTGTACGAACCTTGACGGGCGAAAGCCAGTTCACGTTGACGTGGGCGATCATGCTGTCGGGAAAATAAGCCGTGATAAACGCAATATCCTCGTACCCGTTGAGGTGAGCTTGCCCGGTCGCGGAAATGGCCTCTGCATCTTTGCTCAGCAGATGGTTCATGATGGAGAGATCGTGCGGCGCGAGATCCCAGATCACGTTGCAATCATGCTGAAAAAGCCCTAGGTTCACTCGGGTCGAATCATAGTAGTAAAGCTTGCCGAGGGTTCCTTCTTTAAGAAGCTTCTGCATTTTTCGGACCACGCCCGTAAACAGAAACGTGTGGTCCACCATGATCTGGAGGTTTTTTTGTTCCGCCAGATTAATCAGTTCTTCTGCTTGCGCTGCATTGCTGGTAAACGGCTTCTCCACGAACACATGCTTGCCGTTTTCCAGCGCCGCCTTGGCGAGTTCGTAGTGGGTCCACACCGAAGTGATGACCGCGATGGCATCCACGTCGGGAGACTTTATCAGTTCGTTAGCGTCGCTATGGACCGGAATTCCTGGATTTGCCGCCTGTATGCGTTTGCGAGCCGCGGGAGCCTGATCGCAGACCCCGACGACCTGGCAACCCTCCAATGCGCGCAGATTGCGCACAATATTCGGGCCCCAGTAGCCGTAGCCGATAACACCAAACCTAATCATAAGATTCCACCATTAATGGGTAACTGTTGGGCACTGCGGGGGAAATAATGACCGTATTGCTTGAATGAGAGCTAGCCTTTGGAGGAGGAACTGAAAGGTTTGCAGCACTAACAAGCGCCGTTTCCGGCAATCACTGCTCTCGGAGTCTGTACCAGAATCTTCAGATCGAGCCAGGGCGAACAATTGCGCGCGTAACGCAGATCGAGTCGAACCATTTCGTCAAATCCGACCCGACTGCGTCCCTGAACCTGCCACAGACCTGTAATTCCGGGCTTGGCTTCGAGCACGCGGCGCCGATGCCAGGTCGCGTAGGTTTCCACTTCGTAAGGTTCAGGGGGACGCGGCCCGACCAATGACATGTCGCCTCGCAGCACATTGAGGAACTGCGGCAATTCATCCAGGCTCGTGCGGCGCAGGAAGTTCCCCACCGGAGTGATCCGAGGATCATTGGTGAGCTTGAAAATGCCTTCTCCCTCGGCATTCGTCTGTTGGTCAGCCTGACCAGCAATCAGTTTGCGAACATATTCCTTGTGTTGGCTGGCATCATTGTTTACGTACATCGATCGGAACTTCAGGAAAGTGAACGCCTTTCCGTGTTCTCCAATACGCTGCTGGCGGAACAGAACCGGCCCCCGCGAAGTCAGCTTGATTGCCGCGGCAATGGCGAAAAACACCGGCGACAAGACAATGAGCAATAGCAGGCTTCCACAAATGTCCGTGCCTCGCTTCATCGCCCGGCCCAACCGGTTGGCCCCGTTGCGCTTGTGGAGATCGGGATACAGTGTCGGATTACTCTGACGTTCTGGATTGGTCGGATCCCACTCCTCCGGAAACAAATGAAACGAGAACTTGATCTGGCTAAACTCTTCGCTGGTGAGTCGGCCGCGCAGGACTTCGCTGATCCGGGCAAGGATGGTACTGAAGATCAGTTTGTTGTCCAGCGTGATCTCCGTGAACACCACACCCACAGCGGAATTCATCTCATACCAGCCCATGATATCGGTTTCGCGCGTGGCGCTCTCGAGGGTGCTGAGGATGTCGAGCAGAATCCGTCCGTTCTTCTCTGTCGGCTGCGTGCGCCCTGTGTCCATGAGCAGCAGGACAAACGGTCGCTGTGTGCGTTCGCTTCGTTTTCGTTCCAGCGAGATCATGCGCCGGAACACTTCTTCGGTGAGGACTTCCTTCAGTTCCAACCCGTTCTGCGGCTGCGACACGCTTTTCGTGAATCGCGGTTTTGCCGATGTGGTCGACACGGATACATCTCCTCGCGCGCTACGGATGGCAAGTAGGGCCGCCGTAGCTCGAATGAAAGATTGACTTGCTGGGGGAGATTGATCGAAGGGGAAGGTGAGGCTAAGTTTCAGTTTTCGGCTGCTGGTGAAGACTCTGTACCATTCGACGCCATGCTGTATCGTGAGTAGTAATACTTATGCTCATTGCTATCACAACTGTTCACAACCACGCCCAGCATGGTAGAGCGATCGATAACCTCGACGGTCCGTTCGAGCTGCTTCTTTTCGCACACCCCTTCACGAGCTACCAGCAGAACTCCATCCGCCAGTTTCATCCACAGCGGCGTGTCCGCAAGAGGAAGGACGGGAGGGGTGTCGATAATAATCCAATCGAAGAACGTTTCCAACTGTTCCAGCAACGGCTGCAGACGGCCTGCCTGCATGACCTCGATTGGGTTCTCGGGAGTCACGCCCGCAGGAATAAACCGGAGCCCGGAACCCTCCAGCTTATACACAACCTCCGGCAACTGGCGCTCTCCTCGAAGAACTTCGCTAAGTCCAGGAAGGCCTCGATTAAAGCCGAAACGCCGTGCCAGCTCCGGTCGCCGGAGGTCGCCATCGACAAGCACAGTGTGGAGAATCTTGCTTCGGGATTGATTGAGCGCGAGGTTCGCCGCAATCAGGCTTTTCCCTTCCTCCGGAATGCTGCTGGTAACCACGACGCGTTTGAGTTTGCGCCGCTCCCGCAGGTTCCGCAGCTTCAATCCCAGCACGCGAAACTTTTCCGCCGCCAAACCGCCCTGGTCCGTCAGACACACCAGCCGGGCATCTGCGGCGAGCGCCGGCAAGAGCACTTTCGCGGAGGCAAATATCTCCGCTGCCTCAGACCTTGGTCTCCTTGGCAGTGACAATTCCGAAAGCGATTCCTTGCGCTCGATTTCTTGTTCGACCCCTTGCAGCAAATCGGCAACCGAGTCGGCGTTTTTCGGCAGGCTTCCGCCTGCCCGCTCGGCTTCTGCTCGCTGCAACGCTTCAAAGATATAGCTCATGTGGAATGAACCTGCTCCCTATTGCAACCGGCTTTTCGTCTCTGCTCGCTGTATCCGTTCCCGCACTTCCAACAGCGTCTTCACTGCCAGCAGGAGTCCTTTCTGCTCCTGTTCTTTCGACAGCCGGCCGCCATCGGATTTCGATTCTGCGGCGACCACCCCGAGCCGCAAATCCCGCGCGACCCCGTCAATGATTTCGGAGGTAATCGTGGCCGCGTGTTTGGCGTAGCCCACGAGCAGCGCGTTCTCGCAGACAGTGTTGACGAGCCGCGGGATTCCCTGCGAGTGGCGGAACACGGCCTCGATCGCGGGCCCAGAAAAAATATCGACGGCGCCAACCGCCCCGGCGATCTGCAAACGCCGACGCATGTACTCTTTGGTTTCGTTCGCACTGAGTGGGTCCAGATGACAGCGCAGCGCGACTCGCTGCTTGAGCTGCCGGAGTTCATGGGAGTCGAGTTTCTGATCGAGTTCCGGCTGTCCCGCCAGTATGATTTGCAGCAACTTCTGCTGCGAGGTTTCGAGGTTGGTCAGAAGCCGGATCTCTTCCAGTATTTCCGCCGACAAATGGTGAGCCTCGTCCACCACCAGGATTGTCGTCAATCCCTTCTGATGTCGGTGAAGCAGGAAACCATTCAACACGTGGATCAGTTCGTCTTTGGCCTTGCCCGCCACCGGCAACCCGAAATCGAGCGCGATATAGCGCATGAATTCCAGAGGCGACAGCGTGGGATTGAAAATCAGAGCGAAGGCAACATCGCGGCGCTGCACCAGCCCCAGCAATGAGCGCAGGATGAGAGTCTTCCCCGTGCCCACTTCGCCGGTCAAGACGACAAATCCCCGGTGCGCCGTCACTCCGTAGTACAACGAAGCCAGGGCTTCGTTGTGCCGCGTCGTAGGAAACAAAAACGACGGGTCCGGCGTGATCTCGAACGGATTTCGCTGCAGATTGTAGAAGCTCTTATACATGATTTCTTAGCGGTACAAATACGTTACTGCCGATCCTAACAGGATGAAACCCACCATCACCACCGCCGCCGCGCCCGCGAACCAGGCACCGCGCCTGCGCGACGATTGTTCCTCCAAGGTTTCAATCGGGGGAATCTCCACCATCACACCGAAGGGAACCAATTTCTTGATCTCACGCGCGCTGTAAATCTTGCCGCCCAGCTTTTCCTGGCTGAAGGCAAAGGCTCCGCCGAACACCAGGCCCACCGCTAACCCGGCACCGCACAGCATCAGCCGATTCGGCTTGTAGGGCTTTACCGGACGGTTCGGCGGATCCAACATGCGGAAATGCTCGCCCTGTTGCGTTTTCTCCAGGTCGGTCGACATTGCCGACTGATTCTTCTTGGCCAGCAGCGATTCGTAATCGGTCTTCGACTGGTCATAGTCGCGCGTGATGTCCGCAAACTGCTGTTCCATCACCGGAGCCATATTCAGACGTGCCTGGTATTGGTTGATCTTGCTTTGCTCGTCTTTGATTTCCGCTTCCAGGTTCGCGATTTCAAGGCGGTTGGCTTTTAGCTGGCTCTCCATCTCTAGCATCGGCGCGGTCCTCGGATCAAACGGGGCACCAGCCGCCGGAGCAGTGGTTGAGCTAGTCGCTGGATTGTTCATTTCAGCGACGATCCGTTCGCGCATCTTTTCGGTCCGGGCAATCTGTTCCTTCGTCTTACGAACGTCAGGATGCTTATCGGTGTAGTGAGAAGTCAAATCCGCCAGTTGCGCCTTCAGTTGATCCAGCTCTTTGTCGATCGCAGCGAGCCCGACTGGGCTGGCTGTTTCGCCCGGCTTTGAACCTTGCCCCATGGAGCGATATTGATTGAGCAGCGATTCCAGATAGGTATTTTGCTGCTTGGCTCGGTTCAGGGAGTCTTGGTTCGCCTGCAACTGACTCTGAAGGCCGGCCAGGATCTGCAGATTGCTCTGGGTCTGGGTGGGTAACTCGCCCAGGTGCTGATCCTTAAACACACGCAATTTCGCTTCCTGGGCCGCGAGTTTTGCGCGCGCTTGATCGAGCTGATCTTCAAGGAACTTCGTCGTGTTCTCGGAACGTTCCTGCCGCTGCTCCAGATTTTCCGTGATGAACAAGTTCGCGAGCTCGGCCGTGGCCGCCTGCGCCATCTTCGGATCACGACTCGCGTAATAGATATTGAAGGCGGAGAGCTTCCGGTCGTCGCCGTGCGACAGCTCGATTTCGATGTCTTTCCGCATCGTCTCGACCATGTCATCCGCACTCTTGTGCTTTCGCTCCTCGGCGTAGAGACCTACACTTTCAATGATGCGGACCAGGCGGGTGCGGCTCAGGATTTGCTGCGTGATGCTGTCCAGCTGATGCTGAATGTCGCTTTCGATGTTCGAGACAACGTATTTCTCCGGCACCGAAGGCTGCTCGACCAGAATAAGGGTGCCGGAACGGTAGGTCGCAGGGATCACCCAACTTGCTCCCCACACCAGCAGCCAGCCACAGAAAAACGGCAGCAGGAATTGCCACCGCCGGCGGCGGACCATTCCCTTGATCTCGGCAAAATCGATGGGCGTACTTGATTCTTGTAGTTCGTCTTCCATGCTCACATTCCTAAAGGTTTGGCCCACTGGTAGGAAAGGGTCACGAGAAACCGGTTACGGTGCGCATCGAGCGTCGGGGCGGGAGCGGGCAATCCAAACTGCTCCTGGATATCGTGGCTATAACCCAACCGGAGCCCAAGACTCTTCCCCGCGTTACGCTCCAAGGAGATGCCTGCGGAGGTCAAGTTGATCGAACTCGCGCTGCTGGTCGACGGCGTTATGAGTGACTGGTTCGTCCCGTGACTCGCGGTGATAGCCGCCGTCCAGGCTGGCGTCAGTTGGCTGCGGAACGTACCGTGCACCGTCTGCAAAAGCACCGAACCCAGAAGGCCACCGCCGTCACTGATGCTTCGCGAATATCCGGCAGACACGCTCGTATGCTCGTTCCTCCACCCGCCTTCCGCTCCGCCCGAAACCAACCAGCCATTCGATTGAATCGTCTGCGTCCCGCCACCCGAAACCAGACCGTTATTCTCATAGTACTGAGGACCAACGAAGGCGGTCAGGGTAAATCGTTTGGAAAGGCTCAGTGAGTTCGTTACGAGAAAGCTGTGGACCCGCGTTTCGCCCAGGGGATTGAACGTGATCCGCTGAAATTGATAGCTGACTCCGCCCCAGTCTTGGCCGACCAACCGGTGGAACCAGAATGCCGACCCGGTTACGGTCTGCGAATCTGCGAGCACTGTTCCCTTCGGAGGGTTGGTGAAATGTGAGTCGTACAGCGTCCCGCTGGCTCCAATCAGGTCGTTTAACGCGAAGTGATAGTTGGTCTCCACCGTCGTCATGTTCGATCTCTGTGTGGACAGCGGAGCAACCAGACTGGTATTCGGACCGCCCGATCCAACGACCCCAGCGCCAGTGCCCGAATCAAAGAACCCGGTGGTCAAGGAAAAGTTTTCGGCGACGCGCAGATTCACATGCGGACTCAGCCGGTACTGCGAGTCGAAATTCAGGCTATGCGATCCCTGGTTCTGGCTCGTGAGCTTCTGATTGATGGTCAGACCGGCGGCGTACCCAAGACTCCAGCGAATTCGCGAACTCGATGCCTCAATCTTGATATTGGGAAAGATCGTCTCGCTCGTATTGCTTTCGCCGTTTGAAAGGAGTAGCGGGTTGTCATCATAGGTGCCGCCCACATTCAACCCAGCTCGCAGGTAATTCGATCTTTGCATCTCCGAGAGCACAGCCGAAGTAATTCCCGTCCCTCCAACGAACGATGGTATCTGCGGCAAAGTATCGCTCGTGTCCTCGCCGCCTTCGCTCTGCATGCCTATTATCCCCGAGACCGCGGCAGCCGGAGCGGTTCTGCCGCTCACGCCGCCACTGTCCGTGGAACTCTGGCTCGGTGGAGTCTGCGGAGCCGAATCCTGCCCCGCCGCAAGAAGCTGCAACCCAGCCATCATCCACCCTAGAATCAAACCGCGTCGTATGTTCATCGGCACAGCTACGGAACCACCACCGTATCGCCGGCCTGCAGGCGAATATTTTGTTCCGGATTCTTGCCTTTGATCACGTCTTTGTAGTTGAACGGAATTCGCTGCTGCGTTCCGTCCGGAGCTTGCCGGAGAACGTAGATCGACTTCTGCTTGGCGAAGTCTTTGAACCCCCCGGCCAGCGCAATTGCATCGAGTACAGTGGTTGAGCTCGTCAACAGATAGGCGCCCGGTCGCGCCACCATACCCAGGATGTTCACTTTCTGACTCTTGCTCTCGGTAACGATGACGGTGACTTCGGGCTCGGAGATGTAGTTCTGCAGGCGCTTGGTAATCTCTTGCTCCAGCTGCCGGGGCGTCTGACCGCTCGCCTGCAACTCCCCGACTAAAGGCAAAGAAATCTTTCCGTCGGAACGAACCGGAACCGAGCGCGAGACGTCAGGTTCTTTCCACACGTTGATCGACAGGACATCGTTGGCGCCAATCACATAGGCGCCGTCCGAATGTTTCGCCGGTGATCCCGGAGCGCGATTCTCAGTCGCATTCTTGCCGGCCTTGTCGCCCTCGGCCGGTGCTTGCTGTCTGGCGGCGGATGGAGCCCACGAAATCGAAAGCAGTACCACAAGGGCCAGCATTTGAAAAATGGGAAATCCCGACTTTGTGTCTTGCGTCATAAAGAGTGCCGTTGGACGATTCATTAGCCCCCCGTTCGCGACGCCTGCCCACGCAGCGAAAAACTCTCTTGTGGAATCAGTTGATATTCCTGAATTTTATACAGCAGCGCACGGTAACTCATGCTGAGCTGCCGGGCAGCGGCCTTGCGGTTCCAGTGGGTCTCCTCGAGCGCGCGGGCAATGGCACTCCGCTCCGCTTCGCCTTTGGCGTGTCGCACCAGCGATTTGAGCGAGGACTTCTCTTCCGTGGGAAGGTTGCCATTCTTGGCATACCCGTTATCGTTCGCGTGGCCTTTGCCAACCCCATTCCCGGTCTCCAACTCGTGATGAATGTTCAATTCTTCCAGAGCCGCCGTCTCCTCCCCGGATACCAGGAACCGCTTCACGAAGACCTCGAGCTCGCGAAGATTGCCCGGCCACGAGTAGCGCTGGCTTGCTTCCAGCAGTGCGCTGGAAACGTGCGGGGCCGGCACGCCGTAGCGTCGCGTCAGGCGGTTCACGAAATGTCCCAGCAACAGCGGGATTTCTTCGCGCCGTTCCCGCAACGACGGTATGTTCAGCTTGAAGGCGCTCAGCCGGGAATACAGGTCTTCGTGGACTTTTCCATCCGCCACTGCCTGCTCGAGCTGGCATCGAGTGGCGGCCATGATCCGCACGTCGCCGCCGATGGGTGATTGTCCGAAGTGCACTACCTCCCGCGTCTGGAGCACCTTCAGCAGCCGCAACTGTACCGCACCGGGCATCGCTTCGAAGTCCTGCAACAGCACTGTCCCCTTGGCGCATTGCTCGAACTTGCCAGGCCTGGATTCGATTCCCCCGTTCACCGCTGGGTGCTCGCGGCCAAACAATTCACTTTCCAGCAGGTCCGCGGTGAGGGCGGCGGAGTTCACGCGCATGAATGGGAATCCGGAGCGAATCGAGAGCGAGTGGATCAGACGCGCAGTGGTCGCCTTCCCGCTCCCCGGCTCTCCGGTAATCAGGAGGGGAACGTCGATTTGGGAAAACAGCTCCGCCTGCGTGCGCAGCCGGCGCGAGGCCGGGCTGGCCGCCACGAAGTAGAGCTCTTCTCCGATCTGCTCAATTTCTGTTTGGTTCATGTAGTGCCTGCCAGAACGAAGCGGCGAACAGCGGGCAAAGAAGAATTCTTAAGCTGCGAGACTTAGACGGGCTCCACATCGTACCCGTCAATGCGAACGGCCAGAGATCTCTGAATTACATCCACGGAAACAACCAGGCTATGATCACTATTTTCGGAGACGAAAATGCCCTCCACCCCATCCAGTGCGCCGCCTCGAATGCGCACCCGCTGACCGGCCTTGACAAAAGGATGCGACCGCCAGGGGGAAGTCTGCGATAGAAGAGTGCGGACACTTTCAATCTGATGATCCGGGATGGCCATCCCCGCGGCTCCGCTACCGACAAAACCCAGCACGCTGCCAACACGGTAAACCTGGTTCCGATCTTGTGGGGTGAGAGCGCACCGCAAGAACAAGTAGCAACTGAACAGAGGCACTTCCACTTTTTTCTTGCGATCGCTCCAGCAGTGCACTTCCTGCACGGTCGGGAGATAGGTTTCCATGCCGCACTCACGCAGACGATGCTCCACCATCTTTTCATGACGCGCACGGGTGTGGAGGGCGTACCAACGCATGGTTTCTGCTCTTAGCCGGAGGCTGAGCGGCTGACTGAATTCGAAGGCCTGATTAGAAGTGCTCATAGCTTCGCCCTCTGGGTCCCATGCGTGGTTTCCGCCTGAATGACACCTAGACCTTCCAAGTTAGGGGGGAGGATTACTTCGGAGCTCTGGGGGAAGTTCTTGTCTCTGAAGTCGAGTACCACAATAGCCGTCGCTTGCAAAACCTTGCAAGTGGTCAAGCGACCCAGGACCAGCTTACCCGACGGTCTGAGAGGCAGGCTTCCCTCGGTCGATCCCCTCTCGGCCCGGAGACGCATTTCCTTGGCACGATGGTGCTAAGGCCCGCCGTGGCCATTCAGCCTAACCACACACCGCTCCGGTAAAAATCTGGGCCAGTGGTTCGTATGTCATTGATAATAAATACTGTTGCTAGGGAGTGTCTTCGGACAAATTGGCTCGCGCGAGAAGGCCGCGAGTTGGACAAATGATTTTCCGCTTCAAAACCGTAACACAGGACAAAATGTATCCTGGGACATCTGTGCATTTTCGTGCACAATTTGCAGAAGTTTTCTTGGCTTTGTGGTATCATGTTCTGTTCAGTAGGATGCACGGCTGTTTTAGATAAAGCTTTTATCACTCTCCTGTTGCAGTATCCCTCCCCCCGGGATCAAGTAGTTTCCCCGCTCGCGCTTTGCCGGAGGAGTCATGCGGTCCGAGGAGAAGAGGATCGACCTTATCAGCATCGCGGTTGCCGACACGACCCGCATCCACACGCAGTTGCTGGCGGAGGCGATGAAAGGCGATCGCACTCTGCAGGTGGTCGCCTCGGCGCCCAGTTCCCAGGAACTGCTGGAAGCGGCGGGTCGGGTACCGATTGATGTAGCCGTCATCAGTCACGCTCTGGACGACCAACCTGGTCACGGACTCGAGGTGCTCCAGGAAATGCGCGCCCTCCATCCTGATATCAAGGGTGTCATCCTGCTGGAATCTTCCCGCGCACAAGATGTTCTCGACTGTTTCCGAGCCGGTGCCCGGGGCATTTTTTCCCGGCATGACCCGCTGGAAAGCCTCTGCAAGTGCATTCGCCGCGTTTATGAAGGGCAAGTCTGGGCACGCAGCGTGGAGATTGGCGTGGTTCTGGAAGCGCTGGCCAACTCGCCCTTGTTGCGCGCTACCAATCATAAAGGCATGGAGTTGCTCTCCGGTCGTGAGCAGGAAGTGATTCAGTACGTGGCATCGGGCATGACCAACCGGGAGATTGCGCAGTCCCTGGGGCTGAGCCGGCACACGGTGAAGAACTATCTCTTCCGCATTTTTGACAAAGTGGGAGTTTCCAGCCGTACCGAGCTGATCTGTCACACCATGAATCGTGGCAAGCGCCCAGTGGAAGATCGCGAAACCGATGTGGGCGAGAATTTTGCAAGACTGGCTAAGGCCGCCGAATCGGGGATGCCGTGGGCGCAACGTCAGTTAGCAGAGCACTACCTCGCTGCCAACGGGAGTTCGGATCCGGTGGCCGCCTATATGTGGTTTCTGCTGTGCCAGGAAACCACCAAGAGCTTGCATCGCGACGTGGATGCGAAGAAAACGAGTCTGGCCGAGACCATGTCCGCACATCAAATTGCAGAGGCCGAACGCCGGGCCAGGGCATGGTTGCAGGAAGAAAAAGCGGCCAGGTCGCAAGATAAGAAAAAGAAGTCCAGTTTTGTTGTCGACATCGAAGAAGAGCGGAAGAAATCAAGTCGCCCATCAAACTTGTAATCCTTCTTTCTTTTTACCAAGCTTGACGGTCACAAAACCCACGTCCGTTTACGCCTGCAATCCGTTTTCATCTCCTTCCACCCTACTTATTTCTCATCCAGGACTGGTTCCGACTTTTCGGGCGTGATCCAGCCACAAACCCAGAGGCCCGGCTAAGCGCTGCAAGCAGGAAGCAGCGATTCACTGAAGTCCTCTTGAAGGCCACTCGTTTATCGGGAGTGTGGTTGAGTATCGGCAATGCGGGCATCCGCAGGATGCCCCCACTCTGCATTCGATCCCTCGCGGCTGAACCTGGGAGTGTATTCAGGGTACCTGTCCCGTTGGACACACCACACTCGTCCAAAGTCGGGTCGCGTCCTGCACTTTCGCATACCGTCGTGCCCTTTCGAGACCTGCCCAACCAGGGGGGAGGGGCCGAAAGAATAGCTTATGCACCGCGTCTGCACGGGATTTATCTAGTTGCACGACGCGATGTGGTTGTTCTAAATCCCCGCCGTGCTGCTTGACGCACGGAACAGGAGAACAGACGTGAAGTGCTTCGGTCCCCCATCGACGCACGTGAGTTGTGCATTAGTTCTATTAAATATCTTTCTATTCGCGGCAACCGCCGCTGGACAACTGGCCACTAATCCCTCCACCGTGAACTCCGGTGGCGTGGTGATCGGTAACACCATGTCCCAACCGGTGGTTCTGAGCAATACCGGAGACTCGAACCTGACGATCTCCCAAACGACAGTATCAGGGGCCGGATTCGGCATCGGCAACCTCGGCTTGCCGTTGACCCTCGCCCCCGGGCAGAGCGTGACGCTCACGACGACTTTTGTGCCGCAGTCCAGCGGCAACCTCAGTGGCAGCGTCTCGATCGCATATTCGGTTCCCAAGAACAAGTTTCACGGAAGAGGCGCTCTGCAATCGAACAGCGCAGCGACGGTTTCTCTCACCGGTACAGGCATAACTACCGGTCAACTCACCGCCAATCCCAGCAGCCTGACTTTTGCCAACGTTCAAGTCGCGAGCAGCCTGACTTTGATGGACTCGCTCACGAACGCGGGCGGAGCGAGCGTGACGATCTCGCAGGCCACTGTGACCGGGCCAGGGTTTAGCTTCAGTGGGCTGAACCCTCCGCTCACGCTTGATCCCGGCGCCAGTGTGACCTTCAGCGTAGTGTTTGCCCCGACATCGGCTGGCAGCGCAAACGGCAGCATTACCGTAAGTTCCAACGCCTCGAATCCAACTCTGACCATCTCACTCTCCGGTACGGGCACTCCTCAGGGCCAGCTTGCTGTCTCTCCCACGTCGCAGGATTTTGGCAGCGTGACAGATGGCGCCAGCTCCAGTCAGCCTGGCAGCCTCAGTGCGAGCCTTGCGAACGTAACCGTTACATCTGCAAGCTTGAATAATTCGGAATTCTCGATAAGCGGGATTTCCTTCCCGGTGACAATTGCACCCGGACAAAACGTGCCGTTCACCCTGACGTTTGCTCCGCAGACGGCCGGCACCGCCAATGCTGTCCTCTCCTTCACCAGCAATGCCTCGAATTCGCCCACCGAGACGGTGACGGGGAATGGCGTCGCGCCGCCATCGCACAGTGCCTCTCTTTCCTGGACCGATGGGGACTCCGGGATTACCGGCTATAACGTCTATCGTGGCAGTGTCTCAGGAGGTCCATACGCCAAGATCAATTCCGCGTTGGATGCGAATCCTGCGTATAGCGACAACTCGGTCCTAGCCGGGCAGACCTATTACTATGTGACCACGGCGGTCGATGGGAACGGGGTGGAGAGTGCACACTCCAACGAAGCCCAGGCTGTAATCCCGAGCCCATAACCGTCCGGTAGCTCGGGCGTCTCGTGGCTAAACCGAAACTCGAGAAGCACTTCTTGGGCCGCAAGCCCTGCGTTCCGACTTCGCGGGCCAAATCGTCCCGGATCCCCTGTGCAGGTGGCAGAAGGCTGCGGCAATTGTGGTGCCAGTTTCCCTACCGCGCGGGCCGCGAGCTGAGAATTTCCTCAATTTTCTCCAGCATTCTGTTGAGGTCGGAGGGCTTATCGAAATAGCCGGCCGGAGCGGACACCTGCCGCCAGCTCCCGAGGAAGCGCTTCGGACGGTTGGCTGCGGAGTCGGTGGCGCTGGATGAAGATGAATTGGAAGCCGGGGTTTCCAACCCCAACGCCTTGCGCACGACCGAGAGATAGGCGTCTGGATTCACATGCTTTTCCAGATAGGTTCCCGGTCCCGACATCATCATTTCCTCAAAATCGGCGCGGCCCAGTTGACCGCGGGCATGACCAGTGACAATCAGCACCGGGAACTTGCCTAGGTGTTTGTCGATCGTGATAGCGGCGTGCGCCAGAGTGGCGCGGCAGGATCAGATCGAGCGAGATCAGGACGGGTAGATTCTTGCGCGCCATTTCGAGCGCCCAGTGCGATTCCGCCGGAGCGTAGAGTTCGCTCCGTCACGCTGACATTTCCCTTTTTGACTTTGAGACTCGAATCCCTGCGTTTTTAGTCTTGGGGTGATTTTCCCTGCTCATTATCTGCCGCGTGTGCGATAATTTCCGCCTTCCCTTTTATTCGTCCCAGGTTGAGTCACTTCCACCGAATGCGGTGCAGTTTGTCTGCGGAGGAGACCGTCATGGGCAAATCAAAGCAAGAGCGATCAAAAGGAGATGTTGAAAAAGTTGAAGGCGCGCTTTGGCGACGAGACTCGAACTCGCGACCTCTGCCGTGCCAGAGTACCCATCCGTCCCCGCCATTCCTTTGAGTAGCTTGGCACCGTCCGATTCGGTCTCGCGCCAGCGAAAGCTCCAAACCCTACGGCCCCCTTTGCGCGTGATTTGCTTCAAACAGCCCTTCTGGTACCGTGTTCTCGTCACTGCATCTTCCCGCTCTTCGGAGAACACGGACGGCGGGCTGAGTTTGCTCGATCACGCATTCACTCGTCCGACTCTGATAACAGGAACCGCCAAAGTTTTCGCCTTCCTGTCTGGCAAACGCCCGTTGCACCCTTCTCGGTGCTAATCTCGGATGGCGGGACCGGACTACTTCCGGATTGCCGACTTATCAGTACCGATCCGCACGTCTCAATCTGGATTACTTCCGGATAGCTGACAAAACAGAAGCGACGCTCAGCGAACCATTAAGCAAAACAAAACCGGCAAGATCCTCCCCGACTATGCGTTACTCCACCCGCAAGAGAATCCCCCCACCTGGGGCGAGCCAGTTTTGCTCACCTCGGAAGGGCTCCGCTTGCCCTGAGTAAGGATTAACCCGCATGACGTTGTGCACTTCGCTCTTGAACTCAATGTCGAAGCGGAAGGAGTAGGTTAAGTCCTTGTTGACGATCATCAGGTAGGATCGCCCTTTTCCGTCTTCGAATTCACCCACCAGAAAGCGCGCTGCGACGGAGGGCGGCACGTATCCATCTTCGTCTTTCACCATGTCGATCCCCCGCACCAGGCGGCTCTCAGAAAGCGACTGGCCTTGCTTGGGCACATCGGGATAGTGGTAGACGCCTGTGCTTCGCAGTCCCAGCAGTGTGGGCGCAAGCGCGTGGATCTCGTAGTTAATGCGGCGCAGCGCGTCCCAGGTCGCGGTCTTGTTTCCAAACTGGTCGATCGCACCCATCCTGTAATTGCCTCGTTGCGGCGTGAAGTACGTGAAGTATTGGATGCCGCGCCCGCCGTAGGCCAGTGTGCTGTATGCCTGCAAGTGCAAGGTGGCATCCGAGGGCACCAGATAGCCGAAATGGGCGACGGCCTGAATGCAACTCCAGAAAGGAGTCTTAGTCTCCAATCCCACCTTGCGCACGATCTCGAGGTTGGTGAAGAATTCGTCTCCCATACCGCCGTAAGACAGCGCAGCTATTCCTCCCAGCCGCCATGCAAGGGTTTTGGCTCCCATTTCATTTTTTATCTCACCGGCAATGGGAGCCTGGGAAGCTGCCCGGCGGATACGGCGGATAATGGCAACTGCCCGGCGCTGGTTCTCTCCTACGGGAATGCCAACTATCCATTCATTGGGACGGGAATCGCTTATCCGCAGGCGACGTCGTCTCTAACGTTCAATGGCGATTACGGCTCTACCTTCACCCAGTTTAGTAGTGGGGGCGAGATCGACGCCTCCGCCAAGGTGGCGGTGGACTCGACCGGAAACTTGTCTGGGATCGCAGATGCCACCCCGTTTAGTAGTGGAATGGCCCTACCCTTTGCCGGTAGTCCCGAAAACCCGACGGATTGTTTAGCAGGCGCGCCCATCACCGGCTGTTTCGCGGAACTTCTCTCAGGCAATCCCCCCTTCGTTAGCCCCAACCAACCATTCAGTGCATATTTCTACGAAATTGACTCCGATCACGGCTTCTTCGTGGAGACTGACTTAACGCGCTTAAACATAAGCGGTTCTGCTCCGGTGGTTTCCTTCGGATACTACTCCCGGGGCAGCCTGCCCGTGCCGCCTGCCAGTACCTCGGCAAAACGACCGGCGGTGTCAAAGAAGTAGGTCTTAGGTCTCAGGTGTCAGGTCTCAGGCGTCAGGAAGAGATCACCTAACAGGACCACTGCCTGAGTCAGAACCTAAGACCTAAGACCTAAGACCTGAGAGCTGGTTTCACAAGTCTTGACGAAATCTCACATTAGACATAATCTAAACTGCTCATGGACGCCGAGGCGATTCAACGGTCCTTCGACGGCAGCGGGTTGCGGTGTACTCCTCAACGCTACGCCGTGATGGCATTCTTGATGGAACACAACCGGCATCCCACGGCTGCGGAAATCTTCGAAGCCGTGAATCGCGTCGATCCGCGGTCTTCCCGGGCCACGACTTATAACAATCTGCGGGACTTGGTGCAGGCGGGGTTGGTGCGTGAAGTGGCCGTCGAGGGCCGCGCCGCGCGCTTCGATGCGAAAGGCATGCGGCATCACCACTTCATCTGCGACCGCTGCGGCAAGGTTGAGGACATCGAGTGGTACGACGTGCCCCGGCCTGCCTCGCGCTCTCTCGGTAAGCGGATTCTTCGCGAATGCGAACTCATTTTCCGGGGACTCTGCACGAAGTGCGCTCCGCGGCGCGCTTCCGGTTAAGTATCGCAGGCGCGCGGATACCCGATGCATGGCACGTGCCGGCAAAGCGCGTGCGCGCATGGGAAGGCTAGAATGGTTTTGTATTTCATCACGGTCTTTTTGGCCTAATACGTAAGGAGGATGAACTCATGGAAAAGGAACTCGCCAAGCAGGAGCAAAACATGTCAACCGAATCCAAGTGCCCGGTCATGGGCGGCGCTCGCAATACGGCCGCGACGAATGCGGACTGGTGGCCGAATCAGCTGAACCTGAAAATTCTGCACCAGCACTCCCCCCTGTCCGATCCTATGGACAAGGGGTTCAACTACGCGGAAGAATTCAAGAGCCTCGATCTGAATGCCGTGATCAAGGACCTGCATGCCGTGATGACGGCCTCGCAGGATTGGTGGCCGGCCGACTTTGGCCACTATGGGCCACTTTTCATTCGTATGGCGTGGCACAGCGCGGGTACGTACCGCATCGGCGACGGCCGCGGCGGTGCCGGAGCCGGTCAGCAACGCTTCGCGCCGCTCAATAGCTGGCCCGACAACGTGAACCTCGACAAGGCGCGCCGGCTGCTGTGGCCGATCAAGCAGAAGTATGGCCGGAAAATCTCCTGGGCCGACCTCATGATTCTCGCCGGCAACGTCGCATTGGAGTCGATGGGGTTCAAGACCTTCGGTTTCGGCGGCGGGCGCGAGGACGTCTGGGAGCCCGAAGAGGACATCTACTGGGGCCCGGAAGGCAAGTGGCTGGCGGACGAACGCTACAGCGGCGACCGTGATCTTGATAACCCTCTTGCTGCCGTGCAAATGGGTCTGATCTACGTGAATCCGGAAGGGCCGAACGGCAAACCGGATCCCGTCGCGGCGGCCAAGGACATTCGCGAAACGTTTGCCCGCATGGCGATGAATGACGAGGAGACCGTCGCGCTCATTGCTGGCGGTCACACCTTCGGCAAAACCCACGGCGCTGGCGATGCGGCACTGGTGGGCCCGGTGCCGGAAGCCGCCGGCCTCGAGGAGCAGGGCCTCGGCTGGAAGGGCAAATTTGGCACGGGCAAAGGGGATGACACGATCGGCAGCGGCCTGGAAGTCATTTGGTCCACGACGCCTACGAAGTGGAGCAACAACTTCTTGTGGAACCTGTTCGGCTACGAATGGGAACTGACCAAGAGCCCGGCCGGTGCGCATCAGTGGAGACCGAAAAATGGCGCAGGCGCCGGTACGGTGCCGGATGCGCACGATCCCTCAAAGCGTCATGCGCCATCCATGCTGACCACTGACCTCTCCTTGCGCTTCGACCCTGCTTACGAAAAAATTTCACGGCGCTTCTACGAGCATCCGGATCAGTTCGCGGACGCGTTTGCGCGGGCGTGGTTCAAGCTGACGCACCGCGACATGGGGCCGATCTCGCGGTACCTTGGCCCGCTCGTTCCGAAGGAGCCCCAGCTGTGGCAAGACCCTGTTCCCGCCGCGGATCATAAATTGATCGGGGAGAAGGACATTGCCGCTCTGAAGGCGAAGATCCTCAAATCCGGACTGTCGATCTCCCAACTGGTCACGACTGCCTGGGCATCGGCGGCGTCGTTCCGCGGCTCGGACAAGCGCGGTGGGGCGAACGGGGCGCGCATTCGCCTCGCGCCACAAAAGGATTGGGAAGTGAACCAGCCGGCCGAACTGGCGAAGGCTCTCAAGAAGCTGGAGGCGATCCAAAAGGAGTTCAACAACTCCCAATCCAACGGGAACAAGTCCAATGGGAAAAAAGGCAGCAACAAAGGAAAGAAGGTCTCGCTCGCTGACCTGATCGTTCTAGGCGGCTGCGCAGCCGTCGAGGAAGCTGCGAAAAGCGCCGGGCACAATGTGAAGATTCCTTTCTCGCCGGGGCGCACGGATGCTTCGCAGAAGCAGACCGACGTGCACTCATTCGCCGTACTGGAGCCGGCCGCGGATGGGTTCCGCAACTATCTCCGGAACGGACACCAAATGCCGGCCGAGGAACTGCTGGTGGATCGGGCGCAGTTGCTGACACTGACTGTCCCCGAGATGACGGTTCTTGTCGGTGGCCTGCGCGCCCTGAATGCCAACTTCGGGCATTCCAAACACGGCGTCTTCACCAACCGGCCCGAGACGCTGACGAATGATTTCTTCGTCAACCTGCTCGACATGAATACGAAGTGGGAGCCCTCCTCTACATCCGAAGGCGTGTATGAGGGGCGCGATCGCGCGACGGGCAAAATCAAGTGGACCGGCACGCGTGTCGACCTTGTGTTCGGTTCGAACTCGCAGCTGCGGGCAATCGCGGAAGTCTACGCATGTGACGACTCGAAGAAGGCGTTTGTGAAGGACTTCGTGGCGGCGTGGAACAAGGTGATGAACCTTGATCGCTACGACCTTGCCTGAGCTCGGCGGAAACGAGAGCTATCAGGTTGGCATTAACCCCCGTTCCTGTTGTTTGGATCGGCAAAAGTGGATCGGCAAAAACGGAGGTGGCGCTTTTCTTGGCTCGCGCGGGCCGGATCGCGCCCCCTCTGATTCTGTTAGGGTCTTAATCGCTGAAGTCGCCGAGTGGCCTGGAAGCTTTGAGTTGAGTTCTGGAATCGATGAGACCATGAGGGTGAGTGGCCTGAGCAGAAAGCAGCACTCCATGTTCGCGCGCAAGATCAGCCATAAGCGGCACCCCCAGCCTAGCAGCCCGTGGTGCAAGTGCTGACAATTCTGGGGGAGCGGCAGAGCGGCCGGACTAAGTTGATGGGGCGGAAACTCGTGTGGCGGCTTCTGCCGGACGGGTTCAGCGTGTTCCTGCGTTGAAACACGAACAAAACAAGCCGAACCGCCGCCGAACGCAGGTTCTTCCACTCCCGCGGCGTGCCTGCACCCAACAGTTTCCGCAAAATCAAGCTCAGATTGAACGCGCCGACATGAACCAACTGCCGCTTCAAAATGTTTTCCCGTCCGCGCAAGTGGCAGCGCCTCATCCCACCCGTCTCGTAGCAGTGCGCGAAGCTGCGCTCCACCAACTCGCCCCGCCGCCGCAATAAACTCTTGCCGTAGCTGCCCTGCACCCGCCGCCGGTTCGCGTACACCGCTTGCTGCTCGGCCGCTTTGCCCGCCCAGTTCCTCCGCCCCTTCTGCTTCTTCTCCGGAATGTAGCTGCGCACCCCGTACGCCTTCATCCGCTCGACCACCGCGCCGCTGTGATAGCCCTTGTCGGTTACCGTCTCTTCGATCCCGTTGACGTTCACCTTCGGCTCTTCGTCGGGCCGCAACTCCGCCTCGCGCCCCACCTGCTCCGCCACTGCCATCCCGGCCTCGCTCAACGTTTCATCCAGCGTCGCCGTGTCGCCCTGATCCGCGCCTTGCAGCGTCACCGCCAGCACCGCGCCCGTGTCCATATCCACCGCGTGCTCGGCCTTGTGCGCCAAATGCGTGCGCCCATCCTTCATCTTCGCGATCCGCGCATCCCCGTCCGCCGGACTCTTCCACTCCTTGTTCGACATCCGCTTCTTGCGCTTGCGGTCCAACCGCGCCAGGTCTTCCCGCGTCGGCGTTTCGATCCCCGACGCCTTCGCCAGCCCGCGCAGAAACTCCTCGTAACTCTCCCCCGTGTCTCGCCGCACAATCGAACGCATCGCCGCGTTCGCCTCCAGCGTCGTCGCATCGATGGCGACCCGCTGACCGTTCAGCAGCCCACGATCCGCCAGCACGCCCAGCACCCAGCCGAACACCTCGCGATGCGTGTCCAGATCGATCAGCCGCCGCGTCCGCGAAATCGTCGAGTGATCCGGCGTGTACTCGTCCAGCCCGATGCCCACAAAACGCCGCAACGCCAGCGAGTCCGCCAGCCGCCAGGCTATCCCGCGTTCCGCCCCGAGGCCCTCGAAATACCCGATCAGCAGCGAGCGGAAATAGATGCCCGGCGTCAGCGACGGACGCCCGTACTTCTCCGCATAGAACTTCGCGCACCGCTTCTCGACAAACTCGTCGAAGCCCTCGGCCTCCAACAACTCATTCAAACGCTGATAAAACGGATGCCCCGGAGCCGATGCCAACTCCTGCTGCGCGATCCAAATCTCCTCTTGCTTCTCCCGCTGCTTGCGCGTCCCCATCGCCATGCCTGAAGTCTACGAACAATCCCTGTGGATCACCCAATCCTTTTCCGTTCCGGAATCCAGACTTGCACCACGGGCTGCTAGGCTATTATTCTGAAATGTGACTGAAAAGCCGGACACACACCCCAAGACACCGCTTCGCAAGGGTTTTCTCCGATCCTTGGTTCTCCGATCCTTGGTTCGATGGCTTGCCATCGGCCTAGTGGCTGCTTGGTCGCTTGCCGCGCTGATCCTTCTGGCCGCCCGGTGGATCGACCCACCGTCAACCGCGGTGCACATGCAGCGCCGCTTGCAGGCCTGGATTCGCCACACTCCGTATCACGAGCGCTACAAATTCATTCCGCTCAGCCAAATCTCGCCCGATCTCCAGCACGCGGTAATCGCCGCGGAGGACGCGCGCTTCTACCAGCACCATGGGTTCGATTGGCACGAGATCCAAATCGCTGCCGAAGACGATTTGGAAGGCGATCGCACTCGCGGAGCTTCCACCATTACGCAGCAACTTGTAAAGAACCTATTTTTCGGAACGGGCCGCTCGGTCCTCCGCAAGGGTGCGGAGTTCACGCTGGTACCGGTGGCCGAATTTGTCCTCGGCAAGCGGCGCATTCTGGAGATCTATCTCAACGTGGTCGAATGGGGCCCTGGAATTTATGGTGCAGAGTCGGCGTGTCGTTACTACGACGGAACCGCGGCCCGGAATGTCGGCCGGGAACAGGGCGCACGGCTCGCCGCGATTCTGCCGGCTCCCTTGAAGCGACGGCCCGAGCGCATGAATAACTACAGCGCGCACATCCTTGAGCGGATGCGGGAAAAGGGTTGGTAATCGCGAGCAATTTCTTAGCCTGGGCGAGTAAGGGCCCGGCGGGTGGCGAAGAGGTGGACGGCGGGAGTGATGATCAGCGAAAGAACCATCGACAACAGGATGCCGCCGATCACGGCAATCGCCAGGGGTTTCAACATCTGCGAGCCCGCGCCCATGGCGAACGCCAGGGGCAGCATTCCCGCAATCGCGGCGAGCGCGGTCATGACGATCGGCCGCAATCTTCGGCGGCCCGCTTGTATCACCGACTCTTCCAGCGAGAGTCCCGCGGCTCGGAACTTTTGCTCCGCATCGAGCAGCAGAATCCCGTTCTTGGCCACGATGCCAATCACCATGATCATCCCCATGAACGACGAGATGTTGAAGGTGGTGCGCGTGATAAACAGGGCCAGAAACACTCCGCAGATCGAGAGCACGGCCGACGTCAGAATCGCCAGCGGCGCGGTAAATGTCCGGAACTCAAACAGCAACACAATGAAGACCAGCACTACCGCCAGCACCAGCACGAAGATCAGATCCCGAAACGACTTTTGCTGCACCTGGTAGGTTCCGCCGTATAACACCCGAATCGAAGAAGGCAGATGCAACTGGTCCACGCTTTTCTTGACGCTGGCCACCCCCGTGCCCAGGTCGACGCCCTCGAGTCGCGCCGAGACCACCACATTCCGCAGCAGGTTCTCGCGATGGATTTCCGTCTGTCCGGGAAGCTCGGTCAGCGTGGCCAGCGATCCGAGCGTCGCCGTTTTGCCCGTCGAACTGACCAGCAACGTATCGCGCATGGCCTCCAGGGAAGCTCGATTCCCTGCCGGAAAGCGCACCCGCACGGTGTACGTGCGATCATGCGTGACGACCGGAGTCGTCGACGGTTCGCCTTCCAGAATGGCGGACGCGTCGAGCGCAACTTCTTCCGGGCTAAAACCGGCCCGCGCCGCAATCGACGGGTCCACCTGAAACACCACGGCCGGCCCGCTGATCGTGTTATCGATTCCATTCAAGACATCGACCACGCCTTTATCTTTGGCGATCGCATCGGCAACTTTCGGCGCCCAGGCCTCGAGCAGCGCGGCATCTTGCGAAAACATCTTGACCTCGACGGGCTGCGGCTCTCCGGTCAGATCGCTGATCATGTCCTGCAGAACCTGGACGAACTCCACGTCAATGGCCGGTTCTTCCGTCTTGATTTTCGCGCGAACGTCGGCGATGACATCTTCGATATCCCGGCTGCGCGACAGCTTCAGCTTCACCGAGATGTCGCCCGTGTTCGCCTCGGTCACCGCCGCCAGTCCCAACTGCAGGCCGGTCCGCCGCGAGGTGTTCTCGACCTCGGGCGTCTCGTGCAGGATTTGTTCGAGGTGGCGCACCACACGATTCGTCTCCGCCAACGAACTGCCGGCCGGCATGATGTAGTCGAGAATGAAGCCGCCTTCGTCCATCTCCGGCAGAAGACCGGAGCCCGAATACTGGTAGCACCCGTAGGCAATCACGATCAGAGCCAGGCTGAAGGCGGCCAACCAACGGGGCCGCTCCAGGGCGCGGCGCAACCAACGCTCGTGAAAGTTAATCACCTTGCGGAAAAAACCGCTCAGCGACGCTTCTTCGGCTTCCATCAGACGCCGGATCGACTCCACCTCCGGCTCCGGAGCAATCTGCTCAAGGGTGTCTTCCTGGTTGTCCGAGACGCCGTCCGGTATGCCGGACGGATCGCCGATGGATCTCTTGATCAGGAACTGGCTGAGCGCCGGCGTCCAGGTCAGTGCGAGCGCCAGCGACGCGAGCAGCGCGACCGACATGGTGACGGCTAGGGCGCGGAAGAAGGTGCCGGTTACGCCGGCGATGGAAACCAGCGGAAGGAAAACCACAATCGGAGTAATGGTCGAGCCGATCAATGGAATAGTGATTTCGCCGAGCGCGCTGTGGATCGCCTGCAGCCGCGTCTGGCCCGCGTCGCGGTGCAGCACGATGTTCTCCACCACCACGATGGCGGTATCGATCACCAAGCCGACGGCCGCCGCTAGGCCGCCGAGCGTCATCAGGTTGAAACTCTCGCCCATCAACTTGAGCGCGATAAAGGTCAGCGCGATGGTGGCTGGGATCATCAGCCCCGCGACGATGGAAGTGCCCCAATCGCGCAGAAAGATCACCAGGATGATCGCCGCCAGAATGAGCCCGATGAGGATGGCGTCGCGGACGCTGGCGATCGATTGCTTCACAATGTCCGACTGGTCGTAATAAGGATGAATCTCGACCCCGGGCGGCAACGATTTGCGCAGGCTCTCGACTTCCGCGTGCACTTCATCCGCCACCTGCACGGTGTTGCTGGCCGGCTGCCGATTGATGCTCAGCAGGACGGCCGGCTTTCCGTTCGCCGACACCACCGTATAAAGAGGACGAACCGCGGGTTCCACTTTCGCCACGTCGCCCACCCGCACCGGCACGCCGGCCGCAGTCGTCTTGACGACGGTCGCGGCAATCTGCTGCGGATCGCGCACCTGCCCGCTGATCAGCCCGAGGTAAAGTTGGTGGTTGCGCTCCAGCAGTCCGGGAGAGTCAATCAGGTTGGTGCGCCGCACCGCTTCGAGCAAATCGGCAACCGTAACACTCGCCTGCAACAGCCGGGCGGGATCGGGAACGATGTGAAACTCCGGCTCCTGCCCGCCTTGCACAATCACGCTCGCCACGCCATCCAGGCGGTTCAGACGGGGCTTGAGTTCGTACGTGGCCAGTTCCCAGAGTTCGGTCTGCGGAATCCGGTCGGAAGTCAGGCTGTAGCCGAGAATCGGAAAGCTGGCGAAGGTCATGCGATGCGCTTCCACCTTCGCGCTCGCCGGCAGGTCGCGTTGTGCATTGGCCAGGGCCGCGTTTACGTACTGCAAGGTCTGGAACATGTCCACGTTCCAGTCGAAGAACAGATCGATTTCCGCCGATCCGCGGCTGGTAATGGAACGCACCTGCTGCAGGCCCGGCACGCTATTGACGGCTTCTTCGAGCGGGCGGCTGACCGTGACCATCATCTGGTCGATGGGCATTACACCGTTGTCGACGGCGATCAGAATGCGCGGAAAATTCGTGTCCGGAAAAACGGAAACCGGAATGGTAAACGCAACGTAGATTCCTACCAGCACCAGCGTAATGATTAAGACGAGGATGGAGCGGGAGTGGCGCGCAAACCAATACGGCGATTCACCGTGGGCCGCGGCCGTCGAGTTACTGGGCATCCTTCTCGGTCCCTTTTCCCGCGGATGCCCCGCCCGGTGCGTGATCCGTCTGGTCGGACTCCGGGGCGGCCTCGACGCGAATCTTGGTGTTGTCGGGCAGGCCGTAGGCTCCAGAGGCGACTACGCGATCGCCTTCCGCCAGGCCATCGAGAATCTGCACCTGCTCGCCCTGCCGGATTCCCGCCTTCACCGTCTTCTGGTGCGCCTTATTGTCGGAGGCGGCAACCATCACATAGCTGGTTCCGTCCGGAGCGGTGAGCACGGCGGCCGCCGGAATCACCACCGCGTTCGGCACGCTGCGCGCCAGCATGGAAATCCGCACGCTCGTTCCCGGCCGCAACCGGCCTTTCGGATTTTTCGCTTGCACCCAGACTTCGACCGTCGTGCTGTTGGGATCAAGCGCCGGACTGACAACCGTAACTTTCCCTTCGATCGCATCGTCTTCGCTGGGAGCCTTGTCTGCAACTCCTGAAACTGCGCCGCCAACCGCGCCCGAAAGAACGACCGTGGCCTTGTCGCCCACCTTCAGCAGTGCCGCCTGCTCTTGCGGAATGTGGGCGCGTGCCACCACCGAAGTCGTGTCCATGACGGTGAGCAGCGGCGCTCCCGCCGCCGCCATTTCTCCCGGATACAAAGGACGGTCGGTAACCACTCCGTTGATCGGACTGCGGATTTCCGAGTAACTCAACTGCGCCGCGGCGCCGAGATACTTGCCTTTGGCCGATTGCAACTGGCCCTTGGCGGACTTGACTTCCTCCTGCTTGCCCCCGGCCATCAAGGCATCGACGTGATGCTGCGCAATCTCGTACTGACTCCGTGCCTGGCTGAGACTGACCGTAGCTTGATCGAGATCTTTGCGAGGCAGGGCGCCTTGCTTGTAAAGATCCTGACGGCTGTCGTAGAGCTTCTGTTCGGCCTCCAGCGCCAGCTTCGCCGCCTTAGTGTCGCCCTGGGCCTTCTGAATCTCTTCCGGCAAAGTGGACGCGGTCGCGATCGCGTAGGCAGCCTGCGCCTGATCGTAGCCTCCCTGATTGTCCTGAGCGGCGGCGGCCAAGTCGCGGCTTTCCAATCGGGCAAGCAATTGTCCGGCATGAACCTTGCTGCCGCGATTCACGTAGAACGCCTGGACCGGCGCGCTGATCTTCGGAACAATCGCCGACTGCGCCAGCGGAAACAAAATCGCTTCCGACGCCACCGTCTGCTCGATGGTCGCCTTCTTCACCGCAACCACCTGAACGCCGACCGTCGGCTCCGTCTCCTTTTTCCCCGAGCAGCCCAGCGCAGACACGAGAACAAGGACGATTGCGGCCAGTGGAACCAGGCGCCGAAGCCCCTGCGCGGTGCAGCCTCCTCCCCCACCAATCGATATGGGAAACACGCTTTAGAAACTCCCCGTCAGGGTTTGCAGGTTCGCGAGGGCGACCTGGAAACGAACCTGACCATCATCATACGCATTGCGAGCCAGCGTCAGTGTATTTTGAGCGTCCACCACTTCCAACACCGTGGACTCTCCCGCCTGGTAGCGCAAAGTTGTTAAACGCAAACTGTCGGCAGCAAGTTCCGCCGTTTGACCGAGCGATTCGAGCTGCGCGCGCGACGTTTCGGTTTCATCATAGAACGACCGCAGATCGGCCAGCAGCCGGCGTTGGGCGAAGCTCAACTCGACATGGGCCTGCTGCCGGTGCAAGTCCGCCTGCTTCACCTTGCTGTAACCCGATCCCCAATTCCAGATGGGAAGTTGTAGTGTCGCGGTGGCCGAGTATCCCAGGTTGCGTAAATGGTCCGGAGCCGGGCCGCGCACCGCGAACTGATTGGCGTCGATGCCATAGAAATAATCCAAGCCGACCGAGGGTAGCATGGCCGCCCACGCGACCTTCACTTCCTGGTCGGTTTGCCGCAGAGACGCCAGCGCCACGCGAAGTTCCGGATTGTTCTTGGTTGCAGCCGTCTGCACTTCGACGAAAGGGGGCAGCAGATCGGGCAGGCGCAAGTCATCCACCACCGAGAAATTTTCTTCGAAGTTCGGAAACAGCAACACGGCAAGATCGAGGCGAGCCTTGTTCATTTCCAGAAGAGCATCCCGCAGCTCGCGCTGTTGCTGCTGATCCTGAATCTGGGCTTTGATCACGTCGGAACGCGCGACCTCGCCGCCGTTCTGCAGTTTCTGGCTAAGGCCAAGAAAGTGGTCGGCTTCCGAAGCCGCCTTCTGCGCGGTGGCATACTTGCGCTCGCCCACGACGTATCCGTAGTATGCCTGCACGACGGTGACGACCAAGCCGCGCGTCGCAATCTCCGACTTGGCGCGTGCCAGAGCCTCGGCCGCTTCGACTCTTCGATAATCCGCCAACATGCCCGGCGAGAGCGCCTGGTGCACGTTCCCCTGCGCGATGTACTCGTGCACGCCGTTGTTGGCAATGTAGCGTCCGGCGGGAGCGGGCGTAGGCGAATTGGAAACAAAATTCCCCTGCGTATAAATAAACTGCATGTTGTAGTTGACGTTCGGCAGCAGTTGCGCGCGGCTCTGCACCGTGTCCTGATGCGCGACCCCTAGTTCGGTGAGAGCCGCCCGGAATTCCGGACTGTTCGCTTTGGCGCGTTTAAGAGCGTCTTGCAGTGTGAGAACCAGCGGCGCTTGCGGGACGCCAGTATCCGCGGTTGTTTGGGTTTGGACTTGTCCGTAGACCCTGGAAGGAGCCACGATTTGCGGTTGATCCTGCCCATACCCCGGAACGGCCAGCAGGATTCCCAGCCACACGATTCTCGTTTGTCTCATGTCGATCACCCGTTACGCACTCCCTTCTCCTCAATACTGCGATTCGCGTTTACCATTGTAAACAACAGTCCCGACCCAATCGTGACCCAAACCGCAACGTCCAGCGCCGGCACCCAGCCTCGATGAACCGCAATCGAGGCGGTGACGGTGGACGAGACGACTCCGCCGATACTCCGCACGGTGTTCATCCGCGGGCGCGATAGAGCAAACCAGATAACGCCGCGACTGCAATCGAAAAAGCAAGACGTAACTTCACTTCGGTCTCAGGCTTGATCTTGCTTAGGCTAGCCAATGTACGTTAAGGGAAGCTGAAATCACGAACGAAAATACGAAATAGGCGGGGACGGACGACTCTTCTAATTTGAGTCTGGTGGCGGCGGGTATGGATCTGACCATAGCGCCGGATGCGACCAAATCGCGGAAACCGAAAAATGTTGTCCTGGTTCCGGTCGCAGACCTGCATGTGGTCAGCACCATGGAATTGGTGTGGCGTCGCGATAATCGTTTGCCGGCCTTGAAGAATTTCGCGCAGATCTTCCGGGGCAAGGGTACTCCGTAAGAGGTTGCGGGGAGTGTCGCTCTGCGCGCGGCACCAACGGCAAGTTCATGATCTGCCATCCTGAGCAAAGGATCTGTGCATTTCGCCACGTCAGCCAACTCCATAGGCGCAGATGCGGCGTTCCCAACTCAAACTGAACTCAAACCGAAGATTGACGTGTTACATGCAATCTGGTATACGTCCGCTGGTGAGTAATTTGCTTCGAATCACGTACGATAAATTTTCCATGGAATCTTTTTTCTATGCATAAAGTTTCTGCGAGCGCTGAAGAAGCGATTCAGGACGTGTTTAACGGCGCCACCGTCATGGTCGGCGGATTCGGGTTGTGCGGGATGCCGGAGAACCTGATCCGCGCTCTTGCCCGCAAGGGCGTCAAGAACCTTACCACCATCAGCAACAACGTCGGCATCGATGACGTCGGCATGGGGCTGCTTCTGGCCAACGGCCAGATCCGGCGGCACATCGGAACTTACGTCGGCGAAAATAAACTGCTCGAAAAAATGGTGCTGAGCGGCACCTTGCAACTCGACCTCGTTCCGCAAGGTACGTTTGCCGAGCGGATTCGCGCCGGGGGCGCGGGCATTCCCGCGTTCTATACGCCGACCGGCGTTGGGACGATAGTTGCCGAGGGCAAAGAGGCGCGCGAGTTCGACGGCCGCACCTATATCATGGAGCGCGCGCTGAAAGCCGATTTCGCCTTCGTCAAGGCGTGGAAGGGCGACAAGTGGGGCAACCTCGTCTATCGCAAAACCGCGCAGAATTTCAATCCCATGATGGCCACCGCGGCCAAGATTACCATCGCCGAAGTCGAACACCTGGTCGAGGCGGGAGAACTCGACCCCGATATGGTGCATACGCCCAGCGTGTATGTGAAACGAATTTTCCAGGGAGAGTTGTTCGAAAGAAGAATTGAGCGAAGAACGGTACGCAAAGCGGCTGCGAGTAATTAGTCCGAGTAAGCATTCTTGAGACCTAACATCTTAGATCTGAGACCTAATCCATGGCCGAAGCAAAACCCTCCAAAGACACCGACAAACGCGAACGCATCGTCAAGCGCATTGCCCGCGAATTGCGCGACGGATTTTACGTCAACCTTGGCATCGGATTGCCCACGCTGATTGCCAATCATGTTCCGCCGGGAATGGACGTCATACTTCAATCCGAGAACGGGATGCTGGGCATCGGGCCGTATCCGCTCGAAGGTACGGAAGACGCGGACCTGATCAACGCGGGAAAAGAGACGGTCAGCGAACTGCCGGGCACCTCGTATTTTTCGAGCGCGGAATCTTTCGCGATGATTCGCGGCGCGCACGTTGACCTGAGCGTGCTGGGCGCGATGGAAGTGGACGAACAAGGCACTCTCGCGAACTGGATGATTCCGGGCAAGATGGTCAAGGGCATGGGCGGCGCCATGGACCTGGTAGCGGGCGCCCGCCGCGTGATCGTCGCCATGGAACACGCGACCAAAGATGGCCAGCCGAAGATCCTGAAGAAATGCACGTTGCCGCTGACCGGCGTGAAAGTCGTGGACACGATCGTCACCGAGATGGCCTACATCCGAGTCACACCCGAGGGCTTGCTGCTGGAAGAGATTGCTCCCGGCCTAACGGTAGAAGACGTCCAGAAAGCAACCGAAGCGAACTTGCGAGTCAGCGCTGATCTGAAGACGATGTAAGGAAGCAGGCTACGTCTCGGCGTAACGCCAGTGCCCCCCGGCGGGAATGTACGCGTCAGTTATTTGGAGACTGGTTGCCGTCAGCACGATGCGCATCTGCCGTGCAAAGCCTGCCGGCTGCATCTACTTCCCTACCTCTTGCCTTACTTCTTGATCTGGCAAGGAATCGTGCTTACATCAATGTTCTCGTTGCGCTTCTCGTTCAGGTAAGGGAAGCGCTCAACCTTTGCGCGGATCTACTGCTGACGGCTACCAAGTCTGCTCCATCCCCATCGCAATTGACAAGGAAACACGCATTTGCCATAGTGTCAAAGCGGTTAGACGATGGGCCACGAATCCTCAGAAACCGCCATTCCCGTAGGAGACGACATGAGCGAAAACGATAGTTTGGTCCATTCGAAGAACCTGCCTCCGAAACAAGGGGGGGAACTCCTCCACCTATCTCGCCAGCAAGCGGGGTGGGAGTGGATGAGTCTGTTCGTCCGGCGCCTGCAACCTGGCGAGATCTATCGGACGCGTACCGAGAGCGAAGAAGCCGCCTTTGTGCTGCTGGGCGGCACCGGTACGGCCGACTGGGGGAAGGGGGCACAGCCCATAGGAAATCGCAAGAATGTTTTCGACGGTTTTCCCTTTGCGGTCTACCTGCCGGCGCGGAACGAGGTCACCTTCCAAGCCGGCACCGCCTGTGAAATCGCCGAATGCCGAGTGCCTTCGGAAGCGCGCTTGGAACCAAGACTGATCACACCTCGCGATGTCGTCAGCAGTTTGCGTGGCGGCGGAAATGCGTCTCGTCAGATCGTGGATGTGATGATGCCAGCATTTCCGGCGGACAAACTCATGGTGGTCGAGGTCTATACCCCAGGCGGAAACTGGTCCAGTTATCCGCCCCACAAGCACGACGTACACAATCCGCCCTCCGAGGTCGATTTGGACGAAATCTACTATTACCGGATTCGCCAGCCGGAGGGATTTGCGTTTCAGCATTTGTACTCAGGCGAGAACGCGGGCGAGCGCACGGTGAAAGCTCGCGATGGCGACGCCGTGCTCGTGCGCAATGGTTTTCATCCTGTAGTCGCCGGACCCGGATATGACGTGTACTACTTGAATTTTCTTGCCGGATCGTCACGCGCTCTGGCGGTGACGGAAGACTCCCAACATGTTTGGATCCGCTCGACGTGGAAGGATACCGATCCCCGTTTGCCGCTGGTGAAAGGATGAGATTTCACGGCCGCGAGGAACGCGTCGGGCGGCCAGTGACTCTAATCGCTTAGATGCATGAGCGAGTCGAGAGCTGTATTCTCAGATGGAAAATCTGAGACTCTGTGGGTTCACCGGGAGCCCTTGAAACAAGGAGCAAGCCTCATGACAACTCGGCTGACCGTGGCTCAAGCGGTTATCGCGTTCCTCAAGCAGCAGTACAGCGAACGCGATGGCCAACAACACCGCCTGTTCGAAGGCTGCCTGGGAATTTTTGGACACGGCAATGTTGCCGGGATTGGGCAGGCGCTCGAGCAAGATCCGGGACTGCCTTACTACCTTTTTCGCAACGAGCAGGCCATGGTTCACACCGCGGCCGCGTTTGCCAAAGCCAGCAATCGTCTGCGGACTCTGGCGTGCACGACCTCGATCGGGCCCGGAGCCACCAACATGGTGACCGGAGCCGCCGTGGCGACGGTCAATCGCCTGCCGGTGCTGCTTCTGCCCGGAGACATCTTTGCCCGTCGCAATGTCGCGCCCGTGCTGCAACAACTGGAGTCTCCCGCGACCCAGGACATCTCGGTGAACGATTGCTTCAAGCCGGTGTCGCGCTACTGGGATCGGATCGAACGGCCGGAACAGATTCTGACCTCGCTGCCGGCCGCGGTGCGGGTTCTGACCTCGCCCGCGGAAACCGGCGCGGTCGTCCTGGCGCTGCCCCAGGATGTGCAGGCCGAGGCCTTTGACTATCCGGCCGAGTTCTTTGAAAAACGAATCTGGGCGATTGCCCGGCCGCGATGCGACCGTCAACTTCTAACGCAAGCCGCGCAGTGGATCCGCGCCGCGCGACAACCGCTGATCGTCGCCGGCGGCGGTGTGCTCTATTCGGAAGCGAGTCAGGCACTGGCGGAATTCGCTTCGCGAACGGGAATCCCAGTTACAGAAACGCAGGCGGGAAAAGGGTCTCTTCCCTACGATCACCCGCAAGCGCTCGGTGCGATGGGCGTGACCGGAACGCCTGGAGCCAACGTTCTGGCCCGCGAGGCCGATCTCATCATCGGAATCGGCACGCGCTACTCCGATTTCACAACCGCTTCGCAGACTGCGTTTCAGAATCCCGCGGTGAGATTCATCAACGTGAATGTCTCGGAGTTCGACGCCGGAAAACAAGCGGCACTGCCGCTGGCGGGAGACGCCCAAGTCACGCTCCAGGAACTCGCGGGCGCACTCGAAGACGTGCGGGTCGAGGCCTCTTATTCGGCCCGAATCCAGGCGCTGCGCGAAACTTGGGAAAAGGAAGTCGACCGGATCTATAACCTGAACTGGGGCCCTTGTGTGAGTCAGGGTGAGGTGATTGGCATCGTCAACGAGATTTCTGAAGCACGCGATGTCGTGGTGTGCGCTGCCGGCAGCCTGCCGGGCGATCTCCACAAACTCTGGCGGACGCGCGATCCCAAGGGATATCACGTGGAGTACGGTTACTCCTGCATGGGCTATGAAATTGCCGGAGGTCTGGGAGTAAAAATGGCCGCCCCCGATCGCGAAGTGTACGTGATGGTGGGAGACGGGTCGTACCTGATGATGGCCCAGGAGATCGTCACGTCTCTGCAAGAGGGCCACAAGATCAATATCGTGGTGCTCGACAACCACGGCTTTTCGAGTATCGGCGGCCTCACGCGAGCCTGCGGCAATCGTGGCCTGGGCACGGAATACCGCTACCGGCAAAACGGAAAGCTGGAAGGCGCAACGATCCCGGTGGACTTTGTTGCCAATGCCAAGAGCCTGGGAGCGGACGCCGTCCGGGCCCACACTCGGGAAGATCTGCGAAAAGCGCTGCTCGAAGCCAAGAAGCATACGAAAACTTCGGTGGTTGTGATCGAGACCGACTACGCGCAACGCGTGCCGGGCTATGAGTCGTGGTGGGACGTTGCGGTCGCTGAGGTCTCCGAAGTCGAATCGGTGCGGGCGGCGCGCGCGAAATATGTCGAAGCCAAAAAGAAAGAACGGGTCTTTTGACCGTGACCGGCTGTTGAAGCAGGTTCCCACCCGACCGCAGCACTCCATCCGCAGCGCACCCCATCGAAGATGGGCATTTTCTGCAGGGTGGAGCGCAGGGTACAGTCAACCGCCGGGGCGAGAAGATCTCTCACTCGGCTTGTGCTCGCGAAACATGGAGCCCGAACCCGCACGACTCCCGAATGCGCAGTTCGGGCTGCAGCTTTTTGACGACCGCCCTTTTTCGGCTGCCCCCAATGCGCTCGATCAGCAACTCGGCTGCCTCGCTCCCTAGCTGGTGTTTGGGCAACTCGACCGTAGTTAGCCGGGGCCGGAAGACGCCGAGCCAGGGATAGTCGTCAAAGCTTACCAGTCCGAAATCGTCAGGACACGACAGGCCCATCTCTTCGGCGGCCTGCAAGAGGCCGATGGTCATGAGATGGTTCGCGACATAAATTCCATCGGGATGGTGCGAGAGCAACGCGTGTCCCGCTCGGAAGCCGGATTCGATCCGGTAGTCGCCCTCGATCACCAGCTCTGGTTCAAAGGACAAACCCTGCGCCTTCAGGGCATCGTGAAATCCCTGCGAGCGCTCCAGGGCATTGCTTACCTTAAGTGGGCCGCTGACGAGGCCGATGCGCCGGCGGCCGGCACGCGCCAGATGACAGACCGCGTCATACGCCCCCCGGTAATCATCGGTGATCACGGCGTCTTTAGTCAGCTTGGGATAGGTGCGCATCACGAGGACGAATGGAATATTCACTTCCTTAATCATCTGGCGCAAAGGCGGCCGTAAGTCCCCGGCAGCCTTGGTAAGAAGAATCCCGTCCACGCGCTTTGAAAGCAGTAACTCGATCGCGCTCTCTTCCTTGTCAAGGCTGTCGTCGCTGTTACATAGCAGCAGGTTGTAGCCGTGCTTGTGGGCGGCATCTTCCGCTCCGCGTACCACCATCGGAAAGAAAGGATTGGCGATATCGGGCACAATCATGCCGATCGTGTGCGTCCGCTGCTTGGCGAGACTGCGGGCAATGAGATTGGGGCGGTAGTTCAGTTTGCGAATCGCGGCGTCGACACGCTCGCGCAGCTTCTTCCCGACGTGACTCTTCTTATTCACCACGGCGGAGACGGTGAAGACCGACACGCGCGATTCGCGAGCAACATCATAGATGCTCGCTGACTTGCCCGACTTTCTTCGAGGATTCTGGCGTGCGCTGGACATAAGCTTGTTATTCATACCGGATGACTACGGGCGTCCGGTTCCTCGCAGATTCGTAAATCGACTGCAAGATGATCATATCCCGATGGCCTTGCTCCCCATCCGGCTCGATCGTGCGCTGGTTCTGAATCGCGGAGGCGAAGGCATCGAGCTCCGGAGCAAATTCGTCCATGGCTTTAAATCGCCGATCAATCTGGCGCCCCTTAATCTTCCCGGTAAGCCGCCTCTCCTCGTTAAAGTCGAAAGCGGGCGTCATCAAGGCCCAGCCCTCCGTACCCTGCACGTAAATGAAAGACGACATCACCGCGCCATACGACGAACTGCCCTGCACGACGAGTGCGCTGGGGAACCGCATTCGAAACGCGATGCCTTCCTCCACTTCTCGAAATCGGAGGAGATCGTGCTTCCACGCTTCAGCGTTGACCTCCACGGGATCTTCGCCTACCAGCCATCGGCTCGTGTTCACGCAGTAAATTCCCAAATCCATCAGCGGTCCACCACCCGCCAGTTTTGAATCCAGCAGCCATTCCAACGATTTCCCGGGCACGTGCAGTTCGCTGAAAGCGGTGTGCATCACATCGATACGGCCCAGGTCACCACCTTGAATCAGTTGCTTGAGGAAACGAGTGCTCGGCTCGAAATATTTTCGGTATGCCGTCATTAACAGCACATGATGTTTCTGGCAGGCGTCCACCATCAGGGCGGATTGCTCGACGGTAGCCGCCAGCGGTTTTTCGCACAGCACGTGCTTCCCAGCTTGCGCGGCTTGGACCGTCAGTGGAGCGTGTTCACCCTGTGGCGTCGCAACATAGACTGCGTCCACCTCCGGATTTGCCAGGCAGGCGGCGTACTCTTCGTTAGCGTAGAACGAAGGTGTTTTGAATTTGCGTGCCAGACGCGCTGCTTTCTTCTTGTCGCGGCTGACCAGAGCAACCAGTCTTGCTTTCTTGCTGTGCGAGAAAGCAGGCAGCACCGAGCCCTGAGCAATGGCGCCCAGACCCACCACCGCAAATCCGACCTTCTTATGCGCCGTCATAAAAGTGACCATCTCGGGTACGTTTCTAACTTTCGTTTCTAACTCTCGCGATCGGCCCGGCTCAGCCGTTGGTTGCGGATGGCTTTATGATCGAGGGAGCGCAGCTCTTCAATGTTTTCGAGAACTTTGTGGATCGCGTCGGCAATCGTATCGACGTCCTTCTTGCTGCCCAGGAAAAGCTGATGCATGAACCACACCGCCTCGTGATAAGCAGCGCGGTCCGCCTCCGCGCAGGAATACATACTGCGCAGATTGAGCGGCTTCTCGCGTCCCCAACTCAAGGCGGGAAAATCGGCCGAGTCCACGGGGAACAACGAACTCTTGTACACCGGTTCATAGAACAGACCGTCGCAGGGAATCCCTTCCAGTTGCAGCGCCGCCACAAATGCTGCGCGAGGAATATCCCCGACTTGATGGGCGAAGTATTTGAGCACGAATCCGTAGGGCGCGAGGCGCGTAATCCGCGGATCGGGCTTTAAGAGGCCGATGCCCGGGGTATTTCGCAGGCGGGTTTCGAGATGTTTCATGTTCGCTGCGCGGAGTTTTGCCTGCTTAGGAAGCCGGTCAAGCTGGGGGCCCAGAACGGCCGCCTGAAATTCACCCATGCGGTAGTTGAATCCGACGATGCGATGATGATACTGGTCAGTCACGCTGGCGCGTCCGGCATTGATGTAGCTTTGCACCTTCTCCATGTATTCGAGATTGTTGGTGATGACCGCTCCGCCTTCTCCCGAGGTAATCAGCTTGCTCGACTGGAAACTGAAGGCGCCCAAGTCCCCCATCGACCCCGCGCCCTTGCCCTTCCACATTCCGCCGTGAGCATGGGCGCAATCTTCGATCACTTTCAGGTTGTGTTTGGCGGCGATCCGCAGGATTTCGTCCATGTCGGCAAAACGCATGCCCAGATGGACGGGCAGGATCGCTTTCGTCTTCGGCGTGATCGCTTTCTCGATCAGTTTCGCGTCGAGACAGTACGTCTCCGGATCAATGTCGACAAAAACCGGGACGGCGTTCAGCAGCAGCACCGGTCCAACCGTGCCCTCCCAGGTGTACGCCGGAGCAATCACTTCGTCGCCCGGTCGGATGCCAATTGCTATCAACGCCGCCTGAATGGCAACCGTCCCCGTGTTCACGCATTGGGCATACTTCGCGGTGTGCACTTTCGCGAACTTCCTGGCGAAGGCGGTGGCATGTTTCCCCGGAAAGGGCTGGCCGCCCCAGTTGGAACTCTTCAACACATCCTGGAGTGCGCGAGCCTCTTCCTTGGTCGCCATCGGCCATTGCGTGAAAGGCGTTTTCCGTATCGGTTTACCGCCGGTGATCGCTAGTTTTCCCACGTGTGCAAGCCTCCGGATAAAAATGGAACAGCACTACAACTGCCTCATTTGGCCTTCGTAAGAATGGCCGGTCAAGCGGCATCGGGATTGGGAATCAGAAAATCCCGGACCAGGCCATCCAAATCGTGGCAAGCGCTGATGAATTGACGCAGGGTCCGGCGATTCGGGCCAAACGAATCGAATTCCTCAACCGTCATGCCACCCTCGGTGTTCGCGCGCCGAAAATCCGCAAACTTTTTGGATAGTTCTTCCACAATCTTCGGGTTGACAGGATCGTCAATACGATTGCGCACTTCAATGTCACTGGCGTTAAACCGGACTTGCCACGAGTAAGGAGGCGAGATCACCACCTCGCCGCCGATGAACTGGCTCCAGTGCATGTGGTTGCGGAATGCCGCGGAGAGCAGGCGAAGCCGGTAACCCCGCTCGCGGAAAATCTTATACGTCTTCTTGAACACGGCCACGCCCGCCCACTCCAAATATCCAGGATCGATGGCGACGTTTTCCTTCTCGACCAACACCTTCAGCCAGTCATCGAGACGGCCCACCATGATGGTGCACACCGGTCCCATGCTCGCGATGTCCTTCCCCTCACGCTCCCGCCGTTGCAGGCCACGCTCCACCGCTTCCGCGACCGCGATGCATTGCGGCAAACTAAAGCAAACCGTCGCGTTGATACTGACGCCGCGATAGGTCGCTTCCTCGATCGCCGGGATCCCCGCACTGGTGACCGGGATCTTCACGATCATGTTGGGTGCAAGGTGGCTGAATTCGACCGCCTGCTCCACAATCGCCTTCGGATCGCGGAACAGTCGCGGATCGGTCTGGATCGAGAGCCTTCCATTCCTGCCGCCATGGCGGTCAAAGACCGGCTTCAGCAGGGCCGCGCCGCGGATCGAAACTTCGCGCACCAATTGCCATGCGATTTCATCTTCCGTGGCGGTGGGGCGCTCTTTGATTAGACCGTGAATGCGGTCCTTCCAAAGATTCATCTCTTTCTTCAAAACTCCAAGCACGATAACCGGATTGCAGGTCGCGCCTACCGCACCGTGCTCGATCGAGTAGGTCAACTCCTGGATGGAGGCAGAATCATTCCACAGGCATGTCGGAGTCGACTGTGTCATCTCATGCAGCGGGCTCTTGTAAGCGGTAGCGGTTGCCATGTGTCCCTCCTTTTCAACTTTCAGCGTCACGACACCGGGGTGGAAACATCGGTGGTCACCGGGCACGGTTTCCCCTGCAGGTGGGAATTCTCCGCGGACACCGCAATGGCGAGCGCTTTCAGACCGTCTTCGCCCGGAACCCGTGGCGGACGGTCGTGCAGCATGTTGTGAACGAAATCTCGCGCCTCCGACAGATAGGCATCGGCAAACCGCGAGAGGAAGTGATCGGCAAGAATCTCGGTGCCCCCGTTCGCGCTCAGGAACGTAGCCGGGGTCTTTTCGAGGCTCCCAATAAGAACAGAGCCTTTCGATCCCACAATCTCGGTGCGAACATCGTACCCGTAGAGCGCCTGCACATAGGACTCGACGTTGCCGATGGCGCCGTGTGCGAACTTGAGGTTCACAACGCTGGCCACCACATCGCCGTACTGTGCAACCTCCGGGCGAATGGCCACCGTCGTATAGGCATGGGTTTCCACGACCTCGTCGCGCATGAGCCATCGCGCCACATCGAAATCATGGATGGTGCTGTTGTAAAACAGCATCCCGTTCACATTCGACTGGTAGGCTGCGATCGGCGGCACATCTTTGTCACGGCCCACCGACTTGAAGACAACCGGCTCACCAATGTCGCCGCCTTCCACTCTTTTCATCGCCGTCTCATACGCTGGGTCGTAGCGGCGCATAAATCCAATCTGCAACCGCACCCCGGCCTTGGCGACTGCGTCCAGTGCGGCATGCGCATCCGCTAAGTTCAGGGCCAGAGGTTTCTCGCAGAGAATGTCTTTGCCCGCGGCCGCTGCCACCCGGATTGCCTGAGCATGAAACTTGTCGGGTGTGGCAATCACGACCGCTTTGAGGTCCTGGCACGCAAGCATCTCCTCAAGGCTGCGATACGATTGCTCGATTTCCAGTTCTGAAGCAGTTTGGCGGGCTCGGTCAGGCGCGACATCGGCGACGGCAAGCAAGCGCGCCTCGGGCACAAGACGGCGCAGATTCTCCGCGTGGCGTTTGCCCATCTCTCCTACGCCGAGCACTCCAATGCCTAGTTTGCCCACGGTCTCCACCTCTATTTTCTTACCGCTTTGACGCCAGCCAATCCAGCTCCATGTTCAAGGAATGCCTCGTTCATCGGCTGTACCACTGTGAATTGTACCAAGAAACTGGCAGCTTGTGATCCGCGACAAAAGTCCACCCGTTCCACTTTTTCTAACCGATTAGACAGCATAAGAGCTTCTGGCAAACGGCCACTCTCCCTTCCACCATGCCCATAGGAGATACGCCGCAAATCCGACGCCGATGGTTCCAAAAGCATAGGCCATGAAGAGCCAGCCTCCGGGCTGCAACGCCGGAGTCACAAATACGCCCAGCCAGCCGACGAGCGCGAACAGCGCCGGAAACGGATAGAGCCACATTCGAAATGGCCGGGGCGCATCCGGCCGGTATTTACGATAGATCAGCAGACCGATAATCTGGGCGACAAACATGGAGAGGATGCGCGCCAGCATCAGCGCGGTGATGATCTGCACCAAGTCGAAGAAGCAGGCGACGATTACGAGGAAACCGACCAGCAGCAGCGAGCGGTGAGGAAAAAGCTTGGTCGGATGCAATTTTGCAAACCACGGGAAGAACGCGCCATCGAGCGCGGCCGCATAGGGTATGCGCGAGTAGCCGAGGATCATGGCATAGGTCGCGGCAAACGCCGTCACCTCCACCATGATGGTCATCAGCGCCGACGCCCCGTGCCCGCTAATCCTTTCCATGTAGACCGAGCCAATGGCATTGAAGGCTTGCGATCCCGGTTTTATCATCTCCCGCCAAGGCACGACTCCCGTGAAGCTCACCGAGATCAGGAAATCGATCACCATTACGATCAAAATCGAAAAGATCACGCCAAAAGGAACGACACGCTCCGGCTGCTTGACTTCGTCCCCCAGATAGCAAATCTGGTAATAGCCGAGGAAGTTAAACATGACCAGCATGGTTCCATTGCCCAACCCCAGCAGGAAGGGCAACCCAATCTGCCACGCCCCAGGCGGAAAATCGAAGAGCAGCTTGGGATTGAGGTGAGTCATCCCGGTGACGATGACCCACGCGGCCGTGAGCAACATCCCGATCCAGAGCACGAGCATCAGGCGCGCGATGTCCTGGATCTTGCGATACAGCGCGAGCATCGCGACCGCCGTGATCGCCGCGGCCAGCAACTTCACTCCCCAGCGATAGGTAATGAGCTTCGGCCAGAGAAAGCCGGTGTACTCGGCCATCCCGATACTGCTGGTGGCAATCTCCAGCGTGCCGCTGAACAGGAACTGCCACACGAAAATCCAGGCCATCATGTGGCCCCAGCGGTTCCGGCCCAGACATTCGCGCAGAAAGATGTACGAACCACCCGACGCGGGAATGGCCGAGCCGAGTTCGGCGAACACCAGCCCGTCCGCAATCGCCAGCAGCGCGCCCACACCCCACGCAATCAGCGACTGCGGACCACCGAGCGTGGCCAAAATCGCCGGAACCGTGATGAAGGGTCCCGTCCCCACCATGTTCGACATGTTGATGGAGACGGCATTCAGGAGCCCGAGACGCCGCGGCAGCCGCTCTTGCTCGTGCCCGGATTGTGCCGCAGCGATGTCGCTGTCAACAGTCAATAGAGAATCCATCCGATCCAAATCAGCCCGAGAATTCAGCCCGTGACGCCGCGTCGGGTCGCCTGCAGACAATCAGCGCGCCGGCGTCGCCGCCAGATCGCGAACCACTCCTTGCAGGTAGCGCAGACTCTGGGCAACGCTTTCTGCCGGTGGGATCGCGGTGGCGCCAAATTTCACGTCCTGCTCGATCACCGCCCAGCCGGAGTAGTTGTTTTTCTCGAGCAATCGAAACAATCCAGGAAAGTCGATGGAACCTTTTCCAATAATCGTAAACACCTTTTCTTCGATCGCTTGGTCGAAGTTGAGCTTCTTGCGCCGGGCTTCCGCCAGAATCTTGTTGTCCACGTCTTTGATATGGAGGAAGCGCAACACGCTCACGAACTTGGCCGCCTCCGCCACCGTGTCTCCGCCCCCGTATTCGCAGTGTCCCGTATCGAGACACAAGCCGACGCCGGTATGGGAGGTCACATCGAAGAAGCGCTCACACTCCGCTGGTGTCTCAACGTAGGTCGCGACGTGAGGATGGAACACCAAATCCAGGCCAAACTCTGAGGAAACCTTCGCCGCCTCTTCCACTACCCGGGCAACGTTTTTCCATTGCGCGGGCGTGAGCGCGGCGCTTCCATCCGCGGGCACGCGTCCTGATATCGCATTTCGTTCATCCGATTGCGCATCCGCCAGCACCAGGAAAGGCGCCTTCAAGGTGGCCAGCAGATTGCCCACCTTGCGGATGTGCTCGACCGCAATTCCCGCCGACGCCGGATCGCTCAGTACGACCGGCACGAATGAGCCCAGCAGCTTCAGCTTTCGCCGGTCGAGTTGTGGTTTAAGAACCGCGGGATCGGTGGGAAAGAATCCATACGGGCCCAGTTCCGTGCCCGTGTAACCGGCCGTAACCATCTCGTCGAGCATCTTCTCGTAGGACTGCTCCCACGAAGGTCCGGGATAATCGAGCACGCCCCAACTGTCGGGCGCGCACGCAAAATGAAAGCGCGATGCCACGTCTGTCATATTCATGTTTGTCATATTGATAACCTCGAATAAGAATTCATGCTGCCATCGTTGCTATTGGTCCAAATCGGTTTGCAAAACTTACGACCACGGATCGATCACAACCTTCATGGAATCCGCCGCCATCGACTTCTGCATCGCCGCCTCGACGTCACGCAATCCGAAGCGATGAGTTACGAATTCATGCAGCGGGTATTGCCGCATGTAGCGCGCCATCTGCCGCATGCCCGGTCCGTACGCCGCCGGCTCTTCGCCGCCCACACCGAGTATGCGAACGTTCTTGGCGCACAGATGCCGATGCGGGCTGATGGGAATCTCTCCCATATCCGAAAAATTCCCCGCCTCGATCAAAAGGCCGCCGACGCGCAACATTTCCAGCGCTTCCCGCACCGCGCCAGGCACCCCCGCGCACTCCACCACCACATCGGCGCCGCGCCCATGCGTGAGTTCCCGAACCCGTGCCAGACGGTCATTCTCCGATGTTGTGCTGGCATCGATGACGTGGTCGGCACCCAGCTTGCGCGCGAAGTTCAACCGATAGCCGGAAAGATCGACGGCAACGATCGTTCCCGCACCCAACATTCGCGCCTTCATGACGAAGCACATCCCCAGCGGCCCGGTTCCCAGCACCACGACCGAATCGTCGAAGCGGAACGACTCGCTCGGAAACGCCGAAATCTGTTTCCCCCGGTCGAGTCCCACCGTGACCGCCATAATTTCGGCCAGCACAGCGATCTCCGAGGGCAGGTCATCGGGCACGCGCACCATGAAACTGCCCGGCACTACATAGAGATACTGCGACCATCCCCCAAACAGATGCGGAGGATCTTTGGCGCTGATGTTATTCCCATAGTCAACCGTGTTCTCACAACAGTAATAAGGGAAGTCGTGCCGGCAGTAATAGCAAGTCCCGCAACTTACATTGGGACCAACCACCACGCGGTCACCAGCCTTCAGCGGGATACCTTCGAAGTCCGTATATCGCCCGTCGCCGCCAATGGCCGCGATGGTGCCCACGTTTTCATGTCCCTGGATGATCGGAAACGGAACGCGCCGGGGCGTGCCTCCACCTCCATACTGGCCGGTATACCCCTGGAAGGTATGTTTGTCGGTCCCGCAGATTCCGGAGACTTCCATCTTCACCAGAACACAACCGGGCGCGGGATCGGGCAGCGGATATTCGCGTATCTCGTAGTGTCCGGGTTCAACCAGCGTTGCCGCGAGCACGCTCTGGGCCGACATTTTCAGAATCCTGATCCACCAACCAAAACCAGCACAGCAATGCTCAGACAAGTTCGGGGGACCGCAGTCCCCCGAGTTGTGTTTCGTTTTTCGACAACCCCCTAGAAGTTCAACTTCAGAGAAAGCTGCGCGACACGCGACCCGGATTGCTGCACGGTCGCGGTCACCTGACCCACGGCGCCGGGCAGGATCCCAAGTGGTGTCGCGAATTGAGCATGATTGAAGATGTTGAAGAAGTCGGCACGGAACTGGAGGTTCACCTTTTCGGTCAGCGCCGTGTCCTTGTGAAAAGCCATATTCCAGTCATTGATTCCCGGGCCATGGAAGAAACGTCGTTTCGTATTCCCCTCTGAGCCGACCGCCGAAGACACAAACACTGTTGGATCGAAATAGTAGTGCCCCGGAACCCCGCCGAATGTCTGCACCTGCCGCGGGTCAAATTTGTGTAATGGCCCAACTTGGTCAGGCGTGTCGACGGGTAGGGTAATCGGACCGCCAAATGCCGTACCGAGCAGAGAATGGTCGTCCGTTTCCACCATGGTCACCGGAAGACCTGTAGAGAACGTTGTGACGCCACTGATAGACCACCCGTTCGTCAGGCGCTTTGGGCCGCCGAGCCGATCGATGGGGAGCACATACGTATAGCTCGTCACAAAATTGTGCGTTTGATCCCATGCTGAGAGGCCGCGACTCAGATTAGGGTTCACTGGATTGTACTGTTCGCCGTAGCCAGAAGCGATGTCCAGCGATTTGCTGTACGTATAACCGAGAAGCATCTGTAAACGGGTGGACGTGTGCCGGAAGTTCACCTGCAGAGAGTTGTACGACGATTTCCCGCCCGTGGTGAAATAGGAGTCATTGGCGAAGGGGATGACTCCATAATTGCCATCGGGAAGCAACGTTCCGATCGGCCCGGTAAGCCCCGCTGAGGCTTGGGCCGGTGTCAGTTCGACGCCCGGAAGCCGAGGGCGGGTGCCGAGCGTAACGGACGTGCCGTTGATGTAGATGTTGCTTTCCCCAGTCGGACCGCAGCCCGGCGTCGCCAGACATAATGCCGGACTGCCCGGATTGGCAGACGCGGAGGCAAGCAGTCGGTGTCCCTGTGTTCCTACGTAACTCAAGGTCAACAAATCCGACCCCGTGAGTTGCCGCTGGAAGGAAAGCTCATAATTTTCTGCGTACGGCAAACGAGCTCCGTAGTAGAACGCCGGCGAACTGCCGATCGTGCCGAAGGCGTTGAGGAACTCCGCTTCGGTGTCGTATGGATAACCACTAGCCGGATGGCTCGGTGAGACGTGCTTCGGCGGGGGAGCCACCGGGTAGAAGTTCGAAATCGATGATCCCGTCGCGCGATTAGTGAACGGAGCCGCGAATGTCGTCTCATTCTGACCCGTGAAGTCTCCGAAAGGAGCGTCGCCGATTTCATTGAAGTCGGTTGCGCCCTCAAATGACGAGTAGGACAGAGTGTAACCTGCGCGAATGCTCGAGGAGCCGGACTTCCCAAGAAATTTACCCATCGCTCCCCCGTTTCCGCCGAACGAATATGCTAGACCGATTCGCGGGGCAAAATTGTTCCAGCGAGTGGGAGCCAGGGAGCTGGGAACGCCCTTGTCACCCGGAAATACCCAACCGGCCGGTGACCCGGGAAAGACTTGCGACTGCTCGCCCGGAATAATTGATTGAATTTCGTTGAATTTCTCGTGGAACGGAGCGCTGACGTCATAGCGCAACCCCAAGTTTACGGTAAGGTTCGGACGGGCGCGCCAACTATCTTGACCATACAAACCGAAATAATAGCTGCGGCCGTATGACGGGAAGGCTTGACCCTGTATATAGCCACTAGGCGCACCGAGAAGGAAATCCACGAAGTCGCTCCCCGTTTCGCTCGCCTGACCGTTGAAGGCAGAGCCGAAGCCGAAGTTGCCATTGGCGACGTTCGATAGGTTCTCTTCGAGTTGGTTGAAGTGATATTGACCTCCGAATTTTATGGTGTGGGTACCAATCACCTTACTGAAGTTATCGGAGACCTGATAGATATTGGTGATCAACTGGTTTGGACGGCTGGGCACGCCGATGGCGAAGCTGTTGAAGTCAATTTCAGGAACCCCCTCGACACTGGGTGTGCCAGGAAAGATGCCGGGCTGTCGATTGGCTCCTGAAGCAAATCCCAGATCGGAGAGTGACTTTGAAGTTCCGCCGAGTGGCAGGTTAAATCTGGTGTTCAGTCGGAAATACCCTAGACGAAATTCGTTTACCGAGGCCGAACTGAGAGTCTTCACGGCGCCGAGGTCGATATTGTGCGTCTGGCCTTTGCTGTCGATTGCAAATCCTGGATAGAGCGGGAAATTGCTCGGCCAATACGGGTCAATTCGATCAAATCGGTCGAAGTAGTAGTAACCGGTAATCAGGCCGAAGCGTGAGTTGCCGTCCACCCGGCCGCTGAACTTATTGTCGTGCAGGTCAATCTTGCCAGAACTGGTCGAAAAAGTGCCCAGGCCCCCTCCGACAACAGTCGACGGATCTGCGGGGAGAATGTAGGGCAACAGGTTCTGCGAGATGGGATTGAACTTACTGGACGCCAGATGTGGATTTCCGGATGGATCGCCGAACACGCAGCCTGTAACGGGATCAGTGCTGGTGCAGCCTGTAAAATAATAATGTTCGCCCGGATTGACGGTATAGCCAAGCAGTTGACTCAACTGAGTAGCCCAAGGATTTGGCCCGGGGGGGGTGCTAGTGCTTACGGTTGCCGTCGTGAGACTCGAAGCAATCCCGGTAAAATCCCCCGACTCCATCTGGGCGCTTGGGGCGTTGGGGACGGAGTGGGCCTGGCCCTGAATCCAACGGTTGCCTTGGTAATCTGCGAAGAAGAAAATCTTGTCGCGAACGATCGGGCCGCCAAAGGTTCCGCCGAACTGGTTTTGGTGATAAGCGCCTTTGACGCCGGCCGGATCGAAATAGTTGCGCGCATTCAGACTGGTATTGCGTACGAATTCGAAGACGTTCCCATGCCAATGGTTCGTGCCTGATTTCGTTACCACATTGATTTGCGCGCCGGCATAATTTCCAAACTCGGCATCCGTGTTATTTGTCAGAATGCGAAATTCTTCGATGGAATCGAGATTCGCCACGGCTCCTGCGGCAGAATATCCGAGTTCTTGAACAAGCATCCCATTCAGGATGAAGCCGTTGGCGGCTTCACGCATACCGTTTACCGAGTAGGCCCCCGAGTTCAAATCCCCAGAGACCGGAGGAGGAGCAAAGCCAGCCGAAATAAATGGGCCGCCATAGGCGCCGGTCATAGGAGACTCCGCGGATGCTACGCCTGGCTGCAAGGACAAAAGGTCGGTGAAACTCCTCGTGATCAGTGGCACATCGGTCATCCGCTTGCCTTCAATCACCTCGCCCATCTGCGACGTGACCGTTTCAACGTGCAGGGCGTCGGCGGAGACTTCGATCTTTTCCGTGGTTTGCCCAACCTGCAACGTCGCGTCCACCGTCAGTGCCGCGTTAACATCGAGCGTGATGTCGGTCTGCCGGTAGGTTTTGAACCCTTTTTGCTGAATATCAACCGTATACTTCCCTAAAGGAAGCGACTGGAAGGAATAGAATCCAGAGCCGTTCGTGCTCTGGGTCTGAGCAATATCGGTTCCAGTATTGCGCGCGGTCACGGAAGCGCCTGCGATGGCGGCGCCGCTGGTATCCTTCACCGTGCCCGAAATGCTGGCGGTCACGCCCGCGAAGAGCTGACCGCAGATCAACAGAACACCCATGAACAGCAGAACCGCTTGACGCCGACTGCATCCTGTCAGGTACATAGTCCCTCCGGGGAGAGCCACTCCAGGTCGTAGGCGGAATCGGGCTCTCGGGTAATTTGGCTGCCAAATTGTCGCCGCGGCGCAAACTCCAACCGCGCTCGCGTCTAATCTAACCGGTTATTCCCGTTCCACGGCTTATAGTTTAGCCTTGCCGTTTTGTCAAGATGTTTCGCGCATGCGACCCACATTTGCCCGGTTTAAGAGGCCACCCGGAAAGAAATATGGAAAAGTGTATTTTCCCGTATTGTAACGATTTAATAAATGGGATCGGAAGCCACATACCCCCGGATAACCGCGGCAACCGCCCCCGAATCTGCCACCTCGACATTTCCATTTCTTGGATTGTTCGGTCGTCAAACCGCTCAGATGGATTGCTGCATATGGACCGGTTCCGACCGCTGCCATGCGGACGATGGTCAGCGGTGATCGAGGGCAATGGCGACTCCATACGGAGGCAACTCGACGGCGTCGGCCAGCTTGCCGTCGAGCACGAGCTTCATTGAACGCGGCAGAGCGACTCGGCGCGCTTCCGGCGCGTAGTTGATGAGAATGAAGACTTGCTTCCCCGGGGCGACGCGGCGGCTGACCTCTACGCCATCGGGCACCGGGCCGAACACAGGCGTCACGCCAGATTTTTGCGTCATCCATTCGGCCGCCCCCGCCATCAGCTTGTCGTCAAGCACGGCGCCGACGTAGGTGATCCGACCTTTGCCGCAGGCGCGAGTGATGACGGCAGGCTGATCGTCGAGCCATCCATTGCTCTTGCCATACTTCAGAAGCACTTCGTCGCCGGGAGCCTGGCTCTTCAGTTGCTCCGCCCAGATGCTGGCTTGTCCAGTGCCCCAGGCGCCAGAGACAGGGAAATCTTTTTCCAGCGCGTAGTACTGCTCGACGCGGGCGCCGAGGGCGTCAACCAGGAATCCCGGCTGCCGCTGCGGCAACAGAGCGTTGAATTCGTCTTTCATACCGGAGCGCGGACCGAGAACCAGATGTCCACCATTGCGCACGTATTCCAGCAGACGATCCGCGAGATCCTTCGGCAGCACGTTCAGACTGGGCGCGGCCACCAGTTTGTAGCCATCCAGCGGAGCGTAGGCGCTGACCACGTCGACGGATTGTGAAATCTGCCGCAGCGCGCGGTAGTAGCTCTTCAACAAACCGATGTCGTCATACTTCTCGGTGTGCTTCTGAAACTGAATCGCCCAGTGACTGTCATACGAGTAGAGCAGCGCCACCTCGGAGAGAGGCGCGGTATCGCGGAAACTGCTTTCCACTTTGGCGAATTCGTGCGCCGTCTGCGCGGCTTCGTCGTAGAAGGGCACGGGAGTGCCGTCGGACCCGACGAGCACGCCGTGAATTTCTTCCTGGCCGTTGAGCGCGCTGCGCCATTGCCAGTAGTTGACATCGTCCGCGCCGTGACCGATCGCCTGCCACGCCATGGCCCGGGCCTCTCCGCGATTCAGAAAGTTATTCAGCGGAGACCAATTCACCGCGCCGGGCTGGGTCTCCATCACCCAGAAGTTCTGGCGCTTGAAGCCGCGGGTCAAGTCGTGGGCAAGCCCGTTGTAGGCGGGGTCCACGTGCCCGGTGCCAACATAGTCGTCCCAGGACGCGAAGGTGAGCGGTTCGGTGATCGGGTAGTGATCGAATCCGTCGAAGAACCCCATGAGGTTGCCGGTAATGAACTGGCGCGGCTCGGCGTCTTTGCGGATTACGTCAATCTGGTTCTGCTGGTAGGAAGTCCAGGTATAGCCGACGAAACGTTTCCACTCGAGCATCAGCCCGGGATTGTGCTCGCCCACCGGGATCGGGATTTCTCCCCAGTTGTCGTAAGTCTGGCTCCAGTAGGAGGTCGTCCAGTGCGCATTTAAGTTATCGAGCGTTTTGTATTTCGCCTTCAGCCAATCCTGAAATTGCTGGCGCGTGACGTCGTCGTAGGACATCTGGGCGTAGCCGTATTCGTTGTCGATCTGCCAGCCGACAACGTTGGGATTGTGGCCGAAGCGCATGGCCATCTGCTGGGCAATGCGGCGGCAGAATTCCCGATAGCGCGGGGATGTAGCCGACGCATGCGCGCGGTTGCCGTGCGTAACGCGTTGACCATCCGGTTCCACCCGCAGCGTGTCCGGATATTTCTGCGTCAGCCAGGCGGGCGGAGTCGCGGTCGGCGTCCCTAGAACAGAAACGATGTGATGCTTTGCGGCCAGTGTGATCGCGCGCTCCAGCCAATCGAAATCATAGTGGCCCTCCGAAGGTTCCATGCGGCTCCAGGCAAATTCGGCGATCCGCACGACTTTCAGATCGGCAGCTTCCATCAGGCGCAGGTCCTCTTCCCATCGCGACTCGGGCCACTGCTCGGGATACCAGGCGACACCCATGAGGATCGCGTCCTGCCCGGGAATCTGTGTGGGGATGGCGCTCGCGGTTTGCGCGGCCGTCAGCTTCGGCGCAGATGACGCGAGCCCGAACCCGAAGAGCACTGCGAGGAATGAGCGGCGAAGGAAGGTTTTTTTTTGGTCTAGCATATTATGGAAGATCTCGGGACCATCACACTCTTGGAGAAAGAATTGCGCTTCGTCGAGAGTACATGCCAGCGGATCACGGCGGAAGCGGTGCCCTCCAACGGAGCTACCGTGCCAGCCAGTTTATAACACCTTATAACACCAGAAACGTTTACGTTAGCTGGGTCAAAAGGGGTTTAGACTGTAGCGGTTCACGAGTCGGGACCTCGGAGACGCAATGAAAGTTGCCGACGCAAGGTGCAAAATCTTATCGCTGACAGTGCTAATGGTTATTTCGTCGAGCCTGGTGTGGGCCGCGAATCTCACGGAATCAAGCTCGGAGGCGACGGTGGAGACGAGTAAGTTTGGAACCCTGGACGACGGTACGGTGGTTGAACTGTACACCCTGAAGAATGCCGAGGGCGCCACCGCCAAGGTCATCACCTATGGCGCGACACTGACCGAACTGTGGGTCCCCGATCGATCCGGAAAGCTCGGCGATGTGGTGCTCGGGTTCGACAACCTTCAGGGCTACCTCGGCAAGCATCCCTGGTTCGGAGCCACGGTCGGACGAGTAGCGAACCGCATCGCGAAGGGCAAGTTCACGCTCGACGGAAAAGAATATTCGCTGGAGATTAACGATCCGCCGAATAGCCTGCATAGCGGGTCGAAGGATTTGAGCCGCGTGGTGTGGAAGGCGGAGCCGGTTCATGAGCGCAACGGGGCGTCGGTTCGCTTCGCCTATGACAGCCCGGACGGAGACGAAGGTTTTCCGGGTCGTCTGGCGGTAACGGTCCTCTACCGGCTGACCAACCACAACGAATTGCAGCTTGAATACACCGCCAAGACTGACAAAGCGACTCCCGTCAATCTGACCAATCACAGCTACTTCAACCTCAACGGCGATAAGGATGTCCTGGGAGAGGTGTTGCAACTGAACGCGGAGCAGTACACCCCGGTGGACGCCACGCTGATTCCGACGGGCGAGATCCGGTCGGTGAAAGGAACGCCGCTGGATTTCACGCATCCGGTTGCCATCGGCGCACACATCGCGGAGATGAAGGGAGAGCCCGGGGGTTACGATCACAACTTCGTGCTGAGCGCGGACCGAGGCAAGCTCAAGTTGGCGGCCACTGTAGTGGATGCGGCTTCAGGCCGGAACATGGAAGTGTGGACGACGGAACCGGGGGTGCAGTTCTATTCGGGAAACTTTCTCGACGGAACTCTCACCGGCAAGCGCGGGATCGTCTACCGGAAACATTCCGGTTTCTGCCTGGAGACGCAGCACTTCCCGGATGCCGTGAATCAGCCGGCGTTTCCGTCGGTAATCCTGCGGCCGTCTTCGGTCTATAGCACGCAGACGACCTACAAATTCTCAACCGTCTTCTCAACGGTCGACCGGAACGGATCCGACCGGTAGGCGATCTCACCAAGCGGGCGAGTCCAGCCGACGAACGATCGACTTCAATCCGTAATCGCCTGGTAAGCGAGCTCGTGCACCTGCCGATCGAGGCTTAAATCTCCCGCCGGATGAAGTTGGCCCATAAAAATCACAATCATCTGTTCTTTTGTGTCGATAGAGAATTTCGTATAGAAAAAGCCGCCCCAACCAAGTTCCCCCACCGATCCAAGTTCTTCCAGCGGCGCCTTCAGGCCGTCTACGCTGAAGCCGAGTCCGAAGCCCTGGTCGGGGCCGATCTTTCCCAATTGATCGTGAGTCATGAGCTCAATGGATTTGCGGCTCAATAGGTGGGTGTCCCCTACCTTGCCCCCGTCCAGGATCATCTGGCAGAAGCGCGCGTAGTCGGCAACCGTGGAGACGAGGCCGGCGCCTCCGGAAAAAAGTTTCTTGGGACCGCGATAGGGATAGTCGGCGGAATAAATGAAAGACCCTTCCGTGATCGGCGTTTCGGGAAAGCGATTGAGGCCCTTTTCCGGATAATAAGTATAGGCAGCAGCCAGCCTTTCAAGCTTGTCGTCGGGCGGGTAGAAGTACGTGTCCTTCATTCCGAGCGGTTCGAATATGCGGACACGGAAAAACTCGTCGAGCGGTTTGCCGGAAACCACTTCCACCAGCCTTCCCAGCACGTCGATTCCAAGACCGTATTCCCAGCGATCCCCCGGATTAAAGAGCAGAGGCAGTCCCGCCAGACGCTTCACGCTGTCCGCGATCGTGCCGTCGTATTGCAGTATCCCATCCCCAACGTTGTTCGCCCTGTAGATGGGCCCGAGATCCGCATTCCACGAGTAGGTAATTCCCGAGGTGTGCCTCATCAGGTCGCGAATCGTGATTTCTCGTGTGGCAGGGATCGAGTAGGGTTCCCCCGATGCCGGCTTGACCAGGACTTTCGGATTCTTGAATTCCGGAAGATATTTCGAGACGGGGTCGTCCAGCAGGAAGCGACCTTCTTCGTACAAGATCATCGCGGCAACGGTCGTGATGGGCTTGGTCATCGAGCAGATCCGGAACATCGTGTCGGGACGCATCGGCTTGCCGGCCTCACGGTCCGCCATGCCTTGCGCTTTAAACCAGGCGACACGACCGCGCCGGGATACGAATGTGACTGCGCCGGCGATTCGCCGGTCATCGATGTTGCGCTGGACCGCCGCGCCGATACGTTCCAACCGCTCCGAGGAGAGTCCAACCGATTCGGGTTTCGCGGCGGGAAGCTCCTGCGCGACCGCCGCAGTCATCGCCATTAGAAGCATCGCCATTAGAAGCGCGCTGAAGACAACTAGAATGCACGGTTTCCTGTTCATCGTTATCCGGTGACCTCGTGATATATCGAGCTGAATCGTTGGGCGTGATGCAGCGCCGCCGTTCCGGCGGCTGTCCGGCGGGCGCTGCTCGTTCCCCGCGCCGTAATCATCATACGATAGCGAGCGATGCGGGGCGCGATGGCCTCTCGGTGCAGTGGGCGAACATGCCGCTGGCGCCGAGACAACGGAATTCATCACAAATTCCCCGTGATGGCTCGCACATACATCTTGCCCTGAAGGTTGGTAGCCTCAGCAACGGAATAGCACGTGTCCACGCCGGAGTTCTAGAGTTACTGAACTAATGCAACTCCGCTGGGGGCGCAAGTACTCGCTGTCACCGGGTTTTGTTTCAAGCGGTTGAACGTTTAAGTATGTCGTGTGACGGCGGTTAGACTCTGGACAGAGCTGTAAGTGGAGGCTACGCCATACGTTACTTGACGGTCAAAGTACCGGAGTCCTATTCTGGGGCCGTTGTGAGGTGCAAGCGAGCGTTTGCACACACCAGGTTTTTGGGGCAAGTGCGTGGGTTTGCTCCCCCGCATGTTAGGGCTGATTGAAGCAGTGGAAAACACCTTTCCGACAGAAGGATAGCGAAGCTTTGTCTCAACTTGGAGTACAACTTTCGGGAAACGCCTTACCTCTCGTTCTTCATAATGTGGCGGGAGAAGATGCGAGGTGGTATGCGGTCTACACCAACTCACGCCATGAAAAATGCGTGGCGAAACATTTCGATCAGCGCCACATTGAAAGCTTTCTGCCTCTTTACCAGAAGTTGCATCACTGGACGAAGCATGCCAACGTCCGTCTGGATTTACCCCTGTTCCCGAATTACGTTTTTGTGCACATCGCGCCGCCCCAGCGAACCTCCGTGTTGGCGGTGCAGGGCGTACTGGGCATGGTGGGACGCGGGCATATTGCCTCGGCCCTCCCCGATGCCGAAATTGAAGCATTACGGACGGGCTTGCAGCTGCGCCGGTTTGAACCACACCCTTATTTGGTAGCGGGAGAGCGTGTGCGCATCAAAGCCGGGGCGATGGAAGGCATGGAGGGCATCCTGCTTCGCAAGAAGAATGGGCTGCGCGTGGTCCTGACCCTCGATCTGATCGAACGGAGTGTGGCGGTCGAGGTGGATGCCCAGGATGTCGAGCCCGTAAGCCGCCGTGTTTGAACCTCCTTCCCAGGAATCCTAGCCGATGGTTATCGGCTGAAGCCTCAAGCGCTCCACATTGGCCGGACGACCCGCGTTGCTTAATGTTGGGCAGGCAGAACCGGGAGATGGCAATTCACCACCCTGCCGGACAGGTAAGTCTTTCCTCCCGTTGCACCACTTCCCCGCTGGCGACCTGGGCAAAAATAACATGATGGAACCAAGATCCCCCGCTCAGAGCGTCACCGAAGTACGCATTATTGAGGCGGCAGCGCAGCTTTTCGCGCGTCATGGATTCAAGGCGGCCACCACCCGCGAAATTGCCCAGCTCGCCGATATTAATGAAGCCACCCTGTTCCGCTATTTTCTGCGCAAGCCGGATTTGTTCTGCGCGGCCGTGAATTCGCGTCTGGGCCGGGTAAAGTTGGGACGAGAGCTGCAACTGAGTTTGGCCAGGGACGAGGATCCGGCCATTGTGGTGCCGGGGATCGTGACCTTTCTGCTGAACAGCCTGGCGCAGCAACCCGACTTGTATCGTCTGCTGCATGTCGCCGCGTTCGAACTGCCGGGAGCAAACCACGTAATTCGTGAGCAGCTGGGGCCGATCTTCGACGCGGTCAGTACTTACTTCCAGCGCTGCGCCGAAAAAGGCGTTATCCAAAAGGCAGCGGCATCGCTGGCCACGCTCGGAATCCTGGGCACGGTGAGCGCCCATTACCATCTGCATCACCTGTCCATTTGTGAATCGCCCTTTGCCAGCCTCGAAGAAGAGGCCTCCGCATACGCGGAATTATGGCTGCGGGCTCTGGAGCAGAACACCCCGAAGAACACAGCGCCCGGATTGCCGGTTGCCGGATCGCCGGTTGAAAGTACGCCTGTTACTTCAGCTTCTTGACGACTTCCCCGCGCTCGACCGCACCCAGACTGGCAGGCCCTGTTTGTGAGTTCACCGCAAGAGGTTTTCATCCCAATGCTTTCAGGTCCAGTTCGCGATTGGATGGTGGCAATGCTGGTTTTGTCCGGTTGCCTTCAGATTCCGGGCTTTGCCCAAACCACGCTGACCACACCGCTCAACGAACCGCAAATCACGACACCCTTACCGAAGGAGGGGACCATGGGAAGCGGCGGAATGCCGCTACCCTCGGTGGATCCGCGCGTCACGCTGAAATCTCCCGACCGGAACAGTTTGGAATCGGCTCCGAACAAGGACCGGCTGCCGGGCTTGCCGGAGACGATGGGCGTTCCTGAAACGGCAGCGCCCTGGAGTGAGTTTCAGGAATTTGTCGCCAGTTCTCTCGGCCGGAAATTGCCGATTTACGGGCACAGCCTGTTTGATCGCGTTCCCACTACCTTCGCGCCGGTCGACCGGATTCCGGTGACCGACGACTACCTGATTGGACCGGGAGACGAGGTTCTGATTCGGGCCTGGGGACAGATCGATTTGGACGGCAAACTGGTGGTCGACCGCGAAGGCGAAGTCTTCCTGCCTAAGGTGGGCACGCTCGCCGTGGCCGGACTGAAATACCAGCAACTGCCGGAGTTTTTCCGGACCGCGATCGGGAGAGTGTTCCGTAACTTCGATTTGACGGTCAGCCTGGGGCAATTACGTTCCATTCAAGTGTTTGTCGTGGGACAGGCTCGGCACCCCGGAAACTATACCGTCAGTTCCCTGAGCACGCTGGTCAATGCGCTGTTCGCCTCGGGCGGGCCGTCGGCCAGCGGCTCCATGCGGCGCATCCAGCTGAAGCGGAACAATCTGGTGGTCACGGAATTCGATTTCTATGACCTGCTTTTGAAAGGGGACAAGTCGAAGGACGCGAGATTATTGCCCGGGGACGTGATCTACATTCCGCCCACCGGACCGTCGATTGCCATTGCCGGCAGCGTGAATGTGCCCGCGATTTACGAACTGCGGGACGGGACGACCCTGGCGGGCGCAATCGAGATGGCGGGCGGGCTCTCGACCACCGCGGATGGACAAAAAGCGGTGGTGGAACGAATCGAAAACCACGGTACGCGCCGCGTCGAGGAGTTTCCCCTCGATCGACAAGGATGGGTGCGGCCCTTGAAGGATGGGGACGTGGTCCGCATCTTCTCGCTTTCCCCCCGCTTTCAAAATGCGGTGACGCTGCACGGGAATGTCGCGCACCCCGGACGCGTGGAATGGCATAGCGGGATGAGGCTCAGGGACTTGATCCCGAACCAGGAGGCTTTGATTACGCGCGACTACTGGAGCGCGGCCAACGCCGGCGCGCACTCCGAACTCCCGCGCAACCCGCGCGATAACTGGAGCCCGGCCCATGCGAACGCGCAGCCGGAGTCCACGCGCTATCCCGATGGGACGCGCCCGGTCGACATGTCGTCCACGACGGACGTGACAGCGGACGTCGCGCCGGCGACAGAGGCGACGCGCCCGGGTGACACGTCGCCGAAGAAGACTGACCTCATACGCACCGCTCCCGAGATCAACTGGGACTATGCGGTCATTCAACGGCTGAACCCGCAGGACTTAACGTCCCAGCTCGTTCCCTTCAATTTGGGCAAACTGGTGCTCGAGGGAGACGAGCAAAACAACCTGGCGCTCGAACCGGGCGACACCGTCATTATTTTCTCGCAGAACGATATCGCGGTTCCGCTCGAGAAAAGAAGCACGTTCCTGCGCCTGGAGGGGGAGTTTCGAACCGCCGGAGTCTTTCGGGCCGAAACCGGAGAAACCCTCCGCCATCTGGTCGAACGGGTCGGCGGTTTTACGAACAATGGCAATCTGATTGGCAACACCGTCGGCCGTATGGGGCGGTTAATCCAGTTCTGGTTTACCTACTGGATTTCTCCCCAAAACACCCTGCAATTCACCTACCAGCACAACACAGTCAACCAGAGATTCGTTCCCCAGGGCGGGGCGTGGCAGGACTACAGTTTGCGGCATGAAATGTATTTGCACTCCGGCCTCTATGTGAAAAGCCAGTTGCAGTATGAGAACATTTCGCGTTATCCGCTGTTGTTTCCTGGGCCACAACGCAACGCCACGGCCATCGTGGAGCTGGGCTTCATTCCCCACAAATCAAAATGAACCCGCTTCTGAACTGCCGGTTGCTTGGAAGGCTAAGGAATCTCCATGCCCGTGTGCGTATCCTCACGTTAAATGGTGATTGGAGTCACAGCGTTGCCGGGAAGTGAGTGGTATTCAAGCGCAGTCCGTGCCTAGGGAAAAGAGGCTGCAGCCCCGATTTCCGGTGACCAGCGCTGACTTGTTCCCTTGAAAAAAGATGACCGCGAGGTGAGCCCATGCTCCCGCCGAATCACTCGTTTTCCGGGGCCCTGCAACAGAAAGGCATCAATCGTCGCCGCTTTCTAAAATTTTGCAGTCTCATGACGGCCACTCTGGCACTGCCTCCACGCTACGTAGCCCAGGTGGCCGCCGCGCTGGGGAAAGCCCGGAAACCCGTGTTGGTCTGGCTGCAATTTCAGGACTGTGCCGGCAACTCCGAGTCCATTCTTCGCTCCAGCCACCCCACCGTGCTGGAAGTGGTGTTGGATCTTTTTTCTTGGGAATATCACGAGTTGGTTATGGCCGGCGCCGGCCACCAGGCAGAGGCTGCGCTGGAGCGCGTCGTACGCGAGGAAAAGGGCAAGTTCATTGCGGTGGTCGAGGGTGCAGTCCCCCTTGCCGACGACGGTGTGTATTGCACGGTGGGTGGCCGCACTGCACTCGATATCGCGCGCCACGTCTGCCCGAACGCAGCCGCCACCATTGCGACCGGAGCATGCGCGTGGGATGGAGGCCTAGTGCGGGCTTATCCCAATCCCACTGGCGCCGTCGGTATCTCAGAGGCGGTGCCCGAGGCCACCGTGATCAATCTCGGTGGCTGCCCGCAGAATCCGGTGAACACTGCCGCCGTGCTGGTTCATTACTTGACATTTGGCCAGTTACCCGCAGTGGACCAGTACAACCGGCCTCTATTCGCGTACGGACGCATCATCCATGACCAATGCGAGCGGCGCGCCCACTATGACGCTGGCCGTTACGTTCAGGAATGGGATGACGAAGGCCATCGCAGGGGCTGGTGTTTGTACAAAATGGGCTGCAAGGGCCCGCAAGCGACTTTCAATTGTCCCTCGGTACGTTGGAATGATGGTACAAGCTGGCCGGTGAAGGCCGGTCACGGCTGTCTGGGCTGCGCCTCTCACCGCTTCTGGGATACCCGCTCTCCGTTCTACGACCGGCTGCCCACAGTTCCGGGCTTCGGCGCGGACGTAACCGCCGGCGAAATCGGGCTGGGACTCACCGCCGCCGTGGCTGGCGCAACTGTGGTCCATGGAATCGCAAGTGCCGTTCGTGACCGCATGCGGCCGGTGCCCGCGGCAGTACCACCGTCGGCGAGCAGTGAGCCGCCGAGGAAAGCATAGGAGGAGCCAATGGCGCGCATCGTAGTTGACCCGGTGACCCGTATTGAAGGACATCTGCGCATCGAGGCAGAAGTCAATGGTGGTGCGGTGTCCGATGCCTGGAGTTCGGGAACTATGTTCCGAGGCATCGAACTGATCCTGCGCGGCCGCGATCCACGCGAGGCCTGGATCTGGACGCAACGCATCTGCGGCGTGTGCACCACGGTCCATGCCTTAACTTCGGTGCGCGCCGTTGAGGATGCGCTCGGCATCGAGGTTCCGGAGAATGCCAGCCTGATCCGCAACATCATTGGCGCCAGCCAATACGTGCAGGACCACGTGATCCACTTCTACCACCTGCACGCGCTGGATTGGGTGGATGTGACCCTGGCGCTCAAGGCTGATCCGGAGAAGACCTCGCAACTCGCCGAGTCCATTTCGCCCTGGCCGAAATCCAGCCGCGCCTACTTCAAGGCCATCCAGGACCGGGTGAAAGCACTGGTCGAAAGCAAACAGTTGAGCTTGTTCAGCAGCGGGTATTGGGGTCATCCCGCATACCACTTACCGCCCGAGGCGAACCTGCTGGCCGTAGCCCACTACGTGGAAGCGCTGGAATTTCAGAGGGACTACATCCGCATCCATGCCGTGCTGGGCGGGAAGAATCCGCACCTCCAGACCTATCTCGTCGGCGGCATGTCCACCGCGATGGATCCCAACGAACCGCAGGCGACAATCAATCCCGAGCGAATTACTTTTCTTGCCGAGCTGGCCAGTAAGGCGCAAGCCTTCGTCGATCAGGTCTACATTCCTGACGTCCTCGCGGTCGCCGGGTTTTATCGCGACTGGTTTGGACGAGGCGAGGGACTGGGGAATTTCCTCTCCTACGGCGACTTTCCTCAGGGAGGCATCAAGGACTCTTCTCGCTTCTTCTTACCGCGCGGAGCCATCTTCAACCGTGATCTTTCCAAAGTGCACCCCGTTGACCCGGCCAACGTGGCGGAGTACGTGACGCACTCTTGGTACGAGTATTCGGACGGAGACCAGAACGGAAAGCATCCCTATCAGGGAGAGACCAACCCTAAGTACACGGGACCGAAACCGCCTTTTGAGCATCTGCAGACCGACCAGAAGTATTCCTGGCTGAAGGCGCCGCGCTACCAGGATCATCCGATGGAAGTTGGACCACTCTCCCGCATGCTGGTGGCCTATGCTTCGGGGCACCAGGAAGTGAAGGCTGCGGTCGACGGCGTTCTGGCCAAGCTCAACGCGCCAGCGACGGCGCTTTTTTCCACTCTGGGACGCATTGCGGCTCGGGCGATCGAAGCCCATGTGATGGCGGGACAAGTCAGCAAGTGGGTGGCGGAACTCGGCGACAAGCTGGGCCACGGCGATCTCCGTGTGCACAACGGTGAGAAATGGGACCCCGACACCTGGCCGAAAGAGGCGCAAGGCTGGGGTTTCCATGAGGCGCCGCGCGGCGCGCTGGCACACTGGGTGCAGATTGAAGACAAGAAGATCAAGAACTACCAAGCGGTGGTGCCCACAACCTGGAATGCGGGACCGCGCGACGGGAAAGGCCAGCGGGGCGCCTACGAGGCGGCCTTATTGAAGACCCCAATCGCCGACCCGGAGCGCCCGGTGGAGATTCTGCGCACCATTCACTCCTTCGATCCCTGCCTGGCTTGCGCTGTGCACGTGGTCGATGGCCAAGGGCGGCGCTATACCGTACAGAAGGCGAGTTGAAAGGAGGGCGCAATGGCTGAGTTAACGAGGCATGGGTGGGGTGAAGCCCACCGGCCGGAACCGGGGTTCCCGACGGTGCGGGTTTATGTGTGGGAACAGCCAGTCCGAATCTCGCACTGGCTCATATTCCTTCCGATCGTTGTGCTCTCCTTCACCGGATACTACATCCACAATCCATTCATTGTCGCCAAGAGCACCACAACCTTCCTCATGGCGACGATGCGATTCATACACGAGATCGCAGCTTTTGTGTTCATTAGTGCGTTTCTGCTTCGGCTGTACTGGTTTTTCAAGGGGAACAACTGGTCGAACTGGCGAGCGTTCGTTCCGATCCGCCGCCGGCAGTGGCGAGGCATGGGCGGAATGGTGGCCTACTACAGTTTCCTGCGCAAAGACCTCGCGCACCACGTCGGACATAACGCGCTGGCCGCAGTGACCTATTTGTTGATGTTCACCTTCATGCTCATTGAGATCATTACCGGCCTGACCTTGTACACGCAAGTACGCGGCAAGTGGGTACTGGGCTGGCTGTTCGGCTGGATACCAGGAGTGATCGACATCCAGCACATCCGGCTGATCCACTTCTGCATCATGTTTACCTTCTTCGCCTTTGTGATCCACCACGTTTACAGCGCCGTGCTCGTGTCCTGGGAAGAACGGAATGGCCTGATCGAGAGCATCTTCACCGGCTACAAGTTTGTTCCCAAGGCCGAACTCGAAGAGGATGCGGTTCAGAGTAAGGCGGACTGAATGCCGGCGCCAGCCACCTCCATTGTGCTCGGCCTGGGCAACACCCTTCACTCTGACGACGGGATCGGCCCGCAGGCCATAGAGAAACTGAGAAGCGATCCGCGAGTGCCCGCGGATGTCTCGCTGATTGAGGGCGGCACGCTGGGCCTGGAATTGCTTACCTACATCTGGGACTGTTCCTACCTGCTGGTGCTGGATGCGGTGGATGTCGGGCAGCCTCCCGGAACGCTGGTTCGGATGTCAAGTCAGGAACTGCAAACCTTGCCCGGCAAAGCAAGTGCGCACCAACTGGGGGTTGCGGACCTGCTGGTAGCGCTCCGGGTTCTGGCAAATCAAACTCCCGAGGTGGTGCTGCTGGGCGTCCAACCAGCTAGCACGGAGTGGGGCACAGAGTTGTCACCAGCGGTCGCGGCTGTCCTGCCCGCGCTCGCGGATGCTGCAGTCGCAGAAGTGTGCCGCAGACCACATACTCAGGCTTCCAGTGATCGGTCAGCCGAGGCTCGAGCCCGCCCGGTGTTGTGATCACTTTGAAGTGTGTCATTCGTCACAGACCCCCGTGACAATGCAAGAGTCTACTGCTGCCGAGGAGAGCCGCCGTGTGCCTCGCGATACCGGGAAAAATCCTTGAGATTCAAGAGCAGGGCCAGCTGCGCGCCGCGCGCGTGCAGTTTGGCGGGATTGTGCGCCAGGTTTCCTTGGACTTTGTCCCCGAGGCTGGCCTCGGCGACTATGTGATGGTCCATGTTGGCTTTGCCATAAGCCGTGTGGACGCGTCTGAAGCCGAGCGCACTTACAAGCTTCTGGAAGAGATAGGGGCGCTGGAAGCGGAATTGCCGCCAGCGGAAGTGTAAAGGCCGTCCGCCTGTGCTTAGAGTCATGCCTGCGGATTTTGCGCTGGGTTTCGAGATATGAAATATCTTGACGAATACCGTGACCACCGCATTGCCCGAGCCTTGGCGGCTGAGATCTTCCAGCGCACAACCCAGCCTTGGGTGCTCATGGAGATCTGTGGCGGCCAGACCCACACCATCATGCGCTACGGCATTGATGAATTGCTGCCGCGGGGTATCGAACTGGTGCACGGCCCGGGATGTCCCGTTTGCGTGACGCCGCTGGAAACCGTGGACAAGGCGATCGCGTTAGCGCTGCAGCCGGAAGTCATCCTGGTTTCGTATGGAGACATGCTGCGGGTGCCCGGATCCCATTCGGATCTGCTTCGGGCCAAGGCCCAGGGCGCGGACGTGCGCATCGCGTATTCTCCGACGGAGGCGGTGAAAGTCGCCCGATCGAATCCTGATCGTAAAGTTGTTTTTCTGGCGATTGGCTTCGAGACCACGGCTCCGGCGAATGCGATGGCCGCATGGCAAGCCCGCAGCAAAGGTCTTACTAACTTTTCCATGCTGGTTTCGCACGTGCTCGTTCCGCCCGCGATCCGCGCCCTGATGGTTTCCAGCACAAACCGGGTGCAGGGTTTCATTGCACCCGGGCATGTCTGTACCGTTATGGGGTGTAAGGAGTATGAAGGCCTGGTTCGTGATTTTCGCGTACCGATTGTGGTTGGGGGATTCGAGCCGGTGGATATTCTGGAAGCAATCCTCATGCTGATCCGGCAACTCGAGGCGAGAGAGGCGCGGCTGGAAAACCAGTATGTGAGATCGGTGAGCTACCAGGGGAACTTGCCGGCGCAGCAGATCGTGGCCGAGGTGTTTGAAATCGCAGACCAAAAGTGGCGCGGCATCGGCCCGATCCCGCAGAGTGGTTTGCGATTGCGGGAAGAATACGCCGCCTTTGACGCGGACCGAGTCTTCGATTTGGGCGAAATTACAGTGGACGAGCCCGCCGAGTGCATCAGCGCCCAGGTTTTGCAGGGATTGAAGAAGCCGACGGATTGTCCCGTGTTTGGCATGCGATGTACGCCGGAAAATCCATTGGGAGCGCCCATGGTCTCGAGTGAAGGAGCATGCGCCGCCTACTACCACTATCGGCGCCATGCGGTCGCAAGTTAGGAGGGCGCGTGTCAGCGAAGACCATCGCCGAAACAAATTTCCAACTCAGTTGCCCGGCCCCGCTCGCGGCCAAAGACACCATTCTTCTGGGGCACGGCAGCGGCGGCAAGCTGAGCGCCGAGTTGATTCGCGACATCTTCCTGCCTGCGTTCCAGAACCCCGTGCTGTCGCGTCTGGATGACCAGGCTATCGTGAATGTGAACGGGCAGCGTCTCGCCATCACCACCGATTCCTTCGTAGTGAAACCGCTATTCTTTCCGGGCGGCGACATCGGTTCTCTCGCGGTTCACGGGACGGTGAACGATTTGGCGATGGGCGGCGCGACGCCGCTGTTCTTGAGCGCCGCTTTCATCATCGAAGAGGGCTTCTCGATGAACGAACTCCGGCGCGTGGTGAATTCGCTGCGTCAGGCGGCCGCGGAAGCGGGCGTGCAGGTTGTTACTGGCGATACCAAGGTCGTTGAAAAAGGCAAGGGCGACGGGCTGTTCATCAACACCACAGGAATTGGGCTTGTGCCCGAAGGAGTCGACCTTTCCGCCGACCGCGCTCGTCCCGGCGACAAAGTGCTCCTGAGCGGTTCGATCGGCGATCACGGCATCGCGATTCTGGCGCAGCGCGAAGGGCTGGAATTCGAGACTCAGATCCAAAGCGACAGTGCCGCCCTGCATACGCTGGTGGCCGAGATGCTTGACGTGACTTCTAACGTAACTCGCGACATTCGCTGCATGCGCGATCCGACGCGAGGCGGCGTTTCCAGCACGCTGAACGAAATCGCGGAGCGCTCTCGGGTTGGGATCGAACTGGAGGAAAGTTCGCTTCCCATCCACGAAGAGGTTCGAGGCGCGTGCGAGCTGCTCGGACTCGATCCTTTGTATGTGGCGAACGAAGGCAAGTTGATCGCAATCGTCGCGCCCGAGGCCGCCGATGCGGTGCTGCAGACTATGCGGCGCCATTCCCTGGGAGCGGAAGCGCAGATTGTTGGCACGGTAAAGAAAGAGAACCCGGGGCTGGTAACGATGCGAACGCCGTTTGGTACGACCCGCATCGTGGACATGCTCGCCGGCGATCAATTGCCGCGAATCTGCTAGCACTCCCGTAGAGACGGGGCTTGCCCCGTCTTTTTGGATGCGACGGGGAGACGCGGCAAGCCGCGTCTCTACAAGAAATTATGCACGAGATGGGAATCGCGAATTCGGTGCTGGAAGCGGTCCGAACCGAGATGGGCCTCCATCCCGGGACCTATCCGTGTAAAGTCGGGGTCCGGATCGGCGAAATGGCGGCCATCGATCAGGATGCATTGCGCTTCTGTTTTGAAGCGATCATTATCGGGACCGATCTGGAGTCCCTGGAACTGGGGATCGAGGTCTGCCCCCGCCGCCATCGTTGTCAGCTCTGCGGACGTGAGTTCATCGTGCGCGATTACGATTCGCGGTGTCCGCAATGCGCGAGCCTGAAAACCACATGCATCAGTGGAGATGAGTTGGAGTTGGCCTATTTGGAGGTGGAAGAATATGGACCGAGTGCCGTTGGAGCAAAAAGTACTCAGTGAGAACGACCGCGTCGCGGCGGAGTTGCGTGCCCGATTTCAGGAGCACGGCGTTTTGTGCCTGAACCTCATCAGTTCTCCCGGCTCCGGCAAAACCAGTCTTCTGGAACGCACCCTGGAAGCGCTGCCGCCGCGTGATCGGGTGGCCGTATTGACCGGCGACATTCAGACGGAGAACGATGCCAACCGGCTGAAACGATTTCACTTCCCCGTAAAACAGATCACAACTGGCGGCACTTGCCACCTCGATGCTCGCATGATCGAACGTCACTTGGCCGGCTGGCGTCTCGAGGACCTCGATCTTCTCCTGATCGAAAACGTGGGCAACCTGGTTTGTCCATCCAGTTATGACCTCGGCGAAGCGGCCAAGGTTGTGGTGTTGAGCGTTACCGAAGGCGAAGACAAGCCGCTGAAATATCCTTCCATATTCTTCAAGTCCGACTTGCTTGTGCTGAGCAAAATCGATCTGCTTCCCTACGTACCGTTTGATATCGAAGTGGCGGCGGAGAATGCCCGCAAGGTGCATCCGGGAATGGAGATTGTGAAAGTGTCTTGCCTGACCGGAAACGGTTTGCACGAATGGATGATGTGGCTGGGAGAGCGGCGCCAAGCGCACAAATCGCTGCTACAGAAGACTGCGAGCTGACCATGTATGGACGTGCGGCGCCAGATCGACGTTTCCGGCATTGTGCAGGGAGTTGGGTTCCGGCCCTATGTCTATCGTCTCGCCACCGGCAGGCACCTTAGGGGCACGATTCGCAATACCTCCGCCGGAGTAACCATCGAAATCCAGGGCCCAGCGGAAACCGTACAGGATTTCGTTGAGCGCTTGCCCGCCGAAGCGCCGCCCCTGGCGCGGATCACCGGCTTCACCGTAAATGAAGTCCCGTGCGTTGCGGTGCCCATCGGCGGCGATCTGGACTTCCGCATCGTTCACAGCCAAGAAGGCGAAGAAGTTCGTACGCTGATTTCGCCGGACGTCGCGATTTGTCCGGATTGCCTGCGCGAAATGTTCGACTCGCATGACCGGCGTTATCGTTATCCGTTTATTAATTGCACCAACTGCGGGCCGCGCTTCACCATCATCCGCGACATTCCTTACGACCGGCCGAGCACGTCGATGGCGAAGTTTCCCATGTGCCCGGCATGTCGTGCGGAATACGAGAATCCGCTGGACCGCCGCTTTCACGCCCAGCCCAACGCCTGTTGGGAGTGTGGACCTCGAGTAGAACTCTGGGATAAGTCTGGACGGCGTATCGAATGCCGCGATCCCATCGGCGAAGCGGTCTCCGGTCTGCATGCGGGACTCGTCGTTGCGGTGAAAGGCCTGGGCGGATTTCATCTGGCCGTAGATGCGACGAACTCCGCGGCGGTAGCTCTACTGCGCCAGCGGAAGCGCCGGGTGGAGAAGCCGTTCGCCGTGATGGTTCCGGATTTGCACGCTGCTCAGGAAATCTGCGAGGTGGATGACGCGGCGCGGACTGTTCTGCAGTCCATGCAGCGGCCCATTACCTTACTACCGAAAGCTCTGCTGCCGAAAAAGGCGCCCAGCGTAATCCCCGATGAGGTTGCGCCCTTCAACCGCTACCTGGGAATTTTTCTGCCCTACACACCGCTTCATTACCTGTTGCTCTCCGAAGGAGGGTTTAAGGCTTTGGTGATGACCAGCGGCAACCTGAGCGAGGAGCCGATCGCAATTGAGAATCGAGAAGCAGTGAATCGATTGAACGGCCTCGCCGACTACTTCCTGGTGCATAACCGTGACATCCTGTTGCGCTGCGATGATTCCGTGGTGCGCGTTGCAGGCGGCGTCACACGGCAGTTACGGCGTTCCCGCGGTTTTGTTCCGGTACCGGTTTTCCTGAAGGACGATCGAACTAAGCAAGATCAGCCTGCGGTGCTGGCCGTCGGAGGCGAACTCAAGAACACCATCTGCCTCACCAAAGGAAATCACGCCTTCCTGAGCCAGCACGTCGGAGATTTGGAAAATATCGAAAGTTATAGTTTCTTCCACGAAGCGGTCGAGCATCTGGAGCGGATTCTCGAAATCCAGCCGGAGATCATCGCCTACGATCTTCATCCCGACTACTTCTCCACCAAATGGGCGCTGCAACAAAGTGGGGCGAAGTTGGTTGGCGTGCAGCACCACCACGCACACATTGCCAGTTGTATGGCGGAGAATCACCTTGAAGGCCGGGTGATCGGATTCGCGCTGGATGGGACTGGCTACGGCGCCGACGGACATATTTGGGGCGGAGAAGTACTCATCGCCGGGTTTGAAGACTTCGAGCGCGTCGCTCATTTCGAGTATGTTCCCTTGCCCGGTGGAACGGCCGCGATCCGCGAGCCGTGGCGGATGGCGGTAAGCTACTTAACCCATCATTTCGGGCGGGAGTGGCTGGCGCTGGACTTTCTGAATCTTGATATTCCGTTTGTGCGCCAACTGAATCGGCGCAAAGTGGACTTTCTACTGCGCATGATGGAACAGGACGTGAATTCCCCTCTTACGTCCAGCTGCGGACGTCTGTTCGATGCCGTGGCCGCGTTAATCGGAATCCGTCAACAGGTCAATTACGAGGCCCAGGCGGCGATCGAACTGGAGATGGCGATGGCATCGTCAGAGATGGCTTCGTCAGAAGAAGACCTTGCCTATCCGATGAGGCTCGTGCCGGAAGGCGACAACTGGATCATCAGCACTCGTCCGCTGTTTGAAGCGCTGCTGGATGATCTCGGCCGAAACCTTCCTGTGGCATTGATCAGCCGGCGTTTTCACAACGGGTTGGTCGATGGGTTTGTCGAGCTGGCAACGCTCCTGCGAAATAAAACAGCCCACAACCGTGTGTGCCTGAGTGGCGGGACATTTCACAACGTCTACCTGTCGGAACGGCTCGAAGCACGGCTATCCGAAGCTGGATTCGAGGTGTTCACTCAGAAAGAAGTGCCGTCCGGGGATGGCGGTTTAAGCCTGGGACAGGCGTTGGTAGCGGCAGCAACACTTCATACTTCATAGAATGGATAGGGTCGCAGTGATGAGTAACTTAAATCGCTGGATCAGGGTACCGCTAAAGGCGTCCTCACCGCATCAGCCTGCTCTCAGCGGACCGAGACTGTCGCGAGACGCTTCGGCCCCGCCTCCAGTATGTGCTCCGGGCACTCGGACATCATCAGCTTGAAGTTTTCGATGAAGCGAGCCGCAAGCGCATCGTACTTGCTAAAGTACTGCTCCCGGCTCGGCCATGTATTCGCCGGATCCAGTATCCGCGACGGCACTCCCTCGCATTGCACTGGCACATCGAAGCCAAAGACCGGATCTTTCCTGTACTCCACCTTGAGCAATGATCCGCTGAGCGCGGCATTGAGCAGCGCGCGCGTGTGATGGATACTGATGCGCTTGCCCACGCCAAACGGTCCGCCCGTCCAGCCCGTGTTCACCAGCCACACGTGGGCGCCGTGCTTTTGAATTTTGTTCTTTAGCAGCTCTGCATAGGCCAGCGGGTGATGCACCATGAACGGGCCACCGAAGCACGTGCTGAAGGTCATCTCGGGCTCGATTCCGAGCCCGACCTCGGTGCCGGCAATCTTGCTGGTGTAGCCGGAAATGAAATGGTAGATCGCCTGATCCGGGCTTAGCCTGGAGATGGGCGGCATCACGCCGGAGGCATCGCAGGTCAGGAAAACGACGTTCTTCGGGTGCCCGGCGCGCTTCTCGGGCAGGTGATTCGCGATATAGGAAAGCGGATACGCCGCCCGCGTGTTCTCCGTCACCGTGTCGTCATTCAAATCCAGATGCCGCGAGACGTTGTCGAAGGTAACGTTTTCCAGCACGGTTCCAAACTGCCGCGTGCAAGCGTAAATCTGCGGCTCGGAATCCGGCGACAGACGGATCACCTTGGCATAGCAGCCATCTTCGAAGTTGAACACTCCGTTGTCGCTCCAGCCATGCTCATCGTCGCCAATCAAGTGCCGCTCGGGGTCGGCGGAAAGCGTCGTTTTGCCAGTGCCCGAAAGCCCGAAGAAAATTGCGACATCGCCGCCGGCGCCCACGTTGGCCGAGCAGTGCATGGAGAGCACGCTGCGTAGCGGCAACAGGAAATTCAGGACCGTAAAGATAGTCTTCTTGATTTCGCCGGCATAGCTGGTGCCACCAATGATGGCCAACCGTTCGCAGAAATTGATAACGATGAAGGTTTCCGAACGCGTGCCGTCCACCATGGGCGAGGCGTGAAACCCTGGCGCGGCAATCACCGTAAATTCGGGCACGTGCCGCTGCAGTGCATCCTGATTCCGGATCTTCAGGAACATAGTGCGCGCAAACAAACTGTGCCATGCTTTTTGCGTGATGATGCGGATGGGAAGACTGTACTCCGGGTCGGCCCCGGCGAAGCAGTCCTGCACGAAAACATCGCGGCCCTGCAAGTAGCCCTGCAGGCGCGCCAGCAGGGCGCTGAAATTCTCGCTGGTGACGGGCCGGTTGTACTGGCCCCACCAGATCTTCTTCTCGGTGGATTGCTCTTGTACCACGAATTTGTCGGTCGCGGCGCGCGCCGTGTGTTTGCCCGTCTCCACCACCAATGGCCCCAGGTGCGAGACAGTACCTTCGGAACGGAAAATGCTCTCCTCATAAAGCGCCGGCGTCGGCAGATTCCAGTAGGCCCGCCGCAGATTCACCAGCCCATGGTTGGCCAAGCCGTACGCGCTGGCTAGTTTCCCTGCCTCTTTGACCGCGGGAGATTGCACGTCGAGGTAGATGTTCATTGCCAATCCCTCACCAGTTTGTGGTCGCCAAGGTAGAGTTCGTTGGAGGAATTGGGATCGAGCGCCCACTTGATGCGATCCAGCCCCTCGGTGACATCCCGGATGGTGCCGCAGTAACTTAGCCTCAGGTGCCCTTCGAATCCAAATTCCTTGCCGGGCACCGTTACCACCCGCACTTTCTCGAGCAGGAAATTGGAGAGCTTCTGCGAATCCTTCATGTACGCGCTGAAATCCGGAAAGCAATAGAAAGTCCCTTCCGGCTTGTGAACTTTCACGCCGTCGAAAGCGTTCAAGCGTTCGATCATTACATTCCGGTTGTTCTCCAGCGTGACCCGCAGGCTGTCGATCGACGATTGCACTCCGTTGAGCGCACCCACCGCGGCCCACTGCCCTGGGGAAGAAGGCCCGGAAGTCTGTTGCGACTGGATGGTCGCCATGGCCTCGATCAGCGGCTGATTCGCGATCGCCCAACCGATGCGGAACCCGGTCATGGCATACATCTTCGACACGCCGTTGATCACTACCACCTTCGATTCCTCAAGCGGCGTTTTCATGAAGTCGTAGCCGTTGGGCGCGCTTTTGCCGTCGAACACCAGCCGGTTGTAGATATCGTCCAGGATGAGGTAAAGACTCCGCTTTTCGCAAAACTCGACCATCTCCTGAACGAAATCCCTGGAGTACATGGCGCCGGAAGGATTATTGGGGCTGTTCAAAATGACGGCTTTGGTGTAGGAACCGCACGCGTCTGCGATTTCTTTCACGGTTGGAAAAAACGTGCCATCCTCCGCCGTGACCGGTACCGGAACTCCGCCCGCAAGCTTCACCATCTCGGGATAGCTCACCCAGTAGGGAGCGGGGAAAATCACCTCGTCCTTGGGATCTAGAATGGCGTGCAACAGCACCATCAGCGACTGCTTGGCGCCCCCAGAGGCGATCACGTTGCGTGCCGACACGATCTTCTTGTAGTGCTCTTCGGTATAGCGGACGATGGCTTTCTTCAGTGCGGGAATTCCGTCGGGCGCCGTGTACCGGATTTCTCCCGTGTTCAGCAGCGCCGCGCAGTTGAGCACCGCATCAATCGGAGCCTTGCTCTTTGGTTCCCCGCCTCCCAGGTGAATGATCGGCTCTCCCTTATCGCGGAGCAGAGCCGCAGTTTCATTAAGCTTGAGAGTCGCCGATTCGCGGATCGATCGGGCAAGCTGACTAAGACTCATGGCGTTTATTTCCTTCCTGGCGCTCTATTAGATCAAAAACTGCTCACCCTAGTTTGTGGCCTTCGTCACATCCCTGCGTGACGTCTCTTTTTGCCATGATTCTGGGCTCGCCTTTTTTCCTGACCGGTTCCCCACTATGAGGATAACGAATGCGAAATGCTCAACCGCTCGCTGCGGAACACGACCAGATCGAGCAGCGCTGTAAAGATATTAACCCATTGGAGAGGCTCAAGCGGTTCCTGCCGAACCGTGGTGGCACATCGCCTCGTGAGCCATGAGCCGACCTTCATAGGTGAGCGGCGACGGGTGTGCGGTGGCGGAGCGCGGACCGTGCCCAACCGTCTGACAGGGCGGCATATCTACTTCTCACTTCTTGGAAGGCTGCTGGGCGGCCTCTTCGGCCACCAGAGCATCCACACAGCCTAAGTGCGGCAGGGCCGCCTCGCAGCGCCGTCGATCCGCAATTAATTCCGCGACGATGGAAACAGCAATCTCTTCTGGTGTTGTCGCGCAACGATCGGCGCTTCGGAGGGGTACGTCTATGTGCGCCAGGAATACCCGCTGGCGCGCAAGCACACTCAACGGGCTATCGAACAAGCCAGGGAGTATGGACTGTTGGGCAGGGACATTCTCGGTTCGGGATTCTCCTTCGATGTGAAAATCCACCGCGGCGCTGGAGCATTTGTTTCGGGAGAGTCCACGGCCCTGATGAACGCGATCGAAGGCCATGTGGGCGAACCGAGGCCGAAATATGTCCACACTTCGGAGAAAGGCCTCTGGGGAAAACCCACCTGCCTGAATAATGTTGAAACCTGGGCCAATGTTCCTTTTATCGTCAACCGTGGTGCCGACTGGTTCCGCGCTATGGGAACCAGAGGCAGCAAAGGGACCAAGATATTCTCGCTGGTTGGCAGGGTGAAGAACACAGGACTCGTGGAGGTCCCCATGGGAATGACCCTCCGGGACATCGTGTTCAAGGTTGGCGGCGGCGTGCCCAAAGGAAGGAGATTCAAAGCCGTGCAGACCGGGGGCCCGTCGGGGGGCGTTCTGCCCGATTCCCTCCTCGATCTCCCGGTGGATTTCGACAAGCTCGATGAGGCCGGCTCCATGATGGGTTCTGGCGGAATGATCGTAATGGACGAGGACACCTGCATGGTCGACACCGCCCGATACTACGTGAACTTTCTGGCGCATGAATCCTGCGGGAAGTGTGTCCCCTGCAGGGAGGGCCTGCGGCAGATGCTCAGGATTCTCGATCGCATCACCGCCGGCGAGGGAAAGGAAGGGGACGTTGAGTTGCTGGAAGAGCTGTCGGAATTCATGGAGATGGCTTCCCTCTGCGCCCTGGGAAAGACCGCGCCCAATCCAGTGCGCAGCACGATCCGGTATTTTCGCGACGAGTACGAAGCCCACATTCGGGAGAAACGCTGTCCCGCCGGAGTCTGCGCGGCGCTGATCGCGTACGAAATCGACCAGGAGAAATGCACCAGTGCCTGTGGCGCCTGCGTGCGTGCCTGCGCCGTGGATGCGATTCAGAAGGTCGATGCTCATACTCTCACCATCGTGCAGGAAAAGTGCATCAAGTGCGGTGCCTGCTACACGGCGTGTCCTGACAAGTTCCGCGCTGTGCTTAAGCTGCCCGCTGCGTCGGCGCCGCGGCCGACTCCAATTCCTCAACTGCAGATTGAACCCAGGGTGTAAAGGGAGATCGTTATGGAGCAGGTAACGCTAGAAATCAATGGCAAGTCGGTGCAGGCCCCCAAAGGATCCACCATCCTGCAAGCGGCGACGTTAAGCGGGATCAAGATTCCCACTCTTTGCCTCTGGCCGGCTTGGCAACAGTACGCCGGCGAATACGGTGTCACCAAGTCGCGCTTCCGACCGGCAATGACCGACTGCAGTCTCTGCGGATTGTGCGTCCGCTATTGTGCTGAGGTCAAGAAGGACAATGCGCTCTACTTTAAAGGGAGAGGGATTGATCGAAAGCCTGAACTCATTGATGGCTCCCACGACCAATGCGGTCAATGCCGGGAGTGTTTCGCTCTCTGCAGCGGCGGATGGGTCGTGGCCTCGCGATCTTGAGAGGGGTTGGACCGTGTGCGTTGCTGACCTTCTCTCACGCAGCCGTCATTCTTCTGCCGGAAGGCGGGGTGGAGTCAGAGGACCGAGAGCTGGTTTCATAAATGGTTCTTGGGAAGGGCACGGCTTCAGCCGTGCCGCCCAGAGCCAATAAACACGCGGGCTTTAGCCCCTGAGGGATGTGCCTTCCAGGTTGAAAAGCATTCATGAAACCAGTAAACCAGTTCTAGTCCTTGGTCACTGGCGGGGGGGCGGAAGCCGCTTGACATACCTTGCGCACCACTTTCGATTCCACAAACCTGAATCTCGCGCGAGGGCAGAACATTAGGGCCCATGACTGTGGAAAGCTACCATGTGCGCTGCGCACCTAGAAGGGCATCCGTGAGGAATTGCCTGCTGGCCGCACCGTTGAGGACGTTCGCAGCAATCCACTGCCGCGGTTGCCGACGCCGGCGCGTATCAGACCAGACAGCGGCCCAGAAGGGGAGGATAGGAGTAGAACCTGTTGCCACAAACGAGTTTGTCGGTCTCTCAACTGCGTTTTCTCCGTTTAGCTGACGTTTCACCCGCTGTGTTCATCGCGTCTTCAAACAGCTCCCTAAAAAGCTCGCGGACCTTGTAACAGGACATGAAAGCCTACTTTGCTTGTAAACGGTTGATGGAGGCGTCGCTTTAGGTTGGTTGCGGGGGGTGGATTTGAACCACCGACCTTTGGGTTATGAGCCCAACGAGCTACCAGACTGCTCCACCCCGCAGAAAAATCATATCACAGTGCGGTCAAGCAGGGTGAAGCCGGACGGGGCTTCGCTAAACAGCAGACGGAACGCTAAGGAAAGTTTGATTCAGTACCCGGGTTCCTCCGTGCACCCCGGAGCCTGCCCTGAGCGGAGCCGAAGCGTACCCTGTGGTTCAAGGTTCTCGATGGTGCGGAATCAGAGTTTCCCTAGGAGCGATTCAAGACAAGCGCCTTCGCTCAGCGGCTCACCTTCTTGCGCTCGCAGGCATCCACGATCTTCTTGGGATCGATGGCTTCCCGGTCAATCTGCTCTTCCAGAATCTTTCCGTCTTTGCCGATCAGGAAGTTGACGCGGCGCGCCGCCTTGTATTTGTCGACGTAAACGCCGTACTGGCGAGTGACGTCTCCTCCCCAATCGCTCAGCAGCGGGAAGGTGACTCCGATCTGGTCGGCGAAGGCTTTATTGGCGTAGGGACTGTCCATACTCACACCCAGGACCTGGGTGTCGGCGGCTTCCAGCTGTTTCAGATTCTGCTGGAAGGCCTTCATTTGCGCGGTTCAACCACCGGTGAAGGCAAAGATGTAAAACGCCAGAACGACGTTGCTCTTGCCCCGATACTGGCTTAGCGTAACGTCCTTGTCGTCGCTGCCATCGAAGTACTGCAGCTTGAAGTCGGGGGCGACGTCGCCGACTTTCAGTTTCATGGGAGGCTCGGGTTTCTTGCCCTGAGCTTGGATTTGCGGACAAATGATCCCGGCCAAGAGCAGCCAGATCCCCAAGACCTTCGAAACACCTCTTCGTTTCATGGGCACCCCTTCGGAAGGAATTCTAAAAAGGGTACACTGCAGTTGGGAGCGCGGTCAAAGCGCCAAGACGCTTCCCCGAGCAACCACGCCGAGGCGCATCTGCGGACTTCGTGCTACTTAGTACGAATGACCGCGTACAATGTCTCCGTACCATGTCTCCGTACTATGATTGCGGGCCGTGATCGCATCGGATGACGCTTCACACTCTCAACGACATTTTGTTGGCGGTCTCGAAAAACCGCCGCGACCGTGTCATGTTGCAACGACAGGTCCAGGGCTGGGTGCCCATTTCTTCCACCGAAGTCTACCGTAGCGTCGTGGGCGTAGCTCGCGCGCTTGAATCCTGGGGAGTTCGCAAAGGTGATCGGGTCGCCATCCTCAGCGAGAATCGCCCCGAGTGGACCATCGCCGACTTCGCCGCGCTGGCCCTGGGAGCGGTCACGGTTCCGGTTTACGCCACCCAGACAGCGGAGCAGACCGCGTTTCTCCTCAACGACTCCGGGACGCGCGTCATCGCCGTTTCCACTCCGCACCAACTGGAAAAGGTGCTGGCCATCCAGCCGCGCACAGCCATCGAGCGCATCCTGGTGATGGACGCGATCGACACTGCGCGCGCAGTTCCAATGCAAGAACTGATGCGGCAAGGGCCGGCGGAAAGCGACCCGGAATTCGACGCCCGCGCACGGTCCATCGGGCCCGACGACCTGGCAACAATTATTTACACCTCAGGCACGACCGGAACTCCGAAAGGAGCGATGCTCACCCACGGCAACATGGCTTCGAATGTCGAGGCTGCGATGGAGGTCTTCGGCTTCGGGACCAAGGAAGAAGTGAGTGTATCGTTTCTGCCGCTTTCCCATGTGACGGCACGGCACGTGGACTTCGCGCTGCTGTACCGCGGAGTGGTGCTGGCGTATTGCCCTGACCTTGCGCAATTGGCGAAGGCTTTGGCGGAAGTGAAACCCGACATCTTCATTGGCGTGCCGCGCGTGTACGAGAAGATTCGTCAACAGGTGATCGTCAAGACTGCGGGCTTTCCGCGCAACGCCGTCTATCGCTGGGCGCTTTCGGTGGGGCGCGCTCACCGCGCTGAGATTCTGGCTGGAACCCGGCCGCAGGCGCTCTCCTGGAAACTCGCGGACCGCCTGGTCTTTTCCAAAGTGCGCGCCGGAATGGGAGGCGAGGCGGAGGAGTTCATTTCCGGAGGTGCGCCGCTGGGCCGGGAATTGGCCGAGTGGTATGCCGATATTGGCATTGCCATCGACGAGGGCTACGGGCTGACCGAGACTTCGCCGGTGATCGCGGTGAATACGCCCAAGGCGCACAAACTGGGCACGGTCGGCAAGCCGCTGGCGAACGTCGAAGTCCGAATTGCCGACGATGGCGAGGTGCTGGTGCGCGGGCCCTCGGTGTTCAAGGGTTATTGGAATCGTCCCGAGGATACGCGCAACGCCTTTGTGGACGGCTGGTTCAAGACGGGCGACATCGGATGCCTCGACCGTGAAGGATATCTTTCCATCACGGACCGCAAGAAGGATCTGATCAAGACCTCCGGTGGAAAGTTCATCGCGCCACAACCGATCGAGAGTTCGCTGAAGCTGAATCCGCTGATCGGGACAGCGGTGGTGGTCGGCGACCGCCGGAAGTTCCCCGCCGTGCTGATCTCGCCGCACTTCCCCCTTCTGGAAGATTGGGCGCGGGCGAACCAGGTTGAGTTCACTTCCCGACAAACACTGGTTGCGAACCCCAAGGTACAAGCGCTGTATGAAGGCCTCATCGAAGACCTCAACCAGAATCTGGCGCGCTTCGAAAAACTGAAACGTGTGATCGTCGTGCCCGAAGAATTCTCGGCAGCGGATGGAACCATGACGCATACTTTCAAGGTGCGGCGACGGGGGATTGAGGAACGGTACCGATCGCTGATTGATGAGATGTACGCGAAGGCGGACTCGGAGGTGGTTTCGGGATGACATCCGGTGCGCGACGTCTGGGTGAGATTGGAAGAAAGAGAGCATGTGCATCAACGCTGCTGGGTCTGGCTGCCATTGCCATGGCAGTCGGCCTCCCCGGCACAGCTCTGGCTAAAGGCTCAGAAGCAACCGCGCACACGATGCAGTTGAAAGAGGAAGGTTTCGTCCAGATCGGCGGAATAGGCCAATGGATCACGATCAAGGGCAACGATAAGCGCAATCCGGTCATTCTCTTTCTACATGGTGGGCCCGGAGATGCATACAGTCCCTTTGCGGAGTCCTTGTTCGGCACTTGGGCGAAGGACTTCACTCTGGTGCAGTGGGATCAGCGTGGCGCCGGCAGAACGTATGGAAAGACGGGGCCGTCGATCGAAGCAACCATGACGCTAGCTCGTATGGTCCAAGATGGTATCGAAGTCAGCGAGTATCTCACGAAACACCTTGGAAAGAGAAAGATCATTCTAGTCGGGGGATCCTGGGGGTCGATTCTTGGTATCTACATGGCCAAGCAACGGCCCGATCTGTTCTACGCGTACATTGGCATGGGGCAGATGGTAAACGAAAGAGCCAATCAGTCCGCGAGTTACGCGCGCTTGCTTCAGCTTGCGCGCGCCAGCGACGATCAGAAGACCATCAAGGCACTGGAAGCACTCGGCCCGCCGCCGTGGGATTCGCTCCGCAAATGGCCGGTGTTCCACAAAGCCCTTCTGTCATATCAGGCCAAACGAGTCACTGCCGCCTCGCCCCCGATGGTCAGAGACCCCGCCTATGCTTCAGCCGCCGAGCGGGCACAATACGAGGAAGCCGATGACTTCTCGTTCGTTCACTTTTTCGGGCTCACGATGTCAGGCCCGCTGGAAACAGTCGACCTCCCGGCGCTAGGAGCGGACTTCGCAATCCCGATCTTTTTTGTTCAGGGCCAAGAGGATATAAACGCATTGCCAGAACTTGCCAAGGCGTACCTCGATACCATCAAAGCGCCCCAGAAGCAATTCATCAGCGTGCCGGGCACTGGTCATGAGGATTCCGTGGAATCGCTCAAAGTGACGCTGGAACTGCTTAAAAAAGAAGTGAGGCCGAACGCGCTTGAGCGATGAGAATGGCGGCGGGCGGCGAAGTGGATGATTTCGAGCCCGCCCGCACCGTACAATAAGTCCATGACGGACTCATTGACTATCGCTGGCAGGCAATTCCGTTCCCGCTTGATCGTCGGAACCGGCAAATATAAATCCTTTCAGGAAACCGCTCGCGCACTCGAGTCGAGCGGCGCCGACATGGTGACGGTGGCCGTGCGCCGGGTCAATCTCGACCGCAGCAAGGAATCTCTGCTCGATTACATCGATCCCAAGAAATATTTCCTTCTGCCCAACACCGCCGGCTGCTATACCGCCGACGACACCATCCGCACCGCCCGTTTGGCGCGCGAAGTCGGACTCTCCGACTGGATCAAGCTCGAAGTGATTGGCGATCAGGCAACGCTCTATCCCGATGTGCAAGCGACGCTCGAAGCCACGCGGGTCCTGGTGAAGGAAGGATTCACTGTCCTGGCCTATACCTCGGACGACATCGTCTTCGCCAAACGACTGGTGGACGCCGGAGCTTCCGCGGTGATGCCCTTGGGCGCGCCGATCGGCAGCGGGCTGGGCATTCAGAACGCCGCCAACCTGTGCATCCTGCGCGAGCTGATCACCGGAGTCCCGCTGATTGTGGACGCGGGCGTGGGCACAGCTTCCGACGCGGCCATTGCCATGGAACTAGGCTACGACGCGGTGCTGATGAACACCGGCATCGCCGGCGCGCAGGAACCGGTGCTGATGGCGGAAGCGATGAAGCACGCCGTGCTGGCGGGACGACAGGCGTATATGGCGGGACGAATGCCGCGGAAACTTTATGCGACAGCTAGCTCGCCGCTGGAAGGCGTAGTGAAGTAAGAATGTCCGATAGAAACACGCGCCGCAGCCCACAAAAAGTTTGTCATCCTGAGCGAAGCGAAGGACATGCTTTCCCATCGGTGCAAGAGACAGCAGATCCTTCGCTTCGCTCAGGATGACAGGGCTGACACAAGCCGCGAACTTACGGGACCCGGCCTCAGAGCATCTTGACACTATCAACGTGGATCTTATCGCCGTCAATGTGTCCGGTCACGGCAACGTGATGTCCATAGTGCTCCTTGAGGGCATCGGGATTGTCGACCGTCAGGACCTTCTGGTCGGCATCGGTAACGACGACCGGTTTGGCGCCCTCTTTGATGCACTTCTTGGTGCATGCCTCCGAGGCCGCGTTGGCTCCCTTAACGCCACATTTGGAGTCGCTGATCCAGCCGTTCACGGTTTGGGCATCGCCGGCAAATGACACCGTGGCAACCGACACAACGAACGCGCCGGCAAGTAACAACGAGAGAATTTTCCTCATGTCACCCTCCTTAGATTGGTTCCCACACGTGATTCGATCTCCAGACTCTATCACAGAAGGAGAAGGAGCAGGGGCGGGGCTGCGAAACTTCTTTCCACCAGCATCTACCGGTCGCTCTTGTTCTCGTTCCTGGCGCGGCCGGTAGGTGGCTTCTGCGGAGAATCGGGAGCGACGTACACCACTTCTCCACGCCGAGTGTAGTGAAGTTGCTCGCGGGCTTCCTTCTCGATGGCCGCCGGATCCGATTTGAGCGATTTGATCTGATCGACGTACTGACTGTTTTCCTTCTGCAGGCGCTCGACCTCACTCTGGAGCGACTCCATCTCGTCGTGCTTCTGGCGATACACGACCATCCCGTTGGCTCCGAACATGGCGTGCAGCAGCAATCCAACGATGAGAAGCGTAGCGGCCGCGGTCCCCAGACGACGCCACTCCAGTGCGAACCACGTCCACGCCGGACGCGTTCGTTCCACCCAGCGCGCCGCCGCGGCCTCGGCCCGCGGAGCCTGATCCTTGGCCCGACCCATCGCCTGATCCTTAGCCCGATCAATCGCCTGACCAACGACCGCGCGCAGGCTTTCCTCCCGGTTTGGAAGGATGCGCACTCTCGATGGCGGTCCTAGTCGAAGATCCATGCTTTCGCCGCGGCACTCAACTTTGCGAGCCCTTCCCTGCTGCGTGCTTCGCTGTACACGCGCACCACCGGTTCCGTGCCCGAAAGCCGGTAGCAAACCCACGATCCGTCGGCGAGGACGAGTTTCAGTCCGTCAATCCTCACCACGCTGGCAATTTTTTTGCCATGAAATTCGCTCGGATCTCGACGTAACTTTTCAGTAAACTTCTGTTTCACTTCCGGCGTCAAGCGGAAGTTCTCCCGCAGCGGGTAAAAGGAACCAACTTTGGCAAATAGCTCGCCCAGTTGTTTGCCGAGCGAGGCGCCGCGGCGAGCGACCATCTCGCAGCAGAGCAGGCCGGCAAGCACGCCGTCTTTTTCCGGAACGTGTTTGCGGATCGACAGGCCGGCGCTTTCTTCACCGCCGATGAGTATCTTGTCCTGCTTGATGAGTTCGCCAATGTATTTGAAACCGACTGGGGTTTCGTGGAGCTCGATCCCGTGCTTTTCAGCCAGCGCGTTGATCAGGTTGGTGGTGGCGACGGACTTGCCGACTCCGTTCTTCCAGCCGCGCGTTTCCACCAGATAGTCAAACAGCAGCGCGATGATGTAGTTGGGTTGGAGGAAGGTACCGTCGTCGTCCACAATCCCAAAACGATCGGCATCGCCATCGGTCGCAATGCCAATCGCCGCGCCGATTTCGCGCATCTGGTGACGCAGGTCTTCGAGCAGATGATCGTCGGGTTCGGGAGCGTGGCCTCCAAAGAGCACGTCGCGAGTGTCATGGACGGTGGCCACGGTCACGCCGGCCTCGCGCAGGAACGCGTCCGAATAGCCGCGGGCCGCGCCCCACATGGGATCGAAGGCAATCTTGATGCCGGCTTTCTTAATGACGTCGGCATCGACGATTTCGCGCAAGCGCGAAAGGTACATGCGGCGCGGGTCAATAGTTTGCGATAAAGATTGCGTCTGAGACTGCGGCTGCGCCTCGGCCTTTGCCGCGCCTGGCGTTTGCGGATTCGCATCAGTGAAGAAGGCAGCGATCTCGCGCTCGATCGCTTGCGTTACTTCGGGGAGCGCGGGCGCGCCATCGGGCGTTGAGAACTTAATGCCGTTGTATTCGGGCGGATTGTGCGAAGCGGTGAAGTTGATGGCGCCATCGGCTTTGGACTGAATGATGGCGTAGGAAATCGTGGGTGTTGGCGCCGGCTCCGCGATGACCAGCGGAGTAATGCCGTGGCTGGACAAGATGTCGGCGGCCGTAGCGCAAAAACTTTCGCCCAGAAAACGCGGATCGCGGCCGACGATAACCCTCGCCCGGTTCGATTTCTGCGACGACACGTAGCGCGCAATGCCGTGCACGGCCCGCTGGACATTGGCAAACGTAAACTCTTCGGCCATCACGGCCCGCCATCCAGAAGTGCCAAACTTGATTTGCGTTGCCATCGGCGGCCTCGTATGCTTCCAGTGAAATTCGACTCTCGGTTTGGATTCCCGGTTTCGATTCCGAGTTTACCTATTATGACCGACAAAAGGCTCGTTCTCACGACTTGCGGATCGCTCGAAGAAGCTCGCAGCATCGCACAGACGCTGGTGGAGCGGCAATTGGCAGCCTGCGTCAACATCGCTCCCCAAATCGAATCGGTCTATCGCTGGCAGGGCGAGGTCGAGACGGCAACGGAGTGGCTGCTCGTAATCAAGACCACGGCAGAGGTTTTCGATCGCCTGCGCGAGACTTTGAGTGAGTTGCACACCTACGAACTTCCAGAGTGTATTGCGATCGCCGTCGAAGACGGCAGCGCGGCGTACCTCGAGTGGATTGGACAGTCAGTGCGGTAACACAGTTGTCAGTTATCAGCTATCAGTTTTCAGTTAAATCAGTTTTTACTGACAGCTGATAGCTGATGACTGACAGCTAGATCGCGGCCAGCGCCTGGTCGAGATCGGCAAGGATATCGTCCACGTCCTCGATACCGACCGAGATGCGGACCAAGCCATCGGTGATGCCGATTTTGCGGCGCCCTTCTTCGCCGACAGCAGCATGGGTCATGGTGGCGGGATGCGAAATCAGGGTCTCAACTCCGCCCAGCGACTCGGCCAGGGAACAAATGCGCACCTTGCGCAGCATCTGGTTGGCGTTCGCGAACGATCCAGTCTCGAAGGCGATCATCGATCCGAAGCCCGACATCTGGCGCTTGGCCAACGCGTGCTGCGGATGATCCGCCAATCCTGGATAGAACACTTTCTGCACTTTTTTGTGTTTCGAAAGATAGTCCGCAACCTTGCGTCCGTTGCAGTCGTGCTGCAACATGCGCACCGCAAGCGTCTTCACTCCGCGCAGAATCAGCCAGCACTCGAAGGGTGACAGAATGGCGCCCGCCGCTTTCTGAAGAAAAGCCAGCTTTTCCGCCTGCTCGCGTTTGGTGCAAACGACGACGCCTCCCAGCCCATCGCTGTGTCCGTTGAGAAATTTCGTGGTGGAGTGCACGACCATGTCAGCGCCGAACTCGATCGGACGCTGGAAGTACGGCGACATGAAAGTGTTGTCCACGACAACCTCGGCGCCATGCCGGTGGCTGAGTTCGCCGATGGCGCGCAGATCGCAAAGCTCCATCAGCGGGTTGGTCGGCGTCTCGACGAATACAAGCCGCGTGTTCTTCTGGAATGCCTTCTCGACCTTACTGAGGTCGGATGTATCGACATAGGTAAATGTCAGCCCAAAGTTGGCCAGCACCTGATTGAACAGCCGAGGCGTTCCACCGTAGAGGTTGTGGCCCGCGACCATGTGATCTCCAGCTTTGAGCATGCTCGCAACGGCATTGATCGCAGCCATTCCGCTGGCGAAAACTCTGGACGCGACGCCGCCTTCGAGCGCGGCCAGGTTGGTCTCCAGGCGGTCGCGCGTCGGATTCGATACGCGCGAATATTCGTATCCTTTGTGCTTTCCGATCTGTTCCTGAACGTAGGTGGAAGAGGCGTAAATCGGAACGTTGACAGCGCCAGTTGCAGGTTCGGGTTCCTGGCCTGCGTGAATGGCTCGAGTGGCGAAACCTTGTTTTGCGGAGGCTGGTTGTCTGGTGGTCAAGGAATGAGTCCTCGGAATTGGAGAGTTTAGCGAAGAGAATTTTTTCCCAAAATGGGAAGGCGACATTACTACTTAGTCATCCTACCCCCCTCCCCCGGTCTAATGAACTCAAAGACTTAGAGGCCGCGGGGCGCTGGGTCTTTGAGGAATAAGGACTTACGGGTAAAGTATTTCTAAATCAAAGACTTAGAGCATTTCTATCCCAACTTGGTACTTTCCAGTCCGGCCTTTCGAGGATAGGCACGGCAAAGCAATTCTTGATTAACTCGAACTTCTATTTTAGCAGGCGATGTCAAGAAGGCTGTTCGGGTTTCTGGACCATCTGAGGAGGGCTGGCAGTCAGAGGATGATCGTTTGACCTCTTTTCGAGGTTTTGAGTGCTAACGCCTTGATTTCGTCAGTTTGGCGCAGGACTATTTGTGGTGGGGCGTACTCGACCTATTCAGGGAGGAAGGCGGCGGTGGTGGTTGATTCACCACCTGCTACACCCTTTTCGACGTGCTGACGGCGAAGTTCGGCACGCAGAAGAAAGTGGCGCACCGTAGTGCGCCACGGAGTTGGACACGAATTGGCAAGGCCTCATACTTGGTTAGTGTTGAAGCCGGAAGTAACCGAGCGTCAACTGATTGGGATCTGTTTCGATGGCCACGGCCTTTGTCGAGTCGACCATATAGAAGGTGAATTTGTCCTCGTTGGTCGCGGTCGTGACATCCAGGCCGACGATGTAGCCGGTAAAGACTCCGCTGGCAGGAGTTGTGTTGAATGCACCGGACATGACCAAATCCGGAGTCGGACCAGTGTTGAAGATCCAGTTCAGGTCAACGAATCCGGTGAAGTCTCCAGCTCCGCCAGACATGACCGGGCCGACGGCGTCGATCTCGCCACTCTCGTTTACGTCCCAGCCGGTGGCATCGGCGGCGTAGGTGCCGTTGAAAGAGGCAGCGTTGAATAAGCCACCTCCGGTTTGCTGGTAGCCAAAACCGGAGAGTGTGTCCTTATTGTCCAGAGTGATTGCCAGCGCATTGCCATTCCCGTCCAAATAGAGTTGTTGGTTAAATGTAATGACGCCATCGGTCATGCCGGGTATCGACACTCGTCCGGTGGGATCCACCGTGTACGTGTCCGTTCCTTCCGTGATGGGATCCGGACTCACAGGCTCTGACCCGGTGAGGTCGTTGTAGTCGACGTAGCCGCTAAAGGTGGTGGCGCCTGCAGTGAACAGACCGGCCGCCTGGAGCACTCCATTCCCGTCTGCACCAGTCATTCCGACCACGTAGCTATTGCCGGAGATGGGACTTAAGTTGAAGTTTCCGGTGTTTGCTCCTTGGCCGAGAGCCGTGCCGCCAAAGCCCCAGCCGAACGAAGTGTCAGTTTCCACCAGCCGGATGTGAGTTGCATCCACGATGTAACCCGCCAGAATGATCTGGGGGAAGTCCGTGGAATCGGTGGCGTTCAGTGTGAACGTGACCCGACCGAGAAGGTCAGGCGGAGAAACCGCACTGGCGGCGAAAGTCTCGCCCTGGTACGTGTTGCCCGAGCCGCTTAAGTTCGCATCGAAGATACTGTTCACTCCGGAGATTGATCCTGGGTTGGGGTTGTTGTCGACTTTGATGATGCCGCCCATAGCGAGACTCCCGTACCAGGCGCTAACGACGAAGGCGTAGCCGGCTGTCGGAGTGGCAGCAGCGGCAGTGCTATCTTGCAGGTCTAACGTTCCGCTGGAGGTTGCCCAGGTGTCGTATTCGGCGACTGCGGCCTTCGAGTCCGAAATCAGCGTGGCGACCAGCACCTCGGTGCCAGTGCCGGAGCAAAGGTTATTGCCACCCGGACCAAAACAGGTGTCCGCGGTGTTGAGTGTGATCAGCAGGCTTCCGGTCCCGTCACCGCTGGGGACGACACTGCCGCCCGTAATTGGGTCCGAAAGTGGGCCCACAACCAAGTCGAAGAAGTCCTGTTCTCCGCCGGTGATGGTTGTCATGTCACTCTTGAGGGTGAAGACCCCGGAGACGGTGTAGGTGGTGTTGTTAGCGTCCAATCCGGACAACGAGAACACGTAGTTGCCGGGAGTCAGGGTTCCGGAGGCAGCACTGGTGATGGTGACTGTGGCGCTGGCGCTCTGCGCGCTGTTGTTGACAGCGGTTGCGGTGATGACGACAGCGCTCTTGGGCACAGTGGTTGGCGCGGTGTAAGTGACGGCGACGCCACTCGCGGTTGAGCTTGAACTGAACGAACCGCAGGTGCTGGCCGAATTGCCTGGGGCGCAACTCCAGTTCACGCCGCCGTTCGCTGGGTCGCCGGTTACTGTGGCGGTGATGTTCGGGGTCGCGCTGGGTGCCAGAGTCGCCGGTGGAGGCGTGGTCAGCGTAACCTTGATCCCGGAGGCCGGGGTGATCGTGATCGCGGGGGTGCTTTGGCCCTTCGTGGGATCGGTCACCGAGGTTGCGGTGATAACTACGGTGCTGGCGGGTACAGTAAGGGGCGCGGTGTAAGTGACGGCGACGCCACTGGCGGTTGAGCCTGAACTGAACGAACCGCAGGTGCCAACCGGGGTGCAACTCCAGTTCACGCCCGCGTTTGCCGAGTCGTTGGTTACGGTTGCGGTGACAGCCTGATTCGCGTCGACCTGCAAAGTCGCCGGAACTGCAGTCAGTGTAACCGTGATTGCGGGGGGCGGCGGGGTACTCGAACTGGAGCTGCTGCATGCCACCAGGGCGGCAATCATGCTCAAACTGATGAGAAGAAGAAGCGATTTGCGGAATGTCATCGGGCACCTCCGTTGAGTTCAAACAGGGCAATTTTTCCGATCTTCGCGGTCCTACCATCGTCTGGGTGGACTAGAAATCCCCTGGTGTTGCGGATGGTGACGGTGTGACCATTGACGTTCAGTTGGCGGGCCAGGAAGTATTGCTTCCCGTGCAGCGACAACGGGGCTCCGGCGATCCAAACCGACGTTCCGGTTTGCAGGGCCTCTTTTGTTTCCTTACTCAGGAAAGGTCCGAGATGGGCATCGACGACACCCTGCGGGCCAGCCACCAGCAGGTGTATCCCTGCCGGACTGCCGCTCGCGTGCTTGGTAACGACTTCCTGGATGGTCCCATGGAGAATGGTTTCATGCGCCGCGTCGTAGGCCGGACCAAAGCCTTGTGCAGCGCGGGATTGGGGTGCCGTTTGGGCGCCGAGTGGAGCCGCTAGGATCGCGAACAGCAGGGCCGTCAGCAGCCCCGCGATCGTTCGGGTGTTTTTCGTTAGACAATTGCGACTCATGGATCTCATCATTTGCCTCCAAGTTGAGTTTTTGGTCATTTCGGAACGCTCTTTTTCAATGTCCCAAACACCTTACACGAAGGGTGCACACGCTTCCACTTGTGGCGACAGTCTTTCTTTCTGCATCCTGCTCTCGAGAGAGGCGCGTGCGTTTTCATGTGTACTTTTTGCGACTCATGAAGGGCACTTGGTTTCGCTTGTTCGACGGAAATGCGTTTCCCAAGAACTCGGGCCATTCGCCCCAGGGGGTGCTGCATCTCAACGGGCGGAGATTGCCCTCGGAGAGGCGGAACGGTTTGATGTAACCACGAATAAGTGAGTTCCGTCAGTGAGAACTGTCACATTTTGATGTGCGGTGGCCGCCGGGAGCCACAGTGCAAAGCCTGGCCAGACCTTAACTGTCGCAAAATCCCGATTACACTCATTGGCCCTGCAATCAGCTCTGGATTTTGAGTGTTGTCCGCTCGGTTGGACGGGCGAGTCGTCCGTCCCGACATGGATGAGCTAGTATCGTGTCCGGGAAATACGCGGAATAGTCTGCAGGCATATATGCAGCGCGTAAGCGTTGGACGCTGCAAACAAAATGCAGAGGTCCTTCCCCTTCGGCCGGCTCAGGGTCAGGATGACAACCTTAATTTATGGCAGAAATTTGTGGGACACGACACTAGACTCCGCCTTCGAAAATCTTCTTCGACAAATAGCGTTCCGCGGAGTCCGGAATCAGAGTGACGACCCGCTTCCCTGCTCCGAGCCGTTTTGCGATTTGGACGGCGGCGTAGACGTTCGCGCCGGCGCTTGAGCCTCCGAGCACGCCTTCGCGCGCGGCCAGCTCCCTGACCATGCCGAAAGCCTGAACGTCGGTCACCATCATGATTTCGTCGCAAACGGACCGGTCGAAGTTCTTGGGGATGAAGCTCGATCCAATCCCCTCCACTTTGTGCGGACCGGGCTTGCCTCCGCCGTACACCGACCCTTCCGTTTCCACGACGACGGTGTGCACTTTCGGGAGACGCTCTTTCAAAAATCGCGCGATCCCGGTAAAGGTTCCGGCGGTGCCGCTGCCGACCGTGATGGCGTCGATGCGTCCTTCCATTTGTTCAAAGATTTCGCGGGCGGTAGTTTCGTAATGAATATCGGGATTGGCGGGATTCTCGAACTGCGCGGCCATGAAGGCGGATGGGTCGGTGGCCGCCAGATTATTCGCGCGCTCGATCGCGCCTGCCATGCCCTCGGCCTCCGGGGTGCGGGTCACCTCGGCGCCGAGGGCCCGCATGATGATTGCTTTTTCTTCCGAAAATTTTTCCGGAACAAACAGCCGCACTTTATAGCCACGGCTCACGCCGATCAGGGCGAGGCCGATGCCGGTGTTTCCGGCCGTGGCTTCAATGACCGTGCCGCCCCGTTTGAGTTTGCCTTCGCGCTCGGCGCGTTCAATCAAGCCAATGGCGGCGCGGTCTTTCACGCTGCCGCCGGGGTTCAGGTATTCGAGTTTGGCGAAAATATCGGCCGATCCCGTAGGGGCCAGCTTCTTCATTTGCAGCATCGGCGTTTCGCCAACCAGTTTGGAAATATCGTCGCTGACGCGCAGGCGGGAGTTCGAGGTCGATGTGGGCACTCTACAGAGTAAGGAACGGAACGGGGGAGCGTCAATGCGGGGAATTGTAATTTGTAATTTGTAATTTGTGATTTGAAATTTTGCAAATCTCTGGGCAGCCTGGAACGTCTGCCTCAGTCGCTCCGAGCGAAAATCGATTTCAAATTACCAATCACAAATTACAAATTACAAATTCTCTACTGCGCCCCCGAAGCGGGCTCGGCTCCGGCGTAATACCCGCTCTTGGTTCGGACGGTGAGTTTACCGTAGTTGTGCGAACGGGCATCCACTTTCACCTGACGATAGCCGCCCTGGTTTTTCGGCGTCGTCGGCTTATATCCAATGGTGTACTGGCTGCGAATATCGTGGGCCACTTCACGGCTGATGGCGTCAACTTCGTCCAGCGTCTTGGGAAAGAAAGCGAGGCCGCCGGTTCTCTCCGACATGATTTGCAGTGCACGTTTGGCGTGCTTTGGGTGCTCTTCCTTCTCCAAAATGCCGATGGCGTAAACGGTGGGTCCGCCGTCGCCCTGCAGACGCCGCACCGCCTGCTCGAGGGTTTCGGCGCTCTCGTTGTCGTCTCCGTCCGTAACTACAAAAATGACTTTCTTCTCGAGTTTTGCCTCCTTTTTCAGGTGGTCGGCGGAGGCTACGACCGCATCATAGAGCGCGGTACCACCGCGAGCCTCGATTTTTTCCAGGCCCTCTTTCAGCTTTTTGATGTTGGAAGTGAAATCCTGGTCGAGGTAGTACTCGTCGTTGAAGTTGACGATGAATACCTCGTCGTTTGGGTTTGAAGACCGCACCAGATTCAGCGCCGCCGCGTTCACCTTTTGCCGCTTCTCGCGCATGGAACCGGAGTTGTCGACCACAATGCCCATGGCGACGGGAATGTCTTCGTGGCGGAATGAGGTGATGGTTTGGGGATGCCCATCCTCATAGACATTGAAGTCGCCTTTGTCGAGGCTGGTGACGATGTGTTGCTTGTCGTCGACGACGGTGGCGTGCAGCACGACTTCTTCGACTTCCTTGCGGAACACGAAGGTGCCGCTGTCGCTGGAATCCGGACCCTGAGCGGCGCTGGCCGCAGGCGGTGGCGACGTCGGTGAATTCGCAGGCGACTGGGAACTCGCAACCGGAGCGGAAGGCGGCTGGTTCGGAGCCCCCGCTTGCGCGTGAGAGCTAGAGTTGGCTTCCTCAATCGATTTTGGGTAGGGCACGGCTTCAGCCGTGCCGTTCACGACTTGGGAAAATGCGGGCTTTAGCCCCTGAGGGACATGCCTTGCGAGCGGATGAGCGCTTATGAAACCAACTCTCGGTAGAAATAGCGCTGTCAACAGGAAGAGAACCAGCAGAGCAACGTTATTCGGTCGGCGCATAGTAACCCGTCTTGGCGTAGACCTTCAGCGGCGGCAGTCCTTTTGGCGGTAACAGCTTAACTTTTATTTTACGCCATTTGCCATCGCGCACTGGGTTCTTTGGACGGTATCCGATGACATATTGGTTGCGCAACTCAATGCCAATCTTTGTGGAAACGTCCGCCAGGTCGTTCGGGTTATCAATGGTAAACGCCCGGCCACCGGTCAGTTCGGTGACATCGCTCAGCAGGGTCGGTCCGAGCCGCTCTTCATCGGTCGGAAAATAATGATCGTAGATGCCGATGGCATAGATCAGAACGTCGGCCTCTTTGACCATGGAACGGATCTCGCCTTCGGTATAGCGGCTGTGGTTGTCGCCACCGTCGGAGATGATCAGCAAAGCCCTCTTCGGATACTTGGCCTGGCGCATTTTGGTGACGCCGAGGTAGATGGCATCCAGCAGCGCCGTGCGGCCCCTGGGAACGGTGTAGATTAGCCTGCCCTGAATGTCATCCACCGAACTGGTGAAGTCGGCGATCTCCTCCGGCTTGTCGGCGAAGGCGATCATGAAGAATTCGTCTTGCGGGTTGGCGGTCTTGAAGAATTCGACCACCGCCTCGCGGGCGCGCTCGATCTTGCTGCTCATGCTGCCGCTCATGTCAAAGACCACGCCGATCGAAACCGGAGCGTCTTCGCTGGAGAAGGTCTTGATCTCCTGCCGGTCTTTGCCTTCGAAAAGATTGAAGTTCTCGCGGTCGAGGCCGGTGACCAGCCGGTTTAAGGGATCGGTGATCGTAACCGGCACCAGCACCAACTCCACGTCTTTCTTGTAAGGCTTGGTGTGGGTGTTGAAGGCTGGATCAAGGTCGGGCGCTTTCGGAGCCGGCGGCTGCACGCGGGGCTGGATGTGTACGTCCTCAGTCAAATTCTGGGCAAGCAGGCGGGCGCCGCACACAGCAACAACAAAGACCAGAAGAACCGCGAGCGAGAGGCGAGCCGAGAACCGTTTGGCGTACCACATAGGCCCTACTCAATCAGCGCGAATCCGCGCCTCGGAGGGAGACGACCGGCATCCCACAAGGCAGGTCATCAAAATCTCTTCTGAGCCGGATACTAGCACAATCCTGAAAAAGCGTTGTCACTTTTTTGTCACCGGCCGCTAATTTCTGAACGACGCTGCGCATCTTTTTTCCGTTTTTGGGCAGTGGGCTGGTTCCGCGCTGCCGAGCCGCGGGCCGCGAGTTGCGAGCAAACGGGTTGCAAGCGGCGTGCGGCTCGCGGCGGACTCATTTGGGCCGGGACCGGATCGTCCCTGCTACAATTCTGCGTTCCCCTTATGGCAATTATCTCCCCGTTCCGAGCCTGGCGCTACGACCCTGAGCGCGTCCCGGTCCAGCAGGTTGTGACCCAGCCCTACGACAAAATCACCCCCGCCATGCAGGAACGCTACTATCAGGCTAGTCCTTATAATCTGGTGCGGATTATTCTCGGAAAACGCATGCCGGGAGACGGGGACGCCGAAAACGTCTATACCCGATCGGCGGCGTCCTTCCAGAACTGGCGCCAGACAGGCATTTTGCGGCGGGATCCCGAGCCTTCGATCTACCGCTATTCCCAGACGTTCCTAATGCCGGCAGGCGCACCGGGACACGTTCCCGGAAGCCCGTCGCGGGGCGAGCGCCGCGGCTTCATCGCGCTCGGCCGGATCGAGGAATATTCCGCCGGGGTTGTGTTCCGGCACGAGCAGACGCTAGCCAAACCGAAGGCCGACCGGCTCGACCTGTTGCGGGCGAATCGAGCCCACTTTGGTCAAATCTTCATGCTCTATAGCGGGGCGGGCAAGGTAGACACCCTGCTCGATTCAGCGGCCGCCACAGACGCCGACATCGAGGTCACCGACGAGTACGACGTGGTCCACCGCGTATGGAAGATTTCCGACGCCTCGGTCATCGCCGCCGTGCAGGAACAGATGCGGAACCAGAAGCTGATCATCGCCGACGGCCATCACCGCTACGAGACTGCCTTGGCTTATCGGAACGAACGGCGAGCCATGGCCGACACCGGCACGGGCCTGCCCGCTCCGTACGACTCGGTGATGATGACCTTCGTCGACATCGATCAGCAAAATCTCGATCGTCAAAATCTCGATCGACAAAGTACGGATCGTCAAAATATCGATCGCCCGGGTCTGGTCATTCTGCCAACGCACCGGCTCGCATTCGGCCTGCGATCTTTTTCGCCTGCAAAATTTCGGGCTGAGGCCCAGCAATTCTTCAATATCGAAGAGGTCGATGCCGGAGTCGACGCGGCGCGCGCCACAGCGATTCTGCGGCAGGCCGGCCCCGCGGGAACCGCATTGCTCGCGGTCGCCGCCCAACGTGCATTCCTGCTGCACTCGCCAAAGGCCATTGGCACTCGCTTGTTCGGAAACCTTTCCCTGCGCCAGCAATCGCTGGACGTCGTGCAATTGCACAAGTGCCTGCTGGAAAGCGTGCTGAAGATCTCCGAGGAAGCCATTCGCAATCAGGAAAACGTTTCCTACTGTCGCGAGGCCGCGGAAGCGCTCGCGCAGGTGCAGAGCGGAAAGGCGCAAATCGCGTTCCTGATGAATCCAGTGCGCATGGAGCAGGTTCGCGACATCGCCTTTGCCGGCGAAGTGCTGCCCCAGAAGTCCACCGATTTCTACCCCAAATTGCTAAGTGGTCTCACGATCTATGCGCTGGACTAAAGTACCTAGTCCCCAGTACTCAGTACCCAGTTCTCGGTGGAAAGTGGGCTACTGGGTACTGGGTACTACGTACTGGGTACTGCTACTTCTGTCCGCAGCGCCTTCCTTGGAAGAAAAGCACATCTCCGTCTATTCTCCCGTCGCGATTTATACGCTTCCGGTCCTGGAGCGTGCGGGCCATGAGTATGTCGGCCTGCTCGAACTTCTGGAACCGCTGGGCCGCGTAAGCTCCCAGACTGACGGACGGCGCTGGAACCTTCGATATAACGCGGTGGATGCCGAGTTTGCTGCGGGAAAGACGCGGGCCCGGATTCGTGGACGCAATTTCGATTTGTCGGCTCCGTTCCTGATCGAAAACTCGCATGGACTGGTTCCCCTGAGCTCGCTGAGCGCATTGCTGCCACGTTTTCTGGAAACGCCGGTGAACTTTCACGAAAGCGCGCGCCGGCTGTTCGTCGGCGACGTCCGCATCCAAGTCGGCTTCCAACCGGACGCAAGCAATCCACTCCGGCTGGCGCTGAATTTTAGTGCGCCTGTGAACCCCACCATCTCCACCGAACCAGGCAAGCTGCGGATGGTCTTTAAGCGGGACCCGGTCGTGTCTCCGGGGAGCCAGTCGATTTCTTTCGACAACAAAGTCATCACGCAGGCCAGTTACTCCGAGAACAACGGGGACGCCGAATTAGACGTGGCGGCCACCCAGCCGCTGATGGCAAGCTTCAGCAATGATAGGAAGACGATCGTCATTTCGGTTGTCCCACAAGCACCCGCCACGCCGAGTGTAGCCGGATCGCAAAATCCCGCGCCGACCTCGCCCACTGCAAACGTTGCCTCGGGCAGCAGCCGTCGCGTTCTGGCCGTGGTCGATCCCGCGCACGGCGGCAGCGAACGCGGTGCGGCCTTGACCGATACCCTGGCCGAAAAAGATGTCACGCTGGGATTCGCGCGGCTGCTGCGCCATGAACTGGAGGTTCGGGGGTTCGCGGTCGCGCTGCTGCGCGATGCGGACACCAGTTCGACTCTGGATCAGCGCGCCGCAGCCGCCAACGTGGCTCGCGCCGGAATCTACATTAGCCTGCATGCGACCTCACAGGGCAGCGGCGCACGCGTCTACACCGCTCTGCTTCCGGTGGAAGGACCGAGCAAAGGAGCGTTTCATGCGTGGAATGCGGCCCAGTCGCCGGCATTGCCCGTCAGCCGGATCGTGTCGGCGGCCATCGTCGCCCAGATGCAGAAGAGAGAATTCCCGGTGCGAGCGTCTTCCGCGTCTCTGCGGCCGTTGAACAATGTGTCCATGCCCGCAGTCGCCGTGGAACTGGCGCCCGGAACCGATGGTGTTGCCGAATTGACCAACGCGAACTATCAACAACGCGCCGCCTCCGCGATCGCAGACGCGGTTGTTTCCGTCCGCGACCGCCTGGGAGCTCAGCCATGAAGGTGCAACCATGATCCCGCGGCATCTTCTGATCGGTGTCGCCGCGTTGCTGGTCCTGGTCGTGTCGATGGGTATCTACGTCCGCCACATGCGGCGGCGAGCGGAAGAATTTCAGTATGCGGCGGCCGACGCGCTCCCCGTCGCTCCCCCAGCTTCGGGTCCAACGGAAACCGTGACCCTCTATGTCGCCGATGACGACGCCGGCACACTCCGCGCGCGATCGGCGCAGATTCCTCTTCCCGGAGGACGCCAGCAGCGCGCCGAGGAATTATTGCGCGCCCTGCTGCGCATCTACCAGCAACCGGACTCCGCTCATCCTCTGCCTCCGGCGGCCGACATCCGCAGCATCTTTCTCGTCGATCCGGGCGCAGCCGTCATCGATCTGAATGCCGCCTTCGCCGACCAGCATCGCTCCGGCATTCTCAGCGAGCAACTCACCGTCAATTCGCTGGTGGAGACCCTCGCCGCCAACGTTCCGGGAATAAGTCGGGTCAACATCCTGGTCGAGGGTAAGACGCGCGAAACCCTCGCCGGACACGCCGACCTGACCGAGACGTTCGACGTGATTACGGTTGAGCAGGCGGCCAATCAGTAAGCAATCCAACACCCGAAACCAGTCTTGTCCTAGTAAGCTGCGGGAATGGTGCTGTTACAGTTTTCAAACTGTAACAGTACCGCGGGAATCTTTAACTTGCCGATAGTATCGTCGCTCTGGTAGTTTGATCGGTTCCGTCGAACTAAGTTCCATTGCTGAGACATTTTCGCAGATCATTGTGTCCGCAATTTGTAAGATCTGCGCCCTTTTAACTTACAGCCAGGCCGTTCGTCTCCTGGTCAATCATTCCACCTTATGGAGAACTGAAAATGCGCCCCTTCATTTGTGTAGTCGTCCTCGTTGTGTGTAACCTTGCAGTCTTGGCGCAGGATGCTCCGAAAGCGGAGATCTTTGCCGGATTTTCGTATGGAAACTATGAGCTGATTCCAGGCACTTCGAGCTTCTCGAGTCCGACAGAAACTATCTCTTCCAGTCCCAGCGGGCGGCTGGGAACGTTCGGATGGGACGGGTCGGTCGCAGTGAACATGAACCGCTGGTTCAGCTTTGCAACCGACGTCAGCGGCTACTATAGCGGTTCGTCGACCTCGACCACGAGAACCGTGACTCTACCCACGTTGACGGAGACGATCACCGAAATAGCTTCGAGCCCCAAGATCCACAACTTCCTTTTCGGGCCGCAGTTTTCCTATCCTGCCGGGAAGATCCGGCCATTCGCCCACTTTCTTCTGGGCGGACAGAATTCGCATGTAACCCGGTCGGAGATCATAACCTGTTCGAGCAGTTGCTTCATCGGCGGAGTCCCTGTCAACGTTGGCTCGGGCCTCGAATTTGCCATGGCTCTGGGTGGTGGAGTGGACTACTCCCTCAAGCACAATTTGGCCTGGCGGCTTGAGTCCGACTATCTGACAAACCAGGGCACGGGACAAAACCATGTCCGCGTTTCCACCGGGCTGGTCTGGCGACTGGGGAAGTAACTCGGCGGGTGCCCCACTCATTCGCGTTCTGTGCGAATGAGTGGGTTTGTCACAATCCGGCTGCGACCCAGGTCACAGCCAATCTCGAACTCCCGTGTCTAAGCTAACGGGATGACCAAGGGCCTGCATCGCTATTACGGCGCCCATCACCTGCATTTCATCACCTGCAGTTGCTACCACCGCCAGCCGCAACTGGACACGTCCGAGCGCCGCGATCTGTTTCTGAGCATTCCGGAAGAAGCGCGCCAGAAGTACCGCTTCGTGGTCCACGGATACGTCATCATGCCCGAGCACTTTCACCTGCTCATAACCGAACCGGAAGAGGGCGATCCCTCGGTAGTGATGAAAGTCCTAAAAGAAAGGTTCACGAAGAAACTAAGAACCAAGGGAAAGAGTGCGGGTGCCCCACTCATCGCGTCCTTTGCGATGAGTGGACCTCCCGACCCCGATCCGGCTCCGGTCTGGCAGAAACGCTTCTACGATTCCAACGTGTGGACCGAACAGAAGCAAATCGAGAAGCTGCGTTACATGCACCGCAACCTGGTAAAGCGCGGATTGGTAGACAAGCCGGAACAGTGGGAGTGGAGCAGCTTTCGTTCGTATCTTTACCGAGTGACCGGATTGGTACGAGTAAAGTTTCAGGAGTGGCCGCTGGAGATCAAGGCTCGTCCGGTCGCGACGTTTAGTGATGGGAACAGTGCGAGCCTCATTCGCAGCGGCCCACTCATTCGCAAAGAACGCGAATGAGTGGGGCACCCGCTGAGAGCTGATCCGGACGCCGACTGTTAGAATTCCCTCTCATGATCTTTCGCAGCGATAACCGCACTCCCGAGCAGGTTCGTCCCGTCAACATCATTCCCGACTTCATCTCGACGGCGGAGGGCTCGGCGCTGATTGAGATGGGCAACACCCGCGTCATCTGCACCGCCTCGGTCGAAGAATCGGTCCCTCTGTTCTTGCGCAATTCGGGCAAGGGATGGATTTCCGGCGAGTACGGAATGCTGCCCCGCTCGACCCTGACCCGCACCGCGCGCGAATCGGCCAAGGGACGGCCAAGCGGGCGAACCCAGGAGATCCAGCGGCTCATCGGACGTTCGCTCCGCGCCGTGGCCGACTTGAAGCGCCTGGGCGAGCGCACCATCTGGATCGATTGCGACGTGATCCAGGCCGACGGGGGCACACGAACGGCTTCGATCACCGGAGCTTTCGTCGCGCTGGGCCTGGCTCTGCAGCGCCTGGTCGATGCCGGAACCCTGTCCGCCGCGCCCATCAAGGATTTTGTGGCCGCCATCAGCGTAGGCATTGTGGACGGCGAAGTTCTTCTCGATCTGAACTACGAAGAAGACTCGCGCGCCGACGTGGACATGAACTTCGTCATGACGGCAGGCAATAAAATTGTCGAACTGCAAGCAACGGCCGAGCACCAGGTGTTCGACGACGCTCAACTCGCCAAGATGATGGCCTTGGCGCGCCAGGGGATCCAGTCGCTGATTGCTAAGCAGCGGGCGCTGCTCGGAGGGCTGGCTCTGCGGCAGTGACTTCGGTCATGACACAAAATTCCGTCAATTCCTCTACGCTATCCACTGTGCCATTCAAAACCATCGTCATGGCGGTTGTTGCGTTTGCCTGGTGCGCGACTGCCCTTGCCCAGACGCAACGCGTCGAGGGCATGGTGCGTAACTCCGCAGGGACCGCGATCGTCGGCGCTCGCGTAACGATCTCAGGCGGAGCCTATCAGCAAACCGTCGTTACCGACGCTAACGGCAGGTTTATCCTGCCCGAGGTCCCCGTTCGCTCCGCCACCATCACCGTTTCCGGGTGCGACACGAAAGCTCTCCAGCGCACGTGGAAGGGCGAGCCCGAACTGGTCCTTGTCGTGCAGCCCGCAGTGTGCTGTTGTACCTGCATCTGCGAGACTCGCACCATGCTGGTCACCGCGACTCGGATTAACACTGCACTGGAGGATTCTCCCGCCGACAGCGTCACCATCTCCGACAACGATCTGGCCTCTACACCAGCGCTCGCACTCGATGATGTGCTTCGCGAAGTGCCCGGCTTCACCCTCTTTCGCCGTTCTAGCAGCCGCACTGGAAATCCAGGCACGCAGGGCGTTTCCATGCGCGGAGTCGGCGCCAGCGGCGCCAGCCGCGCCCTCGTCTTGGTCGATGACATTCCCCTCAACGATCCCTTCGGCGGATGGGTTTATTGGGACCGCGTGGTCCGCGAATCCATCAGCGACGTCGAAGTCGTTCGCGGCGGCGCCGATGCCAGCCTCTACGGTTCGACGGCCATGGGCGGCGTGATTCAATTCCGCACTCGCGAGCCTGAACAGACGGCGATCTCCGCCGAGAGTTCCTGGGGAAGTGAAAACACGCCCGAGTTATCGCTGTGGGCAGGAACTCGCGTGGGGCCGTGGTACGGCTCAGCATCCACCGATTTGTTCCGCACGAATGGCTATGTTCCGGTGCCTGAGTCCCAACGCGGCCCAGTCGATTCGCCCGCCAACTCCACCCACGAACTGACCGAGGTCGATCTCGGCCGGCGTTTTGGCGACTTCAGCCGTTTCTTCGCTCGGGGCTCCTACTTCAATGAAGATCGGCACAACGGCACGGTGATCCAGTTAAACACCACGCAATTGGCGGACTTCGCAACCGGATGGAACTACGAAACGAAAAGCCTGGGAGCGATTTCCGCCCGCGTGTTCGGACTCTTCGAGTCGTACTATCAGACTTACTCTGCAATCACATCGGTCAAATCGCAACGCGATACCGAAAGCCTTACCGACGAGCAGTCGGTTCCGTCGCAGGCGCTCGGTGGCAGCGCCCAATGGTCGCGCCCGGTTGGCCGCATGCAGACACTGGTGGCCGGGTTCGAAATGCGAGAAGTGCATGGTTCGAGCAACGATGACTTGTTCAAACCCGGGGGCCCGAACGGGAGCACTCTCAGCGGCGGACACGAACGCACGATGCGGGTTTTTGGAGAAGACATTCTTCAACTTGGCCGGAAGCTGATTGCGAACCTGTCGCTCGGCTACGATCACTGGAGCGACGTTGATGCGCGGCTCATCGCCATCAACTCCGCCGGCACGACGCTGACGCCCTACCCTGACCGCACTTCCGACGCGCTCAATCCGCGCGTTTCACTGCTCTACCATGCCGGACACGGCACCTCGTTCACCGCTTCGGGTTATCGCGCCTTCCGCGCACCTACCTTGAACGAACTCTATCGAAATTTTCGTCAAGGCAACACCCTGACCTTCGGCAACCCCGATCTGGTTGCCGAACGATTGACGGGCGTGGAAGCGGGAGTCCGGCAGAGCCTGCTTTCCGACCGCCTCAGTTTGCGGACAACGTTTTTCTGGAACGACATCACCCATGCCGTCGTGAACGTTACCATCAACAATACGACCAACCCGATCCAGGCCGAGAAAGAGAACGTCGACCGCACGCTCTCGACGGGAGTGAATCTCGACGGCGAATTCCGCGTGAGCAGTGCCCTCCAATTCGCCGGAGGCTACCAGTTCGCCCACGCCGTCGTATCCAGCTACACGCCAAACGCGCTGAACCCATCGCTGGTGGGAAATTGGATACCCGAGGTGCCGCACCAGCAGTTCACGCTGCAAGCGCGCTATGTGAATCCCAAGATCGTCACCGCCAACGTGCAAGGAACCTTCGTTGGCCAACAGTTCGATAACGACTTGAACAGTTTATTGCTGAAGAAGTTCTTTACCGTCGACCTGTACGTGGGGCGCTCGCTCGGTCATGGGGTGGAAGTCTTCGCGGCCGCGGAAAACGCGTTCAATCAGCGCTACTACGCGAACCTAAATCCTGTACCGTATCTCGGCGCTCCCATCCTCGCGCGCATCGGGCTGCGCTACCAGTTTCCTGGACACTGAGTCTCGTCCCAAAGCTGGGCACGCAAAAGGCGGACAGGAGCAACGCCCTATCCGCCATGGTCAAACCGTTATACCGTTTTCATGGTTGGTGTAAACTCGCGACCGGCAATCCCTCAGGGGCTAAAGCCCGCATTTCTGGCAGTCGTTAGCGGCACGGCTGAAGCCGTGCCCTACCCAGAACCAGATCGCAGTCTACGGTAACCATGAGAACGCTCTGGATTCCTTCCCGCAGCGCGCTAGTTGTACTGCTTCGCAACCTCGGCCAGCGGAATTGGTTTGTAATCGCCGGCGTGTCCGGCCTGGCCGAATTGGGTCATGCGCTGGGCCACGACTTTCTTCATGGCCTCGCGCGCCGGTTTCAAGTAGTCGCGCGGATCGAATTTCTCCGGCGTTTCCATAAACACCTTGCGGATGGCGCCGGTGATGGCCAGCCGGTTGTCGGTATCGACGTTGATCTTGCGCACGCCGTTACGGATGCCGAGTTGAATCTCTTCCACCGGCACGCCCCAGGTCGGCTTCAACTTGCCGCCGTATTGGTTGATAATGTCTTGCAAGTCCTTCGGCACGCTCGACGATCCGTGCATCACCAGGTGCGTCTTGGGCAGGCGCTGGTGAATCTTGATCAGTACATCCATCTTCAGCACGGAACCGTCGGGCTTCTTGGAGAATTTGTAGGCGCCGTGGCTGGTGCCGATGGCGATGGCAAGAGCGTCCAGACCGGTTTTCTCGACAAACTCGACCGCCTGATCGGGATCGGTGACATGCTCCAGACCGGTGCCGCCGGCGCCGTGTCCGTCTTCAATTCCGCCGAGCACTCCGATCTCGCCTTCGACCGTCACACCCTTGGCGTGGGCCAAGGCGACGACATCCTTCGTCACCTGCACGTTGTAATCGAAACTGGAGGGAGTCTTGCCGTCGGGCATCAGAGAGCCGTCCATCATCACGCTGGTAAAACCGAGATCGATGGCGGATTTGCAGGTTTCGACGCTGTTGCCGTGGTCGAGGTGCATGACCAGAGGAATCTCGGGATACAGTTCCGCTGCCGCCAGCATCAGGTGATAAAGAAATTTGTCCTGCGAGTAGGAGCGCGCGCCGCGGCTGGCTTGAATGATGACCGGAGAACGGGTCTCCTTGGCCGCTTCCATGATGGCCTGAATCTGCTCCATGTTGTTCACGTTGAATGCTCCGACGCCGTAGCCGCCTTTGGACGCTTCGTCTAAGAGTTGCCGCATTGAAACTAAAGGCATAAATTGCCACTCCTTCTCGAATGAGATCGATGACCCTTGACTCAGTGTAAAATGCGGCGAGCGCAACTCCGGTGACGGCCATCACACGATGTCGTATCATTTCCCAGAAGATGCACCCGGCCGCCTCCAGACTGACAAATCGTTTCGTTTTGCTTTGCTAACACGCGCACGCTTTCAACCATGCCAAAATACCGATGGGAGGACCTATGAAACTCACGCCCGGCAAACTCGCCGGAATGAAGGCGGTATCGAATGAACGCGGCGTAATCGCCGCCGCCGCCATGGATCAGCGCGGCTCACTGCAGAAGTCCCTCGCCAAAGAGAAAGGCTCAGCTGTCTCCGACGCCATGATGGAAGAATTCAAGATTCTGGTGAGCGAGGTCCTGACGCCCCACGCCAGCGCCATCCTGCTCGATCCCGAGTGGGGGCTGCCGGCTTCGAAGCGCCGCGCCAAGAACGCCGGCCTGTTGCTGGCCTATGAAAAGACCGGCTACGACAAGACCGGTCCGGGACGCCTCGGCGATCTGCTCGACCATTGGTCGGCGCGCCGTCTGAAGGAAGCAGGCGCCGACTGCGTCAAGATTCTGCTCTACTACACGCCGTTCGATCCGAAAGAAATCAACGACAAGAAACACGCCTGGGTCGAACGGTTAGGCGATGAGTGCCGCGCCAATGACATCCCGTTCTTCCTGGAGTTCGTCACCTACGAAGAAGGCGTGGACGAGAAAGGTTTCGATTTCGCGAAGAAGAAGCCGAAGGCGGTCATCGAAGCCATGCGCGAATTCACCAAAGACCGCTATGGCGTCGACGTCATGAAGGTCGAAGTCCCAATCAACATGAAGTATGTCGAAGGGACCCAATCCTGCAAAGGTGAAAAAGCCTACTCGAAACACGAAGCGATGAAATTCTTCCATGAGGCAGCCGTGGTCGCCACCAAGCCGTTCATCTATCTGTCGGCGGGCGTGAGCAATTCCGAGTTCACCGAGTCGCTGGAGCTGGCCGCCGAGTCGGGGGTGAAGTTCAACGGCGTGCTCTGCGGACGCGCCACCTGGAAAGAGGGCATCCCCATCTACGCGAAACAGGGCGCCGGCGCTTTCCGGAAGTGGCTGGAAGATGAAGGAGTAAAGAACATCAATAACGTGAACGATTGTTTGAAGGCCGCAACCTCGTGGCACTCGATCTACGGAGTGTAACGGAGAGCGTTCAGCAATTAGCACCTAGCAATTAGCAATTAGCATTTAGCACTCAGAGCTTTTTCATAAATCTCTTTCAGCGAGGAAGGCCTGTCCCTCCGGGGCTGAAGCCCGCATTTTGTCAGGACCTGAACGGCACGGCTGAAGCCGTGCCCTTCCCAAGACCGATTTATGAAACACGCTCCAATTGCTAAGTGCTAATTGCTAAGTGCTGAATGCTCATTCCAAGACCGCTCTGATCACCGGCGCCTCGTTCGGCATCGGCATGGAATTCGCGCGCATCTTCGCGCGCGAAGGATACAACCTGGTGCTCGTCGCCCGCAGCGCCGACAGACTCCGCCAGCTTGCGTCCGAACTGGAGAAGGCCCACAGCACCCGTTCGCTGATCCTCGCGACCGACCTGACTGAACCGGGCGCGGCCGCCTATGTGCTGGATCAAACGACGCGCGCCGACATCCAGGTGGACGTGCTGGTCAACAACGCCGGATTCGGACAGTATGGTTTGTTTGCCGAGAACGATCTGGAAGAATGCCTGCGCCAAATCCAGCTCAACGTGACGACTCTCACCCACCTCACTCGCCTGTATCTTCCGGCGATGATTGAGGGCAAGACTGGCCGCATCCTGAATGTGGCGTCCACCGCGGCGTTTCAGCCGGGGCCGCTGATGGCCGTCTACTTTGCGACCAAGGCGTATGTCCTGCATTTTTCAGAAGCGCTGGCCAATGAACTCCAGGGGACGGGCATAACCGTAACCTGCCTGTGCCCCGGTGCGACGGCCACGGAGTTCCACAAGCGCGCGAACGCAACCGGCCAACGCTTTCTGAAGTTCGGTTCGATGGATGCGCGTACCGTAGCCGAAGACGGCTATCGCGCATTGCTGGCCGGGAAGCCCGTGGTGATTTCAGGATTCAAGAATTGGCTGCTGGCGCAATCGGTGCGCTTCTCCCCACGTCGACTCGTGACGGCGATCGCCAGGAAAGCGCAGGAGTAGCAGCAGGTGATGGAGCGACGGGCGTCCTTGCCCGTCTGAATGAACTGCGGAGCGGATACGTCCTTCCTGGCCGGAGAGCCTTTACGTGTTGACCTTAGTTAGTTCTGCGGAGGCGCGGGTTCCGGCATTGACATTCCCCCAATGATCCGCCAGTCCTTCCCGTCCTTGAGCCACGTATGGGTGATGCGGAGTGTATGCGCTGCTCCGATGCCATCCTTGTCCAGCCATTTAAACGTGATCCAGTAACACGCCACCGCGACGTTCCCGGTTACTTGAATCCTCGCAGGTTTAAATTCAATGGACTTGAAAGTCAGCCCCTTTGCGGTTTGCGAGGTGATCCAGTCGGTGATGTGGTCTTTTCGGACGGGCGCTGCGCTCTGCGCCGGCCAGCCCAGGAAGTCCTTGTGCCACAGGTCTGAATAAGCGCTCAAATTGTTCGCCTGGACGTAGCCCCAATACGCGTGCTCCAGATGCCAGACTGCTTGCTCGTTGTCCGAAGCTTGGTCCGACGCTTGCGATTGGACTGTCTTCCCGGATGAAATTGCCGACGCACCGGCCAATAAACAGACCATCACGCTCAGCACAAGCACCATCCGATAGTTGGTCATCTTCGCCTCCGTTAGCTGAGTTAGGTTGTCTTGCGCCCTTCCAGCGCCGCCTGCACGCGGCTGTGTTTCCGGCTGTACGTGAAATACACGACCATCCCAATAATCAGCCAGATAATCAATCGCGCCCAGTTGATCCAGCCGAGCTTGTACATCATGTAGCCGTTGAAGAGGATGCCCATAACCGGAACAAACGGCACCCAGGGCGTCCGGAAGGGACGAGGCTGGCCGGGGTTCGTATGCCGCAGGGCCAGGATGGCGATACAAACGATCACGAAGGCCAGCAAGGTTCCGATGTTCACCATTTTTCCGATATCGTCGATCGGCGTCAGGCTGCCCACGATCGCCGCCAGCAGGCCCACGAGCATGGTGTTCTTCCACGGCGTCCGGAAGCGCGGGTGAACATCGGCGAAGAATTTCTTCGGCAACAGCCCGTCGTTGGCCATCGAATACAAGACACGGGTCTGCCCCAGAAGCATGACGAGCATCACGCTGGTAAGGCCCGCCAGCGCTCCAAGCGTGATGATGTGGGAGGCGCCGGTAAGACCACGGTCCAGAAAAGCGCGCGCAATGGGCGCCTCGATGTTGATCTCTCGCCACGGCACCATCCCGGTCAGAACCGCCGCCACCGCGATATACAAAAATGTGCAGATCAGAAGCGAAGCAATGATTCCGATGGGAAGATCGCGCTGCGGATTCTTCGCCTCCTGGGCGGTCGTGGAAACCGCATCGAATCCGATATACGCGAAGAAGATGTAAGCAGCTCCAGCCCCGATTCCAGAGAATCCGAAGGGCGCAAAACTCGCCCAGTCCGTTCCCCAGTTAACCGCGCTGACGTAGTGGATGCCCAGTGCGATCACAAACAGGACCACCCCGACCTTAATGGTGACGATGGTGGTGTTGAAGCGGGCGCTCTCCTTGATGCCAATCACCAGAATCGCCGTAATCACCAGAGCGATCGCGAAGGCCGGCACGTTGAGACCGATCTCGTGCCCGAACAGATGTGGCGCATTTAGCAGATCGTGAGCTTTTTGTACCAACTCTGGCGATTGCGCTCCCATGATCGCCGTTACCTTATTAAGGAAAACCTGCGTGCCGGGCACCAGCGTGGGATCGGCGGCCAGCGCCATCTGGCGAGCGATTATCTTCTCCGCCTCGCCGAGTCCCGTCCAGTGGTCGTAGGCCAGCCACAACGGCATCCTGATGTGGAAAATATTGAGCAGTTCGATGAAGTGATTCGACCAGCCGGAGGACACGGTACTGGCGCCCATGGCGTATTCGAGCGTGAGGTCCCAGCCGATGATCCAGGCAATGATTTCGCCCAGGGTAGCGTAAGCGTAGGTGTAAGCGCTGCCCGCCAATGGGATCATCGCCGCAAACTCCGCGTAGCAAAGGGCGGCGAACGTGCAACCCAACCCGGAGAGCACAAAGGAGAGCATCAGCCCCGGCCCGGCGTAGTGGGCGCCCAATCCCGAGAGCACGAAGATTCCGGCTCCAATCACCGCGCCGACGCCCAGCGCCGTCAGCTGAAATACACCGAGCGTGCGTTTCAGGCTATGCGTGCCAGTCTCTCGCGCCTCCTCCATCAGAAGCTCAATCGGCTTTTTCGCAAAGAGGTCAGTCATGAATTGCGTTTCTCCTGTGAGTAAGAACTAGTCGGTTAAAACGAAGTCGTCTCGGCTCGCGGCCGCCAGATGTAGTACACCGGAATGCCCAGCAGAACGATGATCAGTCCCGGCCAGGTGTATTGCGGCTTATAGCGTAACAGCACAACGTCGATCAATAGGGCCATCACGATGTAGACAGCGGGCAGAACGGGGTATCCGATGGCTTTATACGGACGCTCGGCCTCGGCATGAGTGCGGCGCAAGACGAACAGTCCGAAGATCGTCAGAATGTAGAACACCAGCACCGCGAAAATAATGTAGTCGAGAAGCTGGCCATAGCTGCCGGAGATGCAGAGGACGCACGTCCAAACCATCTGCACCATCAGCGAAACCGCGGGCGTCTTGTAGCCGGGATGCAGCCGGGCAACGCTGCGAAAGAAAAGACCATCCTTGGCCATGGCGTAGTAGACGCGCGCTCCGGAGAGAATCAAACCATTGCAGCAGCCGAAGCCGGAAATCATGATGGCGACGGCCATTAGCGCTCCGCCGGCGGAACCGAACATCTGCGTCATGACGGCGGTAGCGACGCGGTCTTCACTGGCATACTGAATTCCGCGCTCGACGAGCGTTGAACCGGTGGGACTGCCCACCAGCGGCAGCGCCCCCAGATAAATAAAGTTGCAGGCGATATAGAGCGCGATCACCACGCCGGTGCCGAGCGCCAGCGACAGGGGAAGATTCCGGCTGGGATTTTTCACCTCGCCGGCCGTAAACGTAACGTTGTTCCAGGCATCGGCGGAAAACAGCGATCCCACCTGCGCAATCGCCAACACGGTGAGCGTCGAGACGAAAACCCCTCCGCCCACGTCATGCAACGTGCCAAGGCCAGAATTCTTCCAGAAGTTTGCCCCGAAATTCGCGGCCACTGCGTGCGCGTTCCGCCCAAGAAAAACTCCGAAGAGGGCCAGTCCGAGCAGCGCCGAAACTTTCGCCGAAGTGAAGATGTTCTGGATGAAAGCGCCCGTCTTCACGCCGAAAATATTGATGATCGAGAGCACCACCACTACCAGGATGGCGACGAAGTTCTGCGTATTCAGTCCGACGTCCATGCCGCCGAGCATCATCGGACCGATTGCAAACTTCGGTACTTTCCACAAGTGGACGATCCAATGAGTTGAAGAAACGGCTGGCCAGAAAATGCCGAGGAATTTACCAAACGCTACGCCCACGGCGGCAATCGTGCCGGTCTGAATCACGAGAAACAGAGTCCAGCCATAAAGAAAACCCCAGAGTGGGCCGAGTGACTCGCGCAGATAGACGTACTGCCCGCCCGCCCGCGGCATCATGGCCGCCAGCTCGCCGTAGCTGAGGGCGCCGACGATGGTTAAGAATCCGGTAATCACCCACGCCCCTATGAGCAGCGCCGGCGACTGTACCTCGCGGGAAATTTCGGCGGACACAATAAAGATGCCCGAGCCGATCATCGAGCCCATCACCAGCATGGTGGCGCTGGTCAGGCCAAGACCCTTGACGAGTTCCTTGTCTTGCTGGCTGTGGCGCTCCCAATCGTCGACGCGGGAAGCGGGAACTGGGGGCTGAACCTTCGTGCTCACGAACCTCCTAGTTTCTGTAGCGCCGCCCCTTCCGGCCAAGGCCTCAGGGCAGGATGCCGGCGCTACGCGAATCACGACTTTACCTCAATATCCTCAAAAATTCCTCTGCTGATTTGCGCGGATCCCGTAACAAGTCGGATATCACCGCCACGGCATCGGCTCCGGCTTCGATGACGGAACGGGCGTTGGCACGGGTGATGCCGCCAATCGCAACCAGGGGCTTGCGCGTCAGTTCCCTGGCCCGGCGAACGCCTTCGAGGCCCACGACTGGATCGGGATTGGCCTTGCTGCTGGTTGCAAACACGGGACCGATGGCTAGGTAGTCGGCGGAAGTTTTGTCAGCCTCCCCGAGTTGCTCCGGATTGTGCGTGGATACGCCCAGCCAGCGGTCAGGCCCAAGGATGCTCCGCGCCGATTCGGGCAACAGATCATCCTGGCCAACATGAAGGCCGTCGTAGCCAGCAGCCAGACAAAGGTCGGCGCGATCATTCATTATGAGCTTGACGCCAGCCCCCAGCCGCACCCTGAGTTCACGAGCCTCCTCGAGCGTGCGCCGTGCGTTTCCCGACTTGTTGCGGTACTGCAGCAGGGTGCAACCCGCAGCAGCGAGGTCATGGGCTGCCTGAAACAAACTTCTGCTGTCAGAAGAACAGAATGTATCCAGGATTGGGTACAGACGCGGCAGCGAAACCATCGCTTTGTGTGGAATAACAGAGTTCACGGTACCGGATCAGTGTACCGGGTCAGGGGCAGGGGCCGCTTCCAATACGGAATTATGTACGTTGAGGATGCGCCACCGGCCTCCGGCATCCTTTCGGCACATGGTCATCCCGTGCCCGGTGAGGCGCTCCTCGGGGGTATCAATCCAGAAATCGTAGGAGTACCACAAGGCGTCGCCGAAGGTGTGTACGTCACGCGGCCTCGCGTCATAGCGCAGTTTGGGAGCAAACTTGAAGTAACGCTCGCTCAGATAACGCACGACCTCCTGGCGTCCCCGATACTCGCCATGCTGAGTATAGAAAACGATTTCCGGATCAAAGCACTCCACCATTGCTTTCACATCTCCTTGATTGAAGGCGACATTGCAGGCCCCCATGTCCCGTTCCGCCTCGGCAAATGCGTCTGCGGAATCTCCCGGCTCACCGGTTGGCGCGGGTACGGCAACTCGCCGCTTCAAATCGATGGTCATCCCCATCTGATCGAGCAAATCCACACCCAGGATCCCGTCGATCTGCCCTCCACAGGCCTTGCCGATGGGACTCAGGTCAATGGCCGGGAGCTTCAAATTTCGCAGCTTGTGTGTACCTAACTCTACTTCGGGCAAAAACACCTCGCGGGCGCTGGTGGCCGCTGTTCCGCTCCACGACTCGACGTGGATCTTCCCCGACTCACCTGACATGAAGGACTTCATATTGAGGATCGTAGTGGCGCCGGTATCCAGAAGGAACCGCCGATTCTCCCCAGCAACCTTCATCGTGACCACGGGCAGAACATCACAACGTTCGATCGGGATTTCGTCCTTCGGATCGCGGGTTTGGGCGCCGACTGATCCCAAGAAACAGGTAACGAGAAAAACCAGGACGGCGACCAGAGAGATCGGCTTCATGGAACCCCCATTCCAGATCGATCGGCCATTTCACTGGCGTCCTGTTTAGAAGAAACGACCGCGCTTGCTCGCGTTCAGCTCATTTGCCTTGTCGTGCTTTCCCGAAGCCGGAGAAGCTGTTTCAGGTGATGCTGTCCATGCACCAGATGAAGCTTTCTCCATTGCGTCGCAGTCAACGGGCCCAGAAACGGATGGTCGAGCAGGTGGACCCGGCGCCCGAAGCGGGATTCACACTGCGTGATCATCGCATCCATCGCCACAATCTTTGCCCCGATCTCGTTTCGCACCTGCTCCGTCGGCAAGCCTTTCGGCTGCAAGAACGCAGGTGCTTTGCGTCCGGCAGGCAGGTGGCCCAATCCCACGACCACGAAGGTCAGTACGCGATGCGCCATGGAGGCCCGCGAGGCCAGCGGTTTCCCTTTTCTCATTACTCTCTCTAATCCCTGGATCGTTCCGGTGTAGGTGAGATACAGATGTTCCAAGACCTCCGTCGCGCACCACTTGCCCGGGAGGTGCGAGCTCAATTGCTCGGTGGACATGCCTTCTACTGTTGACTCCAGATTTTCTTTCAACTTTTCCAGGCGGGAATCCATGGCACCACTCTCGCATTGACGTGGCTTCAGGCGGTTTAGATGATGGCTTCAACCTGCCGCTTCTTTTTTCGCCAGGAATTTCTCAATAAACCCCGTATCGAAATTGCCCGCGCAGAAATCCGGGTCCGCCAGTATCCGCCGGTGCAGCGGTATCGTCGTGTAGATTCCTTCCACGATAAACATTTCGAGAGCGCGGCTCATGCGCGAGATGGCTTCGCTGCGATCCTTGCCGCGGACGATCAGCTTAGCGATCAGCGAATCGTAATACGGAGGAATCGTGCCTTCGGCGTAAGCGGCCGTGTCGATGCGCACGCCTGTCCCTCCCGGCGGATGGAACGTGGTGATCTTGCCTGCCGAGGGCGTGAACTTCTCCGGATGCTCGGCGTTGATGCGGCATTCGATCGCGTGTCCGCGATGCACGATGGGGCCGTGCAACACGTCGGCCAGCTTTTCGCCGGCGGCGATCATGATCTGGCTCTTCACCAGATCCACGTCCGTGACCATTTCCGTAACGGGATGCTCGACCTGGATGCGCGTGTTCATCTCGATGAAGTAAAGCCGCCGCTCCTGGTCCATGAGGAATTCGATGGTGCCGGCATTGTGATAGCCGACGCTGCTGAGCGTTTTGCCGATGACGTCGCCGATTTCCTGGCGCAGCTCGGGCGTCATCCGCACCGACGGCGACTCCTCCAGCAGTTTCTGGTGGCGCCGCTGAATCGAGCACTCGCGTTCTCCTAAGCTGACGACGTTGCCGTGCTCATCGCCCAGCACCTGGAATTCGATGTGGCGCGGATTCACGACATAACGCTCAAGGTAAAGGTCGCCGTTGCCGAAGGCGGCCGACGCCTCCGACTGCGCCTGCCGGTAGAGGCCGGGCAATTCGTCTTCATTGCGCACAATGCGCATGCCCCGCCCTCCGCCGCCCGCCGTGGCTTTGAGGATGACGGGAAACCCGATCTGCCGCGCCCACTCGCACGCTTCTCCATCGGAGGCGACCACGCCGTCCGAACCGGGAAGGATCGGCACGCCGTGCTGCTTCATCGCGGCTCGGGCTTTTTCTTTTTCGCCCATCAGCCGGATCACATCCGGAGTGGGCCCGATGAACTTGATGTGACAGGCCTCGCACACTTCCGCGAAGTTGGCGTTTTCCGAAAGCAGGCCATACCCCGGGTGGATGGCGTCCACGTTCGCGATCTCCGCCGCGCTGATCACTGCGGGAATGTTGAGATAACTCTGCGCCAGTTGCGGCGGGCCGATGCAAATCGCTTCATCGGCAAAGCGCACGTGCAGCGAATTCCGGTCCGCCTCGCTGTAGATCGCCACCGAGCGGATGTCGAGTTCCTTGCATGCGCAAATGACGCGCAGCGCAATCTCGCCGCGATTCGCTACCAGAATTTTCTTGAACATGATGTGAAAGCTCTCAGCTGTCAGCTATCAGCTCTCAGTAAATTCCTGCGACTGCCACAGCACTTGATTTTACTGAGAGCTGATAGCTGAGAGCTGAGAGCTTATTTCGCCGGCCGGATGGCGAACATTTCCTGGCCGTACTCGATGGGCTGGCCGTTGGCGACGAGTTTCTTGACCAACTCTCCCGCCACGTCGCATTCGATTTCGTTCATCAGCTTCATCGCTTCGACAATGCACAATACCTGGCCCACTTCCAGAACATCGCCGACCTTGACAAAAGGCGGGGATCCCGGCGAGGGCGCCTCGTAAAAAGTGCCCACGATCGGCGACCGCACAATGTGCAGATCCTCTTCTGGCGCTGGGACTGCCGCGGCAGCTACCGCGAGGTCGACTTTGGCTGGCACCGAAGCGGAAACGTGGGCGCCCGCGTCAACCGGCGCCGGATGAACCGCAATGTACCGGGAATCCGGCAACGGCACGGGCGCCGGTTCGGCCGCGCGCTTGATCTTCACCTTGACGTCGCCGCGCTCCAATTCAAATTCGGCGATGTCCTTTTCGATTAAGAACTCGATCAGCTCTTTCAGCTCTTTTTGATTCATGGATAAGGGGCAGGTTCCGCCTTGAATTCCTAGGTAAATCGTTATGTAGAGACGGGGCTTGCCCCGTCTCACCCTGCGGCAGGAGACGCGGCAAGCCGCGTCTCTACAGGAAATTAGGCCGCTAAATCACAACTAGTTCTTTTTCTGTGGCCGTCAGCACTTCGCAGCCCGAAGAGGTAACTACCACCACATCTTCGATCCGCACGCCCCACTTCCCAGCAACATACGCCCCGGGCTCAATCGTAACCACCATTCCCGGTTCCAGTTTCTGGGCTTGCCCCGCCGCCAACCTGGGCAACTCGTGAATCTCTAATCCTAAACCATGCCCGGTCGAATGGGTGAAGTACCGCGCCAATTTCCGCTTCCCGAGCACACGACGCGCCGCGCTATCGACTTCGGCGGCAGTCACGCCCGGACGGACCTCCGCGATCGCCGCCTGCTGCGCCTCCAGCACCGCCTCGTACAACCCTCGAGCTTCTCCCGAAGGCCTTCCGACATGCACCGTACGCGTGCGATCCGAACAATAACCGGCGAGTATAACACCAAAATCGCAGACCACGAACCCCCGGCGGGGGATGCGTGCGCCGGAGGCCCGGCCGTGCACGATCGCAGAGCGCTTTCCGGCAGCCAGTATCGTCGGGAACGACATGCCTTCGGCCCCGGCGCAACGGGCCTCGTATTCCATGGCGGCGGCGACTTCGACCTCTCGCACACCCGGCCGAATCTTCTCGCGCGCGATGCGGAACAAACCGGCGCCCAGTTCCACCGCTCGCCGGATGCGCAGAATCTCAGCCGCGTCCTTCACCATCCGGGCGCGCTCGACCAGCGGTGGCGCGGAACGCAGCCGTATCTTTCCGGAGCCGCTGGAGAGACGGGCGCCTCCGCCCGTCGCACGGCCGAATCCGCCTTTCAGCGCCGACGCCAACCGGTCGCGCATGCCGGCGGTAATCGCTTCCGCTTCGATGCCCACCCAGGTTGGGGCCAAGGTTCCTGGCTTCGAACTTCTCCCCTGCCCAGCCAGCCATTCCGCAGCCGCCATCAGCGGAGACTTCGACGCAATGACAATCTTCACCTGCTTGACGTTCGCTCCCTTTATCTCTGCTTTTGCCTGGGTGCGGTAACGGCCGTCCGTAAACAGAACCGAACCAGTATTGTCGGAACCATGATCGCCGACCAGCAAAACCGCGGCGCTTCCAGTAAATCCGCACAGGTAGTGAATATTCGGAAGGTGAGTCACCAGCAGCAAGTCCAGGTCGTTCTCTTCGAGCCCAGATCGAAGACGACGCAGGCGGCCAGCGTGATCCATAGCAGGAGTGTAGCAAGAAGCAGTTGCAGGTTTCAGGTGTCAGGTCTTAGGTCTTAGGTCTTAGGTCTTAGGAACTCAAAATCTCCACTCGACGCGAGGTCAACAATATTCTGTAGAGCCGCCGACGATTTTCCTGAGACCTGAGACCTGGCACCTGAGACCTCAAAAGCAAAGCCGCCGGACTCTCGGCAGGTTCTCCGAGAAGGCCGGTGGCTTGGACGGTTCTGACTTCGCGCCTATGTCTGGACGATGCGCGGGGTAATGAAGAAAATCAGCTCCTGGTTGGAAGTGTTCACACTGCGGTGCTTGAACAGGTTGCCCAGGTACGGGATATCCCCGAGCAAAGGCACCTGGTCCACGGTCAGCGAGTTCTGGGTCTGGATCACGCCACCAATCACCACCGTACCACCATCGGTCACCAGTACTTGCGTGGTTGCCTGCTGCGTGATCAGGGTCGGGTTGCCGAGAAGCTCGTGGCTATAGTCAGGCAAGGTGTTTTCCACATCCACATTGAGGAAGATGGTCCCTTCCGATGTGATCTGCGGAGTTACCGTCAGGCGCAGGAAAGCATCGACGTAGGTAGTCGTCGGTGGACCATTGAACTGGCCCAAGGTGACAATCGGTACCCGCACGCCCTGTCTCACCACCGCCTGAATGTTGTTCTGCGTGACCACCCGCGGACGGGAAAGAACTTTCAGCAGCCCGCGCGACTCGGCCATGGTGAGAATCATGTCGATCCGCATGTTGTTGGTGGCGTTGACAAAGGAAAGACCGCTGGTCGGCCCGTTTGCCGGCAAGTTCGAAAACAGCGGAATCGAACCGGTGGCGCCAGTGCTTTGGACGTACAACGGTTGCAGGCCGGTGATGGTGGTGGGCGAAGCTCCGACGGCTTGGGAGCCGCCAATGGCGGTTGGCCCATTGCCCCAGCCGAAGCCGAACTGCGTGCCAATGTCACGCGCAAAGCTGCGAGTCGCCGCCACTACCCGAGCTTCAATCTCGACTTCCTGCGTCTTGCGGTCCATCTGCTGGATGATCCGGTCAATCTGGGGCAGAACCCCCGGAATGTCGGAGACGATCACCGCGTTGGTGCGGTCGTCGGAGACCACATCACCACGCTTGCTGAGGAATTTCTTGATCGGCAGTAACAGGTCCTTGGAGTGCGCATAACTGAGGAAGCGGGTGATGGTGACTTTGTCGACCGCCATCGCCTCGGCTTCGACTTGGGAGCGCCGGTTCTCGGCTTCCTTCTTCAGCGTTTCCACGGTCGCCACGCGCAGGACATTGCCGTCCAGTTGGCGCGACAGATCGTTGTTCTTGAGCACGATGTCCAGCGCCTGATCCCACGGCACGTCATCGAGCACGATTGTCAGGGTGCCGTGAACTTGCGGGTCGAGCACGACGTTCAGACCGCTGATCTCGTGAATCAGGCGGAAGAAATCCTTCAGGTCCACATCCTTGAGATTGACCGAGATCGGCTCGCCGGTGTATTTCGGACCTTTCTCCGCCGGCTTCTGTTCCAACTGGGCCTTTTGCTCCGCCGCCAGGTTCACTGCGGGCTGGATGGCCGGCGCTTGGCCGCCCGCCTGCCCCATGGAAGCGTGGGCAGGGCTGGCAACCAGTTCTGCCGCCGTCTTGTCGGCAAAGCGGCCTGCCGCTTCCTCGGCCTTCTCCGCCGGTTGCGCGGCTTTGTCGTCCTTCACCGAATACTTAGGTTCGACAAAGGCAAACTCCGCCGGCTTCTCGGCCGGGTTCTCTGCCGGTTTTTCTGCCACGACCGGAGCTGGCGTTACCGCGGCTGGAACCGCAGCCGCCGGGACCGAAACCAGCGCCAGTTTCGGCGCTGCGCTCGCGGCCACCGATTTTGCCGCCGCTGCCGGTTGGCTATGGGCTACCACGGCGTCTCGATTCGCGATCTTGAGTATGAAGCCGCCGTCCGGCGACGCCACCAGTTCAGGCTGGCGGCTGCCGGCAAGCTGCTTTTCCGTGAGATCGATCACCACGCGCGTGTTGGGCGGAACTTGCCCGTCCATTCCGACGCGGACGTCTTTCACGCCGTCCCGGCCCACGCTGATGCGGCTCTGCGCCGTGGCCATCACGGTGTTGGGAAAGTCGACGACGATGCGTGCCGGAGAATCGAGCGTCGTCACTTTGGGCGCCTGCGCGCCCTTCGCCGTGAACTCGACGCGCAACCCGTCCTGGCTGTCGGTGACCTCGAGCCTCTGCAATCGAGCGCTCGCGGCCACTCCCTTGCCCGTCATATCAGCCGCGGCTGCGATCAGAACGAACGTCAGCAGCGGAACCATGAGACCCAGCAGTTGCTTTCGCATTTCCCTATCTCCCCATGCGAGGCCGTTTCGCCTCGATGTGTTTCCTCGAAGTCTTTTCTGCCTTTTCCCTTCCGGCCTACACTGCCGGAGTCGTAATCTTCTTCACTACTTCCCGCGTAAACGTCTTGCCCAACCGGTCCTGCACGGTCTCCTGGAACACAATCGAGTCGCCCGTGATTTTCACCACGTACCCGTTGAACACCGGATCGTTCTCTCGCAAAAAGTACGCTTTATTCAGACTATTGCTGACCACCGCAATGAAGCCGCTTTCCGCATGCACCACACCCCGCAGGTTGATCGCCCCGATTTCCAGACACTTCTTGCCCGTGCTGCAACCCGAACCCCCGGCGCGGCTCACTACCGGACTGATGAAAGGATCCCGTCGCCCGTTCGCGCTGTTCTTGCTGGTCGGCTTGACCTGCTCTTCGCTCACCGCAGCCTCGGCTTCTCCGCTTCCCGAAGCGCCGTTGCTGGCGGCCACTGCCGCCGCCGGTGGATTGCCCTTCGGAGCGCTGCCTTTCTGAGCGATGACGGCCGCCTTCGGTTGCGCGCTGTGCTTAACCGCGACTGCCGCAACCGGCTTCGCCGCGCCCGTATGCTTCGCGCTCGCCGAAGAAACTTTCTCCGGCGCAACCGCGATCCGGCTCGACTGGGCTGCCGGCTTGGCACTCGCTACCGCTGGAGCCGGCTGGCGGACGCCCAAAGCATCCTTCGATGCGGCGCCCTTGACCCCCACCGTGCTCACCTTGTCTCGCGTAGTCTGGATCGCGCTGGGACTCTGGGCCGAGGCCAAGCCCACGGCCAGTACCGAAACCAGAATTGTCGTCGTGATGGTGATCGCTGGCTTCATCTTCATTCTGTCCCTCCTACTTCTTCTTAGTTCCGGGCTTCGCTGCCGCTGCATCCGCCGCTGGATCCAGGTCATGACTGAAATACGTGGTGGTCACGCACGTGGCCACAACACTCTCACCGGGCGCGTACTCGTAGGTATGCTTCGCCTTCGCGTCCGCCGGCTTGCTCGTCGAGGCCACCAGCAGATTCGAAACATTTACGATGCGCTCCACTTTTCCCAACCGGTCGAAGAACCCAAGCATCGAGTAGTACGGACCGTCGAACTCCACTTCAAACGGTACTTCGGTGTAGAAGTCCTTGGTGACGTAGGGACGCGATGTATAGCGCCGGACCCACACTCCCGCCTTGCCTGCTTCTGCGCTGACCAGGCGCATGAAATTGTCCACTTCTTTTTCATCGGGCACGATGCGCCGCTCGATTTCCATCTGCTGCTTCAGGTTGGCCAACTGGCGCTCCATGTCGGCCAGTTTCGGCCGGTAAGCCTCCAGTTCCGCGTTCTCGCGAAGTTTGGCCTGCAGCTTGATCTGCGCCTGCGTATTTTGATCGCGCTGCGACTTGAACACCGTATAGTAGAGGGCGCCCGTGCCTACCACCGCCAGCAGCACCAAAGCCCCCAACCGCTTCACTCCCGATAGTTCGCCAAGATTCATAGTCGGTTCCGCCTTTACGACTTCGCCTTTTCGCAGGTCAGCGTGAACTGGAACGCCTGCATGTCCTTTACCGCAGAGTCCTGAGATGTTTCCTTGATTTCGATATTGCGGAAGTAACCCGTCTTTTGCAGATTGGAAATCAGGTTGGCCACCGCATCGCTCGACAGCGCCGTCCCGTCGATGGCAACGTTCGCACCCAGGTCCTGCATGCTGATCAACCACACCGCCTCGGTGCTGTTGACCGTATCGCCGATCGTCGACAGTAAGTTGACCGGGCCCGTCTGGTTCGCGCGCAGCTGGTCAATCACATCCACTCGCCGCTTGTAGGAGTCGGCTTGCTTCTGCCTCTCCAGGTACTTCGCCTTGATTTCGGCCAGCTCGCGATTCTTCTGCTCCGCCACCCGGGCTTTCACCTCGATCGATTTCTTTTCCCGGTCCAGTTGGTACCAGTACCCGGCGTTGATGGCGACCGCAATCAGCAGCACGCCCGCCACCTGGATCATGGGCCCGCCCAGGTTGCCGAACTCGAAGCTCGGCATGCTGATCGCAGGACCTTTTTTGCCTTTCGGTTTCGCACCACCCAGCAGATTGATTCGGATCATAGCTTTTCAAAGCTCCTCAGGGCCAAACCTACTGCCACCGCCAACTGGCCGGCGTTCTGTTCGACCATCTGCGCCCCGACGCCTTCCATCGGAGCCAGCACTTTCTGGAACGGGTTGAACAACTCGACCGGCATCGAGAACTCCTGGCGCAGCGCTTCCACCAGTCCCGGAACCTTGGCCGAACCGCCGGCCAGATAAATCTTCTCGATGTGCTCGCCCGCGGCGCTGGCGCGGAAGAAGTCGAACGTCTTCTGAATTTCCAGCACGATGATTTCCGTCACCTGCTGCAGGATCGGCGTCTTCGCGTCGTCGTGTACCGTGCCCACTTTGCGCCCCAGCTTCAGCGACTCGGCGTCGTCGAAGCTCAGGTCCAGTTCCTTTTGCAGCGAGTCGGTGTACTGATGCCCGCCCACCGAAACGTCGCGCGGGAACAGCGGCGTCGTACCCTTGACGATGTTGATATTCATCACGCTCGCGCCCAGGTTCAGCAGGGCCACCACTTGCGTCGGCGCCGGCTCGTAGTTGTACTCGTAGCAGTTCTGTAACGCCAGGGCATCGATATCCACAATAGCCGGAGTCTTGCCCGCCATCGAGAGTACGTTGGTGTAGTTCAGAATCTTGTCTTTCTTCACCGCCACCAGCAGCACGTCCATCTGCGGGCTGGTCGCGTCGTCGGAAAGAATCTGGTAGTCGAGGTTCACATCCGCCAGATCGAACGGAATGTGCTGCGCCGCTTCCTTTTGGATGGTCTCGGCCAGTTCCTGATCGCTCATCGAGGGCAGCGAGATTTTCTTCACGATCACCGAGTGTCCGCTCACCGCCGTCGCCACCGACTTCGACTTGATCTGCGTATCCGCAAACAACTTGGCGATGGCGCTTGATACCGTGCCCGAGTCCACGATCATGGAATCGACCACGATGTCGGGCGCGATCGGCTCCAGACCCATGTGCGCCACTTCGATTCCAGCGCGTGTCTTCCTGAGTTCGACGGCCTTGATGCTCGAGGAGCCCACATCCAGACCCACTATCGTCTTCGATCCCATTCCCAACATGTGCCCGCCCTTCTTGTGCCGCAGTTCGTTTCCCGAATTCGTCTTTCGTCTTTCGTCTATGCGTCTACGGAGTTCCGGCAGCCTTCACCGCTGCCTTGATTTTCTTGCCGCTCCGCGTTTCCGTTTCCACCGACTTCTCTTCCATCCACTGATCCAGCTTCGATTTCTTGAAGCGCCAGCGATTGCCCAACTTGAACGCCGGAATCTGCTGCTCGTTCACGTACTTGTACAAAGTGTCCGGACTCACTCCCAGATACTGCGAAGCTTGGCGAATGTTCATCACTTCTCGCGAGTCGGCCATTAACGTTTCCCTGCGCGTTCGTGCGTATTTTGGTGTGCTGAGCATATCTCAAACGGAAGCGCGGGCCTCTCCCCGTCCATTACCCGGTTTTGTTGGGTTTTATGGGGTTTTTCTGGATTCCACAAAATCCGGACTTGCAGAGAATCTCTGCAGGTTGTATTTATGCAAGCGACTACCACCACAGGTAGTAGTTTCTACTCAAATCGGGCACCAGTCACCCGAATGGCGGTAACTAAGGTACTAGAGACGGTACGGAGGTACTTGAACGGGTGCGCAAGCCCTTGAAAACGCGGCGACCCACTCCGTTGGTCGGTTGGCAAATTTCAGGGCTCATTTCGTTCACTTCCGGATCCCCAGCTTGCGGAAGAAACTCGTGTAGAGACGGGGCTTGCCCCGTCTCAAACTGCTGAGCAACTCTGGGTTGTCTCGGTCTTGGGAAGGGCATGGCTTCACAGGCTGCGGAAAAACTCGATGTTGCACTTGATTTTGGGTGGAGCAGCGCTTCAGCGCTGCAATAACTGGCGTATTCTCATCAACGGCTTTTGGCCGCTGAGGGCCGCCGCCGCGGTTCAGCCGTGGCGCTGCCGGCCCCAAAAACGGTGGATGATCCTTCGGTCACATTCGCCATAAGCTTGACATAATATAACCTTTATTGTCATGATTATATGTGACATACATCACTTATATTTCTGGGTCATTTTGGTACCATGAATTCGACACCACTTCGAACGGAGCGTTCCTATGAAACTACTCGTCATCGGTTCCGGCATGATGGGATCCGCCGCTGCCTACGATATGGCCCGCCAGGGCCAAGTCGATTCTGTCACTCTCGCCGACAGCAACCTCAAACTCGCCAAGGATGTCGCAGCCCGAGTCAACCGCATCACCAACGACAAAAAAGTTCGGGCAGTCGCGCTCGACGCCGCGAAAGAAAAGGACGCGGCGCGCCTCATGAAAGGCCACGACGGCGCACTCTCCGCCGTTCCCTATTTCCTGAACCTCGGCCTGGCCAAAGCCGCCATCAGCGCCGGATGCCATTTCGCCGATCTGGGCGGCAACAACACAGTTGTCCGCCAGGAACTCGCGCTCGCCAATCAAGCCGAGAAACGCGGCATCGGCATCGCTCCCGATTGCGGCCTCTCTCCCGGCATGGCCTCCATCCTCGGCGGCGAACTGGTTCGTCGCCTCGACGGACGCGCCGACGCCCTCAAACTCTATGTGGGCGGCCTCCCCGAAAGGCCGATGCCTCCGTTTCACTATCAGCTCGTGTTCTCCGTGGAAGGACTCATCAACGAATACGTGGAACCAGCCCGCATCCTCCGCAAAGGCAAGCTGATCACCATCGATCCGCTCACCGAGCCCGAACCCTTTCACATGGACGGCTTCGCCCCGCTCGTGGCCTTTCAAACCTCCGGCGGAACTTCCACCCTGCCCGAAACTTTCGAAGGCCAAGTCGGCGAGTGCTTCGAGAAAACCCTGCGTTATCCCGGCCACTACGACTTGCTCTGCGAATTGAAGGAACTGGGCCTGTTTTCGAACGAGAAAATGCGGGTCGGAGACGTGGAGGTTTCGCCGCGCGCCGTCTTGTCAAAAGTGTTCGAAGGCAAGTTCGCCGGCAAAGGCCCCGACCTCTGCATCATGCGCCTCGAAGCTCACGAATCGGTAAAGGCCCCCGGGGTTCGCGGCTTGCTCGGCGGAAAACTCAAAGGCCGAGTTGCGACCTTCACCATGGTCGACCACTACGATCCCAAGAGCGATATGAGCGCCATGATGCGCACCACCGCCTTCCCCGCCTCCATCGTCCTGCAGATGATGTGCGCGGGAGCGGTCAGCAAACACGGAGCGGTCTTGCAGGAGCGCGACGTCCCCGCCGAAACCTTCCTCGAAGAAATCGCGCGCCGGGGAATCAAGATCGATTATCGGATGGAGTAGTCCTTGCTCGTAGGGACGACCGCCCCCGCCGGGTTCCCCAGACCGCTCTTTTTCGCGGCCTGGGGCGCTCGGTCGTCCAGCCATTTAAGCTCTCAGCCGTCAGTACGCTGCCCGTCTTCTCAGGGAGTCAGCGTCGAAGCATGTAACCAAGATTGCCATCGACAACCGCGCACGAGAGAGCGAAAACAAAGGGCATGAGGAAAGCCTGGCTGGTATTTTGCCTGCTTCTAACCGGTTGCGCGGCGAAGAAGCAGCCGGTTGCGGCGACCCCGCCTCCTATCCGAAGCCAGCAGCCGCCACCCACTGCCGAACTCATCGAACACTGCGTAGTCGTCAAGCAGGAAAATGCCAACACGGTGACCTGTAGTTGCCTGCCTCTGACCACGGTGATCGATTCAAAAACGGGGCACACCAAAATAGTTTGCAAGAGAATGAAAGAAGAAAAATGAGATCGGGACCGGAGAGTGGAAGGCAAGTGCTTTCATCATCGGGCCTGGCGGCGATATCTCCACCACAAATATAGGATCACCGCCAGGGCGGCAATCAACGCGGCGATATTGAAGCGCTGCACGGCGCGCAGCAGGGTGCGCCAATGTTGCCCGAACAGGTATCCGGCGCTGGCGATGACGGTGACCCAGACGGCCGCGCCCAGAAAGTTGAAGAGAGCAAACGCTCGCCAGCGCATGCGCAGCACACCGGCCAGCGGTCCGGCAAATACTCTCATGCCCAAGATGAAGCGGGCAAAGAAAATGGCGGCCGCGCCGTAGCGGGCGAACATTTCCTCGCCGCGTTTCAGCGTAGCCGGCGAAATCCGAAAAAAACTTTGATAGCGATCGAGCAGCGGACGCCCGCCATAGTAGCCGAAGGCGTAGCCCAGATTGTCGCCCAGCGTGGCGGCACAGGTGGCAACCACGATGATCCATCCGAGATGGAGCCGATGTTCCGAATAAGCCAGAAAACTTGCCAGCAGCAGCGTCGTCTCCCCGGGGACGGGAATGCCGGCATTCTCGCATAGCAACACCAGCGCCACGGCCCAGTAACCGTAGGTGGCGATGAAGAAGCGCAACGAGTGAATCGTAGAACTCATGAAATTGGGGACTGATTTCCTGTAGAGACGCGGCTTGCCGCGTCTCTCGCCGCGTCCAAAGGAGACGGGGCAAGCCCCGTCTCTACGATATCCATCCTTTCCCCAGTGAGGAAATCGACTAGCGCGCGATTGAAGTCTTCAGACGACTCTTCGTAGGGCAGGTGGCCGACGCCTTCGAACGCCACCAGGCGAGCATCGCGAAAATTCCGGCGCAGCGGCTCGGCCGATCGAAAATCAACCGCGCGGTCTCTGGTTCCCCACATGAGCAGAGTCGGATAATCGCGAATCTTGGGGAGCGCCCTTTCCAGTTCCGCGAGGTCCGCCGTCCAATTCCTTACGATGCGCAAAGCATGACGCAACGCGTGATTCTTGAGTGCGGGTAAGCGGTAGCCTTCGAGCGAATCGGGAGGAATTTTCGATCCGTCGCCAAACATGCGGCGCAGCCACAGGTAGTCGAGGAAGCGCCAGCGCTCAATCGTGTTGCGGAAGAGCATGGAACCGAAAGGGCTGCCTACAAGCGGCGCGAGGCGCTTGCCGTGCGGCGACCAGGGATTGACAGGCGCGACGAGCACCAGACGCTGCAAGCGCGAATCCTTTCGCTCGGCACGTTTTTCCTCACAAGCCGCCGCCACCAGGATGGCGACGCCTCCGCCATGTGAAGTGCCCAGCAGGTCGAAGTCTTTGATGCCGAGTGCGTCCGCGAACTGTAGAGCGCGCTCGGCGGTCGCGCGGACCGTGCAATCCATCCCCTCATTCGCAAGCGACAATCCGGCGCCCAGATTGTCGATGGCATACACGGTCGCGTGGGGCGCCAGCGCGGGGAAGGTGAATCTCCAGGAAAAGGAATAGCCCATCAGCCCATGAATCAGGATGAGCGCCGGGCCTGACCCGGCCTTGAGGTAGCGCATGCGTCCGCCGGGGAGATCGAGCCAGCGCTCTTCGATTCGGGCGTTGATCAGCGCGTTGCGATCAACGGCGCGATTGAATTTTTCTTCGGGATGTTGCGCTTCGGCAGGCAACGAAATCCTCGTAGAAAGAGTCTTACTAAGTGATATCGCCTCTAACACTCTTGAGGGGAGCTGAATTTTGGCTCCCCTTGTTTTCTGCAAGAAGCGCGCCCCTGTAGAGACGCGGCTTGCCGCGTCTCCGCCGCGTCCAGAAAGAAGACGGGGCCAACACCGTCTTACGCCGCTTTTTTCCGTTTCTTGCCCAGCAGTTTCTTCAGCACTCGGATGCCTTTATCCACGTGCTTTTCTTGCAGCAGGAACGGCGGCAAGAAGCGCAGGACGGTGTCCTGGGTCGCGTTGAAGAGCACGCCCTCGGCCAAAGCCTGCTCGACCAGTGGGCGCGCTGGAATGTCCAGCACCAGTCCTTGAATCAATCCGCGGCCGCGAGTTTCGCGGGTGGCGGCGTACTTCGAAACCAGTTCCTCGAATTGCTGATGCAGGTAGCCGCCAACCTTCGCCACGTTTTCGAGCAGGTGCTCTTCTTCGACGATCGCCAGATATTCGAGTCCAACGCGGCACGCCAGCGGACCACCGCCAAATGTGGTGCCGTGCTGTCCCGGCGAAATCGCGGAGGCGAAGTGTTCTTTCGACAGGAATGCGCCGAGCGGCACTCCGGCTGCGATTGGCTTGGCAATAGCGACGATGTCGGGAACTATACCAGGAGGTATGCCGAAGCTCTGGAAGGCGAACATTTTGCCGGTGCGGCCAAGGCCGCACTGGATCTCATCGAACACGAGCGCGGCCTGATGCTGGTCGGCCAGCGTGCGGCAGGCGCGCAGGAAGTCTTCGGAGCACTCGAGAATTCCACCTTCGCCAAAGATGGGCTCCAGCACGATGGCGCAAGTGTTGGCATTGACGGCGGCGTGCAGCCCCTCGACGTCGTTCTGCGCCACAAAGGTCACGTTCTCGAGCAGCGGCTCAAAGCCTTTGCGGTACTTGTCCTGTCCGGTCAGGGACATGGCTCCAAAGGTTCGGCCGTGATATGACCCTTGCAGCGCCACCAGTTGCGACTTGGCATCGCCGCCGGCCTTGTGTCCGGCAAGACGTGCCAGCTTGATGGCGCCTTCCATCGCTTCGGTGCCGCTGTTCGAGAAGAAAACGCGATCCAGTCCCGAAAGCTGGCATAGACGCTCGGCTAGTTGTCCCTGATACTCGTTGTAATAGAGATTCGAGAGATGAATGACCCGGGCCGCCTGCTCGCGGATGGTCTTCACAATGCGCGGATGAGCATGGCCAAGGGCGTTTACTCCCAGTCCGGCCACGAAGTCCAGATACCTCTTGCCCTCGAAGTCGTATAGAAAAACGCCCTTCCCGCGCTCGAAGGCAACGGGATAGCGGTTGTAGGTGGGGAGAAGAAAGCGCTTCTCGAGAGCGACGATTTGTTCCAATCGAGACATACTCAGATTTTAGAACGGTGGCGGCGAAGACGCGATGGCCCGGTGGGTAGTGGGTCAGTCTTGGTCTGGGATGGTTAGAATAGAATGCAGCAAGGGGGCAGCATGAAGCGAATCCACGCTCTATTGCTAGTCGTCGGACTGAGCTGGCTGGCCCTCGCCCTATGCGTCGTCTCTTCAAATGTGATTCTTAGGGAAACTCGTCTTGGGTTTGTCGCCCAACTTCTTGACAAGCTTCCGCCGGTGATTGGCACACCTATCTTCATTCTTCTCTGGGCTATTCTTTTGCTTGGCTGGGTGGTTCTCCTCGGATTCGGCTTGAGACCCCTATTGCGGCGGCGAAGCTCAAACTGACCCATTACCGACAGGTGGGGTGGATGTCCGCACGGACATGGCCCGTCCGAGACCGGTTTCTGGCCTCTGCTACAATTCGTCCAATCTTGTGGGGTGTCCATGTTCCGAACCGTTGCCCGAATCGTATGGTTGCTGATCGCGATTGTCCTGCCGTCACTAGCGCAGAACTCAGCTCAGAACTCAACTAGCGACTCTCGACTGAAGCACGGCTTCCGCCAGCCGGAAAAGAACGGGTGGACTTTTGTTCATCTGGAGGGCCAACCCGCCGAGATCGGCTTCCAGCATGGCTATCTGCTCGCGACCGAAATCGAGGACATGCTGAAGGTCACGGTGCTGGAGGAGTCCCACGACAACAAGAAAGACTGGCAGTTTTTCCGCGACGCGGCGCGCACCATGATGTGGCCGCGCATCGAGCAGGAGTACCGCGAGGAGTTGCAGGGCATCGTGGACGGCGCGAACGCGAAGGGAACAAAACTGGATCTGTGGGACGTGGTCGCACTCAACGGCGCGGAGGAGTGGGAATACTACGTCAAGCAATACAACCAGGAGCACGGCATTCCGGTGCCGGCGTCGCTGGTTGCGCCGGAGCATTGCAGCGCGTTTGCGGCGACCGGCAGTTATACCAAGGACGGCAAGATCGTAATCGCGCACAACAACTGGACAAGCTATCTGGATGGCCAGCGCTGGACGATCATTTTCGATATTGTTCCCGCGAAAGGCAGCCGCATGCTGATGGACGGATTGCCGGGGTTCATTCATAGCGCGGACGATTTCGTCGTCAATTCGGACGGAATCGCGATCACGGAAACGACCATCGGCCACTTCTCCGGCTATGATCCAGCGGGGATTCCGGAGTTTGTGCGGGCGCGCAAGGCGGCTCAGTATTCCAAATCGATCGACGATTTTGCCCGCATCATGAAAGAGGGCAACAACGGCGGCTACGCCAACAACTGGCTGCTCGCCGACGTGAAGAACAACGAAATCGCCAGCCTCGAACTGGGGTTAAAAAACGTGACGCTGGAGCGGACGAAAGACGGGTACTTCGTCGGCTCCAATTTCCCGGTCAACGAAAAACTCATCCGCGAGGAAACGGACTTCGACACCAAGGACATGAGCATGAGCGCCAATGCCCGCCACGTCCGGTGGGAACAGTTGATGGCCGAGAACAAGGGGAAGATCGACGTAGCTGCCGCCGAACGTTTTCTGGCGGATCATTACGACACGTTCTCCAAGAAAGAGGAGGCCAGCGAGCGCACACTCGACGGGCATATCGACTTGTCGGTGCGGGGCTCTCAGCCCTGGCAGCCACCTTTCGGGATTGCCGGCGCGGTGCAGAACAAGGCAGCCGACGCCGCGATGGTGACCCAAATGTCATTCGCGGCCGCCGCCGGACATGCCTGTGGCAAGAGCTTCAAGGCACAAGAGCATCTGCGGGAGCATCCGGAATTCAACTGGGAGCTAGGGTTGCTGCGGGATATGGATGCGTTTCCCTGGACCACGTTTTCGGCGGCCAAGTAACGCCGGGCTCGCCGGGAGTGGTGGGAGTCGCTGGAGATCTGCTCGCGGGTGACCCGTGAATTTCTTCAGATCAATTCAGATGGCTTCAGACTGGCTCCATGGACGTTTCCGGGATTGAAGCGCAAGATCGCACTCGCTTGCAGGAGCTGCTCGCCCTCTCCTATAACGAGTCAGGTTGAGCCCAGTGAGTGGGGGGTTTGAGAACGGGGAAGGTTCTCGAACCCCTCAAAGCAAAATAAGGTTTTGGGCCCGTCACCTCACTTCACGTCAGATACACGCAAACCAGGAAATCCGCAAACTCCCTCCGGCTTACCGAGCGCCCAGACCCCCTTCCCACCGACAGCATCCCGAAAAGCAGAAGCTGCCTTCCATAATTCATAGCCGCCTTTCCAAATCAGCTCTATAATTGCGGAAATCGCTCTATGGAAGCGACTTACGGGCACTGGGGAGAATTGGGAGCGTGGCAGTGAAGTTGCTAATGCCTAATCGGCGGCGATTCTCTGGCCGCGCCGCGCAGCTGTCCCTGCCCATGAACCGCGAATTTGAGGCCCGGTTTACCGCCATCCTGCTGGCTCTCCTCACAGTAGCGGCCGTAGTTTTCGCCTCCTTTAACTACAAGATCGAGCACCAGTCGGCCATCCCCGACGACGGTGCCTGGTGGATGGAATCGAACGGCCGCCTGGTCGCGGATCGACTGGAACCGAACGGTCCGGCAGAGCGCGCGGGAATCCGCCGCGGAGACGAAGTGGTCAGCGTCAACGGCCGCGCCGTCGGCACAGCGGCAGCGGTCACGCGGCAACTCTATTACTCCGGCGTCTGGTCGAAGGCAACCTACTCCCTGATCCGCAGCTCCGTCCCACTGGATGTGGAAGTGGTGCTGGCTCCCGCCGAGCGCTCCATGAACGATTGGCTGCGGCTGATCGCGCTGATTTATCTGGGGATTGGACTCTATGTACTGCTGCGGCGCTGGACGGCCGTAGGCTCCACGCATTTTTACATTTTTTGCCTGGTATCGTTCGTCTTCTACTCGCTGCATTACACCGGCAAGTTCAACGCGTTTGACTGGACCGTGTTGTGGGCCAATGAAGTGGCGTGGCTGCTGCAGCCGGCGCTCTTCCTGCACTTTGTGCTGACCTTCCCGGAACGGCGGGAATTCGTCACCCGGCATCGCTGGTCGATACCGCTGCTCTATCTGCCGGGAGCGGTACTGCTCGGAATTCAGATCCTGGCCTTCGAGTTTTTGAAAGCCAGCGCGAGCTTGCTCTTCAACCTGAACCGGGTGAACTACGCGTATCTGACGATCTTTTTCGTTTCGGCGGCAGCGGTTCTGTGGCGCAACTACCGCCAGGCCACGACTCCGATTCTGCGGCAGCAGCTCAACTGGATTACCCGCGGCACCATCCTCGCCATCACGCCGTTCACGGTCTTTTATGTCCTGCCGTATCTGCTCGGAGTGATGCCTTCGCCCATGATGAAGGTGTCGGTGCTGTCGCTGGGCTTGCTGCCGCTCACTTTTGGATACGCCATTTTCCGTTACCGGTTGATGGATGTGGATCTGATCTTCAAGCGCGGCATGGCGTATACGCTGGCGGCGGCGGCCATCGTAGGAGCTTATTTCGCTGGCGTGGCCGCCATTGCCGAACTGGTGCACACGCGCGTACCCAGTTCCGGACCTTACGGGTTGATGGTGGCCATCGTGGTCACCGCCCTGCTATTTGACCCGGTACGGAAGTGGATTCAGGAAAAGCTGGACCAGTTCTTCTACCGCACCGGCTACGACTACCGGCGCACGCTGATCGAGTTTGGACGCGAGTTGAGTTCGGAAACCGACCTCGACAAAATGCTTTCCTCGCTGGTGGACCGGCTGGCCCGCACACTGCTGGTGGACCGCATCGCGATCTTCCTCGGCAACAGCGACTCTTCGCGCTTTGAGCTGGCGAAATCGTTCGGGCTCGCCCACGTCACGGGCCTCGACCTGTCGTTCCTCGCGAAGCCGCGAGCCGAAGACGCGGCCGGGCATATCTTCTTCGAAAATACGCGCCAGTTGCCGCGTGAGAACGCCAGCGCGCAAGAAGCCATCGCACGCCTCGATCTGAACTACTACATTCCTTGCCACGCGCGGCAAAAGACCATCGCCTTCCTCGGACTGGGCAAGACGATGCAAGGCGACTTCCTCTCCAGCGAAGATGTGGAGTTGCTCCAGGCGCTGGCGGGATACATCGGCATCGCCATCCAGAACGGGCGGCTCTACGCCTCGCTCGAACAAAAGGTCAGCGAGTACGAACGGCTCAAGGATTTCAACGAGAACATTGTCGAATCCATCAACGTAGGCGTGATGGCGGTCGACCTGCAAGACCGCATCGAGAGCTGGAACTCGCAGATGGAAGTCATGTACGCCCAGCCGCGTTGGCAGGTGGTGGGACGTTCGTTGAGCGAGGTTTTTCCGACCGCCTTCGCCGAGGAGTTCTACCGCGTCCGGCAGAATCCCGGCATCCACAATCTTTATAAGTTCCGGCTGATGACACCCACCGGCGAAGCGCGCATCGTGAATGTTGCCATGGCGCCGCTGGTCACGCGCAAGTTCAACGTGGTGGGGCGGCTGGTCATCATGGATGACATCACGGAGCGGATCGAACTTGAAGTCCAGCTCACCCAAGCCGACAAACTTTCTTCGATCGGACTGCTGGCCGCTGGCGTGGCCCACGAAGTGAATACGCCGCTGGCGGTCATTTCCTCCTACACCCAGATGCTGGCCAAGCAGTTGCAGTCGGATCCGCAGAAAGCGGGTGTGCTGGAGAAAATCACCAAGCAGACGTTCCGCGCCTCCGAGATCGTCAACAATTTGCTCAACTTTTCCCGCACCACGGGCACGGAATTGACCGAAGTCAGTCTGAACAAGGTGATCGCGGATACGCTGGCGTTGCTCGACCACCAGTTCAAGGTGGCTCACATCCAGGTGCACCACGAATTTTTCGAGAACCTGCCTCTGATTCAGGGCAACGCCGGACGCTTGCAGCAAGTGTTTCTGAACTTGTTCTTGAACGCCAAGGACGCGATGGCCGGGGGTGGAGTACTGAACGTGGCCACCCTGAACGGGGAATTCGTCAGCGTGCGCGTCTCCGACACGGGCTCGGGCATTGCGCAGGAACACATTCACCGCATCTACGATCCATTTTTCACCACCAAGACATCGCCCGCCGAAGGCCAGAATCGCGGCACCGGTCTTGGGCTTTCTGTCACCTACGGCATCATCCAGGAACACGCGGGCAACATCCGCGTGGAGAGCCGCCCGGGCGAAGGCACCACCTTCACCCTGGATTTTCCACTGCTGACGATCAGGAAGGCACTCCATGTCTGAAGTAGCAATGTCTGAAGCAGAGGTCGTCTCGCGCCGCAGTCCGTCTCCAAGCACGTCTCAAGGTAAGTCGCCAAGCACGCCGCAAAGCGCGGGCAGAATCCTCATCATCGACGATGAAGCGGAAATCCGGGAGTCGCTGGAGACTCTGCTTCAACTCGAGGGCTACACCGTCGTCGTGGCGGGAACGGGACGGGAAGGTCTGGCGCACATTGGGGAGCGCGCTTTCGACGTCGTTCTGCTCGACCTCGCCCTGCCCGACAAGAACGGCATGGACGTGCTCTCGGAAATCCGCCTGGTGCATCCCCAGCAGGCGGTCATCATGATCACCGCCTACGGCACGGTGGAGAACGCGGTCCGCGCCATGCAATCGGGCGCCACCAACTTCATCCAGAAACCGTGGGACAACGAGAAGCTGCTCGCGGACGTGCGCGCCGCGGTTGCCCGCCAAAAGGCCGAAGAAGAAAACATTCAACTGAAGCGCGCCCTCAAGCAGCGCTACAACTTTGAAAACATCGTGGGCAAAAGTGAGCCCATGCTGAAGATTTTCGATCTGGTCGCGCAGGTCGCACCCAGCCGCTCGACCGTACTGCTGCAAGGCGAAAGCGGCACGGGCAAGGAACTGATCGCCAAGGCGATTCACTTGAACTCCACGCGCCGCGACCGGCCATTCGTGCCCGTCAACTCCGGCTCCACGCCGCCTGACCTGCTCGAATCCACGCTCTTCGGACACGTCAAAGGCGCCTTTACCAGTGCCGTTTCGTCGAAAAAAGGCTTGTTCGAAGTTGCCGACCGCGGCACGCTCTTCCTCGACGAAATCGGCACCATGAGTATGGACACGCAGAGTAAAATTCTGCGCGTGCTGCAAGACCGCAAATTCATGCATCTCGGCGGCGTGCAGGAAATTCAAGTGGACGTGCGCATCATCGCCGCCACCAACGTCGATCTCCGCCAGATGGTGAAGGAAGGCCGCTTCCGCGAAGACCTGTTCTACCGCCTCAATGTAATCAGCCTCGATCTGCCGCCGCTGCGCCAGCGCCGCGAAGATATTCCGCTGCTGGTGCAGCACTTCCTTCACAAGTATTCCGAGGAAAATGAGCGGCCCCCGCGCCGCATTACCACCGAGGCCTTGCGTCCGCTGGTCGGCTACTCCTGGCCCGGCAACGTCCGCGAACTGGAAAACACCATCGAACGCGCCGTGGTGCTCTCTTCCGACAGCGACATCGGAGTCGATCTGCTGCCCGATCACATCGTGGGCCGCGGCACCTCGGTGCCGTCTATGGATGCCAGCGCCGGGGCCACGCTGTTCGGCATCATGGAAGACTGCGAACGGCGCATCATCATCGACATGCTGGAGAAGTGCGGCTGGAATCAGACCGAAGCGGCCGAACGCTTCCACGTCCCGCTCTCCACCCTGAACCAGAAAATCAAACGGCTGGCCATCGAGATCAAGAAGAAGAACAACCACCGCGAATAAATCGGGTGATCGGGCCATCGGGCCATCGGGTGATCTGAAAACCGTGGATCTTTTGGTTTTCGATCGCCCGATGACCCGATGGCCCGATCACCCGATGATTACTCCTCTGCTATAGTTCCTTGAGCAGCTACCCCTGACCCGACATGGCGTTCGAACTCGAACTGATTTCGCCCATTGAAATCGCCAAAGACATGGCGTTGGCGGTTCAGGAATACACCCTGCTGTCGGCGCAATCGCTGGCGAACTTCTTTCGCCGTCCGCTGTACATGGGCGACATGCTGCACCAGGCGGACCTGATCGGCGTCGGCTCCCTTCCCATCGTGATTCTGACCGGACTCTCCGTAGGAGCGCTGTTGGCGCTGAACTCCGCCAGCACGCTGCAACGCTTCGGTGGGATCACCCTCATCGGCCAACTCGTGTCGATCGGCATGGTCACCGAACTGGGTCCGCTCATCACCGGGCTGATGGTGGCCGGGCGAAACGCCTCCGGCATGGCAAGCGAACTCGGCTCGATGATCGTGACCGAACAGATCGACGCCATGCGCGCGCTGGGCACAGACCCGACTAAGAAGCTGATCACGCCACGGGTTGGGGCGACGGTCTTCATGCTGTTTTTCCTGACCATCATCGCCGATCTGCTCGGGCTGATCGGGGGCTACGCGGTGGCGCATCTGATCTTCGGCCTCAACTCGCAGCAGTATTGGACCTCCGTCTGGCAGATCCTGGTCTTCCGCGATGTCTTCACCGGCCTGATCAAGCCCGTCCTGTTTGGGTTCATCATTTCCACCATCGGCTGTTACTACGGCATCTCGACGCGTGGCGGCACGCAGGGCGTCGGCCGTTCGACCACCCAAGCCGTGGTCGCCGCTTCCGTGCTGATTCTGATCGTGGACTTCTTCGTCACCAAGCTGATCTTCGCAATTTTTGGTTACAGGTAAGCCATGCCAGCTCCCACTTTGCCCAGCGAAAATCCGGCAGCCGCAGTCGCGAGCCCCTCCGGCTACGCGCTCGAATTCGACAACGTTTCCATCGCGTTCGATGAAAAAGTTGTGCTCGATGGAGTGTCGTTCCAATTGCCGCACGGCGAGACCAAAGCTCTGTTTGGCGTCGCCGGATCGGGCAAAAGCGTTCTCCTCAAGCTGGCAATCGGGCTGCTGCGCCCCGATAGCGGACGCATCTCCGTGCTGGGGGAAGAGGTCACGCGCATGAGGGAGCAGGACCTGTTCGAACTGCGCCGACGCGTGGGCATCGTGTTCCAGGAAAGCGCGCTCTTCGACTCGCTCAAAGTCTACGAGAACGTCGCTTTCCGCCTGATGGAAGAGCGTGTCGCGGCGGAGGAAATTGAGCGCCGTGTGCGCGAGGTGTTGCGCTTTGTGGAGTTGGAGGAGGCTTATGACATGCGTCCGTCGGAACTGTCGGGTGGGATGAGAAGGCGCGTGGCCATCGCCCGCGCCATCGTCACGAAACCCGAGGTGCTGCTCTACGACTCGCCCACCGGCGGACTCGATCCGGTAACTTCGAACACCATCGTCGAACTCATCGTGAAACAACGCGACGTCTACAAAACCAGCGCCCTCATGGTAACCCACCGCCTGCAGGATGCCTTCACCATGGCGACTCACCAGTTCGACAAAGCCACCAACCAGATGGTCGTCCTGCCCAAAGGCCAGCATTGCGAAGTGCCCATGAGCTTCCTGATCCTGCGCGACGGCAAAGTCATCTTCGATGGCGACGGTCACCATCTCGCCGCTTCACGCGACGACTACATTCGCGAATACATTTCGTAGGGGATTGCAGAGGTCAGAGGTCAGAGGTCAGATTGCAGAGGTGAAACCTCAGAGCTCCAGCGTTGCCGCTGGTCACGAAAGATTTTCACCTCTGCAATCTGACCTCTGACCTCTGCAATCTCAACGCGCCCCTCAAATAACAGGCTTCTTCTTCGATCCCCTCCCCGGCAACGCTGCCGGGTTTTCGTGGATGCGTTCGCGAAATCCGCCTTTCATCCCCCGGGCAAGGCCAATCGCCGATTCGCCAAACTTGTCGCGCAGATGATCCGCGGCCGCCAGGGCCTTCTGCCAACGCTCGTCCCGCACCCGCACAGGCTCCAGCAGATCGAGCTGCGCGGGACCCGATTCGAAGTTCGAAGCCTGCACTCCCAGCAACCGCATCGCCGCGCCCGGCTTCCAGTTGGCGAAAAACAGACGCCGCGCCTGCTCGAAAATCTGGTGATCCATCTGCGTCGGTTGCTCCAAAGAATGGGCTCGCGTTATGGTCGTGAAATCTTTGTAGCGCAATTTCAACTGGAGCGTGCGCGCAAAGAATCCGCCCTCGCGCAAACGCCGCCCGACCATTTCGCTGAGGCGCATCAGCGTGGACTGCAAGCGCTCGGCGTCGCCCGTATCTTCGTCGAAGGTGTGTTCGTGGCTGATGGATTTGGGATCGACGTTCTCTCCGACTTCGTTGTCGAACCATCCTCCCGCATCTTCTCCGCGGGACTTGCCTGCCAGCGCGAGTCCCCATTTTCCGAAGCGGTGTTCCAGATCGCGGTCGTCGAGGCGCGCGAGGTCGCCCACTTTCTGAATGCCGATCGTGTGCAACTTTTGCTCCATCACCTTGCCCACGCCCGGAATGTCGCCGACGGCGAGCGGCGCCAGAAACTTCGCCTCTTCTCCGGGAAGCACCCAGAGCACGCCGTTCGGTTTCGCTTTGGCGGAGCAGACTTTTGCGATCAGCCGCGACGTTCCGATCCCGATCGAGCAATTCAATTGTGTAGCCGACTTCATCGCGGCATGGAGCTGATGCGCGGAACGCAACGGCCGGCCGTGCAGGCGCTCGGTCCCGGTCATGTCGAGGTAAGCCTCGTCCACCGAAGCCATCTCGACCAGCGGAGAAAAGTGGCCAAGCACTTCGTGCACCTTCGCGGAATATTCGCGATAGCGTTCGGGATGGCCATTGACAAAAATCGCCTGTGGACAAAGTTTCGCCGCCGTTCGCAGCGGCATGGCCGAGTGCACGCCAAACTTCCGCGCCGCGTATGATGCGGCCGAGACCACTCCCCGTTCGTCGCGCTGCCCGCCCACCACCACCGGCTTGCCCTTCAGCGACGGGTCAAACAATTCCTCGACGGAGACGAAGAAGGCGTCCATGTCGACGTGAAAAATCGTGCGCGGGGAGGAGGTGCTCATCGGGGTCCGGGACGCCTGGCAGAAGTGTACCGCGAGGGTGGGCGCGGCCCCTAACGCGAGCAGAAACCGCGCTTGACACTTGCTTTTCCGTCTCCTAGGCTAACGTCATATGGAAGTGCAACTCACTCCCGACCAAAGAGCTTTTGTCCGGCAAGCGATTGACAGCGGGCGGCTTCGACGCGAGGAAGACGCGGTGAAGGAAGCTCTTTCCTTATGGGAGGAGCGCGAACGTACGCGCGCGGAAATCCTGGCCGCCGTGGATGAGGCGGAAGCCTCTCTTGCCCGTGGCGAAGGGCGCGCGATTACGCAGGAGTCCATGCGCGAGCTTGCCCAGCAGGTGACGCAGCGTGGACGCGCCCGCTTGGCCGCCGAACAACATTCGGAACAACAAACGCCTCGCCGATGAGTCACCGCCGTTCGCCGCTGGCCGATTCCGACCTCGAAGACATCTGGTATTACGTTGCTTGCCAAAGTGGCAGTATCGATATTGCCGACCGTCTCATTGGCTCCATTACGGACCGGTTTTTTCTCCTCGCCACCTATCCCAATCTAGGACGTTCTCGAGACGAAGATTTGCGCCCCGGCCTGCGGACCTTTCCCGTCGGCGAGTACGTCATCTTCTACCGCATCGAGAACGAGGACGTGCTGATTCTTCGCGTGCTGCGTGGCAGCCGGAACAGCGCAGCCTTGTTCGGCCGGTAAATCGCAAGCAAGTATGCGATGAGCCGAAGCTGGATTGCTATCCCAGCACGGGCTCCCGCTTCAAGTCCGCGGTCACTGGGGTTGCTTCGGCGGCGGCTCTGGCTTGTCGCGCGCGGTCGTAGATCTTGCCGTACTCCCGCGCCGACGCTCCCCAGGAAAAATCGCGGCTCATTCCATTTCGCATCAGCGTCTGCCACGACGACGGATCGCGGTAGGCGAGCAAGGCTTGTTTGATGGTTGCGAGCAGTGCCTCGCCGGTGTAGTCGGTGAACTTGAAGCCCGTGCCTTTGCCGGTGCGCGCGTCCCAAGGCTCGATGGTGTCGTCCAGGCCGCCAGTCGCCCGCACGATGGGAACGGTGCCGTACTTCAAGCTGTAAATCTGGTTCAACCCGCAGGGCTCGTACCGGGAAGGTATCAGGAACATGTCCGCTCCCGCTTCAATCTTGTGTGCGATGGCGTTGTCGTACGCTACCTTGACCGCAATCTTGTTCGGGAACTGCTTGTTGAGCCGCAGGAACATTTCTTCGTACGGCCTGTCGCCCGCTCCCAGCGCGACCACGATCATCTCTTCGCGCGCCAGCCGGTCCATGATCTGCGCGATCAGATCGAAACCTTTCTGCGCGGCAAAGCGCGAGACGATGCCGATCACCGGCACTTTGGAATCGGCGCTCGTGACTCCGAAAGCATGCAGCAACTCGTGTTTGCATTTCAGCTTGCCGCTCAAATCCTGCGGCGAATACTTCGCCACCGCGAATTTGTCGGTCTGCGGGCTCCACTCGTCGTAGTCCACGCCGTTCAGGATGCCGGTCACGGTCGCCGCCCGTTGGCGCAGCACGCCTTCCAATCCAAATCCATATTCGGTGGTCTGGATCTCCTGACTGTATTTCCTGCTGACCGTGGTGACGTAATCGGAGAGCACGAGCGCGCCCTTCAGAAAATTCACCTGCCCAAAGAATTCCATCTTCGAGATCGTCAGCAGATCCCAGGGCAGCATCAGCAGCGGCAACGTATCGGGCGGGAACAAACCCTGGTATCCCATGTTGTGGATGGTGAAGACGGTAGCCACTTCGCGAAACGCGGGATCCTCGGCGTACAGGGTGCGCAACATCACCGGCACCAGCGCGGACTGCCAGTCGTGGCAGTGGAACACGTGCGGCACGCCCAAAATCTTGGAGGCTTCGAGCACCGCCCGCGAAAACATGGCGAAACGCTCGGCGTTGTCGGGATAGTCGCCGGCCGGGCTGCCGTATAGGGCCTCGCGGTCAAAGTATTGCGGATACTCCACAAAATAAAATCGAACTCCTGAGCTCGCCCCCGCCGCTACTACCGAGCAGAAGCGATACTTGTCGTCGAACGGGATCGTGATACTGCGGACGACGGTTTGCGGATCGTTCAGCTTGGTTTGGCGATAGCGCGGAACATACACGCTCACCTGATGTCCGAGAGCGGCCAGAGCGCGCGGCAAGGCGCCGACCACATCGGCTAGTCCGCCAGTTTTTGAAAAGGGAACGCACTCGGATGCCGCAAAAGCGATATGCATGGCGAAGAAGCCTCCTGAGCAGGAACTGAATGTGCCTCGCTCAAGTTATGATTAAGTTTCTGTAGAGACGCGGCTTGCCGCGTCTCCCGCCGCGAGATAATGACAATGAGCGAGGCGCGCACCGAGACGCGGCAAGCCGCGTCTCTACAGAAGAGAGCACCGCCAGTCTAAAGCCGGAAAGAAAGAGGGTCAACGTGCCAAAGGGCGCGACCGTACAAACGAGTCCACGCAAGCCCAAACTGGGACAGCATTTTCTGGCAAGCGAAGCGGCGGCCGTGCGCATTGTCGAGGCACTGGGCGATGTGTCCGAGGCCACGGTGCTGGAGATCGGCCCCGGCCGCGGCGCCATCACGGGGCTGCTGGCGCGGAAGTCGCGGCGGCTGATCGCGGTGGAATTGGACCGTGTCCTTTCGGCTCAGCTCCGCATGAAATTCTCCCTGTACCCCAGCGTCGAAATCATCGAAGGCGATATCCTGAAGATCGAACTGGACACGGTCTTCGGTGCCAAGCCGGGCAGCCTGCGCACCGGCTTGAACTTCACGCCCGAACCAGCCCGCGTCATCGGCAACCTGCCGTACTACATCACCTCCGACATTCTGCTGCGGCTGCTGGAATACAACCGTTACTTTTCGACCCTGGTCATCATGGTGCAGAAGGAGGTTGCCGACCGCCTGGCGGCTTCGGCCGGAAGCCGCGACTATGGCTTGCTTTCGGCAACCGCGCAGCTCTACGGGCGGGTCGAACAACTGTTCACGCTTCCGCCGGGAGTGTTTGCTCCACCACCCAAGGTGCATTCCAGCGTGATTCGGATTACGATCAAGCCGCGGCTGGAGTCGCTGCGGGTTTCCGAAGCCGAGTTCATTGCCTTCCTGAAACTGTGCTTTGGTCAGAAACGCAAAACTCTCTGGAATAATCTGAAGACGCGGTACGATGAAGGTGTATTGCGTGCCGCTTTGGCGAAAAGCGGCGTGAAGCCCGCGGTCCGGGCGGAAGCGCTGCCGCTGGAAAGAACGGCGGCGTTGTTTCGCGCGCTACGGGACGGCGGTTCATAGTTTCCCGAGCTTTGTTTTTGCGGGCCGAGTTTTCGCGGGCAGGAGTACCCGCGCCACACGAGGTCACTGATGACTTCCGCTGTGCGAACTCCAGCCGTTGCCGGCCGGTTTTATCCGGGCCGCGCCGACCAATTGCTGCGCGACGTTCGGGAATACGCGTCTCCGGTTGAGACTTCGGCGGGCCGCATCACCGCCATCGGATGCGTCGCTCCCCATGCGGGATACATCTACTCCGGCAGGGTTGCAGGCGCCGTGTATTCGCGCCTGGAAATCCCCCAGCACTGTGTGATTCTCTGCCCCAACCACACCGGCAAGGGACACGCGCTGGCGGTCATGGCGTCTGCAACCTGGCAGACTCCGCTGGGCGAGGTGCCAGCGGACGCGGAACTGGGCGCGCACCTGCTGCAGGGCTTCCCGGCGCTCGTAGAAGACAGTGCGGCGCACCGCGCCGAACATGCCATCGAAGTCCAGCTTCCCTTCCTGCAGGCGCGACAGCCGAAGTTGAACATCGTCCCGATTGCCATCGGCACCAGCGACTTTGATGTGCTGCGCGGATTGGGCGAAGCGCTGGCGGAGGCGATTGCCGCGCGCGAGAAGAAAGTCTTGATCGTTGCCTCCAGTGACATGAACCACTACGAGTCCGACGCCATCACTCGCGTCAAAGACCGCAAAGCCATCGAACGCGTGTTGGCCCTGGACGCGCGCGGACTCTGGCAGGTGGTGATGAGTGAAGACATCAGCATGTGCGGGTTTGGTCCGACGATTGTCATGCTGACCGCGGCAAAACTTCTGGGAGCGGCTTCGGCAACGCTGGTGAAGTACGCAACGTCAGGCGAAGTTTCCGGCGATTACGAATCGGTGGTAGGGTATGCGGGAATTATTGTGAGTTAGTCAGTGTTGTGAATTAAGAAGGAGTCCTGCGTCAGATAAACTCGCGGCCTAACTTTGGATTGCCATCCTGAGTATCAATTGTCATCTTGATATCAATTGTCATCCTGAGCGAAGCGAAGGATGACAAAGTCTGACGAATTGAAACAACTCTTGTTCTAGTGCGGCCGCGACGGCGGCGGCGCGGCTGACCGGTGCGGCGACGGCGCCGGAGCCATTCCCGTCGACCCGCTTGTGGTTGAACCTGAACTCGTACCCCAGCCTGCTGTCGATGTCGTGGTCGAAGCGGGCGGAGCCGTCGCGACCGTGACGGGATGAGAAGTTTGGGTCATCGTTTTCGCAGCCCGATCCAGATGGCGCACCGATCCGCGTGGCACTCCGAAGCCGGCGGAGCCGGGGTTGATGGTCAGGCGGCGCGGCGTTCCAGCAACCGGATTGGCGGCGAGGCCCAGTCCGACCATCACGGTCTGATGTCCGCGCACGGGCGGGGTCGGCACCTTTGTTCGGACCGGTGGATTCACTACCTGCGGAATTCCATACCACGGATTCCAATAGCCCGGCTGCCAGCCCCATCCAAAGCCGGGAGCGAAGGCCCAGTTGCCGTAGTTGTAGGGCATCCAACCCCAGGGATAGCCCGACACCCACATGTAGCCAAAGCCGGGATAGAAGGCCCAGCCGCCATCCTGGAACGGGCTCCAAGCGGCGTCGGTGAAGTAGGGCTGCCACATGCTGCCGTAACCGGGCACGGTCATGAAGTTGCCGTAGTAATTCAAGTCGCTCATACCGTAACCGTACGGCGAGTTAATGCTGGAGCCGCCGGCGGAAGCGTAGCGATCGTGATAGTCGGTCTGCTGGCGATCCCAGGCGTCAGAGGGATCGTCTTCGTAATTCTTAGCGATCGCAAAAGTGTCTTTCTTGGCGGCATCGTCATTCGCCAGGTTGTCCTTGGCGAGATCGTCTTTGGCGAGCTCAACGGTCGCGCTGTGCTTCTCGGCAACTTCAACTTGTCCGGCGGGCGAAGTCGCGCTTAACTTGCCTTTGAATACGGCAATCGTGGCCGCAGTGTCGGCGAGTTCCACGCGGAAATGCGCGGCCTCGGACACGCTGACGGATTCGCGAGCGAAATTCAATACGAACTGGTCGCCGGTTTTGGAGTTAGCGTTTTTCGGATGAAGATTCGCGTAGACCGTGCCGGAGACAAGCTGCACCGTGTTGAGCTTCTGGCCGGCGTCGCCGAGCGCGAGACGAGTGAAGTCCACTTCGCTGTCGGGGGCGAGTCGCAGGGCACTGCCATCCTCGAATTCCACTTCCGCGCGGCCATCTTTGCCGGTCTTCAGCTTGCAGCCTTCGATTACGGGCAGGTTGATAAACGCTTTATCAAAACCGTCGCCGGCGGCGCGGTCGATCTGCACCGTCCCTTGCACTTCGCTCAAGCGGACGATGCGCGCTTTCGACTCGGCCGACGCCGAAACCACCAGAAACGCCGCTGCGAGCACGGCCAACATTGCCAGCGTCTTTCCGAACTTTGCGATGGTCATATGCGCCTCCTGGCGATCTTTCTGCCGGTCTTGATCTGCCTTGAGTTTGCGAGTGTCCGGGGCGTTAGTCAAGGGGGGGTAGCAGTGGATTCGGCCCGGACTGTGGAAGAGTCGTAGGGCCTATTCGATGTCCATTCGTAGAGACGCGGCTTGCCGCGTCTCAGCCCTCGGCAATCTCATGGCGTCACGCAGCCCAAGACGGGGCAAGCCCCGTCTCTACAGCGGTTAGCGAACGCCTGCCCTCTCCAGCAACCGTTGGGCGCGGGCACGGGTTACGTTGATCACCAACGGATCGGCGATGATCCGATCGAGGATGGGCTGAATCGCCGCAACCTCGAGCAGCGAATTGTCGCGCGCCATCTCCTCCATGCGCTTGAGTTCTTCGTCGAGCGCGAGTTTCTGGTAGCGGTGGTCGTACTGCAGTCGATGTCCGAATTCGAGCGTGGCCGAGAGATTTTGCATCAGGCTGGTCAGATCCTGCACGGCGGGGTTGGAGGAATAGTTGTAGGTGGCCTCGCCACTGCGGCGCGCGTCCTGGTAGGCGAGCGTCTTCTTCCCGGTAAAGGCCATGCCCTTGTGATGGGAGTCGACGTCCTTTTGAAAATAGCCGGCCTTGGCCGCCAGGTCGAAAATCTTCTGCCGCGTTTCCGCCGCTACTGTGAAGCCAAGATCGAAGCTGTCAGTCTGGTCGGAATCGGCGGACAGGCGGCCGCTCGACTGGTAGCGGGCCGAGCCATCGGATTGCAAGCGAATCGAGTAGTGCTCCGGCTGGGAAGCGGGGAAATCGAGGGTGAAGGTGACAACAGCTGGGGCCGGCGCGGTTTGCGAATCGGCGAGGAGCGAAGAAAAAAAGGCCGAAGGAAAAACGAGCAGGCAGACAATCTGAAATAGACGAAGCATGGGCCGCTGTAATGATTGGGGATGGCGGGCAGCGTGTCAAGGGGCGAAGAGGCTCTTAGCTCTTGGACGTATCTACGGTAGAGACGCGGCTTGCCGCGTCTCCCGCGGATTCATGGGCGGCGCAAGCGGAGACGGGGCGAGCCCCGTCTCTACGGACAGTGGGTTGCGCCTGGCGTTCTTTCGTGGCGGCGGTGTGCAGATGGCAGATGGCGATCGCTAAGGCATCGGCGGCGTCGGCGGGTTCGGGAATCTGATCGAGATTCAGCAGGCGCGTCACCATTTGCTGGACCTGATGTTTTTCGGCGCGGCCGTATCCGACCACCGCGGACTTGATGGAGAGTGGCGAGTATTCGGCGACTTCGAGCCCGGCGGAAGCGGCGGCCAGCATGGCGACTCCGCGCACCTGGCCGAGCTTCAGGGCGGACTTCACGTTGGCGGCATAGAAAACGTCTTCGATGGCGACGCGGTCGGGGCGGTGCCGGGAGATGAGTTCCTGCAGGCCGATGGAGATGCGCGACAGACGCGTGGGCATGGGGTCGCGCGGCGAAACTTTGATGGCGCCGCAGACCACGCACGCCAGACGATCGTCCGCGAGCAGGTCGACGATGCCGTATCCGGTATATTCGGTGCCGCAGTCGATGCCGAGGACGCGCATGGGGGAAGTGTAGCAGGGCAGTTGCCAGTGGTCAGTGGCCAGTTGCCAGTTTCTCTCTCAACTGCATCTTGGACTTCTGGATCTGGCCGCGTTGTCTTCTTGCCGGAAGAGTGCGAGGGCCCGCGCTCGAGCCAAAGCAGCGTGATAATCTAATGCATACAGCTCACTGCAACCTGCGGCGCGGGCGGATGGCAGCGCTCCGGGCATCGACTCTTACGGGTACAAAAATCATACATAAGGAGCAGACGATGAAGATTGGAATATTGACCGGCGGAGGCGATTGCCCCGGACTGAACGCCGTGATTCGAGCGGTGGTGCGGAAGGGCACTTTTCACTACGAAGACGAATTCGTGGGATTCATGGAGGGGTGGCGCGGGGTGCTGGAAGACAAGACCATGGAACTCAGCCTCTCGGCGGTGGGTGGCATCCTGCCGCGGGGCGGCACCATCCTGCGCACCTCGCGCACCAATCCGGCCAAGCATGAAGGCGGCCTGCAGCTCTGCATCGACAACCTCAAGAAACATGGTTGCGACGCCCTGATCGCGATTGGCGGCGATGACACGCTCTCGGTGGCGAAAAAGCTTTTCGACTCCGGAGTCAAAGTGGTGGGCGTTCCGAAGACCATCGACAACGATCTGTCCGGCACCGACTTCACCTTCGGCTTCGACACGGCCGTGAATGTGGCCACCAGCGCCATTGACCGCGTGCATACCACAGCCGAGGCGCACAATCGCGTGATCGTGGTGGAAGTGATGGGACGCGATTCAGGCTGGATCGCGACCTACAGCGGCATCGCCGGCGGCGCCGACGTGATCCTGATCCCCGAGATTCCTTTCGACATCGATGAGGTGGCCGAACTGATCCGCCAGCGCCACGCTCGTGGAAGATATTTCAGCATCGTGGTGGCCGCCGAAGGCGCGAAGTTTGCGGGTGGTGGCGTCGAAACGCAGGATGGGTCCGCGGGTCGCGATGAGTTCGGGCATCTTCACTTGGGCGGAATCGGCCAGACGGTGGCGAAAGAGATCGAGAAACGGACGGGCTTTGAGTCGCGGTCGGTGGTACTCGGACATATCCAGCGGGGAGGATCGCCCAGCGCTTTCGACCGCGTGCTGGCCACGCGCTACGGACTGGGCGCCATCGACATGGTGCACCGCGGCGAATTCGGGCTAATGGCAGCGCTGCGAGGAAACAAGATTGTTTCCATCCCGCTGGCGGAAGCCATCGCTTCCAATCGTAAATGCGACCAGGAAATTCTTGACGCCGCCACCGGCATTCTCGACAAGCTCGACGCGAAAGTTCCCTGAGTTGCCGCGGGTAAGAGGGCTCCGATTTCCCGTGGCCAGCAAGCATCCAGAGCTTGAACCGCAGAGGGCGCGAAGAACGCCGAGAAGAAATGGATTAGGATCTCCGTGTTCAACGGTTTACGAACATCTTCGCTTCAGACTGAAGCCATTCTCCGCTGGGGCACTGGTTACAAGAAACTCCGCGAACTTTGCGTTCTCTGCGGTTGAGTCCGTGGATTTGCTTGGCTTGGGGCGGGTTTAGAGGCATACTGACTCAGCGCTCCTCGACCGCAAGAGCGATTTCGAGGATGCTCCCGTACCTATGTTTCAAAACGAACTCCAATCCCAGAACCGCGTCGAGCCGCTTCCCTTGCCACCCGCGTCCGACGATACCGAAGTGCAGCGGAAACGAATGCTCATCGCGCTCGGGATTCTGTTGGTGGCGCTGGTCGGCGTGGTTTTGAAGGATTGGGATTTCTGGTTTCCACCGGGCAGTGAAGTCCAGGAAGCCGTCACTCGAATCAGCCACAAGAATAAGAATACGGCGGCGGTAAGTACGACCGCGCCGGCGGCTCGCGCGCGCGAACGTAAACCAGCCAGGTCCCCGGCGCCCGCAGCAGCCGCAGTTCCCTTCTCGGCAGCCACCGAGCGCGCAGCGCTTCCTCCTCTGCAGGTGGAAGTGGTAGCTGGCAACCGCCACATCGCGGTGCCCGCGAAAAGCAATGCCATTCATCTGGATGTGAACTCGGGCGAGACGTCTTCCGCATCCAACGCGCCCGCGCCGGCCAACGCACCGGCGAGCGCGCCGGCTAACGCGCCGGTCAGTGGCCAGACAGCCAAGGGCCGGACCGTCAATGCCGGCGATCGGGTGCAGCTCTCGCCGCAAACGGCGCAGAGTGTGAGCGTTTCGGTGCCGCCGGATTATCCCTTGCTGGCGCGGCAGATGAAGGTGCAGGGCGCCGTGAGTCTGCAGGCGCTCATCTCAAAGGAGGGCACCATCCAGGAACTGCAGATTCTGAGCGGCCCCTCCATTTTAGCTGCCGCAGCCCGCGAGGCCGTGAAGCAGTGGCATTTCAAGCCCTACCTCCAAAACGGACGGCCCGTGGAAACGCAGGCCAGGATCACCGTGAATTTCACAATTTCTACCAACTGAAGCAGGGCCGCATGATCTTCTCAGGAATCGGGCATGAAAATGTCGAGTGGGCTCCGATTTCGCGTAGAGACGCGGCTTGCCGCGTCTCCGGCCGCGTGCAAAGTCAAGGCGGGGCAAGCGGAGACGGGGCAAGCCCCGTCTCTACAGCTTCAGCGCCATGTTTTTTCCGCGCCGTGAGTGTGCTGCTGGCAGGCTTGGCAGCTCTGCCGGTGCTGTCCCTGCCCCTGCCCCAGCCTCAGGATCGAACAAAAATAGTAGGAGCGCCCGCCATGACCTTCGCGCTGCGCAGTCCGGATTTCCCCGATGGCGCCAACATCCCTCGAGCCTTCACTTGCGAGGGTGAAGACCGTTCTCCGGCACTCGAATGGAGCGGCGCTCCTCCGGGCACGAAAGCCTTCGCCTTAATCGCGGACGATCCCGACGCTCCGGCGGGCACCTGGGTGCATTGGGTGATTTACAACATTCCGGGCACAACCCATGCGCTGAAGGGCGGCATGGAGAAAAAAGAACAGCTGGCCGACGGCTCGCGCCAAGGCCGCAACGATTCCCGCAAGACCGGGTACAACGGTCCGTGCCCGCCGCCAGGCAAAGTGCACCGCTATTTCTTCAAACTGTATGCCTTGAGTACCGAACTGACACTGGCTCCGGGCGCCAGCAAGAGCGACGTGGAGCACGCGATGGAAGGGCACATTCTGGCGCGAACCGAATGGATGGGGCGCTACCAGCGGTAAATTCTCACGGAAAATTAAACGGGCGTCCGGATTCTTGCGAATCCAGGACGCCCGGGCAGCCCTCCCCCAGAACTGCTCAATTGCGAATGTAAGACTAAAGGGAAGATCTGAAAATGGCACGCGGGTGCCAACTTTATCCCACCAAAGTGCCAGCCTGTAAATCGCACATTACAAAGCCTGTAACCAGGCTTCTATCGTGAAAGCACCATCTTGCCGGGGGCGGTCGGCGTCGGCGTCCCGGTGGAAAACGGCGAGCCCGCAATCGCCGCAGGAAGGCCGGTCGAAGAATTGTAGGTATAGCCCGCAATACCATTTCCCACCTGAGTTCCGATATAGAAATAGTTGCCGGTGGGATCAAAGAGGGCGAACAGCCCTCCCGCGGACAAGCTGAACGGCGAGTTCGCCGCCGCCACCAGTTGTCCGGTTGTAGGAGTGATCGCAAAACACCAGATGGAGGAGCTCGACCCCGTGGTCGTCGCATAAACAAACTTGCCGCCGGGGTCGACGGCAATCGCGGTGGGGCCGACGCCGTTCGCGGCAGTAAAAGGCGAGCCCAATATCGGAGTCAGTGCGCCGGGGATGCTGGCAGTACTGGGGGCAATCGAGAACGCGGAAATGTTGCCGATGGTAGTCGGGTTCGGGGCAGGGTTGCTGGCCGAAGGATTCGTCACATAGAGGAATTGTTCACTGCCATCCACCGCCAGCCCGAAGGCACCCCCTCCTCCTCCCTTTAACGAAGAGAACGGAGAATTGGGCAGCTGCGTGAGCGTGCCGTCCGAGCTCGAGAACGTGAAAGCAGTGATCATCCCGATGCCCGGATTCGTCACATAAACGAAATTCCCCGAAGGCGTGATGAGAATCTCAGCTGGACCCGTATTGGCGTAGAAGGGCGATCCCGCGACTGGCGTCAAAGCGCCGCTGTCGGCATTGATCTTGAAAACGGAGACGTTGTCCGTGAAACTATTCGTCACTAACAAGAAGTTGCCGCTAGGGTCGATGACCGCCGCGCTGGGACTCGATCCGCCGGCCGGACCCGGAGTGCCGCTGAGCGTCAAAGTACCGTCGCTGGCAACGTTGAAAATCGAGATCGTGTCGGAGCGAGAATTGATTGCATACAGAAACTTCTTCGACGGGAGTAACGCCAGGCCGGTGGGCGAAGTATTTTCCGTGGTTGGCGTTTGCGCTACCTGGGTGATGGCGCCGGTGGCGCCGGTGATGTGCAACAGAAGTACGGAGCCCGACGCGGGCAGGGTTACGTAGGCATTTTGGTCAGGCGCCGTCGCTTTGTAACTGCTGTTGCCGCAGGAAAGGGAAAGTCCAGCCAAAACAACGACAATGGCCACCACCAGGGCCACAAGAACCCGGGAAAGACCTCTTTGACCTGCCCGTGCGGCACACGCCGCCCTTAAAAAGCTCATTTGCGAACCTGCTCCTCAACATCCTAAGGTGAACCAAGAAATCGTATTTACTATCGTGCACGAGAACACGGGAACTCGCAACTATCGGGTCATCGGGCGATCGAAAGTCAACGGCATTTAGGGATATTTACTTGACGCCACCAGGCCCAACAGGTTGTGTTTTGATCAAAATTGCAAACGGGGCCGGATCCACCTGGACAGCCTGTTGAGCCAGTCGATAGAACAACTTCCCTCGGGATGCTGACGTGCGGCGGTTGAAGCGGAATGCGAATTCTTCGAGGTAATTGTCGAGGTGGTCGTGCCCAACCGCACCCTGGTGAGTGCCCATCAACCATCGTTTCAGCAGCGAAATCACGCGATGGACTCGCGGCAGCAAATGTTCTCCCTGCGTTTGGCGGCGCTGCACCTGACGGTCGTGGAGGTAGCCGGTCAACTCCCGGTAGGCGTTCAAACCATCGGTTCGGACGGTGCTGCCCGGTTCGATGGCTTGGGCGATGAATCCGTGCAGGCAGACCCGGGTTAAGTCCGGGATGCATCGCAGACGGATTCGGCCAATGCCTTTCCCATTCTCCTCGGCGGCGACAATGATCAGGGCCCTGTCCTGCGTGCGCCGACCCTTGACACCTGCTTCCTCGTCGCCCCAGTACGTCTCGTCCACCTCCACGATGCCCTGCAAGCGCTTGCGGCCCGGACGAACCATCGCCCGCCGCAACTTGTGAAGCATGGCCCAGGCGGTTTTGTAGCTGCCCAAGCCTAAAACCCGCTGTAATCCCAGAGCGCTGATGCCATTCTTTTGGCTGGTCACATGCCACATGGCCCGAAACCAGGTCGTCAGGGGCAAATGACTGTCCTGAAAGATCGTCCCCGCAGTGACCGACATCTCGTATCGGCATTGGCCACAGCGCCAGCGGGCGCGCCGAACCGACCACGCCGCCTCTCCCGCGCACCGCGGACACACCCAGCCGGCGGGCCAGCGCACCGAGGCAAGATAGCCGGCGCAGGCCTCATCGCGGCTGAATCGTTGCTCCAACTCCAGCAAAGTCCGCGGATAATCCTCGCTCATGCCCGCAAACACTATATCTTGGGCCTGGTGGCGTCAAGTAAATATCCCTAACGGCATTTGACCTTAGATCACCCGATGGCCCGATGACCCGATCATTTCTGGATGTGTTCTAATCGAGGTGTTTCAGAGAAGATTACGTCGTGATCGACATCCACTGCCACCTTCTCCCCGAGGTCGACGACGGCCCGAAATCCTGGGACGCAGCCGTCGAAATGTGCCGCATGGCGGCGGCGGACGGCATTACCCATGCTGTCGCCACTCCGCACGCCAACGATCGTTATGCCTACGATCGCGCCTACCTCTCCGGGCTTCTCGGCGAACTGCGAGAGAAGGCCGGTCCCGCGCCCCAATTGAGCCTGGGTTGCGACTTGCATCTTTCTTTTGAGAACCTGGAACGCGTCCTCGAGCAGCCGCGCACTTACACGATCGGCGAAACCAACTATCTGCTGATTGAACTCAGCAACTACAGCGTGCCGGCACAGCTTGGCGATTGTTTCTTCCGCCTGGGAGGTCGCGGGCTGACGCCGATCCTGACCCATCCGGAACGCAACCCGATCCTGCAGCAAACGCCGCAGCGCGTACTGGAGTGGGCGGAGCAGGGATGCCTGATTCAAGTCACGGCTTCCTCGCTGACCGGGTTCTGGGGAGAGCGCCCCGAAATCATCGCCCGCTGGCTGCTCGACCGCTCCGCCGTCCACATCCTCGCCTCGGACGCTCACGACACCAAGCGCCGCATCCCGAATCTTTCCGCGGCTCGCGCTGTGGCGGGAAAAATCGTTGGGCTCGAGTATGCCGAAGCCCTGGTTGAGGGCAACCCGGGGGCAATCGTCAAGGGGATGCCGATTCCTTATTGTCCGCGGCCGGTGCTGGACTAGCGAAGGCTGGACCACAGGCGATCTCCCGCAGGAGTCTGTGTCGTAGCCCAGGTGCCGTCCCTTGCGGGACTCGGTTTGTTCCACTTCCGCCTACCCGGCACTGCCGTGCCGGGCTTTCCTGTTCCGCCGCTTCGCGGCTCGTGCATCGTCCGGTCCACTTTTTCGGTCGACCTCTCGTAGCCTCAGGAGGGCTGCACTGCGGCGAAGGTTTGTAAGGCTTGGCGCAAACGCTCTACGTTCTTATGTTCCCCTGGGCCGTCTGGGTTAAACTCGCATCCGTAGCGATAGCCTTTGCGGTTGCGCACGGCGCCGGAAACTCGAATCGGCTCCGACGAATAGGGGAGAGTGAATTCAATTTCGACTTCTCCTCCAACCTTTAATTCCAGCCCCACCGATACGCACATCCCGAGTTCGCTAAGCTCCATGCCCCGTCCTTCTCTGACCAGGGTCTTGTCTTCTTGATGGAGAATAATCCGAAGTGGGACATCGAGTTTGTAGCGTACCGCGCGGCGTTTGGTTGGGTACGAAGGGGACAAGCCGACAGCAATTTCACTATCCACATTGCGACCTTAGCAGTTTGTTCTGCCTGCTGAAAGTCACGGAGGTACGAATCGTCAGGCCATCGTGCTCGTGTGCCGCTTTCCCCTTTTGGGAAAACCCATGTTTGGGAAAAACTATGGCGGTTCTCCCAGTCGCGGAAGGATTTCTACGGCTTCGGAAGGTTGTCTTCCGTCGGCGGATGTTTGGCTCCGGTCTTCGGATCGGCCGCCGCGGGGGCGGCGGGTGTCGTCATGGCGCTTTCTGGATTGAGCAGGTGATCGTGGCTGGGGCCTAATCCGAGTTTGATCAGCGCCCGGGAGTCTGGAATCTGCTTCGACTGCCATCCCTGATCGGCCTGGTAGCGCTGCATCGCGGCCTGGGTGGCGCCGTCCCAGGTTCCAGAAGGCTCGCCTTGCATGTAGTGCTCGCGGATGAGCGCTTCTTGAATTTCCCGGGCGCGGCTAGAGTCGATCGCTTGCTGGCCGCGCTTCTTCTTTGGGCCTTGCTTGGAGCCCTTCCTGCCGTGGGAATGTTTGCTCTTAGTGGAGCGGCTGCTGGAGGTGCGGCTGGTCGCCGCGTGTCCGCTGGTGGGATGTTTCTTGGCTGGCGCCGCGGAAGCGTGCGCCGGTTTCTCTGGCGCGGCAGATGTCGGTGTCTGCGCCACGGCGAGACCATGCACGGCCAGACAAAGCAAGCTGCAAAGGCCGACTCGTCGCCAACACCGAACTTGATCGGAGTGATGCATTGTCCAAGAGTGCCGCCCGGCGATGATCTCCTGTAGAGACGCGGCTTGCCGCGTCTCCCGCTAGCACCGCCATTTCCCTGACTGCCAACGGGAGACGGGGCAAGCCCCGTCTCTACACAAAGCAAAATAGCCAATCTGCGACCCAACAAAAAACCGGCGAAACCGGCTCACCCCTATGGTCCCCGAAATGGGAACAGAGTGCCAGTCTCGCCGGAGTTTTTATCGGTTACGGAAGTGTGCCCGCCAGGAAAATCGTTCCATCCTGGGCCCTTGCGCCTCGCGGACGCACCAGGAACACGACATCCTGCCCGCTCTTCAGCGACGACTCGATCTTCGTAAAGTCGTCGGGAGTGTTCACGGGCTGCTTGTTCACTTCCAGGACCACGTCGCCGCGATTCAGGCCGAGATCCTCGGCAAACGATCCCTGCTTCACATCCTGCACCACCACGCCCCTGCCCGCGGCAATGCCCAGGCGGTCCGCCAGATCGGGAGTGATGTTGCGAACCGTAACTCCGAACTTGCTGGCCTTGGGCGCTTCCTCGTTCTGGTTTTCTTCTTCGTCGCCCAGACGGGCAGCGAACAATTTCGCGCGATCGGCGATGGTCACCGTCGCGTCTTGCTTCTTGCCGTTGCGCACAAAGGCGACCTTCACCTTCGAGCCCGGCTTGCGCGAAGCAATGTCAGCCACCAGATCGTCGCCGTTCTTCAAATCCTTGCCCTCGATAGCGGTAATCGTGTCGCCCACCTTCAGGCCAGCCTGGTCGGCCGGACTGCCCGATACGACGTCCGACACGGTCACACCCGATCCGTAAATGTGCGCGATGGCCGGGTTTTGGGGCTGAAACTGAATGCCGATCGAGCCGCGCGCAACCCGGTGGTCCGGCCCGATCAACTGGTTGTAGACCTGGACCACGGTGTTCGAAGGCATGGCGAATCCCACGCCCGCATAGGAACTCGTCTCCGTGAGAATGGCGGTATTGATACCGATGACCTCACCCGCCATATTCACCAGCGGCCCCCCGGAATTGCCCGGGTTGATCGCCGCATCCGTTTGAATGAACGACTGGAACTGCCGGTTCGGCACAATGCTGCGCCCCTTGGCCGACACGATCCCCGCCGTCACGGTTTCCTGCAATCCGAAGGGGCTGCCGATGGCCAGCACCCAGTCGCCGACTTCCATGCCGTCGGAGTTGCCCAGTTTCGCGGCTGGCAGCGGACGATCCAGATCGATCTTGATCACGGCCAGGTCGGTCTCCTGATCCATGCCGATCACTTTGGCATCGTGGCCCGGAGACGCCGGGTTTTCATCCTGCAACTTCACGCGAATGCGATCGGCCTTCTCAACCACGTGCCGGTTGGTGACGATGTAGCCCTTCGAATCCACAATGACTCCGGAACCCAGCGAGCGCTGGCGGATGTTGCCGGCGTCTGGGCCGCCCTGACCGCCTTGGCCGCCGAAGAACTTGTCAAAAAAATCCTGGAACGGGCTGTCTTCATCGCCGTTGCCCTGATCCTGGTCGGGATCGGGACGAATGGAGCGCCGGCGGTGCGGGTTCTTGATGGTCGACTCGGTATTGATGTTCACCACGCTTGGCTCCAACTGCTTCGAAATCTGAGAAAAGGCGGTCGAGAGCTGCTGCGGAGCGGGAATGGTGAGCGGGGTTGCGTCCGATGTCTTCTGCCCCTCCTTGCCTTTCACTCCATAGGAAACGATGGTACCAATCAGAATTCCAACCGTCAGGGTCGCCAGAATCGTAAACGTGTACGCCCAGCGGTTGGCCTTGAAGCGCACCCAAAAGGCGCTTGCGCGCAAATCCATTTCTTTCCTCCTGAAACTGCCTAATTGGTTATTATACCTTCGCTCCAGGCAGGGGTCGGTTCGAAGGTTGCCTAGTCATTAGACGCAGAAAACGGGGTTGGGGTTAGCCGATTTCCTGTAGAGACGCGGCTTGCCGCGTCTCCGTGGGCGTCATCAGGGACTTTCCGTGAGCGTCATCAGGGACGCGGGAGACGGGGCAAGCCCCGTCTCTACCGAAGTTTTTCGCTGCTAGAGTTTCAGCGTCATCAGGGCCAGGAATAGTCCCGTATAGCCGGCGATGACCAACAAAACCAGGAGCGCTCCGAAGCTGAGCACATTGAGAATTCCCCACGGCTTCTCGACCGCGCCGAGGGCTAGCTTCCACAGCCCGAAACAACTGGCGAGCGCACAGGCCGGCAATACCATCAGCCCAATCGCCCGTCCGTGCCGCACCTGGGGAAAAACAATCAGGAACATCACGGCAGGAAGGAAAATCAACGCCGGAACAATCGCGAGCGGAGCGCCGATCAGGAATGCGCGTTCACGCTCTTTATATTGAGTCATTGAACCATTTAGTCATTGAATCATTTAAATCGTCGGATCATTGAATCATCAAAGATCAGCCAATGATTCAATGTCTCAATGATTCAATGACTCAATGTTGTACACGGTCTTGCCACCCACCACCGTGCGCAGAACTTTTGTCGCCAGGATTTTCGGCGGCGGGGCTGCCGTGACGTCCTGATCGAGAACGACAAAGTCGGCCAGCATACCGGGTTCGAGCTTGCCTTTTTGCTTTTCGGCGAACTCGGCATAGGCCGCGCCCGTGGTGTAGGCGGCGATCGCCTGCTCGATGTTCAGCTTCTCCGCAGGATAATAACTCTTCTTTCCGTCTTCGCTCGTACGGGTAAGAGCGGCGTAGATTCCGCGGAACGGCGTAACCGGTTCGTGCGGATAATCCGTGCCAAATGCCAGCACCACGCCGTGGCGAAGAAACTCAGCCCACGCATAGGAATGCTCGGCCCGCTTCGCTCCCAGACGCGACTCGGCCCAGTTCATATCCGTGAGCAGGTGGTTCGGCTGCATGGACGCAATGACCTTGAGATCCTTGAAACGCAGAACCTGTTGTGGCGTGGTGACCTGCGCGTGCTCGATGCGCAGCCGGTAATCGGCACCACCGTCGGCCGCTTTGACCTTGGCTTCTTTTGCCGCCTTCTCCGCCTCGGCGAAGGCGTCGAGCGCCAACTGCACTCCTTTGTCGCCGATGGCGTGGAAGCCGATCTGATATCCCGCCAGCACCCGCTCCCTGGTCATCTCATTCAGCTTGGCCGCTTCGTATTGCGGCAGGCCGCTGTTCGTCGGATCATCGCTGTAGGGCTCAAGCAACGCGGCCGTCTTCGAGGCCAGCGAACCATCCATGTAGCCCTTCAGCATTCCGGTGTGGAGCATGTTGTCGGAGGCGGGATGCGAGTCGCGCTTGCGATTCAGTTCCTCGATCGAGTCGTTGAACGGCAGCCATTCGGAAATTCTGGCCGTCAGCTTTCCTTCATGCTCGAGTTCCTCGTAAATCTGAAAGTCATCCCACGACGAATAGTCTTGTGCGGAGGTAATGCCGTGACTCGCCAGATCCGCAAGGGCCAGTTCGATGGCTTGCCGCCGCTTCTCAGACGTTGGTTTGGGAATCACCACCTGCATCGCGGGCAACATCTCGCGCAGAATGCCATTGGGCGTGCCCGTGTCGTCACGATCGATCTTTCCGCCCTCGGGATCGCGGCTGGCGACGGTGATGCTGGCGAGCTGCAAGGCGCGCGTGTTGGCCACGCCAATATGTCCGTCTACGCGTTCGAGGTAAACCGGATGTTTGCCGCTCACCTCGTCCAGATCCCAGCGCGTGGGCAGGGCCTTGACCGGCCATAGAGTCTCGTCCCAGCCTTCGCCGACGACCCATTCCAAGGGCTCGGCAGCTTCGCACTTGGCCCGCAAGCGCTCGCGGAACTCGTCCAGCGTTTTGACGCCGACCAGGTTCACGTTCATCTTCTCCAGGCCCGCGCTGGCCAGGTGCATGTGGGCGTCATTGAAGCCAGGCATGACGAAGCGACCACCGAGATCCACGATTTTCGTCTCTGGTCCCTTCAACTTCATGACGTCGTCGGGCATCCCCACGGCGAGGATGCGGTCGCCACGAATCGCCAGCGCCTCCGCGCGCTTGCCCGCTCCCAACGAAGACGCCGGATCGACTACTCCGGTGTAGATGTTGCCGTGGGTAAAGATCAGGTCGGCTTTCGGCTTCTGAGCGTTCTGAGCGTTCTGCACGGGGACGCCGTTCTGCGCCTGCACAGCACAAGCCGCGGCCAGCAATAGAAGTAGCATCGGAGCGATTCGCTTCATCAATTATTCTCCTAGCAGGCTGCGGACAAACACTGTCAGCATCTGATTTTGGGTGGAGCAGCGCTTCAGCGCTGCGGTACCTGGTTCACTTTCAATACCGGCTTTAGCCGCTAAGGTCGCGTGCCGCCCGAGAAAGAACTTTCACGACGCTGCATTACCACAGCGGCTAAAGCCGATTTAGAACCAAGCCGCTAATCGCAGCGGTAAACCGCTGCGCCGCCCAAAATCAAGTGCAACATCTGAGTTTTTCCGCAGCCCGTGAAACCGTGCTACCCAAAACCGATGTATGAAACACGCTCTAACTATTCTCCAACTCCCGATAGTGCCAGCATTGTAAGCAGAATGCGCCTGAGCCCCAGGCCGCGTCCATCGCAATCGAACCATTCTTGCAACGTGTGCGCGCCGCCTCCGGAGCCGCCGCCTCCGATGGCGATGGCCTCGCGGCCGAGCGACAGTGGAATATTGGCGTCGGTCGACGCCCTCTGCACCTGCGCGTTATTGCCCAACTGCGCATCCACGGCGCGAATCACCTTCAGCAGGCGCGCATCCGCAGCCAATTCGCCCGCCGGACGATTTCCAATCTCCAGCACTTCACTTTGCAGCATCCGGCTCTGCGGCTGCGGCGGCCGCCGGTTTTCGTGCTGAGCAGCGGCCCGATTCTCCAGTGCGACAGCCTGCTCCAGCCCGAGGCGCAGCACCCGCTCCAACCGGTCGATTTCCGCCATCGAGGTGGAGCGCAGATCGACTCTCATGCTGGCCGATTCTGGAATCGAATTCACGGAAGTTCCGCCGCGAATCACGCCCACATTAAACGTGGTCTTGGGCGAGGCCGGGACCGGCGTTTGACTGAGGACCTCAATCGCGCGGGCGAGCGCGATAATCGGATTGGGCGCGCCGAAGTCGCTCCAGGAGTGCCCCCCCGGGCCGCGCACGATCACTTCGAAGCGGCGGCTGCCCAGAGCCTCGGCCACCACGGTGTCGGTTCCGGCGCCATCGACAATCACGCTGTAGGCAATCGAATCTCGCCAACGCGGCGTCGCGAATACGTGCCGCATGCCGCGCAGATCGCCTTCGCCTTCTTCCCCGACGTTCCCGATGAACAAAAATGGCAGGCCGTGCGAAATGCGCGCGCTCGCCAGCACGCTGGCCACCGCCAGCATCGCGGCAATGCCCGCGCCGTTGTCGGCGACTCCCGGGCCATACAACCGGCTGCCCTGCTGCCGGATGTGCAACGGCGTGGCCGCCGGAAACACCGTATCGATATGCGCGCTGAGCGCGACGTAGCGGCTGCCGTGGCCGGGACGAATGCCGAACACGTTGCCAAGCTCATCCACCTGCACGTCGATGAGCCCGAGCTCGCGGAAACGCTCTGCCAGCCAGAGGCCCCGTGCCGCTTCTCCAAAGGGAGGCGCGGCCACCCGCGTCGCCTCCATCTGCCACAGCGCAAACTGCGATTCCTGCGCGCGGAAGCGGTCGAATGCGGCGCGCACCTCCGGCAAGCCGGCGAGCCGCGCGACTTCCTCCTGCACCGGGGGATACGAATCGGAAATCGCCTCTTGCGGAATGGGCTCCATGGTTTTTGCCTATCTTATAACGTAAGGGCGCAAATCCCCGAAACTCTGAAACCCTGAAACGTCGAAACTTTGCGTTCCGGTTTGATAAACTGTTCGCGATTTCCAATCGACCTCGCTCCCCACCCGCCCTAGGTCATAGGAGGCACCGCCGTGAAAACTGTTCTGAAAGTTGTCGGCATTGTGGTCGCCGTGTTGATTGTGGCCGCCATCGCAGTCCCGTTCCTGGTGAACGTCAACAGTTTCCGTCCGCAGATTGAATCGACCCTGAGCTCGGCGCTGGGAAGGCCAGTGAAAGTCGGCAATCTGAGCCTTAGCATCCTGTCGGGCAGCGTCGAAGCCGACCAGCTCTCCATCGCCGACGATCCCAAGTTCAGCAGCGCCCCGTTTATCCAGGCGAAATCGCTCCAGGTGGGCGTCGAACTGATGCCGCTCATTTTCAGCAAGCAGCTCAATGTCACCCACCTGACGATCGAGCATCCGGAAATTGCTTTGCTGCGCGACCGCGACGGCGTTTGGAATTTTTCGTCTCTCGGAAATCAGTCGGCGCAACAAGCCAAGGCGGCCGAAAAAACGTCCAGCGCACCGGCCAATGTGAACGTGGCCAAGCTCGACCTGACGGACGGAACCATCTCCCTCGGATCGATTTCCGGCAAACGTAAACCTATCGTCTATGACAAAGTCAATATTACGATGCGCGATTTTTCGTTTACCAGCGCGTTCCCCGTGGTCGCTTCGGCGCGCCTCCCAGGCGGCGGCAGCTTGAAAATCGACGGCACCGCCGGTCCGATCAATTCGACCGATACCACCCTCACGCCCGTACAGGCAAAGTTGAGTCTCAAAAAACTCGATCTCGCCCAGTCGGCGCTGGTCGATCAAGAGTTGGGCGTCGCCGGTTCGGCTGATTTCGACGGTACGCTCACTTCCGACGGCCACGCCGCGAAGGCCAACGGAACTTTGAAGGCCACGTCGTTGAAGCTGGTTCCCAAGGGCTCGCCCGCGTCCGTGCCGGTGCAGGTTGTCTTCGGTGTCGAGCACGACCTGAAGAATGTGTCGGGCAAGGTGGTGCAGGGCGACGTCTCCATCGGCAAGGCGCTGGCCAAACTCACTGGCACGTACGACATGCACGGCGAAACTACTTCGATTCACACCAAGCTGATCGGAGAAGCCATGCCGGTCGACGACCTCGAAGCCATGCTGCCCGCGCTGGGCGTGGTTCTTCCCACCGGTTCGAAGCTCAAGGGCGGAACGCTGTCGGTGGAACTCGACTCCGCCGGTACGCTCGACAAGCTGGTCTCAACGGGCTGGGTGAAGATGAGCAACGCGGCCCTGGCTAACTTCAACCTCGGATCGAAACTCTCAGCCGTCTACGCTCTTACCGGCAAGCAGGCCGGCAATGACACGACGATCCAAAACCTGAGTTCCGATGTGCGGTACGCGCCCGATGGTACGCGCCTCGACAAGATCAACCTGGTGATCCCATCACTTGGAACCGTCACCGGCGCAGGCACGGTGAGCCCCAGCAATGCGCTCAACTTCAAGATGCTGGCGAATCTGGCGGGCGTGGGGGCGGGGCTGACGAAAGCGGTCGGCATGGGTGCGGGCGGCATCCCCATCGACATCGGGGGCACCACTTCGGACCCGAAGTTCACGCCTGACATGAAGGGGATGATGGGTAATCAACTGAAAGGCTTGATGCAGGGGGGCAAGAGCAATCCCTTGGGCGGATTGGGCGGGCTGTTCGGAAAGAAGAAGCCGCCGCAATAGCGATCGAGTGTGGGGGCGGGGCTTCGCCGCGTCCAAGCGGGGCGAAGCCCCGCTTCCACACGGTTTTCACCGAACGCCGCGGAGCGCACCCTGCCCGGTCTGCGCTTCGAGCGTCTTCATGCCGTTCAGGATGGTGGCGATTACGTTCTCGTCCCCGACGACCGTGTTGATCATCAAGTGATAGAGGACGCGCACCGGCCAGTCGGCATTGAAGTAGTGTTTGATGTAGGCGATCCGCTCCTTGTCCACGTTCTCCACCAGGTCCTCGGCCTCTGCCGACCTCTTGCCCATGGCCAGCAGGCGGCGAATTTTTTCGTCGTGCGGAGCATAAGTAAAGACGCGGAAGGTATCCTCGCGTTCGCGCAGGAAAAACGGGGAGCCGCGGCCGACAATCACCGCGTTGCCTTCCGCCGCAATCGTGCTCATGATCTCTCCCACCATGGCCATCATGCGATCCGTATCAAATGCAGTCGAGTTCGCCATGGGCATGCTGCGTTCGTAACTACCCCGCCAGAACGCTTTCGCTAAACGGTAGAGGCGACCATCGACACGCTCATCGCACAAGGCCACCGCCGATTCCGGCACCTGCGCGCGCCTGGCGATCTCGCTCGTCAGTTGCTGATCCCAGAGCTTCCATCCCAAGCGGCGAGCCAGTTCGCAGGCTATGCCTCCGCCTCCGCTGCCAAATTCGCGTTCGATGGTAACGATGCGAAACATCGCGAACCTCCCCTCCCGTGGACGCAGCCCCTAAAGGGGATGCCGTTTGACCGATCTTGCGGTATCGCTAAAGCGATACCCTGATACGAACCGAAAATACGAACAGAAGATACGAACCGAACTTGCGCCGATCAGTGAACCACCATGCCGCTCGGCTTCGCCTTCCTGATCAGAAACACACACGGAATCAAACACGCGATCGCGATCCCGAGCACCCAAAAATTATCGATGTACGCCAGCATGGTCGACTGCTGGATCACATTCGCCTGCAGCATCGCATAGGCATGCTGTTGCGCGGAACCGCCGCCGGTTCCAGGCCCGGCCCCGCCGCCCGAAAAAGTGCCGGCGGTCCCCCGCAGCACCGACTGAAACTGCGGATTGGCGGCGTTCAGCTTTTCCACCAGCTGTACCTGGTGAACCTGCGCGCGGCGGGCTAGGCCGGTGGTGACAAAAGAAATCCCGACGCTGCCTCCGATATTTCTCGCGAGGTTCATCAACCCCGACGCGGCATTGTTCTTCTCGCGCGCCAGACCCGAATAGGCCGCCGTGTTAATCGGCACGAACAGGAACGCCAGCCCCAACGCCTGATAGACCCGTGCCATCGTCACCGTGTGGAAATCGACGCTCAGGTCGAACGTCGTCATATGGAACAGCGAAAACGAGAGCATCGACAATCCAAACAGCATCAGCCAGCGCGGACTATAACGCGAGAGCAGAAACCCGACAACCGGCATCGCCAACATAATCGTGAAGCCGCCCGGCATGAGCGCCAACCCGGACCGTTCGGCAGTGTAACCCAGCATCGTTTGCATGAACAGCGGCAGCAGCAGCGTGCTGCCGAGAAGCGCAAATCCCAGCATGAACATCAGGAAGTTGGAGGCGGCGAACGTGCGGTTGCGAAACAAATGCAGATCGATGATGGGGTCCTTGTGCCGCCACTCCCAGAAGACGACGAAGATCAGCGAGAGGGCCGAAATCACGCTCAGGACGACGATGAAGTGCGATTCGAACCAGTCTTCGCGCTGCCCTTTATCGAGGATCACCTGCAAGGTTCCGAGGCCAAGCGCGACGAAACCGAGCCCCGTGTAGTCGATTCGCGTCTCTTTCAGCTTGCGGCGCTTGAGGTACGGCGGATCCTGAATCAGCCGCGAGGTCAGTAACAGGGAGAGAATCCCGACTGGGATATTGATGAAGAAAATCCAGCGCCAGGTAAAGTTGTCCGTGATCCAGCCCCCGAGCGTCGGACCAATGGCCGGAGCCATCACCACGGCGATGCCGTACACGGCGAATGCCATGCCGCGCTTGGCGGGAGCGAAAGTATCGGCGAGGATGGACTGCTCGCTCGGTTGCAATCCTCCGCCGCCCACCCCCTGAAGAATGCGGAAGAAGATGAGCATACCGAGATTCGGCGCGAGCCCGCACAGAAACGAACTGATGGTGAACAGGGCGACGCAGCCCATGTAAAAGTACTTGCGCCCGACGATGGAAGAGAGCCAACCGCTCAGCGGCAGCACGATGGCATTGGAGACGAGATAGGACGTTAGCACCCACGTGCTCTCGTCCTGACCAGCCGAAAGACTGCCGGCGATATGGGGCAGTGCCACATTGGCGATGCTGGTATCGAGCACCTCCATGAACGTGGCCAGCGTCACCGTGAGGGCAATAATCCACGGATTCACCGCCGGACGCCATTCGGCGGCCTCATTCATGGTGATGGATGCAGCGCCCATTACTTTCTCAACCCCGGCTTCGAGGGATCATTGAATCATTTAGACATTGAATCATTTAGACATTGAATCATTGAGTCATTGAGTCATTAAATCACTTAAAACAAATCGTTCATTTGTCTGGTCTGGGCGATTCTGACGATTCCAATCTCTTAATGACTCAATGTCTAAATGACTCAATGACTCAATGATTCAATGACTCTATTTAATCCACACCTTCGGCACGACCGACATCCCCGGGCGGAGATCATGTCCCTGGGTCTGGTCTTTCTCCTTGTCGAACACAATCTTCACCGGTATGCGCTGCACCACTTTGACGTAGTTGCCGGTGGCATTTTCGGGTGGCAACAGGCTGAAGCGCGCGCCGCTGGCGCCAGCGGTGGAATCGACATGCCCCTTGTAGGTCTTGCCGTTCGCATCCACCACGATGTCTACCGGCAAGCCGGGCTTGATGTTTTTAAGCTGCGTCTCCTTGAAATTCGCCGTGACCCAGAGTTCCGCCTCATCGAGCGGAATGATCTTCATCATCTCCTGGCCGGGTTGCACGTTTTGACCGACCTCGACGGTGCGGTTGCTGACCATTCCGCTGACCGGCGCGAACACTTTGGTGTACCCGAGGTTCAACTCGGCCCGGCCCAATTCGGCCTTCCTGCGATCGGCATTGGCTTCGGCGGAAAGGGCGCGCGCGCGCGTGGCGCGCATCGTCTGCGGCGCGGTGTCGGCGGTTCGCAGATCGGCGCTGGCCTGCTGCAGTTTGTTCTGCGCCTGTTCGATTTGTGCCGCGAGAGCGTCGGCGCTGGCGCGCGCCGCTTGCAGGACCGCGGCGGCGGCCTGAGCGCTGGCGACGGCTTGATCGTACCGCTGCTGCGAGATCTCCTGCTTGTCGATCAGTTGCTTGTAGCGGAGAAGATCGTTCTGCGCTTTGGTATTGTTGGCGTCCGCTTGCACCACCTGCGATTTGGCTGCTTCAAACTGCTCGCGGGCAGCCGCGATTCCAGCTTGCGCACTGGAGACACCGGCATGGGCGCCGCTTACCTGGCTGGAAGTGCTCACGTTGGTGATGGGGACGTTGATGCCGGCAGCCGCAGCCTGGGCCTGGGCGTCGGCGTATTCCCCGCGCGCCGTCGCCACGGCACCTTCGTAGTCGGCAGGGTCAATTTCCACCAGCACGGTTCCCTTTTCCACGTACTGGTTGTCTTCGACGTTGAGCTTGAGCACATAGCCACTGACGCGAGCGCTCACCGAGTTCACGTGTCCGTCAATCTGCGCGTCGTCGGTGGATTCGTAGCTTCCCAGGTAGCGCCACAGAAAGAAAACGGCGGTCAGAATCGCGAGGCCGGCGAGCATGAGTCCTATCTTCGTGCGCGGATTCGTCAAAAACGCGGATCGCCGCCGATAGCTGGCTTCGCTGTTAGACGGGGATGAAGATGGCGGCGCACCGGCTTCCGGTTGCGGTTTCGGCTCGTCTACAACGCTGCTGGTTGGTTCCATAATCCGCTTCCCTTAGGAGTCTGTGGTGGAAGAGTGATTCGTATCAGGGCATCGCTTTAGCGATGCCGAAAGTTCGAAATCACAAGCCCCTTTAGGGGCTGCGCTTGCCCGAATCGACTTTCACCACAAACGGTTAGATTACTTCCCTTTCAAATATTCGCGAACGCCCTCTTCGGCGCGTCCCAGAGCGCGGGCAAAGGAAACTTTGGCTAGATTATGAAGGTAGAGGCTCGAGATCAAGTTCTCGTGCGCCGTCGCCACTGCTCCCTGCGCCTGAATCACCTCGAGGTTGTCGGTGACGCCGGCGGAGAAGCGATCTTGCGATTGGGTGAGCGCCTGCTCGGCAAGGTTCACCGAACTCTGGGCGACTTCCACCTGATCGCTCGACGACTTGAGGTCGAGCAAAGCGTTGCGGATATCCTGATCGATCTGACCGCGCACGTCCGCCATCTGCGCCTGCGCCTGCCGCAAGCTGGCTTCCGCCTTCAGAACATCGCCGCGGACCTTGCCGCCCTGAAAGATGGGAATGTTCAACGTACCGGCGACCGCGTATGTAGGCAGCACATCGCCGGGAACCTTGCCGATTTCGCCGTAATTCGCGGCCACATCGAGGGTGGGAAAATATCCGGCGGTGGCGGCGTTGCGCTCCAGTTGCGCGGCCGCCAAGCGGCGCTGCGCCGCCTTGTAATCGGAGCGCAGAGAGTACGCGCGCTGCAAGCTGGTTTCCAGATCGGGGATGGGAAAAGCCTCGTAAGGAGCTTTGTCGGCCAGTTCGAATTCCTGGCCGGCTGCCAGTCCAATCACGCGCGCCAGCGAAAGTTTTTGTTTGGCGAAATCGTTCGCCGCGGCAATGAGCTGCTGCCGGCGCGTCTGGTATTCGACCTGGGCCCGGAGCGTGTCAATCGCTGGAGCGACGCCGGCCTGCTGTTGCGCGACCGCCTTGTCGTAGAGCGCATGCCCCGTTTCGACCTGCGCTTGCGCGGTTTCCACGCGGGCGGCTCCGGCAATTGCCTGCAGGTAGGCGTTTCCGGTTGCGAGCACGACCAGATCGCGAGCGTCTTTCAGATTGAACTGGGCCACGCTTTCGCCGGCCACGGAAGAACGGTATTTCTGGATTGCCTTCCAGTCGAACACGCGCTGCGTAGCCGAGGCGCGCACGTCAAAGAAGGAGAAAGGCCCGATCGTGCGCGGAAAAGTAATGCCGGGGAACAGCGAGCCGCTAAATCCTTCCGCTTCCAGGCTCGTTTTCATCCTGGCCTCCTGCACGTCCCCATTGACGTTCGGCAGCAGGTCGCTGAGCTTCTGCCATTTCTCGCCTCGGGCCTCGATGGTGTTGTACTCCGACAAAAGGCCCGCCAGGTTCTGGCGCAAAGCCCGCTCGATGGCGTCGCTGAAGGTCAGCCGCAGAACTCCCGTCGTTGGCTTGGCGTCGGCCACGCTGCCGAACACTGGATTCTGGGCCGAGGTTGAAACCGGCATCGTCGAACTGGCGCTGGACGAGGACGAGCTTTGGCCGCAGAGCACCGCCGGGAAAATGCCGGTGCAGGCAAGGCATAGAAGAATCCGGGAAACGGCACATCTTTTCATCGTAATTAACCAGTTAGTTAGATACAAGTCAGCTTGATACTATCCGATTCCACCCACTCTCGCAACCGGGGACTCGCGGAAGGGCACGCAGCCTTTCCGAAAATGGGAGGATCCGGGAAACCGATGAAACCTGTCCCCTCTCCTTTACGGAACGAAAATGATACGTCTTTGGACTCGTTCCGGCGAATATCCGATGCAAATTGTCTCGCCATCGTTGTTTGAATCGGATGATCAGAACTTCCGGGAACGCGCTGTAGAGACGGGGCTTGCCCCGTCTCCTTCGCCCATGAGTTGCAGATGACCCGACCCCCCGATCACCCGATTCCTATGACCTTGGTCATCTTGCGTAACCTCCACCGAAAGGTCAATCTCTGAAGGGAGTCGAGCACTTCCCCGCGGTCAGACCCGCGTGCGGGAAGACGTCGTATGAGCGAAACCACGAAACTGCCGCCCAAGGGATCGGACTGGACCCGCTTGCTCACGGATCCCGACCTGGTCAGCCACCTCGGAAAACTGCTGCAGACCTACCGCGAAGTCGCTCCGGAACAACGCGAAGCGGCGCTGCTGCGGGCAATGCGCGAGATCAAAGACGCTGCCGTCAAGGCCCGCGAAGCACAGCACGAAAAGCCCGCTGTCCCGGCGCCGGCGCCACCTGCCGTGCTGCAGCATCCCGAACCGGTGCCGGTGGAGGAAACGCCCCCCTTCGAACCGGATTTGTTCACCCCGCAATCGGGATCGGATCGCCGCGTTTATCACCGGATCAAATGCTATGCGGCGGTGGAAATTCACGTTGAGGGCATAGACGTGCCGGTCTGGGGGAATCTGGCGAATGTGAGCCGGGGAGGATGCCTGGTCGAAACCGCGAGCCCCGTGCCCGCAGGCAAAGCCCTGGAGATCGGGTTGTGGGTGGCGAGCGGCAAGATCTGGGTGAAGGGCATCATCCTCAGCGGAGTGGTGACGCGGAGTTCGCCATCGTTTGGGGTTCGCGTGAAATTCTCAGAGGCGGAACTATCGGAAAAGGAACACCTGCGGGAATTTCTGAGGTTCGTCGAGAGCACCGCCCGCCAGACGCAAAGCGGAAGAGCCTATGTGGCGAAATTGAAGGGCTAGTCCGAGGCCCACCCGCTACCCTTCCAACCTAACTTTTGCCAGCAACTTTTCTCGCCATCTGGGTTCATTCTCAGTGGGGCCATCGGAATGGAAATGCCTTTGTCCGGACGCCGCAGGCTGGTGGCCGCTGCTTTGCTGCTAGCGGCTGGGCTGACGACGCAATTCGCGCTCGGCCGGAAGAAAGACAAGCCCGCCGGTGCGATAGGGATGGACGAGCACAAGCGCGCCATCCACGCCCTGAACCGCCTGACCTTCGGTCCGCGGCCCGGCGACGTGGAGCGCGTCACCGCGATGGGCGTTGACCGCTGGATCGATCTCCAACTTCATCCTGACAAAATTGACGACGCTCGGCTCCAGGCAAGACTGGTCCCGTTCCGCACGCTGCGCATGGAGACGAAAGAGATCGTCGAGAATTTCCCGCCCGCGCCGTTGATCAAGCAGATCGCCGACGGGAAGGCCTCCCTGCCGCGCGATCCCACAAAACGCGCGGTCTACGAAGCGCAACTGCAACGCTACGAAGAGCAGCAAGAACGCAAGGACAAGGACAAAGACGCCGGCAACGGCACCCGCTCCTGTAGCGACGGGGCTTGCCCCGTCTCCGCCGACAGCGCCCATCCCGCCGGTCCCGACCCGATGCAACGCCGCGAGATACAACAGAACGAAGAACGCCGGTTCGCGAATCTCAAAACGCAGGAACTTCTCGATCTGCCCCCCGACGAGCGCATGAAAGAAATTCTGCAAATGTCGCCTGAAGATCGTCAGGCGCTCGCCTCGACGACCAAAGGCCCTAAAGCCGACGCCTTGCTGGAGGGAATGAGCCCGCAGCAAAAAGAAACCGTGCTGGCGCTCAACCATCCCGAGCAGGTGGTGGTCCAGGAGTTGATGCAGGCCAAGCTGCTGCGCGCGATCTATAGCGAACGGCAACTCGACGAAGTGATGGCCGACTTCTGGTTCAACCATTTCAACGTGTTCATCAACAAGGGCGCCGACCGCTATCTGCTGACGAGCTACGAGCGCGACGCGATCCGTCCTCACGTACTGGGAAAATTCGAAGACCTGCTGGTGGCGACCGCGAAGAGCCCGGCGATGCTGTTCTATCTCGACAACTGGTTGAGCGTTGGTCCGGATTCAGAAGTCGCGCTCGGAATCGCGCCGCAGCGGCCGAGGCGGCGCGGCTATGGCCCCGGCCCGCAGAACCGTCTGCGAGGCAAGGGCAGGCCGGCCAGCGGCCTGAACGAAAACTACGGCCGCGAACTGATGGAGTTGCACACGCTCAGCGTAAACGGCGGCTACTCGCAAAAAGATGTAACCGAAGTTGCCAAGGTCTTCACCGGATGGACAATCGAGCAGCCGATAAAAGGTGGGGATTTCCGCTTCGAGCCGCGCATGCATGGGCCCGGCGACAAGATCGTTCTCGGACATCGCATCAAGCAAAACGGCGAGAAGGAAGGGCTGGAAGTGCTGCACCTGCTGGCGCACAATCCGCAGACAGCACACTTCATCTCGCAAAAACTGGCGATGCGCTTTGTGTCCGACGATCCTCCGGCGGCGCTGGTCGATCGCATGGCCCGCACCTTTCTGAAAAAAGACGGCGACATTCGCGAAGTCTTGCGCACCATGTTCCAATCGCCCGAATTCTGGTCGCCCGAGGCTTACCGCGCCAAAGTGAAAACTCCGCTTGAGTTTGTGGTCTCTGCCGTGCGCGCTAGTGGCGCTGAAGTTGAGGACGCCCGGCCGCTGGTCGGAACGCTCAACAACATGGGGATGATGCCCTATGGCATGATGCCGCCGACGGGATACTCGATGAAAGCTGACGTTTGGGTGAACTCTTCGGCGCTGCTGGCACGCATGAATTTCGCGCTGGGGCTGGCCGCAGGAAAAATACGGGGAGTCAAAGTCGATGCCGCCAACCTGGCAGCGGGAGCATCCGCAGAAGCGCCGACCGATGCACCACAAGCGCTAGTGACCTTGGAAAATTCCCTGCTGTCAGGCGACATTTCGAAGCAGACGCACGACACCATCGGCAAGCAACTGGAGGACCCGAAGATCAGCCAACGGCGATTGGACGATCCCAAGCGTCCGCCGAACGTGGCGGCGATTACGGGACTGATTCTGGGGTCGCCAGAGTTTCAGAAAAGATAGCTGTCAGCTGTCAGTAAGATCCTGATGACTGAAAGCTGATAGCTGACGGCTGAAAGCTGGTTTCTCATGTCCCTCACTCGACGCATTTTCCTCCGCAACGGCGCGCTGGCTGTCGTTGGCACGACCGCGCTCCCGAGCTTCCTCACGCGCGCTGCCTTTGGCGCCGCCGACCCCGGCGTTCGCACCAAACGCCTGGTGGTCATCTTTCAGCGCGGAGCGGCCGACGGCCTCAACATCGTTGTGCCCCATGGCGAGCCCAGTTACTACGCCGTGCGGCCAACCATTAACATTCCCAGGAAATCCGTGCTCGACCTCGACGGCTTTTTCGGACTGCATCCGGCGATGGCGTCGTTTGAGCCGCTGTGGAAACAGAAGCATCTGGCCATCGTGCACGCCGCCGGATCGCCTGACCCGACGCGCTCGCATTTCGATGCGCAGGACTTCATGGAATCGGGCACGCCGGGAGTGAAGGCGACCGACGACGGCTGGCTGAATCGCGCCCTGCGTGAACTCCCCGCCGACCAATCCGCGAGAATTTCTACGGGAATTTCTACGAAAGACAAGCCGGCCTTCCGCGCGCTAGCACTGGGGCCGTCGCTGCCGCGCATTCTCTCAGGCAAGGAGCCGGCCATCGCAATTAATAACTTGAACGATTTTGGTGTCGGCCGAAACAATCCGAAGGCTGCGCCCATCGCGAACACATTTGAAGCGATGTACGAAAACTCCGTGGATGCGGTGCTCCACGGCACCGGCCAGGAAACCTTCGACGCGGTCAAGATGCTGAAGGCCGCCGATCCCGCGCACTACACGCCAGCGGCAAACGCAAACTATCCGCGCGGACGCCTCGGCGACAGCCTGAAGCAACTGGCGCAGCTGATCAAGGCGAACCTGGGAGTGCAGGTGGCCTTTGCCGATATCGGAGGCTGGGATCACCACGTCAACGAAGGCGGCACTCAAGGCCAGATCGCCAACGTGCTGGGAGATTTTTCGCAATCGATCGCCGCCTTCTGGACCGACCTCGGCGATCTCGGAGAAGACACGGTGGTAGTAACCATGTCCGAATTCGGCCGGACAGCACATGAAAATGGGAACCGCGGCACCGACCACGGCCACGCCAACGTGATGTTCGTTCTCGGCGGGCCGGTGAGGGGCGGCAAAGTCTATGGGCGCTGGCCGGGGCTGGACCAATCGCAGTTGTACGAGGGCCGCGATCTGGCCGTAACCACAGACTTCAGGCTGGTGCTCAGCGAAGTCGTATCGCGGTATCTGGGGAACAAGGACTTGAAGACGGTGTTTCCGGGATTTGAGGGACGGCCAGGGCAGTTCGTGAGATTACTAGGCTGAACGTTAGATGATCATCCCGTTTACAAAGTTATTCACCAGTGTCGAATACTGAGTTGGTGTGGGCTTAAAGAAATCAAACAGCTGAAACATGTCAGCCGTGAGCGCCTCAACGAGGGAAATGAGATCAGACTCAATCTTCTGCAACGTCGTCGTGAACCTCATTTCAATTCTCTCCTCTGCCGACGTTCTGCGCAGCCACACTCCGGGCTTCGCAGACTTTACCACCCTGCCTCGCAGGCCAGAATAAGCGACGGCTATGGCAACCGATCTGTCGGGAGTCACTCCTAGGTTTCCATAGAGGCGGCCGCAGTACATCAACACCTCGGTCGTTCTGATGATACGAGTGTCCACGAAAATGGCCTCCTTGTCCCTTTCGTCTTCAAACAGACTCTTAAGTAAGAAGAAATCGCCATTCTTCCTGATTGCCCAATAGTCGTAGGAACTTGTGTCGGGCACTATTTCGGCAACAATGCCATCGACTGTCGGATGGGGTCTACATTTATCGTTGTTGTTCAGGACAACTCCGATAGGCCATCCGAAGGTATGTATCTGAGCAGCGTCGGCAGCTCGGAGAAGCTCTGCAGGGCTCCTTTTGATTTCCTTTTCAAGGAGAGAAAACCGAATCTCCATCGCGCCCAGAAAGCCCGCCCCCTTGAGTCCTTCGGATGCAACAGTTCTGTGGTGTTGGTACCACGTTTCATCAAAGGGCACTTGGCTCTCCTGTGTGGAGGGCTCGATAATCGCCTGTCTTCTCCTGATGCGCTTCTCAAGCTCCTCCCTGAATCCCTGGAGATCGTCAGGATGCCAGAAGAGAACGTCGTACCCACTTAGGTCAAAGTGTATCTTCGATCCCCCTACCTTATGGTTAGGACTATCCGCGTTATGATCCTCGCGAGCCGTGAGGATAAGGTTTCTGAACTTGTCCACCCCCATGGCATATCCAACCTCGAGATAGCAGTTCGGCCTTTCATTCGTCAGGTCCGCAATAATGATCTCCGATTCCTCTATGAATCGGATGATTTCACTCTTTAGCAAGCCGCCCTGATTGTGCTTGTCTACCCGCCGCGCCTCGAGGCCGCAGGCCGCAGCCGCTGGCACGATCACCGTCCGGCACATTTCATCCAGTTGTGAATTGCCGATCTGCATTATCACGAATAGGTGTTTCATTGCTTCACCGATGACTACACACGCTACACTTCGATCAGCACATCCCCGCCCTCAATCTTTACCGGATATACCGCAATCTTCGCCCCCGGCGGACCAGCCTCGCCCGTCTTCGGATCCCACTCCCAGCCATGCCACGGGCAAACAACCTTTCCTCCTGAGATCACGCCCAGGCCGAGCGGGCCTCCGCGATGCAGGCAGATGTTATCCATGGCGCTGATTTCGCCGTTCACGTTGGTGACGCAGATGGTCTTGTCTCCGCAGGGAAATTCTTTGGCTTCGTTGGGGGCGGGGAGTTCGGATTGGGTGGCAATCTTGACGAATGGCATAGCGGTCAGGATAGCGCAGCAGAAAGCAGGTCCTTCGCTTTGCTCAGGATGACAAGTATATAGGAGCGGTTTAGCTGACCACCGAGAGCTGACAACTGATAGCTGGGAGCTGACGGCTGACAGCTATTTCGGCTGCATTGTCTGCGCGACCATTACTTGCCGCTTGAAGTTCTCCATCATGTGTTCTTCGAGACGGACTTCCGTGGGCCGCTTGGCGAGGGTCATGGTGTCGATCTTGTCCTGCAGCTTGAGCAGCGCGTAAAACAGATTCTCCGGCCGCGGCGGGCATCCGATCACATACACATCCACCGGCACGATGCGGTCCACACCCTGTAGCACGGCATAGGTATTGAACGGCCCGCCAACCGATGAGCACGCGCCCATCGAGATCACCCACTTCGGCTCGGGCATCTGATCGTAAATGCGTTTCACCACCGGCGCCATCTTCAGCGTGACGGTGCCGGAGACGATCATCAGGTCCGACTGCCGCGGGCTGGGCCGAAACACCTCCGACCCAAAACGCGCGATGTCGAAGCGCGCGGTGGAAGACGCGATCATCTCGATGGCGCAGCACGCCAGCCCGAACGTCATCGGCCAGAGCGCCGACTTGCGCGCCCAGTTGAAGACATAGTCCACCGTCGAGATCATGAAATTCTTTTCGAATTTGTTCTGCAGCCAGCTCATGGGGCCTCTTGCCGTACAGGATAAACCATGATGATACGCCCCGGGAGTGATGGCGGTCACACTCCAGCTTAGGGCTGCTAGCTGCTAGCTTCTGGCGAGCAAAAGCCGAACCGTCACGAGCAACGGGCTGGGTTGCTAGTAGCTAACAGCTAGTAGCCAGCAGCTAATAAATCGTGTACCCCGGCGCCGGATTCCGTACATCCGGCTTGGACGCCATCAGCAGCAGCGCGCCAATCCGCTTGAATGCTTTCATATCGTCGAGCGACTGAAACGACGTCGTCTGGTAGTTCTCCGGCGTGGGCGTGTCGTCGGGAATCTGCGCAGACTCCACGTTTTCAAACGCGTGCCGCTTCAGCAGTTCGACGTACTCGGCCGCCGAGCGAACATGCACCGGCACCTTCAGCTTTGGTACCCACTGCAGCGAATACGGATTGTCTTTGTAGAGATTGATCAAAATGAACAGCCGCCCATGCGGCGCCATAACCCGAAAAAGCTCAGCCAGCGCGCGTTCTTGATCTGGGTAGTAATAAAACGACTCCACCGAAAGCACTTTGTCGAAGAAGTTTTCTTCCCAGGGAATCTGCGCCGCCGATCCAACGACGAACATCACGTTGTCGAATTCTTTCGAAGCGGTGCGCGCCTGCCGTACCATCTCATCGGAAATGTCGACGCCGACCACCTGCCCGAATCCTTGTGGCCCATCGCCCGTCATGCGCGCCAGCAAGCGCGTTGCCCACCCCGATCCGCAGCCGAGGTCGAGAATGCGCTCGCCCGGACGCAGGTCCATGCGCCGCATGGTTTTCTCAGTGATGGCAAGGTGATGGCGTTCCATCTTCGGGCCTTCGCCGTCATCGGCCCAGCGATTGAATTCGTGTTGCAGGCGATCGTCGGGAGATAGTGGCTTGTCATTCGACACAGGTCTCCTCCAATAAAGTCGTTGGTCGCTAGTCGTTAGTCGTTAGTCGTTGGGAAAAGATTGCTAACGACCAACGACTAGCGACCAGCGACTGTCTCCAACTCTTCAAAAAACCTTGGATACGACACTCCCGCCGCGTCCGCGTCAACCATCGTCGTCTCGCCCTCCGCTCGCAACGCTGCGACGGCGAACGCCATGGCAATTCTATGGTCACCAAACGAATCCAGCTCGGCGCCGTGCAGATGCTGGCCGCCGGGTATCTTCATTCCATCCGGACGCTCCTCGATCTGCGCGCCCATCTTGCGCAGATTGGTGGCGACCGCCGCGATTCGGTCAGACTCTTTCACGCGCAGTTCTTTGGCGTCGCGCACTTCGAGGCCGGCTTCGGAGTACGCCGCAACCGCCGCCAGTACCGGGATCTCGTCGATCAGCGCCGCCGTGTCGGCACCCGCGATCATTCCGCCTTTCCATTCCGATCCACGCGCCTCAATCGTTCCGATCAATTCTCCCTGATGTTCTTCCAGATGCGCGACGGAGACCTTCAACCCCATCTGCATCAGAATATCGAGCAGCCGAGCCCGCGTCGGATTCATCAGAATTCCCGGCAACGTGATCTGCGATCCCGGAAACAGCGCCGCCGCACACAGAAAGAACGCGGCACTCGACAGGTCGCCGGGCACGTGCGCCGCAATCGCGCGCAGCCGCTGTCCTCCCCTGATGCGCGAGACATTCCCCTTGCTCTCGACTTCCGCGCCAAACGCCCGGAGCGCAATTTCGCCGTGATCGCGGGTGCGAATCGGTTCCTCGACCACGGTCTCGCCGTCGGCAAAGAGTCCCGCAAACAGCACGCACGATTTTACCTGCGCGCTCGCGACTTCCGGCCGGTAGTGTGTCGCTTTGAGCGGACCGCCTTGAATCTTGAGCGGAGGCCGTCCACCCTCGTTCGACGAAATCCGCGCCCCCATTTCCGAGAGCGGCTTCATAATGCGCGCCATCGGCCGCCGCGAGAGCGACTCGTCTCCGCACAACTCGCTCGAAAAGGGCTGTCCGGCAAGAATTCCGCTTAACATGCGCATGGTCGAGCCGGAGTTGCCGCAATCCAGCACCTGCGCCGGAGCTTTCAGCCGCGGACCATGGCCATGCACTTCAATCGTTCCGTCGTCGTCTTCGCCTGCCAGCCGCTTCCACTCGCAGCCGAGCCGGGCCATGCAATCGAGGGTGCTCTGGCAATCGCGCGCCGCGGAAAAATTCTGAAAGCGGCTCGTACCCTCGGCAATCCCCGCGAGCATGGCATAGCGGTGCGAGATGGACTTGTCGCCGGGAATGCGGACGACTCCGCGCACCGCGCGCGCAGGACGGACGATGACATTCGAACCATCGCGCTTCGGATCATCCGGCATGAATTTACTATAGCGGAGATTTTGTGGGAGGTCAGAGGTGAGAGGTCAGATTGCAGAAGTAAGATCTCTGGTTTTCACCTCTGCAATCTGACCTCTGACCTCTGCAATTCCTACTGCGCGCGCCCGGCGGCTTCGGCGAGGATTTCCTGCGGGATCTCTCGCAGCGTAACGCAGAATTCGAACATGGGCGTTTCCGACCCACGGCCCCACCGGGCCACTTCCCAATGCGCGCGGATAAACTTCACCTCGGGCCGCGCCGTCAGATTGAGCAGCAGCGGAACTTCCTCGCGATAAAATTTCTGCGGGAAAACCGCAACCGGCTTCGCATCCCACGTGGCGCCATCGGCCGATCCGAAGATGCCGACGTCGAGCGATTCCTGCTCGACGATATTGGTAATGGCGAGCGTCAGCAGGAAAACCCGGCACTCCGCCCGGCTCATGTCGAGGGCAGGCCCGTCTCCTTTGGCGTTGACAACCGTATTTTCGGGAACCACGAAGGCTTCCATCATGACGCGGAGATTCTAGCAGAGAGGAGGCGCTGAGGGCTGTGATTCGCGCCGCCCCCTACAGCGCTGCGGGGCCCCGCCGGACAGCCGAGGGCGGCTGTCCCTACGCGGTCATTTCAACGCCACATCATCCAAGAAATGGCGTAGAACTGTCCCCACTGCTTCTGGCTGTTCCCACGGCGCGTAGTGTCCCGCTTTCGGGATCACCTTCAACTGGCTGCCTGCAATATTCTGCCGCATCAGTTCGCCGTCGGCGACGGTTGCGAGCACATCTTCTTCTCCTATGGCGATCAGCGTGGGGACGTTGATGGTCTTCAAATCCGCAACCGAGTCGGGACGCTCGGCCATGCCGCGTTGCACCTGACTAATATCCTCGGCCGACATTTTGCGCATCATGGCGCGCGCTCCATCGACTAAATCCGGACGCGTGGCCACCGTCGTTCGCCCTATCAGCTTCGGAATCATACTTTCGATGAACGGTTCCGTTCCCTGCTCGAGGACCGTGGCTGCGGCCTTCAACCGATTTGCGCGAGCCTCAGCGGTATCGGCCTGGGGCCGCGTGTCACAGAGCGCGAGCGAAGCGACCCGCTCGCGAAAACGGCGCCAGAATTCAAACAGGATGTATCCGCCGATGGAACATCCGACAAAGGCGGCCTTACCAATGCCGGCGGCATCGAGCACGCGGGCAATGTCGCGGGCGTGCTTTGCCATGAGGGCGGGCCCTTCGCCAATCTCCGAATCGCCGTGCCCGCGCAGATCGGGAAGAATCAGCCGGTAGCGCGATTCGAGCGCCGCCGCCACCGGAAGCCAGAATTCGCGATCGCAAGGAAATGGATGGAGAAGAACGACCGGAGGGCCGTCCCCCCGAATTTCGTAGAAGATGTCGGCGTCGTCGCTGCGCAAGCGTTCCATGGGAGGAGATTAGAACACAGCGATGACGTTCTGTAGAGACGCGGCTTGCCGCGTCTCCGCCGGCGCCGCCATTTCTCTCGCTGGCAACGGGAGACGGGGCAAGCCCCGTCTCTACAGCTAGCTCGTAACCGGCTGCTGCGACGTTGCAACTGGTAGGATGAGCGGCTCCTGTGGAATGATGATCCATCCGAGGAGGTAGGCCACGACGCCGGGGCAAATTCCGGTTGCAAGTGTGATGAAAAACCACAGGATGCGCACGAGCGATACGTCGAGATCGAGATGGTGAGCCAGCCCGGCGCAAACGCCCCCGATTTTCTTATCCGCGCGCGAGCGCATCAACTTCTTCGGCGTGGGCGAAATCCCCACCACGTTGCCACAGTAGGAGCAAAAGCGCCCGTCCTCAGCGATGGTCTTGCCGCAAGCATTGCAGTACATGGGTGTGTCTCCTAATTCAGGATACGGCGACAGGAGGAAAAAAGTTCCCACGATCGGCTATTGGCTATTAGCTCTTGGCTTTTAGCTAAAGGCTAAGAGCAGCTAACAGGCAATCGCCGCCTTCCGCCCTCTACTCCCGGTACGCGTCTTTCATTCTCTTCCGCGCCTGGTCCGCTTCAGCGTTGCCCGAATTCGTGGCCACCACCGCTTCGTACTTCTTGACCGCCAAGTCGCGCTTCTGGAGCTGGTCATACATCTCGCCCGCTCCCAGATTCCCCCTCTGCAGCAATTCCGGATCGGCGCCCGCAACCTCGCTCACCAGTTCGTAAGCCGCAGCTGCAGCCTGATATTTCTTCTCGCTGCGCAACAGGTCGCCCAGTCCGATGGCCGTGATTTCGTAGTGCAGATTGCCGTACTTTCCCTCGCGTCCGTTCTGCCACACTCGGCGATACTGATCCTCAGCTTCGCCGCTCTTGCCCGACGCCCGTAGCAGGTTTGCCTCTTCGAGCGGAAGAAGATAGTTGCGCGGAAATCGCGGACTGATCGCCGCCGCGATCTGCAAAGCCTCGCCATAGCGGCGCTCGCGGCGCAGGAAGACCATGAGAACAATCCCGGCGTCCACGCTGGTTTCGCCGTTGGCGCGGTAGGCATCGTTCAGATACTCGAGTCCCTTTTTCTTGTCGCCGCTCAACCCCACGAGCGCGACGGCGATCTTGACCGCCAGGGGCAGGTTTCCCATCACGTAGTTATGCGCTCCCACGACCAGCTTGGCGTCGCTGTACTGCGGAGCCAACTCGAGCACCCGTTCGTGATCGTGGCGCGCTCCGACAGCATTGCGCAGAGCGGAGAACCAGGCGCGCTCGATCAGCGCCGTGTAAAGCGCGAACTGTCCGCGAGTGACGCCGCGGGCGTAGAGCATATCCACGTTGTTTGGATTGCGCGCCAGTTCTGCGTTTTCCAGCTTCTCCGCCTGCTGCACCAGTTGCTTGATGCGTTCCTTCTGCGCCGGATCGGCGGGACGGTGCGCCTGCCCGATGAAGTTGTCGTTCGAATACTCCCCGGAATTCATCGCGCCCATGCGATAGAGCTCGCGCACCTGAATCGCGGAGAGCAGGTGGTTCAGGGCCAACGGATCGTTGGGGTGACGCGCCGCGATCCTCTCGAAATCCTGGATCGCCGCGTCGTAATCGAGGTTGTAATAGTGCTCGAAGGCGGCCTGGTTCAGGGGATCGGGTGGACGCAGCGCGGCCGTCCCCGCAGGATCGGTCGCCAGACAGACCTGGGCAAGAACCAGCAGCATAATGGCGGTCAAAGCGGGACGGTGCCGAAAGAGGAGGAGCAACACGTTTGCTCAGTTTAGCAAAACTCGTGTAGAGACGGGGCTTGCCCCGTCTCCTCCACCAGGTTCGCGCCGCAGGCAAGGGGAGACGCCGCAAGCCGCGTCTCTACGGGAGCTGACCGCCGCCCGGAACCAAACCTAGTACGTCCCCAACCCAGTCCAGTCGTGCACAATGGGAAAAACCGGGTTGGATAACGTAATTCTTGCCCGCCGGACCGGCCGCCCTCCCCCATGGCCTGCTCGTAAGTGGTGTCTTTGTAACAGCTTGCTTTGGTGATTCGCTTGCGATCCGGAAGGGATCGGGGAGAGTGGTTGCTTATGGCAGAAATAGCCGATCAAACGCGGCACGAATTTTGGCGGCCGCCCATGCAGGCGTCGGAGGCTGGCGCTATCCGGGAAAGAAGCGAGGAACGGAGCGAAACCTGCCGCTGCGGAACCGAGTTCATCGTCAGCTCGATCTACTGCCATAGTTGTGGCGCCCGACGTCCCGATCTGAATGCGGCGCGCATGCTGGAAATCCCCGGTGGCGCTGAACTTGCCTGGCTCGGGGAGCGGCTCGGGCTCACCACGCCTGCCCTCATCGCCTTTCTCGTGGGCGTGCTCTGCGTGCTGGGAGCCGTGGCGGTGAGCGCGTTCTTCAGCGTCCGCACTGCCCTGGACTGGCAGGCCATCCAACTGTGGCGCATCGAGTGGCTGCTGGCGGCGGTCGCTGCCTTCATGGCTGGGTGCTTGCTGAAGAAGTAGCTGTCAGCTCAGCGCTAAGTTTCCATTAAATCAAATCTCCTGTAGAGACGGGGCTCGCCCCGTCTCCCCGCCGGCATGTTAGCGTCGCTGTCGAGGCCGCGTCTGTACGGAATGTTTGAGCTCAGTTGCGCGAATGGACGTGCTCTGTTTCCGACACGATCGCGCTGGGCCGCCGTTGTTGTCCCAGGCGGTAGAGGTGGTGCAACGGCCCCACTCCCTTGCCCAGAGGATGGGCGTTTGCAATCGCGGCCGAGACGTACGCTTTGGACAGAAGAACGGCCTCGGGTATTCCGCGCCCATGCGCCAGATGGCAAGCCAACGCCGTCGAGAACGCGCATCCGGTGCCATGTGTGGAATTCGAGCGCTGACGGTCCGCCTTGAACACTTCCTTTTCGATCCCACGGATGGTCGTGAAGCTGAGGAGGTCGATCGCCTTCTCCAGTCGCCCTCCGGTGATGTCGCCTCCGGTTACCACCACATTCCGCGCTCCCAAAGAGTGCAAACGAGCCGCCGCCTCACCCATCTGCTCGAGATTGGTGACGGCCATCCCGGTCAAGGCGCTGGCCTCGTCAAGGTTCGGCGTAACCGACTCCGCCAGCGGAATCAGCTTCTCGATCAACAGCCGGGTCCCCGCCGCATCCAGCAAATCCGCTCCCGAACTCGACTTCAGAATTGGATCCAGCACGACATGAGGCAGCCGTGCCTGGCCCAGGAAATCCGCCACCACTGCGACCACTTGCTCGTTTCCCAACATGCCGATGTGGACGGCAGCCACGGCCAAGTCTGACACCAACTCCTGCAGCGTCTCGGCAATGATTCCGGGATCCACCGCCTCAACCCGCCGCACTCCCTGCGTTGACTGGATGGTTAAGGCCGTAATGCAGGAAACGCCGTAGCATTCGTGGGCCGCGATCGTCTTGATGTCAGCCGTGATCCCAGCACCCGAAGAGGGATCAAATCCGGCAATCGTCAACACCACAGGCGGGGTCGCAGCCATGTCGTCACTCTACACCAGCCCTCAGCCGTCAGCTTGATCGAAAGGGTGGATCCTACGATGCGCTAGCCGCGAAGCGGCGGAACAGGAAAGCCCGGCACGGCAGTGCCGGGTAAGCGGAAGTGGAACCAATCGAGTCCCGCAAGGGACGGCACCCGGGCTACGACACAAACTCGAACCGCCGTCTTCTCGCCCTGCGCTTACGTATGAGCCACCATGTTTCATCGTATCTCATTGACTATACAATGTTTATCTGGATATTTTCGTAAGTCCAACATTCCACAGCCGGTTGCCAGAATTCGGCGAGACCACACATTCCTGTACGTAACTAGTACGCAAACACCTGCCGCTGACTGCTTTCAACGACATACGAGGGATAATCCATATATTAGCGGGATAAACCATTGATTATATTACCATTTAGTAAATTTCCGTTCTGCTTTTTTGATTGACACACCCCGTTCGCCCCGGTAGCATTTTCAGATCGTCTGACCAAAGGAGCATACGACCAGAAAACGACTTTCCACGATTGAGAGGTAACTGAATGCGACGACGTTTAGCCGAAGGCCTGGCGGTGGTTTTATCAGTCGCCAGTCTGGGGGCCGGAGCCGCATCCAGGCCAAGCAGCCTGGAAGCCGCCAAGGTCACACAGCCGCAGGTCATTGCGACCAGCGGGCAAAGAACGCGTAAGACCAACAACCCGAAGCCGAAAGCCTACCAAGTAGGGACCGCGTCCTGGTATGGAGAATACTTCCAGGGCAAACAGACCGCCAGCGGCGAGCCCTACGACATGCGCGACTTCACCGCCGCTCACCCCAGCCTTCCGCTGGGCACGTTCGTCCGGGTCACCAACCTGAGGAACGGCAAGGCCGTGGTGGTTCGTATCAATGACCGGGGTCCCGTAGTGGATGGCCGGATCATCGACGTTTCCTACAACGCCGCGCGCGCCCTGGGCTTTAAGGAGCACGGTTTGCAGAAGGTCCGCCTGGATCTCTACCAGCCCAAGATTTACCGGACAAATTCCCGGACAACGACCATGGCGCTGCTGCAGCCCGTAGCCAAGCCGAAGTAAACCCGATACACTCAGCAACGATAGTTCGGAACGTAGTCCCAGGATATGGACCCGCGCCAGCGTCTCATCGTTGCCTTGGATGTATCTACGGCCGCAGCCGCCCGGAAGATCGTGGCGGCTGTTGGCGACTCTGCCCATGCCTACAAGGTCGGCATGCAGCTCTACACTGCCGAAGGGCCTTCCATCGTCCGCGAACTGGTCGGTTCCGACCGCCGCGTCTTTCTCGACCTCAAGTATCACGACATCCCGAACACGGTTGAAGCCGCCGTCCGGGAGGCGGCCCAACTGGGCGTCAGCATGCTGACCGTGCACGCCTCCGGCGGCGGCAAGATGTTGCGAGCTGCCGTCGAAGCCGCCCAAACGGCCCCAGCCACGCCGCTGGTCCTGGCGGTCACGGTGTTGACCAGCCTCGACGACGTCGACCTGGGCAAGATTGGCCTGCGCGAAGGAGTGCTCGATCAAGTCCTGCGCCTGACCGCGCTGGCGCTTTCGAACGGATGCCAGGGCGTGGTGGCTTCGGCACAAGAAGCCGCCCCTTTGCGCCAGGAGTTTGGACTCGATTTCACCATTGTGACGCCGGGCGTCCGCGCCGCGGGAAGTGGACCGCACGATCAGGTGCGCATCGTCACACCCGCGGAAGCCATTGCCGCCGGAGCCTCGCATATCGTGGTCGGCCGCCCCATCACGGAAGCCTCCGATCCCGCAGCCGAAGCGCGGGCGATTCTGGGCCAGATCGGGTAGAGCAGTTCTCAGTTCTCGGTCTCAGGAAAACTCGGACGATCAGCTAGGATTGGATTGCATTGTCGAAAATGCAGCCCCGGAGGGACGACCGAGCTTAGCCCAGCGCTTCAGCGCCGGGAAAAGCGGAAAAACTGACCAAAGTCCCGGAGGGACGACTGAGTTCTCACACACATTCTTTCGCACTGGGGAGAAGCAAAGAAAATGATTCAAGTCCCGAGGGACGACCGGATTCCCACGCACACTCTATGGTGTTACTTTCGTTCCGACTATCGCGCATCCGATCCTGCCTCCGGGGGACTACAATTTACTCAGTGAAAGCCTACCGAATCGAGCGCATCAAAGGCGGCATGAAGTTCACCTGCACGAACTGTGCCCACAGTGTCAGCACGCTCGACTTCGACGCCAGAACCGGCAACCTGCGCACCCAGGCCGCAACCGCGATCAACGATCACGCCGCCAAAGCGCACCACGAGCCTTTAGTGGTTCCCTCCTCCGACGGCCAGCAACGCAGCTGGCGCTAACCCCAACAGCCCGCTAAGAGCCGCGATCAGGCGGTTTTCCTTGCAGGCATCGCGTCCGCCGACGGCTCGGTATCGCTGATCCACTCCCACACCCGGCGGCCGCGCTCGTTGCTCAGGCTGCGAGCTTCGCCGTAGTCCACCAGGCGATTCAAAACGGTTGTGACCGAGGCCAGCGGATCCTTGTGCCGCGCCAGGATGGCCGGAGCGTATCGTTCCAGCTCCAGGCAAACCTCGCGGGCTCCCAGCGGACGACGCACTTCCATCAGTACCCTCCGGCACGCCTTGGTAAAGCCGGGCTGACGGCCGTTGGGCTTGCGATCGATCAGTTCCAGCAAGTCGTCGCCCAGCACCTGCTCGCCGAAAAGATTCGCCAATCCAGCAATGGTCTGCTTCACCGTGCCAATGCGTCTCATGATCTCGGCCCGCTGCCGCATGAGCTGGAGGAGTTCCTCGTGAGCGGCCTTCACCACATGCTGTGCTGAAATGCTATCGGCCTGAGCATTCAAGGCGTGCGCGTGCAATCCGTCGCCGTTATTTTTCCCAACTTCCATGAACCCCTCCTGCAGAAGACAGACACTGACGAGAATCCCTAGTCTTCCTTCTCAATACGAAAAAGGCTCCCACGAAGTTCCGTCGTGAGTTGGACTGATTTGCTGAAGAAAGGTTATCGGAGAAAAGAGGCGTGGCTCGTGTGGCGCGGACACTCCTGTCCGCGCGCGGCCTAAACACAATTCGGGAACGCAAGTCGAGACAACCGCCAAGGGCACGCGGACAAAGCCTGCCCTGAGCGAAGTCGAAGGGAGTGTCCGCGCCACACGTACCATCTACCCCATCACGGTTGTGTGTTCCGGCCGGATTTTGTAGAGCACGCGAATCTCTCCCGGCTGGGCATAGGGATACTTGTCGGCGCCCAAGTACTTCTTCGCCATCTTGTCGATGTGTTGGGCGGCGCCGTCTTCGGTAATTTCAACCACGGTGCCGCGGATTTCCAGATAGCGATAAGGATTGTCGGGATCGACAACGGCCAGCGCCACCCGCGGATCGCGGCGCACGTTGCGGTCTTTTTGACGTCCGCGCGCCGAGTTAAAGATGACATGTTGGCCGTCGAAATCGCACCACACGGGAGTGACTTGCGGCCTCCCATCGGGCATGAGGGTGCCCAGACTGGCGAAAGCGCGCTTCTGGAAAAGGTCGAGGTATTTTTCAGGAATGACGTTGGACATCGCTGACTCTCTCCTGCGTTGATCGATTGCCGACTAAATTCTTGCTGACCAGATTATAGTAGTCTTTTTGGAGAGTTAGACTTTATGCGTAGGAGATTGCCGCCGACAGGAAGATCGGCGCGAATATTCTGTCTGTGGTTCGCCTTATTTCTGGTCCCCAGCCCTCTTCTGGCGCAGCCACCTGCCGCGCAACCTCCGCCAACGGTCGTCTTCATGACCGATTTCGGCATCGTCGACGACTCAGTGGCGCTGTGCAAGGGCGTCATGTACGGCATCGCCCCCAACCTCCGCATTGTCGATCTCACCCATCAGGTGAATGCTTTTTCCATTCGAGACGGCGCGCGCTTCCTCTTCGGCGCCACGCCCTACTTCCCGGCCGGAACGGTATTTGTGGCGGTGGTCGATCCCGGCGTGGGCAGTTCCCGCAAGGCGGTGGTGGTGAAATCGAAGCGCGGACAATTTTTCGTGCTGCCCGACAACGGCCTGATGACGATGGTCGAGGACCGCGACGGCGTCGAAGCCATTCGGGAGGTCACCAATCCCGATTGGATGGTCGGCGCCAAAATTTCCTCCACGTTCCATGGCCGCGATATTTTTTCTCCCGTCGGCGCTCACATCGCGCGCGGCGACGACTGGACCCAGGTCGGGCCCGTAGTTAAGGAACTGGTCCGGCTCGATCTGAAACCCGCGAGCGTGGATGAGAAAGGGCTGACCGGCGAAGTGATTGCTCTGGATGGTCCGTTCGGCAACTTGATCACGAACATCACCGCCGACGATTTTCTGAAACTCGGCTATCAGCGCGGCGATAAGCTGAAGGCTACGATCGCGGGACGCGAAATCGAAATGCCGTTCGTTAAGACGTTCAGCGATGTGCCGCTCAAACAGCCGTTGCTGTTCATCGATTCGCGCGGACGAGCAAGCTTTGCGCTCAACCAGGCCAGCTTCGCGGCGGCGTACGGTATAGATCCGCCGCGGGCGGTGTTCATACCGCGCAAGGGGCGCTAAGGTCGAAAGAAGAGTTCGAAACGCGAGTTCGAGAAACGATTTCAAACAAGACTTTACGCAAAGGAAGCCATCATGCATAGAGGCAGCAGTAGTCATCGAACACTGGCAATCTTGATCCTGACCATCGGCGTAGCGGTACTGTTGCTCATCACCACACCCGCATGGACACAGAGCTTCCGCGGATCCATCCGCGGCACGGTAACCGACCCCAGCGGCAGCGTAATCGCCGGAGCGAAGGTCTCCGCAAAAAACATCGGCACCGGCTTGCAGCGCGAAGCCACCACCGGAGCAGATGGCGGCTACGTGCTGGCCGAACTCCCCGCCGGCGAATACACGGTCACGGTGGAATCCGCCGGACTGTCGCCCTCGGCGCAGAACGTTCAGGTCAACGTGGGATTGGACACTACGGCGAACTTCGATCTGACCAAAGTCTCGAAGCGGACGGAGCAGCTAACCGTCACCGCGGAAGCACCGTTGGTAGAGAGCACGCGCGACGTGCTAGGTGAAGTCGTCGACCAGCGCTTAGTGACCGATCTTCCGCTGAATGGTCGCGACTTCGGAAAACTTGTCGCCCTTGTCCCCGGTGCAACCGTCGAGCCTTCCGGCGTAGCCGCCATTCAGAGCGGATTCGGGCAGTTCTCGATCAACGGCAACCGCGACCGCTCGAACAATTACACGTTGGATGGTACCGACAACAACGACCCGTTCTTCAATAATTCGGCGCTGAACCAGACGGGCATTGGGGGCGCACCGGCCTCTCTGCTCCCGATTGACGCCATCCAGGAATTCAACCTGCAGTCTCAGTTCCCAGCCGAATACGGACGGAATAGCGGCTCCGTAGTGAACATCATCACGAAGTCGGGAACCAACCATGTGCACGGTTCCGCGTTCGAGTTCCTTCGTAACGACGCGATGGACGCGCGCAACTATTTCAACCGATCTATCGACCCCGGCACCGGCCTTCCTGTGAAGAAAACAGCTTTCCGTAATAACCAGTTTGGCGGCTCGCTGGGTGGGCCCATCCTCAAGGACAAGACGTTCTTCTTCGGAGCTTACGAGGGACAGCGGGAACGGGTGGGCTCGGACTTCACATTTCTGGTGCCGACTGCTTACCAGATCCAGGAAGCGGCCATCATTGCCCAAGCCAATAACGGCAACACTCCGGTAAGCGCAGCCCTGACCGAGCTGCTGGGCATGTTCCCCTCTTCTCAAAGCGGATCTTTACCCGGTACAGTGAAAGATAAGAACGATGTGAATAGCCTGATTGTCAAGATTGATCACCAGTTCAGTTCCAACGAATCGCTGACCGCCCGCTATGCATTTGCACAGAGCGATCAGGTGTTCCCTTTGGGCGGATTGGGAGGGGGGGCCGCGTCTCGCCTGCCGCAGTTCGCGCAGGTTTCACCGACGCGGGTGCAGGTCGTTTCGGCCAGTTGGCTTTCGACCTTCAGTGCCACAAAGCTCAATGAAGTCCGGTTTGGCTATAGCCGGTACCGGACTTCTTTTAGCTCCGAGGATGCGAACTATGATCCCATCACGCAGCTCGGCATTGATTTCGGAACCGGCAAGCCGAGTCTCCCGGAAATTGACTTCGGCGGCACTTTCGAAAATCTCGGGGCCACCGCCTTCAGCATCCCGCGTGGACGCACCAGCCAAAGCTATCAGATACTCGACGACTTCACCTGGATCCAAGGTCGCCATACGATCAAGTTTGGCGGCGAGTACCGGCGTGTCGCCGTAGACAGTTTCAACAACAACCTCGAGCGTGGACAAATTGAGTTCGGGTCCTCCACCTTCGGTCCGGGCAATAATCTTCCGAATAGTATTTGCCCGTTTGATCCGGCGGATCCGCGTTCCGCCGAGTGTTCCGACGCTGGGATTACGACCCTCGCGAATTTCTATCTCGGTAATGCCTACAGCGCTTCCGCGGTAGCGGGGAACACGCAAAGGACTACCTATAACAATGGCTTGAGTTTCTTTGCCCAGGATGACTTCCGCGTTTCCCCGAAACTCACGCTGAATTACGGAGTTCGATGGGAGTACTTCGGGCCGATCAGCGAGGCTCACAATCTCCTCTCCAATCTCGGCAGCGACGGGCAACTGGCCATGGCAGGTACCGACGGCGTGGACGGCGCTTACGCTCGTGAGTGGAAGGACTTTGGCCCACGCCTAGGTTTCGCCTGGAACCCGCGTGCATCCACGGTTTTGCGGGGCGGTTATGGTCTCTTCTACGACTACGTTCCCCAAGACTTGCTGATTGCCAACTACACAAATTCTGCAGGTATCACTCAAAACCCAATTGGCCCCTCAACTTCAGCCATTCTGCCGCTTGGCTTTAATTCGAGTTCTTTCGCCGGCAATCCTGCTGGGCCCGTGTTCACCTCGCAATCTTGCCCCTGCGACATTTTTGTTACACCGCGCCACTTCTCGACTCCCTACGCCCAGAACTGGAACCTCAACCTCGAGCAGGAACTCTTGAAAGGCCTGGCGTTGCAGTTCGGTTACATAGGAAGCAAAGGGACCAAGTTGGTCCGCCTGCTTGACCTGAATCAGCCAGACTATCTCGGCAATCGTGCCAATACAAATTACAACAAGATCGACTCTCTTTCGCCGGTAAGCGCTTCGACTTATCACGCCATGCAGGCAACTATACGTGTTCGTGGCTGGCATGGGATCTCCGGTTTTACCGGCTACACCTGGTCGAAGTCGCTGGACGACGCGTCCGACGGAATCGACTTCAACTTCTCCACGGTAGCTTTTCCGCAAAACTCTTTCAATCTTCACGCCGAGCACGGGCCCTCCAATTTCGACACGCGGCAGCGCTTTACGGCTGCGTTCTCGTACGACTTCCCCAAGCTACTGGGTCCGAACTGGCTCTCTCAAGGTTGGCAGATCAACTCCATTGTCACGGCCCAGAGCGGCCGGCCGGTGCCGATCGTCAGCGGGAATGACACCAGCGGTGTTGATCCGAGTACGTTACCGCCGAACTCTTTTCCTCCGACTCCTTCTAACTACCACCAGCGCCCAAATCTTGTCCCAGGAATGAACCCCATTAACCCGAATTGGGAATCAGGCCCCGACAGCATCGGCTATTTGAATGGTGCAGCCTTTTCCCAGCCTGACTACGCAACATCTGCCAATCCGCAAGGCAGCTTCGGCACCCTGGGCCGAAACTCAATTTTTGGGCCCAAGTTCTGGGATGTTGATTTCTCACTGGCAAAGAAATTCCGCATCTTCGAACGTTTGGATTTGCAGTTCAAAGGCGAATTCTTCAACATCTTCAACCATCCGAATTTTGCGTTGCCGAACTTCTTCGTGTATCCGGGATCAACTCAGCAGGGTTTGATCACCCAGACCCCGGATCAAGCTCAGACCAACCCCGGTCTCGGCGGCGGCGGGCCGAGAGTAATTCAGCTTGGCTTGAAGCTGCTTTTCTAGAGATTAGAAATAGGACAATCTGTGGAGACGCGGCTTGCCGCGTCTCTTTCTTGTGCGACGCAAAACTAGCCCGCCGTCTTCAACTCCTCTGCAATTCGCGGCAGCACGGCCCGCAGCAGCGCGATGAACTGCCCCATCACGCGTCGTCCCACTTCAAGCACTTCTTCGTGGACGAGCGCCCGATCGAGAATTCCCGCGGCCATGTTCGTCACGCACGAGATTGCCAGGACGTTCATCCCCATGTGCCGCGCGGCGATTGCTTCCGGGACGGTGGACATGCCGACCAGATCGGCGCCGATGGTGCGCAGGTAGCGAATCTCTGCCGGAGTTTCGTAACTCGGCCCAGCCAGCGCCGCATAAACGCCCTCGCGCGGCGGAATCGAAAGTTTCTTCGCTTCCTCCAGCGCCAGCTCGCGATAACGCTTGGCGTAGGTATAACTCATGTCGGGGAAGCGCGGGCCCAGGCGCTCGTCGTTCGGGCCCGTCAGCGGATTCTGTCCTTGAAGATTGATGTGATCGCGCAGGATGACCAGCGCGCCCTGTCCGTACTCGAGGTTAATGCCGCCGGCGGCGTTGGTAAGAATCAACGCGCGTATGCCCATGCGCCCGAACACCCGCGTTGGAAACGCGGCCTCGGCGGCCGAATAACCTTCATACAGGTGCACCCGTCCTTGCATCACGGCCACGGAGACGTTGCCGGACTTGCCGACTACAAGTTGTCCGGCGTGCCCAACCGCCGTCGAACGCGGAAACGCCGGGATGTGAGAATAGGGAATACGAACGGCTTCGTTGAGGTCGTCGGCAAAAGATCCGAGGCCGGAGCCAAGGACGAGCCCGATCTGCGGCCGCAGCTTGGTTTGCGAAAGAACGAATGCGGCGGCGGATTCAGCACGAGCAAACAAATCTGGGGACATAAATACACATTTTCACAAATACAAGTAGTCGTCCTGTGCGAGTCGTCATCTTGTACAAGTCGTCTTAATGTATGAGTACGCTAGAACTTCTTCTCAAACTCGGCGAAGGCTTTCTCCAGGTACCACTGCACGCGAGCGCGCTCATTTGCTGCAAGCCATTTCTGACATTTTTCGGACACACGATCACCCGACTCTTTGTCGTCTTCGCACGCCGCAGTACGACGCAACTCGCGTCCGTCGCTCCACAAACTATCGCCCGGAATAAAGCTATGTTCCAGGCTCGCGCGCGCCATGCGCTTCAGTTCGGCATAGGACAAGCCATAAGTTTCGACCGCCCGCAGGTATTCGTGCGTCATATCGCTGCGCGAGACGCCTTCATCGTCGGTCGCGAGCGCCACTGGCACTCCGTATTTCATGTACAGCGGCAGCGGATGGCGGTCGCCGCTCACGCCCAGGATCACATCATTCGACGTCAGGCAAATCTCGACCAACACATTCTTCTTCGCCATTTCCCGCAGCAACCCTATCGGGTCGTCTTCGCTCATGACTGCGACGCCATGCCCAATCCGTTCCGCGCCGCCGCGTTCGATCGATTCGCGAATGTGGAATCGCAGGCCCTCGGGAGGAACCAATCCCATCGCCAGTTCGTCCGCGTGCAACGACACGTGGGTCGCGGGATAGAACTTGTGCAAGGCCTCGATGATCCGCATGTGCAGATCGAAGTCGTGCATGGGCACGTAATAGTCTTCGGGCATCACCAGGTTGAAGCCGACGAAGCGCGGATCGGCCTTGGTCAACTCGAAGCCGAGCAAAATCTGCGCGAACACCTGCTCGCGCGGCAATCCTCGCAACACCTGGTAGAGATAATGGATCGTGACCTCGCATCCAGGAGCAGCCTGCGCCGTCCCGCAATGCAGTACTTCTTTTTTTCGGGCTTCATCGGAATCAAGTAGGCTGCGAACCGATGCCACGATATCGGCCATTCCTCCCGCAAGCAGTTTGTCGCGGAGCTTGCTGAAGTCGTCGTCCCATCCAATCTTGGTGCCCAGGACGGCCGCCTGCGCACCGTCAGCCGTGTGCATCACCTCTACGTATTGCAGATGATCGGCCGCCGCCCGCGACGCTACTTCGGCGAACGCATCGCCGACGTGCTTCTCCATTGCCGGGCCGAACTTTTCGAAGGTAGCGAAGAAATGGTCGTGGCCCGATTCCTCCTCCCGATGCCAGTTGCGCATCGACCAGGCGTCCACGAGTTGGTCGTAGAGAATGTGGTCTTGATAGGCGCAGCGCACCGACGGCTTGACCTTGTAAGGCTCGCACGAATCGCACGATGCGTGGATCAGTTTGGAAGTGCTGCGGTCCACGCAGAGAGCGTTCTCCGAGGCCCAGTCGATGAAGCTTTCCGCATAAATCGCGCCGCTCAGGTGGACATGCAGATCGCCGCCCTTGGGCATCTGCTGCAGAAATGCCAGCAGCAACCCCGGCTGATGCCGCACCGAATCCAGATACTTCGCCGTCTTCTCCTCAGGGCTTTGCGCCCGGGAAACTTGCGCCAGAGAAAGAAAGGTCAAGAAACAAACGACGGCCACGAAACGCAGGCTTCGCATCACAAAAAAAGGCCTCCAAACCACGAAACCAGCATTGTAGAGGATTCATCATCGGAACCGCTGGCCAGGCAGCGCAAATCACGGCTGCTTGGGTACTGGGTACCGGGTACTGGGTACTTTCCTTTCTTTACTGTCCGAGGATCAGGGGCAAGCCGTTCTTGCCGCCGCCGATCACCACAATTTTGGTATTCGGACTCTTTGCCAGACTTTCCGTGGCTTCAATGCCTTTCCATTCCAGCAACTGGGCGCTGATGCCTTGGGCCACGATTTGCTGGAAGTCGCGGACGCCGGCGGCTTCGATGCGTTTGCGCTGGGCTTCCTGCGTTTCTTTTTGCAAGCGGAAGCTCATGGCCAGGGCCTCCTGCTCGGCCTGCTGCTTCGATTCGATGGAAGCCTTGAGAGTGGCGGGCAGTTGGATATCGCGCAGCAGCACGCTCTCCACAATGAACCCGCGCTGGCCCAGAAGATTGGTGAGTTGGTCGAAGATCTGCTTGGCAACCATCTCGCGTTCGCCGGTGTAGAGGGCGTTCGCCGTATGCGAAGCCGTGGCTTCACGAATGGCCGCTCGCAGGTTGGGCTCGACCAGGACGTCCGCGTAAGTGGGCCCGATTTTCTGGAAGACGTCGGCAGCCCTTTCGGGATTGAGGTGGAAGATCAGCGAGGTGTCGAGGTTCATGACCAAGCCTTCGCTCGAGGGCACGCTGGCGGTTTCCTTGATCTCCTGGGTTCGGATGGAGAGTTCGTGATTGGTCTTGAACGGGTTGATGACGTGGATCCCCTCGGGCAGAGCCTCGCCCGTGACTCGGCCAAACAGCGTCAGGACGCCAACCGCGCCTGAGTCCACGCGGGTCACGGCGGAAAACAGGAAGATCACAATCAAAAGTCCGAGAACGAGGAATCCCAATCCACGCGCCAGGGAACCGCTCTGCATGTCGACGATTCGGCCGCGGCCGGGGGGAGGATCGTAGATCGTCATGGCACACTCCTAATTCACGCCTGCTCACGTTGGATTGTAGGGAAAGCCATGACAGGAAGTAAGTATCTGCGCAGGGTCTATGTCCGCCGCACTAACGTCCCGGCCAGCAGATCGTGCAGTCCCTGTTTGCGCTCCGTGAACCCGACCATGATGTAGCCGATGCACAGGATCATACCCGATATCCACTTCGCAAAATGCCTTCCCGTTGCGCGCCCGAATGAGATTCGATTGCCGTTGAGGTCGGTAACTTTCATCCCAAGAATCATTTTGCCCAGCGTTGCCTGGTACGACGAGCTTTCCATAAGCGCCTCGTACAACCAGGAACCGAAAACCAGCAAGACGATCGTGACGCCACCGCCCAAGAGACCCAACCCCATATGAGGAATGCCACCCATCATTCCTCCCGCCAGCCCGAGGCCGCCGAAGATCATGCCCACCGGCGCCACGACTACGCGCAAGAGGATCGCGTCGATAATGGCCGCGACCACGCGAATCCAGAATCCTCCGTAGCCCGCTGCCGCTACTGGAGCGGCCACCCGATAGGAAGTCGCTGGAGTTGAGTAGGGCGGCGCGGGGTTGGCCGATGAAGAAGCCGCAGCCGGGGCAACTCCAGGCGTCGGGCTTGTGGAAGTTCCGCAATGACTGCAAAATTGGGCGCCAACTGCATTCAGCGTGCCGCACTTGTTGCAGAAGAAAGTCCCACTCAAAGTTTCGCTCATGGACGGGCACTATAAAGCTGGATTGGCTTCTTGTCAAAGAACGGAGAAGTGGGGTACTGTCTGAATTCCGTGTTGCCAACAAATCTCATACAACATGAGGCTCGGCTGGAGAGGAGACCAAAGTTTCAAACGTAGCAATTGACTCGCGTAGTATTTGCGCTCTATCCTCGACTTGCTTAAGCTCCTCCCGCGCCAATCGCAGAGCGTCTACCCAATCAGGCTTGGACGAAATGTCTGAGTATTCTTGTACAATTCTCTTTACTTTATTGGACACCATGTTATTCTCCTTTTGTGGCACATGAAGATTACAAACGGTCGTTGGAGTTGGCTAAGGTCGAACTCGGCCAGCTTCGTGACGAGAAGGCCAAATTTGCAGCCAGACTTGCAGAAATTGACCGTCACATCACGGCAGTAATCGAGGGAATTAAGGGGCTTGCGCGTCTTTGTGATCAGCAAGTGACAAAAGAACTGCTCTCCGGCAATCCGACTCCGCTGGCTGGGCAGTCTGGGAAACTTAGCGATGCTGTTCGGCTTGCACTCCAAACCTCCTCTGGTGCGCTCTCGCCTGTACAAGTCAGGGAGAGACTTGTTGCGCTTGGTTACGACACCAGTAAATACACGACTGACTTTTTGGCAACATTGCACACCGTTCTTAAGAGACTTCATCAGCACCACGAAGTAGAAGCGATAGCGTTGCCGGGTGGGAAGACTGGCTACAAATGGATAACCGAAACCGACAAACTTGCTGGAATGGAGCAGGAAGTCGAAAGACCCAAGGTTCAGCGTAGTCGCGGTGCTCCTGGCAGTATTGACAGTGGATGGATTCCCGGCTTTGGAGAAGTTCCGGGTAGAAGGGATTAACTGTGGAGTCAAATACGAACGGCCTGACGCTGACACATCAGGCCGCCGAACAGAAAGGAGGCAGCCAATGGGCAGACCGCCACCAATTGGCGAATATCTGAAGAAGATGAGGGATGAGCAACACTGAATTCGCCCAGTACCGAGAAGTGGCGCATGAGGGCTAATTTTGGGTTGCTACCCTCTGTTGGCCGGGAGCATGATTTCATGGGACGTGAGTGCGGGGTTCGGTCGCAAAATCTGTAGGACTCTAATGGGCATCGTCAATTTCCTAAAACCGAAAACGGCAAAGGGCAACATAAGGCAGCGTGAGCGGGACCTGATGGCGAAACTTGAAAAATTGATGGAGACCAACGACCTAGCTACATTTCGTGAGGGACTAGAAAAAGAGTTCGGAATTAAGCCGGGGGACCCGAGGTATGAAAAGGCTATGAACGCTTGGCGCGAAGCTGAATAGCGCGGTCCACACGCTTCCCAAAGCTCTTCACGCGTTTGTTCTTTTCGCGCTCCGACAAACCGCATTCATCCATATGCTCTTCGATGATTGATGCGATTTTGCGAGCAGCCTCAGCCTTCCTCTTAGCGCCAGGCTTTGGTAATGCCCTGGAAGCCATTCGATGTTTTTCTCCGACCTTTACTAAAGTCATACATTCCACACGATACGTCAAGTCAAACTCTTCTCCTCTAAACCTTATCTTCCGAGGCTGGGGTCGAAAAGTAACGAAGGTAATCGTCGAAAGCAGGCGAGGCAGGCGAGGAAACACTCTGTATGGCTATCAGCTGTCCTCATCGGGCGCGCAGCACATCGCGCAAAGTCAACTCCAACCCGCCGAATTCCGGATGGTCATTCATGCCGAGCGAGTAGGCAATGTCCAAGCGGTCTCCGGCCAGTAACTGCAAACAATCGCAAGATTCCTTCAGGCCCCAGCCCATCGCCTTGAACCCGATATTATCGCGCCACGAAGGCGAAGCTTGTGTGGATGAAGCTTGTGTCCCGGCGGGGCAGAGCCCCGTCCCTACACTAGCCGGCGCCACGCGGAGCCGAACATGCTTTTCCTTCACCGCCTGTGGAGGCGCCATCAGCCGCACCGCGCGCGCGGCAAAAACGGGCTCGCGATTCTCCATCCCAAAAGGTTCCAGAAAAACCAGCGCCTGGTGAAGTTCGGGAGTGACTTCTCCGAGCTGCAGCTCGCGATCGAACTCAAGCAGCGGTTCGAAATCGGCGGGAGTGAGCCGGGCGCGCGCGTAGCCATCCAGATGCTCGCGTAATTTCTCGACGTTCGAGCTGGGCAGCGCAAAGCCGACCGCGTGCGCGTGGCCGCCGTAGCGGGAAAACAACTCGGGGCACGATTCGATCGCATGCAGCAGATGGAACGCCGGAATCGATCGTCCAGAGCCGTAGGCTTCGTCGCCTTCGCGCGAAATGACCAGCGTTGGCCGCCCGTGACGTTCCACCACCCGTGACGCCGTGATGCCAATCACGCCGCGATGCCAGCCTTCGCCATCGAGCACCACGCAATATGCTTCGCGCAACCCGGGCTCTTCTTCCAGCCGCTGCTCGATGCTGTCCATGATGCGCCGCTCTTCTTCCTGACGCTCGGCGTTCAACTGGTCGAGCCTTCCGGCAATCTGCCTGGCACGCCCCACGTCTTTCTCGTTGAAAAGTTCCACCACGTCGCGGCCCGCGTCCATGCGTCCGGCGGCGTTCAGTCGAGGCGCGACGCGGAAGGCGACTTCGGTCGCGGTCAGCGCGCGCCCGTCGCCAAGCTTCGCGACTTCCAGCAGCGCCTTCAGCCCAACGTTCACCGGACGACGCAGCCCCTGCAGCCCAAGCTTTGCGAATACGCGGTTCTCGCCGAGCAACGGAACAGCATCGGCGATGGTGGCGATGGCCACAACCTTCATGAACGACATCAGCAAGCGCGACTGATCGTTGGCGTTGAGGCGCGCATCCAGCCGCCGCTGCATCAATCCCTGCGCCAGCTTGAAAGCCACGCCCGCGCCGCACAAATGCTTGCAGGGATAATCGCAACCGTCTTGATTTGGATTAACAACCGCCAGCGCATGCGGAACGCCGTCCGTCCCCGGCAAGTGGTGGTCGGTGACGATCAGGTCGATGCCGGTACGCTTCGCGGTTTCGGCGGCGGCGAAGGCGCGAATGCCCGTGTCTACGCTGATGATGAGCCGCACGCCGCTGGCGGCGGCGCGCTCGATCACCTCGTCGCGCATGCCATAGCCTTCGCGGATGCGGTGCGGCACGTGAAACTCCGCCGTCCCCCCGCAAAGTTCAATGGCTGTCTTCAGAATGACGATTGCCGTGGTCCCGTCCACGTCGTAGTCGCCGTAAATCAGAACTTTTTCTTTCCGCTCCAACGCCGCTTCCAGCCGATCCAGAGCGGCTCTCATGCCGCTCATCCGCAGGGGGTCGTGAAGGTCGGCAAGTGCAGGCGACAGAAAACGAGCAGCCGCCTCCGGTTCGTCGATCCCACGACCAACAAGCACATCGGCAAGCACGGGCAAAGCGGAAGGAGAGATTTTCAACTTGGAATCATGCAGCGCAGCTTCGAGAACCCGGGCCTTAGGAGAATTCAGCGGACTAGAAATCCATCGCATTGGGGCAGGTCTTAGGTGTTAGGTCTTAGGTGTTAGGTCTTAGGTGTCAGGAAATCTGGTCGTTCGCACGGTTTTCCTAAGACCTAAGACCTGACACCTAAGACCTGCTTTACCGCTCGTCGTCCTGGTCCGGTTCGTCGATCATGAATCCGCCCGCATCGTCTGCCAGTTCGCGCAGGTGCTGATAATGTTCGTACCATTCGGTGCCCGCTTCATAAACGAAGACGCATCCCTGGTATGCCCATCCGAGCTGCACAAACCCGGTTTTGCCGATGTAGGCCCGCAGCCAGCGGCTTTCTTCCAGATCTTCTTCGCTGGTGTAATCGCCGTCGGCGAGGCGCTGGGCCAAACGGTCGAACTCGGCGCGATCGAGAGCCCAGAAATGCATGGTCAGGAAAGGCGCGCCCGTGGACTTGGCGAGTTCGACAAAGTCCTTCCATCCATCCGGATTCTGCGCCGAGTCCCACAGCACGCTGGGAATTTCTTCGCACTCGACATAGCCAAAGAAACGGCGCATACCCAGACCTTCGATGAAGGCCGTCATATCGTCTTTCATGCCTGTCAGGTCGTCTGGATGTGGAGACATGTTCTGCCATCATTGTAAGACTTACGCCAGTCAGCCGCCACTGCCTGGCCAACGACGGTCGTTGGCCGCCAGCCGTTGGTCGTTGGCAAACCTTCTGCGAAATGTTGCTTTCGGCCTGCCGAAACGAGTTGAGGCGCAGGCGAGCAACTAACGACCAGCGACCAACGACTGGCTCGCTTGTGTTAGACTTTTTGTTCACACAACAGCGCTATAGTCATGCTCTTTTCCAAAGAATATGTGGGCTATCTGGCCCGCGAAGTTTCCAAAAAACTGCTGGCAAGCGGTCTCATCGAGACCAAGGCGATGCCTGCTCTGAATGAGAAGGTGCATGCCGCTCTGCTCGAAGAACTGGCTCTCGAAGACCGCATTAACGACGAGGTGCGCGTCATCCTCGAGGCGTATTCGGACGAAATGCAGAAGAGCGGCGCCAACTACCAGGAAATGTTTCGCAAAGTGAAAACCGAACTGGTGAAAAAATACAAGGCTGTTCTTTAATGTCGGAATTATGAGGACGCTCCTGCCGTGCGATTGAGCCGCGACAAAGTCAACCAACTCGCCCACGCTGTCACCGACGCCGTCGCCGGACTGGATGAGGTCGAGTTCGTCGAGGACCGCAACACTATCCGCCTCGAAGTCCGCAAGATTCTCGAAGAGTTGCTCATGCAGGAAGCCCGCATCGACCAGGCTGCGCGCCAAAAGATCGAAAGCCAGCGCCGTACCATCATCGAGGGCTCCGAGGAGTGGTCAATCCTCTACCGCAAGTATTACAACGAGGAAGTGAAGAAACTTGGGCTGTAGGCAGAGTTGAAATTCTCAATTTTCCATTCCCGCCTTTTTCCGTTTTCACCCATCGCTGGGGGATAGAACAAAATCTGCTCCGCCGGGTTACAATCCCAACCCAACGACGGTCCACATGTCCTGTGAACGATCCGATGCTCCAGGCGCTGAGGGAGATCATGTTCCATCGACGTTCCATCCTCATCATTATCATTGCGCTGCTCTTCCTATCACCTTTTGGGTTGGGCTCCAAAAAGGGAAAAAAAGATGACCCCATCCTCCATCCCGTGGGCTTCAGCTTGCGCCAGTTTCCCGCGCCGGAAGACTACAACTGGCGCGGCTCCGACGATCACACACTGGGCGGCATTATCTGGTATCCCGCGGAAGACAGCTCTGGGGAAAAAGAGCAATACATTGGTCCGCCCGATGCGCCACTGTTCTATGCCGGCCGCGCCGCCAAGGATGCTACGCTGGCCCCCGCGTTCAGCAAGTTTCCACTGATTGCGCTTTCCCACGGCACGGGCGGCAGCGCGATGCAGATGGCATGGCTTGGCACCTATCTAGCCGCGCGCGGCTACATCGTCGTCGCCGTGAATCATCCCGGTAACAACGCTTTCACCGGCTACACAACCGAAGGTTTTATCGAAGGCTGGGAGCGGGCGAAAGACATCAGCACCGTGATCAGCGACGTGTTAGCGGACCCGCGTTTCGGCTCTAAGATCGATCCCGATCGTATTGGCGCGGGCGGTTTTTCCTATGGCGGCTACACCATGATCGAGCTCGCCGGCGCCAGGACTGACCTGAACCGGCTTCTAGCCTGGTGCGATGAGCAAAAGAGTGCTTGCAATCCTCCCGAAATGCCAGATTTGATGGAGAAGTTTAAAGCTCTCCAGGAAAAACCCGACGTGCAGCGGACTCTGCGGCGCGCCGGCGACTCCTATCGCGACCCCCGCATCCGAGCCGTGTTCGCGATCGCCCCAGCCGTTGCTCGCGCGTTTACGACGGAAAACTTGCAGGAGATCACTACTCCAGTGGAAATCGTCGCCGGCGCGGCAGATGTCATCGCTCCTCTCGCTGAGAATGCCCGTTTCTTCGCTTCGAATATCAAAACCGCAAAACTGACAATCCTGCCCGGCGGTGTCGGCCATTACACTTTCCTCGACGCCGGGACGGAAGCCGGGAAAAAGCAGCTTCCCCAATTTTTCGTGGATAACCCCGGCGTCGATCGCGAAGCCGTGCACCAGCAGGTGGCCCAAATGGCCGCTGACTTTTTCGACAGAGAGCTCGCGCAGCCGGGAAGAAAGCGCTGACCATCCTGCATTTTCGGAAGGCTGCGGTTATCGTCCGTGTACATCTGCCTGAGATTGAATTTGCTGGCTTGGGAGCTTACTTCTCTGCCTCGAACCTGGACATGCGCAGCACATCGTCCTGATCCTGCTCGTTGCGCCTGATTCCGGCAGCATTCAATTCACGCGCCACCGGTTGCACTACTTCTAGAATCTTGGCCAGCGTTTGACTTACCGCTTCTTTGTCGCTGTTCTCCGCGCCTCGGCGCTCCATCACACTTTCGAGAAGAGTCTTTGGCCGCGGATAGACCACGATCTTGACGTCGTCGCCCTCGGGAACTCCCGCTGCTTTCTTGGCCAGTTTCAGCGCCATATCGTAGCCGCCCAGTTCGTCCACCAAGCCAAGGTTCTTAGCGTCCTGGCCCGACCAGATCCGGCCCTTCGCGATCTCCAGCACTTTTTCCTTCGGCAGCTTGCGCCCGTCGGCAACCTTGCTGGTGAAATCCACATACACCCGGTCAAGCCACGACTGGAACCGCGCCCATTCGGCAGGCGTGTAATCGTGCGTTCCGGTAAACATGGTGGCGTTCTGGCCCTGATGCACTTCGTCCCACGAAAGCCCGACTTTATCCCACAACCCGCTGGTGAGCATTTTTCCGCCCAGTACTCCGATCGAGGCGGTGATGGTTCCGGGCTCGGCGACGATTTTGTCAGCCGCCATCGCCACAAAGTATCCGCCGGACCCGGCCAGATTTCCCATGGAAACAATCACCGGCTTGCCCGCTTGGCGCGCCCGCACCACTTCCCGCCAGATCGTGTCGGAAGCAACATACGAACCGCCGGGACTATCGACACGAAACAGAATCGCCTTTACGTCCTTATCTTCCGCCGCCGCTCGAATCGCACCCGCCACCGTATCCGAGCCCATATTCTGGCTGCCTTGCACGGGATCGTAATCACTCCTGCCACGGGTGACGTCGCCGACTCCGAATACCAGTGCAACCGTCTTCCCGCGATCGTGCGGACGCCCGGCGCGGTGCAGATATTTATCCAGGTAGAGCAACTCCGCTCCTTCGCCGGCCTTGCTCTTTACGTCGCCGTAGACTTCATCGCGATATGCAACCGCGTCCACCAGTTTCGCGGCGACTGCCTCCTTGCCCAGATAGGGCCCGGCGTCCACCAGCGACTGGAACTTCTCCGGCGCAATCTGCCGCGCCTGGCAGATGCCGTCCTTCATCTGGTTAAACCAGGAAGTCATGATCGCGGTCATCGCTTCTTTGTGGGGCCCGGTGTACTTGGTCTCGGTGAAAAAGTTGAGCGCATTCTTGTACTCGTAGCGATGATCGCCATGAAAGGTTACGCCCAGCTTCGACAATGTCCCTTTCACGAATGGCGACTCCATGAGGATGCCCGTCAGTCCGACGTCGCCCGAGGGCTGCAGATAGATGTGGTCAAACGCCGTCGCCAGGTAGTACGCGCCGTTGCCTGGACCAAACTCGCCGAAGGTTTCCGCGTAGGCGACGGCAAATTTCTTGTGCGCGCGAAATCTTTGGACAGCGTCGCGAATTTCCTGGGTTTGCGCCACGCCCATCGGAGCCGCGCCGATCTTGGCAATCATCCCGACAACCCGATCGTCGCTCGCGCCGCGGTCGATCGCGTCGATCACGTCGCGCAGCGTTTGTTTTTCGTTCAACAGCAATTGCGCCGACGGCGTCTGCGGCACCTCTTCCATGAACGTTTGCTCGAAATTCGCTTCGAGAATCGTCTTGGATGGAACCTTTCCCTTCGTGCCGATCACGGCTACCAACACGATGACCATTCCGATCAGCCACAGGGCGCCTAAGATGGCGAGGAAACGCACGATTGCCTTGGACATGGTTTGCTCCTTTGATAAGAAAGAGCAGTCTAACCAAGTGCAGGGCTGGGGCGCTATAGCGGGTATTTCTTCCCATGTACTCTGAGTGTACTAACCAGTTAGCATAGGTACTGGAAGCTATCTCATAAATGGTTTTGGGAAGGGCACGGCTTCACAGGCTGCGGAAAAACTCCATTTCAAGCAGGATTGGGAAGGGCACGGCTTCAGCCGTGCCGCCCGGAACCAATAGAAACGCGGGCTTTAGCCCCTGAGGGCCATGGCTTCGGTTCATTATGAGATGACTTCTGGTTGTGGGTCGAGGTTGGGTGATGCCCGGCGGGCAGTGGAAAACGAACATCGACGATGCGGTGAGCAACGAGGACTGGAGCGCCCTGGCTCAACTTGCCAGGCGAGAACCCGCGAAGACCCTCCGCTATCTCACCAGCCGCCTTTGTTCTGCCGATGCGCCCTTGAAATGGAAGGCAGTGCGAGCCCTGGCCGCGGTTGCCGGGGACCGCGAAGGAATGAGCGAAAACCGCATTCGTGCTCTACTGCGACGCTTCCTGTGGTTGCTCAGCGACGAATCGGGGAATGTGCCCTACGGCGTCCCCGAAGCTTTCGGAGAAGTCCTGGTGGCCCGGCCCGAATTCCAAGCGGAATTCTTACCGTTGCTTTGCTCGCTGGCCTATGACCCTGAGCGCATTCAAACCGGACCCATCGAGCAGGGAGTTTTCTGGGCTTTGGGCCGAGTCGGACAGCCCGCCGCGGCTTGTTCGCCGGAAGCGGTCGAGGCTGTAGTCCGCGCCGCTCGCCAGCATCCGGAACCCGAAACCCGAAGCATCGCCACTTGGGCGCGAAGCCGCTTCTAAGCGATACAACGCTTCGTGCCTATCCAATCGCAGAATCACTGTTAAGAAATCGCGACGGCGGACGGGGTTCTGAACGCTATCGCTTTGATTACAACAGCAACCAACTCAGCGTGGGGTGAAGGCACCTGTTTTCCGTGCAAAATACCTGGCATTTTCGACAAGAAACCTGCGCCTTTGAGTTTCCGTGCTGCTGCTGGTTATCCTGCAGTTTCGATCTCTAAAATTCATCCGGAACGTGCTCTTGCAAATGCTTCGATAAGGGTGTTGACATCACTTTCGTCGTTGTAAGGGGCGAGCGAGATCCGAATGCGTCCGCCACGTGTACTGCAGACAATATTGTGACCACGAAGTCTTTCCACAATTGCTTGTACGCTTTCGCGAGGGCGGCCCAGTGAAATGATGTGTGGAGACCCAGCAGGATCGCCAACACTACGAAACGGTTGCCAACCATACTTGCTGGCTTCGCCAACCAACATTGCCGCCAAACTCCGTGCATGTGCTTCAATGCAAGCTTCCCCCAAGGACAACAACTGCTCAATTGCTACCACGAGACCCACCATCGAGACATACGACATTGTTGATTGCGTGTAGCGCCGCGCATCATTAGCTAGCGACACAGAGGTTGCATCAAATCCAAAGGGGTCCGACGCGCCCATCCAACCCGTTAAAGGGGGGATTTGCTCAAGCAAGCGTGGCGACATGCTTGCCAGTGCAACGCCTCCATGTCCACCAAGCCATTTGTAGCCGCTGGCAACGAGGGCATCAGCATCCCACTCCGCTGCGTCCACCCGCACTGCACCTGCCGCTTGCGTCGCGTCTACAATCAAACGTGCACCAACCTGGACAGTGCTTTGGCGCAGCCGAGAAATATCCACCACCGTACCCGTGGCGTATTGCACACTGCTCACCGCAACCACAGAAGTACTCTCATCAATTGCCTCAACGAGTGTATCGGTCAAATCGCACGTAGGCTGGTCATCAACAAAGCGCACCGTATGGTCTTTTAGAGCAGCCAGACGAAGCCACGGCCGAGTGATCGCAGGAAAGTCTGATGAAACGGCCAGAATTGTGCTCTTTGGTTTCGGCTGAAGCAACATCGGAAGTTGTCCCAATATCTCGCTTGCGCTCGCGACAATTGCGACTTGCGTGGAGTCGCAGTGAAGCAATCGCGATGCGCGTTCGCGGAGCGTTTCGCAGTATGCCACCTCATCCCTATCGGACATGTAGAGGTTGCCATGCCTAGCAACATTGTCTATGAAAGTGTGCATTGCGGTTACTGCTGGTTGACCGATCAATCCCAGCGATGCCTGATTCAAGTACACACTTTGACGGAGGCTGGGATAATCCAATCGATCAAAAGGAGAGGAGATCATTACCGATGACGACCTGCTTGTGAGCGGGTAGATCCTAAACTATCCTGCTTCAGTTGGAAATGGTGAGAATTGTCAGGATGTACTGTGCTGCAACCGTCGGGCCGGCCACAGCGTCGAACCGCCGATTTCCGCGCCCCGGCATTCTCGAAGGTTTGTGGGCACCTCGGAAAACTATCCACCGGCTTGGGGCCTCTTTGACAACTGAACGAACAGGTAACTGTCGCAAAATCCCACCGGCCGCTACGGCTTGGAGTGACCCACCGGGCTGGGTGTGGTAATCGCTCCTTCCGCCGCCGACCTCACCAGCGCCGCGTACTTGGCGAACACGCCGGTTTTGTACCGCGGTGCCGGGGGTTTCCATTCCGCCAGCCGTCGCGCGATCTCGGCGTCGGAAATTTCGAGTTCCAGCTTTCGGACCTTGGTGTCGATGGTGATCTTGTCGCCCTCGCGGATGGCTGCGATGGGGCCGCCGAGCGCGGCTTCCGGAGCTACGTGGCCGACCATCAGCCCTCGGGTAGCTCCGCTGAAGCGGCCGTCGGTGAGCAGGGCCACGCTTTCGCCCAGGCCTTCGCCCACAATCGCCGCGGTTACGCTCAGCATTTCGCGCATACCGGGTCCGCCCTTTGGGCCTTCGTAGCGGATCACCACCACGTCCCCGGCTTTGATTTGCTTGCTGGTCACCGCTTGCATCGCGGCCTCTTCGGAATCGAAGACGCGGGCCGGGCCGGTATGCGAACCACGTTCGTGCCCGCTCATCTTTACCACCCCACCCCCCGGAGCTAAGTTGCCTTTCAAGATCACCAGGCCGCCGGTCGCCTTCAGCGGCTTGCTCAGCGGAGCGATCACCGTTTGTCCGGGAGTTTCTTTCGCGGCGCTTGCTTCTTCGGCAAGTGTCTTGCCGGTCACCGTCATGGCCGAGCCATTTACGTGCTTGCCCTCGAGCAGGCGCTTGGCGATCAACTGAATGCCGCCCGCTGCGTCCACGTCGGCCGCTACGTATTTTCCGGCGGGCTTCAGATCGGCGAGCAACGGCGTGCGCTCGCTCACCTTTTGAAAATCGTCGATCTCCAAAGGCACGCCCATTTCGCGCGCGATCGCTAACAGGTGGAGCACGGCGTTGGTCGAGCCGCCGGTCGTCGCTACGCTCGCTATGGCATTCTCGAACGCGGCGTGCGTCAAAATATCGCTGGGACGAATTCCCTGCTTCAGAAGATTCATCACTACTTCGCCGCAGCGGAAGGCGACTTCGTCCTTGCGCGGGTCCATGGCGGGAATGCTGTTGAAGCCCATCGGCGAAAGGCCGATCAGCTCCATCACCGTGCTCATCGTGTTGGCCGTATACTGGCCGCCACACGCGCCGGCTCCCGGACACGCCACGTTTTCCAGCGCCAGCAAATCCGCGTCGCTCATTTTTCCCGCGGCATTCGCGCCTACGGCTTCGAACACGTCCTGAATGGTGACGTCTTTGCCCTTGTACTTGCCAGCGGCAATCGTTCCACCGTAAAGCACCAGGCCGGGAAGATTCATGCGCGCCAGGGCCATGGCTGCGGCGGGGATGGTCTTGTCGCAACCGACCACGCAGACCGCCGCGTCAAAGAGCTGTCCGCGGCAGACCAGTTCGATGGAGTCGGCAATCACCTCGCGGCTCACGAGCGACGCTTTCATGCCTTCGGTGCCCATGGTCTCGCCGTCGGAAATGGCGATGGTGTTGAACTCCATCGGCGTGCCGCCGGCGGCGCGAATGCCTTCTTTCACTTTGGCCGAAAGCCGCCGCAGGTGGAAGTTGCAGGGCATGGTTTCGATCCAGGTGTTGGCGACGGCGATTAGCGGCTTCGCCAAGTCGTCGTCGGTAAAGCCGATGGCTTTGTACATGGCGCGCGCCGGAGCCTGGTCGCGCCCGTCGGTGATATTGCGACTGCGATGTTTGAGGTCCATGGGAATGATGCTGACAGTGTAGCCGATGGAGAGGAAGTTCTCAGTTGTCAGTTATCAGTTATCAGCAACAACAGCGGGTTTGTTCTTACTGAGAACTGAAAACTGAGAACTGAGAACTGGTCTCTACGCATTCACCGCTTTCGGCCCGGGCTTAACTGGCTCGGTGGCTTTTTTCTTTTCCGACGGCAGCCACGACATCATCGCCCGCAACTGCTCGCCGACCTTTTCAACCGGGTGCTGCTTCGCGGCCTCGCGCAGCTTGGCGAACTTCTTGCCGCCCTTCTTGTTCTCTTCGATCCATTCCTTGGCGAACTTGCCGTTCTGGATTTGCTTCAGCACTTTTTTCATCGCCTTGCGGGTTTCGTCTCCCACAACTTTTTCGCCGCGCGTGAGGTCGCCGTACTCGGCCGTGTTCGAAATCGAGTAACGCATGCGGCTCAGCCCGCCTTCGTAGATCAGGTCGACGATCAGCTTCATCTCATGGACGCACTCGAAGTAGGCAATCTCGGGAGCGTAGCCGGCGGCCACCAGCGTCTCGAAACCTTTCTGCATCAGCGAAGTCAATCCGCCGCAGAGGACGGCCTGCTCGCCAAACAAGTCGCTTTCGGTTTCTTCTTTGAAGGTGGTCTGCAACACACCGGCGCGGGTCGAACCGATGCCGTGGGCGTAGCAGAGCGCGAGTTCATGGGCGCGTCCGCTGGCATCCTGGTGAATGGCCAGCAGCGAGGGGACGCCGCCGCCCTGGGCATAGACGCGGCGCACCAAGTGACCCGGGCCCTTGGGTGCGATCATGACTACGTCCACATCTTTCGGAGGCTTGATGGTTTTGAAGTGAATCGAGAACCCGTGCGAAAAGCCGAGAATCTTTCCTTTGTGCAGATGCGGCTTGATGGCCGATTCATAGAAGGCGGCCTGGGTCTCGTCGGGGGTAAGAACCTGGAGCCAGTCGGCGCGCTTGGTGGCCTCGGCCGGCGCCAGAACGGTCATGCCATCGGCGCGTGCCTGCTGGGCCGAGCCGCGCCCGGGATCGAGCCCGATGATGACGTCGTATCCGCTGTCACGCAGGTTCTGCGCCTGCGCGTGTCCCTGCGAGCCGTAGCCGAAAACGGCGATGGTTTTGCCCTTCAGGGCTGAAGGATTGGCATGGTTTTGATAAAAGACTGTGGCCACTGTAAAACTCCTTGTCGATATAGGCTGAATCGTGTTTGAAAACAAAAACCGACCGCTCGGTCGGTTCTAGAGATGCTATCCACTTGGCCCTTCCCCTGTCAACCCAGCGCAGACTAGCTGGCGGGCGAGCGTAGAAAAGCTGCGCGTCACAACAACATTTAGAATGCCGTTCATCAACACCAAATGTGACGATGATACACTCCTCAGCCATGCTTGAAGTGAACGGCCTAACGAAGAGTTACGGAAAGCTGATGGCAGTCAGCGGCGTGAGCTTTCGGGCTGATTACGGAGAGACCATCGGGCTGCTCGGACCAAACGGCGCCGGCAAGACGACCACCGTCTCCATCATTGCCGGATTGCTGAGCCCGGATTCCGGCGAAGTCCTGATCGAAGGCAAGCAGGTAAAGCGCGACACCGACCCGGTCAAGCTAAAGATTGGCCTCGTCCCGCAGGAAATGGCGCTCTATGACCAGCTTACCGCCCGCGACAACCTGACGTTCTTCGCGGCGCTTTACTCGCTCGCCGGCACGACCGTAAAGCGGGCGATCGGCGACGCTCTGACTCTGGTGGGGCTGTCGGATCGCGCCGGCGACAAGGTGGGAACGTTCAGCGGAGGCATGAAACGCCGCCTCAACCTGGCCGCGGCGCTGCTTCACGATCCGCAGATCCTTCTGCTCGACGAGCCGACGGTCGGCGTCGATCCGCAAAGCCGCAATGCCATTTTTGAAAATCTGGAGACTCTGAAGAAGCGCGGCAAAACCCTCATCTACACCACGCACTATATGGAAGAGGCAGAGCGCCTTTGCGACCGCATCGTAATCATCGATCACGGGAAGCTGATTGCCAACGACACGTTGCAGGGACTGCACAAGCTGTTGCCGGTCACCAACGTGATTGCCGTCGAACTCGACCATGCGGACGGTTTCAAGCCGGAACCGATGCTGGCGCTTCCGGAAGTGAAGTCGGCGGAGTTGGATCAAGGCACGCTGCGGGTTGGAGTTCACGACCTGTCCCGTGGCGCGCCCGGCGTTCTTCGCTGGCTGGCCGAGAACGGGCATTCCTACAACCATGTCTCCAGCGAGCAACCGAGTCTGGAGACCGTTTTTCTTACTCTCACGGGAAGGAGCCTTCGAGATTCGCGATGATTCCCTTCCTGGCTCTGGTGCTCAAAGACCTGAAACTATTTTTCAACAACCGCCGAGCGGTGATTGTCGGGCTGGTGGTTCCCATCCTTCTGGCCTCTTTCTTTGGCTACCTGTTCGGCGGGCAAGGTGGCAACGCGGAGACCAGCAAAGTGTCGGTGCTGGTGATTGACCAGGACGGTAGCGACATCTCCCGCGGGCTGATCGCTCAGCTCGCCGGCGATAAGAACCTCGATGTAAAGGCATCCACGCTGGACGCCGCACGCGAGGCGGTGCGCAAGGGTAAGGCGACAGCCGCGATTGTCATTCCCAAAGATTTTGGAAGGGATGCTGGACACGCCCTCTTCACTGGTTCGAGCGAGACCGGCGCGAACAAGCCCGAGCTCGGCGTGCTTTACGACCCTTCCCACAACATGGAACTCGGCATGGTGAAGGGCCTCCTGAGCGGTGCGGTCATGCAGAGTGTGAGCAAGGAGATGTTCACCGGCAGAAGCGGGCGGGAAATGGTGGACGAGTCGCTGGCGCAAGTGCAGAACAATCCACGGCTCCCAGCGGAAGACCGAAAGGCTCTCGGCGATTTGCTCGGCGGGGTGAAGGAGTTCAATGAACGCCACGACCGCGCCGGCGCGTCCGGGCAAACACAGTTATCCGGCGGCCTGACCATGCCTTACCAGACGCGAGAGGAAGCGATTACCTCGGGGCACGATGTGGCGTACAACGGGTATGCACACTCGTTCGGAGGAATGGCCATTCAGTTCATCCTTTTCATGGGACTGGATGCCGGAATCGCGCTGCTGATGCTTCGTCAGAGTGGGCTGTGGCAGCGGCTGAGGGCCGCGCCGCTTTCCCGGTCCACGCTGCTGGGCAGCCGGGCGGTGAGTGCCTCGCTGATGTCGGGCTTTATTCTGGCGGTGCTCTTCAGCTTCGCGCGGGTGGTGTTCGGCGTCCGCATCCTGGGCAGTTTCGCGGGCTTTGTGGGAGTCTGCGCCGCATTCTCCTTGATGACCGCGGCCTTCGGCCTGATGGTCGCCGCTCTCGGTGAAACGGTCGAGGCCACCCGCGGCTATTCCATCATGGCGACGCTCATCATGGTGATGCTCGGCGGCGCCTGGGTGCCTACTTTCGTCTTTCCGAAATGGCTCCGGACACTGACCGTGGTCGTTCCCACCCGCTGGGCGATGGATGGTCTGGACGGCATGACCTGGCGCGGTTTGGGATTCTCCTCGGCGCTGGCGCCCATCGCTGTATTGCTGCTGTTCACGCTGTTGTTCGGTGTGGTAGCGGTCACGCGATTCCGTTGGCGGACGGAGGCGTAGAACCATTGCGGCATTGAATCATTGAGGCATTGAGTCATTCCCATCACGTATGGCGGCACGACCGAAATCTGTTATTGCTGCCAGGAGAGCAAATGCGAAAAGAAGTAATCAAAACTAGTGTCAACTTTCGTGCGATTGCAGCAGGCGTACACTGTGTAGCGCTTATCATCGGCTTGGTTTTGGTGTGTTTTGGTGCAGGGTGCACGCGAAAAGAAGACTGGGTCGTAGTGCGAATATTACTTCCGCCGTCCTCCTCTGCCGTCAGGAGTGCGATCATGAAGTTGGAGGTCTCTCCGCTAAAGACGGATACTGGTAAGACTATTGTCCCTGCGACAATGGAAACAGGCAATGAACGTCGGTACAGAGAGTTTTTGCAAAGTGTGCAGACGTATCGACCTGAGGCTCTTATCGTACCTACAGTGGCGGACATTCCGGCGCCCTTCCAAAACGAAACCCGGTACGCGACATTGCCCTGCTCAAATCTTCCGGAGCGTTGCGTTGCGGTGGTGGCCCCGTGGGCTACTGCTGAGGAACGACGAGCCGCTGACCTAGTGCTTCGACGAATTGGCCCAGAGAGCCATTGAGTCAATGATTCAATACCTCAATGAGTCAATGATTCAATGGCCCCACGACCCGTTCCGCGATACCATCTCTTGTGATGCACCGCGAAGCTACCCTCGATCATCGTCAGGAACATCGTCCCGAACCACGTCAGGAAATCCTGCGCGCTGCCGCCCGCCTGTTTCAACAGCAGGGATACGATGCCACTTCGATGAACGATGTCGCCGCCGCGCTCAAGCTTTCCAAGGGCGGCCTGTATCACCACTTCCAATCGAAGGACGAGATCCTCTACAACATCATGTCGCACGCCATGGACATCACCGAACAACGGGTCATCAACGTGGTGCGCCGCATTGAGGGAGTGGAAGAGCGTCTGCGCACGCTGATCCGGCTGCACATCGAGGTTGTGCTCAGCCCCGAAGACCGCGAGATTACGGTGATGCTGCACGAGAACCATCCGCTGGCGCCCGCCCTCCGCCGCAAGATCAATGGACGCAAGAAAGATTACCTGCACTTCGTGGAGAACCTGATCGCCGAAGTACAGCGCAAGCGTAATTCCCCATCGGCGGTCACGCCGCGAGCGGCCGCGTTTGCACTGGTCGGCATGATCAACTGGATCTATCAGTGGTACAAGCCCGACGGCGAACTGAAAGGCGAAGCCATTGTGCGCCAATACACGGATATCTTTTTCCACGGCGCGGTGGGATAAGAAAGGTCTTAGGTCTTAGGTCTTAGGTCTTAGGTCTTAGGTCTTAGGTCACGCTTTTCCTGAGACCTAAGACCTAACACCTGACACCTGAAAAAAGAACAGCCCGCAAGCGTTTCAGCCTGCGGGCTGCCCGGTGGACTGTTTGGGATTGACTGAGGTGGTCACTCTCGTGGCCCCTCGCTCGACCACCCCGTCACGCGAAAATCGCGCGTGCCGGGTACCCCGGCGCTCCGCGGGCACAGCCTGTGCCCGGCGGATCAGCCCATACTCACGGATGGTTTGCGAGAGAATGTCCCTGATTTCCCCGACCAATGGTTCCTCAGGAACTCCGCTTAGAGCAACCGCCCTAAGACTCAGCCACCTCACCTGGTCTGGTACTTCTACTGTGACTATCAGAACTTGTCATCCGACCACCTCCTCTCCGGTGTTAAGCGCAGATTACAAAAAAGCCGGCTCGGCGTCAACCGCACGGACGAGGTGTGCCTCGGGAAGCAATAGTTCTCAGTCGCCAATTGTCAGTTGTCAGTCGTCAGTTCTCAGTGCAACCCCTCCAGTACATGCCCGCCAGATACCTACCTTCGTTACTGCCCCTTCCCTAGACTGAGAGCACGCCTGCAAAGCAGGAAAGGCTTCCCCCAAGTCGTTGATCTTTCGCATCGCTCCACGTGTAGAGACGGAGCTTGCCGCGTCTCTACGGGAAATATTTTCCGCTGGCTAGCCCTTCCAGCGGTAGGCATCCGGCTGGGCCAGGCCTATATGCGCCAGCACCCGGTTCGCGAATTCGTGGGCCATGGCATCGGCGTCTGACGGATGGTTATAAAACGTCGGAATCACGGGGAAGATGGTCGCCCCCGCATCCGCCGCCAGCGCCATGTTGCGGATGTGGATTTTGTTGAGCGGCGTTTCGCGGACACAGAGCACGAGCGGCCGGCGCTCTTTCAGAGTCACATCGGCGGCGCGCTCGATCAGCCGCGAGGCGGTGCCGTTGGCAATGCGGCCCAGGGTCCCGACGCTGCACGGGATCACGACCATCGCGTCCGAAGGATACGACCCGCTGGCCACGTTGGCCCCGATATCGGTGTTGGCCTGCTGCTGAATCTTTGCCGAAGACACGCCGATGATTTGACGTAGAAGGTCGGAGCGCCCTTCGACACCGAGTTCCTCGGCCAAGACGCGCAGGCCGCTGTCGGAAACGATGAAGTTCACCGTCTTCACGCGCGAATCGCGTTCCACGGTGAGCAGGAAGTGCTTCAAGAATAACGACCCGCTGGCGCCGGTAGCGGCCACCGTGAGGTTTTCTGGAATCGGAAGGGACAAAGTTGGCGCTCCACCAGGCCATCCAGTTCACGGCCTCGAAAAACTGAGCATAGGGACGCTCGAAAGGCAAGTCAAGGCGGGGGAAGCCGAATGATTTGTAATTTGTAATTCCTGATTTGTAATTTCGACACTGAAGGCAGCAAAGGGCGAACGACGAACGACGAACGACCGAACGACGAACGACCGACGACCAACGACCAGTTTTATGTCCACCACCGGCATCTTACGATCGCGGCGCAGTGCCGCACAACGCCACGCCCTCGTCAGCGTCGTGCGTACGATTGGCGCCATTGATCCCTCTGCCGGATGCAAGTATCTGCGCGACTTTCGCGAGGCTTATCGCTCTTACGACAAGGTCTTGGCCCCGAGCGATGTGCGCCACGAAATCGCCCAAGCCGGAATCGTCCTGGTCGGCGACTATCACGCCCTGCCCAACTCGCAGCGTTATTTGGCCTCGCTCCTGCGCGATCCCGAACTCCACCAACGCCACGTAGTGCTGGGAGTGGAAACCATTTTTTCCCGCGACCAGCACATTCTCGACGAATGGCTTCGCGGCGAGATTGATGAAAATGAACTGCGCCAACGCATCCGTTTCGATCTCGACTGGGGATACGACTGGCCGACATTTTACGAACTTCTTTCCGCCGCCCGCGACCACGGCGCCTCCATCTACGGTCTCGATTGCATGCCCCGCGAAGATCTGCGCAAGATCGGGGCCCGGGATCGCCACGCCGCCGACAAGATTGCCGAACTCCGCCGCCACAATCCCGGCGCGCTCGTCTTCGTGTTGTTCGGCGAATCGCATCTCGCGCCCCAGCATCTGCCCGCCCTGCTCCAGGAGCGGCTTCCCGCCGAACCCACGCTCACCGTTCTGCAAAACGTCGACGCCCTCTACTGGCGCGCCGCCGGAGAAGCTCGCGACCACGTCGAAGCCGTCCAAGTCCGCAAAGAAGTTCGCAAAGAAGTCCGCGAAAATGTTGTCTGCGTCTTCAACGCCACGCCGCTGGAAAAATACGAGACCTACCGTCTCTGGCTCGACCGCTGGGGACGCAACGATAGCGATAACGACAGCGCGCCCGACCTCGGCCCCACCCTCTATAACCTGATCGAAGGCATGGTGCGTTTTCTCGGCATCAACCAGTACTCGTCGCACAACACCACGCAGCCCAGGCTCCTGGTCGACCTCATGCCCGAGGTCTATTCGCGCAGCTCTGACACGCTTCTGCGCCGCCTGTTGTCGCGCAAGGGATTCACGGCCGAACACCGCCGCTCTCTGCTCCGCCAGGTTCGCGAGCGCGGCAGCGTTTACCTGACTCCAATCAACGCCGTGTACGTGCGCCAGTTCCGCATGACCTCCTCGACCGAGGACGCGGTACGCTGCCTTCATCAAGCCTGCCGCGGCTTACCCAACCTTTCGAACGGCAAGGTTCCCGCAGCGCAAGCGGCACCTGGCGCGAAGACTCTCCATCAAGACGACGTGTTTTACATGGCCGTCTTCGAGCACGCGCTCGCCTTTTTCGGATCGCGCATCTTACATCCCGCGCGTCCCGCTCTCCGCGATCCCGATATAGCGGAATTGTTCGAAGTGACGCGCGAAGACCTCGAACATCAGACCGCGCTCCCCTTCGCCGACGCTGTCGACGCTCTCGACTTCCTGACCGAGCACCGTAAGCAGGATTTCCGCGGCGCGTCAGCTCCACCCTTCACCGGCCGCAAGTATGAATACGTTGCCGAGCAACTCGGCCATCTCACCGGCACCGACCTCTATGACGCCTACATCGAGGGCCGCCTGACGACCGCCGCCCTGCGCAAGCTCTTCCTCGCCCACATAGAAGAACCCGGTGTGGCCTGCGAAGCTTACGTCCAGCTAAGAACGCGCATGCAGCGGGTGCCCCACTCATCGCGTTCGTTGCGATGAGTGGGATTGCCGCCCGTGGCCTCTGTGTTCCTGTATCTGGAGTGCTTCAGAACTTGATTCGCTTTTCTCGGCGTTCTCCGCACCTCGGCGGTTCCAGTTTTTGATTTCGCCGCCGCTGCGGTATTCTCACCTTTCCAATGCCTGACGACTTCCCACTCCAGTCCCAGACCGGGGCCCCCGGCGGGCCCGATGTTGGCCCGTTGGGGTGGCAGACGCCCGACGCGCTCATGCTCTTCGGCTTCTGGTACCGTGCACTCCCGTCCAACCAACTCCGCCGCGGACAACTTGCTAAGACGATGCTGCTCGAACAGCCGCTGGTCATCGGACGCGACCAACAAGGCCAAGCCTTTGCCCTGCGCGACGCCTGCCCTCATCGCGGAATGCCCCTTTCCTGCGGGCAATTCGACGGCCAACAGATCGAATGCTCGTACCACGGCTGGAGATTCGACGCCCGCACCGGCCAGTGCAAGCTGATCCCGTCGCTCGTCTCCGATCAAAATTTGAAGATCGACCGCATCTACGCCGGCAGCTATCCGTGCGAGGAGCGAGACGACTTCGTGTGGGTGTTTATCCCCGACACGGGTCCAGCCGGAGCCGGATTCTCGAAACCCGCGCCCGCTCCGATGCCCGCGCCTGAGATTCCGAAATTCAGCGAGCACTACAAACTCGCCTATCTCACCGCCGACCTGCCTTGTTCCGTCGACCACGGCATCATCGGCCTGATGGATCCCGCGCACGGTCCCTTCGTTCACCAGGCGTGGTGGTGGCGCACGCAAAAATCGATTCACGAGAAGCGGAAGAACTTCGAACCCATCCCTTACGGATTTCGCATGAGCGCGCACACGCCCAGCTCCAACAGCGCTCCCTACAAACTTCTGCGCCTCTACGCCGACGCCGATTCGATTACCACGACCATCGATTTCGTCCTGCCCAACCTGCGCTCGGAAATTATTCGCGCCGGCAAATACTGGTTCTCAAGCCTGACCACCGTCACTCCCATTACGCGCAGCCAGTGCCGCATTGACGTAGTGGCCGCCTGGAACCTGTTTCGCTGGATTCCCTTCGGCCCCCAGTTGCTGAAATTTGTCTTCGCAAAGTTTGTCGAGCAGGATCGCCGGACGATGGAACTGCAATCCGAAGGCCTGAAGCACAACCCGCGCCTCATGCTGATCGACGACGCCGACCGTCCCGCAAAGTGGTATTTCGGATTGAAGAACGCCATGCTGGAAGTAAAGAAGAACGGCGGCGAGTTTCGGCATCCGATGACGGGGCCGGTGACGCTGAGGTGGAGAAGCTGAGAAAGGCAGGTCTCAGGTCTTAGGTCTTAGGTCTTAGGTCTTAAGGTCCTAGGAAAGGCTGTAGCACCCGGGTCAAACCGTCGCGCGGTCGCCGACGAAGAGATTTTCCTGAGACCTAAGACCTAACACCTGATACCTGAGCACTCCCGTCACCAGATGATCCTGAGTCCGCTGTAGAGCCTGAATTTCTCGTCCGGCGTTATTACGGGGACCTTCTCGGACAGTGCCTGCGCGATGATTTGGCGATCGAACAGATCGCCATGATGCGGTGGCAGTTCGAATAATCGCAGGGCATGCTCGCCCGTGTAGGGCAGTATGCGAATATCCAGATCCTGAACCGCCTGACGCGCCATCGCGGCCGTGATCTTCAGCTTACCCAGAGACGCCTTGATGGCGATCTCCGTTACCGAAATCGCGCTCAACTCGAGAACGTTTCCTGTGTTCTCCAAAGCGGCGGCCGCGCGCTTGCTGAGCCGCTCCGGCGCCTCGACCGCAAAAATCAGAATCGCTGTGTCGAGAAGCAGGCGCATCTTATTCGCGATTCACGCGCCCCGCCAGGAAGTCTTCCACCTCATCCGCCGTCATCGGCTTCCACCAATTCGGGTCGAGCACCTGGATCTTGCCCCGCAGTGTCCCCAACATCCGTTTCTTACGAGCCGGCTTCTTCGTACGTACGATGTCCGCCACCGGCACACCGCGGCGGCAGATGGTCACCGGTTCTCCATCCTCGACCGCTCTAATCAACTGCGGAAGCTTGTTCTTGGCATCGGCTACGCTGACTTGCATATTTCAATTATAGCCATTCCAGATGGCTATGTAAACCGATAGAGTAGGTCCGGGCACGTTCCTCGGGCTATTCCCCAACCGGAGCCAGGTCTTAGGTCTTAGGTCTCAGGTCTCAGAAAAGACTGTATGAATCGAGAACACCGGTGAATCACGGCAAAGGGATTTTCCTCAGACCTGAGACCTGACACCTGAGACCTATTCCTCCACCAGCCAGTCCATCGCCTCTTCCCGCGTCTTAAAGGTCGCAATCTCGCGCTGGGAAAAACTGTGAAAGTTTTCCATGAAGGCATGCGGAATACTCTCGCTGCCAACCCAAGCCGTTTTCTTCACAAAAGGACGGTCGAGCGTCAGGACTTCTTTCATTTTTGTAGCCACTGCGTGATCCACAGTGGCGCCGGTGAAATCGGCGAACGTAAGCAGTGATTCTCGCGCATGCCGGGCTACGGTCATCCGCACATGCTCAAGCAGAAGCTGCATTTCCGGCGCAGTGGCATGGGAATAGTCCAGCAGCAGAATCCGCTTGCCCTGGTGCTCGATGAATCGGATGCGATCGTCCATAGGATTAAGCGAAATAGGATTGCCGGCGAAAACAAGTTTACGGTACGCAACATGCCTCAACCGGCAGGTTCGCATCCAGCCAGTGTAAATAAGTCTCCATCGAATGCCAGCATACCGGATTCATCTTCACCTTGCCCTCCGAAGAAAATTCATACGCCGTATTCACGTGCTCATAGTCGAGGATCAGCGGAATATGGAGCGGAAGCTTGGGGACCAGATCCCAGGAGTTGACGATGCGCCATGAAGTCAGGGGCAGCAAATTGAACACGCGCGCAAAAGGCATATTGCCAACCCGGGGAGAGGCGAACGTGCACGAGGTCTCGATATCGAACTTCCGCTTCTCCTTGTTCTCCATCGTGAACAGAGTGGTAAGCGCCGCCCCCAGGCTGTGCCCGGTAACAATGTAGGGGCGCTCAGGCCGGCCTTTCTTTTCGTTGACGACGGCTGCTCTCAGGCTTACTTTCTCCAACCGCAGGTGCAACTGCTCCAGTTGGTCGCCGAACGATCCCTGCAACTCCGGCAGCGGGCCGGCCTCCAGCAAGCGCCCGGCGGTCCGTGGATGCTGCTCGATCTTCAACGTGCTGTAAATTCTGTCGAAACCATGCGCCACCCGGCCCGAGTGCGGAACCTGCGAAAACGGGACCAGATAAGCCGAGGCGTCGTCCCACCACTCGGTAGCCCCTTCGGTGCCGCGAATGGCAACCGCGAAATTTTCCTGCGTATTTGTGTTGCGCGCGATGAACCCGTAGAACTTAGGCTCGGTGCGTCCGAAAATGAAGTCGGACATGTGGATCCAGGCCACGAATTCATAAGGATCGGGAATATCGCCAGCCTGAGGTTCAGGCTTGAGATTAGTGCGATCGCGTTTGAACATCGCATACGCGCCTTGCACCAGTTGACCATAAAGAATCGCTTCGCTATTCACCAGGGGTCGGCCCATGAAGACACCTCCAGGAAGGAATTGGATTCAGTTACCCGAGGAACTGACGACCCCGCGCCGCAATCAACCGTCGACGAAAGTCATTCTATGGCCGTTGTTATCTAAGCGTAGTCTACTTAAGCAAAGACTCCACGACACTGTAAGCCTCAACCAGCGCAGCGTCCAGCGCAGCGGCATCTTTGCCGCCGGCTTCGGCCAAGTCCGGACGCCCTCCGCCTTTCCCGCCGACTTTCCGCGCGACGGGGCCGATGACTTTTCCCGCCTGAATGCGGCTGGTGAGGTCTTTGGTGACGCCAACAATCAGCGAGACGTTGCCATTCGAGGCGGAGCCCAGTACGACGACAGCCGAGCCGAGCTTGTCGCGAAGTTGATCGACCAGCGTGCGCATCTGGGCGCGCTCCAGATTGTCCACGCGATGGGTCAGCACTTTGACGCCGTGAATTTCCTTAACCTTTTCGCCGATATTGGCCGTGCTCGATGATGCGGACTTCATCCGCGCCTGATCGAGTTCGCGCGTCAGGCGCTTGATTTCAGCGTCTTTCTTTTCCAGTTCCAGCTTCAAGGCTTCTGCCGGAGATGTGGCTTCGGAACGGGTCGTCAGGGTCCCTGACGCGCTCGATTGACCCGTCGACCGACCTGTGAGGCTAGCGACCACGCCTTCCAGTTCGTGATCTTTGCGGAAGTGGCGCAGCGAGCCTTCGCCGGTCACGGCCTCGATGCGCCGCACGCCCGACGACACGCTTCCCTCTTTCAAAATCTTGATCAGCCCAATCTCGCCGGTAGCGCCGGTGTGCGTGCCGCCGCAGAGTTCGGTAGAAAAATCGCCGATCTTGATCACGCGCACCCTGTCGCCGTATTTTTCGCCAAACAGCGCCATCGCATGATACTCGTTGACCGCCACGTCAATGGGAACGTTCTCGACGATCTCGACGCGCTCATTGCGCAGAACTTCTTGGTTGATGATGTCTTCGATGTCCTGCAGCTCTTCGTCTTCGACCCCGGTGAAGTGCGAAAAATCGAAGCGCAGATGATTGGGAGCCACCAGCGACCCCGCCTGCTTCACATGCTTGCCCAGAACTTCGCGCAGTCCCGCGTGGAGCAGATGCGTAGCCGTATGGTTGCGCATAGTCGCCGCGCGCGTTTCCGTGTTGACGACGGCGTCGACTTTGTCGCCAACGCGGAGGGTGCCCCACCCTTCCGCGGTTTTTGCGGAGGGTGGGTTCTTCATGACAACCTGATGAGCCCGCACGCCCTGCACCGGGTAGTAACATCCAGTCACTTCAGCGACGACACTATTGTGATCGTCAGAGTAGAGCCATCCGCGATCGCCAACCTGTCCGCCGGACTCGGCGTAGAAGGGAGTGTGATCAAGGATGATCTCGCCAGAGTCTCCGGCCTTGAGTTCCTGCGCGCCCTGGCCGCCCTTGATGATGGCCAGTACTTCGCAGTTGTCGGAGCGCGTCTGGCGGTAGCCTTCGAAGTCGGATTTCGGGAGTTGCTGATATGCGGGATTGGCCGTCTGCTTGGCTGCGCCTTTCCAGGAGGCGCGGGCGCGCTCGCGCTGTTCTTGCATCGCCTGATCGAAACGGCCGTGGTCAAACCGCAAGCCCTGATCTCGACATGCGTCGACCATGAAGTCCAGGGGCAGCCCGAAGGTATCGTAAAGCTTGAACGCTTTCGCCCCGTCGTAGACGGGTCCCCTTTCCACCTCTTTCTTGAGCATCTCTCTGTCGCGTTCCAAGTCGTTCTTCGCAAATTCCAACGCACTAGGAGGAAGGACTTTCGCCGGATCAGACAGGAGAGCACTAACTCTGTTGTACACTTCGTGAGCCTCACGCAGGTCTTGTCCGAGCCGTTGAAGCCCTACATCCATCGTATGCGCGAAGCGTGTCTCCTCGGCGAGCACCGCTTTTGATACTCGTTCCGCCGACTCTTTCAGCTCCGGATACGCATCCTGCATCAGATTACGAACGGCAAACACCATTTGATGCAGAAACGGCTTCGTCTGCCCGAGCAACCGTCCATGCGTGATTGCACGACGAATGATTTTGCGTAGAACATAGCCGCGCCCTTCGTTCGAAGGAATCACGCCGTCGCATATCAAGAATGTTGCAGCACGTGAATGGTCAGCGATGACGCGGAGCGAGGCTGCGGAAGATTTACGGGACGATTCTAGTGCAATTTCCACTAGCAACTCCGCTCCGTGTATATCCAGCAGTTCCACAGCTCGATCAGTCAGCGGCGTGAACAAATCCGTCTCGTAATTCGAAATCACGCCCTGCAGCACCGCCGCCAGCCGCTCCAGCCCCGCGCCCGTATCAATCGACGGCTGGGGCAACGGCGTCAGCTTCCCCGACGCATCGCGGTCGAATTGCATGAACACCAGGTTCCAGAGTTCAACATACCGTCCGCAATCGCAGCCAAACGTGCAGTCAGCATGCCCCTGGTCGCTGGCCGCCACGCCCATGTCGTAGTGAATCTCGCTGCACGGGCCGCAGGGGCCGGTGTCGCCCATCTGCCAGAAATTATCTTTCGTGCCGAATTCGTAGATGCGATCTTTCGGCACGCCTTGGCCTAGCCACAGGTCGTAGGCTTCGGCATCGCGCGGGACTCCGTTTTCGCCTTTGAAGATCGTTACGTAGAGCTTCGCTTTATCAATCCCAAACCACTCCGGCGAAGTAATCAGCTCCCACGCGTAGGCGATGGCGTCTTTCTTGAAGTAATCGCCAAAGGAGAAATTTCCCAGCATCTCGAAAAACGTGTGGTGACGATTGGTGAAGCCGACGTTTTCAAGATCGTTGTGTTTGCCGCCCGCGCGCACGCATTTCTGCGAAGTTGTCGCCCGTGCGTAGTCGCGCTTTTCGAGGCCGAGGAAAACGTCCTTGAACTGGTTCATGCCGGCGTTGGTAAAGAGCAGCGTCGGGTCGTTCGACGGGACGAGCGACGAGGAGTGCACCTCGCGGTGTACCTTCTGAATGAAGAAGTCGAGGAACTTACGGCGAATTTCGGAGCCTGTGAGCATGGAAGGTTAATTCTAAATGAAGGCAAACCTTCACCACAGGGGGCACAGGGAAACGCAGAGGAAGGGGAAGACGAGACGACGCCGTCGGACTGCCGCGCAAACAGTTCGCAGCCGCCCCTTCGACGCCGTCGTGAGTAAGCAGATTTACTTCGCTACGTCTTCGGTTTTCTCCGCGCCCTTCTTCACGTCTTTCTTGACCGCCTTGGCGCCTTTCTTCACGTCCTTGCCCGTATCCGTGGCAGCGGTCTTTGTGGCATCGGCGGTTTTGTCGGCGGCTTTTTCGGTGGCTTCGCCAGTCTTTACCGCTGCTTTCTTGGTGGCGTGCGCCGTCTTCTTGGCGGCGGCGTCGGTGGCATCTGCGGTTTTGTCGGCGGCCTTTTCGGTGGCGTCGGCGGTCTTCACCGCTGCCTTCTTGGTCGCGTGCGCCGTCTTCTTGGCCGCTGACGCAGTGGCATCTCCGGTCTTGTCGGCGGCCTTTTCAGTGGCTTCGCCGGTCTTCACGGCTGCCTTCTTGGTGGCGTGCGCCGGCTTCTTTGCCGCGGGTTCAGCCGCTTTGCCGGTATCGTCGGCTGCTTTCTTCACGTCGGTTCCAGCCTGGCCATACGAAAACGCAGTCAGCGCCAGCAGCGCGGCTGCGATCGTCATCATCAAAGAGAACTTCCCTTTCATAGTCCCTCCAGAGGAATTTAAGAGTTCTTCAGATGCAAACTTTTATCAGAGTTGAGGGATGGGCGCAAGCAGACGGCTGTTCTCAGTTCTCAGTTCCCAGTTCTCAGTCAGAGGGCTGCAAGGTTCTTCTGAGAACTGAGAACTCCTTCTTACGCCTCGGTACTCTCGTCCTCGAGTTCCGTAAGAATTTCTTCGTCCACGTCCCATTTTTTCAGGATGGTGAAGATGGTCTTGGATCTGAACCCGGCGCGCATCAAGTGGCGGAAGATGCGGGCCGACTGCTTCCGATCTTTGTCTTTGGGCTTCTGCAGGCGTTTGCGGCGGAGGTAGGCGCGCGCAAGACTCTCCTCTTTAACGCCGTCATAGACGGAAGAGACCGCTTTCTGGATGACGTCGCCGTGGACTCCCTTCGCCTTCAGGTCGTTGACGACCCGGGTGCGCCCGAATTTTTCGTTGTCGCGGCGATACGAGGAAAAGGCGGCCGCATACTTGGCGTCGTTCAAATAGCCCTGATCCTTCAGCCGAACCACAATCAGTTCCACCAGCGTCTTGCCGATTTCCGTATCGGCTTCCACACGGTTGCGCAGCAGGCGCTTCAGTTCCGCGACCGAGCGCATTCTGCGCGCCAGCGCGCCGACCGCGTATTCGTAAAGCTCGGCTTCGGTGAAGAGTTTTCGCGGACGGCCAAACGCCATGCCTACACGATAACGCGAGACGGGGCTTCTGGGTTAGCGCTCACTGGCGGGCTCAACAGAAGAGGAACTCAGCGCCGTTGCTCGGAGCATTCTTGCGCCCCCTCTTTCAGCGCACCCTCGTAAAACCGGCGCAGGTCGTAACTCCGGCTGGTCGGACCGGAATACGTGGGCACCGATAGATAGATTCGGAACTCTTGCGCTGGGGCATTCAGAGCGGCCGTGCGCGAGGAAGGGCCGCCCGCCCACTGGAAACAAGGAACGTTGCCTCCGCCTCCCGATTCCTTGGGGCTCGCCAGGAACCGCAGTGCCGGAGGCATGAACTCCGGAACAATATCAATGGTCATCTGGTAATCCGTAGCCGTGAGCGCGTGAATTTCGGTGCGACTGATCCAAAAGCCCGCAGCGTAAGGAGCGGGAGCGCTCGACAGATTCGCGGGGGGCAGATGAGAAATCAGAGCGTCCGCGCCCTTGGGATAACGAACCTGGTACAGCAAGCGAACACCAATAGCGTTGCCTTGGTCTGTGACCAACTCCTCGTCCTGCATAGTGATAAGAATCGATTCCTTCTTGATTCGGGCGTCCAACTCACTGAGTCGTTTGGACCGGTGAGAGAGAACGGCGGCGGGAATTCCGCAGATTACCGCCGGCACCAACAAGCAGGTGAGGAAAAGTCCTGCGGTGCGCCTGGATTTCCAGCGCGCCCAGACAAAGTAAGAAACCCAAACCAGAAGCGAACACAACGCGGCGATGGAGAGCAAAAAGAGACGAATGAGCCTGGTCCAGAAATCTTCGTGAACAGGCCAGAACACAGCGATTCCGAAATAAAGAAGCGCAAAAAGGACGGGTATCCAACGAGGGTCGTTAGTTTTCATGACGTATGCCATGTGCTTGCCGCACGCCCGAAGGCAATGTGCTCTATTTTGGCGGCGGCGCCAAACCCTGTGGCGGCGGGGCGGCCGCGGGCGGCGCGCTCGCCGGCATCGGCGCGACCAGCGCTGTTTTTGCCGAGGGTGGCAGCTTATCGGCATTGGCCAGCAGGAGCGCCAATTGCCACATCTGAGTTTCCGAAAGCGACTTGCTGAACCCGGGCATGCCGGTCAGGCGAAGGCCGTTGAAAATCTTCCAATAGCTTTCGCCGGGCGGATCGTCGGTCACGCCCTTCCCCTCCAGCAGCAGCGGCGGCACCGGATACATTCCCGTTGCAATCGCCGTTTTCGGTGTCAGTGGCAAGCCATGGCAAACGGCGCAATGCTGCTTGTAAAGCTCGGCGCCAGCCAGGTAGTTGGCTTCGTCCGCTTGGATGGGAACACTTTTCGGCATATCTTTCGCGATACGCCTATGCAAGGCCTTCTTCGCGAAGAATCTTTCGAAGGGCATGTCGGAGTCGGTAGTGGCAACCGGAGCGCTGCCGCCGGTGAAATACAGATACGCCCCGAAGGGCACGAGCGCGAGCCCGAGTACCAGTCCGACAATGAATTTCACAGGCTAATCCTGTTTTTACTAAGATTTTACAAACTCAACTCTACCATTCGCATCCAAGTTCTCAAGTTCCTTCGACCAGCATACAATTTCGGATGCCCGGCGGCGAGATTGGCCGGACGCCACGAGACGGGACAGCCATGCAAATTGTTGGCGCGGCGAGCGCGTTTCCTCGACATTACTACTCCCAGGAGATGTTGCTGGCGGCGCTGCAGGATTACTGGGGCGACAAAATCGAAAACCCGCACGTGCTGCGGCGTTTGCATCGTCACGTCGGCGTCGACGGACGCTACCTCTCCCTTCCCAAAGAAGAATATCTGAAGATGAAAACCTGGGGCGAGGCCAACCATCACTGGATTCGCACCGCCAAAGAGTTGGGTGAGAAAGCGGTGACCGGCGCTCTGGCGGACGCGGGCTTGCACGGCCGGAATCTGGGTGCGTTCTTTTTTGTTTCCGTGACCGGCATTTGCAGTCCATCGATCGACGCGCTGCTGATCAACCAGATGGGATTGTGCAGAAACATTCGCCGCATTCCGATTTTTGGACTGGGCTGTGTGGCGGGCGCGGCGGCGATTTCACGCGCGGCCGATTATGTGCGCGCGTATCCGGATCAGGCCGCGGTGGTGCTGTCGGTCGAACTTTGCTCGCTCACACTTCAGCGCGAGGATCTCTCGATGGCCAATCTGATTTCGGCCGGATTGTTCGGCGACGGCGCAGCCGCGGTGATCGTCGCGGGCACTGAAGCTGACAGCGGACTTTCCGGCCCGCGCATCCTCGCCACTAGCTCCGTGTTCTATCCCGACACCGAAGAAATGATGGGCTGGGACGTGTCGGAAAAGGGCTTTCGCATTATTCTCTCTCGTGAAATTCCGAACCTGGTGCGAAAGAATCTGGCGCACGACCTCGACGAATTTCTTGCCGGGCGCGGATTGACTCGCGCCGATATCGGCAGCTGGGTGCTGCATACCGGCGGGCCGAAGATTCTGGAAGCAACCGCCGAGGCGCTCGGTTTGAACAATGGCGAACTCGACGTCTCCTGGCAGTGCTTGCGCCGGACGGGCAATCTGTCGTCGGCTTCGGTGCTGGTCGTGCTGGAAGAAGTCATGAAAAATCGCCGTCCCGCGCCCGGCACGCTCGGCCTGCTGGCCGCGATGGGTCCGGGGTTCTGCTCGGAATTCGTTTTGCTGGAATGGTAGGAGAAATCGTGCGCGGGCGTTGTCGACAGTCGGGTGGAACGAAGCACAGGAGAATGCAGCCCGAAGGAGCGATCGAGCTTAGCCCAGCGCCGGGGTCCCCAGCACGCCCGCTTTTGGCGTGATGGGGTGGAGGGCTTCAGCGCTGGGAGAAGCGGAAGAAGTGACTCAAGTCCCGGAGGGACGGCCGAGTTCTCGCGCACACCCTGGAGCGCTGCGCCATTCGTAGTCGAAAAATTCATGCTGAGCCGTTTTCCGAATCCATGCGACGTATTCGTGGCCGGCGGCGGACCTGCCGGTCTGGCGGCGGCTATCGCCGCGCGCCGTCACGGTCTGAGCGTGGTCCTGGCCGACGGCGCGGTTCCGCCAATCGACAAGTCCTGCGGCGAGGGACTGATGCCCGACGGCGTCGAGGCTCTGCACGAGTTCGGCATCACGATCCCCGATGGCGAAGCGTATCCCTTCCGCGGCGTGCGTTTTGTGAGCGGCGGCATCCAAGCCGAAGCTGTGTTTCCCCGCGGGGCCGCGTACGGAATCCGGCGCACGCATCTGCATCGCATCATGGCGGACCATGCGGCGGCGACGGGCGTTCACATGCTGTGGCAAACGGCGGTCACCGGACTTCATCCCGAGGGCGCGCTGGTGGCCGGAGAATTGGTGCGCGCGCGCTGGGTGGTGGGCGCCGATGGAGCCAACTCCCGCGTCCGCGCCTGGGCAAAACTGGATCGACACGAACTGGACGCAACCTCGGACGCAACCTTGAATGCAACCTTAAACGCGCCCCAAACCAAGAATCTGCGCTTCGGCTTCCGGCGCCACTACCGCGTTACGCCCTGGACCGATTTCATGGAACTGCACTGGGGCCGCCACTGCCAGGTTTACGTCACGCCCGTCAACCATCAGGAAGTTTGCGTGGCGCTGGTTTCGTCGAACCCGCAGATGCGGCTGCGGCCGCGGATTCCGGGTCAGCCGATTCCGGGTCAGCCAATCGAAGATGCCCTCGGCGAATTTCCGGAACTTGCGGCACGCCTCAAGGCGGCGGAACCCGCTTCCAGCGAGCGGGGTGCGATCACCGTCACCCGAAGATTGCGGCGCGTGCATTGTGGCCGAACCGTGTTGGTGGGCGACGCCTCGGGTGGAGTCGACGCCATTACCGGAGAAGGTCTCTGTCTCGCCTTTCGCCAAGCCGCGTTGCTCGGCGAGTGCATGGCGAGCGGAGACCTGGCTCGCTATCAAAAGGGTCATCGCAGGCTGATGCGCCGTCCCGTCCTGATGGCTCGCATGATGTTGTTCCTGGCCCAACACCCCCATCTGCGGCGGCGTACGATGCAGGTATTCCAGTCGAGCCCCCGTTCTTTTGCTGGAATGTTGGCCATGCACGTGGGTGCGGGCTCGACGCGGGATTACATCGCGAACGGAATTGCTTTGGGGTGGGAACTGCTGAAAGCGTGAAGCATTGCCGCGGAATCCATCTCAGTTTCGCATTGGTCTTTTCCTATGACAAAGACTTTTCGTTCGCTGGTTCTGAGTCCGATCGGTCTTCTGGTCGTGGCCGCGGCGCTGGCGGCAGCACAGTCGGCAGCGGCGCCGGTTACCCATGACTTGCTGCTGCAACTCGACCCGGCTCGCAGTGGGGCCGATATTACGCTTGCCGGCAACCTGCACACGGTGGAGGGCGCATTCCGGTTGAAACGCGGCGCCATTCATTTCGACCCCGCGACCGGCAAGGCCAGCGGAGAAGTCGTGTTCGACGCCACCAGCGGCAAGACCGGCAACAGCTCACGCGACCATAAAATGCACAAAGATGTGATTGAGAGCGGGCGCTACCCGGAGATCGTGTTCCGTCCCGATCGCGCCGATGGCGTACTCGCCGCGTCGGGTGCCTCCACGCTCCAGGTCCACGGCATATTTGCGATGCATGGCGCTGAGCACGAAGTTACTTTCCCCGTCGAAATAACCTTCGCGGGAAGCGTCTGGACCGCGAAGGCTTCGTTTCAGGTTCCGTACGTGCGCTGGGGAATGAAAAACCCCAGCAAGCTTTTCTTGAGAGTTGACGACGTGGTCCAAGTGCAGTTTCACGCCTCCGGAAGCGCAACCCCCTAGAGCCGGGCTGAACAGGCGGCGCCAGTTGCCATGGTTACTTCCTTCCGATTACCTGAAGTTACTAACAATCGTTACTAGCACCGATCGATTTCCACACAGCGCCGAGACATCTGCAACTTTTTTCACTCTCCAGATATCCGCTACCTGCAAACGCTTGAAGCAGCGAGCACAAACTTGTGCGCCTATTGGCATCGCGGTTGCACTTCAATACCGCGTCCTCCCCGCCATAAAGCTTGTTGAAAACGATAGTCATCGAAATCGAGTTCGTTCTTGGAGGATCCATCATGTTACGTAGCCGCTTTCTCTTGGTGCTGGTTGTAGCCCTTTCCTTCTCTACGCTGGCCTCGGCCAATTCCACCCCGGTCAATATGACGTTTCTTTACCCGGGTACAAACGTCTCCGGCGGTTATTACACTTATCCTTACTATTTCTCGATCAACGGTGGAAAAGCGACGCCCATGATGTGTGACTCGTTCAACAACCACATCTCGGCGGGTGAGAGCTGGAGTGCTCACGTCAGCGGCCTGCTTTCTGGCCAAGGTTTGTTTGGCAAGGACATTAAGGATTACAAAGCGGCGGGCATCATTTTTAAGGGCGTGATGAATGGAACGATTAACGCCCAAGTCGGCAACTGGGCTGTGTGGAACTTGTTCAGCAAGGGCATCACGAACAGCGCGGCGGTACTGTCCCTCGACAGCAGCGCTCTGCTGTTGGCGCAGCACGCGCCGTCGAGCGAGTTTAAAGGGCTGGTGCTGTACACGCCGGTCGGCGGAAGCCCGGGCCACGGACCGCAGGAATTTATCGGCTATTCGCAGACGGCGCTGACGACCCCGGAACCGGGCAGCCTGATGCTGCTCTCGACGGGCCTAATCGGGATTGGAGGATTGCTGCGGCGCAAGCTGGTGCGCGGCTAATTCGGGTTTGGTTATTCACGTTTCGCAAGTCGAGCTTCCTCTTGCTCCTTTGAACGCCGCCACCAGCGCAAATCTGATGGCGGCTTTTTCGTCGGTCTCATCGATCCTGGCTGCAGGAGCCCTGTAACTTCCTTCCGCTTGCCGCATCTCATGCCTAGCCCTGCGGAATCGGGGCGGCAAATCCATAAACAATTCAATCAGGAGATGTGTCCATGGAAAATGTGTTTGTAAAACTGATGTCCACCGTCATGTTGTTCGGCGCCCTGGCCTTCGCGCAGTCGGGCGATGCCATGAAACACGACGACATGAAGAACGATCAGATGAAGAACGATCAAACGAAGAACGACCAGATGAAGGACAGCCAGAGCAAGAGCGGCGACAGCATGAAGAAGGACGACATGGCGAAGGACTCGTCGAAGAAGCAGAAAAAATCCAAGAAGGCAAAGAAAGACGCCACGCCGAAGGACGAAATGAAGCATGACGACAGCATGAAGCACTAAGAATTTCCGGCGGATCCATCCGTCGTGCAATCACTCCTTGGACGGGCGCTACGGCGCCCGCCGCCATTTCAGCGAACGATGCCATGGGTTATCCTGTCAGGCGGGCAACCTTATGTAGTGGACCCGCCATCGCACAGAACACCCTGGCGTCGTCAGGAGGACACGATGATCGCGATCCCACTCGTCGCGGCGTTGCTGCTTGGATCTCCCCAGCAGGCCGATGTCTCGCAGCCCCATTGGACGCCCGAGCAACTCGAACAGATCAGGCAAAAGGAGGAACAGTTCAGGCAACAGTACGAACCGACGCGCCAGCGGGCGATTCACATCAACGATCTGGCTGGCAATATTCACTCCGAGGCCGACGCCCGGGCCTACGTGGATGCGGTCGCGGAGGAACTGACCGGCCATCGCCCTATCTCCTGGACGACGCGAAGCATCCGCCATCGCGTCGCTCATGCGGAGTACGAAGCGGTATCCGACCCGTCTCGCCAGATTCCCGAACAGCGCATCGTCGATATCTGGAATGAGTACGTCCGGGAGATCGATGCGCCCGCGGAAACACTGGTCACCGTTGCCGAACTGCACAACCTGCGGGACGCGATGTATCTCGGCGCGAGCCAGTACCGGTGGAAAAGCGAAGTAGGGCAGTCGATTTGGACGATGCCGAATGTTTATGCACTCGACGCCGATGGCAAGATTGCGAGCGGCTGCCGCGCTCTCGAAGCGCTCAAGATTATTCACGATATGCATGGCTTGTTTCAGCAGGTACGCCTTGCACGGGAACGTGTTCAGAAGGGTGTTCTAGTTTCCGATTTGATCAAACAGCGCCAGGAGAACCCTGCGCCACGTTCCACGGCCGTTCTCACGTCCGGCAGTTTGCACCTGGCATCGCAGTTCAATTCTGTACAACCGTTTGCGTACCGTTATCAACAAGAGCACGGCGAACATGCGTATCAGCAGCTCTTGCGAAGATTGTTTGCGGAGCTTTTCCCTGCGGATTGAATTGCTACTCCTGATACTCCGGCTCGCGTTTCCATCCTGAAAGCATCGAGTAGAAATTCGCCCAGCCGTGCAGCACCACCATGATCAGGTGTCCGGGGATGAAGGCAAGGAATCCGCACATCGCCGTGAAATGCCACAGGCGCGTGAGATGAAACCCTCCAAAGAGAAATGCCAGCCATGAAAACTGCGCAGGCTTGAACAGGACGATCCCGGTGAGCAGCGACAGCACGCCGAATGCGATCGTCGACGTATAAGCCAGCTTCTGCAGCGGGTTGTACTGGCCCGTCGCCGCCGGTTTTGGACCAAACAAAAAATAATGCCGCGCCATGGGCCACACCCCTGCAAGGTCGCGGGGCATGAACAGCATAGTTTTGTAGTGGCCGCTGACGACTTGATACGCCACATAAACGACGCCGCTAACGGCAAAAATCCACATGAATGTGAAATGCCACTGCAAGGCGCCGCCGAGCCATCCGCCGAGCGTCAGCGACTTCGGGATATCGAGCAGAATGTTTTCTGGAATCTTCGCGCCAAAACTAGGAAACGCGCGGAAAATCCGCAGCCCGCTGGTCACCATCACGAACAAGCTGATGGCATTCACCCAGTGCGTAATCCGAATCGGCAAAGGATGCTCGTAAGCGGCACGGACGAGAGCAGGCTCTTCTTCTTCCGTGACGGGCGGAGCCAGCGGGGGCTCGGTGGGTTCCGTCTCCAGTTTCGCTTCCGTACTTTCGACCGCATCCGCCTTGGCGGCTGTCTCTGCCTCTGGCGGCGGAGCCGCATCTTCTTTTTTTTCTTCGTTTCTCTCCTCGTTGTTTTCTTCGTCCGCCATCACAGTCCTCCGAACCAGCTATACCCCTGGTCTTCCCAATAGCCGGTCTTGTCGGGCTTCAACACATTGGTCACGCGGATGGTGTCCAGATACTTGGCCTGCTTGTATCCCAGCTTGGTCGGCATCTGCAGGCGCAGCGGCGCGCCGTGCTTGCGATCGAGCGGCTGCCCATACATCTCATAACAGAGCAGCGACTGTGGATGCAGCACCGAGGCCATATCAATCGACTCGTAGTAATCGTCCACGCACTCGACTTCCAGAAAGCGCGCGCCCGTGTTCGCTCCCACCAGCGCGAGGAAGTCCGCGATGCGCGCCCCGCCAAACGACCCCACAACGTCCCAGCCTTCCACGCAGACATGCCGCGTGTTCTGGCTGATCTTCGCGAGCGCCTGGATCTGCTCCAGCTTGTATTCCCCGGGGTGCCGCACGTCGCCCTCGACCGTCAGCGTCCACTTCTCCAAATCGACTTCGGGATCGAGCACGTCGTAGCCGTTATAAGGAAACTTCTCAAACGGGACGACGTCGGAATTCGAGAACGTCTGGGCGAGATGCTGCGAGCGAAACAGGCCGCCGGATGCCCAGTCGCTAAAACGAACTCCGGCCGAAACCAGCCGGCCGCTCACCTTGGGGAAGGCAAACACCCCCAACACCGCGACGGGCGCCAGTTTGAGCAATTGACGGCGACTCTGCCGTTTGAGTTCCTTGTCTTCGAGTCGAGTGATCATCGTTCTTCCTTACCACTGTGGTCCTTCTGGCAGGCTGCGGAAAAACTCAAGTTTCGTATCAGGGTATCGCTTCAGCGATACCGCAAGTCGTTCGAAATCAAACGCCCCTTCAGGGGCTGAGCGGCGAATGTCGACTCTATCCGCAGCCTTCCAGAGACCCGACCTTAGCACAAAATGAGATGCGGATGTGGGGGCTAAGTTTCAGGGCGCCGTTGGCCGCTGGAGGTTAGCGGTTCGGCGTTCGCGGACAAACGATGACGCGCGACGATTCCTATTCTCGCGGTCTGAGGTCCGTCTTCTTCGCGGCCCCGAAGTTCTGGCTGAGTTGGAACACCTGGACCCGCCCGTTGTTCGTGTCGCCAACATAGAGGCGGTTGGTCCCATCAATCCACAGTCCAGCCGGAGAATTAAACTCTCCAATTTCCATGCCGGGTCGGCCAAAAAAACCGAGTTGGCGACCGTCGCGGCGGTAAATTCCGATGCGCGAGTCCCGGGTGCTGCTCACATAGATGTTGCCCGCCAGGTCCACGCCGAGTCCTACCCCGTCGGCGACGGACTGGCCTGGCCTGGTGGAAGAGGAAGAGGAAATCGTGAATTGCGCCAAGGAATTGCACTCCAGATCCATGACGTGGATCTGTGAATTGGCTGCGTCCACCACCACAAGTTCCTTGTTCCCGACCGCGATCTCGGTGGGATCGTCAAGGTCCATCGGGATGGTCTCGCCCCTCACTTTTCCGAGGGCATGGGGGCGGGGCCGCCCGACGCGTTTCAGAATGTTGCCTTCCAGATCGAGCACAAACAGAAGGTGGCGTGGCGGATCGAGCAGAAACAGGCGGCCACTGTCGCGGTCAATGGCAATCGCCGTTGGAGATTGAAACAAACTCTCGTTTCCGCGCTTGCCGATGTAGCGGAGAAACTTCCCGTCGGGAGCGCACACCAGAACGAGTCCGCGTTCGGAGTCGGCGATATAAATGTTGTCCGCCGCGTCCACCGCAACCCCACCGGGCAGCCGCAGGCGGCGCCGCGGGCCCCCGGCGATGCGGAAGGAATCGCCGTTCCCGAGCACGTGAACGGCGCGGATGTCAGGGTCAACGATGAGGATACGTCCGCGGGAATCAACCGCGACGTGATGAGGCGCCAGAAGAATTCGTTCCCGCCCGTACACAAAGGTGACAATATTGTCCCGAAGCGATGCCAGCATCGACTTCCCTCTTACGGGTTTCACAGCATGGGCAGGAGGTTCAAAGTTCTCTTCCACACGCTCCTGGGGATGAAGATTGATGAAATCGGGAACCTCGCTGGGCCGCGACCAAGCCCCAGAAGAGACTGAGCGCGAGTCCCGCCCACCGGCGTTGTCACGATCGATTCGCGTCGTCGTTCTAAATTTTCCGTCCGAGGAATAGATCCCGAGATAGTCAATTTCGTTCCCGCAACACAACCTGGCCCCCGGGAGCGTCCGCGGTTTTCGTTCACGCATGGGCGCGGAAACGGACGTATCACGCGTGGGCGGAGGAGCGAAAGCCTGGGATAGGCTCATCGGCGCCGCTCCGACGCCAATCCACATCAAGAATAATATGCGGGGGAAACATCCAACCGAAGAAGGCTTCATCGAAGCACCTCTCGACTAGTGCGAACGTGGGGAAGTAACGCCGGGGGAGGAGGCGAGCCGTCAATTGGCAAGCCTGGCAGCGTAAGTCTACCGCTTAGGCAATGGATCGTGCGGTGATAAACCTCACTGCTGCATGTTCGGCAAGCCTCTTGACGGTCGCTGGCAGGCGCAACCCCGTGTTCCCGCGAACACACCCGCGTTTCTGAAGACACGCAATCCCGCCCCAACAATTCCATTACCTCTCTTGTTTTCAATCACATAGCTATGGTTCTCTACTTGCCTTTTCAAGCTGCGAGCACACGGAGGCGAATCATGGAAACGATGCTGCAAGGGCTGGTAATCCTCGGCGGTCTGACGTTCTCGCTGGCCGCGTCTCTGCTGATCGAAGAACTCATCTTTGGACGAATCGTCCGTGTGGCCTTTGCTCGCCGCCCGGAACTTCCTAACCACGTTTCAGAACACGCGCCAAAGAATTGAAAGGAGCACCCCCATGCTGCTACTGAAGTATTTGCTGTTGAGCGCGGGAATCGCGATGTTCGTGATCGCCGCTGGAATTCTCTCCTACGACGCTTACCTGCTGATTGCCTGGCAGCGCAAACGTTTGAATTTCGACCCCGAAGCGGCCACGCCCGCGCCCGGCCTTTCGCCCATTCTCCGCTGGCGCATTCCGGTTGCGCTGGTGATGCTGGCCTGGGCTCCGCTGCTCGTCTCGGCTGGCATCGTGATCGTCCCCAGCGGAATGGCAGGGGTGCGAGTAAGTCAGACGAAAGGCACGCTTCCCGGAACTTTGTATCCAGGAGTGCACTTGGTTGTGCCGCTAGTCGAGCGAGTCGAGTTGTTCAACACGCGCGACCAGCTGTTCACCACCGAACTTTTCCTGAGACCTGACACCTAAGACCTAAGACCTGCTTTCTTATGAACAGTCCACCATCCATCACGCGCTATAATCAGCCCATTCCACACATGCGAGCGCGAGAGTCTTCTCGAACGTCCAGCAGTCTGCGGCTTGGTTGGCTGACTTCGTTCCTGCTCGCGACGGTTTTTCTTCCCTCTTCTTTATGCGCGTCGGGCCTGGGAGACAGCGCCCGCCAACTGGCACACAAGATCGCCGCGGCCGCCGGGCCCGGCGCCATTGCGCTTGAAGTCACGAACCGTTCGTCGCTCGACGAGAAATCGGTGCGCGAAGTGCGCGGCGCGCTCGAAGCCCAGTTGCGATCTGAAGGGGTTCACAGCGCCAAAGCCGAGCAGGCGATGGGAACCGTCGAGGTCGTCCTCGCCGAGAGCCTGCGCGAATATGTTTGGACGGCCGAAATCGTGATCGGCTCCGACGAAAAGAAGGTCGCCCTGGTTTCCGTGCCGCGCTCGCCAACCCGAACGCCGTTCACTGCCGCGTTGCCGATGGTTCTGAAAACCACGCTTCTGTTCGCGCAAGAACAACCGATACTGGACGCCGCCCTCGTCGAAATGCCCGGCGGATCTCGCCTGCTCGTCCTCGATGGCGACCGGGTTGCCATCTATCGTCAGCAGGGAGCGAATCGCGCGGGACCGAATCCGGCAAGAGCGTGGGAACTCGAAACGTCGCTGTCCCTGGTGCACTCGCGCGCCTTTCCCCGCGATTTGCGCGGACGCCTGCTGCTGCGCCGCGATCGCCTGTTCGACGTTTATCTGCCCGGCGCGTTCTGCCGATCGACGGCCAACGCAGTCACGCCGCTTGCGCTCACCTGCAACGACAGCGCCGATCTAACTTATAACGAGCCCTGGCCCCTGACCCCGGACGACGGCAGCGTACGCGCCTTCTTTGCGCCTTCCCGCAATTTCTTCACCGGAGCGCTTTCCCCCGGCATCGGAAAAGTCTCCAACGTTCCCTCGTTTTATTCCGCGGCTGCGCTTCCACGATCGGGTTACACGCTATGGGCGTTCGCCGCGTTGGATGGATCGTTGCATCTCGTGGATGGGATGACGGACCAGGCGATCCGGGGCGGAAAGTGGGGCAGCGATCTGGCTGGGGTTCACTCCAGTTGCGGCACCGGCATGCAGTTGCTGGTCTCGGAAAGCGGGGACCTGGCTTCCGGAAATTCGGAGCGCGACGGCCTGATCGCGTTCGAGATTCCCGATCGCGATCCGGTGGCCGCCAGTTCCGCGGCAGAGTTCGACGGCCGGATAGTCGCGCTCTGGTCGGAAAGCGTTGGCAACGGCGCCACAGCAATAGTAAGACGAAACAACACGGGATGGTATGAGGCGTACAGCGTATCGATTTCTTGCGGCAATTAGTTTGCTGGTCGTGGCTGCCAACTCCGCAACCGCGGCCACCCGCCCCCACTACGGTGGAACCTTGCGCGTAATGCTGCAATCGGCACCGAACGCCCTCGACATACCCGCAAACGCCCCTCCCCCCGACTACTGGGACATTGCCCGAACCCTCTCTCTGATCGGCGACACGCTTGTAACCCTGGACGCGCAAGGCCGCCCGCAGCCCGCACTGGCCGCGGCGTGGCAGAGTGACCCGAGCGCCCGCCATTGGCAATTCACGCTGCGCCGCGGAGTGAAGTTCCACGACGGCAGCTTAGCGTCCCCCGCAGCCGTAGCGCCGATTCTGGACGCACTCCATCCCGGCTGGAACGTGCGCGCATCGGCAGATTCCATTTCGATCGAGAGCGAGACGGCCACGCCCTCGCTGCTAGCCGAACTCGCGTTGCCGCGTAATCTCCTGCTCAAGCGCAATGGCAGCGGCCTTCCCATCGGCACCGGCCCCTTCCAGGTCGCCGAGTGGCAGCCCGCGAAACTGCTCAAGCTGGCCGCGAATGAAGAAAGCTGGGCGGGCCGTCCTTTTGTGGACGCAGTCGAAATCGAATTCGGCAAATCCCTGCGCGACCAGGCCATCGCGCTCGAACTGGACAAGGCCGACATCATCGAAACGGCATCGCAGGCAGCCAACGGAGCGCAGCGGAAAGGCACATCATCAGCGTTGTCGCTGCCCGTGGAGTTGCTGGCGCTGGTTTTCTCCCCCAATTCCCGGGCGCAGGATCCTCGCCTGCGAGAAGCGCTGGCGCTCGCCATCGACCGCAAGCCCATCCAGTCCGTGCTGCTGAAAGGCGCGGGAGAACCTGCCGCCAGCATTCTTCCTAACTGGATGACCGGCTACAGCGCAGTCTTTTCCGCGCAAGCGAATCCGCAACGCGCCCGAGCTTTGCTGGCAGACTCGCGCCCGCCCGCGCTCAATCTAAGCTACGACCCCAGGGATCCGCAGGCGCAACTGATCGCCGACCGCATTGCCCTTAACGCGCGCGAAGTTGGCATCACGGTGCAAGTGTCTTTGTCCGGGGCGGAGGATATTCGCCTGTTGCGCGTAGTGCTGCCGAGTCCCGATCCTACGACGTCGCTCACCGAGGCGGCGCGGCAACTGGGATTGCCGCAGCCCGCATTTCCGGTCACGCCTCGCGGCAACCCCCTGGACGGTCGTTCTCTGGACGGTCGTTCTTTAGACGATCTCTATCAAGCCGAGCGCAGTGCGCTCGATGGCTATTCCATCATACCGCTTTTCCATTTGCCGGTGGCGAGTGCGGCGAGCGCACGCGTGTGCGGCTGGGCGCCAGATCAAGATCGGCTGGGAGAGTGGAACGAAGCGGGACATTCGTTGGCCGATGTTTGGCTCGTGGAGTCGCGGGCAGGTTTGCAGGCAAACTCACTTCCCCAGGCGGGCTCGCGATGAGCTTCCGCAAAAAACTTCTTCTGTTGTTTGCGGCGACCGTGCTGCTCTGCGTTGCGGTCATTTCGGCGTCGGTCTACAGCACCATTCGACGTTCGTTCGAACGCGCCGATCAGGACCGCGCGAATGCGGTTGCGGCTCAGTTTCGATCGGAGTTCCAGCGGAGAGGACAGGAGGTTGCGCGTAAGGTCGAGTCGGTGGCTGCCGGCGAAACCGTGCAACGCATTGCCCTGGATATGAACCGCGGCGCCGCCGACTCAGGCGATCACGTAAGCGAAGCCCGTGCACTGGCGGGTCAGCAGCAGCTCGACTTTCTGGAACTCGTCGACAGCCGGGCCACGATCCTCTCCTCGGCGCAGTGGGAGGCGAAGTTCGGATATCCCGAAGCCGCGGTTCCTGCGGCCGCTGGAACGGCGGGAGCGTTCTTGAAACGCGAAGAGTTGCCGCAGGGCGCGACCCTCGGCCTGTTTGCCGTGCGCGTGGCCCGCGTCGGAGAACAGCCTTTGTACGTCATTGGCGGCGAACGCCTCGACCAGGGCTTCCTCTCGACGCTCGACATCCCCACCGGAACGCGCGTACTGCTCTATCAGAACCTGGACGCAAAATGGAATCCGAAATCGCTGCTCGATTTGAATGGGCCGGCTGCGGGCGTCGACAAGATCGCGCCGCTGGTCGCAAAGGTGCGCGACACACTGCAGGAATCTCAGGGCGTGATCCGTTGGACTTCCGATTCCGCCGACGCCGAAGTTTTTCACGCCATCCCGCTGACCGGACCGGTCTTTAATTCGCCAAATCAGAATTCGGTGAATCAGAGTGCGCCAAACCTGAATTCGGCAAATCAGAATTTGACCAATCAAAGCACGGCGAATCAGCAACTGCTCGGCGTTCTGCTCGTCGGCAGTTCACGGCGTCCGCTGATCGAATTGCAGAGGCAAGTCGTCTCCACCGCCATGCTGGTTGGCGGTGTGGGAATTCTGGTCGCGGTGCTGACCAGCCTTTGGTTCGCCGCCCGCGTCACGCGCCCCGTTGTGTCCCTGGCGGAAGCTGCACGCCGCGTCGCTGCCGGCGATCTCGCCACCAAGGTTGAAGTTGAATCGAGCGACGAACTCGGCGAGTTAGCGGCGTCGTTCAACCGCATGACGGAAGATCTCGTGCAGCAGAAGGACCGCACCCTGCAAGCCGAACGCGTCGCTGCCTGGCGCGAACTGGCGCGCCGGTTGGCACACGAATTGAAGAATCCTCTGTTCCCTCTGCAGGTCACGGTTGAAAATCTGATGCGCGCCAAACAAAAATCGCCCGAAATGTTCGAGGAAGTTTTTCACGAGGGGACGGCGACCCTGTTGGCGGAAATCGACAATCTGAAAACCATCATCGGCCGCTTCAGCGAATTCTCCAAGATGCCGCAACCTCAGCGCCAGCCGACGCAAGTCAACGAAGTCGTGCGCTCGGTGCTCCGCGTTTTTCATGCGCAATTGCGAGGTAACGATAACGATAAAGAGAAGAATCAAATCTCAGTGCGCACCGAGTTGGCCGAGGCATTGCCCGAAATTTCAGCCGATCCCGACCTGCTGCATCGTGCGCTGCAAAACTTGGTATTGAACGCAATCGACGCCATGCCGCACGGCGGAGCGCTGACGATTCGCACCGCGACGCTGGGCGACCGGATTGAAATTTCGGTCTCCGACACCGGCTCCGGCCTGACCCCGGAAGAATGTGGCCGCTTGTTCACTCCTTATTACACGACCAAGCAGCATGGCACGGGGCTGGGCCTCGCGATTGTGCAGTCGGTGGTGAGCGATCACGGCGGCAAAATTTCCGTCGCGAGCACAAAAGAAAAAGGGACGACGTTTCGCATAGAACTCCCATACGATTTCTCGGCGTTCTCAGCGTCTCTGCGGTAGATTTGGGTTTGCATTTCAGTTGAGGAAAATAACCGTGGCGCAAAAAGCGCACTTACTGATCGTGGATGATGAGGCCAACACGCTGGCGTCGCTGTCGCGGGCGTTTCGTCTGGAAGGGCACGAAGCCGCCGTCTGCGACAACGCCAATAAGGCTCTGGAACTGGCCAAGTCGCAATCGTTCGACTTGATACTCTCCGACGTGGTCATGCCCGGCAAAGACGGCCTGACGCTTCTCGAAGAACTCAAAGCGCAAGGCGTGCCCACTCCGGTCGTCATGATGTCCGGCCAGGCGCATATCGAAATGGCCGTGCGTGCCACGCGCCTCGGAGCGCTCGACTTCCTGGAAAAACCGATCTCCACCGAAAAACTGCTGCTGACTGTAGAGAACGCGCTGAAGCTAGGCCGCCTCGAGCGTGAGAATCGCGACCTGGAGCGCCGCCTGGGCAAACACGAAATCGTCTGGAAAGGCGAGACCATGCGCCGCGTAATGGCACAAGTGGAGCGCGTAGCCGCGAGCGAAACGCGCGTCTGCATTCTCGGCGAGACCGGCACGGGAAAAGAACTGGTGGCGCGCACGCTGCATGAGCGCAGCCCAAGGGCAGGCGCTCCGTTCGTCACGCTGAACTGCGCCGCGGTTCCGGCGGAGCTGATCGAATCCGAATTATTCGGCCACGAAAAAGGATCGTTCACCGGAGCCGCCGGCCGCCATCTCGGCAAATTCGAGCAAGCACAGCACGGCACAATTTTTCTCGACGAAATCGGCGACATGCCCCTCACTATGCAAGCCAAGCTGCTGCGCGTGCTCGAAGAAGGCGAAGTGGAGCGCATCGGCGGTGAACACGCCATAACGGTCGACGTGCGAGTGGTCGTCGCCACCCACCGCGACCTCGAAACACAAGTGCGCGACGGCAAATTCCGCCAGGATTTATTTCACCGCGTCTTCGTCTTCCCCCTGCGCCTGCCCCCGTTGCGCGAACGCCGCGAAGACATTCAGGCGCTGATCGAGCACTTCGCCCTGCAAGTGAGCACCGTGAACGGATGGAAGCCCATGCCCTTCGCCGCAGACGCGATGGCCGCGCTGCAAGCACAGCCGTGGCCGGGCAACGTCCGTGAACTCAGAAACGCGGTCGAGCGCCTGATGCTGCTGGCAACTTCCGATGAAGTCACCTCCGACACGGTTGCTCTCGCGCTGCCCTCATCATCTGCCGCTTCTGATTCTGCATCCGCCGGCGCCGGTCCGCTCGCCGACCGCGTGCGCGCCTTCGAAAAACAAACCATCCTGGCCGAGCTGAAACGTAATCACCACCAGATCTCAAACACGGCGCGCGCGCTGGGACTGGAGCGATCGCATCTTTATAAGAAGGCCGAGCAGGTAGGGATTGATTTGAAGGCGGTCAAGAACGACGGCGACCGTTGACACTACTTAAATATTGTCATCCTGAGCGAAGCGAAGGACCTGCTTTCCTGTCCGTGCAAGAGACAGCAGGTCCTTCGCTTCGCTCAGGACGACAATCCGTACTGTTGTCGCGAATTTGCGGCATACGACGCGGACCGTTTGCAATTTCCCTCCCCCAAAGACGACAATCGCATCGTGCCCAGCACCAGCTTTTATCAAGACCCGCAAACTGTCAGCCCCTTTCGTCCCGGCGCGCTGGTGATCGCGACGTTGACCAACCCGCGCGAAAAATTCTGGGGCGCGATTCTCCATCTTGCGGCCGAAGGCCTCAGCCTGCGCGGCGTCGATGTCGCGTCGTTCGACGATCTGGCCTCGCAGATCAAGAGCGGAGAGCCCTTCACCTCCGGCGTCGTCTTCTTTCCCATGCACCGCGTGGAGCGCATGGAACTCGACCTTCCCGAGGGAGACATCCTTTCGCTCGCCCAGCGCTTCGCCCAGAAGACCGGCCAGGATCCCGCCCCGCTTCTGGTGAGCGAGTTCCTCGGCGGCGCCAGAGGAGGACACGCTGCAGGAGAAAAACCGCGGTGAACTACCGGCAGATCCTGACCGCGCCCAATCAGCTCACGCTGCTGCGCATGATCTTCCTGCCCTTCATCGTCATCAGTCTGGTCAAGCACGATTTCAAATGGGCGCTGGCGCTGTTTATTCTCGCGGGATTGAGCGACGGCCTTGACGGCCTGCTGGCCCGCACCCTGCATCAGCAAACCGTGCTCGGCCAGTATCTCGACCCCATCGCCGACAAGATGCTGATGAGCACTCTCTTCCTTGTGCTCTCCATCGAACACATGATTCCATGGAAATATACGGTCGTGGTGTTCAGCCGCGACGTCTCCATTCTGATGATCAGCGGCGTGCTGTACATGATTGCCGGCTTACGCGATTTTCGTCCCAGCCTCTTCGGCAAAGCCAACACCTTCGCCCAGGTGGCCGCGATTTTCTTCGTGCTGCTGTTGCCGATCGAGCCCGTACGCTGGGCCTGGATTGCGCGCCTCACCTTCCTCCGCGCCACCTTCATCTTCACCATCGTCTCCGCCGTGCACTACGCATTACTGGTGCAGCACCGTCTGCATGCGCCCTCGTCCGCGCTCAAGGCATAGCGGTTGTGCCTTGACAGCTTGCGGAAGAAGTCGGCGTTGCACTTGATTTTGGGTGGCGCAGCGGTTCACCGCTGCGGTAAGTGCAGCCTCTTGAATCCGGCTTTAGCCGCTGAGGGCACGCTTCTCGCTCACGGACGCCTTTTTCCGCAGCCGTTCAGGCATCTCGGTAGTGGTGCAGTTTGCGACTGTGCGGAGCATTTCTTTGCGCCCTTAGCGAGTCCTTCGCGCACTTTGCGTTGAAGATCTTTCTCGCCGCAAAGCAAGGAACGGTCGAGATTCTGAAACTGCACCACTACCGGCATCTCGCCCCATTTGACCCGTTTTCCAGCCCGCACCTAGAATGAAAGATTCGTACGGCGTTCGCGAACTCATCCATGGCACTGCGTCTCTATAACACTCTTTCCGGGAAGATCGAAGACTTTCATCCGCTCGACGGCAACCGCGTCCGCATGTATGCCTGCGGGCCGACCGTCTACGATTACGGCCACATCGGCAATTTCCGCACATTCATCGCTGTCGATCTTCTCTATCGCTTCCTTCGCCAGAGCGGATACGACGTCCGCTACGTCATGAACATCACCGACGTCGACGACAGGATCATCCGCAACTCGGCGCGCGACGGCGTCACTGTGCAACAATACACCGCGAAGTTTACGCAGGCTTTTCTGGAAGATTCGGCGACGTTGAACATTGAGCAACCGATCCGGGTGCGCGCCACCGAATACATCAATGCGATGGCCGACTTCATTGCCGAGTTGGAGAAGAAAGGCTTTGCTTACCGCACCGACGACGGTTCGTATTATTTCCGTATCGCGAAGTTCCCCGAGTACGGCAAGCTCTCAAAAAAAGATTTTGCTGGGATGACCGACGGCGCGCGCGTCGACCTGGACGAATACGAAAAGGACAGCGCCCGCGACTTCGCCCTCTGGAAGGCTCCAAAGCCCGGCGAAGCTTCGTGGGACACCGCGATAGGGCCGGGGCGTCCGGGCTGGCACATCGAATGCTCGGTGATGTCGATGGAGCAACTGGGGCCGAGTTTTGACTTGCACGCCGGCGGCGAGGATCTGATTTTTCCGCATCACGAAAACGAAATCGCGCAGTCGGAGTCGCTCAGCGGCCAGCAGTTTGCGCGTTATTGGTTTCATGCGCGCTTTCTGTTGGTCGAGGGCCAAAAGATGTCGAAGAGTCTCGGAAATTTCTTCACCATCCGGGATCTTGTGCTGCGCGGGCACAAGCCGTCGTCGATCCGCTGGCTGCTGACGCAGGTGCCCTATCGTAATCAGTTGAACTTCACGTTCGACGGCTTGAAATCGGCGGCAAGTTCGGTGGAGAAACTCCGCAACTTCCGCTTCCGCCTGACAAGCACGCAGTTTCCCGCCGGCGCGACCCCGCAGATGGCCCAACTGGCGGACGAGACCATCACCCAAATGAAGAGCGCTCTCGAAAACGATCTGAATACCGCCGAAGCGCAGGCTGCCATGTTCGACATGCTGCGCAAAGCCAACACCGCACTCGATGCCGCCGCAGCTGGCCAGAACAACTTCCGCCAGGACGATGTGAAGCCGCTGCTCGGAGCATTGGAAAAGTTCGACGAGATATTCAGCGTGCTGAAAGATGACGACCAGCCGAAGATGAAAGCCATCCTCGACTGGGCCCGCAGCGAAGGACGCGAAAAAGAAGTCAGCCCTGAATTGCTGGAGATCGCCGGCTCCGCACAACTCGCCGACGAACAGGTCAACCAGAAGCTGGCCGCAATGGAGGCCGCAAGAAAGGCGCGAAACTTCAAGGCCTCCGATGCGCTGCGCGCCGAACTGACTGCCGCAGGTATCGTCGTCGAGAATACGAAAGATGGCGTACGCTGGAGGAGAAAGTAGAGCAAATTTGTAATGGGTGATTTGTAATTTGTAATTTATGTCGGCGATTCGTAGGTGTTAAATTACAAATTACGAATTGGAAATTACAAATTCCCGTGCTCTCCCTCGACGAATACCTTCGCGAAGCCGAACAGGCCCACGGCCATCTCTGCGCCGGGCAGGTGCTGGGCGTGCGCATGGCCATGTTGGGGCTTGAGAAGCTGGGCATTGAAGACCCTCGCGGTAAAGATCGCAAACGCCTGGTCACCTTCGTCGAAATCGACCGGTGCGCCACCGACGCCATAGCTGTGGTCACCGGATGCCGTCTAGGAAAGCGCGCCCTGAAATTTCGCGACTGGGGAAAGATGGCCGCGACCTTCGTTGATCTGGGCATAAAAGACGTGAGCACCGGCAAAGCCATCCGCATCGCCGCCAAAGAATCGTCCAAGGCGCTGGCGCGCACCATGCATCCCGAAATCGAAAGCAAGAACCAGCAGCAGATGCAAGCCTACCGCGAAATGGCGGAAGACGACTTATTCACGAAACAATGGGTAAAGGTCGAACTCCCCGCCGAAGAATTCCCCGGATACAAAGGCGAGCGCATCGTCTGCGCCGAGTGTGGCGAAGGCATCAACTTCCGCCGCGAAGTTGTGCGCGACGGGCGCGTGCTGTGCAGGGCATGCGCTGGCGAATGTTATTACGAGCCGTTGTAGAGCAGTCTCACAGACCAGCCATCAATCTATCCGATTGCTTGACGAGGTTCTTTAATTCGTCATCCGTCAGCTCTGCATTGCGAGAATGCATCTGCCTATAACGCAGCCTTGCCTGGTCCAGCGCTCGCTGCGCAGCCTCCGGTCGCCCGGCCGCGTCTACAACCATTGCCAACCGTATGTATGCCAGCGCAAGCTCGTCGGCATGGAAAGACTTGTCCGCCAGTTCCAGTTGCTCAAGTAGGTTAATCTGCATAATTACAGCTTTACCAGCGTGATCAGTGTCAGCGTGCATGAACTGTGTGCGGGTAAAATCGGAAGCAACTTTGGTGGGCGCCACGTATTGAATAGATTTCAACGAATTGCCTATCTCGACCACGTTTCGGTGGCCTAGGTAACCCCCATAGGCAAGCCCCAGAATAGCGGCCGCCAGAAGAGCAATTTTTAGTCCTCCTGTCATTTCGTCGCCTTCCGCCAAAGCTGCCAGCGAGTAAGCTTCGCCATCGTCTCCGCTGAAACATCCTGCCAGCCAAGCGAATGAAGAATATCCTCCGCCATTCGCCGATGATGATCAGCAGCAGCTACATCACCCGCGTCTCGCTCCAGACGCGCCATTTCTACATAATAGGTTGCGATTTGGAGGTCGAGAACCGACTGGAGTTCAGGCTGCTTCGTACTGCGGATCGACTCGAGGTAATCAGCGCTTTTCTGAAGCTCCAGCGGAGTATCTTCGCTGAATTGCGAGAATGCGACAGCTTGCAATGTCTGTAACTCGGAGCGTAGCTGTCCGTTATTCTGCTTCTTCACCGATTCGAATGTCATGGGCTTTCGTGAGCGGAATGTGACAATCTCCGCCGCGCGATCCCCCAGATAGGCGCACCCGCCGAAAATCAGCAGCCCGCCGCAGAACCCAGTTACCAGCGGCCATTTCATAGCTGCTATTGTCGGCCAAATCAGACACCCATACAACCGCAAATCCGCATGCCGAAGAGCTGGGCTACTCAAGCCGCTTCATATGCCGCTGCAACCCGCAGCAGCGTGGCCTCGTCGAAGTGCCGCGCAAACAACTGCAGTCCAATCGGCAGCTTCTCATGATTCTCGCCACAGGGAACTGAGATTCCCGGAATGCCCGCAAGGTTCGCAGTTACGGTATAGATATCGGCGAGATACATAGCCAGCGGATCGTTCACCTTCTCCCCCAGCCGGAACGCCGGCGTCGGACAGGTCGGCGCGGCGATCACATCCACTTTCTTGAAGGCCTCGTCGAAGTCGCGCGTCAGCAGGGTGCGCACTTTCTGCGCCTTCAGGTAGTACGCGTCGTAGTAACCAGCGCTCAGCGCGTAAGTGCCGAGCATGATGCGGCGCTTGACTTCGATGCCGAATCCGCCGTCGCGGCTCAGCCGGTACATCTCAGAAAGGGTCCCCGCCTTGGCTCGGAAGCCGTAGCGCACCCCGTCAAAGCGCGCCAGGTTCGATGACGCTTCCGCCGTGGCCACGATGTAATACGCGGGAATCGCATACTCGGTGTGCGGCAAACTCACCGACACAATCTCGCATCCGACCTCAGCCAGCTTCTGAATCGCGGCCTCAACCGCGGCGCGAACTTCAGGGTCGAGCCCCGAGCCAAAGTATTCTTTGGCGACTCCAACTTTCAAGGTTTCGCCTGAACTTCGCACCGGCTTCTCGAGTTCTGCCACATAGTCGGGCACGGGCACCTCGGCGGAGGTCGAATCCATGGGATCGCGGCCCGCAATTGTCCGCAGCACCAGCGCGACGTCCTTCACCGTTTTGGCAAACGGGCCGATGTGATCGAGCGACGAAGCAAACGCAATCAGCCCATAGCGCGACACGCGTCCATAGGTCGGTTTCAATCCGACCACGCCGCAAAACGACGCGGGCTGGCGAATCGATCCACCAGTATCGGAACCAAGCGTCGCCACGGCCATCTCCGCCGCAACCGCTGCCGCCGAGCCACCCGACGATCCGCCCGGCACGCGGCTCTTGTCGCGCGGATTGTGCACCGCGCCATAGGCCGAGTTTTCGGTGGACGAGCCCATGGCAAACTCATCGCAGTTGAGCTTGCCCAGAATCACCGCGCCCGCCGCTTCCATCCGCGCCACCGCCGTACAGTCGTACGGCGGAATAAAGTTGTCAAGAATCTTCGAACCAGCAGTGGTGCGCACGCCACTCGTCACCATCACGTCTTTGATCGCCACCGGAACTCCAGCGAGCGGCGGCAAAGCCTCGCCCGCGGCGGCCATTCGGTCGATCCGCCCGGCCTGCGCCAGCGCGCGCTCCTCGCAGAGAGTCAGAAACGCGCCAATCTCCGGATCTTCCTGCCGGATGCGCGTGTAGAACTCCTGCGCCAGGCCGGTTGCGGTCGTCTGGCGGCCTGCGATTGCGCGGCGGATGTCGTCAATCGTCGAGGTCGTCATCTATCTCTCATCTCTCGATTACCTTAGGAACCTCGAAGAAAGTGCCGTCGGTATCCGGAGCATTCTTCACCGCAACGTCGTGTGGCAGTGATTCCCGCAGGCCTTCCTTCACATCCTCGCGCATGGCGTAGGCAAAGCGATCGCTTCCCTGCCGAGACTCATCCACGCCGTAGCGGTCCGAAACCTGGGCCATGGGAGCGACTTTCTCGGTCTTCAGTTCGCTGAGCCGCTCGATATATTCAAGAATGGAGTTCAAATCGCGCAGCATGCGAGCGCGCTCTTCTTCGGTCAGCTCGAGGTTGGCGAGATCGGCCACGTAGGCGACGTCTTTGTCGGTAACTTTCACGTCTTCACTTTCATGCATTAACCACGAATTCAATTCGCTCGACCGGAGTCGCGGAATACTTGTTGATCAAGGCCACATAACGCGGCGCCAGATTGGCAAGCTCCCGCCGCCATCCCGCGTCGGCAACTTCCACTTGTAGAATGCCGCCGGAAAAACTGAGCGCCCGGGTCCGCTCGGCGACCGCACTGCCACACGCAATCGGCCAGGCCAGCAGCGGGCTCTCGCTGGCCGGCGCGCGGTGAAGAGCCTTGGCAATGATGGTTTCGAGGCCGGCGGAAGTGCGGTTCAAGACATGACTCCAAAATCGCGAACGCGATTGGAAAGAGATGATTGTAGCATCGGAAAATGTTGCGCTCCGCACTATGCGGCAGAGGACGAAGCCGCCGCAGCTTTGGCGCGCTTCTTCGTAAGTTTGCGCAAGTGCGTGGCCGAATACAGACTTCCGCGGCAGCGTCGCGCCCCGCATAAACACGGCGCATCTTCGTCACCGTCGTAGAGGTTGTAGTCGTAGGTCAATTCTTCTCCGGTCTCAATATCGCGCTGCGCGATGATCCACATCTTGCCCCGAATCTGATCGGTCTCGCAATTCGGTTTGCAGGAATGATTGACAAAGGCGGCCACCCCATATCCGTCAATGATGCATTTGCCGCCGTCCAGGCCGAATAGATACGTGTTTCCAAAGTCGTCGTAAAGTTCGTCGGCCTCTTCGTAGGTGAGGCGCGCGCCCACATATTCCACGATCAGCGTCCCTTTGCGAATCGGCCGCGTGGTGTAGCAACCATAGGAATGAATGCGCGACTGGCGAATGATGAGCGTCATAGAGCGTTGGTCGATTTTATCTGGAATCGATTATCTTTGGCGTTGCCAGATAAGCTGCGCGGTACGAACTGCGGGGCAACGGGCTGGCTCGCTAGCAAATAGACGGCACTTCCGAGGGCCCGATGGTTTGCATACCACCCGCTTCTCTGAAAAAATACCGCTACAGGCGAAAATGGGGTTCTTGCGATGTCGTATATAGGTAGCTGGGCACTGATATTGGCGCTCGGCCTGAGTGCATATTCTTTCGCGTTCGGCCTTTTGGCGTTGTTGTTTAGTAAGCATCCCGCCTCGGGGCCTATCGGTGAGACGGCCCGCCGCGCCGGAATCGCCACGTTCGCCGCCGTGCTGCTGGCGGGCATCGTTCTGGTGCTGGCCGCGTTCAACGACGACTTCTCCATCGCCTACATCTTCCATCACAGCAACCGCGACTTGCCGATCGCGTATAAATTCGCCGTGCTGTGGTCCGGTCAGGAAGGGTCGCTGCTGTTCTGGTCGCTGCTGCTGGCCGGCTACGGATTCGTTCTCCGCCTGCGTTACAAGACCGACCAGCGGCTGTTCGCGTACGCTTCGGTGATCATCGCGTCGGTGCAGGTCTTCTTTCTGCTGATTCTGAATTTTGCGGCGCACCCGTTTGCCGTCATGCAAGGCACGCTCCCCGCGGATGGCACCGGCCTGAATCCGCTCTTGCAATATCCCGAGATGGTCATCCATCCGCCCATGCTCTATCTCGGATACGTAGGCTTCACCGTGCCTTTCGCCTTCGCGTTGGGCGCGCTCATCATGAAGTATCCCGGTGAAAAATGGATTCACATCACCCGCCGCTGGACCATGGTGACCTGGTGCTTCCTCACCATCGGCGTTTTCCTCGGCGCGCACTGGGCGTACGCGGTCCTCGGATGGGGCGGTTACTGGGGATGGGACCCGGTGGAAAATGCTTCGCTGATGCCCTGGCTCACCGGCACCGCGTTTCTGCATTCCGTGATGATGCAGGAAAAACGCGGCATGTTGAAAGTCTGGAACATGTCGCTAATCTTCGCGACCTTTCTGCTCTCGATGCTGGGGACGTTCCTCACGCGATCAGGCGTGATCAGTTCGGTGCACGCATTCGCGCAGTCCTCGATCGGCACGTGGTTCCTGGTCTTCATCGGCTTGACCCTCGCGGTCTGCACTTTCTTCCTAATCCAGAACCGGTCGCACCTCAAGACCGAGCACAAGCTGGAGTCACTGGTCTCGCGAGAATCCAGTTTTCTGTTCAACAATCTGCTATTGCTGGTCGTCTGCTTCACGATATTGTGGGGCACGTTTTTCCCGATCTTGTCGGAATTCATTCAAGGCCACAAGGTCACGGTCGGGCCGCCGTTTTTCAATCGCGTCGCCGTCCCGGTTGCCTTGCTGCTCCTGCTGCTGACCGCAGTTGGGCCGCTGCTGGCATGGCGTAAGACGTCGGTAGAAAGCTTGAAGCGGAATTTCCTTTTCCCCGCGATTGGCTCGCTCGCCATCGGCGGCATGATGATCGTTTTCGGCGTCCGTCCCTGGGAAGATCCTTCCTTCTTCTACGCCACCATGGCCGCCGTTCTCTCGGCGCTCGTGATCTTTACCGTGATTGCCGAATTCCTTCGCGGAGGCCGCGTCATAGCCGGCAAGAGCCAGCAGAATTTGTTCTCCGCCATGATTCACCTCTACCACCGCAACACGCGCCGCTACGGCGGATACATCGTCCACTTCGGCGTGGCCCTGGTGGTGATTGGCATCCTCGGAACGCCTTTCAATAAAGAAGTAGAAAAAGAAATGGGCTTCGGCGACAAAATTAACATCGGCCCCTACACCCTGGTCTGCCAGTCCTACACGCAAGACGACAATCCCAACTACGCCAACGAGTGGGCCATCATCAACGTGTTCAGGGCCGGCAAGCAGATTACGACCATGTATCCCGAGCGCCGCTTCTACAAAGCCAGCCAGCAGCCGCAGACGCTGCCGCGCATTTATCCCAGCTTCCGCGAAGATTTTTTTCTGGTGACCGATCTCTATCTGGTCTATGAAGGCAAGAACGACACCACTGGGCGGCCTATCATTAAGGCGCACGTGAATCCGCTGGTCCCATGGATTTGGATCGGCCTGATCATTATGGTGTTTGGGACGATCGTTGCACTGGTGCCGAATGCCGCCGCGGTACAGGTAGCCGCAACCGTGCCAACTCGCGCCCCAGCGCATGTGGGAGCAGGTGACTGAAATGAAATCCTCGAACCAAAGATTTCGGGATCAGAGATTTCGGGATCAAAGATTCCGGGATCGGAGATTCCGGGAAGGGCACGACTTTAGTCGTGCCGCAGCAGCCGCCCAAACCTTCGCGGCTTTAGCCGCTGAGGGCCAAGGGGCCGAGCCACAGGTTTGGCGCATGCCTAAGAAGGCTGCCCGCCGAGCGTTCCACGCCCTTATCCTCACCGCCGCCGTCTTCCTCTTCATGGGCGCCGGAGACGATTCCGCGCGCTTCAAAGATCTCGGCCATCGCATGATGTGCACCTGCGGATGCGGCCAGGTATTGCTGGAATGCAATCACGTCGGCTGCCAGTCCTCCGACAAGATGCGCAATGAACTGCAGGCCGCGCTCGACCGAGGCGATAACGACGACCTAATCCTGCAAGGCTTCGTGCAGGCATACGGACCAACCGTAATCGCCGCCCCCACCGCCACCGGCTTCAATCGCGTGGCCTGGATCATGCCCTTCGTTGCGTTGGCGCTCGGCATCGCGTTCGTCGTTTATGTCGTCCGCGCCTGGAAGAACCGTCCTGAACCGGCCCTTGCCGATGGCATCACCATCCCGCAAGGCAGTGAACTGGATGAGTTCCGCGAGAAGGCCCGCAAGGAGACCGATTTATGACGAAGTGTAGCGCGGACACTCCTGTCCGCGAAAAGCTGCAATCTGATGATGACGTTAGGGTGAAGGAGGACGCCCGATGATCCTTTTTGTGTGCGGAGTTTTCACCCTCGCCTGTCTCTACTATGTTTTCTTCTTCCCCGGCGAAGTCTACGCCGGAGAAGAAAAAACGCGCCTCGGCTATCTGCGCGAGCGCAAGGAAGCGGTCTACGGAAACCTGCGCGATCTGAATTTTGAATACAAAGCCGGCAAGGTGCCGGACGTCGACTATCAATCCATGCGCGCATCGCTCGAAGAAGAAGCGGCTGCGATCATGGCCGAGATCGCGCGATTGGAGCAGGCTGCGGGACAGGCGGTGTAGGCCGCCTATGTGACAAGTGACAATGTACACTTTACAGTGTATACTCAATGATCAGGTGCTTTAAGCATCGCGGCCTCAAACGGCTTTACGAGCATGACGACCACGGCGGAATCCGGCCCGACCTGCTGGACAAGGCGGAACGAATCCTCACGGCGCTTGATTCTGCTGTTACGCCGCAAGCTCTCGATATTACCGGGTATCGCCTTCACCCGCTCAAAGGCGAATGGAAAGGGTTTTGGTCGGTCACAGTGCGGGCGAATTGGCGTATCGTTTTTCGCTTCGAAGGGACCGATGCCTTTGACGTTGAACTGATCGACTACCACTGAGGCAAGAAGGAGGAGACGCAATGCCCATGAAAAACCCCGTACACCCTGGTCGCATCGTGCGGCATGATTGCCTCGAGCCTTTGGGCCTGTCCGTTACCGAGGGGGCGGAGGTTCTCGGCGTCAGCCGGCAAACGCTCAACAACGTCATTCACGGCAAGTCGGGCATCAGCCCCGAGATGGCTATCCGGCTCTCGAAGGCTTTTGGCAGCACGCCGGAGACCTGGTTACGGATGCAGCTTGCCTATGATCTCGCGCAGGCCCGCAAGAACGAGAGCAAGATCAAAGTCCGCCGCCAGCACATGCTCCAGGAGCTCCACGCACAGTGAGGCAGCCAATGAACCTGCGCGATCTGAATTTTGAACACAAAGCTGGCAAGGTGCCGGACGCGGACTATCAATCCATGCGCGCCTCGCTCGAAGAGGAGGCGGCTGCGATCATGGCGGAGATCGCTCGGCTGGAGCAGGCCGCGGGACAGGTGGTGTGATGATCCTTTTCGTTAGTAATGTGGAACTAGCGAATTTGGCGGGAGCAAGACGTGTTTGAACGTTTCACAGAGAAGGCTCGTCGGGTCATCTTCTTCGCGCGCTACGAAGCCAGTCAATTTGGGTCCCCTTATATCGAGTCTGAGCATTTACTGTTGGGCCTTGTCCGCGAGAGTAAAGCTTTCTCCGCCAGACTCTTCGCCAGTTGTCCTGGCGCGATCGGCAAGATCCGGAAGCAGATTGAAGAGCACACGACACTCGGCGAGAAGTTCCCAACTTCCGTTGACCTCCCTCTCAGCGAGGAATGCAAACGCATCCTGCTCTATGCATCGGAAGAAGCCGACGGCCTTGCGCACAAACACATCGGGACGGAGCACCTCCTCCTCGGCATGTTGCGGGAACAGAATTGTTACGCTGCTCAGTTGCTTAACGAAAACGGTGTCGCTCTCGAGAGCACTCGTGCCCAAGTTTCAGAAGGGTCGCGCGACGAGCGCGGAGAGGTGGCTCTCCCTCCAAAATCGCCAGGCATCCCTGCGGGGTACACTTGGCAGCAACTACTCTACAATCTCGCCAGCGAAACCATCATTGTCGAGATGGAATGCCCTGCAGATCGGCCCCTTCCGCCCCTAGGTCGTCTGTTTATGCGCCACAAAGATGCTGACGCCTACGAACAAATTGGCGATCCCGCCGCCGATGTCTCCTACGAGAACCCCGTGACCTGCGAAAAGCAGCCCTTCGTCATCTTCAATTCCATCAGGTGGAACAAGGTGAAGGGCGGAGGAACTCCGGATGGAGTGTATGCGTTTAATCTTCGCACCAAAGAGCTCTCGGTTTGCGTTCCGAAAGATGCATTGGCCATCCCGGAGCCCCACCGGCGGTCTTGGATTAAGGCGCTGATCTCGTTGTCCGATGATGGGCAGACGTTGCATGTGAACGTCGGAATCGAGAAGGCAGTTCCAAGCGGCGCCGTCGTCCACTACTATCTGGCGAGCTTGGGGTTAGCAGATAACAAACTGGAACTTCTGTCTCACCTAAGAGATGTTCACTTGTGAACACTTAGGGTTCGCAGCAATAAGGAGTTGATTTGACCAAATTCGCACAGTCCGCACTGCTGGCCGCCATCCTCTCGCTAGCCCTCGCCTCGGCCGCCGCCCAGACCCTCACCGGAACCATCACCAACGGCACCACCAACAAGCCCGCCGCAGGCGACGAAGTCATCCTCATCAACCTCGCCAACGGCATGGACGTAGCCGCCAGCACCAAGGCCGACAGCAGCGGAAAGTACAGCTTCAAACTCACGGGCGAACCCGGCCCCCACCTGATCCGCGCCGTCCATCAGGGAGTCACTTATCATCAGATGGCGCCTCCCGGCGTCAACACCGCCGATGTGAATGTCTACGACGTCGCAACCAAAGTCGCCGACCTCGGCGTGACTGCCGACGTCCTCCGCTTCCAGGCCGACAGCGGAACCCTGCAGGGTGTGCGCCTGTTCGTCGTCAGTAACACCTCTTCTCCCGCAAAGACGCAGATGAACGATCACAATTTCGAGTTCTATCTGCCGCCCGGCGCCAAGATTGAACAGGTGCAAGCCCGCGCCCCGAATGGTCAGCCAATCGCCGCCGACGCCACGCCAGAGTCCGAAAAGACGTCCGATAAGAACCGCTACGCCGTCGCCTTCCCGCTTCGTCCCGGAGAAACGCAGTTCCAGGTGGAGTACACTCTGCCCTACTCGGGCCAGATCAAGATCGACCCCAAGCCGCTGTATGCCGCCGAGCACCTGGTCGTCGTGCTTCCCAAGTCGATGCACTTCAAGGCCGCAACCGGATCGAACTTCCAGTCCATGCAGGACCCCAACCAGGCCGACACGATGGTGGAAGTGGCGCAGCAGGTGAAGCCCGGCCAGCCGCTCGCCTTCAGCCTCGAAGGCACCGGAACCATCAATAATAGTGAGTCGCCCGGCCAGGTCTCCTCCGGAGCCGCCCAACAGCAGGACCAACAACCGGGCCCCGACAATCGCCCCGGCGGCGGACTCGGCGCTCCCATCGACGCTCCCGACCCGTTGAAGAAGTATCAGCTGTATATTCTCGGCGGATTCGCCCTGCTGCTCGCCATCGGCGGCTGGGTGGTTACAAAACGGCAATCGGGAGTGGCAGTACCCGGTACCCAGTACCCAGTACCCAGTGCCGCATCTTCTGGCGGCCACAGCGCAGTCGTGCGTCCTGCGGCTACAGCGGCGCCGGCGTCCGCGGGCGGCGCTTCGTCCGCAAAATCTTCCATGCTGCTCGAAGCGCTGAAAGAAGAAATGTTCCAACTCGAAGTGGAAAGGAAACAAGGCAAGATCACTCCCGCGGAGTACGACAAAGCCAAAGCCGCGCTAGACCAAACGCTGGAGCGGGCACTGAAACGCCAAAGCTAAACCGTGTGTAGCGCGGACACTCCTGTCCGCGCACGGTCGCAGGCTCCTCCACCCGTTCCCATCCCTAACCGCTAAAGTATTTATTCCTCAAAGACCTGGCGGGAAACCGCCGCAAAAACAGACTGGAAATGCGAGCCAAGTGATTGATTTATAAATACTTTACCGATAAGTCCTTATTCCTTAAAGACCTGGCGCCCCTCACGCCCTAAGTCCTTCATTCTCAAAGACCGCACGAGAGGGGTCCAAGCCGATTCCAATCACCTGAGCCGGGTCAAAACCCCCAGCATCCAATACAATGTCATCCGAACGACCGAGGCATTCTTTATGAGCAACGTCTTCAAAACCACGCTCCTGCTTACCGCCATGACCCTGCTGTTAATGCTGGCCGGCCGCGCTTTTGGCGGCCAGAACGGGATGCTCATGGCGCTCGTCTTCGCCGCCATCATGAATTTCGTCGCCTACTTTTTCTCCGACAAGATCGCGCTCGCCACCTATCGCGCGCAGCCCGTTGGGCGCGACGATCTGCCGCGTGTCTATAACATCGTCGAGCGCCTGGCGCAAAAAGTCAGCCTGCCGATGCCCAAGGTCTACCTCATCCCGTCCGATTCGCCCAACGCCTTCGCCACTGGACGCAACCCGAACCACGCTTCTGTAGCCGTAACCCAAGGCATTCTGGGACTGCTGAATGACGATGAACTGGAGGGTGTGCTGGCCCACGAACTCGGCCACGTGCGCAATCGCGACATTCTCATTAGTTCGATTGCGGCTACCTTGGCTGGCGCCATTACCTGGCTCGCGTCGATCGCCAAGTGGGGCATGATTTTTGGCGGCATGAGAGGCAGCCGCGAGGATCGCGGCGGAGGCGGCATCGCAGCCATTGCCATGATGTTCCTCGCCCCCTTCGCAGCCATGCTGATTCAGCTCGCCGTCTCGCGCTCCCGCGAATACGGAGCTGATGACACCGGAGCCCACTGGACCGGCAATCCCTACGCCTTGGCCAGCGCCCTCGGAAAAATCGAGGCCTATTCCCGCCGCATGCCTCTGGTGGCGAGTCCATCGACGGCGCATCTTTTCATCATTGCGCCGTTCTTAGGTGGGATGAGTTTCGGCAACTTGTTCTCTACCCATCCGCCGACGGCGAAAAGGATCGAGAGGCTGACGGGAAGGCCGGCAGAATTCATGCAGTAGCAGCTATCAGCTATCAGCTATCAGCCGTCAGTTGAGCGGAGCACGTGCAGCCGGTCTTAACTGAAAACTGCGAGCTGACGGCTCAGAGCTTCCTTATGACCGCCGTAACTCCCGGCCTCGCCATCCGCATAGTAAAATCGCCAACAATGGCTCCCGAAACTCTGGTGGCAACCTCCCGCCGCGCGGCGGAACTCGAGAAGAGTCTGCGCCGCGTCATCCGCGGCAAAGACGACGTCCTTCGCCTCGCCCTGGTTTCCATCTTCGCCAAAGGCCATCTGCTGATCGAAGGCGTCCCCGGAGTCGGCAAGACCACCCTTGGCCAGGCGCTAGCTCGCGCCATCGACTGCAGCTTTCAGCGCATCCAGTTCACCAGCGACATGCTGCCCTCGGACGTGCTGGGCATTTCGATCTACTCCGCCATCGAACAGAAATTTGAATTCAAGCGCGGACCTGTGTTCGCCAACGTCCTGCTGGCCGACGAAATCAACCGCACCACTCCGAAGACGCAGTCCGCGCTGCTCGAGGCCATGAACGAGGGTCAAGTCACCATCGACGCGCACTCTTATCCCTTGCCGCAACCGTTCCTCGTTCTTGCCACCCAGAATCCCATCGAGCATCACGGCACCTATCCCTTGCCCGAGTCGCAACTCGACCGTTTCCTGATGCGAGTTTGCATGGGCTATCCCGAAGGCAACGCCGAGCGCGAGATTCTGCGCGCCGAAGCCGGCGCCGCCCAACTCGAAAACCTGCGCCCCGCGCTCAATGCCGCCGACGTAGTCGAAATTCAGCAAGCCGTGGCCCAGGTCCACGTGGACGAATCGCTCATCACCTACATGCTGAACATCGTCAACAAAACGCGCGAGTCCGAATATCTCTCCCTCGGAGTTTCTCCCCGAGGTTCGCAGATGCTCTACCGCGCCGCCCAGGCGATGGCCTTCCTCGAAGGCCGCGATTACTGCACTCCCGAAGATTTCAAGCCCCTGGTCGTCTCCGTCTTCGCCCACCGCGTAGTAGTAAGTTCGCTCTACACCTCGACGCTGAAGAAATCCGAGCAATCCGAACAAGTGCTGCGCGAGATCGTGGAGAGCGTGCCGGTGCCGGTGTAGTTCTCAGGTCTTGGGTGTTAGGTCTTAGGTCTTAGGTTTCGACCCAACCGTCTATTCCGTAGCACAGAAAAAGGGCGGGATCCAAATCCCGCCCTGCATCGCCATTCCGATCTTCGCGCCGCTACGGGCATCTAGCGAACTTGAACGCCCCAATGTGCGAGTTCCAATCAAACGAGCCGTTCACTTTCTGGTATTGGTTGGTATACCAGAATGTGCAATCGTCACTCGGGTCAACTTGCAGCGCGGTGTAGTCGCCCCACCGGCTCACCCCGCCGTTTTGCGATCCGGTACCCTCCAGGATGCTGGATTCGGTTTCCATGGTGCCCAGTGGATCGGTGGGTACGCGACCCGTAAAGCGAATTGCGGGGTGAATCGTGGTGCTGGAGGCGCTGTAACCTATGGCGATATCGTTCAATTTATCCATGGCCGCGCTCGCCATCCAGCGGTAGGTCGTATCCGGGGCAAAGGTGCCTTGCTGATGCACGGTTACGGCGCCGCTCGGGTCCAGGATTTCATACCAGCGGATCGCCACATGGCCCCCGCTGCCGACGGCATGGTTCACCACGACGCGCTCGTAATCGGAAAACTTCCGGTACGCCATGCGATACATGAGCCGGTCGCCCAAAGTATCCAACAATTCCGTTGTACCTTCTTGCGGAACGCAGGTGCCCCCGTCACCACAGGCAAGGTTGGAGTTAGCCACCGGAAGATTCGTCGCTGCCGACAGCGCAGCCGTGCCCGCGGTGAAGTTCAGCTTGAGTTTGCGCAGGCGCAATTGGCCGGGATTGTTGTTTTGCCAGGTCAGGAAGAGACCGGGGGTCCCGTCTGCCGGGGGAGTGGGGCCATCCAGATCGGAGGGCAGGTAACCACCCTCGCTGGTGGGCGTCCGGACGCAGATCTGCTTTGCGGTCTTCTCTCCCGCGAGCATCTTTGTGCGGTCAAATCCGCAGATGTCGGCGCCGTCGAAAAACAGTCCCATCTGGAAAATGTTGTAGGTGGCCAGGTACGCGCTGTTGGTGGTGGTGGGCCAAACGCTTAACTTCGGATAGTCGTTTAGATTGGTGCCAAAGGAGTACGCATAAAGGGTGTAAGCCCCGGTCGGATTGTTGGTCTTGGACACGGCTACGCACTCCGAGAACGTGGTGAAGTTGGTGCTGATGCCGATGTCGCTGATGACCCAACGGTCCGCCAGTCGGTCATAGTTCACAATCGGGTCGCTCGCCCCGGCCTTGCAGTTACCGCCGAGCGGCCCAAAGAAGGTGGTGAAATTGGTTGGACCCGAAAGCAGCACGCCGCTTTTGCTGTAAACCGCCACCCGCACGTTCACCGTCTGCACGATATCGTTGGGCCCGACGGCCAGGTTTACGTCCGAAGGCACGTAGTCTTTCGCCGCGATGCCATCGAAGGCGGCCCCTTTCGCGGTCGAAACGAAGGGCATGACCTCCTTTTGCAACACGGTGTCTGCCGCCACGGGAGCGGCGCCGGCTCGAGATCCCAGCGGAACCGGCCTGGGGCGAGGAGCTTCTTTTTCCCCAAGACCGAAGGCGTCGATCGGCAATTCCGAGAGCGGCTGAGAGATCGCGAATGCAGAAGGATATTTTACGGTTGCGTTCGTGTTGACATCTTGCGCGAATGCCTGCGCTGCGGTCAGCGCAAAAACAGACGCCAGGAAGACCTTGGGGAAGGCTCGGAACATGGATGATTCCTCCGTGCGAAATCCGAATACGGTTAAGACTGGGGAAATCCCCAGCCATGGTCGTGCTTAGAGTGACCTGCGTAGAGCGACCTGCTTTGCTTGTCCTGCTTGTGGCGGAGTGTCTTGGGCGGCCTGGGATGCGCGACCACGCGCAATACACGAACGAAGGCATGTGCAGGATACACGATCGCGAGGCGATACCCAAACACAGATGGGCATGCAACCGAGGGCCACTTCGACGCGTCTACTCGCCCGCCGCCACCGGCGGCGGCTGCAAACTGGAAAGACGCGAGATCGCCGCCACCATCATGCCGGACAGAAACTGCATCGTGGCGACATCATTGCCGTCAAACGCATGGGGCGTGGACGACAGCACCTCGAAAACACCCAGCGTCCGCCGGAAGTGGCGCAGCGGAGCGACCAGGATGGAGCGCGCGCCCAGCCGCCGGCAACTCGCCCAATCCACTCGCGGGTTCGACTCGGCATCGTGGCAAAGCAGCACTTCGCCGGTGCGGACGCATTCGGCCGAGAGTCCGCTATCGGTTTGCAGGCGAACCCCAATATCCGGAGCGGTGCGGCCGGTGCGCGCCCGGCAAACAATTTCGTTGCCCTGGCGCAGTGCAATGGCAGCGCCGGTCGCGCCGGTTAAAGTTTGCGCTTTTTCGGCGATGATGCTGATGCCCGGCTCAAGATCGATTTCTCCGGTGTCGATTAATGTATGCGGCGCCGAGATGGATCCATGATGGCGCGACCGCAGACGGTGGCGAGTGGAGAAAGCCGCCGCTTCGGCGAACCCGGCCTGAGCTTCCGCGGGTGTCCGCGGAACACTGTAGAGCAGCGATCGTACTAGACGGTCCAGTTCCGCATCTTCAATCAGGTGCGCGGTCTGCTGCCCGCGAAGCGACCCTCCAAGCAGGCGCGAAAGACTCAGCATCGCGCTACTGCCGCAGGCCAGACACCGGGGCGTGTTATTTTCGCTCAGCAGTTCGCACTGCACGCAAAATACTGCCGACTGCAATGACAAGAAATTCACACCGGCGGCCGTTAGTGAACGCTGCATGTGGATGGTTTCCTTTGGACGGACAAGGAAGGATGAGGGTAAACACTCGCGCGCACCGGAGTAAGTGACAGCGCTGGTTCGGCCTGTGGATAATGGGTCGGGAACATCGAAGATTCCAGTAGAAAATGAATGCGCCTTCAGGCGCTGCCCGAGCCCATCTATAATTCCGCTCATGTCATTTCTCCGGTTCCTCATGTTGTTGTCGCTCGTGGTCTGGCTGGGCGGAGTGATTTTTTTGGCCTTCGTACTCGCGCCCACTGCGTTTTCGCCCGGACTTCTTCCCACCCGCCACATGGCCGGATCGATCGTAGGCCGCTCGCTCGATTTGCTGCATTACATGGCCATCGTTTCCGGAATTGTCTTTCTGATTACGTCGATGCTCTACACCCGGATCGCCACGGGGAATGTGCGGCCGCTGGCGGCGCGGCACCTTCTGATCGTGCTGATGCTGCTGCTGACGTTGATCTCGCAGTTCGCCATTTCTCCCAAGATGCACGCCATTCGCGCTGAGGTTGGCGTGATCGATACCGTCCCGCTGGACAGTCCGCTGCGCATGGAATTCAACCGCCTGCATGTGTGGTCGGAGAAGTTCGAGGAGGCCGTGCTTCTGCTGGGGCTGGTGGCGCTCTACATGACCGCGCAAGCGTTGCGTGAGCGATAAATGTGCCGTCCCTTGCGGGACTCGCGCTTTTCCACGCTCCCCCTCCCGGCACTGCCGTGCCGGGCTTTCCTATTCCGCCGCTTCGCGGCTGGCGCGATTGCGTATGCGTATCGACCGCGATGATTTATTCTTTTGATTCAACTGAGAACTGAGAACCGGGAACTGAGAACTATCAATGAAATCTGGCATCATCGGTCTGCCGCAGGTCGGCAAGACATCTCTATTTCGCATATTGACGAAGGTGAATCTTTCCGAGCACGCCCTTGCAAACCCGCGCGAGGCGCACATCGGCGTCGCGAAGGTGCCCGACGAACGCCTCGATAAACTGGCCGCGCTCTATCACCCGAAGAAGCTGACGCACGCCTCGGTCGAGTACGTGGACGTAGGCGCCATCGGCCAGGACGCGCTGAAAGAGACCGCCTACATCGGGCATCTGCGCCAGGTGGATGCCCTCATTCACGTTCTTCGCGCGTTTGAAAGCGATGAGATTCCCCACGTCGGTCCCATCGACCCGCTGCGCGACATCAAGAACGTCGAGTTCGATCTCATGGTCAGCGATCTGGGCCAGATCGAAAAACGGCTGGAGCGTCTCGAAAAAGACTTGAAAAAGATGAAGACGCCGGAACTGGAAAAAGAAAACGAGTTGCTGATCAAGGCCAAAGCGCAGATCGAAACCGAAAAGCCGCTGCGCGAAATGGAAATGTCGCCCGAGGACAAGAAGCGCATCCGCGGCTTCATGTTTCTGAGCGAGAAGCCGATGCTCTACGTGCTCAATATCGGCGAGAGCACCGAACTCGGCAAAGACCTCGAAGCCGCAGTAGCGAAATACAACCTGACAGAAGTGGCTGCGCGTCCGAATGCCGGGGCCAGCGCCATCTGCGGCAAAGTAGAAGCGGAACTGGCGGAGATGACGGACGAAGACGCGGCGGAATTTCTCGGCAGCTATGGACTGACGGAAAGCGGCCTCGCGCGGCTGATCCGCAAAAGCTATCACCTGCTGGGGCTGATTTCGTTTTTCACTGCTGGCGAAGATGAATGCCGCGCCTGGACAATTCCTGTGAATACGCGCGCCCAGAACGGCGCCGGAGCGATTCACTCCGATTTGGAAAAACACTTCATCCGCGCCGAGACCATTCGCTGGGACCAGCTACTGGAAGCGGGCTCGGAAGCCAACGCGCGCGCCAAAGGCACGTTGCGCCTCGAAGGCAAAGATTACATTGTGCAGGATGGGGATGTGATGCACATACGGCATAGCGGGTAGGCAGTTCTTAGATTTTCATCAGGCAGGTATCCCATGGCCGCCGATTACAAGCAAATGGAGCAGAACTTCAGGCAGTTCTATGATTTTTCCGGCAAAGTGGTGGTGGGGGTTGGAGCCGGTGGCGGACCGTTTACCGACCTGGTTTGCGAATCCAAGAAACTGATCGTTATTGACAAGGACCCCGCCGCCATTCGGCAGTGGGAGGCGAGGATTGCCGCCGGTCTCAAAGATCGAGTGGATATTGTTCATGCGGACTTCGGTGCGACTTCGCCGCGTGGCGATGTCGTGTACTTCGAGTTTTGCCTGCACGAAATGGACGATCCCAGCCAGACCCTGCGACACGCTTTGACGCTGGCCCCCGAAGTGCTCGTCTTCGATCATTTGCCAGATTCAGAATGGGCTTTCCAGGGAGCCGAGGAAGATAAGGTTCGGCGCAGCACGGATGCGCTGGCGGACTTCAACTGCGTACGTCATCAGGCATTTCGTAGCGAGCAGCGATTTCAGAACTATCAGCAGCTTCTTGACAAAGTGTCTCCCCAGGGCGCGTTGGCAATACAGCGCGCGGAGCGATATCGTGACGCAGCCGAGATTGCGATTCCGATGACCTATGGCTTGAGTTTGTTGCGCGATGAGCCGAGCCGTGTCGTTGCCGCAGTATAGGTTGACCCAGCCCGCCAGGGATGTCCGGCTCGCCAACCACGGGATTGAATCAGTGCGCGTGAAAAAAATGATCCAGCAAGAACATGCAAGCCGTTCCGACGAAGACCAATAGCGCCATCTTCACGCCCGGCTCTTTATTTACTTCGGGGATCAGGTCCGAAGCGGCTACATAGATCGTAACGCCCGCCGACAACGGCAAGCCGAAGGCCACCTCGTGGCGGAAGACAGCCATCGTCATCACTCCGGCCACGGTGGCTACTCCCAGCATCACGGACGATCCCCAAGCGAAGGCGCGGCTGCGGCCACTTGCGAGCATCACCGACGAGATGGTGAACCCTTCCGGAATCTTGTGCAGAAAAATCGCCACGAAGATGATCCAGCCGAGCGCCTGCGAAACCAGGAATCCCGAGGCGATTGCGATGCCATCGAAAAACGTGTGAATCAGCAATCCGATCAGGACCGAATAGCTTTTGTGAGAATGCACGAACTGATCGGCGTGAGTTTCTTCTCCAAAGTGGAAATGCGGGGTGACGGTATGCTCGAAGAAATGAACGAGCAGGTATCCGCCGAGGATGAGAAATCCGGCGTACGGGCCGCGCAGGTGGATGCTCTCCGGCACCATCTCAACCAGCGCTGTAGCCAGCATGAATCCCGCTCCGAGCGCGACGAAGTAGCGGAGGTAGGAGCGCTCCCAATTCCTTTGCACAATGATGGCGCCGCCAAAGACGTTCGCGCCCGCCGCAGTTAGGCCCAGCAGCACACTGGTCAGGATGGGGGACATGCGGAAGAAGCATAGCAGGAAGCAGTTGCCAGTACCCAGTACCCAGTTGCCAGTGGACAAACTCTAACTTCTCCCCGAGCGGGAAGGGCACGAGTTCACTCGTGCCTCTGAGTGCTGAAAATGTGTCCGCGCTTTAGCGCCAGCGGTGCGCTTCTCGCGCCCCTGATACGAACCTAAACGCCGCGCTGTTAAGATTCTGGCAAAACATTAGGACTCCGCATGCGTCACTGGCTCCAACTCGTTGGATGGCTAGCCTGCGTCGTGTATTCGACCATCCCCGCGTTCTGGTTCATGATTCATCCCTTTGCCGAGCGCTGGCGGGCGCGGCATCTTTCCTATCAACGCTCACCCTATATGGTGCTGCTGCCCGTGTGGATGGCGATGTGGGTTGTGGTCGCGCTGGTCACGCGGCCCTGGCGGGGCATCTTACTCTACCGATCCGACTGGGGTTGGATCGCGGCGGCCCTGCTGTTCGTCTGCGGGCTGTACGTGTATTCGCAATCCGGAAAGAACTTCAGCGCAAAGCAACTCGGCGGGCTGCCGGAAGTTCATGGCACAAACCGCGAGCAGCGACTGGTCACGGATGGAATCCGGGCGCGTGTGCGGCATCCAGTGTACCTGGCGCATCTTTGCGAAATGCTGGCATGGAGCGCCGGAACTGGACTCGCAGTGTGCTGGGCACTGACGGGGTTCGCCATGGTCACGGGAGCGGTGATGATCCGCATGGAGGATCGGGAGTTGGAGCAGAGGTTTGGCGACTCGTATCGAGCGTATCGTAGCTCCGTGCCCGGAGTTCTCCCGCGAGTGTTTGGGCAGCGCCAGCTATAATCCGGTTTGGCCGAAAGCTGATAACTGACAGCTGACAGCTGCTCCTATGCGCTTCGAACTCTTCGTCGCAACCCGATACCTCCGCGCCAAACGCCGCCAGGCGTTCATCGGCGTCATCACCGCCATCTCCATCCTGGGAGTGGCGGCAGGAGTGGCGTCGCTGATCGTGGCGCTGGCCGTCAATAACGGCTTTCGGCAAGATTTGCAAGCGCGACTGCTGGGATCGACGGCGCACATCAGTCTGCTGCGGGTGGAGAGTGACGGGATGCGCGACTGGCGTCCGCTGCTTGACAAGTTATCGAAGCAGCCGCATGTGGTGGCGGCGGCTCCGGCGATCTATGAGCAGGTGTTGATTTCGCGCGGGCCGCGGGCGCGCGGCGCGGTGCTGAAGGGAATGCTGCCGCAATATGAGCGGAGGGTCAGCGATCTGCTGAAGACGGTAACGGCAGGATCGGCGGCGGCGCTGGAGGAAGAGCCTGCGAGCGGGACCGGCAGTGTCGAAGAACCAAAGTCAACTGCAAAGGCAAGTTCAACTGCAACGGCAGCGGACAAAAGTGTCCGCTCTACACAAACAGAATCGCCCGACGACCTTGCCGGCGTGCAGCAGCGCGTGGCGGCCATGCCGCCGATTATTCTTGGCAAAGACATGGCCGAAGAAATCGGCGCGACCGTGGGGTCGGTGGTGCTGGTAACTTCTCCGCAAGGCGAGCTGACGCCGTTTGGCATGGTGCCGAAGTACATTCGTTTTCACGTGGCGGGAATCTTCAACTCCGGCTTCTTCGACTACGACTCCTCCTGGGCGTTCATACGGCTTTCCGACGCGCAGCAGTTGTTTGGTTTGGGCGACGTAATCTCGGTCATCCAATTCAAGATTGATGACATTTATCTGGCAGGCGACGTGGCGCGCGCGCTCGAACAGGCCGCCGATCTTTCTTCAGGAAGCCACGGCTTCATGACCACCAGTTGGATGGAGCAGAACAAGCCTCTGTTCCGCGCCCTGCGTCTGGAGCGCGTAGTAACCTTCATCACCATCGGGCTGATCGTGTTCGTGGCCGCGCTGAACATTTTGATCTCGCTGATCATGATGGTGATGGAGAAGACAAAAGACATCGCCGTGCTCATGTCGCTGGGAACAAGAAAGGCGCAGATCCGCCGCGTGTTCATCGCACAGGGCGTGCTGATAGGCGTGATTGGGACGGCGATCGGACTGGTGCTCGGCTACGCCATCTCGTGGGCCGGCGGACACTACCATTTCATTTCGCTCTCCCCCGAGGTCTATTCGATTGACTACGTCCCCTTCGCGCCGCGGCTGATCGATGGCGTGATCGTGGCGCTGGTTTCGGTTGGCATTTCGTTCGTGGCCACGATTTATCCGTCATGGTCGGCGGCGCGAATTCTGCCGGCCGAAGCGCTGCGCTACGAATAGGCGACTGGTGTGGTGACGGGGCTTTGCTCCGTCAGAGCGGGGCGGAGCCCCGCTACCACACGATCCTCTCCTGTGACCACGGTCACATTGCATTTGTTTTCCAGAGGTATACAGTCTTTCGCATAGCTCGCTCCCGAAAATGGAATCGCGGGAACGGGTGTTCCTCCTCATGGTCTGACTGGATCATGGTCTAATGGATCAAAGCGCGTCTCCTCAGGTAGCAGCCGGAGACGGTCTTGATACTTAGGAGGGTCGGTTTGCATCCAATAGCTCAAGATCCTCTGTTGAGGGTCGAAGGGTTAAGTAAGGTGTTTCGCTCAGGCGAAGCAGATCTCGTGCTCTTTGAGAATCTGTCTTTTCAGGTCGCCAAGGGAACGATGCTCGCGATCGTCGGGCAATCGGGCGCGGGAAAGAGCACCTTGTTGCACATCATCGGGGCGCTTGATCGGCCTTCGGCGGGTGCGGTATATTGCGCAAACTCCCGCGTGAATTCGCTCTCTGAGGATGCCGCCGCCGAGTTTCGTAACCGCGAAATCGGCTACGTCTGGCAGTTCCATTATCTGCTGCCGGAATTCACCGCCCTGGAGAATGTTGCCATGCCCTTGCTAACGCGCGGACAAGCATTATCTACCGCAAAACAGGAGGCTTCGCGGTGGCTGCGCGAAGTCGGGCTGGAAGCCCGCGGGCATCATCGTTCGGGCGAGCTTTCCGGAGGCGAGCAGCAACGGCTGGCGCTGGCACGAGCGCTCATCACCCAGCCGCAAGTCCTGCTGGCCGATGAGCCTACCGGCGATCTCGACGGGCGCACCGGCGAATTAGTTTTTGAACTGGTCGCTCGCTTGCACCGGGAACACCAGTTGACTTCTTTGATTGCCACGCACAATTTGGCGTTTGCACGACGGTGCCATCGCGTTTTACGGTTGGATCGAGGCAAAATGGAAGAAATTGTTCCAGAATCGCTTCCGGCGTAACGAAAGGCAGAACAGAAACACGACTGAAGAGTGGAAGTTGAGAAATTGGGGTTTGCAAAGTTAGAACGGCAGGTCACTCGAAAACGGATATCGCTGGGAGATTCGGCGATATAAATGCATAATTAAGGGTTGGGCCAGGGTTTGGGGGAGGGCGGGGCCCTTCCGCAGGAAGTCGGGGGGATATGTTCGAACGGTACACAGAGAAAGCCAGGCGCGTTATCTTTTTCGCGCGATACGAGGCCAGCCAGTTCGGCTCTCCTTATATTGAGACCGAGCACTTGCTGCTCGGGCTGCTGCGCGAAGACAAAGCCCTGACCAATCGTTTCCTGCGCTCTCATGCCTCGGTGGAATCGATCCGGAAACAGATCGAGGGCCACACCACCATCCGCGAAAAAGTATCGACGTCGGTCGATCTCCCGCTGAGCAACGAATGCAAGCGGGTGCTGGCATATGCGGCGGAAGAAGCCGAGCGGCTTTCCCATAAACATATTGGAACCGAGCACCTGCTGCTGGGATTGTTGCGCGAAGAAAAGTGTTTTGCGGCTGAAATTCTGCATGAGCGGGGATTGCGCCTTTCGACCATCCGCGAAGAGCTCGCGCGTACCAGCCAGGAAAAAGCTGCGCCGCAGCGCGGACAACGCGAATCTTCTTTACTGAGTGAGTTTTCCCGCGACCTGACGCAGTCGGCCATGGACAGTCAACTCGATCCGTTGGTCGGCCGCGACAACGAAGTGGAACGCGTCGTCCAGATTCTCTGCCGTCGCACGAAGAATAACCCTGTGCTGATCGGCGAGCCGGGAGTGGGCAAAACCGCGATCGTGGAAGGCCTGGCCCAGCGCATCGCCGACGGCGAAGTTCCTTCGTTCCTGGCCGACAAACGCATCCTGGCGCTCGATCTTTCGCTGATCGTAGCCGGCACCAAGTATCGCGGACAGTTTGAAGAGCGCCTGAAAACCATCATGAAAGAGCTGATGGAGTCGCAGAATTCCATCATCTTCATCGATGAATTGCACACCCTGGTCGGCGCGGGATCGGCGGAAGGCTCGCTCGACGCAGCCAACATTCTGAAGCCGGCCCTGTCGCGCGGCGAAATTCAGTGCATAGGCGCAACCACGCCCGCTGAATATCGCAAGTCGATTGAGAAAGACCGGTCGCTCGAACGCCGCTTCCAGGCCGTGAAAGTTCCGCCGCCCAACGAAGTCGACGCGGTCAAGATTCTTTTCGGGATCAAGGAACGCTACGAAAAATTCCACGCCGTCACCTACACCGACGACGCCATCAATTTTTCCGTGTCGCACTCGAATCGCTATATCCCCGACCGTTTTCTGCCCGATAAAGCGATCGACCTGATCGACGAAGCGGGCGCGCGCGTGAAACTGCGCCAGACCACGCTGCCCGAAGAATTGACGGAAGTCCAGAAGCGGATCAAGTTCATCGTCCACAGAATGGAGAACGCCATCGCGAACCACGAGTTCGAGAAGGCGCGCTTCTACTCAGACGAAGAACGCAAAGAGCGCGAGAACCTGCGTGCTCTTCGCGAAAAATACCACCTCGATGAATCCTCCACCGGCGTTGTCGGTCGGGAGGACATCGAGGACGTGGTAAGCCGCTGGACGGGCGTTCCCATCACCTCGATCAAAGAAGAAGAAACGCAGAAGCTGTTGCGCATTGAAGAAGAACTGCACAAGCGCATCATCTCGCAAGACAAAGCCATCAGCGCTCTGGCGCGCGCCATCCGCCGTTCGCGTGCAGGGTTGAAGAGCCCGAATCGTCCGATTGGGTCGTTCCTGTTCCTGGGACCGACCGGCGTCGGCAAAACCGAAGTGGCTCGCACCCTCGCTAGCTTCATGTTTGGCAGTGACAAGGCCCTGGTCCGCTTCGATATGTCGGAGTTCATGGAAAAGCACTCCGTCTCGAAACTGATCGGGTCGCCTCCCGGATACGTCGGCTATGAAGAGGGTGGACAGCTGACAGAGCGCGTCAAGCGCGCGCCATATTCCGTAGTACTGCTCGACGAAATCGAGAAGGCGCATCCGGATGTGTTCAACATCCTGCTGCAGGTTTTTGAAGACGGCCAGCTAACCGACGGCCTGGGCAACACGGTCGATTTCAAGAACACCATCATTATCATGACGTCGAACATCGGCGCCCGCCACCTGATGAAGCGCGAGGGACTGGGCTTCCAGTCGTCGAAAGACGAGATGGTTTCCGCAAAGATCGAGGACCTGGTGAGGGGCGAAGTCAAGCGCACCTTCAATCCGGAATTCCTGAACCGCGTGGATGAAATCATCCTATTCATGGCGCTCAGCGAAGTCGACCTGATCCAGATTCTCGAACTCATGGTCAGCCAACTGAACCAAAATCTCGCCCAACGCTCGATCACGGTGACCGTGGCCGACGAGGCCAAGAAGTGGATTCTGAACCAGACCCTGACCGACCGCAGCTACGGAGCGCGTCCGCTGCGTCGCGCCCTGCAGAAGTACATAGAAGACCCGCTGTCGGAGGCCCTGATCCAGGGCACGATCACTACCCGGCCGGCGTTCATCGAGGTCTTCCTCGAAGCCAACAAGCTCTACTACCGACCGGTGGATGCGGAGAAGGCCGAGGGCGTCCTGCTGTACGAAAGTTAGGTAAAAAATATATTTCAAAGGGAGCGGACAATCCGCTCCCTTTTCGTTTATCACCTCATGCCTCCCAAAGATGAGCCCGAGATGTTTGTTGCTGAATACAGGGACTACCTGTTGAAGGTGTTCGGTCGCGGTGATGAGTGGAAATACTGGATAACGGAAGGAAAGTGGAATCTAGTCCAAGACGTTGAGGTAAAGGGGTCGCGTCAGGTCGCCCAAAATGCTGCGGGAGAAAATCTCGTTAGCTTTCTTTCCAAGACCGAACAGAGGCGATACAAGGTCGATGACCTCCAATGGCGCGACTGGCTTCAGGAAACTCGGCACTGGCTCGCCGGTCAGCGATCAAACAACTCTTAGACCTTATCATTTCAGGCCGGGTGCCGAGTGCCGACCGCTAATCGCCCGCAATTTCCCTTCGCCGCGGCCTTCCACCCTTCAACCCATTCGCTCGCGCCGCCCTCTTCTTGGCCGCGCTTCGCACCGACCCCCCGCTGCGCCCGATCTCCGCCATCCACTTCTTGGTACCATAGACGCCCCGGAGCAGGCCCGGAACGTAGAAGTCAACGTCAAGGTCGGGCCAATGGAGCCCGGTCCCACTCCCCAGAATCTCTATGTTCGCAATCTGCTCCTTCGCCGCCGATTGCAGCCCTTGCAAGTCTTCCCGTGGAATCACGTACCGGTGGCCGTCGTTCATCTTCAGGACGAGCAGGTCCAATCCCGGCCCCGGCCTGTATTCCACCTCCGTCACAAGGGGCTCGCCGCGCAGGCTCTTGGCGCGCTCGATGGCTCGATTAATTTCGGCATCGCTCGTCGAAATCCTGTGTCGCCCGATCTTATTTCTCCTCATGGATGGCCTCCCATAACGCTGCGAGTTCCTCGAAGTGCTCAGCCGCAGCCCTCAGAATTTTCTTCACGTCTGACCGTTTTGCATTCGCGGGCCGCACGGCGTCGCCGCGTCTCGCCAAGGCCACGGTCCCGTCGAGCTGAAGTTCGACAATTGCCTCCGTTTCGCCCGTGAAGCCGTGAACATGACGAGGCGGATGATCGTTCGAATAGGCAACGAATCGAACACCGGCAAACCTAAACGAAACCACGATGACATTATAACCTAAGCACGCTTGGGTTCCATACCTTTTCTTGCTTCATGAGGGTCAAGCGAAAAACGTCGTTTCCTACCTAGTGTGGCAGAATGGTTTCCGCCCTATGACGACTGCTCCCCGCAAGCTAATCGACCTCAGTCACGCCGTCGAACACGGCCTCATAACCTACAAAGGCCTTCCCGCCCCCATCATCTGCGACTACCTGAGCCGTGAGGCGTCGCGGAAGCTCTACGCGCCCGGAACCGAGTTTCAGATCGGCAAGATCGAGATGGTAGCGAACACCGGCACCTATCTGGACTCTCCATTTCACCGTTATGCCGATGGCAAGGACTTGTCTGAACTGGATCTGCAAAAGCTGGCGAACCTCCCTGCGTTTAAGGTATCGGCGCAGCACAAGCAGGCGATCGATAGGTCGTCTTTCCCCCGCGGAGTGGATCTGGCGGGCAAGGCTGTGCTGGTGGAAACAGGGTGGTCGAAGCATTGGAACACGCCTCAGTATTACGAGGGGCATCCGTTCCTGACCGAAGATGCGGCGCATTTTCTGGCAGACTCTGGCGCAGCGCTGGTGGGCATCGATTCCCACAACATCGATGATGTCCAGGATTTGCGGCGTCCGGTTCACAGCATCCTTCTGAAGAGTGAAATTCCGATTGTGGAGCACATGACAAACCTGACAGCGCTTCCGCCGATGGACTTCAGGTTCTTCGCAGTACCGGTGAAGGTGAAGGGGTTTGGGACGTTTCCGGTACGAGCCTTCGCGATTGTTTAAGACCGTGGGCGCCGCCTGTTGCAAAAAAACCACACTTTGCCCCCTAAAGATCGATTGACCCCAGAGATCGACTTGTGATTAACTTCACTCACTCGGGGCTGGCTCATCGCAGTTGCTTGGGAAATACGTACCAAAAATTCCAGGGGCGTGAGACCGAGGTGCGTCATGAAGTCCAGCTCGTATGCAGTCCTTGCAGTGTCCCTTCTAGCTTTGACCCTAAGTGCCAGTGCGCGGGAGATGATCCTGCCCGCCGGTACCCTTCTGAAATGCACCATGAATGAACCGAACTTTTCTTCTTCGACCGTCGCGGTCGGAGATCCCGTGCTCTGTCATCTGCACTCGGTGACGGAATTCGGCCAGCAGACGTTCCCCCGCGGAAGCTATTTGGTGGGACATCTCGAGTCGGCCCAAGACCCAGGACATTTCTGGGGCAAGGGCTACATGAAGCTGATGTTCGATCGCATCGGCATGCCGAACGGCGATATGCCTTTGGATGCCAAGGTGATCGCAACGCGGGGTTACAAGGTTGATAAAGAAGGCGACATCCGTGGCAAAGGACACGCCAGGCGCGACATCGTCGAATGGATGATTCCGCCCCTCTGGCCGTGGAAGATCATCATGCTGCCCGCGCGCGGGCCGCGTCCCACCCTCAAGGGTGAGAGCATGCTCACGCTGCGCCTGATGGATGATGTCCAGATCCCGCAGGTGCAGGCGACCAACGGGCCGGATTGGCATTTCTTTGGCCGCCCCGAGGTCCAGAGAGACAACTATTACCAACAGCCGTACCAGGGCGCGAGCAATCGCAGTTCAGAACCGGCAATTCCTCAACTCGCGGTACGCAATGTAAACGTCTCGTCCAGCGAGCCACCAAGGGCTGAGGAAATTCCGCAGGTCACCTACGCCAGCTACATTTCCAAAGAGGCGGTCGGCGGCGGTGGCGCGGCGGCGGGAGTGCCGGTGTTTATGCTGAAGAGTGGCATGGCGCTGGAGGTGGGCAATTACACCTACCAGGACGGCCGCATCAGCTACGAACTGGCCAGTGGCGGCAGCGGCGTGATTAGCACCGACGAAGTGGACTGGACGACGACCACTCGCGTGAATAGCCAACGCGGCGTTCGAGTAACGCTGCGCGGCGGGCACCCAAGCGCGGGGATGACGGGATTCTAGCGAGCCGTCAGGGCAGCTTCAGCACTCAGCATTCAGCCGTCAGCGTAGGCTGGCGGCTTTTGTTGTTTGTGGAGAGACGGCGTCCTCGCCCGTCCAAGCCCGCGTAGGGACAGCCGCCCTCGGCTGTCCACGCCGAGCGAAGCTCGGCAGGTTTTCGGCTGCAGGCGAAGAGCGGCACGGATTTCTTTGCGACCCACACACCCAAACCTGAATCTGAAACAGCATCACCAGCGGAGGCCCCAGTGTCGAAGATCAACATCGCCGAAAAATTCGCCAAGATCACCGAGTACTGGAAGCCCTACATCGCCGCTGAACTCAACGGTCAATGCGTAAAGCTCGACAAGCTGAAAGGCGAGTTCGTCTTTCACCATCACGAGCACGAGGACGAAATATTCCTGGTAGTGAAAGGCCGCTTCCGCATGGAGTTCCGCGACCGGCAGGAATGGATCGAAGAGGGCGAGTTCATCGTGGTGCCGCGCGGAGTCGAGCACCGTCCGGTGGCGGACGAAGAATGCTGGATCGTTCTGTTCGAACCGGCCACGACGCTGAACACCGGCAATGTTGAGAACGAATGGACCTTGCACGAATTGGAGCGGGTTTAAGGACTTAACGGCGCGACTGACGTCGTGCCCTCCCCGTTTCTGGTAGAGACGGGGCTTGCCCCGTCTCCGCGGCGCGGCAAGCCGCGTCTCTACAGGGGGAGTTTCTCCAGTTACCTTCGGCCTTCTGCTACCCGACTTCTGTACCCTACACGCTACCCTCCGAATGCGTCAGGATGAAGGCTGCTACCCGGGGATCTCCCTCCTTGCCGGGCCTGACTACTCATGTTCAATTCCGATCGCAACGAAAATAGTCCGGGAAATAGCCCTGAGAATCGTGGGGAAGGCGAACTGGTGGAGACCTGGCAGCGCTTCGTGCAGGGGCTGCTGGGCGTGCTGGCCCTGGTGGGCGCCCTGGTGATGGCGCACTACTACGCTCCCCCGGAGACTGCCGGACTGGAGCAGCAGGTCGACCAGCTCTCGCGCCAGATGGCAGATCTGGAGCGGCAGCAATCGGTTTCGTCTTCTGCCGTTGCTTCAGCGGTAAATGACGCGCGGGAGTCGGTCGCTTACATCTACGGGATTTATCATCTGTCCGGCCGCGCGCAAGGTTTTCGCGCTCGCGTGTCGGGCACGGGGTTTGTAGTGGCGCCGGGCCTTCTGGCCACCAATCGCCACGTTGCTGAACCATGGTATGGCGACCGCGAGGTTGCGGTGGCGTTGCGGCAGGGCGGAACGCCGGTGCTGGAATCGCTGGAGGCATATTTCCCAGGCTCGCCACTGGCCGTCAAGCTGGAGACCGCCGCGCTCGCCACTCACGGAGATCTCGCGGTGCTGCGCATGGAAACAACTGCCTTCACGCAGAAACTTCGCCCGTTGACCCTGTCCGAGACACCGCCGCAGGTGGGCGAAGCGGTGAGCGTGCTGGCGTATCCGATGGGAGTAACGGGGATGGTGGCAAAGTCGCCGGCGGTTGTGTATCAACGGCTTTCGTCGCATCCGGATAATGCCGAGACAGCGGGCGAATTGGCGGCGCTGTCGCTGATCCGGCCTTCGGCGACGTTCGGACATATCGGCGACGTAACCGGCGACAAGCTCATCTATGACGCGCCCACGGCACGTGGAGGCAGCGGTGGGCCAGTGCTAAACGTGCGCGGCGAAGTTGTGGGCATCAACTCCGCCTACATTGACGGCTTCTCCGGAGGCACGCTTGGGATCGCCGCCGGCGAGTTGCGTCCGCTGCTGGAAACGGCAAAGCGCGCCGCGTTAGAGACAGCCGCCGAAGAATCAGGGGGCAGGTCTCAGGTCTTAGGTGTCAGGCAGAACGTATCCGATATTCACTCAAGACCTTGACGACCTGATTCTGATCTATATTTACTAGTTGGTTGGATACCCCTGCTTTCTCCGGTCTTTTGGAATCAAAGACTTAGGAGAAGGTTGCAGCCAGGTCTTTGAGTTTAAACGACTTACTTGTAAAGTCTTTAAGAACCAACGAGTTACTTGCAAATTGGTATAAGTCTGGAGCACACTGCGTATAACTGAGGCTTGGTATCAGGGCACCGGTTTAGCGATGCCTTAGAGACTGGCATCAACGAGATCTCATCATGATGAAGACTTTTCTGTTTGCGGTGGCCCTGGCGAGTTTGGCACTGGCTGGCGGTTGCGCGACGGGCGGCAACGGCGTTGTTCCCAGTGTTACCGTGAACTCTCCCAGCGGCATTAGCGCTAACGCTCTCTACCCGACCGAGAAGGATGTGGGGTTCACGGCTTCAGTGTCGGGCACGGCGAACACCACCGTCACCTGGAGCCTAAGCGGCATGGCCTGCACAGGCACGCCGAATCCGTGCGGTACGATTGACTCGACCACCGGCGTCTACCAAGCCCCGGCAGCGCCAGTTTCGGCGACGGTCACGGCGACCTTGACCTCCGACTCCTCGATAAAAGGCGATCTGGGGATAACCGTGGTTGACGTGACGACCGACGTAGCACCCGCAACGCTGAGCGTGGGCCAAGGTCTGACCCAGACATTTACCGCCGTGGCCGTCCCTGACGCTGCGGAAACCCAAAACTTTAACTGGACCTGCACGGCGGGCGGGGTAAAGTGCGCAAACTTTTGTTCAGGATCCACGTGCGTCCCCCCGATTGCATCCGGCTTGGCCTACTACACAGCGGACGACACCTGCAACACCAAAGGCTGTGTTCAGATATCGGCGGCTGCGGTGCTCGCCAGTCCGACAGCCTGCGCGGGCGCGAGCGCCGGGAACTGTACCATCGCCACCGCCACGCTGGTCCCTTCGCGCATAAGCGGCACCTACGCCTTCCGGTTTTCCGGATATGACAGCAGTAACCATGCCGTCGCCGTGGCGGGAACCTTCACCGCGACGAGTGGGGCGAATGGAACGGCCACGATCACGGGGCTGGAAGACGAACTCACTTCGTCGAGCGGCCGGGTACAACGCGCGATTACCGGAAGTTACACTCCCATCTCCTCCTCCGATCCGAACTCGAATAACGCGGGCACGATAGCGCTCGCTTTGCCGGGAATTTATCCGAATCAATACCAGGTCGTTCTCGACGGCGCCGGCGACATCGAAATGATCGAATCCGACGGCAAGGGGACCGGCTCCGGCATGGCGCAAATATCATCCAACCCCACATTCTCCAAGTCGCCGATTTTCGCCTTCGGTTTCACCGGCGTGGACTCGACCTTTAGCCACCGCGTTGGCTATGCCGGCCTGATTACGATGAACGCAGACCTGAGCGTTTCCGGCGGCTTGATCGATGTGAACGATAACGGTAATAGCATAAACAGCATCTGCGGCGCTCCGCCCTGCCCGGTTGTGGGCAGCTATAAATCGAACGGCAACGGCTCATGGCAATTGACGTTCACCTCGCCCGTCACCATGAATTTCGATTTCTATGTTGCTTCCGGAGGAGCCAGTAAAACGGATCCGCTGACTTTCTATGCCATTTCCACCGACCTCGGCTTGCCGGCAGTTTCGGGAACGATGGTGCTCGAGGATTCGTCGCTGACTTACAACGCCGCCGCCTTCAAGGGCACTTCCGTCACCGCGCTAACCGGGACGGCTCTGACCGCGACGGCAACGTGCGCAGCACCGCCTTGCGCCAATGTCTCGCTGACGCTGGGCACGACGGACGGCAAGGGGAACTTCTCGGGGCTATTTGATCAGAATAACGGCGGTGCGATCCTCTCCGCCGCCCAATTCCCTCCGTCATCAGGCACCAACAATTACACATACGCGGCTAACGGCGGCAGTGGGCGCTATACCTTCAACCTGTTGGGCGATCCGACTGCAAACCCGGTTGTGGCGCCGATTCCGTTCGTTCTTTATGCCAGTGGAGCAAACCGCGGATTCTTGCTCGATACATCCAGTCAGTCGGTGATAACCGGAACAATGAGTCCGCAGGGGAACCCGCTCATTGGTTTCCCGGGTTCGGCGTTGCCGAGCACGTTTGCCGCGGCGACCACCAGCAGCGGCAGTTCCGCGGTCGACGCTATTGCCGCCAACCTGCTGCTTACCTGGGTGAACACGGGCGCGTGCACCGCCGCGTGCGTCAACGGAACCCAGTACGATGCAGCCAACCCAGCGGGTGAGACGGTGACCGGAGCGAATCCAGGTTACACGCTGCAGAGTACCGGCAACGGTACGATCGTGCTGACGGCGCCCTCGGCCCAGAATTACGTGATCTACGCTATTGACATTTCCGGTTGCACCAAAACAAGTCCGGTTTGCGCGGTACAAGATTTTCTGATGATGGATGTGGACAAAACGAATCCGAATGCGTCCATCCTCTTCGCGCAGCAGTAGAATTGCTGGTGGAGGGACGGACGTCCCCGCCTGTCCAAGCCCAGATTGCGTAGGGACAGCCGCCCTCGGCTGTCCGAGCCGAGCGCAGCTCGGCCCCGCCGCTGCCCCTAAAGGGGCTCCTAGTTTCGAAGGCCATGCGGCATCGCTAAAGCGATGCCCTGATACGCAGCCCTGGATACGCAGCCTCGATACGCAGCCTCGATACGCAGCTAATTCCCCAAAATAATTCCACGTCGACGACGACGCCAGAATGCTACTTCCCGCGAAGTACGGCCTTGGCGGTGGCAAGATTGTCGAAACGGTCGTAGGCGCGAACCACAACCACGTGGTCGTTCCCAGTGCTCTCGGCCATCGGAGCGGGGGCAGGCTCGGGTTGTGGCACGGTTACGCGAAAGTCGTAGTCTTCGGTTTTCGAATCCGACAACTGGCCGACCGGCTCGACGAACTGCCAGTCGCCGCCATCGAGCGAATACTCCGCGCGCTTGATCGGCGAAAACGAATCGCTGGCGCGGAAGTGGACATGGATTTGCAAACCGATTTGCGAGGCGGTCTGCTTTCCGGTCTGCCTCTCATCGCGATTTCCATCGAAGGCGGCCGTCAGGTTCTCGATGACCGGAGGCGTGGTATCGACCTCGAAGCGCGAGCTCACCCGTTCGGCGTAGAGCGCTTCTCCGGGCGAATGCGACGGCGCATCGGAGGCAACGACCTTCACCGTGTAGCCGCCGTCCGGCAGAAGACTGGCGTCGAAAGAATAGTAGCGATCGAAGAGGTTCGTCTTCAGCAGCAGCCAGCGCGATTCGCCGTCGCCGCGGTAATAGACGGCGTAGACGAGCTGGTCGTCGTTGTCGTCATGCGCCTGCCAGCGAATGCCAATCGAGTCGCGATCGCGCACGGCGGGCGGTGGTGGATCGAAGCGCGGTTGCCCAGGAGCGGGCGGCTCCGAGCCGGTGACATGCGGAATCGGCTGATAGCGATATCCGGGCTGCACCGTGATTTCGTCGACTTCCGGAGCAACGTTCTTGGGCAAGTAGCTCAGCAGCACCGAGTCGACGCGAGGCGCGGGATTGCCGGCATGAAGCACCGACTTCCACTGCACGAAGCGCGCCGGCGGAACGTTGAGTTCGGATTCGCCGGCAAGCGCGACGCGCGTCCAGTGGCTCCAGTTGCGGTCGGGATTGTCGACGTTGCCGCTGCGCACATAAAACTCGACATTGGAGTTGCCGACGCTGCGGACGCTGGCGCGTCCCCAAAGGGAGAATATGCGCGCGTCGAAGACATCGCTTTCATACGTGCCTTTCGACTCGAGGCCGGGACCGAGGACGAAAACTTTCCCCAGGTTGCTGCCGCAAGCGTAGAGACCCCCGCCAGGCGCGGCGGCAAAAGCGGTGATCTGTGTGGCGCTCGCCTTGATCAGATCGGTGAAATCGTCGACGCCGTTGATGGCGAAAATGTGGCCGCGGTTGCCGGTGCCCGCGAGCAGGCGTCCGTGCGCATCGAAGCCGAGAGCGTAGACGAGATCTTCCTGGGAACTCCACAGGCGCGACGGGGCGCCGTCGGGCGCAATGCGATAGATCTCGGAGCCGCCGGAAGCGCCGGCACCGGGAGCGGGAAAGGGCGTCGTCATCATGGTCACGGCAGGAGTTGGGGTGACGGCGAGATTGCCGCCGGGTGCCGGTGCGGGGGCGTTCTGCGCTGGAGGTGCGATCATGATGCCCATCTGCGGCGCCGTGGATCCGGGACGCTTCTCTCCCGCGGCAGCGGCGTAAATATTGCCCACGCCGTCGATGGCGAGCGCGGTAATTTCTTTCTTGGACGCGCTGTAGAGAACGAACGCGTCGCCATTCGGCGCGATGCGATAGACCAGACCGCTGCCATCGGAGCCGGCAATCAGGTGTCCCTTGGAATCGAGCGCAAGAACGCGAATGTGGACTTCATCGCTCTTGAAAAAGAGCGAGTGCTGGCCGTTGGCGCTGACTTTGTAGATCTCGCCGTGATCGCCGGTGGCAACATAGAGCGCGCCGCTGTTATCGAGAACCATGTCCCAGATGTACTTGGAACCAGGATCGAAGTAGGGTGTGGCGCTCCAGGATGTCCGCGCTTCGCCCTTCGCGCCCTTTGCCGGCGTGAGAGGCGGAGGATCGAGACGATACACCTTGCCGTCAGGCGCCGTGGCCGCATAGACGATGCCCTTCTTGTCGTTCTTATCGTTCTTATCGTCGTTCTTCGCGACGACCAGAGCCTGCACCTGCAATTCCTGCGGCTCGAAGATGGTCGCGATTTGACCATCCGGCGTGATGCGATAGACGCGCGCCGGAGATCCCGCGGCGGCGTAGATGTTGCCCGCGGCATCGGATGCGATCGACCAGATATAGGTCGAGGGCGTGGTCGCGAGCGCCTTGAACGCCGGGGCGAGTTCAAGGCCGCCCTCGCTCCGCAGCGCGATGCCTTTGGGAGTGCCCTTGATCAATTCCTCGAATTTGGATTGCTCCCAGGTCCGGGTGCCCTCGGCGAGGGCAAATGCCGAAAGGGCGAAGCTGGAGAGAAGAAGTGTTGCTGACAAAGCAAGCGTCTTACGAATCAAAATTTGTACCTCAGTTAGAAAAACTTGAGTTGTCCATCCAGAAATACTGAATTGTCATTTAGAAATACTTGACTTGTCATCCTGAGCGAAGCGAAGGACCTGCTGTCCTGTGCGCTGAGAGAAAGCAGGTCCTTCGCTTCGCTCAGGATGACAAAATTTAGAGGGTGCACGACATCATGCAGCACGCCATCTACTTGATGTTAATCGTCAGCATCTGCACGCCCGAGACGACATAGTCGAGCGAATCGGTGCAGGCTTCACTGACCGACGATTCCCCGAGCACGACCATCTCTTGCGTGCCGCGCAGGTTGTCCATGACGTTCATGATGGAGAGCGGCAGCGTCGGCATCACTTTGTCGGCGACCATGGCTTCAGGATCGGACCCGAGAAGCGAAACGTACACGCGATCGTTGGAGCGCTCTTTGTTCAGCAATGCGATCGTCGGCGCCAGGCCGAGACCACGGTTCATCATCGGCGTCCCACGGCGCATGCGGTCGAGCGTGTCTCCGTCGCTGACCAGGATGCGCAGCGTCCCCTTGGAGGTCGAAGTCGGAATCCGTATCGGAATCTGGCGCACCAGCCGCTCGCCGCGATAGGGACGAATCACGGTCTCAACCATAATCCGATCGCCGGGCCGGGCTTCGGTCACGTCGGTGCGCGAAGCTTCCAGGTGCGCCGAGCGCCGTTCGCGGACGAGATCGAAATCGAGCTTCACGCCCTGAATGTCGGGGGCGTCGAAAGGATTGCTGTAAATGCGTCCAAAGCGATCGCCGATGGTGGCCGCGGCCAAAGCCGCCGCGGGCTGCCCGTTGTCTTGTGGGGCAAACATGTTCCGCAGCGTAACGTCGGGATAGCCCTTCACGCTGAGCACGCCATTCATGCGGTACGTAATGTCCTCGCCGTAATCGTTCGTGCCGTGCAGGGCGTTGAATACGGTCGCCATCATGGCTAGCGGGCTGAGCCGGGCGTTGTTGAGAATCTCGTAGTGAAATTCTCTTGTCGCCGGCCCACTATGCATGGACACGGTCACGGGAATCATCTTCGACTCCCGCCCCGGCACGCCCATAATTCCGTTCTGGCGGTCCTGCACGAACGCGCCGACGGTCTCGGTCGTATTGACGATCTTGAACGCATTGAGGGGCGAAGGCAGCGTGGCCAGCACCGTAGCCTTGGTCATCGGCAGGTCCACTTCCCCAAACTGCAACAGTGGATGTCCGCAGGCCAGCAAGCGCTCGGGATCGACGTAGGTCACGGTACAGGTGGCGGCAATATCCATATCGCCGCGAACCAGCACGGCGCTGACCGCGGAGCCCGGTTCGATCGGTTCCGGCTGCTTGCGATCGCTCGCGGAGCCAATGCCCATCACCGGAACGATGCCCGCCGCCGCGAATTGCGCTGCGTAGCGCTGCAAGGTTTCGTTGGAAAAACCGTTGAACACGAGCGGCGTTTCGATGGGCTTAAGATAACTCTTCAGATCACTACTGTTTCCCGCCGGCAGGGTTGCGTAATCGCCGGGAGTCGCGGTCTGCGCGCTCCCGCCCTGGTTCTGAGTATGGTCAGCGGGAGCATTGACGGCGGGAGAACTCGAAGCGGGAACATTTGCACGCGCCCCCGGGCGACGATCCAGCGCATTGATCTCCAGCATCTCCTCGATCGGCGTCACCCCCGCGATCGGTTCTTTCGAGAACTCGCCGATGCGGAAGGCAAGCGCGCCCGCCAGCTTGCCGTCGAAATAGACCGGACTTCCGCTCATGCCGGCAACCACGCCGGTATATTCCGGCTTGGTACCATGCAGACGCACCAGGATAATGTCGCCTTTGGGCCCGTTCACGTTGTGCATCACGCCCAGAACTTCCACGTCCATCGGTTCCGGCTTCACCCCCTGAAACACGGTGAGCGCCGTGCCTTTCATGCCCTCGTGGATCTGATCGAGGGGCATGATGGCTGGAGGAACGATGGGCGGAGTAACGACAGCAGCAGTAATTGCGGCCGGCGTCGGCGTATCTTGCTTGGGAATCGTTTGTGCAGCAACCGCGAGGGAGGACGAGAGACACAAAACGACAGAGAGCGCGCGCTCGACGTTACCCATGGACAGCCCCGGAGGTGACAAAGTGGCCCCGCTGTTTGCTTAGACTCCGCGTGCTAAGAAAAGGTTTCGCCAGGGGAGGAGACGTTCTTTAGGAACCCGGAAAATATCCCAACCGCAGAGTTCTTGCATCTATATTAACATAGGAAAGAGCAAGAAAGTTTCGAGGGTTTTCCATGTTTTCCAGTGTATTTGCCGGGCAAAACCGGCTTCTGTCGCCTTCCCGTAGGCGTGTGCTCCTGCTGGCGCTGGTTCTTCTCTGCCTCTGGATGATTGCTCCCAGACTCCAGGCTCAGACCCAGGACACGTCGCAGCAACCGCCGGCGAATCCCAATAAACAGGAGGCTCCGCCCGAAGCCGGCGGGCCGCAGAACGATGTTGGGCCGTATGTGATCCCCAAGAAAAAGGAAGAGCCGCCTCCCCCCGCCCCCGAAAAGCCGAAAAAGATCGAGGGAATGCCCGACTACTCGATCACCGTGCAGGTGCCGCTCGTCAACCTGGATGTGCTCGTGACCACCAAGGACGGCCAGACCATTCCGGGCCTCAAGAAAGAGAATTTCAAAATTTTCGAAGACGGCGCGCCCCAGACGATTTCCACCTTTAATCAGACCACGGCTCCGATCACGGCGGTGCTGCTGATTGAATTCGCGTCGGGCGGGCCCTTTTCGGGGCTGCGGTCGTATTACTACATCTATGACGCGCTCAATGCGTCATACACCTTCGCCAGCGGACTGAAAAAGGACGATTACGTTGCCGTCGTCTCCTACGACATGAAGCCCCAGATCCTCGTGGACTTCACGCAGGACAAACGCGCCATTAATGGCGCGCTGAACATGCTGCGCATTCCCGGCTTCAGTGAACGCAACCTCTTTGACGCGCTCTTCGATACCCTCGACCGGATTGACCGTATCGAAGGAAAGAAGTACATCATCCTGGTTTCTTCCGGGGCCGACACTTTCAGCAAGCTGAACCTGGATCAGACCATAAAGAAGATCAAGAACACCAAGGACGTGACCATCTATGCGGTCAGCATCGGCTGGTACTGGCGCGAAATGATGGAATCTCATGGCCACACCGGCGGGGCTACCGAGGTTGGCTGGCTACAGAACGACAATCAGATGAACACCTTCGCCCGCCTCACCGGCGGACGCGCCTACTTCCCACGCTTCGAAGGTGAGTTGCCCGAAATCTTCAACCAGATTTCAGCCGACATCCGCAACCAGTACAACATCACGTACCACCCCACCAACGCCAAGCAGGACGGCAGCTACCGCAAGTTAAAGGTCGAACTGCAGGCTCCGGACGGTGGCCCGCTGAAGGTGCGCGACCAGAAGGGCAAGGACGTGAAGTACATCGTATACACGCGCGACGGGTACACGGCAAAGCACACGGTGGAGTAGGCCGGAAGGTTCGTATCAGGGTATCGCTTTAGCGATACCACAAGTCCTTAGAAATCCGAACGCCCCTTTAGGGGCTGGGAAATCACCGCAGTGCACTTCCTCGCCCGCCTGATTTACAATCCCCAGTTCCCCCTCAGGAGAAACCGCCGTGATCCCACGCTACACCCGGCCCGAGATGGCTCGCATCTGGAGCGACGAAAACCGCTTCCGCACCTGGCTCGCGGTAGAAGTCGCCGCGACCGAAACGCTGGCCGCCGCCGGCATTGTGCCGAAAGAAGCCGCCAAGGCGATTCGCGCGCGCGCCGACTTCAACGTGGACCGCATCTTCCAGATTGAAGCCGAGGTCAAACACGACGTCATCGCCTTCACTACGGCCGTCGCTGAGATCGTCGGTCCGCACGCCCGCTGGTTTCACTACGGCCTGACCTCGAACGATGTGGTGGATACGGCGCAGGCGTTGCTCATCCAGCAGGCGTCGTCGCTGATCGCCGGCGACCTGGAACGACTTGCCGAGGCGCTCGAACGCCGCGCGTGGGAGTTCAAAGACACCCCGATGATCGGGCGTACCCACGGCATCCACGCAGAACCCATCACCTTCGGCTTCAAGATCGCCAACTGGTATTCGGAGACCGAACGCAACATCGCCCGCTTCAAGGCCGCGGCCGAAGACCTGCGCGTCGGCAAGTTCTCGGGCGCGGTAGGAACGTTCGCCCACCTAACGCCCGAACTCGAAGAGAAGATGTGCGCGCGCCTGGGATTGAAAGCTGCGCCGGTGTCGTCGCAGGTGATTCAGCGCGACCGCCACGCCCACTACCTGGCAACGCTGGCCACGATTGCGTCCACACTCGACAAGATCGCCACTGAAATCCGCCACCTGCAACGCACCGAGGTTCGCGAGGCCGAAGAATATTTCAGCGAAAAGCAGAAGGGCTCGTCGGCCATGCCGCACAAGCGCAATCCCGTAACCTGCGAACAGATCTCCGGACTGGCGCGCGTGGTGCGATCGAACGCGCAGGCCGGATTCGAAAATGTAGCGCTCTGGCACGAGCGCGATATCTCGCACTCCTCGGTCGAGCGCATCATCATTCCCGACTCGACCACGCTCGCCGACTACCTGCTGAACAAGACGGCGAACCTGATCGAGACCTTGGTCGTCTATCCCAAGCGCATGTTGGCGAACCTCGAAAGCACGCGCGGCCTGGTCTTCAGCGGACAGTTATTGCTTGACCTGGTCGAGAGCGGCGTCTCCCGCGAGGATGCCTATCGAGTGGTGCAGAGTCACGCCATGCGCGCGTGGAAAGAGGACCTCGACTTCCACCACCTGATCCTGAACGATCCTGAGATCGGCGGACGAGTGCCGCGAGCGAAGATCGAGCGCGCGTTCGACCTGAAGCGGCAGCTCAAGAACATCGACAAGATTTTTGCGCGAGTGTTTCCGGACAAAACTGTTGCCCGAAAGGGCGTTGCATCTGCCAGGAAGAAGGTTGCCCGGCAAAAGAAATGAGCTGAACGTTTTCGCTTGGCACCCTCGGCATCTTCTGAGGTAAGAAGCTCGTTCGCCCGTGTAATAGTTTGTAAAGCCTCCTCCCGGCACATCCCAACCCACCCCCTCGGCATCTATTTAACTAACCGGTTAATAGTGTGGGGAACCGGAATTCCAGTAAGGATGGCAACTATGAAGAAACAACTATTTGCGGTGACCCTGGCGTCGCTCGTCCTGCTGAGTATGACTGCAATGGCCGCCACCGGCCGATATGATCAGCAGATTCAGCAGGCGGTCAGCCAGAAGATTCACGACACTAAGCAACTGCAGAGCGTGAGCTCCAGCGTTGAAGATGGCATCGTGACCTTGACCGGCACGGTCGGCCTTTATCAGGACAAGCTCGACGCCGCCAAGAAAATCAAGAAGCTCGCAAACGTGAGCGGTATCCGCAATGACATCGTGGTCGCGGGAGAAACCGTGCCCGATGGCCAGCTCCAGAAGAAACTGACAAAGCAAGTGGCTTACGACCGCGTCGGATACTTCGACAATACGTTCAACTATCTTGCGCTCGGTGTGAAAGACGGAGTCGTAACCATAAGCGGCGATGCCCTATGGGACCCGCCCAAGGACGACGCACTCGCGATCGTGGCGCGCACGCCTGGCGTCAAGGACGTGGTGAACGATGTAAAAGTTCTGCCGGTTTCGGGTTTCGACGATTCGATCCGAGTGCGCACGGCGCGCGCGATCTATCGCGACTCGGTGCTCGGCAAATACGCGTCCGACCCGGCGCACCCCATCCGCATCGTGGTAGACAACGGACACGTGACCCTCTACGGAACCGTCGAGAACACGATGGACAAGACCATTGCCGGATTGCGAGCCAGTTCGGTACCGGGCGCGTTCAGCGTCGAAAACAAACTCGTGGTGGACTAACGGGGTGGGTTAACGGGTAATCGACTAACGACTAAGGATTTGCTTTCTCTCCTGGGGTGCGGCGCCAGCCGCGCCCTTTTTTTGCCGTGCGGGCGATATAGACTCTCAGCGGTTCCGCGCTTCGGGTTTCCACTTGTTCAGGAATGCCAGGAAATCTTCCGGGGCAAGCCCTCGCGCGTTTTCAAATTCGCCGTTCTTCTGGCTGTAAACCAGCTTCCCGTCAGGGTCGAGCACGGCTAGTCCGGGGATGCCGCGGCTCAGCGGAACCTCGTACTTCTTCGAAAGGTCCTGGTTCTTCTCTCCTTTTCCGATGTCCACGTGCACCACTTCGTAGTTTGCGGTGAGAATCGCTGCCAGATCGCCACGATGGAAAGCCGCATCGAGCACGCGGCAGTCATAACACCAGTTCGCTCCAAACACGAGGATCACGCGCTTGTTCTCCGTGGCAGCCCTCTTCAAAGCTTCTTTGATTTCGGCGCGCGCATCGACGCGTTCGTTATAAATTTCTTTCTCTTTTTTAGCTGCCTGGCCAAAACAGACTACGCCGGATGCGGCCACCGCAATCGCGAGAGCCAGCGTCCAAATCAACCGATAGAGCTTCATGTGGGGTTCTCCTGCACATAAGAGATGACGCCTGAGTATAACTCGCGAAAAGTCGCGATTAGCTGTGGGCCTTTGGCTCTTCGCTAAAAGCCAAAAGTAAGAGCGATCTTCAGTTCGCCTTGCGGGAGTGCACCAGCTTCAGGCTGTCGCCCTGCAGAATGCGCTGGATCTGATGTTTGGCGTGGACGGTCCAGGGCCCGGTGGTATCGAGCTTGACGTAAGCGCGCCAGTGTAGCAGCGCCTTGCGGGGTTCGCGCATCTTCTCATAGGCTAGCGCGATGTTGTAGTGCGCGTCAGCGTAAGTGGGCGCGAGTTGAATCGCCGTCTTGTAAGTGTCGATGGCTTCCTCGACCCGTCCGGTTTCATCGAGCACGTTGCCCAGGTCGAAATAGGCGAGCGCATAGCGCGGATCGATTTCAATCGCCGAGCGGTAATGCCTTTCGGCGAGCCCGTATTCCTGGCGGTTGTAATAGAGCGTGCCCAGATTGATGTGCGCGGCGGCGTGCATGGGATCCATATCGAGCACCTTCCGATAAACAACGATCGCCTCGCTCTGCGTAGAGGGATCTTCTTCCAGCGTGATCCCGCGCGCAAACAAGTCGGCAACGTCGGTAACCACCAGTTCCGGTCCAGAGCGCGGCGGGCTGGTCACGACTTTTCTTTCTTCGGACAAGAAGTCGAACATGAACTGTCCGGCGATGGGCTCAACCAGTCGTCCCTGATGGCGGAAGGCGACGCGGTGTCCGCTCCGGTAAGCTCCGGCCTCGAGCAATGGATTCTCCATGCCCGCAACCTGTTTCTGCATGGCGTCGAGTGATTGCCGGATGACGGCCGGACGAACCCGCTGGGCACAGAGGTCGCGCACCTTCTTGATTTGCACCAGATCGAAAAATGAGTAATCTTCGCCGGTCGTCACCAGTCCCGCCTTCTCCCAGGTGTGAAGCTGGCGAGGAACGAGCCGGAGAATACGCAGCACGTCGGCGCGGCTGTAGCGATACACGGCGGTCTAACTCTCTCTCAGATTATCCGGAACTTGCGTGCGGGAATGCAAGTAGCAACGTGGTGGAAGGCTGTGGAGAATCGGGCCGAAATGGCACAAAAGTGGCAGAGATTCATAAGTGCACCGTCTCCTTCGAAGCAAAGCGAAACTTACGTCGCGCTCGCGAATCGCATGCCTGTAGAGACGGGGCTCGCCCCCCGTCTCCCGCCGCTGGTCTAAGAACTGTAAGCGAGAACTGTAAGCGAGATCGCAGCGCCAGCGGAGACGCGGCAAGCCGCGTCTCTACAGGAATCCATTTGTCGGGCATAATGGTGTCGAGTTGACAGTGAGGAGCGATGCCGGAAAGGGTGACTTCGCTGGAACCTCCAGCAGAACAATGCAACGAAGCAATGCTGATCCAGCGTGTCCGCGAGGGCGAGCACGAGCTTTTCTATGAGTTGATCCGCCCCTACGAGCGGCGCGTATACGCCGCCGCCTTCGCGATTCTGCGAAACGAAGCCGATGCCGAGGACGTGGCCCAGGAGGCGGTGCTGAAGGCCCTCAAACACATCCGGCAGTTTCGTGCCGAGGCACGCTTCAGCACCTGGCTGATTCAGATCACCGTCAACGAGGCGCGTATGCGAAGACGAAAGGCACACGCCAACATCATGGAACCGATCGCCGATCGCCAGGACGAGGAAGGCAACTATACGCCTCGCGACTTCGCCGACTGGCGCGAGATTCCGTCGGAAACCCTCGAACGTAACGAAGTCCGGCAAAAGCTCGCCGAGGCGCTGGCCGAGTTGGGGCAAATCTACCGTGAAGTTTTTGTCCTGCGCGACATGCAGCACCTCAGCATCGAGGAAACGGCCAAAGCACTGGGAATCTCGACCGCATCGGTCAAGACACGTTTACTGCGGGCGCGCCTGATGCTGCGCGATTTGCTCGCGCCCGGCTTCGGCGGCGCCTGGAGTATGACCGGCAAGCTGTCGTTTGAAAAGGGGACCAAGCCATGGTAGTCAACTGCGAAGAAGTTTGGCGCGAAGTTTCAAACTATCTCGACGGCGAGGTCGATCCCACGTTGCGCGTTGCCATCGAGGAACACGTCCGTGGGTGCAAACGCTGCACCGCCGTCGTCGACGGAGCGCGCAACGTACTCCAGTTGTATGGCGACGAACGCATGCTCGAAGTGCCCTTCGGATTCAGCCAGCGTCTGCACCGGAAACTCGACGAGAATATGCTGGGCAACCGCAGGACCTTTTTAGGATGGATGGTCGCCGCCGCAGCGGCCTGCCTGATCGTCGGCACCATCGAAGCCGCATCGGCGTTCCGCACCCCTGAACTGCTTTCCGAACACGCGCGACCCGGAAACGGCGTCCCCCCGGACATGATGGTGGTGGTTTCGGAAAATGGGAAATTGTTTCACCTCGCCGGATGCGAATTCATCCACGAGAAGAACAAGCTGCGGACGATCACCGCCGCCGAAGCATCGCGCGAGGGTTACTCCCCCTGTGTGCGCTGCCTGAAGAAGTACCTCGCCGCCACCGCGAGCGCTCAGTTCCTGGAAGGTTCTGCGACCACGCCTGCTCGGTCGGCTTCACGATCAGCTTCTCGATCAACCTCTCGATCAACAATGGCCTTAAACTTCCGCAGCACATCTTCCGGAAGAGATGGCTTCCGATAACTGCTCACCAGTTCGTCGACCCGGGCACGGGCCCGGGTGAAGATGTCGCTCGGCGGTTCCGAGCCGCGCGCGCTGCGGTCAGTGACCGGCGAGGGCAGATACTGCTCCTGCCGGAAGAGCGCCCGCGTTTCCTTCAGCTTGAGAAAGTTTCCGGAGAGCCCGGTTTGCGCGAACATAGCGGTGGCCAGACTCGTGCCGCGAACTTCCACGCCTCGCACCAGCCGCTGCGCCGAGGCAATCGACTCGGCGTCCATGACCAGCTTTTCGACGCTGTGGCAGGCAAGCGATTCGATCATGCCCGCTCCTGAGATCATATTGATGCCCGCGAGCGCTCCCAGCATCGCCGAGCGGGCACTCTCCGCGCCGGCCTGCGCATCCACAAACTTCGAATCGGTTGCGACCAGGTAGCCGTGCGTGGGCAGGCCCAGATGCTTGCCGACCTCGGCGCACGCCATGTTCAGCATGGCGGTTTCCACCGCGCCCATGGGCGCGCCACCGCTCCGCATGTCGAAGATGGCCGGAGCCCCGCCCCAGACGATGGGCGAGCCCGGTCCCGCGAGTTGGTGCAGCACGATGCCCGCCAGCGATTCGGCAGCATGTTGCGTTACCGAACCAGCCAGCGTCACCGGTGCGGTGCCACCAGCCAGTGGCATCGAGACGAGTTCCGCAGGCACACCGGTGCGGGCCAGATCAAGCAGGTTGTACGATCCGAACTCCGACCAGTTCAGCGGCGGCGACGGACACACATCAAAAACGGCCCGCGGTCGCTGGCGCAACTTGTCTCGTCCGCCGCTGTCGGCGGCGAGCAAGTCGATCATTCCGCCCAGGCCCGCCGCGGAGAACGATCCGGTCACCACCGGCTTGTCGGAATGCTCGAGGACCACGAACAGACGGTAAAGGTCGCCGATCGCGACGGGCAACCCGCTATCGCTACAAGCGTCGCTACAAACGACGGCGGTCGATTGCGCCGAGAACTGCGGCAGCATCTCCGTGACTTGCACCATGCGAACCAGGTCGCGAGTCTCTGACGGCCGCGCTTCCAGCGTATCGGGATCGAGCATCTGCACGCAGCAGGAGCCGGGATCGAAATGCACGTCGTCGTCGCCGTAATGAACGGCTTTCTCTCCCTGGCGGCTGTACAGGTAAAAGTCCGGTGGGGCCGATGCCAGGCACTTGCGGACCAGGGTCTCGGGCAGACGCGCCACCCTGTCATTGCCCGCAACTCTGACTTCAGCTCCCGCCGACTGCAACAGCTCGACGACCGCCGAACCCACGCGAACTCCAGGGTTCATCAGCAGCTCGAATGCTTCGCCAAGGATGCGTCCGATGAGATCGGGACTGAGCAGTTGGATTTTGGGTCTCATGCCGGGACCGTTCCTTTGTTGGTCACTTTGCCCATCAGATTCTTTGCCAGTTCCACGGCATCGATGGCATTGCGAGAGTAGCCGTCGGCGCCGATCTCAGCCGCCCACTTCGAAGTAACGGCGGCGCCGCCAATGATCGCTTTGGTCCGTGGCCGCAAGCCATTACGGTCGAGCGCTTCGATGACGGCTTTCTGGCCGGCCATGGTCGTCGTCAGCAAAGCGGAGACGCCGACAATGTCGGCATCCACTTCTTTGGCCTTGGCCACGAACTGCTCGGGAGTCACACTGGTGCCCAAGTCGAAGATCTGGAATCCGCTGGCGGAAAGGATGGTGGCAACCAGGTTCTTGCCAATGTCGTGAATATCGCCCTTGGCCGTCCCCAGGACGACCTTGCCCAGAGCCTCACGCTGCGAGCCGTGCTTCAGCATCTCCGGCTCGAGGACGCCCATGGCAGCTTTCATCGCCTCGGCCGAGGCAAGCAGATCGGGCAGGTATATTTGTCCGCAGCCGAATTGATCGCCGGCGAACGTGATCCCAGCCGCAAATCCCTGATTCACCGCTTCGAGCGGATCGACGCCGTTGGCCAGAGCCTGCTGCGCCAATTCCGTGGCTGTATCCGGCGCGCCGTCGATGATGCTTTGGCGCATCGCTCCAAAGAGTTGATCCGGCACAGAACCTCCCTTGCGATCAACCTTGAATTCAGGCGATCCGCGCTACGATTGTATTCCGGCGGGAAGTAGCAAAACTGTGACCCAGCGCACGCCCAAAGGTCACATCCGATTGAGTGCGCCAAAAAGGCAAGACGGAGGTGCGGGGAAAAGATGGAGCCGACGATCAGACTTGAACTGATGACCTGCCGATTACGAATCGGCTGCTCTACCAACTGAGCTACGTCGGCCTGCTTCTTTAGTTTACCAAATCGCGGGTGCGCGGCTTTTCAGAAGCTGAGGGAAATCTCATTCCGGTCGACGGGAATCCGCAAATCAATTCCGCGTTCCTGATTGGCGGCAACGGTCGCGTCGAGGTCGAGCCGGTCAAGCGGGATCGTGCGCTGCTGACGGCCAATGCTAAAAGACAAATTGCTTGCCGTGAGCAGAAACCGTCGAGTTTCCAGTCGCTCTCCGTTTGCCAGGATGAATATCGTCGGCGGCATCATTTTGGCGGCCGTTGAATTTGCAGCCCCCGGAATCTCAATGACCTGCGCTTTGGGTACAGGAGGTGCCGGTGTCCGTGGAATTACGGCTGGGGGCACAGGCCCATTCGTCATTGCTTCAGTTTCGGGCTGCTCGTAGCCAAACGGTTCGTCATACGGCACAAAATATGGAGCAAATACGGAACCGGCGCTGTCGTGGCGGAAGTGAGAACGGCTTGGAACGAATCTATTTGACGAGCTGCGGTGCCCGGCAAATCCCGAACGACCAGACGATCTGGCAGCATTGCCAGGAAACGCCGCCGCCGCTCGCTGCGCGTACAAAGACCCGCCCAGAACGGAAACGACCAGCAGCGTAAATAGGGCTGCTCTCCGCATGCGGAGATTATACCCGTGTTCCGGCCCCGGAGGGGCATCTGCCAATAGGCCGGCGCTTCAGCGCCGGGAAAAGTGGGAGAGATACTCAGGTCCAGGAGGAGTCTGTGTCGTAGCCCAGGTGCCGTCCCTTGCGGGACTCGATTGGTTCCACTTCCGCCTACCCGGCACTGCCGTGCCGGGCTTTCCTGTTCCGCCGCTTCGCGGCTTGTGCATCGTCCGGCCCACTTTTTCGGTCGACCTCAAGCTATGACACAGACTCCGGAGGGACGACCGAAGTTCTCACGCGCACGCTTCCCGCGCTACGCGGCCTTCGCCAAAGCCTTGTACTCCTCATCCGATTGCGCAGGCAGAAGCACCCAGAGCGTGTAGATACCGAGAGCAGTTCCGATCGGGACGTTCAGCAGCGCCAGGAAGCCCACCACCAGGGCAACCGTTCGCGCCCAGTCCTGCCGCTGCAGCAAACCCCAACCGGCGATGAAACCTGCCGCGGCTTTCACCAGCAGGAACCACCCGACGAAGCTGAGAATTGGACGCAGCCAGACGGTGACCTCCGGAGGCGGGCCGTTGGGAATATGGATCACGTGGCCAAAGATCACTTGCGCCACAATGATGACGACCACGCCTCCAACCGCGTGCAGCGCAGAATACGCCATCCACAGAATGCCGACCAGCCGGACATGTTCGCGAACCCGGCTGCGCCGAAGCTCGATGAGTCCAAGCACGGTTTTGCCGCAGCGTCCGCAGCGTGGCTCTCCCAATTGCAACGGCGCTCCACATTGATCGCAATACATCGTTTCTCCTCCACACTGCACGTCTGTCCTGTGGGTGATACGGATTGAAGCAGTTCTCAGTTCCCCGTTCTCAGTTAGATTCGTGAGCATTTCACTGAGAACTGAGAACCGGGAACTGAGAACTGCCTCCAAAAACGAAAAGGCCACCCGGCAACTTGGGCGGCCTTTTCTTTCAAGGGAGAATAGTCCCAACGGAGGTTTAACCCATCAGAACTTTCTGCCGGAATCTTATGAGCCTTAAAAGCACGGTGTCAAGCAAAATTTATGACTTAAATAGTCTTATTTTCAACAACTTACACGATGCGTCCACAAGTCGGCAAACTGGCTCAAAATGGAACAAAAAACCCGTCTTTCGACGTTAACAACCTTCGATTGAGTAACTTAGCGCCCCCGGGGAGCCGGTCCAGGATGGTCTTCCAAGTGCAACGAGATGAATTCCATCGCCTCCCGCCGATCAAACACGGAGTCGGGAAAAAACCGCTTCACCACCACTCGCACGCCCCCAAATGCGATTCCCGCCACCAGCGACAAGCCGACCACAATTCCGCAAAGAACAATTGCGTTGAACAGAAAGTTGGCCATGTTGTCTTTCTTGCTGGCGTAGGTATTTTCGTTCCAGGTGACATCGGCTTCGTAACTGATCGACGACATCAGGGATCGCGCTTCGCTTTTTGAAAGCGGGCCAGCCGCAATCACAATGATCGGACCGGTGCGTGCGTCGAAGAACGGCCCCACATCCACCATCGACGCAACCCCCGGCTGCGGTTGCGCAACCTGATGCGAGGCATCGATCTGCCGTTGCCGGTCCGCGGCAATCTGCGGCGTCGGATATTCGATGAGCATCAGCGTGGCATCGCCCGCAGTCACCGTGTACCTGCCGATCACGACTTCCGCCCCAGCTTTGAAGTCCACCAGCGAACCCGGCAGTGGCGATCCGACCCGATCGAGAGCGACCGGACCCAGCATGTACTTCGTGGTGTTCGTCTGGAGAGCCTTCTTCGGCAGATAAGCGGGCAGCGAAGGCGGACTGCCCTTGTTCCCTTCCCCTTGCGGCAGCAACCCGGCCAATTCGCGCAGTTGCGACGCCGACATCACGCTCATCTTGTCAAACACCGCATCCACCAGCACGTTTCCCTGATAGAACAGCACGCGGTTATTCAAAAAAGCTGCCCGTCCGCCAATTTTTTCCTCCCCCATCTCGGCCGAGCTGTAGAAGGTGAAAGCGCCGTAAGCGCCGCTAGCATCGGCAAACACCGCAGCCTTGATCGCCAGATTGCGGCCATCGTCGCGAGTGTACGCAGCCTTCTCCAAACGCTGGAAGCCATACTCTTTCAGCACGGGAGCATTCGCGGCATCGGCGATGGCGGGATCGTCGCTCCTGGCGACAGCGCCTTTCACCTGCCAGCCGGCAAACTCGGTGGGAAGGACCGGGGTCGCGGAACCTGGGGCTGGAAAAATTTGGGTTGAAGGAACAACGGCCGGCGCAGGCGGCTCAGCCGCAAGGGCCGCGTGGCAAAGAAGAAATATGAAGACGACGGAGAGTAATCGCAAGAATTTCATTCGAAAAAAGGCGCACCCCTGCTATCAGTTTAGACTACCGGCAGCCTGAGAAAGTTTCCAGCCGGCCGGGCGACGGTGGAGACTGTTGAGGCGTGGCCTACCCTTATGGTTGCAAGGGCGGGACATTCATCGCATCGCCCCTTGCGCCTTTGACCTCCAGTTTCCCCATGTCCGCCCGTCTCCATCGCGGTTACGGCACAGGCCATCTCGGGCAAGCGCCCCGTCTCTACAGAAATGCGCAGCCGCGGGGGGGCCTACCCGATTTTTATCGCCGTATCGGGCGCCTGGAAGGCGATCTTGTGACTACCGTCGCAGAAGGGCCGGTTGGCGGAAGCGCCGCAGCGGCATAGGGAAAACGCCGTCTTGCCGGTCAGGTCGTAGGGGTTGCCGTCGGCGTCTACCATTTGGACAACGCCGTTGGGATCTTCAACACGATAGGGACCGTTCGGGCGAACCGTGATCTTCACTTGCGACATGGAGCCTCCTAAACCCGTTCTCAGTTCTCAGTAAAGCTACACCAGCGGTCGCACTTGATGTTTGCCGACACTGAGACTGGGAACTGAGAACCGAGACTACCGCCAGCGGTCCACGGCTTCCCACCAGAGCATCTTCGACCACTCGTCAAAGGTGACTTTGGCCCATTCGCGGTGGGTCCACCAGGCTTCGCCGAATTGCTGCGGATTGTGCGCGGCAGCGGCGTTGAACTGGTATTGCGGCAGGCGATGGCGAAAGATCAGCAAGGCGCGGCGAGTGTGATAGTCGGAGGTGACGATCAGCACTCGATGCGCGCCCAGCGGCTGAAGGCATCGGTCAACATCGTCGGCCTCGGCGTTAGTTGAAAATCCTACGATTGGGCATACGGAAACGCGGTTCGCTTCCGGGAGGCCGTTCACGTATTTCTGCGCAATGTCGGTGAGGCGCTGATCGTAGATCAGGTCTCGCGTCTCGGCATCGAGAAACACGCGCGGCGCGAACCCCAGGCGCAACAGTTCCAGAGCGCGAGCCGGACGGACGTTGGTTTCTCCCGCCAGCACCACGATGGCGTCGGACTTTCCCGGTTCGTCGACCACCAGAAAGCGCGCCGCCTGGCTGGCAAGCGCGACGAAAATAACGACCAGGAGCAAGGGTCTGAATAGTCGTGAGAATCGCATCTGCAAGGCATGTTACTAGAGTTGGATTCATAAATGCGTAATCTCGAATGCTAGAATCGTTGTTCGGACATTTACGGACATTTGCGAAACTATGAATACTCAACTCACCGCTTCTTCCCTGTTTACGGACTTGAAGAGCCGCATTGATGCACGGCAGGCTCGGGTCGGAATCATCGGCCTTGGCTACGTCGGATTGCCGCTCGCGCTGCTCTACAGCGAGCAGAAATTTGCGGTGACCGGTTTTGACATCGATCGGCGCAAAATCGATACCCTGGCGAGCGGCGGCACTTACATTTTCCGCATTACGCCCGAGGAGATCGGGGCGGCCAAGGCGAACGGCTTCCAGGCCACGGCCGACTATTCGCAGATCACCGCCATGGATGCAATCATCATCTGCGTCCCTACGCCGCTCAACGAGTATCACGAGCCCGATCTCAGCTACATCACCAACACGGCCCACGCGGTTGCGCCCTATTTGCGCGCCGGTCAGATTGTGATCCTGGAGAGCACAACCTACCCTGGCACCACCGAAGAAGTGCTGATTCCGATTCTTGAAACGGAAAACAAAGCGGGGCTGAAAGCTTCGCGTCAGGGCGCAGCCGGCGGCAACGAGATATGGGTGGCGTTCTCGCCCGAACGCGAGGATCCCGGCAACACCCAGGTGGCTCGCCACGATATTCCGAAAGTGATTGGGGGACTCGATCGGCAGGCCAGCGAGATCGCGGCCGCGCTCTACGGGTCGATTTTCCGCCGCACCGTTCCCGTCTCGTCGCCCGCTGCCGCGGAGATGACCAAGCTGCTCGAAAACATCTACCGCTGCGTCAACATCGCGCTGGTCAACGAGCTCAAGATGCTCTGCCTGCGCATGAATCTCGACATCTGGGAGATCATCGACGCGGCCGCAACCAAGCCTTTCGGCTTCCATGCGTTTTATCCGGGGCCGGGACTGGGCGGACACTGCATTCCGGTCGACCCGTTCTATCTTTCGTGGAAGGCGAAGGAGTTCGATTTCCGGACGCGCTTCATCGAACTGGCCGGCGAAATCAACGTGGCCATGCCCTACAACGTGATCGCCGCCACCATCTCCGCTCTCAATCGGCAGAAAAAGCCCATCAACGGATCGAAGATCCTGGTTCTGGGCATTGCCTACAAGAAAGATATTGACGACCTGCGAGAGTCGCCCGCTCTCACCATCATCGAACTGCTGCAAAAAGAGAGCGCCGTGGTCAGTTACAACGACCCCTACTTCCCTTTCGTCGGCCGCGGTCGCAAGTACGACCTGCAGATGAAGTGTACCGCGCTCGACAATCTCGGGCAGTACGACTGCGTGCTCATCGTGACCGATCACTCCGACTACGACTACAAGAAGATCGTTGCCGAGGCCAAGCTGGTGGTGGATTCGCGTAATGCCACTCGCGGAATTAAGAGCGATAAGATTGTGCACTGCTAACTCAGTACCCGGTACTCAGTACCCAGAACCGGCAGCTCTTACTGGAGACTGGGTACTGAGTACTGGGTACTGGGGTTGTGCTAGTATGTCGCGTTGAGCCGGGACCGGGTTGCAGGCAGCGTCCCAACGGTGTGCCGATGAAAGATACGCTCGGAATTTTGCTCGCCGGAGGCGCCGGCGAACGGCTCTATCCGCTCACTCGCGACCGCGCCAAACCGGCCGTGACCTTTGGCGGTAACTACCGCATTATCGACATCACGCTTTCCAACTGCGTGAACTCCGGCCTGCGCCGCATCTATATCCTCACGCAATACAAGGCGCTGTCGTTGAATCGGCAGATCCGCGAAGGCTGGAACATTTTCGGACGTGAAATTGGCGAGTTCATCGAAATTCTGCCGCCCATGAAGCGGGTCAGCGAGAACTGGTACATGGGGACGGCGGATGCGGTCTATCAGAACATCTATTCCATCGGCTCCGAACAGCCGAAGTACGTGATCATCCTCTCCGGCGACCATATCTACAAAATGAATTACGGGCGCATGCTGCAGCAGCACCAGGACGCCGCCGCCGATGTCACCGTCGCCACGCTGACGACCGACCCGGCGGAATGCCGCCGTTTCGGCGTCGTCGACATCGACCACGACCATCGCATCACCGGCTTCCTGGAAAAACCGCAGCAGACCGAGCTGCGATCGCCCTACGATCCGGCGAAAATTTCAGCATCGATGGGAATCTATATATTCAACACCGACATCCTCATTCCCGTGCTGCTGAAAGACGCCGAGGATAGCAAGTCGAGTCACGATTTCGGCAAAGATATTCTGCCCAAAATGCTGGACGACTACCGCGTCTTCGCTTTCAATTTTGTCGACGAGAACAAGAAAGAAGCCCTGTACTGGCGGGACGTGGGCACGCTCGAAGCCTACTACGAAGCCAACATGGACCTGGTTTCGGTCTCGCCGGTCTTCAATCTTTACGATGAGCAATGGCCCATCCGCACCCACCAGCGCCAGTATCCTCCGGCTAAGTTCGTGTTTGCCGAAGCGGGACGCATGGGTCGCGCCCTCGATTCGCTGGTTTCCTCAGGCTGCATCATTTCGGGCGGCTCGGTGCAGAATTGCGTGCTCTCTCCGGACGTGCGCGTCAACTCCTATACCGAAATCGAGAACAGTATTCTGTTCTCGCACGTGAACGTGGGACGCAGTTGCCGAATCCGGAAAGCCATCATCGACCGCAACGTGCACATTCCCGAAGGAACCACCATCGGCTACGATACCGAAGCCGACCGCGCGCAATACTTCGTCACCGACAGCGGCATCACCGTCGTGACGCGCGATTACTCGTTGTTTGAGAACCCAGTCACTGTCGACTATTTCACCAGTGAGTAGGAAAGAAGGTCTCAGGTCTCAGGTCTCAGGTGTTAGGTCTCAGGTGTTAGGTCTCAGGTCTCAGGTGTTAGGTCTCAGGAAAAACATAGAACCCGGCGCCGTGAGATTTTCCTGACACCTGAGACCTAAGACGTGAGACCTTTTTCTATGTCCCTTCGCCGCCTTTTCAAAAAAGAAAAGCAGGAGCGCCGCATTCTGCGACAGATCGAGCGTAGCGGCGATCAATTGCAACCCGAGTATCACCGCGCGACGCCCGAGTGTCCGCACCCCGAGCGCTGGCGCATGTTCGACTCCATGACCGCCGAGGCCGAGGTGCTGGAGTTCCTGCGCACCGTCGTCACCACCATTAAGCCTGAACTGGTGGTGGAGACGGGAACCTTCAGCGGCATCAGCACGCTGTGGATCGCCGAGGGATTGAAGGCCAACGGACGCGGGCGCGTCATTACCTGCGAGTTCGATCGCGAGATCTACGAGAACGCCAAGGCGCGAATCCAGGCCTCCGGACTCGCCGAGTGGATCGAACTGCGCCATGAATCAAGCCTCGACATGCAAGTCAAAGGCACGATCGACCTCTTCTTCAGCGACAGCGATATGCCCATCCGCGAGCGCGAAATTCGCCGCTTTCTGCCGCAGATCAATCCCTATGGCCTGATCCTGATGCACGACGCCAGTTCGCATTTGAAGGTCGTGCGCGAGGCCGCACTCCAACTCGAGCAGGACGGCCTGATTTCGGTGGTGCTGTTGCCCACCCCCCGGGGGCTGGTCGTGGCGCAGAGGCGGGAAGGGCGCAAGTAGGGACAGCCGCGCTCGAGATCGAACCGCACCCCTAGTGCTTCACCAAATCTTCCGCCAGCAGGTGCGCCTTCTGAGCCAGCGTGCTCGCTCTGCGCACGTCGCCTTCCTTCAACGCGGTGCGCGCACCATCCATATAGTTCCGGATCTGTCCGACCGTATCCTGCTGCCGCGCGTCGAGCGTGCGTTCCGCCAACTGTTTTAGTTGATCGCCGGTTGAGGCCAGCCACTGTTCCGCGCTCTGGCGTTGGCGGGTGGCTTCCACGGGAGTCAGGCCGGGCACGATTTGCTCCGCGGGTTCGGTCGCTCCTCCCTCGCGCACCACAATTCTGCGCGGAGCGCCGTTGGGAGCTGATGCGGTGCGCTTGCGGCGCTTTCTGGTTCCATTCGACGATGTCCCACTCGGCGACGTTCTACGGGTCGAAGGTTCGACGGCCGAACCAGCGTCCATCTTTTGCTTCACTTCACGGTCCGGCTCCTTTTTCTCGGCAGCTGGGGTTGGCGGATTGGCGGGCGCAGGCGGCGTGGTCTCTGCCGGAGCCTGCTCCGTTGGAGCGGTCGTCGTCTTTGCCGGCGCCGTCTCGGCTGGAGCGGTCTTTGCGGGCGCCGTCTCGGACGGCGAGTTCTGCGCGGGCGCGCTCTCTGCCGGAGCCGTCTCTTTGGGAGCAGGCGCGGCCGGAGCTTGTGCAGGCGCATTCACGGAAGCCGCCGGGGCCTGCTGCTGGGAAGCCAATCCCGACGCCGGGAAAATCAACCAAAGCGCGATCGCGAATCCGAAGGCAAGTCGCATAAAACAGTGTCCAAGGGATTGTTTCCCAGCCTGGCAAAGTACGCAAGGGCCCGAGCGCATTGCCGAGCGGCGAAAGAAAAAACGGAGGAAGCGATTCCGCTTCCTCCGTCGTATTTTTGCCGCGATCGCCGGCGATTACTGCTTCTTCGTTGGCTTCTTGGCGCCCTTCTTTGCGGCTGGGGCCTTGGGTGCCGCGGCGGCCCTCTTGGCTGCGGCGGCTTTCCTGTCGGCTTCCCTGCCGCCGATCAGAGTCAAGGAATCAGCAGCATTGAACGGATATTGCCGCACCGAGGTGGTTTCGGCTTGGCCGGCAGCGTTCAAAGTGACGTCCACGCGGCGATTGCTTGCCCATTTGATCACCGTGATGTTCCGCAGGAATCTTGCCTTCTCCTCTTTGGTGATCTCAGGGTTCTGCTCGACCGCCGACTTCACTTCATCCGCGGTCAGGTTGTGTTGCTTGCCGAAAGCCTTGGTTTCGAGGTTGGCCTCGGGAACACCCTGCTCGATCAGGAAGCTCTTGACGCGCGCCACGCGACGCTCCGAGAGTGCCTGGTTGTAGGGCACGGAGCCCCGCACGTCAGTGTGTCCTTCGAGGGTCAGGTGAGCATCCGGCTTGGCCTCAAGATATTTCTTGAAGTCCGTGGCCAGCGCCACCAGAGTCTCCTCCTGACTCTTAACCATGCCGGCGTTGGGGGCCTTCTCCGACGGTTTGTCGGTCACGAAATAGACGCTGTGGAGCGCGAGCCGCGCCTCCAGCACTTTGTCCACAACCGGCGCCGGCGGCGGTGGCGGGTTGTTCACCGTGACCGTGCTCGTCGTCGAAGCGGTCAAGCCGCGCGAGTCGGTACAGGTTGCGTTTATCGTTGCCGGCCCCGCGGAAGCGCCAGTAGTGGTGAAGGTTGCGGAATTGCCGCTGCCGGCTACGCTGCCCGCGCTCGAAGTCCAGCCGCCCACCGTGACAGTGGCATTGTCAGGACTGGTGCAGGTGCAGGTGACGGTCGAGGGGGTTCCGACTTCGACGGTTCCCGGATTCGCGGAGCAGGAAATCTGCGGCGGATTCAGCGGCTTCACGGTGAAGTTCGAAGTGCAACTGGCTTCGCCGTTTTTCTTCTTCTTGGCGTCTACTACGCGGGCCGTGGCAGTGTAGGTACCGGGAGCCGCGCCAGTGGTGTCGATGGTCGCGGCCGTATCTTTGCCTTCGATTTTGCCGCCGCTGCTCGCCCAGGTATAGGTGAGCGGGTGCTTGGGGTCGAAATTGCTGGCGGCGACGGTTGTATGCAGCGGTTCGCCGACCAGGACTTCGTTGTGGTCGATGGAGCAGGCCGCGGCTACGGGAACTTCAGGAGCTCCGCCGAAGTTGAACACCAGGCCGGTCGTCAGGCGGGCACCGTCGTAGCTCGGACTGCGCAACTTGCCATCGTTAAGCGACACGGCGCTGGCGAAGTTTTGGCGCGCCCACTGGAAGTCGGCTTCAAACAAACGGAGCGTGACTGGCTTCCAGAGTTTGATATCCATGCCGCCGCCCAGAAGCGCTGCGACGCCTGTGCTGGATGGGAAACCATCTGCCGCGAGGCGCTCGACCCCGAGCAGTGTGTGCACGAAAAAGTTCACACCATCTCCACGATAGGTGGCCTTCGGTCCGACGCTGAACATGTTGATACTGCCCACGCCGCCGTTCCAGTCTCCGCCGTAATTGGCTTCGAGAGCCAAATTGTTGCTGAAGTTGTAGGCCACATTGGTGCCGAAGCCCCTTGACATCGAGGACAGTTTGATAGCCAAAGGCGGGGTGCTTTGATCGGGCACGTTGCCGCCCGGGTTTAACCACTGATAGCCAATGAACCACTCCCATTTTGGCACCACGTCATCCGACTGGAAAGTCGATGCCTTGGGTGCTGCTTGTGCGTTCAGAGTGGACGGCAACGCAATCAGAACGAGGGCCAGGACGAGAGCGAAACTCGCGCATCTCCGGTAGGTCTGGTGACAAGGTGACATTGAGCTCCTCCGAGTCAAATCCACTGCAAGTTATTTAGTAGAACCGGGATCAACCAACACTGACGGCACCGACGGATAGGCCGTATTGCAAACAGAGAATTTTACAGCAACTGGGCATGTTTGCAACAGAGAAAGAATGGTTGGCGAATCGTATGATGACGCTGGCGGGAGCTTTTCGCAGCACGGTTGCGTCGGTGCAATCTCAAATTGATATTCCCGCATCCCGACCGGGTTGCGGGGCAGCGCGCTTCCCTGAATAATGCAGACTGAGCCTATGACGCAGGAACGCGTGCTGATTGTCGAAGACGAAGAGAACGAACGAACCGGGCTGGCGGAACTGGTCTCGGGATGGGGCTATCGCACGGCCACGGCGGCCGACGGGGTGGAAGCTCTGGAAAAGATTCCCGCCTTTGCCCCCTCCATCGTGATTACGGACGTGAAGATGCCGCGCATGGGCGGCATGGAACTGGTGGAGAAGCTGGCAGATCTCGCGCAGTCGATCGCGGTGGTGATGGTGACGGCGCAGAAGGCGACCGACACCGCCTTTCACGCGGGCAGGCTGGGGGTACAGGACTACATCGAGAAGCCCATCGATTTCCGGCGGCTGCGCTCCATTCTCACCAACATCGGCGAGATTCTGAACACGCGCACCGAAAATGAATCGCTGCGCCGCCGCCTGCGCGATAAAGGAGCGCTCGGGTTGCTGGTCGGCGCGTCCGCTGAAATGCAGGAGATATTCCGGCTGATCGAGTTGGTGGCTCCGAGCACGGCGTCGGTGCTGATCACCGGGGCCAGCGGAACCGGCAAGGAATTGGTGGCGCGCACCATCCACGATCTGAGCCCGCGGCGCAACAAACCTTTCGTTCCGATTAATTGCGCGGCGATTCCCGAGACGCTGATCGAGAGCGAAATTTTTGGCCACGAAAAAGGGGCATTCACGGGCGCGCTGGAGCGCCGCACCGGCTGCTTTGAACTGGCCGAAGGCGGAACGCTGCTGCTCGACGAGATTGGCGAAATGCCGGTGGGCACGCAGGCGAAGCTGTTGCGCGTGCTGGAAGATCACAAACTGCGGCGGCTCGGCAGCAAGGTCGAAACTTCGGTGGACGTGCGGGTGCTGGCCGCCACCAACAAGGTTCCCGACGATGCCGTGGCCAATGGAGAACTGCGCGAGGATCTCTATTATCGGCTCAACGTTTTCAACATTCATATGCCGGCGCTGCGCGAGCATAAAGAAGATATCCGCGAGTTAGTGAAGAGCCTGCTCGCCGACATGAACCAGAAACACGACCGCAAGGTGGCGGACGTCAGCGAGGCCGTGCTCAACATCTTCCAGACTTACTCGTGGCCGGGTAATGTGCGCGAGTTACGCAACGCGCTGGAACGCGCGGTAATCGTGTGCGAAAGCGGACTGGTGGAAACCAAGCACTTGCCGCCGGGCTTTGGCCAGAGCGTGCGTCCGGTGGTGAACGATCCCGATGCCGTGCACTTGGGCGTGGGCACGACGGTTGGAGAAGCGGAGAAACTGCTCATCCTGAAAACTCTGCAGGCGACCAATAACAACAAGACGCGAGCGGCGGAGATACTCGGCATCAGCCTGAAGACGCTACACAACAAACTGAAAGAGTACGGCCGGCCACAGGACACGGTGATGGCTGCGGAGGAATGAGAGGAACAGGTCTTAGGTCTCAGGTGTCAGGTCTTAGGAAGAACATGCAATCGATGCTTATGAGATTTTCCTGACACCTGAAACCTGAGACCTGCTTTACGATGAGCCGCAAATTCATCATCGTGTTTGCGATCACCACGCTGTTCACAGCGCTGGTGGCCGGCTTTTCCTGGATTTACCTGTCGCAACTGCTGCGCCAGCGCTTGCTGTGGGCCGACGAGACCGCTTCCCAGCTCACCAATCAACTGGAGTACGCCGCGTCGAAAGCGGTGCCCGATCTGACCAGCACGCGGATTGACACCAACAATCCCAAGGCGATGCGTACTGCCATTGCGAATTATCTGCAAACGGACACCAACCTGAACGACATGCTGGAATCGGTGGTGGGGAATTCTCGCATCATCTACGATGCTGCCATCATGGATCCGAATGGGGTGGCGATTCTCGATACGAATCCGGCGCTGAATGGCCACAAGGTTCCGGAGCGCGCCCCTTTGAGCGTGCTGAGCGACGCCGGCTTCCGGCGCCAGTTGCGCCTGCTCTACGGACCGGCCACCGTTTATGACGTAAGCATCGGGCTGGAGCTGGATCGGCAGGCGTTTGGAAGGGTTCGGGTAGGCGTCTCTACGGTTTTTCTGCGCAACGAATTGACGCCGAAACTGCAACAGGCGGCATTCTTTTCGGTGGTCACGATTTTCTGTTCGCTGATCCTGGGGGCGGTGGTTTCGAATGTCGCGCTCGGGCCGTTGAAGGCCATCGCCCGAAACCTGGATAGTGCGAGCGCCGGCGCTGAGTTGCCGGACGAGGAGACCAGCGCCGGCGATGAGGTCGGCCTAGTGTCCTTGAAGATCGCGCACCTGGGCCGGCAGATTCGCGATACCAACCAGATTTTTTCCGCCCTGAAAGACAATGTCGAGCAGGTCATGACCAAGCTGCAGGACGGGCTCATGCTGTTCACGCGGGATACGCGGGTGGTGCTGGTGAGCGCCTCGGCGGAAAAATTTCTGGGACGCCCGCGGCGCGAAATTTTGGGACGCACCGCGGAAGAGATTTTTTCCGATGGATCGGTGCTGGGCGCGGTGGTACTGCCGGCGTTCCAGAACCAGCGGCAGTTGGCGCAGTACGAATTTGACGCCGCCGATGGCCGGCGGGTGCAGGTATCGCTCGACTTCATTCAGGAAAAGGGAACGCCGATTGGGGCGCTGCTGACCATGCGCGATGCCGAATCGGTGCGGCGCATCGAGGACGAAATTGAAATTTCGCGGCGCCTTTCCGCCAGCGGGCGGATGACCCGTGGGGTGGCGCACGAGGTCAAGAATCCCATCAACGCGATCGTGCTGCACCTGCAGTTGCTGCAAAACAAACTGCAGCAGGACGATCCCGACACCCGCCGCCACATGGAGGTCATCGGCAGCGAAATTCACCGTCTGGACCGCGTCGTGCAGATTCTGGTGGACTTCACCCGTCCCCGCGATTTGCGGCTGGAAGACGTGGACTTCCGGAAGATTCTGGAGAGCGTATCGGAGCTGGCGGCGCCCGATGCCGCGCGTCACGGCGTGCGCGTGGTGCAGGAACTGCCCAACAAAGATCTATCCAACCGCGATGAGGCGCTGATGGTGCGGGTGGATTCCGACCTGATGAAGCAAGCGATTTTAAACCTGGTGCTGAACGGCGTGCAGGCCATGAATGAGGGAGGAACGCTCACTCTGAAGGCGCGGCGCGATGGCGAAATGATTGTCGCCGAAGTGCTGGACCAGGGCTGCGGCATTCCGCCCGCAGCGCAGGAGAAAATTTTCGAACTCTACTACACCACCAAGAGCGACAAGGGCGGCAGCGGAATCGGGCTGGCGCAAACCTACCAGATCATGCAGTGGCACTATGGCTCGGTGGAGTTCGATTCCATCGTCGGAGCGGGCACGACGTTCCGGCTGCGGCTGCCCGCGGCGGTAGCGAAACCAGATCGGCGCGAGGAAATGATGGCCTGAGCCAGCGGAAGTCGCGGTGGAGGAACGAGCCAGAATGAGAGCTTTACTACTAAGCACGGCGATCCTGGCATTCCTAACCGCCGGTTTTCATCTACTGCCAAATTCTAGCGAACGCCCGGCAGCGCATGTTGGATACATAGGGTTCGATCGCAACGACTATCCGGGCGACTCGAACTTGAAGATTCTCCGCCAAACCTTTTCTTATTCCGGCTATTGGCTAAACAATCCGCCGGGAGCGAAAACCAATTCCTGGGGGGGGAAGCGGAGGGCCCTGCAAGCTGCGGGGTTCGGGTTTTTGGTCCTCTTCGACGGCCGCACGTACGCGGAGATCAAGTCGGCCGGGGACGCGGCTAAGGTGGGCAGGTCCGATGCTGCCGCGGCGGTCTCGGCGGCACGTGCGGAAGGATTTCCATTGCAGACCATCATCTTCCTCGATCAGGAACAAGGCGGACGTCTTCTTCCCGAACAACGCGCCTATCTTCATGCGTGGGTCGATGGCGTCAATTCCGCGGGCTTTGCGGCCGGCGTGTACTGCTCGGGCATCGCTGCCAAGGAAGGTTCCGGTGTTTCCATCGTGACCGCCGAGAACATCCGGGCAAATGCGGGCGGGCGAAAAATAAATTATTGGGTGGTTAACGATTCGTGTCCACCCTCCCCGGGATGCAGCGTTTCAAAAAAGGATCTCTTGCCGGGGGCCAGCGGTATGTCCTTTGCGGAAGTCTGGCAATTTTCTCAGTCACCGAAGCGAACCGACTTCGCGCGCGGCTGCCCCGCTAACTACAATAAAGATGGAAATTGTTATCCGCCCGGCGTCGATCCCGCCCAACGGCTGCAGGTAGACCTCAATGTTGCAACTTCAAGTGATCCGTCTCGCGGCAGAACCCGCGATTGATGGGAGAGGCTCACACCGCGCATTATCGCTTTCGTTCGTGCGAAGACGGTTGCGACGCCGTTCCTTGAGTCACGAATTTCATGAAATCCGATTCCGCGAGGCGCGACGGATGCACCTCGCCGCCTGGGCCGAAGAATCGGCAGAAGTAAAAGCCCCTTGCGCCCCGCAGAGGCCGGTTGCAGGTCGTCGGTCTGGGCTAGCCAGAAGTTGAGACCGCGCTTGACGTCGTGCGGGCGAGGCATGCAGCCAAAGGTTGGCCGATACCCCGCCCGGTTCTCTTTCAATGCTCGTTCAATCAATGAACGTTCAACGAACGAGTTAGAGCCCCTTCGGAGGACGATCCTACCTCGAAGGCTTGGACCGCTCCTTGTTCGCTGGCTGCTGTCTCTGCTGCAACTGCTGTTGCTGCCGTTGGTGCTTTTGCTGCAATTGCTGCGTCTGTTGCTGATGGCGCTGTTCTACCTGCTGCTTCGCCGCGTCATTCGCCTTCTGTTTATCCAGATTCACGTGCTCCTGGTCCTGCTTCTGCTGGAGTTTGTCTCGTTCCTGTTGCTGCTTCGCGATTTGCTTGTCTTGCTGCTGCTGGTACTTCTTGTCCTGCTTGGGGTTGCCCGTATTTGGAGCGCTCCGTGCCAAGGGCGGAAGGTCGTGAGGATGGACGGCCGTGCTGGCTCCAGCCGCGTTGTTCTCTGCACGCCCCTGATTTCCTCCGCGATTGGCTGGAGTATAAGGCGCTCCTGCCGCTTTGGCCGGTACCGCGCCACGGTCATTGAAATCTCCGGGCCTGGGTGTCGCTGCGACGCCTGGCTTGCCCATGTTCGCCGACGCGCGTTGCTGCGGGTTGGCTCGGGCTGCCTGCGCATGTTGAGTTTGAACCGCTACCGGCGCGATATGTCGCTCACGCGCCGCAGCCTCTTCATCACCTGTCGGACGCGCGCCGATTCCACCGTTGCCACCGTTATAGCTGACGTGGCTCTCGTTGTTGTTCCTCACCGGGGTGTCGTAAACATTGTGAATGTTAGTGATGTTCACGTTGTTCACGGAACGGTTGTAGAAAAAGTGTCCGCCGTCCCAACGCCCGCCTTCAAAGCCCATACCGAAATAGCCGAAGCCGTAATTGATTCCGCCGTAGAAGCCTACGTGCGGACCCCAGTAGCCGTCATAGAAAACAAATCCGTCGCCGCCCCAACCCCAATAGGCTGGAGTCCACAGAAAACCGATTTCCGGCGCCATCACCCAGGTGCCTGGCACCCAGTAGTAATCGTTGATGTCGTAGTCATAAGCCCAGTAGCCGGGGGTCCAGATGTAACCGTCGCCCGGACAAAACGGCTGCTCATAGACAGGGAGCGGGGGCGGGCCGATCCTAATGGCCACGCCGATTTGCGCGAACGATGCTGCCGAGATCGACAGCACAACGAGTGTGAACAATAGCGTACGAATGAAGCGAATTTGCATTGTGGTTCCTCTGGCCCCTCATCCCTCGTTTGCCCGGTGTTGCTCTACGGCTGCGGGTTGCGTGAATTGAGAGGCGAGATTGCCGGCCCGGAAGAGGTCAACTTTGAAACGTCTATCACTGCACAGAAGTTGAACTCCGTCCAGGGGACTACAACAGATCATACTGCGTTTGGTTTGCCCGCGGCCGGTCGGGATCGGGAACTGACCAATCCCCAGCAGCCCTCGCACGAGGGAGAGCGCGAAAACCGTCATGACAACTGTCGCCATGGCGACGAGCGAGAATGCGAAGATCATGGACAGCATGAATACCGCCATAGTTTGAACTGGAATATAGCAAGCAGTTTGCCAGAACGGAAAAGTCCCTTTTCTTACTGCAACATACCGTGCCGCGGAGGGGCGAAGTGGCGAGTGGGCACTACCCTGTGGAATGTAAATTCTATGTAGCGGGGAATTCCAGCCTATCAGGCAGGTACTTCTCGCCCCCCTTTCCCGGTCTTTTGGAGTCAAAGACTTAGGAGGAAGACTTGCCCAGGTCTTTGAGTCTAAAGCACTTGCTTGTAAGGTCTTTAAGAACCAACGAGTTACGAGATCCATTCGCTCCTCCACCCCATGGCGCCAAAGGCGGGCGCGCTTGGGTGGTCAAGCTTGAATTCTCGAATCGAGCACCTCAACAGGCTGTGGAAAGAGTCGCCGAGCGTGCAAGAAGGTTACCTCGGACGCTGAAGCGCGAACGCATTGTCAACCGCTTACGGCATGACTGAAAGTCGCGCCCTTCCCGAAATCCGCGCGAACCAAAATTTTCAGGCAGTCCGAGACGGGGCAAGCCCCCGTAAGCGCTAACTTAATCAGAATTCCTTCTGGATTGCCGACAAGCCGCACAGAATCGTCGGGGGCACGCTCAGAATTCCAAGCGTGCCTGAAACGCGATCATGCGGGGACTGCTATCGCCGCCCAATCCAACTCCCAGCAAGCCGGTCGGCGGAGATGTTGTGTAGGTAAGCGCGCCAAAACCCGTCTGCGTCGAAGGTTCTCCCGGAATGCCCGCTTGCACTACGCTGGGAAGACCAAAATTCGGGTGGTTGAAGACATTGAAGAACTGGGCTTCCAGCCTGAGCTTCACACGCTCGGTCACCGGGAACCATTTCGTGAGATAGAAGTCATTCCAGAAGAAATCGGGACCGCGCAGGGCATTGCGGCCGAGGTTTCCGAATTGGCAATGCTGCGGGCTGTCGCCGCCATAGCAGGATCCGTCGGGCACGACTTGTCCATTCACGGACTGCTCGGTCGGGTCAACCGACGAGACGAAAGCATCTGGGTTAAGCCACTGAAGTGTTCCCGTCTGGGTAACGCCCGGAATCGGATGATGCGCATACAGCGGCACTCCCGCAACCACACTGGCGAACTGCGGCCCACTGCCCTGTATAATGCCGTTTCTGTTCGCGGAATAGGGCGTGCTCAGGACTGAGAACGGCACTCCGCTGTGCCAAAACATGGTTCCGGAAATCTGCCAACCATTGAGCGCGTAGCCCAGAGAATGACTGCGCACTCTGACCGGCAACTGATACACATACTGAGCGTTGAGATTGTGCCGGATGTCATAGTCGCACGGACCATAATCGCGGGCCAGGTTTCCCGGCAGAGGCGAAAGAATCCCGCCCGCGGAAAACGAGAGAAACCCTCCGTTCGAGACTGTATCCAGGCAACGGCTCCAGGTGTAGTTGACCTGCCCTTGCAAGCCATGGGTGAGCCGCTTCATGGCCGTCAGTTGAAGACCGTTGTAGTGACTGTTCGCGCCGGTGGAGAACTGCGTCACCGCGCCAAATCGCGGATCGGTAGGCTGCATGTAAGGGAACGGCGCAAAGCAACCCTGGCACACCGTTTGATAGCCGTTCACCTGCGTCAGATAGGGTTGATTCACGGCGCGCGTGCCGACGTATTGCGCTTGCACACTGGCCGTCGTTCCGAATTGATGTTCAATTCCCAGACTCCACTCCATGAAGTACGGCGCATGCAGCTTGCCGTCGGGCACTGCCGTCATCGCGACTGGCGGAAGACAAGGCGCCGCATTTGGCTGTGGACAGGAAAGCAAGCCCTGGGGAAATCCGGCAGTGAAAATCTGGTTCGCGGCAATGGTCGCGTCCACCGCACTGTTGGCCGCTCCGGGCGCGATGGCAGCGCCGCCCACGCTGCCCAGGATGCCTCCCTGAAACGTCTTAACGTAGGGAGGATTCGTGCCCACCAGGTCGGCCACGGCGCCTGGCAAAATATCGCTGAAAATTCCAAAGCCGGTGCGGAGCACGGATTTCGGCTCAAACTGCCACGCGATCGCCGTTCTCGGTTGCAAGATGGCGATGGGCGAGGATGAAAACAGATTGCCAAGATGAGTCTGGATGGCAGCGTTCAGCGGCTGATTGACGTTATGCGAGATGGAACTGAAAGAGCCGTGAAGACGCGCGATTTGCTCATGCGGGTCAAGTGGATTGGAGTTGAAGGTATCGCGCACACCGAACGTCCAAGTCAGGCTGCTAGTCACTTTCCAGGTGTCTTGCGCGTAGAGATCGAGATTGAGGAAGTTGAAAGGCTCATTGGCGTTCGATGGAAATGTCTTCGACGCGGTGTTTGCCACTCCATTGATAAAGTGCTGCAAGTTCGCGTAGGTAACCGTCGGGACCGTGCCCTGCCCGAAATCGTAGTCATTCAGACGTAAGATTCGGGTGTTGGTTCCAAACCGCAGTTCGTGCGCTCCATGGCTCCAGGCCAGGTTGTCGTTGATGAAAAACCGGGATGCGCGCCGGCCTTGAATCCAGGTGTTGTCAAGCCCTCCAATGGGTGTAAAGGGGGTCGCGCCGGTGCCCTGCAACACGATGGGGAAAGCCGCAAGCGTCTTCTGAAAATTGCCGGGCCCAAACAAGCTTTCGTACCAGGAGAATGCGGGATTGAAATAGTTCACCAGGTTTTGTGAAAAGACGTGAGTGTAGCCGGCCGCAAACGAGTACAGCGGCTGAGGAGATACCGCATCAAACAGCGAATTGATTGGATCTGTGTAGGCAGCTTGAACGCCGGTATCAGCTTGAAAACGAAACCAAGCTGTATCTTTCTCGTTGAGGTTGTAGTCGAGGCGGACGGTCTGTACTTGCTCGTGGTCGTCACTGGTGTGGGAGACGCTCTGCCGGTTTGCGCAACCGTTTCCGTCATTCGGAATCACCGGCTTGACTTCGCCCACATCGTAAGGACAACCGAGAATCGCGGTGGCTGCGCCGCCGGTATTTCCATAGAGGTTGAACATCTGTTGGTAGAACAAACAATTCTCATTCGGGGGGGACCCGCAGCCGTTTGTTTGACCAGAAAGCTGCCGCAAGACGTATGCCTGGAAGTCCCTACTGGGAACGATCGTCGGCGTGACGATGGGCAACGCAATCCGCACCCACTCGCTATCGAAGAAGAAGAATAGTCTGTCGTGGATGATCGGGCCGCCCAGACTGCCTCCAAAATGATTCACGGTCGATCTGGGCTTGTGATGCCCGGACGTTGCATTGGTAAAGTAGTCCGCAGCATTCAGCAGCGAACCATTCCACAACTCATAGAGATTCCCGTGAAACTGATTCGTGCCAGATTTGGTGACGTAGTTGACCTGGGATGCTCCATACCGACCTTGATCCACGGAATACGAAAGGGTGTTGACCGTCACCTCTGAAATGGAATTCAATCCCAGGACGAGGTTGGTGGAAAGGCCGCTGTTGAGATTGGTGAGCGGATCGTTCGTTTCCAGTCCGTCAACGATGTAGCCGTTGGAGAGGGCGGGCAGGCCGTTGAATTCCACGTTGCCATATCCATTGGTGCCGCCAACAAAGTCGTTGCCACTGCCCGCCGTATTGATCAGGGCGCCCGGAGCAAACTGCAATGGGTAGGTGAGATCGCCGCCTGGATTGGGCAGATCCTCCAGGGCGGGGGCATTCAAGGTGGTGGCTGTGTTGGCGTTCTCCGGATTGAGGATAGGAGCCTCGCTGCTGACCTCCACCGTCTCACGGGATCGGGCTACTCCCAGCGTGAAATCCACGGTTTGCCTTTGACCCAGGGCCGAAACGACATTGTTGTTTTGTCGTGGCTCGAAACCCGACGCTTCCACCTTGACCGAATAGTTCCCCGGTTTTAGTTGGGAGAAGTTGAATCGGCCCGAGTCATCGGTCTTGGCGCTGCGTCTCAGTCCGGTCTCTGGGTTTGTGATCGTCACAATGGCGCCGGGCACGACGGCGTTGGTTGCGTCCCGAACCTGGCCAACAATGGCACTGGTGGTTTCGCCTTGTGCCAGCGCCTTCACTGGAGCAAGACATACCACCGTCAACATAATGAAAGCAAACTGCACTGCCCGTGCCATGAATACCCCCACTCATTTGCCTTAAGGCGGCAATGTGTCCCCAATAGGATCTATTAACCAGGGATTATTGTATTAAGTTAACCACAGTTAACGCAAAGAAGCAAAGACCTAAGGGCGAGACTGGAGAACCTTGCTTGCACCCGAGTGACGGGCAACACGGAAACAATAGCTCCTTAAGTTAGCGCCTATGGGGCAAGCCCCGTCTCTACAAGCAGAGGTAACTTCGGGTAGGGCTATTGCAGGTCGACGGGCTGGGCGAGACGGAAGTTGAGGCGGCGATCGATCCCGAACACAATATCTTTATCTCTACTCTTATCTTCCCTGCCGGCGCCAGAAGCCGCGCCGGTCGCTGGGTTTCGTTCCTCGCGGGAGCCGCCTTTGGCGAAGATGCTGGAGGTTTCGATCATGACCGTCCGGCCGCCGATTTTTAAACTCACCAGCACGATCCGCAGATAACCGGGTTCGAGCGAGCTCCCGCGAGAACTGGCGGCGGGTTTGGCTTCGAGCACGCGGCCGGTGGCGGGCGTGCCGCGGGCGACGAGCGTCTGGCCATCGATCACGACCGGCTCATCGATGGTGGCGCTGAAGGTGTCTCCGGCATGCGACGACGCGCTCGAAAGCGCGCTCTGCAGGCGGATCGGGATGGGGGTTCCCTCGGGCAGTTTTGTGGTGGATGGAATCAACGACTGGCTCGGCGAAATGCCGGTCGAGCGCGGCTCGCGATCGAAGGGGAGTTTTTGTGCATCGGCGGAGTTCGAAGCATTGTCCGCGGGGGGGCGACTACAGGCCGAGAGGAGGCTGAGCAGCAGCAGAACGATGGCTACGCGATGGGGATGGGACTGCATGTTTGCACGTATCAGAATAACAATAGCCGCGAAACGGCGTCAGAATGCCACCCACGGCTTGCGCCGTGGGCTGCATTCTTACGCCGCTTCGCGGCTTTTGCGAGCCTGCCGGGTTCCGAATTGGAGCGGCTGGGCTTGCCCGTATTGGGATTCCGGCCCGGCTCCGACTTCCTGAGTCCAGCCTCTAGCCTTCTCGATTGCTTTCGATTCATCGCCTGATTCATCACAAATTTGATGTGATGGCTGGCACTTAGCGGCAATGGGTTTCGCACTACACTTCCCCAATTAGGTCAGCGCGGTTTCATTCGCGGAAAAGTCGAGTTTGCTGTTTTCCCAGCTTGGAACCGGAAAACCAGGTGTCAGGTCTCAGGTCTTAGGTCTCAGGAAAACCTAAAGATCAAAGACCTAGCACCTGATACCTGACACCTAAGACCTGAGACCTAAGACCTGGTACCGGCATGAACGTGGTTACCCAATTTCCGGCGGCGCGTGCTTACGACCACGATCTGCTGTTCCAAGCGATGTTTGAAGGGGCGGCGATTGGAATCGGGATTTGCCGGCTCGATGGCCGGATTCTGGAAGCCAATCCCGCCCACAGCCGAATGCTCGGTTACAGCCAAAAGGAACTGGCCGGCGCGCATGATCGTGAGCTTTTTCCGGAACTTCGCCGCGACATTTCTCGCGGCAATCCTCCGCCAGATGAGCGTCGGACGGACGAGCGATGGGTGGGTGAGCTGATGCGGGGCGAGCGCGACTGGTTCGAGAGCGACAAGCTCTGCCGGCGGAAAGACGGTTCCGAATTCTGGGGACACTTGACGGTTTCGCTCGGACGCGACGCCCGCCGCCACTTTCTGATCGCGATGCTGGCGGACGCGACCGAGCGCAAGCGGGTGGAAGAACGTCTGGGCCAAGCCGAGAAGATGGAAGTGATCGGGCGGCTAGCGGGAGGAATCGCGCACGACTTCAACAACCTGCTGACCGGAATTCTGCTGTACTGCGACCTGTTGGTCGCGGGATTGAAGAGCGGCGGATTGCAGAATCGCGGACTGGAGAACGGGGAAGACGCCACCTTGGGGAGTGGCGGAATGGAAACGGGCCGACTGTGCCAGCAGGTGGAAGAAGTCCGCATGGCGGGCGAGCAAGGCGCGGCGTTGACGCGGGAACTGTTGGCGATCGCGCGCAAGCAAGTGGCGGAGCCACGCCCGATCCAGATCAACGAAGTTGTGGCTTCCTCGAAAAATCTGTTGCGGCGGCTGATCGGCGAACAGATTGAGCTGGTCGTAGTGCTCGACCCGCTACTTGACCCGCGGCTCGACCCGGCGCTCGACTCCGGCGCCGGGCTGGTGCTGGTCGATCCGGCACAGTTGCGGCAGGTCCTGTTGAACCTGGTGCTGAACGCCCGCGATGCCGTGCCCCAGGGTGGAACGATTACGTTGAGCACGCGGGCGGCGGAATTTCCCGGTCAAGTTTCTAAGGCTGTTTTCACAGACGCCCTTCCGCCCGAGGAGCACGTCCCTCCTGGGCTAAAGCCCGCATTTCTCCAGGAACTGAACGGCACGGCTGAAGCCCTCCACCCCAGCAGGCGAAACCCGCGCCTGCCGGGGTCCCCGGCCGTGCCCCACCCAAAAGCCATTTATGAAAAGAGCGCTGGCAAAGCTGGGCCGGAAAACCGGCGACGCGCCGTCTCGCTGGTGGTGAGAGATAACGGCTGCGGGATGGATATGGAGACGCGGGCGCGGTTGTTCGAGCCTTTCTTCACCACCAAGAAGCCGGGACAGGGCACAGGGTTGGGGCTGGCGACGGTACAGCTGCATCGTCAGTGAAGCGGGTGGGACGATCGAGGTGGAAAGCGAACCAGGACGCGGCACCAGCATTGCGGTGTTTTTTCCGGCGATCGCTCCGGCCGCGAGTGCGATGGAAGCTATGCGGAGCCCCTAAAAGGACGTCTGATTTCCTTTCGACACGCGGGGAGACGGGGCAAGCCCCGTCTCTACACCAGAGCGACTTTGACAACCGGAGATTCGCCATGTTCAATGCATCGACCGCCGCCGTCCTCAGTCGTAGTCTCAGCCCTAGCCCCAGCCATCCCCTGCAAATCGCGGGAGCGAATTTCCTGAACCTGCTGATCGTGGATGACGACCGCATCATCCGCGAGGCCTGCCGCGAGGTGGCGCAATCGCTCGGCTTCAACACGCAGGTGGCGGAGTCCACCGAACAGGCTTGCCGGCTGCTTGACAGTTCCCGCCCCGACGCCGTGCTGCTCGACTTGCGGGGATCGGGAGGCCTGGAAGCGCTGCACACCATCAAGAAGCATCGGGCGGAAGCGCTGGTGATCGTGGTCACGGGTTACGGCACGGTGAAGTCGGCAGTGCAGGCGATGAAAGATGGGGCGTACGACTATGTCACCAAACCCTTCAGCATGGAAGAACTGCGTTTGCTGCTGGAGCGGGTGGGGGGGCATCTGCGGCTGAAGACGGAGAACCGGGTGCTGCGGGAAACCATTAAATCGCGGCAGGGGTTCGGCAACATCATCGGGCGGGCGCCGGAGATGGAAAAACTTTACCGCATCATCGGGAAAGCCGCACAGAGCGTGCATCCGGTGCTGATTCTGGGCGAAAGCGGCACGGGCAAGGAACTGGTGGCGAAGTCGATTCACTTCACCGGCGTCTTCCGCGACAAACCTTTCATTCCCGTCGACTGCGGATCGCTGGTACCGACGCTGATCGAGAGCGAACTGTTCGGGCACGTGCGCGGCGCCTTCACGGGCGCGACCAATCCCAAGGACGGACTGCTGGCGATCGCCCAGGGAGGCACCGTATTTCTGGACGAGATCGGAGAGTTGCCGGTCGACTTGCAGGCGAAACTGTTGCGGGCGATTCAGGAAAAGGAGATTCGTCCGGTGGGAAGCGTGAAGCGTGTACCCATCAACGTGCGGATTCTGGCGGCGACCAATCGCAACCTGGAACGATCCGTGGCCGACGGCACATTCCGCCGCGATCTTTTTTTCCGGCTGAACGTGCTGACGCTGCGGATCCCACCCTTGCGCGAGCGCCGGCAGGACATCCCGCTGCTGGTGGCGAATATTCTGGAGCGCATTGGGCGGGACGCGGGAATCGAAAAGGCCATTTCGGACGAGGCGCTCAAGGCGCTGCTGAATTACGACTGGCCGGGCAACGTGCGCGAACTGGAAAACGCGCTGGAACGGGCGTGCGCGCTCACCAGCGCGAACGAACTTCAGGTGCGCGATCTTCCCACCCAGATTTACGGCGCCCCCATGGAGGTGATGGCGATGAGCCCGCCGAGCCATGGCATCGTGCCGATGGCGGAGTTGGAGAAGCAGACCATCCTGGCTGCGCTGTCGCAGGTGAACGGAGACAAGATGCTGGCGGCACGACTGCTCGGGATTGGTAAAACCACGCTGTACCGCAAGCTGAAGGAGTACGGGGCGGAAGTGAATTTGTAATTTGCGATTGGTAATTGGAAATTGGAAACCGCGCGGCTCCCTGGGATCAAAATTGCCAATTAGAAATTACCAATAATTACCAATCACAAATTCCCAAACGGAGTCATCGAGCCCGGCGCGGGTGCCGGAACGGGAGGGTCCGCGGAGGCTCGCCTGCATAACTCATTTATTTTCAGGCAAAGAGGATTGGCCCGGAAGTTGCGAAAGGATCGGCATGATCCTTCTTGTGACTTCGAGCGTGCGGGCACCCGAATGCGCCGCGGCACTGACCAAGGCGACGGGTGAACGGGTCGTGGTGGCGGAAAGTCTGGCGCGGGCCACCACGCTTTTGCGGGCCGAGTGCTATTTGGCCGTGGTACTCGATCAATACCTGCTCGAAGCCGCGCCGGGTGAAATCGAGGGCACGCTGGCGCACCTGGGCACCGCCATCCCGGTGCAGGTCAATCTGGGGATCAGTGGAATGGAGCGTCTGGTGCGCGAGGTCCGGGAAGCCGTGCAGCGTCGCCAGCGTGAGGAAGTGGGGGCGCGGAAGGCGGTGATGGGCAGGATGCACGGCGAACTGAATGGCACGGTTACGGCGTTGCTGCTGTCCAGCGAACTGGCCCTGGAAACTCCCGGCCTGCCGGCGGCGGCGACCGCAAAGATCCAGTCGGTTCACGAACTGGTGAAGAAACTGCGAAGACAATTGGAGAGCACGGGCGCAACCGAGGAACGTGAACAGGCTGCAGGCGTCTAACGGGTTTCGGCGGCGAGGCAAGGGCAACCGACGTCGTTCACCCGTCCCCTAAGTAACCTGACCTCCTTGCTGTAAACGGCAACGCTCTTGCCGATGACTTTCTAGTGAGGCAAAGCCGGGATCATGGAATTCTTCAGACAATTGCTTTCTCCCGATTTCATGCCCCACGGTTTCTGCTGCTTGTGGGATCCGCGGATCGTCTCTCCGATAATGGTCTCCCGGCAAAAGAGTAACACCGTATGAACAACCGCCCCGATCCTCGCTTCGTCAAGTGGCTGAGTGTCTTCGCCTCGACCACCGCCGTGTTTTCGGCGGTAGTTGGGCTGTCGGGCCTGGCGGGGTGGAGCCTGCACATCCCAAGTCTCACCACCTGGGGAACGGCGCAGGTAACGATGGTGGCGAACACCGCCGCGTGTTTCGTGCTCATCGGCGTTTCCCTGTGGTTGCTGAGAAGAAAGGACAACCAGTCTTTCGGGTGGGCCAGGGAACTTGCCGCTAAAACCGCAGCGGCGATCGCCGGCCTGATGGGCTTGCTCGGCCTTGCGGAGCACCTTTTCAGACTGGACCTCGGCATCGATCAGTTTTTGCTCGTGGTGCCTCCCGCGCTGCAAACTGGCATCGTACGCCCTGGCCTCATGTCCCCGGTCACCGCAGGGGCTTTTCTGTTGCTTGGTGTTGCCCTGCTGGGGATCGACTGGAGAACGCGGCGGGGCCGGTGGCCGGCGCAGTTTCTCTCCCTCGCGGCAGGCGGCTTGGCGACGTTCAGCGTGCTCAGCTTCGCTTTTGACCCCCACATCTACACTGCGCATCTGTCTCTGGCTTTGCCCACGGCAGTCACCTTCGCGGTTTTCTCGTTGGGGCTGGTTTGCGCTCGCACCGAATGGGGACTGGGAGCGCTTCTGTGCAGCCAGAGCTTGGGCGGGAGCCTGGCGCGCCGACTGCTTCCCGCCGCCTTTATTCCCATGCTGGTGGGCTGGATCCGCTGGCGAATCACCGCCGCTGGCCTTTATTCCGAGTGGAGCACTGTGGTTTTGGCGGCATTGACCACCATGTTCCTGCTGGCTGGCCTCATTGCCTGGACAGCAGCAGCCGTGTATCGCAACGACGTGGAGCGAAGGAAAGTCGAGGAAGCGCTGGACGAAAGTCAGGAACGGTTTCGGCGGCTGCTCGATGGGGTAAAGGACTATGCCATCTACATGCTCGATCCCGAGGGCCGCGTGATCAGTTGGAATGAGGGCGCGGCTCGCCTCAAAGGCTACCGAAGTGAAGAAATTCTAGGCAAGCATTTTTCTTGTTTTTACGTTCCGGAGGACCGCGCAGCCGGTAAGCCCGCCCGCGAACTGCAGGAGTCTCTCGCAAAAGGGCGTTTTGAAGCGCAGGCCCAGCGAGTCCGGAAAGACGGCTCCGCTTTTTGGGCCGACGTCGTGATCGCTCCCATGTACGACGATTCTGGAATCCTCAGAGGCTTCTCCAAAGTAGCGCGCGACATGACCGAGCGCAGACGAGCGGAAGAGCGGCTTGCGGAACAGGCAGAGAAACTGGCCTGTTCCCGGCAGGCTCTGGAGGCGCAGACCCGGATGCTCAAGCTGGTGTTGGACAGCGTGGGCGAGGGCTTGATTGCGGCCGACCGGGAAGGACGCTTTCTCATCTGGAACGATTGCGCTAACAAGCTGATGGGTCGTGGAGCAGCCGATTTGCCCAGTGAGCAGTGGACCCCTCATTACAAGGTCTTCCTGCCCGATGGAATCACCCCTTATCCGCCGGATCGCCTTCCACTGGTGCGGGCCCTGCACGGAGAATCGGTGCAAGTGGAATTGATGATTGAGCACCCGGAACGCGAAAACCGGGTCTCTCTCGAAGTCAGCGCGCGGCCCATGAAGGACGCTCAGGGCAACCTGTGCGGGGGCGTCGCCATTCTCCGCGACATTACGCAGCAAAAAGCAAACGAGCGCGAAATCCGTGAACTCAATGAAGAGCTCGAGCATAGGGTGGTGGAGCGGACGGCCCAGTTGGAAACCGCCAACAAAGAGCTGGAAGCCTTCAGTTACTCGGTGTCCCATGACTTGCGGGCGCCCTTGCGGCATATCAGCGGATTTTCCAAGATGCTGGTGGAAGAATTCGGTCCTAGCCTCGATCCAACCGCCCAAAAGTACGTGGAGCGCATCCAGGCTGGGACGCAAAAGATGGGCTTGCTGGTGGATGAATTGTTGAATCTGGCACGGGTTGGCCGTCATGCACTCAATCGGCAGGCGACCAAGTTGAACTCGCTTGTCGCGGAAGTGGTAGCGATGCTGCAGCCGGAGAGCGAAGGGCGACGGGTGGCATGGGTGATCGCCGATCTGCCCGCCCTGGAGTGTGATCCCGTTTTGGTCAGGCAGGTTTTTCAAAACTTGCTGGCCAATGCGCTTAAGTTCACCCGCTCCCGCGCCCACGCCCTCATCGAGGTCAGTCACAAAGAAGAAGATGGGCAAGCGGTGTTCATGGTCCGGGACAATGGCATCGGGTTCAACATGAAGTACGTTGACAAACTGTTTGGAGTCTTCCAGAGGTTGCACCGTGCGGAGGACTTCGAGGGTACAGGCATCGGGTTGGCCACGGTGCAGCGCATCGTGCAAAAGCACGGGGGCCGAGTGTGGGCGGAGGGGGAACTGGACAAAGGCGCAGCTTTCTATTTCACCCTCGGTGTGGGAAAGGAAGCTGAATCCAAAAGCAATGAAGCAACGGCTGGAGGCCGATTATGAACTCAGATGCACTGGACATCGTTTTGGTGGAAGACAGTCAGGACGATGTGGATCTTGCCCTGCATACGCTGAGGCGGGAGAAGCTGGCCAACAACATCTTCGTGGCGCGCGATGGCGAGGAAGCCCTGGACTTTGTCTTCTGTCGCGGGGCGTTCGCACATCGGTCATTTGATCATCCGCCCAAGTTGGTGCTGTTGGATTTGAAACTGCTCAAGGTCGATGGGATGGAGGTGCTCAAACAGATCAAGAGTGACCCTCGGACCAAGACCATCCCGGTCGTCATCATGACCTCTTCGAAAGAAGAGCGGGATTTGGTGGCCAGTTACAACCTGGGGGCTAACAGCTATATCCAGAAACCAGTCGACTTCGCTCAGTTCCGGGAGACGGTCAAGACCGTGGGACTGTACTGGCTGGTCATCAATCAGCCGCCCGTAGTGCAAGCTTCGCAGCCATTGGCAGGTGTGGCTCATGACCGACACTAATACCAGTGATGATCAAGTTCGGGCCAGCGGCTCTGTTCCTGCGTCAGGCGGAGCGTCATCATGGCTCGCGCCGCAACTCAACGAACTCCGGGTGCTGCACGTCGAAGACGACCCGCTGGACGCGAAACTGGTGGCCCAGGCTCTGCGCAAAGGAGGCTTCTCGTTTTCCGTGGTGGTGGTACAAACGGAAGCCGAGTTTGGGCGGGAGCTTCGCGCGCACCCTCCCGACGTTGTGCTTGCCGACTACAACCTGCCGCAGTGGCGAGGCATGGAAGCGCTGGATGTGCTGCGAAGGGCAGGGCTGGACATTCCACTGATCCTGGTCTCGGGCGCATTGGGCGACGTGACTGCGGTGGAGTGCATCAAGCGGGGCGCGACGGATTACGTTCTGAAAGACGGGCTGGCGCGGCTGCCCGAAGCGATCCGCCGTGCGTTACAAGAAGAAGTTTTGCGCGAACGGCAACGGCGGTCAGACGCCGCTCTGCGGGAGAGCCAGGCGCAGCTCGAAGCCTTAGTCCAGTCGGCCATGGACGCCATCCTCAACGTGGATGAGGAGCAGAACATCGTAATGTTCAACGCGGCCGCCGAGAAGATGTTCCGGTGTTCGCAGGCGGAGGGCTTGGGACAACCGATTGAACGCTTCATTCCGCAGCGCTTTCGCACCGCGCACTCCGCCCACGTCCGCAAATTCGGGGAGACCGGCGCCACAACTCGCGCTATGAATAAGCTCGGCACCCTAAGAGCTTTGCGCGCCGATGGCGAGGAGTTCGCCATGGAGGCGTCAATCTCGCACGCCGAGGCTGGCGGCCGGGCGTTTTTTACCATCATCCTGCGCGACATCACCGCGCGTGAACGCGCGGAGAAGAAGCTGACCGAGAAAATGGCGGAACTGGCCCGCTCCAACGCGGACCTCGAGCAATTCGCGTATGTGGCTTCGCATGATCTGCAGGAGCCGCTGCGCATGGTGGCGGCCTACACGCAGCTGCTGGCAGAACGCTATCGCGGTCAACTCGATGAGAACGCCGACAAATACATCGGCTACGCCAGCGAGGGAGCTCTACGCATGCAGTCCCTGATTCAAGATTTACTGGCCTTTTCGCGAGTCGGACGGAATGGCGGCGCTCGCAGCCACGTCGATTGCAATGCGGCGATGGATGAGGTCCTGCTGAGCTTGGGTCCGGCAATGCAAGAGAGCGGCGCGGTGGTCACGCAGGGTGCGCTTCCAGCGGTCTGGGCGGACCGGTCGCGGATGATACAGGTTTTGCAGAATCTGATCGGAAACGCGATCAAGTTCCGCGGGAAAGAAGCGCCGGCGATTTCCGTGCAGGCCGAAAAGGCGGGCCAGGAGTGGGTGTTCAGCGTGAGCGATAACGGCATCGGCATTGCTCCGGAGCATGCCGAAAATGTTTTCGTTGTCTTTCAACGCCTGCACACCCGGACGGAATACCCAGGCAACGGAATCGGTCTGGCCATCTGCAAGAAGATCATCGAGCACCTTGGCGGAAAGATCTGGGTCGAGACGGCGGCCGGCCATGGTTCCATTTTCAAGTTCACGATTCCTTGCGATGATCCGGTGGAGAAGGAGTTTTGCGGCGAGGAAATGGTTGTGTCTAGTCCTTAGAGAGTAATTCTCTGTAGAGACGCGGCTTGCCGCGTCTCCGCCCGCGACGGAGACGGGGCAAGCCCCGTCTCTACTCTTCGAGCAACTACGGTTCCGAAAATCAATCACCAGCCTTTACAAATCTTTGCCCAAAGTATTCGCAAGGGCGGCCGGTGGGGTGCGTTCTTGGGGAAAGGAACGGAGGTTTGTGATGGAGAACAGAACGACGGTGTTTTACGTGGACGACAATCCCAAATCCAGCCGATTGCTAACCAGTGTTCTTGAGGAATGCGGGTTCCGGGTGATCGCGAAAAATGACCCCATCGAGGCGCTCGCGCTTTGCCAGAGAACCTACTTTGACCTGGCGCTTCTTGACTACGAAATGCCCGTGATGTCGGGCTCGAAGCTGGCCCAGGAAATCAAATATCTGGTGCCGGATGTTCCCGTAGTCCTAATCTCCGGCCGCTCGAGTTTGCCGGCAACGGAACTGGCGTTTGTGGATGCGCACTTCGGATTTGGGACTGCGCTGGACGATCTGCTGTGGACCATGCGGATCCTGGTGCGCGCGGTAACACAGTGGGCGGACTCGACCTGAACCAGTGCAGCGCTTCAGGGTCATGTTCGGAGGGCCGTCTGCCCGGCCTTCTTTTCAATAACCATCGTAGCGCCGGCATCCTTCGACTTCGCTCAGGACAAGCCTTGCCGGCTGTCCCGAGGGCGTCTCGCCCTCGGCGCAGCGGGCGAGACGCCCGCCGGACAGCCGCCGAGACGGCGGCGCTACAGTCTAGGCCACAAGAAAACTCTTCCCTCGGCACGCCCCTCGACCCTAAACTGGAGGCAAGCAGGCCGAGGGTGGTTCCCAGCCCTCGAATCCCGAGGGTTCTGTGCGCGTACTGGTAACGGCGGACACGTTCAGCGGAGTATGGACGTACTCGCGCGAACTGGTTTCGGGCCTGGTGACCCATGGGGCGCAGGTCACGCTGGTCAGCTTTGGAGAAATTCCGCTTCCCCATCAGACCGCGTGGATGGACGGGCTGCACGGGCTGGAATATCATCCCACGGCGTTTCGTCTCGACTGGATGCAGGAGGGTGAGCAGGACTTTCAGGCGGCCGAGGATTATCTGTGCGCCATTGTTCGCGATACGCGTCCCGATTTTCTGCATTTGAATCAGTTGAGTTTTGGGGCGCTGCCGGTGGCGACACCGCGACTGGTGGTGGCGCACGGCGACTTGATTACGTGGTGGCTGAGCATCCACGGGCACGAACCGGCCGCTTCGGCATGGCTGAAGTGGTATCGCGAGACCATTGAGACGGGCCTGAAACGGGCGGATGCCGTGGTCACTACTTCGCGCTGGATGGAAGAAATGCTCCGCCTCGCCTACCGCGACGATTTCGCGGGGCACGTGATTCCGGCCGGGCGCAATCCAATCTATTTCAATCCTTTTGTGACCAAGGAAGAGTCGGTGTTGGCGATCGGGCGTTTGTGGGATACGGGAAAGCAGGTGGCCTTGCTGACCCAGCACAGGCACGGCCTGCCAGTGTGCATTGTGGGAGCGGACAACCCGATTCCCGCGCCGCCGCTGCCGATCCGGGCCGACGTGCGCGTTTCCACCGGCGAACACGAGATTTCTGTAAAGGGAGCGCAGACCGAATCGCAGTTGCGCTCGCTGTTCAGCAAGTCGACGATTTTTGCCGCGACCTCGCGCTACGAACCGACGGGACTGGCGTCGATCGAGGCCGCGTTCTCGCGCTGCGCGCTGGTCGCGAACGACACCGAAGTGTATCGCGAAATGTGGGGCGACGCGGCGTTGTACTTCGAACGCAATGACGCCGAGAGCCTCAGCGAAGTGCTCAGCCAACTCGATGGAGACAGCGAACTAGTCCGTCGCTACGGGACGCGCGCTTATAATCGGGCGCGCGAGCGCTTCACGGCGCGACGGATGGTGGACGACTACATGCGGCTGTACCGGCGGTTGCGGACCGCGAAGGTAGCGGTAGCGTGACAGCCGGCCATGGTGCGATTTCCGCGGCTTCCGCGGGAGCCGAAGGGCGTGGGGTCGGCTCGCAGCGACCGCGTGCTATACTTTTTAAGCATCTTTCCTGCCAGATCAGCAGACGGAGGACGGTATCGACAAGCGTTTTATCCGCATGAACGAGCGCATCCGGGCGCGCGAGATTCGCGTGATCGGGGACGAAGGGGAACAGATTGGCGTGATGCCTCCCTTCGAGGCGCTCAAAATGGCCCGCGAAAGAAATCTCGACCTGGTGGAAATTTCCCCGACCGCGCAACCTCCGGTTTGCCGCATCATGGACTACGGGAAATTTCTGTATCAGAACGAAAAGCGCGAGCGCGAAGCCAAGAAAAAGCAGAAGACGATTACGGTCAAGGAAGTGAAGTTTCGTATCAACGTGGATGATCACGATTACGAAACCAAGAAAAATCATGTGTTGCGCTTCCTCGATGACGGAGACAAGGTGAAAGCGACCATCTTCTTCCGGGGACGCGAAATGACGCGGCAAAGCCTGGGCCGCCAGATTTTGGAACGGCTGATCAAGGATGTCGACCAGAAGGGTCTGGTGGAGTTCCGTCCGCGGCAGGAAGGCAACACGCTGCACTTGATTCTGGCGCCGAGTAAGAAAGAAGGCGGAGCGAAAGAAAAGCCGCCGGCTCGTCCGAAACCCGCACCTCCTCCTCCCGCGTCGCAAGGCGGAGCGCAGACAGCGTAGCAGCTATCAGCCGTCAGCTATCAGCCATCAGTAAAATCTTCTGGTGCGATCGCTGCGAGCGGATGGGATATTGCGCTGCATAACGCTGAAAGCTTTAACTGAGAGCTGACAACTGAGAGCTGAGAGTATCTATGCCTAAACTAAAAACACACAAAGGCGCTGCCAAGCGCTTCAAGAAAACCGGGACGGGAAAGATAAAGCGGCACAAAGCGTTTCTGCGCCACATCCTGACCTCGAAGGCCAAGAAGCGCAAGAAAAAACTGGGGAATTCCGTGCTGGTAAGTGACGCGGATTTCAAAAAAGTCAGGCGCATGATCCCGTACTAAGAAGGGATAATGGAGCGGCGGGCACTTTCGCCCGTCCTTAACCAAGTCTGCGGAGCGCATGCCCTGCAGCGGCGCGTGAAGAGGCCGGGCTTCGGAAATCCCTTAGGGTAGAAGCCTCCTTGCCTCCAGCCGCCAGACGAAATGAAAAAGGAGAACCGCAATGCCTCGTGTAAAACGCGGAACCAAACGCCGCGCCAAGCGCAAAAAGATTCTTGAACGCGCCAGTGGATATTTCTTAACTAAGTCCAAACTTTACCGCTCGGCGAAAGAAGCCGTCGATCGCGCCCTGAAGTTTGCCTACTCCGGCCGCAAACAGAAGAAGCGCCAGTACCGGTCGATTTGGATCGTGCGCATCGGCGCCGCCGCCCGTCTGAACGGACTGAACTACAACCAGTTCATCAGCGGACTGAAGAAAGCCGGCGTGGAACTGGATCGCAAGATCCTGGCGGATTTGGCGGTGAAGGATCCGGCGGGATTTGGCAGTCTGGCGGAGCAGGCGAAGAAGGCGAACGCGGCGGCAGCGTAGATCGGCTATCAGCTATCAGCCGTCAGCTTTCAGTGGTAGCAAAATCGTGTCATCCTGAGCGGAGCGGAGTCGAAGGACCCCTACACCTGTACACATTTTCGGACGAGTAGGGGTCCCTCGCTTCGCTCGGGATGACAATTCCGCGAAAATTGATTAAGAACATGCCCTACACCGTCACTAAATTAACTGACTATACGGAGGCGTCATTCGACCGCGCTGCGTCGGAACTGCTTGAGCATCTCCGAGCCGAATCCGATGCGGTCGAAAGCGAGGAAACATGGAAGCTTTTCCGCGATCGGTGGATGGGGAGAAAAAATGGAATCTCGAAACAGCTAAGGGAATTGTGGTTAAACCTCGCGCCCGCCGGGGTTAAGCCCCGTGTCGGGGTCATCTATAGAGACCTTGAACTGCAGATTCAGGATGCCGTTGCAACCCAGAAGGAAAAGTACGAGGCCATCGTCATACTTCGGAAAGCCGCCTCGGACATATTTCTCGACATCACCCTCCCCGGCATTCGTCGCCCCATCGGCGCGGAGCATCCCGTCATCAAGACGATGAACGAGATCATCGGCGTGTTTCGCAATCTGGGTTACTCGGTCGAAGAAGGACCGGAAGTTGAAACCGATTACTACAACTTCGAGGCGCTGAACTTCCCGCCGAACCATCCTGCGCGCGACACGCAGGACACGCTGTTTATTGCCGGGCAGGAAGCGAAACCGCTGCCCGACCGCCTGCTCCTGCGCACGCATACTTCGCCGGTGCAGATTCGGACGATGCAGAAGATGAAACCGCCGGTGCGGGTGGTGTGTCCGGGTAAAGTTCACCGCAACGACGCGGCCGACGCTACGCACTCGCCGATCTTTCATCAGATCGAAGGTCTGGCGGTCGATACCAACATTACTTTCTGCGATCTGAAGGGGACGCTCGACCACGCTATGAAAGCGCTCTTCGGGTCGAGCGTGAAGACGCGCTTCTATCCGTCATTCTTCCCATTTACCGAGCCCAGCGCCGACGTGCAGATCAGTTGCATTTTCTGCGACGGGAAGGGCACGCGCGACGGCGGTCCGTGCCGCAACTGCAAGGCCAGCGGATGGATCGAACTGCTGGGCTGCGGCATGGTCGATCCGAATGTGTACGGCTTCGTCGACTACGATGCGTCAAAGGTTTCGGGATTCGCGTTCGGCATGGGCGTGGAGCGGATTGCGATTCTGAAGTATGGCGTGGATGACATTCAGCTGTTCTTCCAGGGCGATGTGCGGTTTCTGGAGCAGTTTGGGTAGAAAGCTTTTGGCTGTTAGCTCTTGGCTTTTAGCGAATTCCAAATCCGCCGACTGAGAGCTCAGAGCCAAAAGCTGAGAGCTAACAGCTAAAAGCTGCTTTCATGAAAATTTCTCCTCATTGGCTGCGCGACTTTGTCGATATCCCGGTCGACTATCTTCGCCTGGCGGACGAACTTACTCTTGCGGGCGTTGCGGTTGAAGGTATTTCCGGCGAAGGCGACGCGACCGTCTTCGAGATGGAGATCACAACCAACCGTCCCGATGCGATGAATCATTACGGGGTGGCGCGTGAGGCTTCGGCGCTCTATGACCTGCCACTCAAGGCGATTGAGCCTAAGCTGCCGGCGCCGCAGGGCAAGTCTGAGGTCACCATCGACATTCAGGAGCCCGAGCTGTGTCCGCGCTTCACGGCGCGTGAAATTCGCGGCGCTACCGTCAAGCCCTCGCCCGCGAACATTGCCAATCGTCTGCAACTGCTCGACCAGCGGCCCATCAGCAACGCAGTCGACGCTACCAATTACGTTTTGTGGGAGAGTGGCAAGCCGACGCATGTGTTCGATCTCGATCTGCTGGAAGGTCGCAGGCTCGTCATACGGCGCGCGCAGGCCGGAGAAACGCTGAAGACACTGGATGGCGTGGAGCGCAAGCTCTCGACCGAGGATCTCGTGGTGGCCGATGCGAAAAAGCCGGTGGGGCTGGCCGGCGTAATGGGCGGCTTCGACACGATGATCACTGAGCGCACGAAGAACATCCTGATCGAATCCGCGTGGTGGGACCCGGTCACGGTGCGCCGTATGTCGAAGCGGCACGGCATTCACACCGATGCTTCGCACCGATTCGAGCGCGGCGCCGATTTCGAATCGACCGTGGTTTCGACGAATCGGGTTGCCGAACTGATTCTCAATTCCGGCGGCGGCACACTGATCGGCAACGTGATCGACGTGATCGCGCGCAAGCTTGACCTGGCTCCGGTGGAGCTTGACCCGCGGGAAGTACACCGCATTCTCGGCGAAAGCCTCAACACGCTGGAAATCAGCCGCATCCTTTCTCGTCTCGGGTTCACGATGCTTCCGGGCAGCGAAGATACTTACCTGGTCCACATCCCGAGCTGGCGGCTTGATATCGAGCGCGAGATCGACATCATCGAAGAACTGGCGCGGCTGCACGGCTACGACAAGTTCGCCAACACGCTTCCCGCCTACAGAGGCGAGGTTCGAGACCTGCCGGACGCGCGCAAAGATGCGCGGCTGCGCTCTGGGCTGCTGGCGCTCGGCTACAACGAAGGTATTTCGCTGAGCTTCATTTCAAAAGACGAAGCGCGGCGCTTTTCTACCGCTGCCGAACTCGATCTCGCGAACCCGCTGAGTGACGAGGCTTCGGTAATGCGCACGTCGATGGTTCCGGGCATGCTCAACATGCTCGCTTACAACCTGAATCGCGGCAGCGACAATGTTCGCCTGTTCGAAGCTGGAAATGTATTTGAGGCGTCGGGCGCGAAAGCGCTGGAGTTGAAACGCATCTCGATCGGCGCTACCGGCAGCGTGGACGATGTCGTGCGCGGACTGGCTCCGGGAGCGGCGGCGCGTCCGTTCTCGTTCTTCGACTTGAAGGGCGACATCGAAACGCTGCTGGCTCCGTTCAGCCATTGGACACTCTATTACGATACGCAGACGGCTGATTACTACCATCCCGGACGCTCGGCCCGCGCCGTGCTGGATGGCGCTACCGTCGCCCAGTTTGGCCAGATTCATCCCGATGTGGCCGCGGCCCGCAAACTACGGCAGGATGTTTTTGTCGCCGAGATCTGTCTTGACCGGCTCTACCAGCACGATCTGCGGCAGGTGCGTTATGAAGCGCTGCCGCGCTTCCCTGCCGTCGAGCGCGACTTCTCCTTTGCTTTTGATGACGGCGTGGAGTTCGAGAAGATCCACCAGAGCGTCAGCGGATTGGGCATCGCCGAGCTGCGGAGTTTCGTGCCGGTAGAAGTTTTCCGCGGCGAAAAAGTCGGCGCGGGCAAGTACTCGATTCTGATGCGCGCCAAGCTCCAGTCCAGCGAGCGCACGCTGCGTGACGACGAGGTGGCGCAATGGGCGGGACAGATTGCGAAGGCGCTGGAAGGCCTGGGCGGCGTGCAAAGAGTGTAGGGGCCATCGATCTAATTCCACCAATCAGCGGTTGGCCATAGTTCGAATCGTTCCCAATCCCAGCAATCGTTCGTCAGCCGTAACCAGAGTCAGGTCTAAGACCTCGGCGGTGGCGGCTAGAATGCGGTCGGCGGGGTCCCGGTGCATGGGCAATTGCCGGGCTACGAGCGCGATCTCATGGGTGAGCGGAGCTTCGCGGGTGCCGGCTGTGGCTCGCGCCAGCCAGGTCGCCAAATCCTCGTCGATCCGAATTCTTCCTTTGTAATTGAGGGTCAGCGCTTCCCACGTGCTGATCGGCGAAAGCCAGAGTTCGTTTTCTCGGTCCTGGAGAGAACGTAAGACGCGTCGGCCAAGCCGCCGCGGATCTTGAAAATTCCACAGCCAGATGTGTGTATCCAGCAGCAGTCTCAATCGCGCAAAACCTCCCATTCGTCTTCATCGGTGGCCGGAGAAACGATGTCTCCGAGAATTTCGAACGTGCCCTTCATCGATCCAATCCAGGCTGCACGATCTTCCACGGCCGTCGGCGGTATGACTTCCGCCACTGGCTTGCCGAACCGGGTGATTCGGATCGGCTTCTTCGTGGCGCGAACCTGCTCCAGCACGGCGAGGCACTTGGCTTTGAATTCCGAGATGGCGATTTCCTGCATAGCGTTTCTCTGATGGTCATTCTAACATACTATGGTCAATTTGTTAGACCAGTTTTATGGAGACTTAGTCTATTAGCGGGCTGCGGAAAAAGGCGGGAAGGACGCAAAAAGCTCACCTCGGGCGCTAAAGCGCGACACACTTTCAACGACTTACGGCACGACTGAAGTCGTGCCCTTCCCGAAACCTGCTTGAACTGGGGTGTTTCCCGCAGCCTGTTAGACGGCGCTCTGCGATTGTGCGCCGCATGCAAAAAACAGTCGGGCGATTTTAACTCGACCAGAAGTGACAAAAAAGGCATCCCAAGAAGTCGGGATGCCCGTTGAATTCTTGCCACTTACAAGCTCGCCGCTACGCGTTCGGCGGCTTTTCCTGCTTCTTCTTGTCCTCTTCTCGCTTTTTCTGTTCGGGTTTCGGTTGCTCGCGCTGAGGCGGGGGTGTGGGCCTGGTCTCCGCCGGAGGCGTGCGCTGTTGTGGGCGCTCGCTCGGCGGAGCAACCGCAGGCCGCGGAGCCGGGGGCTGGTTCCGATTGGGCTCTGGACTAGCCGGCTGGGCCGCAGGCGGCCGGTCGCTGCGCGCCGGTGGCTCAACCTGGCGGTTCGGTTGGGGTCGAGCCGGCTCGGGCTGATTGTTTGGTTGACTTGGCCGGTTCGTTGTCGGTGCGGTCGGCGGCCGATCGTTTCTTGCCGGTGGCTGGGTTGGACGGGTCATCTCCGGCTGATTGCCTGGCTGCGACGGTGTGGGCTGATTCGGTTGCGCTGACGGCGAACGATTCGGTTGTGGAGGATTAGCCGCGCCCGGCCGCTCATTTGGAGCGGGCTGATTGGGCGGACGATTTGCTGGCTGGTATGCAGGCGGCGTGCTGGCGGGCTGTCCCGGGCGAGCAACGTTTGGCTGATTGCCTGGCTGATTGCCCGGACGGCCAAGGTTTGGCGTCGCCGGTTTGCCGGGAGGCGCCTGCTTGATCATCGGGTGCGCGGCCTCAGTGGCCGCGGGACGCAAGCTTCGCACTTCGCTCCTTGCCAACGGCTGGCCGGGATGGGCCGCCAGGGCCTGCTGCTGTTTTGCAAACGGCACTGGCGGAGGAGGAGGCGGCGTCTTGGCGACCACCTGCCGGTTCATGACTGCTGCCGGCGGCGAGGTCACGCGATTTGCGCTTGCGAACTTCGCCCCCAGTACGCTCTCCCGTGTGGGAACCACCGCAACCCTCGCGCTCACGGGCGCCGCGGCAATATCCCGCGCGCTCATGGTAACCGCTGCTCTGCCCACGGGCTGCGCGCCGGCGAAGGCACGTTGCGGAACCGCCGTCACCGCTCCTTGTACGTTCCGGTTCACGTACGTCACGTTCGTGATAGTGGTCTTGTCGATGATGGTGGTGTTGTACACATTCGTGATCTGGACGTTATTGACGGTCGTATTGCTGATGTTGACCCGGTTCACATACTCCCGGCTGACGCGATACGACGGCACATAAACTTCGCGCGGGCCGAGCGGAAACCATCCCACATTGCCGCCGAAGCCGACTCCACCTCCAATAAACACCACCAGCGCAGGCGCATAGACTGCCCGCACCGCGACTGGTCCGGCTACCCAACCCCAGCGTCCGCCGACCGTCACCCAGCGTCCGTAGTGGAACGGCGCGTAGCCCCATGGAGAGTCGTCGACCCAGGTATAGCCCCAGGGAGGAATCCAGTCCCAGTGGCCTTCGTGATAGGGCGCCCAACCCACGGCAACGCGGTTGGGATACCAGATGTGGCCGTAGCCCGGATCGTCGCGCCAGTCTCCATAGTCGTCGAGGTCTTCGTAACCGACCACGTCCTGAGAGAGATACTGCGCCGAGCGCGAATCATCGTAGCGGCGATCGCGATTGTAGGCCCAGTTATCGAATTGGTCGGGTCCGCCGATATCCACTATGCCGGCGTTGAGCGAGTCGGTCCCGCTGAACGTGCCTCTTTGTCCGGCATGGAGCGTGTAGGTCTGGCCGTTGCCGGTCGCTTCGCCCCCGCCCTGGCGCAGGCTGACGATCGAATAGGTGCCGTCTTCACTGGCCTCTACCCGATAGCTTCCCGGCTGGTAAATCGAAAATGCCAGGTTCGGCGTATCGACTTCGAAGACATCGTTCTGGTCCAGGCGGCGCACACGAAGGTTGAGCGTACCCGACGTCAGTTGGATCTGAACCGTATTGTCATCCAGATTCAGGAATGAAAAGCCGGTGTTGGCACTCAAGCGAATCACGGCCGATCCGAGTTGCAGTTCGGCGCGGGAGTCTTGGTCTGCCCAGAGCTTGTCGCCCGTCGTCATCGGGCGATTCGGGGTGGCTTGGACCCAGTCGGTTTCGCCGGCGGGCTGGAAGGAAACCGAGCCCTCCATGTAGCCGAGGCGAGCTACGCGGCTGGGTGGATCGTCCTGTTGATCCCCTTGATCCTGATCCTGGGCAACGGCGAGTACCGGTAGGAGAACTGCGCTGGAGAGTGCGAATGCGAGCACGGCGCTCCACCAGCCCAGATTCTTAAGAATTTTTGTCATAAGTTCATGTCTCCGAGGAAGAGTCGATCTCCGAGCTTTTTTGTCGCGAACCCAGACATTCGCGGAATCTCCATCAACTTCTTGATGCGGAAAAAGGACGCCGCAACCAGCAGTCCTTGAAACCTGTGACGTCAAACCTCAGGTACGGCTGCGGAAAAGGCAAAAACGTCGGCCGACACGGTTCGGTAATCTATTGTTTGTTGCTTAAGGATAGCAGGTCGCCTCGCAAAAGATGAACTGAATCGCTCGGCTGAGGTGCGAGCCTATCTTCTCCCATTTGGCTTTCCTCCGCGCCTCCGTGTCTCCGTGGTGAAATCGATTCTGCCTGTGCTAGCCTTACTTCCCATGTCCCCGGCTTCGACCCATCCCAAGCACTTTCTCTCCGACAAGGTTGAGCATTTTACCGAGTCTGTGATTCGCGAGATGACTCGGCAGGCGATGCAATATAGCGCGGTCAATCTGGCGCAGGGGTTTCCCGATTTCTCCGCACCCGCCGAAATCAAGCGCGCGGCACAAGAAGCGATCGCCGCCGACGTCAACCAATACGCCATCACCTGGGGAGCTAAGAGTCTGCGGGGTGCGATTGCCCGGCAGATGCGGGAGTGGCAGGGGATCGAGGTGGATCCGGAAAAAGAAGTTGTGGTGTGCTGCGGCTCGACTGAAGCGATGATCGCAACCCTGCTGGCGGTGTGCAATAAGGGCGACGAGGTCGTGGTCTTCGAACCTTTCTACGAGAACTATGGGCCGGATTCGATTCTTAGCGGAGCCAAGCCGCGATTCGTCAGCTTGCGTCCTCCACAGAGGGCGGGAGGCGATTGGACATTCGACGAGCAGGAGTTGCGCGAAGCGTTCAAGCACCAGACCGGGCAGCATCACACCCATCAGTCTAAAACCAAGGCAATTATCCTGAACACGCCGAACAACCCTACCGGCAAGGTGTTCAGCCGGAGGGAACTGGAACTGATTCGCGACCTGTGCGTCGAATACAACGTGCTCGCCATCACCGACGAAATCTACGAGCACATTCTTTACGATGGATCGGAGCACATTTCGATCGCGCGGCTTGATGGCATGCGCGAACGTACGATCACCATCAACGGGCTCTCCAAAAGCTACAGCGTCACGGGATGGCGCGTGGGCTGGGCGGTTGCGCCTCCGGCGATTACGAACGCGATTCGCAAGGTGCATGACTTTTTGACCGTGGGCGCGCCCGCGCCTTTCCAGGAAGCGGGTGCGGTGGCGTTGAGCCTACCCGCTAGTTACTACCACGAACTGGCCGAGCGGTACCGTACGCGGCGCGATCATCTCATCCCGGCACTGGAGAAAGCTGGGTTCGTTTGTTACCGTCCGCGCGGCGCGTATTACGTGATGACCGACATCAGCGCCTTCGGGTTCGCGAACGACGTGGAGTTCGCGGCTTACTTGATGAAAGAAATCGGCATCGCGTGCGTGCCGGGGTCGAGTTTCTACAAGCATCCGAAAGACGGATCCCAACAGGTACGTTTCGCCTTCTGCAAGAAACCTGAGACACTGGACGAGGCGGCACTGCGCCTGGAGAAGGTGCGGGTGCGCGGGTAGAGACGCGTCTAATCGCGCCTTCGCCCGCGGCGGAGACGGGGCAAGCCCCGTCTCTATAGAAAGCGCGAGTTGCGGCAAAAGGTACGGCTCTTCCACAGCAAACTGCGCTATACTTCGCCTCAACGCTGAAATATTTCCCGAAAGCGAGTGCCCATGTCCGTGAAGAGCGTGGAAGAGGTATCTGCCGAGGTTCCGGCTGAAGATTTTGAGGCTCTGGAAGAGAAAGTTTATCGCACCATTGAGTTGTACAAGGCCGCCAAGGAAGCGCGTGCCACCGCCGAGCGCGATGCCAAGCGGCTGCGGGAGCAACTGGAAGAGCGCGAGGAAGAAAACGAAACCATGCGCCGCGAGCTGATTCAACTGCGCAAGGATCGCGAGGATATACGCGGCCGGGTGGAAAAAATGTTGAGCCAGATGGACAGCCTGACGCAGGAGCAGGCGGCCAGCTGAACGAGGGCGGCGAAGGCGGCAAGCTTTCATGTGGCGAGCTTTCATCCGGGGAGCATCCGGCGGGCAGCGATCGGGCAGTAAATATATCGCCGAGGAGTGACATGGCCACTGCGAGCAAACAACCTCCGACCGATGCGTCGACGAACGCCAACGGCAGCGTGCGCGTCGAAATCTTCGACCAGGTTTATAACCTTCGGGGCTCGGACGCGGATTACATTTTGAAGTTGGCCGAGTACGTGGACGGCAAGATGCGCGCGGTATCGCAACAGACGGCAACCGTCGATTCGGTGCGGCTGGCGGTGCTGGCGGCGCTGAATATCGCGGATGAATATCATCTGCTGAAGCGGCGGCTGGAGAAGTCTTCGCCGGAAGCGCAGCAGCGGGCCAGTAAACTGGCGAGCGCGCTGGACGAAGTTTTGCAGGATGGGCGGCGCACGGGGTGAAGCGACTCACCGGCCAGCCCCTGAAGGGGCTTTTATTCCGAACAACTTACGGTATCGCTAAAGCGATACCCTGATACGAAACACTGGATGCTGAACACCGAATGCGAAACGCTGGAGGCGAAAAGCTGGACACGGAATCCAAGCTTTTTCGCGACCGATAAAATCGATCGTAACCTGGGGTTCATCTTCCAAACATAGTCGCCGCGCAACCGTCAGCAAACCTCCTGCCAACTATTTTGCGTTTTCCTCTTGCGAATCTCTTCCCGGTTTCCTAGCATCGAAGGTGAAAGCCGACCTGCGGAGTTGGTGTTGGTGGCAACCGATTTTTGAACCAATGCCGAATGAACGGGGACTCGACTCGCAAAAAGATCCTGTGTGCTATGTTCCGTCATGCGGAAAAGCCTAATGGGTCGCGGCGGGTTCCCACCGTCTGAGACGGGTTCATTCTCGGCCCACCACACGGCCCAGTGGGTCGGCTTGTTTCGTTCAGGTGTCAGGTCTTAGGTGTCAGGTCTCAGGACGAACTGGACTTTGGGAGCCTTTGTTTTTCCTGATACCTGAGACCTGAGACCTTCTTGCCTGCTAGACTCTCTCTTGCACTCAAGCTGCAATTGGAGCATCTAAACCAACGTGTTCCCCAGACTTTTTCAGATTGGCAGTTTCTACCTGCCCACTTATGGCGTGCTGGTCGCGTCGGGGGTGCTGATCGGGCTTTGGATCAGCGTGCGCAATTCCGAGAAGCAGGGCCTCAACGGCGACGATGCGTGGAATCTTGGCATACTCGTTGTTCTCGCCGGAATCATCGGGGCGAAGATTCTTTACGTCATTAACGACTGGAGTTCGTACGCGAACAACTGGCGGGAGATTTTCAGCCTCAACACGTTGCAGGCGGGAGGCGTATTTTCGGGGGGGCTGATTGCCGCGCTCGCCATGGCGGCCTGGTACATGCGGCGCCATCACATGCCGGTGCTGCGCACCTGCGATGGCTTCGCTCCCGGGTTGGCTTTCGGGCACGTCCTCGGACGCTTTGGTTGTTTTTCAGCCGGCTGCTGCTATGGCAAACCTACCAATCACTTCTGGGGCGTCGTCTTCACGAATCCGCTGGCGAATGCTGTTAGCGGCACCCCGCTCGGCGTCAGAATTGAACCGACACAGTTGATCGAAGCCGCCGCCGAGTTTTTCAATTTCCTGCTGCTGATGTGGCTGCTCGGGCGCAAGAAGTTCGACGGACAGATTTGGGGCAGCTTCATGATCCTGTACGGCATCGAGCGTTACTTCATCGAGTTCCTGCGCGACGATCCCGGGCGAGGTGAAGTCTTCGGTGGGCTGATGACGGGAACGCAGTTGATTTCAATTCTGTTGGTCGTGGGCGGTGGATTGATCTGGTGGCTGAGGAGCGGCGCTCAGCATTCAGCACTCAGGGCTCAGAAATCGGGCTCTGGGATTTAGGGCGTGCGTGAGAACTTCAGTCGCCCCTCCGGGACTCGCGTATCTCTCCCACTGTTCCCGGCGCTGAAGCGCCGGGCTATTGGCAGACGCCCCTTCGGGACTGATTCTCCTCTGCTCGCTGCCGCGGGGTTGCTCAGAAGTGAGTTCTCATCCACAAACGATAGCATCCTCGACCCAATAACGATTCTGCTTGCACTTGCTGGCTGAATACTGAATGCTGAATGCTGAGTGCTGAATGCTCGATTTCCCCATCACGCTGACCGCATTTGCCGACGCCGCGGGACAGCGCCTGGACCAATATCTCGCGACGCAACTTTCCGAGGTCAGCCATGCGGAAGTCAGCCGGGCCCGCGTGCAGCAACTTATCGCCAAGGGCGAGGTGCTGGTAAACGGGGCGGCAGCGAAGGCATCGCTTCGGCTGAAGGGCGACGAGCAAGTTACGGTCACGGGACCGCCACACGCTCCGCCACTGCGCGCTATTGCGGAAGCGATTGCGCTCGACATTGTTTACGAGGACGACGACTTGGCGATCGTCGACAAGCCGGCGGGCATGATGGTTCATGCGGGAGCGGGAGCGACCGACGATGCGCGCAACCGCGGAACGCTGGTCAACGCGCTGCTGCATCACTTTAGAACGCTGTCGGCGGTTGGCGGCGAACTGCGTCCGGGAATTGTGCATCGACTGGATCGGGCGACCAGCGGGCTGATGGTGGTGGCAAAGAACGATGAGTCGCATCGCCGGCTGGCGACGCAGTTCAGCGGACGCGAGGTGCACAAAACCTACATTGCGCTGGTGCACGGCTGGCCGAAGCAGGATCGGGGCACGATTCAAAGTGCAATCAGCCGCCACTCGCAGCGGCGCACGCGGATGACGACGCGGGGCTTCGGCGGCCGCGAGGCAGTGACACATTACGCGGTGCAACGAAAGATCGATTCACCTTACGGCAAGTTTGCGCTGGTTGAACTCAAGATCGAGACCGGACGAACGCACCAGATTCGCGTGCATATGTCGTCGCTAGGACATCCAGTGGTGGGCGACGCGCTCTATGGTGCGCCGGGCGAATTGCGGTCGCAGTCGAATAAACGGCGGTCGGCGGGCATGCCCGCGACGCTGAAGTTGGATCGAAATTTTCTGCATTCGGCAGTGCTTGAGTTGACGCATCCGCGGACGAAGGAGCGGCTCAGGTTCAGCCGGCCGTTACCGAAGGAACTGGAGAACTTGCTCGGGAGCCTGGAGAATGCTCGGCAGGAAGGTCCCCGGCTGGAACCTGCGTCCGGCGGAGCCTCCGTGTAGAGACGCGGCTTGCCGCGTCTCCAACCCGGTGAGCGATGCGCGTGCCAAGCGGAGACGTGGCAAGCCACGTCTCTACAGGGAATTTTCGGCTGCTTCCCGGGGCCGTCGACAGGGCGGGGCCGCAGACTATAATGGAAAAAATCAAGTCTAAGCAAATCGTCCTGATGAAATCTCGCAAGTTCTTGCTTCTGGTCGTTTTACTTTTGCTGGCCGGCTCGCTCATCGGCCAGACGGTGCCGCCTGCTTCCGCGCCGGCAGCACAGAATCCACCTGTTAAAACGAGCCCTCCGCCTGGCGACAAGACGCAGTCTCCGGCGGCGCCAGCCTCTTCCACACCGACTCCTGCCCCGCCGGCTTCCACCACCTCCACCCCCGCGGCGCCGACGGCGGCAGGGCAAGCTCCGCAGGCGGAAAATCCAGCTAAGCCCGATTCCGACGAGTCCGTCGCGACGATTGTCCACGTCGTCAACGAAGTTCGCGTGGTGTTTACGGTTACCGACCGGCACGGCCACTACATCAAGGATCTGAAGCGAACCGACTTCAGGGTAGTCGACGATCAAAAGCCCACCGAGCTGCGCAGCTTCAACAGCGAGACCGATCTGCCTCTGCAGGTGGGGTTGCTGGTGGATGCGAGCAACTCGGTGCGCGACCGTTTTAAGTTCGAGCAGGAAGCGGCCATCGAATTTCTGAACGCCATCATTCGCCCGCGCTACGACAAAGCGTTCGTGGTCGGCTTCGACGCCACGCCCGAAGTTACACAAGATTTCACCGACAGCACGGAGAGTCTTTCGGCCGGCGTGCGCATGTTGCGGGCGGGCGGCGGCACCGCCATGTACGACGCGCTCTACTTTGCCTGCCGGGACAAGCTGTTGAAATCGGAGCAGACGGGGCCGGTGCGCCGCGCCATCATTCTGCTGAGCGACGGCGAAGACAACCTGAGCCACGTAACGCGCGAGGAAGCCATCGAAATGGCGGAGCGCGCGGACGTGATCGTCTACACCATCAGCACCAACATCAGCGGCATGAAGGGCAAGGGCGACAAGGTGCTGGAGCGCATCGCGGAAGCCACGGGCGGCCGCGCGTTTTTTCCGTTCCAGATGCGCGACGTGTCGGATGCGTTTCTCTCCATCCAGGAGGAGTTACGCAGCCAGTACGCGGTGGCCTACAAGCCGGCGGATTTTGTCGCGGATGGGCGCTACCGTACGATTGAAATCCTGGCGCAGGAAAAGGGTCTGAAGGTGCGCACCCGCAAGGGATACTACGCGCCGAAGCAGTAGAAGAGGTCTCAGGTCTCAGGTCTTAGGTCTTAGGTCTTAGGTGTCAGGTAGACCGCCCTGTTATCAGCGCCAACTTCTATGCCTGGTTATTCTGGAACTCCTCTCGCAAAGAAATTGGGCATCAAGGACGATTTTCGTGTGGCCCTGCTGCATGTCCCCGATGAGGTGAGGACCGAGCTTCGCGACGCACTTGTGAAATGCCGCGTGCAACGCATCGGCGGAAACGGCGACGACGGATTCGATTTCATTTTTCTCTTTGCCAAATCACGCGCGGGCCTAGCACTTGATCTGATACCGGCAGCAAAAGCGCTGGCCCCGGCGGGTATGTTGTGGATCTCGTGGCCGAAAAAGAGTTCCGGTGTCGCGGCTGACCTCACGGAAGATGTAATTCGTCACAGCGGGCTGGCGGCTGGCCTGGTGGATGTGAAAGTCTGCGCGGTCACCGAAGTTTGGTCGGGGTTGAAGTTCGTGATCCCGGTCAGGAATCGGCCGAAACGGAAGTGACGAAGCGTCTGGAGATCCTCCTACGCAAGGGAGCCGGGGCAAGCCCCGTCTCTACCTGAAAGGCGGCGGTCAGGACTGCAGGTGTCCGACCGGATGATGCGGCGACCACTGCGGATCTTCATCGGGAGTTACGATCTGGCCGTCGCGCATGTGGACGATGCGATCGCCGTAGTCGGCGGCCTCGGGATTGTGCGTAATCATGAGCACGGTCTGCCCCAAATCCTTGTTCGACTGGCGCAGCATGTCGAGGACGACGCTGGAGCTTTTCGAATCCAGGTTGCCGGTGGGCTCGTCGGCGAGCACAATGGCGGGGCGATTGATGAGAGCCCGGGCCAGCGCGACCCTCTGTTGCTCGCCTCCGGAAAGCTCGTTGGGCCGATGCTCCAGACGCTGGGCGATGCCGAGCATCCCGGTGATCTTGTTCAGAAAGGCGGGATCAGGCATGGCCCGGCCGGCAATGTCGGCGGCGATCTCGATATTCGAGCGCGCGCTGAGCGTAGGTAGAAGATTGAATTTCTGGAAGACGAATCCGATCTTGCTTTTGCGCAAGCGGGTGCGCTCGCCGTCGGATAGGGTGGCGAAATCCACACCGTCGATGATGACGCTTCCCGAGTCGGCGTGGGTCAGCCCGCCGAGCAGATAAAACAGCGTGGACTTGCCGCTGCCCGAAGGGCCCACGATGGTGACAAACTCCCCCTTCTGCACGCTGAAGGAGATGCCGCGCAGGGCGGGCACATCCACCTTGCCGACGCGGTAGGTTTTGCGCAATTCCCTGGCTTCGATGAAGGCTGCCATCCAGTGAAAACCATATCACAGGAAGAAGAGCGATTGAGGCATTGAGACCATCGGGTCATCGGGTGATCGATGGTGTCCATGTCTCGAGGATTCAATCCAGCGCAGCGCTCACGCCACGCTCGCGTGCTCCACATCCATGGCACGGGCGGGGATTTCCAGCGGGCGCTTGGGACCCCGCTTGCGCACCAGCAACACGCGAATGCGTTCCAGGAGTTCCGCGGGTTCGTACATTCCCTTGGGCAAGAAAAGGTCCGCTAGCGTTTCGCGCTCGTAGACCTTAATTCGGCCGGAGATCAGCACGGCCGGAGTCTGCGGAGAAAGACGTTTGATTTCTTCGATCAGCCGCGAACCATCCACACCCGGCATGAGCAGGTCGGTGAGCACCAGATCGACGCCGCCGCGGCGAAAGGCTTCGAGGGCCAGTTCGCCACTGTTGCACGCGAGCACACGGTAGCCCCGCGTTTCCAGCAGGACCTTGCGGATGGAGAGGGCTTGTTCGTTATCGTCCACACAGAGAATAGTTTTTTTGGGCTTCATTGGTCGGACCGGGAGATTTGTCGTCGCAAAGTTTTCTAATCGTTTAAATTTTTTTGAGAACCGGAGCGAGGTGAATGCTAAATAGAATCGCAGCATCGGTAAAGTGCCGTGCTCGCCAATGGCACTCCGGTGCAAGGGAGGATCGTGCCATCGGCCTCGGAGCCGCGACTGTCGCGGTGTTTTGATGCGCTAGATCGCGATCGTAACTTCACCGCGGAGAACTTCCACACAATTTCCACCGACCCGCACATTGGCAACATGGTTATCCCGCCGGTCATCGAGCTTGACGGCGCGAACAAGAAAGCAGCTGGGACGGTGCATTTCGAGTTTGCGAGCGATTGCAGCCGGCGCGAAGGGGAGCTAGGATGACGCCATGAGGAAAGAGCCATGAGCGAGCATCGGCTTGATGAGCAAGACGCCACCGCTTCCCGCCGCAACTTTCTCAGAACCACCGGGGCCGTGACCGCCGGAGCTCTCGCAGGAAGCCTGATCCCGGACACTGCAGCGGCATCGCCGGCCGGTCCAATCGACCTTCCGTTTAATCCCGCTACCGCTGGCGCGATGCCGACTCGCAACCTCGGGCGCACCGGACACCGGGTCGGCATCTTCAGCCTCGGTGGACAAGCCGCCATCGAACAACCCAACAACGAAGCTGTAGCCGTACCCATCATTGAGCGGGCTCTGGATCTAGGCGTCAACTACGTGGATACCGCCGCGGCGTATGGAGGGCGCGAGCGCTGGAGCCAACGCTACTTTGGCCCGGTGATGAAGCATCGCCGCCGCCAGGTGTACCTGGCCAGCAAGACGCACGATCGCAGCCGCGACGGTTCGCTGGCCCTGCTCGAGGAATCGCTCAAGCTGCTCAACACCGATCATCTTGACGCCTGGCAGCTTCATCACATCGACAGCAAAGAGGACGTCGAGCAAATCTTCAGAAAGGGTGGCGCCCTCGAAGCCCTTATCCAGGCGCGCGAGCAGAAAATGGTCCGCTACCTGGGCGTTACCGGCCACTCCGATCCCGATCTGCTAATGGAGTGCCTTCGTCGCTTTGACTTCGACCAGATTCTGATGGCTCTCAACGCTGCCGACCCGCACCACCGCAGCTTCACTGAGCACCTGCTGCCCATGGCCGTCGACAAACAACTGGGGATCATTGGCATGAAGATTCCCGCACGCGGCCGCATCCTCAGTTCCTGGCAGCCCGACAAAAGCCACGACTCAGGCTGGAACCAGCCCGCTTCGAAACCCGGCGTTCTGGCCATGAAGGAGGCTCTTTACTTCACCCTCAGCTTGCCGGTGAGCACGGTCATCATCGGATGCGATTCCATTTCCCAACTCGAAGAAAACGTGCAACTCGCCCGCGACTTCACGCCGCTCAGCCAAACCCAAATGGCTGGCCTGACCGGACGCACCGCGCCCATTGCCAAGCAGGCGCTTTTCTTCAGGAATTGGGCTTGAGGGTGGGGAAGGTTCGATGCGTGGCCGCTCGCACCACGACCTCGAAACGGTTGCTGGCAAGCCCAGGCGAGTCCGAGAATCACGGTATCGTTCCTCCCCAGGAGGACCGCGATGCGGAGAGTCTTGTAACGTGAGCAGTTGAAACCGAACGGAAGCGCATGCGGTCCGGTGATCGTCCCGGTCTTCAAATTTGTGCTAAGTCATTGATTTCAGATGGTTACAGAGTGGCACGCGGGTTGCGTTTACCGATAAATGGGTACAGACGGGATATTGAAACGGACGCGAATCACGGTGAAACGGACTGTGAAACGGACGGAGTTTCCGCCCGGTCAACCGAACGAGAAGAGTGCGCGGCCCGCAGTATGTTCGCTGAAAATTGACAGCCAAAATAGACAGCGAAGCGGACGCGAAACGGACGGTTAAACGGACGGCGAAACGGAGTAGGACCGTCAATCCTCCCGGTCTACGGCTGAGAGGATTGGGGTGACGACGGGCGGCTGCTGGTAGGCGGCTTGCCAACGACAATCGCGACCACTCCTTCTGGATAGTCAGGAGACATGCCTGTTGTGATTTGCTGGTCAAAATGCGCATTCACTAGAGCCTGAATGACCATCCCCTGTGGACTACGTTTGTCAACCCATTGCGTGGTTGTACTCTGCGGCGGCGTGCCACGAACCGAAACTTCTATCCCAGTGAACAACGGACCATGAATGCCCATGTACATCACACGGTCTGGTTCCAAACGAACTCCAGCAGCGTCTAGGCATTTAAGAAACTCCCACGCGTAATCATAGGCATCGGTCGCGCCAATAAGTGAGCCTATCTTAAGTGTCAGATTCTTACCGCGCAATTCCTGCTGTATCGCATCGCATTGCTCTTTGAGTAGGTGGCGTTCTTGTGGTTCGCAGTTGCCTCCCGTCGCCTGATTGTTATTCCCGCCTGCCTGCAATACGCTGCACGGTCCTTGGGTTATCGAGCCTACCGCCACGCTCTTGCCACCATTTGCTTGAGTACTATTTCCCGAACCGCTCTTTGTGTTGAATGATTCCTTCCCTTTGCTAGGCGATTCCGAAGCGGTAGACTCGTGGCCCTTGCTCGAAGTAGTTGGGAGGTCACGGAGGGTACTGATGACAGTAGGAGTAGTCGGTACAGGCGTTGGTTTTTGACTTGGAATCATTACGGTCCAAACGACCAGACACATAGTCACCGCCGACATTCCGATTCCACTCCACATTTTCCCCCAATCGGTCATGTATGGATACGGTGGGTCACTCAGTCTGAACCTACTCTTGGAGAAGTAGTGCACGGTCACGCTGATAGAAATTAGAAGTAGACCAGCAGGCAGTATTCGGTCGGACGAAGATGCGCCACGTATGAGCCATGCTGAGAGGAAAAAAAAGCCCAGCAGTAGAAGAACCTTGGACAACGTTCCCAACTCTTGAAAATACGATAGTGGGTTCCAACTGATGTCAGCCATTTCTTCGTGGTCCGATTCAAGCACGAATAGTATACCGCTTGGCGAACACAGAGCGAAAGTGGTATTGTGCTGCGATGGACGAAGGCCGCAAACGTGTGATCGGGATCATGGCAGCGATTCTTGCCAGCCTGCACATGCAGACGGCAGACGATCTATTCGGGACTCCGCAAGGGAGCCCTCGGACGGACAAATTGATCGATGCTAGCATCCAGTGGGCCGAGCGGATTATGAAGAAAATTGATACTGTGTGCGGGAATGATTCACAAGGGAGGAACTGACAATGGAAAGATGGCAACAGTTGAAGGACGACCTCCAGAAAGAAGCAGCTTCAATTCTCAAATCGTCAAGTGAAGTTGTCGAAGTGAAGCCTGATAGCGAATCTAATTTGGACCTGTCGTTCAATTGGAAAGGCAACGCCAAGCATATGAGACTCACCTACATTCCCAGAAACAACTCTGTAAGGTGGGAGACAATTGGACAAAATGGCTTCCTACCAGTTCCAGAGGGGTCTACCGCTTCGCTCGCAGTAGATTTGATGCAGCTATTGTTTCGGCGCTGACATCAGCCCTCATTGGCAAACTGTCCGATAGGCTGGGGAGCCTCGACTGTCGGCAGAAAAACATCAGTTGTTCAGATACAGGCTTATGAGTTCGTTGAATTCATCTCGGTTCTGGCATTTCTTATCGTCAACGTGACACTCCCCTACGGCGGTGCCTTTTTTCATAAAAGAATTCTCATAATGATTCTCAGAAAACGTTCCGTATTCATGATCGTCAGGAACGCCGTAAAGGGAAATAACCGTCATCCACGATGGCCCGTTGACAAGCGTCCGGCGATACTCCACTGTCACGAAACACTTGTTCAGTGTGCGATTGTAATGATTATTAAATCGCCTAAGAAGCCCGCTCTTGTCCGTCGCGTAATTCTTTTCAATCCAAGCATTAGCATCCTCGGAGCACTTTTTCTCTAAGTCCAATTTTGCGCTGGAGGCGTTGCAGCCACTTAAAACGAGGATCAACGCCAAAGATAAACAAATCCGCATAACGTCGAGCATACTACGGAGCACAAGACTGTGGGGCATTTGCCGTCAGGAGTCCGGGGTTGTTAAAACATCACGTCCCGCCAGTCGGTCAGGACGACCCAAAAGAACCTACAAAGGCGTTGAATGCGTTGAGGAACCGTACCAAACGCTCAGGGTTGGAAACGTGGAACTCTTCCCATAGACCTTTTTCGCTCTTCAGTGCCAGCGAAGCGTAAGCAACAATCGGTATCTGATGATTGTTGACGAAACGTTTGTCCGGGCTTCCGTCTTTATTCGCCTTAGCCCAAGTCTGCCCGATTATCTTGGCATCGCTCGGTACGCTTTCCTGTTCCTGAAACCTGACCAAATCACATTTGCCGTTCACGTCATGGAAATCAATCACAGAGAACGCTTCTCTCGCAGCCCGATACAGAATGAAACCGGGATAGAGGAAAAGATCACCGCCGTTGACGTTTTGAAGGTGTGGTACTTTCTGTTCCCACTGAATCAGGTCACAACTCCCGAGTGCGAAGGTCACCCGCTCACGGTCAACACGCTTCTCCGCAGTTGTCCGCTCTCTGAATTTGTTTGTGGCTTGATACGACTTTACGTCCCAGATTGCAGCACATTCTGAAAGGGCCGCAAACTCATCTCGCATCTTGAAATACGGTTCAGCCTGTTCCTTCGCAATTTCGACCTGCGTTGCAACCGTGGTCAGTCGAAGCTGCTCTTCAAGCTCTGCGACCTTTGCGTCGGCTGTTTCTGAGTCAATCTTCCGCTGTGCAAATTTCTTCTTGAAAATCTTTTTGAAGAGGAAGCCGCTGTCCCATGAACTGTATCGTTGATTAGTCCGCTGTTTTTCGTTTCGGGCCGTAGCCAGTTGGCCGCTGATGTCTTCATGCTCTTCGTGGGCCGTTTGGATCACTCGCTTTAGTTCTTTCAGGCTCTCGCTAGTCAGAAGCTCAGTGCTGGCACTGCGAACCTCTTCAACGGGAGCGGTGCCGACAGTAGGCACTGGTACGGGGCCGGGTCTAGGGGAAGGCACAGGGGCGGGGGAAGGAAATGATTCATGTATGAGATGCGGCGGGATTGCGGAGTTCGGCTCGTGCGGTGTTACTGAGCCAAGGTGCTGTCGAAAAGAGATGCCAGTCCCCGGTATAGAGGCTGTGCCCATTACGCCCCGCTGCCCTACGTTGAGTGTGAACGGAGCACCGCCAACACTGCAACTCAGACCGCTCTTCGACAAATTGAGCTTGACACCGGGGATGATTTTGAAAGACTGCCGAAATCGCCAGCCCATAGAGCCGCATTATACCCAGTACACAAAGGTAAGTCTGTGCCTGCTGTATCATGGAGGGCCGATCTGTATTCACCGGGAATCTAGAAACCCCGCAGTCCAGAACGGCACCTTGTTCAATGCCTCTCAACGAAAACTTCGCACAATTGATCCGTAATAATTTGGAAGAAATATCCGCAGGCAAGCGGGTGAGGCGTGTGGAAATCGGGACTTTATCTGAAGAGCACCTTGTCCAAATAAATGCCTTCCGCTCTGAAAACGGTTTCCCGCCGATAATTGCGACAATTGTGTTCATTGGCAAACACGTCCATAAAGGTCGAATTGTCGGGGATGGATATACCATAGACGACGTGCTTGAACAGATAGAAAGTGCCTTGCAGCCGGGTGCCGAGCTTCAGCTTACCGAGACGGGAACGGCGTTGCAGAATCCGAACAGACGGGTAGATAAATACGGGAATTCGGTTCGTGATCGAATCGTGCTCGAATGCACGTCTCACCATCCGTATCCCCAACTTTGGTCGGTGATCCCTATTGGCGATAAAAACAAACCCAAATAGAAAAGGCCACCCGATTACAGATCAGATGGCCTTGAGCTTTCGAGCGTCTCGCCGGGGTATCGTAGTTCTCTCCCGAGCCTAGAGCCGCTCTACTGAACTGAGGTTAGTCTACCCCAATTCAAAAATTTGTCAAGGATTTTAAGCTAACTACAGTATTATCAACATTTTATGGATTTTGCCTTTTGTCGAAAACGGACTATTTCTGGCAAATGCCTACCTCACACGCCCCCGCTAGTCCAGCATGTGCCCGACGTAGAGCCCCGCTGCCCCGAGTCCAAAAGCAGTCGCACTGACCCTGCCCGCCGGTGAGTTGTAATGCTCACTCTTCTTGCTGTGGTGCCAGCGGTGAATTCTTCGGGATGCCCGCTCCAAGCTGGTGACGCACTGTGGGCCTTGCGAAAAGTTCCTCTACAGGATGTGGTTTGAGGGCTGGTGCTTGTGTCACGGCGGGTATTCGGTTGGTCTGGTTTGGCGTCTGTTTTTTCATATTACCTCAGCAGTTCCGGGCGTTGGCCCTGCACGTTCGGTGATTCCCTTTTGGTCGCAGCTAGATGCTTGATGGCTTCCAGATGCTTCGACAGGTCGGTCGTAAGCATGGATTCAAGGGCGACAATCTGGCGGTCTTTCGCTTCCAATTCTGCCTTGAACTTATCCGCATCGGCAACGACGTTCGCTTCCAGTGCTTCAAGTCGTGCTTTGAGTACCGCGTATTCCGCTTGGGTTGTCCCGATTATGCGGTGATAAGTTGCGATGCAACCCCTATAAAGTGCAACGATTGCAGCGAGTATATTCGTATAACATTTCATGATTTCTCCTGTCGTAGTGCGTTGAACCATTTGTTACTTAAGTACGTTCCCCTCAGATTTGAGTCGGGCTACACTGACAATGACTGAGGGCTTCCTTCGTTCCACAGAAAAGCCCTCAGAGGAGGAGAGAAAGGGGGTAGGAATGCCTACCATCTCAATCTCAATCAGATTCACGTCTGATTGCGTTGAAGTGGAAGTTCTGATAGAACCTCCGCTCTAACGTCCTACAAGCCTTCAGCAGCGGAGGACTGCTGAAGTATTTAATCGAGCATGTGCCCGATGTAGTGAGAGCCGAGGGCACCCAGTCCCGCACCGTAAGCAACGTACTTCCCGACCTTTTTAGCGATTGCTTGATTGGCTAGAATCTTCTGCTGCTGTAAATAAGCGTTGTTGGCGTGTTCCAAAAGACTCTGGGCGTTCTGGGTTCCAACTGCCTGCTGCAATCGCCCACTGTCATACAATCGGTTCATCCTAGAAAACATCTTGCTCGGGTCAACCGCTTCAGGATTCTTCGCCGCTGCTGTTCCAATGTCGGGGCGCATCCCAGACGCTGACATTTTCAGGTGCTTGTCGAGGTCGTACAGTGCCTGCGACTTCTTAAAATTCGCGTTCGCTTCGTCAACCAGACTTGCGGGCACGCCCTTGGCTTTGGCATCGTTGAACGCTTCCTGCATTGCGTCTTCGGTTTCTTTCTGAGCTTTGAGCAGTGACGCTTCTTTCGCTAAGTCTTCCTCAGTGCCTGTGAGGTTGTCTAGACTGTGGCGAATGTTATCCAGCCGATCCTTGAACCGCTGGACTCTCCCGCCCGTGGCATCGTCTAACACCTGATACTGAGACTTACTCTTTGCGTAAACTGCATCAGCGGTGTCTTCCGCAACGTCCCTGATTGATGGAGCGGCGGACTTTACGACGCCCGAATCCTCAGCGACGTTTGCAAGCGTGTCTCGGATGCCGTTCTGAAGGACGGGCTGAATGCTCTTTGTATCCAGTACCGCCTTGTACGCCTGCTTGACGGCATTCTTCGCTACGCCTGCACCCTCGATAGCAGCACCCGTTACAGTGCCGAGTCCCGCTGCTGTCGCTCCTGTTTCTATCGCCTGAGTGGGTGTCGCGCCGTGTGCCAGTTCCTGACCCGTGACGACTGCACCGCCCCGCAGAGACGTAAGACCGTGACCGATGATCTTGGCAATGAGTGGGTGACTTTCTGCGAGTTTGGTGACCTTCGCCAGCAGTCCCGCTTTTTCTGCTAGTGATGCACCCTTGAGCAGTTCGTCACCGCCGAAGAACTCTGCGATGTTCTCTGCAAGTGCCCCAGCCTTGCCAGCAGTTGTCTGCGTAGCCTGTTGCTGAGCGGGTTTGATGCCGTGCTCAACGGCACTATAGGGGTTAGTGTTCTCAGGAAGTTTCGGCAATCCCAGAACATCGCCAACTTTCCCCGCGATAGTCTTTACGCCCGGAATATGACTGCCGACGCTCCCAAGATTCTCTAGGGTAGTGGCGGCAGAACTGCCAAAGCCTGACGCAAGGTTTTCGCCAGTCGATTTCGCTCCAGACGTGGCTGGCTTCGCTTGTTGAGCGGGTTTGAGCGGGACGAAGGTATCCGGGTCGAAGGCTGGGTAATTGGGGGTTGTGGGCGTGGCATTAGGTGTAGTCTCTGGGATAGCTGACTGACCCAATGCGCGAAAAGTTGTGGGATCGAACTTTGGTAGCCCGGTATCAGTATGTTGAACGGGATAGCCCGCAACCCTCGCAGACGCTTCATTACGCGCTACGTCAGGGGTATCGGTAGTTCCGTTGCCTAGCGGTTGTTCAATTGGTGTATCTGGCATGGTTTCCTTTTCTTCTAAAAAGTAGCAATAGGTAGTCGGAGAACCTATTGCCCCTAGCCCGCTGAGTACAGACAGGCTAGGTAAATCTAAAATGTGGAGCACGGGCACTTGGAAGGTAATCCGTGCTCCTGATTGCTCGCCCTTTGGCAAGGGTTGCAATCTGCGGAGTTATCGCCCTCTGCCCTCTTACGATAATACGAATAAGAGGCGCGGCTCGTCCGCAATCTAAATTTGTGCAAATACCCTCTTCGCTTCCTCAGAGTGCATAAGAGCGTACGCGTCTCGCGCTGTGGATCGGTCGAAGCCGAGATTATTCCCGAAATCTGCGCCGAATTGCTGGCGCTTCTTCTGGTCTTTCTCCGCGTGATATGCCCGATACGCGACCCTCGCCTTCTCCATCTGGATAGGGCTTACGATTGGGATCAGGGATTTTTCAACACCGCCCGTATAGACGGTTGTAGTCTGTTCGCTGACCGTCATAAATCGTGCCCCGCTTCTTTCCGTAAAACCGCCTGCCCTCAGTTCCGCTAAATCTTTGTCGCGCTGGGCTTGAATCTTCGCTGCTTTCTCTTGCAGACGGAATGCTTCTAAATACGCCCGTCGAGTCGTGTACTGTGAATCGACTATCTGTTGGTCGGTCGGATATCGTACGAGTTTCTCCATATCTCCTCAAATCTTGTATCAAGTACAGTCCCAAAACTGCCGTTTCCAGCCCTACAGAGCATTTTGGCTACTCAGTCCCCCTCAACCCTCAGCGATTTACCAGAGGCCCGTCTACGTGTGTTTTAGACGCAGGAAACAGCATCAGGGACGATGTTCTGGCCCTTAGCCGCCCGTGCTGTCGCCAGTCGGATTCTCAGGGCGATTAACTGTTGTTCCGTCAGCACCACTGTCCGCTTCTGGGCGGGTTGCACGGCTTCAATCGCCGCTTTGCAATGAGCATCGTTGGATGGGTCGAAATACCACTCCGATTCGTATCCTGACTTTACCTTGAGGGTAAGTCCCGCCCGTTCGAGAATTCGTGTGCGGGACGCCAGTTTCTTGTTCATGTCGGCATTTCTAGGTACCGCAAGCAGATGGGCTATCATCCGACCATCGCCCCAGCCCTCACCGATGAATCCGCACTTGCCCTCGATTACGTCTTCGCTTACTTCGATAGGAAGACCACATCGTTTAGATGGCTTGCCCGCAGGCAACCGTTTTACTCGATATTTCGTTGAGAAATCTTCGACGGTGAAATTCATTCCTGCCCACCCTGCCGAATGCCCATATGCGGAAGCGGCGCATAGCTGCCACGTCTCCCGGTTATCGCGGCTACTTGATCGGAAGTCATCCCATCGACCGTGCGTCTACGATCTAACTCTGAACGTTCCGAATCAGTAAGGAACTCTTCGGTGCTGAAAAACTCGCAGAAAGCGAAGCGAATTTCTCCGCGGGTCAACGGAGAGAACCTGCGTTTTTGGGCGGGTTCATCCAGCCACTTTCTGAATTGGATCAGGTGTGGGCCAGCGATCTTCTTCCCCGTCGAGTCAACAATTTCTTGGGTAGTGTCACTGAACAACGGACTTAGCAATGTCTCCGTAAGTAAATCCCGCTGATATTGCTGTTTCTCGAATGCCTCATACTCCCGACTACCCATCTTGAATGGGTTGAGCGAAGTGACAGATTCCGTAGAAGGGTCTTCTACGATCTCTGAGGGTGCGGGTACTTCTTGCGGGTCAAGGGCTGACAGCCTTGCATCCAGATAGGTGAGAGCCTGCTCGAAAACTTCAGGTTTCGCGAGATCAGGCGAAGTCCCGAATAAGCCCAAAAACATTGTGACTCCGTGCAGTTCTGTCTTCGTGAGTTCTGGATGTTCGGCGGTAAACGTCGTCCATGCATCCTGAATCGCTTTCGTGACAACTCCGGGCGACGCCGTATCAAAACGCCCGTCGTATTTTGTATACTGAAAATCGGCGGACTCATTCGCGTCCATCAGAAGTCGCTTTCTTAGGTCACGTTTTGCGGCGGCTAAGTCTCTCGCGACTTGTGCCCGTTCAGGTGCAGCCGCTTCATAAAGTTTCTTCTCTGCGGCGATCTTGTCTTGCCGCTCAATTTCGGCAATTTCAGCCAAGAATCCATGTGCTCGTGTTCCTGCCATAATCTCTCCTCTACTTCTATGCTCGTACTCGGCTTGTTGTAAGCGGGCTTCCCAAGCAGGTCTGTCGAATTCGTATTTTCGTCTTACTTCAGCTTGTGGAATCTCACTCTCACTTTCAAAGCGACGTGTGTCCCATGTTCTATCTGTCATTGTTTCACTTCCATCCAAACGCCCGAATATCTCGCTTTACTCACATACTCCAACGTCTTCGATATCGCATCCTGCATCCCTTTGAGTTCCACCGTGCATGGAGTTTTGCCCACCGCTTCTGATAACATCAAGTCGAAATCATCCTGTTTCACGTTGAAAAACAGAAACGGGCTATCGCTAGAAAATACCTCGACTCGATAGGGTGAAAAACCGCAATAAATGAAATGACACGCGAGTGGGAAACCAACCTTACGAATGTCAGACTTACTCATTAAGCCCGCTCCCGTACCAACGGCGAGTTGACTTTTCGCTCTGCAAAATTCTTTGCCGCGATTTCTGCATTTTCGGGTGACAGGTGCCCCACTTCGACATACCAAGCAACCGTCCCGCAGTACCCTCGACCCTTATCCCGCAACGTCTGCTCAATCTCTTCGTCATAGCAATACGCTACGATATCCGTCTCTGAAACAGTAGGCCCAAGTCCGTATACCGCCCGCTTTGCTTTGAGGGCTTCGCGTTCAGCCGTAAAGCACGCTAACGCTTCGGGATTGTTTTTGTATCGTTCTCGAAGGTCTGCGAACTTCTTTGCCCGCCGTGTAGGGTTAGCATCGCTCCTAGCGAGGTTAGCCCACCATTCAGGAAGGTTGATCTCTGTACTCGGGGATTGGGTGGCGAGTAACTTTTCAGCGTTCGCCCGTTGTTCGGGTGTTGAAAATTGATTGTCGATAATTGCCTGAATTTCGTGTCGCGTCACTTACCCTCCGCCTCTGCTTTTCTCAGCACTTCGTCTATACGTTTTCTCTCTGCAACGATTGCAAGTTTTGCTTGCGTCTCTGCGGTCGTTGCTTTCTTTGCCCGGACCCGTACATGCTCCCGTTTCACTGCGGTGCGGGTTGCGCTCTGATTTGCATTTACCAGCGACCGCCAGAAAGTTTCCAGCATCGTGATTGCAAATTTCCGTGTCAATATGTCACTGTCTGGGGCGGTCACCATCCGGCGAAGTTCTGTGACTACTTCCGGCATCGTGTCTGCGAGCACCGCACTGACCTTACGATGTGGTTTTTGTCGGACTTTCGCAATCGCCCGTTGCAAATAATGTTCAAGCAGGTTTTGCTTCATAGGAGCCTCGCGTCTGCCATGTCGGAAAGAAGTTCATCTCGTTCTTTCGCCTGCCGCTTCTCTTCCATCGCCTTTGTGACAGCTTTAGTCCTTTGAACGTTTATGCCGATGTTCCGTGAGTGCCCGCATTCCAAAACAGTCTCGTAAATTGCGTGCTCGGGTGCCTGAGTAATCCCACTCACGCTTTTCACGGTCTGCATCGTTTTGCATGTCGGGCAGTAGAACCGCGCCCTTGTGCGTTCAAAATGCCCAACCGCTCCACGGAAGGTATCGGGGGCATCGTGTCTGGTTGCCTCTGCTTGTGTCGGTGTCTGCATCATGCGCCCTCCGGTGCACATCACTTTCGTGCGTTGCCCGCCCGATTGCGGGCTGTTGTACTGGTTGTGCCCATCTCCCGTTTTTTGGGGAGGAGAAGGCGGGCGGTGACGAGCGGAAAGAGGTTTTATGCACGTCATCATTGTGCTTCTTAAAGACGTTCTGCTAACGACTATCCACGAAGTTGTGAGAGACCACCGTTAGCAGGATGTTCCCAAAGAAGTGAACTACCCGAAGGGATGCACAGTCCCTTCGGTTTTCTATCCCCGACCGTACTTTCTTTACATGCGAAATTGGTACAAAGGGGCAGGAGCCTGAATCCTTATCCCTTCACAATATTAGGAAATGGAAGTACCAGTTTTGACGAACTTTATTTTTCAATCTCCTAGCAAGGCGTCCAAAGCCTTCCCAGCCGCCACCATCCGAGGAGATGGCTTATCCCGTGGGATATATCGTTCAGTGGCATCCTGCAAGTCTCTTTCATCAGGGGTGGGTGACTTAACCCATCCCGTTTTGACGATATCGCCCCAACACATCGCCTTGGGGGATACAGTATTGACCTTGGCGATGGGGTGTACTGAATAGAATTCGGTGCAAGTAGAGTCGTTAGAAATGTTTTCCAACGCTCGTTTTGCTTTTCCGCCTACCCAAAAGCGGTGCTCGAATTCCTCTTGTGCAGTGTTGGGTCGGTTTGCTTCGTCGTTCCATGACGTGCGTCGTCCTGCGTAAATCCCTGACTGATTGAATGAGCGGACAGACAATGAACTCCAATCGAGAAAATTATGCGTTCGAGATTGGACTGTATCGAGGGGTCCGCAGTTCATAACAAGTCTATGTACGGATACAATCACCCCGCTGATTTTCTTAGCGATGAAGAAACCCCCGTCTAGTTTCTTACTTAGAAAGACGGGCCAAATGTTCTGTACGAACTCCCACCACTGTTCAGGAACCGACCAAACCTCGAAGCCCTCCCCCGTTGGCATTCGTACGAGATACACAGAGCCGTTTTTGACATACTGGGGGAAGTCTGCGTACCTGCTACTGCGCAATCGTCCATCGTCGATGTAGCTACTTACCTGTATGTCAAACTTCTCTACAGCACCTGCGACCAGATGAAAGTTGGGCTGTTTTGCGATCTGCTTGAACGCCCACCGCCTAAAGCCTTCAATGGTGGTTGCTTTGCAACGTCGCAGGTTCTTTCGTACGGTTTCCAGTGCGTCGGAATCGGATGCGTAATAGTCGGGGATGTTCTCTCTGGCAAAAGCCTCTAGTTCTGGGAGTTCGTCTTCCCACCATTGGTGGACGGTTGCCAATTGTTGTTTGCGGCGTGATTTCTGTTCAGCTTTCGTTGACTGACGGGCGAAGGCGATTAGGGTCTGTTCATCCGTCATAGCCCGCCTCGCTGACGGGCGATCTTTCGAGCCGCCCTATATTTCCAAAGCGTTAGTGCACGTTCGTATTTTTCTCGCGCCTGTTGAAGCCTTTCGGCGGGGGTTTGGTCGGTCATACAGCCCCCACGGTCATGCCCTTAGAAGTGACCACATCCATCGGATGTTCAGGATTAAAATAGTGCGTTTCGTGGATATAGGTGCCATCGTCTGCTTTGCGAGTCACGATTTGTCGAATCACTTTTCCTGTTGGTCTATTCTTAAAGGCTTGATTCTCTAACCACCGTAAATACTCCCGGTCAACCGTGACCATATTCTGCTTGCTGGCGATAAACTCGACCAGTTCAGGCTTCGGTTCAAACCATTCCCCTTGTAGACGAAGATGCTTGAAATATTCGTGAAGGCGTTGTTCATCCTTGTAACTTCCGTCAATCGTCAGAAGGCACTCTAACTTTTCAGGGTGAGCAGTCTGTAATTGTCGTATGCGTTTGTTTGCATCTTCTGATCCCGTAAAGCCGATTTTAATCGGCCCGAAAGACCCCGCTTGGATAAAGTAAATCATCGGGTACCCCCGTGTGCTTCACAGAAGCGGTCACCGACTACCGCAAAGTTTGGGCAAGTACGACCGTCACCGTCACAGGGTTCTTGGAATGTCGTGTCTAAAACGTCCAAACCAACCCTACGACAATTTTCAAAGATATCCTCAGATGGAGTCGAGGGCGTGATTCCCATTCGCTTCGCTATGTCACTCGCTCGTTCACCACATCCACGACAATCCGCCAACACCCCGTCTGCCTTGAACCCTGTCTGCTTTGAACCATTACTGCTTAGAACCAAGTCTTTGTTGGTGGGGAGCGACTGGTCAATCGCTATTAGCCTACTGGTCAATCGCTGTTTGCCTACTGGCTGGTTGCTCTGTGCCAACTGGCTTGTACTTTCTTTTCTGTCCGTTAGGAGTGTATCCAGTTGCTGTGGAGCGACTGGCTGAGGGCATTGGTTCGGATACTTGACTACCCACTCTTTGTGAGTGATCGCCGCGATCTTTCGGGATTCATAGGAGCCGTCTTTTTTGCGATTTCGTCTACCTTTTTCTTCAAACCATCCAGACAATATGAGGGTCTTGCAATCGTCGTAAATTACGTCTCGTGAGGTCTTTTTGAAACTCTGGGCGAGGTCATCCCCGTCGAAGTATATGAAGCCAAATTTGCTTTGGAGTTCCCTGACGCGGGTCCATAGCCCGTACTGACGACAGGTCATGTGATTGTGTGTGAAACAGTGTTTCTTGCCGTTGGTGATGTGGTTCACTGGGCACCGCCGTCGGTTTCAAGAACCGCGCACACGGCGATGTAATCGGACATGCTGAGATTTTTGAGAATCCGCCGGATGGCGAAATCTGTTTGACCCTGTATTGGGTATTTTTGGACTGCTCTGACTTTCTGTAATGCCGCTTGAGCGGCGGGGGTAAGTTCGTTCATACTGCCCTTTCATGTGCTGCGTCTTACGGTATTGCCGCGCTATTCTGCGGGCTTTGTACATCAATCGTTCTTTGTTCGTGGTCGCGACCATGTAACACTCGTATCCCACCCAAGGGCTTTTCTCAGTTGAGCAAACGGCAACCCTTCGTGCTTTGGCATCGTGAAGGGCGTCCCTTCGAGTGCCTTCGCTAACATCACTCGTGCTTGTTCAATGGTGAGCCGTGCCCGCCGCGATTTCAGGATCGCCGCTACCCAGATGCTGTGGCGGGACGGTTGTTTGTTGACTCGCTTCTTTCGTGGAACTTCGTAGATAACCATTGTTTCTCCTAAACAACAAAAGCGGGGCACCGCCCATTGCTGAGGGTGCCCCGTTGGATAGTCCGTATTGCCTGACAAGAAATGCGGACTGGTCAAAAGATTGTGGTATTTCTAGGCTGTTGTCAGGCAGACCTATTTATCCAACGGTGTTTTACTCGGTATTGCTGGGATTCGCTCTGGCGAGGACGTTCTCTGCTCTGGCGGTAGGTGCTATTAGATTAGATGGCACCCGCGCGGGGAAAGGTTGCTTAGCAGCCTATCTCCACTCTTATAGAATACCATGAAAACGGAAACTCTGTCAAATCGGGCTTACCACAATCTATAGTGGTTCTGATTGACCTATTGCAAAGTTGTAAGCCTTCACCACAACCCGTTGTATGAAAGGCGATGAAAAGCATAAAGGAAAATATTTGTGGCAGTTAGCCGAGTTACAAGGTATGTATCCAGTACAAAGAATCGGGCAAGATACCCGCAGGAATCCTACCCCTTGTAACCCCCCTAATGCGGGTCGAAATATGGGACCCAAAAAGGGACCCGTCCTGTGCAGATCGCAAAAGGGGACCCGTGAAAATGGGACCCTATACCGCCCGCAGACCATGCGGGAGCCGTGACCAGCCCAGCCCCGCCAGCCCAGCAAACTACCGGGAGACTCCCCTCGGGAGGGTGGGGTCGGAGAATGCTTAGTAGGACCCGCTAGGGGACCCTAACTCTTTTGTTTTCAAAGGCGTACGGATTGTCTTCTTTGTACCCCTCGAAAATGGGTACCCAAACCCGTCCAAGTATTTGATTCTGTGCGCCCCAGACCCGTACCCGTACTCAAACGGATTTGAAACGGACAGCGGGTGCAGCACTAATGTTGTCAATCACTTATGACGCTCTCACAGTTCTGAGAACCGGGCGGAAGACGTTACTCTTTAGTAATCATCGCAGTGCCTAGCCGCAACCGGGGAACAAACCCGCACCCGCACGGGCACAGTCTGGGATGGATCACCAGTCAGAACTTGTTCAGGACTTCAATCACCCGATCAATCGCAGCATCGTAGTCGGTCTTGATAGGGGCGAAATCTCGTTTCGTAATCTCCCCGGCCAAATACAACTCAAAGAATTTAGCAAATTGGTTTTTGACAACTCGCAAGTCTTCTCTCGCTCGCGCTACGTCCGCTGTCGTTGGCACGTCGCCCACGTTCGACTGTACTCTTGCCGGTTCCAAACTAATGAGCGGGGTATCTCCGTGATGCACCACAACAACACTACCGACGGCATCCTTGACTAGACCCGTCTGGCCCGACCATACGACAGGATAGTTTCCAAGTGGTTTCAATGCGTCAAGCAGTTCATCTCGTGTTAGTGCGTTAGGCTTCATTTGTTGCCCTTTGTTGGCCCGGACCTTCGCCCAACGTGCCCGCTGAGCGGCGGCTATTCGCTTCCTGCTTTCCGCTTGCGGTGCTCTAGGACACTTTCGCAGAAGTGATAGAACTCACGAAGAGTCAAGTCGCTTTTCGCATCATTCACGTAATAAGCACAGATTACGAAAACCGGAGTGCCTTGTTCATCCTCCGTGTGATCAACCGTCGGAAGGAATGCAAACGCCTTCTTGTGCTGTCCCTTTCCTCTCTTCGCAGACGCATTGTCCCATTTGCTAATCAGTGACCAGTCCAGCGGCTTGCCAGTGTAAAAGTCCCTGCCCTTAGAGTCGAGGACAGCCAAATGTATCATTTGTGTGTAGAGAGTATTCGTGGGGTATGGTCTGTTGCGTGTGGCCTTTTCTCTGTCACGTTTGACATGTGCCGCCGCTCTCCCCTCAGCGATCACCCAAAACCGGCCACTGATTATCACCTGAAAACCGGCCAACGAGAGTAGCGTCCGGGACATTGATTCCCGCGGAGGCTTGTAGGCTCCGGGGGCATGGCCAATGTCTTGAACGAAGAGAAGAAACAACAAGTCTTAGCTCTGGGACGGCTGGGCTGGTCGCTGCGGCGCATCCAGCAAGCTACCGGAATCCGTCGTGAAACCGCAGGTGTGTACCTGAGAGCGGCGGGGATTGCGGTGCGTCCGCCCAGTGGCTGGGGGCGGTACGAACCAAAACCGGCCAACGAAGTGATCACCGACTCCGGTGCGGCAAAACCGGCCATTCCGGTGATTCCCGCTCCCCTCGACCCTAACTGCAACCCCAACCCCGAAAACCTTTCTAATAAGGGAAAAGCAAAAGCAACTTCAAAACCGGCCAACGAGGTGATCACCGACTCTGAAGTGGTCACCGGCGCCAGTGTCTGCGAGCCGTACCGGGAAGCCATCGACTTGGGGCTCAGCCGCGGCCGCAATGCTATGGCGATCTGGCAGGACTTGGTTTCCGAGTACGGATTCGCCAGCAGCTACCAAAGCGTGCAACGCTTCGTGCGCAAGCGACGCGGAACGCAAACCCCCGAAGCCCGTGTCGTGATCGTCACCGCGCCCGGCCAGGAATCGCAAGTCGATTACGGCACCGGTCCCATGGTGCGTGATCCCGAGAGCCGCAAGTACCGGCGCACCCGGCTGTTCGTGATGACGCTGGGCTGCAGCCGCAAATCGGTTCGTTTGCTGACCTTCCGCTCCAGTTCGCGCATCTGGGCCGAACTGCACGAACGAGCTTTTCGCCGGCTGGGCGGCGCCACCCGCATCGTCGTGCTCGACAATCTGCGCGAGGGCGTGCTCGTCCCCGACATTTACGATCCCACTCTCAATCCTCTTTATCGCGACGTGCTGGCGCACTACGGCGCGGTCGCCATGCCTTGCCGGATTCAAGATCCCGACCGCAAAGGCAAAGTCGAATCCGGCGTCGGTCACGCGCAGAAAACACCGCTGAAAGGCTTGCGCTTCGAGACTCTGGAAGAAGCCCAAGCTCACCTCGATCACTGGGAGCAACGCTGGGCCGACACGCGCATCCACGGCACCACCAAACGGCAGGTCGCCGCCATGTTTGCCGAAGAGAAACCCACGTTGTTACCGCTGCCGCTGGAGCCGTTTCGCTATTACCAGTACGGCGAGCGCATCGTGCATCTGGACGGCTGCGTCGAAGTCGAAGCCGCCTACTACGGCGCGCCGCCGGGCTGGATCGGACGCGTGCTGCGAGTGCAATGGGATGAGCTGTATGTCCGTCTGCTCGATCCCAAGACCGGGCAACTGCTGCGCGAACACGTGCGCCAGAAGCGCGGCTGGTATCGCATCAAAGAAGAGGACCACCCCAAGCGAACGCCGCTGCGCACCTCCCAACTGCTGTGGCGAGCCGGTCGTGCTGGGTCGCACATCGGTGCGCTCTGCGATGCCATCCACCGCCAGCAAGGCGAAGTCGGTGTGCGCCGCATTCTCGGCGTTCTCTCCCTAGCCAAGAAGTACGGCACCGCGGCGGTCGATGAAGCCTGCGCCGCTGCGCTCGACATGGGAGTGCAGGAATATCGCTTTGTCCGCCGCTATCTGGAACGCTGTCCCCAAGCCCCACTCAGTTTGCACCAAGTCGATCCCCTGATCCGCGAGTTAGTGCAGTACCGCGACTTCATCAACTACAGAACCAAGGAGATAGAAGAATGAATCTGATCGAACTCGATCGTGCGCTCAAACAACTTCGCCTGGGCGGAATGGCCGCCACGCTGGAGACCCGTCTGCGCCAGGCCCAAACCGAACCGCTCGCCCCCATCGATCTGCTCTCCTGCCTGGTCTCCGACGAACTCGCCCTGCGTGGCGAGCGCCTGCTGGAGCGGCGGAAAAAGCAGGCCCAGTTCCGCGACTCGCAGAAGACTCTCGACAACTTCGACTTCACCTTCAATAAGAAGATGAATCGCAGCCTGGTCTTCGACCTGTCCACCGGCACCTTCATCTCGCGCCACGAAGATGCCCTGTTTCTGGGCCCACCCGGCACCGGCAAGAGTCACCTGGCACAAGCCATCGGCCAAGCCGCCATCCAACAGGGATACCGCGTGCTCTATCGCGAGACCCATGCCTTGCTCGATGATCTCGCCGAAGCCACGCTCGACGGCACCCGCAAAGAGCACATGGAATTCCTGGTGACCGTGCCCCTGCTCATCGTTGACGATCTCGGCATGCGCAAGCTGCCGCTCACGGCCGCCGAAGAACTGCTGGAAATCATCATGCGCCGCTACGAACGCGCCAGCACGATGCTAACCTCGAACCGGCCGGTAGAAGACTGGGGCAAACTGCTGGGCGACGCGGCCGCCGTCAGCGCCATGCTCGACCGCCTACTGCACCACGGACACGTGCTCAAGTGCGGCCCCCGGAGCTGGCGAACCAAAACCGACTTGCCACCACAGGAGGCGGCAGGGTAGAACATTCTCAGTCCTGGACGGCCAATCCCGTTGGCCGGTTTTGAAGTGATAACTGGTGGCCGCTTTTGAAGTGATCACTGAGGCTCTCCGTTGCAGCCAACGGGAATACTTCGCTTGGCTACACTGACCCTTAATCGTGTCGGGGACTACGTATTTCGGTGTACGTATACTCACAATCATCCACCCCGCTTATTTCTTTGCTGCCCGAATCTTCGCCCATCTCGCCCGCTGTGCGGCTGCGATCCGCTTCCTGCCCGCTGCTGATATCTTGCGTGCCCGCTTTACCGTCGTCTTTGCTCTGCCTTCCAGCAGATGCAGTACCTGACTCAGTTTTGCGATCTCTTTCCTGATTTCCTTTGTGATGGATTTTAGACTCATGGCTGCCCCCGGTTCGCAGTTGCGAAGGGGAAGGATAGCATAGTGCCCAATTCTTGTATTGATACAGTGCCCGCCGTACGGGGTTACCGTTAGTTCACCCGCCCTGCATCGGCACAACGGTTCAGCCATGCTTCGATGTCTGAGCGTCGGAACCTCAGCATTTTTTTGTGGATTCTGATTGCGGGCAACGGGTGTTTGCCGCGTACTTGGCTGCGATTCCGTGACAGTTCATAAATAGCACGCGGGCTAACCTTCAACCATGCGGACAAATCTTCGACCGTGAGGATTTCAGAAAAGGTTACAACCGTAGGCTGGTTTACAGGTGAGGGTGCTGCTGAGTTGCTAGGGCACATTGCATGATGCCCTCCGGGTGTCGCAGGATTTCACCTACGACTATGAGATGCCAGTAGCAGGTTTCCTGCGTTCCCCATCTCACGCCCATGCCAGAGTTACGGCTGGGTCTTGCCATCATTTTCAGAGTAACAGAACCGGGCCGACATTTCAATGACATAATTTGTCATGTAACACTTGAAACGTAGTGTTACTTTGTACGTCCGCTGCAACGACCCAAACTAATTCGTTGGTGCAGGCGTCTGCGGGGGTGCAGGCGTCGGTTCGGCCCGGACCACCTTGAATTTCACATCTCGGCATTTGCCATTGTCTTTCGGTTCGCAGACTTTCATGTCACGTTTTTCTATCTTTGCTTGGAATGTGCCGGGTGTTAACATGTCCTTGGAATTGTCAGGCACAAGCTCATAAGTGTTGCCATCGCTGCCTTCAGCCATTACGTGCTCTGCTACTTCGTGTGACCAACCAGCATTTGCAATTCCGCCGAATTTGGAAAAGTTGAAACTGCCATGCTGTTTTTCAATGTTCTGCGTTTTCAGCACTTTGATAGTCAAGGGATAATTGTCTTTTGCAAGCATCGCCTGAACAGCGAACGTCAACAAGAGCAGGCCAATCAACTGCTTCATAAAATATTTCTCCTCTAGGTCGCAACATTCTCTCTCTAAGAGTCCATCACAAAACAGAGGGCTGCGGCTAATTACCGAAGTTTTGGCCCTTGGCGAAGTCCCGCGCTACGCCGATGTGTTCTTGCCCGCTTTGACCATTGAAGGGCGGAGAGCGAAACGGGCATCCCACAAACGAGTCACTGACTAGAGGCTCCGCAGATTCCGATGCCTTCCTACCCTTTCCCGTTCGTGGCAGACGCTTCGAGCGTCTTCGGTTCGCTCAGTGCCTTGCTGACGGCATCTTCAACGAGCTTCGTGCCCGCCAACAATGCCTCAGGTACCGCCTTGAGGTAGTGACGTGCTGTCACGGCTGATCCGGGTTTATGCCGGAGGAGTTGCTGACTCGCGAGGGCATTACCACTCAATTGCAGGAGGAGCGTTGCCGCGCCTCTTCTGCCGCTGTACAAAGTTTTCCATTTCAGTTTGTGAGCGATCACAGCGGGGCGTATCTTCGTCCTGACCCAATCTCTCAGGTCAACAGGGTTGCCGTTTTTGTTTTCGAATAACCAACCCTCAGAGGGGTTGCCGCACTGTTCTCGCCATATTTGAAGAGGCATGGCGATTGGAATCATCAGCGGTAACGGTTGCTCGGCTTCGTCGGTCTTCAACCCAGTTTCGTTGCCTTGCTTGTCAATCGCACGTCGAATGTGAACGTGGGCAACTTCGATGTCCCAATCATCTTCTCGACAGACAGCGCAGTTTTCACTCGACCCATAAGAGAAGTCCTGCCACTTCAACCCGCGAATCTCGCTCGGGCGAAGGCCCCAGAAGAACGATAGCGACATCACCAACTGACACTCGGGGTAATCAGCGAGTGCAGCGAGAATCGAGAGCGATTCCCTCAGCGAATAGTGCCCGGTCTTCGCAGGGCGGGCAGTTTTGCCAAGTACACCCGCGTCCTTGATTGGGTTTTTGCTTACGTACCCTCTAGCGAGCGCATGAGAGAAAATGCCGGACATCAAACTTCGGACATGATGGATAGTGTTTCGCCCCTGAGTCTTTGCGAGAGAGGTCAGAAACTCGGTCGCAGTCTGTGTCTCATACATTCTCAGCGTCACAGACGAGAAATGCTCTCGGAGATGCAGGGACCAAATCTGCTTATAGCCCTCAAGGGTTGAAGGGCGAAGATTCGGCTCACCGACTTTCGGGTTGATCTCGCTCGCCCACGGGCAATAGACGTTCTCCCAGAAATCAACGACGCTCATGTCCGGTTTCGGTGTCCCGTTGCCGTTGCCATTGACAGGAGCCGCCGTCAGTTCTTTGAGTTTCTGACTCGCGAGTTCCCGCACCGCCTGACACACCGCACTGAAGTGAAGGTCATCCTTGTCGCAGAGTTTCGCGGACTTCCGATTGCCCTCTGCGTCCTTATATTCGAGATGCCACGCACCGTTCTTCAGCCGGACGCTGCCCTCCCCACGCGGGCGACGATTCCGCTTGTACTTCTTTCGTGATTTCGGTTGAATGTCCTTGGAGTCCGTGACGGTTTGCTCGGCCATTGGATTTGCCCTCCAAGACCATTATACGCCTGAAACGGACATAAACGGACAAGAAAATCGTAAGTTGTTGAGGAAGCGTATGGTTGCCGGTGTAACTCCCGGTCTTCAAAACCGGCGGGCGGCATCTTCGATGTCGCCGGTGTGTTCGACTCACACACGCTTCCGCCAGTTTTCAACAACTTGCAGACCAACGAAATCACTCGTTTCTAGGCTCCCACGAGGGTCCGTAAGTGGGTCCTCATCCTGAGGTGCATGTGCGGGATCTGACGGGATCAAGAGTACAGCGGGGGGATCAGACTTGGGTTTTGATGCCTTGTGAGAGTTCATAGCACCCTCCTTCGGATGTCGCAGTGAAGGAGAATCACTCGGCCTTTTATCGCGACCGGCGGAGGTTAGGGAGAGCCGTTGAGACCGCCAACGAACTGTCTCCATCGCAGCTGCACAGAAAATCCAGACACATCACACTCCACTCGAAGGTTCTCTCTGTGGTCCTTCGAACGGGTACGGTGCGAACGATCCGTCCTTACTTCGCCGGTACGGTAAGAATCAACACCGCCAAGACTGCCAAGACGAAGCCTGCGACTAGCACAAACAGGATGTGGAACGGATGGGCATGAAAATGGCTGTCGCCTGATCTCCTAAAGTGCTCCAAGGTCCTCATGACCAACTTCCCGCGATTACCCCGATGCCGCGGCCGGCTAGCCTGAGATCCAGCGCGACTCCACCGGCCAGAGATAGCTACGTCGCCCAGGTGTCGTCTCCGTAGTTTTTCGCGACATACTTGTTTTGGCATTCGGCGGAGCAAAAATGCACGGCATTCGGCACACAGGCACGCTGCTCATCCCATTTCGCGAGCAGGTTAAAGGTGTATTTCATGACTGGTTTTCCGGAGCCCTCTAAGCCCAGCAGCCAACCTTCGGAATCACCCTTTCGCTTGCCGCAGGTTTTGCAAAAGAATTCCATCGTACGACCTCCGCTTCCCATGGACCTTGCGTTCCGGAAGACCTCATGCACTGCTTCTTACGCGTGTGCGGATCTTCCCAAACTCGTAAGTTCCCAAACCGCGCTGGGACGCCATTCTTAAGTAGGGCAGAGATGAGACTTCCAAATTCCAGTAGGCTTTCGCCACATAAGCGTCGAGCGCTACCGGATCGGTTCCGGCCACCACAGTCTTTTTGAGCAGGACATCGTCAAGGTTGCCTCCCGTGGGGCCGTTCCGGATGAGCACCCGATAGCAATCGACGATGGTAAGGGTCGGACGAATGAAATCGGCGAGGTCGACCAGGCTTTCGTGGATCTTTTGGTGCAATTGATGGCGTGGTCCACCCAGGATGCCGTACCAGTTCTTCATCCCCAGAGTTGTGCCGGTCAGGCTGTGGTGTTTGGCGATGGGTACGTTGATGATCTTGTCGGCATTCAGGAAGGGATCGAAAACCGGCCAGTCGCGCAGAACCTCTCCCTGCAGGTCCACATCTTTGAATCGGGCGGGATCGGGCAGGATCACTTCGGCGCCTACATTCCGCGCCGCCTCGGCAATACCCGACCGCTGAAAACACCGGCGCGGGTCGTTACAGCTCACGTCGGTCACGATGACCCGCTTCGCCCCGGCGTTCCAGCACTGCCGGACGATCTCTGCGACGATCTTCGGATTCGTGTTAGCCGCCTGTTCTGGAGTGCGGTCCCAGCCGATGTTCGGCTTCACCAACACGACATCGGCGCGGGAGATGAAGCGATGGATGCCGCCCAGTTCTTCAATGGCTGTCCGCGCCAGTTGTTCGGGATCGTCTCCCTGGATGACCGCCATCTCGGGCAAAGCCGCGTCAGCCGCTACAGTATGACTGCGCTTGGCATTCATTGCCAGCGCCTGCTCGGGACGTTCGCTGTGTTCGCTCAGCCAGTATCCGAGGCCCGCGGTTCCGGCTGCGATTCCTCCCACGCGGAGCAGTTTGATTAACGCTTCACGGCGGTTGAGTATGGTGCCTTCGGTCGGCGGCATGTTGTTTTGACCTCTTTGCTTTTGCCCGACAACTGAATTCTAATCTCGTTCTGGTGGCGCAGCTATGCAGTCCGTCACGATGCCGCGTGCGAAACAACCGGCGTCCGCCGTAAGGGCGGCTCTGACGCTGATCGGATTCAGTGCCGTCATCGGCCAGATCGTTCTCATGCGGGAGCTCATCGTCGTCTTCAACGGCAACGAGATTTCGCTGGGAATCATGTTATCCACTTGGCTCTTCTGGACCGCCGCCGGCAGTGGCTTGAGCAGCGGTTTTCGACTGGGCGGGAACAACGCTCGCCGGGCGGTCGCCGCGCTCGATTGCCTGCTCGGCATCAGCCTGCTGCCCACAATCTGGGCATTGCGCGCCTCCAGATCTTTTTTTCAAACCGTACCGGGCGAACTGGTTGGTCCAGTGCCGATGCTGCTTACATCCCTGGCATGTCTGAGCCTGTTTTGCGTGGTCGCAGGGTCGCTTTTCGTGGCTGCGACCCGGATGTACGAACAGGAGTGCGCTGTTTCTGTGCGCGTCGCTACCAGTTCGGCTTACTTACTGGAGGCCGCTGGATCCGCCTTCGGAGGAATCCTGGCCAGCATTGTGTTGCTGCGCTTTCTTGAGTCTTTCCAGATCGCGACCGTCGTCGCCGTCATGAATCTATGTATGCCAGCAATCTTGTTGCTCCGAATGAGCCGCAAACAGCTTGGGGCCGTCACTGTGGCAGCCGCGCTTTTCGGGATACTTCTCCTTATATATGTCGCTCCGACGTTGGACAGATCGGCGCAGGCGCGCCAGTGGCGGGGATTCCGCCTGGTGGGATCGCGCCACTCGATATACGGTAACCTGGCGGTCATTGAAACTGGCAATGAAGCCGGCAATACGGAAGCCGGCAATATCCGCAGCATTTATGACAACGGCGTGATCCTGGCCAGTGCGCCGGACGAGAACGCCGCCGAAGAGGCGGTTCACTACGCGCTGCTGGAGCATCCGGCGCCGAGGCATCTTCTAATGATCGGCGGCGGCGTGAACGGCAGCATCGCCCAGGCGCTCAAGCATCCTGCCGTCGAGCGAATTGATTACGTTGAGTTGGATCCCGCGCTTATCGGCATGGCGCGGCAATTCTTTCCGGCGCAGATTGCGCCTGTTCTGTCAGATCCGCGTGTGCACATGCACTACGCGGATGGACGGTACTTTCTTCGGACCTATCTCAAGGCGGCTGGCGGCACATTCGACGTGATTATTCTGAATGTGCCCGACCCGCAGACCGCGCAGTTGAACCGCTTCTACACCGCCGAGTTCTTTCGCTCCGCTCGCGATCGCCTCGCGTCCGGCGGACTGCTCGCCTTGCAACTGCGCTCGTCGGAGGACTACGTCAGCCCCGACCTCGCGGAATTCCTGCGCTGCATTCACCACACCCTGCGGCAAGTCTTCCCTTACGTGGTCGCCGTCCCAGGCGAAACCATCCACTTCTTCGCCGCTACGCGACCTGATGTTCTCACGGACAATCCCAAAACGTTGATTAGAAGATTGCAGGAGCGGAATCTGAGGACGCAGTATGTTCGCGAATATTTCATCCCGTTCCGCATGATGCCGGATCGCATGGAGCAGGTTCGCGAGCAACTGCGGCCGCTGGCCTCGACGCCCGTCAATCGCGATTTCGAGCCGATTGCCTATTACTTCGACGTTGTGCTCTGGAGCACGCAGTTCAAGCTGGGCTATTCCCGCTGGTTCCGCGCCGCCGCGCACATCGCTTTCACCAGTGTCATCGATGCGGTCCTGGTTGTCTTGCTGTTTGTTGTGGTTCTCCTGGCGTATGTGCCCGCTCGCGAGAAGCGCGCCCGTTCTTCCGCAGCGTGCTGCATGGCTGCGACCGGATTTACCCTGATGGCTCTGCAGATTTTTCTGCTGCTGGCATTCCAGTCCGTTTACGGCTACGTTTACCACCAGCTTGCAATCCTCATCGCCATGTGCATGGCAGGCATTGCCTTCGGAAGTTGGCTGGGCATCCGCCGCATTCGTTCCGGCGATAGTCCACCCTGCCGCACCATGGCAACCACCCAGTTCCTGCTCGCCCTTTCTGGTCCTGCGCTGATATTTGCGGTTAGCCTGCTGTCGAAGATTTCTGGGATGGCGACAACCTGGCTGGCGGCGCAGTTTGTCTTCCCTGCTTTGGCGGCGCTCTGCGGAATACTGGGAGGCTATCAATTTCCGATCGCGACAGAGATCTACCTTTATAACGATGACGATGACAATAATGCCCGCAGCGGTCGATCACAGCTGGGTACACTCTATGCCCTCGATCTGCTGGGCGGATGCGTGGGCGCGCTTTTGTTGAGCAGTTATCTCATCCCGGTGTTTGGTTTCTGGAAAACTGCATGGCTCAGTGCGGCGGTAAACCTGGCGCCAACCCTCCTGGCGGCGCGGGTAAGCCTGGAGGCAAAGAGGTCTCGGGCGTAAGCGCTTGCGGCCTCTTTTCTCCGAACACCACTGCCGTAAACATAAAGATGTCTGTGTTCTCATCCTTCCAGCAACCGGAGTGCATACCAGCTTTCATGCAGGTTTCTTCCAGGAACTTCTGTCGATCCCATCGTTCGTCCACCGGCACCTGCGGAAGCAAAAGGCCCTCGTACGCGCCGTTTTTCATCAGCAAACCGTGCTGGCCAACCTTGATCTGACGAATGTCCAGCACGCGCCGAAGGGGCGACAACACGGAGACTTCATAATCGATTTGCGCCAATTCTGAGGCTGCTACCGGCTGGAATCGGGTATCGCGCAAAGCGGCCAGCGTGGCCGTGTCCCGCACGGTCATGTATAGAGGTTTCGCCGCGGAGGTATAGCCGATGCACCCTCGCAGTTCTCCCGATTTGCGCAGGGTCACGAACGCGCCGCGCTCCTGATTCAGCACTTCGCTTGCGCTGGCGGTTGGTTCATACGGCCTGTTCTCCCGTACCGCGTACTCCACCGACTTGCGAGCCAGTGCGAGCAGTTCGTTTTTCTCGTGGCCATTCAGTGAGAATTGCGGTTCCACCGTTTTTCCGCTTGGAGTTTTCAAAAAGACGTCCGCGCTGTATCCGACCACGCGCGAGCGATCGCCGGTAATGTCGCCTGAATTGGCGTACTTGAGCACCACAGCTTGGTTCGCTCCCATGCGCTCGGCGGCAATCATGGCAGCTACGATAGGCGCGCCGCCACAGGCTTCCCAGATCCGCGCCTCGAAGTTCCGCGACATGCTGAAGTAGTCCCATACCTGCAGTGCGCCCAGCGTTTTATGGTCGATCTTCACCGCTTCGTCGTAGGGGTGATAGTGCGATAGATCGGAACTGGCCACGATCAGCGTGTCTTTATTTTTATCTTTGCCCTGGATGAGCTTCGCCAGAGCCACACCCAGCGCGCGGCTGCTTTCGTAACTCTGATCTCCCATGACGATGGGCACGAGTTCGAAATCGCCCAGCACCCGCTGCAACCACGGCAACTCCACCTCGAGCGCATGCTCAGTGCCCTCTTTGGTGGGAGTGTGCCCCTGGCTGGAGAATTTGATAGTTGGACTCATCTGCACGAGTTGCTTTGCAAACGCCTTGTCGACTGGGACTGTCCCCAACGGCGTCGCATAAGCATCGCCGTCATAGACGGAAGTGAAATCAAAGGCCTCGTAGTGCGACGGCGCAATCACGACCACGCGCGAAAACTTCCGCCCTTTCAGCGCAGCGTAGGTGTAGGCAGCGACGGGGCCAGAGAACTGATAGCCGGCGTGAGGTGCAACCACAGCGAGGATAGGGTCGGTGATCGGCGGCTGAGACGAAGCGGCATGCGCCAACATGTCATCCATCATCGCCGAAAGTGTCTTTGCGTCGGCTGGATAGAAGCCACCGGCGACACCCGCTTGTCTCACGTTCTGAGGATCGGCCGCACGGACGTGCCGCAGTGCCGCAATCGCCGTGATCGCGATGAGTAGAGCCACCAGCCAATAGATTTTGGAGCGCATCTTTATGTTCGTATGCGAGATATTCATACGCGAAACCTCCTCTCGCCTTCTCATGCGTGCCAAACGCCGGGGATCGGCTGCCCGCAGAATGGGCAACTGCCCTTGCGGATCAGCATCTGACTCGCCGTGAACCCGACGCGTTCCACCAACATGCGGCGGCACTTCGGGCAGTAAGTGTTTTGCGCAGGATGTCCCGGCACATTGCCGATGTAGACATAGTGCAGCCCCTCGGCGTCGGCAATCGCCTTGGCACGCTCCAGCGTGGGCACCGGCGTGATGGGCAGGTTCTTCAACAGGTATTGCGGATGAAATTGCGTGAAATGCACCGGCACATCCACGCCCAGGTTTGTCTTGATCCAGCGCGCCAGGCCCCGGAATTCGGCATCGCTGTCGTTCATCGCCGGAACCACCAGGTAGACGATCTCGGTCCACTTGTTCATCTTCCGCAAGGTGACCAGCGAGTCCAACACCGGCTTCAACTCACCGACGACTACATCCTTGTAGTAGGACTCCGTAAACGCTTTCAGATCGATCTTGACTGCGTCCATCTTTCCGTAAGCTGCCTTCAGCGCCTCCTCTTGCATGTAGCCATTCGACACGACCACGCTGCGAACTCCGGCTTCGTGCCCGGCATCGGCTGCATCCATCAGGTATTCGCTGAATACCACCGGCTCGCTGTAGGTGTAGGCAATGGTCGGACAGTCGTGCTGTTTGGCCAGCTCGGCAACCAATTTCGGGGGCGCGTAATCGGCGGGGACCTGCTCCGGACGCACCTGGGAGATGTCCCAGTTCTGGCAAAATTTGCAGTCGACGTTGCAGCCAGCCGTGGCCAATGAGAAAGCCAGCGTCCCCGGCAGGTAGTGGAACAGAGGTTTCTTCTCGACGGGATCGATGTGCGCGGCGCACACCCGCGAGTGCACCAGCGTGTGGTAGGTTCCCCCGCGATTCTCGCGTACGCCGCAATAGCCGCGTTCCCGATCTCCCACCGTGCATTCGCGCGGACACAGCTTGCACTTGATCTTTTTGTTTGGGAGTTTCTGGTAAAACTTTGCTTCGACGGTGAAACGCGAATCATCCTGCTTTTGCGGACCCGCCCACGCGGGGGTCGCGACAAGGGGGGTGAATTCGCAAATGCCCAGAGCTGCTCCCGACGCCAGAGCGCACTGCAAGAACGCCCGCCGATCGACCGGGCGCGAGAACGGGCTCTGCTCACCGCGAACCGTGGCACTCTCGCCTTCTCGCGCATCGAACTCACGCGACATATTGCAGCCTCAATCGCGCACTCCCTACACCTCGACAACCGCGATTCTCCTGGGATCATTCGTGCCCAGTCGATGCTGGGCATCGGCGGCAGTCGCGATGTAGTTTGGCGCTCTTTTATCGCCTTCCAGCGTCTTCAATCCCTTTTCGGCCCGCTTGCGCTCGATGATTTGCCAGCCCGTGTAGTCGAGCGCAACTGGATCTTGCGAAACCATCAGGGCATTGTTCTTCCAACTGTATTCCGGCTTGTATCCCGGTCCACCTTCAAAGCAGGCCGTGGTCGCGTCGCAGATGGTCAATCGCATCTTGGTTCTGATTTCCGGCAGCATGTTCAAATCCGCGATGTACGGATTGCAACCGTTGGGGTGGTACTTGTTCGGGTTATGAATCACGCCATACATGTTCTTCAAAGCCATGGTTACGCCGGCGCCGTCATGGTCTTTCAGCACCGGAATATTGATCAGAACATTGCAGCGTTGCGTCAGGATCTTCGACAACCGGCTGCCCACGCTGCCATACATGGCCAGCTCCGGTTCGTAATCAACGCGATCCGTACCAAAGCACTGCACCCGGTTTCCGCCCGTCGATACATGGAATCCAACGTGTTCCATTTCGTCGCTGTCGCGGTCCCAGACCACGATATCGCTCGCCTTGATTCCGGCCTCCTGCAACCGCTCGCAAATGGCTTCGACGAGCTGAAGGTTGCTGGAGAGTCCGCGTCCTCCAAGTGCATTCACTTTCAGTCCCACCGTGTCGCCCGGGCGGACCAGTTTCTTCCACGTCTCGATCGGATTATCGTGATCGAAAAGAGCCTGCATGGCACGATCCAGAAGGCTCAGCATCCGGCGCGAATCTACCGTGCTGCCGCCGCCGCGCAGCATGGCATCGCGCGCGATTACCACCCTGGACTTCGCGAGAGCCGCTACTTGTTGTTGCTGTTGTTGTTCTGCTGCCGCGAGCAGTCCCATCCTGCCGCTTGCGCCCAGAACCGCGGCGCCGGTGAGGCACTTGCCAAGAAAATCCCGCCGACTGGTGCTGCGCGTTGCGCTCATAAGGGTTCTCCGGTGAACCCACGGCCAGCTCCGAAAATCCTCAAGCTACCTATACCTCAATCCGTCTGACTTTTCAGTGACGAACAGCACTTCTGCCGATCGTCACCGGGCAAGCCTCAGTTCGATGCCGTGCCCTAGTTGCAGAAGTGCCTGCTGTGTTTCCGCCGATTCCTCAAAGGCAACGATTCGCACCAGGTAAGCTCCCTTGCGGAAGACCAGGCTCTGGCTGGACAAGCGCGCGGTGTCTCCAAGTTGGATCGGTTTCCCATCGACACCCGGTTCCGATCTGAAAATCGCGTCGGCACCCTCCGCGTTTCCCATGGCATAGATGTCTGCTGTCGCTTCGACCTTGTTCTGGAACTTGTAGTCGGCCGTAGACACTCGCTGCACCCCAGCCTTCAAGTACCGTTCCGCCTCGCCGTCAATGTACTTCCAGAGGTCGGCAGCCTCGAAGGTCCGTGTATCTCCACTCTTCGTCCAGCCCGCAACCTGATTGGACGCGGGGAAGAATGACGGCCCAGTTCCCGGTTGACGTTTGCAACCGGCGTCCAGGAGTAGGGCAACACCGAGCATGATGAGCAGCAGTCCGCGGGCTTTCATCTCGGCCTCTCCTTGTCTTTGCCCCGGTTCAGCAGTATCTGGTTGGTTCGCGAGCGGCTCTCGCCGACGCTGGTCACGTAAACTGCCGGGCGATCCTGAACCGGGCAGGCGTATTCGCACGCCCCACAGCCCACGCAGAGATGGGGATCAACAAACGGTTGTTTTACCTGCTTCAGATGGCCCTCTGCATCCGCGACCTCGGCTGGCTGCAAATAGATGGCCTTGGGTGATGTCGGACACCACTCCTCGCAGACAATGCACGGGGTTGCCATGGCCCAAGGCAAACATCGTCCGCGATCTAAGAACGCTGTCCCGAGACTGATGGGTTTGGCGTCGCCGGCGACCCGCGCCTCCCAGCCCTTTTCTTTCGCCGTGATCTCCCAGATTGCCCCGGTAGGACAAACCTGGGAGCACAGCACGCAACTGCTCTCGCAATAGCCAATCCGCGGCACCATGACCGGCGTCCAGAGACCTTCCAACCCCGCCTCGTTCAACGCGGGATGCAGCGCGTTGTTGGGGCAGACCTTCATGCACTCGCCGCACCGTATGCAACGCGACAAGAAGTGCTCTTCGTCCAGCGCGCCCGGAGGACGCAGCAACCGCTCCTGGCGCTCGACTACGAATCCAGGCGTGCTTCGCAACAGGGGAACCACGGCGGCTCCCGCCGCCAATCCAGTGAGCACCTTGCGTCTCTGCAGGTTCACACCGATGGACTTTTGAGCGGGGAAAAACTTGAACTGCAGGCCGTGCTCCGGACACTCGTCAATGCAGTTCAGACAGAGATGACACTCCGGCTGACGCCACGGAACTCCGCCGATGGGATCGTCGCCGCCCTGGCAGCGCAGCAGGCACCGATTGCAGTCCTCGCAATGCTCTGGGCTCTTGACCAGTCCAAGAATCGACCAGCGCGATGCGACCCCGAGCAGAGCGCCCAGTGGGCAAAGCGCTCGGCACCAGAAGCGGGTCACGCGAAAATTCAGTGCCAGAAGAAATATGAAGATGATGCCGAGCCAAATCCCTTGCCGAAAATACGGCTGTTTAAAACCGAGCAGCAGCGCTCCGAAAATGAAATGCAACCCGCTGCCCACCATCTGTACCGATGCAAATCTGCTGTGTTCCAGCGCACGCAGCACGGCGTTCAGGGCATAGTCCGTTCCGGGCAGAATGGACAGGCCGAGTGAGCGCACCAGCAACGAGAAGGGATCCAGCCATCCGACGACCCCCGTGCCCAATACGGCAGCGATTAAGGCCGCGACTAAGAGGTAGTACTTCGTCGTCTGCCAGCGCTTGTAGCGGTTCGATTCAATCAGCTGCTTTCCACGTTTGCGCTCGGATTTCAGGCTGCTGAAGAAATGGTGAATCGAGCCCAGTGGACAAATCCAGCCGCAGAAGAAGCGTCCGAGCAGCATCGTCGGCAGCAGAATGACCAGGCTCCACAACAGGCCGCGGTATAGCGCGCGGCTGGAGAGCGCATTCGACAACGTCACCAGCGGATCAAATTGGAAAAACAACTGCACCGGATAGGGAAGCCTGATCTCACTCCCGCCGGCGTGCAGCGATCCGCGGAACTCCGTTCGTAGCAGAAGGAACAAGAACAGGGAGAAGAAGATAATCTGCGAAAGCCAGCGCCACCTTGTCGGTTTAATCCGCACCTCGTACTCCTTGCATCTCCGCCCAGTGGGTCGGCGCGGCGCACACCAAACCCTCGGCGCGTTCTGAGCGCCCAGCGCTGCCCACCCAATGTTCTGCCAGGCGCCTTCCGCTTTCTGTGACCAAGATCACTTGTTTTGGCCCGCATGGGCCGAGCTCAATCTGTGCGCTCCTGCTCATGATCGCATCTACTACAGTCAGAATAGAGGCGGAGGACCAGGCTCGCTGCGTCACAGCCATGATTGACGGGGGTCACTGCGCGCCGACATAGACAGGGGTACGGTGAAAATGGCTTTGTTTGCTCCGTAGCTGCTCTTTCCAAGTGTGTGGCTGGCTTAGTGGTGAACCTGAACGTTGCCCAACGCACACCAGGAGGGGACAAGCCCATGAGCCATCCACCCTCTTACGGTCTCCGTGTCTGCTCCAATACCATCGCCCATTCCCTAGGTAGGCTCCGAATTCTTCCCTGGGCGCCCCAGGGTGCCCGTCGCAGATTCACGGCTATTGGAACGGTGGCATCGGATACCGGGCCAAATTCATGGTGGCGCCAGTTCACGAGCTTCGTGCTTAACACTTTCATGAACGCAAAGGAGGACGTATGACAACCGCGACTCTGAAAGCAACCAAGGTCTTCAGCTATCTCCGACCGGAGGAGATCGATTTTCTCAGTAACTACGCAAGCACCGAGCAATACAAAGCCGGCGCAATCGTCTACCGCAAAGGACAGCCCGCCGCCCGTGCGTTCGTCTTACTCGAAGGGGAAGTCGTACTCCGCGCTCCCACTCCAGCGGGTCACGGCATTGTGATCGAAGAAGTGGGTTCCGGTACGATGATCGGGGCGAGCGTGCTGCTGGGGGAGACATATATGGTGACCGCCCAGTGTGTCACCGACTGCAAGATCATGACCCTCGGCAAAACGGCCTTGGAGCGGATCGTAGAAGCCAACCCGCAAATGGGATTGGTCATTGAGAAGTACCTGGCTGAGCATTACTACCAGAGAAGCCTCGACCTCATGCACATGCTGGAAGGCCTGATACGGGGAGAGCCGCCCGAGGAGTTGAAGCGGGGAGGACCTCTGCCCATCGTGTGAGACCCATGGCAAGATCGAGGTCTATGATCGGATCGATTGTTTCTTAGACGCGATGCCAATCTTCCCGCGTCAGCGGCAAACCGCTGCCGCCTTGCCGTGGCTTAGCGAGGAGTGTCTGGTATACGTTCAGGCGACCCGTGCGGAACCCATGAGCCGAGCCGGCCATGTAGAAGCGCCATATCCGGTAAGTTGTATCATCCGAGATTTCACGTGCCTGCTCTGCATGAGCCTCCAGACGTCGGACCCAGTGGTGGAGCGTTGATTCATAGCGCTCGCGCGAACTCTCAACGTCCCGGACCTCAAAGCCACTCAGTTCCGCCGCTCGAATGGTGGTACTGATTGGGACCATTTCGCCATCGGGAAACATCGTAGCGGTGGCTGAAAGACGGACCCCGCCGGTGGTAGGTGGCGGAATATGCAATCCCGTGGTTCAGAAATACTCCGCCCGGTCGCAATAGCTCGTACGCCCGGTTGGAGTATTCCCACGTGCTCGAACATCCCCACACTGACAACCTTGTCGTATAGCTGACCATGCTCAACAACTTGCAGACTGCGAAATCACCGGAATTTTTGGGAAGTGACGGAAGTCATATTGATCTATATGAACAAATATGCAAATATAACGATATAAAGATGCCTGAGTTATCACAGTTCACGGCCGAGTTTTTCAAAGCCTTGGCGCATCCGATGCGGATCCGGATACTGGACAGTCTGCGCTCCGGGGAAGTCGGCGTAAATGAGCTCAGCTCCCGCCTGAAAGTTGAACAAAGTACGCTTTCTCAACAACTTGCAGTCTTGCGCAAGAGCAGCATTGTAGTCGGCCGCAAAGAAGGCCAGAACGTCTACTACTCCGTGCCAGACCAAGCAATCTTTCGTCTACTTGACGATGCCCGGCAGGTCTTCAACAACCACCTGGTAGACATCAGGGACCTCCTTTCTCAACTTACGCCAGCGGGGGAAAAGTGAGGGGCACAGTCGACGTTGGGGTCCACCGCGCGATCTCACCGCGTTTGGAATTCACCGCCGCCCTATGCCGATTTAGGGGTCGGACGGACGGACAACGATTCCAATGACGCAAGTTCCTTTCAGTTTGTTCCTGGTGGCAATGATGTCGGTACCCGTTGTCACTCTGATCTCCCGCCGCTGGACGAAGGCGCGCGCCCTCCCTGCGGTACTGCTCATGGCATCGCTAGCCATCGGAATGATTGTTGCGTGGGCGGCGTTCTGGGGTGGGCAAAGGTTCACGCTTGATGTTTCTCGAGTGGCATCGTTCTCGTTCGCACTCGGCGTAGACCGGCTCAGCGCGTTCTTTCTATTGCTGATTTGCTCGGTCTCACTGCCCGTCATATTGTTTTCGAGTTCCTACATCCCGCGCCACTATTCGGGAGCGCATCGGGATTGGCTGTGGGTGCTCTTGCCTCTGTTCCTGATGTCGATGGTTCTGGTGGTAACCGCTTCCACGGCATTCGCGTTTCTATTCGGATGGGAACTGATGACCCTGTTCTCGGCCGGCCTGGTCGTGATTGACGGCGACTCAGAACAGCGGCGCCACAACATTTTTATCTATCTCCTGATGATGCATGCTGGCGCGGCCGCCGTCATCGGTGCGTTCCTGTTATTCCTGCCGCACGCGGGCAACTTCGCCGAGATGCGGGCCAGCGCAGCCCTGATGACGCCAGCGCTGCGCACGGCGGTCTTCTTGCTGGCGTTTGTAGGTTTCGGAACGAAAGCCGGAATTGTTCCGCTGCATTTATGGCTGCCCCGAGCGCATCCGATTGCGCCCAGTCCGGTGTCGGCCTTGATGTCGGGCATCATGCTCAAAACCTCGGTCTATGGATTGGTCCGGTTCGCTTTTGATTTTCTCGGCGGCGGCCCCAGTTGGTGGGGATATCTGGCGCTCCTGGCAGGCGGCGTGTCGGGCCTGCTGGGTGTGTTGTACGCGATCTCGGAACACGATCTGAAACGTTTGCTTGCTTATCATAGCGTCGAAAACATTGGCATCATCTATCTCGGCCTGGGGGCGGCGCTGGTGTTCATGGCAAACCATGCCCCGGTCTGGGCAGCTCTCGCGCTCACTGCGGCCCTGCTCCACTGCTTGAACCACGCGATTTTCAAGAGTCTTTTGTTTCTTGGGGCTGGCGCAATTTCCGACGCGGCTCACACCCTCGACCTGGAAGAACTCGGCGGGTTGCAAAAACGAATGCCTCTGACCGGCGCCGTATTCCTGATTGCCTGTTGTTCCATAGTTGGCTTGCCGTTGTTCAACGGTTTCGTCAGCGAGTGGCTCACCTTCCGCAGTTTTCTGGCGGGTTCGGAAATGACAGATCTCTCCGCCGCCATCATCTTGCCATTGGCTGCGGGCGTACTGGCGTTGATCGGCGGATTGGCAGCCGCGTGCTTCGCCAAGGTATACGGCGTCGCCTTCCTGGGGCGTCCCCGCAGTCACGAGGCGGGAAGTGCGAATGAAGTTTCTTTGCCAATGCAGGCAGGCATGTTGGCGCTGGCGACGGCGTGCGTCGTGATCGGAATTTTCCCCGGCTTGGTGTTGCGCAGCCTGGGCGCACTGACGGAGGAACTGATTCCCGGCGCTACCTTGCCGCCAGTGGCAACATCGCTCTCCAGCGTACTTCCCTGGATCGCGCTGTTCGTTCTTGTGTTGGCCGTCGGCATTGCCGCATTCAAGCGAGCAAAGAAGCTGACAGCGACCTGGGCCTGCGGACTTCCCGGCTTGGACGAGCGCATGCAATACACCTCCACCGCGTTCTCCAAGCCGCTGCGAAGAGTATTCTCGCAGGTGTACAAGGCGGATCGAACGCTCGACGTGGTCCCTGCGGACCAACCCTATTTCCCGGCTTCGATCTCGTACCGCTCGGTTCGCACCACCTCTTTTGAAAAGTATTTGTACCGGCCCGGGGTGGATGCCATCGTCGCAGCCGCGCTCCGTTTGCGACGGCTCCAGACCGGCAATATTCAGATCTACCTGCTCTATATCTTCGCCGCCCTGATCGCCCTGCTGATGTTCATGAGGTGGGTATGACACTGGCGATGAATGCGGTCCAGGTTTTGCTGCTTATTTTGCTGGCACCGCTGGTGCGCGGTGTGATTGCCCGGCTCAAAGCCAGAATTCAGAATCGGCGCGGCTCGAGCGTGTGGAGGCCGTACGCCGATCTGTTCAAGCTCCTTCGCAAAGAAGATCTCGTCCCAGCTTCGGCTTCCTTCGTTTTTCGCCTCGCCCCCATCGTCCTGTTCGCTACCACCCTGGTGGTCGCGGCGTTTGTTCCGCTGCTGCACGGCTCGGCGCTTCTGGGCGCGCGCGGCGATTTCATCCTTCTCGTTTACCTGCTGGCGCTGGGGCGCTTCTTCTTAATGCTGGGAGCGATGGATGGCGGCAGCTCTTTCGGAGGCATGGGGGCCAGCCGCGAGGCTCTGGTTTCGACTTTGGCGGAAGCTCCATTCTTGCTGGCGTTGATGTCCGTGGCCATCGCGGCGCATACCGGAACTATCGCGGGAATGGTGCAGTGGACCTTGGGCCAGAACTTCTTTCAGTTTTCGGCCGTTCACGCGTTGGCGTTTGTGGCCTTGGTCTTGGTGGCCATCGCGGAAACGGGGCGCATCCCGGTGGACAATCCCACCACGCATCTGGAACTGACCATGATTCACGAGGCGATGGTGCTGGAATACTCGGGACCGAGCCTCGCCCTGATTGAATGGGCAAGCGCAATCAAACTCACCGTGGTCATGGCGCTGCTGATCGCGCTGTTTGTCCCTTGGGGGATAGCGGGCAGCCTTTCGGCGCTGGCGCTCGCTATCGCAGGGCTAATGCTGTTCCTGAAAATCGCCGCACTCGTGGTGGCGCTCGCGTTGGTGGAAAGCAGTGTGGCGAAACTGCGGATGTATCTGGTTCCCGATTTCCTCGGCGTGGCGTCGGCGCTGGCGATCCTAGCTGTGGTTTTTACAGCGCTGATGAGGTGAGCGATGGGATTAGAGGTTAACGATGGGATTATTTGAGACCGCTGCGGCCAAAGCTCTGGCGTCGTCCGGGGTGTTCTTGTTCATGACGGTGCTGCTGATCGCGGCCGCCAAGCGGATTTCCACCTGCATCGGCTTATACAGCGTGCAATCGTTGGTCATCACCGCACAGATCGTTGCCGTGTCGCGCATGCATCATTCGACGGCGGGCTTCGTCGTCGCCGCCATGGTGTTAATCGTCAAGGCGGTCGCAATTCCTTACGTGCTGTACCGCATCGTCGAAGAATTGCAGGCACCGCGCGACGTCTCCTCTTCGACGTCGTCTTCCCAATCCGTGTTCATTGCCGCAGGACTCATTTTGCTTTCTTTCTTTGCGGTGCGGCCCTATGTCGGGGCCCTGGGCGGCGACCAAGCCATGCTCGCCGCCGCAGTCGCACTCGTGTTAACCGGCGGGTTCCTGATGGTGAGCCGCAAGAAGGCGCTGATGCAGGTGGTCGGCCTGCTGGTATTGGATAACGGCATCTTCCTCGCTGCTCTGACCACCACCTTCGGCATGCCGCTGGTCATCGAGATCGGAATTGTGTTCGACCTGCTGATGGGAGTCTTCTTGATGGGATTGTTTGTCTTTCGTATCCGCGACACCTTCGACCACTTGGACGTTTCCAAACTGCGGCGGCTGCGAGGCTGATGCATGGTCCTGCTTCTGCCATTGTTTATACCGCTGGCCGGCGCGCTTTGTGTGTTCCTGTGCCGGCAACCGCGCGTGGTAGTGCGCGCCGCCCTTACCACCGGCGCGCTGCAATTGGCCGCGATCTGTCTTACGGTCTACAAGATTCATTCCCAGGGCGTTCTGACGGCGGGACGTTATCTGCGCGCCGACGGCCTCACGTCGTTCTTCCTCATCAGTCTTGGACTCATCGCCGCGCTCGTGCTCGTCTATTCGTCGGGATACCTGCGGCATGTTCCGGAAGGAAGATTTTCTTCTCTGCGCTGGTTTTATGGGCTGGTGTTCTTGTTCCTGTTCACCATGGTGGCGGTGTACCTCTCGGCCAATCTCGGAATGATGTGGATTTTTGTTGAAGCCACCACTCTGGCGTCCGCGCTGCTGGTGGGCTTCTACAACACGGAAGGCGCGGTCGAGGCCGGGTGGAAATACTTGATCGTCTGCACTGTGGGCATCGCCTTCGCGCTGTTCGGAACTATCGCCCTTTACCTGGCGGCGGTGAAGGGCGGAGTCAGCCCCGAGTCCGCGCTCGATTGGGGCACGCTGATGGCCGCCGCTCCCGGTCTGGTGGGTGGACGCGAACTGCTGAAACTGGCGTTTGTTTTTGTCGCGGTGGGATACGGAACCAAAGTTGGCTTTGTGCCCATGCATAGCTGGCTGCCCGATGCCCACGCCGAGGCTCCTTCGCCCATCAGCGCGCTGTTGTCCGCGGTCCTGCTGAATTGCGCGATGTACGCGCTGCTGCGTTTTGACGCGATCACCTCGCGAGCCATCGGCAGCGGCTTCAGTCATACTCTGCTGCTGATCTTTGGTGGAGTCTCGCTCGCCGTGGCCAGCTTGCTGATGATTGTGCAACGCGATCTGAAACGCCTGCTCGCCTACAGCAGCATTGAGCACATGGGCATTGTCGCCATCGGCGTCGGTCTCGGTGGCGCACTGGGACTATTCGGCGCGTTGCTGCACACCTTCAATCACTCGATCGCCAAGACATTTCTGTTTTTCACCGCGGGAAATGTTCGAGAAAACTTCGGCACCCTCCGCATGGAGCGGATTCGCGGCATGGCCCGTTCCCTTCCCTGGACCGGCAGCGCCCTCATCCTAGGCGCGCTCGCCATCACTGGGATGCCACCCTTTGGGTTGTTTGTCAGTGAACTATTGATTCTCACGGCGGCTTTCTCGACGGCACACTATTTCATTGCCGTGCTGATGCTGGCAGCGATCTCCGTGGTGTTTGGCGCGCTGCTCCACCATTTCCAGTACATGCTCATGGGCAAGCCGGAGGATGTTCCCCTGCAGCAGCCGGCGTTGCAGGCTTCCTGGTTCGTCGTCATGGGCGTCTGCGCTCTGTGCCTGCTGGTGTTGGGCATCCATGTCCCGGCGGCTTTTGTGGCGGTTTTGCGCGGCGCGATGGCGGTGCTGCAACCATGACAGAGACTGTCTTCAATAGCGATGCAGGCGTGTCGCGGGCGCTGGAACTGCTGCGCTCCGCGAATACGCGGCTGGTCTCCATTTTTGGCAGCAGCGATCCTGGCAGCAGCAACGACAACCGCGCACGCCGCGTTCACTACCTCATCGAGGTGAATGGCCACGAATACCGGATGATCAGTGCGCCCGTCACCGGATCCATTCCGTCGGCAACCGAGATCACGCCCGCAGCTGCCTGGTACGAACGCGAACTCCACGACCAGTACGGCATCGAGTGTGATGGGCATCCCGATCCGCGTCCTTTGTTGTTTCACGAGAATTGGCCGGAGAACGTACATCCCATGATCGACGACGTTTCGCATGTGCCCTGGGCAGAAGGACAGTACCACTTTCTAAGAGTGCAGGGGGACGGGGTTTGCGAAGTGCCGGTCGGTCCCATACACGCCGGCATCATTGAGCCTGGGCATTTTCGTTTCAGTGTCGTCGGCGATACCGTCCTCCATCTCGAATTGCGGCACTTCTATACCCACAAGGGCACGGAGAAGCTGTTCGAGAACGCACCGGTGATGGACGGGGTGATGATTGCCGAATCGGTTTCCGGCGACAACTGCTTCTCGCACGCCGTGGCCTACAGCCAGGCCATCGAAAACGCGTTGGCGATCCCGGTGCCGCCGCGGGCGCAGGCCATCCGCCTGATCGGACTCGAACTGGAGCGCATGATCGCCCACATTGCCGACGTCGGGGCGCTCTGCGGAGATGTCGGATTCAGCGTGCCGGCCGCCTACACCGCGCGCATTAAGGAGAGTCTGCTGCAGGCTTCTACCCGCTTTTTTGGTACGCGCTTCTGGCGTGGCATGGCCGTGCCTGGAGGCGTAACCCGCGACTTGTCCGCCGCGGAAACGGGTGAGTTCGGCGCGATGGTCACAGCCGCAGCCCGCGATTTTGCGCGCATGGCACGTCTCATCCTGCACACTTCGTCCGTTCAGAACCGCTTTGAATCGACCGGAATCCTGACCGCCGAAATTGCCCGGCAACTGGCGGTGGTTGGGCCCGCGGCGCGCGCCAGTGGAATCAGAATGGACGTCCGTCGCGATCATCCGAGCGGCCGCTATCGCAACCTCAACGTCGACGTCCCACAATACAAGTATGGAGATGTGCTGGCGCGTGCGCGCATCCGTATCGACGAGACGGCCATTTCCACGGGCTTGATCCTGGAAACGCTGAAGGATCTTCCGGCGGGATCGATTCTCGCGCCGGTGCCATCATCGGGAAACGCCGAGGCTTTGTCGGCCGTCGAATCGCCGCGTGGCGAGCTGCTTTACTGGGTGCGAATCCGCGACGGCAAAATTGCGCGCTGCCACATCAAGTCGCCTTCGTTTCAGAATTGGCCCGCCCTGCCCCTGGCTATGCCCGGCAACATCATTGCGGACTTTCCCCTGATCAACAAAAGCTTCAATCTCTCGTACTCGGGATGTGATCGATGATCGGCGACGCGGTCGAGCGCAGTCTCAGAAGCCCGCAGGTGCTGATTCCGGTCGGCGAATTATTGTCGAACGCCGCCGGAAGCCGCATGCCGGATGTCCAGCCGGACCTGCTGACCAGCGAGGTGGCGCGTCGCGTGGTCGCCGCCTGCCCGACCTCGGCACTAAAAGTCGACAAAGTTGACGACTCAGCCGGGCGCGAGTATCTGGTTCTCAATTACGGTGATTGCATTGCGTGCTCGCGCTGCATCGCTGCCGGCAGTGGGGCGTTCCGCTACGCGGAAAGACTAGCCCGTTGCGGTGTCGGCAAGGAAGGACTGGTGCGGCGCTGGGACATCCAGAGTCGTGCCGAAGTTGTCCAGGACGAGCCTGCCTTATCTCAGGCAGCCGAGCAGATTCGCTCGCTGGTCGGGCGGGCGCTGAACATACGGCAAGTCGATGCCGGATCGTGCAACGGCTGCGAAGCAGAGATCGTCGCCCTTACCAACCCCTACTACGACCTGGAACGATTTGGAATTCACTTTGTCGCATCCCCGAAGCATGCGGATATGCTGCTGGTCACCGGGCCTGTAACTCGAAATATGGCAGTAGCGCTGAAAAACGCCTATGATGCGGTCCCTTCTCCGAAGCTGGTCGTGGCGGTTGGGGCGTGTGGTTGCAGAGGTGGAATCTTCGGCGGCAGCTACGCCGTAGTCGGTCCGGTGGACGCGGTCATTCCCGTAGATGGATATATTCCCGGTTGTCCTCCCACTCCGAAAATGCTGCTTACCGGCATCTTGCAAGTGCTACGCTGTTCCCCGTCGCACTCGCGAAGGCCGTAGCACCGTCTAGCCACGCTTACTCCCTCTATACCTGCAGCACATCGCCCTCGCGCGCAACCATCTCGTACAACACAGGATTGACGAAGAAGCCGATGAAGAGGCGGGAGATGAGGCCGGCAACGATGACTATGGCAAACGGCCTTTGCGTATCCGATCCGATGCCAGTGGAAAGAGCCGCAGGCAGCAACCCGAGGCAGGCGACTAGAGCCGTCATCATGATCGGACGGAGCCGAAGCAGCGAAGCTTCCCGTGTGGCCTCGTGAATGCTCATCCCTTCCTGGCGCAACTTGTTGATGTAGGAGACGAGGATGACGGCCGTCTCCACGGAGACCCCCAGCAGCGCGAGAAGACCCAACACGGAGGAAACGCTGAAAGGAGTGTGTGTAAGTTTCAGCGCAACCAGCGCTCCCACCGGCTCCGTCATAACGACTCCGAGGGCGATGGTGACGGGGAATTTGAAATTTCCGTAGAGCGCAAACAAAATCATGAAGATGAGCACGACCGCAAGGGGTCCAATGAAATACATCTGCGATTTGGCTTCGAGAAACTGGCTGTATTCGCCGCCCCACGACATCGTGTAACCCGGCGGCAGGATCACGGCTTTCTTGACCGCCGCTTGGCCGTCGCGCACTGCCCGCTCTAAGTCGCGCCCCTCGATACTGTACTGCACGCCGATGTAGCGGGAGTTATTTTCACGATAAATAAAGGACGCACCGTTCCCCTGGGTAATATTGGCGAGCTGACTGACCGGGATCTGCTGTCCATCGGGTGTGCCCACCAACAAGTTTCCAATCTCCTAATGCCCCGACTACCATACCGGGTATGGTATTATGCCAGGAGACTATGAGTCACACAATTAAGGAAAAGCAGAACCTCCTTCTCAGGGCCAAGCGCATCCGAGGGCAGGTAGAAGCCCTGGTGCGAGCCCTGGACGAAGAGCGGGATTGCTCCGAAGTTCTGCAAGTGATGAGCGCGGCCAGAGGAGCGATGAATAGCTTGATGGCCGAGCTTCTGGAAGGGCACGTCCGGAGCCACGTTCTCCACGGAAAACAGAAACCGACCTCACAACAGGTAACGGCCGCTGATGAAGTGATCGACATGGTGAAGTCGTACTTGAAATAACCCCGTTCGCAGTACGAAGGGGTACCTGCTATGAGTTCTTCGCCCACGATCGAAAAGTCCTCGGCTGCAAACTCCGGGTTTGAGGAGAAGCGGAATTCCCCAGAACTGAACGCACCTGAGCTTGGTACGGAGCACGAACAACAAGGGCAGGGGGTGGAGTGGGCTGAGCTTGTCCGCATGGCTTTTGTGGTCCTGGCTGCGGCTGCGGTCTGGTTCCGGCTTTGGGAGCCGTTTCCGCACATCAGTGTGATCGGCATTGCGGCTACCCTGATCGGCGGATATCCCATTTTTAGGGAAGCCTTCGAGAACATCGTTGAACGAAAGATGACGATGGAACTCTCGATGACCATAGCGCTTATCTCCGCACTGGCGATTGGAGAATTCTTCACCGCTTTGGTCATCACTGGCTTCGTCCTTGCCGCCGAAGTGTTGGAGGGGCTCACGGTTGGTAGAGGGCGGCGCGCGATCCAGAGTCTTCTCGATTTTCTCCCCAGAACCGTCGCAGTGCGCCGCAATGATCAGGTGGTGGAAATACCGTCCGATCAGGTTCAAGTCGGTGAAACCGTCATTGTGAAGCCGGGTGGACACATCCCAGTGGATGGCATCGTGCTTGGTGGCCGCTCGTTTGTGGAACAAGCGGCAATCACCGGCGAGGCCATGCCGGTCGAGAAAGCGCCTGGAGATGCGGTCTATGCCGGGACCATCAATCAATCGGGCGCTCTGGAAATCGGTGCCCAAAAACTCGGGCGTGACACGACCTTCGGAAGGATTATTGAAGCCGTCGAGCGCGCTGAGAGGTCACGGGCTCCTATTCAGAAAACCGCTGATCGCTTGGCGGGGTATCTTGTGTATTTTGCGCTGGGCGCGGCAATTCTGACATTCATCGTTACTCACAATGTCAGGTCAACCATTTCGGTCGTAATCGTTGCTGGAGCGTGCGGTATTGCGGCTGGGACTCCTCTGGCAATCCTCGGAACAATCGGCCGGGCGGCCCATCACGGCGCCATCATTAAAGGGGGCCTCTACCTGGAAGCGCTGGCTGCCGTGGATACCGTGCTTTTAGACAAGACTGGCACGCTAACGTTCGGCACTCCGCAGATCCGGGAAGTCATTTCAGCCAATGGCTTCGGGGAGCAACAGATCATAGCCGCTGCCAGTATTGCGGAGTGCAGGTCTGAACATCCTCTCGCCAAAGCAGTTATGGCACGGGCAACGGAACTCGCCATTCCACTCGTCGAGCCCGACGAATTCTCGTACACGCCCGGAAGAGGAGTCAGGGTGAGTTATGAAGGCAGGGAGATCCTCGTGGGTAGTCTAGCGCTCCTCGTGGAGCGCGGCTCGACGAGGGGTTTGCCTATAGATAGTAACGGTGCGGACGGGGCGTCGGAAGTCTACGTTGCTCGCGCGGGGCAAGTTCTTGGGAGCATCCGAATTGCGGATGTTTTGCGGCCGGAAGCCAAGAATGCGGTTACGGCAATGCGACAGATGGGTTTGAGAACGGTTCTATTGAGCGGGGACACACAAGCCGCAACTTCATCGGTTGGCCATGATCTCGGAGTAGACGAAGCAGTCGGAGGACTCTTGCCGGAGCAGAAGGCAACGTGGGTCAGCGAGTTGCGGAAGAAAAATTGCAGGGTTGCCATGGTAGGGGACGGCATCAACGATGCTCCAGCCCTGGTTGAGGCCAACGTTGGAATTGCGATGGGATCGGGAACTGATGTCGCTCGGGAGAGTGCGGATGTGATCTTGATCGGAAGCGATCTCTCGAAGTTAGTCGAGACTTTGCGTCTCGCGCGACGCTGCCGTGGAATCATCATGCAGAATTTCGTAGGCACGCTGGCCGTGGACAGCATTGGAGTTGGGATGGCAGCTTTTGGCTTCCTGAATCCGCTCCTGGCCGCCTTTATTCACGTGACTTCAGAGTTGGCATTCATCCTCAATTCCACCAGATTGTTGCCCCGCAGTTCTGAAGCAGGCCAATAAGTCCAGAAGTGGGCACGAACCGTATCGCTGGCCGATTGCCGCTGCTCTTGTGCCTGCGTCAGAGCATAGCCGGTACGTGCGATCTCTCCTTGATTGCGGTTGAAGATTGGCAGCTGAAAATTAGCGAAGATGGAAGCGGTGTTCTCCCCGGAAACGTGGGTGAAATCATAGGTGCCGTTGACATCAACCTTGGCGTTCGCTTTGGCCAGGAGGATTTGGCTCTGGGCGGCGGTTATCCCCAATTCAGCGGCACGGAAGTCAGGCCGCTCGCGCAGCGCCCGCACCTGCAAGTCGTCGAGGTTCCCCTTGAGCGGCTGAAATTCCAGATCGCCCACCACGCCGTAGTCGGCGGGCACCGCGTTGTAGCCCAGGAATTCGCGCAGGCCGACAAGAGCCTGCACTTTCGCGAGGCGGGCAGAAGAGACGTCGGTCTGAAACTGCAGAAGCTGGATCTTAATCTTCAGATAATCGCCGAATTGCGTCATACATGGGTTGTTTACAGGAGTGCACCGGTATTCCCGGCGGCTCGCGTTGCGCTTTTCGCACACGCGAAGTCCGGGCCACCGGGCGCCAATTTAGCGAGTGTTCTCTTGCGAAACCGGCGGCAGGCCAACGTCGGCGACTAACTGCCGAAAGGCGGGCTCGTTGTGCAGGTTGTCGAAAGCATGATCGGTTTCTATTTGGAACAAACCGTCGGCGTGCCGATCGTAGGCGGTCCTGAGGTAGCGCAGGGCTTCTTGTTTGTTCCCCTGGAGTGAACACGTCACCGCCAGGAAGTACGGCGACAACAGGCCGCGCTCATAGAGCTTGGTCTGTTGCCGGCGGAGGCCCTCGAGCAGGCCCTTTCCGCCTTCGGCGGCGAAACCCTTCTCGGTGGCTTCGGCGATGGCGAGGGCCGAGCTGTCGTGCATCAAAAGCGCTTCGCTCTTTGCTTCCTGCAGGTAATGAGGATAATCCGCCGCCAACAGGTAGATGAACTTCAGATAACGGTGAGGAGAAATGAAATCGGGTTCATTTTCTTCCATTTGCTTGAGCAGGGCGATGGCATCCTGCTGACGGCCCGCGTCGAAAAGAATGGCACCCTTATCGGCCAGGACAGACTTGGAAGCGGGTTCCAGCGATTGGGCACGCTCGATCTCCGCCAACGACTGGGGATAACGCCGGAGGCACTGCAGGTAAGTCGCGTACCAATGATGGGCGGCGGCGTTATTGGGATTCAACTCAATCGCTCGCCGGTACTCTCGGTCGGCGGTGGCGGCGTCCCCCATCCCGAAAAACGATGCAAAGGCAAAAGAGGCGTGCGCCTCCGAAGACCGATCGTCGAGCTCGACCGCTTTTTTCGCGGCGGCCAGGGCGCGCGGGTAGGCCTCGGAGGCAGGCATCACGGTGTATTCGCGCAGCAGGTTGTAGCAGTCGGCGAGTCCAACGTAGGCGGGCGCGTAGCTGGGATCGTGGACGATAGCTTGAGTGAACGAGTCCACCGCTTTGTTCAGGCTGTCGGGAGTTCGCTTTTCCCAGTAGTAACGGCCTTTGAGGTAGAACTCCTCGGCTTCGCGGTTGGCGGCGTGAAGCGGCAAGCCGGCGCTGGACGAAGAAGAGGCTGGTTGCGTTTTCGATCCCGCTTTCGCCGCGCGATAGCTGGGCCGGAAAATCCAGACTGCAAACAGCAGAGCCAAAACTGGCAGTGCGAAGATGAATATCCAGCGCGGCGAGGCATGGGGCGAAGGCGGTGCGACAGCATGGGGGCCAAGCTGCACTCCCTCTTCCGCGGAAGGCTCCGCGCCTTGTACCGGGCCGATCCAGCGGTAGCCGTGGCGTTCAATGGTCTCAATGAAGATCGGGTTGTCGGCGGAATCCCCCAAGGCGTCGCGCAGGCGCTTGATGGCGCTGCTGATGCCGCGGTCGAAATCCACGAAGACGTCGCCAGGCCAAAGGGCCTGGCGTAACTCTTCGCGGGTGACGACTTCGTTGGGACGGCTCAGCAGAACTGCCAGGGCGCGAAACGGCAGGTCCTGGATCCGGACCTTGACGCCGCTCCGGCGCAGTTCGCCGGCACGGAAGTCGGCCTCGAACACTCCAAAGCGAACAAGTACCGGAGACGCCTGTGCAGAGCCCATAGGACGACGCTCTTGCTGGGGGAGAATGCTAAGTTTACCACCCGGACGAATCTCTTCGAACTAGCACTTTCGGGCCGCTCTTCCTGCCTCTGCCGCCGGACAAGAAGTTCTTCTAAGTTCATGTAAGAAATGTGCTTATCGCGTTGCCCGCACGTCGCACACGCGTTATCTCCAGACCATTGACCGCCGCACGTCCTTTGGGTGAAAGTCGGCCCGGACCCCGACAACGGATTCCTACTAAGTAAAGACTGTAAGCAGTCCGACTCCCAGGAGACATAAAATGAACTCAATCTATCGGCAAGTGAAGTATCCGGGCATGGCCGCGCTCGCGCTCACCATGCTCGCCGCTATAGTGCTATGGGCCGGAATTGCAACTCCGGCGCAGGCACAAAACCATCCACCATCTTTTTTCCCGTATCCCTCAACTTTTCTTATGAACAACGATGTTGGCGGTTCCATCTCGCCCGTCGGAGCGGCCGTAGTGGGAGACTTCAACAACGACGGCAAACTCGACATCGTCTCCATGGAGGGTCCCGGCGGATACCTTGAAATCGACGTCGCGCTGGGCAACGGGGACGGCACTTTCCAATACCCGCTGATCCAGAACCTCTTCTCTCCTGGCCAGCATACGCCCTATGCCATGGCGGTGGGCGACTTCAATCACGATGGCAACCTCGACGTTGCCGTGTGGGGCATCTATGCGGCGAACAATACCGCTGAAGTGATGATCTTCCTCGGCAATGGCAACGGAACCTTCAATTGGACCGGCACGTATGCGGCTCCAAACAGTTCTGACTGGTCCGAGAGCCCAAACAGCCTCTACGTGGCCGACGTCAACGGCGACGGCAAGCTGGACTTAGTTGCGCTGACTCAATACAACGGCGTGTTCATCTATCTGGGCAATGGCGACGGCACCTTCCAGACGGCGGTTGGCTATTCCACCGTGGATCCGAACCATCCGAACAACTACACCGCGTCGGGCATGGCGGTGGGCGATTTGAATGGCGACGGAAAGCTCGATATCGCGGTTACGGAAAGCAACGGAATGGCCGTGCTGCTCAACAACGGAAACGGCACGTTCGGAACGGCCACGTACTACGCTTCCGGGATCAACTCCCAAAGTCAGATGGGCATCGCGATTGGCGATCTGAATGGCGACAAGAAGAACGACATCGTGACCACGGACTACCTCGGAGATGTTGTGGTCTTTCTGAATCAGGGCAGCGGCACGTTTGCGGTAAAGGGGGTGGTAGCCACGCTGACGGAGCCCACCTGGCTGGTATCCATCGCGGACATCAATGGCGACAAGAAACTGGACCTCGTGGTCACCGATTTTGCGGGAGAGGTCTTTACGTTCTATGGCAAGGGCAATGGCACCTTTACCGCCGGGCCCGTGTACCCGCTGCAGTATTGGGACCAGCCACCTAGCAATCTGATCCTAGCCGACTTCAACGGAGACGGTGCGCTCGATATCTTCAAAGCGGGCGACCACTATTGGAAGGGCCAGGTGACACTGGGCCGCGGCGATGGCACGTTCCAAACGAACGTGGCTTATGGGCGAGGCGTGACCGGTTTCGGGAACAATCTTGTCACTGCCGACTTCAACGGCGACGGCTTCCCGGACGTGGCGTTCTCCTATGCGCGAATCAACAGCGTGCCGGCGTTCGGAGTCATGTTGGGAAGTTCGCACGGTGCATTAGCGGCGCCAATTTACACGACATTCCTCTCGGTCACATGCAGCGGCAACTACCCCGTGTGGATTGCCACCGGCGACGTGAACGGCGATGGCAAAGCCGACATCGTGGCGACCATCCAGGACTACAACAACACCGGCTGCAAAAGCGAGACGTTAGCGGTGTTTAAGGGTCTTGGGACAGGAAAGTTCAGTGCTCCCGTTTATTACTCGACGGGCGCGTCGGCCCAGTCGATGGACGTGTTCCTGGCCGACGTGAATGGAGACGGCAAGCCGGACATCATCGCCTCAAACGCGGACGGCACCATCAGCGTGCTGCTTAACAAGGGCAATGGCACGTTCGGCACCGCTAAGCTGATCACCAGCGTGGCCGCGCTCAGCCCCCATCTGAATGCTCTGGCCATCGCCGATTTCAACGGCGATGGAAAGCTCGACATTGCGGCCGCATCCTATTATCCGGGTTCCTACAGCAACAATGTGTATATCCTGCTGGGCAATGGTGACGGTACGTTCCAGGCGCCGATCACGGTTGCTGCCGCGCCGCAATACGTATACACCAACACGCTCGCGGCGGGCGACTTCAACAAGGACGGCAAGACGGATTTGCTCGTCACCCTCGAAGGGAGTACTGGTTGCTCAGGTTACCAGGGCGCTGCCGCCTATATCGTTCTTCTGGGCAAAGGCGACGGCACGTTTGCTCCTGGCTCCCTCCACTGCACGGGCGGCGACTATCCTGTCTATCCGGTGGTCGGCGACTTCAACGGAGACGGGAAGCTGGACGCGTTCATCCCCATGCTGGAGGAGTACGGCGTGAACTCAGTCTCCGGTCCGGTGTTGCTCCAGGGCAATGGAGACGGCACCTTTAACCGCATCGGCGAGTTCTACGCCGGGGCGACCAGCCACGCGGCGGTGGTTGCCGATTTCAACGGCGACGGCACCCCGGACATCGCCGTACTGAATGATGACGATTTTGCCATCGGCTACTACATCAGCTTCGTCACCGTGATGCCAAACAGCACGCAGCCAGTCAGCGTGTCGCCGCTCAGCCTGAAGTTTGGAAGCGTCGCCGTGGGTGCGAGCAAGTCGCTGACCGTCATTCTCACCAACAACCAGAGCAGCACGCTGACGATCGACAGCATTACGACGTCCAGCGGGACGGGCGATTTCACCGCAAGTTCGAATTGCGGTACGAGCCGCAAGGCCGGCTGGGAGTGCACCATCACGGTGAAATTCACGCCCAAGGCTCTCGGCGCCCAAACCGGGACCCTCACCATTAAAGACTCGGCCGGCACACAAACCGTACAACTCATCGCGGTGAACCCGTTGCCGACCATAAAGTCGCTCTCGCCGAGTAGCGCGATCGCGGGCGGCGCCGGATTCACGCTTACGGTCAATGGCACGAATTTCCTCGACAGCTCGGTGGTGAATTGGAATGGATCTCCGCGCGCCACGACGTTTGTGAGCGCGACTCAGATTACGGCCATCGTCAACGCCGCCGACATTGCTAAAGCCGGAACGTTCAAAGTCACGGTCACGAGTCCCGCGCCCGGAGGCGGCACATCCGCGGCTTCCAACTTCGTGGTCGACAATCCGGCGCCGACACTAACCTCGATCTCACCGAGTTCGGCGACGCACGGTGGCGCCGCTTTCACCCTCACCGCTACTGGCACTAACTATGTTTCCACCTCTGTTATTGAGTGGAATGGAACGAAACTCACTACGAAGTACGTCAGCGGCACGACGTTGACCACAACCGTGCCAGTCGCCGACATCGAGACGGCAGGCACAGCCAGCGTAACGGTCTTTAACCCAACCCCAGGAGGCGGCACGAGCGCGGCCAAGACGTTTACGATCAATTGATGAACAATGCAGGCTGCGCTTGCGAATTGCAGCAGCAGCATGTGGCAAGGGAAGAAAGTTCACCGTGAGCTGGTCTCCTGGTTCCCGGTGCCGGAGCGCGGGTGGAGGAATCCGCGCTCCGGATTTGTGGGGTTCTGTGTTCTCAAGTACCCGGCTAAGTGAAGTGCCCACATCCCGCGTACTCTTCCACAAACCATTCGCCCAGGCCACAGATCGCTGACCCGAGCTACATTTCAGCATCACGCAGCTTAGTGATGCATGTCACAGAGTCTTGTGGGGTCCGGCGGTACAAAAGGGAGCGAAAGATCCAGCCCATTCGCCACCTGGAGGCACCACTTGAATCCTGCCAAGTATCTCAAGCCGTATGTCGCCGGGATGGCTGCGTTCTTAGGGTTTCTCAGCGTGGGTGTTCGCGGAATTCTTCGTCGCCGCGACAAAACCACAGTTGTTATCTGTCCCACGATGAAAGTGCCGGCCGAGGTGGGACTTGACCCGGAGCTCCGCATGGAATCTTGTTCACGCTGGCCAGAACTGCAGAACTGTGGCCAATCATGTATGCCACAGGTCCAATTCTCCGCCGAGGACCTGAACGATTTCGCCGCCCGCTACGAGGGCAAGAAGTGCAGTTCGTGTGGTACGGCGTTAACTCGGGACGACTGGTACAAGAGTCGGCTGGCGGTCCTTGAGACCAACCCCGAAGTGTCGAAAATACCCGGGGTGGATCGCCCATCAATTCTTAGCGACCCCGAGACTCGCGATCCGATCTGCTCGGCCTGCTACGCCGCGAAGGGTGCCTAGAGGTTAGCCCGCGCGGGTCAGGCTTCCTGAGGCGCCGGCTCGGGACTGGTTCGGCTTCTCTGGGCGAGGAGTGCGTTCAATTTCGCCAGCACTTCAAACGCATCCGCCACGTAAAGCACGTCCGCTTTTCCCCGCGCCCATCCGCAGTTCGGGTCGAGATTCACGGCGCGGCGTTCGTTGATGAAGCGCCAGCCCACGACGTGGGGCTCCTCGCCGTGGCAGCATGTGGAGAAACCCTTGGGATGGCGCGGCGTCGATCCGGTCTGGCCCACCTGGTTGAGATGGGTCATGAAGCCGAGCACCGCCTGACTTTCTCCAGTCTGATCGACGAGCGATTTGCTGCCGCCGAGGGACGCGCCCGACGCGCGCAGGAAGTCGAGAATCAGCGGTTCCGCTTGCTCGACGTGGGTCTTGCCGTCGGCCTGCTTCTTGGTCCAGCCTGCGCCCGCGACAAACAGCAGGCTGGCGTCGGGCCGGATGGTTTGTACGTCGCTCTTCGGAGTGCGGATGCCGGTGACGACCGTTCTTGCGGCCACTTTCGGCAGTGTCACCGGAATCTGTTCGACCTTGGCCGCGCCTGGTGTTCCGGTCGTTTCTGTGGTAACCCAGGCCGCGTGACAGCCGGACTCGAGCAATACGATCCAAGGCCGCGCGTCGCGACGGATGACTGCTTCGATGCGCTGGCGATAGTGCCAGCGCGTGGCCCGCACGTCGCCGTCGACGGCTTCGAGCGAAGTGACATGCGTGTCGACACATCCGTTCAGGCGATGTGCCACTCCCGCCAGGACGCGCATGAAGCGTGAAGTTGCGGGCGCGAGAATCAGGTCGGCCGCGGCTGAGCGGCAGATTGCTTCCGCCGCCGCCGCATCGCTGGCATAGCGCGCAGTGGCAAAGTCAGGCCCCGCGACCGCGAGAATTCGCTCGGCTCCAGCGGTGGCGACCGTCTCCGCCGTAGCCGACACGTCCTCGCCAACTAAACCTATGGTCAAGCGCGCGCCGAGTTGCCTGGTCAATTCCAGAGCAGCGCCCAGAACCTCATACGATGCCTTGGGGAGCGTGTTGCCAGCTTCCGAAACGTGGGCCAGAAACAAAATGCTTTGTGACATCTGAGTCTTGATCTCCGGTATTCTTTGCTTGCTGCGTGTTAGAACAGGCTGCGCAAGCGACCTTGAATTTTCGCCACCAGCCCCTGAAGGGGCATCTATTTCTACGTCTTCGGCATCGCTAAAGCGATGCCCTGATACGAACCGTGCTTGCACCGGGGGCGGTTGATCTCATCGTTACTTGCCAATCCATTCCGCGAGCTCTTGCGCGATCTGGTCGGCCGACAGGTCTTTGACCACGCGCGTCTGACGCTGTTGCTTCGGCGGGCTCGCGCTCAGGAAGTGCAATCCACCTGCCGGCAGTGGCACGGACTTCGCCCGTTGCAACGCGGGCATCACCGTGCGCATATTTGCCATTCCGACCTGAGGATTGTTGCGCGGCTCCGGCAGATTGCCGGTTGCCCAGCCGAACAACGCCGGCGGTCCCTGGCACACCGAAACCTGGTGACGTCCGCCTTCGATGCGCTCCAGAACTTCGAACGAACCATCGGCCTGCATGCTGAGCTGGTCGACGCCTTGAAACTGGTCGACAATTTCGAGACGCTCTCCGACTAACTGCAGGGTGGCGCCTGCGCCTCGCGACGCCGATTCCCACCCGCCGAATACGAGCAGGCGCGAGCGATCGAGACCGGGGATGCTCTGGATGGTTTCCGCCAGCAGCGCGGCCGTCGCGTGCGCATCGGCAAAGCCGCTGGCGCTCGCATCGACCGGAACCAGTTCGAAACTCACCCGCTGGGCAATCGTCATCATCACTTGCTGGAGTTTTGCTTTGGGTCCCACGCTCACCAGCCAGACCTTGCTGCCCGCGACCTTCGTTGCCAAGTTGGCGGCTTCATACAACGCATGAGCCGCCCAGGGATCGAGCACGGCGGGAAGCATCATTTCGTTTTTGAGCGCGGGGCCGGTTGGGGTCTGGATCGGCTCCAGAGTTTGCAGCGGGTCGGGTACGATGCTGCCGCAGACTACTATGTGATATCCGTTGGTCATTCGAGTCCTGTCGTGTCAGTAATTCACGTTTACCGGTGGAGCGTCGGGCGTCCCCGCCCGGCGGGCAGTCCTATTTCCCTGTCAATCCTGTTTGAACACGAAATTTGAGACTTTCATATGCCAAGACTATATCCGAGGCAAGGATTTTCTCAGTGCTGGCGGCAATAACGTTCGACGAAACATGGAGGGGACCGTCTTTCCCGCCTTGGATAGTAGCGGAAATACTTGCCACGTAACCTTCGCGAAATCAGCCAACAACAACATCCAATTCAATATTTTCGCCAGTTTGCGGGCATGGATTTATAACGACGTTAGACTTATCTGTTCGCAGACCATCGGTAGCCATTTGCTGGATGCGAACTGCCGCCGCTTTCGTAATGGGTTTGATTGACCCTCCGGGTTGTCCTGCCACAATTGTGCCCGGCTGTTCACTGTCCACCCAAACGCAAACCCCTCCATTTGATTTTGACTGAGCAGTGAAGACACTAGCAGTAAGAATGACCATCAAAAACACAAACGAAATCTTCTTCATAAACGCATCCCCCATCAGCGTTATGCCATTTGTGCGACCAGTTGCAATATCTACGTGGCCGGACGGGGACCCGGGCCTACGCGACCTAATTCAGCGCCGAGTGCAGTCCGCCCGCACCCGCCTTGAATTCGATGTTTCCTTGCCCATTGTCATTCTCGGCCTGGCAATTCCACAGGCACGCGCCGCAGTACACACATTTCTCGCGATCGAAGGCGGGCACTGCGTCTTCACCGCGAGTGATCGCCTGTCCTGAGCACATCTCGACGCACAACTTGGTTTCACAGGCGCGGCAGAGTTCGGGGCGGCGAAAGATCACATGATTCGCATAGCCGGACGGGGCCTGCACGCCTCCTCCCATGAGCAGAGCATCCTGGTGGGAGAGGAGCAGTTTGCCATCCATCGGAATCTCGGGCCAACCACAGCGATCCATGATCCGGTCGTGCAGCGACGTGCCCTTGGCGGCGCATTCCTCCTGCATCTGCTTCAATTCGGCGGGTGAAATCCGCGACCCGAAAGTTTCCTCAAGCGAGGGCTGATGGGTGGGCGCTGGACGCGACGCTGGCGTGACACGCCCGCCGGTCAAGCCCGCGACGGCCATGCCGATCATTCCCGTGACTACGCCCTGCTGGAATCCATTGCGCGAGTCGGCCGCGACCTTCGACTCGCGATCGACCCAGCTCTCCCGGCGGCGGCGCACGTAGGTTGCTTCGAGATTTTCGCGCGTGAATGCACGTTTTTGTTCGGCGAGTTCGATGACCGCTTCCGCCAGTTGCACGCCGGTGGTCCAGGCTTCATCCACTCCGGAGCCCGCGAGCACATTCGTGCTGCCCGAGCCCTCACCGATGCGGGCGTAGCCATTGCCCGCGAGAAATGGCTCGCCGTGCCGGCCCGATTCCTGCAGCGACTTCGCTCCCCACGACTTCAGCGTTCCACCTTCGAGATAGCGCCACAAATAAGGATGCAGCATGAAGTGCTGGAGGTAACGATAGGCGGTGCGGATCGGGCTGCGGAACCAGGACGGAACAAAGATACCAACCGACGCCAGCCTTTCGGGATGAACGTAGAGGAAGCCGAAAATTTCCGGCTCGGGGAAGCCAATCGTATGCAGAACCGTGCCGGGTTCCAGTCCGCTATCTTCGCGAAGCTCGACGACCATCTTCATGCCAAGCGCCCATTCGCGGGAGCCGTGGCCTTCCGGCATTCCAAGCTGCGCGTCGATTTTGCGGCCGACTGCTCCCACCGGCCCGTCGGCCACTACCGTTAGCGCTGCGTGTAGGTCCATACCCGGGGTGAAACCTGCGTCGGGGCGTCCTTGAAGATCGGTGCCCTGATCGGCGAGGCGCACACCTGTAACAGAGTCTGCTTCAATCAGTGGCTCGGCGACAGGCATGCCTGGCCAGATTTGCACCACTCCGGACGCTGCGACTTGATCGCTGACCCACTGATTGAACTGACCGAGCGAGAGCACGAGGCCGTCGTGTTTCTTCATGAAGGGCGGGGTGTAGGGTAGCTCGAAGGCATCGTGCTTCAGCCCGAATAGGAAGCTCAGGGAGCGCAGCACGCGGTCGGCAGTCTTGAACGCGAAACCGCGCCGACTTGCCCCCACCGGATCGGGCAGGTATACGAGCTTCTCGTTCTTGACCGCCGCCGACATGGGAATTTGCGTTAGGTCAACGTCGGGGAAACTGCCGCGTATTCCACGGGCCCTGGTGACCGCGCCTGAGACTCCGAAGCCCAGGCCGTCGGCACGCTCGTAGCAGATTACCTGCAAAGGCAAGCCGGGGGACGTTGCACTCTCCAGTCGGACCGAGCCATCCGGATTCAGCAAGCTGCGGCTCAACGTCGTCAGGAAGCCGCCCATCGCAGGACCGAAGCCGACGCAGGCGATGTCGACAGTCATCTGTGGGCGGTCGATTGCGGGCTGTTCTTGGGGAGCGGCGCTCATGAGCTTGTCGTGATACTCCAATCTCCGCCCTCGGCGGCTAAAGCCGCACTCCAAACAATGCAGTTACCGCAGCGCTGAAGCGCTGCGCCACCCAAAATCAGGTGCGCCACTGCCCTCGCGCCACGGGCTGTCACACGGGGTAGTCCAGCGCCTCGGGAATCATGAGCTTCGAAATCGCCTCGGCGGCCCGGTCCTTCGATAGGCGGCAGCCCGTGAGGCAAGTGGAGAGCTTGGTTTGCAACGCGAGAAACTGCTCGGCCCCATTGCAGTTCGCACAGGGACCAGCTTTTCTGGGATGCGAGCCATCGAGTGCGATGACATCCAAGCCGTAGGAACCGATGCCCGGAATGATGCCTTCCAGCGAATCCAACTCGTCTTGCTGATAGCAGCCGCGGTAGCCCGCTTCGTCCCACGCGGGGTGACGGTTGTATCCGAACACCAGCTCAGCGCAGATGCGGGCCACTTCTCCACTGGCCCGCGCCGACTGCACGTGGCACAGGTCGGTCATAAAATTCACCAGGCCGGCTAGGCCCTCGGCAACCGCGGGATCGCTTGGTCCACGGCGTTCCAGTTCGAGCGCATCGAGAATCTGGCAGCGCGCCGCCAGCAACCAGCAGAGCGCGTCGGCGAGCGGGAACGTCACCCCCTGGCGCGCGCTCTGGTACAGCCGGGCGCCGTCGGCATCGGTCGAGCGCTGCAAACGGTCAAGTGTCCACAGCCACATTCCCATCGCCGTGGCCAGCGTGCACGCGCCGGTGCCGGGACGCTCGCTGGCGATGCCGCGCATCTCCGCAATCCACGCCTTAAACTGCGCGAGGAAAAGCGGGTTGGTCATGGTGATCGAAAGTTGGCGGCGTTGTACCGCTTCGGGCCCCTCGTAGGTCGCTTCCAGCTGCGCATCCATCCACTTGTTGCCGAGGAAGCCCGGGCAGTCTTCGGTGATACCGTAGCCGCCCATCAGGCTGACGGCTTCGCGCATCATCTGGACACCCCAGCCTGTGTTCCACAGTTTGGTGGCGGGACAAAGGACGTCGGCCAGCGAGTCCAAAAGAACGAAACGCAGAAGCGTATCCGATTCCAGTGGCGCTCGCTGGGGATCGCCGGCTGGCAGGCGGAGCAAATCCGCCGCCCGTTCCGACGCCTCGCGATGCAGCTTCGCGCGCGCTTTAGCGGTGACGACTCCCCGCGCAGCCAGCAGTTGGTCAGCCTCGCGCTCGAGCGGGTCCAGTTCATCGAAGGCCCGCGCCGCCGCGAATCCCAGGGCCGCACTGGCCTCGCCGGTCGCCCACACGTCCACCAGCCGGTGGAGCGCGTCTTCGCGAGCCTGCAACCCGAGTTCATAGCGCACCGATCCTGGCGTCGCCGTCTCCGCGCCACGGAACCGGCCGCGCTGGTACCGTATGACCGGCTCGACCGCGGAGAGCAATTTCGCCGCCGTCATAACGCCCACCGTCACGCGGGTGCGGCGGAACACGGCTTCAATGATCTCGCTGTGGTTGTAGCGCGGCACGATGACGCCATCTTTCACGTCGTAGCCGCCGACAATGCGGCTGGCCGGGATGCGCAGGCTGAAAATCGGATCGCCCGTCGAGGAAAGCTGATGCACCAGTTTCTTCGTGGGCGTGCCGCGATCGAATGTGCCCGGATCCCCTTCTTCCAGGATCACCATGCAGCTTCCCTTGATGCGCTCATCGCCGGAATCCACCGCCGCCGTTATAAAATTTGCGAACGCGATATTGGTGATGAAGCGGCCGCGCTTTTCCACATGCAGCGTCGGCTCTTCTCCGTCCTTCCACTCGGCGACGCGGATTTTCCCGTTGAGCATGCCGGTATCCACGCCGACGTAAGGGATGGGCTCGGTCAGACAGAACGCTCCCCGCCAGGGTTTGCGATCTTCTCCTGCCTGAGGCGGCGCGGCCAACTGCATGTACTTCGCCTGCTGCTCGGGCGTGCCGCGCTCGTGGATCGGCGACAGCGCCAGACAGCTGGCCAGGCTGGCGGTTGCGGCCCCGCCGTCCACCCAGCCCAGTTCAAACGCTACCAGCGCCAGCGCCAGGTTCTTCGGACCCGCAATGAATCCACCTTGCTCGGGCTCCATGAACACGGCCGTGATTCCGGACTTATCGAAGGCCTCCAGCAGTTCTGCCTTGGCCGGAGTCCATTCGTGAGAGTTACGGCCGCCGCTCGCCACCAGCCGCGCCACTGGACCGCGGGCCACGGATCGCGTCGACTGCACCAGCATCTGCAGGTCATAGCGGTCGGCGAATCGCCATTGCAGCTGGCGCACGGCATCGGAAGGAAGCGTCCGCAGCAGTTCCGGCTCGACGGGGGCAGCAGTAGAGGCCATGGCCTTGCTCCTTATGCGAAGTGGTCTTGGGAAGCGACCCCTCCGATTCTGCCGTCGCATGACCGGCGGGTCTGTGACCTGTGTCATTAGGGTCTGTGACCTTGGAACGTCGATCCGCAAGCGGCGCGGCGGTCGCAAACAGGCCTTTCCACGCAGAAACGGGATGGTGAGTGGGAACGCGATTGGATGCATCTCGCGGTCGTGGGTGTCGGCCAGCCATGCCTATGTGCCGTGCATCACAGCCTTTTTGACGTGCAAATCGCAAAATGTTAAACGACGGAGGCCGAAATCATGCACGGCGACGAGAAAGTCATTGCGCAGTTGAACTTAGCTCTATCTTCGGAATTGACAGCGATTGTGCAGTACATGACGCACTCGGAGATGTGTCAGAACTGGGGCTACAAGCGCCTCGGAGAACTCACGAAAGTGCGCGCCATCGAGGAGATGCGGCACGCCGAAGGGCTGATCGAGCGGATAATCTTCCTGGACGCGACACCCGCGGTCGATGTCGCATTGAAGCCTCAGCTGGGCAGCAAGGTACAGCAGCAAATGGAGATTAACCTTAAAGACGAACTGGAGGCGGTCCGCCAGTACAACGGGGCCTTGAAGACTTGCGTCGTGGCGGGAGACGAAGGCTCCAGAGCCCTATTCGAGCACATGATTAAGGACGAGGAACGGCACGCGGACTTCCTGGAATCTCAGCTTCATTCCATCAAGGAAATGGGTATTGCCAACTACCTCGCGCAGCAGTTGCATGGCGACAAATGACCTTGCGCTCTGGTTCAGAATGAGCCAGGAACGACCGTCACCACCCAGACTGCAGCAAAAAGAGCAGTGGGACGCGTGGTTGCGCGTCTCACTGCTGGGGTGAGTGTTGCTATGTTGCGTTGCTACGCTGGGAAAGAATCCAGCGTAGTGTTACCTTCCATGTCTGCCGCCACCGCCGCCACCGTGCGACCCTCCGCCACCGTGCGACCCTCCGCCACCGTGAGATCCTCCGCCGCCGTGCGACCCTCCGCCGCTTGGCGCTGAATGGCCGCCACCGCCACCGTGGCTGGGAGCCGAACGTCCACCACCACCGTAACTCGGGCGTCCACCACCACCGTAACTGGGAGCCGGGCGTCCGCCACCGCTGTAGCCGCCACGATTGCCGCCGTAAGATCCGCCACCATTAGGACGACCGTAAGAGCGCGGGGTAACGATCGGCTGCCTCATGTTGAGCGGCGGACGAGACGATCCGCTGTAGCCACGGCCCTCCGGACTATAGCTGCGGCTTGCCGGACCCGAACTGCGGGGCGATCCGTACGAACCGCGGTTCTCTGCGCCACCCATGGATGGGCGTCCGGCGGGCTCACCGCGGGTTGATTCAGAGGATGAACGCTGGGGCATTGGCGAGAATTTCTGCCAGCCGCCACCGTTGCCGCTACTGGCCGCGCGAGCGGACATCGAGCCACCTGAATTGCCGGGCCTTGGCGCTGCACCCGAATTCGAGTTGCTTCGTGTTTCCGAATTCTGGCTAAAACGCTGGGACCCGCTATTCGCACTGGTGTTTCCGGGCCGCGCAACTTCGCGGCCGTTTCCGGAGAAGCCGCCAGCCTGCCGGTTGCCGTTCGAGATCTGCGATTGCCCTCGCCCGGACGATTGCGATGCGGTCCCAGAGGTGCCTCGGGCCGAGAAGAAGTGCTGATTCTGCGCCACATTCCGAGTCGTCGAGGGAGCCGCCGCGCGTCCGCTGGCCGAGAAGCTCTCGCGGCCCGGCGTCATCGGCAGTCTGCCGGTCGAGAAACGCGCATTCTGGAACTGCGCATGACTCATCGGCTGAGCATGCATACGGCCTGTGCCGAACTCACGGCCTGAGACGGTTGTCCCGCCGCGGAAATGCTGATCATGCATCGCCAGATTCACGTTCGAAAATCGCGTGCCGCCATGCAGCGGAGCAAAGCCTCCGCGGTTGTAATCGCGGAACCCGACAGCGCCGAAGCGTCCGCCCCCCCAGCGTCCCCACCAGGGATGGAAAAAATCACAAGGTCCGAGTGGCAGCCAGCCGATCGAACCCCAGCCTCCGCCGAAACCAAAGCCGAAACCACCGCCGAACCCGAAGAAGGAAACATAAGCCGGCGCCCAGATCGGACGATAGAAGGGATATCCATAAACCGGACCGGGCCACCATCCCCAACCTCCGTCGATATTCATCCAGCGGCCGTAGTGATACGGCGCCCAGCCCCAATCATCGTACGAAACCCAGGTCCATCCCCAATAAGGCTCGTACACCCAGTGGCCATTACGGTACGGAGCCCAGTTCGGGTCGGTTTCCGTTGGCCGCCACACCGGGCCATAATCGGGAACTTCCGACCAGGTGCCGTGGTTGTCGAGATCTTCGGCTCCGACGTAATAATCGTTGGTGCGTCGCCGCGATGCCGCATTGCGGATGACGTTATCGCGATCGGTGTTCCACTGGTCCCAGTCATCCCGGACTGGGGCTTCGCCGATCTTGTATTGCGCCTGATCGCCTGCGCCCTGAATGGTAATGAACTGGCCCTCGGTCACTTGCGTGCCGCCTTGCGGAGTCGTAATGTCGACTTCGCCTTTGCGGACCAGCACTTCAGTATGATCGTCGGCGGTAACCAGGATTCGAAAGCTGGCTTCGCGGCGATCGGTGCGAATGGCAACGTTGGGCGTATCGATTTCCGCGTCCGCATCGCTGTTCTTGAAGACGGAGTAGTTCGCCATGCCGTGCCCGAGTTGAACCTGGATTTGCGAGCGGGTCAGGGTGGTGATGTTGGCCTGCGAATGCTCCGCGAGGCGAAGCATGTTGGCGTAGTCAAGCTGAAGTTCGGTGCGCGCTTTGTCGCCGGTTGAGACACGGTCTCCCGCAAGCAGGGGAGCATTGAGCGCCGCCGCCGACCAGGCGCCGTTATCGCCGCGCTGGGTGGAGACATCACCATGAATCAGACTGACGCGCGCCACGCCGTTGGTTTCCGCCGGAGCGCTGGCCGTCTGGCTGCCGTAGCCCTGGTCGTTGGAACCTGGTTCCGTCGGGCCCTGATTCATCGAACCTTGGTCGTTAGAACCTTGGTCGTTCGAACCTTGGTCCATCGAATCCTGGTCCATCGAATCCTGGTCGTTGGGACCCTGCATTGGGATGCCCGCCGACGGTTTCGAATATTGATCCGGCACCTGGTCGTCCGAGATCTGAGCGACGACGGTCCATGGCATCGCGATCGTCAATCCCAATCCTAAGACTGCCGCTATTAATTTGAATTTCATACGTACCTCCACCTTGCTCGGGACGAATCTCTGGTTGTAAGAACGCAGGCGGAGTGCCAATGTCGCGGGAGCGGGGAAAGATTCTTTAACCGCATTGTTCTTAGAAAGTTAACGGAGACATAACAGTTGGAACCGGCGGTGATTCTCGCGGTTCCGGTGGCCGGGTTCCACCAGGGTGGTGGTTTTCGGCCAGGAGGAGAATACGGCTCCTATCGCGAATTCGATGAAGGTGTGTCGTAGTGTTCGATACCCGCGCTCTTGCCCCCTTGACACGGTCTTTGGAAATCAAAGACTTAGGGGGCGATTCCCCCCAGGTCTTTGAGGAATAAGGACTTACTTATAAAGTATTTTAAAATCAATCAGTTAGAGTGGGTTCACAGTTGGCAAGGTGCGTCACTGTACGAAGAGGCGTCGCGGGTGAACATGAGACGAGAAGTGGACATTCCTTCCAGGATTCCGTTCTAAGTAGGGGGCCCACGCTTGATGAAGGCGATTGACTCTATGTGATACATCATGGTATATATCAAGTTGAGGAGGTACCGATGCCGCGCACCGCCAAGCTCTTTCTCAATGGCCGCAGTCAGGCAGTCCGCCTGCCCGCCGATTTTCGTTTCGAAGGCAGCGAGGTCTTTATCCGGCAAGACCCCGCCACCGGAGATGTGGTTCTGTCACGGCGTCCGGAGTCGTGGGACAGCTTTTTCAAACTCCGGCGGGAAGCAAATGTTCCCGATGAGTTCATGGCAGACCGTCAGGATGAAGCCCCGCAGAAACGCGAGTTGTTCTAGTTGGTCTGATGAAGATGACGCGTTACCTGCTCGATACCAATATCGCGAGCTGCATCATCAAGGGGAACAGCCCGGTCATTGATCGCTACTTGGTGAAAGTTCCGATGGCACAACTAGCGATATCCGCGGTTACTGAAGGTGAGTTGCGCTTTGGGGCGGCCCGGCTTCCTCATGCCGCGCGATTGCACAACCTGATCGAGGATTTCTTTCTGCGCGTGGCAGTCCTGCCCTGGGATTCCGACGCAGCCCAACAATACGGCCAGCTTCGGGCCACTCTAGAACGCGAGGGCCAGCCGATGGGGAACCTCGACACCATGATCGCCGCTCACGCTCTTGCGTTGGACGCGGTCCTTGTCACTAACGATCATGCGTTTGCCCGTATTAAAAAGCTGAAAGTCGTCGATTGGACAAGAGAGACCCGCCAATAAACAAGATCGAACCGCACGAGGCATGCGCCACCCTCGCCACCAGCCCCTGAAGGGGCATCTGATTTCTACGTCTTCGGCATCGCTAAAGCAATGCCCTGATACGAACCGTGCTTGCACCAGGGGCGGTTGATCTCATCGAGTCAATTTCGGGCGAGCGCTCTGCGCTTCACTCCGCTTCGTTGTCGTCAATTCCAATCTTCGACAAGCGATACCGCAGCGCATTCCGCGAGAGCCCGAGCAGGCGCGCGGCTTGCGACTTGTTGCCGCCGGCGCGCTTCAGGGCTTCGCGGATCATTTCGTCTTCCCACTGGTCGAGGGTCATGCCGTCGGGGAGGAAGCGATCGGACGCGGCGCCGGTGCGATTGCGCGGGGAGTCGAGTTGTATGTCGCCGGCTTCCAACTGGCTGCCCGAGGCGAGCGCGCAGGCGCGTTCGATGACGTTTTGCAATTCACGCACATTGCCCGGCCAATAATGACTGACCAAGAGCTGCATGGCAGCGGATGAAATGCCGGCGATTTTTCCCTCTTCCTCTCTGCCGGAATCTTTGGCGAAGCGCGCCAGGAACAAGTTCGCCAGTCCAGAGATATCTTCTTTGTGTTCGCGCAGCGGCGGGATATCGATCGGGACCACGTTGAGCCGGTAGTAGAGGTCTTCGCGAAACGTCCCATCTTCGAGCGCGGCGCGCAGGTCGCGGTTGGTGGCGGCGAGAAGGCGGACGTCGACTTTGATGGTGCGCGTGCCGCCCAGGCGCTCGAACTCACGTTCCTGCAGCACGCGGAGAAGTTTGACCTGGATGGCAGGCGGCACGTCTCCGATTTCATCGAGGAAGAGGGTGCCTTTGTCGGCGAGCTCGAACTTGCCGGGCTTGCTGGTGGCGGCTCCGGTGAAAGCTCCTCTTTCGTAGCCGAAAAGTTCGCTCTCCAACAAATTTTCGGGAATGGCGGTGCTGTTGATCTTGACGAACGGGCCGGCCGCGCGGCGCGATTTTTCGTGGATGGCGCGGGCAATCAGGTCTTTGCCAACTCCGCTTTCTCCGCCCAGCAGAACGGTGGAGTTGGTGGGCGCAACACGTTCGACGGTGGCCAGCACTTCCTGCATTTTGGGACTGATGGCGACGATGTTGGGATGGCTGTACTTCTGTCCGAGGGCCTCGCGAAGCGAGCGATTCTCCTCGCGCAGGCGGGAGTTATCGAGCTCCTTGTGCACCACCATCCGCATTTCGGCGAGGGAGAAGGGCTTGAGGACGTAGTCGCTGGCGCCGGCTTTCATGGCTTCGACGGCGGTCTCGACGGAGCCAAACGCGGTCATGACGACGATGGGCAACGCGGGATTTTCCCGCTTGGCGGTTTGTAGAAATTCGAGTCCGCTAATACCGGGGAGTTTTAGATCGGTGAGGACGAGGTGAACGGGCTCGGAGGCGAGCAGCTTTAATCCCGTTTCAGCGTCTCCGGCGGAGAGCGTCTTGAAGCCGTCTTCGCCAAGGTTCAACTCGAGCAGGCGGCGCATTTTGGCTTCGTCTTCGATGATGAGGATGGTTGGCATGTTTCGTCGTTGGTCGCTAGTCGTTTGTCGTTCGCTTTTAGCTCTTAGCCCTTAGCTTTTACCATCAATTTCTATTCTGTTGTCGTGGGCACCGCTTTGGGTGCTACGGATTCTTCGAGCGGAAAGAAAAGCGTAAACACGGCCCCTCCTCCCGAGGCGTTCTCGACATGAATTGACCCATGATGTCCATCCATGATCTTCGAAACGATCGACAATCCCAGTCCGACGCCGGTTTTCTTCGTGGTCACGAACGGATTGAAAATCTCTTCGCGCAGTTCTTCCGGGACGCCCGGGCCAGTGTCGGCCAGGCGAAGTTCCACTCCTTCGCGATCGTTTTGTGTAGCGAGTTGAACCTCTATCCGCAATGTGCCGCCATGGTTCTGATCCTGCATAGCTTCGTAGGCATTCTGCACGAGATTGAGGAAGGCTTGCTCGCACAGGCTTTCGTCGAGCGGAACGAGCGGCAGTCCGCTGGCGTAGTGGCGCTCGACGCGCACGGGTTTGCTCTGTTCTTGTTTCACGTTGAAGCGACCCGCCACAATTTGCAGCACGCGATCGAGAAGGGCGGTCAAGTCGGCGGGCTGCGGCTCGGCGTGAAGAGGACGAGCGAAGTCCAGAAACTCGGTAACCAGGGCGCCGAGCCGGTTGACTTCGGTCGAAATGTAGCCGGCTAACTCGCGGGCTATCTCATCGGAGGCCTGTAATTTCTGGGTTAACATTTCGGCTGAGCCTTTGATGACTCCGAGAGGATTGCGAATTTCATGGGCTAATCCGGCGGAGAGTTGGCCGAGAGCGGCTAGGCGTTCGGAGCGCCGCGCTTCGGCCTGGGCATGCTCCAGGCGGCGATTGGTTTCGGCAAGGCGTTCGGCGAGGTCACGGTACAACTGGGTTTGATGCCGGCTCTGCTGCGCGAAGCGGTTGACGACCATGGCGGCGAGAAAGAAAAACATGATGCGCAGCGCGAGGTAGCCGAACGCCTCGGGCGTTAGTTCGTATTCCAGCATCGCAGGATAGAGATACGAGCAGTAGGCGGCGGATGCAAACAGCGTCCAGACGAGCGTCAGCCACGGGCCGCAGTAGAGCGCCGCCGTGACGACCGGCAAATAATAAATAGGATAGTAACTGCTGTTGATTCCGACTTCGTTGGTGTGATCGAGAAGCAGGGTCGCCAGCAAAATCTTGAGCAGGATGACGTAGAAGACGCCTCGTTTGGGGAAGTGGGAGACCAACTTTGTCTCCAGCACCTGCACAATGCCGATGGCGAGGAGAATTACCTGCTTGTGCCATTCGAGTTGCGGAGGGAGCGCGGCGAGTCCGGCGAGGAAGAGCAGCCAGATGACAAGCCAGACCGCGTCAAGGCGGTTCAACCGCCGGGAATCGGGATCGAGGATGGGGGGCGCAGATGCCACGCAGCTTCCATCCAACCGCAGAAGGCCCCCCGGCGTCAATTGGACGGCGGCTTCCTCCAGCGCAGTAGCCGCGAGCGGCATGGCTCAGTCCAGCCACGCATCACAAACTTGCGGGACGCCGCGCTACCGGTCGGCGTAATATCCGTCTCTGGTCTGCACGCTCAGATCTTTCCGTTTCACCTGCAACTGAATGTGATGATAACCAGTGGCTGCGCTGTCTTTATCGGGCGTGTAGCCCATGTTGTACTGAGTACGCAGTTCTTCAACAATGCTGTCGTAGATCTCGCCCACGGTTTGCTTTTTAGAGACTTCAAAGAAACGGCCGCCGGTTTCTTTGGAAACGCGCTGGAGAATCTTCTTGCCATCGGCGTGCTGTTCTTCGGGATGACGTTGGCCACCTCCGCCGCGGCCACCGCGACCACCACCTCCGCCCGGATATCCACCTCCGCCACCGGGCCAGCCACCACCTCCGCCGGGCCAACCGCCGCCACCTCCGCCGCGGCCCATTCCACCGCCCTGCCTTTGGCCTTCATCACGGCGAGAATCCGCGAAATATATGGAGTAGACGACGGTGTCGGCGCGTTGCGCCGACTCGATCGCACTTTCCAGATAAGTCTTGCTGCCGCGGTCAACTCCGTCCGTCAGAATAATAAGCGCCTTCCGCCCCTGCTGTTTTTTCATCAATTCGTTCGACGCCAGAAAAACGGCGTCGTAAAGCTGGGTACCGCCGCCGTGGTGTGAGCCCGATCCCGAGCGGGAATCGTCGGAGCCGTTGGGATCGTTAGATCGCTCGCGGTCGGATGGCGTCTTGAGCAATTCGAGCGCCGCTTGCAGCTTTTCACGCGACGAAGTCAAGTCCTGCAGCAGTTCCACTTCCCGATCGAAGTGAATGAGGAAAGCTTTGTCCTTGGGCTGCACCAGCATCTGATCGAAAAAACTGCGGCTCGCGTTGCGCTCCGCGTCGAGAACGTTGGTTTGACTGCGACTGGTGTCGACGAGCAGACCCAGGGTGAGCGGGAGATTTGTGTCCTGCGAAAAATAGCGAATCGTCTGTGGCCGGCCGTCTTCCTGCAGCGTGAAATCGTCTTTCGTAAGATCGCGGACGATCTTGCCGTTTTTGTCGCGAACGGTGACGGGCAGCGTGACGACTTTAACGTCGACGGCGATGGTGGCGGCCGCGTCCTGAGCCCGCAGCGACGGGAGGACTCCAGGAAGAGCGCCCAGCGCGGCAATCAGCGCATAGGCAACCGGCTTCCACCAGGATGAATGGCTTGCAATTGTTTCTTCGGCTGGCAGGCGATTAAGGGGCCGGGACTCATTCACCGTACATCCTCCGTTTAACGTTTATCTCAGACGAATCTTAAGAGCGCTGAATCTTGCACAAGAAAATAGAGTACACAGCCAGGATCGCACCCGCACAACTGGGGAAGGCCACCGTCAACCGGTATAGGAAGCCTGCTGCAACCGGCTGGTCCAGCTTTTCGGGACTGATTTTGTGAGCGGATATGGACCTCATGCCAGCATCTCTTTCTTGGTGACCCGACTTCTGTCCTGGTTTCCGTCTTATGACTGGATGCGCGGCAACCGACTTGTAGTTGCCAGCTTGCCCGTAAAAGCAACGTCAATGCCAGGTAAAACTTCGTAAAGGCTAAATAGGGTGGGTTTGGCGATGCTAAAGTTAGATCATGCGATGTTTCGGGCAGAGTCCGACGCGGGTGTGCGGTCTTAGGGTGCACGCTCTTCGGACGCACGTTCTTGCGAGGTGCCTGCTCACGGCGATGGTCACTCTGATTCTGGCAGCGCCGGGCTACGTTGTGGCGCAGGACAAACCATCCGGCAGTACCGACGGCGCACAAGTCGCCAAGGCCGTGGGAGTCATCAAGAGTATTCAAGCGGATTCGATCACGGTTGCGGCTGAAGCGGGTGGCGAGGGTGGCGGTGACATTATTGCGAAATTGACGGGCTCGACGAAGATCCTGCGCGTGCCGCCGGGAGAAAAGGATCTGAAGAACGCGACTGCTCTCGAAGTGCAGGACTTGCAGCCCGGAGATCGTGTGCTGGTTCGCGGACAGGCAGCGACAGGTGGAGAGGGGCACGCGATCATCATCACTATCACTGCGCTGGCGGTGATTGTGGTGAAACAGGCCGATGTGGCGGTGAAGCAGCAGCACGACCTTGACGATTGGCAGAAGCGAGGCGTGGACGGGATCGTCACTAAGGTGGACGCTGCGACGGGCACCATCACCATCTCGCGCGGTGGAACGGGGGCGAACCAAAGTGTCGCCGTCCACATTGGGAAGAACACCATCCTGCGCCGTTACCCACCCGGCTCGGCGAAGTACGAAGACGCGAAACCGGCGCCCGTCATCCAAGGCATGGCGGAGATCAAGGTGGGCGATCAGTTTCACGCCCGTGGATCTCACAACCCGGATGGCAGCGACGTGAGTGCGGAGGAAGTTGTCTCCGGGACATTTCCGATTATTGAGGGGACCATCAAGGCGGTCGACGCGGCGGGGAATACGGTGACGGTGCAGGATGCGATCCGCAAGACTGCCGTGGTGGTGGCAGTGCCTCCCGACTCGCTCATGTGGAAGCTGCCGGCGGAAATGGACCAACGCTTCGCCAGGCAATTGAAAGGCGCGGCGGGCGGCGGGAGTGGAGATCAGCCGGGCGGCAACGGCCAGGGCACGGCCGGGCAGAGTGCTCCGTCGGGCACTGGCGGGGCGCGAACAGGGACAGAATGGCAAGCCCGGCGCGGGCAGGGCGCCGGGCAGAGTGCCGGACCCAGCGGAAATGGTCCTCCGGATTTGCAGCGCATGTTCCAGCGTGCGCTTAGCCGCTTGCCCAACTGCAAGCTGGCGGACCTGCAGAAGGGCGATATCGTGTATATCCTGGCGACAGAGGACGGAAATTCGGACGCGGTGAGGGCAATTAAGCTACTGGCCGGAGTCGAGGCCATCCTGACGGCGTCGCCTAGTCGAAGCTCTTCGCTGTTGTCGTCGTGGTCGCTGAGCACGCCCGGTGGGGAAAGTGAAGCCGCGCAGTAGCAAAATAAGTCTCAATCCGCGGACTCAACTAATGTTGTCTGCCTGGAAAGCATAAGGTGTCGATTGAAGCTATCAGTCCTCATTTTGACTAATCTGATTTTGGCGATTCTGATCCCGGCGACGCTGATCGGGCTGACGGCGCCCGCATGGGCGCAGTCCCAGACCCAGTCTTCGGCCCCGACTTCAGCAACGACCGGGACCTTGCGCGGGCAAGTGACCGATCCCTCGGGAGCGGTGGTTGCAAACGCCACGGTCGCGATCCTGATCTCCGGCGGACAAACGCATTCGGCAACGACCAACCGCAGCGGCGGTTACGAAATCGGAAACCTGGCGCCGGGCAAGTACACAGTAACTGCGAATGCCCAGGGATTCGCCGTCTTTGTGCAGAACGACGTGGCCGTAGCGGCGGGCCAGGTCGCGCAATTCAACATTGCGCTCGACATCAAGGTGCAGAAGGAAAGAGTCAACGTCCAGGAAGAGACTCCTCAAGTCGACGTCAACCCCGCCAGCAATGCCAGCGCGATCGTGCTTAGCGGCAAAGATCTGGAAGCGCTTCCTGACGATCCCGATGAATTGCAGGAGGATCTGGAAGCGCTCGCCGGACCGTCGGCCGGTCCGAACGGCGGGCAGATTTACATCGATGGATTTACTGCCGGGCAGCTTCCGCCGAAGGAGTCGATTCGTGAGATTCGCATCAACCAGAATCCGTTTTCGGCCGAATACGACAAACTGGGCTACGGACGAATCGAAATCTTCACCAAGCCGGGCACCGACAAGTTTCATGGACAGTTCGCGGTCGAGGGCAACAGCTCGGGATTGAACACTCGCAATCCGTTCCTTAACGCCGATGCGACGCAGCCTTACGACTCGGTGATCTACCAGGGAAACATCGGCGGGCCGATCAACAAGAAAGCGTCGTTCTTCTTCAATGTGCAGCGGCGCAACATCGATGAAATCGCAGTGGTGAACGCGCCGGCGCTGGATGTGAACCTGAATCAGATTCAGCTGAGCGAGAGCGTTCCCAACCCGCATACCCGCACCAACATCGGCCCGCGTGTCGACTACCAGGTCAGCCCGAACAATACGCTCACCGCCCGTTATCAGTTTTATCGAGACACACAGCAGAACGCGGGGGTTGGCGGGTTTACGCTGCCGGAAGCCGGCTACGACACCACGTCCACCGAACACACGGCGCAACTCAGCGACACGCAGATCCTGGGATCGAAGGCCGTCAATGAGACGCGCTTCCAATACCTGCGTGATAACAGCGGGCAGACTCCGGTGACGACTCCTTTGCAGAATCAGTTACCCGGGACCGTGTCGATCATACCGTCCATCAATGTGCTCGGGGCGTTCACCGGCGGACGGAGCAGTTCGGGAACACAAACCGACTACCAGGATCATTACGAACTGCAGAACTACACTTCGATATCGCGGGGTAAGCATTTCGTGAAATTCGGGGGGCGACTCCGGGCAGTTCACGAAGTTGATACGTCGAGCGCCGGATTCAATGGCATCTTCACGTTCCCGGACCTCACAACTTACAAGAATGCGCTGCAAGGTCTCGCGAATGGAACTCCGATTCAACTCAAGCTCAATGCGACGACGACGCCCAACGATGCTGTGCCTAACGTTCCCGTCACCGTGGTGGATACTGGATTGTACGTACAGGACGACTGGAAGGTTCGCCCCACTTTCACGCTGAGCGGAGGGCTGCGCTTTGAAACGCAGAATGCGATTCACGATCATGCGGACTGGGCGCCCCGGCTAGGTTTTGCATGGGGCATCGGCGGAGGGGGAAAGACTGCGCCGAAGACCGTGCTGCGCGGAGGTTTTGGCCTGTTCTACGACCGCTTCGGCCAGGATCTGGTTCTCAATGCGAACCGTTTGAATGGCAAAACGCAGCAACAGTACATTGTGCCATCCCCGAGCAGCTGCTTTCCGGACGCGCTATCCTGCACAACCCAAACACAGACGGCTTCCTCGATCTACCAGATCAGTCCGAATCTGCACGCGCCCTACATCATGCAGAGTGCCTTCAGCCTGGAACGACAGGTCACAAAGATCGCCAACGTTACGCTTACTTATCTGAATTCCCGGGGCGTGCACCAGCTTCTGTCGATCGTCAGCAACGCACCGAAGCCGGTGGCGCCGGGCACACCGTTCTCCACTGGATCGCCCCCAAATCCGGCCGACTTTCAATACTCCTCCGATGGAGTTTTCCGCCAGAATCAGTTGATAGCGAATTTCAACATCAGGGCGGGAGCAAAACTATCTCTGTTCGGTTATTACTCTCTGAATTACGCCGACAGCGACGCTTCCGGCGCCGGGAACTTTCCATCGGATCAGTACGATTTGGGCCTGGACTACGGGCGAGCGTCCTTTGCTATCCGGGATCGGTTGTTCATGGGGGGTACGATCGGACTGCCACATGGGTTTCGCGTGAGTCCGTTTATGGTTTTCAATTCCGGCTCGCCCTACAACGTCACCGTGAACCAGAGCTTGAGCCAGGATTTGCTGTTTAACGATCGTCCCGAGTTCGCCACCAATCCTTCGGGTCCGTGTCCGTTTCCGACGAAAGCCGCTTGTCAATTCATGATTCCCACGGGGTCGTACACTCAGATTCCCGTCAACTACCTGACCGGCCCCGCCCACTTCACGCTTAACCTGCGACTGGCAAAAACCTTTGGCTTCGGGCCGGAGGTTGGCGGGAAGAACGCGGCGCAGCCCGGCGGTGGCCCTCCGGGCGGCGGTGGCCCACGCGGTGGCGGTGGAGGAGGAGGCGGCATGGGGCGAGGGCCCGGTGGCGGAGGGTTTGGGGGCGGTCCCCCAACAAGCACTCGGCGCTACAGCCTGACGTTCAGTGTCAATGCGCGCAACGTTCTGAATAGGGTGAACGCGGCGACTCCCAACGGGACCCTGACCTCACCCAATTTCGGACAGTCCACTGCTCTGGCGGGTGGGCCGTTCTCGAGCATGGCGGCGAATCGCAAAATTGAATTGCAGGCGATGTTCAGCTTCTAAAAGCAGGTCTTAGGTCTTAGGTCCTAGGTCCTAGGGAAAAACCTGAACTTCCCAAGGGTTTTCCTAAGACCTAACACCTGAGACCTGTTTTCCTGAGACCTTTTCTACGTGGAGTAATCGGCGTTGATCCGCACATACTCGGCGGTCAAATCGGTGGTGAGAAATCGCACCGCGTGCTGGCCGCGCCCAAGCTGCACGCGAACATCGCAGACCGGCTGCGCGAGATCGCGATGCGCTTGCCGCTCGTTGAACTCGCCGGCGATTCCGTTGCGGCATACTTTCTGACTGGCGATCAAAATCTGGACGCGCGACGGATCGATGGGCGCGCCGCAACGTCCCACTGCCGCGAGAATGCGTCCCCAATTCGGATCGGCTCCAGCCCAGGCGGTCTTCACGAGCATGGAGTGCGCGATCGTCCGCGCCACCAGTAACGCCTCTTCCCTGCTCCGCGCCTGTTCGACGAACAGGCGGATCACGTGCTGGACGCCTTCACCGTCCGTGACGATCTGCTCGGCGAGCGATTGGCACACTGCGCTCAGAGCGGCGGAGAATTTCTTGCGGGTGCGAGCATCTTTCACTTTCGCACCGCTGGCACCGCTCGCCAGCAGGAGCACGGTGTCGTTAGTGGAAGTGTCGCCGTCAATCGACATGCAATTCAACGAATCGTCGCACGCCTCGCGCAGAAGAGGCTGCAGTTCACGCGCGCTCGCGCCCACATCGGTGAACAAGTACACCAGCAGAGTGGCAAGCTGCGGATGGATCATGCCGGCGCCCTTTGCGATACCGAGCACGGTGACTTCTTTCGATGCCACTCGAAAACGCGCCGACGCCAGTTTCGGCCGGGTGTCGGTAGTCATGATGGCGCGGGCGAAGGCGCGGACGCTCCGCTCGCTCGGCGATCGCGCTGCAAGGATGACGAGCTCCGGCAACTTCTTGAGGATCTTTTCCGCCGGCAGTCGAACTCCTATGATGCCCGTCGAGGACGGAAAGATTTCGGCAGCGGACACGCCGAGAAGGTTTCCGGCTTCGTGACAAACTCGTTCGCAGGCTTGAATGCCGGCAGGCCCGGTGGCGCAGTTGGCGTTGCCGGAGTTCACGACCACGGCGCGAACGCGGCCGCCGGTCGAACGCAACGCCGCGCGGCCAACTACGACCGGAGCGGCGACGACCCGGTTCTTGGTGAACAGCGCGGCAGCGGTCGCACCACTGGCGGCTTCCACCAGCGCGAGGTCCGGCCGGCCGCTCACTTTAATGCCGGCAGCGACAGCCGCGAAAGAGAACCCCAGGGGCAAACGAATTTTTTCGGGAGAACGGCGCAGCGAGGTCATGCCTGAATCTTCAGCCAGTTCTTGGGCGGCGGCAAAATTGCAAACGTGGGCAGACTTCCACGGACCATCGCCACTTCGTCGCAGCGATAGAGCCGGGGGCACTTATAGCAGTCTTTGTGGATCTTGTCGGGAAGATCCTGGTGCGCGGCGAGAGTGAATCCCAGGCGCGAGAAAAATTCCGGAATGCGGGTGAACAGGCAGACGCAAGTGACTTGGTGCTTTTCCGCTTGCGCAAGAAGCGCCTTGACCAGGCGCCGACCGCCACCGCTGCTTTGGCTCGCGGGATCGACGGTGATCGAACGAATCTCGGCGAGGTGCAGGCCATAGAGGTGAAGAGCGCCGCATCCGATGATGCGTCCGTCATCCTCCAGGACGACAAAGTCGCGGACGTTCTCGCAGATCTCCGCGAGCGTGCGCGGCAGGAGCGTGCCGTCGCCGGAGTAAGCCGCGATGAGCGCGTGAATCTGCTCGGCATCGGGCAGGACCGCTTCACGCGTGCGCATAGACCCCCTTCGGCCGCGCCGGGGCGCTTCTCTCTTTCTTGGACTTGGACGTTTCTTGATGTGGGCTTTCCGCATTCTTGCGCAACGCAGCGTCCAGGGCCTTGACCACCTGATCCACGTGCTTCTTTTGAATCACGTAAGGCGGCAGAAAGCGCAGAACGGTTTCGTGCGTGCGATTGATGATAATTCCTTCTTGCAGCAGTTGCTTGGCCACGGCCTTCGCCAGTTCGGGCGAGTCCACTTCCACGGCCTGCATCAGGCCGGCTCCGCGGACGTCCTGAATCGACTTGTGCTTCTTGTCCAGCGCCAGGATCGCGGCGTGAAAGTATTGGCCGAGCACGCGCACGTGCCTCAGCAATTTCTTTTCCTCGCGCAGGAACTCGATGGCCACGGCGCAGGCCAGCGGGCCTCCGCCGAAGGTGGTTCCGTGCATGCCGGGGTGGATGCAACTCGCAACCCGCTCGGTGGTGAGGATGGCGCCGAGGGGCAAACCGCACGCCAGCGGCTTGGCAACGGTAACTACGTCCGGGAGCACACCGTAGTGCTGGTAAGCAAAGTGGCGTCCGGTGCGGCCGAGGCCACACTGAATCTCGTCAAGCACGAGCAACGCGCCGCTCTTCTTGGTCAGGCGCGCGGCGAGTTCGAGAAACTCCTTATTGACCGGGCAAACCCCGCCCTCTCCCTGAATGGTCTCGATGCAAACGGCGCAGACTCTGGAATCGAATTTTCGTTGCAGATCGTCGAGGTCATTGAACTTGACGAAACTGACGCCGGGCAAAAGAGGGACGAATGGAGCTCGATACTTCGGCTGACCGGTAGTAGCCAGCGCGCCAAAGGTGCGTCCGTGAAAAGAGTTGCTCATGGCGAGGATGCGCGTCTTTGGATTAGGCTGGCTGCCATTCTTGCTGTTCATTTGTGCGAAAGCGCGGGCGAGCTTGAGCGCGCCTTCCCAGGCTTCGGTGCCGCTATTGCAAAAGAAGGCGCGATCAAGCCCGGAGATTTCGGTCAACAGCCGCGCGAGTTCCGCTTGATATTCATGGAAGTACAGATTCGAAATATGAATCAGCCGGCCTGCCTGCCGCTTGATCGCCGCCTGAATAGCGGGGTGGTTGTGGCCGAGCGCGTTCACTCCGATTCCGCTCAGGAAATCCAGATAGCGCTGGCCGCGAGAATCCCATAAATACACGCCGCGCCCGCGAACAAACAGGATGGGCTGCCGCTCGTAGGTGGGCAGCAGGAGCCTCGCTTCCATGCGCGAAACCGAAGCCAGGCTCATGCTCTCAACACCTCGGTCCCGCATTCGATCTTGGTGAAATAGAAGAGGGGCAAAACTTCGACCTGCGCCGCGGGCAGGATGCGCACGCGCCCCACGCCGGACTTGAGCGCTTGCGTACAGGCTTCGAGTTTGGGCATCATGCCGCCGCTAATTACCGATTCGCCGATGAGCCCGGCAACCTGGTTCGTATCCAAACGAGCCATCACCGAACCGTCGGCTTGTTTTACCCCGGGCACGTCGGTGAGAAAGATCAGCGCGTCGGCCTCGCAGGCTATGGCGCATGCGGCCGCCATCTGGTCGGCATTCACGTTGTAATACTGGCCGTCGCCTCCGAGCGCGACCGAGGAAAGCACGGGAATGCCGCCTTCGGCCCAGATGGCTTTGAGCCAGCGGGGCTCGGAAAAACAGATTTCGCCGACAAATCCCAAGTCGTGTTCTGCATCCTGTTTCTTGCGGGCACGAAAAACGCCGCCGTCTCCGCCACAAAGTCCGATAGCCGGTTGCCCGGCAGCGGCAATCGCCGCCACCAGGCTCTTGTTCACAATACCGGCGAGCACCATCAGGGCAACATCGCGCGTCTCGGCGTCAGTCACGCGCAGACCGTGGATGAAGTCGCTCTTCTTTCCGAGGAGTTTCAGGGTGCGGGTCAGCGCGCTGCCGCCGCCGTGTACGACGGTGACCTGATGTCCGTCTTGGGCGAGTTGCACCACGGCGCGCGCACATTTCTGAAGGGTGGCTTTATCCTCCAGCGCCGCTCCGCCGATCTTGATCACAATTTTCACTGCAGACCCTCCGCTTCGTCCCAGCCGTACATTAGGTTCATGTTCTGCACGGCTTGACCGGCCGCGCCCTTGAGCAGGTTGTCGAGGCAGGAGACGACGACGAGCCGGCGGCCATCGCGTGCGAGACAGAATCCGAGGTCGCAGTAGTTGGTGTGCACGGAAAATTGAATTTCCGGCAAACTCGACGCCGGGAAGACCCGTATCCAGCGCTTACCTTTGTAGAAATCCTGGAAGCAGCATTGAATCTCGGCCGCCGTCGTTTCGCGCTTCAGATGCACATAAATCGTGGACAGAATTCCGCGCGGGATGGGCAAAAGATGGGGAGTAAAGATCAATTGGCTGGAATTGAGCGTCAATTGTTCGAGGATCTCGCCGGTGTGACGGTGTCCGAAGACCGAGTAGGCGGAAAAATTGTCGGCCACCGAGACGAAGTGGGTACGCGCGGTGGGTTCCTTGCCGGCGCCGGATACGCCCGACTTCGAATCGGAGATGATGCCGCGATCGCAATCCACCATGCCGGACGAAAGCAAGGGCGCCAGCGCCAGAATGACGGAAGTCGCATAGCAGCCGGGATTCGCAACCAGAGCGGCGGACGGGATCCGGTCCGCATTCATCTTCAACTCGGGCAGACCGTAGACGGCGCACTCCGTCAGTTCCGCCGCAGTATGGGGGTTGGCGTCTTTGAAACCATAGACGGCACGATGCTGTTCTTGTTTCAGCCGCCATGCGCCGCTCAGATCGACGACGCGCAGGCGGCGTGCCATCGCCTCGGGAACAAGTTCGCGAGAAACGGCGTGCGGAGTCGCCAGAAATAACAGTTCCACGCCATGTTGCTGCAACGCGGACCAGGAAAACGGCTGGACCGGGGAATGGCCATTGCCAGAAATGTGCGGCACGCCAGCAGCGGACTTGCCGGCCTCGATCTCCGCACTTTTCTCCGCAGTGCGGCGCAAGAGCAAGGGAGCATCGGTGCGCGGATGGCGGCCGAGAAGGCGGGCGAGTTCGAGGCCGGAATAGCCGGTCGCGCCGAGAACCGCGGTTTTGAGTTTCGCCGCCATCAGATCTTCTTTAAGCCGCCTCGATCGGTTCGCTCGCCGATTCCCCACGCTGAGGCATATTTATCCATCGTCATGCATAAATATGCATCTATGATTCAACGATCCCGCCGAATTGTCAAGTCGAAATCGAAGAACCGGGTAAACTTCGAGTTTCGCGGCGGGGGGAGACGGGGCAAGCCCCGTCTCTACGAAACGGAGTTTACGGTTTTGGCCGGAGGTCGCTCGAGGTGCCGCCGGCGGCGGGAACGTAGCACTGGAGCGTGTAATCCATCACCATGCGATCGGCGTTGAAGCGCCAGCCCAGGGTGCGGATGGTGCGTTTCATGCGTTGGATCCAGCCGCGTGGCAGGCCATCGCGATCGCGCTGGTAGTAGAGAGGGATCACTTCTTCACGCAGAACCCGCATCAGGTCTTCCCCGTCGCGGGTGTCGTGAACATTCATGTCGGAGTGAGTTCTGCCGTTTCCGATGGCGAAGCCGTTCAGGCCGTCGTACGCTTCCGCCCACCAGCCATCCAGCACCGAGAGGTTCAACCCGCCGTTCAAAACGACTTTCTGGCCGCTGGTTCCAGAGGCTTCCAGCGGACGCCGAGGATTGTTCAGCCAGACGTCGACTCCCTGCACGAAATGCCGGCCCACGTTGATGTCGTAATCTTCGACGAAGACGAATTTGTCGGAAAATTGCTTATCGCGCATCAACTGGGCAATCTGCTGCAGGACGCGCTTGCCGGGTTCGTCGAGCGGGTGTGCCTTGCCGGCAAACACGAATTGCACGGGGCGTTTCGGGTCGTTAACCATGCTGGCGATTTTTTCGATGTCGGTCAAAATCAGATTGGCGCGCTTGTAGGTGGCAAAGCGGCGGGCAAAACCGATGGTGAGCGCATCGGGACTGAGGACGCGCTCCAGGTGCTGCAGCACGGCGCGCGGTTCGTCGCGGCGCGCGGCCTGCTTGACGGCCCGGCGGCGCACAAATTCGATCATGCGCGACTTCAGGCTGAAATGGGTCTCCCAGAGCTCGCCGTCGTCGACGTCGTCGATACCATCCCAGATTTTGGCCTCGCTGCTGCGCAGATGCCATCCTGTTCCGAGATGGCGGTCGTACAAGCGAAACATCTGCGGCGCCAGCCAGGAGGGGACGTGGACGCCGTTGGTAATGTGTCCGATAGGAACCGCGTCTTCGGTTTTACCCGGGGAGAGTCCGGTCCACATGGCGCGGGAAACTTCCCCGTGCAGAGAGGAAACTGCATTGGCGCGCCGCGAGAGTTTCAGACCGAGCACGGTCATGCAGAAACGTTCGTCACTGTCGGGATTCTCCCGTCCCAGTGCCATGAAACTTTCCTTGGAAAGACCCAAAGCGTCGCGCAGCGGTCCGAGGTGTTCCTCGACCAGATCGGCATCGAAGCGATCGTGGCCGGCGGGCACCGGAGTGTGGCTGGTGAAGACCACTTCCCGTGAAACGCGCGGCATGGCCTTCTCGAAGCTGATGCCCTCTTCTTCCATGCGTTGCCGAACCGCCTCGAGGACGGCAAATCCGCTGTGCCCTTCGTTCAGGTGAAGAACGCCCGGGGTGATGCCGAGCGCGTTCAGGGCGCGCAGGCCGCCCACGCCAAGAAGCAGCTCCTGATGCACGCGAACGCGGCCGTCGCCGCCGTACAAACGCGAGGTCAGGACGCGGTCCTCGGGGGAATTGCCTTCCACGTCGGAGTCGAGGAGAAACAAATCGCAGCGGCCCACCCTTACGCGCCAGACTTTGGCGCGGATCGAGCCATGTCGGGTATCGATTTGCACCACGACCGGTCTGCCGTTTTTCCCGATGGCGGCTTCCATGGGAAGCTGGCTGACATCGGTCTCGAGGTACTCCTCGTGCTGCCAGCCGTCGCGATCGAGGCGCTGGCGGAAATATCCCTGGCCATAAAACAGGCCGACGCCGACGAGGGGGATGCCGAGATCGGAGGCGCTCTTGATGTGATCGCCGGCCAGGACCCCTAGTCCGCCGGAATAAACGGGGAGAGACTCATGCACGCCGAATTCGGCGGAAAAATAAGCCACGGGGCGAGGCCGCAGCACACCGGCGTGGCGCGCACCCCAGGTTCGCTCCTCGTTTTCGTACTCGCGCAGGCGGCGATAGGCGTAGTTGATGCGGCTATGCAGATTCAGTTCGGCAGCGCGCGCTTCGAGTTTGGCGAGAGGACATTCGTTCAGCAGCGAGACGGGGCTGTGATTGAGCTGGCTCCAACGCAGCGGATCGAGTTCGCGGAACAAGCTGCCGGAATCGTGATCCCAGCTCCACCACAGATTGCGGGCCAGCGCCCAGAGCCGCTCCTGGACAGGCGCGATGAACCGGTCGAGGGTACGGGCCTCGCTCACTACGTGCGCCACCCGGTTCGCGGCCTCGGTGAGCAGACGAATCTCATCTTCCGGGAAGACTCGCGCCTCCACGGTTTGAATCACCAGCACGCCTTGCAGCACGCCGCGATCGATCAGAGGCACTCCGAGGAACGATTGGTACGCGTCTTCGCCGGCTTCGCTGAAATACTTGAAACGAGGATGATTTCTGACCTGTTCGACGGCCACCGGGCGGACCTGTTCCGCCACCAGGCCGACCAGTCCTTCACTGACTGCCATGCGCAGCTTGCCGACGGCTTCATGGCGAAGCCCCAGCGTCGCGGCCAGCACCAGATTGGCGCGGTCGGGTTCGAGCAGGTAGGCGGAGCAAACATCGGCGCCAAATCGTCTGGCAATCAAGGCGACAACGTTCATCAGGGTCTCGGCCGGTTTGCCGGGCTCCGCCGTCAGGTTCGCGATTTCCTCCCAGGTCAACACATGGCTGGCATCGAGCGAGCAGGCAGCGTGGTCTTGAGCCGGAACGGGCTCATTCGGTCGGTCCAAATCTGGTCTCCATTCGCTTACATTCCCCGAGTCTTGCAACGGTTCTCCCAGCAGCCAGCTTAGCGGCGCGAGACGGTTAGAAAAGCCATCCCCTCTAACCATTCTAGCGGGTGAAGACGGAACGGCTCACATCAGCCGCGAGATTGTTGGTTACCACGGTGCGCATCGGAGGTGCGGATTGCAGTCTTGCGCCCGCGTTATTTTGAATTGTAACTGAGTCCTGAACGCCCGATTGCTCAACTCGTAACGAAAAGCTTGAACAACGGAATCGAAAAAACCGCTACCGCCGCCCCGATAGTGCGAGCGGCGGGACGGTTTGCTTGCTACTTTCCGGTTCCAGTTAGACTCATCTCCTGTGGGCTGTAGCTTGGGGCGACACCGGAATACGCCACTGTGACGTTCCCCTTGATGGAGCCGGTCGCGGACGGTGTGAAGGTCACGCCGATCGTGCACTTTGCGTGCGCGCCGAGACTCGCCCCGCATGGAGTGGCACCAGTGGCGAACGCAGCGTAGTCGCCGCTGGCGACAAAGCTGATGCCGGTCATTGTTGTGCTTGCGTTGTTGGTCAGCGTTACCGTCTTCGCGGCACTGGTCGAGCCCACCGTCTGCGCGGCAAACGTAAGGCTCGCCGGCGAGAAGGTGAGGGGTAAAATCGCAGCCCCTGAAACGTTGTAGATCTGCGGATTGACCGCGGTGCTGTTCGCAATTGCAACCGCCCCTTTGATGGTTCCGTTGATGGTTGGGTTGAAGGTCACGGTCATCGTACATGTCGCCCCCGCGCCTAGCGACCCTCCGCAGGGTGTGGTTCCGCTGCCCGCCGCCGTGTAATTTCCAATCGCCTTAATCCCGGAAATCGAAAGCGAAGACGTGCTGCTGTTCTTGACGGTGACCGGCAGGCCGGCGCTCGCGCCGGGCAAAGTGCTTTTGAAGGAAAGCGTTGCCGGCGTGAAAGTCAGCGGCGAGGCGGTTGCTCCGCCTGTGCCGGCACCGGTAAGCCCCACCTCCTGCGGACTGAAACTTCCGCTATAAGCGACGGTGGCCACCCCGGAGATTGCGCTTGCATTCTGCTCTGGGGTAAAGGTGACGCTAAAAGTGCACTTTGCCTTCGCCGCCAACGTTATTCCCGTGATCACGCATGGAGTTGTGCCGCTACCCGCTACCGCATAATCTCCGCTCGCGGCGATGCCGGTGACGGTCAGTGAGGTGCTCAGGTTATTGGTCAGGGTAACCGTCTTTGCGGCGCTAGTCGTGCCGACCGTCTGCGAGGCAAACGTGAGGCTGGCGGGCGAGAGCGAGATGGGTGTCAGGCCGGTACCGGCGAGGTTCACCCGATGAGGTGAGCCGGCAGCCGTATCCGCGATCGTGATCTCTCCCGGGACGCTGCCCGCCACCGTCGGGGTAAAGGTCACATTGAAAGTGCAGCTGAGTCCTTTGGCCAGGGTGCTCGGATCCACCGGGCAAGTGTCGGACGAGATGGCATAGTCTCCGCTGGCCGCGATGGGGAGGATCGATATCGATACCGATGCCAAACTGCTGTTGGTCAGCTTAACCGATTTTGTCGCGCTCGTCGTATTGAGGAGTTGGCCGGGAAAGGTCAGGCTGGCCGGAGACATTGTCAACGCCGGTTGCCAGCTTTTGAGGAGAAAGACCACAACGTCGTCCAGCGCCGTTGACAATCCGGTGCAACTTTCGCAAGCCGTCTGGAAACCATTGACGGTCGTGGCAGGGCTGGTGTTGCCGAAGAAGCCTGGACTGGGCGAGGCAGAACGGCCGCGAGCGTAGATATTGTGGCTGGCGTCGACCGCAATCCCGTCGATGGTTTCATGCTTGTGATCGCCGCTCGGCTCGAAGCCCTCGCCAAGATAGGTCGAAAACGCGAGCGTGGCCGCCGGCCCCGAACCCGTGGCGGGCACGTTCATGGCAGCAACCCAGGCGTCCTGACCGCCGACCAGCGACGACTGGAGCGGGTTCAGAGTGGGGAAAGTCGTGGACGAGGTTTGTCCGCCGAGAATCAGTCTGAGCGTCGAGAAATTCCCGCTTATCGGGTCGTAGGTCAACCCCTGGACCTTTTCATCCCCGAGAGTCCCACCCAGATAGGTTGAGCAAACGAGGCTGGCGGAGCCGGTCTTGGTCGTATCAATGACCGCGATGAGTCCCGTCCCTTTGCCAGATGTCGGATCGGCGTTGTTGGTGGTTTGATAGGCATTGGCCAACGGAATGTTTGGGGACGTGCCTGACTCGCCAGAAGTCGTGTTGCCAACGAGCGCAAAAAGGTTGGGGCCGGTGAGAAGGGCACCGTAGTTCGGCACAGTGACGCCGCCGCCGCCAAGATACGTTGAGTACAGCAACTGGTTCGTACCGCTTAAGCTTGGGTCGAGCCTCATTACGAAGCTATCCGACGTGCCTTGGAACGTCGTCTGGAAACCGTTGGGCTGGCCGGACACTCCGCTGAAATCGGTCGATGAGACCGTTTCGCCCGCGGCAATGATCTTCCCAGTGGAGTCTTCTAAAGCGCCGCAATGGAAGCCCTCGCCACTACTCAACCCGCTGATAGTCTCGCCGGCACCCACGTTCAAATAAGTGAGGTAAAGGACGTTAAACGATGAATCGAGTTTGGCCACGAAGCAGTCGACGGTATCACCGGCCCCGCCATTATCCAGCTTGGTCGCGTACGCGCCCGTGGTAAAGGGCAGATTGGTGGAACTGGTGGCGGCAGAAAGTATGATATTGCCCGAACTGCCCACAAGAACATACCCACCCAGTTCCTGGCCGTTGCCACCAAAAAATTCCGACAGGTCGAGCGCTGCGCCCGTCGGTTTCAGCCGTGTCAGAACGAGGTCGTTCGCACCGGTGGTGGGCGTGCTCTGGGTGACAGGATAGTCCTGGCAACTGGTCATGCCGCCAATCAAGGGCTCGACCGTGGAGTTGATTGTTTCCAGAGCAATCAAGCCAGGCAGGTTGTAACAGGGCGGACTGGTGCCCGCAAAGGGCGTGCCGCCGCCGATGAAAGTCAAGTAATCGAGCGATGCTGCGCCGGTGAGGGTCGGATCGATCTTTGCGATAAAGAGGTAGCTCGAAGCGCCGGTCTTAGTTAGAAAATTGCTTCCCGTTTCGGGGAAGGTGGTGTCGTCGGTTGTGGCTCCACCGACGTACAGCTTGGGTGCGCCGGGAGTAGAAGTGTCAAGCGACAGTCCGGGACCGTCGTCTTGTCCCGCGCCGCCGAGAAAGGTCGCGAAGGTGATGGTGGGATCGATGACGAGCGGCTGACGGCGGTCATAGGCAGCGATCTCAAAGCCGACTTCGCGCGAGCCTTTCAACACGAACCGGCCGTCAATCGGCAGGCTCTCCCCGCCTACTGGCTGGTAAACCCGAGGTTTATGGAAGGCGATTTCGTTCTCCGGTGTGTGCAGCACGAGATTTCCTTGTGCGTCTAGTTCGATTCGCTCCGCACCCTCGATCTGAAAGGCCACCTGACTTGGATCTGCTCCCGGCGAGACGATGAAGTCGTATTCCAATTGCTTTTGGTCGCCATGGAAGAGCAAGTCCACTCCGGGGTACACCTGCTCGGCTCGCACTTGAGAATAAAGCGCGACACCCGTATGCCAGCTGCCGGGATGGTTACCGATCAGGTAGTTCACTTTCCCGGGAAGTTCGCCGATGCCGGCGAATTCTTGTGCTCGGTGGGCACCCAGCAGCTTCATTCGCAAAACGGCTCGGGGCGAAGGCTTCGAATCCCGCGAACCGCCGGATTTGTTTCCGGCGCTCGGAAGGGCCGCGCTTTCGACCAACACAGTCTCTTCAGGCGTGAGGAAGAGCGTGTAACCACTGCTTCGGGAAAGGAAGCGCACTCGAGGATCGGCCTGCCCTTGATTGGCCTCAAAAAAGAGCGGCACCGACGCAATCGCGGGTCGCATCTGGCCGCTTGCGTCTGCACCTTGGGACGACGCAGGGGACGACGCAGCCGCGGTGATTTGGCCGTGGAGGGCGATGACAGATTGCAGAAACACCACAAGAGACAAAAGTAGGCGCAGGATTTTCATGGTAATTCTCCGCGTGGGGGGAGGCAGGAAACCACGTATGTAAAGCTGCTCGCAATTTTCAGCGGGGACAGCAGCCCGAAGCGCAGCCTTGACCTTGGGTCGCACGCTGCCGACACGTGCGAAATCTAACACCAATCGCGGAGATGTCAATAGAAAAAAGTTTGCACAAACCTTTGCCTGAACTGCGAGAGGCCTTGCCAGTTGCGGTCGACGGCCCCGCGATGCAACGCGCCCTCGGGCTTCGGTTGCGGCTAAAATCTGCCCCCTTGACAAATCCGGCGATCCGCACCACAATAAATGACTATTAGTCGAATATGGTCATTAGTCTTATATGAATAGAGGTCATACATCTAAACCCGCCTCCGAGGACCTTCCGCACATGCAGGGCATGGGACGCCGCCAGCGTCGCGCCGCCGAAACGCGTCTGCGGCTGTTTCGTTGCGCGCTTCGGCTCTTTGGCGAGCGCGGGTTCCCCAATGTCACCGTCGAAGACATCACCGAAGCCGCGGATGTCGGCAAGGGCACCTTCTTCAACTATTTCCAGAGCAAGGACCACGTGCTGGGAGTGATGGCTGAAATTCAACTGGGCAAGATAAAGGAAGCGACGACGCTGGCCGAGTCCGGCAAACCGGCCATTTACTCGGTGTTGCACCGTCTATTCCTTCGCGTCGCCGAGGAACCTGGACGGAGCCCCGACCTGGCCCGCGCCCTGATCGCTTCTTTTCTGGCCAGCGAGTGTGTTCGTCAGCTGATCGACTACAACATGTCGGAAGGCCGCAAGATGGTCGCCCAGGTTGTCGCGGAGGGGCAAAAGCGCGGAGAAATCGATCCTCGGCTGAAAAAGGAGAAGGTCGCACTGCAACTCCAGCAGGCCTTCATGGGAACACTTCTGCTTTGGTCGCTACAGGGCGGGCCCGCGCTCGAAACCAGAGCAGAAGAAAGCTTTCAACACTTTTGGAGAGCGATCGCCGTCTCCGGGTAAGGGTCAACGCGATGAAATGCAACTTCTCTGCTGTCGCAATTCTTTCACTCGGTAGCCTGATCTGCGCTACGTTCAGCGCCGCCCAGGAACCGACGCCGTATCGCCTGACGTTACAGGATGCGATCCAGAAGGCGCTCCAGGCCAACCTCAGCGTGCTGGTCGCCAACACTCGGGTTGAGGAGGCAGAAGGCACGCGGGTGCGGCGGTTGTCAGCCGCGCTGCTTCCGCGCGTACGCGTTCAGAGTTATGCCAACTTCCAGAACCGCGACCTGCGCGCGTTCGGGATCTCGCTTCCCGGCGTCCCAGAAGTTGTGGGGCCGTTTTCCAACTACGATTTTCGCGTTTATGGGGAGCAGAACCTGGTCGATCTTCAGAGCTATCGCGGGTGGAAAGCCAGCGAGCGGGCTCTTGACGCCGGCAAAATGGATTATCAGGATGCGCGCGATCTTATCGTCCGCGCCATTGCCGGTCTTTATCTCAATGCACAATCTGCGGCGGCGCGTGTCGATGCCGCGCAATCCCGGGTGACCGCTTCCGATGTCTTGTACAAACTCGCAAAGGACAGGCACGACGCTGGGACTGCGACGGGCGTGGACGTGCTGCGTTCGCAGGTGCAACTGGCGAATGACAAGCAGGCTCTGCTGGTCGCGCAGAACCAGTACAAACAATCGCTGCTCGCACTCGCACGCAACTTGGGGATGAATCCGAATACGCCTTTGGAACTCGCCGAGAGGCTCCTGTATCAGCCCTTAACCCAGCCCCAGGCCGAGAGCCTTGTGCCGTCGGCGCTGCTCGCGCGCCCTGACTACCTATCGCTGGCTAGCCAACACCAGGGATTGGTCGAGCAGCAACGCGCCAACCATGCCCGCTCGCTTCCGAAACTCAGCATCAACGGGAACTATGGCGGGCTTGGCCGTAGCATCGGCAGCGTGCAGGGCACGGGCATCATTCAAGGCCAGATCGACTTTACGGTTTTTGATCGCGACCGCAGCGGAGAGGCGCAGGAACTTGCTAGCCGGGTTAAGCGCATCGACGCCCAAATCGCAGACCTGCGCCGCGGCATCGAAGAGGACATTCGCGAGGCGCTGCTGAATTTGGAGTCCGCGGCCGAACAGGTCGCGGTGGCCAAAGAAGGGCAGGACCTCGCGCAGCGCGAACTCGAACTGGCGCAAGACCGTTTTCAGTCGGGTACGACCAACAACGTGGAAGTGGTCACCGCCCAAGACGAGCTCGCTCGCGCACAGGAGAACTACATTCTTGCCGTATCCAGTCACGCCGACGCGAAGTTCGCGCTGGCGCGGGCCGTGGGCGATACCGAGAAAAACATAGGACAGTATCTAGGCAATCCGTAAGAGATTTGTCCGGCGGGCTGTGACTTTTTTCCCGCCCGCGAGTTTGAAGCCGCGAGGTTCGAAGCTATGAAACGACTTATACCTGTTCTGATCGTGCTGGCTGCCGTGATTGCCGCAGGTGTGTACCTTTACCCGCGTCTCACCAAGAAATCGCAGCCCGAGAACCAGCTCACGCTTTCTGGCAATATCGAAGCGCACGAGAGCCTGGTCAGCTTTAAAGTTCAAGGGCGCATCGTTGATTTGCCCGTCGAGGAGGGCCAATCGGTTGAGCCGGGCACGTTGCTGGCGCGCCTGGACGATGCCGATTATCGGCAAAAGGTCCGTATCGACGAAGCCAATGTTCATGTGCGCGAGTCCAACCTCGCCCTGGTGCTTGCTGGAACCCGCGAGCAGGAAGTGAAGGCATCGGAGCAAACCATGCTCGATGCACAAGCCGATCTGCAGCAGAAGAAGATCGACGATGACCGCGCCCAGCAACTCTTCAGCAAAGATGAGGTTTCCGCCCAGGACCGCGACCTTGCGGATACTGCACGGAAACGTGCCGAGGCGATTTTCCAGGCGGCGCGACAACGTTACAGCCAGGCGGTCGAAGGCAGCCGCAAGGAAGACATCGCAATCGCCCGCGCCAATGTTACCGAAGCCAGCGCAACCCTGGGCCTGTCGCGAGTGAATCTGGACTACGCCACCCTCCGCGCCCCTTCTGCCGGCGTGATCACGGTGCGCCAGGCTGAACTCGGAGAGGTGGTCGTTCCCGGCACTCCGGTAGTCACGCTTGCCGACCTCGATCACATCTGGTTGCGTGCGTATCTCGCCGAAACCGACCTGGGCCGCATCCGCTGGGGTCAGGAAGCAACCGTCACCACCGATACCTATCCCGGCAAGCAGTACCGCGGACGAATCTCGTTCATCTCCTCGACCGCCGAGTTCACACCCAAGAGCGTTCAGACCTATAAAGAGCGCGTCACACTGGTCTATCGCATCAAGATCGACATCGACAATTCCAATCACGAGCTCAAACCGGGCATGCCCGCCGACGCCCATATCAATCTGGCCGCAGCCCACACGCTCCAACCAGGAACCGCACCGGAGAAGCAGTGACCGAGCCAACACAATCCGCCATTGCCGCCGAGGGACTCACGAAGAGCTTTCCAGGCGTGCGTGCGGTCGATCACCTGAGTTTCGATGTACGGGCTGGCGAAATCTTTGGCCTGGTCGGTCCCGATGGCGCCGGCAAAACGACAACGCTCCGAATGCTCGCGGGCATCATGCCCCCCGATGAAGGCAAGGCAACGGTCGCTGGCTTTGATGTGGTTCGCGATCCCGAAGGCGCCAAGCACCACCTCAGCTACATGCCGCAACGCTTCGGGCTTTACGAAGACCTCACCGTCGATGAGAACATTCGCTTCTACGCCGACCTGTTCGGAGTGAAGAAGGATGAGCGCGACGAACGCTCCCCGCAACTCTTGCGGGCGGCAGGCATGAGCGAATTTCGCAAGCGTCTTGCCGGGAAACTTTCCGGCGGCATGAAGCAAAAACTTGGACTTGTCTGCGCACTCATCCATCGTCCCAAGGTGATCCTGCTGGATGAACCGACTACGGGCGTCGATCCAGTTTCGCGGCGGGACTTCTGGCGCATCCTTTATGAACTGGTCTCCGAAGGTGTGGCGATCCTCACCTCCACCGCCTACCTCGACGAAGCGGAGCGCTGTCATCGAGTGGCTTTACTTCATCAGGGCAAGCTCCTCTTCTGCGATACGCCAGCAAATCTCAAGGCGAAGCTGGGCAAGGGAGTTTTGTCGGTCACCTCGCCCGAGCCGCGTCGCCTGCGGAGCGAAATCAAGGACGCAACTGGGATCTCGAGTCTCGTGCTGACCGGCGATGGTGTGCATGTGGTGGTGGACGATGCCGCCCGGCGCATTCCCGAATTCGAGGCTCGGCTAAGGAACGCGCACATCCCATTCGACGCGATTCAACAAGTCACGCCCACCATCGAAGATCTATTCATCGACGCGGTTGGCAAGAGCAACGGAGCATCCCCTCATGCCTGAGGACAACAACTCGGTCGTGATCGAGAACCTGGTGAAGCGCTTCGGTGATTTCGTAGCCGTCGATCGCATCAACCTGGAGACTCGCAAGGGCGAGGTGTTTGGCTTCCTCGGACCGAACGGCGCCGGGAAGTCTACGACCATCCGCATGCTTTGCGGGCTGCTCACACCAACATCCGGCCGCGCGCGGGTTGCCGGATACGACGTTGGCCGCGAACCCGAATCCGTGCGCCAGAACATTGGCTACATGTCGCAGAAGTTCTCTCTCTATAACGATCTCAAGGTAATCGAAAACATACGTTTGTTCGCCGGCCTCTACAGCGTGCCTTCCAACCAGCTCAGGGAACGAATCGAATGGGCGCTGGAAATGGCGAACCTCAAAGGCCAGGAGAATCTAATTACCGGCACGCTTCCCGGCGGATGGAAGCAGCGTCTAGCCCTGGGCTGCGCAGTGTTGCACAAGCCGCCCATCATCTTTCTGGATGAGCCCACTTCCGGCGTCGATCCCATCTCGCGCCGCCAATTCTGGGACCTCATTCACCACATGGCGGAAGAAGGTGTGACTGTCTTTGTAACCACGCACTACATGGAAGAAGCGGAATACTGCAACCGCCTTGCGCTGATCTTCCGCGGCCAGATGGTCGCCCTGGGCACGCCTTCAGAGCTCAAGCGGAAATCGATGAAAGGCGAACTGCTGTTGGTCGAGTGCGAACCGCTGGGCAAGGCGGTTGAAGTCCTGCAGTCCGCGCCCGGCGTGATGGATGCCGCGGTTTTCGGCAACGCTCTGCACCTGGTGGTGCAGGACGCGACGGTTGCGGTCCCGCAGATAGAGAAGTATCTGGCGGATCACAGTATCAGCGTTGGCCGAATCGAGAAGATACATCCCAGCCTGGAGGACGTTTTTGTCTCGCTTACAACCGCGCGCGATTCGCGAAAGGAACAGGGAGCATGAGCTTCACGCGATTCCTTGCCGTAGCGAACAAGGAGGTCGTACAAATCCTGCGCGACACCCGCAGTCTGATCATTGTCGTGATCATGCCGGTGGTTCTGGTGCTGCTGTTTGGGTACGGTGTCAATCTCGATCTCAAGGGCCTTCCCGTTTACGTGTACGACCGCGACGGCAGCCAGCAGAGTCAGGACCTGTTGAAGCGCTTCCAGGCCAGCGATTACTTCAATATCGTGCGGGTGGTGAACGACTATCCCGCGCTCGCCCGGGCGCTCGACGGTGGCGACGCCAAAATGGGGATTGTCGTCCCGTGGGACTTCTCGCAGCGTCTGCACGACGGTGGGCCAGTTCAGATTCAGGCGCTGGTCGATGGCACGGATGACAATACAGCGAATGTTGCCATTGGCTACGCCCAGGCGGTTGTCCAAGGCTATTCGTCAGATATTCAACTCGACTGGCTGCGCGGCCGTGGCCAACTCGTCCAGCCTGCTCCCGTCAGTGTTCAAACCCGCACCTGGTACAACGAGGATCTCGAAAGCAGCGCCTTCATCGTTCCCGGAGTGCTTGCCCTGGTCATGTCGGTGATTGGAGCTTTCCTCACCTCTCTCACCATCGCGCGGGAGTGGGAACGCGGCACCATGGAGCAGCTGATTTCAACTCCCGTCACCCCGCTCGAAATCATGCTGGGCAAGCTGGTGCCCTATTTCATCATCGGGATGTTCGACGTCATCGTCTGCGCCCTGATCGCCATCTACTGGTTCCACGTCCCGTTCCGGGGTTCGTTTCTAACTCTGCTCATCAGCTCCGCCATGTTCATGGTGGTCGTGCTTTCACTCGGATTCTTTATCTCCGTGATCGCAAGAAGTCAGCTCGCGGCGAGTCAGATCGCGTTGCTCGTTGCCTTCCTTCCCGCTTTCCTGCTGTCCGGATTTCTATATTCGATTGAGCAAATGCCCGTCGTGCTGCAATGGATCACTCGCATCCTGCCCGCGCGCTACTACGTTTCGGTGCTGAAGAAAATCTTTCTGAAGGGGACGCCTACAGCGCTGCTCTACGCCGACCTGGTTCCCTTGGCCGTGTTCACACTCGTGCTCGGGCTGCTCGCCACCCGCTCATTCCACAAGAGGTTGGCCTAATGTTGGCCTAACAATGTTGGCCTAACAAGGAGAGGTTATGCTGGCGCGACTCAAGCAGATGCTGATCAAAGAGTTCATCCAGGTCTTCCGCGACAAGCGGACGCGCTTCGTCCTGTTCGGTCCTCCAATTATTCAGATGCTGATCTTCGGATACGCCGCCACGTTCGAAATTCATCATGTTCCAACCGTTGTTCTCGATCTCGACCATAGTCAGGAAAGTCGCGATCTTATCTCCCGTTTTACCTCCAGCCCCTATTTCGACGTGCAACGCCAATTAACCGACTATCGCCAGATCGGCGATCTCATCGATCGAGGAGAGGCTACGGTAGGACTGGAGATCAATGCCGGCTTCGCCCAGAATCTGCGCAAGGGACAGACGGCGCCGTTGCAAGTAATCGTCGACGCAACCAACTCGAATACTGCCCTGATCGCGTCCGGTTACATTTCGCAAATCGCACTCGCCTTCGCCCAGGACTACCAGCAAGACCGCATCTCTCGCATCTCGCCGCAAATCATCGAGAAAATCCCCTCTGTGCAACTCGAGCCGCGGCCGTGGTACAACCCCGACCTGAGGAGCCGCTGGTTTTTCGTGCCCGGAATTATCGGCAGTCTTACGCTTGTGCTGGTGGTCACTCTGACCGCCTTCGCGGTCGTCCGCGAACGTGAGATTGGCACTCTCGAACAGATCATGGTCACGCCCATCCATCCGGCCGAGTTCATCCTGGGCAAGACGCTGCCGTTCTTCCTCATTGGCCTGTTCGACGTTTCGCTGATTGCCACGGTAGGGACGCTATGGTTTCAGGTCCCATTTCGCGGCCAGATTCTGGTGTTGTTCGCGGGCGCGATTCTTTTTCTGCTGTGCATGTTGGGCGTTGGCCTGTTAATCTCGACGGTCTCGTCCACGCAGCAACAAGCGATGGTGACCGCTTTCTTTTTTATTATGCCCGCCATAACTTTTTCCGGCTTCGGATTCCCCATCAGCACCATGCCGCAGTGGCTGCAATATCTTACCTACCTTAGCCCGCTACGTTATTTTCTGATCGTCTTACGAGGCACGTATCTGAAAGGTGTTGGCATGGCGATCCTGTGGCCACAGATGCTCGCCATGGCCGCCTTGGGGATCAGTCTGCTGACGGTTGCCGTCCTCCGCTTCCACAAAGCGCTCGACTGACATCCAGCCATGCTGGCCTACTTAGCCGCCTTCGAAGAGGGCTTGTGGAGATAGGTAACTTCATTCGCTGCGATCACGCCGCCATGCTTGCGCAAACTCGGACGCCGGCGAACGGGACTTTTCGCCGTCTTAACTTTCGGGGCGAACTTGTTGACCGGACCCGGCTCGAAGCGTTTGTCGAGATAAGTAACAGTGTTGCGCGCGATCAAGTCGTCGCCACGCGTGCGCGAGGCGACTTGGTGGCTTGCAGTCGCAGTTGCGGCCTTCGCGACTGGCGCAGTCTTGGGCGCGTGGCCGGAGTTCCCTTCCGACTTTACGGCTAACGGCGACGAGGCTAAAGCCGAGACTTGCCTCGGATCTTTCACTGCGTCTTTTTCTGAATCCGCGGCGCCCAGGAAGGTCATCTCGGCCGACGGTGCCGCGATTTTCTCAACTGGGGCTACTCCGGAACTCGGCGCGGCAGCTCTACCGGTCCGGCGCACGCCGAACCCGACAACTGCAGCCAGCAGCACCACGCTGGCGAACGTTAGAGCGGCTCGCCAACGCCATCCCGCGGAGCCAGGCCGTTGCAGCGACTGCGCGGGCCGGGGGACAGTTGGCCGGGCACTCGCTGGCCTGACAACCTCTGGCCTGACAACCTCTGGCCTGACAATCGTCGAGTCCTCGACCGCGAAATAGCTCGGAGGTTCCACCGGCAGCGTGGGCACAGGATCAGGCGGCTCGGTCGGACGCGCACCTACTTCATGATCGAGTTCGCGAACAAGCGGAACGCCGACGGCCGGGGAAACAATCTTCTGCGGCGGTTGCGGAACATCCGCGGGCAACCCGACATTTTCGATGCGCGGCTCGGCATTGAAGCGGACAGGTTGTTCCGCGAAGCGCACAACTTCACGCGGTTCCGGCGGCCGGCGAATGAAGTCCCCCATCGGCGCTTTCAAGTAATGCACAAATTCAAGCGACGCCGATCGCCCACCATCGTGTGCCTCGACCGTCGCGGTCAACCGATCGCCGGGGCCGGTATCGACCCGCAATTCCAGATCGGCAATATTGTCGGGGATCTTGTCGGGCGAAACGATTTCGACAGTGTAACCGCGGGCAAGCAGATCGAGCGCCAGCTCTCGCGAGCACTGATGAGAGCGCGTAATGATTCTTGCCAGTGCCATAACTCGCGTCGCCTCGGCGTATAATCGGCCGCACCGTTGAGGCGGAGATCCGCAGCCCCCGGAAGGGGCATCTGATTCCGAAGAACTACGGCATCGCTGAAGCGATGCCCTGATACGAACCCCGCTGCACCGCAAACTTCAGAGCACGGTTAGCGGTATTGGTCCAGAACCAGAACAGAGCGGTTCAAGGCAGCCGCCAGCGCCGCGATTTGTTGTTCGGTGCGGCGAAGATCACCCCGATCGATCGCCTCGTTCACCCCAGGAATCACCACGGCTGCGTACCCGGTGTATTGCCCGGGTGCGTAAATGGCATGGTGATACCACGGACGGTTAGGTAGTCCCTCCGGAATCAGCAGCGCCCGCTCTGCTTCCCGGAGTTTAGCATTCATTCGATCCGGCATTGCAGGGATTTTCCGCTGCTTCTGAAGCATTTTTGCGCCCACTTCCTGCAGCCGGCGCGCGCCTTCCAGCGCCGGCGAAAAGTCGGGTGCCTTGTCTCCGAAGCGCTCTTTACTCTTGTTCCGGGCGGCGTCCAGGTAGACCAGGATTTCCTTCCCGTAGTTTTCGTAGTCATAAGGAAGCACGTCGGCGCTGGACATGCGCAGCACTTCCAAACCGAAAATGCGGGCCATCTGCTGTTCGTAGCGGAAATCGGGATCGCCGAACTTCTTGAACCAGTTGAAGTTATCGAACGCCGAATGATACACGCCATAATCGCCGGTGGAACTGATATCGCTCGAAGGCACACCCAGATGCTGCAGGAATACGGTGTAGTCGGAGCCACTGCCGAGATCGCCAACCGGCACATCGCTCTGCATGGCCGCCGGTGGCGGGCGGAAGGTGCTGGTCTCCTGCGAACGGTTCTCCGGATTCGCTTGGCTCGTCTTTTTCCAGGTGTCGTACACCGTACCGCCTTGCGGAGAAGGAACAGATTTTGCAATCTCGCGGATAAATTCTTTCAGACTGGGCACCCCTGAAGCTCCGAACTTCTTGCCGGATACGGCCACGTCCATGTTGAAATAGGCGGCCGCGTTTCCCAGATCCTTCGCGTGATCTTCGCCCCACTCGGTGGAACCGATCAGTCCTTCCTCTTCCGCATCCCAGCTTCCGATGACAATCGTCCGCTTCGGCTTCCAGCCCGCTTTCAGCAGCTCGCCCAACCCGTGCACGGTCTCAAGCATGGCTGCCGTACCGCTATTCGGATCGACCGCTCCATACACCCAGGCATCGCGATGATTGCCCGCCACCACCCACTCGTCGGGCGAAGACGTTCCGCGAACTTTGCCAATCACATCCCAAATGGTGCGGAGCTGGTAATCCTGCTTAAGGTGCATCTTCACTTTCGCGGGGCCCGGACCGACGTGGTAAGTAAACGGCAGCGCGCCCTGCCACTCGCGTGGAGAGGCCGGCCCGCCGAGGTGTTCGAGAATCGGTGAGGCATCGGCGTAGGAAAGCGGAGTCACGGGAATCTTCGGCAACTGTTCGGATGCGGCGGGAGACACGCGCTTCGAATCCGGCAGAGTGGGAGTGGACGCAACCCCCGGAGTGGTCGGGTCTCCGGGAAACTGGAACATGTATCCGATCGATCCGCGCTGCACGCCGCTCGCCGGGCGCCACGGCCCTTTGGGATAGGCGTCGCCGCGGTAGTAACCGTCGTCTTTCGGGTCGGAGTAAATGACGACTCCCGCCGCGCCGCGCTCCTGCGCCACGAACGCTTTCACGCCGCGGAAATTCTCTCCGTAGCGGACAATGACGATCTTGCCGCGCACATCGACGTTCATCTCCTTCAGCTTGCCAAAGTCAGCCGGCGAGCCGTAATTCGCATAGACAACATCCGCTTCGGCGTCGCCCGAGGGCGACATGCCGTTGTAGGCGTTGACGATGCGCGGGTCGTCCTGAAACGGATCGCCGTCGACATGCTCGCGCCGCGGGCCATGCATTTCAACTCCTTCGGGCGCGGTCAGGTCCACCCGAATCTCCGCCGGATAGTTCAGCCACACTTTGTATTCGACAATCTCAGTGTCCAGTCCGGCTTCGCGAAACTTCTTCGCCACGTAGTCGGCGGTCGCTTTGTCCTCGGGAGACCCGGCGATATGCGGCGCTTCGGTCAGAATGCGCAGATGTTCTTCCGCCAGCTTGGGGTCGGGCACGGCCATGAACCTCTTTTCGACTTCCCGCTCGCCGGCGACATCGCGGAAGCCGCTGATGGACCAGTTGTCCGGCTGCTCTTTACCCGGTAGATCTTTCTCTTTACCGGCTCGATCAAACGCCTGCAGGGCCGAGCCCATCAGCACAAAAAACAGAACCGCGCGCGAAAGAAGTTTCATGAAGCTCCTCGTAGGCCATGTTGACCACTATGTCGACAACTATGATTCAAATTTGTTCCAGCACGGCCAGCACTTCCTCCACCGGTGGAACCTGTTCCCGGGCGTACGTCTTGCGAAAGGCGACGCTTCCGCTGCGATCCACGATCAGCACCACACGATCGCACGAGCCCGTGCCATCGTCGGACTTCCCCCCGGATCTCCGCAAAACCCCGTAGCGTTCCGAGACTTCCCCGTGCGGCCAGAAATCGCTGCATAACGGAAAGTCGAACGGGCCGATGGCGCGTTCCCAGGCCGTGGTGTTCATGATGGAATCCACTGTAATGGCCACGATTTCCGCGTTGCTCGCCAGCACTCGCGCACGTTGCACCTGGTAGCTGATCAACTGGGTCGCACTCGTTTCTTGCCAGTTGAACGGATAGAACGCCAGCACTACGTTCTTCTCTCCGCGATATGCGCTCAGACGCAGCGGTTTCTTGACGCCCGCAACCAGTGCCAGCAGTTCGAAGTCCGGTGCCGCATCCCCGACGCCCGGCGTTCCGCTCTCGATAACCCCGCGTAAACGATCTTCCTTCATAGACCCAGCGTCATAAACCCAGCTTCATAAACCAGGCATGAGATCCGGCACAACCCCGCCACGAAATGAAGATTGTACCGTGCGGGGTAAGTCGCCGCTGGGACGCGTTACACTAAAGAGCAATGTCTCAATCGCCAACGGCTCGTTTTTCCGATCGGGTGGAGAATTACGTCCGCTATCGCCCCGGATATCCGCCTGAAGTTCTCGACCTGCTTAGGGCCGAATGTGGATTGCAGCCGAGTCACATCGTCGCTGACATCGCTTCCGGCACCGGTGTGTTTACCCGCCTGCTTTTGGAAAACGGGAATTCCGTTTTTGCAGTCGAACCCAACACGGAAATGCGCGAAGCCGGCGTCCATGAGCTCGAATCCTACGCTCGACTCGTGTCCGTTGCCGGGACGGCCGAGGAGACGACGCTGCGCTCCGCCTCCGTTGATTTTGTTACCGCCGCCCAGGCGGCGCACTGGTTCGACCTGCCTCGCGCCCGCGCCGAATTCGTCCGCATTCTGCGGCCCGAGGGATGGTGCGTGCTGATCTGGAATGAGCGCCGCACCGCAACCACGCCTTTCCTGCGTGACTATGAGCAGCTCTTGCTGACCTACGGCACCGACTATAAGGAAGTGCGCCACGAACGCACGACCGCCTTGATCCACAAATTCTTTGCGCCCGCGCTGTGCCAGGAGCGCGTCTTCAGCCTATGCCAGCAGTTTGATTACGAAGGCACGGCCGGACGATTGTTGTCTTCTTCGTACGCGCCGCTCGAGGGTCATCCCAGCCACGCACCGATGATGCGGGAACTGGAGCGAATTTTCCGCGCCCATGCCATCGATGACAAGGTTGGATTCGAATACAACACGCGGGCGTATTACGGCCAGTTGGTGGAACCGGAGTGAAGAAATTGGTAATTTTGTAATTTGTAATTTTGTAATTTAAGGACACCGGGTTTCAAATTGCAAAATTACAAATTACACAATTACAAAATTCCCATGTCCGACTCAAAATCCTTTCACATGTCTCCCGAGGAGTTCCGCCGCCAGGGCCACGCGGTTGTGGACTGGATCGCCGACTATCATTCCCGCATTGAAAACTTTCCGGTTCTGTCGCGCGTCGAGCCGGGAGAAATTCGCTCGAAACTTCCGCCCGACGCACCCGAGCATGGCGAAGCCTTTGAGCAGATTCTCGCCGATATCGAGCCGGTCATCCTACCCGGCATCACCCATTGGCAGTCGCCGAACTTCTACGCCTACTTTCCCGCGAACGCATCGGGGCCGGCCATTCTCGGCGATCTCCTTTCCTCCGGACTGGGCGTGCAAGGCATGCTGTGGTCCACCAGCCCGGCGTGCACCGAACTGGAAACGCACGTGCTCGATTGGCTGGTACCCATGCTCGGCCTGCCGGAAAAGTTTCTTTCCACCAGCACCGGCGGCGGGGTGATTCAGGACACGGCGTCGAGCGCCTCGCTGGTCGCCCTGCTGGCCGCTCGCGAGCGTGCTACCCAATTCGCCAGCAATCGCAAAGGCTGCGATGGACGCTTGACGGCTTACTGCTCCACGCAAACGCACTCTTCGGTTGAAAAAGGAATGAAGATCGCAGGCATGGGCTCGGACAACCTGCGCCAGATTGAAGTGGACAAGAACTTCGCCATGCGCCCGGAAGCACTGGCGCGCCAGATTGAATCCGACATCAAAGCCGGACTGATTCCCTGCTTCGTCTGCGCGACCGTGGGTACGACGTCTTCGAACGCGATCGATCCCGTGCGCGAGATTGCTCGCATCTGCCGCGCGCATAATCTCTGGCTGCACGTGGACTCCGCCATGAGCGGCCCCGCCGCGCTCTGCCCGGAATTCCGCTTCATCAACGATGGCGTCGAATTCGCCGACAGCTACTGCTTCAACCCGCACAAATGGATGTTCACCAACTTCGACTGTGACTGTTTTTACGTCGCCGACCGCAAGCACTTGATTCAAACGCTTTCCGTCCTGCCGGAGTACCTGCGCAACCAGGCGACCGAATCCGGCGCCGTCATTGATTATCGCGACTGGCACATCCAGCTCGGGCGCCGATTTCGCTCGCTCAAGCTTTGGTTTGTAATCCGGCATTACGGAATCGAAGGCCTGCAGCACCATATTCGCGAGCACGTGCGCCTGGCGCAGCAGCTCGCCGGCTGGGTGCGCGGCGATTCGCGATTCGAACTCGCCGCTCCTGCCTACCTTAACCTTGTTTGCTTCCGGTTGCGCGCGGGAGATTCTGCCAATCAACAACTGATGGACCGGCTGAATGGCAGCGGCGACCTCTACCTCACACATACCAGGCTCGATGGCAAACTCACCCTTCGATTCTGCGTTGGTCAAACCAACACGCAGGCTCGTCACGTGGAACGAGCCTGGCAGCGAATCCAGCAAGAGACTGGGAAGCTCGGGAGTTTCTGATACCGTGTCGGCTATGGCGCGGGAAATTTCGGCAGGCGGGGTCGTGCTGCGGCAGATTTCCGGAGTCTGGCACGTCGCCCTGATCGAACCGCAGAAGAGCGAGCCGCAAAAAGAAAGCCCCAGACCTGCCACGAAGCCCGCATCGACACCGCGCAGGCGCAGCCGGGCCGTGTTCACCCTTCCCAAAGGTCTGGTGGATGCGGGCGAAAAACCGCAGGCTGCCGCGGTGCGAGAGGTACTGGAAGAAACCGGCATTGTGGCCGAACCGGTCACCAAACTCGCGGACAACAAGTATGTCTACGTCCGCAAGTGGGGCGACGGCGCACGAGTTTTCAAGATCGTGAGCTTCTACCTGATGCGGTATGTGTCCGGAGAAATCGACAACCTCGCCGCCGACATGCGGATCGAAGTCAAACGAGCGCTTTGGGTAGCGCTCGGCGACGCGAGCAGGCAGCTTGCTTACGGCAACGAGCGCAAGGTGCTCCGTCAGGCGCAGGACTACCTCGAAACCAAAGGCCTCTGACCTTAACCCTCTCCCAAAAAAAAGTAGAGACGGGGCTTGCCCCGTCTCACGCCGCGGAGGGAGACGCGGCAAGCCGTGTCTCTACTGGAAATTTTGTCCACTTCACCCCTGCAGCGCCCAATCGATGGCCTGCTTTTCCTCCGGCGTCAACCGTCGCACGGCGCCTTTCTTCAGATCGCCCAGTTCGAGCGGCCCGATCGACACTCGTACCAGGCGCAACACTCCGACCCCCAGCGCCTCGAGCAGACGCCGAATCTGCCGGTTCTTGCCTTCGTCCAAGGTAATCTGCAGCCAGCTGTTCTTGTCGCCGTGCCGCAGAAGTAGCGCTTCCTTCGCGCACAACTGCTTGCCGTCAACCGTGGGCCCACGCCTGATTCTCGCCAGCAGACCGGCGTAGGCAACGCAATCCACCTGCACGTGGTATTTCTTGTCTAGATGGCGGCTGGGCTCGGCGATCATCGCCGCCCATTCGGAATCATTGGTCAATAACAGCAGGCCTTCGCTTGCCTTATCCAACCGCCCTACGGGACCCAGCCACGGCAGCCCGGGCTCCAGCAGGTCGTAAACCGTCTCGCGCCCTCTCTCATCGGACGCGGTCGTGACCACGCCGCGCGGTTTATTCATGACGAGGTAGATGGCCGGCGTTTTGTCGATGGGCGAACCGTCGACCTCAATCCGGTCGTCAATCCGGTCGTCGTCGCCTATGCGGCCATCGGGCATGCGCACAGGGCTTTCCGGATCCCGCACGACCCGCCCATTCCGAGTAACACGTCCAGCCCGAATCAGAACCGCTGCCCGAGACCGCGAGCAATAGCCCATCTTGGAAAGGGCTCTCGCCAGGCCGATTCGTTTCTGCGTCCTCACCTGCCTATGCTAAATGGCGCACGGATACGTCGCACTTTCCCGTCTGGCCTCTAAGCGGATGGAATAGGGAGGGTTTTGTACCCTTATAAGTCGCCCACGGTGATACAGATCACACACTGGCGTGCTTTACGACGAAGAGCGCTCGTCGGATTTCCGGGAGTTCCATGACATGAATCACCCAGAAGTGTGATCGCGATCACAGATAAATTTGCGAAAACGACATACGGTTGCGCCCCATGTTCTGTGCTCAGGCCCGACCCGAGCCGGAACGAGGAGGACACCGTCTATGTTGAAGCTCAAAGTGTGGTTGTTGGGCCTCTTAGTAGTGGCCATCATGGCTGTGCCCGTCATGGCGGGGAACAACGACTCCAAGAAAGCAGATGGAAATGCAGCGAATACAACCGCCACGGAGGGCAGCCCCACCGTGGGAAGCCCGAGCGTAAGCCCAACCTCGGCGACTGGCGATGCGAGTGTCACGGCGTTGCTCGGTGTACTCGTGATGAAAGGTGTTCTGGCCCCCACAGAGGCCAACGCCATTCGAAATGCCGCGCCCGCGGCTCAGTTTCAAGCCCTGGTCGAAGCGCTCAGTCGCAAGGGCGTATTGAGCGCAGCGGATTTGTCCGCGGCCACGAGCCCACAGGCGGCGGTTCCAGAAACCGCAGTCTCAACCTCCCTAGTAAGCTTGGAAACCCAGCCCACAGGGCAGGCGGCTCCGCCACCGAAGCCCGCGGCACCGGGGGTGGTCGCGGCGATTGCTCCCATCCGGGTGTTCCCAGTTGACCCCCCGAAGACCGGCGGACTAAGCGGTCTAAAAATGGGCCCGCTCACACTTGCGCCTTACGGTTTCATCAAGGCGACGGTCGTGCATGACAGCAGCATGCCCGATGGCGATGACTTCCCATTCCCTGGCTTGTTCCTGAACTCGGGGAACATCTTGAGCACCGGCCCAACGCAGGATCCCGAAGTCCACGTCAAGGCGCGGGCCACCCGCTTTGGGATGAACTTTGAATGGCCAGACATTTCGAAGAAGATGACGTTTACCGGCAAGATCGAGGGCGACTTCGAGGGCAACTTCAGCGAAGTCGACAACCGCGACGTTTCCTCCATTCGCAGCAATATGCCGCAACTGCGTTTGGCCTTCGTCCGCATGGACTACCACGCCAGCGAGAAGACTGACATCTTCTTCGTTGGTGGACAGGACTGGACGCTTTTCGGGTCCGGCGCACTGATGAATATAGTGGAAACCACATTCAACGGCGCATTTTGGGGCAACGTTTACACGCGTTCGCCGCAGCTGCGGGTCGGTTTCATCCAAAAGCTGAACGAGGAGCACAATGTCAATCTCGAGGGTCAGTTTGGCATCATGATGCCCAGCACAGGTGAAATCCTGAAGCTCGGTACGCTCGGTCTCGCCGGACAGCTCGGTCAAGGCGAGCGTGAAGGCGCCGACGCCGACCGTCCCGAGTGGGAAGGCAGAGTGGCCTTGAGCTTCCAGCTCGACAAGGCCAAGGGCGTCGCTCCGGCACAAATCGCTTTCGCTGGATTCCGTTCTCGGCGGACGTCGATCGTTCCGAACAGCTCCTACCTCGTCAGCGCCTCCGACTACTCCGACTGCGCCGATAGTTCCAACCCGCTGGCGTGCTCCTTGGAGTCTGCCTATCCGAACGGCTTTCAAGCTTCCAGCAATATGTGGGGCGGCCAATTTGTGGCGCAAATACCTACCCGCTGGTTCACCTTGGTGGCGAGCGCTTATAAAGGCGCCGATATGCGCTTCTACTTCGGCGGCCAAATCAACACTTTCGCCACCGATACGAACGGGCTGACTGCCGTATCCAAGATGTACGCCACTCTGGATGGCGGTCCGCTGGCGGCGGCCGGTGCCTCTGTCCTCGGTTGCACCGCGGCGCTTAATGCAGACGGTACATGCCCGACCGGGAGCGTCGTGGTTGCCCCGCAGAGGCCCATCCGGGCTTATGGCGGATTCGTCCAACTCGGCTTGCCGATTTCCCGGTGGTTTAACGCCGATCCGAAAGGCCACAACGCAGGCTGGCAGCTATTCCTCACCGTCGGCAAGGACCAAGTGGTGGATAGGGACCTCAATAATCCCAGCTTCACCGGCAACGCCAACGTTTTGTCTCCATTGCCCCTTTTGATGGGCAAGTCGGCGATAGCAACCCTGTACTACAAGGCCAACAACTGGTGCTCGTTCGGCTTCGAGCAGTCGATCTATGCCACCCGTATCTTTGACCATGCCAACGCATACACAATTGCTGGAGTTCCATCCAACGAATGGCAAGATCACCGCACCGAGTTCGGGCCGATCTTTACGTTCTAGACCGGATCATCCACCCCAGCGGGCCAAAACCGGGTCCGCTGGGGCTTGACCGGATGACTGAAATGGCCGGTGCCGATTGAGGACATTGGCTACCAAGAAAAGGGGGGCGGACTCCGTCGGGCGATGGCCTGCTGCTGAGTCTGTCCTCCCAAGCCCCTCCATCACAAGGAACCTATTGTGCAGGGCGCGTCAAGGGATCACAATATACCGACTCTGCGAGACCGGCATCCCGGAAAACCAGGGGCGCAACGGTCGCATCTGCAGGGTTTGGAGGAGTTGGTCCCATGAGTACACATAAAATTGCAGCCCTGCAGGCAGGTCTCTTGTTGGTGGCCATGTTCGCCCACGCCACTTCGCGAAGCAACGCGATACGGATTAAGGTTCTGGATTCTGAGACTCGATCAGTGGTTTCTGACAACAACGGCGTTCCCTTGAATTGCGACCAACTCACTTTCGACGCATATTGCCGTTCCACCAGCACCGCGCCACTGGTGAACACCTTGCTGGTGCAGGAAGGCGACGAACCGCCGTTCCGTATCCGTTGCACCGCTGAGTCGAAATATTCCCGGTGCGTGCCGCTGCCCAAGGGCGTAACTTTCGACGCCAGAAGAGAGAAGCGCGGCATTACCGTGTACTACGTGGACGATAAGGGCAAGGCGCGAAGTCAGTTGTACACGCCGGCAGCGGGGGCGGAAAAGGGCAAACCTGCTGCAACGGCGACTCCGGCAGCCAAGGCTCCAGCAAGCGTGACTCCGGCTGAGAATGTGGGACAGGCTCCAGCGGTGCCAGTCGCGCGAACTGCGGCGGCAGCGCAGAACTCACCGGTGGCCTCACCCACCCCGCCGGCTGCCTCTGCGCAGGAAGTTCAGACGGAGAAGGTCAAGTGCAATTTCAGCTCCACGCCGCCCGGTGCGGAAATCAGCATTGACTGGAGATACGTGGGTAACACGCCCTCCGAAATCGGCCTTAGCATTGGGACGCATGTCGTGTCCCTGTCGATGCCGGGCTTTGCCGAGTGGAAGCGAGAGCTTACGGTAGCAGCGGATTCCGTAGTGAACGTGACGGCTACCTTGGAAAAGACGCAGCCATGAGCCGGATTGCTGCTGCTGTACAAATTTGAGCTTCCGCCCGAGGTTGGACCGCTGTATGATGTCGCGCGAAAGTTATAGTCCGTTGGATGAGGAAGGTTGTACGAGCCGTACGGGAGTGGTTGTGAAGAAAGATCGGCTCCCGGTTCTTTCATTCTTGTAAAGGAGAAAAACTGTGGCTAACACAAATACTGAATCCGGTAACCCTGGCATAAGTCGCTGGTGGCGCGTGGTAGGCGGGATGTCCATGAACCTGGCGCTGGGCTCGCTGTATGCCTGGAGCGTGTTTGTAGCCCCGTTAGAGAAGGAATTCAAATGGAAACGCGCCGACACCTCGATGGTATTCACCATTGCGGTGGTCGTCTTCGCGCTGACCTTCATAGTCGCTGGCCGGCTGCAGGATAAGCTTGGGCCTTTCAAGATTTCCCTGATTGGCGCCGTTCTAGTGAGCCTGGGCTTTTTCCTCTGCGCTTATGCCGACAGCCTGACCAAGTTTTTCATCTTCTTCGGTGTCTTGGGGGGATTGGGCAACGGTTTTGGCTACGCGACCCCGATTCCTGTCATGTCCAAGTGGTTCCCGGACAAGCGCGGTCTCGCGGTTGGACTCGCGGTTGCCGGTTATGGCGGCGGTTCCGCCATCTTTGGCCCGCTGGCCGCCAGCTACCTGATCCCGCACTTTGGTTGGCGCGTCACCTTCCAAGTTCTGGGCGTGATCTTTTTTGCGATGACGGTTTTTGGTGCCTTCCTGCTGCATAATCCGCCGGCCGGATATAAGCCCACCGGCTGGGTGCCCGCACCCGCTTCCAAGGTTGCGGCTACTACCTACGACTTCACCCCCAGCGAGGTGCTGCGCACTCCTTCGTTCTACTTGATGTGGGTGGCGTATGCGTTTGGCTGCGCGGCCGGTCTCATGGTCATCAGCCAGTTGGTGCCCTTTGCCAAAAGCGTGGGTATACCTGGCACCACCCTGGCCGCCTTTGGCCTGGTGGTGGGCGCGGCTGGAAACGCCATGGGACGCATCTTCTCGGGTTGGATGTCGGATGCGCTGGGCCGTATCAACGTGTTGCGCCTGATGATCGGGATCTCCATGGTGGCGATGCCCATTCTGTATTACGTGGGCGGCAACGTGGTGGGCCTGTTCGTGATGCTGTACATCGTCTACTGGTGCTACGGCACTCAGCTCTCGGTCAACGCATCCACGGCAGCCGACTTCTGGGGCACCAAAAACGTGGGCATCAACTACGGTGTGCTCTTCACTGCCTGGGGTGTAGCCGGTCTGCTCGGTGGCCGCATCGGCGGTTGGATGTTCGACAAGTACCACAACTACCAGATGGCGTTCTACACAGCGGCGGGGCTGGCGGCAGTTGCTCTGATCTGCGAACTGGCAGCCAAACGCCCGGCCGCGCCGGAAGGCTCTCTGTCGGGGAGGAAGGCGCCGGCGGCAGCCTAGCTTCCCGACGCAGTTGCGCTGTTGCGCTGTTGCACAAGGACGTTGCATCATAATGGAAGTTGAACGGAGCGTGAGGGCGCTCCCAACTACGAGCGCCCACGCGACTCCCATGGTGCGGTGAACAAGGTCCGGTAATTGAGTTCTTCCACGCCCGATGTGGGGTCGGGCATCCTGCTCGATATTTCGCTCAGAGGCGCCGTGTAGAGGCCCGGGGGCGCGGCACCGGCGGATTTTCTTAGAAATTTGGGACGGTGGATTGAACAGCCTTCTTCAGGGCAAACTTCGGGAAATTCGCCGGGTTTGCTCCTGTCTTTTCAGCAGCCTTTCTTGGCAACCGGCGCTTCAAACTGAGCTTCTCGTTCTTTGCTCAGATTGGTTCTCGTTCGTTTGATCGCGACAGAAATTTCTTGCTGGACCCGAGATCCGCGGTTTAGCATCGGGGTTCACGTTACGCATGGGTCTCAATGCGGAAGCAGTTATCGGGCGAACGCCAGGGATGAAATTAGTTCATTCCAAGTGGATGTTCCTGGGACTCCAGGTAATGGACGTTCTGACCACGCTGGCTGCCTTCCATGCTGGCGCCTACGAAGTGAATCCACTGGTCGCGCGCCTGACGCACGAGTTTGGCGCGGCGCGAGGACTGATTTGGAGCAAAGCGATAGCTATGCTGATCGTTTTACCGGTGCGCAGGCTGGTGTGGGTGGCGAATCTGTTTTATGCCGGCGTGGTTCTCTGGAATATCCTGGTACTGCTATCTCTCGCCGTTGGTCATCACTAGCAGGCCCCGCCCCCGTGGGGCGAACGAACTTTTCCCAGCGCCGGGGTCCCCAGCACGCCCGGTTTTGGCGTGATGGGGTGTCAGCGCTGGGAAAGGTTCACCAACCGACCATGATGCCACCGGTTTCGAGGGCCGCGTTTAAGTTAAGCCGAAGTCTTTGCCCTTGATACCCGATCCCCTGATTCACCTCGATTAGCAATAAGCGGGGTGATGGCGGTGACCTTCTCATGACAGGGCGGTGATAGCGGTTCCACCACTTTCCTCGCTTCGTAGCGGTCAATCAAAAGTTGGTCGCCGACTTCGGTCCGGCTCCGGAAAATGGTGTGGGCCGGCAGTTCAATCACGCTTTCGGCGCGTAGTTTGGGCAGAAGGACGCGAAACGGCTTCACCATTTCGGTCACACTCACGACACGAAAATCCTTGTCGATCATGACCACGTCGAACGAGAACAGCATGCCCACGGTGTGGATCGCGTTTGCGGGTACGATCCAGACACCTCCGTCCGGCTTGAGGGACTTTCTGCCTAACAGACCGATGAGACGGCCCAAAATCGAGTCGGCAACGCCGACCCGAAAGGCGAGAAAAGTCCCCTTCGTCTGGTTGTACACAAAGACTTCGCGTGATGTTCCAAACATGGCCGTTTTCCTTGCGTCCTTTTTCTTGAATCTATTTAGGGGCCTTTTTCTTCATCCGATAAACCAACAGGAGAAGACAGCACACCGCCAGAATCCCGGCAACCACTCTGATTAGCGTCACGTTATCCATTCTTCACCTCGATCGATTGATTTGACTGCTTGAACTCTTCACTTCAAAAAGTGTGCAAAGAATTCGCCCACGGCGATCACGGCTGGGCCGACCACCACCACGCCCATGCTCGGGAAAATAAAGAACACGAGCGGGGGCACCAGCTTGATGGTGGTCTTGGCCGCCATCTCCTCCGCCTTTTGCCGGCGCTGGGTTCGAAGCGCATCGGAAAACGCACCCAGGGACTTTGCAATTGGCGTTCCGAAGCGGTCGGTCTGAATCAGCATCGCCACGAAAGACCGGGCGCTCTCGAAATTCGCGCGGGTCGCAAAGGATTGCCAGGCCGCGTTGCGTTGTACACCGGCGCGCTGTTCAAAATTGACCAGCAGAAGCTCTTCGCTGAGCTCGGGGTGGCTGACGTGCAGTTCCTGGCCGACCCGGACAACGCCCTGGTCCAGGCCGAGTCCGGCTTCCAGGCAGATCGATAGCAAGTCCAAGCCGTCTGGAAGACTGAGCCGAAGCCTCTCTCTCCTCTTGTTGGTCGCATGAGCCAGCCAGAAATCCGGCGCAAAAAAACCAATTACTACCGCGATCAGAAAAAAGATAATCGTGTTCTCGCTGAATAGAAGCGCCACCGCCAGGCCGAGGCAGGCAGGCACCGCCAGCCGCGAGCCCAGGAAAATGTCCGCATGGTAGGGCTTACGATAGCCAGCCAGCAAGAGACGGCGCACAATCTCAGGGTCCGGTTCGGCCGCGAAGAACCGGCGGAAGGCGGTGAACGGTTTCGCGATGGTGTTGGCGCTCACCGCAGAACGCCACGCCGCTGGCACATGTCCAGCGCCCTGGACCGGGCGCGTGACTTCTTCGAGCAGAGCGCCCTGTTCCGAAGATCGTCGCATCAGCAAAACAAAACCTATCGCCAGCGCCGTGAACAGACTCAATCCGAAAATGATGGCAAGGGTCATGGATTAGACCTTCACGTCGATAATCTTGCGGATGGCGAGAACACCCAGAACCATCATCACCAAGCCGCCATAAACCATCTTGATCCCGAGTGGAGTGGTGAACAGCGGCTTCTCGTAATTGTGGTTTACCACACTGATCAAACCGAACATCAGGAATGGAGCGGCACAAAGGATCCAGCCGGTGATGCGGCCCTGGGCGGTGTAAATCTGGAGCTGCCCCCGCAAACGGGCGCGCTCGCGTATTACCGCCGTGGTCTTGTCTAGAATCTGGGCAAGATTGCCGCCCGACTCTTTCTGCAGAAGAATCGCAGTGGCGAGGAAGCGCAGGTCGTCAATCGGCATGCGTTCAACCAGATTCATCATCGCCTCCCGGATCGGAAGGCCCAACGCCTGCTCCTTACTGAAAGCTCGAAATTCCTCTCCCACGGGGTCGCCGATCTCATTGCCCACCATCTCCAGGACGGAGGAAATGGAATGCCCGGCCCGCAGGCCTCGCGCCATGAGATCGACGGCCTCAGGCAGCAGGGTTTCGAAGCGGTGACGCCGGATCCCCCGCAGTATGTAGAGAGCGACATACGGGGAGGCACAGACGGCCGCCCCGATTGCGCCACTGATCACGAGGTTCGACGTCATTAAGCTTGCCAACCAACCGGTTCCTGCCGCGGCAGCAGCCGAAAGCAGAAAAACGGTAGTGGCACGCCAATCTTTGCCGGATTGCTTGATCAGCCGGGTCAGCGCCGGTGACCATGGCATGCTGCCGAAGAGTTGCTCCGCAATCGTATTCGAGCGAAAAGCGTCTTCTTTAAGGATGGAGCTACGGTCCGAGGCAGAATTCGGCCTGTCTTCTATGTCCGCCAATTGCCGGGCAACCGCCTTCTCCATCGCGCTCGGTTTCAAGAAATAGAACAGCACCGCGAACGAGACGATCAGAAGCAAGGCGAATAAAAGGATCGGGGACATATCGTTCTCCTTACCTCCAGAGGGCGACCGACTGCTCGAAGAAGTTTGCCGGCAGCGAAATGCCGGAGGCCTGGAGTTTTTCCGCAAACTTCGGCCGGATGCCAGTGGCGGTGAAGGTTCCGAGGGTGCGGCCGTCGGGCGAAACACCCTGCTTCTCGAACACGAACACATCCTGCATGCTGACCACGTCGTCTTCCATTCCGGTAATCTCGGTAATGTGCGTCAAACGCCGGGTGCCATCGTTGAAACGTGCCACCTGCACGACGATTGTAATCGCCGACGCGATCTGTTTGCGGACGGCTTTTTCGGGCAAATTCAGATTGGCCATCATGGCCATGGTCTCCATGCGGGCGATGGCATCCCGCGGGCTATTCGCGTGGATGGTGGTTAGCGAGCCGTCGTGGCCGGTGTTCATGGCCTGCAACATGTCGAGGGCTTCCTCGCTGCGAACCTCGCCGACGATGATGCGATTGGGCCGCATGCGCAAGCTGTTGATCACCAGTTGCCGTTGCATGATGGCGCCTTTGCCTTCCACGTTTGCCGGACGGCACTCCAGGCGGACAACGTGACGCTGCTTCAATTGCAGTTCCGCGGAATCTTCAATCGTCACGATACGTTCCTTGTCCGAGATGTACCCGGAGAGCACATTCAGTAGTGTCGTTTTGCCTGCGCCGGTACCGCCAGACACAACGATATTAAGGCGAGCCTTCACCGCGCCCCGCAGTAACTCAAGCATCGGCTGCGTGAGGGTCTGGTTGGCCATCAGGTCGTCTTCGGTGATCGGGATGTGACCGAAGCGCCGGATGGAAAGATGCGGACCGTCGATCGCGAGCGGCGGAATGATCACGTTGATGCGGGATCCGTCGGCGAGACGGGCATCCACCATGGGCGACGATTCGTCCACCCGCCGCCCGACCGCGGATACGATCTTGTCGATAATGTGCATCAGGTGGGCATTGTCCTTGAAACCGATATTGGCTTCTTCCAGGACGCCGGCACGCTCGACGTAGACCTCCTTGGCGCCGTTGACCAGGATGTCACTGATGGTCGGATCCTGAAGCAGCGGTTCCAGCGGGCCCAGACCGAAGACTTCGTCCAGAACCTCGAGCGAAAGGCGTTCTTTCTCCGGAGCGCTCAGGGGCGTCTTCAAATCCGACACCAACTCCTGAATCACCGCGAACACCTGGCGTCGGGTGCGGTCGTCGCGTTGCGTCGCCACTTTCTCCAAATCGACTTGGTTCAGCAGGTCGCGATGGATCCCGGTCTTCAGGTCTTGATAGACGCGGAAGTCCAGGCCGCCTCTTTTCTTTGTCTCACCCGAAACCAGCGGGTTGCTCGAGACCGGCCGAGTTGTCGTTTGCGTGAAGTCGCCCATAGTTTCTCCTCAGCTTTCGCGGCGCCCTTACCGATTCCACAACCCCAGGAGTCCGCCGCCTTCCTTCTTCTTCGTTTCCGCGCCCGGCTTTTCGCCGATTTCGGCAGCCCACTGCTCCAGGCTGCGGGTAACTTCCGAATTCGCCAGCTGGGCAATCGGGTCACCCTCGGAAATCGTCTTGACAACCTGCGGGTAGTGATTGGGGACCCGCCAGAAAATCTTCTGCTCAATGACTTTTTCGATCTGTTCTCCCGTCAGGACGTTGCGCTTGTGGTGCCGGTTGAGCACCACCCGGATCTTTTCGCGGGGAATATCCATGGAACGGAAGTACTCGAGCTGCCGAACGACGTTCCGCACCGCCGAAACCTCGGCGACCGTGACCAGGTAGAGCTGATCGCAATCCCGAACGACCGCGAGATTTTCGTCGTTGAGCGCCGGCGGAAGATCGACCAGGATGAACTCGTAGCGGGGACGCAGAAAATCGAGGGTGTTGGACAGGGCGCCCGGCGGCAACGCGCCGCGCATGCCCACGCTGCCTTCGGGAGCGGGAATCAGCTCCAGGCCGCTGGAGTGCCGCATGAGGAAGCTCTCTAGAAAGTCGGCATCCATGCGGTCGGTGTTCTCCAGAAGTTCGAAGAAGTGGTAGCGGGTCTTGGTCAGCTTGAGATAAAGCGCGGCGTCTCCGAAGTCGGGATGGAGATCAAGAAGGAGAGCCTTCCGCGAAAAAGAACCGGCCAGCAGCGCACCCAACTGGGTCGCCATCGTAGTGGTTCCGCAGCCGCCTTTGGCGCCCATGAAGGCCAGCAGTTGCGCGTGACTCTGATCCCGCTTCTCTTTGCGGCGTGAGCCGATGCGCACCACCGCGTTCGCCAGTTGTTCGCGGTCGATCGGTTTCGCCAGGTATTCACTGCAGCCGCAACGCATTGCTTCCAGAATGGCGCTGGGCTGGTTGTGCGACGAGACCGCGAAGATCGCGACCCCGGGCAGGCTGGCGTGAATGCGTTCTGCCATCATCACCGCCGCCCGGCGATTCGTGTCGAAGTCCAACAGACAGATCTCAGGCGCTGGCTGTCCGAGTTGTTCCAGGATCGCGTCCTGATCCTGGTCGCTGCGATAGGAACCCACACGCGAGCGCACCCGAATCGACGGCGTCAAGCCGGCAAACAGGTTCAGGAAGCGCCACGTTTCATCGTCCAGGCAGATGCCCACTACGGACAGGGGCTCACCTGTATAAGAGCTTTCACGCGGCGACGCATTCCGGAAATCGTTTTCTAGCATGGACTTCATTTCGCTCCTGCAGCTTGCGGAGTAGAGCCGATTTCTTTGTTGCCGGGGGCTTGTTCGTCAAACTTCTTTTGATCGAGGAAGGGCACGGCAAGCTTGGGATTCGCAGGAGCCGTCGTGTCCACATGCACAGGATCCACGATGTGCGGCGTCACGAACACCAGCAGTTCGGTATTGTTCTTGTTGATGGACTTCGAACGAAACAGCTGCCCTAAAATCGGGATGTCGCCGATGCCCGGAACCTTACTCAATATCGTTGTTGCCCGGCGGTCCAGCAGGCCGGCGATGCCGAACGATTGGCCATCCTTGAGTTCGATCTCGGTTTCAGCTCGCCGCGTGGAAATTGCCGGAACCGTGAAACCGGAAATCACCAAGGCATTGGAGAAATCGAGCGTGCTGACTTCGGGGGACACGTGCAACCGAAGGGTGTTGTCGTCCATCACAGTACCGGTAAAGTCCAGCTTAACGCCGAAGGGCTTGAACATAATCGTAACGCTCACAAAGCCCTGCGAAGGCTGCACAATCGGGAACGGGAATTCGCCGCCCGCCAGAAATGTGGCTTTCTGGCCGCTGATCGCCATGAGGTTCGGCTCCGCCAGAATTTCGAGCACATCGCGCGCTTCTAGCGCCTGAATCGTTGCACCCAGATTGATGTCCGGCCGGAACAGGAAGACGTTTAGCAGTTGCGAGATTGTTGCCTCAGGGGGCCCGCTAGATGTCCCAGTGGTCGACGGGGGACCGAATTGGGCAGTCGAAGTAGTGAAGATGTTCTTGCCGCCGGTGGAAAAGAAATTGAATCCCAGTTGCGACAGGGCCGTCCGATCGACTTCCGCAAACCTCACCTCAAGCAGGATCTGGCGATCGTGGATGATCGGAACGAGGATAGAGTTCACCACGTCTTTGGAATAGGCGCCGGCCATCTTGCCCAAATCTTCGACGATGTGGGGATTGGAAGCAGTCCCGGTGAGGAGCAGGTGTCCCCCGTCGGCTTCCACTTCCAGATGCTCATTGGGATAAGTCTTCTGAATGGCACTTCTCAGGCCCGCAATATCGACATCCGTGACGACATCGAATACCTGCGAACGTCCGCTCTCATCCCACAGGATCAGGCTGCTTGATCCGGTGGCCTTGCCCTCGATTACCATGAATAGCACGTCGCAGATGGTGATTTCTCAATGAGAAGTATGGCAATCCGCTGGGCGCCAGCGGCCCGATTTAGTGAACCACGCGGGATGCCGCCATTCCCGCTGGGAGCGTCGCAAGGGGAAACCAGTTTACTCACCTCAGATTTGAAGGCATCCCTCCTGCAATGAGTTCAGCGACCCATCCTATCGGCTTCGCGAGCGGGGTGAGCAGGAGATGAATCCCGTTCTCCAGCAAACTCCGCCTCCGAGGCTGCCGGTGAAACTGGTCCGGCGCGCGGCGCCCTGCGTGACGTTTCGCGAAGTGGGATATGGCTATCGTGCGGGACGCAGCCTTGGGCTTTCGATCCTGGCTCATCAGCTCGCCTTGCTCGCGATTGTGTCTTTTGGGCGGTACGTGGTTCTCCAACCAACCATCGTGGTGAACCCGCAATTCGAGTTGGCCCGTTCCACCGACATCCTGGTGCTGCCGACGCTCGGCGGTGGCAGCGAGGGCAGCGGTCGAACCGGGGGCGGAAAAGGAAGCGCCGAGAATGCCTCCTCAGGATTGCGCGCCCGAAGCCAGCGCGGCTTCGCGTATCCTGGCCCGCAGCCGCTGGTCTCAAATCCGGCGGGGGCTACGCTTGGAATTCAGACGATCCTTCAGCCTTCGCTCGAAAATCTTCCGCGCACGCGGCGTTATCTGCCGTTGCCCAACATCGTCCAACCGCCGTCGTCCACGGCATCGGATCTGGGCCATGCGAAAGCGGCGATGGTGGTGAAGGCGGAAAAGCTGTCTCTTCCTCGGCCCGCTGAAACACCCGTCGCAGCGCCGAAGCTCACGCTACCCGTCGTTACTAATGCTAACGGCAAGATTGCCAACCTGGTCGAAACGAAGCCGGAGTTGCCGCAGAGAGCCGTGCCAGATCCGGTGGATGCTTCTGAAGTACCCGGCGTCCGAAACAATCAAGCAGGTTTGCTGGTGCTGAATGCCGTTGCTCCTCCGCCCGACGTATCCGGAAAAATCCCTCGTCTGGAAGAGCGATCGCTGTTTGCGGTTGCTCCGGGGGAAACCACGATCATCGCGGCTCCCGGCGCTGGAACGAAAGCTGGCGGAATGTCCCCGATGGCGGCCGGCACCGGCAGCCCCTCCGACAATCCCACCGGCGACACACTCGCGGAGAGCCCGGCCGGCGGCGGCAGCACGAATCAGATTACGAGCCAAAGTACGAATCAAGGGCAGGCAGTCTCGGGCGCCGGGAGCGGCGGCCGCTATGGCAGCGGGCAAGGCAGTGGTGTGAATTCAGCCAGTAACGCGAGTGGCACCGGGCGGGGCGCCAGTTCAAGCCCCAGCGTGGGAACTGGATCCGCAACCGGCCAAGGTAGCGGCGCCGGCGCCGGCAGCGCACCCGGCGGAGGCGGCTTCCCGGGCATCTCGATTCAGGGAGGCCGGTACGGCAACGGCAATACCGGCAGCATGCTGGCGAAGGCCGAGCCTCGCCATCCGACCACTTACAATATGAATATTGTCTCCACCGCCAGCAGCGGCGGCGGTCTCCCCGAGCTCGGAATCTTTCACAATGAAAAGGTCTATACCGTTTTCCTCGACATGAGGGCGACCGATGAAGACCACGCTCCTTCATGGATTCTGCAGTACGCAGTGCAGCAACCACCGCCGGGTGATCCGGACGCGAATGGCCGGACACGAATCAACGGAGTCCCGACGCCGCCTTATGCCATGCTCAAGGAAATTCCGGAATTCCCACCTGACCTTCTGCACAAGTATGCGCATAAGGTGATCGTCGCCTCCGCGATCATGAACACCACGGGCAAGCTCGAGCAGGTCTCGATTCCACAGAACTCTGAAGACGCGCTGGTGGGACCACTGCTCGCAGCCCTTAGGCATTGGCTGTTCCAGCCCGCGCAGATTGACGGCCAGCCCGTCTCCCTGAAGATCCTGTTGGGCATTCGTTTTTCAGCGCCGCGCTGAAGCGTGCGCGCCAATCCAGGTGAGCTCCGTTTGAACCAGCAGGAGAGACCCGACAGGATGGCTCTCCTACAGCGGTGATAGCTCATCTTCCTTCTCCTCTTTCTTCCTCGTCATGAGTCTTTTCTCCAGAAACTCCCGCGCCAGATCCTTGCCGCCAATGCCGAACGCAATCGCCAAGCCGAGCATGACCGCTCCAAACGCCGTCCCGAACGCGATCAGCATCGTCTGTTCTGCAACGCCCAAGACTTCGAACACCATGGATAAGGCAAAGATGCTGATGATGATCCGGATCGAAATACTCAACAGCCGCGACGACCGGAAGTTGGCATTGACGGCCGCCAACAGTGCCGCGCGGGCGAAAAAGTTGGCCGCTAGCAGCCCGAAGAAGAGAATGACCAGGGCCACAAACAACCTGGGCAGGAAGAGAAAGAATCGCGCGATGTACTCTTGCAAACCGACGATCCCCAGCACGTTCACGCCCAGCAGAATGAAACCGACCCAGGCCACCCAAAAGACAAACCGGCTCAACAGTTCCGTGGACGAAGGGAGTGCGGCCTGGTTCAGGAGGTGGGTGGCGCCAGAGTTTTCCGAGAGCTTGGAAAACCTGGTCAGCCGCAGAACGCTGCGCACCAGCAGCTTCAACAGGCAGGCAATCACCCATCCGATGAAAGCAATGATTAACATCACGATCAGACGGGGCAGGTAATGGGCAAAGCCTCGGACCAGCTCCTGCAAGGCCTGGGTCAGTTCGGCGATGATGATGTCCCGCATTGGCGCCTCACTTTCTATCCGCCCAAGCTTCGAGCAGATAGGGCTTCAGTCGTTCGAACTCGTGGCACAGAGATTCCACATTTGTTTCGATCTCTTCCCCGGAAACATCTCGGTTCTCCAGCAGAAAGGACAGAGTTCTTCCCCGGTAGAGAGGAACCAGGGCCTGAATAATATGGTCACGACTGATAACAGATTTGTGATAGGAAGCCGCAAACTCAAAGACGGTCTTGGCCCACACGTCGGCCGGGTAACTGAACTCGCTGACTTCAAGAGTCGCGATTCTTTGCAGTGCAGAAAGCGTTGAGGAGGAGAGGATCGACCGGAAAACAGGTTCTAATTCGGCGACGCCGGTCGAAAACATCTCGCGCAGGTGTTTGCGGTTTACCCCGACAGGTTCCTGCATGACTTCCGATTGCGCGCCTAAAGTGGTCACCGGTTGCGATGCGGCGATCGTACTCCACAGCGGAAAATTGCCATCGAGGGACGAAAACAGAGCGCCCACCGTCCGGCGCATGGCGGCCACTAGATCGCCGGCACCTCGATTGGGCTGCGTCTTCGTCCCCAGGAAAGACTGGCACACGCGGTATTTTCCGGTGATGGCGGTGATGGTGAGGTAGATTTCGGCGCCGGTTCTGCGCCAGTCGTCGTTCCAGATTCCCTGAGCCAGGAAGTCGGTGGCGAGGCGTCCGGAGATGGCGAATTCCGAGGCGTAGGGCTCACGGATTCGTTGGCCGTAGATCGCGCGCGTCATGGGATAGAGCAGATTTCGCATGAGCACGCCCTCGAACTTCTGCCGGCGATAGATCGGGGAAACCAGGTCGAAGTTGTCGTTGTACACAGGGGTGACGAGGCGCTGCAGCCAGTCGGGTTCGATGGTCGAGGAATCGGGTGAAACTACGACGCAAGCCCTGGCGCGCAGCAGGTCGGCGGCGGCGAGGATCGTCCGCAGCGCGGTTCCAGGCTCTGGAGCGCGCGCATAGCGGGTGCTGATGGAGTGCAAGGTGCGTAACGCAAATACTTTGGAATCGTTCCACGCATCATCGATCGAGGTACCCACTACCAGGTCGGGAGTTCCGTCCTGCGATCCACCATCGGCGTTAATGATTACGGCGCGCTCGCGGGGAAAGCACTTGAGAATGCCGGCTTGAATGGCCCGGATGACGGGCTCAACGGTTTTGGCATTGTTGTGAGTCGGCAGGCCTACGACGATATCTACCTCGCCCACGTTGATGAGCTGGCGAAGAAAATCATCGGTGAAAAGAGTCTCTTCCGCCAATCCGTCCTCCCCACGAAGTTTTCCGGCAGATCAGTCGTTCCCCGCCAGTTCGAGCCACCGCCCCTGGTGACAATAGTAAATGAGGGAGGCTTCATCGCCACCGATCTCCACGCCATCGTGGAGGATCGAATTGGTGTGCGAGTCACCGAAGAACTTGCGGTAGGCGGTGATCTGACTTGGCGGCGCGTTCAGCAGGTAGAGACTGCCGGCCTGGCCGGGTGGAAAGTGACCTTGCAGGGACCAGCCGTGGCGAATCTCGGCCGGGCACGGCGCAGACTTGCCCCAGAATACGAGCGCACGAGTAGAGCCGTCAGGCGCGATGCAGATGGCAGCCCAATCATTCTGCGTGGAGCCGCCGAAATGGCCCTGGACGATATTCAGTTGTGTCTGGTCCCAATGTTGCGTCTCTGGGAGTTCGCACTGCTGCTTCTTCAGTGCGGCGCGGATTGCGACCGGCGCGCGGCCATAAGCGTCCGGCGGAACGCGCTTCTGCACGGTCGGCGACGCCGGCGTCTGTGGCGCTGCCCTGGCTACCAGGAACAGGGCCAACAGCCAGACTAACTGACTCCGTTTGATGAACCGCACTACCGTTGCTTTCTTCGTCGTCGTTTTCGCCGCCTCCATCGCCTCCCCCATCAGGACGTCCTCGATCTCAATATCTGTAATAGTTCGAACTCGACCTTGCGAACAGGGTTGGCAAGGCTCCACGTATCGGACACAGACCGGTATCCGATCGGGGAATTTTGAGTGTAATCGGGATTTATCGCCAGTTGAGACGAACGGCTAGCGTTGGCGGCTCGTATTACTTCCTGTTGGCCGACTAACCGCCAGGATATCTGGAATCTGTTCAGCTTTTAGACGTTGGGCGAGAGCGAGATTTCCCAAAGTTACTTCTTCGTCAGGGCAAGCCTACGCGCCGGAGAAGATCCTTAAAGCGCTCATCCGAGCGGTATCGGTCAAAAATCGGGTCGACCGCGAGGTATCCCATCCAAATAGCGTGATCTTCATAGGCAGCTTGCAGCCATTTGAATGTGTCCTCTTTCTTATTTGACGCTGCGTAAATCTGAGCCAGGCCGTAAGGGGAAACGTAACGCTTCCTCGAAATCGCTTCCAGTTCGTGCGCGATTCGGAGTGCGTCGCCACTCCGTCCTTCAACTGCAAGGGCAACGGCGACTTGCGCGGTATAGAGTGGGCTGTCGCCTGACAGACTTGCCGCTTTCTTCAGCTCGTTAACAGCTTCGCTGTGTAACCCTGCCCCACGATAGTCCTCTCCGAGCAGAAGGTGAGCGGCAGCGAAGTTCGGATCCAGTTCAACGGAGTTTCGATTTTGATCGATTGCGCGGGAATAGTCACGTGCCATGTAGTAGCGGAGTCCCACCCACGTACTGATCATGAGGTTAAGAGGGTCGAGCTCTAGTGCATGCTTCGCTTCCGCAAGTGCCTCGTCGTGGCGGCCACGGATAGAAAGATAGTCTCCATACCAGTGGTGTGCATTCGCATACTGGGGATCCAACTGCAGAGCGCGACTGAACTCGGCCTCCGCACCGGTCCAATCCCAACGATGGCTCATCGCAAGGCCGAGGAACGCATGGGCTTCAGCCGATTCTGGATTGATCTCTAGCGCTTTGCGTGCCGCGGCGTAAGCTTTCGGGAGTGCCTCGGCTGGGGACTTAAATCCGTGCCACGTCAGTCCGCTGTTACAGTCTGCCAGTCCCGAATACGCACCCGCATAGGTGGGATCCCTGTCGATCGCCTGCTCGAAATATTGTTCCGCCTTCTGCATGCTCTCGCCGGTTCGCTTATTCCAGTAATAGCGCCCTTTCAAGTACGCCTCGTATGCTTCCGGGCTTATTTGCCGCGGAGTAGACAAACGCTCTTCCTGTTCTTCAGTAAGAGCGATGTGAATCTCACTTGCGATGCTTCGCACCACGGAGTCCTGCACGGCCAGCACATCTTTGAGTTCGCGGTCATAACTCTCGGTCCAGACGTCGATCTGATCACGTGCCCTGATGAGCTGGACAGTGATGCGTATACGGTCCGACGAGCGTCGAATGCTGCCTTGGACAAGATAGTCAGCGTTCAGTTCCTTACCCATCTCCCTCGCGGCCAGCGTGCTCCCTTTGTACTTTGCAACAGAACTCCGTGCGACCACCTTGAGTCGATCCCGATTCAATTTCCCAAGCTGAGCGATCATCTCTTCCGTCAGCCCCTCACTGAAGAACTCTTGATCAGGATCTCGACTCAAATTGTCGAACGGCAGCACAGCTAAGACTGTCTTGCGTTGGAAAACGGCGGGGACGCGCGAACCTCGCCAGCTCCAAAATTCGCGGAGGGACAGAATGGACACAAGTGCCAGCGAAGCTAACCCAACGAAAACCCACGTCCGCGCATGCCGCCGTACTTGTCCACGAGCGGTTTCAGTGCCCGCCTGCCCCGCTGTCCGCTCCTGTTCTTGGTCCATCAGGCCTAGGCTGCCGCCTTGCGGCCGGCTATCTGGCTCCCGAGAGAAACTCTGCGTACCTGTGGAAACGACTGATGCCTCAGGTTTGGGTGGCTCCGTAGTGTGTTCTTCTTGGGGAGAAATAATCGGCGCAATGAATCGATACCCTCGTCCGGTCACGGTCTGAATAAACCGCGGGGTTTCGGGGTCGTCCTTAAGAGCCCGGCGGACTTTGCGGATTGCGCCCCTGATGCTGTTATCCGTGTCGAGGAAAACATCATTGCCCCAGACCCTGGCCACGATTTCGTCGCGACTGACGATCTCGCCCCGGTGCTCCAGGAGCAGAACAAGGATTTCCAGCGGGATACGTTCCAGCTTGAAGACGTGACTGCCGCGGCGCAGCCTTCGGGGACGAAGATCAAGCGCGAAGTCTTCGCCGAACCGGATCGATTGCTGCACTCCACTCGGCTGTGAGGTCATGGCACGCCCAAACGAAATTGGATGATTTTACATCACATCGAGAACAGGAGACCTAAGTGCTGTCCGTGCTTGTGCTTGGGGCGACACAAACCATAACGCACCGACACACGCTCCGCTATGGACAATTTCCGTTGTGCATCGCAATCATTTCGCTCGCGTCGACCGATCGGCGGGACGACAAATGAAACGGATGGAGGACAAGAGCGATGAAAAAGATTTCCAAGCTCCTTTGCGTATTGATGCTGAGTATAGTAGTTGGATCGACAACCGCAAGAGCTGATGCCGTTTTGGACTGGAATGCGATTGCGGTAAACACAGCCGTCGCCAACAAACAGAATCCCTTCGCCCAGGCACGCTACGCGGCGATCGTACAACTCGCTGTTTTTGAAGCGGTCAATTCCATTACACACAAGTACCAACCATATCTTGGGACCATTGCCGCACCGGCGGACTCCTCACCTGATGCGGCAGCCATAGAGGCTGCGTACCAAGTACTCAGCACCTACTTTCCCGCCAGCCAAACGACTCTTTATGCCGCGTGGACGAACTCGATGCAGTCCATACCAGACGGTCAAGCCAAGACTGACGGCATCGCGACCGGGGATGCCGCAGCTGCGGCCATGATCGCTCTTCGAGCGAACGACGGCTCCTCACCTGCGGAATTCTATACGCCTGGGCCGCCCGTTCCAGGGGCATGGCAAGCTACGCCGAGTTGCCCGTTCGTGAATGGAGTCGCGGTCGGAATCGCGTTTCAATGGCAGAACATTGTGCCCTTTGGTATCCGCAGTGCGAGTGACTTTCTTCTCGATCCGCCGCCGACGCTCACGAGCGAGGAATATACCAAGGCTTACAACGAAGTGATGACGGTGGGCGGCATAAACAGTACTCAACGACCTCCCGACCGGGCAAATGTAGCGCTGTTCTACGCAGCGTCTTCGCCAACTCAGGTCTTCAATCAAGTGGCCCAGCAGGTCACCGTGGAACAGGGCCGTTCGCTGTCGGGGAATGCGCGCGCTCTCGCCCTGATCAACATGGCGATCAGTGACAGCCTGGTGGCGTCATTCCTGAACAAATATCAGTACACCTTCTGGCGTCCGGAAACGGCGATCCACGCTAGTGGTAATACAAACTGGGCCCCCTTTATCACGACGCCGTGTTTCCCAAGCTATCCCTCAAACCACGGCAGCGCGGCTAACGGGGCAGCCGAGGTGATGCGACTCCTTTATGGCGAAGCGGGACATTCGATAACGTTGACGAATCCTGCCGTGCCTACCATCGTCTTACGATACACCTCGTTCAAGCAGATTACAGATGACATCGCCGATGCGCGTGTCTACGGGGGCATCCATTATCGATTCGACCAAAGGGCAGGCGCACGCTTGGGCCATGCTGTCGGCGCCGAAGTCTACTTAAACAACTTGCGTCGCATACACGACGACGAGTGATTGGCTATGACGATAAAGCGTAATTACGCTCAAATTCCCGGCGCTGCCACTTGAGCGAAATCGCCGGGTGTACTTTACGCTCCCAATGCCCTAGACACGAACCCGAGTTCTAAGCCTAAAAATAAAGGAGAATCAAAATGAGCAAGTTCGGAAAGTATTTTCTTCTCGTGACAGGTTTCGCGCTCCTTGCGACTTTTGCCCGCATTCCCGGGGCCAATACCAACGTTCATGCCAAGGATCAAGTCTGTAGCGTTGCCAGCCTCAAAGGGACCTATGCCTGGCGCAGGACGGGCGTGAACAAATCCATGGGTGGCCCTGTCGCCGAGATGGGCCTCGACGTCTTTAACGGAGGCGGGACGCGCGGCATCACTCGCTCGACCGGAATCAGCTACCCTCAATCCTACGACTGGACCAATGTCCCGTGGCCGAACGGAAGCTACACGGTCGATTCGGATTGTACCGCGTCGTTCTTCAAAGCGGACGGCACAAAAATTGAAAACGTCATCGTCCTTGACGGAGGCAAGAGATTCTCCGTGATGAGCTTTGAGCCGGACAAGGTCATCACGGGAGAGGGAATAAGGCTGGAGGAGGAGAAGGACTAACGGTGCGCTGACTAAGTTGGATGCACACATCTCCATTTGAAGCAGTTGTGTGGGACGAGCGTCGGTCAACCGGGTCAACCGTTGAAAAATCTTAGTATCCTATCGACAAGCGCTCCGGCGCCGAGCGGTCTGGGATGATCAGATTGTTTCGCGCCGGGGCGCTTGCGATAGGAGGATTTGGAGGAAGCCGCTGACGTTTGCGGCGGATGCGGAATGGCACGATTCCAACGTTCGCAGACGAACCAGTCACAGGGTCTTATTCGGTCGATGCGAATTGCAGGGGCACGGCTACCATAACGCCGAAGGGGCACCCCGAAATGCACTTCAGCTCATGGTTGTGGACTGCGGGAAGGAATGCTAGCCCTTGAGACGGGCGCGGACACGGTTGTCAGCGGTACTCTGCAGCGTTAGTTACAGCAGGAAATGTCGCTGGGTGTAGTGTCTCCGATTCCGTCCGAGCTTCAAATCATCTAGCCTACTGGATGACCTACAGGGCAACTGTCGGACTTGGCGGGTGGCCAACATCTGCGGGGATAAGTAGCGTACGGTTGCCCGTGATAGCAGAGAAAAAGGGGGTGCGCCCCTTCTCGCGCTTTTCGAGAAGGGGCCTGCCCGAACCGCCGACACCGGAGAACCTGGGGCACAAACGGGGACCCCATCCGACAGCGTGGTGTGCAAGGTCAAGTCTTGGCTATCACACAATATTGGTTCGCATCGGCCGCCTCGCCATCCTCGAAATGCAATGTGTACACTCATCATGTTTATGTGTACCCGCTGGCACCTTTCCCCTAAGTCTTTGATCCGAAAATACTTTACAAGCAACTCCTTATTCCTCAAAGACTTGGCAAAAGACACCGCGCTAAGTCTTTGAGTTTAAAAGACCGTCGTCAGGGGGGTCCGCAAACTGTCGTCCCGACCAACGTCCCGACCAAGACTGCCGATATCCTCGGCGATCAGATCCGCCGCAGCCGGAACCAGTAGAACTGGTAAGGACCCATGGTGAGAAGGTAAGGCAGATCGCCGATGCGCGGAAAAATATTTCTGCCAAACATCTCAATCAGAATATTTCCCTTGTAGGGCCGCAGATCCAGTTCGACCGCTTGCGCCGCGCTGGAGAGATTGTTGACCACCAAGACCGTCTCCTTGCCCAATTGCCGGACATAGGCCAGGATGCGGTGATTCGCCGGGTAAAGAAACTCGATCGAGCCGGAGCCGAACACCGGACTGGAACGGCGAATCCGCATGATGTGCTTCATCCAGGAAAGCAGGGAATGCTCGGTGCGCTTTTGCGATAACACGTTCACCGCCGGGTAACCATACACAGGGTTGAGAATCGGGGGCGAATAGAGACTCTCCGGATCCGCCGAAGAAAAGCCTCCATTCCAGCCGCCGCTCCACTGCATCGGAGTCCGTACTCCGTTGCGGTCGCCCAGATAAATGTTGTCGCCCATACCGATCTCATCCCCGTAATAAATGATGGGAGTGCCAGGCAGCGACATCAGCATGCCATTCATCAATTCGATGCGCCGCCGATCGTTGTCGAGCAGCGGAGCCAGGCGTCTGCGTATGCCGAGATTTAGCCGCATACTCTTGTCGCTGGCGTAGATGTCATACATGTAATCGCGTTCGATATCGGTGACCATTTCCAGCGTCAATTCGTCGTGATTACGCAGAAAGAGGCACCACTGACAGGAGGCCGGAATCTCTGGCGTCTGGCGGAGAATCTCCGTGATGGGCTTGCGGTCTTCCAGCCGCAAACCCATGAACATCCGCGGCATCAAGGGAAAGTTAAAGGCCATGTGGAATTCATCGCCGTTGCCAAAGTACGGACGAAGATCGGCCGGCCACTGGTTGGCTTCCGCCAGCAGCATCGCGCCCGGGAATTGGTCGTCGACTTTCTTGCGCAGTTCCCGGACTACCTCGTGGGTCTCGGGCAGGTTCTCGCAAGACGTCCCCTCGCGCTCGATCAAGTAAGGGACAGCATCGAGGCGGAAACCGTCGACTCCGAGTTCCAGCCAGAAGGTCATCACCTTCCACATCTCTTCGCGGACCGCGGGATTGTCGTAATTCAGATCGGGCTGATGACTGAAAAAGCGATGCCAGTAGTAGGACTTGGAAATAGGATCCCAGGCCCAGTTCGACATTTCGGTATCGACGAAGATGATCCGGGTTCCGCGATACTTGGTATCGGTATCGCTCCAGACATACCAGTCGCGTTTCGGATTGCCTTGCGAACTCCGGGCTTCCTGGAACCATGGGTGTTGATCCGAAGTGTGGTTCGCCACCATCTCGATAATCACATGGATGCCACGGTCGTGAGCGCCCGAAAGGAAGGTCTTGAAATCTTCCAGCGTGCCGTAGTTTGGGTGAACCGAACGGTAATCGGAGATGTCGTAACCGTCGTCGCGCAAAGGCGAAGGGAAAAACGGCATCAGCCAGATTGCGGTCACGCCAAGTTCTTGCACGTAATCCAGCTTCTGGGCGAGACCCTGAAAATCGCCGATCCCATCACCGTTGCTGTCGAAGAAAGTGCGGACATGGGCCTGGTAGATGATCGCGTCTTTGTACCAACCGGCTTCGCGCTTCAAGGGCAATCTGTACCTCCCAAACTATTTCCTCCCGAACCGTCGCCGGCCCGCCTGGTGTCGGCGTCCATAGAATCTTAATTCACGATGGCACGCTTGCGACGGAACGGACTTTCAGCCAACCCGCGGGTGCGTCACGGAGAGTTTACGGAATGGGGCGCAGTCCCTTGAACGCAGACGTACACGCATTCGAGAGGCTCCAGATGGTTCGCAGCCGGAACTCCTCGCACTTCGGCTCGAAGCTCACTTCTCGGCCAGGCTTCCACCTGCTTTCGCATCGGCTCGAAGCTCCCGCTGCGGTTCGTCGGCACTGGGTTGACTGGTAGGCCCGGCAGGAATCGAACCTGCAACCCTCGGATTAGAAATCCGATGCTCTATCCGCTTGAGCTACGGGCCCTCGCTAAAACGGGACTCTGATTACCGATTATAGGGGATGTGCGCGGGGCGATACCCAGTCTTCTTCTAAACTGGTTCCATAAGGTAGCACTCGGTGGGCCATGGAATGCTGTGGTTTCGAGCTGGTGGCCACCCGTAAATGGTTTGCCTAGAGCTGGTTTCATAAATGGTTCTTGGGAAGGACACGGCCGGGGCCCCCGGCAGGCGCGGGTTTCGCCTGCTGGGGTGGAGGGCTTCAGCCGTGCCGCCCAGAGCCAATAAACACGCGGGCTTTAGCCCCTGAGGGATGTGCGTTCCGGGTTGAAAGGCATTTATAAAACCAGTTCTAATCCTTCAGCAGGACCATGGTTTGATCGCCACGGCAGAACGTCGCAACCTTCGACAGGCCTCGGCGCGGTACAGGCATGGTCATAACCGGTCCGTAGCAATAAACGGCGTGCCCGGTGGCGGCGAAGTACCATTGCCCTCCCTTTCTCTTTGCGGGCTGTTGGCTGGGGGTGGGAGAGAGCTGAACTGGTGGCGCCAACCTGGGGACGGGAAGAGACAAGACTAACGCTAGGGCCAGGGCCTTCATGATTGGGTCTCATTTCCACCGCAGCCCCCACAGAGAGGCCGCGTTTACAGAACCGTTTCTCTCTAAAACCTGTTCCGCTTTCGCCGATCCGTGCGTTTCACGCCGGCAAGCCCGCTAGATCGATCGAGTGGAGCGTCGTACATCCGTTAGATCCGAGGCCGGCTTCCCGGGAGCTTGCTTCATGGAGCGGGCCGACTTACTGGGTCGTTTCGTTTGTTTGTCCGGTCCTTTTGCTCCGGCCCCAGAATTGCCCGCCGCAGGATTGCCTGTCGCAGGATTATCCGCCGAACGATTGCCGGAATCCGCATCTTTCTGCTCCGCCTGCGCTGCCGCCTTTTCGTGCGACCGATTGCTCTCATCACGAGCCAGCTTGCCTTTCAGCGAAGCCAGTTGGGTGCTGTCCTGCAACATCCCGCGGATCAAAAAGCGCTGCGATTCGATCGTCCGGCCCTGCTCGAAAACCAGCAGTGTCAGAATGCCGTAAGAAACGATGAACAAAATCACCAGCAGGGGCAGCAGGGTCGCCGGTCGCGACTTTTTTTGAGAAGCTACGCACTCCGCGCTGTAGACGATGGTCACAAATGCCCCCAAGTCCGCCCCATTCGCTCCGGGGCTTCGCAAGGGAATTACTGCACCCGTGAAACCATATGCGGGGGGAGACTTAAGTGTGTGTTGGCTATGGAGTTAGTAGGCGGAAACGGCATCGGGCTGCACCCCAGGGTGCAAGCCGCTGCACTTAATGAGTAACGAACCCAGCACGACCACGGCAGGTTCGCCCCGAGGCATAGTCCGGAACGATCGCCCGGGAACCCGCGCCAGTCAAGGACTTTGGAAGCGGCCCATCGCCGGTGGAGAGCCGGGCGTCCCCGCCCGGCCCCACAGTCGAGACGCTCGGTCTTACTCTGAAACCCTGAAGCCTTGAAACTTTGAAACCTGGCCTAATCCGCCTTTACCACCACATACTTCCGCCCAGCGTACAGCCGGTACTGCGCTCCGTCTTTTTCAAATTTCAAGGGAACCGGGTGTTGGAGCTTGTCGTCGTTCTGGCTGGCAATCGAGAGCACATCCGTTCCCGCCACGTTCATCACCGTGAACTTGCCGTCCTTGAAGCCGAAACCATAGGCTCCCGGATCCAGCGTGCCGCCGTCAAAGCTGAGCTTGATTTCAGTGATCAGGAAACCCTGGTATTTTTCGGCGATGGCAGTGGCATATCCCGATGTGTCCACCAACCCCGCCAGCACCAACTTGCCCGCCGAGTTCTGCAGCCCGGCCGTATTCCGCAATTGCGCGGCCGCATTCTGGCCGGCAAAGAAAAACGAGGTCGGAGCGGCTTTCTTCACTTGATCCGCCGTAAGCACTTGCGCGCTGGCCGCGGTCAACCCGATCGCCACCAGCACAAAAAGCCACACCAGCTTGCGATTGCAGTTCCGATTCCAGTTCAGATTCCGGTTCATAGAGGGTCCTCCTCGGATTGTTAGTGCGTGGTTCATAAATAGTTCTTTGCAGGGGCGCGCCTTCAGCCGCTGTTTCGAGCCAGTTCAATCGGGCCTTCACAGACTGCGGAAAAACCCTCGCTTCGTATCAGGGCATCGCTTTAGCGATGCCGCAAGTCCCGCAAAATCAGATGCCCCTTTAGGGGCTGCGGGCCGAGAGCCGATTTTCGCATTCCGCGAGAGAAATTCGTTTGACCGCAACATTCGGATAGTCCGTGCGGCCGGACCGCCCTATCCTACCTCCATGGCCACCAATACGATACTCTCACAGCAAGCAATGAAGACAACTCCAACCCGAACCGCGGAACCGATCGATGAAATGACCAACGGCCAGATCGTTGGCCAGATCGACGAACGGATCAACACCCGCCGCTGGCAAGCCGTCCTCGATCGTGACGGCTCACTCGACGGCGCGTTTGTTTTTGCCGTATCGAGCACCGGCATCTTCTGCCGCCCATCGTGTCCCGCGAAGCGCCCACGCCGCCAGAACGTGAGCTTCTTCGATCATGCTCTCCAAGCCGAACAAGCCGGCTATCGCGCCTGCCTGCGCTGCCGCCCGAAGGCAGTGGACGGAAACCCGCAATCCGCATTGGTGCGCGCGATGTGCCGCTACATTGAACAGCACATCGAAGACCGCCTCACACTAAGCGAACTGGCGAAAGAGTTCCGCCGCAGTTCCTTCCACTTGCAACGGACCTTCAAATCCGTGCTCGGCGTGTCGCCCAAGGCCTACATCGACGCCTGCCGCCTGCGGCAAGTGAAACAGAATTTACAAGCGGGCCACTCCGTGACCACCGCGCTCTATGCCGCCGGATACGGCTCCAGCAGCCGCCTCTACGAGCGCACCGCCGCGCAACTTGGAATGACCCCGGAGAAGTACCGCCGCGGCGCAGTTGCCGCCGTAGTCCGTTACACCATCGCCAACTCGCCTCTGGGACGCATGTTGGTAGCCGCGACCGACAAAGGCATCTGCGCCATCCAGTTCGCCGATTCCGATGAGCAGCTCCAGCAAGGCCTGATGCGCGAGTTCCCCTTCGCCACCCGCCGCCGCGACGACGAGACCATGTCCCAGTGGCGCGAGAACCTCACCCACCTCATTCAAGGACATGCGTCCAATCCATCCCTTCCGCTAGACATAAGGGCCACTGCTTTTCAACGCCGAGTCTGGGAAGCTCTGCAAAGAATTCCCCGCGGAGAAACGCGCTCCTACAGCGCCGTCGCGAAAAAGATCGGCATGCCAAAAGCCACGCGTGCCGTGGCCCGAGCCTGCGCCACCAACCCGGTAGCCGTCGCCATTCCCTGCCACCGCGTCGTCCGCGAAGATGGCAATTTAGGCGGCTACCGCTGGGGAATCGACCGCAAGGAGCAGTTGCTGGCAATGGAGGGGGGCACGGGAGCGTAGAGCCGAATGCCCCATCCTCGCCGGATGGGGGCGGGATCTCAGAAAGTCGGGATTGTGGAAACCATCAGCGGGGGCCCCTTGATCGGCAGCGAGAGTGATTTGCAAACGCGAACCGACGTGATCCTAACGTTCACGAAGGAAGTTTCTTTCCGAAAACGAGACAATGGCGCCCCACGTCAGCGCTTCCGAGAGCAGAGTAGATCTTTCGTCGCAACTCTGGCGGCAACCCGAGTTCAAATTGCATCCTGCGGGCATGGCAACGGCTGCCAACCTCCGGGTTGCCGAGGTAGTTCTCCCCCATCAATAGGAACATCTCCATCGGGAAGTCCCCTTGCGCGTAAACGGTATCGAATCCGAGACAACCGAACGTCTGCCGAAGAGATGCGAAATTGAAGTAGTTGATGTGATCGGGCACGGCGATCCACCAAGGATCGGCATTGACTTTCTCCCTCGCGGCCTCTTGCATCTCGCTAAAGTCATTGGGTACGCGGACACAAAGAATTCCTCCCGGAACAAGCGCTTGTTTGCATTCCCGCAGCGTTCGCACCGCGTCCGGCACGTGTTCCAGTACATTGAGCATCACGACCACATCGAATCTTGCCGCGCCGGAGTGGGCCACAAATTCATTGAACGTCATGCTGTGCACCGTAAGACCCTTGGACGCGGCTCGCTGCGCGGCCTCGGGCGCTGGCTCGGTGCCTACTCCGCTAAAACCGCGTCCCTGCGCAAAGGCGAGAAAATCGCCAGTGCCGCAGCCCACTTCCAATAACTTGCGGCCCGGAGCGATTCCGTCCAACACACTTAAGATATCGGTATACAGACCCTCGCGCAGCCACTGCAACTCCTTGGCCGCCACATCGCCACCCTCCATCAGCCGGCGAACGTCTGGAGCGCGGTTCCCCTTGCGCAGAAGATCGTAGTAGCGGCTCTCGTAAAACTCGTTAAGCTCCGTCTCAGGAGGGATCGGGTCCAGCCGGCGAAAACCATAAGTGGCGTCCTCGACGACGCGGAATCCGGCGGATTGCGTGGGATTGTCCGGGTAGTTGGGGGAATGGTCTCGAACGGGGTTTTTCATGGACACGATTGTCTCCAATAGTAGCCCAACGAGCGGCCTAGGAACACAGGGCGTCTACTCCGCCTGCTTCGTGATATTCAGCAGCACGCCGACGCACATCAGGGTCACGAACAGCGACGACCCTCCATAGGAAACAAACGGCAGCGGAATCCCTTTGGTAGGCATCAGCCCCAGCACAACGCTGATGTTGATGAAAGCCTGGAGCACGATCATGCTGGTGATTCCGACTGCCAGGAAGCGTCCGAAGTTATCCTGAGTGCGCAACGCCGCTCGCGTTCCGCGCCAGAGGAAGATCGCGAACAGGATGATGACCGTGAGCGCTCCGACCAACCCCAACTCTTCGGCAGTAACCGCAAAAATAAAATCCGTGTGCGGTTCGGGAAGATAAAACAATTTCTGCTTCCCTTCCATCAGGCCGAGCCCGGTGACGCCGCCAGTCGAGACCGCAATCAGCGACTGAATGATGTGGAAGCCAAACCCCTTCGGGTCGGCGTAAGGATTCAGGAAGGCCAGGATTCGGTCTTTTCTGTAGGCCACGTGAAAGATCAGGAAATAGAGCGGCAGCAGCGAGGCCGCGAACGCGTATCCAAAATAGCGCAGGCGGATTCCGGCGATGAACAGGACGCACGCCGTAATGCCCGCGCAAGCGATGGCGGTGCCGAGGTCCGGCTGAAAAACAATTAGCCCAAGAAAAACCGCGGTGGGCGCGACGGCGGGGATCAGCGTATTGCGCCAGTCATCCATGACCATGGCCTTGGTCTTGTTTTCGAGAAACCATGCGAGAAACAGGATGAGCGCAGGCTTCGCCAGTTCCGACGGCTGCAGCGAAATTGAGCCCACGTGAAACCAGCGATGCGTGCCGTGAGCGCGATCGAGGAAGAAAACGGAGATGAGCAGAAGCGTGGTCAAGCCGAGAAGCGAGAAAACCAGCGCCGGATGTTGCAGGCGTTTGTAATCCACCTTCATTGCCACAATCATCACGGCGAGTCCCGCGACGGCCCATACCAATTGCTTTAATAGGAATTCGTAGGCCGAGCCGAACCGCTCTTTGGCCAGCACGGCGGAGGCGCTGAAAATCATGACCAGTCCGACAAAAACCAGGATCGTGGTCACAGTGAACATCCAGCGATCGACGCTGACCCGCTTGGCCATACAGAATCATTTCACCACGGAGTCGCGGAGACACGGAGGAGTTTCGGCTGTGGAATTCAGGCAAGAGATAACTGAGTTGGTTCCCGCGTAGGATTCGTATCAAGAAGGGATTCGTATCAGGGAATTTGTACCAGGGGATTTGTACCGGTGGATTCGTATCAGGGTATCGCTTTAGCGATACCGAAAGTTCCGCAAATTCAGACGCCCCTTCAGGGGCTGCGTTGGCGTCATCGCTAAAGCGATGACCTGATACGAATCACACGCTACGTGGATCGGGCCATCGCCAGGGAGTGCACTGTCTCTTTGAACACTCTGCCCCGATGTTCGTAGCTCTGAAACTGATCGAAGCTGGCGCAGGCCGGAGCAAGAAGAACAACGTCGCCCGGCGCGGCCGATTCGCTGGCGCGGCGGATGGCATTTTCCAGAGTTTCCGCGTGATCGATTTCGGCAGCCCCCTGAATCTGCGATTCGATCTTGGCAGCCGCGGCCCCTATGGTGTACACACGCTTCACTCGCTGCCGCAACAACTCGTGGAGAACGGTGTAGTCGCTGCCCTTATCCTTGCCCCCGAGAATCAGGTGCAGGTGTGGAGGAATGTCCGCCGGGAACGCTTCCAGTGCCTTGATCGTCGCGTCCACGTTCGTGGCTTTGGAGTCGTTGTAGTAATCCACGCCCGCGACCCTGGCCACAAATTCCAGCCGGTGCTCGACCGCTTTGAAGTTCCGGACGGCCTGGCGAATCTGCTCGGGCTGGCAGCCGACGAGCATGCCGATCGACACTCCAGCCAGCACGTTTTCCAGGTTGTGCGCGCCTTTCAGCGGCAATTCCGCCAGCGGCATAATCTCGCGTTCGCTGTGTCCGTCGCGGAAATAGAGGTGCGCGCCGCGGGCAAAAGCTCCCTTTTCAACTTCCTTCTTTCGGCTGAACCAAAACAACTGCGCGTGGGTTCGGTCCGCCAATCCAGCGGTCGTGGGGTCATCGGCGTTGAGGACGGTGAAATCATCCTGTCGTTGATTCTCGAAGACACGCGCCTTGGCGTTGACGTAATTGCTAAACGTCTTGTGGCGATCGAGATGGTCGGGCGTAATGTTCAGGATCACCGCGATCCGCGGACGAAACTCGACGATCGTTTCCAGTTGAAAGCTCGACACTTCCAGCACGGTCCAGGTCGCGGGCCCGGCCCGATCCACCAGACCGATGGCCGGCGCGCCGATATTGCCACCCACCAGTGTGGGGAACTTTCCGGCGGCAACAATCTCGCCGGCCAATGAAGTGGTCGTGGTCTTGCCGTTGGCTCCAGTAATGGCAACAATCGGACCGGCGAGAAATTGCGCGGCCAGTTCGATTTCGCCAATGATAACGACCGGCTCTCCCAGGCTGCGCGCCTGCAACAGTTGCGGCGCATCGACCGCCACGCCCGGGCTTACGACGATCAGGTCTTGCCCACGAAACGTGCGGTCGCCGTGGCCTCCGGTTTCGACCGTGATGCCATGCTCCAGCAGAAGCAGGATTTCATCGCGAAGCTCGGTTTCGGGCTTCGAATCCGACACCGTGACCCGGGCGCCGCGCGATTTGAGAAAAAGAGCGGAGGCCACGCCGGACTTGCCGAGACCCACGACGAGGACGCGTTTGTTGTTGAGATCCATCAAGTTCCATTGGTAATTTGTAATTGGTAATTTGTAATTGAAAACCGTTCCCGTGCCAATTGGTTCTGGGTGCTCAAATCACAAATTACAAATCACAAATTACAAATTCCTCTCTTATCTCAATTTCAGCGTGGTCAGCGCAAACAGCGCGAATACCAGCGATGCGATCCAGAAGCGCACAATCACCTTCGACTCCGACCAGCCCAGCAGCTCGAAGTGATGGTGGATCGGCGCCATCTTGAAAATACGTTTCTTGCGCAGCTTGTAGGAACCAACCTGCAGGATCACCGAGAGCCCCTCGATCACGAAGATCCCTCCGATGAACGGCAGCAACAGTTCCTGTTTGATCATAACGGCTACCGTGCCGATCGCGCCGCCCAGCGCCAGCGAGCCGACATCGCCCATGAACACTTCCGCCGGATGCGCGTTGTACCATAGAAATCCAATGGAGGAGCCGACCATGGCTCCGCAAAAGATGGTGAGCTCGCCAATCTGCGGCATCCGCTGCAATTCGAGGTAGGTGGCAAACGTAGCGTGGCCGCTCAGGTAGGTGAGAACCGCGAGCGCTCCCGCCGCAATCACGGTACAGCCAATGGCGAGCCCGTCCAGACCGTCGGTAAGATTCACGGCGTTGCTCGAAAACACAATCACAAGCACGACGAACACCACGAACGGCAGGAAAGCCAGCGGCCAGAGTTGAGGATGATGGGCCAATCTTTGGATGACCAGATCCGGGTGGAACTGCTTGAAGAAAGGAACCAGCAGCACGGTCGAGTATTCTCCGCGGTGCTGCAAAGCGATCAGTGCAATCGCAATCACGATGCTCGCCGCAGTCTGATAGCCCAGCTTGGCGCGCGCGGTGAGACCGAGGTTGCGGCGATTCACGACTTTAAGGTAATCGTCGGTAAACCCGATCGCCGCGAAGGCCAGCGTGGCAAAGACAGCGATCCACACGAACGGATTGCTCAGGTCGGCCCAGAGCAAGGTCGGCACCAGGATGGCGATGGCGATCAGCAGGCCGCCCATGGTCGGAGTGCCCGCTTTTTTTTGATGAGCCTGCGGACCCTCTTCGCGGATGTACTGCCCAATCTGGAAATCGCGCAGGCGCTGAATCACAATCGGACCAACGATCAGGCCGGTGAAAAGAGCGGTCAGGCTGGCGAAGGCGGTGCGGAAGGTCAGGTAACGAAAAATACGGAATGGCGGAAAATAATGGAACAGCTTCAGATAGAGCAGCCAGTAGAGCAATCCGCCTCCGACAGCAGCTGTCAGCTCTCAGCTGTCAGCTCTCAGTTATTTGCTCCCTACGCCTGGGGCGGAGGGGTTATCTCTTTTTCTTTGCCACGTCTCCAGGGCTTTTTCCAGCTTCACTCCGCGAGACGCCTTCAACAATACAACATCACCTTCGCGAGTTTCGTGCGCGAGCCACTCGCCGGCTTCTTCGGGCGTGGCGACGAACTCCGCTTTCAATCCCCCTTTGCCGGCCGCTTCCACCATGGGCTTCGCCAATCCCCGCACTCCAAGCAGGAAGTCGAGTTTACTACCGGCATGAACTCCTGCCATGTAACGTCCGCACTCGCGATGCAGTTGCTCGCCGGTAGCCCCGAGTTCCAGCATTTCGCCGGCAACCACAATCCTGCGCCGGGCGGGCATGGCAGCCAGAATATCGATGGCAGCCATAAGCGCCTTTGGACTTGAATTGTAGCAATCGTACAGCACGGTGATGTTACCCACTTGGACGACTTGTCCGCGCTTGTCGGCGGGCTGAAGGGACCGCAGCGCGGCGGCGATCTCTGACGGAGTGATGCCGTGCTCCAGTGCAATGGCGGCAGCCGCAAGCACGTTGTACACATTGTGCTTGCCAAGCAGCGGACTGTGCACGGGCTGGCGCATTTCGCGGCTGACGAGATCGAAGCGGGTGCCTTCGGGTCCGAGAACCTCGATGTTTTCCGCTCGCACATCTGCTGGAACACATGCCGCCGGCTTCAGTCCGAACATCACCACCTTGCCTTTCAAATCGCGGCCGAACTGGCAGACATATTCATCGTCGGCGTTCAAGACTGCCGTGCCGCCGTGGGGCAGAGCTGCGATCAGCTCATATTTTGCGCGCGCGATCCCGGCAATGGAGTCGAAGCTCTCCAGATGGACGGGGGCAACGTTGGTGACGACGGCCTGGTCCGGCAGAGCGATTCGGGCGAGGGCGGAAATTTCTCCCGCGTGGGACATTCCCATCTCAACTACGGCAAGATCGTATGCAGGTTCGAGAGTCAGTAGCCCGAGCGGCAGACCAAAATGATTATTGAAATTCCCTTTGGTACGATACACGCGGTACTTGATCGCGAGCAGATGGGCCATCGCTTCTTTGGTCGTGGTCTTGCCCATCGAGCCGGTAACGGCGATGGCCGTTTTGCCCCACATTTTTCGCACTGCCGTCGCGAGCGTCTGCAGCGCGACCAGAGTGTCATCGACGGCAAGCACTCCAGAAAGGTTGGAATAGCGCGCCAGTTGCCCCTTCCCGACCACCGCGGCAATCGCACCCCGGCTCAGCGCCTGCTCGACGAAGTCGTGACCGTCGAGGCGTTCGCCTTTGAGCGCGAAGAACAGTTCGCCGGGCTGCACGGTGCGGGAATCGATGGAATATCCCTGGGCTAGGGCATGGCCGTCGTATTGGCCGGTCGTTGTTTGGCCAGGCGCGGCAATGAATTCGGCGATGCGAGACAGAAGAAGTTTCATGCTGTCTTCCCCGCAGAGCCCGCTCTCGCGGCACTCTTACAATCGTAGCCCAGGGCCAACAGACTCTCGCGCGCAACGTCCACATCGTCGAACGCAATCGTTCCTTCTTTTGCGATCTGTACCTTTTCGTGTCCCTTGCCCGCGAGCAACACGATGTCGCCGGGGGCCGCCTGTTGCAAAGCGAACGCAATGGCTTTGCGACGGTCGGGCTCGATGGAATACTTTGCACCAGATTTCTGCAATCCCACCAGCGCATCGTTCATGATGGCCAGCGGATCTTCGGAGCGCGGATTGTCGGACGTGAGCACGACGAAGTCGCTGCCCTTGCCCGCGGCCTCGCCCATCAACGGACGCTTGGCGCGATCGCGATCTCCACCGCACCCGAAAAGCGTGATCACCTTGCCCTTGAGCCCGGCGCGAACGACAAAATCGCGAGCCAGCACGGTGAGGTTGCGAAGCGCATCATCCGTGTGCGCATAATCCACGACCACCGTAAAAGGCTGGCCGCAATCGACGCGCTCGAAGCGCCCGGGAACGCTGGCGAGGTCGAAGATTCCTTTTGCGATCGCCTCCGCGGAACACTCGCGCGCATACCCGGCGGCAGACGCTGCGAGCACGTTGTACACATTCACATTGCCAATCAGGGGAGACCACATGGCAATCTTTCCCGAGGGCGTCACCATTTGAAACCGAGTTCCCCGCGGCGTGATTTCGACGGATTCGGCATGGAAGTCGCCGGACGCGAGACCGTAGGAAAGCGTCAGCGCACTCTTATTCTTGCAAAGCTTGAATAGCTGGCGGCCATATTCGTCGTCAATATTTAGAACGGCGGCGCGCGGCGGGTCCGTCCCGCAGCCTTCGAAGAGCACCTGCTTGGCGCGGAAGTACGCTTCCATCGTGACGTGGTAATCGAGATGGTCGCGAGTGAGATTCGTGAATACGGCCACATCAAGAGGAATTCCGAAAACACGCTGTTGTTCGAGCGCGTGCGATGACACTTCCATCACCGCTTCGGTGACTCCCTGGCCCAGGCCCTCCGACAAAAGGCGGTTCAGTTCCAGCGCTTCCGGCGTGGTGTGCGGAGCTGGAAGAATCTTCCCGGCAACGTGATATTCGATGGTTCCGACCAGCGCCGTCTTGCGTCCAGCCGCTTGGAAGATGGATTCGATCAGGAAAGCAGTCGTGCTTTTTCCGTTGGTGCCGGTGATTCCCGTGTTCGCAATTCGCTCGGCGGGGCGTTTGTAGAAATTCGCGCTCAAACGGGCGAGGGCGCGGCGTCCGTGCAGGACTTGCGCCCAGGCAACTGTGGGGCGCGGCGTTTCGGCCGGAGAGTCGGTGACGACGGCAACCGCTCCGGCCGCGATGGCTTGATCGATGAATCGATTGCCGTCGCTGGTCTCGCCTTTCATGGCGACAAAAACCGTTCCGGGGCGCACCCGCCGGGAATCGTATTCCACCCCGGCAACGCCCGGGTTTCCGCTCTCAGAGAGGACCTCGGCGCCCTGCAGGAGCTGTTGGAAGGTCATTGGAGTGATTATAACGACAAGGAATTACGCAGGTACGGACACCGCGTGCAACCGAACAAGCCGAAAGTGTCTGCCCTTTTGTTGGTTCTAATGCTTCTACGGCTGCGGGTATTCAATATTGATTTGCTTGGCGGAAGGAAGCGGGAGTTCCCATGTGCGAATGACCTCAATTCCAAGGCGTGTCGCAAAAGTCCTGACGTCCTCATCGTCCGAGTAGATTGGATCAGCTTTGTTCGTCCTCGCTATGGCGACAATTTGACGGTCGAACCTGAGCTTTGCCCATGTACTCGCAGAACCGCCTCGCTTGCTTCCCTTCTCGCGATCTTCCACCTCCCTTGCCGCAAGTTCGATAGCAGCTAGTTCATCGAAGGGCTTGATGAGGATGTTCTTCATGCTTGAAAGCTTGTCGAGATATTGAGGACCCTCCTTCCCGACCAATATCAGGAACTCGCTCAGCACTGGGGTCGGCAGAATGATTCGCTCAGAATTACTGTCCAGGTCTTCAAGCAGTTTCTCGATACGGTCGGCTATTCGTTCCGCAGGCTTACCTGTGGCAGGATCGTTCGGAGGCTTCGCGTGCGGGTGCAACATTAGCGAAAGAAACGTGTTGTCAATCGCGACCATTTATTGCAGCTTTGTGCCACGTCTTATCTGCTCTAACTCTGCGAGAGGATCGTCCAGCTTCTTCCATTCACCGGGCACTTTACGGAGGTCGCTGATGTTCTTCCGAATGTCTGCGTCTTCAATCAGGGTGAAGGAGGTCGCATGAAACGAGAGCATCTCCCATTCCCCATCAGTGTGCCTGATCCATCGACCAGTACCCTCTACCCGAACCACGGAAGTAAACAAGTGTTGCGCGATGTCTTTAGCCAACGAGCGGCGGGCCAAGACGATATGTTTGTCTTTACCGTCCTCCAAGTGGACGGGAACGGGGTCATTCTCGCCACCAACTTTTATCGGGATGCCCTGGAAGACACCAGCTTGGCTTACCGGACCGAATTCCATTTTTGTGGCATTTTCTCGACCGGGGAACCGAAAGACCTTGCTGCCTACCGGGTCAACCAAAACAGCTCTGGCATTGTCTTGCAGCAAGCGACGATCTATGTCTTTTGCAGCTTGTTGTGCCTCCTCCGGGGCTTCATGGCTCTTGATGGCTCGAAGGCGATCACGCACCTTCGGCTCAGCTTCCCATTCCACCAGCAACACTGGCACGGTGCTTCCACCTTCAATCTTCAACAGGTGGACGCTGTTATTGTTCCCAAAGACCTTCGCAAGGTCGGAAAGGTACTCCGCGAGGCGGGACATTGGCATGCTCGTCGGACTGAAGGCATCTATTTCGAATCTATATTCTCGTTGTTTTCGCGACTTGGGCATGGAAGACCCTCCATGATACTCCGTGCTCTATGTTGCGACCTGTCGACGCCCTAGGGTTGCCCCGAGGCCACGTCATCTTCCAAACTTCACGACCACCCGCGATCCCGCTGCCACATGTGAACCGGGTAAAGGCGACTGCTCTCGCGCTACGCCGCTGCCGATGGCGTCGAGGTCGAGCCCTACATCCTGCGCCGCCTCCATCGCAACCCGCAGATTCTTGCCGAGAAAGGACGGGACCTCGATCCCTCCTTCTTCCACGTCGAGGATCACTGTTCCGCCAGCTGGCAATTTCTGCGCGTGTGAATTTTCGGATTGAGATTGACTAAGCGTAACAGCAGAACTGGTAGCAGCCGGACTCGCAGCGGCAGTCATCGGCGCAGTCTGCGCGGCGGGAACGATCTGAGCGCCAATCGCGCCGGCCTTAGCCGAGGCTGGAATGGCGGGCGTTTCATTGGCCTCGGCCATATCCAGACTGGCGCCCAGATGATCGGGCGAGCTCTCTTCCAGACTTGAGTCAGGAACATTGCGGCGAGCGAGCAAGACTTGCCGGCTGGGCGAAAGCTGCACGTCATGCGGCACGTGCAGATACTCAAGCGCCTGTTGCATGATCCGTTGGAAGATTGGCGCGCAGACCTGGCCTCCCTGGTGCAGGCCTACGGCGGAGTCGAGGATCACCACCACTGCGATTTGCGGATCATTGATCGGAGCGAATCCGGCAAAAGACCCGACATACTTCGTCTTTGAATAAGCGCCGGTGGCTGGGTCCACTTTCTGCGCCGTCCCGGTTTTTCCTGCCGAACTGTAGCCCTCCAGAATGGCTCTGCGTCCGGTGCCGTGGAGCACCACTCCCTGCAGCATCTGGCGCATCTCGGCCGCGGTCAGAGACGAAATCACTCGCGTCCCCGCAGCGGATTGGAAGGCGATGGTTAGGGGAGTATTCTGCGGCGCATTTTGCGGCGGCATGGTGCCCGCCACAATGCGCGGCTGAACGCGCACGCCGTCGTTCGCAATGGTCGAGATCAGGGAAGCCAGTTGCAGCGCTGAAATGCCGATCTCCTGGCCCATGGAAATCGCCGCGATCGAAACCTTCGACCAGCGTTCCACCGGCTTCGTCATGCCGCGGGTTTCGCCGGGAAGTTCGATCCCGGTTTGCTGGCCGAATCCGAAGGCGCGAATGTATTTGTAGAGGCGGTCGTCGCCGAGCCGCAGCGCAACTTTGATGGCGCCGACGTCGCTCGACTCGGCGATGATGTCCGCCACCGATAACAGGCCGTGCGGCTTGCTGTCGCGGATACGCATTCGGTTGATGACAATCGACCCCATCTGGCAGTCGAACACTTCGTCTGGGCGCGTGACTTTCTCTTCCAGGCTGGCGGAGATGGTCACCATCTTGAAAGTCGAGCCCGGCTCGTAGATGTCGCTGACCGCGCGGTCTTTGAGGGTCTCGTTGTTAATTTCCTTCCGAATGTTGGGATTGAATGTGGGCCGGTTGGTGAGCGCCAGAATCTCGCCGGTGCGGGGATTTTCCACGATCGCCGTGCCGGCAATGGCGTGCGTCTCTTCCATCCCGCGCTCGAGTTCCCGTTCGGCGATGTACTGGATGTTCTGGTCGATGGTGAGGATCAGGCTATTCCCAGCTTCAGGTTCCTTTTCAACGCTGGCAAACCAGCGCTTGCGCGCGTCGACGGAAATCATCAGCTTGCCGGGCTTGCCCTGCAATTGCTGGTTGAACTGCCGCTCCAGACCGCTCAGGCCCTGATCGTCGGTGCCAACGTAACCCAGAATTTGTGCGGCCAGTTCGCGTTTTGGATAAAAGCGCTTGGGTTCTTTCTGAAAGTGGATGCCTTGCAGATTCAGCGCACGGATGCGGTCAATCTCTTCGGCGTCGGCCTTTCGCGCCACCCAACAGAAGGTCTTGTGGGCGCGGCAGTCCGCAAGCACGACGCGGGGATCGTCTTTGGTAATGCGCGCAACCAAGCTGATGGTATTGGCGAGGTCGGGAGCTTCCGAGGGGACCACAAAGGCGGAGTCCACCTGGATGGACATCGCCAGCTCACGTCCGGCGCGATCGTAGATGACGCCGCGTTTCGGAGAAAGATCGAAGCTGCGCTGCTGTTGGTGCTGGGCGCGGCGCTCGAAATCGCCGTAGCAGAAAATTTGCAGATAGATGAGCCGCAGACAGATCGCCAGCAGCCACAGGCAAAGCAATCCAGACAAGGCGTAGAGCCTGAATCTTGCGTCGTTCGAAGAGGTTGCCGCCACTTCCAGTCCTCAGAAACTTTCGGCGGCCCCGAGGAGCCGCCGCGAAATAGCTGATTTCCCGTAGAGACGCGGCTTGCCGCGTCTCCCGCCGCAGAGTGAGACGGGGTAAGCCCCGTCTCTACAGAACTATCTCGCCGACACTACCGAGACCGGAGTCACACTGGCCATTACCGGCGTGGCCGCATCGGTGACGGCATCCATGCGAAGCACTTGCCCAGGCTCTGGCGATTGCAGACCCAGTTTGCGCGCCATCACGTCAATTCGCTCCGGATCGCGCAGCGACGCCTCTTCCAGGCGCAGGGCCCGATTCATCTCGACGAGGTCGCCGCGTTGCGAGCGCAGAGCCTCGATCTTGTAGCCATATTCAATGGCGCGGAAATGCTGCAGCGCGTATCCCATCACCAGCAGGAACAAGCAACACAGTGCCAGGCCGAAGTATTTCATCTCGCGCGCGCGGCGCGGGTCTTCCACCTTCACCAGGCGCGAGTTGTCGATAGTCTTGCGGAAATAAATCTCCGGGGTCCCCAGCCAGCAGGACTTGCGCCGGTTGAAAGGGGCTGCGCTCTGCATTGCCATGGCGCTCATGATTTATGCCACTCCAAGAAATTTGGAATTGTAGTCTCGGTTTTCCTGTACGGAAGCGAACCAGGGTTCGACAACCAATGATTCGACAACCAATGGCTCGACGAGCAACGACTCAACGAACAAGCGTTCGCCGGGCAATGCTCCGTCCGACCGCGCCGTCCGTTCAGCGCGCTCAACCGTTGCGATCAGATCTTCAATTAGGGTGCCGGTAAATTTCATTTCGAACGTTCCAGCTTTTCTTCTCCGGACGCGGCCTTGTTCTGTTTTTCTTGGCCGCTCCGGCCAAACTCCACCACAGAGTTTCTTTCAAAATCTTTACCCGGCACGCCTTACCAGCGCCGCGCCGGGAGCCCGGCAGTTTCTCCGGACCAACTCAAACTTTTTCGGCGGCGCGCATCTTGGCGCTGCGCGACCGCGGATTGCGATCGATCTCTTCGTCGCTGGCCGTCACCGGCTTCTTGGTCAGCAGCCGGTACCAGCCCTGCCTCGCACCGTCGCGAAGCGCATCCTTGACGATCCTGTCTTCGAGCGAGTGAAAGCTGATCACCACCAGCCTTCCGCCCGGCTTCAGCACTGCGGGCGCCACCTTCAGCAGCGCCTGCAGATCGTCCAGTTCACGGTTTACGAAGATTCGGAGAGCTTGAAAGGTCTTGGTCGCCGGATGAATCCTGTCGTACTTATGTCGACCCAGTTTCATTGACCGGGCCGCGGCTGATACCACTTCGACAAGTTGCTTCGTCGTGCGTATCGGCCGCGACCGGACAATGGCTCTGGCGATTCTCCGCGACCTCCTTTCCTCACCGAATTCGTAAATCACATCGGCGAGCTCGCGCTCGTCGATGTGGTTTACCACTTGTTCGGCGGTCTCGCCGGACATCGGGTTCATCCGCATGTCCAGCGGTCCTTCCGCCTGAAAACTAAATCCGCGCGCCGGGTCGCCGAGTTGCAAACTGCTCACGCCCAAGTCCGCCATCACGCCGTCCAGGGATGCGGGAGCGATGTGCTCACCAACTTCCGCAAACGATCCATGAATCAGCGTGACCCGCGGCCGCTCGTCATCCGAGATCGTCGCCAATCTTTCGCGGGCCCGTTCCAGCCCCGCCGGATCCTTATCGAAGCCAATCAAATGTCCCGGTGCGCCGAGGCGTCTTGCGATTTCGTAACTGTGCCCGCCCAAGCCCACCGTGGCATCCAGATAAGTTCCGCCACGCTTTACGGCCAGAAAATCGATCGCTTCTTTTAAAAGAACCGGGACATGGCCACCCGCTCCATGCCCACCCCGCTCGGGGGTGTTTACTGAATCTGAATCCGTTTCCACTGGTTGCCCGATTACTAGATGCCCAATTCGTCGAGCGTCTTTGTGTCTTCATCCGTAAAGGCCTGCTCGTCAATCTCCTTGCGGAACGCTTCCAGGTTCCTCACTTCCAGGTAGGTCAGATTGCCGAGCACTGCCACTTCCCCGCGAATCTGCGCCGACTCACGCAGGATCTGCGGAACCAGCAGGCGCCCCTGCCCGTCCATCTCCACGACCTGCCCGTAATAGTTGACGCGATTCAAGAACTTCTTCTTCGTCGGGTTGTAAGTGGATAGCGCAGCCAGCTTCTGCTCGATCCGCTCCCATTCCTCGAAGGGATACACTTGAGCAACAATTCCATCGAGACTTGTGATGTAAAATTTCTGGGCATATTTCTCGTCGATCACGCGCTTGAATTCGGCCGGGACCTTTAACCGTCCCTTTTCGTCGACGCGCGCTGGATGATTTCCGCGAAACATGTGTCCTGCTCGTTATCGGGGTCCTTTTACTTATGGCTGCTACCACAGCCACTACCACGAGGGAGGTAGAAGCGGTCACAAAAGCAGTGGATTCGGGTTCGTTGGGTCGTATTTTTTCGGTGTCAGCCTCAGAAATCACTGGCGCCTCGAAACTCATGTCTTACGCCCACAACCTCTAATAATTAGTCCACTTTCAACCACTTTTGTCCACATCCTACGCCTAAATCGTTTGTTGTCAATAAGAAAGTTTCAGGTTGAGACTTTGGTAAGGGACTCAAGGTACAAAACGCGAAATGTTGCGGTTAACCAGGAAGGTGACCACTAGGGCTTGTGTTTAGAAAAGTGGTTCGGCGAAGGTGGAATTGTGAATTTTTCGCTTGCAGTCGATTCTTCCCGCCCCGCTAGGGAGCCCAGGGCGGCGCGTTCGGGTGACAACCTTGGCAGTTATTGAGCGGGAATGCGACCTTTCCGTGGCAGGCACCGCAGTATCGCCCTTCGATATTGGAAAACATCGAGAAGTGAATCGTTTCTTTCTGGGCGGTCGGGAATATTTCGGGATGGCACAGTTCACAGCCGTTCCAAATGGAATGCTTCTCGTGAGAGAACGTGACCGGGTGGACCCACGAATAAGCGGTCACGACGGAAAGATCTTGCCGGTTCTGCATTTTCGTCTTTCCGACGGATAGACCTTCAACAAAATCGGCTGGGTTGATGACTCCAGATTTCTCCGCTGCCTCCCAATTCACACCGTAAACGCCTTTCGGAAATTTCGCGGTGAATTTCTTGTACTCATATTTCCTAACGCCCTTCTTGCCCGCAGAATGGCACCGGTCGCACTGCTGGTCGTTGGTGTTGGGGGTATCGGAGCAGGCGGCGAAGATGGTTTTTCCCTCGAACACCTTCTTCCCATCGTGGCAGGCGCCGCAATGGAAACCTTCGCGGTTGGTGCGCGCGGTGATGCCGGTAGCCTTCGCCTGCATGGCAAAGCCGACGTCGACATGGCAGAGCCGGCATGTAAACATGGATCGGTGCAGCCAATGATCAAACACGACAGGGCCGGGTCCAGTTTTGGAGTTGTCGAGAATCACCTTGCCATACTCGGACGGTTCGGGCGCAGGTTTGGGCAAATAGATCTGGGCGGACACGATATTCCCCAGAAGTAAAACCCCCCAGGCCAGCACGAGCGGGAGAAGCCCGCCTTTATTTTTTCTCTTTGTTTTTTTCATCGAGCACGTAGGCATAAAGGCCTCGGCACATTCGTAGTCGTCCCAGGTACACCTTTTTTCGTGATTCGTCGAGCTTTTCAATTTGCGGCCGCAAACTGTCACACCTTCGAATCAGATCGGTGAGTTCCTCCGGCGAGAAGGACATGGCATCCTGGGTCTTTCCGCAGACGTCATCGAACTCCTTGCGCCAAGTTTCCTGCGCCGGACTTGCGGGCGCGGCCGACGACTGGGGCGCACCCATGGCACGCACGCCGCAGAAGACGGCAAGGCCGAGGAACAGCAGCACGGTGATGATCGTTAGCTTGAACTTCGTCTTGAACTTCGTGGTGAAGAACATGGACGCCTCGGTTCAGGGTTCTACCGGCTTAGAATGGCAGCGCTGGCAATCCGCCAACGGAAATGCCACCGTGGTATGGCACACGCCGCAGGACTTTCCTTCGGTGATTTCGACCATCGAGTAATGCGAGGTGCCCTTTTTCACGCCCACGAAGATTTCGGGGTGGCAGAGTTCGCATCCATTCCACACGGTGTGTTTGGTATGGGAGAAGATGATGTCCGGCATTCCCGCAACCTTCGGGTTGAGCATGAAATCCTTCTGTACGACAAGGGGATTTCTTTTTATGGAGACACCCTCAAGAAGAGCCGATGGCTTGATGAGTCCCAACTCTTCCGCTTTTTCCCAATCCAGCCCATTGCCGAAGCGCTGTTTGGGAAGCGGTTCACTGAATTCGAAAAAGTCGTAATCGGAGGCGACCTTCAGCCCGTAGGAGTGGCAGCGCTCGCATCTCTTCGTGTCTTCCGCAGTCGCGTGGTCGGAGCAGGATTGGAAGACGGTTTTTCCATCCACGACCCTCTTTCCGTTATGACAGGCGCCGCAGTAATAGCCGTGAGCGTTGTCCGCGGCCGTGATGTCGGTGGCTCCGGCCTTCATGGCAAAGCCGACGTCCACGTGACAGACTCGGCAGGTGAACTTTGAACGGTGGATCCAATGTTCGAAGACGACGGGTGCAAGGCCAGCTTTTTCCGAATAGTTTCTAATGATGACCCGGCCGTACTCGTAAGGAAGCGGTCTTCGCTTCTTGATGCCGGTTTGGGATGAGGCTGGACCGCAAACGGCCAGCATCACCGCCAGCACAACAAAAATTATCTTGTTCATCGTGACCTTGTTCATCGAAAACCTCCTCCCGCTTGAACTGCGCTGGTCGCAGGTCGACCATGCCGGCCAATCGAGCGTCGCTGCCAGGAACGGCCCCTGGCGACGCCTGACACTAAGCCCTCTTTATGATTGCCTTTCAATCCGATTGGCGCTGTGACTGTAATCACCCTGCGGCGTGAGAAGAGGCGCGACTGGACGGGCGAGGCCCCGTTCCTCCATCGTTATGACTGGTTAGGCTGTCACCATACTAGGGATTCCTCGGAATGACCCGCTAGAGTACACTTGGGCGGAATTTGAGCCAACACAAACAGGGGGCACAATGAGGCTGAATACGACTCGGGTGTGGCTGGGTGGTATTGCCGGCGGTGTGGTGTGGAACGCATGGGGATTTTTTATTCAGACGCGACAGACCCCGTTCTACGAGGCCATGCAGAAGCAAGGGTTGTTCCTCAAGGAATCGCGCTATCCATTTTTTGTTGCGCACTGGCTGGCTCTGGTGTTCGTGATGTCGATTCTCATCGCGTATCTCTACGCGTGGAGCCGCGCCACGGCCGGCGCCGGACCGAAGACGGCTGTCAAAATCGGGATGATCGTGGGATTCTGCGCGGGTGTGCCGGGCAACTTTGCGCAAGCTGCCTGGTCGCCGGTTCCGCGTATATTGCCGCTCGGATGGATGCTGGAAATGTGGGTTGGCGCAATTCTGGCTGCGGTGGTCGCAGGCTTCTTGTACAAAGACAAATCCTAAATCTGGCGAAAAAGAGCAGGCTGGGCGGAACGCCGAAACCGGTTCGTATCAGCGCATCGCTTTAGCCATGCCGCAAGTCGCTCGAAATCAGACGCCCCTTCAGCGGCTGTCGGCCCGAAAGCTGACTTTTTCCGCAGCACGTTCAGGCCGGGGCATATCGCTTGATTGAGAGGCCCCGTGCGTGCTCTCGCGTTTTCGCCACGTCATAGGCGAGTTGCATCCGAAGCAGGTGGTCCATGTCCGGGCCAAACGCTTTTTCGATGCGCAGGGCCATTTCCGGCGTCAGCGCGGCCTTGCCATGCAGAAGATCGGAGAGCGTGGCGCGGCGCACCTTTAAGATCTCCGCCGCCTTCGACACGCTAAGGTCGAGGGCCTCGATCACTTCGGTTCTAATCAGGTCGCCCGGATGGGGCGGCTTCTTCATGGGCATTTCGGTCTCCTGGTGGTAGTCGATCAGGTCAACGTCGCTGGCGATGTTCATCTCTTCGTCGTAGCGGAATATCAACCGCCAGTTTCCCGTAACAGTCAGGCTCCATGATCCTTTCCGGTCGCCTTTGAGAGGATGCAGCTTCCAACCGGGAAACCGGCCAATCTGCTCCAATGTCTCGGCAGTTTCAAGGGCAAACAGAAGCTTGCGCAACTTGTCGGCCATCGCGGACGGCACCCCCTTTGCGCTTCCGTCCTCGTGGAGCTGCCTTAGCCCTTTGTGGCGAAAGCGGACAAGTTGCATGTTGTCTCTTTTATAGTAAGGTAAATTCTAGTATGTACGGTCTTACCGTACATGTCAAGCGGATCATTCTGAAGGGGGAACCTGCATAGGACATCCGCCAACTGACTGCGAGCAGCGGGGCGCTCGCGCGCTTGACTCATTCGCGTTCTTCGCGAAGGCGTGGGGTTGACCGAGACCTATTTCGCCGGTTCGACAAACACGGCGGTGCCATAGGCCAGAACTTCCGTGACGCCCTGCATCACTTCGGTGGCGTCGTAGCGGGCGCCGACGACGGCGTTGCCTCCGATTTGCGCCGCGTGCTGTAACATCAGGTCGAAGGCTTCGGCGCGCGTCTTCTCGCATAGATTGGTCAGCAACGTGATGTTGCCGCCGACCAGCGTCTGCAGCCCGGCGCCAATGGTTCCGAAGATCGACCGGGAACGCACCGTGATTCCGCGCACCACGCCCAGCGTGCGCACTACACGAAAGCCATCGAGTTCGAACTGCGTGGTCACCATGTTGTGGGCAACCATACCCGCGCTTACTGGATAATTGCTCATTGCTCCTCCGGAAAAGGCTCGCCTGCGATACTCGGACTCACGGTTTCAGCGGGCTGCTGTAATGGGAACAAAGCACACGCCAACCGTTCCCAACCTTCACCCAGACATCGGTCAGCCGGTCGCGGTACTCGTAAGGCTTGTGGTTCGACTGTCCCCGCTCGTGATAGGCCCCGGTCACGACGGCGATGTTGCCGCGAATCCGCACACGGAGATCCGACAATTCGGCGAGTTCCACGTGAACCGATGAGTCGGCGCTGTGCGTGATATAGCCCGCTTTGCTGTAGGTGCTGCCATCCTCCACCGTAATCACAAAATCTTCGGTCAGAAGCGACGAGAGAATATCAATGTTTCGTTCTTTGTACGCTTCGGCCCATTTCTCTTCCAGTTTTCGAACTTGCGAAGCGGCGGTCGCCGGTTCTTGGGCAGACAAGCGAATCGTCAGACACACGAGCAGACAGAAAGCCAGCCTCGACGCCATGCGGTTTTTCATGACTTCTATGTCATATCAGATTGGTCAGTTATGACAAGTTCCTTCTGTGGCCCCTCGTGAGCGCTGGCCGTAGAAGCGCGCTCGTGTCCCGAACTCACTCCACCACCCATGCCCGCATCCGCCGCAACAGCGAGGCCGGCGCTTCCGCTTCCAGCACCACCACCCCGTCCTGATACTGGCGGGAATAGATGCGGGCGCCGGCCTGCAACTGGGCCAGCAGCTTGCCCTCGTTTTGCGGGACGCGCAAGCGAACCCGGCGGGGGCGGTCTGCTTCGAGCAGGGCATCGACGCGATCGAGCAGGGTGCTGAGTCCGATTCCCTTCGCCGCCGAGACGTGGATGGTCGCATCGCCGTCGCGCAGCGACTCGCGCTGATTGGGAGGCAGCAGATCGATCTTATTCATCACCCGCAGCCGCGGCTTCTTGTCGGCCTCGAGTTCCTTGAGGACGCTTTCGACTTGCACGTCCTGCTCGCCGGAAATCGGGCTACTGGCGTCCGAGACCTGGATGATCAGCGTGGCGCGCTGCACTTCTTCGAGCGTGGCGCGAAACGCCGAAACCAGCGTATGCGGAAGATGCCGGATAAAACCCACCGTATCGGAAAACAGAACTTTGCGTTTCGATGGCAGTTCAGCGCCTCGGATGGTGGGATCGAGCGTGGCAAACATGCGCGACGACGCCACCACGTTCGACTGGGTGAGGGCGTTGAACAGTGTGGACTTTCCCGCGTTCGTGTACCCCACCAAGGCCACCGTGGCCACGGGAACCGATTCGCGCCGTTGCCGCTGTTGCGCCCGTATGCGGCGCACGTTTTCGATTTGCTGCTTGACGTGCCGGACACGGCGGGAAATCTTGCGCCGGTCGGTCTCGAGCTGAGTTTCGCCCGGTCCGCGAGTGCCGATGCCGCCGCCGAGCTGCGACATCTCCACGCCGCGTCCCGCCAGTCGCGGAAGCATGTACTCGAGCTGGGCCAGTTCGACTTGCAACTGCCCTTCACGGGTGCGGGCGTGCCGCGCGAAGATATCGAGAATTAGCTGCGTACGATCAATGACGCGAGTGTGGACGACGCCCTCAATATTGCGTTGTTGCGAAGGCGAGAGGTCGTGATCGAACAGAATCACATCCGCGGAAACCGAAGCCGACGCGCCCGCAATTTCCTCCAGCTTGCCCTTGCCGATCAGGGTCGCAGGGTCCGGCCGGTCCTTGCGCTGGGTGAATTCGCCCGCGATCTCGGCGCCCGCGCTCGTCGCCAATGCGCGGAGTTCGTCGAGCGAGTCTTCGGAAGTGAAATCTGAGCTGAAACGGGAGCTGAAATCCGGGGAATCCGCGGGCAGGGACAATGACGAAGCGGCCACGCTGGTGGCGTGATCGCGCGCTGCCTGAGCGCCCGGCGTAATGCCCGCTGAAGCTGTTTTTCCAGCGTGGCCAGCGCGGACTTCTGCGCGGCCTCGGGTGCGAAACTCCACCCCCACGAGGAAAGCACGTTCCCGCCGTTCCGCTGGATTCAGCAGGGTCTTGGGCTCTTTCCGCGAACTTCTTCCTGAACTTCTTCCGGAACTATCGCGGCTGCCCACTCTGGAGTTATCTCGGCGCAAGCAAACTCACTTCATCCTTCGGTGCCGGAAGCGGAGCTTGGGGCCGCCGCCTCCCCGTGGGACTCCACTGCCACCGGCTTCGATTCTGTGTGGCTGTGGGCTCCGCGCGCGATGACGACCGTCGAAATCGCGTGTTTGAAGATGAGCTGTTCCTGGCTACCGGTTTCGAGGACCACCGAATACTTGTCGAAGGATCGGATACGGCCCGTCAGCTTCACCCCGCTGACCAGATAGATCGTGATATTGTGCCGTTCCTTTCGTGCCGTGTTGAGGAAAGAATCCTGAATATTCTGTTGTGCCGGCTTGGCTTCCATTTGCCGATCTCCTTTATGCTTGCGGGTGCGATGCTGCGCCATGAGCTTAGGGAGGGCAATTGGCGGCAGCTCGGTTCCTGTCGGCTCTTACAATACGGCCTTGTCTCGCGCTTTTCAACTTCCGGGAGAACAATTTTTCACCACAGAGACACCGAGACACGGAGAAAGCCTACTGCTTGGCAAAACCCTCCCCTTGTGGTTTTTCCAGGTTCAAGGTTTCTCCGTGTCTCTGTGACTCCGTGGTGAAGAAAAGGCAAATTCGGACACGATCAGAGCGTCGGCCGGGTTTCATTTCCCGCGCCCGCCATCTACAATCGTCGCTGCCGGAGCAGAATCTCAGAATAGGAGCCCTGACCTTGACCGATATCACCTTCCCCACCGACTTCAACACAAACCTTCTGATGCTGTTTCGTTGGCTGCATTTTGTCGGCGGCATCGCCTGGCTCGGCCTGCTCTTTTTTTTCAATCTGGTCAACATTCCCTTCATGAAGGAACTCGATCCCCCCACCAAAGGCAAAGTCCTGCCCAGCCTGATGTCCCGGGCGCTGTGGTGGTTCCGCTGGGGATCGGTCGTCACCGTGCTGACGGGCCTGGCCTACTGGGGCAGCATCGTCGGCTCCGACGCCAGAAACGGCGGTGTAACTCCCGCCGGCCCCATGGGATCGTTCTTTGTGATCTGGACCGCCGCCTGGGCCTTGATGTATGCCTGCCAGATTCCCGGCAAGGGTCCACTAGACAAATGGCCGGTGCTGGCGGCGATTTACACCGTCATCGTGGTCGCCGCCTCCTGCCTGTTTCTGCGCCTCAACGATCATGGATGGGAGGGCAATCGCCTGCTCGCCATCGGCATCGGCGGCGGCATGGGCTGGGTCATGATGCTGAACGTCTGGGGAGTAATCTGGCGCGCGCAGAAGAAGATCATCCGCTGGACCTCCGACAACGAGGCCAATGGCACGCCGCTGCCCGACAAAGCAAAATATCTGGCTCGGCAGTCCTTCCTGACATCGCGTGCGAACTTCGTGCTGTCATTCCCCATGCTGTTCCTGATGGGTGCGGCTAGCCACTATCCTATGTTTATTAAATAGAGATGGTTTTAGATGGTTTTAGATGGTTTTATAAATGGTTTTTGGGAAGGGCACGGCTTCAGCCGTGCCGCCCAGAGCCAATAAACACGCGGGCTTTAGCCCCTGAGGGATGTGCCTTTCGGGTTGAAAGGCATTTATGAAACCGTTCTAGCGTTTGGAAGGCGGCGTTCGGGAGATCGCCACTACAATTGAGTCCAGCATGTGCGAGTACCTGGACTTGATTGTGGAATGGTCCGGCGCCCGGGAAGACTGGCGTCCCGTCTCACGCTGGGCGGTCGTGGCGTGGCTCGTCTTCTACGTTCTCTTCCTGATCTACGCACTCCGCCAGCATGGCGGCTACCTGTTCATCGACTCCGCCAACCTTGTCGTCCACGAAGGTGGCCACCTGCTCTTCGGGTGGTTTGGCCCAACCCTCGGGCTGTGGGGAGGAACCATTCTGCAATGGCTGGTCCCGCTGCTGCTGGCAGCCTATTTCTTCCGCGAACGCCAGCTCGCAGCCTTCGTGTTCTGCATGTTCTTCTTTTTTGAAAACTGGCTCTACACCGCCACCTACATGGCCGACGCCCGCGCCATGGCTTTGCCCCTCGTAACCGCCGGAAACTCCGACTACGTCGAGCACGACTGGAACACGATTTTTTCGAGTCTCGGAGTTCTGCCCTATGACACAAGGATCGCCGCCATCGTCAGTTTCATGGGATGGTGCGGAATGCTCGGGTGCGCCGGCTGGCTGGCAACACGCGCTATGACGAAGTCGCAGTCGTGACGGCCGGCGTCTTCGTCGCCAGCCTCCAAGGCTTGCCGTCAAAGTGCGCGGGCAGCGCGAGCCCAAACAGTTTCAGGATTGTCGGCGCCACGTCCACAATCGCGGGCTTCTCTTCGATGAACTTGTGGCTCGAAAACAAAACTCCGGGAACCAGCCTCGGATCAATGCAGTGGTCGCCGCTCCAGGCTTTGGTATTGTCCTCGAAAATCTGACTAGTAACTTTGCCCATCACCGAGTCCCATGAGGCGCGATAACCGGCTCCGTAGCCAACCAGTAGATCGGGCGCGTTGTCCGTATACGGCCCACGATAAAACTCGTCCGTAACGAACACGCCGGTGACGCCTACTGTGCCAGATGCCGGATCAACTAAGCCATCCAACTTCTGCCGCAGTTCGTCCTTCAACGCGCCGGCTTCGGCCGGATCGACAATTCCCTGCTTCTCGCGGCCTTTGATATTCAGATAAAGTCCGTTGAGGCCCATGGTGTAAGCGCGCGTGCGCGACCAATCCACGTCCTCGAACCAGTCGCCGCTCTCGGTCTTGCCATGCTTCAACGCGAGATATCCGTTCTGATGCAGCCATGCATTCACATTCATGCAGCGCGCAAACGACTTGAAGCCGTGATCGGAGATCACCATGAGCAGCGTGTCATCGTCAATCTTTTCCATTACGCGCCCGATGAGGCGATCCATGCGCTCGTACAAATCCTGAATCACCTTGGGATGCTGGCTGTGCGGCACGTCGCGCGCCGCCGGATGGTCTTCTTCCAGATAGCGCCAGAACATGTGCTGCACGCGGTCGGTCGTATCGAAAACGCACGTGCACAGGCCCTGCTTGGTTTTGTCAAGAGCGTCAAAGAGCATGCGCTCGCGATCTTCGTGATTCCCGTAAGCCTGCGCCAGGAAGGCATCGTCATCCAGCACGTGCTCGTTGAGCGCCCACGTGTCTTCCGCAAGGCCCAGAGTCGCGTAGGGTCCGAAGAGCTTGGCCAAGTAAATTGAATACGTAACAGGGTGCGAGATCGGCAGATCGGGATGCCCCGGATCGATGTTCACCGGCGTGACATAAACTTCAACCTCCGGTGAAAGTTCCTTGAGATAGAAGCGGCAGATGCCGTGCGCCGTGAAGCCCATGCCAGCCTTGAATTCCGCCGGAATCCACTCCGAGTATTCCCCAATTTTTAGCGTGAACTTTTCCGAACCAACTGTGATGCGCGCCGATTTTAATCCCGCCTCCGGGCGAATTTCGAAATTGACCCGCAGCTCGGTGCCAGCCTTCTCCGCCAGCGGACTGTCGGGCCCCGGAATGTAGGACCGGCAAACACCGTTCTTGCGCTCGATCGGCACGCGCACGCCGCCTTCGCGAAACTTGCCGCTCGAGGCGCGCGTCGTACACAGGCAAAACGTGCCCTGGCTACCCTTCAGGTCGGGCACACACATCCCGGAAAGCAGCACGCCCTGAAACTTCTCCGGCGGAAACGTGACGGGAACGCGAATCACGGAACTGAAAATTCCCGCGTTCCCCAGCCAGTGCCAGAACGGCGTGCCCTTCCGCATTCCCTTGATTTCCGTTTTGCCGAACGGAATGGAATATTTTCCGATCTTAATGTGCCGCTTCGGCCCCTTGATTTCAGCCGACGAAAGAAATGGAAGATAGTTGCTGGTATCGCGCGCCAGGAAGTCGTAAATATTGTGTTTGCCCGGATTCACTCCGGTCATGAACGTCGACCATGCCACCGGAGAAATCGGAGGGAACGTCGTGCGCAGCTTGCTGAAGGTTCCCTTGTCGCGCAACTTTGCCAGGTTCGGCAATCTGCCTTCTTTCATGAACCGGTCGGCAAGATCCGGGTCCATGCCATCGAATCCCAAAATCACCGCTCGCTCGAAGGTCGCCTTACCGTATGCGTTTCGCCGGCGGATAAAGCGGAATAGCTGGCGGATGGGCCACGTCATCAGCGCATAGAACGAATAGAGAAACGCAACAAAGATCGCCCAGAACGACGACAGCACCGCAAATCCCGCGCCCGGCCCGGCGTAGGCGTGCGCCAGCGCAGGAAAAAAGATTAACGCGATCAGCAAGAATTGTTTGGCGCGGGCACTCTTGCCCGCGAAAAGCCGGCGCTCGCGATCGGCTAACTGGCAACAGCGCTCGTCCTGCAGTTTGATGCCCGACGCACGCAGGCGGGCGAGGGCGCCCGCCCCACATAATCTCGTCATATCTTGATCCCCAACAATTCCTTGAAAACAAATCCCGCCACCATCGACAAAATGAAAAACAGCCAAATCCAGTTGATGGCATAGCCCGCGACATCGATATTGCGATCCGGGTAGTTGATCGCAATGGACTCGATCGGACTATTCTCCGGCAGCGCCGGCTCGGCCGACGTAAACATACGCCGCCAGAATTGCCCACGCAAGCGGACCGTCGAAATTCGCGGCAGGTCGCTTCCTACGCAAACGGCCTTGGCGGCGCTCTCGCCGGCTGCGGCGATCCTTATTTCATATTTTCCATCTTTAGAACCCGCCAGCCGCCACACAATCTCATTGGATGCGGCAACATGCACCGGAGGCGCGGTCATCGTAATCTCGGGCGGCAGGTCGAGCGTGACATCATTGAGTTCGTCGCTTCCGGCGAAGTGGGCGGTCAAAAGGAACGGCGCTTTCGGAGGAATCGGCGCAGAACCCAGATAACGATCAATCTGCACTATCAGCAAAGTAATTGGAACGATGACGTATAGCAGTGGCTTGAATGCGAGTTTAAGGTAGCGCCCCGTGCCGCGCAGAATCTTGCCGTACGAGCCCATCACCACCGGAATCTGATCCCGATACAAGCGCACCGCCAAGAGATGGGCCTTCAGTTGGTCCTTCGCGATGCCGATAGCTTTCTGATCCGACGTGTAACCGAACAAGACCACCATGACCAACCCGACCACCAGCGACAAGACCACCACGATCGCCAGCGGACTGGTCAGCAGAAAGTCCCGGAACAGAGCTACTGCCGCCGCCTGAGCCGTCGGGTTGGAGAGGACAGTCAAGCTACTCGATGTACCCTAATCCGCGCAGCCGTTTCTGAATCTCTTCTTTTGACGTGCTGCTCTCGTCCGGCAGGATTTTCTTGGTTTCTTTTTCCAGCAAATGGATTACGAATTCATCGATCGATTCGTATCCCGCGGCATCCGAACACTGCTTGACCTTCTCCAGCAGTTCGCCTTCGATCTTCACTTTGTGTGAACCAAACATGATTTCTCCCGTTCGCATTCACGGCGTATAGATTCGGCGCGTAGCCCCTAAAGGGGCTTCTGATTTCGAAGCATGACGGCATCGCTAAAGCGATGCCCTGATACGAATCGCGCTTGCTCCGCAGAATCTAGCGCGGCTGAAAAACCGACTGCCCCATCATATCCTTCGTTTTCGCGATTCCGAATTCAGAGAGAATCGTCGGCGCCATATCGGTCAGCGCCGGAGCCTGCGCTTCAATCTTGCGGTTGCTCAACAGCACTCCCGGCACTTTGGTGAAGTCCATGCAGTGATCGCCGCTCCACGCATTCGTGTTGTCCTCAAGCACATCCGCCGGGAACGCGCCCAGAATCGTTTTCCATCCTGAACGGTATCCGCGGTTGTAGCCGACCAGCGCGTCCGGGCCCGTGCGCGCGTATGGGCCTTGATAGACTTCGCTGGCCAGATCGATCCGCGTAATCACCTGAGAACCATCCTTCGGATCGCGAACCTCCAAAAGCTTCCGCCGAATTTCCCGCAGCAGTGCATCGGCCTCGGCGGGATCGACAATGCCCTCACGCTCGCGTCCACGCACATTCAGATAGAGTCCGTTAATCCCCAACCCGTACGCTCGCGTGCGGCTCCAATCCACATCGGCAAAGGGCTCGCTCGAATCCCCGCCGGCGCCCGTTTTGCGAGTGATATAGCCATTGTTCAACAGCCACGTGTTCAGATTGAAGGAGCGCCGGAAGGGGGCAAACCCGTGGTCCGAAATCACGAGCAGCGTAGTATTTTGATCGACCTTCGGCATCACCTCGCCTAACACTTGATCCATCTGCTCGTAAAACTCTTCCAGCGACGAGCCGTACTGAGCGGCGTTCGCCGCGTCGTACGCGGGACTCTGCGGATCGGTCAGCCGCCACAACATGTGCCCGTTCAGGTCGAGACTCGAAAAATAGAAGAAGAACACGCCCTCGTGAAACTTTGGAAACTCCGCATCGAATGCGCGCCGATGTTCGGCGAGCACGGTGTGCGATTGTTCCAGAAATTCTTTGTCGTCGAGCACGCCGGCGGTAAGCGCCTTCGTGTCTTCGGCAATGCCTTGCGTGTGGAATTCGCCAATCTGTTTCGCCAAATCGCGCGAGTAACTCGAGGGCGTAGAGATGGGCAGAGCGGGATTTTCCGGATCGATATTGATGGGCGAAACGTAAAGCTGAAAACGGGGATGCGTCTGCTTGAGATAAAAACGGCAGATGCCCTTCACACTGCCGATCCAATTTCCGAAGACCGGCATCAGTTGAAATTCCACCGGAATCCATCCGCTCCATTCGCCTTCCTTCAAAACAAGCTGTCGATCCTCGATGCCGATGCGCGCCACCGGTTCCAGCGGATCCACGTCAACCGTAAAAGGCTCGGTAGAGGGAGGCGAGTTCCTGCGAAACGAGTTATCCGGGCCAATTAGATTCGTCGTAACCCGATTGTTCTTCACCTCGACTTGAACGATTTCTCCGCCCTCAAGGGCTCCGACCGCGGCGGTAGGATCGTCGGTGTAGAAAGTGAATGTGCCATAGGTGCCGCGCAGATCGGGCGTCCCCATGCCGGAAAGCGTCTTACCTTTCGCCACGATGGGAGGGAAATTCGCCGGGATGCGGTAAACGTAGTTGGGCACGCCGTGTTCGTCCAGAATCTCCCAGAAGGCCTTGCCGTGCCGCAACTCTTCCGCCGACCCGCTGCCCAGCGGAATTACCCAACTCCCGATATGAAAGCTATGCTTTGGGCCTTCCACCCGCGACGTGGAAAAATATAGCTGAAGGGTCTTGGGATCGCGGTGGATGAAATCAAACACTCCATGTCCGCCAGCATTCATTCCCGTGATCATGTTCGACCACGCCACCGGGCTCTGCGGCGGGATGCTCGTCGTCAAGCGCCGGAACGATCCCTGCGCAGCCAGCCGGGCGAAGTTTGGCATCTTGCCCTCCGCCATGAACTTCGCGAGCAGATCCGGGTCGAGCCCGTCAATGCCCAGGATGATCAGCTTCCTGGACCCAGCCGCCCCGCCCCGCGCGCGCTGGCAGCAGAGGAGCAGGCTCAGCCCTGCGGCGCACAAAGCGAGCAGAAACAGCAGACGAAGACGTTTTCTGAAGGGCGCGGTCACGCAAGTATGATCTGCAAAATTTGGCCCGGCTTCCTGGCTAGCTTCCTAGCTAGCTTCCCGGCGAACGATGGGCGGCGGTCACGATATCGCCACAAGAGGATATCCCGAGGAGCAGGTACATAGATTGTACGCGGCGTTCGGTGGACGTCAAGACTGGACGGGTCTGGCCGTGTCCGCGCCAGGAGTGCTCCCCACCCCTGTCATCGCCATTGCCATTGTCATTGTCATTGCAGGTTTTGATCAATCACGATGCGGCCTTTACACTTACTGTCATGATCCGAAGAGTGGTTGCCCGCGCGAGTCTGATCTTTCTTTGTCTCAGTTTTTCTTTTGCCGCGGCTGCATCCAAACCCAACCTGGTAGTGATCACCCTGGACTCCACCCGCGCCGACCGTATGAGCTTCCTCGGCGCCAAGGGTGCACATACGCCGAACCTTGATCGACTCGCCGGGGAAAGCATCGTCTTCGCGCATGCCTACGCCCAGGCGCCGGGCAGCGTGGTTTCGCACGCGACCATTCTTTCCGGAGCCTACCCCCAGAGCACGGGCATGACCGAGATTGGCGGCACGCTATCGTCGTCGCTGCCTTACCTGCCAGACTTGCTGAAGTCGCAAGGCTATCGCACGGCTGCCTTTGTCGGCTCCATCGATCTTGACCCGTGGAGCGGCCTGGCCCAAGGCTTCGATCGCGGCTTCCAGACTTACGACGCGGGCTTTCGGCCCGCGATTCCCGGTGACGCCCGTCCTCCCCTAACCGAGCGCCGCGGAGATCAGGTTGCCGCCCGCGCCATTGCCTGGCTCGACCACAATGCGCAACAGCAGTTTTTCCTATGGGTTCATATCAGCGATGCGCGCGCACGCCGCGCTTCGTACGATTCCGCGATCGCCGCGGCCGACGCAGCCATCGGCAAATTACTCAGCGCCTTGCAACAGCGAAAGATCTACGAAAATACCGCCGTAATCATCGTCGCCGACCACGGAGAGAGTTTGGGAGCCCACGGCGAAGACGCACACGGTGTTTTTCTCTACGACGAGACGATCCACGTCCCGCTGCTCATAAAGCTCCCTGCGAGCCAGGCCGCGAAGCCACCGACGGTCAGAGTATCCGCGAAAGTCAGGCTCGTGGATATCGCTCCGACCCTTCTGGAAATCGCCGCCATCCCGATCCCCTCGCAAATGCAGGGACAGTCACTGTTGCGGATCGCAAAATCAAAGTCCAGTGGCAGCGGTAGTGGGATTAATGGCGATCAGCCTGTGTATTCCCGGACCGATCTGCCTCAGCGCGGATTCGGCTGGAGCCCGTTAGAATCCTGGCGCGCGGGCAAGTACCTTTACATTCGAGCTCCCAAGCCCGAACTCTACGATCTGACCGTGGACCCGGGCGCCGCTCACAACCTGGCGCAGAGTTCGAAGGCGACGCTCGACACGATGGCCGCGCAGTTGGAAAGCTTCGACCGCCACTTCAGTGGCGAGGCCGGCAAGTCTTCCGCGGAACTGAGTTCTTCCGAGATGCAGAAACTGGTGTCGCTCGGATACATCGGCTTGCAGAAGTCGTCAGCGTCCGCCGCCGCAGTTGCCGGAACCGATCCCAAAGACAAGATAGCGACCGCCAATAAAGTGCTCGAAGCAGCGTCGACTGGCGACCAGTCGAAGGCCGGCTTTGCTATGGCCATTGCCGCGCTCACGCCCGTCGTCTCCGCCGATCCCAACCTCTATTTGGCGCAGTACGCCCTCGGAGCGGCGCTGGCCCGCAAAGGGCAATACACCGAGGCGGCCAAGCATCTGCACAAAGCGATCGAACTCCAGCCCGACTCCGCCTGGGCGCATTACGAAATGGGAGCGAGCCTGCTGAAAACCGGCGACTTCAAGACCGCCGTCGTCCACCTCGAAATCGCCACTGGACGCCTGCCTGCCTTCATCCCGGCACACCAGGCCCTAGCCGAAGCCTACGAACACGCTGGGCGCGCCGCGGACGCGAAACAGCAGCGGGACAGAACAGAAAAGTAGGAAACCGCACGTGCATTTCAGTGGGGCATTCGATCAGAGCGTTGGCACTCGAACTGAAGGTGCCCTTCCTCCCCGACGACGAAGGCTCGTTTATTCAGTGACGCTCCGCAGTCTAAGGCGCCACCCGCAACGAAGCCATCACGCTACCCATCCGCCCATCCACATTGTTTCGCACGACAAAGCGCACGGAATATTCTCCGGGGGGCACAATCACATCGTTGCCGTAGTTCAGACCGTCCTTTTGGAAAGACTGCAAGCTATCTGGCTTAAAATTTGTTTCGACGTGCTGGGAGAACTGGTCGGCCGGATCGCCAGAGGGTGTCCGCACTACGGCGACAAATTCTAAACTCACAAAATTATTGTTCGTAGTGTCTACTATGTTGGCATTTGGAGGCAGAGTGATCTGAAAATGGATTTTCTTCTTGGCCCCGGCTGCTTGCAGGCTGGTCCAGCGCACGCTGAGCGGCACTCCCGTATAGTCCAAGGGGGAAACCAGCGCAAGACTGATATCCATTCTGCGGTTATCCACTTTCTTGGCGTCGGTAACAAAAAACCCGTTCCGGGCACGAACCTCCTTCCCTCCCCGTCTCACTTTGACCTGCAATTTGTGCCACCCGGGCTTGGCATTCTTATCCAGGTAATAGCCCAGCATGTAGTAAGTGGAGGAATCATCAGCCGCCTTTTGAAACGCCACGTCCAAATCGTTTCGGTTATAGAAAGCTTTGCCTCCCGTCATGTCGGCGAAACCGACCATGGTATCGCGAGTAGCTTCGAAGATGGCTTCTTTGACGGATCCCAGGCCCTGGATCTGACTCACATTGGCTCCCGGGAAAAAGACCATCAAGCCGCGGGCATCGACGGGATAGACAGAAATGCTAGCATCGTTGAGCATCTGCAATGTGCGCTGGTACAGCGGCTCCAGGGATTTCAAGTCATCCGCGACCCGGACCTGGGTGTTGTCGGGCAAGGGAGCCATCTCGCCACTGTGAGACATCGAGCGATCCATGCCTCCGCCTGCGATGCTGGTGCTGCCTTGGGTGAATGTATGGGGCAACATAATCGTCCCGCTTACGGGGTCTAAGGCAAAAGGAAAAGCCGCAGTGGCCCAGATTAGCGATTTGCGGCCCGGAACACCGGCATAAGCCTCGGCGACATGCTGAAACGACTCTAGCGTCACGGTGATTGCCTGCCGCTCGGCGAGTGCCACATATTCTGCGTTCTCACTGGCAAAGTCTCTCAAATCGTTACCGGTTGTATCGCCGGCAACGGCTACCGCATCGCCAGCACTGCCTCCGATGAGCGCGGGGATTTCACCGGTGACGCGCTTAAGTGCCTGAACAAGAACCGCCGGGTCCGCAGTGAAATCGTGCAGCACTTTGATTCCGTTCCCTTTGATGGCGACCAAAGCAATCGGTTCCTGGCTTGAGACACGACTCGCAAGATACTTCATGAGTTGTTGGCGCGCATAGGCTTGGTCCATGAAGGGAGTGTTGACCAAATCAATCGCAAAAATCGTCAGGCGTTTGGGGCTGGCATCGACACTAAGAGCGTTGCTGTAAACGCCGCCGGCATTGGCGACGCGGGCCGGTCGATTTGTGGTGCTCTTGATTTCCTCGAACGAGGCGATTGGCTTGGCTTTGCCATTTTCCAGGATCTCGAAGTCATCCTTGGTTATGCCCGCGGCGTGGGCACCTGATTTATCCGTGACCACAACCGGGACCAACACCATTTCTGTGCGAGCAGTGAATGTGGGGACTGTTTGGTTCTTGTCTTCGCTTCCAGCCACTGGTACGAACAGGAACAACAACAAGGAGAGAAACACGCTCTTTGTATTCGGACTCATCGCTCGACCTTTCCGAGGGTCGATAGTAATAATACGCTTCTTGTCGTTCTAATCCATTGAGTCACTGATTCCTTGCATACGCCTCGGGGGCTGCTGGCAGGGTCGAGGAAGGGAACCAGCGATCAAGGCCACGACTTGGTGGACCCAAACATAACACGGCGCACACAGAAAAAGGGGAGCCTTTTCGGCTCCCCTGAGATTGCTGCACTTTGCGCGACCTGACTAAAACTCCAGGCGCAAAGCAAACTGCAGGTTGCGGCGCTCAGTGATTAGGGTCGAAGGGTTGTAGCCCTTTTGTATGGTTACGGGTGTTCCGTACTCCGAGTCCGTATTACCGTAATTCAAGAAGTAGTTGCTATGGTTGAAAAGGTTGTAAGCCTCCGAGCGGAATTGCAGGTTCATGCGCTCAGTCAGCTTAAAGGTCTTGTAAACGCCCAAATTGAGGCTATAGAAATTGGGCACGCGATACGTGTTGCGGCCCAACATGTTCGACGGGTACGCGCACACTCCGTTGGTACAACTCGGAACGTCAGTCGGTCCAACGGCACTAGGTGTACCAGAGACCCAAGGACAATTTGGTCCTTCAGGAGCTCCAATGTACTCCTGGCACATAACGTTAGTGCCCACTGCAGCTCCATTCACAGTCGCGATGTAAGGCGTGTACGGAAGCGGCGTGAAGTAGCTGAACGTATTTGGCGGAGCGCCTGCGACCTGAGCGATACTGGTGTACTGCGCTGATCCACCTGCGTTCAACTGCCGAGCGCAAATGCCAATTGCGAAACCGCAATCGTACATGGTGAATGGAGTACCGGAATGCCACTGCCAGATCGGAGCAGCCGACCAGCCACCGGCAATCGCATTCACAACTTTGCTCTGGAAGTGATTGAGATACTTCGGCGCATAAACGGCGCTAAGAGCTACCCGATTCCTTATGTCGTAATCGGAGGAGCCCTTGTCGAATAGGGGATGGGTCCAATCGAGGAAACCCAGGCTGCCGACCGCCCCACCCGAGTTTGTCTCAGAGAATGTGGAACTTAAATCGTCTTCGGAATGTGACCAGGTGTAATTGAAGGTGAACTGCAGTCCCTGGGATTGAAAGTTGCTGGACTGCAGGCGGAAATTCACCCCGTTGTACCAGCTATCGCCGTTGGCACCACGGAAATTGATGTTCCCATACTGGTTCTGGGTACGGCTTGCCTCGGGAGTCGGGGGATCAATATTGGCGTCGCCGTTGTAAACGACTCCACCGAGATAGCGATTGACGTTCGTAATCGAATACTGATGGATTCCGCGCGACCCAGAGTATTCTATGGCTCCAATCGTATTCCGTACGATCTCATGCTCCACCGCGAGGGAGTACGTATCGGCATAAGCGGTCTTAATGTTGGGATCCACACCACGGAGTGTGACTGGGGGAAGAATCGTTGATCCAGTCCCGGCGAACGGACCCAGGTTGTCCGTCGGAAGCGGGTAGGGGCCTCCCGACAAGGCAACGACCCCGTAAGCGGGCGGGTTCTGAATTACGTTGAAGGTCACGTTGCCAAAGTTGCGTTCGTAGCTGATACCGTATCCACCACGAAGCACAGTCTTTCCGTTCCCGAAAATGTCATAGGCGAAACCGATGCGCGGACCAAAATTCCGCGGCGACGATTTCCACAATTGACCTATCGGACCAGTGGGCGCGGGGCTTACGAGGCCAGCACGCACGCTAGCCGGATTGAGCGCTCCCGTGTAATAGAAGTTGGAGTCGAGATTCGGGTTGGCGTTGTGCTGCACGCCGAAATACTCCCAGCGCAGACCCAGGTTCAAAGTCAAACGCGGCATGATTTTCCAGGTGTCTGTCCCGTAAACCGCACCGTCATTGAAACGGTTATTGCGGTTGAACGCGGGTGCGCCGACGGGTAAATTGATCGTGCAACTCGCCGGGTTGATCGGCAAACCAGTCGTAATGTCAGTCTGACACGGATAAACACCATTTGGATTGATGGCGACTGTGTACTGGGCAATCGTGCCGGCAAGCATTGCATCGAGAGAGCTCGTCGAGCTAGCGCTCAGATCCCCGATACCTTCCTCGTAGGCACCGAACACGCGGTTGTCGCGCGCCTGGATATATTCTCCCCCAAAACTGAAGCTGTGCTTTCCTCTCGTAAGACTCAACTGGTCCGAGAACTGGTATAGATTCTGTGGGCCGCCGAAGGGAATCGCGTTGGCTTGTGATTGCGGAATATAGCCGGGCAGAAGGACGCTTTGACCATTCGGCGACGGCACGGAAGGAGACAGGTAAAGTCCCGGTGAAACTGGCTGCCCGCCCAGCGGCTGCAGAAGGTTCAGCCGGTTATAGGAGAGTTTCGTCTGGTTTACCAACGTGGGCGTAAAGATATGCGTCAAGTTGAGCAGAATGTTCTGGTTACGAATGTTCTGGCCCGTGTTGTAGCCGGAATAGGGACTGTCGGCGACGTAACCCGGAAAGTCGATCTCATTCTGGATGGCATACCGTCCCCAGATAGTGGTTTTATTGGTCACGTTGAAGTCCACGCGGTTGACGGACATGTAAGTATTTTGCGGAGCTCCCGCCCCTGCGTCGGTCGGCACCGTGAAATTCACCAACTGCATCACCGGCAGAGTCGGGTTCGCAAGCGCCAGAGCAACAAAGTTGGGCGAGCGTTTTCCAGCGTTCCACCCGGAAACGCCAGTGCAACCCGTAGGAACAGGGGGAGTGCCCACGAGTGTGCAGCCTGCGGCGAGTTGGCCGGCGGTGACCGGCGCTCCAATGTTGCTCAGACCCGTCGCAAGTTTGCCATAGGAACTCCAGTAAGTCTGCGTCGCCGCTCCGGTCAGCGCAATGAAATCCGGAGTAAAGACATAAGCTTGACTGTTTGCACTGCTGCGGATGCGGGTCCACTCCGTATTTGAGAAGAAGAAAAGCTTGTCCTTGATTACGGGACCGCCGATGGAGTAACCAAACTGATTGCGCACGAAAGTCGATTTTGGAAGTTGCGCCGCATCGGTTTCATAGGTCGGCGCAGCCAGCGCCGAGACACGATTGTATTCATAAGCCGAACCGTGGAATGCGTTCGTTCCCGACTTGGTGGATACGTTCACCACGCCGCCAGAGGCCCGGCCGTAATCCGCCGTATAATTGCTGGTGCTGAGCTTAAACTCCTGCACCGAGTCCAGAGGAACACTCTGGCCAACTTCGGCCGTGAAAAGATCGACGTTCTCCGCGCCGTCAAGCAGGATGTTGGTCGATGCGGCACGCTGCCCGTTGATGGAAACGCCCACGCCGCGATTGCCGGTGTCGCCGTTGCTCACGTTGCCCGCGGTCGCGACAAAGTCATACGGGTCACGGGTCAAACTGGGCAGGTTCATAACCTGACTTGGCGTGATCGTCGCACCGAGGGTTTGCGTCTCGGTGTCAACTTCCGTACCCGCCGCCTGTCCCACCACTTCCAGAACCGTACCGCTGGCGCCAACCACAAGGCGCGCATCGACAACCGACGTCGTGCCGACCGTCACTTCGACCGGCTCCTTGAACTCGGAAAAACCGGGTGCGTTCACTGTAACCACATAACTACCCGAAGGGAGGTTGGTGATCATGAACTCGCCCGCGCCCGAAGTGGTGGCTTCTCTCGCCTGGTTCGTTCCGGTATTCTTGGCAGTGACTTTCGCGCCCGTAACGATCGCTCTTGTTGGGTCAGTGACCGTTCCGCTGATTTTTCCGGTCTCTGCCTGGCCGAACATCATGACGCTCAGGCCGAGCACCGTAAGAACCAGCGCGATTACTCGAATTGCTGCCGTAAAACCAGACTCATGTCTCATATAATCTCTCTCCTGGGAAAACTGAACTCTGTGGACAAGATGTTTTCCTTGACCAGCCACCAACGTCAGAACGAAGACACACTACTCTCATTCACAACCCCGTTAAAATAGCAACTGTGGTACCAAAGCTGATCTCCATTATTCCCTTTAGGTTTATATAGTTACAGTTGACGCCAAACCATTTCTACTAAAATCGGTATTTACAGCCGGTCGTGTTATGACAAACAATATAATCGCGGAGCGTGAGGTCGATCCCGCCCCAAGCTCAAGCTGCCGTCTCATCGGTGCTGCCCCCGGCCGCAGCGGCCGCAAATCACCATGCGCAAACCCACGCCTTGCGAAACCTCCCTGTCCTCTGTGCTCTCCTGTGGTTGCTTCAGAATTAGACCGTCGCTGAATCCACAGAAAGAATCCGCCCTGCTAAAATCTCGTTCAGGTGAAATCCAGTCCGATGCCCGAGTCCGTCCCACTCTTGGACTTGCGCCGCCAGTACGATGGCATCCGCGAAGACGCGCTGGCCGCCATCGCGCGTGTGTGCGATTCGCAAGGCTTCATTCTCGGTCCCGAAGTCGAGGCGCTCGAGCGTGAGATTGCCGCGCTGACGGGAGCGGCTGGCGCGGTCGGTTGCGCGTCCGGCACGGAGGCGCTCTGGCTGGCGCTGGTCGCCGCCGGCGTCAAGCCCGGGGATTCGGTCATTACCACCGCATTCAGCTTTTTTGCCTCGGCCAGCGCGATTGTGCGGGCGGGCGCGACGCCGGTCTTCGTGGACGTCGATCCCGGCACGCTGAATCTTGATGCGGCGCTGGTTCGTCAACAACTACGGGATCGTAAGCTGCGCGATCGCCGTCTCCGCAAGAAACGGCCCGGGAATCTTCGCGCGATTCTTCCCGTGCATCTTTACGGACAGTGCGCCGACATGGACGCATTCGATCAAATCGCTCAGGAATTCGGAGTTGCGATTGTCGAGGACGCCGCCCAGGCCATCGGCGCCGAGTGGAGCGGGCGCGGCGCGGGCGCGCTCGGGGTAACGGCTGCCTTCAGTTTTTATCCCACCAAGAATCTGAGCGCCTACGGAGACGCGGGCATCGTCACCACAACTCGTCCGGAAATGGCCGAGCACATGCGGCGACTCCGCAACCATGGCAGTCCGCGGCGTTACTACCACGACGAATTTGGCTGGAACGGACGCATGGACGCCATTCAAGCGGCGGTGCTGCGCGTGAAACTGGCCCACATCGCCGACTGGAACCAGCGCCGGCGGCAGCACGCCGCGACCTACGACCAGTTGTTTGCCGGCGCCGGATTGACGTCCAGCCAGGCTTCGAATCAGACTTCGAATCGCCGCAGTGCACCCGTGTGCTTGCTCTCGCGGAGTCCGCAAGCCAAACATGTGTTTCATCAGTATGTGATTCGCGCCCAGCGCCGCGACGATCTGCGCAAATTCCTCGCCGACCGGAAGATTGGTTCGGAAATTTATTATCCGCTCCCGCTGCATTTGCAGCCGGTCTTTTCCTACCTCGGGCTGAAGGCGGGAGATCTGCCCGTCGCCGAACAGGCCGCGCGGGAAGTGCTGGCTCTGCCGATGTTCCCGGAGTTGACGGCGCCGGAAATCAGGTTGGTGGTCGAGAGGATTGCCGAATTCTACAGCTGATTGGAACACCGAGGGCGCAGAGCCGAAGGATCGGTTCCAAAGACTCTCAGCGCGCACAGCGCAGTCTCTTTAGAACAGCCGGTTAGAGATGGTGCCCCTCAACGGCTCGCGTCGAAGGGGACGCTAACTTCCGCTATGGTCCGCGAACGGCCAGGCGCGTAGACCCACTGCTTGACCGCAACCATCGCCGCCTCACCCAGAATCGGGTTGCCTCCGAGCACTTCGACGTCTTCCACGGTACCGTTCCAGGCAATCGTCACTTTCAGACGAACGCTCCCGCCGATGTGGTTGCTCCGCAGAATGACCGGATACAGGGGTTCGACGCGGGCAATCAGCCTTCTTGTTCCGTCGTTCTCGGCCCGATACACCGTCAAGGTCTTCACCCCGTCCAGGGTGACGGTGGAACTTACGTATCCAATCGCGCCTCGTGTCCTCGCGACGTAGCCAACGACTTCTTCATCGGAACGAAGGGCTTTCGGCATCGAGCCCTTGCCCGTGAACACCAGCGTGCGGTAGTAGTTTTGCAGGGCATCGTCGTTCTGGCTGAGATAGTCCTTCAAGAAGGCTGCGTGAGCCGGCCCTCCCTTGGAGAGCACCGGTTCGACATGCGTCCCGTCGCGCAGCGAATTGCGCTCCTGCAGGAAGATGCTTTTGATTTCTTCGGCGGAGATCGCATCCGCTCTGACGCTCGGATTGGCAATGATTCTGACGTCGCCCGCCAGGCCATAAACGGAGACGAACATCACGAGGGTAGCCGCGAGGGTAGCAAATCTCTGGTTTCTCATCGTATTCTCCGGTTTCCGTCCCTCCGTCACCTTAGAAATTCACGCTGGTCTTGACGACCAGGGCGTTCGTGTTCGTCTTGAAACCCTGCGGATTGACCTGCGCGTAGAACCCGTCCGGGTAAGTGCTGTTTCCATAGCCATCCATAAAATGGCCTTCGATTTTGGCATTCCAGAATTTGTTGAGATCAATGCGGGCAGCGATCACCTTGTCGTAGATGTGATTGGAGGGCAGGCTGGTATCGGTCTGGTCGGGGAACAGAGGAGCGAGAGGGCCGGCTGTCGCGCGGGTTAGCGTATAGCGCGAGTAGTAGGAGCCGAGCGTAAGCTTCTTGAAAATCCGGTAGGCTCCGGAAACGTACCAACCGCGCATGTCGGCTTGGGCCTCGAGAATCGTGCTGCCTGCAACTTCGTCGACTTGATCGTGCACGAAGCGCCGATACTCCGAATCGATCTGCAGTTTCCCTGCTTTCCATTCGCCATAGAACTGGTTGGTCCAGTCCGCCTTGGAATGCTCGGCATCGGGAATAAAACCGCCGCCAGGGTTGAAAGGATTGATGAATTTCGCCTTGGCCGTGAGGTCTTCATTCATGCGGGACGCACCGATCAACAGACCCTTCAGCGGGGTGTTCCATCGGAGGTCAACGCCATACTGCAGGCCGCCATAGCTCGAGTAGTAGAACTTGTACTGTGAAGCAACGTATGCGATGCCGCTATAAATGCTGTCGCTTCGATGTCCGGCGTAGACCGTGTAGGAAAGATTGCCCAGGCGACGCTGCAGGGGTAAAGCGCCGTAAACATCGCCGCCCGTGTGAGCGATCGTCGCATCGCGGATATCGGTCGGATAGATACTTTGCGGAAGGAGCACGAAGGGGTGAAGAAAATCCAGGTCTTGCGTGTCGGTATACAGACCCAGGGTGGTTTTCACTTTGCCGCCGCGAACGCCGAACCAAGGTTTGAAGCGGTAGTCGGCGAACCCCCAGTCCAACGAGGGATGCCAGCCTCCGAGCTGACCGAGATTGCGATCATAAATCTGCGCCCCAACCCGGAACTTGTCGCTGATCTGCACCGAGGCATTGGCCCCAAAATCCGTGAATTCGCCACTGCCGATATGGCTGGTGTTCATGGTCAGCCAGTTGTTGTCATTCGTGTGGACGAATCCCTGCGAGGCGAAGCCGTGGATTTGGACTTGCCGGTCAAAGAGTTTGAATTCCTGCGCCTGCAGTGAGAGCCGGGCTGCGCAGAGGCAAATGGACAGCAATAAAACGGTCCGTCGGCACATAGTCTCCCTCAATGAAATGGCCGTCCCCCGAAAGCAGTGGGGCCACAATGAACCTATCGGATCACCGTGAAGTTCTCCTTAGCCAGGTGGCGCACTTCAGATCGCCGAGGTAGAGGCTGAGCCCTTCGCGGGATGGGCCGCGGGGAATTGACGTTTCGCAGCGATGGCAGGAGCGTTTGGGAATATGGGCAGATACGTCCTATCGGCCGTGCCTACTGCCCTTCCGGGGTTTGGTCTTGCCCAGAGTTTATGCAGGTCGCGCTTTCTTGAGGGGTCATCGCTTCCGCCGTGCGGCTCGTTTCGGGGTTGCGTGCACCGGCTGTTCTCCCGGCGCATACACTCGCCGCACGATCGGCGTGTTGAGCTTGTATTTGCGCTCGGTGACGTTTCCGTTATCGTCCTTTACGCGAATGGTGAACGCGGGCAACACGCCTTCCTTGTCGAAGCTTTCTTGTGCAACGGTCACGGGCAGAACGCCTGCCATGCGCTCGCGATAGGCCGTCTCATAGCGATGGCGCTTCACATTCCAGGTGAAGACGCGAATCTGGTTGAAGTCGAAGGGCAGGCCATCCTTGGGTTCGGTGAGGACGGTCAGGTACTGCGCGACTTTCTTGTCTCCATCCTGAACCTGATTCAGCACGAAGAATGCGACGATGCGCTGACCTTCCGCATATTGCGCAACGTCGAGCGGGACGTCGAGATCAATCATGCGGGCCAGTACCCAGCCGACACGCTGATTGGAGTCGCGCACCAGCCACCAATCCTCGATAACCGGAACGGACTCCTTCTTGTCTTGCTGATTGCCGCCAGGCGTGGAGCGAGAGGTCGAGCGCGACGGCGGCGCAACCGCTCCTGGCTTTTCGGCCGTGCCTCGCTTCAACAGCGCCAGCTTTTCGCCGGACGTAATCTGATAGAGATGTTCGGTATCGCGTCCCGGTTCGACGTGCAGATTGGTGTCGTTGCGCGTCGTGCCCTGGGCCTGCACGGGATCGTTCTGGTTGTCGGCGGTCAGCTTCTGGATCTGATCGAAGACGTCTTGACCAACGAGGTAGCGCTGCTCGATCCATCCCGTCGCTCCGGTTGCTGTGCGGACTTTGACGAAGCGGCGGTCATGGTCGAGCACTTCCACGCGGTCGCCGTTCTTCACCACTCCAGCTTTCTCATACACCGCGGCCACGTGATCGCGCAGGTTGGCCTGAACTCCGGAAACGTAAGCGATCTCCAGCACGCGCCCGCGACCGCGATTGCAGGCCGGCAGGAACACGAGGCAAAAGATTGGAATGAAAAACAGAATGAACTTCAGAGTGGACGACGGAACGAACGGCACGAACTGCTGTAGAAGGCGTTTCACGGGCTCGCTATCAATATAGCGCGAGCCCGCTTCCACCGGTACCCACTTCCCGATTTCGTCCGCAATGCCCAAGTATCGTCAATAGGGTGTCGCCCTCTTTCTCGTCGAATACGGACCATCGGCTGCGCCGTTGCAAAAGTGGCCGGGATGTACTACACTGTAGTGCATGAAAACCGAAGTCTATAGTTGGCGGCTATCGGGGGAACTCAAGTCGGACCTGGAGCGGAAAGCGCGCCTCCGTAAGGTGCCAGTTTCGGCAGTTCTGGAGACTGCCGTCCGCGATTGGCTGAAGCATAGCGATGCGGAGGTTCCGGAAGACGAGGCGCAGCGCAGACTTCAGGCCGCTGCCGCTGGCTGCCTCGGAACCCTCGCCAGCGGCAACGCTCGCCGCGCGGAAACGGCGCGCGATGTGCTTCGCAAACGCCTGCGGCGGCGCCATGCCCGCTAATGACGTCCGTTGCTAATGCGCTCATCGACACGGGCGCGATTCTCGCGCTCCTCGACCGGACCGATCGTTGGCATACCGTCTGCGTCGACGCGTTCCGCCAACTGCGACTGCCGCTGTTGACCTCCGAGGCGGTGCTCACGGAGGTTTTCCATTTGGCCGGCGACTCGCGCCACGAGATGGAAGCCGCGTGGAAGTTTGTCCGTTCGGGAGCGCTCACTCTCGGCATCATCGAACCTGCGGAACTGACGCACCTGCACAGCCTGATGTCGCGCGATTGGGATCGGCCCATGGATTTCGCGGACGCTACTCTCGTGTATCTGGCAAGGCGCGAATCTCTTTCCGTCATTCTCACGGTCGATCAAGCCGACTTCGCAACCTATCGCATTGAGGGGAAACGCCAGTTCCGGGTGTTGCCGAGCAGACGGCCGTAGCGACGTGTGAAGTCCCAGGTCTCGAAAACCGCGAGACCTGGGGCACCAGGCGTCTGCATCCGTCCGCCGCTTAGTTACCGCTAGCGTTCGCCGTCGCGGTTGCGGTCACTGTTCCGCCGGCTGGCGTCGGGTAGCTCATTACGATCGACCACGGATTTCCCGCAACCGCGCCCGAATTCGCCGTGCAAGACTCCGCCGGATTACCAGCGGTGTTGGTACCAACCGTGCACGTGAGGAGAGTGTTGGGCACAGTGCTGACGAATGGCGTTATCGTCAACGTGCCCCCGTTACTGGTGGTGATGTAAGTCGGCGGGCCCGGACTCCCCGTAAAGGTGAAAGGATATTGGGTGCCTTCCGACATGCTTTGGTTGCTGGGGTTGACCGTCATGGCGGTGACGTCTCCGATTACGTTGACGGTGGCTGTGCCATCAAGACCCTGGGCAGATCCGGTGATCGTCGCTGCGGAGGCCGTCACGATCAGAGCAGTTGCGAGACCCCCGGCGGTAATCGTCACATCCGGTGAATCGCTGGTCCACACCACGCCGCTGGTAATCTGCGACCGGGTGCCGTCCAGATATGTTCCCCACGCCGAGAACTGCTGTGTGGCAGTCACTTGAAAATCAAGGGTGGAGGGCTGAATCGCGACGGACTGGAGAGTGTTCCCTGTAAAGAACCCCTTGCAACTGACTCCAAAGGCCACGACAACCAACACGGTGAAAGCGAGCGTCAACGCCAGTTTGCGCCCAGTCAACATAAGTGATCGCCTCGAATAGCGTGATTTTAGCAGAACGCCCGGCCCTTGCTCGATCCCCGATAGTGCATGGGTGGAGTCGTACCCTTGCCCACCCCGCGCACCGCATGCCCGAAGCGTTCCCAAACATTAAAGAACGGGACGCGATCCCGAACTTGCGCAGTGTTTTCCAGCAAACTACGGAAGATAGGTTTTCGACGTGCGGTCCCTGAAGGGGCGTCTAATTTCGAAGAATTAACGGCATCGCTGAAGCGATGCCCCTATACGAAGCACGGGTTTTACTGAAAGCTGAGAGCTGACGGCTGAGAGCTCTTCTACTTCGTCCGCTTCTTGCCCGCTCTTGCGATCCTATCGTCAATCGGCTTGCGCCCGGCGAAGCCTTCGTTCGTTCCGTGCCAATGCCCGATGGCTGGCTCGCCCAGCTTCCAGCACAACAGGAGGATCTCGCCTTCCACCTTGCAGGGAAAATCGAGCAGTCCGATATCGAGATCTTTCACCTGCACGCCGGTCGCGTCGATTTCGGCTAGGGCGTCTTTGATGCGGCGAATCGCCTTCTCGCGCTCCGCCTTGCGCCGTGCCAGATGCACCACGTTCAGCAGCGTGCCGCCGTTGAGAAAAACACGGTGCGCCGTCTCTTGCAACTCGGTGTCCACGCCTTCAATCAGCTTCTTGCCGTTGATCGCCTGCCGCAGCAACGATTCCAGAATCGGCAGGAGCATTTGCGCTTCATCGAGGGTAAAGGTGCGGTCGGACATGTGTTTCTATTCTACTGGAAGCGGCCTGGAAAAAGGTGTCAGGTCTTAGGTCTTAGGCAACCGGATTTTGACTAGGGCCGATTCGGGCTTCCCTGCGGACCGGCCTTTGCATCCAAAATTGTAAGTCTTGTGGCGTGGCTCATTGTTCTAAAATAGTGGGTGACACTGGGGATTGTCGGGAGAAATCGACATGGCACTGGCGCGCTCATTGTGCACGATCCTGCTTTCCCTCACCTGGGCCTGCACTCTCGAATGCGCTGTCGAAGCTCAGGAAATCCCCCTTCCCCAACTCTCTCCGGGTTCGGAACGCAAGCCTGCGCCACCCTCCAATAAACCCGCCCAGCCCGCGCCGCCGCAGACGGTTGTTCTGACCGTCGCGCAAGGCTCACCCTTGCAAGTCGCCCTGGATCGGGAAGTCCGGGTAAGAAAGGTGGGGCAACCAGTCCACGGACGCGTCGTGGAACCGGTCTATGCGTTTGATCGCATTGTTGTGCCCGTTGGTTCGGAGATCATCGGAAAAGTTACGAAGATAGAGACGCTCTCGGGTGGCAAGCGCACGCAAGCGGCGCTGAATGCGGATTTCACGCCTCGGCGGAAAGTGGAAATCGGCTTCGATGAATTGGTGCTCGGGGACGGCAGACGTTTTCCATTGCATACCAATGTCACTCCCGGCTCGGGCCAGGTCATCGAGTTGGTGACGGCGGCCAACGAAAAAGCCAAGAAAAATGCCGTGAACGACAAGGCGGCCGAAAAAATAAACGAGGCGAAGCAACAGGCCCGCCGGGAATGGAACAACGCCATGACGCAACTGAAGACGCCGGGAAAAATCCAGCGTCTGGAACGCTACGGCGAAGCGCAATTGCCGGTGCACCGGCAGTACATCCCCGCCGGGACCGTGTACTTTGCGGAATTACAAGACCCCCTGAACTTCGGCAGCGAGGTGATGACCGTCCCCATGGCCTCTTCCATCGGCGGCGAGATTGCCGAGGGCAGCGTCGTGCACGCCCGCCTGGTTACGCCATTATCGTCCGCGACTTCCCACCAGGGTCAGGAAGTGGAAGCGGTCCTATCCCAACCTCTGATGGACGGCGACCGCCTGATCCTTCCCCAAGGCAGCCGGCTGAAGGGCACGGTAAAGCAGGCGCAGCCGGCACGTCGCATGAAAAGAAATGGACAGCTGCGTATTGCATTCTCCGAGCTTGTTCCCCCGGATGGCATTGAGCAGAAAATCGTATCGACGCTGCAAGGCGTACAAGCCGGCAAGGACGCCAACGTAAAACTGGATTCCGAAGGCGGCGCGGAAGCCACCACCCCGAAGTCGCGCTACCTGGCAACGACCCTATCGGTCGGCTTGGCCGCTCTGTCACAGGGCGATGACACAAGCAATCAGGCTGCAGGCGGTTTGGGGGGATTCAAGGTGGTCGGTATGGTGATGGGTGCGGCCGCGCGCTCGCGCGCTTTCGGCGCCACCATGGGGGCGTACGGAGCTGCGACTTCGATCTACTCGCATTTCATTGCCCGCGGACGCGAAGTGGAATTCCCGAAGAATACCGCCATGCAGATTGGAATCGGAACGCGGGTGCCAACAGCCACGCCACTGGCCCGGCAGGAACCACCGCCCGCAGCGCCCTCCGAGTCCGCCGGTCTGGTTCACTAGTCCCGTAAGTTCCTCCGTCCCCGTGATATTTTCAATAAACGGACATGGACGCACCGCCCTCACCGCCTGCCCAATCGACTCCTCGAAATGTTTTCGCCTTCGGCCTGACTTCGCTCCTCAACGACACGGCCAGTGAAATGGCGTACTGGGTCCTGCCCGCCTTTCTGACATCGCTCGGCGCCGGACCGGCGCAGCTTGGAATTATCGAAGGCATCGCCGAAAGTGTGGCTTCCTTCGCCAAGCTTTTCTCGGGCTATGTGACCGACCAGGCGGCGCGCCGCAAGCCCATCGTGGTCGGCGGCTACTTCGTCGCCAACGCCGTGAAACCCTTGCTGGCGCTGGTTTCTTCGTGGTGGCAGATTCTGGGAATTCGTTTCGCCGATCGCTTCGCTAAGGGCGTGCGCGGGACGGCTCGCGACGTGATGGTGGCGGAGTCCGTCGAGCCATCGGGAATCGGCTCCGCCTACGGCCTGATTCAAGCCATGGATTCCGCCGGCGCCATCGCCGGTCCCCTGCTGGCGCTGGCCGTGATCGGACGCTTCGGCATGCGCGGCGTGTTCGCGTCGGCTGCGGTCCCGGGAGCGCTGTGCGTCATCGTCGCCTCGCTTGGAATCCGCGAAGTACACCGCGCCCTGCCGGCGGAGAGACGGGCGCCCCCGCGAGCCCACGTAGGGACAGCCGCCGCGAAGTCCGAGTGGCTCCCAAAATTGCCGCTCGGCTTTTATTACGTGCTGGCAGTGGTGACCCTGTTTTCGCTGGGAAATTCCAGTGACATGTTCCTCGTCCTGCGCGCCGGATCGATCGGCATTCCAGCGTCCCGCGCGCCCCTGCTGGGACTGGCCTTCAACCTCATGTTCACTCTGTTTTCGTGGCCCGCCGGCAAGTTTAGCGACCGCTTCTCGCGTTCGGCCATCGCCGCCGCTGGATATTTCGTTTTTGCCATCGTCTATTTCGTGTTCGCACTCGCGCCGTCGCAACTGGCGATCTGGCTGACGATGGCTTTCTACGGACTCTTCTATGCGCTCACCAATCCGGTGCTCAAGGCGCTGGTGGTTGAAAGCGTGGCCCGCGATGTCCGTGGGCGGGCGCTGGGAATTTTTTCGTTTCTCACAAGCCTGACGACGCTGCTCTCCAGCATCATCACCGGAGCACTGTGGAAGATGTATGGGCCTGCGGTGCCATTCTATTTTTCGGCTGGCATCGCTGCCGTCTCGGGGTTCGCGTTGCTCGCCCACCGCTCGACGGCGCGAGAGTGAACGGCTGCCTAACTTCAATCAGCGTTTCAAGTAATTCGCCGGCGACAGAATCGCAATGCCACGCCACGGGTTGAGGGTGAGCAGGTCGGCGTCGCCAGTTAGGATCAGGTCCGCCTTTCCGTTCAGGGCAACTTCCAGGAATTTGTCATCCTTCGGATCGCGGCATTCGCGGACTGGGTAGCCCGTCGTGACGAATTCAGCGATGCGCCCCAGCAGCCGTAGAAATTGTTGGCGATCTTGCATACTGACATAGCGGTCGAATTTTGGGCGGGAGAGAACGTCGGCCAATTCGTCCATCGTGGCTTCGGAAACCAGCAGAAGCCCGAAATCAGCGGCTTTGCGAACCGCACGACTGGGCACAGATGATGGGAGCAGGAGACGGCTGACCAGGCAGTTCGTGTCGGCGACAATGCGCTCGCGAACCTGCATCAATCCTTTAACAACTTGCGCAGCGCGGATTCTGTCAGGCCGCGAGCCTTGGCCTGAGCTGCGATTCGATCGCAGAAGCGTTGGAAATCGGCGGCAGCGAGGTCGCGCATCCGCTCATATTCCTGGGCAGACATGATGACGGCAACATCGCGGTTTTGGCGGCGAATGAGGACGGGTTCGCGCTGGGCAGCGTCCAGAAGAGCGGCCAGACGCTGTTTGGCATCGGTGGCGGAGACGGCTCGCATAACGTCTATTATAGATAAAATAGACACTTTGGTCAAAACGGCGTTGGAGTGGATCACGGTCGAAATTTTGTCAACGGCCTGAGAGGGGGCAAGCGCCGTCCCTACGGAAAACTGGGCGAACCTTTGGGCCGCCGGCGTATCCAGGAATACGCGGCCAGCAGGAGCACCAAGCCCGCCACGCTATCGAGCGCAGCATCGCGCCAGGTGCCGGTGCGCGATGGAATGAAGCTCTGGTGCCATTCATCCATCGAAGCGACAAAAACGGTCCCCAGCCACGACAGCAGAGCTGTCCGCCCCAACCGGGTATGATCCTGATCGAGCGTTGCCCGCCAACCACGCAGCATAAGAAGGCCCAACATGCCGTAACCGACTACGTGCCCAGTCTTGCGCAGGTAATGATGAAAGATGAGGAAGTCGTAGAGATTGATTTGGCCGAATAGGTGCGTCAACAGCCCGTACAACATGCTGCCGGTGTTCTGCGCGGAGAAGTAATCGGTGGACTCAAACGCGATGAGACCGACCCAAACGGTGGCCGGCCACCAAGCGCGCAGAAGATTGGGACGGGAGGCAGTCAAATCGGTCTCGTCACTCTGCCGCGTAGTTCGGCGCTTCGCGCGTGATCATGACGTCGTGCACGTGGCTTTCGCGCAGGCCGGCGGCGCTGATGCGCACGAATCGCGCCTTCTGCTGCAGTTCGGCCACCGTCTGGCACCCGCAATATCCCATGCCCGACTTCAGGCCGCCCACCATCTGGTGCACGATCATCGCCACCGAACCCCGATAGGGCACGCGCCCCTCAATTCCTTCCGGCACCAACTTATTCAGCCGGTTCGACTCTTCGCCCGTCATTGTCGTCATTGGCATCGCGGTCGACGCGTCTCCATCCGAGTTCTGGAAATAGCGTTCGCTGGAACCCGCAGCCATGGCTCCCAGCGATCCCATGCCGCGATATGACTTGAAGGTGCGGCCCTGATACAGAATCAATTCGCCGGGGCTTTCATCGGTTCCGGCAAACATCGATCCGATCATCACCGCGGAAGCGCCCGCTGCCAGCGCCTTGCTGATATCGCCCGAATACTTGATCCCGCCGTCGGCAATCACCGGCACGCCCGAATCGCGCGTGGCTCGCGCCGCCTCCGCAATCGCCGTGATCTGCGGAACCCCCACGCCGGTTACGATGCGCGTGGTGCAGATCGAGCCCGGCCCGATGCCGACTTTCACTCCGTCCACTCCCGCGCGCACCAGGTCGCAGGCGCCATCGAAGGTCGCCACGTTGCCGGCAATCAGTTCCACCTCCGGCAACATCGCTTTCACTTTCTTAACCGCTTCCAGCACCAAGGTGGAATGCCCATGCGCGCTGTCGATGGCCAGCACATCGACTTTCGCTTTCGCCAGTTCCTGCGCGCGCTCCAGAAAATCGCCGGTCGCGCCGATGGCCGCACTCACCCGCAGCCGTCCCTGTTGGTCCTTGGCGGCGCCGGGATACTTCAGTTTCTTCTGGATGTCCTTGACCGTGATCAAACCCTTCAGGTTGTACTTGTCGTCCACCACCAGCAGCTTTTCCACGCGGTGCTCATGCAGGATCTCTTCCGCTTGCTCAAGGGTTGTTCCGACCGGCACCGTGATCAGATTCTTCTTGGTCATCACCTTATCGATCGGAATATCAAATCGTGTCTCGAAGCGCAGATCGCGATTGGTCAGAATGCCGACCAGCCTTCCGTCCTTCAACGTGATCGGCACACCGGAAATCTTGTATTTCTTCATGACTTCGAGCGCATCGGAAACCTTGGCATCGGGCGACATGGTGACGGGATCGACGATCATGCCGCTCTCCGACCGTTTCACCTTGTCCACTTCATTGGCTTGCTGCTCGATGGTCAGGTTGCGATGAATAATCCCCAGCCCGCCCTGTTGCGCCATGGCAATGGCCATGTGCGACTCGGTCACCGTGTCCATGGCGGCGCTGATGATGGGAATGTTCAGCGGAATGTTGCGCGAGAGCTGGGTCTGCGTGTTGGTGTTGGCAGGCACGACTGTGGAGCGCGCCGGCAGCAGCAACACGTCGTCGAATGTGAGGGCTTCGGGAACGGGAAAATGGATCATAAGAGTTTGGATTAGATTTCTATTGTAGGGAGGGCGGACACGATCAGGCAAATGCGGGTGGGTAGATCAGTTCCAGCTTGGCGACCAACCTACCCAGTTACGAGCGGATTAACGGCGAATTCCGTGCATGGGCGGGTTTGGCCTTTATGCGCCTTCAGATTTTCAATATGCCAATTTCAACTTTTTCTATTTGATTCTGGAGCTCAACTTTTTCTGTTACTTCTCGCCCGTTACGGAACACGGTCCACGGGTGCTTGGTCCCGTCATGCGTTTTGCCCTTCTTGTCCTCCTTACCCTTGTTCCAAACTGAAACCACCCACCGATTGTTCTCCGACAAATAGCTCCTCTTCTTCTTCATTTCATGCCTGGTCATCCGATCGTGTCCTGGGTTGAGAACGACCGCGACCTCTCTTTGCAGCGACTTTTTGAGGCCGAAATCATCTCCCACCCTCCCTGTGTCCTTGTGATACGGAACGCCATTGATCTCCCCACACAGTATGGCGCAGCAATTACCTAGTGTTCTGCCCGGAATTGATTTTTCTACAAACTCTCCAACCTTCTCCCTTTTCTTCTTATCCGTCAGGCCCTTCAGCGTGGGAAAGCCTCCTCCGGGCAGGACGTACCGATGCCACTTATGACCCCTGCGATAGAAGACTACACATTGCCTGTTTTTCTCTCCCCTTCCACCCTCTTCGTAAAGCACGGCCTTGACGTGGCGAAGTCGGATCGAGCGAAACGGCCTGAATGACTTCCGTTTCGAAAAGTCAATACTGTACAGGGAAAACAGAACCGTATCGCAGCCTTTCCTGTCGAGTAGGGTCAGCACGTCAGGAAATGCATCCCTGAAATCCCTCAATTTGTTGTAGTCACGGGAGACGATTCCAATCTTGGCAATCGTCAGTCGGGGGCCTGGTTCTGTTTTAGCGCTCGGCGTCGGATCGCCGAAGCTTTTGGTCTTATCGCGCTGCCTCGACCTCGAAGTTTGTAGCATTGCAGTCCGGAAAAAAGTGTAGCACCATTAGGGCGCACGGCGGTTATGAAGGTGCTGAAATGAAAGCGTCATCGCAGCTGCTCTTAGGAATTGCCGACTTGCCTAACTGCCCGGCGCTGTACGCCTTGTACGGCGGAACAGGCCGACACGCATACGTTGCATATGTCGGGATCACCGATAAGCTCAAACGTAGGGCGGCACAGCATCTTTTGACCCGCGACAGCAGTGCCGCCACCGGCACCTCAGCGACGGGCATCAACCCCGATTATGTGACGGAAATACGTTGGTGGGAACACCGCCGATTTTCCAAGCCGGCAGCGCGCGAAGCTGCCGAACTGGTCGCATTTAAACTGCTTGATCCAGCCCTGAGAAGCCGGAAACCTATTGGGAAAGCCGCACAGGAACTTCTAAAGAGCAGTCGTTTCGAGAAGGAAATGGAGATGCTGTTCAAGAAGAAGCCAACTGGACACCTGCGTATCCCCTCTCTGGAACAAGTATCGAGGAGACTCTCAGCATTCGAAGATCGGCTAGGCCGGATTGAGGAGCGGCTCAAGGATCTCGCTAAATGAGCGCGGCGATTACTCTTTCTTGTCGCTGCCCTCAGTCTTACCCTCAGCCTCATTCGCAGCCATATCTTTTTGCGCCTGCGCTTCTTCGTCAGCGTGTTCCATCGCCTTGCGGTTTTCTTCGGCGCGTTTGGCGCGGATTTCTGCGCGCTTCTGGCGCTTTTCATCGATCACTTGCTCGCTGCCGAGCAGTTCGATGAACGCCTTTTCAGCGCCATCACCCTTCCGCCAGGCCGTGCGCACGATTCGCAGATAGCCGCCCTTGCGGTCGCCGAAGCGCGGAGCCACGGTATCGAAAAGCTTGGTGACCGCTTCTCCGGTCATCAAATACGACGCTGCCTGACGGCGCGCCGCCAGATCGCCCTTCTTGCCGAGGGTGATCATCTTCTCGACCGACGGACGCACCGCCTTCGCCTTGATCACGGTCGTCTCTATTCGTTCTTCCATGATGATCGACGTGACCATGTTCCGCAGCATCGCGCGCCGATGCGAAGTGGTTCGTCCTAGCTTGTATCCCGCAACTTTGTGACGCATGTCTTAACCCCAGTTGTCAGTTGCCAGTGGCCAGTTGCCAGTGGGTTGTCAGTCAGCAGCCAGTCGCTCGATGGTCAGCGTCTTACTGGCAACTGACCACTGGCAACTGGCAACTGCTTTTCTACAGATCGTTGTCGCCGTACGCCGAAGCGGGCAGCACCTGGTTCGAAGTCGGACCTGGAACAGCGTTTCCGTGCTCGTCGATCTTCATGCCCAGGCTTAAACCCATCGAGGATAGGATCTCCTTGATTTCGTTCAGCGACTTGCGGCCAAAATTCTTCGTTTTCAGCATCTCGGCTTCGGTCTTCTGCACCAGTTCGCCGATCGACTGAATGTTGGCGTTCTTCAGGCAGTTATAGCTGCGCACCGAGAGTTCGAGTTCCTCGACCGAACGGTTCAGGTTCTCGTTCTTGATCTCGGGCCGGTGCTCTTCGCCCGCCGACGCGGTTTCAATCTCTTCTTCGAAGTTGATGAAGATATTCATGTGATCTTTAATCAGCTTCGCCGAAAGTCCCAGCGCATCGCCCGGAGTGATCGAACCGTTGGTCCAGACTTCCACCGTCAGCTTGTCGTAATCGGTGATCTGTCCCAAACGCGCCGCTTCGACCGTGTAGTTGCACTTGCGCACCGGCGTGTGCACGGAATCGATGGGGATGAAGCCAATGCCCAGGTCGTCCTCGAAGTTCTTGTCGGCGGAAACGTAACCGCGGCCGCGCTTCAGGCGCATTTCCATGTCGAGCTTGCCGCCCTCGCTCACCGTCGCGATGTAAATTTCCTTATCCAGCACTTCCACATCGCCGTCGGCTTCGATCATGCCGCTGGTCACCACTCCCGGCTGATCGGCGCGGAGGTAAATCGCCTTCGGGCCGTCTCCCGCAAGTTTGAACGGCACCTGCTTCATGTTGAGGATGATGTCGGTCGCATCCTCAACCACGCCCGGGATCGACTGGAACTCGTGCAGCACGCCTTCGATCTTCACCGCGGTCACGGCCGCGCCTTCAATCGAACTCAGCATCACGCGCCGCAGCGCATTGCCGATGGTGGTGCCAAATCCGCGCTCAAACGGCTGCGCCCAGAACATCCCGTATTTGTCGGTGAGCGAACCAGTGTCGCTCGCCAGTCGTTTCGGTTTTTGAAAACCTCTCCAAAGCATTATGTGTTTCTCCTCTCGGCCATGTGGCTCCGCAGCGGCTCTCCGAACCGGCCCTTCTTACTAACAACGTTCGGATCAAGCGCCGCAGCGGGCTGATCTGGCGCGAACAGTAGGCCAAACAAAATCTATTGTAGAGATGCGGCTTGCCGCGTCTCTGTTTGCAAGCATATCTTCAGCCGCACGCGGGCAACGGGGCAAAGCCCCGTCACCACACGATCTTGTTACTTCGAATACAGTTCCACAATCAGCTGCTCGTTCACCGGCAACTGGATGTCTTCGCGTTTCGGCAGCGCAATCACGCGCCCCTTGTAGTTCTCGCGATCGATCTCCAACCACACCGGCGCGGGTTGATGACTGGCAAAATCCCTCGCGATTTCCAGAATCGGAACCTTGCGGCTGCTCTCGCGAATCGCAATCTCTTCTCCCACGCTAACCTCGTACGAAGGGATGTTCACTTTCTTCCCATCCACCTGCACGTGTCCGTGGCGCACCAACTGGCGCGCCTGGCGGCGGGAGATGCCAAAGCCCAGCCGGAAGACCACGTTGTCCAAACGCCGCTCAAGTTGCTCCAGCAACTTCGCACCCGTGACACCCTTGAACAGGACCGCCTTCTCGAAGTAATTCCGGAACTGGCCTTCCTGGGTGAAATAGATGCGTTTGGCTTTCTGTTTTTCGCGCAACTGCAGACCGTAGCCGACAACCTTGGTCTTTCTGTCTTTCCCGTGCTGTCCGGGAGCGAAGTTGCGCTTCTCAATGGGACATTTGTCGCTGAAGCACTTGGTACCTTTCAGGAAGAGCTTGATCCCTTCCCGGCGGCAAAGACGACACACTGCATCGGTGTAACGTGCCATTTTTCTCCTTTTCGAAATCGGTTTACGGGGTGGCGACCCTTTCTTCCCGATTGAAAAAATCAGCTTTCAGCCATCAGCCTTCAGCCATCAGTAAAACCTGCATACTATCGAACTAAAGGTTTCACTGATAGCTGAAAGCTGAGAGCTGACAACTACCCTTACACTCTACGCCGCTTTGGCGGCCTGCATCCGTTATGCGGAATCGGCGTCGTGTCTTTAATGGACCGCACTTCAATTCCCGCCGACGCCAGCGCGCGCACCGCCGACTCCCGCCCCGATCCCGGACCGCTTACCCGCACATCCACCGAGCGCACGCCGTGATCGCGCGCCATGCTGGCAGCGGTCGACGCGGCCTGCTGCGCCGCAAACGGAGTTCCTTTGCGCGACCCGCGGAAGCCCAGCGAGCCCGAACTCTTCCACGCCAGCACGTTGCCGGTCATGTCCGAAATGGTCACGATGGTGTTGTTGAACGAGGCCTGCACGTGCACCAGTCCATGCGGAACGTGCTTGCGCTCTTTCTTCTTGAACGTTTTCTTCTTGCCTTTTTTCTCGGGCGCCGGGGCGCCGCCTGCTGCTGCTGGTTTTGCCATAGTTTAGGTCTCAGGTCTTAGGTCTCAGGTCTTAGGAAGATCTCATGGTTGCTGAGACCTGACACCTAAGACCTGACACCCGATTCTTACGCTTTTGCCGTCTTCTTCTTCTGCGCGACCGTGCCTTTACGCGGACCTTTGCGGGTACGCGCGTTGGTATGCGTACGCTGTCCGCGAACCGGCAGGTTCCGGCGATGGCGGAACCCGCGATACGACCCGATTTCGATGAGCCGCTTGATGTTCATCGAAACGTCTTTACGCAGATCGCCTTCCACCGAGCCTTCCGCCTCGATCACCTGGCGGATGCGGTTGACCTCGTCTTCCGCGAGGTCGGAAACCTTCTTCATCGGGTCTACTTTCGCCGCGTCCAGAATGCGCGCCGCGCGCGAAGTGCCGATGCCGTAGATGTAAGTGAGCGCGATATTCGCGTGCTTGTTGCGCGGAAGATCGACGCCTGCAATACGTGCCATGATCCCTCTCTTAACCAGCTATCAGCTCTCAGCTGTCAGCCATCAGTAACTGCAAATGCCGGGGCCTTCTTTGCTTACCCCTGACGCTGCTTGTGCTTGGAGTTCTCGCAGATCACCCGCACTACTCCCTTGCGGTGGATGACCTTGCACTTGTCGCAAATCTTCTTAACCGATGCCCTTACTTTCATAAATCAGTTCTCAGTTCTCAGTTGTCAGTTCTCAGTAACTGCAACTGCGAATTTCCCGCTTCGTCATTGCGCCTGAGGGAGACGAGGCAAGCCTCGAAGCTCTACTTGTAGCGGTACACAATCCGCCCGCGATTCAGATCGTACGGAGAAAGTTCGACCGCGACCTTGTCTCCCGGAAGAATCCGTATGAAGTTCTTCCGCATCTTGCCGGAAACGTGCGCCAGTACCTGGTGTTTGTTTTCAAGCTCCACCTTGAACATGGCATTGGGCAGCGGCTCGACGACCACCGCCATCACTTCAATCGCGTCTTCTTTGCTCATCGACTCCTTAAGAAGCTGTCAGCTACCGGCTGTCAGCTCTCAGTTACAACTTTCATCTCATCGCCTTAACTGACAGCTGAGAGCTGATAGCTGACAGCGCCTACTGGGTCAAAATCACCGGCCCTTTTCGCGTTACCGCCACGCAATGCTCAAAGTGCGCGCTGTAACTGCCGTCGAGCGTCACGGCCGTCCACTTGTCGCTCAAAACTTTCGTCTCGGGACCTCCCGAGTTCACCATCGGCTCAATCGCCAGGACCATACCCTCGGTCAACTCCGCGCCCTGGCCCTTCCTGCCGAAGTTCGGAATCTGCGGCGCTTCATGCAGCTTCGTCCCGATGCCATGCCCAACAAATTCGCGCACCACGCTGAACCCGTTCGCTTCCACGTGCTTCTGGATCGCCGACCCAACGTGTCCCACCGTGTTGCCGATCTTCACCTGCTCGATGCCCTTGTACAGCGAGGCCTCGGTCACCTCGAGCAGCTTCTTCAATTCCGCGGCCAGCGAGTCGCCGACCGGCACCGTGATGGCCGCGTCTCCGTAATACCCGTCGAATACCACACCGCAGTCGATGGAAACGATGTCTCCCGTTTTCAGCGCCCGCTTCTCCGACGGAATCCCGTGCACGATCTCTTCATTGATCGAAGTGCACAGCACACACGGATAACCGTAATATCCCTTAAACGCCGGCACCGCGCCGAACTCCGCGATCATTTTCTCCGCGGCCTTCTCCAGGTCCATCGTCGTAACACCGGCCGCCACCATACCCTTCAAGTGGTTGAGAACCTGGCGGACCATCTGGCCGCTCCGCCTCATCTTTTCGATCTCTTCCGGCGACTTGCGGATGATCCGGTCCTCTCCAAAACTCATAACTAACTCTGCGTCGTCGTTCCGCGGTTGGCATCCGCCGGGCAATGACTGTCCATCACACCGAAAATCTGCGCCGTAACCTCATCCACGGGCCGATCCGCGTTGATCGCCACCAACCGCCGCTGCGCCCGGTAGTAATCGGTCACCAGCCGGGTCTGCGTCTCGTACGCCTCCAGTCGCCCGGAAATGACTTCCTCGCGATCGTCGTTGCGGATCACCAGCTTGGATCCATCCACATCACACAACTCGTCAACGAGAGGTGGCTGAAAGTGGATGTTATAGAGCCGTCCACAGGTAGGACACGAACGCCGTCCGGTAAGCCGCAGTAGTAATTGAGTATAGTCCACGAGCAACTGGATCACAACCGGCGGACACTTCGGCGGGTATTCCGATCCCTTGTCCGATCCTTTGTCAAAGACCTCTTTTTCCAGGAAAGCGTCGAGCCATCCTGCCTGGGCGGCTGTCCTTGGAAAGCCATCCAGCACAAATCCGCGTTGACAATCGGCTTCCCGCAGCCGGTCGGCCACGATGCCGTACATCAACTCGTCCGGAACCAGCTCGCCTCGCGCCATGATCGCCTGGGCTTCAAGGCCGAGCTCGGTGCCACGCGCTACATGGTCCCGCAAAAGATCGCCCGTCGATATCTGCGGGACGCCGTAACGGTCGACAATCCGTTTGGACTGGGTGCCCTTCCCGGCCCCGGGAGGCCCCAGAAGAATCACCGGTCCAATGTTTCGCGCGGTCTCGTTGGCCATCGAAATGGCCCCTTTTACTCGTATTTCCCGTCGCGGAAATATCGCCCTGCTCCGCGCCTGCAAAATCAGTTGCCAGTTGCCAGTAGTCAGTTGCCAGTACTACGTTCGCCGGTTCTCACTGGGAACTGGCAACCGGCAGCTGGCAACTGGTTTTTACCAAGTCCGGCGCCCGCGAATCCTTCCGCTCTTCGGCGTGAACCCATCGTAATGCCGCATGATCAACTGCGCTTCAATCTGGGTAACCGTGTCCATCGCGACCCCGACCACGATCAGCAGCGAGGTTCCGCCGAAATAAAAATTCACTCCCAGGCCGTTCGTGATCCAGGTTGGCAGGCTTTCGAAGGCTCGTCCCAGCAGCGGCAGGTGATTGAGCTTGATGCCCGCAATCATCCACTCCGGAATCAGCGAAATCGAGATCAGGTAAAGCGCGCCCACCAGCGTGATCCGCGTCAGCACATCGTTGATGAAGTCCGAAGTCCGCTTCCCCGGCCGGATGCCGGGAATAAACCCTCCCCACTTCCGCATGTTGTCCGCAACCTCGTTCGGATTGAACACGATCGAGATATAGAAGTAGGCGAAGAAAACGATGCCCGTGCAATAGAGCAAGGTGTACAGCGGCTCGCCCCAGCGCATCGCGTCCAGAAGCGGGCCGACCACCTTGTTATTATGGAACGCCGCACCCAGCATCTGCGGCAAAGCCAAAATCGAAGACGCGAAAATCACCGGCATGACGCCGCCGGCATTCACGCGCAGCGGCAGGTGCGTGGATTGCCCGCCCATCACCTTGCGTCCGACCACGCGCTTGGCATATTGCACCGGAATCCGGCGCTCACTGCGTTCGACAAATACGATGAACGCCACCACCGCGATCATCAGCACCAGCAGCAGTATGAGGGCCGGAGCCGTAAACACTCCCCATGCGGAAGTCTGCGCCTTCTGGTACAGATCGATCACGCCGCGCGGCAGGCCGACCACGATGCCGGCGAAAATCAGCAGCGACATGCCGTTGCCGATGCCGCGCTCGGTAATCTGCTCACCCAGCCACATGATGAATGCGCTGCCCGTGGTCAGCGTCAACATGGTCATCAGGATGAAGGCTGGCCCGGGAGTGTTCACGAAATCGCCCGCTTTCTGCAGGCTGATGGCGATCCCGAACGATTGCACCGCGCTCAAAATCACCGTGAGATAGCGCGTCCACTGCGTGATCTTCTTCCGGCCCAGCTCGCCTTCTTTTTGCAGCTTGGCGAGCGGCTCATACACCACCGTCAGCAACTGCAGAATGATCGACGCCGTAATGTACGGCATGATGCCGAGCGCGAAAATCGTGAGCCGCCGCAAGTTGCCGCCGCTGAACAGGTCCACAAAGCCCAGCATCGAGCCCTTGTTCTGCTCGAAGAACGCCGCCAGCCGGTCGCCGTTGATCCCCGGCGTCGGGATGTGGCCGCCGATGCGATACACCGCCAGCATGCCGAGCGTGAACAGCACGCGCTTGCGCAGGTCGGGGACCCGGAAGATGTTCGCCAGCTTTTCCAGCATTACTGCAAGACCTCGAACTTGCCGCCCGCCTTGGTGATCTTTTCCTGCGCCGTCTTCGAGAACTTGTGGGCGTGAACCGTAATCGCCACCGTCAGTTCGCCGGTGCCCAGTATCTTGACCGGCGACTTGCCATTCACCACGCCGGCCTTCTTCAGCGACTCGGGAGTGATTTCGGTCTCGCCGAGCGCCGCCAGCCGGTCGATGTTCACGACGTCGTATTCCTCGCGGAAAATGTTGGTAAAGCCGCGCTTCGGCACGCGCCGGTGCAGCGGCATCTGCCCGCCCTCAAACCCGCGGATCAGCCGCGCACCCGAGCGTGACCACTGGCCCTTGTGCCCGCGCGTGGAAGTCTTCCCCATGCCAGACCCCATGCCGCGTCCGACTCGCTTCTTCTTTTCCGTTGATTTGCGGGGTGCCCGTATTGTCGATAAATTCATGACTTTCTCTCTGTAGAGACGAGGCTTGCCTCGTCTCATCTCGCCCCAGAGACGCGGCAAGCCGCGTCTCTACAACTTATTTCACGATCTCCACTAAGTGCGGAATTTTCTTGACCATGCCGCGAATCGCATCCGTGTCCGGACGCTGAATCACTTGATTCAGCCGGGTGAACCCGAGCCCCTTCACAACCTTCCGATGTTTCACCGGAGTGCAAATCATCGACCGCACCCACTTCAACTGGATCATGCCGCTCGCCACCGATTTCGATGTCTTGGTTGTCATTTCACTTCCCCGTCTAAACATTTGCAATTGGCAATTTGTAATTTGTAATTGAAAAAGCCTCTGGTTCCTAAATTGCAAATTACAAATCACCAATTACAAATTGTTCCTACAGCTCCTCCACCGACTTGCCGCGCAGTTCCGCGACGTGTTCCCGGCTCTTGAGCTTCTTTAGCGCCTCGAACGTGGCCTTGATCACGTTATGCGGATTATTGGTGCCAATCGACTTGGTCAGCACGTTCTGCACGCCCGCCGACGTCATCACCGCGCGCACCGCTCCGCCCGCAATCACGCCCGTGCCTTCCGGCGCCGGTTTCAGCAGCACCATGCCCGAGCCAAAGCGTCCCAGCACCGTATGCGGCACCGTCGTCTGCGTCAGGTTGATCCTGATCAGGTTCTTCTTCGCCGCCTCGATCCCCTTGCGGATGGCCTGCGGAACTTCCTTCGCTTTGCCGGATCCGAAACCCACCACCGCCGCCGAAGGATCGCCAACAACCACGAGCGCCGCGAACGACATGTTCTTGCCGCCCTTCACCACCTTCGTCACCCGGTTAATCGAGACCACCTGGTCTTTTAACTGGAACGAACCCGCATCGAGTTTCTTGGTAACTCTCGCCATTCTGAAATCTCATTTCCTGATTTCGCTTCTAGCTTCTGGCTGCTGGCTTCTAGCAAACCGCTCTTCGATTGCCAGTAGCTAGCAGCTAGTAGCCAGTAGCTTGATCTAAAACTGCAACCCCGCCTCGCGCGCCGCATCGGCGACCGCTTTGACCCGGCCGTGATAGATATAGCCGCCACGATCGAATACCACTTTGGTGTAGCCCTTCTGTTTGGCCAGTTCGGCAATCTTCTTCCCAACCATTTTTGCCGACGCTACGTTGCCGCCGGTCACGCGAGCGCCCTTGCGGTCGTCCGCCGTGGAAGCCGCCGCCAGGGTGACACCCTTCAGGTCGTCAATCAACTGCACGTAGATATGGTTCAGCGACCGGTACACATTCAGCCGCGGACGCTCCTGCGTACCCATCACTTTCTTCCGGATACGATCATGTACCCGCTGCCGCGTCCGATTCTTTGAAGCGATTCTTAACATAAGCCCTCGGCTATCAGCTATCAGCCGTCAGTTGCAACCCATCCAGCTTGCAGACTTCATTCGAAGTAACTGAAAGCTGAAAGCTGACGGCTGAGAGCTATTTTGCTCCCGTCTTGCCAACCTTCTTCTTCAACCGCTCGCCGGCGTAACGCACGCCCTTGTTTTTGTACGGATCGGGCGGACGCAGCGACCGCATTTCCGCCGCCACTTGGCCGACCTTCTGCCGGTCGATCCCGTTCAGCGTCAGCTTGGTCAGCTTGGCATCGATCGCGCAATCCACGCCGGTCGGCAGCGGATACTCGATCGGGTGCGAATACCCCAGACTGAACACCACCGTTCCCTTGCCTTTCATTTCCGCGCGGTAGCCGATGCCGACGATTTCCAGATCCCTCGTCCAGCCCTTGGTCACGCCATCGACGGCGTTATTGACCAGTGCGCGCGCCAGCCCATGCACCGCCGCATGCGCATCATCCGGGCGTATGGCCACCAGGTTGCCGTCCTTCTGCTCCATCGTGATGCCGGACGGAAGACATGTATCCAGCTTGCCTTTCGGCCCCTGGACCATCACCGTATTGCCTTCGATCTTGACCGTCACGCCCTTCGGGATCGCGATCGGCTTTTTTCCAATTCGTGACATAAGGTCAGCACCTAGCAATTAGCACTTAGTAACTTCGCGATTAGCATAGCGCTTTAGCTAACTGCTAAATGCTAAGTGCTAACGGCTGCTCTTCTACCAAATCTCGCAAAGCAATTCGCCGCCGAGTCCTTCTCGGCGCGCCTGGCGTCCCGTCATCACGCCCTTGGGCGTGGTCAGGATGTTGATTCCCATCCCGCCCAGCACTCGCGGAATCTCAGTGCGGCGCACATAAACTCGGCAGCCCGGACGCGATACCCGCGCCAGGTTCGTTATCACCGCCTCGTTGTTGTTGCCGTACTTCAAATACACGCGCAGGACCTTGTGGCCCTCTTCTTCCGCCGGCTTGAAGTTCGCGACATAGCCCTCTTCCTTCAAGATGCGGGCAATCTCCGTCTTCAGCTTGGAAGCTGGTATATCCACTTTCTGGTGCCGTGCGCGGATCGCGTTGCGGATGCGCGCCAGCATGTCTGCGACCGGATCGGTCAACCTCATTGTTTGTTTCTCCTCGAGCCGCCCGTTCGCTCCGTATCCACCGGAGAACCTGTCAGCAGCTTGCTTCTTTCGGTCGTTAGTCGGTCGTCGCTGGCCGTTAGCCAACGACTAGCGACTGACGACCAACGACTGATACTTACCAGGACGACTTCGAAACTCCTGGGATCTCGCCCCGCAGCGCCAACTGCCGGAAGCACAGACGGCAAATGCCAAACTTCCGCAGAAAGGCTCGCGGACGTCCGCAAATCTTGCAGCGGTTATGTTTGCGCGACGAGAACTTCGGCTTCTTCGCGTCCTTCACTCGTTTTGCTGTAGTGGCCACTTAGCTTCTTGCTCCTGGCTGCTAGCTTCTAGCAACCCTCTTGTTCGATCTCGGTTCCACTTCTTCAATCTGACTTCTTACTTCTGACTTAAGCTCGGAACGGCATCCCCAGATGCTTCAACAGCGACCGCGCCTGATCGTCGGACCGCGCCGTCGTCACAATGGTCACGTTCATTCCCTTCAGCTTGTCGACCTTCGCGTAATCGATCTCCGGAAAGATCAGCTGATCGTGCAGGCCCAGCGTGTAATTGCCGCGCCCATCAAACGACTTCGTCGAGACTCCGCGGAAATCGCGCACTCGCGGCAGCACGATGCTCACCAACCGGTCGAAAAATTCGTACATGCGGTCGCCGCGCAGCGTCACCATCGCCCCAATCGGCATGCCCTCGCGCACCTTGAACGCCGCAATCGATTTCTTCGCCCGCGTGACCACCGGCTTCTGTCCCGCAATCTGTCCCAGTTCATTCACGGCCGGGTCGATCAATTTCGCGTTCTGGGTCGCTTCACCGACGCCCATGTTGACGACGATCTTGTTCAGCCGCGGCACGGCCATCGGGTTCTTGAGTTCGAGTTCCTTCATCAGGGCGACAGCAACTTCTTTCTCAAATCGAGCCCGCAGCCGCGGCCGCTCTTTCGCCGCGTGCCGTGGAGCGTCGGGACTAGGCTTAACCTCAACCTGCGCATGTCCCTTATCGCCCTTCGCGGGCTTCGCCTTCTTTTGCTGCTCGCCTTTTTTCTGCTCGTCTGCCATTGTCGTTGCTGCCTTCTCCATCACGGTTTCGGAGTGGTTACCGGTTCGTGAGGAATTTTGTAATTTTGCAATCGGGTAATTTTGTAATTTAAGACCTTTGAGTTTTCGAATTACAAAATTACCCGATTACCCAATTACCAAATCACTTGTCGAGCGTCGTCCCGCACTTCTTACAAACTCTCACCTTGCGATCGCCGCGCACTTCATGTCCAATTCGTACCGGGCCGCAGGTCGCGCACACCAACGCAACGTTGGATAAGAAAATCGCCCGCTCCTGCTCGGCAATTCCCCCTTTAATGTTGCGCTGCGGATTCGGCCGCACGTGTTTCTTCACCGTCATCACGTGCTCCACCAGCACCTTGCCCTCGTCGGGAAACACGCGCAGCACGCGCCCTTGTTTTCCCGTATCCCGCCCGGTCATCACCTTCACGGTGTCATTCCGCCGGATATCCACTCGCTTATGATCGGTAGTCGTTGCTGTTCCCATACTCAATCCTTCCAAATCTCTTTCTGTAGAGACGGGGCTTGCCCCGTCTCAAACGCGGCAAGCCGCGTCTCTACAGCGGCGCTAGAGCACTTCCGGCGCCAGCGACACAATCTTCAAAAACTTCTTCTCGCGCAGTTCGCGGGCCACCGGACCAAATACGCGCGTGCCCACCGGCTCGCCGGTTTCATTGATCAGCACCGCCGCATTCTGATCGAAGCGGATGTACGTCCCGTCCCGCCGCCGATGCTCTTTCCGCGTCCGCACGATGACCGCCTTCACCACTTTGCCCTTCTGCACCTGACCGTCGGGCGCCGCTTCCTTCACGCTTGCCGTGATCACGTCGCCCAGGCCCGCGTGCAGACCGGTCGAGCCGCCGAGCGGCATGATCATCTGCAGCTTGCGCGCACCGGAGTTATCGGCGACCTCGAGCATGGATCTCATCATTACGGCCATATCGGTCTCCCTTCTCTCCGCGCTTTAATTCTTAGCGGGAACGCCCAAACCGGCGTCGATGTCCACTTCCGGCACCAGCGCCGTCTTCCGCACGATCTCTTTCAGCGTCCAGCGCTTCAGCTTCGACAGCGGCCGCGACTCTTCAATCCGCACCACATCGCCCGGATGCGTTTCGTTCTTCTCGTCGTGCGCATAGAACTTCTTCCGGATCGAGATCACCCGCTTGTACATGGGATGCGCCTTCTTCCGCGTCACCTCGACTACGATCGTCTTCTGCATCTTGTTCGAGACGACGGTGCCGATCAGCACTTTGCGGTGTGACTGTTTTTCGGCCTGGACTTTTTCGGATTGGCCCGTGGTTTCCGCCATTATTTTTTCTCCGTCTTCGCGCCGGCCAATTCCTGCTCGCGCAGGACGGTCTGGACGCGCGCAATATCCCGGCGCAGCCCGCGAATCTTTTTCAGGCTCTCCGTCTGTCCCATATTCATCTGGAACTTCAGCTTGAAGAGCTGGTCCGCCAAGTCCCGCTCCTGGTGCTTAAGCTCGACGTCGGTCAAGTTGCGAATCTTTTCTACCTTCATAAAATCAGCTCTCGGCTCTCAGCTATCAGCTCTCAGTGCGTCCCAGTTCCCTTCGCGCTTGGAGCCTTAGCTTCTAACTTCTGCAATCTGACTTCTTACTTCTGACTTTCCTACAGCACTTCGCGTTTCACAAACGCCGTGCGCAGCGGAAGCTTGTGCGACGCCAGCCGCATGGCCTCTTTCGCGTCCGTAATCGAAACGCCTTCCATCTCAAATAAAATCTTTCCCGGCCGCACCACCGCCACCCAGTGATCGGGTGCGCCTTTGCCCTTGCCCATACGGGTTTCAGCCGGCTTCTTGGTCACCGGCTTGTCCGGAAACAGCCGGATCCAAACCTTGCCGCCGCGCTTCACAAACCGCGTCATGGCCACCCGGCTCGCTTCGATCTGGCGGTCGGTGATCCATCCCGGTTCGAGCACCTTCAACCCAAATTGACCGAAAGCCAGCGTGCTCCCGCGCCAAGCCTTCCCCGTCATGCGCCCGCGCTGCTGCTTGCGGTACTTCACTTTCTTCGGCATCAACATAAAATCAGTTCTCAGTTCTCAGTTATCAGTTCTCCGCAGAAGTGCGGCCCAACGAATCCGCTCCTACCTCTGCAATCTGACCTCTGACCTCTTACCTTCCTAAAACGCTCCCGTCGTGCTCACTTCGCGCGCTGGCGTCGCTTCCCGCTTCTTCGCCGGCAGAATCTCTCCCTTGTAAACCCAGCACTTCACGCCAATCACTCCGTAAGTCGTGCGCGCCTCGGTGAAGCCGTAGTCGATATCGGCGCGCAGCGTGTGCAGAGGCAACCGCCCCTGCAGATACCACTCCGAGCGCGCGATTTCGTTGCCATTCAGCCGTCCGCTCACCCGCACCTTGATGCCCTTGCAACCGAAGCGCAGCGCCGAATCCACCGACTTGCGCATCGCCCGCCGGAAGCCCACGCGTTTTTCCAGTTGCAGCGCAATCGATTCCGACACTAGTTGCGCATCCAGCTCCGGCTTGTGCACTTCCTGAATATCGACGTGCACCTCGCGCGTCGTCTTCTTCTGCAGATCCTGCTTCAGCTTGTCGATTTCCGCGCCCTTGCGGCCGATGATGATCCCCGGGCGCGCCGTCTTGATGATGATGCGCAGCTTGTTGCCCGGACGCTCGATCTCGACCGAACTCACGCCCGCCGACTTGAGCTTTTCCTTAAGTTCGGTCTTGAGCTTGTAGTCTTCGAGCAGCAGCTTGTCGTAGTCCCGCACGACAAACCAGCGCGATTTCCACGGCTTGGTGTAGCCGAGCCGGAATCCGTAAGGATGAACTTTTTGTCCCATCGTTGCTCCTAATCCTGCCTGTGTAGCTCTTGCTTGTGTGGTGGCGGGGCTTTGCCCCGCCGGGACGGGGCAGAGCCCCGTCACCACACGATCTACTTCTTCGCGGTCGCTTTTTTGCCGACTGCCTTCTTCTTCGCAGGCGCCTTGGCCTTCGCTTTCACTTTCGGCTTCGGACGCGCAGCCTTCGCCGCTTTCTCGCCCGCTGTCGCCGCCGTCCCAACCGGCGCGCCGTTCCGGTTTTTCTCCGCCAGCACAATCTCGAGATGCGCAATGCGCCGCACGTAATGGTAAGCGCGTCCCATCGGAGCCGGACGAATCCGCTTCATGCGCGGCCCGTCGTTCGCCACCGCATGCTTCACGTACAGGTTATCGAGATCGACATCCAGGCCCTTTTCGGTGCTTAGGAAGTTCGCGTTGTCGAGGGCCGACTGCAACAGCTTCCCGACCGTCGCCGCCACCCTCTTCTTGGTGAATGCCAGCGTGTTCCTGGCTTCTTCCACGCGCCGTCCCTTGATCAGGTTCAGCACCAGCCGCGCCTTCTGCGGCGAGACGCGCATGTATTTTGCTTCCGCTCGAAATTCCATAGTTTGTCTCAGCTCTTGGCCCTTAGCGGTTGGCTTTTAGCTAAGAGCCAAAAGCCAAAGGCTAACCGCCGCTTTTATGCCTTCGGCGCCGCCGGCGCTGACGGCACGATCGCTCCAGGTCCGCCGGGTATGCCCGCCGGTTTGGCCGCAACTTCGGTCGCCGCTTTCATCGAGTGTCCCTTGAACTGACGGGTGAAGCTGAACTCGCCCAGCTTGTGCCCCACCATGTTCTCGGTCACATATACCGGGATGAATTTCCGTCCGTTGTGCACGGCAATCGTGTGTCCCACCATCTCCGGAATAATCGTCGAGCGCCGCGACCAGGTCCGCAGCACCTTCTTTTCGTTACGCGCATTCATGCCTTCGACTTTCGTCGCCAGGTGCGCATCCACGAACGGTCCTTTTTTTGTCGAACGTGCCATAAGTCAGCTCTCAGCTCTCAGCTTTCAGCTCTCAGTGAAACCGAACCGAAGCTTCTGATTTCTTCCTTGCCACCTTGAAACTCTAAGACCAGCTCTCATCTCCCAGCTTCCATTCGCCGCTTTAACTGACGGCTGATAGCTGATAGCTGACAGCCGTTACCCTTTCTTTCTCCGGTTCACGATAAACGTATCGGTCCGCTTATTGTTCCGCGTCTTATAGCCGCGCGTCGGCTGTCCCCACGGGGTCACCGGATGACGCCCGCCGGAGGTCTTGCCTTCCCCGCCGCCATGCGGATGATCCACCGGGTTCATCGAAACGCCGCGGTTATGCGGACGCTTTCCCACCCAGCGCGTGCGTCCCGCCTTGCCCCAGGTGACGTTTTCGTGGTCCGTGTTTCCCACCTGCCCAATCGTCGCTAAACAATCGAGCAGCACTTTGCGGGTTTCTCCGGAAGGCAGCTTCACCAATCCATAGTCGCCTTCTTTTGCGATCAACTGCGCCGAACCGCCCGCCGAGCGCACCATCTGCGCGCCTTTTCCGGGTTTAAGTTCCACATTGTGGATGGTCGTGCCCGGCGGAATATTCCGCAGTGGCAAGGCGTTCCCCACCAGAATGTCCGCTTCCGGTCCGCTCAAAATCTTTTGCCCAACTTTCAATCCATCGGGCTGCACAATGTAACGCTTCTCGCCATCGGCGTAGCTCAGCAGGGCGATGCGCGCCGAGCGCCCCGGATCGTATTCGATGGTCTCGACCGTCGCCGGAATCCCGTGCTTGTCGCGCTTGAAGTCAATCGTGCGCAGCTTGCGCTTATTGCCGCCGCCCCGGAACCGCATGGTCGTGTCGCCGGAATTGCGCCGCCCGCCTGTCCGTATCTTGCCCTCCACCAGCGGCTTGTGCGGCTTGGTCGACGTAATGTCGTCCGTTACCAGCGTGGTGCGATAGCGCAGCGTCTGCGTTGTCGGTCTGTATGTCTTAATTGCCATAGAGCTCTCAGCTTTCAGTTATCAGCTCTCAGTTAACTCGGCTGTCGCTCTTACTGACAGCTGATAGCTGAGAGCTGAAAGCTTCCCTTACAAATTCTGCGCGTACTCCGGCATCTTCTCGCCGCTCTTCAACCGCACGTACGCCTTCTTCCAGTCCGGACGGTAGCCCGTGAACTTGCCTCGCCGCCGTTCTTTTCCCGGATAATTCGCCGTGCGCACCGAAACCACCTTCACCTTGAAGATCGCCTGCACCGCTTCCTTGATCTCGGTTTTTGTCGCTTTCGGCGCCACCTGAAATACCAGCGTGTTTTGCGTCTCTTTGATGCCGAGGCCCTTTTCGGTGATCACCGGCTTCCGAATAATCTGATACGCGGATTTCATCAGGCTACCTCCGCCTTAGTCTTGCGCAAGCGCCCGGCAGGTTTCTTCTTTGCTTTCTCCTGCGCCGGCTCCGCTTCGTGCGAACGCCGCGATGCCGACTTCCGTAGCGAATCCTGCAGCTTCTCCAGCGCCTTCTGCGCGAACACCACGTGGGTGTAGCACATGATGTGATAAGGATGCACTTCGTTCGCCCGCACCAGTTCCAGTCCGTCGATGTTGCGCGAACTCAGCGCCAGGTTCTTGTTTTCCGCGGTCGAAAGATCGACCAGCAGCGTCGTGCCCTCGATCTTTAGCTTGTCGAGCGCCTCGCGAAACAGCTTCGTCTTCGGCTCTTTCACGTCGAACGAGGTCACCACCATCAGCTTGCCGTCGGCAAACTTCGAAGCCAGCGCTGAGCGCAGCGCGCCCAACAGCTTCTTCTTGGGGAAGGCGTAGTCATAGGATCGCGGCTGCGGTCCGTGCACGGTGCCGCCGTGGCGCCACAGCGGCGAACGGATGGAGCCGATACGCGCTCGCCCCGTGCCCTTCTGCTTCCACAGCTTCTTGCCCGATCCGGAAACGCTCCCGCGTTTCTTGGTGGCATGCGTGCCCGCGCGCGCGGAGGCGCGATAGTGCGTGATCGCCTCCCAGAGCAGGTCTTCGTTGACCGCGCCGAAAACTTCTTCGGCCAGATCCATCGTCCCGGCCTTGGCTCCGCTCAGATTGTAAATATCAATGGTTGCCATATTTCTTTCTCGTGTGGGGCGGACACTCTTGTCCGCCGCCTTTGATCTTCCTTAGCCTTTGTTACCCCTTCTTCGAAGCGCGCTTCGCCGCCTTCAACGGATCGACCGTCGCCGCACCCGCGAATCCGCGGCGCTCTCGTGGCGGCTTCTTCGCTTTGTTAATCATGATGTAACCGCCGTTCGCGCCCGGAACGCTGCCCTCAACCACCAGCAGATTTTCTTCTTTATCCACGCCCAGGATGCGCAGGTTGCGCGTCGTAATCCGGGCATCGCCCATGTGGCCCGACATCCGCATGCCCTTGAACACACGCGACGGAAACGCCGACGAGCCAATCGAACCCGTAATCTGAAACATCGAGCCGTGCGACTTCGCGCCGCCCGCGAAGTGATGCCGCTTCACCACACCTTGAAAGCCGTGGCCTTTGCTCGTTCCAATCACATCGACAAAGCGTTCGTTTTCGAAAATATCCACCAGGATGCGATCGCCAGGTTTGATCACGCCCTCGGTCGTCTCGCCCGGAGCGTCGACTTCCACCGCAACTTCCCGCACAAACTTCAATGGCGGAAGGTTGTGCTTCGCAAAGTGCCCGCGCATCGCCTTGGTCAGTTTCTTTTCTTTCACAAACTCGACCAGGCCGATCTGCGCCGACTCGTAACCGTCTTTGGTCTGGGTCTTATGCTGTGTAATCACGCACGGCCCTGCCTGCAACACAGTCGCCGGCCGCACATCGCCCTTTGAATCGAAGAGCTGCGTCATGCCGACCTTCTTGCCCAGAATTCCAGTAACTCTAGCCATTGCCTTCTCCGTTCCCAGCGTGGCTCGCCGATTCACGACGGCTATTGGCTGGGGAGCTGTAGCTCTTTATCTCGTGTGGTGGCGGGGCAAGGCCCCGTCACCACACGACTACTTATGTTCCTTGCCGAACGCCTTGATTTCCACATCCACGCCCGCCGGCAGATCGAGCTTCATCAGCGCGTCGACGGTCTGCTGCGTCGGCTCCAGTATGTCGAGCAGCCGCTTGTGGGTGCGGATTTCAAACTGCTCCCGCGACTTCTTATCCACGTGCGGAGACCGCAGCACGCAGTATTTGTTCTTCATCGTGGGCAGCGGAATCGGCCCGGCAATCTGCGCGCCGGTGCGTTTTGCCGTTTCCACGATCTCGCCTGTCGACTGATCCAGAATGCGGTAGTCGTAGGCTTTCAGCCGGATGCGAATTCTTTCTTTTCCAGTCACTGTTCACTCTCTTTACCCCTCCCGGCTAAATCCAGGAGGAAAGATCTGGCGGCAGGAAGCAAGCCGCTTTGTTGTTGGTTTCTTACTTCTGCAATCTGACTTCTCACTTCTGACTTGCCTTACTTAATAATCTCGGCGATCGTGCCCGCGCCCACCGTGTGGCCGCCTTCGCGGATCGCAAACCGCAAGCCCTTTTCCATCGCCACCGGCGTGATCAGTTCGATCACCAGGCTCACGTTGTCGCCCGGCATCACCATCTCCGTGCCTTCCGGCAGCTCCGCGATCCCGGTCACGTCCGTCGTCCGCAAATAAAACTGCGGACGATAGCCCTTGAAGAACGGCGTATGCCGCCCGCCTTCTTCCTTCGTCAGAATGTAAACTTCCGCCTTGAACTTGGTATGCGGGGTAATGGACCCCGGCTTCGCCAGCACCATCCCGCGCTCCACATCTTCTTTCGCGATGCCACGCAACAGCAGGCCGGCGTTGTCGCCCGCCAGGCCTTCGTCCAGCTGCTTCTTGAACATTTCCACGCCCGTTACCACCGTCTTGCGCGTCTCGCGAAAGCCGACAATCTCCACTTCTTCGCCCACCTTGATCTTCCCGCGCTCGATCCGGCCCGTCACCACCGTGCCTCGGCCCTGAATCGAAAAAATATCTTCGATCGGCATCAGGAACGGCTTGTCCAACTCGCGCGCCGGCTGCGGCACGCTCTTGTCCACCGCCTCCATCAGCGCATCAATCTGCTTTTCCCACTTCTCGTCGCCGTTCAACGCCAGCAGCGCCGACAGCCGGATCACCGGCACGTCGTCGCCCGGAAACTGATAGCTCTTCAGCAACTCGCGTACTTCGAGCTCGACCAGATCCAGCAACTCGGGATCGTCCACCGCATCGCACTTATTCAGCGCGACCACGATGTAGGGCACGCCCACCTGCCGCGCCAGCAGCACGTGCTCGCGCGTCTGCGGCATGGGACCGTCGGTCGCCGCTACCACCAGAATCGCGCCATCCATCTGCGCCGCGCCCGTGATCATGTTCTTGATGTAGTCGGCGTGGCCCGGGCAATCGACGTGCGCGTAGTGCCGGTTCGGCGTCTCATATTCGACGTGCGCCGTGGCAATCGTGATTCCGCGCGCCTTCTCTTCCGGAGCGTTGTCGATCGAATCGAACGACCGGAACACAATCTTCGGGTTGTGCTTCTGCAACACCTTGGTGATGGCCGCCGTCAACGTTGTCTTGCCGTGGTCGATGTGACCGATCGTCCCTACGTTGCAGTGCGGCTTATTCCGCTCAAATTTTTCTTTCGCCATTTGCCGTTTTCCTCAGGGGCTAAAGCCCCGAACCTGGAGTTCACGATTCGGCGTGGCTAAAGCCACGCCCTGATACGAATCACCTTGACGCCGTCCTGCCCTGCGTCTTGGCGATAATCTCTTCCGCCACGTGACGCGGGGCCTCTTCATACCTGGCAAAATGCATCGAGTACTCGGCACGTCCCTGGGTTGAGGAACGCATGTGTGTCGCGTAGCCAAACATCTCCGCCAGAGGGACGATGGCCTTGATCACCTGCGAACCGGCGCGATGCTCCATGCCTTCAATCCGTCCGCGACGCGAACTCAGGTCGCCCATGATCGCTCCCGCGTAATCTTCCGGCGTCACCACTTCGACCGCCATCACCGGCTCGAGAATCACCGGACTCGCCTTGCGCGCCGCCTCTTTAAACGCCATTGAACCGGCAATCTTGAACGCCATTTCGTTCGAATCGACATCGTGGTAGCTGCCGTCGTAGAGCGTCGCCTTGATGTCCACCATCGGATAGCCGGCAAGAACGCCGCCTTCCATGGCTTCCTGCATGCCCTGGTCGATCGGCTTGATAAATTCCTTCGGCACCGTGCCGCCGACGATTTCGTTGATGAATTCGTAGCCCTTGCCCGGCTCGTTCGGATCGAGATAGATCTTGGCGTGTCCGTACTGTCCGCGGCCGCCCGTCTGGCGAATGTACTTGCCTTCTGCTTCCGCGTGCCTGCGGATAGTCTCGCGATAGGCTACCTGCGGCTTGCCGACGTTGGCCTCGACCTTGTACTCGCGCATCATGCGGTCGACGATGATTTCCAGGTGCAACTCGCCCATGCCGCTGATGATGGTCTGTCCGCTATCGGGATCGGTGTGAACCTTGAAGGTCGGGTCTTCCTGCGCCAGTTTCGCCAGCGCCATGCCCATCTTTTCCTGATCGGCCTTGGTTTTTGGTTCGACCGCAACTGAAATCACCGGCACTGCAAACACAATCGACTCGAGTGTGATCGGATGCTTTTCCTCGCAGATGGTATCGCCCGTACCGACGTTTCTCAGTCCCACGACGGCGCAGATGTCGCCAGCGAGAATTTCCTGAATGTCTTCGCGCTTATTGGCGTGCATCTTGAGCAGGCGGCCAATGCGCTCGTGCTTCTGCGTACGCGAGTTCATCACCGACTCGCCCGAGTTCAACTGTCCCGAGTACACGCGGATAAACGTCAACTGTCCGACATACGGGTCGGCCATGATCTTGAAGGCCAGCGCCGAGAAAGGATCGTTGTCGTCGGCTTTGCGCGTGATCGTCTTCCCCGTATCAGGATCGAGGCCATGCGTCTCTTTCGTATCGAGAGGCGAGGGCAGGTAATCGACCACCGCATCGAGCAGCGGCTGTATCCCTTTATTCTTGAACGCCGTTCCCACCACCACCGGGAACAGCTTCAGTCCAACGGTAGATTTGCGCAGCGACTGCTTCAGCTCATCCGCCGAAATCGCTTCGCCTTCCAAAAATTTGTGCAGAATGTCGTCGTCGTTTTCGGCAACGGTTTCGACCAGTTGGGTATGGAACGCTTCAGCCTTTTTCTGCAAGTCGGCGGGAATCTGGCCGACCACGTACTCCGCGCCGATGGATTCATCCTCCCAGATGATGGACTTCATCTCCACCAGGTCGATGACTCCGCGAAACTTATCTTCTTGTCCGATGGGAATTTGAATGGCGACGGGCTTGGCGTTGAGGCGCTTGCGGAGGGTGTCGACGGCATGCTCGAAATCGGCGCCCATCTTGTCGATCTTGTTAATGAAACAAATTCGCGGGACGCCGTACTTGTCGGCCTGCCGCCAGACTTTTTCCGACTGCGGCTGCACGCCGTGCACCGCGTCAAACACCGCGACCGCGCCGTCGAGCACGCGCAGCGAGCGTTCGACCTCGGCCGTAAAGTCCACGTGGCCGGGCGTATCGATAATATTGATGCGAATGTCGCGCCAGGTGCAGGTGGTCGCCGCAGAAGTAATCGTGATGCCGCGCTCCTGCTCCTGCTCCATCCAGTCCATGATGGCCGTGCCTTCGTGCACCTCGCCGATACGGTGCGTCTTTCCCGTATAAAACAGGATGCGCTCCGTCGTCGTGGTCTTCCCGGCATCGATGTGGGCCATGATGCCGATGTTCCTGCAACGCTCTAATGGGACTGTTCTAGGCACGACTCTTAACTCTTTCTGGGGCTCTGGCTGCTTAATTTTGTAATTTCGTAATCGGGTAATTTGGTAATTTAACGGCAACTGCCGGGGGTTATAAATTGCAAAATTCCCCGATTACCAAATTACAAAATCCCTACCACCGGTAATGCGCGAACGCCTTGTTGGCTTCCGCCATGCGATGCACATCTTCTTTCTTCTTGATGGCGGCGCCTTTGCCGTTCGAGGCGTCGAGCAATTCGTTGGTCAATTTCTCGATCATTCCCTTTTCGCCGCGGCCGCGCGCATAGCTCACGATCCAGCGGATGGCCAGCGACGTCCTGCGGTCGGGAGCAACTTCGATCGGCACCTGGTAGTTCGCTCCGCCCACCCGCCGCGTCTTCACTTCCAGCAACGGCTTGGCGTTCTCCACCGCCTTGGTGAACAACTTCAGGGCTTCGTCGCCGCCTTTTTCCTTCAACTTCTCCAGCGACTTATAGAAAATGCCCTCGGCAGTCGACTTCTTTCCCTGCCACATCATCGAGTTGATGAACTTCGTCACCAGGTCCGATCCATAGACCGGATCGGCCTCGACCGTCCGCTTTGGGGTATGTCCTTTTCTTGGCATTCCGCTTCTGGCTCCTGGCCGCTAGCTTCTCGCTAGAGCCTTAGACGCGGCAAGCCGCGTCTCTACCATGCTTTCTCTACTAAGCCTTTTTCGCGCGCTTCGTGCCGTACTTCGAGCGCCCTTGGTTCCGGCCCGCCACGCCGGTTGCGTCGAGCGTTCCGCGCACCACGTGATAACGAACGCCCGGCAGGTCTTTCACGCGGCCCCCGCGGATCAGCACGATCGAGTGCTCCTGCAGGTTATGGCCGACGCCCGGGATATAGGTCGTCACTTCAATTCCATTGGTCAATCGGACGCGCGCCACCTTCCGCAGCGCCGAGTTCGGCTTCTTCGGCGTCTGGGTATAGACGCGCGTGCACACTCCGCGCTTCTGCGGACACGATTGCAGCGCCGGACTTGCCGTCTTGTACCGGGTCCGCTCGCGGCCGAATTTCACCAGCTGATTAAAAGTAGGCACTCTCGCCACTCCCAGACGCGGCAAGCCGCGTCTCTACCGCACATTTCCCGCGACCGCACGTTTCCCGTAGAGACAGGGCTTGCCCCGTCTCAGTTCTGGCACAGGCCTGCCGCGCCCAGCCATACTCTCCCGCGCGGCATTATTCATGCCGGGGAGAAATCGTTCCATTTCCCGCTCAGACTAAATCGCCGACGACGGTGACGCCACGCCTCACCTCATTCCGGCTCGGAGGCGTTCCGTTTCGTCTGCTTCCCCTGCATAGCCCCGCGTGAATCCCAGGCTTCTAACGACGACACCCGGGCGCAAAGGTTTTCGCAGGATGTTTCAGCGAGGGCGTACCCGATCTCACGTCCAACCGGGCACGTAGTTCTTCCAGCTCTCAAACTCGCGGAACTGTTTGATAATAACAACTCGCTCGCACATCGTCAACCACTGTTCGACGCATCGAAGAATGAGCAGGTTTCAAGCATCGGGCGATCGGGCGAATCCCGATCCGATGACCCGATCCTTGAAACCTGGCTCTTTACCTTCTACACTGACAGTTTTCCGCCCCACAACATTTTGCTCGCGCCTGGCAAATGGGCGCGAGGAGGGTTCATGCATCGTTGCGGTTCCGGTTTTCTTCTTACTTTGGCCATCAGCTTCGTCGCCGCCTTCACCGGCTGCCTCGGCAAGAGCAGCAGCAACCCCGGCAATGGAGGCGTGTCGAGCATTACCTTGAGCCCCGGCTCCACAATCTCTCTCGAGACCGGCGGCACTCAGGTTTTTAGTGCCAGCGCCAAGGACGCCCTCGGACACGCCATCCTCGGCCTCAATATTCAATTCATTGTTGGAGTTCCCGCCGGTGTGACCACTGCGGCGCCACTCTCGATCGCCAACAATGGCTCTGCCTGCGCCGGCACCTGGGACCCCTCCGGCACCCAATGCACCTCCGGTACTCCCGGAATCGCCCTCGTAACCGCTGTCGCCAACGGCGTCAGCAGCCCGACCACTACCGTCTACGTCCACCAGCACGTCGCCAGCATTCAAATTAAGAACGCCGAGAGCCAAGATCCCCAATACGACTGCTTCTCCCAAGGACAAACCTGGCTGTACCAGGCCATCGCCTACAACAGCAATGGTGTGGACATCACCGGCACCGTCGGCCCCATTAGCTGGTTGCCGAGCAATCCCAGTGTGGTCACCGCAACTCCCACCGTCCCTCAAAATCAGCCCACCGTGCTCAACCAGGTCCAGACCACCGCCAGGACCCCTGGCATCACTCAGTTTTTTGCCAGCATTACCGGGGCCACAAGTGCCCCTTATCCGTACACAACCTGCCTGATCCAAGCCGTCTATCTCCAAATCGGCGGCCAGAACACGGCGGGAAACTCGATCACCGTAAACAACGGCGGCAGCGTGCCCGTTACAGCGATCGCGGTGGATACGTTGTGTGGCGTGGCCAATAACATCGCCCTAGGCAGCCGCCCCCTCACTTGGAGCACCACCAACCCTGAGGTCATTGCTTTCGGCAGCACCACCAACACTACTGGAAGCAACACTGCAAGCGCCCGCGCCAACCTCGGCGGCGCCACTCTCACCGCTTCCTGCTCTCCGCCGTCGTGCAATATCGGGCTGCCGGGCGTAACGCCATCCGGACAGCTTGTCCCCAGCCTCCCGGTCTACGCCAGCGACTACGACGCCGCCTACCCTCCCCCAGCAACCCCTCCTCCCATACAGAGTTATTGTCGGGTGCCGGATTTAACAAAAGCATATGGCGCGATTTCAGTGAACGTAGCGCCTGCCTCTACGTCCAAGGTCCCCACCTACACCGCCTGGGCGGCGACCACCGACTGCGCGAACGCGGTCGGTTGCACGAGTGCACTGTTCTCCCTGGCCCCGACGACCTCTGGAACCAACGCCGTCGGCACCATCGTCAGTCTGCCCCGCACGCCCAATTCCATGATGTTTAACCATCTGTCGTCGGCGCGCGTCTACTTCGGCACCAATGAAGGCCTGACGTACGTGGATGTCTCCGCCGCCAGTCCATCCGTTGCCGAGGTCTCCAGCGCTTCGACGCCCTGCTACGTTTCCTTGTGCGGCAAAGTGCTCACCATCTCGAACGATGGGACGCTGGTGGTTGTCTCCGACACCGTCTCCACTCCCAGTCAGGTGTACATCTATAACAGCGGCAACACAGCAACTGCGGCCTTCGATCTCATCATCCCCGGCGAAACCGCCACCACCGCCGCTTTCTCGCCCGATCAGTTGAAACTCTTTATCCTCACTAATCTGGGCAATATGTACGTTTACTCCACCGTCGACGCGCTAACCTCGGTTTCGACCTTCGCACCGGGGACCGACGTTGCATTCTCCTCGGATGGCAGCTTTGCCTATGTAGCAGGATCACCCGCAAGCTCAGTGTCTGCCTTCTCGACCTGCTCCCTGCCCGGCGTTGGAAGCGTGGACATTCCCGGGGGAAGCGTCGCCACCTCGAGCACGCCCTTGAAACTCTTTCCGTCGCCTGTGATTCCGCTACCCTTCGAGCAGAATGGCTTCCTGTGGGCAACGCAGAACATCATCGCTCTCGAACAACCGCCGAAGATCACTGGTCTGCCCACTAGCCTGGAGTTCTTGACGGCGCAGTTCAGGCAGGATCCGATTCTGTATCAGTCCCAAAACCCGCCCGGACAACAACTCCAGTTCACATGCAATACTCCAAAATTTCTAAGCTTCGACAAAGGCCCGTCTGTCGACCTCGGCCAGGGCAACTTTACTCCCATCTATTCCCAACTGGTTAACGACGGCGCAGAGATGATCATCGTCGGCCAAGGCATCCCCGCCGTGCTTCTCTTCAACGTAAGCGACGGAACCACCAGATCCGTCCCGCTTTCGGGATCGCCCGCAACCGGCTGCCCGCAATGTGCCGGCAACAGCTTCCCGCTCTCCGCCTCTGCTTCCACCGACGGCAGCCAGGTCTACGTCGCCGCTTGCGATCAGTACCCGAATAACGATCAGACGAAACCCTGCACTGCCGGCTCCGTGCACATCGTGAACACGTGTGGCGTCCTGCCTTGCAACGCACCGCCCGCTCTCGCGGAAGGCGACTTCCAGCAGGTTCCTTACGTCAACATCAACGACGCCAACAACCCCAACATGTGCAACAACCAGGGTACAAATGCGCCGGTCTGTCTCCCCAACCTGGTAGCCATCAAGCCGCAGTGAAGTAATCAGGAACTGAGAACTGCCTTGAGGATTTTGGCCAAGTGTGCTTCAAGAAGGGCTGCACAAGAGAACTGAGAACTGAGAACTGAGAACTGAGAACTGAGAACTGAGAACTGAGAACTGAGAACTGAGAACTGAGAACTGAGAACTGAGAACTGAGAACTGAGAACTGAGAACTGAGAACTGAAAGCTGAGAGCTGAGAGCTGACAGCTGACAGCTTCCTACGGCGCGACCTCTTTCCCCACACTATCGAGCACGCCGTTAATAAACTGCACCGACTCCGGAGTCGAAAACTTCCGCGCGATTTCGAGCGCCTCATTGATCACCACGGCCCGCGGCGTTGCCGGATACCCCAGGAATTCCGCCACCGCTCCCCGCAGCACATTCCGGTCCACCGTCGCCATCCGATCCATGCGCCAGTGCTGGGTGTGCTTCCCGATCAGCCCGTCGATCTCCGCCAGCCGGTCGCTCGCGACGCGAAACAGATCGTCGGCAAACCCGCGCACTTCTTCTTCGACGTTAGTCCGCTCCGCCCAGAACGTCTTCCGCACAAGCTCCGGCGTCTGCTTCCCCATGTCGGCCTGAAACAGCATCTGCAGAACCAGTTCGCGGGATTTGCGTCGAGTGCCCATTGAGCTGTCAGCTATCAGCTATCAGTCGTCAGTAAAACCTTGCAACATCTGAGGCTGATAACAGTTTACAAGACCGTTACTTTGCGGAAGGATTGAAGATCACGAGCGGGGCTTTCGTCTCTTGGAAACCGGAACAGGCTTGCCTTTCCTGCCACCTGGGGCCTGAGACCTGAGACCTTTTTTACTGACAGCTGAGAGCTGCGAGCTGACAACTCTCTTCAGATTCGCCATCTCCACCGCCGCCAGCGCCGCTTCGAATCCCTTGTTGCCCATCTTCAGCCCGGCGCGATCGATCGCCTGCTCCAGCGTCTCGCAGGTCAGCACGGCAAACGCATGAGGAACTCCGGTCTCCTGCGCCGACTGCCCAATCCCCCGAGTTACCTCGTTCACAATCACGTCGTAGTGCGCCGTGTCGCCACGCAACAGACAGCCAACACAGATGATCGCGTCGTACTTCCCAGTTTCGGCCAGCGTGCGGGCGGCGGAGGGAATTTCAAACGCTCCGGGAACACGGACCAGAGCGATGCGTTCGTTCTCCGCGCCGGCTCGGCGCAGGCCATCGAGCGCTCCCTGCAGCAGCCGCTCGGTGATGAAGGAGTTGAAGCGCGAGACCACGATTGCAAAGCGCTTTCCCACCGCGTTCAGTTGCCCTTCGAGCGCAGACGCAGCTTCCTCGGGCCGGCCATGAATCGAGAGGACGATTTCCCCCGGCAACTCCAGCGAAAAGCTGCGCTCATGCGTCTTAGGATTGGCAGCGTCGGCCAGCAGCTTAAACTTCCGCTGCTGAGCAATCTCAAACACCACGTCCGGATTCGTAACCTCGATCACCAACAGCCGGTTGACATCCTTCAAGCGCTCCCGCACTTCGGCCGGATATTCCTTAGCCAGCGAGTTCAGGCTGAGTAGCGCGAGCGCAGCCGACAGCATCGCCGACTTTCCGTCGGCTGCAACCGAGTCGAATCCAATGGCCCGCAAGAATTCGGCGAGCACCCGCAAATCCTTCGGATCGCTAACGTACCGCCCGATATGTAACGACTTCAGCATTTGATTTATCCGGTAATTGCCTAATCCTACACTGCTGACTTTCAGATCACCCGATGGCCCGATGACCCGATCACCCGATGATTCACTTTCCCTTGAACTGCGCCGGACGCTTCTCCAAAAACGCCGTCGTCCCTTCCTTCTTATCCTCGGTCGCGCAGCAGACGCCAAACAAAGTCGCCTCGAGAAACAACCCCTCGGCCAAAGTCATCTCCATGCCTTTGTTGACCGACTCCATAGCGTACCGCACCGCCAGCGGAGCGTTGGCGACGATCTTAGCCGCAATCGCTTCCGCGCGCGGAATCAGTTCCGCCGCCGCCGTCACTTCATTCACCAGGCCGATGCGATGCGCTTCCTGCGCCGTGATCATCTCCCCGGCCAGCACCATCTGCATCGCCAGGCCCTTGCCCACCAGCCGCGAAAGCCGCTGCGTCCCGCCATATCCCGGGATAATTCCCAGCTTCACCTCCGGCTGCCCCAGCTTCGCGTTGTCGCTAGCCAGACGCATGGTGCAAGCGAGAGCAAGTTCGCATCCGCCGCCCAGCGCAAATCCGTTAACGCACGCAATCACCGGCTTGCCCAGGTTCTCGATCAGGTCGAGCACCGCCTGCCCCCGGTGCCCATACTCCTTGCCGGACACCGCGTCCTGCTTCGCCAGTTCGCTGATGTCGGCGCCTGCCACAAAAGCCTTCTCGCCCGCGCCGGTCAGAATGGCTACGCGGATCGAGGCGTCGGATTGAATTTCAGTGAACGCCGCCCGCAACTCTTCCATAGTGGCCGTGTTGAGCGCGTTCAGCACCTTCGGCCGGTTGACGGTTACGTAGGCTATGGAGTTTTTCTTTTCGAGGAGTATGTTTTCGTAGTTCATAAGTTCAAAATCCTTTTCCAAACTTGTCATCCTGAGCGGAGCGGCGGCTTCGCGAAGCGAGGCCGCCACGTAGTCGAAGGACCCCTATTCCTTCTGTGCCGCCAATCAAGCGTCGAGGCATTTTCCCCGTGGACCGTACCACGCTTGTGATATCGCGGCGAAAAATGCCCGCAATGCACCGAGAGCAACTTAAGAGTGTAGGGGTCCTTCGACTCCACATGAGGATTCGCTTCGCAAATCCTCATGCTCCGCTCAGGATGACACGATAAACAAGCCAGTTAAGAAATTACAGTTTGTTCGCCACCGGCTTCGCCGGGTCCGAATAATCGTAAAATCCGCGTCCCGATTTCCGCCCATACCATCCCGCCATCACCAGCCGCTTCAGCAGCGGAGGCGAGGCGAACCGCCGCTCCTTGAATTCGTCATACATCACGTGCGTAATGTAGTAAGTCGTATCGAGGCCGACGAAATCGAGCAGCGTAAACGGCCCCATCGGATACCCGCAGCCGAGCTTCATCGCGTTATCGATGTCCTCGATCGACCCCACGCCCTCTTCATACGCCCGGATCGCATCCAGCAGATACGGCACCAGCAGCCGGTTTACGATGAACCCCGTCTTGTCCGAAGTGCGCACCGGAACCTTGCCCACCTTCTTCGCAAACTCGTAGGCCGCGTCGTACACGGCGGGAGAGGTGGCAATCGTCTTCACCACCTCCACCAGCTTCATCAGCGGCACGGGATTGAAAAAGTGCAGCCCGACAAATCTTTCCGGACGCTTCGTCGCTGTCAATAGCTCAGTCACCGAGATGGAAGAAGTATTCGAGGCAAAGATCGCGTCTTTTTTCACGATGCCATCGAGCGACGCATACATCTTCTTCTTTTCCTCGACGTTCTCGATGATGGCCTCGATAACAATGTCGCAATCGGCCAGGTCCGATTTGTTAGTAGTCCCCTTGAGCCGCGCCCGAATCTCGTCTTTCTGCTGCGGAGTGATTCCGCCCTTCTCCACCGGCCGCTCGGCAAACTTCCCGAGCGATTTCTCAATCCCGGCAAAACCCTTGTCGAGATACTTCTGCTCGACTTCGAGCACGGTGACGTCGAAGCCCGCCGTCGCGCAGACTTGCGCGATGCCGGAACCCATCAAGCCACAACCGAGAACGCCGACCTTCTTGATTTCCATACGAAAACCCTTTCACCACGGGGTACACAGGGTTGCACGGGGGAAACCTAGCCTTCCCCTGTGTTCCTCTGTGTACCCTGTGGTTAAGATCTCTGTCTGCACAACAATGAAACTTTACTGAAAGCTCTCCACCACCATAGCAATCCCCTGCCCGCCGCCGATGCACGCCGTCGCCAGCCCGTACTTCTTCTTCCGCCGCCGCAACTCATAGAGCAGCGTGATCACGAGGCGCGTTCCGGTCGCGCCCAGCGGATGCCCCAGCGCAATCGCTCCGCCGTTCACATTCACTTTTTCGCGATCGAGTCCCAATTCTTTTTCCACCGCCAGATACTGCGCCGCAAACGCCTCGTTCACTTCGATCAGATCGATGTAATCCAAAGTCAGCCCCGCCCGCTGCAGCGCAATCTTTGTGGCCGGAACCGGACCGCGCCCCATCAGCTTGGGCTCGACGCCCGCAATTCCCCAATTCACAATCCGTCCCAGCGGAGTCAAGTTTCTCTTCTGCGCCTGCTCCAGCGACATCACCACAACCGCCGCCCCGCCATCGACGATTCCGCTGGCATTGCCCGCCGTCACGGTTCCATTTTTCCCGAAGGCTGCCCGCAGCTTCGCCAAGCCCTCGATAGTAGTCTGCGGACGCCGGTGATCGTCCTCGGTCAGCATTTCTCCCGTCGCCTCGCCCTTCGAATTCCTCAGCGGCACCGGCGTCAGCTCTTCCTGCACGCGCCCCGCCTTATAGGCCGCATCGGCCGTCTGCTGGGAGCGCAGCGCGAACTCATCCTGCGCCTGCCGCGTGATGCCCTGCTGCTCACCATACAGTTCCGCCGTGTTTGCCATGTACAGTCCGCAATAAGTATCGAGCAGCGCGACCATCAGCGAATCTTCGAGCTTCCCGCCCGGAGCCAGCGTAAACCCGTCGCGTCCCCGGATCGAAAACGGAGCCTGCGACATCGATTCCATCCCGCCCGCCAAAACCACCTTAGCTTCTTCCGTCTGGATCATCTGCGCCGCGCTGACGATCGCCTGCATCCCCGACCCGCACAGCCGATTCACGGTCAGCGCCGGAGTCTCAATCGGCAAGCCCGCCCGCAACGCCGCGTGCCGCGCTCCATACAGCGCGTCGCCCGTAGTTTGCTGCGCGTTCCCGAACACGGCATGATCGAAGTCTTTCGCATCGATCCCCGCCCGCTCGATGGCAGCCTTCGCCGCCACCGCGCCCAGTTCCTGCGCCGTGTAATCCTTGATCTTTCCGCAATAGCGTCCAAAGGGCGTGCGCGCCCCGCTGACAATGGCAATATCTCCAGGTTTCAACATGAGTCCTGCTAGATAGATAAGATGGCTGGCCTGAAGCCAACCTGAGAGTTTAACAGTAGGGAAAGAAGCTTGTGTAGAGCGGACACTCTTGTCCGCTGCCGTTGCCGTTGGTTTTAGGTTCGTTTGGTCCGAAACTTCGGTCCCTGATTTTCTATTCGCTGCTAGCTTTTCGCGGACAGGAGTGTCCGCGCCACACAAGCCCTACGCCACCGCCGCCGATGCCGCGAACTGCGCCGCCAAGCTCACAATCTTCCCCGCGCCCTGCGCCATCGCCAACTCCAGAGCGTGATCGGCGCGGTTGGCCACTTCGGTCACAATGTCTACCGGATCGAAATGCTGCCGCATCACCGCTTGCGCCAGGCCGGCACTGAACTCGACTCCCTGGTCGTTGCCCGGGAAGCGCACTTCCCCGAGTAGCCGCCGCAATTTCTCCAGCGCCAGCAGCGCTTCTTTTTCGCCCGTGTCGCCCAGCACCAGAGCGACCGTCGTCGCTTCATAGCGGAACGCCAGATCATTGGTGCGGATATTCGCCGAGAACAGCTGCCCGATCTGCTCCATCACCGCCGTCACCGCCTGCTCGCCATGTTCCTTGATCAGCGCGCCGCGCCGTCCAAACTGCATCAGTAACACCGTCACTGCTGTCCCCTGCTGCAGCCCGCGCCGGGTTTCTGCTTGCAGAAGATCCAGATACGAAGCCCGCTTCAGCAGCCCCGATTTTTCGTCTGTTACCGAAAGGTTTTTCACCAGCCGCCGCAGCCCGGCGTTGTTGAGCGCGATCAACACCTGGTCGCTCAAAGTCCGGATCACCAGCACCTCCGAAGCCTGCCACACCCGGCCCGCGTTCTGGGTCAGGATCAACACTCCGATCTGATCGTTGCCCTCGGTCAGGGGCAGAGCCAACAGCGATTGGATCTGCAACTCCTCGACCGCGCTGCGCACGCCGATCAGTTCCGGAGCGTTTCGGGCATCGCCCATCGTCACCGTGCCTCGCGCCACCGCCAAGTCCTGCAGCGTTTCCACCAGGCTGACCAGCGACGCCGAACTCGCCGGAATCAGCCCATCGGTGTGATATTCCTGCACGCTCGAGGGCGGCAGGCCCGGCTTGCGCAGGGCCGCAATACAACGCGCCGTCCGCCAGTTAGCGCCGATTTCGCTTGCCGCCGTCTTTAAGACTCCTTCCGCGTTTCCCTGGTGGTAGAGCTTGCGCGTGATTTCCGCCACTCTGGCCAAACTGCTGACGTCGACCGCCTCGCTCGCCGCCGCTGTCACCGCCGTCGCTGCCAGGTCGCTGCTCGCGACAGGCGGCGCGGACGGCGCGGACGGCGTTGCCGGCTTCGAATACTGCGGTTCGATGCCCGCCGCCATGTACAGCTTCTGCAAGTCGTGGTTACGCTCTTCTTCACGCGGAAACAGTTCCTGTATGCGCTGCAAACGTTCGATGGCCTTCGAGCGCATCCCGTACTGCACCAGGATCTCGGCTTGCAGCATCAGGTCCTGCAGCGCCGCCGCTCCCAGGGTCGGCTCTTCGACTTTGGCCGCCTGCTCTTCTCGTTCTTGCTTCACCGTTGCAAACCGCGATGCGATTACATTGAAGCGTTTATCGGCAATCTTGCCCCGCAGCGCCTCCAGCCGTTTCTGATGTCCCGGCTCGTAGGGATCCACTTCCGCCGCCCGGTCCAGACACTCGGCCGCTTTCTCGTAATCCGGCTTCGCGCAACACAGGTCAAACAGCTTCAGCAGCGCGTGCGCGTAGTCCGTTTCGCGATTCGACGCGTTAAACAGCTCCGCTAGAAATTCCAGCATTTCGATCGACGGACGATGCGCGGCCAGCAATTCCTGCATCGTGGCGAGAAACGATCGCCGTTCCCCACGCCGCCGCTGAAAAACTTCCAGCTTCCGCGCCAGCGTCACTGCCTCCGCATCCAGTGCGGAGTCGATCATCTTTCCGATCAGGCTCACCACCTCGTGCATGCGCGCCGGATTCTGCTCGAACATCTGCCAGATCAGCGGCTCGCACTCCACGCACCGATCCGCGGATAGCAGCGCCTCCGCATACAGGTCGCGCAGTTCCGGCGATTCGTCACCGGCCTGTATCAGCGGCTCAAAAATGAAAATCGCCGCCCCCGCCTCGCCTTGCGCCAGCAGGCTCTTGCCATAGGCCACCGCAATTTTCGAGTCCGCCGGATTCTCCGTGTAGGCCCGTTCGAAAAACGGACTGGCCTTTGCCCCCGCGCTTTGCGCCATTTCCGCCAATTGCAAGAAGGACTGCGAAGCGATCGCGTGCTCGCCCAGTTCCGACGACAATTCCGCCATCCGCAGATGATTGGCCTGCGACGGCTCCAGGCTCAAAATCCGCTGCAGGACCAGCATCCCCTCTTCTTTTCGTCCCTGCCGCTGCAAGTCTTCGAGCGCGTTTTCATACGTCCCGACCGCCAGCTTTTTGTTCGATTGCTCCAGCAGTTGCCCAAAGCGCACTTTCTGATCCCAGTTTGGATTGGCATACCGCGCCAGCTTCTTGTAGGTCAGGCTCGCCCGGGTCGCGTCCGCCGCCGCCACCTGCCGTTCAAACAACTCTCCCAGCAGCCGCACCGCCTGCGCCCCTCTGTTTAAGGAGAGACACAGGTCCGCCGCGACCTGCCGCACATTGTCATTTTGCGGATCGCCTTCCAGGATTTGCAGATATTCCGCCAGCGCGTCGGCCGTCTTCCCCTTCTGCAACAGCTTCTCCGCCTTTTCCACGCGGCGGGCGACTTCGACACGATTTGGATTTTCCGGCATGGATGGTGACGGTCTTCGGACAGACAGTTCCGTCTTGATTCTAGGATTCGCCCTCCGCACCAGCAACGCGGTTACCCCTCTCCGCGATTACGAAAGTCATGCGCTCGCCTCCCCCATCCCGCCCCTTAAGGGTCGAGCCGCGTTAGCATCCTGCCGTGAAAGTAAGATTCGAGTTTTTCCGCAATGTGCTAGAGCGGAAGCCTACTGCAGGGCGGCCACAGCGTGCGCGCGGGTGGCCTTGAGGGAGGCCGGTGTGACCGCAACCTCTCGCGGCTGAAGCGAGAGCAGTTGCTGGAACAACGCCAGATCTTTTTCCACGTCGCTGCGCGAAGTCTTGCGGGCTATGGCGGGCCGCAATTCCTGGCGGAGCCGCGCCTCCATCAGTCTAGCGGCTAATTCCGGCGAATCGGAACCACTCAAGATATTGGATCGCGAAAGGCCCACTTGAGCCAATCCCTCGCCGACGCGCATCTGCAGGATGGGTTGGCGGAAAACATCGAGTCCAGGCTGGGCGCTCGCTTGCATGCGCTCCCAGGTTTTTGCTTCCTTGTTTTCTCCTTCTTTCAAACCGTCAATCGCGGAACGGCTTTGGCTCAGCTCGTCCATTCGACTCTGGTAGCGAAGACGGTCATCGCGGGTCATGGGCGCATCCAACTCACGGCCGGAATCAAGATTAGAGATCAGCGCGTTTCGTGCCGGGTCGAAGCGTCGATGTCCAAAATACTCGACCAGCAATCCGCCACCGAGGTAGGGATTCAGTACGACCAGGGGCACCATGTATTTCTTGGCCGCCATCACGGATTCCAGGACTCCGTGGATGGGCTTGCTGCGCCGGATCGTGCCCGGAACCTGCGGTATCAGGTAATTCGAGCTCTGTAACTCAGGATGGTGGTGGCTGTATCTCGCCATCATTTTCGCGCTTTGCTTTGGAGTCGTGACGCCAAGGTCGCCAATCAGACTGCGATGCAGTGCATGCGGGTAATAAAAATCGAGGACCTCGCGCACAAAGTCGGCGCAGTTTCTCTCCACGAAGTTATAGCGCTGGCGGTTGGGCCGGAGGTTGAGCTTGTCGATCAGCAGAGCGTCTTGTTCCGGACTGGTCTCAATCTCGAATCCATAAATCGTCCGGTCATACGATGACCCAATCATTTCATACCAGTTTCCCTCGGGGGTTCCACCGTCGGGGCGATCGGGGGCAAGCGCTTCCAGGTTGTCGCGGCGATATTGATCTCGAAGGAAAGCCACCAGCTTTGCGTCGGCGAACAGCGGGATGGCTTCCGGCCGGTCCACCGCGTACAGGTAGGGAATGAGAGGGACCGCAATCCAATCGTATCCCGCGATCCCGTCGTACCGGCTCAAGACCACACCGGATTCGCCTTCGACACAGCGCCGCAGAATTACCGGGGACACAGAACAAACATTGCTCAGATACACCGCCACGTGACCCGTGCCGACGAAAGTGCCATCGTAACTGTAGGGCTCTTCCAGAAATAACGTCGCTCCAGCATGGGCACGCGAAATGGCGCAGAGGCAAAAGAGCAGAATGGCGCACAGCCTCCCAAGTCTCCAGGGGCCCCTGGTGAGCGCAGCCAACGGATTTGCGAAAGCAGGCATTTTCAACTTTGATGACCAGGAGCCGAGTGGGGCTGCCCCTGGCCGTAAATAAGGGAATAGAGCAGCGCGATTGCCAAACCTCCTAAGTCCTTGCCATAAGGGCCTTTTGCAATGGGCGTCGAATCCCTCCACCAGGAAGATTTTTTCGCCTTCGCGTAGGAAACACCAGATTACTTACGGTCTCGGCCGGTAAAGGCACCGAGGCAGACAAACAGGCGGGTCTCTCCATGGCGATTTCTGACAAAAATCAGGACGAGAACGTGAATGGTGGGCGCTGTAGGATTTGAACCTACGACTTCCACCGTGTGAGGATGGCACTCTACCGCTGAGTTAAGCGCCCAACTCTTTCCATTCAAGCAGTTGCAATCACTTCCGTCAACCGCGTGGGAACGTTTGGGAACGGAACAGCCTGAACGAGGCGAGACTGTGCTTCCCGCTTTGCCGGCGTCACAGCTTGAACGTAACGATCAAGAGTGATGCTGGCGTTCGCGTGCCTCATTAGCTCCTGCGTAGTCTTTACGTCCGCTCCTTGGCTCTTCAACAAGGTTCCAAATGTGTGACGCAGAGTATGCCAACCCACCCGTTTCTGGATTCTCGCTCGGACAGCAGCGGGTCGGATGTGGTCTTCCATCCCTGCAGTAGGCCAGTACGGTTGCCTGCCGTGCCGGTCTGGACTGGCAAAAATATAATCGCCGTCCTGATTGTAGGGACAAACTCCACGCCAACGTGTCAGCACGTCAGCGAGCGTATCGTGTAGTGGTACGGGTTTCCGGCTCGCTTCCGTTTTCATCTCCCCAACGTGCTGACGCACGATTCCTCGGCTCAGGTTAATCTCCCCTGCCGAGAACTCAACGTCCGCCCATTTGAGAGCCAGCAATTCACTGACCCGAAGGCCGGTAGTAACCGCGATATAGACCGCGGTACGCCACGGCTCGGATAGCTCCCCAAGCAGCTTGCCGATTTCCTCAACCGTCAGCACGTCTGGTACCCGTTGCCGTTTTGCGCTCTGTCTCACTTGAGAGATGGGATTTTCGTTGAAGAATTTCCATCTCATGGCGTGATTAAAAAGAGCGTGCATCAGGTTTCGAAGTTTCGCCTTCGTCCCCGGCGCCAGTGAGAGAGTGCCGAGCCATACTTCGACAGCAACCGTCTCCACATCAGACAGCAAGTAACTGTCCCACTTGGGTCGAATCCGCGTATTGAAATACCCTGTGTAAACTTCCGCCGTGTACGGTGACTTCCTCGGCAATTCGTTCGCCGTGTAATGGGTCACCAGTTCCGCCACAGTGCGCGGTGATCTGGTTTCCCGGTTGATGTTTGCGCGGAGAAATTCACAACCCTTCATCGCTGCCGACTTGGTCTTGAACCGTTCCACGCTACCTATTTGCTCTTTGCGGTTGACTGTCCCGTCACGCCATCTGAAAACCCAAACGTCTGGGCCAGCGTGGCGATGTTCGCGGTACAGGCAACCTTGTTGATACCGTTTCCGCGTGAATCTCATTTTTTCTCCTTCCAGATATTCACGCGGGCAAGTTGGCGTCGTCGATTCTACCAGCATCTGATGAACTGCCGGAACGCCGCAGCCAAGCATCAATCTCCGACACTCGGTATCTCCAGAATCGCCCGATCCGGTGTGCTGGTATTCGGCCCGTGCGAGCAAGCCGCTGCATTGTTTTTGGGTGGATGCTGAGCAAAGCTGCAGCCTCCTCATCGTCGAGCAACGGCTCAAACTGTGGTGCCGACACTGTCCTGTTATTGCTCATCGCGCCCCCTTCTTCACCGGTGTTCGACTCACTTTCTTTAACTCTCCGGGCGACTTGAACGTCAGCATTTCGCCTGTCACGGGATGCACAATTACAATCGGTTTTTTCGGCTTAAGAAATTCTGCAAACACCTCTTCCGGATCAGGGACGAACCGAATTGGTTTAGCCGGGAGGTAGCGCTTGCCATTGTTTTTTTCTGGTTCATTCGCTCGTGCAATTACTCCTGCTTCCGATGCAGAACGTAATTTCGCGCTGGCAATGTCGTAGGAAACCCCCAAGAATTTGGCGAGCTGGTCAGCATCAACGGGCTCGCCATCCTGAGTCGAAGCAATCGACTCAATAGCTTTAGAAGTCTCCAGGCACTCGTCGTCTCCTCGGTTCAGGCTTTCAACGAACGCGCTGTCGAATATGTATGCAGCTTTTGCATAAGCGAGAAAGCTGGCAATAATTGATTCGTCCGATTCGAAATCTTCCGGGTGCCTCTTGAACGAGCGAATGAGCGCGATCGTTCGAACTGCTGCCAGAAATGCCGGGAAGTAACGGCGAACCCTGACATCGCCATCGAACACCTTGATTTTCTTGAACCAGTCGGGGAACGTCACAGGCACGGAAGCACGCTTCTGGACAAGCCCGTACACTTCGTGCCAAACCTCGATCTCATCGTCCTCCAACGGCGGCAGAGGTGACAGCTGGCGTTCTCTGATCCGGCGTGTTTGTTCCGGCGTCTCATCGAGCCACAAAGAAACGTGCCGCGTCTCGTCGTCGATTTGGATTCGATCACGCGTCGTCGTCGAAATTGTGCTTACCGGGCCTCTCGCAACGAACGTTTCGGTCGTCAACGTGCCGCCCTTCCGGACAGTGACGGTTCGTGTGAGGCAGCCTTCACTGATGAGCAGTCGAACCGGATTCACCGCTCCCGCGGCCTCATTCCGTTCTTGCAAATAAACGACGCGATTTCGGAAGTCATCGCCCGAATAATTCCAAGCAGTGGGTGAAGAGCTGGTGATTTCATGTACCGCTGTTTTTGGTAGTAGCCGCAGGACTCGTGAGGCAAGGAAATTCTTCCCCGCGGAACTGACGCCCTTCAGGATGGCATTCATGGGCCTTTCGAGAAGTGAAGAAATCGCGACCACGTAGATCGCCACAGTGTTGCGTGCCTCACCAGCGAGTCCACCACGTTCGCCGGCCTCCCGAACTTTTCCGAAGAAGTCCGAATCGCTCAGAAGCGCGAGTGCTCTCTCTTGAGTGGAAGGTGTCTTTTTAGAAGCCATACGCACCTCCAACGACGACTAGTTTGGATGAATGGGACACGAACTCCACCCGGCGGGATACTGCGCTGGGAAATGGATGCGCTGCAAAAACTGTCGCAGCGCTGATCAGGTTGGAATGGAATTGCCGTTGTTTACAGGTCACCCTTGTCATCGCAGTCCTCCGCAAGAGCGCCAGTTTGAGCTGGCGCCTATTGCGACTGCACAGAACAAGGTGAAGGGGCTTGAGCGCCCCATTCGGCTCGGCTGTCGCGTAGCTCTCTGTTCCTTGAGCTACAACTTCAAAACAAAACTTAGCACCGGTTCGTCATCATGGCAAGAAAATTCGTCATGGCGTAAGAAATTTCATCCAATACATAAGTCCTATATATAACCCACTTAGGCAGTCAGCTACTCTCGATAAGATGACCTGTCCGCTCACTTACTCGCACATCCCCGACTCCTGCCGTCCAAAACCGTCAAAACCACAACACCTGATTCGGGCCACCTCGACAAAAGCTTCAAAACCACAAAACCTTCTGCATGATTCATCATCGCTGTCACCAAATCAAGTTGCCCTGCATACGCTCCAGATTCCGCTGAAGCCGAGAAAGCGGGAACAGACTGCCGGTCTTATCACCGCGTCCAACCAGCATCTGGCACAGTCGTTGGAGGGAGCTTCCGCTACGCTCCCAATTGCACGCCACATCTTGCCAGTACTGATCGTTCCAGTTCTTCGTTGCCGCTGCCACTCGGGGTCGTGAGAATCTCCGGAGTGAAAACTTCGGTTGCAGTTCGAGCGACCTTAGTGTGACGACGTTGTCGGGTTGCAGAATGCCATTGTCGGGTAGAATTCCTTTCCGCAGGATGAGCTCCAACCGGACTACGCGCTCGGTCTTGTCGTAAATTCGAACCTGCCACCCCGAAGCGGGAGAACCGACATATACAGTCCTCCTTCCCCGAACCCGATCCCACCGCTCATTCCATTGACGGCTCCGGTGAATCATGTGCTGGTGGAGGTAATCAACCGATGTCTTTGTCAGATCGAACGTCAATTCGACGAGCACCGGCTGAATTCGGCTAGCTGCCGGAAAAAGTAATCTCATGCTCTCGTTGACCTGCGCGCCGCTCAGCGGTACTTCTTCCGATCGCATCGTCACTTGACAGGGAGGCACTCGCGGGAATCGAGAAACTTTCGCATAAACGGTTTCGAGTGGGTTGCCAGTCAGCGGCGCCTTCCCCTTAAAGGAACGTGCATAACGAGAATCAGGCTTCAGAATCCCCTCACGTTTTTCATCCAGCAACTGATACAAAACCGGCTTCTCCTCTGTCCATACACTCATGACAATCTTATGCACGAAAGCAGCCTCGTTCACCAGATACGGAAATACTATCTCTGTTGCCATTCCCACTCTCCCCATCACAACAAACAAACTTATATGGTTATATCTAGAAGACCGCCTCTCCGCAGGGGGCGCCTGCCTGTATTCTACTGAGGTTCACTTTTCTTATTTCGCGGGTGGATGGTTTGAAGAATCAAGCACAGGAACGTGCTGAGGGTATTGGCGTCGAAGTGCTGCCGATGCCCAGCCATCCATCCCGGTTCATTCATCAATGCGCTTTCCCTGTCGCTGGTGTTTGCATGACTGTCCTCTCTTCAATCCGGCGGTGAGTTACGTTTGTGACCGCTTCGATTTGCCTTGCCGACGCGTGTCACCTTGAGCAGTTCGGTCTTTCGCCGCTTTCATCCATCCTCTTCGCCCCATTGCCATCTCGAAGTGCATGAATGCCAACGGCATCTTGCCCCTCCGTTGGAGCGAGTCGATGTACAGCTCCGCGAAATCGCCATCGCCAAGCACGGCTGGACCGTCACCGCGGTCTGCCAGATAGTCCGACCGGCAATCCACGTCGGCGATGAAGCGCAAGATGGCGTCCTTCGTGTAGCCAAAATCCCGGGCCGCTTTCAAATCAGAGACGAGCCGCTCTGCACGCTCGATCGTGGGGTTTTTCTGCAAGTTAGTAGTTGTCGTTGCCATAATGTGATCTCCTCAGTTTTTTATCGTCTGCTACTGCAGGTGACGTGTTTCCCCGGCAGGCTGGTAAGGCAACCCGGTGAATAGCGGGTTGTACAGGGCCGGAATCATCCAACACCGGTTCGCAGACGCAATTAGAGTCTGCTCAAGACTGGGCAGGGTTGGGAAGAAACAATATTGGTTGGCGCTTTTGAAACGGGTGGGGATTTTGAAACGGCTTATGGTCGAGTTGGGGAAATACCCGGAGTCGCGGCCGACCGCTTTTGCTCATGGTAGCGCGCCCGGATAGTCTTCACGTTTGCAACGTCCACCGCCCATCCGAGAGAGTCGAGGAATTCCGCGATAAATTTATTTACATGACGCGGCGGAACCTTGCCACGGGTGAACTTCTGTATTTCGTCATCCAGCATCTCGACCGCGCGGTGCATGAGCTTCTGCGATTTCGGAGTCGGTTTGAACTCCGGGTGGCTCAGCCTGTATGGCGTCCGGGTGGCAAGACTCTCCTCACTCGCTTTCCTTAGATCAGGGTGAATCAGTGCCGCGCCAGTCGATTCCAAGTCACTGAACGTCCTTTCCAGCTGCTCCAGCGCTTCCCGTGCTGGCTGGAAATTTAGGGATCCCGGGCGCAGTTCCTTCATATTCATGCCGATCACCTCGGCGTCATCGAGGAACTTCAAACTGTGCTTTATCTTTCTCTTCGCCCGACCCGATCGCACCCTCGATACACGTAGCTCCCGTTCTGCTTCCCGCTCAAGAGCTAAATTCTCTTCGACTTTCGAGACGGACTCAGCGATGGCTTCGAGCGAATTCGCGAATCTAGCCAGCTTCGTTACGCGGACTCCCCCCATCTCCGGCAGGATGTACTGCGCCAAGCTGGCAGCTACGTTATCGCGGAAGTCTTCAGGAAGTTGATGACCATTATCCGAGGACGAAGTTTTCTCACCGCTCTTCACTTTTTCCACGGTCACAGTGTAAAGCCAGAAGCCGGAACCCTGCACAGGATTCTGGACGGTTGGACGCTGCGGACGCAGGAATCCAGACTCAGATAACGATGCCCTGAGCTTCAATCCCGATTTTCAATCTCAATTTCTATAATCGAACAGAGGTGGGTTATAGGAATTCTTGCGTCCAGTGCGTCCAGTCCGTCCGTCCCCTGCGCTTATAGTCGGCCACGTTTCCCGCAGCGGTGGAGCGGAGCAACGCGAAGCGAACTCCTACTGCTTCGGCAGGATTACAATCGTTTCCTTCGTATACAAACTGCCCGCCGACGCCCGGCGCCGGTGCAGCAGCGATTCTCTTTCGCGCAGCATCGGACAATCTTGCGACTGTCCGTTGGCAGAAAAACTCACAACTGGTTATGAACCGTAGCGCTCTCGGTCAAGGATGTTGTGGCCGCATAGGTTGCGCCCGGAACCAACAACTGAATCACGCTATTGAACCGCCAATGGTACGGATATGTAATCTGAACGACGGTACCGACGGCTACGGGTGGTCCTGATGCACAGGCAGGCCCAGCTGAACATATTGACCCACGGTTGATGACGATGATCAAATTGTCATTCTGATTATTGCTGTTGCAGTTAGAAATCGTGTAAGTCCAAGTGAGGCCAACCGGTCCAGACGGTACCGGTGCGCTGCAAGTTCCGGTCGGCACTACTCCGCTGCCGACCAGCGAGTTGAAAACCGCCGTCACTACTGCCTGCAAAGACTCCGGTGTCGTGTTGGTCGTCTGAATGTCACTCATCGGCTCAGCGGCAGCAAGGATGGCACCCTCCTGCACGGCTTGCTGAATCTTCTGCTTCTCATTGAAAGCGCCGCTAAAATCGTAGATGCCCACGACGAACACCACCAGAAGCGGCAGCGAAATGGCAAACTCCAGCAGCGCGGCCCCGCGTTCATCCTTCAGCAGACCGAGTGCCGCATTTGTCGCGCTCTTCAAAGAGCGGACCGTTTCGGGGCAATGCAGAATTCGCAAGTGAAACATTCTAGTTCTCCATCCTGCTTTGCGCTTGCGCCGTCATCACAACATTCAGCCCGTTGAGGGAAGTGTAAGGGAGAAAGAACTGAAATGGATATTGAAAGCTCACTATGACTCCACATCGCGAAGGCTGGGTCGAAGAGACGGGGGCATTCAGCAGTACCTGCCGACAGATCGTAATGTTGTTGGTGTTCGTGCATGTCGCCAGCGTCGGGGGATTCACGCAGAAGACTGGAGCAGGAGCTTTAGAGTTTGGGGGAATCTGGGTCGGATCGAGACTGGACGCCTGCATCACCGCATCAATCGTGTTGTCCACCATTTGATCGGTGGGAAAAGCAGGGCCGTTGCCACAATTGGCGCACGTCGCACGCGCCGCAGTGATCGCACCCTGCTGTGCAGCCTGCGCGATAGTCGAGTAGATGTTAAAGGCCCGTCCAAACCAGACGATGCCCAACAGAAGCATGAACACCAGCGGCAGCACGAGAGCCGCCTCAGCAATCTCTGCGCCTTCCCTGCTTCCAAGTCTATGCGCCATTGGCTTAATGCTTTTCATCCATTTGTACACGTAGGAATGGCCGATGCCATCATCTACTCTTTTACCCTCTACTGTGAGATCAGCCGCACCGTGACGGGAGACGCGCCATTGCCAATAATCGGCTGTGCACTCCACCGATTTGCGCAACCCGCTAGATTAATGACAGTGGCCTTGATTCGACCGCTAGCGCCCATTAGACGTCCGTTTGGATTTAGAAACAATTGAACGAAACCCACGATCGGGTTGGTAGGCGATACCCCGGTGACACTATTGAATACTGGCACCGTGACTATTGAATCGCTGACCATCACTTCGCTTCCCCCTATGCCCGGAATCGGGTTATCGTCACCGGCAACGAACTCGAAAGGCTGGCTCGGCGGAGGAGGCGTGGGCGGAGCAGGCGTGGTTGTAATAGTATCGCCGCGATCGTTGGTTGCATGGGTCAGACAGTTCACCGCATTCGCTGTATCCGAATTTCGCGTGTTGCCATAAGGCGTAATGTCGATATTGACCGTTTGCTGATTGCACGACATCGGCGTCTGGACGCACCCCATAATGCTTTCCTGATAATTGGTGGGCGTCGGTATCAGGGAACAGGTGGGCAGCGAGTTGGTCGGATGTGGGAAACTCGTAGGATCATCAGCTCCCGGATAATAGTTCCAAGCCTGAGGCACGGGAAGTGGAGCGGTGCAGGTGCCGCTTGCGCAGGCCGGCATCATCCTTGTGCCGGTGTTCTGGGTGTCGTAACTCCATCCCAGCAGATTCGAACCGGTTTGCACGGCACCTGTGCTCACGACAAAAATGGGATTGCCCGGATTGCTGGGGTCCATGTTCGGCAATAGCCACGGTTTTACGCATAGGGGCGCAACCGGGACCGGATTCTGGTTGGAATTTGCCCCCGATGGGTTGTAGGCTTCCGCCGTGGCCGAGGCACCCACCGTGGCTTGTGTCTTTCCCCAGATTCGCGCAAAGAATGTGGGTAAATTTGTTTTTTGCACGCTCACAGTGACAGTCGGATTGGTATCGTTTCCCCCATAAGTAACGTTGACGTTGGTCAAGGAACCGCCTCCGACTGAGTTCTGAAGTGCGACCTGAGTAGCAACGGCAGTGGCGATAGATTGCGCGGACGGCATCAACACCCCGGTCGAATCAGAAGTCGCCCCCGAGTTGACCAGCACCCGCGCTCCGGCCAATGCCGCGCCATCGGCTGCGAGTTGAGCTTCACTGCGTGCGGTGTAGAACGTGACCACATCAATCGACAGCGCAGCCATCGCTCCCAGTACAAACAGCACGAACACCGCGACCAGTGTGATAACAACCCCCCGTTCGCTCTTGTCTCGTAATTTAGTTCGATGGCGTCTCAAGTGCCCTCACAGTTATGACTGTTGCGCTCGGCCCTGCCTTGATGCCACATCGCCCCGTCAGGGGAACATTAGCCGACTGGCTAAACATAGCCGGGAGGATATCGCCATGCTTGTGCAATGGCAAGCGATATCTGTGTCCGGTTCGGCAATCGAATCCGAACGCTGCGAAGGAAACGCGGTTGGACACAGGTGTATCTGGCCGAGCACGCTGGCTTGGGGAGTGTCTATATTTCTCAGCTGGAGCATGGGAAGAAGGAGCCGGGTCTCAGGACTCTTGAAATCCTTGCTATCAGTTTTGAAATGACTCCCGCTCAGTTATTGCGTGGGATTCACAGGTAAGAAAATTTCTCCCCGTTATGGATCATCCCAGCCCCCAGACCATGCCCTCACAAAAGGGTGTCTGTTCTCGTTCCGCTAAGCCATTGGCCCGCAAGGGCCGGTTTCCCCGGATTCATGCCTCCAGAAAGGAATACCTTCTTGGAGCCCAGTACCGCACCGATCCCGGTTCGTGGCTCCCGTTCCCCGACTGCTGACCCAAGGTCAATGAGTGTAATTGGGATTTTGCAACAATTAGGTTGGATTACGCCGGGTGCGCTGTACCAATCGCGAGAATGAGTTCGTTCCAGTTCACAAGTGGAATCGTTGAGCTGGTCATCGGGAACCCGCTTTAACTCTCTGCTCCTTGTGCTGTTCCTCTTCGTCGTTGAATTTGTCCATCAGCTTGTGGCGTTCCAAGAAATCGCTCATTCTTTGGATTACCAACGAGTCCAAACGGTACCCGACACGACTCAACTCGTCCAAGGATGCAGGCGACAAATCTTTCTGATATCGCTCCTGGCATCTGGCAAGTTGGGTGGACATGACCAGCAAGTCGCCCGCTGTGCCATCGTGATTCAGCTTATCAACCGCAGCGGTGGGATTATCCCCTAACATCTGCGCGAACGCCTTACATTGGGCAAGCGTTGGCTGCGGCTGCTGTTGGGCGGGAGAGGGCAGGACGTACACGAGCAGGATAAAACACGTTACGAGTATGGCCCTCATGATCCTCGGACGATGAATGCTTTTCATAGCGGCTAGTATCCTACGCCAAAGCACTGCCGAGCTCCAGCACGGCGACGATAACTGTCGTTTGACAGGCGCTAGCGCTCAAAACGCCGCCCAGGGTTCAATGAGTGAAATCGCGATTTTTCAACATCTACGGGCCGCTGGTGGCACAATACAGCCATGTTTTCACGTTATTACGGCTTGTGCGTTGCTGCCCTTCTGCTGTCCTTCTCTGCGGGCGGGAGCTTGTCAGCTCAGTCGAGTGCAGATTGGGATTGGATGAGTAATCATTTCGATAAGGCTCTCCACGACCTTTTCCCGATTGACGAGCGCTACGGTGTCTACGTTGCGTACCGCTCCCACCGCGACCTGCACACAGATGTCCTTGAGTATTCTTTCGTCATTGGGACTGAAAACTCCGATACGGTTTCTGGTTTGCCGCGCTACCTTGCCGCGCACGTGCAAGAAGCCGAGTCAACATCCGTTTACGACCAAATGATGGCGCTGCATCGGGAATTTCCAAATCGCTCAGCGGACGACATTCAGAAGGACGTGCGCGTAAAGAGGTGGAAACTGACTGAAATGAATTGCCCAGCTATCAAGGTGCAATTCTCGAAGTTTCAGCAACTGCGCCTCGCTCTGCCGAAATTTGATGTTGTCATGCTTCACCCGTTGATACACGAGTTTCGCATTCGAGCGGGTGGTGGGGATATGGGCGTCACTTTGTACGACGACGAGAACTCGCTTGTCCCTTGGGCCACTGAGACGCGGCACGCACTTGAGCAGTGTGCGACGCATTCCCGTTAAGGCCTTGACGCTTCAGTTGGCGAAACCAGGCGATTTCACTCAGAACCCCCCGCCGGGGCCGAGTTGTGAGTGTAAACGGGATGTTTCAACAGTTTGATTCTGCTCGCTGTCAATCGATGGGCATGCAAGTCAGGGCCACGTTTTTACTTTCTGATACCCAGCCGGTGGCTCTAGCATGGTGTGCGTGAAGGGAGCATTCCGAAGATTCTTGACTTCGTAAATTGTCTCGCCAATTTCACAGCGAAGGGTTATCTGCAGTTTGTCGTCTGTCCACCAGTAGACGTGAAAACCGCGTGGATTCCATACATCCCATTTATTGGCAACTCGGCCATTCATTTCCTCTTTCCCTAACAGCTTGCAGGCAGACGGCACTTGGGTGTGGGGGCACAACGACCCGCTCGTCATTTCCGGCGCATATGTGGATAGATCTTTATCTGCGAGGTCCATGTACGTCTTGGATGAGTCGAAAATCCTCCACCCTGTCCTTTTGCTTAGATCGATGATGTCCGCAAACACACCCCAATCAACGCGAAGCCTTCCGTTGCTCAAGTACAGTTTCCCGATCAGCCTGTTCCCGGTTGCGGCACGCGCATCCATGGTTACATCGGCGATGACAAAATCACTTGCGTGAACCGTGTTGCGATTGCATCCGATCAGAAGCACGACCAGAGAAAACAATACAAGGGTTAGTCGCAGGAAATGCGGTGTTCGTTGGCACATGCGGACAATCATATCCCTTGTCAACTGACGTGAACAAGCGATTACACTCAAAACCCCGTCATGGGTTCTGCTGCATTTCCTTCCTGAGTGCGACGTTTTGGCGTAAACGCGACGCAGCTTGCTCTCCGGGTCCCACAGCTTGACAGCTCGGGCGGCAGCCCTGACGGTATTGTCATGGGACGGCCCTGATCCTGTCCCTCGATCAAGATTTCTAGCCCGATATGCCAGTCCGGTAGACCAGCCCTCTGCGGCTAATTTCCGGGCACCCCGATAGCCAGCGCCAAAGGGGTTAAGGTTCAAGCCGCAGGGGGTTGAACCTTCATCTTAAAGGGCTCCCACTCGTTACATTACTTTTTCCCGGCCACGAGAGCACAAACACCTTTAGCAGCATTCGCAATCTTGTGATCTGCGCCGGAGCCGACCAAATCACCCTTCGCATTAAAAACGGTGTACTCGTTTTGGTGGCCGGACCAAGAGGTCTGCTGCCAAGTCTTGGTGTCCCAGACGACCACGAAATCAGCGCCGGCTGGCTGGCTAGTGATGGTCACTTGTGGGCAGGCTTTGTTAAGGCTCTTCATCTGCTCAACGCTGATGCGGCGGACATTGCCGGAGTAGCTGGCGGATGCGCTATCTTCGGTGGCAGCGAAGTGGCCAGACTCCTGCCAAGAATCGTGGTCTGTGACGAAGACTCTTGTCTTCGCATCTTCTGCCGCCGCGCTCACCGTTACCAATATCAAGATGATCCAACCAAACTTCATATATGGCTCCCCTAAACACGCCCCTTGCTTGCGTTCCTACGGACGACAAGTAGAGGGTGTCATTCTTCAAGTGCCCTGAGTTCTTTCGAAACTCGCCGGGCTTTTCTCCTTAACCTGTGCCCTAAACCTCTGCGAACGCAGAGGACGCGATGGCCTGGGTAAGTTCAAAACCAGACATATAAGGTTCTTAGTACCAGCCGTAGGCATGGGCAAGGTCACGATGGTAACGAGCGGCGTATAACGGCAGGAAACTGAGTGGCGTTGAGTGCCCGCAGGCGGTCGATTCCAACCTGTCGGTGCCCGTTCCTTCTAGCGCCCACTGCGATGACATTCGTGTGAGCAGTCGGCATCGAAGGCTTGTCAACTCTGTCAACTGGCGCAACCAGACGATTGCGCTCAAAACCCCCTGCTCAGGCATTTTGAGTGTTAACGCGATTTTGCGACAGTGCTATTGCCAGTTGGAAGTGGATGGGTTCTTGAGAGCGATTATCCCTTCAAAGCGAGCAGCATCGCGCAACCGGACCGTCAGCGCGTAGCAACTCTTGGGATCATTGAAATGACATCTGCTGCCTGCAAATTGCCGACGAAGTGCTCTCTCTGTCTTTGCAATTTCGGGCGACAAAACATCGGCGAGCTTGTCGATTGCTTGTATTGAGGACGGACGCCGCAAGCCCAAACAAAATAGGCTGACGGCATAACCCCTTTGCGCGAGCTCAGAAATAGAAATCCGTTGGTCCCCCAATTCCTTCATCCCCGTTAGAGTTTCCTGAGCCTGAAGGTCTGTAAGGAGAGCAGGCTTGAATCCGCGCTTAGCAGTCTCTCGGTCGATTAGCTCGTCCGGAAAACAGCTATTAACCCAAGTCCCGATCGGAGCAAGAAACCGATCAGTATCAGGTGTCGATAGGCCAGGAATCACGTATCCAGGGGCGAGTTTGACCCCTGGATTAAAACCCTTGTTGTGTAAAACAACGTGAAAGAGTTCATGGGCAAGTAGGGCTTCGTCATAGCTCTTGGAAACGCCAGAGGCAACATCAATCTCGATTTCATCAGTACCGTACCGTGTTTGCCCTTGGAAAGCCGCGAGCTTTGATGGGTCCGTAGTGTAGGTTTCTATTCGAATATGAACCGATGACCCGTTTTGCGCCTCTCGAAGCAGCTTCTGAAGGGCGAGAGAGCGGTTCCCATTTTCCCTCCCAGGTTCCTTGGGACCGGGATGAGCATTCGGCTTATCATGCGTTTGTGATACGCCGGGCGTCGCTAGCAGCAAGAGAACCAAGTAAATGTAAGGCCAAAAGTTTCTGCCGTCTATCGCTCGTAGCAGGCTTGGATTTATAAGGCTTTTCACGGCAAAACTGTATCCGCGAGCATGTATTCCAGTTTAATCAGTACCTTGAGTAGAAGCCAAGCAAGACAACTGTTGAAACCAGGCGATTTCACTCATTGAGAAATTGGCCGACCGTCAATGAGTGAAATTGGGATGTTTGCATCAGATGCGTCTGGCGCTTGTCTCCGTCCTTGGCCATACTTAAATCAAGTCGAAACAAAGGAGGTTGAAGGCAATGTCATCCACTGCCTCAAATCAGACAAATCCCACCATTCTTCTCATTGCGGCCTCCCGTGGCCTAGGCCTCGCTATGGCAGAAGAGTTCCTGAAGAAAGGCTGGAACGTAGTTGGTACCGTGCGGGCGGGATCGGGCCTAACGAAGTTGCACGATCTTGCGGACGAGTTCAAGGGACGGCTTGAAATAGAGACGCTGGACATCTGCGAACAAGCTCAGGTGACAGCATTGCGGGAGCGTCTGTCAGGCAGAGTGTTTGAGATGCTTTTCGTGAATGCCGGGACTACAAACAACGAGAAGGAGACGATCGGAGAGGTAACGACAGACGAGTTCGTACGTGTCATGATTACCAATTCGTTGTGTCCTATGCGAGTGGTCGAGTCGCTCCAGGATCTTGTTTCTGCCAACGGCTTGATCGGGGTGATGTCATCGGGTCAAGGCAGCGTCGCAAATAACATCACAGGGATGCGTGAGGTCTACCGCGGTAGCAAGGCAGCCTTGAACCAGTTCATGCGGAGCTATGCAGCCCGCAACTCTGGGTCTTCACGCGCGATGGTGTTGATGGCTCCTGGATGGGTCCGTACAGAGATGGGAGGACCAGATGCGCACCTGAGCATTGAGGAGAGTGTCCCGAACTTGGTGAACGTTCTGCTCAAGAAGCAAGGAAATGCCGGGCTGGAATACCTTGATTATCTCGGCCGGACTGTTCCGTGGTAACGTGAGCGGCGCTCTTCTCGCTGCGATGCTGCTTCACATAAGTTCTCCGCTGATCCGTCTATGTGTGCACCACACTGGAATCAGTCAGGTCAGCGGAGAAAGCGTGACATCTGAAGGACGCTCTACGCAAGCAGCAATCCCGTTGCTGCCGCAAGAACCTTCGCGGTGCCGCGCAGGATGATCACCGGGGAATCGTACTCGCAGGGATCGTTGACGTAAACAGGCCATTACACTCATTGACCCCGTTCTCTCCCCTGAATTTGCCTTCTGACTCCGCCAAGGAACCCGATTGCTCGCACTCCCCGCTTGGACATGTCGGTCACTGTGACCCCGTACTTCCGGCCAATTTCCTGCATGGAATTCAGAGTTGATTTTGTCGCTTTCGTTTTCGGCTTCTTCATGCTGCCACACTCTCTGCCACTTCCGATGATCCGAGAAGTTTCGCGATCATCCACTGCGTTGTTTCAAAATCCTTAGCCAGCTTGCGAACACTAGCACCCTGCGTGCGCAATGTCCGTATCCGTTGCATTTCGCCGGGACCGAAGCGCCGCAATGCTGGCCGACCGATTCTTTTTCCTGCGCGCTTCGCCTGTGCCATTCCCGCTTTCACTCGCTCCCTCAGAAGTTCTCGTTCGAATTCTGCAATTGCTCCGAGAACCTGAAACATCAATCGGCCTGCTGGAGCCGTACTGTCGATCGACTGCTTCAAGCAGACAAGATCAACTCCCAGCGCGTGGCATGCTTCTGAAATCGCCAGCAGTTGTCGCAGGCTTCGAGCAAGTCGATCCAGCGCCCAGACCACAACCACATCGATTTTCCGCTTCCGCAAATCAGCCAACATTAAGTTCAGTGCAGGACGATCCTGCTTTGCGCCACTGCCGTGATCCCGATACAGGATTGGTGTCCAACCACGTCGTTCACAGTAGTCCCGCAGTTCCTGTTCCTGCATCCCGGTGTCCTGATCGCCGGTTGAAACTCGAACATAGACAGCGGCGTTCTTCGTGTCAGTCAACTTTCCTCCCAGTCCCGCGCTTACCCTTCTTCCGTCTCTTGGTCTTCGCCCATCGGGCTTTGGCCGCATTCCGTGCGATCTCTTGCCGCTTTTTCGGTGACAACTGTTTCATCTTTGCTTTGGCGGATTTTCGGCCTAGCGCAGAGAAGTATTCCGACAACTTCTTGTCGATCACATGTCCATTATATCATGCGCCACCGTTGAGCATAAAAACATTATGTCCAGCTGAGAGTCCGCACATTCTTCCGCGTGTTCTACTCATCCCCTTGTTCCCAGACTTCATCACCTCCTCCGCAGGTACTCGTTTCAAGCCTTCGCACCGGATAATTCGTGTGAGATCAGTTCATGGTCGTTCGTGACACCGATATCCACCTCTCAAAGACCGTTGCAGCGTCGTTTTGCGTCGATTTGGCGGGGTGCGCGGGGTGTCCTAGGGGTTTGGTACCCCCGTTTCGTTAAAACCCCGTCAGCGTCGTTCGGCGTGGATTTCGGGGGTTGAGGGGGATGTCTCAGGCCAAGCTGTTGTTTCCCCAGTTTTTTCTGATTTGCAGGTGCCTCGCAGAAATCGAGGCTCCTTGTTGAACGATGACTGGGTGCCGAAAAAACGATTTGCTCGACGCGGCAGTTGCGGCGTGCATGCTTGTCCCGACATCCGAGGTCTTAGTGGGTGCCAACCGCCCGCGTGAAGTTGAATGTGGGAACGAATCGGGGAACGATTGTGATTTCCCGCTGTCCCAAACCCTTCTAAACGTGGCTTAGTGTTCCCGAGAAAATCTTGCAAGTTATTGATGTGCCGGGCCTCGATAGAGTGTGAGGATGGCACTCTACCGCTGAGTTAAGCGCCCACTGGGATTGCTTGCGGCTTTGCTATTGTAACAAATCGGGCCTACCCTTCCGGCATCTACCCAGGCTCTTGACCGCCTGCGCCGCTCCCGATAGCCTCTTTCTGTCGCCCTGTCATGGCCGCTTCCGACACTCCCGACCCACGATCCGTAACTGATTCACGGGAAAACACTTCTGCGCGACTCCCCGTGTCCGAGGAGGCGCAACTTTCTCCCCCAAATGGGGTTTCTACCAATGTGAGCAGCGTGGCCATTGATCGCGGCATACTGGATCGCGGGCTGCTGAACCTTGCGGGAACGTGTTCGTCTGCGGCCGCTAGCAGGGCAAATTCCGTCGTTAGCACGGACGTCGCCGCGGACGCCGCCGTTTCCGACGTCGACGCGATGCTGCGGGTGAAGACGGGCGACGAAACCGCCTTCGCTTACCTGGTCGAGAAGTATCGCCGGCCGATGGTGGGCTTTATGTACCGCATGTGCCACAATCCGTCGACGGCGGAGGAGTTGGCGCAGGAAGTATTTTTGCGCGTGTACCGGTCGCGCACCAGCTACGAGCCGAGCGCGAAGTTTACAACCTGGCTGTATCGCATCGCGACTAATCTGGCCGTCAACTACGCGCGCGATACGCGGCACGAGCGTCCAGAAAATACCTTGCGCCTCGACGAGCCGGACCGGGAGACGGGCAACACGCCCGACCTGGCCGACGATTCGGTCAGCGCGGAAGAGCAAATCCTAAAGCGGGAGCGGCTGGCGGCCATCCGCGGCGTAGTGAACGGGCTGCCCGAGCGCCAGCGCATAGCGGTCATCATGCACAAGTATCAGCAGATGGATTACCGCCAGATTGCGGGCGTGCTGAAGTTGAGCGAGTCCGCCACCAAATCGTTGCTGTACCGCGCGTATGAAACCTTGCGCGAACAGCTGAAAGAGTTTGTTTCTGGGAAGTAGAGGAAAGCAGTATGAATTGCAATCAAATTCGCGAACTGTTGCCGGATATAACGACTTCCGCTGGCATGGGCGCGGCAACGCCGGAGGTCGAGAACCACATCGCATCCTGTGCCGCCTGTGCCGCCCATCTGCGGGAGTTTCAGAAAACCATGGCGCTGCTCGATGAATGGCAAGCGCCCGAACCGTCGCCGTATTTCGACACCCGCCTCGAGGCGCGTCTACGCGAAGAAATGGCGCGCCCGGCGACCGGATGGCTGAACTGGCTCGGTTGGCTGCGGCGTCCGGCGTGGGCTATGTCGGCGGCGGGCGTAGTGCTTGCCGGAGCGCTGGCGGTTGGTATTGGGATTGGCGGCCGATCGTATATTTACGTTTCCGAAACTATGCCGACCATGCCTCCATCGCTCAGTCTGCCGGTGCAGCCGGGAACCGCGGTCGGCGACTTGCAGGCGCTGCAGAGAAACGACGAGTTGTACGCCGATTTCGACGTGCTCGACGAATTGCAGGTGCAGGACGACGTAACCGCGAATCCGTGAGCCGGATTCTGCTGTAGAGACGCGGCTTGCCGCGTCTCCCGCTGAGGAGACAGCGGGTTCAAGGTGACGAGGAGAGGTTAGCCGTAATTAGCGCGGATAGGGGACCGAAGATGTTGGGCCGGGAAAGAATTGCGAGCTGTCTAGCGGCGCTTTTGCTGCTGACGTCCTTCTGTGTCCCCGCCATGTTTGCCCGATCGCGGTATCCGCAACCGCCGCCGCAACCGCGGCAACCGCAACGGCCGCCACAGCCGCATCCACCATCGCACCCAGCGGACGGGCAGTGGCACCGCTTTCAGAAAGAGAATCGCCCCAGCCCCAGCCGTCCCAATCGATTCCATCCGCCGCAGAACCAGCCCGGCCACGCCGGAAACTGGCTCCGCCGCTATAAGGATCTGCCGCCGGCGCAGCAGCGCCGCGCGCTCGAAAACGATCCGCAGTTCCGCAGGCTTCCCCCGCAACAGCAAGCGCAACTGCGGCAGAGGTTGCAGCATTTTTCCAGCCTGCCTCCGCAGCAGCAGGAGCGCATGCTGAACCGCATGGAAACCTGGGAGCACCTGACGCCCGATCAGAAGCAGCGGTCGCGCCAGCTCTTTGAGCAGTTCAAGCAGCTGCCGCCCGACCGGCGCCAGGCCGTCAACCGTGCCATCCGCGGCATGCGCGACTTGACGCCCGATCAGCGCGACCGGCTCATCAACTCCGACGAATATAGGAACGAGTTCTCGCCCGGGGAACGCGGCCTGCTCCGCGGGGCGTCCCGCCTTCCGCTCGCGCCCGGCGAAGGCCTGCATCCTGAACCGCCGGATTAGTATAAGGATTCCCGTAGAGACGCGGCTTGCCGCGTCTCCGTTAGTGGAGTGAGACGGGGCAAGCCCCGTCTCTACAGTCTGGAAGTCGGAACCTGAGAACTCCCTACCGCCGAATGAGCGCCATTACCCATCCCGCCAGAAACACTCCGCCGACGAACAGCGCGAAGCAGTAGAGGCCGTACTTCAACTGCTCGATCGCAGAATTGCGCTGGGTGATGCCGAAGACGGTCGACGCGAACAACGCGAACACCACTGCCGCCGAGAAGTGCGAAAGGCTGATGTTCACGGTTTCTTCCCCAGCGCGATGTGATGCGCATCCGCCGCCGCGATAAAGTTCAGCAGGCCGGCCACGATCAGAAACGTCTTGCCATAATCCGCCGCGGCATTCGCCGCCATCACGTTGCCCCAGTCCATGATGCGCGCCAGAAAATAGAGCGCTCCCGAGCCCACGTCGCCAACAAAGCCCAGAACGTCGAGGATGTCGCCGCCGTTCGGCTTGTAAATCCGCCCCTGCATTCCCAAACCAATCAGAAACATCGCCACCACCGACACCAGCAGCAGAATGCCGCGCCCATAGCGCTTCAGCAGGATGTGTCCGCCGCCCGGAATCAGCCAGCCCACGATCGGCGCGACCACTGCCATGGTCGTGAGCGGGTACTCCGGCTCTTTCACTTTTGTTGATTTATCTGTTGTCGGCTTGGCCATTCAGATGGTCACGATCTCTCGTTGGATTTTACCAGTCACCTCGGCGCTTCCCGGCCGCACCAGCACATTCACTTCCGAGCGCACGCCGAACTCGGGCAGGTAGATGCCGGGCTCGATCGAGAAACAGGAATTAGGCAGAATGCGGCGCTCGTCGTGGATTTCCAAATCGTCCATGTTTGCGCCGTTTGCATGCACCTCGGTCGCAATCGAATGGCCGGTGCGGTGGATGAAGTGCTCTCCATGTTTCGCCTGCTGGATGTGGCCGCGCACCGCGTGATCGACTTCCCAGCCGGCGATCGGCCGGGCGGCGGCGATGGCATTCTGCACGGTCTTCACGCCGATATCGCGGGCCTCGCTCACAATTCTGAATATCTCGCGCTGCCGGTCCGACGGAGCTTTGCCCACGAACCCCATCCACGTGATGTCGTAGTAAATCGCGCCCGGTGTATTCTTCTTCGCCCACACGTCCAGCAGAACCAGGTCGCCTTCGCGGATCGGCACGGGCCGGCTTGCGCTCGGCTCGTAGTGCGGGTTGCCGCTGTTGGCGTTCACAGCCACGATCGGCGGGTCGTCGGTCACCATATTCTCGCGCTGGAACGCTTCCATGAAAAATTGCTGGATTTCATGCTCGTGTGTGCCGCCGCCGCGTACGCGCCGTCCAATTTCCTGGAAGGCTTCAGCGGTGACCGCGTCAATCACATCGCGCGCCGCGAAGTGCGACTGGATCTGCTCGTCCGTCAGCGTCGCTTCGAACTGGGCGATCAGGTCCGCCGCGCTGACAATATTCTTGCCCAGCCCGCGAATCGCGTCCGCCGTGCCCGCGTCCACCATGGAAATCGTGAAGACAAAGTTATTGGGCGAGAATTGCATGGCCACATCGCGATACGGGGCCAGCATCCGCTTCAAGCCGTCGAACAGTTCCTGCCATCCGGCGTACTGCTTCTTGGTGCCGGGCAGGGTATCCAGGTGTCCCGACTCGATCTTGTGGACCAGCTTGACGGGCTCGCCCTTGGCGGGGATCAGGTAGTACCAGCGCCGCGTGACCATGAGCCCATTCGGCAGCCCGAGGACGCGATACGCGATCGGGTCGCGATGGTGATGATCGTAGAAAAGCCAGGCGTCAATGTTGCGCTCGCGCAAGGCTTGCTGGATGGCGGAGAGGTCCATATCCAAACGGTTATTCTACACGACGGCTGGCGTCGCTGGATTGAGCCGCCTGCGCCGTCACGCGCTGCGGCGACTCAGTTCTTGAAGGGGTTGAGAATCCGAACATCAAATTGCGCAAAATCCCGTTCATTCCTGGTTGCAACAATCAAATGATGGACGCGCGCGGTCGCTGCGATCATCGCGTCCTCTAGCAAGTGATGAGGCTTGCTATCCATAATGCGGGCCCATTCCCGAAAGCACTGAGTGTCCATGGGGAGCACTTCATAGACCGCGGCCAACTGGTCCACCCAGCGCTCGATCTCTTCCGCCTTAGGCGGGTCTTGGTGCCTGGTCTTCTCAACCCCGACCTGTAACTCTCCCAGTGTTACAGCGGACAAGAAAATCCGCCCCACCTCTACGCCGCTGAGCCATTCCATCAGTGCTCCGTGGGGCCGCGGTTTTCGCGTTTCGGACACGACGTTGGTGTCCAGCAGGTATTTGTTCACTCGAACTCCACCACGGGACGGCGTCGCCAGACGCGGCGTTTGCCGATAATGTCGTCGAAGCGAGGTTCGGGAGCCAGCAGCAAGTCCTTGAGACTAGGGCGGGCAGCCTTTTGCAGCCTCTCCCATTCTTCGATCGGCACCAGGACGGCGGTCTTCACCCCGCGGCGGGTGACAACCTGGGGGCCCTTCTTGATGGTCGCATCCAAGAACTCGCTAAAGCGCGCTTTCGCGTCTTGCACTTGCCAGGAAGCCAAGTTTCCCTCCTTAACGCCAAGTCTATTGTACAGACTAGTCATCTGACTAGTCAACTGTAACTCGGAGGGAAGCATGAAACATCGGTCCAGCAGGAGTCTGGGTCGTACCCAGGTGTTGTCCGTTGCGGGACTCGATTGGTTCCAACTTCCACCTACCCGGCACTCCCGTGCCGGGCTTTCCTGTTCCGCCGCTTCGCGGCTAGTGCATCGCGCGGTCCATTTTTTCGATCAGCCTCAAGCTATGGCACAGACTCGGAGTCGACGACCTTTTGCCGCACTGCATCCGCCCGCCCTTTGTGGTAAAAAATACTGTAATGCCAATGCACGCCTCTGGCAGTCTTAATCCGCGAAAATCGGGTGCACCATGCTGAGGGCAGTTTTCATTGCGCTGTCGGAGAGCCGCTCTCTGCGCGGCCTCGCCGAACGCTCCCGTTTTGGCCAGCGCACTTCCGCCCGCTTCGTCGCCGGCACAGAAGTGTCGGACGCCATCCGCGCCGCGGCCGCCATGAATCAAATTGGCGCCAGCGTTTCCGTCGACAATCTGGGCGAAAACGTCACCAACGCCGACGAAGCCCGCGCCAGCGCCCAGCTCTATCACCACCTGCTTGACGAAATCGCCGCCCACAGCCTGAAGGCGAACATCAGCCTCAAGCTCACCCACATGGGCCTCGATGTGGACGAGACCATGGCCTACGACATCGTCCGCGGACTGGTGGCCAAGGCGGCCAGCATGACGCCCAAGAATTTTGTTCGTGTGGATATGGAAGGATCGCCCTACACCCAGCGCACCCTCGACTTCGTTCACGAACTCCACCGGGTTCCGGGAAACGAGGGCTCGGTGGGGGCGGTGATCCAGTCGTACATGCGGCGCGCCGAAGCCGACGTCGAGAAGCTGCTCTCCGAGCGCATCCGCATACGGCTCTGCAAGGGCGCATACAAAGAGCCCGAGGACATCGCCTTCCAGAAGAAATCCGAGGTTGACTCGAACTACGTGAAGCTGATGAAGATGCTGATGAAAAGCGGCGTCTATCACGGCCTCGCCACTCACGACGAAACCATTATTAAAGAGGCCAAGGCTTTTGCCACGCGTGAAAACATTCCGCCGAACGCCTTTGAATTCCAAATGCTGCACGGCATTCGGCGCGACTTGCAGCAGGGCCTGGTGAAACAGGGCTGGGGCGTGCGCGTCTACATCCCCTTCGGTACCGAGTGGTATCCCTACTTCATGCGGCGGCTGGCCGAACGCCCGGCCAACGTGCTCTTCATCGCGAAGAACATCCTGCGGCGGTAAATCACGGGATATTCAATTCACGTTACGTTCATCATCGGTGCTGCTGGGGCAGGCGCGACTGGATCAGGGATTCCACCTGCGCCCAAACCTTGGGATCGCACTCCATTTCGGTGTGCGCCTTCGTGAAGAAACGGTCCCACCAGGGGTACTGATCGCAGCGGATGGGATTCGCTTTATAGTCGATGCGGAAATTTCCGATGATGTGGGTGCGGGTTGGATCGGCCGCACGAATCTGGGGCAGGCCGTGCAGCCATCCATCCTCTTCATAGAAATTTGCGGCCTCGGCTACGTTGGCGGGAATGTCCTTATCATTCTCGCCCAGCTTGGGGACACTATCCACCTGAACGGTGAGCAACACTGGAATGCCCTCGCTTCCCAGCTCTCGCGCCAGCGTAACCGCCTCCGAAGCGCCCCAGCTGTGTCCGTACAGGACGATGCGGGCGTTCCGCTTTTCTTCGGCGGATAGTGTACCGTCGCGGTCGATGTCCACGAATCGAATGATTTCCGCGTGGGCTGCTTCTCGGCGACGATTCTCGAAAACCTCGACCTGCACGCCCGGTGGGCAGTCGTGGCGCAAATGCGCAGCGAGTTGGACGGGGCCGTGGACCATGTCATCGCGGCTGACAAACCCGCCGACGAAACCGACGACGATGACTGGCGCCGTCGTAACCGTATCGGGTGCGCTGACTGGGTGTGGCGAGTCCGCGTGAGTAGCGGCAGGGATGAGGCAAAGAATCAACGAAACACGACGGATCGAAGTGCGAATACGATTGCTCACAATCTAGTAAATGATAACAACAAAGGGCGACAGTTTTCGAGCGGAGACGAATCGCTCCGCTCAACTGCTCACGGGGTTCGGGGCGGTTGGCCACAGGGCAACGGGACGCAAACTGGCAACTCCGCGACGACCTTCCCGGCTCCACTCCCCCGCGAAATGCTAAGATTTCCGGCATGCCACTGCGCAGCAAACTCAAGAAGGTCACGCACGCGGCGAGAAGGCTGGCTCGAGGGCGTAAGGACGAGCCGCATGCCGCGGCGGAACTGGTCGTCATTACCGGCATGAGCGGGTCGGGGAAGGCTTCCGCGCTGAAGGCCTTCGAAGATCTTGGCTACTACTGCGTGGATAATCTGCCCGTCGAGCTGATTCCGCGCTTTGCCGAGCTGGCGCTGCACTCGGGAGAGATTCCGCGTACGGCGCTGGTCGTGGATGTGCGCGAGGGCTGGCAACTGGAGAAGCTGCCGGCGATGCTGAAATCGGTCAAGCGGACGATCCCGACAAAAGTCATTTATCTGGAGGCGAGCGATGCGGCGTTGCTGCGGCGTTTCAGCGAGACGCGGCGGCCCCATCCGCTGGGGACGGGCACCACGGTGCGGGCATCGCTGGGGGCCGAACGCCGGCATTTGCGGGCGATTCGCAAGATTGCCGACCTGGTCATCGACACCACCAAGTTCAATGTTCATGAGTTGCGGGCGCACTTGACCGACCGGTTCAAACAACAGTCGGGGAGCCCACAGACGATTCTGGTCTCCTGCGTGAGTTTCGGATACAAACACGGTTTGCCGGAAGATGCCGACCTGGTTTTCGATGTGCGCTTTCTGCCCAATCCTCATTTTGTGCCGGAGTTTCGCGGGCTGACGGGGCGCGATCCGCGGGTCGCCAAATACATCCGATCGTTTCCGCAGACGCAGGAGTTCATCAACCGTATTTCGGAACTGCTGATCTACCTGCTGCCGCACTACATCCGCGAAGGCAAAAGCTACCTGACCATCAGCTTCGGATGCACCGGCGGGCAGCACCGCTCGGTGATGATTGCCGAAGACGTGAGCAAGCGGCTGCGGAAGGCGGGACACAAAGTGAAGGTGGTGCATCGGGACAGCCCGAAGTAGGGAGGCCGTGGTTTGCTGTTCGTCCTATTTCTGAAGGAATCCTATGCGGTCCATCCAATAACCGGGCCAGCCATTTCCGCCTGCGGATGAAATTCAAGCGGCCTACCGGCCATCCAGCAACGCGCGCCCCTTCCGCCGAACGTCGTCCCAGGAAGTCGTCTTCACTTACCCCGAGCGGACCTCTTCGAGACGGCGCACGATCTCCGCCTGCCATGCGGCCTCGGCATCTTCGTCGACGGTGTCGTCCAGGCTGTCGATCAAATTCCCAGCCAGATCTGCGCGCTCCTTGTCGGGTAAAGCAAGGGCCTTCTTGAGCAATTCCTGTGCTTCCTGCATCATGCCTAAAGTATATCCGGGGTCAGAACCGGTTCCCGGCATTTTCCAAGAGGCGCAGCCCCATTCGATTCGCTGGCGCAACCCTCCCATGTAGAATTGAGCCTTACACGCATGGCAACCTCCACAGTGGCGGGCGCGAAGAGGGAAGGAACACCGGCAACGTCCCATCCTCTGACCCGCCTCTTGCGCTACGTTCTGCCTTACTGGTGGCCGTTTCTGGCTTCGGTGATGCTGATGGCGATGGTGGGGCTGTTGGATGCAGGGAGGGTTCTGCTCATCCGCCCGATTTTCGATCGCGTATTGAATCCCGGCTCCCAGGAAAAAACCATCCAGTTGTTCAAGCTGCCGGGCACCGAACGTTTTCTCAACCTCCAACAGTTGGTTCCGTCGCACTTTCACAATCCCTGGACGGTGGTGGCCTTTGCCCTGGTGGCCGCTACGGTATTGAAGGGAATCTTCGATTACATCGGAACCTACCTGGTGAACTACGCGGGGTTTGGGATGATCACCGACCTGCGGGACGACTTGTATAACGCCATTCTGCGGAGTTCTTCCGCGTTCTTCGTGAAACACACCACGGGCACACTGCTCTCGACCATCGTCAACGATATCGAGAAGGTGCAATTCGCGATGTCGAGCGTGCTGGCGGAATTCCTGCAACAGTTTTTCACGCTGATTTTCACGGCGGCGGTGGTGGTTCTGGTGGGAGGGAAGCTGGCCTGGGTGCTGCTGCTTTTTCTTCCTGTGATTTTGTACTCGTCGAGAAAGATCGGGCGGCAAGTGCGCACCACGACACGAGGCGGGCAGGACAAGCTGGCCGAGATCCAAAACATTCTGCACGAAACGATTACGGGGAACCGGATCGTGAAAGCGTTTGGCATGGAGAAGTGGGAAGTGGAGCGCTTCCGCGTCGCCGCGCGACGGCTGTTCCGGGCGAATCTTCGCCAGGTGGCGGCGTTCGCCATCAGCTCCCCGCTCATGGACATTCTGGGCGCGGTTGCGATTGCGCTGCTGCTTCTGCTGGGACGCGACCAGATCAACCGGCACGGGTTCACGGAAGGGGCCTTCTTCACGTTTATTATCGCCGTCTTCAAACTGTACGATCCGGTCCGCAAGTTCGCGATGTTCAACAACAATTTTCAGCAGGCGGTGGGCGCTTCGTCGGAAATTTTCCGTTTCATGGATATGGAAGACGAAGTGCGCGAGAAGCCGGGAGCCAAGCGCATGGGCAAGTTTGCGCGGGCGATCCGGTTCGCGAACGTTTCTTTTTCCTACGAGAATGCCGAAGACTCGCCGGTGGTGCTGCACGATATCAATCTGGAAGTGAAGGCGGGCGAAGTGCTGGCGGTGGTGGGATCGAGCGGCGCGGGCAAGAGCACGCTGGTGCATCTGATCCCGCGCTTTTTTGATGTCAGCGGCGGGAGCATTCTGATTGACGATAACGATGTGCGGGATGTGACGCTGGAGTCGCTGCGATCGCAGATTGGAATTGTCACGCAGGAAACGGTGTTGTTCAACGATACGGTGAGGAACAATATCGCCTACGGCCAGCCGCATGTGTCGCAGAAGAAGGTGGAAGAAGCGGCGCGGGCGGCGCGAGCGCATGAATTTATTTCCGGGCTTCCGGAAGGCTACAACACGATGATTGGGGAGCGCGGAGTGCGGCTTTCGGGAGGGGAGCGGCAGCGCATCGCGATTGCGCGGGCGATCCTGAAAAATGCGCCGATTCTGATTCTGGACGAGGCGACGTCGGCGCTGGACAGCGAGTCGGAGTCGCTGGTGCAATCGGCACTGCAAAATCTGATGACTGGGCGTACGGTGTTTGTGATTGCGCACCGGCTTTCGACGGTGCGGCGCGCGGATCGCATCGTGGTGCTCGAAACGGGCACCATCAGCGACATTGGCGCGCATGAAGACTTGATGCAAAAGTTGGGCACGTACCGGCGGCTTTACGAATTGCAATTTGCTGAGGCCGACACCCCGAAGGCCGTGTAAGCGTAGGGACTCGAGACAAACTTTATGCCACTTCGCTCCATGACGGGATTCGCGCAGGTCCGAGGGCAGGTCCATGCCCAGCTGGCCTTTGCGCTGTCGCTCAAATCGGTGAATCATCGTTTTCTCGATCTTCACTTTCGACTACCCTCCGATACCGACGCGATGGAGATGAAGCTGCGCCGGATGCTGAAAGACAAACTGGCGCGGGGGCACGTGGAAGTGATCCTGAGCCTGGATCGCTCGGGCACGAACGGCGTCGCGATCAACCGGCAACTGATTGCCGGGTACGTGGAGGCGTTCCGCGCGGCCGCCAAGGAATTTGCGATTGCGGGCGAGCCCGATCTCAACGTGGTTCTGCGGATGCCGGGCGCGATGGACTCGGGAGCCGAAAGAGCGGGAGACGAACTGGAAACGGCGGTGATGGCCCGCGTGGAAGAAGCGCTTTCCCGGCTGAATGAGATGCGCGAAGAAGAAGGCCGCAGCATCAGCACGGAGCTGCGCGCGCGCATGGTGAATTTGGAAAAAGCGGCGGCGGGAGTGGAAGCCCATCGCAGCACCATTCTGCGCAGCTACTCGGAGCGGCTGCAATCGCGCATGGTGGAATTGCTCGGCACACAGGTGGACAAAGAACGGATTATGCAGGAAGTGGCGGTGCTGGTGGATCGCAGCGACATCCAGGAAGAACTGGTCCGGCTGAATGCGCACGTGAAACATTTTCGGGGTTTGCTCGACCAGGGTGGCGAGGTGGGCAAGAAGATGGACTTCCTGCTGCAGGAGATGAATCGCGAGGCGAACACACTGCTTTCGAAGACCTCGGGCCTGGCGGGCGAGGCTTTGAAGATTACCGAGATGGGCTTGCTGATGAAGTCGGAGATCGAGAAATCGCGGGAGCAGGTACAGAATCTGGAATGAGCATCGTTTACATTGTTTCGGCGCCATCGGGCTCGGGGAAATCCACGCTGGTGAACGAGCTGTTCAAGATGGTTCGTCATCTGGACTTCTCGATCTCCTACACCACGCGGGCGCCGCGCGGAAGCGAACAGAACGGCAAGGAATATTTCTTCGTCTCCCGGGAAACATTCGAAGCCATGATCGCAGCCGATGAGTTTCTGGAGCACGCCGAAGTTTATGGAGACGAGAAAGTGCGCGGCGAGTATTACGGCACAGCACGGCGTTTTTTGCGCGAGGCCGAGGCGCGGGGCAACGACCTGGTGTTGGACATCGATGTGCAGGGGGCGAGTCAAATCAAGCGGAGAATTCCAGAGGCGGTAAGCATATTTATTCTTCCGCCGGATCGGGAGAAGCTGGAATGGCGGCTGCGGAACCGGGGGGAGGATTCGGAGGAGGTAATCCGCCGCCGGTTGGACACGGCCCGGCGAGAGATTGAGAATTACTCGAAATACGACTATATATTAGTGAACAACCTCGCTCGAGCAATCGGCGGACCAGTTAAAGAATATTGTGCTGGCGGTGCGGTTGGAGCGAAGCGGGGCGGAAGTTTCCGGCGAGGAAAAGCGGCGAGTAGAGACAGCGCATGCTTGCCGGTTGGAACAAGCGCGGGAGCGGGTGCAACCGATTCTGGCTTCGTTTGCCGCGCAGGTGGTAAAGGGCACATGAAGTTTCGGGGGAGAGAAGTATGAAGTTGATGGAAGGGTTCGACAGCAACTATCGCTACATTCTGGTGGCGGCGCGGCGGGCACGGCAACTGCAAGGCGGTGCGCCTCCGGTGATCGATACCGGATCGCGCAAACCCTGCCGCATCGCGCAGGATGAAATCAAGGCCGGCAAGGTGAAATGGCTGATTCCAGAGGCTCCGAAATTGCCGGTGGTGGCGGCAACCGAAACTCTGAACAAAGTGTTCGCGGAAGACGCGTAGACGCGTTCTGCGGCGATCATTTTAGGGATTGTCATTCTGAGCGAAGCGAAGGACTTGCTGTCTTGTCAGTGCAGAGGACAGCAGGTCCTTCCCCTTCGACAAGCTCAGGGTCAGGATGACAACCCAATTGAGAGACCTGCGCCGCCGCGCTGCTTGCATCTTGCGCGAACTCGCGGACATCAATTCTGCAGGCGGATTCGATTATGAAACCGCCTTCTTCCTCCTATGAAAATTGCGCTGGGCGTGTCCGGTGGGATTGCAGCTTATAAGGCGGCGGAAATCGTGCGCCTTTTGCAGGACCGCGGCATTCGTGTGCAAGTGGTGATGACGGCCGCGGCGCAGGAGTTCGTTCGCCCGCTGACCTTCGCCGCCCTCTCCGGAGAAAAAGTGATTACCAGCATGTTCGGCTCCGGGGGAGACGAGCAAGCCAATGTCGAGTCGGCGATCGAGCACATTGCGATCGCGCAGGCCATTGATGCGCTCGTGGTGGCACCGGCAACGGCCGACGTGCTGGCGCGTTTCGCGCAGGGAATTGCGAACGACTTTCTGAGCACTCTGTATCTCGCGACCACCGCCCCGGTGGTGGTCGCTCCGGCGATGAACGTGAACATGTGGAATCACGTGGCCACGCAAGCGAATCTGGAAATCCTGCGTAAGCGCGGCGTTCGGATTGTTGAGCCGGGCAGCGGATATCTGGCCTGCGGAATGACGGGCGCGGGGCGGCTGGCGGAAGACGAAACGATTGTGGCGGCGGTGATGGAAGCGCTCGGCGCCTCGCAGGATCTGGCGGGCGAAACGGTGCTGGTGACGGCGGGGCCGACGCGGGAGAAGATCGATCCGGTGCGGTATTTGACGAACCGGTCGAGCGGGCGCATGGGCTATGCCATTGCGGAAGCGGCGCTGCGCCGCGGAGCGCGCGTGCTGCTGGTGAGCGGGCCGGTTGCGGTGACCGCTCCGGATGCGGCGGAAGTGACCCGTGTGGAGACGGCGGAAGAGATGCTGGCAGCGGTTTTAGGCTTGCTGCCCCAGAGCACGGTGGTGATCAAGACGGCCGCGGTGGCCGACTTCCGGCCGAAACGGGCGGCGGGGCAGAAGATCAAGCGCAAGGGCGAGATGACGCTGGAACTGGAACCGACCGCCGATATTCTTGCTCAGGTGGCGCGGCGGAAGACTACGCAGATAGTCGTGGGATTTGCGGCCGAGACGGAGAACGTGCTGGAAAACGCGCGCAAGAAGCTGGCGTCGAAGTCGCTCGATGCCATCGTCGTGAATGACGTTTCGAGCGAGGGCGTTGGTTTTGATTCGGAGCGTAACGCGGTTACGATCATCTCCGCGAGCGAAGTGGTCGAGGTTCCCGAGACCTCGAAGTGGGAAGTTGCGCAGCGCGTGCTGGACCAGGTGGTGAAACTGCGAAAGCGCAGTGGCGCGGCTGTCCGTTAGGAGATTCCAGTGAGAATATATTTATGCGGAGCCGTGGTACTCGTGCTGTCCACTCTCATTCCCGCGCAGCAATCGCCCGTTTCGCTGGAGGAGGAGCCGCACCATCATCTCCTGCTGAAAAATGAATCCGTCATAGTCGTGCGGGTAAAGCTTTTGCCGGGTGAAAGCACGCTGTTCCACACGCACTTGTGTGACCGCATTACGATTGATTTGACCAACGCCACGATCACCCGGCAAAAACTTGGCGAAGCAGATAGCGCGCCCGAGGTGACGAAGCCTGGAGACGTCGCCGCATTGGAATCGAATGGACCGTACACCCACCGCGTGCACAACGCCGGTACCGTCGATTTTGAAGCGTTGGATGTGGAACTGCTTCACCGGCCGACGAACGCTTCGGGCCCAGCCGCAGGGAAGGTGGAAGCGGAGAATCCAAGCGCGCGGGTTTACAAGTGGACACTGGCGCCGGGAGCGACATCCGCGATGCATACCCACGAGCGTCCCTACCTGATTATCTCGGCTACTCCGCTGGTGCTGAAGATGACCGATCCCGAAGGAAAGTCGTTTACGCACGAAGTAAAGGCGGGAGACGTTCACTGGGTCGATGCCAAGGTCACGCACTCGCTGGCCAACGAGGGCACGACCGTAGGGCAGATTGTCGAGATTGAGTTGAAGTAGCGCCCGCGAGCAGACCCGCGCGTCCCGAATTTCGCGGACAAGTTTCGCGGACAAGAGTGTCCGCGCCACACGGTTTGTTATTCTTATCTGCCATGTCCCGCACCTTGGATCCTGAGCTTCGACAGGCGTTAGCCGCGCGCATCCGTTTTTACAACGAAATGGGAATTTATGACTTTTACCGGCGCCCGCAGTCGGGCCGCGCGGAAGAAGTGCTGGTGGCAGTGGAAGCAGCAGAAGTCGCGGTTCCCGAGCACACCCTTGAGCCAGGAGAAGAAATGAGTCCACGGAAAGCCACGGCGGTCGCGGTTCCGCGCGCTATTGACGAGAATATTTTTGACGCCATCGCGCTGAAGCCCGAGCAGAGTATGAGCGACCCGGTAAAGGCGCTGAAGATCATCCGCGAAGACTTGGGCGACTGTACGCGGTGTGTGCTCCATAAGCAGGGACGCAAGCAGATCGTGTTTGGCGTGGGGGATCCGACGGCCGAGTTGATGTTCGTGGGCGAAGGGCCGGGCGCCGATGAAGACGCGCAGGGCGAGCCCTTTGTGGGACGCGCCGGACAACTGCTCAACAACATGATCAAAGCGATGGGGATCGAGCGTGAACAGGTCTACATCGCGAACATTGTGAAGTGCCGTCCGCCGGGCAATCGCACGCCCGAGCGCGAGGAGTGCGCGACCTGCTCGCCGTTTCTGATGCGTCAGATTGCGGTGATCAAGCCGAAGGTGGTGGTGGCGCTCGGAGCGGTCGCGGCGAAAACGCTGCTGGCGATGAATGCTTCGATGATGCAACTGCGCGGGCGCTTTTATGATTTCAAACCGGCAGGAGCGCGGAGCAACGATCCCAACTGGGATGGATGCAAGCTGGCGGTCACCTACCATCCGGCGTTTCTGCTGCGCGATCCGCGGCAGAAGGGCGAGGCTTGGAAGGATTTGCAGATGGTGATGAAGGAGTTGGGGATGAAGGCGCCGGGGAAATCTGTGGAATGAGCCGAAACGCCCTTTCTGAAAGTGGGGTCGCCTATGGACCACCAGATCGCCTACGCAGTTTTGGATGACCGGCTGAAGATCCTTCGTCAGCGTACCTTTCAGGAGTTAGTAGCCTTGATCGGTCGTCCGGATACGAATACCGCAGTCGGTGAAGACGGCAAGACTTATCAGTTGGAGACTCAGGTTTTTTGGGACCGCAAGAAGGGCGGCGATATCCACGTGATCGTTGCGGTGGATGATGGCGGGTGGAGCGCGTTTAAGCCCCTGAGCGCCGGATTTATGATGGCACCGGACGGAACGTTCGTGGGTAAAGGTACCCCACTCTGATTTTCGCGGCTATATCCCTCCAGCCATTCGCTCACACAATTAGATACCGCACGGCGAGGATACTCTAGCGCGTACCGGCAAGTTCGGCATCATACGCAACCTTGCGGGGTCGAATCTCTTTGCCGACTTCGCTGCCTTCTGCGATTCTCAGATCGTAGTCGTTCTGGAGATTGAGCCAAAACTGCGCGGGCAGGCCGAAGTACTTTCCCAGGCGAATGGCGGTATCGGCACTGATGGCCCGGTCTCCCCGGACCACTTCATAGATGCCCGGAAAGCTGAGGGCCTTCGCCAGCGCATAGACACTCACGCCCATGGGCTCCATGAACTCGGTCTTGAGAATTTCTCCGGGATGAACCGCAAACACCTTCTTCGATCTAGTCATGGCACTTCGCCTCATAGTGTATTCGGAAATGCGATAGGATTTCATTAGAACTGGTTCCATCAATGGTTTATCGGAGCAGGCTGTCCGGCCCTCAGGGGCTAAAGCCCGCGTTCTTATTGGCCGGTAGCGGCACGGCTGAAGCCGTGCCCTTCCCAAAACCCTTGTGAGACCAGATCTAGTCCCCATACATGCCCCTCTTCTGCGACGTCGCCCTCGCCGTGCCGCTTGACATGGTGTTCACTTACGCCATCCCTCCGGGCATGGAGCCGGTCGTGGGCGGGCGGGTGCTGGTGCCGTTCCGGCAGCAACGGTTGTCGGGCATTGTGGTTGAGCTGCATGACCGGCCGCCGCAGGTCGTTACTTCTCAAAACAACGCTTCACAAGTAAGAATCAAGAAGGTGATCGAAGCGCTCGACCTCTCGCCGGTTCTCGATGAACATCTGCTGAAACTTGGGAAGTGGATTGCCGATTACTACCTTGCGCCGGTGGGAGAGGTGTTTCGCACCATGCTGCCGCTCTCCGCCGAGTTTAAACGCTCGGTCGCGTACCGCATTACCGACGCGGGGCGGATGGTGCTGCATCTGGCGGGGATGTCGGGGTCTCCGGCGCGGTCGAAGCGGACTCCGGAACAGCAACTGGTTGAATTTCGCGTGCTCGATTATCTAGCGGAGCGGGAGAGCGTGCGCGCGGAAAGGCTGCGCGGGGCAGCGCGGGTAGGAAAGGCGCTGCTTGCGGGGATGGTGCGCAAGCGGTGGATTGCGCGCGAGGATGTTTCGGCGGCTCGGGATGCGGCACGGGTGGTGAAGGTCGCGGTGCTGCTGGGAGCGGAAGCTGCGGAGGCTTCGCCTCCGCTGGACGGGCCGGAGGCCCGTCACCACACGGGCACGGCCAGCGCGGCGAAGAAGCTCAATGAGAACCAGCGCACTTTGATTGAGACACTCGCTGCTTCCGGCTGGCGCTTGCCGGTGGAGGCTTTACGTGGGTTGGACGTTCCGCGCACTACGCTGGGCACTTTGGTGCGGCGCGGGTTGATCGACCTGGTGGACGAGCCGCAGGACTTCACGGCTTCCGGAGTCAAACTTTCAACGCTGAAGCCTCGACAGTCTCCGTTTGAGTTCGAGTTCAGCGCGGCGCAGAAAGAAGCGCTCGCGAAGATTGGCGAGGCCGTTGCCTCGCGCAAATTCGGCGGGTTGCTACTGCACGGCATCACGGGGTCGGGAAAGACGGCGGTGTATCTCGCCTGCATGCGCGAGGTGCTGGAGCAGGGGCGGTCTTCGATCTTGCTGGTACCTGAAATTGGGCTGACGCCGGCGGTGGCAGCGGATCTGCACCAGGTGTTCGGCGACGAAGTCGCCATCCTGCATTCGGGGCTGTCGGATGCGGAGCGGGCGGAGCAGTGGCATCGCATACGGCGCGGCGCGGCGCGGGTGGTGGCGGGAACTCGGTCGGCGGTGTTCGCGCCGGTCGGCGATCTGGCGCTCATCATTGTCGATGAGGAGCAGGATTCGTCTTACAAGCAAGAGGAGACGCCGCGCTATCATGCGCGCGATGTGGCGGTGATGCGGGCAAAAATGGCGGGAGCGGTCGTCGCGCTCGGGTCGGCCACTCCTTCGCTCGAGTCGTACTACAACGCGAAGAAGAATAAGTATGCGCTGGTGGAGTTGCCGGACCGGGTGGAAATGCGTCCGCTGCCCGAAGTCGAGATTGTCGACATGCGGCAGGAGTTTCAGGAGACGGGACAGGAGCAGGTCATCTCGCGCAAGCTGGCCGAGGAGATTCGCGAGCGGTTGGAAAAGAAAGAGCAGGTCATGGTGCTGCTCAACCGGCGCGGATATTCTCCGGTGGTGTTGTGCCGCGCGTGTGGCAAGACGTTGCAGTGCAAGAACTGCGCCGTTTCGATGACGCACCATAAGCGCGAGCGCAAGATGGAATGCCATTATTGCGGGCATGTCGAGCACATCCCGGACAAATGCGCGCATTGCGGCAGCGAGTATGTGTACTTTGTCGGGACGGGATCGGAGAAGCTGGAAGAGTTGCTGCACGGCATGTTTCCGCAGGCGCGGATCGGGCGACTGGATCGCGATACGGTGCGCGGGCGGGAAGATTTCGAACATGCGCTGAACGCGCTGAATGAAGGCGCGCTCGACATGCTGGTGGGCACGCAGATGATCGCGAAGGGGCATGACATCCACGGCGTGACTTTGGTCGGCGTGGTTGGGGCGGACATGGCGCTGGGGCTGCCGGATTTCCGGGCGGCGGAGAGAACGTTTCAGCTGCTCACCCAAGTGGCCGGGCGCGCGGGACGTGGAGAGGCTCCGGGGAAGGTTGTGTTGCAGACTTATTTTCAGGATCACTACGCGGTGCAGTTTGCGGCGCGGCATGACTTTGCCGGGTTCTACGAGAAGGAACTGCAATTTCGCGCCTGGATGCACTATCCGCCCTACAGCGCGATTGCGAATGTGCTGATCCGCTCCGAGAAGTTAGACGACGCGCTGACTTGGTCGGGCGAACTGGGGCGCTGGTTTGAGAAGACTCGGCATGAAGGGATTCGCGTGCTTGGGCCGGCAGCCGCGCCGATAACGCGGTTGAAGCGGGACTATCGCTACCACTTTATTCTGAAATCTCCCAGCCGCGAGAAGATGAATGCGCTATTGCGGGCGATGCTGGTGGAGGCCGCGGCGCGTAAGATTCCGCGAACGCAGGTGATTGTGGATGTGGATGCGGTGTGGCTGATGTAGGAGGGCAGCACTTAGCACTTAGCACTTAGCACTTAGCATTTAGCCATTAGCACTTAGCTCTTCGCCGAAAGCCTCTGCCATGAAAGCTTCGTATCAGGGCGCGGCTTCAGCCGCGCCGACAGCGATCCCAAAGGAATCCGCCTTCAGGCGCTGGCTCTTGGAGATTACTTGCGATGCAGATGTTGGCGAACGTAGCTGCGGACGTCGTGCAACGTGTCTCGGATGCCCGGCCATTTCTCCCGACCGGAAGTGCCAGTGATAGGCGTTGGCGTGAAGGCCAGCGCTAACATTGCAATCGCAAAGACAGCGAACCACTTTCGTGTAGCGGAAATCTCCGGACGACTCGGAATCGGCGGGTGATGGCTGGTTAGCCACAGCACCACTGCCCAAATCAGCCAGCCGACCCAGCAGTACCAGGCAAGCGGGATGAGCGCAATCACGACGGCTAAAGAAACCCAGCGGTGCAGTTTCGGGAACACCGAAAATAGAATGTGCCCTCCATCGAGTTGGCCACCGGGCAGCAGGTTCATCGCCGTCGCAAACATTCCCACCCACCCGGCGACCGCGATCGGATGCAAGGATAGCGATGTTAGCGGTGAGCTCAAGTGCAGAAGACGGGCTGCGAAATGAAAAGCGAGGGGGAATCCCGGTTCAACGTCAGGTGGCACGCTGCTTAACGCGAGCGGGCTGGACCACGAAAGTCCCGCTAGGACAGCCGCGCATGAAGGGATAAAGCCCGCAATCGGACCCGCAATCCCGATATCGAACAACGCCGTGCGATTGGGGATCGGGCCCTTAATGCGGATGAAAGCTCCCATCGTGCCGATCAAGCTTGGGAAGGGAATAAAGAACGGCGGCGTCGCATACACGCGGTAGTGCCTTGCGTAGAGGTAGTGTCCCATCTCGTGCGCGAGCAGGATGAACATCAGTGTGAGTGAAAAAGAGAGCCCATGCATCAGTCTTGCGGGAGCTTGCCACATCCACTCCACTGGGAATAGAGAAATACTGTCGTCATTGAACGAGAAAGCCGGTTGGTGCGCCGCGAAATTGGCGTAGATGCGCGCGCCCACCACAAGCGTGCTCAGGAAGGTCAGAGTCAGAAGCAGGATATGCAGCCACCAGCGCTGGCGCGGCGGCCGGACGACCCAGATGCTGGGCTGGGTGCGCTGTTCCCATTCGGGGGTAGCCGGAAAAGGGGATTGGGGTTCGGACATGAGAGAGGTCAGAGGTTCGAGGTCAGATTGCAGAGGTGAAGAACCCATTGCAGCAGTTACCTCTGCAATCTGACCTTTCACCTCTGCAATTCTAGTCGATCGATTGCAGTTCCTTGCCGGGCTTAAAGCGGACGGCTTTGCCCGGCGGGATAGAAACTTCGGCGCCGGTGCGCGGATTGCGTCCGATGCCGGTCTTGCGTGGACGCACGTTAAACACGCCGAAACCGCGCAGTTCGATGCGGTCGCCGGTGGAGAGCGCCTTCTTCATGCTTTCGAATACGGTTTCGACGGCCAGCTCCGCTTTGGTCTTGGTGATCCCGGTGCGGTTGACCACTTCGTTGATGATGTCGAGCTTAATCACGCGTGTCCCCTGTCTCCCCGAGGATTGGTATGTCTCAAGTTATTGATGCTAAGGGAGATACGACGGATTGTCAACCGGGGGATCATTCTCGCAATATGGCAGCACCAGCCTGAGAGAAATTTTGTAATTTTGTAATTTGGAAATTTTGTAATTTGAAAGCCGTCCCGTCCGGAATTCCCCCCGAGTGCGCGGGCGCTTTTAGCATTACCAAATTGCGAAATTACCCAATTACCAATTCCCAAGGAGTTTCATGATCAAGAGTGACCGCTGGATCCGGCGCATGGCGCAGGAGCAGGACATGATTAATCCGTACTCGGAAAAGCAAGTGAGCGCGGGAGTGATTTCCTACGGTGTGTCGAGCTGCGGATACGATTTGCGCGTGGCCGATGAGTTCAAGATTTTTACCAACGTCAACAGCACCATCGTCGACCCCAGGCATTTCGACGAGCGTTCGTTTGTGACCGTGACCGCCGATGTTGCCATCATCCCGCCGAATTCGTTCGCGCTGGCGCGGTCGGTCGAGTACTTCAAGATTCCGCGGGATGTGCTGACCATCTGCGTGGGCAAGTCGACCTACGCGCGCTGCGGGATCATCGTGAACGTCACGCCGTTCGAGCCGGAGTGGGAAGGCTTTGTTACGCTCGAGATTTCGAACACCACGCCACTGCCGGCGAAGATCTACGCCAACGAAGGGCTGTGCCAGATTCTCTTCTTCCAGTCGGACGAAGTTTGCGAGACCAGCTATAAAGATCGCAAGGGAAAATACCAGGCACAGAAGGGGATTGTGCTGCCGAAACTGTAGGGCAGCCGTCAGCTTTCAGCTCTCAGCCGTCGGTATTCAGTGCCCGATTGGGTTGAACATCCAGATCGCTACGAGGCAAGAAGTGCGGCGAATGGATGCGTGGTGATGGCCCGGGTTTCAGATTCGAAAACTGATAACTGACAGCTGAGAGCTGACAGCTACTTCCGCCCGTTCTCGCCTTCCTTAAACATGTACTTGATGGCGGGCTTGTAGATCATCAGGTTGGCGGCGCCGGTGCGGTTCAGCTTGATGCAATGTTTGTCGTACCACTCGATGGTGCCGTGGACTTCCTCGCCGTCCCGCAGCACGACGACCATGGGAGTCCTGGTCTGCATCTGCTTCTGATAATAGAAATTTTCGGCGTTGGTCTGCTCGCTGGGCGCGGCCTTCTTGGCGGGAGCGACAGAACGGTCGCGATCGTGATCCCGGTCTCTATCCCTGTCCCTGCGCTCGGCGGGCACGTGGTTGTGGCCGTGGTTGTTGTGCGCTTGATCGGCACGGTTGAAGGTCGGGCGGATCAGCTTGCGATTCGCAAAGCTTTCCTGATCGTTGATCTGACCGGCGGATTGTTCGGCTGGGACGGAATCGATCGTATCTTTCAAATCGCACCACCTGCGCGCTGGGCGGGCAGAATATGCCACAACACTCGAGCCTGTGATTGTGGGTCCAGAGGTGTGAACTGAGGGTACGGTATCACAGCGAGCCGGGGATGACAATGATTTGTGCAGTGTCTTGGGTAACCACCGATCCGTGACGCACCGCTCCGTAGAGACGGGGCTTGCCCCGTCTCGTTTGCTCGCGGCGGGAGACGCGGCAAGCCGCGTCTCTACAGCGGAGGCGCCCAGTTTACGAAACCCGCTCCAGCGCGGTCGCGAAGGCATCGAGCGACAGCGAACGGAGCAGGTTGCGGCGCAGGCCGCGCTCGACTTCGCCGAGACCTTCCGCGGCGCGCTGCAGCCAGGCGAAGTCGGCGGCTTCGGACATTTTCTTGAGTTCGCCCAGAATGTCGGCGTTGCGGACCAGTTGTGGCGCGCCCGATTGCAGGAACATCAGGTCTTCGAGCAGCGCGTAGAGGGTGCGGAGAAGGTTGTCGATCTTCTCGCGGCCTTCGGCGCCCGAGCGGAAGCTCTCGGTGGTCTTGAACAGCTCGGTGTGATCGTTGTCTTTGCCACCGGCGCCGAGCGCGGATCGCAGCATGATGAGGGCGTGGTTGCGAGCGGCTACGTAGCTTTCGAGATCGAACGATAAAGCGCGTCCGACGGCACCTTCGCTGAGGCGGGCGACCAGCGCGCGCTGCCGGGGATTCCAATGGGGGCGAAGCTGGGCTAGCTGGCTCTCGATCTCGGCAGAGGGAAGCGCGCCCAGGTTGACGGTCATGGAGCGGGAGCGAATCGTGGGCAGAAATTCTCCGGGATTTTCGGTGAGCAGAAAAATGCTGGCGAACTCGGGCGGCTCTTCCAGAACTTTCAGCAGCGAGTTGGCGGCCTCTTTCATGAAGGCCGAACTCGTGAATATGTAAATGCGTTCGCGGGCTTCGGCGGGACGATAGTAGATGGTCTCAATGACGTGCCGAACCTGATCGACCTTGATCATCAACTGTGGGGGATCAGGCGGGACGATGAGCACGTCGGGATGGGTCTGGACAAAGAGGCGAGTTTCTTTCTTATCCGTGTCGCGCAGATTTTCGCGCGCCTCGACGGCTTCGGCGAAGCGAGCGTCGAGGTCTTCGGCTTGCGCTATGCGGGTGCAGTTCGAGCAGCGTCCGCAGAAATCGGGCAAGCCGTCGCTGTTGGTCCCTCCCCTGGTGACGGGCTGCTCCAGGCAGTTCATGGCGCGCGCGAGCATCAGGGCGAGAGTGTACTTGCCCGATCCGTGAGCGCCGGAAAGAATGACGGCGTGCGGAAAGCGTTTGCGCGCCAGCATCTCGCGGAGGCGATGGATGGTTTCCGGGTTGCCGGCGAAATCGGAAAAGGGCATAGAAGAGAATTTGGTAATCGGGTAATTTGGTAATTGAAAACCCAGCCGGATTGCGGGGTGGGTTTTGAATTACAAAAGTACAAACTTACACAATTACAAAATTCCTTAGACCTTCAACTTCTTCCTTACCAACTCCATGATAACCGCGTGCGTTTCGCTGGGTGTGCCTCGGGCGTTTATGACGTGGACTCGATGTGGCTCGCGGGTTGCGATGGCCAGGTAGGCATGGCGGACACGCCCGAAAAAGGCCCGGCTTTCCTGCTCAAAACGGTTCTCGTCTCGATCCGAGCCTTTATCCGACCGGGCGCCTTTGTGCCTTCGATTGCGACGGCGGGCGCGCTCGACGCTGAATGCCACTTCGTTGTCGAGCATGATCGTCAGGTCGGGTTGCAAGTTGCCGCAGAGGATTTCGTGCATCTGCAGCACGGCCTTCGTGCCTAACTTGCGGCCTCCACCTTGGTAGGCCTCGGTCGAATCGGTGAAACGATCGCAGAGCACGACCCGTCCTTCGGCGAGCGCGGGCAGAATCACCTCGTGAATGTGCTGGGCGCGGGAAGCGAACATGAGCGCCATTTCCGTGAGCGGAGAGAGTCCCGAAGTGGCGGAGTGCAGCAGCACTTCGCGGATCTTTTCGCCCGCGGTGGTGCCGCCCGGTTCGCGAGTAATGGTGACCGAGAGGCCGTGAGCGCGCAGCGATCGCGCCAACTTCTCGACCTGAGTGCTCTTGCCGCTGCCGTCGAGACCTTCGAAGGTGATGAATTTTCCGCGTGCGGGCACGTCGGAAATGATAGCAGGCGGTGGAAGCGAGCGGGAGCAGTCTCGGAGTGGAATACCGGAGGCGAACCGGCCCCGCGAACGAATAAGTTGCGGGCTGATATATTAGAACTCGTCTCATAAATGGTTTTGGGAAGGGCACGGCTTCAGCCGTGCCGCTAACGGCCAACGAAAACGAGGGCTTTAGCTCCTGAGGGCCGGGCGCTTGCTCTGAAAACCATTTATGAGACCACTTCTAACGTACGGTTCTATTTTCACGACTGCTGCTGGGCGATTCGACAATTCGGAGGGGGAATGGGCTCAAGGTCTGGGGTGAGGAAGTTTTTTCGTGTTGCGATCTGTCTGTTGTCATCGTTCTCAGTTTTTGGGGCCAATGCTCCGACCGTCACGCTCTCGGTGGACGCTTCGGAAGCGCCACGCAAAATCTTCCACGCGCAGTTGCGCATTCCGGCGAAGCCCGGAACGCTCACGCTCTACTATCCCAAATGGATTCCGGGCGAACACGGGCCGACGGGTCCGATCACGGACTTGACGGGCTTGAAGTTTACGGCGGGCGGAAAGGCGCTGCCCTGGCGGCGCGATCTGGTCGACGGTTTCACTTTTCACGTGGAAGTTCCGGCGGGCGAAAGTGAAGTCATCGCGGATCTCGACTACGCTTCACCCGCGTCGCATGAGCCTGGATACAGCGCGGGCGTGGCGGCAACGGAAAAGCTATATGTCGTCAACTGGAATACGCTGCTACTCTATCCCGCCGGATACGGTTCCGATGAACTTACTTATAGCGCGAGCTTGCGCCTGCCCGCGGGATGGAAGTTTGGTACGTCACTGCATGTTTCCAGCCAGGCGGGCAGCGACATTCATTTTGCGCCGGTTTCGCTCACCATGCTGGTGGATGGTCCGGTGATCGCGGGCGAGTATTTGAAAGTGGTGCCGCTGACGGCGCCCGGCGAAAATCCTCCCGCGGAACTCGATGTTGCGGCCGATAGCGCCGCGGCGCTCGAGGCTCCGGAGGAAGTCTGGGAACATGAGCGGAACCTGGTGAAGCAGGCGGGCATTCTGTTTGGCGCGCGGCACTACACTAACTACCACTTCCTGTTTACCCTGAGCGATCACGTCGCGCATTTTGGATTGGAGCATCACGAGTCGAATGACAGCCGGGTCGAGGAGCGGTCGTTGATCGAGGAAGACGGACGAAAACTGATGGCCGGACTTCTGCCGCACGAGTACGTGCATTCGTGGAATGGGAAGTACCGGCGTCCGGCGGACCTGGCAACGCCCGACTACGAACAGCCGATGCAGACCGACTTGCTGTGGGTGTATGAAGGCCTGACGTCATACCTGGGAGACGTCCTCACAGCGCGCAGTGGCGAGCGCACGCCCGCGTTATCCCGCGATGCGCTGGCGCAGATGGCCGCGGATCTGGATCATCGGTCGGGCCGGGTCTGGCGCAATTTGCAGGATACGGCCGACGGCGTTCCCACCATGCAGATGGCTCCCCGCGCTTGGGAAGACTATCGGCGGCCGGTCGATTACTACGATGAAGACGTACTCAACTGGCTGTGGGCGGATGTGATCATCCGTCAACAAACCAAAGACGCGAAATCTGGCGCGAAATCGTTGGACGATTTCTGCAAGCTTTTTTATGGCGCGCCCAGTGGCCCGCCCATGGTGAAACCCTACACGTTCGACGACGTTGTGAACGCGCTGAATCAGGTTGTCCGTTATGACTGGCGCGGCTTCTGGACGGACAGGCTGACGAATCATGGCCCGGGTGCTCCGCTCGGCGGAGTCGAAGGGAGCGGATGGAAAGTGGTGTACGACGAGAATCTGTCAGAACTGGATCGCGCCGGAGATCATGACGGAAAGTCGCTCAACGCGCATTACTCGGTGGGACTCGTGGCCACGAGCGATGGCGTGATTCGGGATACGGTCGAAGGGATGCCCGCCGCCAAGGCTGGGATCGGGCCGGGAATGAAGATCGTCGCCGTGAACGGCCGCAGGTTTTCGGCGGATGTGTGGCACGACGCGATTCGGACCGCCAAGACCAGTCCGTCGCCGATTGAACTGATCGTCGAAAACACGGATTACTTCCGGGTGGTGAAACTCGATTATCACGGCGGCGAGAAGTATCCACACCTGGTGCGCGACGAGTCGAAGCCGGATCTGCTGACGGAGATCTATCGGGCGAAATAGGAAGCGGAGGGATTCATTTCCGGGTCGCCACCTCGGGAAAGGAAATGGCCGGTGCGACTCCGGCGAATTCCGCCTCAATAAAAATCGGAGCAGCTCAGATAGAAGCGCATTTCTTGCAAACCCGCGAGAAAATACCAACGTTCCCTGACACGGGTGCGAACCATAGTGCGAACTATGGTGCGATCTCGATGCCTTCTAGACAAACCCTGGCAGAGCTTCTACCGTGAAGAGTCCGGGCGCGGTACCCAAGTGGTAAGGGAGAGGTCTGCAAAACCTTTATACGTCGGTTCGATTCCGGCCCGCGCCTCCAAGTTCAGCCGTCGTCTGCGCGATACTTTCGCCATGGACGTACTAGAAAAGGGCGTGCAACTTTATTTATCTTCATTTATCGGGAGCTTGGCATGAGATGGGTGTTGATTTTACTGGCCGTTGTGGGTATCGCTGCTTCTTCACTTGCGTTGCGCGAGCATTACCGCACTGACACCTCGCCTTGCAGCATCAACGATCGCTGGGACTGCGGCATCGTGAATCGCAGTCCGTACGCCATGCTGTTCGGAGTTCCGGTGGCGGTGATTGGGATCGCCGGATATCTGCTGCTCGGTGGGCTCGCTTTCAGGAAAGCTTACCGGTTGATGCTAGTGGCCGCGCTTGTCGGGTTGGGCTTTTCGCTCTATCTCGCGCACATTGAGTCTGCGGTATTGGGCGTGTGGTGCGTCTATTGCGTCATATCGTTGGGAGTCATTTCCGTGCTGAGCTTGCTGATTCTGGGGACGCTGGTTGTAAGCTTGGTAAGCGGATCATCGCGGAAGACGGCCTAAGTGTAGAGACGCGGCTTGCCGCGTCTCCTGCGGCGAGTGAGACGGGGCAAGCCCCGTCTCTACACCAGGACCCTGGTTCTTTCGCAGCCACTATTCGTAGCGCAGACTCTCGATCGGGTCCAGGCGCGCCGCACGAATTGCCGGCACCATTCCACTCAGCATGCCAACCGCGCCCAGAATGATCGTCGCCACGGCGAGGCTGCTCACGTTGATATGCAGATGGATGTCGCCGGCCTGGAGGTTATCGCCAAAGGCGCTCATCAACGGCAGCGCGCCCACGCCCCACGAGATCAGGTACGCGATGCCGATCCCGGCTACTCCTCCGGCAAAAGTAATGGCCAGCGCTTCCGCCAGAAACTGAAATAGGATGTGTCTCTTTTGCGCGCCCAGCGCCTTCTCCACGCCGATCTCCCGGGTTCGCTGCTGTACCGAAACCAGCATGATGTTCATCAGACCGATACCGCCGATGCCCAGGGTCAGCGCTCCGATGAAAGCTAGCAGCACCTTGAGAGCGGTAGTCACGATCGTAAACTCGTCAAAGTCCTGCTTGAAATCGGCGATGAAAACGGCTCGGCGATCATCGGGGCGGAAGTTATGGTGCCCGGCGAGCACGCTGCGCACCACGCGCGCCAGTTGCTGATGGTCCTGCCCTTCATAGTCCATGAAAATACCGGTGATGTATCGCGTGTCGTAGAGGTCGCCCATGGTGCTGAAAGGGATCACCACCATGGAGTTGTCGTTATTGTCTCCGCCCTGCACCTTGTGTTGGTAAACGCCGATTACCTGAAAGCTCACGCCGCTGATCCGGATGCTCTGGCCCAGAGCTGGTTCGCCCGAGAACAGTTTCCGTTTCGCCTCGTCACCGATCACGGCCACGCGGGCGTGCTCCGCCTGATCTTGGTCGCTCAGGCCGCGGCCGGCGGCTACATCGAAACTGCGAATGCGTTGGTACACGGGATAAACGCCCGTAAGAAAGAGATTGGTGAAGGTGCGCGTGTCGTGCTGAATGGACGCACCATTCTGCTTGTCGAAAACCGGAGTGACCCCTTTCACCATCGGCACTTCATTGCGGATGTAGTCGACGTCGGCCACCTGCAGACGCACTTCGCTGCCCGCTTTCGCCCCGCCCGCCTGCAGCGAGGTTCGTCCCGGGAACGCTCCGATCACGTCGGTTCCCCAGGAGCTGAAAATCAAGTCGATGGCGCGCTCGAATCCCGAACCGAAGGCCAGCAGGATGACCACGGTGGCGATGCCCCAGGCCATTCCCAACATAGTCAGCGTGGTGCGGCGGCGATTGTGCTGCATCGCGCCGTAGGCTTCTTTCAGCAGGTCGTTGGTCATAGGATTTCCAATTTGTGATTTGTAATTTGCAATTTGAAACCTGCGATAACTCGGTTTGCCAATTGCAAATTACAAATTACTAATCACAAATTAGTTCTCACTCCTGGCGCAAGGCTTCTACTGGTTCCAGCATGGCCGCTTTGCGCGCCGGGTAGAGGCCGGCTGTGATGCCCGCCAACGCTAGGGACAGCACCGCGCCGATCGCCGATGCGGGTATGATGCGCGGGGTGTCGAAGCCCTGCGGGAGTTGCACTCCCGAGAGCAAGCGAATCACGAGCATTGCGCCACCCACTCCGATCGCGCCGCTCAAGAGCGTCAGGAATGCGCCCTCCAGAAAGAACTGGAACAGGATGCTGCGGTGCGTGGCGCCCAGGGCTTTGCGCAAGCCGATTTCGCGCGTGCGTTCGGTCACGGCCACCAGCATGATGTTCACGATGCCAATCGCACCCAGCGCCAACGTCACCAGTCCGACTCCGCCCAGGAACCAGTCCATGGCGGTGAAGATCTTGCCCATGGTTTTCTGGTTCTTGACCGTGTCCCATTCTTCCCAGATGTCGCTGCACTTCGGATCGAACCCGCCATGATTGCGGGCCACGATACGATGCAACTCATCCTTGGCCGTTTCGTTCTCGTCAAAAGTGCGCGGCTGATAGTTGATGAACGAAATCGCGTTACCCTCTTTCGAATCGTTGCCGGTCAGCGGATACAGTTCGCGCATGGTGTTGAACGGAATAAAAATGCGAATGTTGGTTGCGTTCTGCTCCTCGCGGCCGATCATCGAGAGCACGCCGATGACTTGGAAGCGCACGCCATTGAGCAGGATGGTGTTGCCGACGGCTGGGCGTCCCGGAAACATGTTGCGCGTCATTTCCCGCCCCAGCACGCACACGCGGCGCCGCTGGTCGTTGTCGTCGTCATTGATCCAGCGTCCGACGGACAGCGGGATGGTCCGGACTTTGCTGTAGATTGGAGGCACGCCCGAAACCTGGCCGTTGGTGCTGGTGTAATCGCTGACGGCGCGGATGTCGTCGCGCGCGATCAGCGGAGAGATATTGATTGCGAGTTTCGATTCGTTCTTGATGGCGAGGTAATCGTCATAGGTGAGGTTGAACCACTTCATCGAATTGAAACTGCCTTCGACCGCCGGAGCGCGTCCGCCGAAAAAGAAGATGATGTTCTTGCCGAAAGATTCCAGTTGCTTGCGATTGCCGTTGCGGAAGCCTTCGCCCACCCCGGCCAGCAGCAGAAGGGATCCCACGCCCCAGGCGATCCCAAACATGGTGAGGAAGGATCGCAGCTTGTGCGCCCAGAGCGTTTGCAGGGTTTGCGCGAAGGTGTCTAACAGCATGCGCATTTCGCCACCTCGGGGTCTATTTCTTCGACTCCCGGAGGGGGAAAGGGTTAGCGCGGGATCGGGCGCCGCACAATTGACACTTAAGGCCTGTAGTTGTGTCCCGCAGATTCGCAGGGGCCGGTTTGAGTTGTCATCCTGAGCGAAGCGAAGGACCTGCTTCTTGTCAGTGCACGAGACAGCAGATCCTTCGCTTCGCTCAGGATGACAACTAAGGATTATTGTGGCAGGACAGAACCTCCAAAATGTTCAGACTATCCGTCGTTCCTATCGTTGTCGCCCAGTTTCCACGCGATCTGTCGCATCATGCCCAACAATACCTCGGCATCATTGCCGCGCAACTGCATTCGCCGGACCAGGCGCCGCAACTTTTCTTCCGCCGCCGCTGCCCGTGGATTCACGTATCCGCTGGCGCGGAGAACCTCAAGCAACACCTGCGTTAGCCGCTCCATCTCTGCCGACGTGGCGAAACGTTCTTCCCTTCGCCCGGGCGCGGCTTTTGCCGGGGCTGTCTTTTTCGTGCCACGCACCAGTTCATACAGACAGACCGCCACCGCCTGGCCCAGATTCATGGATCCGTGTTCCTGTCGCGTCGGGATCCGCATGACCCAATGGCAGTGGCTGAGTTCGTCATTCGATAGCCCATATCTTTCCGAACCAAACAGCAATGCCACCGGTCCCGTCGCGAGGTGTCGTTTGATCGTCCGCGCGCCCTCATCCAGCCGTCGCAGCCGATGCTGCAACTCTCGCCGCGTTGCCGCCGTGGTCCCCACCACCAGCTTGCAGTCCGCGACGGCCTCGGCCACTGTCTCGTACTGTTCCGCCTTCGCCAGCAGGCCCGACGCGCCCACCGCCGAACGTGCCTCGCGAAACGCCACCTCATAGGGATTCACCACCCGCAAGCGCCGGACCCCAAAATTACTCATGGCCCGCGCCGCCGCCCCGATATTCAGCGGATTCCGCGCCGCCACCAGCACTACCCGGAGATGATCGAGATCGGTCATTTGCGTAAGACCTTCATTCTACGGCGCTCTGCCCCCGGGCCGCGCCTTCCCGGCTGGGGCTGCGACCTTCATTCTGGCCGAGCATCCAATAAGCAAGGCTACAGTGCTACGATAGAAGTCCCGCCGTGTGGCGACCAAACGGTCCACCTGCGGGAACTTGATAGCTTAATCAGAACTCTGGAGGATGAATGGTAAGCAACGCCACCGTCGAAGTCACCGACGCTAATTTCGATTCCGATGTATTGAAGTCCGACAAGCCCGTGCTGGTCGATTTCTGGGCCGCCTGGTGCGGCCCGTGCCGCGCGATCGCTCCGATCGTCGAAGAACTCGCAGGCGAATATCAGGGTAAAGTCACGTTTGGCAAAATGGACGTTGACCGCAACGGCGCCACGCCCATGCGCTACAAAGTCACCGGCATTCCCACCCTGCTCGTCTTCAAGAACGGACAGGTTGTGGAACAGCTGGTAGGCTACCGCTCAAAAGACGACATTCAGAAAGCGCTGAATCGCCACATCGGGTAGCTGTCAGCTATCAGCTTTCAGCTCTCAGCTCTCAGCTCTCAGCTCTCGAATCAACAAGAGGCCCGGGCGTACCCCCGGGGTTTTCTTGCCGGAAAAGCCGAGCGCGAGTTGATATTCACTTACCTGGCAACTGATAGCTGACGGCTGATAGCTGCTGCTCAGTACTTCCGCAGCACGCCAATCACCCGTCCCTGAATCTCGACCGAAGCGGCGGGCACGATGATCGGCTTCATGGCGGCGTTCGAAGGCTGCAGACGAATGTTGTCTCCCTCGCGGAAGAAGCGTTTCAGCGTGGCGTCCGACGAGTCGATCAGCGCCACCACGATGTCTCCGTTGTGCGCGGTTTTTGTCTTCTCGACCAGGACATAGTCGCCATTGAGAATGGCTTCGTCCTGCATGGATTCGCCGCGGACTTCGAGCACGAACACTTCTTTCGAGCGCACAAAATCCGCCAGCGAAATTGTCTCGTTGTGCTCGACCGCCTCAATTGGTTGTCCTGCCGCGATCCTGCCCACCAGCGGCAGCACCACGGCTGTGTTCACCGCCATCGACTGCTTCAACTTTCCCCGCGGCGGCAGCAGATCAATCGAGCGGCTGCGGTTGTAGTCGCGCGTGAGCAGGCCCTTTTTCTCCAGGTTGGTGACGTGCTTGTGCACCGTGGCCAAAGAACTCAGCCCCATGCCCTCCTTAATTTCTTCAAACGAAGGGGAGTATTGCTTCTCCGCCACGAAGCGCGAAATGAAGTCATAGAGTTCGCGTTGACGCCGAGTGATCGCCATGCCGGGAGCATAGGCGAAGGTAAGGCGAATGTCAATAGCCAGGGTGGAGCGGAACTTCCAGACGACAGGCTAGTTCGCGGTGCCCAGCAAGAACCCCGTTATAGATGAGGCCGCGGCCAGCGCTCGTCCATCGTGGTCTGCTTCGGGATCGTACGCAGCGATGCCGAGGGCTTTGATTCTGGTGTGCGCTTGAATTTTTTTTACCGCTTCCTTTATGGTTTCGACCGTCAATCCGCCGGGCGGCGCCCATTGGTTCGCAATCGCTTCGGTTGGATCCAGCACGTCCAAATCGATATGCAGATAGACCCCGTCGACTTGGCGCGCCAAGGACGCGAGTAGCGGTCCGAGGTGCTCGGTCCCTGACACGCGGGTAACCCCTGTCCGGTCCAGGAGCGTAACCTCGTCGGGCTCAAGATCGCGAGATCCCACCAGCAGTATGTGCCCTCCGGGAACTGGGTCGAAGCCGGGGATGGTACGCGCCAACGTGGTCCAGCATTGGCCGGTGAGGATGCTGATCCCCATGCCATCCAAAAATCCGGACGTGGTTGTATCCGGCGTCGTGGATTCGCCGTGGGCGTCAAGCCAGACCACGCCCGTATTCTGACACCCGCACCCGCTTATCGTGCCGACCGCGGTATTGCAGTTGCCCGACAGTACGATGGGAAAATAACCCTCCCGTTGCCAAGCGCGAACCCGGTCCGCAACGGTGCGGCAGAGCGCAAATGCCGTTTTGATCTCCGCCAGGTACGAGTCGGGAGCCGTGATCTCTTCCCTGACAAAACTATGCCCCAGGCGGGTTAGTAGTGGTTTCAGTCCGGACTCGAACAAGCGGTCAGGCCCGCATCCCATCCTTGCGCGGTATTGACCTGAGTCGTAAGGAACGTTGAGAACCCGGATATTCATAGAACGTTTGTTCTGGTGGAACTGCCGGCCTACTCGGCCGTAACTCCCTTCAAGAACAGGTAGTAAAAATCCACTCCCCGGGCAAATGCCTCGACTCCGGTGCGCTCATCTTTGCCATGCGCCCGGATATCGTCCCGGTCATACTGTTCGCCTGACACGCAATACGTCGGCATCCCCGCGGCATTGGTGTAGACGCCATCCGAAGCGCCGGTGCTCATATCCGGAAGCACCGGAATCCCTGGCCACATCTTGGCCACGACCTTGTCCAGCGGCTCGAACACTTCTTTCCGCGGAGCCGCCGGGACATAACTATGCCGGTCGGAGCCGTGATCGAGCAGTTGGTTGTTGTTCTCGCGGAACTGCACTTTAATCGTCGGATTCGCGAGCTTGGGATCGGCCACGACTTTCTCCAGCGTCAGCCGGATTTCTTCCAACGTGTGTCCGGGTTCGATGCGGCAGTTTACGTTGGCCTGGGCCATCTGCGGCAGGGCGTTGTTGGCGTGGCCTCCGCTTAAGCGCGTGGCCACGCATGTGGTGTGCATGGTCGAGTTGTCCATCGGATCCTGCGACAGACGCGCCACCGCGTCCATGTCGGGAGGAGTCTTCAGCATCGCCTTCAGATCGGCGGCTCGCTGGCCCGTGGCCATCGGCACCTGGCGCTCGTAATAGGCGCGCGTGATGTTGTTCAGTTCGAACGGAAACTGGTAGTGGGCGATCCGCGTTAGAGCGTCGGCTAGTTCATAGATCGCGTTCTCGGGCCTGGGCAGCGAGCTGTGGCCGCCGGGGTTGGTCGCCGTCAGCACAAAATCGCCGTACAACTTCTCCGTGGCATCGACCTCCATGAGCAGCGGCTTGCCGTGATCGGCTAGAACGCCGCCGCCATCGTGGTTCAGCACGAACTCGGCATCGATTAGGTCGCGATGATTCTTGAGGAGCCAGTCGACTCCATTCGATGTGCCGCCTTCCTCGTCGGCGGTCATGGCGAGAATAATGTCGCGGCTCGGCACGTATCCTTCTTTTTTCATGCGGATCAGCGTGGCCGACATGATGGCGTCGCCATCCTTCATGTCGCTCGAGCCGCGGCCGTAGTAATAGCCGTCCTTCTCGATAAACTGAAATGGGTCCGTCGTCCAGTCCTCGCGCCGCGCTTCCACCACGTCGAGATGGCCGATCAGCAGCACCGGCTTGTGCTTGCCCGACCCATGCAGACGGACCACCACGTTCTTCTTCTTGTCATTTGTGTTCGGACCCAGCACCTGGATGTCGCTGTCGGGGAATCCGGCGTCACGAAAACGCTTGGCCATCGCTTCCGCAGCCGCGGTTACGCTGCCCACCGAGTCCGTCGTATTGATTTCGATCAGCTGTTTGAAAATGTCGAGCGCCAGCTTTCGCGTCGCTTCGTCCGCTGGCGACAGTTGTTGCGCTTGCGTCGAGACAGCCAACATTGCAGACAAAAACAGGCCCAGCCACAACTTCTTAGATTTCAAGTCGATCCTCCAAAAAGATTGCCGCAAGAAATTCTGTCACGCGCGGAGGCTGAAAGCTAACAGATTCGATGCGCAAAGGCCAAGTTTGGCGGGCGAACGTGACTGAGGGATTTGAGTTGCAATGTTGAACTCTGGACGCTACCTTCGCCAAGTACGCCTTCACGAATACGCAATGACTAGCGTGCATGACAACCGGACTAAGATCGCGGCCGCTAGAATCGCGCTGCTGTTTTGCATTTTCTTTCTGATCGCGGGCGGCTTGGGCTATCCGATCCTCAACCGGTTCGACCCGCGCCAGACCCCGGGGCTCTCCGACGTTAAAACCTACGCAGCGCTGGTTACGGGAACGGCCGGCCTGGATGCCGAAGACATGCGCTTCCGCCGCTTTCGCGTGCTGGTTCCGTGGCTCGCCAAGCCTTTTTACTGGCTGGCACGCGGTCGATCTTCCAGTTGGGACCCGGTGATGTTCGGACTTCTGGCTGCCGATTCTCTGTTCGTTGCCGGTACCGCCGTTCTCATCGTGATTCTCGGGAACCGAAAGTTGGGCAGTTCCGCCGTCGGGCTGGTTGGCGCCTTGCTTTACCTGGTCAATTTTGCCGTTCCGAATCTTCGTTTGGTGGGGTTGGTGGACGCCGGCGAAGGCTTCTTCCTGCTGGCATTGCTCTGGAGCTTATCGGAGTGTGAGATTTGGGCCTTGCCCGTGATCGCCGTGCTGGGAGCGCTGACGAAAGAATCGTTCATCCCGTTCAGCATCGTGCTTACGTCGGCGTGGTGGTTCTCAACTTGGCCCGATCGCAAGGATAAGGATAAGGATAAGGATGAAGGCAATCGCACTCGAAATCGTTTCTTGCCGGATGCCGCCTGGATCGTGACCAGCTGGGCCCTAAGTTTTGCCGCGATGATCGCTTTGCAATGGTCGATCACCGGCGGGTTTGTAAGTCCGCTGCAGTTTGGTCTCGACCTTCATCGCGGCGGCGGCCTCTACCTTGCTCCTTCGCTGCATGATCGAAATCTCTGGTACATCTTTTTGTGGTTGTTGCCCACCGCCATCCCCAACCTGAAGCGCCTTCCAAAGTCGTGGCTCATTCCAGTCGGCGCGACCTGCGTCATGGTATTTGGGCTGGACGCGTATTTTGGGGGTTCCCCGGAAACCGTGGGCAGAGCGCTTTTCAGCATCGCCGGTCCAGTGCTCAGCCTGTCGTCGGCGGTATTCCTGTTGCGGATTTCCAGCTTGCTTCAAGAATTTTGAGATTCGCCGTCCGGAGGAGGACGGCGGGAAGCGCGGCGGCTCTACACTTCCTCCAACTCCCGCTCCTGGCGCTTGTTCCACAGCGGCGCGAGGATGCTCGATTGCAGAACCTCAGACTCGGCTCTTACCCAGTCCTCCAGCTCTCGCCCATTCGCCTGGCCGCGCTCGTTGTAAAGCTGGCGCGCACGCAGGCGTATTTTTCTCTCCAGCAATCCCAACATCAGTTTCTGTCGTTCCCGAGTTCTCGTAACGCTATCCACTTGTAATACCCCGCATTCATCCATCTACTAATATTGTAAATGGTGAACTGTTAAAGGGTTATGAAGAGGACGGTTACTAAAGGGATGTCCGATTGGCCGTGCAGCCCCTGAAGGGGCGTCGGGTCTCAAGACCTTCGGCATCGCTGAAGCGATGCCCTGATACGAAGCATCGCTAAGGAAACTCTGATTAAGTACCAACGAAAACCTTGAACCACAGGGTACACGGGGGCGCACGCAGGACCCCGGGACTTAATCAGATTTTCCTAAGGCGATGGCCTGATGCGAAACCAGACTTTCCTCGCAGCTTGTTAGTGCGCTGGCTCCAGCACCAGCACCACGAAAGAATCGGGCTCGATTTTTCTGTCCTGACGAGTGCCGGTGACGTTCGCGGTTACGGTGAATAGTTGATGCGTTTTGGTGTCCACCGCCATGGTACGCGCTCCCTTTTGGGTCGACACAGTCTGCGCCACCGTGAACTTGTCGCCGCCATCTTCCTTAATCACCGTGATCGTGCCGTCTCCCGCGGAGGCAAACGCCCGGCCCCGATCGGCATCGAATCCGGTGGCATCGCATCCGTCTCCGATGGCGAGACTCGCCACTATTTTCCCGCTGTCCGCATCCAGCACCACCATCTTCTTATTGCCGCCGCAGCCGGCAAACAGGCGCCGGTTCTTCCCGTCGATGGCGAGGCCGGTCGGCTCTTCGCAGTCCGCCAGCTTCCAGCGCGACTTCACCGCCAGCTTCTGCGGATCGAAGGCGACCAGTTCCGAAGTGTCTTCAATGTTTACGAATACCGTGCCCTTTTCGTCGGTCGCGGCAAATTCCGGCTTGCCGCCCAGTTCGATCTTGCCCACGACCTCGCCCTTGGACGCGTCGTTAGATGCATCCACGGCCGTCGCGTCATGACCTTTTCCGTTAAAAGTAAACACGCGCTTGGAGAACGGGTCATAGAGAATCGCGTCGGGCCCACTGCCCACCTTGATCTTCTTTTCCACCGCCAGCGATTTCAGATCGAACACGCTGACCGTATCTTCGCGGCCGTTGCTCGTAAATCCGCGGCCGATTTCCGGAACCAGCGCCACTCCATGCACGCCTGTCGTCTCCGGAATCTCGCCCACCTGTTTGCCCGACTCGGTATCAATGACCATCACCCGCGTGGCTCGGGCAATGAACAAGCGATGCCCATCGCTGTCCATGGTCAGGTAATCCCATCCGCCATCGCCGCCCAATTTCCAAGTTTTAACGACTTTGTAGTCCGCACCGGACGCCGCTGCTGCCAGCGCTACCATGGTGGCCAGCAGGATCAGAGAAATTCGTACCGCGGTTCGCGTTTTCATGACTATCACCTTACCGTAATTTAGAGGGAAATCTCTGGGGCAACCGCAACCACCAGGTTCGACAGTGGGGTCCGGCCCCGGAATGCCTATTCTATGCGCTCTCCACAATTGTGCAAATAATTGCCTAACCCGCGCCAACCGGCCCACAAAGCCGCTATTTCGCACCGGCAAAGTTTGGTACCGGGCTTGCTCTTATTCAGGCTGGAGGAGCTCAGGTCCGCCGGTTCAGCGGATGGTCCCTCGCTTTGGAATTGGGAGACGCTGCTATGAAAAAGACTTTGTTCCTGTTCTGCCTGCTTTCGACCACCGCGGCCTTTGCGCAATATGGCGCGAGCGTCGGTAGCATCAGTAGCCAACCGCAAATCTACGAGTTTCCGAGTCATACGGCACATGCATCGTATGCGCCCATGGCTCGTGAACAGAACAACCTCGGCAGCTCGAGTTTCTCCTTTGCGCAGGGAGACAGGCCGGCTTCGGATTTCCCGCAGCAAGCGCCGGCGGCGGAGGCGGTTTCTCTGGGCGCCATTGCCCGCGAACTCAGGCAGCAACACGCCCAGTTGAAAAAATCCCGCGTCGTGTGGGTAAACCAGTAGGGCAGTCCGAGACGGGGCAAGCCCCGTCTCTACTCCAGTCTACTGACTTCCCGCGTCACCGCTCTTCAACACCAGCACCAGAACCCGTCCATCGGAGTGAAACTCCCCGCCCGTCGCCGTTTTCGCCGTGGTCAGCGGATGTGCCGGAACGACGTGCGCCCGCGCCGACACCAGCCCCGTCCCGGAGAGCGTCTGGTTCACAAACTCCCGCTCGCCATCAATCGCCGGATCGATCTTGTGCGTCACCCCGTTGTTTCGCTGATCGCGCTCGAATCCGACATCGTGCGTCGCGGCCACGCACCAAAGTGGCCGTCCATCGACCTGATGCGGCGACTTCCACACCCGCAGATGATTGCGCGACATCATCACTCGCACCGGCTCCGCATGAGCAAACCCATAATCCTGCGGCCGATCGAACAGATACAGCGTGCTCATCGGCATGGTCAGATAGTCCTTCTTCTCGAACGTATCCAGCAGTCCCTCCATGACGGTGTTGCTCACCGATTTATCCACCTGCACCCACGCGGCGGTGGTGAACGCTTTTACCATTTCTTCTTCCGTCCCGACGATCAGGATGTTCACCATGTCTCCGGGGCTGTGGTTCAGATCGGTGATTCGCCGGGGAATCGACTCCAGCAGCGCCGGCGTAATGGAAGGGATCGAGGTTTCCGCTGGACCACCGGCCAGCATGGCGTCGGCCGTGTTTAACCCCGGATTCAATACTTCGATCTTTACCTGGAAACTTCCCGTTGCGCCTTCCGCATCCCGGAGGCTTTGGTTGATTCCCAGAAACAGACGTCCCGCCACCGGAGCGGTATAGGTTGTGCTTGCTGCCACCTCGAAGGCCCCCGCCGCATCGCCGGACCCGAGTTGCCCAATCAATTCTCCATGAGCCCCGTTCGGCACTGCGTATTGGTGAATTACATCGGCAATGCTGCGCGCGATTCCCACGGGGCCAAAATGATTTCCCTTGGCATAGGTGACCGTCCCCTCCGCCGTGATCTGTAAGTTCTCGCCGGCGCGCAGGTCGATGTTCGTATCCATCCATTGCTTCGACCCGCTTACTTCTAACGAATACGAGTTCTGGGGAGAGGAGGCGCTGCTCGCCGCCGCCGTGGCCGCGGGTGACGGTGAAGCCGGCGCCGATGGTTGAGCGGCTTGCGCCCAAGATGCGCTCCCATTCGCGCTTACCGGCGCTGCCGCAACCATGACGATCGCCGCGGTGAAAGTCGCCAGCACCAACCGCTTCATCGTCTTCATATAGATTTCACCTTTCGCCCACGATTGCACTCCGACCAAGAACTGGTTTCATAAGTGTGTTTCAGCCCGGAAGGCACATCCCTCAGGGGCTAATTTTCTAGGGCCTGAACGGCACGGCTGAAGCCGTGCCCTTCCCATCCCAAGACAACCCAGAGTTGCTCAGCAGTCTGAGACGGGGCAAGCCCCGTCTCTACACGAGTTTTTCCGCAAGCTGTGAAGCCGTGCCCTTCCCAAAACCCATTTATGAAACCAGCTCAATGCGTTCCGATGCTCTGGAGAAGAGAAATGTTAACCTAGGAGATATGCAATGACCCTCATGCAATGACCACCCTTCAATGACCATCCTGGAATTCACCGCCATCGTCGCGATCGTCTCCTTCGTCGCGGGACTTCTCGGATCGCTCACCGGCCTGGGCGGTGGTGTCGTCCTCGTGCCCCTGCTCACCACCTTGTTTCACGTGGATATCCGCTACGCCATCGGAGCGTCGCTGGTCTCGGTGATCGCGACCTCTTCGGGCGCTGCCGCCTCGTACGTGAAAGAAGGATTCTCCAACATTCGCATCGGCATGTTTTTGGAGATTGCCACCACGTTCGGCGCGTTGCTCGGAGCCTTCCTGGCCACCCGCATTCCGACCAGCGCCCTGGCGATCATCTTCGGCGTGGTCATGATCTACTCGGCGTTTGTCTCCCGCAAGCCGCGCCCGCGCGCCCAGCGCAGCCTGCCACCCGATCCACTGGCTACCCGTCTGCGGATGAACGGCAGTTTCCCCGACGCGGAAGGTCTGCGCTTTTACAACGTCCAGAACGTTCCCAGCGGATTCAGCCTCATGTTTGGCGCGGGGGCGCTCTCCGGATTGCTCGGCATCGGCTCTGGAGCCGTCAAAGTGCTGGCCATGGATCAGGCCATGCGGATCCCCTTCAAGGTTTCCACCACCACCAGCAACTTCATGATTGGGGTGACCGCCGCGGCCAGCGCCGGCATCTATTTGAGCCGCGGATACATCGATCCCGGCCTGGCCATGCCCGTCATGTTAGGAGTCCTGGCCGGCTCGTTACTGGGCAGCCGTATCCTGGTGAAAGCGGAAACCCAATCGCTCCGCCTCGTCTTCTCCGGGGTGATTCTGGTTCTGGGTTTGCAGATGCTCTACAAGGGATTCTGGGGGAAAATCTGATGCAAGCAGCCCAGGCGACGGCGCGACCCCATTCGTTCCAGCCCCAACCGTGGAGAGATCGCCGCATCGAAGTCATGCTTGGCAACCTGCTCCGCACCGGAGTCCTGCTCTCGGCCGCCGTCGTTCTCTGCGGAGCGGGTATCTACCTCGCGCGCCACGCGCACGAACCCGCCAATTACCGGGTCTTTCGCGGGGAACCCTCCGATCTCCGCACCATCTCCGGAGTCTTGCACAGCATCACTCACGAGCGCGGCCGAAGCTTAATCCAGCTCGGATTGCTCCTCCTCATCGCTACCCCCATCGCCCGCGTTGTCTTCTCCATCGTGGGATTCGCCATCGAACGCGATCGCATGTACGTAGCCTTCACCCTGATCGTGCTTGCTGTCCTGCTCTATAGCCTGCTTGGTTCCGGCGCGGGCGTGTAAGGCCTTATCGCGGCCAAAGCCAGCCGAAGGTGCCGGCGGTCAGCAGTCCGTAGATGAGTCCGTCGATAACTTCCTTGATGGTCACCGACCATTTCTGACCCTTCCAAATGCCGTTGCTCAGGTTTCCCAGGCCGTAGGCGAGGAACGCGGCGGTCCCGACGACGCGAAAGACGGCCAGATAGTGCGCGCCGGGTGCCACCGTGTGTGCGGTGAGATAGGCGACGAAGAATCCGATCAAGAGGCAATACACGAACCACTGAATCAGGAACTTCGGCATGGCGGGCGGGCCGCTGGGAACGATGGTCAGTAACCCGACCGGCCCCTGCTTTTGCTTTTCGATCAGGGCGGGCGACTTCATGTCCTTGTGGGTGCAGTAGGGGAAGACGTAGAGACCCCGCTTGAGAGCGGCGGCGCGCAGCACGGCAAGAATCTTGTCCTCGGCGGGGAGTTGGCTGTAGTCGTTGCGATGATAGGGCAACAGCATGTGCATGATAGAACTGGCGACGAAGACGATGACCGCCGACAGCAGGATCGGGAGCCAAAGAGCAGCGAGAAAAGCCATGTGCAACCTCCTTGAGATGTTAAGGACAAGACCCGGGATTGCAGGCGAGGCTACGACAGGTGGGAGGGTGCGGTCAAGCGGAGTCCTCCCCCAAGCTCTACTTATGAGGGTGTGTGCACCATCAGGCGAGGATCGAGTCGTCAAGCCGTTTGCGGTGGAAGTCGGTTACATGCTGCACGAAGGCCGTGACCAGCGGATGTGGTTTCGCCTCGGTTGACGAAAGTTGCGGCTGGAACAAGGTCGCAACGAAAAACAAGTGGGCGGGAGATTCGATGGCCCGGCATTCCTCGTTGGAGCCGCGGGCCACGACCGGAAAGCCCGCTTCCATGGCTGTCCATTCGAACTCGGGATTCAGTTCGTAGTTGCAGAAGAATTCTTCCTCGATCAGTTCCTTGCCATAGAACGCCGCGAGATAAGAGCCGGGACGGAGCCGGATCTGGGAGTCCACTCCCGAGAGCTTGGGCGCCTTCGGATTGCGGTTGGGAACGGCGCAAGCGACGGGATAGATGACGATGTTCTTGGCGTTCGGGTCTTCTTCCGCGGTGGTAGCGTCCCGGATGCCGAGCACGTTGCGGGCGCACTCGATGAGCGTGTACTGGAAGCCTCCGCAGGTGGCGAGGAATGGCCGGTCGTGGACGCGGGCGAACTCGATGCCCTTGAGCATGCCGTCGAAACTCTTATAGGGACTGCCCGCCGAGGCCCACAGACCATCGAAGGAATCGAGCGTAGCCACGGCGCCCGGTTCGAGCAGCGAAGGAGTTGAAAGCCACGCCGATTCCACTTGGAGTTGGAGCTTCCGAGCCGCGTGCTGGAGCGAATCGTTGGTCGCGTGATGGGAACGGAATTCGGGATTGAAGTCGCCGAGAATCCCGATCCGGACGGGTTCACTCACAAGGGACATTCTAAATTAGCGGTCCGCCGTTGGAGTTGCGCAGTTAGCTACTGGTCGAGTACCGACCGTCTCCCTTCTTTATCGCGCCGGGGGCTTCTGGGCTATGAATCTCGAAAACCCTTTCACCACAGGGTACACGGAGGTGCACGGGGGAAACCTTGTTTCGAGCTTGAGCTCGGAACGGCGGATGGCTACAGCCAGCTCATCTCCAGTTGCGCCCACAGCATGTAGAGGCCGAGCAGCGCGACGGCGGCGCCTCCCCAGATCATGGCGGCGGATTTCCAGGCGAGCGTACTGACGAATTCCTTCTGGCTGCGGAAGGAGATCACGAACGTGGGATTGTTCGCGCCTTTCATCAATACGACCGCTGAAGAGAGATTGAAGTTGGACGGCTTGGCCTGATTTCCATTCGGACGCGCTTCGTTCGGACGTACTTCATGGGGACGGACTTCGTTCGGACTTGCTTCGGCGTAGGCGGAGACGGGCGCGGGCGGCGCGTCTTCTTCGACGGCCACCGTTTGGTATGGAACTCCGGCGGCGGACCACGCTTCTGGTTTGGTGATGCCGGCGCGAGTGAGCGCGGCCGCGATTTTAGCCTGCTGGCTCATTTCCCGCGTGCTGGATGGAGCGGCGCCACCTGAGAGTTTGACGATCTGCGGAGCGGGCAACGGTTCCGCCAAGGTTTCGGGCGCGGGGTCGCGCGGGGAATCGCCAAGCGGCGAAAACGGCCGCACCTGCACGCCCGGATTTTCCGTGAGGGTTCCGGCAATGAAGAGCGAGTCCTGCGGCTTGATCGACCGTTCTTCAATGCGCAGGCGGCGGGCCGGAACAATTCCGTGGCGGGAAAGAAATACGTTAACGCGCGGCGGAACTTCATCTTGCGAGAAGAAAAACGACGCGCCAAATTCTTCGCGAAAATCACGGTGCAGATCGAGATCGGCGCCGAGAGGCTCGATGAGCAACTGGCCGGTCGAGTCGTCGATGAAAAAAGGCAGGTGCAGAGTTTCGTTCGCAACTTTCTCCCATTCATCTTTCTTGTCCCTGCGCTGCTGCCAGGCGGTGGTGTGGTAGAGAAAGCAGGGCGTGCCGGTGATGGGCGCCGGAATCGTGTAAGGACCGGCCACCACGCCGTTGACCTCGACCAGTCCCAGGGCAGCGCTGCGAATCTTGGAGGTGGGTGTGCTCAGCAACAAGCGCTTGCGGGCGAGCAGATGGAATCCGGTAAAGAAGAAATACAGCCCGCCGGCGATCGCAACCGACGAAAGAACCGTGAGTTCGTTGATCGGGATGAATAGAGAAAGGCAGACGGTCACGGCGCTTCCTGGATTGCCTCGAAGGATCTGATAAGAGGATAGAAAGAGAATTCAGAAAGAACACGGGGAAACAGGCAGGGTTGGCTTACGGAAGTAACACTTACTAGAGCGTGTTTCCTAATCCTTTTCAGGTCGGAAGGTGCGGCCCTCAGGGGCTAAAGCCCGCATTTTTCCTGGCCCTAAACGGCACGGCTGAAGCCGTGCCCTACCCAAAACCGATTTATGAAACACGCCCTAACAGCAAGAGACGAGGCAAGCCTCGTCTCTACCAAGTCGTCCGGGCTTCGGCGAATTGGTGGGGGCGAGCGAGGGCTCGCCCCCACCGGTAGGGTTAAGCTGCAGGTTTCCTGGTTCTGGTAGCGCGTTCGGCTGCAGCTGCTTGTGCAGCAGGTTGGCCGGTAAGCGCCGCCAATAACTGGGCGCCATCGGGACTGCCAAGTCCGGTGCATGGATCCCATCCCGGACCTGCGCTAAAGGCACCGTTGTTGCCGTCGGTTACGTCGTGGAATCCGGAGGCTTCAACGGCTTGCGCGTAGATTTGCGGGTTCAGGAAACCCACCGGTTTCCCGATCTGTTGATTGATACGCGCCACCAGCGCCGCCCACAAAGGCGCAACCGCACTGGTGCCGCCGAAGACGGCATTCTCTCCGTCGACGAGAATGTTATAGCCGGTGGCTGGGTCGGCATCGCCAGAGACGTCGGGCACGCCTCGTCCGCCACCCTGAACCGTGGGCGGCGGAACCCCGAAGCCATCCTGCCAGGTCGGAAGCGGGAAAGCGTCGCTGACCCCGCCGCCAGTTGCTCCTCCTCCTGCCGGCAGGTTATCCCAGACTGTCTCGTTGACAATTTGTCCGTTCGAAGCTTGTAGTGTGGTCCCACCACAGCCGAGAGCAAACGAACTGGAAGCCGGAAAATCAACGTGGTTGTTGCCGTCATTGACCCCGTCGGAAGAACCATTGTCACCGGAGGCGACGCAGACGGTTACACCCATGGCCGCGGCGGCTTGAAAGGCCTCGTCGAAGTTGGTGAGGGCCTGAGGTGTCCACTGCGACTCGGAAGAGCCCCAGCTTATGGAAATGACCGAAGGTTGATTGGTGCTGTCGTGCACGGCGGTGGTGATGGCGTCAAGAAACCCCCGATCGGTGTTCGGGGCAAAATAGACGACGATCTTCGCCGATGGAGCGATCGCGCCCGCCACTTCAATGTCGAGCATGACTTCGCCGTCAGCGCTGTCTGGAGTGCTGGGGCTATTGCTGCCTCCGTCGACCGAGACGGAGATGACTTGCGGCTGGTTGATATTGAGCGAGCGGAAATAGGCGCTCAGGTCATCGAGCTGAAAGCCTCCGCCTAACTCAATGATCCCGATACATTGGCCAGTTCCGTCTCCGGGCGGGTAGTCGTAGATCTGAGCCACATCGTTGGGATCATGCGAGGCGGTGGCGGTGTGAGCCTTCAGTCCGGCGGCGGGCTGTGGCAAACGTCTGAAATGCGGTTCTGCCTGGGGCCGGTTGTCGAGGCCAAACACTCCGGTGACGATGTCCGCATAGTCGGAGGGCACGCTGATGGCGCCGACACGGCCGCGGAAATTGCCCTTGGGGTGGCTGTACTCTTTGAGTTCCACGTTGAAGGCTTTTTGCAGATTGCTTGCGGTTCCCGACAGCATTACGGTTCGGCGCGCGAGTTCGGTGCCGGTTTCGTGGACCTGCAGGCCGTATTCCTGGGCAAACTTCTTGATTTGGTTGAGATCGGCAGGACTGGCGCTGTGGGCATTCTCGAACTCGGTGCGCGACATGTGCTTGAAGCCGGGCTTTTCGAGGGCGCTCCTTAACTCTTTGTGCTTGGCCTCCGATTTTGGGCGAAGGCGCAGGGAGATCTCGATGGTTTGGTCCGGGTGCGTATTGTGGATCAGACGCGCACCACGGACTGGCTGACGTTCACTGCCTGAAATTACGCTGAATCTTCGAGCGGAAGTCACAGATACTCCTTCGTCTCGGGGGAACAGAACGGCCAGGAACTAGTCGCGACTGGGAGTCGCACAGGTAGGGAAGTCCGGGTTCGTCCCGCCGTTCAGATGGGTCCCGAAACGGGTTGAGCATATCAAAAACAAGAAAATTATCAATACAAATTGGACCCGTAAATCAAAAGATCAGGTGCGATACTTTCCCAGTTTGGGAAGACTACGACGAGGACGAGGATGGCCGCGGGGAAAGTCAGTATCCCGGTGCGCAGCAAATGTCAACTTTTTCCGCAGCCTGATAGTGGTGCAGTTTGTGCTCGTCCCGTGCTTTTCTTTCCGCCCTTCGCGAGTCCTTAGCGTACTTTGCGTTAAAGACTTTCTTGCCGCCAAGCAAGAAACAGCCGCAATTTTGAAACTGCACCACTACCCGCAGCCTGCTAGTCGAGTTCAACATTCATCCGAGAATTCCCATCTTTTTCCCCACGCGCTCCAGCACTTCGAGCGCCTGCTGCAGTTCTTCCTTTGTGTGCGTGGCGGTCATGATAGTGCGCACCCGCGCTTTGCCTTCGGGGACGGTGGGGAAGGCGATGCCGGTTCCGAGCACTCCTTCTTTGAAAAGCTCGCGGGAAAAATCCATGGTCTGCCGGCCGTCGCCGATGATGATGGGCGTGATCGGGGTTTCGCTGGCGGGAGTCGTCTGGCCCCCGATGTTGAAGCCGAGCAGGCCGAGTTCCTTTTTCCAGAAGCGCGTGTTGGCCCAGAGCTGCTCCATCCATTGCGGCTCGTTTTCCAGAACATCGAAAGCCGCAATGCAGGTGGCCGCAACCGAGGGCGGATGCGACGTCGAAAACAGAAACGGCCGCGCGCGGTGATAAAGAAAGTCGATCAGATCGCGCGTGCCGCAGACGTAGCCGCCGAGAGCGCCGATCGCCTTCGACAAGGTGCCAACCTGAATGTCGACCCGCCCGTGCATCGAAAAATGATCGACGGTGCCGCGTCCCTGCCGGCCGAGGACGCCGGAAGAGTGCGCGTCGTCGATCATCATGATCGCGCCGTATTTTTCGGCCGCTTCGCACAGGCCGGGCAGCGGGCCGATGTCGCCATCCATCGAGAAAACGCCGTCGGTGATCAGCAGTTTCTTCCCCGGCTCGTTTTTCACGCTGGCGAGTTGCTCCTCGGCGTGGGCCACGTCTTTGTGGCGGAAGACGAGAATCTTCGCGCGCGAAAGACGGCAGCCGTCGATGATCGAAGCGTGATTCAGCTCGTCGGAAATAATGAAATCGTCTTTGCCGAGAAATGCCGAAACCGTCCCCGCGTTCGCCGTGAATCCCGACTGGAACACCACGCAAGCTTCGACGTTTTTGAAGCGCGCGATCTTCTCTTCCAGCTCCATGTGAATCATCATCGTGCCCGCGATGGTGCGCACCGCGCCCGACCCTACTCCGTACCTGCGCGTGGCTGCAAGCGCCGCTTCGCGCAGTTTGGGATGCGTCGTGAACCCGAGATAATTATTCGAGGCGAGGTTGATGACTCGCTTGCCGTCGAAAGTGCAGACCGGTGCCTGCTCGTCCTCCAGCACGCGCAGCTTGAAGTGCGTGCCCTTGGCCTTGAGTTCGTCTAGTTGGTCGGTAAGGAAAGCGAGCGGATTGGTGCGCGTGGCAGTAGGCATGAGTCTTACCTCGAATCGGGATTCAACTAGCTAAGAGCACTCGCAAAAGGTTCTGGGGAAGGGCACGGCTTCAGCCGTGCCGTTAGCGCTGCAAAAAAGAATGCGGGCTTTAGCCCCTGAGGGAAGCGCATATCCCGGCAAAAACCGCTTGCAAGGTCAGTTCCAGTCTACAACTCAACTCTTCCGCTTGACACCGTGGCCGCCTCCGCCTAGGTTCTCTTCGTGCAGCTAAACTCGCTGAAAGAGCTCTACGCAGCCAAGGCGGACGAAGAGCTTGTTTCGTTGGCTCAGCAGAAGGACTCTCTTGTCGAGAGCGCTCAACTCGCCCTTGTCGCAGAGCTAGATCGCCGAAATCTGGTCGTGCCGACAGTCTCGCTGCCGGTTGTCTCCCAGCCCGCGGGCGCCGAGGCGGAATCTAACCGAACAACGACCACGGCAAAGCCGTCTCTCATTTTGTGGCTGGGATTGTTTCTGCTTGATACCTTCCTCGTATACGTATGCGCTATACATCTCTCGCCAACGCTGGTAGGGAGGTTGTTCGCTTGGATAGTCCCGGCTCTCGGAATTCGGAGCAGCATGCCACCAGCGGATTGGTATTCGCGTCATCTGGAACTGGCGACGATTTTCCCTGCCTTCATCGCGGGCTACATCGACCTCGGACGGTTTCTCCCGGCAACTATTGGAAAACAGATTGCGACATGGCGCTCTGGTTCAGCTGCCAGTCGAGCGTGGATGATTCCTACTGCTTTCCTGTTGTGGGGCTTGATGACCTTTCACGCTCCCTCGTCGGTACTCTATGGCAGTTCGATGTCAGCGTTCGGATACTACTTCAATATTCAGCATGTCGTGCCCACACTTTCGAATATACTCGCCAGCGACCCAGTGCGGTTGCGGTCCCAAATGTTTGTGACCGCCCCGTTTTATGCGGGCGTTGCGTTCAGCGTAGGTGCCCTGGTGTGGAACCATCGGCTGTTACCCAGGGTCTTCAAGCGCCTTTCTTTGGCTGCCCCAGCGCCGCGATGATCCCTTTGGTCGCCCGCAGATAATCCGCAGGCGCAATCAAAATCTGCAGCCCGCGAACCCCCGCCGAAATGGAAACGACGTCGAACAGCTCGATGGTTTCATCCACGTACACCGGAAAGTCGCGCTTGGCCGCCAGCGCCGTCACCCCGCCGCGAATGTAGCCGGTAAGCGCCTGCAGTTCTTTCACCGGGACGAGCTGAATCTTTCGCTCTCCCGCCGCTGTGGCCAACGCCTTCAAGTTGAGTTCCTGATCGCCGGGGATCACGGCCATAACGATTCCGTTGCGGTCTTTGCTGCGGTCGGGGCGCGCCACCAGCGTCTTGAAAACCTGCTCCGGCGGCAACCCGATCTTGGCGGCAACCGTTTCCGCGGCCAGATCGTTGGCATCTACCTCGTACTCGCTCAACTCGTAGCGGATTCCCAGCTGATCGAGCAACCGCGCCGCATTGGTTTTCTGAGTCGGTTTCACGGTGTATAGTGTCCAATCATCCTTGTGGCTGTCTTTTGATATAAGGAGGCTCGTTGTGCGTCTTCTGCTCCATTGGATTCTAAGCGCTGTGGCGGTGTGGATCGTTGCCAAAATAGTGCCGGGCATCAGCGTAAGCGGCCCGATGGCGGCCTTGATCGCGGCTCTCGTCATCGGCCTGATCAACGCGACGCTCGGTTTGCTGCTCAAAATCCTCACCTTCCCGCTGACGATTTTGACCCTCGGCCTGTTCTGGTTTGTGATCAACGCGCTCATGCTGAAGCTGGCGGCGGCACTGGTACCAGGATTCCAGGTTCGAGGCTTCATCCCGGCTCTGATCGGCGCGGTCGTGCTGAGCCTGGTGAGTTCCGTGCTGCAGTGGCTGGTCAAGCCCAGCCGCAAAAGGGGCTAGGCTAGCGTTGTGTCCCGTAAATTCGCGGCATTCGTTGAAATGCTGTTGAAAGTTGAAGAGGCTCGGCTTTCAGTCATACCGTAAGTCGTTCACTGGAGAATGCAGCTCGGAGGGGCGACCTAGCTTAACCCTTGAGGCCGATCGAAGAAGTGGCTTGTACGATGCACTAGCCGCGAAGCGGCGGAACAGGAAAGCCCGGCACGGCAGTGCCGGGTAGGCGGAAGTTGAGTAAATCGAGTCCCGCAAGGGACGGCACCTGGGCTATGACACAGACTCCGGAGGGACGACAGAGTTCTCCCCCTGAAGCAACCCAGGCACCCCACCGACCCGATCTTCCCAGTTGACACCAAGGGCTATAATTAAGAAAGCAAGTGGCCCAACGTGGCCATAGCCGATTCAAACTTAAGTTATTTGAAATCAAGACTTTGGGCGATATGTAGTCCGTAAGTCATTGACTCCAAAAGCTAAAGGCTCCAAGCCGTGGAGCTAACTACTTTATTGTCAAGACTTTGCATATTACTACCTTAGAATGAATACTTTGGCGGGATTCTCCGCGTAAGTCAATGATTCTAATATACCGGCAAAGTAGGGGGGTACCCCCAAAAGCATGCCCACTCGGGTTGGCCTGATTCCATGAACTTCTGAGACAGCACACCTAAGGCAGCTGTTGATTTGCCAGGCGTAACTCGGCGAACACACGCTGCACCTGCTGTTCCGTGGCATCGAGCGATCCGGAGTTATCGATTACGAAATCGGCAACTTTGATTTTCTCTTCGTCGGGAATTTGCGCGGCCATCCGCCGAGTTACTTCGGCGCGAGCAGCGTCTTCGGAAATTCCGAGGCGGCGAGCGTAGCGCAGAATGCGCTGTTCGGGCTGGCAGGTCACGACGATTAAACGGTCGAAGCGGACGGCGGCTCCGGCTTCGAGGATGAGGGCGGCTTCGACGATGGCGATGGCCTTCGGATCGCGTTGGCCGATTTCTTCCATCCACTCGTTTTGGTGGGCGACGACGGCGGGATGCACGATTTCGTTGAGTTCCTTAACGCGCGGAGGCGCGCCAAACGCGGCTTCGGCGAGCCGTGGACGGTTGATGCTTCGGTCGGGATTCAGGATTTCGCGGCCGAACCGGCGGACGACTTCCTCATAGACCGCGTGGCCGGGCTGCATCAGCCAGTGCGCGACAGCATCGGCCTGGAGCAGGTGCGCGCCGAGCTTTAGAAACATCTCGCCGACAACGGATTTGCCGCTCGCAATGCCACCGGTAAGGCCGAGTTTTAGCAAGGCGTGCTCACGTTCTTGATAAAGATTCCCGTAGAGACGCGGCTTGCCGCGTCTCCTTCGACCCAGCAAGCGAAGATCGCCTAGGCAAAGATCGCCCAAGCGAAGATGGCGCAAACGGAGACGGGGCAAGCCCCGTCTCTACAGCGAAATCCCACGCCGCAGCATTGCGGCTTTTACCGTGTTGGCCATCAGCATAGCGATGGTCAAGGGGCCGACGCCTCCGGGAACGGGCGTGATGGCTCCGGCAATTTCGGCTACCTCAGGGTGGACATCGCCCACCAAAGTCGCGCCTTTGGCCAGAAACGTTTCTTCGCGCTTCTTGTTTCCGGAGAAGAAGCGGTCGAAATCCTTTCGGTCGGTGATCCGGTTGATGCCGACGTCGATCACAGTGGCTCCGGGCTTCACGTAGTCGCGTGTGACCATGCCGGCGCGGCCAATCGCCGCGACCAGGATGTCGGCGCGGCGGCAAACTCCGGGCAGGTCGCGCGTTTTCGAGTGGCATACGGTGACGGTGGCGTTCTGATTCAGCAGCAGCATGGCTACGGGCTTGCCGACAATGTCGCTGCGTCCGACGACCACGGCTTCCTGCCCAGCGACCGGAATCTGGCTGCGCCTTAGGATTTCCATGACACCGGCCGGCGTGCAGGGCACCAGGCCGGGGCGCTGCGTGGAAAGATAGCCCACGTTCATGGGATGGAAGCCGTCCACGTCTTTGGCGGGATCGACCGCCAGCAGAACCTTCTTGGCATCGACGTGCGCGGGCAAGGGCAACTGCACCAGGATGCCGTCGATTTCGTCGCGCCGGTTCAGTTCCGCGATCAGGGCGAGCAGGTCTTCGGTGGTCGCGCTTTCTGGGGGAGTGCGCTGCTCGCTGTAGAGGCCGACTTCGCCGCAGCTCTTGACCTTGCCGCGAACGTAGACCTCGGATGCGGGGTTGTGCCCAACGAGCACCACGGCGAGCCCGGGACGCACGCCCGATAATGCCAGGGCTTTCGCCTGGGCGGTGACTTCCGCGCGTATTTCAGCGGCTATTTTGGTACCGTCGAGAATCCTGGCTGCCATCCCACCTCGCTGCGGCGTACTGTGAATGGAAAGGCGATTCTATCGCATCGCTATGCCGAACCCGAACTTCACCACGGAGGCACCCTTCGGCCACGCTCAGGGCAGGCTCCGTCACGGAGAAAATCGAGTTCATGATTCGTGCCTAATAAAGCAACGACGACTCCACAGTGCTCCCATGAAAAAGCCTCCCTCCGTGTCCCCGTGCCTCCGTGGTAGGTGTTGCTCGGAACCTGCGTCCGCTCCGCTGTACAATGGAACCGCCATGATTTCCCAGGATCTGCTCGACATGCTGGTCTGCCCGGTTTGCAAGAAGCCGGTGGTCCTGACCGCGAACGGGGATGGTCTGAAATGCGGCGAATGCCGCCGTGTGTACCCCATTCAGGACGACATCCCGATCATGCTGGTGGACGCCGCAAGTATCAAAGACTAACGCGGCCTGAAACCGCAGCCGGCAGCGCACCCGACAAAGTGCAAAAGTTCGGTTTCCTCCCGTCTTGAAACGACATTTAGTGTCAATTTGTGTCAATCCGGCAACGGGTGACGTTTTCATGTTCCTCAGCCGCCTGCCGATGATATCCCCGCAACCTTTTGCAAACTCTTGGGTTCTAGCAAGTAGAGGTTCCAGGAAACTGACTCTGGTGATGTACCAAAGTTACGGCATTACGATTGCTGTAACGAAATAGGCTGCCGATGAATCAAATGGGAGCAACGGTGGGGAGGTCGAATATGAGAATAGCCATGAAAGAAAGGTTTACGGTGACGGAACTGTGCGCCCTCCGTAACGACCTGATCGAGGGCGGCATGGTAGATTCTCGCGAAGCAGCGGAACTGCTGCAGGTTTTCCTGGCGGGGCGTGGCTATGGGGTTTCACAGACAGCGGCCATCGACGCGGCCGGGCGGGTGGAAATGGCGGGCTGTTCCCTGCCGGTGCTGGAGCGTGAACTGGAGGGGCTGGCGCTGGTGATGTGAAGTTCCGCGCATCGATTCAGAGGTATTGCGCATCAAACAAACCAATCAAGCGAGGTTAACGGGAAACTGATCTAGCTCAACTCAGCGATCGACAGTTTCTCAGTACGAAGAGCCGGGCACAATCGCCCGGCCTTTTGTATTTCTGGGGCGATTCTTACAGAGTGGTCGAAAAGCTTGCCAGTGGAGAGCCGGGCGTCCCCGCCCGGCAGGACGGGCGAGACGCCCATCCCCACACAAGCTCGCAATGCTAGAGGTCCTCAACCGCCTTTTGCAGTGCCCGCGCGATTTCTTCGGGGTCGCTTTCTGGCGAAAACCGCAAGGGCTTGCCGATGCGAACGCAAATCTTTCCGGGCGCCGCAAACTTCTTCCCGGCGTTCTTGACCTCAAACAAGCCATCAATCCGCATCGGAAGTATAGGGATGCGCAGATTGTTGGCGAGCAGGCCGACTCCGGTGCGGAAGCGGCAGAGCTTGCCGTCCTGGGTGTGCTTTCCCTCGGGAAAGACCAGCACGCTGTAGCCACGATCGACGGCGTCTCCGGCGTAGGCGAAGCTCTTGCGGAAACCGGACTGGCGCGGCAGTGGGAACAGGTTTAACAAGGAAACCCCGAGCGTCCATTGCACGCGGTCATAGATTCGCTTGAACCAGACGCGATCCGGAGCCGGAGAGCGCAACCGTTCGAGCGCCTCGCCGCCGGTTGCAGTCGCCAGTTTGTGGCGGAGGCGCGCGGGAAGTGCCGTCTGGATGAAGCCGACATCGACATCGGCAACGTGGTTTGAGACGACCAGCAGCGGCCCGCGAACGCCGCGCAGGTTCTCGCGCCCGGTCAAGCGGGGCCATCCCAGAACAAGCATTGCCGGTCGTGCCAGCAGATAGTGTGACGCCAGGCGCAGCCACGTTGTTGGCCAGCGCAGGGTCCACCGGGGATAGTGAAATTCGTGGCGGTCGCGCTGAGTTCCATGCAGCAGTTTTTCCAGGTCGCCGACGGTCGCTGCGTTGGCGAAATTCGTTTCGTTCAGGTCGACCTGGTAACGGTCTTCGAGCGCGCTGAGCAGTTCGACTCGCTCCAGCGAACTTAAGCCCAGCCCGCTTTCGAGATTTGCGTCCGGCATCAGGGTTTGCATGTTTTGAAAGCTGCGGCCGGTGATTCGCGTCAGTAGTTCGGCGAGCGGACTGGCTGCGTTCGCGGGCGCTTCACCGCTGAGGGCCGCTTCAACCGCATCGCGAATCACGTTGCGGCGCGGCTTTTGGGTGGAACTGCGGGGGAAGTCTTCTTCGGGCCAGACGAACCAGGTCCGCATGCGCTGATATTCGGCGAGGGTTTCGTTGGCGCGGGAGACAGGGCGAGCCCCGTCTCTACTGTAGGAATCGCGCAGGATCAAGACGGCGCAGGGTTCAGCATTTCCGCCGCGCTCGAGCCCGACAACCACGCAATCTCTAACTTCTTCTTGCTGCCGCAGCGCCGACTCCAGGTCCTCGGGATAGATGTTCATGCCGGCGGGCGTGACGATCACTTCTTTCTTGCGGCCCCTGAAGAAAAGATTGCCCTGCTCATCGAGCGCGCCCAGGTCGCCGGTGCGGTACCAGCCTTCCTCGCCAGTAACAGGTTGCAATTCGCGCCCGTTCCAGTAGCCGCTGGCCACGCCGCTGCCGCGCACCAGAATTTCGCCGTCCTCCGCCAGCTTAATTTCGCGCCCGGGCAAAACCTTGCCAATGGATCCGCGGCTGGTGTGGAAGGGATGGTTCAAGCTGATCAGCGAAGTGGTTTCGGTCAAGCCGTAGCCTTGGACCACGGCGTATCCCAGGCGATGCCAGAATTCTTCGGTCTCGCGATCGAGGGCGGCGCCGCCGCTGATCATGGCCCAGAATTTCCATCCGAACTGGCGGCGCAGGTCGCGGAAGGTCCACCAGCGGCGCAGGAAGTGCTGGTTCCTGGCGGCATCGTAGCGCGCGGCGAAGTCATTTTGCCCAAGACCTGTGTGGTGACGGGGCTCTGCCCCGTCTTGGCGGGGCGAAGCCCCGCCACCACACGAGTTCGCAAGATCGCGTTCGATCTTCTGCTTCAGCGACTCGATCATGCGCGGGACGGCCACCAACACGGAAACCCGCTCACGACGGATCGTGGCCATGACTTCAGTTGGGTTGAACGTGTTTTCGAACACCACCGTGCCGCCGAGCAGCGGGGCAAGAAAGATTCCCAGGAACTGGCCAAAGACGTGGCTGAGCGGCAGCAGGTTCAGGAAGCGAATCGGATGCACCAGCCGTTCGTACTGCAGATATTTCTTGATCTCGGTTTCGATCGGGGCGATGTTGCCGGCCACGTTGGCGTGGGTGAGCACGACTCCCTTGGGCTCGGCCGTGGTGCCGGAGGTGAAAACGATTTCGAGCGGATCGGAAGGCTGAATCTGGACGGGACGAAAACGTTCGGCCGGACGTTCCGCGACCGCGGCCGCCAGATCGGCGGGGTCGATGGTCATGATGCCCTCGATGTTTTCGAAAATCGCTGCGCGCGCACGCGGACATAGCACCAATCTTGTTCGCACCTGCGCGCTAATCCGGCACGCAAAATCGGGGCTGGCGGCATCGTCGATAGGGACGGCAATGACCCCGCAAAGCGCGCATCCGAGGAATGCCGCGACCCACTCGCCGCAGTTCGGACTCCACAGCAGCACCGCATCCCCCTTGCCGATGTTGCGTGCCTCGAGTTCGCGGGCAAACTGATACGCCATTCCGGCGACGCGCTGGTAGCTCCAACGCTCGCGCCGGTATCCTCGCGGAAACACGTAGGCGCAATCGCCATCCCAGCGTTCGAAATCGTCCAGCGAATCCAGCACACTTGCCCGCACACCCTGTTTAGTAGCACAATTCCCAGAACTTTACAGGTAGGAACTGTTACAGAACAGAAAGTGTACGGGAATGACTGGCGCTGGCTACCGCAATCTGGAGTTCGATGACCAAAAGCTATCGCTGTTACGGCCTTTTTCGCAAGGAGTTTTGCGCATGTTCTCACTGGAACTAGGCAGCGAAGTAGCCAATTTGGAGTGCAACTGTTGTGGCAAGCCTTTCAAGAGCGTCAACGGGTTCATCAAGAAAGATGACTGGGCATACTCCGCCTACTTCGCAACACTACAGACAGGGCACGATGAGATTGCTGTTGGATGTCGGTCAGCATCGGCAAGTGGTGGGACGATTCCAGCGACGCTGTGCAACAGCGTGAATGGGTGTACATGAAAGTTTGGCCTTCAGAGTCTGGGAGCGGATTTGAAGTGCTCCTAGAAGAACCCGAGTCGTCCCGGCACGTGAACAGCAAGATCTTAGGGCAGAAGCTGACCCCCGAACAGGCACGCAAACACGCCCGGTTGGACGATTTCTTCGCCGTATCAGATTTCATCATCGACAACGACCCCGCCGTGCTGTCGTATCTGTCGGGCGAAGAAGTCAACATTGCGGGGAGGGTGTGCAAGCACTGAATCGAAATGAAATATCGCCACTACACTCATTATCACCATTTATGAGATGAGTTTTAAATTGTTTGAAATTCGCGACGTCATAGTTCGCATCGCTGTTCCCATCGCTTTCGCGATGGCGATGTGTGGCCTGGTCTCGTGCCAGCCGCCGCCGGCCACAAATGGCGCGAGCTCGGCAACGTCTTCTGCGATGGCCGAACGGGCTGAAGTCCGCCCGACCGGTGCCGTCCGCGACCTCAGCCAGGACGAAGCCGCCGGTGGACACATTCTGCGCAAGCATGTGGGACAGACCGATGACCAGCTGCGCGAGCGCCTGGAGCGGGAACCTCGCATCACCGGCGCGTCTACCTACACCGACCGGCCGACGGCTGAGCGGGCCGTGGGCGCGGCGATCGCGGCATCGCAGGACCGAATCCAGCGCTGGCTCGCCCGCTCGGGTGGACATCCGAACCTGGTGCTGGACTACGACAGCGCGAGTTCGATTGGGCGGACTATGAATCGCAATCGCGGCGAGAGCCAGTCGCGACCGTGCGCGCACGCGCTGGTCGTACTAAAATACTCCGGTCCCGACCAGTACTACGTTTTGACTTCTTATCCGGAGTGCCGCTGATGAGCTCGAAACCGGAAATCACCGCCGCCAACTTTCCCGCGCTGCATACGTTCTTGCGGGGCTACTTCCATGAGGATGTCGCCGACGAATACGGAACCCCCGCCGAGGCGGCCGATCAGTTTTGCGAGGACGCGGAAACCGACGAGCGCATTCCGGTGGCACGGGAGTGGCAGCAGGTCGCGGAACTGACCCACGCCCAGCCTGCCGCGCTGAATGCGGCATTAAAGAAACTGGGCAGCGCGATTCAATTAAATGAAGAGGAGATTCCGCAGGTGGCGGCGATCTTCGCGCGTTGCCTGGCGGTGAAATCGCATCGGCGGGTGGCCAACGAGTGAGGCGCCGCTGGAGCCGCGCCCCTTCAAAACAAGATGAGGCCCCGAGTTTTTGCGCAGGCTGAGACGCGGCAAGCCGCGTCTCTACCCAAATTACGGTTCCCGGCCCACGCCCAGCGCGTCGGCCACGCGGTTAATGTAGTTAAACCAGGATGCAATCAGCGTGATCTGCAAGATGGCCTGATCGTCGAAGCCTGCCAACCGTAATTTCTCGTGATCATCTTTCCGGACCTTGGTAGCGTCCTGGGTGAGTTTCACGACGTAATCGATCATCACGCGTTCCTGCGGCGTGATGGGCGCGGTCGTGTAATCGCGTTCCAGGGCTTCGACCAGTTCCTTATCGAGCGTGACACGACGCAGAAACTCTGCGTGGGACTCGATTCAATACACGCACCGGTTGGTCACAGAGACCATGGTGGCGATCATCTCGTGATGACGCCGCTGGAGCGGCAGGCCGGGAGACATCAGCGCCCCGAAGGTCGAGAAAGCATGGTGAAGGGCCTGCGGAATCAAAGAGTGCGAGGCCACGATCTGCGAAGTGACGATTTGCGAAGTGACGATCTGCGAAGTTACGCCCTGGGAGCCGCCGCCTTCGGCGGGATGCATGGGAACGGCGTACTCCTCGGGATAAAGCGACTTCTGCCCTTCCACTGCCTGCCGCAGTTCATCGTCAGCTTCCGATAACGGAATCGTACGAATCCAGGTCATAGTTAAGAGTTCTCAGTTCCCAGTTCTCAGTTCTCAGAAAAACCCCACATAATCATTGTTGCCACCGTTCGGGGTGGTGTGTCAATGGACGGTGCGGGTTTGCTGAGTACTGGGTACCGGGTACTGGGTACTTCCTCGCACTATAATTCCCCAGTCATGTCCAGTGCCGCCATCGAGAAGAAGATCGAAGCCCTGCGCGAGAAGATCCGGCATCACGAGTATCGCTATTACGTGCTGGACTCGCCGGAAATTTCGGACGCCGAGTTCGACGCGCTGATGAACGAGCTCAAGCGGCTCGAAGCCGAACATCCGAAGCTGATTACGCCCGACTCGCCTACGCAACGCGTGGGCGGCAAGCCGCGCGAGGGATTCGTGAAGGCGAAGCATTCTTCTGCGATGCTCTCGCTCGACAACGCTTACAGCGAGGAGGAACTGCGCGACTGGGAACGGCGCGTGCATGAGCTGAGCGGACGCACCGACATCGAGTACATGTGCGAGTTGAAACTGGATGGAATGTCGCTGGCGCTCGTCTACAACGACGGCCGTCTGGAGCGCGGCATCACGCGCGGAGACGGCAGCGTGGGCGAAGACGTCACTTTAAATGTCCGGACGGTGCGCTCGGTCCCGCTGTCGGTAGCGAAGGACAAGTTGAAGAAGGCTGGGATCCCCGCGGATTTCGAGGTGCGCGGCGAAATGCTGATGCCGCTCGCCGCCTTCCGCAAACTGAATGAAGAGCGGGAAAGGCAAGGCCTGGCGGTGTTTGCGAATCCGCGCAACTTTACCGCCGGGACGGTGCGGCAGCTTGAGCCATCGATTACCGCGCAGCGCCGGATGGACTACTTCGCGTACCTGCTGTTGAAAGCCGGACGAACTTATTTCGACCGCCAATCGAAAGCGATGGATGCCATGGAGGCGGCAGGGTTCAAGGTGAATCCGAATCGCAAGCTGGCGAAAAATCTGACGGAAGTCTGGAAATTTATTCAAGGCTGGGAGGCCAGGCGCGAATCGCTGCCCTACGAAATCGACGGAATCGTCATCAAGGTGGACCGCACGGCGTGGCAACAGGAACTGGGCTTCACCGGGAAGGCTCCGCGATGGGCGATTGCTTATAAGTACGCGGCGCGCGGGGCGGTGACGCGGATCGAAAATATCGTTCCCCAGGTGGGACGAACAGGAAAGCTGACCCCGGTGGCGTGGCTGAAGCCGGTTCCGATTGGGGGCACGACGGTTTCGCGCGCCACGCTGCACAACATGGATGAGATCGAGCGGCTGGGGGTGAAGATCGGCGACTGGGTCGAGGTGGAACGCGGCGGCGATGTCATTCCGAAAGTGGTGAAGGTGGTCGAGGATGATAAAGACCGTCCTCGCGGCGACCAGCAGTTCGAAATGCCCGAGCATTGTCCGGTGTGCGGCGGTAACGTGGTGCGCACTCCTGGCGAGGCGGACCATCGCTGCGTAAACGCCAACTGTCCGGCGAAGTTGCAGGGGACGATTCTGCATTTTGCCTCGCGTCACGTGATGGATATTGACGGACTGGGCGAGGTGCTGGTGAATCAGCTTAACGAGCGCGGCCTGGTAAAGAATGTTGCCGACCTCTACCGGCTGACGAAAGACGATCTGCTGCAACTGGAGCGCATGGGCGAGAAGTCGGCGGAGAACGTGCTGGCGGAGATCGAGGCCTCCAAGAAGCTGCCGCTCGAGCGCGTGGTCTACGGGCTGGGGATACGGTTTGTGGGCGAGCGTACGGCGCAGTTTCTGGCCGAGCATTTCGGGGCGCTGGACGGGATCATGAAGGCGAACCCGGAAGAACTTGAGGAAGTGAACGAAGTCGGGCCGCGGATTGCGGAGAGCATCGTGGAGTTTTTCGCCGACGAACACAATCGCAAACTGGTGAGCGATCTGCGCAAGGCGGGACTGACGTTCACCGGACAGAAGAAAGAAAAAGGCACGAAGCTGGCGGGAAAAACTTTTGTGCTGACCGGCACGCTGGCGCGCCATACCCGCGACGAAGCGAAGAAGATGATTGAAGATGCGGGCGGACGGGTTTCAGGATCGGTGAGCAAGAAGACGGACTATGTGGTGGCGGGGAGCGACGCGGGATCGAAACTGGACAAGGCTCGGGAGTTGGGAGTTAACGTGATCGGGGAAGAGGAGTTGGAAGGCCTGGTGGGTTAGGCCCAGAGGCAACTAATAAATGCAACCTTGGGGTTGCCATTATTCCCGTTCCAGGGTAATATGCAACCTGGAGGTTGCGTGACATGAGCAACGTTATCGAGAAACGCATCGAACTCAAGGCGCCGGTTTCGCGGGTCTGGCGTGCCCTGACGGATTACCGTGAGTTTGGCGAGTGGTTTCGCGTAAAACTGGATGGCCCGTTTGTACCGGGTCAGGTGTCGCATGGCCAGATCACCTATCCCGGCTACGAACACGTCAAATGGGAGGCCGTCGTGCAGAAACTGGAGCCCGAACGGCTCTTTTCTTTTACCTGGCATCCTTATGCCGTGGATCCCAAAATGGATTATTCGAAAGAAACGCCCACGCTCGTCGAATTCAGACTGGAGAAGATCGCGAGCGGTACTCTGCTTCTGCTCACGGAGTCCGGGTTCGACAAGATCCCCAGCGACCGCCGCCTCGAAGCCTTCCGCATGAATGACGGCGGTTGGACACAGCAGATGAAGAACATTGAGAAGCATGTCGCACAAACGCCTTAGCCGCATTGCCGCCAAACGGCGGCCTCGTGCATTGGTATTTGCCGCGCTCGGCGACGGCACGCGCCTGGCGCTGGTGGCGAAGCTCTGCGGTGGAGAGCCTCATTCGATCTCTCAGCTAACCGAGGGTTCGAAGCTGACCCGGCAAGCGATCACCAAGCATCTGCGCGTGTTGGAGAGGGCAGGATTCGTGCGCTGTGTCCATGCGGGTCGCGAGAGCCGATACGAATTCGATCCCGAGCCGATCGAGGGGATCAAGGAATACCTCGATTTCGTCTCCGCGCAGTGGGACCAAGCACTAGCCAGGCTAAAGTCGTTCGTCGAAGAGTGAGTGCGCGAGGTGAGGTAGAGGTCCTTGGGAATTTCCTGTTGGCCCCGGGACGGGCGAGTCGCCCGCCCCCACACTAGCTCATTGCATTCCCCTTCATTACTTCTTCGCGGTCGGCGGCAATGCGCCGTTCAGGCGCAGATACATTGCGGCCTCGGCATAGTGGTCAGCCCAACTGCTGGCCAGGACCATACTGGCCCAGGCGCGTGAAACTTGTTTTCCGCCGAAGCCTTCCGTGGTCTCGGCTAGCTTTGAGTCGTCCATTTTCGCCAGTGCGTCGGAGCAGAAATCGAAAGAGGCCTTGAGCGCGGCGACAAGTTTGTCTTTGCTGTCCGATTCCTTCGCTTCTTCAACCTTGGGCGCGGGAACGGCGGCGGCCTTGCTGCACAGCGCGTCATTTGCCTCGATCATGTGGGCGACGAGGTGGCCGAACGTCATCTGGTCGGGAGTGGGTTTGTAGTTGAATTTGTCGGCCGGCATGGCTTCGATGGCGGCGATGGTGTTTTTCTGGCGCCCGGGCAGGATGTCTCGGAGCGCACTGCTGACGGGATTCTTGGTTTGTGCGGTTGCCGCCGACGCTGCCAACAGCAGCAAGGCTGGGATCAAGAAAAGTCTCTTCATTTTGCCCTCCGGGTTCGGGAAGTAAGGATAGCGCGGGTGGGACGATGTGCGCCACCCGAGCTTCAGCCCGCGTAGTGTCCTAATTTACAATTGATCCGCTATGAGATGGCTGATTATTGCAATAGTCATCCTCGCCCAGCAGCCAGCGGAAGCGCCAAAAGACGAAGGGACCGCCGAGGCCAATCGTGCTAAGAGCGCAGCCCAAACCAAGAATACTGGCAGTAATCAAACTCCATCCGCACAGCCCGTGCCAGCCCCCGCGCAAGCGTTCTTTCCAGCGGAAAGCCAGCGCAGTGCCGCGACAACTGATGACCATACACGAACAAGCCGCCAGCGAGCATCCGACGAAGACCGAGTCGCTCAGCGGAAATTGACATGGTTTACAGGAGTCTTGGCTGGCGTTGGCGTTTTGCAATTGGTTGTAATGTTCCTTACTTGGTTGGTCTACAAGCGTCAAGCGCGGGAGATGCGCCGCTCGCGGCACGAAATGAGACGACAACGGCACGTAATGTTTGGGCAATACAAAGCCATGCGCGATCAGATAGCACAGATGGAGCAGGCGGGAAAACAGACCGCGGAATTGATCAAGCACGCCTCTACCCAAAGTGGATTGATGGCACTCGCCGGAACACATACCGAGACGCTGGCTGCTCAGGCTGTCAAACAATCCAGTCTTACACAGCGACAATTGGACCTCGCTAATCGTCCATGGATTTGTGTGGATTCGGTAACGCCCGCCTCGGATTTGATTTTTAAAGATTCCGGCGAAGCCGTTATATTTCTTACTTACCAAATAAGGAACGTTGGACATTCCGTTGCCCAACATCTGCAACCATGGATTGAGCCGATAATTACCGGCATCCACAATCCCCTTGAAGTCAAGGATCGCATCTCCGCTCAGTTGAAAAAACCGATAGACAGCGCGTTTGATCATGGCAAATTGATATTCCCTAGCCAGATCATCGTTGATGCTTACCCGGTTCTTATTCGGAAAGAAATCGTAGATGACGCGATCAAGAATAGCCCGTTTAAAGAGCAAGGGGACAAACAATTGCCGTGTTTCGGACTCGAATTGTTTGTTTGTTTCGACTACCAATCCACCTTGGACCCGACGATACACCATCAGACGCAAAGCATGTTCATGCTCAGCCGTGCCGATCCGAGGGGTATTGCTATGGGCACATTCTATCCAAGCCAACGCGTCTACAGGGCTAACGAAATATCGGTCGGCTATAAGGGATACGGAGCCTACGCCGACTGAGGGAATTTTTGGCGGTCGCCATGCCGCCCCGATGGCAAGAAGGAGGTACGCCCCAAAAAGGCAAATTAGGACGCTGCCTTCACCCGGGTACTGATCTAATTTTGCTTCGTCAGAATCAACACTGCGATCAGGATGACGCCCGCGATGGCATCGGGATTGGTGTCAACGATTTGGACCATGCGAGACTTACTTGGAACGCAGATTTAGATCAGTACCTTCACCCGCGCCCATTTGCGCAAAGGGCTAAGCTCCGGCATAATGATAGTTTGTCTTTCACTCGCCGGACTCTTCCGGGCAAAGGATACCGAAGTCTGTGTTAATGATCCGACTGGCGCGCTTTGGTGCGCGCAAACAACCGTATTACCGAGTGGTGGTGATTGAGAAGGAGCGGGCGCGCAACGGCCGCCCGGTGGAAGTGGTGGGCACGTACAATCCGCGCACCAATCCGGCTACGTTCGACCTGAAACGGGAGCGCATTGAGCATTGGGTTTCGAAAGGCGCCCAACTTTCGGACCGGGTCAGGAAGCTGCTGGCTCTCCCCGCACCGGCCGCCGCTTCAGTCGCGTAACCACAACTACATTCGCCAATTCGGAACCGAGTTCAGGACCCGAATTCAGGAGCAAGCTAAGTGATCGAGCCCGCTGCCAGCCCGCGCGCCATGATTGAGCACATCGCCAAGGCGATTGTCGACGCCAAGGGCGAGGTTTTTGTCGACGAGTACGAAGACGGGGACGAAACGGTCATCGAACTGGAAGTCGCCGAGGCCGATTTGGGCAAGATCATTGGCCGCTCCGGCCGCGTGGCTCGCGCCTTGCGCAACGTGCTGAGCGCGGCGGGCTCGAAGGTGGACAAGCGCTACGCGCTCGAGATCATCGAATAACAGATCATCGAATAAGAAGATCGCCGAACAGGAGAGCATCGAATCGCGGCCCCGGACGCAAGCGGCGAATGGATCACGCTGGCGGTCGTGATCAAGACGCAGGGACGCCGCGGAGAAGTCGCGGTTGAATTGCACACCGATGTTCCGGATCGCTTCCGGCAAGACATGCGGCTGTGGGCGCTGGGGAAAGACAGGCAGCGCCGCGAAGTGACGGTCGAAGATCTGTGGCCGCATAAGAGCTTTCTGGTGCTGAAGTTTCAAGGCATCGAAACGATTTCCGATGCGGAGCCGCTGGTGGGGGCCGAGCTTCAGCTTCCGCGCAGTGAACGCGCCCAGTTGGAGCCGGGCTGGACGTACCTGAGCGACCTGATCGGTTGCACGGTGTTCGACGGCCAGCGCGAGATCGGCGAGATTGAAGACGTCGAGTTCGGCGCCGGAGAAGCGCCGCTGCTGGTGGTGAGTAGTGGAGCGAAGCTGCCCTACCAGATTCCCTTCGCCGAGGCGTATCTGGAAAAGGTGGATCTGGAGCGGAAGCAGGTTCGGATGAAATTGCCGGAAGGCTTGTTGGACGTGAACGCGCCGAAGAGCGATTGAGTCATTGAATCATTGAGGTATTGAATCATTGGCTCGACGTTCAATGATTCAATACCTCAATGATTCAATGACTAAATGCCGGATCGACATTCTCACGATCTTTCCCGACTTCTTTCGCGGACCGCTGGATTACGGAATTGTGCGCCGGGCGCGGGAAACGGGCCTGGTGGAAATCAACATTCACGATCTGCGTGCGTTTACGAAAGACAAGCACCGCACCGTGGATGACCGCCCGTTTGGCGGCGGCGAGGGCATGGTCCTGAAGCCGGAACCGATCTTTGAATGTTTGGAGTCGTTCGGCGACGTGGCGTCGCGTGAAGTGCGTTTGAGTTCGGGCGCGAAGCAGTCGGTGATTCTGCTTTCGGCGCAGGGATCGAGGCTCGATCAGACGCTGGCGGCGGAACTATCCGCGCTTGATCGGATCGTCCTCATCTGCGGGCGCTACGAAGGCGTGGACGAACGCATCAGCGAGCACCTGGCGGATCGCGAGGTCTCGATCGGCGACTACGTGCTGAGCGGCGGCGAACTGGGCGCGGCGGTGATTGTGGACACGGTCACGCGGCTGATTCCGGGCGCGGTAGGCAACCAGAATTCGACGCGGCAGGAGTCGTTCACCGAGCACGCTGAGCTGACGGGTGACGGTCCGAGTTCGACCTGCGTTTCCGGCGGATTGCTCGACTATCCGCATTACACGCGGCCCGCGGATTTTCGCGGCATGACGGTGCCGGAAGTGCTGGTAAACGGCAACCACGACCAGATTCGCAGCTGGCGTCACAAAACGGCTTTGGCAAAAACGCTGCGCAACCGTCCCGATTTGTTGGAGCGGGTCGCGCTGACGGCGGAAGACAAGGAATTGCTGGCCCAGATTAAGGGCAAGAGTTAGGAAGGAAACGTTTATGCGCAATCCGATTATCGAAAAACTTTTGGCGAAATCGCGCCGCACCGACCTCCCGAAATTTGGCCCTGGCGATACCATCAAGGTGCAGGTCAAGATCCGAGAAGGCGAAAAAGAGCGCCTGCAGGCGTTTGAAGGCGTCGTCATTGCCCGGAAGCGAGGCGCGCAACCCAGCTTCACCGTCCGCAAGATCAGTTTCGGGCAGGGAGTGGAGCGTATCTTCCCCATCGACTCCAAGGTCATCGACAAGATTGACGTGCTGCGCTCGGCGAAAGTCCGCCGCGCCAAGCTGTACTACCTGCGTGGGCTTAAGGGCAAGGCCGCGCGACTGAAAGAAGTCGAACAACAGTGAGAGCGGACGTATTTTTCGGTTGTCATCCGAGCGAAGCGAAGGACCTGCTTTGTCGTGCGCCCAGAAAGAAGCAGGTCCTTCGCTTCGCTCAGGATGACAATTAATTTCAGGATGACAATTAAGGATTGTGCGTTGCAGCTGGGCAAGACTGGACGCTAACACCCTCCTCTTGCTTCTCACCACCTCTTCGGCGAAGATGCTGATCAGCATCCGTGCCCAAGTCGTCCAAATCAAAGGCTTCGAACGCAGACGGGGTATCTCCCGCCGCCGCGAAGCTGCGCCTGCTGAAACGACTGCGCTGCACTCTGAACTTTGAGAAGCGGGCTTGGGCCGCGGGTGCGGAGCACGTTGCCGGAGTCGATGAAGTTGGCCGCGGATCGCTGTTCGGCCCGGTCGTCGCGGCCGCCGTGATCCTCGATCCCGCCTACCGCATTCGCGGGTTGCGCGATTCGAAACTGATTCCCGCCGAGCGCCGCAAAGAACTCGCGCTCCGAATTCGCGAGCATTGTATCGCCTGGGCCGTTGCCGCCGTAGATTCCGCCCGCATCGATCAAATCAATATCTATCAAGCTTCGAGGCTCGCCATGCTCCATGCCGTCGAGCAACTGGCGCCGGCGGCGAGCTATCTTCTGGTCGATGCCGTCCGGCTCGATTGCGAACTTCCGCAACAAGCGATCATTCACGGCGACGCGCTCTCGGCCTCGATCGCCGCCGCCTCCATCCTTGCGAAGGTCGAGCGGGACCGCATGATCTCCGCCTGGGACCCGGTCTTTCCCATGTACGGCCTGGCATCGAACAAGGGATACTGCACGCCGCACCACCTCGCGGCCTTGCGGGAGCACGGTCCCTCGCCGCTGCATCGGCAGTCGTTTTCGCCGGTGTGGAGCGCGCCGATTCCGCAGGAGGTCTTGGGGTTTATGCTGGACGCCACTTCCGAGGTATGTCCCGGTGATGAAGAGCCGGTGGCAGCGATCTCGGAGGGCTAGTCCGCCCGGCTGGACAGGCGAGGCGCCCGTCGCTCCATCGAAAAAAGGTCAGGCGGCCCTGGCGGGAGCGTCCATTTCCCTGGTCCGCTGCCAGGTGTAAACGATGCGGTGGATTACCGTGATCGTCGAGAGCACGCCGATCACCCAGAGCGCCGGGGCCATGACGTTGAACACGGCACCGATGATCAGCAGCACCAGACGTTCCGGGCGTTCCATGAACCCAACGCGGCACAGGCCGATGAGCGACTCGGCGCGGGCACGGGCATAACTCACCATAATGGCGCTAATCATGGCCAAGGCGGCCATCACGACGTAGAAGAATCGGTTGCCGCGTGCGTAGAAAACCAGCAACCCGAAGAACAGCGACGCATCGCTGTAGCGGTCGACGATGGAATCGAAAAAGCCCCCGAAACGGGTGACCTGATTCGAGGCGCGGGCGACGCGGCCATCCACCAGGTCGAAAAATCCCGATCCGATAATGACTAGGCCCGCGTAGACGAACATGCGCCGCTGGTTGTCGGCGTTGGCGTATCCAAACAAAAATGCAGCGTAAGTGTTGACCACCAGTCCCATCACGGTGAGGGCATTGGGATTGATGTGCGAGAGCGCGAGCAGACGCACGATGGCGTCGAGCAGAACGCCGCAGGCACGTCCGAATCCGCTGGTCCAGCTCATGTAGCGTCGGCTCATGGTACGCTCCACGGAATCGTGCGGCTCACGATGTTGCGGGTCATTCCGGTTCCGGCTCCGGCTCCGGCTCCGATCCCAGTTCCGCTTCCAGCTTGGCTTCGGCGAGATCGTGCATGGTCGAGAGCTTCAGGATCTCCATTTCGCGGCTTCCGCCGGGCGTGACCACCATGGCGGTGTCGCCAACTTTCTTGTTCAGCAGAGCGCGGCCGATCGGCGAGGTGGTGGAGATTTTTCCGGCAGCCACATCCGACTCTTCGCTCATCACGATCTGGTATTCCATCTCTTCATTCTTGGTGCCGTCATAGATCGTCACCGTTGATCCGAGGCCGACTTTGTCCTTGGGAATATTGTTCAGGTTGATCAGCGACAGGTCGGCCAGCCGCTTGCCCAGTTGGCGAACGCGCGCCTTCAGGTACTCCTGGCGCTGCTTGGCCATGTGATACTCGGCATTCTCGCTGAGGTCGCCCATGGCGACGGCCTTTTTGATCTCTTTGGGGATATCGAAGGCTAGCTCACGCTCGAGCGTGTTCAGTTCGTCCCGAAGCTTCTTCTTAATCTGCTCCGTCATCCTTGGCATTATAACCCTCGGCCATCGGAAAAGGGGCGCTTGCGGAACGGGATTCACGCCGCGACTTTCCGATCCAACCTCATCAACCGAAATGACTTAACCGGGACAACCAGACCTGACCTTGCTCCTGTGGAGACGGGGCTCTGCCCCGTCCTGGCGGGGCGGAGCCCCGCCACCACACAGCTTCTCGATTGCCTTCGGAGCGGCACTCGACTAGACTATAAGATGTTTCCCACCCTCGGGCGAGGGCCCCTCCATGAACGGCGACCGCGTTTTCCACATCGGCGAGAAGGTCGTTTATCCCAATCACGGTGTCGGAATCATTGAACAAATCAGCAGCCGAAACATGGGAGCGACGATCGAAAAGTTCTACCTGCTGAAAATCGCAGCAAGCAGCTTAAAGGTGATGGTGCCGTTCTCGAACGTCGGCAGCGTCGGGATGCGTCCGGTGGTGCGCAATGGCGAGGTGGAGAAGATTGTCGATTACCTCTCCTCCGGCGAGTGCATTAACGCGGCCGACTGGAAAGACCGGTTTAAGGAGAATTCCGACCGCATGCGCACCGGGTCCCTCGCGGACGTGGCTGCGGTATTGAAGAGCCTGCTCATCCTAGGACAGGCTAAGTCCCTTTCCTTCCGCGAAAAAAAGATGCTGGAGCGCGCCCGGTTCTTGCTGGTCAGCGAAATCGCCATCTCGCGGAACTGCGAGGAGAATCTGATTGAACAGGCTCTCACCAAGGCTCTGACGAAGTGTAATCTGCGCTTCCCGGAGATTAGCGAACTTGCCTCCTGACCGCGTCTAGCGGGCTCCGCAGTGAAATCGGACGCCGCTGTCATCCGCTCTCATCCAGGAAGATCGGCGGTTTCGTCATCGAGAGGCGGCAATTTACGGTACGCCTCGATAATTTTTCCCGCTTCAGGCGCGTCTTCTTCGCGCACCAGAATAACCGTTCCACCAACGCCGGGAAACGCGTTCTGCACCGCATCAATGGATTTCAAGTCCGACTCGATGCCGGCAGATTCAAGCAGGCCCTGGACGACGATGGCTTCGTTTTCCTGCTCGCTGTCGAAAATCTTGATGAGTTTTTCGTTGGGCTCGGGTTGGGGCTCGGGTTGAGACTCAGGTTGAGGCGAGGAGCTAGTCGGCTCGGGCATGGCGTCCTCCGTAAAACTGTCCGTCAACAGCTTACGGCAGTTCCCATGCCTCTGTCTTGTTTTGAACGGCCGCGGGTGCCCCACCCTTGTCCGTCCGTTTTGTGGAGGGACAGGGTGGGACTTTGACTTCCGCAGCCCGTTAGTGCGCAACGCCCAGCACTTCGTCATCATCCAATCCAAAGAACACGGGGGCCGTATGGACTGCCAACGCACGAACCCACCAGGCCGAGAACACCAGGAACGCGTGGAGGAGGCCCGAAGACTGCGCCGCCTCCAGGTCATGATGAGCATGGTGATGTCGGTGATCGGCCAGGACCCCGATCTGTCGCTCGACGAAGCGGCGGAAATGGCCGCAAACGCCCGCCGCGCCGCTCTCGCCATGTTTCCCGACAAAGAACTCGCCTACGATATGATCTACCGGCCGCGGTTGCAGCGGCTGATCAATGAACGCTTCCGGCTGCAGTAGGAACTTCGAAATGCAGGTTGCTCCCTTACCAGTTAGGTCCTAACCCGCGTCTCCGTCGTTGACAGTTGCTCGGGACGGGTTAAGCTTGAGGACGGCTCAATAACAGCCCCGAGGTCGTCTCATGAGGAAACGCGTGTGCAGCAGTTCGTTCTGCGTTGCGTCGCTGGTCTTGTTCTTCTGCGCCGTGGTATTCGCCCAAGATCCCACCAAGGTCGAGCCTACCCATTACAAGCTGGCTTTTGAGAATGAGTATGTGCAGGTGGTAGACGTCCACTATGGACCGCACGAGAAGTCAGGTCTGCACGCCCATCCGGGAGGCGTGGTCGTCGTTCTCACCGCCGGGCACCTCAAGTTCACCGATGAAAATGGCAAGACACAAGAGGTGTTTGCCAAGCCGGGCGAGTCCCGGTGGTTCCCGCCCTTCAAGCACAAGGTGGAAAACCTCGGCTCGACTTCCTACAACGCCGTCTATATCGGGATCAAGAACAAGCATCTCAACAACGAGGCCAGCCTGAGGGCCGGGCCATCGGAGATGGATGAGCGGACGAAGAAACTGGTGGCAGAGGCGCTCATGGCCGCGATGAAGTGAGGTTCTACTACTCGATCCGCTGCAAGCGGAACAGCAGCGTGCCCCATCCCAGCTTGGCGCGCATCTGCACCGGCGTGTGACTTGCATCCTCCGAATACCATACCCACACCTTGCCCTTGGACTGCAACGAGCCGGAGATGGCTTCGGCTGTAACCAGCACGGCCGGGAAGGTTCCGGCGGGCACTTTGATCTGCTCGCGTTTTTCCACGGTGGCACGGACGATCGCCGTCTTCCCGTCGCTGATCGGGAATTCGTAGCTGGCGCCCGGTTGCAAAGGCAGCGATTGCAGGTAGTAGAAGCCGGTGATGACGTCGGTGGCGCAGGCGGCAAGATCGTTTTCGACGTGCTTAGCCTCGCCGGTCTTCAGGTTCTTCTCATCGAGCGTACTTTTCTTGTGCGGATAATCGAAGTGGATGGAAGTCTCGCGTTTGTGAGAGCCTTCTTCGCTGTGCTTGAAGATCGAGAGCGAGCAAAACGTCCGGGGATCGAAGCGCGATTCGAAGCGGTCATGCACGGGAAAGAGGATGTTGACGGCTCCCGAAGATTCGGCGGAGGCGGTGACTTTACGTTCGTTCCCGGCGCCTTCCATTTTCACGACGGCGGTTCCGGCGGTGATCAGATGCCACTCCGCCAGATACACGTAGCCCCGTCCGTCGGGAAAAGGGTAGTTAGGACGCGGAGGCGCGATTTGAACGGGAGCCGGGCCGATCGTTGCTGTAGGCGGAGGTTGCTGCGCCGACAAGGATGCGATCAGGAGAATCGGGACAAGCCGCGCCGGGAAAATCCGCACAAAGAGCGTCCGCAGTTTGCGAGAACAATTCCGCTTCGTATCAGGGCATCGCTTTAGCGATGCCACAAACCGCTGAAAAACACCTATGCACGCGGGTTTTTGGGAAGGGCACGACTTCAGTCGTGCCGTAAACACCGCTGAATACGCGGGCCTTAGCAGGCTGCGGAAAAACTCCATTTCAAGCAGGTTTTGGGAAGGGCACGAGTTTACTCGTGCCGTTAAGTCCTTAAAAATGTGTCGCGCTTCAGCGCCTGAGGTGAGCTTCTTGCGCGCTCGGCGGATTTTTCCGCGGCCTGTTAGCCCCTGGGGTAAACGGCTCATGCTCACGGCAGACTACCACACCAGCTTGGCGGCGAGGATGGCCAGCACGACCACGCAGCCAATGCTTGCCTCATATTCGCGGTGCTTCCAGTAGCGTGCGGACGAGTACGCGCTCTGCTGGTCGCCATAGGGTGTAAGCCGGGGCAACAGGCGCGGCACGTGGCGGGCGTAGTCGTCATACTCGGCGAAGGTCTGGCGCAGGTAACGTTCTTCGCCGGCGATGACCGGAATATAAATCGCGGCGAACATCAAGAGCATGATCGCGACGATCCACCAACTGCGCGCCGCGATGGCAAAGCCCGCCGCCAGCACCAGCGAGCCCAGGTACAAAGGGTTGCGAGTGTAGGCATAGGGGCCGCTGGTGGTGAGCTGCTTGTCTTTTTGCACGTGGCCGGAAGCCAGTCCGCGTAGGAAGAGTCCGGGAAGCAGCACCAGGCCGCCCGCGATGAGCGAAGTTCTAGTTGGCCGCGCCAGCAACACAAAGACAACCGCGAAAACAAACCCCACGGGCACGCGGATGCGGCGGGCCACGCGCGACCATGTGTCGCCGGTGGTTGGCGGGGGTTGCGACCCGGATTGTTGAACGTCATTCACTCTAGCCCTGCAGCACCTTCCGGGTTGCCGCGACGACTTCGCCGACCGTGATTTCGAGCAGCCCTGGTTCCGCTTCGCGGTGCCGCGTGTGATCGGTGATACTGCTCGCGCTTCGCAGCACAATCGATGGCGTTCCGAACGGGCCGTTGCGCTCGGGACTGGTCGGACCAAAAATTGCCACCACCGGAATCTTCAAAGCGGCCGCCAGGTGCATCGGTCCCGTATCGCCGCCGATAAGCAGGCGAGCCCGGCGCGTGAGCGCAATTAACTCCGAAACCGAGCAGGAGATTCTTCGCGCCGCTCCTTCGCCAGCAGCTTCCACGGCCCCGGCCAGCTCTTCTTCTCCGGGCCCGTAGTTTACGAGCGAACCTAATCCATCTTTCGCGAGTTCCCTGGCAACCTGCCCATAACGCTCGGCCGGCCAACGTTTTGCTCCCCAGCCCGCGCCGGGATTGAGAATTGCGAAGTCGTTCCCATCCACCGTGAGTCCGGCAATTTTTCTTTCCGCATCTGGGTCCACGGGAAGCTCTGCCTGAGCCTCCGCCGCGATTGAAATGCCCGCCATTGAAACAACCGCTCCCGCCAGCGCCAGCGCCTGTTCGACGACATGCGTGCCGTTCGTCTGCAGGAGCACTTGCCGGGTGTAGAACATGCTGGCGGCATTCTCGCGCGGCTGGACGCTGCCATACACAACGGGCGCGCCCGACCACCGCGCCAGCAGCGCCGAACGCACCGCGCCCTGAAAATCAATCGCCGCGTCGTAGTGTATTCCGCGCAACTCGCTCAAGCCCGCGGCCATCTGCTGCCAGGTGTTGAATGAGAACGGCGCGTGGCGCCATTCCGCCGTGTTGACGGAATGCACGCGGTCGACCAGCGGCCGCTGCGGAGAACGCCGGCCCGATCGCGGATAGCGCAACGTGCAGAGCAGTTCCGCCCAGCGCTCCTCGACGAGCCATCCCAAGGTGGCATGCGGAAAAGCCTGGCGCAGCGCGGCCGCCGCGGGCAGAGTGTGAATGATGTCTCCCATCGCGCTGAGCCGCACGACGAGCAGGCTGTCGAATCGGGGAGTATTGACCGTCACGATTTTCGCGGCCCCAGCCGCGAGCGAATAATCTCAGTGGCCGAGTGATTCTTGGGATCGCCCACGATGACAACACGCCCTCCACAGGCTTCGACTTCGGCGCGCTCGGGGACACTCTCCGCCGTGTAGTCCGTGCCCTTGGCGTGAAAGTCAGGACGGATTTCGCGAATGATGGCGCGCACATCTCCTTCGGGAAAGACTACAACCGCGTCCACGTCCTCGAGCGACGCCAGAATTTCCGCGCGTTCCTCGGCCGGCATTATGGGCCGCCCCTCACCCTTCAATGCGCGCACAGACGCATCGGCGTTCACCGCGACAATCAGCTTGCCGCCGAGTTCGCGCGCGGCATGCAGGTAGCGGACATGGCCGACGTGCAGCAGATCGAAACACCCATTGGCCAGCGTGACGCGCTCGCCGGCGCGCCGCCAATCGGCCACGCGCTGCTGAAGTTCGCCGCGCAAAACAATCTTCCGATGGAGTGATGTGTTCAATGATCCCGAATTCTGGGTAGTGGTGCAGTTTGCGCTCGTCCGGCGCTTTTCTTTGCGCCCTTCGCGAGTCCTTAGCGTACTTTGCGTTAAAGATCTTTTTTGCCGCCAAGCAAGAAACAGTCGCAATTTTGAAACTGTACCACTACCGAACTCTGATCTCGGGTTCTGGGTAGGGCACGGCTTCAGCCGTGCCGCTCAGACCTGCAAAGACGTGCGGCTTTAGCCGCTGGCGGCTAATGCTCTCGAGCGACCGGTGGCGTCTTATCCAGCGCCTCCAGCAATTCCTGCTGACTGACCGTGGCCGTCCCGCGCTTCATCACCACGATGCCGCCCGCGTAATTTGCCAGGTGCGCGGCCTCTTCGGCGGTTGCGCCCGCAGCCAGAGCCGCGGTAAAAGTCGCGATGACCGTATCGCCCGCGCCGGTTACATCGGCGACTTCATCGCTGCCATAAATCGGAATATCCACTGCCTTGTGGCGGCGCGGGAAAACCACCAGGCCATCTTTGCCGCGGGTGATCAGCAGCGCTTCCAGGTTCATCGCGCCCGTGATCTGGTCTCCGGCGGCGAGCAGGCGCTCCCAGTCGTTGCCAATGCGGATGCCGAGAACTTCTTCCACTTCAGATTCATTCGGCGTTGCGGCCGTGACGCCGGAAAATTCGAGCATACGATGGCGTGAGTCAAGGGTCACGGGAACTTTGTCGAGCCCGCGTTTTTCCCGAATCACATTCAGCAGGGTGGGCGTTGCCGCGCCGTATCCATAATCGGAAACCAGCAGCGCATCGGAGGCCCGTGCATACTCGCGCGCGGCCAGCACAAGCTCGCGGCGCAAATGCGCATTGGGACCTTCGCTGGGCTCGCGGTCAAGGCGTACCACCTGTTGTCCGGCGGTATGCGCGAACCCGGCGAGGATACGCGTTTTAGTCACGGTGGTATAGCTCTTGTCTTTGAGGACACCGCTGACCGGGATACGTTTGTGACGAAAAGCGCGCAGCAGCAGCTTTCCCGGTTCGTCGTCGCCCACCACTCCCACCGGCAAGACGTTCACTCCGAGGTCGGCAAGGTTGTAGATGGCATTTGCGCCGCCGCCGGGAACCACCTGGCGATCGTGGTGCTTCAAAATCAGCACGGGCGCTTCGCGCGAGACGCGAGAAATCTCGCCGAACACGAACTCGTCGGCGACCAGGTCGGCGAGGACGGTGATCGTGAGCTTGGGAAAAGATTCGACAATCTTTCGCAGACGCAGGCGGCCGTTCTCTTTATTGGGCTTTGTCATCAATCGTTCTCAATCCTCGCCGACGATTTTCCCGGCTTTCACGTTGCGGATTGTCTTGTCGAAGTCCTCTTTCCTAACGTCAGGAGCGAGCAGTAGGGATGACGGATATGTCCGGCCAGAAAAGACCACCTGTGCGGTCCGATATTTCAACAGCAGCGGCAGCGTTCGTTTTCCGCGAACCGTAACTTGATGAAGCAAATCCTCTCCGGAAGCTTCGCCGACGTAGAAATTCATCAGGACGACCAGAGCTTCATCGGAGGCCTTCGTCCTCATCTGAAAAAGCATGCCCATCAGCTTCTCGATTTGCAAAAATGCTGCGTTCTGACGCTCGCCTTGAGATGCCTTCGCCTCTGCACAAAGATCGAGAATAGGCTTTACCAGCTCCTGAACGTCCCTCGGCGGGACAACCGCGGCCTTTACATCAGCCGCCTGTAACATCAGGGCAATTGTAAATATTAGAATTGGCAGTTGCCGTTTGGTCATCAAACACTTCGTCCCCGAGTGCACCTCAAGATTTTCTCACGAGCGGGCCTTCCGGACTTCGATTCTTGCCACAATGGCATCTACGATGCCACCAGGATGGTCGAGCGAAAGGCTTAGCGCGGCGATCGCGCACGGCTTAAGGTTCGCCTGAAACGACCCCAGATTGACCGCATCTTTTTCCGTGGTCAGGAAGCCGCCGGCGCTGAGCTTGACGCGCATGGCCACCAGGCGCTCGACATCGCTTCTGTCGTAGGAATGGTGGTCGCGAAACTCGATTTCCGCCGCGGGCGTGATTCCGGCGGCGCGGACCTGGGCGAAAAACTGTTCGGGGCGCGCTATGCCGCAGAAAACGACGGGCACGGAAGGCAGGTTCGGGAGAACGAGCTCGCGCTCGATTCGCCAGACCGTCTTTTTCTGCAGCGCCGGATGATCCACCGCCAACCCCGCCGGCAGCACGACTGCGTCTGCGCGTGTGAGCGACGAGAGCGGCTCTCGCAGCCGCCCCGACGGCAGCATCCGGTCGAAGAAGTCGCGCTCGGTCATCAGAACGATGTCGAAGTCACGAGCGAGCGAACGGTGTTGAAAGCCGTCGTCGAGGATGTGCAATTGCGATTGGAATTTCCGCTCCGCGACTCGGCCCGCGGCATAGCGGCTTTCGCCGACGATCACCGGGACGCCCAGCCGCCGGGCAATCAGCAGCGGCTCATCGCCGAAATCGGCGGCGTCGCCATCGGGATCGACTACGAGCACGCCGCGAGTTTTGCGGCCGTATCCGCGTGAGAGCACGTCGAGCCGAATGCCGCGCCCCTTCAGCATTTCGCCGAGCGCAATCACGAACGGAGTCTTGCCCGAACCGCCGACCGACAGATTCCCGACGCTGACCACCGGCTGTTCCAGCCGTCGCGAAGCGAGCATGCCGCGATCGAACAGCGTATTTCGCAGAGCGGTGGCGGCGGTGTAAAGCCCGATGAGCGGGTTCATGCGGAGTCCTCCTCGCCCGGGAGCCCGCGCGGCGTTTTGCCGTCCATCGTCTTCCCGTCCATCGTTTTACCGTCCATCACTCGCAGCAGCACCGCGACCGTCCTCTCGGTTGCGCCGCGCTGGGATTCGAGCGCGGCCAGTGCATTCCGGCCGAGCGTCGCTCGTTCATCGCCGTTTTCGATCAGTTCCATAAAGACCAGAGGCAGTTCCGCCACCCCAACGATCCGGACTGCATTGCGCCTGGCGAAGAAACTGACGACGTCGCGGAAATTCTCGTAATGATTGCCGGTGACGATGGGAACGCCATGCAGGGCGGGCTCAAGAATGTTGTGTCCGCCGCGCGGCACCAGGCTGCCGCCAACGAAGGCGACGGTGGCCAGCGAATAGAGCGCAGCCAGTTCCCCGATACTATCGACGAGAAACACACCGCCAGCGAGCGGTTCGCCGCTCCACAGAGAACGCCGCCACATCCGGAAGCCGAGTTTCTCGACGAGTTCGGCAACTTCTGCGAAACGCTCCGGATGCCGTGGCGCAAGCATCATCACCGCCTTCGGATAATTGGCCAGAATATTGCGAAACGCCGAAAGCAGCGAGCCTTCTTCATCCTCGAGCGTGCTCCCACACACTAGAACCGGCCCGGCTCCGGAGCGGCTGAACTCTTCTCGAAGACTCGCAACGATCGGCGGCGGCGGCGGTGGCGCAACATCGAATTTCAGGTTGCCGGCCACCGTGACCTTCGCTTCGGGCGCGCCAATTTCCAGTAACCGGCGCCGGTCTTCTTCGCTCTGAGCCAGAAAGACATCGACGTTCTCAAGCGTCTTCTCCAGCAATCTCGGAAGCCAATAGCGGAACCGCTGGTAGCCGGGAAGTGAGTGGTCGGAAATGCGGCAGTTGATCACCGCGATGCGCGCCCCGCTGCGCTTGGCAAGGCGAAGGAAATTCGGCCAGAATTCAGTTTCGGCGACGACCACGAGTTCCGGATGCAAAGCGTCGAGATAGGGCCGGACGGCGAAGGCAAAGTCCAGGGGGAAGTAAAACACGTTTTCCGCGCCGAACTGGCGCGCGGCGAGTTTCTGCCCCGTGCTGGTGGTGGTCGAAATCAGGACGCGGTGGGACGGGAATTTCTGTCGGAGCCGGGTGACGACCGCGCTCGAAGCCACCACCTCGCCCACCGAAACCGCGTGCACCCAGATTGCGGGTTTCTCGCCGGCGAGGGCGGGCGGAACGGCGCCGAACCTCTGGCGCAGGCCGGCTCGATACTTGCCGTGCCGCATCATCTGCAGCAGCCAGTAAGGCAGCGTCAGCAGCAGGAAAAAAGCGAGCAGCGCACTGTAGAGCGCGTACATGAAGGAAGCCCCATTCTAAATGGCGGGACGAAATCCGATTCGACCGTCGACCAGACAGCACGGCGTCGAGCGGCGGCATCCTATAATTCACCTATGCATAATGCAGTTCGGCAACCATCAGCTTGCGCGCCTATGCCGCGCGCCGCGCGTCTTACCCTAGCTGGCACTTTCGTATTGCTCAGCTGTCTGGGCGCGGTTGCAGCCAAAGAGTTTGCCATGCCCCCGGCGCAGCCCGCTCGCACCTACCCGGCGCACGACGACCACACCACGGAAAAAGTTGTGGTCGCAGTCGATCCTTACGACGTGGAAAACAAAGCTTCGATCTTCAGCGTCAACTTCCGCAACTACGGTTACCTGCCGGTCTTCTTCGTCATTACGAACGACGGCGATGAGCCCGTTTCGCTCGTCGGCATAAAGGCCGAGTTGAACACCAAGAATCGCAGCCGGCTGTACCCGGCGTCGACAGACGATCTGGTGCGGCGGCTGTCGCATCCTTCGCGCAATGACCGGCAGCCTACGTTGCCGATTCCGTTGCCTCGGAAAGAGGTCAAAGGAGGCGTGAGCCGCAAGACATGGGACGAAATCGAGCGGGCTCAGTTTGGCGCGAAGGCGGTGGAGCCACACTCCTCTGCGCGTGGGTTTTTGTTTTTCGATATCTCCGACATCGCGAATCCGCTGCCTGGCGCCAACTTTTATCTGATGGGAGTGCATGACGCGAAAGGCAACGAACTGATGTACTTCGAAATCCCGCTGGAGAAGTACTTGAGCGCGCCAGCAACCACACATCTGAAGTAGCGGTGGCACCGGCGGCGGGCGAGCTTCGCTCGGCTGGACAGCCGGGGGCGGCTGTCCCTACGTGAGCCGGGCGAGGCGCCCGCGCTCCACCAGCCAAGGCGGCTTATAATCTCCCGATATGGCGACCACTCCAGCCGTTTCGGAGGATTTACTCGCGAAATACGAGCCGGTGATCGGCCTCGAAGTCCACGTCCAACTGCTGACCGCGTCGAAAATCTTTTGCTCATGCTCGACTCGTTTTGGCGATCCGCCGAACACCAATGTGTGCCCGGTGTGCCTGGGGCTTCCCGGAGCCTTGCCCGTGTTGAACCGGAAGGCCGTGGAATTCGCGACGCTGGCGGCAATGGCTTTGCAATGCCGCGTCAACGAAGTTTCCATCTTTGCCCGGAAAAACTATTTCTATCCCGACCTGCCCAAGGGCTACCAGATTTCGCAATATGACAAGCCGCTGGCCGAGTTTGGATTCATCGACATCGATGTAAACGGCGGCAAGAAGAAAATCGGCATCACGCGCCTGCACCTCGAAGAAGACGCGGGGAAGAGCCTGCACGAGGGCTTTGCCGACGCGGCCGCGAAGACCGCCATCGATCTGAACCGGACCGGCGTGCCGCTGGCCGAGATCGTCAGCGAGCCGGATATGCGCTCGCCCGAGGAAGCTCACGAGTATCTCACCCGGCTTAAAGAAATCATCCTCTACACCGGCGTCAGCGACTGCAACATGGAGGAAGGCTCGCTGCGCTGCGACGCCAACATCAGCGTGCGGCCGCGCGGACAGAAAGAGTTCGGCACGAAGACCGAGATCAAGAACGTGAATTCGTTCCGCTTCATCAAACAGGCGCTGGAGTACGAAATCGAGCGCCACATCGGCGTTCTCGAGGACGGTGGCCAGATCGCGCAGGAAACGCGCCTCTACAACGCGCACGAAGGCAAGACGTACGGCATGCGCTCGAAGGAGCAAGCGCACGACTACCGCTATTTTCCCGAGCCCGATCTGCTTCCCCTGGTGGTGGACGAGAAATGGCAAGCCGCAATCCGCGCCAGTCTGCCCGAGCTTCCGGAAGCGCGCCGTCAGCGAATGATGAAGGAGTACGGCATCACGGCAGGCGATGCCCACACGCTGGCGTTGACGCGAGCGATGGCGGATCAGTTCGAGTCCGCGGCGCGCAAGACCAAGAATCCGAAGCGCGTTGCCAACTTGGTGCAGAGCGAGTTACTCGGACGCCTGAAAGCGCAGGGCCTGGAACTCGAGCAGTCGCCAATTTCGATGGCTGGAGTTACGGCTTCGGCTGATCTGGTCGAGTCGGGGGCAATCTCGGGCAAGATGTTGAAAGATCTTTACGACCTCTGCTTCGAACGCAAGCAGGACTTTCCCGCCATTTACGAAGCGGAAGGGCGTCCCGAGCAGTCGCGCGACACGTCGGCCCTGGAGAAACTGGCCGATGAGTTGATCGCAGCCAATCCCAAGCAAGTGGAGCAATATCGCGCGGGCAAGAAAACCATGATTGGGTTCTTCGTGGGCCAGATGATGAAGGTCTCGAAGGGGCAAGCCAATCCACAGTTGGTGAACGAAGTTTTGACGAAGAAGCTGGAGGGGTAAACGAACTTAGGGTTCGTATCAGGGCATCGCTTTAGCGATGCCGAAAGCCGTCTGCCATCAACGGCCCCTTTAGGGGCTGAGAGGGCCGTCAAACGTAGGGAGAGCCGCCCCCGGCTGTCCAGCCGAGCGAAGCTCGGCAGCGTTTCTCTGCTACTTCGCTGTTCCCGCGTTCTTCAGCACTTCCTCCGCGTAATAATTCTTAACTTTAGCGTCGTCGCGAAGGCTCTCGTAGTATGCCGCCTTCAATAACTGCTCGCGGCGATCGCGCAATTGCTGGCGAATGGCCTGCTGCACCCGCGGGTCATTCAAGTCCCGCTGGCCCGCCGGCTCCTTCGCAATCAGTTTCCAGATTATGTATCCGGCGGTTTGATGATTGGCCGGATTGAAAACAGGAATGATCTGCGTATATTGCCCGGGTTTGAGCTTCATTACCGCGTCACGGGTGGCGGGATCGGCGGTCTTGAGCGACGATTCGGGCACCATTCCAATGTCACCGCCGTTATTGCTGGTGTCCGGATCTTCCGAATAATTCATGGCCATGGTCGCAAAGTCGTCGCCACTATCGAGACGGTTGGCGATCATCTGGATTTTCTTGCTCGCTTCGGCGGCAGTCTGCGCTTTGCTGTTCTGCAGGTTATGCACCTGGCCATTCGCCATTCCGGAGACCATGATCTTGGCCAAATGGTACTGCGCTTCGATCAGGTTGAACTCGGCTTTATGCTCGTTGTAGTAGTTGGTGACGTCCTGGTCGGTGATATTGATGCGCGAGGTGATTTCCTTGTTCAGCACCTTGTCGCGGGTGAGCGAGCGTCGCAGGTCGCGACTGAAGTCATCGAGGGTTATCTTCTTGTCCTGCAGACGCTTGTTGAATTCCTCGGCGGTGTAGGGAGACTTGATTTCGTTCAGCTTGCGGTCCACTTCTTCGTCCGTCGCCAGCAGCCCGAGCTTCTCCGCGCGCTGCATCAGGATTTCGGTCTCCATCAGCTCGGTCAAAATGCTCAGCCGCAAGCTCACGGCCTGCTCGCCGGCCGGCTGCTGATCGGAGCCTGCCGTCTGGTTGGCATAATATTTGTCCACTTCGCTGCGATAAATCTTCCGGCCATTGACCGAAGCCATGACGTCGCCGCCGCTGCTGTTGCGGTTACAAGCCGGGAGCCCGACCAACAGAAGCGCGCCGGCCATAACCAGGGCCGCTCGCCCAAAGCAGTTGCGATTTTTCAAGTTCTTCCCTCCGCCCGAAAGCGCGTCCCTCAGGGGCTAAAGCCCGAAATTCTGTTGCCGCCAGCGGCACGGCTGAAGCCCTTCACCCCAGCAGGCGAAACCCGCGCCTGCCGGGATCCCCGACCGTGCCCTTCCAAAACCAGTCTATGAATTCAACTCCGGCTTACTTCGATGGCGCCGCCGGCGGAATCTTTGCTTCCACCGGGGCAGACTTGTGCTCCGGAGGCGCCACGCCCGCGTCTTTCAACGCCCTGTCGAGCGCGCCTCGCACTTCATCCACAGGCACGGCTCCATCCAGCTTCTGTCCATTGACAAACATCGTCGGAGTTGCGTCCACTCCAACGGTGTCTCCCTCGTGTATCGAGGCTCGCACCGCCTTGTCATCCTGGGCCTTGAGGCATGCCTGCAACTTCCCAACGTCGAGATTATGCTTTTGACCCTGCAAAGCGGCCAGCTTGTCGAGTTCCGCGTTCTGGCCGTCGCGGCCCTTTTCGCCGTTGATCGCGGACTGATTCGCGTGCAGGTAGTCGGCATAATCCCAGTAGGCGTCGCCGTTTTGCGCGCCCAGGCAATTGGCGTTCATCGCCGCGTGCACCGCCCAGGGATGAATTTCTTCAAGCGGGTAATCCTTGTAGATGAAAAGAACGCGGTCACCATATTCCTTGAAGAGGCCCGGGAAAAGTGCCGTGTGCATGCGCGAACAGAACGGACACTCGAAATCATCATAGTTGACGACCGTCACCTTGGCATTGATGTTGCCGCGCGTCGGACGCCCGCCGACGTCAATCTTCTTCATGATTTCAGCGTACGGATCGCTGGTCAGATCGAACTTGGTGAACCGCACCAGCGCCTTGTGATCGCGGGAGAGCAGAAACTCAAGGTCCTGTTTCTTATTGGAACTCGACATCGTAACCGTGAGCGCGTCATAGTTCGGAAACTCACTCGCGCGGAGCGGGCCCACCACCACTTTTACGTCGGATGGAAGGGCGTAGTGCGACCGTACCTGCCGCTCGACCAGGCGCGCAACGTCCGAAGGAGGGGACTGGGCCGAGCAGCCCAGACAGATCAGCAAGACAGCCACAACCGCGCGACGCATCATCAATCGAAACCACCTGGACATGAGCAAACCGCTTGATTATCTCATGGCGGGAAGCGTGGCCGGAACGTTTCAGCCACGTCCTCGCAGCAACTCTTCCGCAGTCAGCAGTCGATTCATCGAGCCCGACCGGAATCCCTCCAGATCGAGGGTGACAAATTTGAATCCCAGTTCCTTGAACACGCTGGTGAACTCGCGGGCCATTTCCGCCGTCAAAGCGCGGGGAAGTTCTTCACGCGCAATTTCAATGCGAACGATGTCCCCGTGGTGGCGCACGCGGAATTGACGAAAGCCCAAGGTTCGCAGCGCGTCCTCGCCGCGCTCGATCACGCTTAGCGCTTCGGGCGTGACGGCGCGCCCATATTCCACGCGCGAGGAGAGACAGGCGGAGGCCGGCTTGTCCCACACCCGCAAGTCCGCGCGCCTTGCCAATTCCCGGATCTCAGCTTTCGTTAGGCCGGCTTCGACGAGCGGGGCCAGAACGTGATGCTGGTGCGCGGCCTGCTGGCCGGGGCGAAAGTCCCCCGCGTCGTCGGCGTTGACTCCGTAGGCAATGGCGTCGAACCCGCGCGCCTCGCGGCAAAGCTCGAGGACGGTGAACAGTTCGTCTTTGCAGTGAAAACAGCGCGTGGCATCGTTGCGGACGTACGCGGGGTTTTCCAGTTCCTGTGTCTCCACAACCTCCACAGGCATTGCGTGCTCGCGCGCGAAGGCGAGCGCGTCTTCCAGATGAGTGCGCGCCAGGCTCGCGGAATCGGCAATCACAGCGAGCATCTGGCCGCCAAGCACTTGATGCGCCATCCAGGCAAGAAAAGCGGAGTCCACGCCGCCCGAGTAAGCGACGATCAAGCGAGCCTGGCCGGCGAGGATCTGGCGCAAGTGTTCAGCTTTTTGATCGAGCGTGGCTGCAGTCGTCACGATCTCCATTATCCCAAAAAGTTCTATGTTCCCGGTTCTCAGTTCTCAAAAACATTCCGAGCCGCTCACTGAGAACTGAGAACCGGGAACTGAGAACTTACTAGTACAGCCGCTCCTGCCGTCTTAGGTTGCCGAAGGCGCCGACGTTCGCCAGCGTAAACGAGAAGCGATATTGATTCTCGTTGCGCACCGATCCCAACGCAAAGCGGCGGTATTCCAGGCTCAGGCCGCAACAGTCCCAGTTGTAACTCGTTTGTGCCGTCGCATACTGCAGCGACCCATGGTTCGCGTCGAAGCCGAAGCTGCTGGCCGCACTGAATCCACGCTTGTTGAGTTGACCGTAGCCCAACAACACGCGAAGCTGGTGGAAATCGCTCGCGCTCGGCTGCGTCGTTCCCAGTGAATTGTCGATCACGCGCAGGAAGGCATCGCCTCCCCCCACGGTAAAGGGGCCGTAGTGGTAGTTCACCAGCGCCGTGCTGGCATTGATGCGGCCAGCTTTGAGGTCGTAGTCCAAGTCCCACTCGGTGTTGGTGCGCGGACTGGTTTCGACGCGCAAGCGGGAAATGATGGGGGCGAAGCGTCGCGCTTCGTTCAGAAACGCGATGCCCGTGAAATCCGCCGTCGTCGTAAATACGTTCCGCTGTCCTGACAGCAGGGCGTTCCCAAACGTGGGGTCGAAGAAATACTTCTGCCCAATCTCCCAACTCAGGATCTCGCGCGGGCCCGAGGCGCAGGGTTGAGCGTCTGGACTTAGAGGCAGTTCCCACGGCACCGCTCCCACTTGCGGAACCCCACCGATGGTCAGCGTGTTCATCCCCTGCACATCGCAATCCTTGACGTTGGCATCGAGGTGCTTGGCGTAAAGGCGATTCACCAGCGAATACTCGACTTCATTGGTATTGGTGAGCACATCGGCGGCATCGAAACGTAAAATGTTGGCGAAGTTATTTATGCCGGTTACGTAGTCGTAGCGCATGCGCGGCTCAATCACGTGCTTCCATTTGCGTCCCAGCCAGGGACGATCGAAGACTCGCGACAATGCCGGCGGCCGCAGTTCGACCGAAGTCTCCAGCGACTTGCGATTCAGAATGTCGTCGGCCGCGCTTGTCGAATTTGCCGGATTGCCCTGCTCCGTGTAGAAAGTATCCCGCAACGTAACTGCGGGACGGAACGACCATCCCTGCCATTGCACCGGCATCGAAAGCGACGGCGCCAGATCGAATCTGCCCACCATGGGACCGGTGCGGAACCCAATCTCGCGGCGCTGCAAATCCTCGGCCGCGCTCTCGAACGACCAATACAGCGGCGTATTTCCCAACTGCCGCTCCTCGCCCGAGAGAAAGAAACTTGGCGTATGCAGAATCCGGACCAACTCCGTCTGCGTAAGCGTAGGGCAACTCGTTTCCGTTCCGGGATTGCAAACTTCGAAGTTCTGGTAGCGCTCCGCCAGGGCATTGAAATGAAATCCGTTGGTCGTGTTGGAGAGAAAAATCTGCGACCTCACTTCGGAGTCGATCGCCTGGGTGTACACATCGGTGAAGGCGATGCGGAACACGAAGGAACTCAAGTAATCGACATTGGCGACGCCGCGGAAAGTCCCAAAACGCCGCTCGGCAAGAAACTTCGCGTCCTCGCCGCCCTGATTCTGTACTGGAGTGCCGATACCGCGATCCACCATTCCCTCGTAGTTGAAGTAGAGGTAAGAAGTGTCGCTCGGACGAGCGCGAAATTGTCCGCGTTCGAACCAACCGCGTTTCGAATAGTAATCGGCGCCCACCAAGGCGTCCATGCTGCGATTGAACGCCCAATACACCGAATCGCCGGCAATATATCCCTTGGTGGAGGAATTGCCAAACGTGGGGATCAACAGCCCACTCTGCCGCTCTCTCTGCACCGGGAACCTCACAAACGGAAAATAGAACACCGGCATGCCCAGCAGACGAAAATCGCTGTTGTAGATCTTGGCGGTGCTGTCCACATCCACCGAAATGCGTTTTGCGTTGAATAGCCACTTCGGATGCGGCAGTTCGCAGGTGGTGACCGTGCCCTGCCGCACCAGATAGTGGTCGGGCCCGTGCTTCTCGACAATTTTTCCGGTGAAGGCAAACGGATTGGAAGTGGTAAGCACGTAGCGGGATTTGCGCAGCCGCAATCCCACCGTTCCGATCACGCTGTAGAAGGTTCCCGTTTCCGTGCGGACATTGTAAGTGCCGTGACTGGCCTCGACGTGCTCGTCGTAAGGGCCGCCGTCGAGCACGACGTGACCCTCCAGTTCGCTGTCTCCCGTATCCGCGTTGTAGGTGACTTGATCTGCGCGCAGGATGTAAGTGCGATAGTGAATTTCCACCTCGCCCCGCAGGTGGTAGATGGCTCCATCTTTTTCCTGTTGCAGCGCCCGGATGGTAACGTCTTCTTCGGTTTGCGTCTGGCTGGCAGGGGGGTCCGCTGGAGCCGGGGGGACAGCCTGAGCCTCAGCGGAAGCCGCGACCGTCGCGGTGGCAGGGGGCAGCGTCTGGCTGGTTACTATCCTGGAAGCGAGAAGCAGATGACAGACCCATGCGGTCGTGATAAAGATTCGAGAGCGGATGTTCATTAGCGAGTGATCGTTGAGCGATGATCGTTGAGTGATGAGCGAAAGCTCGTTGCCAAGCGCCCGTCGCTCCGCCAGCCGTGTCTGCCAACGGGAACGAACTGACCTTAGCACGCGAGCGGCAGGCGAAGCAAAGCTCCGCATTCTTGCGATCTCCGCCATTCGTGCCGGGCCTGGCTCTGGCTGCGGGCATTCTTCGACGGCTTGATGAGTACGACTTGATTAGTACGACTGGACTGATGACGAGCGGATTGACGAACGTTGCATCGACGAACCCTGCCACCGGCGGGGATCCCGCCGCCTCAGGAAGCGGCGCAGTGCTCGCTGACGCCGCCGCCTTGGATCTGAATCTTCTTGAGAATGCGGATTCCTGGCGGGCCGAGGTTGCCGCTCGCCTCGAGCGCTATCGCACGCGGCGCAAGCCCCGGACTCCGCACTATCCCTCTCTACTCCTGCCTTTTGATGCGCCCGAGAGTTGGTCCCGTCCGGCGCCGCCAACTGGAATGGCGGGCACTGGTTCGACCGACACTGGATTGGCCGGAATTGGAGTGGCGGCAGTTGCGACTCCGCCAGCGCGTGCCGAAAACTCCACGTTCCCTGCCCTGCAAGAGCCGCGAGCAGACGGGGCGACAAGCTTCGCCGAACCTCGCCAGACGCAAGCGCCAAGCCCAGACCGATATCTGGAGCAGGTCCCGGAACAGTTCGCGCCAGAACCATCCGCGAAGGTCATCGAGTTCCCACGTTCCGCCGCCATTCCGGTTTTTCACCGCAGCGAACTAGCCGATCCCGTCTTCGATCATGATCGTCCGCGCATCGTGGAAGCCCCGGAAGTTCTGCCGCCGCCACCGGCATTGGGTGGAATGCTGATGGAACCGGCCCAGCCAGAGCCGGCCGGCGGGCAAGCAGGCGCCGACTTCCCCTTGCCATCGGCATCGGCATCCATCGCCCGGCGCGCACTGGCTGCTCTGGTGGATGGCATTGTCCTCGGAACGGCTCTGGCGGCCTTTGCCGCCATTTTTCTCCGTCTGAACCCCAGTCTGAACCCGGAGCTGAAACTCAGCCTGAACCTTCTTCGCGGACCGCTCCCAACGCTCGCCGGACCCACGTTCGCCGCTGCGCTCGCCCCGGTCACACTCCTGTTCTGGGCGGCGTACGAGTTCTTGTTTGTGGTGTATACCGGCTCGACTCCCGGCCTTCGCGCCGCGCGGCTGCGGCTGGCAGCGTTTGATGGCTCACCGCTCAATCGCCGCTCGCGCCGCTTGCGCGTGCTGGCGTCGTTTCTCTCCGCATGTTCCGCGGGACTAGGTTATTTCTGGTGTTTTCTTGACCAGGACGGATTGTGCTGGCACGACCGCATCACGCGCACCCACGTCGAATCACAGAGTCCCGCAGAATAAAAAGCCCCGGCCGTCGAGCGACCGGGGCGTGGGCGTGACCAGGGTGACCTAGCTCTCCGCTGGTGCGTGCGGATGGCGTTCACACTTGCTGCCGCAGCAGTCCATAGCGGTTTTGTCGCCCTTGGTCTCGCCGCAGCATTTGCCGTCTGTGCAACAGCCGTTTTTCTTACAGTCCTTCATGGCGGCTTTCATGTCTTTGCCATCGCAGCAGGACTTGCCATCGTTCATTTCACACTTGTCCTTGCCGCAACAGGCCGTGGCATCTTTGGCATCGGCTGCAGCGTGATGGCAGCAACCTTTGCCGTCTTTCGTGTCGGCCATGTTGTGGTGACAGCACCCCTTGGCTTGCGGGGCCGGTGTCGAGTTCGGCGCCGCCGGCGTCTCCTGCGCCCAGCCAAACAGGGACAGGGACAGAATCAAAGCAAACAGTCTGAATTTCATAAGAGCTCCTTAACGTAAGAGTTATGAGAACGTTTGAGATAAGCGGCCAGCGGCCGCGAAGAGGCATTAGAAAAAGTTCTCGGTTCCCAGTTCTCAGTAACAACCGTAGGGGCTGGTGTTTACTGAGAACTGAGAAAGGAGTCTAGACCCGAAGAACCATTCCGAGCAGGCTTGGTGGAGGACCAAGCGCAACGGCAGCCGCCGGAGAAACGTGCGACTCTCTATGAGTCAGGCTGAGTTTGGCAATCTCTGCGGGGGCAATCTCTTGCGAAAGTCTGTGTCCGGCACCCGCGGGTGCGGGTACGCTCTGCGGCCCTTGCTGGAAGCAGCAGCGATGCTGTTCCTGGCACGGCAGACCGCTGGCAGCGAACTCGAGCGAAACTGTATTCCCGGTGTTGCGGAGCCCCGGACAACACGGGTGGCTGGCGGGCATGAAGTGGTGGTGAGCGGCCTTGTGCTCAGCCATTTCACGCGCTGGATGCACATGGCCGGCATGCATCAGGATCATGGGCGCCATGGCCATCTCTGCCCAAGCCACCATCGCTACAAGCAGCGCCGCCGCAATGGACTTCTTCACCATCCTCCCTTAGTGTGGCAGAGTAAAAGCAGCCATGATGTGACGACGATCACATCTGGGGTTAATTCCGGCGACATTTGATGTGAACACAAGACTATCCCACCAGATTCGCCAGTGCCGCCCTCAACTCGGGGAAACGGAACTCATACCCGCTGGTCCTGAGTTTGCCGGGCTCAACGCGCTGGCTGGCGAGCAACAATTCCTCGGCCGCCATTTTGCCGAAAGCCAGCCGCAGTGCGAATTCCGGCACGGGGAAAAATGCCGGGCGTCCGAGCACCGAAGCCAACACCTTCGTAAACTCCGCATTGCGCACCGGATTCGGCGCCACCAGGTTCACCGCGCACGACAGCGACTCGGTGCGGATCGCGTGCTGAATTCCCCCCACTATGTCGTCCACATGAATCCAGCTCCACCACTGCCGCCCCGATCCAATCCGTCCGCCCAGCCCCAGTTTGAACGGCCTCAGCATCTTCCCGAGCGCTCCCCCCTTCGCGCTCAGCACCAGGCCGATCCGAATGTTCACCGTGCGGATGCCTGCCTCGGCCGCAATCCGGCTGGCGTCCTCCCACTCGCTACAGACCTCGGGCAGAAATCCTCGCCCAATCGGACTCTTTTCTCCTAGAATTTCGTCGCCTCTATTTCCGTAGAATCCGATCGCCGACGCGCATACCAGTACGCGCGGCTTGACTTCCGCCTTGGCTAACGCCGCAGCCAAGTGGCGCGTGCCTAGCACGCGGCTGTCGCGAATCGCACTCTTCTTTTCGTTCGTCCAGCGGCCGACCACGCTTTCCCCAGCCAGGTGGACCACGGCGTCGAATCCCGACACCGCTGTCGGCGAAATTGGAGCCAGAGGATCCCATGAAACCTGCGCCCCATTCGAAACGCCTCCCCGCACCAGGCGCACAATCTGCGTTCCCTGGGTTTCGAGAGAAGCCCGCAACGCCGTTCCGATCAGCCCCGAAGCTCCACTCACAAGAATGCGGTTCATGGCGTTTCCCCTTTCGTAATCTGCCAGCCTGCCGTAAGAATGGCATTGATTGCTGGGTCGACCCATAATATGATACCAGAATGAATACCCACCTAATCATGGATAAAGCCGGCCGCGTCGTTATCCCCAAGCCCCTGCGGGAAGAGCTGTGTTTGGAACCCGGCGACGCCTTGGAACTGGAAAGCGCCGGGGAGCACATCACTCTGCGTCCGGCCCGCGGGACAGGACCGCTCATGAAGGAGTGTGGCGTCTGGGTGTTTCGCACCGGGAAGCCCCTGCCCGCGTCCGCGACGGATGACATGCTGCAGCGAATCCGCGAGGAACGCGACTTAGTTAACCTTGGCGAGATTGAGAGCAAAAGTTCGGGCGCGCGTTCGGGCGAAAGTACTGGCCAACGCAGGGGCAAGCGCAAATGAAAGGTTTCTTCGATACGTCAGTGCTCGTCCCCGTGTTCTACGGAGATCACATCCACCATCGGGCCAGTCTGGAGTTGTTCATCCAATTTGGTAAGTCCACGGGCTGCTGTGGAGCGCACAGTCTGGCTGAAGTCTACGCGACGTTGACCCGGATGCCTGGCAAACAGCGCATCAGCGGCGAGCAGGCCTTGTTGTTCATCAGCAGCATTCGCGAGCGGCTGTCCATCATCGCCCTCAGCGGCGATGAATACGCCGGCGCACTCGAAGCTTCGGCCGCTCTGGGCATAGTTGGCGGCGGTATCTACGATGCCATGCTGGCGCATTGTGCCCTCAAAGCCAAAGCGCAGGCAATCTATACTTGGAACGTCCGTCACTATACCCTCTGCGGCCGGGAGGTTGTCGGGCGGCTGCGTACTCCTTAGGAAAGTAAAACGCGCAAACCGCCGTCCCAAATGGCCGCGAAGCTTCAGCGACAAGAATGCGGCTCAGGGAGTGCCGCCTCCCTAAGATCTACCAGCCCAAACGCCTTTCTCGGCAACCTCGGCGCCTCGGCGGTGAAATCGCCTTTCCGCTGCGTTAGAATCGATCATGGCGACGTTGCGTGAACAGATCAAGACCAACGTGCTTACGGTTACTCGTTTCCGCGAGTTGATGCGGAAGCTGCGCGAGAACCGTCCCAACGACGACCTCGAACTGGTCAAGAAAGCCTACGAATTCTCCCAGAAGCACCACGCCGGACAAACTCGCGCCTCTGGCGAACCTTACCTGGTGCATCCGCTCGAAGTCGGCAACGTTCTCGCCGACATGAAAATGGATTCTGTTTCCATCGCCGCCGGCCTGCTCCACGACTCGGTCGAAGACACCTCGGTTACCGCCGTTGAAATCCGCCAGGAGTTCGGCGAACAGGTGGCCCACATCGTCGAGGGTGTCACCAAGATCAGCAAAATCGATTTCTCCACCCGAGAAGAGGCCCAAGCGGAGAATCTCCGCAAAATGATGTTAGCCATGGTCGACGACATCCGCGTCGTCCTCATCAAGCTCGCCGACCGCCTGCACAACATGCGCACCCTCGAGCATCTGGATCACGAACGCCAGCAGAAAATCGCCCGCGAGACGCTCGAAATTTACGCCCCCATCGCGCATCGCCTCGGCATGGGCAAGATTCGCGGCGAACTCGAAGACCTCGGTTTCAAATTTCTCGACCCCATCGGATACGAGCAGGTCCGCGCCGCCGTCGAGTCGCGCCGCAAAGCCGGCGAAGCTTTCATGGCACGGGTCGTAGGCGTGCTCCGCGACGGCCTCAAGGAAGCCGGCATCACCGGCCGCGTCGAGAGCCGGGTCAAGCGCCTCTACAGCATCCACAGAAAATTGCAGCGCCAGCGCATCGCCGTCGACCAGGTCTACGACCTCTACGCCATGCGCGTCATCACCAACTCGGTGCAGGATTGTTACGCCGTTCTCGGCATCATCCACAACCTTTGGCGCCCCGTGCCCGGCCGCATCAAGGATTTCATCGCCATGCCGCGGCCCAACCTTTACCAGTCGCTGCACACCTCCGTCATTACCGAGACGGGCGAGACTTTTGAAATCCAGATCCGCACCGAAGAAATGCACAAGATGTGCGAGGAGGGCATCGCCGCCCACTGGAAATATAAGGATGGCGCCGTCTCCGCCGAGGACGAGCAACGGCTTGCCTGGTTACGACAGGTGGTCGAGTGGCAGCGCGACGTCTCCGATCCCAACGAATTCCTTTCTACACTGAAAGTCGATCTCTACCCGGAAGAGGTTTACACCTTCACGCCCAAGGGCAAGGTCCTGGTTCTGCCGCGCGAGTCCACGCCGATCGACTTCGCTTATTCCATTCACACCGAGGTTGGCCACAGTTGCACCGGCGCCAAGGTCAACGGACGCATGGTTCCCCTCCGCCACAAACTCCATTCCGGCGACATCGTCGAAGTCATCACCCAGCCCGGACACAAGCCCAGCCGCGACTGGCTCGCCATCGTCAAGTCTTCCCGCGCTCGCAACAAGATCAAGCACTGGCTCAACGTCCACCAGCGCGAGCGCGCCATTGAAATCGGACGCAAGCTGATCGAAAAAGAAGCGCGCAAATACCGCATTTCGCTAAAGGAAATCAAAGAAGCCGACCTGCAAAGAGCGGCCAGCGAATACGGACTGGGCCGTCCCGACGACCTGATGGCCGGCATCGGCTACGGCAAATACTCGGCCCGCCAGGTGCTGGCGAAGTTCGCGCCCGCCGGCGCCCAGCCCATGTCCGAAACCGAGGAGCAGGCCGCCGCCCACGGCTTCACCAGCGGCATTTCGAGCGGCATTTCGAGCGTGGTCCGGCGCGTCTTTGGCGGAGACTCCAACGCCATCGTCGTCCGCGGACACGGTGACCTCCTCGTCTATCGCGCCCGCTGTTGCAACCCCATTCGCGGCGAGGCCATCGTCGGCTACGTGACCCGCGGCAAAGGCGTTGCCGTCCACTCCATCAACTGTCCCAACGTCACCAATCTGCTCTACGAACCCGACCGCCGCATCGACGTGCAGTGGGCCGGCGACAAGGACGGCCAGCCGGTTTCCTATCCCGTCAAACTCACCCTCCTCTGCGACGACCGTTTCGGCATGCTCAAACAAATCACCGCCGTGATCAGCGATACTCACACCAACATCCGCAACATGGGGTCCCGCAGCGAAAACGGCCAAGCCTGCGTCGACATCGTTCTTGAAATCGCCGACTTGAAGCACTTACAGAAGATCATGGACGGAGTCCGCCAAATCCCCGGCGTCCACGACGTGCAGAGGCTGCAAAAGATCTAGAGAGCTGGTTTCATAAATGGTTTTTGGGAAGGGTTTTTGGGAAGGGCACGGCTTCAGCCGTGCCGCCCAGAGCGAATAAACACGCGGGCTTTAGCCCCTGAGGGATGTGCCTTCCGGGTTAAAAGGCATTCATGAAACCAGACCTAGAGCTGGGGGTGGTCTTCAAAATGTGGGTCGCCTGAAGCAGGTTGCGCCTTTGCAACTTTCGCGCCTGCCCCACATCTCATTTGGGGAGACACAACATGACCGACAAACTCAGCGACAAGATCTCCAAGACCGAAGCCGAGTGGCGGCAGCAGCTTACGCCTGAGCAGTATCAGGTGGCCCGCGCCTGCGGCACCGAGCGCGCCTTCACCGGCCAATACTGGAACCAGCACGACGACGGGACGTACCACTGCGTGTGCTGCGGCGCTCTGCTTTTTGGATCGGAAACCAAGTTTGATTCGGGAACCGGATGGCCGAGCTTCTATGCCGCCGCCGACCGCAAGAACATCAACGAACACACCGACACAAGTTATGGCATGACGCGTACGGAAGCGCGCTGTGCCCGCTGCGATGCGCATTTGGGCCACGTATTCCCAGATGGTCCTGGGCCGGCCGGCCTGCGCTATTGCATGAACTCAGCGTCCCTCGACTTCAAACCGAAGAAGTAAGCAATCCCGCAGAAACAGAAAACGATGGAGCGCCGGGCGTCCTCACCCCGGCTGGACGGGCAGATGCCCGTCCCTCCATCGCTATTCTTGAATTCCAACTTCGAATTCAGACGTCGTCAGATTGCTAAGTTACGCGTTGCCCGCAGTCGCGGCCATAGCCTTGGGAGGTTCCGGCTTGTTCTGGTTCTGCACCGGCGTTTTCTGCTCTTTCTTTTCTGGGTTGCGCACTTCGACGCCGCCCTTGAGGATGGCGCCTTCTTCGACACTGATGCGATGTGTGATCACGTCGCCCGCGAGCACACCTTCGCTGCGAATGTCCAGCCGGTCCGCGCAATCGACGTTGCCCTGCACCTTGCCCATGATAACGACTTCCTTGGCGGTGATATTCGCCGCGACGGTTCCATTGCGGCCGACGGTGACGCGATTTTCGGGAAAGTTGATGGTGCCCTCGACGCGCCCATCGATGAAAAGCGATTCCGCACCCGTCACTTCACCCTTGATGACGAGCGTGCGTCCGATGTTGGCCTGATCCATGGGTGAGGTGGCCGGCTTCACCGGAGTGTAAGTGTTCGTGGGAGGAACTGCGTTTGGAGTGTACTTCGGTTCCGGAGACTGCAACATGAATGAACCTCACTTGAGTTCCGCAACCGCAGCGGGAGTTGGCCCTGCGGTCGCGGTCGATGGGCCTTTGACGGCAAGAAGAGAATGGCACGAAAGGACAGTGTTACGACAGGTTACCGAGGGTGTTGGCCGCTTGCGCTTTAGTCACCTGACCTCCGGCCGATCAACTTCGGGCCGATCAAGACGTGCTTCCTGATTTCAGAAATTTTTGCACGGAACCCGCCCGATCATGAAAAAAATATCCTGAGGGATTTCCCAACTTATTGCCCAGCTTGTGGTTAAAGGACGCACCCTTCGCGTACTCCTTTTGTAACTTGGACTTGCACCCCATTACGTCCTACAGTAGTCGGACCGTGGTTTCCGGATTTCGGCCCCCGGCGTGCATCGAATGGTTAGAGGGTTTGGACATTCACGGGCGTCCAAACTGAGATTCGCACTAAAGGCGAAAGAATGACGAAGGGCAGAAAATTCGGGTTGGCGCCGGGTGGATTCGCATTCATCGTATTCGCGGTCGCCGTTGTTCTTAGTCTATCCGTTGCCGGATGCGCCCAAACCAGTTCCTACGTCATCGCCGCTTCCACGGTTGCGGTGAACTCGGGCAGCGCCACCGGTGTTTCCACCGACACCAGCGTCGTCACCAGTAACGACGCGGACGAACCCATCCTCACCATCAAGAAGCGGGTCGATGAAGTGAACGTGCTGTTCATCGCCACCGATCGTCACGGAAAATTTGTCCGCAATTTGAATCAGAACGATTTCTCCATTTTCGACGACCACAAGCCGGTCGAGTCCATCCTCAACTTCCGCCGCGAAACCGACCTGCCCATCGAGTTGGGCCTGCTCATGGACGTGAGCGGATCGGTGCAGGGGCGCTTTGGATTTGAAAAAGAAGCGGCCACCGGATTTCTACAGCACATCATTCGTCCCGGCTATGACCGCGCGTTCGTCGTAGGGTTCAACAAGGAGAGCCACCTCACCCAGGACTTCACCGACCAGGTGCCCTTACTCGCCGCCGGTGTGCAGCGCATGAAGAATGGCGGCGGCACTGCGCTGTATGACGCCGTTTACAAGGCATGCCAGGAAAAGTTGTTGCGCGAACAATTCGACCACCCCATTCGCAAAGCCATTGTCATTCTCAGCGACGGTGAAGACAATCAGAGCGAGCACACGCGCGGCCAGGCGATTGAAATGGCCGAGCGCGCTGAAGTTCTCATTTATGCCATCTCCACCGACGACAGCGGCCTGATTCTGCGCGGCGACAAAGTTCTCGAAGACTTGGCTTCCGCCACGGGCGGCCGCGCCTTTTTCCCCTACAAGATGAAAGACATCACGCACTCGTTCGCCGCCATTGAAGACGAACTGCGCAGCCAGTACGACGTTTCTTACAAGCCCTCCGACTTCGACGCCGACGGACGCTACCGCTCGATCCAGATCACCGCTCTGAAGAAAGACCTGCAAGTGCGCGCCCGCCGCGGATACTACGCTCCCAGGCAGTAAGCAATCCGTTGAAACCTCGCCCCTTTGAAACCTCGCTCTCGGTAGTGGTGCAGTTTGTGCTCGTCCGGTGCTTTTCTTTGCGCCCTTCGCGAGTCCTTAGCGTACTTTGCGTTAAGGACTTTCTTGCCGCCAAGCAAGAAACAGTCGCAATTTTGAAACTGCACCACTGCCTCGCTCTCTGAACCCTTGCTTCTTTGAAACTTTGCCGTTCTGTGTTAACGTCCCCTTGAATCCGCATCTTTACTGCAATTGAGGAGCAATCCGCATGGCTTGGGTTTTTCTGGCAGTCATAGTCCTGTTGGGCATCTTCCTGATCGCGATGTACAACAGCCTGGTGCAGTTGCGCGTGCGCACCGAATCGGCCTGGGCCGACATCGATGTTCAGCTCAAGCGCCGCCACGACCTGATCCCAAATCTGGTCGAAACCGTAAAGGGCTACGCCGCACACGAAAAGGGTACATTCGAGAACATCGCGAAATTCCGCTCCATGGCCATGCAGGCCACCGGCCCGGTCGACAAGGCTGCGGCCGAGAATCAACTGACCGGCGCGCTGAAAAGCCTGTTTGCGGTGGCCGAAAATTATCCCCAACTCCAGGCCTCGCAGGAATTCACCCAGCTGCAAAATTCTCTCAGCGAAATTGAGGACGCAATTCAGAACTCCCGCCGCTACTACAACGCCGTGGTGCGCGACCTGAACACCAAGATTCAATCTTTCCCGACCAACATTCTGGCCGGGATGTTCGGCTTCCAGCAGAAGCAGTTCTTCGAAGCGGCGGCCGCCGATCGCGAGCCCGTCGCGGTGAAGTTCTAGATCTTGTGCTTGTGTGGGGACGGGCGCCTCGCCCGTCCAAGCCGCGCGAACCGGGGTCCCCGTCAAGCCCGGTTTTGGCTTGACGGGGTGGAGGAGCTCGGCAGCTGCCAGTGGCCACAGCAACTCTTGGATTCGCTACGAGAGTGAAGTTCTAAAATTGTTTCGCGGAGCTCATACGAATCGCCGACTTCTCGTCCTAATCTCAGGTCTCGCGCTTTTTGTCGCTTTCACTGCCGCCGCTGCCCAGGCCCGCAACTGGCGTATCACCGATTTCAAAGACACAGTTTCCATCTCCGCCGATGGCACGGCCCTGGTCAGCGAAAAAATCACTCTCGCGTTCGCCGGCGAGTGGCACGGCATTCATCGCACCATACCGGTCGAGTATCCGGGGCCGCAGGGAACCAACTACACGCTGTTTCTCGATATCCTGAGCGTCACCGACGAAAGCGGCAACAAGCTGAAGTACGAGTCGAGCAAGTCCGGAGCCTACCGCGACCTCAAGATCTACATTCCCGGCGCGGTCGACACGACGCGCGTCGTCAACATCGACTACTCGGTTCGTAATGGGGTCCGCTTCTTCGACAGTAACAACGATAATTACGCCGAGTTCTATTAGAACGTGACCGGCAACGATTGGCCGGTTCCCATCGACCATGCCTCGGCCTTCGTGACCCTCCCCGAGAATGCCGCCGGAGGGCTGCGCGCTCAGGCCTTCACCGGCATCTACGGTTCCAAGCAAAGCGAAGCGACCGCCGAAGTCAAAGGCGCAGATGTTCTTGTCGAAACGACTCAGCCGCTTTCCATGCGCGGCGGCCTCACTATCGACATCTACATCCCGCAGGGGGTGCTCAAAGCCCCGTCCGCGCTCACCAAGTTGGGGTGGTTCCTGGGCAGTAATCCCATTCTGTTTTTGCCGCTGCTGACTCTCGCCGTGATGTTCACTCTCTGGTATTCCGTGGGACGCGATCCCGATCCCGGCGTCTCCGTGGCCCCGCAGTATGAGCCGCCCAAGGGCATGTCTCCCGCCGAAGCCGGAACTCTGATCGACGACACCATCCACCCCCGCGACATCACCAGCACCATCGTCGATCTGGCCGTGCGCGGCTACATCAAAATCGAAGAAAAAGTCGACACCTTCCTGATCTTCCACCACAAAGATTACTTATTCCACTTATTGAAGCCGCGCGAGCAGTGGGGCCCCGACCTTACCTCGCACGAACGCGTGATGCTGGAAAACATTTTTCTCGGTGGAGCTGAAACGCGCCTTTCCAGTCTGAAGAATCGCTTCTACACCGTGATTCCGGTAGTGCGCCAAGACATCATGTCCGAACTGAAGAGCAAGGGCATCTACACGCTCGACCCGGAATCGGCCAATGGCTACAGCATCGCTGCCGGCGTCGCCATCGCGATCTGCGCGGTCGCGGTGCAGGTTATGGGCTGGATCAACTTGTTCTATTCCATTCCGCTGGTGATTGGGAGCGTTCTGGTTTCCACGCTGATCTGGTGGCTCTTTGCGCGCCAGATGACGGCGAAAACTGTGTCCGGGGCGCGCACCACAATCGCGGTCCTCGGATTCCAGGAGTTCATGAACCGCGTCGACGCCGATCGCATTAAGCGCATGCCGCCCGACACGTTCGAAAAATTTCTCCCCTACGCCATGGCGCTGGGCGTGGAACACCACTGGGCACAAGCCTTCGACGGCATCGTGAAAGATCCTCCCAGCTGGTACGCCTCGCCAAACGGCTACGTCGGTTTCAGTCCGCTTTTCTTTTCCAGCTCGATGCATAGCATGGCGTCGGACATGCACCAGGTCTTCGTCTCCGCTCCCAGAGCCAGTTCCGGCGGGTCGGGCTTCAGCGGAGGAGGCGGCTTCTCCGGCGGAGGCTTCTCCGGAGGCGGCTTCGGCGGCGGCGGCGGCAGCGCCTTCTAGCCGGCTCAGAATAATTCCGAGAATCAGCCCCGCAGGGGCGACCGAGCTTAGCCTAGCGCCCGGGTCCACAGCACGCCCGGTTTTGGCGTGCTAGGGTGGAGGGCTTCAGCGCTGGGAAAAGTGGAAGAAATGACTCGAGTCCCGGAAGAGTCTGTGTCATAGCTTGAGGTCGACCGAAAAAGTGGACCGGACGATGCACGAGCCGCGAAGCGGCGGAACAGGATAGCCCGGCACGGAAGTGCCGGGTAGGCAGAACTGGAAACAATCGAGTCCCGCAAGGGACGGCACCTGGGCTACGACCGAGACTCCGGAAGGACGACCGAGCCTCTCTCGCGGAAACCGACGCTCGCATGCACTGAGATGACGAGGTAGTGGTGCAGTTTGTGCTCGTCCGGTGCTTCTCTTTGCGCCCTTCGCGAGTCCTTAGCGTACTTTGCGTTAAAGACTTTTTTGCCGCCAAGCAAGAAATAGTCGCAATTTTGAAACTGCACCACTACCAATGACGATGCTGACTTGGTGCGGAAGACCGCCTCTTGTTAAGCTTGGTGGGCTATGAAACGCAACCGATTACTTCGCATGGTAAAACTCTTCTCCCTGATCGCGGCGCTGATCTCCGCCCTGCAGTTCGCCGCGGCCCAGAAGAAAGAAATAGTCTGGAGCGCGGACGAGAAGCCTCTCGCGGACCAAATCCACGGGCTGCGCGCCCTCGCCGACGACGTTCGCGCGGGGACTACGAAAGATCTGGCGCTGAAGATCCGCAAGCTGCCCGCGACCGAGAACAAACTGCGCCTGACGGTAAACCTGGCGGGACTTTCTACCGAGGGCGATTTCGGACACAACACACTCCAGGAAGTAGCGACGACGCTGGCCGCAACGTTACGCGAGCGGCCCGTACCTTGGGCGGAGTCGAAAGATTCCGATGCGGGAGGCAAGGCCGTACGCGAGCCGGCGTATCCATATCTTGAACTGGCCACACTGGTGCGTTACGAGCATGTCGAGCCCACAATCGATCTCAGCAACGATGATGGGCAGTTTCGCGCCGCCATGGCCCAGCTCGAAGCGGACGACCGCAAGCGGGAGCATCCGGACTTTACCCTAAAAGATCTTTCCGGCAAGACCTGGACGTTTGCCGACCTGCGCGGCAAAGTAGTGCTGGTGAATTTCTGGGCAACGTGGTGTCCGCCATGCCGCAAAGAGATGCCGGATCTGGAGACCCTCTACGGGCGCTTCCGCTCGCAAGGCCTGGTGGTGCTGGGCATTTCCGATGAAGACGTGGCGAAAGTGGAGCCGTTTATCCGCGAGCGGAAGGTTTCGTTTCCCGTGCTGCTCGATCCTGGACGGAAGGTGAATGACTTGTTTGCGGTGCAGGGAATTCCGAAAAGTTTTACCTACGACCGCCAAGGCAAGCTGGTAGCGCAGTCGATCGACATGCGCACGCAGAAACAGTTTCTGGAAATGTTGGGGAAAGCTGGACTGGAGTAGAGACGGGGCTTGCCCCGTCTTGTTAGGGAAATACTGATTTGGTACGTACGAAAACCTTGAACCACAGGGTACACAGGGGTGCACGGAGGACCCCGAGGGACTTAATCAGACTTTCCTTAGACGCGGCAAGCCGCGTCTCTACGAAAATGATAATCGGAGGGATGGCGCAATGAAGAAGCGAATCGTTGGCGTATTTCTAGCGGTGTTGATGGTTGGAGTGCTGGCGGGCGCGCAAGAAGCGATGAAGAAAGAAGCGCCGCCGAAGCCGGCGGTTGGGCCGTCGCAGGCTTTGCTGGAGAGCTGGAACGATGTTGGGCGCAAGTTGATTGCGATGGCGGAAGATTTTCCCGAAGACAAGTACGACTTCAAGCCGGTGCCGGCGCAGCGCAGTTTTGCCGAGCAACTGTTACACGCGGCCGGCGCGAATTATTTCTTTACCAATCCGGTGATGGGCCTGAAACCGCCCGCCGGAGAAGACCCCAAGCGCGAACAGTACAAAACGAAAGCCGCGGTGGTCGAGTTTGTGAAGAAGGCGTTTGCCGACGGCGCGGCGGCGATCCAGCAGAAGGGCGATAAGGGAATGAACGACCTGATCGTCGATCCGTTCGCGAATCAGCAGACGCGCGTGTCCGACATGGCTTGGGGCCTGCTCGAGCACTCGGGAGAACACTACGGGCAACTGGTGGTCTACTACCGCGTTGCCGGGTTAGTGCCGCCGGAATCGCGGCCCAAGAAGTAGTCCCGGCGCTGATACCATACTCTTCGTGCGCCCGCTGCTCGACGTCCGCGACCTGACCATCGAGTTTCCGCAATCCCGCGGAGGGCGAGGGCGGGCGCCTCTGCCCGCACAGCAGAACGGCGGCGGCGTGGCCGCCGTGCGCCACCTCTCATTCTCCATCGCTCACGGCGAAGTCGTTGGACTAGTCGGCGAATCCGGCTCGGGCAAATCCGTCACCTCGCTTGCCATCATGGGCTTGCTCCCGCCCGCCGCCACCGTCAAAGGCGAGATCACTTTCCAGAATGGCGACGGCGCCCCCACGCATCTCACAAGTTTGCCCGCCGATCGGCTGCGCGAACTCCGCGGCTCGCGCATGGCCATGATTTTCCAGGAGCCGATGACCGCTCTCAATCCGGTTATGCGCGTCGGCGACCAGATCGCGGAAGCCGTGCTCGCTCACAATCGCGTCCCGGCAGACATTCAGCAGAAAATACGAGATGAAATCCGTAACGGCAACCGCAAATTGCGGGATGAGTGGTACGGGCCTACGCCACGATGGTTCCGAGTCCTAGGACTGCCTCTTGCGGTTCTGCTAGGTGGTTTCGGGTACTTCCGAAAAGTTCGCATTCCTCCCCCAAAAGCCTACGAGCTCGCTGTCCAAGCTCTCCGCGATGTCGCTATCCCCGATCCTGAACAGCGCGCCCGCAGCTATCCGCACCAGCTCTCCGGAGGCATGCGCCAGCGCGTCATGATCGCCATGGCCATCGTCAACCGCCCGCAACTGCTCATTGCCGACGAACCGACCACGGCGCTCGATGTCACCATCCAGCAGCAGATTCTCGACCTGCTCAACGACCTGCGCCACAAATTCGGACTGGCGATGCTCTTCATTTCGCACGATCTCGCGGTGGTTTCGCACGTCGCCGATCGCGTCGCCGTCATGTACGCCGGGAGCCTGGTTGAGCTTGGCACGAAGGCCGACATCTTTCGCGCGCCCGCTCATCCCTACACGCAAGGCTTGCTGCGCGCCATTCCTACTCTTGCTACCGACCGCGGCCTTCCGCTGGCGACCATCGAAGGCACGGTGCCAGCCATCGCCCAACTTCCTCCCGGATGTCCGTTTGAACCGCGCTGCCCGCATCGCGTCGGCGCCTGCGCGGTCGATCTCCCGCCGCTGGTCGAGGTCGGCCTCGCGCACTTCGCCCGTTGCCCGGTTTGGAATTCGAGGTCTTAGGTGTCAGGTCTTAGGTGTCAGGTCTTAGGTGTCAGGTCTTAGGTGTCAGGTCTTAGGTGTTGGGTCTCAGGTCTCAGGAAATGCTTTCACGCTTTCGTCTCGGTTTCTAAGTGCGCGATCTTCTTCGATCTCCGCCAGCCCTCGAGTACCGTGACCGCTTGAAAGACATAGGATGGAGCGACGGCTCTCCACCGGCAAGCTCGGACTGAGAGCAATAACAAGTAGGCTGCGGGATCGCCGCGCTGGTGGAATCCCACTCATCGTAAAGTGCGCGATGAGTGGGGCACCCGCTGGTGATCCTACCGATGGATTCGTTGCCTGCTATCTGCTGGCCTGGACGATGATCCTCCCAGCTCCCATGACCCCGTTCCGGGAGAACGAGTAGGTGTTAATTGGGCAAGCCGTCAGGACGCCGTTGATCTTTGTGTTGATGGGGCCGTTCGTGCCCTTAACGGTGAAAGTATTCTCCGCGAGCGGGTAAATACCGCTTGGTGTTACCACAATGTTGACGTCGCCGGTACCACTGTTCTCCCACTCAACGGACTGGCCTTGGACTGCGTTAATGGTGGTGACCGTCGCTGCGTTGACAATCAAGACCGGCGGGGTATCTGAAGTTCTTTCTGGCCTGGGTAATGGATTCGCTGCCATGTTGTCCTCCTTCGATCTGAAATTGATGAAGCCCGGAGTGCATCGATGGATCAATGGGTTCGGCCCTGCACTAAAGCTTGGAAGCGCGGATCGTTCTTGAGGGAATCGAAGATGGGCGACTCGATCACAGTCGCCACGGAAACCCCGGCGTCGAGCGACTTTTTCAGCCACTCCAGCGCCACACCGCTCTCCCCTAAATCCTGGTAAACCACTGCCGCATTAAATATGAGATCCTTGTCACCTTGGCCCCAGCGCAGCGATTGGTCCAACGATGCCAAGGCGTGTTTCCGGTCCCCGAGCATGGCGTAGTCGTCGGCGGCGTCGCCGGCTAATTCGGCATCTTTCGGGTTCACTTCAAGCTGTTGGTTGGCAAGACTGACCGCCTTCTCATAGGCCGCCTTGGCCGCAGCCGGATCGCCGCTGTAGTGGTATGCGTCTCCCAAGCTGCCCCACACCGCGTATTGACTCTCGTCCAGCTTTACTGCCTCCCGGTAAACACCGACCGCATCCGGGAAACGTCGTAATCGGAGATAGGCGGTGCCTAGGTTGTTGTACGCGGGAAAAGTTGGGCGGATGGCGATCGATTGCCGCAGAGGCTGAATGGCCTCGGCGTACTTCGCCTGGTAACAATACGCCGCACCGAGGTCGCTGTAACCCCGGTAGCTGTCGGGCGCCAACGCAACTGCACGGGAAAACATATCGATCGCTTTTTCCGCCTGTTGCTGCTGCAAATAAAAAGCTCCTAGTTCTAAGTACCCCCTGGCGTATCGCGGGCGCAGTTGGATAACTTGCTGGTAGGTCTTTTCCGCTTCGTCCAGCTTGTTCAAATGCTTTTCGGCCGACGCCAGCCCGGTGTACGCCTGGTCGTTGGTGGGGTCCAATTGTACTGCTTTTTGAAACTCGCCGACGGCCAAATCGTACTGCCCTGTGCCGTTGGCCACCCAGCCCAGACAAATGTGCCCTTCGGCGCCGGCGTTGCCCGATTCCACCGCCTTGGCGCAGGCTTCCTTCGCCAACGCGACCGCCCGCTTATCCTTCGTGGAATAGTATTTCCACCAATAGGCCATGCCGAGTTCTGCCCGCGCGGTTCCGTAGTTGGGGTCTAGTTTCAGGGCCTCGCCCAGGACCGCGATCGCGCTGTTGGCGTTCTCGGGCTTGAAGGGATCGTCGAGATAGCCGCGCGCCTGCAAGTAGTAGTTATAAGCCTCGGGAAGGCTGGTGCCGTGCGACACTAACTCACGGCGTTCCTCCGGACGGAGCGTGAATCCCAGGGCAGCCGCCACTCCGTTCGAAATCTCATCTTCAATCTTGAAAGGATCGCTGACGGGGGCGTCAAAGCTCTTCGCCGCCAGCACATGGCCGGTCTTGGCGTCGGTTAAGGTGGAAGCGATGCGCACCAGGTCTCCGGAGCGCTGCAGATCGACGCGTAGGCCGAGATTGACGCCGAACTCCTGGCGCGCCTGGTCGAGGGTGGTTACGTGCTTGGCGCGCATCTCGCTGGCGGGCACCACCTGCACCGAGTGGTTCTCGCCGAGCTCGGTCAACTTGGCCGCTAGGGTGGCCACCAATCCGTTGGCGAGCGCGGCAAACTGGAGATCGCCTTCGGGACCCTCCAGCGGAAAAATCGCCAGACTTACGTTTTGAGGCAGAGCTACGCCACTGGAGTGCGTTTGCGGATTGGAGGCGTGGCGGAGTCGCGGCCCGAAGAAGAACAGGAGCACAACCAGAAGGGATGCCGCCCCGATAGCGATCAGCGCTGTCTTCCACCCACGAGATAGACTCCAGCGGCCGTGGCGACGCGCCGGCTTGGATGGAAGCCCGCCGAATACCGGATCATCTCCGCGCTCGACCGCATGCAGATCGGCGAGCAATGCCTGCGCGGTTGGATAACGGGAGGCGGGGTCCTTGGCCAGCATGTGCTCGACAATTCCCGCCAGCGGATCGGGCACGCTGTGGTTGATCTCGTGCAACGAAGGTGGTTCGAAGTGCAGTACACGACCGACGGTCCCGGCAAAGCTGTCGGTCAGGAAGGGATGCTGCCCACCCAGCAGTTCATAGAAAACCAGGCCCAAAGAGAAAAGATCGGCGCGTCCGTCATAGCGTTTTTGCTGCAGGACCTCGGGAGCCATGTAACCCGGCGTGCCGCTGGTCGTGATCGTCATGCTGGCCAAACTCTGGGTCGCTTCCCCGGAATCGGCGCCGGCGAACCGCTTGGCGACACCGAAGTCGAGAATCTTTACTCGCTGCCCGGCGGCCAACATGATGTTCTCGGGCTTGATGTCCGCATGCACGATGTGCCGATCATGGGCCGCTGCCAAACCTTCTGTACATTGCATCCCGATCGCCAGAACCTCCGCCATGCTGATCGGGGAGAGCATCCGTTCCCGCAGCGTGTGCCCTTCGATGTACTCCATGACGAGAAGGATTTCTCCCTGCTCCTCGAGCACGTCGTAGATGGCAGCGATGTTGGGGTGATTGAGGGCGGAAGCGCGCTGCGCTTCCTTCAGAAATCGTTCGCGGTCGCGCTCATCGAACTGGAGCTTAGGCGCCATCCGCTTGATGGCGACCACGCGCTTCAGGACCGTGTCCTCCGCGCGATAGACCTGTCCCATGCCGCCCGCGCCGATCCGGCCTTGCACCAGGAATCGGCCGACCCTGCGGCCCGCGAGGTCGTTAACCACGGGAGGATTTGTGGTCGCGTCTCGAGGATTCGACATGGACGAAGAGGCCCTTGGCGCTGTCGCCCAATTCTAGTCGCAGTGGAACAGAAAGCAAACACGGTGGCTGCGGTGCGCTACGAGGGACAAGTGCATCTTAGGAATCGGCGAGAAATCTCACAAAGGAGCCGATCTTGGAGTCCCACCCTTCAAGAAACGGAGGGGCGCCCGCACTATTCTGCAAAAAAGCCATCCCGGTCTATAATCGGCAGTCTGTCCGGTGCATAGTGCGTATCCTTCTTTTTAGCGACATCCACAGCAACCTCGAGGCGCTGGAAGCGTGTCTCGCCGCCGCGCCCGCCTATGACCTGGTCGCCAATCTTGGCGATACCGTGGGCTATGGCGGCAATCCCAACGAAGTCATTGCCCGCTCACAGGCTCTCGGTCGTATCTTCGTCCGGGGCAATCACGACAAGGCGGTCTGCGGCCTCATGACCCTCGACGACTTCAATCCCGTTGCCGGCCTGGCCACGCTCTGGACTCGCGACCAGCTCACCCCCGAAAATCTCGAATGGCTGCGCTCGCTCCCCCAGGGTCCCATCCAACTCGGCGAACTCCCCGGCCTCCAGTTCGTCCACGGCTCCGCGCTCGACGAAGATGAATACATGGTCAGCGCCCGCGACGCCATCGAACCGCTCATCACCGATCCCGTTCCCGTCACGTTCTTTGGACACACACACCTGCAAGGCGGGTTCATGCTGACGGGCGAGGTCAGCGAAGCCTACCGTCCCGGATATCGCACCGTGGGCCAGGCCGAGTCGTCCGACTGGCCGCTGAGAAAAGATCGCCGCTATCTCATCAACCCCGGCTCGGTGGGCCAGCCGCGCGATGGCGACTGGCGCGCAGCGTTTGCCATGTTCGACTCCGATGCCTGGATCGTGACTTACTATCGCGTGCCTTACAACCTGAGGGTGGCGCAGGAAAAAATCCTGGCTGCCAATTTGCCGCAGCGGTTGGCCACTCGGCTTGCCACGGGAAGATAAGACAGGATAGTTTTGGCGAAAGTCTGCAGTCGAATCGAGACCGACTCTCGCGCGCAGGCGAAGCTTGACGCGGAACACGGGAACAGTGTGGGGGGATATAAACTGCGCTGCCATCCCTTACTTATCTACATAGACGGCTGATCAGAGCCAACCAAAATCACTGCCAAGTCATCTCTGGAGACAGGAGGCATTATGTCCTGCCGCCGGATCTTCTTGGTAGTCGCCTTGCTTCTAGGCACAGTGGCAAGCTCCTGGTCGAAAGATTTTCCACTTCGCATTAAGGTGCTCAGCGGGGAAAGCAACCAATTCCAAGGCCCTCCGCTTGATCCGCCCAACTGCAATTGGCGCGACCTCGATGCCTATTGTTACAACTCAAGCCCGATAACCTATGTCGAAAGCACGATGGTCGTCCAGAAACCCGACGGCAAGTCGCTGAAAATCGCGTGCACGGTTTACAACCGGTGGTCGCGTTGCACCAGTTTGCCCGTCAACCAGAGCTTTCAAGCGCGAATGGGGAAACGCGGTCTGGAGATTCGCTATTTCGACCAGCGTGGCAAAATGCGCACGCAGCTTTATGAAGTTCTGCGAAAGAACGGAGATGGAGTGAGCCGGGCTACCACGGGGTAAATGGAGGAAGAAAATGAACAAACGCCTGCTTGTAATTAGCACGGTACTCGGGTTGTTTCTTGGGGCGGCGGTTACTCGTTGCCTTGCGGCTGAGGAAGCTAGGGCCGCAGACGGGGCTTCGGTACACATGCTGGTCACCGTCGAAGCTGTTCATGGTTCTAACGTACCCGTCATCAACCGCGAGGATGTGCAGGTCCACGAGGGACGCGATCGCGACAAAGTGACCGGTTGGGTTCCTGCGCAGGGAGACCACGCAGGACTCGAACTCGTGGTTATGCTCGACGATGGGTCCAACGTCAGTCTCGGTTCACAACTGGAAGATCTTCGCCAATTTATCGTTGCACAGCCGGCATCGACCAAGATTGGAGTCGCCTACATGCAAAACGGGATCGCGAAAATGGAACAGAAACTGACCAGCGATCATGCTCTCGCTGCGAAAGCTCTGCGCCTTCCCATGGGAATATCCGGCATCAACGGCAGCCCCTATTTTTCTCTGAGCGACCTGATCAAACACTGGCCGGAAACGACAGCCCGCCGCGAAGTTATCCTGGTTTCCGACGGAATCGATCGTTACTACGGAATCGGCGATATGCTGGATCCGTATCTAGCGGCGGCCATCGAAGATGCTCAGCGCGCCGGCGTTGTCGTCTACGTGATCTATACCCCGGGGGTGGGTCACTACGGTCATAGCTACTGGCTGACATATTGGGGTCAGCTTTACCTCGCGCAGGTTGCGGAAGAGACCGGCGGTGAATCGTATTACATCGGTTTCTTTGGGCCGCCGGTTGCGTTCACGCCCTACCTGGACAATGTGGAGCATCGGCTGACGAACCAGTACTTGTTGACGTTTACTGCCAAACCCCAGAAAAAGAGCGGATTGCAGCGAGTAAAGGTGACAACCGAGGTACCGAATGCGGAACTGGTTTCGGCGGACGTTGTTTACGTCCCGGGCGCGCAGCCCTAGCCATCCGAGAAGGAGCGCGGGACAGTGTCTTTTCGCGACTGAAAATAGCAAGAATCAGATAACCAAAATCGCCGTACGCTCATCACTACATGGAGGGTGGGCAGATGTCCCTTACGCGGCATTTCCGGAGTGGGAGTCACGGAAGAATCTGGATTCGAACCGTGCTTGCTTGCGTCGCGCTCTTTGCCGTCCTGGCTGCGCGAAATGTCGCGGCCGATTTCTCTCAGGCGCCATATGTTCATTCAGTGATCGGCACCAGCCCTCACCACGACCCGAAACCCAGGTTTGACGACAGCAACTTCAAGTGGTGCGCTCCTGCCAACGACTTTCAGTTGCTTCCTCCCACTGCCGAATTGATACACGTAACACTGACACCACAGCTATCCTCGACTTTTCAAACCAAAGGCTTCCACTACAATCGCCCGCCTCCGATGAGCTAATCACAATCCAAGAGTTACAAGCATTCGAGGCGGCCGATTAGTTTTTTCTGCGGCACCTAGACGCGCAACTGGATGACAGAATCCGGTCCAACGATCCACATCGCAAGTGGATTGAAAGGCTAGCTACCCCCCTTGCATTGACACCGTCCGACGATGCTGGGGGGCAAAGATAGATCGTGCCTGGCGCGCAGCCGTTACGGGCAGTAGGAGAGCCCGGACTTATGTTTTCACTGGGTGAAGCCCCGAGCGGCTTGCGGGAAAACGACAAACTTGCAGTGAATCTCAGTATGGAGAACGCAAATGAGCGGAATGAAGATTCTGTGCGTCGAAGACCAGCCCGAGTATTTGGCAATTCTGACGGCTGCGCTCGAAGGAATTGGCTACGAGGTGGTGCCTGCAAACAATGGAGGGCAAGCGATTCATTTGATTACCAAGCAAGCGATTGACGGAGTACTCCTGGAAGACAATTTGCCGGATGCAGCCGGGACTACGTTGCGTTCGGAACTGAAAGCGATACGTCCAAACATCCCCGTCCTGCTGTTTGCAGGAGTCGGCAGGCAGACACCACTCATGCTGCGTTTTTTTGACGCCTATCTGCGAAACGTGGAGCGTTTTGGATGTGGCTCAAGAGATCTGGAGATGTGAAAGTAAAACACTCGCGGAGGACAGAGAGGATGGAGGGAGTCCCCGGGTTTACAGCGCACCCTAGAAATCGTGCCGCATCGCTGACCGCCAGTATCCCTTAAGGTTTGCCAAACCGGGGAAAAAAGAGCCGATTGCAGCGAGTAAAGCTGGTGTCTGAAGTACCGAATGCGGAACTGGTTTCGGCGGACAGTGTTTACGGTCGCCCCGGCCGGCGCATCGAATCAGCCCCACGTTGCGTCCGTCCACCACCAGAGGTATGCTCGTTCCTTGTGGGCAGGGTGAGGACGGCACAGGGTTTTTACCGTTTCCGCTGTCTTGGGTCCAGCCGAAGCGCAACGGTGTCAGGCTGGCCACGGGCTCTCCCCTGCCCGTTCTTTCAGGTCCACTCGCGCGGGTGGAACCCCACCCCCGTTGTAAACTCGGTCTATGGTTTTGCCTCCGCGCTCTTCCAATTCCAGTAATCTTTTCTCCGCGCCGAAATCCGCGACCGTCGCGCACACTGCTCACGTCGATGGCGGAGCTCGCGGCAATCCTGGGCCTGCGGGGTATGGTGTCGCCATTCAGGACGCCTCCGGCCACCCCATCGCCGAGCTTAGCGAATACCTCGGACACCGCACCAACAACTATGCCGAGTATCAGGGACTGCTTGCCGCTCTCCGCTACGCCACCGAACACCAGATCAAAGCGCTCAAGGTGATCAGCGATTCCGAGCTCATGGTTCGGCAAATGAAAGGCATCTACAAGGTGCGGCATCCCGAACTGCGCAAGCTGTACGACGAGGCGCAGCAACTGGTCCGGCGGCTCGAACACTTCGAGATCCGGCATGCGCTGCGGGAACACAACCAGACGGCGGATCGGCTGGCGAATCAGGCGATGGATCGCGGGCAGAGGTGAGAGGGGACAAACCAATTGCAGAGGTAAGAGGTCGGATTGCAGACGTGAAATCTTCTGGTCTCGGCAGAAACGTCAGCACCAAGAGTTCTTTACCTCTGCAATCTGACCTCTGACCTCCCCTCACTCTCCGGCTGAGTGATCGTGCACAATCTTCCATCCCTCGGGAAACTTGCGAAAGACTAGCGTAAACAGGCCGTGCGGCGTCTTTCCATCGGACATCGTCAGATGAAACTCGCCGCGCACAAACGCCGAGTCCGGCCCCAGCATCTCGATCCGCAGATTCGCGAATTCGAGCTTCCCCATTTCGTGGCCCGCGCCCTGATAGCTCTTCTTATAGCGATCCAGCGCAGCCTGCCAGCCTTTCGATTCATGCGCTCCCGAAAAGAACGTCAACTCCGGGGAATTCCAATATCCTGCCATGAAGCCTTCCAGATCCTGGCGATTCCAGGCCGCCTGTTGCTCCTCAATCACTTTTCGAATCGCGACGGGCCCGGCCTCCCCACCGTCCTGCCCAATACCAACCACGGCCAGCGTGGCAATCACCCCCACCAGCAAAACCAAATCCCGCATAAGCCCTCCATGAGCCCTGGTTTCAGAGCATACAGTTTTGGTTTTCTTGAGCGGAGAGAAAAGAGGAAGGGAGGGCGGAATCGACTTGCGATCGGCCAGCCCCTAAAGGGGTATCCGACCTCGGAGGCCTAGGCATGGCTGAAGCGATGCCCTGACATGAAGCACAACAAGCCGAAAACTGAGAGCTGACAACTCCCCTACGCCTGGCTCTTCTTCGTCGCCGCAGCCGCCTTCGCCTTCACCGTCTCCCACGGCCGCTTCGGACGGTCAACCTCGGGCTGGTCGCGATCCTGGATGCGATCGTACTGGTACGATTCGCTCACGGTTCCGAGCGATTCGTTGTAGAGGCTGGGCAGGGCCAGCGCTTCTTTCATTTCTTCGGAGAACTGGTGAAGGGCCGTCAGGTGGTCGGCGGTCGCCGGCACTTCGGTCTTCGTCGTCTTCAGAAATTGCTGGTATCCGCGGTTGACCAGCTTCGAAATCTCACTGCCGATCATGTATCCCGGATACGCGAAAATTTTCGCGCCGCCGGCGTCGGTCTTCTGGATCGCCGCCGAACACTTGTACTTTTTCAGGAACACGCGGGTTTGCGCGCCCGGAGCTTCAATCAGGTCAAAGCCATGATCGCGCAGCCACGCGACTGCGTCTTCGTAGGTTCGCTGTTCGACTTTCGCTGCCATTTTATGAACCCAATTCCCGTTCTATCGCTGCATTCGGTTAGATGCGGCTTTTGCGGAGTCGATGGAACCAAATCCGTCCGCCGCGAATCTAATCGACATGGAATTCAACAACGTTAGTATAGATATACCTTTTTAGGATTGCGGGCACATTACTCTAGTCATTAGGGCACTCACATTCAATGACACCTGCAGCCTACGGCTCCGCGCCATCGCCATCGCCTTCCCGGGCTAAAGCCTCGTCTGGCCTGCCCGGAGAGGTTGTGCTCGCCCAAATCGGCAACACGCCCCTGTTGCCGCTCGACGCGCTCACGCGCGATCTTCCCAGCGTAAAACTTTTGGGCAAGGCCGAATGGCACAACCCCGGCGGTTCCGTCAAAGATCGCACTGCCGCCAGCATTGTGGCGGCCGCGCGCCGTGCCGGCAAACTTGGTCCCGGCAAGATTTTGCTGGATTCCACCAGCGGCAACACCGGCATCGCCTACGCCATGCTCGGCGCCGCTCTCGGATTCCCCGTCACCCTCTGCGTGCCGGAGAATGTTTCTCCCGAGCGAAAGCGCATTCTACAGGCATACGGCGCAAATATCATCTACACCGACCCTGCCGAAGGCTCCGACGGCGCCATCAAGGTCGCGCGCCAATATGCCGAGCGCCATCCCGATCTCTATTTTTATGCCGATCAGTATTCGAACGACGCCAACTGGCGCGCCCACTATGAAACCACCGCCAACGAAATCTGGCAACAAACCGAAGGACGTATTACGCATTTCGTCGCCATGCTCGGCACCACCGGAACCTTCGTCGGCGCCACACGCCGTTTGAAGGAGTTAAATCCAAAGATTCGCTGTATCTCGTTGCAACCCGACTCCGCCTTCCACGGCATCGAAGGTGCGAAACACCTGCCTTCGGCGATTGTGCCGCGCATTTACGATGCATCGCTCGCCGATCAGAACTTGGAGATCGTGACCGAAGATGCACACGCCATGGCCCGCCGCCTGGCGCGCGAACAAGGTCTGCTGGTTGGAGTCTCCTCTGCAGCGGCTGTGGTTGGATGCTTGCGGATTGCCGGGCGCCTGAAGATCGATCAGCCCGCGACGATCATTACCATCCTCTGCGACTCAGGCGAAAAATACTTGAGCGAAAGATTCTGGAGTGAAGAATAATTGCAGAAGTAAGAAGTCAAATTGCAGAAGTGAAGTTTCATCTGAGAGGTTCTTGGCTGCTGAAGGAAGTTTACTTCTGCAATTTGACTTCTACCTTTTGACTTCCAACGATGCTCAAGCTCTCTCATTCTGCCTACGACTCCCTTCGCCAACACGGAGAGGAAGCCTATCCCCACGAGTGTTGCGGCGTGCTGCTCGGGCAGTTCGACAATGACGGCTCAAAGACCGTCTCACGCATCGCCCGTTGTGGCAACACGCGCGCGGACTCACCCCACAACCGCTACCACATCGATCCCAGGGAACTCATTCGCATTCAGCGCGAGGGCCGCGAGCGTGGCGAGGACATCGTCGGCTTCTACCACTCCCACCCTGACCACCCCGCGCAATGGTCGACAACCGATCTTGCGGAAGCTCACTGGCTCGGATGTTCCTACGTGATCACGAGCGTGGAGAAGGGCGGGGCGACGATTACGAATTCGTTCGAACTGACGGGCAGCGAAGAGGCCGACAAGAAATTCGTGGACGAGAGGCTTGCAGTAGTCTGACGATCAGGCTCGTGTAGAGCGAACACTCTTGTCCGCTCGGGCAGTGTGTTTGCTGCCGGCAAGCGGACAAGAGTGTCCGCTCCACACAAACCCAATTTCGACTTGCATCTTTCGCGAGTACGATAGCATCTTCTCTGTATGCCCCAGATCCAGATTCCGTCTCCACTGCGCCAATTCTCGGGGAAACAGGTCTCGGTGGATGTCCTGGCAAAGACCGTGGGCGAGGCCTTGGCTGTCCTCGTCGTGCAGCATCCCGACCTGAAGCGCCACCTCTTTACCGAGGACGGCAAGCTGCGCACGTTCGTGAACGTCTACGTCAACGACGAAGACATGCGCTACCTGCAAAAAGAAGCCACCGCGGTTAAAGACGGCGATACCATTTCCATCGTGCCGTCAATTGCCGGCGGCTGCGTTATCATTTGAGTATGATTTGCCTGGATATGACCTGCGAACCGACACATGGCCGAATGCGCCACCCCGCGCGCCGCCGCTGTCTGTAGTTCGCAAATTAGTTCGCAAGCTAGTTCGCAAGTTAGTTCGCCGTCAAACCGACTAAAATCTCAGAAGGACTTTATGGCCACTGTAACCGATGCCCAACCCGAGGTTGTTTTAAGCAACGACGAGATCCTGCGCTACTCGCGCCATCTGATCATGCCCGAGGTGGCCATGGACGGGCAGCGGAAGCTGAAGGCGGCGAAAGTGCTGTGCATTGGGGTGGGCGGACTCGGGTCGCCCCTGGCACTCTACCTGACAGCCGCGGGCGTTGGCACGCTTGGCATTGTGGACTACGACGTCGTGGATTACACCAACCTGCAGCGCCAGATCATCCACAGCACCAACGACGTAGGTCGCAAGAAACTCGACTCCGCCTCCGACAAACTGAAAGCGCTCAATCCCTTCCTGAACCTGCGCGCGTTCGATATGAAACTGACCAGCGCCAATGCGCTGGACTTGTTTCGCGAGTTCGACATCGTTGCCGACGGCACCGACAATTTTCCCACCCGCTACCTGGTCAACGACGCTTGCGTGCTCACGGGCAAGCCCAACGTTTACGGGTCGATTTTTCGCTTTGAGGGGCAGGCCAGCGTGTTCGCGACCGAAGAGGGGCCCTGCTATCGCTGTCTCTATCCGGAGCCGCCACCGCCGGGCCTGGTGCCTTCGTGCGCTGAGGGCGGAGTGCTGGGCATTATGCCGGGGTTGGTCGGCGTGATTCAGGCGACCGAGACCATCAAGTTGATCCTGGGACAAGGCGATTCGCTCGCGGGACGATTGCTACTGATCGACGCGCTCGGCCTGAAGTTCCGCGAACTGAAGCTGCGGAAGAATCCCGATTGCCCCGTCTGCGGCACGCACCGGACGATAACCCAGCTCATCGACTACGATCAGTTCTGCGGAATACGCGGGCAGGAAGAGCCGGCTGGAAACGACATCCCGGCCATGTCAGTGGAGGAGTTAAAGAAGAAGCTGGACGCCAAGGCCGACGTGTTTATTCTCGACGTGCGCGAGCCGCATGAGTACCAGATCTGTAACCTGAGGGGATATCTCATCCCGGTCGGTGACATACCGAAGCGCGCGAGCGAACTCGACAGCAGCCGCGAGATCGTGGCCTATTGTAAGATGGGCGGACGCAGTGCCAAGGCGGTGAATTTCCTGCGCCGCGCGGGATTTACAAAGGTCTATAACCTGACCGGCGGCATCAACGCGTGGGCGGACCGGATCGATCCTAAGATGCCTAAGTACTGATACCGGGAAAGTCACGCCCAACCGGCGAGGTCATCGCGGAGGCCGAATTACTCTTCATTGAATTGTCATCCCGAGCGAAGCGAGGGGTCTGCGTTTTTTGCGAACTGCAGGATCCTCGCTTGCTCGGGGATGATGCTTGGTTCTTTCCGAGAAGTTAGTAAGTTACCGGCTTGAAGCTTCGCCCATTTCGGCTTTCTCGGTCGCGCCGATCGCCAGAACGTACTTCTTGCCCGCGAAGCGTATTTCCGAAACCCTTGCCTTGCCGTCCGAGTGGTCTACAACCGCGGAATCGTAGGCAGAGGCTTTGTCGAGTGCAACGACTTTCGCCGAAGCTTTCGCGACTTCCCTCTTGCCCTGCATGAAGCTGACCTCGACGTTCGATCCCGTGCCGTCCCAGCGCAGTTGATAGTCTCCGGGGGCTAATTGCTGGCCGTTGACTTCGAGCGTTTCCCGCACCTGTAGCGAACCTTTGTTGCTTGCGAACGCGCTCGATGCGAGCAGCACGGCCAGCCCGAGCACAACAGTCTTTGCCAGATGGTTCAGTTTCATTTGCTCCTTCGCTTTCTGCCCGGTTTCTGGCCGGGACGTTAGGGGCGGCTGGTGGTGGTTCGAGAGAGTTCAAGAAAGCCCGGCTGAGGGCTTGCCTTTCCCGTTCAAAGTCCTACAATGCGCTGGTCAGGGTGACGCAAAGAGACGCGGGTCTCAAACTCGTGCTTTTTGCCGGACCCGGCGCATCCAGGGCCGCCAAACCATGCCTGCGCCAGTCCCGTCACCCTGCAAATTCTTTAGGTGGATCGACGTTGGTTTCGTCAACCCCACGTTGGTTCGCTACAGGATACGAATCCCGGTTGGAATAGGTTCCCGATTTCTTTTTTCTTTGCGAGCCAGGATTCTTGCGACCATGGATGTTGGACGTGCTGGCGCCGGCTGCGTTAGCAACCTAATAGTGCATGCTGCTGGGAGTAACAAGGTGAGAGTGTTTTGTCTGGAGCTGGAGTTAGGTCGAGGAACTGCAGATTCCTCGCTCCGCTCGGATTGACAGATCGAATTAGTACGCCTAACTAATCTTCAGCACGATCTTGCCGTAATTCTTGCCTTCCTGCATTAGCGTGTAGGCTTCACGCGCTTGTTCGAGCGGGAACACTTTTCCAATCACGGGATGGAGCTTGCCGGCGGCTAGCCATTCGGAAAGCTGCTTCCACGCGGACTCCATGAGCGGGCGGTTGGCGCTCAAATAGGACAGCCAGAGCCCGTGGACGCTGGCGCCTTTGGCGTAGAGAAGGCGGGTGTCAAGTTGCGGAATTTCGCCGGTGGCGGAGCCGTAGACGATAACGCTTCCGAAGTCGCGCAGGCAGCGGACGCTTTTCGCGACGTGCTCGCCGCCAAGCATTTCGAAAACCGCGTCAACCCCTTCGCCGCTTGTCAGATCTTTGATCGCCTGGACATAATCGCGCTGCTTGTAGTTGATGCCGTGTTGCAGGCCGAGCTCGCGTACTCGGGCCAGCTTGTCCTCGGAAGAAGAAGTTCCATACATCTCGATGCCGAGAATTTTGCCGATTTGCACGGCGGCAGTGCCCACTCCACCAGCGACGGCGTGAATCAGGACGCGGGCGCCGGACGCTTTCTCGAGCAAACCCGCCTTCCAGTAGGCGAAGTAGGCGGTGAAGAAATTTACCGGGAAAGCAGCGGCCTGTTCCGCGGTCCAATCTTCCGGAATGGGCCAGGCGAGGTTGCGATGCACCACGGTTTTTTCGGCGAAGGCGGCCCACTGTGTGTAGCCCATGACGCGGCGTCCGCTGGCGTCGTTACCGATAAGCTCGCGGCCGGCGAACTCGCGGCCGGCGGTGAGCGGCGGCTTGGGAGTGCCGGCGTATCCGCCGCGCGCGGTGAGCAGATCGGCAAAGTTCAAGCCGCCCGCTTCTACTTTCACCAGAAGCTGCTCGGGCGCGGGATGCGCGTCGGGAACCTGCTGCAATTCGAGAACCTCGGGCCCGCCGAAACGAGTGATGACGAGTGCTTTCATGGGGAAAGTTTAACAGGGGTCGCGGAGTTTGCCCTCAGCATCTATAATGGTCGTCGAGTTTCCGATCCCCGTGGCCTGGAGAATTCTTTGGCGGCGGGGGCGAGGGTTGCACCGAGACAATGTGCGATCCGAGGGTGCGGATGGAAACGTCCGCGCCTCCCGTGTTGGAAAGGAAACGCTCGCTGGGGTTGTGCCCGCCTGTTCGTTTCCTTTTGGAGAAGCATTTAGCACTTAGCATTTAGCACTTAGCCAAACCGGCTCGGTGCGGTGCGAAAGCTAAATGCTAATTGCTAAGTGCTAAATGCTGCTTACCGACAATTTCGGGCGCTCGATCCACGATCTGCGGATCTCAATCACCGACCGCTGCAACTACAGGTGTGTGTACTGCCGGACGGGGACCAACGGTGCGGCGTATGCCGAGCTTCCGTTTGAAGACTATCTGCGGATGGCACGCATCCTGGTTGGGCTGGGGATCACAAAGATCCGGCTGACCGGAGGCGAGCCGCTGCTGCGCAAGGGTATTGTGGAGTTCGTACGCGACCTCGCCAAGTTGCGCACTGTGGACGGGAAAAAGCCCGAGATCGCAGTGACGACGAACGGCCACCTGCTGGCGGAGATCGCCCAGCCGCTGAAAGACGCGGGACTCGACCGCGTGACCGTCAGCATGGATGCGGTGGATCCGGAGCGCTTTGCCCGCATCACGCGCGTACCGAATGGATACGAGAGTGTGCTGGCGGGAGTGCGCGCTTCACGGCAGGCGGGTCTCGATCCGGTGAAAATCAATTGCGTCCTGCTGCGCGGCTTCAACGAAGATCAGGTCGTTCCGTTTGGAATGTTCGCGCGCGAAGAGCGGGTGGTGGTGCGTTTCATCGAATTCATGCCGCTCGAAGAGGACCGCGTCTGGACGCCGGAAATCGTGGTGCGCCTCGATGAGATCGTCTCCCGCATGGCGGAGTATCTGCCCTTGGAGGAGATGGCGCACGAGCCGAGTGAAACCGCGCGGCGATACCGCTTCCGCGATGGCGTGGGCGAGATTGGGATCATCGCGCCAGTGTCGCATCCGTTCTGCGGGCACTGCAGCCGGATCCGCATCACCTCGGACGGCAAGCTGCGTACATGCTTATTTTCCGTGTGGGATCACGACCTGCATGAGTTGATGCGGCGCGGCGCAGCCGATGAGAAGCTCACCGACTTCATTGTGAAAGTAGTAGAGAAGAAAGAAGAACGGCACCACATCGGGGAGACGGGATTTGTGCCGGCGTCGCGGACGATGGTGCATATCGGAGGGTAGCTGTCAGCTCTCAGTTATCAGCTGTCAGTTAAAGCGTTTCACCGCCGAGGCGCGGAGTGCGCCGAGAATTCTAAAAATACGTCAGTAAAACGCGTCGTACTTCGTAACCGTCCAGCCGGAATCTTTCTTTTCTTCGGTCACTGAGAACAGGTCCTTGTAGGTTGCATCCTGGCTGGGACTGCTGTAACGCTTGCCTTTGTAGTACAGAATCACCAGCGGCGGCGCGTCTTCCCATTGCACCAGGTTCCACGAAATCAGCGGATGCTGGGCTTCGGAACTGCAAAGGAAGTCGGCGCGCTTCCTGCGGTAATCCTTTTCCCACTGCGCAAGCAGTTTGCGGCAATTGCCGTCGCGCATCTCCGAAATAAAACGGTTGGCGGTGCGTTCGATGGTGCGGTCGCGGAACGGATTCATGGTGATGCTGATCGGCATCTGGGTGAGCGGGTCGCGTTCCTCGGAGCGCGACAGAACCGGTCCCTGGTTGCTGAGCCAGTTCAGATAGCCGAGGAACACCAGCACCAGCAGGCCAGCCGAGCCTATGGCGATGGCGAGATGGGTCCGGGAAAACTGCATTCAGTAGAAGTTTGGGGGATAGGCGAGGTGGCGGCAAGGTTACTTCAGATACCTCCGTAACTGGGAGTTGGGAGTCCGGACCGTCCTTAGACGACTGGCTGCCCCAGTGGCTGCCGAGCTTCGCTCGGCTTGGACAGCCGAGGGCGACTGTCCCTACGCGACCGTCAGGCTGGTTTGTGTTTTCCCTAGGGGCGGCGTATAGTTAGCGATGAATACTGTTGTGTCGTAGTGTCAGGATTGTCGAAGCACACCAGTGGGCGAAAGCCCACTTTTTAGTTTGGGCTGATTCGCTGGGCGATTTACTGGAATGATTGGCTCGGCGAGCCGGACGCAAATTGCTGGAAACATGGCTCTTGATCTGGAGAAGGTCCGGCAGATTGCCGAGCGCGTGGCGGGCTCGAGCGGGCTGGAAGTGGTCGAGGTGGAGGTATGCGGGGCAGGCAAGCACCGCATGCTGCGCGTCTTTATTGACCGGCCGGGAGCGGCTCCAGCGGCGGATCGCCTATACGAAGATCGCCCCGGCGGAGTGACGCACGAGGATTGCTCGAAGTTTAGCCGGGAGTTTGGAACGATCGTCGACGTTGAGGATGCCGTGCCCGGCGGATCGTATGTCCTGGAGGTTTCGTCTCCGGGACTGGATCGCAAGCTGACCAAGGCGGCGGATTTTGAGCGCTTCCGCGGATGCCGCGTGAAGCTGACCACGCGGGAGCCGGTGAATAACAACCGGCATTTTGAAGGGAAGCTGGAAAGCTTCGAGAGCGGAAAGCTGCTTCTGGATCTGAGCGCGGCGCGCAAGAGTAAGAAGAAGATGAGTCCGAAAGAAGGCGCGGCGCCGAAGGTTGAAATTGAGTTAGGGAACGTGGAGAAGGCGAATCTGGTACCGGAAATATAGGAGCAAGGTGTCAGGTCTCAGGTGTCAGGTCTCAGGACTTGCTTTTCCTGAGACCTGACACCTGACACCTGAGACCTGAAGATCTTATGGCTAGTGAGCTCTACAACATCATCGAAGGGGTCAGCCGGGAAAAGGGCATTGATCCGCAAATTGTGGTCAGCGCGGTCGAGGACGCCATTGTGGTGGCCACGCGCAAGTACTACAAGACGCAGGAAAACTTGCGCGCGGTGCTCGACAAAGACAGCGGCAAGATCAATGCCTATGCGGTGAAGTCGATCGTCGAGACTCCGGAGCAGGTGGAAGACGCGAACTTGCAAGTGACGGTGGAGCAGGCGCGGAAGCTCGATCCGGCGGCGGAAGCGGGCGGAGAGTTGCTGATCCCGAAAGTGACGGAAGGGATTCTGGGACGGATCGCGGCGCAACTGGCGAAACAGGTCATCTTCCAGAAAGTACGCGAGGCGGAACGCGACACGGTTTACAACGAATACATCGGGCATGTAAACGAGATCGTGAATGCGACGGTGAAGCGGATCGAGGGTCCGGATGTGATTCTCGATATCGGCAAGGCCGAAGCGCGCATGGGACGCAAGGAGCAGTCGCGGCTGGAGTCGTTCGCGGTGGGCGAACGGATTCGGGTCGTGATCGTGCGGGTGGAAAAAGCGGTGAAAGGTCCGGGCGTGATCGCTTCGCGCTCCGCGCCGGAATTGGTGCAGCATCTTTTCCAAACCGAAGTACCGGAAATTTATGACGGCACGGTGGTGATCCGGGCGATCGCGCGGGAAGCGGGCGAGCGCACGAAGATCGCGGTGCTGTCGAAAGACAAGGACGTGGACGCGGTCGGAGCCTGCGTCGGCATGAAGGGCATGCGGGTACAGTCGATCATCCGCGAGTTGCGCGGAGAAAAGATCGACATCATCGAGTATCACGAGGATCCGGTTACGTTCGCGGAGAAGGCGCTGCAGCCGGCGAAAGTGAGCCGCGTCACGATTGTCGATGCCACGGACAAGCATCTGGAAGTGGTGGTGGACGACACGCAGCTCTCGCTCGCGATCGGGAAAAAAGGGCAGAACGTTCGGCTGGCGGCCAAGCTGCTGGGCTGGAAAATCGATATCAAGAGCGAAGAAGAAAAGCGGCAGGAAGTGGAACAGCAGATGTCGGCGCTGGTAACCCAGACCGTAACTCCGCTCGAACTAGTTACGGGATTGGGCGAGGGGCTGGTCGAGAAACTGAAGGCGGCGGGCGTGAACACGGTGGAATCGCTGGCCGATATGACGCCGGAACAATTGGAAGCGATTGAAGGCATTGGCCCGAAAACGGTGGAAAAAATCAGTATCGCGGTCAATAATTATTTCGCCAGCGTGGATGGCGGCGAGGCAGTAGTCGCCGCGGACGCGGAAACGGTCGGAGAAGCCGCCACCGAAGCGGCAGTCGCCGGAACAGAAGTCGGCGAGGAATCGCCGGCCGAGGGCGGGCTAGAAACGGCGTCCGCCGAGACGGAGCCTGTGGCAACGGCGGTTGTAGAAGAAGGCGCCGAGCTTTTGTCTGAAGAGCCTGCGTCCGAAAAGTCCGCGTCGAAAGAGTCTGCGACCGAAGAAGCCCCGGAAGACAAGCAGAGTTGAACCTGTGAAAGTGGCGAGTTCGGAGTTCGATCCGGACCGGACGCACGGGCTTCGTCAGCCGGAAGTAAGCCGGGAGTGAGATGGCACAGGGATTTTCGAGAGGTTAGATATGCGAGCCTAGAGACGCGAGATTGCTCGGTGGACGGGCCAAAGCCCCGTCCCCACACGAGCCGCGAGACAAGAAAAGGAAACGACGTCGGATGAGTAAGATTCGAATCAACGATCTGGCCCGTGAGTTGGAAGTCAAGAGCAAGGAAATTCTTGACGTGCTGACCACGGTGGGCGTGACGGAGAAGAAGACGCACTCCAGTTCTCTGGAAGATCACGAAGCGGAACTGGTGCGCAAACATCTCCGCGGCCGATCCGACGCGGCGCCGAGTTCGGCGAAAGCCACGCGTGCCGCTCGCGGCGAAGAAGAGATCAAGACCAAGATCGACCTCTCGCATATTTCGCGGCCTGGAGATGTACTGCGCGCCATCACGCAGCAAAAGGAAGCCGTCGAGCATCCTGCTGCGCGTCCGCCAGTCAAGCCGCCAGTTCCGCCAGCGCCGCCCGCCGTGGAAGCAAAGGCCCCGGTGGCTCCAGTGACGCGGAAGGCTGTGCCATCCAAGCCCGCGAGCGAAGCGCCCGCGCCGCCGGCGCCGAGACTGGTCACGCCAGCTTCGGTAGCTGCCACTTATCGCCCGCCGACGGTGGTCGTGATTCCACCGAAAGTACCCGCGACACCACCCGCCGCCCCGCCGGTTGCCGCGACAAGCGCAACTACAGCACCGCCTGCGATCGCCGTTCCGCCACGAGTTACGACTGCGACTCCTCCTGCCCCGCAGGCTGGAAGTCCTCCGCCAGCGGCACAACCTCCGGCGGTTAGTAACGCTCCGCAGATGCAAGCTTCGGCGCCCGCCAAACCGGCGCCTCCGAGTGCGCCGCCGCCGCGAATGATCATGCCGCAGACGGGCCCGCGCCCGGTGTATAAGGCGCCTCCGCCGGTGCCGGGAGCGCCGCCACGGTCGACGCCTGGACGGCCTGTACCGGGGCAGCCAATTTTTCAGCGCTCGGCGCGACCGTCAGCGCCGGGACAAGCGCGTCCGCCGCTGCGTCCGGGAGAACGCCGGCCAATGCACCCCACACGCGTTGCGCCCGCGGGATCGCGTCCACTCGGTGTGGGACCGGGAGCGGGAATGGCTCCGCCGGGAGCGACGCGTCCGGGAGCTCGTCCCGGGGGTCCATCGCGGCGACCCGGTCAGAGGTATGTCCCGCGAGGCGTGAAGGAAGGCCCGATGAAGGGCTACACTCCGCCGCCGCGCATGACCATCAGCAACGAGCCGGCGCCCATCACGCGCAACATCACGATTACCGAAGGAATCTCGGTGAAGGACCTGGCCGAAAAACTCGGCATTCGCGCCAAGGATGTCATCGCACGGCTAGTGGTGCGGGGCGTGTTCGCGACCATCAATCAAACCCTCGACGCCGAACTCGCCAGCGAAATGGCGCGCTTCTTCGGAGCCGACACCGAAGTCATCACCTTCGAAGAACAAGCCGCGAAAGATACCGACGCAGCCACCGAGAGCCTCGAAGAAGGCGCGGAAGCGGTCTCGCGTCCGCCGGTGGTCACCATTATGGGCCACGTCGACCACGGCAAGACCACGCTGCTCGACTCCATCCGCTCGACCAATGTCGCTGGCGGCGAAGCGGGTGGCATCACGCAGCACATCGGCGCCTACAAGGTTCGCATCTCGGATACGGCGTCTCCGGCTTTTGGCCGCGAGATCGTGTTTCTAGATACGCCGGGCCACGAAGCGTTCACGCGCATGCGCGCGCGCGGCGCAAAAGCGACTGACATCGTAGTTCTGGTCACCGCCGCCGATGACGGCGTGATGCCGCAGACCGTGGAAGCGATCGACCACGCCCACGCCGCCGAAGTCCCCATCATCGTCGCGGTCAACAAGATCGACAAGCCCGGCGCGCTGCCCGAACGGGTCAAGAAGCAGCTCGCCGATCGCGGCCTGGTCCCGGAAGACTGGGGCGGCAAGACTGTGTTCGTCGACGTTTCCGCCAAGCAGAAGACGAATCTCAATCTGCTGATGGAAATGATCTGCCTGACGGCGGACTTGCAGGAATTGAAAGCGACTCCGGGACGCGCTGCGAGCGGGTTAGTTCTGGAAGCGAAACTCGATCGCGGACGCGGCCCGGTAGGCACGATTCTGGTGCAGAACGGCACGCTCCGCGCCGGCGACAACTTCGTGGTGGGGAACGTGTACGGAAAAGTCCGCGCCATGTTCGACGATCGCGGCAAGCCACTGAAGGAAGCGCCGCCCGCGACCCCGGTGGAAATCATCGGATTGGAAGGCTTGCCGCAGGCGGGCGATCAGTTCGTGGTGGTCACCGACCGCGAGAAGGCCCGGGACATCTCGGAATATCGCGAGCAAAAAGCACGCGAAGCCGCGCTCGCCAAGAGTTCCCGCGTCTCGCTCGAAGGCCTGGCCGAGCAACTGAAGACGGCAGGTATGAAGGAACTGAACGTCATCCTCAAGGCCGACGTGCAGGGCTCGGTCGAAGTTCTGGGAGACTTGATCGGCCGGCTGTCGAACGACAAAGTGCGGCTGAAGTTGCTGCGCTCGGGCATTGGCGCGATCACCGAAACCGATGTGCTGCTGGCCTCGGCGTCGAATGCCATCATCATTGGATTTAATGTGCGTCCGGAGCGCAAGGCGCAAGAACTGGCCGATCAGGAGAAAGTCGACATCCGTCTGCACTCGATCATTTACGAACTGCAGGACGAGATCAAGCGCGCCATGACCGGCCTGCTTGAACCGACGATCAAGGAAACTTACCAGGGCCGCGCCGATGTGCTGGAGACATTCCGCATTCCGAAGGTCGGAACAATTGCCGGTTGCCGCGTGAGCGACGGACTGGTCAAGCGCGACTCCGAGGTGCGGCTGCTGCGCGATAATGTGGTCGTGTTCAAAGGCAAAGTGGCATCGCTGCGGCGCTTTAAAGACGATGCCTCGCAAGTAACCAGCGGCATGGAATGCGGTATCTCGATCTCGAACTACGGCGACATTAAAGCTGGCGACGTGATCGAGGCGTTCGTGACCGAGAGAATCGCGGCGGAAGCAATTAAGTAGAGCTGGTTTCACAAATGGTTTTTGGAAAGGGCACGGCTTCACAGCTTGCGGAAGAACTCGTGTAGAGACGGGGCTTGCCTCGTCTCAGACTGCTGAACAACTGTTGTTTTGGTTTTGGGAAGGGCACGGCTTCAGCCGTGCCGCCCAGAGCCAATAAACATGCGGGCTTTAGCCCCTGAGGGATGTGCCTTCCGGGTTGAAAAGGGGCAACGCCTCACGATCCCGCATAGAGTTGAAACGGCGCCCAGTAAAACGGATTGTGGAATCCGCTTCCCCGCAGCAAAGACAGTTTCGCGGCCCGCAGCGCCGCATCCGGCTTCGCTCCCTTGTCTAACTCGTCGTAAAACTTATCCATGAGTTGCTCGGTGGATGCGTCGGTCGCTTCCCACAAGGCGGCAACCACGTTGTGGGCGCCCGCTCTAAGGAACGCCCAGGAGAGCCCGACCAGTCCCTCGCCCGAGTACGCGCGTTCGCCCGCGCCATAGCACGCCGAGATCGTGACCAGGTCGGCTCCCAAGGGATGGCGAATGATGTCGCGGGCGTAGAGCTTGAAAGAATCGGTGTCGGCGGAGGCTTCGGAAGGCGCAGTCTTTGATAGTGGGGATGATAGACGAGCCTTCGGCAGTGCGGTCTTCGACAGCACAATCGCCGAATCGAGCGGACTCAACCGGCTTGCCGTTCCATGCGCTACAAAATGTATATAAGAGAACTGCTCTGGACGGCTGGCCAGATACGCGGCCGGAGTCGCCTGCTCGCGCGCCAATATCCGCAGCCGCGCCCCCGGAAAATGCCGGGCAACGCTTTCCATCTGCGCTGCGGCTTTCGGCAGTTCCGGATATTTATCGTTCGGCGCGACGCTGTTGCCCACGAGCAGCAGGCCGCGGTCGCGTTTCCCTCCACCGATGCCTGTGCTTTTACCCGCGTCGCCTGTAGAGACGGGGCTTGCCCCGTCTCTTGCCGGAGTGCGCGCCGCTCCCAGCACCCGAAGCGAGCTGGCATTCGCAATCGTCACGTCCTCAATCCAATAGTGCAACTTCGCCTCGGAGAGCTTTTCTTCGGCGAGCTTTGCATCGGAGAGCTTGGGCGCGGACAGCTGGGGCCCGGCGAGCTGGGGCCAGGCGACCAGAAGCGTTTCAAAATTCAGATTGTTCAGGCTGCCATCCGGGATGACGAAAACCTTCGCAACCGGCTTCGTATCAACCAGCTTCGTATCAGGGTATCGCTTTAGCGATACCGCAAGTGCATCGAAATCAGACGCCCCTTTAGGGGCCAGGTAGGTTTTTGCCCCCGCGGGCCGCGCTGCCAGCAGCGCTTCTGCCGGCGCGATCAGCGTGCGGTAGAGCCAGCGCCCGTCCGGATCGGCGGATGCGAGAACGTCTTGCGGCCCACCCAGAGCCTTGCGATACCGTCCGACCGCCGCATCGATTTCCGCGCCGGGAGGAAGTGTAAACAAGCTCGTCTTCCGTGGCGTGATCGCCCACAAGTACGACTGCTTCTCGCCCAGCCAATAAAAAAGCACCGTGCCTTGAGATCGCCGGGCAATTTGCCGAGGGTCCAACGGCGGAGGCCCACTGGAAGCTCCCTTGGCCAGCAATCCCAATCCTTCGGCCAGAGTACGGGCGCGGCTGTAGTCGGCCCAGCGCAGCGCGTCGTCCGTCTTTCCACGTGCCACTAGGAAGTGAACGTAGTCGTCGTAGATGCGAGCCGCATTCGTAAGAAACGACAGTTGGGAGTCTTCATGCCGCACTTCATCGCGGGCCGCCTCGAAGGTAGCGAGCGCCACCCGATATTCGCGGTCCGCGGCATCGGGATGCTTTTCCTCTTCGTAGAGCCGCGCCAGCGAGTGCTCGGCCTCCCACTTCAAAAAAACAGGGCACATCTTGTCGCGTTCGACCTCGTGGAACGCGCTCTCAGCCGATGCGACGTCGCCGCGACGAGCCGCAATCTGTCCCTTGACAAGCATCGGATAGAGTTCATCGAGATGGTTCCCATCTTGTCGCGCAATATCGAGAGCTTGCTGAGCATACTGACCAGCAATCGCCAAATCGCCGGTCTGCAACGAAAGCCGCGCCAGCACGCGCAGGGCGTTGTAGATGTTCTCCCTGCTGTTGACACGTCGCTCGATTTCCAGAGCCCGTCGAAGAGATTGCTCAGCGAGTTCGACTTTGCGGGTGCCCATGTAGACGTAGCCGGCATCCATCAGCCATGCGCCCTGGTCATCGAAGTCGCTCAGTTCGCTTGCGAGCTTTTCCGCGTCGAGGAACCGCCCGAGCGCCTTTTCTGGGTCGCCGAGTTTGTAATAGGCCCAACCGATGTTGCCCTGGGTGACAAGTTCGAGGACCCGGGCATCCGCAGCCTTCGCAATCTGGTAGGCAGCTTCCGACCTGTCAAGTGCTTCATCGTAGCGTCCTTGCGCAAGTGACTCATACCCCAAGTTGAGAAGCGAATCGGATTCGAGAAATGAGTCTCCGTGGGAGCGGGCAAAGTCGAGGCTAAGCGCAAACAGGCGCTCTGCAGATCCCGACTGATTCCGTTCGCTGGCCAGGAGACCACGCGCTTGGAGAACATATCCACAACTCGACGGCGCAGAAGTATCGCAGAGCCTCGCTGCATCGGTAAGCGAGCGCTCCGCTTCCGGGAAGTTGTGGGTGTCGACATCGGCCACGGCGACAATCGTCAATATGGGGATGATCAGATCTGGCTGGCCAGAGGGTGGCGGCTCCGACTTCAGGAGCTTGAGGGCATCTTCGTACAGTCCTCGATGGAGCATCGCTCTGGCTTCGAGGGTCCGAAACTTCCAAGCCCATTCCGGACTCGAATCGCGGAACCGTTGGCATTCTCGATGGGATTCGTCCTGGGCTTGTTTCAGGTCGCCATGCAGCAAGGCCTGCTCTGCATGCTCGAGAGTGGACTGCGGGGAGCGGTGTCGATCACCGCATGAGAACGCACACAGCGCGGAAATCGACACCAGAATCTTTAATACTATCCGGGACCGTGTTGTCCGTTGGCCGAGGCGCTCGCGGCAGTTACCGTCCCGCCGCCGATGCAGCCCAGATGCATGTTCAGCATGTGCAGCGTGAAGTAATTGCTGTCGCCCGGCTTCTGCGGCCCACTCTCGGTCTTGTCGGACAAGCCATCGTAAGGTGCGATGCCAACTTCCACCTCGGCCAACGACACGGTCCCAAAGTCCGGAATGAAAATGATATTTCCGAACGTCCTGACTCCCGGAATCGGAATCGGCCCGATGCTTTTGACCAGTGAGCATTCCAGCTTAGAATAGCCGTTCCGCTCCCCTTTCGAGCGTCCATTCGCACGTTTCTTGAGATCGTCGATATAGGCGATCTTGGCATCGTACTTTTTCTCCAAGTCGTCGGGAAGACCCTTGGCGCCGGCGATGTCATTGAGTTGACGCTGGACGCGATCGAGGAATCCGCGATCTTGCAGGTAGGGTTTGTCTTCTTTCGGTTTGTCGCCGCAAATGGCGAGGTCGAGTTCTACCTTGACCGGATATCCGCCCACCCGCAGGTTCTCGAAGCGCGTGCCCAGGAACGTCACCTTGGGAACGCGGCCGTTCTTCATGGCATGTTCGGTCGAAACCTGCGCCACTACGCGATCGGCGGTGATCACTTCAAAAACATTCAAGCCTTCCAGCACCGACGTCGACAACGTTACCCAGCCAGAATGATCGTTGCCCCAAAGATCCTTCTTCTCAATCTTGCTGCCGGACGCATGACTGTGGCCCGCCTTGAAGGAAATCAGGCCTTCCAGGCTCGTCTCCCTGACCGACTCGGTGATGTGGCCAGCGTCACGTGTCTTCTCCAACACAACCCGCGCCTGCTCTGCAATGGGCTGATCGATAGGATGTTTCAAGTTGCCGCTGAGCACGTGGGCTTCGGCGTGATACACGTGGTACCGCTCCACGTCAGAGAGCGGCACCACAGGCAATTTCGGATTTGCGGACATGTTACAAGCTCCTTCCGTTTGAACTTACTCTTGAATTTGTAATTCAAATGATGCCCGGCCGACTTCCTTACTTTCACCGGCAGTAGTAATGCCGCGTACAGCCAGAGTATAACTGCCCGCTGCCCGATTCGCTCCTGGTACCCGGACCGGCCACTGATCTTGTGCAGATCTATCTTGTGCAGACGTATCTTGCGCCGGCGCCGCGGGGATCGTGAGCGACCACTCCGCCTTTCCGGCGGGATCATACAACTCCGCCGCGTAGCGGGAATAGCTCCCATCGGGCGGGATCCTGACAAAGAGAAGGAAGCCTTCCCCATGGCGCGCAGTAACCACCGGCCCTTCCGATCCGTAGGTGCCGACATTCAGCGACGCCCACGGCAATAGCTGCGGCCGGTTCAGCGCCTGCTGCATTTGCGGATACGTCACCAGATTCTGATACCCGATTACCGCCAGCAACCCGGCCAGCACGGGCACGGCAAACGCAGGACGCAACGCCGTACGCAGCCCAGCGAGCCATCCCGGTTTGGATGGGATCGCTGCCGCCGCCGGCACGCTGCCGCGAATCGGCTCAGATTTTTTTGCCATTGCAACCTTGCTGTGCTCCACGAATATGGCACACGCGCGGACGTCGCTCGCGCAATCCGGGCAGTCGAAAAAATGCCCTTCAAATTCGTCGCGTGCCTCGGGATCAAGCTCGTCGAGCAGGTATCTTTCCGTCATTTTTTGGCGAACCACCAGATCGTGGTCCATTCATGCCCCCTCATAAAATCGCGTGCCGCAGCCCGGCGTTTCACAGCCGTCAGGCCGTCTTATATTCCGGCGAATCGTTTCCCGTTCTTTTCAAATATAGCGACTTGAACGATTGCTTCGCACGGTGCAGCAACACCCGCAAATATTCCCGGTCGACACCGAAGTCGCGGCACACGTCGTCTTTGTCCCTCTCTTCGAGGAAAACCTCGCGCAGCAGCCGCCGGTCGCGTTCTGAAAGTTGGTCCAGAACCTCCAAAACTTTCTTTTCCGTTTCCCGCGCGGAGAGGAGGCCGAGCAGATCGGTGGCGCAGGCGCGCACGTCCTTTTCTTCATCATCGAGCGAACAATGGCGCGCGTCCGAACGATAGTGTTCCAGCAAAACGTTGTTGCAAATCGAGTTTACAAACGATCCCAGCCGCTCCGGGTGCAGGATTTTCCCCTCGTGCAGCGCCGCGTAAAATCGGGCAAAGGTTTCCTGACGCACATCCTCGATGGCCTCCCGCGACTGCAGCCGGGAGCGCAATTTCACCTGGATCAGGGTGCTGAAATACTCGCCAAAATGCTCTTGCGTGCGGTAGTCGCCCGCCCGCAGACGGTCGACGTACGCTTCGTCAAAGGAGTGGAATTGCAAGGGCTTGCTCCGGGAACCCGGAAGTGCCTGCCAGTGTAGCATCTGGGGCGGCGAACTGGGCGACGAATCGAGGCCGTTTCCCGGGACCAGCTTGAGCAACGGCCGTTTCAGAACCGTGTGGCCACGGTAGCGGCGTCCGGTCGGCGGGATGGAGCGTGCGGCATGCATTGGGAAGATCGTGACTCCTATGACTGGCGATGACTGGGCGGGTGAAGAAGACTGCATACAAAGCGCCGGAACCGCTTCCCCGTCGGCTCCGGCACCTTACTGGATCCCAGCCAGGAGTTTCCCAGTCGGAACCCTAAACTGTGGGGCCATCGCCGCACAGCGCGATGTCATCCACTTATTGAGATAGTGCGGAAATCGCCCGAATCGTTACAAACAAATTTTCCCGCCCGGCGTATCTGGAGATATCGCCGAGGTTCACAGGCGGCGGAAACAACGCGGTCCGTGGTAGGTTCCCACGGGTTGCTAGGCGAGGACGTTCAGCCCACCCCGGCTCCCATAGACCTTCTCTAACACAGAGCTGGTCATGTCGGAAAGGCTGGAGGTAGTGCTCGAATTCAACGAACTGAGCAGTGCGTTGACCAACTGCACGGATTGTGACGCGGCGCTTATTTCATTGGCCTGTGCCGGCGATGGAGCGTTTTTCAGGTCGCTCTGAACCGTCGCAAAAGCAGCCTGCGCGGTGGATAAATCGCCCGAGTTCAGCGCGCTGCCAACCGCCGCCAGGTCAGTAGAGAGTTGCGAACTGCTCGACCCAGTGCTTCCACTCGCAGCCGCCGCGCCATCGTTCAGCTTCTGCACCGTTTGGAATGCCGACTGGGCTCCGTTCAGGTCACCCGACGCGAGACTGTTCTGGAGACTCTGCAATGCCTGCTGCATCTGAGTCGCGTTGCTGGACGAGAGCACGTACTGACTGAGGCTTGCGGCCGAAATCGAACCAATTGTCATAGTTCCACCTTGCCCGGGAGTCGTAGCCTACTCCCGCTTGTCTACAGTATCGGCACTCTCGCTCCAAACCTTTAGGACATATTCTTGTCTGGGATCGGAGGACCTATCCACGGGAAACAAACGACTTATGCACTTAGCGGCGCAGGACACGCGCCTTTGTGAGGGCGACGGATACGCCAATCCTCCGCTCTGCCAACAAGAATTATGCAAACAGATGACATCCCGTTGACAACCTGCCGGTACCCGAAGCCCTAGCATTCGATGGCCAGCTGGACTGAGAAACCGCCATTCCAGCGTTGTGCCACTCCGCAACGCGCACGCTCTCGGCTCCGGACTCGCACACTTCAAGGAGGATTCCGTATGCAGCGTCGCAAGATTGCTTTCACCCTTTGCGTTGGGCTCGCAGTGATATTGGCCTCGAGCGCGGCCCTGGCGCAGTTTCAACTCACGCATCTGGTTTCGAATCAGTTTGCCACCGCCCGGCACATCGATCCGCTGATGGTGAACGCCTGGGGACTGGCTCGCGGGGCGGGCGGACCATTCTGGATCAGCGATGCCGGCTCCGGTTGGTCGACACTCTACAATGGCCAGGGCGCCATCCAAAGCTTGCAGGTCCTGGTTCCATCGGCCTCCGGCGCAGGTCCGGGTTCGCCGACTGGAATTGTCTTCAACGGGTCGCCCGACTTTCAGTTGCAGGGATGGCCGACCTTCTTTCTGTTTGCAACTTTAGACGGAACCATCAGCGGCTGGTCGCCGCAAACCAACCCGAATGACGCCATCATCGCCGTGAATAACTCGGCGTCCGGTGCGGTCTACACCGGCCTGGCGATCACCAACCATCCGTCGGGAAATCTTCTGTTTGCCGCCGACCTTGCCCACAGCCAAGTCGATGTGTACGACGGAAGCTTTAATTTCGTCCATTCCTTTACCGACAGCACCCTTCCAGCAGGCTTCGCGCCGTTCGGTATCCAGGACATCAATGGATTGGTCTACGTAGCGTTTGCCAGCACGACGGGAGGCAACGGCGGCTTCATCGACGTCTTTACGGAAAGCGGCACTTTGGCGAGGCCGCAGCCCCTCGTCCAGGGCGCGCCCTTGAATCAACCTTGGGGAATCGCCGTGGCCCCGGCAAATTTCGGCAAGCTGAGTAACACGTTGCTGATCTCGAATAATACGAATGCCGGCACCATTAACGCCTTCAACCCCCTCACCGGCCAGTATGTGGGCACGATCCGGGATACAAACGGCAAGGATATCCTCATCGATCAGCTTTGGGGCATTGAATTCGGCGGAGGTACAACCAACAACGGCCGCACCAACCAACTCTTCTTCACCGCCGGTCCGCACAACAACCTGACCGGAACTTTCGGAGTGATTGGGCTTCCATAAACGCGCCGGCTTGAATCGGCGAAGGACCTGCTTTCTTGCTAGTGCCAAAGACGGCAGGTCCTTCGCTTCGGTAGTGGTGCAGTTTGTGCTCGCCCGGTGCTTTTCTTTGCGCCCTTCGCGAGTCCTTAGCGTACTCTGCGTTAAAGACTTTCTTGCCGCCAAGCAAAAAACAGTCGCAATTTTCAAACTGCACCACGACCTTCGCTTCGTTCAGTATGACAAATTCATTACTTAGGGTATTGGAACGAGTACCCACCCGCCTCATTCCCCGACATGAACCGCGTGTTGTATTCAAGCAAGTAATTCATATGATCGGCGTCAGAGGGAAACGACTGCCCGGGATACGGATAAGTGCGCATGTCACGGAAGGGCAGCGGGTCGACCGTATCGCCGTGGTAGGCGTAGAAGTCCATATCTTTTTCGTATCCGTTGGCAACGAAGAAATAGTCGCGTACCCAGCCGCGCCGCAACGCAGGCAGCTTCGTGGGATCGAAATCGAGCGCGACTTCATCGCCCGATCCAAAGACGACAAACTTATCGTCCATGGCCTCGAGCAGCGGCCGCACATCGCCATAGCGCGTGTACGCCCCTGCGGGCCGCGTGTAAGGACCGGTGGCGCTGGCCTTTTCGTAAATGTATTTCACGTTGCCCGGCGGCTGGCCTTCGATCTTCAACGGGAATCCATGGAAACTCAGTTCCGCGCGCGCCAGCGGAACCGGCGTCACGCGGGCGCAGGCGCTTTGACCGCAGCTCTGCTCTTGGATATTGTCCTGACTGGTCCGGCTGATCAGGATGTTGTCCCAATAGATCTGCAAATTCGTGGTGATGCGAATGCGCCGTGTGCCCAGCGGGAGTTTGCCGGTGAGATCGGCGGTCATGGTGCGTGCGCCGCCGGCGGGGAATCCCATGTCATCGACGACGCGGACCCATTTTCCTTTATCTCTTGCGCCGTTTTCGGTCGAGCTCGCAGTCGCAACCAAAGCTTCGACATACGGCGCAAACGGCCGCAGATGGGCTTGATCGGCAGCGTACATGCTGGTCGCCGAGTAATACTCGATCTCGCCATGCATCAGCAGCCACAGTGGGCCGCCGCGGTAGGGCTCGCCGAGGTCAAGTTCCAGGCTGTGCGGTTCGGTGAATCCCATGAACGAAAGCACTTTGAAGTCGCCGAAATAACGATGCGCAAGCAAATCGGGAAGCACGCTGTGGCCGTGCTCGTCCCAAGCACCCGCGGGGGGACGCGCATTGCGACTCAGCACAACCTTGAAAGGCGGGTAAGGCGGATTGCTGGCGAAGTATTCGTTGGGATAGACATCGACATCCGCGGGATGATCGACGGCAAGCAATTTCACCTGATCAAGGTAGACAGATTCCTCGAGCGGCTCCATGAAGCGGAAACTCAGCATTGGGTGCCCCACCCCTCCCTGGCTTTGGGAAGGGTGGAAATCATCTTTTTCGCGCAGCGCGCTGCGGTCAAGCTTGATAACTTCGGTAGGGCGAGCAATATTGCGCACAACCTTAGAATTGGTTTGATAGTGAGAGTTGGTTTGATTGTGAGAGATTGTTTCAGAAATGGGTTTTGGGAAGGGCACGGCTTCAGCCGTGCCGCTCAGGTCTTGGGAGGATGCGGGCTTTAGCCCCTGAGGGTCCAGGACGTCTTTTCCTGCGATCCAATGTCCAACCACACCCGCCCCGAGCATGTCGCCGACGAACTGGTATTCATGACCGTTCCACGCGAAAAGCGTTGGGCAGGAACTGCCGCGGCGATCCATCTCAGTAAAGTTCTGCACCTTATTGGCGGCGACTTCGATTTCATCCTGCAGCACGCCGGTCGGCCACAACATGCGGACGACATCGGCAACCTTGGCTTGTCCGAGGCCGATGGTCAGGTAGGGCGAGTTCTGTCCGAGATAGCCGGACGACCCATACACTTCAAACTTCTGCCGCAAGCCCGCGGAGAAAACTTCAACCTTCGTGCCGATGGCGCTCTTGTTATCGTTCAGGCCCTTGAGCGCAAGGCGCAACGAGTTGTTCTTGTTGCCGCCTTCGTTGTGAAGCAAGACCGCGGGGCCGTGATTTTGCGTGATCAGGAGATCGACTGCGCCGTCGTTGTCGTAGTCGCCGGTGATAATGGCGCGGGGCTCCTTGAGCTGAATCTTGTCGAGTCCGGTTTCGACGGTGACATCCTTGAAGCCGTCGGGACCGAGATTGCGGAAGAGGCGGACTTCGCCCTTGCCGTCTTTCGTCTCGCCGACCGCAACAAGATCGACCCAGCCGTCGTTGTCGTAATCGATGGCGGCGACGCCGTAGGCGCGACGCCAATTTGTCTCGGGCAGCTTCACCTGCTCGAAACTCTTGCCTTGCTTATTTCGCCAAAGAGAAAGGCCAGGGGCGCCGTCGTTGGAGAATGCAACATCAATCCAACCGTCATGATCGAAATCGAGGGCCGCAATGCCGCCGCCGGAAGCGAAAAAAGATTTCGACCAGAGCTCCAGCGACGGAAATCTTCCCTCGCGCGGATTCTCGAACAGAACGGGACTATTGAAAGGCCTGCGGGCGACGAGTATGTCCACGGCGCGATCATTGTTGTAGTCAGTCCCAATCGCCCCGAGACTGGGGCCGGCAGACAATCCAGTTGAATCCGTAACATCCGTGAACGTCCCATTGCCGTTGTTCCTCCACATCACATTCCACGATGCCGCCTCCGGCCGCGCGATTGTGTTCAGGGTCCGAGTCACATAAAGGTCCAAATCGCCGTCGTGGTCGTAGTCGATTAGCGTGAGGCCAACGTTCAATCCGTCGCTCTTGATGCCTGCCGCCTCGGTGACATCCTTGAACGTCCCGTTTTTCTCGTTGTGCAGCAACACCACTCGGCCGTTTGCGCTGAGCACGATATCTGTGAAGCCGTCGTTGTCATAATCGCCCGTGGTGCATCCCAGCGCATGCAGCGTGGGGTCGAGTCCCGCTTTCCTCGTGACGTCTTCAAACTTGCCACCAAGGTTGTGGAACAGCGCCAGTCCGCCCTCGGGACCGTCGTCAGCGAGCAACACGTCAATCCGGCCATCGTTGTCATAGTCCAAGAAGCATGCGCCGGGACCCAGGGACGCCGGGAACTCTTTGTCAGGATCTTCACCCTTGGCATTCGCCTTCGTCGTTATCCCTGCTTCGTTGGTCACATCCACAAACCTCACCGGAATCGCCGCCACCACCTTCTCCACCGCCACCGGCGAGTCTTCCGCGCGCGAATACTTTCCCTGTTCGCCATACGCCAGGCTGATGGGCGCACCCAGTTTGTTCTGCGTGATGTACTGGAATTTCTTCATCGCCTCGTGGGCGGGGTCGGCTTGGCCGGATTGCTGGTAGGCCCGGGCCAATCCGAACTCGGCCGAAGCGTGGTGCGGATCGAGCTTTAAGGCATGCTCGAAGGCGGCGATCGCTTCTGGAAATTGCTTGAGCTGTGCGTAGGTCGATCCCAGGAAGTACCAGGTGTCGGCGTCGTTCGCATCAATTTCAGTGACGCGACGGAACGCATCGACGGCCGACTCTGCGCTCGACGAATTTTTATAATAAAGGCCGAGGCTATACCAGGCGTGCGCGTCTTTGGGATTGCTTTTGACGGCCTTTTCCAGCAGTCCCTTCGCCTCGTCGCCGCGCTGCAGGTTGAGCAGCGCCACCCCGCGATTGACGGCCGCCACCTCGAGCGCCGGGTCGGCAATCGCGGCCGCTTCAAACGACTTCAAAGCTTTCTCAAAAAGCTGCTGGTTCATGTAAGCGACGCCGATGTTGTTGAGGCGCGCCGCTTCCTGGGGATTCGGGGCGGGAGCGGTCGCGGCGAGCAGCGCAAGAAGAGACGCGAGAATGAGAGCGACGCTGAGTGTCCTGATAGTTGTCATGGTGAGTTCGGAAATGATTCTATCCGAATGCCAAGATGGGTACAGGACTACGAATTACTTCTTCCCGTACGGCCGCGCGCCAATCTGTCCTTTGGCTTCCTGGACGGTAATGGCCTGCCCGGTCGCGATGTTTGCGAGCCTGTCTACTTGACCGCTGGGCCAGTCGATCTCGACCGTATCGGCTTTGGTCTTCGATCCCATGCCGAAGGTCAGCACCAGTTCGCTCTGCGAAAGATAGCTGGAGCCGCTCTTCATGGTGAGCCACTGCTTGTCCGCTCCGGCGCTGACGCGGACGACGGCGCCGATACCGTCGCGATTGGATTTGGTGCCGACGAGTTTTATGCGCAAGCTGTGATTGCTGCCGCCCTGATGGAGGTAGAGATGCGCAGGGCCGCCGTTGGTCATGAGCAGGACGTCTAAGGCTCCATCATTATTAATATCGGCGTAGGCAGCGCCGCGTGCGACTTTCGGAGCGGCAAAGGCGCTTCCGGCTTTCATCGTCACTTCCTCAAACTTGCCGTTCCCAAGATTACGAAACAAGTGTGGCGGCTCGGCGTAACTGACGCGCTTTTGCACCGTTTCGATCTGGTCTTCAATGTGGCCGTCGGCGACGAAGATATCCTGCCAGCCGTCGTTATCGTAGTCGAAGAAAAAGCAGCCGAAGCCCAGCGTCAGCAGCGTCGAGCGGCCGACTTCCGAGCGCGGAGCTTCATCCACAAAAAGGCCGTTGCCTTCGTTGTGGTAGAGCGAGAGCATCTGGTTGGCAAAATTGGTAATCACCAGGCTGGCGCTGCCCGACCGGTCGTAATCCACGGCGTCGACGCCCATGCCGGCTCGGGCAATGCCGTCTTCGCTGAAGGCGATGCCAGCGGAAACAGCGCGCTCCTCAAAAGTGCCGTTCTTCTTATTCACGTAGAGCTTGTTGGGCTGCGTGTCATTGGCGATCAGGATGTCGGGCCATCCGTCGTTGTTGTAGTCGAAAATCGCGACGCCGAGACCTTTTGAAGTTGGATCGTAAAGTCCCGCTTTCTGGGTGGTATCTTCGAACTTGCCGTTGCCCAGGTTATGCCAAAGGCGAGCGGAATTTCCCTTATACGATTCGGGCGTGCAGTAGGACTTGTGCGAGCCATCGAGGGTGCAGTAGAGATCGGTTTGCTCGGACCACTGCACGTAGTTGGCGACGACGAGATCGAGTTTGCCGTCGCGATCGTAATCGACCCAGGCAGCGCCGGTCGAGAACTCGTTCGGGCCCCAGAGTCCCGCGGATTTCGTCACATCCGTAAACGTTCCGTTGCCGTTGTTGTGGAAGAGATGGCTCTGGCCCACGGCAGTGATGAAAATATCGTCGAAGCCATCGTTGTCGTAATCGCCGACGGCAACGCCCATCCCATAAAGCGAAATGCCGAGGCCCGACTTGCGCGTCACGTCGGTGAAGGTGCCGTCGTGATTGTTGTGGTACAGCTTCAGCGTGGTCGCGCCGCTTTTGGCGTGGTAGGGTGGATGGCCGGCCCAGTCTTGGCCGTTGACAAGCAGGATGTCAGGGAATCCGTCGTTATCGTAATCGATGAACGCGCAGCCGGGACCCATGGTTTCCGGAAGCCACTTTCTTCCGAAGGCTCCGTTGTTGTGAGTGAAGTGGATGCCAGCTTGGGCAGTGATGTCGCGGAAGGTGTTGCGCTCCTGAGCATGGCTTGTCGTAACGAGCGATAGGAATAATAACCACGGAGACACAGAGGCACGGAGGAAAGCCGGAATAGAAAAACCGAAATCTTCTCCGTGGCGGAGCCTGTCCTGAGCGCAGCCGAAGGGTGACTCAGTGGTGGATTTTCTTTTGAGAGCGTGCATCACTTGGGGATCCCGGGAGTTGCGCTGGCGCTTGCGCTCAGACGTTTGACGGGCGCGTTCTTCAAAATTGGCAACGGCACCGATGTGTGCTCGTGGATGCTTTGCCGTTCGTTATTGTCTTCGGGATTGAGCTGCCGATAGGGGCCGGTGATGGCCTGCGAAGCTTCGTCGGCTTTGAAGCGCAGATAGCGGACCTGATGCTCTTTGGACATCTTCTCGTCGCCGAGACCGTTGTAGCAGAGCATTAAGTTGTAGTGCGCCTGCAAATCCTCGGGGTCGACGGCTAACACTTGCTGTAGGATCTTCACCGCCTCGGCGTACTTCCTCTCCAGAAACAAGACGCGGCCCAGATTGTTCAGCGCCACGCGGTCGCGGGGATATTGCGCCAGCACGATTTCGAAATGAGCGGCGGCCTGGTCGTAGTCTCCAGTGGACTTCAGCAGCGATCCATAGAAGAAATTGGTGCGCGCCAGCTTCGGGTTGAGAGCCAGCGCTTTGTCAAGAACGGCGCGAGCGCGGGATATGTCGCCTTCCTGCAGGGCGGCGCGTGCGATGTTCACCCAGCCGTCGGGATTTTGCGGATCGACCTCGGTAACTTTCTCGAACGCAGCCTGCGCCGCTTTCAGATCGCCTTGCAGCAACAGACCGATGCCGTAATCGTTCCAGCGCTGCCAGTCTTCTTTTGCGAGCTGAGTTTTGGGCTGCGGCGCCGGGGCGTTCACAGGCAAGACGTCGAGGGCCACGTCGTTTTGCGCAACCGCCACGATCGGTACGTCGGGAATCTTCTCTGCTTTCGCCGAGACTCCGCGGAGAGATGCGGTGAATGCCATTCTTGTGTCGTCGTAGTCGGGCGTAACTGAAGCGGGCGCGACTCCGGGCTTCGACGGACTGTTGTCGCGCTCACCAGCAAACGCGAACTGCGTGTTGAACCACGAGAACTTGCGATAGCAGAGGCGCGCGGTCAAAATAATTTTGCCGCCCGTTTTCTCCGGGATCTTCATGCGGAAGTGCACCGTGTCCGCGGCGCCGGGCGGGATCAGGCGCACGTACACCACGGCGCGCGTAGCCCAGGCATTGCGCTTGTTAATCGGATTGCCGTGCGCGTCCACCTGGAGCGAACGATAGAAATGCGCGCCCTTTTCGACGGGGCCCTTGCCGTTGTCCTCGACCATGCCGCTCCAGAAAATCGTCCGGCCTTTATCGTCGACGCCTTTCAGTTCGAGCCAAGTGTCGTAGGCATCGACCGTCCCGCCGGGAAAGAAATGTCCGACGCGCTTGGTGCGAACGACCACGTCGACGCGAACCGTGTCGCCGCGACGGACGGCGGGCCGCACGCGGTCCAGAGGAGCGGTAACAGGCGCAGCGACAGCGACCGGAGCAGCCTCCGCGACGGGCCCGGGCGTGATCTTAGCTTCCGCTTCTTCTCCCACGGCGAAGGTGGTTGCGAGCTCGTGCTGCGCGATGGCTCCGGTTTTTAACGGGACGCTGGCCGGAGTGAGTGCAAAAATATCCACCGTCAGGGCTCCGCTGGTCAGAAAATCTTCGGTGGCCTTCAACTGCGCGGCATCCTCGTTGGCCGTCGGCAGCGCCGTATTGGCGGCGGGGAAACGGTGGGAGTGCACCTTCCCGGCAATGTTGCCCATATCGTTCGAGGGCTCAAGCGGCATGTGGCAGTCGGCGCACTGCTGCGGTTTCGGCGGGTAGTAGAAAGAGCGCGCACCCTCTCCGGAAACGCCGCTGGCCTGCCAGTTGTCGTACTCGTTGAAGCCGCGAATCCAGCGGTAGTGATTGACCGGCACGTCGAGGTGCACCTTGTGGCACGAGGAGCAGAACTCCGCCGTCTGCTGCTTCATGAACGGCTTGAGGAAGACGCGGCGGTGCGGCTCCGGATTCAGCTTGATCATGAAGTCATGCAGGGTGCGCACCACCGGATTCTTGCTGGCCGCGAATTCGTGCAGCTTGGGATATTCGAGATAGAAATCGCCCTGTCCCATTGTGCTTTTTACGTCGGCGATGGAGTGGCACATCATGCAGCCGAGTCCGGCCTGCGCTTCCGGCGTGTGCACGATCTGCTTAATGGGCGTATCCATCTTGCCGCTGTAGAGCACGGCCGGGTCGTGGCATCCGCCGCACCATTTGGAAGGCCTGGTGCCGACCGTGTCCTGCATGTACTCGACCGCCTTGCGATACCACTGATTATTGAACGAAGAAAAATGGTGAGCCGAGCTGTTCCACTGGTTATAGATGTCCTCATGACAGCGCTTGCAGGAATCCGACTCCATGAAGAACTTGCTGGGAATCTTTTCGCCGCCATACACCTGCGCAGAGCTGGGGAAAAATGGGCCGGTGGGACCGTCGCCTTCGCCGTCCATGGTGATGGGAGGCAGGGCGGGATTTTCAATGCGTCCATGCAGCGTCCAGCGAGTCTCTCGAAGATAGCGAGCGACGGGAGCCAGCACGGCCAACACAACAAGTACGGCGGTGACGCGAACCGCAGCTTGACGAGCGAGCCATCGGCGATTGCCCAACCGGGCCGCAGCGATCAGGCCGGCGCCGGCCAAGCTCAGTCCGATGTGGATATAGACATTGCGCCGCTCCGTGCTCAGCGCTCCAGTGTAAATCAGCGTCAGTCCTGGAATTGCGCCGAGAAACAAAAACAGCATTCCGCCGCGAACCAGCGGCTCCCCCTGGCGCAAAGACAAAGACAAGGACAAAGACCGCACCAGCCAGAGCAATAAAAAGACCGAAGCCACAACTCCGGCAACCGCGTGCAGCAATACCACTCCGGCGTAGAAGATATTCGCTTGCGGGAACGCGTACAGGTAAATCGCCGACACGACCAGGAAGCCGATCAATATCGACAACACTCTGCCCACAGAATCTCCAACCGAAGACATGACTGATCTATGCGGCCCCCACAAGAGCCTGCAACCCTGAGTTTGCAACATGTTACCGGATTGCGGGAAACGGCGTCTCTAATGAAAATAGATTAGAAAGCAAATAGTTGGTAGTGGTGCAGTTTGTGCTCGTCCGGTGCTTTTCTTTGCGCCCTTCGCGAGTCCTTAGCGTACTTTGCGTTAAAGACTTCTTTTCCGCCAAGCAAGAAACAGTCGCAATTTTGAAACTACACCACTACCAAATAGTTCTGCGCATTGCTGACTTCCCCGCCGCTCTGCTACTTTGATTAGTTTCCCGTTCGCTGTCTGCTGACTCTGTGGGGTGAACTTAAATGCCGGCCATCAAATTCCGTGGTGTGGACTTCATCGACTTCGACACGTTGCTCAATGACGACGAGCGCCTGGTGCGCAGCACGGCGCGCAAGTTCATCGAGGACAACCTCGTCCCCATCATTGAGGAGTGCAACCGCGCCGGCCGCTTTCCGCGCGAACTAGTGAAGCCGATGGCCGATCTCGGATTCTTTGGCGCATCGCTCGACGGCTACGGCTGCGCCGGCATGTCGAACGTCGAATATGGATTGGTAACGCAGGAACTGGAACGTGGAGATTCCGGCGTCCGTTCGTTCGTCAGCGTGCAGTCGGCCCTGGTGATGTATCCGATTTACACCTTCGGCAGCGACGAGCAGAAAAACACCTGGCTGCCCGCGCTGCAGAAAGGCGAAAAGATCGGCTGCTTCGGACTGACCGAACCGGACTTCGGATCGAATCCCGGCGGCATGAGGATGCGCGCTCGCAAAGTTGGAAAAGAATATGTGCTGAACGGCGAGAAGATGTGGATCACCTCGGGCTCGATCGCCGATGTGGCCGTGATCTGGGCCAAGGTGGAAGATGAGCACGATAAAGTCCGCGGATTCCTGGTCGAAACCGACCGTCCCGGATTCAAGGCCGACGACATCCACGGGAAGTGGTCGCTGCGCGCATCGGTGACGTCGGGCTTGTCGCTGCAGGATGTGCACATCCCCGAGTCGAACCTGCTGCCGGGGTCGGATGGATTGAAGTCTCCGCTGATGTGTCTGAACCAGGCGCGCTATGGCATCGCGTGGGGTGCGGTGGGGGCGGCGATGGCGTGTTACGACTGCGCGCTGCAATATTCCATCATGCGCAAACAATGGCGCGATCAGCCCATCGCCTCGCATCAACTGGTGCAGGAGAAACTTGCCTGGATGATCAACGAGATCACCAAGGCGCAGTTACTCGTGCTGCAAGTCGGCCGCTTGAAAGACGCCGGAAAAGTGCAGCACCAGCACATCTCGATGGCGAAGAGAAACAACGTCTGGATGGCGCTCGAGTGCGCCCGCCTGTCGCGCGACATTCTGGGCGCGAACGGCATCGCTGACGATTACCCCATCATGCGGCATCTGATGAACCTCGAAAGCGTCAAAACCTACGAGGGGACGCATGACATCCACACGCTGATTATTGGGGCGAGCGTGACGGGGATCGACGCGTTCTGATAGTGGTCGATCCATAGGTGGGCAATCCTATGAAGAAGCGCGACGATCTGAACGACGTAATCCGAGAAGAGACCAGCCGGGGCAAAAAGCGGCCGGTCGATACGGACGCGATCAACGCGCAGGAAGAAAGAAGGGATGCGGTCCTGCGCATCTTCCGGCGCGGCACACGGGAAGACTTGCGGGCGCTTCTGAAAACCTGGGGTTATTCGAACGACGAAATCGAAGCTGCGCTCAGGGAGTACGATGTTGCACTTGGGCAGCAATCTTTCTAGTTTCAGAATCGGCTTTGGCCCGCTCCTCGGGAGTCATTTTGGCGGCACGTTCGTTGATCTCGGCTGCGATGCGTTCAGCCAGTTCTTCAAACCGATCTTCCTTCGGACGTTTTAGCTTGGCTACGGCCACGGGATTCCTTTTCTCGGGGATTCTACCATTTCCATTGTCGCCCGCTAATTTTGATGATGCAAGAGTGCCTTTGGTAACCTCAAGCGACGTGCCGTAGATTCATGGTCGTGAGGCTAGGCTAATCGTGCACGACGCCCTATTTCGCGGATGTACCTGCAGTCTTCGCGAGCGCCTCCCGAAGCAGCATCTTGATATCCATCTCGGGCGGACAACGGATGCCCCCTCGTCTCGCGCTTTTCGAGAAGTGGGCCGCCGGACCGCCGACACCAGAGTGGTTCCGCTCTAGCTGCCGCAGCTCAGCTCATTGGGGCAAATGCACCCCAACTTCTTTTCCGGAAGTCAACTTCCTTACCAACCGAAGCATCTCTTCCGGGTCGACGGGCTTCGCGATGAAACCATCCGGAGGCGGTACCTGCCGGCGCGTGTTATAGAAGTGCTCCGTGTCTCTGGAGCCCCCCGGCCCGGTGACACCGGTTACCAATACTACCGGTATGTCGGCGAAATCGGGGCGCGACTTCAGCGTTTGGTAAAAGCGCACCCCCGATGTCTCCGGCATGGAAAGATCGAGGGTAATCAGATCTGGTCTTTCCTTTTCGACGGCCCGCAGCGCCTCTTCGCCATTCGAGGCGCACGTAGCACGAAACCCGTTTTCCTCCAGCAACCTGGAGAGATACACGCAAACGTCTCGTTCGTCATCAACGACCAGCACCTTCTTATTATCGCTTCCCATATTTTACCCTTTCTGACCGCCTGTTCGGAAAAACCCTTTTGTCATCGGTACCGCCAGCCATGAGCCTCCGGAATTCGCGGTTTGCTCGACTTCTGCCCAACTGCAGTTGCTAAGTCCGAGCCGCGTTCGGTGGCCAGATGGGCAGCTTCACCGTGAACACTGACCCTTTGCCCGGCTCGGATCGCACCGTGATCGTTCCTCCATGCTCTGTGGCGACCTTCTGTGACATCATTAAGCCCAAGCCAGTTCCGGTACTTCCCTTCGTGCTGACCATATCCTTGAATAAAGCGTTGCGCGTCGCGGCGTCCATCCCGGGACCGTCATCTTCAATCTCGATGACTGCCTCGGCTCCGTGCCGAAACACCTTGGCCTGAATGCGGTGCGTTTTCTGCTCATCCTGATCCGCATTGCAGGCCTCGATCGCATTGGCGATGAGATTCGAAATCAGTCCGTGAATCTCCTTGGGCTCTCCCAGGATTTCTATACGCTCCTCCGCCTCCAACCCGAGTTGGATGTGGAACTGCTCTGCCTTCCCGCTAAACAGCCCTACGGCCTCCTTAAGAAGCGCGGGCAACGATACCGGCGCGTGGCCCGGAGACCGCTTCTTCGCGCAGTACAGCATGTCCATGATCATCGAGGACAGGCGCGTCACGTTGCGCTGCACCATGTCCCACCCGGTGTCAATGTCCCGCCGGTTGTTATTCTTGAATCCCAGGTTGACGATGTAAATTCCACCGCGCAGGCCTTCCAGGATGTTTTTCGTGTCGTGCGCCAGTCCCCCGACCATCTTGCCCAGGCTGGCCAGCTCATTCTGCAGAGTGCGGAGTTCGGTGACGTCGGCCGACATCTCCATGACTGACGTGATTTCGCCAGCCGCATTGCGCAGCGGGGCGGTGTAAACCAGCACATGGATCTGCCTGCCCTGGTTGTCGACTACGATCTCTTCCGATGTGTGCACCTGGCCGTCTTGCAGTGTCTCCGCCACCGGACACCGCGGGCAGCGGTCTTGACGCTTCTTGTAAAGCTCATAGCAGTGCTCGCCCACTCCATCGCCGAAGCTCTCGTCGAAGCGGCGATTCGAATCGGTAATGCGGAAGTTACGATCCTGAACAGAAATCAAACACGGAGCGTTGTCGAACAGATTGCGGAAGCGCACGACGCTGTCGTGATAACGGTTGGCGAGCTCCACCTCCGCCGAGATATTGACGAACAGTTTCATCACCGCCACGATTTCGCCGGCGCCGTTTCGCAGCGGCTTCGTTTTCACCAGCAGGTCGTGCGGTCTTCCGCGTTTGTCGAAGCGAACCTCCTGGTAGCTGTATTCCTTGCCATCCTCGAAGCTGCGCGTGGCCACGCACTCGGAACAGGGCTCGGTCCGGTTCTTATAGGCCGCGTAGCACCGCTCCCCTCGGTGGTCGCCGAAGTCGGCAATCAGCTTCGCGCTGGCTTTGATGATGCGGAAGTCCCGGTCCTGGATCGACGCCCAGCAGGGGAGCTCGTCAAAGAGCCGGGCGGAAGACAGACCGGCGGCGCTGAGATCGAGGAGTGAACCGTCCGTGCCAGCGACAGACATTTCGGCCTCCTTTCCCGGGCGGCCTTATTTGTGCAGGCTGACTCTCTTACCTACTATCCCGGCCACCAGCGCCAGAACCGCTTCCGGCTGAATGGGCTTCTCCAGGAACCCTTCCGGCGCGGGCAGGTTCTTTTCGGCGATGAAACGGTGGAAGTCAATGCCAGGAGCCTCCATGCGCATGTAGCCGGTGATGATCACCACCGGCAGATTGGCATAGTTCGGATCCTTTCTGAGATCCCAATAGAGCTTGTCGCCAGTCTTGTGGGGCATGATCAAATCCAGCGTCATCAAATCGGGCCGGTCGCTTTCGATGGCGCGCATCGCCTGGTTGCAATCCGGCACATCAACGACCTGTGCCCCCTGTTCCTCAAAGATCGCTCTCAGATAGGCGCGCACGTCGGGTTCGTCGTCGACCACCAGGATCTTGCAACCCGCCAGTTGCATCGGTTGGACTACTTCGACCACTGTTGGCATAACCTCCGCCGCGACCGCTGCTTGCGGTACCACCATCGCTTTGGCTACCAAGTTCACCAGCAGCTTCACTTCCATGTCAAGCTTATAGTGGCGAATCAGGTCGAATAAACCATCGACGCAGTTGTGGCAGGAGGTGACGACGGTCTTCGCCCCGGTGGCACGCAGTTGCTCCGCCTTGATCTTCGCGGATTGCAAGCGGCGTGGGGCATATTCCGTCATGGACATGGCGCCGCCACCACCGGTGCAGCAGAAGTTTTCCGCGCGGTTGGGATGCATCTCGCGGAAATCGGAGCACACCAGTTGCAGCAGTTCGCGAGGCTCTTCCGTGATTCCGCAGCTCCGCGCCAGGTTGCAGGAGTCGTGATAGGTGACCGGCTCCGGGTTCCTGCTCTTGTCAACCTGGATGCGGCCTTCCTTAATGTAGTTAAGCATGGTGAAGATCGCGCTCTCCATGGGAAAGCTGAGATCGCGTTTCGCCCAGTTCGGGCCTTCACACCGGGTCGACCGGAAACCGTGGCCGCACTCCGAAATCACCAGCTTGCGGGCGCGCAGACGTGTCATGGTGTCGTAGACCCGCGCTGACACCGCCCCGCCTAACTCGTCGTCGCCGTTGAACAGCCCGAAGTTGGTCATGTCCCAGCCTTCGGTGGACATGGTCCAATTTTCACCCGCAAAATGAAAAATGATGGCCGCCTCGGCGATGGTGCGCGGATCGTACTTCGCCTCGCGCGGATTGATGGTGTAGAGAACGTCGGCGTCGGGCTTGTCCACCGGGATCTTGATCTCCGGATCGTTGTACTCGGATTGCAACTCCTGCTCCATCCAAGTCAGCGTTCCCAGGTAATCCTCCGGCAGCACACCCATCTGGTTGCCAATCTCCCACTGATCCTTGGCCACATGGGCGACGCCGTCGGGCATAACCCCGACGTGCACCAGCAGACCCCGAGCCATGCGGTTGAAGGTCGCCATATCCACGCCCATGGGGCAGTTCATCGTGCAGCGCCGGCAATTGGTGCATTTGCCGAAAACCGTGTCCTTCAATTCTTCCAGTTCTTCGTCGCGGTAGACGCTGCGCGCGCCCACCCACCAGGGCGCGACCCGGCCGCTCCAGTCGATATGAGCCTTGAACAGCTTGCGGATGCGGTCGGCCTTGTAGGCGGGGGCATACGTTACGTCGCCAGGATTGGCCAGCGCGTAGTGACATTGGTCGGTACACAAGCCGCAGTGCACGCAGGCTGCCAGCGACAACATCATCTGGCGGTTTACTTTCTGTGGCAGGCGCTCAATCAACGCCGTAGCTCTCTCAGACCTTTCGACTGGCATAGCTCATGCCCCTTTCACCAACGGATAAGACCCGCGATGCCCAAGTGTCCGGCCCAAATACCAGCGCGCGAATGGATAGTAGATATAGTGCGAGATCTTGCTGAACGGCACATAAATCAGGAAGAAGGCAGTCAGCAGAAAATAGGCGGTCAGCGGCCACTCGCCCGCTTCCGCGCGATTGGGCGCGGCCAGCGCGCTGAACGCCAACCACACGATCAACAACCCCAATGAGAAATAGTCGTCAGGCGAACTGATGGCACGCAGGTACGGGCTGCCCAGCCTGCGCACCAGCCGCACCACTCCCACTAGCGCCGCCAACGCAAACAGTGCTTGCAGAGCCAGCACCGTCCCGCGCCCGCGCATGAGCCCCGGAGTGTAGGGAATGAGAAACGACATCGTGATCGAAGCCGCCACTCCGAGATGGAAAATCACGAATTGCGCGTACAACACACCATGATTGCGGGTGCTGGCCATGGTCCACGGCATGGCGATGGCCAGGAGCGAGGTCTTTGCCCCCGTCGCGGCGCCGATGGCGCCCTTCCCGCCCGGAGCTTGCCGGTCTTTGCCCTCGGGGAAGCGGAATATCCAACGGATCTTCAGGGCATAAACCACAGCCATGAACAGCAGCGCGATAATCTGCAGCTGGTTTTCAGCGAACTGCAACAGCGGACTGGTCTGGTACATGCCGACTGCCTCCCGGCGCTTGCATCGCCTCGAGTTGCGGCCGAAATGGCCGAAACTCCCGGTCATCCATCACGCAGATGATTACTTCCTCGATCGAACTCGGGGTTTCCAGAAATCGGCGCACGACGTCCAGCATTACCTTCGCCGTCAGGTCGAGCGGTACGCCGTAAAAGCCGGCGCCCATCGGAGGAAACGCCACGGTTTTCAGCTTGGCGGCGCTGGCTTGTTCGAGCGCCGACTGCATACACTTGCGCAATTTTTTTTCCGTGTCGGGTTCGCGGAATTTCGGCCCGCAGGCATGAATGATGTGGCGCGCCTGCATGCTTCCCGCACTCGTGATGACGGCTCCGCCGATCTCAACCCTGCCGATTGCGTCCAGTTCTTTCTTGATTGCGGCGCCCCCGCGCGACTGGATGGCGCTGCCAAAGCCCCCTCCCAGTTGCAGGTCCTGCCGCGCATAGAAGACCACGGCATCCACCGTCAGAGCCGTGAGATCACCCTTTTGTAACCGGATCAGCTTCCCCTTGACCGTGGCTTCCAGCGGTTGGGTAGATAGGGTTGTGACTGTCATGCGAGGCCTCCTCCAGCGCCGGGCCAATAAGGCACGAGTTGCCCGTTCGCGCCACTGGCCGAATCTTGGTGATCAAATCCGCCAGCGAATAGTGTTCCAGAGTTGCGACGATCGTTTCGTTGATGGTCCGCCATACGCCGATGCACTCGCAGAAATCGGAGCGCTCGCATTGCCCGGCATCCACCACGCAATCCAGCAGTGCCACCGGCCCTTCCACCGCTTCGATAATGTCCAGCAGGCTGATCTCCGAGGCTGGCCGGTTGAGCTCATAACCTCCGCGGTTGCCCCAGATGCTCTTGATGAGCTGGGCCCGCTTTAACGGAGCCGTCAGCTGAGAGAGATACATCTTGGGGAGGTTCTGCCGGTCGGCAACGTCGCGTAGCCTCACGGGATCACCGTGGCCGTACTTGGCTATATCGGCCATCATGCGGATGGCGTATCGAACTCGGGTGTTAATGCGCATCGGTGAACTAAGACCGAGTTGATGAACTCACTCAACTATCATCTTCCGCATACGAAGACGGGGTCGCAATGACGTATCTCACAGTTGAATGTGATGTCGACTTTCAACCTCATCTAAGGGTGGAATCGCGTTCAACTCCTGGTAGTTGACAAACTGCGGGGCTAGTCCGTACCCCTAAAGGCGAATAAAAGGCCCACTACTGTCAGGCGCCAATGGTTTTGGCGGGGCATCCAAGCGATTGAAATCCCATGGATTAGACAGTGCGTGGAATCCCATCTGCGATCAGACAGAGCGGGAACCCCAGTCCGAGCCAAACCGGACGAACCCCGAATGAAGCCGAAGAAGCGTGTCAGTCCCTAACTGGATTTTGCTTAAAACTGAGAGCTGAGAGCTGAGAGCCGCCCTCAGTGGGTTTGATTTTCCTAAGACCTGACACCTAAAACCTGAGACCTGCTCCTAGAACGGAGTCGATCCCTTAAACAGCCAGATCAATTCAATCACCAGAATAATCACCACCATCACCTCCAGTACAAACGCCCGGCTCTGGTGGAACTGGTCGACCATGAAGCGGTAGAGTTCTTCGGCGGTATGGACTTTCTGGTTGACCAGGTTCTTGTAATCGCTGACGCCGATCTTCGACGCCGCAACCTTATATAAGCGCGCGGAGAACATGTCGCTCAGAAACTTGATGGCGTTGTCGGCGCGCTCGGTCAGTTCGTCCACATCGAGCAGGACGGTGTGCAGGCGGTTGGCGCGTTTCGCGGTGCGCCAGCGGGCCCAGATGCCGGTCGAGCCGTGGTCCATGAAATCGTAAACGCTCTGTAGTTCGCGCGTCAGCAGTTCGTCGTAGTGGCGAAATTCGAGCAGCTGCGAGTTGGCATATTCCAGCAACTGGATGACCGTCTCAGCGCCGCTCGACGTGTCGTAGAGGAACGCCGCGTTCCAGCTGATCACAGCCAAATCGTTCGGATAGTACGAGATCTTCGACTGCATGATTTCCTGCTGCTCGCCGTCGGAGAGCGGACAATTCTCGCCGCGGACGATCTGGGCGATGCGTCCTCCCTGGGACGCGAGCAGTTCAGCCGCCGAAGGATTGCCCGCGAGGTCGCGCACGTGAAAGACGAAATAATCTTCATGCAGCCAGCTGTCGTAAAGCTTGACTAGCGCGGGCCGAGCGCGCTCGATCTTCTGTTTGACGATCTTCTGGGCAAAGCTGGTGAAATCGGTATCCCAAACCCAGCGGCTGGCAAGGCGGACGAGTGTGTCCCAATCGCCGGAGAACGGCAGCTCGAAGACCACGCTCAGGACTCCGTAATCGTAGTACTTGATCTGCACGTCAAGCCGTTCGCCGCTTTCGAGGATCAGCGGCTCGACCGGCTCAACCACCGGAGGCCGCTGAAAGCGGACGTATCCTGGAGCAGGGTGTTTGAAGCTGGCCTCCTGCCGTCGAGCTCCAAAGATGTCGCGGAGTGAGTCGAGGTTGATCTCTTCGCAGACGTCAAACTGGATCAAAACCAGTACCGAGCCTTGCAGCGCTTTGTTCTGGACAATAGATGCGGAAGGGGACGGCGTGGCCACCGGGGCCACGACGGTTGGGTTTGCGGTTTCCATAGGATTTCAGCTTTCTTCTAACTCTAGGCGCGCGCGGCGCCGTCCGAGGTACATCGGCGGCCGAAAGCCTCCACAGGAGGCCCTACTGTCTATATGTATTGTCCCAGAAAGCGGGCAGGATGGGCAGTGGACAGATAAGCCTATATTTATCAATGTATTACATGCGTTGAAACGGCCGACGTTTCGCGTGAGGACGGGCCTAGCGCTTCCTTGCCAGTGCCAACAGCAGCGCCGCTCCCGCCGCGACCCCGGCCACGGCCAACCCTGTCCGCTTCATCGATTTTTCGACGGCGGCCTGGTGCGGCCGCACCCACGCGTCTTCGGGATAGTGTTGCGGAGCGGGGTCGAACATCGGGAACCCTTCGGGCGTTTCGGTCGCCTCGCGGATGGCCATCTGCAGAACTTCCGCGAGGTGCAGCGCGTGGCGGTCGGTTTCCTGGGCAATCTGCTCGCGGCAACTGAAGCCGTCGGCGACGATCAGCCAGTCGGTCGGAGCTTGGCGGACGGCGGGCAGCAGTTCGAGTTCTCCGATGCCTTTCGAGATCTCGTATTTTTCCTTCTCAAAGCCGAACGCTCCGGCCATGCCGCAGCATCCGGGAGCGGGCGCGGTGAAGTCAATCCCCATGCGGCCGAGGACCGCCTCTTCGGCGGTCATCTTCATGACGGCCTTGTGATGGCAATGCCCATGGATAAGCGCTCGGCGAGCGAGTTTGGGGAGCGGGAAATCTTTCGCGTGCCGTTCGAGAAACTCGCTCAGCAGGAAGACTTGCTTGGAGAGAGCGTGCGCGCGTTCGTCCTTGGGGAAAAGGTTCGTGAGTTCGTCGCGGAAAACGGAGGCGCAGCTCGGTTCGAGAACGACGATGGGCGTCGCGGCTTCGATTTCGGGGAGAAGCTCGTCCATGATCTGGAGGAGCAGCGCTTTGGCACGGTCGAGCATCCCGGCGTCGTAGAGCGGGCGGCCGCAGCACAAGTGGGCGCGCGGGACGAGGACGTCGAAGCCGGCGGCTTCGAGAACCTCGGCAGCAGCTTTGGCGGTCGCAGGCAGGAAGTGATTGTTGAAAGTGTCGGCCCAGAGGAGAACGGGGTTGGCGTGGCCGGACGGGCGGGAGCCTGCCCTGAGCATGTCGAAGGGACGCCCGTCGCTCCACCGGCGCTCCCACCATTGTTGAAACGTTTCCGGCGCTAACGCCGGAATGCGGCGCTGGGCTGGGATTCCAGCGGCGAGTTTGGCGAGGTCGCGCAGGCCGGGGAGTTGCGTCGTGAGATTCACCAGGCCCGGTGCGTGCGACGCGACTCTCAGCCACAGGTCAATATTCGAGAAGGCCAGCGCGTTCAGCGGACGGCGATTCGTCTCGTAGTAGTGCGACAGAAATTCGGCTTTGTAGGTCGCAACGTCGACGCCGACCGGGCAATCGCTTTTGCAGCCTTTGCAGGCCAGGCAGAGGTCGAGCGATTCCTTCACGGCTTGGTTCTGCCAGCCGTCTTTGATGACTTCCCCCTTCGTCATCTCCCACAGCAGGTGCGCGCGGCCGCGGGTAGAGTGCTCTTCATCGCGGGTGACACGGAAGCTCGGACACATGACTCCGCCCGAGTCGCGGCGGCACTTGCCGACTCCGACGCAGCGCAGGGTGGCGGCGGCCAGGCTGCCGTGGTCGTCGGGAAATTTGAAATGCGTTTCGGGCTGCCAGGGATCGTAGCCAGCGCCGAGCCGCAGATTTTCGTCGAGCCGATAAGGCTCGATGAGCTTGCCGGGATTCATTTTCCAATCGGGGTCCCAGAGCGATTTGAACTCGCGGAAGGCCTGCATCAGTTCCGGGCCAAACATTTTCGGCAAAAGCTCGCCGCGAGACTGCCCGTCTCCATGTTCGCCGGAGAGCGAGCCACCGTAGCGCACGACGAGGTCGGCAGCCTCTTCCATGAACTGGCGGAATTTGTGGACGCCTTCGCTGGATTCGAGATCGTAGTCCATGCGCGTGTGCACGCAGGCGTGGCCGAAGTGCCCGTAGAACGAACCGTCGTAGTGGAAGGCCTGCATCAGCCGCCGCAGGTCGCGGAGGTAGGCGCCGAGTTTGTCGGGCGCAACCGCGGAATCTTCGAAGCCTTCCCAGCGCAGCGGTTCGCCGGGCACATGCGAAGTCACCCCGAGGCTCGACTCGCGAACATCCCAGATGCGGCGGGCCTGGCGTGGATTGACGAAGAGACGCATGTTGGGCGGGGCCGCGGATCGATCGAGAACCTCCATCAGTTGCCGCGCCTGGGCTTCGGCTTCGTCGGCCTTGTCTGCACCGAATTCCACCATCAGCCAGCCCGCGCCTTCGGGCAGCAGCGCGAGGGCTTCGAGGTTCACGCCTTTACGGCGGCTGGCGTTGACCATGATGTCGTCAAAACCTTCGAGGCCGATGGGACGGTGCTCCATGATCTGCGGAACGTGGTCGGCGCAGAGATAAATGTCGGGCCATCCGATGACGAGCAGCACCCGCGCCGGCGGACTCTCAACCAGGCGGCAGGTAGCTTCGAGAACCGTGACGCAGGTGCCTTCGGAGCCGACGAGCGCGCGCGCCACGTGAAAGCCGTTTTCGGGGAGCAGGTGATTGAGGTTGTATCCGGAGACGCGGCGCGGAATGTTCGGAAACTGGCGGCGGACCTGGTCGCCGTAGCGGTCGGCGAGGGACTTGAGCCCGGCGTAGATTTCGGCGCGGCGGCCGCCTTCACCTGCGTCGTCGCGCAATATGCGGGCGAGATCTTCGTCGCTGGTCGCGCCAACGTGCATGCGCTGGCCGCCGTAGGTGAGAATCTCAAGCGCCTCGATGTTGTCGTCCGTCTTGCCGGCCATGATCGAGTGCACGCCGCAGGAATTATTCCCGATCATGCCTCCGAGGGTGCAGCGGTCATGGGTCGCCGGATCGGGCGCGAAAGTTAGGTGGTGCTTCTCGGCAGCGGCGCGGAGCGTGTCGAGGACGACTCCAGGCTCCACGCGCGCGATGCGGCGCGCGGGATCGATTTCGAGGATGCTCGCCATGTACTTCGAAAAGTCGAGGATGACCGCGGCGTTACAACATTGTCCGGCGAGCGAAGTGCCTCCGCCGCGGGCGAGCAGCGGAGCGCCGTGGTCGCGGCAGAGCGCAACCGTAGCGAGCACGTCTTCTTTGTCGCGAGGGACTACGACGCCGATGGGAACTTGGCGGTAGTTGGAGCCGTCGGTTGCGTAGAGAGCGCGGCTGCCGGAATCGAAGCGAACTTCTCCGCGAAGATGGCGGCGAAGATCAGCTTCGAGCGCCGAGGCGTCAAGTTGCGCGGCATGAGCCGGAGGTGGGGCGATATCTTGCGGCATAAGGTACAGAACATCTTCGAGGATGCGGGCGCTGGGCGCAAGGGGGATTGCATCTCGGGTGGCGCCGATTTTCACCTGTGGTCGCTTGGCGCAATCGCTCCAAACCCTTTCTTCGCGGACACAGAAGTGTCTGGGGGCATCTGTCGCAAGAGAAACTCTTGGATGGTAGTGTCGCAGTTTGCGTCCGTGCGGTGCCTTTCTTTGCGCCCTTAGCGAGTCCTTCGCGTACTTTGCGTTTAAGATCTTTCTTGCCGCAAAGCTTAAGGACCGGTCGAGATTCCGAAACTGCACCACTACCTCTTGGATCATCGACTTGATGGCAGTACCAAGTCCTTGCTAAAGTTGCCGTCCAGACCGTTTCTGCCGATATCGAGTTGTTAAAGACATGATCGCCGGAGCCTCATGAATATCACCGACACAGTTGGAACGCTGTTGAAGAGCAAGAGCAACAATCGGGTCCTGTCCGTAACCCCCGAGCAATCCGTCTACGAGGCCATTGAGAAGATGGCGGCGGAGAGCATCGGCGCACTGCTGGTGATCTCCCAGGGCAGGTTGGTCGGCATCCTGTCGGAGCGCGACTATGCCCGCAAGGTGATCCTCAAGGGGCACTCCTCGAAAGAGACGCTGGTGCGGGAGATCATGACCAGCCCCGTGGTCTTCGTTACTCCTCAAAACACGGTGGACGAATGCATGGCCATTATGACCAACCACCTTTTTCGTCATCTTCCCGTCGTCGAGGACGACGTGGTTGTGGGTGTGGTGTCGATTGGCGACCTCGTCCGCTGGACCATTTCCGGCCAGGAACAAACGATCCGCGAGCTGGAAGGGTACATTACGGGAAAATATCCCGGGTGAGGTAGCCCGTCGTCCCGGCTCTTGCCGAAAAGCGCTGGGGGGTTCTACTCACGCAGGAAATCCCCGATGAAATGTCGGAATGAATCGCTGAACCGACTCGCCCATGGCCTGCAACACGATCTGGCCCAGGGCTTGTATGAATTTCGGGGAATCGTTAAGCCCCGCGCTCATTTCAAATTGCACGATGCCCAGCCGGCGCACTTCTTCGCGGGCCGCGTGATCAATTTCACCCAGCGTCTCCACGTGATCGGAGACGAACGCCACCGGCACCACGCAAACCTCGCGAGCGTGTTCCGCGGCCAGATCGTGCAGCGTACGGTGCAGGGAAGGCTGCAGCCACTTGCTTGCCCCCACCTTGCTCTGATAGCAGAGCCGGTGCCGGTTGCTCCATCCACCGCGTTGCACCAGAAGCCGCACCGTGTCTTCAATCTGCCGCTGGTAAGGATCGCCCTTCTCAATCACCGAAACGGGCACGCTGTGCGCGCTGAACACAATCTCCACCCGCTCCGGCACGGCGAACCGTGCCAGCGCTTCGTCAACTTTTTCAATCACGGCGTCGAGATAGGCCTCGTGCCGGTAGAAATTCTCCACGCAGTATACGGGCGTGTCGTCGTGAAAATGCCTGCGCCACTCATTCAAGCTCGAGCCCGTCGTGGTCGACGAATACTGCGGATACAGCGGCAGCAACACCACTTCGTCGCACTCGGCCGCGCGCAGTTGTTGAATCGCCTCGCTCGTAAACGGGTGCCAGTACCGCATGGCCACAAAGCAGCGGGCATCGATTCCCCGGCTCGAAAGCTCCGCCTCGAGGGCCCGGGCCTGCCGTTCGGTGAACCGGCGGATGGGCGATCCTCCCCCAATGGTCGCGTAGTGGTGCTGCACCTTGCGCGCTCGCGCCGTCGAAATCAATTTGGCCAGGGGCCTGCGCCCAATGCGAGCAAAGGGGAAGTCGATAATATCGGGATCGCAGAAAAGGTTATAAAGAAAAGGTTCGATGTCTTCCAGCCGGTCCGGTCCGCCCAGCTGAAAGAGAACTACACCCACACGCCGTGATGTCGACGTCATCCCCCAGAATCCCCTAGTTCCGATAGCCGCGTTCGGCTCGAAGCGGATGTTCTCCACCGGAACAGCACAATCGTGAGCCCGGAAAAGAGCAGCACCGGGGGAATCAGCAAAACGATGATTCCTCCCCGCAAAGCATGAATGATGGACTTGCCGCCGCCGGCGACACTCGTGTAACACATGGCACAACTTTGGCCATAGAGCGGATGTCCTGCGCCCAATACCAGCAGCCATGAGCCGATAAGGTGAATGAGTACCCGTCGGATCGTTGGTGTTTTGAGCGGTGTTTTGAGCTTTCCCAAGTCTGGCCGGCCGTCCATAATACACGCTTTCTTTCGAGGCGCTGCGCCGTTGCTCGAAACCAGCGCAACAGCGGCGCTCGTCACTGAACCAGGTTTACTGAACCAACGATCGCATATGCGCGAGCCGCGAACTGTCCGCGAAGATAACTGTCATCATAATCAGGATGAAGACCAGTGCCGGAATCAGCGTCACAAAGAGGCTTGGCTGCTCATACCGCAGGTGCATGAAGTAGGCAATAATCAATGCCGCCTTAATAACGGACAAGACCATTAAGATGCTGAGCATGGTCTCTAAGGGCAATTGACGATAAGCGAGAATCACTTCGAGTACCGTCAACCCGAGCAAGCCAAACCACACGGAGAAGACGATTTTATTTCCAGCAGTTTCCGCGTGCTCCATGTTTTGATCCTTCCTAGGTCGTTTTCGCTGACAGCAAGTAAACCAGCGGGAAGATGAACATCCATACCAAATCGACGAAGTGCCAGTAAAGGCCGCTCACCTCCACATCCGCGGCGGAGAACTTTTTCCGCCCAAAGCCGACGGCGATGACCAGCAGATATACAACGCCAATCGTGACGTGAAGCATGTGAAGCCCCGTCATGGTAAAGAATGCAGCCCCGAACATAGGCGTGCCCCAGGGGTTGTGAAAAGGGCGGACACCCTCCCCGATAAGGCCTAGCCACTCGTGAATGTGCAGAATGTCAAAAACCACCCCGCCCAGTGCAGTCGCCACCAGCCAACCTACCGCGCCGCTCACCTTGCCCAAGCTGGAGGCTCTGACGGCCAGAACCATAGCAACGCTGCTGGAGAGCAACACGAAAGTCATCACGGCCGCGTTGGCGATACTCGGCGCCTCGAACGGTCGCGGCCAAGCCGCGGCTGCGAGCCGCAGATACCCATAGGCAAAAATTACGGCCGAGAAAGTGATGGCATCCGAAACTATAAATAACCACATTCCCAGCTTCTTCGAGGGTATGGCGTAAGGCAGCGCTCCGCCACCCCAAACCGTGACATCGTGACCACCACGAACTGTTGCTGCTGAAAGTGGACCGTCTGAAGAAGACGCCATATTCTGGTTCGCCCCGTCCTGAATTTACTTTGTCACCGTACTGCGACAGGCTCAACTAACTGCTTGCCGGCTGCCCCGCGGGATCAGTCTGCATGACATAGTCTTTCCCGTTCTGTACATCTCCGTATTCGTAAGCATCGTGATAAACCACGGGATGTTTGCCTCCGAAATTATCAAAAGGCGGTGGAGACGGCACGGTCCACTCCAGAGTCGTGGATTCCCAAGGGTTGTCAGGCGCCTTAGGCCCCTTGTACATGCTCCAGAAAAGATTGATAAAGAAGAGGAACTGGGATGCACCCGTAATCAGTGCCGCGATGGTCATGAATTTGTGCACGGGCATGAGGGGTTGCATAACCTCGTTGACAAAACTCGAGTACCGGCGAGGCATGCCTTCAAGGCCAATGAAGTGCATCGGCATGAAGATGCAGTAGACGCCGACAAACGTGATCCAGAAATGGGTTTTGCCCAACCGTTCATTCATCATGCGGCCAAACATCTTCGGAAACCAGAAGTAGGTGCCGGCGAACATACCGAAGATCGCCGCCACTCCCATAACCATGTGGAAATGTCCTACGACGAAGTAGGTTCCGTGGAGAAAGATGTCGAGCGAGGGCTGCGCCAGGAACATGCCACCCAAGCCGCCGGTCACAAACACCGAGATGAAGCCCAAGGCAAACATCATACAAGTGGTAAAGCGCAGTCTGCCGCCAAAAACTGTACCCAACCAAAGCAAGGAGACGATGGTAGCGGGTATGGTGATAATCAATGTCGGGATCGAGAACAGGAAGCCGGAATAGGGGCTCATCCCGCTGACGAACATGTGATGTCCCCAGACGGTGAAGCTCAGGAAACCAATCCCCAGAAGGCACGCCACAATTACTTTGTAGCCGAGAACGGGTTTGCGGGAGAAAACCGAAAGCACATGCGAGATCAGCCCAAAACCGGGCACGATTGCGATGTACACCTCGGGATGCCCGAAGAACCAGAACAGGTGTTGCCAGAGCAAGGGTGAACCACCAGAGTGGTTTTGCAGTTGGCCGTTGACCAACAAGCCAGAAGGGAGGAAGAAACTGGTGCCGGCATTACGGTCAAGGATCAGCAGAACGCACGCCGCGAATAGAACCGCGAAGCTCAACAAGCTAAGGATTGCAGTAATGAGCCAGGCCCAACAGGTCACCGGCATGCGCGTGAGCGTCATGCCCTGGCATCGCAAGTCCACCGTGGTCGTAATGAAATTCAACGCGCCGAGCAAAGAGCCTATGCAAAAAAGCGCTATGGAAACAGCCCAGAGATTCTGTCCCATCCCCTCTCCCGGCCCTGCAACGCTACCCACGGCGCTGAGCGGAGGATATGCGGTCCAGCCCGAAATCGGGGGACCGTCCGAGACGAACAGGGTGGAGACCAACGCGCATAGGGCCAAGAACGTCACCCAGAACGAAAGCATGTTCAGGGTGGGGAACGCCATATCTTCGGCGCCAATCTGAATGGGCAGCGCATAGTTGCCGAATCCGGCCTGGGGAGCCGTGGTCAGCACAAAGAACACCATCAGTGTGCCATGGAGCGTCAGCAGCGACAGGTAATACTCCGGTGAAATTACGCCCCCGGGCGCTCCCGCCGGCGAAAACTTACCCAATCCCCAAATATGAACGCTTGGCCAAACCAAGTGAATCCGCACCAGCCACGAAAGGACCATTCCCAGGAACACCGAAACGATGGCGAGGAAGTAGTACTGCTTGCCAATCACTTTGTGGTCTCGGCTGAAGATGTACTTCCAGATGAAACCGGTTGGTGCCGTGTGGTGGTGTTGCTGGGCTTCCATGGGCATGTTTGCCATCGTGTGTTACCTTCTTCTTCCCTGCGCCAGCGCGTCTTGGCCGCCGCTGTCGCCAGAAATCATTACTGCAAGCTGGCTTGCTCGACTATCCATTTCTGATAGTCCTCCTCCGACATCACTTCGAGGAAAGCCCGCATGGTGTGGTGCCCGAGACCACAGAGCTGGTTGCAGGTGATATCGTATTTGCCTATTTTGGTTGGGGTGAAGTGCAGCGGGATCTCCATCCCGGGAACGATGTCTTGCTGAATGCGCATTTCCGGCACATAGAACCCGTGACCCACGTCTTTGGAGTTCAGCAGCAGTTCCACCGGCTTGTTCACCGGAACCGCCAATTCCACGGTCACAATATCGTCCTTGGATTCGGGGTCGGATGAGTCAATGCCGAACATATTCCCCTTGGTTTCATCGATCTTAAGGGTGTGGATGGGGCCGAACTTGCCATCGGGTCCGGGATAGCGAAAGGAGAAGGCAAACTGTCCGGCGAGCACTTGAACCTGGAGAGAATCGGCCGCCGGCGGAGTGAAGTACATGGCGGCCCAAACCTTCTGCCCCACAAACTCCAGCAAGATAATCTCCGACCCGACATAAACCAGGGCCAGCACGACCAGCCATTTCGCCCCGCCCGGGAAGATGCGGATCGGACGGGTTTCGCCTTTCCGCTCTCCGAATTTCCAGGCAAAAGCAGCCAGAGCCAACTGGGCGAGGATGAATCCGATGGCGGCGCCGACGAAGGTCTCCACGAACTGGTGGTCCATCGCGCCACCATGAGCCGAGGCCACTGCGGGAAACCACCAATGTCGTGAGACAAGGATTGCGACAGTGACAGTGGTGATGATCGTCAGCACTACGGCGAACGCTTTGCCCATGGTCACATCCCCCGCGGAACAGACTTAGCTGCTACCGGACAAACCACAAAAGAGCAAAAATATAGACCCACAAAAGAAACATGAAATGCCAATACCAGGCGGTCACGTCCACCACGATGCGCCGCGCTGCAACCGGCTTATGGAGCAGGGAAACTATTGCGGCATAGAGTAACACCAGCATGCCACCGAGGAGGTGGACAGCATGAGTAGCGGTGAGCAAATACACGAACGCACTGCTGCCGCTGGTTGCCAGGTAAACCCCGCGCTCGGCCAGCAGATGCCATGCGATCCACTGGCCGGTCAGAAAGCCGCCACCCAGCACGACCGTAATTCCGAGCCAGGGAAGGCCTTTTCCCGGGCCGAGAGAAACGCCAGGAATCGAGCGAACTGAATCGAATGCAGCCTGCCGAGTGATCTGCCGACGGGCTAATTCTGCTGCAATACTGCTGCACAAGAGCAATCCGGTATTTACCAGGAGCAGCGCAATCGGAAGGTTGACTGGAATCCAATCACGAACATAGGTATTCGTCTTTTCGTCCAGTGTTGGCAGGCCCTTGCGCACAATGTAGGCACTGGTAAAGGAAACAAACAACATTACGATGGGAGCGATGGCGACGGCCAGCCCAAGGCGGGCCCGCCGCAGACGCGAGGCATAGTCGGCAGACCCATCCCTGCGCCCACCGTCCCCGCCACCACCATAAACAGGAGGAAGAGAACTGCCTCCATCCTTACCCGTTTGGGGCACGTGCACCGTTACTGGAGGACTCAGAGTTGCCATGGCCTAAGCAGGAATTTCCTTGTTCTCGTTCTCTGCTTCGCCTTAAAGGCGAAATCGGCGGCCGCTGGCTGGCCAGCAGCAGCCGTCACTTCTTGCGTTTGTTTACCGGAGGCTTCCCCACGCCCTCACAGTTTCGACTTCACCGAGTGACCGATAACATACACCGACCTTCGCCAGTATGCAATGCTCCAGCCAGGTTTTTGAGCGCAGCACCCTTTTCGTTACGACAAACAAGGGCACACCAAAAGGATTGCACTGGCCTCGTCCGCTCGGATGTCGAATACCGTGGAAAACCTGATCAACTGAAACAGATCATGCAATCGATGGATTGAAGTTGACAACATCGGCTATACTCTTCCGGTCGCAGTGGGGCGACCCCCAAGTCTTAAGTCTGTGCGTAAGTTTTGGGGTCCAACACCAGGGGGCAAGTACAGATGGCAGACGACTCACCCAAGAGCGTCGGAAATGGCGTTCTCGGGCATCTTCCGCCTTTGCCGAGAAGGGCGCTCAGCAACTCGTTCCTCGCGATGGAGCAGGCCAGCCGCCAGCGCGAAGGCCTGCCGCTACTCACCGATGCAGATATTGAAGCGTTGAAAGCTGGCCGGCCCATGCTGTGGGAGAGCGGCGATGCGGCCTCCGCGCCCGCCTCAGCGGGCTCCCCACCCGCTCCGGCGCCAGCTACCACCGCCGCGGCACCGGCAGCCCCAGCTCCGGCTGCGGCTATGACCGCGCCCAGTGCTGACATCAGCGAGCAAGTCGCAAAATGGGTTGCGGCCGGAAAAAAATGGAGTAAATCCGCCATCGCAGCGGAACAGGCAGGGCGCAGTCGCAATGGTTTACCGGCACTCAACGATGCCGAAGTCGCTGCCCTGCTCGGCGAACCAGTCGCTCCGGCGTCGGCCGCTCCGGCTGCTCCTCCGGCGACAACCGCAGCCTCTGCCCCTCGACCGGCGGCGGCAACTCCAGCTCCTGCTCCTCGACCGGCGGCAACCGTAATTGCTTCCGCCGCTGCCTCCGTAGCACGCAGCGGCGAATCGACCAAATATGTCGGCACACCGGCGGTGGGGACTTCCAAAGCAGCGGCCGGCGCAGGAATAGCCTCGGTCGGTCCGGAAGACAATGAGGTCAATCGGCAACGCCGGGCATTGGTGTGGAGTACCGTAGCTGCCTTCCTCACTGCCTGGTTCATCGCATTCTTCCGCTTTTTCCTGCCCCGCACTCTATTCGAGCCCGCAACCAGCTTCAAGATTGGCTATCCCGAGGAATACGGTCTGGGAGTGGACACCAAGTGGCAACAGAAATATCGCATCTGGGTGGACCGCACACCCGATCGCTTGTTCGTGATTTACGCGCGCTGCACGCATCTGGGCTGTACCCCCGACTGGAAATCCAGCGAGAACAAATTCAAATGCCCTTGCCACGGCAGTGGCTACGACAGCGAAGGGGTCAACTTTGAGGGTCCCGCGCCGCGTCCCATGGACCGGGCCCACCTCGAAAGATCTCCGGACGGTCAGATCCTGGTAGATGTGTCGCGACTCTACCAATGGCCGAAGGGGCAGCCCAGCCAGTTCAATGATGATGGATCTTACTTGCCCCTGTAATTTGTGTGCTGCCGGAGCTCTGGCCGTGAAACAGACGGGCTGATTACCAGACCGATCAGAGGAAACGATGCCTGAACAGAATGGGAACGGAAAGAACGGCAAAGCGACTGGCCTACTCGAACGGTTGAAGTCCGCCCTGCAAGAGGACGTTCAATCAATGAAGACCGACCTGCCCGCCAAAGCCAAGGAACAGGTCGAGGGCCTCAAAGACCCCACCAAGACCGAGGTCTACAAATCGATATTCCGCCACAAGCACGATGACACGCCGCGCAACCGGGCTCTGGGCGTGCTTTCCAACGTCTTCCTGCATCTCCATCCGGCGAAGATCAATCGCGACGCCGTGCGCTACAGCTATACCTGGGGCATGGGTGGAATCACGTTTTATCTGTTCATCGTGCTCACCTTGACCGGCGTGCTGCTGATGTTTTATTACCATCCGACCAAACTTCAGGCGTTTCGCGACGTGCTCTATCTGGAGCATGATGTGCCCTTCGGCAAGATCCTCCGCAACATGCACCGCTGGGCTGCCCACCTCATGGTGATTACGGTGTGGTTGCACATGTTTCGCGTGTTCCTGACTGGCTCTTATAAACAGCCGCGTCAGTTCAATTGGAACATTGGCGTGCTGCTGCTGGTGCTCACGTTACTGCTTTCGTTCACCGGTTACCTGCTTCCGGACGATCAGCTTGGGTTCTGGGCGGTTACGGTCGGCACCAACATGGCTCGCGCCACGCCGCTGCTGGGTCACGAAGGGCCGTTCGGCAAAATGTTGGGGATGACTCCCTACAACGACGTGCGCTTTGGCCTGCTGGGCGGCTCCATCGTAGATGCGAATGCTTTGCTGCGTTCCTACATCTGGCATTGCATCGGCATTCCGATCGTGGCTTCCATACTTATGATCGTTCACTTCTGGCGCGTGCGGAAGGATGGCGGCATCTCCGGCCCGGGGTCGGTGGTGCTCACGTCGGAAGATAATCCGCATCGTGGTGCAAGGCACGCCTGAAGGCGCGGTTGACATCGCACGCATGGTCGCTGGTCGTTAGTCGTTAGTCGTTAGTCGTTAGCCCGGAACCCCGGGTGTTGACGGCCAACGACCAACGACTAACGACCAACGACTAATGGGAGCATTTATGGATTGGCGACAACTTTGGGAGATCTGCTCCGCGCCCGACAACGTACCCATTGTGGCTCTGATTCCGCTTCTGGCCTTTTATTGCTATCTGGCATGGAAGCAGGCGAAGGCCAACGACGACCTGATCGCGGAACTGGAAACCAATCCCGCGATCGCGAAGACTCACCATCGCAAGACTTGGCCGTTCGAGCCGGGGTGGCAGAAGGAAGTCCACGTGTGGCCGTTCCTGCTGCGCATTGAATTCCTCGCTGCCATCATCGTCACCATCGTCTTGATGATCTGGTCGGTTAGTTTGAACGCACCTCTAGAGGAACCCTCGAATCCGAACCTGACCATGAATCCGGCGAAGGCGCCCTGGTACTTCCTCGGGTTGCAGGAAATGCTGGTCTACTTTGACCCCTGGATTGCCGGCGTAGTCATGCCGACGCTCGTCATCGTTGGCCTGATGGTGATTCCCTACATCGACACCAATCCGCTCGGTAACGGCTATTACACGTGGAAGCAGCGCAAGTTTGCCATCGGCTCGTTTCTCTTTGGCTTCATCGTTCTCTGGGTCGCGATGATCATTATCGGCACGTTTATACGCGGTCCGGGCTGGCAGTGGTTCTGGCCGGGACAAACCTGGGACCACAGTCGGCTGATTTATGAGGTCAACCGCGATCTACCCGATCTTTTCGGGATCGCCTCCAATTTAGCCAAGAACATTTTCGGGGCGATGGTGGTCGGAGGTTATTATCTGGCCGGCGGGTTCATCATCCATGCGCTGTTCCGGCGTTACAACCCGAAGGATTATCAACGCATGAGCCTGTTGCAGTACTCCATCATGGTGTTCTTCCTGCTCACCATGGTGGCACTGCCGCTCAAGATGATGTTGCGGCTCGCGTTCAACATCAAGTACGTGTGGATCACGCCTTGGTTCAACGTGTAGATGGTTCAACGTGTAAATAGTCGTTGGTCGTTAGTCGTTAGAGCTGGTTTCATAGGTGCTTGGGAAGGGCACGGCTTCAGCCGGGCCGCCCAGAGCCAATAAACACGCGCGCTTTAGCGCCTGAGGGATGTGCCTTCCGGGTTGAAAGGCACTTATGAAACCAGTTCTAGCCCGGAATCCCAGGGTGCCAACGACTAACGACTAACGCCCAGCGACTAATGGGAGGCTGTAGTGCCCGAACAACCAATCCGCAGGCCGGATCCGATTGTCAGCAAGTCCTTCGCGCTGTACTACGTCGTCTCCATGGTCATCCTCATGGCCACGCTCTTCTGGGCGCTGTGGGACGAAGACTACGGCCAACGTCCCTGGAAAGCCTTTCAACATGAGTGGAAGCAGCGCTACAGCACCTTCCTGAAGACCGCCGAGTCAAAGTCCGTCCAGTCCGAAAAGAACGTTGAACAGAGCGCCGAGTACCAGCAAGTCGAGCAGGCCTACGAGCAGACTTATCAAGCTGCCAAGCCTCGCAGAGATGAGCTCCAGAAACAGATTCTCGATCTAAACGCAAAAATTCTGGCGGTTCAACACGTCTTCGTCGATAAACGCGCTTATGTGAACGCTCTCACCTACCAGATCGAGACCGACCCGAGTGCCTCGGGCAAGGACAGCAAGCGGAAGAAACTCGAAGACTACAAAAAGGAAACCTGGTCTGTCGAATATCCCGACGGTCACCAGGAGAAATATGATTTCCCCCAACTGGTGGAAAAATACAACCAGCTTAGAGACGAACGCACCAAGGTAAGCGCGGAGCTGGGCGAAGTGCTCAAGCCGGTGACCGAAGCCAGCGCCAAGGTGTCCGCGTACATTAACCAGCAGATGGTTGATCTCACGCCAGCACAAATCGACGGTCTGAAGAAGAAGACCGCGGAGTGGGAACCCAAGATCGTCCAGATTAACGTGGCGGAGGCCAACATCGTGGACCGCTGCGAATCCTGCCACATGGGAATCCGCGAGCCGCTCACACTGACTGCGGCTTCCATGGCTCCCCAGGGCAAGAAGCCCGACGAGTATGCGCGCGCTTTCACCAGCCATCCTGAACCCGGTTTACTGAAGACGCACGATCCGGAGAAGTTCGGCTGCTCTCCCTGCCACCAGGGCAATGGCCGGGCCACCACCAGCCTTGAGAAGGCTCACGGAAATTACGAGCATTGGTTGTGGCCACTCTTCCCCAAAGAAAACACTGAAGCTGGCTGTCAGACCTGCCACGCCGCGGACATGATGTTGGTGAGCAACGACGTGGGCTCGACGATCAGCGCGGGCAAGGACTTGTTTCGCCAACGGGGCTGCGTCGGCTGTCATCGCTATGAAGGCTACGACAAAGAACCGGAGGATCTGAACTCCGTCAGCCAGGAGATCAAGCAACTGGAGGGGGAAAAGATCCAGAATATCAAGCAGGCAACCTCCTTGATGAGTCAAGCCGATGCCGCGGAAACGAACGAAGAAGCCGCACATCTGAACGAAAGAGCCGTGGCACTGAAGGTTGCCAACAGCAAGGCTGACGGCCGCATCGCCCAACTGGACCGGCAGACGAAGAGCCTGTTGCAGGACCTGAAGAAGGTCGGGCCCAATCTGAAGGACATCCGGCTCAAGCTCAACAAGAACTGGATTCCTGTCTGGCTGAAGAAGCCGACCGACTTCCGGCCCACTACACGGATGCCGAACTTCCGCCTCAATGACGATCAAATCAAAGCCATCTCAGCCTATCTGTGGCAGTCGGCGCTGACCGACCCACAGCCGCCCAAGCACAAGCCGGGCAATGCCGCGCACGGCAAGGAACTCTTTCAGACGCGCGGCTGTCTGGCCTGCCATTCCATGGGCGAAGGCGATCAGATGGAGGGTGGAACGTTCGCCGCCAATCTTACCCGGGTCGGGGAGAAAGCCAACTATGACTATCTCGTGCGCTGGGTGCATAACGCGCGCGAGCGCACCCGTCCCTATTGTCCGTATGAAAAGAAAGACATTGGCCCCGAAGATTATGCGAAAAAGGGGCTTCCGTTTGTCTTCGACCTGCAACACAGCAAATGCCCGAACGATGGCCACGAACTGCAGGTGCAAAACATGACCGTGATGCCAAGCCTGCGCCTCAGCCCCGAGGACGCGGAAGACATCGCGACATTTTTGGTGGCGCAGAAGAGGCAGGAGCCCAGTTCTTACGCCGACGCTTCCTTCATGGACGACCCGAAGCTAAAGGATGAAGGCAAGAAGTGGATTCGTCACTTCGGCTGCTCGGGTTGCCACGAGATCGCCGGCTTCGAGGAAGAAGGCCGCATCGGAACCGAGTTGACGTTCGAGGGCAGCAAGCCGCTTGAGCGTCTCGACTTTGCCCTCTTCACCGATGCCGCGCAGCGTGGCGGCAAGAATGCAGAACCGATTGCCAACCCGGAAGACCTGGCCCGATTGCCGAACGGCCCCGCGCAAGGCCCTTGGTACAACCACAAGGGCTTCTTCGAGCACAAATTGTCTGAGCCGAATGTCTACGATCAAGGCATGATCAAGGGCGAAGAAGAAAAGCTGCGGATGCCCAACCTGCATTTGACCAAGGACCAGGTGCAAGCCCTCACTACCTTCCTGATGGGCAGCCAGGAGAGCGCTCTGCCCGCCAATTATCAGTACCGCCCGCTCGATTATCGCCGCGATATCCAGGAAGGCTGGTGGGTCGTCAGGAAGTACAACTGCATGGGTTGCCATCAGTTCATTCCCGGCCAGCAAACTGTGCTGATGGGGATGAAACGCTACCAGGATGCTCAGGAGTTACTGCCCCCCAAGCTCCTGACCGAAGGGGCCAGGGTCGATCCCCAGTGGCTCCTGCGCTTCCTCACCAACCCGGCGCTCAACGACAAGGACACCAATCGCAACGGCGTGCGGAACTACCTGCAAGTGCACATGCCCACTTTTTCCTTTTCTGAAAATGAACTGGGCAAGCTGGTGCGTTTCTTCCAGGCTCTTTCGCGGCAGCCTTTTCCCTACATACCGGAGCAGGTTCCGGTGCTGACGGCGAAGGAAACTGACATGGCGCGTAGCCTGTTCAGCAGCACGGCAGCCCCCTGCCTGAAGTGTCATGCCACCGGGGATTCACAGCACGACAAGACCGCTGTCGCTCCCAATCTCCTCCTGGTGCGGGGGCGCCTGAAGCCGGATTGGGTGGAGCGCTGGATCATCGATCCGCAAGCCATTAGCCCCGGCACTTCCATGCCTTCGGACCTGTTCCGGCGTGAGAATGATCACTGGGTCTTCGCCGGTCCCGTTCCGCCATCGTTCCAAGGCTACAATAAGGACCACACCAAGCTGCTGGTGGATTACATGTTCCAGCTCACGCCCGAGGAACAAAGGCGGGCGACCGCGGCTATGGGTCGCCCACAGGCCTCGACTCAGCCGTCGCACCGCGTCAAGCCAGTCAATCGATCGGCCGGTGGAGGTCACTAGAGCGTGTTTCATAAATGGTTTTGGGAAGGGCACGGCTTCAGCCGTGCCGCTAGGAGCCTCATAAATACTGGGCTTTAGCCCCTGAGGGAGTTGCCCGTCGCCTGTGAGCCGGTTGATGAATCAAGTTCTAATGAATTCCAAAACCCGAGGAGGAGTACTCGAATGCGCACTAAGCAAATGCTGCTAGCTGTTTTCACGCTGTTCGTCGGTTCGTCTCTGATGTTCGCTGGAACGGTGAGCGGCAAGGTAACTTACACCGGCACGCCCGAAAGACAAAAACCCATCGATATGGGGAAAGAACCGTTCTGCGTCAAGCAACATTCGAAACCCGTGACTTACGAATCGGTTGTGACCGGGCCCAAGAATGCATTGGAAAACGTGGTGGTATACGTTTCGTCCGGTGCCCCCGATGAAGGTCAGGTTCCGGCCCAGGCTGTCACCTTCGAGCAGAAAGGCTGCCAGTATCTGCCGCACGTTGTGGTCATGCACACCAACCAGGAACTCAAGGTCACCAACGACGACCAGGCTACGCACAACATTCACCCCTTGGCCAAAGCGAACCGCGAGTGGAATAAATCCCAGGCGCCCGGCGCCGCGCCCATTGTCGAGAAATTCGCCAGAGAAGAATTTATCTCGGTGAAGTGTAACGTCCATCCCTGGATGCACGGTTACTTCGCGGTGCTTAAGACGTCGCACTACGACGTAAGCAAGGGCGGCGGGAACTTCAAGCTGCCCAACTTGCCTCCCGGCAAATACACCCTTACTGCCTGGCATGAGGAGTACGGCACTCAGACTGCCAACGTCACCATTACCGGCAACGAAACCAAAGAAGTGAACTTCACTTTCAAGGCGGAGTCGCACTGACGCATGCGGAGCAAGCTAAAGGACTACTACACCCTGACCAAGCCGGAAGTGAACCTGCTGATTCTGATGACCACATCGGCGGGTTATTATCTCGCCTCGCGTGGGCCTTTCAGGATTGCCGGCCTGATCAACACACTAGTCGGCACGCTCCTCGTCGCCAGCGGTACCGCAACCCTGAATCAGTGGATGGAACGGGTGTGGGACGGTCAGATGCGCCGCACCGCTAGCCGTCCGCTGCCTTCAGGCAGGCTCCATGCTAGTGAGGCGTTCCTGTTCGGGATTCTGCTGAGCCTAGCCGGGAGCCTGTATCTTGCGCTTACGGTAAACCGGCTGGCAGCCTTCCTTGCGATCTCCACGCTGCTGTCGTACCTGCTGATCTATACTCCGTTGAAGCGCAAGACGCCGCTGTGCACGCTGCTCGGCGCTTTTCCGGGTGCCATGCCCGCTCTGATCGGTTGGGCGGGGGCCTCGGCAAATATCGAACCGCGCGCCTGGTTTCTCTTCGCCATCCTTTTTCTGTGGCAGTTTCCGCATTTCCTGGCGATTGCCCTGATGTACCGTGAGGACTACACCCGCGCTGGCTACAAGATGCTGCCCCGGTTTGATCTAGATTCCCGCTTCACGCGCGCCGAGATGATTGCCTTCACTGTGATCCTGGTAGTTACTACGATGCTCCCGCTGATCGATCGCGGGGGCCCCATTTATCTAAGTGGAATGTTCCTGGCGGGCGTCTTCTTGCTATATCACGTAATAAAGTTGGCGAGATCAAATTCGATAGTCTTGGCCAGCCGCGTCTTGCATGCGTCCGTTATCTATCTGCCTATGGTTCTCGCGATGATTGTTGCCCGGAAGGCCTGAGGTTCTCGCCTTGTCGGACTTCATTCTTCAGATGATAACGAAAGCCTGGGTTGGCCCAATTCCTTCTTTCTTTTGTTGTGCTCCGCGATCACCTTCTTAATAGGTGGCTAATCTTGGCGGGACTCCACCTATCGGACACAGGCGGGGTTTCCGAGTCGGGGGAGTTACGCCAATCAGCAGGTGGATGGTGTCTAATGTTGTATATGCTTCGGTTCATCTTCACTCTTCTCACTCTGTTGGCGATGCCCCTGATAAGGAGGAGAGCCGCATGCCGCGAACGCTGTTGATGCTCACCATCTCCGCACTATTGGGGACCTCATGCCTTGCTGCGCCTGGCGACCCGAAGGATAGCCATGTCGCTCAAATAAGCGCGGGCGATATCTCCGGCAACACCTACCACAATGCGGACTTGGGATTGCGGTATGAGTTCCCGGCAGGCTGGAATGTAAGTCCCGAAGCGACCACACCTGAGCACCAGTATGGGTGGAAGGACGATCCCACCGGCAAGTCCACGGCAAATCCGTGCTCCAGGAGACTGCTGTTCGTAACGAAGCATCATGAAGGGATGACATTGATAGGGCTTGATCCCATGGCGGTTGTGGTTGCAGTGGACCCCGCTTGTCTTCCAGACGCTACTTTTCCGCAATCGCCGAATGACCAGAAGGCAGCGCGTCGCGTGGTCGATCAAGTCCTGGATCACATTCAAACTCCTCGGCTGGCATGGAAAAGCGCGTCGAAAGTCCATCCATTCGAGTATGCCGGGCGAGTCATCATTGAACTCTCGCAATCATTTACCATCGCCATACGCGAACCCGGAGGCGGGGGCCTTCAAAGGGTGATCTCTTCTGTCGCCGTGGCGCCGGTCGGCAAGTACTGGGTGGTGTGGATCTTTGTCGCTGCTAACGATGCGGACTTGGGGGCTCTGAAGGGCTCTAGAATCTTTTTTGATGCGGAGAAATCTCGGCCGGGCGACGCGAAATAAAACAACTTAATATTAACCCGACCAGCGTTACCACGATCTGGCCTGACGGAAGGCAAAGTGCGGTTTCGATGACGTACGACAGGGATCACGGCTCTAGTTTTGCATTTGGTATTTACGATTTCCAGGCTAAGCTCGAATCTCGCGTAGCTGACGAAACCAGGCGATAGCGCAAGTGTGCGCCGTTTATTCACCCCACCCAAGGGTCGCCCTGACAGTGGCAACTTCATCGGACATCACGGTCGGCAAGGCCAAGTCTTGGCTATCACACTCTAGCTCTCCTTCGGCGGCACCGTCAGGCCAAACACCGAAATCTGCCCCTGCCCAGCTACATTCACCACCGATTCCCCGGGGTGCGGCAAATACAAAGTCTTGCAATGCTCGCAGCGGTAGACCTCGGCGTCCAGTCCCCAGGCCTGTTCCGCATCGCCGCAATCTTGCTCGATCACATCGACGCTATAAAACCAGCGTTTCAAATGGCCGCCGCAAAACTTCCCCTTCTCGTTTTTCTCGTTGCAGGCGCGCTGCCCGGCCTTCTTAATCTTGACCTTGTGATGGGGAAGCTGCGGAGCAGTTTCGATACCGGGAGTGGTAATTTTGCCCGTCGCCAAAGGACTTGCCGCGGTCGTTGTCCTTGCTTTTGCTTTCAAACGCCCCCGAACATCCAGATATGCATTCAGGAATAGAATGCCGGAAAGTGGCAGAAGAATCAGGCTCATGAAGAGGCCGTCGACCGTGCCGATATTTCCACGCAAAACGATCCAGGCTACTCCCAGCAGAGGGACGATCCCAAGTACGACGGAAACGACCAGCATCATAGGCTTGCACGCTCCTTTGTGGCGCCGGTATCTTGCCGGCTGTCCCGAAGGCTTCCTTCAGGATTACGTCCTCTTCGATTTCATGTTTGAGTTTAAGGATGCTCCGGTTTTGCTGCCGCCGCGCGCTCCCGCTCGAGGCGGCGGATGGTCGCGCGCAGCCAATTTCGTAAGGCCTCCTCCAACTTCAGTTGGTGGTCCCGCAGCATGTCCACGGTCTCCCCGTCTGGATTCAGGGGAATATGGTGACACGGCACGTTTTCACTTTGGGAGTTCTTGGGGACGAAGTCGGTGAGGAAGCATTCGCTGCATGGATGCGGCATCGTCGGGTCGCTGAAATTGAGGCAGCTGAGAGAATCCTGGAAGCTCCTCGTCGGCGTCTGGGGAGTACGCACGGAACGTCCGTAGCCTCCCTGCTCCAGGAATTCGAGTTCGAACTTGAGAGTTTCAAGAATGTCGCGCTGATCACTTGACACGGTATGCCTCCGTCCGGCAGCCCCCCACCGGCAATGGCCGCCCGACCCCGTGCGTCCATTTTCGACACCCAATATATCAAAAAACGACCAAGCCTTTGAGCGCAAAGAACGATGAAAATCCCAAACGTATGCGGTATACTCACCGGCATGCCTGCAGAAGTGGACCCCGTGAAACCCGCCGGGATGGTGCCCGAAGAGTTCAAATTCGAGCCCAAGTCCAAGGGGATACTAACTCCTCGAAAGAAGAAACCGAAGGAGTTGGCGGTGATTACCGAGTGCTGCACCGGCTGCGCGGGCTCGCCGGCCTGCGTCGAGTATTGTCCGGTGGAAGATTGCATGTTCTGGGTTCCCGACGAAGACAGCCCTCCGTTTGGCCGGATCCAGGTCGACCCGATCCTCTGCATTGGCTGCAAGAAGTGCATCAGCAAGGGCCCGGACGGATGTTTTCTCGACGGCTGTCCCTGGGACGCCATCGTCATGGTGGACACGGTCGAAGTGGAAAAAGAAGTCGGCGTGATGCCGATTTGAAGGCTCCATGGTGACGCTTGCTAACTGTGAATCCACTCTAACTGATTGATTTTCAAATACTTTACAAGTAAGTCCTTATTCTTCAATGACCTGGGGACAATCGCCTCCTAAGTCTATGATTTCCAAAGACCGTGTCGAGGGGGGATCACCCATCGCTAACCAACCTCTTATTTCGCCCTCTCACGTATCGCTGTCTCGGTTTCTAGCGCTTGTTGCCGCACGTGATCCGGGATGTCGGGCAACTCTCGTTCATAAGGAAGAACTGCGGCAAGGTCACTGGGCTGGCCAACGAGATAGAGTGCGCGCAACGCTTCCCAGACCTGCTCGGTAGACGGGTCGATCGTCGCGATGAGGTCTCCCGGCTTGACCTGCTGCCCAACCTGAGCCGAGAGCGTGCGCACACGGCCAGCGATTGGGGAACGCATTTCAATAGTGCGGATTTCAATAGTATGGATCGCGCTGTTCCCGCTTACTTGGAGCTTGGCGACGACTCCGCCCTGGTGGATGCTGGTGCCGATAGCGCTGGCATCCGTCATCTGTCCGGCATCGGGCGCGATCACCTGGGCGGGTTGCAGAAGTTCAACAATTTGGGGCCTTCCGGTTGCGTCTCCGAAGCGGACCAGCGAAAGCGCTGCATTGCCACGCACGCTGAGAGAAGAATCGGCGAGCATTCTCAGCAGAGCTTCATGAAACCCTGCACCGGATGTGTCCTGCCCCATCACCCAAGCATCGGTGTTGCGCACTTCTTCGACAGGATCTGCGGCCAAGCGGATAGCGTCGGGATACCAGCGGGTGACACTCGCGTCGTGGCGGCTCATGCGCTCGCCGATCTGCACTAACGCGTGCTGAATGTGCCGGGGATGCTTCTCGTCTTGCAGATACTCAGCCAGCTGTTTGTCGGAGAGATGGCGGCCGAACCAGGTGTTCCACCAGAACAGGAACGGCATTAGCACGATCAGCCACGCGGTCAGGAAGAAAAGCAGCCGGTTGCTCGTGGACATGCGAGGACGGGGTTTGGGTGGAAGGCTGGGGGTCTTGCTTGCATCAGACGAAGATTGCGCGGTTGCGTCGGGGAAAACAGGCATGGGATCACGGAAATATAGCAGAAAGCGGGGTTCTCAACCGTTACTCCACCACATCCGCATCGAGCACGCGGTCCTGCTCCAGATAATGGGAGACTGCGTATTGGGCTAGAAGCGGCGTCTGCAGCCGGATCTCAGCGCCGATCCATTCCCCTTTGTTGTGGGGCCCGTTGAGCGGATGATTGCACCGCCCACCACTGCCGAACTGAGGACCGAAATCGGCACTCTGGATCTGGTCAAACGGCTTCAGTTCGCGCCAGACTTCATCGCCCACCGTGCCGGAAACGTCAATCTTTAATCTGACGACAGCCATAGACCGGTCTTCCGCGTACTACCGCCAGGATCGAGTCAGGTAGTCCGCCAGCGATAGCGTTAGCAGAACCAAGAGAAAGAAGAAGCCGGAGACAACTACAGCGCCGGTCAGCTTTTCGCTTGCGCCTTTCACGTGCATAAAGAAGAGCACAACCAGCGTGGCTTTGATGGTGGCGATCAGCAGCGCAATGATGGGGTTGAACGGACCGAGGTTCACAAAGGCTGCGCCAACCGTGGTCGCCGTCAGGACGAGCAGGCCGATGCCAATCGCTAAGTAAAATCCTTGCGGGCGACTAGTGTGTTCTTCTGGTTCCGACATAAAGAAGTTCTCAGCTCTTAGCTGTCAGTTCTCAGTTCATTCACCAAAAAGTTGCAACACCCTGAGGACTTCGTATCAGGGCTTCGTACCAGGGCTTCGTATCAGGGCATCGCTTCAGCGATGCCGCAAATCTCCCAAACCAAATGCCCCTTTAGGGGCTGGGCCGCCACCGTCACGAGTGCCTGCTAATCAAATACAACAGCGGGAATAGATAAATCCAAATGATATCGACCAGGTGCCAATACAATCCCGCGTTTTCTATCGGCGTGAAATAGCCGGGCGTGTATTGTCCCTTCCACGCCAAGACCGCCAACACGCTAAACAGGCCGCAGCCGATGATCATGTGCAGAGCATGCATGCCGGTCATTGCGAAATAGAGGGAGAAGAAGAGTTCGGCTTCCTTCGGGTTGACCGGGATTTGCTTACCGTTGTCGTCGAAGGTGTCCGTGAAATTGAACGTCGCGCCGGGTACATGGTGCTTCTCGAATTTTTCCCTGTATTCGAATCCTTTAATGACGAGGAAGGTCATACCGAGCAGCACAGTAACCACGAGGTAGCCGACGAGCACTTTGCGCTTGCCCGCCTCCGCCGCCTTCACCGCCAACACAACCGTAACCGAACTGATGATCAAGACGGCGGTATTCGTGGCTCCAAGCAAAATGCTGAGCTGCTGGCTTCCGGCCGCGAAAGCGTTGAAGTGGGCGAGGCGGTATACGAGATAGGCGCAGAACATGCCACCGAAGAACATGATTTCAGTCACCAGGAACAGCCACATGCCAAGCGAGGCGGCGTTCTTCTGTTGCTGGGCGTCGGCGAAGTGGTGAAGCAGCGCCGGATTGTGAGCTTCGTGCTCCATGGTCGTCACTGGACCGGTGGTCGCTTGGCTATTTTGCAACGGGGGCCCTCCGTTCCCACGGTGGGATCTCGTCGTAGTTG